>NC_013406.1:0-10000 GCF_000024685.1 Paenibacillus sp. Y412MC10
TATTATCAACAGGCTGTGGATAAAGTTGTGAACAATTTCAATTTATCCATATTTTTTTGTTTCCACAGGAGTTAGTTCTGGGGATAATTAGACATCATTCATTTTCTTTCGACAATTCCACACATGGCTCTAGCCACATTTGGAAGATTTAAAGGAGTGACAGTTTTGGAAAGCCATACTTCCGAATTATGGCAAGAAATATTATCGATCATACAAACCAAGCTGAGCAAACCGAGTTTTGACACTTGGTTTAAAGCTACCAAGGCATTGACCATTAACGATCACTCCGTCGTCATTTCCGCGCCGACAACGTTTGCTGTGGAATGGCTGGAGAGCCGATACACCAAGCTGGTTAGTGCAACCGTGCTGGAGGTGGTGGGCAAGCAGGTCGACGTTCGCTTCGTGATCGAAGAGACGAAGGCACACGAACCTGCTCCGCAGCAGCCCTCGCCGCCGCTTGAAATATCCGGTGAAGAAATTCAGTCCCATATGCTGAACCCGAAGTATACGTTTGACACGTTTGTCATCGGTTCGGGCAACCGGTTCGCACATGCTGCCTCGCTCGCCGTTGCCGAAGCTCCGGCTAAGGCGTATAACCCGTTATTCCTATATGGTGGAGTAGGTCTTGGAAAAACGCACTTGATGCATGCCATCGGCCACTACATTTTGGAGCACAATCCCAGCAGCAAAGTCGTGTACATTTCCTCCGAGAAATTCACCAACGAGTTCATCAACTCCATTCGGGACAACCGCGCAGAAAGCTTCCGCAACAAGTACCGCAACGTTGATATTCTGCTCATTGACGATATCCAGTTCTTGGCCGGGAAAGAATCGACGCAGGAGGAATTTTTCCATACGTTTAACGCCCTGCATGAAGAGCGGAAGCAGATTATCATATCCAGTGACCGTCCCCCCAAGGAGATCCCGACGCTGGAAGAACGGCTCCGTTCCCGTTTCGAATGGGGATTGATCACCGACATTCAACCGCCGGATCTGGAGACGCGGATCGCCATCCTTCGCAAGAAGGCCAAGGCCGAGAATCTGGATATTCCGAACGAAGCCATGATGTATATCGCCAATCAGATCGATACGAACATTCGTGAGCTTGAAGGTGCCCTTATCCGTGTCGTCGCTTATTCCTCCCTGACCAATCAGGACGTTACAACGCATCTGGCAGCCGAAGCCTTGAAGGATATCATCCCGTCCAGCCGGCCGAGAATGATTACGATTCAGGATATCCAACAAAAGGTCGGCGAGTATTACAACCTGAGACTGGAAGACTTCAAAGCCCGCAAACGGACCAAAGCCGTCGCGTTTCCGCGGCAAATTGCCATGTACTTGTCCCGCGAATTAACCGACTATTCCCTTCCCAAGATCGGAGAGGCATTCGGAGGCCGGGATCATACCACTGTCATTCATGCCCATGAGAAGATTACCCAATCTCTGAAAACGGACCAGGAGCTTTTCAAAGTGGTCAATAACATTACGGAGAAAATCAAAAATCCAACCTGAACAAGTTCAAAGCCTATGCACAATCTATACACATGTGGATAGGCTTAATTTTATGCCTTTTACGAGGCTTATCCACATATTCAGTGTCCCTATTACTATTACTAATAATAATTAATAAATAAATTAACCATAAAGAGGGGAATCCCCTTGGCTTTCGCCAAGAGAAAAACCCCCTCTCATTTTTCCGTAAGGAGTGAACTTGATGAAAATCAGCATATTAAAAAATGTATTAAACGAATCCATTCAACACGTATCGAAGGCGATCTCCAGCCGAACCACGATTCCGATCCTCAGCGGCATTAAACTGGATGTCACGTATTCGGGCGTCACGCTAACAGCCAGCGATACGGATATTTCCATTCAATCGTTTATTCCTGCGGAGGATGAGAAGCATACCATCGTTCAGGTAGAGCAGCCTGGTAGCGTTGTGCTGCCTGCCAAGTTCTTCGTTGAAATTATCAAGAAACTGCCTTCCCAAGAAATTCAGATGGAGGTCAAAGAAAACTTCCAGACCTTTATTTCTTCGGGGGCCACGGAAATCCAGATGGTCGGCTTGGATCCGGAGGAATTCCCCGTATTGCCTAACATCGAGGGCAGCCAAACCGTTTCTCTGCCAGGCGATCTGTTGAAAAACATGATCAAACAAACGGTATTCTCCATTTCCACCCATGAAACCACGCCTATTTTGACGGGTGTATTATGGAGTCTGAACGACAATGAGCTGAAATTTACGGCCACGGACCGTCACAGACTGGCTACCCGCTCCGCCCATCTTGAGGGAGCTGACGGCATTTCGTTCAACAATGTCGTGATTGCAGGAAAAACGCTGAACGAGCTGAGCAAAATCATTCCGGACCAAAACACGCTGGTCGATATCGTTGTCGCGGATAATCAGGTATTATTTAAAATTGACCGTGTTCTGTTCTATTCCCGTATATTGGACGGCATTTATCCCGATACTTCTAGAATTATTCCAACCTCGCATAAAACAGAACTGGTTTTGGACACAAAAAAATTAAGCGAGTCGATCGACCGCGCCTACCTGCTCTCCAAAGAGGAGAAAACGAACATTGTTCTCCTGCAAACGATGGAGCATGGCGGCATCGAGATCTCTTCCAGTTCCTCCGAGCTTGGTAAAGTGCGTGAAGAATTGGACCTGATCGATTTCAAAGGGGAGCCGCTGCGCATCTCGTTCAACTCGAAATACATGCTGGACGTGCTCAAGGTGGTTGAAAGCGAACAACTGATGATCGCTTTCATGGGGGTCATGAGCCCGATCATCCTGAAGCCGCTCGACGACAGCAAGAGCCAATATATTATTCTGCCGTACCGTACGGCCAATTAAAGTTATCCCCATGTTGATAGGGATGAAAGGACGAAGTCATGAAACAAATTTTTATCCACAGTGAATATATCAAGCTGGATCAGTTCTTGAAGCTATCCGATTGCGTATCCACAGGTGGGATGGCGAAGGCGCTGCTCGCGGAAGGGGCAGTTCTGGTCAACGACGAGAAGGAAGAGCGGCGCGGACGCAAACTGGTTCCCGGCGACATCGTCAAGGTAGAGGATTGCGGGACGTTTCAGGTGGCAGCACAATAGACAGCCTCCCGCAGCCGCTTTGGCGCTAAGCGCGGAAGACGAGGGAGAGGATAAGCTTGTTTGTCAAAAATGTCAGCCTGCAGCATTACCGAAATTACGAGAAGCTGCAGCTTGAGGCATTTGGCGATGTCAATTTGATCATCGGACGCAATGCCCAAGGAAAGACGAATTTGATGGAGGCGCTCTTCGTGCTTGCTTTAACGAAGAGCCACCGTACCTCCAAGGATCGCGAATTGATCGGGTTCGAGCAGTCCAGTGCCCATATATCTGCCGAGATTGACCGCAAGTACGGCACTTTGAGGCTAGAGCTGAGCTTGTCTCAGCAGGGGAAGAAGGCAAAAATCAACGGGCTTGAGCAGCGGAAGCTTAGCGATTTCATCGGCTCGCTCAATGTCGTGATGTTTGCGCCCGAGGATCTGGAGATTGTCAAAGGCACGCCGGGGGTCCGCCGCCGGTTTCTTGACATGGAAATCGGGCAGGTGGCCCCAAGCTACCTGTTTCATCTGCAGCAATACCAGAAGGTGCTCGTGCAGCGCAACAATCTGCTGAAGCAATTGTGGGGGAAGGGCAGCACCGAGCAGGCGATGCTTGAAATTTGGAACAGCCAATTGGCAGAACATGGTGTTAAAATCGTCAAGAAGAGGAAACAATTTATAAAAAAGCTGCAAAAGTGGGCGGAAAGCATCCATCAGGGGATCACCAACGGCCTGGAAGACCTCTCTTTGCACTACCTTCCATCCTTTGCCGACGCGGAGGAAGAAGATGAAGCTGTCTTATTTGAGACATTTATGATAAAATTATCACAAATGAAAGAGCAAGAAATACGGCGCGGTATGACATTGGCAGGTCCTCATCGAGATGATCTGGCTTTTTATATTAATGGCAAAGAAGTCCAAACGTATGGATCTCAAGGTCAGCAGCGGACGACGGCGCTATCTTTGAAACTGGCTGAAATCGAGCTGATACAGGAAGAGATCGGTGAATATCCGGTGCTGCTTCTGGATGATGTGCTTTCTGAATTGGATCCGTACCGGCAGACACAATTGATCGAGACATTCCAGAGCAAAGTGCAGACATTCATCACGGCGACGGGCATTGAGAGTTTGAATACCGACAAATTGAAGGGTGCCAGCATTTTTCATGTCCATGACGGACAGGTGGGCTCTTAAGGAGTGATTCCATATGTATATTCATTTGGGTGGAGAGAAGATCATCCGTTCGTCAGAGCTGGTTGGGATATTCGATATCTCGATAGAGAAATCCTCGAAAATCTCCAAGCAGTTCGTCACGCATGCCCAGCAGCATAAAGTCGTGGAGTTGATTGGCGAAGAGGATCCGAAATCCATCGTGGTGACGAAATCGATCGTCTATTACTCTCCGATTTCCTCTGCAACACTTAAGAAACGAGCGAATCATTTTATAGCTCAGGCATAACAGAATCTGTAGAAGTAGGTGAAGGCATGTCTATGAATCAACCGACATATGATGAGAATCAGATTCAGGTACTGGAAGGATTGGAAGCCGTTCGTAAACGGCCGGGTATGTATATCGGATCTACCAGTGCCAAGGGTTTGCATCATTTGGTATGGGAAGTTGTGGACAATAGTATTGACGAAGCGATGGCGGGAATATGCGACCATATCGAAATCATTGTCCATGAGGATAACAGCATAACCGTTATCGATAACGGTCGCGGCATTCCGGTCGGCGAGAACGCCAAGCTGAAGAAGTCTACGCTGGAAGTGGTTATGACCGTCCTTCATGCCGGCGGTAAATTTGGCGGCGGCGGGTATAAAGTATCCGGCGGTCTGCATGGTGTCGGCGTTTCGGTCGTGAATGCACTGTCTTCGAAAGTCGTGGTTCAGGTCAAACGTGACGGGCACATCTACCAGCAGGAATATCATCGCGGCGTACCTCAATATGACATCAAAGTCATCGGGGATTCCGACGATCACGGGACTACGGTAACCTTCCTGCCGGATCCGGAGATTTTCACGGAAACGACGGTCTATGATTATACCACCCTGCTTACACGGATCCGCGAGTTGGCGTTCCTGAACAAGGGCATCGCGCTTACGCTGACGGACGAACGTACGGGTGCCTCCGACTACTTCAAGTACGAAGGCGGTATCATCGAATACGTCAAGTTCCTGAATGAGAAGAAGGAAGCCCTGCACGAAGACCCGATCTATGTAGAGGGTTCACGCGATAACATCCAGGTGGAAGTGTCGCTTCAGTATAACGACAGCTATACCGAGAATATTTATTCTTTTGCCAATAATATCAACACGCACGAAGGCGGAACGCATGAATCCGGCTTTAAGAGCGCGCTCACCCGGATCATCAATGACTATGCCCGCAAAACGGGATTAATCAAAGATAACACCAGCAACCTGTCGGGTGACGACGTGCGCGAAGGATTGACGGCGATCATTTCGGTCAAAGTGCCGGAGCCGCAATTCGAAGGACAAACGAAGACCAAGCTCGGCAACAGCGAAGTGCGCGGGATCGTGGAATCCTTGTTCGCGGAGAAGCTGCAGGAGTTCCTGCAGGAGAACCCGGCGGTTTCCCGCCGGATCCTGGAGAAGGCGCTCCAAGCATCGCGTGCCCGCGAAGCGGCTCGTAAAGCCCGCGAGATGACGCGCCGGAAGAGCGCCCTTGAAGTCAGCGCATTGCCGGGTAAGCTGGCGGACTGCTCCTCCAAGGACGCTTCCATCAGTGAGCTGTACATCGTCGAAGGCGACTCTGCCGGCGGTTCCGCCAAGCAGGGGCGCGATCGGCATTTCCAGGCGATTTTGCCGCTGCGTGGTAAAATCCTCAACGTGGAAAAGGCACGGCTTGACCGCATCCTGTCCAATGCGGAGATCCGAGCCATCATTACGGCTCTGGGCACGGGGATTGCGGAGGATTTCGATCTCTCCAAAGCCCGTTACCACAAAATCATTATCATGACCGATGCCGACGTCGACGGTGCGCATATTCGTACCTTGCTGCTGACGTTCTTCTACCGTTACATGCGTAAGCTGGTGGAAGCGGGTTATATCTACATCGCCCAACCGCCGCTCTTCAAGATCGAGCGCAACAAGGTGATCCGGTATGCCGGCAGTGAGAGAGAACGCGACGAGATCATCAAGGAATTCGGCGAGAACGTCAAAATCAACGTACAGCGTTACAAAGGTCTCGGCGAGATGAACGCCGGTCAGCTGTGGGAGACGACGATGGATCCCGAGAGCCGTACGATGCTCCAGGTGACGATCGAGGATGCGATCTTGGCCGATACGTTGTTCGATACCCTGATGGGCGATAACGTGGAGCCGCGCCGGGATTTCATTCAGGAGCATGCGAAGTCGGTCCGGAATTTGGACGTATAAAGTACTGCAAGCTAAAGAGGGGTATCCCCAAGGTCTTTGAAGACCTCAGGGGAACACCCCTTTTTTCGTTAAACGGGCACAGGCCGTGAGTCGTTGCATAACAGGACCCAACCGATTCAGAGAGACTTGCTAACCGGTTTTTTTGGTTTTCTTCTTGCTGGATAAGTTGCGTCCGTAAGCATTGGCGTATTTTTCTACCTGTTTGTAGATGCTGGGATCCTTGAAGAATTTCTTAAACGGGAACAGTGCAGGTTTGGTATTAACCTCCAGGATCCAAATGTTCCAGCGATCGTCAATCGCAACATCCAGGCCGATTTCTTTCAGGTTCGGATACGTTTTTTGCAGCTGCGAAGCGACGTTCACTCCAAGCGTATTCAGTTCTCTGCGGATATTCCCTGCTTCTTCAGCCGTCATATGCTCGAGCATTAGCGGTTTGTAGTGATGAACCACGCCGCCGCTGTGATGGTTGGTAATGATTTTATTTTTGGCCGCGACCCGGCCGATTATTCCTGTGCTCACCCACTGACCGGAGGGACTCTTTTGGGTAAGTACACGAAGATCAAAGGGACGGTCCTTATGACGGAGCAGGTGGATGCCTTGCTGAACCAGATAGTCCTTGCCTTGAAACAAGTCGCTTAATGTTTTATGGAGACTCTCCAGAGAGGTAAATACTTCGGTTTTATGGTCGTAGCGAAGCATGTAGGAAGCATCCGTTGTTTCATCAGTATCCGCGGTTTGGGAATGGAGCTGTTCGACCGACATCACGCCGATGCCGTAGGTCCCTCGGTCAGGCTTGATATACACAAGCGTATGCGTATTCAGCATGTCTTCAAGCGTCTCCAATGAATATAGGCGGGTAGCGGGAACATAAGAGGCGAGGCCTTTGTTTTTCAACAGTATTTTCGTTTTCGCCCACTTGCTTGCAACGCGTTGGATAGTCAAACATCTTCATCCTTTCTTAGCTGTATGATTGGAGTGACAGGATTTTGCCTGTCTCGTAATACAAACTCGTGCTATCGGTTGATTTAAAAGAGTGTGGCTGCCTCTGACAAGAGAGGGGATGCCCGGAAAACATAGGACAAGTATGACAAACAGTGGTATAATATAAAGATGTGATGATTCGAAAAGTCCTTTGCAATGCATTGTATGTGAAAAGGGGCACGGAGGACAGGGCGTATATCCCGGTTTCCGGGCAAAAATCATGCTTTCACTTGATCCATCCCGTGTTTAATTGTGCGATGTTTGTGAAAGTAATATAATAAAGGTTAGTGCGTTTCTAGGTTTCTGATCACTATTCTGCTTTTTTCACATAGATCAAGGCATGGTTGATAGGAAAATGAAGGAGGTCCAGCATGGCGGAAGAAAATTTCTCCCAAATCAAAGATCGGGACATTGGTACCGAGATGCGCGAGTCCTTTATGGATTACGCGATGAGCATCATTGTCAGCCGGGCTTTGCCGGATGTACGGGACGGAATGAAGCCAGTACACCGTCGTATTCTGTATGCGATGTCCGAACTTGGAATGGCTCCGGATAAACCGCATAAGAAATCGGCAAGAATCGTAGGCGAAGTTATTGGTAAGTACCATCCTCATGGTGATTCCGCAGTTTATGAATCCATGGTCCGGATGGCGCAGGACTTCTCCATGCGTTACATGCTTGTTGATGGGCACGGGAACTTCGGTTCCATCGACGGCGATATGGCAGCGGCTATGCGGTATACCGAGGCTCGTTTATCGAAGATTGCCATGGAAATGCTGCGTGATATTAATAAAGAGACAATAGACTTTGCTCCGAACTATGACGGCGAGGAGCAGGAGCCGGTGGTTCTTCCTGCGCGTTATCCTAACCTGCTGGTAAACGGCGTGTCGGGGATCGCGGTAGGGATGGCTACCAATATTCCGCCTCACAATCTTGGTGAAGTCATCGATGGTGTACAGGCGATGATTCGTAACCCTGACATCACGCCGATGGAGTTGATGGAATACATCCAAGGACCGGATTTCCCGACAGCGGGTTATATTCTGGGACGCGAAGGCATTCGCCAGGCTTATCGTACGGGCCGCGGTTCCGTTACGATGCGGGCGAAGGCGACGATCGAAGAGAATAATAACAAGGCGCGCATTGTGGTTCATGAGATTCCATATCAAGTGAACAAGGCCCGTCTGGTTGAGAAAATTGCGGAATTGGTTCGCGAAAAACGAATTGACGGCATTACGGATCTGCGCGATGAATCGGACCGTAACGGCATGCGGATCGTTATTGAGCTGCGCCGGGACGTCAACCCGAATGTCGTTTTGAATAACCTGTACAAGCATACGGCCATGCAGTCGAATTTCGGCATTAATATGCTGGCCATCGTGAACAACGAACCGAAGATCTTGAACCTGCGCGACGTGCTGTTCCACTATTTGGAGCATCAGGTCACCGTTATCCGCCGCCGGACAGAGTTCGAACTTAAGAAGGCGGAGGCCCGAGCTCATATTCTCGAAGGTTTGCGTGTCGCACTGGATCATCTCGATGAGGTCATTGCCCTCATTCGCGCTTCCCAAACCACAGAGGCTGCCCGCGAGGGCTTGATGGAGCGTTTCGGTCTCAGTCATGAGCAGGCACAGGCCATTCTGGATATGCGTCTGCAGCGCCTGACCGGACTAGAACGAGAGAAGATCGAGAACGAATATCAGGAATTGCTTGCCAGAATCGCGGAACTCCGTGAAATCTTGGCTAATGAGCATCTTGTGCTTCAGATCATCAATGATGAGCTGCAAGAGATTAAGGAACGCTTCGCGGATGAACGCCGTACTGAAATTACGGTCGGGGAGGACAGCATCCTGGACGAGGATCTGATTCCGCGCGAAGAAGTGATCATCACCATTACGCATACGGGTTACATCAAGCGTCTGCCTGCGAACACCTATCGCAGCCAGAAGCGGGGCGGACGCGGCGTTGTGGGGATGGATACGAAGAGCGAGGACTTTGTCGAGCATCTCTTCGTCACGAATTCCCACCATTACCTGATGTTCTTTACGGACAAAGGGAAGGCGTACCGGTTAAAAGCCTATGAAATTCCAGAGCTGAGCCGTACCGCCCGCGGAACGCCGATCATCAACCTGATTCAAATTGAACAGGGCGAATCGATCAATGCCGTGATTCCGGTGGAGAACTTTGACAGCGATAATTACCTGTTCTTTGCAACACGCCAGGGTGTCGTTAAGAAAACCCCGCTTGAGGATTATGTGAATATCCGCAAGGGCGGTCTGATCGCGATTAATCTGCGCGAGGACGATTCCCTAATCGAGGTGAAGCTGACGGACGGTCAGCAAGAAATCATTATGGGAACGGCGCAAGGAATGTCCATCCGCTTCAAGGAGAGCGATGTCCGCTCGATGGGAAGAAGCGCGACCGGGGTGAAAGGGATCACGCTGGACGACAATGATGAAGTCATTGGCATGGACGTAGTAGACCAGGAGCTTGATATCCTCATTGTAACGACCAAAGGTTACGGCAAGCGGACGCCT
>NC_013406.1:15000-80000 GCF_000024685.1 Paenibacillus sp. Y412MC10
AACACACCACCGAAGCTATGGCTTGATGCGTATGCATCAGGGGTAGGGGAGCGTTGTATGCAGGTTGAAGGTGTACCGTAAGGAGCGCTGGACAGCATACAAGTGAGAATGCCGGTATGAGTAACGAAAAGATCAGTGAGAATCTGATCCGCCGAAAGCCCAAGGTTTCCTGAGGAAGGCTCGTCCGCTCAGGGTAAGTCGGGACCTAAGGTGAGGCCGAAAGGCGTAATCGAAGGACAACAGGTTGAAATTCCTGTACCACCGTAAACCGTTATGAACGATGGGGTGACGCAGGAGGGTAGTGACGCGGACTGATGGATGTCCGTCCAAGCAGTGAGGCTGATGTGTAGGCAAATCCGCACATCGATAAGGCTGGGCTGTGATGGGGAGTGAAAATTACAGTAGCGAAGGTCATGATCTCACACTGCCAAGAAAAGCCTCTAGTCAGGTGAAGGTGCCCGTACCGCAAACCGACACAGGTAGGCGAGAAGAGAATTCTAAGGCGCGCGGAAGAACTCTCGTTAAGGAACTCGGCAAAATGACCCCGTAACTTCGGGAGAAGGGGTGCCTCGGTAGGGTGAATAGCCCGAGGGGGCCGCAGTGAAAAGGCCCAAGCGACTGTTTAGCAAAAACACAGGTCTGTGCGAAGCCGTAAGGCGAAGTATACGGGCTGACGCCTGCCCGGTGCTGGAAGGTTAAGGGGAGCGGTTAGGAGCAATCCGAAGCTGTGAACCGAAGCCCCAGTAAACGGCGGCCGTAACTATAACGGTCCTAAGGTAGCGAAATTCCTTGTCAGGTAAATTCTGACCCGCACGAATGGCGTAACGACTTGGGCGCTGTCTCAACGAGAGATCCGGTGAAATTTTAATACCTGTGAAGATGCAGGTTACCCGCGACAAGACGGAAAGACCCCATGGAGCTTTACTGCAGCTTGATATTGGATTTGGGTACGATCTGTACAGGATAGGTGGGAGCCTTTGAAGCATGAGCGCCAGCTTGTGTGGAGGCGACGTTGGGATACCACCCTGATCGTATCTAGGTTCTAACCTGGTACCGTAATCCGGTACGGGGACAGTGTCAGGCGGGCAGTTTGACTGGGGCGGTCGCCTCCTAAAGAGTAACGGAGGCGCCCCAAGGTTCCCTCAGAATGGTTGGAAATCATTCGAAGAGTGCAAAGGCATAAGGGAGCTTGACTGCGAGACCTACAAGTCGAGCAGGGACGAAAGTCGGGCTTAGTGATCCGGTGGTACCGCATGGAAGGGCCATCGCTCAACGGATAAAAGCTACCCTGGGGATAACAGGCTTATCTCCCCCAAGAGTCCACATCGACGGGGAGGTTTGGCACCTCGATGTCGGCTCATCGCATCCTGGGGCTGAAGTAGGTCCCAAGGGTTGGGCTGTTCGCCCATTAAAGCGGTACGCGAGCTGGGTTCAGAACGTCGTGAGACAGTTCGGTCCCTATCTGTCGTGGGCGTAGGAAATTTGAGAGGAGCTGTCCTTAGTACGAGAGGACCGGGATGGACGTACCGCTGGTGCACCAGTTGTTCCGCCAGGAGCATGGCTGGGTAGCTACGTACGGACGGGATAAGCGCTGAAAGCATCTAAGCGTGAAGCCCCCCTCAAGATGAGATTTCCCAATTAGTAAGACCCCTTGAAGACGACGAGGTAGATAGGTTGGAGGTGGAAGTGCAGCAATGCATGGAGCTGACCAATACTAATCGGTCGAGGGCTTATCCAAAATATATTTCAATGTGCTGCAAATTCGTTTCGTATCTAGTTTTCAGGTGATCAAGCATCTGAACCGTTTGGTGGCGATGGCGGAAGGGTTCCACGCGTTCCCATACCGAACACGACCGTTAAGCCTTCCAGCGCCGATGGTACTTGGACCGAAGGGTCCCGGGAGAGTAGGACGTCGCCAAGCGAAAAACCACTGTCGATGTAATCGATGGTGGTTTTTATTTGTTTATGGGACTTTTGATGCTTTGCCGTATTAAGAGGTCCAACGCTTAAAATAGCACCAAACGTAAGTGCTAGCGGCTTTTCTGTTATATAACATGATCATAAAATTGACGTAAACAGATGAAGATTTTGTTACCGATACCACACCGAAAATCAGTATAATAGAATTAGGCATAATCGGGTAAGTGTTTACCGATTTACGCAGGCTATAGGAATGAAGGCCTGATTGGAAGGTTCTCCATTAACCAACCAACTATGAATACTCATCTGGAGACCGGTTATTGTGGGGGAAGGAGGACAATGACATGTTGCGTAAAAGTGGTCTGCATGTGGCAGGAATGATCTGTGCGGGTACGATACTGTTAATCGGATCCGGATGCGGGGCATCCACGGAACCAAGCTGGAAATCCTTTGACGGGGCAGCGAATGTGAAATCATTCCCGGTTCCGAAGGAAGCGAATAAAACGGAGCAGACGACAGGCAATAGTGACTTGGATTATGTACGCTATGCGCTTCCAGGCTTGAAGGAAGACGACAGTATTCCTGAGCCTTACTTGGATGAAATCGAGTCCTGGGGATGGAAGCAGAAGGAAGTTGAAGACAACGGGTCTTCGTTAGTGTTTGAAAAAGGTAAAAGTATCGTCCACCTGTCGGTGCAAGACGATTTTCTCATAATCACGGTTCCTACTCAGCTTAAGAAACAAGTCATACAAGGATTGGAAAGCAATAAAGCGAATGAATAAAGACCTCTTCCGGCTTCGGAATGAGGTCTTTATTTCATGTACAAGAGAATATGGTTACAACGCTATGTAGTAAATTCAAACACGAAAAATCCTTTACTTTATTGCTGGTAGTATGAGATATCCTGCTCATTCATTTTTAACATCCCGTCTTTGCGCTGACCACTCAGGCGCAGCATGGTATAACCTCGCGGAAGAAGCAGCCATAGATGCCAGAACACAATCGCAATGGCAAACGGCAGCGATGACCAGAAGGCCATGATAGCGCTTAAGACTATCCCTACCCAACAGGTATAGAACTGCACCAACATGAATACGCGACGGCTGACATGTTGATCTGGGATATAACCAAGCCAAGGCAGCCTCAGCCTGAAGCGCCAGCGCTTCCGATAGCCTGTTCCCAGGAGGACAAGCACGGTATGACCGATAACGTACTGGATCCATAACATAAGCGGAAAAGCGATGAACATATATAGCAGAATGTACGGAGACACCCATAGGGTCCCTGCAGCTGCAGCAAGCCAAGGCAGACTTAAGTAGAGGATGAGCAAGCTTTTGGAAAACTGGATTTTCTTGATTAAGCGGTAGTGATAAAAGGTGGCTTGACCGTGTGGATCTGCCATTGGGCTATGCCGTCCCCCTTTAAATAGAAGATAAATTTCGATAGACGAGAAGTTTTAGTCTTTTATGTTTTTATCGGACAAAATCATATTTTTATTAAGCTGAAAAAAAGGTACAGACACAAGGCCATCAAGGGGTACATATAAATAAAGCGTAGAAAGATATCCTATGAAAAGGTTTAAAATAATAGAAACTGTGTCATACTAATAGGAAAAGGATCAAGGTGGGATGGTTATGGAAGAATTGACCGAACACGTGTGTATCATATGCAATCAGTCGAAGACCGATGGAATCACCATTGTATCGCAATTCGTATGCGAGGAATGTGAATCGGAAATCGTCCATACCAGTGCGGAAGATGCCAAATATCATTTTTTTATCCGTCAATTAAAACAGATTGCGATGCCGAAGAATGCATAGGCGCGGGTACGCGTGTTAAATGGGCCTGAAGTAAGGGCCTTTTTTTGTTTAGAGAGGATTTTCAGGGCATGGAAACGTAGGCGTAGGTTTCAATTTGCGTTAAAATAGGTTAGAGAATGTAATCCGAAGGGATATGTCGATGACTACACATAGAGAGCGTGCCCCACTTACTGAAGCTTTAAGGTTATACCGGGAACGCGGGGCTTCATCTTTTCATGTACCCGGCCATAAGAACGGCAGGGCATACGGGTTAGAAGGTGGCGCAGCGGAGATGCTGCGAGAGGCGATGCGCATCGATGTGACGGAAATTACCGGAACCGATGATTTATTTCATCCGGAAGGCGTGATTCAGGAAGCGCAGGAGCTGGCTGCCGATTGTTTTGGCGCCGAAGAAAGCTTTTTCCTGGTGGGCGGAAGCACGGCCGGCAATCTGGCGCTGATCCTGACGGTATGCCGTGAGCCGGGCGATCTCGTGCTGGTGCAGCGGAACGTACATAAGTCCGTGTTGAACGGATTGATGCTTGCCGGTGCAAGGGCGGTGTTTCTTCAGCCGGAGCTGGACAAGCAGAGCGGTTTAGCCGTTGCCCCATCAGAAGCTACGCTGAGAGCGGCTCTTGAGGCCTTCCCTGAGGCCAAGGGAGCGATCATCACGATGCCGAACTATTACGGGATGGGGAGCGACTTAAGGCCGCTGGCGGAGGCCTGCCATAAGCGCGGAGTGCCGCTGCTGGTGGACGAAGCGCACGGAGCGCATTACGGGCAGCATCCACAGCTGCCGATGAATGCTTTGTCATGCGGCGCGGACGGCGTGGTCCAATCCACGCACAAGATGCTAGCCGCAATGACGATGGGAGCCATGCTGCATGTACAGGGCGGGCTGCTCGACCGGAGCCTGCTGCGCCAGCGGCTGGCGATGGTGCAAAGCTCCAGCCCCTCGTACCCGCTCATGGCTTCGCTGGATCTGGCACGGCGCCTGCTGCACACGCAGGGCGCAGGCGCCTTCACGGCTGGCCTGGCCGCCGTGGATGCCTTCCGGCGCGGCCTCGCGAAGCTGCCGCGCTTCGGGCTGCTACAGCCGCCGCAGCCCGAGGATGGCGCCGCGGGCACAGCCGCCGCGGCGTATACCCGCCAGGACCCGTTCAAGGCGGTCATTTATGACCGCACCGGGGCCCTTAGCGGGTATGCACTCCAGCGCGCACTGGAGGCGCGCGGCTGTGTGCCGGAGATGAGCGACGAGCTGCGCGTCGTCTTATTGTTTACATTGGGATCGACCCGCGAAGATGCGAATCACGTCTTATGGGCTCTTGTGCATATTGTAGAGCAGGGGGAGAAGACAGATGAGACCGGAATGGAACCAGGTACTGCTGTGGAAGATACGGAATTACTGATCCGGAAATTGCGGGAACAGGGGGATTTCGCGAAGTACGAGCGGCCGGGGATCCACTTGAATGAGGGTTCTTCTCACTTCAATGTCGATGCTAACTTGTTAACTGAAGAAAGTTCGGTCTCCGATGTTTCCACGTGGAACAATTTGCTGCGACAGGCTCCATATTCAGCTCCAGTCCCTTTCTCGCTCAAGCCGATTGACAAGGAGCGATTGGAATCGGTGCCGTTAGCAAAGAGCGCCGGGCGAAAGGCGGCCGAGATGGTTATTCCGTATCCGCCAGGCATTCCGATATTATACCCCGGCGAAGACATAACAGCAGAAATGGAACAGAGAATGCTGGCATTGAGGATGGCCGGGGCTAAGTGTCAAGGAATAACCGATCCCACGCTGCAAACCATTGTCGTTTACAAGGAAACGTAAAGGATAGAAACCTCCGTAATGCGCCGGTACGTAAAACTTGGGGCATATGATCAACAAATGATGAAAGCAGGATACGCTATGAATAATCGCAGACCACTATTTATTACCGTAGAAGGAGGAGAAGGTTCCGGTAAAACGACCATGATGGGCAGACTCGCCGCCTTTATGCAGAATCATTCGATCCCGTATCTGATTACCCGCGAGCCCGGAGGCATAGACATCGCTGAGAAGATCCGCTCCATTATTCTGGATCCGGAGCACACCGCGATGGATGCACGCACAGAAGCATTGTTATACGCGGCAGCCCGCCGCCAGCATCTTGTGGAGAAGGTGGAGCCGGCATTAAGGCAGGGATTGACCGTCCTATGCGACCGATTCGTGGACAGCAGCCTGGTTTACCAGGGCTATGCGCGCGGATTGGGCATGGAAGAGGTATGGAGCATCAATCAGTTCGCCATTGATACCCGGATGCCGGATCTGACGCTGTTATTCGATATCGAGCCGAGGATCGGCCTGTCAAGGATCGCGGCGAATGCAGAACGGGAATGGAATCGACTGGATATGGAGAACCTGACATTTCACGAGAAAGTTAGGGAAGGCTATCTATTGGTAGCAGAGCGTAATCCGGATCGAATTCGCATCGTGGATGCTTCCAAGACACCCGCGCAGGTCGAAAGGGAAATGAATCGTCACTTGGAAGACGCGATATTAAAGGATTTTTGAGGTTGTTTGTCAAATAAGTAGTGTTAAGGGCATATGATGCCCAAAATAAACAAGGAGGGTTTACCATGAAATTGATTGTTGCGATTGTCCAGGATAAAGATAGCAACCGTCTCTCCGCCGCATTGGTCAAAGCTAACTTTCGGGCGACAAAGCTTGCAAGTACGGGCGGCTTTCTGAAGGCGGGGAACACCACCTTTATGATTGGGGTAGACGATTCACAGGTTGAAAGTGTGCTCAGCGTCATTCGCACAAGCTGTAAGGTCCGCGAACAGCTGGTCACTCCGGTAACCCCTATGAGCGGTACAACCGATTCCTATTTGCCGCTTCCGGTTGAAGTGCAGGTTGGCGGCGCAACGGTATTTGTACTCCCTGTAGAACGTTTCGAGCATTTCTAAATTCATTCTCTAGATCTGCGATAGATACGTAACGGATGTTTTTATTGGGATATTTGACGGCTGTGTTCTCCTGTATTGAAAGTCTTCTGAACCACTTCTGTATCATAATAAAAATAGTTACCGTAGATCGCTGCAATCGGGAGATGATCTTTCATAAATGGATATTGTAGATGGACTCCGGATAAAGCACCCCATATTTCGATCAATGTCGGCGAATCGCTTGACAAGATAACCATTTCAAGGTACGTTCACGTGAGGCATAGGTTGTTCGATATGAACGTACCAGATGCCTCCGTTTTATTAGATGCAACAAATAACGCAATAGGCGGTGGATTCAGGTGAAGATCAATCCGGGCTTTCGGCCCATGAAAAGCGAAATCACGGTGCCGGATGGCAACGCCAGACCGATTCAGAAGCGATCGTTCTCGGATATGATGCAGCAGCAGGGAGAACGTGCGACCCATGAAGAGCTGAGTCGTCAAATGCGTGAAATTGCAATGCAAGGGGATCGTTTGGCCAAAGCGATGACCGTTCGAGAGCTAAAGGCATATAAATTGATGGTTCGCCGATTCTTGGAGGAAACAGTTCGTCGCGGGGTAAAAATGAAGGAAACACGAGGCTGGGACCGCCGGGGGCGCGGCAAGCGCTATAACGTAATCGATGAGGTCGATTCGGCGCTGCTCGAGATGGCGGATGAGCTGCTGGATACAGAGCAGGGGAGAATTGATCTGCTGAACAAGGTAGGGGAAATCCGAGGCATGTTGATCAATCTTGTATTCTAGCCGCAAGCAGTAAGGAAGTTACTTGAAATGATGGAGTGTTCCGTCATAGAGGATCATGAAGGATTGGTAGAAGGTGAGGACATATGTCTTTTAACGATATCGTAGGTCAAGAGACTGCGAAGCAACTGCTGCAAAATGCCTTGCGCCGTAATGCTGTCAGTCATGCCTATCTGTTTAGCGGCCCGAACGGTGCAGGACAGATGCAGACGGCGCTTACGTTTGCCAAGGCATTGTTTTGTACGGAACGGGAAGACGATGCTTGCGGGCAATGTTTGGAATGCCGCAAGGTGGAGCACGGCAACCATCCGGATCTGACGATGGTCGAGCCGGATGGGGCCAGCATCAAGATCGATCAGATCCGCGATCTTCAGCGGATATTCTCCTATCGATCGGAGAACCGGAATCCCAAGGTATATATTATTGACCGTGCGGAGAAGATGACCACGCAGGCAGCCAACAGCCTGCTGAAATTTCTTGAGGAGCCGCAGGCGCCTGCCGTCGCCATACTGATTGCCGAGAATGGACAAGCCCTTCTGCCCACCGTTCAATCACGATCACAGCTAGTCCCGTTCCGGGCCCTTGATCCGCAGATGATGGAAAAGGTCCTTGTAGGTGAGGGCTATCCTGCCGCGCTTGTACGCTGCGCTGTTCATCTGGCGTCCGGACTTGACGAGTGCAGGAAAATATTGAATGAGAATTGGTTTGCAGAAATTAGAAACGTAGTGTTACAATTAGGGAAGGAGTCTTTGACCCGCAGTGGCTCTGCGATGATCACCGCGAGTCAAAAAGTGTTCAAAACCGAACTCTCCGATCATCTGGACTTATTGTTCAGTATGTTTCATTTATGGTTTAAGGACATGATCCATGTCCAGTATGGAAGGAAAGAGTCTCTCGTTTTCATAGATCAGGCAGAGTATATCTCTGGTCATGCATCAGCCCGCAGCACAGCACAGTGGGTGTCATACATGGATTTGGCCGCAGAGTGTCAGAAGAAGTTACGCTATAATGTCAATGGACAGCTCAGTTTAGAGCAGTTATTGATGGGTTTGGGCGGTAACACTCCGGCGTGAGCACACCCCCAGGCCCGAAGAATGGCCAATATGTACAGGCACAAGGGGGTTTATTTTTGTACAGTGTAGTAGGTGTCCGCTTTAAGAAAGCGGGCAAAATATATTACTTTGATCCGCTCGACCTCCCCGTGGAGAAGGAACAATCCGTAATTGTGGAAACCGCGAGAGGGATCGAGTATGGTCAAGTTGTGATAGGAAAGAAGGAGGTAGGTGAATCCGACGTTGTCCTTCCCCTCAAGAAGGTCATTCGTATCGCTGGTGACTCCGATGCCCGTGTGGTTGAAGAGAACAAACAAGCGGCGAAGGATGCATTCACCACCTGTTTAAATAAAATTCGGGATCACGAACTGAAAATGAAGCTGGTCGATGTGGAATTTACCTTTGACCGAAACAAAATCATTTTCTACTTCACGGCGGAAGGCCGTGTGGATTTCCGTGAACTGGTTAAGGATCTGGCCAGCATATTCCGAACAAGAATCGAACTTCGCCAGATTGGAGTTCGCGATGAAGCCAAAATGCTCGGCGGTCTTGGACCTTGTGGACGCGTACTGTGCTGTTCCTCATGGCTTGGTGATTTTGAGCCGGTATCGATCAAGATGGCAAAGGATCAAAGCCTATCGCTCAATCCGACTAAAATTTCCGGGCTATGCGGAAGATTGATGTGCTGCCTGAAGTTTGAGCATGATAATTATGAAAGCGTGAAAGAAGAGCTTCCATCCGCTGGGAAACTGGTCGTTACTTCGCTTGGAGAAGGCAAAGTAGTCGGGCTCAATGCGGATAAGCGGACGGTTCATGTTCAGCTGTTTGAAATTGGAAAGGTCAAGGAACTTCCAATGGATGACGTTGTCATCAAATAGTCCAATAGAATGTTTATTTTCGGGGTGTAGACTTGGAGAAGAAAAACATTTTTGTGCTCATTCAAGAGTTGGAAACACAGATGGGACATATACACAGTGAACTGGGTGGACTTAAGCTGGTCATCAAGGAACTGCTGGAAGAGAACCATCGCCTCAGTCTTGAAAATGAACAGCTCCGGAAAATTTTAAAGAGGGAAGTCAATCCGGCAGAATTGGAAAGCCCAGTTGCTTTACAACCTCAGCCTCATGTGAAGGATGAGGAACATGAAGATGTGGTCGGTGAGGGGTATGATAACCTGGCACGGCTGTATCATGAAGGCTTCCATATTTGCAATGTCTATTATGGACATCTGCGGACGGAAGGGGATTGCCTGTTCTGCTTGTCTTTTCTGAATAAATAAGAAGCCGTAGGGGAAACTGCCTACGGTTTTTTTCTAGAATCGAAAGGTTATACTGTAAGGATCGCGAGTGAAACATATGGCTGCTTGTCATGCAATGTGAAGAGCAGCTTTTTACGTATTTCATATCATCAGGCAAGGGTGGAAAGAGTTACACACCAAAGTAGCGGGGATATAACGAATTATAGAGATAAAGGGTTGAAACCATGAAATTGAAAGAAGTGTTATTGCAACCATCCGAGCGGATCGATGATCTGCTCACCCATGAGCTCGGCATCATTCAAAGCGAAGAGGTATTCAGCTTCTCCATGGACGCGGTCCTGCTTGCCAGGTTTGCCAGCATACCGCGCAGGGGCCGGATTCTGGATATGTGCACGGGTAACGGGGTAATTCCCATTCTGCTGTCGACACGTACAGGCGCGCCGATCGAGGGGATTGAAATTCAGCCCAGACTTGCGGATATGGCCAGACGGAGCGTAGTGATGAATGACCTTCAGGACCAGATCACGATCCATGAAGGCGATCTGCGGGAACTGTACAAGGAAAAGGGATATGGAGCGTATGACCTGATTACGGTCAACCCGCCTTATATGCCGATGAATGGCAGCGACTTGAAGCTGAATGAGCATCAGGCGATTGCGAGGCATGAAATTCACTGTACGCTTGAAGAAGTCATTGAGTCCTGTGCAAGGCTGCTCAAACAAGGCGGGAAGATGAGCATGGTTCACAAGCCTCTGCGGCTGGCGGAGATTATCACCCTGATGAGCAAATACCGGATTGAGCCCAAGGTCATCCGATTTGTGCATCCGCGCGTGAAGATGGAAGCCAACATGGTCCTGATCGAGGGCATTCGGGACGGAAAGCCCGAGGTTCGGCTAAAGCCACCGCTGATTGTGTATGATGAGCAGGGGAATTACGGACCGGATTTTATGGAAATTTACTATGGAACACATGAGGATGAGACAAAAGAATGAGAAATCTTGTGCAACAGAGTTATGCCGACCGGGGAGCGGGAAGTCCGGGTTCGCTGTATTTGGTGGCAACGCCGATCGGGAATTTAGAGGATATAACGTACCGCGCCGTACGCATCCTACAGGAATGCGATATTATCGCGGCAGAGGATACGAGGCAGTCACGCAAGTTGCTGACCCATTTCGAAATTCCGGCTAAACCGCTGTTTAGTTATCACGAGCATAACAAGGCGGCAAGCGGTCCTGAAATCATACGTTATATAATAGAAGGAAAAAATGTGGCACTTGTCAGCGATGCCGGTCTGCCGGCGATTTCAGACCCTGGCAGTGATCTGGTTTCGCTTGCGATTGAGGCAGGAATTTCGGTCATTCCGATCCCGGGAGCCAATGCGGCGTTATCCGCCTTAATCGTGTCGGGTTTGCCGACCGAACGGTTTACGTTTATCGGCTTTTTGCCGCGGGAGCGCAAAGATATCGTCCAACAGCTGCAAGCTTTGCAATCGGCGCAGGGAACGTTATTATTTTATGAATCTCCGCATCGCGTGAAGAAGACGCTGGAGATCCTGCAGGAGGTACTGGGAAATCGGAAGGTGACCTTGGCACGGGAGCTCACCA
Source organism: Paenibacillus sp. Y412MC10 (assembly GCF_000024685.1). NCBI lineage: Bacteria > Bacillati > Bacillota > Bacilli > Caryophanales > Paenibacillaceae > Paenibacillus > Paenibacillus sp. Y412MC10. The sequence goes on from NC_013406.1 coordinate 26,359, forward strand.
AGCGCTACGAGGAATTTGTGCGAGGCAGCATTTCCGAATGCCTGGACTGGCTCACGGAGCATCCGCCGCTGGGAGAATATTGTTTGGTGGTGGAGGCCGGCAGTGCAGAAGAGGAGCAGAAAGAGAAAAATGCCTGGTGGCAGGAGCTCTCGCTGGAGGAGCATGTGGGGCACTATGAGCGGGAAGGACTAAGCCGCAAGGATGCCATGAAAAAAACCGCGGGTGATCGCGGCGTATCGAAAAGGGACATCTATAACGCACTCCTGACGGAGTCGTGAATATGGCTTGCCTGGCCCAAGGGGGATAAACAAAAAGCCCCACAAAGTGGACCCAAGCTTCGATGCTTATTCCAAATACTTTACGGGGACCCCAAAACATATAAATGGGATTAAAGAAAGGATACGCTTCACTGAAAACGTATAATTCTTTAATCCCAAAAAAAGACCCTCCTGCGGCCGGGTTCATAGCCGAGGAAGGCACCAAGGAGATATGAAAAAGGTTAGAATTAACAAAATGTAATAATGCTATTATATACTAAAAATCTTAATTTGTCACAGGTGTAGGGATTTCCGAGATACATTCATGGCAAACAATTTTACCTTTGAAGTAAGTGACGTTCTCAGCGTTACCACAGAAGATGCAGGCAGGCTCATATTTCTTAAGCATGATGCGTTCGCCGTCTACATAAATCTCCAATGCATCTTTCTCACCAATTCCGAGCGTGCGGCGCAACTCAATCGGAATGACGACCCGTCCAAGCTCATCGACTTTCCTTACAATTCCTGTTGATTTCATCATAACTTATAAATGCCCCTCTCGCCATAATTTAAAAAAGTCATAATTCGACATAGTTCTAGTTTTTATGTTATTTATAGTACCAACGATTCCCAAAACAGTCAACCTATATTTTTGAAAAATCGGAACCTGTTTACGAAAGTATAGTGAACAAAAGCCTTATATAGCAACGGAATTACCATAATCGAACCAATTTTTGCGGCGATTTTGGATTTGTCGATTTGGAAAGCGTGATTTTACGTTATTCGACAAAGTTCGACATTAGATGTCAAAAGAAGTGTTTATCGGCTAAAACTAAAGAGTTAACGAGAAGGAGTTGAGATGAAATGCATTCACCCATTTCGGAAGAAAAAGTGTTTAAGGACCCCGTCCACAATTATATTCATGTGCAGGACGATATTATCTGGCGGTTAATCGATACCCCGGAATTTCAGCGGCTTCGCCGGGTCAGGCAGCTCGGCACTTCTTTCCTGACCTTTCATGGAGCAGAGCACAGCCGATTCTCCCATTCTCTTGGAGTCTATGAAATTACGAGAAGAATCATCTCTCAATTCGAACGGAGAGGGTATTCCGATTGGCCTGCCGAGGAACGGCAAGTTGCGCTCTGCGCGGCGCTGCTGCATGATGTAGGGCACGGGCCTTTTTCCCATTCCATAGAAGAAGCTTTTCATATGAACCACGAGGATTGGACATGCCGGATCCTGCTCGGAGATACTTGCGTCAATCGGGTACTGCAGGAGCTCGGTGCCGATTTTCCCGAGAAGGTCGCCTCCGTTATTAACAAAACCTACGATAAGCCAATTGTCATGAATCTGGTCACTAGTCCGCTGGATGCAGACCGGATGGATTATTTGCTAAGGGATGCTTACTATACGGGAGTCAATTATGGAACGATTGATATCGACCGAATCTTGCGGATGCTGCGGCCGTACCGCGATCGGGTCGTCGTGAAGGAATCGGGCATGCACGCGGTGGAGGATTATCTCATGTCGCGGTATCAGATGTACTGGCAGGTGTATTTTCATCCCGTCACCCGAAGCTCCGAAATCATCCTGCGCCAAATCTTTCGCCGGGCCAAGGAGCTGCATGACCGTGGATATGCTTTCCGTTTCATGATCGAACCGCTGCCTGCGTTGTTTTCGGGGAACATTGGCGTACACCAATACTTGCGTCTTGATGAAGCCTTGATTCAAACGGCCTTTCTGCAATGGACGGAGGAGGAAGACCCGCTTCTTAGCGAATTATGCGGCCGTTTCATGCACCGAAAGCTCTACAAATATGTAGAAATCGACAACATCGATCTGGAAACCATCGACGGGATCCGCCAAGCGTTCCGCGCCGTGGGGCTGCATCCGGAATATGACCTGGAGATTGATTTTCCAACGGATCTTCCTTATGATAAGGTTCATTCCGATATGCCGCTTAACGAGAAACAGATTCTCCTTCTGGACCGGCATGACGAGCTGAGGGAAATCTCGGAGGTATCCGATATCGTACGCTCGATCAGCGGCATTCATAAAGGGCGGTACCATCTTTATTATCCGGAGGAGAAGGTGGACCCGCTCCTGGGTCAAATGCCGGAGACGATAGCCGACGTTTTCAAACAACAGCATTAAATCAAGCAAAACAGGACAACCGTTAATCCCCTTGCATTCAACCAACTAATGGAAAATAGACGACATAGAAACGACAGGAAGGAGAGTGTGGATAGTATGCTGTTCGACACGCACACTCATATGGACGCTCCCCAATTCGACGAAGACCGGGAAGCTGCAATTCATCGGGCGCTTGAAGCCGGCGTTACGCGGATGATCAATATCGGATTTAACCGGGAGACGATCCCGACCACGATGAAGCTGGCTGAGACTTATGATTTTATATATGCAGCGGTAGGATGGCATCCTGTAGATGCGATCACCATGGAGGATCAGGACCTGGATTGGATCGCCTCTTTATGCAGTCACGATAAAGTGGTGGCAATCGGGGAGATCGGCTTGGACTATCATTGGGATACGTCCCCCAGGGAAGTGCAGCACCGCGTGCTTCGGCGCCAGATCGGGCTTGCCCGGGAATTGAACATGCCCATTGTCATTCATAACCGGGATGCGCATGAAGATATCGTTAACATTTTGCGTGAGGAAAAAGCCTCTGAGGTCGGCGGTGTCATGCATTCCTTCTCCGGAAGCTGGGAAACGGCCAAAATGTGCCTGGATATGGGATTCCATATCTCGTTTGGGGGGCCGATAACGTTCAAGAATGCGAAGCAGCCCAAAGAGGTTTTGGCAAAGGTTCCGCTTGATCGATTATTGATCGAAACGGACGCGCCTTACCTGACACCTCATCCCTTCCGCGGGAAACGAAATGAGACCGCATATGTAAAATTGGTGGCGGAGGCGGCGGCCGAAATTAGAGGGTTGTCCTATGAGGAATTGGCCCAAATTACCACCAAAAATGCGCTGGAACGATTTGGTATTTAACGAAAACAAGAGCAAAAGCCATGAAAAAGGGAGCATTTTCGATTAATTAAAGTTTTTTAATCAGAAAAGGCGTTGATATTACAATATTTTAACCTTTTACTTGAGAAAATGTGGTTGAATGTCGCTTTACAACCTGCATACAAACAGGATATCATCTTTTCAGTGATAAGAAGCTGCGATGTGCAGATCGCAGCCGAATATTTCATGAACCGTCTCGCTTAATCTCCGAAATTCTGGAGAACGGGGGAACCGATACTGCGGTGCATACTGGTCTGGATGCACGAAGCTGTATTTGATTTCTTTTTCGGGTCTTTGGGGTGAATTTGAAGGATCTCGCCATGAGCGGGCATCCGGATATAGGGCGTCTCTCTTACGTCCGAACCCGACAGCTAACTCCGTAAGCGAAATAAGAGGGGAAATCTCGTGCATACCATTTCCATGATTTCATTCATCAGGAAGCCACGTTAGAGCCTCTAGTACTCTTTCAATGGCTTCTTTTATTTTTGAATAATGGAGACGGGTCCATCATACTCTTGGTAAACAGGAGGTGATGGCAAATGGACGGAAGACGGGAATTGACGCAGGGTGTAGATAGATAGCAGGGCGCCCTGTGAGAAAAATTGCTATAGTCACGTCAAATGCATTCATGCGTTTACCTAGACGGCGGGACTATGAAGGAGGATGGAATAGTGGGCATTTTTCAACCTGAAGAAACCCATGAATCACAATCATCCAGCATGTCTTACGCATTGAGATGGAAGCATGACAATTTGCGTCAACTGATGTTGCTCGGCGCCATGGGTGCCGTTACGGTATCACTTCTCATATCGTTGGTTGTACATGACCAGGCAGGCAAGGAAGTTCAGCTTGTCGTCGACGGCCGGGTCACTACGGTGGAAACACGTGGATCGTTGCTGCAGGAATTGCTGGATGAGCAAGCGATCACGTTGAGTCCCCAAGATCAAATTTCGATGCCCCTGAACGGCGCAATCCGGGACGGAGACCGAATTATTATTGACAGAGCTATTCCAGTCAACGTTACGGTAGGCAGCAAAACCAAAACCATATTTACATCCCAGGATACAGTTGATCATGTACTCAAAGAGGCTGGCGTTACGATCCAGGGTGAAGATATAGTACAACCGTCGCAAGACACGAAGCTGACCAGCAATATGAATATCAATGTCGTTCGCGTCACGAAGCAAAAAGTTAAGGAAACGGAAGACCGCGAATTCCGCGTGATCAAGACGGCCGATCCATCGCTTGAAAAGGGCGATAACCGAGTCATTCAGCGGGGCGAGTCTGGTCTTATGGTGAACCATTACGAGAAGGTCTACCACAATGGCAAGCTGGTTTCCAAGACGAAGGTCTCCCAACAAATCGAACGCAGAACGAAGGATAAAATCATTGCCGTAGGCACGAAAAAAGTGGAGAAGCCTGTTATCGTCCAGGCGGCAGCCACCGATGTAAAAGCTACACCGGCTAAATTGTCCGGCACGAAAAAAGTAACGACCGCCAAGGCTGTGGAGAACAACGTGGTTTCCCGCGCAGGCGTTGATTTTAAATACAAGAAGGTATTGAACAACGTGTCGATGACCGCGTATTCCGCCGAACAGCAAGGAATCGGTACGCGTACCGCATCCGGCACACGCGTTACGGAAGGTCGCACCATCGCCGTTGATCCTAATATCATCCCGATCGGATGGTGGGTTTACATCGAAGGCATCGGCTTCCGCCGTGCTGAAGATACGGGCGGCGCCATCAAAGGCAACAAAATCGATGTCTATTACGATTCGTTGAAATCGGCCATGAATTTCGGCCGGAAGAGCGGCCGCACCGTTTACGTGATCGGTCCGGTTAAACCTGAATTGAACTAGACGCATGAATTCCAATTTACTTTGCCATTCTAATGCTATACTATTTAGCTTATAATATATGATGATCAAGAAGAGGGAATATTTCCTCTTCTTTTGTTTTGTTAAGACCGCAGTAATCAAGGCTAAACGGGTTGAGCCTTAACGTTGTACAGGCCTGCTCTGCTTGGGAAGGAAGAGAACGAACGCATGATTAAAGAAGTGATTGTCGTGGAAGGCAGGGACGATACCGTTGCCATTAAACGGGCCGTAGAAGCCGACACGATCGAAACCGGCGGTTCAGCGATCAACAAACAAATCCTGAAGCGCATAGCGCTTGCCCAGGAGCGCAGAGGCGTTATCATATTGACGGATCCTGACCATGCGGGTGAACGAATCCGCAAAATCGTGGATCAGGGCGTACCCGGCTGCAAGCACGCCTTCATTCCGGAAGCGGATGCTACCCGGAAAGGGGATATTGGCGTGGAGAATGCCTCGCCAGAGGCGATACGGCGCGCGCTGGAGCGGGTTCACACGTCTTTTGAGGGTGGAGAGAGCCTGATCAGTTTGGAGGATATGCTGGAGGCAGGATTATCGGCTCACCCGGAGGCTGCGGCAAGACGAATGGCGATGGGTAATCTGCTGGGCATCGGATACTGCAACAGCAAGCAGTTCCATAAACGATTGGCCATGTTTCAAATATCGCGGGAAGAATTTCTGGCAGCACTTGCACAGCTGGAAGAAGGGGGCGTTTAGCTAATGAATCGGATCGAGGATATATCAACACCAAGACGGACGAAGGAGATCATCTCGCGCCATGGATTCTCCTTCAAGAAGAGTCTGGGCCAGAACTTTCTCATCGATCAGAATATTTTGTATAAAATCGTGGAAGCTGCAGGACTGGATGAAGATAAGGGCGCGCTCGAGATCGGGCCTGGCATCGGTGCACTGACGGAGAAGCTGGCGCAGACGGCAGGAACCGTCACCGCGGTCGAAATCGATCAGCGCCTGATTCCCATCCTAAGGGAAGTCCTGGAGCCCTACGGGAACGTGAGGGTTCATCATGGGGATGTGCTGAAGGTGGATCTTCATGAGCTGTTCCGTCAAGATTTCGCGGACGTATCGAAGGTAAGCGTGGTTGCCAATCTGCCGTATTACGTGACGACGCCGATTCTCATGAAGCTGCTGGAGGAGAAGCTGCCGCTGGAGAACATCGTGGTGATGATTCAGAAGGAAGTGGCCGAACGGATGGCCGCTGCACCGGGAAGCAAGGATTACGGAAGTCTCAGCATCGCCGTTCAATACTACAGCGAGCCTAAGCTGGTCTGCATCGTGCCGCACACGGTGTTCATTCCGCAGCCGAACGTCGAGTCGGCCGTGATTCGCCTGGCGGTCCGGGAACAGCCGCCGGTCCGCGTGGAAGATGAACGATTCTTCTTCGAGGTGGTCCAGGCTTCATTTGCACAGCGACGGAAGACGATTGCCAACAATCTGAAGAGCCGGTTCTTCCCGGGTGAGGGACGTGAACGGCTGGAGCAGCTGCTGCAGGAAGCAGGGATCGAGCCTTCACGGCGCGGAGAGACGCTTAGCATTGAGGAGTATGCGCGGCTTAGCAACGTGCTGTTCGGCGCCAATATCCGTTGACGCAGCCGTTCAGGGAGTCTCTGGAGCTTACTCATGGCCTCCGCGCGATAAATTGGCGCTGAACAAGAACCAATAGTCACAGTAGCCCATACCATAGGGTAGGGGTGATGTTGTGATGAACTTGGGAGACTTGGTCGTTCGTAAATCCTACGGCGGCGATGTAACGTTCCGGGTAGAAGGCATGCGGCAAAATAACAATATCGTCATCAAAGGGACGGAATTCCGGTTACTGGCCGATGCTCCCGTTGATGATCTGGTTACGGTCCCGCATCCCACCTTAAGCGAACGAACAAAGCAGGCGCAGATCAAAGCCAATGAATCGCTGGACCGCCTGCAGAAGCAAAGACAGGAGCAGAGCGAGCGTCAACTGGCCAGCCTGCGGCATACTGAAGGCGGCCAGCTTGCGGATAAAGGATACTTTGACGTGCCGGGCAAGGTGCTGCATTTGGATGGAGATCCCCAATATCTGAAGAAGAGCATGACCTTGTACAACCAGCTTCGGGTCCCAGCGGAAGGCCATTATATCAATGAGTCGGGGATGGCCGATTCATTATATCGTCTTCTTCCGCGGGTAAGACCTGATATCGTTGTGATCACGGGACATGATGGGGTTCTGAAGAGACGTCAGCCATACGATTTATATAGCCTGGACAGCTATAAGAATTCCCACAACTTCGTCACGGCGATTCAGGTGGCGCGTCAATATGAGCGGAACCTGGATTCCCTGGTCATCGTGGCCGGAGCGTGCCAATCGCATTTTGAGGCGCTGCTGCAGGCTGGAGCCAATTTTGCCAGCTCGCCGGGGCGAATCCTCATCCATGCGCTGGATCCCGTCTACGTCGCCGCTAAAGCGGCCTATACGTCGGTCCGGGATACCGTGAACATCCATGACGTGGTCCATCATACGATCAGCGGCAGCCAGGGCGTAGGCGGAATTGAGACGAGAGGCAGCTACCGGATCGGTCTGCCCAAGCTGCAGGATTTGTCTACGTTGAAGGTTACGCCTTCAGTCAGCTAGGCGCCTAATCCGTGCGATCAGAGGTCCAATAACCGCTGGAGAATGAACCAAGAAGAACCCCACTCGCTGGGGTTTTTTTATTTTTCGTTTCCATTCGTTAAGAAAGTTGTCAAAAAAAATACATAAAGCTTGTCAATTTAGCACATATTAAAGCAAATGAGCGCGAGAATGGCAGGGTCAAAAAAAATACATTGACAATATATTTTTGATGCTGATATAATTAATGTTTTTGAATTGACAAATGATGCAATCTTCGGTATAATGGACAAGGAAAGAGGTGGTCGTCGACAATGGCTAAAAATGCGCTGTTGGAAATCAAACGCAGTCTCGATGCCCATTTAGGGCAAAAAATTACGCTTCGGGCAAACGGTGGCCGTCGGAAGACCGTCGAGCGTACTGGTGTTTTGGAAGAAACGTACCCTTCTGTTTTCATTGTGAAGCTGGACCAAGACCAGCAAACTTTTAAACGTGTGTCTTACAGTTATGCGGATATTTTGACCGAAACCGTGGAGATCATGGTCACCGGTGACGACAACGAGATGCGAATCACCTATATCAAGTCATAACGATACGTCATGAGAGCAGTCTCCGCTTACAGGGAGGCTGTTTTTTGTTGCCATCCTTCCGGAGGGATGACAAGGACGGGTTGAACGCATACTAAAGCTGCGCGAAGCTTATCCCAGCCGTTCTATACGCGGTGACGGAGACTTAAGCATGCGTAAGGCCCATGGAAGGCCGCTGCGTCGCGCAGGATGCTGTTCATGCCATACTCAATACATTTTCCAAGGAGGCGGGATTGATGAGCAGAAGAAGACGAAGCATCATGTCCGATCAATTGAAGACCGAATTGGCTAAAGAATTGGGATTCTACGACACCGTGGAAAAAGAGGGCTGGGGAGGCATTAAGGCCAAGGATGCCGGCAACATGGTAAAACGGGCGATTGAGCTCGCCGAGCGGGCAGCCCGCAAATCCGACCTGTAAGAGTATGGCCGCATCGCAGCAGGGTCTTCCGATTAAGCGGAAGGCCCTGTTTGTTTCATCTTTAGCTTCCTGACTCGCAGGAAAAGCTTACGTTATGCGCGTCGATAGGCGTTTTTCTTAAAGCCGGTGCATCGTGAACGTCATCAAACGGTCCCATGACTTCAAAGCCTGAGTTTGTTAATATAGAGGCATTAGATGTTTTTCCTCGAATATGTTAAGTTCAAGCATATGGGAAAAGCTAAGGATAGGTGAACGTTCTTGAAAATATACGAAAAAGCACCGGCCAAAATCAATTTGATGCTGGATGTACTCCATAAACGTCCTGACGGCTTTCATGAGGTAGAGATGGTCATGACGATGATCGACCTCGCCGATCGGCTCGAAATGTCCGAACAAAAGCGGGACACCATCATCATCACCTCGCAGGCAGGATACATACCGCTGGACGAGAAGAATTTGGCCTTTCAGGCAGCAAGACTAATCAAAGAGCGCTACGACGTGAGGAAGGGTGTACATATCCACCTGGACAAAAAAATTCCCGTTGCCGCGGGACTCGCAGGAGGCAGCAGCGATGCGGCGGCCACGCTGCGCGGCTTGAACCGCCTCTGGGGGCTCGGCATCCCCCAGCAGGAGCTGCTCGCGCTCGGTGCCGAGCTCGGCTCCGATGTGCCGTTCTGCGTGACCGGCGGCACGGCATTGGCTACGGGGCGCGGCGAAGTGCTCACGCCGATCCAGAATCCGCCGCAATGCTGGGTGATCGTGGCGAAGCCGCCGATCAATGTGTCGACGGCGGAGGTGTATGGCCGCTTGCGCAGCGAGCAAATTCAGTCCCACCCATCGGCTGAGCGGATGATGGACGCGCTGGCGCAGGGCAGCTTCCAGCAGATGTGCCAGTCGCTGGGCAACGTGCTGGAAGAAGTGACCTTGAAGATGCACCCGGAAGTTCAGCAGCTGAAGGAAGGTATGCTGAAATTGGGCGCTGACGGCGCGCTGATGTCCGGCAGCGGTCCTACCGTCTTCGGACTGGTCTCCAAGGAATCCAAGGTGGCCCGGATTTACAATGGCCTTCGGGGCTTCTGCAAGGAAGTGTATGCCGTTCGCCTGCTCACTTAGAAACGGTTGGAATTGACATTTCGGGGGCGAATTGCAATCAAAGTTGTATAAATACGTACAAAAGTGTTATATTTAACATATAATATTCGGATTTAGCGAGGAACCCTAGGTGAAAAAATTAAAACGAAGCGAACGATTGGTCGATATGACCCAATATTTACTATCCAAACCGCATACGCTGATTCCGCTGACAACGTTCGCCGAGCGATATGGAGCAGCCAAGTCGTCCATTAGCGAGGATTTGGCGATCATTAAGGACGTATTTGAGAGCGAGGGGCTCGGAGAGCTTCAGACGCTGGCCGGAGCGGCCGGAGGGGTAAGGTACATTCCGAAGCTGCGCAGAGACCATGCCCTGCGCTTTGCGGAGGAGCTGTGCCAGCAGCTTCAGCAATCGGATCGGATTCTGCCGGGCGGCTACCTATACATGTCCGATCTGCTCGGACAACCTACGCTCATGAACGAAGCGGGCAAGATCATTGCGACGGCATTCTCCGACCGGGAGATCGATGTGGTCATGACCGTGGAGACCAAAGGAATTCCGTTGGCCTATGCGACGGCGGCGCAATTGAACCTGCCGGTCGTACTAGTTCGCCGGGACCATCAAGTGACGGAGGGGTCGGCCGTAAGCATCAATTATGTGTCGGGCTCGCACAAGAGCATCCATACGATGTCTTTATCCCGCCGGGCGCTCAAGGAACGCTCCCGGGTGCTGATCGTGGACGATTTCATGAAGGCAGGAGGCACCATTCAGGGGATGGTCGATCTGCTGGGTGAATTTAATGCCGAAGTCGCAGGCGTCGGGGTCCTCGTGGAATCGGGATCGGTAGAAACCGAGGAAAGACTCCTGGAGGACTATATTTCACTCGCGGTTTTGAGCGACGTAGACTCCAAAACCAAGAGAATTACCGTCAAACCTGGTAATTATTTCGAAAACTAGGCACGCGGTTTTTGTCGATATAATAGCGTTTTCATTCGAATCGGCACGAAGTCTGTCGAAAATATCACATTCTAAAAAAAATTCCTGTTTTTAGGACATTTTGTAGTAGAAAAAAGAAGGATTTCGGGTTTGCTGTGTGGAATTATACACCAAGTCTCTGATGGAAAAAGGTGGTGAACACATATGCAAATTACGGATGTCAGACTCCGCCGTGTTAACTCTGAGGGGAGAATGAAGGCAATCGCATCCATTACCATCGATAATGAATTTGTCGTTCACGACATTCGCGTCATCGACGGAAACAATGGAATGTTTGTTGCAATGCCGAGCAAACGCACTCCTGACGGAGAGTTCCGCGACATTGCCCATCCCATTTCTTCCGGTACCCGCGAGAAGATTCAATCGGCTGTATTGGCCGAGTATGAGCGAGCGGCTACTGAAGAAGAAGTGATTGAAGAAGGCGCTTAAGTTTTATAATTGGGGTTCAAGGAAAAGAGAGCCATACCTATGGCTCTCTTTTCTTTTTTTGTAGAATGATATATATTCAGTAGTGAGTTCAAGAGGAGGAGGCATGGCCCTTGAAAAGATTTGCTATTGTGCTCGCCGCTGGGCAGGGCAAACGTATGAAATCCAAACTATATAAAGTGCTGCATCCTGTTTGTGGCAAGCCGATGGTCGGACATGTGGTCCAAACGGTACAGCAGGTGAACTGCGAACGCAGTGTTGTGGTCGTTGGCCACGGCGCGGAAGCGGTTCGCACCTATCTGCAAGACGCAGCCGAGTATGTCCTGCAGGAGCAGCAGCTCGGAACGGGTCACGCCGTGAAGCAAGCCAAGGAACTGCTTGGCGGTGAAGAGGGATCCACGATCGTCATTTGCGGGGACACTCCGCTGGTGACGTCTGAGACGCTGGAGAATCTTCTGAAGCTTCATGAAAGCAGCAACGCGGCCGCCACGGTGCTCACCGCGCATATGGATAACCCGAAAGGCTACGGCCGGGTCATTCGAGGCGAGGATGGAAGCGCGCTTCGGATCGTCGAACAGAAAGATTGCAGTCCGGAAGAGGACGCCGTCACTGAAATTAATACCGGTACCTATTGCTTTGACAATAAAAAGCTATTTGCTGCACTGGATAACGTAACCAACCAGAATGCGCAGCAGGAATATTACTTGACCGATTGCATCGGCATCCTGAAACAAGCCGGCGAGACCGTGCTTGCTTATCAGACGGATGACTACGCCGAATCGATTGGCGTCAACGACCGTCTGGCGTTGTCGGAAGCCGAAGGCTTCATGAGAGAGCGCATCAACCGCTCGCACATGTTGAACGGTGTTACCATCATTGACCCGGCTTCTACGTATATCGGAGCCGACGTTCAGATTGGTTCGGATACCGTGCTTTATCCCGGCACCGTTCTGAAAGGGAACACGGTGATCGGCGAAGACTGCGTCATCGGGCCGGATACCGATATCGAGGACTCCGTTATCGCGGATGGTGCCAGCGTCAAACATTCGGTGCTCAGCAGCGCTGAAGTCGGCTCTCGGACCTCGGTAGGGCCTTTTGCTTATCTCCGTCCGGGGGCAAAACTCGGAGCTGACGTGAAGGTGGGCGACTTCGTCGAAGTGAAGAACGCGACGATTGACGACGGTTCTAAAGTATCCCATCTCAGTTATGTTGGCGATGCCAAAGTCGGCAAAAACGTCAATATCGGCTGCGGTGCGATTACAGTCAACTATGATGGTTATAATAAATCCATTACCGAAATAGAAGACGATGCATTTATCGGCAGCAACGTGAATTTGATTGCGCCGGTGAAGGTGGGTAAGGGCGCATTCGTTGTTGCAGGCTCGACCATTACGCATTCCGTCTCGGACAATGATCTGGCCATCGCTAGGCAGCGTCAGGAGAACAAGCCAGGGTACGCAGAGAAGATCCGGGCACGCGCCATCGCCAAGAAGAACAAGAAATCGTAATTATCCCTGCTTCTCTTTTCCAAGATAAGAAGCGGTGATCGGATAGCCTAATTCAACGAACCAGCACGGAGGGTTTTTATTCTATGACTTATCTTGATTCTAAATTAAAAATATTCACGTGTAATTCCAATCCTAAACTTGCCCATCAAATCGCTGATTACATCGGCATTCCGATGGGAGAGTCGCATACAACCAGCTTCAGTGACGGCGAGATTCAAGTTAAGCTCTCCGAGAGCGTACGGGGTTGTCATGTCTATATTGTGCAGTCCACTTGCTTGCCGGTGAATGATAACCTGATGGAGCTGCTGGTTATGGTGGATGCGCTCAAGCGGGCATCCGCGAAGAGCATCAACGTGGTTATTCCGTATTACGGATATGCCCGTCAAGACCGTAAAGCGCGTTCGCGGGATCCGATCACCGCTAAGCTGGTTGCCAACCTGATCGAAAAGGCAGGGGCTCATCGCGTCATTACGATGGACCTGCATGCGATGCAGATTCAAGGATTTTTCGATATTCCGGTGGATCATTTGCTTGGCGTGCCGATCCTCGCCCAATATTTCCGTTCGAAGCAGATCGAGAACCCGGTCGTTGTATCTCCGGATCACGGCGGCGTGGTTCGCGCGAGAAAGCTTGCTGATTTCCTGAATGCCCCGCTGGCGATTATCGATAAACGCCGGCCGGAGCCGAATGTCAGTGAAGTCATGAACATTATCGGGAATATCGAAGGCAAGACCGCCATTCTGATCGATGACATTATCGATACCGCCGGAACGATTGTGCTGGGTGCCAATGCGTTGATGGAAGGCGGCGTGAAGGAAGTCTATGCGTGCTGTACGCATCCGGTTCTCTCGGGCCCTGCCCATGAGCGTCTGGAAAACTCCCCGCTGAAGGAAGTTGTCGTAACGGATACCATTCCGATCACCAATCCGAACCCTAGCAGCAAACTGACGGTACTGTCGGTTGCTCCGTTGATGGGTGAAGCCATCATCCGGGTTCACGAGGAATTGTCGATCAGCAAGTTGTTTGAAATAGAATAATAAACCGTGTAAAAGGCAGGGTTACATCTCCTCATGAGGGAAATGTAGCCCTTGTCGGCTATGACGGCATTACGGCCCTTTAGCAGATGCAGATGGACAGCCATCAAGAAAACGTTTTCAAAATTCATGACCTGCCAATGTCAGGGCGGCGTCCATCCCCTGTCAGTATCCGGGCCTGGAGATGAAAGTGAACGTACTCCGGTTGTACAGCGTTCCCTCAAGCTCGACAAAATAGGCGTCGACCGCAGTGATCAGACCCACGTCGATGTGACAACCGAGTTCATAGACCTGAACAGGGATGCCATGCTTCATATGGTATTGAAAATGGCTGTGATGCGTTAATTTCTGTTCGAAAGCTTTCAATGCCGATTCACCTTCTTATGAGGGCATAACGCCAATAGGTTTTGTTCATATTGTACTCAGAAATGCGCAAAGAAGAAAGTATAAATCGTGAAAGGAATCAACCTGTGATGAAATGGATTGTCGGACTGGGCAACCCCGGTCCCAATTATGAGAAGACACGCCACAATGTTGGATTCATGGCATTGGATGCCCTCGCAGAGCGCCATGGCCTGAAGTTCAATCAGAATAAATGCAAATCGGTCATCGCCGAAGGAATGATTGGCGGCACCAAAACCGTCCTGATCAAACCGATGACGTTCATGAATCTCTCGGGCGAGGCTGTGCGTGCTTATATGGATTATTATAAGGTGAGCCTGGAAGACATGATTGTGGTTTATGATGATTTGGATACCGTCGTCGGTAAAATCCGCCTGCGGTATCAGGGCAGCGCCGGAGGACATAACGGCATCAAGTCCATCATTCAGCATACCGGAACCCAGAGCTTCAACCGGGTCCGAATGGGCATTTCGAGACCCGAGCCGGGTTATGCGATTGTCGACTACGTGCTCGGGACGTTCCCGAAGAAGGAGCGCGAACAGCTGCAGCACATGGTGGAAGAGACCTGTGACGCACTGGAATTCAGTTTGGGTCATACCTTTGAGCAGACTATGGCGAAGTTTAACAAGTCGTAGAAGAGCAACATAGATGAGGAACAGAGGAACATAGATGAAGTATCCCCGTAAGATGACTCCGAGGTATTCGATAATGGGGACATCCGGGTCTTAAACAAGGGAAATCCGGGCATACTGAAGGTAATATACGACCTTCAGGAGGCATATGATGGCGATAACCTATGTTTGCAGACATTGTCGAGCGTTCCAGGGCCGCATCGATTCCCATGATGTATCCGAAGCCCGTCTCGGATTTGATTCCTTGACCCCTGAGGAACGCAGGGATATAATAGCGTATGATTTTAACGGAGAAGTGATGGTTCGGGTAACCTGCGATCATTGCAGGGAAGCGCTCGAGGCCCATCCGGAACTCAGCCTTTTGGCAAACCCCCTGCAATGAGAGTATAATGGGGTACACGACGTTTTTTCGTAGATGACATACAGCGGCAGAGCCTGCCGCTGCTTTAGCCTTGGCAGTTTTGCTCAAGGCTTCTTTTCGGTTATAATTTTTCGGCAATCGTCTAAAATTCCATGAGAAATAGAGTCTAGGAAATTCATTTCTTTTGCATAAGAGAGGTGCCCCTTTTGTTACAAGCACTTATTGATGTATTTTCGAAGGATTCGGACTTCAAATCCATAACGTCTGGCGTTCATGCCGGCATGAGGGAGCAATTGATCTCCGGTCTTTCCGGGTCGTCCAGGCAGATCTTAATGGCTGCCCTGCACCAGGACCAGCAGCGCCCGCTGCTCGTGGTCACTCATAATATGTTTTCAGCCCAGAAAATCGCAGATGATTTACAGGAAGCGCTGTCATCGGATCAAGTGCTGTTATACCCTGCGAATGAACTGGTGGCGGCGGAGTCGGCCGTTTCAAGCCCCGAGACTCTGGCGCAGCGGATCGATGTGCTCGTCCGTTGTGCAAGAGGCTTCCGGGGTATTGTCGTTGCGCCATTTTCCGGCGTGCGCCGCCTTCTCCCCGCCCCCGAGGTGATGTCCGATGCCCGAATCGTGCTTCACGACGGCGGGACCCTCGTGTTGGACGCCTTCCTCAACCGGATGATCGAGATGGGGTACGAACGCGTGGAACGGGTAGAGCGCCGCGGCGAGATGAGCGTCCGCGGGGGGATCATCGACTTCTACCCGATGACAACAGCCATGGCGTACCGCGTCGAGCTGTTTGATGAGGATATCGACTCGATCCGAACCTTTGATCCGACGGATCAGCGCTCCATCGATAAGGTCCGGGAGGTCATGATCACACCGTGCAAGGAAATCATTGCAGATGCGGAGCGGCTCAGCCGCACGGCGGAAACGGTGGTCCGCCTGCTGGAGGCGCAGCTTGAACGCATGAGCGACCGTCAGGCCAAGCTCCGGCTGCGGGATGAAATACACCGGGAAGTCGAAATGCTGCGCGAGCGGATCTACTTCCCTGAAATCTATAAATATATCTCCTTGTTGTATCCGGAGAAGACCAATCTGTACGATTACATGCCGAAGGATACGATTCTGATCATGGATGAGCCTGCCCGTCTGCTGGAAACAGCCAAGCAGTTGGAGCGGGATGAAGCGGAATGGAATTTGCATCTGATGCAAAACGGCAAATCGCTGCCGGATCTGCCGTTGTCCCTGGATACGGAGGAGCTGATCTATCAGCATCCTTACCAGAGTCTGATGATCTCCATCTTCCTGCGCCAGGTGCCGAGAATGCAGCCGCAGAATATCGTCAATGTCATTACGCGCGGCATGCAGGATTTCCATGGCCAGATGAACGTGCTCAAGGCCGAGATGGAACGCTGGAAGAAGTCAGGCGTCCAGGTCATGATGCTTGCCGGCGATGCGGAGCGGATGGACCGGATGCGGCGGGTTCTGCAGGACTACGGCATCGAAGAACCGGTTATGCTGGAAGGCCATCTCCAGAACGGCTTCGAGATGCCCTCGGTTCACGCGGCCATTATTACGGAGAGCGAGATGTTCTCCTCAAAGCAGCGAAAAACACGCAAAACCACGAAGAATATGGACAACGCCGAGCGCATCAAGAGTTATACGGAGCTCAAGGTCGGCGATTATGTAGTGCATCAAAACCATGGCATCGGGAAATATATGGGGATCGGGACGCTCGAAATCAACGGGATCCATAAGGACTACATGCATATTCTCTACGCTGGGGGCGATAAGCTGTCCGTTCCGATCGAGCAGATCGATCTCATCCAGAAATATGTCGGTTCCGAGGATAAGGAGCCGAAGGTTTACAAGCTGGGCGGAAATGAATGGACGCGGGTCAAGAACAAGGTTCGTTCCTCCGTTCAGGATATCGCCGACGATCTGATCAAGCTGTATGCCGAGCGTCAGTCTGCGCCGGGGTACGGATTTGAGAAGGATACGTCCGAACAGCAGGAATTCGAGGACATGTTCCCTTATGATGAAACCCCCGATCAGCTTCGGGCCATTACCGAAATCAAAAAAGACATGGAGCAGAACCGTCCGATGGACCGGCTCTTGTGCGGTGACGTCGGTTACGGGAAAACGGAAGTGGCGGTTCGCGCTGCATTCAAGGCGGCGATCGAAGGCAAGCAGGTTGCGGTGCTGGTACCGACCACGATTCTGGCCCAGCAGCATTACGAGACGTTCCGGGAGCGCTTCGCCAATTACCCGATCAATATCCAGGTGTTGAGCCGTTTCCGCAGCCGGAAGGAACAGAATGAGACGATCAAAAAAGTGAAGCAGGGCTCGGTCGATATTCTGATCGGCACACACCGACTCCTGTCCCAGGATATTGTGTTCAAGGACCTGGGGCTGCTGATCGTGGATGAGGAGCAGCGCTTTGGCGTTACGCATAAGGAAAAATTGAAAAAGCTGAAGACCAATATCGACGTGCTGACGCTGACGGCAACGCCGATTCCGCGCACGCTGCATATGTCGATGCTCGGCGTTCGGGACTTGTCCGTAATCGAGACGCCGCCGGAGAACCGTTTTCCGGTGCAGACGTATGTTGTGGAGCATAGCCAGACCTTGGTGCGGGAAGCCATTGAACGGGAGCTGGCCCGAGGTGGCCAGGTATACTATCTCTACAATCGGGTTCAAGGGATCCAAGAGATGGCAGCCCAGATATCGATGCTGGTGCCGGAGGCCCGCGTAGGCGTAGGGCATGGCCAAATGTCGGAAACGGAGCTGGAGAAGACCATTCTCGATTTCCTGGACGGCGAATACGACGTATTGGTGAGCACAAGCATTATCGAGACGGGTGTCGACATTCCGAATGTCAACACGCTTATCGTGCACGACGCCGACAAAATGGGCCTCTCCCAGCTGTACCAGCTGCGTGGGCGCGTCGGACGTTCCAACCGGATCGCGTATGCCTATTTCACGTACCAGCGGGATAAGGTGCTGACCGAAGTAGCCGAGAAGCGGCTGCAGTCGATTAAAGAGTTTACGGAGCTGGGCTCCGGATTCAAGATTGCGATGCGGGACTTGTCGATCCGCGGAGCGGGCAACTTGCTCGGGGCGGAGCAGCATGGCTTCATCGCTTCGGTCGGGTTTGACCTGTATTCACAGATGCTGGCAGAGGAGATTCAGAAACGCAAAGTCAGCATGCTGGGCGAGCCGTCATTGCCGTCGAAGGACTGGAACACGTCCATCGATTTGGGGATTGACGCTTACCTGCCGTCCGATTACATCTATGACAGCATTCAGAAGATCGAAATTTATAAAAAAGTGGCCGTTGTTTCCTCGATCGACGAATCGGCTGAGCTTGAGGACGAGCTGCTTGACCGCTTTGGCGAGCTGCCGCTGGCGGTAAGCAACCTGCTTGCCGTATCCCGCTTGAAGGTATATGGCCGTACGTACGGGATCGATTCCATTACCCAGCGCGGGGACGACGTTCTGCTGCAGTTTTATGAAGGGCAGGATAAAGCGGTGGACACCGCAGGGCTTGCGCAAATTGGAAATAAGTTCGAAAGACGTGTACAATTTGAACAAGGGCCGGCTATGGCCATTCGAATCAAAGGCAAGGGACTATCCGATCAACAACTGTTAGAATTGCTTGAGCAATTCCTGGAGGCTGCACAAGGGCCATTCAACCTGAAGGGAGAACTACAAAATGCCGTCAAGAAATAATAAGGCATGGAAGACGTTTATTGTATCGATCACAGCAGTACTATCCATGTCGATGATCGCTGCGTGCGGAAACGACAAGACTAAAGGTGCCGAAGAAGATAACAGCAAAGTCATTGTCAAATATAAGGGTGGAGAAATTACCGAGAAGGAATTTGATCTGGAACAGCGCATGATTCAGTTCATGTCCCCGGAATATGCCCAATTTTTGCAAATGGATGAATTTAAGGAGTATTTGGCGAAACAGGGGGTAGCATATGAGTACCTGTACGCCAAAGCTGACGATAAAGCCAAGGAAGCTGCCGAGAAGCAAACGGATGATTTGTTAAAGCAGCAAAAAGCCGGAATGGGCGAGGAACAGTTTAAAGCCGCCCTGGAATCTCAAAAATTGACGGAGGACGACCTGAAGAATTATATGCTTCGCGTCATGACCGTCATGGAGCATGAGAAGAATCAGGTAACCGAAGAGGATATCAAGAAGGAATTCGATGCGAACAAGAAGGACTACACCAACATTAGCGTTCGTCATGTCCTGATTGCTTTTCAAGATGCCGAAGGCAAGGAGAGACCGGAGGGCGAGGCGCTCAAAATTGCCAAGGAAGTACAGTCCAAGCTGAATAAAGGGGAGGATTTTGCTGCTTTGGCGAAGGAATATTCCCAGGACCCTGGTTCCAAGAACAGCGGAGGCCTGTATGAGAACAAGCCGGCAGGCAGCTGGGTGCCTCAATTTAAGGAAAAGGCCTTAACGCTGGAACTAAACAAAATCAGCGATCCGGTAGAAACCGATTACGGCTACCATGTCATGAAAGTGGAGAAGCGCGAGGAAGTGACGTATGACAAGCTTCCAGCCGATCAGAAGGAAGGCATTCGGAGCGAACTGGCTTCGGCGAAGATCGACAACTTTATGCAGAATGAACTCAACAACCTGATTGAGAGCATGAACCTTCCGAAGAGCGAGAATGCGGACAAGCCTGCCGAAGGCACGGGTGACCAGAAGACGGACGGCACGACCGACAAACCGGCAGAGGGCGACCAAACACCGGATGCAGGCAAGGAAGATACGGGTAAATAAGCCCGTGGCCCGTGGATCGGCATCGGCACAAGGATATGGTGCTGCGAGTGATGCCAAATCGACGGCCAGCGTGATGATGAAATGGCGTGATCCTTTGAATCCATAACGTGCGATGCGCGCGTTATGGATTTTTTCTCCCCCCGGGCGGTGAAGTCGCTCCTGACGAGATTTATTTTTGGATTTCGCAACCAACAGAGGGTAGATGATGTATAAGGAATTGGGAATGGATGAATACTATGGTCAGACATTAACTCTTATATACCTGGGGACATCCTCTTCCCGAATGGAACAGTAGTTGAAAAATCTTCTTATGAAAGTGGGGCAACAAGTGACATGAAAGCTACTGGTATCGTCCGCCGTATTGATGACCTCGGGCGCGTGGTCATTCCAAAAGAAATTAGACGCACACTGCGGATTCGCGAAGGCGACCCGCTCGAAATCTTCGTGGACCGGGATGGCGAAGTCATTCTGAAGAAATATTCACCGATCGGTGAATTGGGCGATTTTGCGAAGGAATATGCAGAGTCCCTTTATGAGAGTACAGGCCACATCACGATCATATCGGACCGTGATACGTTTATCGCCGTTGCAGGCGGCTCCAAGAAGGAGTATTTGGACAAGCCGATCGGCAACCTTCTGGAAAACTGCATGGAAAATCGCAAGACGGTACTGGAAAGCAACAACGGTACGTATGAGATCAGCAAAGACAATCCGGAAGCGTTGTCCGCTTTTGTCGCCGCGCCTATCATTGCAGGAGGAGACCCGATTGGCAGCGTCGTGCTGCTGAACAAGGACGAATCCGTGAACATGGGCGAGATGGAAGTGAAAATGGCTGAAACTGCCGCAGGTTTCCTCGGCAAGCAAATGGAACAGTAGACGAGGACATCGTTCCTTGGATGGAGACTCCCGCTGAACGTTGATCACTAGGTCAATCGGCAGCAGGGAGTTTTTGTTTTGTCCGGTCGAATTTTGTGACACTCTCCCACCCTTGGTTATAATGGAGGTACGCATGGCAGCGTCTGCATGAGGATCGGCTGGTGATGCGAAAGAAGAGACTAGGGGATTGGAAGAGGATATGAAACCAGATCAAACCGGGGCAAGGCTGCTGCAGGGAGCGTTTATCCTCAGCGCAGCCGCCATTCTGTCCAAGCTGATTGGCACGCTGCAAAAAATACCGCTGCAAAACATGGGCGGCGATGCCGTCTTTGGTATCTACAACACGGTTTATCCGTTCTATATGATGATCATTACGATCGCGGCGATCGGCTTCCCCGCGGCCGTATCCAAGTATGTGGCAGAGTATGAGGCGGAAGGGCGCACTCGGGACGGTCATCGGCTGCTGCGCTTGTCCTCCGCCGCGCTGGTGCTGTTCGGTCTGATTCTCGGTTTCCTGATGTACGCCTGCGCTCCGTGGATCGGGAAGTGGATCGGCAGCAGCCAGGTAATACCGGCTCTCCGCGCAGGAGCTTTGGCGCTGGCCTTCGTGCCCTGGATGTCGGTTCTGCGCGGTTATTTTCAGGGACTGCATAATATGGTGCCGACGGCCATTTCCCAGATTACGGAGCAGATGGTCCGCGTCGGGGTCATGATCGTGCTGCTGCTCTACCTGATCCGTGTCGGCGCCGATGCCGACGTGATTGCGGCGGGGGCGCTGCTTGGATCTGCTGCCGGCGGTGCCGCCGGGCTTTTGGTGATGGGGATCTACTGGCGCAAGCATATCCGGGCATCTCGGAGCACCTCGTGGGGAGCAGCAAGGCACGAATCCGGAGAGTCCGGTATGAACAAAACGGAGATGCGTGCCGATGTAACTAAAGAGGGAGCAGGTGTTCTGCTTGGCCGCCTGCTCGCTTATGGCATCCCGGTCTGCCTCAGTTTGCTGGCGGTTCCGCTAATCGGACTGGTGGACACTTTCACCGTGCCCCGGTTATTGGCGTCCGGCGGACTTGGCGAATCGCTGGCCATGGCGGAGTTTGGGGTCTATAACCGCGGCCTGCCGCTGGTCCAGCTGGTTACGATGCTGGCCGCTTCCTTGTCGGTGCTGTTCATCCCTGCGTTGGCGGAAGCCAAGTTCAAGGGAGAATCGGACCGGGTCGCAAGCCAAAGCCGCATGGCCCTTCGCTGGTTCTGGCTGATCGGCATGACGGCCTCCGTAGGCCTGGCTGTGCTGGCTGAGCCGATCAATATCATGCTGTATGAAGATGCCGCAGGTACGGGCACGATGCAGGTGATTGCCTTTACAGCTGCCGGGGGGACGCTGAGCACGATTACGGCAGCATTGCTCCAGGGCATCGGCATGGTCAAGGGGCCGGCGATTCACCTGCTGGCTGCGGCCGGTTTGAAACTGCTGCTCAACCTGCTGTTGGTGCCGCAGTTCGGCATTACCGGCGCGGCCATCGCTGGCGTGGCTGCGCATCTGACCGCAGCCGCGCTCAACCTCGCGCTGCTCTCGCGAAGGGCCGGCGCCCGTCTTGACGCCGGCGGGATGCTCGCGAGGACGCTGCCGGTCCTCGCTGCGGTGGCGCTGGCCGCCTGGGGCGCAAGTGCCGCGTCCGGCGGCCTTCTGGGGGCGGCCGGCTTCGCACCAGGCCGCCTGACCCACGTGTTCGCGAGCCTGAGCGGCGTCGCGGCCGGCTGCGGCGCCTTCCTCATCGGCGCCGCGCTCACGAAGCTCCTCACCGAGGAGGAGCTTCGGATGCTGCCGAAGGTCGGAAGACCGCTGGCAGCCTTCTTGCGGGCCCTGCGCGTGCTGCGCTGAACCGGGCAGACGTGCAGATATTTGATCTTCTGTGATATAGTAGTGTACGATAACGACGTCGACAAGGCGGACGAAGACGAAAGGAAGTAGCTTATGAGTGCATCCATTACGGTGGTCGGCTTGGGTTCTGGCAATCCGGATCGATTGACGATAGGCATCATCAAAACCATGCAGCGGGCATCGAAGGTGTATGTGCGCACATTATCCCATCCCGTCATGGCTGCGTTGAAAGAGTTCCAGGTTCAGCCGGAATCGTTTGACCATGTGTATGAAGCGCACGACACCTTTCCCGAGGTGTACGAATCCATTGCAGCCGCTCTAATCAACTTGGCCAAGGCCGCGAAGGACGACGAGCGCGAGATCGTCTACGCGGTACCCGGGCATCCGATGGTAGCGGAGGCAACGGTCCGGCTATTGCGCGAGCGCTGCCCCGGAGAGAATGTGACGCTTACGGTGCTCGGCGGCGAGAGCTTTCTGGACGAGGCCTTCGTCCGCCTTGGTTTCGATCCCATTGAGGGCTTCCAGCTGCTCGATGCCGCTGAGCTTCGAGCAAGCGTCATCCAGCCGCAGCTGCATACCCTGATCGGCCAGGTGTATGACATGTTTACAGCTTCGGAAGTGAAACTGGCGCTGATGGAGCTGTATCCGGACGATTATCCCGTCATTGTCGGCCATGCGCTGGGCGTTGAGGGCGAGGAAGCGATCCGGCAAGTGCCGCTCTTCGAGCTCGATCGCATCGACGGATACGGCAATTTGTCGCTGATCTATGTACCCCGAAGCGATGACAGCAATCTGAGGCAGCGGACGTTTGCGAGGCTTCATGAGATCGTTGGCATTCTCCGCAGTCCCGAAGGCTGTCCGTGGGACCGTGAGCAGACCCACGAATCCATCCGCAAAAATCTGATCGAAGAAACCTACGAGGTATTGGAGACGATTGACGAGGATGATCCCGAGCATATGCAGGAGGAACTCGGCGACCTGCTCCTGCAAATTATGCTGCATTCCCAGATGGAAGAAGAGCTGGGCACCTTCACGGTGTACGACGTCATTCAAGCCCTGAATGACAAGCTGATCTTCCGCCACCCGCATGTTTTTGGCGAGAGCAGCGCCAAAGACGCGGAATCGGCCCTGCAGAACTGGGAGCAGATGAAGGCGGAAGAGAAACGGCGCAAGGGGCTCTCCCCGGAGAAGGCCTCGGCGCTGGACGGCATCCCGCGGGACCTTCCCGCCTTGATGAAGGCGTACAAGCTCCAGAAGAAGGCGTCCAAGGTGGGCTTCGATTGGGATAACATCGACGGCGTATTCCAGAAGATTGAGGAGGAGCTCGGTGAGCTGCGGCAAGCGGTGACGGAGGGTCAATCCGACGAGGATACGGCGCTCGAGCTCGGCGATCTGTTGTTCGCGGTTTCCAATGCGGCAAGATTCATCGGCGCGGATCCGGAAGAGGCGCTTTCGAGAACGAACCGGAAGTTTATCCATCGCTTCAGCTACATAGAGGAGCAGCTTGCCGCCCAGGGCAAAACCCTGCAGGAAAGCACCTTGGACGAGATGGAAGCCCTGTGGCAGTCCGCCAAAACGGGATCGGCGCATCACGGCGGTATCGAAGAGTGAAAAAACGCATCTTTTCACGTAAAAAATAAAAAAATAGGGATATGCGGCAGGAATTCCGCAAGGCATCCAGAATAATCATTAATGGTGAAATCTTGCAGAGTGCAAGGCGGTATAACCGAATAACCGTAAATCTTATATTTTTCTGATAATTGGGAGGATTTAATTCATGAACAAAACAGATCTGATCAACAACATTTCCGGTAAAAGTGGATTGACTAAAAAAGACGTAGAGAACGTCCTGAACGGCTTCCTTGGCGAAATCACGGAAGCTTTGGCTAATGGCGATAAAGTTCAATTGATCGGCTTCGGTACATTCGAAACTCGCAAGCGCGCTGGACGCACAGGCCGCAACCCGCAAACAGGCAACACGATCGAAATTCCAGAATCCAACGTTCCTGCGTTCAAGGCAGGGAACAAGCTTAAAGAAGCTGTAAAATAATGCGCGTCGATAAATTCCTGAAAGTATCGAGGTTAATCAAGCGGCGTACCGTAGCGAAAGATGTATCGGATCAAGGCCGGGTGCTGATCAACGGCCGCGAGGCCAAGCCGAGCAGCACGGTTAAAGTGGGCGATGAGATCACCGTCCAGTTTGGCCAGAAGCTGGTGACCGTCCGGGTCGAGCGTCTTACCGAGACAACCCGTAAAGATGAGGCGACCAGCCTCTATACCTTGGTCAAGGAAGAACCGATCGTTAAAGATCGCGGATTGGACTGGTAAACAGCCCGAGCCGTTCCATGAAACGTCCCTCTCACCATAAGGTGGGGGGGACGTTTCTGTTTTCATCCTGGCGTGTATATATGTACGGGAGATCCGGGCTCCCGTTCGTTTATGAAGCATCCCGGCTGCTTTCCGATCTTTCATGAAGGTGTGCGCCGCTTCCGGTTCTAAAGACAGGCACCTCCCCATAAGCTATTGTTAAAAGGAGGGGTACATGCCATGATCGACCAAGGGAAGGGCAAGTTTCATGATCTGCGGATGCAGAACCGGAAGCTGCTGGACATTACGGGTGTCCAAAACGTGGAGAGCTTTGACAGCGAAGAATTCCTGCTTCAGACCGAGCTTGGGCATCTGACCATTCGGGGGCAAAATTTACATATTAAAAATCTCAGCCTGGAAGAGGGGCTTTTGTCGATTGAAGGTCAGGTGCACTCCCTGATATATTTGAATCCCGGTTCGCAGACCAAGAACAAGAGTCTGCTGGGCAAGCTGTTTAAATGAATCCCAGCGTACAATGGATCACGCTGCTCTGGATGCTCTTCTCCGGAGCAGCGATGGGAGTCGCCTTCGACAGCTACCGGGTGCTGGCAGGGCAGCTCCGTTTCCCGCAATGGTCCAAGCATGCCCTGGACTTCCTTTACTGGATTGCGGCAGCCTTCTTCATTTTTCGCATGTTATACATGACCAATGACGGGCAGCTACGCTTTTATGTGTTTGTTGGGCTATTTATAGGGGTTTGGAGCTATTTTTTATTATGGAGTGTCATAACCCAGCGTTTTGTGGTAATGTTAATTCAAGTGACAAAAGGCTTGCTGTCCTTTTTGTACAAGCTGTTCCGTATGCTATTATGGAATCCGATCAAAGGAATCCTGATGCTGGGCTTAGGGCTGTTAAGGTTTCTATGGAAGTTTCTCCTGTCGCTGTTGCGTTTAATCCTTAAATGCCTCATGCCTTTTTGGCGACTCCTGAAATGGATGCTGAGACCGATCACATCCAGGGTCAGGCTGCCGGCATGGAGCAGGCAATTAGCGGACAAGGTTATCAAGGCGTGGAAGCGCTGGTTTTAGGAGGTATGGTCATGGGAAGATTTGCTGATCCATCGAAGCAGGCTCCCCAACAAACCAAGACAAAGAACAAAGGCGCCCGCCGGCGTAAGAGAATGTTTGTGGCGATGATGGCGCTGTTTTTGATCTGGGCAGGATCAACGCTCTGGTCCCAGAATGACCGCATCCGTAATCAGAACGAAGCGCTAGCTCAGAAGCAAGAGGATTATAAGTCCGTTGAACAGTCGCTCATCCAGATTACTCACGAAGTGGAGCGATTGAAGGACCCAGAATATATCGGGCAGATTGCCCGCAAGAAGTTCGGATTGTATCTGCCGAATGAAACGCCGATCATTCAGCCCCAAAATTCGGGCGAATCGCCGTAATTAGGCATGACAGACGTCTGTTGACCTTGTTTAGGTCATTATCGTATAATCAAATCACCGCAGCGCGATTTCTAAATCGGACTGTATATTTTTAAGGGAGGATCATTTTATTCTATGGCAATTGAAGTGGGCACCAAGTTAGAGGGCAAGGTGACAGGCATAACGCATTTTGGAGCATTTGTGGATCTGTCAGGAGGTGTCACGGGTCTCGTTCACATCTCGGAAATCGCCGACAACTACGTTAAGGATGTCAACGATCATTTGAAGATCAACGATGTCGTTACCGTGAAGGTGATTAATGTCGACAAGGACGGCAAGATCGGTCTTTCGATCAAGCAGGCTGTCGACAAGCCGGCTTCCGAAAGTCGTCCACCCCGCGCACCGAGACCGGAACGCAGTGGAGGCGGCGGAGAACGATTCGGAGGTGGCGGTGGAGGAGGATTCAACCGCGAACGCGGTGGACGCCCGTTTAAGCCTGCGGCCAACAAGCCTTCATTTGAGGATAAAATGTCACGCTTCCTGAAAGACAGTGAAGAACGAATCTCTTCGCTCAAGAAGAATACGGAAGGCAAACGCGGCGGACGCGGAGCCAAACGTATGTAATTCGATAAAATATAAACTGACCGCAGAGGGAAATTGCCTTCTGCGGTTTTTTTGTCGTTGCATCCAAGGGTACGACAGGTTCCTACGCATTTTACGGCGCCAATCTGCGGAATGAACGCGGGATGGCCGCCTCAATTCGGGAAATGATCCGCCCGAACGCCCCAGGCTAGACCTGCGGAAACCCGGCTGGGCGCGGGGGATGAGCGGTCGTTTCCCGAACGTTCGCAGGGCACGTTGATTTTGTCGGAAATTTCTTTGGGGCTTGTCCGGTGTTCTGACAAACTTTCCGAAACGGGGGTTTTATAATGGGACCAACAAATTCGTGAAGAATGGGGTGCCAGCGTAATGGATAAAAGAAATCTGGTGATGTTTCCGGGTACTGAGGCAGTTAAAGGGGGAGCGGGTTCTATTCGTGCCCGCGTGGCGGAACGGTTAGGGCAGCTGCCTTTCCTGCAGCGTCCCATCCACTTCCTGGCCGCAAAGAAGTGGATGATCCTGCTAACCTTCATGGGTTTTCTGCTCGGACGAGCTATGATTCTGGGGGAACTTTCTCCATTTGCAGTCGCCTATTTCGCAGTCATCGCCTTTATGCGACGCGATGTTTTGCTGCGGGTAGGCGCAGCGATCGTTGCAGGA
Organism: Paenibacillus sp. Y412MC10; assembly: GCF_000024685.1. Classification (NCBI taxonomy): domain Bacteria; kingdom Bacillati; phylum Bacillota; class Bacilli; order Caryophanales; family Paenibacillaceae; genus Paenibacillus; species Paenibacillus sp. Y412MC10. Next base: position 54,134 of record NC_013406.1, read on the forward strand.
AGTTTATTTGCTTCCTTTCCGGTGGCATGGATGGTGCCGGCAGAGATTTTGATCTTTTATTTTATGATGCGGGGATTGGAGACATATGATCGGGCGGAATTGTCTTATGCACCTTTGATGGTATTTGTCTCCACCTTTTTTGTGAACCTGTTCAGCGTCCTCATCGGACCAAGCATTACCTGGTACTCCATGATGATGCTCACCTTAAATGCCGTACTCAGTTTCGTGTTGACGCTGGTCTTTATCCAGGCGATTCCGGTGCTGACGCTTCGTAAAAAAACGCATGTTCTTCGTAATGAAGAAATTCTATGCATCATCATTCTGCTGGCGTCGGTCATGACAGGTGCCGTCGGCTGGACCGTTCAATCCCTGTCGGTGGAGCATGTCTTATCCCGGTATCTGATTCTGCTGTTTGCGTTGGTAGGGGGTGCGCCGCTGGGCGCTTCGGTTGGCGTAGTGACGGGCCTAATCCTCAGTTTGGCCAATATATCGGCCTTCTCGCAGATGAGCCTGCTCGCCTTTTCCGGGATGCTCGCCGGTATGCTGAAGGAAGGGAAGAAGGGCGGCGTTTCGCTGGGCATGCTGCTCGGGGCAACCATTCTTTCTATCTATTTCAGCAATCCCGGAGAAGTCATGATCTCCACATGGGAAACCTGCGCGGCCATCGTGCTGTTCCTCATTACACCGAAAAGCGTGATGCAGGCCATCGGCAGATATGTGCCGGGGACGCAGGATCATACTCGTTCTCAGCATGAGTATGCCAAGCGGGTCCGGGACCTCACAGCCGATCGCGTGACCCAATTCTCCAAGGTGTTCCGCCAGCTCTCGCAAAGTTTCGGACAAACGTCAGGGGTCATACAGCCTCCAGGCAAACAGGCGGAGGAGATGAATCATTTCATGAATGCCGTGGCGGAAGGAAGCTGCGCCACCTGCTATAAACGGAATCAGTGCTGGGACATGAAATTCTACCAGACTTATAAATATATGACCGATATGATGACCTCGATCGAGGAGAATCCCGAGATGGAAGCAGACGATCTGCCGCCGGAGTGGAGCCGGATCTGCGCCAAGAAGGAGGAGGTGCTCGGCATCCTGAAGCAGCAGTATCATCTTTACCAACATGATATGCAGTGGAAACGCCAAATATACGATAGCCGCCACCTGGTAGCGGAACAATTATCCGGCGTGTCGCAGGTCATGGAGGATTTGGCTCGGGAGATTAAACGGGAAAGCCAGACGATGCACATTCAGGAGGAGCAGATCAGGGAAGCGCTGCAGCAGTTGGGGTTATCGATTCAAGGCATCGATATTATTAGCCTGGATTCGGGTCAGGTCGAGATTGAGATCGTTCATGCGTATACCCGCGGATATGACGAATGCAGGAAGATTATCGGACCGCTGCTGTCCGACATTCTCGGGGAGCATATCGCCGTGATGGAAGAAACCCTGACCCATCCAAGGGACGGATTGGCGACGGTGCGTTTCGGTTCGGCCAAAACATTTGAAATTATGACGGGCGTAGCGGCAGCGGCCAAAGGAGGAGATATTTTATCAGGGGATAGTTTCAGTACGGTTGAGCTGGGCAACGGCACGTTTGCGGTAGCGCTCAGCGATGGAATGGGGAACGGGGAAAGGGCAAGGCTCGAGAGCAGCTCGGCCCTGAATATATTAGAGCAGCTGCTGCAATCCGGCATGGATGAGAAGCTGGCAATTAAATCGGTCAACTCGATCCTGATGCTGCGCTCGCCGGATGAAATCTATGCTACCGTCGATATGGCTCTCATCGATCAATACACGGCTCAGACCACTTTTATGAAGATCGGTTCGACGCCAAGCTTTATCAAAAGGGGCAATGATGTCATACCGGTCTCGGCCAGCAATCTTCCCATCGGCATTATCCAGGATATCGAGGTGGATTTGGTATCCCTGCAGCTGCAGGCGGGCGATGTTCTCATTATGATGACGGACGGCATTTATGATGCGCCGGGTTACGCGGTGAACAAGGAGTTATGGATGAAACGAATGATCCAGGAAGTGAACAGTGAAGACCCGCAGGAAATAGCCGATTGCCTGCTTGAGAAGGTGATACGCTATCAACAGAATCAAATCCATGATGATATGACGGTGGTGGTCGGGCGCGTGGATCACTTCCATCCGGAATGGTCGAATGTGCATGTTCCGGGATTCGCCCGCATGGAGCGGCCTCGAACGGTTAGCTGAGGATTTACAATATAACAAAGCGATTACCCGGGGAATGGAGGCCCGGAGCCGATCAATTCTTTTCCGTCTATTCTTCCTGATTGTCGTTTGAACTCTCTTGAATGTGGAAATGATAGAGATAGAAATCCAATCGATAGGATGGATCAGACGGGAGGCAATTTATTATGAAACAAATCTTGCTGATTACAGATGGGTGTTCGAATGTCGGTGCCAGCCCGGTTCTGGCCGCGGCGCATGCGCTGCAGGATGGTATTGTCGTCAACGTGGTGGGGGTCCTTGATTACGGGACGATCGGTGAACTTGGGGGATTGGAAATACAGGAGATAGCCAAAGCGGGAGGAGGCATACACCGGATCGTAGGTACGCCGCAGCTTGCGCAGACGATGCAGATGATGACTCGGAAAACGGTGGTTCAGACGATCCAACAAGCGGTAAATAAGGAGATACAGCATATTTTGGGAGGCGGGACGCTGGAGGAACTTCCGCCGGACAAGCGTTCGCAAGTCGTCGAAGTGGTGGATGAGCTCGCCGAGACGTCATCCCTTCAGGTTGCGCTGTTAATCGATGCAAGTGCAAGCATGAAGCCTAAGCTGGCAGCCGTTGAGGAAGCGATACGCGACCTGATGCTGAGCTTGAAAGCGCGCGCAGGCTCAAGCGAATTGTCGGTATTCCATTTTCCCGGAAAACATAGCGGCGAGGATATCGTCATGGACGTGGATTGGACCTCGGATCTTGACGGTGCCCGCGGCATGTTCAGCAGGCTGCAGATGAAGGGGGCGACGCCGACAGGACCTGCCTTGTTAAAGGTGATTGAATTTTACCGATATGGTACACTAGAAGGTAATCAATCATGGCAGGGTCGTTCCAGCCAAGAGGAAGGGATGCTCGGTGACTACGTTGTCTAACCCGGGTTATCCGCCAGGAACCGTAATTAAGGGCAAATGGCGGAACAGCCGGTACATCGTGGAACGTATGCTCGGTAAAGGGGCTAACGGCAAGGTGTATCTGGTCCACCGGGCAGGAGTGCGCGAGCGTTATGCTTTAAAAGTAGGCTATGACGCTCTGGATCTACAATCCGAAATTAATGTGCTGAATGCACTCAAAGAACAAATGACGGACCCTTACCTCGTGGAGGCGGACGATCATCATGACGGCAGCGGCGAAGTGTCCTTCTATGTCATGCGTTACATCGAGGGGAGCCCGCTGCATCATTTTATTCGCAAACGCGGCACCGAGTGGGTCGGCCTGATCGGGCTGAAGCTGCTTGAGAAGCTGTCCGTTCTGCATGCATCCGGTTATGCGTTCGGAGATTTGAAGCCGAATAATGTGATGGTTTCGGCCTACGGAAGGGTGGAACTGATCGATTACGGCGGCGTCAGCTCCTTCGGGCGCAGCGTAAAGCAGTTTACGGAATGGTACGACCGGGGATACTGGAATGCCGGGAGCCGGACCGGCGACGTATCCTATGATTTGTTCTCGTTTGCCGTGATGTGCATCGGCCTGCTGGATGAGAAATCGCTTAAGGAGGCGTCTTGTCAGCTTCCCCAAACCCGGAGCGTTGCCGACCTGCAGCTGGTGCTGCGAAGAAACCCCGTATTCAAGCCGTACGCCGTCTGGCTGAACAAGGCATTGTCGGGAGAATTCGCGGATTCACGGGAAGCGCTGAACGAGTGGAGAAAACGGATATATGAAGGCTCGAGCCGAGGCGGTCGCCCCGTTCCGGGACGTACGCCGCGCTGGCTAAGGAACGCGTTTGGGTTGTCCTTGGTCATTATGGCCTGCGCCGTTTATTTCTTCTTCCGCTCATGAGTTGTTGCCTTGTTACTGGAAGTTCATAAAGGTGCGAGTTCAAAAAGGTCGGTTTTCAGCACCGAGAAGGTTATGCTCCCGATGTGCGTTTTTTCAAGACGCTTCAGATTGGATGAAACTAGGGACGCCAGGAATGGAGCGTACGCTTTGGTACGTGAGCACCTGAAATGTTTCCGCAGGAAACATACTTCGAAAGCATCTGCTTAGGCCCGGCTGAATTCAAGATTCGATGCCGAGTGGCTTCCGGATTCTCTTCGTGTTAGATATAGAATTTATGAGTTATCAGTGGAACTGGTGAAATTCTATATCGCCAGAAAACCTACCTATGCATCGCGGTCGTTCATCCTTTGAAGTGGCCTCGATAGGGGGTTTCTTATCAAAAGCGGACTTTTTGAACAACCTCTAAAGGGGATCTGGAAGTGAAACAGGATTATTTACGAACATTCGTCCAACATATCGAGCGTACCGCCGCAGAGTTTGATTTGTGGTCGGAAGGCGACGGTATCGTGGTTGCCGTTTCCGGCGGACCGGATTCCGTTGCGCTTCTTCACGTTCTGCATGAAATCTCACAGCACCGTACGCCGCTCCGATTGATCTGCGCTCATGTGCATCATGGTTTTCGAAAAGAGTCGGATCAGGAGGCGGAGATGGTGCGCGAGCTGGCGGAGTCGCTCGGACTTCCATTGGAAACGGCGTTCATCGATATTCCCGCTTATATGGAAGAGAGCGGCAAGGGTGGACAGGAGGCGGCAAGAGAGAAGCGTTACGAATTTCTGCTGCAAACGGCCCGGAAACACAATGCGCGCTCCGTGGCTCTGGCTCATCATGCCGACGATCAAGCCGAGACGGTATTCATGAGGCTACTGCGCGGAAGCGGTTTGTCGGGCCTGGGCGGCATCAAATTTAAGCGCACGGAAAAAAAAGTGGAACTTATCCGCCCGTTCCTTCGTATGTACAAGGCGGATATCGTGGAGCTGTGCCGCGTATGCGGATTCCAGTATGCGGTGGATCACAGCAATCTGCAGACGAAGTACCGCCGTAATGCGATTCGCCTGGAAGTATTTCCCTTTTTGGAGCGATACAACGGGCAGTTCTCCTCCTCACTCAATCAGCTGGCCGAAATTGTCCAGCAGGAGGATGATTTTGTGGAGCTTGAAGCTGCGAAGCAATTTCGGAGTTTGGTACAGGAGAACGATGGGAGGCTCGCTTTCGACGCGCCTTCCTTTTTGGGCTTACATGTCGCTTTACAACGGCGTTTGATTAAACTAATATTAAATTACCTGCCCTCAGATCAGGAAAACACCGATTTTGTCAAGATTGAAACGGTGCGCCACGGCATTCTTAACGATCAGCGAAGCAACTGGCGTCTGGATCTGGGTGACGGCATTACCTGTGTTCGTGAGTACGGAGTGATCCAGTTTTGGCCAAAACCTCCGGAAGAACAGGGACAGTACATATACATTCTTGATTCTCCTGATGCGTCAGAGCTTTATGTTAAGGAAATCGGAAAAATGCTGACATTGTCGTTAAAGACAGGAAGCGAAAGCCGGAGCGGCTCCAGACCATCGGCCTTTGTGGCGGATTTTGATGCGGATGAGCTGCAGTTTCCTTTAACCGTGCGCAACAGACAGCCGGGAGACAAGATGAAGATCATGGGATTAAACGGAAGCAAAAAGGTGAAAGATATTCTCATTGATGAGAAAATCCCGCCGTCTGTCCGTGCCCGGATTCCTATTCTTTGTGACGGTTCCGGCAGCATCGTATGGATTCCAGGTGTACGACGTTCCGTTCACGCCGCTTGCGGGCGGCACACATCACGAGTTCTCCGAATGGAGCTGTCGGATGTTTAAGGCAAGTGTAAAACGAAGAATGGCCCGTTTCACGCTTTCATAGTATAAACGTAGGAGGTCCACTTAAGTTGCAGAATGACATTCAGGAAATACTCATCAGTGAAGAAGAGATTCGCGCAAAAATTAAGGAACTCGGTTCCAAGCTCAGCGCCGAATATGAGGGACGCAATCCGCTCGTTATTTGCGTTCTTAAAGGTGCGTTTATTTTTATGGCCGACTTGGTTAAATCCATATCAGTACCTCTAGAGTTGGATTTCATGGCTGTATCCAGCTATGGAGCATCAACCAAATCCTCTGGCGTGGTCAAGATCATTAAAGATCTGGACGCTTCCGTTGAAGGAAGGGATGTTCTGATTGTGGAGGATATTATCGACAGCGGTCTTACGCTCAGCCATTTGATTGAGCTTCTTAAAAGCCGCAAGGCAAACTCGGTGCGTGTTGTCACCCTGTTCGACAAGCCGGCACGCCGTACGGTGGATTTGCAGGCTGATTATACCGGATTCGTGCTGCCGGATGCTTTTGTTGTCGGATACGGGCTCGATTACGCCGAGCATTACCGGAACCTCCCCTACATCGGGATTCTGAAACCGGAAATCTACAGCAGTTAAACCGCGCCAATGGGCTGCTGCCACAGATCGGGGGCCTTTGTTGAGATGGCCAGACAGGCTGTGGTAAAATATCTTATGTGTCTTGAGAGGAGGTAGGGGATGAGTCGGTTCATCCGGAATTCTGGTTTTTATTTGATTCTATTTTTAGTCGTGGTGGGCATAGTACAATTCGTCACCAATGGCGGCGAGCAAGCCGATGCCCCTAGTTATAATCAACTGCGGCAGGAAGTCAAAGCTAACAACATAGAGGAAATGACGGTACAATTTGACGGTTACGCTTATCTGGTGACCGGTAAGTATAGGGAGATATCCGAAGAGAAAAAATCGGAGAATTTCTCGACCTATATTCCTGCCACGGATGCAGCGATGCAAGAGCTGACTGCAGCCAGTGATAGCAACAATGTCAAACTGTCCGTGGTGCCAATGGAAGGCCAAAGCATTTGGCTGACATTGCTTTCATCCTTTATTCCGCTCATCATTATGTTTGTTCTGTTCTTCTTCCTGTTCAATCAGGCTCAGGGCGGCGGCGGCAAAGTGATGAACTTTGGTAAGAGCAAAGCCCGCTTATATAATGAAGAGAAGAAACGGATTACATTTGAAGATGTAGCCGGAGCAGATGAAGAGAAGCAGGAGCTTGTCGAGGTTGTTGACTTCTTGAAGGATCCGCGCAAATTTAACACGGTTGGCGCTCGCATTCCGAAGGGCGTCCTGCTTGTCGGTCCTCCGGGAACCGGTAAGACGCTCCTTGCACGCGCCGTTGCCGGCGAAGCGGGAGTGCCGTTCTTCAGTATTTCCGGTTCCGACTTCGTAGAGATGTTTGTCGGCGTCGGTGCTTCTCGCGTACGCGACTTGTTCGAAAACGCAAAGAAGAATGCACCATGTATCATCTTCATTGATGAGATTGATGCTGTAGGTCGTCAGCGCGGCGCCGGTCTCGGCGGCGGTCATGACGAGCGCGAGCAGACGCTCAACCAATTGCTGGTTGAGATGGACGGTTTCGGAGCGAACGAAGGCATTATCATCGTCGCTGCGACCAACCGACCGGATATTTTGGACCCGGCGCTTCTTCGCCCGGGACGTTTTGACCGTCAGATTACCGTCGATCGCCCGGATGTGAAGGGCCGTGAAGCCGTACTGAAGGTTCATGCACGCAACAAACCGTTGACGAAGGATGTCAAGCTTGACATCATCGCCAAACGTACAACCGGTTTTACGGGCGCCGATCTGGAGAATCTCCTGAACGAGGCTGCCTTGCTTGCGGCTCGCCGCAACCGTAAAGATATCTCCATGCGAGAAGTGGATGAAGCGATTGACCGCGTTATCGTGGGTACCGAGAAGCGCAGCCGCGTGATCAGTGACCGCGAGAAACGCATCGTAGCTTACCATGAAGCCGGTCATACCATTGTGGGTTACTTCCTTGAGCATGCGGATACGGTGCACAAGGTAACGATTATTCCTCGCGGCCGTGCCGGCGGATATGTCATCATGATGCCGAAGGAAGATCGGATGCTCGTAACGAAGCAGGAATTGCTGGACCGCGTAACCGGTTTGCTTGGCGGCCGTGTCGCCGAGGAGCTGTTCATCGGCGAAATCGGAACCGGAGCCTACAGCGACTTCCAGCAAGCAACGGGCATCATCCGCAGCATGATTGTGGAATACGGTATGAGTGAGAAGCTCGGACCGATGCAGTTCGGTACATCCCAAGGACAAGTGTTCCTGGGACGTGACATCGGACACGAGCAGAACTATAGTGATGCAATCGCTTATGAAATCGATCAGGAAATGCAGCGGTTCATTAACGAATGTTATGAGAAGTGTAGAGAGCTTCTGACCAAGCATTCCAAAGAGGTTCATCTGATTGCCAACACGCTTCTGGAGAAGGAAACACTGGAGCTTGAGCAAATCAAGAACCTCATTGAGACCGGATCGGCTGAAGGCGATGGCAGTGGCGAAGGTGAAGGTTCTTCCGAGAACGGCGAGCCGATTATCGATAACATTGGCGACGTGAAAGTTCGCATTCAAGGGAAAGAAGACGGCGGGCAGCCGACTTCCACGGAAGAGATTCCGAACAACCCGATGGATTCGAATGATCCAGCACCGGAAACCAAAGATTCCGAACGCAAGGATCCTCCAGGCGGATCGGACAACGGTAACAGCAGTTTAACGTAATATTCGCTGATAAAACATCGAATACCGAATAAAAAAGAAGAACCGGAGAACGATAATTCGTTTTCCGGTTCTTTTTGTGCTTTCTATCACATTGACAGGGGACAGAACGAACGTGTACATTAGTTGTTAAATAAGGATGCGCTTCCTTTCACAAAGGTGGGAACCATCCTGAAAGTCACATGGTCATCAGCGGCGAACAGCCGGACAACATAAAGGGAGAGGGTCGATCATGGAAGCTTTGGCACTGGAGCGCAAGGCAGAACAGAACCGTGAACTGCGTGAGCGGTTAATGCAGTTGAAGAAGGAACGTAATGCAATTATTTTGGCTCATTATTATCAACGGGACGAAATTCAGGAGGTTGCTGATTTCCGTGGGGATTCCTTCTTGCTCGCGCAGAAGGCGGCACAAACCGACGCCGAGGTCATCGTATTCTGCGGCGTGCATTTTATGGGCGAGAGCGCCAAAATCCTGGCACCAAACAAAACGGTTCTGATTCCGGATGAACGGGCTGGCTGTCCTATGGCCGACATGGTGAACGTGGACGGACTGCGGAAATTGAAAGCGCAGCATCCGAATGCGAAGGTGGTTACGTACATCAATTCATCCGCTGAAATCAAGGCCGAAACGGATATCTGCTGCACTTCCTCCAACGCGGTGAAAGTGATTCAGTCGGTGGATTCGGACGAAATTATATGGGTTCCCGATAAGAACCTGGGGCACTATGTTCAGCAGCACACCGACAAGAAACTCATTATTTGGGAAGGATACTGCAACACGCATGACATGCTGACCGTTAAGGATGTCGTCGAGATGAAGGCCAAATATCCTCAAGCTGAATTTGTGGTGCATCCGGAATGCCGTCCGGAGGTTGTTGCCATGGGGGACTTTGTGGGAAGCACAACCGCCATCCTGGAATATTGCAAACAGTCATCGGCCAAGGAGTTTATCGTGGGCACTGAGGACGGTACCGGTTATCAGCTTCGACTGGATAGCCCGGATAAATCGTTCCACTTCGCGACGAAATTCCTGGTATGTCCGAATATGAAAGTGAATAATCTCAAAAAGCTGGTGAAAGCACTGGAAACGATGAAGCCGCAGATCTATGTGCCGCCGGTCGTTGCAGAGAAAGCCAGAACTTCATTAGAGCGCATGTTACAGGTTAAGTAGCATGCGCTACTCTTTCGTGAAAAGACAGGTGAAGCAACGTGATACCGCAGTATTTGGTTGATTTTGAGCTGAACGATCTCCCGGTTGTAGAGACGGATGTCATCGTGATCGGTTCAGGCATTGCGGGTTTATATACGGCGATCATGGCAAGTGCGACTCAGAATGTGCTTTTGATTACGAAAAAATCGCTCCTCGAGAGCAACACCCGTTATGCTCAAGGCGGGATCGCGGCCGTAACGGCGGAGGATGACTCGCCAGCATATCACCGTCAGGATACCCTCCTTGCAGGGGCCGGTTTATGTTCATCTGCCGCGGTGGATGTGCTTGTAAACGAGGGTCCCGTCGGGGTTCAAGAGCTGATTCGCCTCGGCACGACGTTTGATGTGGAGAACGGCGAGCTTGCTTTGACCAAAGAAGGTGCGCACAGCCACCGACGGATCCTTCATGCCAACGGGGATGCTACCGGTTATGAAATTGTGCGCGCTCTTTCCATTCAGGTCGAAATGCTTCACAATATAGAGGTATGGGACGATCATTTTGTCATTGACCTGATTACCGAGCAGGGAGAGTGTCACGGCGCATTGGTACAGATGCCGGATGGCAAGCGGGTATTCGTGCGCGGCCGTGCGACGATTATGTGTTCCGGCGGGGCCGGTCAGTTGTACCGGTACACGACCAATCCGGAGGTTGCGACCGCGGATGGCATCGCCATGGCTTATCGGGCAGGCGCGGAAATTCGGGATATGGAGTTTATCCAGTTTCATCCGACGGCGCTAAGCTATCCGGGTGCTCCCCGTTTCCTGATATCAGAGGCGGTTCGCGGAGAAGGCGCCGTGCTTCGTAATATAAGAGGGGAACGGTTCATGCCGAAATACCATGAGTTACAGGAGCTGGCACCCCGGGATATCGTGGCACGGGCCATTGTCAGTGAAATGGAAGCGACGGGATCGACCTTCGTATACCTGGATATTACCCATGAGTCGCCGGAAATGGTCAAACATCGATTCCCAACGATTTATGAAACATGCATGCAGTACGGGCTGGATTTATCGTCCGATTGGATTCCGGTCTCCCCGGCTGCGCATTATATGATGGGGGGCATCAAGACCAACCTGCACGGCGAGAGCAGCGTGAAGCGATTATTTGCTTGCGGAGAAGTCTCGTCTACCGGTGTTCACGGAGCGAACCGGTTAGCCAGCAATTCGCTTTCGGAGGCGGTCGTGTACGGCAGTCGGATTGTCGAGCGCATTAAGAGCCTCCCGGAACCCTCTGGGGATCCTCTTGGGGTATCATTCCATCTGGGCCGCAAGGACGCTCCGTCGCAAGCGATGGTGGAAAAACGCTTGAAGCTTCAGAAGGTCATGGTGCGTTATGCAGGACTTCGGAGAAATCGGGATACTCTAATAAGAGCAGCGGAAGAGCTTGGCCGTCAGCTGCCCTTGTTCCAATCGATGCTCTCCAAGCGTGAAGAATACGAATTTGCGAATATGCTGACTGCATCCCTGCTGGTGGTTCAAGGCGCGTTGGGTCGGGAAGAAAGCCGGGGAGCTCACTACCGTGAGGATTATCCGGAGCGAAATGACAGCGAATGGCGCAAGCATATTGTGTTTATACGGGACCAAGAAATGACGGAGGAATTGAGCGATGATGTTTAACGGATATAACGATGGCCTTCTCCAGAGCATACGGACTTGGCTTCAGGAGGATATTGGGTCGGGGGATATTACGACCCTCACCACGATCGAGCCGGGTCACGAATCCAAAGGGGTTATCCATGCCAAAGAGGCAGGCATCGTGGCAGGCATGCCAGTGGCAGAGCTGGTATTCGAAACGGTAGATCCAACGCTTATGTTTACGGCATTGGTCCGTGACGGAGACGTGGTGGAAAAAGGGACGGTTCTCGCTGAGGTGGAAGGAAGCACCCATCGTATTTTGACAGGCGAGCGGCTCGCGTTAAATTTGCTTCAGCGTCTATCGGGCATTGCAACCAAAACACGTTCTTTTGTTGATGTGCTTGAGGGATTGCCGACAAGGCTGGTGGATACCCGCAAAACGACGCCAGGCCACCGGATGCTTGAGAAATATGCCGTGCGGGTCGGCGGCGGCGCGAATCATCGCTTCGGCCTGTACGATGCCGTCATGATCAAGGATAATCACATCAAGGGTGCGGGCGGCATCGCCCAGGCGGTCAGCCGGGCCAGAGCCCATATTCCGCACACCATGACGATCGAAGTTGAAACCGAGAGCCTGGCACAAGTGGAAGAAGCCTTGGCTGCAGGCGCGGATATTATCATGCTGGACAACATGAGTCATGACATGATGACGGAGGCCGTGCGGAGAATCAAGGCCAAGTCGCCCCACGTTCGCGTCGAAGCGTCGGGGAACGTGACGCTGGAGACCGTGCGCGGGATTGCGGAGACCGGGGTCGATGTCATTTCGGTTGGACGGCTGACGTATTCATTCCATAGTCTCGATATTAGTTTGGATCTGAATGCAAAGAAAGGAGGAGCAGAGGGTTGATTCTCGTTGTGGACGTAGGGAATACCAATATTGTGCTGGGTGTGTACCAGGGAAAGAAACTGCTGCATGATTTTCGGATCAGTACATCGCGTCAGTCTACCGTGGACGAATACGGTGTATTGATCCACAATTTGTTTCAAATGTCCAATATATTGGTAAGCCAAATAGAAGGCGTTATTGTCTCTTCCGTAGTTCCTCCGCTTGTGCGCGTGGTCGAGGAAATGTGCAATAAATATATTGGCAAGGCGCCCCTTATCGTTGGGCCGGGAATCAAAACCGGACTCAATCTGCGGTATGAGAATCCGCGCGAGGTGGGGGCTGACCGGATCGTGAATGCAGTAGCAGCCGTCGAGCAGTACGGGGGGCCGCTGATCGTAGTGGATTTCGGTACGGCGACGACGTTTGATTGCATTGATGAAGCAGGCAACTATCTGGGTGGCGTAATTGTGCCGGGCATTGGCATTGCCACGGAAGCCCTTGTACAGCGTGCTTCCAAGCTTCCTCGCGTAGAGCTCGAAAAGCCGAAAAAGGTGATTGGGCGCAACACCGTTCATGCCATGCAGGCCGGCATCGTATTCGGTTATGCAGGACAGGTCGATGGCCTGGTTAAACGCATAAAAGCCGAGATGGGAACGGACAATGTTAAGGTTATCGCCACGGGGGGAATGGCTGAGCTGATTGCCGGCGAAACGGAATCCATCGAAGAGATTTCTCCCCTCTTGACGCTGGAAGGCTTGCGTATTATTTACGAGCGTAACTAGAACCGATATAAAACCGTTAGATATTACAAACAACCAGAAAGACAAGGAGGCCTCAAGATGGGTAATCAAAAAGACCGTATGCTGCGGGGAACGGCGTTAAACGGGAAAGTGCGGGCATTTGCCGTTCGGACAACCGATCTGGTGGAAGAGCTTCGCCGAAGACACGATACGTTCCCTGTCGTCACAGCCGCTTTGGGCCGCACCGTGTCAGCAGCAGCGATGATGGGAGCTATGCTGAAGGGAGATGAGCGTCTAAGCATTCAGGTTCGCGGCGATGGACCGATCGGTCTGATTGCGGCGGAGAGCAATGCCAAGGGCGAGGTACGCGGTTATGTCAAAAATCCGCATGTGGAGCTGACGAATATACGTCCGGGCAAGATGGACGTAGCCGCTGCGGTAGGGACCACCGGTCAGATTGATGTGGTCAAGGATTTCGGATTGAAGGAGCCTTACCGTGGCAGCGTGCCGATTATCTCGGGCGAGCTGGCCGAAGATTTCACGTATTATTTTGCCGTATCCGAACAGACCAACTCGGCGGTAAGCTTGGGCGTGCTGGTTTCGCCGGATTATTCCGTGGCCAATGCCGGCGGCTTCATCATTCAGCTTCTCCCCGGCGTTAGCGATGAAGAGATTACGGAGATCGAGCTTGCGTTAAGCAAGATTCCTCCGATCACCGAGATGCTGGAGGAAGGGCTGGATCTCGAGGATATCCTGAAACGCGTCCTTCCGGATGTGACGATTCTGGAGGAAACGGAAGTCTACTTCAGCTGCGACTGCTCGCATGAGCGGGTGGAGCGCGCACTGATCAGCTTGGGACGGGAAGAGCTTGAGCAGATGATCGAAGAGGACGGCAAAGCAGAGGTTTCCTGCCATTTTTGCAATGAACGATATACGTTTGACCGAGAACAGCTTAAATCCGTGCTAGAGCGGGCTAATTCTTAATGTTGGGATGAGCGACCGTGATGACGAGACAAGAGAAGGGATTGTGGGCGACCGTCATTGTCTTGACAGCATGCGTATTGGGTATGGGGGGCTGGATGCTGTTTTCCGGAGGCTTTTCGCAGGAGGCTTCACCGCCGTGGAAAACAGGCTCCCAGCCCGTTGCATCCATCCAGGACAGGGCGATTACCGAAGACGAGTGGGTTGACGAGCTGAAGAAGCGATATGGGCGCGAAATGCTGATGACCATGCTGAATCGGCACGCCGTGGCGCTGGAAGCGAAAGCGAAGGGCATTGATGTGACGACCGCGGAAGTCGAAACGGAAATCGAAGTCATGAGCCGAAGCTATGGCTCTAAGGAACGGTTCTTATCGGAAATGGAAGATCAGCTTGGCATTACGGAGAGTGAGTTAAAGACGGAGACGACTTATCGGCTCCTGCTTGAGAAAATTGCGACTTCCGATGTTCACATCGAGGAGCAGCAAATCGATTCGTATCTGGAACAGTACCCTGATCAATTTCGGCCCAAGAAACAGCTGAATTTATCCATGATTGAAGTCGCTTCGGAAGATGAGGCGGAACGCGTCATGGATCGGCTGGAAAATGGGGAGGATTTTGCAGATCTCGCAGCTCAGGTATCCCTTGACGAGTACACTCGGGAAGACGGCGGACAGATCGGCTTGGTAGAAGAGGATGACCCCTTTTTGCCGCCAGAGCTGCTTGAAGCAGCTTTATCGCTCGAGCCCGGAGATATTGCGGGACCTATATCGCTCACGGACACATATGCCATAGTATATGTGAGGGATATTATTGAGCCTCAAGCTCCTAGCGAGGAAAGTATCCGGAAGGCGGTTCGCAAGCAGCTGGCCCTGGAGCAGTCGGTGTCCTTAACGGAATTGGAGCGACAGCTTCGCGAGAAATACGAGGCACGGATCAGTGCGGGTACGGTTACGCTGTAAATAGAGCAACAACATGAGGAAAGCTCGCTGTGGCGGAGAAAGATCTGGCCGCAGGAGCTTTTTTCGCTGTAGTTAATGCCTAAGGATGACTGCGGAAAATCGGCGGTTATCCGGCATGAAGTCCTCCGGAGGATTTCGCGTTCGGCTCGTTCGTGAGTCGCAGGAAAATTCACCTAGAAATGTTGATTTTCGAGCAGCGGGATATTGACAATGGCCTGTAACGTTGATAAGATGAAGGTACAAAAACCTACCTTTTTACTCGGATATTGGAGAGCCATTGAACAACTGGAATTTTATTAATCTGCAGGCTCCCATTTTTTTAACATCGAGAACCTACAAATTCATGATTCGACATTCGAATGAATAACACCATTATGTATTCACTATTTTTATCCAGATCCATATTTAGAGGAGGTCTTCTTTCATGGCAAAAGTCGTAAATAATGTGACAGAATTAATCGGTGAAACTCCGCTCGTCCGTTTGAACCGGATCGTACCTGAGGATAGCGCAGAGATCTATCTGAAGCTGGAATACCAGAACCCGGGCGCCAGCGTTAAAGACCGGATCGCGATCAGCATCGTGGAAGAGGCAGAGAAGGATGGACGTTTGAAGCCGGGCGATACGATCATTGAAGCGACCAGCGGTAATACCGGCATCGGCTTAGCTATGGTGGCAGCGGCTAAAGGCTATAAAGCGGTTATCGTCATGCCTGAAACCATGAGCTTGGAGCGCCGAAACCTGCTGCGTGCTTACGGGGCGGAACTGGTCCTGACACCGGGATCGGAAGGAATGAACGGTGCCGTTAAGAAGGCCGAAGAAATCCTGAAGGAAAATGCCGGATTCTTCATGGCCGAGCAGTTCAAGAACCAAGCGAACGTGAAGATCCACCGTGAAACGACTGGTCCGGAAATCGTTGAAGCGATCCAATCGATCGGCGGTTCCCTGGATGCGTTCGTGGCTGGCATCGGAACAGGCGGTACGATTACAGGCGCTGGGGAAGTGCTGAAAGAGCAATACCCTGACATCAAGATTATTGCGGTGGAGCCTGCTGCATCGCCAATCCTTGCCGGTGGCAAGCCAGGCCCTCACAAAATCCAGGGCATTGGCGCAAACTTCATCCCGGAAATTTTGAACCAAGAAGTCTACGATGAAATCGTTCATGTAGAGAATGACGATGCCTTTGAAACTTCCCGCCGCGTGGCGAAGGAAGAAGGGGTTCTTGGCGGTATTTCCTCCGGTGCGGCTGTATATGCTGCCTTGAAGGTCGCCAAAGAGCTTGGTAAAGGCAAGCGGGTTGTCGCTGTCATTCCAAGTAACGGAGAGCGTTACCTGAGCACGCCGCTCTATAACTTCGAATAAAATGATCTGGAATAGGCTGTGCATTTTCATCTCACCCAAGTGAGGTAATGTGCTGCGAGAAGGGAGCCCTCAATGTGTTTTTTATAGCATTGGGGGCTTTTTGCGTATACTACTCCCTAAGATAACGCTTTAATGGATTCAAGGGCTGACCGCTTCAAAAATTATTGTTGGACAAGCCTCTATTTAGGGTTTTCAAGAGAAGCGGGATACAGTATACTGACAGGCAACAGTAAGGCTTTTGCAGACTAAGGGAGGATCGGCATGGAGAGAAGAGTGGAGCTGGCCCAGTGGCAGTCATGGGCTAAAGAGGGCTGGTCCGTCGTTCCCTATCTGGTTCAATATAAAGGAGCAACACAAGGATTACCCTTGTCATGGAGACATGCTTGGAAAGAAGCATCGCCTTATGCCTTTGTGCTGGAGAGCGGTAAAGGTGGACGCTACACGTATCTTGGGTTACGACCGGTGTCCATTTTGCAGGGAAAAGGAAGCCAGGGCGAAGTTGTCGAAATGTCAGGCGGATTGCGAACGCAGGTAACGGGAGAGCCGCTGCGTCTGTTGGAGCAGTGGATGAAAGCGTGGAAATCACCCCGAGTGCCGGGATGGCCGGACTTTCGGGGAGGCTGTGCAGGCTTTCTGAGCTACGATGTCATCCGCTCGATCGAGCAGCTGCCCGTGATGGCTAAGGATGAGCCTGGCTTTCCGGATTATTTGTGGATGCGCATGGAAGAAGTCTGGATTTACGATCATACGGATGAGAGCCTATACTGCTCGGTGCATGTTCCTCTGCCTTGGGCTTTCGGGAGCGGGGAAGATTCGAAGGAAGCGACGGCGCTTGAGGATTCAGCGGATGTTTCTGAAGGTTCGGAGCTCTCACTGGGGCAGGAAGAGATTTTGGAGGAATTATATGAGAAGGCCGGCTTAAGAGCCGAATCGATGCTCTCCCAATGGAATCAAATGTACGGAACGGGGTCAGAGAACGATTCGAAATCCGAAGATGAACGGGTGCGGCAGGAACGATGGAAGAAAGCGCAGGAGCTGTCAGGGCCGAATGTGGAGGTCTGGGATCGGCTGGAGATTGATTTTTCGCAGGAAGCGTTCGAGCAGGCGGTTCTCTCGATCCAAGAATATATTCGGCAGGGCGATGTTTTTCAGGTCAACTTGTCTCTTCGCCGGCATCTGCAGCTCCATGCGGAACCTTCCGATATTTACGAGTGGCTGCGCATTCTGAACCCTTCACCTTATATGGGATATTTATCCTCGCCAGGCTTCAGTTTGGCCAGCGGCTCGCCGGAATTGCTGGTGAAGCTGGATGGCGATATCGTGTCTGCCCGGCCGATCGCGGGTACCCGCCGCCGGGGGAGAAATCCGGAAGAGGACGCGGCTATGGAAGCGGAGCTGCTTGGCAGCGAGAAGGAACGGGCCGAGCATATTATGCTGGTCGACCTGGAGCGGAATGACATTGGCCGCATTGCTGCATACGGGACGGTGCATGTTCCGGAGCTGATGACCGTGGAGAGGTACTCGCACGTCATGCATTTGGTGTCCCAAGTGGAAGGGCGGATTGCTGAGGGCAACAATGCATATGATGTCATTGCGGCAGCGTTCCCTGGCGGCACCATTACCGGCGCACCCAAAATCAGGACCATGGAAATCATCGAAGAGCTGGAGCCCGTGACGCGGGGGCCTTATACCGGCTCGATGGGCTGGATCGATTATAACGGCGATATGGAGCTTAACATTATTATCCGGACCCTCGCCGTGAAGGATGGGGTCGGTTACATTCAGACAGGTGCTGGGATCGTCATTGATTCCGATCCATATCGGGAATACCGGGAGTGCCATAACAAGGCCAAAGCTTTGATAGCGGCGCTGATGTGCAGTGAAGAAGAAGCCGCAGAGGCGGCTGCCTATATAGGGGGGAAATAACATGATACTTGTCATCGACAATTATGATTCGTTTACGTATAACCTGGTTCAATATTTGGGGGAGCTCGGCGAGGAAGTCAAGGTTTATCGGAATGATGAGATCGACATCGCCGGCATCGAAGCGTTGGCGCCGGACCATATCCTGATATCGCCGGGACCGTGCACGCCGAATGAAGCGGGCATTAGTCTGGACGTGATTTCGCATTTCAAAGGGATCATTCCCATCTTCGGCGTCTGCCTCGGCCATCAGGCGATCGGGCAAGCCTTTGGCGGCAACGTCATCCGTGCGGAGCGCCTCATGCATGGAAAAACATCCGCCATCCAACACACAGGAGAATCGGTCTTCGAAGGTTTGCCGGTTCCGTTCACCGCAACGCGATATCACTCGCTGATCGTTGAGAAGGAGACCCTCCCCGAGGAGCTGGAGATTACCGCCTGGACGGAAGAGGGCGAAATCATGGGGCTTCGGCACAAGCATTATCCCGTGGAAGGCGTGCAGTTTCATCCGGAATCCATCATTACCGACCATGGCCATCAGATGCTGCGCAACTTCCTGAAGCGCACGGCTGGCGCCAAGGCATGAAATATATAGGCATGAACGGCGGCATCGTTGAAGCTGCCGACGCGGTCATACCTGTGATGGATCATGGGCTTTTGTACGGAATGGGTCTATTCGAGACCTTCCGCACGTATCAAGGGAAGCCCTTTTTGCTAGAGCGGCATTTGAACCGGCTGGCGGACTGCTGCCGGGAGCTTGGGATCGCCCACAAGGCGGATGCCGAGAGGATCAGCGGCTGGATTGCGGAGCTGATGGAGGCGAACGGCCTTCAGGATGCCTATATACGGTACACCGTAACCGCAGGAGAAGGATTACTCGGTTTGCCTGCCGGAGATTATGCGAAGCCGGCCGAGATATTATTCGCCAAGGAGCTGCCGGCCGCCAACGCTGCGCTCTACGAGACAGGCAGAGCCATGAGGCTGCTGTCCCTACCGCGGAACACGCCGGAATCATCGGTCCGGATGAAATCCCTGCATTATATGAACAATATACTCGCAAAGCGGGAATTGGCAAGATATCCGGAACCATCGGGTGGTCCGCCAGAGGGGCTGATGTTAACTTCGGCGGGAGACGTGGCCGAAGGCATCGTCAGCAACGTCTTTTTCGTCAAGAAGGGGCGTTTATATACGCCGGAGGTGGGTACCGGCATTTTGCCGGGGATTACCCGGGCAGTGGTGCTGGAATTGGCTGCCGATCTTGGCATCGAGGCCGAAGAAGGCCGTTATGGTTGGGATGTATTTACCGGAGCGGATGAAATATTTACGACAGGCTCTGTTCAGGAGATTGTTCCGGTTACGACGCTGTTTGGAGTAGAAAGCGAGGCTCTGACCATCGGACAAGGAGTGGCCGGCCCGATAACCCGTACATTGCTGTATGTGTATAGAAGGAAAGCAGGGCTTGATATATGAAAACAACCATCTATGAACGTGAATATCGTTTGGGCAAGGACGCTGAGTTAAAGCTCGGTCAATCGACGCTTATTATGGGCATATTGAATGTGACGCCGGATTCGTTCTCGGACGGAGGCCGTTATAACGACACGGAGCGAGCGGTGGAGCATGCGCTTCAGCTGATTGAGGAGGGAGCCGACATCATCGATATCGGCGGGGAATCGACGCGGCCGGGACACGAGCCGGTTGGAGCTTCAGAGGAGCTTGCCCGCGTAATCCCGGTTATTGAAGCTATTCACCGGCACGCGCCGCAAATTCCGTTGTCGATTGACACCTATAAAGCGGAAGTGGCGCGCCAGGCAATTGGAGCGGGGGCTCATATCATTAATGATATCTGGGGCTTTAAAGACGATCCTGATATGCCTAAGACGGCGGCAGAGCTCGGATGCCCGGTCATTCTTATGCATAATCGACGCGAACGAAATTACACGAATCTGATAGAAGACGTAAAACGCGATTTGCTGGAAAGCGTCGAAATTGCGCGCACTGCCGGTGTGCAGGATCACCAAATATTGCTTGATCCGGGCATCGGGTTTGCAAAGGACTATGACGAGAACATGAAAGTGATGGCATCACTCGATCAGCTTGTGGGATTGGGGTTTCCGGTACTGCTGGCTACCTCCCGCAAAAGGTTTATCCAAACCGCGCTTGGCGCTCCGGCACAAGACGTGCTGGAAGGAACGGCAGCCACCGTCGCATACGGGATTGCGCAAGGCTGTCAGATCGTTCGGGTGCACGACGTGAAGCATATGAAACGGACAGCCAAGATGTGCGATGCCATGACTTACGCTTCAACGGAGCTTCAACGCAACTAATGTTTTGGGATCAAGGATGGAAGGGCGGAGTACGAGATGGATAAAATGATACTGAGCCGCATGGAATACTACGGTTACCACGGTGTGTTTGAGGAAGAGCGGAAGCTGGGTCAACGATTCTATGTGGATCTGGAGCTGGAGATGGATTTGAGCAAAGCTGCGAAGACGGATGACCTGACGTTAACGGTAAATTATGCCGAGATTCATGATCTCTTGCTGGATATTATGCGGACGGAGTCGTTCCGCCTGATTGAAGCTTTAGCGGAGCATATTGCATCTAAGGTATTGGACACTTATACTATTATCGATGCTTTAACGGTCCGATTGACGAAGCCGCACCCGCCTTTTGACATTCATTTTGAAGGTGTGACCATTGAGCTGCACCGGACCAGGAAGTGAGACGATCATGAATTCACACGCCACCTCTGAGTGTTCAGAGGCTTATATTGCTTTAGGGGCCAATTTGGGAGACCGCGAGGGGAACCTGATGGAGGCTTTGGAACGGTTGGATGAAGTGCCAGGCATTGAGGTAGACCGCGTATCCAACCTGTATGAGACCGAACCGGTCGGTTACGTGGATCAGCCGATGTTCCTTAATATGGCCGCAGCCGTGTCGACATCGCTGAGTCCCCATGAGCTGCTTGCCGTAATGCAGCAAATCGAGAAACAGCTCGGCCGGGTCCGTCATATTCACTGGGGACCGCGGACGGTGGATCTGGATCTGTTATGGATGGAAGGACGCCGTCTGGATACGCCGGACCTCGTTCTGCCGCATCCCCGCATGCAGGAACGGGCTTTCGTTCTCAGGCCGCTGGCCGATATCGTGTCTGAGCTTGAACCTTCTGGTCTGTACCCCGTGGTGAAGACAGCACTTGAGAACCTGGAAGGAAAGGAAGGAATTCAGCTTTGGAAAACAAGCAGCTGGCGCAGCGTATCCGCGCTTTCCGAAAATTGAAGGGTTTGACCCAGCAAGAGCTCGCCGAGCGATCCGGTATTTCTCTCGCTGTTCTTGGCGCAATCGAACGGGGGAACCGCCGTGCCGAGGAGCAGATGCTGGCTCAGATTGCCGACGTGCTGGAGATTACGTTGCAGGAGCTTAAGGAACGGAGCTAGATTATCTATCGTGACGGGATTCAGGTTTATTTTTTAGAGACCCTGCCATTAATATAGGAAGATGCTTCTTGGATGGGATCTACAAGAATGAGTGTATTTTTGCGGACTGGACGATTGCGCGATTCATGGGTATGATGGTTTGGTTTGAAACTTAGGGATTTCACACTCAAGAAGCGAGATCCTTCAACAATAAATATTTGAAAATAAAGGAGGGAAACATGGAATGGATCAATTGAAAATCGGAAACGTTGAAATGAAAAACCAAGTGGTTCTGGCGCCGATGGCTGGCGTGTGCAATCCGGCGTTCCGATTGATCGCCAAGGAATTCGGCACCGGTCTGGTCTGCGCCGAAATGGTCAGCGGCAAGGCGATCGTTCACGGCAACAAGCGCACCCAGGAAATGCTGTTCGTCGACGAGCGGGAGAAGCCGTTGAGCCTGCAAATTTTTGGCGGCGACCGCGTATCCCTGGTGGAAGCGGCCAAAGTCGTCGATCAGCAGACGAATGCCGATATCATCGACATCAACATGGGCTGCCCTGCACCGAAGGTAACGAAGATGGATGCGGGAGCGCGCTGGCTTCTGGATTCGAACAAAATCTATGAGATGGTCGCGGCGGTTGTCGATGCCGTGAACAAACCGGTCACGGTGAAAATGCGCACAGGCTGGGATAGCGATCATATCTATGCTGTCGAAAATGCGCAGGCTGTCGAACGGGCGGGCGGTCAAGCCGTCAGCGTTCACGGACGTACGCGCGACCAGCTCTACACCGGGCACGCAGATTGGGACATCATTCGCCAAGTGAAAGAAGCCGTCTCCATTCCGGTTATCGGCAACGGCGACGTGGTGACGCCGGAAGATGCTCGACGGATGCTGGATACGACGGGATGCGATGGCGTCATGATCGGTCGTGGAGCGCTGGGAAATCCTTGGATGCTGTACCGTACCGTGGAATACCTGAAGACGGGCCAGCTGCTGTCGGATCCGTCTCCCCAGGAGAAAATCCGGATTGCCATCCTGCATATGGACCGGCTGATCGCCCTGCGCGGCGAAGCGGTAGCGGTTAGAGAGATGCGCAAGCATCTTTCCTGGTACTTGAAAGGGCTCAAGGGATCGGCTCGCATTAAAGATATTATTATGGAAGAAACGAAGCGCGATGAATTGGTCAGCCTTCTGAACAACTTTGTGAACAATCTGGAGGACCATGAAGAATCGGCAAAAAGCGTATACCCTCAAGCCGCTGCGGCGATTGGATAATACGAGGTGCAGGCTGTTAACGGTTGCGTATATGCGACATCCGTGACAGCCTTTGCGCGCATTGACTTTTTGAAATGGTTCCCATATAATCTTTCAGTATAAATTCAAGAAATTGAGCAGGCATCAGAGGGAAGTTCTGATCCCCAAGAATTCGCATATAGTATGTTGATACCGTGGTTTAAATTATTTACATGACAGGAGAATCGGTTAATGAGCGATAAAGAAGTCATTCTTACCCAGGACGGTCTGAAGAAACTGGAGGACGAACTTGAGAATCTGAAGTCTGTGAAGCGCCGCGAGGTGGCTGAGCGGATTAAAGTTGCCATCGGTTATGGCGATATTAGTGAAAACTCCGAATATGAAGACGCCAAGAACGAGCAAGCCTTTATCGAAGGCCGGATTATCACGCTGGAGAAAATGCTCCGTAATGCGCGCATCATCAACAACGATGATATCAATACCGATGTAGTCGGCGTGGGCAACACGGTGATCGTGGAGGATTTGGAATTTGGCGACACGATGGAATATACCATTGTAGGTACGGCTGAATCGGATCCGCTTAACAACAAAATCTCGAACGAGAGCCCTGTCGGCAAAGCGATTATCGGCAAGCAAAAAGGATCGGTTGTGGATGTTAACGTTCCTGCGGGCGTTATTCAATATAAAATTGTAGACATTAAGAAGTAAGTCGGAATGTGGTGTAGAAAGCTTCCTTCGGGGGGCTTTTTTAAATAGGTTAGGGCCGGGTTGAGGGCTTAATGGATGGATGGCATGTCTTGAAAAATGGCTGCCCTACCGTTAAGTCCTTGCCGAATGTGTACGGGATTCACTATGGAAGCGAAATGAAGGAGATGAATGACGATGACGGAAGAAATGAACAACCAGGAACAAGAACAGGAGTTAAGTGAGCTTTTGCAAATCCGCCGCAACAAATTGGACGAGCTTCGCAAGCTGGGCATCGATCCGTTTGGCGGAAAATACGAAAGAGAACATCACGCAGGTGATATTCTGAAACAGTACGACGAGCTCTCCAAGGAAGAGTTGGAAGAGAAGCAGGTGGAAGTGAACCTGGCTGGACGAATTATGGCTAAACGCGGCATGGGCAAGGCCTCTTTTGCTCATATTCAGGATTTGAGCGGCCGGATTCAGATTTATGTTCGCCAGGATTCCGTTGCAGAAGCGCAGTATGAAGCATTCAGCATCCTTGATCTGGGTGACATCATCGGGGTAAAAGGGGTCTTGTTCAAGACCAAGACCGGTGAAACTACCGTGAAGGTGAAGGAACTGGAGGTTCTTTCGAAATCGCTGTATCCGCTCCCTGAGAAATTCCATGGTTTGAAGGATGTAGAGCTCCGTTATCGTCAGCGTTACGTCGACCTGATCATCAATCCCGATGTGCAGAAAACCTTTATTACCCGTTCCCGGATTATCCAATCGATGCGCCGTTACCTGGATTCCCAAGGCTATCTTGAGGTGGAGACCCCGACCTTGCATTCCATCGCTGGCGGTGCGGCGGCACGCCCGTTCATCACGCATCATAATGCGCTCGATATGGAACTGTATATGCGGATCGCAATTGAGCTCCATCTGAAGCGCCTGATTGTGGGCGGACTTGAGAAAGTGTACGAAATTGGCCGCGTTTACCGGAATGAAGGGATCTCAACCCGTCATAATCCGGAGTTTACGATGATTGAGCTTTATGAAGCTTATGCGGACTACAAAGATATTATGGCACTGACCGAGAATCTGATTGCCCATATCGCCCAAGAGGTGCTGGGCACGCAAGTCATTTCCTATCAAGGGCATGAAGTGGACCTGACGCCGCAGTGGCGCCGCGTATCCATGGTGGATGCGGTAAAAGAAGTTGTCGGCGTAGACTTCAGCGTGGACATGTCCAACGAGGAAGCGCACCGTCTTGCCAAAGAACACAAAGTTCCGGTTGAGCCGCATATGACATTCGGTCATATTTTGAATGCGTTCTTTGAGCAATTCGTAGAAGAGACGCTGATTCAGCCGACGTTCGTAACCGGTCACCCGGTTGAGATTTCGCCGCTGGCGAAGAAGAACGACGTGGATCCGCGGTTCACGGATCGCTTTGAGCTGTTTATCGTGGCGCGCGAACACGCCAATGCATTCTCGGAGCTCAATGATCCGATTGACCAGCGTCAGCGTTTTGAAGCGCAGATGAAGGAGAAAGAGCAGGGCAATGACGAAGCGCACGAGATGGATGAGGATTTCCTGCGTGCACTGGAATATGGTATGCCGCCAACAGGCGGACTTGGCATCGGGATCGATCGTCTGATCATGCTTCTGACCAATTCCCCGTCCATTCGCGATGTCTTGCTGTTCCCGCACATGCGTAATAAGGAGTAGGTTTTGCTCCTTTCATAGATAGAAAAGAGGCAGTCGGCTATAGCTTTCTATAGTCGACTGCCTCTTTTGTGCATAGAGCGCGCTTTTGTTATGAATGTAAAGCTTGTGCTACATTCATTTGGTACAAACACGTAATGGACTGGGTGTTTAGGTGTCGTCTGCTTGGCGCCTATGATACTTGGCTGGGGAACCAGCACGAACGGAGCTGCTAAAGATGATGGCCTGCAGTGGACCGTCATTCTGGGGACTCATATACAGCTTCAGTTATACCTATTCCCGAGAAGCAGACAGAATTAGATGGACTTAAAGAGTCATATAAGGCAAGCAAACGAGTGTATAATTTTACCTTATTCTTAATTTACGAAAAAGGGTTGCATATAGGCGGATGCCATGGTATATTATATTTCCGGCCAAGAAATACGGCCTGGAACAAATGCTTGGATCAACAAGCTAAAATGAATTTGATAAATAAATTCAAAAAAGCTTGCAATGATCGAGCGGATGTGATAAGAT
>NC_013406.1:82500-157500 GCF_000024685.1 Paenibacillus sp. Y412MC10
GCAGGACCATCTGCTAAGGCTAAATACTCCCTAGCGACCGATAGTGAAGCAGTACCGTGAGGGAAAGGTGAAAAGCACCCCGGAAGGGGAGTGAAATAGAACCTGAAACCGTGTGCTTACAAGAAGTCAGAGCCCTATTTATGGGTGATGGCGTGCCTTTTGTAGAATGAACCGGCGAGTTACGTTCCCATGCAAGGTTAAGGCGAGAAGCCGTAGCCGCAGCGAAAGCGAGTCTGAATAGGGCGACTTAGTATGTGGGCGTAGACCCGAAACCGTGTGATCTACCCCTGTCCAGGGTGAAGGTGCGGTAACACGCACTGGAGGCCCGAACCCACGTATGTTGAAAAATGCGGGGATGAGGTGGGGGTAGCGGAGAAATTCCAATCGAACTCGGAGATAGCTGGTTCTCCCCGAAATAGCTTTAGGGCTAGCCTCGGAATGAAGAGTCGTGGAGGTAGAGCACTGATTGGGTGCGGGGCCCGCAAGGGTTACCAAGCTCAGTCAAACTCCGAATGCCATAGACTTATATCCGGGAGTCAGACAGTGAGTGCTAAGATCCATTGTCAAAAGGGAAACAGCCCAGACCATCAGCTAAGGTCCCCAAGTGTGTGTTAAGTGGGAAAGGATGTGGAGTTGCACAGACAACCAGGATGTTGGCTTAGAAGCAGCCACCATTTAAAGAGTGCGTAATAGCTCACTGGTCGAGTGACTCTGCGCCGAAAATGTAACGGGGCTAAACACACCACCGAAGCTATGGCTTGATGCGTATGCATCAGGGGTAGGGGAGCGTTGTATGCAGGTTGAAGGTGTACCGTAAGGAGCGCTGGACAGCATACAAGTGAGAATGCCGGTATGAGTAACGAAAAGATCAGTGAGAATCTGATCCGCCGAAAGCCCAAGGTTTCCTGAGGAAGGCTCGTCCGCTCAGGGTAAGTCGGGACCTAAGGTGAGGCCGAAAGGCGTAATCGAAGGACAACAGGTTGAAATTCCTGTACCACCGTAAACCGTTATGAACGATGGGGTGACGCAGGAGGGTAGTGACGCGGACTGATGGATGTCCGTCCAAGCAGTGAGGCTGATGTGTAGGCAAATCCGCACATCGATAAGGCTGGGCTGTGATGGGGAGTGAAAATTACAGTAGCGAAGGTCATGATCTCACACTGCCAAGAAAAGCCTCTAGTCAGGTGAAGGTGCCCGTACCGCAAACCGACACAGGTAGGCGAGAAGAGAATTCTAAGGCGCGCGGAAGAACTCTCGTTAAGGAACTCGGCAAAATGACCCCGTAACTTCGGGAGAAGGGGTGCCTCGGTAGGGTGAATAGCCCGAGGGGGCCGCAGTGAAAAGGCCCAAGCGACTGTTTAGCAAAAACACAGGTCTGTGCGAAGCCGTAAGGCGAAGTATACGGGCTGACGCCTGCCCGGTGCTGGAAGGTTAAGGGGAGCGGTTAGGAGCAATCCGAAGCTGTGAACCGAAGCCCCAGTAAACGGCGGCCGTAACTATAACGGTCCTAAGGTAGCGAAATTCCTTGTCAGGTAAATTCTGACCCGCACGAATGGCGTAACGACTTGGGCGCTGTCTCAACGAGAGATCCGGTGAAATTTTAATACCTGTGAAGATGCAGGTTACCCGCGACAAGACGGAAAGACCCCATGGAGCTTTACTGCAGCTTGATATTGGATTTGGGTACGATCTGTACAGGATAGGTGGGAGCCTTTGAAGCATGAGCGCCAGC
This sequence comes from Paenibacillus sp. Y412MC10, assembly GCF_000024685.1. Taxonomy (NCBI): domain Bacteria; kingdom Bacillati; phylum Bacillota; class Bacilli; order Caryophanales; family Paenibacillaceae; genus Paenibacillus; species Paenibacillus sp. Y412MC10. The sequence goes on from NC_013406.1 coordinate 84,233, forward strand.
TTGTGTGGAGGCGACGTTGGGATACCACCCTGATCGTATCTAGGTTCTAACCTGGTACCGTGATCCGGTACGGGGACAGTGTCAGGCGGGCAGTTTGACTGGGGCGGTCGCCTCCTAAAGAGTAACGGAGGCGCCCCAAGGTTCCCTCAGAATGGTTGGAAATCATTCGAAGAGTGCAAAGGCATAAGGGAGCTTGACTGCGAGACCTACAAGTCGAGCAGGGACGAAAGTCGGGCTTAGTGATCCGGTGGTACCGCATGGAAGGGCCATCGCTCAACGGATAAAAGCTACCCTGGGGATAACAGGCTTATCTCCCCCAAGAGTCCACATCGACGGGGAGGTTTGGCACCTCGATGTCGGCTCATCGCATCCTGGGGCTGAAGTAGGTCCCAAGGGTTGGGCTGTTCGCCCATTAAAGCGGTACGCGAGCTGGGTTCAGAACGTCGTGAGACAGTTCGGTCCCTATCTGTCGTGGGCGTAGGAAATTTGAGAGGAGCTGTCCTTAGTACGAGAGGACCGGGATGGACGTACCGCTGGTGCACCAGTTGTTCCGCCAGGAGCATGGCTGGGTAGCTACGTACGGACGGGATAAGCGCTGAAAGCATCTAAGCGTGAAGCCCCCCTCAAGATGAGATTTCCCAATTCGTAAGACCCCTTGAAGACGACGAGGTAGATAGGTTGGAGGTGGAAGTGCAGCAATGCATGGAGCTGACCAATACTAATCGGTCGAGGGCTTATCCAAAAAACACCCCAAAAAGTGAAGCAAAGCTTTGAAGCAGATGCCGAATACTTTTCGGGGACCCCGATACCACATCGGGTGAATGCTACGGAGTCTAATGTGCTGCAATACGTTTCGTATCTAGTTTTCAGGTGATCAAGCATCTGAACCGTTTGGTGGCGATGGCGGAAGGGTTCCACGCGTTCCCATACCGAACACGACCGTTAAGCCTTCCAGCGCCGATGGTACTTGGACCGAAGGGTCCCGGGAGAGTAGGACGTCGCCAAGCGAACAACCATAAAGACCGTTATCGAGTAATCGATAACGGTCTTTTCCTATATGCCGTGACGTGGATTTCTGATTTCTGGACTATCTCGAGCCGGCTTGGGTGATACTAAACGACAGTCATGCATCGTCTCCGTGATAATGCCTAAAGTGATGCAATATGGCAGGCCAATCTTAAACGTGGATAAGTCTCCATTTAATAGAAGAAAGCTGTCCGTTTGTCCACTCCAAAGGGACAGGACAACGCGCTGGATGGATACTTGCGAACTTCAGGAAAAGGGCCAATTCAATCCTTGACAGCCTATGGGCCCTTTGCTAAGATGGCAATAATATATTTCTGAAAATACTTGAAAATGCCGTCCGGTCCAGCTCTGACAGTAGTTGTAGTCCGCAGGAAGACGACAAAAAGGAGGAATAACCCAGGTGTGGGAAGATAAGTTTAGCAAGGAAGGCTTCACTTTTGACGATGTATTGTTGGTTCCTAGAAAATCCGAGGTACTTCCAAAAGAAGTGGATGTTAGCACCAAATTGAGCGAGCACGTGAAATTGAACATCCCGCTCATCAGTGCAGGTATGGACACCGTTACGGAAGCTCCTTTGGCAATTGCCATTGCTAGAGAAGGCGGAATCGGCATTATTCATAAAAATATGACGGTTGAACAACAGGCGGAAGAAGTAGATCGGGTGAAGCGCTCGGAAAGCGGAGTCATCACCAATCCATTCTCGCTTCATGCCGATCATCTTGTATCCGACGCTGAGAAACTCATGGGCAAATTCCGGATTTCCGGGGTTCCGATCGTGGATGAGAACAATAAGCTGATCGGGATTTTGACGAATCGTGATCTTCGTTTTGTTCATGATTACAATACGGTTATCAGCGAAGTGATGACCAGCGAGAACCTGGTTACCGCTCCGGTTGGAACGACCCTTCAGGATGCCGAAATGATCCTACAGAAGCATAAAATCGAGAAGCTGCCTTTGGTGGACGACGATAATGTTCTTAAAGGACTTATCACGATTAAAGACATTGAGAAAGCGATTCAGTTCCCTAGAGCAGCGAAGGACGCTCAGGGCCGCCTGCTTGTAGGTGCAGCGATCGGAATCTCCAAAGATACCTTCGAAAGAGCAGAAGCGCTTGTGAAAGCCGGTGTAGACGTCATAACCGTTGACTCCGCTCACGGTCATCACATCAATATTATTGATTCCGTACGCAAACTGCGCGAATTGTATCCGGATCTGACCATTATCGCGGGTAATGTGGCTACAGGCGAAGGTACGCGAGAGCTTATCGAAGCCGGTGCATCCGTCGTTAAAGTGGGAATCGGCCCTGGATCCATCTGTACGACCCGCGTTATTGCCGGCATTGGCGTACCGCAAATCACGGCCATCTATGACTGCGCAACGGTTGCTAAAGAGTACGGCGTACCGATTATCGCAGACGGCGGTATCAAATACTCCGGAGAAATTACAAAAGCCATCGCGGCCGGCGCTAGTGCCGTTATGCTGGGCAGCATGTTTGCAGGGACGGAAGAAAGCCCAGGCGAAGCCGAGATCTACCAAGGACGCCGTTTCAAGGCTTATCGGGGCATGGGTTCCCTTGCTGCCATGAAACAAGGCAGTAAAGACCGTTATTTCCAAGATGACGACAAGAAATTGGTACCGGAAGGCATCGAGGGCCGTGTAGCTTATAAAGGGCCATTGGCAGATACCATCCATCAGTTGATCGGTGGATTGCGTTCCGGCATGGGGTATTGCGGAACGCAAAACCTGGAGGAGCTGCGGAATGATACCCAATTTATCCGCATTTCCGGGGCTGGTCTCCGCGAGAGCCATCCGCATGATATTCAAATCACCAAAGAAGCGCCTAACTATTCCTTGTAATTCACGGAAAAGAATAAGGATACACAGTATATGTCATTTATTTCCTGGACAAGCTGGATGAAATTCATCTAGCTTGTCTTTTTTTGATACCCCCCCTATGATAGAATAGAACAAGTTAATGACTTATTGAGAATTAGAGGGGAGTAATTCCATTGATAGACAAGTCTATAAAGAAGAATAAGCGACAACGAATTCAAAGAACGCTGGCATCCTTGATGCTGTTTAATATACTATGTTTCTCTGCTGCGCCTGCGGTTTCGCTCGCTGCGCCTAATATGCTGGCTACAGCGGATACAACCAAAGCTACGGAAGACAAAGCGGCAACGGACAAGGCTGCGACGAATAATGCGAAGCCGGACAAAGTGCCATCGGTCGATCAGTTGGGCTTGGAAGTGAGCTCTGCCGTCTTGATCGAGCCATCTACGGGCCAGGTGCTGTTATCCATAAATGCGGATGAAGCATTGCCACCGGCAAGCATGACGAAGATGATGACGGAATATATCGTGGCAGAGAAGGTAAAACAAGGCGAGTTAGCTTGGGATGACGTAGTCACGGTAGGGGAAAATGCTGAAAAAACCGTGGGCTCACGGATATTTTTAGCTGAAGGCGACCAACATACAGTGGAAGAGCTCTACATAGCCATGGCTGTCGGCTCGGCGAATGATGCAACGGTAGCATTGGCTGAACATGTCGCTGGTTCCGAAGCAGAGTTTGTTACCATGATGAACGATACGGCGAAAAAGATGGGATTGAAGACCGCTTTCTTCATTAATTCCACAGGCCTTAGCCGTGCAGATATGCCTGAGAAATACCGTCCTGCAGAAGATAAAGAAACCGTAATGTCGGCAATGGATACTGCATTACTTGCCAAGTATATCGTTGAGGATCATCCTGACTTTGCGAAGTTTACGGCCATTCAATCGCATAAATTCCGGCCGCGCGATACGAGTCCGATCATCAACTACAACTGGATGCTGGAGGCCAACAAAAGCATTACGAACTTCAAGGCCTATGCTTACGAAGGTTTGGACGGTTTGAAAACCGGTCATACCAATGCGGCGGGTTATTGCTTTGCCGGTACTGCTGAGCGTGACGGCATGCGTTTGATCAGCGTGGTTATGGGAACGAAATCCGAAGGGGCTCGCTTTAAGGAAACCAAAAAAGTCCTGGATTACGGCTTTGACAACTTCGAAGTGAAGGAAGTCCAAGCAGCCGGAGCAACCGTGCAAGGATTTGAAACCGTCGAAGTGAAGAAGGGCAAAGGAAAGGAAGCTGGGCTGGTGACCGATAAAGCCCTCACATTTGTTGTGCCTAAAGGTTCTAGCGGAAAGAACATTACCTTCGAAGCCAAACTGGATTCTTCCAGCGTGACGGCGCCTGTCGCTAAGGATACGAAGGTGGGCACGGCAACCTACTCATACAAAATCGAAGGCATGAAGGAAACCCAGACCGAAACGGTGAATCTCATCACGGCAGACGAGGTAGAGAAAGCCGGCTGGTTCAAGCTGTTCCTCCGTGCGATCGGTGACTTTTTCGCGGATTTGTTTGATTCCATCAAAAATCTTTTCTAAGCAGCCGATAAATTCCGAGTAAATGGGTTGTGTATTTGATTTTGATGCGGTAAAATATCAAGTTAGATTCATTGCAAGTATGCACCATACGGGTACAGACCATATCGCCAGGGAATGCTCTAAATGGCGATGAGATACAACATATAATCGGGAGGCTAGGGGACATGGAAACAGGAACATCTACTGTAAAAAGAGGTATGGCGGAAATGCAAAAAGGCGGCGTCATTATGGACGTCATGAATGCGGAACAAGCGAAAATCGCTGAAGCTGCCGGTGCTACGGCAGTTATGGCGCTGGAGCGCGTTCCTTCCGATATTCGCGCTGCTGGGGGAGTAGCACGTATGGCTGACCCAACCATCGTTGAGGAAGTAATGAAGGTCGTATCCATTCCAGTTATGGCCAAAGCTCGTATCGGTCATTACGTTGAAGCGAAAGTGCTTGAATCTCTCGGCGTGGATTACCTCGATGAGAGTGAAGTGCTGACGCCTGCGGATGAAGTGTTCCACATCGATAAATGGGATTTCACCGTACCGTTCGTATGCGGCGCGAAAGATATCGGTGAGGCATTGCGTCGTATCGGCGAGGGTGCATCCATGATCCGCACGAAGGGCGAGCCGGGAACGGGCAATATCGTGGAAGCCGTTCGCCATATGCGTTTGATCAACAGCCAAATTCGCAAGGTTCGCAACATGTCGAAGGACGAACTGTATGCCGAAGCCAAAAACCTCGGTGTTTCCTATGACCTCCTGAAAGGCGTTCACGAGACGGGCAAGCTGCCTGTCGTTAACTTTGCCGCCGGTGGCGTGGCCACCCCTGCGGATGCCGCATTGATGATGCATCTGGGCGCTGATGGCGTTTTTGTAGGATCCGGTATTTTCAAATCCGATAACCCTGAGAAATTTGCTCGTGCGATCGTGGAAGCGACAACGCATTATGATGATTATAAATTGATTGCTGAAGTATCCAAGAACCTGGGTGCTCCAATGAAAGGCATCGAGATATCCAAGCTTAGTCCGGCTGAGCGCATGCAGGATCGCGGCTGGTAAGAGAGAAGGGGTAACATGAAGGTCGGCGTACTGGCACTTCAGGGTGCCGTTGCAGAGCATATTCGAAGCATTACGCTTGCTGGCGCCGAAGGGGTGCCGATCAAGAAGGTCGAGCAGCTGGACGACATTGACGGCTTGATTATCCCTGGCGGTGAGAGCACGACGATTGGCAAGCTGATGCGCAAGTATGATTTTATGGATGCGATTCGTCAGTTTTCAGCCCAAGGCAAACCGATATTCGGAACCTGCGCCGGACTGATCGTGCTGGCCGAGCGAATTCAAGGCGACGAAGAAGCGCATTTGAAGCTGATGGACATCACGGTGGCGCGGAACGCATTCGGACGACAGCGTGAAAGCTTCGAGACTGATTTGCCGGTTAAGGGCATCGATGAAACGGTGCGAGCCGTCTTCATCCGCGCTCCGCTTATTCTGGAAGTGGGACCGGGCGTTGAGGTTCTGTCCACGTATAAGGATGAGATCGTCACAGCCAGACAAGGGCATCTGCTTGCGGCTTCCTATCATCCGGAGCTGACAGACGATTTCCGGCTCCATCAATATTTTGTGGAGATGGTTCGCTCCCGGGCGACGGCGCCACAGGCGTAACGTAATAGTTTCAGTAGAAGACATCTTGACTCTTTGGCAGTATGTGGGAGTCAAGTTGTCTTTTTCGCTGAAATGCAATAAGATGTATCGTATGTAACAACGTATAATGCAGCCTTGTCCCAAGGCTTTTTATCAACAGATAGGGCAGCTGCTTCGATATACTTGATGGATGTTTTACTTTAGGAGGGTTTCCCGTGTTAGACGTAAAAATATTGCGCAGCGAGTACAGTCGTGTTGAAGAAGCGCTGAAGAATCGAGGCAAATCGCTCGATTTGATTGCGGATTTTCCTAAGCTTGACGCCCGGCGCCGGGAATTGCTGCAGGAAAGCGAAAGTTTGAAGAATCGCCGCAACACCGTGTCGGCTGAAGTAGCCAAGCTGAAGAAAAATCGCGAAAATGCAGATGAGCTGATTCTGGAGATGCGCCAAGTGTCAGACCAGATTAAAGCAATGGATGAGGAAGTTCGTGAGCTGGAAGCCAGCATATCCGAGCTTACTTTGGCCATTCCGAATATTCCCCACGAAAGTGTGCCGATCGGCGCCTCGGAGGAGGAGAACGTGGAAATTCGCCGCTGGGCGGAGCCTAAAGCTTTTGATTTCGAACCTAAGGCTCACTGGGAGATTGCCCAGAACCTGAGTATTTTGGACTTTGAAGCAGGCGCGAAGGTTACGGGTTCCCGATTTACGTTCTACAAAGGTCTGGGTGCACGGCTTGAGCGTGCCTTAATCAGTTTCATGATGGATCTGCACAGCGACAAACACGGCTATGAGGAAATGCTGCCTCCATATATCGTCAATCGGGACAGCTTGTACGGAACGGGACAACTGCCTAAATTCGAAGAGGATTTATTCAAAATTAGCGATACCGACTATTACCTGATCCCAACGGCTGAGGTTCCTGTAACGAACTACCATCGTGAGGAAATCCTAAATAGCGAGGATCTGCCTAAATATTACGTCGCATACAGCTCCTGTTTCCGTTCGGAAGCCGGCGCGGCAGGACGCGACACCCGGGGACTTATTCGTCAGCATCAGTTCAATAAGGTCGAAATGGTGAAGATTGTGCATCCGGAAACATCGTTTGATGAGCTCGAGAAAATGACGGCGGATGCGGAGCGAGTGCTCCAGCTGTTGAATCTCCCTTATCGCGTTATGACGCTATGTACCGGGGATATGGGCTTCGGCTCCATGAAAACCTATGATCTGGAAGTATGGCTTCCGGAGAGCGGCGTATACCGTGAAATTTCCTCATGCTCGAATATTGGTGATTTCCAGGCACGCCGTGCCAATATTCGCTTCCGTCCGGAGCCGAAGAGTAAACCGGAATTTGTTCACACCTTGAATGGATCTGGGCTTGCGGTAGGGCGTACGGTTGCGGCGATTCTGGAGAATTATCAACAGGCCGACGGCTCCGTTGTTATTCCGGAAGTGCTTCGCCCTTACATGGGGAATGTTAGCATCATCGAACTCAAGAAATAAGTTGATAACACAGATTGACTTGTGGTATAATGATTTTTGCACGTGATTCATTTTGCAGTGATCATTTCCACATGGAGAGGTACCGAAGCGGTCATAACGGGGCGGTCTTGAAAACCGTTAGGGGGCAACTCCACATGGGTTCGAATCCCATCCTCTCCGCCATACATATACAAACGCAAGCCGTTTCCTTCGGGGAACGGTTTTTTCTATGGTTTTTATGCTTTGTTTGCAAGACAAATGCACGGAAGCTTCGGATATATAGCACTTTATGCTTGGGGGACCTGCTGTATAAAACAGCGCCTGTTATCGCAATTTATAGAGAAGGGGAGGTGTGAACATGAACTCAGAACTGAATGTCGATCAGTCGACGCTGGTCAATGCTTGGCAGGAAAGGCTGCCGACCATACTCAAACCGGGGGATCGTGCAGAAGTGGCAGCAGACGAAGGAGATCCGAACGCCATCCGCATTCACATTGGCGCAGCAGGTCGTCAGGAGTATTCGTTTGATTTTCAATGCACCTATGTGGATTCCCGGGAAGTGAAGGTCGCTCTGATCGATGTAGAGCGTGACGGCGCGACGACGGATGAGCGCAATGAGAACATACAGGGCATGGTGGGCGATTATACGCGTCATATTCATGAGTGTGCTCAAACTCTGCAGCAAATCACGCATCACTAAGTTCCATGAATGAATGTGAAAGCTGTGATGCTCCTTTCAGACCGAAGCATCAAGGCCGATTGCGTAGAACAAACGCTGTGATCCATGAAATGGAGGGCTATCAGATGAGTAAACCAAAGTCGATTCCGGTGCCTGAAGCACAGGAACAACCGAGGCAGCGGAAGGACCATGACCGGGGCGGCCAGGAGCCGCTGTCAGGCTCGCACAGAGCGAAGATCCGCAAGCAGGATGGCCATTTTAATCCGGAGGGCTAACAGCCTTTAGGAGCAAAATACGAAGGCGCCAAGAAGCAAGAATCGAGAGAACTTCCTGTCATTCGACAGGAAGTTCTTTTTTTCGATTTGAAACCTTTTGCTTCCAACTTCCGTATTAGTGTTCAAGTGTAATATTTTGGGGCCCCACCTTATTCGCATGTTAAGAAGTTTGAAATTAAGATGGATGGAAAAAGAAAGGAAATAAAATTTCAGTAAATATTCCAGAAAGTGTTTCTCATTTTGGTTAAATGGTTTATGATTAGAAGGTCTGTTATTTTTTTGACTGTTAGAGGGGAGAGAAATTTTAATGAACAAGAAGTTTGCAGCTATCATGCTGACACTGCTGCTCACGGTGACAGTTGTGCTTTCCGGCTGCGCCAAGAAAGAAGAGCCTAAGGCGGCAATGACCAATGCTGCTACGAACGCGATGAAGATGACATCCTACGAAATGAAGAGCAAATTTGTCATTGAAGACCTTCAAGTTAACATACCTGCAGTTGAAGGCGATCCAAGCGTAACACAGGCGATGACGATGCTGAAGAATGCGGAGGTTACACTGGACGGGATCTACCAGGCTGAGCCAATGCAAACCGAAATGAACATGGGCATCAATTTGAAGGGTGACATGGCGATGTCCTTCAACATTGATATGGTGATGACGAAAGAGAAAATCTACGTTAAAATTCCAAGCATTCCAATGCTGCCATTCCCGGAAGACGTTGTTGGCAAATTCCTCGTGATGGACATGAAAGAGCTTGCTGAGCAATCCGGCGAAACATTTAACCCAGAAACCCTGGATACCGAGAAGTCCCAAAAATTCGTTAACGAAATCCTTGAAGCTGTGCTGAGCGAATATGACCAAGCGAAATACTTCAAAGAGATCAATGTTAAAGATGCCGGCCTTCCAGAAGGTGTTGACGCTAAACAAGTGGTACAATTCTTTGTAACCAATGATAACCTGAATGAAGCATTGGATATTATGGTAAACAAGGTTGCACCTAAGGTTGTTGATATTGCAGCTAAAGACGAGTACCGCGAATTGCTGGGTCTGACCCAAGAAGACATCGATGCTGCCAAAGCTGAAGTGTCCAACGTCAACCAAGACGAATTCAAAGCGGGCTTGGAAGAAATGCAGAAATACCTGAAAATCAATACATTTAACATCAACACGGCTATCGATAAAAAAGATTTCCCTGCGTACCAAGATGTTGTGTTGAACGTTGATTTCAATGATCCAGAAACGAATGAGAACGTGAAGTTGGCTGTGAAGGGTAGCACCCAATACAACAACATCAACGCGAAACAAGAGTTCAAAATCGGTATTCCAAAAGACGCTGACGTCATCACGATGGAGCAATTTGAGGAATCCATGAGCCAAATGAGCACTTACTAATTTTATTCATCGCAGACAAGAAAACCCGGCCATGACGGCCGGGTTTTCTGTGTTCATTCCTCTTTCGGTACATAAAATCATATTTTCCCGCGTAATCGCCGAAAGAACTGAGTCAGCAACGATGCGCATTCTTCCTGCAGCACGCCGTCCACCACGTGCGTCCGATGATTAAAGCGCGGCTCTTGAAGCAGATTCATCAGTGTGCCCGCACAGCCTGCCTTGGGATCGCCTGTGCCGTAGATGAGCTGCGGAACCCGGGACTGAACGATGGCACCTGCACACATGGGACAAGGCTCCAGCGTCACGTATAATCGACAGTCGAGCAGCCGCCAGGCTCCAAGATGCCGGCTGGCCTCCCGGATCGCTACCATCTCGGCATGAGCCGTCCCATCGTAAGTCGTTTCACGCAGATTATATCCACGGCCAATAATTTCATCGCCCCGTACGATGACAGCGCCGATAGGAACTTCACCGAGCTCTTCGGCCTTCCGGGCTTCCGCGATGGCTTCTCGCATCCAGCGTTCATGATTTTCGTTATCCACAGCCAGTGGGTCTATTGAATGTGATATCAATCTAAAGTCTCCTTTCGCTGCCTGCTAAAACCCTGTATTTATACCCAATGTTCAACGAACATTTATTCGTTTGTTAACATGATGTGGACAGAATTGTGGATAAGTAAAAAATTATACACAAAGTTATACACATTATCCCCAGATAAGTTGTGTATTTGTGCGCAATCTGTGGATACGTCGTTTTATTTATCGGGATTAGCCTCTTATATTGTAAGGATTCCCTAATTCAATAGCAATGCGATTGCGAAAAAACCCGGCAGCCGCAGTACGGCTTGTCTTTTCAAACGTTCGTGATCAAGGTATCATGAGGGTATATATTCACAAGTCGTCGATGTGACAGCAGAAAGGTGAAGATGCCACTTGTCGATTAAGACGAAATTATCGATGATCATGTCCATATCGGTATTATTTATCCTTCTGCTTAACATTACGCTGAATTATTACACGACCCAGGAAAACCTGCAGCAGGATAGTGAAACCAAAATGGTGATGGCCGCCACGCAGATCGCCATTACGGTTCAGCAAACCGGCTTTAGCTCTGCGTATGTGGATAACATTTTCGGGGATATGCTGAAGGTAGCAGCAGTTAATGCGGCAAAGGCCTTAGATCCCGATATTAACAATATAACCAATCAGCAATTGGCCGAATTAAGTAAAGAGATCGGTGTGACCCACATTTCGCTGCTGGTTCGAACCAACGATGATATCGTTGTTGCCCGTTCCTCCTCCCAAGACGAAATCGGCCTTTCCACAAAAAACTGGGGGTATTGGCATACCGCATTTCTGGAATTGTTCCAGCATGGCAAAGTCGTGTCCGTTACGGAGGGGCAGCGTGCCGAGCATTTCTGGTCCGGACCGTTCGAGTTCTCCACATCCAATCCGGAGTTCATTGATAAATGGGGATACTATTATGATGGCAAGCGGAATTATATTATCGATCCCTACATCCGGAATTCGAATATCAAGGATTTTGTGAAGATCACAAGCCCGAACACCGTGGTGGAGGAGACTTTGAAATCGAATCCGCGGATATTGGAAGTGACGGGCATCAACCCCGAAACGTTTGGCAATGAATATATGAGAGAGGATGGAACGGACGATGTTCACCACAAGCTCCGCAATCGACCGATCACGTTCGGCACCTACAATTATGGGAGCCTGGATCAAGATACGGAAGCTGTGCAGAGGGCCGTATCTACCAGCGACAATGTGGTGTTTGTCAGCACCATCAATAATAAGAAGGTGTTAAAAAGCTTCATTCCCATCCTGTCCGAAAATAAACCGACCAGCGTGATCAGCGTCGTCATGGATTATGAAGCCATCTCTTCCGTGATGAGGGAGCAGATGATCAGCCTGGTGGCTATTTCACTGGTTTTGCTCGAAATCGTGATCTTTGGCAGTTACATTGTAGCGGGTTATTTTACGAAGCCGATTCAGGCCATCCTGGGCACCGTAAACGATGTATCGGATGGTCACTTCGATCGTAGACTTGAGGTTAGCAGCCGGGACGAGCTGGGGCAGCTTGCAGGCCGCATCAATGCCATGACCCGCAATCTGGGTACCTACACGAGCCAGTTGAAGCAGATGGTGGATGAGAACCAGTCCGTTAAAGAATATTTAGAGTCCGTTATCAATCAGACGGCCGATGCCATTCATACAACCGACACCTATGAACGCGTGATCAGCGTGAATAAAGCGTTTGAGCAATTATACGGCTGGAAGGCGCACGAAGTGGTCGGGCGGAAGCTTGCGCTTGTGCCTCCGGCCAAAGAGGAAGAGGAGAAGGAACGCATCCGTCGTTTGCGGGCTGGTGAGCGGCTTCCGCCGGTGGAGACGGTCCGTCTGCGCAAGGATGGAAGCACGATTGAAGTGAGCATCAGCACCTCGCTTGTGCGGGACGAGAACGGCGAGGTTACCTCCATGATTAGCGTATCCCGCGATGTGACGGAACGCAATCGGATCGAGGAGCTCCTGCGGCGTTCGGAGAAGCTCAATACCGTGGGGCAGCTGGCTGCCGGGGTTGCGCATGAAATCCGGAATCCGCTTACGACCCTCCGAGGATTTTTGCAGCTTCAACAGCAGACTCACAAAGCGAATCCCGATCATATCGACCTGATGCTGTCCGAGCTGGATCGAATCAATCTGATCGTCAGTGAATTTCTGATATTAGCCAAGCCTCAGGCGATTAATTTCCAGGAGAGGGACGTGGGCGTCATTATGGGGGATGTCATCTCCTTCCTCGACAGCCAGGCGCATCTGTACGGCATCGAGTTCAAATTGGATTTTATTGAAGAACCGACCTTTGTGCATTGCGAAGAGAACCAGCTCAAACAGGTGTTCATAAATCTGCTCAAGAATGCCATTGAAGCCATGCCGGAAGGCGGCAATATATGGATCAGGCTTACACGCCCGCAGCCCGAACAGATACAGATCGATATTCGGGATGAAGGTCAAGGCATTCCGGAAGACATGATGCCGCATCTTGGCGAACCGTTTATTACGAATAAGGAAACGGGCACAGGCCTCGGGTTGATGGTAAGCCAGCGCATTATCCAGGGCCACCGGGGGACGATGGAAATCGAGAGTGAAGTTGGAGTAGGCACGAGAGTAAGTATTGTCCTGCCTGCGGTACCGCAGAAAACAATCGAAGGCTGAACATGAAGTAGTTACAGATAAGGGGATGGCATCTTTGAGAATCAATAAATTTATCAGCGAAACGGGATATTGCTCGCGTCGTGAAGCGGACAAGCTGGTGGAGAGCGGGAAGGTCACCATTAACGGGGTGGTTGCGGTCTTGGGCAGCCAGGCCGAGGAAGGCGACGATGTGCGGATCCAGGGAAAGCCGCTTCAGGACAAGAAGAAGCATGTATATATTGCTCTTAATAAGCCGGTCGGGATTACGAGCACCACCGAGTCGCATATTAAGGGCAATATTGTAGACTTCGTAGGCCATAACGAACGGATTTTTCCCATTGGACGATTGGATAAGGACTCCGAAGGACTGATCCTGTTAACGAATGACGGAGATATCGTCAATAAGATCCTTCGCTCCGAAGGAAAACATGAGAAAGAATATATTGTGACGGTGGACCGTCCGGTTACTGAATCCTTCCTTCGCGGAATGGCCGGCGGCGTCAAAATTTTGGGGGAGATGACGCTCCCCTGTGAGGTCACGCGAATGTCCGAACGCGTATTTCGAATCATTCTGACGGAGGGGAAAAATCGGCAAATCCGCAGAATGTGCAGCGCTTTTGGTTATGAGGTTCGAAAGCTGCAGCGAATCCGGATTATGAATATTCGACTTGGCAGCCAACGTATCGGCTCATGGCGCGATCTTAATGACAAAGAGAAGGAAGAGCTTGGCCGGCTGCTGAACTATAAGCTCGAGTAGCAATTATAGTGTACCGGGTTTGTGAATCCCTTGTGTAAAAAGAAAACAACCGATGAGATCTGGAGGCCAGATGCATCGGTTGTTTAGGGTGTGTTATAGTCGGTTAGACCGTTCCTTTACCGGTTATTCATTCACGCTGGTAAACGTTGCGCTATCCTGGTATTTACGTATAATGGATACCTCAACCCTACGATTCTTCGCTCGTCCAACAGCGGTGTTGTTATCGGCGATCGGATGGTATTCTCCATAACCGATCGGCATGAACCGTTTAGGGTCCAGTTCCGAGTTGGTGAGCAGAATCTTCATGAACTGCAATGCTCGATCCGAGCTTAAATCCCAGTTGGACGGATATTTGCTGTTGGAAATCGGCACATTATCCGTATGACCGGAAACAATGATCTCATAATCCGGGAACTTGTGAAGCATTTGCGAGATGGCCTTGGCCAGTTTACGGGCCTCCGGCTTCACCACGGCTTCGCCGGACGGGAACAGGGCATTATCCCGGATCGTAATGACCAGCTGGGAGTGGTTTAACTTGGTGCTGAGCTCTGAGGTTAAACCGTTATTTTTAATATAATTATCGAGCTGTTTCTTCAGCTTCTCCAGATCCTCTTGTTCCTGACGCATCAACTCGGCACGACGTTGGTCGGGCGTTGTTGCTGGAACGGAAGGGGTTGTCGCTTTATGATCGTTAATATTCGGCGGGGTGTCGCTGGGCTCGGTCTTGCTGTAATCCAGCACCCCGGTTCCGCCGGTGAGAGCAACGCTGAAGGCTTCGCTCATTTCTTGAAATTTGCGTGCATCCGTCGCGCTCATGGCATACAACACCAGGAACAGGGCCAGAAGCAAGGTCAGCAGGTCAGCGTACGGAAGAAGCCAGGATTCGTCGGCATGCTCCTCGTGCGGCTCGTGTCTAGTCTTTTTGCTCACTAGCACCAGCCTCCCTCTCGCTGAGCTCAGCGCGTTCGGATGGTGTCAGGAACACGGAAAGCTTCTGATTGATTGCAATGGTGGATACACCGGATTGAATAGACAACAGGCCTTCTACCATCATAAGGCGGATTTCAACCTCGCGCTTGGATAGGCGCTTGAGTTTGTTCGCAATCGGGTGACAGATGACATAACCGGTGAAGATACCGAGCAGGGTAGCGATAAACGCAGCCCCGATGGCATGGGCAAGCTCGCCCATGTCTTCCATATGGGATAGTGCAGCGATCAAACCGATAACGGCTCCGAGTACCCCGAGGGAAGGTGCATACATGCCGGCCTGGGAGAAGATCAGCGAGCCGGAACGATGGCGCTCTTCCGTGGCGTTGATATCTTCCATCAATACATCGCGTACGAATTCCTGATCGTTGCCGTCGATAATCATGCGCATTCCGTTACGCAGGAAGCTGTCATCGATCTCATCCACTTTGGTTTCCAGAGCCAGCAGACCTTCACGGCGCGTAATCGAAGCCCATTCCATGAACAGCTTGATCATGTCCGTCTTGTCCATCAGATTCTGTTTCACGAAGGTCATTTTGACCAGCTTCGGAATCTTTTTCAGCTCGGATAACGGAAATCCGATGAATAAAGTTGCTGCCGTACCGCCAAGAATGATTAGATAGGCTGCCGGGTTATACAAAGCGAGAAGGGAGGCACCTTTAAGAATCATGCCCACCAGTACCGCGACGATACCGATGATTAAGCCTATAATTGTTGAAATTTCCATACCACACCTCATCCGTGAGAAATAAAATAACGAATCCATTCGTCAGAACGGCTCTCATGGAGAACCGGGCCCCTTTTGTGGGGCGTTATCCTATTTATCGTCAGGTCGGGCTTTTTTTTTTAGTTGTAATTTCCGGTATAATGGAAGGAAGGGAAACGAAGCTTAGTACGGTAAGGAAAGGAGTGATTGAGATGGGTGTGAAGCACGGAAGGGATTACGGCGAAATCCTCGCGGAGTTGACCGAAGCCGTCGGGCGAATTTCCGACAGCTACGTTTTCTTTGAAATGGAAGCGGAGGATTGGGGCAATCTGGGCGAAGCCGAGCGGAATGAGGTTCATGAGGCGCTGGCGGAGGATTTGTTCTATGCGCTGGGCACGGAGCCGGTGATTAGCGTCGGCAGCGGCGTGGTCATGCATGACCAGAATAACCATCGAATACATATTTTGATCGGTGAAGAAGAGTTGGCCATTGTGGCTCTTGTGTAATCACTCCAGTTATCAACGGAAACAGGGCAGAATAGAATAGATGACAGAAGCCCATACACGTGTCAGTCGGCTTTACGATAGGTTTTTTTCGGGGAGGAAGATAAAAGATGCTTTATACGCAGCAAGAAGTAGAGGCTCATCTGGAAAAGCTTGAGGGTTGGGAATTTGAACAAGGGAGATGGATCGTCAGGAAGTATACCTTCTCCTCCTTCATGAAGGGAATCGCTTTTGTTGATGAAGTGGCAGCTATTTCGGAAGCTTTCGGACATCACCCCTATATCACCATAGATTATAAAGTCGTTACGCTGCGTCTCACTTCCTGGGACGACGGCGGCATTACGGCTGTGGATATTAAGGAAGCACAGCAGTTTAACGAGGCCTATGAGAAAAGCCGTTCCAAGGACGGCAAGACGGGACAATAGACGGGAGTCGGATCCATCCGGTCATAGCTCCCCAATATGTAAAAACACGCTTGCGCCGGGAGGTTCTCCAGGTTCAAGCGTGTTTTGCGTATAAGCTGATTTATTTTTTCTCAGCAAGGTACAGCGCGATGTTTGCGATTTCTTCAGGCTTAAGTTGATCCTTAAAGGAAGGCATACCCTTACGGCCTTTGGTTACAACGTTGAAGATCGCGTCCGCATCCATGTGTCCGCCTACTTGATTCAAAGCCGGTCCAGCGCCGCCTTGAAGTTGGTCACCATGACAGCTGATGCAGCTTGCTTTCAGTGTGGCTTCCGCTGCGGCAGCATCCAGAGTCACTTCCGGCATAGTCGGCTTCTCTTCCTGAGCTACCTGTTCCTTGCCTGGGAGCGTAAACATCAGCGCAATAGCCAACGCACATGCGACGAAGAACAATCCGCTCATGATCCATTTTTGCATCGTCATATCGTCCCTTCTATGTATACTGCACTTTTGCACTTGTCTCCATTATAAACCAACATCCATAGACAGCATAGCCAGTTGTGACAAAAAAAGCAACTATACCGCGCACCTTCATAAAAAGTACACAAAATTGTGCCTTTTCATATAGACAAAGATTACTATTCCTCATTTGCCGGAGGCTCATACACCATGCAGTGGAAAAGGGCGTTTCCCGTCGGCGTAAGGCGCTCATACGTATCGGTGATATGAAAGCCCGCCTTTTCGTACGCGCGGATCGCACGTTCATTCCAGGTCATTACCTCCAGGTCGATCTCATCGGCAGGCCGCCTCCGCCTCGCTTCCCGGACAATCGTCTGCATAAACCGTTTACCCATTCCCCGCCCGCACCAATCAGGCCGCATGCCCAGCCCGATTCGCGTAACCTCATGCATCGGAAACAGTTGGGCAAATCCCCATAGCGTCTTCCGTTCATCCAAAATCGAAATGTACTGCTCCCGGCGGATGTCGGGATCCCCAAACTCGATCTCAAGCCCCTTCATCTGCTCCCAGGGAAGAAAACCGTAAATGTTATAGGGAGGAGGATAGGTCCAGGCGCATATTTCTTTCGCGTGCTCTTCACGCATGACCACCGTATGAAATGAAATCGGTGCTGCATCCATTGGCAAAGTCCCCCTGTCATAATTACAAATTAAATTATACCCCATTTCTCAAACATTCTAGCCGCATCAAAAAGCCCGTCCAAGAGAAGTAGGTCTCCTTTGACGGGCAAACGGATATGTATGGGCAGGACGAGGATAAGACATCGAAGCTTAGGAGGATTCTCCGGTCGACTTTTCATACTGATCATTGCTCATGATGCGCTCGGCACCTACGTACCGCTGCTCGTAGTAGTCCTCAGAAAATAAAATCAATATTTTTCCATTAGGGTGTTTAATGAAGGGAGAGGAGGGTATATAAAGGGTAGAAGATGCAACGACATGAGGGGGCGAAGTGAATCGCATAATAATTTTCTTTTTTTCTCGAAAAGTGGGAACTTTTTCGTTGTCCCAAACGTTATAAAGGTATACACAGAGCAGACAAAAGAAAAAGCCGCTGGATGAGATCGGCACAATCTCATACACCCAGGGCTTCTTGTAAAGGATAAATCAATGAAGTTCCAGTAATTAATTGTAGTTCACAGCTACAGACTTGTACGTAGACTGACTCATGACTCGCTTAGCACCTACGTATCGATTGGCGTAATAGCTCTGGCTCAGCGGACTGATGATGACACCGCGCGAGGATGAGGAATGAGCGAATTTGCCGCCCCCAACATAAATACCCACATGAGATACACCTCTGCCGGATGTGTTGAAGAACACGAGATCGCCAGCTTTCAGCTTGCTCTTGGCTACGGCCGTACCGACTTTGTATTGAGCTCCAGACGTGCGCGGCAGGCTAAGACCAAGTTTCTTGTAGATATAGCTGGTGAATCCGGAGCAGTCAAAACCATTCGTTGTGGTTCCACCTGTTTTATAAGAGACACCAATGGCTGGTTTGATTGCAGTATTTAATTTGGAATCGGCGAAAGCGCTTCCGGTCCCTAATGTGAGTGCGAGGGCCAGGCCTAGAGAAATGGCCGTTAACTTCTTTTTCAAAGCAAAAAGCTCCTTCCATTGCCTGCGAGGTTAGCTTAAGGGTTCGGTTGAAGGTCCCCTATGATCCCTCTCTTGCGAGATCAATTCACCCAAAACGGATCCCCCGCTTCCCAATCATGGGAATTCGGCTCCTTAAAATGTTGATGAACCCATTCATAGACGTCTGACGTTCCAACATGCTTAACGAAATTACATAGTTCCAGCAAAAAGTTACAGTAAAGATGACAAAGTTGTTACTAACATATTCGTTATTTTAGCAGAGTATTAACAATTTGGCAAATGAGGAAAGCTCATTTTTATACAAAAAAACCTGTCCCCGTCATGCGGGATCAGGTTTTTTTGTAACTTGGCCATCGGAAAATGTAATATTGAGGAAAAATGAGCTTCTATTCTTTGTAAAATCAAGTCCGAGAGAGAAATGTGTCGCTTCCGATTACAGCATATTTACGAGCTTGTTTATCATATGATGGTAACGAAATGTAACGATTAGGCATGCTGCGAAGAAGAATCCCGCCACAAATGATATTGGGCGGAAATTACCCAAATTTGGAAGAGTCCATTTAGAAAATAAGAGGCTTGCTGAATAATCAAGCCGATCAATCCCGCCCAGAAGAGCGATGCCGAGCTCAGGAGCAAAAGAATGACGCAGGCCGATCCGCCAACGGTAAGGGATAACAGCACAGCCGTGCCCAGTCGGCGGAAGAGCGCAAGAACGGAGCTGATCATGCCGGAATTGTCCGTACGGCCGAATTGCATATAGAGCAATAACAGGCGAATCAGATAGGCGTACAGAAACCAGCCGGCTGCATGAGGCAGCGCATGAAGCAGCATAACCGGCTCATGGATCCCGTTCAGCAGGATCGGAAGGATTTTGGGCAGAATCCAGTATCCGGGCACAAAGGTAAGAACAAGTTCGATCAGATAAAATACCGTAACGGGCTTCCATAGCTTCTGCATGCCGGTGAAGAAGAATAATCCGCGCTCGCCCTTAGCCTCCTGGTGGAGGTTATAGAAGATGCCTGCCCGAATGAGCGGGGTACATACCATCCGGATCAGGAGCAGAGCGGCCAGAAGCCAACCATAGGTATGGACCGTGCCGCTTAACGATAGACTCATCTCGCCCTCGTAGAAGAATAACAGGCGACTAAGCTCGTTAGGGGCAGAATCCGGATACCGCATCAGCAGGGGGACGACTGCCGATTTTACAAGCCGGTACAGGCAATATCCCCACAGCATGCGGTACAAGAACAGCAGAATGGAGACGTATAATTGGTCTTTAACACTGATCCACCCTTGGCCTGCATAACTTTTCATGTGCTCCCCCCTCACCATGACAGGCTGCCGAACAACGTCTCCACAAGCTTGGTAATACTGAGATTCCAGCGTGTGACCACCTTCGGATCCATTCCTGCCTTCATATAGTTATTGATGTGTCTATTCTCCAGAACGATGGAGTATTTCGGATCAACCATGGCCCAGGCGAGCGGGGTGCTGTACTCCAGGGTGTACGTAACTTTTCCGTCCTTGCCGCTCCAGGTTCGCTCCACCGTTTTGCCGTCTTCAAAGGCGAACACGATAGGCACATCGGTTATATCTCCGTCCTTGCTCGTAATCTTGACCGTGGATTCATACCGCGGATGGTCTGACGTGCCTTTATTTTTGGTTTTGATCACATCGATGGCGACGTCGGCCATTTGGCTTCCATATACATATTGGTCAAAATACGATTGCCAGGATGTTTTGCTTACTTGCTCGACGACTTTCTGAAAATCAGACGTGGTTGGGTGCTTGAACCGATATTTCTGGGCATAGGTATGCATGATTTTCCCCATCATCTGTGGACCGACCTGCCGTTCAATGCCTTGCAGCACCAGCTTGCCTCTCGTGTAAACATTCAGCGCGTAGTTCTCGTGTGAGCTGTATTTCCAGGACTCCATCTTCAGCGGGGCAGGGGAGGTAATCGATGCTCCTTGAGCAGCGGTGTTGGAGGTAATGCCGTATTCCTTCTCCATCACTCTTTCTTCTGCATAGGTTGCAAAGGCCTCGTCCAGCCACGCTTCCTCAAATTCGTTGCTTGCGATCATTCCGTAAAAATATTGGTGGGCGATCTCGTGAATGACGGTCCGTTCGAGCTCATAACCCGGCGAATCGTTCTTGGCCCCGAAGGCCGTGACCAGCGTCGGGTATTCCATACCGCCTGCACCGTTGCCCGACTCCGGCGGGACGACGATGGACAACGTGGAATAAGGATAGGTTCCGTACCATTTACCGAACGAAGCCAGTGCCGACTTGGCGGCATCAAAGTAACGGTCCTTCAGGTCTTTATGGGCCGGATCGAGATACAGCTTGATGCGGACGCCCGGCACGCCCGGTGCCGAGAAGGCTTCCTCGGCCGTGACAAAGTTGGGCGAGGCCGACCAGGCAAAATCGTGCACATCATCGGCATAGAATTGATAAATTTTTTCCCCGTTCGACTTTTGGGCGGGCTTGGTCGGGAATCCGGTCGCGGCGACAATGTAATTCTCGGGCACCCGGATGCGAACGCTGTAAATGCCGAAGTTGGAATAGAACTCGGAGTTGCCGTGGTATTGATGAAGATTCCATCCTTCCTCGGCTCTTCCGCGAAGTCCGGCCGGTTCATAGACCGATACTTTAGGAAACCATTGGCCAGCCATAATAAAATTCTCGGTGGTGCCCATGCGCGCGAATATTTTGGGAAGCTCGACTTCAAATTCCATGTGAATGGTGATGCTCTCCCCGCCCTTGATGGGTTTGGGCAATCTAAGTTTGACAAGGCTGTGATCCTTGATGTTCCCGTCATCGGGTTGGACGAATTGAAGGCGATGGGTCAGGGCCAGTCCTTCCGTGGTTTTCACATTGGTAATGGTCATGGAGCCGTACCCGTCGTCCGGCATGGGGTCGGAACGAAGCCTGCCGCCCGATTCCTTCATAAAGGTCGTTTCATCGGAAGCAAAGGCATTGGGATACAGATGAAAGTACAGCTCATTTACGCTTTTTTTGCCTGGGTGAGTCCAAGTGAGTGTCTGCTTGCCCTTAAGTTTGTTCTCCTCAGGCTCGTACCGAACATCCATGTGATATTCCACCAGCCGGTCGCTTAGGGCCGGAGCGGGAGTATCAGGCTGCACCTTAGGCGGTGAGAGCGGGGCCTTCTCCACGGCAGAGGCAGAGGGCTTGCCCGCATTTGGGGCAAGGACAGACGCTGAGGACCCTGGATTCAGAAATATCGGCATCGATCCTGCAAGCAAACCAAGGGCAAGCAGGGATGATAGAAAGACTTTGGCACGTGGTGGGACCATATCGAACAACCTCCCGTTGACAAGCATCTAGTGCATGTATATGTTTGCTTTTGGGGGATTATTAGTTAAAATAAAATTATTGGGACATGGTTATCAATTTAGCGGCTGATACGTGAGAATCGGCTCTGATATAGGAGGTCGGCAGCAGTGGAGAACGAAGATCAGAAGCAGGGTGCGAAGAAACCCATTGCGTTGAATATTATCAATAGCAAGAGTAAGCATAAGGGGTTTGGATCCGGCTCCATCGATCTGAACAGTTTGTCGCCTGTCATCATCGACAATGGCGAGGCGCGAGTGGATATTGGAGCCATGCATGCAAAGAGCAAGGTGGAGAAGGGCATCCGCTTCAGCATGAACCGTGATGAAGTGCCCAACGGACGCCAGGTATGGATCGTGTGGGTAGCTGTAGACCGTACCGCGGAAGGACAGCATTATGCAGGCATGACCGCGTGCGAAATGTGGATCGACCATGATGCCCGCCGCGGCTGGAAAATCCTCGCCGACCATGTGAATAAAATGGATGCGGCGATGAAGCGCAAGATTATTCTGGATGGGCTTGGCGACGTGGAGAAGAAAGCGCTGCGCGAACTGCTGATCTCCCGTAACGAGGAATGGTGGAATGCCTCGCCGGAGGAGTTTAGAGAAGCTCTTCAAACAGCGGAATGATACCATAAATAAGCATTTTTTTAGATGCGGACATAAGGAAAGACCGGTAGGATTCTTGAATGAATCCGCCGGTCTTTTTTTGTGATTGATACGGTTAGAATGGAAGGGCGTAGGTCAGCTTTTTCTTTATATCAAGAAACGGATTTTCGTATTGAAGCTTCAGCTTGCCGCCGGCATATCCGTCATACGTAAGGCCGTCTCCGATGAAACCCACTTCGTTTGGCGGCATCTCTTCAATAGCTTTGATACTCTCCTCGTCCAAAAGTTCGGGATAGATAAGTTCTGCGGACTTGCCTGTCGGTTCAACGATATACAGGGTTGCCTTCGTATAGGGACGGACGAGCAGGAAGTCCCGTTCGATCGCTTCCACAATAAAATGATCGTCAACACCGGTGAGGGCGGCCAGATCGTAGGTTTTTACCGTTTTGCCCATCGGATGAACCAGCTCCAGCGTGCTGCCATTCATCATGGCGATATTGCCTTTGTAGCTGAGTTGGTCCGGATGATAGTTGATCCCGGCAAAATTGGTGTGATTGGTTTTGGAAAGCTTCAGGATTTTCTTGTCTTGAATGAGCACCCGATATCTTCCTTCATGGATATGGGGTTCCCCGTAATAATTGGACAAGTCGACGACATAGGTATTGCTGTTGATGCGATGTGCGTTCAAGCCCACTTGATCGATATCCTCAACCGGGAGAATGCCGACTTTCGTTGGCGTCGTTCCGGCTTTCCCCATGGACAGCATACCGGTCTCGCGATTCACCCAGAACAGCATATTGGCCTTGGAGGCATAAGCGTATCGGGACCAGGAATCAAAGGTGGTTCGAAGTCCGGATTTGCTGTCGTACTTCAGCGGAATGCCGAAGCCTTTGGTAATCAGGCTGGCGGGAACATATGTCACGCCTTTCTTCACAACCGGAGCCGCCTCGAGCTTCAAAGCGGTACCCTTGGCATTCACGGCGCGCGAATTTCCAATAATCATGCGAACAGACTGGGTCGGGCTGTTAATGTACAGCTCGTTCTTTCCAGGGATCGTCAGCTGCAGCTGCAGCTGCTCGGAAACTTCCTTCAGTGGAATGAACACGACGCCTTTGTTCGTATAAGGTTTATGCTTCACATCGAGCGCGCTCCAGGCTGCCTTGCTCTGCGATGTGGAGGCTGCTGCCGCATGGGCAGGAATGGTTATGAGCGATGAGGATGTAAGCATTAAAGACAATGCTATGGATGCGGTACCTGCTAGTTTGATGATTTTTACGGATTTCATTGTATTTCCTCCTTCTGGTTTTCACTCCCGCCTATATAAACGACTAAATAATGGGAAATGTTTCATCAAATCAAAAAATCATGTAAAAAATGATATATGCGATGAAGCTAAGCTGAGGGGAGAGGGAGCGTCCGAACCTAAAAAACCGGAGCTGCCCAGAAGGGACGCAGCTCCGGTTTATATCAATGTCCTGATTGCAGCTCCTGATCCTTGCCAAGCAGAATGGTGAGACCCAGCAAGGTTACGATAATGGTGGCCCCCATGTCCGATATGATCGCGATCCATAGGGTCAGCCAGCCCGGAATCGTTAGCAGCAGAGCGATGGCCTTCAGCGACAAGGAAAGTCCGATGTTCCATTTAATAATCCGGTTGACTCGTCTTGCCGTCTTGATGGCTCCGGGCAGCTTACCAAGGTGATCCTGCATCAATACGATGTCGGCGGTTTCGATGGCGCTGTCCGTTCCTTTTCCCATTGCGATGCCCAGATCGGCAGCGGCCAATGCAGGGGCGTCGTTAATGCCATCGCCGACCATGCCGGTCTTTTTGCGGGAGCTAAGCTCCTTGATTTTGGCAACCTTCTGTTCCGGCAGCAGGCTTGCGAACACCCGCGATACGCCGGATTGTTTCGCGATCGCCTGCGCCGACTGCTCATGGTCGCCCGTCAGCATCACCGTATCCGTGATTCCAGCCTCGTGAAGCTTGCGGACAACGGCTGCGGTCTCCGGCCTAATCTCATCGGCAAGACCGAATTGACCTAATACGCGCTCCTCGCTTACGGCGGCAACGATCGTGTACCCCTGGGCCTTCATTCTCCGAATGTCATCCTCAACGGCACGGATATGATCTTGAGGGCCGCTCACATGCTTCAGCACTTCCTCGCTGCCCACCCAGAACAGCTTCCCTCCGATTTCAGCCTGAATGCCTTCACCCGGCAGCACCGTAATCTGTTGAGGTTCATTAAACATGCAATGCGGCTGCTTGATCTCCAGATGTTTCATGACGGCTTTGGCCAACGGATGGAGCGAGGATTGCTCCAGCGCGCCTACCACGGCATAAAATTTATCCTCATCATATACGGTTTCCGCGTAGACGGCCGGCTCGCCCTTGGTCAGGGTTCCCGTCTTGTCGAAAGCGACGGCTTCCAGGCGTCCGAGCTGCTCCAGATGGACTCCGCCTTTAATTAGAATGCCGTTGCGTGCCGCGCGGGTCATCCCGCTAACCAGCGCTATCGGCGAAGAGAGCACGAGCGAGCAAGGACACCCGACAATGAGAATGGACAGCCCCTGGTAAACCCAGGTCATCCAGGGCTGATTCAGCAGCAACGGAGGAATCAGCGCAACAGCCAATGCGATGATCATAATGGCTGGCGTATAGTATTTAGCAAATTTATCGATGAATAGCTCCGTCGGCGTCTTGCTGTCCTGCGCCTCCTGCACAAGATGCATGATCTTGGCCAGGGAGGAATCCTGATAAGCCTTCGATATGGCGATATAGAGCACGCCGTCGGTACTTACGCTGCCGCCAAATACGGCGTCGCCCTCCCGTTTCGTAACAGGCACCGATTCTCCGGTTATGGCAGCTTCGTTCACCGCGCCGGTTCCCTGGGTTATGGCTCCGTCCGAAGGAATTTTCTCGCCAGGTCTTACCCGGACAACGTCTCCGGGAGAGAGGCTCTCGATCGGCACGCGTTTGGTTTGGCCGTCTACCCAAAGCTCGGCTTCCTTCGGCGCTGCGGCCAGCAGCGCTTCCATGGATTGGCGGGCACGGTTCATGCCGTAGCCTTCCAGCAGCTCATTGAGGCCGAAGAGAATGGCAACGAGCGTGGCTTCCCGCCACTCCCCGATGATGACGGCACCTACGAGCGCAACGGTCATCAGGGTATCCATATTGAATTTGAAGCGGGTCAGGTTACGCAGTCCGCGCAAAAACGTCGTATACCCGCTCAATATCATGGCACCTGCATATAATGCGATCACAACCGACTCGGCGGCGTTCCCTTCTAATAGAAAAGTCAGCAGATAAAACGCAGCCGAGATGGACAGCAGCCACTTCATTTTTCGTTCGCTGCCATGGCTGTGTCCATGTCCATGTTCATGGCTTTGTCCGTGGTCGTGTTCTTCTGACGCACCATGAGCGTGCGACGAAGAGGCGGGCCGAACATCAGCGCCGGCAGCCGAAAGGGCTGTTTGCGGGGCATGAACGATACGGGCGCCATCACTTTTCAAAATGGTTTCTACCCGGTTTAGGTTCACCTGGGGGGAAAGGGTCAGCTTTCCGCTGTTATAACTCAGCCGGGCGTCGCTTCCATGGTCGAGCTTCTGGATCTCCTCCTGCATTTCACGGGTGCAGTTCGGGCACGAGAGGCCCTGGACCTTGTATTCAACAAGTTTGCTGCCACCTGCTTCAGGAGATGTTTTGGATTGCTGATGGTTGTCCGTGCTCATCTACACCCTCTCCTTCTGGTGCTCCAGCGTCATATGAAGCAAAGTCCGGATATGGTCGTCTTTTAGCGAATAGTATACATTCTTACCCGCCTTGCGCGATTTGGCGATATTCTTGTTCTTCAGCGTGCGCAAATGATGGGAGGCTGTTGCGGTGGAGCTTCCGAGAACTTCAGCCACGTCGCAAACGCATAACTCGCCGCGGTCCAGCATATAGGCTACCTTGACCCGCGTCGGGTCGGCCAGCGCCTTGAAGATCTCGGCCATGCCGAGCATATCATCATCCGAAACCGTTTCTTTTAACAAAGCAACCCTCTCGGTTGAAGGACATTCCGTTTCACACAGCTCCAGAGCCACGTCCTCTTTCATTGTTCGGACATTCATAAGATCAACCTCCTTGAAATAGGAGCAATAAGTGCTCTTTATTCTATATATTCAAACGTTGATTTGATTGTTAGTCATAATATACCCGATTTACACATGATATTCAAACGAATATTTGATTGTTCACAAGCTTTTCACAGCGCAGGTTATGATCCGGCAAGTCATATCATATGAACCAATTCCAGCGTTAGGCGCAGCGGCCGCACAGAAAATCCTTCCATTTCATTTCACGCCAACTTATACTATTAGCAAAAAGATGTAAAATTCGCACAGGAAGAGTATCTGCGGCCCAGGCGCCTCAAGCGCTGCATCATATCCTGTACGGGCCATCGTTTCGACTCGAATGTGTACATTATCTAATACCTATCCTTCGATTTGCGGATGTGTATAAACAGGGGAGGCCGGAGTATGACTTGTCCGATATGTCGATATGAAACGGAAGATGGGAAATATTGCAAGAAATGCGGGGCCAGGCTGATTATCGAGGATTCCCCCGTCTTTGCGGCCATGAAGGAGCAAGCTGCTGCGTCGGAAATTTACGGCGTCGCCAGGCGAGGCGGAAGCATAAATAGGGAGATTTCTCATGTGCGCCAAGGAGAAGCTGCTCTGCCGGTGTATACTCCGCCGGATATTTCATTTCCTACAGCAGGCCGCCAGCATGCCGAAGAGGAAGAGGGGCCGAATCCTTATTGGACCAGCTTAAAATTGTATGGGCAGCTCTATGGGGACCATTTCCTGAAGGGGCTAAGGCATCCCTTCAGCGCAGCTGCCGTAACGGACAACAGCCAGTTCCTAAACGCGATCGTATCCATGCTGCTCTATATTGTGCTCCTTCCGCTCGCGCTGTACGCAGCGCTTCATCATGAACTGCAGGGACTCCCGGAGGGGGCGTTTGTAGATCTAGTCTTGAAGCCTATTGTCTGGATTGCGATTTTCTTGTTTTTGCTGAACGTCTTTACCTTCGCTGCAGTCAAGCTGTCATTTAACCCGGCTGCGAAGCTGAAAGAAGTCATGGCCAGATTCGGCACATTGCTGCCGCTATACCTTGTGTTGTATGCGATCAGTTTGTTGTTCCTGTTTCTTAATGGCGATATATCCAAGGTTATCATCCTTCTAGCGTTCATCAGCACCGTGATGACCGTGCCGTTATGCGTCATGACCGGCTACAAGAGAAGAGTGGCCGGCGGCCTGGATCCGCTGTATGCGATCCTGCTGGTCTACGTTGCAGTCATGCTCGTCATCGTGCTTCTGGGCAGCTCCATGATCGAATATATGAGCATTTTATAAGAAGCCATCTACATAATGAATCGTGAAAAAGAGAAAAACAGCAGGCTCTTTATCGGGAACGCCCGGAAAAAGAGCCTACTGTTTTTTGACGTGACGGGCTATCCGTTTATTCGACCCACCATCGTTTGAAATCCTTCCACCAGGAACGTTCCTCCTGTTTCTCGGCAGCATCTGCAGGGTTAGCCTTCTTGGCGGACTCCCCGCCTTCATGTTCGTCGCAATACTCCGTGGGTTCCGTCCCTTTGACGAAAACCTCCAGCATTTTGTCCGGACAGCCGGCGCCTGCAAGCTTGCCCGTCTTCGGATCCACATACGCGCTGACGACTTCATCCGGGATCGGAAAAATCTTGGGCGGCACGTTCTCCAGTGCCTTCTCCGTATACTGCGCAAAAATCGGCGCTGCGCGCCGTCCGTCGACTTTGCTGATCTCCCGTCCTTTGTCATACCCGACCCATACCGCCGTCGACAGTTCCGGGGTATATCCGACGAGCCAGGCGTCGGTGTCGGTCGTGCCCGTCTTTCCGGCCACGGGCCGTTTCATCAGGGTGGAGACGCGGTTACCCGTTCCGCCGGTCTCGAATACCCCCTCCATCATGCGCGTCATCACGTAAGCTGCGGAAGGCTCAACCACTTGTTCGCCTTCCTCTTCCGGAGCCGTATACAAACTGCGGCCGGCCGCGTCGGTGATGCTCAGCACCGCGACAGGGGAGACCCGCTTGCCGCTGTTAGCCATGACGGCGTAAGCGGAGGCCATCTCCAGCGGGCTGACGGGCGAGGTGCCCAGGGCCAGCGAAGGGACAGGCTCCAGCGGACTCGTGATGCCCATCTTTTTCGCCATGTCGGCGACTTTATCCGGGCCGATCTTCATGATGGTATTCACGGCATAGATGTTATCCGAGGCAGCAATGGCTTCCCGCATGGGGATTTCGCCTAAATATTTATCGCCGAAGTTGCTGGGCTGGTACGTTTTGCGATTGTTATCGTAATGAAACAGGGTAGGCTGGCTGTTGAACACGCTGGTGCTTGTCATTTCCTTGGATGCAATGGCCGTTAAATACATAATCGGCTTAAATGAGGAGCCGGGCTGCCTGGTTCTGGCCAATGCGTGGTTGTATTGATTCTCGCGGTAATTCTTACCGCCGACCATAGCTTTGATGTGGCCGTTTCGCGGGTCGATGGATACGAGCGCCGTCTCCAGCTCGCTCTTGCTGTCCATGCCCTGGGATACGGCCTCTTCGGCTGCTTTCTGGGCCCGCGGATCCAGGGTTGTATAGATGTTCAAGCCGCCCTGTTCGAGCTGCTGGTCCGTGATGTTCAACTGCTTGGTGACGAGACCCCGGACATAGTCCCGGAAGTAGGAGGCAATTACTTTATTCTCCTGCCGGTCCTGCGGGAGCAGGGCAAGCTTGGCCGAAGCGGCTTTATCCGCCTCGGCCTCCGTGATGAATCCGGTCTCTGCCATGGCATTCAGGACGATCTGCTGTCTTTTGACCGCGTTGTCCATATGATTGTAGGGCGAGTAATACGTGGGCCCCTTCGGAATGCCGGCCAGCATTGCGCTTTCGGCCAAGGTCAGGTTTTTTGCCGATTTGCCGAAATACAGCAGCGACGCCGACTCGATGCCGTAAGCGCCGTGACCGTAATAAATTTCGTTCAGGTACATTTCGAGAATTTGATCTTTCGTATATTTCATCTCAAGCTGGGCGGTGAATTTGGCCTCCTTGAGTTTTCGTGTCCATGTTTTTTCATGAGATAGGTATAAGTTTCGTGCAAGCTGCTGGGTCAACGTGCTCGCTCCCTGTTTGCGGTCCATATGCTGCAGGTTGATCAATACGGCCCTGGCCATGCCCTTCATATCGAACCCGGGATGATCATAGAATTTTCGGTCCTCCACCGCCAAGGTGGCCTGAATCAGTAGGGGGGATATGTCGGCGAGGTTCACCTGCTCGGATGTATGTCCCGTGCTTGAGAATGTGGCGATCAAATCTCCCTGGCTGTCGAGCAGACGGGAGTAGCGGGATGTTTCCGCGACCGGCAGCGGCGTTATAAATAAATAGGCGAGCAGAATGCCGCCGGCGATGATGGAAATGCCAAGGAGTACGAACAGAAATGTAGCAAGCCGGACGAAACGACGTTTGCGCTTGGGTGATTTTTTTTGCCCCGGCATCAGATGTTCTCCTTCCAGTCCTTTTGTAGAGTCAAGGTCTTTGTGCCGCCAAAAATGGAGATGTGCTCAAATTCTCCTTGGCTGCCTTCTTTTTCTATACAGTATGGGGCTGCAGCGGTCAGGATATTCATCGGAAAGGGCGATGTTTTTGCTTCCGTTCGCATGTACCGGAACTTTTGGTTGCAATTTGGGCTTGATTTAATATAATCTAATTTGTTTGGTACAATAGGAAAAGTGTGAAACTGTAAGCTAAAGGCATCTGCCCCGAATAAAGTTTTACGGCTTGGATCTGGACGGCTGAACATTATTCTAGCGGAAAGAAGGTAGTGACGATGGAATTATGGTACACAGAGAAGCAAACCCCGACTTTTGGCATTACGGCTAAAATCCGGGAGACCTTTGTACATGAGAAGACGGAGTTTCAACAATTGGATATGATCGATACCGAGGAATTCGGGCGCATGCTCGTGCTGGACGGTATGGTTATGACTACGATTAAGGATGAATTCGTCTATCATGAGATGGTCGCTCACCCCGCGCTGAACACGCATCCAAATCCGAAGAAGGTTCTTGTCGTCGGCGGAGGAGACGGTGGCGTCATTCGCGAAGTGATCAAGCATCCGGGCGTAGAGAAGGCCGTACTCGTTGAAATTGATGGAAAAGTTATCGAATATTCGAAGCAGTACTTGCCTGAGATCGCCGGCAAGCTGGACGATCCGAAGGTTGAAGTGCTGGTTAACGATGGATATATGCACATTATCGAGCATAAGAACGAATACGATGTCATCATGGTGGACTCCACCGAGCCTGTAGGCCCGGCTGCTCCGTTGTTTGAGCGCGGATTCTATCAAGGGATCTATGAGGCGCTGAAGGAAGACGGTATTTTCGTGGCGCAAACGGACAATCCGTGGTTCAAAGCGGACCTGATTCAGCAGGTCAACAAAGACGTGAAGGAAATCTTCCCGATCGTGCGTGTCTATGGAGCGAACATTCCAACCTACCCAAGCGGTCTGTGGACCTTTACGATGGGCAGCAAAACATACGATCCGCTTGAAGTGGACGAGTCCACGATTGATGAGATGGATACGAAGTATTATTCGCCTCGTCTGCATAAAGCCGCCTTCGTGCTGCCGAAATTCGTAGAAGACTTGGTGAAATAAGGAGGCGCGCATAAACTGATGAAACTGGACCAAGGTTATTCCGGCAACGTGTTTATTCTGAGCTCCGAGGATTATGAAGGATCCAAGGCCGTCATCTACGGTATGCCGATGGACTTCACGGTTAGCTACCGTCCCGGCTCCCGTTTCGGCCCGGCCCGTATCCGCCAAGCATCCGTTGGCTTGGAGGAGTACAGCCCGTACTTAGATAAGAGCATTGAAGATATCACTTATTTCGATGCAGGCGATCTGATGCTGCCTTTCGGCAATGCCGGTCGCAGTCTTGAAGTGATCGGCGATTATGTAGGCAAGCTGCTGGACGACGGGAAGTTCCCGATTGGACTCGGCGGAGAACACCTCGTATCGTGGCCGATTATTCAGAAGGTGTATGAGAAGTATCCTGATCTCATTCTGATCCATATCGATGCCCATGCCGACCTGCGCGAGCATTACGAGGGAGAGCCGTTGTCCCACTCCACGCCGGTCCGCAAGGCGGCGGGCATTATGGGCGGCAAGAACATTTATCAGTTCGGCATCCGTTCCGGCTCCCGCGAGGAGTTCCAGTACGGACGCGAGAACATCAATTTCTACCCGTTTGAGGTAGCCGCTCCGCTGAAGGAAGCATTGCCTTCCATGGGCAACCGTCCGGTCTACGTGACCATCGACATCGACGTGCTGGATCCGTCTGCCGCACCGGGCACCGGTACGGCAGAAGCCGGCGGCATCACGTCGAAAGAGCTGCTGGAAGCCGTACATCTGATTGCAAACTCCGATGTGAACGTTGTTGGCTGCGATCTCGTGGAAGTGGCGCCGATCTACGATCCGACCGAGCAGACCCAGATCGTGGCTGCGAAGCTGATTCGCGAGATGCTGCTGGGATTCGTTAAGTAGTCCACCCACCCAAACCCTCCCTGCCAGGGAGGGCCCCAAGGGCGCTGCCCTCTGGACACCCGCAACGTTGGCGTTCAGCGGGGCTGTGGGGATCGAAGCGGGGCTGGTGCTTGTGCCCGGCCACCCTTGGTCTCCCCTGCGGGGACGCCCTCGTGGCCTCTTGAGCGCCCATATTGCAGCCGAGGCTATTCGCCGTCGGCAGTTGAAGAAAAAGCAAGCCTCCCCTACCTAAGCCTATGGCTATCGGGGTTGGCTTGCTTTTTCGCACTTATTGGAGGCCTCCTCGCGTGGTCTGCCCTGATGGGCATGCTCGGGGCCGGAAGTATCAGCCAGGTTGGCACTGCCGCTCGGCTGCGGTAGAAAAAGCAAGCGTCCCCTCATCGAAGCCCGCGGTAGCGGGGTTGCTTGCCTGAGCAATTGAGAAGAAATCCTCGACGATCCTATGGTGTAAACTTAAGATAGATTCAGATTTATTAAGGAGGGTTACATCATGACGAATGCTTCAAGCAAGAAGAGAACCGACACGGCATCAAGGGTTATTATGGCGTCGCCATCTACGATTTATCAGGCATTCTTGAATCCGGAGGCGCTGGCTTCGTGGCTTCCGCCAAAAGGGATGACAGGCCATGTCGACACGTTTGATGCCCGCGAGGGTGGGACTTATCGAATGATACTTACCTATAACGATACCGATCACTCGGCACCCGGTAAGTCTTCGGACAATACGGACGTCATTGAAGGAAAGTTTCTGGAGTTTGTTAACGAAGAGAGGGTTGTGCAGCTGGTCGAATTTGAATCTGATGATCCCAATTATGCGGGGTTTATGAAGATGACATGGGCATTGGAGCCGCTTGCGGAAGGCACCCAAGTCACGATCGTGTGTGAGAATGTGCCCGAAGGCGTACGGAAGGAAGATCACGATGAAGGCTTGAGGTCCACACTCGAGAATCTCGCCAAATCTACGGAGGGACAATAGACGGTCGGCTGTATAACGAAACAAACGAATTGTGATGAGGCATTTTCATGAACAAATCGTTTTGTAGATTTTATCAGGACCACGTTTGTGTGTATATGTTTTTCATAACAACATCTGAATGAAGAACCAGCCACCTTCTCTATCGCTGCAGGTAGCTGGTTTTTTCTTTTCGGAGAAACCAAACCCATCCTCCATCCCATCAACAAATCCTTTTTACCCTCCCTCGGTTTGCTTGCTCCTCCCTAATTTCAAGTTCGACTTCAAATCCATTCATGGGTACACGATACGCGTAGTTATGGGAAGAATCGGCGATCTGCTCATTGCGTGTTGGATTGGACGATTGTGCCGATTTATCGGAAGCCGTTAATATTGGCGTTACATCGACCATATCGACGAAAAGGAGGTACGAATACGATGGCAGCCCAGTCACCCGAAATAAAGCGCAAGGATTTGATAACCGCCCGGCACCCAGGGACATCCCGTAACCGGTACATAGCCAACATCCGCAAGCATTGGATGCTGTATCTCATGATCATTCCCGGAATTCTCTATTATATTGTGTTTAAATATGTACCGCTGGCGGGCAGTGTCATCGCATTTCAGGACTATCAGATTTTCAAAGGCATCCTTGGCAGTCCGTGGGTGGGCCTGGACAATTTTGGATTTATTTTTTCCTACCAGGATTTCTACAACGTGCTGCGCAATACGGCGGTGATCGCTTTCTATCAGCTTGTTTTTGGTTTTCCTGCTCCGATCGTGCTGGCTCTGCTGTTCAATGAAATCCGCATCATGCTGGCAAAACGGGTCGTGCAAAGCATGTTCTATCTTCCGCACTTTTTATCATGGGTTGTTGTCGGCGGGATCGTCTTCGAGCTGTTATCCAACCAAGGGGTTGTGAATGCGGTGCGGGACTGGTTCGGCTACGAACCCATTCTGTTCATGCAGGAGGAACGGTATTTCCGAGGAATTGTCGTCCTTTCCTCGATCTGGAAGGAAGTCGGCTGGGGCACGATTATTTATTTGGCTGCCATCGCCGGCATCAATCCGAATTTATATGAAGCAGCCGTTATGGATGGAGCAAGTCGGTGGAAACAAACGATCTATATTACGCTGCCCACGATGTTTCCGACGATTCTGGTGCTGTTCCTGCTGCAAATCGGTAATTTCCTGGAGCTCGGCTTCGATCAGATTTACAATTTACTGACGCCGATGACGTACTCGGTAGGCGATATCATCGAAACGTACGTCTATCGTGCGGGTGTGCTTCAGGGGCAATACAGCATGACGACGGCTATCGGGCTGTTCCAGTCCGTCATTGGGTTTATACTGCTGTGGATTTTTAACCGGTTGGCCAGAAAAACGGATCAGGGGTTGTGGTGATGAAAGCGACATTCGGAGAAAAAATGTTTCAGACGCTGAATTATGTGTTTCTGTTCGCTGCTGCGGTGACGATGCTGTTCCCGCTTCTTCAGCTGCTTGCCGTATCGCTCAGCTCCCCGGTAGCTGCCGATTCGAAGGAAGTATTTTTGCTCCCCGTGGAGTTTACAACCGCATCTTGGGAGCATGTATTAAAAAATAAAGGCTTGTGGACATCTTTCGGGATCACCGTATATATTACGATCGCCGGGACGCTGCTCAGCATGCTGTTTTCGGTCATGACGGCATACCCGCTTTCACGACGGGAATTTCTGATCCGTAAACAAGTCATGTTCGGCATTGTGCTAACGATGATTTTTAACGCGCCGATGATCCCGTTTTTTTTGACCGTTCGCGAGCTTGGCATGATGAACTCCTTGTGGGCTCTCATCATTCCCGGTCTGGTTGGCACGTTCAACATGATCATTATTCGGACCTTTTTCATGGGCATTCCCAGTGAACTGGACGATTCGGCGCGAATCGACGGATGCAGCGAATTCGGCATATTGTTCCGCATGTACTTGCCTTTATCCAAACCTGTGATGGCGACGGTCAGTCTGTTTTACGCGGTCGGATACTGGAACACCTTCTCCCGTGCGGTGCTGTTTATAAGGGATCCGGAGAAATGGCCGCTTCAAATGAAGCTGAGAGCATACCTCCAGTCTCCCGAGGAGCTGGCTGCGGTCAATCTGTTTCTTGGGGATTACGATTTCAACACGACAACCTTGAAAGCGGCAACAATCCTGTTTGCTACCATTCCGATCATTCTGGTATACCCGTATCTGCAAAAATACTTTGTCAAAGGGTCCATGCTGGGTTCGTTAAAGGAATAAAGCAAAACGAGGCATGCGATATGAAATCGGCCTTGCGGCCGGTTTGATATAACTACCAATCCGAAAAAGGGGAGGATTTACTCATGTCGAAATGGTTTTTCCAGAAAGGGGCATGGAAACCGGCGCTCACGGCGACACTTGCGGCAGTCATGCTGTTTGGCTGCGGCGGCAAGGGTGACGGCGAATCGCAAGCGGGCCAGAGCGGGGAGGGAAATCAAGAACTTACACAGGTAAAGGTGTTCAAAAGCCACATGGGCGTCGGCACGATTCCGGGCGCAGATAATCCGCATGTCCAGTATGTGGCGGAGCGGACCGGCGTGGAATATCAGCTGGTGACGACCCCGCCGGGATCGGAGCCGACCGAATATCTCAATCTGATGATTGCATCCGACGACTTGCCCGATATTCTTCGTCCGATCGGCGGGATCGAGCAGACCCTTATTCGCCAAGGAGGAGCGCTGGCACTGGATGAATTGCTGCCCCAGTATGCCCCGAACGTCTGGAACAATATCCCGCAGGAAGCATGGGATGTCGTTCGATCCGCTTCGCCGGACGGCAAAATCTATTATGTGCCAAAAGTGTTCCTGGTGCCGGAAAGAGCGCCGCTGATCCGTCAGGATTGGCTTGACAAGGTGGGGATGTCCATGCCGAAGACAACGGAGGAATACAAGGAGGTGCTGCGCGCCTTCCTTAACGAAGACCCGAACGGGAACGGCCTGAAGGACGAACTGCCTACAACGGGCCGCGAATTCGGCAAATGGATGGACCATTTGTTCGCCATGTTCGGCGTCGCGATGTGGGAGGGGAACCCGGAATGGGACGTCTATGACGGAAAAATCCAGTATGCCGGCGTAACGGACAATATGAAGGCTGCCATTGCGTTTGCCCGTGAGCTATATGACGAGAGGCTGCTGGACAACGAGACGTTTCTGAACAAAGGCGATGTGTGGACAGCTAAAATCAATAACAATCTGGTCGGTAGCTGGTACCACCTTCCCGCCAACCTGCGCGATCGGTTCACGGCCATGCAGCAAAAAGCACCGGATGCTTATATCGTTGGCATGCCGCTTCCAAAGGCCGATGGGTTTGAGGGCTTTGTCACGCAGAAGAGCATGGGCGAACCCGAGTGGATCATTCCGGTAAAGGCACAGGATAAAGCGCCTGCCGCCTTGAAGCTGCTCGATTTCTTCTATGATCGGTCGAATGACGAATTTATCCGCTTTGGCATCGAAGGACAGCAGCATGAAGTTGTCGACGGCAAAAAAGTGCTGCTTCCAGCCGAAGACAGCCGCCCATTGGCGCTCGGCATGCGCAACCTGACGACAGAGGAGGACATGGACATCCGGATTCAGGAGACGATCCCGGAAGACATGCAGCAGATGGTGAAGGATATATTCGAGGTGAGTACCGCCGACGCGAAGCGGATCGCCGGGGATGGACTTCCGAGTACCGTGTATGAAGGCTTCCCGGACATTCAATCGCATAAGCTGTTTCAGGAGTATGTAACCAAGATAGTCATTGGTGAATGGCCGCTGGAAAAGTTCGATGAATTCGTCGACCGCTGGCATAAGGCAGGGGGAGACGAAGTGACGAAGAGGGTAGAGGAATGGTACTCAAGGATGTGATCATACAGTGAAAAAGAAATATGCCATATGCGGTGTGAGCGGTCGTGCGCTCGGCATGTTCGCCAAACCGATTCTGACGACGCATGCACGGCGCTGCAACCTGGTTGCCATATTGGACTGCGATCCGGCCCGCTTCGAGCTGTACCGCTCCCGCTTCCCGGAGCATACCGCCGTCGGAACTTACGGTGAAGAGGAATTCGGGAAGATGATTGGCGAGACTCGGCCGGATGTGGTCATCGTGGCGGGGCGCGACGATACGCATGCGCGTTATATTGTTGCCGCGCTTGAACGGGATCTGGATGTCATCACGGAAAAGCCGATGGTCACGACGGGCGAGGACGCACGGCGAGTGTTGGATGCGGAGCGGGTGAGCAAAGGCTCGGTGACGGTCACGTTTAATTACCGTTATGCCCCGATTCACGCCAAAATCAAGGAAATGGTGTGGGAGGGCAAGCTCGGCCGGATTACATCCGTCGATCTCAACTGGTATTTGGACACGTATCACGGCTCCAGCTACTTCAAACGGTGGAACCGCCGGCGCGAAATGTCAGGAGGCCTCTCCATCCATAAGAGCACGCATCATTTCGACCTCGTGAACTGGTGGATCGGGCAAAAGCCGGTCGAGGCCTTCGCCTACGGGGCGCTCCATTATTACGGTGCCCAAGGGGAGCTGAATCCGGGCAAAGAAGACGGTCGCCATTGCGGAACCTGCCTCTCAGCCAGCCGCTGCGCCTATCATTCGCGCTGGAACACACGTCATGTGCAGGACGATCATCTCGGCCAGCTTGACAGCGGGGGATCGCAATTTCCTTATACAGGCTACCGCCCGGACCGGTGTATTTTTGATGATGAGATCGATATAGAGGATACGTATGCGGCCACCGTCAAATACAGCGGAGGCGCACTGCTCAGTTATTCCGTCAACTTTTCGCTGCCGTACGAAGGGTATCGCTTGGCGATCAACGGTACGAAAGGCCGGCTGGAGACGATCGAATATCATGCACCGTCCCGAACCCCTTTTCCGACACCGCTCCAGACGATCGACTACTTCCCGTTGTTCGGCTCCAAGGAAACCATCCATGTCGTCCATCGGGAAGGCGGCCATGGAGGAGGCGACCCGCTTCTGCTGAACGACCTGTTTCTCGGTGAGAACCGGGAAAGGCCGTTCCCGATTTTGTCGGGGGCTGTGGATGGCGCCTATTCCGTGGCAACGGGGGAAGCCGTGTGGCGTTCCGTGAAGGAACATCGTCCGGTGGCGATAGCGGATGTTCTGGGTGGGTGGAAGGAGAGTGAGCCTATTGAACGATAAAGGATACTTTGACCCGGCGGAAAGCCTGGCTTCTCAAACAGAGGGCAGTAACATCGAGCATGCGCTTACGGTCATTGCCCAGCGTTATGTCGGTGACAATCCGCCTCATGCCCCGGTTTACCGGGTGACGCGCAAGAGTCCGATCCGTAAACGGGCCGACCACTGCTATCAACTCCCCATCGCGGATATGTTCCCCGAAATGACGGGGAGCCAGGTGGTCTATGCCTGGACGAAGCTGTGGGTTGCCGAGCCGCAGAGCTTCCCCTTTCTGATGGAATGGACGGGGCACGTTCGGCTGTACCATAACGGCCGAAAGCGGTTCGGTTCGGCGCTAGGGGAAGAAGCGACAGCAGGCGAATTGCCTCTGAAGCTTGGGATTCAGCTTACAAAGGGATGGAATCACTTCGTCTTGGAATTCCGCCGGAGCCCAAACGGATGCGGAGCGGTATTTGGCACAAGCAACCGCAAGAACAAGCCGTTTCACTTTCTGGCTCCATCTATGGAGCGGGAGGGCGAGGAAGGATGGATTGTGACGGTGCCGCTGGACGGGGCGCTTGCCTGCATCCCCGATTCAATGGAAAGTGAATCATGGACGGGTGCACAGTGGCTGCCCGTGCTAGCAAAGCACGGTGGGGAAGTAGATGGCGGCCCAATGTTGAGAATGTACGGGCGGAAGCCGGGGTATGCCGCTTACGCCTGGACTGCCGTGGTCAACCGGACCTTAACGGCCAAGAAGGTGACCTTGTCGGGAACCTCTTATGGTCCGGTCCGGTTTGACTGGAACGGCAGGGAAGTTTACGCCAGCCGGGAGGCAGGCGCGTTCAGTATCGCCATCGATGTGCCTCCGGGCCGCGGGGAGCTTACCGCACGCAGCGAATGCGTTCAAGAGGGCTGGGGGTTCGAAGTCAGCGAAGCCTCGCCTGAAGGGGTGCTGACCGCGCCGCGCAGGGTGCACGGCCTAACCGGCGAGTGGCTTTATCTGGGTCCGATCCGTGCGGAAGCAGAACTTGAGCTGTCCGACTATTTCGGGCTGGATACGGTTGCTGTTGACGGCGGACAGACGCTGTTCTGGACAGGAAGCGAACCGGGAGCCTGTGTGAGGCCGTTTTTGGAGAACGAGCTTTTCGGCCGCTGGAATTATCCGCTTGGTGTCACGATGTACGGCTTGCTGGAGTCGGGTAGGCTGCTGAATCGCCCGGACATCCAGGAATATGTGCTCCGCCATGTCGAGTTTGCAGCGGGGCATTACGAATATTCCTTATGGGACCGGGAGGAATTCGGCGCGGCAGGGCTGAACAATCAGCTGTCCGACATCGACAGTCTGGACGATTGCGGATCGTTCGGCGCGCTAGCCATTCTTGCAGACCGAATTCGATCCTTGAAAGGGGTGCACAAGGCGGCGGACGACATCGCCCGGTACATCATGGATGAGCAATCACGTCTTGAGGATGGGGCGCTTTATCGCGAAGTCGGGGTTTCCCCGAGCATGCACCTTACGATGTGGTGCGACGATATGTATATGAGCGTGCCGTTCCTGTGCCGATACGCCGAGCTGTCCGGCGATTCCCGCTATCTGGACGAGGCAGCACGCCAGCTTCTGCTGTATAAGTCCTACCTATACCTGCCCGACCTGCAGCTGATGTCGCATGTATACGATGTGCGTCATGGGCAGCCTTCCCGGACGGTATGGGGACGAGGCAACGGATGGGTGTTTTTCTCGCTGTCAGAGCTGCTTGCCGTGCTTCCGTTTGGCCATCCCGACTATGAGGAACTGCTTCTTTTTTATCGCGTGCTGGCGGAAGGGTACCTTCGTGTGCAGGGAGTCAACGGGTTATGGCACCAAGTGCTGACAGACCCTGAATCCTATGAGGAAGCCTCGTGTACCGCAATGTTTATTTTCGGCATGGCACGGGGGATTCGCCACGGCTGGCTGGAGGACCCGGATCCGTACTTTCAATCCGCCGCTGCGGGGTGGGAAGGTTTAACCAGCAGGGCCATCGACCGCCGGGGAAATGTGTATGGCGTGTGCAAGGGCAGCAGCTGGTCGACCTCGCATGCTTACTACAAGCACGATTTATCGTGGAACTTGAATGATACGCACGGAATCGGCATCGTGCTGTTGGCCGGAGTCGAGCTGCTCGGACTGATGCGGGCCAGCCCAATTGTAAACGCTTAAATTTGCGTGACGGCAGGAGCGGAACGTGAGCTATAATGGAACCATTCTGGTAGTAAAGCGGGGGTTGATATGTTCCTATCGATCGGCAAGTGGCTGAAATACACGCTGGCCCATACGCAAGCGCGGCTGGTGCTCATTTTGACCGTTTCCGTTTTTATGATCATTTTGGCCGTCAGCCTGACATCATATTACACCTCCAAATCGGTGCTTCAGGAAGAGCTCAGCGAGCCGCAGCACCAAATGCTGCAGATCAGTATGAAATATATCGACGATTTGATCCGGGAGAGCGACAAGATTGCGGTCCAAGTCGCGGTGAATGACTATATCTACGATTTTCTGACGAGCGAGAATCAGAACTCGGTGTCCAATATATCGACATTGTACCGACTGCTCTCAACCTGGATCAGCAATTCAAAATACATTAACAGCATATACGTATACGATGTCGAGCGGGGAAGCTTTATTTCGCTTCCGCAGGGATACAGCTCGAGCAAGCTCACATTCGTGGATTCCGAGTGGACCGGTATCGCAGACGAATTCGGAGACGACACGATGATGATCCGCAAAAGGCATGTCCCCGAGGGGGCGGGCAATAAAGGATCGGAGCTGACGCTGTTCCGCAAAATCATGATCCAGGGCCGACTAAGAGGCGTCGTGGCGGTCAATTTGCTGGATGCTGAACTGTTCGCGAAATTGAATCCGCCGTCGCTGTCCCAGTTGGACAGCATGCGGTACATCGTGGACCAGCATAATAACATTCTTTATTCGGTTTCGAATTCGGAATTCCAACCGGAAGCGGTGAGACAGGCGCTGCACGAGCTGAAGGAAGACCACTTCGGCGATTTTTTCCATGAGGGACGAAAGCTGCTGGTCAATCAGATCGAATCGCCGCTGACCGGATGGAAATACGTATCCATCGTCTCCCAAGATAGTTTGCTTGCACAGTCCAAAAAGGTGCGAGACACGGTGCTGTATGTATCGGTGGCGGCACTTGCGCTCGGCGTGCTGACCATTCTGTATGTAAACTCCGCGGCCTTCCGCCCGGTGCGCAGGCTTAAGCAGCTGTTCAGCGCCTACAACGGGAAGGCAACCAGCCCGGACCGCATCGATCTGGAAAAGCTGGCCGGCGAACTGCTCAGCAATCATGCGCATCTATCTCAGCTGATCCGCGAGACGATATCCGATGCGGCTTCCAAGTTTCTGTATGACATTCACTCGGGTCATATGAGCGGCAGACGCGAAATCCGCGAGAAGTGGAGACGGTATTTTTCGGAATGGACGGATGCGCCCGTCACGGTAGCGGTGCTGTCGATCGACCGCTACGATTCGTGGTCGCGCAGGTTTCCGGCCAGTGACCACTCGCTGCTGAAGTTTGCCCTGGCCAATATCATGGCAGAGCTGCATGAGCCCGAATGGAGGGTCGCCTGCGCCGATTTCGGAGCGGACCGGATGGCTATCCTGTTTCAACCGCGGAGCGGCGAAACTCGGCCTCCGCTGGCCGAGGCGATCGAAACGGTGTCCCGTTTGCTGAAATTCAGTGTATCCGCCGGCGTGAGCATGCCGCAGAGTGAGGTTGTCCGGTTAAAGCAGGCCATGCTGGAAGCGGAGAACGCGTTAACCTACCGTTTATATAAAGGGTACGGTCAGCTCGTGCCGTTTCAGGATGTATCCAGTCACGAAGTGACGGATATGCAGCCGCAGGAAGATGGCGTACGGGAGCTGATGACTGCTGTGGAGACCGGTGATGGGGAGCGGGCTATAGAGCTCCTGGGGCGTATTATTGGCGATATCCGCAGCCGTTACTGGTATCCTTCGGAGGCGCTTGCCTTGCTTCAGGGGCTGCTGGAACGTCTTAAAGGAATATGCCCAGAGGGCGACGGTCCCGAGGGAGACCCGGCCGGTCGGCTGGGCACGCTGTACATTGAAGATATCGAGGCTGAGCTTTCCGGCCTGATTTCGGTCTTGGCCGACCGCTACCGCCGTTTAATCGGCAGCAAGGATTTCTTGATGTGCCAGCGGATGATCGAATTCATGGAGCAGCACCTCGCCGATCCGATCGGCATTCCGGAAATTGCGGAATCGACCGGCATCAGCAGCAGCTTGGCCAGCCAGCTGTTCAAGCAGGAGACAAACGAAACGATCTATAACTACTTAACCCGGCTGCGGATGGAGCGGGCTAGCGAGCTGCTGGTCAAAACCGACCGAAAAATATCCGATATCGCCCAAATGGTGGGCTACCAGCATGAAAACAGCTTCATTCGCAGCTTCCGCAAATTCAAGGATATCACCCCGGGCAAATACCGGGATATGATGAGAACCCGGATAGACGCCTTGTTTGAATGAAGGGGCCGGGAAGGGAGGAGCTATGGAGATGGAGAGAGAGCAGATTGTTTGGCGGCATAATCCTGAATTCGACAGGCTGGATCCGCTTTCGCCACTGTCGGTAGGCAACGGGGAATTCGCGTTTACCGCCGATATTACCGGGCTGCAGACATTTCCTGAACAATATGAGGTGCCGCTTGGCACCCAGTCGAACTGGGGCTGGCATTTTACGGGGGGGCGCGGCAGGTTCTCCGCGAAGGATGCAGCGTTGCAGATGTTCGAGACCCACGGCCGGCAGGTCGGCTATCCGATGAAGCCGGGGGATAAGCCGGAAGCTTACCAATGGCTGCGACAAAATCCCCACCGTCTTCAGCTAGGCCGGCTGTCGTTCCGATTTCTGGACGAAGCGGGAGAAGAGCTCGGTTACAGCGATGCAGGCCAATTCCGTCAAAAGCTCGATCTGTGGGCGGGCATTCTAACGAGCAAGTTCGAAATTCGCGGCGTGCCGGTCGAAGTTACGACGGCGTGCCACCCCGAAGCTGATATTTTGGGCGTGCGGGTGATCTCGCCCCTTATCCGGGAAGGGCGGCTTCAGGTATTCATCCGCTTCCCCGCACCGGATATGACGCATTCGGCTTGGGCAAAATCGGTGTTTCCCGATTGGGAAAGCGATCATCGACATGATACCGTTCTCGTTCGGCAGGAGAAAGGAACGGCCTTGATGGAGCGGACGCTGGATGAGGAGCGTTATGCGGTCCGCTGGCATTGGAATATTGGCCGGCTGGAGCAGACGGAAACACACGAATTTACGCTGTATCCTGGCGAGTCTCCAGAAGAATCCCCGGATGAATCACCGGAGGAGCTGACGTTTTCCGTCGGCTTTGCGGCTGGGTCGCCTGGTGCGGCTGACTTTGAAGCTATCGTTTCGGCAAGCATCCGGCATTGGGAATCGTTTTGGCAGAGCGGGGGTGCAGTCAGCTTCGCAGGCAGCTCCGATCCGCGAGCCTTTGAGCTGGAGCGCCGCATCGTCTTGTCGCAATGGTTATGCGCTATTCACAGCGGGGGCTCGATGCCGCCCCAGGAGACCGGTCTTATGTACAACAGCTGGTTTGGCAAATCGCATTTGGAGATGCATTGGTGGCATGCCGCCCATTTCGCGCTGTGGGGCCGGGCTCCCATATTGCGGAGAAGCATGGACTGGTACAACGGCATACTGCCGATCGCCCGCGAACTGGCGCTATCTCAGGGATATGAGGGAGCGCGCTGGCCTAAAATGGTCGGTTTCGACGGCGTTCCGTGCCCCTCACTGGTCGCCCCGGGCTTGATCTGGCAGCAGCCGCACCCGATCGCCATGGCGGAGCTGTGCTAC
This sequence comes from Paenibacillus sp. Y412MC10, assembly GCF_000024685.1. NCBI lineage: Bacteria > Bacillati > Bacillota > Bacilli > Caryophanales > Paenibacillaceae > Paenibacillus > Paenibacillus sp. Y412MC10. The sequence continues at coordinate 128,422 of NC_013406.1, forward strand.
AAGGCCGACCCGGCACAAGAAACGCTGCGCCGGTTCCGTGACATCGTCTTTGAATCGGCTGACTTTATGGTTTCCTATGCCCACTGGAATGAGTCAAGAGATGCCTTCGATCTCGGACCGCCGCTCATTCCGGCTCAAGAATGCCATCCGATGAACGCAAGCGCGAACCCGCCTTATGAGCTGGAGTATTGGAAATTTGGCCTTGATATCGCTATAAAGTGGGCTGATCGATTGGGTGTCCAGCCGAATCCGCGCTGGGTTGAGGTGGCGAGTCATCTGGCGGCGCCGCCCCGGCTGGACGGCGTTTACCTGGCGCATGAGTTGGCGCCGGATACGTTTACGGAGAAGAACCATGACCATCCGTCCATGCTCTGCGCATTAGGCGTGCTTCCCGGCAAGCTTGTCGACCGGGAAACGATGCGGCGTACATTGTGGAAGGTCAAGGACGGTTGGAAGTGGGAATCGGCCTGGGGATGGGATTTTCCCGTGTGCGCCATGACCGCTGCTCGGCTCGGCGAACAAGATCTGGCTGTCGATTTTCTGTTAATGGACGAAATGAAAAACACGTATTTGCCGAACGGGCATAACTATCAGCGACCGGGTCTGACCGCTTATTTGCCGGGTAACGGCGGACTGCTTACGGCGGTGGCCATGATGGCCTGCGGCTGGGAAGGAGAAGAAGATCTGCACTGTCCGGGATTTCCGGCAAGCGGCTGGACGGTGCAGTGGGAGGGGCTGAAGCCGTGGCTTTAGCTTCGGCTTCGGCTTGTACAACTTGCGGACAGGAGGGCTGAATATGGCCAAGGGAACGGTGTGGAAGCCGGAACGTAAGCAGTATCGCGACCGGTTGACCGGAGTCGAAGTGGTGCAGCTGACCGACTATAAGGCTCATAGTCATCATCTATATTTTACGGAGAACGGATGGTATGACGGCAGCAAGCGGCTGTTGTTCGTATCGGATAGGGAAAACAGTTCGAACTTGTACAGCATGGATGTCAACAGCGGCGAAATGCTCCAGCTGACGGATTACCCCGACAATGATTTTGTGGATGCCTGTCTGTTACCGGATGGCCGGGCCGCCTTCGTCAAAACGGGTCGAAGCGTACGCCGCCTTGATCTGGTGACATTGGAGGAAGAGCTTGTCTACGAAGCCCCGGAGGGGTACAACATCGGCAACCTGAGCTGTCCTGCCGATGGCCGTTCGGTCGTCACCTGCATACAGGAGGATCTATCCCATCGTATGCAGCTAGATCTCGGCAATGGCTATGTCGGCCACCGGGAGTTGATGGAGGCTGCTCCTCACAGCCGGATCGTGCGGATCGATTCGGAAGGGCAGACGCAGCCGGAAACCCTATACGACGCCCATCGCTTTATAACCCATATTAATGCGTCACCCGTCGAACCATGGTTGATCACCTTTTGCCACGAAGGGCCGTGGCATTTGGTCGATCACCGGATATGGGGACTGGATCTTCGGAACGGAGAGGTCTGGAGAATTCGCCAACGCCTTGAACCCGGAGAAAAGGTCGGCCATGAGTTTTTTTATCCTGACGGCGTTACCATCGGTTACCATGGCTTCCGTACGGATGGAACCAATTTCTTCGGAAGCATCCGGTATGACAATACGGCCATGGAAGAGACGGATTTCGGGTTTGATACGTGGCATGCGTATGCGGACGGCCTCGGTCAGGCCGTTGTCGACGGCAAAGGGGCGGTCAAAACCCTCTCCGTATGGCGTAAAGACGCTCAAGGAGTTTACCAAGGGCCGAGGATGCTGTGCGAGCTCCGATGCAGTTTTCATTCCCAGAAGGTGCACGCGCATCCGCGTTTTGATCCAGACGGTAAACGACTCTTGTTCACAAGCGATAAAAATGGTTATGGCAATTTGTACCTGGTCGACATGCCGGAAGATTTCGATTCGCTGCCGCTGCAGTCGGTCTAAAGCGAAGGAGAGGGAGTGGTCTACGGTGGCTGAAGTTACAGTCATGGAACGAATACCGGTCCGGGTGGCAGAGACGATCTTGTCCGCTTGCGTGGACGGGTACCATCCGAATATCGCCAACAAATGGGGCTACGTGGCCGGCATGGCTTTGAGTGCACTGGGCCGCCTGGCCGAATGGACGGGTGAGGAGCGCTACAATGAAGCAGTCAAGCGGCATATGGACGTCTTCATACAAGAAGACGGGACGATAGCAGGCTATACACTCGAGGACTATAATCTCGATCACATCAATAAAGGCAAGAATCTGCTACCCTTGTGGCGCATGACAGGAGAAGAGAAATACCGCAGGGCTGCCGAGCTGCTGGCATCTCAGCTGGTTGGACAGCCGCGGACAGACGAAGGCGGATTTTGGCATAAGAAAATCTATCCGTTTCAGATGTGGCTGGACGGCCTCTATATGTCGTCACCGTTTATGGCGGAGTATGCAGAAACGTTTGATGCGCCGGAATGGTTTGACGAAGCGGCCCGTCAGCTGCTGCTCATCGAGCGGCGCACGAGGAATCCGCAGACGGGCCTGCTGCATCATGCTTATGATGAGAGCCGGGAGCAGCGCTGGTGCGACAAGGAAACGGGCCGCTCGCGCCATGTATGGGGGCGGGCCATGGGCTGGTATGCGATGGCGCTCGTGGACTCACTGGAGCATTTCCCCGTTAGGCATCCGCAGCGCGGCCAACTGATGGGCATTTTCGAACGAATGGCTAATGCACTCGTACGCGCTCAGGATCAAGACAGCGGGCTGTGGTATCAGGTGATGGACTGCAACGGACGGCAGGGCAATTATTTGGAGGCTTCGGGCTCCTGCATGTTGACCTATGCCTTGGCCAAAGGCATTCGGCTTCATTATTTGGCCGAGATCGACATCGGGGTGGTCGAACGCGCCTATGACGGGATCAAGGAACGTTTTCTCACCGCCGATGCGGAAGGACTGCACCTTCACGGCATTTGCCATGGCGCCGGATTGGGCGGACGCAAATACCGTGACGGATCATACGAGTATTATTTGAGTGAAAAGGTAGTCAGTGACTCGCTCATGGGCGTCGCTCCGCTCCTGCTGGCCAGCATCGAAGTGGAGAGGCTGCAGGCGGGGGACGAGGTCGGGCATCGGGGATGAGTCGAGAGAACCTGTTGACTATGAGGTATCCCGCATCTTGGTGGCGTAATATGTGGCGTGAGGGGTTACCCTCAGGCAATGGAATTGTCGGGGCCTCGGTATTCGGGGGCGTGCAGGAAGAGACGGTGCTGCTGAATCATGAGGGGTTGTGGCATTGGGGCCGGAAGGATCCGCTGCCGGACGTGAGCATGACGCTCGCCGAAACGCGCAGGCTGATGGATGAAGGACACTATGCGGAGGGCAGCTGGAACTTGGCGAACGCTTTACGGGTGCGGGGATACGGGACGAGGCTGGCCTCCCGCTTCCCGCTTGCGGCGATTAAACTGTTCATGCCCTGCAAACGGGCGTTCCGCCATTACCGAAGAACCCTTAATATGGAGACCGGTGAGGTTTCGGTAGGCTGGACGGACGGTTCGATCCGATACGTAAGGCGGCTGTTCGTCTCCCGTGCAGATAGGGCCATCGTTTACGAGATTGGCTCCGAGGGATGTGCTAACCAAGAAGTAAACCCTGAGGGCAGGAAAGGGATCGGTAGGGATCTCGAGGTTCAAACCGGGACGAGTCACTGTATTTCGGGAGAGATTGGACTGGTGCTCTACCCAAGCGACCGATGGGGGGATACGCCGGAATTCAAGGAACTGGCTGGATCCGTGGTCACTTCGGCGAAAGGGACGTTTATCCGGTACGCCGGCCGCAATGATGACGGTACGGATTTCGGGGCAGTGCTGCGGCTTATTTGTGAAGACGGAAGTTTACAGTCAACCAAGGAAGGAACGATGTTGAGGTTTGTTAAGGCCCGACGGGCGCTGGCACTGGTGAAAGTTTTTATCCGTGGCAAGCGTGAACAGGAATGGGAGCAGCTTGAGCGCGAGCTCAGTGCCTTCCCTGAACATTGCGAATATGACCTGCTTCTCAAGCGCCACGCCGAGCTTCATGGTCCTTTGTTCCATTCCGCATCCCTGGAGCTGAACGTTGCCAGCGGGGACGACGTGCGTTCGAACGAGGAGCTGCTGCTGGAGGCCTACGAGGGCAAGGCACCCGATTCGCTTGTCCGTAAAATGTGGGCTTATGGAAGGTATTTGTTTATTAGCGGGACGGCAGCCGAATCGGGGCCGTTCGGACTGTATGGCCTATGGGGCGGAGACTACCGGCTTGTCTGGTGCCACCATATGGCGAATGAGAATATCCAAATGATGTATTGGCACGCGCATGTCGGAGGCTTGGGAGAACTAGTGCCCCCTCTGTTCCGCTACTACGGCAGCCTAATGGACGACTTCCGCGGCAATGCCCGCAAGTTGTATGGTTGTCGCGGAATCTACATCCCGGCTGGGACTACGCCAGGGATTGGAACGCCGAATCAAATCGTACCCGTCATTCTAAACTGGACGGGAGCGGCCGGGTGGCTGGCCCGGCATTATTATGAGCATTTTTTGTATACGGGCGATATTCGGTTTTTGCGGGAGGAGGCGCTGCCGTTCATGCGTGAAGCCCTTCAATTCTACGAGGACTTCGCAGTCGTTGGTGAGGATGGCACCTACCGTCTGTATCCTTCGGTTTCGCCGGAGAACACGCCGCTCAATTTCATGCCGGAGGACGGAAGGCAGCTGGCTCACCCGATGCCGACAACCGTCAATGCCACGATGGATATTGCAATTATGAAGGAACTGCTTACCCATCTGATCCAAGCGAATCGGCTAGTCGGCGGCCCAGGTTCGGAGGAAGAACGGTGGATGCGAATGCTGGAACGCATTCCGCCTTACCGGACGAACGGGGACGGAGCCCTTGCGGAATGGCTGGATCCCGCGTTTGAGGACCGATACGATCACCGTCATCTCTCCCATATCTATCCCTTGTTCCCGGGTGATGAAGTGACTCGGGAGTCAGCACCAGAGCTGTACGTCGCTTTTGAGAAGGCGGTGCGTCTCCGCCGACTCGGAGCCCAAAGCGGTTGGTCACTTGCCCATATGGCTTCCATTTACGCGCGGCTGGGGGAAGGTGAACGTGCGCTGGAGTGTCTTGATACACTGGCGCAATCATGTCTGCTGCCGAATCTGTTTACCCTCCATAATGATTGGAGGGGGATGGGGATATGCATGGATATGCCGGCAGCGCCGATACAGCTCGATGCAAACATGGGATGGGTGAATGCCGTACAGGAGATGCTGCTGCAGGTGTCGCCGGATATGGTGAAACTCCTGCCAGCGTTACCGGAGCGCTGGCGTAGTGGCCGACTCTCAGGCTGGAGATACCATACCGGTCGGATCATCGTGGAATGGAACCGGGATGCCGGTATGTTCCACGCCAAGCTTGAGGCTGAACGGGAGACGGACATCCTCGTTTCCCTACCGCCTTGGGCAGGGGAATGTTCCATGTCCGGCCAGGGAGCCTCCGTCCAGCCCTCAACGCTAGGGCCCCTTTTTTATTCGGTCCGTCTGCGCCCGGGGACACAGCTGTTGATCGATTGCAGCCCGCAAGTCGAAGTAGACGTAAGCGGACCTCGAAACTGAAATTGGCCAAAGACCATTTCATTGCAAAAAAGCACCTCAACCATGGGCATGAGCCGTTGGTTGAGGTGCTTCTATTTTTAGGTTATCTTGGATTGACATGGAATCATGTAATCCCGCCGCCCACCTTCATTACGGCTGCAGGGTGATGCCGAATGCAGAGCCAGGGGCACCGGCGAATACGACAGCTCCGTTAGCCGGGAGCTTAACTTCGTTGGAGCCGCTGACCACGGTGTAGTTGACGACCGTGCCCTTCTCGTCATATACGGCGAATGCGCCTTCTGCCGGCAGGGTTACCGTCATGGTTTTGCCTGCGGCTGCTTCAGGTACGGTATACCACTTGGCATAGCCGTCGGCTTGCAGGGTAACGGTGGATTTTTTCCCTTTATACAATGGCTTCACATGCTTGCCGCTGATAAACAGGGATCCAGCGCCCTCGAGATACTCTACGCCTTTTTCCTTATAGAAGCGGAATTCGGACGTATCCCGGCTGCCGATCGCCGGTACCTGATGCTGGCTTACTGCAGTATCCGGATCGATTATCTTCTTGTCGATCAGATATCCTTCCAGACCGCTCTTGCTGTTAATTTCTACCGTCGGTTTCGTAATGAAGTACATTAGCGATGTGAATTTCTCGTTCAATGGATAGAACGTTTCGCCTTCCCGCTTCGCCCATGCGGCAGCGGTTTCCTTGGACAGCGGGTTCGCTTCCATTTTTTCGGCCGAATATTGCGACAAGGCCATCTGTCCCAGTCCAGGAATCGAAACATATTGTCTTACCCATAGGTAGATGCGATCATTCTTTTCCTTAACGAAGCTGACCTTAATGCTGCCATCCGCGCTGACAAACGTTCCGTCCGCGGTGTATACATATTTCTCGGCAGGATAGTCCGGCACCATCGGTACGGTAATGGACAGTTCGCCGTCCTTGATGTCGACTTTCATCTGCTGATTCGTCACGCCATAGTAACCGGCAAATTCCGCCATATTGTCAGGCATATCCGCTTGGACCGGTTTGCCAAACGATTTTTCCGGCTTGAACTCCTTGATGGTGCCTTTTTCCTTGAGCGTATGCAGCAAAATTTCGTTTGCCAGCAATTGGTTGGTTGAACTCGAACCGCCGGAAGATAATACGGCAGCTGCCATGTTCTGCTCCGGAAGCACAACGAGCGAAGCGTGGTATAGAATGGTGTCGCCGCCTTTAGTCACGGCTTTCATGTCATATTGGTTAAACGGGAACAGTCTCACGCTGTCCCAGCCAAGTCCATAATCGAACGAATTATCGGCATCTTCTGGCCACAGGCCTTTTTTATACTCTTCCTGCTCCATGGCTTTCACAGACGCAGCTGAGAGGATTCCCTCGGCTTCCCCGGTGAAGATCTGCGCAAACTGCACCAGGTCTTCGGCCGTGGAGTAGATGCCGCCGGTTCCGATGACATTGATGGTCTCGTTAGGCAGCTGTCCTTGATGAGCCGGATAATAGAGGCCCGCCATTTGGTTTAAATCCAATGTGTCTTGGGATGTCTTGGTGTGGTCCATGTTTAACGGCTCGGTAAAATGTTCATGAATGAATGCGGTAAAATCCTTGCCGCTCACTTTTTCCACGAGAATCTCGGCCAGCGTGAATCCGTCATTGCAATACACGGAAAATGCACCCGGATCTGCTTTGAGGTTTTGAGTGGACAACTGCTTCAGCAGCGTGTCATGTGCATGCGGGTCATTATCTTCGAACAAGAACGCGTTGTTCAGGCTTGAGCCCTGCAGGCCGGAGGAATGGTTAAGCAGCATGCGCGGCGTGATTTTTTTGTAGCGTTCGTCTTTCATCGTGAATTCGGGTATGTACTGAACGAGAGGCGCATCCAGGTTGATCTTCCCGTCATCCACCAATTTCATGACCGCGGCGGCAGTGAACACTTTGCTCGTGGAGCCGATCCCATACATCGTATCTTCGGTCAACGGAATCTTTCCTTCGATATCATTGACGCCCGCTTGCCCGGAAACGGTAATCTTGCCGTTGTCGATCAGGGCATATTGGACGCTTGTCGTTCCATACGTCTCGGTGAGCAGCTTGGCTTTCTCTGCGGCGATCTTCTCAAGACCCCCTCCTGCAGCGGCAGTCTGGCTGTTATCTGCTGCCATGGCTCCGGCTGGAAGGATCATCGTAACCGCGAGCAGGGCTACCAGCATTCGTGATAATCTTTTCTTCAATGAACAAATACCTCCTTATTATGAATGTATAAGTTAGTACGATTTACCAGCTGGAATGGTTCGAATTTTTTTTCATGTTTTTTAGGGTTTATGATAGGAGCATATACAGGAAGGGCGTTTAATTGTTGTTAGGTGAGATATCTACAGATGAGAAGGGCAAAAAAACCAGGCCCCCATCATCAGTTGCGAGAACTGCGTGAGGATGCCTGGTTATTTAACTAAGAACGATCAGTAGTGCCGAAGCGGTGCCGACGAAACAGCCGGCCAGACAATCCGAAGGATAATGAAAGCCGAGATAAACCCGTGACAGGCTGACCGTAAGCGCCAGCAGGATCAAGATCAATGACAGCCAAGGCGTTACGAACAGAAACGGTGTGATGATGGAAAATATGGCCGTCGAGTGCCCGGAAGGAAACGAATGGTCCTTCATCGGTTTCTTTTCAAACCTCACTTTTTCCAATGCCTGATATGGCCGGATGCGCCGCAGTTTCTTTTTGATGAGAGCCGTAATCAGGAAGCTGAGGGACAGTGCGATAAAGCTCTGCCATCCCATCGTATCCCACGGCTCCGGTGCAAAAAACGCTATCGAAAGTGTCAGCACAATGGTAAAGATAGCACCCCCCATATGGGTGACCAGCGCGAGCATCGAATCCACCATTTTGTTGCTGATCTTGCGGTTTAACCAGCGGAAGATAAGGTGGTCATGTTGCTGAAGCCAATCCATCGAACGAGTAATCATTGTGAACAGAACACCTCACATTATAGTTTGGCAAGCTGATAGCCCTAAGTCAAAACGGGCTCGAGTGTATATTTGTAAGGGCCGGAATTGATCGTGTAGACAAGAGGCTTACATACGACAGTATACAGGAGAATTGTTAAGCGTGGGTATGAATGGCGAGTATTTTTTCATAATTCGAGTTTTCTTTGGCATAGGTACTTTCGATGATAACCGTATACCATATGGGACGCGCTTAAGATTATGGTTTCCCATTGACGGCGACTTGATGTTCCCATGTTCTCTAAGCCCGGAATCCTATATAATGAAAGCATCTAACCATGCATAAGGAGGAGAAGCATGAAATTTCGCGTTTCTGCCGTGCAATATCATCTGCACACGATTCAATCCTTTGACGATTTTGCCCGTCAATCGGAGCACTATATCCGAACGGCGGAGGAGTTCGAAGCCGATTTTGTGCTGTTTCCGGAATTTTTCACGACGCAGCTGATGTCCATCGGGGACGATAAGGGCCAGGCGTTAACGATCAATGACCTTCCGGATTTCACAGACCGTTACCGCGAGCTGTTCCAGGGCTTTGCGAAGCAATATAACATGCATATCATTGGCGGGACCCACGTCATTCGCCGGGAAGGGAAGCTGTACAATGTGGCGCATCTGTTCTATCCGGACAGCCGCATTGCGGAACAGGCGAAGATTCATATTACGCCTTCGGAGATAACCGGCTGGAACATGGGGGCCGGCGAAGGGCTCGAAGTATTCGAGACCGAAAAAGGCACCATCGCGATGCTCACCTGCTATGACATCGAATTTCCCGAGATCGTGCGCATGGCCAAGGCCAAAGGGGCCGACGTCATTTTCTGTCCGTCCTGCACCGATGATCGTCACGGATTCCACCGCGTGCGTTATACCAGCCATGCCCGCGCCATCGAGAATCAAATCTATGTGGTGCTGACCGGCACGGTTGGATCGCTGCCTACCGTGGATCTGATGCGTGCCAACTTCGGGCAGGCTGCCATCATTACGCCGAACGATATTCCGTTCCCGCCGAAGGGCCTGCTGGCCGAGGGAGAGCTGAACAACGACATGATCATTACCGCCGATCTCGATCTGGATTTATTATATCAAGTGCGCGAGAAGGGCTCCGTCACGACATGGCGTGACCGGCGTACGGATTTGTATCCGGATTGGGAGTAAGTCTTTTTATCATGGTTTGATAAAATGGGAAAAGGCGGTGTAGAGGAAATGGCCCGGTTTCATCAACAGTTTTATGTATTCGACGACGTCCGGCCGGTGCCGGTTGTTATTCGAGGCTACACGGAAGCGGACTTCGACGAGCTGATCGCCATTCAATCCGAGACGTTTCCGCCTCCGTATCCTCCGGAGCAATGGTGGAACAAGGAACAGCTGATGCAGCATGTCACCTTGTTTCCCGAGGGCGCGCTATGCGTTGAAGTGGACGGCATGCTCGCCGGGTCCATCACCTCGCTCATTGTGGAGTACGATCCGATGGAGCCTGCCCACTCCTGGGCGGAGGCCACGGATAACGGATACATCCGCACGCATCAGCCGGACGGAAATACCCTATACATCGCCGACATTTGCGTCAGGCCGCGCTTTCGCAAGCTGGGGCTCGGCAAATGGCTGATTCAGTCGCTGTATCACGTGACCGTCGAAAGGGGACTGGACCGGCTGCTTGGCGGCGGACGGATGCCCGGCTATCATCGGCATGCGCACGAAATGTCGGCCGTAGAATATTTGGATGCCGTTGTCAGGGGGGATCTCAAGGACCCCGTAATTACCTTCCTGCTCCGGTGCGGCCGGACGCCCGTCGGGGTAGCGGCAGAGTATTTGGAGGATGAGGAGTCCTGCAATTACGGGGTCTTGATGGAATGGAAGAATCCATTCCGAGGGTGAAGTGGTTTAGAATGAACGATGATTTCACGGCTTCGAATATCTTCATAATATAAAGATATTTTCATTACATATATAAGGAGGCTTTTAATTTAATGGAATATATTCGCATTACGAGCATCGACGATCCCTTGTTCCGCAAAATGCACGATCTCATGAAGGAAGTGTTCCCTCCGGAAGAGGTGCTGGAATTCAGCTTATGGAAAGAGCCGCTCGAAGACCCGGGTATTCGGGTATTTGTTGCCCTGCATGAGGACGAAGTGGTGGGTACGACGGAATACCGCTATTACGAGGATTGGAACGTGGCGATGACCGATTTTACCATTATCGGGCGTGAAGGGCTCGGCATCGGCCGATTCCTGGCACAACATCGCTTGAAGGATCTGAATCAATTGGCGGCAGCAAACGGCAAAGAGCTGTTCGGCATGTTTGCCGAGATTTACGATCCATATCGGGTGCAGGACCATGCATTCGGCGGCGTGAAGCCGATGGATCCGTTCGTTCGCCGCGAAGTCCTGTCGCATCTGGGTTACAAACGCACGGATATCGACTATGTGCATCCGTCCTGGAACAACGATGGCGAAGCGGTGAGCGGGCTTGATTTTTGCTTCATGCCGGGCGACGATGCCGTTGATGAATTGCCCGCGGAGCTGATTGCCAACTTCTTGAGACGATACTATTCGGTGCTGCCCGAAAAACCGCAAGCCTGGAACGACATGGTGGCCAAGCTGGACGCGCGGGAGAAGGTATCCTTGCTTCCGCTGTAACCTATAGTATGGATCATGCCTGATTCTTCTTGAATCAGGCCTATTCTTTTTCTTGACCGCCCATTGATTTCAATTTTTTGGTATTCTAATCCTATGAACGGCCAGGTCGACGTAATGGGGAGGCTGCTTATGAAGCGAAATCGTATTTGGTTATGGGCAGGTATTGGTTTAAGCATCGTAATCCTATATTCATTCATGCAACTAAGCGTTCATATCGGCAAACCCATGTCCGAAGAACAGAAGACAGCGGCCTCTTACGTGAAATCGCTGGGCTATAAGATTGTAAGCCACTCCAGTAAACCGATTACTTATACGCTTGAGAAATCTCTTCTCGCACCTGGTAACGGCGCAATCCCCTATATTCAGACATGGAGTGTACAGAGCCAAGATCCGACAAACTATTACGGAAAAGAAATTGTCACCTATCGCTTCAAGGTTTCCGGGCATCCGCTTGACCGCATGTATAATACGAATACGGCCTTGTTTGTGATGATGTCGGAGGGGAAGGTCATCGGGGGAACCTCGTTCCCTGATCGGAACGATTTAGCTGGGGCTCCTTACTCCATTGATGGAAAGACCTTGGAGGAAATCACGGGTAACAGTTTCGGGGAATGGCGCGAGCAATGGGCCGAAAAATACGGGAATTAAGGGTGCGCTCCAACCTCTCCGAAAATACGACGAAAGACATTTTCTTTACTTTTGCTAAAATCCTCATTTGAATTGCAAGGCCATACTGGATATAGTAATACAATAGGTAAGGAAAAGAGGAACGAACATGAACGACCGAAAACAAGTGAGCATCCGTCTTCAGAGCCTTCACGAAGGAGAGAATACGATACAGGAGCTTCCCGCAGAGGCGTTTATCAAGGGGAAAGTGCTGTATGTGCGCTATACGGAGCCGGCGCTTGGACCGCATCAAGGGGAAACCCGGGCCATGCTCAAACTGACGGAGGACGAGCTGAAGCTGATCCGTCATGGCGAGGTGGAGTCCGAGCAGGCGTTTAAGCTGGGACTGCAATTGCCTGGATATTATCGCTCCCCGTTCACTTCATTTAATCTGTCTACGCACACCCAGCGTCTGGAGCTAGCGCTAGAGGGCACGACCGGACGAGCGGCTTGGGCGTATGATTTATATGTGTTTGACGAGTTTTCGGGACACTTTTCGATCAGTTTGACTATTCAGGAGGCACATGAATCATGACTATGAATCCATTAGATCACATTAACGGGCTGGTTGCAGAGGCGGTAGGAGACGCTGCCGTAGCTGCCGGACTGGTGTCCCGCGAGGAGCTGCCCGCCATTACGCTGGAAGTTCCGAAGGATAAGTCGCACGGCGACTTGGCTACGAACGTAGCGATGCAGCTGACGCGGATTGCCAAGAAGAACCCGCGGCAAATCGCGGAAGCTATCCTGGAACATTTGGATACGGCAAAGGCTTCCATTGAGAAAGCGGAGATCGCCGGGCCCGGGTTTATTAACTTTACCTTGGACAAGGGGTATCTCTATCCGATCGTGGCATTGGTACAAGAGCAGGGCGATAACTACGGGCGGATCGCTTCGGGCGAAGGGCAAAAGGTCCAGATGGAGTTTGTCAGCGCCAATCCCACCGGAAGCCTGCATCTTGGACATGCCCGCGGAGCGGCGGTAGGCGATGCCCTTTGCAATGTGCTTGATTTTGCAGGATACGAAGTTACGCGCGAATACTACATCAATGATGCAGGCAACCAAGTAGTGAACCTGGTTAAATCCCTCGAAGCCCGCTATTTGCAGGAGCTCGGCCAGGATGCCGAAATGCCTGAAGACGGATACCATGGCGAGGATATCAAAGGTTTTGCCAAAGAGCTTGTAGCCGAGAAAGGCGATTCCTTGTTATCGATGGATCCTGACGAGAGAACGGCATTCTTGCGTCAATTCGGGCTTGAGAAGGAACTTGGTAAAATCAAACGCGATTTGAATCGATTCCGCGTCCATTTTGACGAGTGGTTTAGCGAAACGTCCCTGTATGAGGATGGACTGGTGGAGAAATCCCTGGAAGAACTGAAAGCCAAGGGCGAAGCTTACGAGAAGGATGGGGCCACCTGGCTCCGCACCACCGATTATGGGGATGACAAAGACCGCGTCCTCGTTAAGAATGACGGAACGTATACCTACCTGACGCCGGATATTGCGTACCACCGCAATAAATACGAGCGCGGCTATGACAAGATCCTGAATATTTGGGGAGCCGACCACCATGGTTACGTTCCGCGCATGAAGGCTGCCATGGAGGCGCTCGGCAATGACCCGGACAAACTCATCGTATTGATCGCCCAGATGGTCAGCCTGTTCCAGGACGGCGAGAAGGTCAAGATGTCCAAGCGTACTGGTAAAGCGGTCACGATGGAAGATCTGATGGATGAGGTCGGCGTGGACGCGATCCGCTATTTCTTCACCATGCGCAGCATGGATTCGCATTTGGATTTCGACATGGATCTGGCGGTATCCACGTCCAACGAGAATCCGGTCTTCTACGTACAGTATGCGCACGCACGCATTTGCAGCGTATTCCGCCAAGCGGAGGAGCAAGGCGTTAGCTTCTTGCCGCTTGCCGACGTCAACCTGAGCGTTCTGACCGCCGAGCATGAATACGACATTTTGCGCAAAATGGGAGAACTCCCGCAGGAAGTGTCGCTTGCTGCGGAGAACTATGCACCGCACCGGCTTATCCGGTATGTATATGAACTGGCTTCCTTGTTCCACAGCTACTACAGAGCCGAACGCGTGATTACGGAAGACGCGAATCAAACGCAGGCCCGCCTTGCTTTGCTGGGAGCGGTCCGCACGGTCATTGCCAACGTGCTTCGCCTGATGGGCGTATCGGCGCCGGAACGCATGTAAGAAGGGCCCTCCCTTTCATATGCCATAACAGCCAACAGCCGTCTTTCTTTGGAAAGACGGCTGTTTTTAATGCGTGAACGAAATGGCGTTTGCCGTTGCTGATGAACCGAATTTATAATTTCATGCCCTCGCGCAAAAATTTCAAGGCATTTACCTCTCCATCGGAGGCGCTGTATCCTTTTTTGAGCTTAAGGGGGGAGGAGGTGCGCCGCAGCAGGGCTTTGATCGTAGCTGTTTTTTTCAAGTCAGGCTTCTGGGCAAGCAGCAGGGCGATTGCTCCGCTGACGTGTGAAGTGGCCATGGAAGTGCCGCTCATTTCGTGGTATTTTCCCTGCAGCCAGGCTGACACGATTTTATCTCCGGGCGCATAAATATCGACAAATTGCCCGCGATTGCTGAAGCCGGGAATTCTCCGGCTGCGGTCGGTAGCTCCGACGGATATCGTTTGGGGATAACGGGCAGGATAGTCCGCGGTACGGCGTTTGCCGTCATTGCCAGAAGAGGCCACAATGAGGACGCCTGCTTGGTTGGCCTTGCTTACGATATCCAGCAGCGTGCGGCTTCGGGTCTGCATGCCGAAACTCATATTGATGATATCGATCTCGGCCCGCACGCACCAGTCGATGGCCAGAATGATATCCGACACGAAGGCGGAGCCGTTGTGATCAAAGGCTTTGACCGGATACACGACAGATCTGGGAGCAACGCCGATCATACCTTGGGTGCTGTTTGCTGCAGCGATGGTGCCCGAGATATGCGTTCCATGCCCATTGTCGTCATAAGGCGGGATGTTGCGATGGACGAGGTTGACCCCTCGGGTCAGCGAATACTTCAGATCCGGGTGACCGAAATCCACCCCTGTGTCGATAACGGCAATCTTCACGCGGTGTCCTGTCGAGGTAGACCAGGCTTGAGGGGCTTTGATTTGCTTGATACCCCATGGGATCCCGGTTAGCGTTCCTATTGTCCCCTGTATGGCGTGGATATGAACCTGTTCATCCTCTTCAACCATCAGTTCGTTCCGAAACTCCGCTTCAAACTTCGCGGTTTGGGGAGCTGGAGCGATGATGGTGCGAGTAAGCGGCGAGCGGCTGACCGAACTCGGGAAACGCCTTTTCCCTGCGAGCCGGTTCCATTCGCGGATGCATTTCTGGTACAGCTGAGGGTCATGAAACGTGAGGAGCCGCCGGTTCATTTCCCGGACGTTCCGCATAGGGTTCGTCTCTGCAAGTAGTGATTGCATGATCCGGGTGTAATCCATGTGTGGCAATCTCCCTTCTCGATGAACCGTTGCTTCAGTATTGTATGAGCCGGGGAGAGTGCCCGAATGGGATGTTGCCCTTTTTCCGGGAAATAGGCCCTGTTTACCGTGTCAAAGCAGCAGGGCTAACATAAGATACATGGAGAGAATATCAAGGTTCTCTTATCTATCCCGTAAGGAGTCGATCCTAGGGGCGGGTACAGTCAGAAGGCGGAGAGAAAAGTCTCCGTCTTTTTCCATTTGGTATCTGATGGGTAATGGAGCATAAAAACTTGATTTTTATTTCCAAATAGGTTTTACTTAGTTTTGATAATGGATATGTTGAGGGTATAACGTGAAGATTGTGTGAGAGGAAGTGTGCGTTAGTGAGTAATCCGCTCAATTTAAAGATCGATCCGGAGAAGATTCAGGAAATCCCGATGGTTGACCTGGCTTTTATGGTTCTGAAGGCGGCGAATACGCCGTATTATTACCGTGACCTGATGAATGAGGTGGCCAAGCTTCGCGGCTTTACGGAACAGGAAATTAACGAAACGATTGCCCAGTTATATACCGAGATCAATATAGACGGACGTTTCGCATGTGTAGGTACGAATCTGTGGGGACTAAAGCGCTGGTATCCGCTGGAGAAGTCCGAAGATCCGATTGCGAACGCCAAACGTCCGCGGATCATCAATGATGAAGACGACGATGACGATGACTTCACGGATGAAGAGGATACCTATAGCGGTGACGATGCCGAAGAGGATTTCGACAGCATCGACGAAGAAGACGATGATCACGACGATCTCTTCCCGGATGATGACGATGCCGACGATGATGTAGATGAGGACGTTGTTCTGGATGATGACGAATTGGATGACGAAGATGCGGATTCCGAGGAAGAAGATCTGGAAGAGGAAGAATTTGAGGAAGACGACAGAGATTAATCTGTCATTCCGCTCGGAATTTAAGCCAGTCCGCATGGTTTATGACTCTGTTTTACGATGTCGGCCGATTGGGGAATTTTGAGGTTGGTTCTTCTCTTGACAAGCAGACAAGGCACAGAGTAAACTATTGCTTGGGCTTATGATTGTGGATTAAATATGTTTAATATAAAAGTGCCCCGTTATTTATTCGGGGTCACTTTTTTTGTTTTTAAGGCTCGGAAAGTGTAAACGACGCTAGCTTCCGGGCCAATATAGCAAGACCAAGATTCAGATATGCAGAGTAAGAAGATGTATTGGAATCGCTCGCCCTGAAGCCTCATAACGTTATGCCGTACCGGCAGCCCGATGGGGATCATTTTAGCGTCAATATATGCGGTTTGTAATAGGTCGGAGGTCAGCTCGCTCACCATTATTGGAAGCGAGCGATGTTTTTGTTGGTCCCTCTGATGAATCAGGGGAAAACGGGTTAGGATAAACATCATATGTCGCCTGAAGTTATGGAGATTATATAGGAGGGTTTTTAACAGTGACAAAGTATATTTTTGTAACAGGCGGAGTCGTGTCATCTCTAGGTAAGGGAATTACCGCCGCTTCGCTCGGCAGATTGCTTAAGAACAGAGGGCTCAAGGTAACGATTCAGAAATTCGATCCGTACATTAATATAGATCCGGGCACCATGAGTCCTTACCAGCATGGCGAAGTGTTCGTTACTGACGACGGTGCGGAAACCGACCTGGACCTGGGACACTATGAGCGCTTCATCGATATTAACCTGTCGAAGAACAGCAATGTGACAACAGGAAAAGTATACTCTTCTGTTATTAGCAAGGAACGCCGTGGAGAATATTTGGGCGGCACCGTGCAGGTTATTCCTCATATTACGAACGAGATCAAGGAGCGCGTATTCCGTGCGGGCCGTGAAGCGGGTTCGGATGTGGTCATTACCGAAATCGGCGGAACGGTTGGCGATATCGAAAGCCTTCCTTTCCTGGAGGCCATCCGCCAAATCAAGAGCGATGTTGGCCGTGAGAACGTGATGTATATTCATGTAACCCTCATTCCATATATTAAGGCAGCCGGTGAAGTGAAAACGAAGCCGACGCAGCACAGTGTAAAAGAACTCCGCAGCATCGGCATTCAGCCGAATGTCATCGTGTGCCGTACGGAGCATGAGCTTTCAACCGAGATGAAAGCCAAAATCGCGCTCTTCTGCGATATCGACCCTAACGCGGTCGTAGAATGCCGCGACGCGTCCTCCCTGTATGAGGTGCCGCTGAATCTGCGCGATGAAGGCCTGGACGAAATTGTTGTCAATCATCTGAAGCTGACGACTCCTGCGCCGGATATGAGCGAGTGGGAAGATCTGGTGGAGCGCGTCTCCAAGCTGGAGAAGACCGTTGAGATTGCGATTGTCGGCAAGTATGTCGCGCTTCATGACGCCTACCTCAGCGTAGTAGAATCCCTGTCCCATGCCGGCTTTGATGCCAATGCCGACGTGAAGATCCGCTGGGTGAACGCCGAGGAAATTACGGCGGACAATGTGGAAGAGACGTTGAACGGCATCGGCGGTATTCTGGTACCTGGTGGATTTGGAGACCGGGGGATCGAAGGCAAGATCAGCGCGATCCGTTATGCCCGCGAGCACAACATTCCATTCTTCGGTATTTGCCTTGGCATGCAAGTGTCGGTGATCGAATATGCCCGTTCGATCGTAGGTCTGAACGGTGCGAACAGCTCCGAAATTGATCCGGCTACCGAATATCCGGTTATCGACCTGCTTCCGGAGCAGAAGGATATCGAGGATCTTGGCGGAACGATGCGCCTTGGCCTTTATCCATGCAAGCTGGTTCCGGGATCGCTTGCGGAGTCCTGCTACCAGGACGAGCTGGTTTACGAAAGACATCGTCACCGGTACGAGTTCAACAACCAATACCGCGAAGATATCGAGAAAGCGGGCCTGCGTATTTCCGGTACTTCACCGGACGGACGTCTGGTCGAGATCGTGGAGCTGCCAGGACATCCTTGGTTCCTCGCCGTGCAATTCCATCCGGAATTCACTTCCCGTCCGAACCGTCCGCAGCCATTGTTCCGTGAATTTGTAAAAGCCTCGATCCAGCATCAGGCATAATTGGGAAGAGCCTCTTTTTTGAAGAGGCTCTTTTTTTGCGTGCAAATTCGTTTGTCGCTGCGTGAAGGGTGGAGCTGAGGTCCGGAATCCCTGTCCAGCGCTGTCGATTTCGGATGCAGCCAATTCGCGATCTTTTTTTCTTACTTTTTTTAGGACAGGAAGGAATTCGACATCTACAGGCGAATACAAATAATGGCCGGTTTATGGGAAAGTTAGGAACTTTCGAGTTTGCATATACTCATTGTACGATTTAAGTATCGGGAGGTTGGAAGGATGAGCAAACAAAGCAAACACAAAGTGCTGATTGTGGATGACCAGAATGGGATCCGCATCCTGCTTGTAGAAGTGTTCAGCAGTGAAGGATATGAGACGTTCCAAGCGGCGAACGGCAAGGCTGCCCTTGAAATCGTGAAGATGCATGCCCCGGATTTGGTGCTGCTGGATATGAAAATTCCTGGAATGGACGGGCTTGAGATTTTGAAGCATATTAAACAGATGAATCCGGACATTAAGGTGATCATGATGACAGCCTATGGAGAGCTTGACATGATCAAGGAAGCGACCGATCTTGGAGCGCTGATGCATTTTACCAAACCCTTCGACATTGACGAGATGCGGCAAGCCGTCAACATGCAGCTGAAAGGGACCGCGAACAACATCGGTTGAATGATGAATTCTGCTCAAGGGGCGGAATTCTTTTTTTTGCCAGAATGTGAGTTCCTTCGCAGCAATTTAGGAAATGCTTGTTTAGTATTTATGACGCGATGTGGTATAATAAGTCCGTATGTTATATCGGCTAAAAACCATAGACAAACTAAGCATCTATAGGAGGATGAAACCATGCCATTAGTATCAATGACAGACATGCTGAACAAAGCACTCGAAGGTAAATATGCTGTTGGTCAATACAACATCAACAACCTGGAGTGGACATATGCAATTCTTGAAGCGGCTGAGCAAGAGAAATCGCCGGTAATTCTCGGTGTTTCCGAAGGCGCAGCTCGTTACATGGGTGGATTCAGCACCGTTGTACACATGGTAAAAGGTTTGATGGAGGACCTGAAAGTTACAGTTCCTGTTGCCATTCACCTTGACCACGGTTCAAGTGTTGAGAAATGTAAAGAAGCAATCGATGCAGGGTTCACTTCGGTTATGATCGATGATTCCCACAGCCCGATTGAGACGAATATTGCAACAACGAAACAAGTGGTTGAGTATGCTCACGCCAAAGGCGTTTCCGTTGAAGCCGAAGTCGGCATGGTCGGCGGACAAGAGGATGACGTTATCGGCGACGTAATGTACGCGAAGCTTGACGACTGCGTGCGCATCGTGAACGAGACAGGCATCGACACATTGGCGCCTGCGCTTGGTTCTGTCCATGGTCCTTACAAAGGCGAACCAAACCTTGGGTTCAAAGAGATGGAAGAGATTCGCGATGCTGTGAAACTTCCGTTGGTGCTTCATGGCGGTACGGGCATCCCGACGCATGACATCAAGAAAGCTATCTCCTTGGGTACTTCCAAAATCAACGTTAACACCGAGAACCAAATCTCGTTCACCAAAGTTGTTCGTGAAGTGCTTGCCGCTAAACCGGAAGCTTACGATCCGCGCACATTCCTGAAACCAGGCCGCGAGGCAATCAAGGAAACCGTTGTCGGCAAAATCCGTGAGTTTGGTTCCAACAATCAAGCTTAGTCACCCGTAACACACAAAAGTCGCTTGTAGCCTTCGTGGCCGCAACATGACGATAGGAATCACCTAAGATATTTTAGGCTGTCTTATGCTGCATACAATGAAATGGAAAGCACACCGCATAGCCGGTGTTTTTCCATTTCATTTATTAAGTTATCAAAAAGCGCAAGCGGATTGTGAGGCTTCACAACCGGATAATCGCTACGAAAACGAACGCTTATTGCGTCTGTCATCCTTTAGGAACGTCGATACGACGTTTTTCTTGTATGACGGGCATCAGAACCATTTCCGGCTGCGAAGTGATGTAGGGGGAACCGAAAGCTTATGGAAAAATTGATGATCAGCGGTGGACGCCCACTGCGAGGTGCTGTAACAATCAGCGGTGCCAAGAACAGTGCTATTGCGTTAATTCCCGCCGCAATCCTGGCGGAATCGGAAGTCGTACTTGATAATTTGCCGCTTCTCAGCGATGTGGCTGTTTATGCTGAGATCCTTGAGGAATTAGGCGGGCAAGTTTCATGGGAAGGCAATCAGATGAGAATAGACCCTTCTGATATCAAATCCATTCCGATGCCTAACGGACCCGTCAAGAAACTGCGCGCGTCCTACTATATGATGGGCGCCATGCTTGGAAGATTTAAAGAAGCCGTGATCGGCCTGCCGGGCGGCTGTAATTTTGAACCTCGTCCCATCGACCAGCACATCAAGGGCTTTGAAGCGCTTGGCGCGACCGTGACCAATGAACACGGCTCGATTCACCTGCATGCCAAAGAGCTGCGGGGCGCGAAGATCTACCTCGATGTAAGCAGCGTAGGTGCAACGATTAATATTATGCTGGCGGCTGCCAAGGCCAAAGGCTCCACAATTATCGAAAACGCGGCGAAAGAGCCTGAAATTATAGATGTTGCAACACTTTTAAATTCCATGGGAGCTGTCATTAAGGGCGCCGGAACGGAAACCATCCGGATCGAGGGCGTGACCGAGATGCATGGCTGCCGACATTCCATTATTCCAGACCGGATTCAGGCCGGTACATATATGATTGCTGCCGCAGCTACGCGCGGCGATGTTCTGATTGACAACGTCATCCCGAAACATCTTGAGGCCCTCACGGCCAAGCTGATCGAGATGGGTGTGGGCATCGAAGAGCTGGACGAAAGCAT
The DNA here is from genome assembly GCF_000024685.1 of Paenibacillus sp. Y412MC10. NCBI lineage: Bacteria > Bacillati > Bacillota > Bacilli > Caryophanales > Paenibacillaceae > Paenibacillus > Paenibacillus sp. Y412MC10. The sequence continues at coordinate 149,714 of NC_013406.1, forward strand.
TCGCGTGATTGGTAAAGACCGGTACCAGCATGTGGATGTGAAGGCGCTTATATATCCTGGATTTGCAACGGATTTGCAGTCACCGATGACCAGCCTCCTTACGCAAGCAGAAGGCGTCAGCGTTCTCAGTGATTTTGTATATAGCAACCGATTTAAACATGTTCCGGAGCTCGTTCGCATGGGGGCCAAAATCCGCGTGGAGGGACGCTCTGCCATCATCGAGGGCGGCCCGCTGAACGCAGCCAAGGTCAAAGCGACCGATCTGCGCGCGGGTGCGGCTCTTGTCATTGCGGGACTGACGGTGCCTGAAGGGATAACGGAGGTAAGCGGCGTGGAATTCATCGACCGCGGCTACGACCATCTCGTTTCCAACTTGCGTGAGCTGGGTGCCGACGTGTGGCGCGAGACCGAAGAAGAGTGACTTTTTTACCAAAATGAGGGAAATGTGTGGTGGAAACTGCATATCTCCCTCTGATTTGGGTAATGCTCCTAGTAAAGCACTCATAGACTAATAGACTACATGACAGCAGGGAACTGCTGCGACAGAAACAAATAATTGAATAGGTGGTTATTGAATGGATTTACAAATAGCCGATTTGGAAGGCATGAAGCTGACGGATCTGTATAAGCTGGCCAAGAAGTATCAGATTCCTTATTATGGCCAGTTGAAGAAAAAAGAATTGATATTTGCCATTCTCCGGGCACAGGCCGAACAGAGCGGCTTGATGTTCATGGAGGGCGTACTCGAGATTTTGCCGGAAGGATACGGTTTTCTTAGACCGATCAACTATTTGCCGAGCACGGAGGATATCTACATTTCGGCCTCCCAGATCCGCAAATTCGATTTGCGGACCGGAGATTTGGTTTCGGGCAAATGCCGGACGCCGAAAGAGAACGAACGATACTTCGGGCTGCTGCAGGTCAACGCCGTGAATGGCGAGAATCCTGCCGTCGCAGCGGAACGATTACACTTCCCAGCCTTGACTCCTCTATATCCGCAAGAAAAGCTTGTTCTTGAAACATCCCCTAATCAGTTGTCAACCCGAATTATGGATCTGCTTGCACCCGTAGGTTTAGGACAACGCGGTTTGATCGTGGCACCGCCAAAAGCAGGGAAAACGCTCCTCTTGAAAGAAATCGCCAACAGCATCTCAACCAACAATCCAGAGATTGAACTGTTTGTTTTACTCATCGATGAACGGCCTGAAGAAGTGACGGATATGCAGCGTTCCGTTAAGGGTGAGGTGGTTGCTTCTACTTTTGACGAGCTTCCGGAGAACCATATCAAAGTAGCGGAACTGGTATTGTCGCGCGCCTTGCGGCTGGTGGAGCATAAGAAGGACGTGGTTATCTTGCTGGACAGCATCACCCGTCTGGCCCGTGCGTACAACCTGGTCATTCCTCCGTCCGGCCGAACGCTGAGTGGCGGTATTGATCCTGCGGCATTCCATCGTCCGAAACGTTTCTTCGGATCGGCTCGTAACGTGGAGGAAGGCGGAAGTTTGACGATCCTGGCGACAGCCTTGGTTGAAACCGGATCGCGGATGGATGATATCATTTATGAGGAATTTAAAGGCACAGGCAACATGGAGCTGCACTTGGACCGCCGCTTCGCGGAACGCCGTATTTTCCCGGCGATCGATATTCGTCGCTCCGGTACCCGGCGCGAAGAGGTGCTGCTGAACAAGGATGAACTGGATACCATTTGGGCGATCCGCAAAAATATGAACGACTCTGCCGATTTTGTGGAAGGCTTCCTTAAAAAAATGCGTGATAGCAAGAATAACGCGGAGTTCTTGGCATCATTTGACGTGAATGCCAACAACGGCGGCGGAACCGGGACTCAGGGCCAGACAGCCAGACGTCCATCGCGTGCATCTGCGGCGACGGCCCCTCAGAGCTAAGCCCTGAATCAACCGGAGAATAGGAGATCAACATGTATTTGGTTTATGCAGATGAACAAGGGAATGTATACGATCATTCCGAGCTGTTCGGGCTGGCCCGCAGCGGAGATATGATCGTCGAGATATTGGAAGATGAATTGATACCTTTGCCGGAAGGGGCTACGCTGGTCGGACTGCCGAGCACCCGTGCGATCGGAATGGATCCGGAGACCGGTGACATGATGCCGCTTGAGGACGGATATACGGCTGTCGGAGCGCTTCTGCCGCAAGGCTACACTCGGCTCTGCCTGCCGGGGTACGTGAAGTCGGACAAGGAGTATAAGCTGCCGCTGTTCGGTTACTCGGCGGTCGTATGGAAGGATGGCGCTTTCTATACGACGGCGCGTTTGTCCGACGATCCCGAGAAATGGAATCCTGTGAATTGTGACCTGGATGACCTTGAGCATGGGGTTAAGACGCTGAAGGAGAAGTATCCGGAGAACCGGCTCTACGAACATCTGTCTAACTGTGCGCTGGGATACGAGTGCCTGACGGCGTCCAACACCTTCCTGAATCGCTGGGAAGGCGCGGTTCCCGTGTCTTACTCCTGCAATGCGGGCTGCTTCGGTTGCATTTCGGAACAGCCGGATGACAGCGGCTTTGTCTCCCCGCAGACGCGCATGAACTTCCGTCCGAGAGTGGATGAGCTGGTGCAGGTCATGCTGGAGCATCTGAAGACCCCGGAGTCGATCATCAGCTTTGGCCAAGGCTGTGAGGGCGAACCCTCCACCCAGGCGAAGATCATTATAGAGGCTATGCGAGAAGTCCGGGCACAGACCGACATGGGTTACATTAATATTAACACCAATGCGGGACTGACCGATTTTATCCGCGGTATCGTGGATGCGGGTCTTGATCTGATGAGAGTCAGCACGATCAGTGCATTGGATGCCCATTATAACGCATACTACAAGCCAAGAGGCTACACGCTCGCTAATGTGGAGAAATCTCTTCGTTACGCAACGGATCAGGGCGTATATACATCCATTAACTATCTGATCTTTCCGGGCGTGACCGACCGCGAGGAAGAGCTGGAAGCGATGATCGAGTTTGCCCGGCGCACGGGACTGAAATTGATTCAGCTTCGCAATCTGAATATTGACCCTGAGAGCTATCTTGGCCTCATCCCGCCTGCGCAAGGCGAGATTCTCGGAATGAAGCAGGCGATCGAGATCATGCAGGAGGAGCTGCCGGATGTGGTGATCGGCTCCTATACGCATGTGCCCCCTGCTGGACAGGCGAGACCGAAAAAGCGGCCTTCGATTATATAACTTGCACGGTCTCGAATGTGCTAAAAATAGGGTGTAGTTCCAATTGCGGACTTGTCTGATGATTTGTGTATGGACTATTGCGCATTCAATTTGCTCGTGCTATACTCCTTTTATGTGTCCATATAACTCTGGGTCCGCATGAGGCTCAGGGCGGAAAGAGGTGAAAGCTACAATGAAACAAGATATTCAACCGAAATATCACGTTACTACAGTTACTTGTGCTTGCGGTAATACGTTTGAAACAGGTTCTGTGAAACCCGATCTTCGTGTAGAGATTTGCTCGAACTGTCATCCGTTCTTCACAGGTAAACAGAAATTCCTGGATGCTGGCGGTCGTGTTGATAGATTCAAGAAGAAATACGGTATCTAATAAACAAACCCTTCGCCCTTGTGGCTGGAGGGTTTTTGTCTGTCTGCAGGGCCGATGGAGTATGCAACTTCTTCCGTCGGTTGCTTTTTTGGTAGCCATGCGATATACTAAAGTTCGCCGTGCTAGACGGGGAGGTAGCGGTGCCCTGTAACTCGCAATCCGCTGTAGCGAGGTTGAATTCCTGTTAGAGGTGTTGTCGATGTGAGGCTGGTCCCTGCGCTCAACGTTGACGGTTGGGTCCTCCGCAATGAGCACTTGTGAACCTGGTCAGGTCCGGAAGGAAGCAGCCATAAGCAAGACCGCTTTTGTGCCGGAGGAGTGCCTAGCCCGAGTTGCTGCTCAGGATTGCCGCTCGGATCGCAATGATCAATAACAGGTGCACGGTATACATATCTGCACATAACACCTTTGCCTTTGGCAAGGGTGTTTTTTGTCCAGGCGGGATTCTAAATTGGAGCGAATGCTTCACGTGAACTTTGGATAAAGTTTTCCAAGTAAACGTTTTGCTAAGGCAGGGGAAAGTAGTATAGAATGTAGTATAATATAACCGTTGACTCATGCCGTTTAGGCTGGGATTGACCATGAATATAACTTGTAAAGCACGTGAGGATTAGGCTTTGGTGTTAGCCTTGGATTTCCTAATCTTCGCGAAGTGGAAGTTGAAAGAGGGTAAAGCATAGTGGAACATATCGCGTTATATCGAGCTTGGCGACCACAGTCGTTCGGCGACATGGTGGGCCAGCAGCATATTATCCAGACCCTGCAGAATGCCATTCGCGAGCAGCGGGTTTCCCATGCCTACCTGTTCAGCGGTCCACGGGGTACAGGCAAGACCAGTGCCGCTAAAATTTTGGCCAAAGCCGTGAACTGCGAGCATGGTCCGGCTGAGGAACCCTGCAATGCATGCGAGGCCTGCCGGCGCATAACGTCCGGAGCCGTCATGGATGTCCAGGAAATTGATGCGGCATCCAACCGCGGCGTCGAGGAAATTCGTGATTTGCGGGAGAAAGTCAAATACGCACCGACCGAAGTACGGCGCAAGGTTTATATTATTGATGAAGTACACATGCTGACGACGGAAGCGTTCAATGCCTTGCTGAAAACGCTGGAGGAGCCGCCGGCACACGTGATGTTTATACTAGCGACAACAGAGCCGCACAGGCTTCCGGCAACGATTATCTCACGCTGTCAGCGGTTTGACTTCCGTAGGGTGTCCCTGGAGGAACAAACCGGACGTCTGGAGCAGATCTGCGGGGAAGAAGGCATTACGGCTGAGCATGAAGCGCTGCAGTATATTGCGCGTCTATCGGATGGCGGTATGCGGGATGCTTTGAGCATTCTGGATCAGATCGCTTCCTTCACTGGAGGTACCGTATCTTACCGGCAGGTCATGGACATGACGGGAGGCATTGCCTCAGAGCAGTTTGGCCGTCTGGCCGGCGCCGTGAAGCAGGGGGATGCCGGGCTGGTCCTGCAGATCGTGGAGCAATTCATGCAGGAGGGAAAAAGCGCAGATAAATGCATGGAGAATCTCCTGTACTATTTCCGCGATTTGCTTATGATCAAGATGGTTCCCGATGCCGACAAGCTGACTGATCGGGTTTTGAACCCGGCCGAGTTTCAGGAGATGGCAAATGCCTTCAGCCGGGATGAGCTGTTTCAAATGATTGATACGCTCAACCGTTATCAGAGTGAGATGAAATATGCCTCGCAGCCGCAAACCCTGTTTGAGGTGGCACTGCTCAAGCTTTCCGGCATTACCCAATCCGGGGGCGGGTCCGCAGCTGCCCATTCTACGGCCGATGCGGGAGAACTGGCTCAGCTGAAGCAGCATGTAGCCGCACTTGAGAAAAAGCTGGAACGTTTGATTCAAAACGGTGTTCCTGCATCGAATCAACGCGAACCGGCCAAGTCTACCCGAACACCTGCACCGAAAGCAGCTTCAACGGCCAAGATTCCGCAGCATATGGATCAGTATGTATCCTCCCGGACCGGAGAGGATTATACCGCTGTACATCGGCAGTGGGCCCAAATTCTGCAGAACGTGAAAGAGGAGAAGGTAACGGTTCACGCATGGCTGATGGATGGTGAGCCCGTATCCGTATGGGAAGACAAGGTTCTTGTCGCTTTCAAAAACAACATCCACCGCGAAACCACGGAGAAACCTGCCAACAAACAGGTGATTGAAGGGGTTCTTGAGTCTATGCTCGGCAAGCCGTACCATCTGGTGACCATGATGCTTCGCGACTGGAATGATGCGGTAGAAGGAGTAGGCAAGCCTCAGGCGGAAGAGCTTAAGCTGGAACATGAAGAAGCTGATGCCGGTGGAGAAAAACCATGGATTGATGAGGCGATCCAGCTGTTTGGAGAAGACCTCGTTGTCATAAAAGACTAGCGCGTCCCTACGTGCACCCTATTATAAGGAGAGATGAATCATGAATAATATGAACCAAATGATGAAGCAAGTGAAAAAGATGCAGGAGCAAATGCTGAAGGCGCAGGAAGAGCTTGCTACAAAAACCGTTGAAGGAACTTCCGGCGGCGGCGTGGTTACCGTAGAAGCGAATGGCCATAAACAAATTTTGTCCATCAACATCAAGCCTGAGGCGGTTGACCCGGATGATGTGGAAATGCTGCAGGATCTGGTGCTGACTGCGGTTAACGATGCACTTGCCAAGGCTGAAGAAATTGCGAACGCCGATATGGGCAAATTCACAGGCGGCATGAAAATCCCGGGCTTGTTCTAAACTAACCTAGAAGGAGTAGTTACATTTGTACTATCCTGAACCGATCGCGAAGCTCATCGATGCCTTTACGCGACTGCCGGGTGTGGGGCCGAAAACGGCCGCCCGCCTGGCTTTTCATGTTCTGAACATGAAGGAAGATGACGTTATTGATTTTGCCAAAGCGCTAGTCAGTGTCAAAAGGAATCTGCACTACTGCTCCGTCTGCTGCAACATCACGGATACGGATCCATGCCGGGTATGTCAGGACAAGACTCGGGATGCTTCGATCATCTGCGTTGTACAGGATGCGAAGGATCTGGTGGCGATGGAGCGCACGAAGGAATTCGAGGGCTACTATCATGTCCTCCATGGGGCCATATCTCCGATGGAGGGGATCGGGCCGGATGAAATCCGTCTGAAGGAGCTCCTCACGCGCTTAAGTGACGAACGAGTGAAAGAACTCATTTTGGCGACGAACGCTAATATCGAGGGGGAGGCAACGGCGATGTACATATCGCGCCTGGTCCGTCCCTTTGATATTAAGGTGACTCGTATTGCCCATGGACTGCCGGTTGGCGGTGACCTGGAGTACGCAGATGAAGTGACTTTATCCAAAGCGCTTGAAGGTCGAAGAGAACTGAACTGATATTATTGATCCCTGCAGCATTTGATTGAAATATGAAAGCAACATAAGAACGAGCATCGGAAGCGATTCTGATGGCTCGTTTTTTGTTTGCACATTTCTAGGCCAAGAAAGTAGAAATTGAAAGTATTCTTATGGTTCTAAGTTTGTCCCTCTCTCGATATGAATGTTACAGACGGTCTTTATAAGGGCAGGTTAATCATTCATATTCGTAGGGAGTGAAAGGAATGAAGATATGGTGGAAGTCGAGGAAGAAAGAAGAGGAAACGTATATCACGGCAGAGGAGCAAGAACGGATGTGGCATGTCTTCCTGGACGTCCAGAGATCCCAGATGGAGTGGGAGCGGGCGCACTTGCTGTTCCAGGAGGCTACGGGACAGGATCAGATCGATTATGCGATCTACATGTTGGAGGCGGCAGAGCGCAAATACCAGATGAATCTCAAACAGGCCAAGCAGCTTAATCTGGATGGAGCAAGGATGCAGTATATCGAGCAAAAAAGGGAGAACGGTTAACCGAGAGTTGATTGATAGGATTCCTATTGACCTTTGAAGGAGGAGTATCTATGAAATTGATTGTGCTTGGCGTACTATGCATATCGCTCTTGCTGCTTATCTATGTTGTGTTTAGAAAGAAGCTCGGGCTGGGATGGCTAACTGTATTCGGGGCGCATCTGGCCCTTTCGGCTGTAGCTATCTATGTTGTGAATTTCACCGGATTAGCAGCTGAAGCGTATATTCCTCTGAATCCGATGACCATAGGAACGGTCATGGTCCTGGGCTTGCCGGGTGTGGCCCTTCTTATCGGTTTAAAATTTACGATATTAGGTAGTTG
>NC_013406.1:160000-1067500 GCF_000024685.1 Paenibacillus sp. Y412MC10
AAATATCCTTTTAGCTGAACTTGTGTCAAACAAGTTTAATAAAAAGTAGCGCGAAGGTTTTGGGATCATCGATCCTTTGGAAGTTTGTTTCTACCTATTGACTCGTTTAATAGATCAGGAAACAAGCGGACAACAGAGCGATGAGCACAATAACCGGAGCAGTTGGTTAAGCTACTAAGAGCACACGGAGGATGCCTAGGCGCTAGGAGCCGAAGAAGGACGTGGCGAACAACGATACTGCCTCGGGGAGCTGTAAGCAAGCTTCGATCCGGGGATGTCCGAATGGGGAAACCCAGCTGATGTAATAGTCAGTTACCCGTATCTGAATACATAGGATGCGAGGAGGCATACCCAGGGAACTGAAACATCTAAGTACCTGGAGGAAGAGAAAACAAGAGTGATTCCGTCAGTAGCGGCGAGCGAACGCGGAACAGCCTAAACCAGAGAGCTTGCTCTCTGGGGTTGTGGGACGTCTCACATGGAGTTACAAAGGAATTTATTAGGCGAAGAGGTCTGGAAAGGCCCGCTATAAGAGGTAAAAGCCCTGTAGCCGAAAGTATATTCCCTCCGAGACGGATCCCGAGTAGTGCGGGGCACGTGAAACCCCGTATGAATCCAGCAGGACCATCTGCTAAGGCTAAATACTCCCTAGCGACCGATAGTGAAGCAGTACCGTGAGGGAAAGGTGAAAAGCACCCCGGAAGGGGAGTGAAATAGAACCTGAAACCGTGTGCTTACAAGAAGTCAGAGCCCGATCTATGGGTGATGGCGTGCCTTTTGTAGAATGAACCGGCGAGTTACGTTCCCATGCAAGGTTAAGGCGAGAAGCCGTAGCCGCAGCGAAAGCGAGTCTGAATAGGGCGATATTAGTATGTGGGCGTAGACCCGAAACCGTGTGATCTACCCCTGTCCAGGGTGAAGGTGCGGTAACACGCACTGGAGGCCCGAACCCACGTATGTTGAAAAATGCGGGGATGAGGTGGGGGTAGCGGAGAAATTCCAATCGAACTCGGAGATAGCTGGTTCTCCCCGAAATAGCTTTAGGGCTAGCCTCGGAATGAAGAGTCGTGGAGGTAGAGCACTGATTGGGTGCGGGGCCCGCAAGGGTTACCAAGCTCAGTCAAACTCCGAATGCCATAGACTTATATCCGGGAGTCAGACAGTGAGTGCTAAGATCCATTGTCAAAAGGGAAACAGCCCAGACCATCAGCTAAGGTCCCCAAGTGTGTGTTAAGTGGGAAAGGATGTGGAGTTGCACAGACAACCAGGATGTTGGCTTAGAAGCAGCCACCATTTAAAGAGTGCGTAATAGCTCACTGGTCGAGTGACTCTGCGCCGAAAATGTAACGGGGCTAAACACACCACCGAAGCTATGGCTTGATGCTTATGCATCAGGGGTAGGGGAGCGTTGTATGCAGGTTGAAGGTGTACCGTAAGGAGCGCTGGACAGCATACAAGTGAGAATGCCGGTATGAGTAACGAAAAGATCAGTGAGAATCTGATCCGCCGAAAGCCCAAGGTTTCCTGAGGAAGGCTCGTCCGCTCAGGGTAAGTCGGGACCTAAGGTGAGGCCGAAAGGCGTAATCGAAGGACAACAGGTTGAAATTCCTGTACCACCGTAAACCGTTATGAACGATGGGGTGACGCAGGAGGGTAGTGACGCGGACTGATGGATGTCCGTCCAAGCAGTGAGGCTGATGTGTAGGCAAATCCGCACATCGATAAGGCTGGGCTGTGATGGGGAGTGAAAATTACAGTAGCGAAGGTCATGATCTCACACTGCCAAGAAAAGCCTCTAGTCAGGTGAAGGTGCCCGTACCGCAAACCGACACAGGTAGGCGAGAAGAGAATTCTAAGGCGCGCGGAAGAACTCTCGTTAAGGAACTCGGCAAAATGACCCCGTAACTTCGGGAGAAGGGGTGCCTCGGTAGGGTGAATAGCCCGAGGGGGCCGCAGTGAAAAGGCCCAAGCGACTGTTTAGCAAAAACACAGGTCTGTGCGAAGCCGTAAGGCGAAGTATACGGGCTGACGCCTGCCCGGTGCTGGAAGGTTAAGGGGAGCGGTTAGGAGCAATCCGAAGCTGTGAACCGAAGCCCCAGTAAACGGCGGCCGTAACTATAACGGTCCTAAGGTAGCGAAATTCCTTGTCAGGTAAATTCTGACCCGCACGAATGGCGTAACGACTTGGGCGCTGTCTCAACGAGAGATCCGGTGAAATTTTAATACCTGTGAAGATGCAGGTTACCCGCGACAAGACGGAAAGACCCCATGGAGCTTTACTGCAGCTTGATATTGGATTTGGGTACGATCTGTACAGGATAGGTGGGAGCCTAAGAAGCATGAGCGCCAGCTTGTGTGGAGGCGACGTTGGGATACCACCCTGATCGTATCTAGGTTCTAACCTAGTACCGTGATCCGGTACGGGGACAGTGTCAGGCGGGCAGTTTGACTGGGGCGGTCGCCTCCTAAAGAGTAACGGAGGCGCCCCAAGGTTCCCTCAGAATGGTTGGAAATCATTCGAAGAGTGCAAAGGCATAAGGGAGCTTGACTGCGAGACCTACAAGTCGAGCAGGGACGAAAGTCGGGCTTAGTGATCCGGTGGTACCGCATGGAAGGGCCATCGCTCAACGGATAAAAGCTACCCTGGGGATAACAGGCTTATCTCCCCCAAGAGTCCACATCGACGGGGAGGTTTGGCACCTCGATGTCGGCTCATCGCATCCTGGGGCTGAAGTAGGTCCCAAGGGTTGGGCTGTTCGCCCATTAAAGCGGTACGCGAGCTGGGTTCAGAACGTCGTGAGACAGTTCGGTCCCTATCTGTCGTGGGCGTAGGAAATTTGAGAGGAGCTGTCCTTAGTACGAGAGGACCGGGATGGACGTACCGCTGGTGCACCAGTTGTTCCGCCAGGAGCATGGCTGGGTAGCTACGTACGGACGGGATAAGCGCTGAAAGCATCTAAGCGTGAAGCCCCCCTCAAGATGAGATTTCCCAGTATGTAAGACCCCTTGAAGACGACGAGGTAGATAGGTTGGAGGTGGAAGTGCAGCAATGCATGGAGCTGACCAATACTAATCGGTCGAGGGCTTATCCAAATATATTTCAATGTGCTGCAAATTCGTTTCGTATCTAGTTTTCAGGGAATCAATCTCTGTAACTGCATACAAGTTATGATGGAGAGATACCCAAGTGGCTATAAGGGGACCCTCTGCTAAGGGGTTAGACTGCGTAAGCGGTGCGAGGGTTCGAATCCCTCTCTCTCCGCCATTTGAATAACTTGGATGCAATAAGGTTTATATGGCGGTGTAGCTCAGCTGGCTAGAGCGTACGGTTCATACCCGTGAGGTCGGGGGTTCGATCCCCTCCGCCGCTACCATACATACCTGGAGGCTTAGCTCAGCTGGGAGAGCATCTGCCTTACAAGCAGAGGGTCGGGGGTTCGATCCCCTCAGCCTCCACCATGTATATTTTTATTACCTTACCATGCCGGTGTAGCTCAATTGGTAGAGCAACTGACTTGTAATCAGTAGGTTGGGGGTTCAAGTCCTCTCGCCGGCACCATCTTTAATAATGCGGAACTGTGGTGTAGAGGCCTAACATGCCTGCCTGTCACGCAGGAGATCGCGGGTTCGAATCCCGTCAGTTCCGCCATTATTTACAAGCTTCAGGGATGAGAGTCCATAACCGGGTTCGTCGGAGCATATCCTCGTTAGCACAGACTTCGCAGTCTCGAACGAAGAGAGAGTATCCCGTCAGTTCCGCCATTATTACTCTTAAGGAATAAAAATGGTCGGTTTTCCACAGATTAAAGTGGGAAGTGTTACACTCCGCACTTTATTTTAATGTTATTCATGTTTGGCTCGGTAGCTCAGTCGGTAGAGCAGAGGACTGAAAATCCTCGTGTCGGCGGTTCGATTCCGTCCCGAGCCACCTTTATATTTTGGAGGATTAGCGAAGTGGCCAAACGCAGCAGACTGTAAATCTGTTCTCGTCCGAGTTCGGTGGTTCGAATCCATCATCCTCCACCAGTAATAAGAGCCATTAGCTCAGTTGGTAGAGCACCTGACTTTTAATCAGGGTGTCGAAGGTTCGAGTCCTTCATGGCTCATCCGAAAGGGTCGTCAACGTTGTTGACGGCTCTTTTTGTGTTGTTTTTACTGAACTATTTCCCAAGGCACACGGACTTAAAGAGAAGGAATTGTCGTTTGTGCAGGATGATATGCTAAAATAAGAAAAAACGATAAAGTGGTGGAGTCATCAATGGTGGAGATGGAGCATATCGTTCAGAAACTGGAGCAGACCTTGGGTACCTCACTCGGCTTAAAAACATTGAATGAGCAGGAATCGCTATGGCTCACGGAATCGATGGCGATCACTTCGCGATACGGTGACCGATTAGGTCGAGAAGAAAGTGCTGCAAGTTCAAATCGCCATGGAGAAAAAGTAAGCTCAAACACAACACGAATGGTTGATGGTGCTTATGTGCATAAGGAGCTTGGTGAGATTTGGTTTCCCGTTAATCAACAGGATCTGAGCCGAGTCCTCGTGGCGGATTCCAATGCTTTGACGGAGTCGGAGATTGGGCTTGTCGCTCTTTTATTGGCGAACCTTCAGGAAGCGCCTTCAGGCGCGATGTCAAAGAATGCAGCCAAGGTTGAAGAAGAACGGCGCGCCCAGCAGTTGGGCGGTTGGTTGAAAGAGCGCCTTCAAGCCGGCGAGCTGCTTGCTGAACTACCGGATGAGATGCTGATTCGGACAAGCTTGACGGAGGAAATGGTCCCCTTTCTACTCATTCATGAGAGCGAGCATGCTCCCACGCCAAGTTATAAAGCGCTGCTGCGGTTGTTGCGCAGTTATTTTGACGGGGATATCGTTCTTGTGCCGCTGCTGGATAAGGAATGGATTATCCTTGCCAATCAAGAGCTGTTGGGCGGCATAACGACGGATGATAAAGAGGAAGCATCCTCGGAAGCCGATCAGGATTTGCTGTCCTTATTCTGTATGGGGCTGTACGAGCTCATTTCAACGGAATGGGTGGGCGATTTTCATATTTCGGCGATCCCGGCAGTCAATGCGCTTCATGCTTTGCCGCAGACGGTTGGCATGCTGCGAGAGACCATGACCATCGGGCGTACTTTTCAGGTCAAGGAGCATATTCATCTGTCGACCGGTCTTCATCTGGAACGTCTGGTCTACAGCATTCCTGAGTATCAACGGAATCAATTCCTGCGGGAGTACGCTGCCGGACATACCGACTTATTCGAGGACAGTGAGACTTTATCGACGCTGGAGTCTTTTTTTGAATTGGACTGCAATGTGAGCGAGACGGCCAAACACCTGTATATTCACCGAAATACGCTGCTGTACCGACTGGATAAGATCAAACAGGAGACGGGGCTTGACGTTCGCAGCTTCAGTGACGCGGTATTGGTGAAAATAACGCTTCTATTGTATAAAGTGACGAAAAGGAAATAGGTTTTTTGTGCAGATTGTGTATAGCAAGTCAGGTGCCTATGGGGTAATATAAGATTATAAATTAATTGTATTCGATTTCATAACATTCATATGAGGGGGCAAATGCACATGGCTGGTGTACGCTTAGAGCATATTTACAAAAAGTATGCAGGTGCGGATAAAGCAACTGTAATTGACGTTAATTTGGATATTAAAGATAAAGAATTCTTGGTATTGGTAGGTCCTTCCGGTTGCGGTAAGTCTACGACACTTCGTATGATCGCAGGTCTTGAGGAAATTTCCGAGGGTAAACTTTACATTGGCGACCGCGTTGTTAACGATGTAGCACCTAAAGATCGTGACATCGCGATGGTATTCCAATCCTACGCCTTGTATCCGCATATGAACGTATATCAGAACATGGCATTCGGTTTGAAACTCCGTAAAGTGAAGAAAGACGAAATCGATAAGCGTGTACGTGAAGCAGCGAAAATCCTGGATATCGAGCATTTGCTCGAGCGTAAACCGAAAGCTCTTTCCGGTGGTCAGCGTCAGCGTGTTGCCTTGGGCCGTGCAATTGTCCGTGATCCACAAGTCTTCTTGATGGATGAGCCGCTTTCCAACTTGGATGCGAAGCTCCGCGGTCAGATGCGTGCTGAAATTACTAAGCTGGTGAAGCGTCTTGAAACCACTTGTATCTATGTAACGCATGACCAAACAGAAGCTATGACGATGGGTGACCGTATCGTTGTTATGCAGGATGGCATCATTCAACAAGCGGATTCCCCAGAGCAACTGTACAACAATCCGAACAACCTGTTCGTTGCTGGTTTCATTGGTTCCCCAACCATGAACTTCATCAACGGTAAATTGTCCGAGCAAAACGGTGGCGTATACTTCACTTCCCAGGGCTTGAACGTTCAAGTTCCAGGCGGTAAAGCACAATTGCTCAAAAATAAATCCATGATTGGCAAAGAAGTAATCATGGGTGTTCGTCCGGAAGATATTCATGAAGAGCCAGTATTCCTGGAAGCTTCCCCGAACACAATCTTCACAGCGAAAGTGGACGTTACCGAGAACCTTGGTCACGAAATGCTCTTGTACCTCAGCGGCTTGGGCACCGACACAGTTATCGGCCGTGTAGACGGACGTTCGACTACTCGCGAAGGCGACAATGTGAAATTGGCACTCGACATGAACAAAGTTCATATCTTTGATAAAGAGTCTGAATTGAACGTATTGCTCGAAGATTAATCTTCAGCAATCGAGATCTCTTGAAAACCGCCCCTCAAGGGGCGGTTTTTTTAGGAGAAAAAGACATAAAACTAGGCAGTTTCTGCCCTTATCTGAAGGGTTCAGGCAGTTCTAGCAGACGGTAGAAGTGGTCCTAGGGTAAAAGTGTGTAAAGCAGACAACCAATTGTCGATATAAAAAGAGAATTATCTTTAGTAATAGAACATCCTTTTTTTTAGTCGCAGTATGCCGTAGCAGCGTCGCATCACTCCTGGATAAGTCCAATGTCCTGCTATCGGATAGCCGGTTAGAATTGCATTCATTGGCTTTTTTCGATAAGATAAGCACAAAGCAAGGCATACATAAGCATTGAACGTATGGGTTGTTGGGGCGTATTCCATGAAGCCTGACCGACCGCCGGCAAGGCTTGTGACGTCCTATTTAATTAGTAAAGTAACCGATCATGAAATATATCATCCAAAACGAGCCGATAGCAGCATGCCGGTTGCGTTGTGATGTCAACATACAATGGAAGAAGAGGGGTAATACCATGGCCAAGAAAGTGAAGGTATCCGAGCTGGTCCAGCAGTTTCAGCTGGAGGTCATCGCAGGTGAAGAAGGCTTGAAACGTCAGATTACAACGGACGATCTGAATCGCCCGGGATTGGAAATGGCCGGTTATTTTGAATATCATCCGCGGGAACGGGTTCAGCTTATGGGGCGCACGGAGCTGGCTTTCTTCGGAATGCTGAAGCCGGAAGAGCGGAAAGAACGCATGCGCAGCCTGTGTACGGAAGAAACGCCTTGCATCGTGGTTACGCGTTCCCTGGAAGTGCCGGAAGAGCTGGTGGAGCTCGGCAATGAAAGAGGTTTGCCCGTGCTGCGCAGCAGCATGGCGACGACCATCCTGACAAGCCGATTCACGAGTTTCCTGGAACGCAGACTTGCGCCAACGACGACCATCCACGGGGTATTGTGCGATGTGTATGGCGTGGGGATGCTGATTACGGGCTCGAGCGGTATCGGGAAAAGCGAAACGGCTCTGGAGCTCGTTAAACGCGGACACCGCTTAATCGCGGACGACGCGGTGGAGATCCGCCAGACGTCGGATTTTCAGCTGCATGGAACAGCGCCTGAGCTGATTCGCCATCTGCTGGAGATTCGCGGGGTCGGTATTATTAACGTTATGACGTTATTCGGTGCAGGCGCCGTTCGGAATAATAAACGGATTACGCTTGTTGTTCGATTGGAAGCCTGGCAGCAGGATAAACAGTATGATCGTCTGGGATTAGATGAAGAGACAACACGAATTATAGAGACGGATATCCCTCTGGTCACCATTCCGGTTCGTCCAGGACGTAACCTTGCGGTTATTATTGAAGTGGCAGCTATGAACTACAGATTGAAGCAAATGGGACTGAATGCTGCACTGCAGTTTACGAACAAGCTGACGGCAACGATTGCTGAAGATATGGACGATTTGGACTAGGACTAGGGAGGGTTATAAGTGATGCAAACATTGCTCATCGATCCGGTGGCGTTCTCCATCGGATCGCTGCGTGTTCATTGGTATGGCTTGATTTTGGGCCTGGGTGCCTTGGCAGGTCTGCTGCTGGCCATTCGCGAGGGGAAGCGTTTTGGCATTCCGCAGGAATTTTTCATGGATTTGCTCTTGCTTGGGGTTCCTTCCGCTATTATCGGTGCTCGTATTTATTATGTAGCTTTTAAATGGGAAGACTATAAGGATAACTTCCTGGATGTGTTCAAAATATGGAATGGCGGGATTGCGATATTCGGCGCCTTGATCGGCGCCATTATCTGTGCGTTGATCTATGTTCGCCGAAAAGGCTACAACTTCTGGCGAATTGCCGATATCTGTGCGCCGTCCTTGTTGGCCGGCCAGATCATTGGACGCTGGGGTAACTTCGTTAACCAGGAGGCCTATGGCGGTCCTGTCAGCGAGTCTTTCTTGCGCGGAGAGCTGCATTTGCCTGATTTTATCGTGAATCAAATGAACGTACAGGGCGTATTCCATCACCCTACCTTCTTATATGAATCGCTGTGGAACCTGTTGGGTATCGTCATACTGCTTATCATTCGCAGACAGAAATTTCTGCGGGCAGGCGAACTCTTCATCGGATACTTCATCTGGTATTCCATCGGCCGGTTCTTTATTGAAGCGGTGCGGACGGACAGCTTGGCTTTCCAAGGCGCCACAGGACTTGCCGATTTCATTAACAATACGTTATGGGCACCGATGACTTGGATGGGCTTTGAACTGGGCCACCTGGATCCGGCTTATGGCAACATTCGAATCTCCCAGCTGCTGTCCGTGTTGATCGTCATCGGAGGCATCGTGCTGATCATAGTGCGCCGTGTGACGGGCCGCGCCAATGTGCGTTATTTGGACCCGATCGTGTCGACGAAGACGGGAGCAGGTCCAACGCCGGAAGCCGATCTTCAAACGAACAAAACCGTCAAGTCTTCTGCGCCGGCTCCTGCTAAACAGCATAAACAGGCCGCAGGACCGGAGGAAATGGCGGATAAAGACGTTGTTACCCAAGCAGAGGAGACAGAAGTCAAATCCTCACCACGGGCAGAAGAAGACACTCCGACAATAAAACCGGATACGGAGGACAAAAAGGAGTAGTTGCAGCATGATCGAAACCGTACTGTTTGATTTGGACGGCACCATTATCGACACGAATGAATTGATTATCTCATCGTTTATGCATGTTTTCGAGGCGCAGGCCCCGGGACCGTTGACCAGAGAGCAGATCATTCCGCATATGGGAACCACGCTGGAACAGCAGCTGCAGGCTTTCTCAGGGGGCGTCGAGGATGTCAGTCCGCTTATCAAAGCCTATCGCTCTTTCAACACGATCCATCATGATGACATGGTCAGACCATTCCCGCATGTGAACGAAGTCGTGGAGCGTCTTCATCGTCACGGGCTTTCGCTCGGGATCGTAACCACGAAGATCCGTCCTTCCACCATGATGACGCTGGAGAAGTACGATCTGGAGCGCTTCATGTCGGCGATTGTTACGGTAAACGACGTGGAGCATCCGAAACCGCATCCGGAGCCCGTTCTGACGGCGATTGAGCAGCTGGGGGCCAATCCGGCCACCACTTTGATGATCGGTGACAGTCCGGTGGACATTCAGTCTGCCAAGGCGGCGGGCGTGAAGGCCGCCGCTGTAGCTTGGTCCCTCAAGGGTGAGCAAAAGCTGATGGAGTACGGGCCGGATTTTATATTGAAGGATATGAGAGATCTGTATGAAATCGTAGGACTTCAAGAGGAATAGGAGTTTTGGCAGCATGGCCAGAAAGATTACCCGTTATCCTGTAGAAGGCCCCAACGCGTTATGGCAAATCTACCGCACCGTGAGCCCGTTCAAGGGCGTCAAGAACTTCATTTTTATCCAGATCGCCCGGTATTGTCCTATCCTGCCTATGAAGAATTGGATCTATCGCCATATGCTCGGGATGAAAGTGGGGAAGCATACCGCGTTTGGCTTGATGGTCATGGTGGATGTGTTTTTTCCGGAGAAAATAACCATCGGCGAGAATTCGGTCATCGGCTACAACACGACCATTCTGGCTCACGAGTATTTAATAAAGGAATATCGTTTGGGTGAAGTGCGGATCGGGGAGAACGTGCTCATCGGCGCGAATACCACGATTTTGCCTGGGGTTACGATCGGAGACGGTGCGGTCGTTGCTGCGGGATCTGTCGTACATAAGGATGTGGCACCTGGTGTTTTTGTAGGCGGGAATCCATTGCGAGAACTGAAGAGGGCATCGACGGAAAGCGAGTCAATTTGAGGTAATGTGACAAGTCAGGTTCTCAAGCTTGCTGAATTGTTGTAGAATGAGTAAAGGATAACCTGACACAAAGCGAACAATAGTCCCCGGGGTATGATGGCCTTGAGGGACTTTTTTGCCCGTCCATTCGCATACATTGACTCTATCAACAAACTCGAAAACAAGGAGGCGACGCCTGACATGGGTGCAACGCTGAACAAAAAGGAAAGGCTGCCGCAGCTCGATATATATCGTGCGCTGGCCATCCTGGGCGTGCTTCACGTTCATGCGACTTCATTTGCAACGGTGGATGCGATTGATTCGCGATTCTATTATATTATTAATTTCTTGAATATTTTCTTTAAATACGGTACACCCTCTTTTATATTCCTAAGCAGCTTTGTGCTGTTCTATAACTATGCGGACCGGCCGCTGACCAAGGACTTGATCAAAAACTTCTATAAACGGCGGCTCTTGTACATTTTGCTGCCGTACGTGTTGTTCTCGATCATCTACTTCTTTGTGCGGATGTATCAGAACGGGATGCTGAACAGTTCGTTTGATCTATGGGCACAGATGCCGCTATTCTTTGAACGCTTGGCTCGAGGGCAGAATTATACGCACTTATACTTTGTATTTATCAGTTTGCAGTTCTATATTCTGTTTCCGATCTTCCTCAAGCTGTTCAAATCCTCACGGTTTCTCGTAAGGTGGGCAGTGCCGATCGGATTCCTGCTGCAATGGGGTTTCATCATCTGGAACAAATACGAGCTGCAGTACACGTTTAAAGGCAGCTTGGCCATTTCGTATTTAGCCTACTATATGCTGGGCGCTTATCTGGCGATGAATTACGATAAATTCAAGGGCTGGCTGACGTCATCATGGAAAAAGCAAACCTCTGGTCAAAGAGCAGGCACGATCGTGTTATGGGCCGGCTGGCTCGCGATGGCGCTGACGCATGTGCAGATTTGGTACAATCAGAGATTGCATGGCGCCAAATATGATTCCCTGTTGTACGAGCTGTTGTGGAATCTGCACACCGTGTTCTCCGCGATAGTGCTGATGCAGCTGGCGAGCTGGCTGTATAGCAGCGGCTGGAAACTCATCGTGAAAGTGCTGACGCGGATTGGCGAGCTGTCTTTCGCGATCTATCTCGTGCACCCGCTCTGGCTGTTCCTGTATCGGGAATTCGATCCGAAGCTGAATCCGGTAACCGATGATTATCTGATCTGGATATACGGCGGGATGGTAACGGCATTGATCGTCAGTGCGTTAGTGGTGCAGACGGTGTTCCGGTGGATTCCAGGGTCGTGGATGCTGCTGGGCAGCGTTCCTCGATCATTGAAGCCATCCTCGAAAGCACCTGCGACACCATCGCAGAGAAAAGACACCGTTACGGGCGACAGCAAGAAATCGGTCGATCTATAGGAACATCAGGCCTAATGTTAAAACTTCTTATCCTTCATCATGAAGCAAAGCCGTCCGGGCTGCCGGGCGGTTTTTTTGTATTGGCGCCATCCGGATCCATGCAGGGGTTCAGCCAATTAGACAAGCAAGCCACGCTGGTCCGTTCTTGTGTTACAATTATACCCAGAAGTTAGACGGATCTATTGATGCGTAAGGCGGGTACCGACAGAGAACGATACATAGCAGAACGCATGCGTATGCATTGACGATCAGGCAGGATTCATGGTAATATAGCCAATATCCTTTAATTTATTAGCAAGGTACCACTTTACCATATTAAAGACTTTTACTGAATTTGAGGTGGAGCGTCATGTCTAAACCGAAAGGCTTCGAGAAACCGGCAGGTGTTCGTGATTATCTTCCTCATGCGGTCACCAAGCTGCGTCGGATTGAACGCGAAGTGCTTGCATGCATGGACCGCTGGGGTTACCGGCAGATTATGACACCAACGATGGAATATTACGATACGGTAGGCGTGGCAAGCTCTACGTCGGACCAGAAGCTGTTTAAACTATTGAATAAACGCGGCACGACGATGGTGCTGCGTTCCGATCTGACCGCTCCCATAGCGCGGGTCATGTCCTCGCTGCTGAAGGATGAGCCGCTTCCGGTACGTTTGTCTTACCATGCCAATGTATTTCGCGCCATTGAGGAGGAAGCGGGGCGGGAAGCGGAATTCTTCCAGACCGGCGTCGAGCTTGTGGGCGATGATACGCCGGAAGCCGATGCCGAAGTGATTGCGCTGGCCATCGAATCCCTGAAGGCGGCAGGCGTGGAGAAATTCAAAATCGCGATGGGTCATATGGGTTATCTGAATGGCCTGCTTCAAGAAGTGCTGCCGGATCGGACGGAGGATCAGGAGAGCCTGAAGCAGGATTTGCTGAACCGCGACTACGTCGGATACCGCAACACCATTGCCAGCCTGAGCCTGACGGAGGTACAGCAGGACCAGCTGGAGGGAATCCTGAAGCTGCGCGGAGGCAGGGAGATTGCCGGGCAAGCTCTCGAGATTAGCAGCAATGAACTCGCGAGAGCTTCTATCGAGCATCTGAGCAAGGTATGGGAAGTGCTCGAGGCTTACGACGTCTCCAGACATGTTCTGTTTGACTTGACGATGCTCGGAGACTTCTCCTATTACACGGGAATGACGTTCGAGGGTTATGCTGCGGAGCTGGGCTCTCCCGTCGCAAGCGGCGGTCGTTACGACAAGCTGCTTCGGCAGTTTGGCCGTGCCGTTCCGGCAACAGGCTTTGCACTCAAGACCAATCGCATTCTCGATGGGGTGCAAGGAGAGGAGATTGTCGAGGAATTGCCCATTCTGATCCGGTACACGGCTTCCCATCGAAAGGAAGGACTGGCTAAAGCCTCAGAACTTCGGGCGCAGGGACATTCCGTCATCACTTCGATCATACCGGATTCGGCTAATGCCCGAGATGCCGAGGCACCCGTTGCGTCCGGCAGTCTGCTCAATAGAGGATACCGAGAGGTCATTACCCTTCGATAGGAAGCGGATCTATTACGATTATCATATAAGTTTAAGGTCAGGAGGATTCGAACGTGGCGGAAACGTTGAAAGTAGCGATGCCCAAAGGGCGCATATATAAAAAAGCATCCGCGCTGTTCCGTTCAGCCGGACTTCCGATACCCCTCGACGTGGATGAGACGCGCAAGCTGGTCATTCCCTTGCCGGAGGCAGGAATGGAATTTATCCTGGCGAAGCCGGTGGATGTGCCGACTTATGTGGAATACGGCGTGGCGGATATCGGTATCGTCGGCAAGGACGTGCTGATGGAAGAGAACAAGGACGTTTATGAGCTGCTTGATCTCGGCATTGCGCGGTGCAGGATGTCGGTCATCGGCTTGCCGGACTGGAAGCCGGGCATACGACAGCGGGTTGCCACCAAATATCCGAACGTGGCTTCACAGTATTTCCGTGAGCAGGGCCAGCAGGTTGAAGTGGTTAAACTGAACGGTTCCATCGAGCTTGCACCGCTCATCGGCTTGGCAGACCGAATCGTGGATATGGTGGAAACAGGCCAAACGCTTAAAGAGAACGGACTTGTAGAGATGACCAGCATCTTTGAAATTACAAGCCGCCTGATTGCCAATCGCGTCAGTTATCGGATGAAGAATGATGAAATTCAGGCATTGTGCGATCGGCTGCAAACGGTCATTATGTCTGAGGGAGCGAATATTTAGCGCTAAGAAATAAGGCACCAACTGGATGAGCATGGATGATCGAATGGATCATCCTTCATTCATTAAGAAACGCTATGCATGTAACATGATGGAGCGGGATTGGGGGAGATTAAGATGAAGGTAGTATCAGCACGGGACTTTGAGCTGAAACGGGAAAATGATTACGGCACACCAGAGCAGAATGAAGTCGTGAAGGCGATTGTGCGGGATATTCGGTCCGAAGGAGATGCCGCCTTGCTGCGGCATACCGAACAATTGGACCGTGTCCGTCTGACAGCAGGTCAGCTTCGCGTAACGGATGAGGAACTCAAGGCAGCTTATGATCATGTGGAGCCTTCGTTCGTGAAGGCGATACAAGCCGCGGCAGACAACATTCGCGCATTTCATGTGAAGCAGAAGCGGAATTCCTGGATGGATCTACAGCCGGACGGCAGCATCTTGGGACAAATCATTCGTCCGTTGAAGCGCGTCGGTGTCTATGTGCCCGGTGGAAAGGCAGCCTATCCTTCATCCGTGCTGATGAACGTGATCCCGGCCCAAGTGGCAGGCGTGCCCGAAATCGTCATGGTCACTCCCCCGGCAACCGGCGGGAAGGACGGAATCAATCCCTATATTCTGGTGGCTGCAGCGGAGGCAGGCGTTACGGAAATCTACCGCGTAGGAGGAGCACAAGCCATTGCGGCATTGGCCTACGGCACGGAGACCATTTCCCCCGTGGATAAGATTTGCGGGCCCGGCAATATTTACGTTGCCCTGGCCAAACGTGAAGTGTACGGCGCAGTCAATATTGACAGCCTGGCCGGTCCAAGCGAGATTGCGGTATTGGCCGATGAACATGCAGATGCTTCGTATATTGCAGCGGATCTGCTTTCCCAAGCTGAGCATGACGAGATGGCATCGGCCATTCTCGTGACGCCTTCCCGAAATCTGGGCGAAGCCGTTGCCGCCGAAGTAGAGCGGCAGCTTGAGCTGCTGCCGCGGCGGGACATCGCCCGCGCTTCCGTGGACAGCTATGGCGCGGTGATTGTCACGGAATCCCTTCAGGAAGGGATTGAAGTCATTAACTCTTTAGCGCCGGAGCATCTGGAGATCGTGACGGAGGAGCCGATGGCGATCGTAGGCCAGATCGAGAACGCAGGCGCGATTTTCCTGGGACCGTACAGCTCGGAGCCGGTAGGCGATTATTTTGCAGGACCGAACCATATCATTCCGACGAATGGGACGGCACGGTTCGCATCGCCAGTGGATCTGGACGATTTCATTAAGAAATCAAGCTTGATCTACTACAGTAAAGAAGCGCTGCTGCGCGACGGCGAGCAGATCATGGAGCTGGCCCGGCGCGAAGGGCTTGAGGGCCATGCCCGGGCGATCGAAATCCGGCTTGAACAAGAGCGATAAGAAATCAGACCAGAACAAGCATCTTTTGTTCATCATAAATATTCCGTATAGAGGAGGCAATCCACGTGAGCAGTTTGGATGCAGCAGCAAGATCAGCCGGCGTGAGCCGCAAAACCAATGAGACCGACATTGCCCTGGATTTCAATGTCGATGGGACCGGGATTTCGGAATTGGAGACCGATGTGCCGTTTCTGAATCATATGCTTGATTTGTTCACAAAGCATGGCCAGTTTGATCTTCGCGTCAAGGCAAAGGGCGATATCGAGATCGATGACCACCACACGGTGGAGGATATCGGGATCTGCTTAGGGCAGACGTTCCGCGAAGCGCTGGGTGATAAAAAAGGCATCAAACGTTATGCCAGCGTGTTTGTGCCGATGGATGAGGCGCTTGCTCAAGTTATCGTGGATATCAGCAACCGCCCGCATTTTGAGTACCGGGCGGAGTATCCTTCGCAGCAGGTAGGCTCTTTTCATACCGAGCTTGTCCATGAATTTCTGTGGAAATTGGCGCTGGAAGCCCGGATCACGCTGCATGTCATCGTTCATTACGGACACAATACCCATCATATGATTGAAGCGGTGTTTAAGGCGCTCGGCCGTGCATTGGATGAGGCGACCACCGTGGATCCGCGGGTGACCGGCGTACCGTCCACGAAGGGAGTGCTCTAAACGATGGCCATTGCAATCGTGGATTACGGCATGGGCAATCTGCACAGCGTGAGCAAAGCGGTAGAGCGGCTTGGGTATCAGCCGCTCGTTACGGGGGAGCGGGAGGAGCTTCTGGCGGCGGATGGCATCATTCTGCCCGGAGTCGGCGCATTCGGAGATGCCATGGAGCAGCTCCGCGAAGCCTCGCTGGACTCGGTCATGAAGGAAGCAGCGGAGTCGGGAAAACCGCTGCTGGGGATCTGCCTCGGCATGCAGCTCCTGTTCAGCCGGAGCGAGGAGCATGGCAAGTATGAAGGGCTGGATATACTGCCCGGATCGGTTGTGCGGTTTGCGGGTGGGGACTACAAGGTGCCGCATATGGGCTGGAATTCATTGCAGTTCAGGAAGCGGGAGCACCCGCTGTTTGCGGGACTTGAGGAAGGTCATGTGTATTTTGTCCACTCGTATCATGTTCTTCCTGAGGTTCAGTCTGATTTGCTGGCGGTTACCGATTACGGTCAGCCAGTAACGGCCATCGTGGGCCGCGGTTCGGTGTACGGCATGCAGTTCCATCCCGAGAAGAGCGGAGAGCTTGGGATGAGCCTGCTTCGCAATTTTTTGGCTTTAACGTAAGGCGAACGAATAGACCAATTGGAAAGTGGGAATGGGGATGTCCTCTTTTATCATATATCCGGCAATCGATATTCGCGGCGGCAAATGCGTCAGGCTGGTCCAAGGCGATTATAATCAAGAAACGGTATACAATGACAATCCGCTCGAGGTAGCCAAATCGTGGGAAGAGCAAGGCGGCACATTTATTCATCTCGTGGATTTGGACGGTGCGAAGGCAGGTCAGCCGGTGAACGACGGCATTATCGGGAAGATTGCATCCAGCGTTCAGGTTCCGGTTCAAGTAGGCGGAGGCCTGCGCACGCTGGCGGATGTTGAGCGGCTGCTGTCACTTGGCGTCAGCCGGGTGATCATCGGCACGGCGGCGATCGAAGACCGCGTCTTTACGGAAGCGGTGCTGGGCAAGTACGGGGATAAGGTAGCCATCGGAATCGACGCGCGCAACGGATACGTCGCAACGAGAGGCTGGCTGGAAACGTCGGAGGTTCAAGCCGAAGTATTGGCAAAAGAATTAGCAGCCAAAGGGGCGGAAACCTTCATCTTCACCGACATTTCCCGCGATGGAATGATGCAGGGGCCGAACGTAGAGGCGATTGTCTCGCTGGCCAAAGCCAGCGGCCGCTCGGTCATCGCTTCTGGCGGCGTGACGAAGCTGGACGATCTGCTGGCGCTCAGCGCGCACAGCGGCGACGGTGTAGGCGGAGCGATCGTGGGCAAGGCGCTGTATACAGGCAATATTGACCTGAAAGAGGCTATTACGCGTATTCAATGAGGATTTGAACCAGTGTCTATTCGAATCATCAGAGATCGATAGAGTTCATATAGGGGAAGAGGGGAAAGGCATGCTGGCAAAACGGATCATACCTTGCCTGGACGTGAAGGACGGTCGGGTGGTAAAGGGCGTAAACTTTGTGAATCTCCGCGATGCGGGCGATCCCGTGGAATTGGCGGCGCTCTACGACCGGGAAGGCGCAGATGAGCTTGTCTTTTTGGATATATCGGCTTCGGTTGAAGGCCGGGCAACGATGGAAGAAGTCGTTCGGAGAACGGCAGGGGAAATCGCCATTCCTTTTACCGTGGGCGGAGGCATTTCGTCCGTAGAGGACATGAAGCGGATTCTGCGGGCGGGTGCGGATAAAATCGGGATAAATACGGCAGCGGTCAAGCAGCCGGAGCTCATCTCCGCCGGGGCGCGCAAATTCGGGTCCCAATGCATCGTCGTGGCGATCGACGCCAAGTACAACGATGCGTGGGGAGAATGGGAAGTGTATACGCACGGTGGACGTATGCCTTCCGGCATCAAGGCGCTTGATTGGGTGAAGCAGGCGGAAAGCCTGGGTGCGGGGGAGATTCTGTTGACCAGCATGGATGCGGACGGAACGAAGGACGGCTTCGATCTGCCGCTGACATCGGCCGTCGCCTCGACAGTGCAGATCCCGGTCATCGCGTCCGGCGGCGCCGGCAAAGAGGATCACTTCTATGACGTATTCACTCAGGGCAAGGCGGATGCGGGTCTTGCCGCCACGATTTTTCACTATAAAGAGATCTCGATCCCTCATCTCAAGTTGCAGCTTAGCCAAAAAGGAGTGGATATACGGTGAGCGAAGATATGTTGAAAGATTTATCCCTGGAGCAGGTCAGCGAGCACATCCGTTGGGATGCCGCGGGCCTGGTGCCGGCGATTGTACAGGATGCAGAGAGCAAGCAGGTGCTGATGATGGCTTATATGAACCGGGAATCGCTTCGATTGACGCTGGAAAGCGGCGAGACTTGGTTCTGGAGCCGTTCGCGCGAAGAGCTGTGGCATAAGGGGGCAACTTCCGGCAACGTCCAGACGGTCGTTTCCATGAGTTACGACTGTGACGGAGACACCCTCTTGCTGCAGGTGAATCCGAATGGACCTGCCTGTCATACCGGACAAACGACCTGCTTCCACAATGAGATTACCGCTCAAGGGCAGGATAGCGAGCCTGCGAGCCAGGGGACGGCTGCGTCCGGCGAGCGCTTCGCGGTACTTGCCGAGCTGGAAGAGGTCATTGCCCAGCGTGAGGTGGAACGGCCGGAAGGGGCCTATACGACCTACCTGTTCGATAAAGGCGTGGACAAAATCCTTAAGAAGGTGGGCGAAGAAGCTTCCGAAACGATCATTGCCGCCAAAAATAAAGACAACGCCGAGCTGAAGCTTGAAGTCAGCGATCTGATCTATCACCTACTGGTACTCCTTCAGGAGCGGAAGCTCCCGCTGGATGAGATCATGGATGA
Source organism: Paenibacillus sp. Y412MC10 (assembly GCF_000024685.1). Classification (NCBI taxonomy): domain Bacteria; kingdom Bacillati; phylum Bacillota; class Bacilli; order Caryophanales; family Paenibacillaceae; genus Paenibacillus; species Paenibacillus sp. Y412MC10. Next base: position 179,099 of record NC_013406.1, read on the forward strand.
GCTGAGCCGCCGGCATGAACGGCCGCGCCGCGATTAGGAGGCTTACCGATGCATATTGATTACCATACCCACCATGCCCGGTGCGGACACGCCGAAGGGCAGCTGGAGGAGTATGTACGGCGCGCTATCGAACTCGGGATGGATCAACTGGGCTTATCGGACCATATGCCTTTGATACACGTGAATCCGGAGGCATACTATCCGGAGATGGCCATGCCGATGGACGAGCTGCCGCGTTACGTGGAAGAATGCCTGCAGCTGAAAGAGCGCTACAGAGGGCAGATTGACATTCGGATCGGACTCGAAGGCGATTATATCGAGGGCTATGAAGAACAGATCGAGCGGATCGTGAAGGACTATCCGTGGGATTATGTCATCGGATCGGTTCATTTTCTTGGCGAATGGGACATCACGGATTACCGCCAGACCCAGGGCTGGGAGGGCAAGGATCCGCTTGAAGTCTATCGACAATATTATGATGCGGTGCAGAAGGCTGCCGCAACCGGCTTCTACGATATCATGGGCCATCTGGACGTGATCAAGCGGTTCGGTTATGGGCCGGGCCCCGAACAGAAGTCGGACGTGATCGCATTGGAGCAAGCAACGCTTGCGGCCGTGGCCCGGAGCGGGAAGGCGATGGAGCTGAACGCATCCGGTTTATCAAAGGCCTGCGAGGAGATGTTTCCAAGCCGGCGAATGCTGGAGGAAGCGATCAAGCTGGGCATTCCGTTGACTTTAGGGTCGGATGCTCATCAGCCCATGAAGCTTGGCGAGCATCTGGATCAGGCCCGGGCACTGTTGTCGGAGCTTGGCGTTCGGGAGCTTGCGACCTTCCGTAACCGGAAGCGGGAGATGGTGCTTTGGAATGTGGAAGGAAACGATGTATAATAAAGACAAGCACTAATTGCAAACAGGTTCATTGCAGACGGCTGTTTTCCCCTCCAGACTACCCTCGACGGGTTGCGGAGGCGGGAACGGCCTGATTTGACGATAACGCTTTCAATCCATCGTTGCATCCGCCGACTACTAACCACTCTCGTCAGGAGGTCCTCATGTATCGTTCATTACGATTGTTCGCCGGAACTTCCAATCCGGCGCTTGCCGCCAGCATCAGCCAGCAGTTGGGCGTTGAATTGGGAAAGATCAAGATTTCCCGCTTTCAAAGCGGCGAGGTTTATGTCCACTATGAAGAAAGCATCCGCAATTGCGACGTTTTTCTGCTGCAGTCCTTTTCTCACCCTATCAACGAAATGTTCGTAGAGCTGCTCGTGATGATTGATGCCGCCAAGCGTGCTTCCGCCAGAACGATCAACATCATTGTTCCGTATTACGGTTATGCCAGACAGGAACGAAAGGCCGCGCCGCGAGAGCCGATATCGGCCAAAATGGTAGCCGACGTGCTAACCACAGCCGGTGCCAACCGCGTGATAACCATTGATCTGCATGCACCTGCCATCCAGGGGTTCTTCAATATACCGGTGGATCATCTGACTGCGCTGGATTTGATTACGGAGTATCTGAAGTCCAAGAATATCGAGAATCCGGTTATCGTTTCTCCCGATGCCGGACGGGCGAAGACGGCCGAGAAGCTTTCGAGCCGCCTGGGATCGCCGTTTGCCATGATGGTCAAGCAGCGTCCTGCCCATAACGAAGCGGTTATTACCCATGTCATTGGGGACGTGGCGGGACGCACGCCGATTATTATCGAAGACTTGATTGACACGGGAACCACCATCGTGCAGGTGGTGGAAAGCTTAAAGGAACGGGGAGCCAATGATGCCATTGTGTGCGCGACCCATGGCCTGTTCTCCGGTGAAGCACTTGACCGTCTCGACCATGCTCATATCGAGGAGATCGTGGTCACGGACTCCATCGTGCTCCCGGACCATCACTGCAAGATGCGGTTAAAGGTGCTGTCTGTTGCGCCTATGCTGGCCCAGGCCACTCACATAATCATCGAGGGCGGATCGATCGCCACTTTATTCAAAGACGCCGGTGTGTAAACTGGTGTCTTTTTTCTGCAAATGACGTCGTAACTTGTGTTATACTGTTGTGGATAGAGGAGCAAGTTAAAGGAGGTGCCTTGCTTTTCGTGAATGGTCATCCATATGGGTCCAGTGACCCCCACAATGTTATATCTATCGAAATGAATGCTAATTTCTTCTTCGATCGCGCGGTTCGTTCGCTAGATCGTTACCAATATGACAAGGCTCTGAAATATTTTCGCAAAGCTGTTGAATATGAACCCGATAATCCGGTGAATCATTGCAATATGGCGGGTATATTATCAGAGACGGGAGATTATAAAGCCTCCAACGATGTGCTGGCTCATATTCTGGAGCAGGTTGACCCGTTGATGACGGAATGCTATTTCTATATGGCGAACAATTATGCCAATATGGAACAGTTTGAGAAGGCGGAAGAAGCGCTTGTCACCTATCTGGAGGAAGATCCTAACGGTCAATTTCTGGATGAGGCCGAGGAAATGATGGAGCTGCTCCATTACGAGCTGAATCGTCCTGCCAAGCTGAACCGGATCAAGAGCCGCGAAGGCGTGGTCGAACATGAGCATGCCCGGGCACTGCTGGAGGAAGGGAAATTCGCCCAAGCGGTCAAGCTGTTGGAGGAAATCGTCAAGGATAATCCGGATTTTCTGGCTGCGCGCAACAATTTGGCCCTGGCTTACTACTATATGGGACGTTTCGATACCGCGAAGCGCACCATTGGCGAGGTGCTGGATCAGGAGCCGGGCAATCTGCACGGTTTATGCAATCTGGCCATCTTCTTTCAGCATGAGGGAAATCAGGAGCAGCGCGACCGATTGATGGACATGCTAACGGTAACGGTTCCGTTTCATCTGGAGCATGTGTTTAAGCTTGCTACGACGATGGGCATATTGGGGCAGCACGAAATTGCCTACGGTCATTTTCGCCGATTGCTGAAAGAGGATGAGTTTAACGGAGATCCAAGCCTGTATCATTATACGGCCGTTGCGGCCTGCAACAGCGGTTATTACGACAAGGCCGAGAAATATTGGCGGCAGGCGCTGAAGCTGGACGGAGATTCGGTGATTCCGGATTTCTATTTGGCCCAGCTGCAAAAGCGTAAAGAAACCGGTACCGATCAGATGAAAGTGAGTTACCACTATCACCTTCCGTTCGAAGAGCAGTTCAAACGCTGGGAGCATGACGGCGATAAACTGACGGAGGAAGCGAAGCAGAATCCGCTGATTCGTTCATCGTTCTTCTGGGCGCTCCGGCATGGCGATCCCCAGACCAAGCTGCAGGTGATCCGGACGCTGGAATTGATCGCCGATGAAGAGGTGCAGCATGCGCTGCAATCGTTCCTGCAGGAACCGGGAGAGGACGCGGAGTTGAAGGATGCCGCCCGCCTGGTGCTCCAGCAGATGGAGGCCGCAAGCAATCGGTTGAAGGAGCGTCGCGACGATCGCGATTTATCCGGGGGCAAGACCCGCGAGGTGCTGCCGGATTGGCTGCCTTCCTGGAAGGCGGTGCTGGAGAAGGCCGAGCAAACCATGGACATGCGGGTTGACGCCTTTTGGAAAAAAGAGATGGAGAATCTCTGGTCCGAATTCCTGAGCCGGCTGTACCCGGATATTCCGAACATTCGGAATGTCGAGGGCTGGGCAGCGGCATTGGAATATCTGACGGCCAAGAAGCGCGGACGTACCCTGACTTATGAACAGGTGGCTGTCCGTTACGGGATTTCCCCATCCACCGTGAGCCGTTATGCACGTCAAATGGACAGCGTATGTGAAACGAAAGCACAACCGGATGATAGTTTCCGGCCATTTACGGAAAACATTTAAGTAAGAGCCCATATTCGGATACTTAGGAGACCTTGGTACATGATGGTACATGAAGATTCCGTAAGTCCTGAATAGGATAATAGCATGCAACAGAAATCGACACCTTAAAGGAGGCCGTATCTATGTACAAATCAATCGTAATCGGAACAGGACCTGCCGGATTGACGGCAGCCATCTACTTGGCACGCGCAAACTTGAAGCCGCTCGTGATCGAAGGAATGCAACCGGGAGGCCAGCTGACGACAACGACGGAGGTCGAGAACTTCCCTGGATTCCCGCAGGGCATCATGGGTCCCGAGCTGATGGATAATATGCGTCAACAAGCGGAACGCTTCGGTGCAGAGTTCAAGAGTGCCTGGGTCGAGTCCGTTGATTTCTCCGAGCGTCCGTTCAAGGTGAATGTCGAGGGCATGGGCGAGCTTCTGGCCGAGTCCGTGATTATCTCGACGGGAGCTTCCGCGAAGTATCTCGGAATTCCGGGAGAGCAGGAGAACGTTGGACGGGGCGTAAGTACATGCGCCACATGCGACGGGTTCTTCTTCCGCGGGAAAAAAATCATTGTCATCGGCGGCGGCGACTCCGCAATGGAGGAGGCCAGCTTCCTGACGCGTTTCGCTTCCAGCGTAACGGTGGTGAACCGCCGCACCGAGCTGCGTGCATCCAAGATCATGCAGGATCGCGCGCGAGAGAACGAGAAGATCCAGTGGGCTTTGGACCGCACGCCGGTTGAGGTGGTAACCAGCGATACCGGAGTTAAAGGGCTGAAGGTCCGCAACAACGAAACGGGCGAGGAAGAACTGATCGAAGCAGAAGGCGTGTTCGTGGCTATCGGACATACGCCGAACACGGGCTTCCTAGGCAATCAGATCACAACCGATCCGACCGGCTACATCTTGGTTAAACCAGGAACGACCGAGACGAACATCCCGGGCGTATTCGCCTGCGGCGACGTTCAGGATACGCGTTATCGCCAAGCCATCACGGCTGCAGGAACAGGCTGTATGGCCGCTATGGATTGCGAGAAATATCTCGAGGGCCACATGGTCCATGATTGGAGCGAGACGCTGAATAAGTAATTCCTTGCCTAAGGGATTATCTATTGAAAAGAAGAAGCCCCAGAGCTATACGGCGGACGGGTTTGCGAGAGAACATCTCGTAAAATCCGTACCTGTTTAGCCAGGGGCTTTTTTTGCTGAGTTACAAGCTCAGCGCTTTGTTCGCATTTTTCACGTCATTCTCCAGCAGCTGCTTCAAATTGTAAGACGGATACAGGCCGCGCGCATACATGAAGTAGAAGATTTTTCCGTGCAGTTCAATGGCTTTGTTCAACTGCTTCTGAAGTGTTTCTCTTACGCTTGGAGTTGCTGCCTCGGTAATGGCAATGGCGTAGCTTCGGACCGAGGTTTTGGCAAACCCCAGCAGATGACCTGCGTAATACGCCGTCAGATCGGCACCGGAGAGACTGCGGGTTCCCGTGGGCGCTTCCGAATAATAAGGCAGAAGCTCCTTCAGGTTCTGTTCAACCCCTTGGATCGCTTCCATATACAGTCCATGGAGCTCCGGGTCTTTGATATCATGCACTGACATCTTGAACGCCATCAAGTGATTCGCCTGAAAGGCAGTTAATTCATGAATCTCCAGTGTTTCGTGCCAAGCGAGATGTCTCGGATTGTGACTCATGCTCAATAGGTTCTCCTCCAAAAATCAATATGCGATAGCCTATTCACCGAATGGAGGAACGGTGCATAGCACAACCCGAATCACCTTACAAATCTAAGGACATCCGCACCATGTCCCGGAGCCGCATGCCGTTCTCGTAGATTTCTTCATCATAATGACGGACAAAAAAGTCCCGGTCGATGCCTGTCATTCGAAATCCGCATTTCTGGTACAGCGCCAGCTGTGCCACCCCGGTACTCCCTGTTCCTACTTCAATCGTGGCATATCCGAGCTCCCGGGCCTGATCAACGGCATGATTCACGAGCTGTTTGCCATAGCCCCGGCCGTGCAGATTCTCGCTTACGGCAACGTTCACCAGTTCGATGGTATCGGGTCTGGTGGGCAGCAGGACGTAGACCCCGATGGGTTGTGAGCTTTCTTCAGCGACATAGCAGTGACCGCGGTTTACGTATTCTTTGACAAGCCTTATCGATGGATCCGCAAGAAGGAGCAGGTCCATAGGGGGCGTTTCTTCATGAGTATTCAGCTTTCTAATGTTCACGAGCGTTCTCCCTTATGATTTCGATAGTGGTGTTATAAACAGGTTTATTGTACCACGCCTGCATCGCCAAGTTCCTGGAATTGGATGATTTCAACGGGCGGTTGAATCCTTCCGGGATTCAATGACCAGGTTATTGTATGCCCCGCACAACGTCCCTACAATGTGGTTATATAGGAGCGTGATCCATATGAGAGACATGTTGGCCAAAAATATTAATCGTTACCGTAAAGAACGGAGACTTACCCAGGAAGGATTGGCGCATAAGCTGGGCGTTACGTTCCAGGCGGTATCCAAATGGGAGACCGGGCAGACCATGCCCGATATCGCGCTGCTTCCGGAGCTGTCCCGGCTGCTGGACGTCAGCATCGATAAGCTGTTTGGTTATTCTTCGACGGGCAAGCCGATCAGCATCTATGAAGAAGAGTACAAAACGCCGGAGTACTATTGGGGCACGGAACCGAACGCAGCCTGTTATCAGGTGCTTGAAATGATCCCGCCGACAAAAAGAGTAAGGCTGCTGGATATCGGGTGCGGGGAAGGGAAGGATGCCGTGTTTTTTGCCCGCAACGGGTATGAGGTCACGGCATTCGACATTTCGGATGCGGGGATCGAGAAAACGAAGCGATTGGCCGATCACATCGGGGTACACGTGAACGTATTCAAGGCGGATATATCGGATTACCGTCTGGATTCGGAGTTTGACGTGCTGTATTCCAGCGGCGTGCTGCATTATATCCGACCCGAGTATCGCGAGGACATTCTTGCCAATTACAAAAAATTCACCTCGGCAGAGGGATTCCACTGCCTGAATGTATTCGTGCAGAAGCCGTTCATTGCGCCTCCTCCCGAGGATGAGCCGTATGCTTATGACTGGAAGTCCGGAGAGCTTATGATGCATTATCACGATTGGCTGATTCACAGCTGCCCGGAGGTCATTTTTGATTGCAACTCATCGGGTATACCGCACCGGCATGCGATGAGTAAGTTGATTGCTCAGAAGGCGTAACGGGTGGCAATTGAGATCAAAGACATCCTTGCTTTTTTATACAAATATGAGGGGGATAACATAGCGGCCCCTTTCCGGTCATACATAAAGATGTAGGATTCATATCGCAAGGGAGGTCTTACATTGAACAACCATGTCAACACAGCCGGTTATCCGGCGCCGTCTGCAGGTTATGCACCGGGATACTATGCCTACCCTCCACTCCAGCCTATACCGCCGTATTACGCGCCCCGGACCCCGGCAATCCCGCAGCCGATGCACTACGCTACGTTGGTTGAACCGGTATTTATTGACCATCTGCTCCGGCATAAAGGGGCCAAGGTGGTCATCATGACCACTGCGGGGAAAGTCGAGGGGATTTTATCCGGTGTGGTGGTCGACCATGTCCAACTGACGATCGGGGACAACAAAGCACTGCATATTCGGCTGGCCGAGGTGGTGTACTTCGAGGGAGTTCCATTCTGATAAACAGGGATCCAAATAGTTTAAACGAAAAAATACCGGCTGATAGGGAAGGATTAGACCGGTGAATCGCCAATTCATACAATACAGATCCGAAGGCGTTCCCATGGGGACGTCTTTATTCTATTGGACTGTGGCCGGCAGAGGGGATTAGCCGGCGTGGAGGAACGATGAAAAAAATACGTATTCCATTCGATATGAAGACGTTGCCTGTAAGCTTGCAGCCCTATTTTCAGACAGCCGTCGTCTACGACAGCAGCTCCTCAAAACAGGCCAAAACCCTGTACATCGAGGGAGCGAGCCAACCGATGTTTTTGAAGATAACGAAACGGGATGAATTACAGAGAGAAGGGGTCATGACGGATTACTTACACGGAAAAGGCCTGGCTCCCAAGGTGCTGGCTTATGAACAGCAGGGTGAGAACGATTACCTGCTGACCGCCGCCCTGAAAGGGGATGATGGGGTGTCGGGTGGCCATCTGAAGGATCCGAACAGGCTGGCTGCCGTGTTCGGGGAAAGTTTGCGTTATCTCCATTCTGTATCTGCCACCGACTGTCCTTATCCGAATCGAACCGCTGAACTTGTGCAAGAGTATCAGGAAGGGATCATGAACAAATCGGGGGATATTGTTGGGCTTCAGGGCGGAAGGGATCAGGCGCTGTCATGCCTTGAGACGCTGCAGGGAACGGCGGAACATGATGTGCTGCTCCACGGCGATTATTGTCTGCCGAATCTGATCATGAGGGATTTTCAGCTTGAAGGTTATATCGATCTGGGCAACGGCGGATTTGGGGACCTTCATTATGACCTCTACTGGGGAATATGGACCCTGCGGTATAATCTGGGTAGTGATGACTACAGGGACGTTTTCCTCGACCATTACGGCCGGACCGATTTCGATGCGGAAAGACTGGCATTATGGACGGCGCTGACGGAGATAATCTAGGCAGAAAGGGAGATGTACATTGAATTCATATCATATTCGAGTCGCAGGCCGGGAGGACGCACCCTTTTTGCGGGAGATGCTGTACGAGTCCCTGTATGTGCCCGAGGGAGGGGAGCCTTTTAGCCGGGATATTCTTGAGGAGCCGTTCATGAAAAAATACTTGGAGGACTGGGGGCGCGCGGGCGATCTGGGCTACATTGCCGTGAATGCAGCAGGCAAGCCGTCAGGCTCAATTACCATCCGGTATTTTGATGAAGGGAACAAAGGGTTCGGTTACGTGAGCGATGACATCCCGGAACTGGGCATGGCGCTGATTCCCGAATCCCGCGGGCAAGGACTAGGAACCGCCCTGATGAAGGAATTGTTCAGTGGGATGAAGGAGCGGGGGATTCAAAAGGTATCGTTAAGCGTCGCTCCGGAGAATGCCGCAGCTATAAAATTGTATGAGCGTTTCGGATTCCAGGAGGCAGGCATGTGCGGAACCTCTATTACGATGGTTGCGGATGTAATCTGAAACGAAAAATGGAATGTTCTAATGAGAAGGATGGAGGAATAACGATGCTGGTGTATGAGGCAGGGCCGATTACGGTTCGCGAGCTGGAGGAGAAAGATGAATCGTCCTTAGCTTCTTGGCTGTCCAATCCGGATGTGCTGCAGTATTACGAGGGACGGGACAATCCCCACGACGTGGAGCGGGTGCGGGGGCATTTCTATGTGGATGATGATGAGACTCGCTGCATTATCGAATATGAGGGAAAGCCGATCGGGTATATCCAGTTCTATCTTCTCGATGAAGATACGTTAAGCGAGTATGGGTATGACGGGAACGATGCGGTCGGCAGAACATTCGCCACGGATCAATTCATCGGGGAGCCGAATTATTGGAATAAGGGCATCGGTACGAAGCTTGTGACTTCCATGGTGGATTACCTCGTGTTTCAGAGGCAGGCCGACCGGATCGTGATGGACCCGCAGGCTTGGAATGAACGGGCCATCGCTTGTTACGAGAAGTGCGGCTTTCGGAAGGTCAGGCTGCTGGAGAAGCATGAACAGCATGAGGGAGAGCTGCGGGACTGCTGGATTATGGAGTATCGGGCGGAGCGCGGCAGATCCGGTCCGAGTCGATGATAACCACCAACAATCCTCCATTATTTGAAAAGTTGAAAAACCATTTCATTCTTTTGCTCGTTATCATGTATATAAGCCTAATCGAGATAGCTGGTCGTTCCGCGTGAGGAGGGGTGTCCCGTGAATCGAAATAAAACCATGACCTTGATAGGTAAGGGTGAGTCTTGGAAAGCGACTTATGTCGTTTCCCATCAGGATAAGGTCAATGCGAAGCTTACCGTGTTTCAGGATGCGCTTGGCGGAAAGCTGAAGCTTCAGTACTCGGGGAAGGAGCCTCTGGAACATGGGCAGATTAACTATCGGCTGGAGGACATGACGGGCCGCTTCCAGGAAGGCGGAATCGTCGTGGGGACCGACCATGCTGCCATGAAGGAGACCAAGGGTGCGCTGGATTTGGCGCATCTGCTCGATATGATGAACCCGAACAAGGATCTAACGATCCAGATAGAGTGGAATGGGCACCGTGAAGAATTCAAGCTGGGACTTCCGCGAAAGATTAGCTTTGGAAAAGCCGTCGGCAAACGGAAGGAATAACGGGACTTCATGGAAGCAGGACTGGGGCCGACTCCCGTCAACATAAACGCGTAAGGCGGGAATAACGACCATGTTATTCCGATGACATTGAATCCATGCGTCTTGTATATGGTGACATGCCCACACTGATGGTGTGGGTTATTCGGTTTGCGACGCGCGAGGCTGACAGGCATGTCGGCCTTGATGCGGTTATGCGTTTTTTAAACGCATTTTAAACGAAGGAATCCCCGTCATTTAAACTTGGTCCTGTACTTTATAAGTAGAACATCACGGAGGGAGTGAACGAGAGCATGCTGGAAGCCTATCTATTTCCGATATCCTATGCATTTTTAACCTTTCCCATAGCGGCTTTGCTGTGCGCAGTTCCCTTTCTGGTCGTGCAGTATCGCAAATATGGTTATTTTAATAAATTCCGGGGATTTCTGCTGTATTTATTCCTGCTGTACATGATGAACGCAGTGTATCTTGTGCTCCTTCCTTTGCCTGCCTCGCGCCATAATGCTCCGATGGATGTGGCCTCGGTTATGCAGTGGATGCCGCTGAATTTCATACAGGACATCTTAAAGGAGACCAAGGTGGTATGGGGCGTGCCATCGACTTACACGCATTTGTTGAAGGAGAGAGCCTTCTTGCAGGTCGTGTTTAACGTCTTACTCGTGGTGCCGTTCGGCATGTTCCTTCGTTATTATGCGAGAGCGTCCTGGGTTGCATGTCTGACGGCCTCGTTCGGCTTGTCGTTGTTCTTTGAGGTAACCCAGGTGACCGGCATTTACGGCTTCTATGATCACCCGTACCGATTGTTTGACGTGGACGATCTGCTGATGAATACCCTGGGCGGAATGATGGGCCTCGTGCTGGCCGATTGGATGAAAAATCACCTGCCCCGCCTGGATCGTCTGGATGAGAAGGTGGATCTGTCGCAGAAGCGGGTCAGTTATACGCGCCGGGCCATTGCTTTTGGCATTGATGCAGCGGTCATACTGCCGATCATTGGCTTGCTGACCGTAATAAACGTGAGGGGTGCATACTTCTTTGCCGTGATTTTATATTATATCGTGCTGCCTTATATGATGCAGGGGCAGACGCTGGGGAAATGGGTCGTCCGGGTCCAGATCCGCGGAGCGGGCGAACATCTGAAACTGAAGGAAGTGATTGTCCGCAACGGCCTGCTGTATGTGGTATGGGGCGGGTTCCATGCTTTGTTCATTACGGTGAATGTCACCGGTTCTAATGTCCTGCTTGCGATGTATGCGCTGGGGATATTGCTGCTGGACGCAGTTGTGTTCCTTCACGTGCTGTTATGTCTCATTCATCGCGACCGGAAGCTGCTGCATGAGGCCAAGAGTGGAACAAGGCTCGCTATCGTAGAGAATAAACCCGTGGATAAAGCGGATTAAAGCAGGTTACCACGGGTCTTCTTATTTGTTATAATGTGGAAAATGGATTCGTCGAGGAGGAGATACAACTGAAAGGCAAAATCCTCTCCATTTCTGCCATCATCCTGGGTTTGCTCTTCATTTCCAATCAGCATCTGGGCTATTCGTTCGGGGATGACCTGTTCCGTTGGGCAGGGATCTCCCCATGGACTAAGCAAGGCAACTATGGTCTTCATCTGCCCGTTATTGCAGGTCTTATCTTATTGACGATCGGCATTCTGCGGGTAACGAGCATTTATCGCCCGCTTTATCCGAAGATCATGAGCCGGGTGATGATCGGTTGTATCGCATGGATCGTCGTTTTTCCATTCGTATCGGAGTCCGTCATGTTTGTGGCCAATTTCAATTCGAGCGGAATATCCACCGTCGCCTATTCCAAAAAAGACAGCAACTGCGAATATCGTACAGAGAACGAGGTTATTCTGGCACGCTGCCAGATTCAAATTTACAGTTACGGCACCGAGCGGCAGGTTACGGTACGTCCGCTAAGCGTGGATGTTGGCGGAAGGGTGATTGATTTCGAGCCTAAGGTGGTTCCGGTTCGGCCGCGAGGCCGGATAGAAATTCGCGAAACCTTTGACGGTTTCTTGGACCAGCCGGACCCTTCCTACAGTATGTCGGGAGGGACGAACAAGCCGGGCATCGAGCTGATCGTCGATGGCAGGAGCAAGCAGGTGAAATAGCCTCCTATTACGAACGAAGGTACATGACTCTGATATCCGAGGTGGACCATGCCGAATTTTCTTCGCACGGAAAGGTATATGAAAATATCGCTGATTACGCTTCTGCTGTTGGTAATGTGTTCATCGCCCGCTGCGCTTGCCTCATGGGCTTATTCGTTTGTCGTGAATGACGGGAAGATCTATGTCATGTCGGAAAATCCCGTGGAAGCGTCTGCGCTTGGAGACGTGGTGGGTAAGGTCACCTACCATACGGATCGGGAAGGGACCTACGGCGGTAACTTCTCCAATGTGTACCCGAAGGGTACGAAATACTATGCGGTCCAGGGAATCGCCCCCGAAACCGCCATAGCGGTTGAGACGCAGGCCGGCTATCTTATGGCTCATTATGAGGGCGAGTATGGGGGTGCCCGTGTTTCGTGGATGGTCATCAAGGATTGGATTGCCGCAGGGCTGATCCTGTTGATCGTTGGGTGCGTGGCGGTCATCGTATTAAAGAAGCGGAAGGATGGCTCATACAGGCGCTAGCAAAAAGAGTCGGAACGAGAGTTATGCTTCCAGCGCAAAACAAGCCGGTATTCTTTGAGCATGCTCATGGTATACCGGCTTGTTATCGGTTTGTACCAATATGCAGACAGTGGGTTCGCCTATAGAGGATTTATTTTTGCTACAATAGAAAATAGAAAGAAACGTTACGATAAGGAGATTGCCCATGAAACCGATTCGAAACTCGGCCAAAGCGATGATTGTCCGAGATCACCAAATCCTTTTAACGAAGAATGTAGACCAATGGGGGGACTTCTATCTGTTCCCTGGCGGCGGGCAAGAGAAGGGCGAAACCTTGGTGCAAGCCGTGGTTAGGGAGTGCCTGGAGGAAATCGGGCGCAGGGTGGAAGTTCAAGATCTGCTGCATGTCCGTGAATACATAGGGTCCAATCACGAGTTCGCGGAATGGGATTCCGACGTGCACCAAGTGGAGTTTTATTTTGAATGCCGTTTGGCGGATGAGGGGGATCTGTTTCAAGGACATAACCCGGATGAATACCAGGTGGGCGTGGAATGGATCGATTTGTCTTCATTGGATGGGATTCGAATATATCCCCGCTCGCTGGTCAAGCCGCTCATGGATAAAGCGGGACGCTCAGCGGTTTGCTATGTCGGGGATACGAACTGATGGATGTCTGCAGGTTGGAAGGTCTCGAGGTTTGTTGTCAAAATCAATGGGATAACGGGGGATGCCGACTATGGATCAATGGGAATACAAAACGCTGAAATACAAAACCGGAGGATTCCTTGGGGGGAAAGTGAACGAAGAGGAATTCGAGGATTTACTGAACAGCTACGGGATTGACGGCTGGGAATTGATCTCGTGCTTCGATACGAGCGTGCATCAAGGCCAATCCAGAGATATCATTGCGGTGATGAAACGAAAGGCGTATCTGGGGTAAGACGAATCGAAGGGAGATGATCGGATGATCATTCGCGAGACGGAAGATGCTTTTGTTATGACGACCCAGGACGACCATGGCCGCTTCTCCGGCGATGTGGCCCGGGGCTTTCGGAGAGAGCTGTTTATGGATGAGACGGTTAGGGAAGAAGTGCTGCTGGCTATAACCGAGCATGACCGCGCCTGGCTTCGGATGGATGATACGCCGATCTGGAATGATGCAAGCCGGACTCCGTTCACTTTTATCGATTATCCGGTCATGCCGAAGATGCTAATGTATACCAAGGGCGTAGATGAGATCGAAGCGATGAGTCCGTATGCAGGGTATCTCTGCAGCCTTCATTTCGCGTCATTTATGAAAAACGCCACCGAAGCGCCGCTGGTGGAATTCTATCATGACGAGCTGGACCGGCAAAAACGGCTGCGTGATCATTATTCGTTTCCGGGCGAAGCCGTGATTCACAGGCAGTTTGGCCTGCTGCAGCTGTGCGACGACATCTCGCTCTATGTGAACATGAACGCGCCGGGTGTTTCCAAGGATCAGGAGCATCCATGGTTCAAAGAGGGCTTCGATATGACGATCGATGGGGAAAGGGTCGTGGCGGCCTGGGCCAGCGAACATGAGATCCGATTGAGTCCGTTTTTGTTCGAAGGAGCATGGTCGGCTACGGTGAAGTGGAAATACGTGCTGAAGGCGGAGATTGTTGCTCAGGGAGTGGCGAAGGCTTTTGATGGTGCGCCGTGGACCGAGCAGACGATAACATTTATACGGTGAGCGTGAATAAGCAATCATACTTCGCAGCCCAAAATATGATATGATCACGACAGCGGCACGTAGACTGGACAGACTTGATTCTGTAGGAATGTAGAGGATGAACAATGAAGAAAAAAGAATTTTTGATCGTGGCACTGCTTAATTTTTTGGCCGCGATAGCGTTCTTGGTGGTTGTTTTCATAACGGATCGAAGCTCATGGCAATGGGGATTCGGAATCGTTTCCTTGTTGTTTGCGATTGGTGGAGTAGGAAACTTGGTATTGCATGCCAAGAACAAATAACCCCCCTCCCGCAGGGTGGTCCGGATTAGATTTCAGGAAAGAAGCATACACCAGGGAGCCGCAGGCTTCCTGGTTTTGTGCTGGTTTCAGGCTTTGATCTTATCCGGAGAAGGGGGAGGTTCCGATAACATGGATCATAAAGGATTCATGTCTTTACTTGTGATCGTATTTATGTGATAATATTCACAAATAAAAAATCCGGCATCCATGATTGCTTTTTAATGGCGGTCGGCCGGGCTTCGATTCATCACAGCATGTTAACCGATATAGAAATGTCTTGATGTCGATGTTGTTTTAACAAGCAAAGGAGCGTTAATCATGAGGAATCATGGGATTTGTGTCAGCTGCGGCGGTAAGGTATATGCTGCCTCCAATCGTTGCGTTCAATGCGGAATACCGCAGCCGTCCGGTCCATCCAAACAAGCATTTATGCTGCAGGTCGCCGCAATGATCGGGGTCGGTTTGCTTATTTTTGCGGTCCCGGTAATTCTGCTGACCATGTGGGCGAAATATTAGTCCAATATGTAAATTGTATAAGTCAGCCCTTCTAGCAAGCCGTGAACCGGATTCATAAATGATGAATTCGCCACGGTTGGCAGGAGGGTTTTTTTCATGCTTGCAGAGAATAGATTATAGGGAATTCTTCATCTTGATTCCAAATGCCGATATATGGGGTAGCTTTGCAGCTCTATGTTGGCAGAATCCTAACATTTATATAGAGAAGTAGGTCAGTCATGAACAAAAAGCGGCGCGTGATGCAGCGGCTCATTGAACGTGATGGGCGCCTGCAGGTGGCAGGTATGTTCACCCGGGCTCAGGATGCAATAGAGCAATGGTGATCCTGCAAGGCGGATATTGTATTTTTGGACATTGATATGCCTGGAATGACCGGGCTGGAAGCAGGTGAAAGACTGGTACAGCTTGAACCAGACGTTCGTATCGTCTATGTGACGGCCGAAGCCGCGGAATCGCCGGGGTGGGATGCCCGCCATTATTTATTGAAGCCGGTGGATCCGGAACGTTTCAGCCTCACGGTTACGCAGCTGGAGCAGTGCAGGCATGAGCGGGGTTCCCTCTGATGGGCGGGAACGCAATTCCGGAATTCAGGGTATTTTTTCGTTAAACTGGTCTTGTACCGGGATCCCCTTTGCTCATTCATGTTAAAATATGCCTATCCTAGATAAAGGATGGGATCAACAGATGATACATAAAATGGAGGAATGGGCTGCCAACAGCCATTTTTCAGGAACGGTGCTCTTAACGGATCAAAATCGCAACATCATATGGAATGCCGCCTTCGGCTATTCCAATCGGGCCGACCGCATCCCGAATCAAGGGGACACCAGGTTCGGCATCGCTTCAGGCTGCAAGCTGTTCACCGGGATTGCGGTTTGCCAGCTTATTGAACAAGGCAAGCTGTCGCTGGACAGCAAGCTGAGCGAGTGTCTGGATATTCGCCTGCCGCATGTTAGCCCGGAGATTACGGTGTTTCATCTACTGAGCCACACCTCGGGTATTCCCGATTACTTTGATGAAGAGGTCATGGACGACTTTGAGGATTTGTGGAAGGCCGTGCCGATGTATACGCTCCGGAGTGGAAGGGACTTTCTCCCTTTGTTCCAGAATGAGCCGATGAAATTTCAACCCGGCGAGAGATTCCACTATAACAATGCAGGCTTTGTGTTGCTTGGCCTGATCGTTGAACAGCATGCCGGCCTGTCGTTTCGGGATTATGTCCAGCAGTTTGTTTTTGAGCCTTGCGGCATGAACGATTCGGGATATTTCCCGCTGGATCGTCTGCCCGCGAATACGGCTTACGGGTATATCGATGAGGAGGACGGTACGTGGAGAACGAATCAGTATGCCATTCCGATTCAGGGTTATGCCGATGGCGGGGCGTATGTGACGGCGCCGGACATGGCAAAGCTATGGAGAGGGCTCTTGTCCAATACGCTGCTCTCGGCATCGATGACGGAGCAGCTGCTGGCTGCCCATTCGCACGACCCGGAGAGTGACCTGAAATATGGGCTTGGCGTTTGGATCACCGAGAAGAATGGAAATGTGTACAAATATCATGTCATGGGCTACGACCCTGGCGTGAATTTCCGATCCGCGTATTATCCGGACACCGGGCATACGTTGGTCGTGGCATCCAATGCCAGCGACGGCGCTTTTGAAATGATGCAAACCATAGAGGAAGCTTTATTCAATTGATACAGTGATAAAAACAGCCCCGGGCAATGAACTCGCCCGAGGCTGTTTCTCTATGGGACGGTCGTTTACAAACCGTATTAAGCCATACGGGCCGCGCCTCGCAAATGCTTCCAGGGGCTGCCGGCCTATATCCATCCCTTTTCTTCCGCCAACGAGATAGCCTCGATCCGGTTCTTGGCATTCAGCTTGCTTAGAATCTCGGACATATAGTTGCGGACCGTTCCGTAGGACAAGTGCAGCTTCGCTGCGATATCATTGGAGCTGTTTCCGTCTGCGGCCAGCCGCAGCACTTCCCGTTCGCGTTCGGTAAGCGGATTGGCACCCGCACCGGACAACGTCCCGAATACGAGTTCAGGGGAAACTTCCCGGCGCCCACCCATCACTCTCCGGATGGCTTCCGCCAGCCGTTCGCTGGGTTCGTCCTTGAGCAGGTATCCCTGGACCCCGGCCTGTACGGCCCGCTCGAAATAACCGGGCCTGGCGAACGTAGTCAGAATGATAACCCGGCTGGCATACCCGCGCCGCTTTACTTCCTCCGCCACCTCGAGGCCGCTGCGCACAGGCATTTCGATATCCAGCAAGCAAACATCCGGTTGATGGATGGCAATCTGCGATAGGGCTTCCTCGCCGTCGCCGGCTTGACCGATCACATCGATATCGTCTTCAAAATCAAGCAAGGAAGCCAGAGCGCCGCGCAGCATTCGCTGGTCCTCGGCTATCAGCACTTTGATGCTCATGGGTGGTGTCCTCCTTCCGGTTCTTGATGATGACCGGAACGCGAATGCTCAATTTCGTGCCTTGAGGGTCGGAGACGGCCTCAACGGTGCCCCCGATGAGGGACAGTCGTTCCGCCATCCCCTTCAAGCCATTGCTGTCGGTACTGGATGCCCCATCATCGTTGCCCTTAAGGCCGATTCCGTTGTCCGCCACCAACAGCCGCCATTCATTATCCAGCGACTCGATGTCGATTCGGCATTGGCTTGCCTGGCTGTGCTTTACCACGTTGGTCACGGCTTCCCGCAAGCAGAGGCTCAGAATGTTGT
Source organism: Paenibacillus sp. Y412MC10 (assembly GCF_000024685.1). Classification (NCBI taxonomy): domain Bacteria; kingdom Bacillati; phylum Bacillota; class Bacilli; order Caryophanales; family Paenibacillaceae; genus Paenibacillus; species Paenibacillus sp. Y412MC10. The sequence goes on from NC_013406.1 coordinate 197,102, forward strand.
GGGCCAAGTCGGATATGCCCTCCAGCTTGGGATCACCGGTGGAGACCAGCTGGATATCGGCGCTCTCCAGAATGATCTGGGCCTCCAATAATTCCTCGGGCAGGGTGGCGGTCCGCATGTCGGATACCAGTTCACGCACTTGGCGAAGCGCGGCCCGCGAGGTATTCTGGATCTCCCGGGCTTCCAGTTGGGCCTTCAAGGGGTCCTTCGCCGCCAGCTTCTCCACAAGCTGGCTCTTCAACGTGATGAGAGACAGGGTATGACCCAAGGTGTCGTGAAGATCCCTGGCAATACGCATCCGCTCTTCGCCTTTAATCAGATTACGGATTTGCTCGTTAGCCTCGGCGAGCTCCCTCTCCAACTCCTGTCGCCGGTTCAGCGAGCGGATGCCGAAGGGCGAAAACAGCATGATGAGAAAGAAAGGAATCATAAAGAGCAGATCCTTTCCTAGCATGCTCGCGTTCTTGATTAAAGGAATCGTCTCGATGATGCCAAACAGCACAAGGGATATCGTGAATTTGCGCCGGTCCGTATACCAGCCGATGAAATTGGCCGTAAAAAAGCCCATGTACATGTAGGTCGGGTGATACCACATGCAGAGAATGAAAATGATGGACATCTGAATGCCCAGCCACACAAAGAAACGAGGGGTACCCGCGGCGAAGTAGAGCTGGCGGTAGGTGACAAGAAACAAGCCGATCAGCGCAAAGCCGATCCCCATCTTCCAGCCTTCCTCGCGCAGCATGTTGATCACGGGAAGGGACATATAAATGAGCCATAAATAGGGGAAAAACCCCAGCTGCGTTGGAAACACCTCGAACCCTGCGGATTTTGCCTCTTTCAATTTTTTCATGAAGCCATCATCCTATCTCCTTAATCGGCTTGTTGTTTTTTCCGAATATAGGTGGATAGTAACATAAATACGACCAAATATCCTGCCAAAACCATGAAATTGTCCAGGCCCGGCGCTTCTCCGCGCACGATCGACCAGGCGCCTCCGCCGAAATGGTAGGAAGGCATCCACTTGCCGATGGCCTGCATGATAGAAGGCATCGCTTCGATCGGGAACCACATCCCGCCTGTAACGGCCAGTCCCAAGTAGATGCCGTTGCTGACGCCGCTTGCCGTATCGACCCGTTTCATGGAGCCGATCAGGGTGCCGATGGCAAGAAACGGAACGGATGCGATCAGAATCCACAGTCCGCTTAGCAGCCACTGTCCGAAGGTGAGGGAGACGCCGTTAATCAGGTAGCCGGCTACGAAAATCACGATGATGCAGAGCAGATGCATAACCGTCTGCACAAACATTTTGCCGAAGAAGTACACGCTGCCGGGAAGCGGCGTTACACGCATGTATACGGCCCAGCCCTGTACTCGTTCCTGAACGAGTCGTATGCCGAGGGACATGATGGCGGTCCCCATGACGCTGAAGGATGCCATCGACATGAGATAATGCGCCTGCCATTGTCCGGCATCGTCCGCCCCCGTATTCACGACGCGGGTAAAAATGAAATAGAACAGGATCGGCATCGCCAGCGACCAGAAAATATAATACGGATTGCGTACCATCCGAAGCAATTCCATTCTGCATTGTAAGGTAATCAGTTTCCAGGTTGTCATGATTATACGGCCTCCCCTTGATCCATCGTTAATTGGTCAAATGCTTCATCCAGACTTCCTTGATCGATGCGAACGTCGCGTACGGCGAGCCCGGCTCGGAACAAGGCAGCCAGCGCCGTGTCCGTATCATCCGTGACGGCGTTCAAACGGCCATTGTTCTCAAACACATCGGTGACGCCGGGTACTTCACGCAGCAGCTCCTTGACCTGCCGGTGGTCTGCATCCACGATAAAGGAGACCGACCTTCGGGTCAGCTTGGCTTTGATCGCTTCCGGCGTGCCGTCTGCAGCCACCTGACCCTGATGGAACAGCAGAATGCGGTCTGCCATATCGTCCGCCTCTTGCAGGTAGTGCGTGGTGAACAGGATGGTTTTTCCTTGATCGGCCAGCTTGCGCACCGTCTGCCAGAATAACCGGCGTGCCGAGGTATCCAGGCCGACCGTCGGCTCGTCGAAGAATAACAGCTCGGGATTGCCTGCAATCGCCAGCGCAAAGCTGAGCTTGCGTTTCTGGCCGCCGGACATTTTAATGGCCCATTTGTTAAGCTCCTCGGGTGTAAGCCCGCTTAGCAGGGCGATGTCGTCAAGCGACAGCGGATTCGGATAATAGCCGCGAATGAGGTTGATGATCTCGCGTGTGCGAAGCCCGTCCATGACGCTGACTTCTTGGAGCATGGCGCCGATCTTCTCTCTGACCTTCAAGTCCTTCGGGCTTTGGCCGAACAGGAGAACCTTGCCTTCGCTGGCGTCCTTAAGGCCCAGCATCATGGAGATGGCGGTTGATTTGCCGGCGCCGTTAGGACCGAGAATGGCTGTGATGGATCCTTTTTCTATCGTAAACGACACTTGGTTGACGGCTTTTTTGCTGCCAAACATCTTGGTTACCTGCCGCAGCTCTGCAATAGGTTCATGGATTGGGTTTGTCATGGAATCGCTCCTCCGTAATCGAAATGATCTGTTCTCATCATACGAAAGCGAAGGAGTTGCCGTTAGTAAAGGATGTCATCACTTCGGAGTGACTTTTGTCATGTTGGATTTATCGGGGGGAGTTGGGGAAGCAAGATTATGAACAAACAGGGGCGATTTCGGATGTGCGTGTATGCGTTTACACATGCGAATTTAAAGGGCTGGTTCCAGTTTCACGTCCGGTTGTCTTCTCTTGACCGCAGGAGTGCCTTCAATTATAGTGGGTACAGTAGGAGCAATCTATAATATAGAAGGAAAAAGGTGGCTTGAAACATGTCTGAGAACATCTACGTCGGTGTCGATCTTGGCGGAACAGCTATTAAAGTTGGAATATGTAACGAAGAAGGGCATCTTCTGCAGAAGTACGAAGGGCCGACGGAAACAGCCAAAGGCGTTGACACGGTTATTGACAACATTGAGAAATATGTGCGTCACATTGTGGAAGAATCGCCATACAGCTGGGATCAACTTGCTGGTGTGGGAGCTGGTTTCGCCGGGTTTACCAATATACGTGAAGGCATCATCATTCTGGCACCGAATGTAGGATTTAAAGATGTACCGATTCGCGCACTGCTTGAAGAGCGTCTCGGCAAGCCCGTCAAAATAGACAACGACGCCAATGTGGCTGCCCTGGGTGAGGCTTGGAGCGGCGCAGGACGCGGCGTTGAGAACTGCGTATGCTACACGCTGGGAACCGGCGTGGGCGGCGGCATTATTGTAAACGGCAAAATTTATCAAGGCTTCGGCGGCATGGCCGGCGAGCTTGGGCATATCTCGGTCGTGCCTGATCTGGAAGCCATTCAATGCGGATGCGGCGAAATGGGCTGCCTGGAGACGGTTTCATCGGCAACCGGCATTATCCGCATGGCGAAGGATGCCGTTGAGCGCGGCGACCGCACTTCCCTTGCGCATGTGGAGAGCATTGCGGCGAAGGAAGTGTTTGATGCTGCGAAAGCGGGCGATGAAGTCGCCATTCGCATCGTGAATCGCGCAGCTTATTACCTCGGCAAATCCATGGCAGCCGTTGCGGCCGTGTTAAATCCCGAAGCGTTTATCATCGGCGGCGGCGTATCCAAAGCCGGGGACATTCTGTTTAATGAAGTTCGTGCCGTATTTGCTAAACTGACACCGGAACCGCTTCAACGCGGCGTACGGATCGTTCCAGCTGAGCTTGGCAACGACGCCGGCGTTGTTGGCGCAGCCGGTTTGCACTTGCGTTCGTAGTATTATTCACCATACTTCGTCTGATCTAAACTTATAAAGGGAGGGAAAGCTGATGCTGGAAGCAGCCGATCGCGGCAGCAACACATCATCCATGGCCACCCTGATCATCATCACCGGGATGTCGGGAGCAGGTAAGACCTTGGCCGTACAAAGTCTGGAGGATCTTGGATTCTTTTGCGTCGATAACCTGCCCCCGGTGCTCATTCCGAAATTCGCGGAGCTGATCGATCAATCGAAGGGTAAGATCGGCAAGGTTGCATTGGTCATCGACCTGCGTGGCCGCGAATTTTTCACCGCTTTATCGGAGTCGCTGAATTACATCAAGGACCACTTCACCATCCACTGCGAGATTCTGTTCCTGGATGCCACGGACTCCGTGCTTGTTCAGCGTTACAAGGAAAGCCGTCGCCGCCATCCGCTCGCTCCGGAAGGCATGCCGCTTGACGGTATCCGATTGGAGCGCAAAATGCTGGATGAACTGAAGAATTCGGCCACCCAGGTCATCGATACCAGCAACATGAAGCCTGTGCGGTTGAAGGAGAAGATCATCTCTCGCTTCACGCATTTGGAGAGCAGCACGTTATCGGTCAACATTACATCTTTTGGATTTAAGTACGGTATTCCGATTGACGCCGATCTGGTGTTTGATGTGCGTTTTCTGCCCAATCCGCATTATGTGGAGCATCTGCGGCCCAATACCGGCCAAAACAGCGATGTATACGAGTACGTCATGAAATGGCCGGAGACGCAAGCTTTTCTGACCAAACTGCTCGATATGCTGCATTTCTTGATCCCGCAGTACCGCAAGGAAGGCAAGAGTCAGGTGATCATCGGCATTGGCTGTACCGGCGGGAAGCATCGTTCCGTAGCGATTGCCGAGTATCTCGGCAAAATGCTGGGCGTCAGCGAAACGGAGACGGTATCGGTGAGCCACCGCGATTCTGAGCGGGATCGGCATTAATTAAGGGAAGTGATAAATGTGGCTGTGCAAGCTAGAAAGCGCCCCCGCATCGTCGTGATGGGTGGAGGAACCGGGCTGTCCGTCATGCTGCGGGGACTCAAAGAAAAGCCTCTCGATATTACGGCCATCGTCACCGTTGCGGATGACGGGGGTAGCTCCGGCATACTGCGTAGCGAGTTGCAGATGCCGCCTCCGGGAGATATTCGTAATGTACTGACAGCACTCGCGGATGTGGAGCCGCTGTTATCCGATATATTGAAATACCGTTTCAAGAATGGCTCGGGACTGGCCGGGCACAGCCTCGGCAATTTGATCCTGGCTGCCATGACGGATTTGCACGGTGATTTTGTCACGGCAGTCAAGGAGATGAGCCGGGTTTTTGTTGTTCGCGGACAGGTGCTGCCCGCAGCGGGCGAAGCTGTCATTCTGCATGCGGAGATGGAGGACGGCACGATTGTGACCGGCGAATCCAAAATCCCGGAGGCCGGGCGCCGCATCAAGCGGATCTTCCTGGAGCCGGAACATGTGGAACCGCTGCCGGAAGCGCTGGAAGCGATTCAACAGGCCGATGCGATTCTGATCGGTCCGGGCAGTCTGTACACAAGCATTTTGCCCAATTTGCTGGTTCCCAAGCTTGCCGAAGCCATTGTCTCGTCCGAAGCGATCAAAATGTTTGTGTGCAACGTGATGACGCAGCCGGGAGAAACCGATAATTATACGGTGAGCGATCATTTGCAGGCCGTTTACGACCATATTGGTCTTCATCTGTTCGATTATGTTATTGTTAATGATGGTGAGATTCCGCCTCAGGTTCAGGACAAGTATGCACAGAAGGGCGCGAAGCCCGTTCTGCTGGACCGCGATGAGGTGACCAGCCGAGGATATAAACTTATTGCCGATAAGCTTGTGCTATTTAGAACATACTTAAGGCATGACGCTGACAAGCTGAGCAATCATATTTTTCAGCTGGTACAGGATTGGATTACACGAAAGGGGTGAGTACCTTGTCCTTTGCGGCACAGACGAAGAAAGAACTGACGATGATCGAAAGCCAGAGCTGCTGTGAAAAAGCCGAACTGTCCGCGCTCATTCGGATGAACGGCTCTGTTCAGCTTTCGAACAAAAAGGTAATCCTGGATATTTCGACGGAAAATGCCGCGATTGCAAGACGTATTTATTCCTTAATTAAGAAGCATTTCCAGGCGCATACCGAACTTTTGGTGCGTAAAAAAATGCGTTTGAAGAAGAATAACGTATATATCGTTCGTATTCCCGCCCAGGTTCAGGAGATTCTAAAAGAGCTTCGCATCGTTTCCGAAGGCTTTCTGTTTCAATCGCGCATCGACGAGCAGATCGTTCGCAAAAATTGCTGTAAGCGGGCTTATCTGCGAGGGGCCTTCATGGCAGGCGGATCCGTGAACAACCCGGAGGGGTCTTCGTACCATCTGGAAATTGCCTCGATGTATGAGGAGCATTGCCAGTCCCTGGTGGACCTGGCGAATGAATTTCATCTGAACGCACGCTGCATCGAGCGGAAGAAGGGTTTCATCTTCTACATCAAGGAAGGCGAGAAAATCATCGAATTCCTCAATTTGATCGGTGCCCATCAGGCTTTGTTCAAGTTCGAGGATGTCCGCATTATGAGGGACATGCGCAATTCGGTGAACCGGATCGTGAACTGCGAGACCGCCAACCTGAACAAAACGATCGGCGCGGCCGTCCGTCAGATTGAGAACATCAAGCTGCTCCAAAAGGAAGTGGGTCTTGAGAATTTGCCCGATAAACTGCGGGAAGTGGCAGAGATTCGGCTGGCTCATCCGGATATGAACCTGAAGGAAGTCGGCGAATTGCTCAAAGGAACCGTCAGCAAATCAGGCGTCAATCACCGTCTGCGCAAAATCGATGAATTGGCCGAAAAGATTCGGAATGCTTAAGATTTTTTCTTCTAGTGTCCTGTATGGTAAAATGGTATAATATTATAAAATGTCAATCGCGCTTTCAATGCAGCAGATTTATTAGATAGGGGGTAATTTTCATGACAAAGCACCCGGTAGTCGTTCGGTTAAAGACGGGTCTTCACGCCAGACCGGCCGCGCTGTTCGTTCAGGAAGCGAATAAATACTCATCTGAAATTTTTGTTGAAAAAGATGATAAAAAAGTAAATGCCAAAAGTATCATGGGAATTATGAGCCTTGCGATCAGCTCAGGAACGGAAGTTTACATTAGTGCTGAGGGAGCTGACGCTGAGCAAGCGGTTACTTCACTCGTGAACTTGGTGAGCAAAGAGGAACTCGAGAACCAATAGGGTAACCGTGATTCAAGTTTAAGAAAAGTCTTGTTACAGCAAGGCTTTTTTTGCTATCAGGCGCTGCCTTTGGATTCTCGCTTGTGTGTCGCGTACATAAGAATGGATGGAAGAGAAGGGGCGGAGACATCCGTCCTTTTTTAAATCCGTTTTTGGGGTCGCCGTCAAAGCATTGGGAATAAGCATCGAAGCATAAGCTCCACTTGGTGGGGTTATTTTGCGTTGTTTTCCGAATCGTAAGCCTTCGTTTAACTTCAGTTTAACTTGCTGATATATTCTCTTCTTACAGACAATATAAAGGGATGGGAAGGGAAGGGAATACAATGAGTTCAACGGGTACTGCTATACAGGAAATCAAGCGCGAAGAACAGGCCGGGAGCAAGAAAGCAGGTTCCCAGGCGTTCTTCCGGTTATTGAAGGAAACGAAACCGCCGATGCTGCTGCTGATCGGGGCGATCCTGCTGAATGTGATCTCAACCTTGGTCGGGCTTGTCATACCGATGTTTACGAAAAGCCTGGTGGATGGCTTCTCGCTGACGGATATGAATCGGTCCCATATCATCGGGCTCGGCATCGCGTTTGTGGTGCAGACGATTGCTGCCGGGGTCTCGATTTTTCTGTTAAGCTATACGGGACAAAAGATGGTGGCTGCCCTGAGGGAGCGGCTGTGGAAAAAGCTGCTTGTGCTGCCGATCCGCTATTTCGATCATAACCGTTCGGGGGAATCGGTCAGCCGGATGACGAATGATACAGGAGTGATCAAAAGCCTCATATCGGACCATGTGGCCGGATTCTTTAGCGGGATCATCTCCATTGTGGGTTCCATTGGGGTGCTCCTTTATCTAAACTGGAAAATGACGCTGACGATGTTTATCGTCATTCCGATTGCGGCGCTGATCCTTGTCCCGCTCGGCAGGAAGATGTACAAAATATCGCTGGGCATGCAGGACGAGACGGCGTCGTTTACGGCGAATATCAGCCAAGTGCTGTCGGAGATTCGGCTGGTTAAAGCCTCGAATGCGGAGAATAGAGAGTATGAGAACGGGAACAAAGGCATCACCAACCTGCTGAATTTCGGTATCAAGGAAGGCGTAGTCTCTGCTTGGATCGCACCGCTGATGTCTTTTGTGCTGATGATGCTGCTGGTGGTGGTGATCGGGTATGGCGGACTGCAGGTATCCACCGGAGCACTGACCGCGGGAGAGCTGGTTGCGTTCATCCTGTACCTGATTCAGATCGTCATGCCGATGACGCAGTTAACGACGTTTTTTACCCAGCTGCAGAAGGCGAAGGGAGCGACGGAGCGAATATTGGAGACCCTGGATGCAGACGAAGAATCCATTACGGCCGGTGACGAGGTGGCGGATGCCAACCAGCGGGTGTCGATCGAGAACCTTTCGTTCGGGTATAAGCCCGATGAGCTTGTGCTGCATGATATCAGCTTTCAGATGGAGCCGGGGACGGTCACGGCCGTGGTCGGGCCGAGCGGCGGAGGGAAAACGACGCTGTTCTCCATGCTGGAGCGCTTCTACCTGCCCCAGAAGGGACAGATTCGCTTGGGCAAGACACCCATAGATACTTTCTCCTTACGTTCCTGGCGCGGATTGATCGGCTATGTATCGCAGGAAAGTCCGATGATTGCCGGAACCATACGCGACAACTTATGTTACGGAATGGACCGGGAAGTGAGTGACGCTGAGCTTCGAAGAGCGGCAGAAATGGCGTATGCCGATGGATTTATCGATGAGCTGCCAAGCGGCTTTGATACGGATGTGGGTGAACGGGGCGTGAAGCTCTCGGGCGGACAGCGGCAGCGGATTGCCATCGCCAGGGCTCTGCTGCGGGATCCCAAGATCCTGATGCTGGACGAAGCCACCTCCAGTCTGGACAGCCGTTCCGAGATCGAGGTGCAGAAGGCACTCAAGAACCTCATGGCTGGACGGACGACGATCATTATCGCGCACCGGTTATCCACGGTGGTGGGGGCCGATCAGATCATATTTATAGAAAAAGGAACGGTGACCGGCCGGGGAACGCATGATGAATTGATCGGGCAGCATGATATGTACAGGGAGTTTGCCGTTCAGCAGCTGCAGATGAATGAGGCAATCGAGGCTTAAAGGCAGCTTGTAGAGCCATAGAAGGAAGGGGGGCCATCATGGCAAAAATATTGGTTGTGGACGACGATCCGAACATCCGCGAACTTATCAAGGTGTTCCTGGAGGAGGCGGGGATGGAAGGGGTGATGGAGGCCTCGGATGGCGTCGAGGCCCTGTCCGTGATGGAGCAAGTTTCGGTCGATCTGGTCGTGATGGATATCATGATGCCTAATATGGACGGATGGGAGCTATGCCGGGAGATTCGGAGGAATACCGGCATTCCGGTGTTGATGCTGACGGCAAAAGGGGAGACGAGACAGATCGTGAAGGGTTTTGAGCTGGGCACGGACGATTATCTCGTGAAGCCTTTTGAACCCGCGGAGCTTGTCGTACGCGTCAAAGCGCTGCTGAAGCGATATCAGGTAGCCGCATCGCAGACGGTCACGATCGGGAACTTGCAGATGAACCGTAAAACTTATGAGGCCAAAGCCGGCGATGAGGTTTTTACCTTGCCGTTAAAGGAGTTTGAGCTGCTCTTCAAGCTGGCCAGTTATCCGGGGAGCACACTGACGCGCGACCGGCTGATCGAGGATATATGGGGGTATGACTTTGAAGGGAACGAACGCACGCTGGACGTTCATGTGAATCGCCTGCGGGAACGGTTCCCGGAGGAGAAGTACCGGTTCAGGATTCGAACGGTGCGCGGCCTGGGGTATCGCCTGGAGGCAGGTGAGAGCTGATGAGGAGACCGTTCAAAATCTTGTGGAAAATCGTTCGGGAAACGATTCAGACCATCCTAATCTTCGCGGTCTTGGGAGCGTCATGGACGGCGGCGACCTACGTGACGCGGTTTGTTTACAACTGGACGGGGACGCCGCCATGGGATTATGCCGTCCAGCTGATCGACTTGTTTGTCGGCGTCATGATCTTCTTCCTGTTCATGCTGGTCGTGGGGATGTTCTTCAAGCACCGGCAAATGGCCATGCTGAATTCCATAACGGATGCCATGCGCCGGATCTCCCAAGGGGATTTCAGTGTGAAGATGGATGAACAACAATGGCGCGGGGAGTTCAAGATGATTGCTTCCGGCATTAACGACATGGCCGGCGAGCTGGGGCGCATGGAGACGATGCGGCAGGATTTCATCTCCAACGTGTCCCATGAAATCCAATCCCCGCTCACTTCGATTCGTGGGTTTGCAAGGGCGCTCCGAAATCCACGTCTCACCGAGGAGAAGAGAGCTCGTTACCTGGAGATCATCGAGGGAGAGGGCCGTCGCTTATCGCAGCTGAGTGACAATCTGTTGAAGCTGTCATCTCTGGAAGGCGATCAGCCTGCCTTTGAAAAGGCCCGTTACCGGCTCGACGGGCAGCTGCGCGCCGTCGTATTGGCGCATGAGCCGCAGTGGCTGGCGAAGCGGATTCAGGTGGATCTGGATCTCGCCGAGGTCGAGATTGAGGCGACGGAGGATCTGCTGAGTCAAGTGTGGACCAACTTGCTGCACAACAGCATCAAGTTCACGCCCGAGGACGGCATGATCACCATCGTGCTGAAAGCAGGGGAAGACGGAGCCGAGGTTACCATGACCGATACGGGGGTCGGGATGTCGGACTCGGATCAGCTGCATATCTTCGAGCGCTTCTACAAAGCGGACAAATCGCGTAATCGCGCGGCTGGCGGCAGCGGACTTGGGTTGTCGATCGTGAAGCGGATCGTGGATATCCACCAAGGGAGAATAACGGTCCAATCGGAGCCGGGGAAGGGATCGGCATTTACCGTGGTGGTGCCATACAAGAGTTCCGGCAATACGAAGCAGTGATCGTGTTCGGCTTGGTGCTTAGAGTTATATAAAGTTTGAGGCAGCCGGGGCTGGATAACCAAAGAAATCGGTGATGGTTGCGGGCTCTCCTTCAGGAGCTGGGGAGGGCACGGACCAGGAGTGATTTGGCTGTTCCGAGCAAAGGGGGTCACTGCGTGGGACCATGGCTGGCTTCTGGGCACTTTTAGTAGGGGACGGGTCATAGCCATAAATAAGGAGTAAGAACTTGTCGTCCTTACTCCTTATGGAGTTATACGCGATGCGATATGTACAAGCTTTCCGCTGACGGGGAGTAGAAGGTGATTTGCTGGAACAGTTCAGGTAGTGCGTTCGTGCAAGCAGTAGCAATACAAGTCATATGAGCCATATGAGCAATTCAACCATTAATAGGAATACAGGAAGTCAAGCATTACCAAAAGCAATCAATGCAAGCAATACAAAAAAACAGGTAAGGATGCAAATGATTCAAGCATTACAAGGAGTACACACAATACAAGCATTACACACATTACACGCAATACAAGAAATAAGCGTTATAAGCCAAACCAGTAATAAAAGTAGTTCAGACATTACAAGTAAGTCAACCAACTCAACCAACTCAAGCAACTCCAGCAATAAGTGATTCAAGGCATTACAGGGATGATGCGAGAGTAGTATAAACATTTCCCTGGCAATCTCGGGAGTTTAACGGACACCATAGACCTTATTTGCCGAAATCACGGCCATATTTGGAAATAGCGGACACTAGATCCGTTATTCAAGAATTTGTATAGGCAAATGCCGCCTTTTTGAAGGAATAACGGATCCTCGGTCCGGTAATTTTCGAAAAGTCCCTATTTTCCCTCGAATAAGGTCCTCTCGGTCCGTTAGCTGCTCTAAAGCAGCATGCAGCCATCGTATAACCATCGAAGTGGGCTCTAAATGATAACATGCAGATGCCCCATAGTCGTACGATATCATGCAGATGCCCCATAGTCGTACGATAACATACAGATGCCATACCATAGCCGTACGATTATAGGCAGATGCCATACCATAACCGTACGATTATAGGCAGATGTCATTCCATAGCCACACGATAACATACAGATATCATTCCATAGCCGTACAATAACCAGGTTTCACTCTAACGGGCCAGCCGGACCATAGGTTGCTGTGCTGCTTTGAACTGTCGACAGCCATCCAAGCGCACCCCGAGGCCACTCACCGTGCGCACAGGCAAGGTGTATGCAGCCGCACAGCTGGTTCAGCTGCACCGTTACAGCACCTTCTCCAGAAAGCTGATCGTCCGCTCATGCTTCGGGCTGCCGAACACCTCTTCCGGCGGACCTTCCTCTACGATATACCCGCCGTCCATGAAGATGACCCGGTCCGCAACCTCGCGGGCAAACCCCATCTCATGCGTAACGATCATCATCGTCATGCCCTCGCGCGCCAGGTCCTTCATGACGCCTAGCACCTCGCCGACCATCTCCGGGTCCAGCGCCGAGGTCGGCTCGTCGAACAGCATGATGTCGGGATTCATCGCCAAAGCCCGGGCGATCGCCACGCGCTGCTTCTGACCGCCGGACAGCTGGCTCGGGAAAGCCTCCGCTTTATCCGAGAGGCCTACTCGGTCCAGCAGCTTCAGCGCCGTGGCACGTGCCTCGGCGGCGTTTTGCTTGCCCAGCTCGACCGGGGCGAAGGTAATGTTCTTCAGCACGTTGAAGTGCGGAAAGAGATTAAAATGCTGGAACACCATGCCGATGTTCTCGCGCGCCTTATTGATGTTCGTTTTAGGGTCATTGATATCCTGATCATGGACAAAGACCCTGCCAGCCGAAATTTCCTCCAGCCGGTTGATGCAGCGCAGAAAGGTGCTTTTGCCCGAGCCCGATGGCCCGATCACGCAGACAACCTCGCCTTCCTGGACTTGCATATCGATTCCCTTCAGCACCTCGTTCGTGCCAAAGCTCTTCTTCAGTCCTTCTATGCGGATTTTATCCATGACGCACCTTCCTTTCCAGACGGTCCGAAATTTTCGTCAGAATCGTGATCACGACCAAATACATGATGGCCACCACGAGCCAGATATCAAACGAGGCGAACGTTCTCGCAATGATGATCTTCCCGGATTGGGTCAGCTCGACCAGACCGATCACCGACAGGATGGACGTATCCTTCAGCGTGATCACCAGCTGGTTAATAAAGGTCGGAATCATGACTTTGATCGCCTGTGGAATGATGATTTTCATCATGGCTTTGCGGTATGGCAGTCCGAGCGAGCGGGCCGCCTCCAGCTGTCCGGGGTCAATGGATTGAATGCCGCCGCGAATAATCTCCGTGACATAAGCGCCGGCATTCAAGCTCAGCGTCAGGACCGCTGCGACGATCGGCGACATCGTAAAGCCGAACGCCTGCGGAATGCCGAAGTAGATGAAGAAGGCAAGCACCAGCAGCGGAATGCCGCGGAAGATGTCCACGAATACGGTGGCGATGCCCCGGAGCCATCGATTGCGACCGACCTTCATGAAACCAAAGATCAGCCCTAAGAAAAACGCAAAAAACAGCGACACGATGGTCAGCAGCAGCGTATTGCCAAGGCCCTTCAGCAGGGAAGGCAGCGACTCCACGATTAGTCCCCAGCGGCTTTGATTCGGTGCGCTTACGGCATTCTCCCCGATATATTTTTCCTTAATGCGATCGTACTCTCCACTTGCCTTCAGATTCACCAAACCAGCGTTGAACTTCTGCAGAAGCTCCTGGTTCCGTCCCTTGCTGACGGCGAATCCGTAGGAGGCGCCGGGCTCCATCTCCGTAACGATCTTCAGACCGTTGTTCTGTTCCACTCCATAAGCGAGTACGGGAAAATCGTCAAAGCAGGCAACGGAATTGCCGGTTTTGACATCGTCATACATTTGGGCCGAATCGTCAAAAGGCACGATGGTGAAGCCGTACTTGGAGGATATGGATTCCGCGAAGCTGTAGCCCTCCGTACCGGTTTTGACAGCAACCTTTTTCCCCCTTAAATCCTCATAGGATTTGATGGATTCCTGGTCCTGGCGGATGGCCATGACAACGCCCGAATCAAAATAGGGATCGGAAAAATCGAATTTCTGCTTCCGTTCATCCGTGATACTCATGCCCGCGATGACGCCGTCCACCTGATTGGCTTCCAGCGCCTGAACCGCCGCATTGAAGCCGAGCGGCTTGATCTCGTATTTGAAGTTCTGGTCTTTCGCGATCGCATCCAGCAGATCCATATCGATGCCGACAAATTTGCCGCTCGCATCCTGGAATTCAAACGGGGCAAACGTAACGTCCGTTCCGATCTGATAGGTTTTGCCGGAGGCTGGCTCTCCCGCCGCGCTTACCGATCCATAGGGAACGCCAACGGCCATGAGGAGCAGCAGTGACATGAACACGTAGAATACACGCAATGATTTCATAATGACCTCCTGTTCTTAACACCGTGTAAGTTAGTTACCCATTAAGGCTTCCATGTTAAACAGCAGCTTCCGGCTTCATTCGGTATCTTATTTGGCTAAATAGCCAATCATGCCTAGAAATACCAATGAATTGGGCGTAAAAAATTTATTACAAGAAAAATATCAAAACGCTCCGATTCGGATGCAACATTTACCAATGCCCTCACGTTAGAAGGGTAAGGCAAGCATGGCAGCGATGCCAATATCGAAGGAGGCTGACAAAGATGAAAAGATGGGTCAAACAAGTAGGTTCTATCATGATTGCAGGCGCACTGCTGACTGGCAGCACGGCTTGGGTCGGGTTGAGCGGAGCAACCGAGGTGCACGCGGCGGAGGCAGCACAGCAAAACCTTCTTACCGTACTTGGTAAAGGCGAGATCTCGGTGAAGCCAGATATCGTTTATCTTTCCATCGGGGCAGAATCATATGCGGAAACCGCAAAATCCGCACAGAAGAGCAATGCGCTGAAAATGGATAAGATTACGAAGCTGTTGAAAGAAACCTGGAAGATCGACGACAAGGATATCAAAACCGAGCAGTTCTACGTACAGCCTAACTATACGTACTCCGATGAGAATGGACGTAAAGTGAAAAATTACACCGCCTATCATTCCCTGGAAGTTACGCTTCGCGATCTGAGCAAAGTCG
This sequence comes from Paenibacillus sp. Y412MC10, assembly GCF_000024685.1. NCBI lineage: Bacteria > Bacillati > Bacillota > Bacilli > Caryophanales > Paenibacillaceae > Paenibacillus > Paenibacillus sp. Y412MC10. The sequence goes on from NC_013406.1 coordinate 212,210, forward strand.
GGGACCTGCTCGATGCAGCATCCGATGCCGGTGCCAATTCCATCGGCAACGCCCGTTTCTCGGTTGAGAATCGTGATGCCTTCGAAGCTCAAGTAATTGATAAGGCGATGGCGAATGCAGACCTGAAGGCCCAAGCGATGGCAAAAGCCTCCAAGCGCCAGCTGGGCATCGTGCTGAACATTGTTGAAGGTTCCGTTGGCGTAGATACCATCTACGGTCTCGAAAAAATGCAGATGGAAGCACAATCCGTTGCAGCGGACGCGGGCGCCAACACATCCGTGAAGCCGGGCGAGATCAAAATCTCGACGCAGCTGTACGTGCAATACCAGCTGAAATAGTCGCTGTAATCGACGCAGCATACAGAAAACCGTTCACCTTTATCGGGTGAACGGTTTTTTTAGCATGTCTTTTTAAAAAATGAAATACCATTTTCCGGTGCCATATCCGGCCCTTCCCCTGTCGAAATACACAGAAAAGTGTTGTGTATAGGGGGAAAACGAGGTATAGTGAATATGCGAAAAACTGAACTTTGATCTAACGTTTAAAGCCATACCCATGGATATGGCTTTTTTTTCTTAGTAGAGATTTCTAACCGCCTCCACCCTTAAGAAACGGATTCTGCCAACCTGAGCACAACAGGCAGTAGGACCGTTTCTTCTTAGTGGAGAACGTTTTTGTGCATACTGGTAATAGGATGTACACATGGAAACGAACAGGTCACATTTTGAAGAAGGGGTTGATGCATGTGATTGAACTTGTCCAGATCGAGAAGCATTTTCAGGGACAAGCGGTCGTGCATCCGCTGTCGCTCTCCATTAAAGAAGGGGAATTCCTGACTTTGCTGGGCCCCAGCGGCTGCGGCAAAACGACGATTCTCCGAATGATAGCAGGATTCGAGCAGCCGACCGAAGGACAGGTATGGCTGGCGGGTCAGAATGTGACGGATATGCCTGCGAACAAGCGGGATTTGAATTTGGTATTCCAACACTATGCTCTGTTTCCGCATATGACCGTAGAAGATAATATCGCTTTTGGACTGAAAATGAAAAAAATGCCGCGCCAGCTCATCAAGGAGCGCGTGGACGAGGCTGTTGCGATGACGCAGCTGACCGCCTTGCGGGAACGCTTCCCGCACCAGCTGTCCGGCGGACAGCAGCAGCGCGTGGCCATTGCGCGCGCCATCGCCAACAAGCCGAAGGTGCTGCTGCTGGATGAACCGCTCGGCGCGCTGGATTTGCAGCTGCGGAAGAACCTGCAGTCCGAGCTCAAGCATTTGCAGCGGACGCTCGGGATCACGTTTGTATATGTAACGCACGACCAAGAGGAAGCCATGATGCTGTCAGACCGGATCGTCATCATGAACCATGGACGGGTAGAGCAAATCGGCACGCCGCGCGAGATCTATGCGAGACCGCAAACGCTGTTTGCCGCCACGTTTGTAGGGGAGAATAACGTCTTCTCCTCGCCTGAGGGGCTTTTTGCCGTACGGCCGGAGAAACTCATTCCCCAGCGGGAGTCGGGTGCCAAGAAGAGCGGCGTGATTGAGGATGTGCAGTACCTCGGCAGCGTTCATAAGCTGCTGGTCCAATTGGACGATGAGCCGATGAAGGTCACGATTGCCCTCGATATTTCGGATGACCATCCGTGGGAGGTTGGCGAACGGGTTGGGGTGAACTGGAACGCCAAGGATGAGGTGATCATCGGGCCATGAGGAAATCAAGGTTCCTGTTGACTCCGGTGCTGCTGTGGTTATCCCTGTTCCTGATCGTTCCGATGCTGATCGTGGTCGGCATTTCCTTTCTCTCGCGGGATTCGCTCGGGAATGTCGTGTTTTCCTTCAGCCTGGAAGGATACAAGACTTTTTTTGATCCATTATATTTGGGTATCTACTGGGATACCTTGGTACTGTCGCTGCTGACTACGGTGATCTGCTTGTTAGTCAGCTATCCTTTGGCCTATTATATAGCCAACGCTTCCCCGCGTATCCAAACCTGGGGATTGATTCTGATCACGGTTCCGTTCTGGATCAACTTTTTGATCCGAACCTATGCGTGGGTTCTGCTGCTCCGGACGCAAGGCGTGGTAAACAGCCTGCTGCTGTGGGCGGGATGGATCGACGAGCCGATTCAGATGCTGTATACGTACGGCGCCGTACTGCTCGGGATGGTGTATAACTTCATTCCGTTCATGGTGCTGCCGATTTACGTGGCCTTGGAGCAGATGGACAAACGTCTGCTGGATGCGGCCAGCGATCTGGGCGCTTCCAGATGGAAGGCATTTCGGCATATTACCTTGCCACAGAGCAAGTCCGGCATCATGACGGGTGCGGTTCTTGTCTATGTATCGACTTCCGGGATGTTTGTCGTTACGGATATATTGGGAGGCGCCAAGTCCTCCATGATCAGCAATATCATTCAGCAGCAGTTTCTGGGTGCGCGCAACTGGCCCTTTGGAGCGGCGTTATCGGTTATTTTTGTGATTACGTCCCTGGTGCTGATCCTGCTCTTTAACCGGGCCATGCAAGCCCGCCATCAACGCGTAGGGGAGGGGAGATAAGTGAAAAAGAAGAATCACCCGCTGCTCGGGGTTCACTCTTTCCTTATGATGGCTTTCATCTATGTACCCATCGTCATGATTATCATCTATTCCTTTAACGATACGCGGCTTAGCGGCAATTGGGAAGGCTTTACGATGGATTGGTATGTATCGTTATTTCAGAATCGGCACGTGATGGAAGCGCTGATGAACAGTTTGACGGTGGCCGTCATTTCGACGATCGTTTCCACCCTGCTCGGGACCGCAGCGGCGCTCTCGCTTCGGAATTTAGGGCGTAAAGGCCGCAGCGGCATGAATGGCCTGCTGTATCTGCCGGTCATTATTCCGGATATTATTATGGGGCTGTCGCTGCTGGTGCTGTTCAGTCAACTGAACATGCCGCTTGGCAAGACAACGGTGATCATCGCACATATCACGTTCAGCTTGTCGTATGTGTATGTTGTGGTAACGGCCAGATTGTCGGGCATGGGCAAACAGCTGGATGAGGCGGCCCAGGATTTGGGCGCCACGCCTTGGCAAACGTTCCGGCACGTCACGCTGCCGCAGATTGCACCGGGCATTATCTCCGGCGCATTGATTGCTTTCACGCTGTCGCTGGACGATTTTATGGTCAGCTTTTTCGTCGCCGGCCCAAGCTCAACAACGCTGCCGATCTATATATACGCTCAGGTGAAACGCGGCATCTCGCCAGAGATCAACGCGCTGTGCACGCTGCTCATACTGGTCAGCATCACGCTGATCCTGTTAGCCCAATATATTCTTAACCGCGGCAATGGGCAGAAGAAACACAAAACATTACCGATCTAAGCGATAGAAACGCTTTTTTCGATATAAAACTAAAACATGCAAGTGGAAAGAGAGGAGATATTGAATTGAAAAAATCAAGATGGACCCGCCTGCTGGCGGCAGGCATGGTTGCGGTATTGTCTGTAGGACTGCTGGCCGGCTGCGGCTCGGATAAGGAGACGCTTCATATTTACAGCTGGGCGGATAACTTCGATCCGGAGGTGCTGAAGGACTTTGAGGAGAAGTTCGACGTGAAGGTAACCTACGACAACTACGCGAACAATGAAGACCTGCTGGCTAAGATCAAGGCTGGCGGCAGCGGTTATGACCTCATTCAGCCGTCCGATTATATGGTCAAAACGATGATTGAATCGGAGCTGCTTGAGCCGCTTGACATGAATAATATCCCGAACTTCGTCAATATTACGGATACTTTCAAAGATCCGTCTTATGACCCGGGCAATAAATATTCGATCGTATACACGTCCGGCGTAACGGGAATTGCATATAACAAGAAGTATGTGAAGGACGAAATCAACAGCTGGGAAGACCTCTGGAATCCGGAATACAAGGGCAAAGTCCTGCTTCTGGACGACAACCGGGAAATGATCGGCATGGCGCTGAAAAAGCAAGGGAAATCCAACAGCAGCACGGATGAGGCGGAAATCACGGCTGCATCCGATGAGCTGAAGACACTGCTGCCGAATGTCCTTGCGTTTGATACGGACAATATTAAGCAGAAGATGATTCAGGAGGAAGGCTGGATTGCCACGGTTTGGTCCGGAGACGCGGCGTTCATCGCGGCGGAGAATCCGGATGTAGCGTACGTGGTGCCTGAAGAAGGAGCGACCATATTCTCGGACAACTACGCGATTCCTAAAGGTGCGAAGAATAAGGAGCTGGCCGAGAAATTCATCAACTTCATGATGGAGCCCGAAGTCAGCGCCAAAAACTATGAATTTATCGGATACAGCAATCCGAACACCAAAGCAATGGAATTCCATAGCGAGGAATACCGCGCCAATACGATGATCAACCTGACGGAAGAGGAGCTGGGCCGTACCGAGTGGCTCGATAATGTCGGTGACTCGCTCTCCGTCTATGATCGTTTATGGACCGAACTGAAGAGCGGTCGTTAATATAAGCTTCGGTTCTTCATCTTTTTGTAATAAAGGAAGCCTGTCCCCTAAAGGGGATGGGCTCTTTTTTTTGCAGAGCAGAATGAGACATTAGTCCCAAAGTGGGAAGAATTGGCCGATTTTCAGGAATTCCACCACAACTTCAGGATCCTTTTCGTTGTTATATATAAGGAGGTTGTATACCGTTTAGGCCCGTTTTTTATAAATGGGGTATCCCGGAAAGGAAGAAGCAGCTTGAGTGATCTGACGAGCATGGGGTTTATTGCTTTGATTGTTGCAGGCATCGCGGCTGTTTTATTTCTGAATTTTTTCAGGAAAAGCGCGCTGCATCTGCTGCTGACGAGCATTCACAGTGCACTCGTTGGCATCGGTTTGATTCTTCTTGCTTACGTTGTCCAAGGCAGTGAACTACTGCTGCTTGCGGGTTCAAGTGCTCTCTTGTTCGGTGTGTTTCTTAGCGCAGCGGCGTTCGTCCGGAAAGAATCATGAGAATGTATAGGTCCTATGGCATGGAGTCAAAATTGTCATTCACTTTGTTACCAATACATTGAAAGCTTTCCTTATAATGATTAAGGGTAATAGATTAACAACTAACGGAAACTTAATTTAACAAAGGTGGAATTCTGATATGAATCCTAAATTTCGTGTATGTGCATCATTAATTGCAACTAGTGTCCTGCTTGGTAGTCTTGGTTTGAGCGGACAGGTCATCGATGCAAGCGCCGCTAAGGCACCCGTTTCCGCCAGCCAAAAAACGTCGAAGAATGAAGTTGTACTGAAATGGAACGGCAAAACCTTGTCACAAAAAGGTCTAGTGCTGCATGGGGTAACTTATGTGCCAGCTACCGCTTTGCGGGATGGTCTGGGGATGCCTCTTAAATATGATTCCAAAAACCGCACGTATACACTGGGTAACGGCTATAACAAGCTGAGCGCCGCCGTGTATGCTGCAAGCGAGATCGGCATTCTGGTGAACGGTTCGTATGCCGGCGAGCCTGGCGGACAGATCATCAATGGACGTCTGTATCTGCCGTTCAAAACGATCAGCGAATACATGGGCATTCAGGGACAATGGAATCCTTCCTTGAAAACACTGAGCATGACACAGAAGAAGCTGAATGACATTACCATTAAATCGGTTGCGCTCAAGAAGAATATTCAGGGCGTAGACGCTGTTGTGAATTATCCTGTAATCAGCGGACTCGATAATGCAGAGGTCCAAGCCGAAATCAACAAAGTGTTGAAAGAAAATGCGTCCGGCGTAATCACCGGTGCGGAAGGAAACGCCGAGGAATTCCCGCCGTCGGAATCCAGTTTCCCTTACGAATTCAGCGGTGACTTCGTGGTCCATTACAACCAGAACGACATCCTGAGCATTACGGCGTATGATTATTCGTACACCGGCGGTGCCCATGGCATGACCTTCCGTAAAAGCTTCACGTTCTCCTTGAAGGACGGCAAGCAAATGAAGCTGGGCGATTTCATTAACATGCAGGGCAAGAACAAGCAGAAGCTGAACAACCTTGTGCTGAGCAAGATGAAGAAAGAGGGAGGTTACCTCGGCGGTTTTGAGGGAGTGCCTGCCGATGCCGACTTCTACGTGAAGGATAACGCGGCGGTGCTGTACTTCCAGCTTTATGAGTACACCGCCTATGCCTATGGATTTCCTGAGTTTGAGCTGAAGCTGAAAGAGTGGAAGTAAGAGTATATGATAGGCGGTTTGTGTAAACTGTAATCATTAAATTTCATACTATAGCTTGTTTAGATACATGATGCTGTCCTGATGTAACACTGTGCTGGAACCCGTTGCGATAAATCCCCTGATCAATTGAGCGTGGAGCATATACTCCTGCGCCCTATGATCAAGGGGTTTTTTTGTGTATCTCACCATAGGCGTACCCTTTTTCCCCTCCCCTCAAGTTAAGACAGGCCTTTTAGGAGGGGGATGGCCTTACCGTCTTTATGTTTTATTGAAAAAATCGTACCGAAGTGAGAGTATCCTTGGAGGAGCAACGCGTTCGCCTTTGAAATCGGGAAACAACCTTTTTCAATTCATTCCAGTTTCCCGATTTCAACAGCGACCGAAGGGGATACTCTCACTATTTAGTACTCGAAGTTTTCAATGAATCCAGAGGATAAGAAAAGGCAGGCACCGGATAACGGCGCCTGCCCTTTACTTCATTTCTTTTATAAGCCTTGCGGCGGTGTGTTTTCCAGTACTTGATCGATCAGTCCATACTCTTTGGCTTCGTCAGCCGTCATGAAGTAGTCGCGATCAGTATCCTTCTCGATGCGCTCCAGCGGTTGGCCGGTGCGTTCGGACAGGATGCGGTTCAGCTTGTCGCGCATTTTCAGAATGCGGCGGGCACGGATCTCAATATCCGTGGCTTGACCTTGTGCGCCGCCGAGCGGCTGGTGAATCATAATCTCGCTGTTAGGCAGTCCGTAACGTTTGCCTTTAGCGCCTGCGTTGAGCAGGAATGCGCCCATGGAAGCAGCCATGCCGACACAGATCGTCGAGACGTCCGGCTTGATGAACTGCATCGTATCGAATATCGCCATACCTGCGGTAATGGAACCGCCAGGGCTGTTGATGTAAAGATGAATATCCTTCTCGGGATCCTCAGCCGACAAGAACAGCATTTGGGCAATGATGGAATTGGCGACCACGTCATTTACGTCGGAGCCGAGGAAGATAATGCGGTCTTTCAGCAATCTGGAATAGATGTCGTACGCCCGCTCACCGCGGTTGCTTTGTTCAACGACCATAGGTATAAAACTCACGTGGAAAACCTCCTCTTAAGTACCTCATATAAATACTGTTACCGTATTACCCACATGATAAACAATTTAAATCAAAAAGTCAAAGAAAGTCAAACTATTGAGTAAAAAAAAGAGCCGTTATGGGCACTTTAGGGTAATCAGTATAGAGAATAAATGTTATAATGGCGCGCCCGCGAGGAATCGAACCTCGATCTCAGGCTCCGGAGGCCTACGTCATATCCATTGGACCACGGGCGCACAAAAATCAGCAACGAAGTTGATTATACCGCATCTATTTCAAAAATACAATAGCGGACAAAACTTTGTTCCTATTATATAGACGAGCCGGTAGTTGGCCATAATGTATAAGAATGCCTGGGGTAGAGAAATATACTTTCGGACACTTGCAACCGGCATGATTATTGGTTAGAATAAGGGTGGGACTTAAAAAGTTTAACTGGGACATTTTACGACCAGGTAGGAGAGCCGAGACGAAGTTTGCAGGAGTGGAATGCATGCGTAACCTATTAGAAATACAAGAGCAACTTCTGCCGGATCTGATGGACACTCTTAAACGAAGGTATACCATCCTTCATCAGATCAAGTTGTCCGGAATTGTTGGCCGAAGAACACTGGCTTCATCGTTATCGATGACCGAGCGTGTTCTCAGAGCAGAGACTGATCTTCTGAAAGCGCAAGGGCTGATCGAGATTGAAACGCTCGGCATGCGGATCAGCGGCTCAGGGATATGCTTGCTGGAGGAGTTGGAACCGGTCATGAATGAGTTGTTCGGACTGGTTGAACTGGAAGAGAAGATTCGTCAGGCTTACGGGCTTCGTAAAGTGGTCATTATTCCCGGTGACAGCGAGTCATCTCCGGAAGTCAAACGTGAGCTTGGCCGGGCCGGAGCAAGAACGCTGCTTAACTTTGTCCAGGATGGAGATACGATTGCCGTAACAGGCGGCTCCACGCTCGCCGAAGTGGCAGAGCAGATGTCCTCTTTGCCTGGCGGCGAACCGTTGACAAGCACTTGGTTTGTGCCGGCGCGTGGCGGCCTCGGGGAGAGCATGGAGATTCAAGCGAACACCATTGCTTCCAAAATGGCTAAGCGCGTTGGGGCTGAGTACCGATTGCTTCATGTTCCGGATCTGCTCAGCGAGGATGCTTATCAATCGTTGGTTCAGGATCAGCACATCCAAGAGATCGTGGATGTGATCAGGCGCAGCCGCGTCATTATTCACGGCATCGGGGATGCCATGGAGATGGCCAGACGGCGGAAGCTGGATGAAGGCTCTATCCGGAACTTGCAGGCAGATGGCGCGATCGCGGAATCCTTCGGCTATTATTTCAGCGAAGATGGCGAAGTTGTCCACAAAATGCTTACCCTTGGACTCCGGCTTGAGGATATTATGCGGACGGAGACCATCATCGGCATTGCTGGAGGGCAAGGCAAGGGCAAAGCGATTCACGCGGTGCTGAAATTCGGGCACGAGGACATTCTCGTTACGGATGAAGCCGCGGCATTGGAAGTCGAGAAGGAAATTGACGCCGGCATCTGAGTCCGCGGGCGTACAACTGATTTTTCATTTTTGTTGTCTTGATTGGCTTAACGGCCAATCTTGAATATATAAATTTTACAAATATGGAGGGAACTACTCATGGTTAAAGTAGGTATTAACGGTTTTGGACGTATTGGACGTAACGTATTCCGCGCTGCGCTGAACAACAGCGAAGTTGAAATCGTGGCAATCAACGATTTGACGGACGTAAAAACGCTGGCACACCTTTTGAAATATGACACGACTCATGGCAGACTGAATGCAACTGTTGAAGCTAAAGAAGGCGCACTCGTTGTCAACGGCCGCGAAGTGAAAGTATTCGCTGAGCGTAACCCTGAAGCATTGCCTTGGGCTGAGTACGGCGTTGAAATCGTTGTAGAATCCACTGGTATTTTCACAGCGAAAGACAAAGCTTCCGCTCACTTGAAAGGCGGCGCTAAGAAAGTTATCATCTCCGCTCCAGCTACTGACGAAGATATCACCATCGTTATGGGCGTTAACGAAGACAAATACGATGCTGCTAGCCACACCATCATCTCCAATGCTTCTTGTACGACGAACTGCTTGGCTCCTTTTGCAAAAGTTCTTGACGAGAACTTTGGTATCGTTAAAGGATTGATGACTACAATTCACTCCTACACGAATGACCAGCAAGTGCTTGATCTGCCGCACAAAGATCTGCGTCGTGCTCGTGCAGCTGCTGAAAACATCATTCCTTCCACAACAGGTGCTGCTAAAGCGGTTAGCCTCGTTCTGCCACAATTGAAAGGCAAATTGAATGGTAACTCTATGCGTGTACCTACGAAGAACGTTTCCGTAACGGACCTCGTAGTTGAGCTGTCCCAAAACGTAACCCTTGAAGATGTAAACGGAGCGCTGAAAGCAGCTGCTGAAGGCCCGCTGAAAGGCATCTTGAACTACTCCGAAGAGCCGCTTGTATCCAGCGACTACAATGGCGATCCAGCTTCTTCCACTATCGATTCGCTCTCCACGATGGTAGTTGGCGACAACATGGTGAAAGTTGTTTCTTGGTATGACAACGAGTGGGGCTACTCCAACCGTGTCGTTGACCTCGCTGCTTACATCGCAAGCAAAGGTCTGTAATTGATCTAGCCATTCAACCGAAGAGGAGTTCCGTTCACGGGTCTCCTCTTTGGTTCATGGTTTTTCCTTGTTTTCATGCCAGAGCACTGGGAAGAATAGATAAGAATCCGGGCGCTGGTTAGACGATAGAGAGAGATACGAGAGCAACTGCATGCTGTCGGTGAGGAGAATAGTTTTCTTAGGAGGAACGTGGAGATGAACAAGAAAAGTGTACGTGATGTAGAAGTAAGCGGCAAACGGGTGTTTGTCCGCGTCGATTTCAATGTACCGCTCGAAGATGGTAAAATTACAGACGACACTCGTATTCGCGAGACTTTGCCGACGATTAAGTATCTGGTGGAGCAAGGAGCGAAAGTCATCCTGGCCAGCCACATGGGTCGTCCCAAAGGAGAGGTCGTAGAATCTTTGCGCCTGACTCCGGCGAGTCAGCGTCTGTCGGAACTGCTCGGCAAACCGGTAGCCAAAGCGGATGAAGCGGTAGGAGAAGCCGTTAAAGCTCAAGTCGAGAAGCTGCAAAACGGCGATGTGCTCGTACTTGAAAATGTTCGTTTTTACCCTGGTGAAGAGAAGAATGATCCGGAACTTGCGAAGCAATTCGCTGAGCTGGCCGATCTGTTCGTGAACGACGCGTTTGGTGCTGCTCACCGCGCGCACGCTTCGACAGAGGGGATTGCTCATCATCTTCCGGCCGTATCGGGATTGTTGATGGAGAAAGAGCTGTCCGTTCTCGGCAAAGCCCTTTCGAATCCGGACCGTCCTTTTACCGCCATCATCGGTGGATCGAAGGTTAAGGATAAAATCGACGTGATCGACAACCTGCTTACGCTTGCTGACAATGTCATCATCGGCGGTGGACTTGCTTACACGTTCTTCAAAGCTCAAGGCCATGAAATCGGTCAATCTCTGCTTGATAAAGAGAAGCTTGATGTGGCACTCGGTTTCATCGAAAAAGCCAAAGAGCTGGGCAAAAACTTCTACCTGCCGGAAGATATCGTCGTTACGGACGAATTCAGCGCAGACGCGAATACCAAGGTCGTTGATATCGACGGCATCCCAGCCGATTGGGAAGGCGTTGACATCGGTCCTAAGACTCGCGCCAAGTATGCAGAAGTGATCAAGAACTCCAAACTTGTCGTGTGGAACGGTCCTATGGGCGTATTCGAAATCGCTCCGTTCAGCAACGGTACTCGTGAAGTGGCACAGGCCTGTGCGGAAACGGAAGCTTACACGATTATCGGCGGCGGCGACTCGGCTGCAGCAGCGGAGAAATTCGGCCTTGCCGACAAGATGGATCACATCTCGACAGGCGGCGGTGCATCTCTTGAGTTCATGGAAGGCAAAGCACTTCCTGGTGTTGTGGCACTGAACGATAAATAGAATGAGGAATTACATTGGATAGCAAGTGGATGAAGTTTGGACCCTGGAGAATCTTCGGGGGAATAAAGGAGTGAATCGTGTGAGAACACCTATCATAGCTGGTAACTGGAAAATGTTCAAAACTGTTCCGGAAGCAACTTCATTTATTGAAGATGTGAAAGGCAAAGCGGAAGTAGAAGGCGTGGAAAGCGTGATCTGCGCGCCGTTTACCAATCTTCCTGCATTGGTTGAAGCGGCAAAGGGCACGAACATCAAAATCGGTGCACAAAATCTTCATTTCGAAGACAATGGCGCCTTTACGGGTGAAATCAGCGGCTTGATGCTGAAAGACCTGGGCGTGGACTACGTCATTATTGGACATTCCGAGCGCCGTCAGTATTTTGCTGAAACCGATGAGATCGTGAACAAGAAGGTACATGCGGCATTCCGTCATGGTCTTCTTCCGATCGTATGCGTTGGCGAGAAGCTGGAAGAACGCGAAGCCGGCCAAACCAAAGACGTGTGCAAAGTACAAACGGAAGCAGCGTTCGCAGGTGTTCCTGCTGATCAAGCGGTTCATGTCGTTATTGCTTACGAGCCAATCTGGGCAATCGGAACGGGCAAATCCTCCACGGCAGAGGATGCGAATGAAGTCATCGCCTATATTCGCGAACTCGTTAAAGGCCTGTACGGCGAAACCGTTGCAGACCAAGTCCGCATTCAATACGGCGGCAGCGTGAAGCCTGAAAATGTAGCGGAGTATATGGGACAAAGCGACATCGACGGCGCGCTCGTTGGTGGTGCAAGTCTACAACCGGCTTCCTACATCGCACTCGTTGAGGGGGCGAAGTAAATGTCTGCTCCAAAACCCGTAGCTCTGATCATCATGGACGGTTTCGGGCTTCGCAACACCGAGGTGGGCAATGCGGTCGCTCAAGCGAACAAGCCTAACTACGACCGGTATTTGAAGCAATATCCGAACACCACGTTGACCGCTTGCGGCGAAGCCGTAGGCTTGCCGGAAGGTCAAATGGGGAACTCCGAAGTGGGTCACTTGAACATCGGCGCAGGCCGGATCGTGTATCAGGATTTGACCCGCATCACGAAGTCGATTCGCGAAGGAGAATTCTTCGAGAACGAAACGCTGGTGGAAGCCGTTCGCGCTGCCAAGAACAACAACAAGAAGCTGCATCTGTACGGGCTGGTATCCGACGGTGGCGTTCACAGTCACATTGAGCACATGTTTGCGATGCTGGATCTTTGCAAGAAGGAAGATTTCCATGACGTATACATCCATGGTTTCATGGATGGACGCGACGTGGCACCGGACAGCGGCAAGCAGTTCGTTAAGGATCTGATTGCGAAGATTGAGGAAGTGGGGGTTGGCCAAATCGCTACGCTTTCCGGTCGTTACTACGCAATGGACCGCGACAAGCGTTGGGACCGCGTCGAGAAGGCTTACCGTGCGATGGTGTACGGCGAAGGCCCTAAATATACGGATCCGCTGAAAGCCATCACCGAATCCTACGAGAAATCGGTTTATGATGAATTCGTAGAGCCGACCGTCATGGTAAATGGCGCGGGAGAACCGGTAAGTCTGGTGGAGAGCGGAGATTCCGTCATCTTCCTGAACTACCGCCCTGACCGTGCGATCCAGCTGTCACAAGTGTTCACGAACAAAGATTTCCGTGGTTTCGATCGCGGACCGAAGTTCCCGCAAAGCTTGCATTTTGTCTGCTTGACGCTGTTCAGCGAGACGGTGGAAGGCTTCGTCGCCTACAAGCCGAAGGATCTGGACAACACGCTGGGCGAAGTGTTGGTTCAGCACAACAAGAAGCAGCTTCGCATTGCGGAAACCGAGAAGTACCCGCACGTGACGTTCTTCTTCAGCGGCGGACGCGATGTTGAGCTTCCAGGCGAAACGCGCGTATTGATCAACTCGCCGAAAGTGGCGACGTACGATCTGAAGCCGGAGATGAGCGCCTATGAGGTGGCGGATGCCTGCGTGAGAGAAATCGAAGCGGATAAGCATGACGCGATCATCTTGAATTTCGCGAACCCGGACATGGTTGGTCACTCCGGTATGCTGGAGCCTACCGTTAAAGCGGTAGAAACCACCGATGAGTGCGTTGGCAAAGTGGTGGATGCCGTTCTTGCCAAAGGCGGCGTGGTTATCATTACGGCTGACCACGGAAATGCGGACATGGTATTCGATGAGAATGGCCGTCCATTTACCGCGCATACCACGAACCCGGTTCCGTTCATCGTAACGGATGAGAACGTAACGCTGCGTGAAGGCGGTATTCTGGCCGACATCGCGCCAACGATTCTTGATCTGATGGGGCTGCCGAAGCCTGACGAGATGACGGGAACCTCCATGATTGCAGCACGTAAATAAGTAGTTCATAATGGAACATAAACATAACATTTCAAAGGAGACTATACACATGACTATTATTTCTGATGTATATGCACGCGAAGTCCTTGACTCCCGCGGCAATCCAACCGTAGAGGTTGAAGTATACCTGGAATCCGGTGCAATCGGTCGCGCTATCGTTCCATCCGGCGCTTCCACTGGCGTTCACGAAGCTGTTGAGCTTCGCGACGACGACAAATCCCGTTACCTGGGCAAAGGCGTTCTGAAAGCCGTTGAGAACGTGAACGAAATCATCGCTCCTGAAGTGATCGGCATGGACGCTCTGGACCAGCTCGGCATCGACAAGCTGATGATCGCTTTGGACGGTACGCCAAACAAAGGCAAATTGGGTGCGAACGCCATCTTGGCCGTATCCATGGCTGTAGCTCGCGCTGCTGCTGATGCTTTGGATCTTCCGCTGTATGTATACCTTGGCGGATTCAACGCCAAACAACTTCCAGTGCCTATGATGAACATCGTGAACGGTGGCGCTCACGCGGACAACAACGTTGACGTACAAGAATTCATGGTATTGCCTGTTGGCGCACCTAGCTTCAAAGAAGCTCTTCGCATGGGCGCTGAAATCTTCCACAACCTGAAATCCGTTCTGAAGGGCAAAGGCCTGAACACGGCGGTTGGTGACGAAGGCGGCTTCGCTCCTAACTTCACGTCCAACGAAGATGCACTGTCTTCCATCATCGAAGCGATCGAAAAAGCCGGCTACAAGCCAGGCGAAGATGTATTGCTGGGTATGGACGTTGCTTCCACCGAGTTCTTCAAAGATGGCAAGTATGTTCTGGAAGGCGAAGGCAAATCCTTCACGCCGGCAGAATTCGTTGACCTGCTCGCTTCTTGGGTAGACAAATACCCGATTGTAACCATCGAAGACGGATGCTCCGAGGACGATTGGGAAGGTTGGAAATTGCTCACCGAGAAATTGGGTAACAAAATTCAACTCGTGGGTGACGACCTGTTCGTTACGAACACGGAGCGTCTGGAAAAAGGCATCAACGAGGGTATCGGTAACTCCATCCTGATCAAAGTTAACCAAATCGGTACATTGACTGAAACTTTCGATGCGATCGAAATGGCAAAACGCGCAGGATACACGGCTGTCATCTCCCACCGTTCCGGTGAGTCCGAGGACAGCACGATTGCTGATATCGCAGTGGCTACTAACGCGGGTCAAATCAAAACGGGTGCTCCTTCCCGTACCGACCGTGTTGCGAAATACAACCAATTGCTTCGCATCGAAGACCAATTGGGCGAGCTTGCTCAATACAACGGCTTGAAGTCGTTCTACAACCTGAAGCAAAAATAATTGAAATAAGAGAAAGCCCGGCTCCTGTTTTAGAGGGAGCTGGGCTTTTTTGCATTCATTTGAGATCTGCGGGGTTAGGGCTGCACACTCTGTTATCGTGCCGTGGGGCGGTGCGTATATCGTCTCCGGTCGCTGTTAAAATCGGGAAGCTGGAATGGGATAAGCTGGGGAAGCTTCCCGATTTTAAAGGCGAACGCGCTGCTCCTCCACCGATATACGCACCTGAGCAGGGGGGGAGGCGTGCAGCCGATTGTGAGTATTTCATAGCAGTGCAAAGAAGAAAGCTCAGCTCTGTGAAGTCACATGAGCCGGGCTTTTGGGCGTGGGAGAAGAAGAGATCGAAGGCTGCACACTCTGTTATCGTGCCGTGGGGCGGTGCGTATATCGTCTCCGGTCGCTGTTAAAATCGGGAAGCTGGAATGGAATAGGCTGTGCGACGGCCGGGATACTCTAGTAGATCTACAAGCCTATCTTTTTATAGTTCAAGTTTCCTATATTTGCCGTTATAATGATGAAGACGGAAGTTATAGGAAAAATACTAGAAGTAAGGTGGCTTGAATCTATGAAACGATCACTCCAACGATCGAGAAAATGGCTGATTCTGCCTGCGGCTATGCTGATCGCAGCAGTCTTATCGGCCCCCGATGCCCATGCGGCTGACGTTCAGCAGCTGACGGGAGATCGAACGAAGCAGGATATCCTGAATAAATGGCAGCAGTACAAACCCATGGATACTGGCACATCCTACATGGGGCCTGAACGAATTTACATGGAATCGCCAAGCGTCGCCGTACCCTATAAGGCAGGGACGATAAAACCGGAATATATCGAGGACGGCCTTCGCGCCGTCAACTTTGTAAGATACCTATCCGGCCTGCCCGATGACGTGACAGCCAACCCTTCGCTTGCAGGGCAGCAGCAGGCGGCAGCGCTAGTAAACGCTCTGCATCAAAAGCTGAGCCATTATCCAACCATGCCGGCCGGCATGGACGATTCGCTGTACGCTTCAGCGAAGGAAGGAGCGAGGACAAGCAACCTTTACGGGGGCAGCCCGACCTTTTATGACAATGTCCTTGGTTATATGGCGGATAGCGGTACTACGAATATCGACCGCGTCGGACACCGCCGGTGGATCATCAATCCGGAGATGAAACAGACCATGTTCGGCATGGTACATAACGCCAACAACGTTGCCTATGCGTCGATGTACTCGATGGACAAGGGCCGCCCGGCTTCCGAAGTTCAGTATGATTACATCGCCTGGCCGTCTGCAGGATATTTTCCGGAAGAGGTTTTTAAGACAAACGATCCATGGTCGGTGTCGTTGAACCCGCAAAAGTATGACCGGACAAGAACGGATCAGATTCAAGTGAAATTGACCCGTGTCAGGGACGGGAAAGAGTGGAGCTTTGACAAAAGCGACAACGATAAATCGGGCAAATATTTCAATGTGCAGACCAGCTATTACGGCGTGCCGTTTGCCGTCATTTTTAGGCCTGACGGCATAGGCGATTTTGCGTCGGACGATGCCTTCACCGTTCAGATCACGGGTCTATATACCGCTTCCGGAAGCGCGGCACAGGTCGAGTTCACCACGACGTTTTTCAAAATGATGCCTGGTTTGTTGGCCCGCTACGATATTCAGCTTCAAAAGGGGGAAACCCTTCAAATGGGCCTCACCGACGGACTGCAGACCAGCGGCAATACGTTCAAAAGCGGAGATAACCGGATCGTGGAGATTGATGCAAACGGCAAGGTCAAAGCCGTAGGCAAGGGATCGACATGGATCTCTGTCAATGATTATCTGGAGTCAAGAAGCCGGGTCTACGTTAACGTGAATGATGGTCCGGCTGATGGCAAAGTGAGTAACTGGGCTCAAGCGGATTACATGAAGGCAAAAGCGAATGGCATTATCGGCTGGCCGTTTGACCGATCCTATCAGCAGCCGATCACCAGGGTGGAGTTTACGGAGATGGCGGTACATATGATCGAGACCATGCTGGGACAGGATCTATATAAGGATGTCACCGACGTTAAGACCCCGTTTAAGGACGTCGATGATTGGACCGTGACGTGGGCAAGCCAAAACGGTATCATCAACGGCACATCGCCTCAATCCTTCTCGCCGCGAGCGACCATCACCAGAGAACAGGCTGCCGCGCTGATCCTTCAGGTGTATGCCAAGACGAATGAACTGAAAGGCAGACCGGCATCAACCGGATCCGTTTCGGCTTCTCGATTTGCGGACGACAGCAGCATCTCGCCATGGGCGAAGGAACAAGTATACCAAGCGACTAACCTCTCTTTAATGAACGGCATGGCCAAGAATCAGTTCAACCCGAAAGGGGAGCTCACCTTCGAGCAGACGTATGTGCTGCTGCTAAATTGCTTTGAAATGCTGATGGAAAAGTAAGTCCTTAAATTCGATATCAAACGCAACACGCATGATCGAGAGTGGCTGACCTCGACGTTAGCGGGCGTGATCGTTAACGCGCTTGAGCACGAAATGCGTTGATGCAATCGATGAGGACCAAGCTCTCTCGGAGAGTTTGGTCTTTTTTGTCTGATAAAAATAGAACAAATCTACACATCCACTATGCCTGCGCCCAGCATCAACCGCACATATCCATGCAATTTCAGACATTGCCATTCTCAAGCGAACCGGTGCTGATATAATTGAAGAACAAGCGAGCGAAAAGGAGAGTGCGGGAGGGTGCTGAACCGAATACGATCCCTGTTTCCACACAAGCTGAAATACCGTCTGTTTGCCGCGTTCGTTCTGGTCATACTGCTGCCTTTCGGCATTTTGAATTTGTACAACTACCAGCGGATCGAGACCTTGGTCCAGGAGAAAATCAGCCAGCAAAGCCACAGCCAGCTGGAGCAGATGTATCGAACGCTGGAGGATCAGTTGAGCGTAGCCTTCAAAACGCTGATATTTCTGGAGCAGGATTCGACGGTGGCCTCCGTGCTGACCCATCCCGGGCAGCGGCAGGGGCTCGAGAACAAAAACCTGATGGAGGAGAAGTTCAAAAATTTGAACAACAGCTTTTTCCTATATAATCCGTCGGTCTACTTCACGATTCTCGACTTTTATGGCAACGCTTACACTTCTTATTCTCCCAGGGAGGCGCTCGATTACAGGAAGCTTCGGGACAACCCTGGCTTTGATAGGGATCAGATGGAGGGCGTGTCGTATCATTGGGTTTCGAGTGATGCCAACTACGTGCTGCGGGATATCTCGACGAGTCCTTACCTGCTGTCGCTGTACGCTTACATGGAAACTCCCCGCAACAAGCCGTACGGCATGGCCCGGATCAGCATCGATTACTCCTTCTGGTTTCAATCGGTATTGAAGCAGTCGACGCTGCGACAGGAGTATTTTTTGATTACAAGCGCTGGGGAGAACGTATCCCAATCGATCTTGAACAGCAGTCTGACCGGCGAGGTGAAAGCCAGGATTGCGGCCGAGCCCAGGCAGAAGTATTTTATCGATAAGGCCTCCAACACCCTGGTGAATTACATTTACGTGGAATCGCTGGATTGGTATATCGTGAACCGGATACCGCTGACGGTGCTCTTTAACGAGATCGAGGAGCTGAAGCGCCAATATTTCATGACCTTTTTCCTGCTGACCGGCGCTTTCCTCATCATGACCTTCATTATTGCCGCCACGATTACCCGGCCGTTATCCCATTTGCAGAATAAGATGAAGGCGGTTGTCCGCAACAATCTGAAAATCCGGCTGCCGGAGCACAAGTTCCGGGGCGAGATTCTGGAACTGACGCAGACGTTCAATTCCATGCTCAACGACATGGATGTGCTGATTCAGCGATTGAAGGCCGAGGAAAGGCAGAAGGAAGCGGTGCATTTTCATATGCTGCTGGCTCAGATGAACCCCCATTTTCTGCTCAACACGCTAAATACCGTCAAGTGGAGTGCCATTCGCCACGGGAATGAGGATATCACGAATATCACACTGTCTCTGGGCAAGCTGCTGGAGGCGAGCCTGAATACGGAGAAGGATCTGGTGCATTTGAAGGATGAAATCGAGCTGGTGCAGGCCTACGTCCATATTCAGCAGGTGCGTTATAATCACCGTTTTGACGTGACCTTTGCGTATGATGAGGACATCCTCTATGCGCTTGTACCCAAGCTCTGTCTCCAGCCGCTCGTGGAGAATGCCATTATACACGGAATCGGGCCGCTGTCGGAGCAGGAGGGTCTCATTGAAATTACGGTTACCCGGGAGGGGCCGAATCGATTGGCGGTGGAGATCAAGGACAACGGCGTCGGCATGGAGCAGTCCCGGCAGGCGGGCGGAATGCGTAAACGTCCGGGTATCGGTCTCAACAATGTGCAAGAGCTGCTGCGGCTGCTATTTAAAGAAGAGGGCAGCATGGAGATTATATCTTCGGAGCGGGGAACGCGGATTCGATTTTCTATCCCGCTGTTAATCTCAACGCCTTATCAGAACGATCACTTGATTTCATCATAACGGGCAGATTATTCGTTTCTGGCCTGTGTAGGCTTGGATTCGGATTTTAAAAAGCTTCGAGGAGGGGAGACCTATGTGGAAGGTGCTGCTGGTGGAGGATGAGGTGTTTGTGCGAGAGTCCGTGCGGGAGATCATCGCGTGGGAGGAGCTTGGATTCAAGGTGGCGGGAGAGGCAGGCAACGGCGCCGAGGCGCTGGAGATGATCCGGAGCAATCCGCCCGATCTCGTGCTGACCGATATCGTGATGCCGGAGATGGACGGCGTGGAGCTCCTCCGCAGAACCCGGGAGGAAGGGTATGCCTCGAAGTTCGTGATGCTGACCTGCATGAGTGAATTCGAGTATGTCCGGCAAGCGATGGAATACGGGGCATCCAACTATATCCTGAAGCTGTCGATGAGCGTGAATACGCTGAGGGAGACGCTGCACAAAATGAATGCCGAGCTGACCAAGAGTAACCCGAGCCCGAACCCAAGCCAACCTGTTTCAATTCCGGTCGCGTCCACGGAGACGGTGCCGCCACAACCGGCGCATCATGCCTCCCCCGAGGAAATCACGACGCACCCGGAAGTACAGAAAATATTGCAGTACATCCATGAGCACTACGAGCAGGACATTACGGTAAAATCGATGTCGGGCTACGTGATGATGGGCGAGAATTACGTCAGCGCGCTCTTCAAGAAAAAGACCGGACGCACCTTGATTCATTATTTGCACCAGGTCCGGGTGGATAAGGCCATCGCGTATTTACTTCAAACCGACCTCCCTGTTCACGAGATCGGCCTTCGGGTGGGGTTCGTGAACGACAATTATTTTATTAAAATATTCAAGCGGTTGACCGGCTTCACGCCGAGCAAATACAGACAACACGGCAAAGACGCTAAATAGAACGATTCTATGCAAGGCATAGGATTCGCCGAAACAGGAATTCCATCGTTTTGTTCCATGATCTGAATGGATATGTAGCTTAAAAGCGGCTCCCGTTCCCTGCTACGATGAGAGTGCATCACACCAATATGATTCTTGGGGAGGTCTCTAATGTGAGAAATAAAAAAGGATGGGCGATGCTTCTCATCGGCGTATTGCTAATGGGTCTTCTTGCAGGCTGCGGCGGCAAAACCGCATCATCCGCGAATGAGGGACAAGGAACGGACAATTCGAAAGCGCCTTCATCCGGCGATCCGGTCAAACTAACCATGTGGGGCGGCGTACCGCCGGAGGCCGGACCGCAAGAGGTCATCGACGCGTGGAATGCCGAGCATCCCGATATTCAAGTCGAGTATGTCCGCTACGTCAATGACGATGACGGGAACCTGAAGCTCGATACAGCCATGATTACAGGGCAGGATGTCGACCTGTTCGTGAATTACACGCTTTCCCAAACGTCCAAACGGGTGGAGTCCAATTTGGCCTTGGATCTGAGCCAATTCGACGATTACAATATCGACGAGAAAATGGGGCCCGACGCTGAAGGCTGGAAAATCAACGGGAAGTATTACGGGATGCCGACCACGAAAAGCGCCTTCTTTGTCGCGCTGAACAAGGATGCCCTTGATGCGGCCGGCCTGCCCGTTCCGAAGGACTGGACGTGGGATGAACTGCGCGAATATGCCAAGAAGCTCAAAGTCGGCAATAACTACGGATTTATTCAAAATATGGAGCCGTTCGTCGATCCGATTGATTCGGTGTTATCGCAAGAGGGGTACACCAAGGCGGACGGAACTTCGAATCTGGACCACCCGCTGGTCAAAAAATGGCTGGAAACCCTGAACGTCATGATGAAGGATGACAAGACCACGCCGCCGCTTGGAGAGCAGCTGACTTCCAAAATGCCGGTGGAGCAAGTGTTCCTGAGCGGGGAAGTGCCTATGCTGAATATCGGGGCTTGGCTGCTGCGAAGTTCGAATAACTTTACGGATTTCCCGCGCGACTTCACTATCGCGTTCGCTCAAGTGCCAAGACTAACGGACAGTGCGGACAGTTACGTGACAAGGGGCGGCCTCGGTGATTACATCTCCATTAATGCCAAATCCAAAAAACAAGCGGAAGCTTGGGAATTCCTGAAGTGGTATGCGGACGGAGGCATGGCTCCTATGGCCGCGGGCGGAAGATTGCCGGCTTCGAAGGACGCCGATCAGGAAGAGGCGTTAAATAACCTGCTCGGCGATAAGAAAGACACGTATGACCTGGATTCCTTGATGCACGTCATGTTCGAAGACAAAACGCCTACGTACGTTAGGAGCTTGCCGCAAGAGGTGATGGATATGCGCGCACAGGAGTATGAGAAGTATTTCCTTAACGCCCAATCGCTCGATCAAACGCTGGAGGCCATGGTGAACCGGCACAATACGTTTTTAAAAGAAGGCAAATAAGGGGATATCGGCACCAATAGAAGGGGACTATCGCTTCGGGCGGCGTTCCCCTTTTTGTTCGGCTTCGACACTGCCTATCTCGGCATGACCCGGGCAGGGGAGTTGATTGCCGCTTTTTTCTCATCGGCCATAGAACAAATCTACGGAGACGCTGAAATTCACGACCCTGCAATTGCATACTTCTGTAGCATAAATTCGAAGGTTTTGTTCCTTAACCCTGCTTGGTCCCGACTGCTATGCTTGAAATGAAAAAGACCAAGAGGAGTGGGGCTATGTGAAAACATCCTGGATGAAACGGCAACAGTATCTCGGCTATCTGTTTATAGGGCCAAACATGGTCGGCGTGATGCTGTTTTTTATTGTGCCAGCCTTGTATTCGTTCTATCTCATGTTTACGGACTACAAATTTATGAGCTCGGACACGAAGTTCGTGGGTCTGGCCAACATTCAAAAAATGCTGGGCGACGAGGTCTTCTACATTTCGATCAAAAATACGCTGTTCTTTCTGTTATCCGTTCCTATATCGATCGGACTGGCTTTCATCGTCGCCGTGGTACTGAACCGCTCGGTGTATTTAAAAAAGCTGCTCCGCGCCTTATATTTCATGCCTTACATCACCAGCGGCGTCGCCGTGGCTTTCGTATGGATGCTGCTGTTCCATCCGAATAACGGCCCGATCAACGGAATCCTCAAGTCGTTCGGGATAACCAATCCCCCGGGATGGCTGTCAACCATGGATTCCTCCATGTATGCCATCGACATCATCTGGATCTGGTTCATGCTCGGTTATAACATGATCATCTACCTGGCTGCGCTGCAGGAGGTCTCAACGGAGCTGCTGGAGGCTGCCAAAATCGACGGGGCCCGCGCCTGGCAAACGGTTCGCAGCATCCTGTGGCCGCTCGTCAGCCCCACGACCTTCCTGCTGCTAATTACCGGACTCATTATGACCATCAAGCAGTTCGGGATCATTCAAGCCATTACGCAAGGGGGCCCGGGCAACAGCACCACCGTGTTATCCCTGTTCATATACCAGAATGCCTTCCGCTACTACGAAATGGGTTATGCATCCGCGATCTCCTGGGCGCTGTTCTTGATCATCATGATCTTCACCGTCATTCAATGGATCGGCCAGAAGCGCTGGGTTCACTATTAAGGAGGAAGGACAATGACCAAAGCCTTATACACCAAAATAATCGTCACGTTCATTATGCTGTTCTTCAGCGTGGTTATGATCGTCCCTTTCCTCTGGATGATCAGCACCTCGTTCAAGATGCCAGCGGAAGTATTCCAGTACCCGATTAAGTGGATTCCCGCCCAATTCATGTGGGATCATCATGTGAAAGTGTGGACCGGAGCGAACAGCTTTGGCCACTACTACCTCAACTCGCTTAAAGTCGCCTTGATCAGCACCGTCGGAGCGGTATTGCTGTCCGCTTTAGCCGCTTACGGTTTTGCCCGGATCGAGTTCAAGGGACGGAATGCCATGTTCATGATCTATTTGTCGATGATGATGGTCCCTCCTCAGGTCTTGTTTGTGCCGAAGTTCATCATGTTCGACTGGGTCGGCATTTACAACACGCATTGGGCTCTGATATTGCCGGGCGTATTCACGATATTCGGGGTGTTCATGATGCGGCAGTTCTTCCTCTCCGTACCGCATGAAATTTCGGAAGCTGCCTTTATCGACGGAGCCGGACATTTCCGCATTTTTTCCCGGATCATTCTGCCGATGGCGAAGCCTTCGCTGGCCACGCTGGCGATTATCGATTTCTCCTGGCACTGGAACGACTATGAGAATGCCTTGGTGTTTTTGATCGATCAGGATCTGTACACCGTTCCGCTGGGACTGCAAAATTTCATTCTGGAAAATACGGTGGATTATAACGGCATGATGGCGGCGGCAACCGCAGGTATCATTCCGATGATTCTCGTGTTCCTGATCGGTCAGAAATATATCATTCAGGGCGTGGCGAGCTCGGCTGTTAAAGGATAGCCCACAATCCATGTCCACAGATGACCTGTACGAAAATGAAAGGAGAAGGAGCATGAGAAACGAAACGGAAGTAAGCGACATAACGGTGATTGGCGGCGGTTTGGCAGGGGTCTGCGCGGCGGTGGCGGCCGCCAGGCTCGGACAAAAGGTAGCGCTCGTGCAGAACCGCCCGGTTCTGGGCGGCAACTCCAGCAGCGAGGTGCGCGTATGGGTATGCGGCGCGACGGCTCACGGGATCAACCGCTATGCCCGGGAAACCGGCATTATGGGCGAGATGTTCGTGGAGAACCAGTACCGGAATCCGGACGGCAACCCGTATCTATGGGATTTGATCGTGCTGGAGACCGTGCGGGCCGAGCCCAACATCACCCTGTTCTTGAATACGGACGTGCATGAGGTAGAAGCGGACGGAGATTCTGACGCGCGGCAGATCCGTTCGGTTACCGGTTGGATGATGGGCTCGGAGCGGCGCATCCGGTTTGAGAGTCCCGTGTTCCTGGATTGCACAGGGGACGGGCTGGTCGGATTCCTGGCGGGAGCAAAATACCGGCTCGGGCGGGAAGCACGCAGCGAATACGAGGAGGAATGGGCGCCGGAGACGGCGGACGATGTGACACTCGGCAGCACGCTGCTGTTCTACACGAAGGATGCCGGACACCCGGTAAAATTCGTGCCGCCTGCCTTCGCCAAGGATATTACGCAGACGCCGATCCCGATCAAACGGGTCATCCGCAGCGGCGACTCGGGCTGCCATTACTGGTGGATCGAATGGGGCGGCGAGCTCGACACCGTGCATGACAATGAGCGGATCCGCGATGAGCTGTGGTCAGTCATATATGGCATATGGGACTATATCAAAAATTCCGGCAAATTCGATGCCGCCAATATGACGCTGGAGTGGGTCGGCGCCCAGCCGGGCAAGCGGGAATACCGCCGGTTTGTCGGCGACTATGTGCTTACGCAAAACGATATTATGGCCCAAGAGCCGTTCGAGGACCGGGTGGCCTTCGGCGGCTGGTCGATCGATCTGCATCCACCGCAGGGCATGTACGCCGAAGAGAGCGGCTCGAAGCATATGCATGCGGACGGGAATTACCATATACCGTTCCGCAGCCTGTACTCGGCGAACGTGGCCAACCTGTTGTTCGCCGGGCGCAACATCAGCGCCACCCACGTGGCCTTCGGCACCACGCGGGTGATGGCGACCTGCGCCGTCCTGGGCGAAGCGGCCGGCACGGCTGCGGCGCTGTGCATCCAGCACGGCCTCTCCCCGCGCGAGCTGTCCCGCAGCCGGAGCGGGGAGCTTCAGCAGACGCTGCTGAAGCAGGATGCCTCCGTGCTCGGGGTTGCAAACCACGATCCGCTGGATCTGGCCCGAAGCGCCAAGGTCAGCGCATCGTCCCACCTGTCCAGGATCGCGATCGAGGAGGCGGAGGCGCCTTATCCGCTGGAGCGGGACATCGCCGTGCTGATGCCGGCCGATCCGGGGCTGGCGGGCGAGGTGGCATGGCTGGTGGATGCGGAGCAGGAGACCGACATGACGGTGGAGGTTTGGAGCACGGGACGTCCGGAGAATTACGTGCCGGCCGCGTTAGAATTTCGCACCTCCGTCCGGATCATGCCGGGGCAGGGGCAATGGGTTCCCGTCCAGCTGGATTGGCAGCCGGCGGAGCCGCAGAACGCCTTTATCATCGTGCGCGAAAATCCGGATCTGACGCTGTATTTGTCGTCCAAGCCGATGAGCGGGCTGCTTGCCTTCGAACGGGGGACGCCAGCCCGCGTCTCCAAGGAGCTGGAAGACCATGATGACAGCCAGCCGGTGGTGGAGTGGAGCATGAAGGGGCTGGTCCGCAAGCTGTTTTGCCTGCGGTCGGCGATCGGTTCAAGGGCGTATCAACCGGAGCATGTCATTGATGGATACAAGCGTCCTTACGGCGGTCCGCATATGTGGGTATCGGAGCGAATCGCAGACGGGGAGACGCCTTGGTTGAAGCTGGAGTGGAAGGAAGTGCAGTCGGTCCGCGAGATTCACCTGATCTTCAACGATGATGTCAACGAGGATCTGATCAATCTGCATCATCATCGTACGCCGTTCGACATCATCCCTGAGCTGGTCCGTGCCTACAGACTAGAAGCGCTGGATTCGGAAGGGAAGTGGATCACCCTTGCCTCGGAGGCGTTGAACCGCCGCCGGAGAACTGTCCACCGTTTGGAGGAGCCCGTTCCATGCGCGGCGCTTCGATTGGTGGTGGAGCGCACGAACGGCTCTGATTATGCCGAGGTTATTGAAGTGAGGGCTTACGGTTAGTTTTTCAAAGCTAAACAGCTGCTTGTGTGTATTCAACAGGTGCCAGCCTGGACAGGATTTGATGAGAAGCAAGCTTTTATCTGCTAAACCGTTAGTCAATACAAACGAAACAAAGGCAGCCGTTCATCCGGCTGCCTTGTTCAGTTGGGAATGTCGGCGGAAGATCGTCAGTTGTGCTGCAGCATCTCCAAAAATGCCCCTGCCGCCAGCGAAGGCGACTGGTGCTTCCGAACGGCGACGCCGATATATCGATCCGGTAACGGAGTATCTGTTCGAAGCTCCAGCAAGGAACCGTCCGCTATGCGGGACGAGACAAAGGCCCGTGGCAAGAAGGCTGTTCCATAACCGCGCTCGGCAAATTCCGCTAACATGTCCAGGCTGTTCAACTCGAAGTCGGCTTCCGCTTCCACCCCTTGCGATCGGAACCACCCTTCGATGAAGGACCGCGTCGAGCTGCCAGGGGATAGCAACAAGAGGGGAAGCTCCGTCAATTCTTCCGTCCGTAGAGGCCTGCGAGCCCAATCTGCGAAGGCCGTTCCAACCACGGCGCAATAAGGCGAAGTACGGGAGTCGATGATATGGATTTCCTCGTCCGATACGGGAAGGTGAACAAAGCCGAGATCCAACGAGCCTTTCTTTAAGCGCTCCACGATGCTGCTGGTTCGCTCCTGTGACAGCTGGATGCGGATGTCGGGATAGCGGGCATGGAATCGGTCGAGCAAGGAGAGGAGAAAGTCCTTAACGATAGCCCCGTTCGCGCCGATCCTCAGCCTGCCTTCGCCGAACTGCTTCAGCTTCTTCAAGCGGCGCTCGGCTGAATCGAGTTCGTCGAAGGCTTGCCGGACATGCTGATACAGGGCTTGGCCTTCTTGCGTCAGGCGGACGCCCTTGGATAATCGGTCGAACAGGCCCACGCCGAGCGCTTCTTCCAGCTGTTTGATGGCATAACTCACAGAAGGCTGCGTCATATGGAGGTTTTGAGCGGCTTTCGTTAAATTGGACGTCTCGGCGGCATGCAGAAACACCCGATACCATTCGGTGTTGGCGATCATTTGTCATCAATCCTCTCTATGGCATCTCTACGATATTATGATTTCATTTATTTCAACTATACCCTTAAACTAAATGAAAAGGAATCGAAAGTATTCGGGAGGTATGGACATGGCAGGAAGTACGTTTGGAGAACGATTGAAAATGACTTCGTTCGGGGAATCGCACGGAGAAGCAGTCGGCGTCATTTTGGAGGGCGTCACGCCTGGCGTTGAGCTGGATGAGGCCTACATCCAGATTCAGATGGATCGCAGAAGGCCGGGGCAATCCTCCGTTACGACTCCCCGCAAGGAATACGATAAGATCCGCATTGTATCCGGGCTATTCGAGGGGAAAACCACGGGCACGCCACTGTGCATCATGCTGAACAACACCGACATGCGCCCGTCGGCATACGACACCATCAAATCGGCCTATCGGCCCGGGCACGCGGATTTCACTTATGAGAAAAAATACGGGATACGCGACTATCGAGGAAGCGGAAGAGCTTCGGGAAGGGAGACGGCTGCGCGAGTGGCTGCCGGTGCCGTGGCGCGCAAGCTTCTGGAACGTCGGGGGGTCTCGATCCTGGCCTATACGACTGAGATCGGCGGCATCCGGTGCGAGCAATTCGACGTCGATGCCATCGAACGCAATGCTGTACGGGCATGTGATCCTGAAGCGGCCGTTCGCATGATCGAGAGGATAGAACGACTGGCCGAAGAGGGCGACAGCTGCGGGGGAATCGTCGAATGCCGTATCAGCGGAATCGCTGCGGGATTGGGAGAACCCGTATTCGACAAGCTTGACGCTGAGCTGGCGAAGGCGATGTTGTCCGTGGGAGCGATTAAGGGCATCGAATTCGGGACGGGCTTCCAAGCCGCCTCCATGCGGGGAAGCGAACATAACGACCAGATGGACGCGGAGGGGTTTCGGACGAACCATGCCGGCGGGATCATCGGCGGTATCAGCACCGGGGCGGACATCGTGTTCCGAGTCGTCGTCAAGCCGACTTCCTCCATTTCGATTCCCCAACGGACAGTCGATGTGGAGGGTAATGAACGGGAGATAACGACGATCGGCAGGCACGATCCATGCATCTGCCCCCGTGTCGTACCCGTGATCGAAGCGATGGCTTGCATGGTCATCGAGGATCATTACAAACGTCAAGCCGCTTTGCATGACGAATAGCAATGAACAGCATACGGCAAAAAAACCGGAAGCAATCTGCTTCCGGTTTTGTATTTGAAGATCTAATGCGGCGCTCAGGCCCCAAGGGGGCTGGGGATCTGAAATCGCATTAAACCAGCGTTTGCAAGGATTCCGGCGTGAATGGGGCAAGCTCGTCGAAACGCCCGTCTCGAACCTTGGCAGCCCACTCTGGATCCGCCAGCAGAGCACGGCCGACGGCAACCAGGTCAAATTCATTTTCCTCAAGACGATTCAGCAGCTCTTCGAGATCTCTTTGGCCGGCACCCTTACCTTGGGTGAAGAGGCTGGTGAATACTTCATCGAGACCGACGGAACCGACGGTGATGACTGTTTTTCCAGTCAGCTTCTTGGCCCATCCGGCAAAGTTCAGGTCAGAGCCTTCAAATTCAGGCTCCCAGAAGCGGCGGGTCGAGCAGTGGAATATATCGACACCGGCGTCAGACAGCGCGGTTAACAACTGCCCCAGCTTCTCAGGCGTATCCGCCAGCTTGGCTTCATATTGGTTCGTCTTCCATTGGGATAGGCGGATGGCGACAGGGAAGTCAGGACCCACCGCTTGACGGACTGCCTTGACCACTTCGATCGCAAAGCGGGCGCGCTTCAGCATGTCGCCTCCGTATTCATCGGTACGCCGGTTCGTTCTTTCCCAGAGGAATTGGTCGATCAGGTAACCGTGGGCACCATGGATTTCTACGCCGTCAAAGCCAAGGCGTTTTGCATTCGCGGCGGCATCGGCATAAGCTTGAACGACCTGCTCGATTTCATCCTTGGTCATCGGTTTCGTGACCACGTTGCCGTCCAGGTCAAGTCCGGATGGTCCGATCGGAAGTGCCTCCGGATTTGGCTCGGCACCTAGCGGTCTTGTCATGCCGATGTGCCATATTTGCGGCATGATTTTACCGCCGGCTTCATGGACCTGACGGACCACCTCGGCCCAGCCGTTCAATGCGGCCTCTCCATGGAAATTAGGCACATTGGGGTTATCGGTGGCCGCCGGGTGGTTAATCAGCGTTCCTTCGGTAATGATCAATCCGACGCCGTTCTCCGCACGCCGACGGTAGTAAGCGGCCACATCCGGGCCCGGAACGCCATTCGGGGAGAAGCCTCGGGTCATGGGAGCCATCACCACGCGGGAAGGCAGGGTAAGGTTGCCGATGGTATAGGGCACGAATAGGGATGCAGCAGATCGGACACTTTGATTTTGGTTGCTCATGTATGGAATCCTCCAATATGTTTAATATGCTTTTCTGTATTTTCATAAAAATAGATATATATGATAAAAAGAAAGAGCTTTTAAGCTTAATCTTCAGGTTGATTTGCTTTTTAAGCCTAAAGCTCTTCCTTGAGTTGTTCGATAAAACGCTTAATGCCCTCCTCATTACGTCTGTAATATGTCCACTGGCCCGCTCGATGGGATTCCAGGAGACCAGCCTTTTGCAATTTGACGAGGTAGCCAGAAACGACCGACTGAGCGAGTCCTGTTTTTTCTGAAATGGAGCCCACGCAGATACCGCCATGAAAATCACATTTGGAAGGCATGTGATCCTGCGGATCAAAATGTTCTTCCGGGTGCTTCAGCCACTCCAGGATTTTGAACCGAGACTCGTTTGATAGTGCTTTGATGGTTTGTAAGGTATCCATAAGCTCATTATATCTATTTTTATAGAAATGTAAATATGTTTTTTATGAATGTTCTGCCTTCGGTAAGATTTGACGTATTGGAGCAAACATAAACGTGATGGATCCCTGAACCTTTTTGCGGCTTGGGGATCCATCCTATGTAGGTACCTTATGTATTCACTCTTTTTTTTATTCTTTGAAGGCCAGACCCTTCTCGGCCAAAGCGGCGCGCAATACTCCGATCGCCTTTGGACCAACTCCGTGAAGCGCAAGCAGCTCTTTCTCCGTCGCCCGGGTAAGATCGGCAAGCCGATGATAGCCGGCAACGATCAGGGCTCGCCGTGCCGGATTGCCGGCTTTAACGGGAAAGTCGCTCTCGGCCGCAGTTGCAGGGGGGTTGTCACGCATGGAAATCCCTCACTTTTTCGGTTATTTGTCAAAAGAGCCATGGACTTCCGTGGATGAGTCGATGGCTGAGATTAAGCGTGCATAAAACAATCAGTAAGATTATGTTACATAACGACTTGGCTGTAAAGAGTTAATCCGATCTTCATGTCGAAAAGTACACGATTCATGAAGGGTTCAGATAATCTTCATAAATCTATTGACATTATCAATGAGAATGATTATCATTGTGCTGAGTATTGATAATGATAATTGTTCTCAATAATTATTATTAATAAACAATATCTACAATACATAGAGGGTATAGGGGGAGAAATTCAATGCGGAGTATGAAGGGTCTGGTATTTATTGTATTGATATTTGCTGTGGTTTTAGCCGGTTGCGGCGGGGGTGCGGCATCCAATGAAGGAAGCGGCTCCACGGCAGCGCAGAATTCGGATCAGGGGGCCGCACAAGGCGGGGATAAAACCGAGGCCGCGCCGGAGACCCGAACCATCAAGCACGCGATGGGCGAAACGAAAATTACGGGCGTTCCGAAGCGCGTGGTGGCGCTGGAATGGCTTTATGCAGAAGATGTTCTTGCGCTGGGTGTTCAGCCTGTCGGCATTGCAGACATCGAAGGGATGAAACAGTGGGTGAACATTCCGGTAGAGATCGGTTCGGACGTAACCGATGTCGGCACTCGCCAAGAGCCGAATTTGGAGCTTATCGCTTCGTTGAAGCCGGACCTGATCATCGGTTTGAAGTCCAATCTTGAAGCCGGTTTTGAAACTTACAACAGCATTGCGCCAACATTGGTGTTTGATCCTTATCCGGCTGAGGGACAAGGGGATCAGTACGAAGAAATGATCAATACCTTTAATACGATTGCTGACGTGCTTGATAAAAAAAACGAAGCCGCAAACGTGCTTAGCAATTTGGATCAAACCTATGCCGATGCCAAAGCCAAGCTTGAAGCTGCGGGAATGACGGAAAAACCGTTTGCGCTGGCGATGGGGTACAGCAACCAGAATGCGGCGGTATTCCGAATATCGACGGATAATTCCCTGGCCGTAAAAATTCTTGAGCACATCGGGCTGACCAACGCCCATAAGCCAGGTCAATTTGAAGTCTACGGATTCACCACTGCGGACGTCGAGGCGCTGCCGGCTCTTCAGGACGCGAATTTCCTGCATATTATCCAGGACAGTGATAACATCATCGAGAATCAATTGAAGGACAATCCGGTTTGGAAAGGCCTGAACTTTGTTAAAGAAGACCGCGTGTATGCACTTGGCGGTGACATGTGGCCTTACGGCGGCCCGTTGTCTGCCCAGACCATGGCTCAAAAGACAGCTGACCTGCTCACGCAATGAGTTTCGGCGAGAAACCGGCTCAAGGCTCCACGCCGGTGAGCATCCATCCGGCCCCGCCTGTTGCCTCAGGTAGGGGCTGGAAGCCGTTATGGATACTGGCTGGAGGCCTTGCGGCACTGCTATTTCTTACGTTTATCAGCTTAACGCAAGGGCTTGCGGATATATCGGTCAAAACGGTTGTGCAGGCGCTGGTGTCTCCGCAGGATATTGCAGATCACCATCTGATCCGCAGCGTGCGCCTTCCGCGAACGGTCATGGGCCTGCTGGCGGGCGCGGCCTTGGCGGTGTCCGGCGTGCTCATGCAAACCGTAACGCGCAATCCGCTTGCCTCGGAAACGACGCTTGGCGTGAATGCGGGCGCTTATTTGGCTGTCGTGGCCGGGATGATCTTCTGGCCGGGATTGCTGCACCAATATGCTCTTCCATTGGCAGTGGCAGGCGGAACGCTGGCGGCTGTAGCCGTCTATGCGCTGGCTGGCAGGACACAGGGCTCTCCCTTGCGGATTGCATTGTCCGGCATGATCGTTACCCTGGTCCTATCGTCCGTCACGAGTGCGCTGCTGCTGTTGAATCAGCAGACAACACAGGGGATTTTACTGTGGGGTTCGGGCTCGCTGATCCAGAACGATTGGGATGGCGTAGCTTTTTCATGGCCATGGATCATTGGCGGGTTAGTCGTGTTATGCATGGCGGTACGCCAATGGGATATCCTCACGCTCAATGAGGAATCGGCGCGCTCCCTCGGCCAAAAAGTCGGCACCACCCGCTTGCTTGCCATGGGGGCAGCTATCGTGCTGGCCTGCGTGACCGTGAGCGTTGTCGGTCCGATCGGTTTTATCGGGTTGATTGCTCCCCATTTGGTCCGCTTGTCCGGCGTAGTCCGGCATGCAGGGTTGATTCCGCTGGCCGCGTTATGGGGCTCTGCTCTGCTTGTCGGGGCCGACACGGTGGCCAGGATGTTCGTGAACGCCTACGGGGAGCTTCCGGTCGGAGCCATTACGGCCATGCTCGGTGCCCCTTGCCTGATCTGGCTTGCGCTTCGGGTATCCCGCTCGTTGATCGGGGGACGCGGAGCTTCAGGGGGATCAATGATGGCCGGCACAAGCCTGCGCCGGATTCCGTATCCGGTCCTGGTTGCGCTGCTCAGCGTGCTGCTGGTTTTCGTCTGGGTGTTCAGCCTGGTGAGCGGCAGCTTGCGCATCCCCTTTACGGAAGTGGTGGCCGTGCTTACCGGAGGCGGCGAGGCGATGTATCGCCAGATTCTGCTGGACTTCCGCCTGCCAAGGCTGCTCACGGCCGGCCTATCCGGCATAGCGCTGGCCGTCAGCGGAAGCCTGCTGCAGAATGCGGTCCGCAACCCGCTGGGAGATCCCCAGGTGATCGGGGTAACCAGCGGGGCCGGAGCCGGGGCGCTGCTGCTGATGGTAGGCTTCCCGCAATTGTCGGCCGGCTGGGTACCGGTCGGAGCGGTTCTTGGAGGGATGGCCGCGGCCGCTTTAGTATACGCGGTATCCTGGAGGAGAGGGCTTCATCCGACGATTCTTACGCTGGTCGGCATCGCCGTCGCCGCGCTTGGTTCGGCCATCATCAATTTGATGATTGTCCATGCGAAGGTCGACGTTGCGCCCGCTTTATCCTGGATGGCGGGGAGTACCTATAACCGGGGCTGGACGGAGGTGCAGCGGATTGTTCCGGCGATCCTCATCCTGCTGCCTTTGGCGGCATGGCTCGGACGGAAGGTGGATCTGCTGACGTTTAACGAAGAAAGCTCCACCGGACTTGGACTGAATGTGCGGAATACCCGGATGTATGTCGCCATCATTGCAGTGCTGCTGGCTTCCATCGCTGCCGCGAACGTCGGCTCGGTCGGCTTTATCGGGCTGCTTGCGCCGCATGCCGCCAGAATGCTGGTCGGTGCCCGTCACCGGCAATCGATGGTGATTGCGGCGCTGCTCGGCGGAATTCTGCTGGCTGGGGCAGACTGGATCGGCAGGGTGGTCATCATTCCGAAGGAGCTGCCTTCGGGTATCGTTACCGCGTTCCTGGGAGCACCGTATCTGTTATATTTAATGGGGAAATCCAATAAACTGAAGAAGAAATAAACCGTTAGGATTGTAATAGCGAAAAAGGCTATTCCATCGTCGCCAAGGGGTGACATGGAATAGCCTTTTTGCGCAACGAGGGCTGGAGGACCGGACCATAATCATGGGATCAGTAGCGCTGTGAAGCCAACCTGACGTCCGTGCCAGGCGTCGTGGCGTTTCAGCATTTAGGCTTCCGTGTACCGCACAAACGACAGGATGATATCCTGCGGATGATCACCGAAGCCCGAACCGTATAGATTCAGTCCGTTTGGATATTCCGCGTCTTTTTTCACCTCAAAGCGGACGCGGATCGGCCGGTTAAAGGCAAGGTCCAGCGAATCGATGGTCGTGGTACTGGACGCATGGCCGTCGACCTGGCTGCCTTGTTTGGTTACGCGCCATTCCGTCAGCATGCCGTACTCGCTGCCGCTCCTCCATTTATCCGGGGTGAGCTTCCCTTTGCGGTCGCCAAAATCACCGGGGCTTCTCCAAGTGCCTACCGAAAGATCGTTGATGCTGACGGTGATGTCGGACGGCCATTCCTGCTGGAAGGAAGGCGCCTCGGAGCTTAGTTCCGCGCGGATGCGCAGCTCATCGAGGGCCGCACCGGGCGGCATGGGGTTCGCAAAATAATATTCGATGTATCCCGCCCCCGAGAACCAGAGGAGCGCAGCCTCCGTTCGTTCCGGCATGTAAAAGGCGCGCGGATCGTCAGGCGATCCGATCAGCGAGCCGTCCCGAGCCGCCATGCCGCACGTAGGCTCGATGCAGCAGTGGGAAAACATGCCGATCGGCATGTGGATTTCTTCCGTGCGCTGCAGCCCTTCTCCCGGCTTCGAGGGCAGCTCGAGAAGAATGGAGCGGCAGGTGACGGCGCAGATTTTTTCCCGATTCGCACCTTGCGAAGAGACGATCAGCTCCGCTTGCTCCAGCATTTGGACATTAATGGACACCGTAGGCTGGGCAATCCCCAGCGCCTCCGCCAACTGACCGACGCTCATCGGTTTATCGCCGAGCGCTTCAAGGATGCGGACCCGGACATCGCTGGATAGGGCTTTGGCGACTTCCACGATCCGGGATGCCGGATAACGGTTGGTTTCCAGCTTCGATTCGTTCATAATTCCCTTCCTTTTCTGAAGCGTTATAGTGACTCCAAGTGTACAATAAATTTGTTATATTGTAAAAATATAATGTACATTGCAATAATTATATATAGGTGCTAGAATAGGGGCAAATTCAGAACAAGGAAAGGTTGTGTTCGCTTCATGAAGATTCCTGTGGCAGCGCCCATCCGTACGGACATTCCACGTCCCGAGTATCCGAGACCGGATTTTGAACGAAAAGAATGGCTGAATTTGAACGGGCCGTGGTCGTTCACGCTCGAGACCGGCGGCGCTTTGGAGCAAGGCGGCGTGGGTTCGAAACAGTTACAAGCGAAACAGTTGCAAGGGGGAGACGCCGGTCTTTTTGATTCGGAGATCACGGTGCCGTTCTCGTGGGTCAGTCCCTTATCCGGCATTGCACGAGACGAGAAGGGAGTCGGCTGGTATCGCCGATCCGTGAATTGGGAGCCGGCCGAGAAGCAATCGCGGATCTTCCTGCGATTCGGTGCCGTGGATTATTTGTGCGACGTATGGGTCAACGGCAAGCATGTCGGCTCGCATCAAGGCGGATACGGAACCTTCGAGTTTGAGGTAACAGCCGTTTGGAATACGGAACAAGACAATATTCTCGTGGTTCGTGCAGAGGATTACGACCATAACTACCAAGCCCGCGGGAAACAGGGGTACGGCGAGATCAGAGGGATTTGGCAGCCGGTTTGGCTGGAGGCCAGGCCGCAAACCTACTTGGAGCAAGCAACTTTTACGACTTCTATGGACGGCCGCATCGAATTGAAGTCCAAAATCCAGGCGCAGGAAGCAGGCACCGTGACACTTGGGCTCTTGTTCGCTGGGGGCTCGATCACCCATCAGGCGGAGTGGGAGCTGCAAGAAGGCGCGAATGAACGGATAACGGTGTTCCAGGTCGACGATCCGCAGCTTTGGAGTCCCGAAAACCCGCATTTATACGAGGGGGAGCTGCGCCTGGCGGGTTCGGCCGGCGAGGATGTCGTTCATACTTATTTTGGGATACGCGAGATCGGGACGGCGAAGTTCGACGGCCGGGATTACCGCTGGATTACGTTGAACGGGAAGCCGGTATATTTAAACGGAACGCTGGACCAGTCTTACCATCAGACGGGATTCTTCACTTACCCGACGGATACGGAGATGCGGGACGAGATTTACCTGATGAAACGGCTCGGGCTGAACTTCGTGCGGATTCATATTAAGCCGGAGGAGCCCCGCAAGCTGTATTGGGCGGATAAACTCGGGATTCTGGTGATGGAGGATATGCCGTGCTTCTGGGGCAACCCGGACGAGACGGCGCGTTCCGCCTATGAGCGCGAGGCGCTGGAAGTGATTGAACGGGACCGGAATCATCCGTCGATTTTTTCGTGGGTTATGTTTAACGAAACTTGGGGACTTCGCACGGATAGCGAGGCTGCCGGCCTTACAGGCGGCGAAGGACAGCAACATTATTATCTCCCGGAGACGCAGGAGTGGGTGCGGGAGAAGTACCGCTGGGCCAAGAGTGTTGACCCTACCCGGATCGTGGAGGACAATTCGCCATGCAATTATGATCATGTGGAGACAGATATCAACACTTGGCATTTTTATATCAACGGTTATGAACCGCTGCGTAATCATATCGAGGAAATTGTACAGAAGACGTATCCGGGATCGGAGCATAACTACATCGGCGGCAACCAGCAAGGCGATGCTCCGCTCATGAACAGCGAATGCGGAAATGTGTGGGGAATCGACGGGGGAGCCGGGGACAGCGACCTCGCGTGGCATTACCGTTACATGCTGAACGAATTCCGGCGTCATGATAAGCTGTGCGGTTTCGTATTTACGGAGTTCCGCGACGTGACAAACGAATTCAACGGCTATTATCGGCTGGATGGGACGGACAAAAAATTCGGGTACGAGGATTTTGTGCCGGGCATGACGATCGCCGACCTGCACACGCCGGACTTCATCGTGATTGACGCACCGCCTTGCCAGACGCTGGACCAAGGGGCTGAGAAGACCATACCGCTGCTGCGTTCCAGTTATTCGGATCAATATCACGGGCAGAAGCTGACCGTTGCCTGGGAATTATCCTATGACCGGCTTGGCACGAAGGTCGTGGCGGATCAAGGAACCCTGGAAGTGGCATGGGACGGCTACGGCGTGGCGCCGCTGACCGAACTGCAGCTTCGCATGCCGGAGACCGATGCGGTTGCGATCCTCGGTGTTCGTCTCCTGAATGCAGGAGGCGTCGTCGTAACGCGTAACTTTACGACGTTTGATGTGCGTGGTGCAGAGGAACAAGGGAACGATGGAGCGGATGTCACTACCTTAAGCATTCCCGTCAACTCGTTCCGTGAGCAAAGCTTTGCCTACATGTGGGAGGCGCTTCTAGGCTCCAAAGTAAACGGCGGCGGTGAAGGGCGGTTCGTCTATGACGTGCAGCTGCCGGACCGTGAGGAACAGCCGCTGATCCGCGATATCGACATTGTTTTCGAGGCAGGCGCAAAGCGCTTATTGGCAAGAAATATCGAGGGCGCGCGGCATCGCGCTCACGGAATCGACTTTATGCACGGGGCGTCGGCGGACGTGGAATATAATCCAAGCACCTATTATATGACGGATGAAGAGCTGCATGAATCCCGTGTATCGGTGTGGGTGGACGATGTCAAAATCGGCGAGGCCGTGCTCGCGGATGACCCTGCCGACAGCCGGGGCGTGCTGTCGTGGCACTATCAGCCGGTTCATAGCCTTCTGGAAGAGGCCGGTTCGTACGGCTATCTGTGCCAGGTGCAGGTGCCGGGCAGACTCGCGGCAGAGCTGGACCGCAAGCGGAGCTTCCGTCTGGAGCTGCGCACCGAGGAGGGCGGCATCAGTTTGTATGGTCGGAATGCAGGCCGTTATCCGATCGATTTGCTTGTGCGGTGCCGGTGATATAAGAAAGGTTGATGAATGGCAGCCTTGAGTTTAGTGGTGAGGAATATGGGAGGCTATCAAATGCGACCGGCCCATGGACCGACCCAGGGAACAGCAAAGGAGCATCGTTGTAGCGTACGCTACAACGATGCTCCTCTTTTTAGTACACTCCTACTTACGGAGTCGGCTGCCAGGTTTCAGACGGCGTAAACCCGTCAGCAACATGGTCCTGATCGAACTCCAGGATGGTGATGTATTGACCGATGATGTTGTGATTTTCATCGTATAGACTTAGGTACACGACTTTATCGTTGACTATTTTTTCATTATCATAGTCGGATTGGTGGTAGTATCCCCCGGTGAGCTGTACCTCTCCCGAACCGGATGGAATCGGGCGCAAGCTGCTCATTTGGTAAGCTTGGTACCCGTACGGCTGCAAATTGCCCTTCAATTCGTCTACGCTCAATCCCGAAGGGAGCGAGGAGGTCGGCATGTACATCTCATACGACCCTTCCACGAAGAATTTGGCTGTCGGAAACTCGGCGCGAAGCTTGGACATGTCCGCGTAGACGAGATAACCGTACTTAAACGGCGTGGTGAAGTTTCCTCCGCTCAAGAAGAAATCGATCAATTCCTGCTTGGTAACGGCAGAAGCCCGCAATCCGATGTCGTTGGTCAGCACCGGCGCCGTCATGAAATCGTATTGATAATCGCCGGAGTCTACAACCGCACCGTCGCGAAGAATCTCTACCTTCCAGGTACCTGCGGTATCCTTAGCAAATTTGCCGTCCGGCAAGTTGCAGCTGTTATATTGGCAGGTCAGGAACGGCGTGGAAGCGTTCGGCTCATATAAGAGAACTGTATATAGCTCCCCAAGCTTGATTCCGCCTACATTGCCTTTAATAAGGTTGTAATACATCTTTTCCCCTACCAGGACTCCGTTGTTGCTGTGCGTTCCCTTGTGGGAACCAATCTTTAGGCCCTCTTGGATCGTTCTTGGGTATTGAATGAAAATTTCGTAGACCTTCTTGCCGATTCCGTCTCCGCTCGTGACGGTCAAGCGAACCCGTACATCCTTCATGCCTTTGATCTCCAGGTTGAATGCAGGATTCTCGTCGGTGATCGTCCCGGAAGCCAAGGTATTCGATCCATCCTCCCAGACGATATAGTCTACCTTGTTATAAGTCGCTTTCGTGACTGTTACCGTAGCCGGTACGGGTTGCGTCATACTGCGGTCCGTCACGATGCTGTATTCGAACGTGTCCGGACTAAAGCCGGTGACTCCCGTAGTGTACTCGTTCGCATCCAATTGGTTCATGGTGAAGCCGGATACGGTGAGATCCACCAGGCGGGCGTCTCTACACTGGTCTGCCGTTCCTGTGCAAGGAACGGGTTCTCCGCCGTTTCCGCCACCGTTGCCTGGTCCCGGATTGCTCCCACTATTGCCGCCGTCGTTTCCGCCGGAGCCGCCATCCACCACACTGCCGCCATTGTTGCTGCTGTTGTTGCCGCTGTTATTGCCGCTGCCCGTCGTGCTGCCGCTTGCGGGCGGTGCTGTTATTGTGTTTGCCGCATCGCCGGCAACCGCGCCAGGGCGCTTCTGGAATGTAGAGCCGGCGGCATCCGCGTTAACCGTTGCATTGGCGATGGTGCCTTGACCAAGCAGTTTGGCAACGGCGTTCAGAACGAGATCCATGACCGAAGCATTGGCATTGACGTTGATCTCCGTATTTTTTGCTCCTTCTTCCACGTTCAACTGCTTAACGGACCCGCTAGGGATGCTGACTTTGATGTCCGATGAAAGCACGCGAACATCCTCGAATTGGCCGACAAGCTGAACCTCGGAGCCTTGAGGCATGTTCTTCGCGATTTCCACATTGGCGAATCCGCTGTCGGTCACGTTGGATTCCTCAAGCTTGACCGGAGAATGGACAACCACATGCTGAATCGCGGATTCTCCGACGACCACGACACGCACGGTGCCGGTTTGCTTGTCAACAGATACGCGTACCAATACAGAGTCCTCGAAGTGGACCGAGTTGGCTCCCCCGCCTTGAATGGTCGTGGTACCTTTGACGTTTACTTTTTTGAAGAAGGCATCACCCTCTCCGACGGCCTCGGTCAGCGTAAGATTCCCTTCGATCACCACATTTTGAAGGGTAACGCCCGGCGCGGCTACGATGACATTCCCTTTGATCGTTTCGACGCCGGCAGTCGGTCCGTAAGTTCCAGCCTTATCGTATGTAATATCCGTCGGAACCTTGTACTCCAGTGATTTATCGAGCAGGGTAACGGCCTCCGCGCGAGTAAGTTTGCCCTGCGGATTAAAGTTCCCTTTGGCGCTGCCGGTGATAACGGCTTTCTCAGCCAAGGCGGAAACCGCCGGTTTACTCCACTTGGAAATGGAGGAGTCGTCCTTAAAATCGGTTGCAGACACGGTTTCGGCGGAGACAAGCTCCGTCAATTTGGCCACCATGACGGCGGCCTCTTCGCGGGTAACCGTATGGTCTGGGCGAACCGTATTGTCGTTATATCCATCGATGTAGCCTGCTTTCACGGCTCTGGCGATTTGGTCATAAGCCCAATGAGAAGTTTCCAAGTCCTTAAACGAGATGCTGCTTGGTTCGGATACTTCAAAAGAACGGTTGATCAGCGTTACCAATTCAGCCCGCGTTACAGGACGATCGGGGTTAAATTTCCCGTTGTAGCCCTGAAGCAGACCCTGATCGGACCAGCTGCGCAGCCGGGTCTCCGCCCAATGTCCTTGAAGATCGTCCGCATCCGGTTGTGCGGCCCATGCCGTCGTCATGATGGACAGCGAGAAGATGAGCATGATCATGACAAAGACGGGTTTCTTTAGTGCTTTCGTGATGTGCATTCTAGTAGCCTCCTGGTAAGATTTTATATGAATATAGTTCTTAAAACCCTCTACAATCATTGCTAAATACCTAATATGAGATTAAAATACTAGGACTATGTTATTATATTTTGGAATATTGATAGAGTCAAAGAAAATATTGGAACGAAAAAAAGACCATTTCCATCATGGAATGGTCTTTTATATTAAATTTAAAGCAATCTACGTTTCGTTACCGCTTCTTCCAGAACAGCTGCAGCGCCACCTTGGCACACCATAGGGAGAACAGCAGGAACAGCAGCGCCCAGGCGAACGCCGGGAGCACGGTCATGTTGGCCAGGTTGGACGCGTCGCCCGCTTGCTTGGGCTGGGTCAGCGCCATGGTCAAGAGGGTCAGCGGACCGACCACGGATTCTTCCAGCACGAGAAAGGCGAGCAGCAGATAATAGAAATTGCGGACCTTATCGCCGAGGAAATAGAAGATCAGATTTACGATCATAAATATGATAAGCCACCATAATCCGTAACCGGCGCGAACGAAGAAGATGATCATGATGAGGGCTAGCACGGTAATGGTGATCAGGCCGGTAGCCTGTTTTTTCTTGGCATAGCCGTAGAACATCAGAATGGCGAACAGGGATGCCGACGTATAGCCTGCAAGCGAGACTACGATCGGACTCCACCCGCCGGAAGCCAGCATGGAATAGGTGACGCCGCTATGATCGGGATTCAGCTCGATGCTGAGCACCCGGCCCGACATGAGAAGGGTCATGGCGGCATGCCCCAGCTCATGGATCATCGTATCCAGAATACGGAACCAGGAAGAGAAGGGGATCAGCCTCGTCAGAAAAGCCGCGCCGGCCAGAAATAACAATGCTTTCAGCCATTTATTCATTCGAAGGTCCTTTCAGCATAAAGTCATTCGCTAGACTATCATTCCGTCCATTATAATACAGATGAGAAACATGTGAAAACACAGGTGGCTCCTATAGGTTAAATGGTATAATTGAAGTTGTGACGGAGGTTCATGTTCGATGAAAAACGATAAGCCTAACAACGACAATCACATAAATTCGATAAGACATACTACGCACGTGACCGACCAAGGGATTCGTTTTGCCGAATTCGAGCTGGCCGGTGATGAACAGGATATTCCACTGCTTGACAAGCGGCCGGATGACCAGGAACAGGAGATCGTTAATCCTAACGCGCAAGCGAAGAATTCCCTGATTGTGAAGCCGCAGCACCCCCTGGACATGAATTGGGGCGAGGACTTCCGCTATGTGACCAAGGAACAGCAATTCGTGCAGAAGGCGAGGGAACTCGCATGGCATGTGGAGGGCGAGACCCCTTTCGTAGCCTTCAAAAGCTATTGGCCGACCTACGACCAGATGGCCAGCGACCAGTTCAAATGGTATTTTTACTGGCGGGAGGAAGTCAGGTCCGGGCGGTACCCGGATACGGACCTTTCCTATCTTTTTGTCTATTTTTACGAGCTGATCCATGGCGTGGGCTGGAGCGATCCCCTGCAGGGCTATGCATTGATGGAGCAAGCGTGGACGGCCTACCGCAAGCGTTATGCCAAGCTGGATACGTATCTGCGGGAGTGGTTATATGATTTTATGATCGTGCATGGCCTGGATATGCCGATCCGGGAGACGTACCAGCGTTTTCCGCGCGTCTTATCCGCTGAGCTGAAGGAGAAGGAATGGAAGCGCCGGTTCTCCCTCCAGCCGGTGGAGCTGTCGTGGGAGCTGCTGCTCGATTTGCTGGATTATGACGTGGAGAAGAGCCGTTTTTACCAGGAGAAGGGCCGCAAGGACCTGGAACGGTACGCCCCGAAGGTGATTGCGCTCGTGGACAGTTATTGGGCCAAAATGAAAGGGCAGCGTCTTATCGACCGCTTTCAGCCGCGGCCCCGGCAGGTGAAACGGCATTTATTCCGCAGCGCGGTGTACGATCACGGGTTATACGGCCGAACCGTCGTGCTGACGGTGGTGTCCTTAAGCGAGCACGCTCCTTTGCGCTCCTATATAACCGGGCTGGTCCGCTTGACCGAGAATAAGCTGCGGGAATTGAGGGGCTTCAAGGGACGGCTGCGCGGAGCGGAAGCGGTAGAACCCGAAGTGGAAGAGATCATCACCCGTTATCTGAAAAAAGAGATTCAGGAGCAGATGGAGGCCGAGCGCAAGCAGAGCCTGCCTGAGGTTCAGATCGATACAGGGAAGCTGCGCCGCTTGCAGCGGGAATCGGACCAGGTCCGCGACATGCTGCTTACGGAGGAAGCCGGGCAGCAGGAGGTTGAAGCGGAGAACAGCCGACCTGCAGCGGAAATTGTAACGGATGCGGGAGCCTTTTCGGGCTATGGGGGACCTGCAGCAACTAACAGGAGAACGGGTGCGTCTTCAAAGGGGCATTCCTCTCCAAAATCCGCGGCGAAGAACCCGGAAGTGTTCCAGGCCGTGATGGATTTTGATGCGGTTATTTATGAAGAGATGCCAGTTCCGGAGACAGACCGGA
Organism: Paenibacillus sp. Y412MC10; assembly: GCF_000024685.1. Lineage (NCBI taxonomy): Bacteria > Bacillati > Bacillota > Bacilli > Caryophanales > Paenibacillaceae > Paenibacillus > Paenibacillus sp. Y412MC10. The sequence goes on from NC_013406.1 coordinate 255,495, forward strand.
ATCAAGCTAAGGAGCAAGAAACGCTCTTTGAGACCGTGAAGGAAGAAAGGGCAATCGCTGCAGCGGAGGATGAAGGAACAGCACTGGCTGCACCCGAGAGTAAGGAACCATCCGTCCCGGCGGCTGGTAAATCATCTGAGGGTGCGGTGGTTTGGAATACGGACGGACTGGATGAGGAATGGCAGGAGCTCGGAGAGCGTCTTAAGCTTATACACTTGGAGGTTCTGCACGCCCTCAAGTCCGGACCGAACCGAACACAGCTGCAGCGGATTGCGGAGCAGGCCGGCTCCATGCCGGCGCTGCTGCTTGATGAGATCAACGAGGCCGCGATGGATACCGTCGGCGATCTGCTGATCGATGGGGAGTCCATTGCGGATGATTATATAGATATGCTGGAAACATTGAAGTCCGTATAACCGGACGGATTGACATCGATTGGACTCGTTATGACTGTAAGATGCTTGAAAGAGGTGGAACCATGACGGAACTGAAAATACCGAAGCGGCTCACGACCGCCCTCGTGAATTCTTTGACGGCAGGGGTCGTGCCGCGGGTGGGGCTGGAGTTCATCGCCGTCGGCCGCAAGCCGGAGGTGGAGTCGATCCTGCGCGACATGGATAATATCGCCGAGGGGGGCGCCGCCTTCCGGCTGATTACCGGCCGCTACGGAAGCGGCAAAAGCTTCCTGCTGCAGATCATCCGCAACTACGCGATGGATCGCGATTTTGTGGTGGCGGATGCGGATCTGTCGCCGGAGCGGCGGCTTGTGGGCACGAAAGGGCAGGGCCTTGCCACATACCGCGAGCTGATGACCCATCTGTCCACGAGAACGCGTCCGGACGGAGGCGCGCTGGAGGCTATTTTGCAAAAATGGATCGCCGCGATCCAGCAGGACATCATGCAGGAGACGGGCCTGCGCCCGGATGACCCTGCGCTGAACGATAAGGTGGAAACGCAGATTTATGCCGTGACGAACGGCATGCAGAATCTGGTGCACGGTTTTGATTTTGCGAAGGTTCTCGCTGCTTACTGGAACGGCTATAAGCTTGGCGACGATGACCGCAAGGGAGCGGCGCTGCGCTGGCTCCGCGGGGAAGTCCCGACGAAGACGGAGGCCCGCAAGGACCTTGGCGTCGGGGTCATTATCGATGACGACAATTGGTACGATTACATGAAGCTGTGGTCCGAATTTACGGCGGCCATCGGGTATAAGGGATTGCTGCTGTTCATTGACGAAGGGGTTAACCTCTACAAAATCACCAACAGCGTGTCCCGCCAGAGCAACTACGAGAAGCTGCTGACCATGTTCAACGACACGATGCAGGGCAAAGCGGAGCATCTGGGCATCTACATGGGCGGAACGCCGCAGTTTGTCGAGGATGAGCGCCGGGGACTGTTCAGTTATGACGCGCTGCGCTCCCGCCTGATCGACGGACGCTACGGCAGCAGTTCGCTGAGAACCTACACGTCGCCTATCCTGAAGCTGGACATGCTGTCGTATGAGGAGATTCTCATCCTCCTGCAAAAGCTGCGCGACATCCATGCCTTGCATTTCAAGTATGAAGCGCAATTGACGGACGAGCAGCTGATCGCGTTCATGCAGACGGCCGTGAACCGGCTGGGAGCTGAGGAGCTGCTAACCACCCGCGAGGTGGTGCGGGATTTCATGGATCTGCTGCATACGCTGCATCAGCATCCGGAGGCGACGTTTGAAGAGCTGCTAGGCGAGCGCGCCGCAGCGCAGCCGCAGGGCAAGGGGCAAAGCGATGCTCCTTCGGACGATCTGGACGATCTGCTGGCGGAGTTTGAGCTATGAGTGCGAATCCTTTTTCCAGGTTGGCCCCGTTCATTCAGGAGTTTATCTATAAAAAAAGATGGGACACCCTTCGCGAGGCGCAGGTGGAAGCCTGCCGCGTCCTGTTCGACACGCCCAATCATCTGCTGATCGCTTCCGGCACGGCATCGGGCAAGACCGAAGCCGCATTCTTCCCGGCGCTGACGGAGCTGTACAACATGCCTTCCAGCTCGGTCGGGATCCTGTATATCGGGCCGCTAAAGGCACTGATCAACGACCAATTCGAACGGATCACCGATCTGCTGAAGGAAGGCCAGGTGCCGGTATGGCATTGGCACGGCGACGTGTCCCAAGCCGAGAAAACGAAACTCATGCAGAAGCCGTCGGGCGTGCTGCAGATTACGCCGGAATCGCTTGAAGGGCTGCTCATGAACCGGCCGAACGCCATCCCGGCGCTGTTCCAGGATTTGCGGTATGTCATCATTGACGAGGTGCATGCCTTCATGGGAGCCGACCGGGGCATTCAGGTGCTGAGCCAGCTGACCCGGATCGAGCGGATGGCTTCCTGTTCGCCTCGCCGCATCGGGCTGTCGGCAACGCTCAGCGATTACGAGACCGCAGCCGGCTGGCTGGGCGCAGGCACGAAGCACGCGGTCGAGGTCGTTTCGCCGCAAGGGGGGCGGAAGCTGCGGCTGTCGGTCGAGCATTTCTCCTTCCCGGATGCGCGGGACGAGAAGCAGGCGGAGCAGCTGGAGCTTGCGCGCAAGGCCTACTACGATTTCGTATACGACAACACCCACCTGAAAAAAGCGCTGGTCTTCACCAACAGCCGCTCGGATGCCGAGCTGACCACGCTCGAGCTGCGGCGGATTGCGGCCAAGCGCGAGCAGCGGGATGTCTTCCATGTGCATCATGGAAGCATCTCCGCAATGCTGCGCGAGGAAGCCGAGGCCGCGCTCCGCGAAGGTCCGGGGCCGGCGGTTGCGGCGGCCACCCTGACGCTGGAGCTCGGCATCGATCTCGGCGAGCTGGAGCGGGTGATCCAGCTTGGTGCGCCGTACAGCTGCTCCAGCTTCGTTCAGCGGCTGGGCCGCTCCGGCCGGCGGGGGGATCAGGCCTCCGAGATGATGTTCCTCTGTCCGGAGGACGAGGACGAGGAGGCCATGCTGCCTGCGCGCATGCCGTGGATGCTGCTCCGGGCCATTGCCGTCATTGAGCTGTATATTCGCGAGAAATGGGTCGAACCGCTGGCCCTGCGGAAGAAACCGGTTGGCGTGCTTTACCATCAGACGATGAGCACGCTCAAGAGCATGGGCGAGGCCGAGCCGCCCGATCTGGCGCGAGCGGTGCTGACGCTCCCGGCCTTCCGCGGCATCGAGCCGGAGGAATACAAGGAGTTCCTGCAGTATTTGCTCCAGACGGATCACATCCAGCGTACGGAAGAAGGCAGCCTGATCATCGGCCTTGGCGGGGAGAAAATCGTGAACAACTACCGCTTCTATGCGGTGTTTAAGGACGATGAAGAACATGTCGTCTATAACGGGTCGGAAGAAATCGGATCGATTACGACCGTGCCGCCGCCGGGCTACTGCTTCTCGCTGGCAGGCAAGCTGTGGAAGGTAGAGGAAGTCGACACGAAGCACAAGGCCCTGTACGTGAAGTCGGCCAAGGGCAAGGTCGATACGTTGTGGCTTGGCGCAGGCGGCGATGTGCATACCCGCGTGGTGCAGAAGATGCGGGAGGTGCTCGCTGTCAGCGCCATCTATCCATACCTGGCACCGGGTGCGGTGAATCGCCTGGAACGGGCCCGCCGACTTGCTCGGGAGAGCGGACTGCTGAAACAGGTGGTTATACCGGCGGGCGGCGACTCCCTGTTCATTCTGCCTTGGGCGGGCAGCAAGCAGTTTCGCACGCTGGAGCGATTGCTTAAGCATAATCTGTCGGAGAGGCTGGCTCTCCGCTCTATCGTGCCGATGGAGCCGTATTACATGGTGGTCGCGGGCAAGGTCGATAACGAAACGCTGATGGAAGAAATCAAGCAGGAATTGGCGAACTGCGAGGACGCCGGCGCGCTTCTCGATCCTGACGAAGCGCCGTATCTCGGCAAATATGACGAGTTCGTCCCGCCGAAGCTCGTTCGCACCGCTTTTGCCGCCGACGGACTGGATCTGGAGGGGCTGGCAGAGGCGCTGGGGCTGGCACGTGGAGCAGCGGGAAGGGGAGTTGCGGATGTGTGACAAGGAAGAAATACTTCCCGGTGGGAATGTTAACGAAGTTGTTCGTATTGGAAATAACGTTCACCGAACTACGAAATGGAGTTCTTTCGTGCATGACTTGCTCCTATACTTGGATAAGCAGGGTTTTGAAGGCGCCCCCAAGTTCATAGGCATTGATCATAGCGGTCGGGAGATCTTGTCCTACATTCCTGGCGAAGTGCCGGGAAACCAATATCCTGATTTTAAACCTTATATATGGTCGGACCATGCCCTCATCCAGAGTGCAGCGTTGTTACGGCGTTATCATGACGCCGTACAGGGCTTTGCTGCAACTTCAATCCAACCGGAGGTTGCACATACCTCTCAGGCTTCGGGGGAATGGGACGATGAGGTGATCTGTCACAATGATGCCGCGCCATACAATATCGTTTTTCAAGACGAAGTGCCGGTTGCACTGATCGATTTTGATTTGGCTGCGCCAGGTCCAAGAATCTGGGACATGGTTTATATGCTGTACACCTCAGTCCCGCTGGCAAGCTTTGCGATAGATTACACTACAGGGACATCGATACCTTATCAATCGGAATTACATGCTGTGGATCGCACGCACAGAATATCGCTGTTCTTTAAGTCCTATGGCATATCAAAGCCTCCCAACTTGAAAGAATGGACTATAAGACGCCTCAAGGCATTATGCGATACACTTACAACCGGTGCGGCACAAGGCAACAAGGCTTACCAGAACATGATCGATGAGGGGCATGTAGCCCATTACGAACGAGAGATTCAATTTCTGCAGGCACACTTCGAAGAGTGGTACCGATGAAGGGTACCGATTTGAAGAGTGTCTGCTTTTTTTCATATCTATCCCCCAATAGTCGTTGAGCATAACTGAAAAAATATTTGTAACCCCTTCCAAAAAAGCATTGTGTTCACCTCACATATGTGGTAACTTATGAACATAAAAACGTTTTTATCGCAAAGGAAATGGAATGGTTATATGGGTAAAGTAACGATCAAGGATGTGGCAAGAGAAGCCGGAGTCTCCATTTCTACGGTTTCGAATGCATTGAACGACGTAGATGTATTGAACCCGGAGACCAAATCCCATGTGCTGAAGGTGGCGGAGCGGCTCAATTACGTACCTAACCTGAACGGAAAGCTGTTGAAGTCGGGCAAGACCAAGATGCTGGGCTTCTTTACGACAAGCGTGTCAGGGCCTTACTTCTACACATTGGTGGAGTCGATGTCACGGGAATGTGACCGTCTGGGTTATGGTTTGAACGTGTTTGTGACGAAGGATAAGCAGGTGATCATGAGCAATATTATGGGCGGCCGTGTGGACGGCGTCATTATCTTCGAAGAGCTGAAGATCGACGACAAAGACATCGCTGCCATGGAGAAGGATAAGATCAAGGCCGTTTTCCTGGATCGCGAGGTTCAGAACGAAACGATGGGCAGCATCATATTCGACTCTTACGTAGCCGGTTATGAAGCAACCAAGTACCTGATCAGCCTGGGGCATAAGAAGATTGCCTACATCTCCGGCGTGGATACGATGTTTGACAGCGTGCAGCGGAAGGAAGGGTATCTGGCTGCGCTCCGGGAGTGCGGGTTCCCGATCGACGGAGACTACATACTGCAAGGCTATTTCGAGGAAGAGGGTTCCTATAACGCCGTCAAATCGTTTCTTCACTTACACCCTGGCAAAGTGCCGGATGCTTTTCTCGCCGGTAACGACGTGAGCGCCATCGGCTGCATTCGGGCGTTGAAGTCTCATGGATACGAGGTTCCGCAGGACGTCAGCGTTGTAGGCTTCGACGATATCGATATCGCGCAGTATTTTACGCCGCCGTTATCGACCGTCCGCAATCAGATTGCCAGACAGGGGATTCTGGTCGTGGATCATCTGGTGCGCATGATTCAGAAGAAAGAGAAGGGCAAGATTCAGAAGCTGCCGGGAGAACTGGTCGTTCGCGGCTCCAGTCACGTGAAGATGAGTCGGAATGAACCGGTTTAACCGAAGGGAATGAACGCGTCAAACGGTTTTTTAAAAATACTTTATAAATTCGGGGTTTTTTTCGCGAAAAATAAAAACGTTTTTATTATGAAACGTTTTTGATCAAAGGGGGTTAAGCAGGTGAGTAAAACTGCTGCAGTTCAGTCAACCGGCACGGGAGCGGTTCAACCTACCGGGAAGAAGCCGATGGGGCAGAGGATCAAGGAATTCTTTATGGATTACAAGCGGCAATGGGAGCTTCAATCGATGATCATTCCCGGCGTCATCTTCATGTTCATCTTCTGCTACATACCGATTTACGGTTTGACGATTGCGTTTAAAAATTACACCGTTATCGATACGCTGGATTCCGCGCCGTGGGTTGGCCTGGACAATTTCAAGATCATTATGTCGGACAAGTATTTCTGGGACTCCGTCGTCAACACGCTGGGCATCAGCTTCTTGAAATTGGCGATCGGCTTTGTCATTCCGATTATTCTGGCCATCATGATTTACGAGGTTGGCATGGGGCGCTTCAAAAAATTCGTTCAAACCGTCTCGTACCTGCCTCACTTCTTGTCCTGGATCGTATTGGGCGGCATGCTCATTACTTGGTTCTCGACATCCGGCCTGTTCAACGAAATCTTGCTTGCTCTGGGACTGATCTCGCAGCCGCAAAACATTTTGCTCGATCCAAGCAAGTATTGGTGGATTGCAACGCTGTCGGATATTTGGAAAGAGGCCGGCTGGGGAACGATTCTGTACCTGGCGATCATGGCCAAGATCGATCCTACCTACTACGAGGCCGCAAGAATCGACGGGGCCAGCCGCTTGAGACAAATCTGGAACATCACCCTGCCGAACATGAAGATGATTATCAGCTTGAATTTGATCCTGACTGTAAGCGGTTTATTGGGATCGAATCTGGATCAAACCTTGGTGCTCATGAATTCGCAGAACCGGGAAAAGGCCGAAGTCATTAACTCGTACGTGTACCGGATGGGTATGACGCAGGGAGATTTCTCTTATGCCACAGCCGTTGGTTTGGGCGTATCCATCATCTCCGTCATTCTGCTCGTTACGGCGAATAAGGTGACCAGTAAATTAAACGATAATCAATCCGTTCTATAGGTCATGCAGAAGGGGGTATAACGGTGAATTTCAAAGCAGCAAAAGGAGATCTCGACAGCCGGATCTTTGATACGATCAACATCATTTTACTGGTTACGTTTACGATCATCATCGTCGTTCCGTTATGGAACGTCGTCGTCTCATCCTTCAGCTCGGGCAGGTCCCTTGCCGAGGGCGGGTTCATCTTCTGGCCTACCGAGTTCTCGCTGGAGAATTATCAGGCCGTGTTCAGGGATGCCAACATATGGAATGCCTTCTTCATCTCGGTGGCCAAAACCGTGATCGGAGTCATCACGCACGTGTTCTTCTGTGCCATGGTGGGTTACGGCTTGAGTAAAAAATACGTCCGCGGCCGCAAGTTCTACGTGGCGATGGGCGTTGTCACCATGTTTTTCTCGGGCGGCATGATTCCGACGTACATGTTGATCAAAGACTTGGGGCTGCTAAACAGCTTCTGGGTTTATATCATCCCGGCCCTGTTAAGCTTTTACGACGTTATCATTCTGATGAACTTCTTCCGCAACGTGCCGGATTCGCTGGAAGAGTCGGCGAAGATCGATGGCGGGGGCGACTGGAGAATTTTCCTGAGCATCTTCATTCCTCTTTCCATGCCGGCCATGGCGACGATTGCCCTGTTTAACGGAGTCGGACAGTGGAACGATTTTATGACCACCAAATTGTATATCACGGATCAGTCGCTGTATCCGTTACAGATGATGCTGTATGAGATTATTGTGCAGTCCCAGACCCAATCGATGCAAAATATCGGTTCGGTTGCGATTCAGACGACCACCAAAGGGGTCCAACTAGCAACAATTGTCGTGACGACGCTGCCGATTGTTGTGATGTATCCAATATTACAGAGATATTTTATCTCCGGCATGATGCTCGGAGCTGTTAAAGAGTAGCGAAGCCGTAGCTCTTTAAGGGAGTGGAACAGAAGCAAGCCTGTAAAGACAAGGGTTTATCGAGAAAGCGCTTTTATTTAAAGGGAGGGTTACAGGATGTTGATGAACAAGGCTATGGGTAAGAGAGGACTTACGCTGCTTACGGCTTTGATGGCCGTTGTGCTGGTTGTGAGCGGCTGCGGCGGATCGGGGGGCTCCGGCTCCAAGAAGGAGAATTGGGTTTCGATCGAGGACCGGTATACGCCGGATCCGGAAAAGCCGGCTTGGCAGCTGGACAAAAAAGAAGAGACCACCGAGCTGACTTGGTACGTGAATGCGGACTGGTGGAACACGGATTTCGGCAAGGACGTTGTAACGAAGAAGATCAAGGAAGACTTGAATATCAATATCAAATTCATTACGGGTGACGATACCAAATTGAATACGTTTTTTGCCGGCGGGGATATGCCGGATTTGATCACGACATTTGACTCGAACTCCCCTGTCGTACAGAAAGCGGCTACATGGGCGTTGCCACTGAACGATCTGGCCGAGAAATATGACCCTTACTTCAATAAGGTAGCGGCGCAGGATACCCTCAACTGGTTCCAATTGAAGGACGGCAAAACGTACGGATACCCGAACTATTCCAATACGCAGGAAGACTATGACAGCGGCAACATTCCTGCCAAAACGGCATTTATCATCCGCAAGGACGTGTACGAGGCTATCGGCAAGCCTGCGATGGGAACGCCTGAGGAATTCCAGGCTGCTCTCGCGGATATCAAGAAGCAATTCCCTGCCCTGATTCCACTGGGCTTCAACTCCATCGGCGAAGGAACGGGCTCGCTCGGCGACGTGCTGCAGGATTTCATCGGCGTGCCGCTGGAAGACGAGAACGGCGGCTTCTATAACCGGAACCTGGATGAAGATTATCTGACTTGGGTGAAGGCGTTCAATACCGTATACCGTGACGGCGCGATCAGCGATGACAGCTTTGCCGATGACGGAACGGCTTTTGAAGAGAAGGTGAAGGCGGGCAAATACGCAACGATCATGCTGGACGGCACGCCGCAGCAGGGCGGAAACCTGCAGAGCTTCTACAGCAACAACAAAGGCAAAGAGTACATCGCGATTGACGGACCGCAAAGCACGGTCGGACATGCGCCTACTTTGAACCAATCCGGTATTACGGGCTGGATGATCAGCTTTATCACGAAAGAGAACGCAGACCCTGCCAAATCCATTCAGCTCTTCACGTACCTGTTAAGCGAAGAAGGACAAATGCTGATGAACTATGGCATCGAAGGCGAGACTTACCAAGTGAACGCAGACGGAACGGTGGAATTCCTGCCAGACGTGAAGGAGCTCCAGATGAACAATCCGGATACGTTCAAGAAGGACTACCGCATGGGCGAATTCATGTTCTTCGGACATGACCGCCACAAGGCGCTGAGCGGGGATGCTTTCCCGGATGCGATCAAGCAAATGCAGGAATGGGGCAAAGGCAAGCTGACGCCGCACTTTATTTTGGAGAATATCAACCCGGATCAGGGCACGCCGGAAGCGCGCTCCCTGACGGCCATCAATACGAAATGGAACTCCACGCTCGTCAGCATGATTCGCTCGAAGGACGACGCAACCTTCGATAGCCTCTTGAACGATTATAAAAAGTTCCTGGACGATAACAACTGGGATAAAATCGTCGAAGTCCGCAACGAGAAGATGAAAGCGAACAAAGAGAAGCTGGGGCTGAAATAAGTTTACGTTAATGGATGGAAGGGCCCCTTTCTTGACAGGAGAGGGGCTCTTTCCAAGTTATCTTCGGTAGGCCATGGGTAGGAAGACACAAGAAACCTGGAGGGGAACAACATGCTGAACATCACCATCTACCAGTCAAACGGTGAAGAAGAATTATTCGTGAAGAAAGACAAGGCGCAGCTAACGCCCGTAACTACGGGTGCAGCGAAGCATAAGGTTGTCATCGATGAGGAGCAGACGTTTCAGGAGATGGACGGCTTCGGCGCGTCCTTCACGGACTCCGCTGCTTATTTGATCCATCAGGTGCTGGAGACGAAGCAGCGTTCCGAGCTCATGACGCAGCTGTTCGATCCAAACGAAGGGATCGGGTTATCTGTACTCCGCCAGCCGATGGGAGCATCGGATTACGCGCGTGATTTCTACAGCTACAATGATATGCCTGAGGGCCAGACGGATGTAGAGCTGGAGCAGTTCTCCATTGCGCATGACGAGGAAGATATCATTCCTCTTCTGCAGGAAGCGGTGAGATTGAATCCGGACGTGAAGCTGATGGGTTCCCCGTGGAGCCCGCCCGGCTGGATGAAGACGAGCGGGTCGATGATCGGCGGAGAGCTGAAGCCGGAATACTATTCGGTGTATGCTGATTATTTTGTGCGTTATATCCAAGGGTATGAAGCCAACGGGCTGCCGATTTATGCCGTCACGCCGCAGAACGAGGCATTATACTCGCCGGGACATTACCCCGGCATGATCATGCTGCCCGAAGCGCAGAGCGATTTTATCAAGAACCATCTGAAGCCGCAATTCGTAAAGAACGGCATCGGTACGAAAATACTCTGTTATGACCATAACTGGGACAAGCCGGACTACCCGCTGACCGTATTTGAGCAAGCGGCCGACGCTGTGGATGGGGTTGCCTGGCACTGGTACGGCGGCAAACCGTCGGCCCAATCGGAAGTCTTCGAGGCATTCCCGGGGAAAGAGGTTCATTTTACGGAAGGATCGGGCGGGGAGTGGATTCCGCCGTTTGAGCAAGCCTTCTCCAATGTGATGCGGACCGGAATCGAGATTCTCCGCAATCACAGTAAATCTTACGTGCTGTGGAATATGGCACTGGACGAGAAGAGCGGACCTACCGTGCCGGGCTTTGGAAAAAGCACCTGCCGCGGCATCGTGACGGTGAATCAGCAGACGAAGGAGCTTACCTATACGCTGGATTACTACGCGCTGGCGCACTTTAGCAAGGTGATCCGTCCCAAAGCGCGGCGTGTGGCATCTACCAGCCATGAGTTCATCCGTTCGGTAGCCTTCAAGAACACGGACGGCTCGATTGCCGCCGTGTTGTTCAACGACAGCGAGGCTCCGGAGAGCGTGGCGATCCAGCTGCGCGGGGAAGAGGCGTTGCAGCTGGAAATGCCGGCCAAGAGTGCGCTGACAGTCAAGATAGAGAGCAACTGATTGGAGGCTGCGGGGGCCTCTATAACAGCAACGATAGAAAGCTGCGACCTCTATAACTGAATGATAAAAAGCCTGGAACGATGGTTCCAGGCTTTTTTCTGTTTTCGTTAGAGATCAGAACGTATAAACCTTTAGAGCTTGTGGCCCTGATCTCGCAAGACAACGCTCCGTTCCGGTATACGGACTGCCTTCCGGGGATATCGATCGATGTTTTTATTAATGCGGCAGGCTATTTTATACTCGCCATTTCGCCTTACATCCTGTACCGGCTTCCTAAAGAGGGGAGCCTCTTTGCGTGTAGTTCTTACATGACTATCGCTGTGCTCCCGAATTCGGTGGGGGACTACGCAGCGCTTATTCTTTTGTCAGACCGAACACGTAAGACTCCAGGAAAGACTTGAGCTGAGTGAAGGATTCCGGTCTTGCGCTGTATTTATATCGTTCATTCGGCATTTTGAAGTGCATGCGCAAAAGGCCCGCGGTTTTAAGCAAGGAAAGGTGGTAGTGCAGGTTACTCTTGGAAAGTCCGGTCTTCTGCTGCAGCTCCGTAAACGTGACGGGGCCGTCAGCGAGAATGTGCAGCAGCACGAGCCTCTTCTCGTCAGCCAATCCCTTGGTCATGCGCAGCAGCTGGTTGGTCGGCGTATCCTCGTCCTGCTGCTCATCGTCTACGGCATAACTGATAATGAGCTGTTGATTGCCCACTTCGTCCATCCGGTTTAACGGCTTGATGTGATAAGTAGGGATGAGAAGAATGGCGCTATATTCGTCTTCAGGATCGAGCACGATCCCGTTCGTTGCCTCATCGATCAGATCAATACAGGAAAGCTCCCGGCTCAGCTGCTCCATGCGGGCAGCGGAACGCCCCAGCAGGTCGTGAATCTCAGGCAAGATCGTATAGACCCGGTGCCACTCCGTCATGATCTCAAGGCTCTGATCCCGGAATGTTTTCAGCCCCATCGGAAATCCGTCTTCTAGATAAGGCGCTAGGATTTCGTACAATTGCCCTTCTCCTAAATCGGCAAACCAGGCAAGAAAACGCTCGATGTTGTCTTTTTTCGGGCTGTCTACGATAACCAGGTGCAGATAAGCAACGATCTCGCACAGGTCCAGCTCTTCCAGCTTATCCGTAAAAGACGCGGGCAGATTCTTCTGAATGTCCTTCCTCCATTTATTCCCTAGATCATGCATTTGGTTTTTATTATCTGCATATGTGAACAAGCTGGTTACCAGCTCGTGAACAGGCGAATAGTCAACTCTGATATGAGTCATGATCATCCTCTCCTCCAAGCACTCATTATTCCATTTTTATGATACCACATCCCAAGGAAAATAAATATTGAACTTTTTATTAGTTCATATATAATTGAACTTAAATATTTAGTTCAAAAAAATATGAACTAACGAGCGAGGGAAGAGGAGTGACTAGATATGACCAATTGGTTCGTTGTGGAATCTCTCATCAAGCAGCAGCAGGCGGAGTTGGATCGAGAGGCCGGAGAGTCCTGGAAATATACGCATGATCGGGTACGTTTGTTGGCTCGCTTCTTCCCAGCGAAGAGACGACAATTTCAGCCGGTCAAGAAAAGAGCTCGAAATTTGAACTAACGGGAACAAGGAAGAACCGATCCATATCCATACACGGGAAAAAAGGAGTTGAAATGAATGGATCTTTTGGCTGAGAATCGTTTAAGCGAGTGGGCCGTACAGGTGCCTGAATCGATAATGTACAGCGAGGAAAACCATGACGAGCTGTTGTCTGCCGTGCTTAGGCTGCCCGAAACCTTAAGACAACCGATGTATTTGTACTATTACGAGGATTTCAACACCCTGGAAATTGCGGAGGTGCTGCAGATTGAGCCCGAAAATGTCCGGAACCGCATGAGCAGAGCCCGCAAGAAGCTTAAAATGATGCTGGGCAAGAAGCTGGGAGCGATACGGGACGGCCGGGAAAGGGCAAGAAAAGCTGCGCATTCGTCCCCTTGACTTCTTCCGTGAAATTCGAGTATGATTTCCAGTAAGTTGAATAACGCTAGACAAAAGCAATGACGAGAAAGAGTACCTTGGCAGCGTCTTTGAACAGAGAGCCCCGGCTGGTGAAAAGGGGTAAAGAAGGAGCCTCGGGAATATGGTCTCTGAGCTGTGCACCGAAACCCTGCATGGGGTCGTAGGCTGTGCCGGATCCCGCACCCGTTAACGTGCTAGGGTATACACGCGATATATGGGCGTCGTACCCGAAGAGGTGAATGCCGCAAGGCATGAATGAAATTGGGTGGTACCACGTGAGCCATAAGCTCTCGTCCCTTTGGGATGAGGGCTTTTTTTGTTGTCCATAAAAAAGGAGGATGAACGACATGACAAACATTTTTATCGGCGGTGCCTGGCCTTATGCCAACGGCTCCTTACATTTGGGGCGGCTTGCCAGTCTCCTGCCCGGCGACGTGTTGGCGCGTTATTTCCGCGCGAAGGGCGATCGCGTCCTGTACGTATCGGGCAGCGATTGCCACGGCACGCCGGTGGCGGTGCAAGCGATTCAAGAGGGCGTAACGCCGGGGGATATTGCCGATCGGTTCCATGCGGAGTTCGCGGAGTGCTTTGCACAGCTGGGTTTCTCTTACGATTTATACACGCGAACCGATCAGGCGTTTCACCATGGCGTGGTACAGGAGCTGTTCCTGAAGCTGCTGGACAACGGCCATCTGTACCGTAAAACCGTGCTGCAAACGTATTGCGAAACCGATCGGCGGTTTCTGCCGGACCGTTATGTGGAAGGAAATTGCCCCGTATGCGGGAGCAGGGCCCGCGGGGATCAGTGCGATGCTTGTTCCACGATGCTTGATCCGTCCGACCTGACGAACAGGACCTGCAAAATTTGCGGGAACCCGCCGGTGGAGCGGCCCACCGAGCATTTTTATGTATCGTTGTCGCATTTCCAAGCTGAGCTGGCGGATGATTTGAACAACGCCCAAGGCTGGCGGGATAATGCGGTGCACATGACCAGAAGATACTTGGAGGAAGGACTTCAGGACCGGGCGGCTACGCGGGACTTGACCTGGGGCGTGGATGTTCCGGTTCCGGGCTTCGAGGATAAGAAAATCTATGTCTGGATCGAAGCGGTCAGCGGCTACTTGTCCGCCAGCAAGCAGTGGGCCGCGGAAACGGGCGGCGATTGGGAGTCCTTTTGGCGCAAGGGGAAAGGCGAGGTGACCGCTTACTATGTTCATGGGAAGGACAATATCCCGTTTCATACGTTGATCTGGCCCGCGCTGCTTAAGGGAGCGGGGGATCTGCATCAGCCGGATCGGATCATTTCTTGCGAATACATGACGCTGGAAGGGAAGAAATTCTCGACCAGTCGCAATTGGGCCATATGGGTGCCGGATTTGTTAAGCCGGTATCAGCCGGACTCGGTTCGTTATTTCCTCCTTGCGAACGGTCCCGAGAAGCGGGATGCGGATTTCTCCTGGAGGGAGTTCATCCACAGCCATAACGGCGAGCTGCTTGGCGCGTTCGGGAATTTGGTCAACCGGACCCTGGTGTTTGCGAACAAATCGTTTGACGGGAAAGTGCCTGAGGGAAGCATATCCGATGAATGGCAGGGCCGGGTGGAGGAACTGTACCGGGAGGCCGGGGCGCTTATTGAGGAGGGTCGACTGAAAGAAGCGTTGGAGTTGATTTTCAGCGTGGTACGCCAGGCGAACAAATATTTCGATGAACGGAAGCCGTGGATTCAGGTCAAGGAGGATCGGGCCGCCTGCGGGACCACGCTGTACACCTGCATTCTGATTATGGCCAATCTGGCGAACCTGCTGCAGCCGTTCATCCCGTTCTCTTGCGATAGGATCCGGGACTTTCTCTCGCTGGAGCCGCCTGCGTGGAAGTGGTGCCACGTTCCGGCCGGCAGGCCGATTCATGGGGTGGAGCTGTTGTTTGAGCGGATCGATCCAAGCCGGATTGAGGAGGAGAGTCGTCGGCTGGGGGAGTTGTCCCTTTAATGGGGGAACTCACGGCTGCCCACCCATAGGTCAGACCCTGCAGGAGGGTGGGAGCTATTGTCGTCATGATGAAATTTGTATTCGTAAGAGGACTCTGCAAGGTGAAATAGGATCATGATCATGGGAAGGGGATGTAGGTTCAAGAGGTCTAGGGATCGAGAGTCGGGGAGTCAGGAAGCAAAGTATCAAGGTCGGGGATCGATGGAGGAGAGTAACAAGAGTTCGGGATCGAGAAAGCAAAGTATCGGGAGTCGAGGATCAAGGAAGCAAAGTAACAAGACGAGGATCGATGGAGCAAAGTATCAAGAGTTGGGGATCGATGGAACAAAGTAACAAGAGTTGGGGATCGATGGAACAAAGTAACAAGAGTTGGGGATCAAGGAAGCAAAGTAACAAGAGCGTGAGGATCGAGGAAGAAAGTATCGAGAGCCGAGGATTGATGAAGCAGAGTATCAAGAGTTCGGGATCGAGAAAGCAAAGTATCGGGAGTCGAGGAAGCGAAGTATCAAGGGTGGGATCGCTGGAGCAGAGTATCAAGAGTCGAGGATCGGTGAAGCAGAGTAGAAGGGGAGCTTCGACAATGGGCGAAAACTGACGAAGCAACGTCGCGTGAGTGATGAAGGTTTGCGGGTTGGATAGGTCGTATTTGTGACGTTTGGAGGACAATGGTTCCGTTATTTCTATGTTTTTGGCCATATTGCAGCGATTTGAGGACAGGAGATCCGCTATATTCAAAATTTACTGGGATTCAACCGTGTATAAGCTGCATTAGCGGATCCTATGTCCGCATTGGCCCAAAAGAGGCTCGAATATCAACAAATAGCGGAACCAGTGTCCGCATGGACTCAAAAAAGGAACGAAAATCGGCGAATGGCGGATCATGTCCGCATTGGCCCAAAAGAGGCTCGAATATCAACAAATAGCGGAACCAGTGTCCGCATGGACTCAAAAAAGGAACGAAAATCGGCGAATGGCGGATCATGTCCGCATTGGCGCAAAAGAGGACCAAAAATCAACAAATAGCGGAACCAGTGTCCGCATGGACTCAAAAAGGAACGAAGATCAGCGAATGGCGGATCCTATGTCCGCATGGGCCCAAAAGAGGCCCGAATATCAGCAAATAGCGGAAGCTGTGTCCGCATCCGACCCAAAAAAGAGCGACTTTGAGCGAGTAGAGCATCGGACGATGCTCCTTTGAAGCCTTATGAAGCGAGAGTACGCCGCTTGAAGCACCAGTAAATACAAAGGGAGCCCAGCGGGAATGCCGCGGGCTCCTCTTCATTCAAGCTTTTACAAGATCAGCGATCCGTTTCGTGAATCCAATCCGTCAAGACGGCGTTAAAAAGCTCAGGCTCCTCGAACATCGGATTATGGCCGCTTTGCTCAAAAACGACCTTTCTCACGTTTGCTTGCGAGCCGTCTACGGCATCCCA
This sequence comes from Paenibacillus sp. Y412MC10, assembly GCF_000024685.1. Lineage (NCBI taxonomy): Bacteria > Bacillati > Bacillota > Bacilli > Caryophanales > Paenibacillaceae > Paenibacillus > Paenibacillus sp. Y412MC10. Next base: position 272,170 of record NC_013406.1, read on the forward strand.
TAGCAACACGGGGCCGACCAAATAGTCGTACCGTCCAAGACCGATGAAGACGGGGATATCGACCTCTTCCAGGCAATCGATCAGATTCAGCCGCGCGAAGGCTTCTCCCCATAAATGATCCAAGACGGGCATGCTGGTGAAAACCCCATCCCACATCCAAGCCGCATCATAGGCATAATCATAAAAGCTGTGGGCTCCCATCCGAATGCACATATGAGCAAACCGACGTTCAGGCTCCTTTCGGACATCCTCCTCCAGCAGGGCGATATCCGCTTCGAACTGCCGTTTCCGCTCAGGGCTTGCCGTCTCATTGAAAAAAGAAAAGCTTTGCTGCTGCCGCTCCGGACTATTGGAGGGGCCCGTATTCAGCAGGATCACCTTGCTGACGCGTTCCGGATAGGTTTGGGCATACGCCAGCGCCATAAAGGCGTGTCCCGAATGCCCCAATATGATGAAATTCTCCAGTCCCAGCGCTTGTCTTGCCCTCTCGATATCATCCAGAACCTTATTCAGCGTATAGTCTTCCGGTTCCAGTGTCCGAGGAGGCTCCACAAAGCCTCGATGGTCCAGGAAAATCAATTGAAATGACGTATAAAGCTGCTCCGAAAACAAGCGGGGGTAGTAAACGCTGCTTCCCACCACCAATATAGGCTTGCCGTTTCCGCGAATGGAAACATTCAGTGCAAAACCTTCGCTCATTACCGTATCTCGCGTATTCATGTGTATCGCCCTCGTTTCGTTATATTTTTTAATCGCACCAGCCCCTTTCCTGTTCGGATTCCATTACATTCTCCATAGAACGTTCCAGCATTCTATATCACCTCGATTAGCGTTCGTTCAAGCTCAGTATAGCATAGGAGCGCAGGCACTCGGTGTACCGGATACCAGGCTTTCATGCATCGTGCGAAACTGCCCCCTGTGCGCACGACGTGTGGTCCGGGGCATGCTTGGATGGTTGCCAACCATATCTGCCGCTGCTGCAAAAGAAGCAAAGTATACAAATTAGGACCGCTTCGAAAAGCCACTTTATTCAGCGGTGTTCCGAATGGTCAGGGCAAGTGCAGGATAATCCGCGGCAATCGCGTCCTTGTGCTCGAGGATGCGGTCAAATTCAAAGGCCGAGCTGAATAATTCCGTCTCAGGCTTAAACGTCACGCTGGTTCCCGTCTCTTGAGTCAAACCAACCGTCAAAAGACCCGTCTGCGGAATGCCGTGCCGGTATTCCTGCCGGTATATGTTCCCGTCACGCCGAATTTCCACGGACAGCTGCTTGGAGAGGGCGTTGACCACGGCAATGCTGATGCCTTTTTCCGCGCCGGGAACCAGAAAGTGCGCGCTGTTGTTGAAGCGGTGGACATCGGTCAGAATCGACTGCACAACGGGGACATCGGAATTCGGGAGGGCCTGCACCGGAATGCCTCTTCCGTTGTCGGTCACCGTCACGCTGCCATCCTCATGCAGGAAAATGCCGATCTGATCGCCATACCCGCTCGTATGCTCCAAAATCGAATTTTCCACCACGGCCCAAAGCAGCTGATGAATATCAAAGCCATGCGAGGGCCCGAAGTACATCCCTGCATTGTTGCGGGTTTCCGACATCTCCAGGTAATCGCTGGCATCGAGCAGATCGCCGGCAGCGGACAACAGCAGAAGGAACGGCAGGCTTCGATGCTGGGGAAGAGCGTAGCGGCCCCCCTGCTCCTGGACGAGCAGGTCTGCGCCGAGCAGCGCCTTGAGATGATGATACAGCTGACCCGTCGTCCCCATGTTCAACCGTTCCACCAGCTCGGAACCCGATAGCGGCTCCGCCATGACGGCCTTCAAAATATCCAGTCGCTGCTTGTTGCCCAGGGCAGCGAGGATTTTGGCCGCCTTCTCGGTATTCATGTCCAGTATTTGATTCAATCGGCGTTGCTGTGGCTCCCAGCGGATGTTTTGTCCGTTCAGGTGCACCTGCCCGGAGTAGAAGACAGAGCCGTCTTCGGGATTGGGTTCATTTATGGTGGGCGCTGTTGCGATTTCTTGGCGGTATGGATTTGATGCGGATGCAGGTTTTCGTTCCATAAGAGCTTGATAAACAAGCTGCTGCAGCTCCGCCATTTGATTCTTTAAGACATCCATCTCTTGGATCAGATCACGTGTCATGTGGAATCATCAACCTCACTTTAGAGTATTATGTTATTACGTAATTATTATATTACGTAATTTCATTATTGTACACCCATTATAAGGAGATCGTTGTTTGAAAAAGGCGGCTTGTTTGTCTATAGTTGTTTTTTCTCTGTTGTTGGCACTCCGATCGCCTTACAATGAACGCAAAGGCTGGTGACATTCATTTGAGTGAAAGAATCATTCGTAGTTTTGGGCAGGGCGACATGCCTCTGCTAGGCGAGTTATATCAGGCGGTATCCGCCGAGAATGCGCTGTTCTGGTGGGTGGGTGACCGGGAGAATTGGGAAAACGTGTTCTGCGCTATCGAAGACGGGAAGATGGTAGCTAAGGGTCAGGTCGGGATCATAAACGTGATTCCGCCGGGATGTGTCCCGAACTGCAAGCATCATATTTACGTGAATCTCAAGGCGGTTCCGCATCGTGAGCGGGATTTCGACCTTTTGGACGAATTGTATCAGGTCCTGTATGAACGGGCGGTTGTCTTAATGAGGACTTTGCCGAAGACGTACGAGACGTATTTGTGCGTGGGCAATTATGTCCATGAGAGCGCAAATAATGCTTTTTTTACGGAGAAGAAGGGGTTTCAGCCGCTGGAGAACCTTTATGCCATGAAACGATCGTTGGAGGAGCCCATTCCTGCCTTGCCATTAGATGATCGCTATCAAAATCGGTTGTGGAGGATCGAGTCTGCGGAAGAGGAAGTGGAGTATTTAAAGCTCGAAGCTGAAATTTGGCCGGAAGCGCCGCTGGGTCTCGAACGATTACGGGAATATAAGGGGCTTTCCAATTGGATCGCCATGAATGTCCTGGAAGGGGATATGATCGTCGGCAGTACCATGGCATGGCAGGAGGAGGGGGATGGCGTGATTGAAGATGTGTTTGTGCGGGAACCGTGGAGACGGCGGGGGATCGCCAAATATCTGCTTTGCCGCGCCATGTCTTATCTTCAGGCTCATGGGTCCGCCACGGTCAAGCTGCAAGTAAAGGCAGCCAATGATACGGCGTTGTCACTTTATCAGTCGGTCGGCTTTGCCAAAGACCAAGAGGAGCAGCGGTTTTACCTGCCGATGGAGCAGGAAAGCCACTAAGAAGGATCGACAGCCATGCGTGCGTCAAGCATGTTGGCCGATTAGCCATCGAAGCCTGCCCGGACCACGCACCGTAAGCATAAGGAGTAATACGCACGATGTACAAAACAAAGACCACGCCAGGAACGAATCCTGGCGTGGTCTTTTCTATATGAAATGAGGAGTTATGAGGTCGATTCTTCGCCGCCGGATACATTCGGATTGGCATCCAGAATGCCTACCGTGACATCCCACAGCTTCGGCAGGAAACGGAGGGTCTCTTCGGCCCGCTGGAGCAGGTCATCGGTGGACGTTATGCCGAGATCGGCCAGAATCGCATCGAAAGCGGGTACATACTGCTCCTGAAATTGGGGAGTCCCGTCAACCTCCAAGATGTTGTGGCAGCGGGCGAAGGTGGCCACCATCCAGAAGACGGCTTCCCGATGGCTTCCGTTTAGGATCAGCTCGCGGCTGCCGTCAATGGCAATCGGTCTTGCTTCCGGCGTAATGTCACTGCTGAAGAAGAAGGGCGTCTTGGCAATCGCAGCAGCGGCGTCGAAGGTGCGGGCCAGTCCGTTGAGATGATTCATGGCTTGCTCGGCAGACATGTCTTTACAGCCCAGCAAACGTAACAGCTCCTCGTAGACCTCCTCTTGGTTATATTCCTTCAGCACGTCGCGAACGGCCGCATAGCGGAGTCTGACCGTGGGGTTGCGAAGCGCGGCGACCAGAAGCATATGGGTGGTTACGCCGGTAGGAAACAGCCACGAGGTCACCTGGCGATGCCAAGGAGCGGAAGGATCTATGGATTGGAGGCCGTTCATGATACGTTCGCGCACGTTCTCACAGCGGCGGGTGACCCAGATCCGGTCGGCAAAATGCCGCGAGACGTCCGTCTGCAGCTTGCGCAGCTGCCCGGTCGGGTCGGACATCAGGGTGTCTACGCGGAAGCTGCCGGCCAGATGGTAGGACGTTAATACTTTCTCGGGCGAAGCTAGGTCCTGCCAGGACAGATAGGTGACCTCGATCAAGGCGTCCTGGTAGATAAACTTCCCCGGTTTCAGCGGGGGCTCCGGATCCGCGGTGACTACAACGACGTCAATGTCTGATGACGGAGCCATCTCGGCATCGTCCGGCTTGCCGACCGTGGAGCCGCTGAAATAGGCACCCATGAATCCAGGCTCCCTGCTGGCATGCTGCAAGACCCAATCCGTTGCCGCTGCTCGTGCTGATCCAACGTTCATAATCAGATTCCTCCTCTATCTGCATGGTGTCGCAGAACATAACAAAAATATCCTAATTTTCATTCCTTCATCATTATATGGACTTCCCTTCTAATGTACAACCGCTTACAAAGGGGGCTTTGTCCGTCATCCACATAATAAAGAGATGGAGATGCATGCAAAGAAGATTGGTCCGTATGGATACGGGATACTGGAAAAGGCTCGATACATATAAGTTAGCACGGTCTCCGCAAGTGTGAAATAAAAAACGGACATTCCCATACTCGCTGTCGTTCGGCGATCGGAAATGTCCGTTTTTGGCGTGGTTCTCTATTCTATTCATCTGCAATCACAAGCGTTGTATTGGTCTTCTTGAAAGTTGGAATAAAGCTTGGATGGACGTTCGCATCCGTCACGATGGTATCGATTCTGTCGAGCGGAGCGATGGAAATGGTAATGTCTTTGCCAAACTTGGTGCTGTCCGCCATGACAATCACCTCTTTGGACAGCTCGATCATTTTTTTGCGCGTGATGGCTTCTTCCAGGTTGTAGTCGGAGATGCCTTTTTCGATGGTGATGCCGCTGCAGCAGATAAACGCCTTCAGCACATTCAGCTCATGAAAGTTGAAGATGTATTCATACGCGACGACGGATTGCTCCTCCCGCCGGATTTTGCCGCCGATCATAATCAGCTCCACGTCGCTGTCCATCAGTTCGATCGCAACCGGAAGCGAATTCGTAACCACCGTCAGCTTCTTCTTATGCTTCACGTATTTGGCGATTTGGTACGTGGTCGAGCCGCTGTCGATGTAGATGCAGTCGCCGTCATGAACGAATTCGCTGCATTTGCGGGCGATCCGGTCCTTCTCTTCCAGCTGGCTGACCATGCGCTCATCCATGGAGGATTCGCCGAACCGGGACTCCACGAGCTTCACCCCGCCATAGATCTTCTCAATCCGCCCTTGCTTGGTCAGGGTGTTCAAATCCCGTCGCAGCGTATCCACGGAGACGTTCAGCTCTTCCGTAAGCTCCGTGATCTTCAGTACTTTTCGAATCGTAAGCAGCTCAAGTATTTTCTTTTGCCTCTCCAATGGAAACATTCGCTCACCCATTCAATCCGCATTAGTGGTTGATGCCTGTATTCATGTCTAGTTTACCGATTCGCACGGCCATGTTCAATAGAGTTACCTATATTATTCATAAGTTAGGCATCAGTTTTGAGTGAATATGGTCAATAGTTAGTATTAATTTATGAATGATATATGCATAATTTACTTAAATTTAACAGTTCCCATGATTCTTATTTACATATGGTTTCTATACTGAGGATGTGTTTAAGGAGGTGAGCCGTTTGCTGAAGCTAGAGCATATTTGCAAACAATTCGACGATAAAGTGGTTTTGGATGACATCAACGTAGAAATCGGCACCGGCGAGATAGTATCGCTGCTCGGTCCGAGCGGGAGCGGGAAGACCACATTGCTGAATATTATTTTGGGACTCACCCGAATGGATCAGGGAAAAATCGTGTTCCAGGGTCAAGATCTGAGCAACGTACCGATGAAGAAGCGGGGATTTAATATCGTGTTTCAAGACTATGCCTTATTCCCCAACTTGAATGCCTACGACAATATCGTATACGGCCTGCGCAATAAGAAGGGAACCGTGAGCGAGCAGGAGGTCCGGGAATATATCGATTTTCTCGAGCTCCAGCCCCACTTGGACAAGCGGATCGGCGAACTGTCAGGGGGGCAGAAGCAGAGAGTGGCCCTGGCCAGAACGCTAGTCACGAAACCGAAAATCCTGCTGCTCGATGAGCCGCTCAGCGCGCTGGACGGCGTGATCAAGGAATCGATCAAGCAGCGGATCCAGTCGATCGCCAGGGAATTCAAGCTGACCACGATCATTGTGACGCATGACCCGGAAGAGGCGCTGACGCTCTCGGACAAAATTCTGATCATCCATCAGGGACAGATTGCCCAATTCGGCACGCCCCAGGAGATTGTCCATCATCCGAGCAATGATTTTGTGAAGCAGTTCATTATCAAGCAGCTGCATATCAAAAGGCAGAACATCTACAACCTGTTCGGTGAACAGTATGCGTAGCACGAAGCCGGAAATGCGGGTTATTTTCACCGTCATCCTGTTATTGTTCGCCGTGTTTCTGTTCCTGCCGCTGCTCATATTGCTGGTCCGCTCCTTCGGATCCGATCAGGGATTTACCCTTGGACACTATGCATCCATAGGGGCGAATCGGGAATTCGTCGAGGCGATCGGCAACAGCGTGAAGGTATCGGGCGTAACGGCCGTGATCACGACCGTTCTGGGGTTCATACTCGCGTATTCCATTCATTGCACCAAAATATACCGGCCCGTCAAAGGCCTGCTGAAAACCGTCATCATGGTCCCCATGCTGCTTCCGACCATTACCTATGGGTTCGCCATCATGTATTCGTTCGGTAACCAGGGCTTGATCACCCGGCTTGCCGGGCGCAATCTGTTCGATATCTACGGATGGAACGGGTTGCTCATCGGCTACGTCATTTACACGCTGCCGCCGGTATTCCTGCTGATTCATAACGCGTTTAAGTACATTGATAAAAAATTCATCATCGTATCCAAGTTAATGGGTGACGGCACGATGAGAAGTTTCATGAATACGATTATGCGTCCCCTTGCGGGAGCCCTTGGCGGGGCCTTTGTGCTGTCCTTTATCTTAAGCTTTACGGATTTTGGGATTCCGGCTTCCGTCGGCGGTACCTACCCGGTCGTGGCGACGCAGCTGTACCAGGTGATGCTGGGTTCCATTCCGGACTTCAATCAAGGCGCTGTCATTGCGGTGATGATGCTGATTCCGGCCGTGTTCGGCATCTGGCTGCTGAATTATCTGGAAAAGTGGAATTTCCACTATGACAAGCTGTCGGATATCGAGCTGCCGCGGCAGCGCGTTCGGGATATCGCCTTCGGCGTGATGTCGTCGGCCATTGTGACGGGCATGCTGTCCATTTTTGCGGTGATGTTCATCGCTCCTTGGTTGAGCAGTTACCCCTATGACATGACCTTCACGTTCCAGCATGTGCGGGATGTGATTCAATCGAGTGACTTGACGGGGGTATATCGCAATTCGCTCTGGGTCGCCTTCTTGACGGCGCTGTTCGGTACCTTGATGGCGTACTTATCCGCGCTGCTCAATGTGCGTACATCGTTAAAGGCCCGGTCCGCGGTAGACATCGTATCCATGATAACCAATACGGTGCCCGGCATGGTGCTGGGGATATCCTACCTGCTCTTCTTTAACGGGAGCGGCCTGAAGGGGACCTTTTTCATTATCGTTCTGTGCAACATCGTTCATTTCTTTACGACGCCGTACCTGATGGCCAAGAACTCCCTGTCCAAGATGAATCCCTCCTGGGAAACCACGGGAGAACTGCTGGGGGACAGCTGGTTCAAGACCGTGTATCGGGTGATCCTGCCGAACTCGGCCTCAACCGTCATCGAGATGTTCAGCTACTATTTCATCAACGCCATGGTAACGATCAGCGGCATTATCTTTCTCGTATCGGCCCAGACGTCGCTCGTCGCCAGCAAAATCAAAGAGCTGCAGCATTTCGCCAAGTTTAATGAGATCTTCGTGCTGTCAATGCTGATCTTCTTCACGAATCTGATCATCAAGCTGGTGTGCGACGCATGGCAGAGGAGAACCGCGCAGCGCTAAAGCTGCCCCATCACGCCTGTCCGCTACGATGCCGGATCGTATTTCCGATCGCTGTTGTCTTCGGATTTCTCGGATTGAGATGACTAAGCGGTAGAAATCCGAAGACAAAGGCGAACGCATGCGCTTCTCCAATACGATTCCGTCCTCTCCGCTGGGTATTGGCACTGGAAGCGAGGAGCTTCTTGCTAATTTACCACCAGCCATTTTGAAGCGGGAATACGATGGCTAATTCATTATTTCACATCATTACTAAATAAAAAATTCAAGGAGTGAGTTAATCACGATGAAGACGCTGAAGGGAATGCTGCTGTCATTGATCGCAGTCAGTATGGTGTTTGCTTTGGCCGCCTGCGGCAGCGGCAGCGCGGGGGAAGCGAAGAAGGTAGTCATCTACACCAACGGGGATGAAGAAGCCGTTGCGGCAATGGAGACCTCGTTGAAGAATGCCGGATATGAAGGACAGTACCTTGTCCAATCCCTGGGCACCTCCGAACTCGGGGGCAAATTGATGGCGGAGGGGAACAAAATCGAGGCCGATCTTGTCACGATGAGCTCCTACTTCATCGAAAGCTCGCAGAGCAAGCATTCGATGTTTAAGGATCTGGCTTTTGACGCAGGCGCTACCGATTCTTATCCGGCATATTACACGCCGATTCTGGCGAATACCGGCTCCATCTTCGTGAATACGGAAGTGCTGAAGGATAAAGGATTGCCGATGCCCACCTCCATCACGGACCTGACCAAACCGGAATTCAGCGGACTCGTATCGATTCCGAACATCATGGATTCTTCCACCGGCTGGCTGCTCGTTCAGGCCATTATTACGCAATACGGCGAAGATGCGGGACGTAAGGTGCTTCATGACCTGATCGCCAACGTGGGACCGCATCTGGAGAGCTCGGGTTCCGGTCCGATCAAGAAAGTGCAGGCTGGCGAAGTGGCGGCCGGGTTTGGCCTTCGCCATCAGGCGGTAGCGGCTAAAGCCACCGGTGCACCGATTGACTACGTGGATCCGGTCGAAGGAAACTTCTCGCTGACCGAATCGGTTGCGGTCGTGGACAAGAAGAATGCAACGACGGATCTGGCGATGAAGATGGCCGAGACCATTGTAAAGGATGCCCGCAAAGATTTGATTGCGAACTACCCGGTGGCCCTGTACGAAGGGGAGACCGTCGATGAAGTCAACAAACCTGCATACTCGATGACCTTCGAGAAGCCGCTGACCGTGGAGCTGCTGGAAGAGCATCAGCAATTCTTCAACGGATCCAAAGAATAAGCCGAATTAGGAGCGATGCGACATGAAAACCTACAAGCTTTTGACACCGGGACCTTTGACCACAACCAAGGCGGTAAAAGAGGAAATGCTCTTTGACCGCTGCACGTGGGATGATGAATATAAATCCATTACGCAAAAAATCAGATCGCAGCTCTTGGCACTGGCCGGAGCGGATCCAGAGCTGTACACCGCCGTGCTGATGCAGGGAAGCGGCACGTTTGCCGTTGAAGCCGTCATGACGACCGCCATTTCGAAAGACGATAAGGTACTGATCGTAACGAACGGCGCCTACGGCGAACGGATCGTGAAGATGGCGGAGTATATCGGACTGAATTACGCGGAGTACAAGGTGAATTACGATGAACATCCAAGCGAGGATGAGCTGCGGGCTAGGCTCCAGGAGGATCTGCAGATTACGCATATCGCGATGGTTCATTGCGAAACGACCACCGGCATTCTGAACCCGCTGGAGATGATCTCGAAGCTGTCCAGGGAATATGGAAAAACCCTCATTATCGATGCGATGAGCAGCTTTGGCGGCATGGAGATCGATGTGCAGGGGCTCGGCATCGATTATCTGATCAGCAGCGCGAATAAATGCATTCAAGGCGTTCCGGGGTTTGGCTTTGTGATCGCCAAGCTGGAGAAGCTTACGGCCTGCGAAGGGATTGCGCGCAGCCTGTCGCTCGACCTGTACGACCAATGGAAGGGCATGGACAAGGACGGCAAATGGCGTTATACCTCGCCGACCCATGTCGTGGCGGCCTTCTCCAAAGCGTTGGATGAGCTGAATGAAGAAGGCGGCGTCCCTGCCAGGTTCAGCCGTTACCGGAATAACAATCGACTGCTGCGGGAGAGATTGGAGCAGATCGGCATTCGGTCGTATATCACCGATGACAAGCAATCCCCGATCATCACCACGTTTTTATTCCCGAGCGAAGGGTTCAGCTTTGAGCATTTTTACGCTTATATTAAAGAAAGGGGTTATGTGATTTACCCGGGCAAGCTGACCGACGTGGATACCTTCCGCATCGGGAATATCGGGGAGATCTATGAGCAGGATATCGAGCAATTATGTACGATTATTGAAGAATATATAGGGGTGACGGCACAATGAACCGAATCGAAGGCGTTATATTGGACTGGGCTGGAACGGCCGTGGATTTTGGATGTTTTGCGCCCGTGAACGTGTTTGTCGATATTTTCAAGAATGCGGGTATTGAGGTAACGATGGAGGAAGCGAGAGCGCCGATGGGGATGCTGAAGATCGACCATATTCGTGCCATGCTGTCTATGCCGAGAGTGTCTGCGCTATGGGAGGCGAAGTACGGCAGAGCTTTCGGTGAGCAGGATGTAGAACGGCTGTATGCGGAATTCGAGCCGGCCTTGATGGTCTCCTTATCCGAGTACACGGACCCGATTCCGGGTGTCATTGAGGCGGTTGAAGCGCTGAAGGAGCAAGGCTTGAAAATCGGTTCCACGACCGGTTATACGAGCGTCATGATGGAGGTCGTGGTTGCCAATGCGCGGCAAAAGGGGTACAGCCCGGATGTTTATTTCACGCCGGATGACACGCGCTCCCAAGGAAGACCTTACCCCTACATGATCTACCGGAACATGGAGTTTCTTGGATTATCGGCTTCATGGAAAGTCGTTAAGGTCGGCGATACCGTCTCCGACGTGAAAGAAGGCGTGAACGCAGGCGTGTGGTCGGTTGGCGTTGCTATCGGCAGCTCCGAAATGGGCTTGGGCTTGGAAGAGTTTCATGCCCTGTCAGAGTCGGACCGGGAAGCCGCGATCTCGAAAACCGAAGAGACGTTTATCCGTAACGGGGCGGATTTTACGATCCGGACGATGAGCGAGCTGCCGCAGTTGATCGAGAGCATTAACGGCATGCTGGCTGAGGGAAAAAGACCGGGCATTCAGCGCTAGGATGGTATTTAATGAAGAAACCGCGAATGGTATTCTTCGGTGCATAAGCTCTGTCTCGGTTTCTACTGTACTTTTTTGTTGACTTCCTTCATTGAGAGGGTGCTCACTTTAAACCTCAATAAAACAGATCCGGCAGAATTGCCGGGTCTGTTTTAGATTGAGTTAAGTTTCTAACGCAAATCGCTAAAAATGAATGAGGTAGCATTTAGATTTCTTTATTCTTACGATCCCCAAGTGTTTTTTCCGAATGATCTGCTAGCAATTTCTTTATATCTTTCAATTCGTTCTTGAGACTATCCATTTCCGATTTCAACCCTGAATTTGAAATAGCATTACTAACAATCAGGTAAATTAGTAAGTAATTTGCTGCTAAAATAATGATAAAAAAAATGAGCTCTTGTACTCCAACAACCATGAAGAATCCATCCTTTCAACAATGGAACTAAAAACCTTATAATTTATTTACTCATTCCAAAAACAATGTGTGTTTACAGAATATTCTAATTATAGCATGATTCTGAATCTAAACAGGAACATGTAGTTGATCTCTTGAGGGAAACCAGGTCAAGTGGTCTCATATCATGCATCCAACATTTATGTTCTAAACCTGAGTTCGCTCAAAGGGTATAGCTCACCAACATGGGCTTAAATGTGACCACAAAGCTGATCAGGGGTATATTCACCTCACCAAAAAAGAGCAGTCCGCATGGACTGCTCTTCTTTCAATTTATTGCACATACGTGCCGATAAACTCCTTCACTTCCCGGTCGTACCCTTCTGGATCGAACTGGCGTGCCAGGCCGTGGCCTGCATCGGGGACGATGAACAGCTTCTTTTGCTCCGGACCGTTCTCGTACAGCTCATACACCATCTCGGTAGGGACGAACAGATCCCCGCCGCCGTGTATGAACAGCGTCGGCGTCTTGGATTTCTTCACCTGCTCCAGCGCGGAGGCCTCGCCGAAGGAGTATCCGGCCCGGATCTTGGTGAGCAAGCTCGTGGATTGAACCAGCGGGAAGGATGGAAGCTTATACATGCGCTTTAGCTGATAGGTCAGCTCATCCGTGACCGAGGTATACCCGCAGTCCTCGACAATGGCTTTTACCTGGGGCGGAAGCTCTTCGCCGCTGGTCATCATCACCGTTGCCCCGCCCATGGACACGCCGTGCAGGACAATCTGGGCGTCTTCCCCTGTATGCCGGATGACGCGTTCAATCCATCTGAGATAATCCATCCGCTCCGGCCAACCGAAGCCGATGTAATCGCCTTCGCTCTTTCCATGGCCACGCGCATCGGGAAGCAGGACGTTGTAGCCCAGGTCCTCATGGTACATTTGGGCGAATCCGCTCATCTGCTCCGAATGGCCGGAGTATCCGTGCGCGATCATGACGGTTTTATCCGTAGGCACTTCGGCAGGTAAATAGTACGCATGCAGTTTCAATCCGTCGTCTGAGGTAAGACTCCATTCCTCGAAGCTTTGCTTGGCCCACCAATCCTTGCTATCCGCAAAGGGGTTGTCGATATTCGAGTTGGCTTCCAGGTCCGGGTTGCCGTTCAGGAAGGCCTTGTCGGCCCGGGCAATAGCGACGTTATAAAAGTAGAAGCTGGCTGAAATTATAATGATTGCTAGTAATGCGATAATAGCTGCAGACATGGTCATAATCCTTTTTTTCTTAATGATGTGTACCCTCCCCGTCAGTGTTGATCGCGCTGAAGGCATGCCGAGAGGAAGAATGCGCCGAATCGATAGCTTCCTTCCACCTATCATATCGTACGTATCTTGATTCATCCATATGGCAGATCACGTTCGATTCGGATGGCGTTACATCAATCTTATCGGTTGGGAGAACCTAATCCATAAGAACTGTGGCAGGAGGTGCGAAGAGAGGAAGATGAACAAATGCTTTATCAGCCTGATCCTTGCCGTCGTCACGATTTTCGGCTTGCCTCTGCCGTCCCATGCCGAGGTGACCGATTATACATCACCGAAAAAGGATAGTGCCCAGCTGCAGTATCAGGATTTGCTGATGCTGTTTCTGCTTCCCCATATCGATGAAGTGGTCAATCGGCATTATAGCCATACGTTGAAGGAGCTTCCGGTTGTTTATCCCTACTTCGTGGACGTGATCCAAGTGAAGAGAGTGAACGGATTCCGCGGCTTTCATTTCGTCATCACGCTGGAGGCCCGCCCGGTGGTCGGCCCCCATATCCCGGTGGGAAAGGACCGCCTTGTCTTTGAGGTCGCCCCGACGATTCCCGGCGGTATGGTGAAGCTGGTAGAATACAAGCATCTGAATACGTATGAGCTTCCCTCGCATTGGCAAGACATCGTGAAGTAACGGCGGCTGGGCTGTTCCATGTAAAAAAACAAGCAAACGCGGTGTTCGCGTTTGCTTGTTTGGCATGCAGGATAGAGTGCACTTATCAGGTGTAACAACTATCAGCTGCTCTAGGAGAACCCTATCGGCTCTCATAAACCGGCCGATCCGGCCCGGGTTCAGCTTGGCTCCAGCCGATGCCGAGCAGGACAACGATGGCGATGAAAGCGGCCGGCAGCACCCATTTCCAAGAATGCGCGAGCATTCGGACTGCCGGGGACATCAGGGCCAGTATCAGTCCGATCAGCACAACGCTGAACAGATGAATTCCCGGCGGGAGCAGAAGGAATACGATGTGAAAGACCGACGTGAACATCAGAACCGGGATAAGCGATGTTCCCAGCACGACGGCCGGATGGGTTAAGGTTTCGCGCGGGTCCCGGGTAAATGCCGCCCATGTCAGAGCCGCGAAATGAACCAGCAGCGGTATCGCGAATAAATAACTTGCGCCCGGCAGAAGCCAGGTCGAGCCGATGAGCAGCAGCAGGAACAGGAGTGCGCCGCTAAGCAGCATCTCCACTTCATTTGCTTTTCGCACCACCCAGCGGGTAAGCGCGACATGAACGATGAGGGTCACCAGGACAAAGCTGACGCTGTATAGAAGCGAATCGTAGGTTGCGCCTGTAGGCTGCGTCATTTTGCCTGCCCACAATGCATCGATGAGCGTCCACAAGCCATAGCTGAGCGCGGTTGAGAGCACGACGGCCAGAATCGGAGTTCCGAGCCCGATCAGGCTTCCCTTAACGGTAAGCAAGGAGAAGCGGGCAAACAACCAAGCAAAAGCCAGCCATAGCGCTGCGATCGCCACAGTGATCGGAATCGCCCATTGCGCCGGGTAGTGAACCAGCAGGCCAAACAGATTGAAATAGATGCGGTCGCCTGTGGAGGTCAGGTCAGCCAAGTCCAGATTGCCAAAATGCTTTGCCATGGCGAGCGCATTCTCGCCTTGATGCTGCATGGTCTCAAGGGAGACATTCTCCGTGTTGTCCATCGGGGTATGGTAAGCTACCCACCCGTCGCCATAGGCAAAGTTCAGCCCCGGGAGGCCATGCTCCAGCGCCACCGTCAGATCGGTATCGTTCGGCAGTTGTTTGTAGAGATCCACCAAGAGGGAGTTGCTGACAGGATTGGATACGGCCCGGGCATATTCTTCAATGATCCGTCCATTGCTGTCGCTGGTCTGGAACATGAAGGACGAACCCTTCGATCCCCGGGCTTCAAAATTCGCAATCATGCCAATCTCACGGTGCGCCGGATCCTGAAAGAACACCTCGGCACCGAGCAGGCCTCTTTCCTCCCCGTCTGTCAGCAGGATCCAGATGTCATTTTGCGGCGGAGTTCCGGCCTGGATCGCTCTTGCCGTCTCCAGCAAGGAGGCTACGCTGACCGAAGCATCATTCGCCCCGGGGCCGGTAGGGACCGAGTCATAGTGCGACATCAGAAGGAGCGGTTTACCAGATCCGGTTCCTTTAATGACGCCAAGAATGTTCGTAAGCTGCACGTCGGCGTCGACGTACTTGGTTGTCAGACGGTCATTAAACTCCTGAACCTCCGGGTTCAAGCCGAGCTGCTTCATCTGTTCCACCAAATAAGCCCGGACTTCCGCATTGGCAGGGGACCCCATCGGGTGGGGCTCTTGGGCAATCCGTTCGACATGTGCCATGGCTCGTTCCGCCGAGAACTCGGTTGCGGGTGCATCGATATTTCTGGCTTCCGGCGGCTTCTCGAACCACAGCATGAGGGAGATAAAGAGTATGACGGCCAGGATGGTTGTAAGCGGCAGCCAATAAGGAGGTCTGCGGTCCGGCGGTCTGCTCAATTGAATTTGCATGATCAATACTCACTTCCTTTTAGGATCATTCAGGGTCATTCGCGGTGTGATCTTTCATCGTATGTAAGAAATAGGCCCTTACACAGCGTAGTTCCAGAATATGACATGTGTCAATATAAGATTGAGAACGATGGCTCCTTACCTAACAAAAGAGCCTCCATCAGAATGGAAGCTCCTTTAATTTATATTCGATATTCATCTGTTCATACCATGCGTTTAGTCCGGTCCAGAGCTGCTCGCAGAGTTCATAGACATGATCGATTTGGAGAAGCTGTCCACGCATGACCAACTGTGCCAGCTCGTCATAACCGGAAGGTCGGGACGGGAGGGACAGGGATTCCTCCAACGTCCGCGCTCTTGTATGATAAAAGGTTCGGTTGGCAAGTCCAATCAGCTTGGCCGTCTGCCAGGTCAGGTCCTTAGCGCCAAGCGGGAGATAGTTAAGGTTCCCGGACTGGACGTTGTTTCGGATTTTGCCCATCGTTTCGTAGGGCTCCCAAATCATGAATTCCCGCATCGTTTCTTTGATCGCTTCGTCCGAAACCTCGAGGGGCAGCTTCCGAATCTCGGCGAGCAGGTTCCCCGGATCGTAGATTTCCTGCAGGTATACATAGGCGCCGGCCTTAATTGCCCAGGAGTCATCCACAGACGCGGCAGCCTTGAAGATGTCCTGTTTCTGTTTCATTCCGATTTCGATTTTGAAAGGGGGATATATGAATTCGTGCCCGGGCAGGGAGACTCCGTCCTGCGTAACAACCCGAAGCTCAATGTCCGAGTAAGGGCCATCGATCCCTTGCGCAATCGAGCCGTACAGGCCGATGGCCAGAATGTCATCGCCGTGCAAGTGAAGCAGCCGGTCTTTGATGTGATGAATGATGTTCATTTTCTCTTCTCTGGTCGTAGCCGCAGGATAAGATAGCATAAGGAAATCCCCTCCGAAGAAAGTTAGTTATCTATATTATAGTATAAACAGGATAAGTGTATCAGGGGGTGACGGGTTATTGAAGTTTAGGAGCGTTATGTCTTGGTTCGTCTTGGCGATGGTGATCGGTTGTTCCGGTTTGAGCAAGATAGAAGTTCCTGAGGAACTGCTGGCGGAAGAAGACGAATTGCGAATTCATTATTTCTATGAAGATGCGAATGCCGCGAAAGGGCCGAATGAGAAGACGCATGTTGCATGGTGGAGTGAAGAGGTCCGTATGTCCGATGCCGATCGAGAGGTTTTGCAGGCTGCCATGTTGCATAATGTAAGGGACGAGACCGGCAGGCAAAGGGCGGATGCTATAGGACTAACCAGATTTCCGATTATTGTATTGGTGAATGATAAGGAAATCGTCTTGAAAACGGATGACTTAGATGATGTTATAGATTCTCTTAAAAAGAACAGGCAGGGATCATAATATTCCAATTCCCTTACCCCATATTATGGTAGTATATCCTTGCGGAGTGTGCAGGAGCTGCCGCATCCGCAGCCAATCTATAGCTGAGGTGAGAAGAGATGAGTAAAGCTGAGCAGAGTAGAGGCAAGACCAAGCAGGAATTGGACCGGGTTGTATTCATTGGCCGCACATTTGAAGAGTACGCACACATGTTTGATTTGAAGATGCCGGAGCTTGCCGGTAAAAGGGTGCTGGATTGCCCTTCCGGCGCGTGTTCGTTCACCGCTCACGGTTCGAAGCAGGGTCTCGGTATAACGGCCAGCGATATTGCTTATGATCACAAACCGGATGATCTGGAGACGAAGGGACTGCAGGATATCGGGCATGCCATGGAAACGATGGAGCAGGCAAAAAGCAATTATGTCTGGGATTATTACGGGGGTGTAGAGGGGCTCCGCCGGCATCGCGAGCAAGCGCTCCGCGATTGCGTTAGGGATATGCGGGAGTTTCCGGATCGCTATGTCGCTGCGGTACTGCCGGAGCTGCCTTTTGATAACGAACAGTTTCACCTGGTGCTGTCCGCCCATTTTCTGTTCATGTATAGCGACCGATTGGATTATGACTTTCATGTCCAGACGGTTCGGGAGCTGCTGCGAGTGGCCTCGGAAGAGGTGCGCATCTTCCCGTTGACCGATTTATCGGGGAGCCGCTACGTCCATTTGGACCGTCTGATTCATGAGCTGGAGGCAGAAGGCTTTCGGGTAGCGGAAGTTAAAGTACCTTATGAATTTATGAAGAACGGCAATTCGCTGCTAAGCATTCGCAAGATATAGAAGTTTGAGAAGGTAAGAAGCGAGGAAGCCGGCAATGTGCCGGCTTCCTTTTTCTCTGGGGATGGTGATTATCGCCAGATCAGCAGGGTGTGCCGTGTTCACATTCACTGACCCAATGTATGTTTCTGTCTTATAGAAGCACGGAGAATGGTCTTCATGGTGGAGGACAAATGACAAAAACTCAATATTGATATGATGAGGTTGTTTGCTATAATGTGTTCAACAGAGAGGGGGCGTGAAGGTGGGCAGCGGGCAAAAACGGAATCCCGTTGCTTATGGAACCTATGTCACATGACCAACCATTAACAAAAGAAGCCATATTGGACGCGGCCGAGCAGACGCTTCGACGTTATGGCCCAGACAAGACTTCGGTTGTCGATGTGGCCAAAGCGCTGCAGGTGAGCCACGGCTCGCTTTATCGGCATTTTCCCAGCAAGGCCGCTCTCAGAGAAGCCGTCACGGAGCGGTGGCTTCAGCGGATTGCGGATCCGCTGCAGATCATTGCAGACGGGACGGACGGCAGCGCCACCGATCGCTTGCGGTTATGGACGGATACCCTGATCCGGGCTAAGCGGACTTACGTTCTCGAGGATCCCGAGATGTTTGCCATGTACGCGTCCGTGACGCTGGAAGCCGTCAAGATCATTGATACGCATGTGAATTTGTTAATCGGGCAGATCACCCAGATCATGGATCAAGGGATGCGTGCCGGTGAATTCAAGCAAGGCCGGCCGGAGTCGGCGGCGAAGGCATTTTTCATGGCAACCTCCTTGTTTCACCATCCGGCCCATGCCTATCAATGGACTTCGGATGGGATCGAAGCCGCCTTTGAGTCAGTGTGGACGTTACTGTTGGCCGGGATTTCGACGAACGGTTAGCGGGAATAGGGATATGGCCAACCGCCTTCATGCAGAATGCGGCAGGGCACTTTGGGAGCTAGCATGATGAGATCATTCCTTATGTAAAAAAGATGCTATTCTTGGCGAAACTCGCATGGGATAGCGTCTTTTTTGTTTTGATTCGTTTACAAATGACAAAATTATAAATCTGTCACTTGTAATTTGTTATAAAGCGACATATAATCAAATTACTAATAAGAAATTGCCGATCAGAACATCCATCTGGGGAGAGATTCGTGTTTCTCAATTCATATGCGGGAGGTTTTATCATGACAAAGGGCTTATCGGGCAAGGTAGCTATCGTAACGGGAGCATCGAGAGGCATCGGGCGTGAAATTGCAGAGAGACTTGCGGAGAACGGAGCCAAGGTTGTCGTAAACTATGCAAGCAGTCCGGCTAAAGCCGAGGAAGTGGTGGGCCGCATTAAGCAGGGCGGCGGCGAAGCACGGGCCATTCAAGCCGATATTAGTCAGGTAGCGGAGATTGAACGGCTGTTTCGTGAAACGATCGAAGCCTATGGCGGAATCGATATTCTCGTGAACAATGCCGGCATCATGACCACCAAGCCGATTGCGGCCATGACGGAGGAGGATTTCGATCAGCAGTTTGCGATTAACGTGAAGGGGACATATTTTGCGATCCAGCAGGCTTTTCGCCATATGAATTCGGGCGGACGCATTATCAATTTCTCGACATCGGTCGCTGGGCAGATGTTCCCGACTTACAGCGTGTATGCAGGGACGAAGGGAGCTGTGGAGCAGTTTACGCGTCAGTTGGCCAAGGAGTTCGGGCCCAAAGGGATCACGATTAACGCAGTGGCGCCCGGTCCGGTTAATACGGAGCTATTTACCGTTGGTAAATCGGAGGAACAGATTGCGGGGATTGTCAAAATGAATGCCTTCGGACGTCTGGGGGAACCGGATGATATCGCAGGTGTCGTGCTGTTCCTGGCAAGCGAAGAGTCGAAATGGATCACGGGTCAAACGCTGCGGGTGAACGGCGGGTTTGTATAATATCGCCTCTATTTCGATGGCGAAAAATAAAAATGCACCGGGATTTCGGTGCATTTTTTTGAAATACAGCAGACCACTTAAATGGTCATAATGACCTGCAACACATTTTTCCATAGAGAGCGCTATTCCCTCAAGACACTTTAAGACACTTTAAGACACTTTAAGACACTCAAGTAAGCTTAATCCAGGTCCTTCCACTTCAGGTCCAGCGTCGGAGGCGTGTAGCTATCCATGAGCTCTAACAGCTTGAGCGGATCATCGGACATGTTGATCAGGTTCAAGTGAGAGGAGTTGGAGAAGCCCTCGGTAATGCTGTACTGAATCAGCTTCATGAACGGTTCGAAATAATCGCGGATACTGAGCAGCCCGATCGGCTTCTGATGAATGCCGATTTGCGACCAGCACAGCACCTCGAACAATTCCTCATAGGTTCCAAAGCCGCCCGGCATGGCGATAAACCCGTCGGCCAGCTTGCCCATCGTCGCTTTGCGTTCATGCATGTCGGCTACTTCAATGAGCTGGGTCAGCTCGGTATGTACGATTTCCCCCTTGAACAGCCCTCTCGGCATGACCCCGATCACTTCGCCGCCATTTTGCAATACGGCGTTGGCAACTTCACCCATCAATCCGATGTTGGAGCCGCCGTACACTAATTTGTATTGGTTGTGGGCAATATGCCTGCCAAGTTCGGCCGCTTTTGCTTTATAGTCCGGATGCTCGCCCATGTTCGATCCTGCAAATACGCATATGGATTTCAATTTGCACACTCCTTACCCAGATGTTGATATTTCATTCGAGTAATTATACTATATATAGTGATTTGTGTCATGGAATGTTCGGCATATCCTTTCGGCGCCGACATAGCACCTTTTTATTTTATGGCATGCATGTTCGTTTTATCATGGATTTAATCTCGGATTGTGTAAAAAGAAGATGCAGTCATCCCAAGAAATCGCGGAGGTAACACACGTCATGGATATGAACGAAGCGCAGCAATGGATTAAACAGTTCTACGGTGATAGAGGCTGGGCCGGGTACGGTCCCTTTATCCGGGTCGGTTTTTTGATGGAGGAAGCAGGGGAAACGGCGCGCGCCGTACGCGCTTATGAGATTGGCAGGGACCGCCCCGATGAGGAGGTTCAGTCGAGGGAACGGCTCAAGCAGGATCTGGTGGAGGAGATCGGCGACGTGCTCGGCAACATTTCGCTGCTGGCGGATCTCTATGATATTTCGCTGGAAGAAGCATTTACGGCTCATCAGCAGAAGTTGTTGAAACGGTTTGGTTCTTAAAGTTGACAGGCTAGTGCCGGTTCCCATTCAGTTTGTGGTAGTCCTTCGGAATGCTTCATAGGCGAAGGACGCTGCAGGCGCAAAACTTACGAAGGAAAAAGGCTGCTCCAGGTTCCCGGACCTTTTGGAGCAGCCTTTTTTTGAATATGATAAATCGTTATGAAGTCCTAGGATACCAACACCTTGCGGAATTCCTGCGTCAGCAGCGGGACGACATCGAACAGATCGCCGACGATGCCGTAATCGGCAACTTTAAAGATTGGCGCCTCCGGGTCCTTATTGATGGCGATAATGACCCGGGATTGGCTCATGCCGGCCAAATGCTGGATCGCGCCGCTAATGCCGCAGGCAATATAGATCTCGGGCGTGACGACTTTGCCGGTCTGCCCGATCTGGAGCGCGTAATCGCAGTAGCCGGCATCGCAGGCGCCGCGCGATGCGCCGACAGCCCCGCCGAGCAGGTCGGCGAGCTCCTCCAGCGGCTTAAAGCCGTCCGCGCTCTTCACGCCGCGCCCGCCGGAGATGACGATTTTGGCTTCTGATAGGTCGATTTTTCCCGTGGTTTTGCGGACGACGTCCTTTACCACGGAGCGGAGGGAAGGAGCCGGGTAAGCGATGTCCTCAATGCCGGCGCTGGCGCCTTCGATGGCTTCCGCCGCGGGAATATTGTTCGGTCGAACCGTGACCACCCACGGTCCGTTCTGAAAGACGCGTTTCTCAAAGGCTTTACCCGCATAGAGCGGACGCGTGAATACCGCTTCTCCGCCTTCGTTGTCAATGGCGGTGACGTCGGAGATCTGTCCGGCATTCAAGGAAGCGGCCACCAGCGGTGCCAAGTCGCGGCCGATGGCCGTATGCCCGAAGAGGACGGCATCGGGCTGTGCCAGACGGATTACCGCTTCGATGGCGGCCATATAAGCTTCGGGATTATAGCTCTCCAGTTCCTCATGCTCGACGGTATAGATGGTATCGGCACCATAGCCGTTCAGGGCCGATACGGCCTCCGTAATGTTGGAGCCCGCAACCAGAATACGGATGCTGTCGCCATCTTCTGCAATTAAACGGGCAGCGCCAAGCGTCTCGAGAGCAACCTGACGCAGCTTCCCATCCCGGTTCTCGGCATACACTAATATCGTTTTGCTCATATCATAACCTCCTAAGATCCATTTGGGGTTGAAAGAAAAGAGAGTTTTACGATGTCGGCCAGCCTGAGCGTCCAAAGCGCATGCGGGTCATTCCTACAATCGCTGCTGCCCCCGATTTCCAAGACGCATTAAGCGAAAAGCGTGCATGACGGACATCCCGTAAACCATACAATCAGAATACATAAGGCACGATGGCAGGGGCTCTGTCGCTGCCGTGTAACCGCATTCAATAATGAGAACCGAAGGAATTCACAGGTTCAATTTGTCCTTTTATTAAATCACTTTCGACTGCGTTCGCAGCAAGGATACCAGCTCATGCGCCACTTCGGCAGGCTCGCCCTTCAGAATGCGCCCGGCGCTTCGCTCCGGCGGCAAGGACAGCTCGCTTTGCTTCGTTGCCGGCTGAATATCGGGTTCGGATAATCCGAGATCATCCAGGGTCAGCGTCTGAAAAGGCTTCTTCTTGGCCTTCATGATGCCCGGCAGCGACGGATAGCGAGGTTCGTTTAATCCCTGCTGTGCGGTGAAGATGGCCGGCAGCTGAACCTCAAGCACTTCCAGATCGCCTTCGGCATCCCGATGCACTTCAGCGGTGGTCCCGTTCAGCGTAAGCTTGGTAATGGAGCCGGTGTGCGAAATGCCGAGAAGCTGTGCCAGGCGGATGGCCACTTGGCCCGAACCGCGGTCCACGGAGAAGTTGCCGCCGAGGATCAGATCCGGGCTTTCCTTGGACAAATACGCATGCAGCACCTTCGATACCGCATATTCATCGTCCGGAATCCGTTCGTCGGAGATCAGCACCGCATCGTCCGCCCCCATCGCAAGGGCGGTCCGGAGGGCTTCTGCCGTACGGTCGGGTCCGACGGACAGGAGCGTCACGCTGCCGCCGTGGTCATCCCGAAGCTTCACGGCTTCTTCTACCGCATATTCGTCATACGGATTGATGACGAATTTCACCCCATCCTCGGCAATCGATCCGTTCTCAATCGTGATTTTTTCCTCCGTGTCAAAGGTCTGTTTAAGCAATACCACAATCTTCATCGGTTAAACTCTCCCTTCAATATGAATATCAGCAGGACTTATTGTCCGCCGGAAACACCGCTCAGAAAAAAGCTTAGCGTCTCTTCCGCTTGATCGGACAACGAATATTTACGGCCGGAGATCAGCCAAGAGGTTACCGCTTCGTCCATCGCGCCAAAAATCAGGTTGCGGACCAGCTTGACGTTCAGATCGGAACGGAATTTCTGTTCTTGGATGCCCTGTTCCAGGATATTCTCGATCAGTACGATATATGGCTTGAGCGCGCTGCCGATTTCCTTGCGCAGCTCCAAATCGCTCTGCCGCAGCTCAATCTGCGTGACATATGCAAGTTCGGGATTGCTCTCCAGCTCCGAGAAATGGATGCTGCACACCGTCCGCAGCGCTTCCACGGCGTCCGTGGTTCCTTCCACGCTTTCGTGGAATTTGCCGACCAGCTCCCCAAGCTTTTCTTGGAACAGGCGGATCAGGATATCCTCCTTCCTCTTAAAGTACAGATAGATGGTGCCGTCGGCCACGCCGGCAGCCTTGGCGATCTTGGATACCTGGGACCGGTGATAGCCGTTTTCGGCAAAAACTTTCAGGGCGCCCTGGAGGATCAGGTGGTATTTTTCATTTTTTTTACTTGTCATATGCTCACCCCGGTGTTAGAATACAGTTAAAATTATGAATGAATACTCATTCATTTCTTGTATCCATCATAAAATACGTTCATGTCATTGTCAACGATGGGTTATCGATGACGCGTAAAATGGATGAAGCAGACTTGGAAGAGCAGCACAATAAGGCGTTCATATCAGAGCAATAGACGGCAGTTTAACCGGAAGAAACGAATAGCTGGGTATCCGCAGGCAAGTACACAAATACGGATGTAGCGTTGTACAGAGGAAGAGATGCAGCTAGCAGTCATGATGTTCGGTTTAGAGTGGTCGGCACGGCACGATGTGGAGGTCTTATTTTTGTCTCTATAATGAAAGCGCTTCATATATTGTCCCAATCTTGACACAATGACGAGCCGGTTCTGGAAGGAGTGACAGGAGCTGTAGAATTGGACGCTGCAGAGACGAAATGAAGGGTGTGGAAGAAGGATCTTTTAACGCAAGGGGCTGAGAGGGATGATTCCAACATTAATCAACGCGCTGCTCTTTGTCTTGATCACGGGCTGGGCAGTGTACATGTTCGCCACCGTGGTGTATCGCCGTTACCTGTATATCCGTTTGGGCAAGCCGGCGAATCTGAAGAAGGATCTGAAGGAGCGCCTGAGCCAGTTCGCCATCCAGGTGTTCGGACAGAGCAAGCTGTTTAAGGACCGCAAGAGCGGCATCATGCACTTTATCGTGTTTTACGGATTTATCATTTTGCAGCTCGGGGCGCTCGATATCATCTGGAAAGGGCTGTCGGGTCACAGCTTGCCGATTCCGGGCCATGCGGGCTTCATCCTCATGCAGGAGATTACGGTTGCGCTGATTCTGCTGGCCATCGGTTATGCGGCATATCGCCGCTATGGCGAGAAGCTGAAACGGCTCAAGCGAGGCTGGAAGCCAAGCATTGTCGTGTTTTTCATCACCACGCTGATGGCTTCGGTGCTGCTGACGATGGCCTTTGAACGGCTCATGGAAAATCTGGCGTGGTCGGCCATGGCACCGATCTCCTCGAGTATCGCGGCCGCGTTTGCCTGGATGCCGCCGGTGGCAGTAACGGTGTGTTATTACGTATTCTGGTGGCTTCACCTGTTGATTCTGCTGTCTTTCCTTATTTATGTGCCGCAATCGAAGCATTTTCACCTCATTACGGCGCCGATCAACATTCTGGTTCGTCGCACGGATCCCCCGGGCAAGCTCAGCAAGCTTGACTTGGAGGATGAAGAAGCCGAGGAGTTCGGGGTAGGCAAAATCGAGGACTTCACGCAGAAGCAGATGCTGGATTTCTATGCCTGCGTTGAATGCGGACGATGCACCAACGTGTGCCCGGCCTCGAACACGGGCAAGCTGCTGTCGCCGATGCACATGATCGTGAAGCTGAGGGATCATCTCACGGAAAAAGGTGCCGCGCTCACCTCCAAATCGGCGTGGATGCCTGCCTCCGTGTTTGGGTCGCCGGGCGTCCACTCCATGGGCGCAACGGATTTGGCGCTTGTCGGCTGGAAGGGCGAGGGCATCACCGACATCGGACCGACGATGGATGTGCAGAAGCGTTCCTGGCACCAAGTCGAGGGCGTAGACCCGAAGGATATTCAATTGATTGGCGGCGTCATGACCGAGGAAGAGATTTGGGCGTGCACGACCTGCCGCAACTGCGAGGATCAGTGTCCGGTCGCAAATGAGCATGTCGACAAAATCGTGGATCTTCGGCGACATCTCGTTCTGATGGAGGGCAGCGTGCCGCAGGAAGGCCAGCGAGCCATGCAAAACATCGAACGACAAGGCAACCCTTGGGGAATCAGTCGCGCGGACCGGAGCAAGTGGGTGAAGGAGGTTGACCCGGAAGGGACATTGGATCTGAAGATCCCGACCGTGAAGGAAAATCCGGACTTCGACATTCTGTTCTTTGTCGGTTCCATGGGTTCCTACGACAATCGCAGCCGCAAGATCACCCGGGCCTTCGTCCGGCTCATGAATGAAGCGGGCGTCAACTTCGCCATTCTCGGCAACGAGGAGAAGAACTCGGGCGACACTCCGCGCCGGATGGGCAATGAATTTCTGTTCCAGCAGCTGTGCATGGAGAACATCGAGACGTTTCAGAAATACGATGTGAAACGAATCGTCACGGCTTGCCCGCATACCTTCAATATTTTCAAGAACGAATATCCGGAATTTGGACTGGAGGCTGAGGTCGTCCACCATACGGAGCTGCTGGATCAACTGGTGAAGGAAGGGCGTCTTAAGCCCAAGTATCAGGTTCAGGAGAAAATCACCTATCATGACTCCTGCTACCTGGGACGGTATAACGACGTATACGATCAGCCGCGCAGCGTGCTTCGCGCCATTCCCGGCGTCGAGCTGCTGGAGATGGAGCGGAATCGCGAGAACGGGATGTGCTGCGGCGCCGGCGGCGGTCAGATGTGGATGGAGGAGGACGCAGGCAAGCGCGTGAATCTGGCGCGTACCGAGCAGGCGCTGGCCGTATCTCCGACGATGATCAGCTCCGCCTGTCCGTTCTGCCTGACGATGCTGGAGGACGGCACGAAGCTGAAGGAAGTGGAAGAAAGCGTGAAAACGCGAGATATTGCGGAAATTCTGGAGTTATCCGTATTCGGTCTATCCGAAATCCATGAACAGGAGGTCGTTGTGCAATGAGTAATACCATTACCAAAGAAGCCGTCAGCGGTTCCGGGGTCGCAAGTCGAAACATCACCAAAGCCGCCGTGATCGGCTCGGGCGTCATGGGATCGGGGATCGCCGCCCATCTTGCCAACGCAGGCATTCCCTGCCTGCTGCTCGACATCGTTCCGAATTCCTTGACCCCCGAGGAGGAGAAGGCCGGCCTGACGCTGGATCATCCGAAGGTAAGAAGCAGGCTTGCCGCCAAAGCGATTGCGGCTCTGCCTAAATCAAGCACCGCTCCGCTCTACAGCGCTGATTTTGCGGGCCGGATCACGCCGGGAAACACCGAGGACCATCTAAGCCTGTTGAAGGATGTGGACTGGATCATCGAGGTTGTTACGGAACGCCTGGAAATCAAAAAGAGCATTTTCAAGCAGATTGAAGGCGTGCGTAAGGAAGGATCGATCGTCAGCACGAACACCTCGGGCATTTCCGTCAATGCGATGGTCGAAGACTGCAGCGAGGAATTCCGCAGCCACTTCCTGGGGACGCATTTCTTCAATCCGCCGCGTCATATGAAGCTGCTGGAGATTATTCCGGGCTTTGATACCGATCCGGACATTACGAAGTTCATGGTTGAATTTTGCACGAAGCGCCTTGGCAAAGGGGTTGTGCTTGCGAAGGACACGCCGAATTTCATCTCGAACCGGATCGGCACCTACGGACTTCTGGTCACGCTGCAGGAGATGGTGAAGAACAGCTATACCGTGGAGGAAGTAGATGCGGCCACGGGTCCCGTTCTGGGACGTCCAAAGAGCGCCACCTTCCGCACGCTAGATCTGGTTGGCATCGATACGTTTGTCCATGTAGCCAAAAACGTGTACGACTCCGTACCGGACGGCGGGGAGAAAGACGTGTTCACGGTGCCTGACGTCATGAATGAGCTTGTCGCCCGCGGCTGGACCGGGGAAAAGGGCGGCCAGGGCTTCTATAAAAAAGTAAAAGGCGATCAAGGCAGCAAAATCCTATCGCTCAATCTGTCCACGATGGAGTACAATCCGAGCGCCAAAGTGAGCTCCGCTTCCATCGAAGCCGCCAAAGCGGTAAAGGGAGCCAAGCGGAAGATCAAGGCTTTCCTGGGAACGCAGGATCGTTACTCGGAGCTGGCCTGGAATGTATTGAAGCAAGTGCTCGTCTATGCGGCCGGCAAGCTGGGAGAGATCGCCGATTCCATCCAGGACATCGACAACGCGATGAAATGGGGGTTCAACTGGGAGCTCGGTCCCTTCGAGACCTGGGATCTGATCGGACTGCCGGAATCCGTGCAGCGCATGGAAGCAGAGGGCGTGACCGTCCCGGCGTGGGTGAAGGAGTGGGTTGCCGCAGGCAACAAGTCCTTCTATCAGGAGAAGGACGGCGAGGTGTTCCATTATTTCAAAGGCGAATATAAGGGCGTTGAGGTTCAGCCTGAGCTGATCTCGCTGCAAGCGCTCAAATCGCAAAACCGGATCATCCGCTCGAATACGGGGGCGAATCTGATCGATATTGGGGATGGCGTTGCATGCCTTGAATTCACTTCGCCGAACAACGCGATCGGCGCCGATATTCTGGTCATGATTCAGCAGAGCGTGGAAGAGGTCAGGGCCAATTACCGCGGGCTGGTGCTGGCGAACGAAGGCCGGAACTTCTGCGTCGGCGCCAACCTGATGCTCATGCTGATGGAAGCGCAGAGCGGCGACTGGGATGAGGTGGATGACATCATCCGTCTGTTCCAGGGCAGCATGATGAAGCTGAAGGGGCTGGAGAAGCCGGTTGTGGCCGCGCCTCACCGGATGACGCTGGGCGGCGGCGTGGAGGCGTGTCTGCCGGCGGACCGGATCATCTTCTCGGCGGAGACCTATTTCGGCCTGGTGGAGACGGGGGTCGGTCTGATACCGGCAGGCGGCGGCTGCAAGGAGCTGGCGCTGATGACCAGCAACCGCCATCCCGACAAGGACAGCGACCTCCAGCCGGAGATCAACAAAATCTTCGAGATGGTGGCGATGGCCAAGGCATCGACCAGCGGACATGAAGCCATCCGCATGGGGTATGGACGCAGCGGGGATACGGTGGTCATGAATCAGGATTACCGGATCCATGAAGCGAAGCAGGCCGTGTTAGCGATGGACCGGGCGGGTTATGTCCCGCCGCAGCCGGGCAAAGCCCGCGTTGTCGGCCGCGATGGCCGGGCCGTGCTCCAAATGGGCGCGATCGACATGAAGCGAAGCGGCTATATCAGCGATCACGATCTGTTGATTGCGAAGAAGCTGGCGCATATCCTGACGGGCGGCGACGTCCCTGCAGGAACGGTCGTGAGCGAGCAGCATCTGCTCGACCTGGAGCGCGAAGCATTCCTCAGCCTGCTCGGGGAGGTCAAGACCCAGCAGCGCATGCAGCATATGCTGGCAAAAGGCAAGCCGCTGCGGAATTAAGGCGATTCAGCTTGGACTGTACTTCCTTGGCAATTTTGAGCGTCTTGCCTTCCGGTCTCTCCTTGCCTTCGGCATCTTGAAAAGCAATCAGGACATGACGAACGCTAATGTTGGTATAGTCCTTAAAACTTCACAGCTAACAGATCAGCTATCATCCGCAACGTAGGATTCGCCAAATCAAACGTGCATACGGTACATGTGGCAAACTGTCCGCGCTGCTGGATGTTTGGGTGATGGCGGCACTTTAATCAGTCCCACCCGTTACGTACTCATTTCAAGGCCGATGAACGGCCAGCAATCATATCGGTATTGGATCCAACCATTTCTAGTTGATGAGGTGAATGGCATGAGAGAAGCAGTCATAGTATCCCTTGCTCGCACCCCGGTGGGGAAGGCGAAGAAGGGCAGTTTTGCCCAGACGCGCGTAGAGGATCTCGGCAAAGCCGTACTGGAAGCCGTCATTGAGCGTGCGCCGGGCCTGAAAAAAGAGGACGTCGAGGACATTATCCTCGGCTGCGCGATGCCGGAAGGCGAGCAGGGCCTTAACGTTGCGCGGATTATTTCCTTGTATGCGGGTTATCCGGTCACGGTGCCGGCCTTGACCGTCAATCGCTTCTGTTCGTCCGGACTTCAGGCGATCGCTTTTGCTGCGGAACGCATTATGCTCGGCCATGCCGAGGTCATCGTCGCCGGCGGCGTCGAGAGCATGAGCCATGTGCCGATGACCGGCTTCAAGCCGGCACCGCATCCGACGATCGTCGAAGAGATGTCGGAGGTTTACATCGGCATGGGCCATACGGCGGAAGAGGTAGCGCGCCGCTTCGGCATCACCCGCGAGGCGCAGGATGCCTTCGCGGCCAGCAGCCACCGCAAGGCCGCAGCCGCTATCTCCGAAGGCAAGTTCCGGGACGAGATCGTACCGGTGAACGTAACGCTGGCTGCCGCCGATGAGCAGGGCAAAGTGCGCAGCAAAACCTTAGCCATCGATACGGATGAAGGAGTTCGTCCGGACACAACACCGGATGTGCTGGCCAGACTGAAGCCGGCCTTTGCCCTCGGCGGCTCGGTTACCGCAGGCAACGCATCGCAGACGAGCGACGGCGCGGCGGCGGTAGCCGTCATGAGCCGCGAGAAAGCGGAGGAGCTGGGCCTTACCCCGCTGGCTACCTTCAAATCGTTTGCCCTGGCAGGCGTGGAGCCGGAGATAATGGGCGTCGGCCCCGTCGAAGCGATTCCGAAGGCACTACGCATGGCGGGCATTGAGCTGGATCAGGTGGATGTGTTCGAGATTAACGAAGCGTTCGCTTCGCAATGCCTCCACATCATCCGCGCGCTGGGGATCGACGAGAGCAAGGTCAACGTCAACGGCGGCGCCATTGCGCTTGGCCATCCGCTCGGCTGCACCGGCGCCAAGCTGACCGTCAGCCTCGTCTCCGAGCTCGCCCGCCGCGGCGGCGGCTACGGCGTCGTGAGCATGTGCATCGGCGGCGGTATGGGCGCCGCGGGGGTGTTCGAGGTGCACGCAGCCGGGGCGTAATTGCCTCTTCCGAAGGAGTCGTAACTCGTTCGTTATTGAAATAAAAACCAATCCTGTCAGTTGTCAGATCCAGGGAAGCAGCCTCCTTCTTGATTGGGGGAGAGGCGGAGCCGGTCCCGAGGAGGGAATTGTGGCCCGCCAAGGTCACCAGGGTCGACAGCCAATCCAAGCATGCCCCGGACCATGCACCGTGCGCACAGGGAGCAGTATGCACGATGTACCCGTGTCTGCTCCGTACACGGACCGGACACGGCACCACTCACTCCATCCACAGGTGGAGTGCAAGGATTGCCGGAAGCACGGGGTGAACTTAGAGGATTCACTTGTGCGCAAACCTAGCGGAGAGGGCGGAATTGTACTGGAGAAACGTAGTGTTCGCCTTTGAGTTTGGATTTCTACTATGGATCAATTCATTCCCGGAAATCCAAACTCAACAGCGATCGGAAGTACAATCCGCACGCGGAGCGCCAACATTGCGCCGGAGTAACACATACACCATCTATGATCAACCAGCAAGTTCGCAACCTAGCAACACCAAGGCCACCATTGCACTCCACCTTATTCCAATTCCGAAAGGGGAAACCAATCATGAGCGATAACCAAACCAAAGAACCGAAAATCAAAGGCGGCAGCTTTGTCATCGACAACCCCGACATGCAGCGCCTCCTGACACCGGAGGATTTTACGGAAGAGCATCGCATGATCGGCGAGACGGTGCGCGATTTTATTGACGGCGAAGTCGTGCCGCACGATGAAGAGCTGGAGAAGCTGAATTACGAGATGACGGTAGACCTGCTTCGCAAAGCAGGCGAGCTGGGCCTGCTCGGAGCCGATGTGCCGGAGCCGTTCGGCGGGATCGGACTGGATAAGGTCAGCTCTACGATTATTAACGAAAACTTGGCGAAGGGATCGTCCTTTGCGCTTTCCTTCGGGGCTCATGTGGGCATCGGAACACTGCCGATCGTGTTCTTCGGCACCACCAAGCAGAAGCAGAAGTACCTGCCGGATCTCTCGACCGGCGCGAAAATCGCGGCTTATTGCTTGACGGAGCCGACCTCCGGCTCGGATGCGCTGGGCGCCAAAACGACGGCACGCCTGTCCGACGACGGGGAGTATTATATTTTGAACGGATCGAAGCTATATATAACTAACGCCGGATTTGCGGATATCTTTATCGTCTACGCCAAGATTGACGGAGAGCACTTCACCGCGTTCATCGTTGAGAAGGAGATGGAAGGCTTCACGCTCGGGCCGGAGGAGAAGAAGATGGGCATCAAGGGCTCGTCGACGCGTCCGCTCTTCTTCGAAGACGTGAAGGTACCGAAGGAGAACCTGCTTGGCGAGATCGGCAAGGGCCACCGGATCGCCTTCAACATCCTGAATATCGGCAGGTACAAATTGGCAGCCGGCACCGTCGGTGCAGCGAAGGAATCGATCGAGCTGAGCGCGAAATATGCTAACACCCGCAAACAGTTCGATACGCCCATCTCGCAGTTCCCGCTCATGCGCAAGAAGCTGGCCGAGATGAACATCACCGCCTTCGTGATGGAGAGCATGGTGTACCGTACGGCAGGATTGCTGGACGAAGCGATGCAGGACATCGATTACAACAGCGAGGATGCCGGAATCCACTCGGCTGCGGCCATTTCCGACTATGCCATCGAATGCTCGATCAACAAGGTGTTCTGTTCGGAAGGACTCGATAACGTGGCAGACGAAGCGGTACAGATTCACGGGGGCTATGGATATATCCAAGAGTACAAAGTGGAACGCATCTATCGGGACTCCCGCATCAACCGCATCTTCGAAGGCACGAACGAGATCAACCGGCTCCTGATTCCGGGCACGCTTGTGAAGAAGGCCATGAAAGGCGAAATCGCGCTCCTGCAAAAAGCGCAAGGCCTCCAGGGTGAGCTGCTGCAGCTGGTACCTGGTCAAACCTTCGAAGGCACGCTGGAGCAGGAAGCGCACTTTCTGGACATGAGCAAGAAGATTTTCCTCCTTGCAGGCGGTATGGCGGTACAGAAGTTCGGCACAAAGCTGGAGAAAGAGCAGGAGGCCTTGTCCAATCTGGCGGATATGATGATTGATATTTATGCCCTCGAGAGTGCGCTGCTGCGTACCCGCAAGCAAATCGAACGCACCTCCGAGGAAAAAGCAGCCAGCATGATCGAGATGACGCAGGTGTTTGCATACGAGGCGTTCCAGCGCATTGAAGCACTCGCGAAAGAGACGCTGGCCTCGGTGGAAACCGGGGATATGCTGCGCATGCAGCTGTCGGTGCTCAAGAAACTGACACGTTGCACGCCGGTCGATACGGTGGCCCTCAAGCGCAGCATCGCAGCCCGCGTGGTTAAGAACGAGCGGTACACGGTGTAACACGCGTCAACGCCAATACGATGCGTAAGTAACCGCAAAAGAGAGAGATTTTTCTTGGAGTAGGAAAGAAGGAGCATTCCTTAGGAAAGGGTTGGTTTTGTATGGATACAAAGCCTTGGCTGCCGTTTTATCCGCCCGAAGTAGCCCCCGCTTTTGATTATCCGAAACAGAATTTGGCATTATTTCTCGTAACCTCGGCGCAGAAGTTTCCGAATCGTCCGGCCCTGTATTTCATGGGAAAGACGATCAACTACAGAAGTCTGCTGGATGCGTCCTACCGGATGGCGAACGCGCTCCGCAGCAAAGGGATCAAGAAGGGCGACCGGGTAGCGATCATGCTGCCCAACTGCCCGCAGGTCGTTATTTCCTATTATGGCGTGCTGCTCGCAGGAGCCGTGGCCGTCATGACCAACCCGCTCTATATGGAGCGGGAAATTGCGCATCAGATGAAGGATTCCGGTGCCAAGATCATCATTACGATGGATATGTTCGTATCCCGCGTTGAAAAAGTCATCGAGGAGACGGAACTGGAGCATATGATCGTCACGTCCGTGGCAGATTATCTGCCGTTCCCCAAGAATCTTCTCTACCCGATCAAAGCCAAGAAGGAAGGCCCTCTTCCGGTCGTCGACTATGGAAGCCGCGTCCATGCTTTCAAAAAGCTGCTTGCGGGCGCGCCGAATGATCCCGTCTGCGAATCCGTGAAAGCGGAGAAGGATTTGGCCCTGCTCCAGTATACAGGCGGCACGACAGGCGTTCCCAAAGGCGTCATGCTGACGCATATGAATCTGATCGCCAACACCGTGCAGTCCGCGAACTGGTGCTTTCAGGTGGAGGACGGGAAGGAGCGGTATTTAGCCGTTCTGCCGTGCTTTCACGTGTTCGGTCTCACCGTGCTGCTGAACCAGGCGATCTATCGTGCCGGCATGCTGATATTGGTACCGAAATTCGAAGTGACGATGATCCTGAACCTGATCAAAAAAATGAAGCCGACGCTCTTCCCGGGCGCCCCGACCATGTATATCGCATTGATTAATCATCCCAAGATCAGGGAATACGACCTCTCTTCGATCAATGCCTGCGTCAGCGGCTCTGCCGGGCTTCCGGTCGAGGTGCAGGATAAGTTCGAGGAGCTGACCAAAGGGCGGCTGATCGAAGGCTACGGCCTGACCGAAGCATCCCCGGTTACCCATGTGAATCCGATATGGGGAAGGCGGAAGATCGGCACCATCGGCGTCCCCGTTCCGGATACGGACGCGAAGGTCGTGGATCCGGAGACGGGCGAAGAAATGCCGGTCGGCGAGCCTGGCGAGCTGATCGTGAAGGGACCGCAGGTGATGATGGGGTACTGGAACCGGCCGGAGGAGACGTTTGATACGCTCCGCAACGGCTGGTTGTTCACGGGCGACATGGCCACGATGGACGAAGAGGGGTATTTTACGATCATCGACCGTAAGAAAGACATGATCATTGCAAGCGGTTTCAATATTTATCCTCGGGAGATCGAGGAAGTGCTGTATGAGCATCCGTCCGTGAAGGAAGCCGTCGTGGTCGGAACGAAGGACGATTATCGCGGCGAAACCGTAAGAGCTTATATTGTACTGAAGGACGGCGCGTCTCCGGACCCTTCGGGCCTGGAGAAATTCTGCCGCAGCCAGCTGGCGGCCTATAAAGTGCCGCGCGAGTACGTGTTCCGCGATTCGCTGCCAAAGACGATGGTAGGCAAGGTGCTACGCCGCAAGCTGCTGGAGGAAGAAGAGGAAGGCAAAACAGGCTAAGCGCAGAATAGCGGAGTCGGCACGACCGACGATTCATGTTATCCCGCAGGAATGGATACAGTATCTAACGACGTCAGAAGTAAAAAGGAGGCGGCCTGATGAATCATACCAATGTCAACCCCGACGCGAAGGCCGAACAGCCGGCATTCGACCGGGAGGCGTACATCGAGGACATGACCAAAGCGGCAGAGCCCACCTTCTGGGGATATCTTGGCTGCAAGCTTGCGTCAGCCAGCTCGGAGGCGGTTGTTGTCACGCTGGATGCGCAGCCTCATCATATGAATATGATGGGCATCGTGCATGGCGGCGTACTCTCCTCGCTGATGGATAACGCCATGGGCATTGCCGTCATGCTGGAGCGTCCCGGCGAATCGACGGTGACAAGCAATCTGAACGTGCATTTTGTCATGCCGGCCAGGGCCGGGGTCCTTACGGTTACGGCAAACATCGTGCATCAGACGCACCGTTCGGTCACGACGGAATGCAGGATAACGAATGATAAGGGCGAGTTAGTCGCGATCAGCACAGGGTCGTTCCGAGTGAAATAATGCAGCTTTCTGCTGCCAAGAAACGGATGGTCTGTCATCTCAGCAGGGGGCAGGCCATTTATTTTTTGGCGAGAGCGAATCATGGTGCTGCCGGATATAAAGCGTCTGTCCATGCAGCCAATAGACGATGTTAGGTGACTTCCAACCCGCTGGCAGAGCAGATTTTCTGTCGGGATTGTTCTCCGCACTTCTTGTCAGACCACTAAAGCTGTGGTACAATAAGAATGCTGTTTTTCATGTAGAATCTAGAATGTCTCTTAAGATCATAAATTTGGATGTTTACATACGTAGGAGGTGGAAGTCATGGTTGTATTTTTTGAAGTATTGCTCGTTATTTTCTCCATCGGGTTGATTACTGTCGTTCTTCTCCAAAAAGGGAAAAGCGCAGGTCTTGCCGGTGCCATCTCCGGCGGTGCGGAACATCTTTTTGGTAAAACGAAGGCTCGCGGTATGGATCTCGTACTGCAACGTACAACGGTAGGTCTTGCAGCAGGATTTATGATTTTGGCCATCGTTGTTGCCATGTTGAAATAACAATTGCGTTACCCTCGCTTTTTCACTCTTGGAAGAGCGGGGGTTTTTTATTGCCTGAATTTCGGATTACATAGGTAAGGGCGGTGTTCGGAAGGATACCGGGGATTAAATTCGTGTATACTAGGGTATGAGTATATAAAGGTAAAGAATGGATAGAGGAACGATGAAATTGCAGGTTCCCGAGGTGATAACATGATAACTGAAGAAACATTACTGAACTTTATGCGGGAAACTGCATACAAACCGATGACGTACCAGGAGCTGGAGCAGCATTTTGCGATTGAGGATGCCCATGAATTCAGGGAGTTCTTGAAGCTGCTGAATGAACTTGAGCAATCCGGAAAAATCATTCTGACGAGCACCGAGCGTTATGGCGTGCCGGAACGGATGTCTTTGCTGCGCGGACGGCTGCAGGCCCATGCGAAGGGTTTTGCTTTTCTGATTCCCGATGACCGCGAGCATCCGGACGTGTACATTCATGCCAATGACCTGAAGAGTGCGATGAATGGAGATACCGTGCTGGTTCGGATCAGTTCCAAAAGCAGCGACGGCGGCAAAATGGAAGGCGAAGTGGTCCGCATCGTGACGCGGGCCGTTACCCAGGTGGTGGGCGTGTTCCAGAACCATGAAGCTTATGGCTTCGTGCTGCCGGACGACAAACGGATTAACCGGGATATTTTCATTCCGAAGCATGCGATCAATGGCGCCGTTGACGGCGTGAAGGTCGTCGTGAAGCTGGTGAGCTATCCGGAAGGAAGAGCTGCGGCAGAAGGCGAAATCGTGGAGATTCTGGGTCACAAGGATGATCCGGGCGTCGACATCCTGTCCATTATCCGCAAGCATCAGCTGCCGGAGGGCTTTCCGGAGGAAGTGCTGGCCGAAGCGGACGCAGCGCCCGATGCGATTACGGAAGAAGAGATCGTGCAGCAGGGCCGCCGCGATCTGCGCGGTCTGAACATCGTGACGATTGACGGCGAAGATGCCAAGGACCTGGATGATGCGGTGAACGTGGAGCGTCTGCCGAACGGGAATTACCGTCTGGGCGTTCATATTGCCGATGTCAGCTATTACGTGCGCGATCGGTCCGAGCTGGATAAGGAAGCGTATAACCGCGGCTGCAGCGTGTATTTGGTGGATCGGGTCATTCCGATGCTCCCTCATCGCTTGTCTAACGGCATATGCAGCTTGAATCCGCAGGTGGATCGTCTGACGATGTCCTGCGAGATGGAATTCAATGAGCAGATGAAGGTCGTGAAGCACGACATCTTCACTAGTGTTATCCGCACGAAAGAACGGATGACGTACAACAATGTGCGCAAAATTTTGGTGGATGAGGATCCCGAGCTGATCGAGCGCTATGGCGATCTCGTGGAGGATTTCCGCTTGATGCGCGAGCTGGCCCTGAAGCTGCGGAACCGCCGGATGCGCCGGGGCGCGGTGGATTTCGACTTCGTGGAGTCGAAGGTCATCGTGGACGAGAACGGCAAACCGGTGGATATCGTCAAAAGAGAGCGTTCCATTGCGGAGCAGATCATTGAGGAATTCATGCTGGCGGCCAACGAAACGGTGGCGGAGCATTTCCACTGGATGAAGGTTCCCTTCATTTATCGGATCCACGAGGATCCGGATCAGGAGAAGCTGCAGAACTTCATGGCGTTTGCGGCGAATTTCGGGCATCACGTGAAGGGACGGGGCAATGCGATCCATCCGCGCGCCCTGCAAAACCTGCTGGAAGCCATTCAAGGCACGAAGGAGCAGACCGTCCTCAGCACGATGATGCTCCGTTCGATGAAGCAGGCGAAATACGATGCGGAGAGCACGGGTCACTTCGGCCTCGCCGCGGAATACTATTCTCACTTCACGTCCCCGATTCGGCGGTATCCCGATCTGGTCATTCACCGGGTCATCCGGGAAGTGCTGGAGAGCGGCGGGTCGCTGAATGAGAGCCGTCATGAGCAGCTGGCCGGCCGGATGGCCGACATTGCGCAGCAATCCTCGGAACGCGAGCGCGTAGCCGTGGATGCGGAGCGCGATACGGAAGCGCTCAAGAAGGCCGAGTTTATGCTGGATAAGGTCGGTGAAGAATTCGAAGGCATTATCAGCAGCGTCACCAGCTTCGGCATGTTCATCGAGCTGGAGAACACGGTCGAAGGCTTAATTCGCCTCAGCGCGATGACCGACGATTATTACCATTTCGATGAAGGCCATATGGCTCTCATCGGGGAGCGTACGTCGAAGGTATACCGCATCGGCGACGATGTGAAGGTTCGCGTGGCGAACGTGAACATGGATGAGCACACCATCGATTTTGAGATGGTGGACATGAAGCCGCGCCGCCAAGGGCGCGGCGAAGGCGACCGCGGCGGCAATGGCGGCCGCGGGTTCGGTGCCCGCGACGGCGGAGGCCGCGGGGGCAAGGGCCGCGGCGGTAAACGCGGCGCGGCTGAAGGCGGCGCGCCAGGCGGGCGCCGCAGTGACAGCGCCGGCGGCCAGGGCGGCCGCGGCAAGCGCGGCGGCGAGGCGCCAGCTGGAGCGAGTGCTGGCGCTGGCGAACAGCAGGCGTCGAGTTTCGCCTTTGGCTCCGGCAAAGGCGGATACAGCTCCGCCAGCGGCGGCGCCCTCGGCTTTGACCGCAACGCGCGCTCCGGCGGCGCCGGCGGGAAGGGCCGACGGAAGAAGACGTCGGGCAGCGGCATTTTCATCGGCGAAGGTCCAACGCCGGGCGGCGGTAGTGCTGGAGGTAATTCCGGCGGCGGTGGCCGCAAACGGAAGAGTAAGGGCGGAAACGGCACGGCCGCTTTTGTACGCAAGAAGAAAAAGTAAGCCTCTCCTTCTGATCTTACGCTGGAGGCGCTTGCCCCACCTTGCTTTTAGAGGCTGACGTTTGATACAATGGACTTCTGGTGAGATTGCAATTGGCGGTCTGCCGGAAGTCCTTTTTCCATTATCATTGTTGATGACAAGGGGTGAGACCATGGGTAAGAAAAGTGACGGGAAGGTTCTGGCCCAGAACAAAAAAGCTTCCCATGATTATTTCATCGAGGATACGTATGAAGCCGGGATGGTGCTGACCGGAACGGAGATCAAATCCATACGGAATGGCCGGGCCAATATTGGAGATGCGTTCGCCACCATTCGGAATGGCGAGATTCATATCCATAACATGCATATCAGCCCGTTCGAACAGGGGAACCGTAACAATCCGACGGACCCTACGCGGACACGGAAGCTGCTGCTGCATAAGGAGCAGATCCGCAAGCTGCTGGGCCTGTCCAAGCAGGATGGCTACGCGATTGTACCGCTGAAAATCTACATCCGTAACGGCTATGCGAAGTTATTGCTGGGCCTCGGTAAAGGTAAGCGTCAGTACGACAAGCGTGCCGATGCCGCCAAGAAGGACGCACAGCGCGATATCCAGCGTGCACTGCGCGAGAAGCAGAAGATTGCAAGGTAATTACGGTTATCTATGGTATGCCGTTTAAGAAATCGGCATCATGTTTAATGACCGTTGTGGGATGGCAGCTTTTAGCTGTGTTACCTGCAATGTATATATCATTTTGATGTCAAATGTGATATACTAATTGATGTAAGAGAGATCAATAAGATCTTTGACAATCAGCATACAGTTGGCGCATTCTTCTTTCTTGGAGGGAAAGAGTCTGCGGCATAGATCGACTGCTATGGCTGAATATTCTTGATTTAATCCGATAGCCCTTTTTGGCAGGAACGCCAAGGTGCAATACACCGGCATTTCTCCAACTTAAGGGGGCGTTTTTGGATTCGACGGGGATAGTTCGGGCATGAGTAGCGGGTAGTGGGGACGCGTCCACTTCATCAACGCTAAAGCCAATTAAACGGCAAACAACAAAACAACTACGCTTTCGCAGCTTAATAACCTGTGAGCGTGCTCTCGCTCTGTATCGCCCATGTACCGGGATGAGGGCTCAACTTTAGTGGGATACGCTGTCTAGTCTCCGCCTGGGGCTAGCTGAAGAAGACAATCAGGCTGACCTGAAGGGAATCCGGTGACAGGGAGTCTCTAGGGTGACATCAAATCTGTCACTACACCCGTAGAAGCTTGTGTTGTCGTTATCTTCGGACAGGGGTTCGACTCCCCTCGCCTCCATACATACTATAAAAAAGCGACCGTAATGGTCGCTTTTTTGCGGGGTTCATACTCGAAGAGGTTGGGGAAACCGCTTCGACTCTAAGATTTTGGGCTTCTCTTTAGCCTCCTTTTCATCAACGACAGCTAGAGATGGGATGGGTATCCATCCGATTTTCATGTGAAAGAGTCGGCTAATGATCTTAAATCGACGGGATATTTTATAAGAGAATAAGCTGTTTAAGTGTTGATGCTGATGAAACAAAGACAAGTAGGTATCGGCTGTAGTATAATAATATTATTAGGCAAACAAGGTGCAGTTGAACTTTTGATGGTGATAATCGCTATCTTATAATTTAATGTATCTACACATCTCCACGCTCTATTCTCGTTGTTTATCCAATTGTCTCATATGGTATCAACGGTATGATTTAGAAAGGTAGAACTGTACTTGTTTGCCTACTTCTTTAATAGAGGTGAGTTTCTATCAGTATTTTAATCGAACCTTCACTAAATAGCTCAGATGAAGAAATAAAAAATAAATTTAAAAGGTTAGTTGATTTCGAAGATGTCGCATTGCTTCTGGAGATTCCTACTGAATTTCTTTGGAAGATTCTTATAAGAGACAAACAGATTAACTATAAATCATTTCCCTTGGGTAAAAAGAGTGGTGGTTATCGTACAATTCATTCTCCCTCCAAAAACCTCGCAATTCTCCAAACAAAGCTTGCCTATATCCTCTCTCTAAACTTTACTCCCCATAATCGAGCACATGGTTTTATAGAAAAGCGAAGTATTGTTACTAATGCTTCAGAGCATCTAAAAAAATCTTTTGTATTAAATATAGACTTGGAAAACTTCTTTGAGAGTATATCTTTTGCAAGGGTGAGGAGTATGTTTACTTCTTACTTTAAGTTGGGTGAAACAGTCGCCACAACTCTTGCAAATATATGTATTCATCCTGAGGGGTTTTTACCGCAAGGGGCGGCAACATCTCCAATAATTTCTAATATCCTCGCTAAAAGTTTGGATAAAGAACTAAAACAGCTCTCTATTGAAAGTAAATGGGTTAAATACACACGATATGCAGATGATATTACATTTTCTACAAATAAGAGAGTTTTTCCTAGAAGTATCGCATTTCTGAATGAGGATGGGCAGGTAGAGTTAAGTGAGAGATTAATGCAAATCATTAAGAAGAATGGTTTCAATGTGAACAGACAAAAAGTAAGATTGCAAGATAGTAAAAATAATCAATCTGTAACAGGGATAACAGTGAATGAGAAATTAAACATAAGCAGGACATATATTCGTAGAATTCGTTCCATACTGAATTGTATAGAAAAGAACATTGATGATCTTGATGTTGCGAAGGAAGTTTTTGAACGTAAATATCCATTTCGACAAAGAGCGAATGAAAATTATCCGGAAATGTTCTCAGTATTACGGGGTATGATTAATCATGTGGGACATGTAAAAGGTAAGAGCGACCCAGTTTATTTAAAGTTAGCTAATCGTTTTAATGGTATCTCTCCAGAACACAAAGTTATAAAATCTGTAGATGAACAAAGTAGCAAACGAAAAATGTATGAAGATTATACTTATGTGATTGAGCAGGAAAGTCCTGTTGTAGCGTTTACTTCTGAACAAAGAAATGAATTCGAACTTATATACCATAATCAAGGCACTGGATTCTTATTAAAAGGATTTGGGCTCGTTACCAATGCCCACGTTCTAAAAGATATAGTCGATGCAATTGAACTCGGAATGCCGATCCTAGAACCTTATTATGTGAGAGTTTTTAACTCTAATGATATTAACGTGCATATGATGCGAATTGAATGTTATGATATTGAAAAAGACATTGCAATATTAAGATCTAATAGCTTAGATCATAATGCAGAAGGATTTAATTATAATGAACTTATACAAAACGATCAACTTATTGATTTAGTTGGTTATCCGGACTATAGAAGGGGTCAGGAAATAAGAGTAGATAATGGTTTTGTAAGGGGCATAAGGATGCATACTGATAGCAGTGACAAAACAGTTGCACATAAACGTTATGAAATAACTCCTACCATTTATGGCGGAAACAGTGGTGGGCCTATAGTTAACGACAAAAGTGAAGTCATTGCAGTTGCTGTAAAAGGAGCAACAATGAACGGGGTCGTGCCAAACGAAGTTATACCAATATCTGAAGTGATAGAATTAGCTAAAAGACAATTGTTTTCGCATTCATTTTAATAAATGCGAGAGAGCTTAATAATCTGTGAGCGTGCTTCAACCTCGTATCGTCTATGTTCCGGGATGAGGGCTTAACTTTAGCTGAAGAAGATAATTAGACTGACTTAATGGAAAGCCGGTTCCGGACTTTTGGTTAGGTGACCGCCTACACCGCTCCATACATATAATCCACAACCTAATTCGGTTGTGGATTTTTGCTTATTTGATCGAATTAATTTAATCGTTCTGGGCAACCGAAGCAAATCTTAAGCTGGCTACGCAGATCAGTTATACAGGAAGACACGGGAAAAGAGATATTAACCGTGGGCAGTTAGTAATATCCTATCTAGGGAAGGAATCTAACAATTGGATTCTGTATTGCGTATTATCCTTTCATGCATCTGTAAACAAAACAAGGAAAATGTTTAGAAATCCACATATTGCCATCTATAATTTTGAATAGTATTATTGTCATATATATAATGAAAGATTGGGTGAGTCAGCATGGCAATGCCTTACTTACATGAGGTTTATAAGGATTCCGGAGTGCCAACATATACTTTTGTTAAACCGATGGAATATAGAAAGTTGCTTGTATCTTTGCGAACCCCAGGAAAAGGGCTTGTAGTTGAGGGGCCGTCAGGAATCGGTAAGACTTCTAGTATTACAAAAGGCCTTGAAGAATTGGGCATAGAAACAAAAATCACAAAGCTTACTGCAAGAAAAGCTAAGGACTTGAAAATCATTAAGACTATACCTGGTGATAGTTTAGATGGGATAATAATAATCGATGACTTTCACAGGCTTGAACCAGAAACTAAAAGTTCTATTGCAGATTATATGAAAACGCTTGCTGATGAAGAATCGGCTACTACTAAACTAGTTGTTGTGGGAATAAATAAAGCGGGAGATTCATTGG
The DNA here is from genome assembly GCF_000024685.1 of Paenibacillus sp. Y412MC10. Classification (NCBI taxonomy): domain Bacteria; kingdom Bacillati; phylum Bacillota; class Bacilli; order Caryophanales; family Paenibacillaceae; genus Paenibacillus; species Paenibacillus sp. Y412MC10. The sequence goes on from NC_013406.1 coordinate 315,119, forward strand.
TGAAATTCGCTAGGGATCTGAATAATAGGATTGACACAATTAGATTTGAATCTAATCCTGAGGAAAAAATTGTTGAACTTATAGAAAATGGAGAAAAAGCCCTTAACATTAAGATAAATATTAAGGGTGATATTGTTAAAGAGGCACAGGGTAGCTTTCATATTGCCCAAATGTTATGTAAGGAAATTTGTATCCATGGAGATGTTCTTGAGTCATGTAAAAATACGACAGTTATAACTACTAGTTTGGAGTTGATTAAACAAAAAGTTTTTGATGACTTAAGCAGGGCATTTAATGAAATAGCTAGAGCATTTGCTACAGGACCAAAATTGAGAAAAGATGGTAGAGCCCCATACTTACATATTTTATTTTGGCTTGCAATCAGTAATGAATGGGCTTTAGATCTTAATCAGGCAATAAGGAAATACCCTGAGCATAGAAGTAGCGTTAATACTGTAATGGAGCAGGGATATTTGGAAAGTTTTTTAAATGGAGAGTATGCTGAATTATTTGCCGAGTGTATTCATTACGAGGCTAATACTAATGTAATAAGTGTTGAAGATCCTAAATTCGTTTACTATATACGAAATATTCAATGGAAGAAGTTTGTTCGAGAAGTTGGATACAAAACAATTAATTTTAAGTCTATTTATGATTTTGCTCTTTCCTTTGCTGGAAGTGACAGAGATGTGGCAGAAGGTTTATTTACAAGATTATGCGAAGAAGAGGTCTCTGTATTTTACGATAAAAACGAGCAACATAGGATATTAGCAGAGAATGTGGAAGAGTACTTAGGTCCAATTTATAGAAGCGAGGCACAGTATGTTGTAGTTTTATTAGGTTCTAATTATCCTAGAAGGATTTGGACCCAGTTTGAATCTCAGCAATTCAAGGACCGCTTTGGTGAAAGTAGTGTTATACCCATCTGGTTTAAGGATGCTCCTGTTGGATCATTTGATTCAACTGCGAAAATTGGAGGCATAGAGTTTGATCGTGATGGTGATTTTACATTACAAATAAACTATATCACGGAAACGCTCATGAAAAAATTGGCCGATAATAGAATTTCTTCTAATGTAGGCAAAATTACTAAGTCTAAAAATAATAAAGATGATATAGGAGTACAACTCACCCTCTTTTAAAATGAGAGACTTCATTCGCGTTATGAGGAATTTTTTGGTTGGGGAGCCTGAGTGATGACATTGAATTTGTCACTACACCCGTAGACACGTTATCTTCGGACAGAAGTTAGACTCCCCTTACCACAATTATAATCAAACAAAAAGCGACCGTGTCGGTCGCTCTTTATTTTTCAGTTAATGTTGAAACTATGCATAGTTACTATGACACTAAGTATTTAGATGAGAACAAATAACTCATTAATCTTAAAGGTGAATTTAGCCACAATGCTCTCTCTGAACTGTTTTGTTTCTCCTAAAGAAAAAATTCATCAGTATCGATTCACAGAATCGATGAATAATCTCCCGAAGAAAATTTTGCATGGACTTTCTCTAATTCTTGTATTATCTCTAGCGCTTCTTCGTAGGCCCCAAGCTCTCTCAGTAATTCAACGTCCTTAATTTTATATACTAGAATTGACCAATTCTCATTATGTTCAGTGCATATATCTTTATTTTTCTTCAATTCATTAAATCTTTTTTTACTTAGCTGTTTAGGATATGGAGCCCAATCTTTAGTGATGTTTAAATGCTCAAACATCGATAGCTCGTCAGAAATAGAAGCAATTGAAGAATGAGGGGCTCCAAAATCTTCGTAATAAAATTGATATTCACAGATGGAAAGAAAGTTTAATACTTTGGTTTCATCATTCTCATAACCTAGCTGATATAGAAATTCTTCAATTCTAGGACCAACGTATAGACGATTAAATTGAAAAGGATCTAGTTCTTCGTACATTCTGTACAATTTCCTTTCCCAACCATAATTTTTAAAATAGTAGGTTCCGAAGTCAGCATAATAAATGCCTTTTTCAGTTCTTTTATCGTCATTAATAGTACGTTTTAATTTGTCAGAGTTACTTCCCAATTGTTCTTTCCAATATTCTTGAATGAATTCATTGGAATCGTCTTCGCTCCTGAACTCAATACATGTTATAAAAGCATGACAGAAAGTGTAAATAGGAATGTGAAGGAAGCGGACCCATTGTGAATCTTGAAGGATCAGATTGTCAAAGACAACTTCATAAAGAGCAGGATCGTTTTTTAAATAGTGATTATATATGTCGCTTGACATAAATTCGGATGCACGTATCACAGGTTCATCTCGATACATAAATAATAAAAAAGCCTCATCACAGAAACCGATTAGGTTAGTATGCTGTGAATTAGTATTTTGTTGGTGTATATGTTCGATTAGAATTATGCATAAACTACTTTCTTGTTCGGGCAGACGTTCAAGATCGCGTATTGCTGCAAAGAGTAGTTGTATTGATTCTCTAGTTTCTAAATAGTCATGAATATAATGGGAATGGTTACTTGTTAATATCTCCTTTAACTCTTTTTTTAGAGGAGCTCGAAGATCAGACCAAGTTATGAGTTCTGAGATCTGTTTATCTTCAAGTTCGATCTCATTAGGTCCAAAAAGCCAATTTTCAGCATCCTGTTTAACAACTTCTAATGACTGTTCTTTTTCATCATTATAAATACTGTAATCTTTCGTAACTCCAACCTGCTTTTCTATTAATAACGGCTCTCGTCCACACAAAGAGGCAACCTTCTCTCCGAATTGGTCGGTGTAACGAAGGCCGAAATGGTGGAGTATTTCTGGAATATTATCTACAAGAAGATCAAGTTCCATGTCCTTACCTAAATGATCTAGTAATTCTATTTCGGCCAATAGTATAGTTTTTAGTTCTTTTTTTATCTTTTTATAATAAGTGTCGTGGTAAGTACTATACGCTCCTGGAAATACTTCTTGAAACTTTTCCATGGCCATATAATGATATACACTAAATGCTTCCTTATAAAATTGATTCAGAATATCTTTTCCTATAAACGACATACCTTTATTAGTACACCTAACTATAATATCAGGTAAGTTATGAAGATCTATATACTGTGCTTCTATATTTCCATGCCCCATAGTTGAACAGTAAATCTTAATTTCACTTTCTAAAAAATTTAAAAGTGAGGAATGTAGATGCGGATCACAACAACGGAGCAAATGAAAGAACCTATGAAGCTCTTCTTCCCCTCTAGGTAGATCATCTACCAAGTCAGGTCCCCAATTCCAACTACTATCTGACTCATTATGATAGCTATAAGGATAGTCTTCGTAATGTAATATACATTGCCGCTCTATCATTTCAATGACTTGTTTACTGGAGCCCTTAGAAAAATGCTCTAACAGAAACTGAAGTTGATTGTAGTAAGCACAGCATTGTAAAAGTTCAGGAATAAATTGTTCAGTATGTTCTTCGATATATGAATACAGAAAATCCTGCACAGAGGGCATGCTGAATTTTAATAAAACTTCGTCTTCTTCATCACTATACAAAGACTTAATCATAGTTCTTTCAAGTTCAGAGATACTGTCACTTAGCTTTTTTATCCCCATTCGGTTTGTACTAGTATCTATATACTTTGCGTAGCAGCACTTCATATCTTCGAGGTACATGGGTGTTGAAGAGATTAGCAATAGCATGGCTACAATCTGTGCCTCTTGAGAAAGCTCCAAAAAGATATCCTCCCAGAATGCACCAGGATTATCGAAGTAATCACAAAGATCAATAAAATAGTCTTCTGGGGCAGATTCTTTGTCTGGTACCTTGTTTAGGTAGAGGGCAAGTACACGGGGATTATAATTCTCATGATTTATTATTCGACTGCAGTTTTGAAATAAATAGGTAACATATTCATAGTGTAAATTTGATGAATATAGGTGTTGAAACAAGATACTGGCCTTTTCAATATTGCTATATTCCTCCACAGTACAAATTAGAGCATACTGCTCTAATTTTTCCTTCAACATAGGTTGTCTTTGTAGACCTTGACGAAGAACGTATTCCCTTGTCGTTAAGATAAGGCGTTTGTTTCCACCAAAGTCAATTATACGTTGAATGAGTTTATTAAGCTGATTTTCATCATTTCTACGAGTGCTTTCATTGTGAAAAATACTCCCCCAGAAATCATCTAGTATAATGACTTGTTTTTTATCATCCTCTAGCATATTATAGACATCTTTAATAGAGTACGCCCATATAAACCCATCTAGATCGTCTGGCTGAAGGTATGCCAATGCTAAAAGATATGCTATCGTTGTTTTTCCAACACCGGGTTCTCCTGAAATAACAATTACATGATTATGAGACCATCTTTGTAACGCTTCACGATAGATTCGAGTGGGGGCGAATGTGTTAGATGCTTTCAATGCCTCTTTAAGTTCTTCAGCCGATTCTTTGTATAGTGCGCGGTGTGTGGACTCTTTAAGGAATTTTTGAAACACATTAATGCTTGGTAACCAAAGTTTAGGATGAGCTAACTCTACCCATTTGTAGTTTGGTTCTTCCAACAGCCTATTAATATCTATTTTGCTTAAGATATCATTAGTACTAGTTATAAACCCCTCAAATAATTCTATAATTTGTTCTTTTTCACCTGGTTGAAAAGTAATTGAAACACCCAAGATATATCTGTCAGGTTTTAACTTGCGCACTTTAGGCAGTTCAATGTCTTTTAAGCTATTGTAAAGTTGTTTGAAATTTTGTTTATAGCGTTTTGCTTGAATAACGGTTTTTTTGCCGTGGAATATATAAGAACCATCAATACCAGAATCACGACCTTCTTTATACATTTCTACAAAATAACCTTCTCTTACTTGAACAATATCACAAATTAGTTTTTCAAATTCGAGGGGCTCTAGTAAATCATGAAAGTTATAGTTAGGCATATATAAACCTCCATTCTTTTGAGGAAATAGCTATAGTCTAATTCGAAATTTGACATAGGTCAGCGATTTTACGGGCTAACTATTTTAAATACTTGTCGTTATAGATGTGAATACCTTCCCTCATCATCCACCAACTCAATAATCTCCCGAATATCGCTTATATTTAAAGCCTCAGCAATTCTTTCGATATGACTAAAGCTGATACTTTCCCGTTTTCCATTGGCAAGTTCACTTAATGCAGCGTGCCGTACATCGGATATTCGGGATAATTCCCGCAAAGAAATATTATGTGCCTTGGTCAATTCCGAGATTTTAACGACAACTTTTTTCCTCATTATAATCACCTCTCAAAGATCGATTTCAACTTGACTATACGCATAAGCGTACCGTATAATAATTTCAATACTGGTACTCATATGCGTAACAGTTATGAATTTGTCATTGTTTATCGATCAGTATATCATCTGTTAAAGAAGGAGAATCCCATGCCAAGCTTCCTGGAATCCCTATATTACGGAAATTTGAATCCTGTAGAGAAGGCTGTTTCTAACGACCCTCAGTATCGCCAATTGAGCAGGCAAATATCCGAGTCCATGGATGCCTGGAAGAAGAGGCTTTCTGACGATGAGTTTCATGAGCTTGAGGAGTTATTAGATTTATATCGACAAGTCCAAGGGCTGGAAATGGCGGCTTCTTTTACTGATGGTTTTAGGCTGGGAGCGACGATGATCATCGAGGTGTACTCTGAGTAATGTGATCAGTAAGAACACTCATAGAATTGCCGTAAAGACACGAACTGTGTCTTTTTTAATACCGTAAAATACTGACTATCAGCCCCTACTTCGGATATCACAATTGGGTGCACCTTGTGTTGTCGTTATCTTCGGACAGGGGTTCGACTCCCCTCGCCTCCACCAATACCATGAAAAACCCGACCTCGTGAGGTCGGGTTTTTGCTGTAGAATAGCTTATAAGTGTGAATAATAAATTTCACTGTCTTGTAGATGTTTTTATTTATGGATAGTGGAATATACGGTTTCAAGATAAGCAATCGAATTGCGTTCGGCTTCTTCTTTGCGTATCCAACCATCAGAAGCCTGGCGTAAACGTTGATATAGCTTGATAGTGGCCTTTAACGCACGGTAACAACTTTCGTAGCTGTGGAGTGGAATCGTGTCCCGAAGCTCAGCCATCTCCATTTCAGCAAATTGCTCTAGCCGTCGGACTCCCGCGGGCAGATGGCCGTTACGCATGAGTATCAACGGTCCTAATACTGCATTGCGAATAAACGTAATATGTTGGATGAGCTCGAACAACTCGCCTCTTCCTAATTTCGCCGCGCCGTAATGCACCCAAACCCAGAACCGATCCTCCATCCATTGCATAGAGGGCGATGGATAGGCAGGGGATGTCTCGGCAAGGATCGTTCTGATCTCCTCGTCTCTCTCCCAAAGCACAATCGGATTCTCCGTTCGTATCCTAAGCTCCGATTTCGAAATGAACTTTAGATCCACGTGAAGCAACGGTGGGCCGTATAGGCAAATAACCAGACGTGGTTCGCCGACATGCTCACCTGTGAATGCCGACAGTAATTGTTCGAGCTCTTCTGCGAGTTGAATGCGTTGCTCCATAATTTCATTGCGATACGCGTTATCGTACACGATGATTAAATCTAGATCACTATACTCGTCCATGGCTCCGTGGATCATGGAGCCGCCTGCAAGGAGGCCCGTAAGTCGATTATCTCGACTGATTTTCTTTTTTGCCTGCTTAATGAAGCGTTCGTGAACGGGTAACATCATGCTATGCACTCCTTAAAGATAGGACCCATATATAAATGGGTATTACGCCAATATATCATTGTGGTTAATTCGTTGTCAAACGGGTGATACTCAGGTGACACCAAAACCCTGACTACAGCCGTAGAAGCTTATCTTCGGACAGGGGTTCGACTCCCCTCGGTTCCATCATAATGAACACCATCCGCATGAGGATGGTGTTTTTGTTTTATATTAATACTATAGGTTAGAACATGTCGTACAGATGGAGTGAAATCGATGAATCATAGTCATGATGGAGAGGAACCATTGATAACGGTACTGAATATGGATGGTCAACAACTAACACCATGTTTACCCCATCGGGCTTGGCGGGAAGTTGAGCGATCGCGAGCTGTCTGGATTGATGAGCAGACGATCCAATTGCTTTATAATCCGTTCTTATTTCGGGACTATCGAAAAGCTGCACTGAAACGAGATCATCATACTTGTTTGTGGTGCGGACGACACGCCACGACAGTGGACCATATTATCCCCTCAAGCAAAGGCGGCTCGGATCTTCCGCAAAACCTGATCGCTTCATGCAGCGAATGCAATACGAAACGAGGAAACCGTTCTGCATTGTCCTATCTCCAAGAAAACGCACACTCTGTTCCAAATCTTATGAAGCTTTGCTGGCGTATCTTTATAGCTAAATACAGATACAGACATCGTCAAATGAAAAAAGGGACGCTTGAGTAAAGGCTTAGATTTATGATTTGGGAATCGTGGTGACGTGAACTTCAATGATCGCAGCCGTTTGTTGACAATCGAATTGATGGTTAACCATATCCACTGCAAAATTTTCGGCTTTCTTGCATCCATCTTGAAGTGCAAGCCATTAAAGCATAGGAGTACAACTAGTGCTGTAAAAGCAGTCTAATTATTTGCGTTATGGAAAGGATGGCAAGGGATTCGAACTTAACTCCAATATGTTCCCCCGGGCTATATCGTTGTATCATGTTGGACGGATAAATAGCGGATGGATGTCATCTGTCCTTAAGTCCTCGAAGCGTTGTCGTTATCTTCGGACAGGGGTTCGCCCCCCCCTCGCCTCCATACATACAATTTTTAAAATCCACAACCGAAAGAGTTTGTGGATTTTTGCTTTTACAACACTTGCAGCTTTACGATAAGCCCCTCATGTTAACTGAACTCGGAAAGCAGTTGACGCAGACTTCTTCTGTCTAAGGCACAAACGTATTTGTTGTGAAAACGGCACTTTAAAACTACATTCTTAAAGCTATATCCTAAAATGTAAAATCCTTAGCTATAAGTTTGCAAAGCAAGAAACCTCAATGACAATCAAAGAGTGTCAAATGCACGTTATGCTGAAGAAGGACCTCTAGGCCCTTCTTTTTTGCTTTCGGTCCTTTTTTCTGACATTTGTCATAACCGGCTTGTGACAACCCACACTAATTGAATCTTGCGCTTTTTCAATATAATGAGGACATCAAGTAACGAAAGAAGAAATTAGCGGAGGTTAGGACAAAATGACAAAGGCGATTGAATGTATAAATCTAGTAAAGAAATTCGGCGATTACTGTGCCGTTGATCATATGAATCTATCATTTGAGAAAGGTCAAATAACAGCATTGCTCGGACCGAATGGGGCAGGCAAGACAACAACCATTTCCATGATACTCGGAATGATCAAGCCAACATCAGGAGAAGTCAGGGTCTTGGGGGTGCCGTCTGGAACAAAAGAATTACGGCAACGCGTCGGAGCGCTTTTGCAGGATGTTAAAGCAGCAGATGGACTTACGGTAAAAGAAGTGCTTCAATTGTTCCGCAGTTATTATCGTAATCCGATGTCGCTAGAGCGATTGTTAGACATTTCGGGTCTCCATGCGGATCAGAAACGACGCGCATCCTCCCTGTCTGGAGGACAACGCCGTAGATTAGCCTTCGCTCAGAGTTTGGCGGGAAATCCAGAGCTTCTCCTGCTTGATGAACCAACGGTCGGAATGGATATCGAGGCTCGTGGCCGCTTTTGGGACACCATCCAAGCGCTGGCAAGTGACGGACGTACGGTGCTCTTGACTACACATCATTTAGATGAAGCTGATGCTGTCGCAGATCATATCGCAGTCATCGCCAGAGGACAGGTTGTTGCGGAAGGGACTCCAGAACGTTTAAAGGCTCAAACAGCACTTAGAACCGTTTCATTTCGAGCGGCGAACGCGCCAGCCCAGCAGGAATGGCTCACATTACCTGGTGTAGAAAAGGCAGAATGTAGTGGCGAGCGAATTCGTCTGTATGCTCAAGAGACCGATGTATTGTTATTTACACTGATGCAGTCTGAATGGGGAATTTCAGATATTGATATACAATCCGCCAGCTTAGAAGATACATTCCGAAGTCTTACAGGCTCAAATAAACAAACAATTATACGATAATAAACATTTTTAGGAGGAAAATAGCCATGTTACATATGTTTGTTGCCCAGACCAAAGCAGAAAGTATACGAATTATCCGTAGTCCATTTTTCTTACTCTTCTCCATTGCGATGCCGCTTGCTTTCTACTTTTTATTTGCAAGTATGAATGGGGTAGATCAATCGATTCAATCAACAACTTGGGGTGTCTTTTCATTGATGTCGATGACTGCATTCAGTTTGATCGGTACAGCCGTATCTCAATTCGGTATCCGTCTATCGTTTGAGCATCAAGATGGGTGGGTACGCCTGTTGAAGCTGACTCCACTATCTCCTGCAGTCTGGATTGGCAGCAAAATTGTATCGCAAATGGCGGTTCACTTGATCGTCATTGTTGTTATATTTTTATCTGCTGGCCTTGTTCATGATATACAATTGACAGCCGGGCAATGGATTTTATGCGGATTATGGTTATGGATTGGGAGCATATCTTTTCTGGCGCTTGGTGCCTTGTTAGGAACGCTTAAAAACGCGAATACTTCCGTTGCAATCGGAAATGTGTTACAGATGGGGCTTGCCATTGTGGGGGGGCTTTGGATGCCGCTTAGTACTTTGCCAAGTTGGATGGGCTCGGTCGGGGAATGGCTTCCATCTCACCGTTATGCCAATGGGGCATGGAATATGATCGCTGGACAAAATCCAGCAAGTATTGATTTCATAATTTTGACAGGATGCGGTCTCTTCTTTATGCTACTATCAATCTATATATATAATCGACGGGATGCGGTCTAATTGAATAGAGAAAAGTGGCGTCTCTTTCCAAAATCGGAAGGAGTCGCTCCTTATATTTTGTTAACAAATTTAATGATACCCATGTACTTTTTACTCTATGAGCCATCAAGTATACAGTGGCTTGGCTTTGTTCTGTTAGGCATATTCGTTCTATTGTTTCGACAATCCTACTTTTATGCAAAGTGGGCCACGCCAATCTTGATGGTTCAGGTGGGAATACTTTTAATTTTAGCAGCTGTATTTCACCCTATGTATACATTTATAGGTTTTATGATAGCTGTTCCGCTGAGCAAACAAAAGCTGCCGATATTACTCTCTATAACGATCGTTTTTACTGTAGCTATGGGATTTATCGCTGTTCCTTACTTGGATCGGATGGGCAGCCTAGTATGGATAGGGCTGGTGCCTATGTTTGGCATCTGTATTCTGCCGTATATTATTCGAACGTCGACTCGATTTCAACAGAAGTCTGCGCGGCTGCGGGCAGAAACTGCTGAACGAATGGCACAGCAGGAGGAGCGCCAGCGGATCGCACGTGAATTACATGATACATTGGGACATACGCTGTCATTAATCGCACTAAAAGGGGAGGTTGTTGAGAAACTGGTCAATCGTCATCCCGAGAGAGCGATAGCAGAGGCTCGTGAAATACGAGAAACGGCACGCGCAGCCTTGAAACAAATGCGTGAATTGGTTACGGAGATGAAAGTTACATACCTCGCTGACGAATATAAGCATGCTGTATCGTTATGTTCAGCTGCGGGCATACCGCTTTTATTTCAATATCAATCGATTTCAGATCCCAGACCTTCTAATGTAGGGACGGAAGACGCTTTAGTGAACAATCCGCTTCCGTTAACACCCTTGCAGGAGACGATTTTGGCGATGTGTTTTCGCGAGACGATTACAAATGTGGTTCGTCATAGCCGAGCAACAAGTTGCAGCGTTCTTCTCGACATTCAGGAAGGGGAAGTTCGTGTATCTGTACGTGATGATGGTATTGGGGCAGATATGGATCAATTCTATACTAGCAGTAATGGCCTCGCCGGTTTACGGCAACGGTTGGTTATGATCGACGGACGTATGTCGCTGTCTTCGTCCCCAGGCAAGGGGACGGAAGTCACCTTACATATACCTAGGGTAATACGAAATGAAAAGGTAGGTAGTGCTTAGATGATTCGTATTGTTTTGGCAGAAGATCAAAAGTTATTAAGGGGAGCATTGGCAACTTTACTCTCGTTAGAAGATGATATTGAAGTAGTCGGTCAAGTTGAAAATGGGGAAGAAGTGATGTCCATGATTCAGCAATATGAACCCGATGTAGCTGTTCTGGATATTGAGATGCCGCTGAAAACGGGGTTAGATATTGCGGAATTAATTCAAAAAAATAAGTCAGCTTGTCGTGTCATCATCTTGACGACATTCGCGCGTCCTGGATATTTCCAGCGGGCTATGCAGGCAGGAGTTTATGGATATCTTCTTAAAGATACGGGCAGCGAGGAACTGGCTGATGCGATTCGTCGGGTCTATGATGGGAAACGTGTCATCAATTCAGAATTGTCGCTCGCGATATGGGATGATCCATGTCCATTATCACCCAGGGAACGTGAAGTCATGAAGTTGGCTGCCCAAGGCTTAGTTCTTCAAGATATTGGAGCACAGCTGTTTCTATCCTATGGAACGGTACGGAACTATATGTCAGAGGCGATTGGGAAGCTTGGGGCGAATACACGGATCGAGGCAATCGATATCGCACGTAGCAAGGGATGGTTGGATTAAGGAGAACTCCGAGGTATGGAGGTAAGCGGATCACCCCATTCAAGGGATGATGCAGCCAGCCCATAGAGAGCTTTAGAAGCTCTCTTTTTTATGATCCGCTACTTAGCATACCGTAACCTAATCAATACACTGCGGCGAATTGTGGATTTGCATAGCCACGGTTCGCCTCCATATATACCATCAGAAAAGCGACTGAATATGGTCGATTTTTTGCTGTGAAGGGGTATGTCTCCCAGCTGCCAAAATACTGAATGTACTCGCTCTTCATTGCCCATGTACCGGGGAGTTTCTTGGGTGACATCAAAACTGTCATTACACTCTTAGAAGCCTATGTGATATTATACCTTCTCCCTTCATACCCCCATAAAAACCCGCTCATTGAGCGGGTTTTTTCTCGTTGTAATTATGGTTCTGTATAAGTTAAAAGAAGAACGTCTTTTTGGGCAATCTTTTAATTTGATATGAGTTCAAATAATAGATTTTTGAGGGAAAATATTCCAATTTAGCTAAAATAGTATATACTAAATAACAGGAGGTGACCCATATTATGGAATAATAAAACAGTTTTTTGCTATTTAAACAAGAAGACTTTGGTGCGCGACTCTCAAATCAGTCAATACATAGGAAGATAAAGCAAATTTCAATTCAATATTAGGAGGAACGCTTGTGAAAAAAAGTTTAAAAACACTTTCTGGGTTATTAGCGCTCGTCATACTATTCATTTCCTTTATACCAGCAGCCCAGGCCAACGCCGATAGTGATCCGGTTGCAATCGAAAAGCTGTCGTATTTAAGCGGTGAAGAACAGTTAGACGCCCTTTTAGAAAATGGACTCGTATTGCCTGAAGCATTTGAACAGGACGAGTATACGGTAAATGCCGTAAAAACGATCGTAGCTGATATTCAGCGAGGAGTAACGACCGTAGACCGCATACCGTATAACTATACGGAGTTAGCGGAGCTGGCTAAGAGAATCCTGGATGTGTCCGGGCAAGAAAGCATATCTGCTTTAGCGAACTATACGTTAAAAGATAGTACGGTAATAGGAACATGGTCGAACAGCTATACAGGATATAATTGCTACGGGTATTCCATAGGCGTGCATGTCTTTCAAAATCCGGGCTATCATTCCAATCAGAGCTTCAACATGAATCTATCGATTGCAAGTATGGCAGATTTAGTCGTTGATGATCTGGAGGCCCTTGGATATTGGGGTTATAAGACAGCGACTAAACCATCATCGTTGGCTAATTATGAACGTGTGGTGGCAATCCGAAAAGGAAGCGTCGATTACCATTTCATGAAAGGAACGACGACGGCTTCGGATTGGACTCATAAGCCAGGAGGGACGAATCCTTTGAGATGGAATTATTCTTCGCCTGGGTATAAAACTTGGACAAATGAATATTCCTACAATAATGTAAGTTATCAAGGAGACATCACCTACAATAGCTCCATTTATTACATCATCTATTGGCCTAAAAACGTCGGTCCACAGCCTGACAAGATTGATTTTTCAATTTGAGTGAAAAAGGCGATTCTTTTCCAGTAGTCGCCTGCGTCAAGAGCTAATCCTAAGGAATGGAATTGTTTTTCTTGGAGGTTTTGGATTCAAAGGAATTTCCTTTTCAATTTATCGGTGATTTGAAGTTGATTTTATCCTTATTCGTACACAGGAGGTGCCGGGTTGATGTCCAACATAATCAAAGTCGGCGGACTTAAATTACTGTTCATCTGTGCGGGCCTGGGATTGATTCTGCTTGGCGCCGGGTGCGCTCCGAAGACGGAGGAAGATGTGAAACCGGAGGTTGTAAACGTACCTGCGGAAGAAATGATCGCCATACTTTGGAATAAAGGATGGTCACCGGCTATCAGCGTCACTCGGGGCATTCCGTTTGAACTGAGCGGCAGTGATGAAATCGCGTATGACATATCAGGCGATACCGACTACTTATGCGCGGAAATCAAGGGCAGGCTTGAAAGCATGAGCAAGACGGGAACCTCAAGGAAAGCGGGAGAGCAATTTTACTGGAGCCCTCTCTGCGGGGACCCTCCGGCTGATCTCGCCGAAATTGAAACTTCATGGGTCACCGTCGTTCGTAAACAGGATGGGTATCCGACCGGAATGGTTCTGGTCAGGATCTCGCCGGAGCGAGACAACGGGAATGGAGGATTGACGTTCAAGGCAGACATCATCGCGAGTTTGGCTTTTCCCCAACAAGACGGGGCTTACCAAGACATTTCTGACGAGGATTTAAAGGAACTTGAAGCCACCTACAAAAATTGAAAGGACAGAGGCTCCATTCCCCACTCAAAGATTATTTGCTGATTTAGAAGTATGAATTGTCCATAAAATGTATGCAAAAGTCATCAGCCCATGTTCGGGTTGGTGACTTTTCCATTTGTGGTATAATAACCCGAAATGTCCACATTAACTGAAGATTGGCTGGTGAATTGGAATGAGCGAAAAATTCTGGTTAGTGGTACAGTATCCTCTGAAAAGTGCAAAAGGCAGCCAACGCGACCACTGGTTAAGAGAAAAAGTAATGGAATATTTAGAATTATCTCTAGCGGATGCTGATTTGGGCCATGTCGACGGCTTTGATATGGGGACATGCATTTCCGACCCGAAGAAGTATGCGCTTAATATATTTTGTGTTGTTACGGAGGAAGAACGGGGTATAGCCTTGGTAAAAAGAGTGATAAAAGAGAGTCGGCTTGATTATACCCGCATAAAAATGGCTACCATGCCCTATGGAAAAGAAGAAGAAACCTATACTCTGAAGTATGCCTATAAGAAGGGCGTTACCGATTTTTCACTATAGCCTATACGGTGTTTAAATGTCGTTCGGCGAGTTGGTCATAGTGTCTTCGCTTCAATAAATTCACCAGAGCCAGGCCCATTCCTAGTCTAAGGTCTAGGTTCAGATACCCCCTAAGACGGTTATGTCAGCCAAATAACGCGGATATAATGGATTTATAACTCGGAGCGTGACTTATGAAGCCATAAGGGGTGTTTGAATATGAAGGCAACAGAAGCGACTGCCATGTCGCGGGCAGGCAAGGTGAATTGGGTGCTTTTTAATCCGAAAACCTATGCAACGATTCTCTATTTATTGCTATCTCTCCCGTTAGGGATTATTTATTTTACAGTAGCGATAACGGGACTTACATTATCCATCGGTTTGACTCCGATATTTATCGGAATACCGCTGTTTTTTGGAGTAGCTAAGCTGTTGAATGGGATTGTGGTTTTTGAACAAAGCATGATTAGACAAATTTTAGGTTTACCTAATCCTACTGTATCGTATACCTACAATCACCAGTCTGAAGCTGGGCAGAATTGGTTGAAACGAATGGTGAGCGGATTTGACGGAGCGCTCTTTATTCGAAATCTGCTGCTCGTATTACTAAGATTTGTTACTGGCATCGTATTCTTTGTTATTATGGTAACGGTGATTTCACTGGGACTCGGATTGATTGCTCTTCCGGTCGTGCATATCATTTTGATGAATGAATTGCAGCTTGATATTTTGGAGAATAGCTTGTTCAGTTATTTTCATATCGATTGGACCTATAATCAGCAATACCTGCTGTACGTAGGCGTAGGCCTTATCCTGTTCTGGGTCGCGCTGCGCGTTGTGAATGGGCTTATGCAAATTCTGCGCAGAATCATGTATGTGGATGAGCCCTATCAGCAGCCGTCAGTGCCGCCGATGGAAGCACAAATCCATGCGCCCGTTCAGTCGCAATATTACGAGTACCAAGAGGATCACCCCACTCAAGGGATGATGCAGCCAGCCCATAGAGATCTTTAGAAGATCTCCCCAAAGCGACCTTAACCGGTCGCTTTTTCGTTTTTGCGTCCGGTTTAAGCCTGAAATATAGCCCGATCTACGCCTTGTATCTACAGATTTCAGCCGTTCACGACCATCCCGGATGGATGTTGTCCAAGAGGAAGTGTCATTTCCCCGACCTATAATCATTAACTCAGAATATCGCGGAATGCGCAGGTTATAACAAAATGATTGTTTCGGAACTGTTTTCGCAGCTGATAAGCTGTGGGTGGAATTCCAAAATTTGTTGATTTTAAACAAGGACTTTGGTTTTGACAGACATGGTCCATAAAGCGAGGAGGCTGATAAGAAAGTTCCAAATTATTGCAAGCGATTACAAAGCACAAGTGAATAAAAAAAGGAGGAGATGAAATGAAGAACAGCGTTGCAAAGGTAACCGGCATGGTGGTGTTGTTTTCTCTGGCGCTATCTCTCATAGCGGGAGGATGGGTGAATAAGACAACGGTCCATGCTGCCGGTCTTTCGATTATCGGCGGCGGGGGCTGGAATGAAACGGCGTATATAGAATGGTCACCCGTGAGTAATGCGGAGGGATACAATGTCTACGTGAAACACGCCAATGCGCCGGATTCCAGCTATCAACAAATGGATAATGAGCTGATCCGGCAATACCCTTCCTATTGGAGAGCAGATGCCGTTGGACTTGCAGCAGGAAATTATGTGATGAAGGTTGAAGCCAGGCTGTCGGACGGTTCAACGGTAAGTGTCGTTTCGAATAACCTATCCGTAGCGCCGCATGATCGATCCGGATTTGCTTTTTCCTCAGACTCGCCATACGGGACTGGCTCGGGTGCCTACAATGATGACGGTACGCTTAAAGATGGTGCACAAGTTATTTATGTGACCTCCGAGACGGCACGAACCGTAACCCTTGATGTGAAAATCAACAGCTCAGGCGGGGTTCAAACGGGCGTGGGGATCGGCGATATTTTGACGCTAAGACAAAAAGGCTACGATACAACCCCTCTTGCGATCCGGTTTATTGGAAAAGTTACCGATGACGACATGAACGGACAACTGAATAGCAGCGGCTACCTTCAAGTAAAAGGCAAGAACGATTACTCGGAAATGAATATGACGATCGAAGGGATCGGAGACGACGCTTATGCTTATGGGTGGGGATTGCTCCTTAGATACGTAGGGAATGTGGAAGTAAGAAACCTCGGGCTCATGTTGTTTCCTGATGATGGAATTTCCATGGATACAGGAAACGTCAACGTGTGGGTGCATAATAACGATCTATTTTATGGAACCGCAGGAGGAGATGCCGACCAGGCCAAGGGCGATGGTTCAACGGATCTGAAAAAAGGATCGACCTATATTACCATCTCCTACAATCACTACTGGGATTCGGGAAAAGCGGCTTTGGTCGGTTTGAGTGAATCGGAGGAATTCTTTGTCACCTTCCACCATAACTGGTTTGATCACTCGGACTCCCGCCATCCGCGAATCCGATTGGCATCGGTTCATATCTATAATAACTTCTATGACGGAGTCTCAAAATATGGGGTCGGTGTGACAACGGGAGCTTCGGCCTTTGTGGAATCCAATTACTTTAGACATGCCAAATACCCGATGTTGAGTTCCTTGCAAGGTACGGATGCTTTAGGGGAAGGGACCTTTTCGGGCGAAGACGGAGGCGTGATTAAGGCCTATAACAATAGGATCGTAGATGCGGACAGTCTGATTTATGCAAACTCCAATACCGGAACAGCTCCGGCAAATGCAACCTCATTCGATGCATACTTGGCTTCATCAAGAAATGAAACCGTACCAAGCTCATACAAAGCATTCGTGGGAGGAACGGCTTATAATAACTTCGATACAACCGTCGATACGGGAGTAAATAGCGCCGACATCGATAACGTGAGCGATGTGGAACAGATCGTTACCGCACAAGCCGGACGCCTGAATAACGGGGACTTCACTTGGGAATTCAATGATGCCGTAGACGACACATCCTATACACTCAATACAGCTCTTATGGCTAAAATAAGCAGCTACACCAGCGGGCTTGTATCCGTAGGCGGGAATTCAACCGGGGCGGAGCCGGAACCAGAACCGTCCACCGGAGAACAAGTTCACAACTTTACAACGTCCGGATTAGCAAGCGATTTCTTTCATATTGTAGGGAATCTCTCCACAACCAAGGGAACCGCGGTGTATAACGGCTTAACGCTAACCCAATGTTTGAAAATCGAGAGTTCAACCCGCATTACCTTTACCTCTACGGAAACCGCTACATTAACATTAGTGTTTAATTCGGCAGACGGAACCAAGATCAAGATTGATGGAACGAGTTATCCCATGACGAATGGTATGGTCAGTGTGCCACTTGCTCCAGGAGCGCATACGATTACAAAAGATCATACGACGAATCTCTTTTATATGGAGTTGGAGTAGAGCAGGGCGGGGTTTGTGCTCCCGCGCGTCTCTCATACGAATATAAAAAGCGACCGTGATTCGGTCGCTTTTTATATTTTATCTGTTGATTTGGTTATTGGGACACCATGCATCTGAATGGTAGCTGCTAAGTCGGGAAACTGATATTTATGATTAACCATATTACCGTAAAATCCTCCGCTTTCTTTGGGTTCATCCTAAAATACAAGTCATTATAACGCAGGAATATGACAAGTGCTGTAAAAGCGGTGCGTTTATTAGCATTGTAGAAAGGATGATTTTGCCCTAATGACTCTAACAAAGCAGCAGCCTTTTCGAACACGGTCTGATAAGCCTCCTCCCCAAAAGCGGAGGTCTGAGGGCTTAGTACGGCGGATTCGAGAAACCTGGGTTCCTTTACCCCGATTTGTTCACTTGGACTGTAGCGTTGAATCATCGATACATTAATAGCCATGACTTCTTGGACGGATAGATAACGATTTGATGTCATCTATCTTTTAGTCCTTGCAGTGTTTGATCGTACTCCTCAATAACATTTGTTAAAGTATCCAAGAAGTCTGCACTAATTCCTTCAGGTAATGAAACTCTTGTTGACTTCTTAATTATAATTTCTCCTGTTTCCGGGCTAACATCAATGCTGACGTTGTCACCTTGATCCAATCCAATTTGCTTCAAAGCGTCAGTCATGGTTATACCTAAACTGTTGCCGAATTTGGTCACTTTTCGTTCCATCAGAGCCACCCTATTCATAAAGATTCACTCCTTATCAGCACATTCAATCGTTATAACAATTATACAATTATGAAATCGATTTCACAGTCTAACTTTAGCCAACTTCGGAATTCGATTTCGTATCCCATAGTCATCCCCACCATGTTCCTGTACAATGAAGTGAAAATAAACGGGACTGGCGGAAGGGGGTGGCCAGCGTGTCTTTCAGGTTCAAACCGCTTAAGTCCTGGAGTCTTCGTGCTAAAATTTTGCTGATCTTCCTGCTGCTCATTTCGATTCCGCTCAGCCTGCAGGGCGTGGCTACCTACGTGGGTTTCTCCAACTCCGTTGAACGAAGAACCTCCGATTATACCGCTCAATTGGTGGACCAGATCAACCGGAATTTAGACAGGACCCTGATGGAGATGCAGAGATTGACGTTGATGCCTTTATACGATTCGGGGGTATTGTCCATCTTGCGCAAGTACAGGGAGGAGGATAGTCTACATCAGCAGCCTACGGTGGAAGAACGCTCCAAAATGCAGCTTTATATCGCCAGCATGACCTTCGACAGGCCAGAGATTGACAGTATCCAGATTTTCGCCGGAAGCGGTTACACCTTCTCGAGCCTGGCTCCTAGCGCGATCGCTGCCTATACGGACGTGGAGCGGCAGCCCTGGTACCCTGGCGTGGTGGAAGCGAGAGGGGCTTGGGTGCTGCTTCCGCCGCATCGGCCTTCTTACTATCTGGACGGCAATCAAAGCTATTTTTCCGTAGCCCGGCTGATCCGTGAGCCCAATACCAACCGGACGCTCGGGTTAGTCAAAATCGATTTGAAGCAGACCTTGTTCAAGCAGCTTGTCGATAATGTCAGGCTGGAAGAGAACGGCGGCATCGTCGTGCAGAATAGCCGGGAAGAGCTTTTCTACACGGCGACCGCAGATGGGGATACGGAGGCGTCCAAGCTGCTTTCGGATCGGATCCTCGGCCTTTCAGGGCGTTCGGAAACGGCCAGCGAGATTCTGCATATGGAGGGCAGCAAGTATTTGGTTGTCTCCAACTATTCCCGATATTCCGATATTAATATCGTCAGCTATATTCCGGTGGCGTCCCTGCTTGTGGAGACCAAGGAACTTCGAAATTTTACGCTTCTAGCCGGCCTGATATGTCTCGTTTTGGCCGGGGCCTTAGCTATCTACTTCTCTTATCGGCTGACCCAACCTCTCGGGACGCTGGTTAGAAAAATGCGACTTGTGGAGCTCGGCGATTTCAAGCAGAGTGTGCCGGTAACTGAGGATGAAATCGGTCGGCTTGGTTCCGGCTTCAACCGGATGGTAGAGGAAATCGACCGGCTCGTCCATGAAGTGTACGTGCTCGGCATGAGGGAAAGAGAGGCGGAGCTAGCCGCCCTGCAAAGCCAGATCCAACCCCATTTTATATATAATACACTGGAGTCGATCAGCATGCTTGCCCGGCAGCGCAATAATGAGGACGTCTCGGAAATGGCCACGGCTTTGGGACGACTGATCCGCAGCGCAGTGGAGCAGGACCGAAGCCTCATCCGGCTTGGCGAGGAGCTTGAGACGGCGGAGTCGTATATTCGCATCCAAAAAATGCGCCATGGTTCCAGGCTGCAGGCTATGTTCGATATCGAAGAAGGGTTGGACGATTGCCTGGTCCCGAAGCTGCTGCTCCAGCCGCTCATTGAAAATGCGATTATGCACGGGATTGGAGACCGCGAGCAAGGGGGAACGGTATACGTTACGGTGGCGCGATTTGAGGATGAGGTGCTGTTGACCGTTCGGGATGACGGGCGGGGCTTGTCAGAGGATGAATTGGCGGCTTTGCAAGCCTCATTGGAAGAGGCCGGGGATGATGTGGCAGCAAAAACGCCGGCGATGCCATTACGCGGTCATGGAGTGGCGCTAAAAAATATTAATCAGCGGTTGCGTTTGATTTACGGCCGGGACTGCGACTTCGAAATCGATGGAAGCTTGGGACAAGGTACGGCTTTTACCGTGACGCTGCCGTTCGCGAAACAAGAAAAGTAGGAGGTCATCCATGATCAAGCTCATGTTGGTGGAGGACGAGGACATTATCCGTAAAGGCATCCGCGATTTGATCGGCCGTGTGGCTCCTGATTTTGAGGTCGTATACGAAGCCGCTCACGGCAAGGAAGCGCTGACTTATCTGGAACGCAATGTGGTGGATGTGCTCATTACGGATATTCGAATGCGGGAGATGGACGGGCTTCAGATGGTGGAAAAGCTGCGGATCGCGGGCCATGAGATGCCGATTGTCATTATCAGCGGTTATGGAGATTTTGTATATGCCAAAAAAGCGCTGCAATTCGGGATCGCCGATTACCTGCTGAAGCCCATAGACCGTAAGGATTTTACGGTTGCATTGGACAAGATTCGGCTAACCTTGAATTCTTCAAATCGATATGCGGGTGGGACTGAGCCTCATAGCGAGGCGGACGGGGGGCCGCCATCCAGCGAGGGGCGCAGGATGATCCGGAAGCTGAAGGCGCATATCGCTGAAAACCCCGATGGTGATTTGCGTCTGCAGACGTTAGCGGAGATGGTGCATTTAAATCCTTCCTATCTAAGCCAGCTCTTTAAGCAGGAAGGGGGCGGCAATTTGTCCGATTATATCGCCGAAACGCGCATCCGGCGTGCCTGCAAGCTGCTGGAGACGACGAACCTGAAGGTTTACGACATCGCCCGTTTATCGGGATATCAAAGTCCGAAGCATTTTATGCTGGTATTTAAACAGCATACCGGAATGACGCCGGGAACCTATCGGGAGTTATACAGTGTGTAATACTACATAACAAATTATGTTATGTAGTTCTTTTTTATGGACTAAAACGGAAATAACCTAAAAAAATCGTACCTTTTCTGAACGTTTAGTGATTTTTTATATGACCATATGTAAATATAATTAACCTCATCACAACCTTAACTTGAACAATGCAGAGGGGGAAGCGGTATATGAAAAAATGGTTGACCGGTTTATTGGCATTAACACTTGGTGTGGGGCTCATGGGCTGCGCCGGGAAAGAACAGCCGAATCATACGCCAGGCGAAGCCAGTGGCGAGAAGGTACTGCTCAAATTCGCGACATGGGGAAATCCGGCGCAGCTTGAGCTGTACAAAGGGCTGACCGACGCCTTCACACAGGAGCATCCGAATATTGAGGTGCAAATTGACACGATCCCGTTTGCGGACTATCAGCAAAAAATGTCCGTACTGGCGGCAGGCCAGGAGCTGCCCGACATTGCCTGGGTATCAGAGCGGATGGTACCGCAATTTATGGCCAACGACATTCTGGCCGATGTCACCGATATCGTTCAGGATGATGCTTTTGACATCGATGACATTATACCTTCGACGCTTGAACTGTTTCGCCAGGACGACAAGCTATATGGACTGCCGTTTTCCACTCCGCCCAGCGTGGTGTTCTACAACGAAGATTTGTTCAAGCAAGCGGGTTTAAGTACGCCGAACGAGCTTGCGGAAAAAGGAGAATGGACGTGGGAAACGTTCGAAGAAGCCGCAAAAACGATCAAGACGAGCGCTGCTTCACCGAACGTTTACGGGGCTAACTTCTTCCGCGATTGGAAGACATGGATTATTCTCGCTTCGTATTCTTGGTCAAACGGGAGCGGACCTTTTAATCCAGAGATGACGGAATACACATGGAATGATCAATACGGGGTTGAAACCTTGGACATGCTGAAGCGCATGATGTTTACGGAAGGCTCGCACCCGAAGGCGGGAGAGCAGGTTAATTTTGAATCCGGGCAAATCGGCATGATTTTCGACAACTATAGCTTTGTATCCAAAGCCAGGGAGATCCAAAATTTCAAATGGAGCATTGCGCCAATGCCATCGGGCTCGAAAGGCAGCGTTCCGATGATGGGTCAGGCGGGTTACGTGCTATTTAAAGAGGGAAAACATCCGGAGGAAGCCAAGGAACTGCTGAAATTCCTTGCCGGCAAAGAGGGTGTGCAGAAAACGTCGGCCTTCTTTGTGCCGCCGCGCCAATCGGTGTTGAACTCGGATGAGTTTCTGAGCGTGGAGGGCAATCCGGATGCCGGGCACATCAAGCAGGCGGTCATCGACGAAATGCCTAAAGCGGTCGTGCAGCCGGGACATATCCGCTGGCAAAACATCGACACGGAAATTTTGACGGGCTTTGACGAGTTATTTGCCGGGCGGGGCGAACCGCAGAAAATTCAGGATGAGGTAAAAAGCAAGGTGGATGCTCTGCTGAGCAAATAGAGGCAGTTACGTTAGGAGGAACGGGCATGAATCGTTTGGATAAAGCATTAAACGAAGCGCCGGGGCTGCAGCTGTTCGTCAGCCTCCCGGCCAATGACATCAAGCTTGCAGAGGCAGCCTTGGCTTCGGGCGCCGACGGTTTGAAAGTCCATATCAACGTAGGGCACCGGGCCAGCGGCAATCGCTTCGGCACGCTGGACAGCTATGCCGACATTTTCAAGGACATTCGCTCCCGCTTTAACGGCCCCCTTGGAATTGTGCCAGGAGGCTCGGTGGAAGAGGTAAACGCGGAGGAAATCAACCGGCTCCCTGAGCTCGGAGTCGATTTCTACTCGATTTATGCCTTTCATCATCCTGCTTCTCTGCTGCAGGCCCCGGGACTGGCAAGAACGTTTGCGATCGATAGCGAGTTCGACCGGGGCCTCGTGGAAGGAGGCCGGACCTTCGGCATCAGCGCGCTTGAGGCTTCCATCGTTCCCGGCCATGAATATGGTACCAGGCTTACCCTTGCCGATCTGCTTCATTACCGCTGGCTGGCGGCACACGGCGGTTTGCCGGTCATTGTGCCAACGCAGCGTAAAATCGGCCCGGAGGATATCCCGGCCTTGGCCGATAGCGGCGTCAAGGTGCTGTTGGTCGGAGCGGTGGTCACGGGCAATGAAGCGGAAGGCATCCTTAGGGAGGTTGCCGCTTTACGGAATGCAATCGATCGTCTGTAGAGGTGCCCCACAAGGAGGAAAGCGACATGACCACACTTGAAACGATAAAATCTGAAGGGCCCGGCCGTCCATTCCGAAGGAAGGCAAGGAAGACCAGGTCTTTAAACCGGGGAGACCATTTGGCGGGCTGGCTGTTCGTGCTGCCGATGGTGCTGGGGTTCGTTCTACTGCTGCTTGTCCCGCTCATAATGGCGCTTTATATGAGTTTTACGGATTGGCCGCTGCTGGGTGAAGCCAAGCTCATCGGATTCGAGAATTACCGCACGATTGCGGGGGACGCAGAATTTTGGCGCGTGCTGGGCAATACGCTTTATTTTGCCGCCGGACTTGTTCCGCTGAACATTATTTTGGCATTGCTGCTTGCAATCCCCTTATCAAAAAATATTCGCGGAGCCGGCTTTTTCCGGACATTGATCTTTATTCCGGTTATGACCTCGCTGGTGGTCTGGTCGATTGTCTGGAAGTATATGTTTGCCACGGATTCCGGGTTCATTAACCAGCTGCTGCGTATGATCGGCATTACCGGTCCGGCCTGGCTGTACGATACCCGGCTTGCCATGCCCGTTGTTATCGTGACCAGTCTCCTGAAAAATGTCGGTTTGAATATGGTGTTGTTCATTGCGGCGCTGCAGCAGGTTCCGGCGCAGCTCTACGAGGCGGCCAGGATCGATGGCGCAGGGAGAATGCGGATTTTTTTCCGAATTACCGTACCCATGATCACGCCGACGATTTTTTTGACCCTGATGATGACCATTATTGGTTCGCTGAAGGTGTTCGGACAAATTTACGTGATGACACAAGGAGGGCCTTCTGGAAGCACGAAGGTGCTCGTCTACAACATTTGGGAACGAGCCTTTAAGCTGTTCGAGTTCGGATATGCTTCTGCGCTGGCTTATGTGCTGTTTGTCATCACCCTGCTGCTTACGCTGGCACAATGGCAGATGAGAAAAAGGTGGGTTCTGAATGAAAGCTAGTCTATTTGCTAAAAGGGGCAACCCGGCAGGCGGGAACCTGTTCCATTATCTGCTGCTGCTTGCCGTTTCGGTGGTCATGATGACCCCGTTCGTGTGGATGGTCTCTACTTCGCTCAAACAGCCGGCTGATGTGTTTGTTTTTCCGCCGCAGCTGATTCCGTCGCCGATACGATGGGCGAACTATGCGGAAGTGCTGGAGACGATCCCGTTCCATCTATTTTATGGCAACAGCGTCTATATCGCCCTTCTGGTTACCGTGGGCACCGTGCTTTTCTCTTCCATGGCGGGGTATTCTTTCGCACGAATTCCTTTTTGGGGGAGAAGCCTGGTGTTTCTGATGCTGCTGAGCACGATGATGATACCGAATGAGGTTATTGCCATTCCGATGTTTCTGTTTATGCGTGAGCTGGGTTGGATCAATACGCATTTACCGCTGATTATTTTGCCTATATTCGGCGCGGGCGGCGTGTTCGGGGTGTTTGTGATGCGGCAATTTTTTCTGGGGATTCCGAAGGAACTGGAGGAGGCAGCGATGATCGACGGCTGCTCGCGGCTGCGGATTTATTCCACAATCATGTTGCCGTTAGCAAAACCTGCGATCGCCACACTGATCATTTTCACGTTTTTGACGAGCTGGAACGATTTTTTTGATCCGCTGATCTTTATTAATGACCGTAAGCTGATGACCTTGCCGCTGGGATTATCGCTGTTTACCGACGAATCGGGAACATCGTGGCATTTGCTGATGAGCGCTTCGGTTATGGCGACATTACCACTGCTCATTGTGTTTTTCTTTGCGCAGAAGCAGTTTGTCGAAGGGGTATCCATGACGGGTCTCAAGGAATAGGGTAAATCACGCTTAAAAGGAGGAGTAACAAGAGATGGACAGCAGGACACGGATCATGGAGGCGGACGTGGTAGTTATAGGTGCGGGGCCGGCGGGCATTGCCGCCGCCATTGCCGCCGGCAGGCAGGGGGCAAGCGTCATCTTGATTGAACGGTACGGGTTTGTCGGCGGGATGTCTACGGCTGCCGGAGTTTATCCTTGGATGACGTTTCATACACAGCAAGGGGAACGGGTCATCGGCGGCATTGCACAGGAGATTGTGGAGCGCCTGATGGAGCGCGGGGGCTCGCCCGGCCATCTTCGCGATACCGTCGGTTTCGTGCATACGCTGACGCCGTACCACCCAGAGATATATAAGGTGCTTGCCGTCGATATGCTGCGCGCAGCGGGGGTGAAACTCGTCTCGCACAGCTTCGTTGACGAAGTGGGACGTGAAGGCGAATACATCCAGTCCGTGACCCTTACTGGAAAATCGGGGCGAATCAAGGTGGATGGGAAGATGTTCGTCGATGCGTCCGGGGATGCGGACGTCGCTTATCTGGCGGGAGCGCCGACGCTTCAGGGGCGCGAAAGCGACGGGCTGTCGCAGCCGATGACGATGAAATTCCGGATGCGGGGCGTTGACGTGGAGGCGATTCGGAAGGCGATGATTGCTGATCCCGACAACTTTTATCACAAAACGCCGTTTGCCGAGCTAGAGAAGGAGCTTATTCCGCTCACGGGGGTTTCCGGCTTTTATAAGGAGTGGAAAGCTGCCGAGGTCCCGATCAACCGCGATCAGGTTCTGTTGTTTATCGGACCGGAGAAGGATGAGGTGCTGATTAACTGTACGCGGGTACAAGGCTTAAGCGCGACCGATGTCGAGGAACTGACTTTGGCGGAGGAGGAAGGGCGCAAGCAGGTGCTGATGATGGCGGAATTTTTGAAATCGCGGGTGCCCGGATTTGCCGAGGCCTCCATTTCCTCGGTTGCCCCCCAGATCGGAATTAGGGAGTCGCGCCGAATCGACGGTCTGTATCGGTTAACGATGGAGGACGTGGTGACGGGACGACATTTTGAAGACGGCATTGCGCGGAGCGGTTATCCGGTTGACTTGCATGATCCGTCAGGCAAAGGGATCATGGAGGCTACCATCGAGAATGACGGTTCCTACAGCATTCCTTACCGCTGCCTGGTGGCCCGAGGGCCAGTAAATCTGCTCGCGGCAGGGCGCTGCATTTCCACCACGCATGAAGCACTGGCGACCACGCGCTTGACGCCAAGCTGCATGGCTACGGGAGAAGCGGCGGGCACGGCGGCGGCCCTGGCCTGCAAGGCGGGAATTACCGCGGCGGAAGTCGATGCATCGCAGCTCAGGGAGATACTGCACGCCCAAGGGGCGATTGTGTGAAGAGACGCGGGCTAGAAGAAGCAGGTTGTTGCTACTCTTGATTTTGATTCTCCAATCCGCACTGTTATTTTTTGGAGTTCAGCACATTGAAAGATTAAGTAATGGATATTATAATATTTTCTAACCAACTTTCACCTATTAATGGAAAATAAGTCCTCTAGATTATTAGGGGGCTTTGTTCGTCTTCCTTGGGATTGAGTGAAAAAAGGGCAACTCATCCTTAGCAGACACTTGCTAACAAGAACTCTAGGAATAAATTCTTTAGTTAATTTCATCCTTACTCTTACACAGGAGGTACAAGTAGATGTCCAACATAATCAAAGTCGGTGGGCTTAAACTACTGTTCTTCTGTGCAGGCCTGGGATTCATTCTGCTTGGCTCCGGGTGCGAATCGAAGACGGAAGAAGAGGTGCAACCAGAGGTTGTAAGCGTATCTGCGGAAGAAATGATAGCCATACCTTGGAATGAAGGATGGTCACCGGCCATCAGCGTCACCCCGGGCATCCCGTTTGAACTGAAGGGCAGCGATGAAATAGCGTATGACCTATCAGGCGATACCGACTACTTATGCGTGGAAATCGAGGGCAGGCTTGAAAGCATAGGCAAGGCGGGAACCTCAAGGAAAGCGGGAGAGCGTGTTTACTGGAGTCCCCTTTGCGGGGAACCTTCAGCTGATCTCGCCGAAATTGAAGCCTCATGGGTAACCCTCGTGCGGAAGCAGGAGGGATATTCGACCGGATTGGTTCTGGTCGGGATTTCGCCAGAACGAGAGAACGGGAATGGAGGATCGACGTTCAAGGCAAACATCATCGCAAGCTTGGCTTTTCCCCAACAAGACGGGGCTTACCAAGAGATCTCCGACGAGGATTTAAGGGATCTTGAAGCCGAATATAAAAAATAATCCCATCGAATAGTGCTGGTTACGGGATGCTTCGGTATCACATACGATGTCGGCTAGAGTTGCGAAACAATGTAATCCAGGTGACATCAAAACTTGACTAAGCCCGTAGAAGCTTGTGTGTTGTCGTTATCTTCGGGCAGGGGTTCGACTCCCCTCGCCTTCACCATGATGAACATCATCCGCATGAGGATGGTGTTTTTGTTTTATATTAATACTATAGGCTAGAGCATGTCGTACAGATGGAGTGAAACCGATGAATCATAGTCATGATGGAGAGGAACCATTGATAACGGTACTTAATATGGATGGTCAACAACTGACACCATGTTTGCCCCATCGGGCTTGGCGGGAAGTTGAGCGATCGCGAGCTGTCTGGGTTGATGAGCAGACGATCCAGTTGCTTTATAATCCGTTCTTATTTCGGGACTATCGCAAAGCTGCACTGAAACGAGATCATCACACTTGTTTGTGGTGCGGACGACACGCCACGACAGTGGACCATATGATCCCCTCAAGCAAAGGGGGCTCGGATCTTCCGCACAACCTGATCGCTTCATGCAGCGAATGCAATACGAAGCGAGGAAACCGTTCTGCATTGTCCTTTCTCAAAGAAAACGCACACGCTGTTCCAAATCTTATGAAGCTTAGCTGGCGTATCTTTATAGCTAAATACAGACATCGTCAATTGAAAAAAAGAGGCACTTAAGTAAAGGCTTAGAATTGTTGTTTTGACCGACCGAAGTCTATGCAGAAATCGTGACGCGCTCATTCATTTTGCCGACATTAAAACTGTGGCTTATATGGTGTCGTCTTCGGACAGGGTTAAGATCCCTCGCCTCTCTCATACCGATATAAAAGCGGCCGTGATTATGTTAGGAGGGTAGCCAGTTCGGATTAGACAGCGTGCAGGAAATACCTAGAATACAGAGGTAAGTTGGAGAAAGACTTTTCGAAGAAGTGGAATTATCTTTCTTTGTTCAATGAATTTTCATTACCTTTGTGCTTTTAATCACAAGTGATGGGGCATGAGAATGCTAGTTTAGAGAAGTAAACAAGATAGAGCTTCATCATGATATATTGAGAGTAAAAGAAACGGCTCTTTGATACAATAGAGGTATCACCAGGCACAGCTAAAGCAGTCGAAAGTGGAGTTAGCTGGATTAAAGGACTGTTCAAATAATTTTTGAAAGGCGCTAAATCATGAACGCGATATCTTATCGAAAATCCGTGGCATGGGGCAAAGCGCTTGGCAGTTTACTGTTTGTGCTGGCCTGCCTGTTTCTGCTGTACGCGGCCTTTTTTATGGATACTTCCTTTATTCGTAAGTTTTTTTGTATCACATCAGCCATAATAGGGATTCCGTTTTTTGGAGGTTATCTGTTTGTCAGCTTTCCAAAGGCGCTGAAATCAGACACGCAGCTGTTGATATACGATCAAAATTCCATTTCAGATGGAACGCGGACCATGGCCTGGACGGAGATTACAAGTGTCAGCTATAGCGGCCCATCCATTCGGAAGTGGCTGCTTCCGAAATTCCCTGTGCTGATTTTTCATTTGAAAAACAGAAAGACCTGGACTGTGAATACGTATTATTTGTTGACCGATACCGAAATTCAGTCTGTCATGAAGCGCCTGCGGGGGTTGATCAGCCGTAACGGGAAGGAAATGAAATAGATCTGATCGAATCAGACTAAGAGAGCACCCTTTCGGTGCTCTTTTTTTGTTTTTCAAACAGACCGTCTTACACCAAGCATCTTCCAAATCAACCCAGCGATGTCTTATCTTGAACTTTGCGCAGTACTAGAATCTCCTCTATAATAATAGGCTAATCTTAAACTGCGTCAGGAGGAAACAATGGACTTTATCAAAAATCAACTAGACGGATATGGCATGAGCGAACAAACCATTGGATATCTCTCGAATATGATCATGGTCGTTTTTATCGCGGTGGTCTCCATACTGGCCAATTTTATTACCAAAAAAATCGTGCTGAAGACGATTATTCATATCGTCAACAACAATCGGTACACATGGGACAATATCATCGTGGAGAAAAAAGTGTTCCACAAGCTGTCGCATCTTGTGCCGGCAATCATTATTTATTTTTCGGCGTCCATCTTTCCGGCGTACCAAATTCTGATTGAAAAAGCGGCCATGACGTACATGATTATCGTCACCATCACGGTGTTGAATGCGCTGCTTAATGCTTTTGATGACATTTATCGTTCATTTGAAGTTTCCAAAATCAGGCCGATTAAGGGATACATTCAGGTGGTGAAAATCGTTTTGTTCATCATCGGCGGCATTGTGGTGATCTCGAACCTCATCGGGCAGAATCCTTTGATCATTCTCAGCGGGCTTGGTGCTCTATCGGCTGTTCTGATGCTGGTGTTCAAGGACTCCATACTGGGCTTGGTGGCAGGCGTTCAATTATCATCCAATGATATGGTGCGTGTCGGCGATTGGATTGAAATGCCGAAATACAATGCGGACGGCGACGTCATCGACATTACGTTGAATACGGTAAAAGTGATGAATTTCGATAAAACGATCACGATGATTCCCAGCTATGCCCTCATCTCGGACTCGTTCAAGAACTGGAGAGGCATGCAGGTATCCGGCGGCCGAAGAATTAAGCGAAGCTTCTATGTCGATACGAGCAGCATCTGCTTTTGCACCAAGGAAATGATTGAGGAATTTCAGAAGATACACTACCTTACCGATTATGTCACGACTCGATTACACGAAATTAACGCATACAACATCGAGCATCAGATCAATACGGAAAGCAACGTGAACGGCAGACAGCTTACGAATGTGGGCGTATTCAGGGAGTATATCCATCAATACCTGCGGAATCATCCGAAAATCCATAAGGATATGACGCTGATTGTCAGGCAGTTAGCGCCGGGAGATAACGGACTGCCCTTGGAAATCTATGCGTTCAGCAATGATACCAACTGGGGTGTGTATGAATCGATTCAAGCGGATATCTTTGACCATATCTTTGCCGTTGCGCCGACCTTCGGGCTCCGTGCCTTCCAAAATCCAACCGGCCACGATATCGTCCATCTCAAAGAAAGCCCGGAATATTCCCGGGGATATTGAGAACGATTCCGAGGGTAGTTCAACGAGTTACAAGGATTTCACGCGGGAGGAGATTGGCTATCCGTTGTAGAAGCAATGGTAGAACGAGGCTATCGCTCAATCGAGCGCCATTGGTCGGGGGCGATGCCCTCTCGCTCGAACTCGACATGCCCAGCACAGGAAAGGAGTGTCTACCATTGAACATCAACAATCCGATCATACCCGGCTGGTATGCAGATCCCGAAGCCAGAACGTATGAGGGGAAGCACTGGATTTATGCGACGCGATCCTTCACGGAATATACGATGCAAATGAATTTGGACGCATTCAGTTCCGACGATCTGATCCATTGGGAGAAACACGAAGGCATTATCGAAATGGCGGATTTCCCATGGATCTGGAGGGCGGTTTGGGCACCGACCCATATCGAGCATCAAGGGAAATATTATCTCGTGTTTGCATCGAACGATATCCAATCGGACGAGGAAACCGGCGGCTTGGAGATTGCCGTTGCGGACCGTCCGGAGGGGCCGTACAGAGGCTACTTGGGGAAGCCGCTCGTGGATAAGTTCATTCATCAGGCACAGCCGATCGATGCGCATCTATTCAAGGACGAAGATGGAACGATCTATCTGTATTATGGCGGATGGGGGCATTGCAACGTTGCGCGGATGAACGAAGAGATGACGGGATTCGTTCCATTGGCAGACGACAGCAATGAAATTTTCCGTTCCATTACGCCGGAGGGATACGTGGAAGGTCCTTGTATGATTAAGAAGGACGGACTTTATTATCTGATGTGGTCCATGGGCGGATGGACGAATGGAACCTATCGCGTAGCCTATGGCGTAAGCGACAGTCCGCTCGGTCCATTCAAGAATGAAGGCACGATTCTGGAGCGTCAGGAGCCGATTGCCGAAGGACCCGGCCACCATGGCTACTTGCATTTGCAGGAGAAAGATGAATGGCTTATCGTATACCACCGCCGGATCATTGGAGACACCGAGCCGGGACATCGCCAGTTATGCATCGATCGGATGCGGATCGGCAACGGCAAGATTGAGCCGGTCATCATGACTTGATTAGGAGAATCAATGGTGAAAAAGCGGCCCGTAATCGGTCGCTTTTTTGCGTCTTCGTGAGGGTTAGGTGTCAGGAAAATACCGGAAATAATCCGTATGATATAATCTAGTTATATCTTTTGACCATGGCAGGAGGAAAGAACCCGAAATGGCGATATTGAAGAATGACTGGGCGACATATTTAGATCAGGAGTTTACGAAGCCATACTACGTACAGCTGCGGGAATTTCTTATTGAGGAATATCGGACGAAGACCATTTTTCCCGATAAATACGATATTTTTAACGCGCTGCACTATACGCCGCTGGCCGACACCAAGGTGGTCATTTTGGGCCAGGATCCTTATCATGGACCGGGTCAGGCCCACGGCCTAAGCTTCTCTGTCAAAGAGGGCGTCAGCACGCCTCCTTCCTTGCAAAATATGTACAAAGAGCTTCAGGATGATCTGGGCTGCTTCATTCCCAATAACGGCCATCTGATAACATGGGCGAAGCAGGGGGTACTGCTTCTAAATACGGTGCTCACCGTAAGGGCCCATGAAGCGAATTCTCATAAAAACAGGGGATGGGAAAGCTTTACGGATAAGGTTATTGAGACGATCAACCGGAAAAATGAACCTGTCGTGTTCCTGTTATGGGGAAGCCACGCCCAGAAGAAGGCGGAGCTCATTACGAACCGGCAGCATAAACTGATTCGTTCGCCGCATCCGAGTCCGTTGTCTGCGCATCGAGGCTTTTTTGGCAGCAAGCCGTTTTCTCGCGCTAACGAATTTCTACGCAGTATGGGGCTTCAGGAAGTGGATTGGCAGATTCCGAACTTGTAAGCGGAAGGAGAGGGCATTAGCGAAACCTCTGCATTCTGCAAGCGATAGTATCTAGACAAAAAAACCACATCCGCATCAGGATGTGGTTTTCGTTTACTATTAAGGATGGACTTTTGCTTTTCTAACGGCCCGATTCGAAAGCGTAGGCCCACAGATATCCTTTCGATTCCAATAGAAGGGCATCCGGCCTTTCTTTCGGCTTCATGACGATGCTGTTGTTCGCATTCATGATATAACCATCATTCACTCGTTCGATGACGATGGGAATATCGAGCTCCATAAACAGCTGACGCATCCGGTAAATCGTATTGTACAGATTGGAAAGCGCCCGTTTTTCCTCCACGTTCGTCCAGAGATCATCGAGGATTCTCCACTTCGGGCACAATTTATTCTCATGCAGCAGCAAATAGTAAAACAGCTCCTCCGTGATGCGGGTAGGCCATTTTACAAGCTGCTCGCCTTTCGTAACGGATGCTTCCCCATATAACTGGACATCGAGCTCCTTCTTCTGTGCCTGCTTGGGTCTCTGGCCGTAATATTTCTGAAGGCGTTCATCCAGCTGCTTCACCATATTGATGGTCATCGGTTTCAAGAGATAATCCAGGGCTTGAACGCGAAAGGCTTGCACGGCATATTGCTGGTGAGCGGTCGTGAAGATCACAGGCACGTCGATCCCATTCTCCACCAAGTTCTGAGCCAGCTGAAGTCCCGTCATTCTCGGCATTTCAATGTCGAGCACGAGTGCGTCCAGATCC
Organism: Paenibacillus sp. Y412MC10; assembly: GCF_000024685.1. NCBI lineage: Bacteria > Bacillati > Bacillota > Bacilli > Caryophanales > Paenibacillaceae > Paenibacillus > Paenibacillus sp. Y412MC10. Next base: position 348,629 of record NC_013406.1, read on the forward strand.
AGCTTCGGTATTTCCTGCAGCGCATCGAACGGCGATTCGAAGCAGCCTACAACCTGAAACGGGCCATGCGTTTCAAGCAAACGGGCATGCAGGCCCAGAATCGGTTTCTCATCCTCCACGATAATGATCTTCCACATTACCCTTGTCCCTCCTTCACGGGAATCGTTATTTGAATGGTTGTTCCGTTGCCCGGCGACGAGTGAAGTTCCAGGCTTCCTTGGGTAAGATCATGTACGCGACGACGTACATTCGTGAACCCGATTCCGGCATTGGCGGCCGTTCCCCCCATCAACTGAGCGCACTGCGCGGCCGACATGCCTACTCCATCATCGGCGACGCGTATGTTCAAGCAGGATGCGTGCAAGGAAATGGTGACCTGGACATGTCCCGGACCTTCCTTGTCGAATAGGCCGTGGCGTATCGCATTCTCGACTAAAGGCTGCAGGAGCAGGCTAGGAATCCGAACATGCTCCGCTACAATGGACGGATCGATGTCATAAGCAAAGGTTAAACGTTCGCCGAATCTGGCTTTTTCCACCTCGACATAGGCCTCGATAATCTCCAGCTCCTTCTGCAGGGTGGAGAATTGTCCATCCCGGCTCGTCTCGAAGATATAACGCAGGAATGAGCTGAGCATCGTTAGAAGATAGGCTGCACGCTCCCCATCCGTATAACAAAAGGCAATGATGTTGCTAAGCGCGTTGTATAGAAAATGCGGTTTAATTTGGGTCTGCAGAAATGCCATTTCATACTCAATCGCCTTCAGCATCGACTGCTTTGTTTGTTCCGCAGCGTTCAAGCGGGCCATCAAGGTCTCTTTGGAAAAAGGCTTCAGCAAATAATCATTGGCGCCGGCTGCAAAAATCATTTCAACATGTCTGGGATATTCGGAAGAAATCATCATCAAGATCGGCAGATCCATTAAGGATGCCTGTATACGGATTTGCCGAAGCAATTCCAGACTATCCATGTCGCCTGGAATGATGTCATCCATGATCATCATCGCGATTTCCGGATGATTCCTGTAGTAGTCAAGCGCTTCTTGAGCCGAATAAGCGATTCGTACCTTGTAAGCGTCCCCCAGCATATCCCTCATGACTTCCGCATGCATCACGTCATCATCCACAATCAGGAGCGTTCCTAACGTCCGATCTTCTGCGTGCGCCGCAGACTGTAGATCGTATTCATGCTCCGCTGCGTTAACCGGCTCTTTACATTCGCTGAAAGCCAGGGTGACCGTAAAGCGAATGCCGCGTTGCAGGCGTTCATATGCGATGCTTCCGTTCATCTGTTGGATGAGTTCCTCCGTCATCATAAGCCCCGAAGAATGCGGGCGTTCCCGATTCGCTGCCATGGATACGCCGGTTGACCTCACTCGAAGCAGGACTTCCGTGCCCACCTGTACGGCTTCAATGGTCAGCTGATCATCTGCGGTGTCGTGAGAGATCTCGGTCATGATCCGGATGAATACCTGCGTCAGGCGCTGTTCATCCGCCCATACGTAAAGCTGCTTCGGAATCTGTTCATTGATTGCGATCTTCTTCTTCGTGAAGGTAAACTGCATCAGCTGAATGACATGGAGCATGACCATCCGAACATTGGTGGACTTGAGCTGGATCGCGTAATCATCAAACCGAATGCGGGTGAAATCATGCAGATCCCTCAATAAATACACCATGTTCCCCATCAGCTGTTCAGCCAAGTACAATTGCTCGCCTTGCTTCTCGCGACGGGGCTCCCGGTTGATGGACCCCACCAGATGAACGGCATCGTGCAGAGGCCTCTGCAGGTCCTGCGTCGTGACCTTCAAGAAGGCATCCTTCGCATCGTTAGCCTTCTGCAGCCTGGTGCTCAACTGCTCCGATTCCTCCGCCCGGTTCATCAGTCGTATGCCCAGAAAAACATTCATCGTCATGACAAACCCGACCAGCCCGATTCGGTTCATATAGTTGCGTCCGGTGAAGAACAAGCTGTCCGATGAAGCACTTATCGCGAATACGGCTAGAAACAGAAGCATCGACATGAGGATGACGGCTTCATTCTTACGGATGTTGATTTGCTTCTTCATCGTCAGATAGAAGATGCGAATAATAATGCCTAAGATTAATCCATCGTTGTAATAAAAGAGCGGATACTGCGTAATCGACATGGTTCTGGCCGGGAGAACCGCATTAAAGAACGCGTAGGCCAGGATCGGCAGAAACAGCAGATACATCGTCTTTCGGCTCATGATGGAAGGAATCATTTTGACGATAAAGACAATCAGCAAGGTGGAGGCCAAGAAGGTCAAGCTGTCCTGCAGGCGAAAATAGAGTTCAAAGGGAAATGACGGAAACTCCCGAATGAACAGCCGCTCTCCTCGCAGCACGATGACCCATGCCAATAGCAGAAAGTGCAGACCGCTGTACAAGAAAGCCTCGTCCTTCGTTCGCAGCATGTAGATCGTGATATGGAACATGCTGAACAACAGCAAACATAAGGTAGCCGTCCATTCCAAGGAAAGATCCCGCTGTACGTCTTCCTTCATCTGCTCGGCGTCGCCGAAATCGATCGGCAGGACGATGCCGCCTCTCGTGTTATAGAAATTGGAGGCATGAATGGTAATCAGCAGCTGCCGACCCTCCGGTTTAAAATACGCTTCATAGGCAGGATTGTCCGGGGTTGTCGCATGTTTGGTTGCTGCCACGGTCCCTATTTTCGATAGGGGTACGCCATCAATATAGATGGTATGGGCAGACCAGATATTCCGAACACGGAGACCGATCTCATCGGTCCAGTGGTCCGGCAGGTATACGATTAACTGGTAGGATCCCCACTCGACATCCGATGCCCAGGGACCGGGTACTGAAAGATAATCGGTTTCGCTTGAAAAGTCGGCCGGGTCGACAAAAGATTCGGCGGTGAATTTCCAATCGCCGGCTAGCGATACAAATGGCGAATCCTTGAGCTCTCGCAAGTCAAGCACGCCGTCTACGGCTTTGATATGGACGGCACCCGTGTCCCGGTCGCTAAAAATCATATAGAGAATGGCGATTAAGGCGCAAATTGCACCCAGATAACCCATCCATTTCTTCATGTATAGTCACACCCTTATGGACTCTATCATATGGCAAAGATCTCTCAAAAATCTACCTGTCGATAATAGTCGAAATTTGAGAGATTTTTGAGAGATGCTTCTGATATGTTGAAATTAACAATTTTTACAATCTGCTTCGTTGGAGGGAGTTATCCGCACAAATTTATATCTGAATGGTACAAGGGGTCAAGGGTCGTTGTTGGATGTCATACGATTACTAACTTACAGGATGGGTGAAATAGTTGAAGAAAAAGATAATTTCAATGATCGTGGCAACGCTGTTAATTGTTACGAATATGCCAATGGCATATGCGCTCTCGCCGGTAGCAGAGGTTTACTATAATGCCGGAACGAGCATCTATGATTCCAGTGATTTTGAGAGCCAGTTGAATGATGCAATTAAAGCCCGGTTGAGCGCACAAGGCGTAAATCCTAAATATGTGTCCATCATGGACGCGAGCGCAGACCGGACAACGGTAACGGATACGACGTATGTGCATGCCGGATATGACAGCTGGTATATAGATCAATTTGGCTATGCGATTCCCCCGGCGGTTGAAACTGCCGATTACAATCACGTTCAAGCTTCCAACGGCGGTAACACGTTAACCTTCTATGGTTATACCTCGCCCGCGTATAAGGATTTCATGCTAACGCAGGGAAGCCCTTCAGGCAAGAAGATCATTACCTTCGACATGGATGAATCCAAAGTGGATTACCACAGCATGGAAGGCGGCGGTTTTCTATTTAATACCCAAATCGACGTCAGCGGGAAATTAAGCGGGTATGCGATTTTATATGTTCAAGGTGCCATCAATGTATATAAGATCGATGGCGTAGACGCAGCCGCTCTGCACAATGAAACGTGGAGTCCTTTGAGTTCCATGTCAGGCGTTACCTCCATCGGAAGTTTTCCGAAAGGGGCATCCACCCACCACAGCATTAAAATCGTCGTAACGGATACGACGCTGAGCATGTGGGATAATGGCGACCAAATCATTCGTAATCTAGCCCTTCCGGACGTTTACGGAGATGAATTTGGTCCGGTCGTCAGCCATATAGGCCATGGCTGCGAGATCATTTCGATTTTTTCATTCGACAATATGAAATTATATTTAACTTCGAGCAAGCCGTTGGATGTAGCGGTCGATAATATCCTGTGGGGGACGTCGCCGCTGCGCTATGTCGTGAACATTAACGATGACCCTCGCGGGGATTTGGATCAGGGATCGAATCAATCCAAGCTGACGGAAGCGTTCAATAACAAAGGCACACAGTATATCGGCGTTACGGAGTCGACTTATACGGACACCAACGATGATTTTATCCGCGGCCTGAACGAAGGCGGACTGCATGTCGATTCCGACAAATCAACCGACGACATCATTCAAGAAATTGCGAATCGGATCGCGGATCAACTGATTTCCGATTATAAAGAAGCCATTCAAGCCATTGAAACGGCAGAGGACAAAACCGATATCGAGTACCATTTTGCCGACACGAAAAATTCGGTGAAAAACAATCTAACATTGAAGCAAGACGATGACGTCACTACTACCTGGTCCTCCGACCAGCCGTCGGTCATTGCACCTGATGGAACCGTGACGAGGCCGGTTACGAACCAGTCGGGAACTTACGTGACCTTGACGGCAACCATCACCAAAGACGGGCTGACAAGCGAGAAGACGTTTACCGTCTATGTTCTTGCCGCAGATCCGGCTCCTTTAAGCACATTGAGCGCTGTTGCGGGCAATCAGCAAGCGACATTGAAATTCCCTGCTTTAACAGGTGCAACAAACATCGTGGTCGAACAGTCTACCGACGGTACCAACTTTACGCAGGTAAGACCATTGGAGGCGCTGGATGCGGCTTCAACAAGCGCAACCGTAACCGGATTAACGAACGGGGAAACCTACTATTTCCGACTGAACGTCGAATCCGGACTATATGACGGCGTATCCAACGTAGTCCAAGCCTCGCCTTCGAAATCGTTAACCACGTTATCGGCAGAAGCAGGCAATGGGCAAGTGACATTGACTTTCCCGGCATTGACAGGGGCAACGAGCATTGTGGTTGAACAATCGGCGGACGGCACCACGTTTACTGCGGTTAGCCCGTTGGAGACATTAGATGCTGCTTCTACAAGTGCAACCGTAACCGGATTGACGAACGGCGAGACCTATCATTACCGATTGAACGTCAAATCGGGTCCATATGCTGGCTTGTCCAATGTGGTTCAGGCTTCCCCTTCGGAACCGATCACCACGTTGTCGGCCGTTGCGGGCGTCGGACAAGTGACATTGAATTTCCCTGCTTTAACGGGGGCAACGAGCATCGTTATTGAAAAATCTACGGACGGCACCACGTTCACGCCGGTCAACCCAGTGGAGACATTGGATGCCGGTTCAACGAGTGCAACCGTAGCCGGTTTATCGAGCCGTGAAACCTACTATTTCCGGTTAAACGTCGAATCGGGTCCACATGCAGGTTTGTCCAATGTGGTTAGCATCAAGCCGAACGCGCCTGCGGTACCGGCAGAAGATCCGCCTGCAGGGAATACAAACGTTGTACAGCAACCTGCACCTACTATGAAAACGGACGTTGTTGTTTCCGATCAAGCCAACGGGGGCAAAGTCGTTCAGGACAAAATTACGAAGCTCGTCGGAGACAGCCTGAAAGTATCGGGGAAAATAAAATCGGCAAACGGTCAAGAATTGAATCTGCCGAATATCGCAATGAACCAGGACGGCAGCTTTACGCTTCCGAAAGTTGCACCTGGCGAATATACGTTGTCGCTGAACGTGATCGCGCCTAACGGGGAGAAGCTGGCTGGTCCTGCCGGCAAGCTGAGCGTCGATAGCAATGGAAATGCCAAGTTATCGGTTGATCTAGTCGATCCATATGGCACGATTCTCGATAAGGTGACGGAACAGCCTGTTGCAGGCGTGAAGATGCAATTGTATTGGGCAGATACGGAGCTGAATCGTTCCAAAGGCAGAGTGCCGGGAACGCTTGTCAATTTGCCTGAGCTTCCGGATTTTGCACCCAACAAGAACCATAACCCGCAAATGAGCTCAGACAGCGGTCAATATGGCTGGATGGTTTACGCCAATGGCGATTACTACTTCTTAGGCGAGAAGAACGGATACGTTGTTTTTGACAGCCGTACCGATAAGCGTGAAGAGCGCTTTGGCGCTGACAGCTATATTAAGGACGGAGTCATCCACGTCGGTGACACGATCGTGAAATTCAGCTTCTCCCAGGAGCCGAAAGTGAAGGCCGCAGGCGATCATCGCGCATACATGGTCGGATATCCTGACGGCACGTTCCAAGCGGATCGTGGCATTGTCCGGTCCGAAATGGCTGCGATCCTGTCCCGTTTGTATACATCCGCAGCGAGCTCGAAGAAAGTATCGTATTCGGATGTGAGTGCGAAACATTGGGCAACGAACGCGATTACGACCGCAACCAACAATAAATGGATGGTCGGTTTCGGCGACAATACATTCAAACCGAAGAAGCAGATCACGCGGGCGGAATTTGCACAGATTCTCATGAATTTGTATAAATGGGACGCTGTCCAGGAGAGCACATACACGGACGTAGCGGGACACTGGGCTGAAAAAGCCATTGAAACGGCTCAGGAGCAAGGTGTGCTGTTCGATTTCACGGAGGAGACCTTCCATCCGAATCAGCCGATTACGAGATTAGAGGTTGTTCGAATCCTGAACCAACTGCTGGATCGTAAACCTTGGGATATCAAGGTTGAACCGAAGTGGACCGATGTTCCGGAAAACCACGACTATTATTCAGACATCATGGAAGCTTCGATTCCGCATGGGTTTGAGCAGCTTGAGACAGGAATTGAAGATTGGAAGGAATAGGGGCTAAGACCTTAGACGAAGCAATGGTAGAGAAGGGCAGTTAAGCTGCCCTTCCTATATTTGGTGCTCATATAGCGAGAGGAACCTTGAGTTCCTTTGAATAATTGATTTCAGCTATGCTAAACAAATGTAAAGATGCTGACCTTATGCGGTCAGCGTCTTTTTTTAAAAAAATATATATAGGTAAATGAACCCGAGCCTACAAAGTTCAACATATCCCTCCATCATATTCCATGATATACTAAAATAAACCAAAATATAGTTCTTGGAGGTACTATGCGAAGACCGATATTAGGACTTAATACACAGGTTGGAACTAGTCTGGACGTCTCATCTAGGCAGCGGGCTGTAGTCCGATTGGAAGGAGTGGCATTGGAAAAAAGATTGCGTTCAAAACGCTCGAGCGCTTTCGTTGAAGCTATGACGAAGCTTGATGTAAGCGGTGTAATTGCCACTAAGGAGAAAGTACAAGAGTTTATAGATCAAATAGCCGGTGAATTTCCTGAGTTAGCAGCTGATCAACTTCCGTTAGGTATTGTGAGTAAGTGTTATTTGGGAAATCCTTATGAAGTACATTCGCTAGATGCTAGATTACAGATTATCGATCACTATAAACGAGGAGAAATATTACCTAACGGAATGGAAAAAGCTAGAAGATTGGCTATGCATCCTGGTTATGTCTACATCGAGGTATACATGAATATGATCTGTGCAGTATCCCAGTCTGGAGAAGTATCTATGATTAAGGAGTAGATGAGCGATGTCAAATCAAACGATCTCAACGGCGAACTTGAGTCGGATAGAAAATTCGTTAAGCACAATTAATGACAATATTAATGTAGTGTCTCATCAGGTTGCTACTGTAGAACAGCAACTGGAAGTTACGAAGAGCGATCTGGAACTGCTTGCAGAAGAGTTTCGGGAATATGTTCGCCAGGACGCTCTGATTAAGAATATCCAGTTGGCAGAAATGAGATTGGTTAAGGTTAGACAAGAGCTTGAAAATAAATACGGCCACTATGAGGATGTCCGTCGAAGAGCGATTGGAATATTGCAAGCCGTCGACACCAGTTTGGTACGTAAAGATACCATCGAGAATGCATCGGAAGAGCAGTTGTTGGCTGCTCCACGCTATTGGCTGGCGCCATGCTTAATAGCATTATCCGCATGGCTTAGTGATAAAAAGGAGCTGGCTGAGAAGGCAGTTATCGAAGCCTTGCGAAGAGATGATGAAAAGACATCTTTGTTTTTTGCATTAGTCACACGTCGAGGAGGCCGTTATCAATCAAGCCGCTCGTGGTTGGAACGATATTTTGGTCAGCAAGATCCGAATGAGCTAAAAAGAGAAATCGTTGTTTTGATTGATGGCTTTTCTAACGGAATTTTTGGTCCTGAAGCTAGAGCGAGATGCGGATTATTAATTAAGAGCTGGTTGGATGAACTTTCGCAAAAAGCCGGTTTTATAGAAACGCAGCGAGACCAATGGAAGAAGGCTCTTTTGTCGCGTGCAGAAAAGCTGGATTCTTCTAAATTTCCACATTTGCAAAAATATAGTCCAACTTGGCCAAAGCTTCGGCATGCGCTTGAGGGTGCAAAACTTCATGATATTATTTTTCAATATTTCAATTTTATTCTTACGCAAGAGATCATCCCTTCCAAAAATTTGGCATTTGCAGTAGATCAACTGCTCGACATTTTAGTTCGTGAATTTGATGAAGAAGAGTTGCCGTTACGCCGTGAAGAACGATTGAATGAATTAATTATAAAAGAAGATGGAGATAAAAGTTCGGCTATGAATTTGTTTGCTGACGAAAAGGTCACTGAGGAAAAACTTGATTTTACCCAGTTGCTAACGAACTTTTCCATGTATCCAACAGAATCAAACGCTTCTATTGCTACCCAAAAGCTAGCCATAGCGTTATCAAAAGAATGGATTAACCATGCCCACAATGATCTAACCGCCGAAAATCGTAATGCAGTCCCTATCGATATTGAGATTGAATTGGATGATTGGTCAGGCACTTCAAGGGACGGAAGCAATGAGGAAGAGTTGACCTCTCGTTTACAACAACATATTCAATTGAAAAAAGAGGACGCTTTAAGAAGGAATAAACTTGGTGCCAAACATTGGGTATCGTTAGTTGCGGGCATTGGTTTCTTTATATTAGGTGTAAGCACATTGTTTTTATTTATAGTTTCAGCAATCTGTTTAATTATTTTCATAAATGGTCTGAGGACTGTAAAAAAGAATGTAGACATAATTGAGAAGAACTATGTGGAGCTTTTCGAAAATCATAAACAAATTTTAGTTGCAACTCTTAGTGATATTGTTGATTATCGACGTGAATATGAGATTGAAGATACAAATGCAAGTAAAATAAATGAGCTGCTTGATCAAGTCACACCTGAGCAATATACATATTCAACCTACGATTCTGCTAGAGCTGTTATTTCGTCCAATTAAAAGGAGTGAAATTTTTGATGTTAAATAGAAGCAAGCCAATCATCCTGAATTCCTCGACAGAGCCAGTTGATCAAATGCAAGCGAAGTTAGACTTGAAAATTGAAGAACTGCAGAAACAGACAGTAAATCAATCATTAGCAGAAAGTTTTCCCGCATGGGATTTGAATCCGCCAGCTGTATTAGTTCGTAGACGGAGCTCAAAACTATGAATCCTCCAAGCTATTATTCCGAATGGATACAACTGTTTTATCAACTGAAAGAGCTTGGACAGGAAGATGAGAAAATCATTTCTGCTCTAGAAAAAGGAAGATTAGAATGGACACCCGGTGTCGCTGATAAAATTGTAAATTGCACTTATGATGTAATTGAATTCAAGCTAAAGCATGCGACACGCCTATTCCAGCAGGAATTAGGTCATTCACGTGGTGAGGAAGCAGCAATTATTTCGGCTATTATAAATGCTCGGTACCGATTTGATTTACTTTATCGTTTATGCCGACTTTCTATTTTTCCTGAGGAAATAAAGGAATCCTTGATACATGTAGTTAGTAAATATGTTGGAGATTCTCAGGAAGCTTTATTAGAAAGCGCAAGGCATGATCGAACAGGTCAGCTTGCCTATATGATTAAACATAACAGTTTGATACAGCAACAGACACAAGCTCCAGCGGCTGCGGCTCGTGAGCCGATTGAACAGAAAGAGCCAAATTCTAATCAATTCAAGCCTAGAAGAAGGGTGCTATTTTAAATGAGTGATCTGCAGACATGCATGAAAACCATGGAACAGTATTTGAAAGCGAGAATTCCCTTTATTTCTATACGTACCGCGGAACGATCTCGTGCGCTTAGCTTTATAGCTCAATTATCAACAAAGTTAAATTTAAATATTGGCTACCATACGTTATCTCAAGGAATGAGAGATATATCTACAAATCGGCTTCTCAATGAGGACCGTTCGGTTATTGGTGGATTAGATTATGTGACACAAAAAATAGGTCAACTGCAAAATCAAACGTTTGTTTTTACTGAGGTACAAGAACTTGAAGATGACACTCGAATGGCAAGACAATTGCAAGATGCGGTAATGCTTGCCACGGAAACAGGCGGAGCTATAGTTGTCATTACAAATAATCCTGTTTGGGGGCCGTTACAGCGTCTGGGCATGTCGATAAGCCTGTCTCAGCCTAATGAGGATGAAATGCTGGTTATTATTCGGGATCAAATCAATCCTTATCGAAGTGAAATGACAATTGAGTGGAAAGATGCCGAGGAGAGACAAGCGGCTGCTATACTTGCGGGCATAAGTCAAATCGAGGCCGAGAATGTAATCGCGACATTATTAGCGAACGGAAGCATTATGAACGAGGATTTGAAAGAATTAATGCATGCCAAAGATAAAATTTTCGCCGATATTTCTGGTATTGAACGAGTTATTGTAAGAGAAGACTATCAAATTGGCGGACTAGATGGTCTTAAATTATGGCTTGAAGCTAATCGTCAGCTATTGACGGCGGACTTACGCGAACGTGGTATTCGTCCTCCGAGAGGAATTTTGTTAGTAGGTGTTCCAGGATGCGGCAAGTCTTTGTCTGCTAAGGCTATTGCTTCCTTATGGAACCTGCCGTTGTATCGTTTGGATTTATCCACTATACATGGACAGTATTTAGGACAGAGTGAGAATCGTTTAAAAGAAGCATTATCAACAGCCGATCATGTGGCACCATGTGTATTATGGATTGATGAAATTGAGAAGGGACTTGCCGGTGCGGTGGGCGGTGGGGATGGAGGCACATCCATTCGTCTAGTCGGCCAATTTCTTTATTGGTTACAGGAAAGCCTTGCTAGAGTCTTCGTTGTTGCAACCGCAAATGATGTATCTAAGCTGCCCCCTGAACTGCTGCGCAGAGGACGTTTCGATGAGCTGTTTTTTGTAGACTTGCCAACTGCAAGTGAGCGGGAGGAAATCATAAAAATTTATATTGAAAAAGGATTGAAAAGAACGATAACTGATGATTTATTGCAGCATTTGGTGAGAATTTCAGATGGTTTTGCAGGTGCGGATTTGGAAGCTGCTGTTCGAGATGTTGTGAAGCAAGCATTCGTAAAAGGGGACAATTCAATTACAGATGAAACTTTTATAAACTTCTTTACAAACGTTGTGCCATTATCACAAACAAGTCCTGAACAAATTGAAACGATACGTACTTGGGGAAAAGAGAGGGCAGTACCTGCTGGTAAAATAAATGAAGAACAGAATTCCCATGGAGTTTACCGACCAAGCGGACGAAAGGTAATGGTGTAGTGTGTGAAGACCATTTTACTGGATCTGCACTCCAGACGCTAATTATTATAAATAATACGTTAGTTATAAGAAGACGACAGCCTTATAAGGCTGTCGTCTTCAAGTTTTTACTTTGGGAAGTATTACGTCACTTAGCTATAAGTCTGTCTGCATACACAGCGACATTACCGCCGCTATATGTAATTTTTTTATTTGTAGTAGTCAGCCGGTTGGTTGTCGGCTAACGCACTTTTTCGGTTTTCGTCTGGCCTGGACGAACGGATACGATGGGTTGACCAACCGAAGCGTCGCCAGCTGGAGTCAATTTGGGCAGCGTCGGCGTGACAGAGTACCCCCTTGCGAGGCCCTGCTTTTCGATTCTAGATCCGTGGAGATTGCTTGTGATAGGTTCGGAATTCTATCCGCTATTTTATTCTTATAAATAAGTTATTGGTCCAATACTATTTTCTCCTTCGATCATATGATACCAAGAATACGATTAAAGGAGGACTTATCATGGCTGAACAGGTTAGAGTGAGCCCGCAATTCAAAAGGCTTTGCAACCAATTTGGAAGAATCCTAGGCGGCGAATCGGAAATCGAAGAAGGTCCGGTTTGTTTTGTCACGCGGATGACGAACTTAAGAGAGACGATTTTGGGAAGAAGAACGCGTTCCCCTTTGGTTCAAATGCAAATGTTTTCGTTTGAATCGCTTGATCAGTCGGGCCGTGCGCTTTGTTTGGGTGAGACTGCCGTGCATCAAAACCAGGTGAATCGATTGATGTCGAATCTCCGCAAACGGGGGATTAAAGTAACGGCGCTCCATAATCACTGGCTAAAAGAACAGCCTCGTTTAATGTATATGCATTGGGAATCGATTGACAATCCGGTTGCGTTTGCCAGAAAAACAAAAGAATCCATTGCATTCTTGGGTTAATGCGGTTGAGTCATATCGTTCATATTTCTATCATTTCATGAGAGGATGATTACGTATGGCGGAAGTGCAAGCAAGTCCTCGCTTTAGAAGATTATGTGACCAATTCTCAAGTATTTTAGGCGGAACGGAGCATGAAATTACAAAAGGCCCAGTTTGCTTTGTCTCCAGAAATAGAAGAGTAAACGCATCTATCTTAGGTAGACGTACCACTTCTCCTTTGATCCGTTACCAACTCTTCTCGTTTGAATCCCTGGACAGTTCCGGTCGCGCGCTTTGTTTGGGAGAAACGGCTCTCTTCCAAGGCCAAGTGAATCGATTGCTGTCGAATCTTCGTAAGAACGGGATTAAAGTAACGGCCGTCCACAATCACTGGTTGTTTGAAAATCCCCGCCTGATGTATGTTCACTGGGAGTCCGTCGATGATCCCATTGCATTTGCAAGAAAAGTAAAGCGTTCTATTGCATTCTTAGGTTAACTATCGGATGGAAAAATATTAGAAAAGCGACCGTAATCGGTCGCTTTTTTACGAGGTTACTGCCCTAGTGATAGTTCTTGGACTCATTCTCCTTGTATTTGCCGTCGCTGTCATGCAGAGCCTGTTTCCGGCGATCATTGCGGGCTTGCTGCTGTTGCTGGGCCTCATGGCTGTTCACGGGTGTCTCTGCCAGTTGTTCCACCGTGTTGATCAGATTTTTGTCCGGTTGGTTCGTGCTCAATGGAAGGGTCCTCCTTATTTACTGGAATCGATTGTGATGTTTATTATGTGCTGGCGGTCGTGCAGCTATTCGTACTCCAGCTTTGGCTTGAACGAGGGCCTAGATTTGTTCTCTCCAGGCATAGAAAAAAAAAGACCCGGCGGAAGCCGGGTCTTTTACATATGACATCTTCGGTCGTCACACGATTACATTTGATCCTTCGGGGCAAGCTCAATGGCAGAACGAATCGCGGCGAGCATGCTCTTGTCATCGGCGATGTTCTTCCCTGCAATATCGAAGGCCGTGCCATGGTCGACCGAGGTTCGGATGATGCCGCCCTTCAGTCCGACCGTAATGTTCACGCCCTCTTCGATGCCCATGACCTTGATCGGGGCATGTCCCTGGTCATGGTAGCAGGCCACGACAATATCGAAATCGCCTCGGCCGGCTCTGAAAAATAACGTATCCGCAGGGAGGGGGCCGACTACATTAATGCCTTCCTGCTGAGCGCGCTGGATGCCCGGGAGCAGCTTTTCTTCTTCTTCGCCGTTACCGAACAATCCGTTCTCGCCCGCATGCGGGTTGATTCCGCAGACCGCGACTCTGGGATTGTCGAAACCGGCCTTTTTCAAGGTATCGTGGGCCAGTTTGACGACGGTATACGTTCTTTCCGGGTTGATGCTTTGAATGGCCTCGATCAATCCCATATGCGTCGTCAGATGAATGACCCGCAGGTTCGGGGTCGTCAGCATCATCGAGAAATCCTTGGTATCCGTGAGATCAGCCAAAATTTCGGTGTGACCCGGATACATATGTCCGCCTTGATGCAGAGCTTCCTTGTTCAGCGGAGCCGTGCAGATGGAATGGATCTTCCGCTGCTTCGCCAGATCGATGGCTCTGGCCAGAAACTGAAAAGCGGCATCTCCCGCGACGGCCGATACCTCGCCGAATGCAAGGTCAGCCGGCACGAGGTCCAGATCGATGACGTCTACGGTGCCGAACTCGTATGTTGCTTCGGCTGGCTCTTGAATGGCGTTCACCTTCAGGCTTGAGCCGATAATCGGAAGCACGCGTTCTAGTATTTTAGCGTCGCCGATCACGAGCGGGTTGCAGTTATCGTACATCTCCTGATGGGATAAGGCCTTCATAATGATTTCGGGTCCGATGCCTGCCGCATCGCCCATCGTAATTCCAACCGTCGGTTTCATGCTGGATTACCTCCTTTTATCGTTTGAATCGCATGGATAAATACGTCCGGCTTGCCGAATCCGCCTGCCTTGGTGACCACATACAGATCGTCGATCCCCAGAAATTTCGAGATCGGCACGCCGATTTCCAGCTCGTCCAGCAATTCGAAGCCGCTAATGCTCCATTGCATGCAGATTTGTTTGGCCGTGTCTCCGCCTGTCATGGATACGCCCTTGAAATAACCCTGCTCCAGCAGTTGGGCACAGATTTCTCCCATGGCACGGACAATCTCGTTGCTGACCTCGGTGTGATTGAGCCCGCGGGCTTCGCCTACGGCACGGGCCCGTTCGATGTCGGAGGACTCCGCCGTGGAATAGATCACGATATCTTTGCCTTCCAGTGCGTGCAGCTTGACTTCTTGATAGACGCGATCCATTTCTTCCGTGCGCTCCGCTGAATCGGACACAGCCTTATAGGACTCGAAATGCACGGGAACCACGTCGGTATGTTCCAGCAAAAGCTTTAGCTGGGCACGGGAGTTCTTATTCACGCTGCCGACCACGGTAAGGATCGGTCCCTGATTCTGCGCGATGGCAAGCTCCCTCGGTTTGGACGAAATATGATAATGGGCTGGCAGATAGTTGGCAATGCCTGCGGAGCCTGCCCACGCGAACTTGTAGGGAAGCTGACCGGTGATGTGCAGGATGAACTCCAAATGAGCTTCTTCCGTGGAATCGATCAGCACATACGGTATGTTATGTTCTTGAAACTCTTTTAATTTGCCTTCAATGCGGCCTGCTCCAGCTTCCAGGTCACGGACTGAGATCTCGCCGACGGCATACTTGGTTTGCAGCTTCAGCAAGTCGGGAAGATAGGAGTGGGTGACAGGCGTTTTGGGATCATGGGCAATCTCGGTTTCGGCTAACGGTACTCCATTCAAGTAATGGGTAGCGTTGAGAATGGTTCGATTGTTCTTGGGATAACCCGGAGCGATCATCATAAAGTCCGGCTTCACCACATCATATAACGCATCAATTTCGGTCCCGATATTGCCGCGCATGGTGGAGTCCATTTTTTTGAAAATCGTATCAAACCCGGCATCGGTTAAAAATTGAGCGGCCCGGCTTACTCGCTGATAAGCTTCTTCAGGTGATATGGAACGGCTGTCCGTATCAAAAACAACGGCATCGTAATGACGAATGTTGTCTTGGTCCATATCGAACAGAACGCTTGTTTTAAGGCCATGACGAGCGAGTTGGACCCCGCTGTCATTGGCACCTGTCAAATCATCTGCAATGATGGCTAATTTCATGCAGTACCTCCTCCTTGAGAAAAACGATGCAATCGAGGGGTTAGGGATAACCTCTATGCTGCAGGGTTGTTGTATTTTTCGACGCCGCCTGATTTCTCCAGTCTCTTGGACAGGAAACCAATGAAGACAGGCAGCAGTATGGCGGTCGTCACGACGCTCGCGGCGATTTGCACGGTCGCGATTTCGGCAATCGGCGCGAAGGAAGCATTCGCGGCGACGATCGCAGCCGGCGTGCCTACCGCATTACCCGCCGTGGAGCCTTCGGAAGCACCGACAATCGGATTCCAGCCGATTGCCTTGAACAGCAGGAAACCAATGCCGCCCGTGAGCAGTACCGTCAGCACGCCAAGCAGAATACCGCTGAGTCCGCCTTGAATGATGGATGAGAAATTGATGCCCATACCGAGCGAGAAGGCAAAGAACGGAACCAGCTTGTCGCTGCCTTTATGCAGCCAATCGGCCATATTCCGGTCCAGGTTCCCGATGACGACGCCGACGAGCAGCGGAAGCAGTACGGCAACAAAAGACATCGCCGAGAACATGCCGTTGGCAAAGCCCATGGCGCCGAAGATTGAGAGCGCCACCATCGTCAAGAACGGTCCGTCGCTTAATGCGAGGAAAGGATAGGCAGCTTTGTCATCCTCTTTTCCGTATTGTCCGGCTAACGCAATATACAGTCCGCCGTTTGAATTCGTCATCGCGGCGATAATGGCAAGTGGGGCAAGACCCAGGAATAATCCATTGGAATCCGCAAACAGGATGGCGACCAAACCTAATAATGCGCCTATCGCCCATTTAAACACAAGCAGCGTGACGCCTTTTCCGACCGACGAACCCGCTGTTTTGAACGTAATTTGCGTGCCGGCAATCAATAAGAAAAGGGCGATGAGCGTACTCGAGCTGTTCACGAATAAGGCTTCCGTAAACCCGCCGATCCGCAAAGCGTTTGGTGCGAATGTATTGATGCACGCTCCGATGAGGAGGGGAACAACCATCATACCGCCAGGGATACGATCTAATGTCGCTTTAATTTTCATAATGTTAGCTCCTTGTGTAATCGTTTTATTGAAGCGCTTGCAGTAATTATACTAGTTCAAATTGTTTATTTTAGCAACATATAATTTCTGTAATGTGATAAATCTAATAAATTGTTTAAAATTGCAACACTAAAGATAAAAAAAAGCGTAAACTTAAATTTATTCTTTAAGTTTACGCCAAAGCGTGGCCCGATTAATCCCTAATCGTTCGGCTGCTCTAGATTGGTTATTCTTTTCCTCGAGGAGTACGTATTGAATAATGCCTTTCTCGATCTCTTTAAGCGTCCCTTTCAACGGAATAGGGTTTGAGGCTGGAGGCTGATGATCGAGCAAGCGTGCTAGTGTATCGGCTGAAATCACATAGTCGGTTTCGTTCATCGCAGCCTGTTTAATGAGCTGCTTTAATTGGACGATCGTCATGTGCGCAGCATTCTGTCTTATCAGCTGCAAGGCATCTTCCTTTATTTTGACCGCCGCCGTCCCGTATTTTTGATGGTATCGGCTTAAAAAGAGCTGAATAAGCGAAGGCAGATCCTCCAAACGGTCCGAAAGCGAAGGCATGATGATCGTATTCAGGCTCATGTTCGGGGTTTCGTGTAGGTCAAGTGCCCGATCGCTAAGTATGAATACGCCAATCCGCCTATTTAGGCAGGTCTCCACAAATGCTATCAAACTCGGATCCTGTATGCATTCTTCCACATGGATGAATTCCACGGTCCTGGCTTTGGACAGCGGAAGGGTTCCTAACTGATCCGGGGAAACCTGGGCTAAATCGATCTGGAGCAGCAATCCGCCGTCCGCGTACAATTGATGAATATACTTCACGATGAAAGATTTGCCCGTATTTTCCCGGCCAAGCAGATGAATGGGCTCATGATGTTGATACAGAGCTTGGATGCTTGCCAACGTGGTGCGCATGGCAGCGGATTCGGCAATCATCGGCTCTGCTAATGGTTCAGCGTAGGCTTTGATGCCTGACTGCGCAAATTCATAGGGCCGCCCTTTTTCCAAGGCGTATACTTTATAGCTTCTGTTATCCAATGTGGTTTCATAGGCTGTGACCGAAAGCTGGTAATCGTCCATCGTAAAAACATTCTGCACTTGGGATTTGTGGAATTCTACATTAGTATTGATCAGATAGATATGGTTATCCGTCAAAGGGCTGTGCTTAAAATCGGCTAATTGCTCATATACGATTTCATTCTGATCGTTAAAAATCACGAGATTGGGGTGTTCTTTGGCAACCAGGTCGTTCAGAATGGCCGAGACGGTATGGTTGTTGCTCAGGTAGCGGTAGATGAGCTGGGCATCGTCCAGGGCTCGCATGATGGATTCTTTGCCGGAATGGATGAGGAGGCCCTTTAACCCGTAAGCCTCGGCCGTATGGACGGTGATGACATCCCCGACTACCTGCCGGTATCCGGCAGCTTTCAGCTCCAGCAATAACCGTGCAACATCTTCGGAGCTGTGTATGGTATACACTTTTAAAGGCAGATCCATTAAATCAATAATCGATTGGGCGCCCGATGTAATATTGGAAAAGCCGACAATGGCGGTTTTTCCGTTAAACTGGCTCGCCAGCGTCAAGGAACGGATCATGTCGTATCCGGACAGGTGGACGTCAATGACGGGGATGGATACCGCGGCTTTAATCAGCTGGGCCGTTCCGCCGCGGCTGATAATCACCTCGGCTCCGTTGTTTTGAGCCGAAGCTGCCAGCTCGGCCCCTTTTTGCAAATCGCCGACGGCGTATTGTATGTCTAACTGGGGAAACAGAGGAATGCATTCTTGTATGATGGGAACCATCGCTTCATAAGGAGCGATCATATGGACACGTATACGCATAACTGATCCTGCCTTCATTCAAAATCATCCAATCGCATATCCGTGTTGACGGAATATAGATGTTTACATTATTATAGCCAACTTCATCGCATCCTGCGAACATTGCACTGTATTCCCCTACGGAATTTGTTACTATGATAGTACATAGATGCCTAATACCTATTATTGGAATTCGTCAGGCATTTACAATCTTTCTTCATATGGCTTGGTGATTTGGAGAAACAAACAGGAGGGAACATATTGAGTACACAGAGAGTGGGAGCTCCTTTGGAAGGCTTTGCGGAGTTCAGCCGAAAAGTTGCCGCCGAAGGTGCCGTACTGTTAAAGAATGAAGGACAGGCTCTGCCCCTGCAGTCGAACGAAACCGTTTCCGTTTTTGGCAGGACGCAGATCCATTATTACCGCAGCGGTACGGGGTCGGGAGGCAGCGTTCATGTTTCCCATACAACGAATCTGCTGGGCGGTCTTCGGGATCAGAAGGGCATCGCCGTCAATGAAGAATTGGCTGCTGTTTATGAGAAATGGATCGAGCAGAATCCTTTCGATAACGGCGGGGGCGGCTGGGCGGCTGAGCCGTGGCATCAGAAGGAAATGCCTTTGACCGATGAGCTGGTCTCCGCGGCAAGACGGGTATCCGACAAGGCGATCGTTGTCATCGGGCGGACGGCCGGTGAAGATCAGGATAATGCCAATGAGCCGGGCAGCTACCAGTTAACGTCCGAAGAAAAAGCCATGCTGCAGCAGGTGACCGCACACTTCGAGCAAACCGTTGTAGTCCTGAATGTATCCAACATTATCGATATGAGCTGGATGCTCGATGAAGGTTATGTGCACCCGATTTCTGCAGTCATTTATGCTTGGCACGGCGGCATGGAGGGCGGTAACGCCATTGCAGACGTATTGGCGGGCAAGGTGACGCCCAGCGGCAAACTGACCGATACGATTGCTTATTCGATCGAGGATTATCCATCGACCCGCAATTATGGCAATGAGCTTAAGAACCTGTATCAAGAGGATATTTATGTGGGCTACCGTTTTTTCGAAACGTTTCGACCCGCAGCCGTCCAGTATGAATTCGGGTTTGGATTATCCTATACGCAGTTCCGAATCGAGCCGCAAGAAGCCAGGCTCGCGGTTAGAGAGGGAGCACAAACCGTTGAGATCGGCGTGAAGGTGACCAATATCGGGACCGTCTATGCAGGTAAAGAGGTTGTGCAAGTTTATTATGAAGCACCGCAAGGATGGCTGGGTCAGCCTGCCAAAGTTCTGGCCGCATTCGGGAAGACGCAGGAGCTACAGCCGGGGGAATCGCAGCAGCTAACGCTCCAGTTCCCGGTTCATGCCATGGCCTCCTATGACGATGCAGGCGTGACGGGCCACCGTTCAGCCTATGTATTGGAGGCCGGAACGTACCGTCTGTACGCGGGAACCAGCGTGAGAAATGTGCAGCCTATCGGCTTGGATGGTCAAGAAGGTTATGTTGTAGAAACGCTGCAAGTTGTCGAGCAGCTTCAGGAAGCCATGGCGCCAACGGAGAGCTTCACGCGAATGAAGCCGGGCGTTCGCAGGGAGGACGGCTCGTACGAGCTTACATTTGCGGAGGTGCCGAAGCGCACGATTGCCATGGAAGAGCGCATTCACTTGAACCTGCCGCCGACCTTGGAGCAAACGGGCAATCGAGGCTATACCTTAAGGGACGTCCATGAGGAGAAAGTCAGCATGGAGGCTTTCATCGCCCAGCTTAGCGATCAAGATCTGGCGGTCATCGTCAGAGGAGAAGGCATGAGCAGTCCGCTGGTTACGGCAGGGACGGCATCGGCTTTTGGCGGCGTGAGCGACCGCCTGCTCGACTACGGCATTCCGGTGGCTTGCACCGCGGATGGACCGTCCGGTATTCGGATGGACAGCGGGCAGCAGGCAACGCAGGTAGCCATTGGCACCCTGCTTGCAGCTACGTGGAATACGGAGCTGGTCGAAGAGCTCTATGTGATGGAAGGCCGGGAGCTGCTTAGCTACAACATCGATGCGTTGCTTGGTCCTGGTCTGAACATTCGGCGCAGCCCGCTGAACGGTCGCAATTTCGAGTATTTCTCGGAAGATCCGCTCATCTCCGGCGCCTTTGCTGCGGCGTGCACGCGCGGGATTATGAAGGGCGGCTCCAACGCCACGCTGAAGCATTTTGCCTGTAATAACCAGGAGAAGCATCGGAGCAAAGTCGACGCCGTCGTATCCGAACGGGCCCTTCGGGAAATTTATCTGAAAGGCTTTGAAATCGCGGTGAAGCAGGGCGGGGCGAACTCCATCATGACCTCGTATAACCCAATCAATGGGCACTGGGCGGCATCCAATTATGATCTGAACACCACGATTCTGCGCGGAGAGTGGGGATTTCAGGGCATCGTCATGACGGATTGGTGGGCCATTATGAACGACGTGGTAAACGGAGGCCCGGCCGATCGGAAAAACACGAACTGGATGGTCCGTGCCCAAAACGATTTGTACATGGTGGTCATGAACTACGGAGCAGAAATCAACGCCTGGGAAGACAATACGCTGGCATCCTTGGAAAATGGTACGCTGACCCGTGGAGAGCTGCAGCGCAGCGCCATGAACATCTGCCAATTCCTGATGCATGCGCCGGTCTTCTCTAGAAAGCAGGTGATCGAGGAAGCCGTGGGTTCATTTAAAGCCGATCCTTCCCTCGAGTCGGTATCAGCGCAAGCCTTATCGGAGAGCACGCAAGTGAAGCCGGCTGCAGCGGGATCAACATATATGAAGGTGGAGGAATCCGGTGAGTACCGAATCATTGTGCGCATCATGTCGCCGGAATCGGAACTGGCCCAAAGCGCCTGCAACGTCACGCTGAACGATCAGCCGGTAACCACGATTCAAACGAATGGCACCGACGGCAGATGGATTCGGCAGAAGCTTGTCAAAGTGGAGCTGGAAGCGGGTTATTACGAGATGAAGCTGGACTTCGTCAAGCCGGGCTTGCAGATCGAGTGGATTGAATTTAAAGGGGTTTAGATCTAAACACTATGGGATATCGCAAAGTACCGTTTAGCCTGATTCATTGATACATGAAATTAAATGGTAAGTGTCCGATGCTTCTCTTTTGAAAATAACGAAGGCGGCCCGCTCATGGAGCGGGCTTCTTTTAGGGTTTCTTAAAAATTTCGGCAGTGAATTGGAAAACATTCGTCGTTTGCTATTCCACATCCATTGAGGTATAATAAATTTATTGGGATTTTGACCTGAGATTCACATATTGCAGAGGGTTATTATTTTGATTAGGAACCTTGTGCAATATGTGAATTTTTTGTTTTTTAACCAAAAATGAGAAAATCATATAAATTTAGGAGGTGTTTCTATGCAAACAGGAACAGTGAAATGGTTTAACGCAGAAAAAGGCTTTGGTTTCATCGAGGTTGAAGGCGGCGAAGACGTATTCGTACACTTCAGTGCAATCGCAGGTGACGGCTTCAAGTCGCTTGACGAAGGACAGCGCGTTGAATTTAACGTAGTCCAAGGCAACCGCGGACAGCAAGCCGAGAACGTTGTAAAACTGTAGACTCGTGAAAGGATCCCCAAACGTATCGTTTGGGGATTTTTTTATAAGATATCAGAAAGTATAAATTTCGGAGGATCTGCTGCCTGATATCGCAAGAAAAACTACCGCTAAACGCGGTCCGTCTTCTTTTAGAGTACGTCGATTGACGTATTTCTTATAAAGGGTAGGCTTGCTAGTTTAAAGCACGAAAGTATTAAAAAATGTAGCTGAGGGGGAAATGCATTGTCTTATTCTTGGAATAAACCACTGGAAAATCTGCCGGAAGAGATGACCGCGATCTGGTCTTGTACGAAGGAAGGGTGTAACGGTTGGATTCGAGACAATTTCTCGTTCAAGGATGTTCCCGTTTGTTCACAGTGCGCCTCGTCCATGGTCAGCAGCAATAAAATCCTGCCGATTCTCGTTTCGTCGGATCAGCAAATCAAGCTTTACCGCAAGAATCAGCGCAAGGACGCGAAGTCGTAGGGCGGTTCTCACGGTCCCATAAACATTCTGCCCTCGTTCGTTGCGTACAAGAAAGGTTGAGATTTCATGCAGGCATTCGAAGATTGGAATCTAAAGGTGAAAAAAACGTTTAATGCTACAAGTAACAAGGAGGTATTAACCGTTTCTGAGGCAGGTCATTTGTTAGGTCTGTCCAAAGATCAAATGAAGATCTATGTCGATCAGAATAAGCTGACTAAGGTTCCGATCATGCGAAGTGTGCATCGATACCTTTTGTTGAAAAGTGAAATCGATCGAATTATGGAAAAGCAATAAAACAGAGCAGTATTGTGCTTATACAGAGACAGAGCCTCAAGCTCTTCGATCAGTATCGCCTTCCATATGAATATATAAGAGAAGAGGGTGCCCTAAGGGCGCTCCTTTTTTTCATGCTCCCAGTCGATCGGTGGAACTTTTAAACGAATCACATTAAAGGTCAAAAAAGATCAAATTTAAAGATTCAAACAATTCTCTTAATCAAACCGCCCGATAACGAGCTGTTTTGGCGCAAATTCCTGCATCATCGGTTTTGGCATTTAAACGTTCCGGGCATATAATAAAAGCGTAAGGTCAAATAAGGTCAAAGAAAGGGGAATTCATGATGTTTGAATTGATGCCATTCGGCAAGCGCAGAGAGGATGCCTTCGGACAACTGATGAAGTCATTTCATGATGCCTTTAACGACGCTTTTCCTGATGATGTATTCGCGCCGTTCAAGGGTTCGATGATGTCGTTTAAGACGGACGTCAAGGAGACGGAGCACGCTTATCTGGTTGAGGCGGAGCTGCCCGGTTTTCGAAAAGACGACATCGAAATCAGCTACGCTGACCCTTACTTAACGATCAAAGCCGTGCGCAAGGAAGATCAGAGCGTGGAGGATACGAACCAGCACATCGTCCGCAAGGAGCGCCGTTACGGCGAGTATGTGCGCAGATTTTACGTTCAGAACATAGCCGAGGACCAAATCGACGCTTCCCTGAAGGATGGAGTCCTTAAGCTTGAAATACCAAAAAAGCCTGAACCTGGTAAGAAACGCATCCAGATCCGGGATGATGTCTAATATATATGCCCTCCGATCCATAAGGTCGGGGGTATTTTTTTGTGCTTTCTTAGTCATAAATTTACATATATGCCAATGAATTTCGGCAAATGAAACCTATCGGGAGTATATAGGGTATTATAAGTTAAATGTAAACTTTTCGAGGGGGACGCACATGATGGGAATCTTATCGAGGTTTAAGGATATTATGAGGGTGAATGTGAATTCGTTATTGGAACGGACGGAAGATCCGGAGAAAACGATCGATACCTATATGCGGAGTTTGAACGGCGATCTGGGTAAGGTGAAAGCGGAGACCGCTTCCGTGCTCTCGGATGAGCGGAGAGCGAAGCGGGCACTGGATGAGTGCAGCGCCGAAATCCAGAAACTGCAGCGATATGCGGAGAAGGCCGTGGAAGCGGGAAATGAAGGCGATGCCCTGAAGTTCCTGGAGCGAAAAGCAGCGCATGCCGAGAAGCTAAGCGACCTGCAGGCAGCTCACGAATCGGCTTCCGCAAACGCCGTCAGGATGAAGCAATTGCAGGATAAGCTGGGGTCGGATATGAGTCAGCTGGAAGCTCGCTATGCCGAGTTGAAAGGGAAGATGGCCGCTGCGAAAACCCAGCAGGAGCTGAATGCCGGCCGATCCTCCTTGGGCGGTGCCAACGCGGCATTCCATACCATGGAGGAGAAAGCGAGCCGCGCTTTGGATGAAGCGGAGGCCCTGGCTGAGCTGCGCGCAGGAGCGAAGGAAGATGACCTGGACGATTTGATCGCGGAGTTGGAGAAGAACATGGGCAAGGACGGAGCTGCCCCGACTTCACCTCCTAATGCCGAGGATGAACTGGAAGCGATCAAAGAAAAGCTGAACAAGAAGGAGTAACCATTTCATTGTTATCGAGGTGAGCAAATGCCGGTAATTGAATACAAATGTCCGAACTGCGGCAGCGGCATGGTTTTTGACGGCGATACGGGAATGTTGTCTTGCCCCAGCTGCGGAAGAAAAGACAATATCGAGGAAATCCCCGACCCGCTGAAGAAGCAGGTGTTCGCGGAAGACGAGGTAAAGGAGTACCATTGCAACAGCTGCGGAGCCGTGATCGTGACCGAGCCGGAGACCAGTGCCACGACCTGCAGCTTCTGCGGATCGGCCGTCGTGCTCAGCGACCGGTTGAGCGGCGAGCTGGCACCGGTGAAGGTCATCCCTTTTTCGATTACGAAGGAAGAGGCGATGAAGGCGTTCAAGAAATGGTGCCGGAACGGCCTTTTGACGCCAAGCGGATTTATGACAGCGGACCGGATCAAGGGCATCACCGGGATCTACGTCCCCTTCTGGCTGTATGAGCTGCATAATCGGGTTGAGGTTCATGGCCAAGGCACCAAGGTGAGAACTTACACGCAAGGAGATTACCAGTACACGGAGACCGAGCATTTCGACATCTACCGGAAGATTCGCTTGAATTACGTGAAGGTGCCGATCGATGCTTCGGAGAAAATGAACGATGAGCTGATGGATAAGCTGGAGCCATTTCCCTATCAGCAGCTGAAGGAATTCAAGACGCCGTATCTCGCCGGGTACATAGCGGAAAAATACAGCCATGACGACGAACAGCTTCTTCCGCGCGCTAAGGAAAAGATCAGCTCCTTCATTGATTCGTATATTTCGTCGGCGGTCTCAGGATATACGACCGTGAGTTATACCAACAAACGGATCGATACCACCAAGAAACAGGCGGATTACGTCCTTCTTCCGGTATGGATGGTGCACTATGACTACAACAAATCGGAGTATACGTTTGCGATGAACGGACAGACGGGCAAGGTAGTCGGCAAGCCGCCGATCAGCAAAGCGAAGGTGGCCGGGTGGTTCGCGGGCATTTCGGGCGTCTCCTTGTTATCCTTGAAGCTGATCTCCTGGGCGATGGGGGGAGGGTTCCTGTGAGAAGACGATATGCGTTATGGGCGGTCTTATTTTTACTAACGGTTAATTTGATAGCGCCCTCCGGGATCGTCAAAGCCGCGGATGATAAGCCTTTGATCTTTGATGAAGCGAATCTGCTTAGTCCGGAAGAACGGAATGAGCTGAATGCGATGGCGAATGAGTACGGCGCCGAACGCGAGACGGATTTTATGATACTTACCGTTAACAGTGTCCCGAATGATGATTATGAGTTATGGACCGAAAACTTTTACGATGAGTATGCCCCCGGATATGATAAGCCGCACGGGAATACCGCTATTTTAACCATTGTAATGAGTGCTCGTGACGGTTCTCGTAACGTGCATTTGGAAGGTTATTATAAGGCTGAGAAGTATCTCGATTCCGGGAGACTGACCAAAATACGCAGCAAGATTACTCCGGACTTGTCGAGCGGCAATTACAAGCAGGCTTTTGAAAAATACATCAAAACCGCTCATCGGTACATGGGCTTTGAGCCGGACGTGAATCCGGATAATATTATATTTAATCTCTGGTTTCAGCTGGGAGCTGCCGCTGCCATCGGCGCGATCGCCGTGGGCATCATGGCTTTCCGCTCCGGCGGGCGGGTCACGGTTAACAGCCGGACCTATGAGGATGCCAGCACATCGGGGATCTTGAATCAACAGGACCGATATATTAGAACGACCGTAACAAAGCGGAAAATAGAGCGCAACACAAGCAGCGGCTCGGGTGGCGGAGGCGGAGGCGGCGTCACCGGCGGCGGCCATTCGCACAGCAGCAGCAGCGGGAAATTTTAATGGGAAGGGATGGAGCATCAATGGGATTTTTCAAGAACCAATTCTCCAACGTAGTGGAATGGGAAGAGTTTAGAGATGACATGATTTTCTGGAAATGGCGCAACCGGGAGATCAAAAAAGGAAGCAAGCTGGTCATTCGCTCCGGTCAGGATGCGATATTCATCAATAACGGCAAAATCGAAGGGATTTTCGAGGATGAAGGCGTATATAACATAGACTCAGACATCATTCCGTTCCTTTCTACCCTAAAGGGTTTTAAATTCGGCTTTAACAGCGGTATGCGCGTGGAAGTGCTGTTCGTTAACACCAAGGAATTCACCGTTCGATGGGGTACGCAGAATCCGGTTCTGATCCCGACGCCGCAGCTGCCGGGCGGCATGCCAATCCGTGCCAACGGCACGTTTAATTTTAAAGTGAACGATTACGTAACGCTGATCGACAGGATTGCCGGGATCAAGGAGAGCTACCTTGTGGAGGACGTGAAAATCCGGATCAGTTCGGTGCTCGATCAATTGTTGATGAAGTGGATCAGCCGTGAAGGCAAGGACATGTTTAATCTGCAGGCGAACGCTTCCGACATCGCCAGAGGGATTCGGGAAGACCTCGACATGGAAGTGATGGACAACGGGATGACGATTACCGGCTTCCAGGTGATGAGCTTCAATTATCCGAAGGAAATTCAGGACATGATCACGAAGACGGCCTCCCATGAAATGATCGGCAATCTGCAAAAGTACCAGCAGGTCAGCATGACGGACGGGATCGCGTCCGGCAAGGTGAAAGGCGGCGGTGCGGCTTCGGATATGGCAGGCATGATGATGGGGATGAACATGGCCAATGAAATGATGAAAAATATGAATCAGAACCAGGGCCAAAACAATCAGAATCAAAGCCAGCAGTCTCCGGCCGCGAAGGAGCAATCCGCCCAAGCAGCCTCGTCCTCTTCCGAAGGAAACAAGAAGCCCAATTTCTGCCCGAACTGCGGCGCGAAGAACGAAGGGGCGAACTTCTGTCCAAATTGTGGTCATAAGCTGGGTTGAATGAAAGCCAACAGCACGAATAAACGCACAACCTTGGGATGGACATAAGGTTTTGATGTCACGGTTAAAACGATGCGAACTGCGTTATTTCTTCTATTAAAAGTCAATTTAACTCACGACCCCCTCACTCATAAAGTGAGGGGGCTTTTTTGCTATGAACGCCGTAGCTGAGTTATGTATCTACCTTTCCGCAGGAAGTGGCTCACAACTGGAATGAAGAACAGCCTCCGAGGGCAGGAAGGAAGGTGCCGCAGCGCGAATCCGGAGAAATAGAACTTGACGGACAAATGAGAACTAGGCAAATGGAAAAGGGGTACATTATGATAGGACATATCGGTCATAAGAGAACTCCGAAAGACGAAGGGGGACAGGGGGATACTATGTTCAGATCGACATCCTGGCGCATATTTGTGATTAGCGGCATCTTTTTTGCAATGACCATCATACCGTTCTCGTTGTTTCTGGCCAACCGGTTTTCTCATTTCGCATACTCGCAGATGGGAACGTTTAATCAGGACCGCATCGACGAAATGGCGGAGCGGGTCGAGTACATCCTGGCCAAGCTGAAATGGTACAGCCTGACCATGTACGAGGATCATTCCGTGCAAAACTGGATGTATGCTTCAGCCGACAACCTGCTTCAAAATGCCAGCACGATGGGGGTGTTATCTAAATATTTATCTCACGAGCCTTATATTGAAACCGCTTACTTATTCAGCATCCGCAAACGTGAGGTGATCGACGCCAAAGCTGGATTAGTTTCGTTCGAGGAATTTGCCGATCAGGCGATGCTGCAGCGAATCGAGCGCACTCCCGGGAATTTCCTCCGCTATTTTGATCACCGGATAGGAAACCAATCGTATTTGGCGCTTCAGCTTCCTTCGACACCTGTGCAGAAAAGCCGGGACGGGTATCTTGTCGTCCTGTTTGACAAGAAGGAGCTGCAGAAGCATTTGATCTCAGGCGACGAGAGAGCTGATACACTGCTCTCGATCGTGGATGATCGAGGAAGATTGATTCTGGGCGAAGGGGATGGTCGGCTCGAGGAGACCATCGATAACATCCAGACAGGGCAGAAGCGGGGATCATTCGAGATGAACAGCGCCAGAGGAAAAGCATTCGTCAACTATGCGCGGATGGGATCGCCGGAGTGGACCATTATATCCGTCACTGAAATGAAGCAATTCCGCGAAAAGGCCGGGGCGTTCAAAACCGTCATCATCGTCTGCTCGCTCCTGCTGCTCGCGGCGCTGCTTCTGGTCGCCTATTGGAATTCGCGCCGTTTCGTCGGGCCATTTCGCCGGCTGGCGGATCAACTTCAGCGGAAGCTGGGCGTAAAGGGGGAGAACGATTACGGCGTCATCGAGCAGGGCGTCGTTATGCTTCGCGATCATTATCCGCTGATCAAGACCGAATATTTGCGGCAATGGCTGCTGCAGGGCAGGCTGAGCGACGGCGCCAGAGCGGCGATTGTCCGCGAATCGTGCCTGCTTGACTATGAGTGGCTTCGGTTGGCTGTTATCAAGATCGATTCCTTTTACGAGATATCCGAGCGGTATGATTTCTTCTCTCGCAAGCTGCTCAAGTATGCAATCGGCAATATCGCAGAGGAGCTGCTTGGCACATCAGAACGGCCGATCGAGGTGGTCGATTTTGGGACCGACCATCTGGTCGTGCTGGTTGGCACGGCCAGTTCCCTCCCTGATCCCGAGTTGACCCAAGAGCTCAAGGAGCTTAGCCGTCAAGTCAGCCGTTACGTAAAGCTGGACGTGACGATCGCCGAAAGCGAAGCGCGGCGCGTACATGACGATTTACGCAAAGTATACGACGACATGAACGAACTGACATTATTCAAGTTTGTCAGCGGTGATGACAAAATCTACGTCGAACAAGACTTTGAACGGTATGCGGATTTACAGGCGCCGATCGACTCCGCCGTGCATGAAAGCTTGATCCAGACGATTCGCACCGGCAAAGAAGAGAAGGTGCTGGCCATGCTGGACGAGGTGTTCACGCGCCTGCAGACGATGAAATATACCGAGTGCCAATTCCAACTGAAGCTGCTTCTGTTTGCGATCGTCAAGTCGTTCAGCAAAGTGATGTCTATCCAGAGTGTTGAAGGGATTGAGCGCCATTTGAGGCAGTTCGCCACGCTTACCGAGGTTCGCGAATGGCTGAAGGAAGAGACCGGGCGGATGATCCGGCAGCTTAGCGACCAAAAGGGATTCAATCGCAAGGAAAAGCTGATTGGGGAAATCATCGAGTACGTCCGCTACCATACCCATGACCCGATGCTGTCGGTAGACGATATCGCTGACCATATCGCTTTGTCGGCCAAATACGTCCGGCAGCTGTTTCACGAACATTATGGCATGCCTCTATCGAATTTCATTTTGAACGAGCGGCTCGGGAAGGTTAAGGAGCTGCTGGAGCAGACCAGCATGCAGATCACCGAAATTGCAGAGCAGTCCGGTTTTCAGACGAAAAGCCACTTTTTCACCGCATTTAAAAAAGCGACCGGCATGACGCCGAGCCAATACCGCGACAGCAAGGCGGACGAGCGGATGGAGCGGACGCGGCAGATAGCCGGGAACTCTGCGAATTAGAAAGGTCAGCGGGCGATTGAGAACTCGCCAGACCAATAACAATCGGCCGAACGCTCGCGAATCGGCCGCGCGAGAACCGAATCTGGCCAATGAGAACTAGGCAAGCCGCAACCGTGAATGCTACGATGGCTCCGTTCGAATCCTGCAAGCCGCACAAGAAAGGAGGGGCGCTCTTTGGAGCGACGTAGAAGGTTCGGCGGGTCGTTTGTGCGCGAGCTGTCGCGGAACCGGTATTTGTACTTACTGGCGCTGCCCGGCATTGCGTTTCTGGCCGTATTTGCGTATATGCCCATGGCCGGGCATCTGCTCGCCTTCCAGAATTACCGGCTATCCGATGGAATATGGGGGAGCGAATGGGTCGGATTTAAAAACTTCGAGTTTTTCTTCAATGGGAAAGACTGGCTGCGGGTGACGCTGAATACCGTTTTCCTGAATGCACTGTTTCTCGTAACCGGACTCGGCAGCGCGGTCGTGCTGGCTATCTTTCTGAACGAAATCCGTAACAGGCTGTTCAAGCGAATCACGCAATCGTTTATTTTTTTACCGTATTTCATTTCTTGGCTTGTCGTCAGCATGATGACGTTGACGCTATTCAGCACATCCGAGGGGCTCATTAACCGCGCGCTTGCCGCACTTGGCTACGAAGGAGTGGACTGGTATTTGACGCCTGGCGTATGGCCGTATATCTTAACCGTCATTAGCGCCTGGAAGATCGCCGGCTATAATTCCATTATTTTTTTGGCCGTCATTACGGGCATCTCCTCGGAATACTACGAGAGCGCCCGAATAGAAGGCGCGAGCCGGATGCAGCAGATGCTCTACATAACGCTGCCGTTGATGCGGCCGACCGTGATGATATTGGCGCTGCTTGGCATTGGCCGTATTTTCTACGGCGATTTCGGCATGATTTACGCGATCATCGGAGATAACGGCATACTCTTTCCAACGACAGATGTCATCGATACGTATGCGTTTCGTGCGCTGAGGCAGCTGGGGAACTTCAGCATGTCCGCTGCCGTTGTCGTGTACCAGTCCTCCATGGGGCTTGTCACGATTCTGATCTTCAATGCGATCGCGCGCAAGGTGGACGCGGATTCAAGACTATTCTAAAAGGAAGGTTGGGCGAGTTGGCATGAGGCCGGATTCGGGCTTCCGATCGCTGTTGTTCCCGAATCGTTATGATCGTATAAGCTCGTTAAGCGGATACGATTCGGGAACAAAGGCGACCACTTGCGTTTCTCCAGCTCCGAACCGGCCCTTTGCTTCAGTCCCAACCAGTTAAGGTGTGATCGAAGTGAGAGAACGGTTGTTTCTTGTTTTGATGTACGCGGTGCTGGGCGCTTTTGCGCTGTTTTGCTTCATTCCGTTCTGGATTGTGTTCATCAACTCGTTCGCCGATGAATCGCTTCTGCAGACGGCGGGATACCAGTTGCTGCCGAGCAAATTCAGCCTCCATGCGTACAAATTTCTGCTTTCCGGCAAGCAGGTGTTTCTAAGCTACGGCATTACGATGATCGTGACGATCGCCGGCACGGCGCTGGGCGTACTCTTGACAGCTGCCTATGCGTACACGCTGAGCCACCGGAAAGTGAAGTACCGCCATATTTTATCGTTTCTAACCTTCCTGACGATGCTGTTCGGTGCAGGACTTGTCGGCTTTTACATGCTGATCGCCAACTGGCTGCAGCTGAAAGACTCGGTGTGGGCGCTCATTTTGCCCTATCTGCTTAATCCGTTCTATGCCTTCATTCTTGTCTCATACTACCGGACGCTGCCGTATGAATTGAATGAAGCTGCGACTGTGGACGGCGCCAATGATCTCTATATTTTCTTTCGCATCATCTGGCCGATTTCGCTGCCTGTTATCGCCACTGTGAGCCTGTTTTACGCGCTGCAATATTGGAACGACTGGTACTTGTCATTGCTGTTTATCGACAATCACAAAATGCTGCCGCTGCAGATGATGATCCGCCAGCTTATGTCCAATTTGAATGTTATGGCTTATGTGAGCGGGAGCCAGACGCAGTACAACGTCGTCGTGCCGACCTATGGCATGCAGCTGGCGATCGTCTGCGTTACCATCGGCCCGATCGTGTTCGTCTATCCCTTCATCCAGCGCTTCTTTATAAAAGGTTTGACGCTTGGTTCGGTAAAAGGGTAGAGCCGCAAACGTGAAGGCGTTTGGCCGGTTCGAGCTTTCCATCGCTGCTGTTTATGAACCGGCTCATCCGCCTATTTTCTCTATTATTGATTCAGGGGGAAGGAACCATGAAAAGATTATTGTCCATCGCGCTTGTGTTATTGATTGCGCTCATCGCGATTGCGGGTTGTTCGGGCAAGAACGAAGGGGAAGGGAAGACGCCCGGACCGTCGGGTCAAACCGGAGACAGCGCCAGCGATGACGCCAAACTTGAAGAGGTGACGCTGAAAATCATGATTCCCGGCGATCGGCCGTCGGATATGGATTTGGTCATCGCCGAAGCAGAAAAGCGGATGAAGGATACGATCAACGTCAAACTCGACGTCGTCTTCGTACCCTGGTCCGATCTGGCGCAAAAGACACAGGTAACGCTTGCTTCCGGCGAAAACATCGATCTCATCTTCGATGCGCCATGGCTGCACATCAATCAGATGATTGCAAACGGATTCTATGAACCGCTGGATGACCTGTTGGCCAAGTACGGCCAAACGGTGCTGGAGAAACGGCCGCAGCAAATGTGGGACTACAACAAATACGGCGGCAAAATTATGGCCGTTCCGCTCGGCGTCAGCTACATGTCCGGCAATTCGTACATGGTGCGCAAAGACATTCGCGAGAAGCTGGGCGTACCGCCGATCAAGACATATGAAGAATTGATCGCTTTCGCTTACAAGGTAAAGGAGCAAGAGAAAGGCATTATCCCGATGAGCGCAGGCTCCGCCACTTATTCATTTGTCGCTCACCATGCGCTGAACGATTACGAAACCCATGTCAGACCGACCCACGCCCTGGGCAACAGCCTGATGCTCTACTACAAGAACAATGACGGCAAAGTTTACAATTTGCTGGAGGATCGGGAGCCGATCGGAACGTGGCTGGCGAACACGCACAAGTGGTTTAAAGACGGACTGATCTTCAAGGACATTTTGACGACAAAAGATTTTCACCAGCCAATATCGGCAGGCAAAGTAGCAATCGTCACAAACGGCGCGTTCGGCATCGGCGATTCCCTCAAGAACACGTTCAAGAACAACGTACCGGGAGGCGAGCTGGAAACGGTCACCTTCTTTAACCCGGAAAAAGGCGCGAATTTGACCAATTTTAAACAGTGGAATTTCCTCGCTGTTCCGAAGGTGAGCAAGAACAAGGAGCGGGCGATTATGTTCCTGAACTGGGCGAATGAGAAGGAAAACTACGACCTGCTCTCTTATGGAATCGAAGGAAAGCACTGGGAAGCGGTAGGAGAAGACAAAATGAAAAACCTGGATACATCCGGCTACTCCGCATTCGGCTATGTCTGGCTATGGAATCCGGTCGATGAGCGCAGTGTTGTAGGCGGTGATCCGCAGAATGATGAAATGGATGCCGTGCTTCGCGATGCCGACATGTTCACCACCGACATTTTGGCCGGCTTCGAATTCGACAGTACCCCGGTGCAAAACGAGGTCAGCCAGTACAATACAGTCGACGGGCAATACTACACGGCGTTGTTTAACGGGGTTATTGATCCGGAGGACACATTGAAGAAATTCGAAGCGGAAGCCGGCCCCGCCCTCCACAAGATTCAGCAGGAGCTGCAAAAGCAAATTGACGAGTTCCTGGCGGCGAAGGCGGAATAAAACAGAATCACTTGAACAAGGATAACCGAAGTTTGCTTATCCACTGCCTATCCACGCCTCAGATCGCTTGAAGTGCGGAGTGTTTGGCTGCGCAGTATTACTGCCGTTGCCCACCTGGAAACTTCGTGCCGCGGCACTGGATGCGGCGGTGACGGCTTCCTCTTCCGGAGGAAGCCGATCTTATACACTTTGCTGCTTGCTTATGCGGAATACGCGAAAGGGGGGATTAAAATCTAGCGTTCACCCGGAACAGAAATAAGGGTTTAAAGTTTTTGATATTTCTGTACTCGAGAATAAAGAAAAGGAGCTGGCCTTGATGAATTTGAATAAAAAATGGTTATCCGGATTAATGGCAGCCGTATTACTACTGACTCCGCTCTCTGCGGTTCAGGCGAAATCGCTTGTTCCGGATGTGACTGTCCTGCAGGCGGCAGGTGCAGACCAGATGGAAGCAGGGAATGATTCGGGTAATCTACAGGTCGATCTGGATCAACTGACGGATGCTGGTGAACCGACAGCGGAACAGGCACCACAAGCAAAAGGCGATCAAGCGGTAGTATCTTGGGCTGTGCAGGAGACGCAATTCCGCAATCTCGCGGCCGGCCTTCCGTATGAATGGTCTGAAGCTCCGGAAGCTTCGCATCCCGATGACGGATACAAGCTTACGGACGGAAAATACGGCGCATTGGATATGAACGACCCGGCATGGGTAGGACATCTGCGCGGAAAGGCTCGCGAAGTCGTGTTCGATCTCGGTGAGGAAAAGTCAATTGGAAAGATCACGGCTAATTTCTTTCAAGATTTTCCTACGAATTCGATTCTCGTGCCGCTGTCGGTATCGATGTATGTCTCCGACGATAAGGAAAATTGGGGGCTGCTTTCCCATAACGCTACGCAGCTTCTGTGGGGAGAAGGACCGCCCAGACAGGAGACCTTTGAATGGGATGGCAGCCGGGATGGAATCAAAGGCGGGAATACGGATGGCAAGCTGGCTTATGCCCGTTATGTGAAGGTGACCTTTTTTATGCATCCTACACAGTGGGAATACATTGACGAAATCGAAATTATGGGTATGGACGGCAAGGTTGACGGTTCGGTAAAGGTTCCTGCCGAGCAGCCTCATTTCTTGGAGCCGGGGGAAGCTACGGCCGGGATCCGGAATCTGAATCTGCTGTATAACGGACAATACGCGAATGGTTTGGGCGATTGGAAGAAGGAACGGATTATCCCTAATATCAGTTATGTAAATAAAGACGGCGAGCCGGTCGATTGGCTTTATGACGGCGTTCTGTATCTCGGGATTGCTTCGCCTGCCGGTCGCGATTTCGGTCAGGGACAAACGAACCTGGACGATTGGAAATGGTATTTGGATAAAACATTTGCAGCCACGGGCGATATGCAGCAGTTGAATGAGGCTGCCAAGGAAGTTGGGGCCAAGCTGAAACAGCCCGATCATCAAGTCAAGGTTGTGTTAATGATTCCGAATCCAGGGGAATCCTTAACCAATTTTGGCGACATTGACGGTAGCGGCTCCTTAAATTTCAACGACTCCGTCGTAGGCAAAGAAAAAGCGTCTGAAAACAGAGGAAAAGCGGTGCAGTGGTGGCTGGACCAGACCCGGCAAAGATGGCAGGCTGCCAACTACTCGAATCTTGAGCTTGTCGGCATGTACTGGATGCCGGAACAAATCGACATATCCGAATCGGGACCGGACATAGCTCGCATGGTGTCGGATAAAGTGCACGCCATGAACATGAAGGTTTTCTGGATTCCACACTCATATGCTTACAAAATGTTTATGTGGAAAGACGTAGGGTTCGATGCCGCGGCGCTTCAGCCTAACTATTTCTTTGGCGGAATGGATTCCGACCGTCTGGACGATGCTACGGATACTGCAAAGCGATACGGAATGGGGAACGAAGTTGAATTTGATGACGGAATGCTGACAGATCCCGTACTTCGTCAGCGTTTTGTCGAATACTTAGACAGCGGCGTCAGATCCGGTCTGATGCAAAATGGCTTCAGAGCTCACTATCAAGGCAATAATGCAGTATACAACTTAGGGGTAAGCAAGGATCCAAGTTTGCGTTTAATGTATGACTGGCTGTACCAGTATTTGAACGGAACGTACGCCATCGATAGCAGCCCGGCGCCGGAGACGATGGCGGAGGTTGTGCAGCGTTATGTCGCATCGAACGAAATCAAGCCGGCTTTTGGTAATGATTTGACGTATCGATTGCAGACCATCAAGCTTCTTTTGGACGATAACAAGCCGAAGGAAGCCGTGACGTATATGCAGGATTTTCTCGCGCACATTCACGACCCGGCCGTCCAAGCGCAAGGGTTGATTTCGGTCCCGGCCGCAACGGTGCTTGATTCCTACGCCCAAGTTCTCATTCATACCTGGTCTGACGGAGGGGGACTCAGCAATCTGGTTCTTGGCCAAAGCTATACAATTTCACAGCAGCCTAACAGCAACTATCCCGATTCCGGGAACGAACTTACGGACGGCCGATTCGGCGGGACGGATTACCGCACCGAGCAGTGGCAGGCCCATGCGGGAAGCGACTACCCTGACGAACGAAGCCGCACCATCACATTTGATTTGGGCGGCAACAAATCGATCGGGGCGATTAGAGCCCATTTTCTTCAGGATAAAGGACCCGGCATCTATTTTCCTCCGAACGTTACTTTTTCCGTTTCATCTGACGGCCAATCCTGGAGCACGCTGGCAACCGTTTCTCCGCCACCGGCACAGGATGCTGCCTCGGCCGAGTTCGTGGGTTGGAGCGGGATAACAGACGGTGTGCCGGGGGAAGCGGGAGCCGATAAAGTGTCTGCCCGCTACGTTAAAGTGGAATTCCCGGTCAACGTCTGGGTCTTCCTTGATGAAATCGAAGTTCTTGGCATTGACGGCCATGCGGGGGGTGGCACTGCAATCGACGGCGCAAGAGCCCTGGTGGATGCCGCTGCGAAGAAATTGACGATCGACGGTCTGGTCGTGAACGGCAGTCAGTCCCAAGTGAATTTGAAAATACTCGATTCGAAAGGGAAAGTTCGGTACGAAGGCCAGACGACCAGTACGGAAACGGGAAGTTTCCAATTCACGATCAAGCTTACCGGCAATTTAAAGGGAACCTGCGATGCCTATCTCTCTATGGAAGGAATGTCGGCTCCCGTTAAGATTTCATTCGAGTACAATAAAAAGGACTGATGAGTTATTCCAGCACGAGCTCAAATTCCGATGGCATGCGGCCTGATTTCCATGATGTTGATTTAGGATGAGGGCATTCCGTGATAAATTCTGTCGCGGCATAATGCATGATAATTAATTTATGTTTCGTAAAAAAGCCATGGATGCAGCGTGATTTCCACGCTGTGACCTATGGCTTTTACTTTCGAATCGGTCTTGATGACCGTATGATAAATATCTGATGCATCCCGATGTTTATGAACACGTCTCATATAATGAAGTAATTGCGGGCTATCTAAAAAATTCATACTGCGAAAGTTAAGATTAATGTAAACGCATACTTATTCATGGTATAATGCATCTAATAGATGAAGCTAACCACTTAAGTGGTTTGTGTTTGAATGGTTTCGAAACTGCCTGGGGGTGTTGCGAGGATGAAAAGGTACAGCGTGTGGCGTCCAGTCATGCTGATTGCGGTGGCGCTGCTTACGAATAACTTGGTCACGAGTTTGGCGGGCGTGTTTGGCATGTCGCCGGAGTCGGCGAGCAATCTGGGTTTTATCGCGATGATTATTGCCGCATTCATTACATATAACCGCATGATGAAAATCCGTCGCAAGTGAATAATCATTCACAGCCATTCATCGAATGAACAGCATGTCTATAAGCACCTTGGCCAAGGTGCTTTATTTTCGTAATGCGCATTTATTTTTTTCCAAATTGAAGGGTCTGAACCCTTGCCCACGCTTCGTATCACACCGCCTGTAACCCCCGTGTTATCTATAAAAACTGTTAAATCAACGATACGAAAATTACGTCTTCCTATCTCTACTAGAATTGGAATAAAACATGTCTTAAACGTTTCACCGCGGCACAGATGCAGTTTGACAGATTCACCCAAATTTATGTTGAAAAGGGTCACTTTTATTAATATATTGTAAATAGCGCGAATCTAGTATTCGGGCATATATACCTAGGAGGGTTATCCTTAATGAAAAAAGGGGTCATATCTTTAATCAGTTTGGCGTTATCTGTCACAATGCTGGCGGGTTGCGGCGACAAACCAGCGTCAGAGCCAAGCGGCGGCGCAGGCGGCGACGCACCTAAGGCAAAATTCAAGGTAGGGATGGTTACAGACGCTGGAACGATCGATGACAAGTCGTTTAACCAAGGCACATACGAAGGTATCGTGAAGGCGAACGAGGACTTCAAAATGGAGTATAAATACCTGAAGCCGGCCGGAACCACAGAAGCCGACTATTCGAAAGAGATCGGTAACCTGTACGATGCCGGATTTAAATTTATCGTAACGCCAGGCTTCAAATTCGAAACAGCCGTGTTCAAAGCACAGGACAAGTATAAAGACGCTAAATTCGTAATTATTGACGGAACGCCTCAATCTGGAGAAGAAGGCGCAACACCGGTCGTTAAAGAAAATACCGTATCCATCTTCTTCGCTGAGCAAGAGTCCGGCTTCCTGGCTGGCGTAGCGACTGCCCTTCATGTGAAGGATGGACAAGCAGGCTTTATCGGCGGCATGGAAATTCCGCCTGTACAGAAGTTCAACTGGGGCTTCCAGCAGGGTGTAGCTTATGCTAACGAGAATCTCGGCACGAAACTAGTAATTAATAAAGAAAACGTGGTGTACCAAGGATCTTTTGACGACGTTGCGGCAGGCAGCCAATTGGCGGCTCAAATGTATGACCGCGGCGTAAACGTGATCTTCGCTGCTGCAGGCGGCGTTGGCGTCGGTGCGATTAACGAAGCGAAGACTCGCGTGCAGAACGGATCCGAAGTTTGGATCGTCGGCGTCGACGTTGACCAATACCAAGACGGCGTTTACGAAGGCGACAAGTCCGTTGTTCTGACTTCCGCTGTCAAGAAAATCGACCATGCGGCTTACGATATGATCAAAGCCGAAACCGAAGGCAAATTCCCGGGCGGACAAACGCTTACGCTGGATGCCACAAATGATGGCGTCGGACTTCCTGAGAATAACCCGAACTTGAGCGAGGACGTTCTGAAGCAAGTAGACGAAGTGTTTGGCAAGATCAAAGCCGGCGAAATTAAAGTAGCCGCAGAGCAAGGCGAATTGATTAAGTAATTCAAGACACCAAGTTATCTACGGAGCGTGGATAGGCTTACTTGAAAAGCAGCGATACCGCATGAAAAAAGACGGATTCCTTCCGTCTTTTTTTAAGGTATTAGAATTTATAGTTGTTTCAGTGAAGCGTAAGCAATTCTGTAATCGCATCTATATGTTTTGGGGCCCCTGCAAAGTATTTGGAACAAGCATCGAAGCATAGGCTCCACTTTGTGGGGCTATTTTAGGTAACAGACCGTATCACCGGCGCAAGCGATTGCATCCTGAAATTGAATGTAGAATGATCTCTATGGAACTGCGTTCTGGCTGTTTGGAAGTGAGTCGATCCGCGTTTTTTTAGCGGTTAATGATGAACAGGAAGATATCCAACAAAAAAGAAGGAGAGGACCCAAAACCATGGACTATGTTGTCGAGATGGTGGGCATCCGCAAGGAATTTCCGGGAATCGTGGCCAACGACGATATCACGATTCAACTGAAGAAGGGCGAAATTCATGCGCTGCTCGGCGAGAACGGCGCGGGCAAGTCGACCCTGATGAGCATCCTGTTTGGCATGTACCAGCCTGACCGTGGCGTGATCAAAGTCAACGGCAAGGACGTGCGGATTTCGAATCCGAACGTCGCGAATAAACTCGGAATCGGGATGGTGCATCAGCATTTTAAATTGGTCGAGCCGTTTACCGTGACCGAGAATATTATTCTCGGCAGCGAGACGCGCAAGTATTATTTTGGTTTAGACGTGAGATCCGCAGCCAAGCGGGTCGAGGAGCTGTCCAAACGATACGGGCTCAACGTAGACCCCTATGCCAAAATCGAGGATATCTCGGTCGGGATGCAGCAGCGCGTGGAAATTCTCAAAATGCTGTACCGCGATGCGGAAGTGCTCATATTTGACGAGCCCACGGCGGTGCTGACCCCTCAGGAAATCGAAGATCTGCAGGGCATTATGAAGAACCTGGTCAACGAAGGCAAATCGATCATTCTGATCACGCATAAATTGAAAGAAATTAAAGCGGTTGCGGACCGCTGTACCGTCATCCGCCGGGGGAAAACGATCGGTACCGTTGACGTGGCCGATACGAGCCGCGAAGCGATGGCCGAAATGATGGTAGGCCGCAGCGTTTCCTTTAAAGTGGACAAACAGGAGAGCCGTCCGGGCAAGACCGTTCTTCAGATCCAGTCGCTTACCGTGAAGAACAGTAAAAAAGTCGATGCGCTCAAAGGCTTCAGTCTGGATCTGCATGCCGGCGAGATCGTGGGCATTGCCGGCGTGGACGGCAACGGTCAAACGGAACTGGTGGAAGCCATTACCGGCTTGCGTCAAGCGGAGAGCGGGACGGTGATCCTGAATGGTAAGACGCTTAATGGACTTTCCGTCCGTCAGCGGAACGAGAGCGGAATCGGCCACATTCCGGAGGACCGCCAGAAGAGGGGCCTCGTGCTGGATTACACGATTGAAGAGAATCTGATCCTTGAGGTGTATAACCGCCCACCGTATTCCAAGAACGGGCTGCTGCAGCCGGCAGCGATCCGCAAGCATGCGGAGCATATCATTCAGAGTTTTGATGTACGTTCCGGAACGGGCGGCCGGTCGATCGTGCGTTCGATGTCCGGCGGTAACCAGCAAAAGGCAATCATCGGCCGCGAGGTAGAGCGCGATCCGGATCTGCTTATTGCCGTTCAGCCGACCCGGGGCCTTGACGTAGGCTCGATTGAATATATTCACCGTCGTCTGATCGAACAGCGGGACAAGGGGAAAGCCGTTCTGCTGGTTTCCCTGGAGCTTGATGAAGTGCTGAATCTGTCGGACCGCATTGCCGTTATCAATAACGGTGAACTGGTAGGTATCGTAAAAACCTCCGAAACGAACGAAAGAGAACTCGGACTGATGATGGCCGGGTATCAAAAAGAGGAGGCACCACATGAATAACAGCGTAAAATCGTTGCTTGCCGTCCTGTTCGGACTCATCGCGGGGGCACTGCTTATGGCGCTGACCGGGCATAATCCGATAGAAGGATATAAGTATCTCCTCCAAGGCGGGCTTAAAAATCCGGAGCGGATCGGAAATACGCTGGCGACGGCGACTCCGCTTATTTTGACCGGTTTGTCCGTGGCTTTTGCCTTCCGTACCGGGCTGTTCAATATCGGTGCTGCGGGCCAAATGCTGTTCGGTGGTTTCTGTGCAACGGCTGTCGGCCTTTCGCTGGATTTACCGCGGGCTCTGCTCCTTTTGGTCATGGTGCTGGTCGGTTTCATCGGCGGCGCACTATGGGCGGTGGTTCCCGGTTTCCTGAAGGCAAAATATAACGTGCATGAGGTCGTATCCACGATCATGATGAACTGGACGGCCTACTGGACCGTTTATTATGTCATTCCGGGTTACTTCAAAGGGGCGAGCCTGGAGACGGAATCGCGCCAGCTTCCACCGGAAGCCATGCTGCATCAGCAGTGGCTCACCGATATGTTCCAAGGTTCTTATGTCAATCTGGGCTTTTTTATCGCGGTGATCGCCGTTCTGGTCGTCGCTTTCCTTATTAACAAAACAACGCTCGGATACGAATTGAAAGCGGTCGGATTCAACCGGCACGCTTCCGAATATGCGGGGATCGCTGTTAAACGCAGCATCGTGCTGTCCATGTTCATCTCCGGTGGGCTCGCGGGCCTCGCGGGTGTTGCACAGTATGCGGGGAATGCCTCCAGCATGCAGATCGGCATTCTGCCGAGCCAGGGATTTGACGGGATTGCCGTAGCCCTGCTTGGAATCAACGCACCTATCGGTGTTTTGGTGTCGGCCCTGTTCTTCGGGATTCTCTACTCGGGTAGAGGGTTTATGAATGCCATGACGGAGATTCCGCCGGAAATCGCCGATTCGATTATCGCCATCATTATCTATTTTGCGGCAACCAGCATCTTGATCGAGCGTCTGTACCGTAAATTCAAGCTGCGTCGCGCGGCAAATAAAAAGCAGGGGGAGTAAGGACATATGTGGACAACGATTGAACAGATTTTTCCGTATGCCATCGCTTACACGATCCCGCTTTTGATTACCGCCCTGGGCGCACTGTTCAGTGAACGAAGCGGGGTCGTCAATATCGGCCTTGACGGCTTGATGATTGTCGGTTCTTTCATCGGCGCTTTTGTCATATTCAAAATGCAGGCCCAATGGCCCGGCCATTGGTGGGTATTATGGGTAGGCCTATTGGCGGCGGCGGCAGCGAGCGCGCTATTCTCGCTATTGCATGCGTTTGCCAGCATCAACCTCAGTGCCAATCAGATCATAAGCGGTACGGCGATCAATATGATCGCGGGCGCCCTGACGATTTTTCTTGCCCGCAACATTACGGGCAGCGGCAAGATCAGCATCACCAGCGGATTCAAACCGTTTGATTTCCCGGGTCTCTCCAAGATTCCGATTATCGGGGATTTATTCTTCACGAAAACCTATGCCACGACATGGCTGGTTCTGATTTTGCTTTTGGTCAGTGCATTTGTGCTGTACAGGACACCTTTCGGTCTGCGGCTCCGGTCCTGCGGCGAGCATCCGCACGCGGCCGAAGCAGCCGGTATTAAGGTACAGTCCATGCGGTATGTCGGCGTCATGATCTCGGGTGCTTTTTCAGGACTCGGTGGGGCTGTCATTCTGTTGACATATTCCGGCGAATTTACGGGGAACGTTGCGGGACTCGGGTTCCTGGCTCTGGCATCCTTGATCTTCGGACAATGGAAGCCGCTCGGCATCCTGCTGGCGACCTTGTTCTTCGGATTTGCCACGACGGT
Organism: Paenibacillus sp. Y412MC10; assembly: GCF_000024685.1. Taxonomy (NCBI): domain Bacteria; kingdom Bacillati; phylum Bacillota; class Bacilli; order Caryophanales; family Paenibacillaceae; genus Paenibacillus; species Paenibacillus sp. Y412MC10. The sequence continues at coordinate 391,718 of NC_013406.1, forward strand.
AGCCAACGTATCGCAGGTCATTCCGTCCTTGGCGGTGATCCCGCCGGTCATTCTCAAGATTTTCCCTTATATCGTCACGCTGATCGCGCTCGTGATTTTCTCCAAATCCTCGAATGCGCCGAAAGCGGTAGGGGAGCCGTTCGATTCAGGTAAACGGTAACGAATTGCGCAAGTCGATGTAAGACAAATAGAACCTCTGATATGCCTATCCAGCTTTGGGTTTAGGTCTATCGGAGGTTTTTTTACATCTAGCATACTTTAGGTTAGAACTCCCAAAACATATCTGGTATATATAGTAAATAAGGTAAGAAAATTTAATAGAATAGAGGAGTGAACACCTGAATGCGCATTCGATTACATAGGTGCCAAAGGCCGTTAAGCATGCTTTTGGCTATCGTGATGCTTCTGAGTATCATCGTTCCTTTCAGCCCCGTGAAGGTGGCGGAGGCTTCTCCACGGCATGATCAGGTTGTGATCAGCCAAGTGTACGGTGGGGGCGGGAATAGCGGGGCATCTTTTACTCATGATTTTATCGAATTGTTCAATCCGACCAGCAGTCCGGTCGACCTGACAGGCTGGAAGGTGCGTTATGCGAGCGCAACAGGCACTTTTAACAACACGGCCTCTTTAACTGGCATCATAGAACCATATGCCTATTATTTGATTCAACTACAGAGCAGCGGCTCGGTAGGTGCTTCTTTGCCGACAGCTGATGCTGCAGGAGCATTGAACCTGAGCGGCTCCAATGGCAAAGTAGATCTGGTGAACACCGCTGGCGATCGCATCGATCTCATTGGCTATGGGTCCGCTTCAGAGTATGAAACGAGTCCGACCGCAGCTCTATCCAACAGCACGGCAGCGATTCGCAAGGAATTGACCTTTGGTCAAAAGGATCGCGGCCTTGACACGGATAACAATGCGGCCGATTTTATCGTTATAACCCCGGATCCCCGGAACAGTGCGAGTCCCGTTACGCCGGTCACGCCTGGCTCTGGCCTTGGAGCGGTAACGGCTAATCCGGAGCCTAATGCCTGGCCAGCCGGAACGGAGATTACGCTGAATCCGCCTACGGTGGGCGCTTCCGTTTATGCGGATGTATATCGGTCCGGCGGTAACGGGTCCGGCTACCAACTCGTCAACGGCCCGGTCATCCTTAACGAGCCTACGCGGGTGGAAGCCTATGCAGCCCAGGATGGCCAGCCGGATGGGCCGGTCTCCTCGTTCCAATATGATATATTAACGCAGACGTCCGTCGCTGATGCCCGCAGCAAGGCAAAAGGCGAGCATGTCTGGACGGAAGGCGTCATTACGCATATTGAAGGCAGAGAGACCTACATTCAAGATGACACGGCCGGTATTGTGCTCTATGATTACCCGCTTAATGCCAGCGTTGGCGACCGGGTGAGCGTGGCCGGCGTGATGGAGATTTACAACAATCTTCAGGAGATCAAACCGCATGCCTTGCTGCCGCACGACGTAACGGGGAACCAAGTCGGAGTGCCGCAGGCTCTCCAAATCACCGGAGCAGATCTATCTGCGGCTGCAGGGGAGAATTATGAGGCAAGATTAGTCTCCCTGAATGATGTCACCATCAAGTCCGAGAATAGACCTGGGGAATACACAGCCGAGCAAGGCGGGCATGAATTCATCATCTATTCCGGATTGTCCAAGCTGAAGACGGTGAAAACCTTCAGCCGCATCACGGGCGTGGTCAAGCAGTTCGGAAACATCTATGAGCTGATACCGTTAGGCGAGGATGCCTTAATCGAAGAGATGTTCTCCGTAATCGCAAGTCCGGGTGCCGGACCGATCATTACCGGGGGAACGGTGACGCTGTCCAGCCCTACGCAAGGCGCAAGCATCTATTATACGCTCGATGGATCGGTTCCTACGGCTGCAAGCACACTGTACAGCGCACCGATACAGATTGACCGTGACACGACCATCAAGGCGATCGTCGTCTCGGGTGCGGATGTGAGCAAGGTATACGAATTTGCTTACAAGGCCACTCAGCAGCCGCGTATTGCGGATATCCAAGGCGAGGACCATGCTTCGTCGTATAACGGACAGACGGTAACCGATATTGAAGGCGTTGTAACCCAGTACGGTTATACGTTCTCTAACGGCAGCATTAAGGGATTCTATATCCAGGATCCGAAGCCGGATTCCAATCCGAATACCTCGGACGCCATTTTCGTGTATTCCACGGATCCAAACCGGCCTCAAATCGGAGATCTGGTAAGCGTAACAGGTAAAGTGGCCGAGTATAACGAGGGAAGCTCCAGCAACCTGACTTCCACTCAAATCGAGCTGCAATCGTTCAAGAATCTGGGTCAGGGTCAACAACTGCCGGACCCTGTTACCTTAGGTAAAGGCGGGCGCCCGATTCCTGACGCCATTATCGATAATGACGGCATGACCACGTTCGATCCGGACGAAGATGCCATCGACTTCTATGAGTCGCTGGAGGGCATGCTGGTCAGACTTCCGCAGCCAACGATCATTAGTCCGTATTGGACAAGCGGCGGCACCTACAACATTGCGACCCGGGTCGACAATGATGTCGCCGATGTCATTACGCCAGCGGGCGGGCTGGTCCTGAAAGAGAACGGCAATTTCAACCCGCAGCGTCTCTTGATTGCTTACGGCAATCCGGGTCAAGAAGTGAGCACAGGCGATACGTTTGCCGATGATGTGATCGGCGTGATCGGGTATAACGGCGGGAACTTCAAGGTGATCCCTGCCAAAAACAGCTTGCCTCCAATCGACAGCAGTTCTTTTAAGCAAGAGGTATCTACTATTGACGTGAATGCCGAACAGCTCAGAGTAGCGACGTATAATATTGAAAATTTCTACCCGGGCGTAAGCTCTGCCAAAATCAACAAGCTTGCGGAGTCGATCGTAAACAACATCAAGTCTCCGGATATTATCGGCCTTGTGGAAGTACAGGATAATAACGGAGAGCAGAACAACGGAACCACCGCGGCCGATCAAAGCTACCAGACCTTGATTAACGCCATCAAGGCAGCCGGCGGACCAACCTATAGCTTTACCGACATTGAACCAGAGAATAATAACGACGGGGGAGCGCCGGGAGCCAACATTCGGGTCGGTTTCCTCTACAACGCGGATCGCATCCAGTTATCGGACAGCGTTCAGGGCAAGAAGGGATCCCCGACGGAATCCGTGGCGTATGATGCGGCGAAGGATCAGTTAACCTTGAATCCGGGCCGAATTGATCCGCAGAATGCGGCATTCAACGCATCGCGCAAGCCGCTGGCAGCACAGTTCGAATTCCAAGGGGAAAAAGTGATCGTCATCGCGAATCATTTTAACTCGAAATCCGGAGATCAAGGGCCATTCGGCAATACCCAGCCGCCGGTTCTCTCCAGCGAAACCCAGCGCCATCAGATCGCAGCGGTCGTGAACAGTTTCGTGAAAGACGTGGTGTCTGCTAATCCTGATGCTAACATCGTCGTGCTGGGGGATTTGAATGATTTCCAATTTACCGAGACGGCGAACATTTTAAAGGGCAACGAATTAGACAACCTGATCGAGACGCTTCCGCTTAAGGAGCAGTACACGTACACGTATGACGGAAACTCGCAGGTGCTGGATCATATTCTGGTCAGCAAGAACCTGACCCGTTCTACGCAAGTCGATATCGTGCATCTGAACGCCGATTTCCCGGCCTCCAAGGGCCGCGTATCGGATCATGATCCGGTCGTCGCCCAGATCGACCTGAAGGAAGAAGCCGTGGACGGCTTCCCGCTGACGATTTTGCATACCAATGACACGCATGCCAATCTGGACACCGTAAGCTCGCCGGATAATATTGCGCGCCGGGTTACGGCAATCAAGGAAGCCAAAGCGAATGCGGTCAATCCTCTGCTCGTGGATGCGGGAGACGTATTCTCAGGCACGCTGTATTTCAATCAATATTTGGGACTCGCCGATCTGGAGTTCATGAATTTGGTTCAATATGATGCCATGACCTTCGGTAACCATGAGTTCGATAAAGGCTCCGAGGTGCTGAACGATTTCATCGAGCATGCGGAATTCCCGTTTGTTTCCTCGAACGTGAATTTTTCGGCCGATGCTTTATTGACCCAGAAATTCAAAAATGAGGTAACCCGGGATGCCAAGGATGCAACCATCTATCCGGCCATCATCATGGAGGTAGACGGGGAGCAGGTTGGCCTCATCGGACTGACAACCGAAGACACGGCGAACATCGCTTCGCCTGGAGACGTAACCTTTGAGAATGCGGTGCAAAAGGCAAAAGATACCGTAGCGATGCTCAAGAATGAAGGTATCAACAAAATCGTCGTACTGTCGCACCTCGGTTATGACGTGGATGTCAACCTTGCGAAGGAAGTCGAGGGCATCGACATCATCGTGGGCGGTCACAGTCATACCAAGCTGGATCTGGCGGTCGTGGACCGTTCGGACAGCGAACCGAAGCTGATTGTCCAGACAGGTGAAAAAGGTCAATTCTTAGGCCAGCTGGAGGTCGTATTTGACGACGAGGGGGTTCTGCAGGAGTGGAACAGCAGCCTCATTTCCGTTGACGAGAAAGATAGCAATGAGCAGTATGTCATTCAGCCGGATCCCGAAGCCTTGCAAATTCTGAACACCAAATATAAGCCGGGCGTGGAGGAATTGAAACAAACGGAGGTGGGCACGACAGAAGTGAAGCTGAACGGCGTCCGCGCCGATGTCCGCACGAAGGAAACGAATCTCGGCAATCTGATTGCCGATGGCATGCTGGATGCGGCGCAAGCCGCCGGAACGAATGCGGTCATCGCCCTGCAGAACGGCGGCGGCATCCGCGAATCGATTGAAGCAGGCAAAATCACGATGGGTGACGTCATGACGGTGCTTCCGTTTAACAATGATCTCGTCACGATCACGTTAACGGGCGCTGAGATTAAAGAAGCCATGGAGAACGGGGTTTCCAAAACCCCGGCTCAGGACGGGCGCTTCCCGCATATCGCGGGCATGAGGTTCTATTATGATTCGACCAAGCCGGTTGGATCACGCGTCCTGCGTATCGAGGTGAAAGGCAAGAACGGATATGAGCCGATCGACATGAATAAATCGTATGAAGTAGCGACGAACGCATTTACCGCTAAGGGCGGCGATTTCTATGCTTCGCTCGAGAAGGCGTATCTGGAAGGGCGCGTGAACCTGCTTTATAAGCCTGACTATGAGGTGTTCTCGAACTATGTGAAAAAGGTAGGCACCATCACGGCCAAGACCTCCGCTGTCGAAGGACGGATTTCGGACTTGAAGGGAGCGCCGCTTCCCGGTGGTCCGGGAGAGCCTGGGCCGGGCAACCCTGAAAATCCGGGCACGCCTGGAACTCCAGGGCCGACGACGCCTCCCGTAAATCCATCGAATCCTGGCACGACGCCGCCGGCGGAACCAGGCAAGATCAAGGTGCCGGTTAAGGTGGAGAACGGCGCGGCGGCAGGCAGCGTGACCGGAGCGGCCATGAAGGAAGCCCTGAAACAGCCTGTTGGCGGAAATGTTACCGTAGAGGTAACAAGCACGCAGCCTATCTCTTCTTCATCCGTTACCATCGAGAATGAAGCGCTGCGTGCGTGGCTTGATCAAACAAGCGCGCAGGTGCTGGTGGTAGCGACGCCTTACGGAAGCTATGAACTTCCGAAGACGGAGATCGATCTTCAAGCGCTGGCAGCCCAAGCCGGTTCGGATATGAACAGCCTTCAATTGGTCATTCAGCTTGCTGTCGATGCGGATGCCCTTAAATCAGCGGCGTCCAAAGGATATAAAGCGCTGCAAGCCGTGAGCTACACCGTGACGGTGAAGTCCGGCAGTGGCAAGGCTTTCACGCTGGATTCGTTCCAAACGTATGTGAAACGGTCCCTGAATGTCGACAAATCGCATGCGTTGACAGACATTGCGGTTGTTCGAGTGGATGGAAACGGCGAATACACGCCAGTACCATTCAAGGTGAACGGCCAACGTATCGATATCTATAGCCGAACCAACAGCACGTATCTGGTGTTGCAGAACCCGGTAACGTTCCAGGACATCGCGTCCCACTGGTCTAAGGGTGAGGTTGAATCGCTTGCAGCCCAAATGATCGTAACCGGGCGCACGGATCAGACCTTTGTTCCGAACGCTCCAGTCACTCGGGCCGAGTTCGCAGCGCTTGTCGTCCGGGCATTGGGACTTTCTGCAGACGCTGCGTCAGGCAGCTTCCAGGACGTGGCTTCATCCGACTGGTACGCGGGAGCGATCCAGGCAGCAGTCGATGCCGATATCATTAACGGCTACACGGACGGCACTTTTAAGCCGAATCGGACGATCACGCGCGAAGAGATGGCTGTAATGGCCTACAACGCGCTGGAGTATGCCGGATACAACCCCGTCGACGTGGCAAAAGCTCATTTTGCCGATGCGTCCTCGATCGGAGCTTGGTCTCAAGCAGCGGTGTATGAATTGGCGGCACTTGATATTCTGAACGGAGATCCGAAGCAGCGCTTCAACCCTGAATCGAATGCCACCCGCGGCGAAAGCGCCGCTGTGCTCCATCGTTTGATGCAGGATTTGACGTACGTAAAATAAACACTCTATAGAGGCTGGATGCATTTTGGGTTAGCCTCTTGGTTATAAACGAGAAGGGAACGTCCAACAGCAAATCTGCTAAAGAACACTCTATCGATCAACAAAATGGAAAATAGAAATGGCGGTGCTAAGGAGGCGATCCTTGCACCGCCATTTCTTGTTTTTTACTTTCGTTGCACCGCTTCTTTCGTAAATGGGTCGCACACGGAGCTTCTCCTAACAGAAAAAGGAGATAGCCATATCTATTGGGACACCCTCTTTTTTTTAATCCGAAAAACTTAAAAACAAAATGTGACCGATCCGCGTCCATAACTGTGTTAAGGGTAAAAGGAGGTCTAAAGGCGATGCAGATCGATTCGCTCCGGCCGGGCGGAGATATTACGGAAACCTATGAATTATATGGCGATATGCTTTTTAAAATAGCAATGGTGTATCTTGGGAACAAACAGGATGTCGAAGAAGCCATTCAGGAGACGTTCATTAAATTGATATATAAAGCGCCTGACTTCAGGGACCAGGAGCATAAGAAAGCTTGGCTCATTCGGGTGATTACGAACCACTGCAAGAACATGCAAGGGAGCCTGTGGCGCAAGCGGGTAACCAAGATGGAGCATATGAACGATTATTTTGTCGAACCGTCGGAACGGACGCTGATGGACCACGTCATGAGTTTGCCGTTCAAGTATAAGTCGGTCATCCATCTGTTTTATTACGAGGATTATTCCGTTAAGGAAATCGCCGGGATTTTGCAGATTAACGAGTCTGCGGTCAAGATGCGTCTTCAGCGCGGCAGGAAGCTGCTGCGCATGGACTTGGAAGGAGAGGACGATTGATGAATCGGAATGACTACAAATCATTGATAGATCGAATAGAACCTGATAAGGGATTGGAGGAGCGAATTATGAAAGGAATGAAACAAAATCAGCGTCAAACGACAAGAATGAGCCGAATGGGGGTCGCCGGCGTCACCGCGGCCATTATGCTGGGGCTGGTGGTAGTGACTTCGCTGGTATTGAATCTTGAGAACGAGCCAGCGGTCAGCGATATCCCGGTGGTTCAACAAGGGACTGGGGCGAATACCCCGCCGACCGCGAAGGTTGGTCACGATCCAATAACCATTCCGAAAATCGAACTTCCGGGCGAGAGCAACGTCAAAGCCGACATGATCGGTTTGGTTGTATACCAGGGCAATATCTACACCCAAACCGGTACGCAAATCACGCCGGAAATCGCCAAGCAGCTGCGGGGCGACAAGCTCGGACGGTCAAAGTCGGGGATTACGGAATGGAGCTCCTCCGATGATTATACGGAGCTTGCTTCGACGATCGGCGAAATGGATATATTCACGGTTAAGGGATATGACGCCGATTTTAGAATCATGTCCTACATGGAGCACGACGGGGAAGTCTACGCCGAATTGTATGAGCATTTGAACGGGATTACGGTGGCCAAGGGCGAGGATATCATCGGCAAGCTGAATCTGATGGGGAACATGACTTCGGTCAAATGGCAGGATTTCGATAGCTGGAACATGGGCGAGAACAAACTGCGCGAGCTTTCCGCCGATGCGGAGGTGCAAGCCTTCGTTGACGCTTTATATGAAGCGAAGCCGATAGCGGCAGAGCCTCTGTTTGAGCAAGGGATCTACGAGACCGGGCCTAGCGAGCAGAAATTTCTGTATATCCAGCTGCAGGACGGGACGGAAGTCCAGTTAAGACTGTTCAAAGGCGGCCAATATGTGCGATATGCCAATGCGCCTGTGTTCTTTCATTTGGAAGGCGCGGCATTCACCACGCTCTGGGAGCTGATGGAGGAGTAGGTTGTCCTGCCGTTTGTAGCCACGAAAAATAGGTAATGTAAAAAGACCAGAGGCTATCCCTAATCGGATAGCCTCTTTTCGTTGCTGTAGGGTCGATAACGGCGATCCCTTTATCGTTTATCGTATGGCGGTTCCTTGTTATTCGCTTGTTCTCGATGATGGGCGGTTCGCTTTCACGAATGCGCTCGGCGTCATTCCGAAATACCGGGTAAAGGCGCGGGAGAACGTAAACAAATCCGAATAGCCCAGGGATAAAGCGGTCTGCGTGATGCTGGTTCCCTCGGCGGATAACAGGCGGGTCGCTTTCTCCATGATCAACTGCTGCATGTAGCGGGACGGAGAGATGCCGTATCGGCGGGTAAACGCGCGGGTGAAGTGACTGCGATGCACGCCGGCCCAGGCGGCAAGCTCCTCCACGGACAGGTTCTCCGTGCAATGAAGCCCCATATATCCGGGGACGGACTCGAGCCAGTCCGAAGCAGCCGAAGCAGCGGGGAGGTGCTGGTCCCGGTTGGGATCGATGCTGTGGATCAACTGGAATCCCAGCGACATCAGCTGAAGGCTATGGTCCTGCTGGGGCTGCCGGAGCAATCGCTGAATGTCCTTGATGACAGCCAAGGCATCGTCCCTGAAGGCATTTCGTCGATAAGGCCGTTCCGGACATAAATCGACATGGTTCAATATGGACGGCATCAACTCGCCCATAAAGGCCGTCCAGGTGATCATGGTAGACGGCTCGTCGCAGTCCTTGACATACGTATAGACCGAGCCGGGGAAGAGGCAGAAGAGGTCGCCTTCCGAGAGGGAGACGCTGCTGCCGTCCCATCCGAACCGCACCTTGCCGCTGGCAACGAAATGTATACTGTAAAATTCGACGGACCGGGGACCGACTTTTTCGGTGAAAAAGGGGTGGGATCCGGATTTGAATATCCATAATCCCAGTTGTGTCTCAAAGTGAGCCGGGTTGTTAAAGTATTCTTCTCGGGATGGCCGCTGATTCACTGTTAAACTCATGTGTCCTCCTTCCGCCTATAGCGGTCAATTCTTTTGTTACTGCTATGATGCAACATATTGTATAACGATTGCAAGGATGGAGCATTCCGTATTCGTCCGCCAAAAGGTACGATGATGAAGAACAAGTCGAGCATAGTAGAGGTGAATGGAGATATGAAACAACCGAATTTTATCGTGATTTATTGCGATGACTTAGGGTATGGAGATCTTGGATGCTACGGTTCGGACACCGTGAAAACCCCGCATCTGGACGGGTTGGCTGATGAAGGCATTCGTTTTACGAATTGGTATTCGAATTCCCCGGTCTGCTCTCCGTCACGAGCCTCTTTATTGACGGGCAAGTACCCGGCCCGAGCGGGAGTCGGCGAGATTCTTGGGGCGAAGCGCGGTTCGCATGGACTGCCTGCCGACGAGGTGACGTTGGCCAAGGCTCTCAAGCCTGCCGGGTACAGGACGGCGCTGTATGGAAAATGGCATCTGGGCTTGTCCGAGGAAACCAGCCCGAATGCGCATGGGTTTGATGAGTTTTTCGGATTCAAGGCAGGCTGCGTCGATTTTTACTCGCACATTTTTTATTGGGGCCAAGCCCATGGCGTCAACCCCCTGCATGATCTATGGGAAAACGAAACGGAGGTTTGGGAGAACGGCCGGTACATGACCGAGCTGATCACGGAACGATCGGTTGATTTCATTCAGCGGTCGCGGGAGCAGGAGGCTCCGTTCTTCTTGTTTGCGTCGTACAATGCGCCGCACTACCCGATGCATGCGCCGCAGAAATACATGGACCGGTTTGCGCATTTGCCTTGGGATCGGCAGGTCATGGCCGCCATGATTGCCGCGGTGGACGACGGCGTCGGGAAGATCGTAAAGGCACTGAAGGAAGCCGGCTGTTATGAGGATACGGTCATTTTCTTCTCCAGCGATAACGGACCGTCCTCCGAGAGCCGGAACTGGCTGGATGGGACGGAGGACGTGTATTACGGGGGAAGCGCGGGGATTTTCCGGGGGCATAAAGCAAGCCTGTTCGAGGGCGGAATCCGCGAACCTGCCATATTGAGCTGGCCGAACGGATGGGAAGGCGGGCAAGTGCGAGATGAGGTGGCGGCTATGATGGACCTCGCACCGACCTTTTTGGATCTGGCCGGCGTCGATCCGGCGGCAGGACCGCTTCAAGGCGTTGCGCTGGACGGAAGCAGCCTGAAGGAGATGCTGCAAATGCGCGAGCCGTCGCCGCATCAGCAATTGTTCTGGGAGTATCAAGGCCAACTGGCTGTCCGGGAAGGGGATTGGAAGCTGGTGCTGAACGGAAAACTCGATTTTGACCGCGTGGTTCCGGATCAGATTCACCTGTCCGATCTGTCCAGGGATCCCGGGGAGCGCTCCAACCTGGCGGACCGTTACCCGGAGATCGTGGAACGGCTTAGCCGGGATGTGCGAGACTGGTATGAGGAAGTGCAGCGGCACGGATCCTGAGCGTGAATAGAGCATATCGCCTAAGCCTCAGCGATAAATGCAAAAAAAGCCCCGGCAACCGGGGCTTTTTATTATGTGTTGATGACAGGGTATCAGCAGAATCCGACAGCCGGAACCCTTAAAAAGGATTCAGCACATGGTAGAACACGTTCGGCGAAGCCATGCGGTAATAATGGCTGCACCAGCCGACGCCCTTGTGGTTGTCGCGGTTGGTCGTGCTGAACACCAGCCGTTCCTGCTCAAGCTCCTCGATCCGTGCCGTCCGTCCCTCCACGTATTCCAGAATGCGGAACGATGCAGTGTCCAGGCGGGTGATGACGCCGCCATAGCGGATGTCGATGACCTCCCAGCCGAAGGGTTTGAACATCCGATGCCACTGTGTACGGTGGGCAATGCGGAGCTCTTGCACGGCTTTGGAGATGGCAGGGAGCACGTTTTTGGCCATATGCCTTAAGGTATCGACGTCCTTGGCATCATAGGCCTGCTTCAGCAGAATGCCGATTTCGCTCTTGCGTTTGAGGACGGCGCTCAGCTTCTCCGGCATCTCGAACAGATAATCCAGCTCGGCCGTGCTATCGCGCTTCGCGCGCAGGTTTTGCTCCAGCTCGGCATAGTGGTTCGAGAGGTCCAGGCCTTCGATCTGTTTGTCGAACATCCCGAGGAGCACATCCTGATACAGCAAAAATTTCGACGGGTTGCTCTGCTTGGCGTTGTTTGGCTCCTGGCCGGGAATCTCGTCCAGATCCTTCAGCAAGAGGAACGCCTCCATGTCGATGCCCGTACAGAATTTCACCCGTTCCGCCAACTGAGCCGGGGAAGGCTCCTGTTCCGAGTAGGCATGCTCGGCATAAAGCTGCAGACCGAGCAGCGCCGCGAACGGATTTCCTTCGTTGCCGTCGTCGCCCCACATCGTGGCGTATACCTCACGGATTCCTTCCTGCTTGCACACTTGAAGCGCAACATTCGATGCGTTCAGGGACAACCCGTAGTTGACGCCGAATGTGTTAAAGATCCAGACGGCTCCGGCAAACACGAGGTTGCAGCCCAGGGGGCGGTGATTGGCGATAAGCTTCTCATAGTCTGCCGGCTCCATGTGGGTGTAATCCCAGTACACCATGTCCACATCCTTCGGGATGCGGCGGGCCATATCCTCCGGGATCGAGGTGTCCTTGTCGTAATACGCCGCATCGCCGCCTCCGCCGGCAGCGAGCTTCAGGAACATGTCGCTCCACATCATCGGCTTCAGGCCGCGCTTGCGGACGGCAGCCAGGACTTTGTCCAGATGGGCGATCATAATGTCGAAACGGCTCACATAACCGTTGTGATCCAAATATTTACCACGTCCGAGCTCCTCCGCTTCGTCCATCCCGATATGAATCTTGTTGCTGCGGAACGGAGCGCTGGCAGCCTCGATCATCCGTTCAATCAGGGAATCGGTCTGCTCGCTGCCGACGAGCAGGGCACCCTTCGTATCGCGGTAATGCTTGATGGGCTCCCACTTCAGAAACTCCTCCAGGTGCGCCAAGGTTTGGATGCTTGGAAAAGCCTCGATGCCGAATTGATCGGCATAATCGTCCATCTCTTTCAGCTCCGCCTGCGTGTAGCGACCGCGCATATAACCGAAATACGGCTCGCCTTCGATCTGGTAGGTGTCCTCCATGTACAGCATCACGCTGTTCATGCCCATCAGGGCCATTTTATTCAGCATGAGCTTAAAGCTGTCCACGGTCAGCACGGCGTTGCGGGACAGATCGAACATCGGGCCAATTTGGTCAAATTGCTGGCGTTCGTGAAGGTGGAACGAATCGCTTTGGCGGCTATGTTGAACCAGCAAGCCGAGTCCCCGGAAAAATTGATGTTTTCGTCCGTAACGAATATAGGCGCGGTCTCGGTCCCTGCCGACCTCCAGATCGCCATCGGACAAGGCTGCCTCAACGGGGATGCCGTTTTCCCCAAGTTCGACGCCAAGCTCATCCAGCAGCAGCTCAATGCCTGGCATGACATCCGTAACAGCGCCCTCGAAACGAAATTTCATATGAAATCCCCCTGCATCCATGATTTTGCGAACATTAAACATTATATCATTATAATGTTTAATGTTATGGGAATCGCCGCTGGAAATCAATCTTTTGTTTGCGAAGATAGAGGAGTTATCACGACCTACTTCAAACGTACAGCGGTTCGTGGATGAGCTATTCATTTACGAAATAGATAAAAAAAGAACAAAAAACAGGATTGACACTGCCGATAACCCGGTGTATTTTATATACAAATCGTTTTTGCAAAAACGTTTTGCATCATGAGGACATCAATCATTGCGTCATTCGGTGATTCTTTCCTCAACGCGATAGCGCCGTAATCGGCTAAGATCTGATAGCGTTTACATAAGTGGTTTGTACTCTGCAAATATTGTTTGCAACACCGCGTTTATAGTCTAATTAAATGTTCCCCTATAATTTTGGATAAGGATGATCATGATGGCAGCAACCATAAAAGACGTCGCCCGTGAGGCCGGCGTAGCGGTTTGTACCGTGTCGTTTGCGGTCAATGGCTCCGCGCATGTAGCGGAAGCGACCAAGAAGCGGATATTCGATGCAATCGAGAAGCTGAATTACCGGCCGAACCAATCCGCGCGCGGATTGGTTACGAAGAAGACGAACAACATCGGCCTGGTGGTCGAGGATACGGTGGACGGTTTGGAGAATACCATTCTCCTCGACGTCGTCAAGGGGCTTGGGGAGGCGACGGGAGACAACAATTACGATTTGCTGCTGTCCTTTCAGAAGCCGAGTACGAATAAATTGGCGGATCACCTGCTGGACGTCTACCGCAAGCAATCGGCGGATGGACTGATCCTGATGGGGGCGGCCATTAACCAGCCGTATGGGGAGCTGATCAAGAACCGGTTTCCGTTTGTCCTGCTCGGGAGGCCGACGATGCCCGGCGTGTGTCACAGCGTCAATGCGGATAACGAGCAAGGCGCCTATGAAGCCGTTAAATATCTGATCGGCAAAGGTCATCGCCGGATTGCGCTCATCACCCCATGCTCGCTGGAAGTGGATGCCTCGCTGGACCGATATAACGGCTACCGCCAGGCCATGGAGGAATTAGGCGACGGGTTCGATGAGCGGCTGGTGGAGATCGGTTCCTTCGAAGAAGACAGCGGGTATACGGAAACGGAGAAGCTGCTGAACAGAGCCGAGCGTCCTACCGCCATCATCGCCGGACGCGACGTGATCGCTTCCCGCGTCGTCGAGAAGGCTCAGGAGCTGGGTTACAAGGTGCCGGAGGACCTGGCGGTGATCGGATTCGATAACACGGCCGTGTCCCAGTTGGCCCGGCCATCCATTACATCGATCGAGCTGCCGATGCGGCAGATGGGCCTGGAAGCAGCGAAGCTGTTAATGCAGTTGATTGACGGCGAAATTCGTTTTGACGATATTCAGACGATCGTTTTGCCGTGTACCGTCATTGAAAGAGAATCGACCTGAAAACGGATATTTTCGTTGGACGATTCTTTTTTTTGAAGGGTGCAAAAACGTTTTTGCACCCTGTTAACCTTGAAGGGAGTGATGCGGGTCCAATTTAGACATCTAAGACTTCACATAAATGTAAGCGAATTCATTAAACGCTTAGGGGAGTGAACGTCATGATCCATTTTAGAAAAATCGTAAGCCTCATTTTGATTTCCTCACTAATGATCATCATCGCAGCGGGCTGTACCAGCAGCGGACCCAATACCGCCAGCCCGTCACCATCCGAACAGCCTACCCCAACGGATAACAAAACACCAGCCGAATCAGCCGGAGAAGATACCGAAAAATCTAAAAGCGGCACGATCCAAATATCCTTGCGCGGTGCCTCAGCCGAGGTTTGGGGCAAGGTAGCCGACGCTTACATGGCTAAGCATCCGGACGTGAAGGTCGTCGTGGATATCAAGCCGGCCGAGGGCTACCGCGAATGGCTGCAGGCTCAGTTTGCCGCCGGAGAGCCGGAAGCCGATTTTGTGAACACGAATGAAAACAGCGACCTGAACGAAGACCAGAAATTCGTGGACTTCAAGCCTTGGCTGGAGACGGAGAACCCATACACCGGAAAGCTCTGGAAGGAAAGCTTCAACCTGGACGGCATGGGCGTCAATCTGGATGACCCTAACCTGCAAACTTTGCAAGCGCTTAACTTTGAATCGGTTCAAATCCTCTGGATGTACAACAAAGAGATGTTCGAGAAAGCGGGGATTACCGATACCCCTAAAACGTTCGATGAACTCATCGCGACCTACGACAAACTGAAGGCGGCGGGTCATATCCCGTTCACGATCGGTGGCAACGCGCTCTCCCTGTGGAGCGGTCAGGCGGGCTGGCTCATGCGCATTTATCCGGACCAGTACTTCCGCGATTACGTGGAGCTGATCAAATCAAAGCCGGAAGATTATACGTACATGCCAAACATCGACGATAACTGGAAGTTCGACCTGAGCGACCCGTACAACGATTCCCGTTCCAAAGTATCGACGAACGAGCTGCGGATGTACCAGGCGATCAAAAACAAAGTCGGCCCGTATAAAGTCGAGGGCAATCCGGCGTGGCGCGAAGTCATGACAAATCTGAAAACCTTGTTCGGTTACGCGCCGGACGGTTTTATGGGCATGTCCGAGGAGCAGGCCTACAAGCTCTTCCTGACAGGCAAGGCCGCAACCATGGTCGCGCTTCCGTCCTCCTATTGGCAGCTTCCCAAGGATTTTGCCGATGCGGAAAAAACGGGAGAGAGCGGCGGCGTGAAATCCTTCGACTTCGGATTCTTCAACATGCCTTCCATGGAAGGGGAGCTGGTCCAGGCTCCGGCGAGAACGATTCACATCTACACCGGCTTCTACGGCTTCGTGAAGAAGAATGCGGAGCAAACCGCCCTGAACGTGGATTTCATGATGTATTTGACCAGCCCGGAAGGATATAAAGTGTACCTGGAAGCCGTCCAAAATTCCAAAGACGCCTCCCTGAACGGCGCGCCGCTGCTTAACGATATCGAGCTGCCGGAAGAAATGAAGAAGACGTTCGAATCGTTTGACGCGATCGGGAATACGGAAGGGCTGAACAGCCCGGGCAACGTGTTGGCCCGCGGTCTCCATGACTATCAGCCGTCCGTGCAAAGCTATATCGGTCTGATCTCCAAATACTTCAACGATGAAATCGATGTGGATCAGCTGCTGAAGCAGTACCAGGCGGATATTGACGCCAAATTCGAAGCCATGCTCAAGGAACGCAAAAAAGAACTCTCCGATATCGAGAATCCGGAGCGTCAGCCGCCTGTCAGACAGTAGCATTAGAAGGCTGTGAATAACTGTAAGGTGCAGGACTTCGCCTTCATCGGTGGAGTTCTGCGGGTTCACTTGGCATGGAAGGGAGTGTGAACACGAAGGTGATGAGAACAATATATTCCTGCCTGCTGGCTTCGCTGCTGCTATTTCTATATGCCCAGCCGATCCATGCCTCTGAGCCGATCTGGACGATGGAGCAGGGCCTTACGATCAAAGCCTTGTCCATATCGGAAAACGGCGAGCTGGTGGCGGTCGGTACGCAGAATGCGAGTGCCATTCTTCTTCAGCGTGACGGCACCCAGCGATTCGAATTCATGGCAAACAACGTCGTGACCGGTGTCGCCCTCCTGAATGACGGCCGCATGCTCGTCACTTCCGATGACCGGCATCTTTATATGCTGAGTGCTGACGGCAAGGAGCTGTGGAAGCGGGATTTTAAGAAAATGATCAAGAATCTGTCGGCAACGCCCGACGGCAAGCTGGCTATCGTGACGCTGCATAACGAAAGTTTGGTGCATGTGCTGGACGAACAAGGACAAACGCTGCGTGAAATTCCGATCGGCATCGCGGTGAAGAGCGCCGCGGTATCCCCGAACGGGCAATGGCTGGCAGCCGGAGCCGCTAACCAGTATGCCTATTTGTTCAATCCTGCCGACGAGCTGCAATTCCAGACGCCGCTGGAGGGCGACATTCTTCATGCTTCCGTTGCGGATAACGGAACGATGGTGGTCGGAACGTCCAGCAATAAAGCGGTCTTCTATTCGGCGGAGGGCAGCAGGCTTGGCGAATTGTTGACCAAGGATAAAGTGACCTCCGTTCATGTCACCCATGACGGGGAGTTTATCGGGGTAGCGGATTACTCGGGCAATTATTACGTGGCCAATCAAGACGGCGATTTGTTGTGGAGCACGAAGGAGGCCGGAGCCGGCCAGCAAATCCGGTTCAGCAAAGACGGCACGCGGCTCTTCGCAGGCTCGGATAAAGGAGCCGTCTTCCAATATGAAGTCGGGGCCGTGCTGGAGCAAGGCAAACAGGCGGCGATGGTCAAAACCGTGGTACAGGTAGCGGCCGTGATCGTATTCGTTCTGTTGACGGCCCTGTTATTTTTCTGGTTATGGCGCAAAAAACCTTACATTCTTCACCGGTTGTGGAAGAGCAAACTGGCGTATGCCATGCTGCTCCCCAGCTTTACGCTCCTTATCATATTTCTGTATATCCCGGCGTTCTCCGGCTTGATTCATTCTTTGTACGACTGGAATCCCGGGGCAAGAAGCGAGTTTATCGGGCTGGACAATTTCAGGCGCATGGCGAACGATCCGTACGTCACCAAAGGCGTGGGCAATCTGCTCATCCTCATCGCCACCGGATTGTTCAAGGCGCTCATTCCGCCGCTGATCGTGGCGGAGCTGATCTATCATCTGAGAAGCAAAAGGTCCCAGTATGTATTCCGCACGTTTTTCGTCATTTCCATGGTCATTCCATCCGTTGGCATGCTGCTGGTCTGGCAGGACATGTACGATCCGAACATCGGCCTTGTGAACCAGCTGCTGCGCATGATCGGACTCGGCTCGCTAAGCCATCCTTGGCTGGGTGACCCGAATACGGCGCTGTGGGCCATCATAATGATGGGCTTCCCGTTCGTCGGCATCCTGCAGCTGCTGGTGATGTACTCGGGGCTGATTGCCATTCCGGAAGAAGTGATCGAAGCGGCGAGAATCGACGGCGCCAAACCTTTTCGCATTATCCGGGCGATTCACCTGCCGCTGCTGGCGGGACAATTCAAGCTGCTGATCGTGCTCGCGCTGATCGGCATCATTCAGGACTTCGGCTCCATCCTGATCGTGACCGGCGGGGGGCCTGCCGACTCGACCTATGTGCCGGCGCTGCAGATGTATTTTGCCGCAACGAAATTCAATGACCTGGGCTATGCGTCGGCGCTTGGCGTCAGCATGTTCGCCATCATCATGGTGATTACGGTCATCAATATGAAATTCATCAAAACCAATACGGATTAGGAGGGAAACGGCATGAATGCTAAGGCTAGACTCGTTCATCAGTCGGGGCTTTATGTGCTGCTTATCGTTTTTGTTGCGTTGACCCTCGCCCCTATTGCCTTCACCCTGATTTCTTCCTTCAAAAATAACGCGCAGATTCTCGGAGGCATCTGGACGATGCCGATCCCCGCGCAGACCGCGAATTATGCGGAAGCCTTCGCGGCGATCTGGCGGTATACCTTGAATACGGTGCTGTATGCGGCGGTGGGCGGCACCCTGGTCGTGGCCCTGTCCGCCGTTGCCGGCTATACCTTCGCCAAGAAGGACTTTCTCGGCAAGGAGGTGCTGTTCATGTTGATGCTGGCCATCATGATGATACCAGGCGTCATGACGCTGATCCCTTCCTATGTGCTGTATGCGAATCTGGGGCTGGTGAATACGCCGTGGGTCATCATTATCAGCGCGGCAGCGGGCGGCCAGATTTTCGGCACCTTTCTGTGCAGGAGCTTCATGGCGGGCATTTCCAACGAGCTGTTTGATGCCGCCAAAATCGACGGTGCGGGAGAATTCGTGGTGTTCACAAGAATGGTGCTGCCGCTGTCCGTTCCCGTTCTCATGACCTTGATGATCATGCAGTCCGTCGGGATCTATAACGATTACATCTGGCCGCTTTTGACCATTAAATCGAACAGCATCCAGATGATTGGCGTCGGGCTTACGCAATTCACGAACCAGTTCGGCATCTCCAACATGGGCGTGGAATTCGCGGCGTACATCATTTCGGCGATTCCGCTGGTGCTGCTGTTCAGCTTCGGGATGAAGTATTACATTCAGGGCGTTACGCAAGGAGCTTTAAAAATATAAAACGACGGACCAAATGGAGAGAGATGGATGAATATACACAGACAAGCGGAGAAGATACCCAGCTGGATCTGGCACAGGGAACGTGAGGGCCGGCGGCATGTCGTACTGGAAAAAACCTTTGTCCTGCATGCCGCGGTTGAGCAGCTAGAGATGAGAATCGCCTGTACGGGAGAAGCCGAGATCAGGCTGAACGATGCCGTGATCGGCCATTTTCCGGAGCATGCCAGGCACACGTCCGCATTTTATCCGGTAGAGGGGCTCCCCGGCGGTTTGGAGCCTGGAGCCTATACGCTCCGAATCGAGCTCCGAAATACGGAGCCGATGCCGATGCATCCCATCAATATGCATCTGCATGACCGCTCGGTGGGATGCATCGCCTACTTGAGCGGAAGCGAAGGCTTATGGCTGGCAACGGATGATACCTGGGAGGCCGGGGACGGCCCGGCGGAGGTGGTATGCGTTTGGGGCGAGGAGCCTTTCGGAGACCTGGATCATGCGCCTCCTTGGTTTATTGCCGGAGGATACGGCGATATCGTGGTCGAGCCTGTCCAAGGCATAAGAGTCATGTCCGCAGCCGGAGTGGAAGCGGTCAGCGGCATAGATGGTGTAATTCAGATGAATGGAACGGCCGGGGGGCGAATTGTCCTAGGCGAAGTGGAGTCCCGGAATGAACGGCATATTTTTTATCATCTTCTGAAGCAGGGGGAATGGAAGGAACGCAGGACTCAGCAGAAAGGGCTGGATTTGAGCCGGATGCCGAAGCTGCTGCTGGAATTGCCCCATGAGCTCAATGTGCGGATGAAGGTGACCAACCACGGCGATTCCGAGATCGGTTTGCTGTGGAATGGCGCTGAATCCTTGCAGGAGCTGCGGCATTATGACGGATGCATGACCGAGTGGTTGGCGATTCCGCCGGGGAGCCTGTCGGCAACGAATCCCCAGGGCATGCGGTACGTGCAAATTTACGTAAGCGGGGACGATGGAGGAACATTCCATATCGAGCTCCGATTGGAGGCAGCCGGCGCCGCGCTGAACCAGGCGGGGCAGCTGCAGACGGACAACGACCTTCTGCAGCGCATCTATGAGGTGTCGGTGCATACCAGCCGGGTCTGCCATCAAATCGGATTGTGGGACGGCATCAAGCGGGACCGCCTCAATTGGGCTTACGATATTTACCTGGCCGCCAAAACCGAATACTCGCTCTGGGACGATTATTCGGTATTGAAGCGGTCGCTCCGGGAGCTGGGGCGGACCCCTTACGGCTATTGGATGAACAATCTCCCCTCCTATACGCTGTGGTGGCTCAGCAGCATATGGGATTACTACTTCGAGACGGGAGACCGCGAATTCGTATGGGAAATAAGGGAGGATCTGCAGCGGCATATCGCTTGGGTGAAGGCGAATGCGGATCCGTGCAGCGGGATTTTCATGCCGGATGCCAGTGAAGCACATTCCTTTATCGAATGGTCGCCCATGGGGACGTCTGAATCGTGGGCGTGCCTGAACGCGATTTACGGCATGGCGAAGAGCCAAATGAAGCAGCTGGCGGATTACATGCCGGAGCTCGGGCTCCATTGGGATGAACCGCAAGCGGAGCTTAAGGAAAAGCAGTTCATCGGGCCGTCATACGCGCTGCTCACCTCGGTCATCGGCATTAAGAGCGGGTATGTGGGAGAAGACAGCGCACGCAAATTTCTCCTCGACTATCGGCTGGGGGACCCGCTCACGCCATTGTCCGCTTACTGGCTGGCGGAATGCTATTCGGAGTACGGCATGCACGAACGGGCGTGGGCGGTTATCGCTACGGTCTGGGGAACGATGCTGGATGCAGGAGCAACCACTTTCTGGGAGGGGATCAGGCTGACGCCGAGCAGCGATATTCACCATGCCCTGACCACGTATACCGCGTACGATTCCTATCGGATGAGTTTGTGCCACAGCTGGTCGAGCACGCCGGTGGTCTGGATT
The DNA here is from genome assembly GCF_000024685.1 of Paenibacillus sp. Y412MC10. Classification (NCBI taxonomy): domain Bacteria; kingdom Bacillati; phylum Bacillota; class Bacilli; order Caryophanales; family Paenibacillaceae; genus Paenibacillus; species Paenibacillus sp. Y412MC10. The sequence goes on from NC_013406.1 coordinate 412,764, forward strand.
GCCAGGTATGTCCTGGGGATACGCGCGCTTGAGCCCGGATATGCCCGCATCGCTTTTGAGCCTCATGCGATCGGAGGGCTCACGGCCGCACGGGGCGTGATTCCAAGTCCCAGGGGCTTGATTAAGGTGGAATGGAAGCTTGAGCATGGCCGCATGATCAAATCAGCTCGCATCGGGGAAGCCGAGCTGGCAGGGAGGGCATGATGAAAGATCACTGGCAAGCGAGCTGGATTTGGGGAGATTTCCCCCCGAATACGGCCAACGTGTATCTGGAAGCGAGAAGGAGCTTTGACTTGCAGGAAGCGCCGATGGCGGGCCGATTGTACGTGTCAGCCAACCAGGAGTACTTGCTCTATGTCAATGGTACCGTGGTCGGGAGGGGCCCTTCACCTGCCGACCAGCAGTGGAAATATTACGACGAGATCGATGTGACCCCGCTGCTTCCGAAAGGTAGGAATGTGCTGGCCATCGTCGCCTACAATTTCGGTTCGACCGATATCGTGACAGGCCAGATGCAAGGGCCGGGGGGATTGATTGCCGAGCTTGAGATCGAGCGCGGGAACGGAGTGTTCTGCGTGGCCGCCACGGATGCGGATTGGAAGGTCCGGCGATCGCCAAGATGGATGGCCCAGGTGTCGCGCCAGCATCAGTGGAACGGATTCCGCGAAGTTTATCTCGCGCAGCAGGAGGACGGATGGGAGGAATCCGCCTACGACGATTCCTCCTGGAGCGGGGCGGTGGTTATCGCCAAAGCAATGGATCCGGATTCGCCATGGCCGCGACTGCTTCCGCGGGAGATTCCTCCGCTGCACAGGGAATGGGTTAGTCCGGCAGCGATCGTGCGGACCGAGGCCAATTTCGGCGTCAGCCTGGGGGAGTCGGGCATGCTGCGGAATCGCTTAGGCAGCACGGAAGCGTTCGGTTCGCCGGAGCGTGCCCCTCGGGGTCATGAAGCGTTTGGCTTGCAAGAGGACTCGGCGGAAACAGAAAGAGATCCAGGTCGGTTAGCGGCAGGTACAACAGGCTGGACGCTTGATGCCAGCATGCCCGGCTCGCTGCCGGGTGTTGTATATGACTTTGCTAGCGAAATCGTGGGGTATCCCGAGCTGGAGCTGGACGCGCCTGCGGGCGGCGTGATCCAACTGTCGTACGGAGAATCGCTGGAGCTGCAATTGTACGATACCTTCATCCTGCGCAAAGGGCGAAATCGGCTGAAGCCCTTTGGCCGCCGGGCTTTCCGTTTCCTTCAGGTTACGGCACAGGCGACGCCGGCCGCGCTGACGATATCGCGCTTCGGCGTCGAATCCGTCCACTATCCGTTTGACGAATCCGGCTTTTTTCGCTGCAGCGATGAGCGCCTGAACCGGATTTGGGAGGTCGGGGCGTATACGACGCTGGTGAACAGCCAGGATCATCTGGAGGATTGCCCGCTGCGCGAGAAGGCGCTCTGGGTAGCCGATGCCGTGGTCATGGGCAAAGTCATCTACCACGCGTTCGGCGATGATCGGCTGCTGCGCAAATGTCTCTTGCAAGGGGCGCGGATTCAGAATGACGACGGCTCCATACCCGGTACCGGCCCGGAACGAAACTCGTTCCTGCTGCCCGATTTCTGCGCGCATTGGTTGTTCGGCGTGCATTCCCACTGGCGGTATACGAAGGACCGCGATTTCCTGGAAGAAATCTGGCCGGCCATTACACGGTTGATGGCGTGGTTCGCGCTGCAGGAGGATCGGGATGGCCTGTTTGCCGGCGCCGACCGGCCTGGCTGGTGGTGCTTTATCGACTGGGCCGATTACATCGACCGGCGCGACCGGGTGACGGCCGTCTCCTGCTTCTATTACAAGGCGCTCGGGTTGGCGGCGGAGCTGGCGCAAGAGACCGGACGCGACGAGCTGGCAGGGCAGTGGAAGGACCAGGCGGTCCAGCTTCGCGCTGCCATAAGGGAGCAGATGCGGCCCCCCGGCGAGATCGTGTTTGCGGATTGCATCGGATCGGACGGATTATCGAAGCAGATCACGGCTCAGACCAACTTTGCGGCGATATGGTCCGGCCTGATGGACCCGGCGGAAGAGGACCGCTTCCTGGACGAATGGTACGACGGCGGAAAGCTGCCGCCGTTAAAAGGCGCTTTTTTCTATCATGTGGTTCTGGAGACGCTGATGAGCAAAGGACGCGTAGACCGCGCTTTGGAGATCATTAGAAGCTATTGGGGCGGCATGCTGGACCGGGGAGCGACCACCTGGTGGGAGACGTATGATCCATCAACGCCGGCCTGTACCGTGCCGAGCGCTTATCAAGGCAATACGCCAACTTATTTAGTTGATCATATTCCCGTGAGCTTTAGTCACGGCTGGGGCGCATCGCCGAGTTATATTTTGACGCAATCCGTGTTGGGCCTTGATTTAAGCAGACTCGGCGAGCAGGAGGTATATCTTGCCCCGCATGCCGGTGATCTCGATTGGGCGGAAGGCGCTGTGCCGACGCGCTTTGGCATGATGGAAGCAAGCTGGAAGAGAGAGAAGGGAGGGAAACTGAAATACGAGCTCACGATTCCGGAGGGAATTACCGTGAAAGCGATCGACGGGACGGAGCTTGTGCTTAGAATCAGAGATTAAGGCGATCGGCTTGGAGACGAGCGAATAGGGGTTTGGAAAGGGGGTGAATGGCGTCGAACTGCGGTAATCGTATCAACAGAATCCATTTTGAGGAGGAACAAGCGTAATGAAGTTGAAGGGGTTTAAAAGGCTGCTGCTGTATTCCGTCCTGCTGGCGCTCACCCTGCAAGCGTATCCCGCCGGGATCGTGTTTGCGGGCACGTATGATCCGGATTTAAAGGCATCTCCCCATGTGCTGAACGTGACGGGTTACACGCCTTCGATTGTCATTGACGATTTTAACGAGCCCGATGCGGTAAACCAGCCAGGTAAATGGACCAGCGGAGCCGGGGCGGAGAAAGTCACCTACGTCGACCGTTATGCCAACGGCCCGAATTCTCCATATGAGGGAAGCCACGTGCTCGAGGTGTGGTCGGATGAAGTCAAAGCCTATGAATGGAGAACGGTATCAAGGGCTTTCGATCAGCCGCTCGACTTGTCGGGGGTGAATTATCTTACGTTTGCCGCAAACTGTTACGGATGGCAGACAGAGGACTATCTGATCAAGGTTACCCTGTTCAGCGGCGAAGATTCCTATGAGAGCATTGCCCAAATCAATCCGAACAGCTGGAGCAAAGTAGCGGTGTCCGTCAAGGACTGGACCCAGCGGGACCACGTCACCAAGATCGAATTCGCGTTCATGCTCAACTTCGATCACGGCGGACTGAAGCCGGGCGATCCGGGATACGAATTCTGGGGCGGCAATTACCAGATCGATTATCTCAGCGGATCGAACGCCATCGGCATGGATTTTAACGTGGACGGGGAAACGGAAGGGTTTACCGCCCAAGGTGCCGAGGTAGACGCAGCCGGCGGAGAGCTCCGATTGACACTGACGGGTGCCGATCCCGTACTGCAATCTCCGGTGATCATCCAGGATATCGATCATTACAATACATTAAGCGTTAAACTGAGGAACCAGTCTCAATTCCAGAAAATAAAAGTTGAATGGATTACGGAGGAAAGCCCCGAATGGGATGAAACGAAGTCGGAGGTGTTCGACATCGAAGCGGATAACAGCCAGTCCGTTGAACAGGAATTTAATCTGTCGCTGCATCCGGAGTGGAGCGGCAGCCTGAAGCAGTTCCGGTTGACGTTCCTGAGCGGAGAAGGGGCAAGCACGGGAGAAGTCGGCATCGATCAGATCCGGTTCAAGCAGCTGGCTCCGATCGAGGTTTTTCCCGGAGAGCTCACGAGGCATGAAATTGCGGCTTCCCGGGATCGGATCGTGATTGAGGGCGCATTAAAGCCAGGGGAAGCGGAGAATTTTGAAGGCGGAGTACTTCAGTTATTTGAGCTGCAGCCTTATGAATCGGATAGGGATCTGGCGAACAGAGAGCCGATTTCCGAGCAAGGGATTCAAGATCAATTCATGTTTGAGCTGGACCTTGCAGGAGAAGAGGGACACAACCGGCTGCAATCCAAATTCGCGGTCGCGGCCAGGCTTCCGGACGGATCACTGGAGCTCGTGGACCGCGCCAAATACGTGAGCAACCCGGAGATACTTGCGCCGAATACGTATCCGTTCCCTGTGGCGAAGAGCAAGAAGGGGCTGCAGGTGCAGATGGTCGGCGATGCGGAGGACCTCGGCATCAGCCATGCCGCACTGAACGTGGATTACAATAACGCCCTGTACATGAACGGGGCCGTCAATCCGGCCAATACGTTCGAATATTCCTACGAAGGGGAGACCTTCTATTTCAAGAAGGATTGGATCGAGGAGCGGGATAATTCCATCAAGAGTTTGTCCGATAACGGGGTGACGGTATCCCTGATCCTCCTCATGTATAAGGGGGGAATGGACGATACCACGCCTAACCGGTATTTGCTCCATCCGGATGCCACGGAAGGCATCGTCTATGCATTTAATACGACGGATGAGCTAGGGACGAAGTATTATAAAGCCATCACCGCCTTCCTGGCGGAGCGCTACTCGCGCGAGGACGAGAAATACGGCAGAGCCGTCAATTACATCGTTGGCAACGAGGTGGACGCCGGGGAGACCTGGTACAATATGGGCAACGATAAAACGGTCAGGGAATTCGTTCAGGACTATGCCCGGACCGTGAGAATAACGAATACCGTCGTAAAAAGCTTCTACAGCAACGCCAGAGTGTATATTTCGCTGACGCATAACTGGGATCAGCAGCTGCCATCCACGCAGATCGGCTCGTTCGACGGCCGATCGATCATCGATACGCTTCAGGCGGAGATCGACGCAGAGGGAGATATTCCATGGCATATCGCTTATCATCCTTATCCGGAAAACCTGTTCGATCCGAGAGCTTGGGTTGCGCCGCAGTCCCTCGAGCAGTTTGATACGCCGAAAATCACGTTTAAAAACCTGCACGTCCTCGTTGATTACATGAAGCAGCCGAAGTTCATGTACGGCGATGAGGCGCGCCGGATTATCCTGTCCGAGCAGGGCTTCCACAGCGGCGACAATTCGCCGGAAGGCCAGCAGCTGCAGGCGGCAGCCTATGCGTATGCCTATTACATTACGGACTTCCTGGACGGCATCGACTCCTTCATTCTGCACCGGCATGTGGACCATGCCGAAGAGTACGGCTTGAATCTCGGATTGTGGACGCATGATCCGGATACGAGCAGGGGCGCCAGCATCCCTGCGGAGCACAAGCTGGTGTATGATGTCTTTAAGTATATCGATACGGAACGTTCGCTGGAGGTGACGGAATTCGCGAAGCCGATCATTGGCATCGCCGACTGGCAGGATATCGCGCCATCCTTCGATGCCGGCATGCTTGCTCGGCGGGAGATACCGGATACGGCGCCAGCGGCTGTCCTTCCTCCGGAGCAGCTGGAGGGCGCGGAAATGCTGTTTGATTTTGAGAACGGCGATGAGGGCTGGACCCATGCAGAGTATGTATCCGGCGTCGAAACCGATGCTTCCCACACCTGGACCGGCAGTCAAACGCTCAAGGCTACGGTGATGACCAGAGAGCAGCTGGGCGATAGCAAAGGCATCGCCAAGCGGTTCGACGAGCCGCTGAATGCCGAGGGCAAACCCTACCTGTTCTTTGGCATCAATCCTTCGAACGGACCTGCGGCCGAATCTTATACCGTTCGGGTAAAGGTGTACAGCGATCAGCATGTGCTGGAAGCAGAGGGGAATGTTCCTCCGAAGCAGTGGAGCAACCTGGCGGTTGACTTAGGGGATTGGGCCTATAAGGACCGGATCACCAAAATCAAAATCGGGCTTGTCCCTGCAAGCCGGGTGCATTGGCAAGGAGGATATTTCCATGTGGACGGCATCGGTTTGGCCGACGGCATGGAGGCGGCAGAGCTTACCGCCGCTTTGACGCCGGAGCAGCCGGATGGCAACGACGGCTGGTACCGAAGCCCGGTAACCGTGAAGCTTGGCGCAGCGAATGGCTTGCCGGACGGCTACGACATTCAGTTTCGCGTGAATGACGGAGAATGGCAGACGTACGGTTCCGAAATGATCATGGATACGGACGGGATTCATGAGCTGGTCTATCGGACGATGAGTCCAGCCGGGGAACCGGGTTCCATCAAGTCGTTGACCTTGAAGATCGATCAGACTGCGCCCGTGGCGGCCGTAACGGCGGACCCGGTCAAGTTGTGGCCGCCTAACCAGAGGCTGGTCCAGGTCACGGCTTCCGTCGATGCCAGCGATTCGGGCTCGGATATCGGTTCCGTCGTGCTGTCCTCCATTACGAGTAATGAGGAGCTGCAAGCGGAGGATATTCAGGGTGCGGAGCTGGGCACGATGGATACCTCGTTCAGCTTGCGCGCGTCAAGATCGGGTGCAGGCTCCGGCAGGATCTACACGATCACTTATACGGTCACGGATCAAGCTGGAAATGAAACCGCGGCCGTGGCCCAGGTGAACGTGCCGCATGATCAATCGAATCCATGATGGATGGATTCTAAAGCTTGATAGACAGTCTGGAAGGGGAGAAGCAACGTGCTTACGATACAAAAACCGCTTGTGCATGGTCTTGAGAATCCATTGGGGCTGGATGTGTCTTCTCCCCGTTTTTCATGGCTGCTGGAGAGCGACCGGCGCGGAGAGGCGTGCGCGGCTTACAGGGTGAGGGTGTCCCTTTCCGCGGAGGGGCTCTCTAACAGGGACGAAGATTTGGTATGGGACAGCGGCAGGCGGAGTGGGCAAAGCCTCAGCCTTCTGTATGACGGTCCACCGCTGCAGAGCAATACGCGTTACTGGTGGCGAGTTACGGTCTGGGACCGTCAGGGAAAGGAAAGCGAAGGCCTGCCGGCATATTGGGATACGGGCTTGTTTCCCGGCGATTGGAGTGCCGAATGGATATGGCGGTCCGAGGAGATGAAGCCCAATGATTTTGCCTATTTCCGCAAATCCTTTGATCTCCGGGGAGCCGTTGCGCGGGCCAAAATATTCGTATCCGCCCACCATGTATTCCAATTGTTCGTTAACGGACAACGGGTTGGAGGCTATGGTTCACCCGCACCGACGGGGGTGCCTCACCGCAAATATTATTTGGCTTATGATGTGGCCCCCCTCTTGTCGATCGGTGCCAACTGCATCGGCGTTGCCGCTCATTATTTGGGCGGAAGCGGTCAGAACTATGTGAACGGCGTCCCGGGAATGCTGCTCCAGCTGCACGTGGAGCATGAGGACGGGACGGAGCAACTGGTTGTATCGGATCTGACATGGCAGGCCTTAAGGCAGATTCCGCATCGCATCGGGTCTCCTTATCAGCAGAACCGCCGCTTATCGTCCATAGAGGACTATGATGCGGCTCTTCTGGAACCGAACTGGCTGCAGCCCGATGTTGGAGAGGAACACTGCAGTTCGGTTGTTCTTGCTCATCCATCCGCGCAGCAATGGTCACTCCATTGGCAGCAGCTCCCCGAGGCGGAAGAACTGGAGTCCATCATTCCATCCGTGGCAGCGGAGCCGTCGTTCGTAAACGGGGAGGAGGGGCTCATTCAGGTATTCGACGCTGGGAAAATCATATCGGGCTGGCCGCAATTGGCCTTGCCCGGTATGGCAGGCGTCACGGTACGGCTGCGGTACGCCGAAACGCTCGATGGCGACGGGCGGGTCGTTCATCAAGTGTGCAACGAGACTTCGCATCATTATTACGACGTGTATACGATGCATGGACGCGGAGGGATCGAATATTGGCAGCCGGATTTCAGCTTTAAAGCCTTTCGTTATGTGGAGGTTACCGGCTATCCGCAACCGATTGAGGAAGGCCAGCTGCGAATTTGCTCAGCGGGTACGGCCATGGCACGGACGGGACACTTTCGGTGTTCGTCTGACTTCTTAAACAAGCTGTACGACGTTTGCCTGCAGACGCAGCGCAACAATGTGCTGGGCCAGGTGGTCGATTGCCCGCATCGGGAACAGGCGCAGTATCTCGCGGATACCGATCTCCAAGCCGAGACGCTGCTCTATAACTTCGATGCCTATCCGGTATTGGATAAGACGCTGCAGGACTTTGCGGACGGCCAATTGGAAGACGGCTCCTTCCCTTTTGTGTTCCCATCGAACTACGAGCATCCAGACTTTTTCATTCAAATCCCGGAATGGGACCTGCATTATGCGACCTTGCTGTGGAAGCTTTACCAGTTTAGCGGAGATACGGAGCTGCTCTTGCGATATTATGAACCGCTCCGGGTCATGATCGAGGGTTATCTATCGCTGATATCGCCAGCAACAGGCCTGATTCCGGTCGGCCGCGGATGGCATATTAGCGATTGGCCCTACCCGACGGTTGAGCATGAAGGCGAACATCTGACCGTGCAGCAGATCAAGGCATGGCAGGCGTTGCGCATTCTGTCCGAAGCCGCTGCCTTGCTGAACCGGGCAGATGACAGCGCAGCGTATGCTGCCTATGCCCAGAAGCTGCAAGTCAGCGTCCTGAATGGGCTGTACGATGCTTCCGGCAAGCTGCTGCATGACAGCTCGGGATCGACTGCCACCCACCAAGGCGTTAATGCGTTGGCATTATATGCAGGGCTGCTGCCGACGAAAGACCGGGAGGCTGCATTGAAGGCCGTGGCAGGCAAACCGTGGGAGAGCAAGACGGTCTTGTCGCTCCCGCTGCTCCGTCTTTTGTTCGAGGAGGGATTGCAGGATCAGGCCTACCATTTGCTGAGTAAACCGGATTATCCGGGATGGGGCTACATGATTGCACAAGGAGCCGAGACCATGTGGGAAGGCTGGGATGATATCGAGTCCCATTGCCATGCATGGAACGGTTATCCCGCCCGCTTGCTGCAGGAGTATGTCTGCGGGATTCAGAGCGGAGCTCCCGGATTCGCGACGGCACGAATTCGCCCCTTTTTCGCGCCGGATCTGGACTTTGCCGAGGCTTCCGTTTCCACCGTAAGAGGCAAGATCGCCGTACGCTGGGAGCGGGTCAGCGAAGCCGGCATTCGGATGCGGCTTGAGCTGCCCTGCACGATGAGCGCCACCGTTGCATTGGCATCACCGAGCTCCGGCCCCATAACCGGTCTCCTGATCGATGGTGTTGAGATATGGGGAGGAGCAGCTTCAAGCTGCATGCCGGACGGCATCGTCCGCTGCGGACTGGACCATAGCATGCTTGAACTTGAGCTGCTGTCCGGACGTTATGAGTTAACGGTTCGCTATTAGTAGGCAGCGTTATGCTTGCGGCCGACCATACCATACATGTAAACCTTAGTAGGGGAATCCGTCATCTGGATGACGGATTCCCTTTATTTGTTAGAGCTAGATGCTGCTGGAGAAAACCCGCTTGAGCCGTAAAATTCATGATGAAAACAGGTCAAAATGTGGTTGACGAGAAGGAGACTCGATACTACAATAAATGATGCAAACGTTTCCATTGTAATCGCTTTCATCTATTTTTGTTTCATTCTATATTTCGAACATATTCTCTAACTTTTGTCAGTAATTGTCGTACTTTACTTGATGGAAGCTCAAACCTGTTTATGCAAGCGTTTGCGCAATGATTGGCATCAACATCGTACCAGCTGTACCTAATCCAAGAACAGAAGGAGGTTATTTGTTTCATGAGAATGACGGTTTCAAGCAAACGAACGTGGTCCATCATCATGATTGTTTCGCTGATTTTCTCCATGCTCGGCATTCCGCCATCAACGGCCGATGCCAATAGCGCGCCAAGCCAGGTTACGCTGGTGGGGACTCTGCAATCCGAATTAGGCCATAGCGGGGATTGGGATCCGGCTGCCGCCGCGACAACCATGAACGATATGGGGAACGGAGAATACAGGTTCACCGGCAGCTTGCCCGCGGGATCGTACGAATACAAGATCGCGATCGACGGCAAGTGGGACGAGAATTACGGCTCCGCCCACTATTCCAATCCGAGCGGAGCAAACAAGGATGGCAACATCCTCATAACGCTCGCCCAAGATTCCCAGGTTACCTTTTATTACAACCATGGGACCCACCGGATCGCGGATTCTACATACTACGCTCCGATCGAGGCGGATAAGCTTCCCCGAGTGATCGGCAGCTTCCAATCGGGCATCGGCGAAGCGGCCGACTGGTCGCCTGCGGATGCGAGATTAATCATGCAGGATTCCGATTATGACCATGTATACACGGTGACGGCCGACGTGTACGAAGGGGATCATGAGTACCAAATCGCTTTGGGCAGCGATGCGGCAAGTCCGGTTCACCCCGCTAATCGGGAGGCCCTTCAGCTGCCGCAGGATGTTAAGGTTACGTTCAGCTACGATGCGGCCAATCACGGCGTTGCCGCTCATTTCACTGTACCCGCCGATCCGGGAACGCCGGTGCCGGCTAACCATCTGCGCGTCCATTACAACCGGGCTGACGCGAATTACGGGAGCGTCGGACTGTGGATATTCGATGACGTCGCATCTCCGTCCGCCAATTGGCCGGCAGGCGCAACGCCATTCCCTGGCGGGCAGCAGGACGCCTACGGGGCCTTCGTCGACATACCGCTCAAGGACGGCGCGCAAAAAGTCGGCATCGTCGTTGTCGATCGCATCAGCGGCAATAAAGACGGCGGCGACAAGAAACTCACCCTAGCCTCGCCGGACATGAACGAAGTCTGGCTCAAGGAAGGCTCCGATACGGTATACAGCTTTGAGCCTGTTGACCTGCCGGCGGATACCGTGCGCATCCACTATCAACGGCAGGATCAGAACTATGATCCGTACGGTTTATGGTTATGGGGCGACGATGTCGCTGTGCCTTCGAAAGACTGGCCGACGGGGGCTACCATGTTCCCTTCGGGCCAAACCGACCGATATGGCGCTTATGTGGACATTCCAATGAAGCCGGGGGCCCAGAAGATTAACTTCCTCGTGCTGGATCCGGCCAAAGGAGACGCCGGCAAAGACGGAGGCGACAAAGGCTTCACCCTGGTAGACCGATACCAGCATTTGTTCATTCAAGAAGGCGACAACACCGTCTACACATCTCCGTATGGGGAAGTGCCTACCGGGTTGGTCTCGGCTGAAGTATTGGCTCAAGGAAAGCTCCAGCTCGGATTTACCATGACCGATGGTTTGGAAGCGGATACGCTGAAGAATGAGCTGCAGATTAAGAATAAGGACGGCCATCCGGTTGCCATTCAAAACGTGAGGATTACCGGAAACACGACCATCGAAGTAGCGGCATCATTTCAGCTGGATCAGATACCGCTAAGCGTAACTTACGCCGGAAAAACCGTATCCGCCTCCACCGGCTGGAGAATGCTGGATGAGATGTACGCTTACGACGGCGATGACCTCGGGGCGACTTATCAGGCTGGAGGAGCCGAGCTTAAACTGTGGGCACCGACGGCGACCGAAGTCACCGCAAAGGTGTACAGCAAGGATGATGCCACGCAGTTTATCGGCAATGTCGCCCTCCAAAAGGGCGATAAAGGGGTATGGTCGGTTCGGTTGAAGCCGGGAGACCTCGGCATCCAAGATTTTAGAGGATATTTCTATCAATACGAAGTGACCAACAACGGCGTGACGAAAACCGTGCTGGATCCATATGCCAAATCCATGGCGCAATTCAGAGTGAACACCAAGGGCGAAGTTGGACCGGACGGCGATACCGTCGGCAAAGCCGCGATCGTCGATTTGAGTCAAACGGATCCCGCCGGCTTGGATTTTGCGGACATTCCGGGCTACGAGCAGCGGGAAGACGCCATCATCTGGGAGATTCACGTCCGGGATTTCACGTCGGATCCGACGATTGAGAATGACCTGCATAACGCGACTTGGGGATCCTACGACGCGTTCAAAGAGAAGCTCGAATACATCAAGTCCCTGGGCGTCACCCATGTTCAGCTGCTGCCCGTGATGGCTTGGTATTACGGTGACGAAGCGGCCATGAAGAACAGGGAGCTGGATTATTCGGCCAAAGACAATGAGTACAACTGGGGGTATGACCCGCACAGCTATTTCTCCCCTGACGGTGCTTACTCCGAGGATCCAACGGATCCCGAGCTTCGCATCAAAGAATTGAAGGCGATGATCAACGCCATTCACGAGGCCGACATGGGCGTCGTATTGGACGTGGTCTACACCCATATGGCCAAGGCGGATTTCTTGAATGATATCGTGCCGAACTATTATGCTTTCCAGGATGCCAACGGCAATTTCATCGGCGGCTTCGGCAACAATCTGGCGACCAACCACAAGATGGCCGAGAAGCTGATGGTGGACTCCGTGAAATACTGGTTCGACGAATACAAAATCGACGGCATGCGCTGGGACATGATGGGCGACGCCACCTATGAGGCCGTGCAGAAAGCCTATGATGCCGCTGCAGCCATCAACCCGAAAGCGCTGTTTATCGGCGAGGGCTGGGTCACGTTCGGCGGTCATCTGTCGGATCCCTCCCTGGCAGGCAAGGGCGCGGACCAGAATTGGATGGATAAAACGGACGACGTCGGCGTTTTCTCCGACGAGTTCCGCAACGAGCTGAAATCCGGCTTCGGCAACGAAGGCGAGCCGCGATTCATTACGGGCGGCGCGCGCGACATCCAAACCATTTTCAACAATATCAAGGCGCAGCCGAGCAACACGAAGGAAGATGATCCGGGTGACATGGTTCAATACATTGAAGCCCATGACAATTTGCCGCTATACGACATCATTGCGCAGTCCATCAAGAAGGACCCGTCGATTGCAGCGAATGATCTGGAGATCCATAAGCGCATTCGCCTGGGCAACCTGCTCACCTTGACCTCGCAAGGAACGGCTTTCCTCCATGCAGGACAGGAGTACGGGCGGACCAAGCAATGGCTGGGCCCAGGGGTTCCCGAGCAGAAATACCATGAATTAGAGGACGAGGCAGGAAACCGCTTCGGTTATTTCATCCATGATTCCTACGACTCCTCCGATGCCATCAACATGTTCGATTGGGAGAAAGCGACGGATGAAGCCAAATATCCGGAGAATAACAAGACGCGGGAATATACGGCCGGACTGATCGAGTTAAGAAAATCGTCCGACGCTTTCCGTCTCGGCGATCAGTCGATGGTGAATTCGAACGTAACGCTGCTGCAGATTCCCGAAGTAAAGGCGCAGGATCTGGTCATTGCATATAAGAATAAAGCGACGGACGGAACCGGCCATTATTATGTGTTCGTTAATGCGGATAACCAGTCGAGAACGTTGACGCTAAGCGAAGATCTGAGCTCCGGCACGGTGGTGGTCGATAACGATGAAGCCGGCACGACCGGCGTCAAAGCGAAGTCCGGCTTCACGTTAACCTCCGGCTCGATCACGCTTGAGCCTCTGACGGCCGTTGTGATCAAGACGGACGCCGCGGCGTCCGTACTCCGCGCGATATCGGTAGATCAAGAAAGTTACTCTTTGCAGACCGGTAAGACGCATCAAACCGCGGTATACGCTGAATACGAGGACGGCAGCAAACGAGCCGTAACGAAACAAGCAACCTATGCATCCAGCAACCCGCAGGTTGCTTCGGTAACGGCCGCAGGCGTGGTGAAGGGAGTCGCGGAAGGAACGGCGGTCATAACCGTTTCCTATCGGGGGTTCCAGAAAGAGATTACCGTAACCGTTACAGCCGATGAAGTGGACAATAAACGGTATGTGCAGCTTAACTACATTCGGCCGGATCAGGATTATGCGGATTGGAATTTGTGGGTTTGGAATACGGGGGTAAAGAACGATCAGATCGACTTTGAAAAGATAGAGAATGGCGTGGCTACCGTAAAGATTGAGGTGGCACCCGAAACAACAGGCGTTGGTTTCGTTCTGCGCAAAGGAACGAATTGGGATACGGCCAAGCAGGATATCCCGGATGACCGAATCATTCCGCTTCAGCCAGGCGAGGCCTTCACGAAAGTGAATGTGACCAGCATGGTGCATGAGCTGGAGATTTTGCCGAGCATTGCGGGGCCGACGCTTGAAGGCGGTAACATTACGTTCCATTACCGGGACGATCAATTGTTCAGGGACGGACGGATGGATAGCATCTCTGACGTGAAAGTGAAGATTAACGGGAAGCTGGAAACGATGGTCTACGTTCCTGACAAGGAATGGTTCAGTTATACGCTTAAGGGCGTTGCTCCCGGAACGTACGAATACACGTTCATCGTCAATCATAAAGGAACCACGAAGGAAGTCACCGATCCGAAAAACACGGTGAACGGAAAGTCGCAGGTGGTTTATCGCAATCCGACCGTGACCATCGGGGCGAAGGTAACCCCTGGTTCCATCTCTTATGATGAAAATGCGGTGCTAAAACTGAACGTAACCTCTTCGGAGCCCGTTGCTTACAAGGAAGCGTTCGTCGACTTGACGGAACTGGGCGGACCGGCCCGAGCGAAGGTTGATACAGGGCTGCTGGAGCACAGCATTGCCGTAAAAGATACGGTCACGGCCGGCAGCAAGAAAATTGGAATCACGCTAGTCGACCAATACGGCAATAGGCATACCGGCGAAGCCGCGGTAACGGTGAAGCCAAGAATCGCAGGCGGCAAACTCGATTTCGATTGGGACGAGGCGCGCATTTATTTTGTGCTGACCGACCGTTTCATGGATGGGGATGTTTCCAACAACGCGAATGTTGACAAGGATCACCCGGAAGCCTATCATGGCGGGGATTTCAGAGGACTGATCGATAAACTCGATTACATCGAGGATCTGGGCGTGAACACGCTGTGGATCACGCCGATTGTGGATAACATCGATTTCAATCAGGGTGCAGGCTTCGGCGGCAAGCAATATGCGTATCACGGCTATTGGGCCAAAGATTTTACGAAGATCGATGAACATTTGGGCGATCTGGATACCTTTAAGGAGCTAATCGACAAGGCGCATGACCGGGGCATCAAAATTATGGTGGACGTCGTGGTCAATCATACGGGATATGGTCTGAAGCCGGGAGACAGTGCGCCCGGTATCACGCAGGAAGATAAGGACCGGTTTAAAGATATGCTCCGTACAGACGGTCTGTCGGCCGATACGGATCCGATCAAAGGCGAACTAGCGGGGCTTCCTGATTTCATAACGGAGAATCCGGCTGTTCGCCAGCAGATCATCGATTGGCAGGCAAGCTGGCTGGAGCGTGCCAAAACCGACCGCGGGGACACGATCGACTACTTCCGCGTGGATACGGTGAAGCACGTGGATGAAACGACATGGAAGGCGTTCAAAAATGCGCTGACCCACCTCGATCCGAGCTTCAAAATGATTGGCGAATATTTCGGAGCTACGATTGACAGCGATGGCGGAACGCTTCAGAGCGGCCAGATGGACAGCTTGCTGGACTTCGGCTTCAAAGGAATGGCCAAGGAATTCGTGAACGGCAGCGTGGAATCGGTTGAGGCCTACCTGGCTGACCGCGAATCGAAGCTGGATAACACCCGAATGATGGGGCAATTCCTAAGCAGTCATGACGAGGATGGCTTTCTGTCCCACTACGTGGATGGCAACAAGGCAAAGCTGATGGCGGCCGCAGCGCTGCAAATTACATCCAAAGGCCAGCCGGTCATCTATTATGGCGAAGAGCTTGGGCGCTCCGGCAAGAATGCCGGGGATATGGGCAAAGGCGAATTTAGCGAGAACCGCGGCGATATGCCATGGGACCAGCTGGAGGCCGAGAAGAAGCTGCTCACGCATTACCAGAAGCTCTTGAACATTCGAGCGGCAAACTCGAAAGTATTTTCAAAAGGAACGCGCACATCCATTGCGGCTTCGAATGCGGATGGTTATCTCGCATTCGACAAGCAGTATAACGGAGAGCATATCGTTACCGCGATTCATGTGAAGAACGAACCGAAAGAAGTCGTCCTGTCTGTGCCGTTTAAGGCGGGCAGCAAGGCGAAGGACTTGTACGGCGGCAGCGTGTATAACGTAACGGCCGATCAGAAAGTGACGCTAACGCTCCCTGCCATGTCGGATGGCGGTACCGTCATTCTGACTGCAGTACCAGCTGAAGGCGGCGGCAACGGCAGCAACCCCGGCAGTGGAAACGGAGGCGGAGGAGCAGGCGGCAATCCGTCTACCGATCCGGGAACGAAGCCAAATCAGGGCCAGCGGATCGTTAACGAAGAATCGCTGCGCGGCGGGCAAGAGAAAGTGACGATTCAGCTCGGTGCCGAAGATATCGAAGTTCTCCTGCCGCTGACGGCAGGGGATATTCTGGGGGCGAAGCCGCTGGAGCTGAAGCAGGACGGCGTGATGGTACAGCTTCCGTCTGCGCTGCTCAAAGCGCTGCGCCAGCTCGTACCGGCCGAGCAGGCTAAGGATGCGGTCATCTCGTTTAAGCTCAAGGAGGTTGGATCGCAGACAGCCGCCTCTCTCGTAGCCAAAGCAGCTGCTGCCGGGAAGGCTAGACTGAAGCAGGGCAGCAAGATGTACGAATTAGATCTTAACGTCCGTACGAAAGACGGCAAGGCATATAAGCTGGAGCATTTCATAGCGCCTGTAACGATTGCTTTTCCTGTCGACAACGCCATTCACGGCGAGCTGGCCGGCATCTACGGCATTTCGGAATTGGGAACATTGAAATATGCCGGCGGCAAGCCGGTAAACGGGCAGCTGACGGCTGAAGTCAGTCAATTGAGCTACTATGCCGTGCTGGAATACGACAAAACGTTTGCCGACCTTGCCGGCCATTGGGCGGAGCAAGCGGTAAAAGAGCTGGCAGCCAAGCATATTGTGAATGGCACCGGCGATACAAAATTCAGTCCGCATCAGCCGCTGACACGCGCGCAGTTCGCCGCGATGCTCGTTCGTGCCCTGGGCCTTGAAAGCACGCAAGACGACACGACCTTCACGGATATGGACGGCGATGCTTGGTATGCTTCGGCGGTTGCGGCGGCTTCCCAGCACGGGCTGGTGAACGGCAGAGGCAAGGACACGTTCGCGCCGAACGCGGCCATCACCCGCGAGGAGCTGGCTGTGATGCTTTATCGTGCTTACCAGACCAAGGGAGACGCTTCCTCTTTAGAGGGAGCACCTAACCTGAAAGATAAGCAGCGAATTTCTTCATGGGCACTCCAAGAGGTGAATGAAGCCTTGGCCCTTGGCTTGATGAAGGGGCATGCCAATGGCATGTTTACGCCTCAAGCCAAAACCACCCGTGCGGAAAGCGCGCAAGCCATGCTGAATCTGTTGGATCGACTGCAGTAATTCCGCCCATCCCACCGATTCGTGCAACGCTGGAATGGGGTTAGAGAGCCGGTTCGGGAGGGAATGACATGGGTCGAGTCGCAATGTAACAATCTTTCGGAAACGCAAGGAGCCTGGACATGGATACATGACCAGGCTTCTTTTTCGTACATGAATGTAAATGAATACACGGCGGGGCGGCCTATCGAACTTTGGCGTAGTTCACGTTTCACTAGCTAGATGACGGCTGAGGGGGACTGGAGGCGGATGATCTCCTTCATGAGCTTTTTCAGCATGACGGATGCTTTGACCTTAATAGGCAGGCTGTCCGAGACATGAATCTGGTAAGCGCCTTGCATAATGGCATCCTTGAGCTCGGCAGCGGATTCGCAAGGCATTTGCAGCTCGTTATAGACGCTTCCGAATTGGAGGCATTGATGCGTATCGCTTCCCGCCGTAACAGGTTTGCCGAGATCGGCGGCGAAACGTTGAACCTGATCTTGATTGGCTTCGCTGCCGTACTGGTACATATCCTTGGCATTGAGATCAAAGGCGTCCAGGCGGCTCAACTGGCTGCGCGTGAGATGGCGGAGCGGCGTGCTCTCCCGGAACGGATGGGCTCCGATCTTGAGCAGCGGGAAGCCTTCGGCCAAGTCCATCAGATCATCGAAAGGGATGAAGGAGCCCTTCTCCGTATACCCGTCCAGGCGACGGCGGGTTTCCAGAATGAACTCCTTCCGGCCGATCAGCAGAATGTGGCCGGTTTCCCGGATGTCCACTTCCATCCCCGGAAAGATCTTCAATCCGCCTGCATCGTAGTATTCGCCATTATAGGGAAACATGCTGTCAAGCTGCCGGTACACCTCGTCAAAATGGCGCGTGTTAAAATGCTCGGTCAAAGCGAGCGCATCAAGTCCGTTGTCCAGCGCCTCCCGGATCATCTCCTCATAATAATGTTTAGAGAAATCGGACGCTTTGGACAATTTGGCGTGGGTATGGAGATCAATTTTCATATTCGAACACTCCTTGTCAAAGTCAGTAATTTTAAGGTCAGCCGAACCAGAACAATAATGCGGTATATGCTGCCGTTCCGGTCAGGAACACCGCATCCCGCGCCGACAGGGTCAGGTGGGACAGCTTCAGCTTCTTGGCAGCCGGATTCTTCATGCCGTAGGAGAACCCGCGGGTCTCCAGCGCTTCTACCGTCGTGCGGGAACGTTTGGCGGTCGCCAGCATCAAAGGGAAAAAGGATAGCATAAGCAACTTCATGTAATAGGCTGCGAGCCGCCAGTAGAGAAAACCGGGATGCTCCGGCGCTTTTCCCCGAAGCCGGTAAGAGAGCAGCACATGGCGAAATTCTTCGAACAATACGGGGAGTATCCGATAGCCGTACGACAAGCTGAACGAGAAGGCGGCAGGCATGCCGAGCGCAAGCAGGCCGTCGCTGATTTTCTCGGGATCCATGCCGGAGAACACCGTAATGCTCGCAAGGGATACAACCGACAGCTTTAAGGTGAGTTTCAGCAGCGGAAGCGCCGAGCCGACGTCCCCGCCGAAAAAGAGGGACAGCACAAACAGCCAGCCGACCTGGCCGATCAGGCCCAGGCATAGTATGACGATAATAAACGGCGTAACCCGCGACAGAATGGTGGTGACCACCATCATGAGAAACAATCCGGCCAGCACGGTAATGTTTGAAATAAACCAGGGCGCTATAGCAAAGAACAGGTACCAGATCAGCATGCATCGGGGATCGAGCCGGGAAAGGGCGGCATGGCCGCTCCCGTAGGCGGTATTCATCAACTCGAGTTGAATCCGTTCAATCGAAATCTTGTTAAACCAGTTGCGGACTAGCTGCATGGCAGTGAATCTCCTTTCCGCTCAGAATGCCGTATATATGGCGGGCAAACTCGTCCGGCGAGCTGGTCGCGGGCACGACGCCCAGCCTTATAGATAAATCCATCATCTGGGTCGGTGCGAGCCCGGCCCGGGAAATAAGCTCCGAATCGGCGAAAATCTCGGAGACGGTGCCGTCGCCGGCCACGACGCCTTGATTCAAGACGATCACTCTGGTCGCCCATTCGTGAACCAGCTGCATATCATGGGTGGCGATGACAATGGTACGGACATGGTCCTCCAGCTCCTGCAGCGTATCCAAAAGCTCTTCGCGAGTGGACATGTCCAGATTGGCCGTCGGCTCATCCAGCAGAATCAGTTGGGGCATCATGGCAGCTCCAATAGCCAGGGATACGCGGCGCTGCTGACCACCGCTGAGGAGACGGGCATCCCGTTCCTGGAGAGGCTGAAGCCGGAAATGGGTCAGCATGCGATCAACCCTATCCTCAGCTTCCGGGTGACGGCGGCTCTTCAAGCCGTAGGCCACTTCTCTATACACATTGTCTTCAATGAACATATCTTCGGGATTCTGGAAGACGTAAGCCACGTTAGCGGATATTTGCTCCATCGATACATCCTTTGTATTCCTGCCTAGGAATAAGACAGAGCCGCCGGAAGGCTTGGCGATGCCGGCGATCAGCTTCAGAAGCGACGATTTGCCCGCGCCGTTGTTGCCGACAAGCGCGATGCGTTCGCCTTCATACAGGCGAAGATCTATGCCTCGAAGAACCTCGTGCTCCGTTTTATGAATCGTTCGGTAGCGAAGTACGGTATGGTGGAACTCCACCAGCGCGCCATGCTCCCCTTGCCGTTCTGATTCATCGCCCTGCTGGATGCGGTGCTGGTCGGAATCTGGGTCCTTCGCGGTTGTGTCAGCAAGTGAAGCATCGTCAGCTCTTGCGTCGGTTGGTCGATGATCAAGCAGCGACAGGGTATCCCCGTGCCTGTGCAGAAGCTCTCCAAAATAGACTTCTGCTTCCTCAGCCGTAATAGGGTAAGGCTGCTTCAGCTGAAATCCGGACAATCCCATAGCATGAGAGCCGGAGACGTCCGTTATCGAGTGCCCGTCCTGCGGACTGCCGGAGGCCATGCCGCCATTCAGCAGAATCGCAGACAGCTGTACCGCGGCTTTGGTCACCTGGGGCGGCTGGATGCCCAGCCGCTCCAGATCTTCAAGGCTGTTCAGCGCTTCAATGACCGGGCGCTGCCACAGCACCTTCCCCTTCTCCATCAGGCACACTTCCTCGCAGTAGTCGGCAATAAACTCCGCATGATGCTCAATCACGATAACGGTCTTTCCATGGACCTGATTCAATTGGCGGAGCACATCATACACTTGCCTGGCGTGCTGGGGATCGAGCTGGGATACCGGCTCATCCACCACGAGAATGTCCGGTTCCAGCGAGAGGGCTCCCGCCAAGGCGAGCAGATGCTTCTGCCCCCCGCTCAGTTCCCATATATAGCGGTCCTTCAGATGGGTTAACCCGCACATATCGAGTGCCCTGGCGCCCATGGCCCGGTAGTCCGGGAGCCCGTAATTGAGCGGAGCGAAATGGGCTTCATCCATGACGGTGGGGCGGACTAACTGGTTATCAAAATCCTGATAGACATACCCCACCCTGCGCGATAGCTCGGAGACTGTCCGATTCTCGGCGGAAACCCCGCAGATTTCGACAGTACCGGTGAAATCGCCTGAATAATAGTGGGGAATCAATCCGTTGAACAGCTTGCAGAGCGTGGATTTGCCGCAGCCGTTCCCTCCGATGATCGCCGTAAAGCTGCCGCGGCGAATATGAAGGGAAGCTTCCTTCAGCACAGGCTGCTCCGAACCGGGATAGGCAAAGGTGACGCCTGCGATTCGGATGGCCGGATGGTCATGAACGAACGGTTTAGGCATATGGCGGGGTCTCCGGCATTTTCTCTTCCTGAAGGCCGCGGTTTCTTCTGGCCCGCATGAACGTCAGTACCGCAATAGCAACGATGGCGGCTGCAGCGATGCTGATCCAGATCGCGCCGATGCCGAACCGGTCTGCAAATCCGCTGTCCCACTCGCCGAGGTTCCAGTCCGTTTCCGAAAGGGATTCCGCTCCGAAGGCAATCAGTGCCAAAACGATTCCAGCCAGGACCAGCTTGGGCGAGACGATGCCTGCGGCTTCGTATTGGGTAAGCTTCTGGCGGGGTTTGATGCCGAGCAGCGGCTCGATTTTTCCATACAACCTAGGAACCAGATATAATGTAGGCAGAAGAGCGAACAGAATGCCGGAGAACAGCACATCGTTCAGGAAACCGATGCCTTCGACAAGGACCACGCTTTGTGCAAGCCCGGGCACGGCTTCGAATTCCTCGACGCCGATCCAGACCTTGCCGATATCCACCAGAGAGCTGCACAGCTGGTGGATGATGACGCCCGACATGGCGGCGATGCCGACCTGAGCGCGGCTGAGGGGGTTTTTGACCAGACGGCCGGCAACGTACATGGCGAAGGAAAAGGTAAGAAACTTCTCCAGCTCTCCGAGACCGCCGAATTGCCCGAGCATCAGTTCACCGAAGATAACTTCGCCGAGCGCAGCCCCCACAGCAGCATAAAAAGGATGAAACAGCATGCAGAGGGTTAGGGGAATGAACGCAAAATATTCGGCCGAAAGCTCGATCGGACCCAGGCGAAACGCGGGAATGAGCTCGGTGA
The DNA here is from genome assembly GCF_000024685.1 of Paenibacillus sp. Y412MC10. Taxonomy (NCBI): domain Bacteria; kingdom Bacillati; phylum Bacillota; class Bacilli; order Caryophanales; family Paenibacillaceae; genus Paenibacillus; species Paenibacillus sp. Y412MC10. The sequence continues at coordinate 434,592 of NC_013406.1, forward strand.
ACATGTTGGACAGGCCGTACAGCGACATGGACAGCACGAAAATCATCATTTTCTGCGAAGAGGTCAGGGTATAGACCCGTGAATTGCTTGCCATTAGAGAGAAGCCTCCTTGGGAATGGGATTTGCTATCAGTATAGGAGGAAATTATTAAAATGAACGGAGCACTATGTCAACGCATTGTAATATTTTTTACAAAAATATAATCATGAAATAAAATTTACATAACAATCACGGCGTATGATGAACTCATGCCCAATTACGATGATTTCATTGCAGAAGGAGTGCAGCATCATTGAAGAATTGGTTTCCCGATACATCCGGGCTGTCGCCGAGCCAGCTCAAAATAGCCGATTTTATCGAACGTAATCCCGAGGAGATGCTGTTCATGACCGAGCAGGAAATCGCCGACAGGCTTGGCACCAGCATTGCGACCGTTTCCCGGTTTTGGCGTGCCGTCGGGCACGAGAATGCCAAGGCGTTCAAGCTGATGCTGCGGGAGTCCTCGGATACGACGCCTGCCGTAAAACTGGAAAAGACGATATCCCGGCTGGACGCGTCCAGTCTGCCCGCGAAAATGCTGGAACAGGCGAAGCATCATTTGCAAGACACGATGGAGAAGAACCGCCCGGACGAGCTGGAGGAAGCAGCCGGTCTAATGGCCTCGGCAAGACGTGTGTATGTGCATGCGCCTGGTCCGTCCCTCTCGCTGGGCGAGCTGTTATCGTATCGTTTATCCCGGTTTGGCATGTCGGTGCGAATCATGGCCGGCAGCGGTCATGAACTGCTGGAATCGCTCGCGCATATGGAGAGAGAAGATGTCGTGCTGATCTTCAGCTTCACCCGGATGCTCCCGGAAACGGAGGTTATCCTGGACTGCGTAAGCCGCGTGCAGAATGCGGCGATCATGATCACGGACCGGGAGGAGTTCCGGTATGGAACGCCGGCGCAGATTTCCTTTTTTGTCAGCCGGGGGGACATGGGCGAATTTCATTCCATGGTGACGCCATTGCTGCTGATCGAGCAGCTCATTCTGAGCATGGGCATGCTGAATAAAGAGAAGGTGCTCAGCAAGCTGGATTACTTGGGCGAGTTGCGGACCCGATATGCGGATAAGCTGCCCAGAGGCAAAGCTTGAAGGTTTATAGTTCCGCCGGCAGCCATCCCTAATAGAAGTCGTTCAGGCACGCCCTGAAGGACTTTTTTTGCGTCTTTTGTCGCAGAACCATTGGATTATTTATGTAATTTTGATATAGTAGCCCTACCTCTATGAACTTGCTCGCCTCGGCTTGGCCCCTCAGTTTTTGCTGCGGTTCTCTGCGTATTCGCCATGGCTTTCTTAAACACGGGACGGTCATGCCCGCATCATGTTATCCAAGTGAAAATCCGATAAAGAAATGAATGGATTACATATCGGCAGGGCTGCCTGGAGAGGAAAATGCATCTAACTTCGAATTGAGACGTAGTATGTGTTATATCCTTTAATTACCTATGTTTTTACGGATGTTTTATAAGCGGTTATAGGTTGAATCAGTCATCGCTCTATAGGAGTAGGGGAGGTGTTAATTCTTGAATGGCTCGAAGTCCGCGAAGCTGCTCCTGCTTATGGCTGTTATCGCGATCGTGAATATTGTCCTGGTTTCGCCCGGGCTGCTCGGCTTCCAAGTCGGCGGCGATAACGCTTTCCAGTCTGCACTGGTCATCACCGTATGGGTGGTCAGCATGCTTGCACTCTTTTATGGAAGTTATGTTTTGTTGTTCAAGTCTCCGGCTGCAAAACCGATCCAAACGATTCAGACCCGCGAGGATTACATAGAGGCGCTTCACCATTACCGCAACGTGAAAGTGCTGAAGAATGATATCGCTCTTGCCCTGGACCAATTGGAGCGAATCGAGAAGAAGAGAAACGCGCTGCTGGGCGTTCTGGGTCAGCGTTTTCAGCCAACGGAGCTCAGTTACAAGAAATTCATGGGGGTCATCGATGAAGTCGAGAAGCTGTTCTACCTCAATATCAGAGGGATACTGAACAAGCTTGGCGTCTTTGCCGCATCCGATTTCGCCCGCATGGCGGATCAGCCGAAAGCCTCCCAGCTGTCCAGCAAGGTGGCGCAGAAAAAAACGGCGTTATACCAAGAGTACTTGGCTTACGTGACCGGTTATCTGGAGGCGAACGAGGAAATCATGCTCAAGCTTGATAAGCTGCTGCTGGAGATCTCTTTGCTCGGCAGCACCGATTACCGGGATGTGGAGGATATGCCGTGCATGAAGGAAATCGATGCGTTAATCAAGCAAACCAAATTATACAAGCAATAAGAGAGGGAGATGATTATGCGAAGCAAGGGTAGTGCCTTTGTCGTATTAGTGGCCATTGCAGTGGTCGTGTTTGTTCTAGTGTACGCGGGGATCACGTTAACCTCTAATCTGGGCAAAAGCCAAGCCGAGGTCGATTCGGAAGGCGCGGCTAAAAAGATCAACAAAATCTACAAGGATATAACTGTCACGACAGCCGATCCCATCAAAGGCCAAGTCGATCTGGACCCGGTGGCCGTCGCGGATTCCCTGCCCGATATATCCAAGTTCCCGATCTCGGTCGAGAATACGACGGACTTGTACGTGGAGATTTTCTCCTCGCCGGAGAAGGCGGGACCGGGCATTGACGGATGGCTGAACGAAGTGGCAGAGGAATTCAACAAATCCAAGCCGGTAGTGAACGGCAAGCCGGTATCCGTGAAGATCCGCAATATCGCTTCCGGAACCGCAACCGATTACATAACATCCGGGAAGTACGTGCCGGACGCTTTTACGCCTTCCAATGAGCTGTGGGGGGAGATGGTCAAGGAATACGGCGTCAAAGCCGAGCTGGTATCCAAGCGCCTGACGGGGAACGTCACCGGCGTCGTCACCCGAAAAGCCAAATACGACGAGCTGGTGGAGAAGTACGGCTCCTTGAACGTCAAGACGCTGACGGATGCGATAGCGAATAATGAATTGGCGATGGGTTACACGGATCCTTTTGCCAGCTCCACGGGTCTCAACTTCCTGATCACGGCCCTTGAAACGTTCGACAGCAACAACATACTGGGTGAGAAGGCGGTACAGGGCTTCGAGAAATTCCAAGCGAACGTTCCTTTCACGGCTTCCACCACGATCCAGATGCGCGATGCAGCGAAGTCCGGCATGCTGGATGCCTTTGTCCTGGAGTATCAGACCTTTGTCAACGCGGCGGATATGAAAAGCGGTTACGTCTTTACCCCGTTTGGCGTAAGGCACGACAGCCCTTTGTACGCGCTCGGGAAATTGCCGAAGGAGAAGCTGGACATCATCAAGAAATTCGCGGAATTCGTTGAGCAGGACAAATACCAGCAGATGGCCGACAAAAAAGGGTTCAACGGTCTTAACGATTACCAATCCGAGCTCGAGGTCGTCGACAGCAGCCTGCTGCCGTCCGCCCAGAAGCTGTGGAAGGAGAAGAAGGACGGCAACAAGCCGGTTGCGGCCGTGTTCGTGGCGGACGTATCGGGGAGCATGGACGGCGAGCCGTTAAACCGTCTCAAGGAATCGCTGTTGACGGGACAGAAATATCTGGGCCGGGACAACAGCATCGGCTTTGTATCGTATTCCACGGACGTTACGATCAACCTTCCGATCGGCAAGTACGATTTGAATCAGCAGTCGATGTTTGTCGGTGCGATCAACAGCCTCGAGGCCAGCGGGAATACCGCGACCTTTGACGGCATCGTCGTGGCGATGAAGATGCTGCAGGACGAGATGGCGGCGAATCCGGACGTGAAACCCCTGATTTTTGTGCTGAGCGACGGGGAGACGAACGTCGGGCATTCCCTAGACGATATCCGCGGACTGATTCAAGCCTTCAAAATACCGGTGTATACGATTGGCTATAATGCCGACATTCAGGCGCTCCAAAGCATTTCCAGCATCAATGAAGCTGCCAGCATCAACGCCGATACCGATGATGTCGTATACAAAATCGGCCAGCTGCTGAATGTGCAGATGTAGCAATTTTTCATAACGATGTGAATCTGGTATATCAGAAACTTGTAGGAGGGGTTATATTGTCATTTACGATGGAAGTCATTCGTCCCGAAGAGATTAAGACGGCAATCGAAGAGCAGGTGAAGCCTGAGCCGGAAGAAGTCACGCAGCTGAAGGAACTGGCAGCGAGCAACGTGCAGGCCATCATGGAGCTGGATATCGAATCGCTCGAGAAACGGAGACAGGTGCTGCAATCCATTGACAGCTTTGGGATCAGCACGATGAGGTCCTCCTCGGAGAAGAACGCGCTTCTGCAGGTTCAGGTGGGGAGACTATCGAAAACCGGGGACGAAGGCGGCGAAGTGGCCAAAGGGTTAACGGAGCTGCAGCTGCAGCTGAAGGATCTGGATCCGAGCGTTGTGGATTTTGCGAAGAGCGGGCTGCTGGGCATGGTGTTTAACCCGCTGCGCCGATATTTTGCCAAGTTCCAAAAGGCGGATGCCGTCATTTCGGACATCATCATTTCTCTGGATAAAGGAAAAACCGTATTAAAGAACGACAACACCACGCTGGAGATTGAACAGCAAACCCTTCGCGAGCTCACCAAAAAGCTGCAAAAGGAAATCCAATTGGGCATGCTGATGGACACGGAGATCGAGTCCCAGGTCGAGGCGGCCAAAATCCGCCAGGAGTCGGAGGACAAAATCCGGTTTATTACCGAAGAGGTGCTGTTCCCGCTGCGCCAGCGCGTGATGGACCTGCAGCAGATGCTCGTCGTGAACCAGCAGGGGATCATGGCCATAGAAGTCGTCATCCGGAATAACAAGGAGTTAATCCGTGGTGTGGATCGGGCAAGAAACGTAACGGTATCGGCGCTGAAAATTTCGGTCACGGTCGCAAGTGCCCTTTACAACCAGAAGATTGTCCTGAAGAAAATCGAGCTGCTGAACGAAACCACCAACAACCTGATCAGCGCCACCTCCAAAATGCTGAAGGATCAAGGTGCGGCGATCCACAAGCAGTCGCTGGAAACGAGCATTTCCGTCGATACCTTGAAGCAAGCGTTCACGGACGTGCTGTCGGCGCTTGATTCCATCAGCACTTACAAGCAGGAGGCTCTCCCGCGCATGCGCGAGACGATCCATCAGTTCAGCGAGCTGGCGGTCACGGGCGAGCAGCAGATTCAGCGCCTGGAGCGGGGGCAGAAGCTGGGCCTGTAGGAGAAGCCAGGGATACCAACAAGAAAAGAGTGTGCAGTCGTGATGCTGCGCACTCTTTTTACTTGGCTCCAAGTCCCTTATGCCCGCAAATAATTAAGCAGAATGTGCTTGAGAATCGCCAGCTGCTTCTCCTGCGCGAGGTCCGGCTCGACCACCAGAATGTTTTTCTGGAGGGACAGCTTTCTGGCAAAAATGCCGAATGTATTCACGATGGTGGTCAGCGTCTCGGCAATCGGAAGGTCGGCTTGAACCGATCCATCCTCGATGCCCTGCTCCACGATGGTCGAGAATACCTGGGATATATCCCGGTAGACGGCGTTAAACAGCTCGATATCCTCAAGAGGCTCCGTGAACTGAGCCGCATAGCTCTCGAAGTTCTCAAGCAGCTTGACGTTCGAGCTGGTCTGCTGCTCCAGCAGGGAAATGAAGTGGTCAAACAGCAGCTCCAGCTTCTCCATGCAGGAAATCGGCTGTTCCGCGACGGAGCGAAAGGTCTCGAGAACGGTTTCCAGCATTTTCGTGGCAACGGCAACGACGAGTTTCTCTTTGCGGGGAAAAAAACGAAAAACGGTGGCTACGCCCATGGCAGCCTCGGTGGCTACATCCTGCATGGTGGCTTTTTCAATGCCTTTATGTGTAAATACGCGCTCGGCTGCTTCGATGATGAGTTGGGTTCGGGCGTTTCGGGTTTCGGGATTCATAATAAGGCCCTCTTTCTTGCATGACGATTTTATTTTACCCGTATTATATCCTCCCGCCCTTTTGACGACAACAAGAGCGTATACATCGGCGGAAAAAGCGGCCGGCACAAGGACCGCTGTTGATGGCGTTATTTCAATGGAATATTCATAAGGACCGGGCTTTGCATGTAGGAGCCGCTTACATATTTGTAGAAATCATTCATCATTGATGTCAATATCATCCGGCTTGAAGGGAGGCGCTGCAATTGGAACGACGGAGCGAGCTTATGGCCGCGGCTGCGAGCAGGTTCGGACTTTTGGAGCGGGATAGACTCCAGACGCATTTTTCCGAACACAGCCTTGTCCGTTCTTATCGAAGGGACGAGAAGACCGTGTATGTGCGCTTGACCGACGAGTCCCACAAACCCTATGCGAAGATTGCCGGGGAGGTGCAGTGGGTAGAGTTTCTTGGGAGTAAGGGCGTTTGCGTTTCGAGGCCGCTCCATTCGGCAGCCGCGAACCTTGTGGAGCGGATCCGGATGGAGGACCGGGAATATACGGCGGTCTGTTACGAGGAAGCCAAGGGGCGTCCGGTTGGGGAGAACGAAGCCGGCGAGGATTTATACAGGCGAATGGGCCAATTCATGGGAGGCATGCATCGTATCACCCAAGAGTATATCCATCAGGACCCCTTCACGAGACGGCCGAATTGGTCGTACGAGGCAGAGAAGGTTCGACATCTCGATTTACCGTCGTCTGAGAAGGGAATTGCCTCTCGTTATCAAGCCTTGTGCCGGTATATATCGAAGCTCCCGGTTTCTAGGGAGACTTATGGATTGATTCATGCCGATTTTCATTACGGCAATTTTTTTGTCCAGGGGGATGCGTTGTGCCTGATTGATTTCGATGCGAGTCGTTATTCATGGTTCGTGGATGATATAGCCGTCGCCGCCTTCTTCTCGGGTTTGACCGAAGGAGCCGATCCGGACAGAGGTAAATTCCTGATCCCTTTCCTGGAAGGATACCGTCTGGAGCGTTGCCTGGAGGAGGAGTGGCTTCGGGAAATCCCCTATTTCATGAAGCTGAGAGAAATGGGGCGGTATATGAAGCTGTTCCATGCCTGCCGCGGAAATTTCGACAAACTTCATCCCTGGGGACAGTGGTATATGAAAGGGCGCAGGGAAAAGATTTTGCAAAGCGATCTGCCACTTTAATAAACGAGCCTTGGTTCGAAAGACGGACCAGGGCTTTTTTATTTTCGGGGGAAGGCCGGTTGCAGCGGTCAAGGCGATGGAGAGGAACGAAGTCCTTGCATGTTGGATCTATTTATTTTTGCGAACAGGAAATTAATTCTAGTGCGATCAATTATTGCATTGACAGCCCATAGCGAATCTATTAGTATGTGCATAGCTTATTAAACCTACCAGATAACTTAGAATTATGGGGTGCGTTCGTTTTACGAGTTTTTGACAGAGCATGATGCATACATTTCATATGCATATGTCTACTACACGGGGGGATTACAATGAAAGCCAGAAAGTTAGGTTTACTCTTATCGTCGATCGTGCTGATGCTGTTGATCGCGGCATGCGGCAACGGCTCCGATCCGGCGGCAGAGGGCGCAGCCGAAGACAAAGGAAGCGAGAAGCAAGCCGAACAACAAGAGTACAAAGACGAGCTGAACATCGCGCTTACGGCTCAGCCGCCAACGCTGGATACGGCCTTGACGGTATCGGCGGTTGCACTGGATACGGCCGGCAATATCTTCGAACAGCTCTACACGCTGAATGCAAACTATGAACCCGTACCGGCTCTGGCAGAGTCGGTTGAACGAAGCGAGGATGGTTTAACGTATACGTTCGCTCTTCGCCAAGGCGTGAAGTTCCACAACGGGAAAGAGATGACGTCCGAGGATGTTGTAGCCTCGATGAACCGCTGGCTGGTGACTTCGTCCCGGGCGAAGGTGCTGCTGACGAATGCCAAATTCGAAGCCGTCGATACGTATACCGTGAAGCTGACCGTAGAGTCGCCTACGTCGGACGTGTTGATTCTTATTGCATCGCAAGCGCAGTTCCCTTCCATTATGCCGAAAGAGATCGTGGACGCAGCACCGGCTGACGGAATTAAGGAGTACATCGGCACAGGACCTTATAAATTCCAGGAATGGAAGCAGGATCAATACATCCATTTGGTGCGAAACGACGATTATCAGCAGGTGTCGGATGCGGAGCCAAGCGGATTTGACGGTCGAAAAGAAGCTCCCGCCAAAGACCTGTACTTCCATTTCGTCACGGACCACTCCACGCGCATTGCAGGCGTGAAGACCGGCCAGTACGATGTGGCGGACAGCATTCCGATCGAAAGCTATGATGAGCTGGCTGCCGACAACAACATCAACCTGCTCTCGTTCCCTGGCGGTGCCCTGACGGCATTTTTCAATACCAGCGAGGGATTGTTAAAGGAAGTGAAGATTCGCCAGGCCATTCTCGCCGCGTTCAATAATGAGGAGATCATGTTGGCGAGCTTCGCCAAGCCGGATTTGTACTCTTTGGCGCCGGGTTACCTGAATACGAATCAAGTCCAGTGGTCGACCGAAGCCGGAGCGGAGTATTACAACCAGTCCAATCCGGAGAAAGCCAAGCAGCTGCTGCAAGAAGCCGGGTATAACGGCGAAGAAATCACGCTGCTGACGACCAAGGATTATAACGAGATGTACACGGCTACCTTGGTCATCCAGGAACAGCTTCGTCAGATCGGCATGAACGTAAAAGTGGAGAACTTCGATTTCCCGACGTTCCTGGAAACGAAGAACGACCGTTCCAAGTGGGATATCTTTGTTGCCAGCACGGGCTATCAGCTTACCCCGCCGCAGCTGCTGGCCGTTAATCCGGATTGGGCCGGACTCGACAATGAAACGGTCAAGCAGGCACTGATCGATATTCGCGGCGCAGCCACGCCGGAAGCCGCCAAGCAGGAATGGGAGAAGCTGCAGGGCTTCCTGTACGAATTTGCTTCCTCCACCGTGATCGGCCATTATAATGGCGTCGTCGCCACAACGAAGAAGCTTGAAGGGTTCGAGCTGTTCGAAGCACCGGTGGTTTGGAATGCCAAAGTAGCGAAGTAAGCGTGTAAGGAGGGTGTTACAAGTTACCGGAGTAACTTCGATAACACCTTCCTTTTTTGAAATTGGATTCATAGACCATGTACAAATGAGGGATTTGCCGTGCTGGCTTATATTACGAAAAGACTTTTGTCGCTGATTCCCGTACTGGCCGTCGTCACCATCGCTATTTTTCTGATCATCCACATAACGCCGGGGAATCCGGCGGCGGCCATCTTGGGCATGGAGGCGTCGGAGGAGGAAATACAGCAGCTGAATCAGGACCTTGGACTGGACCGCCCGATACTCGAACAATATACGAGCTGGGTGGCCAACCTGTTCAAGGGGGACCTGGGGGATTCGATCTTCATGAAACAGCCGGTCAGCGAAGCCATTGCGGAGCATATTACCCCCACGCTATCGCTGGCCATTCTGGCACAGGTCATCGCGATCCTGCTCGCGATTCCCTTCGGGATTATCGCCGCTTACAAGCGAGGATCCATCGCCGATTATACGTTGATGGGGATATCCTTGCTGGGCATGGCCTTGCCCAGTTTCTTGCTGGGATTGTTCCTTATGCTGTTCGTGGGCGTCAAGCTGCAGTGGCTGCCGGTCGCTGGATATGAACCGCTGAGTAGCGGGCTATGGGAACATATGAAATATCTGATTCTTCCCGGCATTTCCCTTGGAACCATACAGGCGGCCCTGATTACGCGGATGACCCGTTCGTCCATGCTGGAAGTGCTGAATTTGAATTTTATCAAGACAGCCCGATCCAAAGGCCTGCATGAAATGAAGGTGCTGTTCAAACATGCGTTTCGGAGCGCGTTTCTGCCCATTCTGACCGTCATTGGACAAACCTTCGGCACGTTGGTGACGGGAGCGGTGGTCGTGGAGGCCATATTCAACATTCCCGGTCTGGGTCAATTGATCTTGAATTCCATTTCCAGAAGGGACTTTGTCGTGATCCAAGGGGTGGTGCTTGTCGTCACGCTGATGTACGTCACCATCAACTTGATCATCGACTTGTTATACGGCGCGGTTGATCCGCGCGTTCGATTGGATCGCAAATAAAAGAGGTGTAACGGGATGGCTACAGTTCAGGAAAAGGAATATGTCGCTCAAGTCAGCAAAAAGCTGAAAAAAGAACAGCGAGCCTTAGGATATCGCCGCCTGAAGTCCAACTACGGGCTATTGATCGGAGCGACCATCTTTGTCGTATTGGTGATTCTGGCGCTGATCGGACCGCTCTTCACGAACTACGGTCCGTACGACATGAAGGTTGTAGACCGTTTAACTCCGCCAGGGGCCGAGCATTGGCTGGGTACCGACGAATTCGGACGGGATTTGTTAACGAGACTTCTCTACGGGGCCAGGGTATCGATTAGCGTCGGGCTGGCGGTTGCGCTGCTGTCCTCCGCTCTGGGACTCGTGATCGGCGTCTATGCGACGTATTATAAGACGTTGGATCATATTCTCATGCGCATTTGCGACGGGTTGATTGCGATTCCGGGAATCTTGCTTGCCATTGCCTTAATGGCTGCGCTCGGCGCATCCGCCTTGAACGTTATCATTGCGCTGACGATCGTATTCACGCCGAATATTGCCCGAGTCGTTCGTTCGGCAGCATTGGTGGTGCGCGAGCAAACCTACATTGAGGCGATGCATGTCCAGGGGGCAAGCTCCACGCGCATTATATGGCAGCACATCGTGCCGAATGTACTGTCTCCTCTATTGGTACAGGCAACATTCGTATTTGCCGAAGCGATTATCTCGGAGGCGGCTTTAAGCTTTCTCGGTGCGGGCATTCCTGCGCCCGAAGCCAGCTGGGGGAACATTTTGCAGGCAAGCAAGCTTGTAATTTACAAGGCATGGTGGATGGTCGTATTTCCCGGGGCCACGCTCGTTCTGTCCGTACTCAGCCTGAATTTGCTAGGGGACGGGCTGCGCGATTTGCTGGACCCCCGCGTGAAGCAAAAGTTTAGAAAGCGATGAATATAAGGCTGGAGGTGTTTCCATGAATAAAGAGCCTCTATTGGAAGTGAAAAATCTCAAGACGCATTTTCATACTGAGCGCGGAAGAGTGACGGCGGTGAACGGAGTCAGCTTTTCCATGAATACTGGCGACATCATCGGTATCGTCGGAGAGTCCGGCAGCGGAAAAAGCGTGATGTCCCAATCCATCATGAGATTGCTGGATCATACGGATGCAATCGAGTACGAGGGAGAGGTCGTATTCGAGAATCAGAACCTGCTGTCCCTTCCGCATTCTAAATTACGGGCGATCCGGGGTGATCGAATATCCATGATATTTCAGGACCCGCTAACCTCCCTGAGCCCTGTCTATACGATTGGAGACCAAATCGGAGAAGCCATTCGCCTTCATCAGAAGAAGTCCAAGAAGGAAGCCCATCAGCAAGCCATCGAAATTTTGCGGATGACGGGCATTCCTTCGCCCGAAATCAGGGTTAACGAATATCCCCATCAGCTGTCGGGGGGGATGCAGCAGCGGGCGATGATTGCCATGGCACTCTCCTGCGAGCCGAACCTGTTGATCGCGGATGAGCCGACAACCGCGCTCGATGTGACGATTCAAGCGCAGATTTTGGAATTGATTGCCGACTTGAACCGCAAAATGGGCATGGGCGTGCTGTTCATTACGCATGATCTGGGCGTGGTCTCGGAAATTTGCACGGGCGTGAAGGTGATGTACTTGGGGCAGATCGTGGAGGAAGCTCCTACGGAACAGCTGTTCCAAACGCCGCTGCATCCTTATACCCAGGGGCTGATCCAATCCATCCCCAAGTTGGAAGGGGACAGGGAGGATGAGCTTTACGTCATTGAGGGAACGGTGCCATCCCTGACGGATATTCCGCAGGGCTGCGGCTTTTCAACGCGGTGTCCTTTTGCTGACGAGCTGTGCCGTACCTCCGAGCCGCCGATGCAAACGGCCCAAACGGACCATCGAGTGAAGTGCTGGCATTACGAGGCCCTAAACAAGCAGGAAGGGAGGGAGACAACCGTTGGAACAAGCAGCTGATCGTTCGATCTTAAAGGTAAGCTCCCTTCACAAGCAGTTTCCGGTGTACGGATCATTCGGCAAGATAGGGGGCGCCAAAGCGTACGTCAACGCGGTCACGGACGTTTCCCTGCAATTGAACGAGGGAGAAACCTACGGCCTGGTCGGCGAATCAGGCTCCGGGAAAAGCACCACGGGACGCACCATCCTCGGATTAACGCCGGCGAGCCAAGGGCAGGTCCTGTATCGGGATCGGGAATTGGCGGCCATGACGAGGGAGGAAATGCGGAATTTCCGCAAGGACGTGCAGCTTGTTTTTCAAGATCCGTTCTCTTCGCTCAATCCGAGGAAACGAATCGGCCGGATGCTGGAGGAGCCCTTGATCATTCATAAAATGGGGGACAAGGCGGAGCGTCAGGAAACGGTGTTCCGAATCCTGAAAACCGTCGGCCTGCAGCCGGAGCATGCCTTTCGCTTTCCCCATGAATTCTCGGGCGGTCAACGCCAACGGCTGGGCTTGGCGCGAGCGCTTATCATGAATCCGAAAATCATCGTGTGCGACGAGCCGGTCTCCGCCCTGGACGTGTCCATCCAGTCACAAATTCTGAACATGCTCAAGCGCCTGCAGCGCGAAATGAAACTAACGCTATTATTTATAACGCATGATATCAGCGTGGTTCGGTATATTTCGGATCGGATCGGCATTATGTATCTCGGAAAAATAATGGAAGAGGCTTTGACGGACGATTTGTTCCATGAGCCGTTGCATCCCTATACAAAGGCGCTGTTCTCGGCCGTACCGGATTTTAACCGCAGCCGATTAAAGGAACGGATCATGTTGCGGGGGGAAATCCCGTCCCCGATATCGCCGCCGAGCGGCTGTGTTTTCCACACACGCTGTCCCTATGCGACCGATGTATGCAGAACAGACATACCGGCTGTAAGAGAAGTGCGGCCGGGCCATAAGGTCGCCTGTCATCTTGTTGACTAGAACAGATAAGTTCGCAACCCCAACCAAAAGGAGAGAAGGACCATGACAACGTTACAAATCGTAGAAGGCCAGGATCGGATATTCAATGAGGCCGGGTTTCAGATTGCAGGAAACCACGGCCCGAATTTGGAGGGCGGCTTGTCACCGAGAGAGCTACTGGAAGCGTCACTGGCGCTGTGCGTATCCATCTCGCTCCAAAAAATAATGGCTTACGACGGCGTGGAATATGATAAGTCTTCCATTCATATCGAAGTGTCATCAGTAAAAGCAGAGGATAAAAGCAATAAGTTCTCGCATTTCAACGTCCTTGTCTCGCTGCCGCCAACGCTGGAGCCTGCCTACAAGGAGAAGCTGAAATCCGTCGTAGAGCGTGCATGCACGATCGGCAATACGCTGAAAAGTGAGGCCGTCGTTGAACTGATCGAAGTGAATGAGCCTATCGAAACGAGCAGCAATGCGTAAAGGATTAGATGAAATATTAACCATTCAAGTCGATTCAACAAGAAAAGCCTTAGTCCGGGTTTCACCGCGGACTAAGGCTCTTCTGTTCTTAAGGGACCGTACGAATAAAATACGGAGACGTGATGCTTCTTCAGCGTCCGGTCACGACTGCGGCTGCATATTCCGCTCAAACGCGACGATCCAGTCGCCCTGGATGGCGGCATAGCCGGTATCTCCCTCCACGACAAGACCGTACAGATTCTTGACGTCAAGATACTCTTTTCGTTCTCCATTATCAAATTCGAGGGTGATGTAATAATACGTACGGGATGAATGGTTGGCATGCATCATTCCATTATCGTTGTTGTTGTGATTGGTATGATGGCGGACATCCATGCGTTTGGAGACGACCCGGGCAAACTCGGAAGTGCGCGGGGACTTGGCGTTCTTAACATAGCGGGCGCCATTGGAGATGAAGCCCACGATCACAATGACGAATACAATCCCGATCAGAATGGGAACCAGCGTAAACATAAAATCAAAACCTCCGCCAAAAGACGGGCCTTGGGGCATCATCGACGGCACTCCTCCTGTTCCGTTATTTTTCCATTGATTATATGTACGGTAAAAATGACTAAAATGTTTCAAATTTTGGTTGGGGCAATGGATGTTCCGAGCAAGTAATGACCAACGGTTGAGTTGTGGCCAACCTGGATTCCGCCGTTCCTTATTGACGTATCAATGACATGAGAGCGAGCGATCCGAAGCGCGGTACATAAAAATCGGCCTCAAGAGCGAGGCCGATTTATTTTTATTGTATGAACAAAGCTCTAACTCCACTAGGGAGCCTTCACTTCACATGTACTCCCGAGCCCGCATAATGCAGCCCCAGCTGATATGCCCGCTCCAGCAGGCTCTCCATGTGCTCCGCCCTGCCCTCTAACGTATCATAGAAGAATTCCACTCGGGAATCTTCGATTCCGGAATAGTTGGCCATGCCGACGTTGAGGGAATGGGACAGCATCGTATCATAGCTCCGCTTGGCAAAATGGTCCTCCGACGCTCCTGCCAATGCGATCCATAACGCCTTCTTGTGATGGAGCTTGGAACCGCCGCCATATGCGAAGCCGTGATTCCAGACACGGTCGATATACCCCTTCAGCATAGCCGGAACCCCGTACCACCATACCGGGAAGATATAGGCCAGCGCGTCGTGCTGTTTCATTCGCGCGATCTCGTTTTCAACCTCAGCGGAAAAAACCTTGCCAGGATCGGACCAATCGGGTTCGTCCGCCTCCCACAGAACCGGATCGAAACCGATGCGGTGAAGATCCAGAACCTCCGTCTCATGTCCGGCATCTTGAAGACCCTGCACAAATCGCTCCGTGACAGCAAATGTAAAGGAGTTCACTCTGGGATGAGTGACAACGGTCAGTACTTTCATCATGAATCACCTTCGCTTTCTTCTATAATGTGTTGAATGTGCTTTGTTTTCTTACAGTACTGGTATAAGGGGATTATGTATCATATAATGGCTGGAAGGAAGTACGCACTTATTTGTTCTATAGGTACCTAAAGGTGCTATTAGCACCCTAAAGTGCCCTTCATAGTCGCAGTAATTTTACGTCCGGGAGGTGAGAGGATCTTATGAATCGCGATCGGCAATACCATATTCCGTCCGAAGCCACCATGGAGGTGATCGGCGGCAAGTGGAAGATCGTTGTGCTGTGCCACCTTAGTTATGGGCCCAAGCGTACGAGTGAAATTAAGAAAGAGATGCCGGATATTACGCAGAAGATGTTAACCCAGACCCTTCGGGAGCTGGAGGAGGATGGGATTATTACGCGAACGGTCTTTAATCAAGTGCCGCCGAAAGTCGTGTACGAGCTGAGCGAATTGGGCGTTTCACTGCAGCCCATCCTGGATCAAATCTGTGAGTGGGGCGAGAAGTATATGAATGGAGAAACGAAGGTAAGTGCTCCATGAAGACATGATAAAAGCTGCTGACCTGAGGGAATGAGTCGGCAGTTTTTTTGTTTTTCACGTTATCCATCCGGCTGAAATGTCCGTTCTGCGTGCCATTATTTTAAATCGGTTAGAAGGAAAGGCAGGGATATTGTGGAATATATAGTCCTTTGGACTCATGCGGGTTCCGAAAGTTTCGGCCAAAACGGAGTTTGTCGAGAAATTGAATAGTTACTAAAGATATAATAGGTAGAAGACTCAGGGCCGGGCGGGCCGTAACCATAAGAATTATCACTTTGGGTATGCAGGGAGAGCCATCCTTGAATTAATAGAAACGTTTGTCTCTCAGGTAACGTATGAACTTCATAGGACCTAAGGATTACTCACAAAAGGAGTGTGCACAGCTCAGATGGACGGCAATTATAACTTGTATATTGTTGGGCTTTCAATTGCGATCGCTATACTTGCTTCATACTCGGCTTTGAATATTACGTCCAAAATTTCGGACGCGAACGGCAAATCCAAGTTTTTTTGGCTATTCGGGGGAGCCATGGTCATGGGAAGCGGCATTTGGTCCATGCATTTTGTCGGCATGCTGGCGATGCACATGAATATGAACGTGAAGTACGATGCCTTTCTGACCATCATGTCGATGCTGGCCAGCGTGATTTCCTCATTCATCGCGTTTTATATCACCATGCCCAAGGATATTAACTGGTCCAAAATCGCCATTGGCGGTTTCGTTATGGGAAGCGGCATCGTGACGATGCATTACATGGGAATGGAAGCCATGGTCGTACACGCCGACATTCGTTACGATCCGGTCTTTTGGATATTGTCCGTCGTCATTGCGCTGGCGGCCTCCTATGCGGCCTTATTATTGTTTCTTCGTTTTCGCAGCCATTCCAAGTCCAGCTTTCTCAAGTGGGGCTCGGCGGTTGTCATGGGATTCGCCGTGTGCGGGATGCATTATACAGGGATGAAGGCGGCGCGCTTTGAAGCGCATGCCGGCATGATGACGCATCAGCCGCAGTCTGTGGATTTCTTCCTCTTGTACTGCGTGACGGTCGCGATTTTTGCTATTCTGTTGATTTCCTGGGGCGCGATGTTCTTTGACCGGCATGTGCTGGAAAAGCTGGCCTATCAGGATACGATCACGGGATTGCCCAACCGCAATGAGATGAACCGGTTCTTCAGGACGAATGCCGAAACGGATAAGATTACGATCCTGTTTCTGGATCTGGACCAATTTAAGGCCATCAACGATACGCTGGGTCATAATGTCGGGGATTTGCTGGTCCATGAAGTGGGCAAGCGGCTGCGTCAATTCATTCGAAGCGGCCAGCAGGTGTTCCGGATCGGGGGCGACGAATTTCTGGTTATTTTGAAGCAAAGCGACCCGAATTATGCCCAGCGCTTAGCCGATGATATACTCCAACAAATTAAAAAGGTGTACCATATCGACGGCAACGAGCTGTATGTGACGGTTAGCATCGGCATCAGCATCGGTTCCGTCCATAGCTCGGATCGTACGACGCTGCTGAAGAATGCCGACACCGCGATGTATAAAGCGAAGGGGCTCGGCAAGAATCAGCAATGCCTTTATGACGAGGAGATGGGGCTTCAAGAGGTTCGCAAGATGGAATTGGAGAAGGACCTGCAAAGAGCGCTGGAGATGAAGGAGTTCTTCATCGTGTATCAGCCGAAATGGAATGTGCAAAGCGACCGCTTGGTCGGATTCGAGGCGCTGCTCCGCTGGAAGCATCCCCGACTCGGCGTGATTTCTCCTCAGGAATTCATTCCGATAGCGGAAGAGACGGGGCTGATTATTCCGATGACCCGATGGACGCTTGAAGAAGCATGCAAGCAGTGCAGGGTGTGGCAGGATAGCGGGGTTGTCCAGCCGGTCTCGGTGAATCTATCGGTCCGTTTATTTCATGGCGACAATCTGCTGGAGCTCATTCAAAACGTGCTGCGCAAGGCGGATTTGGAGCCGCGGTTGTTAGAGCTGGAAATTACGGAGTCCATGGTGCTGCACGATGTGAACGATATCATCCGTCAGCTTGGGAGTATCCGATCCTTAGGGGTTAAGGTCTCCATGGATGATTTCGGAACCGGCTATTCCTCGATTGGGCTCTTGGACCGGATTCCGATTGATGCCCTGAAGCTGGACCGCCAGTTCACCAATGATTTGGACACGCCCAGCAAGCGCGCCATCGTCAACGCCGTCGTTCTTATGGCGGAAAAGCTGAATCTGGACGTGATCGCCGAAGGCGTGGAGAATAAGGAGCATATCGACTTTTTGACGGGGCTCGGGTGTCATGTCATGCAGGGTTACTATTACGGAAAGCCGATGGATATCCATGAGATTGAGGTCTGGATGTACGACCAAGATCATAAGGCCGAAGAGTTCGCGGTCCTTCGATGAAAAGCGGAAGGGAATAGATACGGTTCATAAGAATAACGGGCACCGGGAGGTGTCCGTTATTTGTTGCTTTTGGGTACATCAAATGACTGGCGTTCCCAGGTATTTTAGACAAAATAGGCAATTTCCGCGCGCGGGAAATATTCTTGGATTCCCTTTTCGAACAGCTGCTGAAACTCCTCGACGGTTTCGGCCTTATAGACATACTTGAATTTTCCATACCTTCCCCACTTTAACTGCCGGTCCTCCTCATCCATGTCCAGCTTGGTTTTGGGGTACCGTTTCAAAATGGTGTTTTTGGCCGTTTTGGTAAACCGGTGCTGAATGAGCTCAAACGTCAGATCCTTAACCTCCACATGGCTCAATCGCTCATGGAGCTTCTCCAATAAATGCCAGTATCCTTCCTGCCATCCGTCATATTTGACGATCGGGGCAATGATGAAACCTAACGGATATCCGGCTTCGGCAATTTTCCCTGCGGCTTCAATGCGTTCTTCGAAGGAAGAGGTACCCGGCTCGAAATAACGGATCACATAATCGGAATTGATGGAGAAGCGTACCCTGGTATGGCCGCCGTGATCGATATTGAGCAGGGAATCGATGTTGGCGAATTTCGTCACGAATCGCAGTCGGCCATGTTCCTGCTTGGCCATAAATTCAATGTAATAGGCCAGTGCCCCGGTCAAATGCTCCAGAGATACGGGATCGCCGGTACAAGCGGCCTCGAACCGGGTGATTTCGGGCGACCGCTCAGCGATGTACTGCTTCGCTCGGCCCAAAATTTCATCCAGGTTGACATAAATCCGGACATAAGGCTTCGAGCTCATGGTGGTTTGCAGGTAGCAGTAATGACAATGCCCTGCACATCCCGTGGTCAGCGGGATGGCATACTCCGCAGAAGGCTTGGACGTGTCGAAATCCAAGGTCTTCCTAATCCCGACGACTAGGGTGCGTTTGGCGTTTCGGTATTTTTCGGTTTCGGTCTCCCCCGGAATGCCGGTTACCCGATTATGGGAGGTGGTCATTTTGATGGGTGTGCCTAATTCCTCAAACCATGCATGCAGCTTCTTCCCAAGCGGATACTCCAACGCATCCGGCTCAAAAAAGACGAGTTCCGGGTCAAAACGCTCCAACGAATCTTCCTCCCCCGCAAAAATTTAAGGATATGGATTATAGGATGGGCAATGGTCAGGTTGAACATGCATTGTACAAGTTATGAGTTTGTATGGTGCTGTTTTAAGCAAATAGGGGATGTGATGAATCTGTGAGCGATCATCGTTCAACATGGACAATTTAAATATATCATGTTATATTGTTATATAAATTAGCAGGTTTTGGAGTACCGTTGGAGGGATATCAATTTGAAAGATGCAGCTTCCACGAAGCCGATGTATGAACAGATTTTTAACGAGATGAAGCGAAAGATCTCAACCCATATGTTTCGGATTGGAGATAAAGTTCCATCAGAGAAGGAACTTGCGGATGAGTACGGAGTTAGCCGAATCACGAGCAAGAAAGCCTTGGATCTGCTGGCGGCAGAAGGCGTGATCGTGCGCAAGCCGGGCAAGGGATCGTTCGTAGCCGATCCGGATGAGCCTGTGGTACACAGGGAACCCATCTCCTCAGAGAGCACAGAAACGGGAACGGCCGGCCGGGAGAAAATGATCGGCCTGGTCATCACGGATTTTTCTTCAAGCTACGGGACGCGGCTGATCTACAGCATGGAGCAGTATTCCAGGGAGAATGACTGCTTTCTGGTCCTGCGCAGAACGTTCGGGGACCAGGATAATGAGGAATTGTCCATCCAGAAGCTGCGCAATCTGGGCGTGAACGGTCTTATCGTATTTCCCGCGCAGGGTGAATATTTTAATGCCGAAATATTGAAAATGGTCATTGCCCGCTTCCCGCTCGTCCTGATTGACCGCAAGCTGAAGGGGGTCGCTGCGGCTTCCATCAGCACGGATAATCTTGGGGCAGCCGTGCAGGCGGTGGAGCATTTATTCGATTTGGGTCACCGCCATATTTGCCTGCTGTCTCCTCCGCCGAGGGATACGACGGCGGTCGAAGAGCGGATTGAAGGATTCGTTCAGGCACATGCCGCCCGGGGCATCGCGTTTGACAAGGAAATCTGGATCAGTGACGTAACGGCCACGCTGCCCAATGCTTTCTACGAAAGCAATATTGAACGGGAAATACAGCGGATCATGCAGCATTTGCAGGATCATCCGTCGATTACCGCTTTTTTTGCGATTGAGTACAATATTGCATTGCTTGCTAAGGTTGCGGCTGAACGCCTCGGTTTGCGGGTCCCGGAGGATCTATCGATCATATGCTTCGACAGTCCGCAATTAAATATCGGTGAGGGGTATTTGTTTACCCATATGCGGCAGAACGAGGAAGAGATGGGAAGGCTGGCGATCGAGACGGTGCTGGGCATCATGAACCACGACGCGGTTGCGGTCGAGAAGAGATTGCCTGCGGAATTGGTGGTTGGCGCATCTACCGGTCCCGTCAAGGAATAGCAGAAACTTGTTCAAACGTCTGCGCAGCTGGCGCAGCCTTCGATGCATAGTGTGTTGGAAAGTGACCGGCGAATTGGTAATTCCCTGACCGACCAAATGAAAATTCGAATTCTATAACGAAAACCTTGGAGGTTGAACCTTACAAACAGGAAACGCGAATACGGAATGTTTGTAATGTCTTCCCTTACCCATGCACGCATGCAAACCATGCGCTCACGAAGCTGTGAGCACATGGTTTTTTTTGTTCTTAATTCGGTGAGGAGCAGCGTTGTTTTGTGTCGACGTTTACCAAATACCTAATATAACATTTAATTTATTTTATATATTGACATATTAACTAGATAACAATATACTGATTCGTGATAGCGGTTTCATAATTCCATCAAGTGAAAGGGGAACATCACGTGCAATCCATAACTGAACTGCCAGAGGCCATTAGGCGGTTATCGGACATGGTTCGGGCGAAGCAGCCGAAACGAACGGCTGACATGTTCGAGAGATGCCTAGCCAATACCTGGAATACCACCTTGAAGCGAATGGAGGACGGCACGACGTTTGTCATTACCGGGGATATTCCTGCCATGTGGCTGCGCGATTCGGCTGCGCAGGTCAGGCCCTTCCTGGTGCTTGGAGAGGACCGCGAGATCGGCGACATGATCCAGGGCGTGGTCAGACGCCAGTTTGACTATATTCTGCGGGATCCGTATGCCAACGCGTTCAATGAGTCTGCGAACGGGATGGGACATCAGGATGATGCAACCGAGATGAGTCCGTGGATTTGGGAACGCAAATACGAGATCGATTCGCTGTGTTATCCGATCCAGCTCAGCTACCTGCTGTGGAAAAACTCCGGAAGAACCGGCCATTTTGACGAAACCTTTCGGGCAGGCGTGCGGCAGATTATCGAGTTGTGGACGACAGAGCAGCATCATGAACAGAAATCGGCTTACACCTTCGAGCGGAGCAACTGCCCTCCGTCGGATACGCTGGTCCGAGGCGGAAAAGGAGCGCAGACGGCATATACCGGCATGACCTGGTCCGGCTTCAGGCCGAGCGACGATGCTTGCGCCTACGGTTACCTGGTTCCGTCGAACATGTTTGCGGTCGTTGTGCTGGGGTATGTGACGGAGATTGCGGAGGAGATTCTCAAGGATCGGGAGCTGGCAGCGACGGCGGAGGGGCTCGCGGCACAGATCGAAGCCGGCATACAGCGGTACGGCATTGTGGAGCATCTGGAATGCGGCCCTATCTATGCATACGAGGTGGATGGATTGGGCTCGGTTAACCTGATGGACGACGCGAATGTGCCCAGCCTGCTGTCCATTCCGTACTTGGGATACCGAAATGCGGAAGATCCGATATACGCGAATACGCGGAGGTTTATCTTGAGTGAGCGGAACCCGTACTACTTCTCCGGGACCGCTGCATCCGGCATCGGCAGTCCGCATACGCCCGATCAATACATATGGCATATTGCGCTTGCGATGCAAGGGATGACCGAACAGGATGAAGCCGAGCGGCAGCGCCTCCTTGAACTGCTGCTGGCAACGGACGGAGGAACCGGGCTCATGCATGAAGGGTTTCATGTGGATCGGCCGCAGGAATATACCCGGCCTTGGTTTTCATGGGCCAATATGATGTTTTGCGAACTGGTGCTGTTGTGTTCCGGTATCGAGGTTAAACGGTAAAGCTAGCAGCGGGATGAAGCGGCGAACCAAGCTTGGAATTCATAAGGGAGGGTTAACGAATGAAAAAGCAGTGGAAGATCGTATGGTCGATGATAGTTGTGATTGGGCTTCTGGCGGGCTGCTCAGGGGGCAGCGGCGGCTCCTCCGGCGGAGAAGCCAGCGGCGGCAAAACGGTGCTGACCTTCTGGGGAGACTGGGGCGGAGAAGGGCAGGAACAGATCCAAACGATGGTGGATGCTTTTAATAAATCCCAAGATAAAATCGAGGTGAAATATGCCCTGCAGCAGGACGTGGTGACGAAGTTTCTGACCGCGGCCACGAACGGGGGGACGCCGGATGTCGTGTTCTGGGACCGGTGGCGGACCGCGCTCTATGCACCTAAGAACGTGCTTCATCCCGTGGACGAATACCTGGAGCGCGACGGCGTCAACAAGGAGGATTTTTACGAAGAGGCTCTGAAGGAGCTTACCTATGAAGACAAGCTGTATGGATTGCCGTTGACGGTGGATGCGCGGGCCCTGTTCTACAACAAGAAAATGCTGGAGGAAGCCGGGCTTGAGCCGCCAACCACCTGGGATGAGCTTGAGGCGGCAGCCAAAGCCACGACCAAGTGGAACGGAACCAAGCTCGAAACGGCGGGGTTGTCGATGGGGGATCCCGGACTGTTCAACATGTATTTGCAGCAGGCGGGCGGAACGATGCTGACCCCGGAGAACACGATGAACGTGAACAACGAGAAGGGCAAAGCGGTATTGGACTTCTGGGGACGTTTGCTGAATGAGGACAAGGTGTACAAGATCGGTTTCGAGGACGGCTTGGGCGAAGGAACGGATGCGTTTGTAACCGGAAAGGTCGCCATGCTGTACACCGGCCCGTGGATGCTGAGCACCTATGATAAATACGGCAAAGACCTGGAATATGGCATCGTGCCGCCACCGGCCGGACCGAACGGCGATAAGGGAAGCGTTATGGGCGGCTTTGGGCTTGTCATTCCGCAAGGCTCGAAGCATCCGGAGGAGGCTTGGGAGTTTATCAAATGGTGGACGGCCAACAAGGACAATGCCGTGTTATGGGCCAAAACGAGCCTGAATATGCCGGGCTTCAAGCCTGCCTTTGAAGATCCGTTCTTCGCGGACGATCCGAAATGGATTCCGTTTATGGAAACGCTCGAATTTGCCAAAACAAGGCCGACGCATCCGGGGTACTCCGTTATGGAGGAGAATGCCGTCATTCCGAATCTGGAGCTGTTCATGCAGAACAAGCAGAGCGCCGAAGAGACCCTCCGGCTCAGCCAGGAGCAGGGCGATAAGCAGCTGAAGGAAAATGCCGTTGCCCGTTAACGCATTCGGGGATTCTAGGAGCTACAGAAAGGAGCATGAGGATGACTTCCGCCACGAAGCCAGTCAGCGCCAAGCCTGCCTCCGTCACGAGGCTCGGCAAACACCAGGCCAGGATGGGCTACCTGTTCATTATGCCGACAATGCTGTTATTTGCGGTATTCATGGTGATCCCGGTTGGAATGGCACTATACCTGAGTTTTACCAATTATGACGTGCTCAGCTCGAACGACTGGGTCGGCATGGACAATTACAGGCGACTGTTCGGCGATGATTTGTATTGGAAAACCTTCGTTAACGTGATGATCTATGCGGTGGTGTTCGTACCGCTCAACGTACTGATCTCCCTTCTGCTGGCGATCCTGCTGAACCGGGCGGCGAGGGGAGTCAAGGCGCTGCGGACGTTTTACTATCTTCCGACTTTGACGTCGGCGGTCGCGGCGGCCACCGTCTGGATCTGGATGCTGCATCCCGAATACGGGCTCGTTAACGGGATCCTGTCGCTGTTCGGCATCACGGGCCCGGCCTGGGTGTCCCAGACCGATACGGCCATGCTGTCGATTATTATGATGACGCTGTGGCAGAGCGTAGGCTCCAATATGATCATTTACCTGGCCGGACTTCAGGGCGTGCCGGATTATCTGTACGAGTCCGCTCGTCTGGACGGTGCCAGCAAATTCGATTGCCTGCGTTACATTACCTGGCCGCAGCTGCGGCCGACCACGTTCCTTGTCAGCACGATGTCGATTATCGGCGCGCTGCAGCTGTTTGATCAGGCATTCGTGCTCACGCAGGGCGGACCCGCCAATGCAACGAAAACGCCGGTTTATCTCATTTATCAGCAGGGCTTTAACCAACTGCAAATGGGGTATGCATCGTCGCAGGCCTTCGTGCTGGCGATGGCTATTCTGGTCTTCTCGCTGATCAGCATGAAGATCAATAAATCGGAAGAATCGATTGTGTAATCGGGGCTTAGAGGAGGAAGACAAGAGATGAGAGCAATTGAGAGTCAGGCCAAGCGGCAGCGAATCCTTACCGCGAGCGTCTTCTATATCGGTGCCATTCTGATCGCCATCGTCATGTTTCTCCCGTTCTACTGGAGCGTGATGACCTCTTTTAAGCCGGATGAGGATATGTTCTCGATGCCGATCAAATGGTTCCCTACGGACATCACGCTGGAGCACTATAAAAAGGCGTTCACAACCGTACCCTTCGGCCTTTATTTCTGGAATTCATTCTTTCTGGCCATTACCGGCGTGCTGCTCAACCTGTTCTTCGGTTCGCTCAGCGGCTACGCTTTTGCCAAGCTGAAGTTCAAAGGCAACTCGGGACTCTTCCGCGTGCTGCTGGCCGCGATGATGGTCCCGGGCATCGTCACCATGATCCCGAGCGTGTATGTGCTGCGCCATATACCGCTGATGGGAGGCAACGACCTGTTCGGAAGCGGGGGCATGGGGCTGATGAATTCCTTCTGGGGGATCATTCTTCCGGGGGCTTCCGGCACGTTTGCGGTGTTCTTCATGCGGCAGTTCTTCCTGACGCTCCCCTCCGACATGATGGAGATGGCGCGGATTGAAGGCTGCGGCGAATTCAAAATTTTTTGGCGCATCTATTTGCCTCTGACCAAGCCGGCGCTGGCAACCCTGAGCATCTTCACGTTTCAGGCTGGCTGGAACAGCTTCCTGTGGCCGATGATCGTGCTGAACGATCCGAACAAGGCGACGATCCAGATGGGGCTCCAGGCGTTCTCGTTCAATTTCCAGACGGATTACGGCCCGATGATGGCCGGGGCGCTGGTGGCTATTTTGCCGATCCTTGTCCTGTTCCTGGCTCTGCAGCGGTACTTCATTCAGGGCATCGCATTTAGCGGGATCAAAGGCTAGCGGGCTGGAAGCTGGATATGCGTGACGAATGGACAAAAAAACTTGCATATTGAGATGTCAGGAGTGATTTCGACAATGATAACGGTGTCCGGTATATGGACCAAAAGGGCAGATGAGGCGCAGCGCGCGCTGGAACGTCATTTCTGGAATGATTCGATCCGTATGTACAATATAGAAACGCCGTGCCCGGACGGGGCGTGCAACACGATTTTCCATTATTGGTGGATGGCGCATGCGGCGGATGTGCTGGTGGACGGTTATGTTCGCACGGCGGATCCGTTGTATGCGGAGCGGCTGGAGCAGCTGTATGAGGGAGTGCTCCGCCGGAATGAGGGCGCATGGCCGAATGAGCTGTACGATGACATGGAATGGATGGCGCTGGCATGGCTGCGCGCCTATGAGGCGACGGGGCTGGAGAAGTACAAGCAAGCGGCGCTGACGCTCTGGGAGGATATTCAAACCGGCTGGAACGATGTTCAAGGCGGGGGAATTGCTTGGCACAAGGAGCAGCTTGGTTATAAGAATACCCCGGCAAATGCGCCTGCGGTTATTTTGGCGGCACGGCTGCATCGGGCTTTCGGCAACCCGGCGGACCTGGAATGGGCTCGGAAAATCTACGCTTGGCAGAAGAATGCCCTCGTGGATCCTGCCACGGGTTTTGTCTGGGACGGAATGAACCGTACCGGAGACGGGGCTATCGATAAAGATTGGAAATTCACTTATTGCCAAGGCGTATTTATCGGAGCAGCGGTCGAGCTGTTTCGGGTTACGGGTGATTCGGCGTACCTTGAAGACTCCAAGCGGACCTTTCAAGCGATGCGCGTAGAACTGGCGGATTCGGCGGAAGGCATCCTCCCGGACGAAGGCGGAGGCGACGCCGGATTGTTCAAAGGCATCCTGATCCGTTATGTAACGGAAGCCATCAAGGTGTGGCCTGAAGCAGCAGAAGCTGCAGGGTGGCTGAGCCGGAACGCCAATGTGCTCTGGGAACAGGGAAAGACTGCAGATGGCGCGCTGTTCGGGACCGATTGGAAGAGCCGTCCACTGTCTGACGCTATCGTTCAGCTCAGCTCGCAGCTGAGCGGCGTGATGCTGCTTGAATGTGCGGCCGTGCTGGAATCCGCGGGGCAGGCTGGGGGGAGCGATGGTCGGCATTCTGCGGCGAACTGGGATGAGAGAGCGGACCTGCTGCAGGAGGCCATGTACCGAAATTACGGAAACCCGGACAGCGGCATTATGGATCAATGGTTTCCGCGGGAACATGCCGGGGCAGGCGAGAATTTCTATTATTGGTGGCAGGCGCATGTGCTGGATGTGCTGGTGGACGCTTATAAGCGCACGGGAAAACCGATGTATGCCGACCGAATGGAAGCATTCAGCCGAAGCCTGTACAAGTACAACGGCCATACGTTCACCCACAATTATTACGATGACATGGAGTGGACGGCACTCGCGCTGCTGCGTGCGCATCAGGCTACCGGAAGCGAGTGGTATAAGGAGCAGGCGCTTACGCTGTGGGAAGACATCAAGACCGCATGGAATGATCACTGCGGGGGCGGCATGGCGTGGAAGAAGGATCAGCTGGATTACAAAAACACGCCGGCTAACGCGCCTGCCGCCATTTTGGCGGCGAGGCTGTATCTTTTGGAGCGAAACGAGGAGGATTTGATCTGGGCAAAGCGCATCTATGAATGGAACAAGAGCCGGCTTGTCGATCCATCGACCGGGTTTGTATGGGATGGCATGAACCGGCTCGGCGACGGTGAGATCGATTACGATTGGAAGTTCACGTATTGCCAGGGCGTGTTCCTCGGTGCCGGAGTGGAATTATACCGTTGTACGGGGGATAAGTCCTATCTCGAAGACGCTAAACGGACCGCTGACGCGTGCATGCTGGAGCTGTGCGATCCAAAAACCCTGCTTCTGCCCGATGAGGGCATTGACGACACGGGTCTGTTTAAAGGCATCCTCATCCGTTATCTGCTGGTGCTGCTTGAAGAGGCGCCCGAAGAGGACGCCGTACGCCGAATGGTTCAGTGTAACGCGGAAAAGCTGTGGGAGAAGGGAATGCTTGAGGATGCTGGTATATGCGGCCCTGCCTGGGACACTCTGCCGACTCTTCCCGTTCAACTGAGCGTGCAGCTGAGCGGAATGATGCTGACGGAGGCTGCGGCCGTGTTGAGCAAATAGCTTTGATTCGCTGTCAGCGATGATGGCGTCTTGTGAATGATTGGAGAAGAGCACGCGGATCAGTGTGCTCTTTTTTCATTTTATTCCCAATTCAACCAAATCGAGATGATTGTCATATGACAATATTCATGACAACACACACTGTTGGTCGCACGGGCCATGCGTTATATTTATGAGGTAAATCACATCCTGGCTTGGATACGAAACATGATTTCAGATGCTCTGTGAAGTAAGGTCATATCCGTTCATGAGGTGATGTATGTCCATTAATCTGAAAATAGAAGACGTTTGTATTCAGCTAGGAATTGACATTCATAAATTCAACTTGGAGAACCCTGAAATCAAGACCGAACCCGAAGTCCCCTACCCAGGTTACCCTCATCAACCGTCACCGCGATTTGGCAAACCCCTGTCATTACCTAAAATCTGATCGATGTCATATGACAATTTAATGACACCACTCACTATTTGTCGAGCTGCCCTTCTATTATATTAAATATGTTCGGTACAACAACGACGATCGTCATGAATAGGCAGTGCTTGTTGCAGATGTTTCACAACGTCGATACGTACGGCAAGCCATGAGAACAGACCGCCAAAGGGGAAGGTCTGTTTTCCCCATTCGTTCTGTCGAAGATTGCGGAACCGAGCCTACTGCATATCTGAAGAAAAGAAAAACCGCGAGCTTTTTGCGATTGATATAGCGCGGCAATGACGAATGCTATAATAGCCTTAATTAATTAGCCTGCGATCATTAAACACGCTGTTACATATAATCAGGGAGTGGAACTTTATGTTTGAAATGCCAGGATATCAAACATTGGACGTAATCCATACTAATGGAGACATTCAACTCTTTAGACTTTCGCGTTCTATCGACGGTTTGCGCGTCTTAGCCAAGACAACACGCGATGCAGGTCCGGAATCGGCCATGGTGGCTGCTTTTCGATACGAGTATGACGTATTGAAGAAGCTGGATGGCCGTGGAGCCTTGGAAGCGTACAGTTTGGAGATGATCGCAGATCGGCCGGTTCTTCTCCTGAAAGAAATGGCCGGGGTTACATTGGAACAGCTGCTGCGGGCATATTCTGACGTTCCGGAACTTCCGGATCTCCTGCGCATGGCTGTTGCCATAACCGATTGTCTTATTCGGATTCATCGAGAGAATATGACGCTGAACGAAATCACGCCCTCTCATCTGATGGTCAATCCCCGCACCTATGAAGTGAAGCTGATCGATATCCGTATGTGTTCAACCGAAGCGGGCAAAAGCCCGTTGTCTTCCTTAAGCCGGCCGGATGCGTTTCTTCCTTATATATCGCCTGAACAGACACGCAGAACGGGAATGACGCCGGATTACCGATCCGATTTTTATTCTCTCGGGATCATATTATACGAGTGGTTGTCCGGTACTTTACCCTTTGAACATATCGACCCTGTAAATACGGTATACCGCCATCTTGCCGGCACCCCTGAGCCTCTGCACCGCAAATTCCCATTCATCCCCAAAATAGTGTCCGATATTATACAGAAATGCATGGAGAAGATGCCCGACGATAGGTATATCAGCGCATTCGGTATTCAAACGGACCTTGAGGAGTGTTTCAATCGGCTTCAGGTTACAGGCGAGGTGGAACCATTCCGACTTGGAAGCCGGGATATACCGGAACGATGGGTGGAATCGGCCCAATTCTACGGACGGCAAGCCGAGCTGCAGATGCTGCAGGATGCAGTGCGGAGGGCGGCTAGCGGGTCTGTTGTGCTGGTTGGCGTTAGCGGAACGGAGGGGATAGGAAAAACTTCTTTTCTCATGGAAGCTCTGGAACAGGCTGCATCTATGGACTATTTCTTCATCAGGGGCAAGTTCGGCACCCATCAGACGGCTCAGCCTTACGATATTTGGATTCAGGTGATCCGTAAACTGATTCGTCAACTGCTGACCGAGGGCACACTGCAGGCCGAAGTATGGAAGCTGCGGATTCTTCAAGCGGTTGAGGATTACGGGAAAATTCTGATTGAACGGGTTCCCGAGCTGGAATTGCTGATAGGCCAACAGCCGCCTGTTCAACCGCTGCCGCCCGTGGAAGCCCAGGAACGGTTTCATCTGATCATGAACCGATTTATCCAGTTGTTCCTTCGTCCGAACTGTCCCCTGGTTCTATTTCTTGACGATCTTCAATGGGCGGACGAAGCATCTCTTCGATATCTGGAATTTCTTCTGGACGACAGAGCAACCAAGCATCTGCTGGTTGCATTGGCTTACCGTGATCAAGATGCAGACCCGATCCGTCGATTAGAAAACCGTTTGACTCATGATCGTATAATACGGAATCGTATCGACCTGCAGCCGCTTGCCTTGGAGGATATAAACCAGCTGTTAAAGGATGTCATGCGTCATAAAGATGGCGATGTAGAGGAGCTGGCTGTTGCCTTGCTTAGGAAGACAGACGGCAACCCCTTCTTTCTCAAGCAGTTTCTTGGAGATTTAATTGCCCATGGCCATGTGTTCTTTGATGCATCGAGCAAAAGCTGGTCATGGGATTTGCCGTTTATTGCCGAAATGAACATTCCCGATAATGCGGTCTCCTATCTGACGGATCGATTGCAGGTAATGCCACCATCCACAAAGATTGTGGTCGGCTATGCTTCATTTCTCGGAAGCCGATTTGATCTGGAAACCCTCTCCATTATATCCGGGCTCCACATAACGAAACTGGCGAAGGAACTGGAGATGGCAGAAAGGATGTCATTGGTGCAGCTCATCAACGACGGTAGCCGAAGCTCCTATAAATTTCAACACGACCGCATCCAGCAGGTGGCTTACACGCTTGTTCCGGAAGAAAAACGCTCGGAATTGCATTGGAGCATCGGCTTGCTCTTCCTTGACCGAATGAATCTCGGTCAGGGAGATGGTACGGAGGCTTTATTTGAAGCTGTTAATCATATGAATCTTGCTGTGGAGCGGAACCGTCAACCTGAACAGAGAACAAGGATGGCGGAGCTGAATCTTAGGGCAGGCTTGAAGGCAAAAGAATCGACCGCCTACGAGACTGCTCTGCGATATATGCGCCTTGCAACGGTTTATTTGGAGGCGGACGGGGATAACTGGGGGACAAATTATGGGCTCGCTTTTCAGGCTAACCGGGAACGAGCGGAATTGGAATATTTATGTGCCCATTTCCAGCTCGCCCACGACTTGTTCCAATCTTTGATGGAGAAGGCGGTTACCCCTTTGGACAAAGCATCGGTTTGTGTACTGAAGATGCATCTGAAGGCAAGTCAGGACCATTATGGGGAAGTGATCTCGTTAGGTCAAGATGCCTTAAGGCTGCTGCAAGTTGATTTTCCGTCTGATTTCGGTTCATTCGGATTGACTCTCCAGTGGTTACGGCTAAAGCGGAAATTAGGCAAGTATTCGATGAAAGAACTGGATCAATTGCCTCCCATGACGGATGCGTCCCGGCAGCTGGCCATATCCGCGTTGGTCCATATGAGCAATGCCTCGTTCTATGTCAATCGGAAGGGATGGCTTTCTTATACTCTAACGATCGTCGATATGACGTTGCGTTACGGCATGACCCCGGAGGCCTCCATCGGGTTTATGGGCTACGCCCTGTTCATGTATTATCGCTTTCGTCATGAAGAGGCATTTAAATGGGGAATGCTCGCATATCGCTTATCGAAACCATATCCGCAGCTGCATGTGAGAACGCTGACCGCATTTACTTTGTGCTCCGATAGTTGGCGGCGATACGACCCGGCTCTGCTCGGGGTATTTACCGAGAAGGCAGGCAAGATCGGGTTAGAATCCGGCGACTTGTGGCAAGGAAATCAAAGCGTGCTGATCAATTGTGGTTCCCTCTTACAGTTTGGTCATCCGTTAGGTGAGATATATGACCGGCTAATCGCAAGCTCAGGGAATATCTTAAGACATCATAATCATCTTCATTCCAAGCAGCTTAAAGTATTTATTGCGCTTCTCATTCGGTTGACGGGCGTTCGATCACCTGACGATCCCTTCGATACCGGGCAGATTACGGATGCGGAGTTTGCCGAGTCGGTTCACGGGGATTCATTCCATGTGATTGAAGAGTTAGTATGCATTTATCGATATTTGCCGGGGTATCTGTTTGGCGAGTATCGGGAAGCGAATGAAGCGTTAGCGAGGTCAGCCGTTATCTTGGAAAAGCGGAAAACGGCCGGTGATCCGATTCTTCAATACTATTACGAGTCGCTTGTATGGGCACAGCTTTACGAAGAAGCGCCGATGGAAGTGCAGAACGATTATATGGGGAAATTGCGCAAGCGGCTAAGCAAAATGAAAGAATACGCCATTCGCTGCCCAGAAAATTATCAGCATAAATATTTGTTGATGAAAGCGGAGATATTTCGGTTGATGCGGAGGAACCGTCAAGCCGAGGAGTTATACGAGCAATCGATAGAGGCTGCCCGCCAATATGGACATATTCACGATATGGCGATGGCGGCGGAGTGTTACGGCAAATATGGCTTGCGTCAAGGCAAGCCGCGTCTGGCCAGAATATATATGACCGAGGCTTATGAAGCTTACGTGCAGTGGGGGGCTTTGGCGAAGGCTGCGGTCCTTAAGCAGGAGCACCCTCATCTGCTGCAATTGAGGCCCGAGTCTGGATTGGAACGCGTGGATACGCTCTCGGTCATGATGTCCGCACAGGCTTTATCGGGTGAAATGGAGATGAGCCGGCTGTTGGATTCGCTGATGCGGATTATGCTGCACAATGCGGGCGCGGAGTATGGGGCGGTTATTTTCGATGATGAAGGTAAATGGACAATTGAGGCTTGGGGCACATCAGCGGATATCCGGATCGAGTCCGTGCTGTTGGGGGAGGAATCCGAAATCGTACCTGCCCCCATTGTCGGTTATGCAGCCAGAACGCAAGAGGTCATTGTTCTCCATGACGCGTCTAATGAAGGAATGTTTGTACGCAATACGTATGTCAGGAACAAAGGGTTAAAATCGGTGCTGTGTCTACCGATTATCCATCAGAATCAACTGACTTGCGTTCTATATATGGAGAATAAATTATCGCGCAGCATATTTACGCCCCAGCGGCTCGATATATTGAAATTGCTAGGCTCTCAATGCGCAATTTCGATCAAAAATGCCAAGCTGTATACCGGGATTCAATATTTGAAGGAAAATCTGGAGCTTCAAGTGGAAGAGCGAACGCGAAGTCTGGAGCGATCGATGAGGGAAACATCGGCCGCGCAGGCTGAGGCCTCTGTCTATGAGGAACGGAATCGTATCGCGCAAGAGATTCATGATATTGTTGGGCATACGCTTACTTCGACGATTCTGCAGATTGAAGCAGGCAAAAGGCTGCTTCATAAGGATATGCAAGCCGGAGTTCAGCGGCTGAACGAGGCACAAGATTTGGTGCGCCACAGTCTCAATGAAATCCGGGGCTCGGTACACATGTTAAGGGAGGACAAGTATGTCCATCTTCCCAATATGCTTCAGGAGTTAATCCGGGATACGGAGCGAAACGCTGGAGTTACTATCCATGCGTCTATCCATGATCTGCCCGAATGGTTGTCTACAGCATGTAAGAAGACGATCTATCATGCGCTGCAGGAGGGATTAACTAACGGAATACGACATGGTGGAAGCAAGGTGTTCCATTTTAATCTGATGTTCGTGGGGTCGGAGCTTGAGTTCAGGCTTCAAGACCAAGGTATCGGGGCTCGCACAATCGTTAATGGTTTTGGACTGAAAACAATGAGAGAACGCGTTGAACAATTGGGAGGCAGCTTGACGGTGGATTCCCGACCCGGTCAAGGTTGTCTGCTTCGGATTAATTTGCCTTACCAAAAGCAATGGATTGGGGAAAAGGAATGGAAAAAATCACGATTGTAGTGGCTGACGACCAGCTGTTAACACGCGAAGGGCTACGGACGATACTGGATCTGGAAGACGACATGGAGGTTGTAGGGGTAGCCAAGAACGGGGAAGAAGCTTGTGAATTGGCGGATGTCCTCCAACCCAGACTTGTACTGCTCGATATTCAAATGCCCGTCATGGATGGAATCCAAGCGCTGAAGCATATAAAACAGAGCCATCCGGATATCTTTATTCTTATTTTGACTACGTTCATTGAGACGGATTACATCGTAGAAGGAATGGCGCACGGAGCGAACGGATACATGTTAAAGGATATGGATGCGGATAAAATGATTGCATCGATTCGGGATACGATTGCGGGACAGTTCATTCTTCCTGCTCCGGTTGCTGCTAAATTGGCGGCAAGAATGAGCAGAATGTCAGAAGGGCATTCTGGTATGCTAAGAAATCGGTTGGAT
Organism: Paenibacillus sp. Y412MC10; assembly: GCF_000024685.1. Classification (NCBI taxonomy): domain Bacteria; kingdom Bacillati; phylum Bacillota; class Bacilli; order Caryophanales; family Paenibacillaceae; genus Paenibacillus; species Paenibacillus sp. Y412MC10. The sequence goes on from NC_013406.1 coordinate 468,382, forward strand.
CGAATCCGGTTGACCGAAAGGGAAGAAGAACTGGCAAGACTGATGGTCCAAGGGTTGAACAACCGGGAAATCGCAGATATGCTGCATATTGCGGAAGGCACAGCCCGTAATTACATTAGCAATCTCTATAGTAAATTGGAGGTTGTCGATCGGGCACAGGCTATCGTCCGGCTTCAGGCGATGTTGTGAACGGGTGCGACGAAATACTAACTGCTAATTGATTTTAATGCTCAATATGTAAAAATAAGTAATTCGGACTTCTTTAATTAGAAGTCCTTTTTTTGTTTCATTTATGGTTATCCCTTGTCATTATTTCTCGGGAAATAGCATCTGCTAGCGAATGATCCGAAATAAATAGTAGTTTCATCCAAATCATTCCATTAAAATAGGACTGTTGAATCAACAATCTAGGGGGATACAAAATCAGATGAGCGCAGTACAGCTACGACACGTGCAGAAGACATCCGGCAGTACCGTATTAATTCCACACATCAACCTTGAGGTGAGCGCAGGTCAATGCGTTGCCATTCAATGCAATCACGAATTCGGACATCAATTGCTGCTAGCCATGATCGGGCAGACGCCGATATCGGAGGGCTCCATCTGGATTCTGGGAGAGGCGCTGACACCGGAACATACACGGAATATTAGAGAAAAAATAGGGATTCAGCTGTTATCGGATGCGGCATACGAGCGTCTGAAGGTTCGTGAATTTCTCCATTTTTATGCTCGTCTCTATGAGACGAAGCCGGACATGGAGCTGTTAATGCAGCGCTTAGGACTAGCAGAGAAGCAAAACAGCCGGGTGTTGCAGTTGACAACTTCGGAATTGCGCCGATTGTCCATCGCACGTGCACTCGTACATAATCCGCCGGTTTTGCTCATGGAAGACCCGGAGCAAAATGTCGATCTTGAGACAAGTTATATCATTCGTAATCTGATACCGGCTCTGATAGAGGAAGGCAAAGCGATCGTCATCACGACCATGGTGCTGGAACAGGCCATATCGATGACCAATGATGTGTATTTATATAGCCATGCCGGGTTTAAAAAGCTGGAAACGGCGGAAGAAGAGTTGGACCCCATTAGCGATAGAGATGGAGATGGAGATAGAGAGCCATTCCATTCAATTGAGGTAGAGGATCAGGGAAGACTATATACAGCAGCTGATTCCAGGATTGAAAATATAATGCCCGCTGAGGCTGCTGCGGAGACTGTAACTCAAGAAACAGAAGCACAGGCTCCGTTGACTGCGCCTAAGACCGCAACAGAAACGGAATCCGCCGAGGCTAAGCCGAAATCCGCCAAGCTAAGCGCTTTCCCTGATCAATCGCAATCTTCCGAAACCTTTGACGAAGCCGGGGCAGGAGGACAACCGGTCCCCGCGGGAGCTCAAGTGCCGGCCTTCGTCCAGCCCGTACGCTTCGAGAAGATTCCGGCCAAGGTGGGGGACAAGCTGATTCTGTTTGATCCGACAGAAATTGATTATATCGAGAGCCATGAAGGCGTCGCGAATCTCCATGTTCTCCAAGGGATCTATGCCTGCTCCATGTCGTTAAGCGATCTGGAAGGGAGGCTCAAGGGGTTCGGCTTCTATCGCTGTCACCGCTCGTACCTGGTGAATCTGCAGAAGGTCCGTGAAGTCATCACATGGACACGGAACAGCTACAGTTTAATTCTGGACGACCATTCCAAGAGCTCCATCCCGTTATCCAAAGGCAAATACGATGAGCTAAAAAAGATCATTGGCATTTGATTTGCGTTGCATTCATCCGAATGTTTGCTCCGTTCAAGGCTGATATCGCAGGTTTCGATAGCGGATATACTCCTTTCATCCCTATTATAATGCGGCGTTTTCGACGTTACCTTAACATGAAGGGTGTAAGGCGACAACGACAACCTGAAGGGATGGATCAAACGTGCAACCAATCATTGAAGTCGATCAGCTGCTGAAAGCGTTCGGAAACAAGAGTGCGTTACAGCATATACAATTTAATGTTCATCAAGGCGAAATATTCGGATTCCTGGGTCCAAGCGGATCGGGCAAAACAACGACGGTGAAGATCCTGACTTCCCAATTGCTGCCAACCTCCGGCACCGTGAAGGTGTTCGGTCAACCTATAAATAAAATGAACGATTCCAGCCATAAGCGCCGGATCGGCATACTGACCGATAACAGCGCATTATATGAGAGACTCACCATTCAAGACAATCTGGAACTGTTCTGCAGGCTGTATGACGTGGAATCGAAACGGATTGCCGAGGTGCTGGAAGAGGTTAATCTGGCCAATGATCGTCAGACGATGGTGAAAAAGCTCTCCAAAGGGATGAAACAGCGAGTGATGCTGGCACGTGCTATTCTTCACAAGCCGGATCTGCTATTCCTGGACGAGCCGACGTCAGCGTTGGACCCGGTTAACACCCTTCATATTCATGAGGGCCTGCGGAAATTGAATCGGGAAGGAACCACCATTTTTCTGACGACCCACAATATGATGGAAGCGGAGAGCCTGTGTGATCGCGTGGCCTTTATCCATGATGGCGTGATCAAAGCGATCGATACCCCGCAGCAGCTGCGGCTGGCGCATGCCGATCAATCGATGACGGTTCTGGTGAAGGGCGAGGGCAAGCGGGTGCTGCAGCAGAATGAAGAGAGCGCGCAGCGCATCGGACAATGGATGCTGGAAGGCAGGCTGTTATCGATCCATTCCAATGAACCGACGTTAGGCGATATTTTCGTAAAAATGACTGGGAGGGAATTGCAATGACATTTTCCATGAAGAGACTGCAAGCCATCATAAACAAAGAGTGGAAAGATAGTATCCGCAACCCGCAAATCCTGTTGATGATGGGAATGCCGATCATGTTTGCCTTCCTGTTCAGCAAGATGGGGAGCGGCGGGACAAAGGGCGATGACATGATGATCCTGAGCTTCCCGATTTTGCTGGCCTTATCGATGACAGGCGCATTCGTGCTGGCGATGATGGTGGCGGAAGAGAAGGAAAAGCATACCCTGCGCGTATTGATGCTCTCGCCTGCGAGCACAACCGAGATTCTGATGGGCAAAAGCTTCCTCACCTTCGTATTGACCCTGATCGCGGTGATCGCTTCGGTGGCCGTTTCGGAGGTGCCGGAGGTCAACTGGGGAATTCCGTCCCTGCTGATTCTCGTCTCGCTCGTCATGTTCATTGCGCTTGGTTTAATCATCGGCTTGATGTCACGTACCGTACAGGAGTCCTCCATTATCGGTTTGCCGGTACTGATTATCTTCGTTATGGGCCCGATGTTCGCTCCCATGTTAGGCAATGAATGGATCATGAGCATCGTGGATTACTTGCCTACGCAGAAGTTTATCGATGTGATGGGCAGCGTCAGCCAAGGTGCCGCTATCAGCGAAATGACCCAAGATCTGCTGATTTGTGCAGGATGGACGGTCATCTCCATCGTTGCAGCTACCGCGGTGTACAGCCGTAAACGGTTCGATCGATAGCATTGCTGTCGTCGGTACCGGCCATTAGGTTCAATAAAAAAAGGTCTTTCCCAAAGCGAACCGGGGAAGACCTTCTTGCCTTTTAAACTTCGCCTCAACCGGATCCGGCGACCGCAATGCCGCTGAAGGAGACCGGTCCGCTGAGCAGCAGTGAATTTTCGCCGGCTGAGACTATATAGAGAGTATAACGGATCAATCCTTGGTTAACGACTGCGGTGGGAGGGAAATCACCGGTCGTCAGGGAGATGGGAAACATATTGAACGAGAGGTTCCCGGGATCGACGACCTGCTCGTAAATGATCGTTCCGGAACCCGGCGTTCCGCTACCGTCGCGTTCAATCAATAGAGTCATGGAGGAAGGCGCTGCCTCGGTTGTGGCCGGACGTAACAAGGATACCGTGCCGGACAGCCATACGCGCACGTCCGTGACGTTGACCGTTCCAAGCGCCGGGATGGTTTGAAGTCCGATATCTCCGATAAGGAGCGGCTCGGAAATATCGATGGGTTCACTGTCGCTGGCCCGCATCGGCATATGGACGGATAGACGCATGTCCAACAATTGAATCGGCATGGAGAGAAAACACCTCCTTTTAGGATAGTATATGGTCCGCTTCATGGAAGGTGTGCCAATCTGTAAGTGTCCGGTCCATCTCCGGCCGTCCGGTGGCCAAGTCCATAGAAAAGGCAGCCTCCTGGGCCGGGAAGGGCCAAGGGGCTGCCGAAAGCATGATTATTCGAATGTGATAAGCCCCGTGGTATGAAGCAGCACCAGAAATACGAGAACCGGCGCAATATAACGGAGCATGAACAGCCATACCCGGAACCAGCCTGCTTTCAGACCAGCGGCATCAGCGGCCTTCTTCCAGAAGTATCCCGCAAAGAGGGTGGTGATCAGGCCCCCGATCGGAAGCAGGATGTTGGATGTGATGAAATCCAGCCAATCAAAGAAATTTTTGCCGCCGATATCGGTAAGTCCTGGCACGATGCCGAATGACAACGCGGAGGGTAAGCCGACCAGCAGAACCAGTGCGCTGATAACCACAACGGCTTTGGTGCGTCCCCAATGCCAGCGGTCCATGACATACGAGGTCGGAACCTCCAGCAAGGAGACCGCGGAGGTTAAAGCGGCGATGGCTAGAAGGATGAAGAACAATCCTCCGAAAAAAGCACCCAGCGGCATGGCCGAGAAGGCAGCCGGCAAGGCAATGAAGACAAGGGAAGGGCCGGCATTCGGCTCGATCCCGAACGAAGCGGTTGTCGGGAATATGATAAGCCCGGCAATAAATGCATAGATCAGGTCGCCTGCGCCGATGGCGAGGGTAGCCGGACCAAGGGATTGCCGCTTATCGACATAAGCCCCGTAGGTCAACAGAATCCCCATCCCAAGCGAGAGGGAGAAGAAGGCATGTCCTAGCGCGACGAGTGCCGCTTCCGGGCTCAGCTTCGAGAAGTCAGGATTCAAGAAGAACGATACCCCTGCTCCGGCCCCTGGCAAGGTTACAGCACGGATCATTAACACAATTAACAGAATGATCAGTCCCGGGATCAGGACCTTGTTGAATTTTTCGATTCCGCCGGAGATGCCTTTAGCCACTACCCAACCTGTGATCGCAATAGCGACAATTTGCCAAATGATCGGCATGTAGCCTTCCGTAAACGCGGTGAATTGACCGCCGAAATCGGTGTTGCTGTACAGATTGCCGCTAAACGACATGACGGCATAATGAAGCGTCCAGCCTGCCACAATGACATAGAAGGTCAGGATGAGAAACGGCGCGATAACCTGGAGCAATCCAAGCTGTCCAAAGACTTTCGGTCCGCCCGCTTTAACGAAGGAAGTCGCGGCACTCCCGCGGCCGGCTCGTCCGATGGCAAGCTCCGCCAGCAGAACGGGCAAACCGATCACGATGAGACAGATAATGAAGAGCAGGAAGAAAGCTGCGCCGCCGTGTTCTCCCGTAATGTACGGGAACTTCCACATGTTTCCGAGGCCGACAGAGCTCCCGATCGCGGCCAGGATGAATCCAGCAGAGGAAAAACGATCGTTTTTTCCCGGTGAAGCTGGGTTGTTAAGCTGAGATTTCATAGATGTTCCCCCAGTTGTTTAAAGTTAAGTTCCTCTATTATATTTCATGTTCTGCCAGAAAGGCATAAGCAATTTTTCCTAAGGGATGAAGACCTGCATTTGTATTATGCTGCGAACACCAAGTTTTCAATACTAACATTAACCACGATTTGTAAATAATTAAACCTTAAACACCAAGTTTAAGGAAAGGAAGGGACTTTCGATAGGAAAATAATCACAAATGCGTCTGACGGAAATGAAGGTTGGCAGGGGTTGACAAATACCTTAAAATAATATATCTTTATATTAAGATAAATAAACAAACAAATAACGGAAAAGAGGGATATCATGATCCAAAGCTTAACCCGGATTAACGAATTGGCACAAAAACAGCGGGAAGGAGTGCTCACTGCTGCGGAAAGAGCCGAACAGCAAGTTTTGCGCACGGAATACCTGCGCGAAATTCGCGGACAGGTGCTGAGCACCTTTTCGGGATTAAGCATCGTGGATCCCGCCGGTAATGACGTGACGCCTGAGAAACTTCGCAATGAGCAAAAGAACTGGAAAATCGAATAGCCATGACGATGTAAATGCTTTTACACAGCATGGTGAACATAGTGGAACAAGAAGAAGGATCGCCATGACATGGCGATCCTTCTTCTTTTATTTTTCTAACACCAAATACGAATGACTCCCTCTATCCAAACCGCTCCGTCTTATACCACTTGGATTCCCTGCCCGTAATCTTGTCCACGATCATGGAGTAGAACGCCTTGATGGAGATGACGAGGAACAGCTGAGCGTAGGTGAAGTACGACACGCAGGATAGAATGAAGTTGCGCGTGGTGCTTTGGCCGATGTCCGTTGCGAGCGCCAGGTTAATCTGCAGGACGTAGATGTAATACATTAAGGCCCAGGCAATGACGAGATACATGTAGACATCCCCTTCAAACCGGAAAGGGGAGACGACGGCCGGATTAAACAGCGCGATGATCTGATACACGATATTGGCGACAAATATAATATCCGAGATGATGATGGCAATCATAAACCAGAAGTAACTGGCCGCGTAATACAGCACATGCAGCTTAATCCGCCAGCTGCTCCGGTCGAACAGATGCTGAATATTATCCGCGACGACGCTGTAGTTGCCTTTGGCCCAGCGTTCGCGCTGCTTCATGTACACCTTCAGATCCTCGGGCTCCTGCTGATAAGCTTCGGCTTGGGGGGCCAGGGCAATCAACTGCCCTCTCGTCAGGATCTCGAACGAAATCGCGGTATCTTCGGTAATCGCATGCTCGTCCCATCCGCCGATGTCCTGAATGAGCGCGGTTTTCACGATAAAGTTCGTGCCGGGAATGGTGCCCAGCTTAAACAGCTGCCATAACCCGGTATGATGCACGCGCTGAATGGTCACCAGCTCCAGATTGATGCAGCGGGACAGGAAATTCTGCCCGCGGTTTCGGGCCTTGTTGCGTCCGAAGACGGCCCCGTAGCGTTCGGGCTGCTCCATCGCCTTCTGCGTGAGGAACAACAGCGCATTTTTCTCGGGAGCGGCGTCGGCGTCGTAGACACAGATCCATTCGCCGGTTGCCTGCTTGAGCGCGTCATTCAAAGCGCCCGATTTGCCGCCGGTTCCCGTTCTCTCCAGGATCAGAAAGTCGCGGTCCCGGTAACGCTCATTCGCTTTCAGCGCTTGTAACCGCTCGGCCGTATGATCCTTGCAATTGTCGGCGATGACAATCAGCTGCATTTTGTGGTGAGGGTAATTCATCTGCAAAATGTGCTCGACAGTTGCCTGGATGACCATTTCCTCATTGTGCGCGGGCACCATGACCGTCACGGTGGGATAATCCTCCAAATTGCCGGGATTCACCAGCTTCTGCCGGCTTTGTTTATGAATGAACACGATGGCGCCGGCCATGATAATAATCGACTCCAGTACGGCAATCCATATGCTGATGATGGAGATAACAAGGAAAAAGTCAGTCACTGAACTTCCCCCGATCGTACTTTCGTTTGATTTTCGAACGGAAGCTTAAGGTTGCGATCGTCAGGATCATGATGGCGATGGAGAACACGATGCTGACCCCGATGCATAGAGGGATAAACCAATGGGTATACGACATCGGCTGCAAGCCTCCTTTTTCAAGGATGATAACTTCGTTAAATATATTCACCGATGAGGTCGGTCTCGGTATTACGTTCTAAAGCGGAGATGACATCATCGATATGTTCGTATCGGCTGAACTGCTCTTTCTGGAATACGAGGCCGCCGGCTCGGACCACTAGCTTGAGGGACATGCCTTTTTTATCCCGGAAGGGAACGTTCATCATGGCGACTTTGATGCGGTCCATGAGGCTTTTGAGGTATTCCGGCTTGGTGAGCGGACATAGAATGATAAACCGCCCTTCGCCGATGGAGAACTTATAGTCCTCGTAACGGATCTGCTTCTGAATCGTATTGGACAATTCCACAATCAGCCTGGCAAAGCGGTGGGAGCCGACGTTTTCTCTGGTCAGGGGGAGGAAATCGAGCTTGAACATCATAATGCAGAATCCGTATTGATCGGAATACCGGTTTGCCAGATTTGCTTGTTTCACCAGCGTGCTTTCAAAAGCCTCCTTGCTGCCGAGCGAGGTATCGATGTCGATGTCCGGGTTGGTTTTCCTCAGTTGCTCGAGACGGCGGATAAATCTTCGGCTTCGCACGAGGGCCAGCTTAATGAAGACGGCAATGGCGGTATTGGCGGGCAGCAGCAAAATCCAGGACAGCGTAAGCGCGTGGATCGGAGCCAGCGTGGACAACCAGACGAAATACGTGACCAAATACACAAAAACGGCAACCGTCGAAACGCCGACCGGCAAAAAGAACCCGATAAGTAAAGCGGCCAGCGATCCGGCGCTAAACATAAATTCCATGAAAGTAAAACTTTGGTTTACATGGATGTGCCAAAATAATAACGCCTGCTGGACGATGGCAAGAGCAATCAGCAGAAAATAACCGAATTCGACGCGACGTAAAGGGGTGGATTTTTTCATGTGTTTCCCTACTTTCTAAGCTCTTAAACCTTTTACGTTTGTGGTGAGGTCATCCCATATGTTATTTAAAAATTACCCAAATGTCGATAGATTTATCGTACCTTGTCCACAATGTTCATATTGGATCGCGAACGCAGCGTTCGTTGACCCTCAAACTCTCCGATAAACTGCCCCTTTTAGAGATCGGGATCTATAGGATAGAGTAGGATTAGGGCGTCTTGATGTCACAGACGGTAGTGTTCATCTGTCTTATATGTGGTGTAGCTTACTGCCGACAATATACAGAGTAAGAAGGTGTGCCTGATGTTATGGGATCAAATCTATATCGAATACAAGCCGATGATGTTCGGCCTGGCCTACCGGATGCTGGGGAGTGCGGCGGATGCCGAGGACATCGTGCAGGATGTTTTTTCCCAATTCGTGCAGATGGATCGGGGAGAGGTGCAAAACGAGAAGGCATATTTGGCCAAAATGACAACGAACCGCTGCATCAACCTGCTGAAATCGTCCAGGCGCAAGCGCGAAACGTATACCGGTCCCTGGCTACCGGAGCCGATGCCGGATTATGACATGATACAGCGGTCCGATCCTGCGGAACGCCGCGAGAATATCGGCTATGCCTATCTGGTGCTGCTCCAACGCCTGACGCCGCTGGAGCGTGCCATCTATATCGCCAAGGATACGCTGGGTCTCGAATATCATGAAATCTCGGAGATGCTTGGAAAGACGGAGATCAGCTGCCGCAAGACCTTCAGCCGTGCCCAGCAAAAAATGGGCCGACATACGGAGAGGCCGGTGGGAGAAGGGACCCGTACGGAAAAGCAGGAACGCTTCGTTGAAGCCTTCCTGCGGGCGTCCGATATGGGTAATTTTAAACCGCTGCTCTCTTTCCTGAAGGAAGAGGTTACGCTGCTGTCGGATGGCGGCGGCAAAGCGAAAGCAGCCATCAATCCGATACTGGGCGTGGAGCGGGTACGGGCTTTCTTCGAGGGATTGTCTGCCAAAGGCTCGTTTCGGGAAGGGTTTGAACCCGTCTCCATCAATGGGGAGCCCGGTGTATTGCTGAAGCGGGAAGGCAGGGTCTCCATGGTGCTTACGGCAGAGTGGGAACCCGACTTGTCCCGCATCAGCCGGATCTTTCTTGTGGTCAATCCGGATAAATTGCAGCTGTTTAATCAAAACAGCCCGGGAACAGCCCTGTAGCAACGCCGATCCGGTTCCAGGCATTGATGGTCGTAATCGCCATGACCAGATCGACGAATTGCTTCTCGTCAAAATGCTTGCGCACGCGTTCGTATATCTCGGTCGGAACGCCGGCTTCGGACAGCTTGGTCACGCACTCCGTCAATTCGATGACGGCCCGTTCCTCGTCGGAATAGATCGGCACTTCGCGCCACATCGGCAGAAGGAGGAGACGGTCCACGCTCTCGCCCATGGAGAGCAGATCCTTCGAATGCATATCCACGCAGAAGGAGCAGCCGTTGATCTGGGACGCCCGGAGCTTGATGATCTCGTACAGCTTGTGATCCAGTCCGCTTTTTTGAGCCGCTTGCTCCAGGGCAAGCAGGGTTTTAAAGGCTTCGGGATTGGCCGACCGGTAATTCATTCGCAGTTCCATGTTCAGTTCCCCTTTACGTTTGAAGGTTGATATTCACCTATATGACAGTTTGTCGCCGGGAATTGTGACATGTGAACGAAAAAAAAGAAGAAACCCTTCATGGATGGGGTACGAAAGATACGAAAGGTGCAGCATTTCTTGGCAGAAATGCTGCCCCGGGTAACGTTTTCGTCCTCTGCATGGGGTTTCTTTATCGTTTATAACGCTAAGATAGGTTTATTTTCCGGTTTTGAGCGGAATGCGCAGGACGTCGTCCCGCTTATGGGTGGTATAGTTCCAAATATAAACCTCAAGCTCGGTCTTGTCGAAATTCTTATACACGTCCATATGTTTATTGCTGTCATCGCCGAGCAGGCCGATCATGGCCGGCATGCCATAGTTCCGATCTTCGCCGTCCAGATAATAAGTCTGGTTGACGCCGCCGAACGCCGGGTCGGAGCTCAAGGATTCCACATAGAGGTTGTGGTCCTTCATGTAATAGGTCCACATGATCGGATAGCCGGCGATGCTGGACGTTAAGGTCTGATGCTCAGCCGAAATATCGGTCAAGCGGATCGGATTCTTATCTCCGGCGAATTCGTCGACGCGGTGCTTGGCGACCAGAGACACGGGGCGGTTCGCCAGAGAGGCTGCATCCAGTCCGGTCATTTCAAAGCGCAGCTCCGTTTTCTTGGACTGGCCGGGCACATGCCACATGCTTCCGCTTAACAGCGTTCCGCCTACGTCCAGCTGATAGTCCATGAATGGAAAACGGGTATGCTTTTCCTTATGGGTCAGGATCAGCCGGACTTGGGTTGGCGTTACGATCATTTCATGGATCTTCGATTCGCCAGGCACCTGATCCACAGGGATATTCAGCACGTCCTTCCATGTGCCGTTGGCCATTTGTTTCTTGGATAGAGCCATATTCAAGCTCCAGGTTTCATCGACGCTTTGCAGCGTGCGATCATAAGCCAACTGGAATGTCGTACCTTCCGCACGCAGGGAATCGGACTTGAATATTTGCTGGCTCAGGTATTCTCCGGTGGCTGCCGGAGTTCCGAAAGTAGAAGGTTTAACCTCCTTAATCATCTCATTCTTGTCATCGGCAACTTGAATTCGCACCCAGCTTCTGCTGTTCATTTCAGGGTCCGTAAATCTAATGGCCGATTGAAGCAGGATATTGCCTTCAGCCTGCTCGAAGGACTGCAGGGTCACGCTGTCAATGCCATCCTTTTGAATGGGGAATACCTGCGTATTCGGGTTTTGAGGGTCGTAAGGGATGGACTGTTTTCCATCGCCGGTAAAACGAATATTCTCCATCGCAAACTCGATATCCGCGATCTGGCCCTCAGCAACCCAATCGGTCTCGAAATACCCCTGGAATACGCCTAACTCCTCGTTCCACTGATGCGAATAATGACCCTCGACGGAACGGCCTTCCTTATCTTTAAGCCCGATTCGATCAAAAGCGATTTGTTCGCCGGCCCGCTTCGAGCCAGTATCCAGGCTGTAGAGCAGGAACGTGCGGTTCTCATCGATAAACGCCGTGTGCACCGTTAGCGTGATGCCATCCTTCGTAACGGATTTCTCAATTGCCTGGCCAAGCCCTTGTTCTAGCGCAGTCTGGATCCCGGCCTTGTAAGACAGAAGATGGGACCAGTCATAATTCAAGGCTGCATAGACCGGCGTAGCCATCAGGGCGACGGATATCCCGGTAATGATCGCAATTCGCTTTCGCTTACGCGGACGAAGCGGAGTCGATTCCCCTCCGGCCACCTTCAATTCGTCCTGCTGTATGCTGCTCCACATCCGGTCAAAATCAGGATAAGACACGTTATTCGCTGTGTTCATCTGATTTTTCAGAATATTCTCAAAACGTTCCAAATTGTTTCTCCCCCTTCAGCCAAAAGCCGTTATGATGCTCTAGCTTTTTGCGCATGATTTTCAATGCTTTGTGAAGCCTTGATTTAACCGTTCCTACAGGGATCTTCAACGTTTCGGCAATTTCCGCCATCGACAGCTCGCCAATATAGCGGAGCGTGACCACGGCCATCAGCTTGTCCGGGAGCTGCTGAAGCAGGCTCTCCCATTCCGCCGCCGCTGCTTTTTCCAATACGATGGTGTCCACGGATTTAACCGATGCCGCGGTCTGCTCGTGGAGCCAAGCGACCTGGCTTTGCTTTTCCCGCTGGGTCTGATTCCTTCTAAGCAGGTTCAGGCAGTGATTCATCGCGATGCGCATGATCCAGGCGCGTGTATGCTCTACGCTTCTCCAATCCTGGCGAAATACGGTGACGAATACGTCGTGGCAGAGATCTTCCGCATCTTGGGCGTTCCGCAGCATGTAGTAGCAGGTACGGTACACGTCCTTGTTGTATGAATCGAATAACTCGCGTTCCGTCAATCCAAGGCACTCCTTTCTTTGCGTTATGTCTAATAAACAAATGACCCTTGGAATGGGTTCACATTTTTTGTTGTGGCCTTGTAACGAAGGCGGGGACATTTTCTTATATTTTCGGATTGACTTCATTCTAACAAAAAAGAACATCTGCCCACCGTATAAAACGTAGGGCAGATGTTCTATGGATATCTGTAAGGTGGGGTGCCGCTGGCAGGCCCGTTAGAACCATCGATTAAGCCGAGGGTTATCACTAGATCGCTGGCGGCTTAAGCTATGCGGAACCAGCTGATCTGCACCTCGCCTTTCATGACCAGGAAGACGTCGGCCCGTCCTGTTAACCCCGTCAGATCGGCCTGAACCGTCGTCCAGGCCTGGCGCCCTCCGGTCGGCAGAACCTTGCAGCTTCCGGCTGCGGGGCCATCCGGGCTGCCGGTCGTAACGACGATGTCGCCGCCCTTGATATGTCCGCTCACCCTGGCCTCGAACGTGGCCGGAGAATTGCCGAGATCGGCGTCATGGAAGGCGATCCATCCCGAGTCGCCGGTTAAACGGATGCTTTCGCCGCCTTCGCGGCATTCATCGAGGAAGACACCCTGGTAGTCGTCATAATTCACTGCCCGAACAGGCTCTCGCAGCATGCGTGGCGGAATCGTTTCTCCTTCGACTTGAAGGACTGCGGTAACCGGCAGGCGGCCGGAGGATGGTCCAACCATGAGCGTATAGGTCCCGCTTTCCACGCAGTAGCGCTCCCGGGTGACATCCCAGAAGGCCAGCTCCTCGGCTTTGAGCTCAAAGGTTACCGTTTCCGAAGCGCCTGGAGCCAGATGAACGCGGCGGAAGCCCTTCAACGTTTTGAGAGGACGGATGACGCGGGAGGAGTCAGCCTTCACATACAGCTGAACCACCTCATCCCCGGCCAGCTGGCTCTCGTTCCTAACCGCAACGGTGACGGTTACGCTGCCTTCGGCCGTGATCTGCGGACGGCTAAGCGATAGACCGCTGTATTGGAAGCGGGAATAGCTGAGGCCGTGACCGAACGGGTACAGTACATCCCCCTCGAAATATTGATAGGTCCGCTTCCCTTTGATAATGTCGTAATCCATGATGTCCGGAAGCTGTTCGGTTGACTTATACCACGTCATGTTTAAGCGGCCGCCCGGATTATAATCTCCGTACAGAACGTCGGCCACCGCGTGGCCCAGCTCCTGCCCGGCGTGAGACGTAAAGAGGATGGCCGGCACATGCTCCTGTTCCCAGTTCACCGCGAACGGATACCCGCCTACGATGACCACCACCGTATGGGGATTAGCTTCGAACACCGCCTGAATCAAAGCCTGCTGAGCAGGCGGAAGGGTGATGTCGGGACGGTCGATCGTTTCCTTGCCGTTAATGAACGGGCTGTTTCCCACGAAGACGATGGCGGTTTCAGCCGATGCTGCCGCTGCAGCGGCTTCAGCGATGCCGTCCTGAACCGTTTCGATGGTAAACGGCGTTCCCGTTTCCTCGATGCCGCCAACAACAAGCCGGCCATGCTCATCGAGCAGGATCGGTTTGCCTTCCCAGTTTTTCATCAGGAAGCTTCCATCCGGCAACGCCTCGAAGCCGAAAGCCTCCTTCACGAACCAGCCGCGAGCTTCGTCGGCCGCAGCTTGCAGTCCCGTTTCCGTTTCCGTCACGAATTTGCCGCTGCTGACCAGGCGGAGCGTGACAGAGCCCCAGCCCCAGTCGTTTCGCTCGAATACGGCGGCATCGGCGGATGCTGACGTGCCTGCAAGCAGGATGCCCTGCTCCTCGGAAGACAGGGCGACATACGTGCCGCTGACGGCAGAACGAAGGCGCACCTGATCCAATCCCGTATGGAATTGAACGTAACGGTCTCCCGCTTTGGCCTGCACGCCCTGAAGCGGCGTAATCCGGTAGGGAGGCGTGCCGCTGTACCAATCCGTGAACGCTTCGTTGGCGAGCGGTCCGATCACGGCCGCGGATTTGAACGGATCACGCGGAAGGGGCAGCAAACCGTCGTTTTTCAGCAGCACGATCGACTCACGGGCGGCTCGAAGAGATAATTCGGCATGCTCCGGCGCGCAGAGCTTCGTCTCCGGTACGCGGCTGTATGGATTCCGCTCCTCCGGGTCGAATTCGCCAAGGCGGAAGCGGACGCGGAAGGTATTGCGGAGGGCATGGTCCAGATGCTGCTCCTCAAGCAATCCTTGCTCCAAAGCATCGCGGAGAGCGCGGAAGGAGATGTCCTGATCGTCGGTGATGCTGTCGATTCCGGCTTTGACGGAACCCGCAACGGCCTCTGCGTAGGAAGCGACATAATGATGGTCCATGACGGTACCCAGCACGTCACCCGCGTCCCCTACGACGAATCCGTCCATGCCCCATTCCTGCTTGACGATATCGTTCACTTCATGGTTCAGGTTGCACGGCGTGCCGTTGATGCCGTTATACGCGGTCATCATGGAACCGGCTTTCCCTTCCCGGAACGGAGCCTCGAAAGCTTTCAGATAATATTCGCGTTTGTTCCTCGGATCGATGCTTACCGAGGCGCTGCCGCGGTCGGCTTCATTGTTATTGCCGTAGAAGTGCTTCAGGGTAGCTACCGTTTTGTAGTAAAAGGGATGGTCTCCCTGCATGCCCTTCACCAGCCCGGTGGATAGCTCCCCGGTCAGGTGCGGGTCTTCCCCGTAGGCTTCTTCCGTTCGTCCCCACCGGGGGTCGCGTTCCAGATCCACGGTCGGCGCCCAGATGGTCAGTCCGTTGATGGCCCGGTCGCGCTGGTAATAGACCCGGGCTTCCTCTGCGATGACCGAGCCGATTTCACGCATCAGCTCGGGATTCCACGTGCACGCAAGTCCGGTGTTTTGCGGAAAGACGGTCGCTTCGCCAAGCCATGCCACGCCGTGGGCGCCTTCGGTGCCATGCTTATATTTTTGCACGCCGAGACGGGGGATTTCCGTCTGGTATTGGCACATTAATTCGATTTTTTCGTCCAAGGTCAATCGGGATACCAGATCGTGAACCCGCTCTTCCAGCGGTAGATCCGGATCCTGGAACGGATATTTCATGAGCAAAACCTCATTTCTAAGCAGAGTTGGAATGGAAACGCTCTCAGATATACATGCAAAAAGTGTGCGTTTCCCTTAAACCGTTAAATCAACTCCATCATAGCGCGCAAGGCGGAGTCATGATACACCGAGAATTAGCGCAGTTTTCATGTGGAAATTTCGAATGTTTGCCGAACCTCTGCATGCTTGAAGGGAGGTCGTTAATCAGACGGCAGTATCATTTCAGGAGAGAATTCGTTTTTCTAGAGCGGGTAATGGAATCATGTGGTGATCACGAATCCTTGGGTGCTGGCGTGTAAATGAAATTCATGAAAGGGGCCATGAGAATAAGAAACCTCTGTTTGGGCACGGTAGATTGTTGTTGACTCCGTGTTCCATTCAGAGGTTTTTTTGTTTGATGTCCGTTACATTCGGCAAATCTCTTTGGGACAGTCCTCGCAGTGGCAAATATTCCGCAAATAGCCGGGATCATTCAGAACGATGCGCCCCCGTTCGGTAGAAATCACGCCCAGATCCTTAAGCTCGTTCAAGATGCGGTTGACGCTTTCGCGAGTAGAGCCGATCATCTCAGCCATCTCCAGATTCGTGATCCGCTTGCCGATGATAGCCCTGTGATCCTTGGCGGTCCCGCAGGTGCCGTACATATTGTACAGCCGCAGGAGCAGAGAGCATAGGGCGCCGGATTTGCCATGCAGCAGCAGATCGCGCAGTTTGCTCTGCGTGGTACGCTGCATGAGCGCCATCCAGCCCATATATTCCACGGCAAAGTCACCGTTGATGCGGATGATTTTATCCAGCTCGGTCTGGGGCACGACGCCGACCTCGCTATCCTCCATGGCCCTGGCTTCGAAATGATGCACGGCTCGTCCGAACGGATCGGGCTCACCGAACAGATCGCCCGGGATGTGGAGCGACAAGGTTGCCGACAATCCGCCTTCCAGCAGCTTGGATACCTTCAGGCTTCCCCGGTTTACGAAGTACAGCCGGTCGGCAGGATCGTTCTCCTGATACAGACAATCGCCGGCAAACAAACCGATTGGCTCGGCCATTTCCCGGATTAAAGCGAGATGCGGCGGCGAAAAGACGAAGGAAGTGCCCGCAGGAAACAGCCCTCCATCCTTCGCATCGGACCTTGCAGCTCGATTCTGTTTCATACGATCTTCTCCTTTTCGTAACTTATTCGGCAAGCTGATAATTGTCATTCGTCAGTTTGAATGTATCGGTCAGACCTGAAGTGAGATAGATTTGATGGTCGGTGGTGACGAAAATGGCATCGGCGTCATCCCGGCTCTCGACGAACTGCCGACCTTCCGTAAGCCCAAGCGAAAAGACGGATGTCGACATGGCATCGGCGTCCATGGACGTGTCGGTCACGATCGTCACGCTGAGCAGGTCGTTATCGACCGGATAACCGGTGAAGGGGCTCAGAATATGGTGATACACGGTTCCCTCTGCTTCGAAGAAACGCTCGTACACGCCGGAGGTCACGATCGTCTTATTGACGACTTCAAGCGTCCCCAGGGATTGCCCGCGATCCTTCTCAGGGTCCTGGATGCCGATATTCCACGGTGAGCCGTCCGGCTTTGAACCCATGGCCAGGATGTTGCCCCCGAGGTCAATGATGGCGGAGCGGAAACCCTGCTGCTGCAAATAGTCTGCGATAACATCTGCGGCATATCCTTTGGCGATGGCGCCTAGATCCAGCGACATTCCCTCCTTCTCCAGCCGGATGGCATTCGATGCCGGATTTAAAATCACATCCTTGTAGTTCATTCGCTGCATGGCGGCAGTCAGCTCATCTTTCTTCGGTACAGCGGGATGTTCGCCTCCAATGCCCCAGAGATCCACCAGCGGGCCTACGGTCGGTTCGAAATGTCCGCCGGAAGCCGCCGCGTAATCGATAGCGGTCTGGACCACCTTGAAGGTTTCTTCCGAAACGCTGACCTCGGATTTGCCCGCCGCTTGATTGACCTGATCAATCTCGCTACCGGCCAGCTGCCGGTTCATGCGCTGGTCGATCCGTTCCAGCAGAGCCCTAACCTCGTCGAAATGCCGGGTTGTCATCCGTTCATCGTAAACGCGGAGACTGACAATGGTATCGAATATAAAGTAACGTTCGGTTGCCGGTTCGGTGCTGGCGGCTGTCTTCTGATCCGCTTTGGTTGTGCAGCCGATCGCTCCCGTCATCAGCAGGGTGAGCATGATCAACAGGCTGCCGCAGGAAAGAAACTTCCTATTCATGATAGTGCCTCCTCTTCGAATTCTGATGCTGATTTCGCATCGAGTTCCGATGATCTCAGCGTATCAGACCCTTACCCCGCTGAATGTGAGAAAAATCATTTCTGGCACTTGGTGCAGCCCTGATAATGAAGATAAGCAAAGCGAAGTGGAGAGATGCTGATGAAACGCGGAGATATTGGAATAGCGCTTGTGCTGATAGCGGCTGTCGCCTGGTTTGGAATATCCAAGTTTATGGGGGAAGACGGAACGGCAAAGGGAACCTATGCCATGATCGAGGTGAACGGAAAGCATTATGATACGGTGGCGCTGACGGAAGAGCCCCGAGACATAGAAATCCGGACGGAGCGGGGATACAACCTCTTGAGGATCTCGCGCGAAGGGATCGAGATGGTGGAGTCGGATTGTCCGGATCAGCTCTGCATCGGGTTCGGCCACGTTCACGACATCCATGGCACCATCGTATGTTTGCCTAATCGCGTGTTCGTTGAAGTGACCGGAGAACAAATTAAAGGAAGTGAGCCGGATGCCGTTGTCTCCTGATCCTTATGCGCTCCGCAAGCTGGTCGTGATCGCCATCTGCGCATCATTATCGGTGGTGCTGGGCATTGTGGAAGCCCTGATTCCGTTCGCGGTCACGATACCCGGCGCCAAGCTGGGGCTCGGCAATATTATGGTTCTGACCTGTCTGGTCTGTCTTGGGGGCAGGGATGCCTTGTGGCTCATTGTCTTAAAAACATTGTTGACCGCCTTTATACTCGGCAGCTTCTCGACCTTTCTGTTCAGCATGTTCGGCGCTCTGGCGAGTTATCTGGTGATGTATGTCATGCTGAGGCTCGGGGGGAGCAATTTCAGCTTAACCGGGGTGAGCATCGCGGGCGGCATCGCTCATAATATCGGACAATTGACGGCAGCCTCGCTGGTATTGGGGACGGCAAAAATCTATTATTACCTGCCCTTTCTGCTCGGGGCGGGCGTGGTGACCGGGATCTTCGTCGGATGGGCCGCAAAATATCTGATCGAATCCCTGCGGCGTATTGATCCGTTCGGCATGTTTCACACAGAAAGCTAAGGGGGAGGCGTTAGGCATGGCGGGCATAACCGATAAGTCAGAACATGCCGTAAAGCTTAAACATGTATATTACGGACAGGGCTGCACGAACGTGCTCAAAGATGTCTCGCTGGCGATCCCCCATGGACAGTGGGTATGCATCGCCGGGAGAAACGGGGCAGGCAAGTCCACGCTCATTCGGCTGTTGAACGGCCTGCTCCTCATGAGCCGGGGACGCATTCTGATCGATGGGCTGGAGCTGAACGGCCGCACGCTGGGCGACATTCGCCGTCATATCGGCATGGTGTTTGCGAACCCGGACGATCAGTTTGTCGGCCTCACCGTAGAGGATGATATCGCGTTTGGCCTGGAAAATCTGTGCCTGAGCCGGGAAGAGATGCTGCAGCGGATTCGAACCTATGCGGAGCGGCTGGATATCGTCCATCTGCTCCAACGGCATCCGGCCACTCTGTCCGGCGGACAGAAGCAGCGGGCGGCCATCGCTGCCGTGCTGGCGATGGAGCCTTCCATCATTGTCATGGACGAGGCGGCCTCCATGCTGGATGAGAAGGCCAAGAATGAGCTGCTGGGCCTGATGCGGGCCATGCACGCCGAAGGCAGGTACACGCTCATCTCCATCACCCATGATGTGGAGGAGATGGCCGAAGCCGACCGGATGATCGTGCTGGACGGCGGCATGGTGACCGCGGACGGCAGTCCAAAGGAGCTGCTTCTGCAGGACGACTTGCTGCAGCGGTGCAGGCTGAAGGCGCCTTTTGCCCTCCAGTTGTGCAGGGAGCTGAGAGCGAGAGGAATCGATATCGGCGAGCTGGTCAGGGAGAAGGAGGTGCTGGAGGCATTATGGTCATATCATTCGAAGAGGTTTCTTACCGCTACCGGGACCGGGGGATGAGTCCGGTTCTTGGGCTTGACGGCCTGAATCTGGAGCTGGAGGAAGGCCGAATGATTGCCGTCCTTGGTGCGCCGGGCTCGGGGAAATCAACGCTTCTCCAGCATATGAACGGTTTGATTCGGGCGGATGACGGCCTGATTCGCATTTTGGATTTCCGCCTTGAATCGGGTGACGGCAAGAAAATTCCGGCCGGGCTGCGGCAACGGGTCGGCCTGGTGTTTCAATATCCGGAGCAGCAGCTGTTTGAAGAAACGGTGGAGAAGGATCTATTATTCGGACCGCTTAATTTCGGGCGGAGTCCTGCCGAAGCCGCAGAGGCGGTCCGCAGAGCGGCATCCTTCGTCGGATTGGACGAGGAGCTGCTGGGGCAGAGTCCCTTCAAGCTAAGCTCGGGCCAAATGCGGAAAGCGGCGGTTGCCGCCGTATTGGCGGCGGATCCCGACATTTTGGCTTTGGATGAGCCAACGGCCTCCCTCGATCCTGCCAGCCGGGAGGATCTGATGCAGCGGCTGCATGGATTAACGAGGACGCAAGGCAAAACCGTCCTCGTTGTCACTCACCGATTGGAGGAAATCGTGCCCTTTGCAGACGAATTCGTGGTAATCAAGGACGGCAAGGTCTTATTTCAAGGAACGGCCGGGGAGCTCGTACACCGACAGGAGGTGCTGGAGCAGGGAGGTCTGATGGCTCCTTCCTCCGTGCGGATGGCGGGTATGCTGGCCGCACAGCTTGGAATCGAACCCGCGGAAATGCTTCCGGATGCGGCAGCATTGGCGGAATGGTATGCGGAACTGCTGGGATCATAGGACAGGGCTGGCAGGGCTAGGCAGAGGAGATAGGAGGGAGCCGACATGAAACGAAAAATCATCCTGGGCCGATATATGGAAGGCGATTCATGGGTTCACCGTCTGGATCCCCGCGCCAAGACGGCGGCCATGCCGCTCTTTATGGTGGCTGTGTTCCTGGTGGACGGATATATGGGGGTACTCGCGCTGCTGCTGTTCACTGCTGTGGTGATCCGGACTACGCGTATCCCGTACCGCTATTACATCAGAGCCATGAAACCGCTGATGTTCCTGCTGTTGTTCATCCTGGTATTTCACATCCTTTATGATGCGGGAGGCGGGAAACTGCTGGATGTGGGCGCGTTCAAGGTATATGCCGGCGGATTGGAAAAAGGGATCGTGTCCGCTTCGCGGATGGGACTCTTCATCATGCTGGCGGCGGTGCTGACCTTCACGACCCAGCCGGAGCAGCTGGCCCAGGGACTCGGCAGCCTCTTGCGGCCTCTGACCTGGATCGGCGTGCCGACGGATCGGCTGGTGCTGATGCTCGGCATAGCCCTCCGGTTCATTCCGACCATCTTCGAGGAAGCCGAGCGGCTGTGGAAGGCGCAGCATTCCCGGGGACTGGACCTGTCATCCCACCCGCTGAGGGAGAAGGCGCGGCTGATCATTGCCCTGCTGGTCCCGGTAACGACAGGCGCTTTCCGGCGCGCGATCGGGCTGGCCGATTCCATGGAGGCCCGGGGCTATCGCCTGGGTGCGCGGCGAAGCAGGTTCAGGTTGTTTGTATGGAAGCGGGCGGACACGTTATTCGTGGCGGCATTTCTGCTGCCCGTGGCCGCAGCCGCGCTGCTGTAACGGCGGTCTGAAGAGCATGAAAACCGCAGTCCTAAAGGACTGCGGTTTGGTGGTTTATTGTTACTCGAATTGGATAGAAAAGGGCCCGCAAACGCTGGTGGACGAGTTGCTGCAGCTTTCTGGCTCTGATTCGTTTTTCAATGTCCTTTAATAGCTTTGAGAATTCACCTAGGTAAGGCTGCAGGACATGCTTCTTGTTATTGATTTTCCCTTGAACGATCCCGGCAAACCGTCCGTTCTCCGGTACTTCTCTTGCAGAGGCGAGTCTCCCGTTCTTGTAATTCTCTACTCTATAGTGCTCTTCGTCCTCGAAGCGTTGATTCAGTCCAGTGTAGAGCTCCATCACCCCATAGTCACCCGTTCGATATACGCCTTCGCTGATGGAGCTCCCGTAATCCTCCATTTCGCTTGCATATGCGAACCCTTTGTAGTCAGGCGTGGACTTATCCCTTTTGTAATAATTCAGCAGTTGAATGCGGCCGCAGGCCAATTTTGATAGCATCAATTCATTTGCCTGCTCCTGATCCGATACGGAAAACTCCAAGAGAGTGTTCCCATTCCGGTATTCAAACGAAAGGATGTCCATGGATTGCATCACGGTATAACCTGACAACAAGTCATGATCCTTGAAAATGCCCTTCGAGATTACATGAAATTCAAAATCAGGGTTGCTTTCGCTCCGAATTCCCGTTCCGTTAGGACGATCGTTTCGCCATTCCCCCTCGTAGACGATTTTCATATCCTCGGGAAGCTTGTCCGATATGTATTTGCCTGTACCGGATCTTTGTCCATTGTACCACTCGCCGCTGTATACTTTGGATGGTCCCCATCGCATCGTACCTTTTCCGTGAGGTTTGTTGTTCTTCACTTCACCATAGTAGGTGGCCCCGTTAGGGAGGGTCAAACTAACTTTTTGGCTGGAGGCTTCCGTCTCTTCATGGGCAAACATAAGAAACAGCAATGCCAGTGTTAAAAAGCTTAGGTATGTTCTGATCACGTTGTAATACGTCTCCTCTAATCTGCCGATTTTTAATTTTGGCGTATCCCATAAGGTGGATGATTTACCCAGTCAAATCATAGATGAGATGCATGTCTGCCGTAAAGTTATAATATGGGAATTATATCAGTGAACTGGGATTTGACCGATCTTTTTTGTGAGCTTTACAATGCATCTCATAGAAAATATAGATAAAAACACCGATCCTTTACGGAACGGTGTTTTTGTCATACCTATTCATTCATCGGCATCGGTGTATCCGTCGGCTTGATCCCCTCGTAGGCCCGGTCCACGGATTGCCGGATTTCCTTCAGACTCAGCCCCTGCTGCCTGCCGCCCAGGTACATATTCGTGACGTCCAGGCAGGTTTGGCAGAATTTCGCGTGCGTGGTTGGCGTGAGCCTGCCGTCTTCCTCTTGAGCATAGTAGCAATTGAGGTTGCTGCTATGGCCGGCATCGCCGCATCCGCAGAAGCAGGGCATGAAGGCCAAGTGGCCGGCATGGAGGATGGCTGCATTGTATTCCTTCACGCTGGACATATGCGGAAGAGGCGTATCGGGATGCAGCAGGTATTCGGTTTTGCCGTCGGAACGGCCAGCAAGGGCTTCCGCATAGAGGATGTCGCTGCGATACGCGCCGCTTACCACTCGAACGCCGTTCACGCCTTCAAAGGTCTGCAGCGTAAGCGCGATGGCTTCTTCCGCCCGTTCTCCCTCCTTAGAGCCGGTAAAAGCACGAAACGATGGGGACAGCTCCACCACGGTTACCCCGTGTTCGGTTCGGATTTCGGCGAAGCTTACGCCGGCCGGGATGGCGCTTTCCAGCTCGGGCGGCAGCAGATCCGAAAGCTGGGTCAGCATCGTCATGGCACTGACCTTCGGATAGCGGACGGAGGTATCCGTCTGCACGTACTGGGATACCGGCGTGAATAGACCGGAATGCGGGTCATAGGCATGGAGGGTTACGCTGGGCATCGTGCCGGGGATGGCCGAGAGAGTCGCTCCCTCGGGCGGGCGTGCACCGTTCGCAGCGATATCTTCCAGCTCCCGCAGGATCCTGTCGCTTGATATATCTTCGGTCAGTCTTCCGAGTTCTTCCTCCTGAGCGTTCAGGAACAGGATCGTTGGGTGCTCCGTAATACCGTACCGGTTAACGGCCTCCGTATCCTCCGAAATGCTGAAATACTGGTAACGGTAGTCCCGGGAGGTTGCTTCCATCTGCTCCATGACGCCCAGCGCCTTGGAACAGCCGCCGCAGCCCTTGAGCGCAAAAATGGCGATGGAGCTCACTTGCGTGTCAACGGTCTCCTGTTCCGCAAGAGGAGATGTCCTGAATAGCATGAAGCCCCCGGCAGCAAGCAGGAGCAGGAAGGCCGTCAGCGCAATTCGCCACCGCCAGATTCGTGTGCGATGCATGTCGATTAAACATCCTTTCATATCGAACAGGGATGCATCCATGATGGACGTATCCCTGTTCGTTTGGAGTATATGGCTTCATGTCTGTCTTTTAGGGCAGGAAATAATGGAGCAATGCCTGCAAATCACGCTGAGCCGGGTGATCCGCGAAGTCGCCGATCATACGCTGGGCATGTTCCGCATAGGAACGGGCAAGCTCTTCGCTCTGCTCGATCGCGCCGGTTGCGGCGATGCGGTGGATGACGTCATCCATGTCTGCCGCGGCGGAATGAGGGCCGAGCTGCCTGATTCTAGGTGCAAGGGCAGGATCGTTTAGGGCGTAAAGCACCGGCAGCGTAATGTTGCCGTTTTGCAGGTCTGCGCCAGCCGGCTTGCCGATGGCCTCCCTGGGCTTCGTGAAATCGAGCAGGTCATCCCGGATTTGAAAGGCCATGCCGAGCGACTCCCCGAATTGAAAGAGCCGTTCAGCAGTTCCGGCATCCGCATGGGCTGCTTCCGCGCCCGCTTTCAGGCAGTGGGCCATCAACAGGGCCGTTTTGCAGCGCGTTTTCTCCAAATACTGCTCCATCGTCAGTCCGAAGTCGAAGCGGTGTTGAAGCTGATCGTATTCTCCCATGCAGAGCTCGGTGACCAGCGCCGCAAGCTCGGCTAATCGGTAGGCCTCGTCTTCGGAGACGTCTTCGCTGTTCCCGTCCGGGTCGCCGCCCGGATGACCGGCGGCCCATTCGATGGCACGGGCAATCATGTAGTTGCCGATGTGCACCGCCGTCTGGACATCGGTCGTCTCGTGCAGGGTCGGCATGCCGCGCCGCATATCGGATTGATCGATAATGTCATCGTGCACCAGCGAGGCCATGTGCAGATATTCAAGCAGTACGGCGGTTTTCATGACGGCCGGCTCATGGCCGCTTTCCCCGAAACGGCTGCCGAGCACGACCATAAGCGGGCGCAGCCGCTTGCCGCCGGCATTAATGAGATCCATGACGCTGCTCAGCACCACGGAGGAAGGGGGGAGGTCGCGGTCTGAGCTGACGACCTCCCGGAGCAGGCGATCGAAGGAAGCGAGATCCACTCCGATTCGGTTATGAAGGTTCATCTGTATCCGCGCCCCTTTCCATGGATGGCTCCTTACGCGCTCCGCTGCTCCAGATAGCTGCGGATTTCGCGCTTAAGCTCGTTGAATATCCTTTCGGGTGAAACGTTCTTGAGCAGGCTGAGCTGCATGCGCTTATGAAAGGGGAGAAGCCGGGACAGCAGCTTCCATTCCTTTCGCTTGACGGCAATCCGGTACATGAGTCCGGTCAAATAATCGCCGTCCAGCAGCAAACGCGTCAGTCTCTCGTTATCCTTCGCTTGCAGCTTGCCATGCTTGTTTAGC
Source organism: Paenibacillus sp. Y412MC10 (assembly GCF_000024685.1). Classification (NCBI taxonomy): domain Bacteria; kingdom Bacillati; phylum Bacillota; class Bacilli; order Caryophanales; family Paenibacillaceae; genus Paenibacillus; species Paenibacillus sp. Y412MC10. The sequence continues at coordinate 493,686 of NC_013406.1, forward strand.
GCAGTATGAATCAGGATGCAGCAAGCCAGCACCGTCATTTTGCGTGAATAGGCGAGTTCATAAGCGTTGAGCATATCGGCGATGTCCCTCACCGGTCTGTTATCCATCTCCATCCAATCGATATCCGTTCCGGAATCGATATGCGACCGAAGCAGGTCGATCGTATCCTGTAATAGCTTCATATCCATCGTTATTGACTCCTTCCGGAAGGCTCGTGTTGATCAGAATGTGAATGTCGGCAGAACGGTTAGGGCTTGAGCTTGTTTCGGCAAAGCCGATACGATCAGCCCGTTCTATTGAATAGAGAAGAATTAGTCCGTATACACGTACCAGCGCCTTACGATCGGTATTCGTTTCCATACCTTTTTCAGCCAAGGGTACACATAGTAGTCAAGACCGAACGTGCTGCCCGATCCGCCGATCAAGGCGATTCCTGCTGCCAGATACCACAGCATTTCGTTAGGTGCCATACCCGATACCCAAACCATGGCGCCCATGGCGACGCTGGCTACGGCTGCAGGTGCCGTGAACAATCCGACGATCAGCAGGATGCCGACGATCAGCTCAGCCAATACCATCGAGGTCTGAAACACATAGGCAAGCGAAGTATAGCCGCCGTCTCCGGTATAGAACATCAGGTCCATCGACCAGTCGACGATGGATTTCAAGAAATCCGGCACCGGAAGGGCGGTGACCGCTTCTGCGGTATAAGCGGAGGCGGCGGACACCGCGTCTGCCGCTCCGGCTGCATCGGCGCCTGCAGCGGAAGCTGCGCTTACGCCGTCGGCTGCTTTGGCAGGAATGAGGAACATTTTATTCGGATCGTCAATGATCTTATGAATCTTATCCCACCCTTGGGACAGCCACATCCATCCGGCAAAAATCCGCAGCGGAACGAGCCAGAAATTCGGCGAGCGCTTGGCAAAATGCCCGCCCACGAAGCTGCGGTTGTTCCGGACATGGAAGAATTCATGCAGCATATAATGGTATACCTTGTTGAAGCCGCAAACCTGGAACAGATAGAGCATGTTGATCAGATGTTTGACCAGCATGGCCGGGAAGCCGCTGAGCCTGAACATATGGCCCGGCACGCCCACGTTGGCTACCCCGTAGCGGCTGCCGATACAGACCATCGTGCCGTGGAACGTCGGCTTGTAGGATTTCATCGGTTTGTTCGATATTTCAGCGACGATGTTATGCGCAATGACCGGGGCTGCGAGTTCCGCGTTTTCCACCATTTGAGGTACGGGTGCAGCCGCGCCCTCAGGAATGTAGAAGATATTGTCCCCGACGACATATACGTTCGGATGAGCAGGAACTTGCAGCTTGTCGTTGGTCAAAATCCGCTTGCGGCCTTTTTGCTCGACATCCATGCTGCCGACCACATCGGAGCCTTCCACCCCCGCGGTCCAAATAACGGTGCGGGATTTGATATCGCTGCCGCCGACGGTAACGCCGTCCGGCTTAACCTCCGTAATCTTGGAACCCGTGATGATGTTGACGTTCATTTTACGCAGCCGCTTCTCGGCTTTGCGTATTAACGGCTCCGGCAGGATCGGAAGGATCTTGTCGACCATGTCGGCAACGTGAAGCGTAACCTCGCTTGGATCCACGTAGAATTCCTTGCATAATTGCTGCGTGAACTCGGCCAACTCGCCGATCATTTCCACGCCGGTGAATCCGCCGCCGACAACGACGAAGGTCAGCATTTCCTTGCGGACCTGCGGGTTGCGCTCAAGAACCGCTTTGCGGAACATATTCAGGGTATGTTCTTTCAGGCGGACCGCATCATCGTAAGACCACAGGGTAAAGGCGTGTTGATCCGCACCCGGTATGCCGAAGAAGGTTGGCTTGCTGCCTGTACCGATGACTAAATAGTCGTAGTTGTAGGTCTGTTTCTCTCCCTGGAGCGTCTGGCCGTCAAAGTCGATGCCGCCGATTTCATCCAGCACCACGTCCACGTTCCGGAATCCGGAAAATACTTTTTTCAGGTCGATTTTGATGGAATCCTCCTCGACCCGGTTGGCGGCCACTTCATGAAGCTCGGTCAGCAGCGTATGATACGGCTTGCGGTCGATGAGCGTTATCCGCAAATCCTTCTGTTTGCGCAGTCGTTTAGCCAGCTTCTTGGCGGTAAGTATACCGCCGTATCCGCCGCCCAGCACGATAATCTGTTTCATGCGAATCTCCCCTCAAGGAATAGTTGTCTTCTTTCTATCGTACTTGTGGCTTATTTGGCGCCTTCGAGCGCTTTCGCTGCCAGTTCTACGAATCCGTTGACGTGGATGGATACACCGGAGATGGCATCGGTTTTGCCGTCTTCACCCGTTACGATGGCCTGCGGGTCTTGCTTTTCGATCAAATACTGCTCGGCTTGATAAGCCTGCTCGTGCCATTCGGATTGAGCCCCGCCGTTCTTCATGCCGTACTCGCCTGATTTGGAACGGGTGACTTTGTCGGTGCCTCCGTCTTTATGAACGCCGTTCCAGCTGACTGCGGCGATTTTACCGTTAATTACGGTAACGTCGACGGTTTCCTTCCAGCCGGATTTGGCATCGAAGTCAGCCGCTTCCGCGTGGTAGCTGCCGTCTTTGTATGGTCCTGCTTCAACAGGTCCCGCGGCCAGTGCTTTTGCTGCCAGTTCCGTAAAACCGTTGACATGGATCGATACCCCGGATACGGCATCCGTGCGGCCTTCGTCGTTCAAGGCGAGCCCTTCAACGGACTGCTGAGCCACCAGGTATTCCTCCATCTTGGCTGCCTGCTCATGCCATTCCGCTTGAGCGCCGCCTTTTTCCTTCATGCCGTAGAAGCCTTTTTCGGAAAATGTCTTTTTGTCCAACCCGCCGTCCTTATGAAGACCGTTCCAATTGGCGCTGACGATTTTACCGCCTTCGACTTTAATCGCGACGAGTTCCTTCCAGCCGGAATCCTCGGCAAATTCGCCTTCGGCGTAATATAAGCCGTCCTGCAGGGCCGTTCCTTCTTGGGCCGGTTGCTCCGCGTTTCCGGCATTATCCGTGTTTTGGCTCTCTGCCGGTTTGTCCGTGGTGACAGGCTCTTTGTCTCCGTTGCCTCCGCAGCCTACGAGCAGCGCGAACATCAACATGACGGAGAGGGATAGAGAGAGTGTCCTTTTCATTCTGGTTTCCTCCTATGATTTTGTGAATTACTTCACAAATATTGTTCTTGAGTTCATTGTATTCTGAAAAAGAATAGTTATCGGTGAAAAAAATCACAAACTGACGCGGTGCTTCATGTTCAGGCGAGCATGCTGAATTTCAGGAAGTTGAGCATCCGTCAAATAATGCCTCGAATGTCATCCAGGGATTGAATGCCCTCGTTCTCCATCAGTTGAATCAGTTCTTCAGCCAGGGTATCTCCCGCACGGAGGTTGATGAAGTTGTACGTACCGATTTGTACGGCTGCGGCACCTGCCATGATGAATTCGAGGATATCCTCGGCACTGCAGATGCCGCCGATTCCCACCACCGGGATGGACACCGACCGGGCCACCTGATGGACCATCCGCAGGGCAATCGGCTTAATCGCCGGCCCGGATAATCCGGCGTACGCTCTGTCAAAAACGCTGCGACGTTCCCGAATATCAATCGCCATCGCTTGAATCGTATTGATTAGCGAGAGGCCGTCGGCCCCTTCGGCTTCACACATCCGTGCCATTTCCCTCAAATCCTTCGCCCCGGGAGAGAGCTTGACGAGCAGAGGCAGCGTGGTGGCGTTGCGGACTGCGCGAACCACCTCTCGAGCCTGCTCATTCTCGATGCCGAAGGCAAGCCCGCCTTCCTTGATGTTGGGACAGGAGATGTTAAGCTCGATCATGTCGACGGCCCGTTTGCCGGCTGAGCGCAGCTTGCTGCTGGCTTCGGTAAGCAGCTCGGCGCCCTCCGCATATTCCCGTACAGTGCCGCCGCCGAGATTGACGATGACCGCTGTCCCGTGCGAAGTCATGTCGGATAATTCGTGCTCCAGAAAAGCCCGGATTCCCGGATTCTCCAGGCCGACGCTGTTCATGATGCCCGATGGCGTTTCATAGATCCGCGTACCCGTATTGCCTAGCCGCGGGGTCAGGGTCAATCCCTTGGAGACAATGCCCCCGAGCTTGCGAAGCGGATACAGATCCGCATACGGTTTGCCGAAACCGAACGTGCCCGAGGCTGCTAATATCGGATTCGACAGCGGCACTCCCGCCAGTTCACAATCGATGGAGATCATTCCAGTTCACCTCCTTCGCCAGAAATACGGGGCCGTCGGTGCACGCCTTGCGGTTCGAACCCGCGGCAGTTAACGTGCAGCTGTTGCATGCCCCGATGCCGCAGCCCATTCGCTTCTCGATGGAAACGTGGAGCTTCGCGTTTGTACCTTCGGCTTTTTGCGCCAAGCTGTGCATCATCCCAACCGGGCCGCAGGCAAGTATCGTGTCATAGCGGCTCGGGTCCACTGCATCGACGATGGTGCCGCCGGACTTCACCGTGACATCCCGGCTGATTTCGTGGAATCCGTTGACCCCGAAGGGAACGCCGGCGTATCCCAGATACACGCTGGCTTCGGGAATTTCCTTAGCTGCGAGCAGCAGCGGAGCCACTCCGATACCGCCTCCCACCAATGCCGTCCGTCCTTGGGGTTCAGGAAACCCTTGCCCGAAAGGCCCTTCCAGCTGTATTTTGTCACCCGCTTGAAGCGCCGACAGCAGCCACGTACCGGTTCCCTGCACGCGATATAAGAAGGAAACGGAATCCTCCGTCAGGTTATGAACGCTGATCGGCCGTGACAGCACGGGATAGGCATCCCAGCAGCGAAGCATGAAGAACTGTCCCATTCGTGCCGAATAGCTGCCTTGAACGGTAAGTCGATAGATGCGATGGGCCAGTCTGACATTTTGAATAACAAGGGCCACGTTCTCATTCTCCTCCCTTGGCGTACTTTTTCCGCCCGCTATGTTCCTTGCTACAGTATCACAGACAGATAAGGCTACCTGTGACATTTCTCATATTCGGACGTTGCCGAGGCTTGATACTTTTTGTATACATAACGCTAGGCGAGAAAAGGGTGGGGATCATACATGAAAACACTAGTGATCGTTGCACATCCGGGTCTGCATGAGGGATCACGGATCAATCGCGAGCTAACCGAAACGGTGGGACATCATCCTGAGGTGACGGTGCATGACCTGTATCAGCGGTATCCGGATGGCATCATCGACATCGCGGCCGAACAGCAATTGCTGCTTCGGCATGACCGCATCGTGTTTCAGTTCCCTTTCTGGTGGTACAGCTCGCCGCCTCTTCTGAAGCATTGGTTCGACGAGGTGCTGACCTTCGGATAGGCTTATGGCCCGGGCGGCGACAAGCTCCGGGGGAAAGAGTGGGGCGTGGCCGTGACGACCGGCGGAGCAGCGGAAGCCTATGGCAACGCAGGATATAACCGATACACGGTGGAAGAGCTCACCCGGCCTTTTGAAGTGACGGCCAGTCTGGTAGGGGCGGTCTACTTGCCGGTATTTACCGTGCATAATGCCATGCAGCTGACAGATGAAGAGCTGCGGCGTCATGCTGAGGATTTTGCGCTGCACGTGACAGGCGCGGTGAGGGCCGGATAAGGGTTACTAATGAAAACGAAAGTTCCTGTCTTCTAAAGTGATAGTTCGATTATCGGTGATGATGGGCAAAACGGCAGGTTGTATGCTCCAAACTATAATTGGTGATTATGGGCGGCGGATGCTCATTAAAAGTGAAGAAAAGAATGGCTGATACATGAGCCTGGCGGCAAAAGCTGCCGGGCTTTTCGGTGTTCTGGCAAATTGACGAATCGCCCGATCATTCGAAAACATGCGTTGCATTGTGGAGTCGCTTATTCTATACTCATATACATAGTTATACGATACATAGATTACCTAGGTATTGGAGTGATAGGGAAATGGGCATTAACAAAGAGCTGCTGAAAGGCAGCACCGTCATTTTATTGCTTACCGTGTTGAACAAGCGGGAAATGTACGGGTACGAGCTGATCAAGGAGATTGAGCAAAGCTCAGATGGGGTGTTCCTCATGAAGGAAGGCACGTTATACCCGATTCTGCACACGCTGGAGGCGGAAGGTTGGCTGGATTCCTCCTGGAGCCAGCATGATGGACGCAAACGGAAATATTACCGGATTACCGAGCGCGGCAGGGAGCAGCTCCATGAGAAGACCAAGGAGTGGGTTAAATTCCGGACGGCGGTGGATACAGTCATCGGGGAGGGAAGCTAGCGTGCGATCGGTTGAAGAATACAAGGTTGTCCAAGACTTCCTGACCCAGGTGTGCAAGCAGGTACGCGCAAGAGCCATGCATCCGGAAATCCGCGAAGAACTGCTCGGCCATATTGAGGAGCGGACGGAGCTTCTGATGCTGGAGGGAAATGCGGAGGAGCCGGCGGTGCAGGAAGCGGTGAAACAGATGGGGGATCCGGGGGATATCGGCAAAAGCCTGCATTTGGCCCATCGGCCTCAGTTGGATTGGAAGCTGCTTATCCTGCTGGCTTTGCTTTCGCTGATTGGGTTGTTCGGGGCACTGAGCGTGGATTATTCCGGTACGGAAAAGATCACAGATATGTTCGCGAGAAAAGTTGTGTTCTTCGGTATCGGCTTGATCCTTCTCATCGGTTTCTATTTCTTGGACTACAGAAAGCTGAAGAAGTATTCCGGGGCTTTGTTTTTTATCATGCTATGCCTGATGGCGATGACGGAATTTTTCGGGACGAATATAAATGGAGCCAACCTCTATCTTCACGTCGGGCCTATTGTGATTCCCATGCTTGGAACGGTGTCCGTCTTTATTCTCCTCTTCTCCTTGGCAGGCATGAAGCCTGCGAATCGGTGGGGACCATGGGAGGCTGTATTCCACATCCTGTATCGGGGTGGGCTGCCGATCGCACTGTACAGCATGAGTGGTTCGATGGTGTATATGTTCATTTATTTGCTAGGATTCCTGATACTGACCTGGACGACGAAAAGGAATATTAAACAATTTGCGGTACTAACATTACTGTCGTTTATTGGTGTGGTTTATATTCTGTTTACTAAAAGGATATACCTCATGTGGAGATTGGAGGGGCTCGAAGACCGCGAGGGGGATGGCGGTTATTTCATGCGGGTCATCACGGATGCCGTTTCTTCCGCCGGCTGGTTCGGTCAAGGCTTTGCTGCGCCAAATCCAGGGATCCCGTACGTTTATAGCGACTCCATATACCCCTATCTGATTTATTGCTTCGGTTGGATGTTTGGCATCGTGGTGGGCATGGTCGTTCTTTTGTTCCTCGCCAGAATGTGGAGCATAGCCCATGTACTTCACGATTCCTACGGGAAAAATATCGTGACCGGCGTCATCGTAGTAATGGGACTGCGCCTGCTCATGCCAATCCTGATGGGACTGGGAGTGGTACCCATTGTGAGCCTGGACTTTCCTTTTATCTCGTATGGCGGCGTCAACAACATGCTGGATTTTGCCATAGTCGGCCTGCTCCTCTCCATTTACAGACGCAAAAACATGATCCCAAGCGAGGTGGGAGAAGCGGCTCCTTTGAAGGCGGCTTAGTGGAGGGTCAATATCTACGCAGCCGCTTCTATTTTAATCGGACAGACTTATCGAACAACACCTGCTGTTTTAACTTACAAGATGACCAGATAACTCTCTTCGGATTGGCTCGGGAGGAACGGGATTCAATAAACCACGGATGTTCATCCGAGGTTTGATTGAGCACCGCATCCATCTTGAGGAGAGTTATCTTTTTTTATCATAAAAAATTGTATAAATATTCATTTTTAAACTAATAACCCCTATTTATATTTGAGCCTATGCCATCGAAATTTATGGAATTCAAACGATAACTTACATTCTGGTCAAGGAGGAACCGCATGCGGCAAATGGAGGGAAATATAGTTGTCCGGCAATTTTTGGACCGTGTGTGCAAGCAAGTGCGCACGAGGCAAATGCATCCCGAGATTCGAGAGGAGCTGCTGGGTCATATTGAGGATCGGACCGAACTGCTGATGCTGGAGGGACTTCCAGAAGAGTTCGCTATACAGGAAGCGGTGAAACAAATGGGGGATCCGGGGGATATCGGCAAAAACCTGCATATGGCTCATCGGCCACAGTTGGATTGGAAGCTGCTCGCTATGCTGGCTCTGTTTTTAATCATTGGACTGGTTGGCATGTTGAGTGTTTATTACGGGGATGAAAGGTATTCCGTTAGTCTTGTAGAGAGGAAGTTGTTTTACTTCGGAATCGGAGTTTTATTCCTGATAGGCTTTTATTTTCTAGATTATCGAAAGCTAAAGAAATACGCGGCCCCTGTGTTTTTCTTTATCGTTATTTTAATGGCCGTTTCATTGGTCTATGGGCAACTGCACAATATGAGAACTGCCTATATTAACATAGGTCACATTGGAGTCAATATCATCACTTTTTCCTTGATACCGCTTCTGCTCGCTTTGGCAGGGATGAAGCCTGCCAGTCAATGGGGACGGTGGGAGACAGCCTGGAACATCCTCTATCGAGGAGTACTGCCTGTAGTTCTCTATAGCATAAGCAGCTCTATTATCTACACGTACATCTATGTGATCGGGTTCCTGGTTTTAACATGGAGAACAAGTAACAGCATGAAGCAATTCGTTATGATCGCCGCGCTGTCTCTTACAGTACTACTTAGCTTTCTCTTCACTCAGACGGATCATTTACTGTTTCGGTGGAGAGAATTTATGAATCCTTCTGCAAATGAAATGTGGTATATGGGGAATAACGCCGATGCCATCCAAGCAGCGGGTTGGTTTGGACAAGGTTTTGGCCAAGCTGCACCAAAGATCCCATATGTCCTTTATGATAACGTGTTTCCATACCTCATCTATTGCTTCGGCTGGTTGTTCGGGGTTGTGGTTGGCGTACTGATTCTGCTGTTCCTCGTTAGACTATGGAATATTTCTACGGTTCACAAGGATCCTTATGCGAAGCATATCGCTGCATTACTCATCGTTGTCTTTGGATTTCGGCTGCTATGGCCGCTGCTCATGGGGCTCGGCATACTTCCAAAGGTTACATTGGATCCACCCTTCTTCTCTTACAGCGGGATGAACCAAATCCTGGACATGGCGGCAGTCGGCCTGCTCCTCTCCATTTATAGGCGCAAAAACATGATCCCAAGCGAGGTGGGAGAAGCGGCTCCTTTGAAGGCGGCTTAGTGGAGGTCGCTGAAGATCATTCTTCGATTTCGGTTAGCAGGCTAAAATTTATTAAAAGAAAAAGCGAGATCTTGGGCTCTCGCTTTTTTCTCGTTTATAGAGAAGCGTCATCATTCGTTCGGTGGCGTATAAGCTATACCTTCTCCAACGTACCGGCCGCAATCTCTTCAATATAGTGACAGGCCGCCTGATGACCTCTCTGCTCTTCGACTTCCCGAAGCATCGGCGCCTCGGATCGGCAGCGATCCGTGGCATACATGCAGCGGGTATGAAACCGGCAGCCGGAAGGCGGGTTGATCGGGGACGGAACATCCCCTTTGAGAATGATGCGTTCCTTCTTGCGCTCGGGATCCATTGTGGGGATGGCCGATAGCAGAGCGCGGGTGTAGGGATGCTGCGGGCGCCGGAAGAGAGAGTGTTTATCCGCGATTTCCACGATCGTCCCCAGATACATCACGATAATTCGGTCCGAAATATGCCGGACGACCCCAAGATCATGAGAGATGAACAGATAGGTCAGCTTGAATTCGGTTTGCAGCGATTTCATCAGATTGAGTACCTGTGCCTGGATGGACACGTCGAGCGCGGAGACCGCTTCATCACTGATGATCAGCTTGGGGTTCACGGACAAGGCACGGGCGATCCCGATTCGCTGCCTTTGTCCGCCGCTGAATTCATGAGGGTACCGATTGGCTTGATAGGCGGCCAGGCCGACCGTTTCCAAAAGCTCGATGGCACGGGACCGACGATCCTTCTTTGGCACGACATTTTGGATGTCCATCGCTTCTTCGAGTACTTGGAGGGCTGTTTTTCTGGGATTAAGCGAAGCGTAGGGGTCCTGAAAAATCATCTGCAGGTCTTTACGCCTTCGGGTCATCTGCGCTTTGTTCAGGGTGAGCAGATCGGTTCCCTCGAACAGCACCTCACCGGAGGTCGGTTCGTCCAGTCTCAGAATAGCCCTGCCCGTGGTTGATTTACCGCAGCCGGATTCACCCACGATACTGACGGTTTCCCCTTCGTGCACAGAGAACGAAATGTCATCCACGGCTTTGACGACGTTGACGGTACGGCCCAGGATGCCGCCTTTGATCGGAAAATACTGCTTGAGGTTTTTGACGGTTAACAGCTCTTTGCTCATGACAGTACGTTCACCTCGCTTTCCGGTTCCCACTGATCGGTGTATTTCCAGCACCTGACTTGTTGGTTATCATCCAGTACCTGAAGCTCCGGCAGTTTGTCGTAACACAGCTTGGCTGCATGGGGGCAGCGGGGGGCGAAGCGGCAGCCTTCCTGCGGATCATAGGGGCTCGGAACCGAGCCCTTAATCGGCTCCAGCGTTTCCTTATCGATATCATGCCGCGGCAGCGAGTTCATTAGGCCGATGGTGTAGGGGTGTTTCGGATGCTTGAACAGGGTCCGCACATCGGAATATTCCACCACCTTTCCGCAGTACATGACCGCCACGTCATCGCAGGTTTCCGCAACGATGCCCAGATCATGGGTGATAAAAATAATCGACATCTGCAGCTTCTGCTGCAGCTCCTTCATCAGCTCCAAAATTTGAGCCTGAATGGTCACATCGAGCGCCGTGGTCGGCTCGTCTGCAATGAGCAGATCCGGATTGCATGCCAGCGCCATGGCAATCATGACACGTTGACGCATACCCCCGGACAGCTGAAAAGGGTACTGCCGGACTCTTTTTTCCGGGGAGGGGATGCCGACCAGCCTCAACATCTCGACGGCTTTGTCCATGGCTTGTTTTTTACTCAGATTTTCATGGATTTGATAGGCCTCCGCGATCTGGTCGCCGACGGTGAAGACCGGATTGAGCGAAGTCATCGGCTCCTGGAAGATCATCGAGATTTGATTGCCCCGGATTTTCCGCATCTGCCGGTCCGATTGTTTGAGCAGATTCTCGCCGTTATACAGGATTTCGCCTCCGACGATTCGCCCCGGATCAAAGATCAGCCGCAGGATGGACAGGGACAGTATGCTTTTTCCTGAACCGGATTCGCCCACGATCCCGAGCGTCCTCCCCTTGCGTACGGTTAGGCTGATATCATCCACGGCTTTCACTTCGCCCAGTTCGGTAAAAAAAGAGGTGCGCAGGTTCTTGATCGTCAGCAGGTTTGGTGCGTGCTCTTCCATCTTGTCGTAGCTCCCTTCGCTTTTGAATGGTCTGACTGTATTTGCGATGATGAGGACTGTGGTTCTGTTATTTTTGATTTTCAGCTTTTGTGTGCATGGACTGAAAACGGCTCAGTTCGCCGCTTTAGCTTAGTTGAGGACTCTGGTTCCGCTATTACTTGATTTTCTGCCTTTTTGCAGCAGGTTGAGGACACCAGATCCGCTATTGCGAGATATTTTAGGATTAATCGGTGATTTCGGGCGCATTAACGGATCGTGTGTCCGCATAGCCTCGAAAATAGGTCGATTATTGGCAAATAGCGGAACATGTGTCCGGATGGGCTCCCCAAATGGCTCGATTAGCAGATCGTAAGTGCGCACGGGCTACCCAACGGCTCAATTACAGTAATTAGTGGGTTGAATGTCCGCATGGATTCGAAAAATAGTCGGTTATTAGCAAATAGCGGATCGTGTGTCCGAATGCCCCCCAAACGGCAGGATTACAGTGATTAGTGATGACCCGTAGCTTCTGTAATCTCGGGTGTACATGGACTTAAAATGAACTCAGTTGGCCACATTAGCTAGTTGAGGACTCTGGTTCCGCTATTTCATTAAATTCCGCCTTTTAGCAGCAGGCTGAGGACACCAGATCCGCTATTGCGAGATATTCCGGGAATAATCGGTGATTTCGGGCGCATTAACGGATCGTGTGTCCGCGTGGATTCGAAAATAGGTGGATTATCGGCAAATAGCGGATCATGTGTCCGGACGGGCTCCCCAAATGGCTCGATTAGCAGATCGTAAGTGCGCACGGGCTACCCAACGACTCAATTACAGTAATTAGTGGGTTGAATGTCCGCATGGATTCGAAAAATAGGTCGGATATCAGCAAATAGCGGATCGTGTGTCCGAATGAGCCCCCAAACGGCAGGATTACAGTGATTAGTGATGGCCCGTAGCTTCTGTAAACTCGGGTGTGCATGGACTTAAAATGAACTCAGTTGGCCGCATTAGCGTAGTTGAGACTCTGGTTCCGCTATTACTTGATTTTCTGCCTTTTAGCAGCAGGTTGAGACACCAGATCCGTTATTGCGAGATATTTCAGGATTAATCCGTGATTTAGAGCGCATTAACGGATCGTGTGTCCGCGTGGACTCGAAAATAGGTCGGTTATCGGCAAATAGCGGATCATGTGTCCGGACGGGCTCGGGCTCTCCAAATGGCTCGAGTACACTAATTAGCGGGTTAAATGTCCGCATAGCCTCGAAATTGTACCAATTATCGGCAAATAGCGGATCGTGTGTCCGGATGGGCTCCCCAAACGGCTCAATTACAGTAATCAGCGGTTTATAATATAAGTCCGCAATGAGCCCAAAACAGCTCGATTTTCGGCAGATAGCGAATCCCGCCGTGTCCGCCTACACTCAACCAGCGATCGACGAAAAATCGCCAATCAATCGAAATCAATGCGCTTGTTGAAGTACCGGTAGGAGATGTCCACGAGCAGATTCACGAGTACAAACATGATCGAGAGCACAAGCACGGTTGCCTGTACGACCGGGAAATCCCGCGCCCGGATCGAGTCGATGACGTACCGTCCCATGCCGTTCACGGCAAATACGGACTCGGTCAGCACCGCCCCGCCCAGCAGGCCTCCAAATTCCAGGCCGATGACGGTAATGACGGGAATCATGGCATTTTTCAAGGCATGCCGGTAGATGATGACGCGCTCCCGGACGCCCTTTGCCTGGGCGGTTCGGATGTAGTCCTGGCCGATGACCTCCAGCATGCTGGACCGGGTCATTCGGGCAATAATCGCGGCGCCCCCGGTCCCGAGCGTGATCACGGGCAGGACGGTTTGCGACCACGTGCCCCAGCCGGAGGGACGGAACCAGCCCAGATCCACGGCAAAATATTGGATCAGCATGAGCCCCAGCCAGAAGTTCGGCATCGACAGCCCGAACAGGGCGATGAACATGACGCCGATATCGGCGGGGGAGCTTTTTTTGACGGCGGAGATGATGCCGGCCAGAATGCCGAGGAATACGGCCAGGATCGTTGAGTACACGGCAAGCTCAACGGTGATCCAGAACCGGCTTTTGAAAATTTCATCGGCGATGGGGCGACTGCTGCGGATCGAATCTCCCAAATCCCCCTGAAGCAAACCGCTGACGTAGTTCCAATACTGAAGCGGCAGCGGATCGTTCAATCCGAGGTTCTCGCGGATCTTCTCGACCTGCTCCTTGGGCGCCCCTTCCCCGATAATGACCTGCGCCGCATCTCCCGGAATGAGGTGCATCAGCAGGAAGACAACGATGGTCACGCCAATGACGACAGGTATCGTTTGAATCAGCCTTCGAATGGAATAGATGAGCATGGCCCGGCAGCTCCCTTCATTATTTTTTCATTTTCGGGTCAAGGACATCCCGCAAACCGTCACCCAGCAGATTAAATGCGATGACAACGAACACGATCGACAAGCCGGGAAACAGGGCCACATGAGGGTGGTCCATGATATAGTTGCGCCCATCATTCAGCATGGCTCCCCACTCCGGCGTGGGCGGCTGCGCGCCAAGACCGAGGAAGGACAGGCCGCTGGCGGTCAGGATCGCTACCGCAATCCGCAGCGTCGCCTGCACGATGATAGGGGATGTGATATTCGGCAAAATATGCCCGAAGATGATTCGGCCATCGCTGGCGCCCAACGAACGCATAGCATCAATATATTCGAGCTTGCGGACGGCCAGCGTGGAGCCCCGAACGACTCTGGCAAAGGTAGGGATCGAAAAAATACTGACGGCAATGATCACGTTGAACAGGTTTTTTCCAAGGACGCTGACAACCGCCAATGCCAGCAGAATGCCGGGAAACGCCAGCATGACATCGGTCACTCTCATAATGATCGCATCCCATTTACCTCCGTAATAGCCCGAGATGATTCCGAGCACGACACCAAAGGCTGCACCGATGATCACCGAGATAAAGCCGACCGAGAGCGTGAGACGCATGCCATGAATAATCCGCGTGAAAATATCCCGCCCGTTGTGGTCCGTACCAAACCAATGGTCGGCGGACGGCTTCAGCAGTTTCGTAGAATAATCCACTTTGGTCGGATCATACTGGGTGAGCAGGGGGCCGAAAATCGCGATAAGGATCATCAGCAGGAGAAAATAGCCCCCGAATAAGGCCGCTTTGTTCTTCTTCAGACGGTGGTAGAAAGATTTCCATTGTACAAGGCGGGTTCCACTAGGGAGCGATTCTGTTGTTCTGGCATCAGCGGTCATGTTAGGCACGTGAAATCATCCTTTCTCCAAGTATGGATGTCAGCATTGATGTCGTATAAACGTGAGGTAAATCTGGCTTCTTCTGGTATAAATATCAAATAGTAAAATATATGTTAACTGTGTATAAAATATTTTCCTATTTTGATTGAGAAGGGGGAGTTTGTTTCACATGACAGGAAATAGAAGATTCAAATGGCTTGTCTGCATTCTGGTCATGCTGACCGTACTGATGTCGGCGTGCGGCAGTCCAAGCAAGAGCAGTAACCCGGAAACGCCGCCAAGCGGCACCAATACGCCGGCACCTGAACCGGGGGCTAAAGATCCTCCCGAAGCAACAACCGACACCGGTGCGAATGAGCTTGTGATTGCCTGGCTTTCTGATCCGCCATCCATGGACCCTCATATGTCGACGGACCAGCAAACGAGCGTAATGACAACGCATATTTATAACACGTTGGTGATTCATGATAAGGATCTGAATATTCAACCGGGGCTCGCCGAGAGCTGGAAGGCAATCGATGAATTGACCTGGGAGTTCAAGCTGAGACAAGGCGTGAAGTTTACGGACGGCTCTCCATTCAATGCAGAGGTGGTCAAAGCCAACATCGACCGTATGCAGGATCCGGAGGTTGCTTCTCCGCGCGCTTCGCTTGTGGGCATGATTAAAGAGGTTAAAGTCGTTGACGAATATACGGTACAGCTCGTGACCGAGTATGCTTTCTCGCCGCTGCTTGCCCATCTGGCCCACTCTGCGGTCAGCATGGTTAGTGCGGAAGCCATCAAGCTGGATTACGAGAAGCTGAAGGCAGGCGAGAAGGCAGGCGCTTATCTGGCGCAGAACCCTGTTGGCACGGGCGTATTCAAACTAGAGAGCTGGAACCCGGGACAGGAAGTGAAGCTGGTGGCGAACGCTGATTATTGGGGAGATAAAGCGAAGGTTGAACGGGTCACGTTCAAGGTGGTGAGCGAAGAGGGAACGCGGATCGCGGAGCTGGAAACCGGTTATGCGCATATTATCGACCCGGTGTCGCCGAGCAGCATCAGCCGTATCGAGAGCACGGACGGCATGTCCCTGAACCGCCAGGCTTCGCTCAGCTTGTCTTATATCGGATTTAATAACAACAAGGAGCCGTTTAACGATGTGCGGGTGCGGCAAGCCTTGTCGATGGCCATCAATAAGGATGAAATCATCTCGGGCATCTACGAAGGCACGGGCATTCCTGCCGTTGGTCCGCTGGCACCGGACGTGAACGGCTATGATGCTACCGTTAAGCCGATCGAACATAACATCGACAAAGCGAAAGAGCTGTTGAAAGAGGCCGGATACGAGGGTGGCTTCTCAACGACCATCTGGACCAATGACAACCCGGAACGAATTAAGATCGCCGAGTACGTACAATCCAAGTTGAAGGAATTGAACGTCGAAGTCAAAATCGAAGTGGTCGAGTGGGGTGCGTATTTGGCCCAAACCGCAGAAGGCAAGCACGACATGTTTGTTCTCGGCTGGTCCACGGTAACGGCCGATGCCGACTATGGCATGTATGAGTTATTCCATTCCAAGAATGTAGGGGAGCCGGGTAACCGTACCTTCACGAAGGATCCGGAACTGGATAAACTGCTGGATGCCGGGCGTAAAGAGAACGATCCGGAGCAACGCAAGCTCATCTATAAACAGGCGCAGGAGAAGCTGGTTGAGTTAGCGCCGATGCTCTATATCCATCATCAGGAGTATTTAAACGGAGTCAGCAGCAAGGTGGAAGGCTTCTGGCGGCATCCGAACGGCATCATGCAGCTGCACCAAGTGTCCATTCAGCCATAAGGATGTCCTGAAAGCTTTATAGCTTTGAATCGTCATGATATAAAGAGGATTTACAGCAAGAGGCTCCTATCCGGGGGCCTCTTGTTTGATGTTGTTCGGTGTTGGGACAGGAGATAGGGTTAACCAGCCAATGGTTCATGATCACCCTCGTCGGGCATCCGCTAGATCATGCAGCTTGCGAGCGAAGGGAGTTGATGTGCTGTCTCGTTTTTTGATGTCAAAAGCATATTGAAAAAAATAATATATACATTGACGCATATATACGCATTGGTGTATATTATAGCCATGAATACTTCAGCTATGCAATTAACCCTCTTCACGATCTCGGAGCCGAACCGCTTCAACATTGTTGAACTCTTAAAGCAAGGGTCGAGATCGGTCAGCGACATCGTAGAGGCTTTGGGTATCGGCCAGCCTCAAGTATCCCGCCATCTGCGGATACTGAGCGAGGCCGGGCTCGTAAAAGTCCGCAAGAACGCACAGCAGCGCATTTATAGTCTCGAAGCCCAGCCGTTCCAGGAGCTGGACGTCTGGCTCGATTCGTTCAGCAGATTGTGGGAGGAGCGACTCGACAAGTTCGAGGACTATATGAGCGACTTTAACGGAGAGGAGAGTTAAGCCAATTCTTTTACTAGCTCCACAGGAAGATGCGGCTCTGCACGCAGAGCCGATTTCACAGATAGGAGGAATTCACATGGGCAGGAAGACCATCATCACGAAAGACCGGGAGCAGCGGAAGCTGACCGTGGAGCGTGTCGTATCGATACCTCTGAAGCTGTCCTGGCAGGGATGGACGAAGCCGGAACACATCGAACGCTGGTGGGGACCAAAAAACTGGAATGCGACGGTATATGAGATGGATGTCAGACCGGGCGGCGTATGGCGCTACAGACTGGCTCCCGATGCGGCGGGAGAAGGGGAAGAAGCCTTCTGCAAGGCGACTTACTCCGAAGTGGCGGAGTTATCGAAGCTCGTTTATACGGATACATTTACCGATCAGGACTGGAATCCCGTTGCAGGCAGCGACATGTTGACCTCGGTTACATTCGAAACAGTCAAGGATGGGACCCGATTAAGCATCATCACCCATTTTGCGAGCGTAGAGCAGCTGGAGGCTGCTGAAGGCATGGGAATGGTGGAAGGATACGCGGATACGCTGGAACGGTTTGAGAACGAAATAAGTTTGTACATAAAGGACAATAAAAGGAGAGATGATCATGAATTACGTGATGTCTAATGACGGTACCCGTATTTTTTATGAAAAGAAAGGGACTGGTCCGGCTGTCATTCTTGTAGCTGCCGCAGCTTCGGATCACAACGACACAACGCGTCTTGGAGAGTTTCTGTCTGAACATTTCACCGTCTACAATTATGATCGGCGGGGACGGGGCAGCAGTACGGATGCGGTTCCGTATGCCGTTGAACGTGAGATCGAAGATATCGATGCCCTTATTCAGGAGGCGGGCGGCAGCGCGTATGTATTCGGAAGTTCCTCGGGTGCTGTTCTGGCTCTGGATGCAGCGAGCAGACTTGGCGGCAGTAAAGTTAGTAAACTGTTTCTATACGAGCCGCCGTTTATCATTGACGACAGCCGTGCACCCGTACCGGCGGAATACGTGCAGCAATTGAATGCGCTGATGGCAGGGAATCGGCGCAGCGAAGCCGTAGAATATTTCATGACAGCCGCGCTGGGGATCCCAACGGAATATGTAGAATTCATGAAGGCAGATCCTTCTTGGCAGGTCATGGAGGGCATGGCGCATACATTGGCCTATGACGGCATGATTATGGGGAGCACGCAATCCGGTCAACCGCTGCCGACGGATCGCTGGGATGTCGATGTCCCGGTCATGGTGATGACGGGCGAGAACAGCGGGTCCATGTTCCATGGGGCCGCTAGCGCATTGGTCGACTTGCTCCCTCAGTGCGAGCACCGGATGCTGCCTGGTCAGGACCATTCTGCCGTCGTGATGGCGCCGGAAGTGCTGGCTCCCGAGGTGTCGGATTTTCTGTTGCCTTCGGCAAATCGAATTCCGGGATAAGCGTGCTTGGCTCATCAAGAAACCGTGACCCTTAGGGCCACGGTTTCTTTGTTTCCTGTTCCGGTGGAAGTATTTATTCGGTCTTCTCAAACGGCTTAATAAAATGATTAAAGGCGCTGGTGCGAAACAGGTCGCGCCGGAATACAAAATGGACCTTGGAGCTGCGGTAACGCTTGGGAATTTGGAAGGCCTGCAATTTCCCGGCATCCACCCAGTCCTGGACGGAAGAACGCGTTAACAGCGAGATACCCAGCCCGGCGGCCACACCGCCCATGATGGCTTCCAGCGTGCCAAACTCCATAATGTTCATGGGCCCCACATTCTCCTCATGGAGCCATTGCTCCAACCGTTTACGGTGGTAGCAGCCCCTGCCAAAGAACAGCAGCGGTTTGGTGAGCAAATCGCGAAGCGCAGCCTCCGTGGGTTCCGAGATGAGGACAAGCTCCTCGTCAAAGGCCCGGATTTCGTTAAAGTCCGGGTAATCCAGAGGTCCGCTGATAAACGCCCCGTCCAGTTCATATTCGTTCAGGGCTCGAATCAAGTCGGCCCTATGGCCTGTAATCAATGACAGTTTCACATTAGGGTAGCGTTTATGATAATCCAGCATGATACCGGGAAGATGTACCGCGGCTGTGGTTTCCGATGAGCCGATTCGCAGCGGTCCCGTCGGTTCTTCCGAGAATTGCGTCGATTTCACGGCTTCGTCAAGCAAACGCGTAATCTGATCGGCATACTTGAGCAGATTACAGCCGGCCGTGGTTAAGGCAACGCCGCGGCTGAGCCGATAGAACAGGGGCGTGTTCAGCTCGGATTCAAGCTGCCGGATTCTAGCGGTCACGTTCGATTGCACGTAACCCAGGCTTGCGGCAGCCTTGGTAATGTTTCCTTCACGGGCAACAGCCTGGAATATCTTCAGATCTCCACTCTCCACCTTAGCAGCCTCCTTATATCCATCATTCACAGTGATGGTTCGAATCTTATTTAATTATTTTACATGATACGAAGGTCGGAATAAACTGTGGATACACCTAGTTAAGGAGAGGGGAAATCATTGGCATGAGCAAACCGCGTATGCTGTTTCTGACGATATTTACGATGCTGGTCGCGGGACTTAACTTCCCGATCGGCAAAATGGCGCTGTCCTTCGGTTCCCCATTCGTGCTGCTGGCGATCCGGTTCGTGGGAGCGGGGCTTCTGATGCTGCCCTTCATTGCAAGGCGGCCCCATCCCAGGAGCGGCGCTGCCTGGCTGAAGCTGGCAACGATCGGTCTGTTTCAATCGGCACTCGTGATGAGTGGCATCTACCTGAGCATGCAGACCATTTCCTCCGGCAGCTCCTCGGTTTTATCTTCCAGCAACCCGATCTGGTTCATCGTGTTCAGCTTCCTGATCTTCGGTATGAGGTACCGTCTTCTTCAGTGGGCGGGCGTGATCATCGGTTTTATCGGCGTGTTCATTACGCAAGGCTTGCAGATGCAGATGCAGAGCGGATTCTGGTTTGCGTTGGGCGCGGGGATGGCTTGGGGAATGGCGACGCTGCTAAGTTCCCGTTGGGGCAAGGAGTTTGACGCTTGGGTCATGGCTGCCTATCAGATGCTGATCGGAGGCATCCTCCTGCTCATCGCAAGCCCGCTGCTGGAGCAGCCGCATTTTGTATGGGATTCATCTCAGATCTTGAAGGAGCTCTTTGTTCTAGGCTGGATGATTCTGATGAGTTCGATTGCCCAATTCGTCACTTGGTATTATGTGCTGCGCAACAGCGATCCCAATAAAGCTAACGTGTATCTATTCCTCATTCCCGTGTTCGGCGTATTATCCGGATGGCTTATACTAGGCGAGCAGCTGCATTGGTACACCTTGGCCGGAACAGTCTGTATTGGGCTTGGCATTTATCTGGTGAACCGGCCTGGACGAGTGGACGTAACAAAAGATCCATTCATGATCAAGGAGCGGTGCGGTACCGCATAAAGGCAAGAAACCTAATATATTCGAATTTAGCAGGTCGCGACGATGCCATTCGTGCGGCCTGCTTTTTGCCATGACAAGCAAAGGTTTTCTGGCCTGAGCAGGTATCACGATAAGTTATGACAAGGGGGAAATCCAAGAAAAATCTTGTCCCAGCAAAATAAGTAAATTTTATTAAAAATAAATCCATGTTATATTAAATTTACTAACGCCTTTGGAGAGGGGATAGGATTCATGAGTGGTTTGAAGGAAATTGCAAAGCTCGCGGAGGTCTCGGTGTCTACGGTGTCCAACGTGCTGAACGGGCGCAAGAACGTGGGGCGGGAGACGAGGGAGCGGGTGCTGAGGTTATGCTCGGAGCACGGCTATTTTCCGCATAAGTCAACCAAATCCGATAAAAGCAACACGATTATATTCGTCTTCAGCGACTTTGATCGCGATTATTATTTAAAAATCATCAAGGGGATCAGCCATTGCCTCACGGAGAATGGATACGACCTCATCATCTGCACGAATAAATCCAGCACCAATTTTATGCGCAGCAAGTTTGCAAGCGGTACCATAAGCCTCGACCGGAACATGACGGACGAATATTTAGTCTCGGTAGCCACGCCGCAGTTCCCCGTCGTTCTCATGGACCGGATTATCGACAACGAGTATGCCAATACCAAAAGCGTGATCGTGGACAATTACCCCGTGATGTGCGAAATGGTTCAGGCGCTGGTGGATAAACAGTTCAGAACCTTTGGATACATTGGCGGACTGGAGTTTACCCTGGATCATAAGGAACGCTTCGCCGGATTTATGGATACGCTTTCGAAGAATGGCATCGCGTTTGACAGGCGGAATTACTTCCATGGCGATTACAGCGAGGAAAGCGGATATCAGGCGGCCAAGATCCTGATCCTTAGCAACGCATTGCCGGAAGTGCTGGTCTGCGCTAACGACAATATGGCTCTGGGCGCGATCAAAGCTTTGGAAGAGAACGGCATACGGGTGCCGGAGGACATATCGATCACCGGCTTCGATAATTCGGACGCGGCGGCGATGGCCGGCTTGACGACCATTGCGATCCCGCGTTATGAAAGCGGTTATTTGGCGGCGAAGGAGCTGCTCGAGATGATCAAGGGCACGACGGGCAGGGAGCCCTTTAAACTGAATGCCACGATCCAGTGGAGAAAAACGGTGAGATAAACTTTATTTTTACAGCTAGTAAAATATCATAGATTTTACTAGTTTTTTTACTTAGTATTTTTATGAAAACGTGTACATTTTTTATTGACATTCTAGGTAAACCGCCCTATGATGGGTTTGTAAACGTTTTACTTTATAGAGTCCTTGAGGGGGAGGCGTGTCACTTGAAAAAAGTAAAAAAGGTATTGAGCATACTTACGGCAACGGCTTTGGTTGCGACACTCGCGGCCTGCGGCGGTACATCTGACAAAGATTCTGGAGCAGCAGCCGGAGGAGATGGGGGAGATAAGCTGAAGAAGATAACCCTCTTCCAATCGAAAGTCGAAATTACGGAACCTCTTGAAGCCTTGGTTAAAACCTATAAAGAAGAAACCGGCAACGAGGTTGAGGTATGGGGTGCCGCGGGCGACGCTTATTCGCAGCAGCTGGTGGCGAAGCTCAGCAGCAACCAGGGCCCAACGATATTCAGCGTGGCTCCTGGACCCGAGTCCGAGAAGCTGAAATCCTATTTTTCCGATTTGAGCGGCGAGGAGTACGTTAAGAACATTGCGCCGGACATGGAATTGAAGGTCGAAGATAAGACCGTCGGCGTTCCGTACGGCGTAGAAGGCTTCGGTCTCGTATATAACAAGGATCTGGTGGATCCGGCCAACATGAAGGACCTGGACTCCTTCACCAAGACGCTGGAGCAGCTGAAGGCTGACGGCAAGAACGGTTTGAGTCTGTCCCAGGAGGCTTACTTCCTGATCGGACACATCATCAACACGCCGTTTGCGCTTCAATCCGATCCGCTGGCCTTCATCGACCAGCTGAACAAGGGCGAAGTGAAGATGGCCGACACGAAGGAGTTCCAGGAATGGGCGAAATTCATGGATGTCATCAAGGCCAACACCAAGAATCCGCTGGAAGTGAAATACGATAGCCAGATGGGCGACTTTGCAACGGAAAAAACGGCCATGGTGCATCAGGGCAACTGGAGTTATTCCATGCTTGCGGACTTCGGCGATTTCGGCTCCAAAGTCGGCATGATGCCGTTCCCGCTTGCCGGCAACGATAAGATCGCCGTAGGCGTAGCCAGCTACTGGGTCGTCAACAATCAGGCGGACGCTGAGGAAGTCAAAGCCGCAAACGCTTTCCTGAACTGGCTCTTCACGAGCGAGACGGGCAAGAAGGCCATCGTGGACGATTTCAAATTCATCCCGGCTTTAACGAACATTGAAGCAGGCGATCTGGACCCGTTGTCTCAAGCGGTGCACGAAGCAACCACGAAGGGCGAGACGATCACTTGGGCGCTGAACTACTTCCCATCGGGTATCATCACCAATGATTTGGCTCCGGCTACGCAGGAGTACTTCATGAATCCGGGCATGACAGGCGAGCAGTTCCTGCAGAAACTCGATGAAGTATGGGCGAAAGCATCGAAGTAATCTAATTGAAGCCGAAAGGCAATCATCTGATATCACAATTCCATGAAAACGAAAGCCTAGCCTCAGACGTTCTGATGATGAGCGTTAGGCTTTTGTTTTTTCTAACACGACTTCAAGGTTTGATGCCGCCTTGCGGGAATCATCCGGAACGGAAAGAAGGTATGGATTATGAGCAAAAGAAAGGATAAAGCCTGGTTTGCCCTGTTTACGGTGCCGCTTCTGTTTATTTTCACGACCGTGGTCATCATCCCGTTCATTATCGGGATCGTGTACTCCTTCGTCAATTGGGACGGCATTCCGGCGAATCCGAAAGTATTCGTAGGGTTCGACAATTACGTTCAGCTGTTCCAGGACGACCGATTCCTGTCATCGGCTTGGCATACGGTTCAATTCACGCTGCTCGCGCTGGTATGCGTCAACGTACTGGGACTGGGCTTTGCGCTGCTGGTGACGACAAAGCTCCGCTCGAGAAATGCGGCGCGGACGATGTTTTTCATGCCGAACCTGATCGGCGGCCTGATTCTGGGTTACATCTGGCAGTTTATTTTTACGGATGCGTTCAGCTTCCTGGGCGAGAAGACCGGATTCGACAGCGTGTTCTTTAACTGGCTGCTGCATCCGCAGTTTGCGCTGTATGCGATCGTTGCGGTATTCACCTGGCAGCTGGCGGGTTATACGATGATCATCTACATCGCAGGCATCCAGGGGATTCCGGATGAGCTGATGGAAGCGGCGAAGGTCGATGGCGCCAACCTGTGGCAGCGACTGAAGAGCATCGTGTTCCCGCTGTTAATGCCTTCGTTCACGATCTGTCTGTTCCTGACGCTGTCCGGGGCGTTCAAAATCTATGACGTAAACCTGTCGTTGACCAAGGGCGGACCGAGCAATGCGACGGAGATGTTTGCGATGAATATTTTCAACGAAATTTTCGCTTACGGTAATTATGGATTAGGTCAGGCGAAAGCGATCATCTTCTTCCTGATTGTGGCCGGACTCACGCTGACGCAAGTCATCATCACGAAGAGAAGAGAGGTGCAGATGTAATGAAGAAATCAGGGAAATGGCTGCTCGATATCCTGCTGTTCCTCGCCTCGCTGGTCTTCTTGTCTCCGGTCTTCATCATGCTGATCAACTCCTTTAAGGATCGTGCCGAGCTGTATGAGAATGCGCTTGCGCTGCCTTCTTCCTTCAGCTTTGAGTACTATAAATCCGCGATGGAGAAGATGAATTTCTTCACGGCG
This sequence comes from Paenibacillus sp. Y412MC10, assembly GCF_000024685.1. Taxonomy (NCBI): domain Bacteria; kingdom Bacillati; phylum Bacillota; class Bacilli; order Caryophanales; family Paenibacillaceae; genus Paenibacillus; species Paenibacillus sp. Y412MC10. The sequence continues at coordinate 518,013 of NC_013406.1, forward strand.
CTAGGTAACTCGCTGTATGTCACCGTCATCTCGGTGATCATCGTCATCGTGCTCGCCTCCATGACGGCATGGATGCTGGTACGGACGGACAATAAGCTGAGCAAGGTCATTTTCTTCACGTTTGTGGCAACCATGCTGATTCCGTTCCAGACGCTGATGATGCCGCTGATGCAGGTGATGGACTGGATTCGCACCAATCTGCACATTCCGATGCTCAACACCCATGAGGGCTTGATCTATATGAACGTCGGCTTTACGTCCAGTATGGCAGTCTTCCTGTACCACGGGTTCATCAAATCCGTGCCCGTTGCGCTGGAGGAGGCGGCTACCCTTGACGGCTGCTCCAAGCTGGGCGTGTTCTGGCGGATCGTGTTCCCGCTGCTGAAGAACATCAGCGTGACCATCGCGATCCTGAACGTCATCGCGCTGTGGAACGACTATCTGCTTCCATCGCTGACGCTGTCGGACAAAGGGCTGCGGACAATCCCGCTCTCGACCTTTTATTTCTTCGGAGAATTCACGATCGTGTGGAACCAGGCGATGGCCGGTCTGACGCTGACGATCATCCCGGTTGTCATTTTCTACGTTTTCGCGCAGAAATACATTATCAAAGGGATTGCCGCAGGTGCTGTGAAATGAGGCGGATCATTACGAGAGCCGACGACTATGCTTCCAGCCGTTCCGCCAATGCTGCGATTGCCAGGACCGTTGAGGCCGGATTCATCAAAAATGTGTCCATTATGGCGCCCGGTCCTTATCTTGCCGAGGCCGCGCAGCTGCTGGCGCATCGCAAGGACATCTGCTTCGGCTTCCATATGACGCTGAACGCCGAATGGGATAACGTACGCTGGGGACCTGTTGCCGCGAAGGAACAGGTTCCTTCGCTTGTCGATCGGGCCGGGTACTTCTATCAGGACCCGAGCTTGTTTCAACATCATCCGCCTTCGCTGCAGGAGATCCTTATGGAGTGCGAAGCGCAGCTGGATAAACTGACTGCGGCTGGCTTTAACATTTCTTACGCGGATTCCCATATGCTGCCCGAGCGCTTCATTCCCGGGCTGCAAGAGGAGCTGGACCGCTGGATGGAGGCGAAGGGGCTTATCAACCACCGATATTACTACAACTTTTTCCCTGGCGGCGTTCCGGACGGGGCCGAGTCGTTTGAAAGGGTGCTTGGCGGCCTGACGGACGAACAGTACTTTTTCCTGTCCCATCCGGCGCTGTATTCGGAGGAAATGGTGCAGTGCGGCAATGCTCAAGTGGATGGGGAGGAGCTGGCACGAGGGCGTGATCAGGAGGCCGCCTTCCTTGCTCGGGAGGACTTGAACGAGATTAGCGAACGTTGGGGCTTCCGTACCGTGCGATATGATGAAGCGGCGCCGATATCTGGTGTATAATGGAAGGGTCATGATGAATTTATCTTGTTATACAGGGAGAGGCGGAATAGGATGAACACGAACACGGTTCGATTATTGCCAAGAAGTACCCCCGAAAACCAAGGAATCTCATCTCAGTCCATCAAACGTTTTATCGGCTCGATTCAGGAGAAGGAGCTTGAGCTGCACAGCTTCATGCTGGTTCGGCACGGGCATTCCGTCGCGGAGGGCTGGTGGAAGCCGTACGACGCGGACAAACCGCATATGCTGTTCTCGCTAAGCAAGAGCTTTACCTCTACCGCGATTGGACTCCTGGTCCAGGAGGGCCGGATTACGCTGGAGGATCGGGTGATCGGCTTTTTCCCGGAAAACAAACCGGAGGATCCGTCCCCGAATCTGTCCGCGATGACGATACGCGACTTGCTGATCATGGGCACGGGACATGCCCAGGAGCCTGCCATCCAGTCCGATATTTGGGTGGATGATTTCTTCAAGCAAGCAGTCGAGCATGAACCTGGAACCCACTTTGTATATAACAGCGCAGCGACGTACATGCTCTCGGCCATTCTGCAGAAGGTCACCGGCATTACGCTGCTGGATTATTTGCAGCCCCGTCTGTTCGAACCGCTCGGCATTCAGGGGGCTGCATGGGAAAGCTGCCCGCAGGGAATCAACACCGGCGGCTGGGGTCTTAAGCTGAAGACCGAGGACATCGCCAAGTTTGGCCAGCTCTATCTTCAGAAGGGAGAATGGGATGGTCGGCGCTTGATTCCGGAGGCTTGGATTGAAGAAGCGACCTCCAAGCAGATATCCAACGGACCTGCGGATTCCACTTCGGACTGGACCGAAGGATACGGCTATCAATTCTGGATGTGCCGCAACGGCGCTTATCGAGGCGACGGCGCGTTCGGGCAATTCTGCATCGTGTTCCCGCAGCAGGATGCGGTTCTGGCGATTACTTCCGGCCTTGGAGATATGCAGGCCGTGCTGAATGAGGTATGGGAGCATTTGCTGCCGGCGATGGGAGCAGATCCGCTGCCGGCCGATGCCGATGCGGCAGCCTCCCTTGCCGAAACGCTGCAAGCGCTTAAGCTGGATCCGCCAAGCGAGGAGGCGTTATCTCCGATTGAGAAGGACGTATCCGGGATCGTCTATGATCTCGAAGAGAACGAGGAGAAGCTGCATTCGTTCTCCGTCCGGTTTGAAGAGGATGGCGGGGTGTTGGAGCTTACGGGGGAACATGGCGTCAACTCGATTGCCCTTGGCCGGAGCGAGTGGAAGTCGGGAACCACGAAGCTGATCATGATGACGGATCAAGCGTATGCTGCCTCCATGACCTGGAAGGATGACCGGACGCTGCAGCTGATCGTCAGGCTGACCGAGACGCCGTTCTACTTAACGACGGAATGCACCTTCAGCGAGGAAGGCATTCATCTTGCCTACTGGATGAACCAATCGTTTGAAGGCAAGGTAGTCCGGGAGATTAAGGGCAAAGCCAGGGCATAATGCCGATAAAACAAGGTACATCAAAAACCTCTCCATGATCATGGAGAGGTTTTTTGGCATGCCGTATTCAGAACCGTTCTGACACCACCTTCGGCTGCGTGAACAAGAGCAGGTAGTCGCGGCCGCCGGCTTTGGAATCCGTGCCGGACATATTGAAGCCGCCGAACGGGTGGGTGCCCACCAAGGCGCCGGTGCATTTCCGGTTCAAATACAGGTTGCCGACATGGAAATCGCGCCGTGCCTGCTCCAGATGCGCGCGGTTGTTCGAGATCACCGCGCCGGTCAGCCCATAATCGGTATTATTGGCGAATTGAATCGCTTCGTCGAAGGAGGCTGCCTTCGTGAAGGCCACCACCGGGCCGAAGATTTCCTCTTGGGAAATACGGGCAGTGCTGTCCACATCCGCAAAAATCGTAGGCTGAATGAAATACCCCTCCGGATCGCCCGGAAATCCGCCAAGTACCAGCTTGCCTTCGCTTTTTCCGATTTCGATATAGTCGAGAATTTTACGGTACGCCTTATCGTCGATGACGGGTCCCACCTGAGCCTCGGCATGGGAGGGGCTTCCGATCACCAGCTTCTTGGAGCGCTCGATGACCTTCTGCAGCACGGTATCATAGACGTCCTCATGCACGATGGCTCTGGAACAGGCGGAGCATTTCTGGCCGGAGAAGCCGAAGGCCGAAGCGGTAATCGCATCCGCAGCAAGGTCCAAATCGGCTTCGTTGTCCACGATGATGGCGTCTTTCCCGCCCATTTCGGCGATGACGCGCTTGATCCATCGCTGCCCCGGCTGCGTTTTGGCCGCACGCTCTTGAATTCGCAGTCCAACGTCGCGGGAACCCGTAAAGCTGACAAACCTGGTCAAAGGGTGATCCACCAAATAGTCGCCCACTTCCTGACCCGGACCAGGCAGGAAGTTAACGACACCCGGAGGCAGGCTGACTTCTTCCAGAAGCTGCACGAATTTGGCGGCTATGACCGGGGTGGTGCTCGCCGGTTTCAGCACAACGGTGTTGCCGGAGACGATGGCCGCCGTGGTCATACCGGCCATAATCGCGAGCGGGAAGTTCCAAGGCGGAATGACGATGCCGACGCCAAGCGGGATGTAATCGAGATGATTCTCTTCCTCCTCGTGGACCGTCAGCGGCTGGGGCGCGCTCAGGCGCTGCATTTCGCGTGCATAGAACTCCATGAAATCGATCGCTTCGGCCGTATCCGCGTCCGCTTCGGCACGCGTCTTGCCGGCTTCGAGGGTCATCAGCGCGGAGAACTCGAGCTTGCGCCGCCGCATGATTGCCGCGGCCTTGAACAGGTAGCGTGCCCGCTCGTTCGCCTCGGTGTGCTTCCACGTCTCAAAGGTACGCGCCGCCGTCTGAATGGCTTGCTCGGCAAGCTTAGTATCCGCTTGGGACACGACGCCGATGACTTGGCGTTTGCGCGACGGATTGACCGACTTAGCGGTACGTTCCGTATGGATTTTGGCACCGCCGATAACCAAGGGGTACGATTGGCCAAGCTCGGCTTCGACCCCGGATAACGCCGCATCGTATAACTTGTTGTTCCACTCGTTGTTGAAGTCCATAAATGGTTCGTTCCGAAAAGGTGCTCGCATGGGGAGGCCCCTCCTTAACATGATATGAATCGAAGCTTCAGGCCAATGGTCCAGCTGCGGATCGTCATGGTGGCATGGTTAGGATCTCCTGGTGAAAACCTCTATTTAAATATGTATGTCTCCCTGCATGCCGTCATGATTTTTGCATATGAGTTAGATAGAGTCATTTTGGTTACCTTGCAAAGGGGGCGCGCGCATGGACGGAACCGAGCTTTACCGTAAAGTGATCCTGACGGTGTCCGGCAATAAACTCGTGAAATGGCTGTCGATCAAGTACGGCCGGAAATTGGCTGGCCGATTCATTGCCGGCGATACCTTGGATGAGGCGCTGGACGAAATCGAGAGGCTGAACGCGAAAGGCATTCTCGTTACGCTGGATCATTTGGGGGAGGGCATTACGACGCTGGATGAAGCGGCCGGGTACCGAGAGGAATATTTGAAGCTGGTGGAAGGGATTGGGAGGCGCGAAGTGCAATCGAACGTATCCTTGAAACCGACGCAGATGGGCATGGCCCTGGACCCCGAGAAGGCTTACGAAAACATCAGGTCGGTGGTAAGAAAGGCTAAAGAGCACCGCAACTTCGTTCGCCTGGACATGGAGGATTCGCCGTATACCCAGGCAACCATCGATATGACGCTCCGCCTTCATAAGGAGGGGCTGACCAATGTGGGGACCGTGATGCAGGCCTACTTGTTCCGTACGGAGGAGGACGTGAAGAATCTGTTAAGGGCCGGCGTTAATTTACGGCTAGTAAAGGGCGCGTACAAAGAGCCGGGAACCATCGCCTTTCAGCAGAAGCGGGAGGTCATTGACAACTACAAGAAATTGGTCAAAATGCATTTCGACCAAGGGGCCTACGTCGCGATTGCCTCGCATGACGACAACATCATCGACTGGGTGAAGGTATTTGCCGAGCAGAGCCGCATAGACAAACAGGACTATGAATTTCAGATGCTGTATGGACTGCGGATGAACGATCAAGCAGCGCTTGCGCAGGACGGCTACCGTATCCGGTGTTATATGCCCTATGGAACGATGTGGTACCCGTATTTCACCCGGAGGCTGGCAGAGAAGCCGGCCAATCTGATGATGGTGCTCAAAAATATGTTCAAGTGAGCGGGATCCGATTGCAGAACCCCGTCAAAATGCCTGATGAAATAAGTGGCTTTTTGACGGGGTTCTTCATGGTTTCAAAAAACATCAGGCTGCTTAGAAGTGCCCAATCCAAAGGAAACGGGGATAGTAGCTCTCTGTAGCTGCTGCCCCTAGAAATGATAATACGCCTCCGAGCAATCCATCAGGAAGGAACGCTCCAGCGGCAGACTGCCTAACCGCTTCCGGCTAATGTGCTGATGCTGATTGGCCTCTAAATCGGCGAGGGCCGATACCGCCAACAGCATCCGTACGGATCCCCATTGCTGCTTTTGGACATAGCGAATGGCTTCCATCACGTGCATGCCTCTCAGCCTTGAGAATACGGATGCCCAGCGAACCAGATCCGCAAACTCTCTTGTGCTGGGCAGCGCATATTCGGCATACCCGGATGCGTTTTTACAGCTGATTTTGAACAAGCCGCAGTTCCTGCTGTGATCGCTCCAGGGGATAAAACGTTCGGCCGAACCCCGGTCGAAACGAAATATCTCCATATGGCGGATAGTCTCTTCACCTAATGCAGGCACTGCGGTTTCGATGACGGGTGTAAGCGCTGCCTCGATGAGTTTCGTCATGATATGATCTACGCTCCTTTATAAGAATGTTATATGCACGGCAAATAGGCCTGGTGAGCAGAGAAACCCCGCTCTCCAGGCCTATTTATGGTTAGAGCCCCAATTCCGGCGGCCGCTATGCCAAAGCTTGGATGGTATTCTCTCTCAACAACGCGCCTACGAGGTTAGCTGACGGATTCGGACTGAGAGCACCCTACCACTGGGCCCTTCGATCCTAGGCGCAGCGGATTCACCCCATTCACCAATCGAAGACTGGTGACTTTGGTTCCCCCGTCTCCCGGTCTGTCGGGAGCTCGGCGTATAACGTGTTTCGAATAGATGGATGAATCATACGCCGGAGGAAACGAAAAGTAAATGACCGTATGGGACGAATAGATTCCGAAATGTGATGAAAACGGTAAAAGAAAACGCGTACAATCGGCCGTGTCATCTATTATCGTGGCAAAATCTCGGTATCTCGTTGGATTGCGATAAATAAGAGAAAACAAGAGAAATACATAGTATAGAGCAGTATACGGAAGATAAAGACGAAATACTGCTTGGTTCCTGTTCGACATAACGCCAGATGTGTTTTTGCTCACATTTACATCCTGCAGGGCCGGACGTATGATACGAACTATGAATTGACGGTTATCAACGACCAAGGCATACGGGCAGCCGTTCCATGAAGGTAAAGGCAGTGTGAGAGCTGCGCCTGGCGCTTTATGGATCGAATCTTAGGAGAAGGCACCATGGGCCTTGCTGAGATTTGAAGGTAGAGGCGACTCTCACCGCGTGAACCTCCTGTTGCTGTGCTGTTATGCCCAGTCTGGATGACAAGTCAATGGCTAATAGAATAACATGCTACTCGTTTTTAATTTTCGCTGAGTCCTTGAATGGAAAAGGAACGGGGGAACCAGTCGGGAGATGAACCTGATCTCTCTGGGGTGAATCCTGTAGACAAGATAACGGTCTATGGGTAGGGCGACTCTCACGCCCGAATCCGTCAGCTAACCTCGTAAGCGTATCGAGAGAGGCAACGATTGTCGTGGACTTGGGCCACGGTGTATTTCACCGTGGCCTGTAAGAAGCCTGCGGGAAGAGTTCTTCTCTTTCCGCAGGCTTCTTTGTTGTTGCCTTCTCTTTCTGACCTTAGGAGGAGAAACGAAGATGGAGAAACCACAGGAATTCATCCTGGTATCCGCGCCGAACAAGGCCGGGGAGGAATTCGTCCGCCAGCTGATTCACAAACGTGTTCCGTTTGCGGCCATAGCCAACAACCGGGCTGAGCAGCAGAGGCTGCGAGAACTGGGCTGCAGACCCATCATTTTGATTGATACAAGAGACGAGCAGACCTGGATCATTCCCGAGTTTCCCGTCAGCAAGGTGTTTCTGTTCGAAAGCAGCTTGAATCTGTGCTGCCGCTATTTACGGATCTGCCGGACATGGACCTCGGAGTCGATTTACGTGATCACCCATTCCGGCAATCCGCGCTTGATATACAAAGGGCTGGGTGCCGATGTGGTGCTTCATACGAATCATCATCAGGTGTCCTTTCTGATGGCATCCGTAATGAGCTAAGCGTTTGGACTGACGCCACAAGAGTTAGGGGAGGTTACATTCATGCAGGATTTAGTTATGGTGCTCATTTTGGGAGGAACCTACGGACTGCTCATGCTGTTTATGTCCTGGTGCGGGCGCGTGGTTTCGGAACCGGAGGCTGATCAGCCGTGATGATCATGTTGATATTCACGATTTTTATTTTTCTCTATTTGATTTATGCGCTGATTCACCCTGAAAAATTCTAGGGAAACGGCTGAAGGAGGAAGGCATTCGTCATGGGCATTTTACAAATTGCCATCGTTATACTCGTTCTGGTGCTGCTGGTCAAGCCGCTGGGAACTTATCTATATCAGGTGTTTCGTTATGAAAGCAATGGAACGGACAGATGGTTCTCCTGGGCGGAGAAACGGATCTTTGCTCTGATCGGCTTAAAAGAACGCAAGGGGATGACATGGAAAGGATATGCCGTCAGCTTTGTGTTAACGAATATCGTGCTGGTTGCGGCGGGCTACTTGATTCTGCGGCTGCAGAAAGTGCTGCCGTTGAACCCGAGCGGTATCGGCCATATGGAACCAACCTTGTCGTTCAATACGATTATCAGCTTTATGACCAATACGAATCTTCAGCATTACAGCGGCGAGTCGGGATTGTCTTATCTGGCCCAGATGGCCGTCATTACGATGATGATGTTTACGTCCGCAGCGACCGGGCTGTGCGTGGCGATTGCTTTTATCCGGGCGGTGACCAGCAAGGGCACGACCGTCGGCAACTTTTTTGAGGACTTCGTTAAGGCGCATACCCGTGTATTCATTCCGGCTGCTTTCATCATTGCGATGGTACTGGTGGCGCTGCAGGTGCCGCAGACCCTGAAGCCTACGCTCAGCGTCACGACGCTGGAAGGAAGCGAGCAGCAAATAGCGGTGGGCCCGGTGGCTGCGCTCGAATCGATCAAGCATCTGGGCACCAATGGGGGCGGTTTTATGGGGGCCAACTCGGCGCATCCGTTCGAGAACCCGTCCCCGCTGACCAATGTGATCGAGATTCTGTCCATGTGGAGTCTTGGGGCGGCGCTTCCTTACACATTTGGTTTGTTCGCGAAGAGCCGCAAGCAGGGATGGATCATATTCTCGGTAATGATGACCTTGTTTATCGGCTTCCTGTCCTTGAACTATGCTGCGGAAACCAACGGCAACCCGGCATTAAACCAGCTGGGCATCGACGCCTCGCAAGGCAGCATGGAGGGCAAAGAGGTCCGGTTCGGGATCGCCCAATCCTCCCTGTTTACGACGGTGACAACCGCGGCTACGACCGGGTCGGTCAATAACATGCATGATACGCTCACGCCGCTCGGCGGGATTACGCCGCTGTCCCTGATGATGCTGAATTCCGTTTTTGGCGGAAAAGGCGTCGGGCTGATGAATATGCTCATGTACGCGATCCTGGCGGTGTTCCTGGCCGGTCTTATGGTTGGCCGTACCCCCGAATTTCTCGGCAGAAAAATCGAGGCCCGGGAGATGAAGCTGATCGCGATTGTCATTCTGGTACACCCATTGATCATCCTTGCTCCGACGGCGCTCGCGCTCATGACGGATGCGGGACAGCCGGGCATTGCCCATTCGGGCTTTCACGGCATCTCGCAGGTGCTTTACGAATACACGTCATCCGCTGCCAATAACGGCTCCGGGTTTGAGGGCCTTGCGGATAACACGCCGTTCTGGAACATCAGCACCGGACTGGTCATGCTGATCGGGCGCTACATTTCGATGATTGCCCTGCTCGCTGTAGGCGGCTCGCTGATGCGGAAGCAGTGGGTTCCCGAGACGCTCGGAACGTTCCGGACAGATAATAAGCTTTTTGCCGGCATTCTCATCGCGGTGGTCCTGATCATCGGTGCCTTGACCTTCCTGCCTGTGCTGGTGCTGGGACCGATTGCCGAGCATCTGACGATTCGTTAAATAGAAAAGGTGGCCTATTACCATGAATAATACGAGAAAAAAAGCGATGTCCCAAGAGATGGTCCGTCAGGCGCTGAAGGAAAGCTTCACGAAGCTGAATCCCGTCCTGATGATGAGAAATCCGGTCATGTTTGTCGTGGAGGCCGGGACTCTGGTCGTGCTGCTTATGACGATATTTCCGTCCTATTTCGGTACCGAGGGCAGTATCGGATTTAACCTGACCGTATTCGTCATCCTGCTGTTCACGCTGCTGTTCGCAAACTTCGCAGAGGCGCTTGCCGAAGGGCGCGGCAAGGCGCAGGCCGATTCCCTTAAGCAGTCGAAGCAGGAAATGACGGCTCGCAAAGTGATGGAGAACGGCGGGGTACAATCCGTGTCGTCCACGGCTCTGCGCAAAGGAGATATCGTGATGGTCGCGCAGGGCGAGATGATTCCCGGGGACGGGGAAGTGATTGCGGGCCTTGCATCCGTTGACGAATCGGCGATTACCGGGGAATCCGCCCCCGTCATTAAAGAAGCCGGCGGCGATTTCAGCTCGGTCACGGGGGGGACCCGGGTTGTCAGCGATACGATCCGCATCCGGATTACGAGCGATCCGGGGGAATCGTTTATCGACCGGATGATCTCGCTGGTCGAAGGGGCCTCCCGGCAAAAGACGCCAAACGAAATTGCGCTGAATACGCTGTTGATCGTCTTAACGCTGATCTTCCTGATCGTGGTTGTGACGCTGGCACCGATCGCGAAGTATCTTGGCATCGAGTTGACCGTTCCGGTGCTGATCTCGCTGCTGGTATGTCTGATCCCGACCACGATCGGGGGGTTGCTGTCAGCGATCGGGATTGCCGGCATGGACCGGGTAACGCAGTTCAACGTGCTGGCGATGTCCGGCAAAGCGGTTGAGGCCGCCGGGGACATCAACACGATGATTCTGGATAAGACGGGTACCATTACGTTTGGTAACCGGATGGCCAGCCGGTTGATTCCCGTCGGCGGCGAGTCGCTGGCATCGGTGTCCCAGTGGGCCGCGGTGAGCTCGCTGCAGGATGAGACGCCGGAAGGACGGTCGGTGTTGGAGCTGCTGAGGAAGGAAGGTTTCGCAGTGGATGAGAGCATGGCGGATGGGGCGGAATTCATCGAATTTAAGGCGGAGACCCGGATGAGCGGCATGGACCTGAGGGATGGCCGGAAAGTCCGCAAGGGCGCTGTGGATGCCGTCAAGGCGTGGGTGCAGTCGCAAGGAGGCCCTATCCCTTCGGATTTGTCGCCAAATAGCGACGCCATCGCCACAGAGGGGGGAACCCCGCTTGCCGTCGCCGTGGATAACCGCATCTTTGGTTTGATCTACCTGAAGGATACCGTGAAGCCGGGCATGAAGGAACGGTTTGACCAGCTGCGCCGGATGGGCATCAAGACGATTATGTGCACGGGCGACAACCCGCTCACCGCGGCGACGATTGCCCGTGAAGCGGGCGTCGATGATTTCATCGCGGAGAGCAAGCCCGAGGATAAGATTGCCGTCATCCGCCGAGAACAAGCCGAAGGCAAGCTGGTGGCGATGACCGGGGACGGGACGAACGATGCCCCGGCGCTGGCCCAGGCCGATGTGGGGCTGGCGATGAACAGCGGTACCACCGCAGCCAAGGAAGCGGCCAATATGGTGGATCTGGATTCGGATCCGTCGAAGATTATCGAGGTGGTTGCCATCGGCAAGCAGCTGCTGATGACGCGCGGCGCGCTGACCACCTTCAGCGTCGCGAACGATGTCGCCAAATATTTTGCCATCATTCCGGCGATGTTTGCAGCTGCTATTCCAAGCATGAACGTTCTGAACGTCATGGGACTGGGTTCTCCCATGTCGGCGATTCTGTCGGCGCTGATCTTTAATGCCATTATCATTCCGCTGCTGATTCCGCTTGCGATGAAGGGTGTGGCCTATAAGCCGATGAGCTCGTCGAAGCTGCTGCAGCGCAATGTGCTGGTCTACGGATTAGGCGGCGTGATCGTGCCGTTCATCGGGATTAAGCTGATCGATATGATCGTGCATCTCTGGATTTAGGCCGGAAACAGCAGCCGTCCTATCGAGATATCCCGGAGGCTGCTATTTGAGGAAAATATGAAAGAAGGGATCGAGGAACCATGAATAAGCCATTGCAGAAATCATCGCCGGCCCCTCGCGCCGGGGTGGGCGCGGCCCGTGTCTCGCTGGGCATGGCCCTGAGAACAAGTCTTGTATTTATCGTGTTATGCGGAATTCTTTATCCGCTGGTCACGACGGGAGCGGCGCAGCTGCTCATGCCGAAGCAAGCCGGCGGCAGTTTGGTCACGGATCGGGGCGGAAAGGTGGTCGGATCGGAATTGATCGGCCAGGACTTTACGGAGCCGCAATATTTTCACGGCAGGGTGTCCAGCATTGAATACAACGGGGCCGGCTCAGGCAGCAATAACTATGCCCCTTCCAACCCGGATTTGATTGAACGAACGAAGGCATCAATTGAAGCGTGGACGGAGAACAACCCGGACGTTCCGGTGAGCGAGGTGCCGATCGATCTGGTAACGAATTCCGGCTCCGGGTTGGATCCTCACCTATCGCCGCAGGCCGCGTATATTCAGATTCCGCGGATCAGCAAGCAAACCGGAATTGCGGAAGCAGAGCTTGATCAGCTGGTAAAGGAGCATACGGAGGGACGGGATTTGGGCGTATTCGGTGAACCGCGCGTGAATGTGTTGAAGCTGAATCTGGGGCTCCAAAAGCTTCTTAACCTTGACTGATCATGGATCCCTTTCGGAGAAAATCGCCGGAGGAGCTCTTAAGGTCGATTTCCAAGCTCCATCAGGGACGGCTCAAGGTATATATCGGGGCTGTGAGCGGATCGGGAAAAACCTATCATATGCTTCGAGAAGGGCAGACCTTGAGGCTGCAAGGCATCGATGTCGTCATATGCGCGGTATCCACGATGCAGCGGCCGGAAACGGTGGAGCAGGTCCGTGATCTGGAACGGGTGCCCAGCATTCATTGGATGGAGGACGGCGTAGAGAAGAAGGATCTTGATCTTGATCTGCTGGTGCAGCGCAACCCTGAGGTAGTGCTTGTCGATGGGCTTGCCCATCGCAACCGGAAGGGAGCGCGGCATGCTGCGCGGCTGGATGATATCCGATTCCTGTTAAGCCGCGGAATCAGCGTCATCACAACGGTCAACGTGTATGAGCTTGCGGATGTGCAGGACATTGCCTCCAAGCTGACGGGCATTAAAGCCAGCCATACGGTACCGGCCGATACGCTGGAGAGCGCCGACGAGGTGGTGCTTATTGACGTAACGCCCGAAACGATGCTGGAACGGGCACAAGGCGGCCTGCTTGGAGACGGCAGCCTATGGAAGCAGGGCAATCTGGCGGTGCTCCGGGAGTTGACGCTCCGCCTCGTTGCCGAAGGCGTGAGCCATTCCCTGGAGCGGTACCGCAAAGAACAGGGACTCGTCGGCCCATCGGGAGCCGATGAGCGAATACTGGTGTCCACCCAATACCATTGGAACGGTTCCATCTATATGCGGCGCGGGCAGCAGATCGCGAAGCGTTTAAACGGCGAACTGTTGGCTGTTACGTTTGTGAAGCCGGAAGTAGAGCTTACGAAAGAACAGGCCGCCTTTAAGCGCTCCATGGTGAAGCTCGCGGTGCGGATCGGCGCCAAGCTGGAGGAGCTGCCCCTCCGTTCCCGGAGGGAGCTCGCTGACATGCTGGTTCAGTATGCGCTGGAGCACCACGTTACACGCATTGTGCTTGGCCATTCGAAGCAGACGCGCATGCAAGAGCTTTGGCAGGGTTCGATTATTCAGGATCTGCTCAAGAAAACGCGCGGGATTGATATTTTTATGGTGGCGGATCGGGCGGAACATGACGGGGAGCGGATCATTCCGGCCCGGCTTCATCCGCTGCGGCTCCCTTCCGAATCGTTTCACCGCTTGAACGAACAGGAGCTGGATCAGAAGATTGAGCAGGTCAAGCGGGGACGGTTCAAGGTATATATCGGCGCCGCCCCGGGCGTAGGGAAGACCTATGCGATGCTGCGGGAAGGCAACGATCTGCTGAAGAAGGGATTGACGGTTCTCGTCGGTCTGCTGGAGACGCACGGCCGGAAGGATACGCTGTCCCAGGTGGGCAATCTGGAGGCCCTTCCGCGAAAAAGGGTGGACTACAGGGGATCGCGCCTTGAGGAGATGGATACCGATGAGATCCTTCGCCGGAGGCCGGACGTGGTCCTCGTGGATGAGCTGGCGCATACGAATGTGCCCGGAAGCAAGCGCAAGAAACGGTATGAAGATGTGCAGGATATTCTGTCGGCCGGCATCTCCGTCATTACGACCGTGAACGTGCAGCATCTGGAGAGCTTGAATGATGCCGTCGAGCAGATTACAGGCGTCCGTGTCCGCGAGACGATACCGGATCATATTCTGCAATCGGCCGATGAGGTTCAACTGGTCGACGTGACGCCGGAGTCGCTGCGGCAGCGGATGAAGGATGGGAACATCTATGCGAAGGAGAAAATTCATCAGGCGCTCAGCCATTTTTTCAAGACGGGAAACCTGATCGCCCTAAGAGAGCTTGCCTTAAGGGAGATTGCGGATGATGTGGACGAAAGGCTGGAGTCCTGGCAGCGCAGCGGCTCGCTTCGGGGGCCGTGGCGGCGCGAGGAAATTATCTATGTCGTGGTCGGCAGGGGGCCGCAAGCGGAGCGGCTCATTCGCCGCGGCTTCCGGATCGCCCATCGGCTGAAGGCAGCCTGGTATGTGGCATTCCCTCTGGAGCGTCATGACAGCCTGTCTCATGACGAAGAGCAGCGCTTGACGGCGCTCCAGACGTTAACGGAGCGTCTTGGGGGCACCTTCACGATGCTGCCGCTGCCGATAAAAAGGGGACCGGCATGCGCCTGTTCTGGCCGATTGGTCGCCGCAGCAGACGAGGTCAAGGCGACCCAATTCATTATCGGCCAGCCGCAGATGGCCGGTTGGAAGCTGTTCGCTCGGCGAAAATGGATCAGGAGGCTGCTGCGATCCTCAAGGCATATGGACGTGCTCGTGGTTGCGGATTACGATCCGCGCGTATGACGGCTGAAGCGCCGGGAGCTGAATGTTTTGAGAGGACCGGTGACGCAGGAGACTTGGGAATGCTGAAAGTGCAGGAAAAGCAGTAAACGCAGGAATCGCAGAAAACGCGGATAACGCAACAATCCGGAGAACAAAAACACCGGACGTACATTCCGGAGAAAAAGAACGTACAGACCGCAGAACGCTCGGAAACGGAAGAATGCAAGCCATACGCGCAGGCTGGCTTACTAGCGCGTAAGCGAACGGACAACGTCAAGAAGCCCGCTGACCTGTCATTACAGATCCGCGGGCTTTTTTCATGCTGCCGACATGCCTAAAGGCTGACGTACAAGCTTGTCTTATGATTCGCCCGACAGCGTGCGGTCGCCGGTCAAATATTTCTCGGTCAAGACGGAAAGCAGGCGAATGCCGACTTCATTCTCTCCGCCTTCGGGAATGATCAGGTCGGCGTATTTCTTGGAGGGTTCGATGAACGCCTCATGCATCGGCTTGACGGTTGTCAGGTATTGATTATGGATCGACTGGATGGTTCGGCCGCGGTCCTCAATATCGCGTACGACCCGGCGAAGCAGGCGCACATCGGGATCGGTATCCACAAACACTTTAATGTGAAGCAGCTTGCGCAGATTCTCATCGGACAGCACATGCAGGCCTTCGATGATGACGATGTTGTTCGGCTTCAGCTCGATGGTCTGATCCGTGAAGCGGGCATGGGCGGTAAAATCATATACCGGTGCGAAAGCGGGTTGTCCGCTTTTTAAAATGCCGAGATGCTCGACGAGCAGCTCGTTGTCAAAAGCGAACGGATGATCATAGTTAATCGCTTCGCGTTCCTCGAAGCTGAGCTCTTTATGATCCTTGTAATAGTTATCCTGCGAAATAAACGTGACTTTATCTGAACCAAGACGGTCAATGACAGAGCGGGCAACCGTTGTTTTGCCCGATCCGGTGCCGCCGGCGATACCAATTATGAGCATGGCGAATCCATAACCCTCCCTAGAGTTTGCAATTTTATTATTGTAGCACAGCATGCGCTTCTTTTCACTATGGGAGCATAGAACAAAAGATGGGATTTCCGTATGTTCTTTATTCTTACCACGGAATAGCGAACCGAATCTGTATGACTTATCATAGAGGATATTATGACTACAATTGAAAATGTTTCGGAGGGATGATCATGCGTTATACCGCTATTTACCCATGCAAGCCCGCCATATACCTTCAACAGGGAGAGAATCGGGGAAGCGTCGATTGGAGCCGCTATGAAGCTGTGGCCCTGAGCGACACCGTGACCGGGCTTGCCGCGAAGGAAGCGACGGAGGTGCGTGCCTGCTGGAGCGCCGAATGCTTCTACGTGCAGTTTGTTTGCCAGGATTCACATATCGTCTCGGAGTATCGGCATCGGGATGACCCGCTGTATGAGCAGGATGTCGTGGAGCTGTTTATGGATGATGCAGGGGAAGGTTTGGAATATATCGAGCTTGAGGTGAGCCCGAACAATGTTGTATTTGATGCGCGGATCCGTAACGATGGGCAAAAGTCGATCACGGACAGCGATGTCGAGTGGGACCTTACCGGCCTTCTGACCACGGTAGAGAACGATGGTAAGGGAAATTTGGTTTACGAGATTCGCATTCCGGCGCAGAACTTTCAGAATCCGCCGCAAGCGGGACGATGCTGGAACGTGAATTTTTACCGCATTGACGAGGACGACCAAGGAAACCGGGAATATCAGGCGTGGAGCCCCACCGGAGAGGTCAATTACCATATCCCCTCGCGTTTCGGAAGGCTGGAGTTTGTGGATGCCACATAGCATGCACGCCCGGAATCGGTTGAACCGATTCCGGGCGTGCAGCGTTGAACGTAGCTTTTTTGGTTGGGTGATGACTTAATGCCTTACGAGTCCGGCTCAAGCTCACTTAAACCGGTAAGCACGCGGTTCGTTGAACCAGAAGCTGCCGTCCTGGGAGAAGTCCCGGTATGGGCTTGGGGACACCTCGTCCACCAGCTTCAAGTCTTCTTCGGTCAGCTGCACGTTCAGTGCATTCAGATTGTCCGCAAGCTGCTGCTCGTTGCGGATGCCGACGACGGGAATGATGTTGCGTTGCAGCAGCCATGCGAGCGCGAACTGGCCCAGCGTGATCCCTTTGTCCTCTGCACGCCGGGCGAGCCGTTCAACCTTGTCCAGTTTGGCACGGTTGCCGGGAGCATCCAAATCCATGCGCTCGCCCCGCGAATTGCCCGGCAGCGGCTGCCCGGCACGGTATTTGCCGGACAGCCAGCCGCCGTCCAGCGGGGAGTAGGCCAGCGTAGCCAAGCCGTGGCGCTGTGAAGCCGGCAGGATTTCCTGCTCGATATATCGGTTGAAGATGCTGTAAGAAGGCTGATTGGTAACGAAGCGCTCGAGGTTCATTTTCTCGCTGGTCCATAGGGATTCGACGATACGCCAAGCCTCGAAGTTCGAGCAACCGATATATCGTACCTTTCCTTGGGCAACCAGATCATCGAGCGCGCGCAGCGTCTCGTCCAGCGGGGTATGAGGATCCGGTCTATGCACTTGGTAGAGGTCGATGTAATCCGTATTCAACCTTTTCAGGCTGGCCTCGACCTGTCTCATGATGCGGTAACGGCTGGCGCCTTCTCCGTTCGGTCCTTCGGCGGTCCGCACCTTGAATTTGGTCGCGACGATCACCCGGTCTCTTCGTCCATGAAGGGCTTTGCCTATAATTTCTTCGCTCGTACCCTTGCCATAGGTATCTGCCGTATCGATAAAATTAATCCCCGAATCCAGCACCCTGTCGATAATGCCGAGCGAGGTCTTCTCGTCCAAATCCCAATCTCCGTAAGTCATGGTTCCCAGACAGAAGCGGGATACCTCAAGTCCGGTTCTTCCCAAATAGACGTAATCCATCGTTTAGCCTCCCCATCTCCAAGTGATCTTCGTGATCGAAATCTGCTTCCATTATCGGCCTTTTACGAATGGATGACAAGCGCAGCAGCCGGAAGCGAAAATACCCGGGGCTTTTTCATAAAAGAACAAAAACGGACATCTCAACAGGGATTTTGTCCCTTTTTTTGCATGCCGCTGGACATGTTGTTTTCATTGGGGCGGGTTCTATATACTTTTTAGTAAAGGGAAAGCGTTCCGCTTAGAGTGAGCGGACATGCTGTAAACGGAGGGGATGTTAAGATGAATGCTGTCATCGATGGTCTGATGACCGAGCTGGAGCAGCTGCTGGAGGAGAAGGTGGCCGAAGATCTTCGGGATCTGCTGGGCGAGTATAAACAATTGGAGGGAGCGCCCTCGGATCGATTGAAGCAATTTGAAGAGGAGTTCGGGATCGCTTTGCCGGAGGATTTCCGTTCGTTCTACAGCAAGAAGGACGGCAGCGGGTACGCATTCCACGTGCTCTATCCCGGTAACGAGGGAGATGGCGAATACACCCCGTTCTATCTGATGAGCCTGGATGAGATGAGGGAAGTCAAATCGTATTTCTGCGAGCGGGACGAACGGCTCGATGCGTACTACGGTCCAGAGGAGGTACAGCGGCTGGATCCTGAAATTAAACCGTACCTGTTCCACAAGGCATGGTATCCGTTTGCCACGATGGCGGGCGGCTCATTGTATCTGATGCTGGATTTCGATCCGGCTGAGCCGGGAACGTCCGGGCAGATCATCATGTACGTGCATGATCCTGATTTTGTGTACTATATCGCGCCTTCCTTCACGGAGCTGCTTCAGGCGTCCAACCGCAATCTGCGCACCGACATTGAAGAAGTGGACTACTAATTGAAGCAGAAGACATAGAACCACTCCTAATGCCCATAACTTTGCCTAAAGGCCGTGTGTTAGGAGTCGGATGAAGAACCGGCGAGGAGAGGTGACAGCATGAACAACAGACGGGTCCTCTGGGGAGTCATCCTGTTGGTGGCGGCCGTGTTGTTGACACCCGGCTATTTTATTGCGCGCACGTATGGGCTTTTTCAGCATGAGGTGGTCTTGACCAAATACCAGCTCGCCGTTGAGTTGGATGGTGAACAAGTGGATGCTTGGCCGCTGCTGGCTGGCTTCGCCGCAACCGATAAGAAGGGGGAGCTGCGCCCGCTCTATTACAGACTGGAAGGGTCGGACCTCAACATGCTGTATCAATTGGCATATGGGCAGTTCGAGGTGGAGGCTTCGGAGGACAATCCGTTCTTGGCAGGGAGGGTCCAGTATGACCATCTGGAGAACGACTATATCGAGACCCGGAAAGAGTATGTGAACGCAAAGGAATATCGGCAGGACATCATCTTTTATAATGACCGTAAAGAGCCCATATTTACATACGACCCGGCAGCCAAAGCGGACGGGGATATGGTGAAGGAGATTATCACCGCAGGCATGACGCGCTCTAACGGCCAAGGAGGGTCGGGCGTGGTGGAGGATAAGTATCTGAATGTTACCCGATTGTTCGAGGAGAAGCTGGGCGTCAGCATGCGGGTTCAGGTGGATAAAGAGCGCAGGCTGGCCACGATCCATATGGAGCAGCTTAAATAGAATTTTTTTAAAAACGAGGTGCGGAATAATGCAGCATACAAAATTGACCTAAGAGGTGGATCTCACCATCTCGCACCATCAGATTCAAGTCCGCTCGCGGGATTTTGACGAGGAGCTTTGCCAGTGGGGAGAAATCAATATCAAGCAGGGCGCGGTCATTCATCCCGGTTATCTGACCTTTGATCCAATTCCTGACGATGCTTTCGGCGCTTGGGTGAAGCTGGCCCTGACAGAGGCGTTCACGGAAGACCCGAACGCGCAGCGCCGAATGGTCGTGCCGTTTGACGTTTTGGATCCTGGCAAGCTGGAGCTGCTATCCGTCATGTCGGACGCCGTCATCGAGCTTCCGCTGCAAGAAGGGCGGTATGCCTTGTATTTTGAGATTTGCGAGGATGAAGAGGTGTATTACCGTCTGACTTTCGTGCGTGAAGGAGAGTATGTCCAAGCCCGATATTTGATGGACGATGAATGGGGCGGCAGGGCTGGAGAAGCCTTGGCGGAGGGGTATTGTTGACCAATTCATTGCAGAAAACGGGGTACTGAAAGCCGCGTCAGGCAATTCCCCCTGTCATTGAAATAAGAAGAGGCCTTCTCCGTGTTGGAGAGGCCTCTTTTGTTGCCGCCATGCTGCTGTGCCGTTGTCCCGTCTTGCTAGCTCTTTACGGGATTCTGATTGCGTGGAAAATAGCTATTGTGCTGCCGTCACCGTAATGTCGCCATATGGGCTTTGGTCAGCCTGCAGTTGCAGAATGTCCGTGAGGAAAGCGAGCGGAACATAGACGTGGCCGTCTTTCATTGCTGGAGACGCGCCTAGCGAGCGCGGAGCCATTTTACCCAATGCGTACGCATCCTTGTTCAGCGTCACCGCGCTCCAGACGGCGCCTTTGGAGATTTCCGCGGTTTTGCTCTTGCCGTTCCACTTGACGTCGAATTGGAGCTGACGCAGCACGCGGGCCGCGGGAACCATCATCTTGCCGTTGTTATCCTTGTAGTAATCGCCTGTCTTCAAGACGGCGGAAACGGGCTTTTCTTCGGGTGCTGTATCCGGCAGCTTCACGGCAAATTCCGGCGTTCCCGTGGATCCTGGAGCGATGCTGTATTTTTGGAATACGATGTAGGCTGTTCCGTCCGCGACATAGAAGGATTGCTCCGCGTCTATGCCTTGAAATCCGTCTTCGTTCGCGAAGTAATGGTCCTGATCCGCGGCAATCGCGGTTTTGACCGCCGTATCCACGATCGATTTGTAATTCTTCCCGAACAGGTCCTCCAGCGTCACGCGCTGGGCTTCGGCTTCGTTCGTGAAGTTATACGTATCCACGCGGGGATCGCCATTGTTCATTCCCATGCCTTCCGTGATGACCTTAAGGGATATCAGGCTGTCGTCCGTGCCATCCGATGTAAGCTCATAGGTGATCGTCAGCTGATAAGGGTGCATGGTATAGCCGTTCTGTTCCGCATTTGCCGCAGCCTCGGAGGCCTCCTTTTCCCATTTGGCGATATCCTTGGAAGCATGGGATTCGATGATGTCATTTAGCTGATCTTGGTACTTGGTATCGGCCAGACCCTGGAATACAGGAATCTTGATATCCGTTTCGAGCCATTTTTCCTTGGAGTGCAATGTTTTGAACGTTATCCGTTGCGGGGCAGCAGTCGAAGTCTTCACCTGATCGGTGCTCGCTGCAGTTTTGGTTTCGGCATGGACATGAGCGGATGGCAGACCCGAAGCGGAAATCATCAGGACGCCCGCTAATCCGGCAGCCGCGAGTGTTTTGGCCAGTGGGCTTGTATGCTTCATTGTTTTCATCGTGATTACCTCCAGGGTTAGGTTTGATATCTTTAAAGTGAGAAGACAGAAGCGTTTTGGAGAAGCGAAGCGGTCTCCTTGTCCTCCGGATTCCCACGGACTCATAAAGTTTCAAAAGAAAATTCGGGGGCAACGGGGATCGGAAGAACGATCTGCACTCGTAGGTTGGTGATGAATGGCGGATCTATCGAATGTATTCGTTGCTGACGAGCTGATCCGCGATGGCCTCCGTAGGGATCGTAAATTCCACGACGCCCATATAGCCGGGAGCCACGTCGTATTCGTTGAAGCTGATGACCAGTTTGCCATTCTTATCAATATAGAAATTGTGATCCTTGGCGATCGATTGGAATAGATCCTCCGGTATATCGGATTCGACGCCAGGCTGCTCTACCCAATAGACGATGTCCGGGTTATCCTGCATCTGCTGTCGCATCTGCTCCTTGATATTGTCGCTGATGACTTGGATGTAGGAATCATCCTTGAACAGGCTTGGCAGCGTGATCACCAAATGGTTGATCTTGTCGATCGTATCGTATTGTCTGGACTCGGCGGAGCCACCTGCGGACTCTACGACGTAGCGGGAAAGCGTCAGCAGCTGTTCATTGTCGGTCACGACTTCATAACCGCTATCGAGGCTGAGATGCCCGCCGCCTTCATGATTTAGCTGGGCGACTTCGTCTTTGAAGTCCTCATACAGCTTCTTGTTCTCTTCCAGGTATTTGTTATTCAGCGTTTGCTCAAGCTCCGGATTGCCCAGGTTGGCAATGCCGGGCGTTTCGATATGCACTTCCGTGCTGCCGTCCTGCTCGGCATATTCGCGGATGGTCATCACCTTGACGATCTCGCCCAGAACGGGCACATCGGACATGGCCTTGGCGAAGGCGGGACTTGCGTTCACGCCGGCAAACAGCAGTGCGCATGCAGCGGCCACGCCGGCGAGCCAGGGCAGGGCTCTATTTTTTGTTCGTCTGGCTGCAATGGCTTTGTTGACCACCGAGCTTAGTTCGTCGGGAATAGGAGTGCTCTCGTACTGCTCTTTCATCCTATTCAGCTTGTCATGCATTATCGTTGTGCCTCCTCTTGGTCTTCCTCGCTTAGGTTTACCCGCAGTCTCTGCAGTCCTTGGTATAGCCTCGTTTTCACCGTGCTGACATTCTCATGGAGAACTTCGGCAATTTCGTCAATCTTCATATCTTCGAAAAACCGGAGAATAATGACGACCCGATACTTGTCAGGCAGATCCTCCAAGGACTGGGCCAGATCCAGATTCGGATAGTGGTCATGACTGCCGGGTAAGATGAACTCCAGGTTCTCGTCGTCCATGACGCGGACTTTTTTCTGTTTTCGAATGAGATCCAGGGAGGTTGTGACAATAATTCGGAAAAACCAGCTTTTTAATGAACCCGTCTGCTTCAGCTTTTCCATGGATAAAAATGCTTTGTGGATCGCGTCCTGAACGATATCGAGGGCATCCTCTTTATTTCTGACGTAGCTGTATGCCAGCCGGTAGGCGCTGTCCTGATTTTCGGTTATGCATTGGATAAGAAGCTTCTCAAGCTTCCGGCCGCCTCTCATGTAAATATGACACTCCTTTGGGCCCGCGCGGGTAACCATCAATTGCAATTGACTTACGGAAGCAAGACGTGCGAGTCTTTCAAAAAGTTTGATTCTGCGAAAAAAATTTAAAAAAGCCGTTGTTTCTGTTTCTGTCCCATTATTCAGCCCATCCTCCAATTATCGCAACAAGAAAAAGACCCCAGTTCAACTGGGGTCTTGTAGACTCATGGTTATTCGTTCACATATCTTTTTAAAATAATTGCCGAATTATGTCCGCCGAAACCGAAGGAATTGGACATGCCGATGCGGAGCTTGGCGCTTCTCGCCTCGTTGGGCACATAGTCCAAATCGCAGGTTGGATCGGCATGATCCAGATTGATCGTCGGCGGTATGATGCCTTCTTGCAGGGATTTCACGAGGGCAATGGCCTCCGCGCCGCCGGATGCGCCCAGCATGTGTCCGGTCATCGACTTGTTGGCTGTTACCGGGATACGGTATGCCTCCTCGCCGAATACCTGCTTGATGGCCGCCGTCTCCGAACGGTCACCGATGACCGTGCTGGTGGCATGGGCGCTGATGACATCCACGTCGGGCGGGGAGAGGTCCGCTTCGGCCAGTGCCAGCTTCATCGCACGTGCCGCGCCGCTGCCGTCTTCCGGCGTTGCGACCATATGATAGGCATCCGAGCTGGCACCGTAACCGATAACCTCGCCCAGGATGACGGCGCCTCTGCGCAAGGCATGGGAAAGCGACTCCAGGATGAGGATGCCGGCTCCTTCCGCCATGACGAATCCATCGCGGTCCGCATCGAACGGCCGGCTGGCACGGCCCGGTTCCTCGTTGCGGGAGGACAGGGCGGTGGCATTCGCGAAGCTGGCCAGCGAGATGTCGGTCAATGCGGCTTCGGATCCTCCCGCGATAATGACGTCGGACCGGCCGGCTTGGATGTTAAAGAAAGCCTCGCCGATCGCCGTATTGCCGATCGAACATGCCGTAACCGGTGCCAGCGTGGAGCCCAGCGCCTTGTATTTAATGCTGATGAGCGCGGCCGCCATATTGGGAATCATCATGGGTACCAGGGTAGGACTGACCCGCTCGGGACCCCGCGACGACAGCGTGCCGCTCTGATTCATCAGGGTTTGGATGCCGCCGATGCCGGAGCCTACGTAGACTCCCATGCGCTCATGATCGATCTGATCAAGATCAAGGCCCGACTGGCTTATCGCTTGATCCGCCGCAGCCAGCGCAAACTGGCAGAAGCGGTCCAACCGCCGGGCTTCCTTCGCACCGAACAGCGCGTTTGCGTCAAACCCCTTCACGGCGCCTGCTATTTGTACCTTTTGTCTTGATGTGTCCAAATTTTCTATATGTGCAATACCGGATTCTCCTCGTACAAGCCGGGACCAGAACGTATCCACATCATGGCCCAGCGGCGATATGACGCCCATACCGGTGATAACGACTCTTTCCATGGATGAACAGCCTCCTTAGGACTTTATAACTTGTCAATCTTAAGGTTATAATGTCACGTGTAGTATCCTATTACAAGATACCGTTTATCCTAGTATAAAAACTGCTATCCTTGTTGAAGGAAGGAGGATGATAGATGAATTCCCAGGTTAGGCTGCAAGCGTTATCCGCTTTTTTGAAAGGGCAGCGTGCTAAAATCTCTCCCGAGTCCGTCGGGCTGCCACCCGGTACCCGGAGGAGAACACCGGGCTTGCGCAGGGAGGAGGTCGCCCAGTTGGCCGGCGTCAGTACCACTTGGTACACCTGGCTCGAGCAGGGGCGCGACATCCAGGTGTCGTCATCCGTGCTGGACTGCGTCGCAAGTGCGCTGCAGCTGAACGCGGACGAGCGCAGATATCTGTACTCCCTGGCGCTGGAGAGCGGGGCGGAGCCGTATACGGTCAAACACGAAGCGGTGCAGATCAGCCCGTCCCTGCAAAAAATCATCACCGAGCTGAAATATTGTCCCGTCATGATATCCGATCGGAAGTGCAATATCGTGGGGTGGAACCGCGCGGCTGCGTACGTGTTCCTAGATTTTGACCGGATCCCGCCCGAGGAGCGGAACATGATCCGGCTGCTCTTTACCCGCAGGGAATTCCAGCGGCTGGCGGTGAACTGGGAGCAGTTTGCCAGCGGCTTCTTGTCTATGTTCCGAAGCTATTACGGTCAATATGTCGAGGATGAATGGTATGATCATTTTTTGGAGGAAATGAAGAACGGACATCCGGATTTCAACCGCATGTGGGAGCAGAGCCAGGTCAGCTACGCCCCGGAGGTGCATCTGGAATTCCGGCATGCCAAGGCCGGGAAAATGGTATATGAGCTCACGTCGCTCAAAGTGTACGGAAATGATGACCTGCGGTGCAGCATCTATACGCCGGCTCCCGACACGACCACGGAAGCGAAGCTGCGGCAGCTGATGGAGGAGAAGTGAAGGGAGGTAGCGGGGGAGCGGCGAGTTTACTTGCTGCGCCAGAGGTAACGGATTTGATGCTGGATACACTTGTTGCGCCGAAGTAATAGGACTCCGTGCCGTTTGCGCTTGGTGCTTGATGTGACGGATTGCGATACTGATGGTACTTGTTATGCCAGAAAAAATGGATCCCGTGCATTTTGCGCTTGCTGCATCAGTAATTACAGACTCCGCGCCGGCACTTACTGTTCTTGAAGTAGCCAAACTACTTGTTGTTCCCGACTAAACGGACTCCAGTTCCGTTATTTGACGAGATTACGCCCTAATTACAACTTTATCGGACACAAGATCCGTTATTGGGCTCATAACCGGCATATTCATCATATTTTGGAGCAAATAACGGACTCACAGTCCGGTTCGTCTTCCAGAATAGTGGGTTTTGGCTTAATAGCGTATTCTGTGTCCGTTAATAGAAAACATAGCTCTGTCATACAATCTTCAAACGCGTAACAATGTAAATCTTCTCGCAGTTCGTCACCCCTCCACATAACAAAAGCCCCGTGTCTGCACACGGGGCCTTTTGCTACTCCATGATGTTGTTATAGAGCTACTGAAAGCCGCCCAGAGTTCCACAGGCATTCCGCGCTGTGCTCCAAGGGGGCGACTGTCCACAATCGCCTAACAGCTCGCTCCTTGACGCAACGATTACGCCCAATCGCGCCGCAGCGTGAACAGATCCTTCAGCTCATCGGTAGACAGCTCGGTAATCCAGCCCTCGCTGCTTGCAATAACCTGATCGCTCAGCTGCTGCTTGCTCTCCAGCATCTCATCGATCCGCTCTTCGAGCGTTCCCATGGAGATGAATTTGTACACTTGGACGTCCTTGGTCTGCCCCATCCGATAGGCCCGGTCGGTTGCCTGATTCTCCACGGCAGGGTTCCACCAGCGGTCAAAGTGGAATACGTGATTCGCCGCGGTCAGATTCAGGCCGACGCCGCCGGCCTTGATCGAGAGAATCATGACATTCGGCTGCTCTTCGGGCGGCAGGGTCTGGGACTGGAACTGCTCGATCATGCGATCGCGCGTCCGCTTCGGCGTGCTGCCGTTCAAGTACAGCACCGGCTCACCAAGCTCTTGATGCAGCACCTGCCGCATCATCTCGCCCATGCCGATATACTGGGTGAAAATCAGGCAGCGTTCGCCTTCGTCCCGCAGCTCCTTCACCATGGACAGCAGCCGCTCCAGCTTGGCCGAGCGGTTGACCACGGCCTCGGTGTCGAGCAAGCCGCCACCCCCCGGCAGTTCCGGGAGCGGCTCCTTCGTGAGCAGAGCCGGGTGGTCGCAGAGCTGCTTGAACTGCGTCAGAGCTGCCAGAATGGCGCCTTTGCGCTCGATGCCCTCGAGCTTTTGCATGCGTTCCAGGAGGCTGTTCACGGTCTGATCGTAAAGCGCGCCTTGCTCGGCGGTGAGATGAATATAAGTCTTCATCTCGTTCTTGTCCGGCAGGTCGAGCTGAATGGCAGGATCCTTTTTCTTGCGCCGGAGCATGAACGGCTTGATTAGCTTCTGCAAATCGACCGTGCGCTGCTCGTTTTTGTCTTTTTCGATGGCCTGGATGAACCGGAGATTGAATGCCCGCAGGCTGCCGAGATATCCGGGGTTGATGAAGTCATAGATGGACCACAGCTCGGACAGCCGGTTCTCAATCGGTGTGCCGGTCAGCGCAACGCGGTGCCTTGCCGGGAAGCTTCGAACGGCGGCGGATTGCTTGGTGTCGGCATTCTTGATGTTCTGGGCCTCGTCGATGCCGATCGTTTCCCATTTCATGTCTCTTAACATCTCTTGATCGAGCGTTGCCGTCGCATAGGAAGTAAGAATAATGTCCGCTTGGTAAGCCTCATGATAGAAATCCTCGCTGCTGCTGCGCTTCCCGCCGTAGTGCAGCATGACCCGGAGCGACGGGGCGAACCGTTCAAGCTCCTTCTGCCAATTGCCAAGCACCGAGGTCGGACAGATCAGCAGGGAAGGGAGGCGTCTCTCTTCCCGCTCCATCGTCGTCTCCTTCACGTGCAGCAGGTAGGCGATAAACTGCACGGTCTTGCCAAGGCCCATATCATCGGCAAGGCATGCACCAAGCCCGTAACGCCGCAAAAAGGCAAGCCAGGCAAAGCCGTCATGCTGGTACGACCGGAGCTCGGCTTTCAGACCGGCGGGGACAGGGAGGCTCGGCCATTCGCTTTGCCGGCCGAGTTGGCCGATGAGCTTCACGAGATGCTCGTTCAGCTCTACTTCCAGTTTGATCCGTTCCGGATCTCGCGCTTCCTCCGCATCCTGACGAACCTGCTCCCCCTCATCGCTGTTACCGAGCAGATGCAAGTGCAGAATATCCTGGAACGACAGGCCTTCCTCACGGTCGACGCCCGCCATCATCTGGCGGATTTGGGCGACCAGGGCCGGGTCCAGCGGAATCCACTGGCCCCGGAACCGAACCAGTCGTTCGTTCCGGGCAACAAGCTCGGCGAATTCCGCTTCGGAAAGGGTAGCTTCGCCGATGGCGATGCGCCAATCGAAATTGACCAGCGCATCCAAGCCGAACAGGGACCCGCCGCTGCTTCGTTCCGCGCTCTCGCCTTCGCCGGAGCGGACTTTCGCCCGCAGCTTGGGCTTCTTCCTGCTGGCGGCTTCCCACCAAGCCGGCAGCAGCACCAGCCAGCCGGACTGGAGCAGCCGCTGGCTGTCGACGGTCAGGAACTGCCACGCGGCCTCGTCGGACAGCGGGGCGCCGAGCATGTCTTCAGCCGGAGCGTGAAGCACCCGGGCCGGCAGGGCTGCCCGCAAACCTTGGAGCCAGCCGGAGGCCCGCTCCTTGATATGGGCGGTCCATGTCTCCGGCCACGATCCGTATGCCTGCCCGTCTTCGGCCAGACGAACGGCTGCAAGCGCCGCTGCGTCCAGCTTATCCTGCAATACGAGCCGAAGACGCCACTCGGCTTCTTCTTCGTCCGGCTCCAGCAATTGCAGCAGGGGGCGGAACGGAGCGGTATCCGGCCGCCATCCGATGGCGATCAGCCAGGACTTGTCATCCATGCCTTCGGCCGCGGTACGGCTCGGCGAGAACAGCAGGGGATACTCCCTGCGCAGGTCAGCAACGGCTTCTTCGCTGCCGTACCACTGTTCTTGAACGGCGGCGGAGAACGCGGCGCGCAAGCCTTCATTCCATATCTCGTCTTCATCCAAGACGGAGAGGCGGGCCTGCTCTTCGGCTGAGAAAGCCTCCGCATCCCAGATCCATTGCAGCTTGCCATTCTTGAAGGCGCTCAAGCTGGGCGCGTACTGCTGATCCTGAATGCAGGCTGCCAGCGAAGGCGCAAGTTCAATGAAGGGAAGGCAATCCTCGTCCCAAACCCATTCGATATGTTCGAGCAGCCGGCCGTCTGCGAAGAACGGTATGACTTGTTCGGAAGGCAAGATGATGACTTCCATATCCTGAACGGATTGGACGATAAGCTCTGTTCCGTAGAAGGAGGCTTCATGCCAAGCGAATAAACGGTGCTTCAGGTATTGTCCGGATACGTAACCACGCATGACGGTAGAGCCGTATATCACGGCATCTCCGTATTCGCTTAATGCCATATGGACCGTGATGGTTTCCGTGTATCTGCTCATGATATCAGCTTTCCTCTCCGAAGCTCTTCCTGGAATGCGCGAAGCCGGCTGTTGCGTACGGACAAGGAAATAATGAACAGATCCCAGCGCTCCTGCTGTTTGAGCTTTTTATATAACTTAGCTAGCCGTTTGAGCAGCTTGACGGCTGCTTTATAGCCGGCCCGGTTCTTATGAAGGATGTATCGCTCGACGGCCTGATGATAAAAAGGCAGCAGCAGCTCGGGCGCGTTCTTCTCAATCGGCGCGAGCTCGCTGACCCGGAGCTCCAGCGGCTCCCGGCCTGTGCTTAATTGATAGTCGATCCATTCCCGCCATCTGCCGTGCGTGATCAAGGCATTCTGATAGATGTCCTTCGAATAAGGGAGCATGTCGGCAAGACTGCTCCACATCCGTTCCGTTTCCCCGGGCAGGTGCTCTATGACGGCATCCCAGTAGAATTGATAGCTGCTGAGGTGCTCGTTGCGGTGACTGCCAAGCAGCGGGCCGATCTCCGGGAGCCAGCGGGCCAAGCGGTCCCAGTCTCGTCCCGAATGCAGCATGTCGAAGAAGCCCAGGACGGAAGCCGGGGGCAGGCTGCTGACCTTGTCCGCTGCCCTGATCAGGTCCCAGGACGATTCGTCTTCTCCGAGATAGAAGGACATGAAGCTCTGCGCCATATACCATGAGGCGCGCGAAAGGCTGCTGCCGAGCTCCGATTCGGCTGCCTGCAGCTGCTCCAATTCCTCCTTGATCAAGCCGTCGTTCTTTTTTGCCAACGGATGAATCCAGTGCATCCAGAGCTGCATATAGACCTGGGCGTAAAATTTACGGTTCCGCGGTTCGCTTAGCATGCTCCGCCGGACAAACGAAATCGTCTCGGTCAGCCGCTGTCCGAATGCCTCTTCGTGTTCGCTGTCCACCAGCCCTTCATGAAGGATTCGCTCGATTCTGGCCAGGATATGATCCGCTGCCACCTGCGTATGATAGCCGATGTAAGAGCCTGAGGCATTCCAAGCACTGGCTGGCTGCTTGACCAGCTTCTCGAGAATGAAGAGATGGGCATGGAGCTCGTATAACGGATCCATATCCGGCGGCAGCGGCGGTTTAATGTGATGGAGTGAGGCTAACGCGTTTTTGGCGTAAAACGAATTCTGCGTGTTAGCTCCCAGCGATGCCGTGCAAACCTCGAACAGCTCATGCCATGCGGAGATCGGCAGCTCGGGCAAATGGTCGGCCTTGACTCTCCATTTCGAAACTCCGGCAGGCGGCCGTTCATGGCCTTGGCTCAAGCCGGGCTCGCTTCGGTCATACGAAGAGGTTGCGGCATACGTAGTGGAATGCGCATTAACCAAGGCATGGATGGATCGGCCCTGAAGCTGGGCATAGTCAAGCAGAACGGCCACCATATGCTTGCAGCCCCCGTTAACGGGACAGCTGCATTCGCTGTCGCTCAGGGAATGCAGCTGAAGCCTGATGCGGTAGGTTTCCGTTCCATCCACGGAAGCCTCGATCACACCGGAAGCATCCGCCTTTTCACTTGCGTGGACACGGCCCTGCTTGTAATATTGAAATCCCCGTTTAATGGTCAAATCGCTGAAATAACCGGCAGTTTGCCGAATGAGCGTTTGCCACTGCAGATCATCTAAAGTTAAGTTTGGGTTCATCATCGGACAGTCTCCTAAGAGAAATAATTCTAAGTATCCATTTAATCTATCACATTCCCCTAGATGAAGAAACCAGCCGGAGCAGCTTCACGCTGGAAAAGCCCGGCAGCGGGCTCCACGGACTTTTCGGCGTGGAGCGTTCGATCAGGAATACTCATATTGAACGATGAAACGGCCGATCTGATCGCATTCCTCGGCGAACCATACCTCGCCGCCGGAATCCACGGCAATGCCGTGAGGCTCGGCTGAGGGGGTGGGGATCGGGTACTCGGTAATGTCCCCGGTACATGTTATTCGTCCGATCCGGTTGGCTCCCCACTCCGTAAACCATAAATCTTCGCGAGCTCCCGCCGCGATGGCATGGGGTCTGGCATTCCCGGAAGGGAGCTTGAATTCCGTAATCTCCCCGGCCGTCGTGATCCGTCCGATTTGATTGCCGTTGATTTGAACGAACCACAGGGCGCCATCGGCACCTGCCGTGATGCCGACAGGCCCTGATTGCTCGGTTGGAATCCGGTACTCGGCGATCTCCCCGTCTACCGTAATCCGGCCGATGCAGTTGTTTTGGTTTTCCGTAAACCACAGCGCGCCGTCCGGACCGGCCGTGATATAGGAAGGGTACGAGCCTGCGCGCGGCAAATCGTATTCCGTGATAACGCCTGCCGGCGTAATCCGGCCAATCCGATTGCCGATTAGCTGGGTGAACCATATGGCTCCATCCGGGCCCTCCGTCAAGCCGTAAGGAGACGAGCCTGCTTCCGGCAGCTCGAATTCCGTGAATGTCCCTTCTATTGTCATCCGTCCGATTTTATTCGCTTTGTACTCCGTGAACCAGAGGTCCCCGTTAGGGGCAGAGAGGATGGACATGACCCCCGCATCCGGCGTCGGGACATCGAAAGTACGCATATCCCCTCCCTTGGTGATTCGTCCGATCCGGTTTCCTTTTTGCTCCGTGAACCAGATGGCCCCGTCTCGTCCTGCCGCAATGCCATAAGGTCCCGACTCCCGGTTCGCTATCTTGTACTCCTGTACCGTGATCTGCATGCAAACATGCCTCCTTGTAGAAGTTGTTAGGATGCTTAAAGCGGATTCTTCATTTGATTGAGCGTGTTCAAATCTCGCGTTCGGCTTTCCCGGAATGGGGAAGGCCCTCCCTTGGATGCTTAGATGAGTTCCTGTCATCGATAATCTCTAGCCTCTCAATTGGTGTTGATTAAATAGAAAAACCCCCCACTCCGAGATTTCGGAATAGGAGGCGAATACGAACTAAGAAGATGCGGACTCTACCTGGAGAAGTCCCAAACATCCACCCGTCACATATAAAAAAAGCCGCACGAATCCTATCCCGAAAACCTCGTATCGTGAAATCGAAGTGTTTTCCAAATGCTTGGGACAGGATTAGTAGATCATTGGCTTTGGGTTCACCCTTTCATTTCTGGTTGCCTAGACTTTACCATAGGATATTCCGTGGTTTCAACCTCGGTTTATCCGAAGTTTGCCTTTACAACCGTCGGTTGCGCTTCTCGTCGATGTAGAGTTCAAGCGCGGTTATGGCCCGGATCATCAATTTGATGAGGAGATACAAAGCATATAAACCGAGAAGTGCGAATAGCCCGTATACGATAATGCTAAGCATGGAAAACATGCCGAAAAAGGATATCCCCTGGTTCAAGGAGCTCACCTCCCTTCAAGGTACTGTTTTACGAATCATATCGAAGATTCCAGTTGTCATATCCTTAAGACCAGGCGATGGCTTAACTCCCCGCTGAAGCTCGGAGCTCGGATACAGGTGAGTTCGTGCCCGATCCATGACATACTTATCGTTGGTATCCCGAATGAATGCCATTAACCTTGAATTAAGTATGTTCCATAATATAACAATCATTTCTGATTCTAACATATCATCTGGAATGTGGTCATGAATTTAAGTTTAAAAGCGGCAATTTTTACTGATGATGATCGAAAAAAATCGAAATAGAGACGCTTTTCGTCATTTTTCATGGATATGCACGAACCAATTGCATTCACCTTGCGTCTTAGTTATAGATGCATTACTGAATATTATAAGCCAAGGAGATTAGCGAACATGATAACCCGGAAATGGACGAAAATGGCTGCAAGCGGCGCTATAGCGGCCGCGATGCTGTTAAGTACGGCGGTACAGGCCCAGGCCGCGCACAAGCAGGACTTGGAATTTTTAAACGTCAATCATTATGTAATGACGCCGGATGTCAAACCCGTCATCGTGAACGGCACAGTGCTGGTCCCCCTGAACACGGTCAAGGAATACTTGAAGCCTATGGGGCTCCGCTGGGATAACAAGAATAAGACGCTAACCGTCAACACGGGCACCGATCAAGTCACCTTGAAAATGGGAAGCGACGTTGCCGAGGGAAAAGAGAAGACCTACGCCCTGTCCGTTCCCGCGCAGCTTATGGATGGTCGCGTCATGGTTCCCGCCCGATTCATGACGGAGCTGTACGATGCTGAAGTCCGCTTGGATACGAAGGATGGCATGGTTTACATTTATACGCCGGAGGTTGACCTGTTGACGGCGGAGGAGAACAGCAATGTGAAGCTGTATCCGGTCAGCGCATCGAAATATGGCAGATATGAAGGCATGGTGGTCGAGGTAGAAGGCAGGAAGCGGGTTTTTAAGGACTGGCATGGAGGAGAGGCTACGCGTAAACCGGTCATTCATTACCAGGATGTCACAGGCGATGGCAAGCCGGACGTTGTTGTGTTCTACGTGGACGGGACGGGCACCGGTCTGTACGCGGGGGAGATGCATGTAGTGGACGCCGGTTCTCTGGAGGAAATCCCGATCGAATCGCTGGAGCAGGCCGTATCGAGCCATGTGAAATCCAGCATCGAGAAGGAAGCGGATCACTTTACGGTTAAGGTTACGGTTGACGGAAAGGAAAGCGTCCAGAAGTTCAAGGACGATTCCAAAGATAAAAGCTATCTATTTGATAAGCTTGGCTTCGGAGCCGTTGTCAGACATCGTTTGGCGGAAGGACGGCTTCTTACGGAAGCGGCAGGAAGCATGAGCCCGGCCGGTTTTGCCGGGGATCTCCGAATCACATACCGATTTAATGAAGAGCTGAACCGGTTTGAGGTGGATGACATGGAATATCGTCGTTTGGAAGAGCGAGAGCAATAACGGTTTTTCATCATAAAGCTTTAGGACTACACATAAACGCATGTTGGCAGGATGTGATCAACATGGGTTAGAAGCGGAAGGTTTCGGTCGGATGATGTGAATTCCGAATGTGAGGGCGCTGCGGCGCCCTTTTTGTGCTGTGCTTTTATAGATTTCAACGCCGTTTTCATCTCCGTAGCCGTTCGCCGAAATGGGGCGTATACCATATGCTTCAAGAAGATTTCATCCCTTCTCATAGGACTTTATTACCATTTACTTGAGTCTTAAGATTCCTCTAAGATAGTTAATAAACCTGACACATTTTAGCGAAGAATGGAGATTGATTTTGAAGTAAACGCATTCAATGTTAAGTAATATAACAAGCCCATACCATGGGGACTTTGAACGGGGTGTATGTATGCAGCAATGGCTTGGGAAATCGCTAAAGCATAAATTGTCGTTGCTTATCATTATCGCTACGCTGGTGCCGCTGCTGTTTCTGGGCATTTTCTCTTTTAACATAGCCAAAAGCCTGACCGAGGAGAAGGCCAAAATTACGGGGATGAATACGCTCCGCCAGCTGGAAGCTTACCTGGATACGATGGTCAAGGACGTGGAGAATATCTCGCTGTTTCTCATCGGGCATACCGGTGTTCAGGCCTATCTGAAGACCGAGCAGAGCAACTACGTTCAGCAGACGACGGTTATTAATTTTTTGACGAACCTGGCCTTTTCCAAAGATTATATCGCCAACATCATCGTCGAACCGCTCGGCAGCAAAGATGCGATTTCGCATAAATCCTTGGTACGCTCCGAGTTCCGGAATATTACCGAAATGGTTCCCGATTATTACGAACACCATCCCAAATGGTGGTCATTCGTTCACCGGCAGTGGACCTTTGAAGGCGTCAGGAAGGTCATCACGCTGGCCCGGCCGATTCGGAGCACGGATAAATACAAGCCGATCGGGAACCTGCAGATCAATCTGGATCAGGGCGTCATTGCCAATCAGTTCCGGCAGGCCGTCCTGGAGAAGACCGGATTCGTCCTTCTTCTTGACGAGAATAACCGGATTATCGCCGGTCCGCCGGATATGGAGACCAATTTGACGCTGGCGGATTATTATCCTGCGATTGGAGAGTTCGAGGGGCTCAGCGGCAATATAGACTATGGCGAGGGAAGCAGCAAGAAGACCATTCTCTATAAGAAAATGTCCAGCGTGAACTGGAAGCTCGTCGGCATCATTCCTTCGCAGGAATACCGTTCCCAGAACCAGTATTTCATCAAATTGACGGCGGTTGCGGTCACGGTGGCCATCCTGCTGGCCATTATCCTGGTTCTTTTCCTGATCCAGAAGATTACGAATCCTCTGTCCGTCTTAACGAAATTCCTCAAGAACTCGAGCCCGGAAGAGCCGCTGCCGGCGCTGCCGGTCAAAACGGTTGATGAGGTCGGGCAGCTTATTATCAGTTATAACCGGCTCAGCTCCCGGATCGTGAAGCTTACCGATGAAGTGAAGCTGAACGAGTCGCTGAAGAAGGAGGCGGATATGCATGCACTGCAGGTGCAGATCAATCCGCATTTCCTCTACAATACGCTGTCATCGATCCATTGGCTGGCGCTGATGAACCAGGATGTGAAGATTGCCGAGATGGTGGGATCGCTCAGCGATTTTCTGAGGTTCAGCCTGAACAACGGGCAGGAATACTGCACGATACAGCAGGAGATCATGCATGTCCGCCACTACGTGAACATCCAAACCATCCGCTATCCGGACAAATTCGAGTTTAAGGATCTTGTGGAAGAGGATCTGTATCAGCACACCATGCTGAAGCTGCTGCTGCAGCCGTTGGTGGAGAATTCCATGCTGCATGGCATCCTGAGCCGTGACGGGGTAGGGACGATTACGATTCGCGGACACCGCGAACCCGAAGGGATCCGCTTCGTGGTGGAGGATGACGGCATCGGGATGACGGCGGAGCGCCTGAAATGGCTTCAGGAGCAGCTGGTCGAAAATCCGCTGCAGTACGAGAAGGGACAAACCCCGCGCGGCAGCTACGGGCTGCGGAACGTCCATAAGCGGCTGCTCCTTCATTACGGGAAGGATGCGGGGCTGCGTGTGGAGAGCACCGAGGGTACCGGGACACGGGTGATGTTTACGATACCTGATTTACCTGAAATTCAACAATCGGAAATATCCGGCAAAGGGGATGGCGACATTGAAGGTCATGATCGTTGATGATGAAGTGATCATTCGAAATGGTTTGAGTACCGTGATCAATTGGGCGGATAACGGCTTTACGGTGCTGACGCCCGCGGCTTCGGCGGAGGAAGCCCTTCAGCGTATTCCCGTTGAAATGCCCGAAATCATATTTACGGACATACGCATGACAGGCCTGAGCGGATTGGACATGGCGCATCAAGTCAAGCAGCAGTATCCCGAGATCGAGATCATCGTCATTTCGGGATACGATGAATTCGCGTATGCGCAGCAGGCGATGCGGGAAGGCGTGAGCGATTACCTGCTGAAGACGAGCAGGCCCGGTGAAATTATCGAGGCGGCTGTCCAAGCCAGGGGACGGCTGTTGCAGCGCAGGCTTACACAAGCGAAGGGGCAGGCCCAGGAAATGGTGGTCAACCGGGGCTTTCTGCGAAGACTGCTTGCTTCCGGGACTCCGCTGGATGAGCATGCCGAGGCCGAATTGTGTGAGCGATACCCGGAGCTGCGTTTGGAATCGAACGATTCGGTGCTGCAGATCTGGATGCTGTCGGTCTATCCGCTGCATCCAGAAGAGGCGGAACAATCGAACGTCAGCAGCGAGCTGCATCGATTAATCGGCACGGAGCTGGCCGAAGTGCTGCCATGCGCGTGGCTGGAGTGGAACGGCTCGCTGCTTCTGTTGGTGCGGGCAGAGCCGAATCATGGCTGGGGGCGGGTAGATTCCGCTCTGCATAAGATGGAATCCACGCATGCCTGCCGCATCAAGGCTGCCAGCGGCCGACGGGTCGCAAGCGCCAGGGAGCTGCACATTGCGCTGGCTACCGCGGTAGAGGCCAGCTCCTACGAGTGGCTGCTGCAATCGGAACGGCATATCCGTTATGAAGATATCGAAGGACGTACAGGCATCCGCACGGTATGTTCGATGGAAGAAGAAACCAAGCTGTCATCCCTGCTGCGTTCGGGGGAATCCGCCGACTTGCAGGCATGGGTGGCGGATCTGCTGCGGCGTATCCAAAGCCAGGGCCAGGCAACGCCCGGCTCGGTTCAGGCTTACCTGCATTCCCTGATCGTCTCGGCACAGCGCTGGCTCATACGGGCTGCGACGTCTATCGGCTATACCAGTCCGGTGAAAGTGGAAGAGACGTACGATATCCGCGAGTTGACCAAGAATCCGGAGAAGGTGCTGGTCGATTCGCTCGGGCTCATCATGAAGGAGTACCGTGATATGGTGTCGACGACAAGTCCCGTCCAGCGAGCGATCTCCTTCATTCATGAACATCTGGGACAGAGCTTGTCTCTCCAACAAGTGGCCAAGCATGTTCATATGAACCCCAACTATTTCAGCGAAATGTTCAAGAAGGAGACCGGACAGAATTACATCGAATTCGTAACCCAGGCGAAGCTTCGGAAAGCGATGCACCTGCTGCGGGAAACGCCGGCCAAAATCAGTGAAATCGCGAATGAAATCGGCTACGAGGATATCAAATATTTTAACCGCCTGTTCAAAAAGTGGACCGGACTCACCCCTTCGGAGTATCGGACAAATCCCGAATCCTGAATTTTGTCCCTCTATGGACTGAATTATATCCCCTATGTAAGCGTTACATCCTCTTTTATACTTGGGCTAATCATCTTGAAGCTTCATCATTTTCGTATATTAAAAGGGGGATTGACCATGAGACCAAAACGTAAAATAGGTCTTGTACTGCTGATGATGACACTGGTTCTTGCAGCTTGCGGAGGCGGGCAAAGCAAAGAGCAGGCCGGAGGGAACGAAGGCGATCAAGAAAAGGTCAAGCTGACCATCTGGCATAACTTTGCCGGTGACGACCTGCGCGCGAAATCAGTCCGGAGTTTTATCGATCAATTTGCTCAGGACCATCCTGAAGTTACGCTCGACGCGCAAGCGATTCCGCCGGACGGTTACCGTCAGCGTCTGAGCACCGTTGCGGCTGCAAATGAAATGCCGGACGTGTTCTTCGTTTATGCGGGAAGTCAGTCGGCCGAGCTTCATCAAGCGAAGCTGCTTCAACCGATCACGGAAGTGTTGGACGCCCATTCCGATTGGAAGGACAAATTCCTGCCGGGCGCATTTGATCCATACGAGTTCGAGGACGGCCAGATTTACTCCGCTCCACTGGGCATGTCCGCAACATCGATTCTCTACTACAACAAAGCGTTGTTTGACAAACATAACGTAAAAGTTCCGACGACTTGGGAAGAAATGATGGCGGCGGTTAAAACGTTCAACGATAACGGCATTACGCCGATCGCCCTCGGAAACAAAGCGCCGTGGGTTGCGCAATCTACCATTATCGGATCGATTGCCGACCGCGTGACCGGCACCGAATGGTTCAAAAAAGCGGCAGCACAGGATGGCGCGAAATTCACCGATCCTGAGTTTATCGAAGCACTTGGCTATTTCAAAGAGCTCGTCGACAACAAAGCATTCCAAGAAGGTGCCAACAGCATCGACAACACGCAAGCCGAGCAGTATTTCATCCAAGGCAATGCAGCAATGATGATCAGCGGCGCGTGGACGCTCACCAACTTGGCGGCTTCTTCCTCCGAAGAGCAGATGAAGGATATTGAAGTGACGACTCTGCCTGCGATCCCTGGTGGCAAAGGCGAAGCTAACACCATCTCCGGCGGAGCTGGCGGCGGTCTGGCCCTCAGCAGCAGAACGGAAGGGAAAGCGAAAGAATTGGCGCTCGAACTGATTTATGCCGTGAGTGGACCGGAAGCGCAAAAAGCGATTGCCGAGAGCAACTCCATGGTCATGTACGATACCGAAATCGATGAGTCGAAAGTTACTTCCCTGTACTACAAAGCCTTTAACCTGGTGAAATCCACAGGCATTACGCCGGTATACGATGCTTATCTGTCTGCAGAAGCGGCTGAAGTCATCAACAACGGCCTGCAGGAAATCATGATGGGCGGTGCCGTCGAAGGCGTGGCCCAGAAGCTGCAGGATGCGCAAGCCCGATCCGCTACTCCATAAGAATAGATTCACCGCTGCATAAGGATTAGGAGGGAGGAGGCTGCCATGCCTACAGCGATGAGAAGCAAAGGATTTATAGCCATAGCTCTTCTTCCTGCGCTTCTGTTGTTTCTGATATTTGTCATCATTCCGGTTTTTTGGTCAGCATACTACGGATTTTTCAGTTGGAAAGGGTTCGGAGACGCCACGTTCATCGGCCTTGACAATTATAGAGAGATGTTCAAGGACCCGATCTTCTGGCGGGCGCTTCGAAACAACCTGATTCTGGTCGTATCGTCCATTATCGGCCAGGTTCCGATCGCGTTGATTCTGGCTATCGTATTGTTCAAGAATTCGTTCTTCTCCAGGTTCATCCGGTCCGCTGTCTTCATGCCGATGGTTCTCTCCACGGTGGTTGTCGGTCTCATCTGGGGTTACATTTACCACCCGCAGTTCGGGATTGCCAACTATGTGCTGGAGATGCTCGGCCTGGAGTCATGGACCCGTGCTTGGCTGTCCGATCCGAAGGTCAACATGCTGGCGATATCGATCCCGATTAACTGGGCGAACATCGGCCCTTATCTGGTCATCTTTATCGCAGCGCTGCAAAATATTTCGCCAGAGATCCACGATGCGGCCAAAATCGATGGCTCCACCGGCTGGAACAAGCTGATGCAAATCACGCTGCCGATGGTCTGGAGCACGGTGGTCGTAACCATTGTGCTCTGTATCTCGGGAAGCCTGAAAGCTTTTGACCATGTCATCGTCATGACAGGCGGCGGACCGGCGCAATCGACCGAGCTTCTTGCTACCTATATGTACAACAGCACGTTCAGCGTGTACCGCTACGGTTACGGCTCCGCCGTTTCCACGATGATCATGATCGTCAGCGCCATTCTTATCGCGCTTAACTATTTCGCAACGCGCAGAAAGTCAAGTTAACATGAAGGAGGGAGCGATGTGAATTTACAGACGACCGGGACCGGAAGTACCTCAGGGAAACGCGTCATCACGAAGGGGTTAACCGGATTCGTAAAATTGCTGCTGATTGTGTATGCGATTCTTACGCTCTATCCCTTGTACTGGCTTTTTACGAGCGCGTTTAAATCGAACCAGGATTTCTTCAACAACCCTTACGGCTTGCCGAAGGAGTGGATGACCGAGAATTTATTCCGGGCATGGGAGCTCGGAAATATGGGCCGAGCGATGATCAATTCAACGGTTGTAACGATTACGGCCGTCGTGCTGACCATCCTGCTCAGCGTGCTGGCGGCGTATGTGCTGTCCAGATTCCAGTTTCGGTTTAAAAAGCTGGTGGTCGTATTGTTTACGACGGGGCTGCTGATTCCGATCCATAGTACGCTGGTGCCCCTGTTCATTATGATGAAAAATATCGGCCTGCTCGACACGTACGGCGCACTCATCCTGCCATATACGGCGTTTGAGCTGCCGATCGCGATCTTCCTGGCGATGGCGTACATGTCATCCATTCCAAGAGAGATTGAAGAAGCGGCCATGATCGACGGCAGCGGCTGGTGGGGAATCTTCGGCCGAATGATTCTGCCGCTCTGTACGCCGATTGTGGCAACGATATCGATTCTGGCATTCCTCCGATTCTGGAATGATTTCTCTTTCGCCCTCGTATTCATCAATACGCAGGCATTGAAGACACTCCCGCTCAGCTTGTCCCTGTTCTCGGACGGCTTCGGCACGGATTACAGCCTGACGATG
The DNA here is from genome assembly GCF_000024685.1 of Paenibacillus sp. Y412MC10. Taxonomy (NCBI): domain Bacteria; kingdom Bacillati; phylum Bacillota; class Bacilli; order Caryophanales; family Paenibacillaceae; genus Paenibacillus; species Paenibacillus sp. Y412MC10. Next base: position 558,546 of record NC_013406.1, read on the forward strand.
GGAGCGATGGCGATCGCGGTCATTCCGACGATCGTGGCCTACCTAATACTGCAGGAGCAAATCATGAAGGGCATGGTGGCAGGATCCATCAAAGGTTAAACTTCAAGCGAAATTCATATTCTTGAAAGAAAAAAGCCTCTTCCGGTCAACGGAAGGGGCTTTTCGTATGATTGGTCAATCAGGGGCATCGGAGTCGGCGCTTTTTCCTCTCGAAAATATTCGTGCACGTTTTTCGGCCACGTCATGCCGGCAAAAGAAATATAATAGAAACACGAGAACAAGAGAGCATGATGATTAAGGCCAACAAGCGTATGGCCCTTTAGAAAGTACATCAGAGCGGGGAGGAACCCAAGTGATATCGGCTGCCAATCAGCAGGAGTATTACCAGGCGCTGCTGGAAAAGAAATCGGAGTACGAGGGCGTGTTTTATGTAGGCGTGAAGACTACAGGAGTGTTCTGCCGCCCGACATGCCCGGCCCGGAAACCGAAGATGGAAAACTGCGAATTTTACGAGACGGCTCAAGAAGCGCTGCTTGCATCCTTCAGGCCTTGCAAACGCTGCCGTCCGCTATCGCACCCCAATCAGGTATCGGACCTGGTCCGGCTGCTCGTAGAAGCCGTTGAGGAGAATCCGGAGAAAAGGTGGACCAACCAGGATTTCCAGAAGCTGTCCGTCGATGCTTCAACGGCAAGGCGCCAGTTCAAGAAACGGTTCGGGATGACCTTCGTTGAATACGCACGGGCACGGCGAATGGGACTTGCCCTGAAGCAAATCCGGGAGGGGCATGCCGTCATCGATGCGCAGCTGTCGACCGGATACGAGTCGAGCAGCGGTTTTAGGGATGCATTTTCCCGCATCATGGGCGCGGCGCCTAGCCGATCGGGGCACCATAACATCTTAAAAGCTTCATGGATCGACACGCGTCTCGGGCCGATGATGGCCATCGCGGATGAAGAGGCGCTGTATCTGCTCGAATTCGTGGACCGCCGGGGCCTGGAGCGTGAGGTTGAACGTCTCCGGCAGAGAACCAAGTCGGCGATCATTCCGGGCCATACGGCTCCGATCCGTTCAATCGAGCTGGAGCTCGCAGCGTATTTTGAAGGGAAGTTAACGGATTTCAAGACGCCCTTGTTCTTGCTGGGTTCGCCGTTTCAACAAGAAGTGTGGGGCCGATTGCTGCGGATTCCCCCCGGCCAAACGTCTTCGTATGGCGAAATCGCAGCGGCGATGGGAAGACCGACCGCATATCGCGCCGTTGCCCAAGCGAATGGCGCCAATCAGCTTGCGATTGTCATTCCATGCCACCGCGTGATCAATACGAGCGGTGAGCTCGGCGGATATGGCGGCGGCCTATCACGAAAGCAGTGGCTGTTGCATCATGAGCAGTCCATGAGTGCGGGAACCATACATGAATAGTAGACTTTCGTCGTAGAAAATGGTCTTACCTATCATTCTGTCGGTAAGTCGCCCCATGGTTTGATCGTGGAACGATTGGAATGAGTACGACTCTATCTGTTACAGATATGCTACAATCTAACTAGTTATAGCGCTCGTGACTTCATTCAGCAGTGACTCCAATATACAATTAACCTGAAAAATACGGCGCTCAGATGGAGGTTAGAGATGAATCTCACCAACAATAAGAGTTACGTATTTTTCTGGTTAGCCTCCACCATTTCATATTTTGGCACATATATAACCACACTTGCTCTCCAAGTGCTGGTGGTGGTTAACCTGGAAGGCAGTACCGTTGATGTGGGCTGGATCAATTCCTCGAGGTGGCTACCCTATGTGCTGCTGGGATTGGTGGCCGGAGTGATTATTGATCGCGTCAGTCGTCGGAACATCTTGGTACTGACCGATTTGGGACGGGGGATCTTGCTCGTAGCGATTTGCCTACTGGCATTGTTCGATGGAATCCATGTGGGCATTCTGATGATCATCATGATACTCTTCGGGACGATGTCGTTATTCAATGATGCTGCATCTCAATCTATTGTGCCCCAGCTCGTGCCGAGAAGGTTGTTATTGCCCGCTTATGCACGGTTGGAGCAAAGCGCAGCCGTTGCGGAAACCAGCGGCCCCGCAGCTGCCGGTTTATTAGTCTCCATCATTACGGCTCCGTTTGCCATCTTGGTTAACGCAGCTTCGTATCTGTTTTCAGGGCTGGTTATGGCTTTCATTAAACATCAGCCCATACAGGAAAAGGCCTCGAATGAACGTATAGTTGAATTGATAAAGGAAGGATTGCGCTGGGTCTATCGGCATCCGTTTCTTAGCACGCTGGCACTCAATACCCATGTGTGGTTTCTATTTAACAGTATGCTGGGTACGGTGCTGGTAACTTACGCTCTCACTGAATTAGGGTTTAATGCGTCAACCCTGGGACTGGTCATGACATCAGCAGGGATTGGCGCTGTTATAGGCACGACGTTATCAACCCGGGTCAGCAAGCGATTTGGAATTGGACGCAGCATCACGTTTGCCAGACTTTTGTATGCACCTGCGGTCCTGTTCATGGTTCTGGCACCATCCACTGACGACGGTGATCTGTCGATTCAGACCTTCCTCTTGATCGGATTTGGGCAACTGTTTTATGGTTTTGCATTAGGTATTGAAGGTCCGATTGAGATGGGTTACCGGCAGACGATCACACCTGCACACTTGCATGGGCGTATGAATGCCACCATGAGGTCTATCAACCGCAGTATGATCGTTATTGGAGCGCCTCTGGGTGGCTTAATCGCTGATGTATATGGATTTCGCACAGCATTAGGCGTTGTTATCACCGGACTGGCTGTAGTCGGAGTTTGGTTTGTGTTTTCACCGATGCGGGCTGCCCGTATGGATGATACGACAGATGTGAGTAAGTAGATCGATACGTTCTGCACGGTCATTGTGCCGTTACCTATGGAATCTTAGTGCTCCTTCGCACGATTTCAATTTCAACCACACACCGTACGGTTCAGCAGGTACGAAAGAGAGGAAAAGACGAGATGATGATTCCGATTCTAGCCTTGGCAGCTGCCATTTCCGGAGGCATTGTCGCTTCAGGAGCAGGTGTGGCCATTTTGGTCGGGTTTGTATTCTTTTTGATCGGCTTTTCCGGAAAGAAGGGGAGACGGCCGAATTTTCTGACTTCGGACGGGCTCAAGGCCATCGGCACGCTCTTGGTCGTGGCCGTGTTCATGGTGTTGGCTTATTCCTGTACCTTGACCAGCGGCTCCCTGATCCGTTTTAACGGGATGGACCCTGTCTTCCAATACGAGCAAGGAAAGAAACTGCTGTTTATCGGATTGGCCTCCGCTGCATGGTTTGTCGCCAGCTTCCTGTGGCTGCTCCCGTATATCGTCGAGATCAAGCCGCGGGATTGGAATCGCAATCATCTGATAGGGGTCGGAGTTTATTTCACGCTGGTCTTTGCCGCCGCCGGGGCTGCGATGCTATGAATGTGGCCGGAAAAAGCATTTTGCAGAATACTTTCGAGTTACTAAAGTACAAAGCAGCCTAGCCCCTGCCTTTAAGGAGGAGCATGGCTGCTTCTTTATATTATAGTAGAAAAAAATTAGCGGGGGTTTTTCTCCTGCCCCGGCCTTGCCGGCACCGTTGCCGTTTCCCGGAATTTCACCGGGGACACGCCATAGTTCGCCCGGAATACCCGGTGAAAATAAGAGTAGCTTGCGAAGCCGCAGGTTTCCGCGATTTCCTCCAGCGTCATCGTGCTGTATTTGATGCGTTCGACGGCTGCGTTCAGCCTGATCTCGAGTGCGTACTGGATCATGGTTTTTCCGTAATACTCCTTGAACAGTTTGACCGCCCGGGATAAGCTAAGCCCGACATGGGAAGCAGCTTCCTCCAGCTTGAAGGTTAGGGTGGCATGCTCCTCCACGAATCGCTTCAGCCGCAGGGCAGTGAAGGCAAGGCGATCGGTCGGCTTGATCTCGGTGATGGCGCGGTCCAGGCAGAGGCAGAGACTGCGCAGCAGGTAGTCGGTCAGTTCCCCGATTTCCCCTTCGAGGCCGCGCCGCTTCTCCAGCAGCATCTGTCTCCACAGACCGAGCAAATAATCGTCGAGCCCGACATGACTGACGACAGGGCGGGGGATGCGGTTCCACCAATCATCAATCCAGGAGCCGTCGCAGAATATAAAATAATCCCCGCTGGACACGCGGCCATCCTCGCCGTCTTCCTTCACCCGCAGCTCGTATTCATCGCCGGGCTTCAGCAGCAGCAGGTCGCCTGCCTGCACATGGTGCTCAATGCCGTTGCAGTAGATTTCGCAGGAGCCTTCGGTTTGAAGTCGGAACAGATAGGTCGTCAAGCCGCCCCGATGGCTGTTGCTGAATTGCTGAAAGTGATAGGAATAGTCGCAGATGAGCAGCCTAGCTTCCATAATGGTAACAACCCCCAGTAAAAATATAAGCAGATAGTTCATGTTGCAGCAATATTGTTTATGTTCATTTTAGCCTATTTGCATGTATGATAGTAGCAGATAGAGCAGTAACTCATTTTTGGAATCGAGGTGCGCTATAATGAGAAGAATGAACATTGGTTTGCAAATGTATACGCTGCGCGATGAAACGGCACAGGATTTCCGCGGTACGCTCCGCAAAGTTGCTGAATTGGGTTATGAAGGCGTGGAATTCGCAGGTTATGGAGACATTCCGGCCGAGGAAATGAAAACGCTTCTTCAAGAGCTTGGCTTGAAAGCGATCGGCAGTCACGTGGGCCTGCATCTGCTTCGTGCAGACCTGCAGAAGGAAATTGATTACCTGAAAACCATTGGCGCTAAATATATGATGTGTCCATATGTGGCCGAAGAAGATCGTAAAGATGCCGAGGATTGGAAGAACCTCTTCTCCTTCCTGGAGGAAGTAGGGGCCGAAGCCCGCAAGCAGGGACTGATCTTTGGATACCATAACCATGCATTCGAATTCGAAGCCGAGGTTGATGGCCAGTTCGTTTTTGATGCGATGTATTCCGCAACGACGCCGGAAGCCGTGCAAGTGGAGATGGACGTATGCTGGGTACAATTCGCCGGACAAGATCCGCTTACCTACATTCCGAAATACGCCGGACGTCTTCCGCTGCTTCACCTGAAAGACTTCAGCAAGGATGCGGAAGGCAACATGAAGACGCTGGAGCTGAGCCAAGGCTCGGTTAACCTGCCGGGCGTCATTCAGGCTGCATCCGATGCAGGCACGGAATGGCTGATCGTCGAGCAGGACGTATGTCAGAACCCGCCGCTGCAAAGCGTGGAGAACAGCATGAACTGGCTGAAGCAGAACTACCTGAACCAATTTTAATCTATAAGCAAAAAAGGAGACTTTCAATGAGCAAAATTAAAGTGGCAGTGTTTGGCTGCGGCGCGATCGCCCAGCGCAGACATATTCCTGAATACGCGAACAATGCTAACGTGGAGCTGGTTGCTTTTGCCGATCCGGTGAAGGAACGCGCCGAAGAGATGGCGGCCCAGTATGGCGGTAAAGCCTACGCAGACTACCAAGAACTGTTGAAGAACGAGAAGCTGGACGCCGTTAGCGTATGTACGCCGAACTATCTGCATGCTCCGATGAGCATCGCGGCTGCGAATGCCGGCCTTCATGTGCTGGTGGAGAAGCCGATGGCTACGACGGCTGAAGAAGGAGAGCAAATGATCGAGGCCGCCCGCAAGAACGGGGTGTACCTGATGGTAGGCCACAATCAACGCCTCATGCCTCCGCACGTAAAAGCGAAGGAGATTCTGGATTCCGGCAAGCTCGGCAAAGTGCTTACCTTCCGTACTTCCTTCGGCCACGGCGGTCCGGAGAGCTGGAGCCTGGATGGACGCGACAGCTGGTTCTTCCGCAAGGAAGAAGCGATTATGGGCGCCATGGGCGATCTCGGCGTGCACAAATCCGACTTTATCCGTTACCTGCTGAACGATGAGATCGTGGAAGTGGCAGGTTTTATCGGAACGGTCCATAAAGAAGGAACCGATGTGGACGACAACGCGACGTGCATCGTTCGCATGAAGAGCGGGGCCGTGGGCACGCTGATGGCAAGCTGGACGCATTACAGATCCGGCGATAACGGAACGGTATTGTGGTGCGAGAAAGGTGCCATGAAGATCGGTACCGTTAACGGCGACGAGGTGGTTGTAGAGCTGACCGACGGTACGGTGGAGACCTACAAGGTAGGCGCCATGGCAACCAATGAGAAGCAGGTTCCGAGCGGCGTCATCGACGCGTTCGTCGAATCCATTCTCACGAACACGCCGCCTAGCATTTCTGGTGAGGAAGGACTTCGTTCCTTGAACGTGATCCTGGGTGCATTCGAATCCCAAGAGACCGGTAAAATCGTGAAGCTGTAATAAATGAGAGTAGAGGGAGGCCGTATGCGTACGGCTTCCTTTTGTTTGTACTGCAAATCAAAGCAAGGCATAGCTTAGGAATGCAAAAAAACTATTAAAAAGTCCGCTCTGCCATCTTCATGGAGAGCGGACTTTTTAATATGGATTTTACTTGGGCATACGCGTTGTCCGATACATCCCATCCACCTTGATGCTATCACCGTCCTCCGCGACGGGAATGAAGATCGGTCGTTCATCCGGCGTGCGGTTCGGGGTATGCACGGTCAGCATCAGCTGGCCGTTCCAGGTACGGAACATCATGCCGTGCCCGCCGTCGCTGGAATATAAAGGTTCGGGTTCTTGGAGCCAAGGCCCGCATAGCTTGCCGGTTGGCGACTTGGCAACGCCGAGCGCGTATCGGCCATCCACAAAGCTGGCCCATAATAGGAGCAGATTCCCCGACGTTGTTCGAAACAGAAACGGGCCATCCGTCACATAGTTGCCCGATCCGGGAAAACGGGGCGAGTGGAACGGCGTGGCCCAAGCGGCTTCGGAGGCTCGGAACAGGGTTACGGGATCCGAGGCGGCCTCCGTGAGATCGGGACTCAGGCGCATGGCGCAAATCTCGCCGTCGCCGACCTGCTGCCACTCGCGGCAGAATACCATCCACGGCTGATCCCTTTCGTCGACATAGAGCGTGCCGTCCAGGGAACTCCAGTCGACAGGGGTCACGGGCCCATCGCTATGAAGGGAGAAGGGTGCTGTCGGCTGTTCAGCCGACAGCACCGCAGTTCCCAGCAGATCGTTATCTTTTCGGCGGAAGGTGGCAAACATGATGTAACGCCCGTGGTAATAGTAGACTTCGGGTGCCCAGAAGTTCACGTCCGCGAAGAAATCGTCCGGTTTGCGAAAGACCGGATAAGGGCCTCCCCAATCGATTAGATCCCGGCTGATATAGACATCGAAGCCGTTTCCTTCCTTCCATATATTTTTGTCGGTGCTGCCGTACATGTAGTATGTTCGCTGTGTCGGATCAGGCAGTACGTAGGGGTCCCGAAGCTGAATGTCTGCAGTTTTCACGCTTAAGCGTTCACCTCCTTCAATTAACGATAGCTAGGATAGATGATGCCGATATCCCTCTCCGTCTTCAAATCTCCGTCTGAATACTGCTGCATTTCATTGCCTTTGATCCGGATCGGAATGGATGTGCCTTGATAGCGGAGCTCGCCTTCAATAATTCGCACGCTCATGCCGATCACGCCCTCCAATTGTCCGCTGCGGTCCGTGACCAGCCGAATCCCGGCGGGCCCTTGAATATGAACGCGGCCTTCCCGGTATACGGTGACGTTGTCCGGGGTATTCACCAGTTCGTAGTGCAGCCCGTTCACAGTTCGGCTATAGGCCGTGTTGCCGGCGACTTCTTCGCCATGGTCCATATCGACCGGAAGCAATCCCGTAAACCACAGTCGATCCGATCCGATCGGCATGATGCCGCAGAGCCGTTCCACGTAATCCAGCAGGCACAGAATGGAAGGGGAATACGCCTCGGTAAAGCCCTCTGCACCTGTCCAAGGGCTCAAGGTTTGCGGGAAGCGCTTCGCCTTGGACAAGGCTGACAGAATCGGTTGCAGTACCCAGGTCAGCTCGACATAGCGGTGATGATGTTCAAAGGCATGCGGCGCCCGGATCAAGCTCAGAAAATTGGACGGCCCGCCCCAGCTGTTGTAAGAGGAGGACGGATCGAACCGCGGGTCGTCCATTGCGATGGACGTAAACGGATATTTGGCGAAGAATTTGCCGGTATTCAGCAAATACCGCCGCAGCATGTTGCCAAACAGCTCGGCGTCGCCCACCTCGCAGGCCATCACGCGCAGCAGCACGTCAGATTGGACCCGGACCAGTTCGTCGTTCCGATCCCGGTCATAGAAGAATTTATCGTCTTCGTCATAACAGTAACGGAAGAGGCTGTCCAGGCTGGCTTCGGCTTTGGCCCTCCAATCGGCTCCGGATTCGCCGAGCTCTTCGGCCATGCGGGCCAAATACATGCGCTGACAGTAGATGTTGGCCGTCAAATCCGGTGCCAGGAAGGGCAGAACCGGGGAGTCCGGGTGGAAGGCTGCGGCATCGTTCCGATAAGGCGTGTCCGGAACATGCCAGAACCTTGGCGACAGATCATGCCCGGTATCAAAAGTACTGAAAGCCTCCACACAGCCGGTTCCCCGGGTGTTGCGGTAACGCGCGATCCAATCGTCGTAACGCGACATGGCTTGGTACATGGTCTTCAGGAAGGAGAGGTCCCTTCCATGAAGCTCATAATGGTTCCAGACGCAGCGCGCCAGCGGCGTGACGAGCTGGATCTGGCGGAACGAAGGACCGTTCTCCGTCAGTTTATAAGGGAGCAGCCCATCCTCTCTTTGCTGATCGGCAAAGGCGAGGTAGGTTGTTTCCGAGACCGAGGGAATCAGTCGCGATAGCAGCTCCGCATTGATGGTGCCGGTGCTCTCCAGCCAGCAGCCGAGATAGATACCGCCCTCCTGCAGAATCGGATCGCTGCCGTTCATCGGCACGATGCAGGTCAGCAGCTTCTCCAGCGCGGTATAATAAGCCGTTTCCAGCCGCCCGCCCGATGCCGCGAATCGGACGCCTGTCGCCTGCCACTCCTGCAGCAGCTTCCGGTCTTCCGGTTTGCCCGGCTGCACCCGATCCGGTATCGAAATCCGGCGCAGCCGGTCCAGCATAGCTTCTGTCATGTCCGCCTCCTTGAAAGCTTTGTCATTGATTCGATTCAAATATGCGCACGGTGCCGTTGTAGAAGTCCGCAACGGCCTGCTCGACGTTTTTCCGGCCGAAACCGATCTCCTGGGTCGTCGTCTGGGCCAGCTTGGAGAACTCGGCGAATCCCGGCGGATTATAACTCACGTCAAAAGGCTCGGTCTTCGTGGCTTCCGATACGAGGCTCGTATAATTGTACACAATCTCTTCCACAGGACCCGCTTCCTCCTGGAGAAGGTTGCGGTTGGCTTCCGTCACCGGCACGCCGCGGTCGTTGCCGAGGATTTTGGCCGCTTCGGGATCGTTGATCCAGAAGTCCATGAGCGTGGCGACTTCCTTCGGGTGCTTGGTGTTGGCATATCCGGATAGTCCTTGGCTGGACTCGAATACCACGCCCGTACCCTTCGGACCTCTAGGTACCGGGTGGAGGATGAGCGGATCTTCCGTCAGGCTCTGGAATGCGGCCAGCTGATTGGAGGGGAGGAGGCTCATGGCGGCTTTACCCGTAATCAACAAGGATTTGCTGGTATCATCGTGCGGATTGGACACCTGAAGTTCAGGCGTAACGACACCGCCGGCCTTCGAAGCCTGTTCCCAATACTCGAACCATTCCTGAATGTCTTCCTTCGCGAAGCCGAGCTTTCCGTTCTCCATATCATACAGCTGTTTTCCGCGCTGCTTCAGAAAGATATCCATTCCGTCGACGGTGAAATTATAGGTACCGTATACGCCGTCGCCAAGCTTATCGGACAATTCTTTGCTGATGGCGGCAAAGTCCTCCCAATCCCAATCCTGCTCCGGCAGAGGAATGCCTGCCTTTTCGAACAGTGCCTTGTTGATGACGATTCCCCGGGCGTTTGCGCCGGCCGAAATATGCTGCAGCTTCCCATCCAGCCGGCCGTATTCCACCATGGTGGCATCCATGCCGTCCAGCTTCAGTTCGCTGCCGACATACGGATCCAGGTTCAGCAGCACATCTTTTTTGGCATAGTCCACCACGTTTCCGCCCAGGAAGAAGATATCCGGCGCGGTGCCGGAAGCCAGCTGGGTGTTCAGCTTATCGAAATATCCGGAGGAAGGCGAGAATTCGCCGACGATTTTGATGTTCGGATGTTTGCTTTGGAACACCTTCAGGGCTTCGTTCGTAATATCGGCCCGTTTCTGGTCGCCCCACCACATCATGCGCAGCTCGACTTGGCCGCTCGGCTCGGCCCCTGCGTCCGCATTCCCGCCTTCTCCCGTGTGATCCGTTCCGGAACAGGCGGTGACGAATAATAGGAGCGAAGCCAACATGCCAACGAAACATTTCTTCAACATGGATAATCCCCCAGTCTAATCATAATTGGTTCATTTGCAGCACGCCCTCGCACGTCGGCAGGCAGCTTCTGAGGCTACTTCAGGCCGGTTGTGGCAATGCCTTCGAGAAAATACCGTTGAAACACCAGAAAAATGATCGTCACAGGCAGCAGCGATAGCGTGGACATGGCGAGCAGCGCCCCCCAATCCGATTGCCCCGAAGGATCGAACAGGGATCGGATCCCCAGCTGTACAGTGAACAAATCAATCTTGCTTAAATAAATCATCTGGCTGAAGAAGTCGTCCCAGCTCCAGATGAAGGTGAAGATGGCCGTCGTAATCAGCGCAGGGACGAGAAGCGGCACCACGATGCGGAAGAAGATCTGCGATTGTCCGCAGCCGTCGATGGTCGCGCTCTCGTCCAGCTCCCGCGGAATGCCGCGGATGAACTGAACCATCAGCAGAATGAAGAAAGAGTCATGCGCCAGCCATTTGGGCAGGATGAGCGGGAAATACGTATTGATCCAATGAAGCTCGTTATACAGAATGTATTGAGGCACGAGCGTTACGTGGTAAGGCAGCATAATCGTCACCAGCATGATGCTGAACCACAGGCCTTTGAATTTGAACTTCAATCGGGAGAAGGCGTAGGCTGCCAGGGAACAGGAGACGATGTTCCCGATGACGCTCATGACCGAGATCAGCACGGAGTTGCCGAAGAATCGGCCGAAGGAAATGCCCTGGAGCCCGCTCCAGCCGTTCACGTAATGATCCAGCGTGAAGGCAGTCGGAATGAGGCTGCTGTTGGTGAAGATAAGATGATTCGGTTTAAACGAGCTGAAGACGAGCCATAGCACCGGATACAGCATGAGCAGGCCGAGGAGGATAATGGCGGCATGCCTCCCGGCTTGAACCAGTTGTCGCTTAAGCGGCATATCCATTACCTCCCTTCCTGGTTATCCCCGTAGAAGACCCAGAATTTTGATGTAAGAAAAACGATTCCGGTGAACACCCCGATGATGACCAGCATGATCCATGCCAGTGCCGAGGCATAACCCATATCGAAGAACGAGAAGCCTTTCAGATACAGGTACAAGGTGTAGAACATCGTGGCGTCGAGCGGTCCTCCCCGCCCGTCTCCGATGACGTAGGCCGGCGTGAAGGCTTGGAACGAATTGATCATGCTCATGATCAGATTGAAAAAGATAACGGGTGACAGCATCGGCAGCGTGATGCCGAAGAATTGACGGATCTTTCCGGCACCGTCTACGCCGGATGCTTCATATAAATCAGTCGGAATCTGTTTTAGACCGGCAAGGAAGATGACCATGGCCGATCCGAACTGCCAGACGGACAGCGTGATAATCGTATACACCACATAGTCGGGGTGGGCGATCCACGAGGGGCCCGTGATGCCGAACCAGCCGAGGAACTGATTGACCAGCCCGCTGCCGTCAAAGATTTGGCGCCAGACGATGGCAATGGCAACGCTGCCTCCCAATAGAGAGGGGATGTAATACACGGTCCGGTAAATGCCGAGTCCGCGGATGCCCTTGTTCAAGGCCATGGCGATCAGCAGCGCGAACGCAAGTCTCAGCGGCACGGACAAGAACACATAATAGAACGTTAGCCACAAGGATCGTTGAAACGTATCGTCTTCGGTAAAAATCTGGACATAGTTGCTGAGTCCCGTCCAAGTCGGCGATGACAGCAGGTTGAATTTGGTCATGGACAAGTACAGCGATGCGATCATCGGCCCCAGCGTCAGACAGAAGAAGCCGATGAGCCAAGGCAGAAGAAACAAGTAGGCTGTCTTATTCTGCTGGCCGTATAAGGGCTTGGACAGCTTTCTCATAATGTGCCTCCCTTCAGGATGAATGAGCATGGGCGGTTACCTGATGGCCTGAAGCGCTTACAATCGGTATGTCGGTGCGCCCGGTAAACACATCATACCGGGGGAGGAGAGAGGGCGGAATCTCATTTCTTCGGATCATCGTGTTCGATTTTTTCGGATTGCGACAGTCGGAACTCGGAAGGGCTTTGATTGAACATTTTTTTGAATTTGGAGCTGAAATAGCCGGGTGAAGAGAAACCCGTCAGCTCGGCTATGTCCCATACCGTCAATCGGGTCTCCTGCAGCAGGCGTACGGCGTGTTTCATCCGAACCTCCGTAACGTACTGGATGAACGAGACCCCAGCCCCTTCCTTGAACATTTCCGAGAAGTAGGTAGGGTGGTAGTTATACTGCTCGGCCAGCGAGGTCAGCGATAATTCCTGCATGTAATTTTCCTCGATATACCGCTTGGCGGATTCAATCAGGGTAGCGTCTCTGTCTCCGGATTCTGTGAGGTTGTCAACAAAATCCTGTGCCCACTGCATCAGCAGGCGTTCCGCCTGCTCCGGGGTCTCCAGCCATAAAACCCATTCGGGTGAAATCCATAGAGGCCCCCCTCCCCGTGAATGCCGTATGTTGTCGAAAGCGGCGGATTCCATAATCAGCGTGATTTGAAAAAGGCTCCGTACCAAGCGGGCAGGCGATAGCCGGAATGACTCGCCCAGCTCCCTCCGGATGATGCTGCGGAAGGATTCCAATTCGCCCCGGATCAGGCAGCGATGAAGCGCGCGGCTTGTTTCGTCCGGCAGCAACGGACTTTGGTCGGTTACGGGTGCCTGATCCGGTCCGTTCTGGCGTCCTGCCAGATTCCAGGCCAGGAGGGAGTGGATATAACCCTCTTTCCAGCGCTCAAGCCCCGACACGGGCAGCCCTAATCCTACCTGCACCTCCACGGTTAAATACGAGGATGCCTGCGCGACGAGTTTATCCGCGAATGCATGCTGAATGCCGTCAAGCGCAATGAAATGCATGATACCGGGATGAGCTGCGTCATGAAACACTTGAACGCCGCCCGGATAAGATTCGGCGATTTCATGGCAGACCATTTGAAACGGAAGGCGGAGCTGCTCGGGCGCTCGGCCTTCGGGTGCTTTCTGCATGCCGGATTCCCTCATGCCCGCGGTGATGAAGCATACGCGGCCATCCTGCCAATCCTCCAGGTGAAACAGTCGAATCCGTTCCGGCATGGAGGCGGAGGGCAGGCGGTCGCCGCGAACGAGATCCAGCAGGAAGCGTTCCTTCATTTCTTTGTAATACTGGGATAACCGCCACTGCAGCATTTCCGAATCGTCCCGTACCTTGCGGTTCTTATCCAATTCGTGTTTGATTTTGCTTAAGGCGGATTTCAGGTCGTCCCGGGCAACGGGCTTCAGCAAGTAGTCCATGGCCTGGCTGCGGACGCCCGCTCTGGCGTATTGAAAATCCTCGTATCCTGTAATGATGATGATCTGTATGGTCGGATTGTGGCTCCGGCAAACGTCCAGCAGCCGGACGCCGTCCATGACAGGCATGTTCATGTCGGTAATGAGCAGGTCATACGAATGGGATTTCAAGAGCTCTTCAGCTTCCAGGCCGTTCCCGGCCTCCCCCGAAATGGCAAAGCCCATGCTTTCCCAGTCGACTTTCAGCTTCAGCCCTTCACGAACCTCGATCTCGTCATCTGCGATCAATACGTTGTACATGATATTCCTCCTGTACCGGTAGAATCAGTTCGATGCATGTGCCGGTTTCGCTCCCGTTCCGAATATGAACGGCAAATAAGTCGCCGTAATGCAAGCGGCAGCGAGCAATTACGTTGCCAAGTCCAATGTGCCAGCTCTCGCTTCGGAGGATCGGCTCCAATTGGGAGGCCGCCGCGGGATCCTGGAGCTTGCGGATGATCTCGGAGGGCATGCCGGGACCGTTATCCGCGACGCGGAGAAACAGGCGGTTGTCCTGCCTGCTGATTTGGATGTCGACCTGTGCCGTGGTTTGATGCTGAAAGCTGTATTTGACCGCATTCTCGATCAGCGGCTGCAGAATGAACTTGATCATCACCAGCGAATCCAGCCGGCCTTCCTCGTGGATGGAGATGTCGAGTTTATGCCCGAAGCGGGTTTGCAGAATGGAGATATAGTGGCGGACATAAGCCAGTTCTTCGGTTAAGGGGACCCGGTCGTCGCTGGTATTCATGGAGAAGCGCATCATTTTGCCCAGGTCCTCGATCACCTGCACGGTATCGTCCGTCCGGCGCTGCATGGCAAGACTGCTCACCAGCTCCAGGGTGTTAAACATGAAGTGGGGATTGATCTGCATGAGCAGCGCTTTATATTCCGCCTGCTGGCGGAGCAGCTTCAGCTCGAATTCGTTCTGGATATGCTGCCGCAGGCGGCTGATCATATAGCGGAAGGTGGAGATGACGTAACTGACCTCGCTCTTAACGTTTTTGTCAGGAGGCAGAACGGACTCCGCCTGGTCGAAGGCTCCGCGCTGCACCTGCCTCATCGCCAGCACCAGACGCGTTAAAGGCTTGGTGACGCCATAGGAGAGCCATGCGGCGGCAAACAGGGAGACCAGGATCAGAACGACGGTAACCAACAGAATGGTACTCTGAAGCTTGTGAAGAGAGGAGTACAGCTCCTTCTCCGGCGCCAGGCCGGCCAGCATCCAGCCGGTGCGCCCCAGTTTCTTGTAAACCAGAATGTCCCGCTGCCCCTCATCGTTGGTCAGATAGATGACGCCCGATTTCAGCGGGCCGTTTCGAATGCGATCGATCTCCGATAGGGCTCCGGCGCCGAGTTCATGCGCCTGTTGAGATAGAATCGGGCTTCCTTGTTCGTTCAGCAGAAAAATCGTGCTGTTCTTGGCCAAATGGATCCGGCTGAGCGGCTCCAGAAAATAAGACTCGCTGACGTTAACCTTCATCACGTTTTGTGCCGTGGCATGATGGAAGGTCCCGATGGGCATCAGCAGGCTGACGACGGGATTGCCGTGATCCCGGACGCGTTCATGCTGGTCCGTATGCGCTGGCAGCCAGCGGTCTCCGGACGCGAAGAAGTTCGTGTACCATGATTCCCGCAAAAAGGCAGGGTCGGTTTCGACTTGGTTCTCGCCGCCGATTCGAAGCCCGCTGCGCCGGTAGATGGATACGTCGGAGATACTGGTGTAGCTGTTGGTCGCTTGGGTCAGAAATCGGCTCATCGCAAGATTGGCCAGCATTTTCTCCCCTTCGGGCAGCAGCGGATCGCCGATGGCGTTATCCCAGTTCTTGGCCGTGTCACTGTTAAAGACCAGGGAAGCGACGTCATAAATCTGCATCTGGACCATATCCACGTAGGAACCGTATTCCTCCATCTTTTCAAGGGCCGAGGATTCGATGTAGGAGCGGATCACGGTGCGCGATTCCGTAAACAGCAGGAAGGAGAGCGTGCCGAAAGAGAGGACGAAGAGTGCGACGATAAAGGCGATCAAACGGCTTTTTAATGAGAAGAACATCCATTTCCTCCTTTACGAAAAGCGGATTTCTAGGCGGTCTGCGACATGTGAAAAAAGGCTGCGCAAAATACGCAGCCTTTGAAGGAAAAATGCTTGGAGCAGCCGTGTACGGCTTAGAAACGAACCAAATTACCGATTCGTACAGGCATGCCGGTGGCGATGGCGCGGTTGGCTGCAATTCCTGTCAGTATGGATCTCGCCCCATCGATATGGTTGGCCGCGCGGGCATAAGGATCTTCCACCGGTTCCCCGAACAGATCATTCAGCAGCACCGGGTCGCCTCCGCCATGTCCGCCCTGCTGCTCCTCGACGTGAACCTCGTACGGGGCATCGAACATCGGAAGCACCCGCAGCGTTTTCCCGATTAACGCGCCTTCCAGGCTCTTGTCGCCCAGTGAATTGACGTAGGATTGTTCGACGATGTTCATCTCGATCCGGCCTTTGGTGCCGTTGATGGCGATGCGATAGCCTTCCCACGGCTGATAGGCGACCAGCGAATACGTTAAAATGGCCTTGTTCTGATATCGCACGAGGACGCCCATCGTATCTTCAATGTTGATGCCGTCCCCGAATACGCTTTGGTCCCGCTGGTAGCCGTCCTCCGGCTCGGCATCCAGGTACATGGCTTTGAGATGCGCATCGGAATCCAGATGGAGCGCAAAAGGGTCCTCTTTCGCAACCTTGTTGCCGGTCGCGCGATTATAGAATTGCGTAACGCCCCGGGCTTCGGCATTCTCTCTACCATAATACATGAGATCGCCGAATGCGAAAACGGTTTCAGGATGGGAACCGATCCAGAAGTTGACCAGGTCGAAGTGATGGGTGGATTTATGAACGAGCAATCCGCCGCTGTTCCGCTTGTCCCGGTGCCAGCGCCGAAAGTAGTCCGCGCCGTGGCGGGTATTCAGCAGCCATTCGAAATGAACCGAGGTCACCTGGCCGATGGTATCGTTCATGATCAATTCCCGTACCTTGGTATGGTGGGGGGCGTAACGGTAGTTGAAGGTGACCCTGATGTTCTGTCCGGTCCGCTTGGCGGCATCCAGGATGGCCTGGCATTTTTCCTCGTCGATCGTCATCGGCTTCTCGGTCACGACATCGCATCCAAGCTCCATCGCGCGGATAATGTACTTGTGATGGGTCCGGTCGATGCTGGTCACGATGACGAAGTCGGGCTTTTCGTTCTCGATCATCCGGTCGAATTGGTCCGCGGGATAGGTAGGCACCTCGGTGTACTTATATTTTTCCCGCAGCAGCTGATTCGCGTAATTCATGCGGGTTTGATTGATATCGCAAAAGGCAGCAAGCTCAGATTTGTCGCGGAAGTTTTGGGCCAGGGCGCCATAAAAAAATTCGGCGCGGCCGCCGGTACCGACCAATACATAACGTTTCTTGTCACTCATCTCTATCGCCTCCTTGAATATAGCTCTAGCCTATAACAAGGGAGCATTGCTTTCGCCGCATTTCATGCGTAATCGCTTTCAAATACCGCATATTTTGCTATAATCCAAGAAAAGGGGGCAGCCCGCATGACCAAGCCTTTTCGAGCAGATTATCATGATCCCACCGGATATTTGAGCATGGAGTATGACCGCCGCATTGGCTATTTCTCGATGTCGGCCGACCATCTCCACGATCATTATGAGCTGTATTACCTGTTATCGGGCGAGCGGATCTACTTCATCAAGGATCGCTCCTACAGGGTTCGGGCCGGTGATCTTGTCTTCGTGGACCGGAATGCCGTTCATAAGACGCTGGACAGCGGCCGGCCCGACCATGATCGCCTTGTCCTCTATATAAACCCGGAATTGTTTGCGGATTTGGCCGTACCGCCTGAGCTGGCCGAAGGGTTGAAGGAGCCGTTCGGTTGGGATGTTCCCATTCTAAGGCTTCCTTCGCCAGCGAGTGAAGCGGTGGAGCGAATGGTCGGCGACATGGTGAATGAGATGATCCATCCTCAAGCGGGAAGCAGCTGGCTGCTTCGGCACCGAACGGTCGAATTGCTGCTCTTCGCCTACCGCAGCCGGCATTTGGGCATGGTTCGTTCCGCCGATACGGAGCCGGTCCTTCATCCGAAGACCCAGGCGGTCGTCCGGTATCTTAACGACAACTACCGGCAGGCCTTAACGTTGCCCGAGGTAGCGGAGGCGTTCCGGATCAGCCCGCACTATCTCAGCCGGCTGTTCAAGCAGACGACGGGATTTACCTTCAGCGATTATCTCAACCTGCTTCGGGTCAAGGAAGCGCAGCGTCTCCTGCGGGAGAGCGATGATTCCATCACGGATATCGCCTGGCGATCGGGCTTCAGCAACTTCTCCCATTTCGGGAAGATGTTCAAGCGGACGGTTCAGCTGTCTCCGAGGGCATACCGGCAGCAGTATCGAATGCGAAGCTAGAGGAATATGGCTGTGTCTTCTTTCTGGTTCACTAGAAAAAGCTGAAATAAAATAGATAGTCTCTATTTTATTTCAGCGAGGATGTGAGGGGATTTGTAATTGAACTTGAAGAGAAAATGGATCGACTTAACATAACTAATGACGGATTAAGCTTACTCGGAAAGACGAAAAAGAGATTGCTGCTTAGGTTCGTCTTGATCGAGAGTTTAGATGGTCTTCTTGTAATAAATAATCTAATAGAATATCAAGATAATGTTTTATATACTCTGTTAATTCAATTCGCTCATATTGCAATTCACGTATAGAGACGATCACTTTTCCAAAGTCGTAAGATTAATGTAAACCTTCGAGTCAGTTCCTCATTACTTTCTACAGTATCCGCCATTTTTTTCGTCTTTTTATTCAATACTTTCACAAAAAATATGCATTATATTTATTATATGGAACTATTACCCTTTTATAGAAAAAAATATATCATATTTTATGAGTTATTGTTACCATCCAATAAAAATAAGGAGTGATCAAATGTCTTTGGTGAAAAAGTTTTTCATTAAGAGGGGAAGTGCTGTCTTAGCAACAATCTTAGCACTAGTTTTATTGGTATCCGCTCCCCTTAAAGTAGGAGCTAGTGGATCTGCCGGGTTATTCGCCCAATTTTACCCAGGTAATTATAAAATTGATGTTATTCAACTACACAATGGATGGGCAGGTCCATGGAATGAAACACAGAACATACTTCATACAAACATTCACGTATGGGAAAAAGATTCTCGTGGAAACTACTCAATACATAAAGCCAATCTTCATATCTCAGCGAGAACTAATCTAGCTGGAAGCATTTGTTGGTATGTTCATGACACTGTAAATAATACCTCTAAGACGAACTGCCACCCCCTACTTGCCATAACTGAAGCCAAAGAAGCTATGCAGGAAGAAGTTAAGGCGCAACTGAATAAAGCAACAAATTGGGAAGTTGCTGTAACTGTTGGTGTAGTTGTAGCAATAGTTGTAATCGCTTGGGCTACATGGCCTGCAAGTGCTATAGCTTTGGTTGCTGCTGCTAGATCAGCGGGAGATCAACCGGAAGGAAATAGTGAGCAACCACCTATCGATACTGGATCAGATGAACTTTCTGCTCCTCCTAATGAGAAGGCACAAGAACCAGACGAATCTAAAAAAGCTCCAGGAGTTCCGGTTGAATCTGAAACGGTTCCAGGGATACCACCAAACGAAGATATTCCTGAAAATGAATGACAGTATATAATGATAAATAGAATGTTAGTTGTCAGAAATGAGGTGAGTTCAAAGAATTGTACACACATATACTGAGTAGCAAACTTGAAACAGAACAAAGAAAAGATCTGGTAAAAAAAATTATTTTGTTTTTTTGCAAAGAATGTAAGTATCTTAAGATAAGATGTTGGGCACAAGATGATGCTGACGCCCCCTTTCTGAAAAAACAAACGGTTCAAAGGACTTTTGGTGATGACGGCCTACTTGAATTACGTGTACCTATTGATAAGGAAGTTGTGGATTTCTTCAATCATTATGAGATGAGTGAAACTGAAAGCTATATCCTACCGTTCTTCCATCTTGAATTTCTAGATGAACAAAAGAATGTACAATTATATTGTGGCGATTCTGGAAGTGATGTTCTATTTGATGAAGCTACCTTCAATGCCCCACAGTTATTCGATCTAATAAGTGAAGAACACTTCAATAAATTAAATTGATTCTGATTAACAATAAGACGGACTGCTTCTTATCAGAGTTCGTCTTATTGTTTTTTTGTACTACCTTGAGACACCTTGAATAACCTGCCTTCAACTTTCTACTTGCCTGATCCTGTTCCAACAATTATATTCGAGAATCAGTTATTATGGGGCCTTCGGTCGCATGCGGGAGCACGACAATCAATCCACCCTATGTGAGACGGGGGTAATAGAGGCCGTAGCCCTAGTCGCTAATAAAATCACCACGTCCATCGAGTTGAATCAGCCCGTGAATGTGGTGCTTTTTGGTGTGCATATGGTATCTTGGAAGTGAACGAAAACGCCATGTTTGATAGATTCGTTGAGAGGATCGACAGTCATAATGAAAACAAAAATACAAGAGCTGCCGCTGTCGCCGGGCGTATATCTCATGAGAGATTCGCGTGGAACGGTCATTTACGTTGGCAAATCCAAAAGTCTCAAGAAGAGAGTACAATCGTATTTTTACAACAATAAATCGCACTCCCCAAAAGTGAAGAGGCTGGTTCAGCATGTCAAAGACCTCGAGCATATCGTCACCGACACGGAGTTTGAGGCGTTCATGCTGGAATGCAGGCTTATTCAGGACATAAAGCCGATGTATAACCGCAAGATGAAAAATCCGCTAGGTTATAGTTATATCGTATTGCGGCAAAAGCGAGATTGGCGATGGCTGGAAATTACAGATACACTGGATGAAGGCACACACGAACCGTCTCGTTTTTTCGGTCCCTATACAGCCAGCAGACATAGTCTTGAACATGCAGTTCAGAAGGTTAAGGAATGCTGTAAAATCGCCTGCAATCATGCACCTGCTGCTTCTTCGGCAAATACTCCCTGCTTGAATTATTCGATTGGCCTCTGTCTTGGCAAGTGTCTTGGCGGCGAAAGCGCGCGGCAATTTGATGAAGTCATGGATCGATTCATTGCTCTGCTTCAAGGGGACGACCGACGTTTATATGATGAAATGGAGCGAACCATGCTGGGCGCCGCAGAGCGTTTCGATTTTGAGCAGGCTGCAAAATACAGGGACGGCATGGAGGCGGTGAACTTGCTCTTAAGTAAACGGGATGTGATCGAGTTTGCCGAAGAGAATCACAGCATCGTTGTCTACGAGTATTTAAACGAAGATACGATCAAGTTATTTCTGATTAAGGGGAACGTTGTGCTGCACAGCGAGCGATGCTCTGTGGCTACCACGGCGGACATTGAATCGTTGAGGCAGAGGGTCAAAGCCTTGATTCTCAGCTATTTCACGAGGGATCCGGAAAGCGATGCTGCCGAGGTTACCCGGCAAGACATCGATGCTGCACAAATCATCTACAGCTATTTGCAGAGCAGCGCCTGCCGCTATCTTGTTCTTCAGGATTCATGGCTCGAAGACGGGGGGGAGCCTGATATGGAGGCTGCGCTGCGGGATTTTTTGAATCATCATGTTGTGTCATTTTAATTTGAGCATGAGCCGGGCTGCAGCAGCCCGGTTTTTTATCGCCTATATTTCCAATCTTATTTTGTGGAGACGTTATCCCGGAAAAATCGCCCCATCGGCATCTCTCTCGTAAAAGTGATGCCCCCATACTTATATTTCACTTCAATCTGCGTGATGGGCTGATTGTTATAAAGACGGATGCCGTAATTAAGCGGAATCCGCGAACCTTGATCAAGGGCGGCTCTCTTCTCGTCCGGCATGAGCTCGGGCTTTAGCGGCACCTCCCGAATATCGACGAATTCGATATCGGGATCTTCATCAAGGCCTTCGCCTCCGACCAGATGAAGGGAATAACTGACGCCCAACTCGGCCTTGGCGGGCTTCATGCCATCGTTCACCCGCACGTCCAGCAGCTTCACATCGGCGAATCCCTTATTTATCACTTCGAAGATCATGGTATTTTCATCCGCGGAGGACGTAAATCCACCCACCTTGATGGGCGTGGGGCGAAGGAACAGCAGGTATAGAAGGATGGCCGAGAGGAGCAGCCCCAGGCCCAAATACCCGAGCCGGCGGAGATGTTTGGATTTAGGTTTCATGGCAGAGCAATCTTCCTTCTCTTATTAAATAGACAGCTTTACAACGGATTTGCCTGCCTCAATATCCGCTTTCATCGCTAACAGATATTTCCGGGTGCGTTCATCCATCTCATTCCAATTTACGAATTTGGCGAAGTAGACATAGGAGTAGATATTACGAAAGTCGATGAACAACGGGATCCGCTGGATCCATTCCTCGCTCAGCGTATTCTCTTGAAGATAGCCGGATAAGAACGAGTCGAGGAACCGGGCCACAAACTCGGCTTTCCTGTTTTCCGGAACCGTCTGAACCGCATGATAGATGGCGATGGCGATATCGTAGGCGAACCAATGGTACGAGACATCCCCGAAATCGAAAAAGATAATCTCCCCGTTATGTACGTGAAAGTTGTGATGGTGGAGGTCATTGTGGACGATGCCGTAGCCTTCCTGATCTTGCGGGAGGGACTCCAATTCCTTTAGATACTGCTGCCACTGCGTATGGAGTCTTTCACCTGCAGCCTCCGGGAACGCATCGGTAAAAATCACATGATCATTCCATTGGGGAAACGCCATTCGGTGCACGAGTGACGAAGCGGTGGCGTCCTTTTTGCCGAGCTTATGCATACGGCCCATCCCGCGTCCCCACTGCTTGATTATCGCAAAATCCGATGTTACATCCGTTAACGGGCTGCCGGGAGCCTTCGTAAAGGCAATGACATGGTATCGCTTGGAATCGTGGGTTACCTCTTCAATAAGAAGATCCTGTGCGGATCGAATGGACACCGCCATGTTCAGACCCTGCTCGGCGAGATAGGCCATCCACGTCAGCTCGCGAATGATCGAGGCTTTGCGGTATTTGGACGCGTCCAAGAATTTCATAATGAAGCTGCGTCCGTCTTCACCGTTGTATTCAAATACATTCTGATCGAATCCCCCAAGTAACTTCAGCGAATAAGAACCTCGGCCGAATCGTTCGGCCCCTTGATCCAAGACAGCCTGTTCCATGGAAAGTCCCCTTTATCGTATTCTCGATATGATGCTTATGCTTACATACCGGAAGGTTACTGTACTCACTACCAACTACAGTCTAACGAAGATGGCGGGTGGTTGCAAAAAATGGGAGGGCATACGAAAAAGGGCGCTCCCTTAGGAGCACCCTTACATTTTTCTATCAACCTTCGAATTTCTGCGCCAGCTCACGGAAATTCAGCTCTACCGTGCTGGACAGCACGACATCCGCATGCGGGAAATTCGCGGCGTTGCCGATCGCGACGGCGAACATGCCGGCGCCCTTGATGGCGTCAACGCCGGATGCGGCATCCTCCACGCCGATGCAGTCGGCAGGCTCTACGCCAAGCTCTGCGGCAGCGGTGAGGAAGATCTCCGGGTCCGGCTTGTTGTTCTTCAGCTTGGTTACGTCGACAATTACGTCGAACCGGTCCATGACCCCAAGCCGTGTAAGCACGGCGATGGCGTTTTTGCTGGCTGACGCGATGCCGGTCTTCAGGCCGCTAGATCGGATGTCTGCCACAAACTCCGTAATTCCCGGCAGCAGGTCGGCTGGCGTGATCGTTTCGATCAGCTCGACGTACAGCTTGTTTTTGCGGTCAGCCAGCTGTACCAGCTCTTCATCGGAATAGTTCACAGGCGTCTCCGCCTGGCTTAACAGGAGCTTCAGGGAATCCATGCGGGATACCCCTTTGAGATTCTCGTTGAATTCTCTCGTGAAGGGAATGCCCAGCTCGGTTGCCGTGGCTTTCCATGCCTGATAATGATACTCCGCGGTATCGGTAATGACGCCGTCCAAGTCAAAGATGACAGCCTTCAGCTTGCGTGTTTCATTCATATCTTATAGCTCCTTTTTGAGATAACGGAAAGTATAAACCCGAAACAGGGACCTTCCGGATATCGCAAGAAAAATGCGTTATTTGCTCTGCAGCGCATGTTTCACAGGTTTCCCGGCTTCAAGCGTTACGGCCTCGTCGTACAGCTTGATCTCGATGGATTCGCCTTCGACGATCTCCAAGGTCACGCCGTCCTTCTCGATGGAGACGCCGATGAGACGGCCGCGGAAGTTCAAGCGGAACGCATACTTCTCCCAGTCCTTCGGAATGGCCGGGGAGAGGGAAAGTCCGCTTTCCTTCAGGCGCATGCCGGCAAAGCCGTAGACGATCGACATCCAAGTACCGCCCATGTTGGCCATGTGCAGGCCGTCCTTCGTGTTGCCGTGCGTATTGTCCAGATCGAGGCGTGCCGTCTCGATGAAGTACTCATACGCTTTGTCCATATTGCCGATCTTTGAGGCCATGATGCTGAAGATGCAGGAAGACAGCGACGAATCATGCGTCGTGATGCCTTCGTAGTAATCATACGAACGCTGGATCGTTTCCAAGCTTTGCTCGTCTTCCAGCAGGAAGTGGGCGAGCACCGTATCCGCTTGTTTGCATACCTGATAACGGTAAATGGTGAGCGGGTGATAGTTCAGCAGCAGCGGATATTTGTCCTCCGGCGTGTTCTCGAAATCCCATACCGCTTTGCGGAGGAACGTATCGTCCTGCGGGTTAATGCCGAGCGCTTCATCATACGGGAGCAGCATGGCGTCCGCCGCTTTCGCCCAAGCGGAAATTTCATCCGCGGTTACGCCAAGCCGATCACATAGGGATTTGAAGCCTTGCGCATCGTAGGATTCCAGAATGGCGCAGCTCTTGGCGGCCCATTTCAGGTTATGCTTTGCCATGACGTTTGTGTAATAGTTGTTGTTCACGCAGCAGGTGTACTCATCCGGCCCCGTCACCTCATCGATATGGAAAGCGCCGTTATAATAGTGGCCGATGTCGGCCCACAGGCGGGCGGTTTCGATCAGCACCTCGGCCCCGTAGGACAAGAGGAAATCCCGGTCCTGCTCGGCGAGATAATACTGAATATAGCTGTAGGCGATATCTGCGCTGATATGGTATTGCGCCGTTCCCGAAGGAAAGAAGGAGGAGCATTCCGTTCCGGAGATCGTGCGCCACGGGAACAACGCCCCTTGTCGGTGTCCCATTTCCCGCGCTCTGTCTCTCGCCTGCTCCAGCGTGGAATAACGATACAGCAGCAGCTGGCGCGCAATGTCCGGCTGCGTCATCAGAAATACCGGGAACATGTAAATCTCCGTGTCCCAGAAATAATGGCCTTCATAACCTTCGCCGCTCAGTCCTTTGGCGGAAATGTTGCTGTGCTTGTCCCGTCCGGCGGATTGCAGCAGCTGGAATAGATTGAAGCGGATGCCTTCCTGGAGCTGGTCATCGTTCTGAATCACGACGTCGGCCGATTTCCAGTAGTCGTTCAGATACTCGCCCTGCTCGGCAAGCAAGTCCTCGAAGGAAGTATCCTTCAACTCCTCCTGCAGCTGAATGCCGCGCTCGAGCATGTCTTGCCCGTGACGAAGACTGTCGGTATACAGATTGTATTTCGTAAAGTGGATCGGTCCGGTCAATGGAAGGACAGCCGTGAAGGTAACCTCTCCAGTTCCGGCTTCGAGCTGAATGTCCGCATCGGCATTCAAGCGGTGACGGGTCACGCAAGCGGCACGCAGCTTGGACGCCATCGTCTCGTCTACGACATAGGCATCGCTGCCCTTGACGCCGGCATCGATGACGGTCATCCGTTCCGCATGCCCTGCGCCTACCCGGGGATCGTTGGCATTGGTGTAGTTCTTCACTTTGCCGTTCACGGTGGAAACGATGCGAATCTGGCCGTTGAAATTGACCGGCTCCATCCGAACGTCGATGGCGAACAGCTCCCGGTGCGCAAAGGACACCAGACGGCGGAAGGTCAGCTTGATCTCTTTGCCCTCGGGCGATTTCCACTGCACGATTCGTTCGGAGTACCCCTTGTCCATATGCAAGCGGCGTTCATGGGCAGTGATCGTTCCGTGATCCAGGCGGAAGGGTTCTTTCTCGTCGCCTAAATAGATCAGGACCGTTTGGGCATCAATATTGTTAACGAGCTTTTGCTGTGTATCGGGAAAGGCGAAGAGCTTCTCGCCGTAAGGGATTTCAATCACGTCGTGGAAAGCGTTCAGGTAGGTGCCTCGAATGGTGGACAGGCGCTCGCCGTAGCCTTCTTCGAAGTTGCCGCGCACACCCAGGTAACCGTTTCCGAGTGCAAAAATACTTTCCATATTCAGCAGGGCTTGCTGCGACAAATCAGGATTTGATATATTCCAGGTCATGGTCTACACTTCCTTCCTAGCATGGTTATGCTTGAATTTTAGAGCCAATCGGAGTTATGTTATACTAAAATATCAAGGTTTTTATCAATATTTTTAGGTGGTGGGGAAATAATGAAAGAGCCTTCACGTTCTGGAAACCAACCCTTTTACCTTTCTTCCCGCATGTTTTATTTGCGCGAGAATTTTATCCATCCCCCGTTCGACTATGAACACGAGCTGCTGGAAGCGATCCGCTTCGGCGATGAGAATAGAGCCATGGACATGCTGCGCAAAATTAACGAGCTGGAAGCGGCCGTGCTGGCGACGTATCCGCTTCGATCGAAGAAGAATGCCTTGATTGCCTCCTGCACCTTATTTACCCGGGCCATCATCAAAGGCGGCGTGGATCCCGAGATCGCCTTTCATTTAAGCGACACGCTGATCCTGGAGATCGAGCGAATGAGCGATGTGGAGCGGCTGGTTCATTTTGAATATGAGATGCTGGTGCAGTTTGTGTCGATGATCCGCTCCGAGAAGGAAGACGTGTCGTTCTCTCACATTGTGAACCTGGCGATCTTTTACATCCGTGAGCATATTTTCGAGGAGCTGACCCTGCAGAGGGTCGCGGAATATTTGAAGGTCCACCCGAGCTATCTGTCCGATCGTTTCAAGCGGGAGACGGGCGAAGCCATAACCACCTTTATTAATCGGCGGAAGATTGAGGAATCCAAGCATTTGCTGGCCAATACGAACCAGTCGATATCCGAAATCGCGTTTACGTTCAAGTTCTGCAGCCAGAGTTATTATACGCAATTATTCAAGAATTTTACGGGAATGACGCCGAGAAAATTCCGGATAAGCGGCACGGCGCGGTAAAGGACGATCCTATCGAACAACGAGAAAAGAGAGACGCGGCCCATGAAGAAACTAAAGCAGAAAATGCTTCACTTAAGCCTGGAGAAGAAACTGATTGCGGCGTTCTCCGCCTTCATCATCGTTCCCCTTCTTCTGATCGGCGGGATCGTATCCTGGGTCTACGTGGAGAATAATCGGAGCACGATGATTGATGCCGCCGTGGAAAACAACAAACAAATCATTAAAAATATCGATACCTCCCTGCAGCCGCTGCTCCGGCTGTCCATGTTCCCGATCCAGGACTCCACGGTGTATCCCATTATGCGGAAGGATTACGGCAAGGTGACGTATCCATTGCTGGAGCGGGGGCAGGATTTCGATAAAGTGAACGGCTTGATCCAGAGCGGGATCATGCTGTATTCGGACTTGATTGACTCCGTGGTTATCTACCACGAGAACAGCCGGTCCATCATCGGCCGAAGCAACCGGGAATATATGAACTTCGCTTATTTCAAGGAGCAGTTTACCCGCGAGCGTTTTGTCCGGAAGATCAGGGAAGCGTATGGCGGCTTTGTCCCGATAGGGATTCATCAGGAGCGACTGCTGTCAACGAAGGGAATTCCGGTCGTGTCGGTGGGCAGGGCCATCTTGGACCCGTACACGAAGGAGGATCTCGGGTTTATCCTGTTTAACATTTCGGTGGATAAACTCAAGACGCTGTGGAGCGATTCGGCATTTTCCGAGAATACGAATTTTTACTTGATCGACGAAACCGATCATATCGTGCACAGCGTTCACCCCGAGGAAATCGGACTGGCGGCGTCCGAGGTATTGGGAAGCGATTTTCAATATAAAGCGGACGGCCAGGTCAACACGCAGATCAACCGGGATACCTACATGATTTCTTCTTCCTCTTCCATGGCGAATTGGAAGGCGGTCACGGTCATCCCGAAGAAGGATCTGTTCTCGATCGTGTACCTGATGGTGGCTATTCTGATCGGTGCGTTGATCTTACTGCTCGTGCTGTCCATCCTGATCTCGGCCCGGATCGCCACCACGATCATGAAGCCGCTGGCGGTGCTGAACAGCAAAATGAAGCTTGTCTCCCAAGGTCAGCTTGACGTAAGCTTTGATACGAAGCAGCACGGGGAAATCGGCGTGATTAGCCATACCGTGGACCAGATGCTGCACGAAATTCGCGATTTAATCGAGCGGATTTACGTAGAGGAAGAGGAGAAGCGGAACCTGGAGATGAATGCGCTGCAATCGCAGATTCGTCCGCATTTTATCTACAACACGCTGAACGTGATCAAGTGGATGGCCAAGATTCAGGGGGCAACGGGCATTGAAGAAGCGTTGCAGGCTTTCTCTTCGGTTATCAAGTTTACGGTGAAGAAGGAAGGCGACTACGTGACCATTGCCGAGGAAGTCGAATTCATGGAGAACTATACGAAAATTCTTGATTTCCGCTATCTTAATAAATTTGATGTCACGTACGAGGTGGATCCGGCCGTAATGAATCATAGGACCCTGAAGTTTCTGCTTCAGCCCCTTGTGGAGAACGCGGTTTTCCATGGCTTTGAAGGCATCGATTACAAGGGCAGCCTTGTCATATCGATTTATGAGGAATCGGATGCGCTGATCATGAAGGTATGCGATAACGGGCGCGGTTTTCCGGAGGGGGGACAGGCGAAGGTGGAGCAGGACGGTCCGCAGGATACCTTCAACTCGATCGGACTGAACAATATACGGAACCGGATATCCCTTCATTTCGGGCCCGAGTACGGCCTGTGGATCCAAAGGGGAGAACAGGGCGGAACGGTCGCATGGCTTCGGGTTCCGATCATCACAGAAGAAGCAGGGTGATAGCAAGTGCGAATACTTATAGTAGATGACGAGCCGCTCGTTCGGATCGGGATCAAATCGGCGATTGACTGGGAAGCTCAGGGCGTGGACATTGTCGGTGAAGCGGGGGACGGCGAAGAAGCGCTGCGTCTGATAACGGAAACTGTGCCGGACGTGGTTCTGCTGGATATCAAAATGCCTAAGATGGACGGGCTCGAGGTGCTCCGGACGATCAAGGACCGGCAGATCCCGGTTCAAACGGTCGTGTTGAGCAGCTTCGATGATATTGCCTACGTGAAGGAAGCGTTGAAGCTGGGGGCTTTTGATTATTTCCACAAACCCGACATGAATGAACGCGAGCTGACTGCGATGCTGAAGAGCGTCCGGGAGCAGTTTGGGAGCCGGGGGATTCCGGTTCAAGTCGGGCCGGCTACGGCGGGCAACCGGAAGGAGCAGATATTATTTGACGCTCTCCGAGGCCATGTTCATGATCTGCATGAAACAGAGCTCAAAGAGGGCAATATGTACGTCGTCCTTTTCAGAATCAAAGATTATCACACGGTTATCAAAAGGTACGCCAAGGAAACCGAGTCGATCCTGCCGAATACGGTGCAAAACGTCGTCAGCGAGATTCTGTCCACGGAGAAGGAAGTCGAATATCTTCAGCTGGATGAACAGTGCAGTGCCGTATTCATCAGCAACAGCGAACTGAAAAGCCTGCTGGCCTCGTTGACGCGCGTCAATAAAATGGTGCAAATGATCAGTTCGGCGCTCAAGCGGTTTGTCAATATCGACATCGTGCTGGGCATTAGCGACTGGTTTGCCGATTTCGACGGCATTCGGACGGGCTACGAGCAGGCGGGCAAAGCGCTGTCCCATCAATTTTACCACCCGGATACGTCGATCTTTTATTATCAGCATCTGAAACAGAAGGGTGAGCACGTCTATAGACAGGCCGATGCCTATTTAAGCCAGATGAAGTCTGCTCTCAGGGAGGAGGCGAACGACCGCTTCCTGGAGCTGCTGTCCCAGTGGGAGAGGTTTCTGGCGCAAGAAGAATGCATGGAAGAGAAGGATGTCCGCAAGGTATACGAAGGTCTGCTGTTTATGATCGGAGAGGGCACGGGCGTACCGGGCGGGGGAGACGTTCAAGAAGAAACATCGGCCTTTGAAGAGATCCATGAGTTCGGGCAGCTGTCGGCCGCGTACCGTGCCTTGTTCGAGGAGCGGCTCAAGCATCGCTATCAGCTGGAGCATAAGGGTTACAGCCAACTCACGCGCAATATTATGGAATATACGGAAGAGCACTACCCGGAGAGCCTTTCCTTGAAATTGTTCGGGGATTTGTTCCACGTCAGTCCGAATTATGTCAGCCGATTGTTTAAGCAAGAGGTCGGTCAGGGCCTGTTCGATTATATTAACGAGCTTCGGATCGAGAAGGCGAAGGTGCTCCTCAAGGACTATCGCTACAAAATTTATGACGTTGCCGAGATGGTGGGATTCAATAATCAGGCCCATTTCGCCATTGTATTCCAGAAATACACGGGCTTTTCTCCTAAACAATATAGGAAAGATGAAGTGTGATATTAGAGAAGAAAGTGTGATTTTTCATAAAAACGCTCGTGCAGTGCAATCTATTTATAAAAAAATAGTCAATTTTAAAAAATTAATCATCATTTGATTAATTTTTTTTGTTGTCCCGGCTCTTTATCATGAAGATGTAAGGTAAAACGAAAAGAAACGTGGGGGGTAGCATCATGGGTAAATGGAACAAGAAGTTTTCGGCCATGCTGGTTTTGTGCCTGGCTCTTGTTGTGGGTTTAACCGCTTGCGGCGGCAGTAAAAGCGCTGACAATACAGATAATGGAGCCGGAGACGCTGCTGAAAAAGTAACGGTGAATTTCGGATTCTGGGGTACGGCACAGGATCTGGAGATTTATCAGAAAGCAGCTGACACCATCTCCGAGCAGTATCCGGAGATCGAACTGAAAATCAAGCAATATCCGAGCAGCGAGCAGTTCTGGAACACGCTTCCGGGTGAAATTGCTGCGGGCGTAGCGCCTGACTTCATCAAGATGTCCAACGAAGGTGCTTACGAGTACATCAATAAAGGGCTGTTCTCGCCGATCGACGATCTGGTTCAAACCACGGGCGTGGACATGAGCCGTTTCCCGGATACATCAAAGAAGATTTGGAACGTGGACGGCAAGCAGTACGGCGTGCCGAACAGCGATATGCCGGCAATGTTCTTCATCAATGAGCAAATGTGGAAGGATGCCGGTCTCGGCGAGTACCCAACCACATGGGATGAAGTGATCGAAGCGGCCAAAGTGCTGAACAAAGGCGATGTGAAGGGCATTATCGTGAACCTGGATGCCTTCCATATCACGAACTACGTGAAGAGCTTCGGCGGCGGCTGGGGCAATGGTGCGACCATCAACTCCCCAGAGAACGTCAAAGCGCTGGAAATGATCATCGACATGTATGACCAAGGACTCGCGGTCACGCCAAAATCGCTCGGCTTCGGCTGGGACGGCGAAGTATTCAGCAATGAGCAGGGCGCTATGAGTACAGGCGGTTACTGGTACAAAGGGTACCTGAAGGATGCGAATCCGGACCTGAAAATGGTTGCCATTCCGGTTCCGAAAGGAACGACGAACGGAAGCACCATGAGCTCTGACGCTTACATGGTATTGAAAGACGCGAAGAACAAAGAAGCTGCGCTGAAGGCTGCTTATTACATGACCAATGACGATACGCAAACCGCATTCATGGAGCTCGGCTTCAATCCGGCCGTATCCTCGCTGTCCGAGCAGTATTTCGAGAAGAACCCTGAATTCAAGGCGCTGCAGCCTGCGCTGGAGTACAGCACGGACTATGGGTATCCAACGGATACTAAGCGCTTTACGGATGAGCTCGTGAAAGAATTGGAAGGCCTGATTCTGGGCGGCTCCGGTAAAACGGCTCAGCAAATTCTCGACGACATTCAAAGCCAGTTCAAATAAGAAAGAGGCAACACCCGCTCCCGCTCCTTGTTATCAGGGGAGCGGGAGCCTTTGTTCACACCACTTTGTGGGGGTATTTTCATGATCCAATCAATTTAAGTTTGGAAGCGGGGGATAACTTATGTCCGATTACAGCAGCAAGCACGCTGATATGAAAGGGAACAAGATCAGGCCATCCTGGTTCCGTTCGTTGGCAGACTCCGATAAGACGCTGGGCTGGTTGTTTACGCTGCCCTTTTTGATTTTGTGGGCATGGTGGTTTCTGTATCCATTCATCCAGTCTTTCGTAAGAAGTTTTCAGGATGCGAACTTTGCTGCCCTGGACCAAGCCAAATTCATCGGCCTCGAAAACTATGTCACCATTCTGCAAGATAAAGAATTCTTCCGGGCGCTGCTTCACTCCCTGGAAATCGTCGTCATCTCGATTCCGATTCAGACCCTGCTCGGTCTGCTCTTGGCGATCCTGGTGAACCAGAAGCTGAAGGGCAAGGGGATATTCCGGACCGTGTTCTTCATTCCGTATATTACCTCGCAGATCGCGATCACGACCGTGTTCATGATGCTTTTCAAGCAGGGCACCTTCCTGACGAAGTTTTTCGGAGCTTTGGGCTTCGGGAACGTGACTTGGTTTGCGGACACCAGCTATGCGCTCTTATTCGTATGTATTCTGTTTATCTTCCAGCAAGCCGGCTTCACCATGATTGTGTACTTGTCGGGCCTGCAGGAAATTCCGAAGGATCTGTATGAAGCGGGCGAGATCGACGGGGCGTCCAAGTGGAACAAATTCCGCTACATTACGGTGCCGTTCCTGAAGCCGATCACGTTCTTCATCGTGTCGGTGTCGACGATCGCCGGTTTCCAGATCTACGACCAAATTGCCGCGATTTCCCGTTATGGCGCGCTCGGCTCGCCGGCCGGCGCTACCAGCACGGTGGTAACGTATTTCTACCAGCACGGGATCCGTTACATGAACATTGGATACGGAAGCGCGGCGGTGGTGCTATTCTTCATGATCATCATGCTGATTACGTACCTGCAAAAAAAATTCCTGGATGAGAAGGAGTGAGAGTAATGTTGACCCGAACGAATAAAGGTCGGCCGTTTCTGTACATCGGCACGATTATCCTGGGGCTCTTATTCGCCCTTCCTTTTCTCTATACCATCTATACGTCCGTCATTCCGATGCGCCATGTCAATACCCTGACGTCGCCGGCCAACTGGACGTTCGAGAACTTCAAAATCTTCTTCACGAACGATGCGTACAACGTGCCGAGATGGTTCATGAACACCGTGATCATGACCGGCGTCGTTGTCATCGGGAACCTGATCATTAACCCGATGGCCGGCTTTGCGCTGGCCAAGCTGAATTTCAAGGGAAAAGGACTGATATACTGGATCGTCGTGGCCACCATGATGGTGCCGTACCATATGATCCTGATCCCGGTATACGTGAACGTGGCGCAGCTCGGATGGCTGAACACGTTCTGGGGATTGACGGTGCCCTTCCTCTATCAAGGCTTGTACATCTTCATGCTCCGCCAGTTCTTCATCTCGGTTCCGAACGAGTTTCTGGAGGCTGCGCGAATGGATGGCTTGACGAAGATGGGCGCTTTCTGGCGGATCGTGTATCCCCTGGCCCGCTCATCGCTGATTACGATGTCGATCCTTGCATTTGCCGGGACCTGGAACAGTTACCTCGTTCCGAGCACGCTGGCGAATACGCCGGAAATGTATGTGCTGGTGGTCGGCCTGAACAGCGTGAAGGATATGTTCTTCGAGAATACGCCGATGATCATGGCAGGGGTCGTTCTGTCCACGCTGCCGATCATCCTGTTCTTCTTCCTGTTCCAGCGCCAATATATCGAGGGGATTTCGAACGCAGGCGTCAAAGGCTGATATCGAAGCATCGGGAGGGATTAGACATGGATAACGTGGAACAGCGTGCAAAGGAGCTTCTCGCGCAGATGACCTTGGCCGAGAAGATCGGTCAAACGGTGCAGTACGGCCGGTGCGAGGAGCGGGAGCTGAAGCTGGTTGCCGAAGGCAAGATCGGGTCGCTGTTGAATGTGCATGGTCCGAAAAAAATCAACGAGCTCCAGCGGCTGGCCGTGGAGGAAACGCGGCTGGGGATTCCTCTTCTCATCGGGGATGACGTCATTCACGGTTTTCGCACCATCTTTCCGATTCCGCTCGGCGAAGCCTCCAGCTGGGATCTCGAAGGGATGGAGAAGAACGCCCGCATTGCGGCAGAAGAGGCGGCAGCTGAAGGCATCCGCTGGACTTTTGCCCCGATGGTGGACGTGACGCGCGACCCCCGGTGGGGCCGCATCGCGGAGAGCACGGGGGAGGATGCCTATCTGTCCTCCCTGGCCGCTGCCGCGAAGGTAAGTGGATTTCAAAGTCCGAACGGGGACGGCAACCCGACCGTAGCGGCATGCGTGAAGCATTTTGCCGGTTATGGCTGGATTGAAGGCGGCCGGGATTATGATACGACGGACATGTCGGAGCGGACGCTGCGGGAAACCGTGCTGCCGCCGTTCGAGCACGGGATTCGAGCAGGCGCTCTGTCGGTGATGAGTGCTTTCAGCGAACTGAACGGGGTTCCCGCTTCCGGAAGCCGCTATCTGCTGCGGGATATATTGAAGCGGGAGTGGGGCTTTGACGGCATGGTGGTCAGCGACTGGGAGTCGATCGAAGAGCTGATCTACCATGGCTATGCGGAGGACCGGAAGGATTCCGCGCGGAAGGGGCTGAACGCCGGCGTCGACATGGACATGCATTCCGGCGTCTATCTCGATCATCTGGAGGCGCTGGTCCAGGATAACCCCGAGCTGCTTCAGCTGTTGGATGATGCGGTGCTTCGCATTTTGAGGGTGAAAATCCGCCTCGGATTGTTCGAGAACCCGTATGTAAGCGAAGAATCCGAAGAAGCCGGAGATCTGCTGAAAGGGCGAGCCATTCCAGCGGCGCATCTGGCCCAGGCCAGGGACAGCGCCCGGAAATCGATCGTGCTCCTGCAGAATCGTAGCGGAATTTTGCCGCTGGATACCGGCAAGCACAAGAAGCTGGCCTTGATCGGGCCGCTGGCCGATGATCGCCATAATTCCATGGGCTGCTGGGCTTGGAAAGGTCGGGATGAGGACGTTGTCACGGTGCGGGATGCTTTTCAATCGGAAATCGCACCGAAGGCCGAGGTGTTCTACGAGCAGGGCAGCGGCATACTGGAGGAGCTGGACGGCGGAGTCGAGCGTGCCGTTCAGCTTGCCAAGCAGTGTGATGTCGCCGTGGTCGTTGTCGGCGAATCCGAAGCGATGACCGGCGAACACTACAATGTGACGTCCATTACGCTTCTACCCTGCCAGGAACGCCTGATACGGGAGCTGAAGCGTCAGACTGACACGCCGATCGTCGCCGTGCTGATGAACGGCCGTCCGCTTGCGACTCCATGGCTGCATGAGCACGCCGATGCCGTGGTGGAAGCTTGGCATTTGGGAACCGCCACAGGCCTAGCGATTGTAGACGTGCTGACGGGCAAGTACAATCCGAGCGGTCGCCTGCCGGTTACCGTTCCGCGCGCGACGGGCCAAATTCCGATGTATTACAACCGGAAGAATACCGGGCGGCCCCATCTGTACGAAGATTATATCGATTGCGACGATTCTCCGCTGTATCCGTTCGGATACGGCCTCAGTTATACAACGTTCGAATATACGGATCTGCAGCTGGATCGGCATCAGATCGGCCGGGACGAATCCGTCCGTGTATCCGTGAGCATCACGAATACGGGATCCAGAGCCGGCGAGGAAACCGCGCAGCTCTACATCCGCGACTTGGTGGCAAGCTCGACCCGGCCGGTCAAAGAGCTGAAGGGGTTCTCCAAGGTGCAGCTTCAGCCTGGTGAAAGCCGGGAGGTGCATTTTACGCTGGGACGTGAAGCATTGGGGCTGCTGGATGAAAGGCTTGAATTTACGGTAGAGCCCGGAAAGTTCCATGTCTGGGTCGGACCGCATTCGGAGGAAGGACTGCAGGCAGAGCTTGAGGTTGTTGAATAAAGGGGGATTTATGCATGGACTACCGCGTAATTAAAGAAGGAGACGTGTTTTTTCTGACCGGGCTTAACGGAGATATTGTCCAGGGGGACGATCAGGGCCATGGTTTGTATACGAAGGATACGCGTTTTCTGAGCCGCATGGAGCTGTTCATCGATGGCGAGAAGCCTTCACTTCTGTCCTCCACGGGGGATAAAAGCTATGTGGCCTCCTTCCGCCTGATGAAGGATGCCAAGGATGAAGGGGCGATCGAAGTGCTTCGGGAACGCTTCATCTATGATGGCGTCCTGTATGAGCGCTGTACGCTGACCAATTACTTTGTGACCGATTCGAATATCGAGTTCGGGGTTTCCTTCGATGCGGATTTTCAGGATATGTTCCTGGTCCGTAAATACCGTACGGGCGAAGTCGGCAAAATGGAAGGGATTCGGACAGGCGATCAAGAGTTGACGCTGGCCTACGTCGGCGCCGACAAGTTGAGAAGGCAGACGCGCATTGCCTGGGATGCGGACGGCGGCAATGCGGATGATACCGGCACGGTTTCGTTCTCCTTGTCCCTGAAAGCCAAAGAGCAGAAGGTGATTACGTTCTTTGTCACGCCGATGACGGAGCGTCAAACCGCAGCAGAGACGCTGACTTATGAAGAGGGGCTGAAGAAACTCGAAGCCTCGTACGAAGCTTGGTACGGGAACAGCTCGCAGCTCCAGTCGGATTCCGCGCTGTTCAGCGGCTTGTACCAGAGAGGATTGCAGGATCTGCGCATGCTGACGACGGATGTAGGTTTCGGCGATACAACGGTAGCCGGATTGCCATGGTTCGCGGTTCCGTTCGGCAGAGACAGCTTGATCACGGCGCTGTTCATGCTTCCGGCGAACCCGCAGCTTGCCAAAGGAACCTTGAGAACGCTGGCGGCTTATCAAGGCGAGAAGACGGACCCTTGGCGGGATGAGCAGCCGGGCAAAATCATGCATGAGATCCGCTATGGAGAGCTGGTCACGACGAATCAGTCCCCGTTCTCGCCGTACTACGGCACCATCGATTCCACGCCGCTGTTCCTGGCGTTGATCGGCGAGTATTACCGCTGGACGGGCGATCTCTCCTTAGCGGAGGAGCTCAAGCCGAACGTGCTGCGGGCTTTGGATTATATCGATGCCGCCCTCGAAGCGGGCTCCGGCTTCATGGCCTACAAGCAGGAAGCCGAGAAAGGCTTCCCGAACCAGGGCTGGAAGGATTCCGCCAACTCGATCATCCATGAGAACGGCGAGTATGCGGAATCGCCGATCGCGCTGTCGGAGGTTCAGGGTTACGTGTATCAAGCGAAGCAATCGCTGGTACCCGTCTTCGCGGAGCTGGGCGAGCCGGAACTGGCCCGCAAGCTGGAAACGGAAGCCGAGGAGCTTCGCGTCCGTTTTGAAGCGGCCTTCTGGATGGAGGATGAGCAGTGTTACGCCATTGCGCTGGATAAGGATCAACGCCAGGTACAAAGCGTAACCTCGAATCCCGGGCATCTGCTCATGAGCGGATTGCCGGAAGAGAGCCGCTCGAAGGCGCAAGCCGAGCGGATGCTTAGAAGCGACATGTTCAACGGATACGGCATCCGCACGATGAGTACTGGCTCCACCGGCTACTATCCGGTGAGCTATCACAATGGGAGCGTATGGCCGCATGACAATGCCATGATCCTGCTGGGTCTCGGCAAGCAAGGATTCAAAGCTGAGGCAGGCAAGGTGATTTCCGGCCTGCTCCAGGCATCCGCGCATTTTGAATACCAGCGTTTGCCGGAGCTGTTCTGCGGTCATGATGCGAAGCTGGGCCATCCCGTTCCGTACCCGACGACCTGTTCGCCGCAGGCTTGGGCGGCGGGAACCTCGATCGTCTTCCTGCAGGCGATGCTCGGATTGTATCCGAACGCGGCGAAGAAGGAAATCGCGTTGTCCCCGTTCCTTCCGGAGGGGATGAACGAACTGAAGGCCGAACGGATTGCGATCGGAAGCGGGCACCTGTCGGTTAGCGTTGTGCGAAAGGCTGACGGCAGCGCGTTTCATGTGGAAGTGCTTGAGAATACAACCGGATTTGACCTGGTTAGCTGATCTTATACAAGATTTGCTTCTGAACAACCTGACTCTTAGTGCTTAAGGGTCAGGTTGTTTTTTTGTTGAAATATTAGGAACGTATGTTCTATAATAATGAGGTGATTTTGAACAGATTACTGTATACATACCGGATTGGAGAGAACCTATGAATTCCTATTGTACATATGCCCTACATCAGATCGAGGTGGCTGTCGTCTCGGTTGTCGCGATTATCGATAAGCTGGATGAACGGGATTTGCTCGTCAAGCCGACGGAAGGCAAACATTCGGTCGGAGAGCTGCTCAAGCATATCGCCGTCATCTGCCGGGCCGATTATCATATATCCGGAGGAGCCACCCAAGAGGAGATGAGCGCCTATTACGCAGGCGTGTCGTTAAATAACCTGAAGGACATACAGGCGGAGTTATTGAGCAACTATTCATATCTGGAGCAGGCGTTCCGAGAAATGACGGAAGAGGAGCTTCATCAGGAGATGACCTCTTATTGGGGCGTCACCTATTCGAGGTACGAATGGCTGCTCGAAATCGTGGCACACCTGTATCACCACAGGGGGCAGCTGCACGCGATGCTGGTTCACTGTAACGGGAAGGACCCGAAGGTTCCTTTGTTCGAATAGCTAGTGCTCGACGGGATGGATCAAGGGGAGCCGGCCAAGAAGTTTTCTTGGCCGGCTTATTGATTAAGCTCGTGCGCCTGCTGAGTCCATGAGTCCGGATTACCCCTGCATCCAAGCCTCCGCAAAGCCCGCTGTCCTGAAACTGCCTTCATGGGTCTTTGAATCGCTGTACGATCACAAAAACGAGCTTCCTGCCATGATATTTATTACATTGAGCTGACATTCTTTTAAATTCGACAAAATAAAACAAATTTCGCTATAGACTCAAGCTAAATAATTCCTCTATGATAGAAACTAAATAGCTCGACAAGCTATTATGAAAGCGCTATCCAAGACTTCGCAGGACGGCATGATCCTGAATCTAGGAGGGAATCCACCAAACCAGGGATATAGCAGAATCTGTTGTTAACTGAATAGAAAGCGTATTCATGATATGCAGGTGCCTAGGAGCGGGGCGTTAACACAGATTTTACATATCGTTAATACTCGCATGATCTTATAACTCTATCATAAGAGGTGTTCATAATAAGGAGGACACGCACTTATGACAGATCAAGGGAGTCGCCGTCTTCCCGTTATTGCTTCGATTACCAAGCTGGAACAGATCGACGCGGCTGTGAACAGCGCGGTGGAACGGGTGAACCTGATGACAGGCGACATCATGAAACTAAGGGATATCGTAAACCGACTGCACTCCTCAGGCAAAAAAGTGTTTGTCCATCTGGAAATGGTAAGCGGCATCGGCCGGGATAATTCGGCAGTGCAGTATTTGGCGGATTCGTACAAGATCGACGGGATCATTACGACGAAGACGAATACGGTATTGGCTTCGCGCCAAGCAGGCATCAGCTCGATACAGCGCGTGTTTGCGATCGATACGACAGCTTTGGGAACCGCAGTGAAGATGATCGGACAAGCACGTCCGGACGAAGTGGAATTGATGCCGGGACTTATGCCCCGCGTCATCCGCGATCTGAAGAAGGAAATTCACTGTCCGCTCATAGTGGGAGGTTTTTTACGAAGCGAAGAAGAAATCGACGAGGCGCTGGCGAACGGCGCAGACCTCGTATCTACGGGAGACACGCGTTTTTGGACGTAACGGTCTTACGTAGGAATGACGGATTAACCACAATTACATATTTGCTAGGGGTGGAGACGATGAGATAACCCGAGTAGCAGCTACTTTAGCTTTTATAGGAGGTGGTGGCTCTTAGGTTGCGCTCTTTTTGACGTCTCTATTTTTGTGCGCTTTTTAAGGGATAGGCGGGCTGTTTGGATGGGGATTCTCCCGTTCCTATGGGATCCGCGTGCCGTTCCAACCGGCATTTGATGAAGTGGATCGACGGTAATTTTGGATGATGAATGATGAATAGATTCGAAAGGGGACAACAGATCATCTATGAAAAAGAAATCATGGTTGTTAATGTTATTGACCATATTTATGGTGATTACCACGGCTTGCGGAGGCGGCGGTGGAAGTGAAAGTGCCGGAGGAGAGGTCTCGCTGGATGACGTGGAAGCCGCTTCGATGGATATGAAGAACGACACGACACCCGTTAAAATCCAATACTGGCATGCCCACGCGGATGCCCAGCTTGAAGGCTTGAACTACATGATTGCCGAATTCCAGAAGAAATACCCTCATATCACGGTTGAGCCGGTGTTCCAAGGCGGTTATCCTGATCTTCACAAAAAATTATCGGCTGCAGTGGCTGCGAATGACGTGCCGGCCGTTACCAACGTCGAGGTATCATCGCTCGCCAATTTTGCGGACAGCGGCGTTTTTGCCGACTTGGGCCCGTGGATCAAGCGCGACGAAGTGAAGATGGACGATTTTGCTAAAGGGATGCTGAACGCCTATGCTTACAACGGCAAGCAGTTCGGATTTCCTCTCATCGTGAGCACCAGCGTATTTGTCTACAACAAAACGATGCTGGACGAGCTGGGTGTAGAGCCGCCTGCGAAGTGGGACGAAATCGAGGATTTCAATGCAAAAGTTACGAAAAAAGAAGGCGATAAAACGACTCGCTATGCCTTCTCCGTTCCAGGCTGGGACACATGGTACTATGACCCGTGGAACATTAACGGCGGCGGACAAATCCTGACGGAGGACCTGAGTGCTTCCGCTGTCGAGACCGAGGATTCTCTCCGGTACCTTCAGAACTTCTACAAGTGGCAAAATGAAGGCAGCATGCATATGGGCTTCGGTAAAGGGGCTTCCGACAATATGCGCCAGATGTTCCTGAACGGCGAAATCGCCATGGTGCAGCATACTTCCGCTATGCTGAAGATGTACCGCGAGAATGCGGACTTTGAGGTTGGCGTATCCTTTATCCCTGGC
Organism: Paenibacillus sp. Y412MC10; assembly: GCF_000024685.1. Lineage (NCBI taxonomy): Bacteria > Bacillati > Bacillota > Bacilli > Caryophanales > Paenibacillaceae > Paenibacillus > Paenibacillus sp. Y412MC10. The sequence goes on from NC_013406.1 coordinate 599,467, forward strand.
GATAAAGTGCGGACCTCCAACATTGGCGGCGCGGGGATCGTCATGATGGACGGCGCCGAGGATCTGGAGAAAGAAGCGGCTTGGAAATTCATCGAGTTCATGACTTCCGCGGAGCACAACATTAAATGGGCGGAATCCGTTGGATACCTGCCGACAAGAAAATCCGCGATCGAATCCGAGGAAGGCGATCAATATTTCGAAAGATGGCCGCAATACAGAGCGGTATACGAGCACTTCGACGAAGTAACGCCGCGTCTGCAGCATCCGGCTTATCCTGAATTCAGCGAAGTCTACAAAGAAGTCGTAGGGGAAATGGTATTGAACAAAAAAGATCCGACATCACTTATGCAGGATGCAGCCAAGAAGATCAACGATATTCTGGCTGACTATGAGTGATGCCTATGGAGACCAATAAAGCAATGACAAAGGCGGCGTCCGATCGGGCGACCGCTTCGGTCTCTAAACGGATGTCTCATACGTTGATCGAGAAGTGGAAGGACTTCTCGTTCGCAGTTCCGGCCTTGCTGTTTATGGGCGTGTTCCTGTATTATCCGCTGGGTTATTCCGTCTATATTAGCTTCACGAATTGGAACATGACCCGTCCCGTGAAGAAATTCGTGGGCGTCGATAACTATACGCGACTGCTGTCGAACTCGGATTTCTATCACTCCTTGAAGGTCACGTTCCTGTATACCGTCATGGACGTTGTATTCACGCTGGTCATCGGGTTGCTGCTGGCCTTGCTGCTCAACGTGTCATCGTCACGGCTGTTCGGCTTCATGCGCGGTGTCATCTTTATGCCGTATTACGTATCGATGGTTGTCGCGGCCATGGTGTTTACATGGATTTATAATGGACAATACGGGCTATTGAATTCCATTGTTTCCTGGTTCGGCGTGGAGCCGGTCGAATGGCTGACCAACCCTTCGACGGCCTTGCCGGCGCTGGTTGCCGTTTCGGTCTGGAAAGGCGTCGGCTTTGCAATGATCCTCTTTATTGCAGGCATGCGGGGGATTCCGGCCGAGTATTACGAGGCGGCCTCCATTGATGGAGCCAGCAAGTTCCGGCAGTTCCGCAACATTACGCTGCCGCTCTTGTCGCCGATGACCTTGTTTCTGGTCATTACCAGCTTTATTTCCTCCATGCAGGTGTTCCAGTCGATTGACGTCATGACCGATGGAGGTCCGCTCAAAGCAACGAATGCGATCGTGTACTGGATCTATACGATGGCCTTTGATGAATTCAAAACAGGAAGAGCCTCGGCGCTTGTCATGATTCTGTTCGTAATCATATTGCTGTTAACATTGGTACAATGGGTGGTCAGCAGGAAGAAGGTGCACTATGAAGGATAATTATATGGCTGGATCCGCCAAGAACCGAAAGACCATAATGACGCTCCGCGTAATCGGGGCCGTGATCGTGACCCTCGTCATGTTCTTTCCGGTGTACTGGCTGCTGATCAGCGCGCTCAAGACGCAGTCTGAGATGCGGATGGCCGTTCCTACATTCTGGCCGGAAACCTTTGCCTGGCAGAACTTTGCCGAAGCCTTCCGGGTTATCCCTTACGCGCGGTTCTTCGGCAATACCTTGCTCATGGCGGTCGGAACCATTATTCTGCAGCTGAACGTGGCGCTCATGGCCGCTTATGCATTCGCGAAGGGGAAGTTCTGGGGACGGGACGCGCTGTTTCTGTTGGTGCTTGCCGCGTTGATCGTGCCGGAACAGGTAATTTTCGTTCCCGTGTACGTCATGATGTCCAAGCTCGATTGGTTGAATACCTTCTGGGCGCTCATCGTGCCTCACGGGGCGTCCGCCTATGCGATATTCCTGCTCCGGCAGGCGTTCAAATCGATTAACAACGACGTGCTGGAAGCGGCGCGCGTGGATGGAGCCGGCCGATTCTCCATTCTGTACAAGCTATTGTTCCCGATGGCGATGCCGACGATCGTCACCATGGGCGTGTTGATCTTCATCTCGTCCTGGAACTCGTATTTCTGGCCGCTGATCATGACCAACAACAACGACATGCGCGTGCTTACGGTCGGTATCGCGATGCTGCGGGATTCCATCGCCGGGAATGAAGCGATGTTCTTCAACGTCATTATGGCGTCCAGCGTCATGGCGATCATCCCGATCGTGCTGGTCTTTACGGTGATGCAGAAGCATATCGTGGCCGCGATGGCGAACTCGACGTTTAAATAACCGCATAATCATATGTTGCGGAATTCAGGACGGTGTGGAGACGGTGGGTAAGGATACACCACCATACCGTCTCTTTGTTCGAGCGAAGGACATAAAGCTAATTCCTGCGGTGCGCAGCAGGGATCGGGAAGCCCACGGCGAACAAACCTATAGAGCTGCAAACGGCCATTTCGATTGCGTAAGTCCGTCTCCTTGCGGCGGCAGTGTGATCGAGGCCGTCAATCGACTTATATATGGAGGGATGGCACATGGAAGTACGGGGATTAGCCCATCGAGGGTATCCGCTCAAATTTCCGGAGAACACGATGCTGGGCTTTCGGAAAGCGCTGGAGCTTGGTTTCTCGCACCTGGAGCTGGATGTCCAGCTGACGAAGGACGGCGTGCCTGTCGTGATTCATGATCCCACGGTTAACCGGACGACCAACGGTACCGGAGCGATCAATGCCTTCACGCTGGAGGAAATACGCAAGCTGGATGCAGGCCGGGGGGAAGTCATCCCCACGCTGGAGGAAGCGCTGCTTTTTGCCAAGGATCGGATGATCGTTGACATCGAGCTGAAGCAGATGGGGGACACCTATCCCGGGCTGGAACAGAAGGTCATTGACGTGATCAAGGATACGGGCATGGAGAAGCAGGTATTCCTGACCTCCTTCGATCATTATTCGATAGAACGGGCCCGTTCCCTTGATCCTGACATCGAGCTGGGGCTTGTGATTTACGGGGCGACGCCATCGGTCTTTCCTTATCTGGAACAGATCGGCGCTCGCTATGTGTCCGTCAAATATGTATACGTGACCCCTTCGTTTATGGAGGAAGCGCGCAAGCGGGGGATTCAGCTCATCGTCTGGACGCCGGATGACGAGGCGGTATTGGCATCCCTTGCCCAGTATCCTGAACTCTTGATCGTAACGAACAACTTGGAAGGCTGGGCCAAAGTGTACAAAGAAAAGATTGCACTGAATGCTTAGCGTTTTCAGGGACTGACTTGCGCGCAGCGGATTGACCTATTAGGACACTTGCATTTAGGAAATGCCAAGGGTCTTTCGGGGCAAGGCGAACCTAAAGTCGAAATGTGCATAGAAAAAGGATCTGCCCTAGTCTCGATTTAGGGGCGGATCCTTTTATTATGAATGGCCGAATCCTGCTTGTTTCGGCTGCTTATGGCAGCGGAAAACGCCGCGGGCTTCATCTGGGCGGACGAATTTGAAAATTTAATGAAAATTTTCAGTTGACCTGCGGACAATTGTCCGTTAGAATAAAAAACGCGTTACCGGACAATTGTCCGTATAGACAAAAGACAGGGAGGATAAGGTCTTGGATATGGGAGTGGGGCCAAGTTCGGCCAAGATTGATTTAAGCAAAATAAAGAGAGGGCCGATCGTTGCCGCACTGATTATCGGCGCGTTCGTGTCCATCTTGAATGAGACATTGCTGAACATCGCTTTCCCAAGCTTGATGGAGCAGTTTGGCATTGGGGAGTCGACGGTGCAGTGGCTTTCCACATCTTACATGCTGGTTGTCGGTATTCTGGTGCCGGTCACGGCGCTGCTGCAGCTTTGGTTCACGACAAGACAGATGTTTATAGGCGCTATGTCGCTATTCCTGATAGGTACGATTATATGCGGCTTCTCGCCGGTATTCGGGGTGCTGCTGGTAGGCCGTATTCTGCAAGCCGTCGGAACGGGGCTTATGCTGCCGGTTCTGATGAACACCATACTTAGCATTTATCCGCCTCAGAATCGCGGAGCCGCTATGGGGATGATCGGTCTCGTCATCATGACGGCACCGGCGATCGGACCGACGCTTTCCGGTTTGATCGTGGATGCGCTGAACTGGCGCTGGTTGTTCTACCTGGTCATTCCGCTCGCTGCGTTCTCCATCGTGTTTGCCGCGGTGTTCCTGAAGAACGTATCGGAACTGACCAAGCCGAAAGTCGATTACATTTCGATTATTCTGTCTACCATCGGTTTCGGGGGAATCGTATACGGATTCAGCAGTGCCGGCGAAGGCACCTGGTCTGATCCGAAGGTCATATGGTGCATTACGGCCGGGGCTATCAGCTTGCTGCTCTTCGTATGGCGTCAGCTGAAGATGGAGGAACCGATGCTGGATCTGCGTACCTTCAAATTTCCGATGTTCTCTCTCGTGACCGTGCTGATGCTGGTACTTATGATGAGCATGTTCTCCACCATGATCATGCTGCCGCTGTTCCTGCAGAACGCTCTGGGCTTGACTGCGCTATCGGCGGGTCTGGTCATGATGCCGGGCGGGATCATCAACGGATTGATGGCGCCGATTACAGGAAAGCTGTTCGATAAATTCGGACCGCGCGTTCTGATTATTCCCGGCTTGGCGCTGCTGAGCATCGCCATCTTCCTGTTCTCGCGCATCGACGCTTCATGGACGGGTGGTTATGTCATCTTCCTTCATGTTATGATGATGATAGGGATTTCGATGGTTATGATGCCGGCCCAAACCACGGCTTTGAATCAGCTGCCGCGCTTGCTGTATCCGCATGGAACGGCGATCATGAATACGCTGCAGCAGGTCGCGGGAGCTGTCGGTATGGCGCTCTTTATCAGCATCATGACTGCAGGTGCTAAAAATTACGTTGAAACAACCGGGGATCTCAATCCGGTGCAAAGCATGGTTGCCGGTCTTCATAATGCTTTCGTAATCGGGCTTGTTCTTGCAATCATCGCTTTCGTGCTGGGCTTATTTGTTAAACGTACGTCTTCACCCGTTGAAGAAAAACAGTCTGCCGCATAAGGTTCCCGTTTGTTTAATTAGAAAGGGATGCGTGCATTGCCGAAAGAGAATGACGAGTTGGGTCAAAAGATTTTGGATACGGCTCAGGCCTTATTTAACAAATACGGAGTCGAGGACGTCTCCATGCATCAAGTGGCCAAAACGGCGGGAATCGGTCAAGGTACCCTTTACCGCCGGTATCCCAGCAAGAGCAAGATTTGCTTCACGCTGATGGAAGCCAAGATCGACCGGTTTATGGAAGGGCTGGACGTTTATCTGCGCAATAGCGAAGGCGAAACGGTAGCACACCGGCTTCGGACGGTAATGACGAAGGTGATTCTGCATTTCAACGAGGATCTGGAGTGGCTCAGGGTGATGCTGACCTCTGACCGTCTGGAGGAAACCAAGAACATTATGTGCGAGAACCCGCCCTTCACGTATTTGCGCTTACAGATCAAGCGTCTGCTGGAGCTTGCGGCGGAGCGGGGGGAGCTGATGCCCCTGGATCCTCTGTTCACCTCCGTGATGCTTGCATCCCTGCCGCGGGCCGATATTATTCTGTACATGCGCGATATGGGATACAGCGCGGAACAGATTGCGGAGGAGTATTGCCGAAGCTTCGTGGACCCGCTATTCATACAACGCTAATTGATATATTCAGCTAATTGATATATTCACTTACAGTACAAAAGCCGTTTCGGGAGATTGGAAAAGTCGCCCGGAACGGCTTTTTGGTTTATGTTCGGCCCTTGGACTTTCGATTTCAATGCAACATTTGGCAGATGCGTCCGTCAGTATAGTTGTACATGATAATCTAAGGCACCTAGAAAGGATGATGAACATGAACAAACAATGGAAAAAGCAAGCAGCGACGCTGATGGTTGCGGCCATGGCGGTTTCCGGCGGCGCAGCGGCTTATGCGGCACCCCAAACCGGAGACATTCAGGAACAGAAGCCGGTGGTGATCTCGGCGATCATTGATTATGGTGTTCTGGTCAACGGCAAGGAAGTGGCTGGAGCCGGATTCATGAATGCCGGCGCGAAACAGGTCATGATCCCGCTGCGCAGCGTATCCGAGGCGCTCGGATTCGAACTGGAGTGGAATCAACAAGACCGGTCTGCGGAGCTAACCCAATCGGGATCACCGATCTGGACCCTCGTGCAAACGGGCAAAGATCAGTATGCGGTTAACAAAATGTATAAGTCCCTCGGCGCTGCTCCGGTGAACGTAAAAGGCACGTTGTATGTTCCTGCGAGCTTCTTCAGCGAAGTGCTCCGGGTTAACGTCGCGGTTGATGGAACGAAGGTAAACATCACGTCCGAGGAAGAGGTTAAGAAGGAAACCGTGGTCGGAACCATCACGGAAGTTATCCATAACGAAGAACGCCAAGCCGTTCATATTAACGGCACGGGCACCGAAGGAATCGTGCTGAACGTGGATGAGAACACGGTCATCCGCGATGCGGAAGGCAAGAAGATCGAGCTTAAGGATCTTGCAAAAGGCATGAAGATCGAAGCGGTGCACAGCCTGGCGATGACGATGAGCCTGCCTCCTCAAACGTATGCTTACGAAATCAGCGTGAAGTCCGACAAGGAAGAGACGGAGCAGCTGGCTACGGCCGGCGCCATCACCGACATCAATGCGGATGGCGGCAACCTGCGCGTAACGATCAAGGGCAAAGGGTTGACGGAACAATCCCCCAATGAGGTCGTCCTAAATCTGACGCCCGAGACGGTTGTCGTGAATAAAGACGGCAAAGCCTTGAAAACGAGCGACTTGACTGACGATGCGGAAATTATCGGCTACTACGGCCCGGTATTGACCAAGAGTCTGCCGCCAATCGGCAATGCCATCAAAATCGTTCTTCAATAAGTCATAAACGGGAAGAAGCCTGGCGGCAGCGTCAGGCTTTTTTCGGAATCCTTAATGATACAAGGGAGGGAGCGGAATTTCCTTATCGTAAATGGTGATGTTTAAACGCTTCTGTTCATCGAGTGAAGCGAAGAATACCTGATCGAGGAGAATTCCCCGCTCACCCAGCTGAGTCTCCAGCCATTCTCCGGTAAGGTTTAATTTTCGGAGGGTAATCGTTTGTATGCGACCTTCTTTGACGACGGCGTAGGACAGGCCGGCATTCTGCCGCTTTAACTTCAGGTCCTCCAGCGTGACGGAGGTCTTCTCCATCTTTTTCAGGATGGATAAGGCACCGCTTGGCTCCAGCACCGCCATATCGACTTCCGCCATATCGAAGATCTGTTCCTTGCGCAGCATTTGCAAAATGTTATCGATCGAGTAACGTGCTTTTTTCATATTCGGATAAATGAACTGCCCGTCTTTAACGACAATCAGCGGTTCAAATGTAATCCACTTGCCGATGCGCCGGCTCTTCACAAGCAGAATCGAGGCAAGCTTCTGTAACAAGCCGATGGCGATGATCGCAAAGGCGGTATGGATATGTTCGATTTTGGGATCCGCGATGTCTGCTCCGACCACGGAGCCTAGGGACAGGATAATGATGTAGTCGAAAACGGGAAGCTCGGCGATGGAGCGGCGGCCCATGAATAGGGTAACGCCCAAGAGCAGCGGGTATATGGTATAAATTCTCCCAAGCACTAGCAGAAGATCCTTTAGGAGTTCCATGGCACAGACCCTTTCCGAAGATTTTGTGGTCCTTAACTAGAAGGGTGGGCAGTTGTCATGAAAAATATGTATATACGTCCATTTCCAAGTCTCGATCATGGCTTTTTCTCCAATCTATAGACGAGATTACCTAAGCCTTCGTTTGCGCAGGTATATTCCCTTCGCATGCCGAATACTGTACAACAAAATCGTCCATGACGGATGGAGGGAAACGGATGAAGCGCAGTTGGGTGAATTCGCCGTATTCATTTTCGCTGGGCATGTTTGCCATGATGGTTCCGAGTCAGGCGTTCAGCTCCTTTTACATCTTTTTTTACGTCGATACCTTGGGTCTTGGCATAGGGCTGGCATCTCTGGCACGAACCGTATTTCTGATCTGGGATGCGGTAAACAATCCGCTCATGGGGTATTGGTCCGATCGCACCAGAACCAGGCTGGGACGGCGCAGGCCGTGGGTATTCGGGGCGATTCCGCTCTTCATGCTGACCTTCGTGCTCGTGTTCTCGCCGCCGGAAGGATTGTCTGAGAACGGGCTGTTTATGTGGTTTTTGGTTGCCCTTATCCTGTATGAAGCCGTGGCAACCGTATTATGGGTCAATTATGGGGCGCTGTTCCCCGAACTGTTCCGCGGAGACCGCATCCGGGCGAAGGCCTCGGCCATCCAGCAGGGCTATCAAGTGGTGGCATTGTTGATCGGTACTGCGCTGACTCCGATCATCTATGACGCCATGGGATTTTCGAACATGGCGATTCTGTACGCGCTGCTGTTCGGTGTGTTCATGTTCCTGTGCATGATGAGCGTCCGCGAGGTAGAGGCGTTCAGCGCAAGCGAGCCGCTCAAGCTTGTCCACGCGTTTCGTGAAACGCTGCGAAACAAGAAGTTCTGGGTGTTCAACATCTCCAATTCTTTTGCCCAGACGGTGAATGGGCTGATAAGCTCCACGATCCCTTTTTACGCAAAATACGTGCTCCGCATCCCGGACAATCAAGTGTCGATTCTGCTGGCGGCCGTGTTTGTATCCGTCATCCCCTTGGTGTTCGTGTGGTACTGGATGATCCGCAGGATGGACGGCGTGAAGGCATGGCGTTTGTCGCTAGGGATATATGGGTTATCCGTCATCCCTCTGTGGTTTGGCTATGATCTGATGAGCGGCATTCTGGCAGGGATCGGGGTAGGGTTCGGTCTGGCGGGATTTCTGGTTACGCCGGCCATGGTTAGCGGAAACATCATCGATGAGGATGCGGAGCGGACAGGGCTTCGCAGAGAAGGGATTTATACGGCGGTCAGCGGGTTTATTACGCGTTCCAGCGGATTGATCTCCGCCCTGGCGTTTTTTGTCGTAGGCATGATATTCGGATATGAAAGCGGCGACAACCCGGGAAGCGATCCGGAATCGACCTTTCGGTACTTAATCAGTGTCGTTCCCTTATGCCTGTTGGCCATTTCCTTCGTGCTGTCGTATGCAACCAAAATCGAATTCTCAAAATCCATAGGAGGCGGGCATGACCATGGAGCGAAGACTGATCATCAACTGTGACGATTTCGGCCAGAGCAAGGCCATGAATGAGGCGATCCGGCATCTGCTGGAGGAGAATAAAGTTTCATCGGCGACCATCATGACCGTGGCCCCCGGCTTTGAGGAGGCAGCCTCCTGGGCCGCACGCCGGCGCCAACCCAATGTGGGGCTGCATCTGACCTTGACGAGCGAATTCGAAGCTTTGCGGTGGAAGAGCTTGACCGGTCATTCTTCGTTGCATGACGCTAGCGGTCATCAATACCGGACGGTTCAGGAGTTTGAACGGGGAGCGGAGACGGGCGCCGTGCTAAAAGAGCTGGAGGCGCAATACCGGCTGGCGAAGAAGGCCGGCATCCGCATCAGCCATGCGGATAACCACATGGGAAGCCTTTACGGGATGGAAACGGGGCGGAGCCTTATCCCGCAGATGCTGTGGAAGACTTCCCGCTGGCGCCTCCCCGCGCGCTTGTTTCGTTATATTCACCCGGAGGATCCGCTGCTCAGCACGCTGCCGAATATCGAGCGGCCGGTGGCGCTCGCCTCGAGCCTCGCCGATACATTCGGCGTGCCGATCCCGGATTATCTGCTCTCGCATCCGTTTCCCGTCGTCGAGGGAGAGACCTACGAGAGCTTCAAGCAGTCGCTAATCGATAAGCTATACAGACTCCCGGAAGGGGTCAGTGAAACGTACGTTCACCCGGGAGCGGAGGATGAATGGATGCTGGCGAATATTCCGAATTGGGAGAAGCGGGTATGGGAGTACTGCCTGCTGTTTGATGATGATTTTGCTTATGGTCTGCGGGATGCCAAGGTGATCCTGACGGATTATCGCTACGTGGAGGAGCACTTGAAGCGTCCCCGCGTGCGCTCGGCGGTGAAGCTGATGAAGGCAATGGCCAAAAAAACGTAAGCCTATGCTAAAAACAAGCCCTGCCGCGGCACCGGCAGGGCTTGTTTTCGGTTAAGTACGCTGGGCTCGGACTGTCATGTACGGTCTCGTATCGACGTTACTTCGCTTCAGCTTCCAGCTTGGCGATCTGTGCTTTGTATTGGTCCAGCAGCTTCGCCAATGCTTCTTTAATGGCATCCGAGTCCTTGGAATCCACCGCTTTGAAGAGGCCGATTCGGGCATGGATGAACGCCAGCTCCTCATCGTCGATCTTCACTTCCAAACTTTCTGCATCGCGGATCTTCATTGCCTTCACACTGGCTTTCTCGAAACGGATCACGTCGTGTTTCCCGTCGCCGGCATCGGTTTTCACAGCTTCGGCTACTTTGATGGCTGTGCCTTCCAGAGGGACAAGCTCCTTGATCTTGGTAATCTGGATATCCTTAATATCTCCGCTGTCCACGAATCCCTTGGCAGCTTCAGCCGGAGCAGCTTGCACGGCAATGGATATCCCGAATTCGCCTTTTGCCGCTATCGGCTTTACCTCTCCGTTATCTGCAGCGACAGCGGCGGCCTCCGACAAAAAGAAGGTTGCCTCGGTTCCGGCAAGCTTGCCGTATTTCTCCAGCGTTTCCTTCCAGTCTTGAACCGTTTCCGGCGCGTATTTCTCAGCTAATTCCAACGGATTCGGCATAACGGAAATGGTTGCAGCGGTGGCAACGGGCGCGCTTTTACCTGTTTGGTTCGGTGCATCGCTTGGGGTTTCGGCACCCGAGGCATGGACGGGAAGGGCTGCTGTTCCAAGAAGGGCAGCGGATAGGGCGAGCTTGCCAAATAGTTTGTGTTTCATCGTATTAACACTCCTTATCGGGGTTGGTTTGTCTTACAGTACCCAGTGTACGAATCAGCATTGGCAGAACATTGGTGTATTTGTGGAAAAACAATGGCATTCCCCATTCGCTTTGTGCCGATTGGTATACTAAAGAGGAGATGAAGCTCGGAGGTAATGATATGAACCAAACCTATCTCATCGCCGTTGTGGATGACGATTTGCATATACGAAATTTGGTGGAGGCTTATTTGCGCAAGGAGGGCTACCGGACGGTGGGCCTTGGCACGGCGGAGGAAGGCTGGGACATGTGGAGAACGAATCCGCCGGATATGTGGGTGCTCGATATTATGCTGCCCGGCATGGACGGTTTCGAATTGTGTCGGCGGATCCGCGCGGAAGCCGAGGTCCCGATCATCATGATCTCGGCCAAGGACAGCGAAGTGGATAAAATATTGGGGCTTGAGCTGGGAAGCGACGACTATATGGTCAAGCCGTTCAGCCCTCGCGAGCTGGTCGCCCGAATCAAACGGCAGCTGAGCCGTTGGTACAAATTCAACCGAGCGGAGAATGTCCCGCGGCTTGCGGCCGCTTCCCCGGAGCTTAGCAATGGGCGGCTTCAGTTACAGCTGGAGGAGAGGCGCGTGTTCTGGAACGGGGAAGAAGTGGATATGACCAACAAAGAATTCGAGATGCTGAGAGTGTTTGCCGAGCATCCGAACCGTGCGTTTACCAGGGACGAACTGCTGACCTCCGTATGGGGGGACGATTATTTTGGGAGCGACCGGGCGGTTGACCATCTCATTAAACGGCTGCGCAAGAAAGTGGAGCAGCTGCCGATCGAGGCCATATGGGGACATGGATACCGAATGAGAACGGATGGGGAGGAATCATCGATATGAAGCTGGTCCATCAGATCAATCTTGCGTTCGCTTTGTCGCTTATACTCGTGCTGTCCGTGACGGCCGTCGTCATTCATTATGTGCTGCTGGACCACTTTATCGGCACGCAAAGAAAGGACATGCAGTCCATTGGGGCGGCGCTGACGGCAAAGCTGGAAACGGCGGCTGCACAGAGCATCCCTATCGAGAGCGAGCCTTTGACCGTTAGCGGGTTTGCCTCTGCGCAGGTTGCCGAGGTAGGCGTTATTATTCAGGACAGCCAAGGGAATATAGTCCGCTCGACTCCTGTAACCCCTACCGCCCAGTACATGGGCATAGCAGCAGCCAGACCCGATAGCATAGCTTCGTTTAAATCGTCATCGGTGGACGGGCAATTCCTAACCGAGGTCACGGCAGTTCCCCAAGGGACGATGACGCTGATTACGCCAGTGAGCAAAATCAAGGCGATTGAGCAAGCGCTGCTGGGGCGCTTGATGCTCGTATTCGGCGCAGGGGCCGTGGTCATGGTGATCTTAAGCCTATTCATCACCAAGAGGCTGATTAAGCCGCTCATGCACCTGCGGGAAGAATTGAAGAAGGTGAAGGAACGCCAATTCTCCGATGTCCGGCGCGTGTCGGCAAGCGGGGAGCTCGGCGCCGTGGCAGAGTCCGTCTACGAAATGGCCGGTGAGCTGGAGCGGTACAATCATGTGCAGAAACAATTTTTCCAGAACGCTTCGCACGAGCTGAAGTCGCCGCTCATGTCCATATCCGGATATGCGGAGGGAATCCGGGACGGCATATTCGAAGGGGAGGATATTCGCAAAGGGCTCGATATCATTATGAGCGAGAGCGGCCGGATGACAAACATCGTGACCGAGATGACGCTGCTGGCCAAGCTGGACAGCGAAGATGATATTTTCAAGGCCGCAGAAGTCAATATGAAAGAGCTTGTAGAGGAAACGATCGAGAGGATCAATCCGGTTCTGGTGAAAAAAGGGCTGTTCGTGCATCTTTCGTACGGGGATAACGAATCGTTGACGGTGTATGCCGACCGGGATAAGCTGCTGCAGGCGCTTCTGAACATCGTTTCGAATGGGGCGAGGCATGCAAGCAAGCATATTTACATTCAAGCCGGTCTCCAAAAAGGTCGGGTGGTGCTCACCGTATCCGATGACGGCGATGGGATCTCCGAGGAACTGCTGCCGTATCTGTTCCACCGGTTTGTGAAGGGCAAGAACGGGGAGACGGGGCTCGGTTTGGCGATTGCCCGGGCCATCGTGGAGCGCTGCGGAGGCCTGATCACGGCGGGGAATCGCCAAGAGGGAGGCGCCGTGATTTCGTTAGGCTTCCCGGTGCACAGGAAGACCTCCATGGCTTAGAGTCTGTAACCATCCATCTTAACGGACGTCAATGGAAATCAAGTCGTTTGGGGTAAGAGGGGCTTTTTCTGGGTAATTATACTTAGAGAAAGCCTCGTTTTTTGCGCAATCACACATATTATTCAATATTCCCTAACAAAACGCGTAAGCTATAGAGGATTTCAAGTTGAAAGGCAGAATTCTGTATATATCCGGGCAAGCTGGATGATAACAGGTGACAAGCAAGATACAAAATAATCAAAAGGCGATGGTGATGTTGTCCATGGATATGCAGTATCGAGTGGAGAAAGATTTTCTGGGGGAAAAACAGCTTCCTATAGATGCCTATTACGGCATCAATACGGTCCGGGCGGTAGAGAATTTTCCGATCAGCGGGGTGCCCATTCATGCCGAGCTCATCTCGGCTCTCGGAGAAGTAAAGAAAGCGGCCGCACTGGCTAATATGGAACTTGGCCTGCTACCGAAAAAGATAGGCAGCGCCATTATAGAGGCGGCAGACGAGATCATCGCAGGCAATCTCCGTTCCGAATTCATTGTCGATTCCATTCAGGGCGGGGCGGGCACTTCGATCAATATGAACATGAATGAGGTATTGGCGAACCGGGCGCTGGAAATTTTGGGAAAACAGAAGGCCGAGTATTTCTACTGCAATCCTAATAATCATGTCAATATGTCGCAATCCACGAACGATGCCATTCCGACGGCGATCCGCATTGCGTCGTACCGTCTGACCCAGGATCTCCTTGGGGTGTTCCGGACCTTGGTCGCCGGCATTCAGGAGAAGGCCAAGGAATTCGACGATGTCATCAAGATGGGACGCACGCATCTGCAGGATGCGGTACCGATCCGGCTTGGACAAGAGTTCGGGGCTTATGCCAACGTGCTGACAAGGGACATCCACCGCATCGAGCGGGCAGCGCAAGGATTATTGGTTGTCAATATGGGCGCGACGGCCGTAGGCACCGGGTTAAATGCAACGCCGGACTATATGCAGAGCGTCGTCCAGCATTTGATTGAGCAGACAGGCTTCTCCCTGAAGCAAGCCGAGGATTTGGTGGACGCCACCCAGAACACGGATGCATACATGGAATTATCTGCTGCGCTTAAAGTGTGTGCGGTAAACTTCTCGAAAATGTGCAACGATATCCGCCTGATGGCTTCCGGACCGAGAGCCGGCTTGAACGAGCTGAACGTGCCTCCGAGACAGCCGGGCTCGTCGATCATGCCGGGTAAGGTCAATCCCGTGATGGCGGAGGTCATGAACCAGGTGTCGTTCCAGGTGATCGGCAATGACCATACGATCAGTTTGGCTTGCGAGGCCGGGCAATTCGAGCTTAACGTCATGGTTCCGGTCGCCGCCAACAACCTGATGCACTCCCTGAAAATTCTGAAGAACGGCATGGACGTGTTCTACAAGAATTTGATGGTTGATCTTACAGCCAATAAGGAACGCTGCAAATACTTCGTGGATAACAGCTACGGCATCATTACGGCATTGAACCCGCATCTGGGTTATGACGTAGCCTCCAGGCTGGTGAAGGAAGCGCAGAAGACAGGCCAAAGCATCAAGGAGATCATCCTGGAGCAGGGACTTTTGACAGAGGAGCAGATTCTGGTCATTCTGGATCCTTACCACATGACCTCGCCGGGCATTGCGGGAGAAGAGTTCCTGTTGAACCAATAAGGATGTCTTTAACGATAACGAGTGATAGAGCTGACCCCGATTCCATTCGGGGTCAGCTTTTTTTTGACATTATGGATTGTCGAGTGCCGCTATGAGGGAGGCGATGACGTCCTTCTCGGCATCATGTAGCACCTTGTTCGTTTGCCACTGATGGATTTCTTGTTTCACTTGGGCAACATCCTGGTAACCGAGATGGTACGCTATGCTTGAGATGACGCTTTGCTTACTTGCTTCGTCACCCAAATCAGCAAGTGCCTGCACCACGCCCTCCCTGTCTTTCGTAAACAATTCACCGACGATGGCGGCATATTGCTCGGCAGAGGCACCGTCGAGATTCGTTGTTGCGAGGAACAGGCTCGCATAATGCTCGGGCTGGATGAGGGAGCGGTGGGTATACAGCAGCTCCAGCGTTTCCAGCGTTTTGCCGCTGCTCAGGCGGTTATATTCCGTCCAGTCCATGCCCTCCAAGTGAGCCAGCATGTTCGTGGCTTTATCCTCGGCACTCATGTCCTCTCCTTCGAACAATGATAATACGCGCTCCGCCGGACTTTCATGGTCCGTCACTGCACTTGTCGCAGGTTCGGAGGGCGACGAAGCCGGCGCTTTGGATGGCCTGCTCGAGCAGGCTGTTACAAGAATCAGAAGAGCAAGGACGAAGCCGTAATAAGCAGCATGACGTTTGAACATGGATTCTCATCTCCTTTATAGTCTAAACGGATATTTCCTGTAAATAGTTACATAAAAAGGAGGGAGATATCGAGCTCTTTCCCATGATAAGATGAAGGCTGCATATTCGCATGCTCATTAAGTTTACGGTTGGGCTCCATTTGCCGATAAAAGTGTTAGAATAAACATATGTGACATGAAAGTGGCAGTATGATAAAAAGGGGTATGTGATTTTGAACAATCGATTTGGTGTGATAACCGATCAGGAGATCATTCAACAAGCAAAGCAGCAGTGTATAGACCAGGGGATGAACCCGGAGCTTCTTCCAACACATACTTATCGATTGAATGCTGAAGCACTGGCTGCAAGGCGTGCCAAATATAACGAATATATCGAAGTGATCCAAGTCTTCGTGAATAAATTCCTTTCCTCCGGATCCGGGAACCCTGTCGTGATTACGATGACGGATAACGAGGGCTTCATTCTTGATATGGAGGGGGACCCGACCATTATAGAAACAGCCCGTTATTTGGGCATCATGGAGGGCAGCGGGTATTCCCAAGAAGACGGCCCCAGCTCGATAGATCTGTGCCTTCGGTACAAACGGCCGTTTACGTTGATAGGAGAAGATCATTTTCATCACATTCTTCACCGCATGGCCTGTTATTCGGCTCCCTTTCACGGCGAAGACGGGAAGGCGATCATAGGGACGATCTCCCTAATGACGAACAAGGAGTTTGTTCACCCGCATTTATATGCCTTGCTCTGCACGATGGCCGATTCCCTGGAACGGGAGATGGTGACCCGCAAACAGAACACGCAGCTGCAAACCTTGAATCAGGTGCTGCTGGGAACGAAGCATTACGGCGTGATCATCACCGATGCGGAGGGCCAGATCCTGCAGATGAACGAAACCAGCTTAAGCCTGCTGTGCCCGGATGCCGGCGACCGTGACCGGACGAAATACGTGGGCCGCCCGGTGTTCGGCATCGAGCCGATTGGCGAGTATTATGAGCGGGTGATACACGGACAGGAGATTTGCATCGGAGAAGAGCTGTCCCTTGAGATATCCGGAAGCATGCACCACTATATCCTGGATGTTCAGCCGGTGTATGACCGGGAAGGGCAGCTTATGCGGGTCGTGGGCTCTCTGCGCGACATTACGGAGATGAAGCGTACGGAGGAAGTGCTGCGGAATACGGAGAAGCTGGTGTTTGCCGGCCAGGTTGCCGTCAGCATCGCCCATGAAGTCCGCAATCCCCTCACGACGGTAAAAGGAATGCTTCAGCTGGCCAATAAGGATGCCGCTCTCCGGCACTATGACCTGATCATGTCCGAGCTGGAGCGGGCCAATCTGATGGTAGGGGAATTCATGATCCTGGGCAAGCCCCAGGCGGCTGTGTTTAAGCTTGAGAATTGCGGCGAGATTCTGGAGGAAGTGCTTCATTTGTTCGCCATTCAGGCGAGCCTTGGCGGCATAAAGATGACTCAATGCTTCGGCCGGAATGCAACGATTCTGTGCGACCGGAACCAGATCAAGCAAGTTTTTCTCAATATCCTGAAAAATGCGATGGAGGCCCTGCCGTACGGCGGAAATATTCACATCCAGATGGATGTGGAGGATGGGTATCAGCGCGTGACCTTTACGGATAACGGCTCCGGCATGACGGAGGACGTGCTTCGGCGGATTGGGGAACCCTTCCATACCACCAAGCCGGACGGCAATGGGCTGGGCATCATGATCGTCCAGCGCATCATGGAGAGCCACAATGGCCGGATCGTCATCCGGAGCGAGGAAGAGCGCGGAACGTCGGTTGAGATCCGTCTGCCGATCTCGGGCCAAAGCCTCTCTAATTAATCTGATTAACAATTAAGGTTATGCAGCATGATACGGATCAACAGAAACAGCGCTGGCTTAGGCCGGTCCTTGAACCACAAAGGACCGGGCGGCAGCGCTGTTTTTTTTGTAATATGAAGTATCTTCATCATTATTCCCAGTAACGGGACATGATGTCCGTAGCCCATTCGGGCTGCTTGGTCTTTGTCTTCGGCAAAAATTCCTCCATGACGGGTTTGATATCAACGACGGGTGTCCCGTCTACGGCATCCAGCCCTTTAACGAAAACGGACCTGCCCTCCCTGCTTACCAACTCCACTACGGTGGCTCCTAGCTTGTTGGGACGGTTCTTGCCGCGCTGGGCGAAGATACCGACCTTGGGAAAGCTCGGATTATTTCGCGGATGTCTCGCCGCGTATTGGATGCTGTCGTCCTGGACGAGATGGAATACATAGATGATTTCAAGGTGGCTGAACGTTTCAATCCCATCCAGGGAGCTTTCATCCCATGCTTCGCCAAGCTTGATCTCCGAGATGACATCCCCCCAATAATCATCCTGAATCGCCTTTCTTTCGTTATGTATCGTTCCGATCGCCTGGATCGTATACATGCCGTTACCTCCTTCAGGTTATCGTTCCCTCATATAAACTTCGGGCGTTTTACCGATCACCGCTTTAAAATCCCGGATAAAATGCGACTGGTCATAATAACCCATATCCATGGCCAGCTCCAGCACATCCTGATGATCCAGGCCATCGAGCATTTCGGCGGCATTCTGCAGCCGGTACAGGCGAATCACCCATTTAGGGCTTACTCCGACGTATTGCTTGAACAGGCGCTGAAGTGATCTCGGGCTCATGTGGAAACATTCGCTGACCTGCTCGACCCGAATGATGTCCCGGTTGTGATGAATTTGGTCGATCATGATATGAATCCGTTCGATCTGTTCATCCTCTTCGGGAAGAATGCGGCGAATAAGCTCCTCCATGTACCTAACCTTTAGCTCCGGCTCCTCTGCGGTCAATAGCTCCTGCTCCAGCGTATGGGGCTCAACTTGGAGAATCTCCATGGTTCCTATGGAGAAATCCGTCAGACGGTCCATGGACGTGTTCGCGAACGGATAGAAACCGCCGGGTCTGAACTTGACGCCGAATACTTGCCCCCCCACCCTCTAGATGGTGTGAATGCCTCGTGCTCGATACACCGTAAAAAGCGGTCCGACGGGGTTGAACGACCAGATTGGCGCTCGTGATCGGTTAAATCCCAATGAATGATCCAATAATGCTTGATGAAATAGGAAAGGTCCTCCGACGGGGGGACGCGCAGGAGCTGGAATTTCTCTCCGGCTTTTTTCATGTTCAAGATGCCGAGGCTGGGCTGATGAGAATGCTGAATCATGGATATAAACACCTCCGATATCTCCGTAGCAGGCCTGGATTGATGGACAACTGGCCTCCACGGGATTTTGAGCTTGAAGTGCTTCCGCAGGTTGCGGCCTGTCGCATTTTTACAATACTTGGATCGCGGCTGCTTGATAACATCATCATATCACAGTAGGACAAGCGGGTTTTTACTTCGTATTTCAAGATGGGAGGAAACTAAAATGGAGCCGTTATATTATGAGTTTTATATCGGAGCTTCGCCGGAGAAGGTATGGGAAGTCTTGATTTCGCCGGAGGGAACGCGGGCCACCTTTTTCGGGAGTGAACTGAGATCTTCTTTTCAAGTAGGGGAGCCTTACGCTTATGTGGGACCGGGGAATGACGGTGAGGAGACGGTTCATGTCTATGGGAATGTTCTGGCTTATGAGCCGCAGAAGACACTGAGCCTGTCCGAGCATCCGGGTCCGTCGTATTACGCGAATCATGAGGAGCTGGAGTCCCGCATTACGTTCACCCTTGAGCCGGTAGGGAATTGTACCAAGCTAACGCTGGTCAATGATCAATACACGCCGGATCATCCGTCCCGCGCAAAGGCAGCGGACAGCTGGTGGATGGTCATGAGCATTCTGAAGACCTATGCGGAGACGGGGGAGACCCTGGATCTGGGCTGGTAGCCTTATAGCAATAAATAGGCATATGAAAGGCAGCATCCAAGGATACCTCAAGACCGCGCACCATGCGCATGATTTATGAATTCGTTATATATCTGGATAAGAAAATCGATTAAGAGCCGTAATGGCTCTTTTTTGTTGCTTTTGGGTATGTGATTGTTCTGGATCGCGATGTCATGATGGCTCTCGCAAGAGGTACGGAGTCAACGCTCGGGGCAGCACGCAGGTTCATTCGTTTAGCAGGGAGGACCGCGTTCCGCTTGCCAAATTTTCGATAGCGGGTATGATTTAGGTATCCGTACCGGCCTGCTCATGCACGGCTTCTCGGAAATGGGAAAGATGGGAGTGAAGGCATCATGATGGAGCGGACCCGCCCCCCTGTCCAGCAAATCCGCATCGGTATTATCGGAACCCGGACGATCGTTGACAAGATCATGAAGGTCATTGAAACCTTTCCTTCCTTTGACCCTGCGCCGCTGGTTTTCCAGGATGAAGACGAAGCGCCTGCACTGGCGGAGCGGATCGGGAGCGAAGTCGAAGTGTTGTTCCTCTCGGATCCGTTGTCCCAGCGCAAGGTGAAGGAGCTCGGTCAGGTCAAGATCCCTGTACATTACGTTCCCGTCACGGACGCGGGTTTATATAAAGCGCTGTTCCATGCCGGACAGCAGGAACGACTGGATGGAGGCATATCGGTGGACACCCTAACCGAGACGATGGTGGTTCGGACCATGAAGGATCTGGGCATCCCTGCTGTACAGGCTGTCGTCTACGACGGGCCGGCTTACGCCCCGAAGAGCAGCCTGATCGCGTTTCATCGCCATCAATACGAATCCGGCGGGTGCTCTGTTGCATTCACGGGCGTGGAATCCGTGGCCCAAGAACTGACGCGGCTCGGAATACCCAATGAATGGCTGCTTCCTTCCGATCAGGATATCGTGGTATCGCTGGAGCGAGCCCTGCTGTCCACGGCATCCCGCCGCAGCTGGGAAGGTCAGATTGTGGTCGGGATGATAAATATAGACGATTTCGGCACGCAGGCGCTGAGACGGAACAATGAGCATGAGGTGCAGAAGTTGAAGCTGGATATTCACCGGATGGTGCTCGATTACGTGGAATCCCTGGATGGTTATCTGACCCATCTGGGCGGGGACGAGTATCTGTTTTTCACGACGCGCGGCATCTTTGAACGGGAAACCGGAGGTTACAAAACGATTCCCTTAGCCAAAGACGTGAACAAAACCTACGGCATTTCGCTCAGCATCGGCATGGGATTCGGCCGGTCGGCCAGCATGGCTGGAACCCATGCGCGCATCGCGATGCGGAAGTCCAAGGAGGTTGGCGGCAACGCCTGTTTTATCGTGCGTGAGGATGGTACGCTGATAGGGCCGCTGGAGATGGCCGATCCCGTGCTGGAGGTGCTGTCCTTTACGGATGCAGGGCTGATCAAGCGAGCAGAAGATGCAGGCATGACGAGCGCCTATTTAAGCAAGCTGCTGAACCAGCGCGCCCGTTCGGGTAAATACGAATATAAGGTCCATGAGCTCGCCCACCTGCTGGACATTACCGTCCGCAGCTCGCATCGCCTGCTTCAGCTTTGGACCGACAACGGGTTGGTGGAGATTTCGGGGATCGAGAAGGTGCCGAGAGGAAGGCCGAGGCAAATCTTCCGATTTACATTTTTAGAATAAAATATTAGTTATGTACTATAATGGAATTCGAGGTGATGAACTTGAAGCGAACGAGAGCCCCGTTTTCCCGCTTAGAGAAAATCTTCATTTTTACGCTGATCGGACTGGCTTCCCTTTTTATCGCTGCCTTCTTCGTGCTTCGATATATCGTGCTGAACGTTTCGTTTGCTCCCTGACATCAGGGAGCTTTTTTTATGTGTCGTTTATTTAAAGACGATTTAAAGATTTGTCTTTATATCAAACGGGGCCGTATGATGAAGAAGAATCATCAATCGGAGGAGGAGATTGTTCATGTTAACCGTTGCAGCATTAGAAGCGAAGCTGGCGGAGCCTTCAGCACAGCTTGTTGCCGATTTGGCGTCTTTGGAAGGGGATATCCTGGTGCTTGGCGTCGGCGGAAAAATGGGTCCCAGCCTTGCAAGGCTGGCCGCCAACGCCGTGCGCGAAGGCGGTGGCGGCAAACGGATCATCGGCGTATCCCGGTTCTCGAACCAGGAGGCCAGGCGCGAGCTGGAGGAGGCGGGCGTACAGACGATTTCGTGCGACCTGCTGAACGACGGGGAGCTGCAGCAGCTGCCCGAGGCTCCAAACGTGATCTATATGGCCGGCAACAAATTCGGCACGACCGGCCGCGAATATTTTACTTGGGCGATGAACTCGTATTTGCCGGGCCGGGTGGCCGAGAAATTCAAGCAATCCCGCATGGTGGTGTTCTCATCGGGGAATGTGTATCCGTTCTCGCCGGTGGGCAGCGGCGGAGTCAACGAATCCGTTGCGCCGGAGCCGGTCGGGGAATATGCGCAATCCTGTCTCGGCAGAGAGCGCGTCTTTGAATATTTCTCCCACCAGAACGGTACGCCGATGGCGATCTACCGTCTGAATTACGCCATCGATATGCGGTACGGCGTTCTGCATGAGCTCGCCAGATCGATCCATGAGGACCGGCCGATTCACCTGGCGATGGGGCATGCGAATATCATATGGCAAGGGGATGCCAACGAGATGGCGCTCCGTTCGCTCCTGCATTGCAGCTCGCCTCCCGAAATCATCAACATTACCGGACCGGAGACGATGTCGATCCGCTGGGCGGCACAGGAGTTGGCGGCACGGATGGGCAAGGAAGTGACCTTTACAGGTACGGAATCCGAGACCGCACTCCTGAACAACGCCTCGAAATCCCACCAGCTCTTCGGTTATCCGAAGGTGTCTCTGCTGCAGATGCTGGATTGGACGGCAGCATGGGTGCAATCCGGCGGCGAGAGCTGGAACAAGCCGACGCACTTCCAAGAGAGAAAGGGGAAATTCTAATGAGCGGACAGATTCCTGCAATGCAGAGGTTGGCCCCCGAGAAGCTGAAAGCTCTTCACGAAGGGCTCGTCATACCGGCGCATCCGCTGGCTTTGGACGAGAACCGGAAGCTGGACGAACGCCGCCAGCGGGCATTGACCCGCTATTACGCCGCATCCGGTGCGGGCGGTGTGGCGGTCGGCGTTCACTCTACCCAATTCGAGATCCGCGATAAAGGCATTGACTTGTATGAACCGGTGCTGCGGCTCGCGGCGGAAGAGGTCCGCAGGGCGGAACTTGACCGCCCCTTCTTGATGGTGGCCGGCGTGTGCGGCCCCACGGAGCAAGCCGTGGAGGAAACGGAGATCGCCCGCAGGCTCGGCTATGATGCCGTCCTGCTCAGCATGGGCGGGTTAAGCGGCTGGAGCGAAGAGGATATTCTGAAGCGCACGGAAGAGATCGCGCAGAGAATGCCGGTGATCGGGTTCTATCTTCAGCCATCGGTTGGCGGCAACATCTTCTCCTTCGAATTCTGGCGTGCCTTCGCAGAAATTCCGAATATCGTAGCGATCAAGATGGCCCCCTTCAACCGCTACCAGACGATTGACGTCGTTCGTGCCGTCTGTTATTCGAGCCGCAGAGACGATATTGCGCTCTATACGGGGAATGACGATAACATCGTCAACGATTTGCTGACGACCTATCGATTCCAGGTGGACGGAACGCCGGTCGCCAAGCCTATCGTCGGCGGTCTGCTCGGTCACTGGGCGGTCTGGACCAGGAAAGCGGTGGAGCTGCTGGAGGAAATCAAAGAGGCGCGCAAGCAGGAGCAGTTCGCGAAGGAATGGCTGACGCGCAACGTCGAGATTACCGACTCCAACGCGGCCTTCTTCGATCCCGCGCATCAGTTTGCGGGCTGCATCCCGGGCATTCATGAGGTGCTCCGCAGACAGGGACTGCTGCAAGGCACATGGTGCCTGAATCCGCATGAAACGCTGTCTCCCGGACAATCGGAAGAGATTGATCGGGTCTACCGGGATTATCCCCATTTAAACGATGACGATTTTATTCGGGAGCACTTGGAAAGTTGGCTGGCAGACTGATACAATGAGGGCAGAATAGTCGAAAGTGGGGAATCGCGCATGCGGTTTAAAGATGTGTTTTCTATTATTGGGCCCAGCATGGTGGGGCCTTCCAGCTCCCATACCGCTGGGGCCGTGCGGATCGGAAGAGCCGCGCGGCGCATATTTGGAGCATTCCCCGATCAGGCGGAAATTGTGTTCTATGGATCTTTTGCCGAAACCTACCGCGGCCACGGCACCGATCTGGCTGTCGTCGGCGGGCTGCTTGATTTTGCCACGGACGATATGCGCATCCGGAATTCGATCGAGCTTGCCGAAGCGGCAGGCATTAAACTTACCTTCAAGACGGCACAGAATGTGGCCTTTCACCCGAATACCGTGGAGCTGAGGCTGAAGGGCGGCGATCATACCGATGTCATTGCGGGCGCCTCCATTGGCGGAGGCAGCGTGGAAATGCTGCGCGTGAACGGTTTCGACGTCAAGTTTACGATGAATTATCCGGTGCTGCTGGTCTTTCATGACGATACGCCGGGCATGGTCGCGCATATCACCCGGCTCCTGGAGGCCGGCGGCGTCAACATTGCCTATATGGACGTGGACCGCAAGGGAAGGGGCGGCGATGCCATGACGGTGGTGGAGTCGGACGAAGCGGTTCCGGCCGAATTGATGAAGCATATCGAAGGACTGCCGAGCGTGCATCGGGTCGTCATCGCGGATTTGACAGTAGAGGAGGCGCAGTCATGAAGTTTTCTACGCTGGAGCAGATCATTGCATGCTGCCGGGAGGATCAGGTGACGATCGGCCAGCTGATGCTGAATGAACAGATCAAGGAAACGGGGAAAAGCCGGGACGAGACGTTCAAGCTAATGGCCGATTACTACGGCATCATGAAGGAAGCGGTGCACCGAGGAATCCATGAACCCGTCCCTTCCAAAAGCGGCCTGACCGGCGGCGATGCCGTGCGCGTCCATCAATATATGAGCAGCGGGGTACCCGCGCTTGGTACCGACGCTTGCACGGCGCTGGCCTACGCCCTGTCCGTGTCCGAGGTAAATGCCTCCATGGGGCGCATCGTAGCGACGCCGACGGCGGGCTCATGCGGCATTATTCCCGGGGTGTTCGTCAGCACGCAGGAACGCTTCGGCTGGGAAGACGAGCATTTGGTGATGGGGCTGTTCAGCGCAGGCGCAATCGGCTACGTCATTGCCAATAACTCGTTTATTTCCGGTGCGGAGGGCGGCTGCCAAGCTGAAGTCGGCTCAGCTATCGGTATGGCGGCAGGCGCTTTGACGGAGCTGCGGGGCGGCACGCCGGAGCAGGCCGTTCACGCCGTCGGGCTTGCGCTCAAGAATTCCTTGGGACTTATCTGCGACCCGGTGGGCGGGCTTGTCGAGATTCCTTGCATCGTGCGCAACGGCTTCGGCGCCGTGACGGCGCTGGCGGCATCGGATATGGCGCTTGCCGGCGTGCGCAGCGTCATTCCATCCGACGAAGTGATCGACGTGATGCTGGAGGTTGGCACGGCTATGCCGTCCAAGCACAGGGAAACAGCGAAGGGCGGACTTGCGCAGACGCCGACCGGCAAGAAAATCCTGAAGGATCTATACGGTAAGGAAGGGAAAAAATTGAGGGAGCAGGGTGCCAAAGCGAAAAAAGAAGAAACGAGTGATTGAATTCACACCCGTTTTGATAGATCGCCGATGACGTTCTGATTCAAGAATATACGATGGGGAAGAGAAGAAATTTAACATCTTCCGTGAGGGATTTCGTGATGAAATCCCTCTATTTTTTTATCTATTTCTACCGCTTTAGCATTTTCCACATGCTCAAAAAGCCTGATGTTATGCGGGTTTTCGGCATTTCGCCCGCTTGAATAAGAAAAAACGCCATCTCGCAGAAATACGCTTCTTTACGAATCGTGGAAGCGTTTTTATGATGTGGATGGGTAGAAAATTCCGTGCCGGACCCTCGGCAGCGGATGCCCGATCATTTTAGAATATTCCTGCGACAGGCCGGGATCTTCGTCAACAAGGAGGCATGATAGGAAGCATCTTGATTTATAAACGTAGAACGGATGAGTAAGCAGACACACAGATGAGGAGAAATGACGGGGGTAGCGTAGCGATCGCACAGATTCAGTCAGCCGCATTCAAATGATCGATTTAGAGGAGGAACGCAAATGACAAAAAAATGGTTTCGTATGGCACTCGTGTTCACATTAATCATTTCAATCTTGGCCGCATGCAGCGGGGGAAATAAAGAGGCAGCTCCCGAAACAGACGGAGAAACAGCACCTCCAACGGCACCGGCAGATCCGGATCAATATGGGGATACTGGCGGTCTCGCGCTTCCGCTGGTCGATAAACCGACAACGATCAATTGGATGGTCGTCAGCGAGAAGACCAACCTGAACGATTCCTTGCTTGCCAAGGAGATCGAGAAGCGTACCGGTATCAAAGTGAATTTCCAACCCTATTCTTCGGCTACGTTTCAAGACAAGCTGAAAGTAACCGTTGCATCCGGCAAGCTCCCGGACATCATCCACGGATTGACGCCTCCGGAGCTGAAGAAGATCGGCAAGCAGAAAGCGGTCGTTGCCATTAACGAATATGTCGACATGCTGCCGAACTTCAAACGAATGTATGTGGACGAGAATCCTTGGGTCATTCCGTCCTACGGAGACGAATCCGGCAACATCTATACCTGGCCGGTTGCAAACATCAACCGTGACGTGAACCACGGCTTCCTGTACCGCAAAGACATCTTCGATGAGCTGGGCATCAAGGAATGGACGAATACCGACGAATTCTATCAGGCACTCAAAAAGTTGAAGGAAGCCTATCCGGATTCCTATCCTTACGCCTCGAAAACGAAAGAGAACATTTTCCGCGATTGGGCCTTCGGCTGGGGGATCGGCGGAGCCAACTATCCGACGTATTACGACGAGACGGCCAAGGTATGGAAGTACGCTACCATACAGCCTGAGCACAAAGAAATGCTCGATTTCATGAAGAAGCTGTACAACGAGGGACTCCTCGATCCGGAATTCATGACGGACACCGACGATTCCTGGACGGCGAAAATGACGTCAGGCAATAAATCCTTTGTCACCTATGACTGGATCGGACGTTTGGACCTGTTCTACAACCAGGTCAAGGACCAAAATCCGAACTATGACCTGCGATACGGCAATCCGGTCGGACCGACCGGCAACGGCAAGACGATCGAGAGCATCACGAACGGCTTCAGCATCGCGGTAGCCAACAACGACAACAAGGAAGCTTCCCTGAAGCTGCTCGATTACCTGACGAGCCCGTCCGGCGCCACGCTGGTGACGATGGGCGTGGAAGGCGAGACGTTCAAGATGGAAGGCGATAAAGCCGTCTATCCGGAGCTGACCGACGTGCCGCTGGTGGATATTAGCGTGCTGGAGGACCGCTATGGCCTGTGGCTGCAAGGATTGTATGTCAATTCCGACAAGCGCAGCGTGTACTTCAACTATACGGAGAAGGAGCAGGAGGCTCAGGATAAGCTCCTGAACGGCAATAAATTCGAGCCGCTGGATCCGGTCGTGAACTTTACGGATGACGAAACCGCAAAGATTGCGGAAATCCAAACCTCCCTGAAGAAATTGGCGGATGAATTTAACGCGAAATACATTCTCAACAAAAACTACGGCGATGCGCAGTGGCAGCAATGGCAGGCGCAGGCTGAGAAGCAGGGAGCCAAGCAGATCGTCGATATTTTCAACGCAGCCCAGAAGAGATTGGATGAAGCCACGAAATAATTCGCAGAAGAAATAAGAGTGATGGCGGCATCCGGGTACGACGCTCGGGTGCTGCTCATCATCTTAAGGAGGGAACACCATGTCAAGTGCAGGGACAGAGACAAATCTCGCCAAACCCCGCGGCGGGTTTGGGAGAAGAATGGTTTCGGCCTTTCAGCATATGAAGCGGGACAGACAGCTGTTGATTCTGTTTATCCCGTGCCTGTTGTTTTACGTTATTTTCCGATACGGGCCCCTGTACGGCTTGATCATTGCCTTCAAGGACTACAGCGTATTTACCGGCATTATGGAGAGCGAATGGGTAGGGCTCAAGCATTTCGAGAAATTTTTCGGCAGTCCGGATTTCTGGCTGCTGTTCAAGAATACGCTCCTTCTTGGCGTATACAATCTGATTTTCGGCTTTCCTTTTCCCATCATTCTGGCGATTCTCCTTAACGAGGTCAGAGTGAAATGGTTCAAAAAGTCGGTTCAAACGCTCAGCTATCTGCCTTCGTTCCTGTCGGTGGTCATTATAAGCAGCATGATTATCGACTTCCTGTCGCCCAATCAGGGGATCATTAATCAGCTGATCGCGGCGTTAGGTTTCGAGAAGACGTATTTTCTCATTGAGCCGAGCTGGTTTAGAACCATCTATGTTTCATCGGATATCTGGGCAACCGTCGGTTATGAAGCCATCATCTATATGGCTGCGATTGCAGGGATCAGCCCGTCGCTTTACGAAGCGGCCAAGGTGGATGGTGCCAAAAGGCGCCACATGATTTTTAAAATCACGATTCCCGCCATTCTGCCAACGATTATTATCATGTTTGTCTTGAAGACCGGGTCGATGCTTCGGATCGGATACGAAAAGGTATTGCTGCTTTACAATCCGATGACTTACGAGGTGGCGGACGTATTCTCGACTTATGTCTACCGGAAAGGCCTTCTGGAGAGCAACTATAGCTATGGCGCGGCCGTGGGCTTGTTCGAAGCCGTTGTCGCCATGATATTGCTGCTGTCCTCCAACTACTTCAGCAAGCGGCTGGGAGGTAGCGGACTATGGTAAACAACAAACGATTCAGCCTTCGAAACATCTCGTTATTCGGCATTATCAACACGCTGATTCTGACATGCCTTGCCATTATTACCGTGTACCCCGTCGTCTATATCACCGCCGTTTCCCTCAGCGCGACCTCCGAAGTGGTGCAAGGGAATATCACCTTGTTTCCCAAGGGTTTTAATCTCGACGCCTATGCCCAGGTGCTGAACGACGACCGGGTGCCGCGCGCCTATCTGAACACGATTTTTTATACAGCGCTCGGTACGGCCATTAACCTGCTGCTTACGGCGGTAGCGGCTTATCCGCTCGCTCGCAAAAATTTCTTCGGGCGCAAGTTTTTCCTGTTGGCAATCATCATGACCATGTTCCTGAACCCGGGGATCATTCCGAACTACCTGATCGTATCCGAGCTTGGCCTGCTGGACAGCGTATGGGCACTCGTGCTTCCGAATGCGATCTGGACCTTTGAGCTGTTGATCCTCAAAAGCTTCTACGAGAACATGTCGGAATCCCTGCGCGAGGCAGCCGTCGTCGACGGCGCTTCCGAGTACCGCATCCTGTTCCAGATTGTGCTTCCGCTGTCCAAACCGGCACTGGCCTCGATCGGATTGTTTTATTTCATGGGCCATTGGAACAGCTTCTTTATCCCGCTGATTTACCTGAACGACGCGAATATGTACCCGCTTCAGGTCGTGCTTCGGGATATGCTGATTTTCAGCGAGAACGGAAGCAATCCGAGCCTGGTGGATGCGTCGGCGCTTGCTCCGCAGGCCATGAAGAATGCAACGATCGTGTTGTCGATGATTCCGGTGCTGCTGATCTATCCGTTTGCCCAGAAGTATTTTGCCAAAGGGGTCATGCTCGGTTCCGAAAAGGGGTGATGGGAAGGTGCCGGGGGCTATCATGTTGAATATGAAGGGATGACATCCAAGAGAGGTGAATCCGTATGAATCGATTGATCGCCAACAGAGGCTTGCTCCAGATTTTCTTCGCTCTGCAACTGGTCATCGGCATCATGTTCATATTCAATTACATCGTGTACAAGAATTCCATTACCGGAATTTACGACAAGGTGAGCGAGAACAACCGGATGGTGATCAGAAACATTATTCAGTCGTTTGATACCAGTTTCTCCTCCATTAACAATTTGATTTTTAACATTCATGCGCTTCCTTCGGACCGGATGCAGTTGGATAACGGCAAACTTGACATGGAGAAAGTCATCACTCTGCAGGACAGCGTCACCAGCATCGTATCCAACGTGGATATCGTGGAAGATGTGGTCATTTCGTTCGACAATCACGATTTGGCCATTACGACACGCGGAACCAGCAATCTGGACGCATTGTTTGACAGGCGGTATAAATCCCAGAAGTTCAACTCGATGTTCTGGAAGACGTTTACCCGATCGGAGCACGAGCTTACGGTTTTTCCAGCGGAGGTTTATGCGGATCAGAGCAGCGGGTACGGCCGGAACCTGATGATTGCCGTAGACGGCAACAAGGTCAGAATGTCGAACAAAAACCTGATGATCCTGATTAACGTGAACCGGCTGCTTAAGGGGGTCGATTTGAATTCCATGATTCCCGGGGCCTCGCTTATCGTGCTGGATGCGAACCGGAACGTCATCTTGAGCACCGAGAAGGATCTGGATCTGGTGGGCATTCTGAACGACGTGTACTTTAACCCGTCGCAGGAAGCCTCCCTCACGCATGACGATTTTGAGTACAATTTCTACAAATCGGACTATAACGGATTTATATATATCAATAAAATGCCGTACAAGTTTCAAAATATCGATTCTGTCACCGATGCCAATACGTGGATTATGTACGGGGCGATTGCGTTAAACGTCATTCTGTCGGTGCTGCTCAGCATTTATCTGTACCGGCCGGTGAAGAACATCGTGCAGCTGCTCGGGGGCAGTTCTCTTCGAGGGAATGATTTCGTGAAAATCCAGAGCGGCATCGTCAAGGTGCAGCGGGAGAACGAATCCCTCAAGAAGCAGATGGATCTGGTGGATGAGGATATCCGCCGAAGCGTGTTCCTGCAAACGCTGGACGGCCATCACCATTCGCGCGAGCAGGAAATGCAGATGCAGAAGCACTACACGCATTTCTTCCAGTGCCGGCATTTCATGATGGCGGCCGTGTATTTGCAGCCTGCAGGCAAGGGGGCAACCAAGTCGGATTTTGTCCTGGAAGAGCTGACGTCTCAGATCCGGGGCGGCCTGGAGGAGCGCTATGGACATGTGGTGGTTTATCATGTCGAAGAGCTGAAATTCCTAGCGTTAATCGGTCTGGATCAGCCGTCCGAGCGCAAGCAGCTGGTCAGGAAATTCGAGGAGTATATTAGGCGGTG
Source organism: Paenibacillus sp. Y412MC10 (assembly GCF_000024685.1). NCBI lineage: Bacteria > Bacillati > Bacillota > Bacilli > Caryophanales > Paenibacillaceae > Paenibacillus > Paenibacillus sp. Y412MC10. Next base: position 630,041 of record NC_013406.1, read on the forward strand.
CAACGAGGATTATCATGATACGTTCACGGTGTGGGGCTGCGTTAGCCGCACGTACGAATCCAAAATCAGCAATTGCTCCGAAGCATACCGGAATATTAAGGATGGGCGGTTGTACCGGAATGTGAATGCGGACACGGACATGGTCGATGCGGAGCAGATTCGGTACGTCCCGGATATTTATTATCCGCTTCAGAAGATCGAGAAGCTGAGCAATTGCATGCTAAGCGGCAAGGTGGATGAGGGACTGCAGATCGTGAGCGATATTTTCCAGCAGAATGCGGATCTTCGCATCCATCACCATCAGATGGTGCATATTGCGAAGAGCATGTTCTTCCTCGTCATGAAGCAGGCGGATTCGCCGTCCGTTGACCGCAACGAGCTGTTCCGGCTGGAGAGTGATTTCATCCGCAAGGTCGATCAAGCCTTCACCTATGAAGAGATTCAGAAGGCGCTGATGGAAGTAATGCGCGTGGTGGCCAATACGCGGAACCACGATCCGCGAAGCAAGCTGAATCCCGCATTCATCTCCCAATACATCGAACTGCATTACATGGAGAACCTCTATTTGGACCATATGGCCGAAGTGCTGGACACCAGCTCGAAATACTTCTCCAATTATTTCAAGAAAACATTCGGCGTCAATTATGTGGAGTACTTGAACAAAGTCCGATTATCGCATGCGCGTGAATATCTGCGGAACACGGACCTCAGCATTGCCGAAATCGGAGAGAAAACGGGGTACTCGAACTCTTCCACATTTACGACGACCTTTAAGAAATACAGCGGCGTCTCGCCGAGCGAATATCGGAAAGCATCAGGAAAATAAGGTGGAGCAGGAGGGTCCATATGAAGGCTGTTGCCACGATTCATGGAAACGTGATCGTTGATCATATCGAGAGGCCGGCGGAATTGCCGGCAGGTCATGTGCGGATTCGCACCGAATACTCGGCGGTCAGTCCGGGTACGGAAATGATCTTTATACGAAAGGCTTCGGATCAAAAAGTCATTATGGGTTACAGCGCGGTGGGGATCGTCGAAGACTTGGGTGAAGGCGTGAAGGGGCTTGCCGTCGGTCAACGGGTGGCCTGTTATGGAGCACCATACGTGCGCCATGCCCAGTGGCTTACCGTGCCTTCGAACCTGACGGCCATCGTCCCGGACGGGGTGGATCCGCAGGAAGCCGCTTTTGCGGGGCTGGGAGCGATTGCGATCCATGCCCTGCGGGTTGCGGATCTGCGCTTCGGCGAATCGGCCGTGGTGGTCGGGCTGGGCATCCTGGGACAGATCATTGCCCAGATCGCGCATGCGGCGGCTTGCCCCGTTGCGGGATTTGACCTGAACCCGGAGCGGGTGCAGGGGATGAGGCAGCATATTGCCTATGCTTATGATAACCGGGAGCAGCTTGAGGAGCAGGTCGGGCGGATGACGGGCGGACATGGAGCCGACAGCGTCATCCTGTGCGCAAGCGGTCCCGGTGAAGAGCTTATCAACGCGTCCATGGGATGGATTCGGGATAAGGGGAAAATCGTCATCGTCGGCGATTTGTCTACAACCTACTCCAGAGGGCTGATGTTTGGCAAGGAAGCGCAGGTGCTCATATCACGGGCCGGCGGTCCGGGCCGGTACGACGCAAGCTATGAACTCAACAATACGGATTATCCGATCGGCTTTGTGCGCTGGACGGAAGGGCGCAACATTGCGGAATATATTCGTTTGCTGGCCGAAGGGAGAATCTCGATCAAACCGCTGATCTCGCATGTGGTTCCCGTAGATGAGGCGGGCAAGGCTTATGAGCGGTACGGCCCCGGGTCAACGACGCTCGGAACGATATTTAAATACGATCATGAGACGGTTGGTGCCAAAGCCGAATAGAATACAGCGATATCGAGGTGCGGTGCATATGGAGAATCATATAGAGGCGGATATCATCATTCTGGGCGGAGGACTCGGCGGCTGTGCCGCTGCGCTTGCGGCGGCGAAGGCGGGAAAACGCGTGGTTATGACCGAAGAGAGCGATTGGCTCGGCGGCCAGATTACAAGTCAGGGCGTACCGCCCGACGAGCATCCCTGGATCGAGCAGTTTGGCTGCACAGCCAGCTACCGTGAATTCCGGAATCGGATCCGCGATTATTATAAGGAGTTATTTCCGCTCCGGGCCGAATCGCGGCAAGAGCGTTACCTGAATCCAGGCAGCGCACTGGTCAGCGGCATTGCCCATGAGCCGAGAGCGGCGCTGGCCGTGCTGCAGGGGATGCTGGCACCTTACGTGCACAGCGGAAGGTTAACGATCCTTACGGAGCATGCGCTGATGGAAGCGGAGTCCGGCGGGGATCAGGTAACATCCGTCCGGTTGCGGGACAGCAGATCCGGCGACATCGTCAAGCTGACCGGCGCATTTTTCCTCGATGCTACCGAGGAGGGGGATTTGCTTCCGCTGGCCGGCATCGAATACGTGACGGGTTCCGAGTCGGCGGAAGAGACCGGTGAACCGCATGCTTTATCCGGTCCGGCGGACCGGGCGGACATGCAGGCTTTCACTTGGTGCTTCGCGATGGATTACCGGGAGGGCAAGGATCATACCATCCCGAAGCCGGATCGGTACGATTTCTGGAAGAGCTACCGGGCAGATTTCTGGCCCGATGCCATGCTGAGTTGGACGGGGCTAGTACCGCATACGCTGGAGCCGGTCACCTACAGCTTATTTCCGGATGGCCGATCGTTTTCCCTGTGGAAATACCGGCAGATCCTGAATCCGGAGCATTTCGAAGGCGGGTTGTTTGACAGCAGCGTCACGGTCGTGAACTGGCCGCAGAACGATTATTGGCTCGGCTCCATTATCGATGTCGGCCCGGAAGAGCGGGAACGGCATCTGGAGGAATCCAGGCAGCTGAGTTTGTCCCTGCTCTATTGGATGCAGACGGAAGCCCCGCGGCCCGATGGAGGAAAGGGGTATCCCGGACTCCGGCTTCGGCCGGACGTGATGGGAACGAAAGATGGCTTGGCAAAAGCCCCTTATATCCGTGAATCCCGCCGGATCCGCGCCGAATTTACCGTGAAGGAGCAGCATATTGCCGCCGAATGCCGTCCGGACGGGCGGGCGGAGACGTTCCACGATTCCGTTGGCATCGGCTGCTACCGGATCGATCTGCATCCTAGCACGGGATTGCGGACGTATATCGATATTTCGAGCCTGCCCTTCCAAATTCCGATGGGGAGCCTGATTCCGGTACGGGTAGCCAATGTGCTGGCAGCCTGCAAGAATATCGGCACGACGCATATCACGAATGGGTGTTATCGTCTGCATCCTGTGGAATGGAACATCGGCGAGGCAGCCGGTTTTTTAGCCGCTTACTGCATAGAGCATGGACTGAAGCCGCGGGAAGTACGGAATACCCCGGACCACTTGGAAGCTTTTCAGCGGCGACTGACGGAACAGGGGATCGAACGGTCATGGCCATCCATTCATGTCGTTTGACGTCTTGTCAGAGATAAGGGGAATGCCTACCGAAATAACGATAGCCGTCTTTCCGGGCAGTGGGATACTGCTTGCGGAAAGACGGCTATTCATGCTGGTAGACGAATCATGACCGGCAAACTATTAATTTACAATAATATACAATTCTATTATACTTGTAGTAGATATGGATCCTACCTTTTTGTATATGGAGGCAGTTGCATATCGGACATCAGCTAACTTCGTGGTACTTTACATACGGGCAGTCTCCTCGTTTCCATCGATCATGGGAAGGGTGGTGGTTTATACCGAAACCGGTTTACCAGGCTGTAGCGGTCATGGCTTTCCAATTCGAAAACCAAAGGAGCGAAACGTTGATGAAAGTATTCCGAAATTCGATTATCCGTAAGTCGGCGGCGTTGGTCTGCGCTGTTCTGCTGATCTTGCCGGCCGGGTTGTCCCTGGCGGCCAACAAGCCCTTCCCCCAGCATACGTCCTATACGAGCGGTTCGATTAAGCCGAACAACGTAACGCAGACCGCGATGGACAATGCGGTCAAGAGCAAATGGAACAGCTGGAAAGGGTCTTTTCTGAAGCCGGCTGCAACCGGGCAATATTACGTCAAATACAATTCCGCGGGCGAGACGGTATCCGAGGCTCACGGTTACGGAATGATTTTCACCGTTCTGATGGCGGGATACGACAGTAATGCGCAGTCGTATTTCGATGGGTTATATCGCTATTACAAGGCGCATCCGAGTGATAACAATCCATATCTGATGGCGTGGAAACAGAACAGCAGCTTCCAGAATATAGAGGGGGCCAACTCGGCAACGGACGGCGATATGGATATTGCTTACGCACTCCTGCTTGCGGACAAGCAGTGGGGAAGCAGCGGATCGATCAATTACCTGCAGGCCGCGAAGGATATCATCAATGCCATCATGAGCAATGACGTCAATCAGTCGCAATGGACGCTGCGTTTGGGCGATTGGGCTACCAGCGGCAACTACAATACCGCCACGCGGCCATCGGATTTCATGCTGAACCATATGAAGGCGTTCCGTGCGGCTACCGGCGATGCCCGTTGGGATAACGTCATTAACAAAACCTATACGATCATCAACTCCATCTATAACGGTTACAGCTCCAATACCGGTTTGCTTCCGGATTTCGTTGTCATGTCGGGCGGCAATTATCAGCCAGCGGCAGCGGGATTCCTGGAGGGGGCGAACGACGGAAAATATTACTACAACTCGGCCCGGACTCCATGGCGGATTACGACCGACTATCTGATGACCGGCGATACGCGCGCGCTGAATCAATTGAATAAAATGAACACGTTCATTAAGTCGGCTGCAAACAGCAATCCTGCCAATATCAAGGCAGGGTATAATCTGAACGGGACCGCGCTGGTGACTTATAACAGCGGAGCGTTCTATGCACCATTCGGCGTAAGCGCGATGACTTCGTCCAGTCACCAGAGCTGGCTGAATTCGGTATGGAATTATACGGCGAACGCATCTGCAGAGGGATATTATGAGGAGAGCATCAAGCTGTTCTCGATGATGGTCATGTCGGGAAATTGGTGGACATATTAACGCATAATGCCCTTTAACTTTATATAAATATAAAACAAAAACCTGATCCGTATTGGATCAGGTTTTTTTGGGTATTTCCTACCATTAATTGATTTATGGAGAAAAATATTAAAAATTAGCATTGATATTTCATAAGGCTCAGTGTTAATATCTTATCAAATATAAAATGTTTTATATTATTCTAAATTAAACAGCCAGAGGTATCGCCATAATGGACATCTTGTTTTTTTATTTATGAAAGGGTTTACAAAAAATCGAGGCGAGGGAGAATCGTATGAACAAGAACATGCTGCGTAAGACGGCTGCCGCAGGAATTGCCGCAATGTTAATGGCAGGAGGCTTAAGTACGGCAGGCCAAGGACCTGCGGCTGGCGTTCCTGACGTGTACGCCGAAGCGGCTCCGCTGAAGAAGGGGGAGAAGGCACCGGTATTCCGGGAGGCTTCCGTGCACGATCCGTCCGTGATCAAAACAGGGGATACCTACTATGTGTTCGGTTCCCATCTGGCCGCGGCCAAATCGAAGGACTTGATGAGCTGGGACATGGTCGCGTCCGGGGTCGCGACCGGCAATCCGCTGATTCCGAACGTAACGGAGGAATTGAGAGAAACGCTGGAATGGGCGCAAAGCGACACATTGTGGGCGGCCGACGTGATTCAGCTGGCAGACGGTAAATTCTATATGTACTATAACGCCTGCAAAGGGGATTCCCCGCGATCCGCCATGGGGATCGCCGTTGCCGATCAGATCGAAGGCCCGTATAAGGACACCGGCATCATTCTGAAATCCGGCATGTGGGACGAGATCAGTGAGGATGGAACCATCTATGATGCAACAAAGCACCCGAATGTCGTCGATCCGGATGTGTTCTTCGATAAGAACGGCAAGCTGTGGATGGTATACGGCTCCTATTCCGGCGGCATTTTCATTATGGAGATGGATCCCAAGACCGGAAAACCGCTGCCTGGGCAAGGATACGGGAAGAAGCTGCTGGGAGGCAATCACAGCCGGATCGAAGGGCCTTACATGGTTTATCACCCGGCCACGGACTATTACTACCTATACCTGTCGTACGGGGGGTTGGATGCGGTTGGCGGCTACAATATGCGGGTGGTCCGATCCAAAAATCCGGATGGTCCTTTCTACGATGCGGAGGGCAACGATATGAGAGAGGTGAAGGCTGATCCTTCCCTTCCGCTTTTTGACGACCGTTCGATTGAGCCGTATGGCGTGAAGCTGATGGGGAACTACCTGTTCAAGCGCCTGGTCGGCGATCCGGGAACGGGGATCGGCACCGGGGCCGTGTCGCCTGGCCATAACTCCGTCTATTACGATGAGCGGAGCAAACGAACATTCCTTATTTTTCACAGCCGCTTCCCGCAGCGCGGGGAAGAGCATGAGATCCGGGTGCATGAGTTGTATATGAATCAGGACGGCTGGCCGGTATCGGCTCCATACCGTTATGCAGGCGAGGAGGCCAAGGAGGCTAAGAAAATCACGCCGAAAGATGCGGCCGGAGACTATAAGCTGATCCAACACGGGAAAGATATTTCGTCCGTCGTCAAAGAATCGGTGCCGATCGAGCTTCATAAGAACGGTAAAGTAACAGGTGCAGCAGAGGGCGCATGGAAGATCAGCGGAAAGCGGGATGTGACGCTTACGCTGAATGGAGAGAGTTATAAGGGCGTAATGACTCCGCAATGGGACCCCGAAGCGAAGCGGCAGACGATGACCTTCACGGCCCTTTCGGCGGACGGTACCGCGGTGTGGGGCGCGCGTCAGCTTGATCGCAGCGACAGGGAACTCGTGGATGCCGTGAAGAGAGACCTTTCCCTCGGGGACGTGAGCCAAGTTTTCTACGATTTGGCTTTGCCGTCCGAGGCTTCCGGAGGTGCCGTCATTCGCTGGACCTCCTCTCATCCCGAAGTCATATCGGCGGAGGGAAAGCTGAATCGTCCTGCTGCCGGGGCGGGGGACGCGAGGGTTACGCTGACCGCTCAGATTACGAGCGGTAAAGCAAAGGCTGCCAAAGCGTTTGACGTAACCGTACTGCAGCAGTCCGCAGGGCCGCTTCTGCTGGGCTATCCGTTCAGCGAGAATAAAGAAGGCACGGCGTTCGACGTCTCGGATAACGGATTTCATGGAAAGATCCTTGGCGGAGTCCGGTGGAATGAGAAGAGCCGGCAGGGAGGCGGAATGGACTTTAATGGCTCGGACGGCTATATTGAACTGCCGAATCGGGTCACCGATACAGAGGACTTTACCTTTGCGGCCTGGGTGTATTGGAAGGGAGGAGCACCGTGGCAGCGGGTGCTGGATGCCGGCAGCGGGCTCGCCAGGCATATGTTCCTGACGCCATCCCAACACGCCGGTGTCCTTCAGTTTACGATTCACGGCAACGGCGGAGACCAGAGCCTCCTTGGCAGTGCCCCGCTTCCGGTGAATGCGTGGACGCATGTAGCCGTGACCCTTCAGGGGGATACGGGCAAATTATACGTGAACGGACAGATGGTTGCCTCTGGCGATCACATGAAGCTGAACCCAAGCGGGCTGCTGACAACGGAAGCTTATTTAGGGAAAAGCCGGTTCGCTGCCGATCCTTACTTTAACGGAAGCTTGGATGAGGTGCGGATGTACAGCAAGGCGCTGACCGACAGTGAAATCAAGAAGCTGGCCGAGTAATCGGCCGTCGTCATGAGGCTCCATCGCGGCAGCTGTGAAGACGCTGATGGTCGGGGGAGCCACCCTGATGCAGGATCTCAATCCGAACTTTGCCTACAAAATGGCCGGGGCTACGGTGGCGGCCATACCGATGCTCATCATCTTCATCATGTTCCAGAAATACTTCACGAGCGGCATCTCGATCGGCGCGGTGAAGGAATAATTCACCTGTGCTTGATGGAACGAAAGAAGGGGTCCCCAAAGATTCTTTGGCAGGGGATGCCCTCTTTTGCTGTTATAAGGCATTCCGCTATGTGACAGTGAGATAATAGACATACGAAGCATCCTTGCCGGAAAAATGGCAAGGATGTTTTTTTAGCGCTTATTTTTTAAAAATAACGGTTGACAGGAGAGCCCACATCATATATCTTGATATTAAGTTAAGTGACTATATAAAAGTTAGTCAATTGAAAGGAGTAAGTGAAAGTGCATAAACGTTAGCGAAGTAAAGCAGGTTAATCATTCTACACCTATATATCTTTATACTAAGATATTAATGAACTGGGTCGATGAATTTCTATAAATAATGAACATGAATATGGAGGCGTACAAAATGGCTATAGATATTGGATTGTTGATACTTCGTTTGGTGGTTGGGTTATCGTTCATGGCGCACGGCGCGCAGAAACTGTTTGGTTGGTTTGGCGGTTACGGGCCGAAAGGGACCGGCGGCTGGATGGAATCGGTGGGCATTAAACCCGGCGTCGCGATCGCGGTGTTGTCAGGTCTGATGGAGCTGGTTGGGGGGCTGCTGCTGGCAGCCGGATTTCTCACGGTGCTCGGTGCAGCGCTGATCACGCTGACGATGCTGGGCGCCATCGTGAAGGTGCATGGCCGGAACGGGTATTGGTCCACAGCGAATGGTTACGAGTATAATTTGCTGTTGATCGCAGTAGCCGTTGCATTGGCACTCACGAGTGCAGGCGCATATTCGCTGGATGCGGTAATCTTTAACTAATCATGATGGGGGCGCGCAGATATGAGTGATTTGACGACATTAATTAAGAGCCGGAGATCGGCTAATCTGTTTATGGAAGGGATTGAAATCCCGGATCAGGATTTAAACGATATCTTTAATGAGGTTAAATATGCTCCTTCGGCTTTTAATTTACAGCATACGCACTATGTGGTGGTTAAGGATCCCGATATCAAGCACACAGTTTACGAAGCCGCCAACAAGCAGCATAAGATACTCACCGCGTCGGCCGTCATCGTGGTGCTGGGGAATAAGCAGGCCTACGAGGATATCGGAAGAATGAACGAGGGCTTTCTGAATTTGGGCGTGATCGACAAGCTTGAATATGACATGACGGTTGAATCGGTCACGAACTTTTATGAAGCGGGCGGAGAAAGCTTTATGAGGGATGAAGCCATTCGGAATGCCAGCCTATCCGCGATGTTATTGATGATGGTGGCCAAGGACAAGGGATGGGATACCTGCCCGATGATCGGATTTGATCCCGATGCCCTGCAGAAGGAACTGAACATTCCGGACGCTTATGTGCCCGCCATGCTGATCGCGATCGGCAAGGAGGATGCGCGCAAACCGCGTCCCCGCGGCTACCGCAAGCCGGTACTGGAATTTGTGAGCTATAACCGATTTTAAGGGATGCAAGAGAGGAACAGAAGCTCTCGAACAGGTTTTTAAACCTGGCGGGAGCTTTTTTTATGTCCATGATAAACATTCCACTCCATAATGACGATGATGAATATAAAGAGGTCGGTGTCGGTGTTATGCCGGTTTTTCGTTATATAACGGGGGTGAACGAAATGAAAAGGGGGAAGCAGCCATATCGGCGGAATGGACAGCTCATGGTTCTGGCCGTCATCATGATGATGCTGACAGCTTGCGCGAAGGAGGCGCCGATAGCCGTACAGACAACGCCATCGACTGTCGCCGCACCGGGTGCAGGGGAAGCCGCGAAACCAGCGGAAATGCCGTCGGCGGCTAAGGAGAGTTTGCGTACGGCATTCCCGCAGGAAGATCCGGACCATCGCCAGGTCAAGCAAGAGGCTGAGCAGCCGGAGGGAGAGCCTAATCGCGATCCCGTCGAAGCGGTTCTCGACATGTACGAAGCGCTTCAGGCTAACGATTCCGCTTCGTATTTCCGTCATGCCGACATTCCGAGCGTCCGAATGTCCCCCGCCATGCTGAAGGTGCTGTTCGAAGAGGCGGGCAAACGTGAAGTGAGAGCGGAACGCTTCAAGCTGTTTGATAAAGAAGGGCTGGATGAGGTAAGCAGCCGGTTGTTATCCCTTACGTACGGGAGCCAGGCCGAAATCGTACTGGAGGAGCTCAGCCAGGGCGATCAGAATCTGTGGTTTGTGACGGCGTTCGCGGATGGGCTTAAAGTGGTGGAGCAATCCACGGTTTATCCGGGGGCTTACGAGCTTGGAAGGGAAGCGACGATGGAAGAGCTTATCGCGGTAGAAATCCAGCATACCGCTGAAGACAGGGCATTCTTTGCCGCGAAAGCGAAGCAGCCCGTATGGAACCCGGTGCAGACCGTTTCCTTGCTGTATCAGGCAGCGCAGGCGGAGGATGCAGAAACCTTTCACGCGATGTCGGGCGGGGTCGAGGGATATTTCTCAGGTCAGTATGACCGGGACATGGTGGAATTTACGGAATGGATGAAATCTTTTGAAAGTGTTCAGCATACGCCCATCGAATCGGTTTCGCGCGAGAATATCGCAGACGGTTATAGCCAAGAATACGATGAACGCTTTGGCGACGGTTGGCAGTTCATTGTGGCCTGGGACCCTCGGGATGAAGGAGGTTACCAAGGGACATCCTGGATTATGGCCCCAAGCGAAGACGGGACGCGATATGTCGTAAAGCAGACGCTTACCGCCAATCTGGAATCCTTCTTTAAGTGAGGAACGAAACACATACATAACAAAGCAAACATAGCAGCCCTGCTCCTGAAGAGCAGGGCTGCTATGCTGTCGGCAAGGGATTGCATGATTATGGCTGGAGATTCTGGAGCATATCCATCGTTTCGTTAATTTTATTGACGGTTTGAACGATGTTGGAATTCTGGAAGTCGGTCACTCCGTTCTGGATTTGATCCATGTAACCGTTGATGTCGGTCAGCAGCGTGTCGTTTAATCCGACCAGCTGTTCATGGATCGTCTGCGCAAAGGCAGGGGCCTCGATACCGTTAAACTCCGAGATCCGGGTTTTCATCGCTTCGAGTTGCTCGGTCAGCGTTTCCTTGGCATCCGTATTAGTGGCTGCCTGCTGGGCGAGCTCCGGGATGGACTCGGCAAATTGGGAAGCTTCATTGATAAAGGTTGTTGCTTCCTTCGTATAATCCAAGGAATTGTTCACGCTGTCCACCAAGGAACATCCGGAGAGAACTCCCAGTACAAGTGAAATCAGCAATAATCGTTTGATCATTTCTCCTCCTCCTGTCGTTTATAACGCAGTTCTTTTACGTTGTATACGGATGACATGGAGAATGGTTGTATTTTTTTCGCATGAGCGGGCAGGTACTTTCAGGCAGCTTCGAACAGAACGCCGGTTGCCGGCAGGATTAATATTTCCCCTGCAGGAAACGAATGAGTTCAATCAAACCTGCCAGGATGCCGCCATGCCTTGGGCTTTCGGCTGATGGAGCGGCCTTCTCGGGCTGGATGCCTTCTCCCAGGGAAGTTACGTCAACGGATGAGGAAGGACCCGTATTCCCGCATAGATGGGGTTTGAGCTTTTGCCCGCTTTTGTCGGCGAACACGATATATTCCTTGCCTGTTTCAAAGGATTCCCAGCCATTGGAATATAGGGTGACGGTAGGGGCATCCGATTCTCCCTTCCACCACTCGGAAACCTGGAATACATATTTGCTTTTGGATATATCGGCTTTAGGGTGGGATGAGGCCAACGTGCCCCTGAATACCGCATCCGAGGTTTTTAACTCCTCGGTAACCTTGCGAGGCTCCGCACATGACAAGGCGGATGCCGTGGAGTGATCTGTGCCAAGCCATAGTCCAAGCGTAAGGGAAAGAGCCATCATGGCGAGAAAGGCTTTTTTCATATCGGCGTCTCCTTTCGGGATGATTATGTATTTAGACGAGGAGAGTATCGCCATTGTTGCAGGTGCTAGCCAAAGAATGGCTGGGGGGCGGTAGAGCCTGGTATAGGATGCGCAGGGGGCTGGCTGCTTAAAAAAACGGCAAATACCCCGCAAGCCATAAATGGCTGCGGAGCAGATTGGACGTACACGCTTATGGTGGCAGGGCACCCATTTTGTAACATGATGGTGGCAGCCCATATAGAAAGTTGAGAACGCTTAGAGCAGGGGCTATATCTGCCTTGCTTCCAGCCGCTTGGCGATGATGGACAGCAGATAATTCAGCGTAAAGTACAGCAAGGATGCGAAGACAAGGGCCGGGATGACATAGGAATAGCTGGAACCGCTTAGGATTTGCACGTTGCGCATCAGCTCAGGCAGCGAAATGATCACGGCGAGCGACGTGTCTTTAATGAGCGAGATGAACTGGCTCACCATGGGCGGGGACATCCGGCGCAGCGCCAGCGGAAGAATGACGTGCCGCAGTGTCTGCATATAAGAGAGGCCCGAGGCCCGGGCCGCTTCGATTTGGCCTTTATCCACCGATACGAGGCCGCTGCGTACGATCTCGGCGATCATGGCCCCTTCAAAAATGCTCAGTCCGACAACAGCCGCCCAGAAGGTCGGGATTCGAATCCCGGTCTGGGGCAGCACCATGCCGATGAAGAATATGATCAGCAGCAGCGGCAGATTGCGGATAATATCCACCAAAAAAGCCGTGGTCCTCGACAGGAAGGGGGTCTTCGTATACCTCACGGTCCCGAGCACGGTTCCGATGATGAAGCTGAATATAATGGATAAGCCGGCAACCTGCACCGTGATCCAAAAGCCTTGAAGGAGATATCGCAGGTTTGGCCAGGAGTATGCACCGATAAAATCCATCTCATGCCACCTCCTGTATATTAGGCAAACTTCGAACGTAACATCAATTGCTTCTCGCGAATCGGCGCTCCATATAGTGGACCGCGAGACTGAGCGGAACGGTCAGGAGCAGGTAGAACAGGGCCACAAACGTATAGACGGGTATGCCTTTGAAGGTGCTCAGGTTAATGAGATCGGCATAATACATCAGGTCGAGTCCGGCGATAACGCCCAGGACCGAGGAGTTTTTGACCAGGTTGATCAATTGGTTGCCGATGGCCGGCAGTACGATTTTGACCGCCTGCGGAAGAATGATGTAGCGCATATTCTGGATATAACTCAGCCCGGAGGAGCGAGCCGCTTCCGACTGCCCTGACGGTACCGCCTGAATGCCTGCCCGAATGGCTTCGGCGATGAAGGCAGCCGTATACACCATCAGCCCGAGCGTGCCCGAGGTGAACGGGTCGACCGGTATGCCGAGGGCGGGCAGGCCCAGGAAAAAGAAAAAGACAACCACGAGGAGCGGGATATTGCGGATAAACTCGACATAAATGGTGCCGATCGCCTTCAAGACGCGGAATGGAGCAATCCGCATAATGGCGATGAAGGTGCCCAGCACCAAGCTGCCGATCAGTCCCAGCAGGCTGGCGAGAATGGTCTGGCCCAGGCCGGCCATGAATTGATCCCAATGCTCGACCAGAATGTTGAAATCCCACAAGGTCACAAGGCTTCACCTCCAATGGGGATGATGATCGTTCGGCCGGTCGAATGAAGGCCGGGCCATTCTGGGAGGAGAGCGGGATGGCTCCCGGTTAGGGGCACGCCTCCTTCGGCCCGGCCCGGCCAAGTCTTGCGGCGGTTATTCCGGCTTTACGCCCATCCATTGCTCATACAGTTTGTCGTATTCGCCGCTGTCTTTCAGCTCCTTCAACAGCTCGTTGACGGTCTTCACGAATTCCGGGTTTCCTTTCTTGATCGCCATGCCGTACGGCTCATCGGTAAAGTTGCCGCCGACCAGCTCGAAGCTCGGGTCCTGCTGCTGCATGCCGAGCAGGATGGAATTGTCGGTGGTCAGGGCATCCCCCTGTCCGGCTTTGAGCGCGGTGAAGGCATCCTGATAATTCTCGAATTCGAGAATGACCGCGTCGGGCGCTTTCTCGCGGATATTTTGCGCGGACGTGGAGCCTTTTACCGTGAGCACCTTCGTATCCTTGTTCAGGCTTTCCAGACCCGTGATCGGGCTGCCCTTCTTCACCAGCAGGGATTGGCCGGCCTCAAAATAGACATCGCTGAAATCCACCTGTTCTTTACGTTCCTCCGTAATGGTCATCGTGGCAATAATGATGTCGATGTCCCCGTTCTTCAGCATGTCGATCCGGGTCTTGGAGGTGACCTCCTTCAGCTCGACCTTGGTCTCGTCGCCGAGAATTTTTTTGGCGAGCGCTTTGGCGATGTCGATATCGAAGCCCTCTACATTGCCAGTGGCCGGGTCCTGCAGTCCGAACAGCTTCGTATCATATTTCACGCCGGCCACCAGCTTGCCCCGTTTTTTGATCGCCTCCAGGGTGTCCGTGCTGCCGGACCCCCCGCATCCGGATGCGATCAGCATGATGACGAGCGCCAGCAGGGCCGCGCTCCACCTGAAGGTCCCCGTAAATCTTCTCTTCATATCTTTCGCTTCCCCCTTAAAAAAGTTATTTTCTCTTCATGCGTTTGGCCCCGAAGGAGCAGCATTGGTGAAGTTTCATCTTCGTCCGTACATGCCATATCCGATTTCTTCACCGGCTAGTGATGCAGCAGGCGGCTCAGAAACGCCCGCGCTCTTTCTTCCTTCGGCTGATTGAAGAACTCGGCAGCCGGGGCGTCCTCGATGATCCGGCCTTCGTCCATAAAGACGATCCGGTCCGCGGCTTCGCGCGCGAAGCCCATCTCATGCGTAACGACGGCCATGGTCATGCCTTGGTGGGCGAGCGAGCGCATGACATCGAGCACCTCGCCGATCATCTCCGGGTCAAGCGCGGACGTTGGTTCGTCAAACAGCATGATCTTCGGATTCATCGTCAATCCGCGGGCAATCGCGACCCGCTGCTGCTGCCCGCCCGAGAGCTGGGAAGGGTAACTGTTCGCTTTGTCGGCGATCCCGACCCGCTGCAGGTACGTCATCGCTTTTTCCGTCGCCTCCGCTTTCGACATTCCCAGCACCTTCATGGGCGCGAGAATGATGTTGTCGATCACCTTTTTGTGCGGATACAGGTTAAAGTGCTGGAAGACCATCCCGATATTCCGCCTGAATGTATTGATGTCGATCTTTCTGTCATGCAGCTTGACGCCATTCACGACGAGCTCGCCATCCGTAATGCTTTCAAGCCGATTGATGCAGCGCAGGAGCGTGCTCTTGCCGGAGCCGGAAGGTCCAACGATGACAACGACTTCCCCCTGGGAAATGGTCAGGTCGATTTCTTTCAGAACATGGAAGGTTCCGAAAAATTTGTTGACGCGGCTAAATTCAATCAGTAGAAATCCCCTCCTATTCACTTCGAATTGGACGCCTGCATGCATGTAAGCTATTGTCCTGTTTGGGTGCCAGGCCCTTTTTACACTGGTATGGCAAAGGGAGCTTGTTCCATGCCACTTTTAGGAAAATTTAGTATCCAAGCGGTGGGGAGTGAGATATAATAGGGGGCGTAATCTTATGAAGGAGGCAACATGGAGAAACGTGCAAAATTAACCGAAATCGACCTGGTTCGGGGCTTTGCGATGATGGGTGTGCTGATGGTGCATGCGACGTCGTTCGCCACAGTTCAGATGCGCGGGGACGATTTTTTTGGCTTGTATAACTTCCTGAACATATTTTCGAAGGTTGGAACGACCACCTTCATATTTCTGAGCAGCTTCGTGCTGTTCTATAACTATTATCACCGCCCGTTCAAGGGCCGTGACCTTGGGCGCTTCTTCAAAAACCGGCTGATGTATATCCTGGTGCCGTATGTGCTGTTCTCGGTTTTGTTCTTTACGGTGGCCTGGTATCATCGCGGGGGCGAGTCCGATCTGGCGGCGATGCTGGAGAGCTTCTGGCCCAAGCTGGCGACGGGAAAATCCTACACGCACTTGTATTTCATTTTCATTAACATTCAGTTCTACGTGCTGTTCCCGCTCGTATTGATGCTGCTCAAGCGATTCCGCGGCTTCGCGGCGGTCTGCGTGCTGGTCGGCATTGTACTGCAGTGGTTGTTCTACATCGGCAATGATGCCTGGTGGGACGTAACGAACCGGAACAGCTGGTCGCTGTCGTTTCTGTCGTATTATTTTCTCGGGGCATGGATAGGGATCTACTATGACCGGGTTAAGAACTGGCTGACATCAGCGCAGCAGGCAGCAAGACCGGCGCTGCGCAAGCTGGGCTGGATCTTGCTCTGGGCGGTATGGCTGGGCGCCGCGCTGGTGCATATCGGCCTTCGATACAATCAGCGGCTGCTGGGGACGGAATATCACCCGTTGCTCTACGATGCCTTTTGGAATGTGCATACGTTAACCACCGCCCTGGTTATGCTCCAGGTCGCGCTGCTGTTCGGGAATAAGAGCGCTTGGTGGTTGAACGGGTTCAGACGGCTCGGGGTATATTCCTTCGGCGTTTATCTGGTGCATCCGCTGGTGCTGCTCTTTTACCGGGACTTTCCTCCGCGGACGGAGAACTCCTGGCTGCTGCTCGCGTGGTATGCCGGCGGGCTTGTCAGCGCGGTGGCGGTTTCGTATATAGCGGTCTACGGCATTAGCCGCCTGGGAGGCTGGACCTGGATCTTCTTCGGTAAGCTGCCGGGCAGCTTGCGGAAGGCAAAAGCATCCATTCCTTCGGTTCCAGTCAAGCCAGTGACGGAGGTATCATCCTAATTTTGGAATATGGGAAAGGCGTTATCCTCGATAGGAGGAGAGCGCCTTTTTCGGTTGGCCGGCGGCCGATATTTCAGGATGATTCCCTGATTTTCGGAATGAGGCTTATTGCCCTGCATGACATGTTATATTTTGTTTGATGTTTGGCCTATGGGTGGAATATCGTCGTTGATAGGTACAGGTCAATTACATTCGTTACAGACATGGAAGCGAGGGAATGCCAATATGAATGATAGCGGAAATCCTTTGGTAAGCGGTTTTGTTAAGGCGGACGGCAAACGCGTGGTGAACGGGGACGGGCAGGAAATTCTGCTGCAGGGGGTCGGGCTTGGTAGCTGGCTGCTGCCGGAAGGCTACATGTGGAAGATGCCGGACCAGGGAGACCGCCCGCGGCGCATCGAAGGCATGATCAGGGAGCTGATCGGCGAGGAGAAGGCGGCCGCGTTCTGGAAGACCTATTATGATCGGTATATCTCGGAAGCCGATATCCGGCAGATCGCCGCGGAAGGCTTCAATTCCATCCGGGTGCCGATCAATGCCAGGTTTATCATGGAGGAAGGGCAGCATCCGCCGTTTGCCTATCATGAAGGCCATCTGAGGCTCATCGATCGGGTGATCGATTGGTGCAGGACGTATTCGCTGTATGTTATTCTGGATTTGCATGGCGCGCCCGGCGGGCAGACCGGCGCCAATATCGACGATTCCGAGCGGGATTTGCCGGAGCTGTTCACGGATCGGCTGAACGCGGAGCGGACCGTGGCGCTGTGGCGTATGCTGGCGGAACGATATAAAGACGAGTGGATCGTTGCCGGTTACGACCTGCTTAACGAACCGCTGCCCGACTGGTTCAGCGAGTACAATGACCGGGTGATGCCGCTGTATAAGGAAATCACCGCGGCCATACGCGAAGTGGACAAGCGTCATATGATCATTCTGGAAGGCGTGCACTGGTCTACGGACTGGAGCATATTTGACGATAAATTCGATGATAACCTGATGCTGCAGTTCCATAAATATTGGAACAATCCCGACACGGAGAGCATTCAGAAGTATATCGATCTGCGCGAGGAGTGGAATGTGCCGATCTTCATGGGCGAAGGCGGGGAGAACAACCCGCAGTGGTATACGGGGGCCTTCCGGATGTTCGAGGACCATAACATATCCTGGAACTTCTGGACCTGGAAGAAGATGAACACCCGGAATTCGCCGTTCTCGATCCGCATGCCGGAAGGCTGGGATAAGCTGACGGGTTACCTGGAAGGCGGTGAGAAGCCGTCTCCAGCCGAAGCGGAAGCGATTCTTGGCGAATACCTGGACCGTCTTCCGCTGGAAGCCTGCGATGCCTACCCGAACGTAGCCCGGTCGCTGCTGCGTCGGCTGCCCATTCAGATTCCGGCGGAGTTTTACGGGTATCGGGGCGAGGGCGTTTCGTATCATGTCGAGAAGAAGGCCAGCCAGAATATCGGCTTCCGCATTTCTGACGGCGTTCCGATGCGGATGATGACGGGCAAGGCGGAGAAGCCGAGCTACGCTTCGGAAGGCGGCAAGCCGTGGGCAGAGGATAACCTGGTATGCGTGCAGCTCCGGGAGGGCGATTGGCTTGCTTATGATGCGCTTTGCGCTGGCGCAGGCATCTTTCATCTGGATGTTCGGGCCCTGATTCCGGAGGGTGCGGTGGATATTATGCTGCAGGTCGGGGATCGGGAGCCTGAAGCCATTTCCTTGTCGGGCACGGGCGAAGGACAGTGGCACGTTCATAGGCTGGCCGGGGGGATGCCGATTGAGGAAGGCCCCGTGGATCTGGTGTTCATGGTGAATAAGGGCCGCATCGAGCTGGATTGGCTGGAATTTACCGAAGCGCGTTAAATGGATAAGGTGAAGGAGAGATGGTGCTGTGACGGAACAGGCGGCAATATCAGAAGGATTGTGCCGATGGCTGGACGGCTCCGATCTGGAGTCGAAGCAATACGAAGCGATGCTGCTATTGAGCGTAACGGAAGATGGATGGCCGA
Organism: Paenibacillus sp. Y412MC10; assembly: GCF_000024685.1. Taxonomy (NCBI): domain Bacteria; kingdom Bacillati; phylum Bacillota; class Bacilli; order Caryophanales; family Paenibacillaceae; genus Paenibacillus; species Paenibacillus sp. Y412MC10. The sequence goes on from NC_013406.1 coordinate 648,646, forward strand.
ATACGGCCATGCTCAGCGTAGGGGAGGTTCTGGCCTTGGACCGGAACCGGCTTCGGATTGCATTATGGCAGGGGACGGTTACGACGGGCAATCTCCTTCGGTCCGGACAGGCTACCTTGGTAGCCATTCATGATGGAGCGGCTCATTATGTTCGGCTGCGCCTCCAGGCGCTTCCCGATCTGCCCGATGCCCGGCATCCGCGGCAGCGTTTCGATGCCGAGGTCGTCGCCGTTCGCGAGGATATCGCGAAGTATGCGGATATTACGTCGGCTATCAGGTTTCAGCTTCACGAGCCGGATCAAGCGTTGGAACGGTGGAAGGAAACGCTTGAGGAATTGCGGAAGTAACGAGGGTTGTTCGTATAATTCCTGCTCCATATATAACTCCCGGGATATGACGGGAGTTATATATGCCTGCTCGTGCTTAATCGGAATGATGCCGAAGAAGACAACTTTAATTTTTCCGCAGAATCTTTTGCTTAGGTATTTGCTATCGTCGTTCAAATGTGTTAAGATATGAATATCGAAATCGACCTGAATTCACATATTGTAGAGGGTTGTCATTTCTGGTAACCTTGTGCAATATGTGAATTTTTTTATTCCGTCTGCGAAGAAAAAAGGTCATGTAAATATATATCAAGGAGGATTCCCCCATGCAAACAGGAACTGTTAAATGGTTTAATGCTGAAAAGGGCTTTGGTTTCATCGAAGTTGAAGGCGGTAACGATGTATTCGTTCACTTCAGCGCGATCCAAGGCGACGGCTTCAAAACGCTTGACGAAGGCCAACGCGTTGAATTCAACATCGTTGAAGGAAACCGTGGACCACAAGCTGAGAACGTTGTTAAATTGTAATTACAATTGAAGACTGCCCTTAATGTGCGACATTAAGGGCAGTTTTCTTTTATACGGCGTTTCTATTTTCTAAGACGAGAATAAGGAGGAGCGTTCATGTATTCGCGTAAAAACTCGATGGAGAGTATTCCTGAGGAAATAACGGAAGTGTGGGCATGCACGAAGGAAGACTGCAAAGGGTGGATGCGGGACGATTTTGCGTTCGACACGGAACCGGTATGCCATTTGTGTCATTCCCCTATGGTCAAGGAAACGAGAAGCCTGCCGCAGCTAGTTAATACCAATAAACAACAGAAATCTCTTGCTAAGGGGATTCAGATCGAGCGCAAATAGCAGCTAATACCTAGAGAAAGCGCTGGGCAAACACTAATTCTTCTTGAAGCTACCTTCGGATTTTATGGTAAATCCGTCTATTTCTGTTTCATTGGAAGGAGAATGGTTAGTAATACGTGTACCCTTACATTCTGGGTCAGAATGATTTCGCAGCATAAGGGACGCAAAATTCAAAGGAGTGAAATGTATTGAACACGCAAACCGAGGTACTGAAGCGTAACATCGACAACATGATCATTCAGGAGAACCAAGGCGGCTTGAACGATCAGGAGAAATTCATCATGCAGAAGCTGATGCGTGAGAAATACCAGCAGGAACACGAAAGCAAACAGGAACAGCGCGAGGAAGACAAAGAGGAATAACGGGGAAACCGTTTGATATACGTTAGAACAAGGATGACATGGAAGCCTTGCCGATCAGAGAATCGGCTTGGGGCAGTAAATCATCCAAGAGAGAAGGCATGAATGGCAGCTACTGAGGCGGCTGCTGTTCATGCCTTTTTTTTGTGTCCCGGTCAGGAATGGGAACGATATTTCGTTTGGGGGGCGCAATTTTCGTTCTTGCCGTTGTTTACCCGAAAAATGAGCCCCTTGATACGAAATCTGAAACCTTACATGCAGACCATGTACGATTTACAATAGAAATATAGAGAATGTAAGGGTTTTCAAAATGATAGGATCAACTTGGAGGTCATAACCATGCAAAATCAACTTCATGCCGACGTTTCCGAAACCGGTGTCGGTCCCTCGATGGAGCCTTCTGTGCAGGATAAGAGGAAGCTTGACAGAAAAAGGTGGCTCAGAAAGCTCTACGGCCAACGACATCTTCAAATTATGGCGCTGCTCGGCGTTGTGTGGATGATCATCTTCAACTACATTCCCATGTACGGTGTCATCATTGCATTCAAAGAATTCAACATCGTCAAATCCATCGGCGAAGCTCCCTGGGTAGGGCTTGCGCATTTTAAGGAATTTTTCTCGGACGAGGACTTTACCAACGTCATGCGGAACACGCTCGGGATCAGCTTGCTGAAGCTGTTCATCGGATTTCCGCTTCCGATTATCTTTGCGCTCTTCCTGAACGAGATCCGGTCGGTTCGCTACAAGCGAACGATCCAGACGATCTCTTATCTGCCTCACTTCTTGTCATGGGTCATCCTGGGCGGCATTCTGATGACCTGGCTTGCGGATATCGGGATCATCAACAATATCTTGCTGGCCCTGCATATTATCGATGAGCCGATCACGTATTTGGCCGAGCCGAAATACTTCTGGGGAATCATTATCACTTCGGATATCTGGAAGGAGCTCGGGTGGTCTGCAATCATCTATCTGGCGGCCATTGCCAGCATTTCGCCGGAAATGTACGAGGCCTCCACGATTGACGGCGCCGGCCGGTTTCAGAAAATGTGGTATATCACGCTGCCAAGCATCAAGTCGACCATATCCATCCTCTTCATCCTTGCGGTCGGCGGTGTGCTGAACTCCAACTTCGATCAGATTTTGGTGCTCCGGAATTCGCTGAACGAAAGCGCGAGCAACGTCATCGATATTTTTGTGTACCACACCGGGATGCAGAACGGACGTTATTCCTACGCGCAAGCCGTCGCATTGTTCAAGTCCGTCATTGCGATCATCCTGCTGTTGATTGCGAACAGGGTGACCAAAAAACTGAACGACACCTCGCTGTTCTAACGAGAAGGGAGAATGATATACCATGCTTAAACGCAGAACCAAAGGCGAAGCCTTCTTTGATATATTCAACAACTTCGGCATGCTGATCGTATGCTTCCTGACGATCTACCCGATCTGGTACGTGCTGGTAAATGCCTTCAATGACGGGCAGGACGCCATGCGCGGAGGAATCTACTGGTGGCCGCGGATGTTCAGCCTCGAGAATTTCAGCGCGGTGTTCCAGAGCTCCGGCATCATGACGGCGATGGGCATTACCGTAGCCAAAACCGTCATTGGTGTGTTCATCCATGTCCTCTTCACCGCCATGGTGGCTTATGCATTCTCGCGGAAGGGTCTGATCGGCGGCAAATTCTATATTTTGCTCGGAACGGTGACGATGTTTTTCACCGGCGGACTAATTCCGACTTATCTGTTGATCAAGGATTTGAATATGCTCGACAGCTTCCTGGTGTACATTATTCCGTTCATGTTCAGTTTCTTCGACCTCATCATTTTCATGACCTTCTTCAGGGAAATTCCGGACGGTCTGGAGGAGGCGGCGAAGATTGACGGGGCTAATGACTGGTCCATCTTCCTCCGGGTTGTGCTGCCGGTATCCATGCCGGTTATCGCGACGATTGCCTTGTTTCATGGGGTGTTCCAGTGGAATGACTATTTCACCGGCGTCATTTATATCAACAATACGGATCTGCAGCCGATCCAGACGTATCTGTATAAAGTCGTCGCACAATCCAGCTCCAATCAGATGATGGCACAGGTTCCGGGCGGCGTTGCCAAGACGGTCACCTCCCAATCGATCAAAATGGCGACCATGGTCGTAACGACGGCGCCGATTGTCTTCGTCTATCCGTTTCTGCAGCGGTACTTCGTCAAAGGGATGATGATTGGCTCCATTAAAGGTTAATTCACAGGATGTTCGTAGATGTTTCCTTCCCATCTCCCGGAGAGAACCGGGGGAGGCGAAATCTTACCGGTAGCTTCTCTTGCCTAATATGGCGGGAGTTCTATATAATCATATTTTTAAATAAGAAAAGGGGTAAACACATGAGCAAGATGCTTAAGCCAAAGAGCCTTCTGTTGTTGATGTTCGCACTGGTCATGGCCTTTACAACAGCATGCTCGTCCGGCGGTGATAATAGCGCGTCGGAAAAAGAGGAAGACAAACCGGCAGAGGAAGTAAAACTGACTCAGGACCAGCCGGGATGGGAAGTCGATACCTCCCCGATTACGTTTGATTGGTACATCAACTTCGCCTGGTTCCCGAACAAATGGGGCGAGGACATTACGTCGCAATACGTAACGAAGAAGACGGGGGTTAACGTCAACTTCATCGTGCCGGCAGGGAACGAAGCCGAGAAGATGAATACGATGATCGCTTCCGGCACACTGCCTGATTTTATTACGCTGGGATGGTATGAAGACGCTGTCAAAAAAATGATCGAAGGCGACCTCGTTCTGCCGCTGAACGAACTGGCCGACCAATACGATCCGTATTTCTATAAAGTAACCGACCCTGCGAAGGTGTCGTGGTACACCAAGGATGACGGCAATATTTACGGTTATCCGAATGCCTCCTCTTCACCGAAGGACTATGAGAAGTTTGGCGATAACATTACCTCCAACCAAACGTTCCTGGTCCGCAAAGACATGTATGAGGCACTCGGAAGCCCGGATATGCGCACGCCGGAAGGTTTCCTGAAAGCGCTTGAGGACGCCAAGAAAATGTTCCCGGACGTGAACGGACAGCCGCTCATTCCGTTTGGATTGCATGATTTCCATGAAAAAGGCAACAGCTCCCTTGAGGGCTACCTGCAGAACTTCCTCGCCATTCCGCAGGATAAAGACGGAAAGCTGTATGACCGCAGCACCGATCCGGAATATGTAAGATGGTTGAAGACGTTTCGGATGGCGAATGAAAAAGGTCTGATGTCCAAGGATATTTTCGTGGATAAACGCCCGCAGATGGAAGAAAAAATCGCACAGGGTCGCTATTTCGCGATGCTGTACCAACGCAGCGATATGGCGAACCAGCAGAACGCGCTGTATGCAAACGATCCGAACTCCGTCTACATCGCAGTGGACGGACCGGCTAACTCCAACCTGGATCAGCCGACCTTGTCGGGTCCTTCGATCTCCGGCTGGACGGTAACCTTGATCTCCAAGAACGTAAAAGACAAAGCGCGTGCCATTCGCTTCCTGGATTACCTGATCTCCGAAGAAGGCCAGCGTGATACCTACTTGGGCGAAAAAGGCGTGACATGGGATACGATTGACGGCAAAGACCAATTCCTGCCTGAGGTTGCAGAGCTGCTGAACAGCGACCGCGGCGCATTCGACAAAAAGTACGGAGCATCCCACACCTTCTGGATGATGATGGATAATAACGTTACGCAGCCTTGGATGCCTGCTGCAGTCGAGCCGTTTAAGCAAATGGAAGACTGGACCCGCGGCAAGACCCAGAGCTTCTCGCAATTCGATCAGCTGGATCCGGATGCCGGCTCTGAGGAAGGCATCATTAACGACAAGGTCATGAGCGAGTGGGGCAAAATTCTGCCGAAGCTGATCTTTGCCAAAACGGATGCCGAATTCGATCAAATCTGGAACGATTACCAAGCGAAACGCGAATCGCTCGGATTCGCGAAGGTTCAGGAATACAGACAGAAAGAATACGAAGAGAACGTCAAGAAGCTTGAGGAATTCTTGAAGTAAGGATTTTCTCTAGAGCGCGAAAAAAACAGAATGCAGGCGCAAGGTACCCTATGATCGATTTTGTCGAAATAGGGTGCCTTTTGTCGCATCACGAGCTAATATAGGATGGTATCCGATCGGCTGTTGCTGCCTTTCCATCCAGGACTCGGTTACGGTTATTTCATGAAACGGGATGTGACAGTCATGATGAAACGAATGGCATCGCTTATACAATCGTTTACCTATTGGATTGGCCGCAGGTCGATGCAGAGCCGTTTGGTTGCTGCCTATATTTTGATTTTGCTGATTCCGAGCATGATCGTGTCGAATTATTTTTTCAAGCAGATTCGGGATACCTATATCAGCGATGCGCTTAACCAGAACTCGTTCCTGCTGGAGATCGAGAAGATGAACATGCTGAACCAGATCGAGGCGATCGAAATGGCCGCACAGCTGGCGATTTCGGACGACGGGATCAAGGATTATCTTCGGATCAATGAAGAGCCCGAGCCGGCATGGCTGATCGATTTGGCATGGGGGCCCTTCAAGGATATACAACGGATCCAAACGAACAATCCGAATATTACGCATCTTCGGTTATACACCAACAACTCGTACGTGACGGAGATGTGGCCGATCATTTTCCATGAGAAACGGATCGCAAGCGAGCCGTGGTTTCCCAAGGTCAAGGAGTTGGATGGCGGGGAGATGTGGGTATTCAACCACCGCGATCCCGATATTCTGCAGCGCTACGCCGCCGACGTGTCCGAAGAGCAGCCGAAGGTGTCCTTGATCCGCCAAGTCCATAACGGGAATTACAGCGGCGTGATTCAGGTGGATATGCTGCTCAAGTATTTTGCTCCGAAGACCTTTGCCGGTATCGTGGATAACAGCTCGCAGATGGTCATCGTGGATCAGGAAGGGAAGCTGTTCATGGATCGAAGCCAATCGTTCATGACCAGTCACGAGGGACTCCGGGACGAGGTGGAGCTTCAATTCGCTAAGCTGAAGCTGCAGACGGGCGACTCCGAGGAGACCATGCATGCCAGGTTCAGCCTGGACGGTTCCTCGTTCCTGCTGATTGCGACGCCGATGGAGCGGCTTCATGCCCACGTGCTGAATGTCGTTTCCCTGGAAGGGGCGCTGAATAACGTATCCAAGGCCCAGGGACAGATTATAGCCGCGAACGTCGTGCTGATCATTCTGTTGTCGATTATTACGTATTACTTAAATTCCATTATCCTGAAGAGCCTGCGTCGTTTAACGGAAACGATGAAGAGAGTCCGCAAGGGAGAGGTTACCGCGGCCATTGCGATCCGGGGCGGCGGCGAGGTGGGCGAACTGGCGCATCATTTTAACAAATTGATCCGCACCATCAATGAACTGATTGCCCAAGGGGTTCGCAAGCAGGCGGTGACCAAGGAGGCGGAGCTGCGCACGCTGCACAGCCAGATCGATTCCCATTTCCTGTACAACACGCTCGAAAATATTAAAATGCTGGCCGAAATCGAGGGACAGCGGACGATTTCGGACGCGCTGACCTCCCTAGGCGGAATGATGCGTTATAACTTCAAATGGTCGGGAGAGTACGTCAAGCTGAGGGATGAGATTCGCCATATCCGCAACTATATCGATGTAATGAATATCCGGTTCGACGAGCCGATCCGACTTGAACTCAACATTCCATCCGAATTCATGGAGCTCGAGGTATTGAAAATGTCGCTGCAGCCCATCGTGGAAAATGCCGTCAAGCATGCCTGGCCGGAGTTCCCGGATCAGGAGAAGCAGATCAAGATCGATGTCATCGCATGGGAAGAGGACCAGATTACGATTAACGTCACGGACAATGGAATCGGGATCGAGCCTTATCGGCTGGGCAGGCTGGGCGAGATTCTGCGAACGGCGGACGACGAGGAGCTCCCTTCGGGAGATTATGGGCGCGGCGGCGTGCAGGCCGGTGGAATCGGGCTTCGAAACGTGCACCAGCGAATCCGGTTGTTCTATGGGAATGAATATGGAATCGAATTGAAGAGCGAAAAGGGGAAGTTTACGCAGGTGACCATGACATTCCCTAAAGTGCTGTTAACAGGAGGAGGCAGTGGACATGAGAAGTCTGATGATCGTGGATGATGAGAAGAATATCCGGTATGGCCTGAAAACGATGATTGAACGGGAGTTCCCGGATCAATACGAGATCCGTTTGGCTGCCCAAGGGCAGGAAGCGCTGGAAGCCTACAACGAACAACCGGCCGATATCGTCATTACGGACATCCGGATGCCGGTCATGGACGGAATACGCCTGATCGAGGCACTGGCCGAACGGGAGGGTCCGCTGGGCGTTAAACCCGTCTTTCTGATTCTTAGCGGGTATGACGATTTTGAATATGCGAAGGCGGCGATCCGGTACCAGGTGAAAGAGTACCTTCTTAAGCCGATTCGACGGGACGAACTGTTCGCTGCCCTCCGAAAGACAGAAGAAGTTTTGATCCGGCAAGCGGACTTGCATGACCGCATGGCGGCCAGTGACGCATATCTTCAACAGCTGCAGACCCATCGGCTGAAGGAACTCCTGGAGCGGCCCCAAGGTGTGAATGGGGAGCCGGAGGCTGCCGCGGCTGAAATCGGATTTGATTCCTTCGTAAAGCCATTTCGGGTAGCGGTGATGAAATACAAATACGAAGACGGCAACTCCATGAACAAAGATGAGCTGAAGCAGCTGATTGATAACATGACGGCTTCGGTGGAAGGGCGGATCAATGCGTGTTTCCTGGACGGTAAGGGGAGGGTCGTGCTCATCGGCAGTCCGGACGGACAATTCGAGAAGCTGGCACGGCAGTTTACCGAGCGGGAGATGGACGGGCTCTTCGTCGGAATTAGCCGGAAAGGCTTCCGGTTCGAGGATATTCGGAGCTGTTACAACCAGGCGCTGACCGCTTTGAGTTATACGTTCATTCACCCCAACGTCAAACTGATGAGCCATGATGACATTCAAGGGGAGCTGAACACGTACCCGGTGCCGGAAGAGAATATCCGCAAGCTCGGCAACATGCTCGGCACGGAACGGGAACGGGAGATCAAGGCGCTGCTGCTGGACATTTTCCATATCGATGACATGCCCCATGTGGCCATCGATTATTTGGAGTTTGTCAGCAAACGGATTAATGAACGGGTGCTGGACGAAGTGTTCCGCGTGTACGGAGACTCCATGGTGGAAGTGTTGAAGCTGTACCGCAAGGTTGGGACGATGGACAATTACCGTCATTTCCATACGTATTTCAGGAATCTGGAGCATCTGCTGCTGCACGTGAACGAATATGTGAAAGGGATCCGTTCCGCCCACAGCGAGCATTCCGAGATCAAGGCAGCGGTCAGCTACATGGAGGAGAATTATCACAGGCCGCTGAACATGGCAATGGTCAGCAATTATGTATCGTTGAATTATTCGTATTTCAGCGAAGCGTTTAAGGCACATACGGGCGAAAATTTCGTGGTTTATCTCAAAAAGCTGCGAATAACGAAAGCCAAGGACCTGCTTCAGGACGGTGACATGAAACTTGCCGACATCGGCAAAGCGGTCGGGTTTGAGAACACCAAGCAATTCTCGCGCGTCTTCAAAGAGCTGGAAGGCATCTCGCCGCATGAATACCGGATCAAGGTGCAGACGGATGCAGGCTTGCAGCAGGAATGATTTCAAAAAAACGCTGGGAGGACCAGTCGCCAAAATGGTATTGTCTATGAAGGGAGAACCTTGTCCGTCAAGCGGCAGGGTTCTCCCTCTTATATGAACCGGGGACTGTTATTTTACATCCGATCCCCTTTTCACGGTTGACGCCACTATTGACTAGTGAGCGTTGAGCCCGTTTCAAGTAAGGTCTTCAATCCCGACAGTACGATCGGCAAGCCTAACTTCAGCGTGTTAGCCGTATGCAGCGCCTGATCAAACTCATCATGGATAACCGTTACCAGGGTTACGCCGTTAAGCTCGGCATGGGGATCGATTTCCCACGTAATGCGCGAGGGCTTTTCGCCGGCAGTATCATCGGTTATTAACATCCTCCAACTCAGAACCAGCTTATGCGGCGGATCTATACTTATTATGGTCCCCTCTGCTTGAACCTTGCCCTCGGGGTTCTTTAGGTTGAATGGCGAACCGATTTCCCAGTTGGATTGGATCGAGCAGTTGTACCAGAACTTTGATGTCTTGGCTGGATCGGTTATGGCGCGCCATACTTGCTCGGGTGCTGCTTTAATAGCAATCTGGTTTACATGACGGGGTTTCTGTTCCATATCCGGTTCACGCTCCAATTCATTTTTAAGGGATGTTAATTCCAGCGCCCAGGGCTCAGCGTATTTGCTGACCCACCGGTCGTATATTTGACGGATCGGCACGGAATTCAGATAATGCAGCTTCTCCCGGCCTACCTTTCTCGTTGTGACAAGGCCGGCTTCCTCCAGTATATGAAGATGCTTCATGACGCCGAATCGGGTCATCGCAAGGGGAACGCACAGCTCGCTTAAACTTTGCCCATCTGATTTATACAGCAGATCCAAGAGAGTTCGCCGGCTGGGATCCGCCAGTGCTTTAAATATTTCATTTTCCAATCGTGACATCTCCTTCTTAACAGCATGCTAAGAAAATTCAAATGGCTATTGACACGTGACCTAATGGTAACGTATTATAAACGTGACAGTATAGTCACATATTATCATACAACGAATCGTTTGTCAGCTTACGGCATTTTGAATGGACGAATGGGGAGGTATGAAAGTGACGAAGCAGCATAGTAAAGAGCATAGTAAACAGCATAGGTCTGGATGATTAAGAATCCATAGTGGTTAAAAAGTACAGGGAGGATGAGGAAACATATGAAAATTGTTATGATCGCGGGCAGTAATCGTCAAGGAGCTACAAGTACGTTATTGCTTCGCTATATCGGGAGGCTGCTGCAAGGTCATCAAATTTCAGCCGCATGTATCGAATTGAATGAATTGGAATTACCGCTTTATTCGCCTGACAACGAGGAACTGAGCCCGAATGTCCAGTATGTATTGGATATAGTCAAAGGTGCGGACGGATTGATCTTCGCGACACCGGAATATCATGGTTCGATTTCAGGGGTGCTCAAAAATGCCCTGGATTACATGAATGTAAGTCATATATCGGGGAAACCGGTGCTTTCCGTGAGCTCTGCAGGCGGACCGGTCGGGGTGAGCTCGCTGACCCATCTTCAGAGTATTATGCGCAACTTGCATGGGGTTAACAGCCCGGAGTGGATTTCTATCGGAGCGGGATCGCAAGGCTTTGATGCGGAGGGTGTTCCATTAGATGCTGGGCTGAGGGAGAGGGTTGATGCTGCTGTAGAGAAGTTTCTCGTTCTGACCCGGTCGCTTTCTGTTGGCGTCATGTCATTACGGTAACAGGACTTCACGGATTTCTAAACTGCGATCCATCCTATGGGTAACTGTGCATTTTACGGATGACTGTATAACGATGCGCCTAATACGTGACCATTTAGTTACGTATTAGGTGGAAAGGAGAATACATGTGAAAGCAATTCAGCCAGGTATAAAGAAGACGGCAGGAACAACTGTAGAGGCAGGCGAACGTTGGTTGGGTTCCTGGTTTGCAAGCCAGACTTACTACGATGCAAGATTCGCCGCCTTCGATACATTGGATAACCAGACGATTCGCATGATCGTACACCCCCATACCGCCGGCTCTACCATACGATTGAAGTTATCCAATCTGTATGGTTCCGAACAGGTAGTATTCGGCAGCGTAAACTTAGCGCTTTCCAATAAAGATGGGTATACGATTCCAGGAAGCGATAGACATGTCACATTCGAACGGATATCAATCATCATCATTCCTGCCGGACGAGAAATCTATACTGATCCCGTGGATCTTAACGTGAGTGGAGCTGTGGATGTAGCCATAAGCATATATGTTCCTCAATCAACTAAAACATCTACTTGGCATTTTTCCCCACCCCAAATCAGCTATATCGCCGATGGGGATCACGCTTCGGATAACAGTGCAGAATTTTTCAAGCAAAAGACCCACTCCTGCTGTTGGGTATCCGGTATGGAGGTATTATCCCAGGGAAGAAATTCACGAGTGATTGTTGCTCTAGGCGACTCGATTACAGAGGGGAGTACGTCTACCGCAGGCTCTAACCACCGGTGGCCAGACTTGTTTTATGATCGTCTTGTCCGGGAAAAGACAGACCGGGAAATTTCAGTCCTTAATTCCGGCATCGTCGGGAATCAGATTCTAAAGAGCGGTCCAGACGTTGGTCTGCCCGTAGCCGGAGAAAATGTGCTTTCGCGTTTAGATCGCGACGTTTTCTCTCACCCTGGAATTACAGACGTGATTTTTTTTGAAGGTATCAACGATATCGGCCTTGGGAATGCGACCGCGAATCAAATCATCGCGGGCATGAAGAAGGTGGCTGTCGAAGCGCATACCAAAGGAGTACGCATATGTATAGGCACCCTCACCCCGTTCGGCAATGCAAATTATTACTCGGAGGAAAGGGAACGAGTTCGCCAAGAAGTGAACCAGTGGATTCGTACTCAACATGTATTCGATGGAATGATTGACTTTGACAAGGCCTTAGCTAATCCCGAAGCTCCAAACGAACTGCTTCCCGCCTATGATTTTGGCGATCATCTGCATCTTAGCGATGCAGGATATAAGGCATTAGCTGATAGTATCCCATTGTCTCTATTTGAGAGATAGGAATCAGCCTGCTTTCCTAATGCAAATAACCAACAAAGGAGATGTTTTTCATGAAGACCATAGAGCAGAACAATATCGAAATGGTGACCGCAAAGATCGAGGAGTTGTGGAATAAAGGGGATATTTATCAGACGGATCAGTTTTTTGCCGAACAGATCGCAGAAGCCTTCGAGGATCAACACTATATGCTAGCTGATACCTTAGCCCAAGGGGAGAAGGTCATAGCAAGAATTGTTATTACAGGAACGCATAATGCCAGCTTTGCAGGAAATCCGCCGACGGGCAAATCCGTTCAGATTACCCAGTTCCGGGAATTTCATATCGTAGATGGCGAAATTACGAATCACAGTGGTTGGTTCGATACAGGGACGCTGCTGCCCCAAATCCAGGCAAAGTAGCTGCGGATGTTAACGGTAAAGCAATCGGAAAACCCAACGAACAAAGGAGATGTTTTATGATGAAAACAATAGAACAGAACAATATGGAAACGGTATCCGCGTTTATCGAGAGTTTCTGGAATCAGAGTGATATGGACAGCACGGATCAATTTTTATCGCCCGGTTATCAAGAGCATTCTTATCAATCCAAAGAAGGCCTGAAACAATTTGCCTTAACCATACTGGGGGCATTTCCAGATAAACACTATACCGTGGAACAGATGATCGCCCAAGGGGATAAGGTATTAGTAAGAATGGGGGTAAAAGGCACGCATACCGGCATGTTTTTTGGAAACTCTCCAACAGGCAATACCATTGATGTGACACTGTACCGTCAATATCGGGTAACCGATGGTAAAATAACCGAACATCGCGGTTGGATCGACATGGTGACGATGTGGCGCCAAATTCGAGGCGGCTAAAGACTCGGCACGATCCAGTCTTATTGACTGGGTCGTTTATTTTGCCCTCAGACTATGATATATTCCATCTCATTTTATCCCTTATATGGTAAAATAGAGGAGTCGGAGGTGCGTTATGACGAATTCAGCGAAATGGATCTGGGTATGGATGGTAGCATTGGTGCTGGCCTGCACCGTGTTTCTGATTGAACATCAGAAGAAAATCGAACAGGGAACGAAAATGACCTTGCAAAGCATTTTGGGCACATCTTTATTTCAAATATGGAGCCATTACACCGACATTCTGGCTCTGAAATCCATGCCCCTTCATGAAGCGCGCCTTGCGGAAGTGCGGCTGAAGCTGGCGGCCATCGAAGCGTATTCCAAGACAGCGGATGAAGCCGTCCGTTCGCAGCTGCTTAACCCCATCGCGGGAAAGTTCCTGACTCTGTCCGACAGCATACGGGAAAGCTATGCGGAGAACGGGGAGTTCTCGGAGGAAGACGTCAAGAAATACGCGATCATCATGAAGGATTCGGAAGCATTGATTTCCCTGATGTACAAGGTGTATTACGATTCGGATTCGGTTGAGGGGGGAGAAGTCAATCTGGACATCTCCGATTACGACGAATTGGTAGCGCTTAACAACCGGTTGAAGCATGATTTGGATGGTTTTGCGATGAAGTAGTTTAGAGTGCCGGAACCCGGAGAAGAAACGATAGTAGACGGAAAAAAGACACCTGATCGGCTTTCCAAGGACATGCCTCGGAATAGCGATGGGGTGTCTTTCCTATATGCAGGATTATGTAATCCCTGTGTTATTTATTGAGCTGCGGTCTCTAATGTGGACAGCGTCATTTCCATTTTGCGGGTGATTTCTTTCTGCCACTTCACGTCTCCAAGCTGGATCGCGAGGTTCAGCAGGTCCAAGTAATCATCCATTTGCAGAGAACAGCGGCGGGAAGTCGTTTTCATAAGTCAATCGGCTCTCCTTTGTATATAAACTCTTCAAGCGAAAAGCGTGTAAACCTGAGTGTAAATACATTCTCAACACATTCTCACTTGTCCGGTAATGATAATCATTATCATGTGGTTAATTCTCATTATAAAGGCTTCCCGCCCAGGTTGCAAGCCACTTTCTTGGATTTCGCGTAAAAATGAATTAATTCATGAAGAACCGCTGCCTGTATTTGCGCGGCGAGATCCCTTCCTGCTTCGTGAAACAGGAGGTGAAGTAGGCCGCATGATTGAAACCGACCTCTTCCGCGACCCGGCTGATGCTGAAATCCGTCTGCATCAGCAGCATCTTGGCCTGTTCGATCCGATAGCGCTGCAAATATTCAACCGGCGAGCAGCCGAATTCCTTCTGCATGCAGCGTGCGATATAGACAGGGTGGAAGTTAATGCGGTCGCCGAGCTCCTGTACCTTGAACTCCTCGCGATAATGCTTCCGCAGATAAGCTGCGGCCCGTTCGGCACAAGCGGAGGAGGGCGAGGAGAGTGGCGTATCCAGTGCGGCGGCCAGCAACTCGATGAGCTCTTGGAACACCACCTGCTGCCGCCACAGGATTTTGGCCTGGTGACCGTACTGAACCAGCGAAGACAGGGTAGCCAGGAGCTCCATGGCCTTTTCCGGCTGAGGCAGGGTGCCGAACTGGGGAATGTTAACGGAAAAATAGTTCGGTGTCATCGCCTTCAGCTCCGGAACTTCCTCTCTTCTAGGCGCTTGGCAAGCCTCGTCCGGGTGCCAATCCCCGGAGGTCTGGAAATGGAGCCAGTAATAATCGGTCTCCTCGGTGCATCCCCTCGTGCCGAAATGATGTGTATCGGGACGCAGGATCAGGAACATGCCGGGTTTGATCTCATAAGGACTTCCGTTCTCGGTGACATACAGCTGTCCCTTCCTAACGACGAGCAGATCAAAGATGCCGATGTTTTTGCGGTTGGGGTGTCCACTGTGAATCGGAGCCCGGGTAAGCCCGCTATTGATGTATTCCGGCAGCGGCGGAACGGTAAAATTCAGGATCGTCATAAGAAAGCCCTTTCGTGGTTCGCGAGGTTTGAATTTTGAAAGTTTTCGTTCGGAAAATGATATTATAACTCCAGTATACCATCTATAATTTGAAAAGGTTAAAGACCGTTTCATCATGAATTGTGTTTAACCCTTACATCATGGGTGGAGGTTGGAATGTTGGATAAAAACACAAACAAATTTACATTATGGGTTCTCGCATGGCCCATATTTATCGAGCTGTTCCTGCAGTTTCTGCTGGGAGCGGTGGATACATTGATGGTGAGCCGGATTTCCGACGATGCGGTGGCCGTGGTCGGCTTCTCCAATCAGCTGTTTCAGGCGATGACGACGCTGTTCATGACGGTCGCCAGCGGTGCCGGCATTCTCATTGCCCAGAAGATCGGGTCGCATCGGACGGGGGATGCCCGAACGATCGGCATCATGGCGGTAAGCGCCACCACCATCATCGGCTTGGCGTGCAGCTTGATATTGTTTGCAATGCCGGAGGCTATCGCCTCGGTGCTGCAGCTGCCGGAGCGTCTGCTTCCGCTTGCGGGAACGTATATCTCCATTGTCGGCGGCGGAATGATATTGATTGCCATGATGGCTACGATGAGCACGGTCATCCGCAATACCGGCAACACGCGCGGGCCGATGTACGTGGCCATCGGGATGAATATCATCCACGTCATTATGAACTATGGGTTTATATTCGGGGCTTTCGGCTTCCCGCAGTGGGGGCTTACCGGCGTTGCGGTTTCGACGGTGGTCAGCCGATTGCTTGCCGTTCTCTTGCTGCTGTACATGTTCCTTCGTTCCTTTGAATACCGAATCAAATGGAAGGAATTCCGGGTGTTCGACCGCCCGCTGTTCGGCGAAATCCTGAAGATCGGATGGCCGCTCGGCATCAATATGTCCTGCTGGGTTTTTACGCAGCTGATCATCTACTCCTTCATTGCAACGCTGGGTGCCGCCGAGCTGGCAGCCCGTACGTACATGAATACGCTGGAGTCCTTCTGCTTCCTGCTAGGCTCGTCGATCGCGATGGCGGCCCAGATCCAGATCGCGCATCTGTTCGGCGCAGGCCGGATCCGGGAGGCATACCGAAGCGCGTACCGCGCACTGGGTATCGGGGCAATTTACGTGGTCGTCAATGCATTCATCCTGTATGTTTTCGGAAAACAGCTACTGGGGCTGTTTACGGACGATAAGACGATCGTTGCGATCGGGGCATCGCTTCTTGGGATGAACCTGATTCTCCAGCCCGGCAAAATGCTCAACATGGCGCTCGGCAACTCGCTCAATGCCGTCGGAGATACCAGGTTCACCATGTACATTTCCCTTGGCTCGATGTGGCTTGTCGCCACCGGGCTGTCCTATGTGCTTGGCATACACATGGGATGGGGTCTTATCGGCATCTACTCCTGCATGATTGCCGACGAGTATTTGCGCGGCGTGTTGTCTTTCTTCCGCTGGCGGGGGCAGAAGCACCTCCGCAAGGCAGAGCAAGTCGAACCGGTGAGCCATCAGGCACACTCAATGGAACCGATCCCGGCGCAAGCTTAATGATTGGTTATAATATAGAAAAAGGATACTTCGGCCGTGCGGCATCGGGGTATCCTTTTTTTTACATACTAAAAAAATAACGTACTCGAAAACTTTTTGCCTGCATGCCGGGGTATTGTAAGTGATTGGCCAAGTGAAAGGAGGCAAGCACGGTTTGGTACACGACCTTATACAACGATTAAAGACGGAGTACAGCGATGAACTGTTTGAACAGCTGTATCGGTTATATGCGGATCGGGCGATTCGAACGGCAGCCGCAGTCACCGGAAGTTCGGCAGGCGCCGCCGACGTGGTCCAGGAAACGTTTATCCGGGTTTACCGCAATCTGGGGTCCTATGATTTGAGCAGGCCCTTTGAGCCGTGGTTCAACCGGATTCTCTATAACGAGTGCAACCGGTATTTGAAGAAACATGCGAAGATGGTGCCTTCGGAAATTTCCGAGGAGAGGGATCTTCCCTCCGAGAGCGACACCTATGAATTTGACCGGCACGGCGAGGTATATGAGCTGGTGCAGCGGCTGGATGATCCGCACCGGATTCCCGTTATTTTGAAATATTTGAATGATGTAGCCGAGAAGGATATCGCGGACATGATGGAGCTGAACGTCAACACGGTGAAGTCCAGGCTGTTCAAAGCGAGAAAGAAATTAAAGGAATGGATGCTGCAGAATAGGGGAGGGAATCAGCATGGGACGTGATCCATGGGATCAAGAGATTGCAGACGGCCTGAAAAAGGGGACGGATGACGCGATGCGACATAAAGACGAGATTTGGATGGCGATCAAGGAGCGGATTCATAGCGAGCAAGCCCAGCAGCCTGCAGAGTCGGAGACTTCCTTTGCGCCGCGGGAGTCGAAAGGACGCCGCCGTTCGGGACGAAGAGCGGCCGGATGGATTGCGGGCACCGCCGCTGCGGCAGCCATCGTGCTGACCGTCAGCTTTCAGACGGCGCCTGTCCAAGCGTTCATTGATCAGGTGAAGGAATGGTTCGCTCCTCAGAAGACGGTTGAACAGGAGCTGGAGGGCATGCCGGAAACAAGCGTGGATCAGATGCATGAGGGAGCGGATTACGTGATTTATATGGATGAGAGCCGGTTTAAGATGGTTCATGAATCGGGCGTGGACCGCATTGAATTGAAGGAGAAGCCAACAGATGACCGCTATCCGGAGGTGTTCATGGAAATTTCGCAGGAGGGCATTGATCCAAAGAGCGCAGCGGAGCAGCTTCAGAAAGAGCTGCAAACGTATCCGAAGGTCGAGGCGAACCTCGTGGATGAACCGATTCAAGGCTGGGAGGTGCGTGCGGTAGGCGGCACCGGCGGCAAAGAGTGGGATGATCCGGTCATACGGTATTATGTGTTCGATAACGGGCAGGGCGGCAGCTTTGTCGTGAAGCAGCAGTATTTCCTGGAGGCCTCCGAAGGCTTCGGTGCACGCTTCCATAACATGATGAAGGAATTCCATATTACCTCCAATCATAATGGAGAGACAACGAAGGAGTAGTGAGCAATGAACAAGATTAGCATGATATGGGTTGCAGTGGTGGCCGTGCTGGTGATCGGAGGCTGCAGCAACGAAACTCCCCTGGTGGAGAACGAGCCGGTGAACACATCCGTGCAAGGGCTTGAATTAACCAAGCAGCCGCAGCCGGAAGAGAAGAAAGAGGCAACTCCTGCCGGAGAGAGTGACGAGGCTTCAGAAGATCAATCGGTAGCGAAGGTAGCCGATCCGTCGCCGTCTGTTCCGGCCCCTTCCGCGGAAAATGCAACCTCTCAAGCAGACGCTTCAACCTCGAAAGAGCAGGGAGAAGATGTTGTTTCTTCCCTGAAAGAGCTGTCACTGATAAGCAAGACGATGGAAGAAGTCCGGCAACAGCTTGGGGAGGCGAAGACGACGGCTAAAGGCGGGGGATTCACTTCGTGGCAGTATGATCATCCAGGCAAGGAAGGCTACCATTACCCCGAAACCGCCGTTTCGGTAGATGTTCAGGGCCTCGATAGCGGAAGCATGAAGGCGCAGCTCATGATTAGCTTTAACGAGAACAACTTGGTGGACTCTTATTCCATCTATCACGTGGTGGATGGTGAAATTATGGTGTACCGTGTCACCGAAGCAGGGGCTGTGGAGGAACCGGGACAGGCGGATTAAGCAGAAGGCGTTTATACAAGATAATCGCCAGCAAGCGCAATGAATGATAACAAGTGCAAGGGATAGTCCGACCGGAAGGTGATGGACTATCCCTTGTTATTGTTTATAGTTCGGATAGAATCGTTTGCAGATGGCTTCATATGTTAATTTATATAACATTAATTGATTTTATTCTCATGATGTGCTCTTTTTATTTCTGGATTATATTTATTTAAATCTATTAAAAATGGCAAGAAAAGAGGGGTTATCATTCATAAACTATCATTGTTAACGTTTTCTCTACTGCATGTAATATTTGTTATATTAAATAACATTAAATAGAATAACTCTAACGAATACATAGATTTATGTTAGATAATATCACATACACATCAGAGGAGAGTGCCATGATGAAACCGAAGTCGAAACGCCCGTTAGCAGTTTGGAGTACCGCTGCATTTACCGCTTTTGTGATTACTTTATCGCCTGTTGGGACGTATGCGGCACATGCTGCAACGGTAACGGAAGTGAAAGGGACGGTTAGTGCGGTTTCACCCGTGCAAACCCCTGCGGCGCCAGGAAGGAATACGACGGTTCCTCCCCTGTCGGAGGCCTCTAAACAATCGGCGAAGCCGAACGTGCTGGTGGTTGCGACTGGCGGCACTTTGGCGGGCCAATCGACGGATGCTACCAGCTTTCAATCCTATCGGGCAGGAACGCTGAAGATTGAAGATATGGTAGGCGAGCTTCCGAATACGGACAAGATTGCGGATATCAGCACGCTTCAGTTCGGCAACTCCGGGTCGAGCGCCTATACCATGGCCGATTTATACGATCTTTCCCGGACCGTCGACAAGGCGCTGGAGGTGTACGATAGCGTCGTCGTGACAACAGGGACGGATACGATGGAAGAGATTGCGTACTTCCTCGATCTGACGGTGCAAAGCGATAAACCCGTCGTTATCACCGGTTCCATGAGACCTTGGACGGTGATCGGTTCCGATGCCCAAGCGAACTTGTACAACGCCATCAAACTTGCCGGGAGCGGCCGCACGGAATCCTTCGGCACGGTGCTGATGCTGAATGACACGATTCATCTGGCACGCGGCGTAACCAAGACCAATGACTACCGCACCGACACGTTCGAAACGCCTATGCTGGGCGCGGTCGGATATATCGATGACGAGAATATCCGTATCTACCGGGCTCCCCTCCGTGCAATGAAAGACGAAGGCCAGGGTAAACCAGTGTTTGATCTGAGCAAAATCACGAAAGGGGATCTGGCGAAGGTCGAAATTGCGGTTTCTTATCAGGAGGCCGGCGGCGGGGCGATCAAAGGCTTTGTGGCAGACGGAGCTAAAGGCATCGTCACCTCCGGTACCGGCGCAGGCGGCATCTCGAGAGAGATGAGTGCCGCCCGCAAAGAAGCCATCGAAAAGGGGGTGGTCTTCGTAACTACGACCCGTACAGGCTCTGGCAGCGTATACGGCGGCGGAGAGGGCATCATTTCAGGCGACAACCTGAGTCCTCAACAAGCCCGCGTTCTGCTGCTGCTCTCCCTGTCCTTTACGGATGATTTCGATACGATCAAGGGTTGGTTCGCAACCTACGGAACGCCTGAAGTGTAATCTCAGACTCAGTCATTTTTTAGCTGCTCCTTATTCCTACTGAACGATGAAATTCCTTCCACCAATATATTTGCCGCCGGGGATGACCCGGCGGTCTCTTTTTTTGTTCGCAAGCACGTAAGGCAAATCGATAGCGGGATTCGTCACATTCAGCGGCTGAACATAACGTTTCGGGCAATGGGATTTAGCCGAGAAATGCGGGATCTAAGGATATAACGGGGGCATGAACGTTTAGGATATTTTCATCGGTTTATTGCTTTCTATGTCAGCTATTTGTATACTTTACAATAGTAAACGATTACTATAAGTGAGGGATCCTATGAAGAAGCCGACCACAATACATGATATAGCAAAGATGGCGAATGTTTCTTCGGCAACGGTTTCGCGCGTGTTAAGCAACAGCAGTTATCCTGTCAGCAAGGAGCTTAAAGAGCGCATCCAGCAAATCGCGAAGGAGTCCAATTATATTCCGAATATGCTCGGCAAACAGCTGAAGAAGAATAGCAGCAATACGATCGGAGTCATCATTCCTTCTATTGTGAACCCGTTTTATTCTTCCGTCATTTTCGGGATCGAAGAGGTGGCTCGGCAGAATAGCTTTACGGTTATCGTATGCAACTCCCTGCAAGATCCGGCCCTGGAAGACGAATATTTAAGGACGATCATGGAGAAGCAGGTCAAAGGCCTGATCATCTCCTCGATCTCCAAGGATAAGAGCCAGTTGACCCAGTTGATGAAACTTGGCCTGAACGTCATCGCCATCGATCAGAAGATCGATGAGGACAACATTAACCAGATCGAGTTCGACTACCACAAGGCCGGTTACATCGCAACCAAGCATCTGCAGGAGAAGGGGCATGCGCGCATCGGTTACGTCACTTCCAAGCTGGATCGCCCAAGCCGCCGAAGCATTCATCAGGGCTATATGTCGGCGATGAAGGACGCGGGTCTCAAGCCGCTGGTGGTCGAGTCCCCGACCGAGGAAGTGTATAATGCGGTCACCGAATTCGATACGGGCAAGCAGCTCACGCAGAGACTGCTGGAACATTCGCCGCAGCCGACGGCGATATTTGCGTGCAACGACATGATGGCCTTTGGGGTGATCAACGAATTGTCGCAGCGCGACATTCAGGTGCCGGAGCAGATTTCGGTGATGGGCTTTGACGGCATTGACGTGGGACAGATGATTCATCCGCCGCTCACAACCATTAAGCAGCCCGATTACGAGATGGGGAAGATGGCCTGCAAAATGCTGCTGGATATGATGCAGGGCGAGGATAGCCCGATGTTCGATGTGATGCTGCAGCCTAAATTGCTGGAGCGAAAATCGGTCCGGGATATCCGGGAGAACAAGTGAATACAAGGATGGTTTAAAGCCCGGGCATAACAACAACGCTCGGGCTTTATTAGTTGTTATAAAAGATATCGATTACTAACTTTTTTCTATTCGTTTCTTGATTCAGCATGTGGAAAACAATCCCTGTTAAACCTTGGAATACCTTATACAACGCTCAAAGTCAGACTTATATTATAAAAATAATCGATGGGAGCATAGAAAACTCTATTCAAGAAAGGGCTTCCATGCTATACTCTTTACAGAAATCGATTACTATAGAATCAATACCATTGGAATGAGCTGGAGCAGAAAACACGCAATCTCTATTTGCAACTCAAAAAGGAGGGTTTTCAATGTCTAAAAAGGTAAAGGTAATCTCTTTGATGCTGGCGTTTATGATGATGTTCACCGCTTGCTCCTCATCCGGCGGGTCAACCGATGGGGAGGTCTCGCCGGGGGAAGCGGAAGGCAGCAAAGAGAAGGTGACGCTCAAGATTGGGCTCCCTGGCAGCTATGAGGTGACGAGTAAAGAAATTATCGACGGTTTTATTGCGTCCCACCCCCACATCAACGTTGAAATCCAAGAAGCGCCTTGGGGGGACTTTACGTCCAAGATCGCCACGCAGATTGCAGGCAACACGATGCCGGACGTCTGGTTCCAAGAGAACGCCACCATACTTAGCTACGGGGAACGAGGCGTGGCAGAGGACTTGTCCTCCTACATTGAAGCCGACCTGAAAGCGGACGAATACATCGACGGCCTGTTCTCCGCCAAAACGCCTGAAGGCAAGATCTGGGGCGTGCCTCACGGCATTAACCCGATTGCGCTCGCGTATAACCAGGATGTCTTCGAGAAGGCGGGCGTACCTGTACCAACCGACGACTGGACCTATGACGACCTGATTGAGGCCTCCAAGAAGCTGACGGTCAAGGATGGAGACAACACGAGCCAATTCGGATTCATCGGTTCCTTTTCCATCACCAACGGCTGGTTTCCTTGGATCAAGCAGGCAGGCGGCTCGGCCTTGGACGACACCCTGACGAAATCGCGGTTTGACGATCCCAAAACCGCGGCCGGATTACAGCAGCTGTATGACGGTTTGGATCAAGGCTATTTTGCCGATATCGATTACCTGAAAGCGAACGGCGGCGAGCTCGAAGTATTCGCGAGCGGCAAGGCCGCGATGTATTTCCTTCAATACAGCCTGCAGGTGAATATGAACGAGAGCTTTGCCGACACGAACTGGGATGTCGTCAAAATTCCGAAAGGGGTTGACGGCAAGCGCTATGTTCCGATGGTAGCCAACACGTGGCTGGTCTCCTCCAGAGCCAAGCAGGAATCGAAGGATGCCGCCTGGGAGTTCCTGAAATATTATCTCGGCGATGAAGTGCAGGATATCGTCGTCAAGACGGGATCCACGCTGCCCGTTAAAAAGTCGGCGCTGGATCAATTGAAGGACAGCACAACCAAACCGCTGAACAAAGCGGCTTTCACGGACGGCATTAACGAAGGCGGCGTTACCCTGGATGAGAATGCTACCTGGAGCGAATGGCGCATTCTGGTGCAGCAGGTGGTCAATGAAATCATGGTGGGCAACGTTTCGGTGGAAGACGGCGTGAAGGATATTCATGCCAAGGTTCAGGATGTGCTGGACTCCGGTAAATAACTTTCATGGGATCAGGGCGATGTAGTCTTGGCGACGTGTCGGATCGCATCCCTTGCTTCGTTAACGAAAGGCAGGTGTGTCATGCAGAAACAAGGATACTGGGGTTATATCTTCACATTGCCGTTTGTCATCAATGTCGTGGTTTTTCTCTTATTTCCGATCCTCTTCTCCACGTATATTTCCTTCACGGAGTGGGATTTGTTTAACCCCCCGCGGTGGATCGGACTGGACAACTGGGTGCGCGTCCTGAACAAGCACGAGTTCTGGGTGTCCATTCGGAACGTGTTTGTGTTTGCGCTCATCTTCGTGCCGATTCAGACGATAATGGCGTTCGTGATCGCATTCATGCTGAATCAGGCCATCCGGGCCAAGGGCTTGTTCCGGCTGTTCTATTTCCTGCCCGTCGTGACTCCGTGGATCGCCGGCGGCGTGGTCTGGGTGTGGATGTTCAACTATCAATACGGCGTGATTAACTGGGTGTTGGAGTCTGTCGGCCTTGCCCCCGTCAAATGGATTGACAGCAGCCATTGGCTGATGGTCATCTCCAGCATCGCGATCGTTCAGGTATGGAAGGGCGTGGGCCAATCCATGATCATGATTCTGGCCGGCATGCAGAACGTTCCGAAAGAGGTGCTGGAAGCCTCGCAGATCGATGGCGCCAATGGCTGGAAGCAGCTGACGAAGGTGGTATTCCCGATGGTAACGCCGATGGTGTATCTCGTCATGATTTTGTCTACCATCTCGGCATTCCAGGCATTCGACGTGTTCCTCGGTCTGTTCGGCTCCATCACCACGGGCATACCGGAGAGAAATATGGTGCCGAATCTGCTGGTGTACCGGGACGCGTTCCTGCTCTTCAAAATGGGACCGGCATCGGCAACGGCCTGGCTGCTGTTTGTCATCATCCTGAGCTTCACGTTGTTTCAGAAGTATTTCGAGAAAAAGTGGGTGCACTATGACTAAGACGACTCACCCCTTGCTTAAGGTGCTGATGTACCTGCTGCTGATCGCCGGTGCGGTTTTCATGGTGTTCCCGTTCATATGGATGCTGTCCACGTCGCTGAAGACGGTTGGCGCCATCTCGCAGATGCCGCCGCAGCTCATCCCGAATCCGCTGAATTGGGATAACTATGTGACGATATGGAATAAAGTCGACTTCGGTCGATATACCTTGAACAGCTTTTTCATCGTTTCGATCGAGATGGTGGGATCCTTGGTCTCCAGCGCTTTCGTGGCCTTCGGGCTGGCGATGTTTACCTTTCGGCTGCGGGGACTCATCTATATGATCATGCTGGCTACCCTAATGATTCCGTCGCAAGTGACCATGATCCCGACCTATTTCATCTGGAAGGAATTCGGGGCGTTGAATTCGTATTACCCTTTGATCGTGCCCAGCTTCCTGGGCGGGGCGTTCGGTATTTTCTTAATGCATCAGTTCATTAAATCCTTGCCCAAAGAGCTGTATGAATCGGCTACGATCGACGGCTGCAGCCCGCCGGGCATATTCTTCAAAATTTATTTGCCGCTGTGCAAGCCGGCGCTGGCCGCGCTGGGCGTATTCACCTTCATGGGCGCGTGGAACAACACGCTGGGCCCGCTGATTTACCTGCAAGACAAGGAATTGTACACATTGCCGCTCGGCTTGCTCTACCTGAAATCGGAGAACGTCAATCAAGCGCTGCTGATGGCGGGGGCCGTTATTACGACGCTGCCGGTCGTCATCGTCTATCTGTTCGCGCAGAAGCAATTTGTTCAAGGCATCGCTTCGACAGGGATGAAAGGCTGAAGGAGGAACTTACGACATGAAGAAGTACGTGCTGGTCGGCGCTGGATCGAGAGCGCTGTATATGTTTGCTAAGCCGATGGTTACCGACTGGAGAGGCTTCCTTGCTTTTGAAGGCGTGTATGATGCCAATCCGGTGCGGGCGCGCTTTCTGAGCGAGGAGTGCGGGGGGATCCCCGTCTACGATGATTTTGACGGAATGATCGCCGCCGCGAAGCCGGATGTCGTGATCGTGGCGAGTACGGATTACACGCATCATACCTATATCGTGCAAGCCTTGAGGGCAGGCTGCGACGTCATTAGCGAGAAGCCGATGACGATTGACGAAGACAAGTGCCGGGAGATTCTGCAGGCGGAGTCGGAGAGCGGCAAGAAGGTGACGGTCACGTTCAACCTTCGGTTTGCGCCTTATTTTGCGACCGTGAAGGAACTGCTGCTGCAAGGAGCCATCGGAGATGTTTACCATATTGATCTGGAGTGGTTTCTGGACCGCCGGCATGGCGCGGACTATTTCCGCAGATGGCACGCCGAGATGAAGAACAGCGGCGGGCTGCTGGTTCACAAGTCCACGCATCACTTCGACATCGTGAACTGGTGGATGAACAGCCGTCCCGCGGAAGTTCATGCGTTTGGGACGAGACGGGTGTACGGGGACGACCGGCAGGACCATGGAGAACGATGCCTGACTTGCCACCGGAAAGACGAGTGCGAGTTCTATATGGATATCGAAAAGGATCCGTTTCTTGAAAAATACTATCGCCAGGCGGAAGAAGCCGACGGCTATTTGCGGGACCGCTGCCTGTTTGACGGCCGGATCGACATTTATGACACGATGTCGGTCAATGTCCGGTACGACAATGATGCGATGCTGACCTATTCCCTCGTCGCCTATAGCCCGTATGAGGGCTGGCGCGCCGCGATCAACGGCAGCAAAGGCCGGATTGAGGTCTCGAATGTATACAGCAACGCGGATATGAAGCAAGGGGAAGCGAGCCGGATTCATATTTTCAGAGCCGATGGCACGGAAGAGCTGGTCGAGGTCAATACATCGGCCGCCGGTCACGGCGGCGGGGATGCGAAGCTGCGCAAGGCGCTGTTCGAAGGCGGGATCGAAGATCCGCTAGGTCAACAAGCCGACAGCTCGGTAGGAGCCGAATCCCTTCTGATCGGCGCCACGGCCAATCGCTCCATTGCCGAAGGCCGGGCGATGAAGCTTCCGGACGTTTCGCCTACGCTCGTCAACAGGAGTTCATCGAGATGAACAGCGTTCAGGAACTGGAGCAGTATGTTTGCACGCTATACGACACGCGGGATCAGTTGAAAGCGCATGTGTTCGAGCGTTCCGATGCCGCATTTGCCGCCGGGGATGCTATCCGCGATTCCATCGTCACGGCCGAGGCGGCAAGAGAGCGGCAGGAGGCCATAAGGGCGGCCTTCCTGAGGTCCATCGGCGGTCTTCCCGATGCATTCGCGAACCCGGGACGGGAGGAAGGGGCGGCATTCGGAGAGGAAACATCGCCTGACAGGTCTCCGCTTAAGGAACGTTCGCGCTGGTCCACGGGGAACGCCGGCAACATGTCAAATGGTAGAACCGATACCCTTCTTAACGGACGCACAACGGGAAGTATTCGCGGAACCGGCTTTAATATAGAGAAGGTGATGTTCGAGTCCCTTCCGGGGTATGCCGTCACGTCGAATCTGTATCTGCCCGATCACCGGGAAGAACGCTCCGCGGCCGTCCTGTTTCTGAGCGGGCACGAGCTGGGGGCGAAGCATGATGCCAATTATCAGCGCGTCATCCAGCACTTCGTCCGGGCGGGCATCATCGTGCTGGCCATCGATCCGATCGGGCAGGGCGAGCGCCTTAGCCTTCATGATTTCGAGCATCGGGAAGGGAGCGTCCTATGGGGAACGAAGGAGCATCAGCAGTACGGCGTTCAGTGCCATATGCTCGGCGACAGCGTAGCCCGATATTTCGTTCACGATGCCATGCGTGCCATAGACTACTTGTGCGAACGGCCCGAGGTCGATCCGTCGCGGATCGGCGTAACGGGAAATTCCGGCGGCGGAACGCAGACGGCCATGATGATGGTCTGCGATGAACGCATAGCGGCGGCGGCTCCCGCCACCTTCATCATGAACCGGCAGCTGTACATGCATGCCGGCGGCGTGCATGATGCCGAGCAGGTATGGCCGGGCCTGTCCGGGCTGGGTTACGACCATGAGGATCTGCTCATCGCTTTTGCGCCGAAGCCGCTGATCGTGTTGGCGGCGGAATACGATTTCTTCCCTATTGAAGGCACGCGGCGCACCGTTGATCGCTGCAGGCGCTTCTGGGATCTGCTCGGTCACCCGGGCGACCTGCAGCTTGTGACCGACGCTTCGACGCACCGCTATACGGATCGGCTGGCCGCGGCGGCGGCGGCATTTTTCGTCCGGCATCTCGAGGTGAAGGCTGTTCCCAACGATGCCATGAAGATCGAGGCGCTGCCTCCGGAACAACTGTGGTGCAGTCCCAGCGGTCAGGTGTACCGGGATAAGGCGGACGGAAGGACGATCCGGGACTTCAATGCCGATCGCTGCGACCAGCTGGCAGCAGCCCGTTCGCTGCTGCCGACGCAGCAAAGACAGGATCAAGCAAGGCAGTGGCTGCAGGAGAAGATTTACGCCTCCCGGAAGCCTTGCGAATTGAACCCGCGCATCATTGGGCTGGGCGCAGTGGAGGGCCTTGAGGTCGATTATCGCTTGTGGTGGTCGCAGGAGGGCATCATGAACAGCGGTTATGTATTCCGACTGGCCGAGGATACAGCCGAACGAAGGCGGCCGCTGACCGTTGCCGTTTGGCGGGGAGGGACCCGCCAGCTGAAAGCGCATTGGGCCTGGATTCAGGAAACCTGCCGATCCGGCCGCGCCGTGCTGGTGCTGAACACGTCCGGGGCCGGTCCTCATGAGCCCTATCCGATCTATGGTAAGCCCGCGCGTTCTTATTTTGGGGTGCTGCATAAGCTTGCCGATGATTTGATCTGGCTCGGGGACAGTTTGGCTGCGCTGCGCACGTACGATGTCATCCGGTGCATGGAGGTTATCTCACACTTTGATGAGTGGCAGGCGGGAGCGATCCCGTTCTATACGGTGGGTCGGGAAGGGTTGTATGTGCAGCTTGCCGCGGAGGTTGACCATAGAATCGGCACGATTACGGCCATTCATCCTGTGAGCAGCGCAGCCGATCTGGTCAGGGCTCGGCAGCTTGAGGAGGAGGAAGCGATGAGCGTCGTGTTTCCCGGCATTTTCAAGATGCTTGATCCCTCCGAGCTGAACGAACCACGGGTAGAATATCGCGGGCAACTAGAGGGAAAGGATGTGGAAGGACATGAGTAAACCAAAACCACTAACGGTCACGCTGGTCGGAGCTGGCCTTCGCGGCATGATTTACAGCGGATATGCGCTCCAGCGACCGGAGGAGATGCAGATTGTTGCCGTTGCCGATCCGGATGAGGTGCGGCGCAGCCGCTGCCAAGCGAAGTTCGGGATAGCGGATGAGCAATGCTTTGCAAGCTGGGATGAGCTGTTTGCCGGACCCCGTCAATCGGATGCGGTCTTCATCTGCACGAGGGACCGGGACCACTATGAGCCGACCATGAAGGCGTTGGCAGCCGGGTATCATGTGCTGCTGGAAAAGCCGATGTCCCCGGAGTGGCAGGAATGCATCGATATGGGCCGGCAGGCGGAAGCCTTCGACCGTACGTTAACGATTTGCCATGTTCTCCGGTATGCGCCTTTTTTCCAAGAGCTTAAACGGCTGCTCGATGAAGGACGAATCGGCCGCCTGATGTCGATCCAGCACAACGAGAACGTCGGCTATTGGCACCAGGCCCACTCGTATGTGCGGGGATATTTCAATAACAGCGAGTCATCCAGCCCGATGATTTTGGCCAAATCCTGCCATGACTTGGACATCATGCAATGGCTGGCGGGAGGCCGATGTCTAAGCGTGGCCTCCTATGGCCACCTGTCGCATTTCCGTCCGGAGTCGGCTCCGCCCGGCGCGCCGAAGCGCTGCCTGGATGGATGCCCGGTATCGCATGAATGCCAGTACTATGCGCCGAATACGTATTTGATCGAGAATGCAGGCTGGAAAGGCGAGGCTGCGAGCAACGACCCGAGTTACGAAGCGCGTTACCAAGCGATGCTGGAGGGTCCTTTTGGCCGGTGCGTGTACCATTGTGATAACGACGTCGTGGATCATCAGGTCGTCAGCATGGAGTTCGAGCATGACATTACGGCGGTGTTCACGATGAGCGCGTTCACGGAGAAATGCAACCGTACCATCAAGCTAATGGGCACCGAAGGCGAAATACGGGCCACGATGGAGACTAATGAGATCGAGATCCGCCGTTTCGGCAGCGGCAAGCAGGAAGTGATCCAGCTCGTCGATCCGGAAGGCCATGTAGGCCATGGCGGCGGGGATATGCGTTTGATCGCCGATTTTGTGAAGTCGGTTCAATCCAAGGGACAGCATAACAGCACAACCTCTGCCCAAGCATCGATCCAGAGTCATCTGATGGCGTTTGCCGCCGAGCGTTCCCGCGTAGAAAAACGCATGGTGAGGCTGGAGGAATTTATGAATAGCGGCGTTCTGGCCTAATGGCTTACATTTCTACAATGTTGTACAACAAGGAGGAATTATCATTATGCAGTTGAACATCTTGGAACATGCGGATCAGGCAGGCTTGGAGGCGGCCCGCGCTTGCGAGGCGATTCTTCGCGATACAATGGCGGATAAAGGAAAAGCGCGAATCGTCCTGTCGACGGGCGCGTCGCAGTTTGAGTTTTTGTCGCATTTCGTGAAGCTGAATCTGGAATGGGAACGAATCGAAATGTTCCATTTGGACGAATACATTGCGCTGCCGGAATCCCATCCGGCGAGCTTTCGCAAGTACTTGAAGGAGCGCTTCCTGAAATATGTGAGCGTCGGTCAAGCTTGGCTCATCAACGGGGAGGGCGATCCCGAGGAAACGGTGAAGCGGCTGAACGAGGAAATCGTCAAAGCGCCCGTGGATTTGGCCCTGATCGGGATCGGGGAGAATGCGCATATTGCCTTTAATGATCCGCCGGCCGATTTTGATAACGATTCGCCTTATACGATCGTGAATCTCAGCAATACCTGCAAGAGCCAGCAGGTAAGGGAAGGCTGGTTTGCATCGAATGAGGAAGTGCCCAAACAGGCGATTACGATGACGGTCAAGCAGATTTTGAAGAGCCGCCATATCGTATCGGTCGTGCCTCATCAGGCGAAAGCGGCAGCCATTCAAAATACGATTCAAGGCGGGGTCGATAACCGGGTGCCGGCTACCATCCTGAAGACGCATTCCAGCTGGATGCTGTATCTGGATAAAGCATCGGCAGCGCCGATATATCAATGGGCTTAGGCAGGGGGCACCTATGATGTGGCGTGGAAAGCTCCCGCACACCGGCGAGCCGGTTGAGGTAGAGTCGTCAGACGGACGGATCGCGGCTATACGACGGTTAGGTCAGGGGGATAAGACGGCGTTGCTGCCCTGGATCAGCAGCGGCTGGATCGATGTGCAGGTCAACGGCTTCGGCGGATACGATTTGAATGGAACCGTGACGTCGCAAAGCGACATTGAAGGTGTGACGCGGGCGCTGCATCGGTGCGGGGTCGCCGCCTACTTGCCAACGGTCATCACGGGCAGCTACGACCGGATGCGTCAAGCATTTCAGGCATTATCCAAGTATGCCGGGTCCAAGCAGTTCGGGAGCGCCTCGATAGTCGGCATTCATATGGAAGGCCCCTATCTATCCGATGAAGACGGCAGTCGCGGGGCGCATCCGAGGGAGTATATCCGGAATCCGGATTGGGATGAGTTTCAACGGCTTCAGGATGCGGCTGACGGGCTTATCCGGATGGTGACACTCGCGCCGGAGCGCGAAGGCTCGGTTCCATTTATAGAGAAGGTAGTCAAGGCAGGTGTTATCGTCGCGATCGGGCATACGATGGCAACCGGCGAGCAGATCGATCGGGCAGTGCAGGCAGGGGCGACGGTTTCGACGCATCTGGGGAACGGCTCGCAGCCCGTTTTGCCGCGCCACCCCAACTATATCTGGCACCAGCTGGCGGACGACCGCTTATGGGCCACCTTTATACCGGACGGCCACCATCTGGCGCCCCCTGTGCTGAAAGCGATGCTGCGGGCAAAACGGAACAAAGCGGTGCTTGTCAGCGATGCCGTCATGTTCGGCGGCATGGCTCCCGGAAGGTACGGCAGCCTCATCGGAGGCGAAGTCGAGCTGACGGCGGACGGGCGCCTGCATACGGTAGCGAATCCGGCAATACTGGCCGGATCCGCTTCTTCGCTGGAGGTTGGCATTGCGAATGCGATTCGCTATACGGATATGACGTTGGCGGAAGCAGTAAGCGCGGTCACGGTCCGCCCGGCTATGGTGCTGGATATGCCGCAGTTGGGCGAGCTTGCGCTCGGGAGCCCGGCGAACCTGACGCTGTTCGACTGCGATACGGACGGATCGGGCATGGTGGTCCGGGAGACTGTTGTAGCGGGCGAGAGGGTGTACGGTCCTGTTTGATGAACCAACACAAAAAAACCATCCCTGTCGAGCGTTCATTGCGCCAGCTCGCACGGGGATGGTTTTTCTTTTGATGTTATTTTTCGATATGCTCCACGAACCAGCGCACGATGTGGCTGAGGCGCCGGACCCGCAGGTGCGGGTTGCCGCTGCGGGACAGGTTATGGTCCGCGCCGGGGAAGCGAATCAGCTGGGTTTCACGGCCCAGTCGCTTCAAGGCGATAAACAGCTGTTCTCCCTGCTCGATCGGGCAGCGGAGGTCCTGTTCGCTGTGAAGGATAAGTAGCGGCGTGCTGACATTCTTCACGTAAGCGAGCGGGGAGTGCTTCCACAGCTTGTCGAGATCGTCCCAAGGATTGCCCCAGATTTGATCCTGGGTAAAGGTATAGCCGATATCGCTGACGCCGTAGAAGGAAATCCAGTTCGATATCGAGCGCTGGGTTACCGCAGCTTGGAATCGGTCGGTATGACCGACGATCCAGTTGGTCATGAAGCCGCCGTAACTGCCGCCGGTCACGCCTAGACGGGAAGCGTCGATATAAGTGTAGGTATTCACAACATAATCCACGGCTTCCATCAGATCCTGGTAATCCCGCCCGCCGTAATCGCCTCTGACGGTATTGACGTGGACTTGACCGTATCCATGGCCGCCACGCGGGTTGGTATAGAAAACGGCATAGCCGGCTGCCGCCAGCAGCTGGAACTCATGCATGAACGTGTGTCCGTACATGGCTTGCGGACCGCCATGAATCTCCAGTACGGCCGGGACCTTGGAGCCTTCCGCGAAGCCGGCAGGCTTCATGATCCAGCCTTGGATCGGCCAGCCGTCCGACGTACGGAACGTAAAGGACTCCGGCGTGCTTAACGTAAGCTCGTTCCACAGCTCCTCATTGCAGTTCGTCAGACGGCGTTCCTCGTTGCTGCCTGTAGTGAAGCTGAACAGATCGCCTGGCTGCAGCGGGTCGGCAGCGGCAAATACCACGTTCTCTTCCGGTGTCAGTGCGAATTGGTACACCTCGCGTTCACCTGCCACCACCAGCTCGAAGGTGGAGCCGTCCAAGGCAAAACGTCCAATATGGACGCCCCCATCCTGGCTGAGCTGCACGTAAACCGATCGGCCGTCCTTGCTGAACAGGAGAGGCGTTCCCGCCCCAGCTCTCATGTCGCTGACAGCGGCGTGCCCGAGCTGAACGTCCATGTCCGTGAAGAGGACGCGGGCTTCTCCGCCCGAGAGCGGAACCAGGTGGATTTTGGTCAGCGTGGCAAACCCGCAGCTGAGATCGCTGGCAAGCATGAGTACATGCTGCCCGTCCGGGGTGAACGCAATGGAACCGATCGAGAGGGTTCCGTCCGTGATTTCGGTTACCGATCCGCTGGACAGGTCCATGACAAACACATCGTTCGTCAAGCGAAGATCCGGGTCCGGGAAATGCTCCGTGGCTAGGGTGCTGCTGTATGCGATGCTGCCGCCGTCGGGTGACCAGGCAAAGGCATATACGTCAAAATCGCCTTCGGTGATTGGTTTGCATTCTTCCGTAGCCGGATTCACGATAAATAGATGATGTCGGCGGTCATTCCATAATCCGGGGCCATCGGCTTTATATTTAATGCGGTTAATGATTTTTTCTTCCGGCAGCTTGTGCTTGTCGTCTTTGTCTTTCTCTTCGCTTTCGGTAGATTCAGCCGCTTCGGCTTCGCTCCGAACCAGCAGACGCGAGCTGTCCGGCGACCATTTAAATGCGCTGACGCCGTGCTTCAGGTCGGTAGCGGGGCGGGCTTCCCCTCCGTTGGCAGGCATGATCCATACCTGTGGCTTATCGCCCTTTTTGCGCAAGAAGGCAAGCTCAGACCCGTCGGGGGACCAAGCGGGTACTGCATCGGCTTCGCCGGAAGTGAAGGGAATATCCTGATCACCCCCTGCGGGAAGCAGGCGGATATGGGAACGGTAACCGTCGTGCTTTTCGCTGACGGACTTATGTACATAGGCTATGGCCCCGCTTGCGGGGGATACGACAGGGTCATTCACCCAGTGCATCCGGTACAAATCCTCGGGCGTTATAAGTCGCTTATCAGTCATGAATCATCCTCCTAATCTTCTTGTGTGAGTTAAACCCCATTATCCCAGATAATGGCATGGAAATCTAGATAAAATAGAGGAGAAGGATGTGAACGTTTCGATCCAAATGCTAGTAAAACAGAGGAGGATTTACAATAATTCTAGGCTGTAATCGAGGATTTGGAGACAGAGAAGAGCTTGTTATTCTTCAACTGGTCAATTTATGACATGAACCGTACCCGAGAATCTCGATAGGTGTCCCCTTCTCTTTTTGTTATAATTGAGATAGACTCTCAATTAGGAGTATGCAAATAAGACCAACTATATAGAGCTCGGGAGGAAATCAAATATGAACGTAAGTGAAGCTATCCGCACGCGCCGCAGCCTTGGCAAGGTCAAGCCTGACGCCGTACCGCAGGAGTTGATCGAACAGATCGTCGAAGCAGGAACCTGGGCGCCGAACCACAAGCTGACGGAGCCGTGGAAATTCTTTGTCATGCAAGGGGAAGGCCGCGACGTGCTTGGCAATGCCCTGGGTGATATTCAGGTGGCCGGCGGCGACGATACGAGCGAAGAGGCCGTGAACGCAGCGCGCGAATCGGGACGTACGAAGGCGTACCGCGCTCCGGTCGTCATCGGTGTGGCGGTTGAGCCGTCGACGGATCCGAAGGTGATTGAGCTGGAAGAGTACGGAGCGGTATTCGCCGGCATCCAGAACATGCTGCTGCAAATTCATGAGCTGGGTCTTGGCGCCGTGTGGAGAACCGGCGAGCCGTGTTTCCATGCGCTGATGAACCAAGCGTTCGGATTGAAGCCTGACGATAAAATGCTGGGTTTCCTGTACATCGGGTATCCGGACATGGAGCCGAAGCAGGGGAAACGTCAACCGGCCGCGAACAAGACGGTATGGCTGAATAGTGCTGCAGACCTGTAGTTGATCTATCCCCGGCCGCAAAAATCCGGTATAATGGACCCTAAGTTTATCGAAGGGTGCTGGGCATCCGGGGGATTGACACTAGGGGAGTGTACATGGATGAAATTTCGGTTTAAACAGTGGGATCTGGGGAGCAAATTTATTTTTATCGCAACCTGTTTGGCGATAGCCTCTTTCTTTTTTAAATGGCTGGATATCGGCGTGGCTGCGGAGAACGGCTTTATGCAGGGCGGCGTGTTGTTCATCGTATGTTTCATCTATCCGTTTTTGAAAGTGGTTCGCGAGAAGAAGATGAACAAGCTGATTGCCTACGCCTTTGCGCTGGTCGCTATTTTCCTGACCATGATGTATGTGTCGTCCAAGACCATTGATTTTTTTGGAGAGACGATCAGAGGAGCGGCCGCTGGGCCGTATCTGTTTCTGGCGGCATGCGGGCTGCTGACCTTCGGTATTTTTAGACGCAAGGTTTAAAACGGTAGGTTACATGCAAATGCCGTAACGATTAATAAAGGGCCGAGCCTATAGCAGCATGCTGCCCATAGGACGGCCCTTTTTGGCGATGAATGATGGGATTAGTTATGGTGGAGAAGCGCGAATCCGCTGATCGAAACGGCGTAGACGATGATCAGCACGACGGCAAGCCTCTTGGCGCGGCTGTTCAGTTTGAAGGCGGCGGACAGTCCGTTATTCACGATATTTCCGACGAAGAGAACGAATGTAATGGCAAGCGCGGTTAAGGCAACGATAAGCATGAGTTTTTCCATGGGGTATTAATTCCTCCTGATTAAACGGCCGCAAAGCCTGTTTTTCCTGTATCTGTTCCCATTGTATCCGACGAAGTTTAAACCCCGTTTAAATGGAGTTAAAAAATGTCCGCAGCCCTCGCAAGGGCTGTAACGTTGAGCGGGATACTGGGATTTTGATATACTGGAGAAAGCGGCCAAATATCCGCTGCATTACATAAACAGGAGGGATTTCAGAATGGCCAATCAAACTTTTACCGATGGACCTACTTTGAATGACGGCGTAAAAATGCCGTGGTTGGGCCTTGGCGTATGGAAGACCAAAGAAGGCGAAGAGGTTATTCAGTCCGTAAAATCAGCAATCGCTGCAGGGTACCGCAGCATCGATACCGCTGCCATCTACGGCAATGAAGAGGGCGTAGGGCAAGCCATTCGCGAATCCGGCGTTTCGCGGGACGAGCTGTTCATCACCACCAAGGTATGGAACGATGACCAGGGTTATGAGAAGACGCTGCAAGCTTTTGAGACGAGCCGCAAGAAGCTGGGGCTGGATATCGTTGATTTATATCTCGTGCACTGGCCGGGTAAAGATAAATACCTCGAGACGTGGAAGGCATTGATTCATTTGCAAAAAGAAGGCCTCGTTCGTTCCATCGGCGTCAGCAATTTCCAAATCCGCCACCTGCAGCATATCATTGAGGATACCGGCGTGGTACCTGTCGTCAACCAAGTGGAATTGCATCCGCTGCTTTCCCAGAAGGAATTGCTGGGCTATGCACGCGAGAATCATATCGTTCTGGAAGCGTGGAGCCCTTTGATGCAGGGCAACCTCGATCAACCGGCGCTGGCTCAGATCGCGGAGAAATACGGAAAAACCACGGCGCAAGTCATTCTGCGCTGGGACATTCAGAACGGCGTCATCGTCATTCCGAAATCGATTAAAGATCATCGGATCCGTGAAAACGCCGGCATCTTCGATTTCGAGCTTTCCGCAGAAGATATGGCGGCCATTGACGGCTTGAACCAAAACAAACGTTTCGGCTCCAACCCGGATGAGTTCCTGTTCTAAATTTCGTTTTCATATAAAAAAGCGAGCACCAACCCTGAGTGAGGGAAGTGCTCGCTTTTTTTGCGTATTCAAGGAAGTGGGCGATAGAATCCCCCGGAATTACCTGTTCCGGTCGTCCTCCGGAAACAACGGCTCGCCAATCGTGCCGAGCTTCCCTTGCACCAGGTCCTCGTGCAGCCTTCTTAACCAGTTCAGGTCCGTCTTGGCGTGCTCATACATCCCGATCATCAGGTGCTGCGTGCTGCGGGGGACGATATGCTGGTGCTCCACGTATAGTTGGTACGCCTGGTTCACCCGGTGTTCGGCTTCCCGGATACGGGTCTGCAGGATGGGGGCCAGAACGGCGGGGTCTGCGTGGCGAGAGAAGGGCAGCGCCATATACAGCGGGTGGTGCACGGGCTCGATGTCCCTGAATTTCTTGAGCAGCAGCTGTTCAAAAAGCTTGCGTCCGGATTCCGTGATCCTGTAGATGGTTTTATCCGGACGGCTGTCGCTTTGGATGGTTTCCACGGCCTCGATGTATCCTTCCTCGGCGAGCCGGTCTACCGCGTAATAGAGGGAGCCCATCTGGAGCTTGGTATATTGATCCATGCCCCGGTCCTTCATCTTGATCCGGATCTCGTACGGATGATGGTCTCCTTCCAGCAGCAAGCCCAGGATGGCCAGCTTCATGGACATGCCATCAGGCTCCCTTGGCTTTGGCGGGAACGGTCACCCGTTCGTTGCCCATCATAAGGACGAACACGAGAGCCAGCACCGCCGGCACAAGCGCCCACATGAACGTGTTCGCGATGGAATCGGCCAATGAAGCCGTGATCTGTTCGCGCACGTTCGGCGGGAGCTGCCCCATCACTTCAGGCGAAAGGACGGCATCCGCGTTTAACTCGGCACCGGCCGGCGCGTTTAACTCGGCACCGGCCGGCGCGTTTCCTCCGGCTTCCGCGAGCCGATTGTTCAGGCCGTTGCGCTGGATGATCCCGAAGATTGTAATCCCCACCGTCATGCCAAAGGAACGAAGGAAGGAGTTCGTCGATGTTGCCGCGCCGCGCTGTCTGGCATCAAAGTTATGGATGGAGGCCATGCTGAGCGTGGAGAACGAGAACCCGACGCCAAAGCCGGTCAGGACCATGAAGAGCGTTAACAGGTAGCGCGGCGTATCCGGGCTTATCGTGCTTAGGCAGAAAATGCCTGTGATAAAGCACAAGACGGACAGGATCATGATGTTTCTAAACGAAGTCCGGGTCGTCAGCATACCGCCGCCTTGGCTCCCGAATACGCTGCCGAGCATCATCGGCATCAGAATGAGGCCCGAATTGGTTGCCGATCCACCGTACACTCCGCTCACAAAGATCGGGATGTAGATGGTTGCCACGATAAACGTTGCTCCATAGAACAAGGCAACGATATTGCTTGAAGCAAACAGGCGTTTACGGAACATTTGGAACGAAATAATGGGTTCGGCTGCTCGGGTCTCTGCGAACAGAAACACGATAAACAAAGCAATGAATCCCCCGAACAAGCCCAGAATTTGCGGAGAATCCCATGCATAGGTTTGCCCGCCCAGCTCCAGACCGAACATCAGACAGATGATGGCGCCGACAAGCGTCGCTGCCCCGGTCCAATCGATCTTCTGTTTGGCATGGGAACGCGATTCCTTGTAAGACGTCATAATGAAGATAAAGGACACGATTCCGATCGGAACGTTGACATAGAATATCCATTCCCAGCCGATGCTGTCGGTGATAAAAGCACCCAGCAGAGGTCCCATGATGCTGGAGGTGCCGAATACGGCGCCGAGAAGACCCGTCATCTTGCCGCGCTTCTCCGGCGGGAACAGGTCAAACACGATGGTAAACGCAATCGGCATAAGAGCACCGCCGCCGATTCCTTGAATCGCCCGGTAAATAATAAGCTCTGTCATATTGTTCGCCATCCCGCAGAGGGCAGAACCAATCAGGAAGACAACCAGTCCGAATATAAAGAACCGCTTCCGTCCGTACATATCGGACAGCTTTCCGAATATCGGCGTGCCGGCCATAACGGCAACCATGTAGATCGAGGTTACCCAGACGACTTGGTCGAAGCCCTGAAGATCGCGGATAATCGTCGATAACGCGGTCGCTACAATCGTGTTATCGATGGCGGCCATGAAGATGCCGAGCAGCAGACCAGCGACGACCAATTTGATGTTGCTTTGTTGTGCATTCATGTTAAGGATACTCCTTTTCCTTATTCAACTATGTACATATTATTCAAATTTGAATAATTCGGTGGTTATATTGTAGCCGGATTAACAGAAGTTGGCAAGATGTTGAATGCACGGCCTGTCTCTACATTTTGCACAAGAAAAAACAAGGTCAACCCTGTATACGGGATGACCTTGAGATTATCGGGTGATAGCCGCCGGAATGTCGTTGCAATCAAGACCCTTGTCGGCAGATTCGTTTCGGGAAGCGGCCGCATGGTTCGGATGTTTTTTCAGCTCTGCATGTTTCGTGTGGTACGGCGCACAGGATAATAAAACGGCGATCAAGCGGATGCTTGTTTCCACAGGGGCCACGGGTAAGGTATGACAGAGATTCGGCTGGCGATGGCAGCGTCTAACAGTTCATCTGGGGCGATTTCGGATCCAGCTGCATGAATTCGATCCGGTTGCCGTCCGGGTCCCTGGCCCAGCACTGCCAGTTGAAGTCTTTTCCTTGAACCGGCTGGACGTCCAGCTTCACGCCCTGCTTGCGAAGGTGCTCCGCGATGCGCTCGATGTCTTCAACCTCAAGGCAGAGATGGGAGAATCCGACGGGCCGCTCTACACGGGCCGGTTTATTTTGTCCGCCGTAAAACAGCTCGATAAACTGTCCATCACGCACCTTAATGTACTCGATCCACGGTTCGCCCTGATCATTGGGAATATCAAAAGCACGGGTAAAACCAAGCACATCACAGTAAAAATGCAGGGATTTCTCCATATCGGCAACATCGAACGCCAGATGGGCAATTCCTTTAATCATGACGGCATTCCTCCTCGGTATGTATTCGAAGCATGAGATAAGATGATTTCCTAAGTTCATTGTAACTTATTTTGTATACGCTTCCATATATATTTGCGGCATCGGGGAAATAAAACCGGGATCCTGGCTGAGCCACTCAGGCATGCAGCGGAAGCCTGTCATGCGGATGCCAAAAAACCCGAGGCCTGCAATAACCAGGCCTCGGGTTTTGGGGGGAGGATCCTCGTGACATGGCGACACGAGGATCCATTTGGCATATCTTCTGCTCATCAACGATCATTTCAAATGCATCGGCCGTTATCAAACACAGAGATCTTATACATAGGTCAGGCTGTCCAGAATTTCTTTTACGCTCAATTCGGCGCAAGCCATGGAGGTATCGGCTACTCCATAATACATCCTCACGACATCGCCATCGACCAATGCGCCGCAGGAGAAGACAACGTCTCCGAAGAATCCGTTCTTCTCATAATCGGCCTCGGGCTCCATGATCGGTTGATTGGAGCGGGCGATGACTTTGGATGGATCGTTCAGATCCAGCAGCAGGGCACCCATGCAGTAGCGGTGATCCAACGTTGCGCCATGATACAGCTCCAGCCAGCCTTTATCCGTGCGGAATGGTACGGCCCCGCCGCCCATGCGGCCGCTGTCCCACATGCCATCGCGCAGGCCTGCGAGATGTTTATGGTTGCCCCAGTATACGAGATTATCGGATTCGGCGATCCACATTTCCGGGTTGCCCGTGCTCTTGGTCGTTGGACGGTGCAGCGCATAGTATTTGCCGCCTATTTTCTCAGGAAAGATCAGCACGTCCTTGTTGTCCGGTCCGAAAATCATCCCGTGATGCGTGAAGTTCACAAAATCTCGCGTCGAAACCATGGATTCGCCAACGCCTACCGAAGATACGGCGGAGAAGTAGATATAATACGTATCGCCGATCTGCGTAACGCGCGGGTCTTCGATTCCGAACGCTTCCAGCGACTGCGCGGGATATACCAGCGGCTTGTCGTCGATGGTAAAGCTATGACCGTCCGTGCTGCGTGCCACTCGAATATAGGATAAGGAAGTCAAATATTCGAAGGTAGCGCTGTGATTCACATTACGAATGACACGCGGGTCGGAGAAATCATAACGAGCATCGTCGGTACGGAATTCCAAAATGTCCAGCTTCTGTGTATCTGCATCGAATACAGGCGCTTTGACAATCATCGGATCGGCGCTGATCGGGCGCTCCGCGACCCGAAGCAGCAGCAGCACTTCGCCGTTATATTCGGCAACGCCTGCGTTGAAGGCGCCAATCACTTCGAAGCCGTCATGATACGGCTTCACGTCGGCCGGTGTAATCAGAGGGTTCTCCTCATATCTGTAAATATTCATGGTTGTTTACCCCTATCCAATGTTCTTATTTATTTGGAAACTGCTTCTTACTGTTCGAATTTGAGGAACGGATCCTGAATGGTTATACGATGCGCTTCCGCATCGCTGATGCCGGCATAGAGATCGGCGGTACCGTCAGCATGGCGAACGAGGCCTCCGCTAAACACGACGTCAGCGAGATCCGGACGCTTGGTTTCACCCGGCAGGAATTCGGCGCGTACGGCAATCAATTCCATATCGCTAAACTCGCCCGTCTGCGGATCTAGCGCAAACGCCATCGGATAATAGTGGCGATCCCCGGCTTCGTCGAAGCTGGCAACATGGCCAAGCACGCCGACAAGCCCATTGCTCAACAAGTGCAGCTCGTTGGCCCCGCCCCATTCCGAATCGATGAATTGGTCACCCAGAAGGGGGGCATCGTTAACGAGCTCTACCGTCACGTCTTCCAGCGAGCTCACCTTGGTAAACCCGATTTTACCTCGGCCGCCTTTTTCGCCTTGAGGACGAGTAAATACGCCGATTTCGCCGCCTGCCAGCTCCGTGAGACGCAAATCCTTCATCGCGTCGGGACCCGTGAAGAAAAGGGAGAGCTCGTTCAGCGTTTGGCCTTTCCGGAATACGGTTCTCCACATCAGCGCATTCTCCATCGTGGGGTGAGGGAAGATTTCAACGCCACCCAGAACCAGTTCGCCATGAATGAAGGTAAAGAACGGATCCTGAAGCGTAAAGACAGGGGCGCCTTCTTTCGGTACCCAGGTGCCGTCCTGCTCCACGAAGAAGCGGATTTCGGAATGCTCGCTGTCTCGCGACTCCACCCGGCCTGCAATGACGGTGACTCCGTCAATCCTGAAGGGAGCCGTGATATTATATACGTCTTTGTCGCCTACACCCGAAAACGAAAGCTTGACCGGGTTCTGGACCGTGGATTTTTTGCATTGATATTCTTGCAGCAGGGTTGCGCAAGTTTTTACAGAGGATTTGTTTAATGCCACCGTATGATGCCTCCTTAT
Organism: Paenibacillus sp. Y412MC10; assembly: GCF_000024685.1. NCBI lineage: Bacteria > Bacillati > Bacillota > Bacilli > Caryophanales > Paenibacillaceae > Paenibacillus > Paenibacillus sp. Y412MC10. The sequence continues at coordinate 690,714 of NC_013406.1, forward strand.
ATAAACCATAAATAATTGCGTCTTAGGATACCCATACCGCAGCCGTGTGCGGTGGGACTTCGATTACCGATCCGCCGAGGGATACCATCTCGCCGCTTGCAGCAGCCAGCTCCAGCCTCTGGTCTGACCAATCGGACAGGTCCAGCCGAAGCGGCTGATAACCGAATTGAAGGACAATGACGGCTTCCTCGCAGCCGGATCGTTTGGTATAAGCGATTGCCGATCCCTCCAATTGCTCCAGCTTTACGTAATCGCCGGAAGAGAGGGCGGCATGCTGGACACGAAGCGAAAGCAGCTTTTTATAAAAAGAATACATGGAATCCGGCTGCTCCCGTTGCGCTTGCGCATGGATCTGTTCGTGCCCGGGCCCCATCCCGATCCAAGGTGTTTGATCCGAGAAGCCGCCGTAACGATCACCGTTCCATTGCATGGGGGATCGGGAGTAGTCGCGGCTCTTGGCCCGGGCCAAGTCCATAGCCTCCTCTTCCGTTCTTCCATTCTGAATTGCGGCTTCGTAGTGGCCGAGGCCCTGGATATCCCTCATGTCCTCGATCCGGTGCGCGATATGGTTCCTCATCCCGATCTCGTCGCCATAATAGATGAACGGAACGCCCTTCGCCGTTAACATGAGGGCTGCCATCAGTTTGGCTCGCTGCTCCTCGAACTGCGCATCGCCTTCGCCAAATCTCGAGATGTGGCGCTGCATATCATGGCTGCTGAAGAACAAGGTGGGGAGCTGATCGGATGCATGCTGGTCTTCCATGCGTTGAATCTCCCTATATAAATCCTCCGGGCGAAATTGCTCCTGACTTCCCAGGTTGAAATTGAAAACCACATCGAGAAGGCCGCTGCCGCTGTAGCGGAGCAGGATGTCCATATCCTCGGAACCGACTTCACCTACCATAAAAATGCCTTCGCGTTCATGCACATGACGGCAAATGTCGCCGATCGCCTCCACAATCCCGTCCTGGTTCTGATCGTACCGGTGGATCTGTTCGCCGTTATCATCTAACGGATTATCCTGAAAATCACCGGAGACCTTAAGGAAATTGATGACGTCCAGCCGGAAGCCGTCGATCCCTTTATCCAGCCAAAATCCCATAACATCCTTCATGGCTTGCCGGACTTCCGGGTTGGCCCAATTCAGATCCACCTGTTCCTTGGCAAAGGCATGGTAATAATACTGCCCCGTGCCTTCATCCCATTCCCAGGCGCTGCCTCCAAAGAAGGACTCCCAGTTATTCGGTGTCTCTTGATTAACGGGAGACTTCCAGATATACCAATCGCGCTTCGGAGAAAGGGTGGAGGATTTGGACTCCTGGAACCAGGCATGGGCTGATGAGGTATGGTTCAGCACGAGATCCACAATGACCCGGATACCCCGCCGATGGGCTTCATGAATGAAACCATCGAAATCTTCCATCGTTCCGTATTCCGGATCGACGGCATAATAATCCGAAATATCGTAGCCGTTATCGATCTTGGGCGATTGATAGAAGGGAGTCAGCCAAATTCCGCCGATTCCGAGTTCCTTCAGGTAATCCAGCTTGGAGGTGATCCCCTTAAAATCTCCGACGCCATCCCCATTGCCGTCACAGAAGCTTGGCATGTAAATTTCATAAAAGACGGTTTTTTGCCACCACTTTTTTTGGTTTCTGTCCATACGTTTCCACTCCCGGATGAAAGCTGTTTTCATCCCTTTATTTAAGAGAAGCCCGGATAGGCAGGTTGTAAAGTACAGACCCTCATATTCGAGCTTCCTGCAACGTTCTGATGCGTCATTTGAAGCCACCAGCGTTTTATTTGAGACTGAACTGCATGCCTTCCTTGAACTTTTTGCCGAAGATCGCGAACATGATAATAATCGGCACGGTAAGCAGGACGGATGCCGCATAGAGCGGACCCGGGTAACTGCCGTATGGCCCGAACATCTGGGACAAGAGTACGTTGAGCGTCAGCATGTCGTCGCTGCGGACAACGATCATGTCCCATAGAAGCTCGGTCCAACGCTCCATCAGCAAGAAGAGGAAGATCACCGCAGTGATGGATTTGGACATAGGCAGCATGATTTTGTACAAAATCTTGAAATCCGATGCCCCATCCAGCTTCGCTGCTTCGATAAAAGCATCCGGTACGGCTTTGAAAAAGTTGGTGTACATGAAGATCGCCCATAAACTGACGGCCTTCGGAATGATCATAGCCCAGTACGTATCGTAAAGTCCTACCTTCTGAATAATGAGAAAGTTCGGAATCAGCAGAATGATCGCCGGGAAGAACATATGGAACAACACGAAGTTATTCACGGTGTCGCGTCCCCGGAATTTCAATTTGGACAGCGCATAGGCCACCATGATTCCGAACAGCATCATAAGGAAGGTGGAGGCTACCGAGACGATGACGCTGTTGAAGAAGGCGTTCATCCATGGCCGGGCAATGCCAACCTCGCCTCCGGTAAGAAGCCATTCATAGGATTTTAACGAGAATTTGCTTGGAACGAGCTGCCTGTCCACCTGCGCCCAATCGGCAAAAGAGTTGAGCACCATGTACAAGTAGGGGTACACCATGACGAGAAGCAGAAGGGTTGCCAGTACATAGCGGCCCGCGAGACGACGTTTACTATTTTTCTTAGACCCAACCATTTCGTTTCCCCCAGCTTTCCAGCAGTTTACGAATCACGAAGATGGAGATGAACGTTACGATGGATGCCATAATGGCAATCGCAGACGCGTATCCGGCTTGCAAATTCGTAAAGGCTTGATTAAAGATTTCCATCTGCCATGTATTGGTTGCAAAGTTCGGCCCGCCGCCTGTCAGCTGGTAAACTTCCGTGAAGATACCGAAGGTTACGCCGAACGAGAGAATGAGCGTTGTATACAGGGCAGGGTACAAGAGCGGCAGCGTGATTTTCCAGAATCGCTGCCTGTCGGTTACCCCATCAATGGCAGCTGCTTCATAAACTTCCTTATCAATGCTTTCAAGCCCCGAGGTCAGGATCAAGGCATAATAACCCGTGAACTTCCAGGCCAAAATCAGACCGACGATAAACAGCGCCGAGAACGGTGAGCCGAGCCAGTCGATATTGATCCCGAATGTGCCTCTCAAGAATTCATTGACCGGACTGTTGTAGGACAGAAAGCCCTGTACAATCAGGGATGCAACAACACCAGAGGACAGATACGGCAGAAAGAAGCCGATCAGGTACACGCTTTTGAACTTGGGCAGTCCCTGTATAACAACGGCGACGGCGAGCGACATCGCGGTTACCAATGGAACAAACAGCATCATGAACTTGTAGGTAACCCAGAACGCGGATTGCACCCCGGGTGCGGCCATGGCTTTTCGGAAATTATCCAGCCCTACAAAATCAAATTCGGGGGCAATCAGGTCCCAATTCGTAAAAGAAAGGTACAAGGACCAAAGGAGCGGCCCCAGGAAAAATACCAATCCGAAAATAATGTAGGGACTGGCAAAAAGCCAGCCCAACTTATTGTTTTGCTTATTAATCATGATTAAAGTTCACCTTCAATCGCTTTCTTCATGTTATTCCAACCGGTTTGCGGATCGATCTCCCCGCGGATGACCTTATTAAATGCTTCTTGTCCGATCAAGGTTTGAAGCTCATTGAACTTCGGATTATCCATGGCTGGAACGCCTTTGGACACCGCTTCCGCATAAGGAGCCAGTTCCGGTTTCTCGGCGAGGATCTGCTTGAAGCCTTCCACTTCGTTCAGATCATCGCGCGCCGGAGGCAGGTTGGTTTGCTTGAACCATTTCACGTCATTTTCGTCGTTGGAATAAACCCATTTCAGAAATTCAGCGGCGGCTTGCTGCGATGCTTCGGGAGCGGCGGAGAAGATAACCAGACCTTTTGCATCCGCGTAGGTTTTTGCATCTGCCGGATCCATATGATCCGGTACCGGAGGCAGGGTCAGGGTGAAGTTTTCTCCATATTTAAGTTCAGGATACTTCGTTGCCCACATATCGAATGTCCAAGGACCGATATCGGTGAATACCCCCGCACCGGTTTCGAAAGGATCGGTTGCATTCTGCGCCAATACACCGCCAGCTTTACGAAGGTCATCAACGAAAGTCAGCATTTCCACGCCAGCTTTATCATCCGCAACAAGGCTTTGGCCTTCGATAAATTTGTTGCCGTCGGAAGCTGCGTTGTAGAGCAAGAAGAAATCGAACCAGCGTTTCCAGGCCGTAGGGTCTGCAAGGTCGGCGCCTTTAGCCCACATATATTTATCCGGATATTTCACTTTCAGCTTCGTTGTGGCTTCCAGAACTTCACTGTACGTTTGAGGCGGCTCATTATATCCGATCTCTTTCAGGAAATCCGTTCGCCATCCGATCAGCATCGGGTTAGAGTAGATCGGCAATACATATTGGTGGCCGTCCGCGAATTCCCAAGGAGCGATCGTTTCGGTCATGTTACGGGACTCGACCATTTCCTTAAATTGCGGCAGTTCATCAAGAGCTACAAGCGCTTTACTGTTGGACAGCTGTGCGGCGAATCCACGGTTGATATTCTCCGCGACCGTCGGTGCATTCCCTCCTGCGATGGCAGCCTGAATACTTGCCTCAGAGCTTGGTGATTCTTTAATTGCACTAACGTTAACTTTTACGTCCGGATTCACGGTTTCGTACTCTTTGGCCATCTCTTGCCAAAATGCTTGCTGCGGAGGGTTCGGTGCCGCCCAGAATTCGACGGTGGTAACGCCGTCTGCACTTTGACCGCCGTTGCTGCCGCCGTTACCACAAGCAGCGAGTACCGTTCCACCTACCAATGAGATTGCTAGAAGCAAAGAAATTCTTGATTTTTTCATATTGACCCTTCCTCCTAAATGCAATAGGTCTTCCAATAAAGGAAGTTGACATTGCTAATTTTGTAACGTTACAAAAATATAATTACAAATTACTGAAAGCGTTATATTCACATTATTGTTCATTACACATAGGTTTGTCAACGCTTTAACCCCCAAAATACGACAAACAATTAATTCCTGTGAGGTAAATCACATAAATATAGTGCTTTACATAATTATTTTGTAACGTTAAAATAATGTTTGTAATGTTCGAGCGTGAGCTTTCAAATCTCTGATTGTTTTCGGTATAGTATGATGAGAATCCATTCGTCCTATACAACTATTCTTACTATAAAGAGAAAGGAACGTTATCCTTGACCAAGCCAAAAGTTACGATGCAGGATATCGCAGACTACTTGCAAATCTCCAAGAATTCGGTTTCGCAAGCATTATCAGGTAAAGGCGGTGTCAGCGAGGAGACGCGCAAGCTCATCATGCAAACGGCTGATGAGCTCGGCTACGTCTATACCGGAAATCGCAAACGATCCTCGGATCAAGAGGACGAGGAAGAATCTACAGGCAGTATTGCTCTAGTAGCAACGGATTTTGCCTTCTCTATGCGGGGCTTTTTCGGGGAAATCTACCTTACTATAGAAAATGAAGTGCAGAAGAGAGGGAAGAAGCTGCTGATCCAATCCATTTCCCAGCAGATGATGAAGGATCAGACGCTGCCCCCTTTTATCGAGGGAAGGGAAGTCGACGGGATCTTGATCCTTTCGCATCTTAGTACCGAATATATGAACACCTTGATCGATACCGGTATTCCTACCGTGCTCATCGATCATCACCATCCTGATGTGCAAGCCGATGCCATTCTTACGAACAACCGGTTCAGCGCCTATCATGTCGTTAAGTATCTCTATGAGCTGGGACATGCACGCATTGGCTTTGTTGGCAATACGTCCTTCTCCCCAAGCTATTATGAACGTCTGGAAGGTTTCAAGCTTGCCCATCATGAACTCGGCATGGAGCTGCACCCGAAATGGATTCTTAGCGATGCGCTGGAAGATCAGGAATTTATGGAGAAGCGGCTGCAGGGGCTGGACGAACAGCCGACTGCCTGGTTCTGCGTGAATGACGGTCTCGGGTTTATCGTGAATTCGACCATTTATAATATGGGCTATTCGATTCCGGGCGATATTTCCATTGTCAGCTTTGATAACGGACAGCTTTCCAGATTGGCTACGCCCAAGACAACCACCATGGGAGTGGACCTGAGACTATTCGGTCAAACGGCGATCCGGCAACTGTTTTGGCGGATGAAGCAGCCGGATGCGCCGCATATGGAGCTGCTGCTGCCGACAACACTCATTGAACGTGATTCCACATCGGCCCCGCGCAATTAACATAACGAATCGATGATTTCGGGATGGAGGCTTATTTACAACATGACCATTCAAGCACAAGAACAAGCTGTACAGGCATATAAACGATGGCTGAACAGCCGGGTGATTGACGAAGCGTCCAAGGATGAGCTTCGCGCTATTGCACATAACGAGAGCGAAATCGCAGACCGTTTCTATAAGGAACTGGAATTCGGAACCGGCGGACTGCGGGGAGTGATCGGTGCGGGCAGCAACAGGATCAATATCTATACCGTGGGGAAAGCAACCCAAGGGCTTGCTGCTGTGTTAAAACAGGAGTACGAATCGCCATCGGCGGCGATTGCGTACGATTCCAGGCAATTCTCTCCCGAACTTGCGCTTGAAGCGGCACTTGTGCTCGCAGGGAATGGCGTTAAGGCTTATGTATTTGAAACTCTTCGTCCGACGCCCGAATTGTCGTATGCCGTGCGGCATCTGAACGCAGAGGCGGGAATCGTGATTACCGCAAGCCATAATCCGCCGGAATATAACGGATATAAGGTGTACGGTTCGGATGGGGGACAGATTACGCCCGATACGGCAGCCAGAGTGATTAAGGAGATCGGGCATGTCGCTTCTTTTGAAGAAATCCGTAAGCTGGACCGGGCAGAGGCGGAAGGGAGCGGCCTGCTCGTATGGCTCGGCCAAGAGATCGATGATGCTTATACCCTCGCCGTTGCAGGCGTAAGCCAAAATCACGGAATCATACCTGAAGCCAGCAGCAATTACCGAATCGTATTTACGCCGCTGCATGGAACCGGTAACGTTCCTGTACGTGCGGTACTGAAGCATCTAGGTTTTCAGCATGTGGATGTCGTGCCGGAACAAGAACAACCGGATGCCAATTTCTCAACCGTGCAATCGCCTAATCCCGAAGAACATGCCGCATTTGAGATTGCCATCTCCCAAGCCAAGGCGAGCGCGGCTGACCTCATTCTCGGAACCGACCCGGATGCGGACCGCATGGGGGCCGTCATTCAGGATGATCAAGGACAGTATTTCATCCTTAGCGGCAACCAGTCCGGTGCCATCATGGTGCACTACTTGCTGGAATCCATGAAGAACAAAGGTACCCTTCCGGAGAACGGCGCGATCATCAAGACGATTGTGACCAGCGATATGGGAGCTGCCATTGCGGATGCATACGGTATGACCGTGTTCAACACGCTGACCGGGTTTAAATACATCGGGGAGAAAATGACGCAGTTCGAGAAGACCGGAGCGTTTGAATTTATTTTTGGTTATGAGGAAAGTTACGGTTATCTTGCCGGCAGCTATGCCCGTGATAAGGACGCTGTCGTTGCAGCCATGCTCATAGCCGAGGCGGGTGCTTACTATAAAACGCAAGGTAAGACTTTATATGAAGTGCTCCAAGAGTTGTACCGAACCTATGGCTATTTTGCCGAGAAGCTGGAGACGAGAACGCTTAAGGGCATTCAAGGCGTACAGCTGATTGCAGGTATCATGAGCGCTTGGCGTGAAGCGGCACCAAGCGAAGCGGCGGGGATTGAACTCAGCGAAACCGAGGATTTCAGCCTGGGACTATATGGTCTGCCACAAGAGAATGTGTTGAAATTCCATCTTGCCGACGGTAGCTGGTTCTGCCTTCGTCCGTCCGGCACGGAGCCGAAGATCAAGTTGTATTTTGCTGTTCAGGGCAGCACGTATGAAGAGGCGCAGGCTAAGATCGCTGCGCTTACGCAAGATGTAATGGCTCGAATTGATGCTTATATCGAACAGCACCAGAAATAGAAAAAAAGGACTGAACCCGATCGTTCGCTTCGGAACGGAAGGGTTCAGTCTTTTTTGGATATCGGCCAGCCTTTGGAAGGCAGGCCGATATTGTATGGCGTAAGAATGGCAAAAGCTGCGATAATCGTTTGAATTCATGATTCCAGAAACCGCTCTCGCTAGCGCCTGTGATGCACCGGAACTTCTTTACGACCCTGTTTCATGGGTGCCTGGCATAATGGACAGGCCTTGCTCTCCCGATCCCTCGTCTTAGCAGGGATACGTGCGTTGACTCGCTGCCAGCCCTTGCAATTAGGGCTGGTGCACAGCCATACGTCGACGATCTCCGTCGCAGCGGGAGCAGCCGGAGACTGCGGCTCGGGAGCAGAACTCGACCCTGACCGTGAACCTGAACCGAAAAGTTGGCTCGTCTGGTTAACGTCGCTCCCGGTCCTTCGTCTGGCAGAAGCGGAAGGCGATGAAGGCTTGGCCGAGGTTTCTATGCGGATCGTACGTTTGGCCGTAAAGGCTGTGCGGGTCGTTGACCCTGCGCCCTTGTTCGGTATGCTGTTGCCCTGTTTGCTCTGTTCATCCGTGAGGAACACGTCCCGGAAGAAGCGGGAAACCTCCGCTTTCCGTCCGCGATAAAAGCCCGGGGAACTGATCACCAGTTCATCCCGTGCTCTGGTGATGGCAACATAAGCCAATCTGCGTTCCTCTTCCAGCGCATCCAAGGCCTTATCCTCTTTGTCCGACAGCGGGCGCTGATCGTCCCTGCGCTCGGCGTCCAAAGCGGACGTATGCGGCAGAATGCCCTCGCTCGCTCCGATCAGGCACACCGAGGGAAATTCCAGCCCCTTGGATTTATGGATGGTCATTAAGCGGACGGCATCGGCATGCTCATCCCGTTTCATGGCTGCCATTTCCTTATGGATAATGATCAGCCGGTCGACAAATCCGACGAATTCAGCGATATCGCCAAAGCGCTTGGCGGAAGCCTCCAGTTCATCCAGCCCCTCTTGAATGAATTCCTTATGGAGGGTGATCTCCTGCCGCTCGTCGGCCTCCAGGAATTTATCGTAGAATTGCCGCCTCATTTCCTGCACGGCCTGAAGGGGCTCCATCGCCTTCAGGCCCTTGATGAGTTTGGAGCGTTCCCTTATATTCTCGATCTGGAAATCCTTCAGCCCGGGGAAGGAAAGAAGGTGCGAAAGAGGCCCTTTCTTGGGCCGCGGAGCATCCTGCTGCCGGATGAAAGCCATGCCCTTGTCGCGGTTGATGTACAGCGTATGAAGCATGCCCTCCATCGCCGTGAAATTGCGCCGGTCCAGCGACAGCCGCAGATGATCCATGAGCGGCTTGACGATCCACTGCTCGTAGAACAGATCCCCGTTCTCATAATGAATGAACGGAATTTCCCGCATCACGAGCTGCTCGAAGATCGCCCGGCTGTTGTTTGCGGTGCGATAGAGAATGGCATGGTCGCGGTACTGCTTCCCGTGCTCCCGGACCTGCTCGGTGATATGGGTCAGCAGCAGCTCCGCTTCTTGATCGGGATCACCGGGTCGAAGGTAGAGCGGCACGCTGCTGCTCTTGCGGGTCGACCGCAGCTGCTTGGGGCGCCGCCGTTCATTGACGCGGATAATTTCGTTCCCCAGCCCGACGATCGAGGAGAGGGAGCGGTAATTGATATCGAGCGTCACGACCTTGGCCCCGGGAAACGTCTGGTCGAATTCCAGGATGAATTCGTTGCGCGCCCCGTTGAAGCCATATATGGTCTGGTCATCGTCACCCACAACCATTAAATTGCGGTGCGGGGCGACGATTTTTTTGAGCAGCTCATAAGGCAGCAGTCCCGTATCCTGAAACTCGTCGACCATGACATAACGGTACCGGCTCTGAAGGGAGGCGAGCAGTCCGGAATCATGGGACAGCAGACGATAGGACAAGACCAGAATGTCGTCGAAATCCATCTGGCCATGCTCTTCCTTCCATGCTTCATACCGGGCAAAAATCTGCCGCTGTTCAACCTCGGCAGGCGTTTTGACAGGCAGCTCGTCAAGTCCGGTCATACTCATCCGGTGGGCGGACCACAGCGATAGCAGCGTCTCGGCTTCGTAGCTATCCTGCAAGCCCATTTCCCGCAGGATGCGCTTCATGATAAATTGCTGATGCCTGGCGTTGCTCAGGATTTCCTGCTTGTAGCCGCGGGTTCGCAGCAAGTACAGGAAGAAGGAATGGAAGGTTCTTGCCGTTACCTTGGCGGTTTCGCTGGACCTCAAGCCGGGAAGCGCCATGATGCGCTCCTTCATCTCGGCCGCCGCCTTGGAGGAGAAGGTGACAAGCAGGATGGAAGACGGCTCGACGCTCTTGGCGGCAATGAGGTAGCCTGTCCGGCTGACCAGCACGGAGGTTTTGCCGGAGCCTGCGCCGGCAAGCGTAAGCAGCGGTCCTTGCGTATGTCGTACGGCCTGAATCTGGGCGCGGTTCAGCAGCAGTCCCTGGGATTCCAAGCCGCGAAAAAAAGCCGCATCCGGCGCGTCATCGCGGATCAGGTCCCGGCTGTTCTCGAAAGAAGCCAGCTTCGCAAACGGAATATCCTGACGCTCACCGCCGTACGGGCGTTTATAAAAGGGTATGGATGTCATGAAATTCACCAATCATTTCGTATTTCGTTTATCGTCTTACCAGTTTAACGGATTCTCGGAAGTCTGGCAAAGTGGAGGATATGGGTAAGCGCATGGGCGAAGCTCTTATGATTCATGGCATGTATCATCGTTCATGAGGGTTATGACCATAAGCTTCACTCCCAACTTGATAGAGGGAGAAGGTGTTATATTAAGTAGGAATGTTCAAGAGTATCCATAATCCATGTAGAAGGAGGGATGTCATGCTGGTTGTTATTGCTTTGCTGCAGCTCATCATGATCGGCATTTTGCTGAACATCAACAGCAAGCTGAAACCGCGCGATTATATTGCTGATGCGATGGAGAGGGACCGCCGGATCCGGGAAGAGCGGGAGAAGAAGCAGCAAATGGAGTTATGGTCCCACGAGGCAAGCGCAGGCAGCAGGGATCATTCATGACCTGAATCTTTTATATGACTAACGAAAAATCCCGGAATTGCCATGAAGGAAGAAGTCCGGGATTTTTTGCTGCCCTATGTCATTGTGCATATCGTGCGCATCGATCTCTGGACGCACGGAGCGTGGCCGGGGCATGCTCAGAGGGCCGGCGGCCTCATTTCATGTTAGCCAGCCAGTTGCAGTATATGGCACTCGCCATAAGACCATCACTCGATCCAATTCCACAGCCGCACTTCCCCGACCCGCAGATCGTGGACCCAGGATACCTCGCGCAAGGTCAGCAGCTCTTTGACAGGGCCGGTAATGACGGCGCCATAGAGGCGAACGCCGTTCTGTTCCACGTAAGCTACGGAAGCGTCCACGTCAATGAAGGGAGCCACCCGCTCGGCAATCAGGTCATACTCCTGCAGAAGCCGCAGCGATTTGATGAAGTGCTCATTCCGCAGCTCCCCGTCCCCGTAGGTGTCTACAGAAGGGTAATGTCCGCCGCTAAATGTGGTTTTGCTAAACCATCCCGTTTTTTGCTCCTGATAAGAGGTCACTGTCAAATCGTCATGATGCCAGACGGGATAAGAAGGAAAGCCGACAGGATGGGAGATTACGCCGTCCCCGCCGCCGAATCGGTTATCCGGCCCGGTATCGACGGCAAACCAGACGGCCTCCATATTCCGGTCTTCGAATTGTTTCAGCAGCTCGTCGGTCGTGAAGAAACGGTTAAACGATACATAAGCCTCGGCCACGGTGCCTTCGGGAAGCTTTTCAAGCCTGGACCAATCGCCGCTCTTTGCAGAGGAGGTGCTAACGTTCTGTTCATTTGACTGTTCGTTGGGTTCTTCTTGATTCGCGGAAGAAGTCGCCGCAGAGCTATCCGGCCGGTAGAAAATCTGCGATGAACCCGAGCTGCCATTATTCCAATCCACATCGACGGACGGCAGCCCGAACAGGAAGTTGACGGTGTATTCGCCGACGGTCACGCGTTCACTCCCTACCTGTTTGTCTATATCTCCGTACACTTCCTGCCGGAAGAAGGCTCTGACCTGGCTATTTAAACGTACGTCGATATTAGGCTTCGAGATCGAGATGGCGGAAGCGATGGCATCCCGATATTTATCGTTGCGGCTGGGATCGCCGACCCCATAAAACAGCGCCGTTATGATCGAGCTGATGACGAATATCGCCAGAAACGCCGATATCACCGTCAACGTATTGGAGATTCGGGCCCGCCATTTGCCCCGGCGAACGATTCGCTTTTCTTTCTTGGGCGAGAGGCCGGTCTGGCCGTCAGCGGCATGCGGGGTGCCGGCATCGCTCGAACGCTCGTTATCCATGATCTCGTTCACGTAAGCCTGGTATTCCTCCAGCTTCTCCATTTCCCGTTCGATTTCGTTTTTTTCCTCGTCGCTCAGCTTGCCCTCCGCATAGTCCTTCAGCCGCTGCCTGAATTCTTCGCTCATAAATTCCCGTCCTTTCGTTTCATGTCCCGCAGCCGCTGCCTGGCCCGAAATAACGTGATCTTGATATGGGATAAGGTGATGCCCATAATATCCGCCGCCTCCTGGTAGGTGAATTGATGAAAATCGACCAGGAGCACCGCTTGCCGCTGCCTCTCCGGAATATCGGCCAGCATCCGTCCGAGTTCTCTGTGGACTTCTTGCTGGAGCAGGATGTTCTCGGGCGTATTCCGGTCTATCATCTGATCGAAAAATTCCGCGTCCCGGACGATGCTGCGGCTCGCCTTGCGCTGATAGTCCACGTAAGCGTTATGGGCAACCCGAAACAGCCATGGCTTGATTCGTTCTTCCTTCCAATCCTCGAGATACAAATAAGCCCGGTAAAAGGTTTCCTGCACCAGGTCCTCGGCCGTATGGTGATCGTAAGAGAGGGAGTACAAGTAACGATACACGTCTTTCACGTAATATTGATAAATCGATCCCAGACTGTTCAGTTTCATGTCCTCCCCTCTATGTAACACACGTATAACCAGGGCATAAAGTTACAGCTAGGCTGTGAAAAAATGACACGGGGCTTTAACCCGTAAATCGCAAAAGCAAAGGCAAAAGCAAAAGCCCGCCAAGTGAGCGGGCTTCCGATAGCATATGAAGGGCTGCATAGAGAAGGAGGCTGCCGTAAACGGTGGGGCTCACGCGCCTCTGCAGCATTCGGACATCACTGGCTGTTCTTGTTGATGTAGGCCGTAAGCAATTTATACTGCTTGCTGTCTTTTTCGGCATAGTCCAGCGCCGTCTTTCCGGAAGCGTCTTGAAGGGAGGCATCTGCCTTGTGCTGGTTCAGCAGCTTGTCGATGTAGAAGTCATTCTTGTGGATGACCGCCAGATGAAGCGGCGTCTGACCTTCGAAATTCGGCAGGTTGTAATCAAGCTCTCCGGCTTGTCCGTCCATCTGTACAAATGGGTCGTATAGGGAAGAATCGCCGTCTAGAATCAAATAATGCAGCAGCCCGTTGCCGGTGGTTTCATCTTGCGAATACAGCCTCGCTTCACCGGCAGCGATAACGATATAAATCTTTTGCATATTCAATTCGCCGTTGACTTCGATCAGCTGGCCGAGGTTTTTCACCAAATGACGCTCGTGAGCAGGTGCTCCTTCGGACTCGGAAGGCGCAGTCGGGCCGACCGGGATCGCCTCTCCACTCGAGGATTGGGGAATAATTCCGATTCCCTCGGGACCGACAGAGCCGACCCGATATCCAAGCGCTTCCGAGAAGTCCCGCACGGGGACATACAGCTTGTTCTGTATGACTACCGGTGAATCCGACAGCCGGGCTTCCGATCCGTTGACCACAATTTTGGATTGGGATGGAAATGCCTTCAGATAAACGGCGGCACCAACGGCCGTACCGGCTGTCAGCGCCACGCCGACGATCGCGCCGAGTGCAAAAGCAGGAACAGAAGAGAAGCGTTTTTTCATAATATCCTCCCATGATCACATATGGACTTTTACTCCATTATATACCAATGCGGCGTTATCTCCATTGAATATCCGGATCCAATACGACGATTCTCTGCTCATCGACAGCCTTTTTCAGCAGATCTTCCTTCAGCTGCTTCGTGCTGGTTATGACGTCAGGCTGGTTTGTCTTCATTTCCGTTGTCCGTTTATTCATGAATCGTTCGATCGATAGCATGTCCCGATATTCCGGCGGGGAGTAGTCTTCCCAGTACTGATCTTCGCTGATGCCCATCGCATCCAGCATGCGCATGTGCTGCTCTTGCACTTGTCGCGGCTGGCTCTCGAGCGTTTCCCGAAGCTGCCTTGCCCTCTGAGCCCCATCCTCCAGACTTGCCGCAACGCCCTCTTCATCAGCCAGCTGAAGCATCAATTCCTTTGCTGCCATGTCTTTAAGGAGCGCGGAGTCATCAGGTAGGGGGGTGTCACTCTTTGTGAGGTTATCCTTGTAGGCGGTTAAATGTGTACGCGTGATGTAGGTGGCGCCGACTTGAATCAGCGCCTGACCGTTCAGGCTGTCGTTCATGCGGTGCTTCCCGCCTGAGCGATCGGAAGCATCGGTAAAGTACAGGATGGTGCTTATCGTCAGGACGCTTGCTATGGCGATGCTAAGGATGGCGATGAATTTACGGTTTAATTTCATGCAGTCATTCCTCCTGGCATGAATGTATGGAAGCTTCGATACTAATATAGACGTTTTACCAACCTGAAAGGTTCTACAAAAATATGAAAAAAACGCCTGAAAGCACAACATCAAAGTGCTTTCAGGCGCAGGCGGCCACCGTGATCGGACCGGCTTCGGGAGCGATGCTTATTTGCGAAGCAGGCGAGTTCTATGCGCGTAAATGATCGCTTTGTCCGCGAGAAATGCCGCGTAGAGCAGCAGGAAGACCGCATAGGGAAATCCGGTGCCGTCCAGGCTCGGAACGAGCCATTCGGCGGCAATGAAATACAGCAGCGTCAGGAGCACCGGCAGCTGCCGCTTCAGACGGTATTTCCAGACGGACCAGATGATGCCGGCGACCCCGGCAAACAGCATGACCAGACGGACTGCATCCAATGCGGATTGCACGATTTTTCTTGCTTCCTCGTTTCCGATGGCAGCCGCATATTTGGAGGTGCGGCCCGCAAATATGCTTCGGAACAGATGAACCAATGGATTGCCCTCGATGTATCTGGATTCCAGCCACAGCGCGGCGAGATTCCACGGACCGGACATATACCTCAATTTATTGAACAGCGGGATGTTCAGCCACCATGGAGACAAGATGAGCAGGTATCCCGCGCTAATGAGAAGGATCCCCCCGGTTACGATCTTGACCGGACTGCGGTATTTGATCCAGAAGGCAATGAACAATACAGGATACAGCAGCGCCTGGAGGTTGTAGCAGGCCATAAGTGCCGTAAGCGCGCCGGCAGCCGCGTACCATCCCGCCTGCTTCAATTCAAGCGCTCCGATGACGGCGCAGACAAGAAGAAGCATCAAAGTTTGCATGGTCGTATCCGGCAGGATCAGGCGGACGGCGCCATAAGCCGGCCAGAATAGCGCATAGATCATGCAAGAGAGAAAAGCGATCCGCGTATTGAACATGTAGCGGGACAGCACAAACACCAAGTAGACGGAAAATGCATGAAACAAGCATTGGAGCAGCTGATAGCCGATCAGGGCAGCCTCCATGCTTCCGAATATAGCGGAAAGTCCGGCAATCATAAGCGGCACACCGGGCATGACACTGGAGGCATGCTCTTCCAGGTCTCCACCGGGGTGGCTGATCATGGCCGCACTTTGGATATACCGTTCTTCGATCACGCTGCTTATGCTGGGTGAACGTTCATGAAGACCGGTCAGCACCAGCAGACATGACAACACCAGAACCGTCGCTATCAGTACCAGCAGCATCCTTCGCTGCACACGGTTTAAAGTCCATATGGAAAACAAAGGGTCCACTCCACTCTTTATATAATCTCTAGGGTTTAGATCAGAATACATACCCTTCTATATTAAAGAAAAAACGGGGAAATCAAAAGGCTCCGCCAAAACGGAGCCCATAAGTTCAAGTTACGCTGCAGTGATAAGGCCAATCCCATTTTTAAAAGCCGCTGTGATACTTATCGTCGCTGGATGAACGCTTCTTCGACGTCCCATCCCGCTGCTTTTCTTCCTGGCGCTCCAGCCTGGCGTCTTCCATCGGAATCGGGTCCACATGCTGCTCGCTCTCAAATTTGTCGAACAGGCTTTCTTGTTCCGTCGGATATTGTTCAGGGTGATCCATGTTGCCGGGACCATTGTGAAGCGGAAGATCCTTTTTCTTGTCAGCCACCGATCTCACCTCATTTAACGTTGTGATACTACCTTTATACCTTATTTGAGGAAGTATCAAACATCCCAAGAGATGAGAAAGGCAGAGGGGAGGTGGTCTTTAAGAGGTCTCCAGGCCGGCTGCAGGCTGCTGCTGCGCTTCGGCTTTGAGCCTTAAATAACGGATAAACAGCTCAACGAGCTCCGGATCGAACTGCGTGCCCGAGCAGCGGAGCAGCTCTTCAATCCCTTCCTCGAAGGTTTTCGTTTTCTGGTAAGGGCGTTCGGTCGTCATCGCGTCGAAGGAATCGATAATGGTCAGCATCCGGCACAGCTTGGGGATTTGGCTGCCCCTGAAGCCGTGAGGATAGCCGCCGCCGTCATACCGTTCATGATGAAGTTCGATGTAAGGAACCAGTTCCTTGAACTTTTCGTTCGTTTCCGCGATGCGCTTGCCCCAGCTGACATGCCGTTTGACGGTTTCCCATTCGCCGGCTGTCAGCTTGTCCCGTTTATTCAAGATTCCCCAAGGAATCTCCAGCTTGCCGATATCGTGAATGAGTGCCCCGAGCACAAAATTGCGGCGCTCCACGCTGTCAAGCCCAAGCACTTCGCTGATGTCCATGGCGTAGCGGAAGACCCGTTTGGAGTGCTTGAACGTATCCACGTCTTTATACAGGAACAGCTTCAGCTGCTGCTCGATGTCGCGGACGTCCTCCGCAAAGTCGATCTCGGATTCCTTTTCGGCGCCACTTCCATATACATGCACGTTGTTTTTGCCCTGTTTCTTGGCATAATACAGCGCTTGGTCGGCAAGCTCGACAAGCTGCGACTTGTCATGAATATCGATCCGGTACGAGGCAACGCCGGCAGAGAAGGAGAGACAGCCGGACGGAAAAATCTCGACGCCGTCGAAATAGGTATCGTTCAGCTTTTTGCGGAGCCTGTTAATGAAGGAACGTGCCTTATGGTCATCATAACCCGGCATCAGGATCGTGAATTCCTCGCCGCCGAAGCGGGAGGCCACCACCTCGGCCGTTTCGGATTCCACCTTGAGGTAATTGCCGAGAAATCCGAGCAGCATGTCGCCTTTCAGGTGTCCGAATTGATCATTGTATTTTTTGAAATCATCGATATCGATCATGGCCAGCGACAACGGCGTTTCATTGGTTTTGGCCTTCTTGATTTCGTCTTCCAGCAAATTTTCGAAATAGCTGTGATTGTATAATCCGGTTCGTTGATCCTTGATGGCTTTTTCTTGTACCTGTTTATACATCGTGAAGAGCTGCTTGAAGGAATAGGACAGCATCACGCTGAGACCTATAAACAGGGTCAGCCCGAAAACGCCGTTATGTACGATGAGTATGGAGAGAACCAGCGATAGAATGAGCGTGCTGAGGTAAACAAGCAGTGTATCTTTCATGAAGGTTTTCAAAATATCATATAACGATCCCTTGTACAACAGGTAATAGTAGAAGCCGACAAGAAATACGTTGATAACAAAATAAACAACCAATGCTGCAACATACGCACCAAATTGATCATTGTGAATAGGACCTGCTTGTCCGCCCGCCATTTTGAAAATGAAGGAGGATCCCACGATCATCACGGTATACACGGAGAAATTAACAAAATGCTTCCAGAAGGGGATTTTTCTGTCGTAAAGCGCCATGGCAAGGGAGACGAACAGGATGACGGACAGCGCAAACGGTGCTCCATAGATAAAGATGCATGCCAGGTAAACAGAGGAATCCATGGACTGTAAATTACCCTCTGGCGGCAGCTGGAAGGTGAAGTAGTTTAAGATGAGGGCGGCGCCTAACATCGCATAGACCCATACCCACTGGGAAGGAGTATAATGGAAGATTTCCCCTTGATGCACCAGCAGGAAGGTGGAACAGCCCAGAAGAGAAAGAAAAACAAAATACAGCTGTCCCGCAAAGCCTTGAGAGAACCTAGGACGCTTAAATATGGACATAAATGATTTCTCCTCAATAAAATCAATGGTGTATTCTCCACATTTTAAGGTATATTGCGATGCAAAACAACGAAAAAGATGTAAAAAAACAGGCTGAATTTTCCAGCCTGTTTCTTATGGAAGTCGATTATCCGAATCTGTAACCGGAAGTCAGAGCGACAACAACAGAAGCAACGATGATGGCATTCAATACGATGCGGGAATACTTGATTTTATCAGTTTTCTTCACAGTTCTCCCTCCTTTCCAGGTGGTATGATGTATGATCAATTTTGTGGTTCCACACGTTCATTGGTATCGGATTTCGGTCCTAATGTTTGCACGTTGGCGGTATTCTTCCCCACGGTCATCAGGTTGAAAATGTAGAGAAAGATGCCGACGTTCATGATGATATCTCCGATACTGATCACCTGTGTTCTTGGATACGGCGGGGATAACGGTATAATGTCACCCAGGAACGGAAGGCGGGTAGAAGCGTCCATCAGATAATGCTTGGTGATAACGGTGCTGTTGCTCAGCATGTCCACGTAATAAGGATCCAGAACGGAAGCGGCGCTCATCGATACGGGCATTCTGCCGCCGTTAACCGCCATGACGAGGAAATTGAGAAAGACGCCGGCCAAGATGCTGCCAAAGCCCTTCTGGTCCCGGTTCATCCAAAGGAAGATCATGCCGGCGACGTAGATGAACATAAACACGTAGCTGCTTGCGGATGCCAGCCAGTCGGAATTCGCTTGAAAACGGAATATGAGCAGCTGTACGATCAGGAGAATTGGGAAGATGAGGCCGCCCTTCAGGCGGATCTTGCTGAATTGCTGCAGTCCGTGACGGAAACCGCCGCGTATCAGTCCGACAATTAACCCTAGTATAATGCCGTCAAATACCATGATAGAGTTCCTACTTTCATAGTTCGTTATCTCTGTAATAAGATAGTTCGACAGCGAATTGGTAATTCCTGCAACAATAATCAAAATTTATGGAAAAATTTCGGAGGGGAGTAAAAAGCTTGTCCCATCCTGTATAAATCTTATGATTCATGTACATTATAACAGATTAAAAGGATAAATCTTCCTACTTTTTTCGTGTTTCTGTTGCAGAAAGGAGCAAATTCGCCAACTTTACATACCTACGGGGGGTATAGTAAAGTGATAATGTACGACATTTTACGATAGGAGGGCGACAGCATGAAACAAGTGACATTGACGGTGGAAGGCATGTCCTGCAATCATTGCGTAAACTCGGTGGAAGGCGCGCTGAAGAGTGCGGGAGCTTCTGGCAAAGTCGATCTTGCATCCAATACGGTGGCCGTCGAATACGACGAAACCAAAGTCAGCCTTGACGCATTGAAGGAAGCGATTGAAGAGCAGGGCTACGATATCGTGTCTTAACGACAGATTTCCTGCCATATTCCCTAGCCGCGAAGTTTGGCTGAAATAAGAGCCGGCTGCTGAAGGCGATCGACAGCATGCCGGCTTTTTTGCGCTGCGGTCGCAGGCAACCCAAGCTTGCACTGCCCAAGCCGAAGTTTCATAATAAATGGAGCGATTCTTAAGAGCCTAAGGAGTGGATACCCGATGAATGACACGATTTCACTGCTGATGAACCATCGATCGATTCGTAAATATTCGGATCGGCCCGTGTCCGAGGAACAGCTGAGGGCTGTCGTGGCAGCAGGCCAGATGGCATCGACCTCAAGCAACGTCCAGGCATACAGCGTGATTGCCGTGACCTCACCAGAGAAAAAGCAGCGGTTGGCCGCTTTGGCGGGCAATCAGGCGTATATCGTGGAATGCCCGGTATTTCTGGTATGGTGCGCGGACCTGTATCGTTTGAAAAAAAGCGCAGAGGCGCATGTGGCGGATCAAGAGACGTACGAAGATTCGACCGAGAATTTCATCGTGGCCACGGTGGATGCCGCTTTGGCTGCGCAGAATGCCGCGATCGCGGCGGAATCGCTCGGTCTTGGTATTGTGTATATCGGCGGAGTCCGCAACTCCATTGCCGAGTTCTCCGAGGCATTGGAGCTCCCGGATTTGGTCTATCCGGTATTCGGCATGTGCCTCGGGTACCCGGATCAGGAGCCGGGGCTGCGTCCCCGGCTTCCGGTGAAGGCTGTCCTGCACCGTGACAGCTACGATCCGGCGGCCCTGGAAGAAGTGAAGAGCTACGACCGAATCTCTTCCGATTATTTGTCCAAACGCACCCATGGCAAGAACAGCGCTCCCTGGTCGGAGCTTATGGCCAAGCGACTGGCGGAGCCGGTCAGGCTGCACATGAAGGACTTCCTGAAGGGGAAGGGGTTTATGGGGCGTTAGTTATGTAGAGAGAGCCGGTACGGTGCACTCGTAAATCAATAGAGAGGGCTGGGACGGCTGCTCTCGTGGCGCACGGTGCAGCACCAGTATCTTTCGGACCTCACATCCGGCATGGCAGTATCGGACCTCAGATCCGTTATTTTCGCTATAGGCTCGTGTTTACCGGATCTATCGGACACATGATCCGTTAAGCAGCGTATAATCCGAAAAATGAGAGCCTAACTCGGAGAATAGCGGACCTCATGTCCGCCAATATTCGAAAAATGGCGCTTTTGATCAAAATAAGGTCCGCTGAGTCCGCTAATGTGCAGCTATTTTGTACATCGTACGCAGTGCTCGCTGTGCGCACGGTGCGTGGCCCGGTGCATGCTGTATGGCTCCAGCTCTAGGAACTACACTTGGCCGATAAAGCCAAGCCCGGCTGGGCGTGGGATCGGAGGAGTAGGAGACGCAGTGCTCTGAAAGTTTGCCTTAGCTTCAGAAGCTGCAAGCCGGAACGAGTTACGGACGGCAGCAGCAGTATCTATCGGACCTCACATCCGGCATGGCAGTATCGGACCTCAGATCCGTTATTTTCGCTATAGGCTCGTGTTTACCGGATCTATCGGACACACGTTCCGTTAAGCAGCGTATAATCCGAAAAATGAGAGCCTAATTCGGAGAATAGCGGACCTCATGTCCGCCAATATTCGAAAAATGGCGCTTTTGATCAAAATAAGGTCCGCTGAGTCCACTAATGTGCAGTTATTTTGTACAGCGTGCGCACTGTTCCCTGTGCCGACGATGCGTGGTCCGGGGCATGCTTGTACGGTCCGGCTCTAGGAACTACGCTTGGTTGGGAAAGCCAAGCCTGGCTGCGTGGGATCGGTGGCGTTGGCGACGCAGTGCTCCGATAAGTTTGCCGTAGCTTCAGAAGCTGCAAGCCGGAACGAGTTACGGACGGCAGCAGCAGTATCTATCGGATCTCAGATCCGTTATTTTCATTATGGGCTCGTGTTTACCGGATCTATCGGACACATGATCCGTTAAGCAGCGTATAATCCGAAAAATGAGAGCCTAATTCGGTGAATAGCGGACCTCATGTCCGCCAATATTCGAAAAATGGCGCTTTTGAACAAAATAAGGTCCGCTGAGTCCGCTAATGTGCAGCTATTTTGTACATCGTGCTCCCTGCTCCCTGTGCACACGATGCGTGGTTCGGGGCATGCTTGGATGGCTGGTCGGCGCTAAGCCTGAACGTAAGTCACAACACAGGAAGTGTGCAGCAATAGGGCGACGATTGAACGTAAGTCACAACACGCTAAGCGTGGCGCAATGTACAACGCCTGAACGTAAGTCACAACACGGGAAGCGTGGCGCAATGTACAACGCCTGAGCGTCAATAACAAACAGGAAGCGTGCCGCAATGGACGACGCTTGAACGTAAGTCATAACACATAATAGGGGCTGTCCCAAAAGGTCATGAAGTACGGACCAAGGGACAGCCCCTTTTTCAGAGGGCTCCTTTTATACGAGATTAATTGATCAGGATGACATGCCGATTCATTTGCCGATTCCCTGCTGGCGGTATTGACCTGGGGTGATCCCTTCCAGCTTCTTGAACATGCGATTGAAGTAGGGAGGCTGATATCCTGCAGCCTCCGCGATTTCATGAATGCGAAGATCCGTGGTCAGCAGCAATTCTTTGCAGCGGTTCATGCGCACGGTCGTCAGATAGTCCATATAATTCGTGCCCGTCATCTGTTTAAACGCTTTGCTCAGTTGGGATACGCTGACGCCGGCCTCCATGGCCATGGCATCCAGGGACAAGTCCTGCATCCCGTTCTGCTCGATTTGCTCCAGCACGTTTTCGACCAGCGATTTCATGGAGCTGTTGAAGTTCTTCGTCTGCTGATCGAGATAGGGCTCTATGATTTCTTTCTGGAACCAGTCCACGCAGGCCTTCGGGTCGCGAAGCAGGGACAGCTGCTCCTGCAGGTTGGAGAAATCGTACACCTGGTAAGGATTTAAGCCGGCCTGCAGCATGGAGCGGTGAACGCTCGTGATTAAACGCATGAGCCCATGGTGGACATGCCACTCCGAGCCGCCCCCGGCTTGAAGCGCCGTGACGAAGCGGCTCAGGGATCGCAGCGCGTCCCCCTGCAGCCCGAGGTTCAGGGTGTGTATGAAATCCTGCTCCAATTCCAGCGGAAAGTCGATCCAGTCGTTTTTCTGGGACAGCACCGTGTCCGCTTCCAGCAGCTGACTGCCGGCATCGAAGGATCGGTAATGCAGCGCCCGCTTGGCCTGTTCCAGAATATGGGGAACATCGGTCCAGGTCGAGCTTGGCCCGCCCAGCACGATGGTTGCCGACATCCGCAGCGTATCGCGCAGGGCCCGCAGGATCTGATCGCACAGCAGCCTCATCATGCGTGTCTGTTCGTCGGCTTTAGGAAAGGCCGGGACGATCAGGACGACGCCAAAGGAGCCGTCGAAGAAATTGATAGGGTGCATATAGGCGCTAACGTCCTCTGCCAGCTCTTGAATCACGTTCAAAGCGGCATAGGTGAGAAGATGCTGATCGTTCTCCGTTAGCGGCGTCCGATCCTCCCCGTGGGTATGCTGCTGGAGAACGATCGCCGAGAATTGTTTATTCGTGATGTCAAGCTCCATCTCTTGCAGCTTAAGCACGTACTCGGACTCCGTCAGGTGGGCGGCTTGCCCGCTCAAGAATTGATTGATATAAGCCTCCCTGATCGCGGGCAAGGATCGCTTCCATTGATTTTGAAGCGTGTCATGCGAGAACCGGTACTGCTTCCACTCGTGTTCAATATATTCGAGCTCATTGTACCGCGATGTCTGTTTGGCCTGATCGCCGCCAATCATATGAAGCATCTTGCGGATTGGGTGATACATTCTCTTGGAGGCAAACCAGCTTGCGCCCAGGGATGCCGCGAGCGCAAAAGCAAAGCAGATCAGGATGATATGGGTATACGGCTTCGTCGGAGCGATGATCGTGGACTGCGGCGTGCCGGATACATAGGTCCAATTCCGCTGCATTTTTTCAAATTGGACGGTATTCACCAGCCACACATCCTGATCGACCGGAACCTTCATCCGCAGACGATTCGTACGCTTGGCATTCTCCGGAAGCTTCAGCTGTTCCTGGATCGCGCTCATCGCCTTCGGCATGCTGCGGCTCATGCCTGATTCCCCGATGATATGGCCTTGATCGTCGAGCAGGAACGATAGATTCTCGCTGTTGCGAATCACGTGCAGCTTCGACGGATCGATGTAGATGACGATCGCCCCGTAGGGCGTATGACCGTTGAAGGGAAGCCGCATGACGAGCGCGTGGGAAGATCTCCCCTTATTGAAAGGCCGCTCCAGGTCATGTACCCAGAACATGTCCGAATCTCCCTCCATGAGCCGGCCGAAGCCTAACGCATCCTGTTCCTGATCCAATGTCCGCAGCCCGAGATCGGGCTCCATGATTTTATTTTGCTTTTTGATGTAGAGATAGACCTGATCCACAAGGGGATCGGCATTTTCCACCAGGTTCAGCGTATTAAACAGCTCGTTCGTCTCCTCGATATTCGACACAAAGTCCATATCGGACAAGGAAGGCTTGAAATGGGGCTTCACCACCATATTGAGCGCATAGTGGACCAGCTGGGTGAACTGCTCGTCCACTTGCCTCGCCGCGTCCACCAGGGCTTCCTCGTTCCGCTGCTGATATTGGTTGATCATATGCTGGTTCCCCACGTATAGGTAAACGGCCGTAATGGCCGATATGGGGAGGCATGTCATCAACACGGCGAGCGCGATGCTTCTCCAATACATAACACCTTTGAAACCGGATTCAGGATTCTGTTGCCTCATAACACTAACCCCCTGTTGGCATAGACAAATCCAAGGCCTGATCGAAGAAAGCCGGGAAAATCATTAAATACTATCATAGCGAAAGAGGGGATTAGTTGAAAAGATCACATTTTCCTATTGATGCCGATGAACATGGCATTCCGGCACCAAGGAAAAAAAGTGCAATTCGAGGAAATGGATGATGCGAAACGCTTTGGCAGGCAGGCATTTTTCCGTATGGTGCACCGAAGGGAAAGGGGAAGGGGCCGCGACGGAAAAAAAGTGGAATTGCAGGCAATTCTGCAACCGTTTACATTAGGGATACGTTCCGCGAACGGTAGGTTTGAACGAGACGACAAGGCTGAAAGTGAGGGAGTATCGATGAAAGCACAAGAAACCGTTCAGTCGGCAAAAGGAAGCGGGAGCGCCCCTATTCCCGCGAAATCCAAAACGAAGTGGGGGCGGATCCGGTCGGATGTAGCTCGCGACAAGTATTTATACATGCTGGCGTTGCCGGGTCTTATCTTTTTTATCATTTTCAAATATATTCCGATTACGAATCTCGTCATTGCTTTCCAGGAGTACTCGCCGTACTTCGGAGTGTTCGGAAGCCCTTGGGTAGGCTTCGAGCATTTCGCCCGGTTTTTCTCCAACGACGACTTCTGGATGCTGCTGCGCAATACGCTGGCGATTAGCTTCCTGAGCTTGATTTTCTTTTTCCCGGCGCCGATTATTTTAGCCTTGATGCTGAATGAAGTACGAAGCTCCTTCTATAAACGGACCATTCAGTCCCTGGTGTATATCCCCCATTTTCTATCGTGGGTATTGATCTATGGGCTGACCTACCTGATGTTCTCGCAATCGGAGGGCTTGTTCAATAAGTGGCTCGTCACCATGGATTGGGGAACGGTCGATATTCTCTCCAATCCGAACTATTTCTGGGGCATGCTGACGGCACAATCCATCTGGAAGGAGGTCGGATGGGGGACCATCATCTTCCTCGCGGCCATCGCCGGAGTGGATCCGCAATTATACGAGGCAGCCGTCATGGATGGCGCAGGCCGTATGAGACGGATATGGCATATTACCCTGCCCGCGATGCGCAACGTGATCCTGATTCTGTTGATCCTCCGCCTGGGAACGATCATGGATACCGGATTCGAACAGATCTATCTGATGATGAATGCGCCCGTCACCAATGTAGCCGAAGTGTTCGATACCTATGTATACCGGGTGGGGATAAGGCAGGGAGAATTCAGCTACAGTACGGCCATCGGGTTGTTCAAATCGATCGTCGGCGTCATCCTGGTGGTCTCGGCCAACCGATTGGCGAGGCGATACGGTCAAGAAAGCCTGTACTAGAGGACGGGCGAAGACAAGGAGGAGTAAAGCATGCATGAGAAAGGATGGAAAACCGGGCTCTTCGGCTTCGTAAACAACGGCCTGCTGCTGATCATCGGTTTGGCAACGATATTTCCGATTTACTATACCGTTATTCTGTCATTTACCGATCCGGTGGAGTATTATCAACGAAGCTTGATCTTATGGCCGCGGGATTGGACGCTGGATGCTTACAAGCATTTACTGTCCAACGGGTTGTTTGTCACCTCGATTTCCATAAGCGTGTTCCTGGCCACGGTCGGCACGATGCTCAGTCTGCTCGTTACCGGGGGGATGGCTTACGCGGTGTCCCGAAAACGGCTTCGGTTTCGCAAGGCGATCATGATTATGGTGTTAATCACCTTTCTCTTCACGCCGGGGCTGGTTCCGCTGTATCTGGTCGTCCGAAATGTGGGGCTCATCGACAGCGTCTGGTCGCTGATCCTGCCGAGCTTGACGAGCGCGTGGTATGTGCTGCTCATGAAGGGATTCTTCGATAGCATTCCGGACAGTCTGGAGGAAGCCGCGATGATCGACGGCTCTAATGATATCGGCGTGTTCTGGCGAATCATTCTGCCCTTGTCGCTGCCGGCGCTGGTGGCTTTCGGATTGTTCTTCGCAGTCGGCTATTGGAATACGTACTTCAACGCGCTGATGTTTATTAATGACCAGAAGATGTGGCCGCTGCAAGTGCTGCTCCAAAATATGCTGGTGGATCCCACGACAATGGGATCGGGAAGCGGCGGGGGATTTGCCTTCCAGGTGAACCGTCCGGTTCCGACGGAAACGTTGAAAATGGCAGCGGTCGTCATTGCTACCGTTCCAATCATGTTAGTGTATCCATTCCTGCAGAAGCACTTCGCCAAAGGGGCGATGGTGGGCTCCGTCAAGGAATGATCCGATATACGGTTTTCTTTTTCCAACATGGTCAGTCAGGGAAGAGGTATCATAAACAGGGAGGTCTAATGATGAAAAAAATGGATGCAAAGCCGAGCAAGTCGTTTTTGAAAATGTCGGGGGTGCTGCTCTTAGCAAGTTCGCTCTTGCTTAGCGCATGCGGCAGCCGCGGCGGGAGTCCCTCGAGCGGCAGCGAGGGCGGGACAGACAGCAGTGAACCTACAAGCATCACGATACAGACCTTGAATTATGCCACCGAATTCATAGACAACACGAATCCGCTTTGGAAAGAGCTGGAGAAACGCACCAATACCAAGCTGAATATTACGTGGCTGTCCCCATCCACGGCCGAAGAGAAAATCAATGTCATGCTTGCGTCCGGCGACCTTCCGGAGGTTACTTTCGTGGAAACGATGCAGAACCCGCAGCTGCAGAAGATGCTGAAGCAGGGAGTCTTCTGGGATCTGACCCCTTTTCTCAAAGACTACCCCAATTTAAATCGCGAAGAGCTGAAGGAAATGTGGGAAATCACCAAGGTGGACGGCAAGAACATCGTGATTCCGCGTTACTACCCAAGCTATGGGGGCGGGGTGTTCCCGATGATCCGCAAGGATTGGCTGGATGCCCTTCAGCTGGAAACGCCAAAAACGCTGGATGAGTTCCATAATGTGTTAAAAGCTTTCAAGGAACAGGATCCGAATGGTAACGGACAGGCGGATGAGATCCCATATGCCGCTAATCCGAGCGCGCTCGCGTATATTTATAATATCTTTAATGAAACGCAAGGGGCCTGGAAGCTCCAGCCGGATAACACCCTGTCTCCGATTATTACGTCGGACGCGTCAAGGGAGGCCATGCTGTGGATCAAGCAGGCTTATGACGAGGGCCTGTTCCCCAAAGACTTTGCCATCATGAAGTTCTCCCAGGTGATGGATACGATGCGCAGCGCCAAGGCAGGGGTTGGGGGCATGTCCATGAACCATGCCTGGGTAACCGGCAAAGCCGTGAAGGACGTTGATCCCAAGGCGGATTTGATGCCGCTTGCTTACTTGGAGAATGCTAACGGGGTGAAGTATACGCCTTCAGGCTCCCCGTACTATGGCGTGTACCTCATTCCGAAGAAAGTGCCTGAGGCCAAAGTCAAGAAGATCCTCGAGTTCTTCGACTATGGCTACAGCCAAGAAGGAAACGAGATGCTGACCTACGGAATCGAAGGCGTCCATTACAATCTGGAGAACGGAAAGAAGGTCGCAACGCCGCAAGCCGTCACCGATAAGACGGGAGATGGAAATCTGAACAATATGATTCACCTCGTCAGCGACGATATGGCTATCAATGCGGTAGGGATGCCGGACGAGGTGTATGAACGAAACGTAGAGATCGTTACGGAGCGCAAGACGGTTAAGGTGCCGAATCCTTCAGGCGAGCTCTACTCCGAAGCCTATAACAAATACTATCCCGAGATTTCCAAGAAAGTAGAGGATATGCGGGTCATGGTCATCACCGGCAAGGAACCGGTTGAATCGTACGATAAATTGATCGAAACGATTAAAAGCGATCCGAAGATGAAGGAGATTACAGAGGAGATCTCGAAGGCGTATCAGGAGAAATTTGTGAAATAACCGAAATCCAAACCACAATGCGAGTGAGCTCGCATTGTGGTTTTTTTGTTTCTTGGACCTGTCCCTTTCAATTTTAGGCCCCTGATGTCTAACATCAAACATCCTATAATTTTACATTAAAGCATAAAATATTACATGAGGGGAGGACAAAAAGTCATGAAAACGAAGGAAGGCATTAGGTTTGATATCGAGCAGGAAAGAAACAAGCTTCATAAAATGAAGCAGCGGTATCGTGATTTTAACCATCCTAAAGTCCTCAGGCAATCGATCGTGCTCGATGAACTGATTAACCAATATAACCGGTTCCTTAAAGAAAACAAACCGATTGCGTAAACAACCGGCTTGAATGGAACGGGAATTCTTTTTTTTATAGATCGTAAAGTCTAACCGCATTCTCGTAAAAAATCCTGCGAGCCTCGGAAACGGTCAGCCCGCGAAGCTCGGCCCATGCCGCCGCTGCGGAAGCCGTCATCTTGGGATGGGTCATCTGTCCGGTGAACGGGCCATCGAACGGCCAAGGGCCGTCGGTTTCGGTCATGACAAGATGCTCCGGATACATACGGGCAATATCGCGAATTTCATCCTCATAAAGAATGTCGGGCGTGAAGGAGATATAACAGCCTTTATCGGCCATCCGCTGCAAGGTGTCACGGGAGCCCTTGAACCAATGGAAATGGGCGCGGGTGACGCCATATTTGTCGAGCAAATCACATGCGGTATCCGCATCTTCATATACAGCGTGCAGTATAACCGGTTTATGATGCCGCTTCGCAAATGCTATAAATTGCTCAAGCAGGCATTCGTAAGGGCGGTTATCCCACGGCCGGCCCTCCGTTTCGGCTTCCAGTCTGGCATAATAGGGCAGGCCGACCTCTCCGACGGCAATCATGTCGTCGACATGATTAGCCATCCAATCCAGCAGCTCCTTGGTTTCTTCAGGGGAAGGGACGGGCTGTTCCGGATGATAACCAAATGCCGGCCGCACCAACGGTCCGTACTCCCTGGCCAGCTCCAGGTTTCGCTTGCTGGAAGCCAGGTTCATGGAAACGGAGATGATGGTCTTAACTTCGCTTTTGCGGATATCCGCAAGAATCGTTTGCTGATCGGAGAAGGCATAAGAATCCAGATGAATATGGGTGTCCAGCAGAGGGAGATTCGTTTCCGTCTGCGTGAATGATTTCATCGTTATATCACCTCGCTTGTTCGCCTCCAAGGAGCGCTCTTGAATGATGGATACTGGAGCTTAGGCAATTGTATCCTGCCTATGCGGCTCAACGCTTGTGCTGTTCTTCGCGCATGATGGCGGAGATTTCGGTTTTTAGCGCGATAAAGGACGGGTCGTTCAGGGTGTCTTCCCTGCGCGGACGGGGAAAAGGGACCTCCACCCGTTTCAGGATCGTGCCGGGCCGCGCCGACAGGATATAGATGCTGTCCGAGAGCAGCAGCGCTTCCTCGATATGATGGGTAATCATCAGCACCGAACGGCGCGTATCCTCCCAGATATCGAGCAGCCAGCGCTGCATATCGCTGCGTGTCAGCGCGTCGAGCGCGCTGAACGGTTCGTCCAGGCACATAACTTCCTGCGGACTCATCAGCGCGCGCAGAAAGGCGGCCCGCTGCTGCATCCCCCCTGAAAGGGTATGCGGATACGCCTTCTCGAAGCCGGCAAGTCCGGCCCGTTCCATCCAGCTGCGGGCATTTTCCCTGGCGGTGGTTTTCGAGGTGCCTCTCAGCTCCTCGGGAAGGAGCACGTTGTCCTCCACCGTACGCCAAGGGAAGAGGGCCGGCTGTTGAGGCATATAGGCGATGCGGCCTTTCTCTCCGGTCACGTCTTGACCGTCCATGAGTACGGAGCCTGCATCCGGAGCCGTTAACCCCCCGATGATATGGAAGAGCGTGCTCTTTCCGCTGCCTGAAGGACCGATCAAGGAGACGAATTCCCCGGGCTGCACCTGAAGCGAAAGGCCATCCAGCACGTGCACTTCGCTGCGCCGTTCGCGGAAGGTGATATGAAGGCTGCGAACCTCAAGGGCAGGCGCTGGCGGGACCGCGGTAGATGACTGGCGCTGCCCGTCATGATCCGGCAGGGATACTTGATGTGTCATGTCGCTAAACAGCCTCCTTTTATATAGGTTGGAAAATGTCTGTTCACCGTGGTTTTAACCTTTTCGATTCCAGCGGATCAGGCGCTTCTCCAGCAGGGTGATCAGCAGCACCATCAGCAGGCTGAGCAGGACGATGATCAGAATGGCAACAAACACCCGGTCCGTGCGGTAGCCGGATTTTTGCAGCATCATATAGTAGCCGATGCCCCGGTCCGAGCCGATCCATTCCCCGATCACGGCCCCCATGACCGAATAGGTGGCCGCGATGCGGATCCCTGAGAAGATGGAGGGGAGCGCATGCGGCAGCTCCAGCTTGGTGAAGATCTGCCATGAAGTGGCTCCCGCCATCTGCATGTAATTCATCATGGTGCGGTCGGTACGCGCCAGTCCGTCCAGGGCGGCAACGGCTACGGGGAAGAAGCAGACCAGGGTAATCACGATAACCTTGGGCAGCATGCCGAAGCCGAACCAAATCATGAGGAGCGGGGCGAGAGCGATCGTCGGCACGTTCTGGCTAAGAATAAGAAGCGGATAAAGGGCGGTTTTGAGAAAAGGCACCAGATGCAGGGCCAACGAGATGACAAGGCCGATCGCCGTACCGATCATAAATCCGACCAGGGTTAATTGCAGCGTGGCCAGCGTATGCTGAAAAAGGCCGGAGGCGCCGGTGGCGCCGGTGGCGGCTTCATGCCCGATGGCCGTCGGCGCTGGCAAAATATACGGCTCTATATCGAATACCGATACCGCGGCCTGCCATACCGTCAAAAAGAAAAGGACCGCCGCAGCGGGCGGCCAAACGGAGCTCCACCAGCCTTTTCTCATGGACGGTATTTCTCAGTCAGCTTATCCATGCTGATGCCGCCCGGATGGTGCACGATTTTGACCTGGGATATGACGCTGGGACTTCCCGCTTTCACCAGCGCCTCATGCATGCGCTCAACGATCATCAGCAGCTCGGAAAGCTCTCCTTCCAAGGTGGTTTCGAGCGCATGGACCTCGTATTTCACGCCCGACTCTTGAATGACCCGAATCGCTTCATCCACATAAGGAATGCTGTCGCCTCCATCCGGCGTTCTGGGTATCACTTGTATGCTCAAGAGGGTGTTTGCCATCTAAACTCATCCTTTCATGCAAGCTATATTGTAATGGAAGAGAGCCAGCCTGCCGGACAGGCGTCTCTCTTCCTAATTAAATGCATCCTATGGTTTCTCCGGTAAAAATTCATTGGTGAAGGCGCTGTCCGCATCAAGCTCCTTCTCGAGCAGCTTGCGTTCAAACATCCAGTCTGCATACCCCGACCATACTTCGGCTTTCTGCTCGCCCCAGCGGGCAGCATCATCCTGATAGCGGGGACTCAGCCATTTCTGGCTGGCAAGAACCAGCTCGGCATCCAGTTCGGGAACGGCCTTCGTCAGCAGGGCAGCCGCATCCTCAGGATGTTGAATCGCATAGTCGTATCCTTTTGAGGTCGCCCGCATGAATGCTTTGACAAGCTCCGGGTCCTCCTGGATCAGCTTCTCGTTCGTTACGATCACCGGCGTGTAATAGTCAAGCTGCTCGGAGTAGTCCTTCACATAGATCATGTCAAGCGGCTCGTTCCGGAGCTCGGCTTCGATACCGGTCCAGGCATAGAAGATCCAGGCAAAATCAATATCGCGTTTGACGGCCGTAAAATAATCGGCATCGCCCATGTTAACCATATTTACTTTGCTGACATCGGCACCGTCGATCTCCATGATGGATTTCATGACGGCTTCCTCAACAGGCGAGCCCCAGCCGCCGTAGGATTTCCCTTCAAAATCGCCAGCCTTGACGATCCCCTTGTCCTTGGGGGCGGCAAAGCCGGATGTATTATGCTGAATAATCGCCGCAATGGAGACAAGCGGCAGGCCTTGGGTTCTGGCAAGCGTGACGCCTTCCTGGTAGCTGATGCCAAACGGCACCTTGCCGGATGCGACCAGCGTATCCGTTCCGCCCGCCCCCGGCTGGACGATCTGGACGTTAAGCCCTTCTTCCTCATAATACCCGAGCTCCTTGGCTGCATACAGTCCGGTGTGGTTTGTGTTGGCCGACCAATCGAGCATCAGCTGTACGTCGCGGAGCTTTTCGGCTGCCTGGCCGTCTGCGCCTTCGGTACCTGTATTTTCGTTCTGTCCGCCTGTACCGCATCCCGCCGCAACCATCAGCAGGGCGCAAGCGAGAAGCAGTGCCATCCATTTTCCCTTCTTCATCGTGTCTTCTCTCCTTTGAATTCTCTTTCTCTTTCTATGACCTCGTTAACTCCACAAAAAAAGCGCCCTGAATGATATCAGGACGCATGACGGCGTAAGTGTATACCACGGCAAATCATAGCTGCCGCAAACATGGACTTCCTACGCTGGCATTACCCAGATCAGGTGTAAGGGTCAGTATCATCGGATACACTCTCAGCCGGCCAAATTCCAGCTCCCCCGGGATTTATGAAGTTTCGGACGTTACATCCGTTATTATAGTCCTAACGCAAAGACCTGTCTAGTTCGGAAGGGATGCGAACGAGGCAGGTCTTCGTATTGGACATGGCTTGTGCGGTTGGAAGAATGAACCCCGTTAACCATTCACGGGATGAAGCATTTTGAAAGGAACCTGTTCGCCAGCGGTTAGCGCTGGAAGAACTCAATCCATTCTCCTTCGGGACCGTGGACGAAGAAATAGCGGTACCCGTTCGGAAGCGTTACGATTTCTTCGTCAAGATGAGGTACGGCCAGTCCCTGTACGCGCACATATTCCGCTTCGATGTTATCGGTGCTGACGGCGAAATGATGGACGGTGCCTTCTGCGGGAAGCGTGTCGCTGTAACCCTGGATAAGCTCGACTTCCGTTTCGTCGCTGCCGTTAAATCCGAGGAATGCCAGCTGGATGACGCCATTGGTATGGGTAAGGCGATCTTTCAGTTCAAGTCCGACGACGGTTGTGTAAAAAGCAATCGTGGCTTCAAGGTCCCGGACGACAATGCCGACATGATCCAATCGTTTCTGTGACAAGGCTAAACACCCTTTCCGATTCATATGAGATATGACTGAAATATTATCATATAATTCCTATACGTCAAGTGGGTCTTGAGGACGGAAAGCTTTTGGAGGGCGATGGTTTAATAGAGTAGAATCGATGGTCTTTCTTTCATTTCCTCATCTTTACTTTTAGGTGGGTAAAAAGTATCATGAGAACTATAACTATTAATTCAAAAGACCTAACAAACAAGCATTGAAGAAAGCTTGCCTTTTGGCCGAGGAGGAATGCTTATGAGTCCAACTCCAGCAGATCATCTGTGGATTCGACTCGCCATCATATATGCATTCATTCAGATAATGACCGTTCTGTGGATGCCTGATGCTTTATTGCTTCAGCGTGTTCTAGTCATTATGGCTTCCGCTGCCGCTTCCGTCTATTTACTACGGATCAGTCGGCATTACGAGCCGCATCTTCGAAGGTTTTGGCTTATCGTAAGTGCCGGGCTGATGGCGGATGCCTCGGCTCGAATCATCGATGCTTGTTATTTTTGGCTGGGGAAAGAGAGCGCTTCCCGGACAATTTTGACTCAATTATTCTGGGGATTCGAAATCATCCTGTTTGCAGGTTCCCTCATTTATTTGTTCCGGCACGTACAAGGTTCGTTTCGGGGAGTGCGGTTTATGCTGGATATCGTGATCGTTGGCATAACGGTCATGACGGTAGGCTGGGAATATTTCATCAAGCCCGAGCTTAACGGTTTGGCGAATGAAGCCTTGTGGGGAAAGCTGTGGGTTGACATGCTGTACCCGCTGTGCGCAACGGTGCTTATTTTCTTCACCCTGGTGTTGTATTTTAACACAGGGCAGCTAAGGAAACGGGCAGTCTTCCTGATATGCCTTGGCGGGAGCATGTACATTGCCGCCGATGTTCTGCATATGTATCTCGTCGATTATAAGGGTGTTGAAGTTCGTTCATACCTGTACCCACTGTATACGTTATCGGTATTCATCATTGGTTTGGCAGGAGGGCGGTCAGCTCCCGATGCCCGAAATCAATCGTTGGATGAGAGGGAGCCCCGTTCGTTCGGAAATCTGATCGTAAGATATCTGCTTCCTTACAGCGTGCTTGGCGGGATGTTTGCCCTTATGGTGCAGCGGTTCGGAGGATGGAACGGGCTTTTTACCGGCTTATCCCTCTGCGTCATCCTGATTCTGATCAGGCAGATCCTGATCCAGTTCGAGAATGACCGCTTGTTTGACCGGCTGCATCAAAGCTTGATGCAGAGCGAGACCTTGGCGCATCGCGACGATCTTACGGGACTCTATAACCGCCGCTACTTTAACGCGAGGCTGTCGAGCTCGCTGCAGGAGGCGGACCGTGCGGGTTCCCGCGTAGGGCTGCTATATATGGATATGAACCGTTTTAAACGAGTGAATGACCGCTACGGCCATCGTGCCGGCGATTTGCTGATTCGTAAGGTCGCGACCCGTCTTCAAACCCTTGAATCCAAAGGCGTTCTGGTTTCCCGTTTAGGAGGGGACGAATTTACGGTAGTGATTCATCCGGCCGGCGAGGATCAGGAACTGATCTGGATGGCGGAAGAGATCTGGACGATGCTGAGCGAGCCGTATGAGCTGGAAGGGCATGAGGTCCGAACCACGCCGAGCATCGGCATCGCGGTCTATCCGGATCATGCCAGGAACGACCAAGAGCTGATCGGTCGCGCGGATGCAGCGATGTATGCGGCGAAAGAGCGAAACGCCCGCTGGCATTTCGATGTGGAACGAACGATGCTGCTGCAGCTGTTGGATCAAAAAGTCGAATAGACAAAAGACTCTGGTATCGACAATGTGTTGTTAAGAGCAATATAAGTCGATTATTGTAGAATTTAGCGCAATCATTGCACGAATCTTGCGCATTTCTCGCAAAATAGGTCATAACTTCGATATAAAATCCATAAAATGCAAAGAAATCATATTCAAAATGCCGATAAGAAGCATAGTGAGAGCTAGCTTGCCAAGGAGGACGAACATGATTTGCGACAATTGCAGCACCTTTGAACCGATTGAGGACCAGGGGACCATTCATATGAAGCCTGCAAGTGGTGAGCTTATTCAATTGCTGGCAGTGAACGGCTACGCGGTACAAGAGAACAATGAGGGTTGTGCTGTGAACTACAAGGTACGAGCGGACCTGATCTCCATCATCGAGTGTCTGCAACCCCTTCCGCTGAAGATTCGTCAAGAGCTGTCCTTCTGTGTTACCCGTGGAGGAGCTCCGCAAATCCGGCATTCGTGGATCCCTATGCAGAAGTTCGAACTGCAGATGGAGCATTATGATATGGTGAATGTCATTTTACATAAGCAGTTTACGAGCTACATGCAGCCCATCGTGGATCCAAACGAGCAGATCGTGGCCTATGAATTTCTCCTTCGACCGGTAGAGTGGGGACTCCGGTTCCAGCCGTACGAGCTGTTTGAGACAGCCCGAAAAACCGGACTGCATTCATTCCTGGACCAGGCGGCACGAACCAGTGCGATTGAGACCAGTGCCGAGTGGCTTCCGATCGGCGTGAAGCGGTTCGTGAATTTCCTGCCGTCCTCGATATACGATGCGCAGATGTGTCTGAGCCACACCTTCAATACGATCGACAGGCTCCATCTGGATCCGAGGGATTTCGTATTCGAGGTGGTGGAAACCGAGAGAATCGACGATGTGAAGCATTTGCAGTCGATATTCGAGGTATATCGAAGCCACGGCATCTCGGTAGCCATGGATGACGTCGGCGCAGGTTATTCCACATTGGAGCAGATGATTAAGCTTAAGCCGGATTATGTGAAGATCGACCGGAGTCTTATCGACCATTGCGATCGAAATCCCGCCCAGCAGAAGCAGCTCGAAATGATCACGAACATGGCTCATGATTTCGGGGCCATGGTGCTTGCAGAAGGCATCGAGAGACGGGAGGAGTTTCATTTTTGCCGAGATATCGGGATCGAGCTTTCGCAGGGGTATTTGTTTGGGAAGCCAGCCGAGCGCCCTCCGCGTGATCCTCATACTCAACTGATCTATTCATAACATACATAATCGGCATTTCCCCCGCACGGAGGCGCAAAGCGATGGCATTTATCTGATCCCGGCTTATGGCTGAAACCGAACCTGCAGATGATGCCTGACATGGACGAAGACGGGTTCTTCAAGAATGAGCCATGATGTAGAGGAGCCCGTTTTCTGTAAAAACAAGAGCCCTGGAAGATTTTCCAGGGCTCTTGTTTTTGTATGGGCCGGCGCATTGAAGCTCCAGTGCCTTTTATCTTGCAGCCGTTACCTCTCCAAATCCGCTGATGGCGTATTCCTTGCCGTTCACGTTCAGGACAGCGGGCGTATCCGTTTCGTTTACGAT
This sequence comes from Paenibacillus sp. Y412MC10, assembly GCF_000024685.1. Taxonomy (NCBI): domain Bacteria; kingdom Bacillati; phylum Bacillota; class Bacilli; order Caryophanales; family Paenibacillaceae; genus Paenibacillus; species Paenibacillus sp. Y412MC10. The sequence continues at coordinate 727,554 of NC_013406.1, forward strand.
GAGGGTTTCATGGCCTTTGACGTTAACCTTCAGGCGGGATCCGCGGAACATCACCTTGAAGGAGAAGGAGGACCAATGCCCCGGAATGAACGGGTTCAGATGCAATACGCCGTCCTTCACGCGCAGGCCGCCGAAGCCATGCACAACCGACATCCAGGTTCCTGCCATGCTGGTCGTATGACAGCCGTCCTCGGTATCGTTGTTGTAGTTGTCCAGATCCAGGCGGGCTGTACGAAGGTACATCTCGTACGCCTTTTCCTGGTACCCGAGCTCGCACGCGAGAATGGAGTGTACGCATGGCGAGAGGGAGGACTCGTGTACCGTGAACGGTTCATAGAAGTCGAAGTTGCGTTTTTTTGTAGCCAGATCGTACCGGTCGCCAAGGAAGAACAATCCTTGCAGCACGTCGGCCTGCTTAATGTACACCGAACGCAGAATGCGGTCCCAGGACCAGTTCTGGTTCAGCGGCAGGTGGGCAGGGTCCAATTCCTTCACCGGAACCAGCTCCTTGTTAAGGAAACCGTCCTGCTGCAGGAAGACGCCGAGTTCCTCGTCTACCGGGTAGTACATTTTGCTGATGATATCCTGCCATTTGGCCGTTTCGGCATCCTGCAGGGCAAGCTTCGCCGTAAGCTCGGCATAGCGGGAATTCTCATTCTCTTTCAAATACTCCAGCACGTCGAGCGTGTATTCCATCGTCCAGCTGGCAATGCGGTTGGTATACCAGTTGTTGTTGACGTTGTTCTCGTACTCGTTCGGGCCGGTAACGCCCAGCATCATATACTGGTCCTTCGCCGGCACGTAATTCACGCGCTCCTCCCAGAAACGGGAGATTTCCACGAGCACTTCCAGACCGTATTGGCCGAGGTAAGAGAAGTCGCCGGTATAATTGACATAGTTATAGATGGCATAGGCAATCGCGCCGTTACGGTGGATTTCTTCAAACGTAATCTCCCACTCGTTATGGCATTCCTCGCCGTTCATCGTCACCATAGGATAGAGCGCCCCTTTGGTGAAGCCGAGCTTTCTGGCATTTTCCTTCGCCTTTTCCAGGTGCTTATAACGATAGATCAGCAGGTTGCGCGAGATGCTGGCATCGGCGGTGCTCAGATAGAACGGCAGGCAATAAGCCTCGGTATCCCAGTAGGTGCTGCCGCCGTATTTTTCCCCGGTAAAGCCCTTAGGCCCGATGTTCAGGCGGTCGTCTTCGCCGCTGTAGGTTTGGTTCAGCTGAAAAATGTTAAAGCGGATCGCTTGCTGGGCCGCCACATCGCCTTCGATGACGATATCGCTTTCCTTCCATTTGTCGCCCCAGGCATCTGCCTGCTCCTTCAGCAGCTGTTCAAATCCGGTCTCCACCGCCGGTTCCAGCACGGCACGCGCAGCATCCACCAACTCGCCGAATCCATGATTGCGGGAAGTGACGTTGGCCACGTATTTATAGACGGTAACGGCTTCGCCTTCGGATACGGGGACGCTTACGCGGTTCGCGGCATATTTCTCCTTCTCGATCAGCTCGGCTTGAAGATCCAGCTTCGCCCCGTTCTTAACAAGGTAATAAGACATAACGGAGGTAACATGGAAATCGAGCTTTTTGGTTTTTACGGTCAATGCGGCCGAGCCTTGCGCGGCTTCCTTGAATACCTCCAGCCAGAACTTCTCGTCATAGTTGGAGTCTTTGTTCTTCACATCGCCATCGAGATAAGGCGTAACCGTAAGTTCTCCAGCGAAATTAAGCGGCGTTACGGCATATCGGATGGCACCGATCTCGTGGCGTACAATGCTGACAAAGCGAACCGCCTCGATCTGGAGCTCCTTGCCGTCTTCCATGACAACGGTGAAGCGGCGGGAGAGGAAGCCTTCCTTCATATTCAGCTCGCGCACAAAATCCTTCACCGTGCATTTGGCCAAATCCAGCGGCGTGCCGTCGATTTCAATGCCGATGCCGATCCAGTTGGTGCTGTTCAGCACTTTGGCGAAGTATTCAGGATAACCGTTCTTCCACCAGCCTACGCGGGTTTTATCCGGATAATACACCCCGGCCATGTAACTGCCCTGCAGGGAGGAACCGCTGTAGGACTCCTCAAAGTTGGCGCGTTGGCCCATGAATCCGTTACCGATACTGAAGATACTCTCTGAGATTTCATGCGTGTGAGGATCAAAGCCCTCTTCAATAATTGACCATTCATCAAGCTTTAAATATTGTTTCACAATCATCGGCTCCTTTAGGTTTAGGAAAAATGGTTGCATATCTGTATGGGATGATGCTGCTGAATGCTGTAAACGCATGTGCTCACACGCTTATAACTCCAGCAGTCGGTCCACCGTTAACTCTTCCAGGGAAGGAAGGACGAGGTTGGCGCGCCCCAAGGTTTCGGGCGAGCCGATGCCGACGCTGCGCATTCCCGCGCGGATGGCGGCTTCGATTCCGGCCTCGGCATCCTCGAATACGACGCAAGCGTCAGGGTCGGCGCCAAGCTCGCGAGCTCCCAGCGTAAATACCTCGGGATCCGGCTTCGCTTGGCTGGTCTTCGTTCCATCGATGATGGCGTCGAAGTAAGGCGTCAGGCCGGTATTGTTCAGGATCAGCATCGCGTTCTTGCTGGCGGAGCCCAGCGCAACCTTGATGCCGCGGTCCTTCAAAGCTTGGATAAATTCGAGGGCTCCAGGCAAAATCTCGGATTCGTCCATATTGGAAATATACTCGACATACCAAGCATTCTTCTTCTCGGCCAGCGCCAGCTTCGCGTCTTCATCCAGCGATACTCCGCCAACCTCAAGCAGAATATCGAGGGAAGCCATGCGGCTTACTCCCTTCAGGCGTTCGTTGTCCTGCTCCGTGAATTCAAAGCCAAGCTCTCCGGCAAGACGCTTCCAGGCAATGTAGTGATACTTGGCGGTATCCACGAGCACGCCATCTAGATCGAATAAACAAGCGGATAGGGTTGACATGATCATCCTCCTTAAGGAATTAGTGCAAACGTTTGAACCAAGCTGCAAAAATAAAGGAAGCACCAGGATGCTTCTTTATTTTGAAGTACTTCTTGCTATGCTCCGCATATTCGTCGGCACTCAAGATTTCGGCGGCGAAAACATCGAGGATTCGCGGATCATCAATCGATGCGGAATGATATAGCGGTGCGGCAGGATCGTGTTGTCATCGTTGCGAATGGTCTGGATCAATGCCTGCGAAGCGGTATAACCCAGGTTATAGATGCCGATGTCAACGCTGCTCAGCGGCGGTGTCGATAGTTCGGTCAATGAGATGTTGTTGAAACTGATGATCGATACGTCCTGGGGAACTTTATACCCCAGCTCGTGCAGTCCGCGAACCACGCCGAAAGAGACAATGTCGTCGACAATGACAAGGGCCGTCGGCCGCTCGGGCAGGTTCATGAAAAAGGACATGGCGCGATAGCCGCTCTCCTGCAGGAACTCGCCTTCCACAATCCATTCTTTTCTCATTTCAAGGCCTGCATCGGCAAGTGCCTTCCCGTAGCCCTTCATCCGGTCCTGGGATACGATCAGGTTAGGCGGCCCGCTGACAAAACCGATCCGCTGATGCCCAAGCGAGATCAAATGCTTGGTTGCATCATAGGCTGCTTGCACATTATCGGTATCGACCGATAACAGGTCAGGATATTTCTCGCTCCGGCCGACCAGCACGAACGGGTAGTTGTTGGATTTCAGAAAATCAACGACCTGGTCGTCCTGCCTGGAGTAAAGCAAGATGGCGCCATCGACGCGGCGGCCGTTAAGAAGGCGGGATACGGCTTCGACTTCCTCTTTCTCGTTGCCGCCCGAACTGAGAACGACATCGTATCCGGAACGGTTCGCTTGGGTGACGATACCGCGGATCAGCTCCATGAAGAATAAGTTGAGGAACAATTCCTCCGCGGGTTTCGGCAGAATGACGCATATGCTTTCTGTCGTTTTGGAAACAAGGCTCTTGGCCATAATATTGGGATGGTAGCCCATTTCCTCCATGATCTCTTTCACCTTGCGCGAGGTTTCGCGGCTGATTCTTGGATGGTTGGAAAGCACCCGAGAGACGGTGGAGGGGGATACGCCCGCTCGTTTTGCGACATCTTTTATCGTTACTGACATAATAGGACCTCCAGTGGAACCGTTTGCGTTTTTTTGAAAATAAGAAAGCGACTACTGGAGTCTCCCTTATTTCACAAGAGTAACTTTCCGCTGTTCGCCGACCGTTCCTCTTTATTAAATTGTGGGTCTGTCAGGCCCTGTGTATACGTGGATACCTATTGATCTAAAGGCATATTGATCCGGTATGTTAAACGGTTTCACACTGCTATATTAACGTTAATCGATAGGCTTGTAAATACGTATCCAAGTCAGTCCAACGCAATTATTTCACAAATGCATCAAAAAAGAAGCAAGGATTAGAAAACGGAAGAAAGGCCGGTATTATGGCCAGAAAAAACCGGAAAACAACTTAAAATGGCATTGTGCAAACGATTTAACAAAACGAAAGTGTGGGTTATGATAGAGTGGGATCAAAAACAGGCCGTTATCAACCGATGAAGATGGAATTAAAGCCAGACCTTATTATGTAACCGTTTTATTGGAAGTTTCTAGTGCTTTTTAATTCAAACGTTTGCGCTTTCTGGTTATACATGAAAATACTTTAGATTACATAAGCGGAATGACTCGATGAATATCAGCTGCGTGAGCGAACAGGGGGAAACAGCGTGATACGAAATACATGGGGAAGACGCAGGGCTCTGCCGTTATGGCTTACGGCCTTTGCGCTTACGGGAAGCCTGCTTGCAGGCTGCAGCGGCACCGCGGTTGCGCCTCAAGAGGAGGCGAAGCCGCCGGCGGCTTCGGAATCGAAACAACCGGATACGAAAGCGCCTGCGCCAGAAGGAAAAACGGAGGTGGATGAGCAGCCTTCCGACGTCTATTATGAAATTTTCGTGCGTTCTTTCTATGATTCCGATGGGGATGGGATCGGTGACTTGCAAGGGGTCATCGAGAAGCTGAATTATTTGAATGACGGAAATCCGGAAACCTCGGAGGATCTTGGCGTGACGGGGATTTGGCTGATGCCGATCCATCCTTCGCCGAGCTATCACGGCTATGATGTGACCGACTACCGTTCCATTCACCCGGATTACGGGACGCTGGATGACTTTAAGACGCTGCTTGCCGAAGCGGATAAGCGCGGAATCAAGATCATTATGGATCTGGTGGTCAATCACACAAGCACGGAGCATGCTTGGTTTCAGCAGGCTGCGAAAGACAAGGCCTCGGGCACCCGGGATTGGTACATCTGGGCCGAGGATCAAGGGAAAACGCCTTCCGGATCCAGCGCGGCGGGAAGCGGCTCCCCTTGGCATGAGATGAACGGGGAGCATTACATGGGCACGTTCTGGGGCGGGATGCCGGATCTGAACTTCGATAATCCGAAGGTCCGCGAGGAGATGAAGGATATCGGGAAGTTCTGGCTGGAGCTGGGCGTCGACGGCTTCCGGATCGATGCAGCCAAGCATATTTATGAGGATCTGATGTCCGATAAGGGCGAGGCGACCACGGCCAAGAATACGGCTTGGTGGCAGGAATTCCGCGCCAGCATGAATGAAGTGAACCCGGAGGCTTATATCGTCGGGGAGATTTGGGATAATTCCGCTGCGGTCATCGCGCCGTATTTGGAGAATGCATTTGATTCCGGATTCAACTTCAGCTTGGGCGAGAGCATCGTCGGTGCCGCCATGAACGAGAAGGATAACAACCTGGCCTTTACCCTGGAACGGACATATGGCTTGTTCAGCCAGGTATCGGACGGCAAGTTTACGGATGCTGCCTTCCTGACGAATCATGACATGAACCGTGTCATGTCCCAGCTGAAGGATGACGTGAATCACGCTAAGATGGCTGCCGGCATTCTGCTGACGATGCCGGGCCATCCGTTTATCTATTACGGCGAAGAGATCGGGATGAAGGGAGCGAAGCCGGACGAGCAAATCCGGGAGCCGATGATCTGGTCCAATACGGGCAGCGATAAGGGACAGACGACCTGGGAGCCGCTTACGCATAACCGCGGCGATCAGGTCCAAGGCGTTGAGCAGCAGACCGGGGACGAGAATTCCCTGCTGTCCCGCTATCGCACGCTGATCCGGTGGCGGAATGAGATGCCTGTCCTGAACAGCGGCACGATTGAATCTTATGCGTCAGGGAACCAGGAAGTGATGGCCTATATCCGCCGGACAAAGGAGAGCAGGGCCCTAGTGGTTCATAACCTGTCAGGCACGGAGCAGACCGTGGACCTGGCATCAAAGAACGGATCTGCGGATTTCCGGTCATTGGCGAGAACCACCGACGACAGCGCGGCATTGAATGGCAGCAGCTTGACGCTGCCGCCATATACGACCGTTATTTTGGAATAGGCTGCGATCCTGCCTTATACAGCAAAACCCAACAAGACCCCGAGCCCCTGGAAGGAGGCATGCTCGGGGTCTTGTTTGACATCCGTTATAGCCCTAAGGCTACTCTGAGGACTAAGCACGAAACTGCCGCAAATAATTGGCCGTCACGGAATGCGGGCTCTCCAGAAGCTCCGCCGGTTTGCCGGAGAACAGGATATTCCCGAGGGAGCACGGCAGGTTAGCAAATCGGATGCATGAACATCGGGGATCCCATGTTACAATGACAAAAGATGAATTTACGGCATACATAAAAGCTTGCAAGGGCCTTTTTTTGACTTAAAGGCTATAGAATAACCCCTCATGGGGAGATACGAAGGTTCGTACGGAAAGGAAGTTTTACCATGAGCGCATGCATTCTATATATTGAGGATGATCGGGAGATCGGCGGATGGGTCAGCGAATTCCTCAGGGACAAGGGATACGAGGTACGGTGGCTGCTGAGCGGAGAACAGGCCGTACAGGAAGCGGCTCCGTGTGCGGTCGTTGTTCTGGACGTCATGCTTCCGGGGCTGGACGGCTTTACGGTCGGGCAGCGTCTCAAAAAGGCCTATCCCGGACTGCCCATCCTGATGCTGTCGGCTCGAACCTCTATTGACGATAAGCTGCAGGGGCTTGAGTTCGCCGACGATTACCTGACAAAGCCTTTCCATCCGGACGAGCTGGCTGCCCGTCTCGAGGTGCTTCTGCGGCGGTCTGTCGTGAAATCCGCGGAGCCCATCCGAGTGAAGCACTTATCGGTATATGAAGACGAGAATCGGATCGTGAACGAGGATACCGGCGAGGAGACGCTGCTGACCGGCAAACAGCATCAAATCTTTATGTATCTGCTCCAGCACCAGGGGCGTGTCATGACCAAGGAGCAAATATACGAGTCGGTCTGGGGAGAATCATATATCGAAGGGGACAAAACGCTGATGGTCCACATCCGGTATCTCCGGGAGAAGCTCGAGCGGGACCCCGCCAACCCGGAGATTATTGAGACCGTTCGCGGGCTTGGCTACCGGGTGAGAGCATGAGATGGAAAAGGAAGAAGGGAAGGTTCCGCAATTCGCTGACCAATCGGTATTTGCTGCTGATTTTGATGGCTATGATCTTCATGCCGATCATGTTTCCGTTAGCGTCGATTTTTTACTGGTTCGTGAACGATACTTTCTCGGATCGGCCGCCGGCCCCTGCTGGGAAATATACCAGCGGTACCGCGTTAGAGAGAATGTGGCACGAGGAAGCTGCCGGATTAAGCGGAGCTTCGCCGGAGGCCATTGAGCAGAAGCTGAATTCGATACGGCAGGAGTATCCGGAGATCTCCATGTTCTGGGTGGATGGCGGCAATAAGACCAGGCTGCAGCTGCCGGTACAGCCTAACCTGCCCGAGGTATGGAGCGCGCCCTATACCGTGCAATTTATGAAAAACTCCCTGGATAGCGATCCGTTCACCTCCGTGGCTTTTATCGGGGGAGAGGGATCGGGAGAAGGCTTCATGGTCATGCAGCTGCCGAGAAAATATCTTAATGTCCAGCAGCCCATTGCGAGCGAAACGGCGCTGTACGGGCTGTTCACGGCTTCGATGTCCGGCCTGTTCATTCTGGTCTCCTGGCTGTTCTTCGTGCGCATACGCAAGCGGCTGCTGCGGCTTCGTTCGGCCATGACGTCGTCTCATGCGTCGACGGGCATACCGCAGCCGGTTACGTTAACCAAGTATGACGAGATTGGACAGCTGGAAGAGGGTTATAACGATATGGTTATCCAGTTGGAAGAGGGACAGCGCCGCCAGCGCGAGGAAGAAGAGCTGCGCAAATCCCTGATCGCCAATCTGTCCCATGATCTCAGAACCCCGCTGACGGTGATTCGAAGCCATATTTTCTCCATGGAACGGGAGCCGCTGAGCCCGAAGGGAAAAGAATCGCTGTCGCTCATCGAATCGAAAATCGCGGATTTGGGCGGCCTGATCGACAACCTGCTGTCCTACAACTTGCTCACCAGCGGCAGAGTGCAGCTGAACATGGAATCTGCAGACGTGCTGCGAATCGTCAAGGAAAGCGCCGCTGCCTGGTATCCGGTATGGGAGAAGGCGGGAATCGAGCCTGACATCCAGGTGCGAGACGAGCCGCTCCACTGGAACGTAGACGTGCTGTGGTTCCGGAGGCTCCTCGATAATCTGTTCCAAAATGTCGCTCGCCACGCCCGATCCGGGCAGTACATCGGCATTCATACCGAGGAGAGGGAAGGACTTGAGGGCGTCCTTGTCATTTCGGACCATGGGCCGGGGATCGCAAGCGATTCCGGCAACAAAGGCACGGGCATCGGCCTGGCCATCGTGGACCACCTGACCAGGGAGATGGGGCTGGAAAGCCATGTGGGAAGCTCGGAGGAGGGAACGAGGATCCGCATCTGGAAGCGTTGAGCAATCAAGCGCCGGGCTATCAAGCATTTTATCCGGATGGTGAGGGCTAGGTCGAATATATAAAAAGAGGAGCCGGCTCGATTATCGGTTCCTCTTTTTTTTAGCTGCCAATAACAGAAAAAGACGCCCTGTCAGGCGTCTTCGTACCATTGCTTTTCGCTCGAGTTTCACGAGCTCGTCAGTGAACTGGGTTCATAAGCAAGGCAGGCTACAGCTGTTAGACTAAGAGAGAGATTCATTCTGAAATCCAATTGAACAAGAACATTCATATTCATCGTTAACCACACTCCAATCATAATGCTTAGTCGATTCATGTGAGAGAAGAGTGATCGGCATGCCATCATCAGCGTCAGGTAGCCCCCCTGTACGGACGCAATAAGCGTTTCGGCAAAGATATTATATCATATTCGGACACTTGCTAAAACGGTGGATAGGCTGCAATCGATGCGATTTCTTTAGCTTTACCAGCCGACAGAAGCAAATGCAAACGCAGGCTTTTTCATGCGTATTAGCTTATGGGAGGAAACCTCTTGAACTAATGAAAATGCACCAGCGGAGGGAACGGAATCGTTGCTGGAGAAGCGAAGCGTTCGCCTTTAAATCCGGGAAACCACCCCTGGGCAAATTCCGGTTTCCTGGATTTAACAGCGATCGGAAGAACGATCCGGCAGCGGAGCGGCCTTAGCTGTACCAAGTGACTCTTAGCTCTTTTCACGAAATAACCGTTTGGATAGGCTGCCAGCTTTTTTAAAGAAAATTTAAACTTGGGGCCGACCGGCATTTAACCTTGGACATGTAGGATGTATACCTGAGGTGATGAACGTGACGGAACTCGTCATTCAAACAAAAGGCTTATATAAAATATACAAAAAGCGCGCAGCGGTCGTGGATTTGAATCTGGAGATCGCCCGCGGCGACATTTACGGCTTCCTCGGCCCGAACGGTGCCGGGAAAACGACGACCATTCGCATGCTGCTCGGACTCATTCAACCGACGCGTGGCGCGATTCATTTGTTCGGCAAGGATTTAAAGAGCGAAAAAATGGACATTTTGCGCCGGACCGGATCGCTTGTGGAATACCCATCCTATTACGGCCACTTGACGGCCGTAGAGAATCTGGAAGCGATCCGCCGGATTACCGGCGGCCCGAAATCCCGCATCGCGGAAGTGCTGGAGATGGTCTCCTTGACGAAGGAGGCCAAGCGCCCGGTCAAGGGATACTCGCTAGGGATGAAGCAGCGTCTTGGCATCGCGGCCGCCCTGCTGAACAATCCGGAGCTGCTCATTCTGGATGAGCCGACCAACGGCCTGGATCCGTCCGGGATACATGAAATCCGGGAGCTGATCAAGAATATGCCGCGCCAATACGGCATTACCGTGTTGGTATCCAGTCACCTGCTGGGCGAGGTCGAGCAGATGGCGGACAAAGTCGGCATTATTCGCGAAGGAAGAATGGTGTTCCAGGATACGATCGACAATCTGGTATCCACGGCGTCTAGCGGTTTCCGCTTATCGGTATCCGAGCCTGAGGCAGCGCTTGGACTAGCCCTAGACTTAGGCTGCGAAGGCGTCCTGCGGAACCAGATGCTGGAGCTGGAGAGCATGCAGGATGCCAAAATCGCGCAACTCGTGAAGCGCCTGGTAGAGAACCAGCATGCGGTATACCGGGTGGAAGAGCAGCGGAGGTCGCTGGAGGATATCTTCATGCAGATCGTAGGGGAGGGAAGCCGGGTATGATGTTCCGTGCGCTTTCCGCCGATTGGCTGAAAATCCGAGGCAAGGGCATCTGGTTTCTCGCTGCGCTCGGTCCCGTCGGGCTGGCAGCGATGCAAGGGCTGAACTTCGGACTTCGATACGATTACCTGATGAAATCCTACGCGGCGGATCCTTGGGGCGGACTGCTGGAGAACGTGCTCTTCTTTGTGCCGATTGCCCTGTTCCTCGGGATCACGCTGGTCTGCTCGCTGATGGCCAACGTGGAGCATCAGCTGAGCTCGTGGAAGCAGCTGCTGGCACTGCCTATCTCCAGAACGGCGGTATTCAGTGCCAAGTTCGTGCAGGCTTTCCTGATTCTCTGCGTATCCTGTCTCCTTCTGTCGATCAGTACCGCCGTCCTCGGCATCGTACTGGGGATGGGGGCAGATCAAATGCCGTATGTCGATCTGCTGCGCATTGGGTTTGTGCAGTTATTCGCGGCGCTTCCCATGCTGGCCTTTCAACTGTGGATGTCTTTGACGCTTAAGAACCAGGGGATCGCGGTCGGGATCGGGATTACCGCCTCGGTCGTGTCGATGTTCGCCCTGCAGTTTCCTGATTGGATGCCGCTAAAATGGCCGCTGCTGGCTTACATGGGGCCGGGAGAAGCACGCGTCATCGGAGCGGGTTTGCTGCTGGGCGCGGTGATCGCATGCGCTGGCCTGATTCATTTTAACCGAAAGGATGTGGACTAAGATGGCATCCTATCTAAGAGCGGTATCCGCAGAGTGGCTTAAGCTGTCGAAATCGAAGCTGTGGCCGCAAATCTTCCTGTGCGCGATCCTCGTCATGCTGCTCGGCATATTAAACGGAAAGCCTGAGGAGCTGGCGCCATGGGAATATCTGATCAGCATTATGATCGTTCTGCATGCCATGCTGCTGCTCCCGATTCTGACGGGGATATTCAGTGCCATGGTATGCCGGTATGAGCATTCGGGCGGGGGATGGAAGCAGCTGCTCGTCCTGCCGGTTTCACGCGGCGCCGTCTATTTTGCGAAGTTCTCGGTGGTAGCCATGCTGCTGGCCGTCGTCCAGTTACTGTTCATGGGCGCCGTACTGGGAGCCGGTTTGATCCACAAGGTGGATGCTCCGATTCCGTGGGAAATGCTGCTGCGCTGCCTGCTTGGCGGTTGGGTTGCCTGCTTGCCGCTTGCCGCGCTGCAGCTTGGAGTCTCAACGGCCTGGAGCAGCTTTGCCGCTCCGCTGGCATTGAACGTCGTTTTCACCATACCGAACATGCTGGTAGCCAACTCGCAGACGTATGCCCCTTACTATCCGTGGACGCAGCCGTTTCTGGCGATGATGCCGGCGGGTCAAGCCGATTTCGGCGCATTCAACCTGCCGTTCGAAAGCCTCATGACCGTCGTGGTAGGAGGGTTTCTACTATTCTTTCTCGCGGGATTCGTCTATTTTCAGCGGAAAGAAGTGTAACTCTTCAGAATTGGATTTCAAAGCTGGCTTGGTTTTATGAAAAAGAGCTGCCCTCAGGCCCTTACGGCCTGTTGGAGCAGCTCTTTTTATATATTTCTATGTGTAACGAACCCTTGGTTTTGCTATTGAGGCAAATCCACCCACACATAAGGGGTGTCAGCCGCCTTCAATCCATACTCGATTATCGTGATGACGGCGACCGTTTCTGCCGGGTTGACGGCAGGCTCGCCCGTTTCGAAGAAATTCACCAGATTCTCGATGAACAAGGCGAAGAAATTCGAATTCGCGGTGACCTGCTTGAAGCCCCCGTCGCCATTTTTTATCCCCAAGGTAAACGGACAATTATCCCCGAGATGATTCACGGTGGCTTGCTGTCCGTTCCCGAAATCGATCAGCAGGGCAGGGGAGTCAGGCGTTCCGATATACATCACCCGCTTCGGGCTGGTCCCCATCAGGCTGACGATCGGCTCGATTTGATGGATCGAATAATTGGCGAAGGCGCCCGGTCCCCAACTGCTGATCGTTTGAATATCGCTTCGGTCCAGCTCACGGTATTCGCTGGCAAAACGCAGGGCGGACGTCGAATACATCGGCGTTCCGTGCTTTGCCGCCAGGTCGAACAGGCGGATGGCCGTTTCGCGGTCAGGCGCGAACGTTTTATCGATATAGGTCGGCTTGCCGGATTGCAGCGGCAGCTGGGACAGCTCCTCATGGAATTCCGGATTGTCCGGGGACAGCACGATCAGGTAATCGCTGCGCTCCACCACCTCTTCGATCGTGGGCAGCAGCTCAATTCCAAACTCCTTGCTCCAGGCGGCGTTCGTGAGCCCGTTCTCTTTGTCTCTCTTGCCGTAGGCGTACATGACCTTCATGGCATGTTCCGATGCCTGCTCAATCCACCCGGGATATTTGTTCGCGTGGAACTGGTCCAAATGCAGGTCGATGAATCCGATTTTTTTCATGATAAAGGGCCTCCCTGGCGTTCGAACTATAGGTTATAGGCTGTTCTGGGCAACGGGCTGCAGCGAAACCTCCGCGCCTTGGTCGGACGAGTCGTAAATCGCCTGGATGATCTGGGAGGAGAGGATGACCGTATCGATATGCGAAGGCTGTTTCTCCCCGGTTTGAATGCAGCGGATGAACCCGTCGATCTCATTCTGGAACATGCTGCCGAGATTGAATTTCGGCGTGGTTTCGATCAATGCGCCGTCCTCCGTGGTGTAGAAGGTGAAGTCCGCGCCGTATTTCAGCCGGATGCCGCCTTTGTCGCCGAGGAAGTCGATGAACATTTCTTCGGCGCCGATATTTTGCGCCCATGCGCCGTTCAGGGAAATGGTCGGGCCTTCCGTGCGGACAAGGGCCGTGACAAAATCGTCGACGTCATACGTGCCGTCATATTTCGGCGGACCTGCCCACATTTTGAGGAAGGTGTAATTCTCCATGTCTTTGCCCAGCTTGCAATAAGCCTGACCGGAGACGGTCTTCGGCTTCGGATCGCCCGTACAGTACATCACGACATCGAGGAAGTGAACGCCCCAATCGATCAGCGCGCCGCCGCCGGCAATGGCTTTGGTCGTGAAGGCGCCGCCGAGACCCGGGATCGAGCGGTGGGAACGGAAGCTGGCATAAACGTGATACAGCTCGCCAAGATCGCCGTTTTGAATCATTTTTCTGATTCTGTTTACGCTTTCATTGTAACGGTTGACCACCCCGATATTGAGCGTTTTGCCCGTTTCGTGCTGAACCTTCTGCATTTCCAGCGCTTCCGCGTAGGTGCGGGCTGCCGGTTTTTCGCATAATACATGCTTACCTGCCCGCAAGCAATCGATGGCGATGGAAGCATGAACGTCATTCGGCGTACAGATCGATACCGCGTCGACCTCAGGGTCGTTCAGGATTTGGTTGTAATCTTCGATGGCTTGGCCGCATTCGTATTTGGCGACGGCGGCATCGGCCCGGTCCTTCAAGATATCGCAGAAATATTTGATCTCGGCATCTTCGTTGGCCATGTAGGCGGGGATATGGGCACTGTTCGCAATCGTGCCGCAGCCAATCACGGCAATTGTAATTTTGTTCATCGGTTCTCCTCCAAAATCGTGGATTGATGATGCAGTGATGACATGAGCCTGTCGCTTGATTCTTCGTTATTGCTTGCCCCGAGTATAGCATGTGAGCGATCGCTTCGATTTCACTATCGTGTTTATTTATTGGATTATCGTACCGAGGCGCTAGTCCACGGTTTTAAAAGCGTTCTTCTTATAGTAAGCGGGGGTCGTGCCCGTGTATTTCTTGAAAATGCGGCAGAAGTATGGAAGCTCGTTAAACCCGACCTTGAAGCACACGTCGGTTACCGTCAGCTCGGGCTCCGTCAGCAGCCGCATCGCCATTCGTATCCGGTAGTTGGCCAAGTACTGGCTGAAGGTCCAGCCTGTCACTTCCTTGAAACGTCGGCAAAAGCTCGTCCGGGACATCATCGTCCGCGCGCAGAGATCCTCCAGCCACAGGGGCTGATCGAAGTGGTCGTGGATATATTGAACGGATTCCAATATGGGCTCCCGATACGGGGCGCTGCCCGCGGTTACCGATATATGCTTGCTTTGCTCGGCATGCTCGCGGTTCACGATCGCCAGCAGCTTCAGCAGATTGGCCTTCAGCAGAATATCGAAGAAGGGGCCCCGGCCTCCGAACTCGTTCAGCATTTCGGTCAGGAGTTCCTTAACGACTAGGTCGCTGCCGCCGGTCAAGGTGATTTTGAGCGGGACGCGGTCTTCGGTCGTGACAAAAGGCTTGATGAAGGAAAGGTCGAACAGCTGCGGCTCGTCCGGCATTCCCTCCAATCGTTCGTTAATGAAGGCCGGCATGAATTCGCACCCGAGCACCTCCAGTTCTTTCCCGGGGACCATCTCCACTCGATGGACGCTGTAAGGAGGGAGCACGAATATATTGCCCTGGACCATCCGGTATTTTTGGCCATAGAGCGTATGGATGAATTCGCCTTTGCTGACATACCAGATTTGAAGATAGTCATGCATATGATCGGATAAACTCCCGAACTTTTCGGTAATGCGGTACATTTTGCAGGGCAGGCCATTCGCCATCTCCAGCTCCGACGTAAAGTAGGCGATTCCTCTTCGGGTGCATTCGGCGATATCCGGTTCCAGCCAGTGAATAGCCATCGTTTCTTTCCTCCTCGTACGTTTCGATCCTGTTATTCATAGCATAACTGATTAAGGACATGAAGGAAGAGAAAAAGTTGAAAAAAGTGAGCTGTTTATGGGCATTCTGTCCATGATCAAAGTGATGAGGAGTGCCGGGGTAAGAGGACGGCAAGAGGAACGCTAGACAGTACGAAGAAAGTGGAGCATTATAAATATCCATCAGTATGCATGGAGAACGTGTAGCGCAAAGAGCCGAGGTATCCTGAAACACAGGATTAACCTCGGCTCTTTTGGCGTTACGGGCAAAACTCCTTCAGCATCTGCTCCTTCACTTCTTCAATGGGGAAGTGCAGGGGATAGGTGGATATCATCAGCATGATGCCCTGAAGGGTAGAAGAAAAGTACAAGGAGCGCTTGCGCGGCTCGGTTACTCCGAGACTTTCGAATATGCGGCATTGAATCTCAAATTGCCGTGCAGCCTCTTCCACAAGACGCTTGCTGTAGGGAAACAGCTCTTGATCCGCTTCGGGCTGTGTTTGAAGATGCAAGTAAAAACGGAATACTTCCGGCTGCTGATAGACGTTGTCGATGGCTTGCTCCAAAATATATTTCAGCTGATCCGCAGGTGCTTGGAGTGAAGCGGAATTCTCCATAACTTCGGCAACGCTTGCGATTCGCTCCTCGACCATAGCGGCAAGCAGTCCTTCCTTGCCTGAAAAATAATTATAGAGCAGCCCTTTGGATGTGCCGGCTTTCTTGGCTACATCGCTAATGGAAGTGGCATGGTACCCCTGATGGATAAACAAATCCATGGCGGTTTCCAAAATTTTCTCTTTTGCCATCTGGCGTATGCGTTCGTTCTCGCTGGGTGAGCGTGGCATGAAATCTTCATTCCTTTACGAATGGGGTGATATGAAGGGATAACTCCTCCGGATGCGTTAGCGTGACCATGTGATCCGCTCCCGCGATGGTGGCAAATCGAATCCTCGGAACCCTTCGAAATTGTTCTCCTACCTGCTGGTTATCGGTCAGTTCATGATCTCCTATGATGAACAGCGTTCTGGCCGAGATATCCTGTAATCGTTCCATCGCCGGCGGCTCCGGCCAAACCGAGTCAAAGGTGGACCAGGTAAACGTCCGCTCGAAATGGTGGCGAAGCATTTGGACCATCAGCTCCCGCTCGGCGCGGTTCCTTGTAATTTCATAGGAAGGCGGCTCAATGCACAGCTCGATCATTTTCTCGATATCAGGGGCAGCGGTGCTTACCCCGAGCATGTAGGTTTGCATTTCCTCAGAATAAGGGAAACCGGACAGGGCGGGCGCTATGACAATCAGTTCCGATACCCTTTCAGGATAATGGATCGCGAACTCCGTGGCAATCCGGCCGCCCATAGAATGACCGACAATCGCAGCTTGCGAAATATCCAGATGATCAAGAAGAGATAACAAATCTTCAACATAATTCGGCGGCTGAGCGGGAGAGGGAGAGCGTCCGGCTCCGCGACCGTCAAAGGCAATGACGCAAAAATGCTCCGCTAAAAGAGGGACAAGATAACTCCAGTCCCGCAGATCGGCTCCACCGCTGTGAACAAGGACGATCGGCTTACCGTTGCCATGAACTTCATAGTGCAGATCCAATAGAATACCTCCATTCGATTTTCAATGATGTGCAGCGCTTGATGAACATATTTTATTATTGAATGAACGTTTGGTCAATATAAAATCGACTCGTATCTTGATTTGCCTTTCAAAGCTGGCATCCTACTGTGAATATCACTGTGAATTAATTCACTAATCTTATTTGTGAATTATGTTACAATCGAAAAAAATATATTTTTGGGAGTAGGGGGAACGGACTGTGGCTCGTTATTTTAACGGTAAAGAAGTGGAACTGTTGGCTCCAGCCGGAACATTCGAGATTTTCAAGACCGTCATTGACGCAAACTGCGATGCCGTATATTTCGGGGGGCCATCGCTGAACATGCGCATGATGCGCAAGGGATACAACTTAAGTTATGAGGAGGTCGGCGATGCCGTCCAATTGGCGCATGACCGCGGGAAACGTGCCTACATTACAGTGAACAACCTGATGAATGAAGAGGACTTGGAGGAAGCGAAGCGCTACTTCGCCTTTCTGAACGAGATCGGCCCGGATGCCATTATCGCGCAGGACCTGGCCGTGTTTCCCCTGATCCAAGAGATGAATTACACGAATATTCCGGTTCACTCCTCGGTCATGATGAACGTGCACAACCTGGAAATGATCGAAGCGCTCAAAGCATTGGGCGTTTCCCGCATCGTGGCTTCCCGCGAAATGGACCTGAAAACGGCAGAGGTGCTGCAGGCCAGGAGCGGGATGGAGTTCGAATATTTTGTGCACGGCGACATGTGCACGGTTCACGGGGCCAACTGCCTGTACAGCTCGATGCTGTTCGGCAACAGCTCCAACCGCGGACGCTGCATGAAGCCTTGCCGCTGGGATTACCGGGTGAAGAAGGACGGCTATCTCTATCCGACCGAGTATCCGCTCGCGGCGAAGGATATGTACATGTACGAGAGCATTCCTGAGCTGATCAAGTCCGGCATCACCAGCTTCAAAATTGAAGGACGCATGAGAGACACCGAGTTTTTGCTGATGGTCGTGAATTCGTACGGAGACGCCATCGATCGTTATATTGCGGATCCGCTGGGCTACAATCGCGAGGCGGGGGCGGACATGCTGCATAAACATCGCAAGCGCGATTTCACGACGGCTTATGCCTTCGGCAAGCCGGGACTGGGCTTCATTAATCGCCGCTACGAGGGAACAGGCAAGTTTTACAGTACGGGGAAGGTGTTCAGTACGCCTACCGCCGAGCGCGAGACGAAGGAGGAACGGGTGCTCCAGGTGAAGGAATCGCTTCGCCATGCGAAGCGGGAACGGCCGGACACGTCGATTCCGCAAATTACGGTGCATGTCAACACGGTAGAGCAGGCCCGTGCGGCATTAGAAGAAGGAGCAGGCGTCATTTACCTGACGGGGGACGTATTCCAGCCGGATCGTCCGTTTAGCCGCAAAGACATCGAAGCCTTGACGGCGGATAAAGGGGACGCGGAGATCGTCCTTGGCATGCCCCGCATGATGAATGAGCTTCAGATGGAGCAGTACCATCAGTTTCTCAGCGCAGGCATGGAGTTTAACCATTATGGTCTGGACGGCCTGCTTGCAACCAACATCGGTGCCATGCACAAGTTTCAATCCATCGGGCTGCCGCTGATCGCCGATTTCAGCCTGAACATCTACAACCATATGGCGGCTTCGTTTTATCAGGACCATTTTGGCATATCCCGAATCAATCCGTCCCTTGAGCTTCAGCTCCATGATTTGACGAAATTGCTGCGCCATCCGGAGATTCCCCTTGAGATCATCGTTCACGGCTCGCCAATCGTCATGTATCTGGAGCATGATTTATACGCCAATGCCGCAGAGTTCGAGCCCATAGCGGAAGAGGACAACCGTTTCGTGGATAACCGCCATCTCGTGCTGCTTACGGATAAAGGGGAGAACCCCGTTTACCGGGACGCCGCAGGGCGCAACCACTTGGCGCTGGCGAAGGAGCTGTGCTACATGCCGATCCTGAAGGAGCTGTATGAAGCCGGCGTCCATCATTTCCGCATCGAAGGAAAAACGTATACGACCGAGCAGCTTCGCAGCCTGGTGCGGTTATATCGTCAAGCTGCGTCGAACCTGGATGCATGCGGCAGGCTGTATCAAAGCATGGCACCGGTATACGCCGGGTTCACGCTCGGTTCGCTCCAGTTCGGCCATTCCCTGGAACTTGAGCTGACGGAAGCATGAGATCCCTTAGAGACGGGGCAGGAAGATGATCCGATGCGAGGCACCGTTTTCCTCAGTCTCTATCACGGAACATGGAAAAACGGAAATAATCGAAAGAGGGGGAGCATCCATGAAACATGATGGCCATAACCATATCGGTCCGGAAGCCGTCGCTGCCAAGCGCCGGCGGTACGGCTATCCTTGCACGGCGCATTTCTACAGCGAACCGCCCCAGATCGTCGGCGGCAAGATGCATACGCTTTACGGCCATGACGGCAAAGCTTATGTCGACTTCTTCACGGGCGTGTCGGTCGTTGCCTGCGGCCATTGCAATGAAGCCATTACGGCGAGAACGATCGAACAGCTGCAGACGCTGCAGCATACGTCAACCATTTACCTTACCCAGCCGATGGTGGACCTGGCGGAGCGGTTGGCGAACGGCGTTTTGCCCGGCAACTTAAAGCGAACGTTCTTTGTGAACAGCGGCTCCGAGGCGAATGAAGGCGCGCTGCTCGCCGCGCGTCTGCACACGAAACGCCGCAGCTTCCTGGCGCTGGAATACGGCCTTCATGGGCGCACCTTCCTGACCATGAACGTGACCGGCATCCCGATGTGGCGTGCCGACGATTTCCTGGATGAAGACGTGGCTGCGTTTATTCCACGACCTTATGATCCTGGCATGGATCAGGATGCCGCTGCCCGCCGCTCCCTGGACGCCTTGGCGAGCGTGCTCGCTACGAAGGGAGACAGCTTTGCTGCCATGATCGTAGAGCCGATCCAAGGCAACGGGGGAATGATCGCGCCGCCGGATTGGTATTTCCGCGAGCTGAAGGCGATGCTGGAGGAGCACGGCATTCTCCTGATTGCCGACGAAATCCAGACAGGCTGCGGCCGCACCGGACGCATGTTCGCGATCGAGCATTACGGCATCGTGCCCGATATTCTCACCATGGCGAAGGCCTTGGGCAATGGCGTGCCGATCGGCGCGTTCTGCACGACGGATGAGATCGCCGCCAGTCTGAATCGGCCTTCGGCTTCGACCTTTGGCGGCAATCCGGTGTCATCGGCGACGGCGCTTGCCGTATTGGATTACATCGAGCAGGAAGGCTTGGTCGAACGTTCTCTGCGCGTTGGCGGGCGGCTCATCGAAGGCTTGAGGGAGCTGCAGGGCCGGTACGAGCTTATCGCTGATGTCCGAGGCAAAGGGTTTATGGCCGGAGCCGAAATCCGGGGTGCGACCGACGAGGAGAGCGCAGCATGGACGGATATTATTCTGGAGCGCATGAAGGATGAAGGCTTTATTATCGGCAAAAATGGGGTGGGCCGAAACGTGCTGGCCTTTCAGCCCGCCATGATCATCCCGGAGGAAGAGATCGAAGCGATGCTCCGTGCCTTGGATAAGGTGCTGGCAGGGTTATCCCAAACATAAACGTATGAGGTTGGATCCGGATGCAGATGATGTATAAAGTCGTTCATAAGACCAAAATGTTCGGAGAACTGGTGATGTTCTCCCACACGCTGTTCTCGCTGCCCTTTGCGATCATATCCATGGTCTGGGCCGCCGGCGGCGTGCCGTCATGGCATGTCATGCTGTGGTCGTTGATTGCGCTGGTGGCCGCCCGCAACGGGGCCAATGCCTTCAATCGCGTCGTCGATTTGAAGTTCGACGCGGCCAACCCGAGAACGGCGGACCGCCATATGCCAAGAAAGCTTCTGTTGCCTCGCGAGGTGTACGTATTTGTGGTCGTTAACTTTGCCGTCTTTATTCTCGCGGCCGGCATGCTGAATCCGCTCTGCTTGGGGCTATCACCGGCAGCGATTGTGCTGATCTGCACGTACTCGTACACCAAGCGCTTCACCTGGCTGTGCCATCTGTACCTGGGCTTTACGATCGCTTCGGCTCCGATCGGGGCATGGTTTGCCGTAACGGGGGAGTTGGCCTTCATTCCGTTTATCATCGGCACGGTCGTGATGCTGTGGATTGCGGGATTTGATATCATCTACGCCACGCAGGATATCGAATTCGATCGCAGCACCGGCTTATGGAGCATTCCCCGCGCGTTTGGATTCGAAGGCGGACTGCTCATTTCCAGAATGCTGCACGGGATTATGGTCATGCTGCTGCTTTCCCTTTACTTTATCCAAGGTTTGGGCTGGCTCTACTTGACGGGAATTGCCATCTCGGTGCTGCTGCTGGCCGTGGAGCATCGCATGATCAAGCCTTCCAGCCGCAGACGGATGCAGCTTGCCTCCTACAATCTGAATCAGGTGATTAGTCTGACGATTCTGCTGTTTACTTTGGCGGATCAGTTTTTGCTCGGATAAAAAAGACTCCCTTCGACTGCCGGCCCGCATACTCGGGCTCGATGGCATTCAAAGGGAGTTTCGTGTTTATTGCCCGGCTTTCAAGATCGCAAAGCCGTAAGCAGGCAGCTTCACGGTCAGCTGGCCTTGCTTCGCGCTGAGGCCTTCGCCGTTCCACAGGTTCGTCCACTGGCGGTCCAGCACAGGGAGGGTCATCGTGTTGCCCGCCTTGTCGTTGTTGACGGCAATGAGGATCGTTTCATTGTCGTCCTCGCGCAGGTAAGCGATTTTGCCCCCGTTCTTCTCGGCCTTCAAAAATTTGAAGGTTCCCGTGCGGAGAGCGGAATGCTCTTTGCGGAGCTTAATGAGCGTTTGGTAGAAATGGAAGAGGTCTTTGTCGTGTTTCGACTCGTCCCACTCCATGCATTTGCGGCAGCCCGGATCGTGCCCGCCGTCCATGCCGATTTCGTCGCCGTAATAGATGCAAGGCGTGCCGAAGTACGTGAACTGGAACATGGCGGCCAGCTTCATCAGGCGTTTGTCGCCGTTCGCCTGCGTTAACAGTCTTGCGGTGTCATGGCTGTCCAGCAGGTTGAACATCACTTCGCTGGCCTGTCTTGGATAGCCAGCAAGCTGCTTGCCGAGCATGAAGGAGAACTTCTCGGCATCGGCGGTACGGTTGATGAAGAAATCCAGTACGGCATTCGTGAACGGGTAGTTCATGACGGCGTCGAACTGGTCGCCTTCCAGCCAGATGGAGGATTCATGCCACACTTCGCCAAGGATGTAAGCATCCGGGTTGGCTTTTTTTACGACTTGGCGGAATTCGCGCCAGAAGCTGTGTCCCACCTCGTTGGCTACATCCAGGCGCCAGCCGTCGATGCCCGTTTCCTTGATCCAGTACTCCGCCGCCTTGAGCAGATAAGCCCGGACTTCCGGATTCTCCGTATTCAGCTTCGGCATCAGCGGCTCGAACGCAAACGTATCGTAAGTCGGAATGCCGTCCACCACTTCCAGCGGCAAGGAGCGGACGTAGAACCAATCCTTGTATTTGGAGTTCAAACCGTTCTTCTGCACGTCGACGAACGGGGCAAACGTTCTGCCGGAATGATTGAAGACCGCATCCAGCAGAACGCGGATTCCGCGCGCGTGGCACAGATCAACGAGCTTCTTCAGCGTGTCCTTGTCGCCGAACTGCGGATCGATTTCCATATAGTCTTCGGTATCGTATTTATGGTTTGTCGTTGCCGTGAACAGCGGCGTGAAATAAATCGCATTGACGCCGAGCTCGCTTAAATGGTCGAGATGGTCGATAACCCCTTGCAGGTCACCGCCAAAGAAGTTCTTCGGCGTCGGTTCGGCGCTGCCCCAAGGCAAGGCGCCTTCCGGGTCATTGCTCGTGTCCCCGTTCGCGAAGCGTTCCGGGAAAATTTGATAGAAAATCGCGTCTTTGACCCATGCCGGCGGATGAAAAACGTCATCCGGATTGATGAACGGGTATTCGAACAGGCGGTCCGGATTGGCCGGCGGCTCCGTCAGGAAATCATATTCGGTCATCCAGCGCTTCTCGTCGCCCTGCTGCAGCAGGAAGCCGTATTTCAAGCGGCGGTATGGAGGAGTTGCCTCACACTCCCAATAGTCGAACATTTCATCCGAGGACAGCTTGGTCATCGGAATGTACTCCATCGTTTGATCCCACAGGTACTTGTCGCCTGCAAGGGCGTACACTTCGGTAAGGTCGTCCTTTTTGGTGCGGATTCTGAGATGGATGGTCGTGCCGTTATAAGCGTAGGACCAGTTTTTGCGCGGGCGGTGATAGATGGCTTCCAGAAACATCGATAATTCCTCCTTAAATAGTAAAATAAAAAAAGGCACAGCCAGGACTATGAATAGCCGAGGTTGTACCTTTGTAAGATAACATTGCCTTTAAATTATGAGGTTTGAATCGGGTTGCTTATGAGTTCATTAGCTGATTAAAAATATACCACGCGCTCTGAGCGTATTCAAGCCCTAAGTACAAGCGGCAGATCTCCATGCTGCATCGAAGCCGGAACGACCAGGTTCTCAGCGAGATCTTGCCGGGAGGGGCAGTCAAGAGGAAAGAGGCGGCGTTTGTTGTATAATAAAGGGATAAGGGCAAGCCTGACAAGCAGATACGCAATGAGGAGGACAACATATATGCAATACGACGATCAGATGAAAAACCGGATCAAGCGGATTGAAGGACAGCTTCGCGGCATTTTGAAGATGATGGAGGAAAACAAGGACTGCAGGGAGGTCATCACGCAATTATCCGCTTCGCGTACGGCAATCGACCGTACCATTGGCGTTGTCGTAAGCTCCAATCTGGTGGACTGCGTGCGCAAGGCCGAAGCGAACGGCGAGGATACGGAGAAGCTTGTGCAGGATGCCGTTAATTTGCTCGTAAAGAGCAGGTAGGGGATGAAGGACGGGCGCGGCAAAGGCTAGGAAATTGGTAAACGGACAAAATGGGTAAAGATAAGATGACGGCTTTACTAAAAGGAGGGTACTCAGATGTCCGTGAATGAACGAATTTTACTAGCCAAGCGGCCGCAAGGCATGCCGGAGGAGTCGGATTTTACGTTTGAGGAGCAGCCTTTGCCCGTACCTCAAGCCGGAGAAGTCCTTGTACGGACCGTGTATTTATCGGTAGACCCGTATATGAGGGGCAGAATGAGCGATGCCAAGAGTTATGCCAAGCCATATGAGGTAGGGCAGGTTATCGCCGGAGGCGCAGTAGGGCAGGTCATGGAATCGACGGATCCGACCTATCGGGAGGGCGATTTTGTTGCAGGCACCTGGGGCTGGCAGCGCTTTGCCGCCGTACGCACCGGGACGCTGCGCAAGGTCAACCCGGATCTGGCACCCGTCTCGACCGCGCTGGGCGTGTTGGGGATGACCGGTTTGACGGCTTATTTCGGACTCCTGGATATCGGTCAGCCGAAGGAAGGGGAGACAGTGGTTGTATCGGGCGCCGCTGGCGCCGTTGGCATGATTGTCGGGCAGATTGCCAAGATCAAGGGAGCCCGGGTGGTCGGTATTGCCGGTTCTGACGAAAAGACCGGATACCTGACCGGGAAGCTCGGCTTTGACGTTGCGATCAATTACCGGACCGAAGATGTGGCTTCGGCTTTGGCGGAAGCTTGTCCGGGCGGGGTTGACGTCTATTTTGACAATGTCGGCGGCGAGGTGTCGGATGCGGTTCTGCGCCTGATCAACAAAAATGCGCGGATCCCGATTTGCGGCCAAATCGCGCTCTATAACCTGGAGAAGCCGGATACGGGCCCAAGAATCCAGAGCCTGCTGCTGACCAATACGGCACTGATGAAGGGCTTTCTGGTCGGCGATTACGCCAGCAGGTACAATGAGGCACTGCAGGAGCTGGCCGAATGGCTAAGGGATGGCAAGATTCAGTACACCGAGAATATCGCCGACGGCTTCGACAAGACGATTGAGGCGTTTCTGGGGCTGTTCTCCGGAGAAAATCTCGGGAAACAGCTGGTGAAGGTAAGCGAAGAACAAAGCTGATCCTTTGACATACAAAAAATAAAAGAGTGTCGATTTCACGACTTCGCAAGTCTCCTCTGAGGGAGCTTTGCGGCCGGAAGGGCAATTGCCTCCCGGATGGCGTGATCATCGGCACTCTTCTTTTTGCGCTTAACTAAGTTTCATGACTGGTTTACGTTGGAACATGACCGCTATATCGCCGCCTCCGGCGTCATGAACTGCTGATACTGGCGGTACATCGAAATGCGCCAATGGACAATCATGCCGTAAGCGAGCATGAAAAACAGCGCCGCGGTCTGCGGGATGGAAATATGCTGTTCAATATATCCATGGAGCAGGAGCCTGACGGCCAGCAGGCCAAGCAGAATATACACGAAGCTTTTCGATCTCTGCATGAAGATCTGGCCGTCGACCTTCTCGAATTTGGTGCTGCGGATCAGTGGGTACGAGAAGATGAACCAGCCTACCAAAAAGGCGATTCCCGCCCACCATAAGGGGATGCGTACCTGCGGCTCAACGAACATCAGGAATCCGGTGCTCATCGCTACGGGAGGGATGATAATCTTCTTGACGGTTACGGGACGGTTGCTCGCTTTCATTCGAATGAAAATAACGGCCAGCGCCATAACCAGCATCGCGATCGTAGAGCCTATCTGAAGAATTGGGGAATCGAAATTAACCACAATTCAGACCTCTTTCCATAAATAAAATGACATCACAATGTGCTGCCTTATGATTATAGCACATTCTGATGCCAGGCAAAATCAGGCAGGCGCAGGAGGTACGGCCCTTCTAGCGCCGTCCGTCTTGTAGATGGAGCCCGGTGACGAAACTCCGGATCATGAAATCCAGGCTGTCGTCAACACTCAGATCCATGGCGAATTGGCCCGCGCGTTCCAGGGAAGAGAAGCCGTGGCATAGGCTGCGAAGGGTCCGTACGGCATGCAACGCTTCCGCCTCGCTGAGCTGGTAAGGGGCCAGGATTTGAAGCAGCAGCTCGACAATCTGATTCCCTACTCGCTGCGTTTCCTGCTCTTCGGGACGGACCGGCTGCAAGGCGGCTTCGTACAATCCGGGGTGTGTTCGAGCAAAGTCGACATAAGTAAGGCATACAAGGCGCAGGGCATCTTCGCCCGACCGGCCGGCGGCAGCCTTCAGCAGTTGGTCATGGAGCGTCTGGAGGCCATGCCGCATCAGGGCGGCATGCAGACCGGAAAGCCCGTCTACGTGGTTATACAGGGAAGGGGAGCGAACGCCCAGCTTGGCTGCAAGCGCAGCCAGGGTCACCGCGTGAAGTCCCTCCCGATCCGCTAATTCGGCAGCGGTTTGAAGCAGTTGAAGCCGATCAATGCCGGGTCTTGGACTCATCGTGCATTCCTCCTAAACGTGGATTCGGCTTGCGCAACGGCCTCCTGCATGGCCCCCGCCGGGTTTCTCAGCATCCGTCCATGGCCGACAGCCAGAACGGCGGGCTTGAGCGAGGCAAGCATTCCGGCGCTTTCCAAGGCCTGCTCCTTGCTCCAGGTCGCCATGGCGGGGAACGGAAACCACGGTTTGATGACGCCCGATACGGCCAATCCGCCACGCGTCTGCCAAGCATCGCCGGCGATCAGGATGCCGCTGCGCTCATCGAGAAACGCCATATGCCCCGGCGTGTGGCCTGGAGTCGCGATGGCCTTGAGGGAACCAATGGAGTCCCCGTCCTCCAGAAGAACGTCCGGAACGGTGGTAATGTTCTTCGGGATATCCCCGCGTATCGGCGTTTGCGGCTCTCCGGGCTGGAGCTCGGCATTTCCTTTCAGCAGCAGCGCATCGCGCCTCGAGATGCAGACCGAGGCATTCGGAAGCTCCTTCTTTAACCCGTCGAGCGCACCGACATGGTCGCCGTGGGCATGGGTCAACACGATCCGTTTAATGGGTTTTCCGATATCGGCCGCAGCCTGCAGGATTCCCTTTTGGGAAAATGACATCCCCGCATCGATGAGGGAAAACCCGTCGCTTTCTTCTACAAGGTAAACATTGATCGGAAAAAGGCGAGGAAGAAAAGAAATTTGAGTCACCTGTTCAATCGTCGTTCTTAACATAAAGCCGTACCCCTTTCGCCTAAAACTAATGTTATTAGCATAATAACTAATGATATTAGTTTTAGCAAGCCTGATTTTAACATTTTCATGAATAGAGCCTTTGAACCACTAAAATTTTTATATATTTACCAAATTTTGAGTGCAATTTTCGTCGGTTTGCGTTACCATAAAGATAGATATACGGAAAAAAATGTAGGTTGTTTAGATAAGGGTGAGGAGCGGACGATATGGATATGTTCAAACGCATCGTACTTCTGATGGTGATGTATGCCTTCTCCGCAGTTCTGTTATACGTAGCCAGCCAGCACACGCCATATCTGCTTCCTGTCATCTGGATCTCCGCTCTGATGCTGCTGTTATGCGGCATCGGTTATCTGGGATACCATTATTTCTTTAAAGGACGCAGAAGACGAAGTTAATTGGGACTGACATACAAGTCTGCCTTGCCCGGGCGGGCTTTTTTTGTGCATAAAAATAAAAAAACCGTTTGATTGGCTTCGCAGTCTTTATATAGAGTGAAGTAAACAGCGAGGCAGGTCGAACGAGGGGAAGGTATATCGGATGTTGGAAACTAAAGAGCTGGCGGCTGCGGCATGCAGGGGAGACGAGGAAGCGTTCTATGCACTCGTCACGGAGCATCGGAGGCGCCTATACGGAATTGCGTACAGTTATCTGCATAACGAGAGCGACGCTTTGGAGGCATTGCAGGAGACGGTATGCCGGGCGTGGATGAAATGCCGGAAGCTGAAGCATCCGGAGGCGTTCGTCCCTTGGCTCATTCGGATATTGATTAACTGCTGCGTGGATGAACAGAAACGGAAAAAGCGCATGCTTCCCGTAGAAGAAGTGCGCAGCCGGGAGACGGCTGCGGAAATGGTCAGCGACAGCAAGCTGGATCTGGAGCGCGCGCTGAGCCGCATGAAGCCCAAATATCGCCATGTGCTGATCTTGAAATATTACCAGGACATGACGATCAGCGATATCGCGCATATTCTCGATGTACCGGAGGGAACGGTCAAAACCCGGCTGCATCAAGGATTAAAGCTGCTTCGGCAAAAAATCGAGCCAGGAGGTGCCGTATTCCATGTATGAGAAGGAAGAGCGGATGCTGAACGAGATGAATAGGGATGCGGAGATCTACACGGCGGTTGTGTCCGATGAAGCATTGGATGCGGCTGTTCGAAGCGGAATGCGGAGAGGACGGCGCATGCAGCGGAGCCGGACGCGGATGGCTGGCTTTTCTGCCGTGATCGCAACCGTAGCTGCCGCACTGCTGTTCGTGGTATGGGGCGGGGATGGAGGCATCGTGGAGCCGAAGGAGCAAATGGCCGCGCAAGGGCCGTACCCGCCATTGACCGGGTTTGATCTTGGAGAAGATATTACGCTGAATACGGCTAACCAACACGGCATGATCCAGCCGGTGAATCAATCGGTGACCCGGGGGGATTATACGGTAACGCTGAACGGGATCCTTGTAGGCTCCCAGCAGATGGAGGTGTTTTATACGATCCAAAACGATGCGGGGTATCACGCAGACCTAAAGCGGGTCGAGATGAAGCGTAAGGGCTCCAGCCAGTCGCTGCCATACAGCATCGGGTCGTCGGGTGGAAGCCAGATTAAGCCCGGGCAAACGTTCCGTTCCCGATCGGACATTCATATGGGCGAGAACCAATCCGTGCCTGAAGAAATGACGTTATCTTTTAGCATCGCCCCCTATACAACGAATACGGTGCATCAATCCTCGGCAGAGGGCGAGCAGGTTCTGGATATCGACGTATCCGTTGATATGGAGACCGTCCAGAAGTTTACCCGCACGATTCCGCTCAACAAAATGCTGCAGATTGAGAGTCAAAGGTTCTATTTGAAGGAAGCCGTGTTATCCCCTGCCGGCATCGTCTTGAAAGCGAACATCCCTTCGACCAATACGATGAAGGTATCCGGTTTATGGGACGTGTATTTGGAAACTGTGGTGAACGGCGAGCAGATCCGATTGAACAGCGATTCCGCATTTTTGCCCGGTGCGGGGGGAGGGGACATGACGTATTTCTTCGACAGCAATATACTGGAGAATCCGGAGTCGATCACGCTGAAAGCGAGCGGATTCCAAGCGGTGGACCCCTCCGAGATGAAACTGGTGATCGATACGGATAAGAAGGAGATTCTCCGTGCACCGGACGGCGATCTTCGGTTCGGAGCATACACGGGACATACGCTGACAGTGGAATACGAGGAGCGGGCTGACCGGCATATGGGCAGCGTATCGATTGAGCCGGAGTTCGTGGACGGGGAAGGGAAGAAGCATACGATCAACGAGGACGCAGGGGGACTCAGTTCCTCGTCCCGATCTTCTACGGATACTGGAATAAGCCTCATCACGCAGTATATCCACCTTAAACCCGGAGATTACCCGCAGCCGCTCACGTTTACGTTAAGCAGCTATCCTGGCGTCATGGAGCAGGCATTCGAGGTGCCGATTCGATGAGATTAGAGATGCTGAAAGCTCATCAGAATGACCAATGCGCCGAATGCAATTGTTACTTTGCCAATAAGTTTTAAGTACCATATTCTCAGATCGCTGGGCTCCGTGTCATCTCTCGTTCTTCTGAACCACCAAGAGTACGGGTTGCGGATGGCATATAGGCCGATCCCGATGAGTGCCAGACCCATGAGCAGCACAGAAATGAAATCGAACATTTGATCAGCCCCTCTCTTAAGAGTTACTACGAATGGATTAAGCAGTAAGTTCCGTTACATGAAAAATAGGATGGTCCGAAATTTAGGACACGAAAAAGGAACCGTCCCCGACCATGAAGGCCGGAGGACGGTTCCTTTTTCTCTTTTATATAAATCCTGGATCATGGGTCGATGCCGCTATTCCCTGCGCTCGGTAGGGGAGCTTCCTGCCGGTCCTTTAGCATCCAGCAGCTCGATCAGAGCTTTGGGCACGCCGTTGAGGATCAGCCATTGGCGAAGCGTTTCGATGGCACGGATATGGCCGTTGCCTTCATCCCGCCAGGTCAGCAGCTCGACGACCTTAATGACGAGGAGCATTAGCTCCATTTTGTCATGCTCGGTTTGGTCTGCGCGGACTTTTTGGAATACGGCTTCTTTCTCCCAATCAAGCAATATCTCTTCCCCGATGGTCGGTCGCATGAGTGAATAGCTGTAATCGCACTGCGGGCAGTGAACCGTGGTGAACTGTTCGGATGTGAACGTAACCCCGATTTCCGTTTGACACTGGCGGCAGTGGAATTGGACTTGAATTGCCGAGTTCGTTTCCATGTCTATGTTGCCTCCTTCAAAGAGAAAGGTATCTACTTTTACCCAATAGTCGGTAACTGTGACCCATCTTCCCTTAAGGAGCAGTTTGAAACATGAAAAAGAATCGTCCTCAATAGGCGATTCTTTAAGGAAAAAAGTCAGCGTTTCCTTCTACTCTGCGAGCTCTTCACATGGGTGAACACATTATAGAGGAAAGCGAGAACGCCCAGCGTTACCAGAACGCCTCCCACGGCAATGACCGGCTCTACTGATTCGATGCCGCTCATCAGCAGGGCAAGACCGATCATCATGACGGGAAGACCGATATTGTGCAGCCAGAAATGCACTTTGCCGGCAGTGGACTCCCCGGCAGCCGGGAACAGAACATAAATAACGCCTGCAAGAGCCAGGGACGCCCAGCCCAGAAGATTGACGTGTGCGTGAACCGAGGCGTAATCGTAGCTGTGGGTGATCGACATGTACATGCCGAGCAGCACCCCGAGCACAAAGTAAACAGCAGCGATTTTGATTAATTTAATCCCCATAAAACCCCTCCTTTATGGATTACTATTATGATATATGTCACCTGGGGCGAAGTAGACCTAGACGGAGGAGGATTTAATTAAAGAAGATGCAAAAAAAGAAACCGCGAATTTCCCTTGCCGGGAATTCACGGTTATTTCGTAAGCTTTCATGATATCCGCAATCTATTCAAGCTCCAGCACGTCATAGATCAGCCATTTGCCTTCGGTTTTCTTGAGCCAATAGAGCGACGTCGAATAAATCGTTTCGCCGTCCGCATCATCGCTTTCTTCGGCATAAACGACGGCGTCTTCACCTTGGAAGAAGACCGTCCGGAGCTCCTCTGATTTGAGGTTGAAATTCACCTCATCGAAGATGCCTTCCTCAATGCTGGTTTGGAACATCTCGTGGAAGACCGAGTCCGGGTGAATGACGGACATGAGCAGCGGGCCATTCTCCTCATTGAAGCCCTTGTACTGAATGTCGATAGACTCCAGGATGGCTTTCAGCTCCGCTTCCGGCACTACGGGACGAGCTTCAAGCAGTTTGTCTCCGAGGAAATATTCCGTCTCGTACAGGTTCAAATCATAGATTTTCCATGCGCCCGATGCATCCTTCTTCAGGAGATTCTCGTAATGGAGCGTAACATCCCATGCAAACGGCCCGCCGATGCGGTCTAGGCTCACACTGGTGTAGGCGTGGATCGACGTTCCGGCTACCGCTACATCCCATACGTCCGCGGATACATGTTTGTCGTTCTTGAATTGATCCTGATAGTTTTGCTTAACCTCCGCAAGAACGGGAGATTCGGGGTGGAATACGCTCATAACTTCGTCCAGTTTCTTGGCGCTTCCAGCCTCTTCAATGATATGGTAAAGCTTCTTCACCTCGTCTTCGGCTTTGGCGGTCGCACCCTCGCGGTCAATCTTGACGGTACGCGCCTTGGAATCCCACTTTACCGGGAGTCCAGTGGCTTCAGCCACAAAACGAAGGGGAACCAGCGTGTTACCGCCTTGAGTGAAAGGAGCGATCTGCAGCGTGGTTTTTGCGCCATTGACATAGGCGGTCTTCTGCCCGATCGTCATCTGCAGCTTCTGATCGAGATATGTACCCGTCACCTGCTTGTTCGCGCCGTTCCAATGGACCTTATAATCCAGGGCTTGGAACAAAGGGCGGAATTGAACGAAAGTGACTCCGTTCTTCATGATCGGCGCCGCCGCAAATTGAATTTCCTGGTTATCGAGATAGACCCGGATTTTCCCTTGATCCTTTGCCGGAGCGGCTTGGGCCGCGCTTGCGAACAAGAACAAGAAAGCGATAGCCAGTAGGCTGATTTTTTTCTTCAATGTGCTGTCATCTCCTTCAACGAATGATAGAATAGAGAGGTAATTGTGGTAATCGTACATGATAAAACCAATGGTAGCAATACATTTCTTTGCGTGCAGTAATTGGTAGAGACAGCGCGGTGACGGCTTGCCGGAACGACTTGAAAAAAGGCGGTAGGCATGGGGCTCCGATGGGTAATACATAGTAAGAATCAGGCCGGGCCACCGGATCATTCATCAGACAAAGGAGTGGATCACATGACAGCAGGACAGGAACTGATATTTTACATAGGAACCTATGGTTCGGAAGAAGAGAATCGCATTCATTGGGGGGCGATGGATCGGGCTACCGGCGAGCTGCGCCTGTTAGGCGGCACGGCAGGCATCGAGAACCCGACCTATCTGGATTTCGATGACTCGATTTCCGTATTGTATGCAGCGAGCGAGAAGGGCGAAAGCGATGTGTCGGCTTATTCGGCCAATCTGGTCACCGGCGAATTGACGCTGCTGAATGTTCAGTCTACCGGCTCGTCCGGCGCGTGTCATGTATCCCGCACAACGGACGGGAAGCATCTGCTTACGACAGGGTACGGCGATGGACAGATTTCGGTGCTGGCATTGGAGCAGGACGGACGGGTCGGCGAGCTGGCCTCCAAGATCAAGCACAGCGGACGCGGCCTTCGCGATGACCGACAATCGGAGGCGCATCCCCATTCGATATTCCAAGACCCGGTCAACAAGTATATCCTGGTCAGTGACCTGGGGATGGATGACGTGATTGTGTACCGGCTGGAAGACGGAAAGCTGGTGACCCACCGCGAGATCAGCCTGCCGCCAGGCTCCGGCCCGAGGCATGTGGCTTTTCATCCGTCTGGCAAGTGGGTATACGGCACGAACGAGCTGAACAGCACGGTAACGGCATACGCGAACGACGCAACGTTCGGGGATCTGAAAATATTGCAGCATATCTCGACCTTGCCGGAGGACGTCGTGATGGATAGCAATACATCGGCCCATCTGCTGGTATCTCCTTGCGGCCGTTACCTGTATGCCTCAAATCGGGGACATGACAGCATCGTCCAATATGTAATCGACCAGGAAGCCGGTACGCTCCGTGCCGTCAACTGGGTGTCTTCCGGCGGCAAAACGCCGCGCCACTTCAATATACTGCCGGATGGCTTCCTGCTTACGGCGAATCAGGATAACGGATTGATCGCAAGCTTCCGGATCGACCCGGATACGGGGAATCTGGTCTCTACGGGCTATACGTTGGAAGTCACGCGCCCGGTGTGCATTTGTCCCGTGGAGAAGGCAAAAGCAAACAAACGTTAACTTATATGAAAGAAGAAGCAGCTTGAAGACCCGGGAAGGGAATCAAGCTGCTTCTTTTATGCGTCTCTCCTTGCCCGCAGCGACGGACAAGGAACAAGGCGTCGAAAATTCTGTCTTCGTGTGTTTCAGCTAATGAAAGATTAACTGAATGAATCCTTAATGAGCAAAAATATGATTGCCGATCTGCAGCACTTGCGGCCTGGACCAGATCCAGTCGCTGGTCGCGGTTTTAGGATTGAAATAATACAGGGATTCGTAAGTCGGATCCCAGCCGCGAACGGCATCCAATGCGGCAAGATAGGCGGAACGGTTCGGCGTCAGCCAGTATTGTCCGTCATCCACGGCCGTAAAAGCCCCTTTTTGAAAGACGACGCCCCGAATGTCATTCGGAAATTCGCTGGATTGAATGCGGTTCATGACAACGGCCCCGACCGCAACCTGCCCTTTGTACGGCTCACCGCGGGCTTCGCTGTAAATGACTTTGGCCATGACGTCCATTTCGGATTGATTCAACGTATATTTTTTCAGCTGTCTCCAGGTTTGCGCACCGGTAATTCCATCGGCTGGCACGCCGTATTCTTTTTGAAAACGGCTTACGGCTGCTTTCGTGTTTGCGCCATATTTGCCATCCAGCGGCTGCGTGTAGAAGTCCAGCGTTTTCAGGCGATATTGAAGGTCCCAGACATCCCCGTTTTCACTGCCGGGCTTTAACAGCGGAGCGGCCTCCGTCGTTTGGGCGAATGTCGGCAGGATCAGAAGAACACTAAGGAAAAAAGCAGATAGGATTTTCCGTATTGTCTTTCTTATCGTGATCAACTCCTTTGGGGTAGAATTATAAGGTTGGAAACGGGTTCATACAACCATCAGTAAATGGAAATCCGCGCCGTGACTGCGTTTGTTGTACCAAAAATGGTTCTATGGTCCGAATGGTCCTAAACTTGAAATTTTTTGAAAAAAAGGTTTGACAGCAGAAGGGGGACTTATTACAATAGCAACATAACATACTAAACGGGTAGGAATTATAATATATTGTTCTCACCGTATCGACGGAGGAACGCTCGAAGAACAAGGGCAGGCACGGTTGCAAACCGGCTTGACTCTGTTCCGACGAGCCTTCCTCCGTCTTTTTTTGCCATGGGGCCTGTTTAGTAGAGAAGAATAGGGGGAGTGATCCATATGAAAAAGGTGTTGAAGCAAGGGGTTCTCATCGGATTAACAGTCATGCTGACGGCGGCGCTGACGGCTTGCGGCTCACAGAAAACAGAAACGGCCGCAACCGCCGGCGAAGCAACGCCTGCTTCGGGTTCAAGCAAGCCGAGCGTGGAACTGCTTAATGTTTCTTACGATCCGACCCGGGAGTTATACGATCAGTACAACAAGGCATTCGCGGCGCATTGGGAGAAGGAACAAGGCCAGAAGGTGACGTTTAAGCAATCGCACGGAGGTTCGGGCAAGCAAAGCCGTTCGGTTATCGACGGTTTGGAGGCGGATGTGGTGACACTGGCCCTCGGATACGATATCGATGCGATCCATCAGGCCGGATTGATCAATGAAGGCTGGGAGAGCAAGTTTGAGCATAACAGCGCGCCTTACACCTCGACCATCGTTTTCCTCGTCCGCAAAGGAAACCCGAAAGGCATCCAGGATTGGCCGGATCTGATTAAGGAGGGCGTGGAGGTCATCACGCCGAACCCGCAGACCTCCGGCGGTGCACGGTGGAACTATCTGGCGGCATGGGGTTATGCACTCAAGGTTAACAACAACGACGAAGCGAAAGCACAGGAATTCGTGAAAGAGCTGTTCACCCATGTGCCGGTGCTGGACAGCGGCGCACGGGGAGCGACAACCACCTTTGTGGAACGCGGAATCGGGGACGTGCTGCTGGCTTGGGAGAATGAAGCCTATCTCTCGATTAACGAGCTGGGACCGGATAAATTCGAAATCGTGAACCCGTCCGTCAGCATTTTGGCAGAACCGCCGGTTGCCGTCGTGGATAAGAACGTTGACAAGCGCGGCACCCGGGAGGTGGCCGAAGCCTATCTGGAATACCTGTACAGCGAAGAGGGGCAGACGATTGCGGCGGAGAACTACTACCGTCCGACGCTTGCCAGCGTAGCCGACAAATACAAGGAGAAATTCCCGGCCATTGAATTGTTTACGCTCAAGGACGTGTTTGGAACATGGGAAGAGACGCAAACCAAGCATTTTAATGACGGCGGCATCTTTAATCAGATTTACGTGCCAGGCAGCTGATCGGCATAACCGCCGAAGGCAGGAAAGGATGAGTGGATATGACGGTACTCCCCGTACGGAAGCAAGGCAGAAATCATCGCAGGGTGCTCCCGGGTTTTGGAGTCGGCATGGGACTGACTGTCCTTTATATGAGTTTAGTTGTGCTCGTGCCGCTGTCGGCGCTGCTTCTTAATCAAACCGGATTGACCTGGGAGAAGTTCTGGTCGGTTGCAACCGATCCGAGGGTTCTGGCATCCTACCGGGTTAGTCTGACGACGGCGGCGCTGGCCGCATTGGCGGATACGATACTGGGGCTGCTGCTGGCCTGGGTGCTGGTGCGGTATGATTTTCCGGGCAAAAAATGGTGGGATGCCCTGATCGACCTGCCCTTCGCCCTGCCAACGGCCGTGGCGGGGGTAGCATTAACCGCGATCTATTCCGCGAATGGCTGGATCGGATCGCTGCTGGAGCCGCTTGGCATTAAGGCGGCGTTCTCTTCCTTGGGCATCACGCTGGCCCTAATGTTCATCGGCATTCCGTTCGTCGTGCGGACGGTACAGCCGGTGCTGGAGGACGCGGAGCGGGACACGGAAGAGGCGGCAGCCACGCTAGGGGCAGGCCGGTGGCGCACGTTCCGCACCATCATTCTGCCGACTCTGATTCCGCCGCTGCTGACCGGGTTTGCGCTCGCTTTTGCCCGGGGGATCGGAGAATACGGCTCCGTCGTCTTCATATCGGGAAATATGCCGATGAAGACGGAGATTGCGCCGCTGTTGATCATGACGAAGCTGGAGCAGTTTGATTATGCCGGCGCTACGGCGGTTGCCTTGATTCTGCTGCTCATTTCTTTCGCGCTGCTGCTCGGAATCAATCTATTACAACACTGGACGCGGAAAACCGCGCGCTAGGGAGGGGGAACTATATGGCTGGAACCGTACCCGCTGCCGTCCCGGCAGGGAAACGAGGCACATCGCCCTCTCCGGCTGCAGCGGAGAAAACCTGGGTGAAATGGACCTTCATTAGTTTGGCTGGCCTTGTGCTTCTGTGGCTTATTGTGCTGCCGCTCGTTACGGTGCTGTCCGAAGCGCTAAAGAAGGGATGGGAGGTTTATATTGCGGCCTTGTCCGATCCCGATGCCTTGTCCGCGCTGCGGTTGACCTTACTGGTGGCGGCGATTGCGGTACCGCTGAATTCGATATTCGGCGTCATCGCGGCTTGGACCATAACGAAGTTCCGCTTTAAAGGCAAAAATCTGCTGATTACGCTGCTGGATTTACCGTTCGCGGTATCGCCAGTTATCGGAGGCCTCATCTTCGTGCTTATTTTCGGCCGTCAGGGTTGGTTCGGCCCTTGGCTCGAAAGCCATGATATCAAGATCATATTTGCCGTGCCCGGCATCGTTCTGGCTACGTTATTCGTTACGTTTCCTTTTGTGGCCAAGGAGCTGATTCCGCTGATGGAGGACCAAGGGACGAAGGAAGAGGAGGCGGCTGTAACGCTCGGCGCCAAGGGCTGGCAAATCTTCTGGCGGGTCACCCTGCCCAATATCAAATGGGGACTGCTGTACGGCATCATTCTGTGCAATGCCAGGGCCATGGGCGAGTTTGGGGCCGTGTCCGTCGTATCCGGCCATATCCGCGGAGAGACCAATACGCTGCCCCTTCATGTCGAGATTTTGTACAATGAGTATCAGTTTTCGGCATCGTTCGCGGTGGCCTCCTTATTGCTGTTGTTAGCCGTGATTACGCTGCTGCTTAAAAATTGGTTTACGCGAAAAAATGCCCATTGACAGTCGTTTCCAACCCATGCTAAGGTTAATTCATACTATATAGGTTGGAAAAGAATGAATAATGATCGTTAGATTGTGAATGTGTCTTCGGCTGATGAAGATGAGTGAATAAATGAGGGCTTTGCCCGGTGAGGAGGCGTATCCATGGCTAAACCATTAAAAGTGGATGAAATGTGGCTCGAGCGCATAGCAAGCCTGCTGAACGACATGGAATTCGGTTCGCTGCAAATCGTAGTGCATGAGGGTCAAATCGTTCAGATGGAACGAACGGAGCGCAAGCGTTTCGAGAATACGGCCTCCGGAGCGGTCAAGACGTCAGGATCGTCCCGGGCATCCGGCCAACAGCGAAGAACGAATACAAGATGACCAAGCAAAAGCTATCAGGTACCTTAAAAAGAACTTCCGCCAGATAACGTGAAGTGCAGCCTGTCCAGTCGAAATGGAAAAGACACCAGGGGTGTTGACCAAGTAGACTAGGGGAACGCGCTTCGGGAATCATGCGGGAGTTCTTTTCTATTAGAGATAGAGTATACGAATAATACAAACAGCCCGGCCGTTGAATCGGCCGGGCTGTTTTTCAATCATATTCATGTATCAGGCATCTTATCGCGACCGGAGCGGGCTGCTCTCCGGCTCGCCTGCGCCTGTTGTTTCGCTTAGAGGATCGTGATCCCCAGCAGGATGAAGGAACTGCTCCATCAGCTCCGGATGGCCGGCGTAGGGCCGCTCACGCCGCTTACGGGTGGCCGTTACCCGGAAACCCGCCAGATAGAGCAAGCATTGGGTGGCCAGAACGTAAGGCGAGGCTTCGCTGCCGATCAGATTAAATAAGGCCGAAGCCACAATCAGCAGGTGCAGCACGGTATAAATCATGCCATGCGTTTTTCTTCTCGAATCCATCAATAAACGGTAGAAAGAGATCGTGGCAATGATATTGGAGAGCCATAAACACCAAACCTCGGGGCTTGACCAGGCCGAGGTTTGCCTGAGTTCCTCCGCAAGGAGCGCCGTCCATAGGAGTGCGGCACCCAGTGAAAGGGCAGGTACGGCAGGTTTTAGAAGCAGCCACAAGCCCATCCCCCAGCCGGGCTTCTCCAGCCGTCCAACCAGCTCGTCGCGCTCCTTCATGAGTCTGTTGATCTCCCGGTCCAGCAGCTTGTGAAGCGTCGTCAATCGAGATTCATCGCGATCGCTTAGAAAGATATCCATTTGTTCGTGGAGCTCACGCGTCAGCAGGTCAGCGGATTTGCATTCCTGCAGCAGCCGGATCAGCAGATCCTCGGGGACGGCCGTCCGGGTCGGTCGATGGATAAGCGTGCCGAGAAGCCCTGCCAGCCTGGCGTAGACCGTCAAGGTCTGACGAATGCGAGCGAGCGAATCCTTGCGTGCACCGAGCAGCCGGGACGCACTGTATATGTACAGGCCCACAAATACCGCAGTGGCAAGAAGCGCGGCCACGAGCCCGTCCAGCGAGCCAAAGATATCAACCATCCATTCCGTAAGGGACAAGCGGATCCCTCCTTCAATATTCTACCTTTCACTATTGCACAAGAAGGAAGGGATTTCAAGCCGATTCGGTAACAGGCAGCTATAGAGCGCATGGGGGTTGCGTATAACGTTACGTCATAGCTTATAGTCGCCTTAGGAGGGGATTGAAGTGAAACGAAGAAAAGGATGGATTATCTTGGGTAGCATTCTCATTGCGATACTAGCTATACTGACGGTAGTAGGCTTTCTATTCAGAGATGACGGGTCGTTAAGCGGTTTTGTTACAGAGGATGGGCAGAAGGAATATGCGGCGGCTTATGAGGAGGCGATGAGCCACTTGCCAGAACCGGTGGAGTCGATCAAGGTTCATACCGATTTTGGCGTGGTGCAGCTCTACAAGTTCCAGGGGAGCGATACACCGCACAAAACGCCTTTGTTGCTGCTTCCCGGAAAGGGATCTGCTACACCCATGTGGGAGGCCAATCTTAGCGGCTTTTTAGAACACCGGCCTGTATACACCGTTGATTTGATAGGAGAACCGGGTTTAAGCACGGAAACCAGACGGATTGAAACCGCTGCGGACCAAGCAGCATGGTTAGGGCAAGTATTGGATCAGCTGCCGGAACCAGAGATCCACCTATTAGGGCTGTCGTTCGGCGGGTGGAGTGCGGCGAATCTGGCGCTCAAGCATCCAGAGAAGATTCACTCGCTCTTATTGCTGGACCCTGTCTATGTGTTCGGCCCCATCCCATTGAAAATGATACTGGCCTCCATTCCGGCGACTGTGCCCATGGTGCCCAAACCGATCCGGGAGAAAATGCTCAGCTATATATCCGGCGGGGCTGAAGTCGATGACAGCGATCCGACCGCCAAATTAATCGAAACCGGTATGCGGACATTCAAGAGCAAGCTGCCCATGCCGGAAGCCATCCAGCCGGAACAATTAGCTGAGCTGACGATACCGGTGCTCGGTATTTTAGCTGGACAATCGACGATGCACCATGCTGAAAAGTCGTATCAAACGGGGATGGATGCCTTGAAAGACCCTAATAGCGAGATGGTTTTATTTGAAGAGGCCTCGCATGCGATTAACGGGGAATACCCTGAAGAGTTACTGGAAACGATAGAAGCCTTTTTAGCGAAAATCGAGTAAGGGACAGGAAGGGATGGGTTCATGGGAAAAAAATATTCCGTAAAAGAAATCAGCCAATTGTCGGGAATAACACCGCGAACCATTCAGTACTACGATAATGAAGGGATTCTTAAAGCGGAGCGAGATGAGCTGGGGCATAGAGTATATTATGATAAACAGCTGTATGTACTTGAGCAGATTATGTTCTATAGAGCCATCGGTTTCTCTTTAAAAAAGATAAAAGAACAATTGATTGTGGGCACCGAGGAGCAGGATATCGAGAACATTCTAGATTACCAGGCATCGGTCCTTTATTCACAGAAAGAGAGCATCCAAGCCAAGCTTGACGGATTGCATGTGGCAAAGGAAATGATGAAAGAAGGGTACAACGTACCCTGGGAGCTGTTAGCCCTTCTTATGCGTTCGTTGAATGAGGTCGATATGTCGGCTTGGAAAGAATACGAATTTTCGGAGGAAGACGCGCGGCTGTTTCAAAAAGTATTTGACTCTGAGCAGGCGGTATTGGATTTTTACAATACGTTCAGAAAAATATCGCTGCAAGCTGCAGCTTATAAGGCCTCAAACGTCCCCATCGAGTCCCGTTTAGCCGGGGCCTTAGCCCAAGAATGGCAACAGATGGTTCAACGTGTAACCCATGGCGACGAACGGATTCATGCTGCTTTTTTAGCGGTCGATAACAATCGGGATCAATGGAACGCTGGAGAGCGTCAGCTTGTAATGGAAGCAGAACAATATTTGCAGGACGTCATAGAGCACTATGCTGATCGTAAATGAGCCGCATGCTGCCCGGGTTCGCTTCCAGTGCAGGAAGCTTGATCGTATGCTACTGTTCACATGACGGATCGGTTTTTCTCTTGGTAAACAATGTTTCCTCGAGGTAACATAAGGGGCCGAGCCGCATATAGTATATGAATAAGACATCGAAGAGAGGGAGGGGCCGGGGTGATGGAAGTGCAGGTAAAAAAAGCGCCGCTTCAACGCGCGAAAATGACGGTCGGTTATGTACTGCTTCTCATGTTGACGGTTTGAAAGCGATCAGGCCTTTTACCCAAAGGATAGGATAAGTTCCTTCATTAAACATAAAAGATGGCGCCAGAGGACACACCCTCTTGAAACGCCATCTTTTTTTAATGCCATAATGTAAGGATCGCAACGTTATCGATCGGAGTCATAAAGTTCCTTCCAGTACCTGTAGTCGTGAATGCCGAACCCGGAGAAGGAAGGGTGCTTTTCCGCCTTGGTGCATACCTTGCTCAGCTGTTCCTCCATATAGGACGTGCCTTCCTCGAAAAAGGTAATGTAAGCCCCCTCATTGCTGGACTTGGTCTCCACGGCAATCAGGGCCTCCTTGCCGAGTTCGTCGGCTTCCTTTAGCTCGGTTGCGGCGAGGTTGTATATGTTATCCGCTTGATCGCGATAGGCCATAATGACGATCTGGTCGAACTGCTTGATCATCCAGCGGCTGATCGACATCGACTGATCCGGCAGCTGGTAGGTATGCAGCCAGAAGGTCATGTCGGAGCCGATCGGCAGATTCAGCTTGTGCGCTTCATCGACCAGATAACGGACGCTCGCTTGCCACTGCTTAACGACCGAGGACTGGTTCGTTTTCCATTCGGCCAACACATGCGGCTCGATATCGACATGGATGCCGGTGAAGCGCTCATTCGGGGCAGCGGACGCTTGATATTCGGCGGTCCATTGAATAAACGTCTCCAGCCGGTGACGTTCCGATTCCAGCGCCCAGTTCGGCGCCCCGCCGAGGACGTGAACCTCGATCCCTTGCACTCCTGCCTGGCGGATAAAGCTGCGGTAATACTCGGGACGGACGTCGCGGTTCATCTGCAGGTAGAGCACGTTCACTCCCTGGCTGCCGGCAAAGCTCAGAATGTCATCGGCGGAGTCTTTGATTTGCGGGGTATCCCAGAACCAGGTTGCCTTCTGGCTGGGTTTCGCTTCCGCGGCATCAGGATGAAGCGACAAACTGCTTAGCAGCAGCAGGCCGCCAGCGAGACAGAGAGCCAGCAAGCGGACATATTGTTTTTTCATAGGATGGATGTTCTCCTTTTCATTACGATTTAAACATAAGCATTAGGACAATCTTCGACAAGCGTATACCATTAGTATTGCGTTAGAAGTCATTACGCCAAATATATATTTTCATAAATGTGCACTTATGTATTCTATCGGTGAAAACAATATCTTGTTTCATAGGTCTAAAGATCTAATGTTTTGAGGAAAAATGAATAAGTGGAGTTTGAAGAGGTCTGCAAGGGGATAAGTAAATAGGAGGTGCGATCGGCCAAGTATGGCTATACGCGGCACCGGGTGTTCATACTACTACTTAAGATATAAGAGAACCCTTCCCCATCCTGGGTGATGTAGTATAAT
The DNA here is from genome assembly GCF_000024685.1 of Paenibacillus sp. Y412MC10. Taxonomy (NCBI): domain Bacteria; kingdom Bacillati; phylum Bacillota; class Bacilli; order Caryophanales; family Paenibacillaceae; genus Paenibacillus; species Paenibacillus sp. Y412MC10. The sequence goes on from NC_013406.1 coordinate 769,974, forward strand.
TTTTAAACGAAGGAGCGATGAACATGAAGGTAGCATTGATTGGAGCAAGCGGGACGATCGGGAAACGCATTACGGAAGAAGCGCTGCGCCGGGGACACGAGGTAACGGCGGTGCTGCGTAATCCGGATCGCCTTGAAGCGGAGCATGAGCGATTACAGAAAGTCAAAGCGGATGTGATGGATCCTTCGTCATTGGAAGAGGCTGTTCAGGGACACGATGCCGTGATCAGCGCTTTCGGTCCGAAGTTCGGACAAGAAGAGGAGCTTGTAGCAGCCGCGCGGACCATTGTGGAGGGAACGAGACGCGGCGGCGTAACCCGCCTGTTGATCGTTGGCGGCGCAGGCAGCCTGATCGCCGACAGCGGGGTACCGCTTATGGAAACCCCGGAATTTCCGGAAGAGATCAGACCGCTTGCCCGTGCGCATGCGGATGCTTACGATCTTTATAAGGAAAGCGATCTGGAATGGACGTACATCAGTCCGGCGGCCATCATCGAGCCGGGGAAACGTACCGGACAATTCCGGATCGGCATGGACCGCCTGGTGACGGATGAGAGCGGAAGCAGCCGGATCTCGGTTGAAGATTTTGCGGTAGCCGTGATTGATGAACTGGACGATCCGCAGTTCATTCAGTCCCGTTTTACCGTTGCTTATTAATCGACAGGCATCAAGCGAAGTCGTCAGAGCGTTTGGGTAGGATATATCGAAGCAAAGGGGAGAGCTTGGATGTATGTTGTGACGTCCGAACAGATGAGGGCACTCGATAACTACACGATTCGCCGCATCGGCATTCCGGCCATCGCGCTTATGGAAAATGCGGGTAAAGCGATTGCCGAGGAAGTCCTGAAATTATGCCTGGAGCGTCATGGCGCGAGCCAGTTACCGTCCACGGCGGCCGCTCGGACATGCGGAAGCGAGCAAGCCTACTTGCCGGAGGATGAGAGGTGCGACCGGCCGACTTCCTTATTGGGTTATTCGGCAGCGGCAGAGGGCCCTTTCACCGGAAATGAGCGGGTTATCGAGATGAGCCGCCCGTCGCCTGTCATCGACGGAGACGCGCGATTGCCCACCGCGCTGGCGGCGCAGGAACGCTGGCTCATTCTGGTGGGCAAAGGCAATAACGGCGGCGACGGCGTGGTCGCCGCACGGCATTTGCGTGACGCCGGCATAAGCGTCACGCTGCTCTACGCCGCCGAGCCGTCCGCGCTGGCCGGCGAGGCGGCGGTGCAGCGGGATGCCGCGGCAGCGCTCGGCATCCCGGCTCTGGTCCACGGCCGTGCCGCCGTGGACTACGGCGCGTACACCGGCATCGTGGACGCGCTGCTCGGGACGGGCGCGACGGGCGCGCCCCGCGGCGCTTACGCCGCGCTGATCCAGGCCGCGAACGACAGCGGCCTGCCGATTGTGTCCGCCGATATTCCGAGCGGACTGGACGCCGATACCGGCGCGCGGCACGAGCCGTGCATTTCGGCCGCGGTGACGGTATGCCTCGCCTTCCTGAAGCGAGGCTTGGTGCAGTACCCCGGCGCCGGGGCCGCGGGCCGGGTGGTGGTCCGCTCCATCGGCATTCCGGCATCGCTTTGCCGGGAGCAGGGCGTCAGCACGCATCTGCTTACCCCGCATGTCCTTCGGACGGAGCTGGGCGCCGATGTGTCGCGCCGCCGCGCGCCGGACGGACATAAGGGCACCTACGGCCACGTCCTGACCGTGGGGGGCAGCCGCACGATGAGCGGTGCAGGCCTGCTCGCTTCCCGAGCGGCGCTCCGCGCGGGCTGCGGCCTGGTAACCTGGGCGCTCCCTGCCAGTCTGGTGCTGCCGCTGAGCGGAGCCGCGCCCGAGGTGATGCTCGCCCCTGCGACAGAGGAGGAGAGCGGCGGCTACTGGAATGAGGCCTCCGCGGAGCAGGTCCTGGCCCTCGCCAAGTCCCGCGATGTGCTGGCCGTAGGTCCGGGGCTTGGCCGCTTTGAAGGAGACGCCAGGTGGCTCCGCCGGCTGTGGGAAGAATGGGAAGGGCCGCTGGTGGTGGATGCCGACGCGCTGAATATGCTGTCTGCGGCTGGCGATCTCAGCGCCTGGAAGCCGCGTGCCGCGGCCACGGTGCTGACCCCGCATCCCGGGGAGATGTCCCGGCTGCTGGGCATTCCTACTGCCGAGCTGCAGCGGGACCGGATCGGTGCCGCTGCAGGGTTCGCGACCGGGCACGGGGTTACCCTCGTGCTCAAGGGGGCGCATACCGTCGTGGCTTCGCCGGACGGACAAACCTACATCAATACGACCGGCACCTCCGGCATGGCGACCGGAGGCACCGGAGACGTGCTGACCGGCATCATTGCCGGCCTGCTGGCGCAAGGGCATGCCGGTCCGTCTGCAGCCGCGCTTGGCGTGTGGCTGCACGGCCGTGCCGGCGAGCGGGCCGCTCGGCATCGGGGGCATCCCGCCTCGGTCATCGCCGGGGATGTCATCGAAGCGCTTTGAAACAAAGAGCCAAGGGCCCTCATCAGAGGGCCCTTTTTCCATAGGAAAGAGGCTACGGGCTCTTGAATCAGATCAACCAGCACAGCAGGGGAACGGCCAGGGCAAAGAACGGGGTGGCCAGCGAATTGCTGGAGAATTCATGCTTTCCCCACAAGAACAGAAGCAGCGTCAGGGTTCCGGCAGCGGCACGGAGCCAGAGCTGCTCCGGATGACCGCCCGTGAACAAGGCGAAGAACAGAAAACCGACCGCTCCATACACGGCAGCCTGTTTCCCCTTATGCAGCGAAGGCAGGAACGCGAGTATGGCATCGGCCGCGAGAGAGGCCGTCAGCGCGTAACCGTACACCCAGTGTTCTTGCGGCATGTAAAGGCCTAACCACTCCGAGGCCTGATCCGCGCCGGACGGCCACGCCCAATCCAGCAGACTCAGCAGCAGCACGACGATACCGGCGCTGGCCAGCTTGTTTAATGCATAAAACCCCATGTCCATCCGGGCGGACCGTTTGGGAATTCCGGTGTTCATTGTACACATCCTCTGCACGTTATTCGTGGAATCCTCGGATGCTTGCGGCATCCATGCTAGCTGGTTACCATCTGCCCTCCGTTGACGTGAATAGCCTGACCCGTGACAAAAGAAGAAGTGATGGACGATGCCAGGTAAACATAAGCGGGTGCCAGCTCATAAGGCTGTGCGGCTCGCTTCATCGGCGAATTCGTTCCGAATACGGCAACCTCATCGGCGGAGAAGCTGGAAGGGATGAGCGGCGTCCAGACCGAGCCTGGCGCGACGGAGTTGACGCGGATGCCCTGATCGACCAGCGAAAGGGCCAGGGATCGGGTAAGGGAAACGATGGCGCCTTTGGTTGAGGAATAGTCGATGAGCTCCTTTAAACCGTCATAGGCCGTAATGGAGGCCGTGTTGATGATCGACGCCCCTGCTTTCATATGGGGCAGCGCAGCCTGGATCATGAAGAAGAACGGAAAGATATTCGTCTGATAGGTGTGATGCAGCTGTTCTTCCGTAATGTCCAGAATGCTGCGCTGCACATACTGGACGGCATGGTTGTTCACGAGAACATCCACTCTGCCGAAGCAGGCGATCGTCTCGTTAACCACGGCTTCGCAGTTTTTTTTGTAGCGCAGATCGATCTTCATTAAGAGGCATCGTCTGCCGAGCGATTCAATCCGCTGCTTCGTCACTTCCGCATCCGAAGTCTCATATAAGTATGGGATGACCAGATCGGCACCTTCCTTGGCGAAGGCAATGGCGGCCGCTTTGCCGATACCGCTGTCCCCCCCGGTCACAATGGCGATTTTGCCATCCAGTTTACCGCTGCCCCGGTAGGCGGGATCTTCGCTGATCGGACGCGGCGACATCAGGCTTTCAAGGCCCGGCTGGCAGTTTTGATGCTGGGGAGGGAAAGCGATGGGCTGCTCTTTGCATTCGGTTTTGGAGCCTACGTATGGAATGGGCTGTTGGGGATTCATTTCATTCCTCCTTTGGTATACGGGATGTTATTCATGGAACGTCGATGCTTTATCTCTATGCATTCGCCCAGTCCAGGGTGCCGGTTGTGAACAGAATAGGTGAAAGGTCGTGCGCAAACGCGCGGGTTACGGATTTTTAACGATGTCCTTTGAGCTATTGTGGTAAAATATTTCCAATTACATCAATACGGCCAAGGGGGAACGGTCACGGATGAAACCCGTCAAGCGTTCAAAATTCCGCCTGTGGGCAGGCAAGCAGTATTTTACGTACCGGCGTTATTGGGAATGGATGAAGAAGGGAGGCGGCATCGCCCGTACGCAAAGTCCTGAGCCGCTGCGATATTCGGTGTTCACACACCAAACCCCGCTGAAACGCCAGCTCAAGGACGTTGATATGTGGTATCAGCATCATAAGGTGATCAACCTGCGTCTGGCCGTGCGCCATCTGGATGGATTGCTGGTTCGTCCGGGAGAGACGCTGTCCTATTGGAGGAGCATTGGACGCCCGACCCGCAGGAAAGGGTATGTCGACGGCATGGTCCTGTTCTATGGAGGCTTTAAGGCCGGCGTGGGTGGAGGGCTGTGCCAGCTGTCCAACCTCATATACTGGATGACGCTGCACACCCCTCTGGAAGTGAAAGAACGGCATCGGCACAGCTATGACGTATTTCCGGATGCGAACCGGACCCAGCCGTTCGGGAGCGGCGCTACGTGCGCCTATAATTATTTGGACCTTCAGATTTATAATCCGACGAACGATACATACCAGCTGTCGGTATATGTATCAGAGGAGGATTTGATCGGGGAATGGCGATCCAGCGCCGCTCCGCTGCATCGCTATGAAGTATATGAGCGGGACCATCGCATTACCCAGGAAGTTTGGGGAGGATATGCGAGGCATAACGTCATTGGCCGCAAAGTGTTCAACAGGGAAGGCGAACGGATTCGGGATGAGTGGATTACCGAGAACCATGCGCTCATGATGTACTCGCCGCTGCTTGCCGAACAAGGAAGCGGGACGTCCTGATCAAGGGAGGGACTTGGTGTCGATCTTAAACCTTATTCGCTTGGGGGACCTGGTTCGTGATCGGTTATATGATGCGAGCAATAAGGAAACGTCGGTTTGACGCGTCTGCCGCATTGACAAAAGCGCGGACACATTGATACGATGATACTAATTCTGACAAGTTTGCTCTGATTTATGCTGATTGACGTCGGATGTTAGAGCGACTGCTGACCGGAAGACTTTGCCGTATCCTGTAAAGTCTTTTTTTTCTGAGATACAGGCTATGGCGGTCTGACTCTATATCGAGAGGACCCTACATAGCGATCTGAAGCATGCATGAAATGGTGACATTATAAGATAAGCTGAGGTGAATGATTATGGCGAAAGCTGTTATTATTAATGGGAGCCCTACAGCCGGATCCCGATTGAATGCGGTTATGGATTTTGCGGAGCAGGCACTAGCTGCGGCCAATTTCGAGGTGAGCCGGATCGACGTGGCCGGGCTGCCCCCTGAGGATTTGATTCATACGAAGTTTGAGAGCGAACATATCGTCAAAGCCAACGGGCTTGTGGCTGAGGCCGATGCCGTGATTGTGGCAAGTCCGGTTTATAAAGCTTCGTTTACCGGCGTGCTTAAGACGTTTTTGGACCTGATTCCGCAAAAAGGCTTGGCTGGCAAAATCGTGCTTCCGATGTTCATTGGCGGCAGTCTCGCGCATTTGCTGGCGATTGATTATTCGCTCAAGCCCGTGCTGTCCTCGATCGGGGCCCGGCATATTCTGGGCGGCGTGTACGCCGTGGATGCCCAGGTGGCGCGTACCGAGGATGGCGGGTTTGACGTAGCGGAAGTGCTTCAGGAGCGTTTGGCCTCCGCGATGGAGGAATTGATTGAAGAAACCCGTTACCGGACAGAACGCGCATAGGGATAGCGTGAGTGACGGCAGGGGTGTTCTAGCGATATAGATCATATGGAGGGATACCATTTTGCAAAAGCTAGTGTTTTTTGTCGGCGTGGCCGGCACAGGCAAGACAACCGTAGCGAAGAAGCTTGCAGTCCGCATACCGGCTGCATTCCTCGACCGTGATACGGTGGGGGGACGGTTTGTCGAGAAGTTCCTGGAGAGCAACGGACTGGATCCGAACGACCGCGATTCTTCCTTCTATAAAGAGAATCTGCGCGATCTGGAATATGATACGACCAAGGATATTTGCATCGAGAACCTGGGTGCCGGGCAAAATGTCTTTATGATCTCGCCGTTCACGGCGGAGCTCAAGAACCGCGAATGGATTGAAGAGGTCATCGCATCCGCGGGATTAACGAAGAACGACGTTGACGTGAAGGTCATCGTGGTTGCGCTCAAGGACATGGATTTGCAGAAGGAACGGATCATTGACAGACAGACCGAGCGGGATCAGTGGAAGCTGGATCATTGGGACGACTTCAAGAAGCGCGTCGATTTCGTTCCGGAAGTGAACTGGGATATTCCGCAAACGTCCATCAAGGTGTTTGATAACAGCGGCGATCTGACGGAAGAGAAGGTCGAGGAGCTCTATGAATTTATCGTAAGCGAATAGCATATCGTACCAACTGATTCAATATCGGATGAAAAAAGTGCGTCATTCCAGGTGCCGGCATGCCCTGTGATGGCGCATTTTTTTGAATATCAGGGCATCCACTGCGTGAAGGAGCTTCCTACCTGTTATCGACAGAGCAGCAGGGCTTCCCGGGTTCATTCCTTCAGGAATGCGTCGTAGAATGCAGCCTGCATCGGGCGATGATCCTGAATTGGAACCGAAGCTGGAATGTTATATAGTAGACTATAACTATAGGGTTCCGTATATCAAGGAGGGAAAGCGCTTGGATCACACGGCTATGCTTGCCTATCTTCGCAGCGTTGCGTTGATGAGGGATCGTGTTCCGACATTTCATGAATATCCTTTTAATTTGCCGGCCGTAGCAGCTATGGACGGTCTTCATTTTCATCCCAAGGTTACTTATATCGTAGGCGAGAATGGCATGGGCAAATCCACGCTGCTGGAGGCGATTGCCGCGGCCCTCGGGTTTAATCCGGAAGGAGGCACCATCAATTTCTCTTTTTCTACGGCGGAGACGCATTCTGTGCTGTATCAATATATCCGTACGGTTCGAGGAGTCCGGAAGCCGCGGGACGGCTTCTTTTTCAGGGCGGAAAGCTATTATAATGTGGCCTCCGAGGTCGATTCGCTGGGGCTTTGGCAGTCTTATGGCGGAAAGTCGCTGCATCATCAATCCCATGGGGAATCCTTCTTTGCGACGTTTCTGCACCGCTTCGGCGGCAACGGGTTGTACATCATGGACGAGCCGGAAGCGGCCTTGTCGCCATTTCGCCAAATGGCGCTGCTGAGACGCATCCATGACCTGGTTCATGAAGACTCGCAGTTTATTATTTCCACGCATTCGCCGATTGTCATGGCTTATCCGGATTCGATCATCTACAAGCTGACATCCGAAGGCGTGGAAGAGACGAGCCTGGAGGAAACGGATCATTACATGATCACGAAGGAATTCGTGAATCGCCGGGAAGCGATGCTGCATGAATTGTTTGCAGATGATGAGGAATAAACGGGAAGGATAAGGGCTCGCGGATCGCTAGATCTTGCGAGTCCTTTTTGCATTTGTCCTACCTATTATTGTACTGAACGTTTTTTGCTAAGGAATGAATGAGAGATTTTTCTCCTTAGATGCTTCTGATTTTAAGAATTAGAATGGTTCAATTTCTCGAAATAAACTTTGAACGATTTAAGTAATTATTCCGTTACACCTCTATAATTGGGATGAATTAGAATGAAAATCATGAAAATGGTGTTTACAAGTTAGAATGATTGAACTAAAATAGGAAACGAGGTGAAAAACTCTGGAGAACGGAAGAGAAGCAAGCGTGGAGAGACTCATGGACATGTATCGTGAGTTATCGGATAAAATGACGAGGCATCGTGTCGTGTCTTTCTTGAGTCATTTGAGAAAGAACGATTTGACGATGAATCAGTATAAAATCCTAAGTTTGATCGAGCAGGAGGGACCGTGGCTCCCCAACCGGTTGGCTGAGCACATGGAGCTTAAAGCTGCAACGATTACCTATTTGGTCGATGCATTGGAACAGCGGGGATTGGTGATTCGAACGCCGAATCCGAAAGACGGACGCAGCCACTATGTCAATTTTACGGCAGAAGGGCGGCAGCTGGTACTCGACGCGCGCAGCGAGGGGGACTATGCCGTTATGGAATCCTTCAAGCAGCTGGATGAGGACGAGGCGGATAACCTGTATATTTTGCTGCGATTGCTTGGCCGAAAGTTATTTCCAACGGAGTAAATGATAATATTATGTTTAAGTAATCCTGCCTCCAGTTCTGTTCATCAGATCCGGGCGGGGTTACTTTGTTTAGGAGGCTTCTTGTGAACACAGACGAAAAATCTTCATTTTGGCTAATTATGAGCGCCGTGTTTTTCGGCAATTTTCTCGCGGTGCTGAGCATTACCACTATCAACGTAGCCTTTCCGGTGGTGATGGAACAGTTTCATGCCACGCTGAGCACAACCCAATGGCTGATGGCCGGGTATTTGCTGGCAACGGGGATCGTGGCCCCCATCGTAGGCTACATGGGGGACCAGTTAAGTTATAAAAGGCTATTCGTACTTGCATTGACGGGGTTTACCCTCTCGTCGCTGCTATGCGTTGTCGCCTGGAACATCGAAACATTGATCGCATTCCGGATCACGCAAGGCGTTTTCGGCGGGATGATCATCCCGATTACGATGACGATCATCTACCAGGTGTTTCCGCGCGAGCGGCAGGCCTATGCCATGGGCCTGTGGAGCCTGGCTTCCATGCTGGCGCCGGTGATCGGGCCGACCCTGGGCGGATGGCTGGTGCAATACTTCGGGTGGAAATCGATCTTCATCCTGAATGTCCCTATCGGCCTGATATCGATCGTCATCGTAAGCAAATTCATTCCTTTTTATCGACTGACCGGGAAGAAGACTTTCGATCTCCTCGGCTTCTTGACGGTGGTGGCGGGCAGCTCCTGTTTGCTGCTCTCCTTCAGCCATGGCAACGATTGGGGCTGGGGATCCTGGAAGACGATCTCCTTGCTCGTCGCCGGAATTCTGCTGCTGCTGTTCTTCATTAAGTGGGAGCTGCGTATTTCGTCCCCGCTATTGCAGCTGAAGGTCTTCAAATTTCCCCGATTCCGGTACAGCTTGATCTTGAACTGTATCGTGACGATCTCCCTCTATACGGGAACCTTGCTAGTGCCGCTCTATTTGCAGACCGTGCTGAAGCTGTCCCCGATGGATACCGGATTGATCATGCTGCCGGGCGCGATCGTCATGGCGGCGGCATCGCCGATTATCGGCAAATTTTATGACCGGATCGGTCCGTTCCGGCTGGTCATCACGGGTGTCCTTATCATTGTGGCCGCTACGCTGGCTTTCAGCGGGATCGGCACGAATACGTCGGTTCTGTACATTTCCATGCTGCAGCTGGTTCGCTGCCTCGGCATAGCGCTGTGCAACATGCCGTTAACGAACGCCGCGATGAGCGCGGTGTCCAGCGAGTACTCAGGCCATGCATCGTCCATTACGAACTGGGCGCGCCAGGGACTGGCTTCGTTATCCATCGGCATTTTCAGTGCGCTGGTGGTAACCAGAACATCCTATTACATGGGCGCCGGAACTGTGACTCCGCGTGCGGCAACAACCATGGGCATTGATGACGTGTTCATGATCGGCACGATGGTGGCGGTGGTAGCCATACCTCTTACATTTTTGTTACGGGTCAAAAAGAAAAAATCGACTCGCCATGTCGCTCTCTGACCGGGCATGCCCCGGCTGTATGAAGAGGATGAGCCTTCAGGCTGTTGAGACCGGCGCAAGATGCCGGGAACCCGAATATAATCTAGCGATTGAACAGGGTTGAACCTAAGAGCATGCATGACGCATGTATAACCTTAAGGATCGTCGGATAGGCCGTTAACCGATGAGAGAGCAGCATTAGGGGCTGCTCTCTTATTTTGTTTATCCGCTCCATGGCTTGGATGAAATATGACAAAGCTGTTCTTTTATTCAATTCGCGGTCTGTGGTAGGGTGAAGTATACGATTGTAGGGGCTAGGAGGAGCTTATGGAATTTATACGGAAGCTGTGGGTTTTCGGTTATCAGCAGGCTTTGTCCTGCCTATTTCCGGTGATTATCTTCGGCGCGCTGGGACTGACCAAGGTGGTTGAGATTCCGGGTTTGCCGCGGTATGATCTCATTCTTCTCATCTGCGTCTTGGCGCAAATCGGGATGCTGGTGAGCAAGTTGGAGACATGGGATGAACTGAAGGTTATCTGTGTCTTTCACGTCATCGGATTGATGCTGGAGCTGTATAAAGTGCATATGGGCTCATGGTCTTACCCGGAGGAGGGCTGGAGCAAAATCGGCGGCGTTCCGCTGTACAGCGGCTTTATGTATGCGAGCGTAGCCAGTTATATCTGCCAGGCTTGGCGGCGAATGAATTTGCGCATCACCGGCTGGCCGCTGCCTGTGCTGACCGTGCTGATCAGCGCGGCGATCTACGCCAATTTCTTTACCCATCACTACGTATGGGATGCGCGCTGGCTCCTGACCGCATTGTTGTTCGTGGTGTTTGGCAGAACCATGGTGTATTTCGACGTTGACGGAAAAACCTTGCGCATGCCGCTGGTGCTGTCGTTCCTGTTGATTGGTTTTTTTATTTGGATCGCTGAGAATATCTCCACGTTTCTCGGGGCCTGGACCTATCCGGGACAGGAACGGACATGGAGTCTGGTGCATATCGGAAAAATCAGCTCGTGGTTCCTGCTGGTGGTCATCAGCGTCATCATTGTGGCCCAGCTGAAGCATATCAAGCAGGGGAGAGGCCCGTCCAAAGGCAATCCGAAGGGAACGGTCATGTGAATGTAGCTTAGCGGATTTGATCCTTCATGCAGATTCATGTATCCTATGGGTAATCGAGACGATGGAATTAGCGAGCCATAAGGCAAGATACTTGTTATGAACATAGATGGTTGAAATCTTGGCAGGGAGGAGTATTCACATGAAAAAAAGATCATTGGCGTCGTTGTCCAAAGGCATGGGATACTCCACCGCTGTTTTCTTTGATCGGTCCGATGACGGGAGAAGTCTGTCCAAAATCGGATATTCGGCGATCAAGGATCCTTCATGCTATTGACTGAAATGAGGGAGCAGTGGAATTAAAAACACCACAGGTCGCTGGCTTGTGGTTGCATAGATCGGCATGTACACCACAGGTGCGCTGTGGTGTTTTTTTTGTGTTTCTAATGATACGAGCAAAGGAGAGGTAGACCATGTTCATGCAAGGAAAACAGATCTATGTCAAGTCGGTAGAGGAATCGGATGCGGAAGCGCTATGGAAGCTCGAGGTGGATAACCGGGATTTTTTCCAACGGTTCACGGGCTTAAGGGACGACGAATTCTATACCCTTGAGGGACAACTCGAACGGATTCGAAAGGCCCGGGAATCCAGCAAGGCGGATCAGGCGTATCTCTATATGATTGGACTGCGGGATACCGAAACGATCATCGGCGAGATCATGCTGACGGAAGTGGTGCGGGGGAATTTGCAGAGCTGCTGGATCGGTTATTTTCTGGACCGGGACCATAACGGAAAGGGGTACATGACCGAGGCCGTTCAAATGGTGGTGAGGTTTGCCTTTCAGGAATTGAAGTTTCACCGGATTGAAGCGGGCGTGATGCCGCATAATTTAGGCTCGATCCGAGTGCTCCTGAAATCCGGCTTCCATAAAGAAGGCATCGCCAGGAAAAACGTGAAGATTAACGGGAAGTGGGAGGACCATCAGACACTGGCTATGTTGAATGAAGCCGATGAGGAGGTCCCGTCCCCGATTCAGCGGTACAATCCGTCCGTCATCGCCCCGCCGATCGGTCCGTATACCCATGTAACCAAGGTTGCGAGAGGAGCTGAGCTGTTGGTATTCTCCGGCCAGGTGGGGACCGACAGGGAGGGGAAGCTGCCGGCCGATATGAAGGAGCAAGTAGAGAACACCTTGGCCAATATTCAGCGGGTATTGGCCGCGGAAGCCATGTCGGCGGATCATATCGTCAAAATCAATATTTGGGCGGTTCAGGAGGTCGACTGGGATCATTTCCACCGGGAATGGGAGAAATTCCACGGGGGAAAGGCGCCGTCCATGACGATGGCCTACGTGCCGGCACTGGCGATGCCGTCCCTTCAGGTGGAGATTGAGGTCTGGGCCGCGAGGGGGTAACGCTTGATGTAGAGGAACGGATTCAGCCGTCAAAGGCATAAAAAACCTCCGGGATCCCTGTTTAGGGGACCTCGGAGGTTTTGTGTATATGAAGGAAACTTATAGATCGTCAAAGCCGTTGTCGTCGCCCACTTTGCCGTAGTTACGGGATTTGGCTTCGAAGAAGTCGGTTTTTGTTGCGTTGAGGGCTTCGTCGGAGAAAGGCTTGATCCATGGCATGCAGTTGACGTCTACGCCTTCGTAAGCTTTTTCCAGACCCATCATGGTGATGCGACGGTTCGCGATGTACTTGATGTAATCGCTCAACTCGTTCAGATCGATGCCGCGCACATTGCTGAGCGTGTAGTGGGCCCAGTTGGTTTCGAGCTCGACGGCACGGTCAATGGTGCGGTACAGGTAGTCGATGTTCTCTTTAGTGTTCAGCTCAGGGAAATCCTTGAGCAGCTGCTTGAACACTTCGGCGAAGAAGTAGCAGTGCTGGTTCTCGTCACGCTGAATATAGGAGATCATCTGGCTGGTTGCCATCATCTTCTGGTCACGGGCCAGGTTGTAGAAGAAGGCAAACGTGCTGTAGAAGAAAATCCCTTCCAGGATCAGGTCGGCGACCATGGCTTCGAAGAAGGATTGCGGCGACGGATTGTCGCGGAAATTCTGGTAAATGTTCGAGATGAACTGGTTGCGCTCCAGAAGTACCGGATCATGCTTCCAGTATTCGAAGATTTCCTTCTGCTCCTGCTCCGACACGATGGAGGAAAGCACGTAGGAATAGGATTGGTTGTGAACCACCTCTTGCTGACCGATGATGGCCGAGATGGCTTCGAGCGACGAGTCGGTGAAGTAACGCTTCACATCGCTGACAAACATCGTCTGCATGGAATCGAGCACAGCCAGCAGGGAGATGTTGATTTTGAAGGTGCGCTGCTCTTCAGGGTCCAGGCGCGGGAACTGCTGCGCATCCTTGGACATCGGGATTTCATCCGCGATCCAGTGGTTCAGCAGCAGAACCTTATACAATTTATACATATGAGGCATCCGAATGTCGTTCCAGTTCAGGATCCCGGAGCATTCACCTTCAATGACGCGAGTGGAGCGGTTGGGTGCTTCGGTGTTAAATATCTTTTGCATTTGCATGCCGATTTTCTCTCCTTGTATTTCATAGTAGGGCGACGCATAGGCGAAGCCTGAGGGATATGTCCAGCATATTCACGGGACGGGTATCCATCTCCAGCCGCTTGTTGTCCGCCCTTTGCCTGAATGTATTGTAAAGGTTGCAAAGGGCTCCCAAAGGCGGACGTAAACTCTTCCGATTGGATACCCTTACCCTTTGTAGTCTTTTATTAGAAAGCTTATTCCCGCCTGCAATGCGTGAACCCCCGCATGCAGCCGCTCGATGCTTGTCGCACCGCATGAGAAGCGATTCCCAAGGGGAGAGCGATCCCAGCAGACAGTAACTCAACAAATCGCACGAAGTAACTCAATGGTCCCCGCACCGCATGAGAAGCGATTCCCAAAGGGAGAGCGATCCCAGCAGACAGTAACTCAACAAAACGCACGAAGTAACTCAATGGTCCCCGCACCGCATGAGAAGCGATTCCCAAGGGGAGAGCGATCCCAGCAGGCAGTAACTCAACAAAACGCACGAAGTAACTCATGGTCCCTGCACCGCATGAGAAGCGAATCCCAAGGGGAGAGCGATCCCAGCAGGCAGTAACTCAATAAAACGCACGAAGTAACTCATGGTCCCTGCACCGCATGAGTAGCGATTCCCAAGGGGAGAGCGATCCCAGCAGACAGTAACTCAACAAACGTACGAAGCAGCTCATTCGTCTCCGCACCGCATTCCAGCGTTCCCGCAGGGAGAAAGCGCTCCTAGCCAGCAAAGTAACGTAGAAGTGCCCCATTCACACTTTCAACCCCTTGCGGGTGTCCAGAGGGCAGAGCCCTTGGGGCCCTCCCTTGGAAGGGAGGGTTTGGGTGGGTTCGAAAAAGGTTAATCTAAACTCTTAGCTTGCGCACGACTCACACTCTTCAATCGTTAACGCACGGCTGCGTACATAGTACGTGGATTTGATACCGGCTTTCCAGGCATGCAGATGCAGCTCCAGGAATTCCGAAGCCCGGATATCAGGGCGGACGTACAGGTTAAAGCTTTGCGCTTGGTCAACGTGACGCTGACGGGCGGCAGCCATTTTGATGGACCAATGCTGGTCGATCAAGAAAGCCGTTTTATAGTACCAGATCGTTTTCTCGGACAGATCCGGAGCAGGGTTCGCCACTTTATAAGTGGTTTTTTCTTCATAAGACAGAAGTTCGTACAATGGATCGATGCTCGCCGTGGAACCCGCGATGATCGAAGTGGAGCCGTTCGGCGCGATGGCAAACAGCCATGCGTTACGGACGCCGTTCGCTTGCACTTCCTGCTGCAATTCACGCCACTGTTCGGTGGTCACGAACTTGCCTTCATGCTCGCCGTCGGTATAACCGCGGAACGTGAAGTACTCGCCGCTCTCCCAGTCGGAGCCTTTGAATTTCGGATAGTGGCCTTTTTCCTTGGCCAGCTCCATGCTGGATTTGACGAGCAGGTAGTTGATGTGTTCGTACAGATTGTCATTATAGGCAACGGCTTCGTCGGATTCCCAGCGGATGCCTTCCAGCGCCAGCAAGTGGTGCAGACCGAAGGTGCCGAGACCGACCGCGCGATATTGGCTGTTGGTGTATTGAGCTTGCAGAACTTCAATATTGTTAATGTCGATGACGTTATCCAGCATGCGAACCTGGATCGGAACGAGACGCTCCAGCACACCGGCAGGTACGGCACGAGCCAAGTGGATGGAGTTCAGGTTGCAGACAACGAAATCGCCAGGGATTTTGGAAATCACGATCCGGGTTTGGCCGTCTTTCGTAACCAGCTCCTCTTGCTCAACGACCGTCGGAGATTGGTTCTGCATGATCTCCGTGCACAGGTTGGAAGAGTAGATCATGCCATGAGCCGAGTTCGGGTTCGCACGGTTGACCGTGTCGCGGTAGAACATGTACGGCGTACCGGTTTCAAGCTGGGACTTCATGATGCGCTTCATAATGTCGATGGCTTGTACGGTAATGCGCGGCAGCAGCGGGTTCGCTACGGCTTCCGCGTATTTTTGGCGGAATTCGCCTTCGCCTTGAGTATGGTCATAGAAGTCCTCCAGACCTAGCGGACGGCCGTTCTCGTCTTTCCAGCCCATGATTTTCTTCACTTCATGCGGACAGAACAGGCTCCACTCTTCACGAGCTTCGACAGCCTCCATGAACAGGTCGGGCAGACATACGCCATGGAACACGTCATGCGCTCTCATGCGCTCGTCGCCGTTGTTCAGCTTCAGATCCAGGAAGGACAGGATGTCTTTGTGGAACACATCCAGATAAACCGCGATGGCACCTTTACGAGTTCCCAATTGGTCAACGCTAACAGCGGTGTTGTTCAGCTGGCGAATCCAAGGGATGACGCCGGAACTGGTATTCTTGTGACCACGGATGTCAGAGCCGCGTGCACGGACTTTACCGAGGTATACCCCGATGCCGCCGCCCATTTTGCTGAGACGGGCGATGTCCGTATTGGAATCGAAGATTCCTTCCAGGGAGTCGTCCACGGTATCGATGAAGCAGCTGGACAGCTGGCCGGCTACTTTTTTACCTGCATTGGACATGGTCGGCGTAGCCGCCGTCATGTACAGGTTACTCATGGCCCAGTAGGCTTCCTTGACAAGGTCAAGACGCTTGTCGGCAGGCTCGTTATGCATGAGGAACATCGCGATGACCATGTAGCGTTCTTGCGGAAGTTCCATGACGCGACCGTCAAAGTCGTTTGCCAGGTAACGCTCAGCCAGCGTCAACAGACCGATGTAATCAAACAGCAGATCGCGGCTTGGATCGATGCATTCGCCGAGTTCTTCGATTTGTTCTTTGGTGTAGCTGGTCAGAAGGTCCTCGCGATAGATGCCTTTCTGTACAAGCTCCGTAATGAGCGGGTAGAAGGCACCGTATGGTTCTTCCGGGTATGCTTTGTATCGGCGGTTGGTAGCCGCTTTTTTATATAAAGAGGTCAGAAACGAACGCGCAGCCGCAAACTTCCAATTCGGCTCCTCTTTGGTTACAAGCTCAAGGGCGGACATCGTGAAGGCGCTGCTGATTTCTTCGCCGGTAACTTGCTCACCGCGCAATTTGGCATTGACGCCGCGAAGCAGACGCTCCTTATCGAGCATGTCCAATCCTTTCAGAGTCCGGTCGGCATAGACGGAGAGGCGAATTTCATCAAAGGCGAGCTGACGGTTGTTCGGTTTAACTACGAGCTGGGGCATGAATAAATTCCTCGCTTTCTTCGGGGGAAATATGAAAAAGGACATCAAAAAAACATTTTCTAAAACCCGCGGGCAGGCTTGAAAATGTCCGTGCGCTGTGATCGGAAATGACGTTTGACATAAGCCCTTGAACGGGCATGATGTTATGTACAGACGCAAGTTTAACGAACACTTACCTAAAGCCCCGTAGGTTGGTGTCTGCTGCATATAGGCAGGTCTCTGACTCGGGCTTCTGCCTCCCGGCGGTGCCTTCCGAAAACCTTGATCCGATTGTTCGGTGGCTATGCCGTATGAGGAAAGCTGAAAAAATGATGAACAGCCTAAGAGCCCTTACAGTGGCGGGACCGTGATGGATTTACACCATGCTTCCCTATTAAGCCGGACTGCCTTATGGGTTGATCCGGCACCTATATACACTATATTTGGTTGTTGTTAATCTAATTTAACCCAATATATTGTGTTTGTAAACCATATTCTTAAAATTGAACGCAAAAAGAATTATAGCAAACGAGCGGTCATTGTGCCAGTTAAGAAACTGTCAAAAGGCGATAAGATTTCCTGGATTGTGACCAAATGCGACCTTTTCTGCACAGATACCGCGTATATTCTCGTTTTGACAAAATAGGATATAGCCATATGGATGAGGGGGACAGGATACACTATATCTTGTGTGAAGCTAAAATTGAGGGCTTTGATATGGCGGACCGAAATTGGTATGATATCCGTATCCGGAATTGGAAAATGGAAGAGTATCACGTGATTGAGATATGACGAGGGAGGTTGTTCAGATGGCAATAGCAGAGGTAACGGTGATTCCGATCGGAACCGCAACCACGAGTTTAAGCGCTTATGTCGCCGAGATGCAGCGAATATTGAAACAGCAGGACGGGATTTCCTATGAGCTGACATCGATGAGCACGATCATCGAGGGGGAGCTTAACATGATCTGGCGGGCGATTGAGGCTTTGCATGAAGCGCCTTTTTTGTCCGGGGCAAAGCGCGTATCGACTTCCGTTAAAATTGACGACCGCAGGGACCAGGTCTCCTCGAGCAAACAGAAGATCCGATCCGTGCAGGAGAAGTTAGGCGGGTAATGCCGCCAATTTCGGTGGATATTCCCGTTAGATTAGGACTTGCATTTTGCTGCCGAAGTATTATAATAATTTTTGTTGTTTCGAGAGGAATATCATCGGACCACATGTGCTGGTGTAGCTCAGGGGTAGAGCAACGCACTCGTAATGCGTAGGTCGGGGGTTCAATTCCCTTCACCAGCATCTTACGTTAATATTTCCCGCCATATCAACGTTTGGACGTTCGTTGAATGTAACGGATAGGCATCGCCAGGTCGACGCATTCTTCTCGTTGTAATGGACGAGCGTAGGCGCTGAAATGCGGTATAATCGGAGTCTCCTACAGTACATTGTAGGGGGGCTTTTTTGTTATGAGCATAGATCCACGTAAAGGTAAGAAAGCCGTTATAAATAAACGGAAGGGCCGCGTCCAAGATATCGGAGCAACTCCGTAAGACATCGGATTCCACCTGTTTTATAGCGCAAAACAGACGGAGGGCTTACGTAAACGAACGCTTGCAGATTATAAAAGTTACTGGCGTTACTTTCGAGAATGGCTCACGCGAGCACATCCGGAGATAGAACTGATCGGTCAAATCACGGTCGTTACTCTCCGTGAATACATAAAATACATGTCGCATGAACATAAGCGTTACGAAGCCGTAGAGTGCTGTAAGAAGGACGGAAAGAAGCTTTCGTCGGCGACCGTAGCTTCCAGACTTCGCGCATTACAGACGATGTGTAAGTTTTGGGGTACGGAGGGACTGACGCAGACTAATGCGGCTGAGAAGATTAAAGCACCGCGTATGGATATACCTGAAAAGAACATAATCACGGACGAACAACTCTCGGCAATTATTGCGGCTGCAGATACGACCACTTTTGCAGGCTATAGAGATTATGTGCTGATGATTCTTCTTGCGGACTCGGGGTTACGAATTAACGAGGCGCTTCAAATTGAAGACACATTCATCGATATTAAGACCCGATGCATACGTCTTCCCGGACAGCTAAATAAGAATCGTAAGCCGCGTATTGTCCCGGTATCTGCTTCCGTATTGCGCGAGGTTATTCGTTTAATGGAAGAAACGCAGGATTACTTCGATACGCAATATGTCTTCGTTTCAAATTATGGGGATCGGTTGAAGGCGGATCAATTTCGTAAGAGGCTACGTCAGTATGCGATTGAAGCCGGCATTGATACTTCTAAGACGCAAGTGTCTCCGCATAGATTTCGCGATTACTTTATAACGAATTACCTACTAAATGGAGGAGACTTATTTACGCTTCAACGTATTGTGGCACACGCTGATATTAAGACGACACAGGGCTACGTTAAAGTTAACGAAGAGGCAATGCGAGATAGTCATACGCAATATTCTCAGATATCACGGTTAGGGGTACCTCGCATGAGAAAGAGAGGACGTTGATCTACGGACGGGATTGCCTTTAAAAGAAAATATATTTAATCAAGCTATTTTAAGCATCCCAATCATTCAACGAACATGGTAGAATGTTTTATGCGAGGTAAGCGGCCCAGAGGTGATCGCTTGGATAAGAATCTTTTAATCCTTATATTTACCGCAATGACCTTTGTAGTAGTGTTATTCGGTGTAATTATTGATTTAATCGCTTTAACGAAAAAATAAAGAGTAGCTCATAAACCTCCGCCAAGAGATGAGCTACTCAATTTAGAGATATCCTTTATTACCCTTACCTCGCGACTAACAATATAACGATATTCCGATATCGTCAATTATATTTTACACCTGTTAAAGTAACGTTACAACTATTTTTCATTGCATTCACTTAAATAAAGAGGGGAACCTAATCAGGGACCGCGGCCTTTATGGTTTAGCGGTCTTTTTCTTGCGGACAACCATGTCGTAATATGGTAAAATTTCGGTCATGGGACGATTTATGAAACCGCTGCCTGTCGATATACATTTTTATACCGCGATGCTCGATCGGACACCCATCGTAGTGTTTATTGCGGACAAGCTCATCGGCAGCGGAAAGATAGAGGAAGTAACGGAGAATAGCGTTATCTTCGCGTGAGTTGTACGTTTAAATATGCGAGTTAAGAGGTGTATTAGTAATGTCAGTTAAAAGAAGGTTTATTGACCCTTTCTTTCCGAACAGACCAGTTGACGACCCAGAACGGTTTTCTGGTCGTGATTATCAAGTAGATGAAGTCGTCGACTCGCTATTTCAAACCGCAAACGATAACCCAAAACACACAATCATTACAGGTGATCGAGGCATGGGAAAAAGTTCCCTATTACTCCAGGCGAAGTTGCTTGCCACCGGAGATAATAGACTGGCTGACCGATTAAACATTGACCTGGGTTATGATAAATTCGATTTTATTGTCGCTTGGCATGATGCGAATGTTGATCAAACTCCGCAGAATATTGTTTCTGGTCTATTGAGAGACCTTGAAACAAATATGAGCAAATTTTTTGGAAAATTCAATCTTGAACTGGACATATACGGTTTCAAAGTAAACTCCTCTAAAGAAGAATCTAAAAAATCTGTAACTGATCTAGTTAACGATTTTTGTGATCTAATTAAGAAAAGCTACAAACCTGTTTTGGAAGGTAAGAAGCAAGGCATTCTCTTGTTTGTCGATGAGCTTGATAGAGTAAAGCCTGATTCAGGTATTGGGTCATTCTTTAAGTTGTGTACTGAGAAGCTTAATAGAGAAGGTTTGAAAAAGGTTGCTTTCTTTTGTGCAGGTATTACCGGCGCGGTTCAAAAACTAGAAGAGGATCACGCCTCAATCTTTAGAACGTTAAGAGACATCCCTATTCCTAGACTATCAAAGGAAGAAACAACCTCGATTTTACAAAAAGGGTTCGAAAAATGTGGTTTTACTTACGAACCTGCGCTATCTGAATCAGTTTATAAGCTATCAGTGGGATTCCCAGAGCCTGTCCACATATTGGGCAGCGAAATGCTCTCTGTCAGTGAGGATAATCACCTTACACTTGAAGATTACGAGAGCGCCAAGAAAAGAGTAGTCACCGACGTTAGACGTAACAAACTTGAATCGCTGTTAAAAAGGGCAGGATATGGAAAATATCAACTGATACTCCAGGCTATGGCCGCCTACGAGGGATCTTATGTTCCGTTAGAGTTTATTTCTAGTTACATTGGTTACGATCAAAATCAGTTTAGTACGAATATCTCCAACCTTATAGATAGGGAGACAATTTCGAGGGTAGATAAAGGAGTGTACACCTTCGTCGATCCCCTTCTAAAAGAGTATATAAGGAACTTTGGTATTATTAGCATAAAAGAAGAACATCTGGCAGAAAATGTTACTCAAATGACTTTGTTTTAGATAGTTGGAAATCGGGGTTTAGTTGCGTAATCCCTCTTGGGAAGTCTTAAATAATAAACCTCTCGAACACAGGAGTCCGCAACATTCCCGACCGCGTCCAGTTCCGCATCTTCACACGGGCACGAATCCGCGGCTCAACGTAGACGAAATTGCGATCCTCACCGGTAACCAACGGCTTCACAACGTTATAAAACGCCTTCTTATGTGTAGGATTTGCGCCTAGCTCGATAATACCGGCTGGGCGCATTTTTGCGTTATCAAGCGTTGGCACGGCCGCCAGCCATCCAAATTCCTCTTTCCGGTAGCCGATAATAAACACATCGGCATACAACCAGTTAATAATTTTGCGCCAGTTGTCCGATCGTCTTCCCGTCTCATAAATGCTTTCCTTCCGCTTACCGACAATGCGCTCCATCTCACGTTCCTCTATCTGAGTAAACAACGCTTCGCCAGCACCTTCTATAAATGGAATAATGCCGAAGTTGTTGGACGGTAACGGTATCGATGAGAGTATTTCTTTACGCTTCAACAACGGCAGTCGCCGGAGATCCACTCCATTATTTTGCAGCACGTCAAAGATAACGAAAGTGACAGGTTTTGAAACGGAAAGTGCAGCAATCTTATCAGTCTTCTTCGCCTGGAATCGTGTCATGACTGTTTCAAAATCCGGGTTGCCGGTCGCGGAATCAACGCACGCGATTTCGCCGTCTAATACGATGTCATGCGGAAACAAAGCGTTGGCTATCTCAGGATATTGGTGAGTACAGTCGTTGTTATGGCGTGTGTATAGGCGAACAACGCCATTCTGCTGCGAAAAAATCAAGCGATGGCCATCGATTTTAGGTTCAAATATGAAGCGCGAGTCTGAGAATGGAACTGGCGCTGTTGCGAGTAACATCGGATCAATAAACATATAAACACCTCGAAATAATTATACCGTTCAAGGTTATGGCGATCAGGCTATAAGTTATGTCATTTAAGTAGGGTTTAATTTACATCGATAAAAGAACTAATGTTCGCATATAATACAAACAAATGTTCCTGTTTTATTGAAGGAGGGGTATGGATTGAAGTCACGGCAGCGAGTGGTTATGTTGGTGGACTGCCAATCTTTCTATGCCAGTGTGGAAAAAGCCGAGCACCCGGAATATAGAAACCGCCCCTTGGTGGTTGCTGGTGATCCAGAAAGGCGCACAGGCGTTGTTCTGGCTGCATGCCCAATAGCCAAAGCCAAAGGGGTAAAGACGGAGGATAGACTAGGTGAAGCTTATGCAAAGTGCCCTGAGCTCGTAGTGATACGGCCACGCATGCAAAGGTATATTGATGTGGCGATGCTCATCACGGACATTTACAAGCAGTATACCGACCTTGTCGAAACGTTCAGCATTGATGAGCAGTTTTTGGACGTAACTGGGGCTATGCATCTCCATGCTGACACTCCTGAGGAGTTGGCTCACTTGATCCAAACACATGTCAAGGCGGCGACAGGGGTCTATATTCGCTTCGGGATTGGGGAGAACAAGATACTTGCGAAGACTGCTTGTGACAATTACGCCAAGAAAAACCCATCCGGCATATACACTCTCACAAAAGAGATGCTACCTGAAACCTTATGGAAGCTTCCTGTAAGCGACATGTATATGGTAGGACGTCGGATGACGCGGCACTTCACCGTAATGGGGTTGCCAACGATCGGTAGTATAGCTCAGACTCCTCTTGGAAAGCTCAAGCAGATGATGCGGCGCAAGTTTGGAAAAAACTCAGACATCCAAGCCGAGTTATACTGGCGGATTGCAAACGGCATCGACGATAGCCCCGTGCGGCCGGGGACACATCAGGTCGCCCCTAAATCCGTCGGCCACATGATGACGTTGCCGCGGGATTACGGCACCATTGAAGAGATTAAGGTCGTGCTGCTGGAGCTTACGGAACTGGTCTGCCAGCGTTGTCGGGCATTAGGGTTCGCGGGCCATGTGGTATAGGTCGGGTGTATGGGAGCCGACTTCGATCGCCCCACCGGTTTCTCCAGGCAGATGAAGATGGAGGACCCTTCTAATATCACAATGCAAGTATATCGTTGGGCCTGCAAGCTGCTAGAAGAGCATTGGGATGGACTACCGATTCGGCGGGTGGGCATTAGTGTGACGCAGCTCACTCCGGACAATGAATATCAGATGTCGCTGTTTGATACTGGTCGGGAGAGACTGATGGCGCTCGAACGAACAACCGATGCATTGAAACAGAAATACGGGAATTCAATCGTGATTCGAGCTGTATCTATGACGGCAGCTGGGCAGGCACTTGATCGATCGGCTAAGATCGGAGGACATTATAAATGACAAAATTAGACGGCAACGGATTATGGGAGTCAAGTCGGATGATGCTTCCTGAACATAGAGAAACGATCATCCGCCGGCAGTTGGAAGAGGGTAGGAAAGATCGGCCAACGCTGGATCCGCAGGAAATGGAATTGATTGAACAAGCGTTGGCCGAGTCTTTTTATGAGCACCGTGCCGTTACCGTTAGGCTGTTTGATGAGTATGAAGATACAGAGTTAACAGGTATTGTCGTACTGATCCATACCTTCAGACGAGAGATCAAATTGTCTATGTCTGAAGGTGAGTGGCAATGGATTAAGATCGATGAAATTATATCTATTGGATGATAATTCACTATGATAAATGAAGTCATTAAAAAGCAGCCCGATTAAGAGCTGCTTTTTTTAATGTGCTTATTCATGAATTTGTTTTGCGATATCCATCAGTTCATCAATTGTGGCAGTGTTGGAAATTATACTGAACAGGTGGTCATTCGTAATCAGATGCACAACTTTTCTAGCTTCCCCGTCGACATAAAGCGTTGATATGCCATTAACTTCGGTTGTTTCAACTGTTTCAAGGGAGTAATCATCTTTTAAGCTCTCAATGACATATGGGATATCCTTTGTTGCATCAGTTTGGTTTACGAGTATTTCGTCTCCATTTGCAGATCTGAGTAAGGACATAATATGAAGTCCGTACTCCTTCTGAAATGCTTGGACATTCTCTTGAGTCAACCCTGTAGATTGGAGTGATGCTATATCGCCTGAAAGCGGAATGTGTATATCCTCTGCTGGTATTTCTGTAATATCAACCAACCCTTCATGCGGTATCCCAGGACCAACAGTTGTTTCTGGTTTAGTTTCAATTGTTTCTTGACCTGTAGATACAGAATCATCCCCAACTGAGCTGTTAGTGGTTTGCTCCAACGGTGAGGACGCTTCAACAGCATCTTTTTGTACTTCTTGCTCCGCTCCAGAAGCATATGAATAGTAAGCAAAACCGCCACCGCCAAGAACCAGTGCGCTCGCTAAGGCCGTAATAGCTAATTGTTTTTTCATAAGAAATCCTCCTTTAATAAACTCTTCCAGAGTTTACGGTACTAGAATTGCTTTTATACTGCAGGTAGTAATTTAAAGTTGAAGTATTACCACCAGGATGAACATAGCTTACATAATAGGTTGTACTATGAGGTCCCCAAAAATAAAACTCGTAATCAGTCACAACAGTGGTAACATATTTATTCATTGCGTTCCAACTTCCTGATCCTACCACCCCATCAGAAGTCAAACCCTCTCTACTTTGAAAAGCTTTTACTGCTGAAGTTACTCCAGCACCAAAACTACCATCGATTGACCCTACAGTACTTTGATATCCCGATGCCCATAAATTTGATTGCAAAGCACGTACATAACCGCCGCTTGACCCCTGTCTTAATGTTGGCCAACCGCGGAAATCGTTATCTGCATGTGCTTGACCGGAGATTCCAAGGCTACCAACAAGTGCTACAGATGCAAGGGCAAGGGATAAAATAGACTTCATTTTTTTCTTCAACTCAACCAACCTCCTTGAATATGGGATATTTACCATAATATATATGTTAATGTAATTTATAACACTAATTAACTTTTGTGATAAATTGTCCTATTATTCGACAAAGAATTGAGTCGATGCGACTACTCTTTCCCTAACACTCTGAGATAATTGTCTTGATTGAAAGATTCCTCCTTTAGTTAAGTATTTTGTTTCTCATTTATATAAACACCGATAAAACTAAAAGGTTGGTAATTATTTGGGATTTATATAAAATTAATACAAAAAAGATACATAGAGAATAATAGATTCAAAAACCAACAAAGTTCTTGTTGAAGGACGGGTTGGTCTAGACTCAAATATAAAATTACCCGCCAGCATTTAGCTGACGGGCTTTAGTTTTCTACCAGAACTTCTACCAATTCTTCTACCCAATGTCGGAACCCGGCAGTCCCATTACATGGAGAAAGCCTTATTAATTGTGGGTTTAGGAACTTAAGGGTCCCCAAGGGAAACAGCATACAACGCACTCGTAATGCGTAGGTCGGGGTTCAATTCCCTTCACCAGCATCTTTATAAAGTCAATAACGGCGCGGCTTTCCGTCATTCGGGAACCGGGCCATTTTTGTTTAATAACCTACACTTCTAACATTCTTCTAACCTTTAGTCGAGTAAAGTGGGGTTTTTGTGCTCGATTTGATTCCCTAAGATCGAATTACCAATTGTATTCAGAACAGCTCCTTGCAAGTTGGGTAGCACGTGGGAATTGACGCGGAAGAGCTCAGTAACCTGATGGCCGATTTCGGTACCATACCTGTTACGGTGATTGAGGAGCCGGTTGTGGAGGTTGATTTCGACGTTCAAGGGGCGCTTGATGACATCCGGGAGCCAGAGACGCAACGGGGAGATATTTGGCAGCTCGGCTCTCACCGATTGATGTGTGGTGATTCAACCAGCATTGAGGATGTAAGCTGCTTGATGGATGGTGAACTGGCAGCACTTGTGGTTACGGACCCACAATATCACGTGGCCGTTGAAAGTGACTCTTCCCGCCTGGCGCTGACGGGCCAGGAGACAATAATGAACGACGACATGCCCGCAAAGGAATTTGCGGGCTTTTTGCATTCCGTATTTGAGAGGTATGCCGAGCATATGGCGCCGACGGCCGCGATATAAGTCTTTCATCCATCTTCTTACCAGCCCCAGTTCGAGGACGCCATGAATGCAGTAGGATTTGTCATTCGGAGTCAATGCCTATGGGCGAAGAACGCGGCTTCATTCGGTTGGTCGCAGTACCGCTGGCAACATGAGCCGGTATTCTACGCTCATATAAAAGGAAAGGCTCCTGCTTGGTATGGTGACTGCCGGCAGACCAATGGCGTGCTGGCCTGCCTTTGGAAGGACCTGAACCATCCACGGTCTGGGAAGTGTCCTGTGGTGATGTCGGCAAGTATGTCATCCGACACAAAAGCCGCTGGAGTTACTGGCCATACCGATCAAGAACAGCAGTCATCCAGGTAACACAGTGGCGGATTTTTACGGCGGAAGCGGGTCTACATTGACGACTTGTGACCAACTAGACCGGCCCTGCCGTACCATCGAGATTGATCCGAAGTTCTGCGACGTCATTAAAAATCGGTACAAGGAAGCTACCGGCATAGAGCCAGCCCTCATTTCTCGTTTAGTATAGAAAGAGGATATAGTTCGTGTTTATTGAATGGATATATATGGGTTGAAGAACTCTTTAAGGAGGCTAGAATGGATCTAGAGAAAGAAATTCAAGAACTAAAAGATCGACTTGATTCAGTGGAGAGGAAAGTTGGGAAGAGACCACATGGTGGTTCGAAGGGTTTGAACTTAGGTTTTGTAATTATAATTGTTGTTTATCTATTGTTAGTTCTTATTGGGATTATTCAATTTGTGAACGCAGGATAAAGACCGCCAAGGGGCGGTCTTTTCTTTAAGCGCGGCTTTCCGTCATTCGGGAACCGGGCCGTTATTTGTACGTGTTGGCGAATGCACAATATTATTCGTTCCCATCAAAATGATAAATTAGTTGCACAACGCCTGAGGAGAACGTTCTTGTATTCACCATTTTTAAATTCAACCTCTGTTTTATATCCACAAACAGCGGTTTTCCTTCTCCCAAAACGACAGGGTGAACGGATAATCGATATTCATCAACAAGTCCCAAGTTGATAAAAGTCGTAATAAGACTTGCCCCTCCGTACAGCCAGATGTCTTTACCAGGCTGATTCTTTAATTTATTTACTTCTTCAAGAATGCGATCATTTATGAATATTGCTTTATGATCAGTCCCCTTTTGCGTCCTGGAAAATACATACTTTTCTTTGCTGTGAACCAATTCCCAAAATTCTTTTTCAGAATCCGTATGTCCAATTTCCGGAGTGAATTGTCCCCATAAATCATAGCTTTTTCTTCCATATAGAATGGTGTCGATTTGATTTAAAAAATGATTAAACCCCATCTCAGAGTCCATAATGCACCAATCAACTTCACCATGTTTCCCTTCAATAAAACCATCCAAAGTAACCGCTAAATCTAAAATTATTCTTCGTGTCATGATGTATTGCTCCTTTCGTTACGTTAATCTACATCCAGTATAGACCTCAAATACGTCACCTTATGTCATAATCTGCCCAACCTCGTTAAAATGGCCTTGTTCTTCCTCTCTAGTAAGTACGATGCTCTTAAAGAGCGAAAAAATAAATGAAATATTTGGGAGGTTTCATGAACAAACTAAAAATTGTTATTGGTTGTATTTTGTCATTTTTGATTATGATTT
Source organism: Paenibacillus sp. Y412MC10 (assembly GCF_000024685.1). NCBI lineage: Bacteria > Bacillati > Bacillota > Bacilli > Caryophanales > Paenibacillaceae > Paenibacillus > Paenibacillus sp. Y412MC10. The sequence continues at coordinate 797,660 of NC_013406.1, forward strand.
TATGCTTAAGGGCAGGTTATTTAAGTCTCAATCCGCCTATTCCGGAGACTGGACCAGTAGGTGAGAATCTACCGATACCTGATGGAGGAAATGCCTTTTTATATTTTCTAGCTTCTGGGCTTTCATTAATTGCATTGATCATTGGTATTTATAGATCCCTTAAGAAGTAAAATACACAAAATAATTTGCAAGTAGCTATCTGTAAGTTAATCTAACAAGCTATAGCTAAGTCTTTTCATGAGCACTGTGCCGTTACCTTAAGGCTGTTTGATGAGTATAAAGAATATAGAGTTAACAGGTATTGTCGTACTGATCGGCATGTCCAGACGTGAGATTAAAGTGTCTACTGGAGAAGGTGAATGCAACTTTTTCTTTGAGGTGATATTTTGGGAGATAAACCTTTTAAAGCTTTGAGATATATAATCACGTGGATAGCTTTTATTTTTGTTATATGCGTTTGGTTCAGTTCTCACAAAACGTTATATTTAGGGTTTGTAACTCTGTCTGTAAGTGCCGGATACCTAATGCACATTGTAGGAGTGAAAAGAGGGGAAAGTGAAGATAGCAAACTGTTCTTATCCATCATTTCGTGTTGTTTATGTTTTTTTGTCTCGTTATATATTTTTAGTATAACACTTTAGCCCGCCAGCATTAAGCTGACGGGCTTCAGTTTTCTAACGGCATATAAATTTGCAAAATCCTAAGAATAACAAATTCTAATCAGCAGACATGGCCTCTGCTTTTGTTTCGTGGACCGTGCCAAATGGATGCTCTGGAGGGGCATATATCACGTATATTTTTAGCGGTACGCTGCCCATATTGGTTACATTGTGCCATTTTCCAGCAGGTATCATGATGGCATAGCCATTATAGGCCATTTGTTGAAAATCTAAATTATGTTTGCTATCGCCCATTTGAACAAGCCCTTGACCTTGTTCAATGTGTATGAATTGGTCGGTTGTGGGGTGAACCTCTAATCCAATGTCATCTCCAACATGAATGCTCATTAGGGTCACTTGTAAGTGCTTCCCAGTCCATAAGGCGGTTCGGTACGTATTGTTTTGTTTCGCAGCTTGATCAATATTCAGTACAAGTGGTCCTCGCCCATAATCCGTTATTTGAATATCTTCATCATCACGATTCCAACGGGCATCATACCAACTGAAATAATGAGGATTCAAGTTATGAAGCCGGTTGTAATCGTTCCAGTATGGATATCTTGGATCAAACACTTGATAAGGGTAACATAGATCGCGGTACATGTTCATTCTCCTTTTATCGTTTCATCATTTTCCGATTATCCTATGCTGCTGCCTAATTAAACGATTCGAAAATGGGCTAGGGCCTATAACTTAAGACAAGCGGTAAGCTAAGACATGGATATCGTCTTGGACTGCCGCTTTCAGATTTTAAGTTACCTTGCGCCTGAAATGGAAACAGAAATATAGCTGAAAACAAAATGGATGAATCGCCACTAACAACGCCTAACAACAAATAAGCCAATATTATGGTTAGGACGCCTTTAATCCCTTTCAGATTAAACCTCTTATAAATGGCGCTATCAATCATAGGTGATAGTATCAGACCTAATATGATAAAAATAAAAAAGTTTGGTACGAAATTGAACGCAAAGATGCCGCTATAAGAAGAATAATCAACGTAAGGAACCCTTTCAGAGATGGGTGTGTATATTCTCCAAGAGCTAAATAGGGTATATGCAATGACTGAGAGCAGCGCTGCCCCCAAAGCGGTATTTAGCCGTACCGTGCTGGTCCCGTGATATAATTCGGATAAAAAAGCGGAGCGTGGGCAGATGCTTAGACTGGAGAGTGTAGAGAAGAATCAAATAGGCGTTTATGCAGCAGCCTTGATATCAGGTGCAGTAATGGGCTTATTAAGCCCCGCCATAGGCATGTTTGTTGAGCCTGCCATATCATTCATGATTGCGATTCTTCTTTTCAGCATGTTTTGTCAAATTCCATTTCTTAAGCTGAGGGAGGCTTTAACCAACGGGCGTTTTATGGGGGCTTTATTGCTTGTGAATTTTGTTCTAACACCGGTTCTCGTCTATATTCTAACCTCGGTATTTCCTCAACCGGCTCCCGTTTTACTTGGTGTTTGCCTTGTGCTTCTGACGCCATGCATTGATTATGTTATTGTTTTTACACAGTTAGGAAAAGGGAATGAGCGATTGATTCTTGCGTCCACACCGATCCTTTTTGTAGTACAAATGATTATGCTTCCGTTTTACTTGTGGCTTTTCCTTGGCTCGGAAGCAGCAGAAATGGTCAAGGTGGGCCCATTTGTCGAGGCATTTATCTTCTTGATTATCGTCCCGTTGCTTCTTGCTTTGGCTGCACAGTTCTGGGCCAAGAAAAGTGCTAAGGGTTCAAAATCGTTGCAATTAACCGCATGGCTCCCAGTACCCTTTATGGCGTTTGTTCTTTTTGTAGTCATTGCTTCACAAATCGGGAGGGTGTATGAAGACCTTAGCGTTATCATAGCGGTTGTTCCCATTTATGTTCTATTCCATATCATGACGCCGTTTATTTCACGGGCGACTTCGGCGTTTTTTCGAATCGGACCCAAGGATGGGAGAGCGCTTATATTTAGTGCAGGGACACGGAATTCATTAGTCGTGCTTCCTTTAGCACTTACCCTGCCTGAGGAAATGGCTACGATTGCAGCAGCGGTAATCGTCACTCAAACCGTGATAGAGCTAATTGCCGAGCTTGTTTATATACGTATCGTGCCAAATTTGATTTACCGGGATTGAAAATAAGTTACCGCCTGACTGAACAGGAAATATCGTCGCTGAATGACACTTCGGTCGCCGACAGAGGCTGGTTGGGTTATTTTTTTGTCTATGAGCAGTACGTGCGCCCTGACACTTCATGAATTATTGAATACGTTATATCGTATCGTAAGCAAAGGAGGGAATCTCATGGGCGAAGTTGGATACGGCGGGTATAACTCTGTCGGAGCGATTCTTGTTCTCTTCATCTTGTTGGTCATCATTACTGCTTCTTTCTGGGTATAATTTCGTTTCTTTCGCGTAACAAAAAGCCCTGCCGACTCATGTCGGCAGGGCTTTTTAAATCCTAAAGGGATGATCGGTAATGGGGCTCAAAATATAACCATCAGGATCCCGAATACGAGTACGATCGATCCCAGAACCACCAGAAGAATCCCGCTGGATTTTATATAGCGAATGTAGTCGGAATCAGGCTCCGACCCATACTTTATGTTCCACATTTTATATAAGGACCCCCATGTGGGTTTGCGTATCCTCATGACACCACGAATGATAAAAGCTGCAGCGAACACGATAAGTACAAATCCAGACATATAACCCGTCTCCGATCGGTTAGAATAGAAGTAACACGGATGAAATCACCGCCTTGCCAAACATGAAGGCAATCTCCGGGAAAGTTCCATTGTATGCATAATATCAGGGATTCCGGATGAAATGAAGCTTGGGCCTGGGGCACAAGAGGTCAGCTCAAAACCGTAACCGGGCCATTCGATATAGGCTCCAGCAAACACCGACCGTACCCCATTGGAGTATCTTATATATTATACTCGTCCTTGCAGTAGGATCTATAGTTGCCTTGCCTAGTAAACGTGGAAGCATGAGCGGAAGGAAGGGACGCGGCCCACTTCGCTGTATTTAGCCACCAGGCTATTCAACAACCTACAAAGGCGGTGAATGATCGTGAAAAAGGTTTGGATTGACGCAGGACATGGCGGAAAGGATGCCGGAGCCACCGGAAACGGGCTGCAGGAAAAGGATATCGTATTAGCGCTGTCCCTAGCCGTGAAAAAACGATTGGAAGCCGAATACGACGGCGTTCAGGTAAACCTCTCCCGATCTTCCGATGTGTTTCTGGAATTGGCGGAACGGACCAATAAGGCAAACGCCGCCGGTGCCGATATCCTGGTAAGCATCCACTGTAACGCAGGCGGCGGTGCAGGGGGCTTCGAGTCATATCGATATACCTCCCCAAGCCCTGGTTCGGTAAAACTCCAGAGTGTTATTCATTCGGAGGTCATGAGCGCGATTACATCCTACGGAGTAAGCGATCGAGGACAGAAGGCGGCTAACCTGCATATGGTCCGTGAATCTAAAATGCCTGCGGTGTTGACCGAGAACCTGTTTATCGATGTGGCAGCGGATGCAGCCAAGCTGAAACGGCCGGACGTGCTGGACGCTCTGGCGAGAGGCCATGTCAACGGCATTGCCAAATACCTGGGACTTCAGAAGAAAGAGGGGGCTGCTGCGGTGAGCGATAAGGTCAATGTCATTGTAAACGGTAAGCAGATCGAAGATGGCAAGCTGGAGAATGGCGTGACCTATGTACCGCTCCGGGCCATCGGTGAGGCATTAGGCGCCAAGGTGGAATGGGATAACAAGACCAAGACGGCTACGGTGACGACCGAATAGACTCAAGTCCGGTGACTTTTAGATGAAGTGCCTTCCTCGCCGTACCTTGATGCAGATGCACAAGGATGCGTTCATGTTGAACAATTTATGTCTCTTTAATCGTAATTTAAGCTCCCCTTAATATTTCGGGCATAAGATAAAAGCACCCCTTTTAAAAAAATATATCAGAAGCCCCTCTAACATCGGTTAGAGGGGCTTCTTTGGTTGTCTTCCCTTATTAGAGGAAAGACCCGGGGTACGGTACTGATGGAATATTTACAATCCCAGCCATTTCGTAATATAAGCGGATACGGCTAATTCCTGAAAATCCTGCCAGCTGCGAAATGGGGTATGCTCAACGATAAACGGGTTAATCGTGCGACCTTGTATGAATTCGTCAAAATCTTCATCGGTGCTTCCCTCGTATCCAGCGGCCTTCAGCAAGTGATCGATGGAAGAAAACTTCGTATGTCTTTGAATGAATGATTCCGAGAACAGTTCTTCCACGGGCACCTCTTGTTTCATGTCCGAGAGCCTTGCGGCATTTTCGCGAATTTCTGATAGCTTCTCTTCATCCAGTCCGTCTAATCCACTGATCCCAGTATTCATTATGCCCACCTCCAAAAAGTTGCACGTCACTCTATTATACATATACGAGTATGCTGAATTATCGGATTCGCTTTTTTTTGAAGCGGGTATTGACTCGCTAGATTTATATAGAAAGAAAAGACGGAAGCGGCTCCTTCAATTGTATATAATCGCAGAGAGGCCGTGCAGTTGTGCGGTTTATTCTTTATGCACTTAAGAATAAACGATCATCACATTATAATTATTCTTTACCTAGGAATGATCGGGGTTTTCATGTAGACTGGTAATGATTTACTGCCGGGCATGCCTGTGTTTGGGGAATGACGGTCCGTACATACTTGCTTGCATATGGGGGTGGGCACTGTGCCCAAAAAAGAAAAGGTATCCATGTCATGGCTGCTGCGGTATTTGAAGCCGGTAAAAGGACGGCTGATCCTGCTGCTGGCCATGCTGCTGACGTCGACCGGCTTGCAGCTGCTGAATCCGCAGATTGTCAAACGCTTTATCGACACGGCAGCCGGCGGAGGCGTGATAGCCACGCTGATCCAGCTTGCGGGATTATTCCTGGTCGTGGCTGTGTTGAACCAGCTGATTACCGTAGCTGTCAGTTATCTGGGGAATGATATTTCATGGCGCGCGACGAACCGGCTCCGCGGCGATCTTTTGAAGCATTGCTTACGGCTGGATATGCGGTTTCATAATGTGAAAACGCCCGGCGAGATGATTGAGCGGATTGACGGAGACGTGACGAATATCTCGAATTTCTTTGCGATGTTCATCGTGCAGGTGATCGGCAGCTTCGTGCTGCTTGCCGGCATATTGGGATTTATGTTTACGGTCAATTTGCCCATCGCGATCGTTATGACGGTGTTCACGCTGCTGTCCATTCTGTTCATGGTGTTCATCCGGAATATGGGCGTCAATTCCTCCAAGAACGAACGGGAAGCCAGCGCTTCGCTGTTCGGATTGATTGAGGAACGCATCGCCGGCATCGAGGATGTTCAGGCGAACGGCAACGTGCCGTACGTCATGAACCGGTTTCACCGCTTGATGCGCAGCGTGTTCCTGAAGGGGAGAAAAGCCTGGATGCTCCGCGTCGTACCCTGGAACACCACGGTGATCCTGTTTGCCCTAGCGGTTACCGCAGTCCTGTTACTGGGGGTACGCTATTATTTGATCGATGAAATTACGCTGGGAACCCTGTTCCTGATCTATCAATATACGCAGATGTTAAACGATCCGATCGAGATGCTGGGCGACCAAGTGCAGGAGTTCCAGAAAGCGAAATCCGGCATGCTGCGTTCCAGAGAGCTGCTGTCCAACAAGAGCGAGATCGTGGACGGGGAGCAGGAAGAGCTGCCCGAAGGCGCGCTCGGTTTGGAGTTTGAGGGCGTCAACTTCAGTTACAACGCGGATAAACCGGTATTAAAGGACATTAACTTCGAAGTGAAGCCGGGTGAACGCCTGGGGATCATCGGACGTACCGGCAGCGGGAAGTCGAGTCTCAGCCGCATTCTGCTTCGGCTGTATAACATCGACAGCGGGGTCATCCGCGTCGGAGGCACGGATATCACGAAGCTGAAGCTGCCCGCGCTTTACCGCCGGGTGGGGATGGTTACGCAGGATGTGCAGCTGTTCGACGGCTCGCTGCGCGACAACCTGACGCTGTTCGATCACGGCGTGTCGGACGAATTCATCCTGGAAACGACGGAGCGTCTCGGGCTTCGGCAGTGGATCGATGCGCAGCCGGAAGGTCTGGATACGCATCTGACCACAGGCGGGGCCTCGTTGTCCGCCGGGGAAGCGCAGCTGTTTGCGTTAACCCGGGTATTTTTGACGCAGCCGAGCCTGGTGATTCTGGATGAACCCTCTTCACGCTTGGACGCCGCAACGGAGACCATGCTGCAGGCAGCCGTCGATCAGCTGATGAGCAGTTGTACGGGCATCATCATCGCGCATCGGCTGGCTACCCTGGAGCAGGTGGATAAAATCTTGGTGCTGGGTGACGGACGGATTCTGGAATTCGGCGCACGGGAAGCACTTGCGTTAGATCCGGCATCGCATTATGCGAGACTGCTGAGCACAGGCAGAGAGGAGGAGCTGGCGTGACCATCACGGGTTTTATAGGGCGGCTGTTTCGATTTAGGCCCTCATTATTTTTAATCAACGGTTTATTGTGGTGCATCTTTCATTCGCTGCCGTTATTGATCGGGCTCGGAATGCAGTGGTTTTTCGACCGGGCCACATCGAATTCCACGGATTATGTATGGCTGGCCGTTCCTTTGATTTTTATTGCCGTTGTAAGGGTCGCGCGGGTGGGGACGTTCTTTGCAGCCTTCTATCAATGGGTAACGTATATTTATCATATCCAGGCTATCTTGCGCACTAACATGCTGGCGGGGATCATGCGCTGGCCGGGACGGAATTTGCCGGCTTCTCCAGGGGAGGCGATGAGCCGCTTCCGCGATGACGTGGATGAAGTTGTGGAATACGTGGAGTCCTGGGTGGATTTTTGGGGACGTCTTGTTTTTGCGCTCGTATCCGTTGTCATCATGGCAAGCATTAACTGGAAAATCATGCTGGTGGCCGTGCTGCCGCTCGTGGTGGTCACGCTCCTGAACAATTTATCCGGCAACCGCGCACGGCGTTACGGCCTGAAGAACCGGGAAGCTACGGGGCGCATCACCAGCTTCATTGCCGAAACCTTCGGCGCGGTTCAAGCCTTGAAGCTCGGGCAGGCCGAAGATCATGTCCATGAACGCTTCACGAAGCTGAACGAGGACCGCCGGCAGGCAGCGCTGAAGGATAATCTGTTCAAACAATGGATGCGGTCCCTGAACCAGCATGTGCTGAGCATTTGTACGGGACTGATCCTGTTGATGTGCGCAACCGAGATGCAGGCCGGGCATTTCACCGTCGGGGATTTCGCGTTGTTTACGACGTACCTGGCCAATATCGGGTTCAGTATTTCCTTGTTCGGATATATGGTGTTTCAGCACAAACGGCTGAAGGTTTCCTTTGACCGTATGCGCTCGCTGTTCCGCCCCGGCGAGGAGGACCGGATTATTGAAGCGAGGGAAACGTATCTGAACGAAGATCCTCCGGAACTGCCTCTCATTCGCAGGGAGCCGGGGGAGAAGCTCAAAGAGCTGGAGGTAAAGAATTTATCCTATCATTATCCGAATTCGGAGAATGGGATATCGAATATCAACCTCCGCCTGGAGCGCGGCAAGTTTCTGGTGGTGACCGGCCGAATCGGGGCCGGGAAGTCGACGCTTGTCCGGACCCTGCTGGGGCTGCTGCCCAAGCAGGCGGGCACGATTCGCTGGAACGGGGAAGAAGTCGATCCGGCTACCTTCCTGATGCCCCCTCGGGCGGCTTATACCCCGCAGGTTCCAAGGCTGTTCAGCGATCCTTTGAGAGAGAACATCGTGCAAGGGAAGAAAGAGCGGGCCGAGGAAGCGCTGGAACGGGCCGTCCGGCTGGCCGTCATGGAGAAGGACATCGAGAATCTGGATCAAGGGTTGGAGACGTTTGTCGGCCCGAGAGGCGTCATGCTGTCGGGGGGACAGATCCAGCGCGCGGCCACGGCGCGCATGCTGATGACCGGCGCGGATCTGTACATCTTCGACGATCTGTCCAGCGCGCTGGACGTGGAGACGGAGCAGCTGGTATGGGAGGGAATGTTCAAGGAGCGTGACGTCACCTGCATTGCAGTATCGCACCGCAGGGCGGCTCTGTCCAAGGCCGATCATATCATCGTCATGAAGGATGGACGGATCGAAGCGGAGGGAAGCTTGGCGGAGCTGCTCGCCACGAGCGAAGAGATGCAGCTGTTATGGCAGGGTCAGTCCACGACCGAGACCGAGGCCGCGGTAGCGGATGAAGCCGAGGTTAGCAAGGTATAACATTCAATGTGGTTTGGAATTGGGGATATTTGAACAGGTTTAAGAGCAAGGCAGCTTCCGTTGGTGAGGAGGCTGCCTTGTTTTGTATAATGATGGGTGGAATATACTGGAATTATATCGGTCATATAAGGGAGAGTTCCGCATGAAGAATCGCAAGTTCTTGATCACTTTCGGCCATAACCTGGACCATAGCAATATGGATGATCTGGTTTCAGATCGACTGTCCCGCCATAAGGGCCGGATACAGAAGGATTACTTCGATCCGGTGCTGCGCAAAGGGGCTGCGTTTATTCTAAACTATCAGATCATCGACACGAATGCGGACAGAGTCTCGCAGCGGTATTACTTGGATGACTACCACATAACAGAGGCCCAGCTGCAAGGCTTTCTGTACTCACTGAACAAGCTGAAGGGCACGCATGTGTTGTGCAATCCCAGGAAGCAGGGGCATCACTGGACCGTCATCGACGAAATCGAGTACAGCTGTTATGCCTATCAGACATTGGACGGAAGGGATCTTCGTTTTATAGAATACCAAAACGATACCAGGGCGGATGCCGTCATGAAGAAGGGGATACCCCGGATTCCCGAGCATCAGCACTACCTTGCCTTCCCAATGGACTGCAGTCAGGAAGAGAAGGATCGGCGGTTGACCGACTGGATCTGCGGGATCATTGAAGCGGCAAGCAATGACCTCTAGCTTCAACGCTACTTCAAAGAATACCTTCACGTATTCCCTCCACCCGGGAATACGCGATTGGCGCTTCGTCTGCCCGTCCATGAACCTATCATGAATTCCATCGGCAGATTCTATTATTTTGCCTGCGGGAATAAGGATATAAGTACAAGCCGATCGATAGGCTCTAGGAATAGGATGTAGAAAATGAATGGAAAGGGTGGGTTTTTCATGGAATGGAGCGTCATTTTTCAACTGATCGATCCGCGGCTGTTCATGGTCGTTGCCGCTTGTTGGGTGATCGGATACGTGCTGAAGCAAACGCCTAAGGTTCCGAATTGGAGCATCGTATATGTGGTTATGGTCGTATCCATCCTGTTGACAACCGGTTTGATCGGCTGGAGCGTGGAGAATATCATCCAAGGCATCCTTGCGGGGGCGTTCGCCGTATTCGGGCATCAGGCCGTTAAACAAACGGCAGAGGCGATTGCGACCAGAAAGAAGTAAGAACGGCTGCAATGGGCCCCAGGATCATTTTGGTCTAAACCGAACGTTACCTTGTAGCCTGCGTCTCCCGCCTGTTATCCTAAAGTTCATGAGATCATGAGAGGGAGCGTGAAAGACATGCAAAGGAAAACGTTGAACGTTGAGGCGCTGCCTGGGTTTGAGCCGGAGATCGGCCGCTGGATATGGGGACTCGAGGAGGTGCGGCGGACGATATTGAAACGGCTGGCCGGGATCCGATATGAGCATTTGAATCATAAGGCGGCCGGCCGGCAATCCATCGGTTCACTGCTATACCATATTGCCTTAATCGAAGCGGACTGGCTGTACGTCGAGGTGCTTGAATCCGATTGGGACCCGAAAATAAAGGCTTGTTTTCCCTGGGATCACCGTACCGAGGATAACCATCTTTCTGAAGTGCCGGATCAGTCACTGGATGAACATCTTCACCGCATGCAGAGGGTACGTCATGAATTGCTTGCCCATTTCCGAGGAATGGACCTTTCGGACTGGAGAAGACCCAGACAACTGGAGCCGTACGATGTGACGCCCGAATGGGTCATCTATCATCTGATTGAGCATGAGTCCCATCACAGGGGACAGATATTTCAGCTGTTAAGGGAATTGGAGCAAGCGTGAGCATCGTCCCGACGCTGGTAAGCTTCGGCTTCTTCCCGGAGCCCGCATCGCGGCATTTTAAGCGAATGTGCCGTAATTTTTATAACCACGCAGGGCAGGGAGCATTCCTTGCTCTTTTTGCGCATATCCTGCAACGATTCATTCCGCCATACGTATTAAGCCAGATAGTATGCGTTCGGAGGGGATACGATGAATAACGAATTTTACGTGGGATGGGGAACGCTGGCGCTGATCAATGCCGGGCTGGCCCAAGGAAAGAACAGAACGGGCTTAAACTGGTTTCTGCTGTCGCTGTTGTTAGGCCCGCTCGCAACCTTGTTTCTTGTCTTGTCAGCTAAAAGGTGAACTTGGCAAAAAAGGTAAATCGGGCAATAAAAAGAGCCGCCTCCCGGCAAGGGAAGCGGCTCTTATCGTATTTTACATCCGCTGAAACATCGCGGTATCACGGCTGTAGTGCGTCAAATAACCTGTTTCTTCGTTGCGGATGCGGACGACATCCGGCGTGTAGCATTCAATGTAACCTCGCTCGATCTCCACGTATACGCTTGCGGGGTCTTCCTCCCACACGGAAACCAGCGTTTCCGACAGCGCGGCAGCGAAAAAATGGATGTCTTGCGATAGGTACCGGCTATTGCGGTCTATATTCATTTCATTTCCCCTTGATGATTAGAATCGGATAACATGCGGTCTACTAACTCGTTCATTCCCTTCCAGGAATCCTTCAGAATAAATTCATGCTGAATATGCGCATTCCATGGGCGCGGAATCAGGATGGTCTGTTTTCCGGCTTTTCTCGCAGCAATCGCATTATGGGGACCATCGTCAATCAGAAGGTCAAACTCTACCAAATCCTTGCGCTTGGCCACGAAAAAATTCTCGAACGGAATAAAAGGCATATGCCTCTGCAGCCATCTCCATTTCTCGGGCACCGAGGATGGGCGGGCTGCGGTAACGACAATGACATCATAATCATGTGTCATTCTGTGAACCTCGTCAATCGTATATTCGTCAAATAGCTCGAGCTCTTCATACAAGCCGGGCTTTCCGAAGAAAAATTCTTCCGAGCATTCAGGATGCCAGATTTGGTGCAGGTTGTAATCGGTAATCTGATCGAGCGTAAGCTGGGGATCCTTGTACTGCAAATTGTGATAATGGATGGCTTTGGGAATCAGATGGCAGATCGTATCATCCATATCGATGGCGACTATTTTTTTGCTCATATCGTCATTACTCTCCTGTAATCATGAAATCTTCGAAAGATGATGTTCCGTAAATTGTAATGGACAGGATGCATATTGGCAAACCAAAATCAAAAATGGAAGGATGTTGCATTTCTTTCCCCTGACTCATTATAAACTAAGTATAACATTAATAGGCCAGCAACCCTTCTGATATTTTCCCGACGCGGGTTCGACCGGAATCACAGCAGCTTTCCTTCATTATGACAGTACATGTCATGAATGCCCTTTTATAATAGGAGCACTACAGGGCACAAAGGAGGAACGGCCATGCCGCAAGAATATATCCGCATTCGCGGTGCCAGGGAGAATAATCTAAAGAATGTTTCGCTCCAAATTCCAAAACGAAAAATCACCGTCTTTACCGGCGTATCCGGCTCGGGCAAATCGTCCATCGTGTTTGATACCATCAGTTCCGAGGCCCAGCGATTGCTGAACGAGACGTTCACCGCTTTTGTCCGGAACCGGCTTCCCCGGCATAGCCGCCCGGACGTGGACTCGCTCGAGAATTTGTCGACCGCCATCGTCATCGACCAGAAGCGGCTGGGAGGGAACTCGCGTTCCACGCTCGGCACGATCACCGATCTGTACGCCGTTCTTCGACTGCTGTTTTCGAGGGTGGGGCAGCCATTCGTGGGTTACTCCAATGCGTTTTCTTTTAACGATCCGCAGGGCATGTGTCCGGAATGCCAGGGAATCGGGAAGAAGGTGGAGCTGGATCTGACGAAGCTGCTGGATACGACCAAATCCTTGAATGAGGGAGCGGTCCGGTTTCCGATTTTCTCGGTGGACAGCTGGTATATGAAGAACTACACCATGTCCGGTTTCTTTGATAACGACAAGAAGCTGGCCGATTATTCCGAAGCGGAATGGAATCTCTTCCTGTACGGCAAGGAGGGGAAAGTGACCTTCCCGTCCAAAGGCGGACCGGTGCAGTCCGACTTCGAAGGCCTCGTGCTGAAATTTAACCGGCTGTATATTCAGCGAGACAGCAGCGAATTGTCCGAACGAACCTTCAATCACGTGAAAAATTTCATTACGCACGGCACATGCCCGTTATGCGAGGGGACACGGCTCAGCCAAGCTGCGTTAAGCTGCAGGATCAACGGATTCAACATCGCCGAGTGTGCGGCCATGGAGATCGGGGACCTAAGAGCGTTCATCCTGGATATCAAGGAGCCGATCGCTGCAAGCATGGTAGCCAGCTTAGCGGAGCGGCTGCAGCATTTGATGGATATGGGACTGGATTACCTGACGCTGAACCGGGAGACGACCACGCTCTCCGGAGGCGAGTCGCAGCGGGTCAAGATGGTCCGGCATCTGGGCAGCAGCCTGACGGACATGATGTATGTTTTTGATGAGCCGAGCGTGGGCTTGCATCCGCGGGATGTTCACCGTCTGAACGGCATGCTGAGGAAGCTTCGCGACAAGGGCAACACCGTGCTGGTCGTGGAGCATGACCGTGACGTGATTGAAATTGCCGACCATGTGGTGGATGTGGGGCCGAATGCCGGTACCCGGGGAGGGGAAATTGTCTTCGAAGGGACGGTCGAGCAGCTGTGCGACCAAGCTTCCACCTTAACCGGGCGGTATATGAAGCGGTGGATGCCGATGAAGGAACAGTTTCGCGTACCTACAGGGCATATGCGCATTGCCAATGCGAATCATCATAACCTGAACAATGTGACGGTGGATATCCCGGTAGGCGTATTGACCGTGGTCACGGGCGTAGCGGGATCAGGAAAGAGCTCGCTCATTCACCATGCCTTCCTGTCCCAGCATCCCGAGGCTGTTGTCATCGACCAGTCCGCCGTCAGCGCCTCGATCCGTTCCAACCCTGCCACCTACACGGGGATCATGGATGACATCCGGAGCATGTTCGCCAAGGCGAACGGCCAGAGTCCGTCCCTGTTCAGCTTCAATTCCAAAGGGGCCTGCCCCGACTGCCACGGGCTCGGTTTCATCTATACGGACCTGGCTTTCATGGAAGGCATTAAGTCGCCGTGCGATACCTGTGACGGCAGACGTTTTAAGGATGATGTGCTCCAGTACAAGCTCCAGGGAAAAATGATCACCGAGGTGCTGGACATGACGGTACTGCAGGCGCTGGATTTTTTCGAGAAAAAAGAAATCAAGCGGCGGCTGGAAGCATTGCATGACGTGGGCCTGCACTATCTGACCCTCGGACAGCCGCTGAGCACCCTGTCCGGGGGCGAAAGCCAGCGCATCAAGCTGGCCAGCGAGCTGCACAAGCAGGGTCAGATTTACGTCATGGACGAGCCGACGACGGGGCTGCATATGTCGGATGTCGGGCATCTGCTGGACATGATGAATCGGCTCGTCGATAACGGCAGCTCGGTGATCGTGATCGAGCACAATCTGGACGTGATTCGTCAGGCGGACTGGATCATCGATCTCGGGCCCGAAGGCGGCAGCAGGGGAGGGAGGGTCATATTCGAAGGAACGCCCGCCGAACTGATCGCGGCGGAACACTCCCTGACCGGTAAATACGTGAGAGGATAGACTTAGAATGGCTGTGCCGCATATCCCCGCGGCATGGCCATTCTATGGTTATCAGGCTTATATGATCGTTTAAACGGCAATACTGTATGCTGCCACAGACTGCGGCTTAGGCAGGAGTCGGTTAATAAGAATGTATAAACGACTAATGTCCGTATACCGCGATGGGCAGCATTTTGATTGTAAACGGGGGATCAGGCAATGCGGAAAGCATGGTGGAAAGAAGCCGTTGCGTATGAGATCTATCCGCGCAGTTTCATGGATTCGAATGAAGACGGCATCGGGGATCTGCAAGGGGTGATATCCCGTCTGGATTATTTGAAGGATCTCGGGATTGACGTCATATGGGTATGCCCTATCTATCGATCCTCCAATAACGACAACGGCTATGATATCAGCGATTATCAGGATATTATGACGGAATTCGGCTCGATGGCCGACTTCGACCGGCTGCTGGCCGAAATCCATAAGCGCGGCATGCGCCTTATCATGGATCTGGTGCTTAATCATACCTCGGATGAACATCCGTGGTTTATGGAAGCCCGCTCCTCCCGAACGAATCCGAAGCGGGATTATTACATCTGGCGGGATCCGAGGGACGGGGCCGAGCCGAACAATTGGGAATCGGTGTTCACCGGTTCCGCTTGGGAATACGACGAACTAACGGGTCAATATTATCTCCATCTCTATTCGAAAAAGCAGCCTGATCTAAATATGGAGAATCCGGCGGTCCGGGAAGAGCTGGTGCGGATGATCCGCTGGTGGCTGGATAAAGGGATCGACGGCTTTCGCGTGGACGCGATCACCCATATTAAGAAGCTGCCGGGTTTGCCCGACATGCCGAATCCAAACAACCTTCGATATGTCGATTCAAATCCCGGTCACCGGAATATCGCGGGAATTCATGAATTTCTACAGCAATTCAAACGCGAAGCGTTCGCCGATTATGACATTATGACGGTGGGCGAAGCCAGCGGCATTCCGATCGCCGAAGCAGACCGCTGGATCGGGGAGGAGAACGGGGCGCTGAACATGATTTTTCAATTTGAGCACGTCAATCTCGATTTCGGACTCGAAGGGCGCTGGGATTACGCCGTCTGGGACTTGGCCGAATTGAAGCAGATCATGCATAAATGGCAGACGGGCCTGGAAGGGACAGGCTGGAACGCTCTCTATATGGAGAACCATGATCAGCCGCGCTCCGTATCCCGTTTTGGCGATCCGGTCCACTATCATAAGGAATCGGCCAAGATGCTGGCTACTTTTTTTATGCTGATGCAAGGGACGCCGTTCATTTACCAGGGGCAGGAAATCGGGATGACGAATGTCGAGTTTCCGGAGCTGAGCGATTATCGGGACGTGGAGATCTACAATTATTACCGCGAGCGGCTGTTGGACGGAAAAGACGTGTCCGAGACGATGCGCAGAATCGCGTACCGGGCCCGGGACAATGCAAGAACGCCGATGCAGTGGGATGGCACGCTTTATGGCGGTTTCTCATCCGTCGTGCCGTGGATTCGGTCCAATCCGAATTATCATGAGATCAACGTGGAGCATCAGCTGGCCGATCCGGATTCCATTCTTAATTACTATAAGGCCTTGATCCGTCTGCGCAAGTCCACCGAGGTGCTGATCTACGGAAAATACGAAGCCGTGCTGGAGGAGCATCCGGAGATCTTCGCTTATTCCAGATCATTAGGGAACGAGGTATATCTGATCGTATTGAACTTTTACGGCAGGACGCCGGAGTTTCAGTTTCCAGCGGAATGGAGCGGCCGTCATCCGGAAGTGGTGCTCACCAATTACGAGCGGTCGGACCGGAGTTTCGGCCAATTCACCTTAAACCCTTATGAAGCGATAGTTTATCGTGTAAACTAAGTGGGTAAGCGATTTCTTGAAATGAGAGGTGAATGCAGCTTGTCGCAGCCTAATTTGATGTCTGCCGCCGTTCTTGATCGTCCTTTATCCATTGGGGTGAAGCAGGTGCCCATTCCGGAGCCGAAGCCAGATGAAGCCTTGATTCAGGTGTATTGCATCGGCATCTGCGGTTCGGACGTGCATTATTATGAGCATGGACGGATCGGAAGGTATGAGGTGAAAGAGCCGTTGATTCTGGGACATGAGCTGGCTGGAGTCGTTGTGAAAACGGGGGAGAAGGTGACGAATGTCTCCGTCGGTGACCGCGTGGCCGTGGAGCCGGGCGTTACGTGCGGGCAATGCGCCTATTGCAAAAGCGGACGCTACAACCTGTGCCCGGACGTGGTGTTCATGGCGACTCCTCCGGTTGACGGTGCCTGGGCCGAATACGTTGCGGTTCGCAGCGACTTCCTGTTCCGGCTGCCGGATGAAATGTCCTTCGAGGAGGGCGCATTGCTTGAGCCGCTGTCCGTTGGCCTTCATGCCGTACGCCGCGGGCGTATCCGGCCGGAGGACCGGGTGCTGGTGCTCGGTTTGGGCCCGATCGGCCTGCTTGCCATGGAGGCAGCCAAAATGTCCGGAGCTTCACAGGTATTCGGCAGCGACGTCGTGGATTACCGGCGCAATCTGGCCCTTCAGATGGGAGCCTCCGGCGTGATCAATCCCATGGACGAATCCGTGCCCCAGCGATTGGTCGAACTTACGGGCGGCAAGGGAATCGATCTCATCATCGAAACATCGGGCAATGCCGGGGCCATCGCGGATTCCATCGGTTATGTGAACCGCGGGGGCCGCATCGTGTTTGTAGGCTTGCCTGCAAAGGATGCCATTCCGGTGGATATCGGCGCTTTGGTTGACGCCGAGCTGGATGTATACGGTGTGTTCCGCTATGCGAATACGTATCCGGCCGCTATTCAGATGCTGCAGAACAAGGGCAGCCGCATACGGGACATCATCACCCACCAGTATTCTTTGGATCAGATCGAGGAAGCCGTGGAGCTTGCCCGCACGCAAAAGGACACCAGCGTCAAAGTCATGATCTATCCTCATCAAAACGCATAACGTTTCTTCGCGGCAGGAAGAGCTGCTTCCGGAGCTGGCGGTACAATCGAACCTGAATAATATGATATCAAAAAGCACCGCTCCAACACTTGTCGGAGCGGTGCTTTTTTCAACCGGTTAGTCCGGGCGCTCATTGCTCATCCAGCTGTCGATGCGAAGATCATCGCCGTAGGTCTCGCGCGACGAAATTTCGCCGAGCTTCTGCTCGGCAGCCTCGCGGGTATCGAATCCGCCGATGACCGCGATAAAGTCCCCGCCGGCCGCCTTAATGAAGGTCACGTCGTCTTCCAAGTAAATCTCTTCAAGAATGGCAAGGGATTCCCCTTGCGGCATCGTCTCACTGCGGATATAGAAGACTTCGCGCGGAGTTACCGGCTCGCCGGTGGAAGTAAGCCTCAGCTCCAAATAGCCGGGATCTTTATATTCCGATACGGAATGCTTCACGCCGTCCTTCAGCTCAACGACAAAACGCATGGCCGAATCGTCCAGAATCACATTTTCATAAACATCCTTCACCAGCGGAAGCGCCAGCATGTCTTTCTTGATGGTATCATAGTCAAAATATCGAACCCCGTTAAACGTGAAAATAAGGCGGTTCGGGGCATCTCTATGGTCGACGGTATAGGCAGGCACGCTGGAAACGGACTCGCCTTCCTGATCAAAATGAATCTTGAATACATCCTCGGAAGCTTCCGTTCCTACGGTAACGCCGTCGGTCCGCTCGCCGCCGCCCCCGAATTGCAGCACCTGAACGATGCTGCCCACCACGGGTACTTTGGATAAGGCATTGGCTACCGTTGGGATATTGACCACGAAGAGCAGGGCAGCGGCCGCTGCAACAACGGAAGAATACCTCATCATGCGTTTGGATCGTTTACGGATGGCCGCCTTTTTCTGCGCAGCATCTATGACGCCTGTTAACTGAGCGGGAATTTCAATGTGTTCGTAGCGTTCTTTTCCTGTCATAGGCTATCGACCTCTCCCTCGATTAAATAAGATTTCAATTTTCCGATAATGCGATAAAACCTGGTTTTGACGGTGTTCTCGGACAATGACAGCACATCCGCCATTTCCCTAAAGCGCAGGTCCTCAAAAAACTTCAAAATCATGTAGGTTTTCTCCTCCGGCGGCAGTTTGTCCAGCGCATCGTACAGATCCATTTTCTCCTCCAGCGGGACCGCATGCTCTGCAGCCGCGTAGTCCTGAGCCTGGTCTTCCATATAGGTAAACCGCTTCTTGCGACCGAGATGGTCGATGGCAGTGTTAATGACGATCCGGGTCATCCAAGAATCAAAATACTGCGGCGCGTTCATCCGCTCATAAGCGAGGTATCCCTTATAGGTCGCTTCCGAGACGATGTCCAGTGCCTCCTGCTCGTTTTTGACATAGCAATAGGCCACCCGGTATAACTTGTTCTTGCATTTCTCGATATGTTCACTGAACTGTTGTTGCTTCGATTCTTTCGCTCTCAGTTCACTCACTCCTAACTACTAGCACTAGTATACATGTCATGGCACGAATTCGTTGATCTGTTCATTCATTGGCCGGATTGATGGGATCAACTCAAGTACTTGAGTGCGCTTGACTGATCATTAGACCGTGGAGAGGGCCAAATAGTTTTAGCCCGGGATAAAAAATAGACGAATGGAGGGATATACCAGGCCGATTACGCCGTATGTGCGAATCCAAGGCTGAAATGAGGAGGGATTGAAAAATACCGAGCAGCTTAACAGAAGACATGAAGGATGTTACTATATGAGTCATATGAAGTGAACGGAGGCCAGAACATGTAGGTTTTTCTACCCAACCCGCACAACTAAATACAGAATTGGGGTAGAAAGATGAAACGGAAATCCTTTCGATATCTCTGGATAGGCCAGGCGCTCGCCAATAGCGGCGATTTAATTTACATTGTCGGCCTGATGGCTATGATCCATGGGATTACGGGATCCGCCATGTTGATGGCCATGATCCCTTTCATTACGACGACGACACGGTTTATAAGCGGGAGCTTTGCGCCCGTTTTAATGGACAAATACAGCCTCAAGTCGCTGCTTGTTTCGTCTCAGATCGGAAAAACGGTCGTGCTGTTCCTGTTGATGGTAACCTGCTATGCACTGGGAGAGCAGGAGGCGACGGTCTATGTGATTCTCGGATTCGTATTTCTCATCTCCTTGCTCGATGGCTGGGCTGCACCTGCCAGCCATGCCATGCTGCCGCGTCTGGTGGATGCCGCCGAGTTAACGAAAGCAAACAGCTTTGTTGCCATCGTGGATCAGATGATCCAACTGGGAGGCTGGGCGGTTGGGGGACTGCTGGTCGCAGTCTTGGGCGGAAGCAGCGTGATAGGACTGACCTTTGCGCTGTCCCTGGCAGCGGCAGTCTTCATGAAACTTATAGAGGATCGGCATGAAGCCGCCCCGGAACCGAAAGAGAAGACGCGCGTTTCGAAAGGGCGCTCCATTCAAGAAGGCTGGGCACTCATTTGGAAGCAGCCTTCCCTTCGGGCGATTCATGTGATTTATGTATTGGAGACGATGGCAGGCGTGATCTGGATCGCAGCGATCATCTACGTGTACGTGGCTGATGCGCTGCACAGGGAGGAGGCGTGGTGGGGATATATCAACGCAAGCTTTTTCCTGGGACTCATGCTGGGCGGACTGTTTGGAATGAGAGGCGGGGGGCTGATCGACCGCAATATTCGCAAGTTCGTCATCTGCTCTTCCTTCGGCATCAGTCTGATGACGCTCGGTTTTGGATTGACCTCGGTGCCTTGGCTGGCCCTTATGTTCTCGGCAGGCTTCGGCGTTTTTGAACAGCTGAAATCCGTCTCGCTGCAGACCACTCTGCAGCGGAGCGTATCCGTTCATCTGTTGCCGAAGGTGTACGCGGCTCAAAGCGCGATGGTTTCGCTGGTATTTGGCCTATCCACGCTGCTGTTCGGGTTCATCACCGACGAATACGGCGTCCGGACTACGTATATCATTGCAGCTGCGGTGTTGTTCATCTCGGGCTGTTACGCTGCAATCATACGAACGAGGTGGCCGGGGGCAGGGGAAAGCGCAGCACAAGGAGGAGGACGCGCGGTATAATTGGCATATAGGTTCATCCTCCCGCCGGACTTGATGACTGCAAGTTTCATACATGCAGACAATTTCGAAAATAAAAAAGGCGAGCGTTAAGCTCGTCTTTTTTATTTTTGAATACTACGGGGACTCGCGTTATGAACAGGCGTTTCATCCATATCCTTATGCAAGGCTTTAATTTCGTAAGCCGTATTTGAAACAATCCACGCCCTTTTCCTTCGGAAACATAGGCTGGTAGAGCATACGATTCATTAGAATGACGATGGCATGAATAACGTGTAAGCGGCTCTCCTATCGCTATAGGAGAGCCGTTTTTGGGCTTGATATTCTGGTTACAGTGAAGGGCCAAGGGCAATCCAGGACACGAAGCCGTAGGAAAGGCTGCAATTCGGCTGGCGGATCACTTCCAGAACTGCTGCATCCTCGCGCTGGGATTTCAGTGAGATCTGGAAACCAGGATTGTTGCTCATCCCCACGATAACATAGTTAATGCCGGCATAAGGTTCATCGAATAGGACGGTTACCTCGGTCTGAGTGCCGGCCCCTGTCAATACAAAGGGGGTCATTCCAAATTGCTGAAGTTTCGGCTTCCCGCTTGAGCTGCGCACCGGCGTGAAGGCCAGATGCTGTGCAGTGACTGCTGATTCAGCCAATTGCTGGCCGGTAACAGCCCCGTCGGAAATATGAACGCTAGCGACAGCCGACTTGCCTAATTTGTCGCCGTCAATGCTGCCGTCAGCGAGTGTAAAGGTATCAAAAGCGTCCGGTCTAAGATGTCTTCTCTCGATGGTCCCGTCAGCGATTTGGTTTCCGGTAACAGCCCCCTCGGCCAAGGTGAAGTTATCAAAAGCATCCGGTCCAAGGTGTTTACTCTCAATGGAACCTTCGGCGATCAGGGAACCGTTCAAAGATCCCTCGGCCAAGTTCGCGCCAGTGATAGTCCCTTCAGCGATTTGGCTTCCTGTAACAGAACCGTCAGCCAGGGTAAAGTTATCAAAGGCACCCGGAGCGAGATGTTTGCTCTCAATAGACCCCTCGGCGATCAAGGAACCGTTCAAGGAGCCCTCGGCCACGTTCGCGCCAGTGATGGTCCCTTCAGCGATCTGGCTTCCTGTAACAGAGCCGTCAGCCAGGGTGAAGTTATCAAAGGCATCCGGTGCGAGGTGTTTACTCTCTATGGATCCCTCGGCGATCAAGGAACCGTTCAAGGAGCCCTCGGCCACGTTCGCGCCAGTGATGGTCCCTTCAGCGATCTGGCTTCCTGTAACAGAGCCGTCAGCCAGGGTGAGGTTATCAAAAGCATCCGGTCCAAGGTGTTTACTCTCTATGGATCCCTCGGCGACGTTCGCGCCAGTGATGGTCCCTTCAGCAATTTGGCTTCCTGTTACTGAACCATCGGCCAAAGTGAAGTTATCAAAAGCATTCGGGCCAAGGTGTTTACTCTCGATGGAGCCCTCGGCGATTTGTGAGCCGTTCAAGGACCCGTCGGCTACGTTCGCGCCGGTGATAGTACCTTCAGCAATTTGGCATCCTGTTACTGAACCATCGGCCAGGGTGAAGTTGTCAAAGGCATTGGGTGCGAGGTGTTTGCTCTCAATGGACCCCTCGGCCAAGGTGAAGTTATCAAAAGCATCCGGTCCAAGGTGCCGGCTCTCGATGGAACCTTCGGCGATCAGGGAGCCGTTCAAGGATCCCTCGGCCACGTTCGCGCCAGTGATAGTACCTTCAGCAATTTGGCTTCCGGTAACAGCCCCCTCGGCCAAGGTGAAGTTATCAAAAGCATCCGGTCCAAGGTGCCGGCTCTCGATGGAACCTTCCGCGATCTGGGAGCCGTTCAAGGACCCGTCGGCTACGTTCGCGCCAGTGATAGTGCCTTCAGCAATTTGGCTTCCGGTAACAGAGCCGTCAGCCAAGGTGAAGTTATCAAAAGCATCCGGTCCAAGGTGTTTACTCTCGATGGATCCTTCGGCGATTTGTGAGCCGTTCAAGGACCTGTCGGCCACGTTCGCGCCAGTGATAGTCCCTTCAGCGATTTGGCTTCCGGTAACAGAGCCGTCAGCCAAGGTGAAGTTATCAAAGGCATCGGGTGCGAGGTGTTTGCTCTCAATGGATCCCTCGGCGATCAGGGAACCGTTCAAGGATCCCTCGGCCACGTTCGTGCCGGTGATAGTACCTTCAGCGATTTGGCTTCCGGTAACAGAGCCGTCAGCCAAGGTGAAGTTATCAAAGGCATCGGGTGCGAGGTGTTTGCTCTCAATGGATCCCTCGGCCACGTTCGTGCCGGTGATAGTACCTTCAGCGATTTGATTTCCGGTAACAGAGCTGTCAGCCAGGGTGAAGTTATCAAAGGCATCCGGTGCAAGGTGTTTGCTCTCAATGGATTCCTCGGCGATCAGGGAACCGTTCAAAGATCCCTCGGCCACGTTCGCGCCAGTGATAGTACCTTCAGCGATCTGGCTTCCTGTTACTGAACCATCGGCCAGGGTGAAGTTATCAAAGGCATCCGGTGCGAGGTGTTTACTCTCGATGGAGCCTTCAGCAATTTGGGAACCATTCAAAGACCCGTCGGCCACATTCGTGCCAGTGATGGTCCCCTCAGCGATTTGGTTTCCTGTTATTGAACCATCGGCCAGGGTGAAGTTATCAAAGGCATCCGGTGCAAGGTGTTTGCTCTCAATGGATCCCTCGGCGATCAGGGAACCGTTCAAGGATCCCTCGGCCACGTTCGCGCCGGTGATGGTACCTTCAGCGATCTGGCTTCCTGTAACAGAGCCGTCAGCCAGGGTGAAGTTATCAAAAGCATCCGGTCCAAGGTGCCGGCTCTCGATGGAACCTTCGGCGATCTGGGAGCCGTTCAAGGACCCGTCGGCCACGTTCGCGCCGGTGATAGTACCTTCAGCAATTTGGCTTCCTGTTACTGAACCATCGGCCAAGGTGAAGTTATCAAAAGCATCCGGTCCAAGGTGTTTACTCTCGATGGATCCCTCGGCGATTTGTGAGCCGTTCAAGGACCCCTCGGCCACATTCGCGCCGGTGATAGTCCCTTCAGCGATCTGTCTTCCTATAACAGAGCCGTCAGCCAGAGTAAAGTTATCAAAAGCATCCGGTGCGAGGTGTTTACTCTCAATGGATCCTTCGGCGATCAGGGAACCGTTCAAAGATCCCTCGGCCACGTTCGCGCCGGTGATGGTCCCCTCAGCGATTTGGCCTCCTGAAACAGAGCCCTCGGCCAGAATGAAGTTATCAAAAGCATCCGGTCCAAGGTGTTTACTCTCAATGGATCCCTCGGCGATCAGGGAACCGTTCAAAGATCCCTCGGCCACGTTCGCGCCGGTGATGGTTCCCTCAGCGATTTGATTTCCCGTAACAGAGCCCTCGTCTAAGGTGAAGTTGTCAAAAGCATTCGGTGCAAGGTGTTTGCTTTCGATGGAGCCCTCGCCAATCTGCTCCCCGTTCAGTGAGCCGTCGGCTACGTTCGCGCCAGTGATGGTTCCCTTAGCGATTTGTCTTCCGGATACAGATCCGCCGGCCAGGGTGAAGTTAGCAAAAGCGTCGGGTCCAAGGTGCTTGCTTTCGATGGAGCCCTCGGCAATCTGCGCCCCGTTCAAGGAGCCGTCGGCTACGTTCGCGCCGGTGATGGTTCCCTCAGCGATTTGATTTCCCGTAACAGAGCCCTCGTCTAAGGTGAAGTTGTCAAAAGCATTCGGTGCAAGGTGCTTGCTTTCGATGGAGCCCTCGGCAATCTGTGCCCCGTTCAAGGAACCGTCGGCGACGTTCGAGCCGGTGATGGTTCCCTCAGCGATTTGATTTCCCGTAACAGAGCCCTCGTCTAAGGTGAAGTTGTCAAAAGCATTCGGTGCAAGGTGCTTGCTTTCGATGGAGCCCTCGGCAATCTGCGCCCCGTTCAAGGAGCCGTCGGCTACGTTCGCGCCAGTGATGGTCCCCTTAGCGATTTGCCTTCCGGATACAGATCCGCCGGCCAGGGTGAAGTTATCAAAAGCGTCCGGACCGAGGTGGCGGCTTTCAATGGAGCCTTCGGCGATCTTCGAACCTTTCAGGGACCCATCGGCGACGTTCGCGCCCGTGATGGTACCTTCAGCAATTTGACTTCCCGTAACAGAACCCTTTCCTAAGGTGAAGTTGTCGAAAGCATCCGGTGCGAGGTGCTTGCTCTCGATGGAGCCTTCGGCAATCTGCGATCCGTCTAAGGAGCCTTCGGCGATGTTCGCGCCGGTGATGGTTCCCCCAGCAATTTGACTTCCTGTTACGGAGTTTTCGGCTAAAGTGAAGTTATCAAAAGCGTCCGGTGCGAGGTGCTTGCTCTCGATAGAGCCCTTGGCAATCTGGGACCCGTTCAAAGCACCAGCCGCAATGTTCGCCCCCGTGATGGTTTCCTTGGCGATTTGGCTCCCCGTAACGGAGCCGTTAGCCAGGTTGAAGTTATCAAAGGCGTCCGGACCGAGATGCCGGCTTTCAATAGAGCCCTCGGCTATTTTCGAGCCGTTCAGAGAACCTGCCGCAATGTTTGAGCCGGTGATCGTTCCATGGGCAATTTTTGCTCCCGTAACCCCGTGATCCTGAATAAGCTCCGTTGTAATCGCACCGGCTTCAATATGCTTCGTGTTGATGCTGTGCGTCTGCAAATGATGGGGAAGCACGGCACCTTCTGCCAATTGTCTTGATTTGACGGACCCTGGCTGCAGCTGATCGACTCCCACACTATCCGGTTGCAAGTGGACATGGCCGACAGACTGATCCGCCAGATGGGCCATGTTGACGGAGTAAGGGGCGAGATGGTGACTTTGAATAGAGAATAATTCTATATGCTTGGATGCCACAGCCCCTTCACTGAGATGGTTTCCATGGATCGATTCTCCGGCAATATGCTCGGAAAGAACGGCACCGTTCTCGATGTGCGACGATTCAATGCTTTCGTTCTGGATATGCTTTGCGCTGATCGAGCCTGACGCAATATGCCGATCGGTTACAGCGATATCCTCAATATGCTGTGATTTGACCACTTCCAAACCAAGATGGTCCGAAAGGACGCTCGCTTCTTGCAGATGCACTGCCGAGATGGAGAGCGGTTTGATTTTTTCTCCGCTAACGGCGTTTGTTTTCAATACGGTCCCCGACACAGATGAAGGGGTAAGGTGGTCTTCCGTAATCGATTGCGATTCAAGCTTCGCTCCTGGAATGCTTCCGTCGGCAAACAGCATATCGGGCGATCGGCTCTCGTCAGCCAAATGGTTTAGCGTGATGGATTTCTTTTTCAAATGGTAGCCGTGGATTGCTTCCTGGGTGATATGTTTGCCCAAGATGGATTCCAGTCCAAGATGCACTCCCTCAACCGACTGCTGGGCAATTTTGTCTGAGGTAACGGCTCCATTCTGAATGGCTTCCTTGGCGACGGAATGGGTTGACAGGTGGGTGGAACGAATGGCTTGGGATGCTATTTTGTCACCAGTGATGCTGCCTTCGGCAAGTTTGGACGACGTAACGGAAAGATCCGCCAGCTTGTCGGTCGACACGCTTTCCGGTGACAGTTTCAGGGACGTTACAGCATGGTCTGCCAGATGCCGAGGTGCAATAACGCCTTCACCGATAGAAGATTCGATTACGCTGCCTTCGGCAATTTTGTCGCTTGTTACCGCTCCGCGTCCAAGCGCTTCTGTCCCTACGCTCTCGGTCTGTAAATGGCAGCTGGCAACCGAGCCGTTGGTCAAATGCGATGATTGGATCGCCCCGTCTTGTATGGCATGTGCTCCGACGCTGTCCGCAGCCAGATGCTGCTGCAGAATGGATTGGCTTGCGATATTGCTGGAAGTCACGCCACTCTGCCTAATGATGCTGCCGCCAACCGAGCCCAACGCCAGCTTGCTGCCCGTTACACTTTCGGGTGCAAGCTGTTCTTCCCCAACCGATTCTCGCTGAAGATGCTGTCTCGCGATGGAACGGTCCGCCATGTGCTGCTCTCCAATCGTTCTGGAATGGATTGCCGCACCGAGCACGCTTTCAGGAGCAAAGTGCTGTGGCAAGATGCTGCCGATTGCGATATGTTTTGCTTTCACTGCATCTTGAGAGAGATGCCGGGCTTGAACAGCCTCCGAAGCGATTTGGGATGATTCTACGGCCCCTTTAGCCAAATGACGGGTTTGTACAGCTTCATTGGCAATCTTACTCGGGAGAACACTCTGATCAGCAATTTTTGAGGCCGTAACAGCCTGCTCGACCAGTTTGGCTGTATGGACTGACTGATCGGCAAGTTTGGAGCTCGTTATACTGGAATCGCTCAAGTGCCGGGTGGACACGGCGCTGACGTCGATCTGTTCGGGACCGATGGAACCAGGCTGAATTTGATCAGGCCCTATTGCACCGTCTTCCAGATGGCGGGCGCCCAGCGATCCATTCTGAATATGGTCGGCGCCAATGCCTCTAACAGCAATTTGGTCGGGGCCGATGCTTCCCTTGGCAATATGCTCCGATGTCACGGCCCTGCTGACGAGATGGTCGCTGTTAATGGATTTCTGCTGTATATGGGAGCCGTCTACGGCGCTATCCGCTATTTTGTTTCCGGTGATGGCGCCATCGCGAATTTTGGATGACGTGACGGCATTGTCGGCAAGCTTGGAAGTGTGAATCGCCTCATTGGATATATGCCGGGTTTCTACGGCGCTTGATGCGATTTTTTCTCCAATGACAGATTGGTCGTCCAGCAGCTCCGTCGATACGAGCAGCTGCTCGAGGTGCCTTGCTGTAATAGCTCCGTCGGCTATTTTCTTCCCTTCAACGGCATGGTCCGCCAGCTTTTGGGTGGTTATGCTGCCATCCTTGATTTTGCTTGCGTTGACCGAGCCGTCCCTGAATTTGCGCGTCGATAAAATTCCATCCATGAGATGCTCGCCCGTGACTGACAATGGAGCAATTTTGCTTGAGGTCACGGCTTCGTCTGCAAGATGAAGGCTGGAAACGCTATAGTCTTGCAGCGCTTCGGGACCGACCGCTCCACGAGCAAGCTTGGAAGCCGTAACCGACTTGGAGGCGATCCGGTTCTCGGTTATGGCATATTCACCTATGTCCTCTGTAAATATAAATGCTCCCTTAATTTCTGGCATTTCCTTTTCAAGAATCAACTGCTCCGGCTCGATTTCCGTGTTAGGCAGAGGATCGGAAGATAGCGTCAAATGGTCAGAAGACAGTGTCATGGAAGAATCTGCAGAAGACAGTGTCACGGAATCCGTAGAAGATAATGTTGTGGAGTCAGTTGCTGCCGCGGCGGAGTCGGAATTTACCGTCACGGCATCAGAAAATGCAGTAGCCTCTGTTGACACAGAAATAGCTTCGTCTGATATTACGGGTTTGATGACTTCTTCTCTTTCTTGCTGCCTTAATTCGAAAATGCCGATGAGATCCTCTTCCGGATCCGCGAGAGGTAATGTTGAAAGAATGCGGGCTTCTTTTTCTTGTTCTGTTTCTGTTTCTTTTTCTTTTTCAGGACTGCGTCCATTACCGCGCCCCAACAGGTCGAGTTCCCTGGTACTAGGGTCGACTCTGAAGGGTTGGTTAGAAGATGTTGACGAGTTTTTTTTCTTTTTCTTCAAAACTGCACGCTCCTTCCGAATACTGATCGTCTCCGGTATCATATGCAGCCGTTTAGGCGGCTGTCACTGGTCTTTTGGGATTCGAAGAATCGAAATGGCGGCGCATCCATGGAAAAAGGACCCGGCAAAGGCCGAGTCCTTCATTGTGCGCTTAATAGCGCTTATAAAATTTAACCCCTGGCGCCTTTACGGCTGCACAGTCGGTTCCGTATTTGAAGTTTCTTCAAGAATCTTTGCTTCTAAAACGACAAAAGCCCTGCCTCTCTTTCGTCCTTGCGGCTCCGATGACCGCTCCAGTGTGAATCAGAAAACCGTTCCATAAAACTCATACTTTTAGGGTCATAAAATAGGAATTTGCACTTCAACAGAGATGTAAATAACCATTTTTCGAGGAACTTACGGGGTTAAACTTCGTGTAACAATTACTAATTATAGCACAGCTGCATGTAATAAGCAAAGATATTCAAACGAATATTAGAATGAGATGCAAAAACGCTTGATTTTTTCCTGAAATCCTACGATATTCATATTAACAGTTTTTTCTTGCGAATTCTGCTGCCGAGCTCTTAAACTTGTAGCATCATGTCGAATACGTTCGGATTGCATATGCCTTGCCGATATTTATTATCCGTTAATGAAAGTAGGCGTTCCATGCAACTGTATAAGTCTTTTCTTAAGCAGCTAATCCGGAACTATATGATCGGGTCCATTGCAGCTGTGCTTGTTGTGGGTGGCGTATTAATGGTAACGACCCTCGAGATTCCCACCTCTGAAGGCGTGCGTCTAATGCTCATATTGGCCATTTCGTTCATGGTAATGGTCGCATCGGAGCTGACGGTCTTTCTTCGCCATTTACGGCCGATTCACGCGGGATTTAATGAAGGCCATACGGATTTGGAAACGTTGGAAAAAGCGTATTTGAGCATTCACCGTATGCCGCGTTTGGCGGTATATCGCATATTCGGACCGCATCTGCTCGGTTTATCGCTTCCGGCCATTCTGCTTACCGTTTGGATGATGGAGCAGGGGAAGCTGAATTTCCCGCCGTTCTACATATGGCTGGCTTGCCTGGGGGCGGTCCTGCTGGCCAGCTGTCATGCCATGATCGAATTTTTCCTGACCATAGCCGCCATTCGCCCTTTGATCAAGGAAGTTCGGCGGCAGGCGCTGTCGCGTTATGGCGTGGATTTCTCTCTTGAGGGCCATGTGTTCATGGCGATTCGGACGAAATTTCTGCTGAGTACGATGCTGATCGGCACCTTTCCGCTATTTCTGTTCAGTTTGGCTGTGCAGATCCGGTTGGAGGGGCTTAGTCAGATTGTAGCTCAGCAGTATTGGGGCTGGGCCGGATTTATATTGCTGCTTGGGGTCGGATTTGCTTATATCGGCGCCTGGCTCTTGACCCAGGATTTGCAGCGCCCCATCCGTCAGCTGTACCGGGCGATGAATGAGATCAAGGAGGGCCGTCTGATTCAGACCTCCAATCTCTACTCCGATGAATTTTCCAATTTGATCGCGGGTTTTAATATGATGGTCCGCGGGCTGCAGGTGCGCGAGGAACGGAACCGCAAGCTGCTGGACAGTTATTTTGCCGCCCTGGCGGCGGCGCTGGATGCCAGAGATCCTTACACGGCCGGCCATTCGCTTCGGGTAGCGGAATATTCGGTGTTGATCGGCCGTCTGGCCGGACTAAGCGAAGAGCAGGTTGATCTTTTGCATAAGACGGCATTGCTGCATGATATCGGCAAGATCGGGGTCAGGGACAACATTTTACTAAAGGAAGGGAAGCTGACGGCAGAGGAGTTCGATCAAGTAAAGGCCCATCCGGCGCAAGGGGAGAACATTCTGCTGCAGATCGAGCCCGCCGATGCCATGGCTCCTTACTTGGAGGGGGTGCGCTCTCACCATGAGCGCTATGACGGAGGCGGGTACCCTGACGGGCTGAAGGGAAAGGAAATTCCGCTGTTCGGCCGGATTATTGCCGTGGCCGATGCCTATGATGCCATGACGTCGGACCGTCCGTACCGCAGCGGCATGAAATCCGCGGATGCGTTGAGCATATTGGAAGCCGGTAGGGGAACCCAGTGGGATCCCGATTATGCGGGCATGTTCGTGAAGTACATGAAAGCGGAGAAGAAGGTCATTACGATTCGTTAGCGGGGGACCAGTCAAGGAACCAGCTGCGCGGATTCTTTGATGAGCAAGTAAGAGGCCGTACCTGTGCAGGTATACGGCCTCTTTTTTGTGGGTATGTCCTCTACATGCTGCCAAATGCTGCAGTCCAGCACGTTTATCATGCTGATTCCTTACAGGAGCCGACAGGAAAAAAACAAGGATATCAGATCATCTGGTGAGCCGTATCGATTTCCGTACCTTCTTCATGCTCTGCATGCTTCCCCTTGCGATGCATCCAGCCTGCCAGCCATGTGCTGATTTCATATAGACCGATGAGCGGGACGGCAACCATTAGGTGCGATACGAGGTCAGGCGGCGAGATCAGCGCCGCAACGATAACCAAAACGACGTAGGCGTAGCGCCTCATGGTATGCAGGATAGCCGGGCTTAATATTCCTATTCGCGTCAGAAACAGGACGATGACAGGCAGCTCGAAGGCAAGAGACAGCGGGATGATGATATTGAACATGAAACCGAAGTACTGGGCGACGCCGTACGTCTCGACGAGGTCCATCTGACTGTTGATCCCCGTCGTAAAAGCGAGGCTCATCGGAAAAACGACAAAGTACGCAAACGCGACCCCTATGAGAAAACATAACGCAGAGAAGGGGATAAACCGAAGGGCTGCTTTCTGCTCGCGGCCGTTCAGTCCCTGATTGACAAACAGCCAGATTTGATGCAGGGCGAACGGCAAGGTAGGAAGCAGAGACAATACGATGCTGATGCTCATATAGATGCGGAGACCGTCCCAGGGCGAGAATACGTTCCAGGTTACCTGAAAGGCCGGCGAATGATGCTTTAACATGGATAACACATGGGGTGCGGCGAACAGGCCTGCCGCCATGCTTAGGAGAAAGACGGCGGCTACCAGAAGGATTCGCTTTCTAAGTTCGGCGATGTGCTCGAGCAGCGTCATGGTATTCTTGAACTCCATAGACTTCGTCACTCCTTTGGTCATCATCGGAAGATCGGCGTGCAGCGCTGTTTTTTCGATTTATTCAATTCCTTCAGTTCAAACGTATTAAATCCCTCCTGCATTTTTTGATGGATTTCCTGAATGCTCTTCACATCCTCAAAGGAATATCTGCGGTTTCCTCCCTTCGTTCGCTCCGGAAATATGAGCTTGCGTTCCTCGTAATACCGGATTTGCCTTTCCGTCAATCCGGTCAGTTCGCAAACAACCCCAATACTCATCACCTTACTCTCCATGCTCTTTACCTCCTATGTAAGTATTGTTAACCCTGAGCTTTTGTTAATGGCTTGGGATTAAAACCAAAGAAGATAAAACGGTAATAATTTGGGTGGGTTCATTCCTTTTTGGAAGGATTTATGACATGATTTTATGAAAAAGAAAGTGAAAAAGCAATCATTTTTCAAAAAATAAAAAAATGTGTGAGGAATTCTAACAAGGTTTAAGTCAAACTTTGTTTTCTCTGCTAAGATCGGCTCATGAATCCAATCCAATCCCAAACTAGCGAAGGAGTGAACGAGGGTGGCTACAAAAGAACAACCAAAAGAGATGACCCGGAGACAATTTCTGACGACCGTTGGCAAGGTGGGCGGATCTGTCGCCGTCTTCAGCTTGATGGGTACGATGGGGCTCCTTACGCCGGAAACGTTGAAAGCCGCGGAATATACTCCACCCGGAAAGAATGATCTGCATCTCAGCGGCCGGGGCGGCAAGAAGATTGTTATTCTCGGCGCAGGGATCGCGGGCCTGACGGCAGCGTATGAGCTTGGTCTGGCAGGTTACGACTGCACGATATTGGAGGCAAAAAGCTTTGCCGGCGGGCGTAACTGGACGATCCGCAAAGGAACCTCCGTGTCGGAGATCGGATCCGGCCGTCAGACTTCCCGTTTTGATAACGGACTGTATTTCAATGCAGGCCCGATGCGGATTCCGCAGTTTCACGTCACGCTGGATTATTGCAAGAAGTTTGGCGTAGCCATCGAGCCCTTCAACAACGTGAACGAGAGCGGCTATTACTATAACGAGAACGTGGGGGCTTTGTCCGGACAGCGTGTCCCCAAGCGTGCAGCCAAAGCCGACGTACGCGGTTACGTGGCCGAGATGCTGGCCAAAGCCGTGAATCAAAATGCGCTGGATCTGCCGCTGACGGCGGAAGAGAAGCTGAAGCTGGTGGATTATCTGAAGGCCGAAGGAGATCTGAATCCGGACCTGTTCTACAAGGGATCCGAGCGCGGCGGGTATAAGGATGAACCGGGAAGCCGCCTGGATGCCGGCGTGCTCCGCGATCCGTTCGATTTAAAGGCTATCATCAATTCCGGTTTCGGCAAATATTTCAGCAACGAATACGGTTACGACCAGCAGATGATGATGTTTCACCCCATAGGCGGCATGGACGCCATCGTCAAGGCATTCGAGAAACGGGTAGGCAGCCGGATCAAGTACCGGGCCGAGGTGAAGGAAATTCGCCAGTCCTCCTCCGGCGTGCGGATTGTGTATGCGGACGGCCATTCCGGCAGAGACCAGGAAGTCCGCGGCGATTACTGCATCTGTACCATACCGCTGACGGTATTGAAGAAGATCCCGGCCGACTTCTCGCCGGAGATGTCCAAAGCCATCGGCAGCGTGGGCTACGCCTCCGCAGGTAAAATCGGTTTGCAGTTCAAGCGCCGTTTCTGGGAAGAAGACGAGTATCTGTACGGCGGCAGCAGCTTGACGAATATGGATATTACGCAAATCTACTATCCGCCGACAGACTATTTCGGGAAGAAGGGGATCCTGCTCGGCTATTATGCGTACGGGGGCATCGCCGATAAACTCGGCGGCATGTCGTATGCCGAGCGCGAGAAACTGGCATTGACGCAGGGGGCCAAGATCCATCCGCAGTATCCGAAGGAGTTCGAGGCCTCCTTCTCGATCGACTGGAAGAAGACCAAATACCAGGAGGGTGGCTGGGTATCCTATTCCGCCAATGATAGGAAAACCTACTACCCGACCCTCTGCAAGCCGGATAACCGCATTTACCTGGCAGGGGAGCATATCAGCTACATTACGGCCTGGCAGGCAGGCGCCATCGAGTCCGCCCGCGAGGTCGTAACCGATATTCATCAACGCGTTATGAAAGCATAATCGAGAAGGGAGCCATAAACCATGAAAAATAAACTGAAGACGTTCCTGGCACTCGCCATGCTGTTCGGTGCCGTAAGCGTAACCGCATATGCCGATGGTGCTTCTGCCCATAAGAAGCCGGCCAAAGCTTTGCCGGCCCCTAAATTTTACGGTAGTCCTACATCCTCGATCTCCAGCGGGGTAGTCGTGCCGGAGGGTTCCTCTTATCTCTATACGAGCGGGACGGTTCCGCCAATGTTGAACAAAGACGGCAAAACGGTTTATGAACGCTATGGCGATACGAAAACCCAGGGGATCGGCATCCTGAAGGAAATCGAGAAGCAGCTGAAGGAGCAGGGATTGACGATGAAGGATGTCGTCTATTTGAGAGTATACCTGACCCCGGATGCAGCAAAGAACGGCACCTTTGATTATACCGGCTGGTTTGACGCATACGCCCAATTCTTTAATACGAAGGAGAATCCGATTAAGCCTGCGCGTTCCACCGTGGGAGTCGCCGGTCTTGTCAATGCCGATTGGTTGATCGAGATTGAGGCCGTAGCCGTGTACCCGAATAAGGATAAGAAGAAGTAAGTTGTTCTTGTTTCGAGAAGCGGGCGGACCCAATAGCCGCTGGCTTTCAAAATGGACGGTCACCATCACATATTAAAGGAGTTGGGTTCTATGTTCCAAAATGTCGGCTTTGTCGGATTGATGATGATCTTGATAGTCGTGCTCATTCTGTTCGGCCCTTCCAAACTGCCTGAGCTTGGCCGGGCGGTGGGCCGCACATTGTCCGAATTCAAAGCCTCCGCCAGAGAGCTGGTTGGCGAGGATAAAGAGGAGGAGAAGGATAAGGAGAGGGAAAGGGAGGGAGCCGTCATCAAACTGAAAGGCTGATAGGGAAGTTTAATTTCTGCCTTATGCTATGAAAATGGATATCACTGTACAATCCAAGCTGCTGCCACGGATGATTGAAGTCCATGGCGGCAGCTTTTTGCATGCGGCACTTTGAGGTATGGTTCGAGAGCGGAACGCCCCGTTGTCATCGTTTGCCAGGATTCAGAGAAACTCCTGACGGGTATACACAAGTACAGGCAATGATACAATTCATCATCCATTACGCTAAGAGGAGCTGATATTTATGGATAGCAACGTATTTAAAGGGAAATGGAAGCAGATGAAGGGTGAAGCGAAGAAGCAATGGGGCAAATTGACGGATGACGATCTTGATGTGATCGACGGCGAGAAAGATAAATTGGTTGGCAAGCTGCAGGAACGCTACGGGCATACGAAGGACGCGGCGGAGCGCGAATATACGGATTGGAGTGCAAGATACCGCGACTAGTCCACAAGACGATAAGGGAGGCAGTACGAATCATGTTGGAATCCCGTGTTGTGACCGGCAAGGTGATCGATATTCGTGACGGCAAGGTGTTTACCTTACACGGAGACATGGTCAGCACCTATCATTTGGGATACTATGAGATGACGAACGAGGAGATTCTCCCTGTCACGGACAGTCAGCAGGCGGCAGCGCCCGCCGCGGGCTTCATGGCGGAAGAATCTTCCGAGTCCTCCGGCTGGCTCGGCAGGGAATGGAAACCGCTGGCCAGTTTCATAACCGCATGGAGAAAGAGTGCAAATCGAGCCTGATTTGCGCTCTTTTTTTGACTTTTTAAGCCTGTCTGTCCAGGTAATATGCAATGAGAAATTCATGTGAGTTTTATATTTCAAAAGTCATATTGACTTGGGTCCGATGCGGTGTAGAATGAGGTCAAAAGGAAGTTTGATCAGCCCATTTGAAGACATCGAAGGAGTGTATCAACATCAAGGCTGTCCAGGTTATTCACAAGCCGCGCAAACAGGTTTCGCATCAACGCAAACATTTGATGACGGCCACATGGGAAGGGGTTCCGGCGATCATTTTGCAGACGCTGCTGGGCGGTCCCTTCTTGACAGGATACTTATTGTACTTAGGCGCGGAATCCAGTGAGGTTGGTTTTGTTCTGGCCGTCACCACGCTGTTCAACGTGCTTCAGATTCTGGTTGCGTACCTGATCCAGCGCTTGCAGTACCGCAAGAAAGCAATGATTGTGTTTACCTTTATGCACCGCATGTTGTGGGGGGCTACGGGCCTGATCCCGTTTATTTTTCCGGAACGATGGTGGGTTCCGGTGTTTATGATCCTTTATATGGGCGCCTTTATTGCCAATACCGTATCCGGCATGCTGTGGACCTCGCTGATTAGCGACATGGTGCCGGCCAAAGTGCGGGGACGTTATTTCGGCATACGCAATACCATCCTGAATGCGCTCGGAGCCCTGACCCTGTTTGTTGGCGGGATCATCCTGGACCGTTACCCCGGCGGCGGGGGCTTCCTGATTCTGTTTATGATTTCTTGGATTGCCATCGCTGCGAACTTATCCATGTTCTTCTTGTATCCTGATCCTCCCTTCGAGCATTCGAGCGAGCGTCAGTTTAGGGCGATGATCCGCAAGCCGCTGTCGGATACCACGTTTATCAAATCTACACTGTTTCTGGCTGGCTGGCTCTTTCTGCAGACGTTGATTGTTCCGCTCTACTCGTACGCCATGCTGGACGTTCTGCATATTTCGTATTCGATCGTATCCATCATGACCGTTGCGCAGACCGTGATCATGATGATCGGCTTCTACGTATGGGGGAATTTGAATGCGCGTTTCAGCAACAGAACCTTGCTCTATTGGACATTGCCGCTGATTGCGGGGTCGTGCTTGACATGGGGCTTGCTGTCCGTCCTGCCCGTGATCCCGGTGCTGCTGTTATCGCATATGCTGCTTGGTGCCGGCGTAGGCGGCTTTAACCAGCTTGCCTTTAACTTCATGATCGGAGATACGCCGAAAAGCGAACGGCCGATGTTCATTGCCGTATACTCCTCCATCACGGGGTTTGCCTCTTTTCTCGGACCCATGCTGGGCGGTCTCATATTCAAAGGGATTGCACATGCGCCCGACTGGGTCTCCCGATATGGTTTTCAAACAGCGGTGGGCGTGTTGATGGTGTTGATTGCTTTGACGGTGGGACGGAGAGTGCTTCGTACCGCTTAGAAGAACGGCAGGCAGCCGATGTCTTTCATGTCATGGATATTTCATATGATGAACGAAAAGGAGGGGTTTCGTTGGGAATGGTTGCACTCGTAGTCGGGGCCACGGGGCTTGTGGGGCGTTCGGTGACCGACGAGCTGCTGAGCCGCGGGGAGCTTGATGAGGTGCGCGTGCTGGTGCGAAGACTCCCGGAGATCACGCATCCCAAGCTGCTGCCCATCCTGGTGGAGTGGGATCAGCTGGAACGATACGGCGACGCTTTTTCCGGCGTCCATAGCGTGTATTGCTGTCTGGGGACCACAATCAGGAAAGCGGGGTCCCAGCAGCAGTTCCGTAAAGTGGATGTGGACTATGTCATCAAGACGGCAGAGCTGGCCAAGCAGAACGGAGTGAGGCAATTTATGGCGGTCAGCTCCGTAGGCGCCAATCCGAAGGTTCGTAATTTCTATCTTCGCACCAAGGGAGAGGTTGAAGAACGATTGGCCGGAATCGGTTTCCGAGGACTGCATCTGTTCAGACCGTCGTTATTGCTGGGGGATAGGCCCGAACGGCGGTTTGGGGAGCGGGCGGCTTCGCTTCTAATGACTTCCCTCGACTTTGCATTCAGGGGTCCGAAGCTTGCCCCATACCGGGCCATTCCGGCGCAGAAGGTCGCCAGGTCCATGGTGAACATCGGTCTAACGGATATGAAAGGCCATCATGTATACACCAATGAAGTGATGCATGTTCTAGGCGAGGCCGCTGATTAAATTTGCCAGAGAACCCGCGGCGGATTACAATGTACACATATAGGAATACATAGAAAGGGTGATATATCATGAGTAAACATATCATATCGACCGACAAAGCCCCGGGAGCCATCGGACCATACAGCCAAGCTGTAGAAATCAACGGATTCGTATATACTTCAGGCCAGCTGGGATTGAATCCGGAAACAGGAGAATTCGGTGAAGGGGTCCAGGAACAAGCGAAGCTTTCGCTCAGCAATGTCAAGGCAATCCTTGAAGCTGCCGGGACAAGCCTGGATCAAGTGGTTAAAACCACGGTATTCCTGAAGGATATGAACGATTTCGCGGCGGTGAACGAAGTGTACGGCAGTTTCTTCTCCGAGCCGTATCCTGCGCGCAGTGCCGTGGAGGTTGCTCGTCTGCCGAAGGACGGATTGGTAGAGATCGAGGTTATAGCCGTTAAGAATTAAACGATATGAACGTAAAAGGAGCTTTGCCTGCGTCGGCAAAGCTCCTTTTGCTTGTTCTAAATCCTTTCGATGAAAATTCTGAAGAACGAGCCGATGAATCCGCGCTTTAATACCGGGATCGTCTCCGATTGCGCGTGAAGAAGAGCCATACGGCAAATACAAACAAGATGATCGAGAGCACGAAGGCGGTCATTAAAATACTGTCGGTCTCCCGATGCTCGGCGGCGATGGCGATGTAAGCCCAGGTGAAGACCAGCGGCACGATGCCGTCCCGGTATCGCAGTCCGATCAGGATGGCGAGTAAAGCGCCTACGCAGAGCAGGGCGATACCCAAAGCGGACTCGCGCAGCCCGAAGAGGCTCCAGCCATTCTTTTGGAACACGATCCCGACATTAACGATAAAGGCAGGGCACACCCAGCCGATATATAGGCTGAACGGCAGCTTCAGGCAGAATCTCTCGCCGGGCGTCGGATAGTCTATCGCATGCGTGCGCACATATAGAACCCATAGGGTCAGCAGCAGCAATAACATCACAACGACAGACCATTCAATATACAAATAGTGCCATAGTACAAGCCATGCCATATTGAATACGCAGCTGAGAATAAACCATGGACCGATGGATTTGACGGAATCCCGGTTTCCGGAGTCGCGGCGCAGCTGGTAGATGACAAAAAAGAGCAGCAGCACATAGATGACGGACCATATGGAAAAGGCATACCCTGCGGGAGTGATCGCCGTATAATACATATCCGATATCTCCCCGGTCGTTCTGCCGCCCAGCGGCAGCATGCCCGATAACACGTTCACGGTGATAACCCCGAGGAAGAACAGCAGATTCCACCAGCGGTACGGGTTCGTGCGGTACATACAATCTCCTCCTGATATCAGTCTGGACTATATAGAATATACCCAAAAGAATGGATAACGAGCCAGCAGCCAAAAGAAAGGGGGGGGTATAGTTTCCTTAATTCATATGCTTCTTGCGATATTCGTTCGGCGTGAAACCCTCCATCTTCTTGAACACTTTGCTAAAATATTTCTCGTCCTGGTAACCGACCATCTCCGCGATCTGGGCAATCCGAATTTGGGGATTGAGCAGCAGCGTTTTGGCTTTCTCGATTCGAATCCGACCGAGGAAATCCGATAACGTCACGCCGAATTCCTGCTTGAATTTACGGGAAATGTACTCCCTGCTAAGAAAGAACTTGCCTGCGATCTGCTGCAGCGAAATCTCATCATGATAGTGCTGCTCCAAATATTGGGCTATGTCATGAATGATGTGATTGTCCTTCGAATGGATCTGGGTAAGGACCCGGGATGCCGCATAGAGCCTTCCGCTGATCTGTTCGCGCCAGCGGTCCCAGCAAATCATGCCATCCTCGCTGTAAGGGAGGGCGGAGGGAAGGTCCTGCGAAATTTCAGCGTCCTCAACGGGCTCCTGCGTGCTTTTCACTTCATTTTCCGTCCAATGATACTGGATCCAGTCCCATTCCGAATTCCACCTCATCAGATGCTCGGGAGAAACAAGATCCCTCTCGCGAACCTCCTGCAGCCACTCTGCCGTGGCCGCCTCGATGCGCTCCTTGCTCCCGCTGAGCGCGGCCAGCTTGAATTCCTCCTCGTAGGAGGAGAGCCGCAAGGTGCGCGAGCCCTCGCTTTCGACGGCGCGCTCACGATGGATGTGGCACTTGCCGGTCAATAGATTACGGCTGCACAGCGCTTGGACTGCAGTCGAATAAGCCTTGGGCAGATCTTGGGGAAAAGCGCCCGCTTCGGCGGCGCCGAAATGGCTCCGCCTGCGAAGGGTGGAGAAGAACCCGTCATTGATTCGATCCAGCAGGTCGTTAAAGGGAAGACGTGGATTCCAACAGAGCAGGATGATTTCTCCGGGCTTGTCGATATGCCGGAAGGCTATTCCGCGATCCTTCAACAGCTCATTACAAATGTTGATGAGGGTGAAGGACAGCAGATGCCGCCTATTGCGGAATTTGGACAGCAAAGCTTCGTCAAATTGATCGTCGCGGAGCACGGCAACGTTGCAAGCCATGCCGGTTTCGGGCAGCGTCATCCGTTTCCGCAATTGAGAGACGACGCTTTCCCTGCTGCCGTAGCCGTTCACGAGATCCGAGAGCAGGCGGTCCATATAGAATGGGGTCATCTGATTCATTTCAATATTTTGATTGGTCATATGCCGCCGTTTCTCTTCCTCAAGCCGCCAGGTTTCAACCGCTTTGGCCAGCGCCTCGTTCAAGCTGTCCGGATCCACGGGCTTGAGAATATAATCGATGCCTCCCGAACGGATGGTATGGCGCACATATTCAAAATCATCGTATCCGCTGATGACAAGCACTTTAATATCCGGTTTCGTGGCATGCAGCCAGGTCAGCAGCTCAAGTCCGTTTTTGCGGGGCATCCGCATGTCGGTCAGGACAATCTGCGGTTTCTTCTCCTCGATTAGCCTTACCGCTTCCTCGCCGTCGGCGGCCTGGTCGATCTCCGTTATGCCATGCCGTTCCCAGTCTGCCAGAAGCCCTATAGCTTCCCGAACGTGCTGTTCGTCATCTACGATCAATACTCTCATTCTAGTGTTCACTCTCCCGTGGTTTAATATCGAGCGTAACCTTGACGCCGTGGGGCTCTGCATTCTCTATGGTTAATTCAGCATGATTGTTGGAGTACAGGTTCAACCGCATGTATACGTTCAACAGCCCGATAGAATCTTC
This sequence comes from Paenibacillus sp. Y412MC10, assembly GCF_000024685.1. Taxonomy (NCBI): domain Bacteria; kingdom Bacillati; phylum Bacillota; class Bacilli; order Caryophanales; family Paenibacillaceae; genus Paenibacillus; species Paenibacillus sp. Y412MC10. The sequence continues at coordinate 838,084 of NC_013406.1, forward strand.
GCCGGCATCGTTTCGGTCAGGGTGATGAAAGGCCGTCTCAAGTTTGCCGCGGATCGAGGCGAGCTCCGCCTCCTCGATGGAAGCCCCGTTATTCTCAATGACAACGATCAAGCGGCCATCCTCCGCGATGCGGGTGGAGATGGAGATGCGGCCGACGCCGGCGTGCGTGTTCATGCCATGCTTGAAATAATTCTCAACGATCGGCTGCAGGATCATCTTCGGAACCGGGGTCGTGAGGCTTTCCGGATCCACATCCCAGATGATTTCCAGCTGATCGCGGAACCGCTGTTTCTGCAGCTCAAGGTACAGCCGCACATGGTTGATCTCATCCTGAAGCGTCACTTTGCCCTCGCTGTTGCGCATATTGTAGCGCATCATATTCGCCAGCGAAGAGAGCAGGGAATAGATCCTCGGCACGTTGTGCTGCAGGGCCAAGGTGCCGATGGACTGGAGCGTATTGTATAGAAAATGCGGATCGATCTGGGCCTGTAGCGCCTTCAGTTGGTTGGTTTTATTGGCGATTTCCAACCGGTACTCGCGCAGGATCAGGTTGTTGATGGTATCCATCATCGTTCGGAAGCGTCGGGACAGAATTCCGATCTCATCCGGGCTTGTCACGTCAATATTCACGTCGAGCCGCCCGGTTTTCACCTGATTCATATAGGTTGTGAGCTGTTTAATGGGTTTTGTGATTCGAATCGATATCCATAATGTGCCGAATATGACAATGAATAGCGCTAAAATCGCAATAATCGCGTTAATGCTCGTTAATTCCGTCGAATGTTTGTACAGCGTTTGGTGCGGAATTTGCTTGACGAGCGTCCAGGGTGCGTAAGGCAAATCGAGCTTCTCATAGACAATCATCGCATCCTCGCCGTCATAATATCCTCTTTCCGCTTGAGCGATGACGTCCATAAGCTCAGGATCGTCCAGTGCTTGACCTCTCTGCTGCGGATCCGGACCGTATATGATGCTGCCGCTGCTATCAATCAAGTATAGCGCCTCTTCCCCTTTAGCATACAGCTGATCGCATATGGCCAAGATACTGTCGAGTTTCACGTCAATGGCCATGAGGGCATATTGGTCCGGCGCAGGCACGTTGGTGATGGATCGGTAGAAGGTGATCACCTCAAAATCCAGGATGTCCGCGGGCCGCGGAGGGAACCCGTAACTATGCACCTGATGGACGGGCTCGATGGCTGTATTGCCTTCGCCGAACTCTTCTATTTTGCGGTACGGAGCCTGCCGGAATTCCCTTCTTGGCAGATTGCTGGATATCTGGGTGGATTGTCCCGTCAATTGATTGTGCAGATAAATCTGGTGAACGTCCTGCGTGCCCGTTTGGATGGCCTGCAAGGTTGCATACAGCTCGGCTACGACCCGGTGGTTATCGGGATCCAGGGCAAGGTTGCGCAAAAAATGGGGATCCGAATAAACGGACAGCGACGCGCGGTCGATGCCGCGCAGATAGTTCATCAGATTGGTCGCTCCTTGATAGATCAGCCGCACATTTTCGTTCACCGTCTGCTCCTTCACGGACTCCCGCGTATGCGTAAACGTGATGATTAACGAGAGCAGGAGCGGGATGGTCGTGACGGCGAGCATGAACGTGATCAGCCGGGTCTGGATGCTGCGATATTTCATGAAGGATCACCTCGGAATTATCGAATGGGCATAAGCGCGTATGGTCAATATTTTACACCTAACGGTTCATGATTCTCCGTGTTTATTGTTTACAGGTTACCGCATAATAGCTGTACATCATACAACAACTTAACGAAAAGGGGAGATCAAGGGATGAATCGAAAAAAATCTTCGGCGCTGCTGCAGCAGTTTCTTTTCGTGGGGCCCTCCACCATATTTTTCATCCTCATCATGATCATTCCGTTCCTCCTGGGTCTTTATTATTCCTTCACGAACTGGAATGGCGTGTCAAGCAAAATCGATTTTGTCGGCTTTGATAATTTTGTTACCATCTTTACCAACGATGATAAATTCCGGGATGCTTTCTGGTTTACGACCCGGTTTACGGTGCTTGGCGTCATCCTTACGAATCTTCTAGGATTTATTCTGGCGTACTTTCTGACGAAGCCTTTGAAGACACGAAACGTGCTGCGGACGATCTTCTTCATGCCAAACGTCATCGGCGGCCTGCTGCTCGGTTTCATCTGGCAGTTTATCTTTGTGAAAGGGTTTGCGGCGATCGGCAATGCCACGAACCTCGGATTCTTTAACCTGCCTTGGCTCGGCACGAAGGGAACTGCCTTTTGGGCAATTGTAATCGTTTTTGTATGGCAGACGGCGGGGTACCTGATGGTCATCTATATCTCCTCGCTTAACAATGTGCCAAAGGATATTCTGGAGGCTGCCGAAATCGACGGGGCGAGCAGGGGGCAGGTACTGCGGTCCATTATCATCCCGCTTGTCATGCCGGCGGTTACGGTATGTTTGTTCCTGGCGATCTCCTGGTCATTCAAAATGTTCGACCTGAACCTATCCCTGACCAAAGGCGGCCCGTTCGGCTCGACCGAGTCGGTGGCCATGAATATTTACAACGAGGCCTATACGAATAACCGTCTCGGACTCGGAACGGCGAAGGCGGTCATATTCTTCATCGTGGTTGCCATCATAACAAGCCTGCAAGTTCGATTCACGAAGAGCAAGGAGGTTGAAGCCTAATGGAGACTACAAGAAAATACCGGCTGAACACCATGGCCACCGAGATCATCATGGTCATCGTGGCATTGCTCTTCCTAGTCCCGTTCTACTTCCTGTTCGTGAACTCCGTCAAAACCTTCGGCGAGCTGTTAACCGATTCGGCGGGGCTTCCGACTACGTTCGAATGGAGCAACTATTCACGGGCGTGGGACATTACCAACTTCCCGCAGGCGTTCTGGAATTCGCTGGTCGTTACGGTGGCGAGCAACTTGCTGCTGGCGATGTTAAGCGCCATGACCGCTTACCAGATGGTTCGCCGCAACACGCGTTTTAACCAGATCATGTTTGCGCTGTTTGTGGCGGCGATGGTCATTCCATTCCAATCGATCATGATTCCGCTCGTGAAAGTGACGGCAACGCTCGGCATTAACAACAGCTTGTACGGACTGATTATCTGTTACCTGGGCTTCGGGGTTCCGCTGAGCGTATTCCTGTTCCATGGCTTCGTGAAATCGATCCCGATGGAGATCGAGGAAGCCGCGACCGTGGATGGCTCCAGCGGGTACGGCGTATTCTTCCGGGTGGTTTTCCCGCTGATGAAGCCGATGTTCGTGACGGTGATCATCCTGAACACCTTGTGGATATGGAATGACTACCTGCTGCCGTCCCTGATTCTGCAGTCTGCCGAGCTTCGGACGATTCCAATTGCTACTTTTGCCTTTTTTGGGCAGTATACCAAGCAGTGGGACTTGGCCCTCCCGGCGCTGGTGCTGGGGATCATGCCGGTCATTCTGTTCTTCCTGGCCATGCAGAAGTACATCATTGAGGGAATTACGCAAGGAGCGGTGAAGGGATAACCGCCAAACGGTCAATTCCTTCCCCCTCAAAGATCAATATAATACCTGATCTAACGAAAATAGGTTGATTATACTGAAAAAGTAAACGCTATCAACGCATGCTGGACACGATGTTATAGAAGAAAAGGGAGGTTTTACAATGAAGAAATACGGTAAGCTGCTCCTGGTCATGGTTTTGGCTTTCTCCACGCTGCTTGCAGCCTGCGGCGGCAACAACGAGGACGGCCAAGGTGCTGAAGGCGGTGCCGAGGGCGGAACGAAAACGATTAAGATTTTTCAATTTAAAGTCGAAATCGCCGAGGCTTTGAACAAACTGAAGGCCGAGTACGAAAAAGAGCATCCCGGCATCAAGCTGGATATTCAAACGGTTGGCGGCGGCTCCGATTACGGTGCGGCGCTGAAGGCGAAATTCGCTTCCGGCGATGAGCCCGACATTTTTAACGTCGGCGGATACCGCGATCTGGAGACATGGTTTGAGAATGTCGAGGATCTCTCGGACCAGCCATGGGTGAAGGACGTTGTTGACGTTGCCAAAGAACCCATGACAAAAGACGGTAAACTGTACGGACAACCGATGACCATCGAAGGTTACGGATTCATTTATAACAAAGACTTGTTTGAGCAAGCGGGAATCACCGAACTCCCTAAGACACTCACGGAGCTTGAGGAAGCTGCCAAAAAGCTGCAAGCGGCTGGGATTACGCCATTCGTGAACGGATACCAGGAAACCTGGATTTTGGCCAACCACTTGCTGAACATTCCGTTCGCCCATCAGGAAGATCCCGATGCATTCGTCAAAGGAATGAATGAAGGCACGGAGAAGCTGGTTGGCAACGCGAAGTTCGATGAATGGATGAGACTGTTCGACCTCACCGTCCAATACGGCCAGAAGAACCCGCTGACGACGGATTACAACACGGAAATCACGACCTTTGCCAGCGGTGAAGCGGCCATGACCCAGAACGGGAACTGGACGCAGGTGCAGATCGACGGCATCAACCCGGACTTGAACATCGGCCTTCTGCCGATGCCGATCAATGACAACGCCGAAGAGAACGACAAGCTTCCGGTCGGCGTGCCGAACAACTGGGTCGTGAACAACAAATCGAAGGTGAAGGACGAAGCCAAGGAATTCCTGAACTGGCTCGTCACTTCCGAGACCGGTAAACGCTACATTACGGAAGAGTTCAAATTCATCCCGGCACTGACCAGCATCGAGGCGAACAGCGAGACGCTTGGCGATCTGGGGAACGATGTCATGAAGTACAGCCAAGAGAACAAAGCGCTCAGCTGGGAATTCAACAAATTCCCGGACGGCGGCATGAATGAATTCGGCAGCCAGATGCAGGGTTATGTGGCTGGCAACGTGGACAAAACCCAATTGTTCGAAGGCATTCAGAAATCATGGGACAGCTTAAAGGCGAAGTAATCGCGAGGTCGGCACGATTGCCATCCGAATGATTATGGACGTCAAAAAAGACGGTGCAGGACGAACCTGCACCGTCTTTTTGTTGTGGAGGCTAATAATTATTGCGAATCAGCAGGTAAATAATAAGACCTACCACAGGGAAGAACAATAAACCCAGCACAACAAGAATCGCGAACTCGGGACTGCGCCCTTTCCGCCGGGCATCGTTATAACCCCATACGCAGACGGCAATGTGAAGAAGAAAGAAGAACAATCCCAGCAATAAAGCCGCAATCCCGAAAATACCAAAGCCTATAAAACCCATAAATGCAAGACCTCCCGAACTCTTAATGTATGATCTACATACGCCGGATCAGCGGAAGGGTCGCATAAAAAATGCAGGCTTCGAAAATTTGGGCGGCAAGAATCAACGGGAGACTGCATAAGAACAAGGATTTTTCATTACTCTATATAATAGAAGAATTCGCTATGCAATACATAGATCATAACGAAATAGTAAAAACATGGTATGATAAAGGTTGACGTTATTTTGGCACTGGCCATAATCCGTATCGTTTTGAAATTAGGTTGCTATCGTATAAGATAGTAATAATATCTATAAAGCAGGAAAAGACGGGAGACAACGATGAATCAACCGCTCTATGGCGTATGGTTAGGTGACGTATTCTTTTGTTTTTCCGGTGAGGTTTCGGAGCCCCGAGTGGATGCATGGAGCAGAGTGGTCCGAACCTTTCGCAAACCGGATGGAACCCGTCCCTTCGCTAACGCTTCCCTCCGGCTTGCCGAGCTCAGATATCCGGCCAAAGTCCTCGGATCGAAAAGCGCGCGGCGTCCGGAACGGAAGACGCTTGGCGGACGGACGATGGAAGGGCTTGCGCTGACACCGGGAGACGCATTCTCCATGCTGGTTTCGCTCGATCCCGAGCATACCCAAGCTCAGGGTTTGGCCATCGGCGAAGAAATGGAATATTGGGTGCAAGCGAGCAGATTCGCATTGGAGCTGTTATTGCAGGGGAAGTTTGCACCAGGGACGGCGGAGGTACCTTCCGCCGGAAGGCGCAAAACGTCGATGCACACGATAAAAGCGGTATGGAAACCGCAGCTGAATACCGAGGATACGGCCCGTTTTCTGCAGCTGGCGGCGAATATTCCTCCTATTGCCATCGGGACGCCTGCAGCGCTTGCCGGAACCGATCCTTCCACGCGGGAGGAAGCGGGGGCGATCGTGCTGTATTCTTTCCTGTGCGGCGTGATCGACAGTCAAGCCAGGGCTGCCGTCCGCGAATCGGAGGACAAGCTGAAGGCCTATCTGGCGAACTACCGGCGGGGACAATCCCCGCTTACCGAGCTGTGGTGGAACAGTCTGTTGACGGTCAGTCGGGATATTCCCATTCAAGGAACGGTGGAGGAAGTGGGCGAGCTTGAGGAAGCCGTAGAACGGGTTGGGGGGACCGTGTTCCCTTACGCCGGCGGGGAGGATCAGCCTCCTGAGAACGGAACCCTTGCCCTTGGGCTGCGGCTCGAACCGCCGCTGGAAGAGAGCCGGAAGGACTGGAAGGTAACCTTCTGGGCACGAAGCCAGGAGGATGAAGGCTTATTGATGCCGGTCCGGAGCGTATGGGGAAGTCCGGAATCCGATCAGCTGCTGCGCGGACGGATGTATGCTGGGGCCCAGCTACAGCTGCTCATGAGGCTGGGAGAAGCCGCGGCGCTGGCTCCCGAACTGTCGGAAGGCTTGTACGGGCGCGCTCCGGAGAGCGTCACCCTGCCGCTTGAGCGGTTGTCGACGTTCATGAAGGAATCGGTTCCGAGATTAACGGCGAGCGGCGTTACGGTTCAAATGCCGTCCCGCTGGAGCAGGGAAGGACGCCGCCGCGTCGGCTTATCCCTCAAAATGATGCCGGATGCAAGATCGTCAGGCGAAGCACAGTCGACGCCGGTGCTCGGAATGGAGCATCTGGTGAGCTTCCAAATATCCGCCGCGATGGGCGGCCATACCCTGACGCGCGAGGAATTGAAATTTTTGGCCGAACAGAATCTGCCTTACGTCCAGTTCCGCGGGGAATGGGTTGAGGTGGATTTGAAGGAGATCAATCAGGTGCTGCGCTTCATGAAACGCCACGAGAAGGGCGAGATGGAGCTGGCCGAATGGATGAACCTGAGCGCCGAAATGGATGGAGAGCGCCTGTGGAAGGGGCTCTTCATCGAAGAAGTGGAGACAACGGGCCTGCTGTCCTCCCTGCTGGACGGGGAAACGGTGCGCAAGCTGCCGTCCCGCCCGATCCCTTCCTCGCTTCACGGAGAGTTGAGACCGTATCAGGAACGGGGATATCAGTGGCTAAGCGTGATGCGCGATTTGGGATTTGGCGTTTGCCTTGCAGACGATATGGGGCTTGGAAAAACGGTGCAGGTCATCACTTGCCTGCTGGAGCGCCTCAATACCGAAGCCGCGGGAGACCCAGTGCTGATCATTTGCCCGACCTCGCTTCTGGGTAACTGGCAGCGGGAGATTCAGCGATTTGCGCCGGATCTGACCTTGCATGTGCACCACGGCGTCCGTCGTCTGCGCGGAGACGATTTCCTGCAGGAGGCGGCCGATCATGATATCGTGCTGACGACGTATCACTTGGCCGGAAGAGACGGCGGGGACTTATCCGCGATCCAGTGGTCGAGCGTGGTGCTCGATGAAGCCCAGTATATTAAAAATTATCGTACGAAGCAGGCGCAGAGCGTCATGAAATTATCCGCGCCGCACCGCATTGCGATGACGGGGACGCCGGTGGAGAACCGTCTGGCGGAGCTGTGGTCGATCTTCCATTTTCTCAATCCGGGATATCTCGGATCGTTTAACAGCTTCCGTCAGCGCTATGCGCCGGGTGAAGGGCAGCAGGAGAGATTCCGGGAGCTTCACAAGCTGGTTTCTCCATTCATGCTGCGCAGACTCAAGAGCGATCCGGACATCCGCAAGGATCTGCCGGAGAAGCTGGAACTGAAATCGTATTGTCCGCTGACCGAGGTTCAAGGCGCGATGTATCAAGCCGTCGTCGACGAGATGATGGGACAGATCGAGAGTCGGACGGGCATGGCGCGCAAGGGGCTTGTGCTTTCATCCCTCACCAAGCTGAAGCAGATATGCGATCATCCGCAGCTGCTTCGACGCGACGATGGACGCGCTGTGCGTCCCGAGTCCTCCGGGAAGATGGAGCGCATGCTCGAAATTCTGGACAGCATCGCGGATGTGGGAGAATCGGCGCTGATCTTTACCCAGTATGTGGGCATGGGCGAGCTGTTGGTGAGCATGCTTGGACGTAAATACGGAAAACAGCCGTATTTCCTTCATGGAGGGGTGCAAAAACGCGAACGGGATGAGATGGTACGGGCGTTCCAGGCAGGCGAGGGGACGGAGTTCTTTGTCCTGTCGTTGAAAGCCGGGGGCGTAGGCCTGAATTTGACCCGTGCGAACCATGTGCTCCATTATGACCGATGGTGGAACCCGGCGGTCGAGAATCAGGCGACGGACCGCGTATTCCGGATCGGGCAGAACCGCAACGTTCAGGTGCACAAGCTGATTTCCCAGGGAACGCTGGAGGAGAGGATCGACGAGCTGATCGAACAGAAGAAGGCGTTGTCCGAGCAGGTGGTCGGGTCGGGCGAAACCTGGCTGACGGAGATGTCGGACGGCGAGCTCCGCCAGCTGATCGAGCTTCAGGAGCAGGATTGGATGTAACCGAAAATGCCGGTCCGCGGATGGCATCATGCCTACCAGGCGTACCGGTACGCGAATGGAATGTAAGGAGGTGCGGGCTATGGAAACTGCGGGATTAGGCGAAGGGCTCAGACTCGAGATCGAACCGGGATGGTTGAAGGGAAAAGCGGACGGAGACATCGAATCTTCGGAGACTTATGAGGTCAGCGTGCAGGTGGAGAAATGGGATCCTGCCGCCCGCGAGGCGGTTCTGGCTTATCTGGAGGAAGACCCGCAGGCGCTGTACCGCCTGCTTGCAGGTCAGGGCGCCCCTTGGCTGGATGAACTGGCGCCATCCCCCCTGCGGGGCGGAGAGCTTGCCGCCGAAGCGCGCTGCACATGCGGCCGAGCGGCTTGCGGGCATGCCGCAGCCTTGTTGGCTGCCGCAGCCCGGCGCCTGGCGGCAGAGCCGCTCCAGCTGCTGACGCTGCTGGGGCTGCCGCGGGAAGCGCTGCTGGCCGGCGTCTTCGACGCCTGGGCCAAAGCAGCCCCGCCGCCGGCAGGCGGCTCCGCCGCGGAGTCGGCCGCCCGCGCGAAGGAGAAGGGACCGTCCGGTCCTTCTCCGGGCGAATGGGTGGCCGAAGCGGCGGCCGAGGGCCGCTTGCACCGGCCCGGCCCGCAGCTTAGCGAGCTGGCGGTGCAGCTGTCGCCGCCGCCTCCGGCGGATCAGCTCGGCCCGGCGGGCGACTGGACAGGCTTGCTGCCGGGCGTTCGCGGCGCGTCCAAAGCGCTTGCCCTGATCGCTCGCGGGGCGGCCAAGCAAGCGGACCAGAAGCGCCGCAGCTTGGAGCCGCCTTCGCCATAGCTTGGACATCCATTGCAGAATGGTATGGAATTCGATAAGAGCAGCGCCGTAAATCGAGGCAAGCTGCCGAATACCTGACGTAAACGGTGTAAATCCGTCATGATTCGTCAGCGGCTCGTTTGTCCTGTTTATTCCGAATAAGGTACAATGGGGGCAGGACAAACTGTGGGAAAGGAAGTAGCAGAGATGAATGCATTTTCGGGAAGAGGAATCCGGTTTACAAGCGTAATGCTGTCATCCCTGCTGTTAGCAGGGGCCATTCTGGCGGGATGCCAATCCGACGATGCCGGCTCCGGCAAGGAACAGGGGCAGGAATTGCAGTCGCCGGCCGAGGGCCAGGAAGGCAGCACGCTTCCTGAAGGCGGATCGGAGAACGGGGAAACGGGGGCTGAGAATCAGCCGGCGGATCCGGTCATGGCAAAGCGCAGCGAGAATGCACTCCAGGCCACCATCCAGGAGAGCGGGGGCAAGCAGGTCGTGACCAATGCGGAGGCCGTGACGGTAGTCGTGAACAAGCAGCGCAGCTTGCCGGACGGTTATGAGCCGAGCGATCTTGTAGAGCCGGATGTTCCGTTTTCTTTTGATGAGCCGCACGAGAAACGGCACCTGAGACAAGAAGCGGCGGACGCGCTCGAGGAATTGTTCGACGCGGCCAAAGCGGACGGCATCGAGCTTCGGGCCGTATCGGGATACCGTTCTTATGCCCGCCAAAAAACCATATATGAGAACAATGTTCGTACCAAGGGGGAAGCCGAGGCTAACCGCGTAAGCGCTGTGCCGGGTACGAGCGAGCATCAAACCGGCCTGACCATCGACGTATCCAGCCCTAGCGCGGGCAATGCGCTGGAGGAAACGTTCGGCCATACGGAGGAAGGACAGTGGCTGGCGAGCCGCGCGCCGGAATTCGGCTTTATCATTCGTTATCCGGAAGGGGCCGAGGATATTACCGGCTATGTATACGAGCCTTGGCATATCCGTTACGTAGGAAAGGATTTGGCACCGGATATCGCCGACAGCGGCCTGACGCTGGAGGAGTATTTCGACGAAGCGAACATTAAACTGTAAGCTGTGCTAATAGTCGTAGGATAAACGGGACTTTTTATCCTTGTACCGCGGCTTGCGAATCTATAAAGTAGAACAGGACCTGCGCAAGACCGGGCGATGTTCTAGTTATACAAAGGAATCCCGGAGCGGCTCGCTCCGGGATTCCTTTGTTTTTGGACTGAAGCATTCGGATTACTTATTCAGCGGCGAGTCTTCATAACCGGGATCATCGTAGCCGGTATCGTTCAGCTTGCCGATGATGTTCATATCCTCGATGGTTTTGCGGGTGCGTTCATCCCCATGTTCATGGAGAAAGGTGTAAAGATTAATCGTCCGTTCATCGTATTCCTCGGCGGCATCGTCATGATCTGCCGATTTATATGGGACGAACGTCCGTTTAAAAGCATACCGGTCGCTGCTGCTGACCTCATGGAGCAGCCCCCTCAGCTTCGAGACCTCTTCATCATCCATATATACGACATATTCGTTCGTATCGTTCGGTACATCCTGGATCAGGTTGTGATTGACTGAAACATAATACGTCTTTTTATCGTTTGTCATGATAAATCCCTCCAGACTTCGGCAGCTCAAGGCTGCACGGAATAGGATACGGGGTTTAAACCGGCCGCCGCCCCTTACTGTGCATTTTTCTAATCATATACACGTTCGGGGGCCGGATGAATCAGAAGCGAAGTTGGAAGGGGCTTCCTTTTTCACATGGGGCAAGGAATTTGGTATGATAGAATCACCATGACGGCAGTATACTGGACGATGAGGATCATATCATGACACATGAGCAAATCTGCGAACTGCAAAGAAACATGGGGCAGCCGGTTTATGGCTGGCTATAAATCGTTTATAACCTTGATGAAGAGATATGACAATGTGCCGGCGGACCGCCGGTGAATCGGGATATGAGAAAGAGGAGGATTCATAAATGAAGATTTTACAGAAACTCAAGGATGGAGCTAACCGCGCAACGGAAAAGGCGCAGCACGTGGTCGAAGTGAATAAGCTCAACAGCCAAATTTCCGAAATCGAACAGCAGAAGAACTCGTATTACCTGCAGATGGGTAAAGTATTCTATGAGGGCTACCGTCAGCAGGATATGTCGATTGCGGAAAAGGAGATGGTCGAGCTCGCGCAAACCTGCGATGGATTGCAGGAGCAAATCGAAGCGATACGGAACCGCATCGCGGTGCTCAAGAATGAACGGGTCTGCGAATGCGGACGCGTGGTCGCGCTGGACGCGAATTTCTGCCCGTATTGCGGAAACAAGCTTGCCAATTTGATTGACCCTGAGGAGTCAGCGCCGGAAGAGCCGCGGGAGCCCGAGCGCAAGAGCATGTTCGATAAACGCGAATATGCGGCGGCTGAAGAAATCCAGGAGGAACAGGACGATGTCCAGACCTATGATTATCGTCCGAATCCGGATCCGTACGAGCCCGACCTCTATGATCCTGAACCGGAACGCCAGCGCGAGGAGATCATCGAGCGGTCGTCTGAACCGGAGGTTGATCCTGAACGGCTGCGCCTCGAGCAGGAGGAGCAGGAGAGGGAACGCCGCCATTGGGAAGAGCTTGAGCGCGAGCGGGAGAGACAGCTGGAGCTGGACCGCCGCATTCGTTTCTGGCAGGAAAATAATCAAAGTCAAGACTACGTCGGAGACGATGAAGCGACCCGCGACATGGTGAAATGCCAAATTTGCAGCGTCGACCTGCCGAAAGGCTCGAAATGGTGTCCGCGCTGCGGAGCTGAACAGATTTAAGAGATAGGGATTCGGACGATCATGCCCTTGCGCGATGAATAAAGGACAGTGTGAATGATAGAGCAAGCGTTCGAGCATCTATGGGAGGACTAATATTATGGAACAATTGCTGCATCATTTGCGCAATTTGGGATTTACGGAAATTGAGTCGAAGATTATGGTGGACCTTGCCGAGCATGGGCCTGCAGGCGGGTATGAGGTAGCTAAACGTTTGGGCGCTTCGCGTTCCAACGTCTATGCGGCTATGCAGCGTCTGGAGCGGCAGGGAGCGCTTGAGCGAATGGACGGGGAACCTGTCCGTTACCGTTCGCTCAAGCCGGAGGAATTGACGCGGATGATATCCGGGCGCGTGGAGGCATCCCTCGCTTTTGTTGAGAAGAGCCTGCCGCGGAGCAGCGGCACGGCCGCTCCCTTCCTTAGCATGGAGGGGGATCAGGCGGTGCTTGATGTGCTTGTACGGGAACTGAAGCGGGCGAAACGGGAGATCGTCGTTGACGTCTGGCGCGAGGAAGCGTCGCTGCTCCGTGAGCCGCTGGCGGAAGCGGAGGCAAGAGGAGTGAAAGTGCTGTGGGCTTGCGACGGTCCGGATCAGGGACTCTCAAGAACTTTGGCGTGGCCTGGGTGGAGCGACCTTGCGGAGCGAAGGGCCGGTGGCCGGAAGTTCTCGTTTGTCGTCGATCGGCAATGGTGCATCTTAGGGATGCGCGGCGGGGACTATGATACGGGAGCGGTCATCACGGAGCATCCGGTCATGGCAGAGCTGCTCTTGCATCATTTTACCCAGGAGATGGTATTGTTCCAGTTGGAACAGGACATGGGCGAGCAGCTGGAAGCGCGTTACGGAGAACACTTTGGCCTGATTCAAAGCGAGTATCTTAATGCGGAGCCGGAGACTGAAGAGCAGGAAGAGCAGGAAGACCTGGCTGCGTCATCGATAACCCGCCCGCTGGCGGGTCATGAAGGCGATCCCGAAGAAGTGAACGGGGACTCCAATCGTAATACGGCCTAGGGGCACGTTGTAGATCATTGCCTTTCCGGAAGTGACTTTTGTCACAGTTAAGCATCATGTTTCATCGTAGAATGGAATAGACATAATGATTAGGAACGCCGGGATTCATCTTGGCGTTTATTTGCTTAAGACCGGCAACCCGCGTGAATGAAGGCCGAGATGGCAGGAGAACATGAATGAGACGGGTGTGAACGGATAACATAACAACCAAGAAGGGAGATGGATGAGCATGGAATGCATCGTTCATTTTACAGTCGGACATAAAGAAGGCCCCAAGAAGCTGCGGGGATTGATTTTTGTTGATAAGGGAGAGACTCCTACAGGTGAGCAGCTGCTCGATATGTTTCATGAAATGGAGTACCGGGTGGTGCCTGACCCGCATGATGAACTTCTCTTTAAACCGGAGAACGGCGCCGAAAGCTATACGTATATACGCGTGAATGAATTGGATATGGGGCAGGAGCGATATACGGAAGACCGTAATTTGAAGGCGCTGCTGAACGAGCTGCTGCCGAAACAACGCACGGGTTTGTAACGGCTTCTTGATGCTATTAGAACCATGCGAAGATCATAAGCCCTCCGCCTTCCGCCAACGTCCGCTGGGATTTGTAAAATCCGCTTGCTATAATGGATGTACGGAAGGGGATGGCGATGTTTATTATTGCAGGAATCGTGGCGCTTTTGATATACGGCTTGCTGGTTTATTATATTGGCCGAAGCGTATGGAGCTGGTTGAGGCCGGGGCCGTCCATGGCGCTCAAATGGGTATACATAGTCGTGCTGACCGTGGTATCGACATCGTTTATATCAGGACGGTTTTTCGGTAATCCAACCGTGCTGAATATTATAGGATCGTATTGGATGGCTATTTTTTATGTGCTGATTATCCTTCTACCGTTGATGCACATCGTGTTATGGCTGCTGAGGATGACGGCATTGCGAAGAGACGGGCTGGAGAAGGCGGCGGTATCCGTCGTGCTGGTGCTGATGGTGATCGCGATCGTTTTCGGCTCCTTTAACGCTTATAGTCCAACCGTACGTGCTTACGATATTCAGGTGGACAAGGATGCGGGTACCATGGAGAAGCTGAATATCGTCATGGCGTCCGATATGCATTTCGGCGTCCTTTCTGGCAAGGCGCACGCTGAGCGCATGGTGAAGGAGATCAACGGCTTGAAGCCGGATCTGGTGCTGTTTCCAGGCGATATTATTGATGATGATCTGGATGCTTATTTAAGCCAGGGGATAGATCGGATTTTGACCGGTATCCAGGCGACCTATGGCGTATATGCTTCGCTTGGCAATCATGACCGATTCGAAGGGGAGATTACGGAGCTGATATCGGCTCTCGAGGACAGCGGCATGACCGTGCTGTATGACGAGAAACTGACGGTGGAGGGCTTGACGCTGGTAGGCAGGCGGGATAAACAGGATCAGGACCGCGCAGATTTGTCCATGATCATGGAAGGGGCGGATTTATCCAAGCCGGTTTTTCTGCTCGATCATCAGCCGAATGCGCTGGACGAAGCACAGCAGCAGGGCGTTGATCTGATCGTGTCGGGGCATACGCACCGCGGTCAGGTATTCCCGGCGCATTTGATTACGAGGGCCCTGTTCGAGAACGATTGGGGATATCTGCAAAAAGGCCGGATGCATTCCATCGTGTCCTCGGGCTACGGCTTCTGGGGACCGCCGATTCGGCTGGGCTCCCGTTCCGAGATCGTGCAGATCCATGTTACGTTTCAATAGATGAAATTGTCGGAGAAAGCTACCGTTGAGGTGGCTTTTTTTTGATGTCAGATATATTAGGAAAATTATGTATCCAGATAGGACCGGATTATTGTATGATTTTTGCTAGAAATATCACTTAGGTATAGGGGGGTTAAGGGTTTGGGTTTGATTAGGTTTAGAAAGATGGGCATGATGGCATTAGCCGCTGTCCTTGCGGGGAGTGTATTTGGGGGAGCAAGCGACGCCATGGCAGCATCAACTGCGCCTCTTCCAAGCAAAGAGAGGCTCGTCGCCGGCAACGGATTACCTTTAGGTCAATCGACTACGATTGCAGGGGGGCCGGGGCATGCAGCCGGGCTATCCTCGTCACTGGCTTCGGAAGGATTGCGACAACCGGGCAGTGTGGCTTGGCTGCGTGACGGCTCCGTTATCGTATCCGATACGGAGAACCATGTGATTCGCAAAATAAAGGACGGGAAGAGCAGCATTCTCGCAGGCGCCTCCTTGTCCTACAAGCGGGACGGCGGGGGACTTCCGATCGGCGGGCTCCTGGATGGCCAGGGCGAGCTTGCATTTTTGAATCGGCCGTCCGGGATTGCCGTTGACGGAAAAGGTCAAGTGTACATAGCCGATTCAGGCAACCATGCCATTCGTAAAATCGATCAAGCGGGCAGAGTAACCACCATAGCGGGCAACGGACGGATTGGGCTGAAGGACGGGAAGGCTCAAGATGCCTTGTTCCACGAGCCGCAGGACGTTGCGGTTACCGAGGACGGCATTCTGTATGTGGCGGATACGCTGAACCACGTCATTAGGCGGATCTCTCCGGATGGGGAAGTAACGACGATTGGCAGCCCGTCGACGCGTGCTGTCCAGGTTCGCGCCGGAGTCATCGCATTGGCAGGGGACTACAAGAACGGATCGCTTGCTGAAGCGCAATTTAACGAGCCGGCAGGTCTTGCGCTTGACGGTAAAGGCAATTTGTATGTCAGCGATTCGGGCAATCACGCGATCCGCTATATCGATTTCGGGAAAGGGACCGTTTCGACGGCCGCCGGCAGCGTTCCGTCATCCGATGGCTACGCCAAGGACGCGTTATACGCAGATCCTGGCTATCTGGACGGAGCTGCGGATGCAGCCCGCTTCAACTCGCCTCGGGGATTGGCATGGAGCGTGGAGGATGGACTTCTCATTGCAGATTCCCATAATCATGCCGTGCGTCAACTGAAAGACGAACGCGTATCCACCATGGCCGGCGGAACCAGAGGTTACGCGGATGGAATTGAAAGCGAGGTCCGATTCAACGCGCCGGCGGATATTGCCGTCGCTTCGGATAGTGGGGAGCTGTTCATCGCGGACCAACGCAATGGGGCCGTCCGGGCATGGTCCGGCTATAAGACGCCCGATGCCTGGCAACCAGGCCAAGGGATCGCCGCAGCTTATGGAGATCAGGCGGCCCAACTGGGCGACTTGGCCGTTATGAAACAGGGCCAGATCGTGGTGCCTGTCAGAACGTTAGGCACGCTGCTCGGAACCCGTTTGAGTTATGATGCCAAGAATAAGGAAATGACTTTAACCCTTGGCGAGGATGTCATCACGCTGCAAGCCGGAGATCCCTATATGACCCGGGATCAGGCGGGCAAAGAAGTTTCCCGAGCGGCGACGGAAGTTGAGCCGTATATCGCCAACGGCCAGATGATGGCTCCGCTGCGAGCGGTGGCCGAACTGATGGGCAAGGATGTCCAATGGAACGCCAGCACAAAGCTGGTTATCATCCGGGATTTGGCTGAACGGGAAACGAAGCCGGGGAATGTTAGCTTCAGCACTTCGAACTTTACGCCGAGACGCATGCAGGTCGTGGAAATCACCGGTTCGGCCAAGCTCCGTTACGGCGGGTATGCGCAGGTGGACGCCTACAAGGGGATGATGCTGGGTGAAGACGATGAAATGGTTACCGGCTCCGGCACGGGAGGCGCCAAGCTTCGGATCCTGGATACGGAAGATGTCATTACGTTAGGCAACGACACGACGCTGGTGGTCGAGCAGCTTCGCAAGATTGGCATCTCCAACGTAACTCGGCTGAATCTGGAGGCTGGGCAGGCTTATTATGATGTTACCGACCTGGCCCGGTCGACGGATCGTTTCGACGTGCGGACCGGTTATGCGGACAATAGCGTACAAGGCACGCATTTTATAATCACCGTCAACCCCTTAACAGGGATGACAAACGTAGTGACCGCTAGCGGGAAAGTAAGCTCTTCGCTGGTGCCGACGGGCACAGAAGGTTCCTTGCTGCCATCCGGCCCGGTCATGATTAGTCCCACGCAACAAATATCGCTAGGCGGTTCACAGGAGGGACGCCCCCCTGTACAATTCATCGATATTGAGGATTTGATGGGGAACGCTTCGCCGGGAATCATTGCTCAGATAATTAAGAATAAGAACGACATCGACCGGGAGAACGAGGAGTTTCTCGAGAAGAAGCGGCAAGAACTACAGTCCGGACAAAGCGGAACCGGCACTCAAGACTTGATTATGAAATCGCCGGACGATTTGGCAAAAGTCGCGGATAATTTGAATAACCTCATCGGAAATATCGCGAAAGAGGCGCTTGATAAGAAAAAAGCCAGCCAAGAAGAAATAGATAAACTGATTAAAGAAGCGAACCCGGATTCGGGGAAGATATTTGATCCTGGCCAAGTGAAAGATTTGGATAAACAAGCCGGCCTCGACCCTGCTCTGGAGCAGGCGCGCTTGGAAGCATTGAAGCGCAAGCAGGAAGAGATACAGAAGAAGCAAGATCAACAGCAGAATCAGCTGGATCAGCTGCAGGAGAAACTCGGCGACATGCTGGCTAAGATCGAGCAGCAGAAGAAGCAGCAGGATGAAGCGAACCGAAAAGCACAGGAGGAAATGAAGAAGAAGGCTGAAGAGCGGCTTCTTCAATCCTTAAGCGCAGAGGAGCAGGCACGTTTTCTCCAGGGCAAGAAAGAGGCGGAGCAGGAGAAAGGCGCTCGGCAGCCGATGCCGGTTAGTCCTGGAGGCGGCTCGGGATCAGGAGGCAGCGTGTCGCCGCCTGTAACCGGTCCGCCTGTGACCGAGCCCCCAGTGACTGAGCCTCCGGTAACGGAACCTCCTACGACGGAGCCGCCGGGGACCGATCCTTTCGTGAAGGTTATATATAGCGATGATATGAGCAGTGAACTGTCGGCCCGCCCAGACAATTATTTTGGATCCATTCATTTCGAGACGAAAGGCTTAGCCGATGACTTGGAAGTTCAAGTCAGGGTGACGCTGACAAGGGATGGAATTCCGGTCGTGGGTCTGCCTGTCCGTCATGGCGAGCAGACGGTGGAATCCAACGCAGAGGGAAGCTTTGCGCTGCAGTCTGTTGATGGTACCGGCTTTAAGTTAAGCGAGGTTGCTTCGCCGGATACTCCGCTGGAGTTCTATGCCGAGCTGCTGGAGCCGGGCGGCTATACGGAGAAGATCGAGCTGCTCGAGATCAAAGAAGGCCAATTGACTGTGCTTGGAGAAGGCGTCCGTTCCATCCAGGTCAGTCCCTTCTCGCAATTCGAATTCATTGGCGAAGGGCCGTTTCCGGCAGCCCTTGATATGTATTGGGGGTTTTCTTCCAAAGCGTACGGACTGAGCGAGGATACCCGGGTTGGCTACGAATTGACGATACTCGATGACCATGGTCAGCCGGTAAGTCTGGGCGTACTCGGATTCCGGATGAAGCCGCATGAGCCGGGAACGATTCCGACGGAGGGGTATGAGATCGCAACTCCGGATCGTGAAGGGGTATACCGAGTGAATGCAGGGTTAACGGCTGGGGACATGGATCTGGGAGGGAATGGGAGCGATATCCTGTTCCGCTGGCAGCAAGCTCATGTCGGGACTTATACGCTCCGTATCCAGCTGGTTGATATAAACAGCGATATGTCGGTGCCCATCGGTGAGCCCCTGGAATGGATAATCGAAGTGATACCTACAAGTTGATGCAGGGAAGGCTGTCCCATTAATCGTATGGGGCAGCCTTTTTTCTCTTTAATTGACCAGTAGTTTATTATTTCCGTAAATTTTCACTTTATTTTTTCATAGGGAATGCGTTATACTTCATTCATTCGGAAATATATCATTTATACGTAAGCATTCTAAGGAATTCGGATATCATACATTTTCTCGTATAGGTGCAGGAATCGGCCTGCATGTCTCTACCCGATCACCGGAAATGATTGGACTACGGGTTATAGCAGCAGCGGACAAGCCAGGTCAATTCCGTTTGATCGGACGGCTAACGGTGCGTTTTTGCTGCTTATGCCCACTTGTTTCTTTCCCGGCGATTCGGTGAAGGGAGGAAGTGGGCTTTTTTGCTTGGAATGCGGACAACAAATTTAAGGGGGAGCATCATGCAATTACTGCAGAACAAAGTGAAAGAGGAAGGCATTGTATTAAGCGGACAGGTACTGAAGGTGGATTCGTTCCTGAATCACCAGATGGATCCGGTATTGATGAAAGAGGTGGGAAAGGAATTTACGCGATTGTTCAAGGAAGCGAACGTGACTCGCGTATTGACCATCGAATCCTCCGGCATCGCACCGGGCATCATGACCGCGCTTGAGATGGAAGTGCCTCTCATCTTTGCACGGAAGCAGAAATCGCTGACGCTCCGTGAGGATATATTCGTGGAGAAGGTGTACTCCTTCACGAAGCAGGAGACCAACGAAATTACGGTCGCTAAGAAATTCATCAAGCCGGGCGATAAAGTACTGATCGTGGATGACTTCCTTGCCAACGGCGAGGCGGCATTCGGGCTTGCCCGAATCGTCGAGCAGGCGGGTGCCGAAGTGGTAGGCATCGGGATCGTCATTGAAAAGGCTTTTCAACCGGGAGGACGCCTGCTGGCCGAAGCGGGCTACCGGGTAGAATCGCTCGTACGGATTGCATCGCTTGAAGACGGCGTAGTGACATTCGCATAGAACGAAAGCTAATAATTTATTGGGGGGAATCAAGAAGCCATGGAACAACAGAAACAAGCGGTGCAAGAACCGATTTTCGATAAAAATCGGAGTCCGGGCAAAACCTTTTCGCTGGGTTTGCAGCATGTATTGGCAATGTACGCAGGGGCAATCATCGTACCGCTTATCGTCGGTGGCGCACTCGGTTTAACGACGGAGCAGCTGACGTATCTCATCGCCATCGACCTGCTGGCATGCGGAGTCGCTACTTTGCTGCAGGTGTTCGGCAACAAGTATTTCGGTATCGGTCTTCCAGTCATGCTCGGCTGCGCATTCCAGGCGGTAGGCCCGATGATCATTATCGGACAGCAGCATGGCATGTCGGCTATTTATGGAGCGATTATCGCTTCCGGTTTGTTTGTCATTCTGTTCTCCGGTTTATTCGGTAAGCTGATTAAGGTATTCCCGCCTGTCGTTACAGGCAGCGTAGTCACCATTATCGGTCTGACGCTGATCCCCGTAGCTTTGAACGACCTTGGGGGCGGTCAAGGCAGTGAGGATTTTGGCAGCGCACTGAACATTTCCCTTGGTTTCGGCGTTCTTGCTTTCATAATCATCATGAATCGTTTTGCCAAAGGCTTCTTGCGTTCGATTTCCGTTCTTTTGGGTCTCATTCTCGGCACCCTGGTTGCCGCGTTATACGGCGGGGTTGATCTCACCCCATTGCGCGAAGCCGGCTGGTTCCGCGCGCCGCAGCCTTTCTTTTTTGGCACGCCGGAGTTTAAAATCGTTCCGATCATGACGATGATTCTGGTAGCGATCGTCAGCGTTGCCGAATCGACGGGCGTATTTATGGCGCTTGGCAAAATCGTGGATCGCGATATCACCTCCAAGGACTTGTCCCGAGGTTACCGCGCGGAGGGTCTTGCGATTGTGGTAGGCGGTATTTTCAACTCGTTCCCTTATACCACGTACTCCCAAAACGTTGGCTTGATTCAGATGAGCCGCGTGAAGACGCGCGACGTCATCGTAGTGGCAGGCGGTTTGCTTGTATTGATCGGATTCGTGCCGAAGATTGCCGCCATGACGCAGCTTGTGCCGACGTCGGTTCTGGGCGGGGCGATGGTTGCCCTGTTCGGCATGGTGGTGTCTTCCGGCATTCGGATGTTAGGGGATCAAGTAGACCTTAACCGTCATGAGAATCTGTTCATTATCGCGTGTTCCGTCGGCATGGGTCTTGGCGTCACAACCGTGCCGGGCCTGTTCGCCAGCCTGCCCGACAACCTGCGCATTCTTGCCGATAACGGCATCGTGGCCGGCAGCTTGACCGCGATTGTGCTGAATCTGATCTTTAACGGCTTGAAATATACGAAGCCGACCCGCACTGAGCGGGGTGAAACGGCAGAAGGGCACGCAGCTTAAAATAATCTTCGATAGCAGCCGGATCCGTTCCGGCTGCTTTTTTTGATCCTGTTCGGTTCTCGGCTAAAGCCCAAAAAAACGGCTTCCTCCTAATATGGGGAGGAAGCCGTTTTTGCATGACCTAGCTTAGATGCGCTGCATTTGTTTCTCCGCAAAATTGCCGATCCATGGTAGCTTGAACCATTTTCCTTGAATGGCGTTAAACATAAGCACCAGCCACATCAGCACGCCGACCAGCGCCAGGAGGGCGGAGGCCAGAAGGCCGATGATGGGCACCGCGCTCGACAGCAGGTGGGCGACGGCCAGGAGGCCGAAGGCCAGCAAGGACTGCAGACCATGGAATATGACATATCGGCTTCTCTTTTCTAATGAAAGAAACAGAATTCCTCCGACCATGGGAAGAAGATAGCACAGCGTCGCGGCCAGATTCTCGGGAAGTCCTGTGGACGATTTGAAAGGGGACATCTCATCAACTCCTTGTCTTAGACCGGTTCTGGGGTAGGGCAAGCTATATACCTTACCTTATGAGCCGATGGGACAAAGTATGATGGTTATATCCCGGACTTATTTCATTTTCAATTGGAGCAGATATTTGACGAGCGCATCCTGCTGCTCCTGCGTGAACCCGCTGCTTTCGTCGACCCAATACTCATGTCCCTGACCGGTGACGTGGGTATCCCTGAGTCTCGAATCCTTGCGGTTCGCCTCAACGACCCGCAGCCTCAACTTGCGGTCGATCAGGGCTTTCAGGCTGTTGTAGGGATCCGGGTGAATGCCCTTCATAAGCGTTGCCGGCACTCCGGCTTGCGACAGCTCCGGCCCGACCGCGACGCCCCCGTCGTGCAAATACGGTGCCGACCAGCGGAGGCCGATCAATCCTTTGACCTTATAACCGCCGCCCGATTTATGGCCGAAGCCCAGCCGAATCTGCTCCGGATCTATTCCATCCAGCGGGACTTTAGTCGCCTTGGCGTCCGGAGGAATCGGGACAGGCGTGTCGGGCGGGTAGAACTCCGCCTCGCCAAAAGCGTTCTGCGTAAAATGGAAGGCCTTCGCCCTTGCAGGCTCGGTGCCGATTTCTGCCGCACGCAGAATGCGGTTGTTGGTAAAATAGTCGCCTGCGTGGCAAGTGATGCACTGCGCTTTTTTGAAAACTTCCGCCCCGAGGCTGAGGGTCTTGGCATCGGAGGTTTCAGCCTTATCGGTTTCAGGCGGACGGACGGTATTCTGATAAGCGGACATGGCATTAACCTGCTCCCCGGCCTTAAAACCCGGCGAACTGATATACAGCCCATTCGGCGCTATGGCCGAAACCTTGGGGAAGTTCGGAATCTTGATGACCTCATTAACGCCGGGGGTTCCGGGATTCGGGTCCAGGCGGTCGAAGAATTCGGTCGGCTTCAGCCCGCTGCTTGGATCATAGCGAAACTTGCGATGGGCCGCATTTTGCAGGATGGTGCCCACATAAATCTCTTTGTCGATCCCCATTAGCAGCTCGCTGACCTCGGTTTGGCTCAAGGTATCCGTATTTTGGGCGTGAACATTGTTGCTGAAGGTGCTGAGTCCGTTGAAGGGACCCGCGATGGCGAAGCCGCTCCAGCTGTACGGATGGTCGCCCTTTGTAAACATATCGGGAATTTGGGTCACGTCGCTGACCTTATCGACGGTGGTATCGAAATTGCCGGGCGCCCATTTGATCAGATTGTCGTCAACGGCTTTTTCCAGCAGGGCGGGATCCGGGAGGGCTTCGGCTTGCCCTTTGGAATTTATGATGGTACGGTGCCCGTTCTTGACGTAATCCACCAGGTTCGCAACGTCCGTGTGGGTGAAATACGCTGCGCTATTCGGGGCCAACGCCAGCATTAGACCGAGGTTCAGATCGGAATTGGGCGCGCCCTCCACGACCCTTCCCGTATCACGGTTCACGGTGGCATGGCAGGCCATGCAGCTAACGCCGATGCGGGTTTTGCCTTCGGCATATTTGAACGTTACGCCAATGGGGGAATAAGCTCCTTTGGCTACGTCAAAGCCGGTATCGATTTTATCCCCCTTGCGGAAGGTTTTACCGCCGATGGTCACATCCTGATCAAGCTCGACGCGCAAATTGGTGGTTCCCCGTCCTTTCAGCTCGGCAAGGGCTTTAGCAACGTTTTTGAGCTTCATCGGACCGTCGACGATCCCCAAAATATCGGTCAAGAACACTTCATTGCCAAAGGATTCCTCATACAGCGTGCGGCGCCCCAAGGTTAGCAGCTCTTTCGTCACCTCAACCGCGCCATTGGCGGCTGTCAAACGCGGATGCTGATCCTGCAAAGCGGTTCCCGGAACCGTAAGCGTTTTGCCCCAAATGTCATACTGGCGAATGACTCCTGTTTGCTTGGCTTGGATTTGCGTGGAATTGGAATTTTCCAATTTATGCGCTGGCGGTACATAGGCGTACTCCGGTTCCACGACATTGGCTATAAGCCATATGGCTCCTACGACGGCGACCGGGATCAACCACAGAAGCCGCTTCGATTTTCGCATATCAAATCACCCTTTTATTAGCAGGTCTGATGAATCATCTCTTCGCTGCCGTATGCAAGGGCTTTAATCTACTTCCACGTCATGGCGGAGCGGAGATTCGGCATTCACCTGTTTATCCGGACCTTTTTCTTTCGGAACCAGACGCTCGTCTGTTCTGCCTTGATGGTGGTTGTCGAAGTCATACTCCGCCAGCCGCCACTCCGTGGAGCCCATTTGCGGATCGAACGGGAATTCCTCTCCTCGCTTCAGGTACTCCTCCCGTCCCCATTCATTCGTGTACGTTCCGTCCACGTCAACCCCTTCTCGCGAAATCGGGTGAAGATTCTTGTCTTTACCGGACATGTCGCATGCTCCTCTCAGCTTTGATTTTAAGAAATGATTCATATGGCATAAAGTAACCAGAAAGAGGGGGGACTATCCGCCGAAATTTGCAGGTTAGCCAGTGAATGGGCTTGGAAAAGGCACAAACGCTTCTTGCGAAGAAAGAACGAGGTTTGCGATTTGCCAGCTATTCGGCGGAAGCCGCTGCGGATTTCAGGGTCTCGAGGATATGGCGTTCCAGCAGTACCCGCGGGTTCTTCCAGCGGCTGACCTTGCTGTCTGCCGTAAATACGACGACCGCATCCAACTGGGGAAAAAGGTAGATTTGCTGTCCTCCATGGCCGTGGGCGAGCGCATAAACCGATCCGTTCTGAATGCCGGTCCACCATTGGAACCCGTAATCGCCGAAAGCCGGATAGCCTTTCACCTGCGGAGTGAACGCCTGCTTAAGCCAGGTTTCAGGAATGACGGGCTTGCCTTGCCACAGTCCCCCGTCCAGGCAGCATTGACCGAATTTGGCCATGTCGCGGGAGGTAAGATACAGGCCGATATGACCCATGCTGTGGCCCTCGGGGCTCGGGGACCAGGCGGCATGGCGAATGCCGAGGGGCTCGAACAGATATTTCCGGGCATAGGTGTAGGCGTCCATTCCCGTGGCCTCGCTAATCGCAACGGAGAGCAGGTGGGAATCGGTGCTCCGGTATTGGAATCGGCCCATTTCCTGTTCGACGACAGGGAGGGATAGGGCGAAGCTCGTCCATTTCCGGTTGCGGTGGAAACGGTGGATGAGCGGTTCCCCGAGCTTTTTACCGGTTTGCCACGCAAAGCCCGAGGTCATCGTCAGCAGATGATGAAGGGACACGTTGCGCAATAACGGATGAGCTCGCTGGGGAACGTATCGCTGAAAGATATCGGTCACGGAGGCTTTCAGGTCAGGCAGTTCGCCGCGTGAGAGGGCGATGCCGAAAAGCGCAGACGTAAAGCTCTTGGTGGCCGACCTTAAATCATTCAGCGAGGATATGCCGTGGCCGCCGTAATAGCGTTCGTAGATAAGTTTGCCGGCATGAAGGAGGAGAAAGCTCCGCATTTTCGGATATTGCTTCTGTATGATCAGGTCTACCCGATCGAGCGCGTCGCGCCGAAGGCCTGCGTCTTCTGGCTCCGCAACGGGAATAGGCGGGCTTGAGGCAACGGGGGAATGCAGGATAGTCTGTGACTTCACCATGATATAACGGCCTCCTTGTATCTCATCTTCTCAATCTTTGATTCCGGTGACGGCATTCGCCGCTTGCAGCCGGCAGGATCGTTTAAAAGTATCTTAACCAATTCTGTGCGCAACCGATGACGCGGCGAAAAAACATAGTACAGAAAAACAATTTTTGGGAAAGATGAAACAAACAGAGGAATATGATATAATATATTAATGATTCAGTTGCATGCTGTTAGGGTATGTATAGTGTCAGGTGCATTGGTAAGTTGCTGAATATCAACCTAATGGTCACCGTAAGAACTGCAATATGGCTTCAACTTAATGAGGTAGATCTTTTCGGCATTCTCTTTAAACGGAGTAATTTATTCCACACGTTTTGGGAGGGATCCATCATGGCAACGAAAGGTCACAATGAGGTTAAGGAAAGTCTGCGGGAAATGACACGAATTTTCCGGCCTAAAGATCCGAAAAAATTTGTAAAGGAGTATGTCCGGAAGTACCATATTATGGGGGGCTACGAAGAAGAGCTTACTCTTGTTGTTGAGCATGAACTTGGCAAGCTGAATTCCTCCGTTTCGTAACCTGTAACAGCACCTGGTCTATAGAAATATCACAGACACGCATCGCATCTTCACCTTGTTAACGACTAATGACATGAACCATTTTAGGGCCTATGGTTAAACCGTTTTTGGGACAAATGTCCCGAAAGCGGTTTTTTTGCGTTTAGCCATTTTGTCTTCGTGTTACGCGGAAAGTCTGCTTCTCGGGGCATTTTGCATCGGTCCCTACATATATTGTTAGCAATCGATCCGATAAGGATATAAGGGAGTGGACAGATGTGAGGATACAGCTTAGACGGAAGGAAGAGATCGGACATATCCGCGAGGCGGGGCGCATATTGGCCGCCTGTCACCGTGAAATAGCCAAAGTCATCAAACCGGGGATCACGACCAGCCAGATCGATGCCAGGGTCGAGAAGTTTCTGGAGAAGAACGGGGCCTTCCCGGAGCAAAAAGGATACAAAGGTTTTCCTTACGCCACTTGCGCATCGGTCAACGAGGTGGTGTGTCATGGCTTTCCCGACCAGCGTCCGCTGCAATCCGGGGATGTCGTCACCATTGATATGGTGGTGAACAAGAACGGCTGGCTGGCCGACTCCGGCTGGACTTACGCGGTGGATCAGGTTTCCCCGGAAGTAAGGCAGCTGATGAAGCATACGCACGAAGCTCTGTTTAAAGGGATCGAGGCCGCGCGGCACGGCGCAACCTTGGGTGACGTCGGCCATGCGATCGAGCGGGTTGCCGAAAGAGAAGGCTATGGGATCGTCAAACCGCTGGTCGGTCATGGCATCGGCCGCGCCATCCACGAGCCGCCCGATGTGCCGAACTATGGAAATCCCGGAAGGGGCCTCAAACTCAAAGCAGGCATGGTCATTACCATCGAACCGGTATTTACCCTTGGCCCATCGGGCGCGGTATTCTGGGGAGATGACGGCTGGACCATCTCCAGTGCGGATGGATCGGTGGGCGTCCAGTACGAGCATACGATTGCCATTACGCGTGGAGATGCTGTTATTCTGACGGATTAAGATGCCGAAAAATATACCATAATAATAGGAGGCATTCTTTGCAGGGCCGGTTGCGGCTTTCGAGGAACACCTCCTTCATCATGTTTGTCCGGGTTGATAGGGGAACGGCTGCATACAGATTCAAAAAGGCGGAAATGACTGTATATATAGCTATGAAGGCTGTCGTTGACGGGATGTGAAGAATGTCGAATGAGGGGTCACGGAGTGGAAGACGCGCTTTGAAAGCGATTGCAAAATCAGTAACGGCGCGACTTTGACGACTTTTCGAACAATTTGTGAACTCCCTGTGAATGATTGACAAAAGCAACCCATGAACTTATATTTAATAAGTGATTGCTTTAATTGACAGGATTACTTCATCCGTGATTGTGCAGGTAGATTACCGCTGTTTGCGCCGGATGGTAGTCTACGAAAATCGGAAAAGTGGGGTAGATCAATGATGAAACGGTGGCAGGCTGTAAAGCGTCTTCTTCCTTTGATGGCCATGTTTGCTTTGGTGTTATCCGGCTGCGGCCGAGAGGATTTGTCGGTCTTAAGACCACAAGGTCCGGTAGCACAAGGTCAACTGGATTTAATTAAGCTCTCCATTTCGATTATGATCGTCGTAATGGTTGTGGTATTTGGAATTGCCGCATACGTGCTTGTTAAATTCCGTAGAAAAAAGGGACAAGATGAAATTCCTGAGCAAGTGGAAGGTAACCATAAGCTTGAGATCATTTGGACGGCGATTCCGCTGCTCTTGGTGCTCGTGCTTGCAGTTCCTACTATTCAAAAGGTATTTGCTTACGGAGAGAACGACTGGAACAATCCAGATGCAGTTAAGGTGGAAGTTACTTCTCACCAGTTCTGGTGGGAGTTCAATTATCCAGACTACGGCGTAAGAACGGCTCAAGAGCTGGTTGTTCCCGTAGGCAAGAAAATTGCATTCCAATTAAAAACGAATGATGTGCTTCACTCCTTCTGGGTACCATCGCTCGGCGGCAAGATGGATACAAACACGGAAGGCAGCGTTAACTACATGACTCTGGTTGCTGACAAAGCGGATACATACATTGGTAAATGCGCGGAGTTGTGCGGTCCTTCTCACGGTTTCATGGAATTCCGGGTGAAAGCGGTTGACGATGCGGCATTTGACAAATGGGTGGCGGCATTCAAAGAGCCGGCCGTGCTTCCTGCGGATGCGGCACTCGCCGAGAAATTCAAGACCAACTGTCTTTCCTGCCACGCTGTGGGCGACCAAGGCGGAGCGATGGGTCCTAACCTGACCGGCATTGGATCCCGTGAGACGATTGCGAGTATCTTGCTGAACGACATAAGCGGCAAACCAGGCACTAAGCCGACGAAAGACAACCTGGTGGAATGGCTGATGGAGCCTCAGGCTGTAAAACCTGGCAACACGATGCCTAATCCGAAGGATCTCGGCTTCAGTGACGAAGAAATCGAGCAGATTGCCGATTACTTGGCCAATTATAAGTTGGATTATTAATACAGCAAGAACTTTAAAAGGGGGTACAAACCTTGGCTCACGCTCATGCTTCTAGCCATAGCGTCAAACGCTACACGGGGATCATGGATTGGCTGACAACCGTCGACCACAAGAAAATCGGTATATTATACCTGATCGCGGGTGGTTTCTTCTTCGGGATAGGCGGTATCGAAGCGATTCTGATCCGCTTGCAGCTGATCAAGCCGATGAACGATCTGGTATCGGCTCAAGTATTTAACGAATTGATTACAATGCACGGAACGACGATGATCTTCCTTGGCGTTATGCCAGTTATCTTCGCCTTGATGAATGCGGTCATCCCGCTTCAGATCGGCGCACGCGACGTCGCGTTTCCGTTTCTGAACTCGCTCGGATTTTGGACGTTCTTGTTCGGTGGACTTTTGCTTAACCTGAGCTGGATTATGGGCGGCGCGCCTGATGCGGGCTGGACGTCCTATACGCCGCTCTCCACCAACGACTATTCGTCCACGCACGGCGTAGACTTTTACACGATAGGACTTCAGATTGCAGGTCTCGGTACGTTGATCGGTGGTATCAACTTCCTGGCTACCATCATTACGATGCGTGCGCCTGGCATGTCCTTCATGAGAATGCCGATGTTTACATGGACGGCGTTCATCACTTCGGCCATGATTCTGTTCGCATTCCCTGCCATTACGGTAGGTCTCGTATTGCTCAGCTTTGACCGTTTGCTCGGTGCCAATTTCTTTGATGTTGCGGCAGGCGGAAGCCCAGTATTGTGGCAGCATATTTTCTGGATTTTCGGTCACCCTGAAGTTTACATTCTGATTTTGCCGGCGTTCGGTATTATCTCAGAAGTTATCCCTACATTCTCCCGTAAACGTTTGTTCGGATACAGTTCCATGGTATTTGCAACCATCCTGATCGCCTTCTTGGGCTTCATGGTTTGGGCTCACCATATGTTTACGACAGGTCTTGGACCTGTAGCGAATGCGCTCTTCTCCATCGCAACGATGCTGATCGCCGTTCCTACCGGTATCAAAATCTTTAACTGGCTCTTCACGATGTGGGGCGGCCAAATCCGCTTCACCAGCGCAAACCTGTTTGCGATCGGTTTCGTACCGACGTTCGTAATGGGTGGGGTTACCGGCGTCATGCTGGCTTCTGCTCCTGCAGACTTCCAGTTCCATGACACGTACTTCGTCGTAGCTCACTTCCACTACGTTATCGTTGGCGGTCTGGTATTCGGTCTGTTTGCCGGCCTTCACTACTGGTGGCCAAAAATGTTCGGCCGTATGCTGAACGAAACGTTAGGCAAATGGACGTTCTGGTTGTTCGCAATCGGCTTCCACATGACATTCTTCGTACAGCATTTCCTTGGATTGCTAGGTATGCAGCGGCGGATTGTCTCGTACTTGCCGAACCAGAATTTCGATGAACTTAACTTCATCAGTACCATCGGTGCAATCTTGATGGGGATCGGCGTATTGCTCTTCTTGGCTAACATTGCCGTCACTACAAGAAAACCGGTTGGCGTTGCAGCGGATCCATGGGAAGATGGACGCACGCTCGAGTGGAGCATTCCTTCTCCACCGCCAGAGTACAACTTTAAGCAAATTCCGCTCGTTCGCGGCATTGACGCTTACTGGAAAGAGAAGATGGCAGGCAATAAAGAGATGACACCATCCGAGCCGGTTGGCCCGATCCATATGCCTTCGCCAAGCATCCTTCCGTTTGTGATGTCACTGGGTCTGTTTATCGCGGGTCTTGGTTTCATGTTTAGCACGGAAGACTTCTCGAATTCGTTCATGAGCTTAATCTTCAATAAATATATCGTTCTGATTGTTGGTCTTCTGATTACGTTCGCGGCAATGATCGCTCGTTCCCTGTACGATGATCATGGATATCACATCGAAGTTGAAGAACTGGAAGGGGAGGGTAAAGCATGAGTCACGCTGAACATGTAAACGGCGAACTTCCTCACGAGCCCGAGAAGGCAACACTCGAAGGCCGTAATAAGGTTCTTGGTTTCTGGCTCTTCCTCGGTGGAGAGGCCGTGCTCTTCGGTACGTTGTTTGCAACGTTCCTGGCGCTTCGCGGCCAGAACAACGAAGGTCCAACTGCTGCTGAGCTGTTCTCACTGCCGATCACGGCAGCAGCAACCCTGATATTGCTTGTCAGTTCCTTGACCAGCGTGTTCGCCATTCAGGCGCTGCACCGTCATAATATCGAGAAGCTGAAGCTGTGGCTGATCGTGACCGTTGTCCTGGGTCTTGGATTCCTTGGCCTTGAGATTTATGAATTCTATGAATATGTTGTGCATGAATCGTTTAACATGAAGACGAGTGCATTCTCGTCTGCATTCTATACGCTGGTTGGCTTCCACGGCGCCCACGTTGCTTTCGGGGTCGTGTGGATCAGCCTGTTGATTGCTCAGCTGTACAGAAAAGGGTTAACCGTGGTTACAGCACCTAAGGTTTATGTGTCTGCTATGTACTGGCACTTTATCGACGTTGTATGGGTGTTCATCTTCTCGGTCGTATACCTTCTTGGAAAGGTGGGCTAAGGAATGACTGCGAATCAACAATCCAATGAGGGGCCTACAGTGAAACACCGCCATCGTGTGGAAGGTCCTGAGAAACACATTGTCGTCTTTATTTTCTCCATCGTCTTGACTGCGATTGCTTTTGCGGCTGTCGCGGCCGGAGGCATCAACACAGCATTTACGATCATCCTTTTGCTGGTTATGGCTGTGTTGCAGGTGTTCGTGCAAATGGGTTACTGGATGCACTTGAAGGACAAAGGGCATCTGATGCCAATCCTGTTCATGATTGGCGGCTTCTTCGTAGCTAGTACCTGTATTGTCATGGCACTGTTCTGGGTTTGGTGGTAAAATGAAAAAGAGGTGGGCTACTTCAGCCCCCTCTTTTTTTAAGTCGTAGGAAGGTGTCACAATTTCGACAGAATTTAACCCGTTTAGGGGAGGTTTTTGCATGCTGGGCTTAGAATATTTTAGTTTTGCAGATAAATGGAGTCCCTTGTTCCTGGCATTTATGCTGCTCGTTACGGCAGGCTACTTCCTGTTGACCGGGCCGCTAAGCAGTCGCTTTGAAGGGAGTGCTCCGGTTTCCGCAGGAAGGAAAACACTGTTTGTAGGCGGTATGCTAACGTTCTATCTCGCACAGGGTGGACCTATTGAACTGCTCGGGCATACAATGTTCTCGTTTCATATGGTCAGTATGGCCATGTCCTATCTAATGGCAGTGCCGCTCTTGATTCTGGGTATTCCTGTTTGGATGTGGCGCGCCTTCGACAAGGTCAATCCGTTTAAGAAGCTCGGTTTCCTTGCGCGTCCGATTGTTGCCGCGGTTCTGTTTAACGGCTTGTTTTCGTTTTATCACATCCCGGTCATCCATGACTTTGTCATGTTAAACTTCTGGGTGCACCGTCTGTATTACTTGATCCTGTTTATCGCCTCGCTGCTGATGTGGTGGGCCATCATTAAACCGATTCCGGAGAAGGACAAGTCGTCAGGGCTTATGAAGATGGGATACATCTTTCTCAACATGGTCTTGCTGACACCGGCATGCGGGCTCATTATTTTCTCAAGCGAACCGATGTACGCAACTTATAGCGATCCAGTGGTATGGGCGAAGGCGATGGGCTATTGCGTTGCCGGCGATACCTCCGCGTTGCTCAGCCAGTTCGGTGGGCCGGAGTTCTTCGGCTACCTGGAGCCCGCGATTGACCAGCGAGTGGGCGGGATCATCATGAAGTTTTTCCAGGAAATCATTTTTGCCTCGATGCTGGCCTATGTGTTCTTTCACTGGTACAAACGAGAAAATCAGGAGGACGATCCTTTGCCTGGCGAGATTCCTCCGGGCAAACTCAATCAGGCGTAACAGGATTATTGAAGGGGGATCCATATGGATTGGTTTTTTATATTTCCCACGGTCAGTACAACGTTCATCGTCATCAGCGCCGTGCTGGTGGCGATTGGCTGGGGACTTATCATTAAAGGGAAGCGCGAGGCCCACAAGAAAGTGATGATCTGGGCGGCCATCGCAGCCGTCATCTTCTTTATCATCTATTCCTCGCGCACCGTATTCATCGGCAACACGTCATGGGGCGGACCTGATGACCTGAAGCCGTATTACCAGATATTCCTGATCTTCCACATTGTACTGGCTACCGTAGCCGCTGTGTTCGGGATCACGACGCTGGTCCTCGGCTTCAAGGAGAAGTTCTCCAAGCACCGCAAGTGGGGCAAAGTTACGTCGATCATCTGGTTCTTTACGGCCATCACCGGCGTAGCCGTGTATACCTTGTTGTACCTGTTGTACCCGGGCGGGCATACCCAGCCTGTATGGAAAGTCATATTTGGAATGTAATTGGAGGAGAACACCCGTCAGAGAAATCTGGCGGGTGTTTTTTTGTTTTGGCGGCTCAATTGTGGGCAGAGGAGGCGGAGTGTATCCATTTCCGGTCGCTGTTGAAACCAGGATAATCATAAAATTTTACAACTTCTATTGACACTGTTTATATGCACACTATATACTGTGTATAAAGATATACACAGTGAGCACAGTAATCACACTAAGCACAGTGAGATCAGACTGCGATAATAAAACGAAATGAATATATGAAGGAATGAAAGGGTGAGACGCATTGCAACAGGTTATCCATAATGCGATGAAGATCGTAAAGAAAGACTTCGCAAGCGATAAGCTCCAAATCATATGGACGATACTGTTCATGCTGTACATGGGGTTCGCCACGAGCGTCGTCATAAACGTTCAGTTCGAGCATCTAGACGAATACAATAACCCGTTTGTCGATTTTATCATGGTGCTTTTTGCTCCTTTTGTAGGATTTTTATTTAACCGGAAGTCCTTCAAATATTTGAACGAGGATTCATACACCCGAATGCTGTACTTCTACCGGAGCATACCGGTGCCGGCTTCCGCGATTTTTGTTAGTCGGATCATTAATTCCCTAATCGCTTTTGCCATCAACAGCATCGTGTTTTACGGAATCATCTATGCTATCGGGAATCACCTTAGAGGCGTGATGGATATTCCAAGCTATATCGCCTTTATGCTGACATGGGTCGGGGTTGGATTTTTATTAACGGGACCTTATATCTACTGGGAAAATATGTGCAGCGGCAAGGTGTATCTAAGGAATACCGTTCTTATGAGTCTGCTCCTTTCGGGATTGATCGCTGTACTGAGCCTGCTGGGTTACAGCATATTCGAATTCGCAGCGAACGCCGCCATGAAATGGAGCCTGTTATCTCCGGTGATGTGGGGTTCGCTGATTGCGGGATTGGTGTCCATGCTGCTTATGAGCAAGTTAACCTACATGCGGCAGCAGACCAGGGATTTATCATGAAGGACCTAAAGATGAATCCGTATGGCATGCAATGGCACGGGCTTATGCACAAAAGAAAAGCGAGGTGGTAAAAGGTGCGACTTCTGATACAGATCAATGAAAATAGCGCAGAGCCTTTATATCACCAGATTGAAACACAGCTGCGCTCGCTCATTATTAGCGGTCAAATCGAGGAGGGAACGTTATTGCCATCCATTAGGGAATTTGCCGGAGATCTGAAGTGTAGCGTTATTACGGTGCGCAGGGTGTATCAGGATCTTGAGAATGAAGGGCTGCTGCGAACGAGGCAAGGCACGGGAACCTTTGTTGCCGGCGTCGGCGACCAAGCCCGAGAACAATATAAACGCGATGCGGTCATTGAGGCATTAAGGGATGCCGTAGATAAAGGGCTTGCCGTTCAATTCAATGAAGATGAGATGAAAGAGATGTTCATGGAAGTTGTCCGGGAAAAATATGACGCCAAAGGAGGTCTCTAACATTCCATGGAACCGCATGTTATTGAGTTTCGTAATGTCATTAAACGGCGAAGAACGAAAACCATCGGCCCGATCCAATTATCGATTCCTCAAGGATATATCGTTGCCCTGGTAGGACCTAACGGCTCGGGAAAAAGCACGCTGCTGAACATGATGATGCAGACCGTGTTTCCGGACGAAGGAGAAATCACCTGGTTCGGCGAGTCTTACCGGGGAGAGCTTCCGGTCTCGATCCGTAAACAAATGGGCTTCGTTCCTGAACAGCTAAGCATAGAAGAACAGCATATGACGGTGGATGAAGCGGCCAGCTTCCGCGCATCCTGGTATGACGATTGGGACGGTTACTTTTTCGATGAGCTTCTATCCCGGTTCGATGTCCCGCGGGGCGTCAAACTGCGCAAGATGTCCAAGGGGGAACGCCGCAAGTTCGAGATCGCCGCTGCGCTGGCGCCAAGGCCCAAGTTCCTGCTGCTGGATGAACCTTCCTCGGGCCTGGATCCATTCGCATGGAAGCTGATGATCGATCAGCTGCACAAAGTGATGAAGTCCATGGATACGACCATCGTGCTCTCCACCCATGTGGTGGATGAAATCCGGCGTCTGGCGGACTATGTCATTCTCATCCATCACGGGAAGATGCTCGGCATGGTGGAGAAGGATTCGCTGCTGGACAACTGGAGGGAATGCTGGATTCAGGGAGATGCCTCCATTGTAAAGGAGCTGCCGGGTATTCTGAGCTTCAAGCAAGAGACAGCGAGCACGATATCTTTTATAACGACGGAATGCTTGGAAGTGGAGAAGATCCTGCAGTCTGCAGGCATCCCGTTTATTCAGACCCGTTCCTTGGAGCTGGATGAAGTGCTTCGATTATGGATTGACGGAAACATGCCTGCCAATGTGCAGAACTAGGATAGAGAGGGGTTTTTAGGAGATGCAACGATTGCAATTAGACAATGTAGTTAAGATTTATGCAGACAAAACGGCAGTAAACCGGATTTCGCTTCAGGTTGAGGAAGGTGAAATCTACGGGCTGCTCGGGGCGAACGGCGCCGGCAAAACAACCACCATGCGGATGGTGCTTGGACTGATCTACCCGGATGACGGAACGATCCTGTACAACGGAAAGCCGTACAACAAGGAACTGCGTCACATTATGGGTTACTTGCCGGAAGAGCGCGGGTTATACCCGAAAGTGAAGGTCAGCGAGCAAATTTCCTACTTGGCTCAGCTGCGGGGCATGTCCGCGAAAGACGCGGATAAGAGTTTGAAATACTGGCTGGAACGGTTTGAAGTTCCCGACTATTACGACAAGAAGATCGAAGAGCTGTCCAAGGGCAATCAGCAAAAAATGGGCTTTATCGCAGCGGTTGTCCATGACCCGCAAATTCTCATTCTCGACGAAGCCTTCAGCGGACTGGATCCGGTTAACGTCGAACTTCTGAAATCAACGGTAAAAGAACTCCGAGACAAAGGAACGAGTATTCTGTTCTCCACTCACCGGATGGAACACGTTGAGGAACTGTGCAAAAACATTACGATTCTCCATCGCTCCAATACGGTGGTAAAAGGGAATTTGAAGGATATCAAATCCAAGTATCCTCGTGAAGAGGTGGTGCTCGGTACGTCCGGTGAAGTTCGGGGTCTTGAAGCCCTGCCTGGCGTAACGGCGGTGGAGCGGACAGAGGACGGTTACTCCATCCGAATCAGTCAGGTCGATGCAGCGCAGAACATTTTGAATACGGCCATGTCGCAAAGCACGATCCATCGGTTTGAAGTGAAGGAACCGACACTCAATCAAATCTTCATAAAGGCGGTAGGTGAATCCAATGAATAATATGTGGACCGTTATCCGATTTACGTTCATGAATAAAGTAAGAACGAAGTCGTTTCTCGTTTCTACCTTGATATTTGCACTCATTATTACGATCGGGATCAATCTTCCTTTTCTGATCCAAATGTTTACGGGGGATAAGGCTGGATCCGACGAGACCACCCGCATCGGGCTGGTATATGGACAAGAACAAACGCTTGCCGAACAATTGGAGACCACTTGGAGCAGCTTACCGGCCAATTCCTACGAATTCGTCAAATACGAAACGGCAGATGAAGCTGCCCTGAATCAAGACATTAAAGACGGCGTAATCGAAGGCTATTTGAAATTTGAAGCGCAAGAAGGCAATACGTTCCCAACCGTGGTCTACAGCTCCGAAGACGAGGCCATGAGCCCGGAACTGCAATCCAATCTGCAAGCAGCGCTGCAGGTGGCGAAGACGCGCAGCATCGTAGAAGGACTCAATTTGTCCGATGCCCAGATCAATGAACTGAATATGCCGGTTCAGATTGACGCACGCAGCATAAGCACGAATCCGTCTGGCAATGCAGACGGGGCTTCGGATGAGAAGGAAGGGGCTTCCGAGGTTATCAACTACATTGTGGTTTACGCTCTGATTATTCTGTTCTTCTTCACCTTGATGGGTACGGGGAACATGATCGCCTCCGAAGTGACGACAGAGAAGAGCTCCCGCATTATGGAGATCTTGATTACAAGCGTATCTCCGCTGAGCCAAATGTTTGGCAAGGTCATCGGCATGTTCCTGTTGGGTCTGTCGCAGATCGCCGCATTCGGCATCGTGGCCGCCGTGAACCTGATGCTTCCGCACAACCTGGATACATTGAAGGACATGAATCTCGACCTGAGCGCGATTGACCCGATGCTGCTGGTGTTCGGTTTAATCTTCTACATCCTTGGCTATTTCTTGTATGCGATGCTTTATGCGGCCATTGGTTCGATCGTCAGCCGTACCGAGGATTTAGGGCAGGCGGTCATGCCGATTACGATGCTGTCGCTGGTGGCGTTCTATATCGCGATCTTTAGCCTGAGCGCTCCAAACTCGATGCTGATGAAGGTGTCCTCGTACATTCCGTTCATCTCGCCGACCACGATTCTGGTACGGATCGGACTAGGCGACATCACCGTATGGGAGATTCTTCTCTCGCTGGCAATCCTGATCGCGGCCATTCTCGTCTTCGGCTGGCTGGCTGCGAAAATCTATCGCACCGGTGTCCTGATGTACGGTAAACGCCCTACGTTCAAGGAGCTCCGAAAAGCAATGAAAGCATATAAGATGTAAAGCACTGCAAGTAGTGTTTGGGCTGCTGGAACAAAAAAGCAGAGTTAAGGGGGGCGCCATACCGACATCGGTATGGCGGACATAACCCCATAAAATAAGTAGAGTACAGCACGGTTATTCTTTGCCGCATAAGACCACACCAACATAAAGGAGCTTACATACATGAAAAATTGGAAACGCATGCTCTTGTCTCTCACGATTTCGGCGGGATTGCTCGCCACGTCAGTGCCTGCCATGGCAGCGCCGCCGCAGCCGGCTGTGAAAGTGAATAACCAAGTTGTCGAATACTCGCTTGGCACACCGGTTATAGAAAAAGGCACGACGCTTGTTCCGCTTAGAAGCACGCTCCAGGCTTTGGACGTGAAGCTGACGGGAGCTGCAGATGACACCATTACTGCGGTGGTGGACGGTAAGACCATTACCCTGAAAGGCAAACTGAAACGAATCAATGGCGTAACCTATGCACCCATTCGGGTTGTCGGGGACGCAGCCGGCTATGAGGTCAAATGGAATGCAGCAACCCGTACCGTTCTGCTAGTTTCCAAGGCGACGGAAACCGCACAGACCGGCGGCCGCGGGTTTATGTGGGAAGTAGAGAGCAATGGGAATACTGTGTATCTGGTGGGCTCCATGCATATCGCGGATGACAGCTTCTACCCGCTGCGTCCGGAATTTGAGGAAGCCTTTGCCGAAGCAGACTATCTCGGCGTCGAGGTTGATGTCAGCAAAGCAGCTGACGAAGCGCAGCAGCAGCTGATCATGGATATGGGCATGTATAAGGATGGAACAGCGCTCAAGGATCATGTGTCCGGCGAGACGTACGCCAAGCTAGGCAAAATCCTGACGGAGAGCGGCATGAAGCCGAATGCCTTGGATGCATTCAAGCCTTGGGTAGTGGAAACCACGATCAGCAGCTTAAAAGCGGTGAAGGCTGGCTACGAAGCCGCTGCTGGAATCGATCTGTATTTCGTCCAGAAAGCGATCGAGCGCAAAATTCCGGTAATCGAGCTAGAATCCTATGAATTGCAGCTCGGCATGTTTAATGGCTTCTCCAAAGAGCTGCAAGAAAAGAATCTCAACATCGCCTTGGATAATTTCGACGTCTTGGATGACGGTGTGGAGCAATTGGCTGAAATGTGGAAGACGGGTAATGATGAGGCGCTGCTGGAGTTCACCAACAGCATGGCCGTTGATGAGGAATACAACAAAGCGATGCTGATTGACAGAAACATCGGCATGGCCGAGAAAATCGACGGATACCTGAAGAACGGCAAAAAAGAAGAGTACTTCATCGTGGTTGGCGCAGCCCACTATCTGGGTGAGCATGGCATCGTGAAGCTGCTTGAGGATAAAGGCTATACCGTTGATCGTAAATAGATAAAAGCCATTGCTTGCGAATTATGACTCGATTCTAACATTCAAAAAGCGAAAACCTTCCAATGATCGAATGACGAACATTGGAAGGTTTTTTGTTGTTTCCGTATTTTATAAATAACTAGAAGCTGTTCGAACAGTCCTTACAGCAGCAATATGGCAGCGCCGATCATCGGGGTAAGGACCATGCAGGTTTTCAGCCAGACAACGGGTACGCGCTTCGTAAATTTTGCTCCGACGTACGAGCCGGACATCGTCCCGACCACAACGGCGGCGAGCAGTTGAACATCCAGGTATCCGATCGAGAAGTATCCGGCGCCTCCGGCCAGCGCAATCGGCATGATGACCAGCATGGTCGTGCCGGCGGCAAAGCGCATCGACATGCCAAGGACAAGCATGAGCCCGATCTGGATGAACGGAGTGGAGCCGATTCCGAACAAACCCGATAAGGCACCGGTGATCAGTCCGATGAGCAGCGCCTGCAGCCAGTATCGGAAACCCTGGACAACCGGTGGAGCCGAGACCTCGGAAGCCTTGGACCGCCGTGAGACGTACATCATCCTGAACCATAAGGCCAGTCCGGAGGCGAAGAGCATCCCGGATGTCATAAAGCCCAGTTGATCCTCGGGAATCAGCGAGGACCAGCCTGAGCTGACCCACGCCCCTGCCGCACCGGCTAAGCCCACGACGGCACCCGTTCTCAGCACCATATTCCCTTCCCGATAATGGCTGACCGAACCGGAAAGCGACGAGAAGAACATCGCCGCCAGTGCGGTACCCAGCGCGGTATGGATGGGATAACCGAATACAACCGTCAGGATGGAGATGATGAAACCCGATCCGCCTGCGCCCACGAAACCGAGGAGTAGTCCGAGCAGCACCATAACGAGGGCGATCTGGATCAACAACATCAGGCCATCCACCAAACCTGATGGGGCACGCCGATTCCGGCGGGAACCGGCAGGTCCTCTCGAATGCAGCTGTTTTGGTCCAGCACCATGGTAGGGTGCCCGCTCCCATAGACGGGCCAAGCCGGCAACGCACGAATATTCGGCTCTCCGCTTTGTACGAATGCGACCCATGCTTCCCGCATGGCGCGTGCCAGCGCATAGCTCTCGGCGGCTACGGAATAGGGATCCTCATTGGAGTGCCATTCAGCGGGCATCGCATTTCGGTTGAATGCTGCGCCGATGAGACTGCCTTCATACCCGTGTATCGCGCCGAGCGAGCCGCCGCATTGGAGCCGATACATCCATACAGGAGTTCCTGACGATGCCACGGCTTCTGCAAACTGCATCGCTCCGATCGTATAGAGATGTTCGGTCAATGTTTTGCTCCACGCTTCACCCGATGCCATCGATTGCTCATAACAAGCATAAGCATTCCACGCCACAGCGGCATTCTCACCGAAGAAACGTTCGAGCGTCTCGAAAGCCGGGGACTGAAGCGCCGGATCGTTATGGATAAAAATAGCCGCTTCATTCTCATTCGTGCCGATCAGCAGCGGCGGGAGGCCGGCGTTCCCCGCCAGACTCGCCAGTGGATCCAACGGAATGACATGGCCGTCGGCAACCGGGCCGAACATATGCAGGCTGCGCGAGGTGTCGGAGCCGATCACCGACTGCGCTTCGATGATTCTCTCGGCAGGAAGTTCAAGCAGCTGATGCGCCTGTGCTAGCGGTAACCCCAGCTCTTCAAGCAGCCTAAGAGTCGTGACATTGGCGGTTTGGCAATCCCGTATCGACTGCGTTGCGCCGCTTTGGGCAATGGCCCGGTGAAATAAGCCCTGTGCCGCTTCCATCACGTAGAGGGTGGCGGTACATTTGGCCCCGGCAGAATTGCCGATGACGGTTACCCGCGACGGGTCGCCGCCAAAAGCGGTAATATTCAACCGAACCCACCGGAGGGCAGCCGCGATATCAAGCATGCCATGGTTTCCGGAGGTTTCAGACTCGTTGCCGAGCAGGTCTCCCAAATACAAAAAACCTAACGCGCCCAGCCGATAATTGATCGATACGTAGACGATCCCATCCTCTGCTGCGTAACGGAATCCATCGCACTCCGCTCCGTTCCCCGACACGAACCCGCCGCCGTGTATATAAACCATGACCGGTTTTAATTTCTCATTGACGCCCGTTGTCCACACATTTAAGTTTAGGCAATCCTCGGACTGTGCAAGCCCGGGCACGTTCCCGTTCGGCTGATGCTGCTGGGGGGCGATCGGCCCGAATTGCTTGCACGGCCTTACGCCCGTCCAAGCGAGCGGAGGGGCCGGAGGCTTGAATCTGCGATTGCCTACAGGTGCGGCAGCATAGGGGATGCCCCGGAATACATGCACGCCGTTTAAATCGGCGCCTTCCACTGTGCCAGATAATGTTTGCACGATCAAGTTGACCGTCTCCTATCCTTACAAGATGAGATTATTATATCTTGTTTCTATGATGAGCCCTAATATATATTAGATTATATAAATGATAACTGATGAGTTATGTATCAAAGAAAGTTGGAATGAGATGGAACTGTTGCAATTAAAATATTTTCAGACTGCTGCCCGAATGCAGCACATGACGAAAGCAGCCCATAGCCTTCATATATCGCAGCCGGCATTAAGCAAAATGATCGCATCGCTAGAAACCGAGCTGGGAACCAAGCTGTTCGAGCGGGAACGCAAATCCATACGTCTGAACGAGCATGGCAAGCTGTTTCTCCATCAAGTGGATATTGCGCTGCAGGCGCTGGAGGACGGAAAGCTGCAGCTGCAGGATGCCAGTGGCAGCACCTCCGCCGCCATCACGCTCGATGTGCGCGTCTCCTCGCATTTGCTGCCGGATCTATTGGCTGATTTTCGCAAAGAATGCCCGAATGCCGAGTTCCAATTGCAGCAGCATGTTTTGTCATCCGTAGGGATGCCGAGCTTCGATTTATGCCTGTCCGATGGCGCAGAGCCGCCGAAGGGAACGACCTCGGTGTGCTTGCTCGAAGAGGAGATCGTGGTTGCGGTACCCGCCGACCATCCGCTTGCGGATCGAGATCGGGTCAGCTTGCGGGAGCTTAAGGAAGAGAGCTTCATTACGCTGCCTCCGGGCAAATCGCTGCGCGAAACGACCGATGCGTTCTGCCGTCTTGCCGGCTTTACCCCCCGCATCCGATTCGAAAGCGACGACCCCGCCACCGTCCGCGGTCTCATTCGAGCGGGTCAGGGCGTCGCCTTCCTGCCGGTCGTGACATGGGGCGGATCAACCGGGCCCGATGTCGTCCAGCTGAGGCTCGAAGAAAGCTGGTGCAAGCGCTCGATTTCCTTGTCTTGGCCCAAGGACCGATACCTTATGCAGACGGCGGTGCTGTTCCGGGATTTTGCCATTCGGTACTTTGCTCGGCTGGCCGAATCGCACCGGCAGAACATGGCTCGGGGAGGGCTCTAGCCTGTACCGACCTGACCGTCCCCGGCGTGAGATTTTAGTGAATTCGAAAGCGAAAAGGAGCGTCACAAGAAGTGGAAACCAAACAGCCTCCCAGGCTAACCAATGAGGATTACCGATTGCAGCCTCGCGCGCCTGTTCAAGTATTTCACGGCATTCATCCGGGGACGATTCCGCTGCATTGGCATGAATTTTACGAGCTGAGTTATGTAGTTGGGGGAGAAGGGGAGCATAGGCTCAACGGCTCCGCGTATCCGCTGTCTTCCGGAACCCTCTTCCTGCTGACGCCGGCCGACTTCCATGAGCTGGTGTCCGTGGAAGACAAGCCTCTTGAAATATACAATGTCATTTTTACCGAGGCCATGATGGACGATAACCTGTATCACTGGTTGTTCGGAGGCAAGCTGGTGCTGCATGCACAGCTCGAGGAGATGCAGCACCGGCAGATATTCGCCGATTATGAACGGATGAGGGAAGAAACCGGAGCTTCGCGCGAAGGCAGCGAGATCGCGATTCGGGCTACGCTTCAGCGGCTGTTGGTGGATCTGAATCGGGGCAGTACCGCAAACTGCGCTTTGCCCACGAACGGGACCGGGAATCGGCAGCTCAACGTAAACCTGCAAAGGGCCTTGATCTACATTCACCACCACTTCCGGGAAGATTTGAGATTGGAAGATGCGGCCGCACAGGCCCAATACTCGGCTACGTATTTCAGCGAGTGTTTCTCGAAGTCCGTGGGACAGTCTTTTCAGCGTTACCTGCAAAATGTCAGAATGCAATTTGCCGAATCGCTGCTTCGGGTTTCCTCGCTGCCCGTCACCGAAATTTGTTACGCCTCCGGCTTCAATACGTTAGGGCATTTTGAGAGGGTGTTTCGTCAGCGAAAAGGGATGTCCCCCAGGCAGTACCGCCATCATGCAGGGATAGCCGAAGATATGCAGTATTTTTCCTAACGAATGCGCAGTATGGCTGTCACCGTCCGGGATATAATGGCCTCAGTTCGTGAAATCCTTACTTGACTGGAGGTTATGATGATGACAACGCAAGCGCTTTCGAAGCAGGAAGTTGAGTTTTATAAAGAGAACGGGTATTACCTATACCGGAAACCGCTCTTTAGCGCCGAAAAAATGCAGGTACTGACCTCAATCTTTGAAGAACAGCTCGAGGAGAAGGGCAGCAAGCTATCGGACGAACTGGATACCCCGCATTTCCGTGACGAAAGGCTGCTGGATTTCCTATTGGCCGATGAAGTGCTTGATCTGGTCGAACCGA
Organism: Paenibacillus sp. Y412MC10; assembly: GCF_000024685.1. Lineage (NCBI taxonomy): Bacteria > Bacillati > Bacillota > Bacilli > Caryophanales > Paenibacillaceae > Paenibacillus > Paenibacillus sp. Y412MC10. The sequence goes on from NC_013406.1 coordinate 881,692, forward strand.
TCATCGGGCCGAATATCGGGCTGTGGTCGAGCCATTTTATCTGCAAAGATCCGCATGTCGGACGCGCTACGCCTTGGCATGAGGATTCGGCGTACTGGAACGGAAGATTAAGCAGCTTCGATAAGATTATCACCGTATGGCTGGCGATCGACCGCAGCTGGAAGGAAAATGGATGCATGCGCGTCATTCCGGGCACGCATCATAGCGGGTTCTCGGACTATGAGGAGGTGGACGGGACAAAGAATTTGTTCGACACCCAAATCAAGAGCGGCTCGGTTGATGAGTCTAGGGCAGTTTATTTCGAACTAGAGCCAGGGGAATGCTCGCTTCACGATTCGCGCATCATTCATGGCGCGGCGCCGAATACAAGCCCGTACCGGCGCTGCGGGTACACCATGCGGTATTTCTCGACGGACGCGCTGGTTTATCCGGATAAGAATCCCGGTTTTAAGGTGTGGCTGGCCCGCGGAAAGAACATCGCCGGAACGAAATTCGTCAACGAATAACCCGGATGGGAATAAAGGAGCGTGCATGAATTGAGCATTCAGCTGTATAAGGCCCTGTGGGGCATGGAGGGAAGCTGCAGGGACCAATTGACGAGGGCTGCACAGGCCGGTTACGCGGGAATTGAAGCTCCGCTGCCGCCGGCGAATCTGGAAGCCGAATTTAAGGAGTTGCTGGAGGAATTTCAGCTTCATTACATTGCCCAGGTGACTACATCCGTGCCCCATCAAGAAACCTTTGCCGAGCAGACGCGCCGGGCCGCAGCCTTCGGCCCGAAGCTGATCGTTTCCCATAGCGCCCGGGATGGCATGAAGATCGAGGAGCAATTGCGTTTTTTCGAGGCTGCGCTGAAAATAGAGCAGGAGGTCGGCATCACCATCGGGCACGAAACCCACCGGTCGCGGGCGATGTTCACGCCGTGGACGACGCGCACCTTGCTGGAGGAGTTCCCGGAGCTGAGCATTACGGCCGATTTCAGCCATTGGTGCTGCGTGACCGAGTCCTTGCTGGAGGACTATGCGGAAGACATGGAAGCCGCCATACGGCGGACCGTCCATATTCACGCGCGCGTAGGCTACGCTCAGGGCCCCCAGGTTCCCCATCCCGGGGCGCCTGAATACAGCCGGGAGCTGACAGTCTTTGAAGCCTGGTGGTCACGCATTGTCCAATACCGAAGAGAGCAAGGGTTCAGTCATACCAGCATAACGCCTGAATTTGGCCCGGCCGGGTACATGCACACCCTCCCTTTCACAGGGGCTCCCGTCGCGGATCTCTGGGACGTAAACGAGTGGATGGCCAAACGCATTTCGGAACGGTTGGCGCCATAAATAAGAAACGAGAACAAGCCGGACCATATGAAGGTTCCGGCTTGTTATTCGTTTCTTTGGGAAAGCCATCCCGGTCGAATCACTCATACACCCGCAGCCAGCCTTCCAAGCATGCCCCGGACCACGCACCAGGTCCTCAGGGAGGGACCCGCGCACACGATTACAAAAGAACCATATTGGGATGCTGTTGGAGCCGTCTGAGTCTTCCCGCCTCACCGTACCGCGTTAGAATAAAACGATGCCGGCAGCCCCAGCCATAAGGAGAATCAGCAACGGGTGGAGTTTGTATTTGAGCAGGAGAAATAAACAAGCTCCGCAAATCAGCAGCGTGGGAATGAGTCCTCTTAAAGCCCCGTCGCCCTCATCGGGATAACCAAAATGAATGGCCGCATAGACGATGAGTCCGGTCGTAACCGGACGCAAGCCGTATAACGAAGATTTCACCCATGGATTCCCCCGCATGCGGTAGAAGAAGGCAGAGAGCATCACGATGACGACCAGCGACGGCAGGATGATGCCGACGGTCGAGACGACGGCCCCGGCATAGCCGGCGGTCTGATAGCCGATCAGCGTGGCGGCATTGGTGGCGATCGACCCGGGCGCCATGCCGGCCAGCGCCACGGTCTGCTGGAATTCCGCTGCGGTCAGCAGCCCTTTTTCCGTGATCTCCTTCTGAATGACCGGGATCACCGCATATCCGCCGCCAAAAGACACAAGGCCTACGCCAATGAATATCATGAACAAGTCCCAATACATTTCCTTCGCCCCGATTCGTTTCGCTCAAATGTAATATTCCAATTCCGGGCAGCTATCGGCCGCAGCCTTCTTCTCGGTATCCGCTCGCAGTCCCAGCCGTATTTTGATCTGGATGACGGCCATGCCGCCGAGCAGGCTAAGCGCAATCAGATAGAGGGGATGGACGCCGGTGAACAGCATCACGATTACGGTGGCAAGGGCGGTGATCGTTGTGGTGGCATCAAAGACGGCATATCTAGCCATCCGGTAAGCAGCCACGGCGATCAGCGCGATGATGGCCCCGTGCATACCCTTTAAAGCGGCTTCAACCTTAGGCTGATCCCGAAAAAACACCGCAGCCGTGCTGATCAGGAGCACGATGATAAATGTGGGGCATGTCACGCCCAGCACGGCCGAAACAGCCCCGGCCATGCCGGCTTGGCGGTGCCCGATCATGGCGGCGGCATTCACGCCGACGCCGCCGGGAGCGGAACCGGCAAGCGAGATCAGCTCGCCGATTTCCTCTTCGTTCACCCATTTTTTCTTGCTCACCACTTCGCGCTCAATCATGGGCAACATCGCGTATCCGCCTCCGAAGGTGGAAGGCCCAATGCGAAAGAAGGTCCAGAATAGCCGGGCCAGAAGCGTTATTTGTTCTTTTGCTCGGCTCATGTACGCGTTTAGCTTTTCCATTAGGCGTGGTGGATTCTCGGCATCGGCATCGGCTCCTTGCCAAGCTCGGCCCAGATATATTTAAGCAGCAGCTCCGCCTTCAGCTGCTCATATCCCGGTTCGTCCCACAAATTGTGCAACTCTCCGGGATCTGCTTCAAGGTCAAACAGTTCGCCGTAGGTCTGATTGTAATAAACGGTGATTTTATAACGCTGCTCGATGTACGTTTTTTGATGAATCGTTGAAGGCTCATGCCGGAATTCGCAGATGGCGTGCTGCCTTGCGGTATCGACAGCCCCGAGCCACACGTCCTTTTGGTCGATGCCCGTCATCGCGTGCGGGACCGGTATGCCGCAGAAGGATAGGAAGGTCGGGGCCAGATCGACCAGAGACTGTATCGCATTCGACCTTTTCCCGGCGGGCACACGTCCCGGATAACGCACAATGTACGGAAGCTTGATCAAATCCTCGTAATGGAACCCGCCCTTGGCTTGAAGGCCGTGCTGGCCGAAGAAATGTCCGTGATCGGTGGTGAAGACAACGATCGTATCCTCCGTCAGTCCCAGTTCGTCCAGTCTATCGAGTATTTTGCCGATATATTTATCCATCATGCTGATCATGCCGTAATACACGGCGACCAGCTTTTTCTTGTCGTATTCCGTTAACCTGGATTTCGAGCCGTATTCGTAATAGTGATGGGAACGGTAACCGTGAATGCCGAACCCGGTCTCAGCGAGATGCGAAAAATCGGGCTCCTCTTCCTGCGTCAATCCGAAATGCGGCGGATTGCGGTCATGCTCTCCGGGCGTCAGGGACGGGATCGTGAGTTTCTCCGGATCATACATCGAATCCCAAGGCTCGGGCACCAAATATTCCGGGTGCGGGTCGAAGAAGCTTGCCCACAAAAAGAATGGCTCCTCCGCCTTCTTGTATTGGTCCAAAAGCGAATGGGTCCGCTCGGCGATCCAGGTATTGTAGTGGTATTTTTCCGGGATGGGCCATGTGTAGGTTTGGGTAGGATCCATGGTTCCCGTAGGCGGCAGGAAGTAATCGCGCCAATTGGCGCATCCTTGCTCCTCCAGCCATAGGGCATAATGTTGTCCGACATGGGCCTCGTTCGTATGGTTGCGCGCCAGCTCGACGTGATCGAAGCCGTAAAAAGGACCGTGAAAATTTCGCCAATACGCCAAATCCTGAAGGATCGGGTAAGCTTCGACGGACGGGTAGTCTTCCGTGGATGTTAACGGCTGAAAATGTGCCTTTCCCACCAGCGCGGTCCGGTATCCGGCTTCTTGGAAGCTTTCGCCGACGGTATGGCGGTCTTCCAGCAGCTTTGTCCCCAAGGTCCAGGCTCCGTGCTGACTCGGGTACTGCCCCGTAATGATGGAAGCCCGGCTCGGCGTGCAGGTCGGATTGGGACAGTATGCCCGTTCGAACGTCGTCCCTTGACGCGCGAGGCGGTCCAGGTTCGGCGTAGAGATTTCAGGCTGAAACGCGCCGATCGTATTCCAATGCTGCTGATCGCTAGTGATTAGCAAAATGTTAGGTCTTCTCGACAAGTGTAATCCCCTCCTAGTATGATGATATTGAAAAATAGGGGTTATCAAAATAGCACCGTGTTATATTTTTGTTGTCATTTTGTTATTCTTGATGAAAAAATGAAGGGAAGAGGGGAAGTCGAGTTGCAGGAGTACGAATACGAGTATGCCGAGTTTATCTACTATACGCCGGGATATTTGGATAAAGAGGCACAGATCTGGCCCGTCCGGGCGGGGCGAAGTTTAGCCAAGCCCAATTACAGGGTCGGGCCGAAACGGATCGAGTGTTACAGTCTGCACTTCGTGCATGAGGGAACGGTGCGGCTGGAGTTCGACGGCAAACGAGTGGATCTGCAGAAGAATGATCTGTTCTGCCTGTTTCCGGGCCGGACTTATTACTATCACCTGCTTCCCTCGGATGCACCGCTCCGGATGAGCTGGCTGGCCTTGGACGGAAGCAGGGTAAGGCCGCTGCTCGAGCTGGCCGGCTTAGTGCCGGAAAGCCCGTTCGGCAGACAAATGATCTCCTCCCGGGTCGAAAAGTCCGCCGAATGCGTGATTGATGCCTTGGCCGGCGTCGAGCGCTGGAAGCCGTCGGTATCGCTCGAGCTGCACGGTTTGGTTTATGGTCTGCTCGCCGGCATGGTTCCCGACGCGGCTTCCGCAGAGCCGACGGAGCTTGCGGGATGGATTAACGAGTGTTTGGATTACATGGAATTGCATGCTACCGAGGGGATATCCGTGCAGCAGGTTGCCGAATTCGCGGGTGTGCACCGCTCGTACTTCTCCAATATGTTCACGAGCCAGGTAGGAATGCCCCCGCTGAAATACCTTCAGCGCATCCGAATGGACAAGGCCAAACGGTTACTAACGGAAACGGACGCGACGATTACCGAGATTGCCCTGTCCCTGGGTTATCCCAATTTGTATTCATTCACCCGGGCGTTCAAGATTTATTTCAAGGTGCCTCCCATAACGATGCGTGAAAATCCATGCTGATTTCAGGAAGCGTTATGTACTATTGAAAACGGTTACCGATCCGGTTCCACGGAACCGAAAAAAGGAGACACTCGCCATGAAGCTCTCTACGATTCAAAGATGGCTATCGCCCAGACGAAGCATTCAAGGGAAAATATTCATTGCGTTCAGTGCGGTGACGCTCCTGTCCATCGTCTCCATTACGGTCATCGTGTATATGAGCATGCGCGAGACGATCATGCAAAATGCCGTCACCTCGGTTTCGGACAGCATCCGGCAGGCGGATGAATCGCTGAATATGATGCTGGAGGAAATCGACCGGCTGAACACCGTCGTGGTGACCAACAAAAACACGGTGATCGACACGCTGCTGAGCCCCCATGAAGAGATTAGTTATGAATGGTTTCAGGAACAGAAGCGGATCGACGAGTTTCTCTCCGTCCTGATCGATTACAAGCCCTATATTTCGCGGATTGCGGTGGTCGGTTTGAACGGGAAGGTGTATTTCTCGGGCGGTCCGTGGCTGGACAAGACGGTCTTGGGCAGCCCCATGATGGTTTACATGCTCCACAACGGATCGCGCCATGCGTATTTCAAGCAGTCGGGCGTATCGGATGCCATCACGATCGGCCGTGAGATTCGATATAACCGCGAAACGATCGGAGTGGTCATGGTGGATTTGAATTATGATTTTATCCAAAAAACATACGGCGTGAAGCCGACCACCGACAGCATGATTTATGTGCTGGACAAGCAGGGCGGTTTCGTCTATGAAGCCGAATCGGCGCCGGCCTTTGCCCCTTCGTTCGATAAGATTCTCCGTATCCATCAGGACCTTGCAGGAAATGGGGATGCCATCAAGCAAAGCATAGACGGCAGAGATTACATCGTCGTGAGCCGTCAATCCGGGTATACGGGATGGAGCACCCTGGCTCTGATACCAATGGACTCGCTGCTGAGCGAATCGGCAAGGCTCCGCAAACTGTTGGCGGAGGTATCCATCATCGTGTTTATCGTTGTCCTGATCGCTTCGCTGCAGGTATCTTCCCGAATCACCCTCAACATCCGGCGATTGAAATCCCTGATGATGTTCGTGAAGGAAGGGAATCTGACGTTCCCCAAAAAGGAAATCAAAAGCGAGGACGAGACCGGACAGCTGTACCGTGTCTTCATCAGCATGGTGGAGGATTTGAAGCGGCTGCTGGAAGGGATCCGGGTCAGCGAGAAAGAGAAGCGGGAGGCCGAATTAACGGCGCTTCAGGCGCAGATTCATCCTCATTTTTTATACAATTCGCTGAATACCATCAAGTATTTGGCCAAGATGAACGGCGTGCCGAATATCGAAGAGGTGTCCGGATCGTTGATCGAGCTCATGCGCGGCGTTTTGGGCAATTCGAGCGAGTTTTTGACGGTGCGGGAGGAACTGGATTATGTGGAACGCTATATCTCCATCGTGAAGTACAGGTATATGGAGCCGATCCGGATGGTCACCCAGGTGGAGGACGAAACTTTGCTGGAATGCCGGGTCCTGAAGCTGATGCTGCAGCCCCTTGTGGAAAATGCCATCATTCATGGCATCGGACCGCTGGAGCAGGAGGGACTCGTGCTGATACGCGTATGTGAAGAGGGCAGCGACCTCAAGATTGAAGTGATCGACAATGGCAAGGGGATGACGGCGGGGCAGCAGGCGCAGCTTCTGGGGGAGACGGGCAAGAACGGAAATACATCCCGTTTCAGCGGCATGGGGGTACGCAATGTGCATGAGCGGATCGTTCACATGTACGGAGATGGCTACGGCGTCAAATTGTACAGTGAGCCGGGTTTTTACACGAAGGCCGAGATCCGGCTTCCGAACATAGTGGAGAATAAGGATAAATCCCGACAAGAGGTGATATAAAGCCATGTTTCAAGTGCTGCTTGTTGACGACGAACCGCTGGTGCGGCATGATCTGCGAACGCTATTGGACTGGAATGAGCACGGATTCGAATTATGCGGCCAAGCCCATAACGGTATCATGGCGCTCGCGATGATCGAGCAGTCTCCTCCGCATATCGCGATTATTGACGTGAATATGCCGGAAATGAACGGCGTGGAGCTCAATCGGGCGATTAAGGCGCGGTTTCCGTCCATTCAGACGATCATGCTCAGCAGCTTTGATGATTATGACTACGTGCGGGAGTGCCTGAAGAACGGCTCCATCGATTATTTATTGAAGCATCGGCTGGACGGTGCGACGCTTGCTGCCTTGCTTAACAAAGCGGTCCTTGAATTGCGCCGGGCGGATCGGCTGCTGGAAGAGAGCGAGGCCCGCAAGGTTAAGACCGAGCGGATAAATCCCGTGCACATTCGCGACTACATCGCGCATCTGGTCAGGGGACGGAAGGAGGCAACCCTGGAGGTTGAGGCATTTTCGCGAGAAAACAGCCTGTACACCGGTGCGTCAAGCTATGCGGCCGCGGCCCTGCAGATTGTTCCGTTCCTGCTGCTGACGGAGTCATACAGCGACGTGCAGACGAATCGGCTGGTTCAGCAGGTGGTCGATATGATGCAGCAGAGCCTTGGCGATATCCGTGAGCGGACGGCAGCTTATGTGGAGGATGGACGGTTCATGATCGTGTTTGCGTTTAAGGAACGGAGCGAGCATGCCATAAAGAGCGAAATCGACGGACAGATGAGGAAGCTTCAGCATGCGCTTGAGCTGTTCCTCAATTTAAAATGCGTAAGCGCCGTCGGACATGTGTGCACCAGCCTGACCCAACTCGGAACAAGCTACGGCTCCGCCGAACGGTTACTCGATGCTTCCCGCTCGGAGCCGTCCGGCAGCAGCGCGGCCCCCAGGATGCCGGGCCGGGCCGGCGGGCTTGCCGATGAATACCACCAGCGCGTGTCTCTAACGATCGAGGAACACAAACAGCTGCTGCTTTCGATTGAACGACTGGACATCGAAGGCGTGCACGGTTTAATCGACTCTGTTTTTGCTTCCATCCACCATCTGCCGATCCATTCGCATACGGTCCAGATGATGGTCAGCGAGCTCATGCAAACCGGGGACAAGGCACTGAAAACCTGGCTGCCAGGGACGGAAGACGCCAAGGAAAAGCTCCCTTCCCGAAGCGAGCTCGGAAGGATCGGCAGCGTCGGGGAGCTGGTGCAGTGGCTGCAATCCTTCTATGCAGGCTTGCTCGGACTGCTGAAGCAGCACCGGGCTGGAGGGCCGTATTCCCGGCATGTCACGCAGGCCATACACTTTATTCTGGAGCGGTACCCGGGTTACGTGACGCTGGAGCTTGCCGCGGGCGCCATCGGCCTGAACTCCTCCTATTTGAGCCGAATATTCAAGGAAGAGACGCAGCGGACGTTCTCGGAGTATCTGAATAGGGTTCGGATCGATGCGGGGCGCAAGCTGCTGGAAAGCGGCAAATACTCGATCAAGGAAATCAGCGGACAAGTGGGGTTTACGACCCATAATTATTTTTTCAAAGTATTCAAGGAAATGACGGGCCTGACCCCGCAGGAGTATTTGAACCGCCTGGGAAGAGGATAAGAATAAAACCAAGTATTCGGATCGGCAGGGAAACGAACTCGAAAGCCGCCTTGTTATAAACCGTAAAATATGTGGAGTAAATGGTCAAATTTTTGTAACGGGCCGTCAAGGCGGCTGAATTATAATAATCACACACACCAACGGTAAACGCTTACAAATAAGGTTGGTGAATAAGAAAATATGGGGGTAGCTGATACATGCGTAGACGCTGGGGAAGAAACGCGGTCATCTTCATGATCGTTTCCAGCTTGATGCTGGCCGGATGCAGTTCCGATGGAGGATCGAAGAAGGAAGCCGCACCCGAAGGTGCGGAGAATGTCGTACATACCACGGGGTTTCCGATCGTGGATCAAGCGGTGGAACTGAAAATGTTCACCCGGATTGCACCCGTGAACGGTCCGTTCAAGGAGATGCCGGTATTCCAGGATTACGAGAAATTGAGCAACGTCAAGGTGGAATTCATCGAAGCGCCAACGGACGGCTTCCAGGAGAAGAAAAACCTGCTGTTCGCTTCCAACGAGCTGCCTGACGCCTTGTTCCGTTCCGGGCTCTCGCCGCTTGAAGCCGTTCGCTACGGATCGGCAGGCCAATTGATTCCGCTGGAAGGCCTTATCGACGAATACGCGCCGAATCTGAAGAAATTGATGGAGGAATATCCCGAAATCCGTTCGGGCATCACGACGCCGGAGGGGCACATCTATGCGATTCCCGGCATTGTGACGCTGGGCGCGGCGCGTACGGATAAGAAATGGATCAACCAGATGTGGCTGGAGAAGCTGAATCTGAAGGTGCCGGAAACGACGGACGAACTGTATGAGGTGCTGCTGGCCTTCCGCGACGGAGACCCGAACGGCAACGGGAAGCAGGATGAGCTTCCGATGACGGCACGTGTCGGATTGTCGATTGTGGCCGCGATGAGCGGATCATTCGGACTGGATACGCAGCTCGGGTATAACATCAATATCGAAAATGACAAAGTGAGCATCTGGATGGGCAGCGACAAAAATAAAGAGATGTTGATGTATTTAAACAAGCTATACAAGGAAAAGCTTTTGGACCCTGAGATATTCTCGCACACGGAAGCTCAGTATTTGGCCAAGCAAGGGTCGGGAAATACGGGATTCTTCTTTGACCAGACCAACAATAACTTCTTGTCGATCCAGGATCAGTATACCGGAATCGCGCCGCCGGCAGGCCCGAACGGAGACCGGATGCAAAGCCAGGCCTTGCCGATTGCGCGGGACTTTGGAGCCTTTGCCATTACGTCCATCAACAAGTACCCGGAAGTCACGATGCGCTGGATCGATTATTTTTACAGCGATGAAGGATCTACTCTTCTGCGGTTCGGCAGAGAAGGAGAGCATTACGAACTCAAGGATGGGATCCCGTACTATACAGAGGATTTCCTAAAGGATATTACCAATCAGGCCAAAATCACGCCTTATGCGGGAGGAGGGGCCCCTCACATCATCAGCGAACAGGTTGCTTCGTTCATCAACCCGCCGCAGGTGCAGGAGGCGCAGCAGCAGCTGGATCCGTTCATGCCGAAGGTTCGTTACGCCGCCCCGATGTTTGACGAGCAAACCGCGCAGCAGGTCAACATTCTGCGCAACGACATCGACAAATACTACGAAGAGCAAAGCACGAAATTCATTGCGGGCGCGCTTAGCTTCGACAAGTGGGGAGAATTCCAATCCACGCTCCAAAAGATGAAGATCGGCGAACTGGAGAAATTGTATCAGGATGCTTATGACAAGATGGAGAAATAAAGCTGCCACATCATCGTGAAGGAGTGGATGCCCATGAAGAACGCCAACGCCGATAAAGCGATGGTTCTGCCTCGAAGCGATTCGAGGCGGGGCCCCCGCCTCTTAAAGCAAATGGCCAAGCGGTATGATCTGTATCTCATGCTGCTACTGCCCATCGTCTGGTATTTGGTGTTTCACTACGGTCCGTTGTACGGGCTGCAGATTGCCTTTAAAAATTTCAATCCGGCCAAAGGCATTCTCGGCAGCAGCTGGGAGGGCTTCGGACACTTCGAACGCTTCTTCGACTCGTATTATTTCTGGCGGCTGCTGTGGAATACGCTGTCCATCAATTTGTTCTCGCTCTTGATTGCCTTTCCGATTCCGATCCTGCTGGCCTTAATCATCAGCGAAATACGCAGCAAGACCTTCAGCAAATGGCTGCAGAACATTACGTACATACCGCATTTTATATCGGTAGTTGTAATCGTCGGCATCCTGAATGTGTTCCTGTCGCCGACCAGCGGTCCCATCAATCTGTTGATCGAGGCACTCGGCGGCACGCCGATCCGCTTTCTGGAGGAAGCGGGCTGGTTCAAGACCATCTTTATCGGTTCTAACATATGGCAGAGCATGGGGTGGCAGTCCATTATCTACATTGCGGCGCTGAGCGGAGTGAACCCGCAGCTGTACGAGGCGGCGAAGATGGACGGGGCTTCAAGGCTGCGGCGCATTTGGCATATTTCCTTGCCGGGCATCGCGCCAGTCATCATTATTTTGCTTATTTTGGATATCGGCCATTTCATGAACGTGGGCTTCGAGAAAATATTATTGATGCAGAACAACTTGAATCTGGAATCAAGCGACGTCATCTCCACGTTTGTCTACACGACAGGCATTTTAAAAGGGGAATACAGTTACACGGCCGCGATCGGGCTGTTTAATTCCGCCATCAATCTGGTGCTGCTCCTGCTGGTGAACCGCATTGCGCGCAAGACGTCGGAGACGAGCTTATGGTAAAGGGGGGACCGACATGTCCAAACCATCGACAGTAAAGGAAGCCTCGAGTGAACGGCTATTCGACATCCTGATCTACGCGATCGCCGCTATCATTATCGTCATCGTGCTGTATCCGCTGTTGTTTATCGTCAGCGCTTCGTTCAGCGACCCGGCACGGGTATTGAACGGCGAAGTTTGGCTGCTGCCGAAGGGCGTGACGCTGGATGCCTATGAGAATATTTTGCACAACGACAAGATTTGGACGGGATACCGCAATACCATCCTCTACACGACCATCGGCACGGCGATCAATATCATCATGACGATATTGGCGGCCTATCCGCTGTCGAGACCCGATCTTCCCGGACGCAACGGGATCATGGTACTGATCACGCTGACCATGTTCTTCAACGGCGGGCTGATTCCGACGTATCTGTTGGTCAAGGACCTGGGGATGGTCGACACGATGTGGGCGCTGATCATTCCCGGCGCGATCGCCACGTACAATCTGATCGTAATGAGGACGTATTTCCAATCGAGCATTCCCTGGGAGCTGCAGGAGGCGGCCCATATCGACGGGTGCTCCAATTGGAGGCTGCTGTTTAGCATCATCTTGCCCTTATCGAAGCCGATCCTGGCGGTCATGGTGTTGTTTTATGCGGTCGGCCATTGGAATTCGTTCTTTAACGCACTCATATACATCCGAAACGAAGATCTGCACCCGCTTCAGCTGGTGCTGCGCGAAATTTTGCTGATCAGCCAATCGGATGCCGTGGACGGCAGCGTGGGACTGGAAAAAAGCATCCTGCTGGCCGAAAGCATCAAATACGCGGTCATTATCGTATCCAGTTTGCCTGTACTGCTGATGTATCCTTTGGTGCAGCGGCATTTCGTGAAAGGCGTCATGATCGGCTCGATCAAGGGGTAATGCCGGTATGATCGCACGGCTCACCCTAAAATTCCATTGGAGGTTATATTCTTGAATACGAACGCAACGATTACCATTGATTGCAGCCGCAAGAGCGAGCATGAGATTAATCCGTATCTGTTCGGGCATTTTGTGGAGGATATCCGGGACCATATGGAGGCGATGCTCGCGTTTCCGCTGAAGGACATGGATTTTGAGAGCGATGCCGAAACGAAGACGCCGGTATCGGGAAGCTGGCGCGCGTATACGAACGGACGCAACACCCAGTACGCGATGGAAGCACCGGCGCCCCGGCATTCGGGAAGAGCCCAGCGCATCCGCATCCTGAGCGATGACGAAGCTTATGCCGGCATAACGCAGAAGGCGGCATTAAAGGGGCCGATGAACTATACGGTCCGGCTTGTCGCCCGCGCCTCCATTGAACTTCAATACGTGATGGTGGAAGCTGTCGACCGGCGCACGGAAGAGACGCTTGGACGGCTTCGCATGGAGCTTGGCAGCCATAACTGGCAGCACTATGAGGAGCAGCTGTCCATATCGCGCGAATGCACAGATGCCGAGATCCGGGTATATGTTCCGGCTGAGCATCCAAGGTGGATCGATCACGTGTCCACCGGCATGCTCTGGATCGATCACGTCTCTTTGCTGCCCGTCGACAGCATCGCCATGGTCAAACGCGAAGTGGTCGAGATGACTAAAGATTTGAATGCGGGCATGATGAGACTCGCAGGCAATTACATCAGCGCTTACCATTGGGAGCATGGCGTCGGTCCCGTCCTGGAAAGGCCGGTCATGTACAATGAGGCCTGGGGAGGGTGGACCAGCAAATATTTCGGAACGGACGAATTCATCCGTTTTTGCCGAGAGCTGCAGGTGGAGCCCCTGATTTGCGTGAACGACGGATCGGGCACCCCTGAAGAAGCCGCGCAGTGGATCGAATATTGCAACGGGAGCGCGGATACGCCGATGGGGGCTTTACGTGCCCGGAACGGCTTCCCTGAGCCGTATAACGTCAAGTACTGGGAGATCGGCAACGAAGTGTGGGGCCAATGGCAGGTCGGAACTTGCACGGCAGAGCGGTTTGCGGAGCGTACGATATCGTTTGCCAAGGCCATGAAGGAGGCGGACCCCTCCATCGTGCTGCTGGCCTGCGGTCATTACGAGCAGAACTGGAATAAGGCCGTGCTGGACCTGGCCGGCGAGAGCATGGATTATTTGACGCTGCATTTGTATCACGGCTACGGCCCTTTCGGCATGAACCGGGATACGCCGGCGGAGGATCGCTATAAGGCGATTGCCTCTTATCCCGAGTGGACCCGACACCATGTCCGGCAGACGACGGAGCTGATCCGGTCCCGCCCGGAGCACAGCCACGTCAAGCTGGCGATCACCGAATACAACACGATGTATTATCCGAATACGGTGCGAAAAGGGCTTCCGAACGAGCACACGCTGGGAGCCGCGGTGGCCAATGCCGCCAACCTGAATGAAATGATGCGCTGCAGCGACATGGTGCACATCGGCAGCTTCTCTGACCTGGTAAATGGCTGGCTGGGCGGCTGCATACGCGTCGGGGACTATTATGCGGACCAATACTGCGGCAAGCAGCCCGGCTGGAGCGGGCATCCCCTTACGATCTACGGGACGCCGACCTATGAAGTGCTGAAGCTTTACGCCAATCGGGACGTTCGGCGCGTCCTTCCGGTCCAAGCGGAATGCGGAACCTTCTCCGTGGCTTCGATGAAGGAGACGCCTATGGCGCTTGACGCGCTTCCGGACCTGGACATCGTGGCGGGGACGAATGACGACGGCAGCATCGTCACCGTGTTGATCGTCAATCGAAGCCTGGAAGCGGTTAGGGCCGTGCTGAATTTGAAGGCCTTCAAGGCTTCCGGGGAAACGACCCTTTACGAAATCACCGGCGATTCTTACGATGACATCAACTCCGTTTTCCAGCCGGAACGTATTATGTGCAAGGAAAGCAGGGTTCCTGCAGAGGCGTGGCGCCAAGGCTACGACTTACGGCCTTCATCCGTTTACGCACTGGAATTCAGAGCGCAGGTGTGATGATATGAAGCCGTCCTTTTAAAATGAATGTTTTCGTGCGAAAAAGTCGGACTGCGCTTGCAGTTTCCGGCTTTTTTTTGCGCAGGGAACGTTTCCGTCCGGGCCTGAATCCATGCAGGAAAATCGTACGAATGGACACGAAATGTTACATGATTCATCGTTTAACTTATTTATGGGAAGTGTAATTAGAGACTAAATACAAGGATGGGGTGATTAAGATGTCAAACGGAACCGTTGTGAATCAGGAAGCGGTCGAGACCGTGAAGGATATTATCAAGGATATCGAAACGGCGATGTTCTCCACGATATCGGAGGGCGGGATCAATGCCAGACCGATGCAAACGCAGGATATCGAATTCGACGGCGACTTGTGGTTCTTAACAAAGCGGGATACCAGCAAATACGAAGAAATCCTGGCGAATCCCAACGTGAATGTCGCTTATGTGGGCAAATCCTACGTATCGATCCGAGGCAAAGCCGAAGTCGTGGATGATCTGGAGAAGAAGAAGGCGCTCTGGAATGCGGCGTACGAAAAATTTCTGCAGACGTCCTATGACGATCCCAACATTATTCTGATCAAGGTGGACACGGACACCGCGGAGTATTGGGAAACCGGAAACAAAACGAAAACGGTGAAAGCCTTCTTCAAGAAAATGGTGGGCCAAGAGCCCAAGGGCGACTCGGATATAAACAAAACCGTAGATCTCCATTGATAACGAAATTCGTTCATTAGCAGTGGCAAAACCGCAGGATCCTGCATCACGATCCTGCGGTTTTTTTATGTTAGCCGAACCCGCATGCGCATATCCTTCAATACGGATCCCGTTTTGGTTATGAATGGATGAGCACCGGATGGGGTGGGCACTTTAATACATAACAGGGCATATTTAGCACCAAGAAGGAATATACCTCATCAAACAAGTGAGAATTATGTGAATTCGTGCTGGAATTCGCCTGCAAACCATAACGTGCAACTGGATGGTTTGATTACCGTCATGATATAATTTTTTCATAAATATGAAAAGTAGATTCCAGGAGAGGAGGTAGTACATTGGGAAGGCGTTATTGCAAATGGATCAAATTGCGGAATTAGGTTGTAATATTCTCTTCTGCGAACTACCTCTTTTTCATGGAAATATCGTATATAGAATGACCTGTTCAGATGCAAAAGCACATGGCCTTTAATTCAATTTGGAGGTGAATCCCTCTGAAGAGGGAAATCATTGGACATTATTACCATCGTTAATTTAATCATACTTGCCATACTGATTGCGTTGACCGCTTTTTTCGTGGCGTCCGAGTTTGCCGTCGTTAAAATCCGCATGTCGCGGATCGATCAATTAATAACGGAAGGAAACAAGAAGGCGGTTGTTGCCAAAAAGGTAGCCGGCGATCTCGATTACTATCTCTCGGCCTGCCAGCTCGGCATTACGGTGACGGCGCTGGGGCTCGGGGCCATCGGCAAGCCGGCCGTTGAGCGTTTCATGTACCCGGTATTTGATTGGTTTGACGTATCGGCTTCAACGGCTTCGATTGCCTCATACGCCATTGCGTTCATTCTCGTGACCTTTTTGCATGTCGTGGTGGGAGAGATGGCGCCCAAGACCTTGGCTATTCAATTCTCGGAAAAGACGACGCTGCTCCTTGCAGCCCCGCTGTATTGGTTCGGCAAGCTGATGTATCCGTTCATTTGGGCGTTGAATGGAGCCTCGCGCGTGCTGCTTCGTGCATTCGGCGTAAAACCTGCGCCGCATGAGCAGGCTTATACGGAGGAGGAACTGCGCATCGTCATGGCGCAGAGCTTTCAGGGCGGCGAGATCAATGGGACCAAGCTGGCTTACATGGAAAACGTGTTTTCGTTTGATGAGCGCGTGGCCAAAGACATTATGGTACCGAGAACGGATCTGATCACCCTGGATAAAAGCATGGAATACCCGGACATCGTCCGTATCCTGGATGAGAACAACTATACGCGGTACCCTGTCATCGAGGACGGCAGCAAGGATCGGGTGGTTGGCGTCGTCAACGTCAAGAAGATGCTGCCCCATATCGTGGCCGGACGAGACCGCAAGCTGGAAGAATTCGTTCGGGACCTCCCGGTCGTGCTTGAAATTACGCCGATCCAGGATGCCATGCTGAAGATGCAGCAGGAGCAGATGCATATGGCTTTGGTGATTGATGAATACGGCGGTACGGCGGGGATCCTGACCCTGGAGGATATTTTGGAAGAGATCGTAGGGGAAATTCGCGACGAATTCGATGAAGATGAAGTAGCGGATATCCGGAAGATCGGGGAACGCGAATATCTGATAAGCGGACGGGTTCTCTTGGAGGAGCTTGAGAAGCGCTTCGGCTTGGTATTCGAGGATAACGAGGAGATGGATACGATCGGCGGCTGGATACAGTACCAGAAAGGCACGACGGCTCAGGACGGCGATGAGATCCAGCATGGCGAGCATATATGGGCCGTAGCGGAAACGGATAATTTTCAGATCAAACACGTCATTCTCAGACACGGATGATCTAGGGCATGGCATGATCCCGTGTACATTTAGACCATAACTTTTTTGGAGGTGAATCCCTCGCAAGAGGGAAATCATTGGACGGAATAATCGCGTTGAATTTATTTTTGGTAGCCGTGTTCATCGGACTGACTGCATTTTTCGTAGGGGCCGAATTCGCCATCTTGAAGGTGCGGCTGTCCCGGATCGATCAATTGATCGCCGAAGGGAATAAACGGGCGGTCACGGCCAGGAAGGTAGCCCATGAACTGGATTACTATTTGTCCGCCTGCCAGCTTGGAATTACCATTACGGCTCTCGTGCTGGGCGCGCTGGGCGAACCGACCGTCGAAAGGATGCTGCATCCGCTGTTTGAACGATTCGACGTGCCGGCGGCGGTGGCAACGGTACTCTCTTATGCCATTGCCCTCGGGATCATCACGTTCCTGCATGTCGTCATCGGGGAATTGGCACCTAAAACATTGGCGATCCAATTTGCCGAGAAAATGACGCTGCTGCTGGCGTCTCCCTTGTATTGGTTCGGGAAGATCATGTATCCGTTCATCTATGCATTGAATGGAGCTTCGCGTCTCCTGCTTCGAGTATTCGGCGTAAAGCCGGCAGGGCATGAAACGGTCCATTCCGAGGAGGAACTGAAGTGGATCGTGGACCAGAGCTACGAGAGCGGCGAAATTAACCAGACCGAGATGGGGTATTTGACCAATATATTTGCTTTTGATGAGCGTACCTTGCGCGAAATCATGGTCCCGAGAGATCGCATCGTTACGGTAGAACGAGGGTGGCCCCTTGCCAATATCCTGGAGGTTCTGGGCGAGTACGACTATACCCGTTACCCGGTGACGGAATCGGGACGCGCGGAGGATTTCATCGGGTTTATCCATACGAAGGAGATGCTGACGGGCATAGCGGCCGGAAGAAACTGCAGCGTGAATGACTTTATTCACGACATGCCGCGTTTCCCGGAGTCGTCTTCGATCAAGGACGTCCTGATCAAGATGCAGCAAATCCGCGTGCATATGGCCGTCGTGACGGACGAATCCGGCGTGGCCATCGGGCTGGTGACGATGGAGGATATTCTGGAGGAGATCGTGGGCGACATTCGGGACGAATCGGATCGTCGCGAGCTGCAGGGTGCACACGCCTAAGCGATGACGAACTAGCATCGGGCACGATCCAGGAATAGGGTTCAATGTCCTTGTGGCCACCCATCCGCGGTGAGAGGGCATGGAATTGCCGAAACATAAAAAGAGCAGCTTCAACACGAAGCTGCTCTTTTTGCATGTGTTCTATCGAGTAGGTCTGCGTGCTGCCCCCATCGTAAAGCCGAAGCTGTACGTGCGGTTGGAAGGCAGCGTGAATTCTTCATGGATCGGCGCTCCCCAGCTGTCGTCGCCGCCGACGCCCATTTGCTTGTAATTGATGCGCAGGACGGTTTTATCGCTTGGCGGGAGCTTGTACGCATGGTCGCTGCCCTCCAGTTCCTCCGGCGTCCACGGCAGTGCGCATACCTCCATGAGGGAGGAACTCTCGAATTCCAGTCCGTCCCCGCCACTCTCCCCGGTTAGCAGTGCGAAGCGCACATCCGTTTTATTCCCGCACTCTTGAGGCCTCAGATAAGGGACGAACTGATCGGCGACCTTGCCCTCGTATCGGCCGATTTTGGCTCCTGTCTTCCGGTCCCAATAATTATCATGCGGTCCCCGCCCATACCAGCTGAGCGTATCGAGTCCTTCATCCAGCAAGAACAGCATGCCGACTTCCGGAATGTCGGGCAGACCGGCACCAGGGATCAAGGTTTCATGCACGCGGACAGTGCCGTCCGGATAGATTCGATATTCCAGCGTCAGGCTGGATACGGGATTGGTTTCGATCCGATAGTGGCTGGAGACCACGACGGCAGGGCCTTCCGCATGCCAGCGCAAAGACAGCAGCTTTCGCCGATCATGGGCCGTTCTCCACACGCCGCTGCGTTCAGGAAGCCGGTTGCCCAGATCGTTGTCGGTGACGGCCCGCCAGAAATTCGGTCTTGCGGGGGCCAGCAGGCATTCCCTGCCGGACAGTGCGTAGGATGTCAGATCGCCGGTGCCAAGGCGGAAACGCAACGAGACGGCGGAACCCCTGATGATAAGCTCTTCATCCGACTCGGCAGCTTCCAGAGCCTGCACGTTTGCAAGAGCGTCCGTTTCGGGTTGCTCGGCTATATACGGCGTCAGCACAAACTGCTCCCAAGCCTCCTCATGTCCTGCAGGCGCCCACTTGGTGCTCTCCTTCCGAACGAGGGAGACGGTGAGAATCGCTTCTTTTCCTTCGTCCTCCACAGGGGAGTACGGAACGTGAATTTCCGCTTGCTCACCTGGCTGAAGCGAGAGCTCGAGCGTGCCGGATTGGCTGACTTTGCCGTTTAGCGTTACGTCCCATTGTACAAGATACGAATCGAGGCTGGTAAACAAGAAGCGGTTGCTGACCCGAATCCGGCTTGCGGCAGGATCCAGGCTTTCGAACTTGACGTTCTGGTAGCATTTTTTCACTTCGTCCAGCTTGGGGGTTTTGGTTCGATCCGCGAAGATCAGGCCGTTCCCGCTGAAGTTGCCGTCATGCGGCGTTTCGTTGAAGTCCCCGCCGTACGCCAAATATGGTATTCCGTCCGCCGTTTGGGTGAGGATCGCTTGATCGATCCAATCCCATATAAAAGCCCCCTGCAAAATGTCGTACTTCTCAAACAGCTCCCAATAGAGGTGAAGCCCGCCGCAGGAATTCCCCATCGCATGACTGTACTCGCAAATGATATAAGGCTTATCCGGATTGCTGTTGGCATACTTCTCCACATCCTGCGGCCTTGCATACATGGTGGATTCCATGTCGCTGGCCGCTTCGGACGCCCTGTAATGAAAGATTCCCTCGTAATGAACCAGCCGCGACGGATCGGCTTCCTTCAGAAAATCGTGCATCGCAATGAAGTTGTCGCCTCCGAACGATTCGTTGCCAAGCGACCAGATGATGACCGAGGGGTGATTCTTGTCGCGTTGGAACATCGAATTGCAGCGGTCCAATACGTTGTCGCGCCACTCCAGCTTGCTGCCGGGCACCGTTTCTTCCAGCTCCTGCTGCCCATACCTCCAGGTTCCGTGCGTCTCCAAATTCGTTTCATCAATAACGTATAACCCATATTCATCGCAGAGGTCATACCATACGGATTGATTCGGGTAATGGGAAGTCCGTACCGCATTAATGTTATGCGTCTTCATCAGCTCAATATCGGTGATCATGTCTTCACGGCTGAGAGCCCGTCCGGTATCCGGGGAGAATTCATGCCGGTTTACGCCTTTGAACAGAATGCGCTGACCGTTGATTCGCATCAGCCCGTCCTTCAGCTCGAAGCGGCGGAATCCCGTGCGGCAGCTTACGGCTCCGCGGCAAGCTCCGTCCGTATTCTTCAATGCCAAGACAACGGTGTATAAATAAGGCGATTCCGCGCTCCATTTCTCGGGTTCGGGGACGTTCATGCTCAGGGTAAAACTGCCCTCGTCAATGATGTAATCCGCAATGGTGAGTGTTTGTTTCTGGACCAGCTGCCGGTCCTGATCGTAGAGAAGCGCCTCCAACTGGAGCGTGTCCTTGTCGATGGTCTCGTTATAATAATTCGTGACGGCTGCATCGATTTGCAGCTCGGCATGCCGGTACTCGTCATCAAGAACCGGGCGTACGAAGAAATCGGAGATATGGACGGCAGGGACCGAATAGAGATAGACCTCGCGGAAGATCCCGCTAAGCCTCCAAAAATCCTGATCCTCAAGCCAGCTCGCGTCGCACCATCGGTATACTTCAACGGCCAATTTGTTCTTGCCCTCAACCAGATAGGGGGTAAGGTCGAACTCGGCCGGCGTAAAAGTATCCTCGCTATACCCGACCATCTCGCCGTTCACCCATACATAGAAAGCGGATTCAACACCTTGGAAGCTAATATAAACGGGTTGTTCCTTCCATGTGTCAGGTACCGTGAATTCACGGATGTAGGAGCCCACGGGATTGTATCGGGTCGGTGCGAAGGGGGCTTTCAATTCAGGCTCCGATTCGGCCCAGGGGTATCTTACATTCGTATATTGAGGATAGTCATAGCCTTGAAGCTGCCAATGGGAAGGGACGGGAAGATCGGCCCAGCTCTCGGAATCGTAATCGGCCTCGTAGAAATTTTGGATGCGCTCTTCAGGCGTTTTGGCGAAAGCGAATTTCCAGGTCCCGTTCAATGACTGATACCAGGGGGACATGGCGTGGTCAAGGCTCAGCGCCTCGGACTCCGTCGGAAAATTCATCATGTAAGCATGGGCCTTGTGACGGTTCAACTGAAAAATATTCGGATTATTATTCCATTCGGGATAACCGTTTGCAGGTGCCTGGTAAATGAATTTGGTACGCAATGTGCTCAGCTCCTCCTAGATTATGGTTTCCTTCTACTGACAGTATAGAGGTTAATTCCGCCCAAGAGTATAAGGAAGTTGCGCTATTTCTATCAAACGATCAACAAAACAGCGAAATTTCGATCACTTAGATGGTCATTTGCATATCTTGCTGCCAGGGAAGCCGCCAGTTATGTCCAGCGCCATCAACATGACCAATATTACATTTACATGGAATAACGTTTATGAAATAATAGTTAGTAAATGATCATTCACTAACGATGGGAGGAACGTGCATGGTAAGACCTCGCGAATTTCAAGATGAGGTGATCTTCCACGGCGTCTACCGGGCACTATGCAAAAAAGGGTACGGCCAGTTAGCCTTAACCGACATCACGCATGAAATGAACATCTCGCCGGCAGCCTTAATGAAGCGATTCGGCTCGAAGAAGAATCTGCTCCTGGCCTACAGCGATTATGTCATTCAATTAACCAAGCAAGCCTTCCATGATGCGAGTTTGTCCGGCCAATCCCAAATCGAGGCGCTTAAGACGGTGTTCAGGGATGCCGTCTCGCATATGAAGGATCCTGTGGAATTGGCCAACCACACCTCCTTCTATCTGGAAGGGACGAATGATCCGGATTTGTTAGAGAAGACCCGGTACCGGCTGCAGCTGATCGATGAGTTTACCCGAAAGATGCTGGATCAGGCGATCACGAATAACGAGATCGTGCCATGTGACGTGGCACGGGTCAGCCGGGTGCTGCAAGCCGCGATCAGCGGCGCCATGCTGATCTGGATCAAAGAGTCGGACCGAAGCTTGGACGAACTGTTTGACGAGTGCTTTCAGGTCATATTCGCCTCGCTCGTTCAAGGCGGTACGGAATAATGCCCATTTTATTATGGAGAGGTGGAGGGCTATGCCGGTTTACAAAGGAAGGGAAGTCGATTTGTATTATGAAGTGAAGGGAGAAGGGAAGCCGCTGGTATTTACGCACGGAGCTTCCTGGAATCATAAACAGTGGCGGCCTCAAGTCGATGCCTTCTCCCGTCGGTATCAAACCGTGGTGTGGGATATCCGGGGGCATGGCTCCTCTTCCTTGCCGCATGGCAAGGTGGATTCGGAGGATTTCAGCAGGGATTTGGCGGATTTGCTAAGCGAACTCGGCATTGAACAAGCGACGCTTTGCGGGCTGTCCCTGGGCGGTCATATTTCGCTGCAGACTGCCGTTCGCTATCCGGAGAAGGTTGCGGCCCTGGTACTGATCGGCACGCCGTTCACGAATGCGTTTAATTGGTTCGAGCGCATGTTCGTGCCGGTAAACCGTTTAACAAGTTATCTGATGCCGATGTCCTTATCCGGAAAAATACAAGGCAGGATGTTATCCAAATTTAATAAGAGCAATCAAGCCTATATTGAGCAAGCTTTTGGCTCCATTGCTCATTCCGATTGGATTCGGATATGGGATGCGGTGACCCGAATGGACAGCACGCATGATCTGCACAAAATCCAGTGTCCGGTATTGCTGCTTCAAGGCGAAAGCGACACGATGATCCGAAGGCAGCAGGCATACATGCAGGAACAAATAGCGAACGCGCAATTGAAAATCATCCGAAACGCTCATCACGCAACGAATTTGGATAACCCCGACGAGGTGAACGAGGCGATCGCTTCATTTCTGTCGGAACACGCGATTTAGCGGTATTCGAGCACTTTCATTGACACCCCAAAACAGGGTTGCTACAATTTTAGGCATATATCCATCGGAATACAAGGGTTATCAAGGAGGGGACGAACTTGAATCGATTCGGTTCCACAGATCCATTCATACGTAATGAACGCGAAGCGGTGATCGCGGCCCGGGCCGACAAGCTGGGAGCGATATTCGCGGAAAGAGCACCTCAGCACGATCTGGAGGGATCGTTTCCGTTCGAGAATTTTGATGATTTGAAGGAGTCCGGTTATCTGAAGCTGACCGTTCCGGCAGCCTTTGGAGGAGAAGAAGCCTCCGTATACGAAATGGTGCTTGCCCAGGAACGGCTCGCCCGAGGAGACGGGTCTACGGCGCTGGCCGTAGGCTGGCATATCGGGCAGATACTGCAGCTGCGCCTTTCCGGGGCTTGGCCGGAGCCGTTATTTGAGAGATTGTGCAGAGACGTTGTAGCAGAAGGCACGGTCATTAATGAGCTGGCGAGCGAGCCTGCGACGGGGAGCCCCAGCCGGGGCGGAAGGCCGGAGACGACGGCACGGCGGGTGTCGGGCGGCTGGCGCATCACCGGACGCAAAACCTTCAGCACGTTAAGCCCGATCTTGAAGCAATTCGTGGTTACGGCCGGAATCGAGCATAGCGAGAAGGTCGGCGCGTTCCTCGTTCGCAGCGGGCCCGGGGTCAAGGTTGAAGAGACCTGGAATACGATGGGCATGCGGGCAACGGGAAGCCATGACGTGATTCTGGAGGACGTATTCGTGCCGGACACGGAAGTCATTCGGGGACCCGATTATGAGAAGCCTGAGTTTCCCGTGCCTACGGAAGGCATTCTGCTTCATATTCCGGCATGTTATATGGGGATTGCTTATGCCGCGCGGAATTTTGCCATCGATTTTGCCCGTCGTCATCAACCGAACTCCTTGACGGTGCCCATTGCCGAATTGCCGAATGTCCAAAGGCAGATCGCCCAAATCGAAGTGGACCTGCTGACGGCCCGCAGTTACCTGTACCAAACCGCCGACCGCTGGGACAAGGAAGCGGAGAACCGCGCCGCGCTCAAACCCGAGCTTGGGCTTGCCAAGTACGTCGTGACCAATGCGACGGTCCGGATTGTCGATCAGGCCATGCGGATCGTTGGGGGATTGAGTCTCTCCCGGAAGCTCCCGTTGGAGCGTATGTACCGGGATGTCCGGGCAGGTCTTCATAATCCGCCGATGGATGATGTCGTGCTGACGAATTTGGCCAAACGGGCCCTTTCGGAAGCGGAGGAGAAGGAAAAGCAGGAGCCTTGATCTGATCGGACGAGAGAATAGGCCACTTAGCAGGAAATAAGGATAGAAACCGCGGGAGAGCTGGCTCCGGCGGTTTTTTTTGCGCTTCGCGTGCCGGACATTCCTTCTTGCGGCTCCATTACATAATCGCGGCATCTTCTGCAGCCTCTGCTTCATATACATACACTTAGGTTAGGATGGCGGGCTAACGGGTATAAAACCTATCAGTACGACTATATGAGTCGATCGAAATTCGCTCATGAGGAATTAGGTTGAAAGGAGATATGTAACCATGGATTCTGTGCTGTATTTGGGCTTGGCCGTTATATATGCCGTGCTGTTTCTGTATGGGTGCGTGCTGCTGAGGCGGGATGCGTCACCGGGGCTTCGGTACTTGCTGCTGATCGTAACGGCCGGACTGGTCTGGGATAACGGCGTGATCGGCATCGGGAAATACATGGGGGAAGGAGATCTGCTGGAGGGGCTTAACGTTGCGCGTTTCTGGGTGCATGCGTTGGCCACGCCGCTGCTTGTGCTCGTGTCGTTCGACCTGATACGCAAGGCCGGAAGCCCTTGGGCCAGCAGGCCGGCCGCCGCATGGGGGGCCTGGCTTTTCACCGCAGCGCTGATCGTGCTCGAGGTGGTGACGGAGACCTTGCCGCTCAAGCTCCAACCATCCATGGAGTACGGAGCGCTGCGTTACGTTTCGTCCGAATCCGGGGGGCCGCCGCTCATGGTGATCCTGATTTTGATCCCGCTGCTGACGGCAGGCATTATCGTATGGCGGAGAAAAAAGACGCCGCTGCTGTTCATCGGCACGGTGCTGATGGCTGCCGGGAGCGCCATACCGATCCCAATCGAAAGCTCGGCTGCCACGAACGTGTTCGAGCTGCTGCTCCTCTTGTCCCTGTGGCTGACGGTACGCAAGCTGGCCTCCGCCCGTACGTTGTCTTTTCGCTAGTTCCTGCTGACACCGCGCTCGCCATCCAGATGTGCGCGGTTTTTTGGCATGTCCCGCCTTCTTTCGCTTGTTTAGCTCCCGCACCCATTTCCGACTAGCATCTGGATGTACCCCGCAGCTTCATGATGTACGTAAGCCGATTGGCATAGCGCCACATTCAGCAAACCTTCAGCTTAGCCTAACCCTGGCATAACCTTCCCCTAAGACTGCTTTCAGATTCCGTCCCTATACTTCAAATAGCAAGACAAACCATGATCCTAGAAGGAGAGATGACGATGAATCCGATAAGCAAAAAAGTATTAGTAAGCAGTATGGCGGCAGCGATCGTGCTGGGGGGAGCCGGGTATCTTCAGAACAAAACCATTGCCGCGGCGAGCACGGATACGGCAGCCGCGGCAGCTCAGGACGGTCAGACGGGAACGGACACAACGGCTTCGGATGCAGCGAAGAACCGGGAAGGGAAGTGGATGGGTCATAAGGCGGGCGGACCTCGGGGCGGCAGCATCGTGAAGGAAACGGCCGAAATCCTTGGGCTGACGGAGGCCGATATCCGGACGGCGCTTGAAGCGGGCAGCACGTTTGCCGAAATTGCCGAAGGCAAGGGAATGGCCCAATCCGCGTTTGTTCAGAAGCTGATCGAGCTGGAAACCGTCAAGATCGAGGAGCTTTTGAGTGAGGGCGGCATTACGGAAACTCAAGCAGCCGAGTGGAACGAGGGTCTGAGCGATCGTCTTACCCAAATCGTAGAGAGCAGCGACGCCGGTTTGGGGAAAGGTCATGGCAAAGGAGGACGAGGGTTCGGCAAATTCGGCAATCCGGAAGAAATCGCGGCATTGCTCGGAGTGTCGGAGGACGAGCTGAAGGCCGGAATGGAAGAAGGACAATCGTTGGCCGAGATCGCGGCGGCGAAGGGAATGACGGAGGATCAACTGATTCAGAAGCTGAAAGATCAAATGACCGAGCCCTTGAAGCAATGGGTGAACGAGAAGCATACGGACGCTGATAAGTCGACTGCGGCTGCGGGAGAAACGGATGAGGATACGGAATAACGATTGAATCGAGATTGGATTGCTGAAGAGACTGGATGGTATTCTATTAAGAATACATTCAGTTTCTTTTTTTATATATAAGAAAGTCATCATTTTTTTTCTCACAAAGTGTTGACCTTAACGTTACGTAAAGGTGTACATTGAGTTTGTCAGGAGGTGAAACCATGGAATACACGGTGCAGAAGCTTGGGAAGTTGGCGGGAATAAGCACGCGAACCCTCCGTTATTACGATGAGATCGGGATTCTGAAGCCGGCCAGAATCAACTCGTCGGGGTATCGGATTTACGGGCAGGAGGAGGTCGATCAATTGCAGCAGATCTTGTTTTACCGGGAGCTTGGGCTGCAATTGGACGGTATCAAAGAGATTATGACCTCACCATCCTTCAATCGGACCAAGGCGCTCCAGGAACACCATGCGCAGCTCCTAGACAAGAGAAGGCAACTGGATTTGCTGATTACCAATGTGGAGAACACGATAGCCTCCGCCGAAGGGAGAAAAACGATGAGTGACCAAGAGAAATTCGAAGGATTCAAGCAGAAGCTGATTGATGATAACGAGAAGAAATACGGTAAGGAAATTCGCGAAAAGTATGGCGACGAAACTGTAAATCAATCCAATGCCAAGCTGAAAAATATGACGCAAGCGCAGCATGATGAAGTAACGCGTCTGGCGGAGGAGCTGTACGAAACGCTGGCCGAAGCGTTTAAGCAGGGCGATCCTGCCGGCGAGCTGGCCCAGAAGGCGGCCGATCTTCACAAGCGTTGGCTCACCTTTTATTGGAATGAATACAGCAAAGAAGCCCATGCCGGCCTAGCCCAGATGTATGTTGACGATGAGCGGTTTACCGCCCATTATGACGAGAAGCAGCCTGGAACCGCCAAGTTCCTCCGCGATGCGATTCTCATCTACACAGGTATGAATCCCTCGTCATAAACAGGGATGAATAGAGGATTATCATATTTTTTGTAAAAGCCCTTCCTGCGGTTAATCCGCTTCGGAAGGGCTTTTTCATTTGGAATTTCTTGAGCATTTCATGCCAAGTTGTCTTTAGAGCAGAGGAAACTGATGATGGTACGACCTCGTATTTCAGATAGATTTTATTGCGCATTTCACAGAGACTTATTATTTCTCAAGGTTGAGAGAGATAATAAGCATATTCCAATGGTCTACTATAAATTTTGCGTTTAATACTTTTAAGGTCTTTGTATATATTTTTTTGGGGTTTTCCGTTAAGTTCAATAATCCATAACTCTCTTTGCTCGTCTAACACAAAATCGACACTCAATTCTCCCAATGAACCCATATGAATGTCTGCTTCATGTGCGGCCGCTACACTTACCTCATACAGAGATCGGAGGATTTTATTCATTTTCTCCGGCAAAAATAATCGCGGAAGAATTTCTGAAACTTCATAAATGCTTTCACACATACTCGTGTTAAAGTAATGTTCATAAGCCACTCTACATGTAATGATGGAAACCGTCCATTCTCCAAGAATATCTTTTTGAACAAGGACCCGGATATCAAAATACTGATGATCAAATTGACTCATATGGATCCCTTGCTGAACCATGTATTCCGTTAGTCCGAGAAGTTTATCCAATTTTTCCTGAATGCTTTCGTTTTTTCTGCAAATATATCTTGGAGCCAAGCTGTGCAAAGAGATGTGAATATCTCCATTATCCGTTAGTTCAACCCGATACACAGACTTCCCCTTAGATCCGTATAAAGGCTTAATGTATAGTAGTTTATATTTCTCTAATAGTTCTGATACATTCACTTCATTATATAAAAATGTGTCCGGCACATAAGCTTTAAGATCTGACTGTTGTAATAGGTTATGGAGATCCCATTTATTAAAAAAATTGATATTGTTGAAACATTTGTTTCTACCAATCGCCTTCTCTAGTCGTTGAATGGTTATTAATTTTTTGTTAAAACACCGGTTATAGACAACATGAGGAAATGGGAACGAACTTTGTTTCCATATGCCCTTTTTCAGGCTAAGTCCAATAATACGTTGTTCATCCCAAAGAATATCTGCCGGTGTAAAGGCGTAAAGTTTTAGGTTTAGATTGTGATAACGTTCATAAAGCTCCAAAATTCTTTTTCTGCTGTTCCTTTTAGCTACCAGAATACCTATTAAAGGGCCATTCTCCAATCTCATCACTCCCATGACTTCGATATCTCGTATTATCTAATGCCAGCAGAGACATAATGCTATGGGACAAGAGCATAGGTGAACAGAAAATCAGCAATTGTAGTGCTCTATTTGCCTATTTTTCAGTTGATAGGTATTTGCCGTGTTTACCTTTTTAAGCTCTTAATATGATAAATTACTTTTGATAACAGGGAGATGAGACCATGGGAAGGTGTAATTGTCCACCAGGACCTCCAGGACCACCAGGACCTCCGGGACCTCCGGGACCTCCAGGACCCCAAGGACCGCAACTGCTTCAAGAACTTGGAGGAGCAATTGCAGCAGCTGGACCCGCAGGACTTGCAGGAGCACTTGGACCCGCTGGATTAGAAGGACTTGTAGGAGCCATTGGCGAAGCTGGACCTGAGGGACTTGCAGGGGCACTTGGACCCGCAGGACTTGCAGGAATCGCAGGAGCACTTGGACCCGAAGGCCTTGCAGGGATTGCAGGAGCAATTGGCCCTGCAGGACTTGAAGGTATTGCAGGGGCAATTGGCCCCGCAGGACTTGCAGGAATTGCAGGAGCGATTGGCCCCGCAGGACTTGCAGGAATTGCAGGAGCGATTGGCCCCGCAGGACTTGAAGGTATTGCAGGGGCAATTGGCCCCGCAGGACTTGCAGGAATTGCAGGAGCGATTGGCCCCGCAGGACTTGCAGGAATTGCAGGAGCAATTGGCCCCGAAGGACTTGCAGGGCCAGCAGGGCCAGCGGGGCCAGCAGGGGCAACGGGTGCAGCAGGGCCAGCGGGGCCAGCAGGGGCAACGGGTGCAGCAGGACCTGCGGGGGCAACGGGTGCAACAGGTGCAACAGGTGCAACAGGTGCAACAGGTGCAACAGGGGCAACAGGGGCAACAGGTGCAGCAGGAGGTGGAGGATTAATTCCATTTTCAACGGGTATCATCCTCGTTGGAGCTGAAGTAGTATCGGCTGCTCCAATTTTAATGGGTTTTGGCAGTAGCACGGTTGAAGTTATTAACGCTTCTGGAGAATCAACTATGCCACCCGAAGCAGGTGGTTTTGCTTTCCCAATTCCCTTTGCGGGTACCGTTCAAGATTTACAAATAAGTGTAGATTTATTGGTTGCTTCTGAGGTTTCTATAAACACTCTCGGTCTTCAATATGATTTTACAGTATTCCGCGCACCGTCAGTTCCTAATAATGGGATTGATCATAGTTCTTCACCTTACCTGACAACTTCGCTGACTAGTTCAGTTAGATTCGGAGCTCCGAATACGGTCATTACACCTGGTAACCCAACCGGTTTCCGTACCGCAACGAATAGAAATGTTGGGGGATCATTGGTGGTCGCTGAGGGTGATCGGATTGGTATTCGTGTAAGGACGCTTGCTGAGACTGATCCCTCGGCAGCTGATATTACCCAACTCTCATTCAGCGCCAGTCTATCTTATACTCCTTTTTAATAAGAGTCTCCTGTATTGTACTCCTCTATTTGTTACAGGGGAGGTAAATGATTCAGGAAGTGAATCGCCACTGCCTTTGTATAATATTGACATCATACAAAGGCAGTAGTCCCCTATGTTACACAATCCATCCTCTGATAAGCAATGATATATAATGAATGTGGAATCGTTACGGTTGCAACGTGTTGCAGCTGCTGTAACGATTTTTTTGATTTTATTGTAACATTTGCGGGATCGCCCGTTGTCTATGTGAGTACCAATGTGGAGAACACGATCGCCTCCGCGGAAGGGAGAAAAATCATCAGTGACCAAAGCAGCCTTGTCATACCGACAAGACCCTTTCCCTGCGCTAAACCCGCGGAGGAGAGGGTCTTTTTTTATAGAGATCCCTTGAAGGATCTTGAGCTGTTCACCCTGCCTACCTCTTCCACAATTAACCTCTTGTCTCCAAGGGGGGAGTAATGGTTAGATGTAACATGGGCTATTTTTCACAAACCTACACCATGGGTGATGACATATATATAGTGAGGGTAGAGAATGGATCAAATTGTACAGCAGGTAGTTACTATCTTTAACGATTTTCTATGGTCTAAACTGCTTATCGTATTGCTGATAGCGTTTGGCCTTTATTTTACGGTGGGCACCAAGTTCCTGCAGTTTCGCCTGATCGGCGAGATGTTCCGGGTCATCCGCGAACCCAAGAGCAAAACGAAGGGCAGCATTTCCCCGTTTCAGGCGTTTGCCATCAGCATGGCGGCCCGCGTCGGGACCGGGAACATTACCGGCGTTGCCCTGGCTATCTCGCTTGGGGGGCCGGGGGCCGTATTTTGGATGTGGATCATCGCGATCATCGGATCGGCCTCCAGCTTTATTGAGAGCACATTGGCGCAGATTTATAAGGTAAAGGATGGAGCGGGCGGATTCCGCGGAGGTCCCGCCTATTACATGCAGCAAGGTTTAAAAAAGCGGTGGATGGGCGTGCTGTTTGCGATCCTGATCACTTTGTCCTTCGGTCTTGTGTTTAACGCGGTTCAATCCAACACGATTACGATTGCTTTCCAGAATTCCTTCGGCACGGATCGTTTAACCCTCGGAATCATCATGGCGGTTGTTTTTGCGGCCATCATCTTTGGCGGAGTGAAGCGAATTGCCAAAATGTCGGAGCTGATCGTCGTGATTCTGGCTGTGCTGTATGTCGGTGCCGCGTTGTTTATCGTATTGGCGAACATCACCAAGCTGCCGGAGGTTTTTGCGCTAATCGTCAAAAGCGCATTCGGTTATGAGCAGGTCGTCGGCGGATCGATCGGTGCCGCGCTCATGAACGGGATCAAAAGAGGCTTGTTCTCCAACGAAGCCGGCATGGGGAGCGCACCGAACGCAGCGGCGACCGCAACGACAAGCCATCCGGCGAAGCAGGGACTGGTTCAGGCGCTGGGCGTCCTGACCGATACGCTGGTCATATGTACAAGCACGGCATTCATTATTCTGTTTACCGGCGCATACCAGCAGACCGGCCTTGATGGAATCGCCCTGACGCAGGCTGCCCTGGCCATGGAGATGGGCGCGTGGGCATCCGACTTCCTGGCAGTCATGATTTTCCTGTTTGCGTTCAGTACCTTGATCGGTAACTATTACTACGGGGAAACCAACATCGAATTTTTGAAGTCGAATCGGGTTAGGGTATGGATCTATCGGGTTTCCGTGCTGGCCATGGTCATCTTCGGATCGGTGACCAGCGTGAAGCTGGTGTGGGATTTGGCCGACCTCTTCATGGGATTGATGGTAATCGTGAATCTCATTGCCATCGCGCTGTTATCCCGAACGGCCTTTGCCGCGCTGAATGACTACTTGAAGCAGAAGCGGGCAGGCCTCGATCCGGTCTTCACTAAAGACAGCATCAAGGGGCTTCAGGATGTGGAGTGCTGGGATGAACAAGACAGCCCAACCACGAAAAGCGCCATAATCGAATAACGTAAACGGAATCGCTACGGTAGCTGTTGTTCTAGCTGCTGTAGCGATTTTTTATTTTACCGTAACATTTATGGGATCAAACCGTTGTCTAAATGAGAAGGGGGAGAAGATACGAATGCTGCATGTTAATCGGATGACCTGGCGGACAAGGGCAACGCTGCTCTTTAATGCTTTATTAGCTGCGTTGGCCGTGTTTCTTACTTATGTCTTGTATTATATAGCCGTCCAAATTTACTATGAAAAAAATGACCTGAACGATAAATTTATAAGGTCTGTCATGACGACGGTTGAATTGCATGAGAGTGGACTTATGGTAGATAAACGCAGCTTGTCTTCGGTAGAAGTGACGCCCTTCCTCACACAGAAGAAATCGCTGAAAGTGTATAAGGATGTGGGGGAATGGCAGCTGATTGTCGGAGAGCTTCACGCGAAGAAGAGGTTATGGGGAGAACTGACCTATTCCGTTGAAGAACAGGGGCCTTACCTGAACCGCGAAGAAAGGGACCCTTATGTTCTGCATTCTGCGCTTCTGGATGGTGGGAAGATTACAGACTCCTCTCATCCGAATGGTGCAATGAACCAGTTAGAGAAACTGGAGGACGGCAACGTAGCGGAATTATTCTTCTCGCTTCGAACGTTGAAGTCACCGGAGCAGGTTTTGGAGCTCCTGTCGGATTATGATGTTCGAGCGACCAATATGGCTGTTTATGCTGGTGAACTGAGGGAAATCAAACTGGGTACTTATAGCTCTAGCGGGGCTGGTCACACGATCCCCCATCTTACGTTAAGACCTAGACTTCAGTTTGACGATAACCATTTCCTTTCTGCATGGCATACTTTTTTCTCATTGGAGGCAGGAGTATCGGACGATGTGCAGCAGCTGATCGCCGACGTTGAATGGATGACCAACAATATCAAATATAACGGCGTGGATGAAGACAAACAGCGGCTGGCTTACTTAAAGAAAAATGGGGTTCAAGTTTACGGAGCGACCGTTACGGGACCTGTGCGGGAGCTGGAGAAGCTGAAGGAGGAGTCGGAATTCTGGGGATTCCGTTTGGGCCGCATCGAGGTATGGAATTGGAGCTAAGCCAGCTTGCGCTGGCAACCTTTGCATATGTCCCCGAATTTCTTCCATGCTATGATCCATTCCGAGAAAATTTGGGGGCAACAGTGATGGGAGGAACGATTCGTACAGGGAGCGTCTCCTAACAGAAAAAGGGGGACCCGTCAGATCTAAGATCTTTTGGGCGCCCCTTTTTAGTTCAAGAATAAGTAATACTAGACCATGCCGCTAAGCAGCTCTCATCAATTACGTTAAATATTTATCCCGCAAAATATTCATATGATGAAGCTCATGCCCTGCAATGACATAGGCGGCCGCCCGGGCGGAGAGCGGGTAATTGTTGAACGCGCCCTGACGCAGCAGCGCTTCCTCCGTCAAGCTCCCAACCAGCGTAATGGTGGACTGCCTGACGGCAGCGTAATCTTTAAGGGCCTCGCGTAACGGAAGCTGGCCGAACGGGGAATTCTGAACAAAAATCTCCCGGTCGTACCCTGAAAATTCACGGGCATCCCCGCGCGCAATGTAGAGAATGCGGTAGCTCCATAAACGCTCTACATCGGCGATATGGCCGACCACCTGCTTGAGACTCCATTTTCCTTCCGCATAGCGGAAATTAGCTTGTTCTTCCGTCAGATCGCTCAGCGATCTTAACGTCTCGTCATGCTGCCGCTGCAAGATCTCGGCAATATGGCCTTCAGGGACAAGCGATACGTATTTTTCGCCGAGGGGCAAATATTCGTTAGCATTAGGCCTTGTATTCATAACAAGTTCCTCCATATCCAATGATTAAGAGCTCATGTTAAAATTATGCCGCCAGGTCCGAATGAATGTATGTATGAACGGTCAGGTTGCTTGGGCCCAGATCAGATGGATGATGCCGTTCCAATAGCGTTCCGTCTTGACGATGTTCAGATCCGAGGCATTCACGATATCGATCATGTCCCGGTTATAATGACACCCTGATATCCGCCGTGCCGCGGGGTTGACGAAATGCTGCACGGCGCCGAGCAGCCGGTTCGTGCTCATGCCGTGCTCCAGCAAATAAATGCGGCCGCCGGGTTTGGCCCAGCGGTTGATGTTGTTCAATGCCTTTACCGGGTCTTCATAGCCGCATAGCGACAGGGTGGAAACCACGCAGTCGTAGGAACGTTCCGGCAGCTCCAGGGTCTCGATGTCCCGTTCCAGGAAAGTGGCCCGAATGCCAAGCTCGGATGCCATTTGGCGCGCCCGGGTTAACATCTCGGGACTAAAATCGACGGCCGTTACGTCCACCGTATCAGGATGATAGAAGGGGAAGTTGGCGCCGGCGCCGACAGCTACCTCGAGCACTTTGCCCTCAACCCCCTGAAGCAGTCGCTGTCTCCATTCTCCGAGTTTGCGCTGCCTGGTGTTCCTTTCATATATAGGAGCTTGTTTATTGAACTTTCGGATGAGGGAATTCTTATTCACGCGGAATTCTCCGGGCAACCCCTGTCTTGACCGCTGCTTTCACGACAAGCTCACGAATGGCCTTTACGACGTTCTGGTTGAACACGCTCGGAATGATATACGACGGGTTGCGTTCCTCGTCCGATACGGCGGATGCAATGGCTTCGGCTGCGGCCAGCTTCATTTCCTCATTAATCGTAGTTGCTCTGCAGTCCAGGGCTGCGCGGAAAATACCCGGGAAGCAGAGGACGTTATTGATCTGGTTCGGATAATCCGAACGTCCGGTCGCAATGACGCCCACAATATCTTCGACCTCTTCGGGTCTGATCTCCGGCGTAGGGTTGGCCATCGCGAATACGATCGGTTGATCAGCCATGGCTTGTACGTCTTCGCGGCGAAGCAGGCCGCCTGCGGAAAGGCCGATGAACACGTCGGCACCTTGGATCACTTGGCGCAGGGAACCTTCGACTTTGTTCGGGTTCGTATGCTCAGCATACCATTGCCACATACTATTACTGTATTCTCTTCCAGCAACCAGCGCACCTTCGCGGTCGACGCCGATGATGTCCTTAACGCCGGCCGACAGGAGGATTTTACTGCATGCCACCCCGGCAGCCCCGATTCCGCACACAACGACCCGAACGTTATCGATGGATTTTCCGACGATTTTCAGGGCGTTGATCAGCGCAGCGTACAGAACGACCGCCGTACCGTGCTGATCATCGTGGAATACGGGGATATCCAGCTCGTCGCGCAGTCTCTGTTCAATCTCGAAGCAGCGCGGAGAGGAAATGTCCTCCAGGTTAATGCCGCCAAATGCCGGCGCCATCGCTTTGATGCAGGCTATAATCTCTTCGGTGTCCTGGGTGTCAAGGCAAATCGGGAAGGAGTCTACGCCGGCCAGCTGTTTGAAGAGCATCGACTTCCCTTCCATGACCGGCATGGCCGCATAAGGGCCGATATTGCCCAAACCGAGCACGGCGCTTCCGTCCGAAATAACGGCCACCGTATTTCTTTTAATCGTGAGCGTGTAGGCTTTTTTCGGATCCTCCTGAATGGCCGAGCATACGCGGGCCACATCAGGCGTATAGACGCGAGATAGGTCATCGCGGTTTTGGATAGGGATTTTGGGCTGGGTTTCGATCTTGCCGCCGAGATGCAGCAAGAAAGTGCGGTCCGAAACATTGACGAGCCGAACGCCTTTTAAATGTTTTACTGTATTTGTAATTTTTTCGATATCGACGCTGTCGGTGACCGTAATGGTAATATCGCGTACGGTAATGTGGCCGCTGGCTTGAATGACGTCGATGGCAACCATGTCTCCCCCGGCTTCAAATATGGCGGATGCAACTTCACCGAATTTGATCTCTTGAGTATTCATTTCTAGTCTGAGGATAATGCTCTTTCCTCCGAGTCCGTTGTTTTCCATTGTTACCTCCAAATGTTTGATCGATTTCGTCATTCTCAGTGTATGTAGTTATGCAAAATGTTAACGTTATCATAGTTCGCTGA
Organism: Paenibacillus sp. Y412MC10; assembly: GCF_000024685.1. Taxonomy (NCBI): domain Bacteria; kingdom Bacillati; phylum Bacillota; class Bacilli; order Caryophanales; family Paenibacillaceae; genus Paenibacillus; species Paenibacillus sp. Y412MC10. Next base: position 917,737 of record NC_013406.1, read on the forward strand.
GCAGTGGTCAATTTCCTGTTTCACCGTAAAGAAACCGTGATATATATAAGAAGAATTTATTGGAAAAGGGGATTCCAAGGAAGTATAATCGAAAGCATCTTATTGCGAAGGAGAGAGCTGCCATGAATGCCAGAATCGAGGAGCTTGAAAAACGTTTGACCACCCAGCATCATAAGGATCTGTTCCTTCAGATGAAACATACGCTGCAGGCCGTCGACGATTTGGCCGAACAGCACCGGGTTTACCAGGCCGTTCAGGCACTTAGTGGCACACGCATCGTTGGAGCGGAGGAGAACGTGTATTTTGACACGTTGAATCAGGTCAAGGAACAGATTATTCATACCCTGGAGCTTACGATCGAGGATTTGGAGCATAAAGGGGATAAACATTACAAGAAGCATTTTAGGGACGGCGTGGAATAGAGTTGCTTCGCGGTCTGAACGGATCGAACAGCATGGATGAAAGCATGATTCCCCCAGGGGAGGCATGCTTTTTTTTGCGATTTTATTCTGCAAGTTCCGTGTGTTTTCATAACATTTCAGGTTACATATTTATCCAATTTCATTGAAATGTGTAACAAATCGTTGATTAGTGTTATGGGATACGACTTCCAGATGCTTTAAAATAATGATAGTACTGGTAAAGCTTGGACAATGATTGTGGAAGATTTCCAAGTTCAGTCAAGTTATCTGTAAGTTAAGAGGGCAACTACTGTATCAAAGAAGGGGAGGTGGCCTGAGCAGCCGGAGGTTGTGTAAACGCTTTATTTATTATCTTTTATATTAAAGGAGGATTAATTGTATGACTTTAAGTTTGCCGAACAAAGCTTGGCTCAAGAATTTGATCATTGCTGGTTCCACGATGTTGTTGATGACCTTGTTCATGGTTTTATTTGCGGATAAAGCTTCTGCCCACGGATATGTCGATTCTCCAGGAAGCCGCGCCATTCTGTGTAAGCAGGGGCAAAACACCGATTGCGGCGCCATCGTGTATGAGCCGCAAAGCTTGGAAGCTCCTAAAGGCTGGCCGAACGCAGGTCCCGCCGATGGCAAAATCGCGAGTGCAGGCGGCGCGTTCCCTAAACTCGATGAGCAGTCCGCAACTCGCTGGAGCAAAGTAAGCATTTCCCCGGGAACCACGACGTTCCAATGGCATTTGACGGCCAACCATGCGACGGCAAGCTGGAAATACTACATTACGAAAGACGGCTGGGATCAAAATGCTCCGCTGAGCAGAGCTTCGTTCGATCTGACGCCTTTCTGCTCCATTAACTACGGCGGCGTAAAACCTCCGACAAACTATGCATCCACATGTAACGTTCCTGCCAAGTCCGGTTACCATGTCATTCTGGCGGTATGGGAAGTAGCTGACACGGCTAACGCTTTCTATAACGTCATCGATGTAGACTTCGGCGGTGGCGGCGGAACTCCGAACCCAGGCGTTCCTGCACCGACGGGACTTACTTCCCCATCCCAAACAAGCAGCAGCGTATCCTTGGCATGGGCAGCTTCCACCGGGGCTTCCAGTTATGAAATCTACCGTAACGGATCCCTTGTGGGTACATCGACTTCAACCTCTTATACCAACACGGGGTTAACCGCAGGAACGTCCTATACGTACACTGTAGTAGCCGTCAGCAGCTCAGGCAGTAAATCATCGGCATCGGCTCCGCTTACGGTTTCAACATCCGGAAGCTCCACGACCTATCCGGCATGGAGCGCAACGGCCGTTTATTTAGGCGGCAGCAAAGTCAGCCACAATGGCGTGAACTATGAAGCAAGATGGTGGACTCAAGGCGAAACACCTGGATCTGCCGAAGTTTGGAAGGTTATCCCTTAAATCGATCGTTTGACAGGATCCGGCGTCTAATGACTGCCGGATTTTTCTTAGGCTTTAGCCAGTTGAGTGCGTGAACCGCGCGAAACAAAGAACCACCCGCTATGCGGGTGGTATATTTCCTTTTTTTACTTCCACTAATAAGTATAGAGGAGATAGCTTCTAATAAGCGTAGAGGAGATAGCTTCCGTCGGCTGCGCATTGACCCTGATGGCTTGGAATTACCTATAGAAATATTGTGGGTTCACTGACCGTCGATGTTCTTCCTTCGATGATTTCATGACTTTCGCCAACTTAAACGGACCCTAGTTCCGTTATTCAAGATCATAACCCGATTTTTCACAATGTACCGGACTCCAGATCCGCTATTATGATAAATACGGGAGCAAATACCGATTAAAACAGCAAATAAGGTCCGCTGGGTCCGCTAAAGTTACTAAAAGGGTTGTTTTCGATGAAATAAGGTATTCTGAGTCCGTTAGGAAGTCCTTATACCAAAGAACAAGTACATCGTCCGCACTGCTCCCTGTGCTCCCTGTGCGCACGGTGCGTGGTCCGGGGCATGCTTGGATTGGCTGTCGAGCGTTGAGTTTTGGACATATTGAATGACATGGCGATTTATTTATGGACGTTCCGTGAATTTCTGCTTATTGCTCTTTTGGTCTAAGCAGGGATCGCGAAAAAAGCGAGTATGGATGGTAAACATAGCAGTGGAATATAAATGAGCAAGCCGCTGGCGAGCAGCAGCTTGAAAAAGGCACCCCCGGGGTGCCTTTCGTGCTTTCTGCAAGAAGTATGTTCAGGCAATGCCAAGGTATGCAAAGGTACGAAGGTATGCAAAAATATGCCGGTACGCCAAGGTACGCAAAGATACGAAGGTATGCCAAGGTCCGCCAAGGTCCGCAAAGATACGAAGGTATGCAAAGGCATGCCAAGGTACGCAAAAGTACGAAAGTATGCAAAGGTGCCAGGTACGCAAAGGCATGCAAAGTTTGCTAGTCTCAAACCCTGTAAACGGTGATGCCCCGATCCTGAAAAGGCTTGACATCCGAGTCGGAAGCCTCGCTGCCGGTAACGAGGGTATGAATGGCGCTGTTGGGAGCGACCGTATGCAGGGACAGCTTGCCGATCTTGCTGTGGTCGGTGACTACGACAATTTCACCGGCGGCCTGAATCATGTTCTGCTTGGCCGGGACGAGCAGCGCCTCCGGGTGCATGAGGCCATGCTGGGGATGCAGGGCAGGGGTGCCGATGAACGCTTTCTCAACATGCAGGGATTTCAGCACATGGTCGGTAAACATGCCGTTTAGCATATAGCTCGAGGGGTACAGCTCCCCGCCGGTCAGGATGACTTTGATGCCCGGAGCATCGCGAAGTTCGACGGCGACGTTCATATCGTTGGTTATGACGGTAATGTCCGAGCGGTGCACAAGATGCGTAGCAATATGAAGGGTGGTTGTCCCCGAATCGATGATGATATTTTCCCCGTCTTCCACGAGTGAAGCCGCGAGCTGGCCGATGCGTATTTTTTCGTCCCGATGAAAGTTGGTTCGTTCATTAAAGGATGGCTCGTTATGCGTCCATTGCTCCATGATGACTCCGCCATGCGTGCGCTTCAAAGCGCCTTCCTGTTCAATCTCCGCCAGATCGCGGCGAATGGTGGCCGTGTGGACGCCGAATTCGGATGCCAGGGCGGCAACCGTTGCCGTACGGTATTGCCTTACGTAATCAATGATCCTTTTCTTTCGTTCGTGTGCCAGCAATCGATAATTTCTCCCTTCCTATTTGGACAATGAGCAGCAGAGTGCGTTTGTACATACAATGCGCACTTTTGCTTTTTTATGCTTATGGGCTCCATATCTATCTAGTGTACTCCCGTTATGTTAATGCCATGTTAAATCCCTTGCTGCGAAGCGAATTTACACAATCCGTACGAAGGCCTAACACTCTCCTAATATTGCAGATCTACAATCGAATTAAATAAAAATGAACAAAAGTGATCATTACATGTGCATTTGATGCGTACTTATTATCAGGTGCATGTAAGGGATTTCATGTTATGGAATCGTTCATTTTTTCGCTTGTCATGACAGCATCATTACACATTGGTGAGGGGGATCGCTCTTGGCATCCATTGAATTTGTGAAAGTGAGCAAGTCGTTTGATCGTCAAACCGTCATACAGGACTTGGATCTTACCATCGAGGACGGAAAATTCACCGTGCTGGTCGGCCCTTCAGGGTGCGGGAAAACAACGCTCCTAAGGATGATTGCGGGCATAGACCCTCAAACCTCCGGTTCCGTTCTGATCGACGGCAAGGATGTCACGCGCATTGCACCGGGGAAGCGCGGCGTGGCCATGGTGTTTCAGAACTACGCCATTTACCCGACGATGTCGGTCCGCGAGAATATCGAATTCGGCCTCGTGAACAATAAGGTTCCCAAAGCCGAGCGTAAGCGCCTGGTGGAAACCATAGGGGCAACCGTGGGACTGAACGATTATTTAGACCGCAAGCCCTCCACCTTGTCCGGCGGGCAACGGCAGCGGGTGGCTTTAGCCCGGGCCATGGTTAAGGACCCGTCCGTCTTCCTGATGGATGAACCGTTGTCCAATCTGGACGCCAAGCTGAGGGTTCAGATGCGGATCGAGCTGATCGAGCTGCACAAGAAGCTCGGGACGACCTTTGTTTACGTGACCCATGACCAAATCGAGGCCATGTCGATGGCGGATACCATCGTGCTGATGAACAAAGGGGTCATTCAGCAGGAGGCGCCGCCCGAAGTGGTGTACCGCAAGCCCAGCAATCTGTTTGCGGCCCAGTTTATCGGGGTTCCTCCCATGAACATTGCGCCGCTGGGGGACGATCGCGCGACGTTCGGGTTCCGTCCGGAAAGCGTCGTGATAGGCACGGAACCGGAATCGTTTCACTACACGGCCAAGGGCGAGGTCATCACGCGAGAAATGCTGGGCTCCGAGACGATTTATCAGGTGAAGACGACCGATGGTCATGCATTCATGGTGAAATGTCCGGATGACAGATACCATGTCGATCAGCAAGTCTGTCTCGGCGTGCCGGCCGACCAATTGTTTTTCTTCGGTCCGGATGAGAACCGGGTGGACGAGAAGGACAACCGCCACAGGGAGTTCATGGAGCGGCTGAGAGGGCTGGCCCATGGATAAGAGAAGGATCTGGGAAGGGATCAGGCCCTATGTGCTGATCGCGCCAGCCATGGCGGGTATCCTGCTGTTCGTGATGTATCCGGTAGGTTATTTGATTTACTTAAGCTTGTTCAAATACAACCTGATGAACAAAGACAAGAGCAAATTTGTCGGATTGGACAATTTCACGCAGATTCTGGGGCGCGGGGATTTCTACAAAGCACTCTGGAACACCTCCGTCTATACGGCTGGGGTCGTCATTTTGACCATGCTGCTGTCCCTGCTGATCGCCGTATGGCTGAACAAGAAAGGTCGTTTCAATTCGATCGTCCAGGCCGGGATTTTCACGCCGCACGTCGTATCCATCGTATCGATCTCGCTGGTCTGGCTGTGGCTGATGGAGCCGAATCAAGGACTGCTCAACTATCTGCTCAAGCTGGTTGGACTCCCGCCGTCGGCATGGCTTCAAAGCTCCAAGACCGCGTTGATGTCGGTCATTATCGTGTCGGTCTGGCAAGCCATCGGCTATTACACCCTGATTATCGTGGCAGCCTTGCAGAGCATATCGCCGAGCATTTATGAAGCGGCGGCGCTGGATAATGCGAGCAAGTTCAAGGTGTTTTACAAAATCACACTGCCGATGATTTCGCCGCAGCTGTTTTTTATTCTCATCATCATGACGATCGGCTCCTTCAAGGTTTTCGATACCGTTCAGGTGATGACAGGCGGAGGACCAAACAATGCAACGACGACGCTTGTGTACTACATATACGGATTCCGAACGACCAATATCGGTTATTCGGCCGCGACAGGCGTTGTGCTCATGGCCATTATCGGATTGCTCACGTTCATCTATTTCCGGCTCTTATCCAAGAAGGTCCACTATCAATAAGGCTATAAGGCTTTGGCCACGAAGAAAGGAGGCACGGTTTGAAGACCTTTGACTTAAAAATCGTATGGACGGCGCTGGGCTATTTGCTGAAGGCTGCAGTGCTCATGATTTTCATCTTTCCGTTCCTGTGGATGATCTCCACATCGCTCCAGACATTCCGGGAGACGATGACGTTTCCGCCGACGTGGATTCCGGCTACGCCGCAGTGGGGGAATTTCGCGGAAGCGATGAATGCGGGGCCTTTCCTGACCTATTTCAGGAACTCGGTTGTCGTCACCGGTTCCATCATCGTACTGCAGTTCCTGATCATGATTCCGGCCGCGTATGCTTTTGCCAAGTATAAATTCCCGGGAAAAACGCTGCTGTTCGGCATGATCCTGCTGGCCTTCATGATCCCGGGACAGGTTACGTTCATTCCGGTTTATCTGATGATGGCGGATTGGGGATTGGTCAAAACCCTGCTCCCGCAGATTATTCCGTTCGTTTCGAATGCCTTCGGCATCTTCCTGCTGCGGCAATACTTCATGCAGATTCCGGAGGAAATCATCGAAGCGGCCCGCCTGGATAACGCCAGCGAGTTCAAAATCATCCGGAAGATCATGATCCCCATGTCGAAGCCGGCACTCGCCACCATTGCGTTGTTCAGCTTCGTCAGTCATTGGAACGACTATTTTTGGCCGCTTGTCATGACCGATTCGGCAGCCGTCCGGCCGCTGACCTTGGGGATCGCCATGCTGCGGGAGACCGAGGGCATCAGCAACTGGCATATCATCATGGCCGGCAACGTGATTCTGGTGGTGCCCATCCTGCTTGTATATTTGTTCTGTTCGAAGCACATCGTGAAGGCTTTTGTTTATTCAGGCATTAAATAATTACAGGAAATGACAGGTTTCAGCCATTCATAATCGAATAATTAATGGAGGAATGAATCACATGAAATCCAAATGGTATACACGCCTATCCGTCATCCTGCTGTTCAGTTTGCTTGCCGCATGCGGTGGAGGAGGTTCGGCCGAGCCCGGCGAAGCACCGGGAAGCGGGGGAACCGAAGCCCCGTCCGGAGACAAGGGGAAAACCACGGTGCAGTTCTGGCACTCGCTGGGAGGCAAGAACGGGGAATACATGGATGCGCTCATTCAGCGCTTTAATGCATCCCATGAGGATATCGAAGTCGTAGGCACCTTCCAGGGCAGCTACGACGAAACGGTAACCAAGCTGCAGCAGGCGATTGCATCCGGCACCGGCCCGGATGTCAGCATGCTCGAGCGAGCCTACATCCAGATGTTCGCGGATTCGGAGGTCCTTGAGGATCTGACGCCTTTTCTTGAAGGCTCCGGCATCAGCGCAGACGACTTCACTGCCGGTTTAATGGGACACTCCACCTTCAATGATCAATTGGTGTCGCTACCGCTGAACCGTTCCACCCCGATCCTGCACGTGAACAAAACCTTGCTGGATGAGCTCGGGCTTCAAATCCCGACGACATGGGAGGAAATGAAGGAGATCGCGAACGCGCTGGTCGTCAAGGAAGGCAGCGAGTATAAGCGATACGGCGTCACGATGCCCTACGACACTTGGTATCCGATTGCCATGATTTCGCAAGCCGGCGGCACGTTCTTCAATGACGACAATACGTCGATCGGCTTTTCGGATAACGGTGCCGGTGCCAAAATGTTCACTTACCTGAAAGACCTGCAAAGCACGGGCGCTTTGTATTATCCGCCCGCTCAGGATTCCGGAAACATCGTAAACAGCATGTTTGTGGAAGGCAAAGTCGGGATGATGTACCAATCCACGGGATCGATCGGCGGATTGTCCAGCGCGGTGGATTTCGATTACGTGACGGCATTCCTGCCTAAGGACGAAGTGTATGCGAATCCGACCGGAGGCGCGAACGTGACGATGCTGTCTTCTTCCAAGAACAAGGAAGCGGCATGGGAGTTCATCCGGTGGATGGAGATGGAAGAGGAAGGCGCTCTTGAATTTATTTTGCAATCCGGTTACCTGCCTTTCACGAAGAAGATGGTGGAGTCGGAGAAGATCCAAGAACTTTGGGCCAAAGAACCGAACCGCAAAGTAGCCTATGATCAGCTGGAATTCGCTACGGATACCAATAAGGATGTGGCATGGCCTGAGATTATGCATGAGTTCTTCTCGGCCATGGAAGCGATCATGTATGACAGCAAGGATATCCCGGCAACACTGGATACCTTCAAGAAAGAGACGGAGCGGATTTTGGCCCAATAACAACAGGTAAAGGAGTGGCAGGATATATGATCGAACGACTACGGGAACCATCCTCTATGATGGTGGCTGCACATCGCGGGTATAAATCGGCTTATCCGGAAAATACGCTGCTGGCCTTTCGCAAGGCACTGGAGTTAGGCGTTGACATGCTGGAGTTTGATCTTCGGCTGACGAAGGATAAGGAGGTGGTGGTTATCCATGATGCAACGGTTCAGCGTACGACCAATGGTGCCGGCGAGGTAAGGGATTACACGCTTGCGGAGCTGAAGGGCTTAGATGCGGGCGGCTGGTTTGCCCGGGAATTCGAAGGCTTGAAGATCCCGACGCTTACGGAGCTTTGCGAACTGCTTCGGGAATACCCCGAGGTTCTGTGCAACGTGGAGATTAAGCCCAGTCCCGATGCCCAAGAGGCCGCCGACCTGGCGATGGACATACTGAACCGGTACGGGTACCTGCCGCGCTGCGTATTCACCTGCTTCGATGCTCAGGTTCTGACCTATATCCATGAAACGCATGGCCAGAAGACTCAGGGGTTTCCGGGCGAGAAAATGTCCGGCTTTGACTTCGGGGAGGAGGGCACCTACGCCAAAATGTGGGGGATCGGCGTGGAGATGTCACTGCTTACGCCGGAACTCGTTGCCCGGTTCCAGGCACAGGGTCTGCTGGTCTGGAGCTATTGCCCGGACGATGAGCAGGGCGTCCGGTATTCGCTGGAGTGCGGGGTTACCGGCATGACCTGCAATGACCCGCTGCCGGCGATGGCGGTTACCGGAAAGAAGGGTACGCGGATATGACCTCCATTTTATCGAACGTCCGGAGTCTAGCGGCGGATTTACCGGCCCATCAGCTTGCGAATCTGGACGAAGTAGAGCTGGTTCAGATCCAGCACGGAGCGTTAGACGAGGTGGCGGGCTACCTTGAGACGAAACGGTGGACCTCGGTGGTCATGGTCGTGGACGATAATACCTATGACCAGGCGGGCCAGAAGCTTTCGAATCTGCTCGCGAAATCCTCGATTGGGGTCCAGGTCACCCGGCTGCTTCCGGATCGGAAGGGAGATGTCATCGCGGATGAAGTATCCCTGGTCCAGGTCATATTGGATATCCAGCATAGCGGGGCGAAGGCGGTGCTGGCGGTAGGCGGAGGGACGATTCACGATATTAGCCGGTACGCCGCCTATACCGCGGGCGTTCCGTTCATCTCCGTACCTACGGCCGCATCGGTGGATGGATTTAATTCCAAGGGAGCGCCGATCATTATACGGGGCGAGAAGATAACGATTCCGGCCATCGGACCGAGCGCGATATTCGCGGACGTCGATATTCTCATGGCTGCTCCCTCCCAGTTAACCGCGGCCGGATTCGGGGATATGCTGGGCAAGTACACATCGCTGTTCGACTGGAGGTTTGGCAGTTTGGTGGCCGACGAGCCCTATTTGCAAATTTCGGCGGATATGACGAAATCCGCGCTCAGCCAGTGCGTGAACGCGGTGGAACAGATTGCGAAGCGGAGCGAGGAGGGCGTACGCATCTTGATGGGGGCGCTCGTCGAATCCGGACTGGCGATGCTGCTGTTCGGTCAATCCCATCCGGCTTCGGGTTCGGAGCATCACCTGTCCCATTATTGGGAGATGGAGTTTATCCGTCTAGGGAAGAAACAGCTGCTGCACGGTGCCAAAGTAGGAGCCGCTTGCGTGGAAATCTCGAAGCTGTATCATCGTATCGGAGAGCAGGGGATCGAGCTGAACGGAGGCTCCTCCCCGGGTGCGGAAGATATAAAACGGCGAATGGCGCTGCAGTGGAACGACATCCGGTGGCATATTACGCATCTCCCGGAGCCGGATGTGCTGGGCGATCTGATGCGCATGGTAGGCGGACCGGCCGGGGTGTCGGAGCTTCCGATCGGCGATGAGCTGCTGGAACGGAGCCTGGCTGAGGCCCACAAGGTTCGATACAGCCGCTACACGCTGCTCCACGCTTACAACGAACAAAGATCCTTGTTTGTCCATTAAGGCAGGTTAAGGGTCGACGAGTGAAATAAGGCTGTCCCTCAAGCAGATCCTTCTGCTTCAATGGGGCAGCCTTTTTGGCTTTTCTGCAGCTGTGCTTTGATTCCGCCCGGCCTTACGAAGACGGCCAGCGCCCCAAAGACTGAGGGTGGTGCCGCCGATGCCGATCACTAACAAGGTCTAAAGATATATGTAATTTCTTTCATTTGAATAGGCATTTAGAACCATCTCCCATCTATTTTTACATAAACGACCTAAAAGTCGAATTATGTAAAAAGTTTCGCCAAACTCTCAAAAATTGGACAAATGCTACCGATAACTTATAAAGCGGAGTCTTATCTCCCATCTTACACCAACATTTTTCGACATTGCCTGTTCGTTTTTGTATGTAGAGAGAAAGTCCTTACAGAAAAAAGAGCACTTGCAAAAATTTTGGACGAATGATCGGATAGGACCTAAGCGCTACTTATTGGGGGAGGATTTACAGCATGCTAAAGAGTCTTAAGCAAAAGATGATTACAATGATTTGTTTGCTCTTGCTAGTCAGTCTTGGATCCGTTTTTGCCGTAACTTACAGTCGGTCATCTGACTTGCTGCAGGAGAGCTTGGACAAGGAAGCTCAGCTTAGCGCGGAGAAGCTTGCGCTTCAGATCGACCAATTTCTTGATGTGGAGATTGCCAAGGTGGAAAGCATCGGGAAATTCATTACGGGTAACAAAGAGCAGGATCTGCAGTTGATTCAGGCTGCGCAGGAAGTGAACAAGGAATTTGAGACCTTCTTCTTCTCGTACGATTTGACGGGGAAGAACGTCATTAACTTTCTGGGCGAGGTGACCGACGTGTCCGACCGCGTCCATTATCAGGAAGCCGGGAAGGGCGAAGGCAAGCTGGTCGTGTCGGAGCCGGTGCTTTCCAAACGGACGGGCAATAACATCGTTACGATGATCATTCCGCTGATGAAGGATGGAAAACAGTACGGCTACATGGGCTCCACCCTTCCGATCAACGAAGTTCAGAAAACAGTCTCATCCCAAACGTTCGGAGACACCGGATATGCCTTTCTTCTGAGCAAATCGGGGACGTTCATGTGGTATCCGCAAGAGGAACTTGTCCTTCAATCCAACGTGAAGGACGTTAACAGCGCCGGATTAACGAAGGCCTACGAAGAGGTCAGCCAGGGCAGACCAGGCGAGTTCGATTATGTATTGGAAGGTACCGAGTATTCGGCGGCTTATGCACCGTCCAACTTGAACTGGGGGGTCTTCGTGACGGCACCGACCCATGAGCTGAATGCTCCAATCAAGGAGATGTCGTTTACGTTAGTCATTATCTCGGTTGCGGCCCTGGTCGTATCCGCCGCTGCAGCAATTTGGTTCACGGCCCAGATCGTCCGGCCGATCCGCAGGCTCAACACGGCTGTGAAGGAAGTCGCAGCAGGCGATTTGACCAAGACCATTCAAGTTAGCGGCAAGGATGAGGTGGCCGTTCTTTCCAGCGATTTCAACCAGACGGTATCGCATCTGAAGCATCTGGTCCTCGGCGTGAACGATTCCTCCCGCCAGGTCATGTCGGTGACGGAAACCGTCTCGAGCGGGGTCGATACGGCCATGGACAGCGTGGACCGAATCGGATCCTCCATTCGCCAAATTGCCAGCGGAGCGCAAGCTCACGCCTCAAGCTCCAACGAAATCGCGACATCCATGAGCGACATGGCCAGCGGGATCGTCAAAATCGCCGAGACATCCTCGATGGTGTCCGAAGCCGCGCAGGAAGCTGCTAGCCAAGCGGAGACCGGATCGGTTGTCGTTGAGCAAGCCGTGAAACAGATCGGCAACATCGGCGCGGGCACGTCCAAGGTCGGCACGGCGATTGAGCGTTTGAATGAGCGCTCCTCGGAAATCGAGCAAATTCTGAGCTTCATCACGGAAGTCACCTCTCGAATCCGGTTGCTGTCCCTGAATGCTTCCATCGAGGCTGCCAGAGCGGGCGAGCATGGACGCGGCTTTGCGGTCGTGGCTGAAGAAGTCAAGAAGCTGGCGGGACAGTCCGAGGTTTCGACCGATCAGATAGCGAAGCTGATTACGGAAATTCGCGAGGACACAATCAACGCCGTACAGGTCATGGACGTCAGCCGTAAGGATGTACAGGACGGCATTGCGTTGATTGAAGATGTGCGCGAGAAATTCGATAACATTCTGAATGCGACCCGCAACGTGGCGGATCACATTCTGGAAGTATCGGCAGCATCCGAAGAAATGTCCGCTGGATCGGAACAGGTCAGCGCTTCGGTTGAAGAGCTGAAATCCATTGCGGATCTGACTTCCAATGATGCACAGAACGTGACGGCTGCCATGGAAGATCAGATTGCAACCATCAAGGAGATTTCAAACTCCGTAAAACAACTGGAGACGGTCGCCCAGGAGCTCAGCAAAGAGCTCGGCAAATTCAGTCTCTAGCATTCCCTGGATCTTACGGACCGCGCGTAAGGGTACTTGAGAGGGGGGATGCCTGGAAGGAAAACGGCTCAAATCGCAAGCGTGCAAGGCAGTAAGTCAGAGGAAGTACAGGCAAGAAGAGGTTCGACGTTTCAAGGCAGATCGATGCCGCTGCCCACCAAGGGGCATCAGGAAGTACAACTAGAAGAAAACTGGAGGAAACGAAAACATGGCTAAAAATTGGAAAAAGGTATTACTGGCAGGGGTAGTCAGCTTATCATTGGTAGCAACGGGCTTTGCGGCAAACGAGGTCCTCACATCACCGGAGGTATCTGCTAAATCCGCTTCGGCCAATGCACCTGGTCAACTGAAGAAGCAAGCGGCTTCCCAGCTTGACGAAATTATCGAAAGAGGCTACATCCGGGTTGGTATGACAGGGGATTACAAACCGTTTACATATTTGAATCCTGCTACAAAAGAGTATGAAGGTTATGACGTTGACGCCATGGAAGAGCTCGGTAAAGACCTTGGCGTGGAAGTACGCTACGTCAACACGACTTGGTCCAACATGATGAAGGACTTGCAAGCTGATAAGTTCGACATCGCAGTGGGCGGCGTTACCCGTAACACGGCTAGACAAAAAACGGCTTATGTATCCCAAGGGTACATTTCCTTCGGCAAAGCTCCATTGATCCGTGCAGAAGACAAAGACAAATACCTGACGGTTGAAGACATCAATAAACCTTCGGTTCGCATCGGCGTGAATCCGGGCGGAACGAACGAAGTATTCGTGCGCGAGCACTTGACCAAAGCGAATGTGACGGTTGTACCGAACAACCTGGATATCCCGCATTTGGTAGCAGACGGTACGTATGACGTGATGATCACCGATACAATCGAAGCGATCACGTATGCGAAGGCGGATTCCAGACTGTATGCCGCTTTGACGGACAAGCCGTTCACGAACAGCGAAAAAGGCTACATGATTCCTCGCGGCGACTTTGAATATGCAAGCTATCTGGAAATGTGGATCGACGAAATGAAGCTGCAAGGCAAGTTTGCGGACATTCATAAAAAATGGCTGGAGTAGGTTGGATCAGGCTATAAACAGATAGCCAATCCCTGCCAGCAGATCAGGTTGAAGAACCTGATCTGCTGGCTTTTTTGTTTTGTTCAATAAGGGGAAGAGAGCGCCGCCTCGGCGTCCGGGAGGTTTACCAACCAAGCAAATAGGGTAGTAAATTAACATGGACATCGACCATATAACATCAGGATAGGAAACGGGGGGCAGACCATGAAGCTAGCTAAATGGATTGCGGCGTGTTTGATGACCGTATGGATACTGACCGCTTGCGGCGCTCAAGAGGACTCAGGACGCGTGCAGATTGAGTTTTTTCAGAACAAGCCTGAAGCTAAAGGCTCCTTTGATGCACTCATCGAGAAATTTAACGAATCCCAGTCCGAGATCAAGGTGGTTCAGGTAAATCCGCCGGATGCGGAGACGGTGCTCAAGACAAGAGTCGTCAAGAATGACATTCCCGACATTATCGGCATGGGTGCAACCGATACGTATTCATTGCTGGCCCAAAGCGGCATATTTATGGATTTGACGGATAACCCGCTGCTGAGCCGGGTGGATGAGACTTATGTCCAGATGCTGAAGGACGTAGCTGGCATGGACGAGGTTACGGGCATTCCCTATTCCACTAACGCTAACGGCGTCATGTACAATAAGGAAATTTTCAAGGAGCTGGGGCTCAGCGTTCCTAAGACCTGGGACGAGCTGCTGGCTACGGCGCAGAAGGCCAAGGATGCGGGGAGAATCCCGTTTTATTTCACATATAAAGACGATTGGCAGACGGTGCTGCCGTTTAACGCATTGGCTTCCAACCTGGAAGGCATTGAATTTTACATGGATCGGCGGGAAGGCACCGTAACGTTTGCCGAGAAATACCGGGAGATTGCGGAGAAACAGCTCGCGCTGATGGATTATGGCCATGGGGACAACTTCGGCAAAAACTATGCGGACGGGAACCGGGATTTCGCGAGGGGAGAATCCGCCATGTATATCCAAGGAACCTGGGCCATACCGGAAATCCGGAAGGCGAATCCGGATGCGCCGATCGGCTTCTTTCCGCTGCCGACCGGCGATCGTCCGGAGGAGAATAAACTGATTTCGGGCGTAGATACCTTACTGGCTATTTCCGAGGATTCGAAGCATAAAAAGGAGGCTCAGCGTTTCATTCAATTTTTGCTGGAGCCTGAGAATAGCAAGCAATATATAACGGAGCAAACGCTGTTCTCCACCGTGGAGGGCGTGAAGCAGGAGGATCCCGCCGTCGCAGAGCTGCTGCCTTATCTGGAGCGGGGCCAGGTCATCGATTTTGCCGACCACTACATTCCCGCGGCGGTGCAGCTGAACTCGGTGATCCAATCCTTCCTCCAGAACCGGGATATCGACGGGTATCTGAAGAAGCTGGACACCGAATGGGACAAGGTAGCTGACAGGCGTTAACGGGCGGAAGGCGGTATTTTCTTCACACGATATCCAAGAAGCATTGAGGAGGACCCAACATGAACAAGCGGCTTATGCCTTATTACTTGATGACCGTGCCGGCGGTCGTGCTGTTCTTCGTATTTCTGACGCTGCCGGCTTTGCAGGGGGTGTATTACTCCTTCACGAACTGGAACGGATTCGGAGAAAACTTCGATTTCATCGGTTTCAAGAATTACGTCAATCTGTTTAAGGATGGCAACGTGGGCAATGCGTACTGGTTCACATTCAAATTCGCGGTCGTGGTCACCATCCTCATCAACATCTTCAGTCTGCTGATTGCCATGGGACTGAACGCCAGAATCAAGGCGAGGAATTTCTTTCGGGGCATCTATTTTCTTCCGAATATTCTGAGCGTGCTGATTGTAGGTTACATATTCAACTACCTGTTCTCGAATGTGTTCACCATTTGGGGACAGAACCTGGGGATCGGGTGGCTGTCGACCAATATTCTGGGCAGTGAACAGCATGCTTGGATCGGCATCGTGGTGGTCGCGGTATGGCAGGGCATTGCCTACAACACGATTCTGTATCTTGCCGGACTCCAGACCATTCCCAGTACGCTTTACGAGGCTTCCAACCTCGATGGAGCGAACCGCTGGCAGGAGTTCTGGAAAATAACGTTTCCTCTGATCGCGCCGTTCTTTACGATCAACATGGTGCTGGCGATGAAGAATTCCCTGATGGTCTTTGATCAGATCGTAGCCCTCACCAACGGCGGCCCGGGGCGGGCAACGCAGTCCATCTCCCATCTGATTTATACCGGCGGCTTCGAGGGAGGCGAGTTTGCTTACCAATCGGCTAACTCCGTGATCTACTTCATCCTGATTGCCACGATATCGATTGTGCAGATTCGGTTCCTGCAGAGAAGAGAGGGGGACATGTAATGCGGACGAAAACCAACTGGACGGTGATGATTCTCATCACATTGGGTACGATATTAATCCTGTTTCCGCTGTATATGACGATCACGATTGCGCTCAAAACGCCGGAGGACATGCTGGCATCTGTGTTCGGCCTGCCGAAAGACCTGCATTTCGAGAATTTCGCGAACGCCATAAAAATGACGAATTTCTTCCATGCGCTGGGCAACAGCGCCATGGTGACAACGGCAACGGTGGTGCTGACCCTGCTGACGAATTCGCTCGTCGCTTATGCCATTGCCCGCAATATGAACCGGAAGTTCTTCAAAGGCTTGTACTTCTATTTCATCAGCGCGATGTTCATTCCGTTTCCGATCATTATGCTGCCGCTGGTCAAGCTGACGGCCGGGTTCCATATGACGAATCTGGTCGGGCTCACCATCCTGCATACCGTCTATGCCTTGGCGTTTAACGTATTCGTGTACGTAGGTTATATCAAATCCATCCCGGTTGCGCTGGAGGAAGCGGCCCGAGTGGACGGCACGTCGACTTGGGGAACATTCTGGAGAATCATATTCCCGATTATGGCCCCGATCAATGCGACGGTGGGCATTCTGATCTGCCTATCGACCTACAATGACTTCCTGCTGCCGCTCATCATTATCAGCGATACGAATTCCTATACGCTGCCGCTGGTGCAGTATATATTCCAAGGGCAGTTCAACACGGACTTCAATCTGGCCTTTGCCTCCTATCTGATGGCGATGCTGCCGATGATCATTATCTATCTGTTCGCGCAAAAGTGGATCATCAACGGCATTACGCAGGGGGCTGTAAAATAAGGCAGCTTTGCATTTCCTAGGAGCACTTAGTCCTCTCAGCCCTTCGCTGCAGCAGGGGGCTGCGGAGCCCGCAATCAGCAGCATGTCCTTGTGCGACCCATCATAACGAAAAGCTGTATTCCGGCATGATGTCATGCCTGGAATACAGCTTTTTTGCTGCCGCCAGGGTTCCAATAGGCGAAGGATCCCCTGGTTTATGGCGTGTCCTTATTATAATTGCAGCATTTCCCGCTTCTTCGCATCCGGGTCCTCGATGATCCTGCTGTCGTTGTTGAATATCATCGTGGAACGCGAAACCGGATCATAAGCAGGCCACGGCAGCGCCTCCGTATCCGGCGAGCCGCTGCGCGCAAATGCAATCCAGGCATCCTGCATCCGGTCGGACAGGGCTTGCGTGGCCGCATCGACTTGAACGCCGATGTTCTCAAACAGCGCCAGCGTGTTGAATACAAACGGGATTTCCAGGGCATGCATCGCTTTGCCGAGCACCGGATGGTCCGGCAAGGTCCAATCGAACCGGTACATCCATACCGGCGCGTGTTTGCACTGCGCGGAAGCGAATTGCAGGGCCGAGCGCCAGAAGTACAGGTCGGTCATAATCTGGGCATGCCCGTCGATGCTGTACGGGTATTCCTTGGTGATGGGAGAGGCATCCTCAATGCCGGTCATCATCTCCACGGTGCGGACTAGAACGTCTTCCTTCACAAGCGGCATGTCCGGCCGGAAGAACAAAGCCCCCTCATCAAGATTCGTTCCGATCAGGATCGGCACGTCCTTGGCCCATCCCGATTGAACGGCCTGCAGCGGATCATGCGGCAAAGTGTCCGGTTCCAGAACCGGTTGAAAGATCATGTTGACGCTGGGTCCGATCCGTTTCTTCAGCCGTTCCCCGGCTTCGAATATCGACTCGCCCGTCAGGGAATCCAGCTGATGGATATTGTCAGGCGTAATGTCCAGCTCCTTAAGCAAGCCGGCTGTTATCATCCGTGCCTGTTCCGGAACCATGACCTGGGCAGCGCCGCTCTCCATGATCGCCCGGTGGAACAGTCCCTTGGCTGCAGGCATCGCCAGTAACGCTGCAATGCTCATGCTGCCCGCTGATTCCCCGAATACCGTAACCCGCTCCGGATCGCCGCCGAAGGCCGCGATATTGTCCCGGACCCATTCCAGGGCAGCGATCTGGTCCAATAAACCGGTATTGGAGGAATAGGTTTCACCGTATGGAGAGAGATGGAGAAAGCCGAGGGGACCCAGCCGGTAATTGAGGGTAACCACGATCACGTCTCCGCGGAGAACGAAGGGCGCGCCGTTATAGCTTGGCAAGCTGCCCGAGCCTGTGACAAAAGCGCCCCCGTGAATCCATACCATGACGGGCAGCGGCTCCGCTGGCATGTTCCGGGGTGCCCACACATTGAGATATAGGCAATCCTCGGATACCGTCTTGGTCACGCCGCCGCCAAGCATGCTGGATGTGGATTCAAGCGGCTGAAGGCACATGGGACTGAAAGCGGTGGTTTCTCTAATCCCGTCCCATGAATCGGGGGGCACAGGAGAACGGAACCGCAGCGGGCCAACCGGTGGCTTCGCATAGGGAATTCCCTTCCATACGCGCACTCCGTTTTCCGTAAGGCCTTGAATGCGCCCGTCTTTCGTTTGTACGACAAGTTCTGACATGTTCTCGCTACACCCTTTCTCTCTGCTCTATATATACACTTTACCAAGTTAGCGGCATAAGTTCAAAAAAGCACGAATCCTGAGGAATACAGGCAGGAATGTCATGTTACATGAAGAATGTAACAGGGTGGGCGGTATCGCGGACGGCGGATACGGCATCACCTGATGATCCATGTCATTATAGGCATACTGGAGGGATAAGCATGAACATAGCGATATTGGGCTGCGGCACGATGGGGACGGCCTATGCGCACAATTTGGCGAAAATGCCGGGAGTAACGGTGACGGGCGTGGTCGATATAAACGCCGAACGAGCGGAGCGCGCTGCAGCTTTGACCGGGGCGAAGGCATACACGGAAGTAGAGTCGCTGTTTGAACAAAAAGATTTGGAAACGGTTGCGGTGTGTCTGCCCACCTATCTCCACAAACCGTCTGTACTGAAACTGGCTGAAAAAGGGCTGCACGTCATCTGCGAAAAGCCGGCAGCATTAACGCTGGAGGATGCGCAGGAGATGAAGGCGGCCTGCGAGAAGCACGGAGTCCGGTTGTTTATCGGACATGTCGTCCGGTTCTTCCCGAACTATCACGATGCCTATCGGCAGGCCCGCTCGGGGAATATCGGAACGCCGAAGATGGCTCACTTTAAGCGGTACGGTTCCTACCCGCAGGGAATGGATGGATGGTACAACGACCCTGGCAAGAGCGGCGGCGTCATCATGGATCTGATGATTCATGACATCGATTTTGCCTGCTGGCTGTTCGGGGAAGTGGAGTCGGTATATGCTTCGACCGTGAAGCGGACCGAGCCGCAGATGGAGTACGCCCAGCTTACGCTTCATTTTAAAAATAGCGCCATCGCGAGTCTAACCGGATATTGGGGGTATCCCGGTCCATTTACGACGCAGTTCGAGATCTCGGGAGACCAAGGCATCGTACGATTCGACAGCAATCAGGTACAGTCCCTGGACTTGAAATTGGCTAGCGCCGAGGCCGGGGAGGGAGCTGCTGTGCAGGTTCCTTCCAGTCCGAGCCTCCATGACCCTTATTATAACGAGGTGCAGCATTTTATCGAGTGCATCCGAAACGGCAGCGAGCCGCTCGTCAGCATCAAGGATGCTTGCTACGCCGTTGAAATCGCTCAGGCAGCGGAGCAATCGGCACAAACTGGACAGCCCGTGATGATCGGAGGGACGGTTTCATGAAAAAGGTGAAAGTAGGGTTTATCAGCTTTGCCCATATGCATGCGGCAAGCTATCTCTTCGGCATGCTGAAGCGGGATGACGTCGAGGTAATCGGAATCGCGGATGAAGACGCGGAGCGCGTTCGTCCTTACTCCGTGGACCGGGGGATTCCGTATTATGCCGACTATAATGAATTGCTGGCACAAGAACTGGATGCCGTAGTCATCTGTTCGGAGAACGCGCGTCATGCGGAAATTACCAAACGCGCCGCTGCGGCGGGCAAGCATGTGCTTTGCGAGAAGCCGCTGGGCCTATCGGAAGCCGAGATGCTGGAGATGATTCAGATATGCAAGGATAACGGCGTTCAGCTCATGACCGCTTTTCCTTGCCGATATATTTCGTCCGTACGTCAGGCGAAGGAAGCGATTGACGCAGGGCAGATCGGTGACATTTTGGCTATGAAGGGAACCAACCGGGGAACCATGCCGGGCGGCTGGTTTATTGAACGGGAGAAATCGGGCGGCGGCGCCGTATTGGATCATACCGTCCATGTGATGGACCTGATGCACTGGTTTACCGGCAGCAAGGCCGAGGAAGTGTACGCCCATGCGGAAACGCTGTTCAACGATACCGAGATTGACGACGCCGGCATGGTCCACGTCAAATTCGCGAACGGCGTCGTGGCCGTGCTGGACCCAAGCTGGTCGCGCAACCGCACCTTCCCGACATGGGGGGACGTAACGCTTGAGATCATCGGCACCAAAGGCGTGCTGAACATTGATTCTTTTGCCCAGAAGAACGATGTATACAGCGATGTGACCGGTAAAGCGTCGTGGAGCTTCTGGGGCGATGATATGGACGAAGGCCTCGTCAACAGCTTTGTCGAAAGCATCCG
The DNA here is from genome assembly GCF_000024685.1 of Paenibacillus sp. Y412MC10. Lineage (NCBI taxonomy): Bacteria > Bacillati > Bacillota > Bacilli > Caryophanales > Paenibacillaceae > Paenibacillus > Paenibacillus sp. Y412MC10. The sequence goes on from NC_013406.1 coordinate 938,323, forward strand.
CGACGGCAAGCCGGTCGAAATTACCGGGGAAGACGGCTACCTCTCCGCCCGGGTTGCCATTGCAGCGTACGAGTCTGCGAGCACCAAGCGCACCGTTCAGCTGAAGCCGCAGGGATAGTGCGGTTTTGCCGATAAAGCCGGGGAGCGGGAAATTCCCGTTATGTAATGTGAGCGTGCAGGGATTCGTCCTTGAAGAATAAGCAGCAGCGCAATCGTCTTTAGGATGACATGCCTGCTTCCGGCCGGAAGCGCCGCTGCCTGTGAAGTGCGGGTCTATGCCTTTGTTAGAGGCGCAGTCTGGCCTCTTTAGGATAGGAAGTCATTCCATCTTGAGGATGGAGTGATGGCAGAGAACCTTGCAATTTAAGCTCCTTCGATGTTCGTAATCGAGGGGGCTTTTTTATATGAGAACAATGGGACTTCAAGGGACTTCAAAGGATGAGCGTCCCTGAATCGCAAGCAGAGGGACTCCGCTATTTCCGGCAAGACCTCCGAGAACATGAGCGGACCGACGGTTTTCTTAAATTGGCAAAAAAGATCAAAAACGCTTTGCTCCCTTTTGGTATCCTTAATAACAAAGGAGGGCCTGACCTTGAGTACCCAGCGTATTATCCAAAAGAGCATCGCGTACATGGAGCAGCATCTGGAGGAGCAGCTGACCCTCGCGGATATTGCATCCTATGCCGGTTTTTCGCCGTATCATTTCCACCGATTGTTTCGGAGGGAGGTCGGCATGAACATCGCGGATTACCTTAGAAAACGAAGGCTCTGTTATGCGGCGCAGCTCCTGCTGCACACCGAGGCTGCGATTATCGACATTTCCCTGCACTGTCACTTCGAGAGCCAGGAGTCGTTTACGAGAGCATTCAAAAAATTGTACGGTATGCCGCCGGGGCGTTACCGCAAAATCTTTGCGGTTCATGCCCATCATTCACATTATCCAAAAGGAGAGGATCACATGCAGCAGCAAGCTCAATCCCCATTAAAAGGCTGGTTCCTAAGCGGAAGCCACCCTCAAGATTATGAGATCGGCGTCGATCGGACCACCGTCCACCAGGGAAGTACCTCGGGTTACTTAAGAGCCCTTACGCCGATGGAGGATGGCGCTTTTGCAACCATGATGCAGCAGTTCAAAGCCGGCAAGTATGCGGGCAAACGGATGCGGTTCTCCGGATTCGTCAAAACCGACAACGTGAAGGACTATTGCGGACTGTGGATGCGCGTCGACAATCGCGCTGAAGACGTGCTCCAGTTCGATAATATGAACAATCGGCGCATCGTCGGCAGCACGCACTGGAATCACTATGCCATCGTGCTGGACGTGCCTGAAGATAGCGCCACGATCTCGATCGGCGTCCTGCTTATGGGGGCAGGCAAGGTGTGGGTGGACAGCTTCCGCTTTGAAGAGGTAGATCTCAGCGTACCGACGACGAACCTTGACGTTCACTATGAGCTGCTTGAGGAGCCCGCCAATTTATCGTTTGAAGAGTGAAGCATGCGGGGATGCGCCCGTCTACGGAAATGATTGATCTTGGCTCGTCGCTGGATAGGGGATTCCCCATACAACCATTAGGCAGAAGTCTCTCCATACCGGAGGGATTCTGTTTGTTGCCTTGGACGATGGCTTGCATCATGATATTCCTGGGGGGATGTTTGACCGCTGAATACTGGCCAGATCGAGAACCATTTAAAGCATGAATATAGCCAAAAGGAGGGTGTGCCATGCAGGTGATTACACTATGCGGCTCCACCAAGTTTAAAGCGCAATTTCGAGAAGCCGAAGCTTCGCTTACGCTTAGCGGACATATCGTCCTTAGCGTTGGATTTTTTGAGCAGAGCGACGGAATCGAGATCACGGAGGAGCAGGAGCGCAGGCTCAAAGAGCTGCACTTCCGCAAAATCGATATGTCCGACGAAATCTTTGTGATCGATGTGAACGGGTATATCGGCGAGAGCACGCGGGCCGAGATCGAATACGCCAATGGGCATGGTAAACAGGTGCGGTATTATTCAAAGGAGCGGTTAGGTGCAGCGACCCTGTAATCGTGCAGGCAGTGCAACCGATATTGCGCACTAGGCTGGTATCTTATAGGCGCTGCAAAAGCGATACAACTCCGGGTTACGCGGTCAGTTCGAAGATCGTTGCTACGATCCATCGGTTTAAGGCGCCAATACACATTTAAGCTGTTATGAAGCGCGTGCTGCCTACTGTCACGGTGCGAGGAGTGTGATCTTCTGCAGTAGAATAGCTAATAGTTGATGATGTAGCGTCAAAATAGCTGGACAATTGAAATTACCTAATAAAGGAATTGTACGATGAATCATGGACTAACCAAATAACCGGATGAATTGACTCATTATGTATCAGAGTAACTGAATTTATAATCTGGAATATAGAGTAACTGAACTTGTTATCGTGGAGTATTGAAGTAACTGGATCTTAGCTCATCAGGTACAAATAAGGGAAATAAAAATGGAGTATAACCTTAAAGTAACTGAATAATCGATGGTTTGTACTTTAAAGTAACCGTATCTTTGATCATAACGTACCAAAATAGCCGAATATCTCACATTGCGCATCGCTAGCGGACACAGCGGACCTTATTTGATGAGAAATAAGGGGATTCGTAAATGTTTCGGACATGAGATCCGTTATTCTCTGAAAACAGGCGGATATCGAACCGGAATTCGTAACATAACGGATCTGGTGTCCGCTTATATTGAAATTCAGGCGAATTATTGAAAATAACGGATCTCTGGTCCGGATCAACTGCATCGTGCACACTGCCCTCTGGCCGACAGTGCGTGGTCCGGAGCATGCTTGGACGTCTGTCGTCCGGCCGCTCGCCTGACACCATCCGGTTTTCACCCCCTTGTCGCCACCCCCGCCAAAAACAGTTGAGATACCCGCATCCTTGTCAACAGGCTGTTCCGCTATGCCACCGTGGCAAAACCAATCAGCCTACTGCCATGCTGCCGTAGATTAAACCAATCGGCCTGTGCGGCCATGCTGCCGTAGACTAAACCAATCGGCTCCGGGTCGAAACCACAGCAGGTGTCACGACTAATAACGAGCGTGCAGCAACGCCGATAACAAAAGGCAGGTCAAGATATGAAATCTTGACCTGCCTTTTTTACCCCAAACACAGCTGCTAATATGAAGTGCCGCTCAGCTCGAAGCAGCGGAGCGAACGCATCGATTCCGGAAAAGCGGAGCGGTCGGCTGAAAGCTTTCCAACGGAAAGCTCGCTTCGGAAGCATATGCTTTGTCCCCGGATTTCTTCTTCTAATCAATTATTTCGGAAATCCGGGGACAACAGCGATTGGAGGAACGATACGTGCGCGGAGCGTCTCCCAAACTCTAATGGTGCTGTAAGGCTGAGCTACTAATTACAGATAAAGCACCAACGCAATAATGGCAGCGAGCACGATCCGATAGATCGCAAACGGTACCAGCTTGATCCGGTTGATCAGCTTCAGGAAGAAGCGGATGGAGATCAAAGCGAAGACGAAAGCCGCCACGAATCCGGCGATGAAGAACGGAAGAGCCTCCAGCGTGAAGTATTCCCAGTTCTTCAGCAGCGACAGGAAGCTGGCCCCGAACATGATCGGCACGGCCATGATGAACGTAAAGTCCGCCGCCGCGCGGTGGCTCATGCCCAGCATAACGCCTCCGGAGATGGTGGAGCCGGAGCGGGAGAAGCCTGGCCAGAGCGACAGACACTGAATCAGCCCGACGCTGAATGCCTGCCTGTACGTAATTTGATCGACAGTCACCACTTTCGGCTCTTTTTTCGAGCTGACCTTGTCGGCAACGATCATGAAGATGGCTCCGATCACAAGACCGATCAGCACCGTTTCGGTGGAAAATAAATGCTCGTCAATGAGGTCCTCGAACAAGACGCCCAGAACGCCGGCCGGAATCAAACCGACGATAACCTGGCTGAGTCTCAGTCTGCCCGTACCGGCCGGTACGCCGGCTTCGGGCTTTTTGCGCTTGAGTCCCAAGAGATCCAGGAAGCGGTCCTTGAACACCACGATGACGGCGAGAATGGAGCCGAGCTGAATCACGACCTTGAACGTGTTGGCTACGTATTTCGTCAGAAACTCCTCGGATTTCAGCCACATGTCATCCACGATGATCATATGGCCGGTAGAGGATACAGGAGCGAACTCGGTCAGTCCCTCGACGATTCCCAGAATAATTGCTTTGAGGATGGTTAAAAAATCCATGACCTGCGGTCTCTCCCTTACTTAAAAATGTAAAATGTAATGATATGAATGATGCATGGCATGAAATGCGTGGTTCCAGCTTAAGCCGATTTTCTCCGCTTGCGGAAGAAGAAGAACAGGAATGCGATCACGGCCACGGCTATTACAGCATAAGCGATATTGGAATAGACGTCCATGAAGGCGACGATATTTTCCCATGAATCGCCGACGGCGGCCCCGACGGATACCAGAATGACGTTCCAGATCAAGGTACCGATGGTCGTAAAGAGCAGGAACATGCCGAACTTCATGTTGGACATCCCCGCCGGGATGGAGATCAGGCTCCGGATCAGCGGAATCATGCGGCAGAACAGCACGGTCCAGTAGCCGTATTTATCGAACCAGGCATCCGCCTTGCGGATGTCTTCTTTTTTGACGCGGAGGATATGCCCCCAACGGTCCACGATTTTCTCAAGCCGTTCGACATCGAGCAGGCGTCCGATCCCGTACAGGATGACGGCACCGACCACGGAGCCGATGGTAGCTGCGATAATGACGCCGGGCACCGTCAGTTTCGTGTAGGTTGTCATGAATCCGCCGAAGGTCAGAATGACCTCGGAGGGAATCGGCGGGAACACGTTTTCCAGGGCAATCATCAGCAGGATGCCGACATAGCCGAACTTCTCCATAATGTCCGTAATCCAGTTTTCCAAAAGTTACACCTCTTTCAAAAGATAAGGAGGCCTTTGCCATCCTTTATATAAGGGTCTGCTTCAGCTTGCGCAGATATTGGCCGCGGATGAAGAAAAAGTACAGGACCTGCATCATCAGGAAGCTGATCAGCACGATGCCCATTTCAGCCGCAATGGATAAATAGAAATAGCTTTGCAGCGCGATGAAGGCAAAGATGCTGTGCACGATCGCAAGTCCGATCGGTACAAAAAACAGCAGCGCGAGCTGTCCGGTAACGATCCGCCTGAACTCCCTGTCCGTCATGCCGAGCCGGGATATCGTGGCATAATGCCTGCGGTCAAAATCCAGATCGGCATAGAGGCGGAAGTACAGGAAACTTCCAGCCGCGATAAAGAACACCGTGCCCACAAGCAATGCCGCGAAGAGCAGCATGTTGTACAGGCTGTCCCGAAGGGCAAACAGCGTTCCGCTGACCGCCAGCGCAAAGGTCCGGTCCATCTCATAGCGCACGGCACCGCCCGGAGCCAAATGGGGAACGATCCCCTCCGTCTCCGTAAAATCGTCCACGTAGAAGCCGGTGTACCGTTCCTGACGGACCGGATCCGTGACGGCGGCAAAGATGTCGTCGCTGACGACAAGACCGCCGAAACGGGAATCGTCATCCATCTCCGGCAGCAAGTATTCCGGCACGCCGACATGATCGGAATAACCGATTTCACGCAGCCGGATGCCGGAATCCCGAAGCCGGTAAGAAGCGTAATCCCGGTTGCGGGTATAAGCCCTGTCGTTTTGCGAAGCAATGAGGACAAGGGCCTCCTCGCCGCTCGGCGGCTGCTCGTCAAACGGCAGTCCCGCCATCACGACGGCCGCCTTATAGTCGGAGAACGCGATCAGCGTCAACGGAATCTCCGATGGACCGGCCTGTGCGGATGCCGGTTCGGCATCCGTATATTTAACGCGAAACGATAGCGTTTCAAACGGTATTTTCCTCGACTCCAGATCCTGCCGGATTTCGTTCAAATGCTGCTCTTCGGAGGTATCTCCCGTTTTGGCGAGATAACCGATGGCGGCCGGGAAGTCCTCGTTGAACTGCTTCGTGAGCACCGGAATGGAGGCGAATACGCCTACCGAGCAAAAAGACACGGCCAGCACGATCGTTACCATCGAAAACATCTGGGCATGATCCTTCAACCGGTACTGCAGGCTGGATAGCGAGATCAGCTTGGTTCTTCTCCAGGTGAACCGGCGGCTTTCTTTCAGCCTGCGGACGAGAGCAACCCCTAACTGCGAATAAATCAGATAAGTGCCGATCATCGTCATCAAGGTAACCGGGAACATGCGCAGCGCGAGGGTCGATGCGCTTGTCGTGGCTGCCAGGCCGTAGCTGACAAGCAGCAGGACAGCCGCCAATGTAGATAACCACGGCGATGTTCTGGGCGCTGTTTTCGGCCGCTGTCCGGACTGGAACAAGTCGATGAGCGCTTTGGGCCGCAACAGCCAGGACGTGCACAGCGAGATGATGAGGAATAGCAGCGCGTAACTCGCGATCGTCAGACCGAGCGCGCGCAGACTCAGCCGAAACGGCAGGGGCGGGACTCCGAGAAAGGCCGAGCCTGCCATCAGGAACAGCTTGCCTGTAATGATGCCGAACAGGATGCCCGTGGCGATCGCGCTTACGCCGATGATCATATTTTCAAGAAACACCATCTTGTTAAACTGGCGGTCCGTCATGCCGTGCATGAACAGAATGCCGAACTCGCGCTTGCGGGTCTTCAAGAAAGCCCCGACGGAATACAGCACGAAGAAAAACGAGAATACGTACATAATCAGCTCAGCGCCAACCATCGCCTGGATCACGACCGGATAGAACATCTCGTCCGTGATGGAAGGGTGAAACAGGAACAGCGCGCACACAAAGAAAATCATGACGGAGAATGCGCTGCTCAAGAAATAGGCCGCGTAGGTCCGCTTGTTCCTCAGGACATTCCTAAAAGCGAATTGTCGAAAGGTCATGACTTCCTCCTCCCAGCAGCGCCAGCATGTCGATGATTTTCTGGAAAAAGGCTTGGCGGTTGTCACCGCAATACATTTCATTATATAGTTGACCGTCCTTGATGAACAAGACGCGGTCACAGTAGCTGGCTGCCACCGGATCGTGAGTGACCATGAGAATCGTTGCGGAAGCTTCTTTGCTCGAAGCGGAAAGCGTCTGCATCACTTCTTTGGAGGCTCTGGAGTCCAGGTTCCCCGTCGGCTCGTCAGCCAAAATCAGGGAGGGCTCCTGAATGAGCGCCCTCGCGATGGCGGTGCGCTGCATCTGCCCGCCGGAAATCTCATAGGTGTGCTTGTGCAGAATGGACCCGATCCCGAGCCGGTCTGCGATCCGGTTCAGCCGGGTGCCCATTTCGTCCAGCGGCATGCCCTCCAGCGTCAGGGGCAGGACGATGTTTTCCTCAACGGTCAGCGTATCCAGCAGATTGAAATGCTGGAAGACGAAGCCCAGCTCCCTGCGCCGAAACAGAGCGGTATCGCTCCTGCCGAGCAGATGGGGATTGCGTCCGGCTATGATCACTTCCCCGGCCGTGGGCTGATCAATGGTCGCAATCAGATTGAGGAGCGTCGTTTTTCCGCTGCCGGAAGGTCCCATAATACCGACGAATTCGCCTTTGGAGATGTTGAAGTGAATATTGTTCAGCGCTTGGAACGCCACTTTGCCCTCATAGATTTTGGATAGATGCTTGACGCTCAGGATGGGCATATCTTCACTCCTCTATAACGATGTTATCATTGTAAAAGATTCGTTTGCGTCCATGCCATATTCGTAACTTACAGTTACCTTACAACCTTGTAAGGTTTCTTTTGCCGGCGTAAGCAGATCGGGAATAAGCCACAGCGGCCTTAAATAGCTTGTACTGCCGAACCCTGCCATCTGCCGGTGGAATTCATTGTGCGATATGGCCCGCAGCATCCGCAAAAATGATGCGGACCGTCGTTCCTTCATCGACCTTGGATTCGATTTCGAAGGCATGTCCAAGCTTGTCGCATATTTGTTTAACCAGAAACAGGCCCATGCCTGTCGATTCCTGGAATCGGCGCCCGTTCTCTCCGGTGAAATAGGGATCGAACACCCGCGGGAGATCGCTTTGGGGAATGCCGATGCCTTCGTCCCTTATCTCAAGCACGACTTGATTCTCCCGGGTGTAGCCGTTGAAAAAGAGGGTGCCTTGTTCCTTCAGCGTATATCGAACCGCGTTGGTCAGCAGCTGCGTCAGCACAAAAGAGAGCCATTTCTCGTCCGTGGCCACCGTTAATCCGGAATCGATCCGGATGGACGGGTACATTCTCCGCCGGATAAACAGCCGCTTTTGCTCGGACGTGACATTTCGGACGATTCGCTGAAGCGGCAGGTTTTCCACATGGAAATCGCGCTCGAACGTATCGAGCCTGGCGGTATACAGCACGAGATCGAGCCCTTTTTTGAGGCGGTCCAGCTCGTCGCCGATCGCGGCAAAACGGGGGTCGTCATCATCCTGGAGAATCAGGTGAATGACCGAAATCGGCGTTTTCATCTGGTGGGCCCATTGGTTGATGAACTGCAGATGGCCTTCAATTTTATGCTTATAGTTATGCAGATCCGTGGTGTAATGCCGGAACTGGGTTTTCAGCAGCTGATGAAGCGCTTCGGCGAGCGGGGTGTGGGAGGATTCTGCCGAGGATTCGCCTGTGAGGGATTCTCCCGGAAGCGGCTGCTCCAACCGTTTATAGAAGGAACGGTTGGCAATGAAACGGAAGGCGAGATAGCCGACGAGCAGCAGCAAGCTGATGATGCCCGCGTACAAGCTGACCGTCAAATTGCGATAACCGTCCAGCCTATAGATCAGGGTAACGACAAGAAGCTGGGCGATGTAGACAATCATTAAGGGACGCTGTTCTTGCAAAAATAGTCTCATGCTTCGTCCCTCCAGCTCGGTACCAGTCGGTAGCCGCGCCCGCGCACGGTTTGAAGGCCATCCTCGATTCCGAGGGCGGCGAGTTTCTTACGGACGCGGGTGATGTACACATTCAGCGTATTATCGTCCACAAAGGCCTGATCATCCCATATTTTCTCCAGAAGCCGGTCCCTGCTGACGATCTGCTCGGGCTTTTTCATTAATTCGTCCAATATTTTGGCTTCGGTATGGCTGAGCTCCGCTTGGGTCGGTCCGAGCGAAACGGAGAGACGCTCAACGTCAAGCGTGAGTCCGGCGATGCTGAGGACCCGCTCATTCTGACCGGCAGCATAGGACCCGTAGGCCCGCCGGAGCTGGCTCTTGATTTTGGCCATGACGATCTCGTAGTCAAAGGGTTTGGTTATATAATCATCGGCACCGTTCTCCAGCGCCATCACCTGATCCATTTTCCCGTCGCGGGCGGAGATGAAGATGATCGGGCAGGTGGAGAGGCTGCGGAACTGCCGGCACCAATAATAGCCGTCGAATTTAGGCAGATTGATATCCAGAAGCACAAGATGAGGGTCATACGATTCAAATTGATCGCGCACCGTCTCGAAATCATGAACGGACTGCGTCGCATAACCGAATTTATGAAGATATTCTTTCAGCAGGCCGACCAGCCCGGCATCGTCTTCGACAATGAAAATTTTGAACATATCGATCATAGTCCCTTCATTTGACATTCTCGTACCGTCTGTATTGTACCAAATTGTCAGGATATAAGGAAAAATTGCGTGAGCGAAGACAGCAGGGCTTAGGAAAGTTCGGGAGCGAATGTCTCGCTTTGTTAAGCGATCCCTCCCAAAAATAATCTTGACGCTTGTGCCATCAGCTGATAATATACTTGATAATTCCAATCGAATAACTATGATAAATAAATTTGAATCGACCAGTCTGCTGGAGATCATGAGCATCCTTCATGATCTCCTTTTTGTCGTATGGACCTCGATTTACTATCAACCAAGGAGCGGGGGGATCAACGATTGCGTGCACAGGATGAATTGAAACTGACGGCGGATGTCCTCGTCATTGGCGGCGGTCCCGCAGGGGCTTGGGCAGCCTGGAGCGCGGCGTCCCAAGGTGCCAAAGTCATATTGGCCGATAAAGGGTTTCTGGGCTCCAGCGGGGCAACGGCACCCGGAGGAACCAATCTGCTATATTTGCCCCCTGACCATAAGCTGCGCGATGAAGCCGTGGCCCAGCGGATGAAGGAGGGCGGTTATTTATCGGAACCGGATTGGATCCATCGCGTGCTGGATCAGGTATACATCAATTTGGAACGCGTGGAGGCATGGGGATACCCGTTTCGCCGCGATGAGAACGGGGTCCCCATGCGAGACCATTTGCAGGGCCCGGAATATATGAAGCTGATGCGAAGCGCGGTCAACCGGGCGGGCGTACGGATCATGGATCAGTCCCCGGCGCTCGAGCTGCTTGCCGACGAGCATGGGGTCGGAGGAGCACGAGGCATATGCAGGCAGAAGAACAAGCATTGGGAGGTACGGGCACAGTCGGTTGTCATAGCTACCGGCGGCTGCGCCTTTCTGAGCAAGGGCCTTGGCTGCAACGTGCTCACAGGCGAAGGACTGCTCATGGCGGCGGAGCTTGGCGCCGAGCTATCCGGTATGGAATTCAGCCGCCAATATGCGCCGAGCGCGGCGTTTGGCACGGTGACCCGGGGGCGGCTTCTCAACTGGGCGACGTATTATGACGAAGACGGGAATACGCTGTACAGCCCCGGAGGGCCCAGGCCGCATGATTTTCTGCCGACGATGCTCCGCAAAGGACCGGTATACGCCATGCTGAATCATGCCGACACGGAAGAGAAACGGCGCATTTTAAGGCAATCGCACGCCATCTTCTTTGTTCCGTATGATCGGGCGGGAATCGATCCCTTTAAGGAGCGTTTTCCCTTGACCCTCCGCTATGAAGGGACGGTCCGCGGAACCGGAGGCATCCGGATCACCGGCGAAGATTGCGCGACGACGGTACCGGGTCTGTACGCCGCCGGCGATGCCGCAACCCGGGAGCGGGTGACCGGTGCCAAGTCGGGCGGAGGGGCTTTTAATGCCTCTTGGGCGATTTGCTCGGGAACGTGGGCTGGCGAATCGGCGGCGAAGCATGCGCTGAGTACGCGTTCTTCTGCGGACGGCCGTCGCCTGCAAGGTGCGGGGCGGGCCGGAATGTCCCATCCATCCGCAGCACATGGGCAGGGAATGGATGCATCCGGCCTAATTCAATCGGTACAGCGGGAGGTGTTTCCGCTGGATATCAATTATTTTCGCAGCGAACCGGTCCTGCAGCAATCGCTCGAACGGCTGAACGGGCTATGGCCGGAAGTGTACGCGAAGGTAACCGGGGGTTCGCGCGAGCGGATCAAGGCAAGGGAAGCGGCGGCCATGGCGGCAACGGCAAGATGGATGTATGCGGCTGCGCTGACCCGGCGGGAAACCAGAGGGATGCATACCCTTCTGGAATACCCGGATCCGAATCCGGACCAGCAGCATCGTCTGACCGTAAGGGGGATCGATCATATCCAGGTGTATCCTGAGGGGCGGCCGCCCCGGCAGGCAAGCCGAGGTACCATGGACGCTTGCCGACACTATGGTGGTTCAAGAAATAGGAGCAGTGAAGCCGTGGGGGCTGCTGCCTGGATCGCGGCAGCGGCCGGGGAGGTGGAAGGCTCATGATCGAGGTTGTCAGTCAGCAGCGGTGCATCGAGTGCGGCCTGTGCGTCAAGGTCTGTCCGACCAATGTATTCGACCGGACGGAGACTGGGCTTCCGGTCATTGCCCGTCAGGAGGATTGCCAGACCTGTTTTATATGCGAGGCTTATTGTCCTGCCGATGCTCTGTATGTTTCTCCCTTTGCGGATATGGAGCAGAAGGTGACGGAAGAAGAGCTGATCGCGGTAGGGATCATCGGAAGCTGGAGGGAGACGGTCGGCTGGGGACGCGGGCGGACCCGGCTGGCCGAGATCGACGAGACCCCGTTCATCGATCGGATTCTCCCCCGGCGAAGTTAAAGCAGGAACTAAACCAATAGCATTCATACTGTCAACCATTCTAATGGAGACATTCCTTCGGTTTTTCGAAGAATGTCTCCTTTTGTATTCGAGGAGAGAGGTGCGCTTATGAAACGGGTTTGGCTGATGTTCAGGTTAGATGATGGAAGATTTGCGTTTCCCGAGCCGGAGCGTGATCGCAATGAGTGACCATGCACGATTGTACCGGCATGACCCTCCGGCTCCGGTCCACGGCAGCGAGTCGCTGGTACCGGAGCCCGCCGCCGGGCAGCGGCAGAGGCTCTCCCCGGGCGAAGCAGGTGCCGGGATATGGAGGAAGTCGCTGGGCACCTTTGCTGCGGGCGCGGTTCTTCCCGTGTCGCTGCTGGTTTTATGGCAGGTGCTCGGCGACCTTGGTTACATCTCGGAGCTGCTCTTCCCGACGCCGCTTCGCATTGCGGAGGCTTTTGCCCACTTGGCGGGCTCGGGTGACCTTGGCGGTCATGTGCGGATCAGTTTGGTTCGTGCCGCAGCGGGTTTCGCCCTTGGAGGGGCTCTCGGCCTAGCCTTCGGTATTCTGGTCGGGGTATTCCGCATATCCGAGCGGGTGCTCGATCCATCCATCCAGATGGTCCGCATGATTCCGCATTTAGCGGTTGCGCCGCTGTTCGTGCTTTGGTTTGGAATCGGGGAGTCGTCCAAAATACTGCTGATCGCCAAAGGGGCTTTCTTTCCGCTCTATATCCAAACCTATCTGGGCATCCGCGGCGTGGATAACAAATGGTTCGAAGTAACAAGGGTTCTGGGTTTCACGCGTATCCAGCAAATCTTCAAGCTGGTCATTCCGTCCTCCCTGCCGCATATCTTCCTTGGGATCCGGCTGTCCCTCGGGCTTGCCTGGCTCGGGCTGGTCGTTGCCGAGATCATGGGCTCCACGTCCGGCATCGGCTATTTGATGACGGATGCCAGACAGTTCAGCAAAACCGCGACCGTGTTCGTGTGCATCGTCCTGTTTGCCGTCATCGGCAAAGCAGCAGACGCCGCGGTTAGGCTGATGGAGCGCAGGCTGCTGAAATGGAACGACAGCTATGAGGGTTAAAGCACGGCTTCTGTTTCCAAGAGAGAGGAGGAGACACGATGAATAACGCGAACGAACTTGCGCTGCCTGCGGCGGGGCAGCCACCCGCTGTATCGCAGCCGCCCAATCCTGCTGCCGCGCGCTCCAATCGCCGGCGTGCATCCTTACTACGGGCCATTGCGCTCGGATCGGCCCTTCCGGTTCTGGTGCTGGCCATATGGCAGCTGGCAGGCAATCTTGGCTGGATCGATGCGTTCTTCCTGCCGACGCCGGCGGCGATTTTCGAATCCCTCTGGAATCTGATCGCCTCGGGCAAGATGGCGACCCATCTGGGCATAAGCATCGGCCGCGCCGCTGCGGGCTTCGCCCTGGGAGGCAGCCTGGGCTTGATATTCGGCCTGCTGACGGGCTTCTCGCGCAAGTCGGAAATATTCCTGGATCCGACGGTGCAGATGCTGCGGATGATCCCGCATTTGGCGATCGCCCCGCTTATTATTTTGTGGTTCGGATTCGGAGAAACGTCGAAGGTGCTGATCATTGCGAAGGGAGCTTTTTTTCCGCTGTACGTCAATACGTTTCTCGGCATCCGGAGCGTCGACAAAAAGCTGTTCGAGGTATCGAGGGTCCTGCAGTACAGCCGGGTTCAGCAGATCATCAAGCTGATCATCCCGTCTTCGCTGCCTAACCTGTTAATGGGACTCCGCTTATCGCTGGCGGTATCCTGGCTCGGGCTCGTCGTTGCGGAGCTGATCGGTTCGCAGTCGGGGGTCGGGTTTCTCATCAATCTTGCCAAGCAATCCTCGTTAACGGAGCAAATTTTTGTGGGTGTATTGGTTTTTGCCGTCGTCGGCATGATGGTGGATCTGTTCGTCCGTTCTCTGGAACGCCGCTTGCTGAAGTGGCGGGATAGTTACAAGGGATGATCCGGCTTATGAATGAGAGAACCGAGGGACAATGATGATTAGGAGGGGAACATGCATGAGTTCACGTATTCAAGGCAGCACGCTTCAGTTGGAAACGGATGTGCTGGTCATTGGCGGTGGCCCGGCCGGAGCATGGGCGGCTTTAACGGCCGCGGCGAAAGGCAGCAATGTCGTGCTGGCGGATAAAGGGTTCTGCGGATCAAGCGGGGCAACGGCGCCGTCGGGCACGGGCGTATGGTACGTGGAGCCTGAAGGGCGGCAGCGCCAGGAAGCGAAGATGAGCCGGTATTTTATGGGCGGACGCTTAGCCGAGAATGAGTGGATGGATCGGGTCCTGGATCAAACCTACGAGAATATGAACCGTCTTGGCGACTGGGGGTATTCGTTCCCGGTCGATCCGGATGGCGGCATATTCCGGCGCGGCTTGCAGGGACCGGAGTATATGCGTCTCATGCGCAAACTGGTGAAAAGAGCCGGCGTCAAAATACTCGACCACAGCCCTGCGCTGGAACTTCTGGCGGATGAACACGGAGTGGGGGGCGCCGCTGGCGTAAGCACGCAGGGCGGCGATCCCTGGAGAGTCACGGCGGGTGCCGTTGTCATCGCAACCGGCGGCTGCGCCTTTCTGAGCAAAGCGCTGGGATGCAACGTGTTGACCGGTGACGGCTATCTGATGGCGGCCGAGGCCGGGGCCGAAATGTCGGGCATGGAGTTCTCCAACGCCTACGCCATATCGCCAACGTTCTCCTCGGTGACCAAAACGGCGTATTACCGTTATGCAAGCTTTTACTACGAGGACGGCACGGTGGTAGAGGGAGCGGGCTCGACCAAAGGACGTTCCGTCATTGCCAAAAAACTGCTGGAGAACCGACAGGTATATGCCCGATTGGATCAGGCGCCCGCCGATCTGCAGCCGCTGCTCCGGGTGGGGCAGACGAATTTTTTCCTGCCGTTTGACCGTATGGGCATCGACCCGTTCAAGGATATGTTCCCGGTCACGCTTCGGCTCGAAGGGACGGTGCGCGGGACCGGGGGCATTCATATCGTGGACGAAACGTGCGCCACGAAGGTCCCCGGCTTGTATGCCGCCGGAGACGCCGCAACGCGGGAGCTGATCTGCGGCGGATTTACCGGAGGCGGCAGCCACAATGCCGCCTGGGCGATGTCTTCCGGCAGCTTTGCGGGCGAAGGCGCGGCGGACTATGCCAAATCGCTGGGACGGCATGCCGCTAGACGCGAGGTGCACGGATTGTCTTCGGCTCCGATCGTATCTTCCGGTACCTTCGGCTCGCTGCAGGAAAAGCCGCCGATTGCCGCGGAGGAATACATTCGGGCGGTGCAGGAAGAGGTCATGCCTTATGACCGGAACCTGTTCCGTACGGATGAGGGACTTCGGGATTCGTTGCAACGGCTCGACGGCGTGTGGAAATCGATCCGGCAGGAACCCATCCATCTTGATTATCAGGCGGTGAAGAAACGCGAGGCAGCGGCCATGGCTGCAACGGCCCGCTGGATGTACCGCTCGGCGCAGGCCAGGACGGAAACGCGGGGAATGCATAAGCGGGTTGATTATCCGGAGCTGGACGAGACGCAGCATTACCGCCTGATTACATCCGGGTTGGATGAAATCAGCGTCCGGGCGCAGCGCGTGAGCGAGGAGGCGGTTTCCCTTTGATTGAGCTGATCAGCGATGCCAGATGCGTGCAGTGCAATCTGTGCGTCTCCGTATGTCCGACCAACGTATTTGATGAAGTCGATAACGATGTGCCTGTCATTGCGCGCCAGAACGATTGCCAAACCTGTTTTATGTGCGAGCTCTATTGTCCGGCGGACGCGATGTACGTCGCGCCTCATCCGGACCGGCTCAGCGGGCTAAGCGAGGCGGAGCTGGAGCAGGCCGAGCTGTTGGGGGGCTACCGCGAGAAGGTGGGATGGGGACCCGGCCGAACGTCCATATCCAGCCATGCGTTTCTGGCTCAGCTCGCGAAGCGATCTGTTCCTTGATCGTCAGCCTCCCCCCTTTTTCAGGCAGCTCCACTCTTCCCGTCTGCATGGGAAGCATGATCTGCGGGCTCATTGAGGCCAGGGTTTGCCGGGGATTCCATGAAGCCCCGTAAGAAGCAAGAGGCGTAAGAAGCGAAAGCGAGGCAGTGTCATATCGAGATGGGATCTGTGAGGGGAGAGAAATCGAATGGAGAATCGAAACGTTGAGAAACACAAGCGAAAGCGATACGCGATTTTATTGACGCTGGTGGCGGCGGCGCTTGCTTTTTCGCAGGGCTGCGGCATCAAAGATCAAATAACGGAGGCATCAAGCTCCGGCGTGCCGAAAACGCTCAATTACGGATATATAGGAACCAATGCCCTGAATGTGCCTGGAGGCGCTGAGGGCTGGGGGTTCCATAAGGGCATTATTCAGGAAGAGCTCAAGAAGCACGGGATTGAAACGGTAAACTTGACCGCCTTTCCGAACGGTCCGGATTTGAGCGAATCGCTGATCAGCGGTCGCCTGGACTTTGGCAGCTTGGGCGATACGCCGGCCATCCTGTCACGCTCAACGGGAGCGAAGACCAAGGTGATTACCCAAGGCTCGACCGACAGCATCGGGTATCTCGTAGCGAAGAAGGGAGGCCCGGCTTCCCTGGAAGAGTTAAAGGGAAAAACGGTAGCCACTCAAAAAGGTTCCTTCCACCACCGATACTTGGCCGGTCTTTTGAAGAAAGAGGGGCTGGCTGAGGATGTGAAGGTCATCCACCTGCTTCGCGTGGATGCGGAGGCTGCCCTGGCCCGCGGGGAAATCGACGCGATGACCAATACCGGCGTATATACGCTCAAACAAATCGATGAAGGCTATACGCTGCTGGACGATGCCACCAAGCATCCCGAGCTGTATGGAACCAGCGTAACCGTGGTGTCGGAGGATTATCTGGCGAAATATCCGGATTTCGCCAAGGCGTGGAATGAAGCCCGTTCCAAGGCGCTAGAGGATTTAAAGCTGCATGAGGAAGAGTACTATGCGTTTCTGGCCGAATTGCAGAGCGCGAAGGTGGAGTACGTGAAGAAGGTTAGCCCGATCGAGCTGATCAAAGAGGTTCCTTTTACCGAACAAGGGCTGCAGCTGCTGGAAGGAACGAAGGCCTTTCTGATCGAAGAGAAGCTGGCGGAAACCGATTTTGCATTGGACGATTGGCTGATCAAGCCTTAACCAAGCTTAGACCAAGCCGTATTACAATAACCCGCAAGGGGTAAGGAGAGATGATCGTATGACCAGACCTGATCCAACCGTAATCGTATCAGCCCTGTCGAAGAAGACGGTGGCGGAACAAACGCGCCGTCCCGAATATCCGGTGCATGCCCACTTTGTGAATCGATGGTCTTCGAGGGCCTTTGACTCCCGTCCGGTCGAAGAGGATGTGCTGTATACCGTCTTGGAGGCGGCCCGGTGGGCACCCTCCTCGGGCAACGGGCAGCCGTGGCGGTTTATCGTTGCCCGAACACAGGAGGAGCGGGAGCGATTCCGGTCTTTTATCCGTCCTGGAAACCGCGTGTGGAGCGATCGCGCGCCGGCGCTTGTCCTGCTCGTTTCCTACACGCTGAATGCCAATGGGGAACCGGGCGGAAGCCACGCGTTTGATGCGGGGGCTGCTTGGGGAACAATCGCTTCGCAGGCTGCTTTGCTTGGGCTGAATACTCGCGCGATTGGCGGCTTCGACCATGGGCTTGCCCGCGAAGTCCTGCATATTCCGGAAGAATATGATCTGCATGCGGTCATAACGCTTGGATACCGCGGGGATAAATCGGTGCTGCCGGAGACGCTGCAGGAACGGGAGGTCCCTACGGACCGACGATCCTTGAATGAACTGGTGCATGAAGGAGTATTTCAGGCTAAGGAATGATGCCCGGCCACTCCGCACGAAAAACCGTTCCTTGGTTAACCGTGCTGTCCACGCTCATTTGGCCGCCATGCGCGTTCATGATGGACTGGGTGATGGACAATCCAAGACCGGCACCGCCGTGCTGCCGGGTCCGGGATTCATCGATGCGGTAGAACCGCTCGAACAGATAGGGCAGATGCTCCTTCGAAATCCCGGCTCCATTGTCGCTGACCCGCAGTACGGCGTGGTCCTTGGTTTTATCCACCGTAACGGTAATCCGCCCTGTGTCGGAATCGGTATGCTGTACCGCATTATGGAACAGGTTGTAGATGACCTGCTTGATCTTGTCGGGGTCACACCGGCACAGCACGGCTGCCGCTTGAATCGTTACGTTTCTGCCTTGAGCCAGCATCCTGAGATGGGGCTCCATCTCTAGCAGCAGCCGATCCAGCCGGGTATCCTGTAGATGAAGCTCCGGCTTACGGTCAAGTTTGGCCAACAGAAGCAAATCCTCGACCAATTTCTTCATGCGCTTCGATTCGCCGTGCATGCTGGACAGTGCTGCATGGAGCTGATCCTTGTTGTCGGCGGCGCCGCGTCCAAGCACCTCCAGAAAGCCGTGAATCGAAGTAAGCGGCGTGCGCAGTTCATGGGAAGCATCGGCAATAAACCTCCGCATCTGCTCTTTCGCCTCGCGTTCCGCTTCAAACGCTCCCTCAAGCCTATTCAGCATGCCGTTAAACGATTGGGCCAAGCGGTCAATCTCCTGCTGACCCTGCATGGCCGGAAATCGCTCCGCCAAGTTTCCGGCATCCGTTCGTTCCACTGTTTCGACCATTCGGCTTAGCGGGTTAAGCGTCCTGCGCAGCAATGGCAGGTACAATGCAATCCCGCCAGCCATGGCAAGCAAAGCCAACGCGGCAAATATCAGCAGCTGCCGCAGCAGAACGGCATGGAGCGGCTGCGTATCCATTCCAAGCTGCAGTATACCGGAAGGGCTGTTAGGGCTGCCGTAAGGGCGAAAAACAACGATCTGTTCGGTGCCTTGGGCATCGTCAATCACTTCGTACGGAACGGGCCGACGCTCTTTGAATTGCTCCAGAATCGAGGTATAAGCCTCTGCTGCCAGCTGCGGCGCGGACAGACCGTTGTCACTGGCCAGGTCGGTGTAGCTTCCGTTCGTTGCGATCTTGGCAAGCGACATATTCGGCAGAAAGAGCAGAGGTCTATCCTCCTGGCGGGGCATGACCGCATGGGCGTCGTTATTCGGAACAGAAGGCCGGTTATGTTGCACGCGACCAGGCTCCCACATCTCCACGGGGATAGAGCGGACCTGAAGCGAAAGCGCCTCGGCCTGATTGCGGAACAGGGCGTTTTTCATCAGTACATATTGCAGCGCTCCGATCAGCACGAGCAGAAGCGCCAAGACGAGAAGGGAACGCGACAGGAGCTGCGTGCGCAGAGACGTTGGCCGAGATGCGCGTATACGGTTTCGGAAACTCATGGCAAATCCACCCGGTAGCCGGCTCCGCGAAGCGTGCGAATGACCCGATGCTCCTTGTCCCCAAGCTTCTCTCGCAGGGATCGGATATAGACCTCCACGATGTTATCCTCTCCCCCAAAGTCATAATCCCACACAATATTCAATATGTTCGATTTGCTCAGAACGCTGCCGTGTTTGGTCACAAGCAGTTTGAGCAGTTTATATTCCGTTGGGGAAAGCTCCAAGGCTTCCCCCAGGTATGAAATTTCTTTCTTGCGGTCATCGATGGTGAATGGCCCAAGCCGGATTTCGCCCAGCAGGCTCGGGAACTGATTGCGGAGTCGAGCTTGTATGCGGGCCAGCAGCTCTTCGAAACTGAAGGGCTTGGCCATGTAGTCGTCCGCTCCGGTCATAAGGCCCGTTACACGGTCATCGATCTCATCCTTCGCGGTGAGCATAATGACCGCAACATCCCGGCCTTCCTCCTTCAAACGTCTGCACACCGCAAGACCGTCCATTCCCGGCATCATCACATCCAGAACGATGACATGCGGCTCGAAGCCAGCTGCTTCCCTTAACGCACATTCTCCATCGGAGGCCGTGCGCACCTCAAACCCTTCATTTTGGAGACCAAGCTCCAGAAATTGCAGTATGTGCGGCTCGTCATCCACAAGCAAAACGCGAATACGATGCATGGATCCCATGACAAAACTCCTCTTCTTTCATTCCTTCAACTTTATCATACGTGCCGTAGCTGAATGAATTCTGAACGCGAACTGAAAATAAACTGAAAAATGATTCGCAAATATGCATTCTCAAATCAGGGAATTTAAGGATGTTGATATCTGTTCGGTTATCGTTAATACTATCTTAAAGCCAAGACAATCAATGCAGCACCTGTTCAAGATCCATCATGGATGGGTGAAAGGAGGAGACTGGACATGATAGGAAATGTATATCCACCCGAGAATCAGGGCAAGGGCTCACTCGATGGAGGAAGGATAACGGAGTTGAAGCCGATCGGTTTCTCCGGAGAAGGGTCAGCCGTGACCCGGGTAGGGCCGCTTTTCTATTGGTCCTGGTTTCGTGCGCCCGTCGAAGGTTATATCGCGTCTCATCCCCATCAGGGTTTTGAAATCGTGACTTATATGATTCAGGGAAAGTGCGACCATGAGGATTCGCATGGTACGCACAGCATAATAGGGCCAGGAGGCCTGCAATTGATGAGGGCCGGTTCCGGACTTACGCATGAGGAACTTCTGACCGGGCCGGATGCAGAAGGATTCCAGATTTGGTTTGAGCCGTATCTTCGCGATTCATTGAAGCAAAACCCTGCCTGTCGTCAGTATCGTCCGGATTCCTATCCGGTAACCCGTATCCAGGGGGGATTGGTCAAAACGATGATCGGCGGTTCCGCCCCAACCGATCTGTCCGTGGACGTGAAGATGCTGGATATTCAAATTCTGGCCGGGCACGAAGCACGATATGAACTGAAAACCGGCAGGCGCGCGGCTGCGCTTGCCGTAAGGGGAGCCGGCAGCTTTAGCACGGAAGAGGATAGCCTCCTGTTTCATCATCGGGACTTTATGGTAATCGATACGGTGCCAGGTGAGACGATAAGCCTTAAGGCGCAAGAGAATGTCAGGGTCATCCTGATTGACGTACCGGAAAACCCTGGATATCCGCTCTATTCCAAGCGGCCATAGGGTCAAAAGTTTACAATATTGTAGTGGAATGAAATTGAGAAGGTACGATAAACTAGAGCCTGTCAGATGGGGTATCCGTCTGATCAGGCTTTTTTTTTTAAAAAAGTATGACAGGGAATAGAGGTCATCTTCCAGGCAGCAATCGCAAGGAAAAATACATATATTTGGTAAGCAGAAAGACCCAACAAAGAAATCCGGACTTCTTTAGGCCGGACTGGTTGGGTTATTTTGGCATGTTTTTTTCTATAATAATCTATTTATACTAAATTCAAGTATAATAAGAGACTAAAGTCCTCCTCTTTACCAATAGTTGGCATGTGTTTTTGTGAGGATGGTAGCATGCGTCCCGAGACACAGCCTGTCTATAATGATTGCGGGATCACGAAAATGACATTTTCGTCATTCCACAATCAAACGAGATGGGGGAGATCGTTATTTTCTCGAAAAAAAGATTTAAACAATTGATGGCCGGAGCGCTGTTATCAGCAGCGGTTCTTGGTTCTTACGGATATGGGTCTGTGAATGAAGTGTCTGCTGCCAGCGTGCAGTCTGTAACCAAAGGTGTAGCAAGCTCGAATGTGTACATGCGCAATAAGCCTTCGACTTCGGGTAAAGTCGTTGACCGCGTGCATAAGGGTGAGCGCGTTCAAATTCTGGGCAAGAGCTCAAGCTGGTATAAAATCAAAACTTCGGACGGCAAGCAAGGATATGCTTCGTCTAAATATATTAACCAAAGCAGCGGATCTTCTAACACTTCCGGCAATTCGGGAAGCACGGCGCCTTCTGCGAGCGCAAGCGTTGAAAAAGTAATCAGTGCAGGCATGAAGTATCTGGGCACGCCGTACGAATTCGGTTCTAACCGCAATTCAACGAGTACCTTTGACTGCTCGGCATTTGTTCGCCGCGCATTCATGGACGGCGCTAACATTACGCTGCCAAGCGATTCCCGCAAGCAAGGGCAGTACGTCAAAGATAAAGGAACGGCTGTTTACAACGTCAATCAATTAAAGCGCGGGGATCTGGTATTCTTCATGAGCTACCGAGGTTCATCCGCTTCCGCTTATGCCGGATTGGACAAGTCCAAACAGCGGATTACGCACGTAGCGATCTATCTGGGAGACAACAAGCTGCTGCATACGTACTCGAAACAATCGGGCGGGGTCCTCGTAGGTAACTTCGGCGATTCTTGGAAACACCGCTTCATGCACGGCGGAAGCGTACTATAAAACATCGTTCCATGGATAAGATTTATCCATGGTTAGAATAAAAACAGAAGGACTGTCCGGTTGGGAGATCTGAACGATCTTTAACGGGCAGTCCTTTGCGTTATGCGATTTGCATTTCGCTTTCGATTTCAGTAAGGTGGACAGTAGGAACGGGACAACAGCATGAAGATAGGAACAGGAGGGACGATGATGAACGGTGGGCAGCGTTCCAATATCAGACCGGGGCTTGAGGTTGATATCGTACTGAAGCAGGACCAGAGAACGGGAAAATTAACCCGCGGCGTGGTCAAAGATATTTTGACCAATTCGCCCAACCATCCGCACGGCATTAAAGTACGTCTTCAGGACGGCCAAGTGGGACGGGTGAAGAACATTTACGAGTCGTAACATTCGATGCGCTTCGAGACTAAAGGCCATAGGCGCCTGGGATATAGCAAACCATTTGCTGTATCCAAAACTTCGCAAATCTGAGGAGTTTTGGATGCGGCTTTTTTGCATTTCCATGCAACATTGCTCACAATCCATCCGTCTGGAGGTTGAGGTGAACAAAAAAGATGAGAAGATACCTTTATATGGGGTTTATCTTGATGTTGATGTTAACGGGCTGCGCGAAGCAGGAGCTACAGGGGGCAGATCCGACTGGACCTTCATTGAATAAAGCTGCCAGGGGGAGTCAGGCGGAAATTACCGACGGGGACTTCGTGTATCGACTCGTTAGCGAGAAAGAGGAGTATGAACAGGGAGATCAAGTTCAAGTATACGGGGAGCTGGAGTATATCGGCAAAGAGGATGAGATTACGATAGGCCATGCGGCCTCCGCTTTTTATTTCCCGATGAAAGAGCTCACAAGAGACTACAACATCAGTTATGCCATGAACGAGCCCTATATTACAACCAAGCTGAAAAAGGGCGAGCCGCTGCGCGAATATTACAAAATCGGCGGTGGATACGACAGCAGGGACGACAAGAAATTCAAAGATTTCATCCATTCGCTGAAGGATGGTTTTCCGGGCGGGCGCTACGTCGTCTACGGATCCGCGGATTTCGTGATCGATGCCATGTCGCAGGGCGCGAGTCAGAGCGGCTCGGACGGGGAAGAGCCAAAGCGCTATAAGATACAAGCCGAGATCGAATTCAGCGTAAGCGAAGAGAAGAAATAAAACAAAGGGGTAACCGGCAGATTCTATGAACCTGCGGGTTACCCCTTTTAGCATGCTTATTGGAAGCCTTGGCCTTGATGTGTGTTAGGAAAACCTTGTTGGCCGTATGAAGGCTGAATATGCTGTGTTTGGTTGTGGGCTTGAACGGAGTACTCGACTTGTTTAACGATCTGGGAGATTTGCTGATACTGCTGCATCGCCTGTTGATGGCCTTGAAGGGCAGTTTGGATCATCTGCGCCGCTTGACGCTCACGCTGAGCGAGTTCCTCGAGTCGGGCCGCATTTTGCTGCTCTTGCTGCATCAGCTGCTGGTACATAGCCGAGCCCTGCTGCGTTTGCTGGGTCAGCTGCTGAAGAATTTGCTCGCACTGACGAATTTGCTGCGAAATTTGCGAATTGTTGTTATTCATTGGATACATGGCGTGTATTCCTCCTAAGAATTGTGGTTTCAATCCTTGGTTAGTGTACGGAAGAATACGTTAAATCATCCTGAATTATAATGTGAGCTGCCCTTCCAATATATGGACAAATTCCTCCAAAAAGGCTTGATCCTCTTGGTCGAAACGGTTCTTGAGCGGACTGTCGATATCCAGAACGCCATATAATGCGCCATCCACCATCATGGGCACCACAATCTCGCTGTTCGAAGCCGCATCGCAGGCAATGTGCCCCGGGAACTCATGTACGTCGGCTACAAGCAGTGTCTGCTGTTTAGCCGCAGCGGTTCCGCAAACTCCGCGATTCATCGGAATCCGGATGCAAGCGGGCAGTCCTTGGAATGGCCCGAGCACCAGCTCTTTGCCATCATAAAGATAGAAGCCGACCCAATTCGTATCGGACAGGAACTGTTTAAGCAGCGCAGATGCATTGGACAAGTTGGCAATGGCATTCGGCTCGTCGTGGATAAGTGCTTTCAACTGATTCAGGACCTGGGCGTATTGCTCGCTCCTAGTGCCTTCATAGGGTGTGTTTTGAAACATTGGATATCCGCCCTTCCTTCATTTGCGTTGATTCATTCACCTTAGTATAAGTATATGATATTCGTCAAGGGACAAGCCATGGGAAGAAAGGCTCCGGCGAATCCGGCTGATTCCTGACCATGTCGCAGGGGTAATGTATGACATGACCAGGTATCAATTCAATCAGGTGGAGGGAGAGAAGATCGAATGCGCGCAGACGTTCAAAATTTGTTTATCGGTATTCATATGCTCTATCACGCCCATGAGCGGGACCTTACGATCAGCGAGATGCAGCCCGAGCTGGAGCGTCATGGATATAAGGTCGGCGACCGGGAGGTTAAGCATGAACTCGAACGCTTGACCGAGGAGAACTTCCTGACGGCGCACGGTGAGGGGTACAGCCTCACGGGAGCCGGGATTGAGGAGTTCAAGGAAATCCAGATCAGGCTTAAGGAGCTTTGCGATGAAGTGCTTAAACCGGTGAACCCGAAAAAGGCCGATTCCATGGCGTAGGGCAGATAACAGCATAACAATTGAAAAAAGCCCCCGACTCACGCGGATCCAGCGTGCAGTGCGGGGGCTTTTTGAGCCGCCGTCCTATACTGTCTCAAGGGATCCGTCCAGTTCCAGATGGAAGGTATTTTGGGCTGGCGCTGCTTCCGGCTGCGCTGCGCGGGCAGCTGCCGGAAGCGGTGCCTGGACGGGTTGATCTATATGTTCACGAAGGAAAGAGTGCACGCCTTCCCGATATTGCTCGGGATCCACATGATAAGCGTTCGCATGGATAGCGCCTTCGATAAGAAGAAGTTGTTTCGGGTCCGGTTTGGCTTCGTACATCTCGATGCTCATTCGGGTAGGCACGTAATTATCCTTGGTGCCATGGATGAACATAACCGGAAGCGTGCTGTTCCGAACAGCACGGATCGGGCTGACCTGATCGAGGCTGAACCCGGCTTTACGCCGAATTCTGGCGTTCACCCAGGACAGGAACGGCACGGAGGGGATTTTGTTGATGCGCGTAAGCTGATGCCGCATTAAATCCGTCAAATCGGAATACGGGCAATCCGCGATGACAAGCTTGACCTGCGGATCGGCAATGGATAAATACTCCAGCACGGTTCCGCCTCCCAGCGATTGTCCATGCAGCCCGATTGCCACATCCTCGCCGTATTTGCGGGTAATCCAGCGCACCCACGCCTGCACGTCGTGTTTCTCATAATAACCGTAGGTGGTATAGCGTCCTTCGCTTCGTCCATGCCGGCGCTGATCGATCAGGAGCACGTTGTACCCCTCTTCCGTAAACAAATCAATGAATTGGGTGGATACGGCTCGCGAACCGGTATAGCCGTGGGCAAGAAGCATCCAGTGCTTGGAGCCGGGATTGTTTAGAATGGCTGCGCCGCACAGCTTCAACCCGTCAAAGCTCTTGATCGCCACTTCGTTCTTTTGAAGCGATTCATATTTCTCTCTGCTGTACAGTCCGGCTTTTTCCAGCACCGTGAACAGCTTGAGGTCATTCTTTACGCGCATCCGCGTGATCTGCAGATATCCGATTTGCGTAATGGCAGCGGCAATGACAACGACGGTGAACAGCAAGACAATCGCGATATACATACTCAGATGACTTCCTCCTTCTTCCGCACTGTACAAGGGAGCCGTGACAAGCATATTGACGGAAGCCTCCCGAATCCATCAATATATATACATCCAGCTCTAAGATGTTGATGGGGGACCAGGATACGGATTGATTTTCGCTATACTCTTTTATACACGCACATAGTATCACCGGAAACAGCCGATGCAAGTCAGTTTTTTTGCGAGGGGGTGGAATACCATGTACAGATGCGAAGGAATCGTTCCGGGAATGAAGGGGCGGCGGATCCGGCTGCGAAGGATGGAGAGGGAGGATGCGGAAGCGATGCTGGGCTGTTGGTCCGATCCCGCCGTAACCGCCTTTCTGGATATGCCCGTCATGGATTCAGCCGAGGACGCAAAGGCACTGATTGAGTGGCTGCAACGGCTTGCCGAGCAGGACGAAGCCATTCGCTGGGGCATAGAGATCACCGAAACAGGCCAATTGATCGGCAGCTGCGGATTTAATATATGGCAGCTGGAGGGCGCGTTCAAGGGCGAGTTTGGGTGTGAGCTGGCAAGCGGTTATTGGGGGAAGGGCTATATGACCGAGGCGGCCGAACTGGTTGCGGCTTTCGGGTACGCGTCCATGGGACTAAATAGAATCGAGGCTTTCGTCGATTCAAGAAATGAGCGTGCATGCCGATGGTTTGCGAAGAACGGTTATATGCGCGAAGGAGTGCTTCGCGATTATCGCCTTACGTCCGGCGGTTATGTCGATGCCGTCGTTTTTTCGCGATTGAGACGAGAATGGAACACGCTATAAGAGAGGCAGTTGGTGGAATATGCTGATTCAATATGAGAAGGGCGGCACGCTTCTTCATCGATATGATCCTTTAAGCAAGCTGGTGATCCTGTTCTGTACAGCGGTAATCGCCATGCTGCTCGACCAAGCCTGGCAGCAGGCGTTGTTTCTCCTGTTATGCATCGGCCAAGCCCGATTCGCCGGCCAGGTGTCTTGCAAGCGTCTGCTGGGAGGGATCCGGCTCATTGCAATCGTTGCGATACCCTACTTCATTCTGACCAGCTTGACGGTCCAAGGGGACACCGTATGGCTGCAGTGGGGACCCATCACCCTGACGGTTGAGGCTCTGAACGCCGCGGGTGCCATGTCGCTCCGGATGTTTACGTTGTTTCTGACCTCGATGGCGTATATCTTGACGACGGATCCGAGAGAACTGGTTGCCGAGCTGACCCGACGTCTTCGAATCCCTTACCGGTTTGCGTTTGGCGTATCCGCTGCGCTGACCTTCATTCCGCTGTTGGAGGAGGAGGGTGCCCATATTCTGGCTGCCCAGCAGGTAAGGGGCCATCGACCGCCCAAGGGACTCGGAAGCCGCATCGGCTACGGATTGAAGTTTGTTTCGGCTGTCCTGCTTAATGCGCTGCGTCGTGTTCAGCAAACGGCGGGCGCAATGGAATCCAAAGGATTTGGCGCATACCCGGACCGAACCTATCGCACGGAGGTTAACATTCCTTCATGGGCGGTCGCATCGGCAGTTATGTATGTACTGGCAACGGTTTTCGTGTGGTGG
Source organism: Paenibacillus sp. Y412MC10 (assembly GCF_000024685.1). NCBI lineage: Bacteria > Bacillati > Bacillota > Bacilli > Caryophanales > Paenibacillaceae > Paenibacillus > Paenibacillus sp. Y412MC10. The sequence goes on from NC_013406.1 coordinate 965,801, forward strand.
ATTACCTAAATTGTTAACCTTAAAGAACGAAAAATGGGTTGACGTTAAGAGCCGAAGTGTGCAAAATATGAAAAGAAGCGTTGACGAACGCTAGCACAGCCGCCGACGGCGGCTGGTATGAAGGAGGACTACCTTTGAATTCATCATCACAGAAAAAATGGTTTGCTTTTACGACGCAGGAGATTATCCTGATGGCAATGCTTGCTGCCGTTAATGCCGTTCTCACCGTATACATAGGGCCGGTTAACAAGCTGTTGAACAGTCTGGGCGGACCCATCGCCACTTCGACGACGACGGGAATCTACATGGTTTATGGACTCTTGGCTTACTACATCATTCGTAAACCGGGAACGGCGGTTGTCACGTTTGCGATCGGCGGCACGATTCAGGCTCTGACCGGTACGGTATACGGCATTGCTTCGTGTTTTGTGGCCGCAGGCTGCTACATGATCGTGGCGGAGACGATTTTCGCGATCTACCGATACAAAAAGTGGAGCGCAAGCGCTCTAATGCTGGTTGGCGGGGCGATGGTACCGCTCTGGTTCCTGTTCGCGGCCAACATGTTCGGGTATACGTCCTGGCCGATCGAAGTGCTTGGCATTGCGCTGGTGGTGCGTATTCTGAGCGGCGTTCTCCTCTGCGGCCTATTAACCAAGGTTTTAGGCGAGGCATTAGTGAAGACGGGCCTGCTTCGCCGTTTCGCCGTCGCGGTTAAGGGATAGACCGATGTCGGGAACAAGGGTGTCATGCCGGGGACTGGGATTCCGCTATGACGGAGAGGAACATCCGGTTATCCACGATATGAATCTGGACATAGCGGAGAGCGATTGGGTCGCGATTCTTGGTGCCAGCGGCAGCGGGAAGTCGACGCTGTGCCAGCTGTTATGCGGCCTTCTTCCGCGGAGCGGCGGAGGCGCAAGAACGGGGGAAGTGCTGCTGGACGGCATGGATCCTGCAGCGGCGCCGATAGCCGACGTAGCGGATGCGGTCGGGGTGCTGTTTCAGGATCCGGATGCCCAGCTCGTTCAGGGGATCGTCGAGGACGAAGCGGCCTTCGGTCCTGAAAATATGCGGGTTCCGCCCGCGGAAATCGAGGAGCGGGTGGTGCAGTCCCTTGCGGAGGTCGGGCTGCTTCACCGGCGGACCGATCCGGTGCGCAGCCTGTCCGGCGGACAGCGGCAGCGCACGGCCTTGGCCGCGGTGCTGGCGCTGCGCCCGCGGCTCTTCGTCTTCGACGACGCCTGCGCCAGCCTGGATGCCGCGGCGCAGGCGAACTTCCTGCAGCTGTGCCATAAGCTGCAGGCGGAGGGCCGGACGCTGATCACCGCGTCCGGCCGCTTTGACGATGTCGCGCGCGCCGCTGGGCGCGTCATCGTCCTGGACGGCGGCACCGTCGTGCTCGACGGGCCGCCGGAGGAGCTGCTGCACCGCTGCGGGGAGCACCTGGTGCAGCTGGGCTTGCTGCCTCGGCCCGCAGGCGAGGCAGCGAGTGCCGCCGCCGGGGACAAGCCTGTCCCGGCAGCAACTCCCCCGCATCCGGCAGCGCGCCATGCGGAATTGCCGGTCCCCGCAGGTTCCGCGCCTGCGGCGGTATCCCATGCGGGCAAGCCAGTTCCTGCAGGTTCCGTACCTGCGGCGGAATTCCATGCAGAAGGCGCCAGGCTGTCTGCCGTCTCCCCGCTGCTCCGGATCGATTCGCTGACGTTTGCGTATCCCGGCGGACGGGAGGCGCTGCGCGACATCGATGCGAAGATTGATCCCGGCGACTGGGTGCTGCTGACGGGGGAGAACGGATCGGGCAAAACGACGCTCAGCCGCCTGATCATGGGCCTGCTGCGGGCTCCGGCAGGCAGCATACGCTGGCAAGGGGAAGATACGAAGGGAATGGCCGTCTACCGCAGGGCCGAGTTGATCGGCTACGTGTTCCAGCAGCCGGAATATATGTTTACGGCCCCGAATGTTTGGGAGGAGCTGATCTACAGCCTCCATGGCGGGATGTCCGTGAAGAAGCGCCCGGAGCTGACGGCCGGCCAGCAGCAGCGGGCGAGGGTTCTGTTAGAGATGGCGGGACTTACGGATCGTCTTCAAATGTCTCCTTATTTGCTTAGTCAAGGCGAGAAGCGTCTCTTAAGCATCATCAGCCAATTGATGCTGGAAAGACCGCTGTATATCCTGGACGAGCCGACCTCGGGAATGGACTATGCCGCCATCGATAAAGTAACCGAGCTGTGCCGTTATGTCATCGGGGAAGGCTCGGCCATCCTGATGATCACGCACGATCCCGAGCTCATGAAGCGGCACGCCACTTCCTTTATTCATCTTCGGAACGGGAAAATGTCTGTGCAACCTTCGCGGTAACCTTTATAATAGAAATGTTACATGATGTGAAAGCGCTCCTGGTATCGGGAGGCGCTTTTATGCTGTTGGCCCCGGTTTTGTCCTAATAGGATCGGCAGGGACAGGAGTCATGCCGGGGCCGTCTAGAGTAAAGGGGACGAAGGAATGTGGGTGTATTAAGACAAGACAAACGCAGTTATATCCTGGTCGGTATTCTGTTATCCACCTTTATGGCTGCGATCGAAGGAACGGTTGTCGGCCCGGCGGGTCCGGCCATTATCAGCAGCTTCGGCAGCGTAAGCCTGATGAGCTGGATTTTTACGGCCTATCTGCTGACGATGGCCGTAACGACGCCGATCTTCGGTAAAATAAGCGATTTATATGGACGCAAGCCCGTATTTTTATACGGCTCGCTGATCTTTCTCGTAGGCTCATTGCTGTGCGGGCTGTCGCAGAACATGACGCAGCTGATCATTTTCAGGGCAATCCAAGGGATCGGAGCCGGTGCGGTTATACCGGTGACCTTCACGATTGTCGGAGACATTTACAATCTGGAGGAACGAGGGAAGATTCAAGGGATGATCAGCTCCGTTTGGGGAATTTCCTCGCTGATCGGACCGCTGCTTGGCGGGTATTTCGTGGATTACTTGTCCTGGCACTGGATTTTTGTTTTTAATGTTCCGTTCGGGCTGTTATCGATATGGCTGATTTTCCGTTATTTCAAAGAGGAGCGCAACGCCCGCGAAGTATCGATCGATTACGGGGGAGCGGCCCTGTTTACCGTGGGAATGACGGCGCTGCTGTTTGCGCTCGCGGTCGGCGGCGGGGAGAGCTATTCCTGGAATTCTCCGTTCATGCTCGGTCTGATGATCGGTTCCGTGGTGCTGCTCGCTGCGTTCCTGGTGGTGGAGAACAGGGTGAAGGAGCCGATGCTGCCGCTCCATCTGTTCAAGATCCGGGATATTACAGTATCGACGATAGCCAATATTCTGGTAAGTGCGCTTATCATCGGGTTGACCACGTATTTGCCGCTGTGGATTCAAGGCGTTCGTGGCGGCAACGCCACCTTGTCGGGTCTGACGCTGGCCCCGATGTCGATCGGATGGCTGATCGGCTCGATCATCAGCGGTCGCCTGATCGTTAAATCCGGCTCCCGGAAAACGGCGCTGATCGGCGTTGTGCTCCTAATCATCGGAGCGGTGGGATTGGCGTTCATGCATAAGGATACGGCGCTGGGCGTGCTGCTGGTCTTTACGTTCATTTATGGCGTCGGCTTCGGTTATATCTCCACCTTGTTTCAGATCATTGCGCAATCCTCGGTCGGCTATGAGGTTCGCGGAGCTTCCACGGCGCTGAACTCCTTCATCCGGACGTTCGGTCAGACCGTTGGCGTAGCGGTGTTCGGATTATGGGTCAATGCGGGAATCGCGGGCAGGCTTGCCGCTGAGCCGGATGCGGCCGGCATTACGAGCGACGACATTAACAAATTGCTCTCCCCGCATGGAATGGCCGAACTGCCGGAAGGGTCAGGCAGCCTGTTGAGCGGAATACTGGAGGGAAGCCTTAATTCCCTGTTCGTGGTGATGGCCGTGATGGCGGTGATCTGTATGTTGATCGTGGCCGCCTTCCGCAATGCGCCCCCTGAACCGGAGGCGGGAGAGGAACAACCGTCAGGCCATTGATCGATGGACGCATGTAAGGCATATATTTCATAATAAAAATGTAACAGGACCCCGGTCTCTTTGAGGCCGTGATCCTGTTTTTTTGTTGGATGCGCTCTTTGTGGGCTGCGCAAACGTCCATGTCGTAACAATCCCTTCGAAAGTGCCCGAAATCTTGCTTTTATGCCCTACACGGCACAGGGCGAACTCCGATATAATAAACATATTTCGCTATAAATGACTTCTCACACTACATAAACCAAGGGGCTGCCGATGTATGTCCAAATTTAATCTGTTCCGAAAAATCGTCCTGTTCATTTTTCTGATGTTGATTCCGATTGTCGGCCTCTATTTCTATTCGAACCAAACCACGACGAACGTGCTCAGCAAGGAGCTCAGCCAATCGAATACGAACCAGCTTGTTTTTTTTCAGAATCAGGTGAATACCAATATCGATATTTTGGCATCATGGCCGAATTTGCTCCTGCATGACCCGGACATCTCAAGCTTTCGGGATATCTATTTGCAGGATAAGTATCTGAACCTGGACGCGATTAATCTGGTGAAGCAAATTCAGACGAAGCTGAGCATACAGGAGAGCTCTTCGAACTGGCGGAGCCATCTGGCCATTTATTCCCCATCCCTCGGGCGGGTGGTCACCGAAAGCGATGCCGGGTTTTATTCGCCCGAGGAGCTTGCGGAGGACGTGAAGCCGGGGTGGCAGGTCACTCCTTATTACGAGGGGAGCGACCGGCGTTTCCTGTTTGTCTGGTATTCGGTGGCACCGTATTCCACCCAGCATCGTACGGGCAAGTCGAATACCGTGATCAAGGTTGAATTCGACAGCACCAACATCCAGGATATGCTGGACCGCTTTAAGAGCGACGGAAGGAGCGATCCGTTCTACTATAAACCGGATTCGGGCGTTATCTACAACCGTACCGCAGACCAGGAACTGATTAACCATATGATGGCGGAGCTGGATCGGGAGCCGCTCGAAGACGTGGAGAACCGCGTGAAGGAAGTGGGCGGCAAAACCTATTCGGTCAGCATCGTATTATCGGAAACGACCGGATGGTATTTGATAGACTATATTCCGCTATCGGACATTATGAAGCCGATCCATACGTCGAACAGGCTCTTTTATATTTCGATCGCAGCATTGCTCCTGATGAGCTGCCTCGCCGCATATCTGCTGTACTCCCAGGTTCAGGTTCCGATCAAGCAGCTGGTTTATGTGTTCCGAAGGCTCCAAGCCGGGGATTACGGGGTAAGGATGAAGGTAGCGGGCCGTAACGAGTTCAGTTTTCTGGCCACGAGATTCAACTCGATGGTGGAGCAGATTCAGGAGCTGTTCGAGCATGTATACATGGAGAAGATCCATGTCAGGGAAGCGAAGCTGAAGCAGCTGCAGTCCCAGATCAATCCCCATTTCTTCTACAATTGCTTCTCGTTTATTACCAGCATGGCGAAGCTTCGGAAATACGAAGCCGTAGTGGCGATGTCGCACAGCTTATCCCGGTATTTCCGCTACACCACGCGTCAGGAAAGGGAACTGGTTCCCTTGTCGGACGAAGTGGAGTTCGTTACGCATTATCTGGAAATCCAGCAGATGCGGATGAGGCGTCTCCAATATCATCTTGTTTTGACGGAGGAAGCGGAAGGCATGGAGATCCCGCCGCTGGTCATTCAGCCCTTGGTGGAGAATGCCGTGCTGCATGGCATTGAACCTCATTCGGGCGACGGTGAAATCAGGGTAACCTTCCGGATTGTGAACGGTCTGGCCTGCATTCAAGTGGATGATAACGGAATCGGCATGAACGGGGAGAAGCTGGCCGAGCTGGAGGCCCGGCTGAACAGGCCGATGGATCAGGAGATGGGCTGCGGCGTCTGGAATGTTCACCAGCGCATGCGGCTGCGTTATGGCGAAGAAGCCGGCCTGCGGTTTGCGGCATCTCCGCAAGGCGGCGTACGGGCTGTGCTCTACTGGCCATTGCCGGAACGCTTGGGAAGGAGCAATCAAAGTCAGGGCAGGGGGCAAAGAGTCGATGAATATCTTATTGGTTGATGACGAGAGTTATGTTACGGAAAGTTTATATCAGACGATACCATGGCGTGAGCTGGATATTGAAGAAGTGTATCAGGCTTCTTCCGCCCTGGAGGCGATCGACCTGCTGGAGGAGCAGGACATCGATGTGGTGGTTACGGATGTTCGGATGCCGGTGATGACCGGCCTGGAGCTGATGGAGACCATAACCGAGCGTTGGACGCATATCCGCTGCATTTTACTTACGGGTTATTCGGATTTTGAATATGCCAAGCAGGCGATTCGGCTGCAGGCATCCGATTACATTTTGAAGCCGGTGGACGATGGTGAATTCATGCGGAGCGTGAGCTCCGTCTTGGCGTCGATCCAGGAGGAGCGGAAGGAGCTTGGGCACTTCCATCAGCTGATGTACAGCCGCAAATCGGATCTCGGCATTCTGCGAAACAGCCTCATGCATGATCTCTTGCTGGGACGCGAGATGCCGCGTCATTCGCTTGATCACAAGCTTCATGAATATGAAATTCCGCTCCGAACAGACCAGCGGACGATCATGCTGCTGATACAGCTTGGGCAGAGGTTTACGGGAATGGACGACTATTCGGTGGGACTGATGGAATATGCCATCGGCAACATTGCTGAGGAGGTATTTGCCGAGCTGCTCCATGTGTGGTCCTGTAAAACGCCGCATCATTGTTTGATTCTATTGGCTCAGCCCAAGAGAGTGCCGAACGCTGGAGATATGGAAACATTCGCGGATTCCCGCGAATTGAAACGGTATATAACCCAGTTTCAACAGGATGTGGGCAGCTATTTAAAGGGAAGCATTTCGGTTTTCGTGTCAGACTCCTTTGATTTTCCGGGGGAACTGGGATCCGTTTATCGGTCGGGACTAAGCTCGCTTTACCTCTGGGGAAACGGAGATCATGAAGCTATCCGATTCGCCGAAGACCATGATGACCGGCTGCATGAGCCTGTATGGGACGTTACCCAGGCGTTTGCAAAGCCGCCCAGCCTGCTGCATCTGCTGGAAACAAGGCAGTGGGATGCCGCCCGCGACAAAATAGAACAAGTCTTTGCAGAAGTTGAAACCGCATTCATCGGGCAGACGGCGTTGTATGAAATATTTTTATCGGTTGCGAATGCCTTCATGTACCTTGCTCACAAGCAGGGGCATTACATTCATCAGCTGGACCAGGCCGGCTGGGACCCCTTATATATTCAGCAGGTGGTTCAGTCGGCTGCCAAGCTGCGCTCCTGGTCGCTTGATATGCTGAACAAACTTCATGTTATCTCGTCCGAACAGGAGACAACGAGCAAGAGCCATATCATCAAGCAGGTCCAGGAGATGGTGACTGCCTATTCGGGTCACGACCTGTCCGTCAAGACGATTGCGGACCGGGTATTCCTGCATCCGGTATATTTATCCAAGATTTATAAGAGCGAAACCGGAGAGGGACTCGGCGATTATATCATCCGCAAGCGAATGGAGCGGGCGTTATATCTGCTGAAGCATACGAACAAGAAGATTTATGAAATTACCGCTGAGCTCGGATACCAGAATCCGCAGTATTTCAGCAAGATGTTCCGGAAGCACTACGGAATGACCCCGAACGAATACAGAGACCAAGGATGTTGCTAAAGGTGCAGAAATCTTCGATTCGTGACATAGGATGCGGCTGCCGGCCCCTCTATAATTAAACATGTAATCCATAAGGTGGTAGAAGGGGGATTTAACGATGACCGCTAGAAGAAAGAAATGGTTCCCGATCCTGGCCGCGTCCTTGCTCCTGGCCGGATCCTTGGCCGGATGCTCCGGCGGCGAGCCGAAACCGGAAGCGGCGCAGCAGCCGGCCGAATCCAAAACTGAAAACGTCTACAAAGAGAAATACGATCCGGAAGTTACGATTACGACGGTGTGGGGCGTCGATCCGACGCTTCAATTCAAGAATGGGGAAACGATCGAGAACAATGTGGCTACGAAGTGGGCCAAGGAGAAGTTTGGCATCAACATCAAATCGTTGTGGTCCATTACGGATACCAACGGCGCTTTTGCAACCAAGCTGCGGCTGGCCATGTCCTCCGGACAGGAAATGCCGGATATCGTCACGCTCGGCACCGAAAATCAGCAGCTGGCCCAGGATTTGATCGATTCCGGCATGTTTGCCGAGGTCGGCACGCTGTTTGACCAGTATGCATCGGAAACGTGGAGGAACGCGATGAATCTGGATCCCAACGTGTGGAATCAGTACAGCCGGGACGGTAAGCGAATGGGGCTTCCGGTTCTGGATTTTGCCTATAATCACGACTATGTATTATGGATCCGGCAGGATTGGCTGGACAAGCTGGGGATGAGCGCACCGAAAACGATGGATGAGCTTGAGCAGGTGATGGATGCTTTCAAGAATCAGAACCCGTCCGGTCTTGCTCCGGATAAAGTCACGCCGCTGAGCATCGGCTTCAAAACGTCCATGAGCACCTGGATGGGCGATCCGTCATGGATATTCGGCGCTTACGGAACGCTGCCGCAGCAGTGGAACGTGGCTGAGGACGGAAGCCTGGAATACGGCTCGGTCCATGCGGGCATGAAGCAAGGCTTGGTGAAGCTGAACGAGTGGATGAATAAAGGATACATTCCGAAGGAAGCCGCATTGTGGGATGAGAACAAAACGGCGGAGCCGGCTGTAGCCGGAACGGCCGGCATCATTCCGGGGCCTTACTGGATGAGCGGCTGGCCGCTGATCGATACCGTGAAGAATGCGCCGGAAGCCGTCTGGAAGCCTGTCCAGATTCCGGCTGGCCCTGACGGCATTGCGATGCGCCATGGAACGCAGTATACGAACGGCGTTACCCTGATCCATAAAGATATGGAGCATCCTGAGGCCTTCTTCACGTATCAAAACTACCTGTTCGATAACTTTGCCGTATCCAAGGAAGGCGGCGAATTTGCTAACGGGCTGTTCGAGGGCTACGACTTCGAGCTCGATGCCAATGGCGAAATGGTGCCCAACGATCAGATCCAAGGCGGTTACGTGAATGTCGTCCGTTATTTGCTGGTCCGCGACGGTGCCCGCATTCCGGACGAGCAGATGAAAGCGCTGCTGAAGCTGGCGAAAGGCGGGAAGCCGGAGAGCCGCCTCGAAAAGGACGTTGCGGTCAACTATGGCAAGGATACCCCTGCCGCTGCGGAAGTGCTGCTCTCCCAAGAGGAGATCTCCAAGAAGAACATGTTTACGGGACCGGTAACCGCCACCATGAAATCGAAGTGGGATTATCTCCTGAAGATCGAGAACCAAACCCTGAACGAGATCATTTACGGCAAACAGCCCGTTGAATCTTTTGATACGTTTGTGGAAACGTGGAAAGCCGGAGGCGGGGAACAGATCACCAAAGAGGTTAACGAATGGTATCAAAGCGTGAAGTAGTTGTGGTTACCGAGTAATGAAGGGCGGCCTGCTTAGGGCCGTCCTTTTTGTTCCATGTAAGACGCTGCAAAATGATTGCTATCGTGCCATGAATATTGGTTTTGTGGGCTACTGCGCCCCGTGGGACGGGTCCTATAATCAAGAGGTAGATTGATTTAACGGGAGGATCTTGGATGAAGAGGATGAAAAAAACGTGGCCTTTCCACGTCATGCTGCTGCCGGCCCTTATCTGTCTGTTCTTGTTCAGTTATTTGCCGATGGGCGGCATCATTATGGCTTTTCAGGACTTTAAGCCGTGGGAGGGCGTTGGCGGCTCCGCATGGGTGGGCTTGGACAATTTCCGATACTTGTTTGAAAGGCAGGACAGCATGCAGGTCATATGGAACACCTTTGTCATCGCGGTGATGAAAATCGTGTTCAATCTGCTGATTCCGTTCGTGTTTGCCATTCTGCTGAATGAAATCCGAAAAACGGCGCTTCAGCGGAGCATCCAAACGATGGTGTATTTGCCCCACTTTTTGTCCTGGGTCATCCTGGGCGGAATTTTGATCGAAATGCTCGCCGTCGACGGCTTTGTTAATCGAATTCTGGCCGCTGTCGGCATCGATCCGATCTTTTTTCTCGGAGACAATAACTGGTTCCGGTTCACGGTGATCGTATCCGACGTCTGGAAGGAGTTTGGCTACAATACGATTGTATTCCTGGCTGCGCTGGCCGGCGTTAGCCCGACCCTGTACGAAGCCGCGGAAATCGATGGAGCGGGACGCCTGAAACAAACGCTTCATATCACGATCCCTTCCATGATTCCCATCACGATCGTTGTCGGGACCTTGGCGCTCGGCAACATCCTGAATGCCGGGTTTGACCAAATCTTCAACCTGTACAATCCGCTGGTATACGAGAAAGGCGATATCATCGATACCTTTGTATACCGAACAGCGATCCTGAATGGCGAGATGGGGTTCGGAACGGCCATCGGCTTGTTCAAATCCGTGATCAGCATGGTCCTTATTCTCGTATCCTATCGGCTGGCCTACAAGTGGGCGGGCTACCGTATATTCTAGCAGAGCGAAAGAGGGAGAGCCATGTACCATAAAACGATGGAATACCGCATATTTAACGTGTTTAATACCTGCTTGCTGGTCGCGCTGGCCATTCTCTGCATCATTCCGCTGCTTCATGTGCTGGCGATTTCGTTCAGCTCCAAAGCCGCTGCCGACGCCAGTCTGGTGGGATTATGGCCGGTCGATTTTTCGCTGGAAGCTTACAAGAAAACGATCAATAACCCGGCATTTCTACACTCGATCTGGATCTCGATTGCACGTACCGTACTGGGAACGGCTTTGACGCTTGCCGTGACGTTTCTGGCCGCATATCCGCTGTCCAAAGAGAACCGCGTCTTCCGCAGCCGCAGTGTTTATTCCTGGCTGTTTGTGTTCAGCATGGTGTTCAATGGAGGCCTGGTACCGTTCTATATCGTGATTCAGAAGCTGGGCCTGATCAACTCCTTCTGGGTGCTGGTGATCCCCGGCACCGTGAACACCTTTTTGGTGATCCTGATGCTGAACTTCTTCAGGGGAATTCCGAAAGAACTGGAGGAAGCGGCTTTCATCGATGGAGCCGGCCATTTCAAAACGCTGTTTAAGATTTATTTGCCGATCTCGCTGCCCTCGATTGCCACGATTGCGCTGTTCAGCATGGTGTTCCACTGGAACTCGTGGTTTGACGGGCTGCTGTATCTGAACAATGCCAAGGATTTCCCGCTGGCGACCTTCCTGCAGACGGTCATTATCCAGCGGGACATGAGCTCGATGAGCATGAGCCCGAAGGAGATGGAGCTGTTGTCCCAGACGACGGTGAATGCCGCACAGATCTTTATCGGCGCGGCGCCCATCCTGCTGGTTTATCCTTTTTTGCAGCGTTTTTTCGTTAAAGGGATGACGCTGGGTTCTGTCAAAGAATAAGAGATGCGATCCTATCAGGAAACAGGAGGTTTAACCTACTATGAAACGAATGTTTAATCCGATTAGCTCGCGGGTTCCGCACATGCTGCATGGCGCCGATTATAATCCGGAGCAATGGCTCCGTTATCCCGAAGTGCTCGAAGAGGATATCCGGCTGATGAAGCTGGCGAATTGCAACGTGATGTCCGTCGGCATATTTTCATGGGTTTCATTGGAGCCCGAGGAAGGGGTATTCACGTTTGATTGGCTTGACGGCGTATTGGACCGCTTTGCCGACAATGGAATTTATGCTTTTCTGGCTACGCCAAGCGGCGCAAGACCGGCCTGGATGTCGGAGAAGTATCCCGAGGTGCTGCGCGTAAGCGAGAGGCGCGTTCGTAACCTGCACGGCTTCCGTCATAATCACTGTTATACTTCACCGGTCTATCGGGAGAAGGTCCATACGATCAACAGGAAGCTTGCGGAGCGGTACGGCAACCATCCAGCCGTGATCGGCTGGCATATCTCGAATGAGTTTGGCGGCGATTGCCACTGCGACTACTGTCAGGACGCATTCCGGTCTTGGCTGCAGGCGAAGTACGCCACGCTGGATGACCTCAACCATGCCTGGTGGACCGCATTCTGGAGCCATACGATTACGAATTGGAGCCAGGTTGAATCTCCGTCGCCGCACGGGGAGACGCAGGTACATGGAATGAACCTGGATTGGAGACGGTTCGTAACCGATCAGACGGCGGATTTCATCCGGCACGAAACGGAACCCCTCCGCAGGGTCAATCCATCCCTTCCGGTGACGACCAACCTGATGGAATATTTTGAAGGACTGAATTACTGGAAGTTTGCCGATTTGCTGGACGTGGTATCCTGGGACAGCTATCCGACCTGGCATGATCAGGGCGGGGATGAGGCCGCGCAGGCATCCCGCGTTGCCATGATGCATGATATCGTCCGCTCGATCAAAGGCGGGCAGCCGTGGATGCTGATGGAGAGCACCCCAAGTTTGACGAACTGGCAGCCGGTGAGCAAGCTGAAGCGCCCGGGTATGCATTTGCTGTCTTCCATGCAAGCCGTTGCCCATGGTTCGGATACGGTGCAATATTTTCAATGGCGCAAGAGCAGGGGATCGAGCGAGAAGCTGCACGGCGCCGTCGTCGATCATGTCGGTCATGAACACACGCGGGTGTTCGGCGACGTGGCTGAGGTCGGGGACTATCTCAACAAGATGGATGCCGTTGTAGGAACGGGCATTCCGGCGGAAGCGGCCGTCATTTTTGACTGGGAGAACCGCTGGGCCATCAACGATGCGCAAGGTCCGCGGAATAAGGGAGTCAAGTATGAGGAGACCGTGCAAGAGCATTACCGGGCTTTATGGAAGCAGGGAGTCCCGATGGATGTCATCGATATGGAGCAGGATTTCTCCGGATATAAACTGGTGGTCGCCCCCATGCTGTACATGGTGCGCCCAGGCGTGGGCGAACGGATTCAACAATTTGTGGAAGCGGGCGGCACATTTGTTGCGACGTATTGGTCGGGAATCGTCGACGAGTTTGACCTTTGCTTCCTTGGCGGATTTCCGGGTCCCCTTCGTAAGACGCTCGGCATATGGTCGGAGGAAATCGATGCTCTCCATGATCACGATGTCAATGGGATCGTAACGAATGACGGAGGGGGGCTTGGCTTGGCCGAGGCCTATGAAGCCGTTGAGCTGTGCGACCTCATTCATCTGGAGACGGCGGAGGCGCTGGCCGTTTACCGGTCCGATTTCTATGCGGGACGGCCAGCATTGACGGTCAATCAGCTTGGGAAGGGCCGGGCCTATTATATCGCCTCCCGGAACAAGGAGCCTTTTCATTCCGATTTTTACAGGAAGCTCGTTGAACAGACAGGCGTCCGCCGGGCGCTGCCGATGGAGCTGCCTTCGGGCGTAAGCTCATCCATTCGTACGGATGGAGAGTCAGATTACATTTTTGTGATGAACTTCTCTGGCGAAGCGAAGCGGGTCACGCTGGACGGAGCCGATTACCGTGATTTTATCTCGTGCGAAGCCCAAGGGGCAGAGCTAGAGTTGGCGCCTTACGGAGTGAAGGTGATCAAAAAAGGGGCGAGTGCGTAAGCCGGCTCAGCCTTCCATGTTCCGATTCGTTTCAAAACATGCCTCTTCCAGGGACAGGTGCCTTCGTGATGCCTGTCCCTTCATCATGCACCGCGCCGCTCATTTGCCTATTCCATGTGATCGTCCTTTCCGCACCGGATCTGACATTTCGGGCCCTTGCGCCCGGGTTCATTTTGCTTGGAAAAGGACCGGAAATGTTGGCATTATGCCCTGTGGCCCCATTTGGAAAACGCTTACAATAGGGGTGTCACTTGCGCAGTGAACGAAAAACCAAGGAGGTATCGTAATGACTGGAGTCGCGAAAGGAGTTTGGTTCAGAATGTTTCTTTGCATGTCGATGCTTGCGTTAACGTTTGGCTTTTCGGGTAACGACGCCGCCGAGGCGGCGCCTGCCTTTGCAAAAGGTGCGGACATCAGCTGGGTTCCCGGTATGGAAGCTCAAGGGTATAAGTGGAAGGACAAGACAGGGGTTCAGCGCGATATTCTGGACATTCTGAAGAACGATTACCAGATCAATTCGGCAAGGATCCGTGTCTGGGTCAATCCCAACATGAATGATTACATGAACGGTTATCTGAATGCGGAAAAAGCCGCCGAGCTGGCCCAGCGTGCCAAGAATAAAGGCATGAGCATTATGCTTACGCTGCATTACAGCGATTCCTGGGCGGATCCGGGACAGCAGAACAAGCCCTATGCTTGGCGTAATTTTACTTTTCAGCAGCTGATGGATGCGGTCTATTCCCATACCGTCTATGTGATGAACACCATGAAGAACAAAGGCGTGACTCCGGATTGGGTACAGGTCGGCAACGAAACCAACAACGGAATGCTGTGGGAGGACGGCAAGGCCTCAGCGAACATGAAGAATTACGCATGGCTCGTCAATACGGGGCATAACGCGGTGAAGTCCGTCAGCGGCCAGGCCAAGACGATCGTTCATTTATCGAATGGCTACGACAATGAATTGTTCAAGTGGAATATTGGCGGCTTGATCAGCAACGGCGCGAACTTCGATATTATCGGCATGTCGCTGTACCCGGAAGCGGGCGATTGGTCATCGAAGGTCGATCAGACGATAGCCAATGCCAAAGACATGACCGCCAGATATGGAAAAAGCATCATGATCAGCGAAATTGGCATGGATTACAATCAGCCGGCGGCAGCCAAGAGCTTTGTCCAGAGCATCAAGACCAAGGTGAGAGGCTTAGCGGGAGGTACCGGGCTGGGCGTGTTCTACTGGGAGCCTGAAGCTACGCCGGGATACAATGCGGGATACAACAAGGGAGCCTGGCAGGCGGACGGGAAGCCGACCATTGCCTTGGAAGGCTTTAAAGACTGAGCGTTTCTAACCGGTATATTGAGCAAGAAGAACCCTGTTTCCGAGAAGGAGGAAGGGTTCTTCTCTGTGTTTTTTCAGCCCTGCTGGCGCACGATCTGCACCTGTTCCGCATGTTTTCCCATTTTGCCCAGCAGTCCGATCAGCTGGCGCTTCTCTTCCTCGTCCAATCCTCCCAAGGCATGCTGGATGTGTTGTTCATGCAGCGGGTACAGCTTCTGCATCAATTGCTCTCCGGATGGAGTCAGCTCGGCATAGATCACTCGTCTGTCCTCGGGGCAGGGTCTGCGGCGCACGTAGCCTTTTTCAACCAGCTTATCGACCACGTAAGTGACGTTTCCGCTCTGCAGGAGCAGCTGTGCCCCGATCTGCTGGATGGGCTGGCGGCCTTTATAGAACAGTACTTCCATTACGGCAAAAGAGGTTGGATTAAAGCCTTCGATTTTACTGCCATTCACGACATGTTCGTTGACGCTCTTGAATGACTTGGCAAACACCCGATACAGGTGCATCGCAAGCTGTGTATCGCGTTCATGTGACACCTTCATACATTCTCCCGCCTTTGGTATGGACTCATGTCCTGAATTACTTCAAATCTAAGATTACGCTGAAATGTACAAATGCAACATGTGATTTGTCACAATGCGGACGAAACATTTTCCATCCTCCGGCTCCGGCAGCCACGATGCCTCCAGCCCGATACGCCCTCCGTGCGCCGATCCTATAATGAAATTCAAATGGGAAGGGTCCCTGAAACGACTACGATATAATGCAAGAATGTTTCGCTAAATGCAACTAATCCTTGCCCTGATGCGTAATACTGGGAATAGAGACAACGGATGGGGTGTTAGGATGCATAAGATTCAAGAGAATGGACTTGGGCCTGAACCGGTGCTGAAGGTGGATATTCAGGAGGCAGGATACGAACCAAGCCGCCCGCGCATACGGGATATATCGTTTCAAGTGGTGCCCGGCGAGCTTCTGGGTTTGATCGGACCGAACGGAGCGGGGAAAAGCACGACCATTAAGACGGTGCTGGGGCTTCTTAAAGATAGCAAGGCCGACGTCTATATTGCGGGCAGTCCTCCGCGATATGCTTACGTTCCCGAGCAGCCCGTGTTTTACGAGGACTTGACGCTGTGGGAGCATTTGGATCTGGCAGCTGCTGCTTTTGGAATGGACGATCAGCATTTTGAGGAGCAGGCCGCCCAGCTGCTTCGGCAGTTCGGCATGGAGTCGGTACGCCATGAACTGCCGGGAGGCTTCTCCAAAGGAATGAAGCAGAAGATGATGCTGATGATCGGCTTTCTCTCCAAACCCGACGTTTATATCGTAGACGAGCCGTTTATCGGTTTGGATCCCCGGGCAACCCGCGACTTCCTGAATTTGCTGCTCGAGGAGAGGCGCCGTGGCGCAGGTGTATTGATGTCTACCCATGTGCTGGACACCGCGGAGAAAATTTGCGATCGATTTGTGCTCATATCCGGAGGGCGGATTGCCTCGGAGGGCACGCTGGACCAAATCCGGCAGTCCGCTGAACTTCCCGGCGCATCGTTGTTTGACTGCTTCGATGCGCTGACATGAGGGGGATGATGGATATGGAACGATCACATCACTTCAGACATCCGGGCTCCCTTTTATGGCGAAGGGTGACCGCTCATTGGAAGAATCAGCGCGACAATCTGGCGACCGTGGTCGACTGGGTCGTGATGCTCTACATTATTGTCCCCGGCCTTCTCTTGGGAGGCGGGTTATACCGCGAGTTATGGACGAGCCCGCTTCCCGGATGGGTACAATTCCTGCCGCTGCAAGCGGTGGTAGGGATCCTGCTCTTCATGTTTTCCGGCAGAGTGCTGCTATTCTTTGAAGAGGCCGACACGTTGTTTCTTCGCCAGCAGCGGGAATGGATGAAGGGATTAATGATCGGAGGCATGGCGTACAGTCATGCGGTTTCAACGATCAAGGGATTGATCATCTCGGTGCTTGCGCTGCCGATTCTCGTCAGGGAACATGAAATTACCGGAACTGCCCTTATGACATTGCTGGCAGTTACAGTCGTTTGCGCCTGGTGCGCCAATCTATGGACGGCCATGATTCGTTCCCGTTATAAAGGCTGGCGGAAGCATCTGATGACGTATGTTGTACGCTGGCTATCATTCGGACTGCTGACGCTGCTTGTTACGTTTTGGCTTCAGTCCTATGTTGTGATATGGGCGGCGGTTTTGCTTCTGCTCATACTGCTTTTTTTTCTCAGCCGAAAACGTCTGGCCATGCAGGGGACCTTCCTGGCCGATGCGCGCGAAGATGCAAAGACTCGGGTGCAGCTGACGGAGAAGCTGCTGGTTCAAGCCGTCGGGAAACCGCCCAGCATACGAAGCAAAACCTGGTTTATGCGGAAGTCCGGCCGATTGTTTAAAGGCACGGCGGAGAAAAGGCTAGCCGATGCGGGGCTTAAAGCGATTTTGCGCCAACCTGAGAGCCTGTTATTGTACGTTCAGATTACGCTGGTCGGCATCCCGGCCATCTGGCTCCCGCCGCTGATCATCAAAATCATCGTTTATGTTGCCCTTGTCTTGATGATGTCGTATTGGCTGAACACAAGATGGGCGTTGTTTGCCAAAGCCGAATTCATGCATGTGCTTCCGTTTACGAATCAGCAGCATCGAGCCGCCGGCATTGTTGCGGTACGAGCTTTGCTCGCCGTTCCCGCATTTCTTTATTCGCTCGTGGCAGGGTTAACGCTTTTTCAGGGCGTAATGGGATGGCTCGCCGTGCTTGCATTGACCGTGCTTGCTCTCATGGTCGCGCCATCGCTCATGTCTTGGCCGGTATACAAGGAGGAGAAACGCCAACCTCAGGAATAATCAAAGCGCGCCGGAATGCTCCCATCTATAGGGCATTCCGGCGCGCTTTTTTAATCGGCTATGTGCGATAAGGACTCGGCGGCATGCTTGCCTGCCGTATATCCGGTCGCAAAGGCGGCCGTGATGTTGTAGCCGCCGGTGTATCCATGTATATCCATAATCTCGCCACAGAAGAAGAGGCCGGGCATCAGCTTCGATTCCATGCTTTTGGGCTGGATTTCCTTGAGGCTGACGCCGCCGCCCGTCACGAAGGCCTCCTTCAGCGAACGGGTGCCTGAAGCGCGGAACGTAAACTTTTTAAGAACGGAGGCCAGGTTTTCCTGCGCGGCTTTGGATATGCCGCTGCAGATCATGTCGCTATCGATGGACGATTTGGATAACAGCAGCGGGATCATCCGCTCCGGCAGCATGCCCTTAAGCACGTTCTTGATGCTCTTTCGCGGCTCCTCCTCCAATCGCCCTTTGAGCTCGGCCGCAAGCTCCGTTTGAGAGCGCTCGGGGAACATGTCGATGGCCATGTCCACGTTGACGACATCGAATTTCCGCTGCACCTGGCGGATGAACTGACTGCAGCGAAGCGCGATCGGTCCGGACACCCCGAAATGGGTAAACAGCATATCTCCCCGGTGGGCAATCACTTTTTTTCCTTTCGGATTCCAGACGGACAGCTCCACCTCCCGCAGTGACAAGCCCTGCAGCTCTTTAGAGGCAATAAAAGGCTCGGTAGACACGATAGGCACCTCGGTCGGATACAGCTCCGTTATCGTATGGCCTGCGGCTTCAGCCCATGGATAACCGTCTCCCGTCGAACCGGTCTGGGGCACGGATTGCCCGCCGGTAGCAATGATCACGCAGGAAGAGTGGATCACTTCCCCGGATTTCAGCTCGACCCCGGCCGTCCGGCCGTTCTCATAGAGAACGCGGTTCACCGGGCTATTCGTCCGGATATCGGTACCGAGCTCCTTCACTTTGCCAATCAGGGCATTCACCACGCTGGAGGCTTTGTCCGTAACAGGGAACATGCGCCCGTTGTCTTCCTCCTTCAGCCGAATGCCAAGACCCTCGAAGAAGGTCATGATGTCCCTGTTGTTCCAATGCTGAAAAGCGCTGTATAAAAAGCGTCCGTTCCCCGGAATGTTGGCAATCAATTCATCCTGTTCTTTGGCATTCGTGACATTGCATCTTCCGCCGCCCGAGATGCCAAGCTTACGGCCTAGCTTGTCCCCTTTGTCGATCAAGAGGACAGAAGCTCCTCTTTCCCCTGCAGCCACGCAGGACATCAATCCGGAAGGTCCGCCTCCTACGACGATAATATCATAATCAAGCATGTTTGCTCATAGCTCCTTTGGGGGTATATCAATTAATAGATGGATCTTATTATATAGGATATTCGCGAATTATCCCAAACCTCATGAATAGGACATAAGACGTGGGACTCCGTCGCCGCTGCAGGAATTTACAAGATATTGTAATATGATGTCGCCTGTGCTTTAATCAGAAATATTAGATGCGTTGTCCAATTGAGGTGATGGATCACTGTGCTGAGCCTATGGAAAGATATTTTGCTGCAAGTTTTGCTGTCTGGTACACTCATCTTTCATCTGCCGCTTCTCCTCGACAGACATCTAAAGTGCCTGAACAAGAAGAACCCGGATGATCTGCTTCGATTTCGCAAGCATATTGTCATTGCCAGCGGAATCAGCACCGTATTGTGCGTCTTGATTTCTGCAATGAGCGATTATTACGTTCCGATCCATCTTGGCGTGATCCCGTTATTTTTAGGCATATTATATGGAAGCAGGAGTTCAGGGCTATGTCTTGCAGTAATTTATTTCACAAGCCATGGGCTGATTAACGGCTGGTCAACGACCGGCCTCGTTCTGAATTTGCTTGTCTTGGGATACTCGCTATTACCTAGGGTATCCTCCAATTTCAAGAAAGGCTCCATGACCGAAAAGATTTATTGGCTCTGGAGCGCGCTCGTTCCGGCTATGCTGATTATTGTAGCCTGCCACGCGATGGAAGGAAAGGCTAGGAATGACGATCTGAATCCGGACACGATTCTGGTGACCATTCTGTATATGCTGATCGGCATTTTTTATTCGGGAGTGATCGTGTATTGGATCGAATTAACCTCTGGGCGTCTGGCTTCGGGCCAGTACGACGTGAAGGACGGAGAGATTGCTTCATTAACGAAAATGATGGAGATGATTCCTTTAGGGATGGTTGCGGTGGATCGCAGCGGCAATATCATCGCCTTTAATCAACCGCTTATCCGCAGCTTTCGAAGCGTGTTTCCCAATCTGACCACCAAGGATGTCATCGGCAGGCCGTTGTTCGACTTGTTGGAGGGCATGATTCAAAAGGAACATCTACGCAGCCGATTTCAGAGAGCCATAAACGGTGTCGAAAGCACCGGGGAAATTATGCGCAGCGCTACTAGAGTGTATTCTACCGGCATTTATCCGCTTATACATAATGGGAACGGCGACATCATGGGTGCGGTAGGCATCATGGAAGACATTACGGAGCTTGAGAAGCTCCGCACGGAATTTATTAATGTAGAACGGTTAAGCTTGGTCGGCCAAATGGCGGCAAGCATCACCCACGAGATTCGCAACCCGATGGCTGTCGTGCGCGGATTCCTGCAGCTTATGAAAGAGAAGAGTCCGGATACGCTGGATCATTATTACCGGATCGTCATGGAAGAGCTCGATCGGGCCAATGGCATCATCAGCGACTTTTTGTCCCTGGCCCAGAACCGGGCAGCCGAGAAAGAAGAGTGCCACCTTCATGACATTATCCATGAGCTCAGCCCGCTCTTGTGGGCGGACGCCAATTTGCGCGGACAGAACATCGAGCTGAAACTGGGAACCGGCATTCCCGAACTGTATCTGAATGCCAAGGAAATGAAGCAGCTCATTCTGAACTTGTGCCGCAATGGGATGGAGGCCATGGATGACAAGGGGACGTTGACGATCGAAACCCGGCTGGAAGGGAACCTCGCCCAGTTGTATGTGGCGGATACCGGAATCGGCATACCGGAGAATGAGCTGGAGCGCTTGTTTGAACCTTTCTTTACCACGAAGAGCAAGGGGACGGGGCTTGGACTCGCCCTGTGCATGAGCATTGTACAGCGTCATCATGGAACGATAGACGTAAAATCGCACCTAGGTGAGGGCACGGTGTTCATCATTTCTTTTCCTGTCCGCTCGTACCCGCACGGCCTGCCGGAATCCCAGAGCGCTGCCGCTTCCGAATAAACGGTCTGTTAATTACGCATCATAAGGCAGAGCTCAGGGTAAAGGAGGGATTCGGATGAGTAAGAACGATTCCAAGCAACAGGAGCGGCAGGAGCGTGAAAACAAAGATCGCCGTGGCGAGCCCATCGTTGACAAGAAAAAGGACGGGGTAAACTATCCTGCTACCTAGTATGATGAAAATGAAGCAAGAAGACGGGCGGTATCCCATTTTGTGATGCTGCTCGTTTTGTATTTTCTTGCTTTCACTCTTTAGGATTGTATAATATAGATATCGATGAGCTGTTATAATTCGAACAATCTTGTTTATATAAGGAGTGAAGCAGTTATGGGTATGTCTTTTGACCGATATATGCGCGATATGGTTCAACCGATGCGGGATGAACTGACCAGTTTGGGAATCAAGGAGCTCACAACACCTGAAGAGGTGGAAGAAGTGCTTCCGGAGGCGAAAGGCACAACGCTGGTCGTTGTAAACTCCGTATGCGGATGCGCAGCAGGGCAAGCACGTCCTGGTGTAGCCATTGCGCTTGAGAACCAGGTGAAGCCGGATCATTTGTATACCGTGTTCGCCGGACAGGATAAGGAAGCAACGGCGAAAGCCCGTGAGTATTTTGCTCCGTATCCTCCATCCTCCCCATCGATTGCGCTGCTGAAGGATGGGGAATTGGTACACTTTATTGAGCGTCATCAAGTGGAGAACCGTTCCGCCGAGGAAATCGCCGCAGATTTGACCGACGCATTCAATCGCTACTGCCAGTAATTCGGCAGTTACATAGGCCCCGAAGCATTCGGCATATTCCGAAGCCGCGGGGCTTTTGTTGTATGAATGAAGTACTTAAGTTAGAGAGAACATACTGAAAGGAGTCATCTATCATGAGCCTGCAAGAACAAATTATCGCTGAACTCGGTGTCAAACCTACGATTAACGTGGAGGAAGAGGTACGCAAGCGCGTGGATTTCCTGAAAAACTACGTGAAGAACTCCGGCACTTCCGGACTGCTGATCGCCATTAGCGGCGGGATCGATTCGGCCGTGGCCGCCGGCCTGTGCAAGCGGGCTACAGACGAGCTCACGGAGGAGAACGGCAAGGAATACAAGACGCTCGGGGTGTTCCAGCCATACGGCGAACAGGCCGATATTTCCGACAGCTACGCAACGGCGAAGGCCTTCGATTTGAAATATACCGTCGAGACCAATATCGAGGAGGCGGTGAACGAGGTTGCTTTGGAAGTAGAGCATGGCCTGAAGAATATCGGCGTCCATCAACATATGAGTATCCCCGGCAAAGGCAACGTGAAGGCCAGAGTGCGTATGGTGGTACAATATGCGCTGGCATTCGAGCAGAATTTGATTGTTGTCGGCACGGACCATGCATCCGAGGCGATTACCGGCTTCTATACCAAGTGGGGGGACGGCGCAGTGGACATTACGCCGCTGAGTTCCCTCAACAAGCGTCAGGTTCGCATGCTTGCATCCTATTTGGGGGTACCGCAATCGATTCTTGACAAAGCGCCTTCTGCCGGACTTTGGGAAGGACAAACGGACGAGAAAGAGCTCGGAATCAGCTATGATGATAACAGCGACTATCTGGAAGGCAAAACGATCAATCCCGAGGTTCAGCAGAAGCTTGAGAGCTATTACGTCAAAACGGCGCACAAGCGCAATACGATTCCAGGCATCTAACATAACCATATCCCAAGCGCAACAAGCCTTTCGGAGGATCATCCATCCCCCGGAAGGCTTTATATTTTTTATGAGAGACTAGGTATATATGATGTTGTAGGTCGGTTTGAGAACGCCGTTGGCATATTGCTTCATATCGATCAAATCGAGCTTCAGCCTGGGTTTGACACTGCCGAATAACGGAACACCGTCACCAACCATCACTGGATTAATTTTCAAAACCAGCTGATCGATGAGTTTATGCTGGAGCAGGCTTCCTGCCAATTCTCCGCCGCCGCACAGCCACAGCTTGCCGACTGTTTGCTCTTTGAGATGACGGATGAAGGGGATGGCGTCCTCCTTGATCAATTCAACCTCATCGTTGGATTCGAATTCTAACGAACGTGAGAATATATAATGCTTAAGACCTTGGTAACCTGGCTCCCCTGGCTTAGCCCCCATCTTAAAACCAAACGCATACGTTTTACCGCCCATGAGGACCGCCTCATAGTCCTGGATTTCAGCCACGAAGTCCGGAACATGTTCACCATCGAATAAAAAAAGGGTCTGATCGATTCTCCCCTCCATCATAGCTTGATCTGCGATAAAATAGTCAAGCGAAACGGCAACGTGATAAATTAATGTACCCACAAGATGATTCCTCCTTCGTTTTATATGCTGTTCTGTTCAGTCTATATGGATAAAATTTGAAATACAACAAATATATTTAATTTCATCCTGTTGTAACACCGTAGTCTCGCGTTGGCGGACATCGACTGCTACAATAAGTAGGAGCGTGTTTATTTTTTTGGAACAGGAAGACTGGATCAACGAAGGGGAGCAGACGATTGTGATCTACGGAATCGGGCATGATGTGCTGGATATGAAGCGAATGGAGACGTTGATGACAGGCCCGCATGGAGAGAAGTTCATTCAGCGCGTGCTTACGCAGCAAGAGCAGGCCGTTGCCGCTAAGAAGGGGGCAAGACGGACGGAGTTTGTTGCCGGGCGTTTTGCTGCCAAGGAGGCGATATCCAAGGCATTTGGCTGCGGAATCGGCCGCCTGATCGGATTCCATGACATGGAAGTAATGCCGGGTGCTCTCGGCAGGCCGGAAGCCAGTCTGTCCAAGGAAGCCTGGGACCGTCTGGGCTTGGGGGGCCCCGCCCATTATGCGATTCATTTGACGATTTCCCATCAGGCCACGCTGGCTTCCGCTTTCGCCGTGGTGGAGAGATCAAGTAAGGAAGACGAAGGAGATTACGAATAGATGCATAACACGGAACACAAACGATACTTCAGCCAAGAGCTGCTGGATTGGTATGAAATCAATAAACGGGATCTGCCATGGCGCAGGCATCGCGATCCTTATTATATATGGGTATCTGAAATTATGCTGCAGCAGACCCGGGTAGACACGGTGATTCCGTATTTCCATCGGTTTATCGAGCGGTTTCCGACGATCCAATCGCTTGCGGACGCGCCGGAGGACGATGTATTGAAATGCTGGGAAGGTCTGGGCTATTATTCCCGCGCACGCAACCTTCAGGCTGCCGCTAGACAAGTGACGGAGCAGTACGATGGCGTGATGCCCAGCGGCAAAGATGAAGTGTCGGGTCTGAAAGGGATAGGTCCCTATACTTCGGGCGCCATTCGCAGCATCGCGTTCAACATTCCGGCCGCGGCCGTGGACGGCAACGTGATGCGCGTGCTTTCCCGTTATTTTTTGATCGAGGAAGATATCATGAAAGTGAAAACCCGTACCAAGATGGAGGATCTGGTGCTGACGCTGGTACCGGATGGACGGGCCTCGGATTTCACCCAGGCGCTGATGGAGCTGGGGGCCTTGATCTGTACGCCGAAGTCGCCCAAATGCCTGGTATGTCCGGTCATGGAGCATTGTTCGGCCAGGCTGGAGGGCAAAGAGGAATCGCTTCCTATTAAAACGAAGGCCAAGCCGCCGCGTCCTGAATACCGTCTTACCGCGATTGTAGAGGGTACCGGCGTGCACGAAGGCAAGATCCTGATCCGCAAGCGTCCAGCCGCCGGTTTATTGGCCGGTATGTGGGAGCTGCCGCATGTGATCGTACCGGCCGATCGGAGCAGCGTACCGGCCGCAATGCCCGAGGAGACAGCGATGGTCCGCTTGCGCGATGCCTTGCTGGAGGAAGGGGTACCGGTCCAGCCGATCGGCCATGTGATGGACGCGGAGCATACCTTTAGCCATATTCAATGGAATATGGGCGTATACCGCTGTAAGTGGCAGGATGTGCCGCCGGCAGCCCTGCAAGCAGCGGAAAGCGCGGCTGCATATGAGACGGGCGAAGAGAATTTCCGGTGGATTCACGTTCAGGATATGGAGCGTTACGCATTTCCCAATGTATTCATCCGGATTCTGAATGCCTATTTCTCATCTTGAAGCCGCTTTTGCCTTTTTCATTAGGATGTAATGCAGAAGAGGTTTGTAAGGAGTCGTGAAGCTTTTGCATAGTTGGAAGAATGCGTTGTTGTACATTTTTGGCATCGGGATCTCCAATCTCGGGAACTGGATCTATCTGGTTGCCATCAATTTGCTCGTGCTCCACATGACGGGGTCTCCCGCGGCAGTGGCCGGATTGTTCATCATCCGGCCGCTCGCTACTCTGTTGACCAACTCCTGGGCGGGCAGCATCATCGACAGGGCGAACAAGCGCAGGCTTATGATGATCACCGATGTGATCCGAGGGGCCTTGATCGCCCTGATTCCCTTCATGTCCTCGGTGTGGGGCATCTATGGCATCATGTTTCTGATTAACGTGGCGGGCTCTTTCTTTGGGCCTACGTCCATGACGTTCGTAACGAAGCTGATTCCGGCAGAGGAACGAAAGCGGTTCAACGCATGGTCCAGCTTTACGACTTCCGGCGCGGTGCTGCTTGGACCCGCCTTATCCGGCCTGTTGATCGCCTACACGGATATTCGAGTCAGCATCGTCATCAATGCGGTATCCTTCCTGATCTGTGCGCTTGTCATCTACTTCCTTCCCGATGTGGATGGAGAGGAGGCGGCAGACAGCAAGCGGGAGGCCATGACGATGAGAATGCTGCTGCGGGACTGGGCCGCGGTGATCGATTTCGGAAAGGCCGCGAAGTATTTTATGCTCGTATACGTGCTGTTTCAATCCGCCGCGCTGCTCGGTTTTGCGCTTGATTCCCAGGAGGCCACGTTCATTAAGCAGGTGCTGCTCCTCGGCGACGAGGATTACGGATTGCTTGTCAGCGTTGCGGGAGCAGGGTATCTGGCAGGCTCGATGGCTGCGTCTTTATCCGTTAAACGGCTGTCGCTGCGTATGTTTATCGGTGCAGGGATGCTCCTGTCGAGCATCGGCTATATGATCTTCTATGCGGCATCGGGCCTCATGACGGCCGTAATCGGTTTTATCGTGTTTGGTTTCTTCTCTTCGTATGCCAACGCGGGCTATACCACCTTTTTTCAAAACCAGGTACCCGTTGATCTCATGGGACGCTTTACGAGCGTGACCCGACTGCTGGAAGGGATGCTGCAGATTCTCTTCACGCTCCTGCTCGGTTTTGCCGCCGATGCCTGGTCGCTGCAGGCCGTATGCCTGATCGGGGCAGGCGCAGCGGTTCTGTCCTCTGTCATGCTGCTGGCGGTCATCTACTCTCCGTCCAAAGCGCGCTATTATGAGTCCGGCCCTGCAGCAGCGGCAAACGATGCGTAGGAGGAATAAAATGAATATGAAAAGGCTGCTTTCGCGGTAGACAGGGTCTACAGCGGAAAGCAGCCTTTTTGGTGATATGAGATCGGTTTTAGTCAGGCGTTATTACTTCGCGTTGTCGTAACGTTTGCCGACTTCTTCCCAGTTGACTACATTCCAGAATGCGGAGATGTAATCCGGGCGTTTGTTTTGATATTTCAGGTAGTAAGCATGCTCCCAAACGTCCAGGCCGAGGAGAGGAGTTTGACCTTCCATGATCGGGCTGTCTTGGTTAGCGGTGCTGGTTACTGCCAGTTTGCCGTCTTTAACAACGAGCCAAGCCCAGCCGCTGCCGAAGCGAGTTGTAGCCGCTTTAGCGAAATCTTCCTTGAATTTATCGAAGCCGCCCAGCTCGCTGTTGATGGCATCAGCCAAAGCGCCGGTTGGTTGTCCGCCGCCGTTTGGTCCGATCACTTCCCAGAACAGGGAGTGGTTAGCATGGCCGCCGCCGTTGTTGCGAACCGCTGTGCGGATGCTTTCCGGTACAGCATCAAGGTTGCCGATCAGATCCTCAAGGGATTTGCCTTGAAGCTCAGGAGCGTTCTCAAGAGCAGCGTTCAGGTTGGTTACGTAGGTATTATGGTGGCGATCATGGTGGATCTCCATCGTTTGTGCGTCGATGTGAGGCTCGAGCGCGTCGTTTGCGTAAGGAAGTGCTGGTAATTGAAATGCCATAGTAAAAACCTCCTGTAAATTTAGTTTTTGGTTATGATGAAAGGCCTTCCTTCATCAGGAAGTCTTTATCATCCCGGAGCAATGGAATATGTAATCCGGCTACACTACATATATTAAACCGTTTTGGGTGATTAAATCAACTTTTATGTTTGAAAAGTCCGCGAGAGCCGATTTAAGGACTAAAGAATGTTGTTTCGCCGCAATGGAAAATGATGAAAAACTTTCCTGGGAAAGTTGTCGTTATATATATAGCCTTGAAGAAATCTGTACTTATAGATGGAGCATGAAAGGGATAGATCGAGGTAGAAAGGAGTCGTAACATGAATAGTACAAAGTTCAGAGTGACGGCCATTTTGATGGCTGCGATTCTGGCTGCGGCACCGCAAGTGGAAGCTGCTGCATCTAAGACGGAGACATCGCAAATCGCGAAGTCGGCCGCGCAGAAAAATGCAAATTTGGCCTGGAGCGTGAAGCTGGGCAGCAACGTCACGGCGAAGCTCGACCATGCCGACGTATGGCAGCAAAACGGGTCGCATGCGGCGGTATTTACCCTGACTTATAAAAATGGGGGCAAGAGCGCGGCGCGCCTGGTATCTTATTTTCCCAAGGTGGTCCTTCCCGGCGGTTCCGTGAGCGCGGCCAATCCCATTTCCAAGGACCTGGCCAAGAAGAAGGTAGAGCCCGGGCAAAGCGTGAGCGTCACCTACTATGCAAAGACCGACAGCAGCTCTTTGGCCGGCATGAAGCTGGTCATGGACGTATGGAATCCGCAGGTCAAAGGCTACCTGCAGCGCGTCGGAACGTACAGAATGCCCGCCAATTATTCCGCTGCCGTCCCAACGGGCTCAAGCACCAAGCTGAAGCTGGGCGGAACGCCGGTTACCGTACAGGCGGAATCGCTGGAGATCATCAAGTACGACGGCAAAGTCATCGCCAAAGTCGGGATGTATATGACCAACCATGGCGGCAAGGTATGGAACGATCGGGGATTCGAGCCGCATTTGGTAACGGCAAGCGGCAATTCGTTCCCTCTGCGTCATGAGGCGGAGGCGGAGGGGGTGCCTGTCCAGCCGAAAGAAAAGAAACTGGTTTACTACATAACGGAAGTTCCCTCTTACCTGAAGACGGCCGGCCTGCGTTTCTTATGGACCGAAAACGATGACACGCTGAAGCTGTCCCTGCCTGTCGCCTCATTCAAGCTGCCGGCGGCAACAGCTCCGAAGTGGGACGTCAAGGCGGGCGAAGCCAAGAAATTGACCATCCGGGGGATTCCGGTCGATGCCAGAATCCGCCAGTCTTCGCTGCGTGCCTCCGGCGGACAGGGCATATGGACCATCGAGATGGCCTTCAAGAACAAAGGAAAAAAATCGGTGGAGGTTCCGGCCTACGAGTTCGCGATTAAAGCGTCCGAAGGCTCCTTCCATCCTTATACGCCGGACGGCAAAACGGGTTTGACGCTCCGCCCCGGGGAAGAGAAAACGATGGTGATGGAGATCACGCTTCCGCTTGATCTCAAGCAGGACCGGCTGAAGCTGCAAATGATCGGGGCATCAGGCACGGCCGGCGCATCCAAACCGCCCGCGAATCCGGGTGAGTCGGGCAGCGAGCCGACCTCCGAGGTTCAGGAGCCGTTGACCCTGCCGATTGCATACTTTGCCATCCCATACCAAACGGAACGCAAGTCATCCATCGGCGTGGAATACGGCGCGCAGTCGGCCAAAGGATTTGCGTATACGCTGGAATCCATCCAGCGCCTGCCGTGGCAGGACCAGGACCTGATCGTGGCGAAGCTGCGGCTGCGGAATACCCAGGAATCCAAATCGCTGCCGCTGCCTGAGCTTAAAGCGAACGTCACGGCGGATGAAAAAACAGGCTTGGCCGGCCCGGAGGTCATCGCCGAGGAGCAGGGCTCCCTGATTGCGCCGGGGGCATCAACCGAGGTGTACGTCATGGCGCGGATCCCGTATACGAAGGATATCCGTTCGCTCCGTTTCGAGCTGTTTACGCAGCAGGAGGCGGTCAAAACGTCGTTCCTGACCATGACCACGTCCGGGATGATGCAATCGATCGGCGTTCTAGAGAAAGGGAAGCCCTATACGGTCACGGCTGCGGGTAAACGTGCGGAGGCACAAGAACGGCGGACGGTCATCTATGAAGGAGCAGACTCCGACATCGTCTATTCGGAGTTCGTGCTGACCAGCAATGAACAGCGCCGCGTTCAAGCCGCAGTGCTGAAGGGGTACTTCCAAAGCACGGACGGCAGGATTTATGAAGCGGAGACCATTCAGCCGGAAGCGGCCCTTCAGCCGGGATCCAGGCAGTCGATCGTCTTTTGGGCCCGAGTGCCGAAAGGGGCTGCCAGCGAATTGGGCCTGGCCCTCGGCACGGCGATGTCCGGAGGCAAGCTTGCGGAAACGGGCAAGGACGCTACGGGTGTACTGGGCGTGAAAAAATTGATGCTGAATCCGGCCAGACCTGCGGCAAGCTCCGGCCTGACGCAGCTCGATTGGTATCCTTACAGCGTTTCGGTCACGAAAGCGGCTGGACATTTACAGGAGGGCAGTTCCACCATATCGCTTAATGCCACGTTGGATGTGAAACGAAGCGAGAGCATTGCGGCCGCGGATTCCGGCCGCAAGCTGATACTCATCATCAAGGACAGCCTCGGACAAACACAGGAGCGGACGCTTACGCCAGGCACCGATATCCAAGTGCCGGGCACCCGGTCGATATCGATGGAGCTGACGGACGAGCAGTACAAAAAGCTCCGCGGCGGCTGGTTTAACTTGACCCTTGTGGACGAATTCCAGAACGAGCGGATTACGCTGGGCAGCCAGAGCTACAACCTGACGTTCCAGCCCCTTCTGGACCCGAACGAGGAGAGATAGACTAAGAACCGGAAAGGAATAGCGAACATGCTGCGTTTGGAAAATGTATCGCACAGCTTTAAGAACGGCAACGAAGTGTTAAAGGTGCTTCATAACATCCAGTTCGAAGTCCAGAAGGGCGAGATGATTGCGCTGCTCGGCAGCTCCGGATCGGGCAAGTCCACGCTGCTCAACCTGATGGCCGGGCTGATGAAACCGACCGAAGGCCATATTTATATTGCGGATCAGGATATCGTCAAATACGGGGAAAACAAGCTTGCCGTTTTTCGGCGCAAGCATATCGGATTTATTTTTCAGGCTTACGAATTGATTCCGACACTTACGGTCCGGGAGAACGTTGAGCTTCCGCTTGTTTTTCAATCCGTTTCTCCGTCCAAGCGCCGCAAGAAAGCGATGGAGCTTCTGGAGATGACGGGGATCGGCGATAAGGCTTCGCTGTACCCGTCCCAGCTGTCCGGCGGACAGCAGCAGCGCGTCAGTATTGCCCGCTCGTTAATTACCGAGCCTTCCGTCATTTTTGCGGACGAGCCGACGGGCAACCTGGACACCAAAACGGAAGAGGAAATTATCCGAATCATGATGTCGCTGAACGAGTCCATGAAAACGACGTTTGTCATCGTTACCCATGAGATGGAAGTCGCCGCCCAAATGAAAAAAACGATTATGCTCCGAGACGGTTATTTGGTTCAGCCGGAGAACTACGCGACTTCCACGGGAGGGCAGCGGGGGCCGAGCGCCCCTTCGCCCCTGTCCGGGGTTCCGGTTCATTCGGAGGAGGCAGGTGAGGTCAGCTGAGATTTTTAGACAGCATACGGCTGGCATGGGGACAGATCAAACGCCGTAAAGTGGTAACGGCCCTGTGCATGACCGGCATCTCGATCGGATGTGCGGCTATTATCGTAGCGATCAGCATTGGCAACGGCGCCCAGAGTTATTTGGAGACGGAAATCATAGGCGGCATGAAACTTGACGAAATTACGGTGACTCCGCAGAGCACGGGCGGGCCCGGGGAAGGCGGCGGCCAATCGGCGGGAGGAGAACGGGGATTGCTTACGGATGATAAGGTTCAGGTCATTCAGGGCTTCAATCACGTCAAATCCGTTGTAGCCACCAAGCAGCTCGGTTATTTCCGGACCATATCGTCCGACAACCTGATCCATGAAGGCATCAACGTCGTGGCCGTGGACCTGTCCAAGCTTAAAGAGCAGGGGAACCGGTTCAAGGAAGGCGGCCCGCTGGAGCAGATCGGTGCCGTGGTACTGAATTACGGAGCGACAACCGGATGGAAGGACGCGGAGACGAGCGAAAGATTGAACAATATGATGAATTCCGATCCCAACAATCCGCAGCTATGGGAAGAGTTCCAGAAGTATGAGAGCACCGTTTCGGAAATGATCGGAAAGAACGTTCAGCTGGAGCAGATGGACAACGACAAGAAATTGCTCAGCCCGCAGCTCTACGTCGGGGGCGTGCTGGATGTGCCCAAGGGGCGGGATGCCCAGTTTGCATTCTATGACCGTCAGGCCTACATATCCTTTGACACGGCAGATTGGCTGACGGACAGCTTGAATCTGCAAAAAGGGCCAGCTTCGAAACAGCGGATTTACGATAATCTAACGGTCAAAGTGGAGGATCTGCAATATATTAAACCGCTCGAGGACCTGATCTCCAAGCTTGCGCTGAATGCGAGCGACAATCTGGCCATGCGGGATCAGGTTGCTTCCCAATTGGATACCTTCAAGGCGATCGCTCTCGGCGTAGGCGTATTTATCCTGTTGCTGGCCTCGATTTCGATCATCGTCGCCATGACGATGTCGACGCATCAGCGCCGCCGGCAAATCGGCATCATGAAGGTTCTGGGAGCGAATATGCCGCAAATCCGGAACATGTTCATCGTGGAAGCCAGCCTGCTTGGTTTGCTTGGCGGCTTGCTCGGCATCGTATTCGCGTATTTGATCATCAAAGGGCTGAATTCATTCATCATGGCTTCGGCAGGCATGTCGGGACTGCAAATCGCCGTGACGGCGGAGACGCTGCCGATCGGCATTGCCTTCGCCGTAATGACGGGCATCTTCTCGGGGATTTACCCGGCGATCAGCGCAGCAAGAACGAATGCGCTGCTGGCCATCAAGCGGGATTAGGATCATGAGTTTCGGAAAGGAAGCTAAATCGGTATGATAAAAAAAATCATAAAATGGACGGTTATCGCTGCTGTGCTGGGTCTGGTGGGGTATTGGGGATATGGGCAGGTGAAACCCAAGGAACCTGAGATTCCCATGATGGAAGAGCCGCAGGTCATCTCATTCCCCGTAACCGAGGAAACGATTCTATCGACCGTGCAGGTCAAGGGAACGTCCGAATACGGAAAGGAAACGAACGTATACGCGCCTTTTGAGGCGAAGGTGGAGTCCTGGAACGTCGAGAACGGCCAGCAGATCAAAAAAGGCGACGCCCTTTTCAAATTGGAGCAAAAGGCGATTCGCCAGCAGCTCCAGCAGAAGGAGGCGGAGCTGCAGAAGCGGAAGCTGGAGCAGGAGCTGAAGGAGTTTACGCTGAATCAGGATCTCGACAACGCGCCTGTAGGCGCAACGGAGGCGGAGCGCCTGAAAATGCTGGCAGACCAGGAAAATGCGCGGCTGAGCAGTCAGCTGGACGAGGTGAACAACGATATTGAACGTCAGACGCTTGCCGATTTGAACGACAGGCTGAGGCAATCGACATACGTATCTCCGGCAGCAGGCCTGTTCCTGTTCGACCCGACCCAGCAGCGGCCGCAATCGGTGACGGCCAACCAGTATATCGGCAAAATCGTCGACCTGGATTCCCTGCGGTTAGTGGCATACGTCGGGGAAAACGACATCTTCAGCATTCAGCCGGACATGGCGGTAGAGGTCAAGCTGCCGTCCATCAAGGATTTGAAGCTAAAGGGCAAGGTGCTGGAAGTGGCCAAATTCGCCGAGGCGACGGCTCAGGAGAAGCAGACGTCCCAGACGCCGCAGTTCAAGGTCATCATCTCGCTGCCGAAGAATGATCGCTTGATCGGCGGATTGACGCTGAACGGAGAGATCGTGACCAAACGGAAGAACAAGGCGGTTGTGGTTCCCAAGCTGGCCGTCATGACGGAGGGAGATAGCTCTTATGTCATGGTGGACAAGGGAGGCGGCCAGATCGAGCGGCAGGATATTGAGACGGGGATGCAGACGCTTGATAAAATCGAGGTTTTGTCAGGGCTGAAAGCGGGAGATACCGTCGTTCTTCAGTAAACATGGATGTACGAAAGCAGCGTTCCTCCAAAGGCACATGGCCGGGGGGCGCTGTTTTTTTACATCAAGTTCCATTACAGCATGTGTCGCCACAGGAAAGGTAGCCCGGTGGATTTCAAAAATACATGGAGACAATGATGTAAACTCATTGGTAATTAATGGGGTTCATTTTACCGTGAGCTAATGGTTTAACGGCAGGAAACGAATCGATTATTCAACAAAAATATGGAATTTTATCCATCAAAATTAATGAAAACGCTTCATATAAAGCGCTTTCAGAAGAAAACTCGTGAATTTACGAGAAAGATGTGGTTTAATGGACAAGGAAACAGGATTTTCGGGTTTTTTGTAGTAAACTTAAATGTCAGGTTTGCGTTAACGGAATACTAGATCTTTGTAAACCGGGTAAACCGCATCATGCTAACGAAAAGGGAGATTTTGAAATGCATGTTCGTTCCTTTCAGTTGAGTGACTGTAACCCCGTAACCGAGCTATTACAGATTGCTTTATCGGAAGAATGCTACGAAAACACGATGGAGCCTTTCTCCAGGCAGCTCGCTTGGGACTCCGATCTGATTATGGTGGCAGAAGAAAACGGTGAAATCGTTGGTGCCTTAATCGGTACGATCGAACGCAATCATGGTTGTTATTACCGCATCGCCATTCATCCCGACTATCGCAGGAAAGGGATTGGCAAAGCCTTGATATCAGCGATGGAACAGCGTTTTCAATCACGGAAAGTCAGTCGGATCATGGTAGCCGGAGATGAGCACAACGCCGCAGCCATGCCATTTTATGAAGCCATGGGATACGGTGCCAGCCAAATCCTGCGGTCGTTCCAGAAGCTCAGTATCCTTGGTCAATAGTTGCAGCGACTACAGCGGTACATACGAGCAGCGCAAAACGGCGGCCTTAAGCTTCGACAGAGATAAGAAACGACATTTTTTCGATATGAAGCATATCTTTCAGCCGTTGCAAATGGGTGGGAGATATGCTTTTCTATTAATGTACCTGTTTTTGAAGGTGCCGCCCTCGATGCTCGAAGGTGAAATCGAAGTAAAGTAGGTGTAGCATGGGACAAGTGATTCCTCCGGATTCAACTGAGCATGGCGAGAACAACGGGCCTCAGAATCAACCGGTCAAGAAGAACGGCTGGGCCGCCGAGCTGTGGGATTGGGTAAAGACGATTGCGATTGCATTTGTTATTATGGTGCTTCTAAATATGTTTGTGTTTAACCTGTCTATGGTTAAGGGCGAATCCATGCAGCCGACGCTGGTGGCATCGGAGCGGCTCTTTATTAATAAAGTGGTCTATCGCTTTTCGGAACCGAGCCACGGCGACGTCATTGTGCTTAAGGATCCGAGCGACGGACCGGACAAGAAGGAGTTTCTTGTTAAGCGTGTCGTCGGCGTACCCGGGGATACCATTGAGGTAAAGGATCAGAAGCTGTACGTGAACGGCGTGGCCCAAGAGGAAGGGTATACCGATGTCCCGATCGAGGATCCTGGCTTCGAGCCCGTTACCCTGGAAGAGGGAAGGTATTTTGTTATGGGGGATAACCGCCACCTCGGAAAGAGCAAGGACAGCCGCATGTTCGGCAGCGTGAAGGAAAGCGACATCGTGGGCAGGGCCGAATTTATTTTCTGGCCGTTGTCCGAGATCAAAAAGCTGTAGCTTAAGACAGAACATCATCCCAGAAAAGGAGGCGCTGGAGAATGACCTACACACTCGGCTCGTACGCTCCTCCGCCTTCGGTATGGGAGGAGCTCAAGCAGGAGCTAAAAGCCGTTGCACCCGAGCTCGGCATAGATGATATCGGCTTCGCCTCGGCGGAGCCGTTCCAATCCCTGAAGGGGATTTTGCAATCCCATCGGGATAAGGGTTATGAGTCCGGGTTCGAGGAGTCGGATCTGGATAAGCGGGTGACTCCCGCACTCCCCGACACCGAGCCGAAGTCCCTGATCGCCATCGCGATAACGTACCACTCCAAGATGGAGAACCCGCCGAAATCGGAGCCTGGCAAGTACAGGGGCATCATGGCGCGATCCGCTTGGGGAAGGGATTATCACCATGTGCTCCGGGAGGCGATGAGCCGCCTGGAGGCGTACATCAAGGAACGCGTGCCGGATGCAAAGCTTGAAAGCATGGTGGACACCGGCGCGCTTGTCGACCGGGCCGTCTCGCAGCGTGCCGGCATCGGTTTCAGTGCCAAGAACTGCGCCATCATCTCTCCGAAGTTCGGCTCCTGGATATTCCTTGGCGAAATGGTGACCAATATCCCGTTTCCGCCGGATTCGCCGGTAACCGAGGATTGCGGGGAGTGCACCAAATGCATCGATGCATGCCCAACCGGCGCCCTTGTCGGTCCCGGGCAGCTGAATGCCCAGCGCTGCGTTTCTTTTCTGACCCAGACCAAAGGATTTCTGGACGAAGAAGCCATGCGCAAGATCGGCAACCGGCTGTATGGATGCGATACCTGTCAAATTGTTTGTCCGAAGAACCGGGGCAAGAGCTGGACTCATCAAGAGGACTTCAAGCCCGATCCTGAAAAAGCCAAGCCGCTGCTCCTGCCCATTCTGGATATGAGCAACCGGGAATTCAAGGAGGCCTTCGGAGATACGTCCGCCGCTTGGCGCGGCCGTAAGCCGATTCAGCGCAATGCCGTCATCGCGCTCGGCAATTTTAAAGATATTTCAGCCGTACCGAAGCTGAGCGAAGTACTGCTGAAGGACCCGCGCCCGGAGCTGCGGGGAACCGCTGCATGGGCTCTGGGCCGTATTGGAGGCGAAGAAGCGTTGAACAACTTAGAAAAAAGCATGAAATCAGAAGGGGATTCCCGAGTACGAGATATGCTGCAGCAAGCCTTGAATAAACTAAAGCCTGAACCGGCTGGAAATGAAGCGCCTGCCGAAGCGCAAGCCGCGGCCGAAGTTTCATCCGCCGGGGTTTCGGGTTCCTCTAATGGGGGCAATCCGGAGCAGGAGGGTCCTGTCATTCAGGGGGTCGAGCCGATGGCCATCCCTGAAGGAGGGCCGGAAATGCTGTATTATGATGAAGTTCAATCTCCGATCGGACCGTTGACGGTCTGCGCCACGGAGAAGGGCCTTTGTCTCATTGAATTTGGCAGCTTCTATGTGAAGGAAGCGGTCATCCAGCAGTGGTCGCGGACTTGGGCCGGCAACGGCGGCTACCAACGGGACGAGGCCAGACTAGCCCCTGCGATCACGCAGTTGAAGCAGTACTTTGCCGGAGAACTGAAGGCTTTCGACGTACAGCTGGACATGCGCGGAACCTCATTCCAACTGCAGGTATGGGAAGCGCTGAAATCCATTCCCTATGGAACGGTTTGCTCCTATAAGGATGTAGCCGAATCCATCGGGCGTCCGAAAGCGGTTCGAGCCGTGGGCGGAGCGAACAATAAGAACCCCGTTCCGATCATCGTGCCGTGCCACCGGGTGGTAGGAGCCGACGGAGCGTTGATCGGCTATGCCGGCGGCCCGGAAATCAAACGCACCTTGTTGACGATCGAAGGAGCCATGCCGGACCGTAAAGGGTCGTAGTTGACCAAGGCGTAATCATCGGAACTGCCTGCTGCGGAACATCCGTTATTTTCATTTGCTGTGACGAAAAGGACATGCTATGATAGGTTCGTGTATGCGCCATGAAATGGCAGATATTAGTAGAAGGTGGTCAAGTGATGGATATTGTCATTCCGATTATTACATTGATCGTGGGTCTGGTCGGCGGATTCTTCATCGGCGTATTCTATCTGCGCAAGCAATTGGAGAAGATGCAGAACGATCCGCAAATGCTGCAGAAGATGGCAAAACAAATGGGGTATAACATGAACAGCAAGCAGATGCAGCGTGCACAGCAAATGATGAAAAATCAGCCTATGCCGGGCAAAGGGCAAGGCCGCAAACGCAAATCATAATGCAAGA
This sequence comes from Paenibacillus sp. Y412MC10, assembly GCF_000024685.1. NCBI lineage: Bacteria > Bacillati > Bacillota > Bacilli > Caryophanales > Paenibacillaceae > Paenibacillus > Paenibacillus sp. Y412MC10. The sequence goes on from NC_013406.1 coordinate 1,002,993, forward strand.
AAGCCCGCTCCCGTCTAAATGGAACGACGGAGGGGCATTTCTATTTAAAAAGACCGCTAACAGCGGCTATAAGTTAACCGTTTGCTTTTTTTTGGAACGGAAAGGGGGATTGTACTGTGGCGGGCGTAAAGGACTATGTGAACCATAAAGTAGGCCAAAACCGGGAGCAGATCGAGTACCATGTAGAGCAAATATTGAAGCTGATCGGTGAAGATCCCAAGCGTGAGGGTCTGCTTGAGACACCGGCCCGCGTGACGCGGATGTACGAAGAGATCTTTGCGGGATATGAAGTCGATCCCAAGGACGTTCTCGGGGTTACCTTCGACGAGAATCACGAGGAACTGGTCATTGTGAAGGATATCGTGTACTACAGCCAGTGTGAGCACCATATGGCGCCGTTCTTCGGCAAAGTCCATATCGGATATGTCCCGAGCGGCAAAATCGCCGGCTTGAGCAAGCTGGCGCGCTTGGTAGAGGCGGTAACTCGCCGTCTTCAGGTGCAGGAGCGCATCACCTCGCAAATCGCCGATATTATGGTGGAGGCGCTGCAGCCTAACGGCGTTATGGTCGTGGTGGAAGGCGAGCATCTGTGCATGTGCGCACGCGGCGTGAAGAAGCCGGGCAGCAAGACGGTAACGTCGGCTGTACGCGGTACGTTCCAGAGCGATTCCGCGCAGCGCTCGGAGTTTCTGTCCTTGATTAAAGACTAAGCTGAATTTTCATGATATCAAAAAGGCTTCGCCCACGGAGGCGAAGCCTTTTTTTGATTATCCCTGTGACGATATGAAGCCATCTGATCATCTAGGACAAGCAAGGAAAGATCAAGATGCGCCATCGACTTGTTTCATATATTGCACATACTGGACGAGGGCGCTTTTTTGCTCCTCGATCTCCCGGATTCGACGGGATATCTCCATGAAAAAGACTTCGATCTGATCCCTCAGCACATTAGCCGATTGTCCCTTCCAATCCTGAAGGCGGGCATACATGACCCGTGCCTCTTGTTCGTCGGACCGAAGGGCTGCAAGCAGCCCCGTCAGCTCGCGTTCGGCTTGAAGCAAATCATCAAGCTCCAGCAGAATCTCTCGACTCATCCCCATTCCTCCCGGTGGTTGCTAATAGATGTTTAACCGCTGTTATCTGTACGTTCAAACAGATCCGCCTTAAATTTAATGTACTGCACGATGTCGGTGGTATGCTGCAGATGCCACTGACTCATCGACATGATGGATGTATCCAGCTGCTGGACGATCGGCTGCAGACGCCGGCTGTGGCTGGAGAACATGTATTTGGAGAGACGCTGCCGGATTCCCTGCATTTCGGCATCGCTCTGATGGGCATGCGCTCGCCATTTCTCGGCTACGTTTCGCAGCTCGGCAGGGGTAACCTGGATGGTACCGGAGGAGCCTCCTGCGGAGCCGGCCAGGGCTCCCATCGAGCCGCCCAAACCTAGACCTAAGCCCAAGTTGCTCAACGGCCCGCCAAGACCAAACAAGAGACCGCTATGGGAAGGAATTCTGGGCGAATCCACGGATTTACCGGTAGCACCGTCATACAGACGGTTCGAAATGTAACCATTCTCGAATTGATAGCGGTCCAACTGGTGATAGTTGGGGCCTCCCAGCGTATTATCGATTTTTTCTTTGATGCTGAGCCCGTCATTGGCATCCTTGTAACTGGAGTCTATGTAATAGGTAGAGCCGACGTGACCGTCGTAACCTCCGAGCGCGCCGCTGGCAATAATGTCGCCGGGATGGGCGAAATTAATGATCTGGGAGTCGAATTCCCCATTCTCGGCTTTTCTTCTGGCTTCAGGGGAGAGGCTCCCGATGACGGACGGGGCGCTGAAGGTGACTGCCGACATGCCCGTATAAGCTGCAGCATATTGCGCGTTGGCTCCGCCCAGCGAATGACCGGTAAGGGAAAAATCAACGCCCTTGTACTTCTCCTTCATTTCCAGCGCGTAATCCTCAGCTTGATACAACTGATTGGTGCCCAAGATATCCGTTTTCTTATCGATTTTCCTCGATTGTTCGCCGAACCAATCCGTGACATCGTTAATGCCCGTCACTTCTTTGACTTTGTCTACATGGTCGGCCCAAGGAGCCCGGAACTCCGGGATTTTTCGTTTGATCTCTTCAATGCCAATATCCGCATCGGCCAGATAATCGGGGAGAGCATGGGATAAATCTTTGCCTGCTTCGGTGCCGCGGTATGCGATAACGGCCTGGTTCGTTTCCTTGTTGTAGAAAGTTACCGCGTCAAAACCGGATATGCTGTTGCTCTTATAGTCCTCAAGAACCTCCCATCCCGGCAGGTCCTCAACGGTATCTTCTTTTTTCAGATCGAGGTAAGCCGCTTCCGACATAAGTCGGTATGTCTCGTCATCCACTTGCGGTGAACTCAAATATATTCCCTCCTTAACGTGATCTTTCAGGTTCAGAGCCTATGGTTGCTGCAAAGAGAAACATAGGTCCGTCACTCGCCCTTAATAGCTTTTCTAAGCTCCGGGTTCATCACGAAATTGGACGTTTCGCCTGTGTTGAAATCTACGGATATTTTAAAGGTTTGTTCAGGATGATCCACGACATACCCTTCGAGGTTGACCTTGTCCGCTACGATCGAAGGCATCATCTCTTCTTTGGTAATCTCTACATCCAAATTGTATTTTTCCTTAAAATACTGAACGGCCGTGGTTTTCGCCTTTGTTATAACCTCGTCCGAGCTGCCGTTTGCAGTGGCTTCGTTTTGATTATGGTTCACGGGCTGGCATCCTCCAACAATTAGAATAATGAATACAAAAGCAAAAATGAAAATACGCGATTTGAACCTACTGTTCACACTGACCCATCCCTTCAGTCGTGATGTCCTGCTCCCACAGGCACGCCGGATCTTTCGGTTGTTGCCTTAGACCAATGCTGAGGCTGCGTACCAAGCTTACTGTCATATCATAATCCAGCATATGGTAGCGTTCAACCGAATAAATAACCAGATATGTGGTAAAAAAGACCTAACAATAAGGTTGGGTTACTCCTTAGCTTGAATAATCCTGTTCAATTCCGGGCTCATGACCAAGTGCCCCTCTGAACAGGGAAGCCCTCCCTAAACCCCATAAAGGAAGTAAGGAGGGCTATAGACTTCATACCCAATATTAACCAATGCGAAGCAGCTAATGCCGACTGAGAATTAAAACGGTTTCCATTTCAGCTTGCTGGCATGCTTGAAACGCTCCGCAACTTCCGGCCAGTAGACCACGTTCCACCAATCGTTGATGTAATCCTTGCGTTTATTTTGATGTTTAAGGTAATATGCATGCTCCCATACATCCAGGGCGAGGAGAGGGACGACGTCCCACTGGGAGAGATTTTGATGTTTCTCGGCCTGCAAAATTTCAAGCCGATGGCTGCGCGGGCTCCAGACGAGGATCGCCCAGCCGCCGCCTTCCACTTTGTCTGCTGCTTCGGTAAAATGCTTCTTGAATCGATCGAAGCTTCCGAAATCCTTCTTGATCTGCTGTGCAAGCTCTCCGCCCGGTTCGCCGCCGCCCCGCGGGTTCATGATGTTCCAGAAGATCGTATGCAGATAGTGGCCGGCACCGTGGAACGCAAGCTCGCGTTCCCAATGCTTCACGAGCTCGAAATCGCCGCTTTTACGGGCCTCCTCCAATTTCTTCTCCGCCTTGTTCAGGCCGTCGACGTAGCTTTGGTGATGGATGTCGTGGTGAATCCGCATGGTTTTCTCGTCGATATAAGGCTCGAGCGCATTAAAAGCGTAAGGCAGTGGAGGGAGGCGGTGTCCGCCAATCGGCACAGCTTTGCCGCCGCTGTCTCCCATGCCTTGAATGGACAGCTCGGCTTCGGGAGTAGACGGCGGAGGAGACGTGGCCTCGTGCAGCGTCATCGACTGCAGCGGCATATCCACATCCATGAATCTCTCCAGCGCTCCGGCGGCGTTCAGTGTTTCGAGTGCATTCAGGAAATATTCGGACTCCCGAATCACATGGTGCAGGACCGTACCGGCAAGCGGTACTTTCTGAACGGCTTCACTGTTCTCTTTTAAGCTGTGCAGCTGGCGAATGAACTCCCTGGACTGCTCGCAGGAAGCGCGCAAGAGCTGCTCGACCTGGGCCAGCATTTGAGGCGTGGGAGAAGCATTATAACTTAGAATATGGCGCAGAAGTTCGTCTGCCGCCTTCTCCGTGTCGGAGAACACGACGGCCCATTGATCCAGCATCTTGACGTAGACCGGCTCCAGATCGGGCACCACGGCTTTGATCAGCGCGAGGTGTTTTCTTTCCTGATGCTTCCAAAAGCGAATTTCCTCCAGTAATCGCACCGGGAGCTTCGCTCCATAATGAAATAACATGTCCGTTCCCTCCAGTATCAGGTTCACTAAACACACTATATTCATTTGGCGGCCTGTATTATGAAGGAAAAATAAAAAACCCCCGCTGCATCAGGCAGCAGGGGAGTAGAATCGTATACTGAAAGGCACGGTCTCTTCGCTATATAAACAACTGATGAAAACCTCAGGGTTCGTCCGGCGTTTCGAGTTTGCCGAGGAAGGTCGATACTTTGCGCAGATATTCCCTAGGGTGCTCGCGGAAGATAAGCTCATGATGGGCATCCTCTACAATCCAGGAATCGGAATCCGCATGCGTCTGGTTGGAAGCAATTTTCTCGGCGATCGGGTAAGGGGCCTTATCGTCCTTCGTTCCGTGGATGAACAAGGTCGGGAACGGGTAATCGTGCTTCTTCACCTCATTGTACGGAATCTGGTCCAGACTTGTGCCGTTAAGCACAGGGAAGAGCAGCTCCAGAATCTCCAGCGAAGGATGACGGGGGAGATCAATCTGGTTGTGGATATTGTGGTAAAGCGTGTCCGGCTCCAATAAAAAGGCGCTGTCCAGAATCATGGCATCCACGTCCTTGGTCTCAAGCCCTGCCTGCAGCGCGGTGCCGGCCCCCATGGAGAACCCCCAGACGACAATTTGCTTCGCGCCGCGTTGCTTCACATGCTCAATGGCTCCAAGAAGCTGGCGTTTCTCCTCCTTGCCCCCGGTCGCCACTTCCTTGCTGGTCTGGGAGGCAAAACCGTAATCAAACATGAGCACATTGAAATTCATATTGTGCGCGTAGTGGGCGATATCGTACATCGGTACCCAGGTTTCCTCCCGGTTAGCGCCGTAACCATGGCTGAGCACGATGGTTTTCGAGGAATTCTCGGCCGGGATATACCATCCATTGATATTTCGTTTCCCGTCAATCGAGTGGAACGTGACGTTCTCGTAATTCATATCTTTCGCAAGCTTGGGATTGGAATAGAGCGGAGCCACCGTCGGATTCGACAAAACCCAAGCGATATAGGCATGAAGCGCAATAAAACAGAAAATGAGGAAAAAAACGACAGATAATAACAGCGCTAATATAATATGCTTTAGACGGACCAAGCCCGTGGACAGCTCGGTCGGCGCGTCATTCAATTGGGAGAGTGGGGCATTACTACCAGTCGTAGTGCTCATAAGTGGCCCCTCCTTACCATATAGTCTGAGTGCGTTTCGTGAACATGAAAAAGTTGAAATTATAATAATCGTATGCCCGGATGCCTATAAAGTCAATGCAAAACCATAGATTGTAAGACAACTGTAAAGTCCCTGTCCCCATGGTTTACTTTTGAGAAAAATTCTCATATAATTCTTGTAACCAGGTTTCATACAATGAAACAGGAGAGGAGCTGATCGGGATGGAAGACCGCAAATTGACGGTACGCGCCGTAGAGCGAGCCCTTGATATCTTGATGTGTTTTACGAAGGATGGCGAACTTGCTCTCACGGAGATTTCTTCCCTTATCGGATTACATAAAAGCACCGTCCATCGGCTGCTAACAACGCTGGAAGACAAAGGATTCGTTGTGCGGAACAAAGAGACGGAGAAATACCGGCTCGGCTTAAAAATATGGGAGCTGTCGATGCACCTGTCCCAAAGCGATGACCCTGCCATTCGCCTTCAGCCGGCGATGGAGGCCTTGCGGGATCGGCTTGGGGAAACGGTAAGTCTGTATTTAAGGGACGGTTCGGATCGCCTTCGGATTCAAGCGGTTCAGAGCAACCAGGGGATCCGGCGGGTCGCCCAGGTCGGCGTGCGGCTGCCGCTCTCGGTGGGCGCGTCCAGCAAGGTTCTTGTGGCCTTTGCGCCTGAGGCGGACCAGGAGGAGCTGCTGAATGCGCCGGATTGGCCGGAGGCGGTCGATAAGAACGCGTACCGGCAGCAGCTGGCGGAAATACTGGAGAACGGTTACGCGATCAGCATCGAAGAGCGCGAACCTGGAGCGGCTGCCGTATCCGTGCCGATCTTCGACCGCAGCGGCCGCGTCGCCGCCGCGTTGTCGATGTCCGGGCCTGTAACCCGCCTGTCGGCCGAAACGCTTCGCGAGCATGCGCCAATCCTGATGGAAGCGGCACGGGAAATGGGAATGATGATTTAATTTATTCTATTGCCGGGTCAGAGACAGCATCACTATAAGTTATTGAATGACCGGGAGGCTGCATGTGATACAGCCGTCCGGCATAACAAACCGTCCAAGCGCTGTCCGTCTTCAGAGAAGGCTCGCCCATAAACGCTATTTCTTATAGGATAGAAAAGGACCGTCCCCCATGATCTTGGTGATCGCGGGGACGGTCCTTTTGCCGCTGCAGCTCAGTATGTAACACGTAAGCGCAACTTAGGTCAGCTTCACGTTCTTTTCCTTCATTTTCTGGTTAAGGATCTCTTGAAAGGTGAGGGCTTTATCCGTCGTGTCCTCCTTCTTAGGCGCTGCTACCGGCTGCGGCCGTTGGTATTGATATTGGAACGAAGCCATCGTATGTATTTTGATCATAGGTACTTTCCTCCTGGGCATGGATTTCCGAAAATGTTTTTTACCAATTAACCTTCTTGGCATCATTCGAAACGGAATATCCAATATTCAGGAAAGAAGTACCGAAAAATAACAAAATCCCCATCATCCATAAGCGGATGATGGGGATTTGTTCCTAAGGCTAAAGCGCCTATAGGGAGTGTCTTATTGGTTCGATGCGATCATTTGACGCAGTACCGTTTGGAGGATACCTCCGTTATGGTAGTAATCCACGTCCACCATGCTGTCGAGACGAGCGATGGCTGGGAACTCGAATTGGGTTCCGTCTTCGCGCGTAGCGACAACCGTCAATTCCTGGCCTGGCTTCACATCGTTGCTGAGGCCCAGAATATCGAATGTCTCGCGGCCGTTCAGACCGAGGCTCTTCCAGCCGTGACCTTCCTGGAACTGGAGCGGCAGAACGCCCATGCCCACCAGGTTGGAGCGGTGGATACGCTCGAAGCTTTCAGCCAGCACAGCCTTGACGCCGAGGAGATACGTACCTTTTGCGGCCCAGTCGCGGGAGCTTCCCGTACCGTATTCTTTACCTGCGATAACGATCAGGTTCTGTCCGCCTGCTTGATAATTCATCGATGCATCATAGATGGACATCACTTCTTCCGTTGGCAGGTAAGTCGTAACGCCGCCTTCCGTACCTGGAGCGACCTGGTTACGGATCCGGATGTTAGCGAACGTACCGCGCATCATGACTTCGTGGTTACCGCGGCGGGAGCCGTAGGAGTTGAAGTCTTTGCGCTCCACGTTGCGATCGCTCAGATATTTGCCGGCAGGGCTGTTCGTTGCGATGTTGCCCGCTGGAGAGATGTGGTCCGTCGTAACGGAATCGCCCAAGAGAGCCAGCACGCGCGCTTCCTTGATGTCCTGGATGTCGTTCAGGCCGTTGCCCAGGCTTTCGAAGAACGGCGGGTTCTGAATGTAAGTGGATTGATCGTCCCACTCGTACAGCTCGCCTTCAGGCACAGGAATCTTGTTCCAACGCTCATTGGCGGTGAACACGTTCTCGTACTTGGAGCGGAATGCTTCAGGGCTGACGGACAGGCCGATCGCTTCGCGGATTTCCGCGCTCGTTGGCCAGATGTCCTTCAGATACACAGGCTCATTGTTCGGATCGTAACCGATTGGATCGTTCTGAAGATCGATGTTCACCGTGCCTGCCAGGGCGTAAGCAACAACCAGCGGCGGCGAAGCCAGGTAGTTGGCTTTGACTTGAGCATGCACGCGGCCTTCGAAGTTACGGTTACCGGACAATACGGCAGCTACCGTCATGTCGTTGTCGGCAATCGCTTCGCTCACTTCATCCGGCAATGGACCGGAGTTACCGATGCACGTTGCGCAGCCATAGCCTGCCACGTAGAAGCCAAGGGATTCCAGATAGTGCAGGAGACCGGCTTTTTCCAGGTAGTCGGTTACGACGAGGGAGCCTGGAGTCAAGCTGCTCTTCACATAGCCAGGCTTCTTCAGTCCGCGTTCAACGGCTTTCTTGGCCAGGAGGCCTGCGCCGAGCATAACGCTTGGGTTCGACGTGTTTGTACAGCTGGTGATGGCCGCGATTACAACCGCACCCGTACCCATTTCGCTGGTAGAGCCGTCTTTATGGTTAACTTTAACGGTCTCTGCGATTTTCTCGTCGCTGAGTCCATATCCGCCCTTATCGATCGGCGTACGGATGATGTCGTTAAAGTTTTGTTTCATGCTGGTAAGCTCGATACGGTCCTGCGGACGTTTCGGTCCGGCCAAGCTCGGCACAACCGAAGCCAGGTCCAGTTCGATTACGTCGGAGAACTCAGGGTCCGGCGTATCGGCCGTACGGAACATGTTTTGCGCTTTATAGTAGTTCTCCACAAGCTCAACCTGCTCATCGGAGCGGCCCGTGTTGCGAAGATAAGCCAGCGTTTCGTCGTCAACCGGGAAGAAGCCGATCGTAGCGCCATATTCCGGAGCCATGTTGGCAACCGTTGCGCGGTCAGCCAAGCTGATGTTGGCGAGGCCTGGACCGTAGAATTCTACGAATTTGCCTACGACGCCTTTCTTGCGGAGAAGCTCGGTTACCGTGAGGGCAAGGTCAGTCGCGGTAGCGCCTTCTGCCAGGCTGCCTGTCAGCTTGAAGCCGATAACTTCAGGGGTGACAAAGTACAGCGGCTGGCCGAGCATGCCGGCTTCCGCCTCGATGCCGCCGACGCCCCAGCCCACAACGCCAAGACCGTTGATCATGGTGGTATGGGAGTCCGTGCCTACGAGGGAATCAGGGAAGACCAGCGTTTCGCCGTCAACGGTCTTCGTAGCCGCAACGGAAGCCAGGTACTCCAGGTTAACCTGGTGAACGATACCTGTTCCCGGAGGAACCGCGCGGAAGTTGTTGAATGCCGTTTGAGCCCAGCGGAGGAAACGGTAACGCTCCTCGTTGCGCTCAAATTCAAGCTTCATGTTCGTTTCAAGCGCTTGGTCGGTACCAAAAGCGTCGACCATGACAGAGTGGTCGATAACGAGGTCGACCGGAACGAGCGGATTGATCTGTTTAGGATCGCCGCCGGATTTTTTTACAGTGTCGCGCATGGCTGCAAGGTCTACGACAACGGGTACGCCGGTGAAGTCCTGCAGTACGATACGGGCAGGGATAAACGGAATTTCCTTGTTGTTGTCGCGTCCTTCGTTCCACTTGGACAAGAGTTTTACGTGATCTTCGGTAATCGCGCGTCCGTCAAACTGACGAACGGCAGCTTCAAGCAGCACCCGAATGGAGAAAGGAAGCTTGGACACGCTGCCGTATCCTTGCTCTTCGAGCGCCTGCAGGCTGAAATAGCGGTAACTTTTACCGCCCACCTCTAGGTTGCGAGAGATGGAGAATTGATCCTTTGCTGGCATTGATGAACCTCCTTAAGTCATTTCATAAATCGAATAAAGACAGTTAGGGTTAAATCCTTTTCGGTTTCACTAGATGAAACCTAATTTCATAAATTGACTACTTTAAGTATAACGTTTTCAACTCCCCGCGTAAAGCATTTTTTATAGAAGAAACGCATTTCAAAAAGGTGAAAACAAGCCTGTTTTCTTACCGGAAAGCAGCCGCTGCAATCCCGCGTTTCTGCAATCTCTTGACCGAAGCTCATAGCCTGAAGATTTGCTTCATATAGTTGTGATAGGGAACGGCGTGAATGGCAAGGTTAGAGGAGGAGAGAGGATGAACAGTTTGAAGCAAGCCGAGAAGCCTTGGAAGCAAGCTCTATATATTTACGTCAATCAATATAACCAAAATCGCGTGGACTATTCCTCAGGCCTGAAAGAGCAGATTGTGGCGGACCTGAACTACCTGGTAGAGAGAGGAGAGAGGCAGTTTCGCCTGCAATCGTGGTATGCGGAGCGGGAGGCAACGCCGCTTAAGAGCGAGACCCGTGCCCGTCTTCAGCGCATCCTGAGGGAAACAGAGGATGATGTGGTCGCCGACGTGCGGCTCCACAGCGTCTTTTATTATGAAAAAAGAGGGATGACGCATCGGGAAGACACGGTTTTCAGGGAGCGGCTGACGCTGATTCGGGACGGGGATGCCTGGCTGATCGTCGGCATTGAACGTCTGCAGGATGAACGCCATCCTTTGCAAAGGGCCGACATACCGGGAGCAAGCTCGGACGCGGCCGGAAGGGAACCGTCCACTCCTTTCATGAACGGACGCGTATACGCCGCTGGCAGCAGTCCGCGGTCGGGACGTTACGAACGCGAAGCCGCGGCTGCCTATGCCGACCGTTGGTGGGATTCGGGGAATCCGGAGTTTGAGGAATTCGACGTGGATTGCACGAACTATATCTCCCAGTGCCTCTTTGCAGGCAAAGCCCCAATCCACTATACTGGTAAAAGAGAAACGGGATGGTGGTACAAGGGATACGTCAACAAACGGGAGTGGTGGAGCTACAGCTGGGCGGTGTCGAACAGCTTCGCGCATTATCTGAATGCCAGTACCACGGGGCTTCGTGCCGAGCGGGTGGAGCGTCCCGAACAGCTGATGCTGGGGGACGTCATCGTGTACGACTGGGACGGCGACGGCGCGTTTCAGCACAGCACCATCGTAACGGCGTTTGACGCGGGCGGGATGCCGCTGGTTAATGCGCATACGGTGTCAAGCCGTCACCGCTATTGGGACTACCGGGATTCCTATGCTTGGAACGATAACACCGAATACCGGTTTTACCATATTCCCGATTATTTTTAAGATGACAGCATGTCATGCTGCAATACGGACAAGAGAGAGGTTAACATGGGACAGGATAAATTGACGGTTGGTTTAGTATACGGGGGAAAATCCGGCGAGCATGAGGTGTCGCTATCCACGGCATTCGCGGTCATGAACGCTTTTGATTTTGATAAATACGAGATTGTCCCGTTTTATATTTCAAAGCAGGGAACCTGGAGAATCGGCAGCAAGATGTCGGCTCCTTTCGCCCGGCAGGAGGAATTGAAGCTGGCTGAAGGGGAAGGCACGCAAACGGCGCTGAACGCCGTGTTCAGCAGACTGTACGGGGAAGAGAATCAGGCGGTCGATATTATGTTCCCGCTGCTTCACGGGACGTTCGGCGAGGACGGGACGATCCAGGGGCTGTTCGAAATGGCGGACATCCCTTACGTGGGAACCGGCGTGCTTGCATCCGCTGCCGGGATGGACAAAGTCGTCATGAAGAAGCTCTTTGCCCAGGCAGGATTGCCGCAATGCGAGTACTGCTATTTCAACCGCACCCAGTGGGAGCGGAGCCAGCATGAAGTGCTCAAGAACATCGAGGACAAACTCGGATTCCCGAGCTTCGTCAAGCCGGCTAACCTCGGCTCGAGCGTCGGGATTTCCAAGGCCAAGAACCGGGAACAGCTGAAGGCAGCGATTGAATCCGCGCTCCGCTTCGATGACAAGATCATCGTAGAAGAGTTCGTCGATGCGCGCGAAGTGGAGGTCAGCGTGCTCGGCAATGACGAGCCGATGGCGTCCGTTCCGGGTGAAATCGTCTCTTCCAGTGAATACTATGACTACGCGGCCAAATATACGGATGGACAATCGCAGATGCAAATCCCGGCCGAGATCGACCCGGATACGGCGGATCGGCTGCGCGACCTGGCCATTGCCGCCTTCAAAGCGATTGAGGGCGGGGGCATTACCCGCGCCGACTTCTTTGTCCGCCGTTCGGACGGTGCGATACTGATCAACGAAGTGAACACGATGCCGGGCTTCACGCCGTTCAGCATGTACCCGCTCTTGTGGCGGGAGACGGGCGTTTCCTATCGCGAGCTGCTTGACCGGATGATCGAGCTGGGCCTTGAGCGGTACCATCGCAAGCAATCCCTGATTTATGAGAACCAGGCGTAAGCCGTCACAATAGGATATGAAACACCAGGGGGAGTCCGCGCTATTCATTACGGCTCCCCTTGAGTCTAATATTTTGAGATGAAAGGAAGAGACATGATATGGGATTTCAAACCGAGTTCAATTCCGTTTGTAAGTTTAAAAGCGAGCAGGAGCTCTACGAGCTGCTGGAATACGGCCGCGGCAAAATGCTGAAGGATGGGCTCCGGGTGTTTCCGACGGGACAGAAGGTCATTGCCTATACGCCGGATAACCGGGCGGTGGCCATCGTCCTGATCACCGCATGCGTATCGGAGATCAACTTCCAGGGGCGGGAGGTCACTTCGGTCGAGCTGCAGCTCATCCGCAAATTGACGGATGAGGAAGCGCGCGTACAGACCGCGCTCGCGCACGAGATGTTCTTCGGAGACCATGCATGATTGTCCGTTTCGGTTATGTGGCCATGTCCACGGTCGTGCAGAATGCTTCTCCTTCCAAGACGATGACGATGAAGAGTTTCATGAAGCTGAATGACCGTGAGGCCGGCCTGCACAAACTGGAGCGGATCGCGAATGAGAACTTACATAATACCCTTCGGCTTCTGAAGCATAATGCGGCTCACGATATCAAGGTATACCGCTTCTCGTCCAAGCTGATTCCGCTGGCCACGCATAATGACATGCGGGACTGGGACCCGTTCCCGGCTTTGCAGGAAGGCTTTCAGGCCATTGGGGAATTCGTGAAAAAACACGGGATGCGGGTTTCCTTCCATCCGGATCATTTCACGGTGTTGAGCACGCCGCGTCCCGAAGTGCTGGTTAATTCGGTTCGCGACTTGGAGTCGCACGTCCGCATGCTGCAGGCGATGGAACTGCCTGCTTCCATGAAGAATAACATTCACATCGGGGGAGCTTATGGGGACAAGCCTTCGGCAGCGGCCCGATTCGTTGAACATTTTCATGAGCTTGACCCCCGCATCAAGGAACGGCTGACCCTTGAAAATGACGATAAAACCTTTACGGCCCAGGAAACGCTGGCCGTATGCCAGCAGACCGGGCTGCCGATGGTGCTGGACATCCATCACCAGTGGGTCAATAACGACGGCGAGGCGCCCTGGGAGCTGTGGCCGGATATCCTTCGCACCTGGGAGACGCAGCTTGCGCAGGCCGATTCGGAGCCGGCGCAGCCGCTGCCGCCTAAAATTCATGTCTCCAGCCCCAAGAGCAAGACCGATATCCGCAGCCATGCGGACGGGGTGGATGTCGTGCCGCTGCTCGCTTTTTTAAGGAATATTGCCGGGGTTACGCCAAAAGTGGACGTCATGATTGAAGCGAAGATGAAGGACGGGGCCTTGTTTGACCTGATGAAGGATCTGGGAAATTATTCGGAAGAGGGCATTACCATTCTCGACGGTGCTTCCATCGAAGTGAACCCTTAACCGATAAGTTGAGCTTGTTAACACTTGCAAGTTGATGGGTTTTGGGTTACGTTGGAAGTAGCCAAACAGGGATTCCCCTCAAGATAATGACATTGGACTAAAAAGTTCGTTCTCGCCAAGCATTCAGGTGCACAGCATAGGACGGACTTTTATTGAAATAGGCGGAATTTTCGCGTGGCTGCCCTTTCGGCTACCGTAATGACGGAATAGGATGTAGAGATTCCCAAGATTACTAGATTTATATAGAAAGTAGAGTGAGTGCTTTGAACGAGAATGAAAAGATTCCTTATGTTGTCAGCAGTAAGAGCTATACCGCCGTTGCGATTAATTGCGCAGCGAAAGCGGGAGAATGGATTAAGAGCAAACTGGGCACCGTCAAGCAGCTGAGCACCAAGTCTTCGGCGCAGGATATCGTAACCGAGGTCGACAAAGGCGCGGAGCAGATGATCCGCAAGCTGATCCTGACGCATTTCCCGGATCATGCGATCCTGGGAGAAGAAGGGGTTGCCCCGGGTACGGATGCCTATGCGAAGGCGCTTGAGGAAGCCAAAGACGAAGAGTATCTTTGGATTATCGATCCTGTGGACGGCACGACGAACTATGTTCACGGATTTCCGTTTTACTCCGTATCCATCGCGCTGGCTCATCATGGAGAAGTGATTGTCGGCGTTATCTACGACCCTTCCCGGGACGAGTTGTTCGTGGCGGAAAAAGGCAAAGGGGCTTACGTTCACGGCAATCCGACCTATGTCTCCACGGAGGAACAATTGTCGGACAGCTTGCTGGCCACGGGCTTCCCGCTGGACAGCAAGGTCAACTTGCCGCTCAACATGGCGGAGCTTCAGGCGCTGCTGCCGATGGTACGCAATATAAGAGCGGGCGGTTCCGCCGCGCTTCATCTTGCTTATGTGGCGGCCGGCCGGCTGAGCGGATACTGGGAGCACGGCTTGAGTGCCTGGGACGTTGCCGCGGGCGCGCTGCTGGTTCAGGAGTCCGGCGGCAAAGTAACCGATACGGAAGGACGGCCCTACGATCTGTCGGTGCGTCATTTAGCGGCAACCAACGGGTTGATTCATCAGCGTTTTTTGGATACGCTAAAAGATGCGGGCGAGGCTTTGGTCCGCTAAACGGTCACCATCCGCAGAGAGAATGCCGTTCACTATGAACCGTTTGATAAAAGGAGTGTGCGTACGATGAATGAGAAGTCGGATCAGGATTTGGAGCGCCAGCTCAGCGAGATGTTAACGGAGGGTGAAATGGAGAAGAAGGATCGGGAGAAGGAGGAGCGCAGGCTGCTCTCTCCGAAATATGAGATCCGGATTCAGACGCAGCTCGATCCCATCGTGGAGGAGACGCTCAAATACCGCAGCATGGCAAAGGAATTGGATGACCGCTATGACAAGTATATCGATAAGGCGGTAAAGAAGGAGAAGCCTGAGGATTCAGGCGAAGACGTGTGACAGCGCTTCAAGGAATATTGCGGTATTGGAGCGTAACATCATCCTGGTTCGGTATCAGGAATGGACAGCATGAAACAGGCTGTCCATTTTTTTGTGCAGCAATCAAGATAAGACTCTTCAAGACGGTGAATGTCGGAGTCAGGATGTGCGACCTTGTCCATATAGGGGGGAGGAGAAACAATGCGGGTTCAGCTGAAGGCTTCTCATTTTTTGGCAGGATTATCAGGTGTGGGTTCCATCCTGTTGTGGTGCATACTTATCATCTTTAATCCGTATACGGACGTTATGAACTGGAGTCCGGCCCTGAATACGTTCATTATGCTCTTTCTGCCAGGCTGCTTGGCGTTGATTGCGATGGTGTATTCGTACAGAATGCTGCTGCTGATTGCTTTTGGATGGTCGATACTGCCAAGCCTGTATATGGCAGGCACGCCAGGGATATTTGCTTGGTTTGGAGTTACCTCCATAGGTTATCTATTCGCGTATCTTCTCATGAAGCCGTCTCGCCCGGCTTGATTCGGTACCATTCGCCTGATGGTGGTGGTAAAATAAGGCTGTATCAAGATATTCGACGTTAAGGGAGTGAAGTCATGTTCAAACAATGGAAGAAGGGGCTGGCGGCAGTAACCGGCAGCTTGACGCTCGCGGTGGCGCTAGTCGGACCGGGCGTTGCGCCGGCTTATGCCGATGAGGCTGCGGCTAAGAATACATATCGTATCGTAACGCTGGGGGATTCGCTGACCGTCGGGTATGAGCCGGGAATGGATCTGAACAGCAAACCGTACGGTTTTGTTGACCGGCTGTATGAGCAAGGGCTGTTCCATGGCCGGACCGAAGTCACGAATCTGGGGATCGGCGGGTTGAAGACCGACGGGCTGAACAACTACGTCAAGGCCGTCCTGGATGAACGGGCGATCACGCCGGAGGAGCTGCAGCCGGGACTCAGCAGCATCGATCCGCGGACCAAGCAGATCGGCGCCGATGCAGCAAAAGCCAAGCCGATGATCGCCGAAGCCGATCTGATCACCATTACGATCGGCGGCAATGACATGATGAGTCTTGTCAGCACCGTGGAAACGTTAAGCGATGAGCAGCTGCAAGCCAAGATGCAGGAACTGTTCCAGATCTATAAGGACAACGTGTCATCCGTCATTACGGGCCTGCATTCCCTGAATCCGGATGCCGCGATCGTAGTGGCCGACCAGTATAATCCGGTTCCCAAAATCGCCGATGACGTCGCGTACGCGAAACTGCTTGCGGCATCCGGTGAGTTCACGAAGCTGGTGGACGGGGTGGCCGGCGGTTTTGCAAGCCAGGGCGTAGACATCAAGGTAGCGCATGTCGCGAAGAAATTCGTGGGCTCCGAGCTGACGATGACCCATATCCTGAAGGATGACATCCATCCGAACCAATACGGATACGAAACGATGGCCAGCGTATTTGCCGAGACAATCTGGGGCAGCTATCAGAAACCTCCTGTTCAAAATGAGGGGCAGCCGATGCGCATAGTCGTGAAAGGGCAGGAGCTGAATACGCCTTACAAGCCGATCCTCCGCGACAACCTGAATTACGTAGCCATACAAGACATCGTGAACGCGGTGGGGGCGACTACCAAATGGGAGAATAAAACATCCAGCGCAACGATTACCTTCGGAGACCAGACGGTCGTGGTGAAGATCGGCGCCAAAACCGTTCAAGTCAACGGAACGGCCGTACCGATCGATACGCCGGCTTTTCTGCACAAGGTAGGAAAAGAGGATAAAACCTACGTGCCGCTCGCCGTGATTGCATCCGGCCTGGGCTTTGACGTTCAGTACAGTTCCAAATTGCGTACCGCATTCATCAATTTGTAATTCCAAGGGCAAGCTGCACCGGCTGGAAGGAGCCGATGCAGCTTTTTTTTGTGATTCCTCCGTGGCGGCCTACGAGAGAAGTCCTTTGTTTACCCCTCGTTATGGTCGACGGTGCGATAGAGGATCGGATGGGGATATCGCCTAAAGATTTGCACACAGGGTTGTGACGTTTTTAACATGAGATGCTCCCGGCAGGTGTTACAATACTACATCATTTCCCTTGAACGGGTGGTGTGACGTTGGCGCAGATTGGCCGCCCGCTCCGGACCGGAAAGTGGCGGATCCGTGAAATGGGCAGGGAAAGGTTTATCGAATGTCGAATCTTGGAAGAAACATAGATATGGCATTATAGGAGGATCAAGGAATGAATGGACCGATGATCATTACGTTGTCTGTTTTGGCCGTGGCATCCGTATTGTTCATGTCGGGAAAAGCGCGGTCGGATTTGGTCGCGATCGGCGTGTTGATGGTACTTATGCTAACGGACATTTTAAGTCCGGCTGAAGCCCTGTCGGGCTTTTCCAATTCGGTTGTCATCATGATGATCGGTTTGTTTGTTGTGGGGGGCGGCATTTTCCAGACCGGGCTGGCCAAGATGGCCAGCGGGAAGCTGCTGAAGCTTGGCGGAGGAAGCGAGACCCGGCTCTTGATCATGATCATGCTGGTGACGTCGCTCATCGGCGGATTCGTCAGCAATACGGGCACGGTAGCTGTGATGCTGCCCATCGTTGTCAGTCTGGCATACAGCGCGGAGATCAATCCGGGGCGGCTGCTGATGCCCCTTGCGTTTGCAAGCAGCTTGGGCGGCATGCTCACCTTGATCGGAACGCCGCCGAACCTTGTGATTCAGGAGACGCTGATTAACGCAGGGTACGAACGGTTGTCGTTTTTTGCTTTTCTGCCGATCGGCCTGGTGTGTCTGGCAACCGGGATTCTCGCGATATTGTTCCTTCGCCGTTATCTTCCCAGCAATGAAGAAGGAAGAACGGGGAACCAGGGCGGACGCTCGCTCAGGGAACTGGCCAAGCAGTATCGGCTGACCCAGAACCTGTATCGGATTCAGGTTGGAGCCGATTCCTCCATTCGCTCCAAGACGCTGCGGGAGCTGGATATTCCGGCTCGGTTCGAAATCAACATCATTGAAATCCGCCGTAAAATGTCGGCCAAGAATCAATTCTTCAAGACGATCAATCAGGAGATCGCGGGTCCCGGGACCGTGATAGAGGAAGAGGATATTCTGTACGTGAATGGTCCATTCGAGCGGGCCTCGGAGTTTGCGGAGACATACGGGCTTGTCATGCTGGACCAGGGTGTGCCCGAGCACCGTAAACATGCCGAAGAGTCGCAGTACGCCACAAGCGACGTCGGCATTGCGGAGGTGATGCTGACGCCGTCCTCGCGTCTGATCGGCCGGCTCGTCAAGCATTCGGGATTCCGCGAGAAGTATCGGGTGAACATTCTGGGCATCCAGCGTAAAGAACAGTATTTGCTGCATCATCTGAAGGAAGAGAAAATGCGCTTTGGCGACGCGCTGCTCGTGCAGGGCACGTGGAAGGACATTGCCCTGCTGGCAGCGGAGCAGACGGATGTCGTGGTGGTGGGGCAGCCTGCAGAGGAGTCGCGCAAATTGACGATGGACCACAAAGCGCCGATCGCGGCGGGGATCATGCTGCTGATGGTGATTCTGCTCGTGACGGAATGGATTCCGGCCGTGGCCTCCGTGATGATTGCCGCGGTGTTGATGGTGGTGTTCGGCTGCGTGCGCAACATGGAGGAAGCCTATAAGACGGTCAACTGGGAGAGCATCGTCCTTATTGGAGGGATGATCCCGATGTCCATTGCCATCGAGAAGACGGGAGCCGCCACGCTGATCTCGGATATGCTGGTTCATTCCCTGGGCAGCTATGGATCGCTTGCCCTGCTGGCAGGGGTGTATTTCACCACTTCGCTGCTAACGCTGTTTATCAGCAATACCGCCTGCGCGGTATTATTCGCGCCGATTGCGTTATCGGCTGCGATCCAGATGGGAGCCAGTCCGTATCCGTTTCTGTTCGCCGTTTCGATTGGGGCGAGCATGTGTTTTGCGTCCCCGTTCTCCACGCCGCCGAACGCGCTCGTCATGTCGGCAGGACGTTATAAATTCAGTCATTACGTGAAGGTCGGCCTGCCGCTTCAACTGACGATCGGGCTCGTCATGATGGCGGTACTGCCGCTGTTCTTTCCGTTTTAAAAGGGAACCGGCACCTAACACCCGCATGTTCAATCCGATGAGGATCGCGCATGCGGGTGTTATTCCATTTTGAGGGTAGATAGCGTGGAAGACGGGCGGTCAATACTCCCTCACACCTCGACAGATCGACTCCTGCCAGATGCCCCTGCCCCTTTTGCAGGAAATCGCCTGCCGCAGGGCTAATACATCCACTTAGGACATCCTGCCTAATCGTAAAAATGCGCATCATTTCCGTAGAAATGACTACGCTGATCCCACTGGATTGTTGCTATGCTTGAGAAAGCCGGAGGTGCAAGGGCCGATGAAGAACCGCTTCAAAAATCCGCTGGGCCGCATGAACATCAAACAGCAGATGATTCTGCTGTTCCTGGTGCTGGTCATTCCGTTATTCGGGCTGAACGCCTACGGGAATTCCATGGCCGGTCAAATCCTGAAGCGCCATGTGACCAATGCTTATATCGAACTGAACAAACAAAATTTCAAGCTGATTAACCGGGACATTGAAACCGTTAACAAAGTAACCTCCACGGTCATTCAAAACTCGCAGATCCAGCAGCTGGACCCCTTTGCCGAGGTTACCGTACTGGAACGCGTCAAAAATTACGAGCGGCTCGAAAAGATGCTGATTTCCTTCTCCCAAGAGACGGATGAGCGTGAACCGGTCTATTACTCGCTTTATGTGTACGACCCGGACAACAGCTACTTCTTTGCCCCGTATTACCCTGACCGCAGAAAAGCAGGGGTATATTTTTTCTCCGACGAGAAGGAGAAGCCCGCTTGGTTCGATGAAGCCGTGGCGATGAAGGGGAACGGATACCTGAAGCGCATGGCCAATCTGTCGCCGCCGGTGCAAGGGCGCCAGGATCAAGAGACTTTAAGCTATGTGCGGGCCGTTAACAATATCTATCGGGGCGGTACCATCGGTGTACTGCTGGTTACCAATTTGGACGCGCGGATCGGCGAGTCGTTATCGACGGTCTCGATTCCGGATGGGGAGCTGTATTTTACGGATTGGGACGATAATATCCTGACCTCGTCGGTACAGGGCATGGCGGGCAAGCTGGAATTGCCGCCCGAAGCGGATCCGGGCCATTCCACGATCGGCGTGATGGACGTGATCACGTCGGATTTCATCTATGTCATCGATTACAATTACGTGCTCCAGCAGAAGCTGGTTTACAAGGTGCCCGTCAAAACGCTGCTTGCCCAGCAAAGCGAGATGAAGCGCGTCATACAGGTCATTTCCGTCGCTTATTTTGCCGTGGGCCTCATTATCGTCTTTTACTTCTGGCAGTCGCTGATGACGCCGCTCCAGAAGCTGGCGCACTTCGTGAGGAGGTACGAACCGGGAAACGTCGTGCCGGAAACCCCTTATCGGCGCAGAAAAGACGAAGTCAGCGTCCTGATCTCCACGATCTATGACATGGCCCGCCGACTGAATGACCTGATCCATTACAAATACAATATGGATTTGAAGCAGAAGGAGGCGCAGCTGCAGCTGCTCTATCAGCAGATCAATCCCCACTTGCTGTACAACACCCTGGAGAGCATTTACTGGAAGAGCACGATGGAGGGCAATACCGAGTCCGCCGAAATGATCAAGGATTTATCCAAATTGATGAAGATCAGTCTCAGCCGGGGCCGGGATCTTATCACGCTTGGGGAAGAGCTTGAGCATGCGGGGGCTTATATGAATCTCCAGCTGAATCGTTATGATTATCAGTTTACGATCCGATGGGACGTTCCCGAGGCATTGCTGGCGAATCATGTGCCGAAGATCACGCTGCAGCCGCTGCTGGAGAACGCGATCATTCATGGCATTAAAAATATGGGCGAGGACGGAATGATCCGCGTATCGGGTCATCTGGAGGGTGATCGATGCCGGGTCGTCATTGAAGATAACGGCTTCCGCCCCGTGAACTACGAATCCATTCACCGGCTGCTTCATGATGATGCACCCGATCATTCGCTGGGCTACGGCATCCGCAATATTCAGGAGCGGATCCGGCTGCATTTCGGCAGCCGCTATGGGCTGCAGTATGAACCCGGGGAAGAAGGGGGAACCCGCGTGACGATCACGATACCGCGAACAGAAGCAGCAACCATTACAGCAACCGGACAGGAGGTTTCCTGATGTACAACATTTTGGTGGTAGATGACGAACCTTTGATATGTAAGGGCTTGGCAGGGCTGTTAACGTCCTCGGGCCTTGCCATCGATGGCATAACCACGGCTTACAGCGGGCAGGAAGCGCTGGACTACATACGGATGGGGGACATCGACCTGCTGGTCACCGATATCCAGATGGGCGAGATGAACGGCATTGAGCTGATGCAGCAGGCGAAGATCGTGAAGCCTTGGGTACAGACGATCATTATTTCAGCCCATGAAACATTTCAATACGCCCAGCGGGCACTTCAGCTCGGAGCCAAGGATTATTTGATCAAACCGCTGAACAGCGAGCAGTTTCTGGATTCGGTCCGCAGCGTGCTGCTCAAGATGGACCGGCCGGCGCCCCAGGTCGAGCCGCTTCTCATGGCCGATAATGAGCATTTCCGGATGGAGGAGCCGCCGTCCGAAAGAATAGAGCGGCTGAACGAGCGGCTCTCCATGGAGCCGGATCCATCGGCCACTGCCGGTCCCGACGAGTCGGAGCTGGGCCTGGTCGGCCCCTATTTTGCCGTTATCAAAATGAAACTGGGCCTGGCGGAAGATCGCAGCGCTTCTTTTTCCAGTCATGATATAAACCTGATTCAATATGCCGCGCTGAATATCGCCAAGGAGCTGCTGGAGCAGGAGCCGCACACCTTAGTGTTCTATTCGCCGGAACGGGACGTCAACATCATCCTTCAATGGAGCGAGCAGGAAATGGAGGAGAACGCCAGCGGGAAAATCCATCATCTGGAGATGATCGGCCGGAGTCTGCACCACCATGTGGAGCTGCACCTGAAACGGAGCTGTACCGTGGGCATCAGCCAAATATTGAGGGGACGGGAATTCTTGAGCGTGCTCAGCCGCCAGGCGGACAAAGCGATGCTGTGGAGCGAGCAGCTGCATGATTTCCATGTCTTTTATTACGGGGATTTCAATTGGCACAATTATGCCCAGGAGACGTCGCAGGAGGTGCTTTCGAGCCAGAGCAACCGGATCGTGGAGAATACGAGGCAATATATCGACGAGCATTACCGCCAGAAGGGATTGACCATTCATGATGTAGCGAAGAACAATCACGTGAGCCCCAACTATTTGAGTTACCTGTTCAAAAAATATACCGGCAGCAGCCTTTGGGAGTATGTGGTGAAGCTACGAATGGAGGAGAGCAGGGCATTGATCCTGAACACGGATCTCCGCCGGTACGAGATAGCCGAGCGGGTGGGGTATGAATCCCCGGAGCATTTCAGCAAAATCTTCAAAAAATACTACGGCGTCAGCCCAAGCGAGCTAAAGAAGTAAGATCCGTCATACTTCACATAGTTTTAGACATGTTCGAAGGCTCCCCGGCTTTTTTACAATAAAAGCTAGACATTGAATAAAGGAATGAGGGAGTCGGATGGAAGAAACGATCATGTCACAAGGCCAGGCTCTGGTCAAGCCCGGCCGCCGCGCCGGGAAGGAGCATAAGCGCAAGCCGCTGTGGAGGAAGTATGTATGGGGGTATTTGTTCCTTGTCCCGGCCATAGCGATCTTTATCGTCTTTTTATGGGTGCCGATTTTCAAAGGGATCTTTTACAGCTTTTTTCATATCGATTTCGTAAAAGGCAATACCTTCGTCGGGTTCGATAATTATGCCAACGTTCTGAGCAATCCCGACCTGCTGCTATCGGTCAGAAATACATTGTATTTCATGCTGTTAACGCTTGTCATCGGCTTCTGGGTGCCCATCGCCGCATCCATTGCCATCTCGGAGCTGAAGCTGTTTCAAGGGTTCGCCCGGATTGCCGCGTATCTCCCGTTTGTCGTGCCCGGGGTCGTGCTCTACGGCATGTGGCGATGGATGTACGATCCGGTGGGCCCGGTCAATGCGTTGTTCGGCTTCTTCGGGGCAGAGCCGGTATCGTTCATATCGGATAGCCGCTTCTCGATGGTATCGCTGGTCGTCATGGAGACATGGCAGCAATTCGGCTCGGCGATGCTGATCTATCTGGCCGGAGTGCTGAGCATACCGAAGGATTGGTATGAAGCCGCCGAAATCGACGGTGCCGGCGTGTGGGCCCGGATTAAATACATCACGCTTCCCTCGATGCGCAACCTGATTGTGCTCATGCTGATTTTGCAGCTGATCGGCACGTCACAGGCGTATCAATCGCAGCTGGCGATGCTGGACGGCGGACCGAACAAGGCCACGCTCACCTATGCGCTCCTTACCGTAAAATATGCGTTTAACCAACTGGATTACGGGGCCGGAACCGCGATGGGCATCTTGATGTTCCTTGTGCTGAGTTTGCTGGGCATCCTGCAATTCAAGATGAACAGGGAGGAGTACTAGGATGAAAGAGAGAGGCATTTTGTCCGCTTCGGATTTGAGAAAACCGTGGAATAAGGCGGTTTACGGATTTATGGTGCTGTGCATTGCCGTGATGACCTTCACGATGCTGTACCCGATCGGCATGACGATGTTCAACGGATTGAAGAGCAATCAGGAAATCAACACGTTTCCGCCGCGCTTTTTTCCGTCGGAATGGCATTGGGAGAACTTCCCGAAGGGGTGGGCATACATCGATCTGCCGATGTTTCTGAAGAATACGCTGCTGATTTTCGGCGGTAATCTGCTGGTCACGATTCTGGTGCTGGGCATGGCGGCATTCAGCATTTCCCGCATCCGGGTTCCGTATCATCGGGCCATCTATTTCTTCATTCTCATGACCTTGTTCATTCCGGCGTCGAGTTACATGATTCCGAATTTCGTCAATTTGAAGGAGCTCGGCCTGCTGAATTCCTACTGGGCCTTCTGGCTGCCGGCCGGAGCGAACGCATACTTCTTCCTGCTGATCAAAAACTTCTTCGACGGCATTCACCTGGAGATCTTCGAGGCGGCGCGCATCGACGGCGCTTCGGAGATGAGCAGCTTCCTGCGGATCGCCATACCGCTATCCGTTCCGATCTTCGCGACGCTGGCGATTTTTACATTCTCCACGGCATGGAACGACTGGTTCTGGCCGTCGCTCGTCATGCAGACCCAGGACAAATATACGCTGGCTACGGCCATTTACAAGTATGTCATCAACGCAAGGAGCCTGGACAGCAGCGTTAAATTTTCGATCCTGTTCATGGTGATGGTGCCGCCGATCTTCGTATTTCTGGCGTTCCAGAAATTCATCATGCGCAGCGTCAGCCTCTCGGCCGTCAAAGGGTAGGGCAGCAGCGGCGCACATCGTAGCCCTGCACACGATCGTCATATGAATGCACATCGTCCTTTCCGGATTTGGCTTTTATGATGGAGAGAGGAAAGGACATCATTATTTCTAAAGAAAAGGGGAGTATCCATGCGCAAGTTCTCAGCATTACTGATCTGCCTTATGCTGTTCAGCTCCTTGCTCGCCGCATGCGGCGGCGGCAAAGCGTCGCCGGAGGTCACGAATACAGAGGGAGGGACCGCCAATTCCGGAGGGACGGCCACGACGCAGACGGAGGAGCCGAAGGAGGATATCGCGGATCAAAAGATCACGATCAAGATTCACTATCCGCTGCCGGATGATACAACGCTGCGTCAGCAGGAGGACGATAAAATCGCCCGTTTCCAGGCGAAATATCCGAACGTGACCATCGTGAAGGACGACTGGCAGTACAGCGTCAACGAAATTGGGGTGAAGATGGCTTCGAACGAAGCGCCGACATTTTATAACACTTGGGCCACGGAGGCACAGCTGCTCGTGGAGCGGGGCTGGGTGGCCGACATTACGGAGTTCTGGAACGACTGGGAGTACAAGGACGACATGAATCCCGTGCTGCAGGATCAATTCATCGTGGACGGCAAGGTGTACGGCGTTACGCAGAACGGTTATATCACGTCTACGATCGTGAACAAGAAGCTGCTGGACGCGAAGGGCGTGCCCGTACCGCCGATGGATTGGACATGGGACGATATGTACAACACGGCGAAAGGCGCTGCGGACCCGAAGGCCGGCATCTCCGGAATCGCGCCGATGGGCAAGGGCAATGAAGCAGGCTGGAACTGGACCAACTTCTTGTTCGAAGCCGGCGGGGATATCGAAGTGAACGAGGACGGCAAAGTGAAAGCGGTGTTTAACTCGGAAGCCGGCGTGAAGGCGTTGGATTTCTACAAGAAGCTGAGATGGGAAGCAAACGCCATTCCGCAGGACTGGGCCCTAGGCTGGGGCGATGCTGTCAGCTCGTTCCAGCAAGGACGGACGGCGATGGTCATTGCAGGCGCATTTGACGTGATCCAGCCGGCATTGAACGAGGGCGGCATGAAGCCTGAGGACGTGCTTGCGTATCCGATGCCTGCGATGGAGAAAGGCGGAGCGCACCACGGCATTTTGGGCGGCAACTATCTGGTCATCAATCCGAATGCCACGAAGGAAGAACAGGAAATGGCATTCCGCTATATCACGTTTGATTATTTTACGGATGATGCGCTGAAATCGGTGGAAGATACGATCAATGCCCGCAAGGCCGAGGGCAAATATTTTGTGCCGACGCCGTTGGAATATTTCAGCGACGATTCGGAGTATGCGGCGAAGGTGAAGGCGATCTACGATAAGTACGACAACGTCTACGAATATGATCCGCAGCTCTTCAGCCTGTTGGAAGGAAAGCCTGAAGCGCAATTCGGCACGCAGGATTACTATGCGGCAATGTCCAACGTGGTGCAGGAATCGTTCTCGAAGGAAGGCACGGATTCCAAGAAGCAGCTGGACGAAACGGCCAAACTGGTTCAGGAGAATTTCTTTGATAAGATCGAGCAGAAGTAGGAAAGAGGCCATTTGATGTCCGTGAATCTAGTAAATAAACGTAATAGAACAACCCGCCCAAGGATTATCCTTAGGCGGGTTGTTTCTGTTTCATAGGGATGACCGTGGAATCGATTAGTAGATCTCACTCGCATCCGCCGGCAGCTGCCGGACATGCTGCAGGAAGCCCGTTACGCGCTGATCCTGCCCCATATCGTATTCAAAGTCCAGCTGCTTGGCGACATCCAGCGCAGTTCTGCGGAACAGCGCTCCCATCGTAAACAGCGCCTCCCACACCTCTTCGTAGGTTCCGCGAGGGTAGGTGGACATCAGCTCGTTCCAGCTGTCCGCAGACAGGTGGTTTTTCAAGTACTTGCCGTTCTTGCCTACGCTTAGCGAGAAATCGGTCTGGGTGCCCACCTGCCACTCCAGCATTTTCATCAGCATCGGCCGCATGATGTTGTGAAGATGGTCCTGGGCATACAGGATTTCTTCACGCCACAAGCCTTTGGCGACATACGTGGATACCCACCAGAACTCGTTGCAGCAATCCTCGAAAAAGGCCGCCGACGGACGCTGTACCCAGAAATCCTCGTCGGACGGAGCAGGAACCTTGGGAAAGGTTTGATCTTTATCCATTAAGATCTGGATCAATTTATCTTCCTTGCAGTATTTCTCCTTCTCCTCGATGGGGATCAGGGTCATGTCAATCCGGTTCCCGTCGGTAAATAACATCAGGTAGGAGAACCAGCCTCCAAGATCCGGAGGGAACAGGGCCATATCTTCCGGCGTCTGCAGAATCAACCGTTCCCCGAAGACGTCGATCCAGTTTGGATCCTGGATAAAGCTTTCCATATCCGTAACATGAAAGCTGATGTCGTAATCTTGAAAAATATCCTTCGGGACGTTAGGGTTCGTTCGGGAGCCTTCCAGGGTTACGGCCCGAACCCGCTCATCGCGGGCTGCATAGCCCAATACCAAATCCATCATTTCTTGCTCGCTTCTCATGTGTTCGTAGCCTCCGTATTCATATTTGGACTACCGATGATTCGAATCGAACAGGTCAGGAGGTCCACGGATCCGGATCGTAGAAGCATGGCATGGATGTGGAGCAGGTTATAACTTGTTCAACAGCTTTTTCATGAGGAAATCTCCTTTCGCGTTCTTTGAATTTATCTAGGTTAATTCTTCATGGCCTTAAAAGATTCCTCCGCGGCCTCAAGCGTTGCCTCGATGTCCGCCTCCGTATGGGCCGTGGTCATGAACCAGGCTTCGTATTTGGAAGGGGCCAGGTTCACGCCGCGGTCCAGCATGTGGCGGAAGAAGGCCGCAAAGGCTTCGCCGTCGGTATCCTGCGCTTCGTCATAGTTCGTGACCGGATGATCGCAGAAGTGCGTGGAGAAGGAGCCCCGGATGCGGTTGATCGTGAGCGGAACGCCATGGCGGTCTGCGGACGCTTGCAGGCCTTCCGTCAATTTGATGGTCAAGCGCTCCATCTCCTCATACACGCCTTCGCCCTGCAATACCTCCAAGCAGGCGATTCCGGCCGCGATGGAGGCAGGATTGCCAGCCATGGTTCCCGCCTGATAAGCTGGGCCGAGCGGGGCAACCTGCTCCATCACGTGTTTCCGGCCGCCGTAAGCGCCGATCGGCAGTCCGCCGCCGATGATTTTACCGAGAGCCGTAAGATCCGGCTGAATCGCCTCGTGATTGGCCAGACCCGCATAGGTTTGGGTGGATCCGTAATGGAAGCGGAAGGCGCTGATAACTTCGTCATAGATGACCAGCGACCCGTTGTCGTGCGCCATCTGGCACAGGCCTTCGAGGAATCCCGGCTTCGGCATGACCATTCCGAAGTTGCCGACGATCGGCTCGACCATCACGGCGGCCACATCTTCGCCCCATGCGTCGAGGGCAGCGCGCAGGCCTTCCAGATCGTTGAAAGGAACGGTAATGACTTCCGTGGCAATGCTGGCCGGGATGCCGGCGCTGTCCGGAATGCCGAGCGTGGAAGGCCCGGAGCCCGCAGCCACGAGGACCAGATCGGAATGGCCATGGTAGCAGCCGGCGAACTTGATGATTTTGTTGCGCTTGGTGTAAGCGCGGGCGACCCGAATCGTGGTCATGACGGCCTCGGTGCCGGAATTGACGAAACGTACCTTGTCCATGGACGGGATGGCTTCCTTCAGCATTTTGGCCAAGGTAATTTCAAGCTCCGTCGGCGTTCCGTATAGGGTGCCGTTTTGGGCAGCCGCCGTGATCGCCGCCGTAATATGCGGATGGGCGTGTCCGGTAATGATCGGGCCGTAAGCCGCCAAGTAATCGATATAACGGTTGCCGTCCTCGTCCCAGAAGTGGGCTCCGCTTGCGCGTTTCATGAAGACGGGGGCACCGCCGCCTACGGCTTTAAACGAACGGGAGGGGCTGTTTACGCCGCCTACGATATGCTGCAGCGCTTCTTGATACAGGGCTTCGGAACGGTTTCTTGAGGTTGACATGATAGTAAAACTTCCTTTCTTCATGAAGCAGGACAGGAAGCTAGATTGACGTAGCGCCCTGTCCTGATTGCTGTAAGTGTATTAGTTGCGATCCGTTGTCGCAGATGGTGTTGCGGAGCTTTCAGAGTCGCTGTTCTCGGAGTCGGTATTCCCGGTATCGGTGTACCCGGAATCACCTTCCGTGCCTTCGCCGTCTTCGGTCTCAAGGTCTGGCGTCGGCGGGTTCATGATGTCCTGGATATACTGCTTCAGCGTATCCGGATTGCCGACCGTTAAGACGGCGGCGCCGCCGATATGTTCTTCCTTCAGTAGTTTCATCGGAGGTACCTGCTCGCTGCCGCTCATTTTGCTCTTGTAGGCGACGTTCGCAAGCTTCCACATATCCTCGACATCGAGATTCGTATCAATATAAGGGCTGACGGACTTCAAGATGTCCGGAAGCTTCATGATGGAAGTGGTGGTCTGCATTTTCTTGGCTACGGCCTTCAGGAGCTCGCGCTGCCGCTCGGTGCGGGTGAAGTCGCCCATCGCATCATAGCGGAACCGGACGTATTGCAGTGCCGCATTGCCGTCCAGATGCTGCATGCCTTGCTTCAAATCAATGTCGTACTCGTTCTTGTCGGCTTTACTTGAATAACTCATGTCCTTCTCCACGTAGAAATCAACCCCGCCGACGGAATCAACCAGCTTCATGAAGCCCTGGAAGTCCGTATAGACGTAGTATTGAATCGGTATGCCCAGCAGATCGCCTACCGCCTTCATGGCCGTGTTCGGGCCGTGCGTGATGGCCGTATTGATACGGTTTCGGTCATACCCGGGTATTTCTACGTAAGTATCGCGCAGAATAGAGAATAAGTGCATTTTCTTCTTTACGGGATCAATCGAGGCAACAAGCATACTGTCGGAACGAGGAATTTCCCCTTCCTCGAAACCGCGCGCATCGACGCCCATCAGCAGAATGTTAACCGTCTCCTTGCCTTCCCACTCCGGCGGGGCAGGGACTTTGGCATCCACCTTCTCGATTTCCCGAAAAGGGGAGGCTTCGCCAGTTTTCTGAAGACTTTGCAAGCCGTCATAAAACGAGGCCGCATAATAGATGCCGTAACCAATGACGGCGGCCAGTATGATGCTGACACTCCATATAATCGTCTTCTTTGTTTTTTTGGTCATTGGGTTCTTCCTTTCGGATTACGCTGATGAATAAATTCGATAGAACATTTGAACATTCGACATTCATTCTATTATAATTTTTTTCGAAAAGACAATCAATTTTACGGGCCTAAAGTCCGTATAGCAGGAGTTGAGCCTTATCGCAGACCAAAAGCAGTTGAAGATTGGAAGCAAGGTGCCGGATTTTTCACTTCCGGCTTCGAACGGGGAGAAGGTAGCATTAAGCGATTTTCGTGGGCGCAAAGTCGTGCTGTTCTTCTATCCGAAAAATATGACCCCAACCTGCACCGAGGAGGCTTGCAGCTTCCGGGACAACTATGGTGCGTTGGAGCAAGCCGGCGCAGTCGTGATCGGGATCAGCCCCGATCCGCTGAAATCCCACGCCAAATTCATCGATAAGCATAGCCTGCCCTATTTGCTCTTGTCTGATGAGGAGCATAAGGTAAGCGAAATGTTCGGCGTATGGCAGATGAAGAAGATGTTCGGCCGTGAATATATGGGTATTGTACGCTCAACCTTCTTGATTGATGAGAAGGGGAAGCTGGCCGGCGAGTGGCGGAAGGTGAAAGTGAAAGGCCATGTCGAAGCGGTTCTCGCAGCCGTGCTGTCATAGCTATATATGAAGAACGGTCCCTCGGCATGCCTGAACAGGCATGGTAAGGGACCGTTTTTTTTGAATATATCTTGCAAGCAGGGAACCTCCAATGAGGAGCTTATCACCTAAATCAGAGGATTTGGCCAACCTGAATGAATCAGAACTTCAAGAACGTACCCGTCCGATATTCGCGGAAGGCTTCGTTCACTTCTTCCTCCGTGTTCATGACGAAGGGACCGCGGGCTGCCACGGGCTCCCGCAGCGGCTCGCCTGCGTACAGAACAAAGCGAAGAGGCTCCGCAGCCGCTGCCCGTATTTCGCTAGGTTTTCCGTCGATTCCAGCGCCCAGCCACAACACCTGGCTTTTAGCCGCGTTTACGCCATTGCCTCCGAAGGTTCCGCTGCCCTCAAGGATGTAGATGAAGCCGTTATAACTGCCGGGCAGGTCCTGCGCGATGGAAGCGCCGGGCTCCAGCAGCACCTCGACCATCGTGACCGGAACATGATTTTTGGTGGCGGATACGACATCGCCGGAAGAACCGGAGAAGACTCGCACAACCGCGCCATCCTCTTGTCGGATCGGCATATCCGCGCCTTTCAGGTTCTGGTAGCGGGGAGTCGTCATCTTCTGCTCGCGGGGCAGATTGATCCAGAGCTGCAGGACGTGGGCCGTTATGCCTTCTGACGGTACTTCGTTGTGGATGACGCCGCTTCCCGCCGTCATCCACTGCACGTCTCCAGGCCCTAGCACGCCGCCCTTGGAGAGGCTGTCATAGTGTTCAACGGTTCCATCGATGACAAAAGTAACGGTTTCGATTCCCCGATGGGGATGGTCGTCGAATGAACCGGCCTGGAACTTGTCCTCCATCATCCCGAGAAACGGATCGGCTTTGCTCCAGTTTCCAAATTCGATGACGGGTCCTGAGGCATGGATGGAGCTGTGCCGCCGAAGAACGACATCCCGGACTTCCGTAATATCACGCTGAATGACCGCTTGGTGATTCATATGTCTATCATCCCTTCCGAGTTCTGGATTTGAATTCAGTTTACTAGTAATGTGAATAGGAATCAAGGGACGTAAGAAAATATCAGATTCTAGTCTTTTTTTGAATCGCCCTCCATATAATCTATCAGGAAGCCGAACTCATAGAAACGATGGAGGTAGAGTTGATAATGAAAAATATGGTGCGGGTTACATCGATAGCGGTATTCTTCGGCGTTGTGGCAGTGCTGATCATGATCGGCATGGGACTTGAGGTTCAGGCGCCGATGGCAGACTATGCGGAGCAGGCCCCTTTAGCAGCGGCACCCCTGACAGCAGTGCCAGAGCAGAATGTTCAAGCAAAGACCCGGGAGGCAAGCAAGCCGGTCGTCACCACTGCATTCAAGAAACCATCGGCTGTGAACGCCGCACCTGTTCAATATAAGGAGAAGCCTAGCGACAAAACGGTATACCTGACATTTGATGACGGACCATCGGATTTAACGCTCGACGTGCTGGATATTTTGAAGCGGGAAGGAATCAAAGGCACGTTTTTTGTACTGGGCAAGGAGGCGGAGACCCGTCCCGAAATTATCAACCGCATCTATGAGGAAGGCCATGTGATCGGGAATCATACATATGATCATCGTTATGACGAGCTCTACGGGCATTTTCAGGATTTCTGGGGACAGATTAAGAAAACCGAGGAAATCATCCGTTTGATTACAGGGGAACGGCCGCAGCTGGTCAGAGCTCCCGGGGGGACGGCCGGACATTTCGACGAAGCTTATTTTCAATACATGAAGCAGGGGGGATATCATGTATTCGATTGGAATGTCGACAGCGGCGATTCCAGGTATAGGGGCGTCCCGGCTAAAGACATCGTAAAGGGGGCGACCACGAAAGTGAACGGCAAGGAGGCGATCGTGCTTCTCCATGACGGTAAAGGCCATGGCGAAAGCGTCAAGGCTCTGCCTGACATTATTTCTTATTATAAAAAGCAGGGCTATGCCTTTGACGTGCTGTCTCCGGAAACCGAGCCCGTTCAATTTCGTGCTCAGCAGACCGCCCGCAAGGCTTCACAGCCTTCACAGCAGTGGGTTCGCGAGCACGTCGCCGTCAACGCCGCCTTATTCGGGACCGGGCGAACGCTGGCCGTGGAATTCGGAGGGCTTGAAACCGCGTTTGCGGCAGGCGAATACAAGCTGGTCGACGGCCGGCTGATGGTTCCGCTGCGCGCTTTGGTGGAGCGGCTTGGCGGAAGCGTATCCTGGAAGTCTCACAACAAGACCGTGCAGGTGACGCTGGCAGGGAATCGCTGGGAAGCCGACCCGGTGGGAGGCTTGCTGTTCCCCATGCAAACCGGCGGCAAGCCGGTGTCCTCCGATGTTCATTTAATCGGCGGTACCGCTTGGATTCCGCTTCGGGAAGCGCTTGACTTTTCCGGCCGACCTGTTACAAGAGTGACATATGAAGAAGGCGAGTATCGCGTTCTAACTTTGTAGTCGAAAATGTATTTTATGTTTGTAATTATGCTTCACAAGTTATAGACTAGTACTTAGAGATATTTATCACAATCCCTAAGATTGTTTCAGATAAAGGAGGGGGAAGTTTCCCCCTGCTTTATTTTTGGCGATAGTGAGTCACCCATAAGTTCGCACTTTTGTAAGTGATGCATAATAGATACCGGTTATCCCAAAATTAAAGCTAGCCGGTACGATCGTCGCCAAGTTCATCTTGGGAATTCACTTAAAGAAAAGGAGGCAATTCATTATGACAGAAACATCTTCTCCACAGCCGTCCGAAACTCCGGAAAATGTTGTAGGAAACCAAGAAGCTGCGGCGTCCAGCCGTCCTGATGTGCTGCTCGAACAACTGCTCAAGCCCGAGGTTCAGGAATCCCTCACAACTCTCGTGGACAATCTTCCAAAACTTACGGAAATGCTGACCGTCATGACTAAGGCGTATGACTTCGGTAAATCCGTAGCTACGGATCCCGTGCTAGCGGAAGACACCATGGCTTCCCTGAGCGGATTCGCGAAGCCGATCACGACAACAGCAAAAAGCGTTGCATCTGCAGCCATCGAAGCCGGAGACCGCGTACACGCTCAAGGCGACCAAGCTCAGATCGGCGTATTTGGTCTGATGAAGATGCTGAAAGATCCTCAGGTTCAAAAGGGTCTTCGCTATGCTCAGGCTTTTTTGGACGTTCTTAACGAGCGCGACCAACAAAACAAGCGTTAATCCATAAATCATACGAAGAACGGAGGATGGTCATGTCTAAACATATTTTAATTTTGGGCGGAGGCTATGGCGGCTTGCTTAGTGCGCTTTCTGCACGCGAGCATTTTGGTGCTGCCGCAAAAATCACGCTGATCAACCGTTTCCCAACCCATCAGATCATTACGGAATTGCACCGTCTGGCAGCAGGCAACATCGCAGAGAAGGCAGTAGCTTTGCCGCTCGACAAGCTTCTGCGCGGCGCGAACGTTGACCTGCGCATCGGCAACGTTAAGGAAATCAAGCCGGATGAGCGTTCGGTTTCCCTGGACGACGGCGGAAACTTCACCTACGATGCCCTGGTTATCGCACTGGGCAGCGAAACGGCATTCTTCGGCATTCCGGGACTGCAAGAGAACAGCTTCATTCTGAAGTCCGTGAACGATGCTAACCGTCTGCGTGCTCATGTGGAGTCCCGCATTGCGGAATACAGCAAAACCAAAAACAAAGCGGACGCTACCATCGTGGTTGGCGGCGGCGGCTTGACAGGCGTTGAGCTTGTTGGCGAATATGCCGATATGAGAAGCGAGCTCGCTCGCAAATACGGTATCGACCCACAAGAAATCACGCTTTATTGTGTTGAAGCAGCTCCTTCCATTCTGCCGGGCTTCCCTGCCGAACTGGTTGACCGCGCGACAACAAGCCTGCAAAAACGCGGCGTGAACTTCCTGACCGGATTGCCGATTACCAAAATGGACGGCACGACCGTTGAACTGAAAGACGGCAGCACGATTGAAACCAGCACCTTGGTTTGGACTGGCGGCGTACAGGGCAACTCCGTTGTGGCTAACTGCGGCATCGAAGTCAACCGCGGACGTGCGGTTGTCAACGAATTCCTGCAATCCGCTTCCCATCCTGACGTATACGTTGCAGGCGACAGTGCGGTTGTTATGGGACCGGAAGGCCGTCCATACCCGCCAACGGCACAGCTGGCATGGCAAATGGGCGAGCTGATCGGCTACAACATCTTCGCTCAATTGAACGGCGGCGCACCGGCTTCCTTCAACCCGGTATTCTCCGGTACGCTCGGCAGCTTGGGACGTAAAGACGCCATCGGCACCATCGGCGCCAACAAAACCCAATTGAAAGGTCTGCCTGCAACCTTGATGAAGGAAGCAAGTAACATGCGTTACCTGTCCCACATCAACGGTTTGTTCACGCTGGCTTACTAAGCCTGGAAGGCGACATTATATCCAAATACAAGAGATGGACCCGGAATGATTCGGGTCCATCTTTTTTTATTGCGCAGCCAAAACATAAGCGCAGAGACTTAGGGACAACGTCAGGAAAACATAATACGATGTATACACCCGAAGCGAGGATGCAAGCAGGGAAGGGATTCCCGGGCGCCGCTCCCGACGGGATGTGGGTGAAGGAGGTAAGAAAGGCAGAATGGATGAGCTCCAGAGCGAAGAAGAAAGAAGGTCAGATAGTTATGTAAGCGCTATCTAAAGTGGTTCGCAATTTTCATTTCATGAAACAGGAGGGAGCATGTATGCGGGGATACCGTCGTCTTCATTCGATCGTGATTCAACTGTTTATGTTTTTTTTCATCGGCACAACACTCCCGGTTCTCATCATGGGTTTCCTTTCGTATCACAAATCGGCCTCGATCGTGGAGGAGCAGGTCAGTAAAGTGGCTTCCCTCACGATCACCCAAGTCAGCGACAAGCTGAATATGTTCTTCAAGAAACTGGACGACTCCTCGATGATGGTGCTGAACAGCAAAGTGGTTCACGGCATACTGGAGGATCAGGATATCAGTAAATACGACCTGACGTTGAAGGTGAAGGAGGGGAAGGACCTGCTGACGTCCATCATGATCAATTCGCCGGAGATCTTGGATGTATACGTGTTTGACGTGCAGCGGAACAATTCGGTCCTGAGCGCGGATTCCTTGATGTCCATCCCGGACCAGTGGGATTCTCCTTGGTATCGGGCGATATTGGAGGCGAACGGGCAGGCGGTATGGTTCGGCTTGTCGGATACCTCCTACCTGAAGCAAACGGGAATGGGATTTCCCGTGTTCGGGCTGGGCCGGGCAATCCGGAGCTGGGATACGGGGGAGATCGTCGGGGTGATGTTCATTGAAATTATGGGGGATGTCCTGATTGATGAATTAAACCATGTCCAATTCGGCGACACGGGGTATATGTACGTGGCGAATGACGAGAATCGTTACTTTTACCATCCCGATCCATCGATGTACGGGAAGCAGTCCAGGATCAAGCTGCCCTCGGGTTTGACGGAATACAACCTCAATAACAACAAAACGCTGATGATCCCCTCGCGCCTGAACAACGGCTGGCATGTGGTCGGCATGGTGCCGCTTAAGGAACTGACGGCCGATTCCGCCAGCATCCGGAGTTTCACGGTCTGGATCGTATTCGGATCGATTCTGGCCGCGATCGGCATCGGATATTTCATGACGAGGAGAATCGGCAATCCGCTCGTTCAGCTGAGCCGCTTGATGCGCAGAAGCGAGGCGGGCGATTTATCGGTCCGCAGCAAGAACGTAGGTCCCAGCGAGATCGGTCAGCTGGGCCGAAGCTTCAACAAAATGATAGAGCAGATCGATCTGCTCATCAGGCGGATCGCCGCGGAGGAGTCCGAGAAGAAAAAAGCCGAAATCCGCGCGCTGCGGTATCAGATCAATCCCCATTTTCTCTACAATACGCTGAACTCGATCCGCTGGATGGCCAAGCTGAATCGAACGAATGACGTAGACCGATCGGTCACGGCCCTGGTTCATCTGCTGGAGGGGAGCCTGGAGCGCAACGGTGTGTTTATAAGGCTTGGAGATGAATTGGAGCTGCTTCGGAAATATATGATCATCCAGAATTACCGTTATGACCACCCAATCGAGCTGCGGATCGATTGCCCTGAGGAAATGGAGGACCTCCACGTTCCCCGGATGCTGCTGCAGCCGATCGTGGAGAATGCGATCTTTCACGGGATTGCCCCGCTTGATGAAGGGGGCGTCATTCAGATCCGGATAACACTGCAGCAGCAGGATGTCATGGTGCGGATCGAGGACAACGGGATCGGCATTAAGCCTGAACGGATCAAGGGACTGCTGTCGTATGAGCAGGATCACTCCAAGCAAGGCATGACCCATATCGGCCTGCGTCATGTTCACCAAACGGTCCAGCTGTATTACGGCAGCAGGTACGGGGTATGGGTGGAAAGCACGGAAGGCGGAGGAACGAGGGTCACGGTCACGTTTGCGAAACAAAGGGGGGACGATTATGTACAGAGTGCTGCTCGTGGATGACGAAGCGATCGCGCGTACGGGACTGCGCTCGACCTTCGATTGGGAGAAATACGGTTACCGGCTTGTCGGGGAGGCCTCCAATGGACAACGGGCCATGAAGTGGATCGTAAACGGGGATCTGGACATTCTGATCACGGATATCGCCATGCCGGTCATGGACGGCCTGGAATTGACCCGGCGGACAAGGGAGCTTTGTCCTTGGGTGAAGGTGCTGCTGCTCAGCTGTCACAGCGATTTCGAATTCGTGCGGGAAGGCATCAGGCTTGGCGCATCGGATTATATCCTCAAGCCGACGCTGGACGCGGACTCCCTGGTCGCCGTGCTTGATCACATGCGATTGAAGCTGGAAGAGGAGAAGCAGATGCAGCGGATTCTGACCGAGCATGAGCAGCAGCAGCGGCTGAATAAGAAGAAGGCTGCCGGAAAAATGCTCTTTCAGGCGCTGTCTGGTGAGCCGGATGCGCTCGCGAAGCTGGAAGCATGGAACCGTAACGGCCCGTATCTGCTGGCCGTGCTCCAGCTAGAGTCGGACCTGGGCGGTGCCGCGGCCGGAGGACAGCCAAAGGATTGGCAGGAGGAGATCGAACGGTTCATGGGACAGTTATATGACCAGGCGCCGGAGGCGCTGGCAGCTCGGCTGGAAACGGACCGGATCGCAGTCTGCTTACCGTTAAGGGATGAAGCAAACGGGCAGGCTTCAGAGCTCGAAGGAGGTTTCCGCCTGCCGATCCGGAGCATGATGGGGCTCAGCAGGAGATATAACAGCATGGATAAGCTGCAAGAAGCGTTTAGAGAAGCCGCTGAAAGCCTGGAGGGCCTCTTCTTTCATCCAGATCAACAGATATTGCGGGCAGAGGAGCTTCCCCTGACCGCCGATTCGGCTCAGGAGAGGCCGGCTGCCGAGCTGCATGCCCTAAGGGCCGCGCTGACCGTCGGGAACATGGACATAAGCCAAGAGCGTCTCCAGTCCATTATGCAGAGCTGGCGTCCCGGACGGATGAAGAAGCCGGCGGTCCTCCGGGAAGCAGAGGAGCTTCTGAGCTTGCTTGCTATGTTTCATCTTCCCGGCGGCCCGCCGCTTCCGCAGATCAGGGAGGTGGGCAAGCTTCGCTCGGTGGAGGAAGTGAAGAAGCTGGTGCTTCAAGGCTTCCATGCGCTGCGGGAGGAAGCCATGCGCCACCCTGTACCGGAATCCACGCTGCATGAGCGGATCGTGCTGCAGGCCGTCCGATATATTAAGGCGCGTTTTACCGAGCCGATCTCCCTGCAGGAGGTGGCGGACGAAGTGGCCGTCAGCCGCAACTATTTTAGCGAATTGTTTAAGCGCGTCACGGGACACAACTTCATTGACTATGTCATTGATCTCCGCTTGAAACGGGCCAAGGAGCTGCTTTCCACAACATCGCTGCGTGTGTATGAAGTGGCGGATCGTTCCGGATTCAATGACGTCAAATACTTCAGCAAGCTGTTCAAGAAAATGGTAGGCATGACGCCAGCTGAGTACCAGGGACAGCATCGAAAATAAGGGGGATTTCATAGGATCGGAAAAGAAGCCACTTTTTCGGAACATAATCCGTTCAAAAGCTTTTTGCCAAAATTTTATAATTAAAGCGTTTACAAAAGCTGTGCCAGCGAGTCCAAATCTGGTTTGAATGGAGGAAATGAAATGACAAGGAAACAGGTGAGAGGGTCATTGCTTGCAATCATTCTTCTACTATCATCCATACTCCAAGCGTGTGGAGGCGGCGGAACATCAGAGGGCGGGGAGTCCGGAAGCGGCGAGAAGGTCAAGATCAAATGGGCGACCTGGGGAAATCCCGGCGAGCTTAGCCGCTTTCAGGAGCTGACGAAGGAATTTAATAAGAATCACTCGGACATTGAGGTCGAATTTATTCCGATTCCGGGCGAG
Organism: Paenibacillus sp. Y412MC10; assembly: GCF_000024685.1. Lineage (NCBI taxonomy): Bacteria > Bacillati > Bacillota > Bacilli > Caryophanales > Paenibacillaceae > Paenibacillus > Paenibacillus sp. Y412MC10. The sequence continues at coordinate 1,041,825 of NC_013406.1, forward strand.
TATGATCAGAAAATATTAACCCAATTAACAGGCGGGACGGCCCCGGATATCTTCTATGCAGGCGACGCCCTGGTCGTGAAACTGATCGAGAATCAGAGCATTGAGAATTTGACGACGTATATGGAAGCTCCGGAAAGCGTGATCAAGAAAGAGGATTATTTCGAAGGCTTGTGGGGCGCAGCCGTGCGGGATGACCAGATCTTCGGGGTACCGGTGGATTGTAACCCGATGGTGCTGTGGTACAACAAGAAGGTGCTGAAGGAAGCAGGGATAACCGAGATGCCGGCCGATCTTCAGGCGAACGGACAGTGGACCTGGGACAAATTCAAGGAGATGGCGGACAAGATCAGGGACAGCAAAAAGTACGGCTACGTGCTGGATAACTCCTGGAACAGCTACCACAGCTGGGTTACTTCCAACGGCGGCCGGGTCTACGACGACGAAGGGAATTTCGTAGCGGCTTCGGATCCGAAGGCGATGGAGGCTTTCCGCTTCCTGTACGACAACGTGAAATCCAAAAACATTACTTTCTCCGGCACGCTTCCCAAAGGGCAAGGCGGGGATGCCATGTTTATGTCCAACCAGGTCGGATTCGTTGCTGCAGGCCGCTGGTACCTGCCGCTGTTCAAGAAGAATCAAGGACTTGAATATGACGTAGTCACATGGCCAACCAATACCGGCAATAAGATCGAGCCGGCCGGTATTCCGACCGCCTACATGGTGATGAACAAGGCATCGAAGAATAAGGAAGCGGCATACACCTTCTTCTCCGAGTACGTAAGCAAAGAGGGCCAACGCTTCCGCCTGCAGGGCGGCGGCAATGCCGTCCCGTCGGTACAGGGAACGGATGAGGTGGTGCTGGAAGGGAATCTGCCGGAGCACGCCCAATTATTCCTGGACGCGCGCGAGATTGGGTATTCCCTGACTCCGTTTGAGGCGGGCATTCCCGGGCTAAGCCAGGATATAACGTCCAAGTTCGAGGCGCTGTGGCTGAAAGATCAGGAGCTTGAAAGCTCCTTGAAGGATATACAGGATATGGCCAACAAGAAAATTCAGGATTACAAGAGCGGCAATAATTGATCCAGCTCTGGGGAGGAACGGTGAGATGAAATGAACACGCAGCCTGCAGGAAGCTCCGGAGCCGCTCCTTCTCCGGAGCGGTTTCCGGAGAGGAGAACAACCTTAAAGAGCAAGACGTCCGACGGTTTGTGGGGGTACTTTTTTATCTTTCCCCAGATGATCGGCCTGATCGCTTTTTCATTGGTTCCGCTCATCTCGGCTTTTGTCATCAGCATGATGAACTGGGACGGCATGGGGGCGAAGAAATTTATCGGACTCCAAAATTTCGTGTCCCAGCTTCAGGATGAGGAGTTCCACATCGCTTTGGTGAACACGGTGTATTACACGATTCTGTCGGTACCGACCGGCATCGTTCTCGCCATGCTGGTGGCGGTGGGCTTAAACCGGGTTCGCGGAAAGATTCTGTACCGGCTGGTCTACTTCATGCCGAACATTACGATGTCCGTCGCCGTGGCCGTCGTGTTTATGTGGCTGTTCAACGCAGACTTCGGCCTCATTAACATGTACCTGCAGCAGTGGTTCGGGATAACGGGCCCCTCCTGGCTGACGGATTCCAGGTACGTGATGCCTTCGATTGCCCTGCTGAGCGTCTGGATGGGGCTGGGAGGCAACATGGTGCTGTTCCTGGCCGGACTTCAGGGCATATCGAGAAGCTATTACGAGGCGGCTGAGATTGACGGCGCCGGCAAATGGCAGCAGTTGATCCATATTACGATTCCGCTGCTGTCCCCGACGACCTTTTTCGTGACGATCATGTCCATCATCGGTTCCTTTCAGGTGTTCGACCAGTCGTTTGTCATGACCTCCGGCGGACCGGCGAAGGCCAGTTATACGCTTGTCTATCACATCTACGAGACGGCCTTTGCGGACTTTACCTTTGGCAAGAGCACGGCGTCGGCAGTCATCCTGTTCGTGATGATCCTGTCGCTCACCTTGTTCCAGATGAAGATGTCCAAGCGGTGGGTGCATTACGAAGACTGACGATTCGAACCTAGGAAGGAGGAAAACGAATGATACATCGGGGATTGAGGATGTCCACCGTGGTGCTGCATATCGTGCTGATTTTAGGCGCCTGCCTGATGGCCCTGCCGTTTGTGTGGATGGTGCTCAGCTCGCTCAAGGATTTGTCGCAAGTATTCGTCGTGCCGCCCAAATGGATTCCGGATCCGTTCATCTGGTCCAATTATAAGGATTCGCTGACGGCCCTGCCGTTCGGGCGCGCGTATTTCAACAGCTTCTATATCAATATCATCGTGGTGGTTTCACAGCTGGTTACCTGCTCCATGGCGGCTTATGCTTTTGCCAAAATCACGTTCCCGTTCCGGGAGCCGCTGTTCGTCCTGTTTCTGGCAACGATGATGGTTCCGGGACAAGTGACCATTATTCCGCTCTATCTGATCATGAAAAATATCGGGTGGCTGGATACGCATCTGGCGATTATCGTCCCTTCTGCGCTGCTGAACGCCTTCGGGGTATTTCTGCTCCGGCAATTCTTCAGGGGCATTCCGAAGGAAATGGAAGAGGCGGCCATCGTGGACGGCGCGAATCGCTGGACGATCTACGCCCGGATCATGATTCCTCTAATCAAGCCGGCTTTATCGGCACTCGGGATTTTTACCTTCCTCGGGATGTGGAACAACTTCTTTAACCCGCTGATTTTTCTCAGCAGCACGGATAAATTTACCGTACCGATGATGCTGAATTTGTACCGGGGCATGTATGCAACGGATTGGACGCTGATGATGGCGGGGGCTTCCATTGCGCTCGTCCCGGTGCTCATCGTGTATATCATTGGGCAGAAATATATTATTGAAGGCGTTACGTTATCCGGGATTAAGGGATAGGCCGGCTTGAGCAGCCCGTAAGCGGGGTTCCTTTGTACAAAGGAACCCCGCTTACGGTTATTTGTGTTTGTGTTCCTGTAGTATATTCTCATAGATATACTAGTATGGTAGTATAAGTAAAAATGAGTGCGCTTACATTATTCGCTTGGTAAAGGAGGACGAGGGCGATGTTCAATGTGCTTCTGGTGGACGACGAACCATGGGTCTTGGAGGGATTGAGAACGATGATCGACTGGGAACGGTTCGGATTCCAAATATGCGGGGAAGCCCTGAGCGCTCCCGAAGCGCTAAAGCTAATGGAACAATGGAAGCCTGAACTGGTGATGACGGATATCCACATGCCAGTCCTGAACGGCCTGGAATTGATTGAGCACAGCAAACGGATACTGCCTCTTCCTCCGAAATTCGTTATTTTGAGCGGATATGATGATTTTGGATACGCGCATCAAGCCATGCGCCAACGGGTCGCCGAGTATTTGCTGAAACCGATTGATGACGAGGAGATCGAGGCAGTGCTTGCCAAGCTCAGCCATGAGATCCAGGACGAACGAGACGCTGAACGCAGCAACCGGAAGAAAGCCGGCCTTGCCGTCCATTATTTGTTGAACCGGCTCATTCGGGAAGAGTTGAGTCCTGATTTGGCCGAGCAAGCCAGCAATGCGATGCAAATCCAGGGCGAGCCGCTGCTGCAGTGCCTATTGATTGAAACAGGGATTACTGAAACGGGAGTGGATTGGATCGAATGGATGACCGATTACGGGCCCCCGAGCTTACTGGGATGCTTCCAGGACAATAGCGGGAGCATCGGAGTGGTGCTGCATGTCGAGCATTCGACTCCGGATGAGGTCATGGAGACTGCGCTGCTGTTGCAGTCTGCTCTGGCCCGGGAGCTTGAAGGGCCGGTTATCGTGGCGTTAAGCGGCACAGGGGAGGGAATCCAGGCGATCGGAAAGCTTTACAGGCAAAGCGCGGAGGTGCGCGACGATAAGCGAAGCCAAGGCCGAAGCGGCGTGTTTTGTTGCCAAGAACCGAGAGGAGCCGAGCGGCTCCGGGGACTTCCCTGCGGATGGATGGACGAATTGCTTTCCATGATTATGGCGGGGGAGCATGCGTCCATCGAGTCATGCTTGGCGCGGATTTTTACGGCCATGCCCGATCATCTCCTCCACCTGAGGGCTTTTCAAGCCGATGTGGCCGATCTGGAATTGAAGCTGTGTCGAAGAATCGCGGAAATGAATGGAGATCCGGATCTATTCATGAACCGGCTGCCAAGGAAGCTTGGTCATCTGAGTGATGCTTGCCATAAAGCGCCGTTGAAGAATTATATGCGGTTGCTCGCGTTTGAGGCCGCTTCGCAGCTGGAAGAGTTAAGCAAGCTTAACGAGCACAACACCATTTTTCAAGTGATTCAGTATGTCGACCGGGAGTACCGGAGCAGGCTTCAGCTTCAGGATTTGGCACGACATTTCCATATGAACGCCACCTATTTGGGGCAGCTGTTCAAGAAGCATGCTGGCAAGCCGTTCAAGGAATACCTGAATGACAAGCGGATCGAGGAGGCCAAGCTGCTGCTGAAACGGAGCGGAATGAAGGTTTCCGAGATTGCGCTCCATGTCGGGTTCCCGAACGCGGACTATTTTATCCATAAGTTTAAGTTGACAACCGGGATTCTGCCCTCGAATTACAAGAATCATGTTGAAAGCAAGCAGCGCTAAACCGGGAGGGTGCCTTCATGAAGAGGATGTTCAGGCTGGGGAATTTCGTGAACGATATTCCGTTGAAAACTAAATTTTTTCTTATTTTTGTCATTGGTGTACTGCTGCCTATTCTGGTGGTCAACCTCATCTTTATGGATCGGATGTCGGAGCTGATCCGGGAGAGAGAGGAGCAGAACCTCGATATCTCGATGGAGCGGGCTAGGAAGGATATTCATAATTTCATCGACGGCGGGGTGGCTGTAAGTCATGCGCTGAGTACGGATAAGACCCTTTACGAAATGCTCGATCGCGAGTATGAGTCCCAGCTGGACTTCTACGAAACCTTTGATGAGCAGCTCCGGAATCGGGTAACGAGCTACATACCGGTTAACAACCAGATTCAGCGGATTAGCATCTTCACCGAAAATTCCACCATTGTGTCCGGCGGCAATTATCATGTGATCAACGATAATGTGCTCGAGAGCGACTGGTATGCATTATGGAGCAGCTCGGCCCATCCGGTGCTGGTGGCGGCGTACAGGGCGGCAGAAGCGAACAACTCGGCATCGACGGTTCCGTACTTAAGCGTGATTGAGAAGATGGATTACTACGATACCTATGACACCTATGAGAAGCTGCTTCGAATCGATATCGATTTAAGCAAGATTTATGACGTCATTGTACGGGAACGCGATTATCTGGATATGTATTTGGTGAACGAGAACAATGAGATTATTATGTCGGCCAGCAGCGGTTATGAAAGAGGGAAGTACAGCGCATATTCGAAGCTTGACCTGGAGCAATACGACGAAGAGGATCGGCATGTGTTCTCGATCGGAACGGCCAGGTACGTGAAGGGGTGGAAGCTGATCGGCATCAACCGGGGGAGCCGGATTACGAGCGCCATGCTGGATATGCAGCTGTTTACCGTTGTATTGGCAGCGGTTGTTACGCTGGTTGCGGCGGTTTTTATTACGGTCATGCTGAGATCCTACAATTACCGGGTGAAGCGTTTGGCGCGTCATATGCAGAAGGTGAGCAACGAGAAATTCGACTTGATTGAACTGGACGAAGGCCGGGACGAAATCGGCGGACTCATCCGGAATTTCAATCAGATGACAGCGAAGATGAACTCCCTGATCAACAATGTGTACAAGCTGGAGATTCAGAAGAAAAGCCTGGAGATGGAGCGGGTTCGGGCTGAATTGAACTTTTTGCAGAGCCAGATGAATCCCCATTTCCTGTTCAATACCCTGAATGCGATATTGGTGGTCTGCACGAAGAATCGATACACGGATGTGACGGATATTATCAAAAGCTTGTCCAAGCTGCTTCGCAGACTCCTGAGCTGGAGAGAGGATTTGGTCTCCGTGGAGGAGGAAATCAGATTTATCGAAATGTATCTCAAAATCGAAAAATTCCGCTTTCGGGATAAATTCGAATATCAATTCAACATCGATATGGAAGCGCTTCATTATAAAATTCCGAAAATGAGCATTCAGCCGCTCGTTGAGAATGCATGCAAATATGGCTTGCAGGCGATGGATGGAGCGGGTCTGGTGACCATAAGCGCTTCGGTTGCCCGTGATTATCTTCGCATCGTCATTACGGATAGCGGTAAGGGCATTGAGCAAAGCAAGCTACGGGACATTATTCTCTCGGTTCGCAACGAGCAGTTCTCGGGCAACAGCTTCGGCATTCGAAACGTATATCGGCGGCTGGAGCTGTACTACGACGATCATGTCATTTTCAACATTGCCAGCACCCCGAATCAAGGGACAACCGTTTCATTCGAGATTCCGATCCGGCTGTTGGAGTCTCGGGAGCATGAAGGCGGAGAGGGGGAGAACCATGCCTTTCAAAGTGCTGTTGATCGATGACGAACAGGGTGCGCTGGAAGGGCTGGCGCTGTGGATCGATTGGGAACGCTTGGGGTTTAGCGTCTGCGGAACCGCGGGCAACGGAGTGGAAGGCTTGAAGATGATTCATGGGCTTGCGCCGGATTTGGTCATTACGGATGTAAACATGCCGCTAATGGACGGGCTTCATATGATTGAAACCTGGCAGCAGCATCACCGGGATAGCAGTGTGAAATTTGCCATCATGAGCGGCTACAGCGAATTTGAATATGCAAGGAAGGCCCTGCGTCATGGCATTCATCATTACCTGCTGAAACCCATTATTGCGGAAGAAGCCGAGGAGGAGCTGTCCAAGATCCATGAAGAGCTGATGCAGGAGCATCGCAGATTAAGCCTGAGTGCGATTGCTAAGAGGGAAGAGGATGTTTCGCTGATCATGCAAACGCTCTTGGAGATGCCGCTTAGGGCTAGCGGCCTGTCGAGGCTTCAGGTTTTATCCTCCGCCCATCAAGAGTGGAACGTATGTCTGATCCAAGCAGAGTCTGCCTTGTTTCCTGACGTCAAGGAAACCGTCGCCCGCTTGTCAGCCCACGCGAATTCGGAGTATGTCATCGATCTGGAATCGAACCGGCTTGGTTTGGTGAACGGTTATTCCCCTGACAACGGGAGCGTACCCTCAGGCACGATCCGCGAGCTGGTCCGCCATTATGCAGGACAGCGGCTGTTTATGGCTGTAGGAGAAGGCCAGCAGTCTCTGGTGCATATCCGTCGCTGCTACGAAACCGCCAAGGAAGCCATCGAGCATCAATTTTACGATCCGGCGTACGGCGGGATGATTTCATATGAAGAGGTACGGGATCGGCCGTTTCATTATCGTTACCCCACGAACCTGATGGATGATGTCATCAGGTCCGTGGAACTCCTCGACAAGAAGGGATACCGCGAGGCTGCCGGATTGGCTGCGTCCAGGTTTGCGGAGCAGCGAATCGCGCCGGGGATCGTGAAGAAAATGGTGATCCATGTTTTGTATAAAATCATGGATTTGGTGAGGGAGGCGGAAGGTGCGGAAGCTCGAATCCTGGCAGCCAAATCCAATGCAGCTGGATTAACGGACGGAACCTTCCATTTGAACGACTTGATGGGAGAGCTGCTGCGCTTCGGGGAAGAGTGCATCGAGCTTCTTCTCAAGGAGCAGGCCCGGCATTCGCAAGGCATAATCCAGGAGATTAACGATTATATTCGGCAGCACTACCGGGAGAATCTGACCATTAAGCGATTGGCGGAGCTTTTTTATCTGCATCCCGTCTATCTCGGCCAGCTGCTGATGCGTAAGAATGGGATTGGCTTCAACGAACTCATACATAATTTGCGGATTGAGGAAGCGGCCGCGCTGTTGAAGCAGAACAAGCTGAAGAACAGCGAAATCGCCGAAAGGGTCGGCTACACCCACTACAACCAATTCCTTAAGCATTTTGAAAAAAGATGGGGCATGGCACCGAATGAGTTCAAGAAGAGGATGTTCTAAAGTTTTTAAGGTTAATGCTTTAATTATAGTATAGTCCGCCTTTGAAAGCGCTTTTAAAATAAAGGAAGGTTACATGAAGAGGCGTATCGACCAACGATGTAACCACATTATGACGGAGGTGCTTTTATGGGGGGTAAGACAAAATCATGGCTTCGGCTCAGCACGGTGTTGCTGTTGTCGCTTTGCATCGTCCTTACGGGCTGCGGGGGCGGAAACGGGAATAGCGGGGCCCAGCCGGAAGCAAAGGACTCCGCAGAACAAACAACACCCGGGACGGACGGGGATAAGATCGAACCATTTGAGGTGAGTGTTTTTATCGGTCAGCCCGACCAGCAACCAACACCTGACAACAAGATTTATAAATTAATCAGGGAAAAGACAGGAGCATCCTTCAAATTCGAGTTCCTGGCAGGCGATATTGACCAGAAGCTCGGCGTTATGATTGCAGGCGGCGATTATCCGGACATGATGACAGCGAATCAAAAGCTGACAGCTGCCGGTGCCTTTATCCCGCTCGAGGATTTGATTGAAGAACATGCGCCAAACTTGAAGAAGCATTATGAGAAGTACTGGAACATGATGAAAGACCCGAATGACGGTCATATTTACAATCTTCCAAACTACGGTGTAACGAATGCTGATGTTACCTCGTCTTATTATTCGGGCCCAGCCTTCTGGATTCAGAAGGACGTATTGGCAGAGGCAGGATATCCAGAGGTTAAAACCTTGGATCAATATTTTGACATCATTAAACAATACAAGGAAAAGCATCCGACCATCGACGGTACCCCGACGATCGGCTTTGAAATTCTGAACTATGACTGGAAAAACTGGGGTCTGTTCAATGCTCCTCAGCATTTGATCGGTCATCCGAATGACGGCGGTGTAGTTGTTAAAGACGGCAAGGCGGAAATTTTTGCCGATAAGGACTATGCCAAACGTTATTATAAAAAGCTGAACGAAATGAATGCCCTGGGTATCATCGATAAGGAAACGTTCACCCAGAACTTTGACCAGTATATGGCGAAAATCTCCAGCGGTGCAGTTCTTGGCATGTTTGACCAGCACTGGAACTTCCAAAGCGCAGAGGACGCGCTGATTACTCAGAAGAAAGATGAAAGAACGTATGTCGGTCTTCCGCTTGTATTTGATGAAAGTATCAAGGATCATTACAAAGATCGTCCGGCTCTGAACCTCAATAACGGTTTCGGGATCACGGTCAACGCATCCGAAGAGCAGGCGATCAGAATTATCAAATTGTTGGATACGCTGATTCAAGAAGATTGGCAAAAAATCTTGTCCTGGGGGATCGAAGGGGAAGATTACATTGTCAAGGACGGCCGCTTCATGAAAACGCAAGAGCAGCGCGATCTGTTTACCGATGCAACCTGGAAGCTCGCGAATAAAGCCGATTCTTTCCACGGTCAAGCACCAAAAATGGAAGGTTTATTCTCGGACGGCAACGCTACGGACGGCGCTGCACAGCCTGAAGAAATGGTAGCCGCTTTGAGAGAGTATGACAAGAACTTCCTTGCCCAATACGGTTTCAACAGCTATGTTGACTTCTTCAGTCCAGCTCCTGAGAACGAGATTGCTTACCCGGCATGGTCGGTCGACCTGGTAGACGGATCTGAGGCGAAAATCGTGAATACGAAGCAAAATGAGTTGTCCACGAAGTACTTGCCAAAAGCCATTCTAGCTAAACCGCAAGAATTCGACAGCGTCTGGGATGAGTACGTCAGCGAAATCCGCAAGCTCAACATCAAGGCTTACGAGGATCGGATTAATGAAGTGCTGCAATGGAGAAGAGACACTTGGTCTGTTAAGTAAAGCAGCGGAAGGTACATGAATCGGAATGGGGAAGGCTCCTTGCCTTCCTTTTTACGAAATATAGGGTTTTGGGGAGAACAAACTTATGGAAGAGACCGTAGTCAAAGACTCTGCCGTCCGCAAGCCTAAGAAAAACAAGAAAATCACCTGGGCCGTCCTCAAAGAACAGAGACAGTTGATCTATATGTCAGTGCCTCTGATGGCATACATCATCTTGTTTGCCTACGTTCCTATTTGGGGATGGACCATGGCTTTCCAGGACTACAAGCCGGCTAGAGACTTTAGTGAACAGAAGTGGGTAGGATTTAAACATTTTGAATTCCTTTTTAAGGACGATAGTTTCCTGCAGGTGCTTCGCAATACGCTGGCAATGAGTGTTATCAATATGATTCTCGGTTTTACGACTGCAATTATTCTTGCATTATTACTGAATGAAATCAGAAAAGTATTTTGGAAAAGAACCGTACAGACGATCTCCTATCTTCCGCACTTTCTATCCTGGATTATCGTAACCGGGATTGTCGCGACGAGCTTGGCTTCGGACGGTATCATCAATGATATTCTTATGAAGCTGCATCTCATCAAGGAGCCGATCCAATGGCTCAGTGAAGGCAAATACTTCTGGGGAATCGTCGGAGCGTCGCATGTTTGGAAAGAAGTCGGCTGGAATACGATTATATATTTGGCTGCGATGGCATCCATCGACCCGGCGCTATATGAAGCTGCCGATATGGACGGGGCAAGCCGCTATCGGAAAATGTTCCATGTCACTTTGCCGGGCATTAAGCCAACGATCATTATTCTGTTGATCATGCAGGTCGGCCACATTCTGGAGGCAGGCTTCGAGGTTCAATACTTGCTGGGCAACGGTCTTGTTGTCGACTGGTCGCAAACGATTGACATTTTCGTACTGAAGTACGGGCTTGCCCAAGGCAATTACTCATTAGCAACGGCTGCCGGTATATTTAAAACGGTCGTTAGTGTGACGCTGTTATTGATTGCAAACGGAGTCGCGAAACGGCTAGGGGAAGAGAGGCTGCTATAGTGGACAATCAAACAATCAGCCCTGGGCCAGCAACTGCTGCCGCAGCGACTAAACCTGTCAGAAAAAAAAGCGTTGAGTCGATCCTATTTAATACGTTCAATACCTTGTTTATGATTGGTCTTGTCGTTGTCACATTATATCCTTTCTTGAATACGATCGTCGTTTCCCTGAATGCGGGGAATGATACGATCCGAGGCGGAATCTATCTCTGGCCAAGGGAATTTACATGGCAGAATTACAAGGCGGTATTCGCTTCTGGAACGATATATGACGCGTTCTGGATTTCCGTGGCAAGAACGGTGCTGTCGACGCTGCTGAATCTGGGTCTGACCACGATGCTGGCGTATACGCTGAGCCGCCGGGAATATGTATTTCGTAAGCCGATTACCTTGATCTTTATTTTGACGATGTACTTTAACGCAGGTTTGATTCCTGGATACTTTCTGATGAAGGACTTGAACCTGATTAATTCGTTCTGGGTATATGTGATCCCGTCGATGATCAGCGCATTTAATATGATCGTTATCCGGACGTATATCGGAACGATTCCGGAAAGCTTGGTTGAATCGGCAAGAATCGACGGAGCCGGAGATTTCAAAATCTTCATGCGGATCATCTTCCCGCTATGTAAACCGGTGCTGGCAACCATTGCACTGTTCGTGGCCGTGGGGGCTTGGAACTCCTGGTTCGATGCATTCATCTATACCTCCTCCCGTCAAGAGCTGAGTACTTTGCAGTATGAGCTGATGAAGCTCCTATCATCCAGTATGAACGCGAACAGCAACCCGGCAGTAGCTGCCGGCGCGGGGATGACGAAGGACTCTGCGGTGAATATGGTAACGCCGATTTCGATTCGCGCTGCCGTAACGGTCGTGGCATCCGTTCCGATTCTGCTGGTCTATCCGTTTCTGCAGAAATATTTCGTTGTCGGGTTGAACGTGGGCAGCGTCAAAGAATGAACAAGATTTTGCTGGAGGACAGATCATAACGGCAACCGATGAGGAGGCAAGCATTTCGTGTCTAAGAGAACGATCATTAGAAAGATCAGCCTGATGCTGATCGCGTTCTTGCTGCTTATTCCGCCTAGCTGGAGCGCGGCGGCAGTTGAACCGGCCCAAACGCCCGCTGATCAGAATCTTGTGATTCACCATCATTTCGATGGCGGGACGGAGGGGTGGTTCAAACGGGGGACGGAGACGGTGACTTCCGCTACCTATGCTTATGAAGGAACAGGGAGCTTGCTGACGGAGGGAAGGACAGCGACCTGGAACGGACCGGGGTTTAATCTATCCGCCACGAATCGGCTGGACAAGGGAGCGACATATGAAATTTCCGCTTATGTCCATCTGAAGGAGGGCACCCAAGGGTCTCAGAAGCTTCAGCTTGCCATGCAGCAAACCGGGGCCGAGCCGGAATACGTGAACTTCAGCAGCCCGGTCGATGTAACCGCCGACGGGTGGGTGGAGGTAAAAGGCCGTTATAAATACGATGCCAATGCATCAGCCCTGCAGGTGTATTTGCAGAGTCCGAGCAGTCCGGACGCCGCTTATTATATGGACGACTTCAAAGTCCGGCTGATTGAGCCGGCACCGGACCCGGGCAATGGGGTGCCGGGAGGAGAGAATACGGTCGTATGGGATTTTGAAGACGGAACGACGATGGATTGGGGACCTCGCGATTCGGAGACCGTAGAAGCTGTGCCAGAAGCAGCCCATAGCGGCGGCTACGGTTTAAAGGTCCATGATCGGACGAACAACTGGAACGGGCCCAGCCAGGACGTCAAAGACATCATGGTGAGCCAAAAAACGTATACGATCTCAGCCTATGCCAGGCTTGAGCAGGCTCCTGCCGCTGCGGTCAAACTATCGCTTTCGATGGAGAATAAAGCGGCGGGCGCAGCAGAGACGTCTTATACGACCCTCGCCTCAGCCTCCGCGAGCGGCACGGAGTGGGTGGAACTGAAAGGAACCTTCGGCTTCAGCTCGGATATGGAAACCTTGAAGCTGTACGTGGAAACCTCGGATCTTTCCAATTTCTATGTCGATGACATTAAGCTCGCTCTGCCGGGCTCCATTCAGACGGATATTCCCGCCCTGAAGGATGTGTATCGGGAGTATTTCGAGATCGGGGCAGCCGTGGAGCCCAAGCATCTGTCCGGCGTGCACAAGGAGCTTCTGGATTATCATTACAACTCGCTTGTTGCCGAGAACGTGATGAAACCGGAATCTCTCAATCCGAGAGAGGGAACCTATAACTTTACCAACGCGGATCTGATCAGGGATTATGCCAGGGATCATGATATGAACCTCCGGTTCCATACGCTGCTGTGGCATCAGCAAGGCGCCGAATGGATGCTGAAGGATGATCAGGGCCAATATCTTGAAGCCACGCCGGAGAACAAAGCGCTCGTCCTTCAGAGGCTGGAAGCTTATATCCATGAGGTGGCCGGCCGTTACAAGGGAGATGTCCGCGATTGGGACGTCGTGAATGAGGTTATTGACGAAGGGCGTCCGGACGGCATGCGGGACAGCCAGTGGTACCGGATAACGGGACTCGACTATATCCGGACCGCATTTCATGCGGCGCGAGACGCAGCCGGACCCGAGGCCAAGCTGTACATCAACGATTACAGCACGCACAACCCGAAGAAACGCGATTATTTGCTGAATCTCGTAAAACAGCTGAAGGCGGAAGGCGTTCCGATCGATGGCGTGGGCCATCAAACGCATATCAATATCAGCGGGCCCTCCATCCAGCAAATCTCGGATTCCATCCGGATGTTCGGCGAGGCGGGCTTTGATAATCAGCTTACCGAGCTGGACGTTTCGGTGTACACGAACAATACCGACGCCTTCCAGACCGTTCCTCAGGAATTGCTCGACAAGCAAGGCTATCGGTACAAAGAGCTGTTTGAAGAATTGAAGCGGCTGGACCAAATGGGCGTTGATGCAGGCGTGGAGGGTGGCTGGATCAGCAATGTCACTCTTTGGGGGATTGCAGACGACCATACCTGGCTGCATGACCGTCCCGCCGGGACGGGCCGCCAGGATGCCCCGTTTCCTTTTGACAAGCAATATCAGGCCAAGCCAGCTTATTGGGGAATGGTCGATCCCTCCAGGCTAACGATTGTGAGAAAAACCGGAATGGCTGTGGAGGGTAAGGCCGTCATCGACGGACAACCGGATGCTGCCTGGAATCTGGTTCCGTCACTTAGGACGGAGAAGCTAGGATCGTTGTCTGCCGAATTTAAGACGCTATGGGACAAGGACCATATCTATGTCAGGGTTGACGTGAAAGACGGATCGATAGCCCCAGGGGATCAGGTTGATATCTTCGCGGTGGTGAACGGTACCCTGCAAGAGGCCCGGATTCAGCGTGGAGCCGCCAACACGGCAGAGACCGCGGGAGGTTACGCGGGGGAGGCTCTTCTCCAGCTACACGGAACAGGGGCATTGGGCGGCGACATTTATTTCGATGTCAGGGTAACGGATTCCGGTTCGGATGACGGTTCCGAGCATGGCAAGAATGGAGCGGTGGTGTCCTGGAGCGATCCAAGGCATGCCCAGGAGAGCGATCAAGACGGACTCGGCATTCTTACGCTCGCTGCTGCGCCGAAATCGGCCCAGGCCCGCTACGGCACCCCGAAGGTGGACGGCGAGCTGGACGTGGTCTGGAAGGACGCCGCGGAACTGGCAACCGACGTGTGGGTCGAGGGTAACAGCGGCGCGACCGCAACATTCCGGACGCTATGGGATGAGAATTACCTGTATGTTTACGCCATAGTTAGCGACAGCTTGTTGTCGGATGCGAGTCCCAACGTATGGGAGCAGGATTCGGTAGAGATTTTTGTGGATCAGAATAATGGAAAGACGGATGCTTACCAAGAAGATGATGGACAGTACCGGATGAACTTCAACAATCTGCGTTCCTTTGGCGGTTATGCGGGCGAGGATAACTTCACTTCGGCAGCGAAGGTGATCGACGGGGGATATGTCGTTGAAGCAGCGATCCGCCTCGACAAGATCAAGCCTGAGAAAGGGACGGTCATCGGATTCGATTTGCAGGTGAACAACGATGAAGACGGCCAGGGCACAAGAGACAGCGTGGCCATCTGGTCGGATCCGACGGGCCAGTCCTATCAGAACACGTCCAGGTTCGGCGTGCTGGAATTCACGAAGAGCTCCGCTCCTGGCGGAGGAGACGGAAACGGCGGAGAACATAACGGCGGCGGTGACGGAGGAAGCGGTGCAAACGCGGGCGGAGGCGGAAGCAGTACAAGTCCAGCTCCAAACACGCCTTCACTCGAAATCCGGAACAACGACGGGCGGATTCTCGCTGTAGTCTCGAGCCAAGTCCTTCAGCAGGCATTGGATAGGGCGGCAGCCGGTGTGGAAGGACCGAAGCGAGCAATCGTGGCTATCCCGGCTCAAACAGAGGCCCAGTCCTACGAAATTCAATTGCCGGGCAAGTGGCTGCTGGGGAACTCGGAGGTTGTGTTGATCCTCCAAACGGAGTTCGGCGCACTGGAGCTGCCAAGCGCATGGGTTCGGGGAGCCGGAGTAAAGGATACGGAAACCGTCGCGCTGCGTCTGGCGAAAGCTTCGGGCAGCAATCTGGGTGCAGCCCTTCGCGAGGAGATCGGTGATCGTCCGGTGTTCCGGATAGAGGCTCTTGCCGGCGACCGGGCCCTGTCGTGGAAATCGGGCAAAGCTCGCCTGATCTGGTCGGTGCCTTACACACCAACCAAGGAAGAGCTGGCACAACCGGATCATATCTTTGTCAGGGAGATCGATGCCAACGGGCAAGGCGGGCCTCTTGCTAACAGCCGTTATGATGCGAAACAGGGGATCGTTCGCGCAGCGCTGCCGCATGGCGGCACGTTTGCAGTCGCTTCCGCATTCAAGACGTTTCATGACCTGAAGCATGTGCCGTGGGCGATCGATGCGATCGAAACGATGGCATCCCGCGGATTTATCCAAGGGGTAAGCGAAACGATGTTCGATCCGCAGAACGAAATCACCCGGGCCGAATTCCTCGTTATGCTCGTACGCGTGCTGGAACTGGAAGGCTCGAGCGAAGGCCGGGCAGCATTCGGAGATGTTACGTCTGCGGCCTATTATTACAAACACGTGCAAATCGCCGCAGAGCTTGGGCTCGTTCAAGGCGTCGGCGGAAATCGTTTCTCGCCGGACACGCCGATGACGCGCCAGGACATGATGCTGATCACGCAGCGTGCCCTGGAGGCGGCAGGCAAGAAGCTGGAGGGCGAAGGGGCGCTGGATGCTTTTGCCGATGGGGATGAGGTTGCCGAATATGCCAAATCGAGTGCAGCTCTGCTTGCAGGGTCGGGCATCGTGAACGGCATGAACGGCAAAATCGCGCCGAAGGCTTACTTTACGCGTGCCCAGGCAGCCGTGATTCTGGACCGGATTTGGAATTGGGAACTGATTAAGGCCGTGAATCGTTAATGCGATGATCGGACGTGAACGATGAAAAGCAGCATGTACGTATGAATGAGATGGAGGCCACCCGTTGCTACGGGCTGGCCTTTTTCGTGCAGATCCTCCAGGCCAGGCGGGCGACGTGCTATGAATCATGCGGGACAGGCGAATCCTTTTCTAGCAAAAGACGTCTATCTTCGTGCTTTCTTGGAAAACCTATTCATAGATTCAAGATTCTAAGCTAGCGCTATTAAATAATCTATGAATATAGGTTGGAGGTTGATGTACTTGTATCGTTCATCCGTTCATGCTGAAGAAGCCGATCATCCGGAGTGGGCGCCAGATCTTCTGGGGAGGGTTACCAAACGGGTCGGCAGCGTCATCGTCGGACATGAGGAGCAAATCTCGTTAACGATGATTGCCTTGCTGGCCGGGGGCCATGTGCTGCTGGAGGACGTGCCGGGAGTCGGGAAGACCATGCTGGTGAAGTCGGTGGCTGCGTTAATCGGCTGCGATTTCAGCCGCATTCAGTTTACTTATGATCTGATGCCAGGGGACATTACGGGCGCATCGGTCTATTATCCGCACACGGGAGAATTTGTATTTAGGCCCGGACCGGTGATATCCAATATCGTGTTGGCCGATGAGATTAACCGGGCATCGCCGCGGGCGCAATCCGCGCTGCTGGAGGCGATGGAAGAGGGGCGCGTCACCGTGGACGGTCATACGTATCCGCTGCCTGCCCCGTTCTTCCTGCTGGCAACGCAAAATCCGTACGAATATGAAGGCACAAGCCGCCTGCCGGAGGCGCAGCTGGATCGCTTTTTGATGAGATTATCGCTGGGCTACCCCAACATGGAAGGCGAATTGGAGCTGCTGGAGCGGGGAATGGGCAGTTCCAGACTGGATGATCTGAAGCCGATCATGATGGGCTCCGAGCTCATCCGGATGCAGCAGAGCGTGTCCCGCGTCTTCGTGGATGACACCATCAAACGCTACATGGTCAGTGTGGCCGATGCTTCCCGAAGGCAGCAGGGCGTATCCCTGGGCATCAGTCCGAGAGGGACATTAGCGTGGCTCCGTGCTTCGCAGGCAGCCGCATTCTTGACAGGCCGAATGTATGTCATCCCGGATGACTGCCTGCGCGTTGCCGTACCGGTGCTGACCCACCGGATTCACCTCGGTCATGATGCACGCGCAGCCGGCGTGACTCCTTATGAAATGGTAGAATCCATCCTTACGAGGTTTGACCTGCCGCGCCAGCGCAGCCGGAAGGGAAGCACCTCATGAGACGGCGTCTGCTGGAATGGTTGAGAGGCATAGCCATCTGGTCGGTGTCTTTGGGGCTCTATCTTTGGTTAGGCGGGGAAGCGCTGCGGCTGGTTTGGTGGGCATCCACGATTCTATTGCTGGGAGGGGCTGTGACGAGCTTGCTCGGTCCGACCCGAATCACCATCTCGCACACAAGCTCCCCTTTGTGCATACAGGCTGGAGACTCCGTCCAGATGACGGTTCATGTTGCCTATCGTTGCATTCTTCCCCTGCCATGGCTTATCATCACCGACCGCATCGGCAGCAGGACATATCGCAAACTGCTGTTCCCGGGCATGCGGCGACGACTTGAGTATACCTACCGACTGAACCAGGTTCCCCGCGGAGTCTGGTCTTCGATCTATAGCGAGATGGAATGGGGTGATCTGTTCGGCTGGTTCAGGACAAACCGAAGTATCCTCAGCGATTCGGGCGGCCTGATCGTGCTGCCAAAGCCCGCGGAGTGGCCTGTGGCCCAGATGCCCATGCATGGAAGCGATATGGATACGGAAGATGAACGCGTACGCTTCAACGTTTGGAATGAAATGAGAGGATCGGGCGTGCGCGATTATGTTCCAGGGGATCCCATGAATCGGATTCATTGGAAGAATTCCGCGAAGCTTGGCCGCTTGCAATCTTTTATGCCTCATGAGGGCTTTGGAGCAAGGCAGGGCGTTGTGCTGGATACATCGCTCCAAGGGTATGAGGGCCATGAAGCCCGGAAACCGCAGGAAGTATTTGAAGAAGCGGTATCGGCTGCAGCGGGAATGGTATCCCGGCTTATACGCCATAGAATCCCCTATCAATTATGCATGGATGGGACGGATTTAGAGGGTTCATCGATTGAACGCAAAGGCAGGTCCAAGGGGCAGCCGGATTCGTTGGTGCCTCTGGCCTCTGTTCAGCTAACCGGGAATGATCCGATGCGGAACCGAAGATTCCAGCAATCCTTCAATCCCTCGCAAAAGAATACGGATTGGGCTATCATCACCGGGTACTTCCATCAGGGTGCCGCTGTCGCCGGCATAAACCTCCTGAATGCGGGCTGCAGAAAGGTGACCATTTATTGCATTCAAAGCGTAAGCCGGTTGAAATCGGCTGAAAGCACAGCGGCGGCTCCATCGGAGAATCAGGCGCATCCGCCGTGGGCGCAGGAATTTTTCGGCAAAGGCGGGAAGCTGGTGTATGTACATGAAAAACCAGCAGTAGAGGTAGAGCACCCTATCAAGATCGGAGGTGCCGTCCATGACAGGACCGGACAGCTCGCCCGTTAGGGCTGGCGGCAATCGGGAAGCCGGGTCATTCGGATCACGGAGTGTGCCTTCGGTATTCGTTTCCAGATTGTCGCACGGAACGCTGCTTCATCGCATATTAATCACGCTGCCGGTGATGGGACTTCTGTCAGAGTGGCTCTTGCCCCTTCGGAATGCGGGTGAAACAGGCGGCCGGTTTGTGCTGGAAACCTTATTCCTATGGGCTTTGTTTCTGCTGCTACAAGGGTTGTTTACATGGCGAGGCTGGGTGTGGCTGCCGCTGAATGCCGGGCTGGTGGTCTGGCTCTGTTCCCGGTTGTTTGAATATAGCGATCCGCTCGCATGGCTGTCCGATTACGCTTCGCTGATACTTCCAGGCGACGCTTCGGCTTTCAGAAATGCGTGGGAGTTTACGATCTTAAGCCAGGAAACGAGGACGATCATCCTGCTTGTCGGCTGGGGCATCATGGTATCCGCAGTGCATATGCTGGCTCTGTATCGCCGGACCGTTTGGCTGTTTGGCGGTTCGACGCTGGTTTATTTGGCGGTGCTGGAGTCTGCCATGGAAGAAAGCGTCTATGGGGATATGCTGTGCGCGGTGCTGTACATGTTGCTGGCCCAGGGCATGATGCTGATCCTTAAGCTGAAGCAGGAAACCGTTGAGGGAACCTCTTCGGAAATGGACCTCCCCGAACCAATGCGAACCGGCCGCTTGTCCGGGCTGCCTCTGCTGCGCTGGAGCCTGTTTGTGCTGCTGGCCTCCGTTCTGATCGCGGGGATTACCCGAGTAGGAGGGGGCTTGGGCGAGCCTTCGCCAGGCATGGGATTGAGTGTGGCGGAAATGGCGGAACGACTGGCGGGATGGGGGGAGCGGCTCCGCGGAAATACGGAACCGTCGATTCCTGCCTCCCAGGTTGCGGGATATGCTTCCCAAGGAGAAGATTTGGGAGGCCCTCTGACGCTCAGCGATGCATTGTATTTTACGGCGCAATCGCCTGTACCGACGTATTGGCGCGGAGACACGTATAATCGATATGACGGCCGGAAATGGGATACAGATCCCTCCATCCGCAAGCCAGTCAAGCTATTGGAGGACCTGAGCGGTTTCCTGCCGTATTGGGAGCGTCCTTCTGGAGAGACGATCGTGCAGTCGCTGACTTTTGTACAGGAGACCCCCGTCCCATCTTTGCTGTCGGGAGGTATTATTACCCGCGTTAAGGAGATGCATTCTTCCAAAAAGAGAGGTGCGCCAAGGTTTGCCGTCGACAGGCTGTCCGAAACGATTTCCTTGCAAGGCGAGAGGGCGGTGTCCGGTTATACCGTAGAGACTTTATACGTGCAGCCGGAGGAGCAAGCGCTCCGCAGGGCGAACGGGGACGATCCCGAATATATGGAAGAAATGTATCTGGAGCTTCCCGAGGAACTGCCCTCCAGGGTGAAGGATTTAGCGCGGAAGATTACATCGGACGCCGCGGGCAGGTATGAAACGGCGCAAGCTATCGAATCCTATTTGGAGCAGAACTATACGTATACGCTGCAAACCTCCGTGCCACCGGAGGGCCGGGATTTTACGGATCATTTTTTGTTCGATGCGAAGGAAGGGTACTGCGTTCATTTTGCTACGGCGATGACCGTCTTACTCCGATCCGAGGGCATCCCCGCACGCTATGTGACGGGATTCGCGCCTGGCGATCGGGTGGCCGGCACGATGGATCGTTACGAGGTCGCCCAAAAGAATGCGCATGCGTGGGTGGAAGTGTTTTTCCCGGGACAGGGGTGGGTCCTGTTTGATCCGACTCCGGGCTTTGGGGTCGAGGGGATGTCCCCGCCTCCGGCTGCCGGCGATTCCGGCTCCGCCGGAATGATGTCATGGCATACCTTGTGGAGTACCATGATCTACGCTGCCGTTAAAGTGCTCCTTGTGATATCCGCCATCGGTCCCGTGATGTTTGGGGTCGCGCTTTTGTTGATCTTCCCTCTTATTGTGGCCGTCATTTGCCGAATTCCGGCCGTACGCCAAAGTTGGGCCTTCATGAGGATGGCCCGGACGATAGCGGTCAGCGGGCGGGAGGGACTCGTATCGGCGGCGGTATGGGTCTGGGACAAGTTGCAGCGCAAGTATGGGGATCTGGAAAGAGGGCAGACCATGCGTCAATACGTTAGCGCCCTGTCGATTGCCGATGCCGAATTCAGGGCGGAGCTGGAGGCGTTCGCGTCGCGTTGGGAGCGGGCGGCGTACCAGGATGAACCTTGGTCCCGTACGGAAAAAGTACTCTTTTTGCGCCAATGCATTCGAATTGTCAAAAAACTGGCATGAAAACAAAGGGCCCTCTTTCTTGACGGTATGAATTGGGGTTGCGTATAATTAATTTCATTAATCAAGGGAGGCCCGGTAATGAATAAGCCTAATGAAATCATCGTCGTTTTGGACTTCGGTGGACAGTACAACCAACTTATAGCACGACGCATTCGCGATCTTGGCGTTTATAGTGAGCTTCTGCCATACAATACGCCCGTCGAGAAGATTAAAGATCTCTCCCCGCGCGGCATTGTTTTCTCAGGAGGTCCTTCCAGCGTGTATTCCGAGAATGCACCGCATGTGGATCCTGCCATTTACGATCTGGGACTGCCGATCTTCGGCATTTGCTACGGCATGCAGCTGATGGCTCAGCAGCTGGACGGAAAAGTAGAGCGTGCTTCGAAGCGCGAATACGGTAAAGCCGAATTGGAATTCGCTCCGAACTCGACGCTTGTCAAAGGGATTGAGCAAAAACAAACCGTATGGATGAGTCATGGCGATCACGTGGTATCGCTGCCTTCCGGCTTCAAGCTGGATGCAGGAACGGAATCCGCTCCGATCGCCGCGATGAGTAACGAAGACAAGAAGCTGTACGCCGTGCAATTCCATCCGGAGGTTCGCCACTCCGTCCATGGTAACGAAATGATTAAGAATTTCCTGTACGAAGTATGCGGCTGCGAAGGCAACTGGAGCATGGAGACTTTCATCGAGGATCAGGTTCGCGAAATCCGTGAAGTGGTCGGCGAGAAAAAAGTGCTGTGTGCACTGAGCGGCGGCGTTGATTCATCCGTTGTGGCCATGCTGATTCACAAAGCCATCGGCGATCAGCTGACATGCATGTTCATCGATCATGGACTGCTGCGCAAGGGCGAGGCCGAGAGCGTGATGGAGACCTTTGTCGGCAAGTTCGACATGAAGGTCGTCAAGATTGACGCTCAGGAGCGTTTCATGTCCAAGCTGAAGGGCGTGGACGATCCGGAGAAAAAACGTAAAATCATCGGCAACGAGTTCATCTACGTATTCGATGAGGAATCCAGCAAGTTTGATGATTTCGCATTCCTGGCTCAAGGCACGCTGTATACCGATATCGTGGAGAGCGGAACGGACACGGCACATACGATCAAGTCCCACCACAATGTCGGCGGGCTGCCTGAAGACATGAAATTCGAGCTCATCGAGCCGCTCAAAGCCCTCTTTAAGGACGAAGTTCGCAAAGTCGGCGAAGAGCTTGGCTTGCCGGACGAGATCGTTCATCGTCAGCCTTTCCCTGGCCCGGGTCTTGCGATTCGCGTACTGGGCGAAGTAACGGAGGACAAGCTGCAAATCGTCCGCGACTCCGACTACATCCTGCGCGAGGAAATCGCGAAAGCTGGTCTGGATCGCGAAATCTGGCAGTATTTCACGGCGCTTCCGAACATGAAGAGCGTCGGCGTTATGGGTGATGCGCGCACGTATTCCTACACCGTAGGCATCCGCGCCGTAACCTCCATCGACGGCATGACGGCGGACTGGGCGCGCATCCCATGGGATGTGCTGGAGAAAATCTCCGTCCGCATCGTGAACGAAGTCGAGAACGTCAACCGCATCGTGTACGACGTGACTTCCAAGCCGCCAGCAACGATCGAGTGGGAGTAATTTTTATACTGCTTCACTAAACATAAAAACCTTCAAATCCACATCCGTGGGATTGAAGGTTTTTTGCGTTGGTACCATACGAGCTTTCCTCTTAAAACAATGGATTGAGGCCCTGGTTTATTGCATGCATCTTTTGTCCAATAAGATAAATAATACGTTAAGGTGCAATGGGTAAGAGCGAGCTTTAGGGAAGTTGAACCAAGACCGAACCTGTGAGGAGGAAAAGAATGAAAGCTATCGTCATTGACCGTTATGGTGGCAAGGAAGAGCTTCAGGAAAGAGAAGTACCTACTCCTGCACCGCAAGCGCATTAGGTCTTAGTCAAAGTGGCCGCTACCTCGATCAATCCAATTGACTGGAAGCTTCGAGAAGGCTATTTAAAACAAATGATGGATTGGGAGTTTCCCATTATTTTAGGATGGGATGTTGCCGGGACCATTTCGGAAATCGGGAGCGAGGTAACGGATTGGAAAGTGGGGGACGAAGTGTTTGCCCGCCCGGAAACGACCCGGTTTGGCACATATGCCGAATTTACTTTGGTGGATGACCACCTGTTGGCACGCAAGCCTGCTGCTATCTCATGGGAGGAAGCGGCATCCGTTCCGCTCGCGGGACTCACTGCTTGGCAGGCGCTGTTTACACATGGTGAACTGACCAAAGGAGAGAAGGTATTGATTCATGCAGGCGCTGGCGGCGTCGGCATGTTCGCTATCCAGTTTGCCAAACAAGCGGGTGCTTACGTCATAACGACCGCCACCGAACGCAATCATGAACTGCTTGCCTCACTCGGTGCTGATCGGATGATCGATTATCGGACGACCCGATTTGAAGATGAATTATCGGATGTGGACGTTGTGTTCGATACGATGGGCGGTGACGTGCAGAAGAACAGCTTTAAAGTACTGAAACAGCATACCGGGCGAATCATATCGATTGTCAGCGATTTTGATGAAGAACTGGTAAGAAAATACGACGTGACCGCCAAAAATATATGGCTGGATCCCAATGGCCAGCAGCTTCAGGAAATAGCCGATCTGTTAGAGCAAAAAAAGGTAAGAGCCGTCGTGGGAGCTACGTTTCCTTTTTCGCGAAAAGGGCTCTACGATGCCCACGCATTAAGTGAGACCCACCATGCTGTCGGTAAAATAGCCATAAGTTTCTCCTAAGGAGATAGACGATTCCGATTTCATCCTGCGTGTCCGGTTTCGACCCGCGTCTGCCACCATCGGATGTAAAACACCTCACCGGGTGGATTTCGATGAACATGTGCGCATCTTCCCAGGTTTTGGGTTATTTTTAGCCGTATGTAGGTCAGTCGTCCTAGAGCGGAAAGCTTTTGGAAAGGCAATTCCCGAACGTTTCTTTAAATTGACAAGTTTAATATTCGTTTTGTGTTGTTGACAAGGTTGGGCTTCTCGTCCTAGAATATGTGTAGAAACCGACACGACAACTACAAATAACGAGCTTTTTCGTATAATCCCGGGAATGGGCCCGGGAGTCTCTACAGGTCACCGTAATGATCTCGCTACGAAAAGAAGAGCGGCAATATAATGATGCGGACTCGTCCAGCATTCGAGACCGGCCTGCAAGCTGGAGCAAAGCTCCAATGCAGCAGACCGGTTATTCGATAAGGATGCTGCCCGGCAGCATGCGAAAGATTGTTTTGCGGCTCTTTTTTCAAGCGACGGCCCTAGGGATCTATCCTTAGGGTCTATTTGTATGTTGCCGGTCATTAATTTAAGGGGGATATCTCTACAATGGAGCGTTTCTTTAAACTAAAGGAACACGGAACGAATGTAAGAACCGAGATTATCGCAGGCTTGACGACCTTTATGACCATGGCTTACATCCTGCTGGTCAACAATCTGTTCCTGGGTCCTGACGGCGCGGGCATTCCACAAGAAGGCGTATTCTTCGCTACCGCTGTTGGTGCCGGTCTCGTGACCATGGCCATGGGCTTTTTCGTTAACATTCCGGTTGCGCTGGCACCAGGTATGGGTTTGAATGCGTATTTCATGACAGTTGTATTAAGCTCGAACGGTGCGATTACTTGGCAGGCGGCGCTCGGTGCCGTATTCATCTCCGGTATCGTCTTCATCATTCTTACGGTAACCAAAGTCCGCCAAATGCTGTTGACGGCGGTTCCGAACAACTTGAAGATCGCCATTACCGTTGGTATCGGATTGTTCATTACGATCGTTGGCCTGAAGCTGGGCAATATCGTTACGGCTTCCATCAACCCGGGAACGGATATCTCTCATCCGGTACCAGGCGGTGCCTTCAATCTTGGTCTTGGAAATTTCGTTGAAAACAAGGATACGCTGCTTGCGATCATCGGGCTGTTCCTGATTGCCATCCTGATGGTCCTGAAGCTGAAAGGCGCACTGCTTATCGGTATCGTGCTGACGACGCTGATCGGTATTCCGATGGGCGTTACCGATCTGTCGGGTCTGAGCACCGCGAGCTGGATTCCTTCGTTCGATAATCTGGCTGTCGGTCAGATGGACTTGAAGGGTGCGCTCGGGATTGGTCTTATCGAAGTTATTTTCATCTTCACATTCGTCGAGCTGTTCGATACGTTCGGAACGCTGGTTGGTACGGCCGGCCGTGCCGGACTTCTGAAGAACAAAGAAGAAGGCGAGAAAAAGCTCGGCAAAGCGATGCTCGTGGATGCGGGCGGCGTAAGCGCAGGCGCATTCCTCGGAACTAGTACGATCACGGCCTTCGTAGAAAGTACTTCCGGTGTTGCTGAAGGCGGACGTACAGGCTTGACTGCGGTTACCACAGGCGTACTCTTCATTCTGGCATTGTTCCTGGCTCCGATTGCACTGGTTGTTCCTTCGGCCGCTACGGCACC
>NC_013406.1:1075000-1835000 GCF_000024685.1 Paenibacillus sp. Y412MC10
GGTTTAAATCATGGAGCTTGCTGCTCCTGAGTGTCATCATGGTGTTCACGCTGGCCGCATGTGGAGGCGGTGGCGGGAACGGAAGCAGTACGGCTGAATCTCCGGGGGGAGGCAGCAGCAATGAAGGGACGGACAATACGAAAGAAGGAACCGAATCCACAGAGAAAATCGAGCTCTCCTTCTGGTCGCTCGGAACGACCAATTATGAAGATCTGGCAAAGGAATATACGAAAGAGCATCCAAACATCACGTTCAAATTCCAGAATACGTCGGACCAAACGGCGCACCACAACAATCTGACGACGGCGTTGTCCGCGGGCTCTGGCGCACCCGACATTTTCCAGCTGGAAATTGCCTTCATGGAGCGCTTCATCAATAACCAGGATAAGTTCTATAACCTGTACGACCTCGGCGCCAAAGACTTAGAGGGCAACTACCTGGAGTGGAAATGGAAGCAGGCCACATCGGTTGATGGCACCTTCCAACTCGGTCTGCCAACAGACATCGGCCCTACAGTCGTCTATTACCGTACGGATCTGGCTGAGCAAGCAGGACTGCCAACCGATCCGGACGGCTTCAGCGCTGCGATCGATTCATGGGACAAATTCGCCAGCGTGGCCAAGGATTTCACAAGCAAAACAGGAAAGCCTTTCGCCGATTTGACGGACCTGGTCTACAACGGGGTGCGTGACCAATCCCCGGATCAAATCTACTTCAACAAAGAGGACGGCTCTTTTATCGGAGATACGAACCCGCAAGTGAGAAAAGCTTACGACTTTACGGTAAAAGGAATTCAGGAAGGCTGGATCGGCAACTGGATTCTATGGTCTCCTGAATGGCAAAAAGCGATCAATGACGGCGACTTCGGCGTCATGCTCGGCCCGGCTTGGATTGCCGGTACCATCCGCAATGCGAAAGACACTTCAGGCAAATGGCAGATTGCCCAGCTTCCTGAAGGAGCAGGCAACTGGGGCGGTTCGTTCCTGACCCTGCCGAAGGAAGGCAAGCATTCGAAGGAAGCTTACGAATTCATCTCGTGGGTGCTGAACAAGGAGAATCAGCTGAAATCGTTTAAGGACAGCGGTTTGTTCCCGTCCATCCCGGCGGTGTACAGCGAGCCTTCGTTCACGGAAGAGAAGGACGAATTCTTCGGCGGCCAGGTCATTTCCGAAGCGTATGCCAAATCGGCGGAACGCATCAAGCCGGTTTACTACGGACCGCTTCATGACCAGACCGACACGATCATCAAAAACGCGCTCAAAAACGTGCTGGAGAAAAAGGCCGACCCGCAAAAAGAATGGGAAAGCGCAATGAAGCAAATCAAGACGCTGGTCGATCGCAGCTAGCTTAAACAGACGGATCATTCCAGCTAGCCCGTTCATATCCAATAACCGTCCGAACCCGAGAAGGGATAAAGCGCCCTTCGCTCGGGTTCGGATTTATCCTTACCTACCTGGAGGTGCATCATGGCTGACACAGCAACGGCAGAATCGCCGCAGCCGGTGCCGCAAAGGCGGCGCTTGTTGACGGAGACCGTGCGAAGCCGGTTTACGGCTTATACGTTTATATCGCCATTCTTTATATTGTTCGCAATCTTCGGTCTGTATCCGATCCTGTTTACCATCTATTTGTCCTTCTTCAAATGGGATGCGCTCGGACCGATGAAATACGTCGGCTTCAAGAATTACGAGCTTATTACAAGCGACCCGACCTTCTGGATCGCATTTAGCAACACGCTCATAATGGCTCTGATGGGAACCGTGCCGCAGCTGATTGTGGCATTATTTGTTGCGGTTATACTCAACTCGGCCTTGAACAGATTCAAGAACACGTTCCGCATCCTGTATTTCATGCCGAACATCACCTCCATCGTTGCGGTGACGCTGGTGTTCAGTACGATGTTCGGAAACAACGGGATGGTCAACTGGCTGCTGAACACCTTCGGTGCGGAAAGCGTGCCGTTCAACTCCGGCTGGTGGGGAGTCAAAATCGCAATATCGTCCATGGTCATGTGGCGGTGGATGGGCTATAACGCCATTATTTTTCTGTCGGGGCTGCAGAGCATTCCGACCGATATTTATGAAGCGGCCAAAATCGACGGGGCCACCCGAGGCCAGCAGCTGCTCTATATCACGCTGCCGCTTCTTCGCCCATTCATTCTGTTCGTCACCTTGGTATCGACGATCGGCGCGCTCCAATTGTTTACGGAGCCTTATGTATTCCTCGGTCAGTCCGGCACGGGTTCTACGCGTCAGGAAGGGGTCACGATGGTCACTTATTTGTATAACGAAGCATTTAAGAACGGATTCTTCGGTACGGCTGCGGCAACGGCGGTTCTTTTGTTCATCGCCACCATTCTGTTCTCGGTATTAAATATGATATTGGGCCGCGAAGGCAAAGATTCGGGAGGTAAAAAAGCATGAGCACAGTCGCCATAAGCCGAAAAAAGCCGGATGAACCCGGTGTTGTCGCGAAATTCTTTTTCTATCTCTTCATGATCCTTGGCGCGCTGGTCTCAGTCTTTCCGTTCTACTGGATGTTCGTCGTGGCCACCAATGACAAGGATGCGGCATTTCACATTCCGCCGCTGCTTACGCCCGGCACGCAGTTTTTCGATAACTTCGCGCGCGTGCTGGAGCGGACGGATTTTTTCAGGGCCTTGATGAACTCGGTGGTGGTGTCTACGGCCGTGACCTTGTCCGTTGTGTTCCTCTGCACGCTGGCGGGTTATGCTTTTGCCAAGTATGAGTTTCCTCTGAAAAAGACGCTGTTTGTTTTTGTCATTGCCACGATGCTGGTGCCTGCCCAGCTGGGCGTGCTTCCACAATACGTCATCATGGCCAAGCTGCACTGGATCGACAGCTACAAAGCGCTGATCGTGCCGGCCATGGTCAATGCCTTCGGCATCTTCTGGATGCGGCAGTACATCGCCTCTGCCGTTCATACCGAGCTCATCGAAGCGGGGCGGATCGACGGCGGCGGACATTTCCGGATCTTCTGGAACATTGCCATTCCC
Organism: Paenibacillus sp. Y412MC10; assembly: GCF_000024685.1. Classification (NCBI taxonomy): domain Bacteria; kingdom Bacillati; phylum Bacillota; class Bacilli; order Caryophanales; family Paenibacillaceae; genus Paenibacillus; species Paenibacillus sp. Y412MC10. Next base: position 1,078,017 of record NC_013406.1, read on the forward strand.
GTTGTTACCCCGGCGATGGCCACGCTCGGGATTCTGAACTTCATGAACGTGTGGAACGATTTCTTCTGGCCGCTCGTCGTATTGAAAAACAGGGAGAATTACACCATTCAAATTGCGCTGCAGCAATTGTTCACCAATAAGGACGGCCTTGATTTCGGCATGATCATGTCGGCCACCTTCACGGCGACGCTGCCGCTTCTCATCGTATTTCTGTTGTTCAGCCGATGGGTGATCGCCGGATTGACATCAGGCGCCATAAAAAGTTAACAAGCAAGGTGAAGTCGACAAGGAATGCGGCCTGTCATGAAGAATAATAGACATAGTAGAGTGGAGGGAGGAAGGATCCATGAAACTCCGCCGAAAGATATTGCTGGCTATTATTCTTCTGGTCTTCATTCCGGTCATCGCGCTGGGCGGGGTATCCTATTACAGCTTTTCGGAAGCGATGGAGAAGAAGTCGAATGATTTCTACTGGATTTCGCTCCTGGAAACGGATCGGAAACTGAAGTTCGCCTTGAACGAAATCACGACGATTTCGAACTCGGCGATTACCCAGCAATCGGTTCAGCAGATGCTGAAACAGCCGGAATACGCGGTTACCTATGAACGGCGGCAGGAGATCAACAATCTGATCAATCATCCGATGATTGCGTCGTTTGCTTTTTATTCGAATGACCGGTTGATGTATAACACGAATGGCGGAATGGAGCTTCAGGAACTGAGGCAGCAGGCATGGTATGAAGCGGTGGAGAAGGCGGAGGGGCGTCCCGTATGGGTCGGACCCGGCGAGAACGGCTCCGCGGCTGACGGCGCTCCCGTATTGATTCAATCCAGGGTCATCAAGGACTATTACTCGCTGGAGGATATCGGAACCGTGGTGATCTACGTGAAGCCGGATCTCCTGGATCAGGTGTTCTGGGAGGCGGCAACGCTGAAGCAGGGAGATATTTTGCTGGTCAACCAGCAGGGGCACATCGTGTTCAGCAAGTCAGGCGGGCATATCGGGGAGCGGACGGAATTCCCGTTTCTCTCGGATAGTTATAAGACGAATGGAAAAGGCTACTACATCGATCAATATGCAGGCGAAAAATCGCTGATCACATATTCACCTTCCCATAATAAAGATTGGTTTCTGGTCGCCATCACGCCAAGCAAACTGATTTCGGCCGAATCGGTCCCGATTCGCAACCTGGCCTTGATCCTGGGACTGATCTCGCTCGTGTCGGCGTTCCTGTTCGACCGTTTTTTTGTGCGCAGAATGGTGCGCAGCATCATTAGCGCGGTGAACGGGATGAAGCGCGTCAAGCAGGGCATCTTCGTTCCGATCCCGTCGCATAACGTGGCGGAGGACGAGACGGATTTGTTAATCGACGGCTTTAACCGGATGAGCACCCAGATCCAGGAGCTGATTGGGCAGGTCGAGACGGAGCAAGCACGAAAAAAGGAAGCGGAGCTGCAGGCGCTGGTCGCTCAGATCAATCCGCACTTCATCTATAATTCACTGGAATCGATCAATTCGATGGCCGTGCTTCAGGGCAATAAGGATATCAGCAAGATGGTGATTTCGCTTGGAAAGCTGCTGCGTATCAGCATCAGCGAGCATCATGAGCTGATCCCCCTCAGCATGGAGCTGGAGCATGTCCAGCATTACATGCGGATACAGAAATTCAGGTTCGAGGAAAAATTCGATTACGGCATTGAGCTTCCGAATGAACTGAGGCACTACGTTACGCAAAAGCTGATCGTTCAGCCGATTGTTGAGAACGCTTTATATCACGGGATCGAGCCGATGGAGGAGAGCGGACTCATCTCCATCAAGGTGTCCGAGAACGGCGAGGATATCGTGATTGACGTGGAGGACAACGGTCCGGGCTTCGATCCGGAAACGCTGATGAAGCTGTGGAATTCGGATCCGGGACAGCTCAAAAAGTACCGCGAGAACGGGGTCGGATTGAAGAATGTCCATGAAAGGCTGCGGATCCGGTTTGGCAGCCGTTACGGCCTGATGATCTGTTCCTCCCCAGGTTACGGCTCCTTGATACGAATTCGAATACCGAAAATACTGACATGACAGGGGGGGCTGCAGGGTGAGATGGTTTTGGAATTGGGGCTGGATCGTCGGATACGCCGCTCTGTTGGCGCTGTCTGTCGTGTGGGTGACGGTACAGAATCAGGGACCGGCCCAGGAGGAACAGCCCGAGAAAATCACGCTAACGTTCCGGCATTTCTGGAACAAAGAGCATGACAAGCCGGTGCTGGCCGTATTCGAGAGCATCGTCCGCACTTATGAGAAAGCGCATCCAAACGTAAAGGTGAACTTCGAGAGCATCGATCAGACGATTCACCGGGAACAAAAGCTGAAGAGCGAGATGGTAACCGGTACGCCGCCGGATATGTTTGTTTTGTTCGGAGGGGCCGAGATCGTGCCTTATGCCAGATCCAACCGGTTGATGGATTTAACGGATTTTTTGCAGGATACCGGATTGAAGGAGCAGTTCAAGGATCTGCACCATTGGACCTTCGAGGACCGGATCTATGGCCTGCCCTTCGAGGGACACGCAGAGCCGATCTATTATAACCGAGCTTTATTCCGGCAGCTGAAGCTGGAGCCTCCGAAGACGCTGGGAGAGATGGACGAAGCTATTCGTGTCCTTCGGGAGAACGACATCATCCCCTTTGCGGTCGGCAACGAAGACAGGTGGCCGGCGGGAATTTTTGCCCATTATTTCATGGATCGCTACGCCGGGCCGGAACTGATTGACCGGCTGGTTGAAGGCGATGATCAGGCCAGCTTTGTGCAAGAGTCGTATTTGGAGGCGTTTGAGCACTTGGAGCTGTGGATCGAAGAAGGGGCGTTCAGTCCGAACGCAAACGATCTTTCTACGGAAGAAGCGATTGCCCAGTTCACGGAAGGAAAAGCGGCGATGTATATGAACGGCAGCTGGGATATCACGCTGCTGCAGAATGAGGATTACCCGGATTTTCAGAATGAGATCGGCGTCATTCCCTTTCCGTCGCTTTTTCCCGGCGAAGAACGCTCCTTGGCAGGGGGATATACGATCGGCATCGGGCTGTCATCGGACTTGGATGAAACGAAAAAGCAATCGGCTCTGGAGCTGCTGGGCATGTTCTATACCCCGGAGGTGCAGACTCGGCTGGTGTATGAAGGGCTGCGCGTCCCTTCGATGAAGATTGACTATGATTCGAAGAAAACCGGGCCGGTTTTTGCCCAAGTCACGGAATTGATGGAGGAATCCGCGAGCACCTTTCTGCCTTACGACAACACGTTATCACCCGAGGTGAACAGTTCGTTCCTTAAGGTGATCGAGGATATGATTGGAGGACGGATCGATGCTGCCGGCGCATTGGAGCAAATTCAGAAGTCCTCGGTAAGGTATTGGAAGCTTAGGCGGAATACGGCAGCAGAGTAAACAGGAGACAGGGGGGAACGTCATGGGCGGATCGGAAGGCAAATTCAGAGTCATGCTGGTCGATGATGAGCCGATCATTCTGCGCAGCCTGAAGGCGGCTATTCCATGGGATGAGCTCGATCTGGAGGTCGTTGGGGAGGCCAAGAGCGGAGACGGCGCATTGAAGCTGGCGCGCGAAGTATCGCCGCATATCATTATCAGCGATATTCGGATGCCGGGGATGGACGGCATTACGCTCATGAAGGAACTGAAGGCGGATCAGGCAAGGCGAATCATTATTTTCATCAGCGGGTACGGCGAATTCGAATACGCGAGGGAAGCGCTGCGCGAAGGGGCTTTCGATTATTTGCTGAAGCCGATCGACCACGATGAACTGACCGAAACGATTGCCAGGGCGGCCAGAACCCTGGAGAAGCAGATTGCGGATGACCAGATGCTCCACTCGATCAAGGTTCTGTCGCTGCTGGCCCGGGAGCGGATGCTGACCGAATTCATCGAAGGGAACCGTAGTCCCCTGCAGCACATGCAGTGGCTGGAGGACAGCGAGCTGGAGCATGGATACACGATGGCCGTCATTCAATTGGATCAATATTTGCGGCTTAACGAGCTGTGGAGCATGGACGAGAAGCGCCTGTGGCTGTTTGCCGTACGGAACGTCCTCGAGGAGTGGTCCTTGCAGCATGGCGGGCTGACGGTATTTCCTTTCCGCAGCGGGGAATGGGTGCTGCTGTTTCCGAACCTGACGAAGGAGCGGCAGGAGGATATCGGCCGGGATCTGGTACAATTGATCAAGCGGAACACGAAGCTGTCCTGCTCGGTCGGCTTCAGTCCCAGCATGGCCGGCATCGACCGCTTGGGAACGGCTTACGAGACGGCCGTGCGCGCATTGTACCAGCGGTTTTATTCCGGGGAAGAGGGCGTGTTTCTCGGGACGCCCGATTCGGTGCTGGAAACGGCCAGCGAAGCGAAGTATCCGAAGCATCTGGAGTCGCTCATGGTGGAAAGCATCCGGACGCTTCATAAGGAGCGGCTTCTGGAGCTTTTTGACGAAACCAAGGCTTATATCGAGGAGCATGGGTTCAGCAGGGAGATGACCGAGCGGGTGCTGCTGGAGATGAGCGTCGTGCTGTATCGTCAATTTGAGCATATGAAGGTGCTGTTTGAGTGGTCGCTGGAGGAACTGCTGCAGGAGCTTCATGCATCCGGCACGCTTCAGCAGCTGATGGACGTCATCAAGAGCCACTTCAGCAAGTGGATTGCCGAGAGTCGGTCCGGGCAGGCCAAAGACAATGTTCAAGCCGTGATGGGCAAAGCTAAGGAGTATATCGCGGAGAATTACCAGAAGGATCTGACCATCGAAGAGGTTTCGGAGCTAGCGGACTTAAGCATCAGTCATTTCTGCACGCTGTTTAAGGGAACGACGGGCTATACGTTTCTGGAGTACCTAACGGAGTGCCGGATCGAGAAGGCCAAGAGCATTCTGCTGAATACGGACGTGAAGGTGTACCAGGTAGCGCCGCTGGTAGGATATCAGGATCCGCGATATTTCACCCAGGTATTTAAGAAAATCACGGGGAAAACGCCATCCGAGTATCGGGAAGAGGCGGTCTCCAAGACATAGAATGAACCTTGATCCCATGATATCGAAATCGGATATTTTGCGGATAGGGTTTAACATAGGAGGGAATGAATAACAGATCCATTTTTCCGGGTTCGATCGGGGAAAAGGAGTTCTGTTATTTTTATTTTAAATATCTTAATATTAAGACTTGACGATTTAAGGTTTAAATACTAAACTGAGATTAAGCAAACGTAAAGAAGCCAGCGAAGAACGAAGCTGCTCCCGAATCAGACGGCAAATATGAATATTGAAGATGGTTAACATGCTATTAATAACGAAAAAAACGATAAATGGAGGTTGAAGTCATGAAGTTTAAAGGAATTCATCACGTATCCGCCTTAACGGCTGCGGCTTCGCGGAACTTCGAATTTTATACAAAGGTTCTGGGCATGCGATTGGTCAAGAAAACGGTGAACCAGGACGATGTGTCGGTGTACCATCTGTTTTACGGCGATGAAAAAGGAAATCCCGGCACGGAGCTTACCTTCTTTGAAATTCCGATGGCCGGCCGGACCCGTGAGGGAAACAACAGCATATCGGCGACATCCCTGCGCGTGCCGAACGACCGCGCCTTGGAATATTGGACCCGGCGGCTGGACGAGCACGGCGTAGAACGCGAGGAGATCAAGGAACGTGCGGGCCGATTGACCCTTCTCTTCAGGGATTTCGAGGGCCAGCGCATCATTCTCGTTTCGGATGAACATAACGAGGGAGTTCCAGGCGGCGTTCCATGGGAAAAGGGGCCGGTTCCGGCGGAATACGCCATCATCGGTTTAGGCCCGGTGCAGCTGACCGTGCCTAATCCCGTGCAGACCGTGAAGGTATTGACGGAGCTGATGGGCTTCCGCTACAAAGGGCACTATGCTTCGCCAGTGGACGGGCAGCCGGATATCCTGGTCTTCGAGACGGGAGAAGGCGGTACGGGAGCGGAAGTGCACGTGGAGGAACGAACGGATCTTCCGCAGGAGCGGCTTGGCCGCGGCGGCGTTCATCACGTTGCATTCCGCGTCGAGGATGAGGAGGAGCTTCGGTCCTGGATTGACCGGATCGGCGATGTGGGCTTTTCGAATTCGGGATTTGTCGATCGCTTTTACTTCCGTTCCTTGTATTTCCGGGAGCCTAACGGTATTTTGTTCGAGGTAGCTACCGATGGTCCGGGCTTTGACACGGATGAGCATATCGACCATCTCGGCGAGTCCCTTGCGCTGCCGCCGTTTCTGGAGCCGAAGCGGGAACAGATCGAAGCCAACCTGAAGCCTCTCCATACGATTCAATAAAGATGGCGCACATCGCGCACGCAATACACACGACACCGGGTAAGCCTCTGTTTTTGGGGCGATTGCCCGGTGTTTTAATTTGATCTATTCATATAGCCGCGATATGGCATTTGCCGCCATGCTGACATGCTCCCTAAGCTCTTGGGGAGCCATCACCTCGATTTCCGCCCCGCAGCTTAGAAGAAATGCCGAAGCCGATTCCAGGGTGTTGAACTCCAAATCGGCCGTTATCCACCCGTCGTGCTGGTTATCCATATCGCATCGGAGTATTTTTACGTACCGCTCCCGCTCAAAGCGTTTGATCAGATGGACGGTCATGCGAACCTGTGCGGGATACTGCGGGAGATTTTGCATGAACCGTGCCAGCGACTCCTCCCAATACTCGGCTAGATTAAAACCGGCCGGACGCTGGAATGTATCCTCGGACATGACGGCATCCACGATTCTCGATACGCGATAGGTTCGCAGCTCGCCTTGGGATTCGGCCACCACATACCAGGTACTCCGTTTGGCAACCAGCCCGAGCGGATGAATCCTTCTTTCGACTCGTTCCTCTCCTTTCATGTATTGGATATCCATGATGCGATCCAACCACAGCGCCTCCTGCAAAACCGTAAGATACGGATGCGATTCGCGGTAGGAGTGCCAGCCTGCGCCATCGATATGGATCTTCTCCCGAATGATTTCGGCATCCTGCCGAATGGAGCGTGGGGAGGAAGCCAATAATTTTTGATAGGCAGCATCAAATTGTTTACGGATCCCCAAATCCCCGATCAGCGGGCTGTGGCTGGAAACCAGCAGGGAGATGAGCTCGTCCGGCGTCATGCCGGTCAGGTTCGTTCGATAGCTCTCCTCCAGCACCCACCCGCCCTGGGATCCTCTTTCCGCATACACGGGGATGCCCGCCGAGCTCAAGCTTTCCATATCGCGTATAATCGTTCGCTCCGATACCTCAAGCTGCTCCGCCAGATAACGGGTGTTCTTCTTCCCCCCGTTCTGAAGCATCAGCATAATGGATAATAGACGATCCGCCCTCAAGTTATGTCACCTCTCTGTATCTATAGAAGTTAATTGTATTGTAGCATGGATATAAGACAACGGATGTCATATATGTCTGATACGATGAAGGCGTTGAGATACTTCAGTATATAGTTGGAGGTAGCGCTATGAATAAGAATGATCCTAAGCCATTGCAAGGAAAAATCGCCGTCGTGGCCGGAGCGACCCGGGGAGCAGGCCGCGCCATTGCGGTGATGCTGGGTGCCGCGGGGGCAACGGTGTATTGCACGGGACGGAGCGTACGCGGCCAAGCGTCGGATATCAAGCGTACGGAGACGATTGACGACACGGCGGAGATGGTGACGGACCGGGGCGGCACCGGCATTGCCGTGCAATGCGACCATACCGTGGAAGAGCAAGTGAAAGCGTTGTTTGAACGCATTCGTGAAGAGCAGCAAGGCCGGCTGGACATCCTCGTCAATGATATATGGGGCGGCGAGAACCTGACGCATTGGAATATTCCGTTCTGGGAGCAATTTCTGTCCGATGGACTGCTGATGCAGGAGCGAGCAGTGACAACGCACATGATCACCAGTTATTACGGCGTTCCGCTGATGGTGGAGAACGGCGGCGGATTGGTCATTGAGGTCACGGACGGCTCGACGTACCGGTATCGCGGGAATTTGTATTACAGCCTGGCAAAAATTTCGGCGATTCATCTGGCGGCAGCCATGGCGGAAGAGCTGCGTCCCTATCAGGTAACCGCACTATCCGTGACGCCGGGATTTCTGCGCTCGGAGCAAATGCTGGATCACTTCGGCGTTACGGAAGAAAATTGGCGGGATGCCACGGCACAAGAACCGCATTTCATCGAATCGGAGACCCCATATTTTCTTGGGCAGGCGGTTGCGGCGCTGGCAGCCGATCCGGATGTAGCCGACAAGAGCGGGAAGGCGCTGACCAGCTGGGACTTATCGGATGAATACGGGTTTAGCGACATTGACGGGCGTAAGCCGCATTGGGGCAATTACGCGAAGAAGCAGGGACTTCCCATTACTTAAACATGTAAAACAGGGTGACCTATGCCATGATGGCGAATAGGTCACCCTCTTTGGTTACGGAAATTGTCCGTTGCACTTGCGAATACCGCTGTTAGTACGTCTAAACCATGTCATAGCGGAACATCGCAGAAACTACGCATCAACGTTCAATTTCAAGTGGTTATGAGCGGCCGCGTCTCATCGAACCCATAATCAGGCTGACGATAAAGACCAGGATGACGGCACCGATCAATGCAGGCAGGATGTAGAATCCACCCATTTCCGGTCCCCAGGATCCAAGCAGAAGACCGCCCAGCCAAGCACCGACGAAACCAGCAATGATGTTACCGATGATACCGCCGGGGATGTCTCTGCCCATAATCAAACCAGCAATCCATCCAATGATACCGCCAACGATTAATGACCAAAGAAAACTCATGTTAATCACCTCGTATAAGTTATAGTTGTTTGTGCCTTACTATTAACCAAAGACGTGACTTTTAAACCGGGTTGACCAGCAACTTGGATAAAATCATTATTTTCCATTGCAATGATATGCCTCTTCGTTCTTTGATAAATGCGATTTTTTTGATTATGCTTGAAGAGAGTGGTTAGGTTGAGAAAATAAAGGAGCTGGCATGGAACTCATGATAGACAAATGGACAGAAGAATATACAATTCAATCCGTTGACGCAGACTTTAAGGGAGACTGCCGATGGTCTTCGCTGCTCAGTATTTTGCAGAGAGCGGCTGACCGGCATATTGAGGCGCTGGGGATCAGCCGCGAGGAAATGATCGAGCGTGGCATGGGCTGGATGCTGATTACGCTGGAGCTTGAGATGCGGCGGATGCCAAGGGATATGGAAAACGTATATGTGGACACCTGGAGCCGCGGGTCCAAAGGGGCGCTGTGGCATCGGGATTATCGGATCAAGAACGGCGATGGGGAATTGCTGGGCGAGGGCCGCTCGGTATGGGCGCTGGTGGACATTCATAAAAGGAAAATTCTGCGTCCGTCCATGTTTCCGTACGAGGTGCCGATCGGTCAGGAAACGGTTGGAGAGCTGCCAAGCAAAGCCGTATTGCCGGAAGGGGTACAGCTTGATGATGCGTATACGTATTCGGTCCGGTATAGTGGAATCGATACGAACGGCCATTTGAATAACGCCCGGTATGCGGATCTGTGCTTTGACGTGCTGGATGAGCAGGAACTTCGGGAAGGGCTAGTGACCGGCTTCAAGATTACATACCTTAACGAGGCCAGACTGAAGGATACGATGCTGATCAAGCGTTCGGCCGAGGAGAACAATCGGGTGTACGTGCAGGGCACATCGCCGGACGGAACCAACTTTTTTGAAGCGGCTATCGTTAGGGAATCATAAACCATCAGGTTGTTCTTTCGGAGGGGAAAGAGCGGCCTGACGCTTCATGGAGGGTGAACGGATGTACAAAATCATGATCGTTGAGGATGACCCCAAGCTGGCGGGGCTGCTGCAATCGCATATCGAACGGTACGGAAATGAAGGAAACATCGTCGAGGATTTCGATCATGTGCTGGAGCAGTTCCATAAGATGAAGCCGCATCTCGTTCTGCTCGACGTGAACCTGCCAAGCTTTGACGGATATTATTGGTGCCGCCAGATCCGGTCGGTATCGACCTGCCCGATTATTTTCATCTCGGCCCGTAACGGGACGCCGGATCAGCTCCGGGCCTTGGAGAACGGCGCGGATGATTATATCACCAAGCCGTTTGCTTACGATATCGTCATCGCCAAAATCCACAGCCAGCTGCGCCGCGTATACGGCGACTATGCGGCAGCATCCGCCGAGCGTACGGTGGAGAAGGACGGGCTTGTCCTCTATCCCGAACGGATGGAGCTGACTCTTCACGATCAGACATCCGTGCTCACGAAAAAAGAAACGGTCCTTCTGGAAACGCTGCTGAGCCGGAGCCCCCGGCTTGTGACGCGCGAGACGATTCTGGAGAAGCTGTGGGACGATACGTTCGTGGACGATAATACGCTCAGCGTGAATATTAACCGGGTGAGGAAACGGTTAGGGGAGTTAGGGATTGAGAATGCGCTGGAAACGATTCGCGGTTCGGGGTACAGGCTGCATACCGTATGGAAGAGGTAGGTTATGAAGAAGCTGTTTTGGCGTGAGCATTTGCCCCTCATTCTGTTTGTAACCGCGGCCTTGTTCGTGGTGCTGCTCGTTTTCTGGTATGACGGCTATGATCATCCGGTGACAGCGGCTTATGCCGTTTTCCTCGGTCTGACTATTCTTGGCGGGTACTTGGCATTCCGGTATTTCACGCACCGGGATTTCTATGAGCGGCTGTCGCAGCCCATCAGGTCGTTGGAGGAATCGATCAAGCATAACGAGTCGGCCCCGCTGCCTACGGCCCTTAGCGAACTTATGGAAGAGCAGTACCGTCAATACCGCACGGTCATGGAAGAGTGGGAGCGCCGGCGGAAAGAGCATATGATCTTCATGAATCAGTGGGTGCACCAGATGAAAACGCCGCTGTCCGTCATTGAGATGATCACGCAGGAGGATGACAACGACGCCTTCAAGAGTTTATCCGAGGAATCCGACCGGATTCGGCGCGGGCTGGAGATGGTGCTCTACATGTCCAGGCTCGAAACCTTCGAGCAGGATTTCAGCGTGGAGCCCGTGAAGCTTCAGGAGGCGGCAGTCGAGGCGGTGCACGAGAACAAGCGTTATTTTATTCACAGTCATGTGTATCCGGAGGTCCGGATCGATTCGGATCTCACCGTTCAGACGGATGCCAAATGGCTTCGGTTCATCATGCTGCAGCTGCTGTCCAACGCCATTAAATATTCTGCCGGAACCGGGCTTAAGGTGACGATGCAGGCCCGCCGGACGGAGGACCACCGCCATGTGGTACTGGAGATCACGGACCGGGGAATGGGCATACCGCCATCCGACATGAAGCGGGTGTTCGACCCGTTCTATACCGGGGAAAACGGCCGCAAGCTCAAGGAATCCACCGGCATGGGCTTGTATCTCGTCAAAGAAGTGGTCCATAAAATGAACCACCAAATCGAGCTGGAATCCGAGCCGGGAAGAGGAACGACGGTGAGGCTGATTTTCTCGGGGTGAGATCTGCTTTGTACAGACGTCTCATGGAGGCAGAGTTCAATTATGGCTGTTGTAGGTGACATTCACGACATTGAAATTATATAAGGCAGTAAAGCATGGGCTAGTAAGATTTGGTTTAATCTCTTATTGAACTTTGGATTGCATCACCTAAATACGTTACCGAAAGCACCTTATCACGGGCTTCATGATGGATGTTGACCCATCATGAAGCCCTGAGGTAAGGTTCTTTCTTTTGTTTTAAATAATGAGTAGGTATCGGCACGCACCAGCGAAAGAGGACGAAACGATTCCGAAGAAGCGAAGCGGTCGCCTTTGCCCCCGAATTTTCACCTCGGTGTAATCGTTCAGAAAATTTGGGGGCAACAGCGATCGTAGGAACGTTACGTACTCGTAGCGGCCTGAGAATCGCAACAGTGACATACTCGTAGCGGCCTCTAGAATCGCAATCGTGACGTACACGGAGGACCTTTAGAATAGCAACAATGACGTACACGGAGCACCTCTGGAATCGCAACCGTTACGCACTCGAAGCGCCCTTTAGATTGCGACCGTGACGTACCCAGAGCGGGTCTGCGCATGAATCTTACACCGATGTAAGGTTGGCGAAAGAGTGATCGATAGGAGATGGCCCGCCGGATGCTATACACTAACCTTACAGGAACGAAATAACGAAAGTGAGGTTTACAACAAGATGGAAATACTAAACGTGCGCAATCTGGGCAAAGTCTATAAGGCCGCAGTGTCCCACGAGGCGCTTTCCAATATCAATCTGAGCATCAACCAAGGGGAATTCGTCGGCATCATGGGCCCCTCCGGCAGCGGAAAAACGACGCTGCTCAACATGATCTCCACCATCGACCGACCTACGTCCGGGGAGATCACCATCGGCGGGGAGGACCCGTTCCGATTATCCCAGGATAAACTCGCCATGTTCCGCCGGCGTGAGCTGGGGTTTGTCTTTCAGTCCTTTAACCTGCTGAATACGCTGACGGTGAAAGAGAATATCCTGCTCCCCCTGGCGCTGGACGGCGTGGATCTGGATGAGATGAACCGCCGGGTCGGTATTTTGGCCGATAAACTGGGCATCACATCGATACTGGATAAGCGGACTTATGAAATATCGGGGGGACAGGCGCAGCGGACGGCGATAGCGCGGGCCATGATCCACGTACCGAAGCTGGTTCTGGCCGATGAGCCGACAGGCAACCTGGACTCCAAGTCGGCCCGCGACGTCATGGAAATGATGGACCGGAGAAACAAGGAAGACCAAGTGACGATGCTGCTGGTCACCCATGACCCGGTTGCCGCAAGCTACTGCAATCGGGTGGTGTTTATCAAGGACGGGCAGTTGTACAACGAAATCACGTACGGCGACAGCCAATCGGCCTTTTATCAAAAAATCATCAATGTGTTATCGCTGCTGGGAGGTTCGGGACATGAATTTTCGCCAGTTCGCCATTAACAATGTCCTGCGCAGCAAGCGCACATATATTGCCCACTTCCTGAGCAGTGCTTTTTCAGTCATGATTTTCTTTACCTACGGGCTGCTATCGTTTCACCCACAGCTGAAGGACGGCCTGGTCTCCTCCAGCGGTACCATGTCCATGCTGGGTACGATGGGCATGACGGTATCCCAGTACATCGTATTCGTTTTTTCATTTTTCTTTCTGCTGTATTCGGTGGGGGCTTTCATCAAGGTTCGGAAAAAGGAGTTCGGCATTCTGCTGATCCTCGGCATGTCCCGCAAGCAATTGAACCGGATGCTGTTCATCGAGAATATCCTGATTGGCGCTGCAGCGATTGTAGTCGGCATCGGAACGGGATTGCTGTTCTCCAAGCTGATTCTGCTAATCAGCGCCAAGCTGCTGGCCGTGGATAAGGGACTTCCGTTTTATTTTCCGCTCGAATCGCTGATCATTACGGCTGCGGCTTATGCCGTTTTGTTCCTGCTGATTGCGTTGTTTTCCTCGTTCATGCTGCGGAAGGGCACGCTGCTCGCCCTGGTGAAAGCAGAGGAAAGCCCGAAGCCGCAGCCCAAAGCATCGCCTTGGCTGGCCGTGCTGGCTGTCCTGCTGATTGGAACCGGATACGGCATGGTGATGGCTTTTGCGATTCTCCAAATTTTCAATCTGTTCCTGTTGCTTGGAGGCGTTGTATTCGTCATCATCGGCACTTATTTTCTCTTCACCCAGTTCAGCGTGTTTTTCATGCGGTATCTGCAGAGGAAAGAACGGTTCTTCTTCCGCCGAACCAATCTGCTGACGATCTCGGAGCTGCTGTACAGAATCAAGGACAATGCGGTGATGTTCTTCCTCGTATCGGTCATCTCGGCATCCGCCTTTACCGGGATCGGAACCACGCTTGCGATCGGAGATCCGGGCCTGTCGGCCATGGAAAATCCTTATGCCTATACGTACACCATGTATGAGGAGGACGCTGATAAAGGGAATCGTCATCTTGATATGATCAGGGAGGAGCTCAAGAAAGGCGGATTTCAGTACAAGGAGGCGGAGGTTACTCCGATATTCTCGGATAACGGGGTGAAGCTGATCAAGCTTAGCGAATATAACAGTCTCATTCAGTCGCTGGGTTACCCGGCAGAAGCATTAGACGACCTGGAAGGGATCTTGACTCCGGGAACGGTCTCGGAGAAGAACAGCTACCGAATAGACGGTCCCTTAAATGATCAGTTCGAGGTAGTAAACGGCAAGAAATCGGAAATCGTCAAGGTGCTCAAAGCCGAAACGTTTATTGCCGTACCCGCGACCTACGGCGATACGCTGGTCGTATCCGACCGCTTGTACGAGGATGTGTTCCAGACACAACAGGATCAGGAATACGGTTATGCGGCATTCCATACGTTTTACGTTCAGGATTGGAAGAATACAGGGGATGTGTCCAGATCGATTCAGGAACGTCTTAAAGAGCCGGAAGACTACAGCTATTATCTCAAGTCATTGTACTTGGATTGGAAAAGCGCTCAGCAGCAGAACGGCATTCTGCTTATGGTTAGCGGCCTGGTCGGCATCGTGTTTTTTACCTTCGCGGCAAGCTTTGTATATTTCCGGCTATACGCGGATCTTGCCCGGGACGAACAGCAGTATCGCATGATTGCCAAGGTGGGACTCAGCAAAAAAGAGCTTGGCACCATCATTACCAAGCAGCTTGTCATTATGTTCTTTTTGCCGATGTTAATCGCACTCATCCATAGCGGCGTTGCCTTTGTTGCGCTTCAGCAGCTGGTAGACTTCTCGATCGTAGGGCATAGTTTGAAGATCTTCATCTTCTTCCTGAGCATCCAGATCATGTATTTCTTTATTACTCGCTGGCGTTATCTGGAGCGTCTCAACAAAATCATTCAGTAAAAACCGCCATTTCTTCGTTGAAAAGGGCCAAAACGGGTATGTTATTACAAGAAGCACTTCACAACGAGAAATGGGGGCGATTCCATAATGAATGATCACAGCATGTTAAAGACGGGTGCCGTAGAGACCGAAGAGGTTACGACCGATATTCTTTCCTTGCGTACCGTCATGGTGAACGTCCAAATGATCGGTACGCCGGGAACCGGTGACTGGGTGCTGATTGATACGGGACTCGGAAATTTCGAAGGTTCCATTGCGGAAGAAGCGGAGAACCGATTCGGCAAGCCGCCGGTGGCCATCGTGCTGACGCATGGCCATTTCGACCATGTGGGCAATGTGAAGGAATTGGCCGATCGCTGGAACGTTCCCGTCTACGCACACCCGAGCGAACTGCCGTTTCTTACGGGACAAGAAGACTATCCTCCGGGGGATCCGAGCGTAGGCGGGGGATTGATGGCCCGCGTTGCTCCCATGTATCCGAACAAAGCCATCGATCTGGGATCGAGGATACGACCGCTGCCGGAGGACGGAAGCGTGCCCGGTCTTCCCGAATTCAAATGGCTGCCGACGCCGGGTCATAGCCCCGGACATATCTCCCTGTACCGCGAACGGGACCGGGTCCTCGTAGCGGGAGACGCGGTCATTACGGTGAAGCAGGAGTCGGCGCTTGCCGTCATCGGGCAGGAGAAGGAGCTTCACGGTCCGCCGATGTATTTTACTCCGGATTGGGATCTGGCGCGTGAATCGGTTCGCCGCCTGGCAAGCCTGAATCCCGAAATTCTGGTCACGGGGCACGGCGTCTCCATGCGCGGTGAAGAGCTGACGACTTCGCTTGCGCGGTTGGGCCGGGACTTTGACCGTTTGGCCGTTCCCGAGCAAGGTCGGTATGTGGAAAAGGAACCAAATTGAATGAGAACGGATCAATCATCCGTTTCATGATATGAACGTTTTATAGGCTGAACGAGACACCGTGAGGGCGATGACCTTGCGGTGTTTTTTTATATGAGACAGTTGAACAGACCGGCAAAGTTAATCGCGTATTTTTTATTTTATCGATATAATTCTTATACTAGGCATGCGAGAAGATCTTATATTCATAGCTACGGAGCTTAAGAACTTGTAGTACTATATGACCGTATTACAGGGTTTGAACTCGGCGCGGATGATTATATTATTAAACCTTTTGAAATTTTGGAGCTGCTTGCACGCATAAATGTGGTTTTACGTCGAAACACACAAACAACGTTTGGTGATTTATCACAACCACTAGCCTCGGGATCTATGGCTAAGTTGGATGTTAGTGGTCAACCCAATGTATCGGAAGTGAGATATTCGTTATTTAATCGTGATCCAGATCAAATCAGAATCGTCATTGAAATGAATCGAGATAGTATAATTCAAGTTAATCATGAGTTTATCGGTGATCAACTGATTATTGATTTAAATGATACATGCGATTTCGATTCTCCTATTTAAGAACCCTTGGCAGGTGAGCGGGGGAAAAGGATTGTAGTGATCGATCCTGGACATGGAGGGATGATCCGGGAACGACAAGTATTTCTAATAAACATGAAAAAGATTTTAACCTTGCTTTATCTCTAAAAGTGCAAGAACTCCTGTTGAAGGAGCCTGAAATCGAAGTATTGATGACCCGCGATAGTGATGTGTACCCTACCCGAACAGAACGTGTGCAGCTTGCCAATACATTAAATGCCGACGTATTTGTATCTATACATGGAAACAGTGTTCTTGAGTCACCTCAAGCCAATGGTACATAGACTTCAGCCAAGCAGCAGTAAACAGCTGGCTAACGCTATTCACAAGCGCTTAATCAAAGCAATGGGGCTGAAAGACCGCGGTGTGAAAGATAAAAGTTTCCAAGTCATTAGAGAAACGAAAATGGCTGTGGTCCTATTGGAAATTGGATTCCTGAGTAACATCTCCGATTAAAAAAGCAATGCTATCCAATACCGTACAATACAAAGCTGCTCAAGCTATTGTCGATGGAATTAAAGAATATCTGAGCATCAAGTAAGGAAAACTGACGGGCTGCCATGGATCATTCAGTAAGGAGTGATACACATTAAGGAGTTTATTTCTTTACAGTATAAGAAGTTTGGACATCCTCTTGAAGTGTTGGAATTAGAACAACGAGTAGACGATAAACAACTTCAGCACGACGAAATAGTGGTTCGAATGATTCTTAGTCCAATTAATCCTTCTGACCTAATTCCGATTCGGGGTGCCTATAAACATCGAATTCAGCTGCCAGCAGTACCAGGATATGAAGGGGTTGGTGTTGTTGAAGCTGTTGGTTCATCCGTAACAGCATCCCTTTTAGGTAAACGGGTACTGCCTCTACGTGGTGAAGGAACTTGGCAACAGTACGTGAAAACGAAAGCCAATCTTGCAATTCGGGTTCCCGTTGAAATTGATAACGAAACAGCAAGCCAAATGTACATTAACCCTATGACAGCGTGGCTTATTTGTGCAGAAGAATTGCGGTTAAAGTCTGATGATGTGTTGATTGTAAATGCTTGCGGTTCTGCTATAGGACGTATTTTTGCACAGTTTTCAAAGGTGTTTGGATACAGATTGATTGCGGTGGTAAGAAATGATAGCCATACCCAGGAACTGTATTCGCTTGGTGCTTGGGCGGTAATTGACACGTCTAAAGAATTGCTTGTCCATCGAGTTTTGGAATTGACCTGTGAGATGGGGGCGACGGCGGGTATTGATAGCATTGGCGGGCAAGATGGACACGACCTGATTGAGTGTATCCGTCCAGGTGGCACAGTATTAAATATTGGTCTTATGTCAGGAACTCAATTGAATTGGGCTCGGATACACCATAAACATTCTAATATCAGAGTGAAACCATATTGGCTTAGGAGATGGATTGAAGGTATCTCCGATGTTCGGTGGCATGAAACTTTTGGTGATGTATTCCAATTGGTGATAGATGGGGAATTGACTATTCAAGCACCAAGAACGCGTTTTAGTCTACGGGAATATGAGAAAGCAATTATAGAAACACAACAAAGTGGTCACATAGGGAAAGTGATTTTGGAACCATTTTCATTCAACTAACGTGCGAATGGTCTTCGAACGTTTCGGCTGTCAATATGGAAATTAACGGATTTGTGCGAAAATGAAAGTGATGGAAACACCAGATTTTTAAAAAAAAGATGAACTGGCGTGAACCTAAGCACGCTCTCAGGCATCTAACTTATGTAAGGCCAAGGAAGTGCTGCAAAGGAGGTCTCCCAATGTGAACAAGAAATCCAATATAGAAGGCGATGTCCAGCTTGCCAAGCATGGGGATCGCGAAGCCTTTAGCAGGCTGGTCCACGCTTGCGAGCGTAATTTGTATGGCTTAGCCCGTTTGTATCTGAGGCGGGAAGAGGATTGCGCGGATGCCGTACAGGAAGCGATCGTTAAATCCTTCGCAGCGATGTCGACCTTAAAGCAGCCTGCTTATTTTAAAACATGGCTGTCCCGTATCCTTATTCATGAATGCCTGCAACTGCTGCGCTCCCAGCAGCGGCTGCGGACGGTTGAACTTGCCAATGGGGGTGCCGATACACTGCCGTATGAAGCGATCGAACTCAACGAAGCCGTGACCCATCTGGAAGACGATTTACGCAGAGTTATTCAGCTTCACTATTATCGGGATATACCGATCAACCATATCGCCAAGATGATAGGTATACCGGAAGGAACGGTGAAATCCCGTCTGCACCGGGCGCGCGCCATATTGGCGGAAAGACTGGAATCCTCCACGGAAAGGAACGTGAGCCATGACCCGATAGTATGTAAGGAGTCGAGTCTGAATGACTTTGCTCCTATATATAATGCGATTCCGGCGGGAAGGCTTGCCGACTTCAACATGATGCAAGGATCATGGGGGGCAGCCGCTTAATGGGAAAGAATCCGAATGTCAGATGGATGGACGAATCCGATCTTGAGCCATGCTCCGAGCTGATGCTCAAGGTCTTTAACGGCGAACCCTGGTTCGACCAGTGGGACTCTGTGCTGCATGTACAGCAATACCTTAAGGAATTTATGGACAATCCGGTGTTCCTGGGATTCGTTATCGAACAGGAGGGCAGCATCCTGGGAGCCTCCTTTGGCCATACAAAGAGCTGGTACAGCGGCAAGGAGTACCATATCCAGGAATATTTCATCGATACCGGTTTGCAGCGCAGCGGTTTAGGCTCGGCGCTCATGAATGGAATAAAGGCCTACTTACATTCGATGAACATTCGTTGCATGGTACTGCTAACGGGAAAGGGGCTTCCGGCCGAAGATTTTTATCGGAAGCATGGTTTTGAAGTGAAGCAGGACATTATTTTTATGTCCAACAAGTTTTAAGCGGTTTGATATTTCGATTGAAATAGGGGAGTTGTCTTGATGTCGGTGCGTGTTCTTAACTAACCAAATTTTATAGGACTCTGGCAAGCGCTTTGCGAAAAAACCTTACTTATGCGAGGTTTATTTGCGATGGCTCGAGCTGGAGTCCACCTGGTTAAGAACACAACAGCCATCCATAATCATATTGACTGTACATAACCGTACCCTGGGTACGGCTTCCCGCTGAAGGGGCAGAAGGTGGACGATGGTTCATGGACTTCTGTCCCTTTTTCATGTCGGTTTATCAGCACGCAGGGGGTCATGTGTGTTCTTTTCCAGGGAAATGCAACCCATACTCAGGAAGAGAGCGTGATTTCACATGATCCAATATATAGAAGAGGTAAAAAAGAAGGTTTCCCTGCAAGAAGGTACCCAGGTGATCGAACAGCTGCTGACAGCAAGTTATATGCGCCCGGGCATATCCACCAAAGAGCTGGGACGCCATACCTGTCTGCCGATTCCGGTCGCTGCGGCGATCAAGAAGGAGCTCATCAAAGCCGGAGCACTCGTTCAAGAGCGGGGAGTACGCTGCACCTCTGCCGGAAAGCTCTATGTCGAACGAAAGCTGGGATACGAAGGCATCGATATCGATCTGTATCATACGCTGCTGGCCGGCGAAGCCGATTGGCGGACGGAGCTTTCCGATGTGCTGGCTAGGCTAACGGAGATTCTGGAGCAGCGCCCGCAGGTCGATGTTCAAATCGACCAATCCCAATGCACGGTCGAGACGAGTCTCCGGAGGGCGATTCTGTGCCTGAGGGAGCACAGCCTGATCGGAAAAAACATCCTGTGCGTGGGCGACGACGATCTCGTGAGCATTTCGCTCGGCCTGCTGCTGAAACGGCTCTTCCCGAACGCTAAGGAGCAGAGAGCGGGCCTTACCGTGATGGATATCGATGAACGCTTCCTGCGGTTTATCGGTGACGTGGCTGCAAGGGAAGATGTATCGGTTACATGCAGGCATGTCGACCTCAGACAGCCTCTGCCCCAGGAATGGAAAGGGCAATACGATTGCTTTTTCACGGATCCGCCGTATACGCTCCAAGGCTTGACCTTGTTCTTGTCCCGTGGCCTCAGCGCGTTGAAGCCTGAGAAGGGCTGCCCCATCTTTCTCTCGTTTGCGCATAAATCACCCGACTTCACATGGTCCATGCAGCGCGAATTCGTCCGCATGGGGTTGTCGGTCAGACAGGTGCAGCTTCATTTCAATCAATATATCGGAGCGCAGATGATCGGCAATAGCGGCCAAATGATCGTGCTGACAACGACGGAATATACGGATCCGCCGATGAAGGGTTCTTTTGAGGATGAGCTTTATACAGGCGAGGTTCGGCGGACCGTCCGAACTTACCGATGCACCCAATGTCAGAGCGAGCTGCAGGTAGGCGTGCAGGGCGATTTTACCACGATTGAGGATTTGAAGAAGCAGGGTTGTCCGGCATGTGCCCATCATGCGTTCACCCTGCTGGCGAAGAAAATGATCTGATTCGTTTTTGTGGAATCAATCGCTGGGAGGTTATAATAGGGGAACAGAGGAAGGGGAGGGCTATGAAAGTATTAGTATTGGCTGAGAAGCCGTCCGTTGCGAAGGAAATTGCGAGAGTGATGGGCAGCCGCGAGAAGCAGAAGAATTATTTTGAAGGACCGAAATATATTGTGACCTGGGCGCTTGGACATTTGGTGGGGCTTGCCGAACCCGAGGATTATGATAAGAAGTACCAGACCTGGGCGCTGGAGGATCTGCCGATCCTGCCGGACAACACGAGGCTTAAGGTGCTGAAGGAAACAAGCCACCAGTTCAAGACGGTGCAGCATCTGATGAAGCGTTCGGACGTCGGCGAGATGATTATTGCCACCGATGCCGCCCGCGAAGGGGAACTGCTTGCGCGCTGGATCCTGAGAATGGCGAAGTGGAACAAGCCGTTCAAACGGTTATGGATTTCTTCCCAGACGGATAAGGCAATCAAGGAAGGTTTCGCATCCCTCAAGCCGGGGCAGCAGTTCGACCGGTTGTACGAGTCCGCACGCTGCAGGGCTGAAGCGGATTGGATGGTTGGACTGAACGTGACGCGCGCGCTGACGACCAAATTCAATGCGCAGCTGTCCGCGGGCCGGGTTCAGACGCCGACGCTCGGAATGATCATGGACCGCGAGAGGGAGATCGTGAATTTCCGCTCACAGGAATATGAGACGCTGCAGGCGGATCTCGGAAGCTTTGAGGTTTCGTGGCGTCCGGCCGGCGGAGACGGCCGTTTATTCGAGAAGGACAAGGCCGCCAAGCTGAAGCAGAAGCTGGAAGGCAGCACGGGAAAAATCGTGAGCGTGAAAAAGAGCGAGAAAACCGAACCGCATCCGCTGGCATACGATTTGACCGAGCTTCAGCGGGATGCCAACCGCCGATTCGGGTTCTCGGCCAAGCAGACCTCGAATGTGCTGCAGCGCCTGTACGAGCAGCATAAGCTGGTCACCTATCCGCGCACGGACAGCCGTTACCTGACATCCGATATGGTCGGGACGTTGAAGGAAAGGCTGTCGAGCATTGCGATCGGACCGTATGCGTCCATTGCGCGCCCGCTGCTTCGCAAGAATTTGTCGCCAGGCAAACGGGTCGTGGACGACAGCAAGGTTACGGATCACCATGCCATCATTCCTACCGAACAGACCGTGCTGCTGAATCAGCTGTCGGTCGATGAGCGCAAGCTGTACGATCTCATCGTGCGCCGGTTCATCAGCTTGTTCTATCCTCCTGCCCGTTACGATAACGTATCGGTGACCGTGCAGATTGAAGGCGAACAGCTCTATGCGAAAGGGACAACGATCAAGGACAGCGGATGGCGCGAGGTGTATGGCGGCGACTATGAGGATGACACGGACGACGAGAGTGACGATGGTCAGGGCCCATCTTCTTCGGGCAAGCTCCTGCCGGAGCTGAAAGAAGGAGAATCGGTGAAGGTGGTCCGCTGCGTGCTGAAGCCGGGACGGACCCAGCCGCCGAAGCGGTATAACGAGGCGGCGCTGCTTTCCCAGATGGAGAAGCACGGCCTTGGAACCCCGGCAACCCGGGCCGACATCATCGAGAAGCTGGTCAGCTCCGACACGATCGAACGGCAGGGGCAAACCCTCCATCCGACAGGCAAAGGCAAGCAGCTGATCGAGCTGGTTGCTCCGGAGTTGCGGACGCCGGAGCTTACGGCGCGGTGGGAAGCCGAGCTCGAGCGGATCGCGAAGGGGCAAGGCAAGCCGGAACCGTTCCTGCGCGGCATACGGGATATGACCAAGAAGCTGGTCACGGACGTGAAGGGAAGCGAAGCGGAATACAAGCCGCATAATGTTTCGAACAGCCACTGTCCGGATTGCGGCACACGGCTGCTCGAGAAGAAGACCAAGCGCGGCAAGCTGCTTGTCTGCCCGAGTGACGATTGCGGGTACAAGCGCTCAGGCGAGAAACGCCTGTCCAACCGCCGCTGTCCGCAGTGCCATAAGAAGATGGAGATGAAGGAAGGCAAGGCGGGGCTGTTCGTGCAGTGCCTTGGCTGCGGCATTACGGAAACGCTGAAGAAGGACGCCAAGCACGTGAACAAACGCGAGGAGCGGAAGCTCGTGCAGCAGTACAGCAAGCAGGAGTCGATCGGTTCCAACCTGGGTGATCTGTTGAAGGCAGCGCTCGAGCAGAAGGGGAAGGAATAGTCTCTCGAGCGTTAATCTCATAGGGCTAAGATGGATTGCGTTTTTCTTGCCGTTGTTAGCATAACCTCGGGTGCAATGGCCCATTCTACGGACAGGGGGTGATTTGCATGCCGAACCATAAAGCGAGAAAGACCGAAAACCAGCAGAATAAATCAAGCATTCTGGAGGAGAGCAAAACCCTCAAGCCGAAAAAGGCTGCAGACTATGTTCCGAGCCTGAACGAAATATCCAAAAACGAATCTTGATGGCTCGTGGCGGTTAAGAAATGTTTGGGTTGTCATTATGCCGGGCACGGGCCCGTCGGATCTTACGACCGCCGGCCGGTGTCCTCGTAATGGCATCAAGGACAGCGCTTGGCGTCATGCCCCTAAGGCATGGCCGGGCATTGTCTTCATCAGCATGCGGTTTTATAATAGCGGTAGAACGTATAGCTAATGGCTGATTGGCAAGATCGATCAGTAGAAATGGGGGTGCGTGAACCAACGTGAGACCTGCACTGATCGTTTGGTTTATTTTTATCAATGCGGTAGCCTATCTGGTCATGTCCGAGGATAAGCGGCGTGCCCGGCTGGGACGGGACCGCGTTCCGGAGAGGACGCTTTTTCTGTTGGCCGCCATAGGCGGGGCTTTGGGCGTATGGATCGCGATGTACCGCAAGCGTCATAAGACGAGGCATTTATCATTTAAAGTCGGAGTACCGCTGCTGCTAGTCGTAAACGTTGCATTATATACGTATTTCTGGGGTTAGCCTCATTGCCATGATTTACATAGGGATGTCGCCGACAGTTAGTCGGCAAGCTCGTTTCATACCGGTATGAAGCTGTTTAATAATAAGTAGTAGGTCTTTTAACAACAGAAAGAGGTGGCCTGTATGCTTTTTACTAAAATTCTTCTAGCTTACGACGGCTCCAAAGCAGCGAATAAAGCGCTCGGACGTGCGGTGGAACTTGCCAAGGTAACGCCGGGAGCAACGCTGGATGTCATTCATGCTTACGATTTTCCTCGTTTCTTCGTTGGGGAAGGGCTTGCCCCGATTCCAGCTTCACTCAATAAAGATGTTTACGATCTGGCCGTGCAGACGACGGAGGAAATCCGCGAGCGGATCGAAAATTCGGGCGTTAACGGTCAAGTGGAGATGATCCAGGGTCCTCCGGCCGAAGTCATCCTGGAGTATGCGGATCAGAACGGGAGTGACCTGATTGTCATCGGCAGCCGCGGTCTTGGCGGCATCCGCGAGTTCGTGCTGGGCAGTGTCAGCCATAACGTGGTGCAGCATGCAACGATTCCGGTACTTGTCGTAAAATAATGTGGAAGGGACGCGAAGGCGTCCCTTTTTGATAGGAACGTATACACTTCAGTCGACTCACCCTCCTGATCTCGCAAGAAAAAAATTCCGTCAAATGCGGTCTATCTTCTTATGAGATCCGTCGATCGATTTTTTTCTTATAGCGCAGTTCATGTTGGGTGTTCGTTCGTGATTATTTGGTCAGAGGAGGCTCCTATGGAAATTATACTTCTTATCATCTTGGTCGTTCTGGTCGGACTTATGGCTTCCAGCCGAATGACGGACTTGGAGAAGCGAATGAAACGGCAGCAGGCCACGTTGAACCAAATCGCAAGCCATTTAGGAATACCCGAGCGGCCGGTGCCTGCGGAAGTCAAACGGCTGGTGCAGGATGGGCAGGATATTAAAGCAATTAAAACCGTAAGAGAAGAATTGGGATTGTCTTTGGTTGAAGCCAAACAATATGTAGATGCCATCAAGCATGGGGAACGGTAGAACAGGCATGACGGAAAATGTCCGATGCTCGATTACAAATGAGGGGTTGCATTCTCCATGGTAAGCTCCCATCGCCCGTCGCGAGACTCGATTCGGTGCAGCCCGGTGTTCGCCGCCGGAAAGAACGGATTCTTATTGGTCCATGCCATATCCTTGATTAGATGATAAATGATGTTAATCACTCCGCCGTGAGTAACCACCAATACATTTTCATGATGATTCGCCGATTCCTGATCCTGGCATAGTTTGGTGAAGGTATCCTTGATCCGCTGGAAATTTTCTAGCGGGCTCTCACCTCCAGGGTATTTCTCGTCCATCCGTAAGCTGGAAAAATACAGCCCGGGAAATTTCTCTTCCGCTAATGCGTGGGGCATTCCGGCGAGCAGACCGTTGTTGGTCTCCCGCCAATCCTCGGAGCCGCTCAAGGGCAGGCTAAGTTTATCAGCAATGATTGCGGCTGTCTGACAAGCCCTTTGCAGATCGCTGCAAATGATCCGGTGGATATTAAAATCATGCTTGTGTTCATCCAAGTACTGCCCCAGCTTCTCCGCTTGCCTGATCCCTTCATCGATGAGCCCGCGCTGGCTCCATCCTCCGCGATACCCTTCTTCGTCCTGACCATGCCTTACGAAATAGATAGCCATTGGTTCCTCCTTAGAAAATAGATTCTGATTTTGCGAGATTCAAATTTAAACGTCGGATAAGATGATTCGTCGTATTAAATTCTATTGACGGATGTTAAGATTTCGACACTCGACTCCATCTTCCTTGCAAGTAATTACAATTAGAGAGCAGAATCCGATCTTATTTTATTCTGCGATAATACTTTTCCCTTACCCTCAATGCAGCAGCAAAAAAGGTTCTCGCTCCAGCGGAGCGGACGAATCGTGGATGGAGAAGCGCCAGCGTTCGCCTTTAAACACGGGAAACATCCATTATAGTTCAATCCAGTTTCCCGTGTTTAACAGCCGATCGGAATCACGATGCGTCAGCGCAGCGCCGACTATGCTCCACATGCACAGCTCATGCCCTTTAATGTTCAGTAGTTGTCTACGTTTTTTAATGCCGCTGTCTCCCGGAAGTTTTGAATCAGCGGCTTTCATCTGCACATACTTTTTGCTGCTGCATTGCTCACTTGCCAGATACGAACATTATTTTTTCTGTAAATCCGATTGTTCGTGTTTAGGTTGACATTAGGTGTCAGAAATTGATAAACTGAGGATGTTGAGGTTCAAAATAACTTATGAAGCATGATTGATGAAATTGAATATGTCTCGTATAAAGCCGGGGATATGGCCCGGAAGTCTCTACCCGAAAACCGTAAATTTTCGGACTACGAGGGAATACAAACGGTGCGGCAACGACGGGGCTTGGCTTCATGTTTGCTTCTTAGGCGGCGGATGCGCAAGGCTCTTCTGCTTGACGCAGGCGGCAGCGTTCGTAATCCTTGTATGTCCGAGACCTGCACAGAACTTTGTGTTTACGGGATCGGACTTTTTTTTCAGCAGTCATATGAATGTCGAATTTCGCAGAAAGCGGGGGTAACTCATGACAGCACAAGTAGGAGTCATTATGGGAAGCCAATCAGATTGGGATACGATGTCCCATGCATGCCAGGTGCTAGACGAGCTTGAAATTCCTTATGAGAAAAAAGTCGTATCCGCTCACCGGACGCCGGACCTGATGTTCCGTTATGCCGAGGAAGCGGAGGGCCGGGGGCTTCGCGTCATTATCGCCGGAGCCGGCGGAGCCGCCCACCTGCCCGGGATGGTCGCTTCGAAGACGGTATTGCCGGTCATCGGCGTTCCGGTTAAATCGAAAGCGCTGAAGGGTCTGGATTCATTGCTGTCGATCGTACAGATGCCAGGGGGCATTCCGGTAGCAACCGTAGCGATCGGCAAAGCCGGAGCCACGAACGCCGGGTTGCTCGCAGCCCAAATTCTGGGCACCTCGGATGCAGGGATTCGCGAAAGAGTGCAAGCGCGCCGGGACCGGATCCGGGACGAAGTGCTGGAAAGCAGCGATAACCTATGATGGAGAACGGAGCACAGCAGATGCGAGCATCCGGCAGAAAGCTTTTGCCGGGTTCCGTCATTGGCGTACTCGGCGGCGGGCAGCTCGGACGAATGATCGCGCTGGACGGAATCCGGATGGGATATTCGTTCGTCACCCTTGATCCGACGCCGAACTCTCCGCTCGGCCAGATGGCCGAGCAGGTTACGGCCCGTTACGACGACGTCGAGGCTGCCCGGCAGCTCGCGGCGAAAGCCGATGTCATTACCTACGAATTCGAAAATGTCGATGCGGGCGTGGCCCAGCTTCTGGAGGAGCAGTCTTATGTTCCTCAGGGAAGCAAGCTGCTGTACACTACGCAGCACCGCTTGCGCGAGAAGGCCGCGATCGAAGCGGCCGGCGTGCCGGTTGCACCGTATCGTGAAATAACAAGCTTGGAAGATTTGTTGTCCGCCGCCTCCGAACTTGGACTTCCGTGCGTGCTAAAGACCGCCACGGGAGGTTATGATGGTAAAGGGCAAGCGGTTCTCCGCAGCGAAGATGAACTCGAATCGGCTTACAAGGAGCTGGCTGCCAGCGGGACTGAGCTGGTATTGGAGAAGTTCGTCAAGTTCGCATGCGAGATCTCCGTCATTGCGGCGCGTACGCCTAGCGGCATCGTGAAGAGCTTCCCGCCGGCAGAGAACGTGCACGTCAACAATATTTTGCACTTGTCGATTGTGCCTGCGCGCGTGCCGAGCGAAGTAAAGCGCAAAGCATGTCAGCTCGCGGAACGCGTGGCAGAAGGTTTGGGAGCTGTTGGCCTGCTGGCCGTCGAGATGTTTGTGACCGAGGAGGGGGAGCTGTTCGTGAATGAGCTTGCGCCTCGTCCGCATAACTCGGGGCACTACACGATGGAGGCATGCTCAACCTCTCAATTCGAGCAGCATGTGAGAGCGATTTGCGATCTGCCGCTCGGGGACACGACGCTGCTGAGCCCGGTCGTCATGGTGAACCTCCTGGGGCAGCATCTGGAGGAAGCGGTATGGCGTTTTGGAGAGCACGACGCGCTTGCAGAGTCTCTCGGCGTTGTGCCAAAGCTTCATCTTTACGGCAAGAGCGAGGCGAAGGCTAACCGCAAGATGGGACATATCAACCTCTTGTGCGGGGACGTCGATGACGCGCTCGAATGGGTAGAGAAAATGAATATTTGGAGGCAGGATTAAACGATGATTGAACGTTACAGCAGACCGGAAATGCGGGCGATTTGGACCGAGGAGAACAAGTTCAGAGCATGGCTGGAAGTGGAATTGTGCGCATGCGAGGCATGGGCCGACCTTGGCGTCATTCCGAAGGAGGACACCGTTAAGCTTCGCCAGAATGCGACCTTCAATATAGATCGGATTTATGAAATCGAGCAGGAAACCCGCCATGATGTCATCGCTTTTACCCGCGCCGTGTCGGAAAGCCTTGGCGAAGAGCGCAAATGGGTCCACTACGGCTTGACTTCGACGGATGTGGTGGATACCGCGATGGGATATCTGCTCAAGCAAGCCAACGATATTCTGGAGCAGGACATCCTGCGCTTTATCGGTATTTTGAAAGAGAAGGCATTGGCTTACAAGCATACCCCGATGATGGGCAGAACGCATGGCGTGCATGCAGAGCCGACGACCTTCGGTCTGAAAATGGCGCTGTGGCATGAAGAAATGATCCGCAACCTGGAGCGTTTCCGCCATGCGGCTGACGGCGTGCAGTACGGCAAAATTTCGGGTGCTGTCGGCACGTATGCCAATATCGATCCTTCGGTCGAAGAATTCGTTTGCCGCAAACTCGGCACGAAGGCGGCGCCGATCTCGACCCAGACGCTGCAGCGTGACCGTCACGCGGAATATATGGCGACGCTTGCCCTTATCGCTACTTCGCTCGAGAAATTCGCTACCGAAGTACGCGCGCTCCAGAAGAGTGAGGTTCGCGAAGTAGAAGAGGCATTCGCCAAAGGACAAAAGGGTTCCTCCGCGATGCCGCATAAACGGAATCCGATCGGTTCGGAGAACATCTCGGGCCTTGCCCGCGTCATTCGCGGCCACATGGTTTCCGCTTACGAGAACGTGTCGCTCTGGCATGAGCGGGATATTTCCCACTCCTCGGTAGAACGTATCATCCTGCCGGACGCTACGATGCTGCTGAACTACATGCTGAACCGCTTCGGAAACATCGTGAAGAACCTGACTGTCTTCCCGGAGAACATGAAGCGCAACATGGCCCGCACATATGGTGTTCCTTTCTCCGGCCGGATCCTGACGAAGCTGATCGACAAGGGCTTCAGCCGCGAGCAAGCGTACGACACCGTTCAGCCACGCGCCATGCAGGCATGGGAAGAGCAGCGTCAATTCCGCGAGATCGTGGAATCCACGCCTGAGATCACCGAGGTGCTCAGCGCCGAAGAGATCGAAGATGCCTTCAATCCAAGCTGGCACCTGAAGCATGTGGATACGATTTTTGCCAAGCTGGGGTTGGAGTAGGGTTAGAAACGGATAAATCCGCATTCATAAAAGATCTTGAGAAGATCATTTTCTGCAACGGAGAAGGCGGAATTATTTTGTAGAAGCGTTAGCGGTCCCCTTTGCCCCCGGATTTCAACCTTTGAATCATATTTTCAAGGGAATCTGGGGGCAACAGGGATCGGATAAATAATCCGCATTCGTAGTGATGATATGCAGACAATCTCTAGTCTAAGGGGAGGAACTCATGACATTACCGGCATTATCGACCGCCACTCATCTGGTCAACGTACCGCTGCTGTACAAGGGCAAGGTTCGTGAACTGTACGACCTGGGCGAGCACGTACTCATTGTAGTAACCGACCGCATTTCCGCTTTTGACTATGTGCTGGAGCCGCCCGTGCCGGCTAAAGGAACCGTGCTGAACAAGCTGAGCGCCTTCTGGTTCGAACAAACGGAGCAGCTCATCCGCAATCATGTCGTGCATACCGACGTGAACCTGCTGGGCGATGCCGTCAAGGACAAGGACCTGCTGGACGGACGCATCATGGTGTGCCGGAGGGCCGAGCGCATCGATATCGAATGCGTGGTGCGCGGGTACATCACCGGCGGAGGCTGGAGGCAGTATCAGTCGTCGGGGGAGGTCAACGGCATTCAGCTGCCGGAGGGCCTGCGCAAGAACGAGGCTTTTCCGGAGCCGATCTTCACGCCGGCGGCCAAGAACGATGTCGGTCATGACGAGGACATCCCGCTTTCCCGCATGAAGGAGCTTGTCGGCGAGGAACTGGCATTGCAGCTGCAGGACAAAAGCCTGATGCTGTACAAGTTTGCCCGCGATTACTGCCGCAAACAAGGCATTATTTTGGCCGATTGCAAGTTTGAGTTCGGATTGATCAACGGAGAGATCGTTCTGATCGACGAGATCTTCACGCCGGATTCCTCCCGTTTCTGGGATGAGAAGAATTATGCGCTCGACATTGAGATCGACAGTATGGATAAGGAGCCGGTACGCACGTATCTTGCTTCGTCCGACTGGGATAAGAACAGTGAGCCGGATCCGCTGCCGCAAGCCGTGGTGGAGGAGACGACGCGCCGCTACAGCGATATTTACAGCCGAATCACGGGTGTTAGCCTGTAAGCTTTGATAAACCATTTCATTCATATATACCGAGGAGGAACAGGATACAATGTTGAAAGCAAAGGTCTACGTCACGATTAAGCAGAGCGTATTGGACCCTCAAGGGGTAGCGGTGCAGGGGGCGCTTCATTCGATTGGGTACAAAGAAGTGGAGAGTCTGCGGATCGGTAAATATATGGAACTTGAGCTGGGTACGGACAACCGTGAGGAAGCCGAGCTGCGAGTGAAAGAAATGTGCGAGAAGCTTCTGGCCAATACGGTGGTAGAGAACTACCGTTATGAATTGGAGGGCTAAACCAATGAGATTTGCAGTGCTGGTCTTTCCTGGCTCCAACTGTGACATTGACTGCTATAAGGCGGTAGAAGAGACGATCGGTCAGCCGGTGGATTATGTATGGCATACGGCAACGGACCTTTCCCCATACGATTGTATTTTGGTGCCCGGCGGATTCTCCTATGGAGACTATCTGCGGTGTGGTGCGATTTCCCGGTTCGCCCCGGTCATGAACGAAGTGGCGAAAGCGGCGGAAGAGGGCAAGTATATTCTGGGCATTTGCAACGGATTTCAGATCTTGACGGAAGCCGGACTTCTTCCGGGAGCCCTGCGGCGCAATGATTCGATGAAATTCCGCTGCCATGACACGGTGCTTAAAGTGAACAATAATACAACGCCGTTTACCCGCGATTACGCGGAGGGACAAGAGATTGTCATTCCGATCGCGCATGGCGAAGGCAACTATTACTGTGATGAAGAAACGCTTCAAAAGCTCCGGGACAACCGGCAAATCGTATTTACGTATCAAGACAATCCGAACGGCTCGATCGAGGATATCGCGGGCATCTGCAACGAGCGCGGCAACGTGATCGGCATGATGCCGCATCCGGAGCGCGCGGTGAGCAGCCTGCTCGGCTCGGATGACGGTAAAGCAATGTTTACATCCATATTACAGGCATGGAGGGATACTCATGGCGCAGCAAACGTCCGTTAAGGAACCGACGGCAGAACAGATCGCAGAGCATCAGATTTACAAGCAGATGGGAGTTTCGGACAGCGAGTATGAGCTGATCTGTTCCTTCATGGGACGCAAGCCGAATTACACGGAAATCGGCGTATTCAGCGTCATGTGGTCCGAGCACTGCGCCTACAAAAACTCCAAGCCCCTGCTTCGCGGCTTCCCGACAAGCGGCCCACGGGTCCTGATGGGACCGGGCGAAGGCGCAGGGATCGTCGATATCGGCGACAACCAAGCGGTCGTATTCAAAATCGAAAGCCATAACCACCCTTCCGCTGTAGAGCCTTACCAAGGCGCAGCTACGGGCGTAGGCGGCATAATCCGCGATATATTCTCCATGGGGGCAAGACCGGTAGCGATTCTGAACTCGCTTCGTTTCGGCAAGCTGGAGAGCGATCGCGTTAAATATTTGTTTGAACACGTGGTATCCGGCATAGCCGGCTACGGAAACTGCATCGGAATCCCGACGGTAGGCGGCGAGGTGGTATTCGACGAGAGCTACGAAGGCAATCCGCTGGTCAATGCGATGTGCGTAGGCGTTATCGACCATGACAAGATTCAGCGCGGCGTTGCAAAAGGGGTAGGCAATCCGGTCTTTTATGTCGGGCCTCCGACAGGCCGAGACGGCATTCATGGAGCAACCTTCGCTTCCGTTGAGCTGACGGAGGAATCCGAAGCGAACCGTACGGCCGTTCAGGTCGGCGATCCGTTCATGGAGAAACTCGTGATGGAATCCTGCCTCGAGCTGATCGATTCCGGCATCGTGCTGGGCATTCAGGATATGGGCGCAGCCGGACTGACTTGCTCCAGTGCCGAGATGGCAAGCAAAGCAGGCAATGGCCTGGAGCTGTACCTGGATCAGGTGCCTCAGCGCGAAGAGGGTATGACCCCTTATGAAATGATGCTGTCGGAATCCCAGGAGCGCATGCTGTTCGTCGTTGAGCCGAAACATGAAGCGCAAGCGCGCGAAATCTTCGAGCGCTGGGGCGTTATCTGCGCCAAAGTCGGCAAGGTAACGGACGATGGCCGCCTGAAGCTGATCCACCACGGCGAGGTGGTTGGCGACATGCCGGTTAAAGCGCTCGTCGACGAGTGCCCGATTTATAACAAACCATCCCAAGAACCGGCTTATTATCAAGAGCAGGCTGCGGTGGATACGCTCCGTTATGAAGAAGTGAAGGACTTGGGCGGCGCCCTCAAGAAGGTGCTCGCTTCGCCAAGCCTAGCGAGCAAAGCATGGGTCTACAACCAATACGATTATATGGTTCGCACCAGCACGGCCGTTCGTCCGGGCTCGGATGCAGCCGTCGTAACGGTGCATGGAACGCGTAAAGCCCTGGCGATGACAACGGACTGCAACGGACGTTACGTCTACCTCGACCCTGAGCTCGGCGGCAGAATCGCGGTCAGCGAAGCGGCGCGCAATATCGTGTGCTCCGGTGCCGAACCGCTGGCAATTACGGATAACCTGAACTTCGGAAGCCCGGAGAAGCCGGAAATTTTCTGGCAGATGGAAAAAGCCGTGGACGGCATGGCGGAAGCTTGCCGTGAGCTTGAAACGCCGGTCATCGGCGGAAACGTCAGCCTCTACAACGAGAATGCCAAAGGCGCGATTTATCCGACGCCGGTTGTCGGCATGGTCGGCCTGATCCATGATACGGATCATATTACGACGCAAGCCTTCAAGGCGGAGGGCGATGCCATCTATGTGCTGGGCGATACCCTTGCCGAACTGGGAGGCAGCGAGTTCCAAGCGATTATTCACGGGGTGTCGGAAGGCAGACCGCCGGAGCTCAACCTGGATATCGAGAAGAAACTGCTGGGCGGCGTACTGAAAGCCATCCAATCGGGTCTGGTCCAATCGGCGCATGACGTGTCAGAGGGCGGACTTGCAGCCGCGCTGGCGGAGAGCTGCATCAGCGGCGGCATCGGCGCGAGCGTGAAATGGGCAACCGATCTGCGCAACGACGTGGCGCTGTTCAGCGAGAGCCAATCCCGGATCGTGCTGTCCGCGTCTCCTGATCACAAGAATGCGCTGGAGAAGCTCCTGCAAGAAGCGGGCGTTCCATTTACCGCGCTTGGCGTAGTCGGCGGAAACAAGCTTAGCATTAACATTAACGGTGCTTCTGCGTTGGAAGAATCCGTGGAGGCTTTGAAATCCGTCTGGGAGGATGCCATTCCATGTCTCATGAACTGATACCCGAAGGACTGTGGACAGGGGATTACTACAATGAGGGAACAGGTCAGAGCGATATTTTCGATACTTTAAAAGAAGAGTGCGGCGTATTCGGGGTGTTTGGGCATCCCGATGCCGCCTCCCTTTCCTATTACGGGCTTCACGCCCTCCAGCACCGCGGCGAGGAGAGCGCGGGAATCTGCGTGGCCGACGGCGAGAATTTCAATTATCACCGCGGTATGGGGCTGGTAAAAGAAGTGTTTGATAAAGACAAGCTGGAATCGCTGCAGGGCAGCATGTCGATCGGGCATGTCCGGTATTCGACCAGCGGGGACAGCAGGCTGACGAATGCGCAGCCGCTCGTCTTTAAATATCGTGAGGGCAATCTGGCGATTGCTACGAACGGCAACATCGTAAACGAGCCGAAGCTTCGGCGCGAGCTGGAGATGGAAGGCTCCATTTTCCAAACGACTAGCGATACGGAGGTCATTGCGCATCTGATCGCGCGTTCGCCGAAGGATTTTGTCGAGGCTGCCAAGGATGCCTTGCAGCGCCTGGTGGGCGGCTTTGCGTTTCTGCTCATGACCAATGACAAGCTGCTCGTCGCCTCGGACCCGAACGGACTCCGTCCGCTCACGATGGGTCGTCTGGGCGATGCGTACATCTTCACCTCCGAGACCTGTGCGCTTGAAGTTATCGGAGCTGAGGCGATTCGCGACGTCGCTCCTGGGGAGCTGCTGATCCTCGATCGGAACGGGCTTCGGGAAGAGCGTTACACGGAAGCGGGACGCAAAGCGTTGTGCGCAATGGAATATATTTATTTTTCCCGTCCGGACAGCGATCTGAACGGCTCCAACCTGCATTCGGCCCGCAAACGGATGGGCAGCAAAATGGCCCTGGAATCGTTCGTGGATGCAGATGTGGTCACGGGCGTACCGGATTCCAGCATCTCGGCCGCCATCGGTTATGCCGAACAGACGGGCATTCCTTACGAGCTGGGATTGATCAAGAACAAATACACGGGCCGGACGTTCATTCAGCCGAGCCAGGAGCTGCGCGAGCAGGGCGTGAAGATGAAGCTGAGCGCGGTACGACGCGTGGTCGAAGGCAAACGGGTGGTCATGATCGATGATTCCATCGTACGGGGAACCACGTCCCGCCGGATCGTCAATCTGCTTCGGGAAGCGGGCGCGACCGAAGTGCATGTGCGGATTACGTCGCCGCCGTTCAAGAACCCATGCTTCTACGGCATCGATACGCCGGACCGCAGGGAGCTGATCGCCTCCGAGAAAAGCGTCGAGGAAATCTGCCGTGAGATCAATGCGGATTCCCTGTCGTTCCTGAGTCCGGAGGGACTGATATCCGCCATTGGCGGTTATGATGAGCACAGCCCTAAAGGCGGCTTGTGCATGGCATGCTTTGATAATGAATACCCGACGCAGATTGATTTCAACGGGGAAGAGAAGATGGGCTGCAGCTGCTGATTCTGCAGCGGACAGCCATTTTTTCTCGGATACACCCATTAAGTGCGTGTTCAAAAAGGTCGGTTTTCAGCACCGAGAAGGTTGGTTTGAACAACCTCTTTAAGCTGATTATTGATTAAGCCCATAAATGATGTGTGAACTGAACTGATACTTTCGTCATAACGAAAAAGGAGTGTTGAGCGCGTGTCTGATACTTACAAACAAGCAGGCGTGGATATCGCTGCAGGCAACGAAGCGGTAGAGCGGATGAAAAAGCATGTCAAAACGACTTTCAGACCGGAAGTCATGACGGACCTCGGTGGTTTTGGCGCACTGTTCAAGCTGAATAAAGACCAATATGAAGAGCCGGTACTCGTCTCAGGCACGGATGGCGTCGGCACAAAGCTGAAGCTTGCATTCGCGATGGACCAACATGATACCATCGGCATCGATGCGGTAGCGATGTGCGTGAACGATATCGTGGTGCAGGGCGCAGAACCGCTCTTTTTTCTCGACTATTTAGCGTGCGACAAGGTCATTCCGTCCAAAATCGAATCCATCGTCAAAGGGATCGCCGACGGATGCAATCAAGCGGGCTGTTCCCTGATCGGCGGGGAGACGGCGGAGATGCCGGGCATGTACAGCGAAGGCGAGTATGACATCGCGGGCTTTACCGTGGGCATTGTCGACAAAAGCAAAATGATCAACGGGTCGAATATCGCGGCAGGCGACACGGTGATTGGCTTAGCATCCAGCGGCGTGCACAGCAACGGCTTCTCGCTCGTCCGCAAGCTGCTTCTGGAGGATGCCGGCTACTCGCTGCAGCAGGAACTCCCGGAACTGGGCGGACGTCTTGGCGACGTACTGCTCGCACCAACCAAGATTTATGTGAAGCCGCTGCTCGAACTGCTGAAAGAGATCGAAGTAAAGGGCATGGCGCATATCACGGGTGGCGGATTTATCGAAAATATTCCGCGCATGCTGCCGGATGGCGTCAACGTCGATATCGAATACGGCTCTTGGCCGATTCTGCCGATTTTTAAGCTGATGCAGGAAAAAGGCGACATTTCGAACAAGGACATGTTTACGACATTTAATATGGGGATCGGCATGGTGCTTGTCGTTAAGGAGCAGGATGCAGACGGGGTGCTTCAATTCCTCCGCTCCGCAGGCGAAGAGGCTTATGCGATCGGCCGCGTGACCGAAGGCGAGCGCATCGTAACCTTCACGGGAGCTGAGGTGTAATGAGAGCGTTTCGGATGGCGGTGTTCGCTTCCGGAAGAGGCAGCAACTTTCAGGCTTTGGTCGATGCGCAGCAAAGCGGAGCCATGGGTGGCGAGATCAGCATTCTGGTATGCGACAAGCCTCAGGCTCCCGTAGTGGAGCTGGCTAAAGCAGCGAATGTGGATGTATTCGCCTTTCAGCCGAAGGAATATGCCTCAAAGGAAGATTACGAACGGGAAATTGCGGCAGAGCTTCAGCAGCGCGGTGTCGAATTAATTGTCCTTGCAGGATATATGCGGCTATTGAGTCCTTCCTTTGTCGAGTTCTATAACGGACGGATTATCAATATTCATCCTTCGCTCCTGCCTGCTTTTCCAGGCAAAGACGCGATCGGCCAAGCGCTTGCGTATGGCGTGAAGATGACCGGCGTCACGGTGCATTTCGTGGATGGCGGCATGGATACCGGGCCGGTTATCGCTCAGAAGGCCGTTGAAATCAAGGACGGCGATACGGCGGAAACGCTGGCAGAACGCATTCACGCCGTGGAGCAGAAGTTATACTCTGAAGTCGTTTCCTGGTTTGCCCAGGGGCGGATTTCGCTGAACGGGCGGAATGTGACGATTGCCCAATAGGCTTTTGTAATAAAAGCGGACAAGGTCTTACAGTGAATCGACATGTTCGATATTTCTCGGGAAATAATTTGCAATTATGGATCTTCGACAGCATCTACGGTATCAAGACAGGCCTAACTTAGTAGATTTTCATTCAAAATAGGGGGTATGAACGTGGGTATCAAAAGAGCTTTGGTCAGCGTGTCGGACAAAACCGGCGTCGTGGAATTTTGCCGCGAGTTGTCTTCATTGGGTGTAGAGATCATTTCGACAGGAGGGACGAAGAATCTCCTTGCAAAAGAAGGCGTTCCTGTCATCGGCATTTCCGATGTGACCGGATTCCCGGAAATTCTGGACGGACGCGTCAAAACCCTTCATCCAGCGGTGCACAGCGGCTTGCTTGCCATTCGCGACAGCAAGGAGCATCAGCGTCAAATGCAGGAGCTGGGCCTCGATTACATCGATCTGGTCGTGGTGAACCTGTACCCGTTCCAGGAAACGATCGCGAAGCCGGATGTCGAGTATGAAGACGCGATCGAAAATATCGACATCGGCGGGCCGACGATGCTGCGTTCGGCTGCGAAAAACCATGCTTTTGTGAGCGTGGTTGTCGATGCGGCGGATTACGGCAGCGTGATCGAGGAAATCCGCGGCGGCGGCGATACGACGCTGGAAACCCGGAAGCGCCTTGCAGCCAAGGTATTCCGTCATACGGCTGCCTACGATACGCTCATTTCCGATTATTTGTCGAATGTGACAGGGGATCCGCTTCCTGAGCGCTTTAGCGTCACCTACGAGAAGATCCAGGATCTTCGCTATGGCGAAAATCCGCATCAAAAGGCGGCATTTTACCGGAAGCCGCTGGCTCCTGCGGGAACGTTGACGACCGCCGAGCAGCTGCACGGCAAAGAGCTCTCCTACAACAATATCAATGACGCAAACGCGGCTCTGCAGATCGTGAAGGAATTCGACGAGCCGACCGTGGTGGCCGTGAAGCATATGAATCCTTGCGGCGTCGGCATCGGGACGAATGTATTGGAAGCTTATCAAAAAGCTTACAATGCGGATCCGACGTCCATCTTCGGCGGCATCGTGGCCGCAAACCGGACGATTGACGCTCCGACGGCCGATCTGCTGAAGGATATTTTCCTTGAAATTATCCTGGCACCGGACTTCACGCCGGAGGCACTGGAGATTCTGACGAAAAAGAAAAACATCCGTCTGCTGAAGATGGGCGAGTTCGGCTCGGCCAAGGAGCGCCAAAGCACGCTTGCCGTAACAACCATCGAAGGCGGCATGATCGTGCAGGAAAGCGATGTGCATTCCCTCGATGCGGCTGACCTGAAGGTCGTGACGGACCGCGAGCCGACCGAAGCCGAGCTGAAGCAGCTGCTCTTCGGCTGGAAGGTGGTTAAGCACGTCAAGTCGAACGCAATCATATTGGCGGCTGACGACATGACCGTTGGCGTAGGCGCAGGTCAAATGAACCGTGTCGGTTCCGCGCGCATTGCGGTGGAGCAGGCGGGAGAGAAAGCCAAAGGCGCGGTTCTCGCTTCCGATGCCTTCTTCCCAATGGGCGATACGGTGGAGCTTGCGGCGAAAGCCGGCATTACCGCCATCATTCAGCCGGGCGGCTCCATTAAGGATGAGGAATCCATTAAGGCTGCCAACGAATACGGGATCGCCATGGTCTTTACCGGCGTGAGACATTTCAAGCACTAATTCATGAGCATATAAAGGGAGCTTTGCTACAGCCGTCAGGCTGCTGCTGAAGGATCACCTTTGATTCAGCAACATATAGAGGCGACGCCGCGCTTAGCGCGCGCCGCCTTTACGTTTAAGGGGCGAAAGGTCGACTTATCGCTTTGCCCCGTAAATGATTTCATGTGGTGAAACGATATCGCGGGCAATATGAAATGATTCGGGAGGGGTAAACCATGGATATTTTGGTTATCGGAGGCGGCGGAAGAGAGCATGCCATCGTATGGGCACTGGCAAAGAGCCCGAAAGCAGGCACCATTTACTGTGCGCCGGGCAATGCCGGAATCGGGCAGCTGGCCGAAAACGTGCCGATTGCGGTATCGGAATTTGATAAGCTGGCGGCTTTCGCCGTAGAGAAGCAGGTGGGTCTCATTGTTGTCGGTCCGGATGATCCGCTGGCGGAAGGCATCGTGGATGCGTTTGACGCTACGGGTATCCCGGTATTCGGTCCGCGCAAAAACGCGGCCGAAATCGAGGGCAGCAAAACCTTCATGAAGGATCTGCTCAATAAATATAGCATACCGACAGCGGCTTACGCGAAGTTCGACAATTACGAAGAGGCGCTTGCTTACTTGCGCCAGCAAGGCGCGCCGATCGTCGTGAAAGCGGACGGGCTCGCAGCAGGCAAGGGCGTTACCGTTGCGCGGACCATCGAGGAAGCCGAGCAGGCACTCAGCGACATCATGCAATCGAAGGTGTTTGGCGATGCCGGAAGCCGCGTAGTTATCGAGGAGTTCCTGGAAGGCCAGGAAATGTCGATCCTCGCCTTTGTGGACGGAGAAACCGTGAAGCCGATGTCAGCCGCGCAGGATCACAAGCCGGCCTATGACGGGGACCAGGGGCCAAATACCGGAGGAATGGGAACGTATTCTCCATTGCCTCATATTCAGCCGTCCATCATCGAAGAGGCCATTGAGACGATCATCAAGCCTACGGCAAAAGCGATGGTTGCCGAAGGACGTCCGTTCCGCGGCGTTCTGTTTGCCGGATTGATGATCACGCCGGACGGCAGACCGAAGACCATTGAATTCAATGCCAGATTCGGCGATCCGGAAGCGCAGGTTGTATTGCCGCGCCTGAAGACCGATCTGCTTGACGTTTTCCTTGCTGCCGTGAACGGAACCCTGGCTGATCTTGAGTTGGAGTGGGGCGATGAAGCAGCCGTATGCGTCATTTTGGCTTCCGGCGGTTACCCTGCATCGTATCCGAAAGGAATCGCGATCACTGGTCTGGACAATGAGCAGGACGGGACGATCGTATTTCACGCGGGCACTTCTCGTGATGCTGATGGAACCTGGAGAACGAACGGGGGACGTGTCCTGGGCGTTGTCGGTTTAGGCGCAGATATCGCTGCGGCACGCGCGAAAGCCTATGAACGGGCAGAAGCGATTGCGTTCGAAGGCAAGTTTAACCGGACGGATATTGCACTGAAAGCACTGCAATAAGCAAGCTCATTCACTAACAACCATACGTAAAAATAAAGGACTGCCGCAGATCGGTTTCTAAAGATCACAAGCGGTAGTCCTTTCTTGCTGTTATCGGAAATGCATGGGGAAGCCAAGCTTAGAGGCAAGATCCGCTCATGGCAGACCCGGGCACATCTGTTTCTATTTCCCACTATTGTGCAAACGTTTGTTCAACAAGCAGGCATTTATGATGGCTTCTTGTCTCAAATAACGTGCAGAATGACCGGATTGCACAGTATCTGCACAACTATTTTTATGATAACTTACGAAATACAGTGAATACCGAAGGTAATAGAAGATTATATGCCTAAAACGGGGAAAAATGATCTGTGCAAACGTTTTTACATTCGATATTAAATGTTGTATGATGTTTTCAGTGAATGAAGCGCTTTCTCAACGAGATTTTTCCTAAGTATCTCGCCAGATGCTACATAGAAAAAGAGACGCTGAAAATTTTCTGAAATCGTTTGCGCAGATTTCCAACATTTTCTGATCATTTATTGAGAGGGGTAATCATGGAATGAAGATGAAGAAGTTACTTACGCTAGCTGCAACCTTCACGTTGGCGTTCTCCATTACAGCGTGCGGAGGAAATACGGCCGCTCCAGCTACGGAGGCACCTGCTGAGACTCCGCCAGCACAGGAAACGCCGGCCGAAAATACAGAGACACAGGAACTTAAGCCAGAAGAAGGCGCGAAATTGGTCGTATGGGAAAGCCGGGACGAAAGAGCTTACACCGATGCGGTCGCCAAAGAATTTACCGAGAAATACGGCGTTGAAGTGACCATTGAAGAATTGTCCCCAACTGATCAAGTAACCAAGCTTGCGCAAGACGGACCATCCGGCTTGGCTGCCGACGTCGTACTGTTCCCTCACGATAACCTGGGTAAAGCCGTAGCGACAAACCTGGTTCTGCCTAACGATTTTTATGAAGAAAAAACGAAAAGCAACAACACGGAAGCTGCCATCCAAGGCGTAAGCTATGACGGCGTTCTGTACGGATACCCTCGCGCTGCGGAAACTTACCTGATGTACTACAACAAGGACTTGGTAAAAGAAGTTCCGACAACGATGGAAGAGGTTATCGAATTCAGCAAAACCTTCACCGACAAATCCAAGAACAAGTATGGATTCATGTTCGAGACAGGCAACCTGTACTTCGCTTATCCGTTCCTTGCTTCCAACGGTGGATACATCTTCGGTAACGGCGGTGCCGACGTCAACGATATCGGCTTGAACAACGAAGGCGCAGTGAAGAGCATGGAAGTATATGCAAGCCTTAAGGAAATCCTTCCGGTTAAATCCGGCGATATTACGCCTGATATCAAACGCGGATTGTTCACGGCCGGCGATCTGGCGATGGACATTAACGGACCATGGGAGCTTGGCGGATACAAAGAAGCGCTTGGCGACAAGCTCGGCGTTGCTCCAATCCCGACGATCGGCGGTCAGCCTGCCGTATCGTTCTCCGGTATCAAAGCTTGGTACGTAAGCTCGTTCACGAAGTATCCGCAAGCAGCTCGTCTGTTCGCCGACTTCGCAACGTCCAAAGAAGCACAATTGCAATTGAGCGCATTGGTTGGTTCGGTTCCGACCAACAACGAAGCTCAAGAAGACGATCAAATCAAGAACGACGAGTATGTATCGGCATTCACGGAGCAGTTCAAATCTTCCCAACCGATGCCATCCGTTCCAGAAATGGCTAACGTATGGTCTCCTGTAGGCGCTGCGCTGGCTGAGATCTGGGACAACAACAAAGACGTGAAAGAAACGCTGGATAAAGCTGTAACTCAAGTGAAAGACCTCAACAGTGGTGGAGCTGGCGAGTAATAGCGTTCTTATATAATACGAGACAGAT
The DNA here is from genome assembly GCF_000024685.1 of Paenibacillus sp. Y412MC10. NCBI lineage: Bacteria > Bacillati > Bacillota > Bacilli > Caryophanales > Paenibacillaceae > Paenibacillus > Paenibacillus sp. Y412MC10. Next base: position 1,119,963 of record NC_013406.1, read on the forward strand.
GAAGAAGTTCACCCGCCGAACAACCGGCGGGTGATTCCTCGATTATACGGAGAGGAGAATGGAGGGAGCATGCGTCAACATCGTATCACAGCGGCCGTATTATCAGCCATCTGCATGGGTCTGGGTCAGCTTTACAATCGGCAATGGATCAAAGGCGTTATTTTACTTATCGTAGGCGTATTCAGTCTGTATTACTTCATTAACAACCTGGGTGATGCCATCTGGGGAATGGTAACATTGGGAGAACAGGGGAGCCATTTAGAAAAAGTCAACGGCTTGACCCAAATGGTAGCGGGTGACCATTCCATCAATCTCCTGATTGAAGGACTTATCACCTTAATTATGTTTGCGCTCTTTCTTATTGGCTACTATGCCAATATCAAAAACGCATATAACGCTGGAAAACTAAGGGAAAAGGGTGTAACGCCCAACAATTTCAGACAGACCCTTTACTATATTTTCGAATGGAAATTTGCGCAATCTTTCCTGACACTGCCGGCAATCGGTATTTTGTTTTTTACGGTCATGCCGATCATCTTCATGGTCCTGCTGGCGTTTACGAACTATTCCGCTCCAAACAATCTGCCGCCTGCAAGCCTGGTGGATTGGGTTGGCTTCAAAACCTTTACCAATCTCGTTGCACTAAAATCGTGGAGCCACACCTTTTTCGGAGTTCTGACCTGGACGATCATCTGGGCGGTGCTCGCAACGGTTACCACGTATTTCGGCGGCGTGCTCGTGGCGCTGCTTATCCAACAAAAAGGAATTCGCTTCAAAGGCGTATGGCGCGTCATCCTGATCATTCCATATGCGATCCCGCAGCTGATCTCGCTGCTTGTCATGCGTAATATGTTTAACGGACAGTTCGGCCCGATCAACCAGTATTTAAGGTACTTCGGTTTGGAAGGACTGCCTTGGCTGACCGATCCGGTCTGGGCTAAAGTGACCGTTATTGTCGTTAATATGTGGGTCGGTATCCCTGTATCCATGCTTCTCGTGATGAGCGTTCTGACCACGATTCCGAAGGATCTCTATGAAGCGGCGGACGTGGATGGAGCGACCGGCTTCCAGAAGTTCAAGATCATTACCCTGCCGATGATTTTGTTCTCGACGGCACCGGTGCTGATTACGCAATTTGCCGGTAACATCAACAACTTTAACTTGATTTTCCTCCTGACGAACGGTAACCCGGTGGTGGGCGACTATCAATACGCGGGAGCGACGGACCTGCTCGTCACCTGGCTCTATAAACTGACGCTGGATCAGCAGCGTTACAGCATGGCATCGGCCATCGGTATTATCATCTTCATGATTATTGCGACCTTCTCGATTTACAATTATCGTCGTACCAGATCATTCAAAGAGGAGGATATGATCCAATAATGGGAATTAAAATGAGAAACGCGATCCGCCTGACGGCAAGCTACATCACGCTTGTCATCATCGCGATCGGCTGTATTTACCCGGCGCTCTGGATTGTTCTGGCCTCTTTCCGTCCCGGAAAGTCGTTGTACAGCAAATCCTTGATTCCAGAATCCTTCACGCTCAGTCATTATAAAGAGCTGTTTACGTCCCAAAGCTTCCTGTTTGGCACATGGTACATGAACACGTTGAAAATTGCGGTGTTCTCCATGATTATCGGGACCATTCTTGTCCTGCTTACTAGTTATGCGGTATCCCGCTTCCGGTTCAAAGGCCGTCAGAATGCGCTATCGGTCATTCTCGTGCTGGGGATGTTCCCGGGCTTCATGAGCATGATCGCCCTGTATATCCTGTTGAACTCCCTCGACCTGCTGAATACGCATGCCGCGATGATCATCGTGTATGCGGCCGGGGCGCCGCTTGGCGGAACCCTCATCATGAAGGGTTTCCTGGATACGATACCGCGAAGCTTGGATGAAGCGGCGAAGATTGACGGAGCCACCAACTTCCAGATCTTCCGCAAAATCATTCTGCCGTTGTCGAAGCCGATGATCACGTATATGGGCCTGACGCTGTTCGTCGGCCCATGGGTAGACTTTATCTTCGCCCGGCTCGTGCTCCGGACGAAGGAAAACTGGACGCTTGCCGTCGGTCTGTGGGATCTCGTCAACTCCACCCAGGACAGCAACTTTACGTTATTCGCGGCGGCATCGGTGCTGATCGCACTGCCGATCACCCTGCTGTTTGTGTTCCTGCAGCGTTTGCTGGTCGACGGCATGACGGCCGGCGCAAGCAAAGGGTAAGCCAACAAACGGATAGCCAAACACACGATTTCATCATAAGACACATAGATAGAGAGAACAGCGAAGAGACACAGCCGGTAATTGCCTTGCTGTGTCTTTTTGCATGTATGCATGCAATCAGGGGGTACATAACATGAACATGACAAAGCGTTTTCAATTCAAGGCGGTCGGCATGAAGCTGTTTGTTATCTTTTTTACAACGATCGTGCTGTTATCTTCGGCGCTGGGGTTATTGTCGTATTCGATCTCCAAGGACACGGTAATGGATCAGGTATCCGAAGCGACCTCGGGGCAGATGAAGCAGGCGGCGGACAAGCTGGATTTTCTGTTAGCCCAGTATGAAGCCGCCTCTCGCCAGTGGGCGCTGGACACGGTGCTTCGCGAAGATCTGGTGACGGTCAGCACGGCGGATATCGGCATTCGGGACAAAACCCAGGCCGAGAACCGGATCCGTGAGAAGCTGAACGGGATGGCATCTTCGGATAAACGTCTGCAGGGCATGCGTCTGGTCGCGCCCAATCTTCAGGCTCAAAGCTCCTATAACTCCACGGGCTATTCCGGAATGTCTTCTTCGGACGGGGTGAAGGCGAAGATCGACCGGATTATTCAGGCCGATGGCGAACCGGTATGGTTCCCGACAGAGATCAAGGGTTTTATGGAGAATGAGAATACCGCCACCATGACGATGGGGAGATTGCTGAAAAACCTGAAAAATCCGAATGCGCAGTACGTCCTGCTGATGGATGTCAAGGATGAGGCGGTCGGCGAGGTGCTGGCGAATCTAAAAATAGGGAATAACGGACAGATGCGGATCGTGGCCGAGGATAACCGGATCGTGCACGACATGGACCCGGCCCAGCTGATGCTGCCGTCCGTCATTACGGTTCCTTCAGATGCCGAGGAAGGGGGGATCTATTATACCGCCGACGAGCAGATGGTGGTATATACGCCTTTGAAGACTGCCCCATGGCATATGGTCGGCTTTGCTCCCGTTAGCGATTTCGTGCAGGCCACTGACAAATTGCTTGCCGTGACGCTTGCGGTCATTGTGGCAGCGGTTCTGGTTGCTGTTCTGATCGGCTACTATATGATGCGTACCGTCGGCCGACCGCTGAACCAGATGTGCAGCCTGATGGAAGAGGGAGAGCAGGGGAACTTAAGGGTGCGGACGGAATTCCGCCGTGCCGATGAGATTGGCCGTCTGGGTCAGAGCTTCAACCGGATGATGGGGCAAATCTCCGCTTTGGTCGATCAGACGAATGCGTCGGCGAAGGAAGTGCTGGTTACGGCCGAGGAATTGGCCGAAGCCTCAAGAGGAACGTCGCTTACGGCCGGCGAAATCGCGGCCGCCATGGAACAGATTGCCCAGGGAAGCGGAAGCCTGGCCATGGAGGCCGAACGCGAGAACCAGCTGGCCGAGAACATCGGCGTCCGGATGAGCAAGGTGTCCGATACGAATCAGGTGATTGCGGCCGCGGCGGATCGCGTGCTCCGGGTAACGGGGGAAGGTGCGCAGCATATGGACAGCCTGGTGGAGAAATCGACGCGGATTAACCAGGTGAACCGGGCGATCGTCCAGAATGCGGAGAAGCTGAAGGATAATACCGCATCGATTCACAAAATATTGGAGCTGATGTCGGAGATCACGCATCAGACCAACGTGCTGTCCATTAACGCGACGATTGAAGCGGCCCGCGCCGGAGCGGCAGGCAGCGGCTTCATGGTGGTTGCCAATGAAGTGCGGAGCCTCGCGGATCGTTCCAAGGAGTCGATCCAGACCGTAGGCGCGATGATTCTGGACATTCGGCACGAGGTGCAGGGCTCCGTGGATGCTTTGACGTCGGCATCGCCGCTCTTTGACGAGCAGCTGCATTCGGTGCAGGAAGCTCAGGGCGTCTTTGATAACGTGCGTCACGAGATGGATGCGCTCTTAACCGAGATCAGCGAGTCTACCCATGCGGTGGAGGTTCTGATCGATTCCCAGCTGGCGCTGACCGACTCCATCTCGGAGGCGAGCTCGATTGTCCAGGAAACCAGCGCCGCCACGGAGGAGGTCGCTTCGATGTCGTCCGAGCAGTTCAAGGTGAGCGAGAAGCTGGTCGGCCTGTCGTCGCGATTGGAGGAGCTGTCGGAGGGCTTGCGTAAGTCTTTGGTGATGTTTAGGACGTAAATGGTTTTCTCTATAGTGAGACGCTGCGAGTACGTATCGTTCCTCCAATCGCTGTTGCCCCCAATTTTCTTTGAACGTTGATTTTTCGGTAGAAAATCGGGGGCAAAGGCGACCACTATCGTTTTTCCGGAATCGATTCGTCCTCTCCGCTAAGTCGTGCTTTGCGAACAACCATTTACGCTATAGTTGGGGGATGGAAAAAAGCCGATGAAGGGGAACATCTTCATCGGCTTTTTTGCTGGTGGTGTGTTACTCGGGAGCGCAAGTACAGGATCATTGAGTTTTGCCCCATCTGCTTGGTGAGTTACTGCCTGCTGAGCACGCTCTCCCTTTGGGAATCGCTCATGCAGTGCAGAGGAAATGTTGAGGTGCTTTGTGCGTAACGAGCTACTGCCTGCTGGAATTATGAACTGCATGAATAAAAACCAGCTCCGGGATCATCTCCGGAGCTGGTTTTGTTTAGGTGCCGCTCTTCTATAAGAGCTAGATGTTCTTGTACTTATGGCTGCCAGTTTACGTTAATGGTGGCCGTGCCGCTCGTTGGTGCGGTGAAGGTATGGTTCGAGCCGCCTTCCCATGTTACCGTCGAGCCCTGTTTTTTCAGGAATTTGAATTCGATGGTTTTGCCGGCGGGAACGCTGACGTCATAGTACCAGGTTGGGTATTGGTAGATGACCTGGTTGTACAACGGACCGATGGCTTTGGCCGGGTCCCAGTTGCCGAGCTCGCTTACGCTGCCTGCCAGGTACACGTTCTGGCCGAGCGCGGTGGTGGCGTTGTTCACCACAAAGCGCACGCTGACTTGATCCCCTGTCAGCACTTCGAAGTTGTCATGCACATTGCTTGAAACACCGGCGCTGTTGGTGATTTTGATGTTATATATGCCTCCGGCAACGGCAGGGATTTTCACTTTGATCTGCATGTCTTCCCAAGCCGTAATGTTAGCGCCGGTAACTGCCGTCGTGCCAAAGTATACCGTGCCTTTGGTTGCTCCGAAACCGCGGCCGTCAATGGTGACGGTTGCGCCCGGTTTAGCCATCATCGGTCCTACGTGCCCGATGGTTGGCGTAGTCACGGCCGTGGTGTACTGCCATACGGCCGTACCGCCCGCTGCCAGCGTAAAGTTGGAAGCGGATCCGCCGGAGCCGACGGTCAGGCTGTTACCGTTCAGGAGGCCGCCCAGCACGTCGGTGTAGCTGCCGGCCGGCAGTGAGGTTACCAATCCCGTAATGGAAGCCGGCGTGTTCACGTTGCGGTTGACGGCGATGACGGCCACGTTGTTGCCGAACTTGCGCTCGTAGATCAGCACGTCGTTGTTGATCCAGCGCTCCTGCGTCGTTCCATAGGCAATGGCCGGATTGGATTTGCGCAGAGGCGCCAGCTTTTTAATTACCTGATAAGCCGTAGTCGAGGTAGAGAAAGAAGGAATTCGGGCCCGGTTGTCGGGATCGTTCCCGCCGGACATGTATTGCTCGGTTCCATAATAGATGGCTGGCACGCCGCGGGAAGTGAGCGTGAAGGCGAGCGCTTGCTCCAGCTTCCGGCGGTTGGCGCTGTTATTGTGGAAACGTTCCATGTCATGGTTATCGATGAACGTGACCTGATCCTCCACCTGGAGGTAATCGGCTGCAGAGCCCTCCAGCATGGATTTCAGTCCGTACATATTGTCGGTGTTGTCCCTGAATACCTGGCGAACCTTCTGCGCGAAACGGAAATCCAGCAGGCTCATGCCGGATTCATTGGCGAACTTATGGTTCTCGGCACTCACTTCGTTCACCCCGAGGAACCATTCGCCGAAGGTGAAGACCGGCTTGTAATTGTTGACGGTGGCCATGAAGCTCTTCTGCCAGCCGAACGGCATATGTTTTACCGCATCCATCCGAATGCCGTCAATGCCTAGATCAAGCCACATTTTAATGGCATCCTTCAGGTAGGTATCCACCGTGCTGTTGTTGTGGTTCAGATCGGCAAGATCGTACAGGTTTTTGTAAATCCCGTTCTCTGTCGTCGAGAAATCGGTTCCCCCGTTATGATGGAACAAATTCTGCGTATCGCCCGTGTATCCGCCGAGGAGGGTGCCGTTGTTGTACAGCTTGCCGTTCTCCGCGAACGACGGCTGGTCCGAGGAAGCGGGAGACGTGTGGTTCGGCGCGAAGTCGATGATGACTTTGATGTTCTTGGCATGGGCGGCAGCGATGAGATTCTGGAAGTCGGCGATTGTGCCATACGCCGGGTTCGTTTTTTTGAAGTCTCTAGCCCAATAGCCGTGGTATGCGGTGTTGTTCACGCCGGAATAGTTGATGACGCTGTAGATGTTCTCGACCGGCTGGGAGATCCAGATGGCGGTAACGCCCATGCCGGTCAGGTAGCCGTCGTTGATTTTGTTGATGATCCCTTGCCAGTCGCCGCCGCAGTACAGCCGCAGGTTGGTGCAGGTACCGTCAAAGGCCGGGCCGGTCGGGTTGTTGGCAGGATTGCCGTCGGAGAAACGGTCCGTAAAGATTTGATAAATGACATCCGTGCTGAAATTTTGCTTGTTGGATACAGAGGTATCCGGAGCTGCATGGGCTGGGCCGAGCAAGCTCAGCGCCAGGGACAAGCTAAGGGCAAGGGCGGTTGTCAGTTTGTAGAATTTTTTCATCGTATTCCTCCTATGTAACAGTTATTGAATGGGGGGTGGTTCAATGAGCAAACCGAAGCTGCGGGGAATCACCTCCTGTACCAAAGATAGGGCAACAAAAAACCCCGGCATCTCCTGAAGAGAAACCGGGGTTGTTCCATACCGGGTGTGCGGTGATAGAATGCATGGCCCTTAAATTATGCGAGTGTTTGATTTCAACAATATTGTAAATGAAAGCGCATTCAGGTGTCAATATGTAATATCCAAATAAAAGGAAATTAATATTTTATGACATGAAATTAAATTTTATAGTTCTTATTTATTATTGAAACAAAATTTTACAGGCCATATAATAGGTTTAGCAAGCGTTTACAATTTGAAGATTATGTTCATGCAAAATGGCGTGTTTGTTGTTCAGTTGATCCAACTCAAGGCCTGGAAGCAAAGGAGGGGAAGTTCAGTGGAGACTCATGTGAAGGCCGGTGCAGAGCAGCTGGGCTTGGGAATCAAGGGAGTGAGAGCGGCGTGCGCCGCCATTGAACGCGAAATAGCCGCGGGTACGATGCCGGGTGCCGTACTGGGCGTTCTGCATGAAGGCAGGACATGGTTCTACACAGCAGGTTATGCCAATCCTAATCCGGTGCAGGGCCAGCCTGTGCCTGTTAGCGAGGATACGTTGTACGACTGTGCATCCTTGACCAAGGTGGCGGTCACGCTCCCGTTGATTCTGCAATTGATCGATGATGGAGTTCTGACCTTGAGCACAAAAGCGAGCGATATGCTGCCTTCATTCGGAACGGCAGGCAAAGAAGAGATAACGGTAGGCCAGCTGCTGACGCATACTTCCGGGCTCCAGGCGGATATGAACCTGCATTCCCATGGCTGGGACAGGGAGCAGATGTGGGATGCCGTTTTTTCAGCGCCGCTTGCAGCCAAGCCGAATACCGAAGTGATTTACAGCGACTTGGGATATCTGACGCTTGGTCGCATCATAGAACGGTCGCTCGAACTGCCCTTGGACCAAGCGTTTAAGCGATGGGTGGCGGATCCGCTGGGCATGCATCACGCAACGCTGACTCCTTCGCCGGGTCAGGCGCACCGTTATGCCGCAACGGAGCATGATGAATCCATCCAGGATCATCTGTGCGGGATCGTCCATGACGAGAAGGCGCGGGCTTTGGGCGGCGTGTGCGGCCATGCGGGATTGTTTGCCACGGCAGGGGACCTGCTGCAGTATGCCCGAATGTGGCTTGCACAGGGCGCGGTTCCGGCGGTGGAAGCTGCGAAGGCGAAAGCCGGCGAACCGAGGCTCCTATCTCGGGCTGCGGCGGCTACGGCCACCCGTCCCCATACGAGTCATATTCAGGGCTCGAGCCGTGGTTTGGGATGGGTGCTGAAAGGGGATAAGATGGACGCCTCGGGAGATTGGATGAGCCCATACTGTTACGGGCATACCGGCTTTACCGGAACCAGCCTGTGGATCGATCCCGAGTCTGATCTTGCGGTCGTTCTGCTGACCAACCGCGTATATGGGGGGCGAAGCAGCAGCGTGGCTCAGCTGCGCGCACAGGTCCACAACGCTTTGAAGGGAGCCGTGTCATGGTAAGACTGGAATACGGCATATGGTTGTCCAGCCATCCAAGCATGCCCCGACTGACGTACCGTTTGCATAGAGAGCAGTGCGCACGATGTACAAAATATGTGTCGTTCGATTCCGCAGCGGCAGCAATCCGAAGCCGAGCTAACGCCGGATGGACATTAAGCAACACCACCTGATGTCGGTACAGTTATGGTAGCTGCTGCATAGATATTCCGTCCAGCCTGGAGGATTGGTGAGTGGAGATCAACCGGTCGCATGCCGTTAAGCGGCAATCGCTGCCGATCCAAGATTTACGACTATAAGGAGGGATAACGCAATGGCGAGTTTAACCTACAGGTCTTACCGGCCTGGAGACGAGGAAGGGATAACGGCTCTGTGGAACGCCTGTCTGCCGGGAGATCCCGTCACCCGGCTTCGTTTTCGAAATCTGGTGCTGCTCGACCCGAACTTTGATCCGCAGGGACTGCGGATCGCGGAGCAGGAGGGCCGCATAGTGGGCGTCCTGTATGCGGTGCGCCGGAGATTGCCGATGATCGGTACCGAGCTGGACCCGGATCACGGCTGGATCACCTTCTTCTATACCGATCCATCGGTTCGAAGATCGGGGGTCGCGTCGCGGTTGCTGCAGGAAGGCGAAGATTATCTTCGTCATCATGGGCGCAGCAAAGTCTTTTTCTCCTCGTATGCCCCGAATTATATCGTTCCGGGCATTGATGGGGAGCGCTATCCGGAGGGCTTGGCATGGCTTGCGGCCAGCGGGTTTACCCGCAATTACACGGCGGTTGCGATGGACCGCTCCCTGGTTGGTTTCCATATGCCGCCGGAGGTTGCGGAGCTGAAGCGGCAGCGGGAGCATGAAGGCTTTGCTTTCAAGCCGGCTCAGGACGGCGATCTAGTGGAGCTGATCGAGTTCGCGACGGACGTGTTTAACCCGGATTGGGGCCGGGCGATTCGCGAAGGATTGCTGCAGCGATTAACAACGGATCAGATTCTGATCGCGCGCGATCAAGGGAAGCTGGTGGGCTTCTGCCTGCATGGCGGATATGAGGGCGTAGCTGAACGATTCGGTCCGTTTGGCGTGGATCCGTCGATGCAAGGGAAGGGTCTCGGAAAAATTCTCTTGTATGACTGCCTTGCCCTTATGCGTGCTCAAGGACTTCACGGTGCCTGGTTCCTCTGGACGGGCGAGCAGAGTCCCGCAGGCCATCTGTACCGCAAAGCCGGCTTCGACGTGACGCGCCGGTTCGATATTATGAGCAAGCCGCTTCAATAGATAGCTTCGACTACATGGATATACAAAGGAGAGATTATATTGACGGAAGCAAAGCAGCATCACATTTTGGCGATTGGCGGGCATGCGGGCGACATGGATCTTACGGCAGGGGCCGTGATCGCCAAATACACGCAGGCTGGCCACAAAGCGACGTTTCTTCATCTAACGCCGGGAGAGAAGGGACATCCCCGTCTGACGCCGGAGGAATACGCAAAGCAAAAGATTGACGAAGCTCACCAATTTGCCGATATCGTCGGCGCGGATGTGCGGTTCCTTGCTTACAAGGATGCCGAGCTTCCGCTGGACGAGGAAGTGAAGTATCAGGTCGCCGACGTCATACGGGAAGTGAAGCCGGATATCATCATTACGCATTGGAAGGAGAGCATTCATAAGGATCATTCCAATACGCATTATATCGTGGAGGACGCCCGCTTCTACGCGGGCTTGAAGACGATTGAGCGCGAGCTTCCGTCCCACTATGCCCAGCATTTATACTATGCGGACAATTGGGAGGATCCGTACGATTTTCATCCCGAGGTCTTCATCGACATTCCGGACGAAGCCTATGAAACGTGGGTGAGAGCCATGAACGTGTACGCTTATGCGCGCGGGGAAACCTACGGCTTCCCGTTCATTGAATACTACAAGGCGCTCACGATCGTACGGGGAGCGCCAATGAACTTCAAGCGCGCGCAGGCCTTCGCTGTTCCGAGAGGCGCGTTGACCAAACGGTTACAATTTTTCTAAATATATGGTTTTTCATCCAATCAACTGGAATAATCGCTAACATTCTCACAAAAAAATTGTGAGAAATACCAAAACATCCACTGACATTATACCTATCTTTTGATATAATGAGTGATGTTACGGGGGAACACGTACGGAATCATATATAGAGAATACAAACAGGAGAGGAAGTCTTCCATAGTGGAGGCTTCCTCTCTTTTCGTTTCGTCAAGAATTGCGAAGAATGGGGACATAGCGTTTCCGAATGCAGCTCTGGCGGGAAGGCGAGGCAGAAGGGCAGCTGTTGCATTTTTCAAAATCCATGGTATGATGTATTTAAAGAATCTTAAATTAAAGATATTTAGGCGGGTTTTAGGGCAGCCTATGATGGGATTCCCGCCTAGTTTATGATGTGTTTTTCAGGGCAGTCTTTGGTCCTATTGAGCTATTCCAGGGCATTCTAACGAACATTAATGGTGTCAAACGGATTCGAAATTGAACCATATCACCAATCGAAGGGAGACTATAAGTATATGGAACATATGCATATTTACCGCCAGGGCACCTCTCCGGAGGCACCAACCTTACTATTGCTGCACGGCACCGGGGGGAACGAGGAGGATTTGCTGCCGCTGGCCGAGATGATCTCGCCCACGTCGAATGTGCTCGGCGTCCGCGGGAACGTGCTGGAGAACGGCATGCCGAGATTTTTCCGCCGTCTGGCCGAAGGAGTGTTTGATGTAGAGGATCTCGTGAAACGCACGCACGATCTGAATGAATTTCTGAACTGGGCAGCCGCCGAGTATGATTTTGACCGCAGCCGCATCGTGGCCGTCGGGTATTCAAACGGCGCCAATATTGCCGCCAGCCTGCTGTTCCACGAAGGGGACGCGCTGCAAGGGGCCATCCTCCACCATCCGATGGTTCCGATGCGGGATAAAACCTTGCCGGATTTGACCGGCGTTCCGGTCTTTATCGCGGCAGGCCGGCGCGATCCGATGTGTACGCCGCAGGAGAGCGAGGATCTGAACGAACTATTGAGCGGGGCAGGCGCGGACGTGAAGCTGCATTGGGAGAACGGGGGACATCAGCTCAGCCGTGCAGAGGTCGGGATGGCCGCTGCCTGGTTTAAGGAGAAGTTCCTGTAATACCGGGCATGCCAAGTTCCATGATGCGTTCCCTGTCTAATCAAGTAAAAATGAAAGCGAATATGATCAAAATACCGTCAATACGTTGGCGGTATTTTTTTTATACTTAACCCATCGAATAAGAATCGAGGGGGTCCGACATGGCACAGACAATGGAGACGATGAAGAAGCCTGGCGCCCAGCCGACTCGGGAGGACAAGTCCAGGGGATCCTTGCAGCGGGGAGAGAACCTATGGGGGATCGCATTCGTAAGCCCGATGCTGATCGGCGTTATCATTTTGGTGCTGTTTCCGATATTGGCTACGCTCGTGCTGGGTTTTGCCGATTGGAATTTCGTGCAGGGCTGGGACGGCATCCAGTGGGTCGGGTTTCAGAATTTCCGCCAGCTGCTGGAGGATGACATGTTTATCAAGTCGGTACGCAACAACATCTTGTTTCTCCTGACGGTTCCGGTCTACATGATGATCTCGATGACGCTGGCCATTTTGATCGACCGGTTTGTCTATATGAAGGGCTATTTTAAAGTGGCTTACTTCATGCCCTACATATCCAACATCGTGGCAGTAGCCGTCGTATGGCAGGTACTGTTCCAGCCGTCCTACGGTCCGATCAACGAAATACTCCGGACGCTCGGGATGTCCAATCCGCCCAAGTGGATCGCGGATCCCAATTTCGCGCTGATTTCCATCATGCTGATATCGATCTGGATCTCCATCGGCTTCAATCTGATTATTTATATCGCCGGCCTGCAATCCATTCCGAAGGATCTGTACGAGGCGGCGGACATCGATGGAGCCAACGGCTGGACCAAGTTCAGGCGCATTACGCTGCCCCTGCTGTCGCCGACGTCATTTTTCCTGCTGGTAACGGGGATTATCTCCACGTTCAAGGTCTTTGATATCATTGCCGTCATGACGCAAGGGGGACCGATCGGCTCGACGACCATGATGGTGTGGTATTTGTACGATACGGCATTCGTCAACCTGAAGGTCGGTTACGCATCGTCCATTGCCGCGGTTCTGTTCGGCTTTGTCATGCTGATTACGCTGGGGCAGTGGGCCGCTCAGAAGAAGTGGGTCAACTACTAAGAGGGAGGGTGCTATATGGGGACAAGAGTCGGCGTCGACTGGCGCAAGCTTATCGTCACGATCGCGATGTTCGCGGTGAGCATTCTGTTTCTCCTTCCTTTTATCTGGATGCTGGTGACATCCTTTAAGGTGGAGCGTGACGTATTCGTATATCCGATTCAATGGATTCCGCGGGAGTGGAACGCGATTCAGAATTACAAGGAGGTATGGTTCGGGGATTATCCCTTCTACCTCTATTATTGGAACTCGATCAAGGTCAGCATACTGACCACGATCATCTCGGCCATGGTATCCGCCTTGGCGGCCTACGGCTTCTCCAAAATCCGGTTTGCCGCCGGCAATTGGCTGTTCATCATCGTGCTGGTGACCTATATGATTCCGGGCCAGGCCATCCTGATCCCGCAGTTTATTCTGTACCGCAACATAGGGCTGTTCGACAACCACTTCGGCCTCATTATGCTGGGAAGCTTCAGCGTGCTCGGAACGTTCATGCTAAGGCAATTCTTCATGGGGGTGCATCAGGAATTCATCGAATCCGCCAAAATCGACGGCGCGAACCATCCGCGGATCTTCTGGTCGATTGCGCTGCCGCTGGTGAAACCCGCTGTTGCCACGTATGCGATCCTGCGGTTCATCTGGACGTGGAACGATTATCAGAATCCGCTCATCTTCCTGCGGACGGACCGGCTGTTCACGATTCCGCTGGCGATGCAGAAATTCACGTCCTTGAGCGGAGAATTCTATTCCCTGATCATGGCGGCAGCCGTGTCGGCGATATTCCCGCTGCTGATCGTTTTTATCATCGGCCAGAAGAGCGTCATCGAAGGCATTGCGCTGGGCGGGGTCAAGGGCTAGGGATCTCGGGAATGAACGGGGTAAAAATAGTTCCAACATCAGTAAAGATTGTTTTATGGTTATGATGTAAGCGCTCTATATAATGTGGATAGTCACAGCTAGAATCGTCACGACCTTACATACCGATATCAATGGGGAGGGTTATAGACAATGATGAACAAGAAATGGTGGTCAGGCGTTCTCGCGGCCGCGATGGTGATCGGCTTGCTGTCCGGCTGCGGCGGAGCGAAAGAGAATGCGGCGCAAGGTGATTCCGCGCAAGGCGGGGGCAAGACCAATCTGAGGCTGTACACCTATGGCACGGAGGAAGCTTACAATTGGAAGAAAACGATCCAAGCCTATGAAGAGGCAACGCCGGGCGTGACCATTGAGCTGGTCCAGCTCAGCGAGAAGGGGGATACGCAGGAGGCATTCAAGAAGCTTGACCTGGAGGCGGCATCCTCGGCCCAGATGGACATCCTGATGTTCAGCGATCCGGCGGGTTATGCGCAGCGGGTGGCGCTCGGCATGGCCGAGCCGCTGGACGACTTTATCGCGAAGGACGGCTACAGCGTGGAAACGGATTATAAAGTGGATACCCGCCTCGACGGCAAGGTCTATGCGCTGCCCGGCAAGTTCAACCCCTGGTATGTGCTGCTGAACAAGGATCACCTGGAGGAAGCGGGGCTGCCGGTTCCGACGGACTGGACCTGGGACGAATATGCGGACTATGCCAAAAAATTGACCCAGGGCGAAGGAGCGTCGAAGCGCTACGGGACGTACTTCCACGGTCCGCAAGGGGGCGGATGGCTGGAATTTCTGAAGCTGATGATGGCCAATCAGCCTCAGGATACCGACTATTTGAAGGCTGACGGCTCTTCCAATCTGGATAACCCGACCTTCAGGCAGACGCTGGAGCTGCGCGTGCGGATGGAGAAGGAGGACCAATCCTCGGTGCCTTATACGGACATGATCTCCCAAAAGCTGAATTACCGGACCCAATTCTTCAATCAATCCGCGAGCATGATCACGATCGGCAGCTGGATGAACACGGAGATCGGCGGAACGGATAAAGTGCCGCTGGACTTCAATGTCGCCGTAGCCCCATTCCCGAAAAACGAGGCAGGCGATCCGACGGGACTTACGCCGGTAACCACGGATTACGTGGCGGTGGCGGCCAAGTCGAAGCATAAGGAAGAGGCCTATAAGTTTGTCCGCTGGTATACAACGGAAGGGCAGATCGTGCAGGGCAAGAACATTCCGGCCTGGCAGCAGGTGAAAACCGAGCAGGTGGAGGAGATCATCGACACCATTCTGGCGGGCACGAAGAGTCCGGAGAAGGTAGACAAGAAATCGCTCGTGGACACATTGGTTGCCTCGAAGGCCTCGGCCATCGTGCCGCCGGCGCCTTATCAGGCGGAAGTGTACGAGGCGGTGAACGAGGAATACGAGAAGCTGATACTGGGCAATCAGGATATTGACCAGACCATCGCGAATTCGCAGGAGCGAGTGAACAAAATTATAGAATCCAACAAAAAATGATCTGGTATAATAGACAAAAAAATCGGGACGAAACTCTTCGTCCCTTTTTTTGAATTCGCGTACATTATTCCCGTCACGCCATACCCGAGGTGGATTCTATGCCCGCACGATTGAAGAGCCTGATCCCGAGCTCCATCAGGCATAAGCTGATATTGGCTGCCGTCACCTGCATCGTGGTTCCTGCCATCGTCAGCTTGATTCTGTATAATTCGTTAACGAAGGAAGCCTTGAGGCAGCAGGCGGTATCCAACGCAAGCGATGCCCTTCAGCTGGTCCGCGGATCGGTGACGAATCTGCTCTTAAGCAAAATCAATATCGCCAACTATATCCAGATGAATTCCGGTTTGAATTCCTATTTCAAGCAGGTGGTATCCGGCAACGAAGACCCGGATCCTTATCGCAGGTTCATTGAATCCAACCGGGTGCTGGAGCATCTGGACAGCTTGACGGTCGTCGGCGAGAAAAGCTATGTCACCGTCATTCTGGAGAACGGCTCCTATTACATGAATTATTCCGTAAGCGATTACAATCCGCTCGATTACAGGCAGCGGCCTTGGTTTGGCCAGATTTCGGAGCTGCAAGGCTTGGAGTCCCTATGGACGGAGCCGGAGGCCACGATGTTCCGCTCCGACCAGATCGATCATCCGACGCAATTATCGGTGGTTCGAACGCTCCGGCTGCCGGATTCCGAAATTTACGGCTACGTGATCGTGACGTTCATGGAGGATCAGATCAGCGGGATTTTCAACTCCCTTTCGGAAGGCAACGATATGGTGCTGCTGGATGCCAAGGGAACCATCGTTTCCGGCACTCATCAGAGCCAGATCGGAACGACCTTTGCATATCACGATGACTTGGATCAAGAAAAGCCGTATTCGATCGTATCGATGAAGGGGGAGAAGCAGCTGATGGTACACCAGGACATCCCGTTTGCCGGGTGGCGCCTGGTGCTGATGCAGCCGTACAAGGATGCGATCGTCAATATCAACTCGATTTTCAACCGCGTGTTTTGGTTCCAGATGTGCTCCTTCTTGATCTTTCTGCTGCTGCTCATTGGACTTGTCCGTGCGTTTACCAAGCCGTTAGTCAAGCTCGGTAAAGTCGCAACCGCCGTGCAGCGCGGAAATCTGGAAGTGAGGTCGCATGTTCATGGCAATGATGAGGTTGGACGGCTGGGGCATTTATTCGACGACATGCTGGACCGGTTTAAAGCCATGATCTCGGAAATATCCGAGAACCAGGCGAGAAAACGAAAAGCGGAGCTCCGAATGCTCCAAGCCCAGATCCATCCCCATTTTCTGTTCAATGTCCTGAATTCGATCCGGATGAAGGTCATGAAACGGGGCGATCCCGAAAGCGCCAAGATGATCGGCTCCCTGTCCGTGCTGCTCCGCATGACGATCAGCCGCGAGGAGGACGAGATTGCGCTTCACGAAGAAATCGACCTGATCTCGCATTACGTCGCCCTGATGAACCTTCGGCAGAAGGAGGAGGTCAGGCTGGAGCTGGATATCGCGCCGGAGGCGTTCCTCTTCAAGGTGCCGCGCTTTTTTCTTCAGCCGATCGTGGAGAATGCATTAATCCATGGACTCAACCAGCAGGCCGGGACGATTCGGATTGCAGCCGCCATGAAGGGCAGGCATCTCGTGCTGGCGGTGAAGGACGACGGCATCGGCATGGATGCCGCCATCCGGGAGTCGATTGCCCGGAGAATCCAGGGCGGCTCCGCCGGGTCTTCGACGCAGGAGGAGGCAAGCGGGGGCAGCTTCTCCCATATCGGTCTGCAAAATGTGATGGAACGGATGAGCATGGTGTTCGGCGAGGCTTTTCAATGCCACGTCTACAGCGAGCCTGGCCAAGGAACGGTGATCGAGATGTATATACCGGAAAGAGGGAATGCGGATGTATAACGTGATGCTGGTGGATGATGATTACCCGGTCATTGAGCTGTTGTCGGAGGCCATCTCGTGGAATGAGCTGGGCTTGAACCTGATGGGAAGCTATGAGAACGGAATGAGTGCTTGGGAGGAGGCGAGATCTTCGCCCCCGGACATTCTGATTACGGATATCGGCATGCCCAAAATGAACGGGCTTGAGCTGTCCGCACGCATCAAAGAAGTGAAGGCCGATGTGCGGATCGCCATTCTGTCCTGCCACAACGAGTTCCAATATGCCCAGCAGGCCATGCGCCTGAACGTGCAGGATTATCTGCTGAAGGATACGCTCGATCCCGAGGAGCTGGCACAGCTGCTGAGGCGGTTCAAGCAGGCGATGGACGAGGAAGCCCAGAAGGGCTGGGAGCGGTCGCGGATGATCCATCTGGTGGACGAATCCAAGGAGCTGCGGAAGGAGCAGAGCCTCAAAAATTTCATACACCAGCCCCTGCTGTCCCCCGAAAAATGGCGGCATGAGCTGTCGGAGTACGGGGTGCTGAAGCCGGGTTATCACTGCCTTCCCGCGGTCGGACATCTGGAGGATGTCCGGGAGATCAAGCACCGCTTCGCTTCCAACCAGACGCTGCATTTTGCCCTGGGCAACGTGCTGCGGGAGGTGTTGGATCAACTGAATCCGGATGCGGTGCATGTCCTATACGATGCAAAGTCTTCGCTGCTCCTGTTCGCGTATCGGCCCGGCTTGGGCAGCAACATTTACGATGAGGCCGCCGCCTGCCTGAAGGAGGTGCAGCGAACGCTCGAGCGCGTGCTGCGAATCCGCATGTCGTTCCTGATCGGCCGGGGCTGTGCCGATCCAGAAGGTTTAAAGGCAGGGCTCAATGAACTGCTGGCCAGCCGGCATCAACGATTCTATCTGGAGCCGCTTGAGATATCCAAACTGAACGGAGCGCTTGAACAGAAAAGTCTGCATGGGGATCCCGATCTCTTCGTTTATTATGACCGGGCCAGCTCGGAGCTGCGGGAATCGCTGCTCGGCAAAGAGGGCTCCGGCGCGGCGCGCGATACGGTTGATCGGTGGATCTCATGGATTCAAGGCAAGCGGTACGCACCGGAATCGGTCAAGGACTGGGTATTGAAGCTGCTGCTGGATCTGAAGCTGAGGCTTCATCTCCTGCATTCGCTGTCACCCGCCTATACGGCGGATGCGCTGCACAAAGAGATCATGGACATGGATTCCCTGAACGAGCTGAAATCCTGGCTTCACGATTATTTGGAATCCACCATGCAGGCTATGGATCGAGGATTCGGGGGCAGCAGACGATCGGAAGTGGCGGAGGCCTGCAAATACGTGTCCCTTCGGCTTGACCAGAGGATCACGCTGGATGACGTTGCGGGCTGCCTGCACCTGAATCCGAGCTATTTCAGCCGGATGTTCAAGAAAGAAACCGGCGTGACCTTCATCGAATACGTCACCCGCATGAAGATGGAGCGCGCCAAGGAGCTGCTGCGGCAGACGGACCGCACGGTCGGGGAAATCTGCGAAAGTCTGGCTTACGACAATGTGAGTTATTTCAGCAAAACATTCAAAGCGTATGCGGGGGTAACCCCCGTAGAGTTCCGGAACGGTTGAAAGAATGTCTAACCGGCGTCACCAACAGGCGTTGAAACGGGAAGGAGGAGGGTCCTAGTCCGATGAACAGGATTCAGAAGCTGACAACGATCGTGAACGGGATGGCTCCTGCCGATCTGCGGATGTATTACCAAAGCGGGGACCAGAGGTCCTTCTGGGAAGGGATCCGGCAAAGCGAAGATTACGAGCAGGACATATCCGAGATTCGCGAGGAAGGGGAGCGGCTGCTGTCTGTCCCGAACCCGCCGCTGACGTATGACTTATTCACCCGGTTTGCCCGGCAGGGAACGAGGCTGGATTATGAGAAGGTGTATTTCGAGCGTAGGCGCCGGCTGAATACCTTTGCCCTGCTGACCCTTCTCGAGCCGGATAAGGAAGCGTACCGGATTGCTCTCCAGGAGATGATCTGGTCCATCTGCGATGAGTATACCTGGTGTTTGCCGGCGCATCTGAACGCGGAATCGCCCGGCGGCATCAAGGGGACAATTGATCTGTTCAGCGCCGAGACTGGGTTTACCCTCAGCGAAATCCGCGTGCTGCTGCGGGACCATCTGCCTCCGCTGCTGATTTCAAGAATCGAGGAAGAGGTTGAAGAGCGCTTGTTCACCCCTTTCCTAAGTCATGAGCACGGCTGGGAGACCGCCACGCATAATTGGTCTGCCGTCTGTGCCGGTTCCATCGGCTCCGCCGCGCTGCTGCTTATGGAAAGCGGGGAATTTCTTGCGAAGGTTCTGCTGAAGACGGAGCGGTGCATGGATTATTACCTGCAGGGCTTTGGCCCCGATGGAGCTTGTCTGGAAGGGCTGGGATACTGGAATTACGGGTTCGGGTATTTTGTGTATTATGCCGATTTGCTGCGCAAGCGCACCCGAGGCGAGATGGACTGGTTCCGTGCAGAGAAGGTGGGCCGCATCGCCCTGTTTCAGCAAAAGGGCTTTTTGGGAGGCAAGGCCGTCGTCAACTTCTCCGATTCGCAGCCGGAAAGCCGGGTACATATCGGCTTGTCTCATTATCTGGCCGGATTGTATGCAGACTTTGAGTCTCCGCCGCAGTCTCTCCGGTCGGCTTACGGCGACGACCATTGCAGCCGCTGGGCTCCGGCCTTGCGCAACCTGATCTGGCGGAACCCCTTGCTGGCGGGAAGCGATTGGGGAGAGGCAAGTTATTATTTGCCCGATGCCCAGTGGCTGATCTCCCGCAGCTCCCATGGAGGCGAAGTGTACGCGTTTGCCGCCAAGGGCGGCAGCAACGGCGAGCCGCACAACCATAATGATCTCGGGCATTTTATTCTGTACGGCGCCGGGGAAGCATGGTGCTCGGACCTCGGCTGCGGCGAGTACACAGCGGAGTATTTCGGCGAAGGACGGTATGGCTATGATTGTAACGGTTCCCAAGGCCACTCCGTGCCGATCATCGACGGCCATTTCCAGCAAGAGGGCCCGGATAGCGCCGCGGTTATATTGGAAGCGGTGACGGGCGAAGCCGTGGATCGGCTTGCGCTTGAGCTGACCTCGGCCTACCGTGTTCCGGCGCTTCAGTCATTCACGAGGACGCTGGAATGGAACAAGGAGGGGCTTCGGCCCAAACTGACGCTGAGCGACCGCTTCACGTTCAATTCACCCCCAGGCAGCTTGGTGGAGCGGATCGTTACCAGGATACGGCCCGAGCTGGTGCTGATGGATGGCAGGGAGGTTGTTAGGTTGCGGGCACCGGGAACTTATAAGCAAGCAGAGGCAGTAGGGCAAGAAGCCGTTCAGGCCATAGAGAAGAAGGTGGAGCCGATTGCAGCTGAAGAAGGAACCGGGGAGCAGCCGGCACAGGTTCGAGGTGGAAATCGGAAGGAACCGATTCATCACCGAGGAGGTAATCGGGAGCAGCCTAAGGTACAGGACACTATCCCGGGACCTACTTTTTCAATAGACGACAGGCTGGGCCTGCTGATCCACTATGATAACGAGCTGGTGCAGCCTGAGCTGACAAGCCATGTTTTCCGTGATCACTTCGGAAAGGAAGCTGCTTGGTATGCCGTGGATTTTAACGTGAAGGCCTCTGGCTTGCATGCGAATATCGAATTCAGATTTCAATTCATATGAACAGGAGTGGAGAGGAATGAAAACGGAGATCGCTTTGGATTGGTTGACGGAAGCCTGGGAGAAATCGCTTGTGAAGACACAGCGAAACGTAAGGCGGATTGGGGCGGGCTTTCCGCATGCCAGCCAGAATGGAGTCTACCAGCTGGAGCCTCCGCATTGGTGGACGGCCGGCTTTTGGCCGGGCATGCTGTGGCTTCTGTACAATGACAGCGGGGTGGCGGAGCTTAGAACAACCGCCGAGCAGTGCGAGCTTATTCTGGATGACGTGCTGAACGAATATGTGCGTCTGGACCACGATCTCGGCTTCATGTGGACGCTGACCAGCGTGGCCTCCTACAAGCTGACCGGCAGCGAAGAGTCCATGATACGCGCGCTCAAGGCAGCCAACTACCTGGCGGCACGCTTCAACCTGAAGGGCCAATATATTCGAGCCTGGAATCCGTGGTCGGAAGGGGAGGAAAACGCGGGGCTTGCCATCATCGATTGCGCCATGAATACGCCCTTGTTGTTCCTGGCATCGCAGATCAGCGGCGATCCCCGCTATCGGCATATTGCCGAAGCCCACATGGATACGGTGGTCCGGGACTTCGTTCGGCCGGATGGTTCCGTCTATCATATCGTTCGATACGATCCGGTAACCGGTGAGCGCCTGGAAGGGATCGGAGGGCAGGGCTTTGCGCCGGAATCCGCCTGGTCCAGGGGAACGGCGTGGGCGATTTACGGCTTGACGCTTGCCTACCATCATACGGGCAAATCGATATTTCTCGACACGGCCAAAACGGTTGCGCATTTCTTCCTGGCAAACCTGCCGGAAGACCATGTGCCGTTCTGGGATTTCCGCGCGCCGGATGAGGCCCGCATATATCGGGATTCTTCTGCCGGTGCCTGCGCAGCCAGCGGACTGCTGCTTTTAGCGGACAAGGTGGAACCGGAACAGGCGGCCGTATACCGGAAATCCGCAGTCCGGATTCTGGAATCGCTGTACCGGAATTACGGTATGTGGGACAACGATAAAGAGGAAGGCCTGATTCTCCACGGCACCAGTCATTATCCGGAAGGCAAGAATATCGACGTGCCCCTAATTTACGGCGACTTTTTCTTTGTGGAAGGACTGGCGCGGCTGAGAGAGAAGGGGCCTTTTTACTGGGAATAACGGAGATTGAAGCGGCGCTCTGGAAGGAAATAGTAGAAGTAAGGCAAGGAAGAGGATAAGGGAATTAGAAGAAGCATTCCGGAAATGGAGTGAGCATTTAAGATGAGCATTCAGGTTACTTGGAATTCCGAGGACGGCTTGATCCATCCGGTCGCGCGGAATCCGCTGCGAACAAGACGGGACGTGCAGGAGGCGCTCTCGCAGCTGCTGGAGCCTTTAAGCAAATGCTACAGCGAGGGCCGCGCACGCTTGATCCTAGAGCGTTCGGGCGCCGATGCCTATGCCGATATTGCGGAGATGGAGGGTTTCTCTCGCGTCTTGTGGGGGCTCGTTCCCGCCGTTGCCGGCGGCTCCCATGACGAGCTGTGGGAGCTGTGCCTGCAAGGGATACGCGCAGGGACGGATCCGGAGCATGCGGAGTACTGGGGGCAGGTTAATGACTATGATCAACGGCTGGTGGAGATGGCGGTGTTCGGATTGGCCTTTGCCCTGATTCCGGACCGCATCTGGCAGCCGCTGAGCGAGAAGGAGAAGGCCAACCTCTATCAGTGGCTCGATCAAATCAACCATCATCCTTGCTATGATTGCAATTGGCTGTTCTTCCATGTATTTGTCAACGTTGGTTTCCGCAAAGCAGGCTTACCCTACGATGCCGGACAGTTGGAGAACAATCTCCAGCGCATTGAGGAATTTTATCTGGATGCAGGCTGGTATAGCGACGGGATCGGGGGGCACTGTGATTATTACGTGCCGTATGCTTTTCATTTCTATGGCTTGATCTATGCGCAGCTGATGGGAGACGAAGATCCGGAACGCGCCGGGCGCTACAGGGAGCGGGCGGCATTGTTTGCACGCGATTTCATCCAATGGTTTGCTCCCGACGGGGCGGCCGTTCCTTACGGACGCAGCTTGACGTACCGCTTTGCGCAGTCGGCCTTCTGGTCGGCTGCGGCTTATGCCGGGCTGGACGGGTTTAGTCCGGGCCAGCTGAAAGGACTGGTCCTTAGAAATCTCAGATGGTGGTTTCAGCAGCCTATATTCGACCGGGACGGCGTGTTGACGGTGGGCTACGCTTACCCGAACCGAATCATGTCGGAGAACTATAACGCGGCTGGCTCCGTGTACTGGTCGCTGAAGACGTTCCTGATCCTGGCTTTGCCGGACGGGGATCCGTTCTGGGCGGCAGAGGAGCAGGAGCTGGCGGAGACAGGACGTATTTCGGTACAGGAGCCTGCACATCTGGTGCTTTGCCGCGAGCCGCAGACCGGCCACGTGGCTGCGTTCAATACGGGCCACCCGTCTACCAACGAGCATACGCATACTTCCGCCAAGTACGAGAAGTTCGTCTACTCTACCGCCTTTGCGTTCAGCGTGCCGAGGGCGGAATGGGGACTGGCCCAGGGAGCTTTCGATTCCATGCTTGCCCTTAGCGAGGGCGATCGGCTGTTCCGGGTCAAGCGCTTATGCGAGGAGACGCGGATTCAGGAGCATGTGCTGTACGCAAAATGGAAGCCGTGGAGAGACGTCGAGGTAAGGACCTGGATAGCGGCAGGGCTGCCATGGCATATTCGCATCCATCGGATCAGTACGGAACGAATGCTCGATGCTGCCGAGGGCGGGTTTGCTTTAGGCTTGGGATTACTGAACAGCTCCCGAACGGGAGACGGGGCAGCATCGGCTTCCGGCACCTTCGGCACGAGTGCCATCTATGGCATGCTTGGTTACGATACGGCAGAGCTCATCTATCCCCATGCCAATACCAATCTCCTGCGTCCCCGCACCGTCATTCCTACGTTGAGGGCGGCGCTCGAACCCGGAACCCATTGGCTCATCGCGGCCGTGCATGGCACCCCCAGCGCTTCCGGCACTCCCTCCATTGAGGAGCCTTCCATGGAAGACGTGAAAGAAAGGCTGGGCGTAGAGATAGGACAGCGTGAGATTAAAATTACGACGCAGACGGGGAATATCATCGTGATTCCGATGGACTAACGGGCTTGCCGTCATACGCCTTCAATATTAATTTAAACCACGAAAGCCGGGGGAATGATGACCCCCGGCTTTCGTGCGCTTCATATAAGCACCTCATCCTCCCTGATCGTGGCGATGGGCTGCAGAAATTGGTGATCAAAGGGCCGCAGCTCTGTCCCTGCCCGAGCTTTATTCACCCAATCCGGGTTGACCAAGGCGCTGGTGCCGATCGCAACGAAATGCGCATGGCCAGAAGCCAAGATTCGTTCTGCGACCGCCGGCTCGCCGAGTTTGCCGTTCGCGATGACGGGAACGCCGCCGTATGTTGCGGCAAGCTCGGCCAAGGTGGTCTCGCCCTCAGCGAAAGCGGGGGCGTAAGCTTTGTACTCCGTCGTGTGAATGTAAGATGGCGATGCCCCGCTCAATTTACCGAATATCGTTTGGGCATCCTCCACTCCCTGTGCCCACTTATGATGGAAATCGTTCACTTTGCCTTGGGAAACCCGAACGCCCACGATATAATCCGGGCCAACGGCTGCCCGAATGGCTTCCAACACCTCAACGACAATTCGAATCCGATTCTCCGTGGCCCCGCCGTATTCATCCGTTCTGCGGTTGGTGTAATCGGTTATGAATTGATCGAGCAGATAGCCGTTTGCCGCATGGATTTCAACCCCGTCGAATCCAGCAGCCTTGGCTCGGAGTGCCGCTTGCGCAAAATCTTGGATCGTTTGTTTAATCTGAGGCTGCGTTAACTCCCGAGGGGTGGCGAATTCGCCGCTTCCTCCATGATCCTCAAGCATGGCGCCCACCGGCTTCACCGCAGAAGGCGCAACCGGGACGAATCGCTCATGCTGAACCAAGGCGCCGGCGTGCATCAGCTGCGCGATGATTTTGCTCCCCTCCCGATGAACAGCTTCGATGACAGGCTTCCAGGACGCGGCCTGCTGGTCATTGGCCATGCCGGGTTGGTTGAGATAGCTCTGGCTCTGTACGGCATCCGGATAAAGGCCTTCCGTAATGATCAGACCGAACCCGCCTTTTGCGAATCTCTGATAGTATCGGATCATTCGGTGGTTAGCCAGGCCATTCGGATCTGCGCTCGTTCTAGTCATAGGGGAGAGCACGGCCCGATTGGGCAGTTTCAAAGATCCTAATGAAGCTTCGGTTAGCAGGTTGGGATATGAATGCATGGTTTTGTCCTCCTCAATTGCTGATCAGTCTTATGGCGACCGACGCTTGTAAGTGTATGATCTGATTGTATTTCGCATGGTCTATACTGTAAAATGATAGAAATTAATATATGTATCAATAAAAATGATGCCGAGAAGGTGAACTGGATGGACTTAACGGATCTGAGGATGATTGCCGCCATTGTGGAGGAAGGCAGCGTATCAGGCGCTGCCGAGAAGATGGGGTATGTGCAATCCAACGTGACGGCGCGCATACGCAAGCTGGAATCCGAGCTGGGTGTTCCTTTGTTCGATAGGCATCCCAAAGGAGTCTCGCCCACGGAGAAGGGGCTCGTTCTCTACCGATATGCCAAGCAGATTCTTGACATGGCTGAGGAAGCTGTTGCCGCCGTGAAGGAGCCGCTCTATCCAAGCGGTCCGCTTGTGATCGGCGTCGTGGAGACGATGGCGACATCGCAATCCTTTATTCAGGCCTTGTCCCACTTTCAACGAACCTATCCGGAGGTCGCGCTATCTCTCGTTAGCGGAACATCTCCACAGCATTATGAAGGCATGCTCAGCCGAAGATTAGATGGTGCGTTCATTACCGGTGATTATGATATGTCGCTGCTGGAGAGCGAGCTGGAAATCCGGGAGGAGGTGTCGCTGCTTGTTTCGTCGGAGGAATCCGAAGCAGAGGGGGCATTCGAGGCATTCGCACTAACGGGCGCTTCTTGGATCGTATTTCCTAAGGGATGTCCGTTCCGGAAGTCTAACGAAGAATGGCTTAGCAGCGAAGGGATCGCCGCAGCGAACATGATCGAAATCAGCACCTTGGAAACGATGCTCAGTTGCGTACGGGCCAAACTGGGCTGCGCGCTTCTGCCGGCATCGGCGATTCCTTGGTCCGATCCAGGATTAAGGACCTACCCCGTACCGGAAGAGTATCGCAGCGCCACGACCCGGCTGCTCCGTCGCAATGAATCATTCCGCAGCAAGGCGTTTGCCGCTTTCGCGGAATGCGTCAGAGAAGCGGGCGGTCTGAATTCCACTGGAATTCATGCCTCCTGAACTTGAAAACATCACCAGTTTGCGAAAGCTTGCCAGAAAAGGGCGGGATATTTTCATGAAAAGTGATACAATGATAGAAATACGTAAATAAGGGTAGCGGATGGATCAACGTTTACCTGGCAGCGAAGTGGGAGTGTGATCGAGAGAATGGAAGAGACGTATACGGCAAAACGGGCAGTCAGCATGGAGGACATCGTGCGCGCACACCACGTGCTTCGCGAAGTGATCGTACGCACGCCGCTGCAGCGGGATGCAGTACTGTCAGCCAAGTATGACTGCGAAGTGTATCTGAAGCGCGAGGACCTGCAGGTGGTTCGCTCCTTCAAGATCCGCGGCGCTTACAATATGATTCGCAGCTTGTCGGAGGAAGAACGCAGCAACGGCATTGTGTGCGCAAGCGCGGGCAACCACGCGCAAGGGGTGGCTTTCTCCTGCAACGCGCTGAATATCAAAGGCAAGATTTACATGCCGAGCACGACCCCGAACCAGAAGGTGAAGCAGGTGAAGCGTTTTGGCGGGGGCAGCGTCGAGGTCATTCTGACAGGGGATACCTTCGATGATGCATATGCCGAAGCGATTAAGGCATGCGACGAGTACGGCATGACCTTTATCCACCCGTTCGATGAAGCGAAGATCATCGCGGGCAACGGCACGATCGGGATGGAGGTTATGGAGGAGCTGGACGCGCCTGCCGACTATATGTTTGTCACCATCGGCGGCGGCGGTCTTGCAGCCGGCGTGGCAACGTACGTCAAAACCGTCAGCCCAACGACGCAAGTCATCGGCGTTGAACCGCTTGGCGCAGCGTCCATGATCGAGTCCAAGAAGCAGGGCGAAGTCGTCACCATGCATGAGATCGACAAATTCGTGGATGGCGCTGCCGTGAAACGCGTCGGGCAGCTGACGTATGACATCTGCTGCGAGTTGGTGGACGATATCGTGACGGTACCGGAAGGCAAGGCCTGCACCACCATCCTGGAGCTGTATAACGAGAATGCGATCGTTGTGGAGCCGGCGGGGTCGCTGGCCGTCGCGGCCCTGGATATGAACCGGGACCGGATTCGCGGGAAAACGGTCGTCTGCATCATCAGCGGCGGCAATAACGATATCGACCGGATGCAGGAAATCAAGGAACGCTCCTTGATTTACGAAGGGCTGAAGCATTACTTCATGATCAACTTCCCGCAGCGTGCGGGTGCACTCCGCGAGTTTCTGGAGGAAGTGCTCGGTCCCGACGACGATATCGCGCGCTTCGAGTATACGAAGAAGCATAACAAGGAAGACGGGCCTGCCCTGGTGGGCATCGAGCTCTTGAGGCCGGAGGATTACGGCCCGCTGGTGGAGCGGATGCAGCGCAAGGGACTGGATTACACGGAGCTGAACAAGAACATGAACCTGTTCAATCTGCTGATTTAAGAGGTACATGGAACACCATAAAAAGCCGGATTCCCCTAACGGGAACTCCGGCTTTTCTAGTTATTTCATGTATGGCCCTCTTGTGGTCCATGGCGTCACCCGCCGTTAACGCCAGGATGGCTCAGTCAATCGGAACCGCCTTGGCACGGTACCGCTCCACTTCCTGGTTCAGCTTGTCATTGTTGCTTTCCAGCACGTCGGACCAGGACTTGAGCTTTTTGAGAAGCGCGCTTTTGGAAACGGCGTCGCTGTCCTTCAGTACTTTATCGAATGCTTGCCGCACTTCCGGGTCCAGCAGATTGTCCTCGTATTTGAACAGCGGCGTGTTGTTATAACCGTAGTATAAGCTAAGCTCGGTGAATCGAAGCTTCAGCTTCACGTCCGCAGTCCGATTGGATTTGGGGTGCGCACTGATAAAGGCCTCTTGCGTTAGTCCCCGATCGATGACCTCGCTCCATGGAATCACCAAAGCGGCATCACTGACGGCAGGCTTCTCGGATTCAACGACCATGATGTCGATATAGGCCTGAATATCCTTGTTGATATAAGGCTTGTATGGCTTCAGCGTGGTATAGTCGATGATCGGGAAGATCACGCCCTCGGTGGTATACAGCCTGTAGCCGCTGTCGCGCAGGTTGATGAGCACCTTTCGGAGCGTTTCATCCTTGGTTTTGTTAATGGTGGTATTAATCGGCTCCCCGAATTTGTACAAGTTCATCAGTTTATCCTGAATGCCGATTTCGTACACCTTGTCGGTTTTTGCCGGGAGCGCATCATTCATCGCATTCTCCAGCTTAAGCACCAGCATGGTCGCCTGATACGCGGTCACGCTGCGGATATGCTTGGTGATGTAAGACTTGGCATAAGCCACGTCGGATTCCTTTAGCAGTTTATTGGCTTTGTTGTACACGGCATTGCCGAAGGCGGTAGCTTTGCTTGAAACTGCATTTGAGCCAGCTTGGGATGCAGGTGCTGCGCTAGCGATAACGCCGGTCTGGATCGATAGAATAAGTGCAAGGATGGCAGCAATCGCGGATTTTTTCGACTTTAACATGGTTTTTCCTCCCTTACCACACATTACCCTTATCCTATCATCTTCTATAGAACATTAGTTTACAAAGAACGAAAAAATATTAAAGATTTTGTTAAGCGCCGCCCGCGAATTCATGACGAGTTTGTATTATTTGCTCGAAAAAAGAAGTTTGGTCCCTGCGATTCCGATCAGGAATATGACGAGGCTGATCCATGGCGCAACCGTCAGCACCGGCAGCAGCCGTCCCAGCCACACGCCCGCTACCAATATCACTACCGTGATGGCGACATAAATCCCGATATTGCGAGCATTCACCTTGCGTTTGTCTTCCGCCGGCTTGAAGGCGTCGTTCTTCATCCATCTCAGCAATGCGTGGATCAGCACATAGGAACCGCCTGCGATCAGAATCAGGGTCGATATGCGTACCTGCGTCATGCGTTCGACCGGACCCCCGGCCCACATCGTGATGAACCCGACCAGAGCCTGAACGAAGAAAAACCAGGTTAAGGCCACCCACGGGATCATGAGATGGAATTGGAGGCTGCTGAGGCCTTTCATTTTTGGCAGCTGCTCGACCAGCTCCTTGCAATAGGATTCGGGATCGCTTCCGAATACCTCCTCGGCGCTTTTGCCTTTGGCTTGCGCGTCCAGCAGGTGCTGGGCGATTTCGAGCAGCAGCTCCTCGCCTTTTTGCTCCTGCACGGAGCTGCTGCGGATATAGACCACCATGTCTTGGTAATAGCTTAGGTTGTTCGGCTTCATGGCATCTTGGAGTCGGTTGTTCTCTTTGATCATCTGTTTGGTATTCATCTTTACTGTCCTCCGCGGGTTAAAATGTGGTCCACACTATCTTTAAGCGTTCCCCAATGTTCCTTGAATTGTTGAAGAACCTGCCGGCCTTTATCGGTCAAATTGTAATATTTGCGTGGCGGTCCCCCGGCACCTGGCGCGGGCCTTAGGGTACCTTCGATCAGCTGCTCTTTCTGCATGCGCAGCAGCAGGGGATAGATGCTGCCTTCGCTCACAAACGTCAGCCCACTGTCTTCCAGCAGCGTGCTGAGCTCATAACCGTAAACCTCCCGATGCTCCATGAGCGAGAGGATGCAGCCTTCGAGAATGCCTTTTAGCATTTGACTTTGGGTGGTCATGAATGTGGGAATTCCTCCTTCAGGTATATTGCAATGCAAGGTAGTGAGGCGCAAAGGGTTGGGCTGCGAGTAGGCACGATAGCAGACTACCTTGTTATGCAATATATGATAGCAGACAACATGCTTGCAATGCAAGGTAGTGCTGCTGAATCTTGTCACCTTCGTGAACAAGGTATAATTCTCCGGCTCCTATTTCACAATAATAAGCATTCTGAATCTATACACAACGCCCTGATCATTCAGGGATAAGAAGGAGGAGTTCTCAGATGAGCGCTAGCTTTTTTGACGATGAATTGCACGGAGGAGACGCTGTGCCGGTACAAGGGCAGGAGGTAATCGCAAACAGCGGTGCTCTGGATGTGACACCGGCCCAGCCTGAAGGAGAATTCGTCTCCGAGCGTGAGGACCATGATCTCTCCGCCGCATCCTTATGGGAGAATGATCCGGTCGGGAAGACCTGGATGAACGATTGGAGCGGGCGCGAAGAAACTCATGCGATGTTTCGCCAGAGTTACGAGTAAGGCTGGAGGTGCGGGCGTCAGCGGGATGAACGACTTGGCAAACGGATGCTACGTTAGTCCGTAATACAGGTAGAGGGCAGAATGGCCGTTTCTTAACCGCCAGCTTTAAATAGGCTGAATCTCGCTGCATACCGCCAATTCAGCGTTCATCGCACCGTCACACCTATGCTCAGTTTGCGTTTGCCGATGCTCAATTGCGTTGACAATCCATAATCACGATGCTAAGATAAGTTTAATTAATTCATATTAATCTTATCGGAATTATTAATATTATGATTACGGCGCGTTATCGCAAGGAGGAATCGGCATGGAGCGGCAAATTACAATCCGGCATAATCAAGAGGAACTTACGGCAACCATCCATTACCCATTGAAGGAATCGGCTCACGGAAGCCGGTGCAATCGGGTCCCGCTGGTCATCATCTGCCATGGCTTTGTGGGAAGCCGGATCGGCGTGGATCGGTTGTTTGTCAAAACGGCGCGCGAGTTTGCCGAAGACGGGTACATGGTGATCCGTTTCGACTATATCGGATGCGGGGAAAGCTCGGGCAATTACGGCAGCGAAGGACTCGACTCGATGATTGCCCAGACGCGTTCCGTTCTTGATTACGGACTCAGCTGCGCGGATGTCGATCCGACGCGAATCACGCTCCTCGGACATAGCCTGGGCGGCGCCGTCGCCCTGCAGACGGCCGTTCGCGATCGCCGGGTGAAAAATCTGATTCTGTGGTCTGCGGTAGGATACCCGTTCAACGATATCGTCAAAATCACCGGTCGCGACGTGTACGACACCTCGGTTAAGTCGGGTTCCGCCGATTATTTGGGATACTCGTTTACCCCGGTCTTTTTCGATTCGCTGGCTCAGGGGCAGCCATTCCAGGAAGCGATCAAGTTTACGGGCAATGTGCTGGTCGTCCATGGTACCTCGGATGAGGTGATTCCGGTGGACTACGCTTTCCTGTTTCAAAAGGTGTTCTGGATGCGTCAGGAAGGCCGCTGCGACAAGGAGATTATTTTCCAGGCCGATCACACGTACTCTGCCGGACCTCAGCGCCAGCTGCTCCTTGAGCGGACGCGGGATTGGTTAAACGGGCAGGAGAACATTCAGCAGGAATGGCAGAACTGGATGATTTAAGGGAGTTATTTGGCATAATGGGCGATTTAACGGTACAATAGAGTTGTCCCTTGATTTTGAAGCTGGAGGTGGCATCGATGACGTTACCTGCTTTATTTATTGCCCATGGTTCGCCGATGATGGCCCTGGAGGACAACGAGTACACCCGCTTCCTTGAGCAGTTGGGGCGGGAGCTGCCTGCACCTAGAGGTATTGCGGTATTTTCTGCCCATTGGGACGATCCGGATCAACGGTTGACTGAGGACGCCGAGCATGGAACCATGCATGATTTTTACGGATTTCCGGAAGAGATGTACAAGATTACGTACCCTGCCCGAGGCAGTGCGGAGCTGGCATTTCAGATCCGTCAGCGTTTTGAGGCAAAGAATCTGCACGCCAAAGCCGTAACCGGCCGCGGACTGGACCATGGGGTATGGGTCATTCTGCGCAAAATGTACCCCGATGCGAATATCCCCGTGGTGGCCTTGTCCGTGGACTCCAAGCGCTCACCAAGCGAACAATATTCCATCGGTGCGATGCTGTCCGATTTGCGTGATGAAGGCATTCTGATTATCGGCAGCGGCGGCTTGGTGCACAATCTGCGGATGGTGCATCAGAGCGATGAGCCGGATGCATGGGCAGCTGAATTCGACGAATGGGTTGCGGAGCAGCTGTCGAATTGGGACCTGCACAATCTGTTTGCGTATGACAAAAAAGCGCCTCATGCCAGCGACGCCGTACCTTCCTACGGACGGGAGCATTTTGTTCCCTTGTTCTATGCGATGGGAGCTGCGGACAACGGCCGCAAGGCAAAGCGATTGTTTCAATCTTACCAATATGGCAGTTTGAGTCTGAACTGCTGGTCATTCGAATAATGAGAAGCCGAGCTTGGATCACAAGCTCGGCTTTTGTTGTGTTTGGGCCGTTTGAGCGCGTGAAACGCGCGAAACAAAAAAACACCCGCTATGCGGATGCCGGAGAACCAGAACGTAGCGCCATAGGTCTTATACACAAGCCCATGCAGTCTGAAATAAGATTGCATGGTTTTTTTCGCCATGATCCGCAGGCGCTGGGGCTATTTTTTGTATTCAACCAAACCCAAAAATTTTTCTGCACAAACCGTGTTGACATTATTGGACTACAATTGTAGTATTGATTTGTAACTACAGCTGTAGTTTATGAATAAAGATTATAGGAGAGGAGCATTACCAAATGAAAGCAGCAACGAAAGTAGCAATCGCGACCCTAAGCAGCATTCTATTACTGGGTACTTCCGCAAACCTTGCGGCGGAGGCACAATCCGTCAAGAAAGCTCAAGCATCCGCTGTTAAAAAAACAGCCGAAACAGCCAAGTCTATATCGGCAGAGGAAAAAAAGTTTATCGAAAAAGAGATCCAGAGAGTAAAGGAGTTAACCGAAGAGTCGGGTGATATGTATGTTTTGTATCATAAATACCCAAAGTTAAATAGCGGATTTGATATTAGCTATTGGGGAGGGGTGCATGAATTCACTACGTACGAGGACTACATGAAAAAAGCTTCAACCCTAAAAGGATCCATTCTGCAGCAGCCTGCGAACCTGCCAAAGGGATATAAGTTCTTAACAGCGGTCATTGAAGCCCCGATCGAAGGAAAGTTCGTTGATGAAGTAAGAGCCGAAGGCAAGAAGAGCGGAAAGCCCATCTACATGAAAAAGATAGATTGGAAAGAAGCGGCAACCATCCGTCTTAAATATACGAACGGAGAAGACACGCTGGGCTTTTCCAAGTATGCGGTAGATTCGGTGGGAAGCAAGAAAAAAGGTTTCTTTAACGATAAGCTGCCGACGCATGTTTTTCCAAAATACGTTTTTTGGAATGATGGCAGCAAATTTGAATACAGTATTTCACTAACCTCATTGGATCTGTCCAGGAAACAGAAGATCGAGATTCTGAAAGCAGCGGTGAAAAAATAACATTCGCGTCAGCTATAGGTCTTGCGGACAAGCCCATACAGCTCTAGAAATAGGATGGCATGAGTTCTTTTGCAGATCAACATGCCCACAAGCGGTACAAGTATACTGCATGTAACTAAACCAAGAATATTTTCTTCACCAAACATGTTGACATTATCAAACTACAATCGTAGCATTAACATAACTACACATGTAGTTTGAATGAATTAACATTGGAGGTTTCATGCATGAATCATCAAATACCACCGATTACGGATGCAGAACTGGAAATTATGCGCGTATTGTGGGCTAATCCGGACTGCCCTTCCAGCGAGGTCGTAAAGAAAATGACGGATCTGATGGGGTGGAACCCCAATACAACTCGGACGCTCCTCAGTCGTCTGGTGCAGAAGGAAGCAGCGGGTGCGAAACTGGAAAAGGGTTCAAAGCGCACCCAACTATTTTATCCGATCATCAGCGAGCAGGAGTATCTGCAGTCTGAAACCAAATCCTTCATGAAAAAACTTTATGGGGGGGCCTTAAAGCCAATGCTGGCCAACTTTTTGCAGGATAAAAAACTGAATGCGCAAGAAATCGAGGATCTGAAGGCTTTGTTTGACGAGAACAGCAGCGACGGGGAAGCAGAAAAGAGAGAGCCCTGATGAGTCATACATTGCATGAAAATTTATTATTGTTTTTCGGCTGGGTCATTCGCGGATCGTTCATGGCCGGCATCATGATCGTCCTTGTCCTGATCCTGCAATTTCTACTAAAAAACAAGATTGAAGCCAGATGGAGATACTGGCTTTGGTTTCCTGTGGCCATTCGCTTGCTGCTCCCTTGGGCCCCGGAATCTTCGCTTAGCCTATACAATGTGTTGTCTCTGGAGGCCATCGTGCCCGGCATTCATCAACAAACTCAAGTTCCACCGCTTTGGAAGGAAACGGGGAGAATCAGCAAAGCGCTGGTTCGCGCTGAGAGTTCTTTAAATCTGGAAGCAGGCGGAACTTCGGAAGTACCTGCTCCATCCCTTGAATCAGAACCCGTGCAGGAGAGCAGTTTTTGGTGGAATGGGTTCAAGCAAATAGGTTACACCAATATACTGATGTCGGTTTGGCTTGCGGGCGTGCTGATTCTTGCCGCGAAAACGGTCTACGACCAGCTTCGATTGAAACAAGCCCTGCGCGCGGGCCGAAAAATGGATACGCCTTCTCTATCGGCAGTGTTTCACGAGACGAAACAGCAATTAGGCGTGAAGCGAAAAGTTCAGTTTTTGGCTAGCGAGCGAATTCCCGGACCTGCCGTGGTCGGTTTTAGTAAGCCGGCGATCGTCATTTCGCCAAGCCTGCTCATCACATTGAAACAGGAGCAGCTTCAATATATTCTTGCGCATGAGTTCGCGCATATTCAGCGGCGGGATGTGGCAGTGAACTGGTTGATGCATATCATCCTGATCATCCACTGGTTTAATCCGTTATTATGGCTAGCCGTACATAAGGCAAGGCAAGACCAGGAGATGGCTTGCGATGCATGCGTCTTGGATCGGATGAGCCCGCAGCAAAACAATGCATACGGACAAACGATCATCCATGTGTTGGAGCATTTTTCAGGATACCATCGCCAGCCGGGGCTTGCCGGCCTGTCCGCCACGCATAAACAAATGAAAAGGAGACTTAAAATGATTAAGCATTTTAACAAAAAATCCTACCGCCTGTCCATTTTGGGGCTGGGAATGATTCTCGCGCTTGGAAGCGTGACGTTGGTTAATGCAAAGGAAAGCAATGCGGGGAACGTACCGCAAAAAGCTCCAGTGCAATCGGAGAAGGATTCAAAAGCTGCTGTGAATAATGATCAGGATATGATCTATCCCGAGGGGGATATAGACCGCGAGCTTTACAAGAAAGAAATGGAACAGGCCCGGAAAAAAGCAGAAGCCGCAGCCAAGGCTCTAACTCCAGAGGAAAAGAAGTATATCGAAGATGAGACCAATCGAGTGAAGAAACTAAGTAAAGAGACTGGTGATATGTACGTTCTGTATCATAAATATAAGGATCTTAACAGCGGATTCGACCTAAGTTATTGGGGAGGAATAGAAAAATTCTCTGCTTACGAGGACTACCTGAAAAGAGCTTCCACGCTGGAAGGTTCCATCCTGGAGCAGCCTGCCAACCTGCCGGAAGGATATAAGTTTGCCAAAGCGAGAATTGAAGGTCCAACCGAAGGAATGTTCCTTGAAGAAGTAAGGTCCGAAGGCAAGAAGAGCGGAAAACCCGTCTACGCGAAAAAGATAGACTGGAAAGAGGCGGCAACCATCCGTCTTGAATATACGAACGGGAAAGACACGCTGGCCATTTCTAAATATACGTTGGACTCAGAAGGAAGTAAGAAAAAAGGTTTCTTTGAGGATGACTTACCGGCGGATATCTATCCAAAATACGTTTTTTGGCATGAAGGCGGCTTCGAATACAGCATTTCAACCACATGGGATATGTCCAAGGAACAGAAGGTCGAAATTCTGAAAGCAGCGGTGCAGAAATAACATTTTGAGCTAGCTATTTTGCGCGATAGGCCCATGCAGTCCTGTAAATGGGATTGCATGGGTTCTTTTGTTGATCATGATTTTTCTGCAGTCCGAAAGAAGAGAATCCAAACTGGGAAAGGAATATATAATCAACTTGCTTTTCTGGATTGAAAACGGCAAGTCATTTAGCATCACAACCGATCCGGGACATCCGTTGACGAATGAAGACCTGATCCCATTGGCTTAATTTGCGGTCAAAAATAGAGCCCACTTTTCAATTTTGAGGAATTTAGCGGTTCGTAAATCATGATTCGAAATGCCAAAAATGCGATTGCATGAAAAAGCCTGGCTTTCCAGGCAGCGCTCTAAAGAGAGTTCGTAGGCTCCCAAGTTGTATGTCACACAGTTACGGCCTGGCCGTATCGGACCTCAGATCCGCTATTTTTGCTTTTTGCTCGCAATTGGGGGATCTATCGGACACACGATCCGTTAAATAGCGGATATCACGTAATATGAAGGCCAAATTCGGAGAATAACGGATCTCTGGTCCGTTAGCATTAAAGAAAAGGTGGTTTTGGTCAAAATAAGGTCCGCTGAGTCCGCTAAAATTGTAAGTAGTTAGTTAGTGCCGTATAAATTAACGTTCGAACGTAAGCACAACGCTCGAACGTATACTCTCGAACGTATACTCTCGAACGTATACTAAAGCTCGAACGTATGTTAAAGCTTAAACGTAAGCTAAAGCTCAGCAGTATGCCAAAGCTCAGACAAATGCCAAAGCTCAGACGTATGCCAAAGCTCAAATAAAACCCTAAGCTCAGACATATGCCAAAGCATGAGCAGCATGCCAAAACCCAAACGTATGCTAAAACACGAGGTGATATGCCGTAACTCCAACGTGCCACAACAAAAACAACCCGGCTTGATTGCTCAAGTCGGGTTGTTTAATCAATAGGTTAGTTGTTTAGGTTTCAGTTGCTTACAATGTTATGCGGTTTGTTTTTTGAAAGGTGTGTGGGTGGTGCCGTCGCCTTTCGTTGTTCTGTGCGTCATTTTGTTCCACAGGCCGCGGAGGTAAGGGAGAACCCAATGGTCTAGACCGATTTTACCGGCGTTGGCAGCAGCGACGATGATCAGCACTTCAAGCAGTAACATTTGGGCGTTGGTGCTCACCGTACCCGAGAAGAGGAACGCGGCGTTCATGACCAGACCCATCAGGGCAGCGAAGGTGGTGAAGGTACCGAGGATCAGTCCGACACCGACGAGGAACTCACCGAGCGGGATGATGAAGTTGAAGAGCTTCACGCCCGGCAGTGCCGCGTGCTCCAGGAACGCTGCCCACCAGCCTTGGACGGCGGGGTGATCGCCGGCAGCTTTGGCAATCGCGCCTTGCAGGAAGCCGCCTGCTTCGAAACCGCCCGTCAATTTACCCCAACCTGCGGTCATCCATTCATACCCGATGTAGACCCGAATGAATGTCAGTAACCACATTGCCACTTTGTTTGTTCTCAGCCAGTTGTTAAACATATAAACCACTCCTTAAAAGTATGATTTTCTTTTTTATGAAAGCTTCCTTGCCAATTCTCGGATGTTGAAGTTCTGTGATGTTGTTCTTTAGGAAGATGATCATCTCTTTCATGTCTTTATTATAAGTGAAATAAATCACA
Source organism: Paenibacillus sp. Y412MC10 (assembly GCF_000024685.1). NCBI lineage: Bacteria > Bacillati > Bacillota > Bacilli > Caryophanales > Paenibacillaceae > Paenibacillus > Paenibacillus sp. Y412MC10. Next base: position 1,157,523 of record NC_013406.1, read on the forward strand.
ATATATGTGATTTAAATCACATTAGTGATAAAAATCATAAAAAACTTTAAATTCGTGAGTTGGCAGGGGGAGTGACAGGTGAAAGGGGTGGAGAAATAGGAGCAGTATATGTAGAGGCTTAGGAGAAAATACGGGGTGTGATGGAGATTAACCAGTATGATACGTGATGTTAGCATGGTTGTTTGGAGTATTGTAGGAGGGAAATAAGTAGTAAATAGTAAGAAATGTGCAATGAGCAGAACTGTATGTAGTGGCAGTAACCAGTATGTAATAAGTAAGGCAAAGTGTTCAAATGGCAGAAGAAATAGAATAAAGCAAAAGACATCAAACGGTAAGAAACACACGCACAACCAATATCAATCAGCAGAGCATAAGTAAGTTTTACGTATAAAGCCAGTAAGTAATAAGCAAAGCAATATGCAGTAGACGTAAACCGGTAAGTGATAAGAAAAAGCTGCATGGAGTAGGCACATATCCAGTAAATGATATGCAAAATAGGAAGTGGTAAATGCAAAATCAGCAAGCGGAGTAGTAAATCGTCAGCGGAAACTCAGCTAGCTGTTAGCAGTAAGCGTAAAAAAGCACCTAGTACCTGGAGCGAGTAGATAATGCGTAACGCATTGGGAGATGCCATTCCCTGGACCATGAGGTTCGTCGTGAATGTATTACTAGGCAAAACCGCTTATAAAACACGGATGACCGGTACCGGTGGCCGCGGTCACCCGATGACTTATTGAAAAGGCAAGCAGAAAAAGTACGGATAGAGGAGAAACATTCAAATCTTACTGTTAGGAAGAAGAAACGAGATGGATTTAGCTATGGGACGCGAATTTAGCTGACGAGAAGCGTATGACCGGATACGATCCAACTTGAGATTATTTAAAATTACTTTTGAACTCTAATTTACCCCCGCATTCCCTGTAAATCAGACTGCTTGATTCTGTAAAGGAGAGGAGTCGCTGCTGATTTTCGCTTTGCGCGTGAATTTATTCTGAAGATAAGGCATGAGCCAACGGTCGATGCCGAGTTTTCCGCTGTTGGCCGCTGAGAGGATAATCAGGAATTCGAGCAGCAGGAGCTGACCATTGATGCTGATCGAACCGGAGAAGAGGAACGCCGAGTTCATCACCAGCCCCATCAGCGCAGCGAACACGGTGAACGAGCCGAGGATCAGGCCGAGCCCGACGAGGAATTCGCCCAGCGGAATGATGACGTTGAACCATTTGACGCCGGGGAGTGCAGCATGCTTGAGGAATACGGCCCACCAATCTTGAACCGCGGGATTCTCGCCGGTGGACTTGGCGATGGCTCCCTGCATAAATCCGCTCGCATCGAAGCCTCCCGTTAACTTGCCCCAGCCAGCCGACAACCACTTATACCCGACGTACACCCGAATGACCGTCAGCAGCCACATCGCGATTTTGCTGGATTGTAACCATTGAATAAACATCAACACCACTCCTCCGATGAATAATCATTCTCTTTTTTGTTTTCGGATTTTTGCAAATTTGAAATTCATAAGCGCGACGGAAGCCGAAAAAAACAGCAACGATCTATATAATGTCGCATCATCACAAATTATTCATATTTGCAAAAATCTGTATTTAAATACAGTATTCGCATAGACTGTGATTTGGCATAGGTTCTTGGTATGAAAAAAAGACGATGGAGAACCGGAGTTCTCCACCGTCTTGCATGATCTTTACGATGTTTAAGCTGTGCGTTTTTTCAGATGAGTCGTCGGCGCTTTTGGCTCATGATCACGGTGCGTCATTTTGTTCCACAGGCCGCGGAGGTAAGGGAGAACCCAACGGTCGAGACCGATTTTACCGGCGTTGGCAGCAGCAACGATGATCAGCACTTCAAGCAGCAGCATTTGGGCGTTGGTGCTCACGGTGCCCGAGAAGAGGAACGCGGCGTTCATGACCAGACCCATCAGGGCAGCGAAGGTGGTGAAGGTACCGAGGATCAGTCCGACACCGACGAGGAACTCACCGAGCGGGATGATGAAGTTGAAGAGCTTCACGCCCGGCAGTGCCGCGTGCTCCAGGAACGCTGCCCACCAGCCTTGGACGGCGGGGTGATCGCCGGCTGCTTTGGCAATCGCGCCTTGCAGGAATCCGCCTGCTTCGAATCCGCCCGTCAATTTGCCCCAACCTGCCGTCATCCATTCATACCCGATGTAGACCCGGATGAATGTCAGTAACCACATTGCCACTTTGTTTGTTCTCAGCCAATTGTTAAACATATAAACCACTCCTTAAATGAGTTTTAATTTTTTGGATTAACATAATTGCTTGTTTCTGATGCCGATGTTGTTTGTTCATGTTGCCTTGGGAAGTGATCACCTTCTCTATGTCTTTATTATAAGTGAAAATATTCACAATACACGTGATAAATATCACAAAGTTGTGAACATTCAATCTAATCCTCCCATTGACTAGATTAGTCAATCGTTTTCGTTTTCAGGAGTGCAGGGATTCTCTCGCTGTGGTTATTCGATCCGATGTGCCCGCTTTGAGGGTCAAACTTCAATCATTTTTGATTCTCCGGCTCCAGAAAAGCTCGAAGGGCGCTGCTCAGCGGCACGTCGCGGTGATAGATAAAATACACCACGACATCGCGGTAGGACTCCGGCAGTGTCATGGCTGCAATGTTTTTCTCGTTGGAAAGCGAAACGGCATTGGACCTTGGGAGAAGCGCTACGCCGAGACCCGAAGCAACCCCGCCTAACACGGCTTCGAGCGAACCGAACTCTATGATTTGCGGATGTTGAACGCCAGCTTCGGCCAGCAGGCGCTCCACTCTGGATCGGTGAGTGCAGCCTGTCGACAAAATAAGCATCGGCTTCTGCAGCTGCTCCTGCTGGCTTGCCGCTCCGGCTTCGGAGATGAGCACCAGTTCCTCATTATACGAAGGAATCTGTTTCAGCATAGGGTGCGTCAAAGGTCCGTACACGAAAGCGCCGTCCAGTTCGCGGTCCAGCACTTGCTGCATCAGCACGCTGGAGTTGCCCGTGGTGAGGGACAGGCTGACCTCGGGGTGACGGGCATAATAGTCGGCCAGGCGTCCTGGCAGATATGCAGCGGCGGTAGATTCAATCGCACCGATTCGTAGCGGTCCCCGCGGCGTATCCTCTGCCTGTACGGATTTCTCCGCTTCATCCAGCAAATTTAAAATTTGACGCGTGTATCCAAACAGGCGCTCGCCGGCCCCGGTCAGTTCCATCCCTCGATTGCTTCGGATAAACAGGGGCGTCTGGAGACTGTCCTCCAGCTGGCGGATCCGGCCCGTGACGTTGGAGGGAACATACTGCAGGCGTTGGGCCGCCCGTGTAATGCTGCCTTCCTCCGCTACTGCGCGGAATATCCGTAAATCTCCGCTTTCCATTAGTCTCACCTTCCTGACTTTCATTCTGACTGAATGCCATATTCATTACTACTCATTTTACATGCTCTGAGGCGATCTATACAATTGAACCTAACATGGCCTACACAAGCCGGAAGAAGGGAGAGATTCATGTGAAAGCAGCCATTCATCGCGGCCGGAGCGGTCTGGACGGACTTCGGGTCGGCAATATGGAATCGAAACAACCGGGTCCTGGTGAGATCCGGGTCCGTTTAAAGACGGCCGGACTCAATCACCGCGATCTGTTTCTGATGAAGGGACGTCATGCGGCGGATGCACCGCTCATTCTGGGCTCAGATGGCGCAGGCATCATTGATGCCGTGGGTGAAGGAGTGGGGAGTCTGACGGTCGGCACGGAAGTCATCATCCATCCGACGATCGGTTGGGATAACACCGAAGAGGTCCCGGTGGTGCCGCAGATCCTGGGCGGACCCACGGACGGTACGTTTGCTGAAACGGTCGTCATCCCAGCGGACAATGCCTTCAGAAAGCCAACATACCTGACATGGGAGGAAGCGGGAGTATTACCTTTATCCGCGCTAACGGCCTACCGTGCGCTGTTTACGAGGGCACATATCAAGCCTGGCGAGCATGTGCTTATACCAGGTATAGGAGGCGGGGTTGCAACCTACGCCATGCTCATGGCCCAGAATGCGGGGGCTGTCGTCAGCGTCACTTCCCGAAGCCAAGGCAAGCTCGAAGAAGCGCGGCGCTATTCCGTGCATAGGGCTTTTTCGAGCGGCGGGGATTGGAACGAAGAGCTGCAAGGGGAGAAGGTGGACGTGATTCTGGATAGTATCGGTCCGGCAACCTTTCCCCGATACTTGGATGTGATCAAGCCGAATGGGCGGATCGTCAGCTTTGGGGCCAGCTCCGGCGACGCGGTCGAGGTTTCGCTGAGAGCATTATTTTTTCCGCAGCTGTCCTGGATCGGTACGTCGATGGGGAGCCGCGAGGAGTTCGGAGAGATGCTTCGGTTCATGGAGGAGCACACCATTGCGCCCCTGATCGACCGGATGTACCCGCTGGATGAGATTCTGGATGCGTTCCGGCGGATGACGGCGGGCGAGCAGTTTGGCAATATTGGTTTGCGGATCGAATGATAGTCGGCTTCTCGTTTCCCTTCGGAAACTTCTGCGGCTAAATAAATGGATGGAAGCAGGAAGTCTCTTAGAAGGCATACGCACTGTACGTATGCCTTCTAAGAGACTTTTTTATGTCACAAACCGGGTCATTAAGAACCTCACCATGGTTTGAGTTGGAACTGCTGCCAAGGCCATGCTGTCAAGGTGATTCATTAAAGGATAGTATCTCTTCTATATACAGACAAAGCACGGATTTTGTGATTAAATGTAAATTAAAGTTGAAACGTCGGTTGGAAATTACGGGTAAATGGTCTGGAAATTTAGGGTAATAAGTAATGGGAGCGTTCATAGGGGGAAACAATATGTTTAGCAAAGGGTCTTTGTCTTTTCGTAATTTCGCGTGGAGGACAAGCTTGTTGTCCATGGCGACAGCATTGCTGCTGTCCGGATGCAGCGGCGGTAAACAGCAGGCGGAGCCAACGCCGGCACCCGTGGTGGAGGCTCCGGTCGAGCAGCCGGTCGAAGTGCCCCAGGAGGAAACCTCTTCTCCATATAAGGCACCTCTGACGGGATTGCCGTTAGAAGCGTCACTGACGCAGCGCCCGCTGGCCGTTATGATCAATAACGCACCGGCTGCTAGGCCGCAGTCGGGTCTCAGTCAAGCGGACATGGTGTATGAAGTGCTGGCGGAGGGAGGAATCACGCGGCTGATCGGTATCTTCCAAAGCCAGAGCGACATTGAGAAGATCGGGCCGATTCGCAGCATCCGACCGTATCTGATCAATCTTGGCGAGAGCTACGGAGGCGTTCTGGTGCATGCGGGAGGAAGCCCGGAAGCCTACAGCATCATTCAGAGGCAAGGCAAGCAGGACATGGACGAAATCGGGAATGCAGGCGCCTACTTCTGGAGAGCCAAGGACCGCAAAGCGCCGCATAATCTGTATTCCAGCGACGAGAAGCTTCGTGAAGGAGCCGCTAAGCTGAATTACGGCAACGATGTGAAGGTGCCAGAGTATACGTTCTATCCGGAGGCGATCGCTGCAAGCGCCGATGGTGAAGAGGGCACTGAACCGGTTGAGGTTATTTCAGGGGAGGCTGCCGAGAAGGTAGAAATCAAATTTTTATTGGACAGCTATGTCGTGGATTATCAATATGACGGTTCCTCCAACACGTACAAACGGTCGATCAACGGATCGCCGCATGTGGACCTCAACGATAACGTTCAGCTGGAGGCCGCGAATGTGATCGTGCTGGGGGCGGACCATAAGGTGCTGGATGACGTGGGCCGGCTTGCCGTGAACGTGGAAGCGGGCGGGGAAGCGATGCTGTTCCAGCGCGGGGAAGTCATCAAGGGGCAGTGGGTACGCGCTGCGGGCGATGCGATCCGTTTCGTGAAGGACGGCAAGGAAGTGCCGCTGGTTCCGGGAACGACATATTTCAACATTGTGCCCAACACGCCTTCTTTTGAAAGCCACGTGACGATCTCGAATCCCTAGAATTCGAGGCAGCGAATCAGCCTGCCGTTTCGGGATAATTTGCACGCATACGGAGATGTTAATAGGCAAGGGAATCGAAGGGATATCCATGCATCTTCTGTTTTGTTAGTTCCTTACATTTTTGAGTGTTACTTTTCTATACACACCCTGCCATGGATGTGATAAGATAGTCAAGGTTGTCTATCTTTTCAGGGCGTTCGCGGCAATTTATCGAAAAAAGGGGTTAAGAGTATGAAAATGAAGAAAAAGGATATATTCTTCCAAACGCTGGAGAATATGGCCGATACGGTGGTACAAGCCGCAGACTATTTTTCGCAGCACGTTTCCAATCTTGAAGATGTGCTTGAATTTGCCAACGAAATGAAGAAGTACGAGTCGCAGTGTGATACCTACACGCATACCATCATTACTGAACTCAACAAAACATTTATTACGCCAATCGAACGCGACGACATCATGGACCTGACAACCAGCATGGACGATGTAATGGACGGATTGGAAGCGACCGCATCCCGTTTCTATATGTATCAGCTGGGCAAGCCTGACGAGTACATGGTGCAGTTTGCAGAGATTCTGCGTCAATCGGCTTATGAAATCCAGAAAGCCATTCATTTGCTCTCCCAGAAGAAACTTCTGGCGATTCGTGAATACACGATCCGCTTGAACGATCTGGAGAACCAAGGCGACGAGCTGCTGCGGATCTGTATCAAGGATCTGTTTGCCACCGTCTCTGACCCGATTCTGCTGATCAAGAAGAAAGAGATTTACGAACGTCTTGAGACGACCACGGACACCTGCGAAGACGTGGCAAATATGCTGGAATCCATCATTATGCGCAACTCGTAAGGGAGTCCTGAACAATGGATACAACGATGTTAGTATTAGTAATAGTTGTTTTTTTGGCGCTTGCATTTGACTTCATCAACGGGTTCCACGATACGGCGAATGCCATTGCAACGTCGGTATCGACCCGGGCCCTGAAGCCGCGGGTAGCCATACTGCTCGCAGCGAGCATGAACTTCGTCGGCGCGATGATGTTCACGGGCGTTGCCAAAACCATCGGCGGCAGCGTCGCGGATCCGACCAAGCTGGATAACGGGATCGAGGTTGTTATTGCAACATTGCTTGCAGCAATCATCTGGAACCTGGTTACCTGGTGGTTCGGATTGCCTTCGTCCTCTTCCCATGCCCTGATCGGGGCATTGGCCGGCGCAGTATTCGTCGGTGCGGGAAGCGACATGCTGAATTACGGCGGATTTAAGGACATCGTGCTCGCGTTGGTCCTGTCGCCGATTATCGCATTCGTGATCGGTTATCTGGTCATGCAGCTGCTCAAGGTCATCTTTGCCAAGCGCAGTCCGCATACGGTAAACAAAGGCTTCCGTACGATGCAGATCTTTACGGCAGCGCTGCAGTCCTTTACGCATGGTACCAACGATGCGCAGAAGGCGATGGGTATCATCACCTTTGCTCTCGTGACGTCCGGTCAATTGCAGGAGATGGAAGTGCCCTTCTGGGTTAAAGTCTCTGCAGCCACAGCGATGGCGCTCGGTACGTCGGTAGGCGGCTGGAAGATCATCAAGACCATGGGTACGAAAATATTCAAAATCGAGCCGATCAACGGGTTCGCCGCTGACTTCTCGGCCGCTTCCGTTATCTTCTCGGCAACATTGCTTCACTTGCCGATCAGTACGACGCATGCCATTACGTCGGCAATTCTCGGCGTAGGCTCGGCGAAACGCTTCTCTGCCGTAAAATGGTCCTTGGCAGGACGCATCGTGGTAACCTGGTTTATTACGATTCCGATTACGGCCGTACTGGCAGGAGTCATCTTTAAAATTCTTTTCTAAACATGAATCATTACACATAGAGAAACGGATAGTTGTGGGGCCAATCAGGAATCGATTGGCTTTTTTTGTTTAAAAGAATCGATGCTACAGAGGACAGGGGAAGGGGACAGCCAATCATGATACGCGTACTGGCGATTACGCCAAGCTATGAACCGGTAACCGGGCTTACGCTGGAAGAGATCCGGATGGAGGACTATGCCTGGATCTGGGCCGATTTCAGCAATCCCACGCCGGAGGAAGCGCGGAAGCTGGAGACCTATTTTCACTTCCATCCGCTGGCGGTGGAGGATTGCCTGCACGTCCTGCAGCGGCCGAAGCTGGATTATTACGACAACATGCAGTTCTTTGTCCTGCATGCCCTTCAGCCGGATACGCTGCAGGCGGTCGAGGTGGATGTGTTCCTGGCCCCTTCGTTCGTGGTCTCCTTCCACCAGCAGGCGCTGCCGGAAATGGACGAGGCTTGGGAACGCGTGCTCTCGGCTGCCGGCAAGGGGCCGCTGGGCCAGGACGGCCCGAGCTTCACGGCGTATACGATTATGGATAAGCTGGTGGACCAGTATTTTCCCAGCCTGTTTGCCATCGAGGACGAGCTGGCCGAGCTGGAAAGCCAAGGGGAGAAGGATTCGGTCGAGGACCTGATGAATCAGGTCTTCGCGCTGCGTTCAAGGCTGCTCCGCCTGCGGCGCACGGTGGTGCCGATGCGGGATCTGCTGTACCGGATCGTGAACTCGCAGCATATGGAGCATCACGCGCATCATGCTTATTTTTCCGACATTTATGACCATCTGCTGAAGCTCGCTGACATGATCGAGGCGGACCGCGAGATGACGGCGGATCTACGGGACAGCTACATATCGGTGAATTCGAACCGGATGAATACAATCATGAAGACATTGACCGTTATCACGACGATCTTCATGCCGCTCACCCTGATCGCCGGGATCTATGGGATGAATTTCGAGAACATGCCGGAGCTGGGGTGGCATTATGGATACTTCTTCGTGCTCCTCCTCATGTTCGTGTTGGGCGGAGGCATGGTGTTGTGGTTTATGCGCAGAGGCTGGTTTAAATAAGGAGGTTCTAAGGCGGTAAATACTGTTAAGCCAACGGAAGCAGGGATTCAGCCGGTGGATCTGTGTCGGCCGAAGTTCTGGGTTAGCGGTAGTTTGAAGAGAGATAAAGCGGGGAAGGTTGTCCCATACAAGAAGAGCGAATGCTAAATAGCTGTCGTTTCTTGTTCTTTCGTAAAGGGTAAAGGCTTGCTGAGGAGGGACTGCATATGAAACTCGGGCTCAAACAACATCCTAAGAAGCGTTCATCGCGTCAACCTGACGAGCCTTTGCGTTCCCGGCTGCTGCGCCGGATGCTTCGCTTAGCTAGGAAACGAAAACGAAAGCTCGCCGTCACGAACCGTTACGAGGCGGGCATGGTCATCAGCGAGATCGCCACGGGCCTGCTGTTCATCGCAGGCAGCATCATGATGTTCTATCCCCAGATGAAACGAATCCCGACGGTGCTGTACCTGCTCGGCAGTATCACGATGCTGCTGCGTTCCGGTTTGCGCGGTTCGTATTGGTTCCGGTTAAAATCGCTGGAAAACGTCGAGAATAAAGAAGCCGGCCCCGAAGGGGACTGGACGCGCTGATGAGGATATACAGGCCGTAAAAAAGATAGGGCTCCAGTCTGGGGGTACAGACTGGAGCCTGCGTGATGTATGAGGGTTCCGTGCATACCGCCATGGTGGGCCCTAACGTATCTGATGGACCCATCCCGACAGATCTGATACTTCGCTAATCAGAACCTGCACTGTTTGATAGTATTGCACGGCATATAAAGTGTCGTGTGCACCGATTACATAGGTTAACGGCGCCGTCTTTTGCCGGAAGACGATTTGCGCGAGCCGGAGCGGCGTCTGCTTCCCGAGGACCGCCGTCTTCTCGGTCTGTATTCGTAGCCGTCTTCATTCTGATCCGTATAGGCAGTCGAAGACGATCCGCTACCCTTCTTCTTAAGTGCGCCTGCCAGCACGGAGAACATGGGCGCAAGCTGCTGGAAGCCCTGCATGACCTTTTGTACCTTGCCGATGTTGTTGACGATGCCGTCGATGCCGCCCATCCGGTCGATGAGGCCCTTGATGTCGCTCATATTGTTGACTCCGAGCCCGCCGAGAAGCTTGCTTAATCCACCGCCGCTGCCGCCTCCTCCGCCGAGGAGACTTGCCAGCCCGCCGCCGCCGGAATTCGTGGAGGGAGCGAGAGCCGAAGCCGAAGCCTCCAGATCCGTTACGCCGTCGGTATATGGATATAACGCCGTTTCACCGACTTCCGGATAATCGCCGTATGGCGTGATGCCAGGGTACGGTGTTGGATCCTGCGGCAGTGATTCATATGAATTGAGGGAGCGATGGTTATTCGTGGGTCGGCGATGATAATAGTGAGAATGACGCGTCATGATATCACTTTCCTTTTTGAGTTAAGATACTATACTGTATGATACGGGCGGGCGATGGGTTTAGGCGGATGTCCCGATTTTCGGGATAGGAGCGGAATCGGGCGATGGCCCAGGAAGATTTTAGCGCGCCTCTTTCGGACGTGAATGAGAGCGTTTATGCGGGATGAGTCCCCCTAAGGGGTGGTTGTCCTGTAGTGCGTGAAATCGTTAATGCTTGAAAATACTATATCCGCTCGGGTACAATGGGAGTGCGAGTGTTATACACACAGTAACAATAGGGGATGATCATCCAGTGCAATTAAAGAAGCTAAATGATAAAAGCATCGATCAATTATTCGAAGCGATATTAACCCTGGACAGCGTGGAGGAATGTTATGTATTCTTCGACGATCTCTGTACCGTGAACGAAATTCAATCCTTGTCGCAGCGGCTGGAAGTGGCGCGCATGCTGGGCAAGGGATGCACATACAACCAGATTGAAGCAGAAACGGGAGCCAGCACCGCCACGATCTCGCGCGTGAAGCGCTGTCTGAACTATGGCAATGACGGTTACAAAATGACGCTGGAGCGTCTGGGACGTTAATTCATGACGAAGCCGGGTGTGCTGGTCATCAGTCATGGCTCACGTGAACGGAAATGGGTGTCGCTTGTGGACGAGGCCGTCCACAGACTGGCATCCCGTATGGATATACCGGTCGTATCTTCGTACCTGGAATTGGTAGAGGGCCGTCTGATTCAGGACGGCATCACGGCCTTGGAAGACCAGGGTGTCACCGACATTGTGGTCATTCCTCTATTTGTCTCGTCCGGCAGCACACATGTCGACGAAATAGCTTATGCTATAGGAGCGAAGGCCGTTCCGGATATGGAGACGGACCTGGCGCCGTTTCGGGTTCGGTCCCGGGTTCATTTCGGTACGCCGATGGACGACGATCCCGAGATTGCGGCCATGGTATGGGATAAGGTGAAAGAGCTGTCCGCGAACCCGGCGAAGGAGGTCATTCTCCTCGTCGGACACGGCAGCAGGCATGATCTGTTTCGCAGCCGCTGGGAAAAGGGTATTAACTCTTTGGCACAGCGAGTTAGCGAGGTAAGCGGAACCGGCGCGGATTATGCCTTACTCAGTCCCGGCGATGTGCGGGACAAGGTGACAGCATGGATGGAGCGCGGCTGCGATGTGATCGTAGCTCCGCTTTTTTTGAGTGAGGGGTATTTTACGGAGAAGGTAATACCCGATCGGCTCCAGGGGCTGGAATGCCGGTATTCCGGCAGGACCTTGCTTCCGCATCCGCTGCTGCCGCAGTGGATGGAGTCGCAGGCCAAACGTCTTCTTCAATCCTTGAAATCATAAGTAGGTGGCGTATCGTTAATGAGAAATGCAAGGTTAATCTATAACCCAACCTCCGGCCGGGAGGAAATGAAGCGTCGGCTTGCTGATATATTGCACCGTCTGGACAGTGCTGGCATCGAAACCTCCTGTCATGCAACGACCGGAGAGGGGGATGCGACTCGCGAAGCGGCGGATGCCGTGGAGCGCGGGTACGATCTTGTGATCGCGGCCGGCGGAGACGGTACGCTTAATGAGGTCATCAACGGGATGGCCGGCAGGGATAACCTCCCGCCGCTGGGCATATTCCCGCTGGGGACCACGAACGATTTTGCGCGGGCGCTCGGCATCTCGAAGAACTGGGAGGAGTACTGCGATCTGGTGATTCGGGGCGAGACGCGTCCGATTGACGTGGGCAAAGCGAATGATCGCTACTTCATCAATATCGCGGGCGGCGGTACGCTCACCGAGCTCACGTACGAGGTGCCAAGCAAGCTGAAGACGATGATCGGGCAGCTGGCGTATTATTTGAAGGGGATCGAGAAAATGGTCAGCCTCGCGCCGCAGGAGCTCATCATCAACGCCAGCGGTCATCCGGCGATCCATGACGAGTTCATGGTGTTCCTCATTGCGAACAGCAACTCGGTTGGCGGCTTCGACAAAATCGCGCCGGGCGCGAGCATCGACGACGGCTTGTTCGACGTCATTGCGCTGCGAAAGTGCAATCTGGCGGAGTTTGTGCGCGTGGCTACGCTAGCTCTTCGCGGCGAGCATATCAACGACAAGCGAGTCGTGCATTTCCGCACCGACTATATGGAGGTCGTCTCTCCGGGACCGGTTCAGCTGAACCTGGACGGCGAGTTCGGCGGCGTTCTGCCGGGCACGTTCCGCGTTCTGCCGCAGCATTTGCGGATTTTTGGCTGAGATGTTTAGCTGGTAGAGAGGCGGAAGGCAACGGGCGCTTAAGGCGTGATGGTTGTTGCCGAAGGCTCAGCGGGGACTGATCACATTAGAGATGGATAGGCGATTGGGGCGATGGGCCATGGAATGAGATGGAACAGGCCGAGGATCGCCGCTTAGGCTCCAGGCTCTTGTAAGTAAATGATTGGATTTGCAGGCGGAATGGATTGAATAACATACGAGGCTCCCGTATAATGATGGACGTGAGCTTGTGCGCTAAGCTCCCTTGGGGGAGCTTTTTGTTGTTTAAGCGAATGAAGGATAACGGAAGATCATCCGCTTTGATTATGGATGGTGTTCCGATTGGGAATATAGAGTGGTAAGGGACAAGTTGAACGGAAAGAAGTGAACTGCACATCATGAAGAAGAACCGCAAGGGAAGCGACACGCGCCGCAGCGGCAAGCCGGCGGCTTCGGCGGCCCTCCTGGACCTGCCGGTGGCCAAGAACGACGAGGTCGTGATCGATATTATTGGAATGAACCATGACGGGGAAGGGGTTGGCCGTGCCGACGGCTACACCCTGTTCGTTCAGGGTGCCCTGCCTGGCGAGAAGGCCCGGGTGAAGGTGCTCAAGACCAAGAAGCAGTATGGCTATGCCAAGCTGCTTGAGCTGGTCGAGCAGAGCCCGAACCGCATCGCGGCCCCATGCCCGATCTACGACCAATGCGGCGGCTGCCAGCTGCAGCATATGAATTATGCCGGTCAACTGGAGTGGAAGCGCCAGCTGGTGGTGGACAATCTGGAGCGGATCGGGAAGCTGCGGGTGGTGCGTGAGTCGGCAATTGCTGGAGAGACATGTGTGGACGACAAGCGGAGTGGCACAGATGGTGGAGGGGACATTGAGATTTCTGAAACCAATGGGACCAATCCTGCCGTGTCCGGCGTTGAATCAGATCAAGAGGGGATCCTCGTGCGGCCGACACTCGGTATGAGCGAGCCTTGGCGCTACCGCAACAAGTCCCAGGTGCCGATCGGCGTAACGGAAGGCGGCCTGGTCGGCGGCTTCTACGCCCGGGGCAGCCACCGGATCGTGGACATGGAGACATGCCTCATCCAGCATGAACAGAACGACGAGGTCGTTAGCCGCGTCAAAGCCATCGGCCGGAAGCTCGGTATCACCGCGTACAATGAAGAGACAGGTCAGGGCCTGCTTCGCCATGTGGTGGTGAAGATCGGTTTTGCTACCCGAGAGATGATGATTGTACTCGTCACGAACGGCGAGCGGATACCGCGCGTGAACGAGTGGATCGCTGCCATCCGTAAGGAACTCCCGGCTGTAGTGAGCATCTGCCAGAACGTGAACACACGCAAAACAAACGTTATTTTTGGAGATGTGACTCGCGTCCTGTGGGGTCGTGAGGTCATCCATGACTATATCGGCGATGTGAAGTTCGCGATTTCCGCACGTTCCTTCTACCAAGTGAATCCGGCTCAGACCGAAGTGCTCTACGGTAAGACGGTGGAGTATGCGGGATTAACTGGGGAGGAGACCGTGATCGATGCGTATTGCGGCATCGGGACGATATCCCTGTTCTTGGCCCAACATGCCAAGAAGGTGTATGGGGTCGAGATCGTGAAGGAAGCGATCGAGGATGCTCGTGCCAATGCAGAACTGAACGGTATGAAGCATGTGGAGTTTGAAGTCGGCGCGTCCGAAGACGTGATCCCGCGCTGGAAAGAGCAGGGCATCGAGGCGGACGTCATCGTGGTTGATCCACCGCGTAAGGGCTGCGATCCGCGACTCTTGGAGACGATTCTTGAGATGAAGCCGGAGCGCGTGGTATATGTGAGTTGTAATCCGTCTACGTTGGCAAGGGATTTAAGGATACTCGAAGATGGTGGGTATCGGACGGTGGAGGTTACGCCGGTGGATATGTTTCCGCATACGGTGCATGTGGAGAGCGTGGCGGTGTTGGTTTGGAAAGACTAATAGTTGAGATGTATTGGCGGACATAGCATAGAGGGGGTGAACCCCTCTCTTTTTTTTGCACATGAAGGAAAGTTGGTCATAGGAGGTTAATCTTTAATAGCGAACCGCCGTCCGTCCACGAGTCCTTCTCAAGGATTGGTGGTTGACTATCGTTGAGTTTCCCTCCTATGAAGGATATCAATTCTTGAAGTCCCGTATCCGCCAGTTCAAGAAGAATGGAAAGCCTGAACTACAGCACCGGTTTATTTCCTGACAATCAACATTTAAACTTTAAGGCTACATAGATAGGAACAAAGCAACCCAGGCATCTTTTGGACCAACTTTACTTCGTCCGAAAATGATTTCTAGGAATAAGATATTCCATGAATGGAAAATTCACAATCCGTAGGACATCCTAGGTCCTCGAAAACTTTACGCGCGGCAGCATCGACCGGCAGGAAAACCGCGATCTGCGGATATAAACGGCTGCCTGCAGAAATAGAAATCTGTCTGTAGCGAATGGGAACAAGCTCGCCGGAGCTTTCGATTCTGGCTAGTATGGTTTGCACATGATCAATTTCTTCCCCTGCATCCAGCACATTCGGATATTCGTCCACGTTATATTTCTGGAATTTATGAAACAATTTTTGATACCACGCATCGTAACGGGAAAGTATGTGTTCTCGCTTAAACGCATTTATCCCGTTTTTGGCGTGTGCTTCCCACTGCTCGAACGAAGCTTTATCGAAAGTTGAGCGGGACCGGATAGGCAAATCGGAATTAAAATGTAAATCAATCCTGTTCATTAATCCATCGTAATTACGGTCCAATGGGATATCGAACAAATGGCGAAACGGCTCGTTAACCCCCTTGATATCCTGTGTGTGTGTTACAATCATCGCAGGAAAAGGAATGCTTCTCATCGTTAGATGCGACCATTCCAATGCACGCTCCAGCGCCCGTCCCTCCAGTTCAGTCTGGATCGGAAGGTAACCGGCTGCCATTAGCAGATCGTTACGCTCGTCGGAAGTACAATCAAGATATTCTGCAATATTTATGATCATCTGACGATCCGGTATGCGCCGGGAACGCCCAACCAGCAGATTTTTATACGATGGAAATGCCTCGTCGTTCAGCTCTTGTTGGGTAAATCGTTTTAAGTACGGGTGAGGCCGGTCGGCAAGCTCGTGCTGGCGTTTCATCCGCAACGCTTCGATCTCTCCGATTACGATTTTAAGTCTGGAATTCTCCGTAGTAGGTATATCCATCTTCTCTCCCCCTCTTTATGAAGTGTAGTTCTGCACTTGGGATAATCATTTAGTTAAATTATACTCCTCAATGAAAACGAAAGTCATCTAATGACGCATAACGAATGGAGGAGATACAATATGATTCGTGCCATAGTAGTTGATCCGCTTGCTCCGTCACATTTGGCGTTCAAGGAAGTTGAAGCACCACAGGCCCAGCCTTGGGAAGCACTCGTGCAAGTGAAAACCGTCTCTCTTAATCGCGGAGAAGTGAAAGACGTCAAGGAGCAGGAAGCATCTAGGCGCCCCGGCTGGGATTTCGCCGGAATTGTCATCGAGCCGGCCAAAAACGGTGCAGGTCCGCAGAAAGGGGCCCGGGTTGTCGGTTTGCTCCCGATGGGAGCTTGGAGCGAGCAGGTTGCTGCTCCCGTGTCGATGTTGGCCCAAATCCCGGACAAGCTCACTTTTACGGAAGCGGCTACCTTACCCGTAGCGGGCCTGACGGCGCTTTATGCACTTAGAAAAGGCGGCATGCTGCTCGGAAAGCGCATTTTCATTACAGGATCTACTGGTGGGGTTGGACTGTTCGCTCACCAGCTGGCGGCACAGTCCGGCGCATACATTGTAGGTACGGCCAGCACGGAAGAGAAGGCCGAGCTTGTTCGAGAGGCGGGAGCTGAAGAAGTTATCATTGGATATTCGGCAATTTCATCAGCCCACCAATTCGGTCCGTACGATCTGATCATCGATTCGGTAGGCGGGGATACACTGGCTGCCTTGCTGCCGCAGCTTGCGCCGCAAGGCATTTGCGTTGCTTTAGGATTTTCCTCTTCAAATATCGCGACGATTGATATGAGTAATCTGGTGACGAGAGGAGGAAGAACATTGTACAGTTTCTTTCTCGGAGACGAACTTAATCGTCAATCAGCTGCGGACGATCTGAGCTTGCTGGCCGGATTGGTCGCAGATGGGCGGTTAACGCCACGGATCGAAGTGGAGACGCCTTGGACCGAGATTGACAGCGTGGCCCGCAGTCTGATGGAACGGAAATTCTCAGGAAAAGCCGTGCTTCACTTGGGTTAATTGGTAAAAATATTTGATCATCAGCATGTAACCCTGATTCTTTGCCGAAGATATAGCTAATATCGCAAATCTTTCGCACACGATTCATGTGGAGTGTTGCGCACTGTTAGTGCGTTAGGAGTAGAACGCAATTAAAGTCATCTCAAAGCCTATAAAGTCGTGTTAAAGCCTAAAGTTGTGTTACAAGCCGGGCGAAATTCAGGTATCCACTCCTGTTTTTCCTCGGTTTTTTTATTGAATCAGGGAGGAGCTTCAACTCGTCAACATAGTCTTTCTTCTGTTTAGTACGACTTTAATTGCTTTTGGGTCCCGATCTACATATATTCCTACCGTAACATCAAAAAATTGCGGAATTAATTTAGAAAATGTAAATAAAGTAAGATAATAGCACAGTAAAAATCTGTGGCATGTCTCATGGGAGCGCTACAGATAAATAAAGAAACAAGGAGGTTTGAAAATGACTAATAAAAGGTTTTCTTTTAAGCCCCTATCACTTTTGCTAGTTCTAGTAGTATTTCTATCTACATTTTGCGCAGCCTTACCGTCAGTAAACGCAGCCGCTAGAGGGACATGGGCTCCAAATACGGCATATGCAGTAAATGACACAGTAACCTATAGTGGAAGCACTTATACCTGTCTTCAGGCACATACTTCTCTCGTAGGTTGGGAACCGTCCAATGTCCCTGCTTTATGGCAGAAAGGCGGTAGCGGCGGAACTACGCCACCAACGACACCACCGACAACGAACGGAGTAACATTCTATGCAGATATAAACTATGGAGGTAAAGCAGTGACACTCGGAATAGGGAATTATACACTGTCTCAGTTGAACGCAAACGGAATTCCGAATGACTGGATGTCGTCTCTTAAGGTTCCAAGCGGTTGGACGGTTGAAGTATATGAGAATGATAATTTTGGAGGAACCAAGTGGACCTTTACTTCAGATTCTTCCTGGGTTGGCAACACGATCAATGACAAAATGTCATCGGTCAAGATTTATACGGGTTCACCACCTCCTACAGTAACAAAGCCTGCCGAGGTTCCAAGCCATATATGGACATATGTCATGAATGCGGACAATGCCTATGGGAAAGGCGGAGATTTTGCTTTATTGCTAAGTGCTGTTATCAAAAAGGAAAGCAGCTTTGGAGCAGGTTTACCAGGTAGTCCATCGGCCGGCGACGGATTGATGCAGGTAGAACCAAACACACGCAATGCGTATTTATCTCAATTCAGCTCAAAATTTGGCCGTGCGTATAATCATAGCAGTGAACAAGATCAGGTATATCTGGGCGCGTTGATTTTAAATGAGAAGATTACGAAGTTTGGAAATATCTACAACGGATTATTACACTACAACGGTGGAGATAACTGGTATCCGGGAGCTACGGATTCTTATGGCCGTCCGATTCTGGCAGATCAATATGCAGATGCAGTTTACGCTACTTATAAGGGCTATGGCGGTAAGAATTAAGGTGTTACATTGATAGGTAAATTGAAAAATAGCGAGACGTGGAAGGATTTTCTTGTTGAGTGGAAGCGGCTTATTTAATTTGAAAGGGCATGAGTTACCAAGCAGATCATTGCTTGCATAACCCAAGCCCTTTTTTCTTTATCAGGTTTTCTTCGACTACTAATTAGGCGCCAAGGAACATTTTTATGTCATCTTCCACATTGGTAATGCCGCCGATCCCGAAGTTATCCACGAGGACTTTGGCAACGTTAGGCGACAGGAATGCAGGGAGCGTAGGGCCCAGATGAATGTTTTTAACGCCAAGATATAGCAGGGCAAGCAGCACGATCACCGCTTTTTGCTCATACCAGGCAATGTTATAGGAAATCGGCAGATCATTAATATCCTCAAGGCCGAATACTTCCTTCAGCTTCAATGCAATCACGACGAGGGAGTAAGAATCATTGCATTGACCAGCGTCCAGGACCCGCGGAATACCGCCGATTTCGCCTAGATCCAGTTTATTGTATTTGTATTTGGCACAGCCTGCAGTTAGAATGACCGTGTCTTTTGGAAGTTCAGCCGCAAAATCGGTGTAATAGTTGCGGGATTTCATCCGTCCATCGCAGCCGGCCATGACGAAGAAGCGCCGGATCGCCCCGGATTTCACGGCATCAACGACTTGATCGGCCACGTTCATCACAGCGGCATGAGCGAAACCGCCGATGATCTCACCCGTTTCAAGTTCCGTTGGAGCTGGGCATCCTTTCGCTTGCTCGATTAGTAGGGAGAAGTCTTTGGGAGCACCGTCTGTTCCTTCTGGAATATGGCGGACACCCGGAAACCCCGTGTTGCCTGTTGTATAGATACGGTCCTTATAACTGTCTTTCGGCGGAACGATACAGTTGGTCGTCATTAATATCGGCCCGTTAAAGGCTGCGAATTCGCTATTCTGCTTCCACCAGGCATTCCCGTAATTGCCTACAAAATGCTCATATTTCTTGAATGCCGGATAATAGTGGGCAGGCAGCATTTCACTGTGCGTGTACACGTCCACGCCGGTTCCTTCCGTCTGCTTTAGCAGCTCCTCCAAATCCTTCAGATCATGGCCGCTGATGAGAATGCCGGGTCGGTTGCTTACCCCGATATTAACCTTCGTAATTTCCGGATTTCCGTAAACCGAGGTGTTCGCTTCATCAAGCATCGCCATGGCGTTGACGCCGTATTTACCGGTTTCCATCGTCAAGGCGACTAGATCCTGCACTTCAAGGCTGTCGTCAAGCGTGGCGGCAAGCGCTCGGCGCATAAAACGGTTTAATTCGTGATCATCCTTCTCCAGATGCAGCGCGTGGTACGTATAAGCAGCCATCCCCTTCAAGCCGTAAGTAATCAATTCGCGCAGCGAGCGGATGTCTTCATTGCGGGTCGAGAGGACACCCACCGTACGTGCTTTTTCATCAAAAGAAGCTTCGTTATCCGCTTGCCAGACGGCAGCATCAGGGAGATTGGCGGTTCCTTCCGGAAATTGTTCGTTATAATAGGTGCGCACCTCGCCGCGGAGCTCGATCGCTTCCCGGATTCTTCCCACAAAAACCTCGCGGTCAAAGTTGGCGTTCGTAATCGTTGCAAACAAGGAGTCCATCACAAACAGCGATACGCGCTGTTCAAGCACCTCCGGCAGCCGGACATCCAGACTGAGAAAAGAGATACCTTTCAGCAGATAAATCAGCAAATCCTGCAGGTTTGCCACATCATGCGGTTTGCCGCATACGCCGACAATGGTGCAGCCTGTTCCTTTGGATGCTTCCTGACATTGAAAGCAGAACATGGACGGCTGATGCTGTAAGCTCTCTTGGGCGTTATTATTCATGATTTCTCCTCCAATTTTGTGATTATTAGTCGTAAGGTCAGTAAATGATTGCCTCGCAATTGGACTGTTGAAGACAGTATACTTCGCTCCCACAACCGACATAGTGATTGGAATCACAATTTTTTGAGTAGTGAGTTTAATCACAAACCCGGTCCGTTTCTTCTTTTAAACTGGAATTAATGACCTAAGAAGAAATGAGGAGAGAACATGTCGATTTTGCCTCAAAAGAATGAACTGGGATTTTTCGAGATCCGTCTCGAATCCATCGGCGGGCTTGGCGCCAATCTGGCCGGAAAAATGCTGGCCGAAGCCGGGGTCACCGGCTCCGGACTTAACGGTTCGAATTTTTCCAGCTATGGTTCGGAGAAAAAAGGGTCGCCGGTGAAGAGCTTCGTAAGGTTCTGCGATCCCGAGGTGGAAATCCGCGATCACAGTCCCATTGAGCAGCCGCATGTCGTCGGCGTATTTCATGAAGCCTTGTATAAGACGATCGATGTCATAAGCGGATTACAGCCTGATGGAACGGTGCTTGTGAATACGGCGCGAGCGCTGTCCGAAGTGGCCATTGATCTGAACATGACCCAGGGAACGCTGGCCGTAGTTGATGCGCTGAACATTTCCGTTGAGGAAAAAACCAAAGTGAATACGGCCATGCTTGGGGCTTTGTTCCGGATTTGCAGCTTTCTAGACCCGGACGATATGCGGCAGGTGATCCGCACAACATTTGAGAAAAAGCTGCCCCACCTCGTGGAAGCGAATGTGCGGACCTTTGACAGAGGATATAACGAAGTCCGGTTCCTTTCCTTGGGAAACGGCTCAGCGCTTATAGACCCAATCGCTTTCGCAAGACCGCAGCCGATTCTTGGATATGAAACGCAGGAGCTGGGCGGGATTCTGAACGTTACGGCGAACAGTGTCCTGAAGGATCTTAGCGGCTCCCGGCAGGGATATTTGCCAGAGTACAAGATCGAGGACTGCATTCACTGTGCCGCCTGCGATACGGTATGTCCGGATTTCTGCATCGTGTGGGAGACGAAGCCGGATAAGCGCGGGAATATGCAGATGTTTATGAAAGGTATCGATTATCAGTATTGCAAAGGCTGCCTGAAGTGTATCGAAGCTTGTCCGACCACCGCTTTGGCTGCCCTGTTAGAAGAACCGCATTATGCGGAGCAGCACCGTGTGCCGCAATCGTTTCCCTATTTAACTGCGGAGGGAGTCCGATCATGAATATGCAAATTCAAGAAACAACGGAGAATAAGCTGGCGGCCGCTCAAACGGCAGTCTTCGAATCGGGCAACGAAATGGCTGCCATGGCGGCTGCCCAGATTAACTATCACATTATGGGTTATTTTCCGATTACGCCTTCTACGGAAATTGCCCAATATCTCGACATGATGCGTACACGCGGCGAACATGACATCAAGCTGATTCCCGCTGACGGCGAACATGGATCGGCGGGGATTTGCTACGGTGCGGCCGCAGCCGGAGCACGGGTATTCAACGCTACCAGCGCGAATGGTTTCCTGTATATGATCGAACAGCTTCCTGTGCAGGCGGGCACACGTTTCCCGATGGTCATGAATTTGGTGACGCGTGCAGTCAGCGGACCGCTCGATATTCGCGGTGACCATTCGGATCTTTACTACGGTCTGAATACCGGCTGGGTGATTTTGACCGCCCGTTCACCGCAGGCCGTGTATGACATGAATATCATGGCGCTGCGAATCGCGGAACATGAAGACGTGCGCCTGCCGGTCATTGTAGCTTATGACGGGTTTTTTACATCGCATCAGAAACGCCGGGTACACATATTTACCAACCGGGAAACCGTTCAGGGGTTTGTAGGGGAACAGGCGCCTGAATATCCACATGTGCTGGACGAGAACAACCCGATCGTTGTTGGGGCTTATATGAACGGCGACGATTTGATGAACAACCACTACCAACAGTCAAACGCCATATACCGTGCGGGCGAGGTATTCAAGGAAGTGGCAGAGGAATACGCGGCTTTGTCCGGAAGATCCTATTCGCCGCTTGATCTATATCGAATGGAAGACGCAGAGGTGGCTTTATTCCTCCTCAATTCGGCGGCCGAATCCTCCAAAGACGTCGTGGACCGACTGCGGGCGAAAGGAATTAAAGCAGGCATAATCAGCCCGAATATTCTTCGGCCGTTCCCGGCAAGAGAAATCCGCGAGGCGTTGACAGGTGTCAAAGCGCTGCTGGTTGGCGAACGTGCCGATTCTTACGGCGCACACGGAGCCAATCTGACCCATGAGGTCAAAGCGGCCCTACAGGAAATCCGTGGTCCGCAGCCGATTGTGCTGTCGCGCATATTCGGACTTGGGGGGAAAGACTATTACGCGGATGACGCGGAAGCTTTTTTTGCCTTGACGATCGAGGCCATGGAGCTCGGTTATGCCAAAGTTCCGTTTGATTATTACGGCCAAACACCGGGAGCTGAGGAGCAAAGGCTGCAGCCGGTCATTGCCCCGATGAATGGAGACAGCTTTAAATCTGGCCTGATCACCGTAAAGGTAGATGAAGGGACAAGTAAACTATCCGTTAAAGTGCCGCCGATGCGGGCGCTAGCCGCGAAACCGAAACGGTTTGCTTCCGGTCACGGAGCCTGCCCGGGCTGCGGTATTTTCCCGGCGCTGGAGCTCTTTTTCAAAGGGATTGAAGGCCATGTCGTTACTTTATTCCATACCGGCTGCGCTTATATCACAACAACGGGTTATCCGTATAACTCGCATAAGCAGAGCTTCATTCATAATTTGTTCCAGAACGGACCGGCTACTTTATCCGGCACGGTAGAGGCGTTCCTTGAGAAGAAACGCCGCGGGGAAATCGAAGTTCCCGAGGATTTCACTTTTGTGATGGTGACCGGCGACGGCGGCATGGACATCGGGATGGGTTCGGCCATCGGGACGGCGCTGCGGGGCCATAACCTGATCATTCTGGAATATGATAATGAAGGCTATATGAACACCGGTGCACAGCTTTCGTATTCTACGCCATTAGGGCATATGACCAGTACGTCCGGTGTCGGCAAACAGCAGCAGGGCAAAGCGTTCCATCATAAAGATACGGTGCAAATGATGGCAGCGGCACATATTCCATACGTATTCACGGGGACGGAAGCATTTCCGCAGGATCTTGTGAAAAAGGCGGCCAAAGCGCAGTGGTACGCTCAGAATGTAGGTACCGTCTACGGCAAGCTGCTGATCACATGCCCGCTGAACTGGAAATCGAGCGACAAGGATGGGGAGAACATCGTCCGCGCGGCCGTGAATTCAAACTTCTTCCCACTGTATGAAGTAGAGCAGGGAGAAACGAACATTACGTACGATCCTGAAGCGAAGAAAAAACAGGTGCCGCTCAGCGACTGGCTGAAATATATGGGCAAATCAAGGCATCTGCTCAAGGAAGAAAACAAAGAAATGCTTGGCGAATTTGAAAAAGAAGTGGAGCGGCGCTGGTCGATTCTGAAAGCGAAACACGAGAACCCGCTGCTATAATATATTCAATTCAGCATACCAGGATTACAACAACGGAGCGGGCATTGTCCCGCTTCTTTTTTTGTTTAGGTATTGGCGTATCGTTATGACTATGGAGAACTATAACCCAAGAGATGCTTTTTAAGTTATAATAATTAAAAATTTGTGAAAAAACGGTGGGAGGGTTGATCATGCAGAGATCCTGGTACAAGCGTCTATTGCTCTCCTATATGCCCATTTTTGTTATTGTGATTACCTTTATATTTTTTGTTTTCTTTCAGTTGTTCAGCGAACAGAGCCGGCGGGAGGCGCTTAACGCCAATAAATCTCTTTCCTTGCAAGCGATGCGCATGGTGGACACGTCCCTGAAGGTGATCGACAATATGATCGTCCTCGAAAGCATCAACAGCAAGGCTTTGAATGATTTTTTCAAATCATCTGCCGTTGGCGATCCATATATTAATATTCAAGCTGTTCAGAAGCTCAAGGAGATTATTAATTATTATCCCTTGATCGATTCGATTTATCTGGTGAGGAATTCGGACGGCTATGTGCTCAGCAATGCCACGAATGGATACGTAAGTACATATCCGGATCGTGATTTTATCGAGCAATATCAATTATCGAAAACGCCCAAATGGACAGGCGCGAGAAATTTCGAACAATTTAAAATGAAGGGCGGCAAGCAGGTGGTCAGCCTGGTCAGAGGATCGCCTTACATGAAAAACGACTTAGGCATGATCGTTGTCAATGTGAGCACGGAATCCTTGAACAAGCTTACCGAAGAGATGCTGGATTCCAACATGAGCTTCATTCAGGTTCAGGATACCTCCGGAAATCATTTGTTCGGCACCAAAGCGGATCGTCCGCCATCCCAAGTCAATTCCCAGTATGTATCAAGCTATACGAATTGGAACTATGGAAGCGGTTTGTTGAACAACGGTTTTGTAAGCGCTGTCTCTTATCTCTATAATCTTTGGTTTATCATAGGTCTTGGCATGATTGCCATCGGCTTCATATGGATGATTTATGTTTCCAGGCGAAATTCCAAGCCCATTGAGGAGATCGCTGCCCGTTTCAGCAGCTATTCGCTTCCGGTGGTGAGCAGTAACCGACGTAAGGGGAAGCTGGATGAATTCGCGTTTATCGAATCCGCCTTTGACAACATACTGGAACAATCCAAGGAATATCAGGAGAAATACCGGGAGGATCTCCATGTGAGGACCCGGTTTATGTTCCGCCAGCTGATCGAAGGGGACTCGCCCCTATCTGTATCCGAATGGAAGTCTGAAGCGGCTCGACTGAATTTGCCGCTGCCACTGGATCGATATCGTATGCTCATCCTGGAGATTGATAAGTACGGGGATTTCTGTCGGGATTATTCCAAGACCGATCAAGATCTGCTTAAATTCACTCTGCGGACGGTCGTGGATGAGATCGCTTCGAAATGGGACTGCAAGCTGTGGTCGGAATGGACATCACCTTCCAACCTGTCCATTATTCTGTTTGAAGAACGGGATCAGGACAAGTTTGAGGAGGCCGTACTGGTTCCGATTGCGGAACAAATCCTGGCATGGACGCACCAAAACTTGAAATTTACAATTACGATGGGAATGGGTCGGTCGACAGATCAGATTGGCGATATTCCGCAATCCTATAAAGATGCGATGCAAGCCTTAAAGTATAAAATCGTGCTCGGTGAGAATCGTTTGATCCGCAGCGAGGATATTTCGAGCCATGGCATTGTCGAGGTTTATACGCATTTAGGTGAGATTCGTGCCATTATCCAGTCCTTCAGAATGCAGAAGGAGCAGTGGAGCGAGGATTACGATCAATGGTTTGAACAGCTGAAGAACAGCCTCTTGACCAATGATGAAATATTCAGCCTGATGAATTATCTGGTTTATTACACCGGCCGCGAAATGTCGGGACTCGGCAAGGAAATTTACAACAAGTGGACACAGGAGGGATTGCCGAAGCTGACGGTTAAGGTAGATAATTCCCATTCCCTGGAACAGCTGAGACAGGAAATCAAACAAGTGCTGACGGAGCATTATGAACAGATGAAGCAGATTCATAATGACAACCAATACTCCAGCATCATTAGAAACATATGCGATTTAATTGAGCGTGACTATGCGAATCCGGATCTGTCCCTTGAAATGCTGGGCGATCGGCATCAGCTGAACGCCAAATATGTGAGCAAATTGTTTAAGGAAAATACCGGACAAAGGTTCGTTGATTTCCTTATTGATATCCGTATGAAGGAAGCGAAGCGGCTGCTGACGGAAACCGATTATTCCGTGCAGGAGATCGCAGAGCGGGTCGGATATGCCCATGCTATTTCGTTTACCCGCGTTTTCAAGAGGACGGCTGGAGTTACCCCGGGCGAATACAGGAATGGCCGGAAGGCCAAGGAACGGGGAGAAAATGATTCAGCAGTAGAAAACGGTTAAGGCGGCGATCATGGATCGCTGCCTTTTTTGATTGAGAATGAACCCGTTGTTAGGTCGTTCCGTCCGTCTGGAATGAACCCTGATTCGCTTTCTATGAGTAGGCCCAGGCGAAAATGGTTAGTCGATTTTATTTTTGTTTCTTGTTGCCGGGCGTCGTTGTTGTATACACTCGGTTTACATCGCAAGGACCTGAAAGTAGGAATGGACGAAAGGAGTTAACCCGCATGCCGAGACTGAACGCTAGGCTTCAAACCGAACCAAGCCTGGAACCGAAACCTCCCATAATATTAAAAGCGCTGCCAGAAGTGAAGAAAGGAAGGTCCAGAGGAAAACAAATTAAGCGTCATTGGCAGTTGTATCTCGTTCTCTTGTTACCCGTTCTTTATTTGATTATTTTCAAATACATACCGATGGCCGGTATTGTAATCGCATTCAAGAATTATAACGTCATCCAGGGAATCTGGGGCAGCGACTGGGTCGGACTGAAATATTTTCGCCAGTTCTTCGATTCGCCGAACTTCTGGCTCTACATTAAGAATACGCTTGGCATTAGCTTCTACGGATTGATTGTAGGCTTTCCCGCACCGATCCTGCTGGCACTCGCGCTGAATGAAATCCGCAACGGCCTATTCAAGAAGACGGTACAGATGGTTTCATATGCCCCTTATTTCATATCTACGGTGATTATGGTTTCGATCATTATCGTCAACTTGACGCCAAATGTGGGGATGATCAGTAAATTTTTCGAGATGCTTGGTATGAGTAATACGAATTTTATGGGTATACCGGGCCTGTTTAAGTCCATTTACGTCTGGTCCGATGTTTGGCAATTTACAGGTTACGGAGCGATTATCTACATCGCGGCACTATCCGGCGTTAACCCGGAGCTGTACGAATCAGCCAAAGTAGATGGCGCGTCCCGCATCCAGAAGATTCTGAACATCGATATACCAAGCCTTATTCCCGTATCGGTCATTCTGCTCATTCTCAATCTGGGCAACATCATGAAACTAGGATTTGAAAAAATATACCTGATGCAAAATCCGCTTAATTTAAGCACGTCGGAAGTCATATCCACTTATGTGTACAAGGTTGGTTTGCTGGGCTCCAGCTTCAGCTTCTCAACGGCGATCGGTCTCTTCAACTCGGTCATCAATCTTATTCTGCTGGTGTCCGTCAATTACATCGCCAGAAAGCTGTCGAACAGCAGCTTGTGGTAGGCCTGTTCTACGCAGCCAGTAAACAATAGCAACTTTGGAAAGAGAGGAGACCCTATGTTCAAAAAAGCCGCTATACGTGAATCGAAAGGCGACCGCCTATTCATGTTCTTGATCTATCTGTTCTTGACCCTGGTTCTTATTGCCGTAGCAGTACCATTAATCTACATCGTAAGCTCGTCCTTCAGCTCGCCTCAGGCAGTTACATCGGGGAAGGTTTGGCTGTTTCCCGTAGATTTTACGCTGGACGGCTACAAGGCGGTATTCAATAATCCGCAGATCGGCGTCGGCTATCTGAATTCCCTCTTTTATACCGTTGTCGGCACCCTCATCAATGTTACGCTCACGATTATGCTGGCTTATCCGCTGGCGAAGAAGTCGCTTTACGGCCGCAATTTCTTCATGGTTCTGTTGGTGATCACGATGATGTTCGAAGGAGGACTGATTCCTTATTACCTCGTCGTTAAGAATCTCCATCTGCTGGATACGCGGTGGGCCATGATTTTACCGGGGGCACTGGGGGTATTCCAGGTTATCGTTGCAAGGACGTTTTTCCAAACCACGATTCCCGATGAATTGGCGGAAGCCGCGGAGCTGGACGGATGCAGCGACATCCGGTTCATATTCAGCATTGTCCTGCCGCTGTCCAAACCCATTATTGCGGTCATGACATTGATGTATGCAGTCGGGCATTGGAATGCTTATTTTGATGCACTGATCTTCTTAAGGAGTCCTGACTTGTTCCCGCTTCAAATCATTCTCAGAAACATTCTAATTCTGAATTCGGTCGATGCTTCCATGATGGCGGATGTGAGCCAGATGCAGGCGCAGCAGGGGCTCAAGGATTTGCTGAAATACTCCTTGATCGTTGTTGCGAGCTTGCCTGTGCTTATCATATATCCTTTCGTCCAGAAACATTTTGTCAAAGGCGTCATGATCGGCTCGCTAAAGGGCTGATCATGACAGAGCGATAATGTTTCAAGGAGGTGAGGCTGTACATTATTCAGATACGGCAAAAGCTGGTGGAGGCAAAAGCATAGGAAAGGGCCAAACGCCCGAAATACGGATGATAAACGGGGGGTATATTCGATGGAAAAGAGCATGAAGAAGAAAAACTGGCTAGGTATCATTAGCTGCCTAATGGCTTGCATGCTGCTGCTTAGTGCCTGCGGCGGAACCAATTCCGGCAATCAGTCAAATGGCAAGACGGCCGACACCGGTGCTGCCAATGAAGATTTATTTAATGCTGTTGGTTCCTATCCGATCGTGAAGGAGCCGATGACCATTAAAATGTTCGCGCCTCAGTTTGCGTCAATCGAAAACATGGATACCAACCTATTTACCAAACATCTTGAAGAGAAGACGAACATCAATATCGCTTGGGACCTTGTACCGGAAAATGCTTTGAACGACCGCAAGCAGCTCATGCTGGCCGGCGGCGATTATCCTGAAGTCATTCTCCAAGGGAATTTGACCAAGGAAGAGCAGATGAAGTATGGGTCGCAGGGCGTGTTTATCCCTCTGAATGATTTGATAGACCAATATGCACCCAATATCAAGAAAGCGATGGAGGATATCCCTTACATGAAAGCCTCCATCACGACTCCGGACGGCAACATCTATGCATTGCCGCAGGTCAATGAATGCTACCATTGTGACAATGCGCTCAAAATGTGGATCAATAAAGAATGGCTCGATCAAGTGGGACTGCCTGTTCCAACGACAACTGACGAATTTTATACTGTGCTGAAAGCGTTCAAAGAGAAGGATCCGAACGGCAACGGCAAACAAGATGAAATCCCGCTGACAGGCTCGGATGAAATGTGGGCAGGCAACGTCTCCGCCTTCCTGATGAACTCGTTTATCCTTGATGATTACGTCGACAAGGGTTCGGGTACGTTCCTCCGCGTCATGGATGGCAAAGTTGATTTTACGGCAAACAAAGAAGAGTGGAAGCAAGGCCTCCTTTATCTGAATCAATTGTACAAAGAGGGATTAATTGATCCCGCAGCCTTTACCCAGAATGCCGATGCTGTTCAGCAAATGGCCAACCGGGAACCGGACAATATTATGGGTACGTTATCAACTGCATTAATTAGTTATGCTTACAGCATGGATGATAAGGCGCCGCGTCATAAAGATTATGTTGCCCTGCCTCCGCTGAAAGGCCCGAATGGTGTGCAGCAGACGCTGAATTTTGCGGGAATCGCTGTCTCACAATTTGCGATTACGAATAAAGCGACGAGCGAGCAGCAGATTGCCGCCATCCGGTTAGCGGATTATCTGTATACGGAAGAAGCGATCGTGTTGCAGGAACATGGCCCTGAAGGCAAAGGGTGGCGGAAAGCTGAATCCGGAGAAAAGGGTATGGATGGAAAGCAGGCTAAATATACAGCTATTCCTATCCCCGACAAAAAGCCGACGCATAATGACGGTTGGGAGCAGATCGGTCCATCACTGAGAACCTACGCTTATCGTGCGTCCTGGACAGCTCCTCAGGATCCGCTCGCTCCCGATGGATACGGTACCCGTCTGAATAAAGTCTCCGAGGAATATGAACCGTATCAATCCAAGGAGCAATATCCAGGGGGATTGTTCATCGCGCTTGAAGATGCCGAGCTCGTAGCTCAGATCAAGACGACGCTTGTCGACTACGTGAAATCCAATATGGCCCAGTTTATTACAGGCTCCAAAGATATTAACAAAGAATGGGATGCATATGTGAAAGGGCTGGATGGCATGCAGCTGAACCAGTACCTGGAAATCTATCAAAAGGCATTGGATGCCGGAAAATAATGCTGAATCGGTTCCCTGCGCACGGGTTTCCCTTGCGCAGGGGATCATCATTTTCATAGAAAGCAGGTGTATGATTCAATGAATGAACTTGCAAAGCCATCTCCGCAGCAGCTGGCATGGCAGGATATGGAGCTGGGTATGTTCTGCCATTTCGGTATGAACACGTTTTGCGATCAGGAGTGGGGAGACGGAACGGATTCGCCGGAGATCTTCAATCCAGAGCAGTTGGATGCCCGGCAGTGGGCCAGGACCGCAAAACGCGCAGGCTTTAAGTATCTGGTATTGACCGCAAAGCATCATGACGGGTTCTGTCTGTGGCCGACGAAAACGACCGATTACTCTGTGAAGTCCAGCCCATGGAGGGGCGGCAAAGGAGATGTCGTCCGTGAAGTTGCCGATGCCTGCAGAGAGGAAGGGCTCCAGTTCGGGTTGTATCTGTCCCCCTGGGATCGGCATGAACCTTGCTATCCCGATAAAGAGGCTTATGACGATTTTTACGCGGAGCAATTAACGGAGCTTCTGACCGGGTATGGACCCCTGGTCGAAGTATGGTTCGACGGAGCCGGTTCCCAAGGCAGGGAATACGATTGGAACAGAATCATCGGTCTGGTAGATCAATATCAGCCGGATGCAATGGTCTTTAATATGGGGCGCCCAACGATCCGCTGGGTAGGAAATGAAGACGGCGTTGCGCCTTATCCCTGCTGGAATACGGCCACCACAGCGAGGGAGAGCATGTTCACCAGTGACATGATGACCTGGATGGAAGGAACCCCGGCCTGGGTACCGGCCGAATGCGATGTTCCGATACGCAAACGTCACTGGTTCTGGCATCCTGACGATGAAGCAAGCTTAAGAAGCCTGGAGGACGTGCTGGATATTTATTACCGTTCGGTCGGCCATGGCGCTACGCTGCTCTTGAATATATCCCCGGACAACCGCGGGCTGCTGCCTGAAGTGGATGTGGAGCGTGTCATTGAATTCGGAGATGAAATCCGCCGCAGATTCGGGCAGCCGGTTGGCCAAACGAGTGGAGAAGGAACCGAGCTGCTGCTGAAGCTGGAGTATATTCAGCCAGTCAATCACGTCATCATCATGGAAGACATTGCCCATGGGGAGCGTGTGCGTGAATACGTGCTCGAAGCATACAGCCAAGGCGAATGGAAAGAGCTTGTACGCAGAAGTGCGATCGGGCATAAAAAAATCGACCGGTTCGATACCATCGAAACCGATCAATTGCGGGTTCGTATTCTTTCCAGCGTGGAGCAGCCCTTGATCCGCAATTTAGCTGCATATCACGTGGAATGAAATTAGTAAAACCAAGAACAGACTGCCACGGCAGTCTGTTTTTGGTATTTGGTACCTCGTATATTTCTTAAGTGGAGCTTAGAAAATACGGCCTGGGTATCTTGAGTTTACGCGCTAATCACGTTACCGCAATAGTCGCATTCCTTCTCATCGTTAACATACACGATGATCCTGGCTCCGCAGCTCGGACATTCCATGGATCTAGATCCGCACCCCCGATCCTCGCTTTCGTCTTCATATTCCACATCATCGTATTCGTCAACATATTCTTCATCGTAATCATCATCATATGCTTCATGATACCCTTCGGGCTCAAGTTCGAGGATGCCATTTTGGATTCGACCGATTCCATTCAATAGGTGGGACATGTTATGGGTTGTTTTTTGGCAGGGGTTTATTCATACTGAAAAAGATGTGCAGATTGATCCCGCACCCCTCAGGGTTTGAAAACATAGGAGGAACCATGTCCTGGAGCAAATTGAAACAACAGCTGGAGAGTTTTCTCAGTCCTGCATTAGCCGGAAGAGTTGAATATCGCGCAACCGGTTATCGTTATTTACCTGATAAAGCAGGGCTTTGTTATATATCGGTAGATAAAAAGAACGTACTCCATATGAGTGATAAAACCAACTCCATAAGGTGGTATCAGACGGAGCTGGAAATTAAGAATGATCCCCATATCCAAATTCCGATCAGCGACGATGAATTGGAAGCCGTCAGAAAGGAAACCAAAGGGACCGTTCCCGAGGATCGTCTCAACGTCATTGCAAGAAATAGAAAAATATCGGTCCTCGCAAAGGAGCTTTTGTCAGCACAGGCTGCATTAAGTAAATCCAATTTTGTTGCTACAGCGAATAAGTTCTTATCTACTTCTATAGAAGAAAGCATGGAGAGCGATGATATCTTATTGAATATTCTAGCTTTGGTAGACAGACGAGTTGGCAAAAAGCGGATTGTAAACATGGCAGATAGGATGAAGCTAAAGCATCCGATTGTGCAATATTTTTATGAACTGCGGCGCCGTGCGTGATGAGCATAAATCATTTTCGTTACTCGCTTCCGATAATATCAAAAGCGGTAGATTAAGATCAGCTTGGGTCCAAACGCAAATATGTAGGATGCTAAAAATAGTTGGGGACGAGAATGGGGTTGCGCGGCAATCGCGTCTTCGTTCCAATCGTTACGATGAATTGCTAAACGGCATGCAGGACAGGAAGTCAGTCATTGCACGCCGCTTTCATGTACATTAGAAGTTCATATAAATAAATTCCTGCGTTTCTCCGGAAAAGAACAAAATACCAAGTACGATGGCGATCAGGACGATGGCTCCGCCAAGTGCCACTCCCACCATGATCAGTGCCCTTCCGACATGATGAGTGAGGCTGCGGGCTTTCGTTTCGGCCGATGTGGTGCTATGGGGCTGTAATTCCATAATCTTTCATCCTCATATACAAGATTTCGCCAAACATGTTATTCCCTTTGTCGATAAGATGGGCCGAGTCGCGATAATATTCATGCGGGATTGTATTGTTCTCCTCTTGATTAAATTCGATATAGGGGTATCCTCTCGACTCTACCAACTTCTGATAAGCGCCCATCGCTTCGGTATATTCGCTCCAATTGAAAAGCTTCTTGTTGGCAATATGCTCTTTATCCAGCGGAGCCGAATAGAACACGGCTTTCTTATGATGCTCCTGCAGCAGTTCAAGCGTTTTTTCAATCATGAACAACCCGAAGCTGTGATCTTGATCAAAAGGCTTACTCCACCGATAAAGCTCTGCATAGTGCTTGTCGATGCCTTCCTGTTGAGCGTCATTCATTTTGTCATAAGCGGTATACATCGGCGTATAGCTTTCTTCTATCCCTTTTCTTTCATTTTCGTTCTTGTGGACTTCCTGGCGGATTTTCTCTATCGGCGTACGAGTCATGAACAGACGGTAGCTGATCGCGTCGCGATCATGATACAGGGCCCACTTATTCAGAAAATGGGACGTTACCCAATTGTGGGCGTTGCTTGGGAGCGATTCGCGGTTTCTGTCCGGGAAATCAACCAGCCAGCTGCGCGGGATGGGTTGACCCAGCTTCTCCACCAGCGACGGATAGACGACAACGTCCGGCTCATTATCCGAGACAACGACGATCCCATAATTGATCTCATAGACGACAAAATCAATCTCGTCAATCATCGAGGCGAGCAGGGCGTAAGTCTCCGTAAATCTTCCGCCGGAAATCCCCAGGTTGATCACGCGACTGTCTTTCAAATGAGCCTGAAGGACACCGGCCGAGGTGTTCTCCCCCTTTTTTACGGTCGTGCCGAAGACCGTGGAGGGCCCGAACATGCCGATCACCTTTGTGCCGTCATTCGGATGCTCCTTCAAGTATTCGACCCATAACGGCGTAAAGACAATGGCATCGTATGTCGGAACGCGAAGCTCTTTTTCCGCATGCGTCACGACTTCTTGTCTCATTTGATCGACCACTTGATCGGCTTCAATGCTCAAGCCAAGCAATCCGACCAAGGCAAAAGAGATCAGCATGACGGACACGGTTTTATTCAAAACTAATTTACGCAATATATCTTACACTTCCATTTCCATCCATATTCGAGAATCGGTAATTATCGCATACCAAGCAGCCGGAGCATTAAATCCCATCCGTCTGCGATCGGCAATATGAAAAACACGCGGCTGATCGTTACACCGAAGAACGTGATCAACATCGCGACAGTGACCGTTACCGGCTTCAGCCATTTCGGAACAGGCTTTAATGCAGGCTTTAGCTGCTTCACATAATAGCGATGAATGCACAGCATCACGCCATGGAACATGCCCCAAATGACGAAATTCCAGGCGGCTCCGTGCCAGAGGCCGGAGACAGTCATCGTCGCCATCAGATTGAAATAGACCCGGGGAGCAGGAACACGACTTCCCCCGAGGGGAAAATACACATAGCGGGTCAGCCATGAACCGAGCGAAATGTGCCAACGGTTCCAGAACTCGGCTATGCTGCGGGCCAAATAAGGGAAGCGGAAGTTCTCCGGGATGACAATGCCGAACAAGCGAGCTGTCCCGATGGCAATGTCTGAATAGCCAGAAAAATCAAAATAGATGACGAACGTATAGGCGACAAGCGAAATCCAGAGTCTGGCGGTATCTGCCTCAGCTATGCCGGACGCCGAGTAGACGGGCTGCGCCAGCATATCAATGGATCCGGCGAGGACGAGCTTTTTGAAAAGGCCGCACCCGATTCGGGCGACTCCGATCAGCATGTGGTCCAAGTGAAATTTCGATGTTAGCTGCGGATGAAACATCTGAAATTGCTTAATTGGGCCCGCCACCATCGACGGGAAGAAGAAAATGAACGACAACAGACCTTCCGGCCGATGCTCCGGCAGCGTTCCGCGTTTGCGTTCAACCAAGTAATGAATCAGCTCGAACGTAAAGTAGGAAATGCCGAGCGGGAGCACAATCTGCTCTGCCTTTGGCAAGAAGGGCTGATGAACAAAAGCAAATAACTCATTTAACGTATCCAGCATCATGTTGGTGTACTTGAAATAACCAAGCACGAGAATGGCGGTAAGGATACCAGCGGGATAAATCCATCGCTTTCTCCATTTCGCCGCGGCTTTCGCGACAACAATGGCAATGACAACTTCCGCAAGCAACAGGAACAGGTAAGCACCTGCATAATTGTAGTAAAATGCGACGCCTGAGGCAAAGAGCACCCAGGGTCTGAGACGATGCGGCATGAGGTGATACGTGACAACAGCCACGAACACGAACAGCCAATAAAACCAATCCGTATACATCATAATTTTCCGTATCCACCATCCGAGTTGCCAAAAATACTTATCTCTTAAAGCACTTATCCATATTACAGTATCCATCAGTTGAAACGTATGGGAATTTTATGAATATATTTATTTTTAAGTGGTTATCGAATCCAAAAACCGATTCAAGTTCATGCCCCTTAGAGGAAGCACATAGAATAGACGATCATCATTCTACCAAAGTTGCAACTGGCTGTTCTAAAGCATCATGGAGGGGGAGCGGGCATGGCAATCGAACCCTAATAATCAGTGCGGGACGACTTTTTAGTTCGTTGCCAACGGAACCGGACTAAATTAAAGCCCCTTCTTCTAGCGATCGCCCCTCCTTTTTTCGAATCTATGGGAAGTATGCTCCTCTCTGGATTATGATATAGTCATTGAAGTGTCTGCGATATAACATATACTGCCGTTTGATTTAAGCTGCTTAAAATGCTATAAGTGAAGAAAAAGCAAGGACATGAACAGGTTGTATTTACTATTTCGGGATAAAGATTTGTCCTGGTATGTATAGAGGAGTATTGGATATGACAGATAATTTTTGGCGTGATTTACCGCGGCCTTTCTTTATACTGGCGCCCATGGAAGATGTGACGGATGTTGTGTTTCGCCATGTCGTAAGTGAAGCCGCCAGACCGGATGTGTTTTTTACGGAGTTTGCGAATACAGAGAGCTATTGTCACCCGGATGGGAACCACAGTGTGCGCGGACGTTTGACTTTTACAGAGGATGAACAGCCGATGGTAGCCCATATCTGGGGAGATAAGCCGGAATACTTTCGTCAGATGAGTATCGGCATGGCGAAAGAAGGGTTTAAAGGCATCGATATTAATATGGGTTGTCCTGTAGCGAATGTAGCGGAGAATGGGAAGGGAAGCGGCCTGATCTGCCGTCCCGACATTGCAGCGGAACTTATCCAGGCGGCCAAAGCCGGGGGATTGCCCGTCAGTGTAAAAACAAGGCTCGGTTTTAGTGCCGTAGACGAATGGCGCGACTGGTTAACCCATATTTTGAAGCAAGACATTGTGAACCTGTCCATTCATCTGCGGACAAGAGAGGAAATGAGTAAAGTCGACGCGCATTGGGAACTGATTCCGGAGATTAAGAAGCTTCGTGATGAGGTGGCACCCGATACACTGCTGACCATTAACGGGGATATTCCTGACCGTCAGACCGGTCTGAAGCTCGCTGAACAATACGGTGTGGATGGGATTATGATTGGGCGCGGTATTTTTCATAATCCATTTGCTTTTGAGAAGGAGCCGAGGGATCATAGCAGTGAAGAATTGCTTGATCTGCTGCGGCTGCATCTGGATCTCCATGATCAATATTCGGCACAGATGCGGCGTTCCTTCAGCGCCCTTGTCCGCTTCTTCAAAATTTATGTCCGTGGATTCCGAGGGGCAAGTGAACTCCGAAATAACTTAATGAACGCAAAGTCAACAAGTGAAGTACGTGCGCTGCTGGATGAGTTTGGAAGCAAGCATTCTGATGAGGCAGATGAACGAGGAAATTAAATGGACAGGCTGGAGAACACCAGCGATTCAGGAGAACAATTAACACTTTTGGAAAACATGGCCGACTTGGCTGTGTTTTTTCTTTTGGACAATCTCAGCCCGTCATGCTTGTTATAGCTTTTAGCTATAACTAGTTATGAGATTTTGGTATGCCTTATAACCCTGCTCGTCGTGATATGATATCGCTATACAACGAGGGGGTTATGTACATGACTGATAAGTTCCAGATCGTAGGAAGTTTGTTGCGGCCCGAAGAGCTGCTGAAATATAAAACGCAAATTGAACATCGTGATGATATCCAGTATCCGTTCTATGAAAACTTCGAAGGGTATGCCGAGTGCGAGACCGAGGCGATCAAACAGGTCGTGAAAAAGGAAATCGAGCATAACCTGTCGGTTGTTACGGACGGCGAATTCTCTAAATCGATGTGGCATCTGGATTTTGTATGGGGCTTTGACGGAGCCCAGCGTTATATCGCGGACCATGGCTACTTTTTCCGGGATGTGGACGGAACCTCGAAATATGAAACACGCAAAGATATCGGCCTGCGCATTGTTGGCAAACTGAGCGGAAAGAATCATCACTTCATTAAGTTGTTCAAACAGCTGCAAGAAACGGCTGGCGACCAGCAAACGAAACTTTGCGTACCATCGCCTTCCCATATCTTCGGTGAACTTTCCTGGTCGGATAACATTGGCGGCACGGATGCGGTTTATCAGAACAAACAGGAGCTCAAAGCGGGCCTGGTGAAGGCGTATAAGGAATTCGTGGAGGAATTCGCTGCGGCAGGCGGCAAAATCCTGCAGTTCGATGATTGCTTATGGGAGCTGTTTGCAGACGATAACCCGAACTCTCCGTTTACAGGGGAGCATATTAATCAAGCGGAAGTTCAGGGTCTCGCCACCGAATTTATTGAGATTAACAATACGGTGATTGACTTCGGCCATAGCCTCGGCCTGAAAATGTGGACACACAACTGCCGCGGGAACTATGATTCCCGTAACATGGGCGGTGGATCTTATGCGAAAATCGCCAACCTGTTCCTGAAGCAGTTGAAATATGATCGCTTCTTCCTGGAGTGGGATGATGATCGTGCGGGTTCGATTGAAGCACTGGAGGTTTTCAAGGACAGACCGGAAACGGAGATTGTTCTGGGCTTGCTGTCTTCCAAAACCAATACGCTGGATGATGAAGCACGCGTCATCCGTCTGCTTGACGAAGCATCCAAAATCATTGATAAGGATCGTCTGCTGCTCTCGCACCAATGCGGCTTTGCATCCTGCGATGGCGGGAACGAGCTAAGCGAAGCCGAGCAATGGGCAAAAATCGATCAGGGTCAACAGATTGCCAAGCAATACTGGGGTAGCTAGACAATAAAACGAGATTTAAATATGAACGGCGACCTTTTCCCGGAATTCAATCAGGGGAGAGGTCGCCGTGTTTTTTTGGATGGTCCCTAGTTGTTCAATGTGATCAAACGATCATTTCTGGTCTTTGCATGAGTCATACCTCCAAGATCAACTTAGTGAGCAGAGTCCTTTATCAAATATTCCATGTTTAGCATACCGTTAATCCGCTGTCTGCACCGCCGAATGCCGTGATGCCATGCTGGATAATACAAACACGGCAATGATGGCGATGAGAACGCCGAATACCCCGAACCAGGTAATGGATGCCAAAGAAACACGGTTAACGATCAGCCCGCCGATTCCTGCGCCGACAGCCATGGCAAACTGCATCATGGAACTGTTCAAGCTCAGCATGACGCCCGAGGATTCAGGAACAAGCTTGACCAGGTTAAATTGCTGCGCCGGAGCGGATGACCAGGCGGCAAAAGACCAGAGGATCAAAATGGCGAATACGGCAATGACCGACTGTCCGACTAAGGATAGCAAAATCAACGAAATGACGTGAAGCACCATCCCTGAAACGAGTGTGTATTTGATGCCACGTTTATCCGCGCTGTAGCCGCCGACTTTCGAGCCAATCAAACTGGCAATACCGAACACGAACAGAGCTGCGCTAATCAATGATTCATTTAAATGAGTCACCTCTAGCAGAAAAGGGGAGATGTAAGTATAGGCAAGGGAATATCCGCCCAACCAGAAAAAAGTAATCGCTAAAGCAACCAAAACCTGAGGTTTTTTTAACAAAGCAAATTGTTTGATCAAAGGGACAGGCTTGTCGCCCTGCATACGTGGAAAAACCGCAGCAATGACAAGCATGGCGATGACCCCGACAATTGCGATGGCCAGAAATACCGCTTTCCAGCCAAAAGCCGAGGCTACCATTCTGCCGAGTGGGACGCCGATGATGAGCGATGCGGTAATGCCCATGGTGACGTTGGCGATGGCGCTGGCTTGCTTGCCTGGCGGAGCGATTTTGGCAGCGATACTGAGCGCGTTAACGGTGACTACCCCGGCGCCTAACGCCGTAATGATTCTAGCGGCAATGAAGAGACCGAAGCCGGACAATATAAATGTCAGCAGATTTGCGATAATAAAGAGGCCCAGCGAATAAAGTAGAAGCTTACGCCGGTCCATTTTGGCCGTCAGCGCCATTAAAATAGGCGTGCCGACCGCATAGGCAAGGGAATAAACCGTAATGAGCTGGCCTGCTGCCGCAACGCTTGTTCCCATCGTCTCTGCGATCCGGTCCAATATCCCGGAAATGATGTAATTGGATGTTCCAACTAAAAAGCTGACCAAGGCTAGAACGTAAACTTTCCATGTGCTCTTCATAATTCACTCTCCTGATGTGTTTAAATAACGATGTTTTTAAAAATATCGAAATAAAAATATAAATCAAAATTTATGCTTATATCAGCATATACTCATATATAGGTTAATTGTGATCATCAAATCAAAGAAGCCCGCCAATTTATATCACTCCAAATCTCCGAGTACCGCAATGACAGCCGAAGCCTCGACCACTTGCTGTTGATTGGATGCGATCGGAAGCAGCTTCTGCTTCAGCTCCGGCGAGTCGATAACGAGAAACCGCCACGGCTGCAGGTTAGCGGCTGAAGGGGCCAGCGTGGCTTGCCGCAATATTCCGGTCAATTCCTCCCGCGAAATCTTGATCTAGGGATCATAGCTACGAACCGACCGACGTTCTCGAATAACATCAAAAAAAAGTTGGTGCTCCATCGTTAGTGACGGTTGTGAAACCGACATGGTTCTCTCCTCCTTTTGGAAAAGCGGTATTCTGCATTTTGTTTCAATACAACATTAGTTGTTTGAACAACATCTGTTGTATTTATATGTTATGATAACAACAGAATGGTGCGCAATCATCAAAAACCATAAACCGTTGTATAGACAACACCATTTCTATAATGTCGTTTTATTAGGGGAGATCTTAACCATGGCAATTAAAAAGAATGAAGCTGATCCTCGAGTGATACGTACACGGCGACTGCTTCAAGACGCTTTTGCTTCATTAATTCAAGATAAGGACTTTGAATCGATAACCGTTAAGGATATTGCAGAGCGGGCTACTGTTAACAGAGCGACTTTTTATGCGCACTTTGTAGATAAATTCGAAATTCTAGAGGCCAGACTAATGGAATCCTTTATGACAATCATAAATCGTAGAATAAGCGGTCACGAAGTATTAAATGAAGAAACCATCCAGAGTATTTTTCTGGGTGTATGCGATTTTCACAAAGATCTAAGCACTATGTGCAAAAGAAGGTATACATCGCTTGGAGCTGTATTCGAAATTCAAATAAAGGAAAAAATTCAAACGATACTTCTTTCCTTTATAGACAAAGACAAGATGCTGTCGAGTCCAAACGCGCAATTCTTAATAAATACAGCTACTAACATGTTAAGTTGGGGGATGTATGGGGCGGCTTACGCTTGGAATAATGAGGGGCGTCTAATAAGTGCGGAATCATTCGTTAAACAGACTATGCCCTTAGTGATGAACGGAGCTAAAGAATTGCTGGGATAGGTCCTGTCGCTATTGCTCTATCCTGCGGAAGAAACAAGATGCAATGCGGACAATTTGCGAATCCTTATTCAGGAGCGAGGCTTGTACCGACCGTTTAAGAGCGTACCGGAATCATGAGTTTGAGGCGATTCGTCTGACGGCACTGGATATTTGGACCGTTCTTGAATAGAAAGGCTGTTTGGGTCGGATGGTTGCATCCATAGAATGGCCAGGTATGAATATCAAACTTGAATCATTTCATTTTCCGAGAGGGGAGCAAGGGCGATGCTATATTTAAGTAACTTCAAACTCTCTTCTACCATTTCCAGCAACCCGAATATCTATCCCGATCATGTGTTCAGGCACATGGCAGGGGAAGTTCTGCTGTTTGATCGAATCACGGTATTATACGGCAGTAATGGCTCCGGCAAATCCACCCTGCTGAATCTGATCGCCAACAAATTGGGAATGGCGGGCGCTGAGCGAATGGCCACTTATGGACGCAGCATCTACGTTCAGCGATTTATCGAGGAAAGCAGCTATCAACTCGGGCATGATGATCAGGAGCGTCCCCTATATAAGCTTCCCGACGGGAGCCGGTACATCAAGTCAGAGGATCTGTTGTATGAAATCAAGAAAATACAGCAGGAAAGCGTGCTTCGCGAAGGGCTGCTGCATGAGCAGCTCGTTCAGGGAAAGAGCAAGGCCGAGGTAGAAGAGCTGGAGCAGTCGTATGAGTTCAAGAAGAAGATGGACATTATTCAATTCGCTCAGGAGAAGTATTCGAACGGGGAAAGCTCGATGCAGTTTTTTGAGGAATATTTGCTTCCCGGGAAACTGTATTTATTGGATGAACCGGAAACGTCGCTTTCTCCGGCAAATCAAATTAAGCTGGCCGAGCAAATGAACGATTTGGCGCGTTATTTCGACAGTCAGTTTATTATTGCTACGCATTCCCCTTTTGTCCTGGGTACGCTTCATGCAAAGATCTACAATCTCGATGCCAAGATTTTGCAAACGGCAGAATGGTTTGAGCTGGACAATGTCCAATTCTTTTATCGATTTTTCCATAAACACCAGAGGTTGTTTGAATGAATAGGGTTGAGTTTCCGGAAGAGGTATCCTTCGAGTAAGGATATCTCTTTTTTGGTATGGGGATTTTATCCACTTTAGTACATTGTCCTGCTTGAATGTTGAACGTATAAGGATGCGAAGGCAAATGGCCAGACTGAGTATAACTGATTGATTTTTATGCAAAAAGTTGTATAATCTACTTAATTAACGTTAATTAAATTGCGAAAAGGGGATGAACATGACCAGATCGAAGCTGAAAGAGGCTGCGCTGAGGTTATTCGGACAGAAGGGCTACGACGGAACGGCATTATCGGAAATCGCGAAGGAGGTTGGCGTCAAAACACCGGCAATCTACGCCTTTTTCGAAAGCAAGGAAGATCTGTTCATGACGGTCTTCGAAGAATCGATGAGCGCCTATAACGAATATATCCAAGCGATGGCAGAAACCAGCAAAGGAATGAGTACGGAGAAAAAACTGCACGCGCTGCTGCTTCGCCAATACGATTTCCACCGGGACAAGCAGGAGCTTGCCGTATTTGCCTTCCGGTACTTGGTTTTCCCGCCGGATTTCCTAATGGATCGGATGCAGGAGGCGTTTGGGCGTTTCGATACGCTTTTGAGCAGCATTATCGGCGAGATCATGCAGGAAGGTCTGGATCGCGGCGAATTGGCCATCGTCCCGATGGAGACGCTGGTGGATTCGTATCTCACCTTGATGGACGGGCTGGGCATGCAATACTACTACTATAAATCGCCGGAGCTGTTCGAACGGAAACTGAAACATGCCTTTGAGATGTTCTGGAGATCCGTCGGAGCTTAGGCAATCAACAAGATCGTACAGAAAGCAGAGGGTGGAACATGAGCAACGATACGAAAATAGAAGATTACGAACGGGAGCCCGTACCCCAGCATTTGCGGAAATCATGGCTCTCGATGGCATTCGTCTGGATTGCGATCGGCATTGACCTGTCCGCGATGTTTCTGGGTGCGCAGCTCGGCGCGGGCATGAGCATCGGCGACTCGCTGACGGCGGTCATCGTCGGTTCAGCCATATTGGGCATGATCGGGGCTGTCTGCGCATATGTGGGAGCTAAAACGGGCCTGTCGACGGCCATGATCAGCCGGTTTCTGTTTGGGAACCAAGGGGCGCTCATCGTCTCGGTCATTCTCGGCATTTCATCGCTGGGCTGGTTCGGCGTTCAGGTCGGCTTCTTCGCTTCCAACTTCCAGACGGCGTTAAGCGAGCTATGGGGCTGGCATTGGTCGCTCTGGGTACTGTCGATCATTGGCGGACTTCTCATGATGTCCACGGCGATCTGGGGCTACAGGGCGATTGAAAAATTAAGCGTCTGGTCGGTACCGCTGCTCGTCGTGTTTATCATTATCGCGCTGGTGATGGCGCTTAACGGGGAAGGCGGAAGCACCGTCTGGGCACCGTTCGAGGGCGAGGCTGTGCCGATGGGGACGGCGATTTCGCTGGTTATCGGTATCTTTATCCTTGGAACGGCGCTGTCCCCTGACATCGCGCGCTGGGCCAAAACGCCAAAGCATGCCGTTACCGCAGCGTTTATCGGTTTCTTTGTCGGCAACAGCTTCATGACCATCATTGCGATTTTCCTGTCGCGTACGATGGATTCCGACGATCTGACGGGCATTCTTCTTACGCTCGGACTTGGTATTCCGGCGATCATCGTGCTGACGCTAGCACAATGGACGACCAATACGAACAATTTATATTCCGCGGGGCTGGGTTTCTCCGTTGTTTTCAAACGGGTGCCTAAATCCGTGATCACGATTATTGCAGGATTAATTGCCACGGCACTTGCTTGCTTTGGCATTTATGACCGTTTCATGACGTTCCTGACGTACATTACGATGCTTGTCGCACCGCTGGGCGGCATTTATACGGCTGAGTATTTGTTGGTGAACAAAAATAGATTCTCGTTTGACGGACTGGACAGCAATCGGGGCTGGATTCCCCGCTCCATCGTCGTATGGGTCATCGCCACGTTCTTCGGGTTCATGACAACGATGGCCCCGGATGGGCTCGGATGGTTCCAGGTGACGCAGGTTCCGGCGCTGGACAGCTTCTTGATGGCATTTATCGTACAAGCAATCATAGGCAAATGGGTAGTAAAGAAGGGATGAAAGCATGAACAAGGCAACCAGATTAACCACATTGGATGAACAGGCCATTGAATATATCGCGATAGGAGCTGCGGTGCTTGGCACGGGCGGCGGTGGAGATCCCCATGTCGGAAAATTGATGGCCATGGAAGCGATCCGCAAGTTTGGCCCGGTCCGAATCGCCCAACTCGAAGAGTTGGACGATGAAGGACTTATCGTGCCGGTATCGATGATCGGAGCACCGACGGTGATGCTGGAGAAAATTCCTTCGGCTGAACAGCTGACCAAACCGCTTGATCTGATGGAAAGAGAACTTGGCCGCAAGGTGGATGCCGTTATGCCGATCGAGGTCGGCGGCGGCAACTCGCTCGTTCCGGTCATTGCAGCGGCGCAGCGCGGAATTCCGCTCGTCGATGCCGATGCGATGGGGCGGGCGTTTCCCGAATCGCAGATGGTGACGTTCCATCTGGAAGGCATCCCGTGCAGCCCGGTGGCGATGGCGGACGAGCGCGGCAACAGTGCGCTGATGCATACGATTGACGGCGTGTGGGAAGAACGGATGGCGCGTGCGCTGACGGTGGAGATGGGGGGTTCTGCCTCCATCTGCGATTATCCGGTATCCGGCGCGCAGGCGAAGCAGAGCGCGATCGGCGGGACGCTGACGCTCGCCTATGAGATCGGGCGGACGCTGTTCGAAGCGAAGCAGCACAAGCTGAATCCTGTGCGCGAATTGCTCGCGAAGCTGAATGGCCATGCCTTGTTCCATGGCAAGGCCGTGGATATCCGTCGTCGCATGGACGGCGGCTTTACGCGCGGCGAAGCCGTATTCGAAGGTACCGGCGAAAACAAGGGAACAACGATGCGGCTGTTTTTCCAGAATGAGTTCCTGCTCGCCACCGTTGACGATCAACCGCTCGCCATTACGCCTGACCTGATTACACTGTTGGATCAGGATACGGGCATGCCGGTGACGACAGAGAACTTGAAGTA
The DNA here is from genome assembly GCF_000024685.1 of Paenibacillus sp. Y412MC10. Taxonomy (NCBI): domain Bacteria; kingdom Bacillati; phylum Bacillota; class Bacilli; order Caryophanales; family Paenibacillaceae; genus Paenibacillus; species Paenibacillus sp. Y412MC10. The sequence continues at coordinate 1,202,413 of NC_013406.1, forward strand.
TGGTGCCCGGGTGACGGCAGCAGGTTTGCCATGCGATGACAAATGGCGCACGCCAAAAGGCATCGAGACGGCCGGGCCGAGATACTTCGGTTATGACTTTGATTATGTGCCGATCGAGACGCTGGCTTCGAAAGGAGGTGCGGCGAAATGACCGAGGTTACAACGGCTAATGCAAACCAGATTTACCGCATCGGCATTGATGTGGGGGGGACGAATACGGACGCCGCCCTGCTGGATTCCGACTTGCACTGCGTGCACAAGGTGAAGGTCCACACGACTGCCGACGTGAACGAAGGCATTGTGGAGGCCGTTCGCCGGCTGCTGCACGAAAGCGGCGTGAATGGAGCAGACATTCGCTACGCGATGCTCGGCACCACGCATTGCACCAATGCCATCGTGGAGCGCAAGCATCTTGGCCGGGTCGGCCTGATTCGCATCGGCGCTCCGGCAACAACAGCCGTTCCGCCGCTTGCTGGCTGGGACGAATCGCTGCGTGCGGCAGTTGGGTCGCATAGCTATGTCGCCTTAGGCGGTTATGAGTATGACGGCCGCAAGATTGCCAATCTGGACGAAGAGGAGATCGGCGAACTGTGCCGCCGGATGAGTGGAGAAGTCGACGCGGTGGCGGTGTGCGGCGTATTTGCTCCTGTGAATCGTGAGCAGGAGAAGCGCGTTGGAGAGATCGTGCGCGAGGTGTTGGGTTCGGACATGCCGGTTACCTACTCCAGCGAGATCGGCAGCATCGGATTGCTGGAGCGGGAGAATGCTTCCGTGCTGAACGCGGCGCTGCTGCAAGTCATTGCGGGCGTAGTGCGCGGATTTGAGGAAGCGCTGAACGGCTTCGGCATCCATGCGCAGCTGTACATTTGCCAGAATGACGGCACGTTGATGAAGAGCGAATATGCGCTCCGCTATCCGATTCTGACGATTGCGTGCGGACCGACGAATTCGATTCGGGGCGCGGCGCACTTGTCCGGGCTGAGCGACGCGCTGGTCGTCGACATCGGCGGCACGACGACGGATATCGGCGTGCTCGCGCAAGGCTTCCCGCGCCAGTCGTCGGCAGCGGTGGATATCGGCGGCATTCGCACGAATTTTCGGATGCCGGACATTTTGTCCATTGGCCTCGGCGGCGGGACGATCGTCCGGCTGGACGATGCAGGCGGCGTGACGGTTGGCCCGGACAGCGTGGGCTACAAGCTGACGACACGGGCCCGCATCTTTGGCGGAGATACGCTGACGACAACGGACGTAGCCGTGAAGATGGGCCGGGCCGCATGGCCGGGCACAAACGCGGATGCCGTGGACGAAGCTGTATGCGGCAAAGTGGATGCCGTCATGCAGCAGATTCTGGAGGATGCCATTGACCGGATGAAAACGAGTGCCGACCCGGTCGATGTCATTCTGGTCGGCGGCGGCAGTCTGTTGGTGCCGGATACGCTGGCAGGGGCAAGCCGAATCATCCGGCCGGACAATTATGATGCGGCGAATGCAATCGGCGCGGCGCTGGGAGAGGTTAGCGGCGAGTCGGAGCGGATCTATTCGCTGGACGACTGGAGCTATGACGACGTCATCCGCGATGCGAAGGAAAGCGCCATGAACGAGGCAACGGCAGCTGGCGCGAATCCGGAGACCATACAAATCGTGTCCGTCGAGGACATTCCGATTGCGTATTTGCCGGGCAATGCGCTGCTCGTGAAAGTGAAAGCTGCGGGTAAGCTATAACGCGCTCAAGGCATTAGCCTCGCTCGGCAGCTTTGCGGCCAATTGAGAAGTGTGTTCATAGCCAGTGAGCATTCGTATATCGGTGCTAGGCGGCAACGGCGTGCGAACAGCGTAACATGAAATGGTGATACGGAACGAACCCGTATCACCATTTTTTTTATTCCGAGAGTATGACTTCCCTGATGAATCAACCGACTTCTTTTTGATATTTTCCATGATGATGTGGGTCCGAGATAAGGAAAATACACACGGTGAAGTCAGATGTTTTTTCAAGGAATATCCTCGACTCAGTTATTTAAATATGCCACAATAAAAGATCAGGGCCACAGGGAAATGGACCTAGGCACGACAATGCAAGCCAAGATCACTTACCAATTTACGTTCCAATAATTTATACTAATTAAGCCAGATTATATTGAAGGAGCTGCCGAATCGGATATGAACAAAAAAGAAGTCGCCAATATACGCAAGCAATTTAAGCTGGATCACGATTTAATGAATATTTACGATATTCTCAATGTCTATATTACGAAGGAAACGAATGAAATCTATCATTGGGAGCGCCTGCCGTTCGAGCTGGTGGATCGGGAGAAGCAAGAGTTATACATGGGGAATTTCAAAAAACTGCTGACCGGCGAGCTGGATCAAAAATTGTTCGAATTGAGGTTTCAGGAAGCAGCGGAGGAACCGGCGCAGGTCATGCTTCACCAAGCGCTCGTGTCGGGTGATCCGGAAGAATGGCAGGACTTGATGCTGATGCTGGTGGATCGAATGCTGAAGGATGCCCAATATGAGCGGGATATGGTGGTCACGTTCGTTCGGGGACAGTATTATTTGCCGACCAAGGCGAGAAACGATGAAGCGGAAGAGAGCGAGAAGAACGAGGTGTTCGCCCATCCGTTTATTTTATGCAGCATGAATTCTACGGAGAAACAACGGAAGACGCTCTTGTTCGATTATGTGGAGCGGGAGTTCAAGTACAATGTCATTGTAGATCCGATTATCAAGTTAAGTGCGCCAGAGCAAGGATTCCTGTACCCTAGCGTGACGGACAATTATTCCGATGTGAATCGTATTTTGTATTGTACGGGAAAATCGAATTTTCCGGATCCGCATTTTGTCGAGCAGGTCTTGAACGGAGAAAGATCCGTGACGGCACTTGAAGAGCGAGCGATCTTCGAGGATATCGTCAAGGAAGTGGCCGGCGAACAGCTCGATTCAGCCACCATTGCCCAGGTGTACGAGGAAATCAACCGGGTGATCGAAATGAACGAAGAGACGAAGGAGGAAGAACCTCCGAAGCTGGATTATAAAGATCTGGAGCGCGTACTGAACGCAAGCGGCGTAGAGGACGTGACAACCGAGAAGGTGGAGCGGGCATTCGAAACCATCGTAGACAACAAGAACTATGAGATGAAAGCAACCAGCGTCATGCCGAAGTATACTACCAAATCCATTAAGATCGAAACCAAGGTAGCTACGATCTCGGTGAGCCCGCAGGATTTAAGGTATGTTAAACAGGTGAATTTCCAAGGTAAACGCTGCATCATGATTGAAGTCGACGAAGATGTCGCGATTGAAGGGTTTACGCTGGCTTCAGAGACGCTTTTAAGTTAAATCAGTTCCATTTCAGACAAGATCAGGTATCGTACGCAGGAACAGACCGCTATCCACAGTTGGATGGCGGTCTTTTTGTTTTTCTTGCCCACTTTGGAAAATTGCGTCCGGAGTCAGTAATCGCATTCCCTTTGCCCGTCGCTAAAGCGAAATCCTTCCTGAGGCTGATGATGGAATACATCGCGTGTCGGGTGTCTCTTGTACCGTAAGGTGTAATGATGAGATTAAAACGCATCAAGGCCAACTGAAAAATCCAATACGGGGAGATGTACGAAGTGACAACGTTAATCGAATTTAAAAACGTAACCAAGGCCTATCCAATCGGCGAAGTGACGATTCAAGCCCTTGCGGGCGTTGATTTCTCCATTTTAGAGGGGGAATTCGTCGTGATCCTAGGGGCCAGCGGGGCAGGGAAAAGCACGATTTTGAACATTCTCGGCGGGATGGATACGGCTACCTCGGGACAAGTGTTTGTTGGAGATCAAGAGATTACGGGATGGAGCGAGAAGAGATTAACCGAATACCGCGGCGAGCAGGTTGGCTTCGTATTTCAATTCTATAACCTGATTCCGAATTTGAATGCGCTGGAGAACGTGGAATTTGCGACAGAGGTATGTAAGCACCATTTGGATGCCCGTGATATTTTACATAAGGTTGGACTAACGGATCGTTTGAAGAACTTCCCTTCCCAGCTCTCTGGCGGCGAACAGCAAAGAGTTGCGATCGCAAGAGCGGTTGCCAAGAATCCCGCGCTGCTCCTCTGCGACGAACCCACCGGAGCTTTGGATTATGTGACAGGGAAATCGGTCTTAAAGCTGCTTCAAGATTTAAACCAGGAAACGAAGACATGCGTAGTGCTGGTCACCCATAACTCGGCCATCGCGCCGATGGCGGATAAAGTGATCCGCGTCAAGAGCGGGAAGATCGAGAGCATCACGATCAATGAGCACAAACAAAGCGTTGAAGGGATCGAGTGGTGATGAAGATTTTAGCGTTAAAATTGTTAAGGGACATGAAACAGTCGGTAGGACAATTCATAGCCATTGTTTTGGTAATCGCGGTGGGAGCTTTTTTCTACACGGGGCTGGTCACCTTGAGCGACAATCTTAGCGGCTATACGAAGGGGTATTTTCAAGAACATAATCTAAGCGACTTGAACGTCTATTACAGTCAAATTTCCGCAGAGGATGTGGCGGATTTACGGAGCATTGATGGCATTCAAAATATTGAAGGGCGTTATACCGTCCAGGCCGAACAGGCTTTTGAAGATGATAAAGCTACTTTAACGGTGCATTCGATCCCCGTACCGAATGAAATCAACACGTCCAGGATGATGGAGGGCAGGATGCCAGCCGGGCCGAATGAGATCCTGTTGGACTCCCACTATGCCGAGGCACATCATTACCGTATCGGTGATTCCATCCGCATTCGTGTGAATGACAAGGATATGACGTTCACGATCAGCGGCTTGATTGAGAATGTGGAGCATGCCAAGAAGAACGAAACCCAGGACCATCAAGCTTATGGAATCGCTTATATCCCCGAAGAGACCATTCCTGAAATCGCTGGCGGCATGTTCTACAATGAGATCCTGATTGATGCCAAGGACGGTTACGACATTGATCAGTTAGGCCAGGCCATTGAAGCACATTCCCAGTCACTCCCTTATATAAGCCAGGTTAGCAAAGAACGGACCTTCAACTATTCCCAGACCCAGCAAACGATTCATAATAATAAGCTGATGAGCAGGGTGATCCCGATCGTACTTTTTTTGATTGAAGCGGTGATCCTGTTTCTGATCATGTCAAGGATTATCGATTCCCAGCGAAATCAAGTGGGCATTATGAAGGCATTAGGGGTGAAAAAAAGAAGCATCATGCTGCATTACATGGGTTACCCCGTGCTGGCTGGCGTCATCGGCTCCATTCTGGGCTATGCCATCGCCGCCGCCCTGTTCATTCCACTCATAACAACGTCGATTGGAAGATCCTACTCTCTACCTGACCTAACGTTCTCCCTTTCGTTCTTTACGCTCCTACCTCCAATGATTTGCTCCAGTGCGTTTGGCATGCTGTCCTGCTATTTCAGCGGCAGAGCGATCTTGCAAGAACGTGCTGCGCAGGCGATGCGTCCGAAACCGCCCAAGAAGATGAAAAGACTGCTCATCGAGAACATTCCAGGGATGTGGAGTCGGCTGTCCTACAGCAACAAGATTATTCTAAGAAATATCTTCTTAAATAAACAAAAAGCATTCGCGAGCTCCGTTGGCGTTGTGGTCAGTACGGTTTTGTTGATCACGGCTTTCGGCACGCAGACGGCCCTGCTCAAGGTAGCTGGCCAGATCGAAGAGGTAAATACGTATGATTTACGAGTCGATTATGCGATCGGATCGTTCCCGGATAGGGCAGCACTGCCCTCCGGCATTGTAGACCATTATGGGTTGTCCACCTACCCTGTGGAACTCATCCAAGGGGAAAACAAAGAAAATGCTACGCTCGTGGTAACGGAGCAGGATAATGAGCTGATTCGCTTTTATGATGAACAAGGCAATCGGCTATCGTTAGAAGATCATGGCGTGCTGGTACCGAAATCGTACGCGGATCAGTATCATATTGCTGAAGGAGATACGATCCAGCTTCAAATCACCGCACCGGAGCTTAACCAAACCATCGTCGATATGAAGGTTCTGGATATCTCCACACAGTATTCGAATCCGTCGTTCTACAGCACACCGGGCTATATGAAGAGCTTGGGTATCGACTACGATCCATCCTCGCTGTTAGTGAGCGTCCATAGCGCTGCCGATCTGGTAGGCGTTCGCAGCTTCTTCGAACAGGAACCGCAGGTGGAGGCCATTGCGGACAAGGATGATCTCAAGAAATCTGCGCAGTATATGCTGAAGCAAAACAGCTTTATCTTCATCATGTTTATCGTCTGTGCCGTCATTTTGTCCTTCGGCGCCATCTACACGATCTCTTCCATCAACATTTATGAAAGGAACCGTGAGCTTGCCACCCTGAAGGTCTTAGGCTATCCCAAACGTAAAATCAACCGGCTGATCTTCTCTGAGAACATGCTGTTAACCGCTTTTGCGGTCATTGTCGCCCTGCCGATCAGCGGTTATGTCTATTCCATTATCATCCAGGCGCTTTCGAGTACGCATCAGCAAATTCCGGATCAATTAAACCTTGTGATTATGCTGGCATCGGTTGTGCTGGCGTTCTTCCTGACCCTTCTCTCCAACCTTATGCTGCGGAAGAAAGTGACGCGGATTCATATGATTGAGTCGTTGAAGGGAGTGGAGTGAATTGTCTGCCCGCAAGCACCGAGTACTCCAGGCCGCTAAAATATCGGTTGTAAGATATAAAATGAGGGGAATGTGAGTGACACCATGACATAAGAAAGCGCCACGCCTTTTTCATGAGACGTGGCGCTTTTATAAATCTAGGGGCGATACGTTGACATCCCTAATAATCATCGTTTTAGTAGAAATAACTACTTTGGGTGTAGTCGCATGTCTACCCGCAAAGAGAACTTATGGGGGATTAACCATCAACTACACTCATTTGCACACCAGCTGCGGTTAGCCTTTGGACATTAAAATGAGCTCGTTGAATATTTTTCCTTCTATTTGTAATGGGGTTTGTACTATGGTTTAGAGAAGGGGGACATTTTAGTGGCCAAGCAAAAATTTCGATTATAAAAAAGACTTTCGGATCCTGGTAGCCTAGCCTCCTATCCGATTTGATTCAATGCAGATTGGTGAGCTTCATTCATAGCCGGCTATTTCAATAAAATAATAAATAGAGACACCAAACGTACCTCTTGTAATTGGTGTTATCAATAATGAATGGATAATATTGAAGAATATAGGAGATACATAATGGACTACTCGTCAATAGCAAAGGAACCGCGTATCTTATCCAGAAGAATTAACATATAACATGTCTGGTAATTACGTCTAAACGAGAGGTGATTCATATTTATGGTGTTTAGCAGTAATAACTCTAAAAAAAACCAAAAGGGTTTGTTTATCGGTATAATCGTTGTTGGTTTATCAACAATCATTGCTTGTAGTCCTAAAGAAATAAAAGAAACAGAGTTAATAACTGATTATAATCGGCATTTGATTGGAAAAGAAACAAGTGGCGATTATATGATATATCGAAACGGGGTTTATATTGATTCTAATGGAGTCGAGTACTCACCAGAGGAATTAAAGAATAGAACACGAAATGGTCTTCCTGAGAACCGGATTATCACAAAGATAATGGAAGAAAATTTTATGCCTCCCTCTATTTTTGAATTAGAAACAAAAGAAAAAAACGGAGTATATATTTCCCCTGAGATAATTACTGTAAATGGTTCATTAAACGTCTTAACAGATACTAATGGATCGGGGTGGGAACTAAAAGCGGGTGACTATGTAGAATATGAATTTGAAAAGTATAAATCGGAGGTGGTCGAAAATCAAAATATATTAATTGGTTACGTTAAAGACGGCGTTCTATATCCATCGCAAAAATTCGATCAATTAAAGGGGAATTACAATTTAACTATTGAGGAATCAGGGCAATATTACTTTTACATAATAAATGCAAGTTCTGATACGATTGCCTTGAAAGAGGGAACTTTAAGGCTGATAAAAAATAACTGATTTTTTTATTATTGATTCTACTCTTTTAATTTTAAGGGCATTTTACTACCAGCATAGAAAGAAAGTGCCCAGTGCTTTGAATCCAAGGGATTAACGGAACAGTACCGTTTTTGTACATCCAAGTGTACGGGCTGCAACCCCTTGATCTATAATAGGGGACATGCATGCAATGGCAAAATTCAATCGCGAATGGAATAGGAGAACAGGATGAACAAACAAAAAATGGCCGTCATCGGCTTAGGGCATATGGGCCGGCATATGATTCACCGCTTACTGCCCCAATATACGGAGAAGATCGAGTTGGTCGCCATTTGCGACAGTGATGAATCCAGTTTGCATCGTGAAGCTGCGGAAGCTGGGATTCGCCCAAGGCTGTACACCGACTATCGCCAGCTGCTGGATGAGATGACGCTTGACCTGGTGTATATCGCGGTTCCGCCGTCCCTGCATTATGACGTGGCCCGGATCGCATTTGAAAAAGGCGTCCACGTCTTCTGCGAGAAGCCGCTGGCCAATAGCTTGACCGAAGCCCGGAGTCTGGTGGAGCTGGCCGAGAAGGCCGATGTGCTCCATGCGGTTCATTTCTCGCTTCCGCTCGATCCGGCCGTTCTGAAGCTGCAGGGATTGCTTGAGGATCAGGCGATCGGCCGGATCCAAAGCATGGATCTGTACCTGGAGTTTCCCCAGTGGCCGAGGGCCTGGCAGCAGAATCCATGGATTACGTCAAGGCAGCAGGGCGGATATCTGCTGGAGGTCGGCATTCACTGGATCCAGATGATCCAGCAGGTGTTCGGTCCGATTACGCATGTGAAGAGCGAGATCGAGTTTCCGCCGGATTCGAATCAGTCCGAAAGCCGTGTCCAGGCCGTTCTCAGATTACATCATGATATCGAGATTCGCCTGTCAGGAACCGACCAACGGGAAGGGGAGGAGCGTGTCTCCCTGGTGGTCCACGGTGAAGAAGGCACCTTGGCATTGGAGAACTGGTGCAATCTGTACCGAAGCAGCAAGCATGCCGATCTGCAGCCTGTATCTGTAGATGATGTCGTCAGTCCGCTGCCGATCTTGAAGCAAATCATTCAGATTTTGAACGGAGAGTCCGGTCTGATCTATGATTTCCATGACGGGTACAACGCGCAGGTTGTTTTGGAAGCTCTGCGCAAGCCGGGGGAGGGCTTTACGGATGTAAGGCCTCAATTGATGGGGGATAAAACGGAAGGGTTTATTGTAACGATCTGATGGGTGAATGTTCTGTCACAACAAGGACGCTAGCTTAGAAGGCACCTCTGGTGAGGCTGTTTAATGCGGCTAGAGAGCTTGTGGGTTTCGCTATCTTGAAGCAGGTTCATGACGAGGTTTCCGCATAGGGTGCATGTGGAAATTATGGCGAGTTGGTAAGAAAGTAATACAGGTTGAAATCACATCGCGTTGAGGTGATCCATGGTGTTCGTGCAACTTAGCGGTTTCATCACGCTCGGCCTGTAGAGGATGACATAACCCTCTTGGCTCCTTTGCAGGCTGGGCCTTATCCCAAGGGGCGTGATGGAATGAAAAGCAAAGGCAACAATCGTACTCGTTCGTATTACCGTCATCATCGACGGAGAGTGATCCAGCGTAAGAGCAGGCTTGCTAAACAGCTTGGTTGGCATGCCAAGTTTACAGGTGAGTTTGCTAAGGGGAAGATTCATTGCTCTTGCAAATATTGCAGGGTGAAATCGAGAGAAATCGGATGGCCTAAGTCTGATCTTGTAAAACTTGCACGTATGAATGAGTTTAGTAGTTTGGAGTAAAGTGTTGGTTGAATGTGGGAAAGGCCGTAGATGGTAAAGTCTACGGTCTTTTGTTTTGCTCAACTATGTTCAATAAATAAACGGCAGGGTATACCCTGCCGCTTGCTCTACTCAAGATCCTCTAGAATGTATGTGAAAACATCGTCTACAAGCTTCACGATACTGCGTATTTCTTTATCGAATGTCGAGCTGGTGATGGTTCCTTTATTATAAGAGTCGACGTTCAGCTTGACTCCGGAAGTTTTGGCTAAAGAAATTTCTTTAACTTGTCCATTGAGTTTTTTTTTCGTTTCAGCTGTTTCCTTATTGCAGACTTTCTTTGCTTCACTAAGACTTTTCTTAGCCTTATCAAGTGTTGCCTTCATCTGACCCAGTTCCGTTTTGCTGGCTTTGGACTTCTTAAGGTTGTTGTACTTGGATGTCAGCTGCTTGGATTGATTCGTGAGGGTGGTTACATCGGAGCACACAGGAGCTTTATATGTCCGTATAGCAGACTTAACTTCCTTTAACCTCTTGTTGTATTCCTCAAAGTAGATCTTATTAACCTCGGAGATCGACATTTTGATGGAGGGTGGGGCGGCATACGCCTGTGACGGGAGAATTAAGATAGCGAGCATCAACAAAAGGGCTAAAGTCTTCTTCATTTATGTATGAACACCTCTCTATAAGTATTAACATTATCATAACTTAATTTGGGTCCTAATCAATAGATAGAGAAAAGGATATTCACAGGCTCCCACAGAATAACATGAAGCTGCAAACATTTATTGAGATTTGAAGGGGATTTGAAATGAAGACGAAATTAATCATGGTTGAGGGCCTGCCGGGGTTCGGCAAATCGACGACGTCCCGTATGCTGCATGATATTCTTTCCGAGCACAACATCGAGTCCCGGCTGGTGATGGAGGGGGATAACGACCATCCGGCAGATTATGAGGGAACCGCGTGTCTGACGGAAGAGGAATTCGGGCAGTTGCTGGAAGTCGCAGGCCCTTTTAAAGAAATATGGATCGAACGGGCTGTCCAAAAAGGCAGCTGGAACCTCTTGCCCTACCAGAAGCTGAAGAACGAATACGGCGCTTCTTTTCCGGATGACCTTTATCATTCGTTGGCTAAGAAGGATATTTACGAGCTCCCGCTGGACCTCAACCGGTGGCTCATCACCGATCGGTGGGGGGCATTTGCCGAGCAGGCGCTGCATGAGCCTACCGTCACGATTTTTGAGTGCTGTTTCATTCAGAATCCGGTGACCGTCGGCATGGTGAAGCATGATGCGCCGGAAGATCAAGTGACGGACTACGTGCTGGGGCTGGAAAAAGCGGTCCTTCCGCTAAATCCCCTCCTGTTCTACATTGAGCAGAACGACCTGGAATACGCATTCCGCAAGGCCATCCGGGAACGCCCGGAGGCATGGTCCACAGGGTTCGCCCATTACTACACTGGACAGGGGTACGGCAAACATCACGGTCTGGAAGGCGTCGAAGGGACTCTGCAAGTATTGGAAGCCCGGCGCGAGTTGGAGCACAGGATCTTGGACAAGCTCGAACTGAACAAGGAGTTAATCAATAACTCCCTTTATGACCAAGAGACGTACAGAACCATGCTAATGGACAAGCTGAAGCAGCATGGGATCATCCCATAATTTTTTCATAGATAAGGAAGGACGGTTTAATGAAGCGTTTATTCATGATCATGATGCTTTACATGACGGCTCTATTGGTAGGCTGTGATAAGGAAACCGGTTGGGAGACGATGCAGCTTCTGGACGAACAGGTTGCGGAAATCCGGATTTCAGCGTTCGAGACATGGGACGAGATGAATGGGGACACACTGCTGTCTTTCAAGGATTCGAAGGCTGTAAGCGTATTTGAGGAAGCGATCCGTACCGCCCGCAAGCAGCCGGATGATGCCAAACGAACTGACCCGGATTACGATGTGATGGTCGTCTATGCCCAGCCATCTCCGATACATGCCATCAAGCTGTGGTTGGGAGAAGAGGGTCAGGAAAGTGTGTTCAGCTATGGGTTCAAGGATTGGGGAGAAGAAGTATATGTGGTTTCCGACAAACATACGGATCGGATGAGAGAACTCATTTTGCCAGAGGGGCGTTAAAGCCGTTATCGAGCCCCTCTCACTGACCAAACGCCGAATGCCTCATATCCCATAAAATAACGACTTGGATGTATAAAATCAGTCGATTGGGAGATGAATGATATCATCATTCAGGAGGCGATGAAGTGAAAAAGTTGACCAACAAGTTAAAATATATGGCCGGAGCGTTTCTTGCCGGAGCCCTGCTGATCATAGGGATTATGTTCGCTGCTGCGAATCCAGAAGGCACCTTAGATACGATTCAACACACGATGACTAAAATAAGCCACTTCGTTAACGGCAAGGACAATGCCACTGCTGACGGTCCAATTGCGAAACAAGAGACGGCGACCGCGGATCCTAAGATGCCTGCCGACAGCAGCGATGCGCCAGCTCGCATGGTTTCAGATCCGGTTAACCAACCCGTGTACTGGGGCGAGGCTTCCAGAAAAGAATCCCTGGGGCAGCCTGTAGTCAAGCTGTACAATGCGGCGGGCAAGCCGGTTGGTTCCGCTACCTTGGAGCAGATCCATGACGGGGTTAAGGTGAAGATTTCCGCATCCGGCCTCACTCCAGGCAAGCATGGGTTCCATGTGCATGAGAATGCGATTCAGGGAACGGATTTTAAATCTGCCGGAGGGCATTTTAATCCGACCCACAAGCATCATGGCCTGGAGAATCCGCAAGGAAGCCATGTCGGCGACATGCCGAACCTGATCGTGGGCGCAGACGGCACCGTGGAAGCGGAGACGATCATTCAGCATGGCACGCTGGAAAAGAACCAGCCGAACTCGGTGCTGGGGCGCTCGCTGATCATTCATGCCGGCGAGGATGACAATGTTACCGACCCGGCGGGCAATTCCGGCGACCGCGTTGCGGGCGGAAATATACCGGAGTAATCTGGCAAGTTGATAGTGCATCCGTTTGCAGCATATGAAATTCAGTGAAAAACGCATCTCCGCGGGGAGGTGCGTATTTTTGTTAAGTTATGCTAGTTCAAGTGCACCTGGAGAATTAACGCCGCAAGATAAAATTGAATTACTTGCTTCGACGCGGTGGGGTTCTTGGTCGTATTCGTTTCTGACGACACATTCTGAAAATATTGAATGATTTTGAGCAATTGTCTCATGTAGTTCCCGGCGGCTCTCCTTCTATACTTAAGGTACGGAAAAGGAGAGTGAATTCATGGAACGAGCAACATCTTTAGCATCCGAAATACCTGTTCGCAAAAAGCCATTTCGCAAGCGCTGGGACTCTCCCCTTGCAGGTTATCTGTTTATTTCCCCTTGGCTGATCGGATTTCTGGCGTTGACAGCCTATCCGATGCTGTTGTCCCTGTACTATTCCTTCACAAACTACACGCTAATGAAGCCGATCGAGTGGGTCGGCTTAGACAATTACGAGCGCATCATTACGGCGGACGACAAATTTGCCCAATCACTCAAGCTCACATTTTATTATGTACTCGCCTCGGTGCCACTGAAGCTAATTGCCGCGCTGATGGTTGCTCTCCTGCTAAAAAAGGCTGTGCGCGGGATATCCGTCTATCGAACGGCCATTTATTTCCCTTCCTTAATCGGGGCAAGCATCGCGGTTTCCCTGTTATGGAAAAATATTTTCGGCGTGGACGGCTTCTTCAACCAAGTGCTTGGATTCTTCGGAATTCCCGGAACGGGCTGGGTCACGAACCCGGATACCGCATTATGGTCTCTCATTGGCTTGTCGGTATGGCAATTCGGTTCATCGATGGTGATTTTCCTCGCGGGCCTGAAGCAGATACCGAATGATCTGTATGAAGCTTCCGCGGTGGATGGCGCGGGCAAGCTAAAGCAATTTTTCAAAATCACGCTTCCGATGCTGTCACCCACGTTATTTTTCAATCTCATCATGGGGGTCATTAACTCCTTCCAGATGTTTACGCCTGCTTACGTTATCACCGGCGGCGGGCCGATGAACTCTACCTATGTCTATGCGTTATACCTGTATGAACGGGCATTCAGCCGCTATCAGTTGGGTTATTCTTCTTCCTTGGCCTGGATCATGCTGATCTTGATTGTGGCTGCGGCCGTGATCATTAACCTGACTTCGAAATACTGGGTATTCTACGAATCCGAGAGTCAAGGAGGGAAAGGAAAATGACCAGACGCAAATGGAACCCCGTGATCCGCCATTCGGTCCTCATTATGTTCAGCTTGATTATGGTTTATCCGGTCATTTGGTGGATTGGCGCTTCGCTGAAAACGAACCAGGAGCTCAGTTCTCCGTCCATCTTCCCGTCTGTGCCTCAGTGGTCCAATTACACCAACGGATGGAACTCTGTTCCGGGATTCACCTTTACCGATTTCTATTTGAATACTTTTTATTTAATTACTGCGGTGATCATTGTAACGGTGATTTCCTGTACGCTGGTTGCCTTCGGATTTGCAAGACTGGACTTTCCGCTTCGAGGCTTCTGGTTTTCGCTGCTCATGCTCACCCTGATGCTGCCGGGCCAAGTGCTCATCATACCGCAGTATGCGATGTTCCATCAGTTCGGTTGGGTCAACACCTACCTGCCGTTTATCGTGCCCCATGCATTAGCGGGAGGAGCGGGAGGAACCTTCTTCGTCTTCCTGCTCGTTCAATTCATACGCGGAATCCCGCGGGAATTGGATGAATCGGCCAAGATCGACGGATGCAGCTGGTTCGGGATTTACTGGAGAATTGTGATGCCCTTGATGAAGCCTTCCATCGTAACGGTAATCATCTTCTGCTTCTTATGGAACTGGGATGATTTCCTTGGCCATCTCCTGTACATTAATTCCGTCGACAAATACACGGTAGGCTTGGCTTTGCGGATGATTAACGATTCACAAGGAGGCGCGGAATGGGGACAATTGCTGGCGATGTCGCTCGTATCCATTCTGCCGGCTACATTGCTGTTTATATTTGCCCAGAAATATTTTGTAGAGGGTGTGGCTACCACAGGACTAAAAGGGTAGTAGCTAGCCCTACCGTTATATTATAAAATTAGGAAACATTGAGGCAGCGGTACGCCGCACAGCTTCAATGTTTTTTTCTGATAGGAATGTAAAGCATGGAGGATGAGAATTATGATCAATCCCTTCAAAAAATACCGGATCGATTCCCTGTTTATTATTTGCTTTGCAGGGCTGATCACGATTGTGCTGGCGATCACGGTATGGACCAGTTATGTCATGACTTCGCGGGAATTGGCTGAAAACACGTCTTATTATCAAAAAAGACTGCTTGAGGAGCTGAACAACGAAATTACGGGCCGCCTGACGTCGATCGAGCAGATATCGCTGACCACGTCCAGGGACAATGATTTACTTACGTTTCTGTCGGGAAAAGAAGATGAGTTCAACCACTACAGGAGGTCCAAGGGCATACAGGAAGCGCTGGCTCATCTAACCTATTCGATTCCGCAAATTCAGGCCATCGATTTATATATGGAACAGCCGGAGTGGGGGGATCGGCAGAGCTATATTCAGTTCCATGGATTAACGGAGGCTGAGACAAAGCCATGGTATCCTTTGCTGCAGAACAATGACTTCTCCTGGTCAGAGGAGCATGATTTAACGACCTATAATGGGAACGTGCCTGTGCTCAGCTTTTCCCGCAAGGTGTACAACAACTCCCGGTACTTGGGTATTCTTGTCGTGCATGTGAAAGCGGATTGGATCCGCGGGATTCTCGAAGGATACTCTAAAGATTCGAACCGGATGCTGCTGGATCTGAACGGCAGGGAGCTGCTGAGCGTCGGGAAATCAATGAGGGATGCCGGATTACAGGAGCAGGATTTGCGGTTCGCGGACCAATCCGGTGTGTCACGGCTGCATACACAGCCGCATGGCGTCGAGTCTCTGATCGTCTATTCCAAAGTCGCCGACTCCAACTGGATGCTGGTTGAGATTACCCCTTGGGAGAGAATTACGTCAGGCAGCGTCAAGCTGGCTGGAGCCATTATTACCATCGGCATCGGAGCTTTATTGCTGGCTTTCTTGTTAACGCTCTGGTTAAGCAGGCAATTGTTGAAGCCGATCGCCCAGTTAGTGAGAGCGATGAAGAATTACGATGTTGGAGGGAAGCAAGCGGAGCTGGCCGGCGATTACACGAATGAATTCGGCATTCTGTTTGCAGGGTTTCGCAGACTGAATGAGAGAATCCAGGCATTGTACGCATCCCTTGCGCAGCGTTACGAGCAGCAGCGCAAGGCCGAAATCGAAGCGCTACAAGCCAATATTAACCCACATTTTCTATATAACACCTTGGACCAGCTGAACTGGATGGCGATTGCGGAGGGACAGGAGAAGATGAGTCGCATTTTGGAGCTGATGGGCCGCATGTTCCGCATCGGATTATCGCATGGAGAAAGCTTTATTACGATTGAAGAAGAGCTGACTCACGTCGCATGCTATTTGGAAATCCAGCAGATCAGGTGGGAAGACGGTCTGGAATACGAGGTGCATGCCTCCCAGGAAATCCGCAACTTATTCATTCCCAAAATGACGCTCCAGCCTTTCGTCGAAAATTCAATCATACACGGATTTAATTCAAGGCAAAACGGCCGAATTCATATTAAGGCAGAGGAAGAGGGCGGCCGGATCCGATTGACGATTATCGATGACGGGAGCGGGCTTGCTCCTCTGAGCAAAGGGAACCATCGCCGCAAAGGAGGTTACGGGATCCGGAATGTGAGAGAGCGGTTCTCGGCGTTCTTCAACGATGATTATGAGATCATCGTTAAGGATGGCGAGAAAGGAGGGGTGGTTGTATCGATCTCCTTCCCAAGGCTTGAGGAAGCACAGCGGTAAAGCATAATCAGACGATTTTATAATAAATTGTGCATCTCTCTTATACTCCAGTCATCTCTGAATTGATAGGATACATATTGACCATAATCTTTTGTTATTAGGGGGAAGTCGGCATGAACAAATGGAAGCGATTGCAGATCGTCGCGTTATGGATGGTGTTCTCCTTGCTGGTAGCGGCATGCGGCGGTAACGGAAGCACCAACTCAAGCACGGGAAGCACAACCTCAACCAAGAACAATACACAGGCCGAAAGCGGTTCGGCGGCGGAAAATGTCAAGCTGCGGATTATGTGGTGGGGTTCGCAGCCGCGTCACGAAGCTACACTGAAGGCATTGGAGACCTATACGCAGAAAAATCCGCACGTTACCTTCGAGCCCGAATATTCCGGGATGGACGGTTACCTGGATAAACTCTCCACTCAGGCAGCGGCGCATAACGAGCCGGATATTTTCCAAATGGACCCGGGCTGGGTTTCGGACTGGACATCCCGCAACCAGCTCGAAGAGCTCGACACCAAGGTTAGACTGGATGAATTGACGCCGAGCCTGCTGCCAATTGGGCAGAGAGACGGCAAGCAATACGGCGTGCCGTTGGGATCGGTTGCTTTTGGGATGATCTACGACAAGGCGGCTCTTGAGAAGCTGGGCGCAACAATGCCGACAGACGGCTGGACATGGGATGATTTCTTCGCATTGGCGGAAGAGGTAAAGCCTAAACTGGCGGAAGGCCAATATTTCACGCTGGATTATGCCGGCAACTACTTTATGTTCAGCGCTTATCACTATGCCAAGGGTAAAGGTACCTTGATTACGGAAGACGGCAAATTCAATATTGATGAAGCGACTTTCCTGGAATGGACTAAGAAGTTTGAACAGCTGCGCAAGGACGGACTTATACCTCCAGCCGATTTGAACGCATCCGACAAGGAAATGGATCCGACGGCAGACCTGCTGGTCAACGGCAAAATCTTATTCCGCTACTCCTTCTCCAATAACTACACCACATGGGACAGCATGAAGGAAGGGGCGTACGATCTGGTTACGATGCCGCGGGCCGAGGAAGCAGGGGGCTGGCTGAAGCCGTCCATGTACTTCAGTCTTTCGCCTAATTCCAAGCACAAGGAAGAAGCGGCAAAGTTCATCGACTGGTTCATCAATGATCCGGAGGCAGGGGCTATTCTTGGAACCGCTCGTGGTGTGCCTGCCAATGCCAAGATCGCCGAGTCGCTCATTCCGAATCTTCCGGAGGGCGAAAAGGTTGGGATGAAGCTGATCGACGCAACGACGCCGGACGGACAGATATTTACGACAGGGCCGGAAGGATGGGTGAACTTCATCGATAAAGACTTCCCGCTTGTCCGGGATGAGCTGAGCTTCGGCAGAACAACACCGGAAAAGGCCTATGAATCGTTGAAGAAGGCCGCGCAGGAATATGAATAGATCATATAAAATGAGATGAGAACTAGATGGATGCAAGCAAGGGAGTAAAATGATTCCGAAGAAACGGAAGTGGTCGCCTTTGTGACCGGATCTTTACCGCTTAATATAAAATCCAAAAATCCGGGAGCAACAGCGATCGTAGGAACATTATACGTACTTGCCCCCCGCATCCAAATTAATAATTCAGCTTATATATTCCGGTCAACTCTCGGTTTACGTCATGCCTAAGCGGTTTTATCGCCGATTGGGCATGACGTATTACCGTTAATGTGAGGCATTGCCTTTTTGCAAATAAGAAGGAGGATCTTCAGATGTGGAAGATAGGAATCGTTGATGACGACCGCGCCGTGCTGCAGGGAATCCGAAAAGCCATCCCTTGGGATGAACTGAATGCAGAGTGGGCGGGAGAAGCCTTGAACGGGGAAGAAGGGCTTGAAATGATTGAATCGGCCAACCCCGACATCGTGATTACCGATTTATATATGCCTGTCATGAATGGTCTGGATATGATCGAGCAGCTTCGGAAGAACACTGGCTATTCGGGAAAAGTGATCATTCTGAGCGGTTACTCGGACTTCGAGTATGCCCGTCAAGCCTTGCGTCTGAACGTGAGCGATTACTTATCCAAGCCGATCAGCCTTCCGACGCTGAAGTCTGTTTTAAATGAAGCCATATCCGATTTGGAGGAGCAGGAAGAGCAGCGCATGAAGCAGGATGAGCTGCTCCAAAAGCTGCAGCTTTACGAACCTTTCGTGGAGAAGGAGTGGGTCAAATCGGCCGCAGCCGGCGCACTGCTGCACTCAGGTCTCCAAACAGAAATCCCGGAGCCTTACCGGTATTGGTCCGATTTCGATCATACGGTCGTTGGCATCGAGCTCATCTACGATCAACGGGCAGCTAATCTAAGCTTGCCGGACTGGAGCCTCCTTCGATTTGCAATCAGCAATATGGTGTGCGAAATTACGCAGGCGGCATTCCCCCGCTTCGACCATACGGATCTCCACACCAACCGCTCCGTGGTCATTATTCATCATGATCGAACGGAGTCTGCCGAGCGAGTGCGGCAGCAGCTGGAGCAGCTGGGTGTCCGATTAATCGACTGTGTGCAGAACTACTTGAAGCTGAAGCTCCGAATCGGCATCGGTGATCGCAAGAGCAGTATAAGGGAAATCGGTATCTCGACAGAAGAAGCCTTTCGTGCGATCGATGTGAATACGCAGCCGGCGGTTCCGGAGTATGAGCTGTATTTTTACTGTGCACAGGAGCCGGGCAATGCGGAGGCCAAGTCTCCCGTGCGTCCTGTTAAGCTTTACCTGGAGCTGGCCGGTTCGATTCGAACCTCGCAAGAACATCAGGCACAAACAATCATCAGGGATTATATGAAGCGATTGGAACAGCAAGAGGGCATCACCAAACCATACGTCAGTATGCTGGCAGGCGAGCTGTGGGGAATTATCGCCTTCGCTTTCTATGAGACGGGGACCGTCGTTGACGATTTCTTCCCGAATGACAGCATTACGCACGAAATGGCAAAGCTGCAGCGTCCATACGAGCTTGCGGAATGGCTGATCACCAAGATCGGGCTCGTGTTCGGCAGCCGCGAGTGGGGCGGGAACGGAAAGCATCGCCAGGCTGTCGACTTTATGATCGAGTACATTCACGAGCACTATGCCGAGGATCTCACGCTTGGGGGACTGGCGGATAAGGTGTATATTTCGAGAAACTACTTGTCGATGATTTTTAAGAATATGACGGGAGAAACGTTCAACAATTACTTGACCAGAGTACGGGTCGAGAAGGCCCGGGAGCTGCTGATGGAGAAAAATGCATTGGTTTACCAAGTGGCAGAACAGGTCGGATATAAAAACGTTCCATATTTCAGCACGGTATTTAAGAAATTCACGGGCATGAACCCAACGGAGCTCGTGAAATGATCATGAGGAGGCATTATGAACAGCAGTTATGATCAAGCGTGGTTGCAGGTTAATGGGAGCTCGCTGAAGCAAGCTGCGGCAATAAAGCCGCTGGAAAGCTATTTGGGCAAGATCGTGACCGCGCAGGCGGTTTCTTCGCAAGTATTTCGTACAGCGATTGAAGAATTGACCACGGGCATTGCTCTGCTGACAGGTGAGCAGCCCTTACTTCGTGAAGAGATGGATGCCGGCCGCTGCTTGGTCGCAGGGACGCTGGGGAGCATTGAAAGGACTTTGCTTGACGGCTCGCCGGAAGCCGAGGAAGCCGGACGTGTGGGAGATGATGGCTACATCATACGCCGCGTCGTAAGAGGAGACCAGGATTACATATTCATTGCAGGAGGATCGGACAGGGGACTTCTGTACGGGGTCTTTCATTTTATGCGTCTCCTGCAGACGGGCCAAGCGAACGAAGCGCTTGATCTGATCGAACATCCGAAGTACCGGCTTCGCATGGTGAATCAGTGGGACAATATGGACGGAACCATTGAGCGCGGATATGCGGGCCGATCGATATTTTATAAGGACCATACCATCGTCTCCGATCTGACTCGTGTCCGGGCGTACGCCAGAATGCTCGCCTCTGTTGGGATTAACGGAATCACCATTAATAATGTGAATGTGCATCAGACCGAGACGAAGCTGATCACGCCGCAATTGCTACCGGATGTGGCACGCGTAGCGGATGTGTTCCGCGATTACGGCATCGTCCTCTATCTCAGCGTGAACTTTGCTGCACCGATCGAACTGGGGGATATGTCCACGGCTGACCCGTTAGAACCGGCCGTTCAGAATTGGTGGAAGCAGACAGCGACCGATATTTACCGAACCATTCCTGACTTTGGCGGATTTCTGGTCAAGGCAGACTCGGAGAACCGTCCCGGCCCGTTTACCTATGGACGCCATCATGCGGATGGAGCCAATATGCTGGCAGAAGCGCTGGAGCCTTACGGCGGACTCGTCTTATGGAGATGCTTCGTGTACGATTGCCATCAGGATTGGCGGGATCGCCAGACGGACCGGGCCCGCGCAGCATATGACCATTTCAAGCCGCTGGACGGCAAATTCAAGGATAATGTGATCCTGCAGATCAAGAACGGTCCGATGGATTTTCAGGTCAGAGAGCCGGTATCACCATTGTTTGGAGCGATGGAGCGGACGAATCAGCTGCTGGAATTCCAGATTACGCAGGAGTACACGGGTCAGCAGAGACACATATGTTATTTGATTCCGCAATGGAAAGAGGTGCTGGAATTCGATACGCTGTGCCAAGGAGAGGGCAGCAAGGTAAAAGATATTGTAGCCGGACAAGTGTATCCTTATCAGTACAACGGCATAACAGCCGTGTCCAATATTGGAGATGACTTCAACTGGACCGGTCACTACCTTGCCCAGTCCAATCTTTACGGCTATGGCCGCTTGCTGTGGAATCCGGAGCTGACGGCGGAGAAAATCGGCGAGGAATGGACCCGGATGACCTTTGGAACCGATCCGGATGTGACGAGGACCGTGATGGACATGCTGATGGAATCGTGGCCCGCCTACGAGAATTATACTTCCCCGCTTGGCGTGGGCTGGATGGTCGTGCCGCATGTTCACTACGGCCCTGACGTGGACGGCTATGAATACTCCAAATGGGGAACATATCATTTCGCGGACCGCGACGGGATCGGCGTTGACAGGACGCAGGCGACGGGAACGGGGTACGCCGGCCAATATATTGGCGCCAATGCGTCGATGTATGAACGATTGGAGACTTGCCCGGATGAATTGCTGCTGTTTTTCCACCATGTTCCATATACCCATGTGTTAAAGTCCGGCAAGACCGTCATTCAGCATATTTATGACACTCATTTTGCAGGGGTCGAGCAGGTGGAGCAGTGGCTCGCACGCTGGAATGCCTTGGAGCATAAGCTTGATCAGCAACGCTTCCTGCATGTTAAACAGCGCTTGCTGGAACAACTGGAGAGCGCAAAGGAATGGCGCGATGTCATCAATACGTATTTTTATCGAAAATCGGGGATAAAAGATGAGCATAATCGCATGATCTATTCGTAGGGGGAAGGGCCTTGAATTTCAACCTTGGTTGGAATTCGTGGTCTTTTTTGTTGCGTGTAGGAGAGGGGGGGAGCAGATTTTGTGAAAATAAATAAATGTAGTCATTTACTATACAAGGGAGGGAATGATGCCGGAGCAATAAGGGTAGATAATGAAATTATAAACACTAAATTTCTCCTATACTATTTGCATTTCTACAAGCCAAAGATGCTGGAAATAGCATCAACAGGCGTTCAAGCTTTTCTGAATATGAATCATATTAAAAATTTCGATATATTGAATCCCTTATTAGAAACGCAAAACCAATTGCCGACATCGTCACGAAAATAGAGGAGCAGAAAGCCCTTGTCAAACAAGCTATTGACGAAACGCAGCAGCTATTTGGCGGCTTGATGAGTCAGTATTTCGATGACTAAAATATGCTCCTGATAGAGCGCGAACCCTAAATCAGACCTTCACACGACTGACGTGTGAAGGTTATTTATATTAGAACATGCATTCGCCGACAACATCTGTTCATTCAGAGATATAGAATAAGATTATAAACGATATGTGGCAAGAATTTCGGAGTTCACAAAATATGAATTTCAGTTAGAGGTGGAGAGATGGTGTGCATGGAACAGATTACCGGTACCTCGCATTATTTCGGCTCAAGTTTCTTGAAGCCGGGAATGGTCGTACGGCTCGTTAAAGATCCTGACAATCCGCATGACGAGGAGGCGAACCAAGCGGTTATTGCTCCGATTGGAAAGATCGGTTACGTTGCGAACAGCACACATACTTGCCCAAAGGATGTCAGAGCGCGGGTTGGATCTCTGTTCATTTGATGAGCAAATCTACGGAGTGATTCGATTTATTGTAAAGGACTTGATCATTGTTGAACTTATAGAAGGGATAGCGGTATTCGATATGTTTCTGCAAGAAAATCAATCATTTCCTCTTAAGTGAGGAGAATTTGCCAGACGAAATAGGGCATATAGAATCAAGAGGGAGGAGTAATAGCATAGACATGATAGGTCGATGCCTTTTTATGAAAGTTTTTTAGTTCTATGGAAGGATATAGGTAAATATTGTCGAAGTGTGTAAATAGCATAGTGATTATATATACAGGAGAATTGAACTATGGCCGATAAATTGTTCAGATGGGTTTAAAATTATTTATGCCATACAAGCGAGGCCTTTTGCTCGATGCGCCCTCCGATAAATTGGGTATTAGGGCCCCACCTGAACATTTGGGGTTCAATGAACCTAAAATTTGCGATCAGGTAAGACATCGGATTCTCTGTCGTTACCGACACTACAGCTAATTGGGACGTGCACAACTTTAAGGCCAGTCATGGGCTTTTGGTTTCTTGGAGCGGTTTTAAAACCTCAGTGGACAAGGAAATCGCATCACAGTTTTTTAATGTAGGGCTGTGGGATCAGAAAGCAATTATTCATGAGTTGCTAGAAAATTTATGATGCTCTTGAATTAAGGCTGTGGTTCCTTTAAAAAGGGCATGGATATTGGCGGGGACGGAATAGTTGGTTGGTGATTTAAGAAAAAAATATACGAATTACCGGAGCATAAGTTTCATTCGTTCTGATATCAATCTTCGTCTTAGGAGGTGAGTTAATGGAAACTGCAATAGATTATTATGAAATAGGCAAAGTCCGTACAATTACTGCGAGTTATGCAAAGATTTTATTCCACACATCTATAGGTACAGGGACTGAAAGATTCGTTTGTCCAGAATGTGGAGAGTACGTAGCATTTGTAAGAGGTAACAATGTAAAGCCTCACTTTAAGCATGCTAAGCAAAACGAAACAACAAAAGATTGTGAAAGAAGAGTTAATTCACAATCATCTTATACTTCTATTCACGAGAAGCTGGGCCTTCCTATGTATCTCCGGACCTATAGTGAGAATCAGTATGAGCTTTGTATTGGTTTTTATAAGCTGGGTTATACATTACTACATAATATTGAGAAGGAGCATGCGAAAATAAATATAAGGCAATTTGAAATGGTGCATGGCATAAAAAGAGAAAATAATTACTTAATTGATCAATCTAATTTCCTTCCTGAATCTACTACACTATTAAAAGTGGATTTTATTGCTACTAAATATACAATTCAGTGTTCTAATTTAAAATATGAATCCCAATTGAAAGAACAATGGGGCGGTTTCGTAGAAGGTATTTTAAGCGATGGAGCTCTATTTACTTATAACGAATACGGTGGAAGAAAAATTAGGGTCAATGACGAAATTACAACAGGAACAGAGTATTTATATTTATGTAAGAATGAGCATCTACTTCTTGGTAATGAATCAATTAGCCACTTTTTTTGCGGGACGATTATAATATTTAACGGTGCAAAGCTAGAAGAACTCAATATTTATAAAATAAACTTCACCCCCCAGAATGATCAACAATTTTGGAGATTAATTAAATTATGTCGAGTTCGTTTTAAAGTTAGTTTGGTTTCTAAATCCGCTTCTATAGTGCCAATATGGCCACCAACAGTACTAAATGATAATCATATTGGCTGTTTACGAAATTACAACAATTTTTTCTTACTAAAAGATTCTAAAAATGATACTGTTGTGTCTTCTTACTTTGGTGCTACTTCTACGAGGTTATCAAGCAAGGTAATCTATGAAAATACACAATTATTAGAAATACATGTTCCTTCATCTGGGTTAGCATTAGCTATTCATGAAAATTACACAATGTTGCAGAAGAATTCGGGAAATATCAAATCTTACCGTAATTCCATTAGGGTTCATGACCATAATAATAAGGATTTAGATGTTCAAAAAAACAGAATTCTTCCTGTAGAAAAAACAATTAGAATCTTCTCAGAGAGTAGATGTAGTATTTTACATAGCCACGGTGGCATATTTACACAGTATAAATTAAATGACTCCACCCCGCTTGTTATTAATAATCTGGCACAGAATGATGAAATTATTGAGATAAGTGGGGGCCGGCATCACAAATTACTTAGATTCAATAAAACTTCGGATAGTAATAAGACTTTAGTTGATGAGAGAATTATCCACAATATGTTGACAAGACTCAATGGGCCTTATGTAAGTCCGCCATATTGGATTAAAAAATTAACAATTCAACTTCAACCAAACTCCAAGCTAAGAGGTTTGCTGAAATATTATTTAATGTTAAATCGAATTCCAGTTGAAGGGCTAAGGGTATTAAAAGTAATGTCAAATCAAATGAAAGATGGGATTGATGATGAGTTTATCAGCTAATGATCAACTCGAGGTAGTAAATGAATTAAAAAGTAAATATTCAAAGGAAGAGTTTGATTTTATTGTTTCATTATTCCCTACTAGTAAGCTATCGGAAGAAATAAGAAGCAATGAGAAAAAATTCAGAAAATACTTGAAGGGGTTTCGTCCTGATAAACTACCGCTAAAACGATTTCAGGAGATCTATTATAAAAGTATATTTATTGAGAATAATCTGGCCTTGGCTCTTCATCTTAATAGCTTATTGAAAAATTATATGCTCAAAATGGATAGAATAATTTCAAGGAGAATAGAGCCTGCTAAATCGCTTAGAGAGAAAATACAAAATAATGATATAGATGGTTTTATAAATCTAGTTGATATTTTAGTTAATAATAATTACGAAAAAGTTGAACATATTATAGTGTATTTTAAGTTTTTTAATATAACCTTGACAAGGGAGCAGCTCCAATATGTGGATAATGAATTACAATTCCTAGTACAGCGCAAAGAATTGAGAATTGAAATTGAAAATGAATCGGTTGAAAGATATGAACAAGAAATAAAGGAATTGAAAAGTAGTTTTAAAGGTGAGTTAAAAGAGAAAGAGATGAAAATAAAGGAACTTGTAGAACAGATAGAGCATAACAAAAAGGAATATGATGAAATTCTATATGTTAACTCCGTTCAGGTTGATGCAATGGAGTTTAAATACAAGAGACATATGGAGGATATGATAAAGGAAAAAAAGAATCTTACCAACTTCATAAGCGAACTGGAATCCAAAATCACACAAATGGAAGTGCAAAATAAATCAGATAAAAGAAAAGTTTCTGAATTGACACTTTTAGTAAATCAGAAGGAAGAAGAATTTTTACCATTAATAGAGTCGAAATGGAATGCTTCAAATGCGGCTCTTTTCGAAAAAAAGGTAGCAATTCAACACTCAATTGATAGTTTAATCCGGGATAGGGAGATTTTGAGATTAGAAATTGAAAAATTTATACTTCAAAAAAATGACTTGGAGAAAATTATAGAGTCTTTACAGATGAAGGGTGGCACATTGTTTTCCGATTTTAAGGATCTGTTATATAAAATTGGAGTTCAATCGGTAGAAGCAGTTCCATCTAATCAAAGTGTTTACTATTTATTTGGAAATCAAATGGATGCAGACGAAGAAACAGTGGAGCGTCTCGATTTTATCGAGGATTTATCTGATAATTTAAGCATTTCTGGTGTCCAAAATTTATATGCTAAAGATTTTTCAAGATATTTATATGCAATTGTTGTTTGCGGTATGAGTCCATTATTTATTGGATTTAATGGTAGAAAAATAGCGAATGCTTTATCTCAGCTTTTAGCAGGGGCAACTCCAGATATTATATCCCTCCCTCCTGGATATGTTGATAGTAATGAGTTAATTCATCTAGTTAAGAGTTCAAGCAATAGAGTGATTTTAATTGAGAATGTAATAGATAACGTATCAGAGTTAGTCTATTTACCATTATTAAAACAAAATAACGATCGGCTGATCTTATTCTCTATGGAATCATCGGAGCCTATCACATTATTACCTAGTAGTATTTTGAATTATTTGGTCCCAATTGATGTGGATTCAATTATCCAATATGTAAAAAAACCTGGGGAACTCATTAGAACAAATGTAGTTGAAGCCGTTTTCAAGAAATCTTTCGAAGAAAGCTCGGTAGAAGCTAACTTAAAAACATTAAAAAAATTCAATTCTGTGTATAGTTTGCCGCTATCAACCAGAATAAAATGGGCAGAGATAATGAGTGTGATTGACTCTCTTGAGTCACCTCAAGCTCTGTACAATATGCTGGTATTTTCATTATCTATGTTGTGTAGTAGGACTGGTAGAACTACTGAATTAAATCAGTATGTAGAACAACAAGGGTTCAGCGCTGAGACTTATAAAATCTTATGCTCCCATATTGAGGAGAATTATAGTGAGTAGTTATCCGATCATAAACCATATAGCCAGGGATCTCAAGATAATTAGGTTTAACAATGAACCGGATTATCAGTTTATATCACGGATTATCTACTCGGGTTTAGGAATATGGGTTAGGTATTCGACAGTAGATGAAAACATCTTAAATCCCGACAAAAGTAAAATTGGTGTTAGTAAAATTCATATACTGAACAGATGTCGACCTTTTCTTGATGAAATGTTGGGAATTTATCCAGCTGCCCGCACTTGGTTCTATCCTTCGGACACAGAATCTCATCCTGTTGAAACAGTTCGGGACAGATTATGTATGAGTGGTGAGCTGGTGGAAGTTGGATATAATACGGATCTATCACTTCCTCATTTCGAAATTTGTCCAATTAATAAGAATAATAGCCTCATTAGAGGGATTCAAAATCAAGAACTGCTGACAGCTATAGGGCTTGCCCAAATGAAAACTTCTTACAGTAGAGGAGCTTTGTCAAATCAAGATTTATTTCAATTCTATGGATTACAAAGCAGCACAGCGAGTGTCATTATGAATGAAATAATAAGTGCATTGAAATGGACAAAGTGGAATGATGAGTCCCCCTTTCAAATCTATAATAAACATAGCTCTATGAGTTTTTCGAATAGCTGGGATTATAAATTCATAGGAAATGGATTAGAGCTTTCTTTATACCGACACCCAATGTATTCGAAAGGTAATAAGAATTTTGGGTTTATCAAATGCGTAGATGGAGAAATGTATATAAGCCAAGTTAGCGAATATCTGGTAGATGGGTTTGAAGTTAGGAGATATATGTACGCATTAAGATATGAAGCTAGTAATCCAGTTAAGGCCGCATTTATTCGATATAGGCAAGAAAACTTTGTGGAGCTTCATTTGTATAATGCATTACCTTCTCAGGAAGAAAACTTGTTGATGTTGTTAGGATGGCCGGTTCGTCATATACATGATAAATACAGACTGTTATTTCATGGTTCAGTTTGGGGATTTATTGCTCAGGTATTGAGAAATCTGAATATCAAACTGGAGGAAAAGATTCATGGATAAATATAGCGTATATGAAACCCATAATGCGTTGAAAAAGAAATTTATTGATTATATTCGGGCTCAATACTTAGGGGAAAACAAATTCTTGCTGCAAGCATGCAATGAAATTATAGAAAAGGAAGGGGTGTTATTTCAAAAGCCATATATTGAGGCGAATCCTGCCTATAAAGTGGTTGAGAATGGAATCAAAAATAGTAAAGTCATCCCGGATAAGGTTAAGCACTTTTTGGATGAAATGTCTAAAAAAAAGCTGGGTGTATTCCCCCATCCATTTCTTCATCAAGTCAAAGCACTCGAAAGTTTTTATAATGGACGAGACCTATTTATAACAACAGGAACAGGTTCAGGTAAAACCGAATGTTTTATGTGGCCTATGATTAGCAAGATTGTAAACGAAGCTGCTACATCCCCTGAAACATGGCAGCACAGAGGGGTAAGGGCTCTTATGTTGTATCCTATGAATGCGCTAGTATCAGATCAGGTTGGGCGTCTGCGTAGGATGATTGGTGATGAGCGAGGTTGCTTTCGTGAAGTATTCTATCAGGAGACGGGAAATAGGGGGCTACGTATTCCTCAATTTGGCATGTATACAGGTCGAACCCCCTACCCCGGAAATATAAACGAAGATGAAGATAAAGAATTAGCTAGTACATTATTTCAGAGTTTGTTGAATAAGGATGAAGAGACTAAACAAAAACTAAGTAAAATCGGAAAATATCCTGCGAAATACAACCTTGAAGAATATATCAATGGTCTTAGACAAGGAAAACATATAACACATGATTACGATGCTGAATTAATAACCAGACAAGAGATGCAACAATTATGTCCGGATATCCTCATCACAAACTATTCTATGTTGGAGTATATGCTTATTAGACCCATTGAACAGTCTATTTGGACTCAGACGAGCAATTGGCTTAACGAAGCGGATGATAATCAATTACTTATTGTAATCGATGAAGCACATATGTACAGAGGAGCATCTGGTGGAGAGGTCGCATTACTAATTCGAAGATTATTACATAAGCTGGGGGTTACAAGAAATAAAGTTCGATTTATTCTTACAAGTGCAAGCGTTCCTTCTGAAGGAGAAAAGTTTATATTAGAATTCTCAAATAGCTTGACTGCTCAGGATACTGCAAACTCCACATTTGATATTATTTATGGAGAGCAACAGGAAGTGGATAGATTTGGCACCATAGACTTGGATCCTGAAAAACTTGCCCAAATCGATACAGCTCCATTCCTTGGGGATCAGGACAGTAAGCAACTGGCCGTCAATCAATTTGCCGAAGCATTTGCTAAAACCGGGCGAGTAAAAATAAACAGTTATGAAGACGCACAGCAATGGTTATACACTTTTCTAGGAAGATGCAGACCAATGATTTCGATTTTAGATGCTTCCAGAGGTAAAGCAATATCTTATGAGGAATTATCTAAAATTACTTATCCAGGAATCAACGAAGAAACGGCTAGGAAGTGTACTGAAACATTGCTCGCAGTTGCTCCTTTGGCTAAGAACAAAGAGGGGCAAGTCTTATTTCCGGCTCGATTACACATGATGTTTAGAGGACTACAAGGAATCTATGCATGTAGTAATCCTGATTGTTCTGGAGCTCATCCTAATGATGAATTTAGAATTGGAAAACTATATTTCGGTAGTGTAAGAGATACGTGTGATAGCTGCGGAAGTAAGGTATATGAGTTATTGAATGATCGAAGATGCGGAGCATTGTTTCTTAAAGGTTATATGTATCAAGAACCTTTTAATGCAAGAGAGTTTGTGTGGAACTCAATTGGAGAACTTTATGATGAAAATTGCAAAGAGGTTCATTTCTATATTATTTCGGAGGAAAATTATAAGAAAACCACAAAGGAAACAAAAGTGGGTTGGTTACACGCACCTACAGGAAGACTCTTTATTGATGATTCTTATGCGAATAAACAAGGGTTTCTGCATGTGGCCTATAATCCGAAGGAATTAAAGGGAAAACCAGGGAAACTCACTTTCGATTCATGTCCAAAGTGCAGTAAGGCAAAATTGAACCCTTCGGATTTTGTAACGAAGGGGAACGAATCTTTTTATAATTTGGTCTCTGAACAACTAAGTATTCAACCACCTACCATTTTTGACAATGATCTAATAAGGAAACTGCCTAATGCTGGACGAAAAGTTTTATTGTTTTCAGATAGTAGGCAAAGAGCGGCGGGACTGGCGAAAGATTTAACTAGAGCTGCAGATGATGTTGCGGCAAGAAAAGCAATGGTAATCGCAGTTCAGAATCTTGAAAAATGGGCCGCTGCTCAAAATCGGCAACCTACAATGAACATATTGTATGTAGCTTTTTTGGAAGTTGCTGTTACTCATAATTTACATCTATTTTATGGTGATCAGAAGAAGAGTCTTGTGAACGATATGAACAAAGTAAGAGAACAGCTGCGTAGGAATGAACGAAGAAATAAGGCAATGAACTATGAAACCTTAAAGGCTGATTTCAATACTACACCAGGTTTGTATGATGAACAATTATTAAAGTTGATGTGTAGTAGCTATCGTTCATTAAGTGATATTGGATTATGTTACATTAAACCTTGTAGTGAAGATAAAATCGATGAGGTTCTAGATGAACTGGACGATAATAATATTAATCTGTCAGTAGATGAATTCGAAAGTATATTTGCTTCCTGGGCTAATTTTGTTATGAAGGATAGTTATGCATTAGGTGATACCATCAGTGATGAAGTCAGGGAAAATGCTAGGCCAACTAGCTATGGAAGATTTGGAATTCCCGCGAACGGGAAGCTTTCAGGAGGAATTCTTAGGGTATTAATCGAACAGGGCTATTCTCCTGAAGAAATAAACACTATTTATAAATGTTTGCTTAAATATACAGCTACTCCACAAGGTAGCGAAAACAGTTATTTAAATATGAATATGCTAACACTCACTTATAACAATAGCCATGAATGGTACCACTGTAAAAAGTGTGCAGGGGTTTTTGCTCGTACATTGTGGGGGAAATGTGCACATTGTGGTGATTCGCAAGTCGCTCAAATGACAAAAGAAGACTTCCGGCGCTTTGATTTTTGGAGAAAACCCGTAATTGAAATAATAGAATCATCAACTCCTCAACCGATAACAAGTATTAATACTGAGGAACATACGGCTCAGTTATCGCACAAGGATCAACGTCAAAAAATGTGGTCTACTACAGAAGATTACGAAATGAGATTTCAAGATGTTCAAGTCAATGATGATACACCGGTTGATATACTCAGTTGTACAACGACCATGGAGGTTGGTATCGATATTGGATCTTTAACAGCGGTTGGACTCAGAAATATTCCCCCTATGAGAGAAAATTATCAACAACGCGCAGGGCGAGCCGGGAGAAGAAGTTCAGCGATATCCACAATAGTGACTTATACCGATAATGGGCCACACGATACTTTTTATTTTAATCATCCAGAGGAAATCATAGCTGGTGAAGTAAGGAAACCATGGATTGATGTCAAGAATCCAAAGCTTATATTTAGACATATCAACATGATTATATTGACTGAGTATACTTCACAAATTCATGAAAGCATGGATAAGGTCGGAATTGAGACGTTTTATAATCAATACTACTCAGATTTCTGCATGTTTTTAGAGGGATATAATAAGAAAGAAAATGAAGTGAATGTTATCTTACCTGATCGCAAATTAATAAATTTAGTTGATATTAAGAGTTCCTTAAAACAACATATGGATGCGATTTATATAAAAGTACAGCATAAAGTAGTAGATTATGTTAATGAAAAGGGCGATCAGAAATCTTTATTAGATGTAATGTATGAAGAAAGTGTTCTTCCAACTTATTCCTTTCCCAAAAACGTTGTTGGGTTTTACATTGAGGATAAAGAAGGAAAGAATATTGATCAGAAGCCTGAGAGAGCCTTAGATATGGCAATCAGCGAATATGCTCCAGGACGCACGCTTGTAGTGAATAAAAAAACGTATAAGTCTGGAGGCATATATAATTTTCACTCTAAGTTTCAAGTGGGTAAGTACGATAAACCTGCCAGGTCTTATTTCGAAAATGCAGAGTACTTCAAACATTTGTACTATTGCAAGAATGAATCATGCGGGTGGTTCGGAATAAATAGACCAGAAGGAAACGAATGTCCATTTTGCAGACAGCATGAGATAGACGTCCAACATATGTTGAAGCCATGGGGGTTTGCTCCTGTTAATGCCAGAAGCATACCGGAGTCAGAAGCTGAAAATGAAGTGTCCTATGCAGAAGCTCCATGTTATTCGGCAACCCCTACTCAAGATGATATGCATACAACCGATAATCGGTATATAAAAGTCGCCAGACGTGCAGATCAGACACTTATTGTCTTGAACAAAGGGCCAAAGGGAAAAGGCTTTAGGGTATGTAAGGATTGTGGCGCGGCTGTTTCAGGTGAAGAGGATATGAAACAAATTTCAAGGCCGTATCAGCATCCAAGATCCAGAAAAAGATGCTACCACAATGACATAGAACAAGTAGTCCTAGGTCACAATTTCAACACAGATATGGTTGTTTTTGAGTTTACATTAGATAACAGAAAGATTAATACAAACATTGATGACCTTTGGATTAAGACAGCTGCAATGACACTGGCTGAAGCCTTGGTACTTGCAGCAGGAAGGTTATTAGATGTAGAGTTTAATGAAATTAAAAGTGGTTACCGCCTACGCTATTCGCCTGAAACTACTTACGTTGATATCTATTTGTTTGACAGCTTGTCAAGTGGAGCAGGTTACAGTTCTGAACTTGCGAACAATGTAAATGATCTACTAAATTATGCGGAAGGAATTCTTGAATGTTCATGTAATTCTTCATGTCATCAATGCTTAAATCATTTCTGGAATCAACGAATACAGAACAGACTTGATCGACAGGTTGCATTGCAGCTACTTCGTTATGGTGAGTTTGGTAAAGTAGAAAACGGATACTCGATAATGAAACAGATTGATATTTTTAAACCACTAAAAGAATTGATAGAGCTGAATGGTTCAAAAGCGGAAATATTACAAAATACCATCGTAATAAAAAGCGGAGATATTTCAAAACGGGTGTATGTTTATCCTGCCATGTGGCCCAATAACTATAAAGAAATACCTGAGGATGCAGTTGCTCTCTCCGATCGATTGATCAACAGAGCGTTACCGGAAGCATACTATCGCCTCATGAGTAGTAACAAGGTACTTGAAACTATGAAGACTAAAAAAGCATAGTTTCGTTGTCTGTATGCGGTGAAATTTAAGTTATAATGTAAATTAGAGATACTAGTATCAATGAACTACACATATAAGAGGAGCTAACTTATGCTAACAGGAGAAATACGCAATAAAATCGATAAAATATGGTCCGATATGTGGGCAGGGGGAATCAGCAACCCGCTCACTGTAATAGAGCAGCTTACTTACCTGATGTTTATCCGCTCTCTGGATGAAAAGGATTTGGAGAGTGAAATGACGGAAGCACTTACCGGAGAAACCATGCCTAAAGTGTTTCCATTAGATGAAGAAGGACAGAGCATGCGTTGGAGCAAGTTTAAGAATAAGGATCCGCGCGAAATTTTTAATATCGTGGGCACCAAAGTGTTTCCTTACATCAAAAATCTGAACGGAACTAATGAAACCGCGTTTTCACGATATATGCAGGACGCGATGTTCCTTATTCCGACACCCCAAGTGCTGCAAAAGATCATCACAGGTCTGGATGAACTCTATGAGCATGATATCAAGGATTTGGACATGCAGGGTGACCTGTACGAGTATATGCTTGGCAAACTGGCCACGTCGGGTCAAAACGGTCAGTTCAGAACACCAAAGCATATTCGGGATATGATGGTTCGGCTTCTAGCCCCAACCCCAGATGATAAAATATGCGACCCTGCCTGTGGAACAGCAGGTTTCCTCATCTCCTCAGCGGAATACATTCGCGAGAAATATGAAGCCGAGATGACCAGTGAGCAGTGGGAACATTTTGCCGGAGAGATGTTTTCAGGTTTTGATACCGACCGTACGATGCTCCGCTTGTCTGCTATGAACCTCATGTTGCATTCGATCAATCAGCCGAATATCGATTATGTGGACAGTGTATCGAAACAGAACGAAACGGCTTCCGAATACGATATTGTTCTAGCGAATCCTCCGTTTACAGGTACCGTAGATGCGGAGAGTATTCACGATAACTTAAAGACGATCTGCAACACGAAAAAGACGGAGCTTTTATTTGTTGCCCTGTTCTTGAGAATTCTGCAGAAAGGTGGCCGCTGTGCTTGTATCGTACCGGATGGTGTCTTGTTCGGAACGACTAAAGCACATAAATCTCTCCGTAAAGAGCTCGTTGAGAACCATCAGCTTCAAGCGGTCATTTCGATGCCGAGCGGCGTGTTCAAGCCTTATGCGGGTGTTAGTACTGCTATTCTTATTTTTACGAAAACCGACGCAGGCGGTACAGACAAAGTATGGTTCTACGACATGCAGGCGGACGGATATTCCCTGGATGATAAGCGTTCGCCAATCGAAGCGAACGACATTCCGGACATCCTGAACCGATTCCATAACATTGATGCTGAAGCCGATCGCAAACCAACGGAGCAAAGTTTCTTGGTGGAGAAGTCGGTGATTGTAGCGAAAGATTATGATCTATCAATTAATCGCTATAAAGAAGTTGTGTATGAAAAGGTGGAGTATGACGCGCCTGACGTTATTATGAATCGTCTCGATGAGTTGAACCTTAGCATCGCCTCTAAAATGGAGGAGTTAAGGGGGCTTATCGGTGAATAAGTGGGAGAAGGTTAGGTTGGGGGATGTATGTGAAGTGATCGGTGGCTCTACACCAAAAACCTCAGTTAAAGAATACTGGGATGGAGAAATTCTATGGATAACCCCCGCTGAACTTAATGACACGACAATAATTATTAGAGATACCCAAAGAAAGATTACTGACAAGGCTATAAGTGAATTGAGCTTGAAAAAACTACCTGTTGGTACAGTGTTACTTTCTTCAAGAGCTCCTATCGGTAAGGTTGCAATCACTGGAAAAGAAATGTATTGCAACCAAGGTTTTAAAAATTTAGTTTGCTCAGAAAGTGTATTTAACAAATATCTTTTTTGGTTTTTAAAGGGGAAAGGAGAATTTCTTAATAGCCTTGGTAGAGGAGCAACTTTTAAAGAAATTTCGAAAAGTATTGTAGAGAATATTGTGTTCCCCCTTCCCCCATTAGAAGTACAAAAACAAATTGCTGCAACCTTGGATGCTGCCTCTGAGCTGCTAACTATGCGTAAACAGCAGTTATCCGAGCTAGATGAATTGATTAAGTCTGTTTTTTATGAAATGTTTGGGGATCCGGTAACGAATGAGAAGGGATGGATCTTATCAACATTTGGAAATATTGGAGTGTTAAATAGTGGAGGAACTCCCTCTCGGAGTAACAATTCGTACTTTAAAGGAAGTATTAATTGGTTTTCTGCGGGAGAGTTAAATCAACGATATCTATTAAACTCGAATGAAAAAATAACACAACTAGCAATAGAACAGAGCTCAGCGAAAATCTTTAAGGCCGGAAGTTTGCTTATAGGAATGTATGATACAGCAGCGTTTAAACTTGGAATATTAGCATATGATGCAGCCTCGAACCAAGCATGTGCAAATATTCAAATTAATGAGCAACTTGTTAATATTGAGTGGCTCTACGATTGTGCTAGGATTATGCGGCCACATTTTCTTAGTAATAGACGGGGGGTTCGTCAAAAAAATCTAAATCTTGGAATGATTAAAAATTTGGAAATTCCTCTCCCACCCCTCGATCTCCAAATTCAGTTCGCCGACATCGTTACTAAAATCGAGGAGCAGAAAACCCTGGTCAAGCAAGCTATCGACGAAACACAACAGCTGTTTGATAGCTTGATGAGTCAGTATTTCGATGACTAAAACATTTTCTCATAGATGAGAGGTGAGCAACATGCCTGCTAATTTTGAGTTTCTGCAAGATCAACCGGAATATAAACTGTTTGCGAGTGCTTGTATCGAAGCTGAACGCGTGCTGTCCACCTCTCCCGCTATGGCGGCGGTGGGCAGCCGCAAGGCTTTTGAACTTGCGGTGAAATGGGTTTATTCTGCGGATAACACCATTGTTATGCCATATAAGGATAATCTACAATCGCTTATTCACGAACCCTCCTTCCGATTCGCAATGGAGCCGCAGACGTGGGGGAAACTACCGTATATCATCAAGCTTGGTAATCTGGCAGTACATACAGATCGTGCGATTCAGCGAAGCGATGCCATTTTGTCTTTAGCTTCTCTATTTGAATTCATCCAGTGGCTTGATTACTGTTATGGCACGAACTATGAGGAGCGGACTTTCCATGAGGAACGGATTCCGGATAAGAAGGTCATACTGGATGAAGCAAGGATTAAAGAGAAAGACAGTCTGATCGAGCAGAAAGATTCCGAAATCGAAGCGCTGCGGGCTCAAATTGCTGCTATGAGCGACCGTCTAACCGCAGAAAAGTCGGTTCATAAAGAAGAACGGCAGTTTACACCTGAGGATATTAGCGAGTTCAAGACCCGGAAGAAGTATATCGACGTCGATCTAAAACTTCTCGGATGGGTCTTTGGTGAAGATGTGAAGGAGGAAGTTGAACTGCAAGGCATGCCGAACCCGGAGCAAAAGGGTTACGCCGACTATGTCTTGTACGGAAAAGACGGACTGCCGCTAGCTATTATTGAGGCCAAACGCACATCCAGGGACCCCAAAATTGGTGCTCAGCAGGCGAAGCTGTATGCGGATTGTCTGGAGCGTTCTACCGGACGTCGGCCGATGATGTTTACGACAAATGGGTTCGAGACGCATTTGTGGGATGACTTATCAGCGCCACAGCGTAAAGTTAGCGGAATATTCTCCAAGGCCGATCTGGAGAAACTGATGAACCGGAGGACGGAGCGCAAGCCGCTTGACCAGGTTCTGATTGATGATCGCATTACCGATCGTTATTACCAGAAGGAAGCGATCCGGGCGATCTGCGATAGTATTCAGACGGGACACCGCAAAGCATTACTTGTGATGGCAACCGGAACAGGTAAAACCCGAACGGCTTCCAGCTTGACGGATGTGCTGTCCCGGGGTGGGTATGTGACCAATGTACTGTTTCTAGCGGATCGGACGGCGCTTGTGACGCAGGCCAAGAATGACTTCAAAAATTACTTGCCGGATCTGTCGCTCTGCAATCTGCTTAGTAACAAAGACAACAAGTCGGCACGGATTGTGTTTTCCACATATCCTACGATGCTGAATGCCATCGACGACGTGAAAAACGAGGATGGCAAACGGTTGTTTACACCCGCTCATTTTGATCTCATTATCGTGGATGAAGCGCACCGGAGTATTTTCAAAAAATATCGGGTGATCTTTGAATACTTTGACGCAATGGTTGTCGGACTTACCGCCACGCCGAAAATGGATGTGGACCGGAATACGTATGATTTCTTTGAGCTGGAAAGCGGAGTTCCAACCTATGCCTATCCTTACGAAACGGCCGTGGAAGTCGATCATGTGCTTGTTCCGTATCAAAATATTGAGGTGACAACGAAGTTTCTGGAGGAAGGCATTGCCTACGACGAGCTTTCGGATCAGGATAAACAGCGCTATGAGGAAGACTTCACGGATGAAGATGGGGAAATGCCCGAACATGTTCCTTCACCTGCGGTGAACGAGTTCATTTTTAACCAGTTCACCGTCGACATGGTGCTTGAGGATCTGATGACCAAGGGGCTGAAGGTTGCAGGTGGGGACCGTCTCGGCAAGACGATTATCTTTGCCCAAAACAAACGTCATGCGCAATATATTGTGGACCGCTTTAACGCCCTGTACCCGCAGTACAGAGGCAGCTTTGCCAAACGAATCGTGTCCGAGGATGCCTATGCCCAGTCCATCATTGACGAGTTCAAAGCGCCGGAGAAAGAACCATATATTGCCGTTTCCGTGGATATGCTGGATACCGGTATCGACGTTCCGGAAATCCTCAATCTTGTATTTTTCAAGAGGATTCGGTCTAAAACGAAGTTCTGGCAAATGATTGGCCGGGGAACAAGACTACGTAAGAACCTATTTGGAGAGGGACTAGATAAGACCGGGTTTGTTATTTTTGATTATCTGGGGAACTTCGAATTTTTCCGTCAGCATCAGGAAGGCCTTGCTGGTAACGAGGCTAAGAGCTTGAGTGAGTCGATTTTCACCAAAAGAATAAGTCTCATTCACCATATGCAGGATGCTTCATTTGCTGAAGAGGAAATTCAAGCTATTCGTACAGAGATGGTTGACACGGTGGCCGAGCAAATTCAAATGCTGAATACCGAGCTGGTGTCCGTCAAGCTGAAGCTGCAATACGTCGAGAAGTACAAGCAGGCAGAAGCGTTTGTGTACCTCTCGGATGCGAATAAGCAGGAGCTAAACCAGCATTTGGCGCCACTCGTGTACATGAACGAGACGGATGAGCATGAAAAACGCTTTGATAACCTGATGTACGGTCTGATGATTGCTCATATTGAACAAACCGCTCAGTTGAAGAAGCTTAAAAACCAGCTAACGGATATTAGCTTTCGACTTTCCAAGCGTGCCACCATTCCACAGATCAAGGACAAGCTTGCCTTCATTCAACGAATCGCGGCTGAAGAATTTTGGGAAACTGCAGACCTGATCACCTATGAACAGCTGAGGGTTGAATTACGATCCTTGATGAAGTTCCTGGTGGATGAAAGCACAGGACAGGGGATCATATATACGAATCTAAAAGATGAAGTAGTGGAGATCAGCGAAGGCAAGGAGATGTACCAGGCGTATAATTTCGATAACTATAAGCTGAAGGTAAACCGGTACATAGAGCAAAATAGAGACAGCATAGCAATTCACAAGCTGAGAAACAACATACCGCTGACTTCACTTGACTATGAGAGTCTGGAAAAAATATTTACAGGAGAACTCGGAACAGCCGAGGATTATAAGCGTGAATTTCAAGACACGCCTTTCGGCCTCCTCGTCCGAAAGGTTGCCAAGTTGGATCATGAAGCGGCGATGAACGCTTTCTCGGACTTTATCAATGATCAGTCGCTGAATCAGATGCAGATCGTCTTTGTGAAGAAGGTGATTGATTACATCGCTCAAAACGGATATATCGATCATGTCAGTGAGCTGCTGAAGCCGCCGTTTGATAAGCCGCAAAGCTTCATCAAGCTTTTTGATGGAGCCAAACAGAAGAAGCTGGTGGATACGGTGAATTCGATCAAAGAGAATGCAGTTCGAATAACTGGGGCCTAATGGATCTTAGAGTGATACAATGGCTATAGTATTTGAGGATGCTTCCCGTGGGCTCGCAGGGCTCATATTTATTGGAGGCATCCTTTTTCTTTTCTATAGATATTGGGATAGTTCTTAATTATGATGAAAGATACAATAGGAATACATCATTAACCATGTAAAGGATGTGAAGCTATGCCGGTTTACAATAAGCTAGTTCGGGATCTGATTCCCCAAGTCATTGAAGCTACAGGCAAAGCGTTTCGCACACGGATCTTGGATGAGGAAGAGTATAAGAAAGAATTGATCATAAAGCTCAAAGAAGAGTCGGAGGAATACTTTACCGCTCAAAGTTCAAAGGAGTCGTTGGAAGAACTTGCAGATATGCTTGAGGTTATCCGGGCGTTGG
The DNA here is from genome assembly GCF_000024685.1 of Paenibacillus sp. Y412MC10. Classification (NCBI taxonomy): domain Bacteria; kingdom Bacillati; phylum Bacillota; class Bacilli; order Caryophanales; family Paenibacillaceae; genus Paenibacillus; species Paenibacillus sp. Y412MC10. Next base: position 1,242,590 of record NC_013406.1, read on the forward strand.
CGGTCGTACATGGGGCGACATGGGAAGAGCTCGAGGTCTTGAGAGAGAAGAAAGCGGAAGCTCGAGGCGGATTTCAGGAGCGGGTGTATTTAATCGATGTCGACGACAACGCTTAATGTCAAACTGATGTACAGAAAACTTAACAGACAATTTATAGTAATGAGAATAGAAATCTAGTGTTATAAAATGCGTAGGCGTCTTCTAAACTTGGATCAAAACATTTTTACTCTAAAAGGAAAGAAAGGAGATCGATGATAATAGAAGCAAATTTAAGGATTTGGAAGGCGTATCAAAAGAAATGCTTTTACTGTGATGAGGATGTATCTTGGAGAGAGCTTCACATTGATCATTTTATACCGCGTCATTTAGATAGTGATTTAAAGAAAGAAATTCTTTCTGACTTGAAGCTTGATGTTGATTTCGAATTTAACAGTCTAAAAAACTTGGTACCATCCCATTCTTCATGTAACACTGGAAGGAAAGGAAAACTCGTACCCAAACCAATTAATATTGCTGGAACACTATTAATCACAGAAAATCAGATTCCAAAGATTTTAGAGATTAAAGAAAAGCTGGATTTAGAAGAAAAATATGATGAAAATATAGCATTTTTTTAATTGATAATAAAGAAGATAGTATAAAGTTTAAAAACAACATTGTATGGAATGCTGAATATTCATATCAATGGATTAAAAACAGGTTAATACCTGTGGTACTTGAACATAAGAAATTAAAACAAAAATCATTTTTTCAAAATTTATTCAAAAGAAAAAAGCCTTTAATGCCTGCGTTTGAAACTTCAGATTTTACTTTGTCAGAGATCTCCGACATTATTTTGACAGACATTAAAAATTTCGAAATTATGAGAAATTGGATAGATGGAGCCCAAAATTTTTTTGCTACTCATTCACGTCATTATTTGAGTGTTGAAAGTATTGATGGTGTATATAAAGCTATACTGTTTTGTTTAAATTGCATTAAATTAAATCAAGGGACGCTGGAATATATAAATATAAAGCTTGATGGAAATGGTTCCTTAGAATCCATAATTAAAAGTGTTGAGCAAAAACTGAGTGACAGAAGAAATATAAGTAGTATTAATGGAAGTAACATGAGTACACACTAAGACCACTATGTGTGATGCTTCGTGAAGGTACTATCGTAAATGAAGAGAGGCTAGTACTAGAACTTGTTCCTTTTCTAAATGTGCTTGCCCAAGAATACGCTATTTTATGTGATTTAGAAAGAATTCGAGGTTTCGCCTAATGCCGAATCCTGAGTCATCTAATTCCACAACAATCTAAAAAATTTAGATACGTCCTGCGTTTCTCTTTAGAAACGCAGGACTCCCTTTATTCATTTGTAAAGCAATTAGAATTTAAGGTTCTTATTATATCTGGTATTAAAAATAAAGCAAAAAGATGGATAGAATGAACTCAGGAGGTTTTTAATTATGCCATATGAATTAGGAGGAAGAGCTGATAAAAGTGGCAATAGATTTGAAATTAGATGGGCCATATATAAAATCCTTGAAATATTGGATGAGAAACTAGACTATATTACTTTAGAAGCTCTTGGTGATGATGAGCGGGGTGTGGACATCTGGATTGGCAAAGACAGTAGTAGAGAGGGACAGCAATGTAAAGGGAGAAATTCGAGTAAGGAGTATTGGGATTTTGGTACAGCAAATGCAAGAGGAATCTTTTCGAATTGGAAATTTCATTTAGATAGAGATGAATCGACTACAGTGTCGCTTGTATCTCCTCTAGCTTTTACATTATTAGAAGATTTGATTAATAGAGCAAAGACTAGTAGTGACAATGCTAATGAGTTTTATCATAATCAAATACTTAATGCTAGCAAAGAATTCATAGTTTTTTTCAGAAACTTTTGTAAATCGATGGATATTAATCCAGAGGTAGATACCGAGTTATCAAAGTGTATTTCCTATTTAAGAAGAATTTTCTATCGTCAGTTTCCTGATAGTGAACTTAAAGAAATAATTTTAGCAAAAATAAGTTATCTATTAATTGGTAAAGAGGAAGATATTTATGAAACATTGGTTGCTTGGATAGTGGATGGGGATATTTTAGGGAAACCAATTAACCAATCAGTATTGTATAAATTGCTTAGCGAAAGAGGTATTAGATTAAAGAATCTTGCTTCTGATAACCGTATTCTTCCAAGGTTGGAGGAATTGAATTTAGAATACAGTTCAGTATTTATTCCATTAAACAATGGGTTGATTAACAGAGAAGAATTTTCTATTTGTAGAAAAGCAATTGATACAGGGGCATCTTTAATAATTCATGGAAAAGCTGGAAGGGGAAAGAGCGGCTGTACTGAGGATATTGTTAATTATTGTAAAGAAAAAACGATACCATACTTAGCTATCAAATTAGATAAGCGCATTCCGAGTGGAACTGCTGATAAATGGGGTAGAGATTTAGGACTACCGGCATCTATAGTTCATTGCATTCACAGCATATCCAAATTTGAAAAAGCAGTAATTATTTTAGATCAATTAGATGCGTTACGGTGGACCCAAGCACATTCTAGAGATGCATTATTGGTATGCGCTCAGATTATTAACCAAGTTGAAAGATTAAATTCTGAAAGAGAATTTAAAATTTCTGTGGTTTTTGTAAGTAGAACGTATGACTTAGAAAATGATAATAATATTAAATCGTTGTTTAAAAGTGATAATAATAGAAGTGATATTCAGTGGGAAAAGGTCCATATAAGGGAATTGAATGATAAAACAGTGAGAGTTCTTGTTGGAACTCGTTATGAAAACTTAACAGGTAAATTGAAGGAAATACTCCGAATTCCAAGTAATCTTTATATTTGGGATCGATTAGAAAATAATAAAGAATATAATGAATGCTCGACTGCCAATCATTTGGTATCTGAATGGTGGGGGCAATTGGCAAGAAAGAGTTTTGAGTTTGGATTGAATGAGGGAGATATAATTGAAACAAAAGAAAAAATAATTAGTTGTTTTGATGAATTAGGTCGAATATGTGTCCCTTTGAATATATTGAGCGTCAATAGGTCATGCCTTGATTTTTTATCGTCCAATGGTTTTTTAGTAATTCAGAACAATAGGGTATCTTTTGCTCATCAATCTATATTAGATTGTTTTTTAGCTGAAAAGATGCTAAAAAAATACTTTGAAAGAGGAGCAATAATTGAGGTTATAGGAAATAAAGAACGGCAAACCCCAGGAAAAAGATATCAGGTGCAAATGCTTCTGCAAAATTTAGTTGAGTTTGATAGCGAAGATTTTATAAATGCAGGTCAAAAAATACTTGACTCAGACAAAATCAGATATAGTATAAAATTTGTCTTTTTTGAAATATTAAATCAGTTGGAAGTTTTAGACGAGCATATACAGAACTATGTGGTTGAAAATTGTGAGAAGGAACCATATGGAACTCATATCATTAATAATGTTGTGTACTCCAGACCGCAATATATTAGACTACTCAGAGATTGTGGTGTTTTAGACAAATGGTTCAAGATACCAGAGAAGAAAGATATCGTATTTAATCTGATGATAAGCATAGCTCCAAAATTTGATAGTATAGATGAGGCATTTATTGAAAAGCATGCATTTAAATCACAAGAGGATGATAATAAATTTGCTCGATGCTTTTTACATGATATAAATCAAGATACTGATGCGATGTTCGAATTACGGATGAAATTTTACCATAAGTATCCACAGATGACTGATACATATCTTGACTTTAGGGCAATGCTTAAAAATTGTGAAATAAGAACCATACGAGTCTTTGCGTTCCTATTAGAAAATAAACTAAAAAGAAATTCTAACAGTATCTACAGATATGAAGAGGAATTCTTGCAAGAAGATTCAGAAATATTTATTAAGAAAGGTATGGAAGTCGTCAATCTGTTATTACCATATATTCCAACTGAAAATGATGAGATGTTGTCCTTTAGTGAGTGGTCTGGAAGGTACTTTCACAAAAGAGGTCTTGAAAGAACATGCATCCAAATTATCAAAAAAGCGAATGCAGCGTTGATCGTATCCGATCCAAATATATTTTGGGAACGATATAAGAAGTATATGGGAACAGGAAGTGAATTATTTAACGAGATCATATTGGACTCTATGCATAAGTTGCCGACTTTATACAGCGATGCAGTAGTTGAGTATTTATGTGCGAACTTTAATAGTAACCTATTTGAAAAAACAAGTGGTAATGGCGATGAATTGTTACTTGCCAAACAAGTTCTAGCAAAGCATTCTGAATATTGCAGCCAATATGCATTTGATTTATTAGAGAAAACGGTTATTAACTACGTATCGCCGCAAGCTAAAGATTTATATCGGCGAAGAATTGATATAAACAAAGAAAAAAAGGGTTACACAGTGTATTGGAGTTTTTGGGGGGACCTGCAAAAGGAAATTCTAGAAGAACTTCCATATAATAGATTGAGTGATGAGGCTAAAGAACTGCTATGTATTTTGAGAAGAAAATTTTCTGAAGAGCCTACTTTATACAAGTACTCAAATGGACATAGTGGATGGGTAAGTTCCCCCATAGCAGGGAAAAATTTAAGTAATAAAAACTGGTTAGATATATTAACGAATAATAATATCAGAAACAAAACTCGGTCCCGTTGGAAAGAGGTCCCCGGTGGGTTTGTTGAAAGTTCTATTGAAGAATTTTCAAGTAGTTTTAGAGATGCCGCTTCTAAAGAGCCAGCAAGAATGATAAAGTTGGTGCTTTCGCATAATAACATATTGAATGTATACATTGACTCGTTATTTAGTGGAGTGGTATATAGTGAAAATTTGAGTTATGTACCAATGGAATTATTGGAAGCAATGATTTTAAGATACTTATACAACTATAACTCTCACAGGGCAGGTTATATTTGTAGTCTAATTGAGAAAAGAGAAGAGAAGGGATGGTCTCAAGAGGTACTAGATATTATTAACGATATTGCGATTAATCATAAAAATCCGGAAATTGGCAAGCCAAATGTGACTAGTAGTGAGGACAAAGAAATGCGTAGCTTTGATCTACTACAAAGTAATTCGATAAATTGTGTTAGAGGAAAAGCTGCACAAGCAATTGCTCATTTGCTAAGTAAAGACACTGGTTTCTATGAACAGTTTAAAGATACGATTGAAAAACTGGTACTGGATGAAAATCCGGCAGTCAGATTGGCAAGTTTATTTGCATTATGGCCTTCATATAATATTGATAAAGATTGGACATCTGAGAGGATTATTTATCTTTATGAACAAGATTATAGACTAGCGGGCTTCCATGGTTCTAAAAATATATTTTTTATATTGTATCCTCTGTATCGTCAACGTATATTAGAAATTATTAAAAAATGCTATGAGTCCGAAGATGAGGATTTAATAAAAATGGGGGCTTACTGTTTATCAGAAATGTTTATCCTTAAAAGTGAATTCATTGAAGAAATGAAAAATGTGAATTCTATGAGTCAAAGGCAAGCAGAAGCAGTTCTCCAAATGGCTATTTTATATTTTAATAAACCGGAATATAACGAGTTAGTAAAAAACATTATACTACAATTTAAAACTAGTACATTAGATTTAGAGATTCCAATTTCAAGATTATTTTATGACAATCATATTGACTTGGAGAGGGATAAAGACTTTTTAATTGAAATTATGAGCTCAGACATAAGTCGTAGAACGTTGCACGCTTTTGTACATTACCTCGAAGAGGAATCAAAGTCAGTAATTGATTACAAAGATATTATACTGTCAATAGGTTATCATTTAACCAAAACTGAAATTGGGAAATATGAAGGGGCCTGGGGAATACAAGATGAAATATCTAAATTAGTAATTGGACTATATGATGAGGTCTCTGGGTCCACGCGATATGAACTAAGAAAAATAGCAAATGAATGTCTTGATATCTGGGATTTAATGTTTGAAAAGCAAATTGGACCAGTTAGACGATTAAGTCAGGAGATGATGGAAAGATAGTAGGATATTTTATTCGTAATCACTTTAGCATTAGATTTTACATCGATTCCCTAAAAATAGTCTATGAGTTACCAAACCAATTTTCGTTAACCGATATTAGCCTATCGTAAATGTAAATATTTAACTGCTTAAAAGCAATTCCCGTAATTAAGTATAAAAGTAATAACTGAGCAAATTTATCGGAGGTCTCAATGCTACCAGAACAACTCTCATCCATATTTCGTGCTAAACAAAAATCCTATAAAATGGTTTTGATCCTATCACTCATCGAGTATTATGAACAATCCAAATCTTTATCTTTTCCGCTCAGCACAATCGCTGAGCGGTTTTTGGCATACTTCCAAGAAAATAGCAGGATAGGCAACAGAGTGGATTCACCTCCCCCTGGAAGGGCAAACCACTGGGACGAGTTCACCTTGTCCCAAACTATATCTTTGCTTAAGACACCACTGGAGGCGCTATCGACAATCCTAGAAGTTGATCAAGATCAGCAAACTGTAACGTTTCGTCATGCTATAGCCGACAAATTAGATGACAACGTTATTCAAGAGTTAAAAGAGTACGCTATGAAAGAGTTACAGAATTATAACGATAAGCTAGGGACGCCAGCATTTTCTCTTCAAAATGCTCTGTTTGAAATCATGAATAGTTATATATCGGCTAAAAGCCAGGCATTTGCGGGTCATCCGTTAGGTGCTCGTTTCAGACAGGAGATACCAGAGTATTTAAGGTCACTTTCTTTTATGAATCCAAATTATAAAATTGATGGTTCCGTTGGTAAAGGGAATTGGGCCAACATTCCTTGGATCGCGGTGATGGATAAGCGCATAACGGATACGACGCAGCATGGCGAATATATCGTTTATCTGTTTTCGGAGGATATGGAGTCTGTCTATCTTACTTTAGCCCAAGGGGTTACTGTACCGAAAGATGAACTTGGTAAAAAAGAAGGGTACCAGTACCTTGAGAACAAAGCTACTGAGATACGAGAGATTATCCCTCTGGAGGGGATGCATAAAGACGATGGGATTAATCTAACGTCAAAAAGCGGCCTCGGTCGCGATTACCAAGTCTCTACGATTGCGTATAGCCGCTATGATCGTGAGGCTATTCCAGAGGATGATCAGTTGCAGTCCGATCTAGAGAATGTGGTTTCTAACTATAAAATGTATGTTGAGCATGTTTTGCAGAACAAGAACGCAGACGAAGAAGTGCCAGCGCCCGAAGTTAAGGAGAGCCCAATCTTGAGTTCATTAACCGTTTCAGAACAGTTAGAGCAGGTCAAATCATTCATTTCCAACCGGGGTTTCCACTATCCCCAAGGCCTCATCGAGAACCTATACCTCTCCCTAAAAACGAAACCTTTTGTCATCCTGGCAGGGGTATCTGGTACTGGCAAAACCAAGCTCGTGAAGCTATTTGCCGAAGCGCTAGGGGCCACCGCGGACAATGGGCAGTTTACGTTGATTCCGGTACGGCCAGACTGGAGCGATCCTTCGGATTTGCTGGGGTACAAAGACTTGTCGGGGGTGTTCCGTCCTGGTCGCTTGGCAGAGGTGCTTGTAGAGGCGTCTCAACCAGAGAATCAACATAAGCCTTATTTTATCTGCCTGGATGAGATGAACTTGGCACGGGTGGAGTATTACTTTAGCGATGTGCTCAGTATCATTGAGACGCAGGAATGGAGACGAGACCGGATTGTTACTTCCAAGCTCATCAACCGGGAGTCCTTATTGCCGGAGGATCAATTGCTGTATGGGGACGTATCCATGCCGGATAATGTTTATTTGATTGGCACGGTGAACATGGATGAGACGACACATCCTTTCAGCAAAAAGGTGCTCGATCGCGCGAACACTATTGAGTTTAACTATATTAATTTGCAGCAATACCCGAGCTTAGCGCTTCATGAGAGGGAAGCAACAGATCTACCGGTCCATAACTCATTTTTACGAAGCGAGTATTTGCAATTGATCGATGTGTATTCCGAACATACAGAACTAGTACATGCCACAACGGAGAAGCTGGTGAAGATCAATCAAATCTTAGAAGAGATCCATTCCCATGTTGGGTTCCGGATTCGGGATTCGATTTGCTTTTATATGGTTTACAATCAGCGCTTTGAACTGCTATCGGATGATGAGGCTTTTGATTTGCAGCTTCTGCAGAAAATCTTACCACGCGTCCAAGGCAGTAGTTTATCGGTGAAGCGGGTGCTCCTCAAACTCCTGCAAGGGGCATTAGGAAGAACCTTACCCGTGTCGGATCTAATGGATGATGCATCGGAGATATATCTGAAGTGGAACGACAACCAAGAGGAGAACAAGGCGAAGCATCCGCTAAGCGCTCGGAAAATCGCCTTTATGCTACGGAGGTTAGAAGAAGATGGATTCACCTCTTACTGGCTCTCTTAATCAGAGCGTGGAACTACTGCGAGTTGAGACCAATCTGTTCAACCTCTACATTCAAGGCAAGCCGTATCATCCAACGGTGGAGTCTATGCAGCTTCATCGACACCACGATGGGGAATGGATCGATACAAGCCTCCAGGTCCATTCTCTTTCGAGTGAATTAAAGATCGAACAGATTTCAATGTTCTCGCCGGAGACAGGGAAGCTTATTTCATGGCAGATGGGGAAGAAGAGCTGGCCAATATTTTTCGAAACCCAGTCGTATGAGCTTGTCGTGGAGAAGAAGCAACCGCTGGCTTTTTCCTTCCACCATGAGAATGTCAGCGTCAGGCAGGCAATTAAGCCACTAGGCCAGTCGATCCTGTCGGGGATCCTGAACTTTCAGAATGAGGTTGGTCTAACGGATTTGGAGCTTCGTCTGGGTGGTCAGGCTATTTTTCAACTTCAACTAGAGATTTTTCCGTCGAAAATGGATTACAAAGAGGATTATCAAGCGATCCTTAGCGACGTGAACCGGCAGATTTATAATTTGTCATTCGATTTCCTTCGTAAAACGTACCATCTCACCGGTTTAAAGGAAACGAAGAACCAGAGTCTGACGGAGTTTTTTACGATTTTACAGCATGTGTTTGAACAGCTTGTCCAGGCCGTAGAACGAATCCAAACTTCGCCTAACTATAAGTTGGTGAAAGAGATGCGAAAGGTGGAGGCAGATAGGGTCAAGAAGAGTGGTAAAGAAAACATAGCTTACCTGACGAAACACCCGCATTTACTTCGGCAGGATGACCGGATCGGGTTTGTACCGATTAACGGGCATTCTTTATATCCTAGTCATGCCTTGGAGACGAAGAGGCAAATCCAATATGACACGATGGAGAACCGGTTTGTGCGGTGGGTGATTGAACGCATATCAAGCAAATTAAAAGAATTGAAGCTCAGACTATCAGGAAAATCTCGTTTGCAAGATCCACTCCTCATAAAGCGAATAGGTTCCATGCAGAACCAGTTACAGCGATTGCTAAGTCTCGACTTTCTGAATGTTGGTGGGATGAAGCAGCTATCAGTGTCCCTAGTATTGCAAATGGCACCTGGATACCGGGAAGTGTATCGGAATTATCTGATGCTTATGAAAGGGCTATCCATTCAAAGCGACTTGTTCCGGCTTTCGATGAAAGACTTGGCGCAGCTGTATGAGTATTGGTGTTTCTTGAAAATCCATGATCTTCTCAGCCGGAAATACGAGCTTCTTAAGCAAGATATTATTAAGGTGCAGCGTACGGGGATTTTTGTGACATTGGATAAGTCGGCCAAGGCCAGAATGGTGTACCGCAACCCGAGTAACGGGGAAGTGTTTACGCTCTATTACAACGCACTTCCGAAAGGCGATCGGAGCGCTACACTCGGCCAGAAGCCGGATAATGTGCTTACACTGAAGAAGAACGAGGCTGCAGTGGAGTATAAGTATATTTTCGATGCCAAGTATCGGCTGAATTCGGCATATGAGGGAACCCCTTATTATGAGAGATATAAGCAGCCAGGTCCTGAGGAAGAGGATATTAATACGATGCACCGGTACCGGGACGCGATTGTGTATGCGGATGGGCATGGACAAGAGTATGAACGTAGCATGTTTGGCGCTTATGTGCTGTTTCCGTATCATGATGAGGAGAAGTTCCGGGAGCACCGCTTTTATAAGAGTATCGAGCTTGTTAATGTGGGCGCTTTTCCATTTCTTCCGAACTCGACCGAACTGATGGAGGCCTTCTTAGATGAGATCATTAGGGACAGCCCGGAAAAAGCTTACGAACGTTCGATAAGACCTCGAGGCACGAAGAACTACTACCAGGATAAATTGACTGGCAAAAATATGTTTGTCGGATCGTTAAGGGAGCCTTCCCAGCTAGAATTGTCGCTCAAACTGAACTTTTATCATATGCCACTAGAGAACGTGACAGATCACAAGATTCTCACGCAGATTGAATACATTGCTTTGTATCAGTCGAAGGGGAAGTTCGCGTCTACGGGAGAGACGGGGATCCATTGGTACGGACGTGTTGTGGATTGGAAGGTTCTACGTCGCAAAGAAATTACCGAACGTCCGGCAAGACGCGGCTCGGAAGAGAAGTTATATGTCAAATTTATAATCGATCTGTGGATCAAACGGGATAAACCGATTGTTTCCGGCGGGAGAGGTATCTATACGGCTTTGTATACATCGAAGTACATGTTTGACCGGGCTTTGGAAATTGCGGAACTGAAACTTGAGACGGAAGAGGATCTGATAAAGTGGCGTGAACAGAGACGTATAGGTACGGTCAAGGTGGAGCTGGATCATGATCAGGTGGATTTAGCGAAGCGGGTGTTGGGGGTTCACGGTTCGGACAATTTTAATCAAAGGGAAGGTTAAACCGTTATGGCGAGAACATATAAAGCCGAAGGGCGACAAATCGCATATGTGCTGAGAGGGTTGTTTACAATCCTGGCTCTCTCCTTGTATTTCATTAACCCTAAGTTACATTGGGGTATATTTGTAGGCGTGTTTTTCGTTGGTCTAATTATTGCAGAAGTGGCTGGGGCTTTCTGGACTCGAAAAAGAAGGGCGAAAAAGAAGGCAGGGACACGTAATGCAACTAGCGCTACATCCAGCACAACATCAAGAAATACAAAATCACGGTTATGATGCCTGGATTATGACGACCAGTAATACTACCAAGGACGCCAGAAGAGGCACCGAAAAGATTAAACATTCAATTGATAAACGGGATCTCGCTTGAGAACAAGTTGAATGACTGGAGAAAGAAAAAGCGGATCGGCTGAACCATCTAAACCTATAGAACGGAGCCCTCTTATGTTAAAAAAGTTAATGTCGTTATTCAAGTCCAATACTCCAGATAAGAAGTCTACCCAACCTAGTAGGACCAAAACATACAGCAGCAAACCTAAACCTAAAGTTCAGCCGACTCGAATTGGAGAGCTGGGAGAGCATAAGATTAATATTCAACTGGATCAACTCCCTAAAGGGTGTAAGTATGTGAGTGATTTAATGGTGGCAAATCCGAAGTCACGTACCGGGTATTCGCAGATCGATCACGTTGTGATCACTCCGCATGGCTTGTTTGTCATCGAGACGAAGAACTACAACGGAGAGATAAAAGGGACAAGAGACAATAAGTCTTGGACGGTGAGCAACCGGTTTAAGATGTATAACCCGTTTATGCAGAATTACGGCCATATACAAGCGATTAAAAGCTTACTACCCGACTACCAAGAGAGCCGATATATATCACTCGTTTCATTCACGATGCGTTGCCGATTTAGCGTTGACCCTGAGTTGAGAAAAATCCAGTCGGATGAGTTGATCGTGTACGATGTAGAACTGTCCGAATATATCCAGCGCAAAATGAACCGGATTCAGGCCGAAAAGTCGGAGCCCGCTCTAACGGAATCGGATATTCAGAAGATCTATCAATCTCTGAAAGAAGCCAACATCACTGATCCGAAGATTCGGGCTGAGCATGTGGATAAGGCGGAGAGTGTGAGGAAGGTGAAAAAATAGCCAATAAATAATTGCCGCTGACCACTTATGGAAGTGGAGAGCGGCAATTTTAATAAAGGGGTAAACTTAAAATAGACAGTGAACTTAGTAAACGGGTTGCATAAACACCTTATCCACATATTTATAATAATCGAATAATCCTTGAGATCCATAAGGGGCAATGATTTCATCACCATCAATCTCTATGTACCTCTGGCCAGTAATTGATAATTCCTGCTTGATTGGATTGATTTTCTGCAAGTCCCCAACGGTTGTAAAGGAATAAACCCAAATGCTTAAGTCAATTATTGAATTGCCAGCTGTGACGATTAATTCGCTAATGCCATCTTGATCAAAATCATGGAGAGCGGCTTGTATTTTATAACCCTCCTGTAATTCCCCGTATTCGTCGAATACTCCCGTATCACCAGACAAGTCAAGCTGCCAACCCACGGAAGTAGAAGGGAAGATCATCACAGCCTTAGTCCCGTTAGGGTGATCTAGTCCTAAAACTAATTCCGCCTCTGTTGTGCCAAATCTTAAAGGCAAAGTTACATCAGGCTCACCAGGCTTCCACTCTACTTGAGATAAATTCTTTTCTTCAGGAGAACGAATTAATGAGTCGGACGTCGGAATATCTAAGGCTGCATGTTCTGGCTGTGTCTCAACATGATTCGGTGTAGCTTCTTGCTGACTATTATTTGAAGTAGTTGTAGTTTCCTCGTTGTCAGATGGAATGTTTAAGCTATCATCCCCCTTGTTCTTTTGTCCCTGAGGATGTTCTTCGTTGCTCTGTACTGCTTGGGACGTATTTAATTTGTCACTTGTTTTCCCACAGGCAGATGTCACTGCAAGGATAAAAATAAATGCGATTCGTATTGCTAGTTTTTTCATTTCTTGATTTAGTCCTTTCTGATAACATGTAGGTATTATTATCCAACTGAGATTGGCAATATTATCTATTATATTTAATCGATAATATTTGGAAAGTATTTTATTTATCTTGTACCGCAAATGGTCTTTAGTGATGTAATCATTTAATACTGATAGGGAAAGGAGCCAGCTCATATGCCCATCGAATTAGGAGTGTGGAAAATCAATGAAAAGGTGGAGAAAATCCATTTTTCAAATATAGAAACCGAGCGCAAGCTTGAGGATGTTATTGCCGATGATATTAGCATTATTGACCCTTCCTTGATGCTTATCGGCAGGCAGATCAGTACGGCGTTCGGTAAATTCATTGATATCTTAGCAATGAATGCCGAAGGTAATTTGGTTGTGATTGAGCTTAAACGCAACAAGACTCCTCGTGAAGTTGTTGCGCAGACACTGGATTATGCCTCCTGGGTCCAACAGCTAGATTACACGGATATCATACGTATTTATAGTGATAAAAATCCAGGAAAGCAGCTGGAGCAAGAGTTTGTAGATCATTTCAAGACTGATTTTCCTGATGCCTTAAATGAGCTGCACGAATTAATTATCGTGTCGGCCGAGCTGGATCCGTCCACTGAACGGATTATCAATTATTTGACGACCTTCGGTGTACCTGTGAATGCCCTCTTCTTCCATTATTTCAAAGATGGAGATAACGAGTATTTAGCAAGGAACTGGCTCATTGACCCCAATCAAGTGGAAGCTAAAGCCTTAAGCGTGACATCCAAAAAAGACGGGAAAGGCTCCTTGGAACGGAAAAGACTATTACGTTTCCTTGGGAGACGGGATTCATCGGAACTGGGAGGATTGCAGACGATACGGCTTCATTTCGGCTGGGCAAGGAAGGTGGTACAGCAATACGCTGAATCTCCTTAAGCCTGGTGCTCGGATCTTTGCGTGTATTCCTAAAGTAGGGTATGTCGGTGTGGGTGTTGTTGAAGATGAAGTGGTGTCAATCAAGGATTTTCAGGTGGTGGTTGATGGGAAGAATATACCGCTTCTCGAAGCGGGCTTGCATGTCAACATGGATAAGGATGTCGATGATCCTGATCTCTGCGAGTACGTGGTGCGCGTGGATTGGATTAAGACGCTTCCGAAGCATGAAGCAATCTGGGAAAAAGGGATGTTCGCAAATCAGAACTCAGCATGTAAATTGAGAAACCAGTTTACTATTGAACGTCTCACGCACCATTTTCAAATAGATGAAGAATAGTAGGGTATATTCATCTAGGAGTTCGTGAGGTATATTGATACCTCCATCTAAATCGACGACTTAACATAGAGAGCCAAGGCTAGACAAAAATCATTAGCCTCGGCTCTTCATCATCACTTATATTTCAATCGGTCGATCACGGGAATTGATTGCTTAGGTCATCTTGTATGAGCTATTCCGTGCGAGTCGCTTTGCCGAAGGCGGTAAGCGAACACTTTTAACTAATCACCAGCCACCCTCACCGTGGCTGTTTGTGGTAGACATCGGGATGGTAGGAATCGGCTTTGATGGATCGGTTATAGTTAGGCTACCCGGTAATACCAAAGTTCCAGTGAAGCTAAGGATGAGTGAAAACACCACTAACTTTTTTTTCATTTTGATAATAAACCTCCTTCATTATGGCGGCGTATTTTTGGAGATCTGAATAACTTAACTTATGTCGGATATGCTCAATCGTCGTGCAGCATCTCACGATGTTAGCTGTACTATTAATTTTATATGAGATTTCCAAACTCTCCAATATATATTTCGATCCTTTTTGAATGTTATCCTTCCATATGTAATACTTTCCGAGATCGGTAAGAAAATTGGCAAAACGGTCATCTATTATATATTCTGTATAACTTCCGACTCCTCCCCCGCGTTTGAGATGGTTTAAGATCAATTTTTCGAATTTATCGAGATATTGATCGATTTCAAAATGATACATATTAGCAGCCTGAATGATTTTAAACAAAGCTTTTAGTATTTCGTTTTCACGGGAGGAGAGATAATCGATATACGGTTCTAGCACATCTGTATTACCTTTCATTAGTTCATATAAATAACGGTTGCCTTTTGCCCATTCCCGAAATTGTTCTTTGGTTATTTCGGCAGCTTCATCTGATTCTTTAACCCAGCTTTGATCCTCGTAACAGGATACATAATAAAGTGCTTGATCATAGTCATCGTTTTCAGCTGCTATCGAACCTAACAGCAAATCAGAGTACAAAATATAGCCGAACAAAGGCTTGGCTGGTCGTTTAAGTCTACTGCTAGGTCTGGCTTGTTTATGTTTTTGAGAATATAGTACTCTGGAGATACGTCCCATCTCCTGAATATAGTATTTCGCCTTATTCCATTTACGTAAAGATAATAACGTGTTAGCTAAATCTTTTAGTGCATCTAATTGTACTGCATCAGGGAGCCGTTTGACATAGTTTTCAAACTGTATTGTGCAGTCCAGGTTATGTTCCTGATCCGAGTTTAAGGAGCAAGTAAATATTCTGTATTGACACATACCCAATCGCTCGGCATGTTGGTATTTTTCACTTTCGGCAACTTTTTTGTAAATGATCAGGGCCGCTTCTCGATTTCCCTTATGGTATAGTGCTTCTGCGGTATCAAAGAGCAAAGATGAATACGTTAAATTATCCATCATCATTCCAACAAGCTGATCTAAGCATTTGAGTTTATTTAGTTCGGCACAGCGCATGATAAATGGGCCAAGTCGTCTCCAATTAGGGGATGACTGAATCATGCATTCATACGCATAAAAGGAATAAAAATATCCCTCTTCCAAATTCATAGCTTCAGTTACTAAATCAAGGTTGGAGACGGAAAGGGGCTGTTGCCCTTTGATGAATCGGCTCAGTGTTCCTGAATTAATCCTTGATTTATTTGCAAACGAGGAAATGCTGAGGTTTTCCTTCTTCAGGTATCGTAATAGTTCCGTACTTATCGTTGTGTCTGTAGGTAACAAAGATATCCCCCTCCAGATTTATATTCCATATTCAGGAAAATGACGTATATAAGTAATTTAATGCATAAATACACCATTGGTCAATAACTTTATTGGGATTTGATTTAGGAATGTTTCTGTTAGCGTTGTTACACTTAACTTTGAAGGATAGGAAAGAAGGTTTAATGCAGCACTTTTTTACGATCTTGCTGCCCTATATGACTCTAATCTATTAACAGGCGGTGATAAGTAGCCTAATTGGGAAACGATGCAGTTTCTAGACGAACAGGTGGATGAAATCTGGATTTCAGCTTTCGAGACATGGGACGAGATGAATGGGGATACACTGGGCTTTTACTGTTTTTAATTTACTATTTGCTTGTTTATATTTGTTTAGTAAAACGTTAGGGAATGGATTTTACAGATGGATTGTCCATGATAGTTAAATATTGCTGGTGTGGATATTAATGAAAGTAACGCTAAAAACAAACATGACGATTTATTTTTTTCAACGCTATCTTGTGTGTGAAAACAGAAGGTGGGCTAGCTGGTAAAGTGAGAGGATCGTGGTTTCGTAATTGCGTGTCCTTATTTCTTAAACCTCTCATTGAGGGGATTATTCAACCTAAAGTTGTTGTAACATTGGGGGAAAAGGTTACCAAGTCATTATTACATGAGTATGGTTATAAGGGTGTAAACTTTAAGGAATTGGTTGAAAGGGATTCACCGATCATCGTCGGTAGGAATACAGCAGTTTTTCCGGTGTTCCATTGATACCTAAGGACAAGTACAAATTATTTTTTTCTAAACAGATATTCAGTGCAAGCAAGCAGGGCGAGAATAATAAAGGATAAATTAACCCATCTATTCGCCCCCTTTTTTAAGGAATGTCATGTCCGTGACTCTCTTCATCCCCACCTATAATAACGGTCATATTACTGAAAACCTCGCTCGTAATAAAGTCCTGTATCTACTGAGAAAAAGATCCTAGTTTTAAGTGACATAGCAAGGCCTCGAGAACCTTTTCCATATAATTCAAGTAGAGTAAAATATTTAAGTTAACTATGATCGGAGATCAGGTTCAATCCCGAAAGCAAGATGGAGAGGTTGTTATGAGTAGAATTTTGGTCACACCGGAGATGTTGCTGCGCGTTGCAGAGCAATGCTCCAGGGCGCATGAACAGCTGGAAGCGATGATACACATGCTGAATCAGAACATCCATACGCTGGAGTCTGCCTGGGAAGGTACGACGAGATCCCTTTTTTATGCGGATTTTCAGCAGGCGCATCGGGAGATGACGCAGACCACGGAGCATATCCAGCGGATAAGCCTGGAGCTGAGAGGGATTGCCCAACGATTTAAGTCAGCAGATGAGCGGGGACAACCGATCCAAGTTGCCGGGCATGTGCTGGGAGCATTCCCTATGATGAGGGGCCGCGCAGGCGATAGTGCCGTAGAGGATGCCGGGAGAAAAGCGGAGGAAGCCTGGAATTCGGTGCAGCAGGAAGCCGGAAACGTATGGGACACAGTGAAGCAAGAAGCAGGGGAACTATGGGAGGGCGTAAAGATCGGAGCCGCCCAGTTCGGGAACTCGTTAAAGGATACGGCGATGTCCTTGTACGAAGATCCGCTTGGAACCGGGCAAGAGATGCTCTATAATGCAACCATCGGGACGGTCGAGGATATTTGGGACACAGCGGTATGGGCTGGCCGAATGGTTTTTAGTAACGAATATCGTGAAAAAATCGTGGCAGACACCATGAAAGAAGTCGATTCAGCAGGCGGCTGGTCCAATTACTTGGGTCAACAGTCGGCTATGATCCTTGGAGGCGCTATTCTCAACCGTGCTGGAATTAGGGGTAGAGGCCCGCTGAATAATAAGCATGATGATCTTGGTGGCGGTGATAGTGGCGCTAGTGGTGACGGTAGGAAGTCGGGGGATGAGGGTGCCGGTAATGTTAAACCGGTAAAAGAAGTAGAAATTGTTGATAAGAATGGAAGACCAATCGGTGAGTTAGACGAAATCGATTTGAAGAACGGTGTTTTTTATGAAGATAAAACAGCTAAAGGATTAAATATAGTAAATCCTAAGACAGGGTTACCTGCCCAAACTCCTCAGCAGTTTGCTGATAAGCAAATACTAGATAAGACTAGAAAAAGGATAGTTAACCTGGAAGAAGCTATTGCAACTAGACCGACAAAAAATGGTACACCGGATGTACCTTCACTAGACCAAATCCAAAATATCCGTAAGTTCGTCTTTAGATTAGACGGAGATACACCTGAACTAAGGCAGGCAGTCGAGAACAGCCTAAATCAACTAAGAAAAGAATTTCCTGACCACACATTTGAAGCAATATTTGGAGGGAAAGATTAATGTCTATTGCAGCTATGATATTAAACTCAGAAAACGAGTTCGAGGAAAAATTTTATATTCCTGTAGCATCAGAAGCTTTTTTCGAAGAATGTTGGATACCTGCTATTGAAGAACTGAACTTAGAATGGATTAATGTTTTTTCCGTTGGATTAGATATGGAGAAGGAAGACTTGCCTTTTGTGATGAAGGAGCTATCCCAGATAAAGGAGTGGGCAAAAACAAATTTACCCAGCGAAAAACAAGATAAGATAATTGAAAGAATTGAATTACTTGAAGCTGAACTTCCTATCGCTTTTCGAAGAGAAGGGGCAGTAGTGTTTATTGGCTAGGTTTCAATAAGTACTGGTGGGGCTACCCAGTGCCGAATAAAACATTATACCTATGTTTGGCTAACCTACCAGGGGTTGATTAGTGGCTATTAAACAGCCGTGCCTATTTCGGAAATATTCTGCCCGCCGTGCACCACGCATCGCCCGTTAATCGGCCGGGAGATAACGAAGCCAAGCAAATTCATCTTTCATGCAAGAGAGGATCGTTCCGTTGAGCTTCTAAAAGAGCGAATGAGCAGTGAAGGATGGAGCTATGTCCAGCAAGAAGGCTCTAATTATTTTTTTGAAAAGGGAAATGAAGAAACGATTGTTACCGTGCAACAATGGAATCATAAATATATCATTTATCAGGTTAAAGATAACGTCATCAATATAGCGGACTAGTAAGCAATTAGGTTGTACATTTTAATGAACAGACCCCTATCATTGTTATTTGAAAATGGTGGGGGTTTGTTTAATTAATTCTTTATCAACTTTAAATAAGGCTGCATCATAACGTTTATAGAGGCGAATGAGTCACGGAAGTATAGAGACTCATAGAGGGATGATACACTATGGAAAAGATGGTGCTCATATAGTACCAGCTAAACCATCAGAATAAAAAATAAGAAAGAGGATGTCTATGGAAGCAGATTCTTTATTTAAAACATTAAGAGAGTATGAAGGTGTAGAAATCGTATTAGAGTGGGACAGTGGATTAAGAATTGTAGGCAAAACAGACACATTTTTTGAGACAGACAATGGATTAGATGATGATGATCCCGAGTACGCAGAATATTATGCAACTGCATTTCAAGTAAATCAAATTTTATCCTATCCTTCTATTAACGAAGGCAGTGTATATAATTGGTTGAAAGAAGGAAAAAGTTCATTGGTTGAGATTTCTCTCTATGAAGATCCACCAAGTTCAGTAAATTTAATCGACGGAAAGAAAGTATGGGAAAGGGGAAATTTATAATTAGTATTCGGGAAGGCGAAAGGGGGCAAGCGGATTGAGAAAAAGAACTAAGAATATTCTGATTTCTTTCTCTGTAATAACATTGATTATCTTTTCTATACTTTTGATTAATCAAAACATCAAAAACGATAGAGATTTAAAAATGAAACTGGAATCTATAATAGGTAATTCCGTATTTGAAGTCTGGAATTTTTATCATAATCTTGGCAACTTTCAAGATTTGGATGGTAAAAGCATTCAGGAGATAAATAATCAGCTATATCGTGTAGAGGGCTATTCTAAAGTTATAGATTCGGGAGTATCGACAGAGTTATTAGTTCCTATTGCCAATAAAATGAATACAAAAATTAGCGCAATATCTTCTAACTATAATGAAACAGAGGAAATAACTGAAGCTGATCAGGAAGTATTCAATCAAATGGTCCAAGATTCAAGAAAGATTTCTGAGCTGATTACAGAAATTTATTATCAAAATAACATTCATCAAGAAGGAAAAATTAAACTTAAAATTACGAACTATGAAGAGTTAACGGAATTTAAATAATTTAAATGACAACTAAGATGGAACAACGTAGCGTGTAGATAGGGGTCGTTATCCGATTACGGGCGACCTACTTCTTTTGTGGTTCAATGCTAGGTCAATCGTTTAAGCAAAAAAAGGACACCAAGTCCTAAGCAGACCTCGTGCCCTCGAAGAGTTGCATACTGGAATTTTTACCGAACAATGCCTGATGCTCATCGCTCCTCTAAGCTTCCTCAAGCAGCTTCACTTCAACGTCCTCACATCCACCGTATTGGATAGGACATCCACTTCATTCGGAATAATCCCTTTCTCAAACATATAATCGGCGACCGCTTGCCAACGTTGGCGGACGGTGTCATCAATCGGGTCAAACGGGTATAAAGAGCCTTCCAGCTGCTGACGCGCGACGGGTTCGGAGACGCCTTGGATGTCCTGAATTAATTGGACGGTGTGATCGACGTCGTCGGATAGAAGGGCGGACTCTTCATTCAAGCCTTCGAACACTTCATGGACGAGCTCAGGATGCTCCTTCAGGAATCCGTTTCGCACAATATACACCGTATCATTCTCGGATTCGATGTCGCCTGCGGAAATGACCAGCTCTGCACCGAAGTCGACGAGCGCCACGGCCGTGAACGAACCCCATGTCGCCCAAGCATCGACTTGCCCGCTTTCAAAAGCAGGTCCCGCTTCCGTTGGCGGAAGATAGACAATCTCGACTTCGCTTGCATCGAGTCCGCCTTTCTCCAGTGCTTTGTATAGTAAGTATTCGCCCGTGCCGCCGCGGTTGACGGCGATCTTCTTGCCTCGGAGATCGGATGGCCCCTTGATGTCGGCTTCCGGCTTGGCTACAATGCCTTGATTATCTTGATCGCCAGGCTGCTTCGTAAAAATCGTAAATTCCGAGGAGCCCCCGACAAGGGCGCTGATGGCTGCCGTAATGGAGCCGATCGTAATATCGATCGAACCGGCGTTTAACGCCTCGATCGCTGGCGACATGGCTGCGAAACCGCCGGTTTTTTCAATGCTCGCTCCGGCTGCTTCCAGTCTCTTATACAGGGGCCCGCCTTCCTCGGATAAACTTAATGGCTGGGCACTGCGCAGTATGCCAAGACGAACGGGTACGGCGTCATCCTTGGCACTAGCTTGTTTCGCTTGGCCGGCGTTACCGCAAGCCGATAACGTAACTAACAGAATTACTAATAGTAAATGTAAGCTTATTTTTCGCATAGGACACTTCCCTTTTTGCCGGATCATTTAGTGGATGTTATGAGCCCACGTGAAGACCTTCTCCTGTTCTTCTTGCTTAGGTGTGGTCACGGCCTGACGGTCAACACGCAGGTGGGGCAGGATGTATTCTCCTACACGGTAAGCTTCTTCAAGCAGCGGAACGCCGGAGAAAATAAACGTTGAAATGCCCGCATCCTGATACTCTCTTATGCGCGCCAGAACGGTTGCCGGACTGCCAACGATCGTTGTGCCCGGACCTGGTCGTACCAGACTCATCCCGGCCCATAAATCCGGATAAATTTCGAGCTCCCTCGCGTCTTTAGGAATTTGGCCGTTGTGATTGCGTAGCATGCGCTGCTGCCCCACCGAATCGCTGTTTCGCAGAACGTTTTGCATATGTTCCACGGTTTGCGGATCCATCGTCTTAAGCAGCCGATCCGCTTCTTGCCATGCTTCTTCGTCCGTATCGCGCACGATTAGATACAGCCGGATGCCATACCGCATAGTACGCCCTTGTTCAGCAGCTAAAGCTTGAAGATCTTTGATCTTCTCGGCGACCTGCGGAGGCGTTTCGCCCCAGCTCAGGTACGTATCGATATGCTTGGCTGCCGCGAGGTGGGCCGCTTGCGACGATCCGCCGAACCACAGGGGCGGCGTTGGCTTCTGCGTGGAAGAGAGCTGCAGGGCTTTGCCTTCGGCGGTAATATACTTGCCATGGAAATCCAGGCTTTCTCCGGCCACCGCTTGTTTCCACACCTGAATCCATTCATCCGTGTAGGCATAACGTTCATCATGCCCAAGCGTTGAACCATAGGCACGCATTTGTGCCGTGTTCCCGTTCACGATATTTAATAATACGCGTCCACCGGAAAAATCATCGAAGGTTTGTGTCATTTTCGCGGCGAGCACGGGGGAAATCAGCGGCGGATGCACAGCGATGAGAAAACGCATATTGTTCGTGCTGGAAATGAGGGAGGAGCCCAGCACCCACGTATCATGTGGGCCCGTTGCCAGCAATGCGCCGGTAAATCCCAATTGGTCGACAGCCGAGGCAATCTGCCCCAGGTAAGGCAAATCGATTTTGCGCGCACCCTCCGTTGACCATGGACTGCGGCCATCCGGCGCGGTTAAATACCAATACACTTCAATGTTCTCTTTATGTGCAGCCATCTATTCTCCTCCAATTTCTACGGGTGCAGGTAACACGGCATCTGAAACGATAATGGCTTTAGGCAAAATGTGCTGCCTTGCTAACAGATCGGCAACCCGCTGCTGTTCGGTTATGAATTCCTCGGTAATCGGCTGCAGCCCCCAAGGTCTCCGCTGAAGCGCGGCTTCCCATGAATCCACGGAAGGCCAATCGGGCAAGTCCCGTGCAAACAGCTCTGCCGCTTCGCGCGTGTTGTCTTGAATCCATTGATCTGCTTGCTGCAGCGCTTCAACTACGGCCTGGAGCAGCTGCGGCTGATTCGTCGCGAAATCCCGGCTGGCAAACCATACGGAACGGTGAGAGATATGGGACTCAAGTGGCACGAGCGTGCGAATGAGACCTTTGTTGTGCAGCTCCGTCAGCTGCGGATCGTTACCGACCCAAGCCTCCACTTCGCCGGCCAGCAGTGCCTTTGCCCCCGCATTACCTATATCCGCACGGGCGACATCATCATATAGAAGGCCTGCCTTATCGAGCGCGGTTGCCAGAAAACTCGTATGCCAGGACCCTTCGGACAGCGCAATGCGCAAGCCTTTCAAATCGGCAACGGATTGCACCGGCGATTCCTTGCGCACGACTAAGGCGCCGCTAGCTGTACGAGGATTCGATACCGCAACGTATACAATATCGATATCCGAAGCCTGCGCGGTTAACGGCGGGGTAGACCCTGTACCTCCGAAGTCGATTTCGCCGGAAGCGATACGCAGAGGCGTCCTCGCTCCGTCGGTGTAATCAACCCAGGCAACGGATGCGTTGTGGTCATTAAGAATCCCTTCCAAAAAGCCTAAGCGGCGCAATACGAATAACGAATGATTATTGGGATGAACGCCGATGGTTACGTCTGCTTTCGTTTGAGTCATGTGAGAGACACTCCTTTGGCAATGTTTTGTTCAGCTGCGGCTAACGGTTCTGGAAGAATCCAGTCCCATACGTTCACGGGATGCGGGAGGAAACCATGCTCGAACAGGAACCTGCTCTGGGCATCAAGCGCCGTTAAATAGTCTTCGCGCAGTGCCGGTCGAAGGGAAATATTACGATAAGCGGAGGCTACATATTCGGAGGAAGCGCCGGTTTCCTTTGTAACGACCCGAATGAAATCCTCGGGATGATCTTTGGACCAATCGGCGGCACGAAGCAGAGAAGTGAGAATCTGTTCCACGATATGCTCCTGTTCCGTCAAGGCCGTATCGACGGTCACGGTTCGGGGCACGCCATTGTTGACTCGCACCAGCGGGTCAGGATGGAACCCGAGCTCGATCACTTCCTTTAGGCCAACCGTACGGGCGGCCTCCAGCCCGGTAGCTCCTTTGACAAAAACGGCATCAATCTCACGCCGCTGCAGCGCCTCGATTTCGGTATTCCACGAATCCCTTCTACCTTCACGAGCCGCTTCAAGATGGGTGATGTTGACGTCATCCAGCGTAAGATTCGCCAGCGAGAGCGCATTATGAAAACCGCGAAGCGCTTGGGCCGCCCGAAAATCAATCTCTAAATATCGATGACGAGGAATCCCGATTCGTTTTCCACGCAAATCGCCAGGCCCCTGAATATCCGAGTCGAGAAGGGTGAGGATGGCTTGATATTCATCGACCCAGCTTAGTCCGATAAGCCGCGTATCGCTCCCGGTTGAACGCGCCCATAAAGCCGGAATGTTTCCTCCTTCCCGCACCAGGAAAGGCAAGGTGTGGTTAAAATGCGCATCAGGCAAAGCTTGACGGGTGTCTCTCGTTAGTTCCGCTGCCGTACATCCGGACTTTTCAAGCTCCTGATGAAGAAGCCCGAGATCAAGGGCCAAGCTGGCTGCTGTCGGAACCGGGCAGCGGGTAATGATAATTTCCTTAACGGTTTCTTGCGGGTTATCCACGTTAGGCATGCTTCTGGGCTCCTTTCTTTTTCTAGATATCAGAAAGTATAAACTTCGGAGAATCTGCTGCCTGATATCGTAAGAAAAACTACCGCTAAACGCGGTCTGTCTTCTTTGAAAGTACGTCGATAAACGTTTTTCTTACGATTTTTTCACGTCCAGTGAAACGCTCGCTTGTGATCCACCTCCTTCAAGAAATAGTTATGGAATTCTCCTCCCAAGCGGGAGGGTATTCGAAACCTATGAACCTTTCTTTAATGGATAGGGGAGGTCTTCTGCTTCATGCGGGCTTGCCACTTCGGTTATGCCCATGACCCGTTTCAGGATGTGATCGATGAATGCTGCCACTTCGGCATTTCCCCGTTGACGGGGGCGTGAGAAAGGAACGGTTCGATCCATCGCAATCCGGCCTTCCTCAATGAGCACCACGCGATCAGCCAAGACGACAGCCTCTTCGACATCGTGCGTAATCAAGACGGTCGTAAATGGCTGCTGCTGCCACAGCGATTCGATTAATTGCTGCATTTCAATACGGGTCAATGCGTCCAATGCTCCTAAAGGTTCATCGAGCAGCAATAATTTGGGATGGCTGGCTAATGCTCTTGCTAAGGCGACTCGTTGTTTCTGACCGCCGGAGAGCACGGACGGCCATTCATTGGCCCGGGCACCGAGCCCAACCTGATCTAAAGCGGCTTCCGCTTTATGACGGTCTTCTTTTCGAAGTCCGATCGCTACGTTATCGATGACCTTATTCCAGGGCAGCAGCCTGGCGTCTTGAAACATCATCCGGGTCTCGGTTTGCACATGGTGGACCGGATGGTCATTGATCCATATGCCTCCCGACGTGGCGGGCTCCAATCCGGCGATCACGCGCAATAGCGTGCTTTTCCCACAGCCGCTTCGCCCGATGATGGCTATGAACTCTCCCGGCTTCACGTCCAGCTCAATGCCTCGAAGTACAGGCTGTTCGCCAAAGCTTTTCTGTAATTGGGTTATACGAAGATGTACACCGTGGGTAGAGGATTTCAGGGTCGACACATCCTTTCAGGGCTTAGTTGTGATAATTCGGGTTCCATCGTAAGAACCGCCTCTCTAAGAGCTTCGCGATGGAATCGGCCAGCTTTCCAAATAAGGCATACAGCACAATGGTCAGCAGAATGATATCGGTTTGCATGTATTCTCTTGCATTCATGGCCAGAAAGCCGATGCCCGAATTCGTAGCAATCGTTTCGGATACGATCAGGGTCAACCACATGATGCCTAAAGCGTAGCGAAGTCCGACCAGAATGGAAGGAAGCGCACCAGGCAGAACAACTTTCCAGAAGAGCGAAGCGGTGCGCAGTCCGTATACGCTGCCCATTTCGATCAATCCGTTGTCCACGGAGCGGATGCCGTGCAAGGTATTGATGTAGACCGGAAATAACACGCCAACCGCGACCAAGAATATTTTCGACTCTTCGCCAATACCAAACCATAGAACGACTAGGGGAATCATCGCCAGATGAGGAACATTGCGTACCATTTGAATCGTGGTATCCAACAATTTTTCGGCGATGGACGATAAGCCGTTGATAAAGCCCAGTACAAGACCGATCCCTCCGCCGATTAAGAAACCAATGAACGCTCTTTGGAAACTGATGGCGATATGTTCGATTAACTCTCCTGACAACAGCAAATCCCGGAAAGAAAATAAAACGTCCTGAGGCAGGGGGAGGATTTTCCTCGAAATCACGTTAAGATTGGATAATATAGCCCACACAACGATTAGTAAGATGGGGAGAACCCAAGGCAAACATTTTCCGATGATGGGATTGGACATGAGCTTTCTCATCACTTCAACTCACCTAGCCTTCAAAAATAGGATCAAAAGAAAAAGGCCACAACGCCAGCACAATATCTGCTGAGGTTGTGACCTCCATTTGAATGGTCGGTATCATTTAATGTTTAATAATTCCTATAAGTTTAATATGGATTTGATTATACTTCCCGATTTTGGTTTCGTCAACCGGAAATGTGCGAGTCTATAGTCTATGGAAGAGGTTATGTTAAAATATGGTGTGATGAAAATTCATAGGGAAAATAACGTACTTGATTGAAGTTTGATATATAGGGGTGTTTCCTATTAACCCAAAAATAGTTTTGTTGTATGTTGTTCTTGTTGCGTCGCTTATAACCTCCTGTTCGCCAAGAAACCCGGATCGAATAGAAGAATCCGGCTCGTTGGAGATGGTAAATATTTATTTGTACCGTAACGATTCCCATCGTGTTCAGCCCGAACTGATCAATGTTCAAAGTGACCCTGATTTGCTAAGTAATGCCGCACAATGGCCACAGAGTGGAGAACCCGAACAACTGCCCAATATTCAAGAAATTAAACAAATGTATGTCTTTCAGTTTCAATTTCGCAACGGAGATACGATCCAAGATGTCTATTATATGTATGTTACCGACACGAGTAATGAGCAGTACATGAAGGAATTTGAAGGGAGTCTTAAAAAAGATACGGACAAATTTGATGCTTCAGAAAAAGAACGGATACTAAATTTAATAGGACTTGAAGGTTGGAAAAGGGTTCCAGAATCAGACTTATTCAATTCATGATTGTTAGATTGAAGCGTGTCAATGTTCACTAGAAGGACTAGTAGAAGCTTGTTGAACGATATACATCGAGGAGGTTGACCCAACTAAATGAAAGCGACAATCGAAGGACTTCTCCGCGTATTAGGAGAGCATCACAAGGAGGCCCACGGCATTCCGGAGGCGGACATTCAAGCAAAGGAACAGAGCTTGGGTTTTCCGTTGCCGACGTCACTGCGGGAATATTATAAGATTTTAGGGCAATCCCCATATATCACTCAAGGGTGCAATAACCAATATGAACCGCTCCCTCTGCAGGATGTATTTATTCCTGATGATACATTTTTTACGACAGATAAGGCATTTCTGATCTTCTATCAAGTAGAGGAGTCCGTAATATATTGCGGGATCCGACTTCAGGATTTGGAGCAGGAAGATCCACCGGTCTATTTGTGCGCGTGGAACTCTCCCGACTGGCAGCTGGAAAATCGATCACTTCAACGTTTTCTCGCTGGCAAGGGACTCGTTCAGTTGGGCGTTGAGGATCGGCTGCCGTATTGGGCTATTTTCGATGAAAGCATGTGGAGCTTGTCCGACTATCGCAGATATATGCGTCTGAAGGAACCGGAGCATGAGATGGAGGAAGGATCAGAACTGAATGCATGGAAAATCTATCTGAAGGACGATGTGCTGATCGTGTTTGAACTTGACGTATCCGAAGAGGAGACGGATGAACTGTTGGCTGTTTACCTGGCGTCTTTTCAGAGAGCGACCATGGAAAAACTATTGAGCGAGATGGGGCAGGCAAACAATTTGCCTGCGTTTCGAACGAATCTGTCAGCTCAGTGAGGGTTCAGGTGGACGGTAGGAAGTGGA
Organism: Paenibacillus sp. Y412MC10; assembly: GCF_000024685.1. NCBI lineage: Bacteria > Bacillati > Bacillota > Bacilli > Caryophanales > Paenibacillaceae > Paenibacillus > Paenibacillus sp. Y412MC10. The sequence continues at coordinate 1,270,354 of NC_013406.1, forward strand.
GGGATGGCGTAAACCATTTGCATATTATTGAAGTAAGATTCTCGTTTGCACAGCCTCGAACGCTGACTTCTGAAAAAGATTTTGAGGCCTTATGGCTCTTCTTCAAGAATGCCTATCATAAGCGCTTCCCGGACCTTTGGGGAAATATATTATAAATTCGTTTGCATCTCGAGAGAGGTGCTTTTTTTTCGTTTAAAGATTCCTTACGATCCCTTCACCAATTACAGCAAGATTTGAAAAGTAAGGGCTGGCTATATTTGTTAAGTTATATTCGACAAACATAATAAGGAAGGGGCCGTAGCAAAAAAATCAAAATAACCTCAATGGATGGTTGGAGTCGAAAACCTGTCATGTCGAGAAAAGACTTGGCGATCATGTTATTAGTACCTAGAAGTGGAGGAATCATAATGAATATAGAGCACAATAAAGAGGAAAGTAAATCAATAATAACACCACATGTTCTCAAACGGTGGTCAGGATTTATGGCAGTAATAGCAGGTATTCTATATATCGTCATTCAGTTTATCCACCCGACAGATGATATCTCTTCTGTGCACACAAACTCTTGGGTAGTGGTTGCATGCCTGACTATGGCTATGTCGCTCTTTAACCTGATCGGAATTACGGGATTCTATATAAGCCAAGCGAAAGAAGCGGGGTGGCTTGGCTTGGTCGGTTTCCTTTTGTTCAATCTGTTCTGGTTAATGTCAATCATTTTTAGTTTCATCGAAGCATTTGTTTTGCCGTTGTTGACAAGTGATGCTGAGAAGTTTGTGGAAGGAATGGCTGGACTCTTTGGAGGAACGGTTAGCGAGGTTGATCTGGGGATCTTCCCAATATTAGCACCGCTCGCGGGAGTATTGTATATGCTAGGAGGTCTGCTGCTAGGCATCGCCACATTACGTGCCAGAGTCTTCCCTCGCCCAGCAGCAAATCTGCTGGCCTTCGCTTCTGTAGTGACCATTGCTGCTGCAATCATCCCCCATCCGTTTGATCGGGCATTGGCGATACCTATGGGATTAGCTCTTATATGGATGGGATATGCTGTTTGGTCGGAACGTAAGTAAGCATCGAATTAGAGATGTCTTCGATCTTCCCTATTTGAATGAAATAAATAGTTCCTCTGACGGTTTGGCTCCTCGGTGCAACCTTAAATTTCCAGATCGTCAGGGAGTTTCTTGATTGGTGCATAGATATGGTAGGTTGAATCCAGATTGTGGACGTCATTAAAAACCTGGATAAGCTCAATATCCGATTGATCAGACTCTTGCTTGGAAATCTTTAAGAATCTTGCATAGTCTGTTTTGAGCACTTCTCCAATATCAAGCAGGTCACCAAAATAGTTGAACCTCGCACAAAAAATAGTCGGTACGTCAACCGTGAAATAAAAGGGTTTATGAATTTGAATGTCACTTGGGATTCCGAACAGAACTTTGAACCGGGTTGAATTGGGTTGACAGTTTGAATAAATGACAAAACAAGAACCATTTATGTTGTCATCAATATGATTCAACAGCATTTTGGAATGAGAGTGAATCTTCTTCTTGTAATCATCAGTGGCTAGGTCTACTTCAAAGGCAATCCCGCTTATTCGGGTCTCTTTGAACTCTGTCAGTGTGAAATCCGTGACGACATCACCATTCATATTTTTAAATGGTCTTTTAACCACAGTAGGTATTGGAGTCGGAGAGATTTTATTGAACCCTGCTCTTAGCGAACTCGGAGCTACTCCGTAATGTTGTTTGAATGCCCGGGTGAATGAGGCTTGCGTACCAAAGGCTAACTGATAAGCAATATCGGTTAGCGACAAGTTGTTGTTATGAATGAGTGATAAAGCGGCATTCAATCTTCTAGATAGGATGTACTGATTTAACGAACAGCCCATCATGGCAGAGAAAAGCCTATGAAAATAATATTTAGACATATTGAAAGTAAGAGCAACGGATGACACGGATAAAGGCTGTTCTAAATTCTCCTCAATATGAATCAATGCTTGCTCTATTATCCTATGATGGTTCATACTAACTCCCTTCGTCACCCGCTCTAATTTTTGTGCTAAGTATACCACACGCGTTATACCGCTAGAAGGCAATTTGCCACCCGCGAATTATTAAACAGACACTTTTCATTATTTGTATAGAATTACCTGCTTTTCTTCAGAATGACTGACCGATTCTGTCAGGGATAGAGGGATATAATTGGTTATAAATAAGTCGATGTGTTATGGGTGGTGCTATATATTGGATTAGGAGGAACGAAAATGAATTGGAATTACTATGATACGTTTATTACCATTGCCGCAGATTGCCCCGTTGAGACTGGAACGCAGCCGCCGGACAAGAAAAACGGAAAAACCAAGCCGGGCATCGAGTTTGAGTTAATCACGAATCATCCGTATGGCTATACCCAGGAGGAGCTTTTGTACGAAGTGCATATCCGGCACAAAAACATTCCGGAGGCAGAGTTAGCCGAGAGAGGGAACCAGATTCGAGACGAATTTTTTATGAAGCCGCAACCATGCTTGAGAGCATCGATGCTGCCGAAGAAATACGGGTGGGGTATTCATTTCAATGCAAAGGGGCAAATCGCGATCGTTCCGGTGGAATCCCCTGATTATCGGCGCTTCGTGGAAGGAGCCTATGGGAATGTGAAGCTGCTAGCCGCGATGAGAAACAAGAGGAGGTGAGTGCGACCACAGGTTCAGTAACACATGTTTGATTTGATCAGTGTCCCCCATACAAAAAAACCACCCCCAAAGCCTACGACAAATGCAGTCACTTTGAGGGCAGCCCCATTTAACCTTACTTACAAGTCCAATTGCCTCGCTCTACAACCTACTTCGCACTTGGCAGCAATTTATTTAACAAGATCGCTGCAAGCGAAGCAGCCAGAATCGGTGATCCGAGTAAATATTGCACAAACGTAGGCAACGTGTACAAGAAATCTTTAGGAATGAGCACTAACGCCAACGTCAAAATCATCGGGATGGCGATAATGTACATTTCTTTTTCCCCGATTTTTACGTTCTTCATGACCTGGATCCCGTTAATCGAGATGATGCCGCAGACGATGGCGAATACGCCGCCGATGACCGCGGTTGGAATCGAGGAGATCAGCGCAGCCAATTTGCCGGAACAGCCGAAGAGGACAAACCATCCGCCTACAGCAAGGAAGACCCGACGACTGGCCACACCCGTGATGGAGATAATGCCTGCATTCGTGGAATAGCCGGTAACCGGCGTGGAGCCAAGTCCCGAAGCAATCAGGCAGCTAATCCCTTCACCAATCACCCCACGGTTAATGTTCTTATCCGTTAATGGTTTATCAATGACATTGCTGATGGCAAACCATGTCCCCGTCGTTTCTGCCAGCAGGACGAGATAAATAATGATCATGGTGATGATCGCCGAGAAGTCGAACGAGAAGCCAAAATCCTTAAACGGAATCTGCGGCATGCTGAACCACTTGGCGTTTGCGACAGCGCTGAAATCCAGCACTCCCATAAAGTTGGCCGAGATACACCCGATAATCAGTGCGACCATTACAGACGTAACGCGGAATATCGCGCCTCTCGTGCGGAACAAAGAACCCAGGATCACGAACAGAATAAGCGCAGCCGCTGAGATCAGGGCCAGCAGCACGTTCTGATTGATGGTAGCGTCCGTGGCGCCATAGATATTGTCTCGGATGGCAACCGGCAATAACGACAGACCGACGATGAAGATGATCGTGCCCCCGACAATAGGCGGGATGAAGGAAGTAACGATTTTATTGAAGATTCCTGTATACCCCAAAATAATCACGAGGATCGCGCCAATTAAGCTCGCGCCCAGCACCGAACTCCAACCCATCTCTCCGCCGCCGCTGGCGGCATATATCGCGACAATCGCGCCGAGCGGAACATAGGAAGGGCCTTGCGCCATCGGCAGCTTCATACAGAAATACGTTTGCACGATCGTGGCAAGCCCGGCCGCAATAAACGTGGATTGAATCAATGCGCTAGATTGATTGGGCGCTAAGCCGATAAGCATGGCAATCAGGAAAGGGACAACATAGACGTCCATCGCGACGACATGCTGTAAACCGAGAATGGCGGATTTTCCGAAAGATATTTTGCCGTCGGGCGGAACCGTTAAATGCTGTGATTTTGTTTGCGTGTCATTTAGCTCTTCTGCTTGTGTTTTCACTCCGCTGGACACCTCGAATGTTAGGATGAATTGCTTGTTGAACAACCTCTATTTTCTTAACGCGTATGAACCTTTTCCCCTTGCACCCACACCTCGCGGATATGCTCAGGCCGTGCCAGATACATGATCTTCTGAAAAATATCTTGTATGTCTTCAAACTCGTCAAAAATCGGCAGCTTCGCAGATGGAAGTCTCGTATCGATCACCTGCACATCCCACGCGTAGTTTTCTTGAATGCGACCGATTGGCAGGCTCAGACTTTCACCGCCCCCGGCCGTAGCCAGATAGAATGCCTCATGGACCGTAATCCGCGAGTCGGGTACCCCGCGAGCTTCCGCAGGAAGAGAGGTGTTCACGCCATCTTCCAGCATCCGCGAAGACATCACGGCTTGCCTTATATTATCGAAGAGGCTGGGCGAGAAGCCGCCGGATAAATCCGAGCCTAAACCGATTTCGACATGTTTGGCATGGAAGCGGGCAACCGGGATGACGCTATTGGCGAAATACGCGTTGGATATCGGGCAGTGCGCGATCGCGGTGCCGGTGTCAGCGAACAATTCGGCATCCTGATCATCAAGGAAATTACAATGAGCCATGACCGATTTATCGCGCAGCAGGCCAAAATCATGCAAGGCAAACGCATCGTTTTTCTGGAATCGATCTTTCACATACCCATGCGCCCAATCGCTTTCGCTGCAATGGGACTGCACATACGTGTCGTATTTGGCTGCCAACTCGCCTAGCCCCTTCAGCCCCTCATCCGTACAGCTTGGAATGAAGCGTGGGGTGACGACGGGATACACGCCTTGTTTTGTGGTTTTGGCGAGTTCCTGTACAGCGATAATAAATTCCTCCGTATCCGCCAGTGCCGTGGATGTGTCCGCATCGCGGTAGTAATCCGGATTCTGCTCGGGGTCGTCCATGACAACCTTTCCGACAAGTCCGCGCTGGCCCTTGCTCGCACAGATTTGGGCTAACAACAAGCTGGCTTCTTTATGCACCGTGGCAAAATAAAGGGCTGTCGTTGTTCCGTTGGCCAACAGGGTGCTTACCACATCGTCGTAAACCTTTTGCGCAAACTCCAGATCGGAGAATTTGGATTCCAGCGGGAACGTATAGGTATTCAGCCAATCGTAGAGCGGAATGTCCAATGCGGTTCCGGATTGAGCCCATTGCGGGGCGTGAACATGCAAATCGACAAAGCCAGGCAGGAAATACTGCCCTTCCTCTAGTCGGTGAAAGCTGTCCGTGCCTTGATACGTATCCAGCAAGGATTGATAGTCGGCGTCTTCCGGTGCCACGACTCGCTCAATCATGCCGTCCGTGTTGACGCAGTAAAGATAGTCTCTCAATACTTGAATTTCTTTGGGAGATTTGCTTGAAAAAGAAGTCCCTTGAAATAATAACATATATTTACTCATGTTTACCGCCTTAATGTTCGTTTTTTGGAACGCTTTTGTCATTATAGTCCGTTAAAAAAGAGATGTCCATAGTTTAAAGGCGAATAGATAGAGCATGGAACAAATAAGGTGACTGCTAGGATTGAGGAGATGTCGTTGTGAAATCATGAGGGGCTAGGTTGAAAATAGAGTCTGATTCTTGATACGTGCTAAAATAGAACCATCATACGCTGTTATTGGAGGTATCTTCATTGAACATTCAACTGGGCCATTTTGAAGTGAGTTCCGGACGATTGGTTGTGGCCGATCCTTGTTATGAATTGGATACGAACATAATTATCATGGGCGTGTTGGAAGCCGTATTGAATGGAACGTGGGTAGGGGAAGTGGAGAAGGTGGAGATCCCGGATTGGGGCGAAGCCAACGCCAAGCTAACGGCTTACCATCACTCGGTAGCAGAACAGGGGGCATTCCTGGAGTGGATCAAGTGTCCTTTTGTGGCTGGAGTGGATAGCGGACAGGCGGGGATTTTTGATATTCAAAAGTACCGAATTCCGGATGCGAATTCATCGGATAGCTCGGACACGGATACGGACTGGTATTATGCCTGCTGCGACATCACCGAGAGCGGGGAAGAAGCAGGTGTCCTGGATGGGGGCGTCGTATCTCGTACCGGCATCGGTGATGGTGCATACGGTGTGTATAAGGCCGTGAATGAGCAGGATCAGGTGGTTGGCGTGAAAATTGTGTTTATTAAGAAGTAGTCGAGCGCTAACGGAAAAATGAATAAGAGCAAGTATAAACAGTCATAGAAGGTAACCCTTTTATGGCTGTTTTATTAGGGATACACCATGATGCCAACCAAGCCTGTCACTATACTAGAGAGAATAGAGGCATATTGGGGCTTCTGTACCATATGGAAGCATGAAGGCTTCGCTTCATCCAACTGGCATACTCCAATACTTTCAATATGAAGGACTCTGGAACCTTTTCCATATCCTGGAAGATGGATACAATAAGGTCCAATGAAACGTTGGAGAGGATGCGAATGCCTAGAATACTTGTCCCGCCCGAGGTATTGATTCGAGTGTCAGAGGAAGCCGCCAGGGCTGCGGAAGAACTGGAAACGACCAAGAATCGGCTGGACCAGCAGATTACATATATGATGTCTTCGTGGGAAGGAACGACACGTTCGCGGTTTTTCGAAGATTTTCAGCGTGCCCATGGCGAAATGAATAAAACGATTGAGCATCTACGAATCATCGGCCAGGAATTGAAGGCCATTGCTTTCCGGTTCATCTCAGCTGATATGCATGAAGACCTCATGATGGCAGCATCGGCAGCGAGCGCTGCGAACGAGCCCAAAACGTTCTGGGACCATGCAGGGGACTTCTGGCAGGGGCTGCAGACCGGGGCGAAATCCGTAGCAAATTCGGTAAAGGATACGGCTACGTCCTTGGTAGAAGACCCGCTTGGCACTGCCAAGGACATGGCCTATAATGCAACTATCGGGACGGCGGAAGAGATCATCGACACGGCGGCCTGGGGAGGCAAAATGATTTTTGATGCCGATACCCGGGAAAAATTTGCCGCAGACATCGAGGATTCGGGCGGCGCGTCCAATTATATGGGGCAGCAGGCTGCCATGATCCTGGCCGGTTTAGCCACACGCCGGATCGGCGTGAAGACTCACCCGCATTTGAAGCATGATTCGGGTGGGGATGGGGGGAAGATTGAGGGTAAGGGTAACTCTATCCGCAACTTCGCAGGAAACATTAATGCTGAAAGCATTCCTAATATGTCCAAGAAGGAAATCTTGGATAGCTTACCAAAGGACTGGGAGTATACTGATAATAACGGTTTTGTTCATATTCGAGATGTAAACGGAAATATACGCATGAGAATCGACCCACCTGATAAAGTCACCAAATATGACCATGTTCATTTGTTTGATGAAAGTGGTAACTCAATCGATGTTAGTCTGAATGTGGTTGACAGAAAAAGTCCTGATGCTCATATTCCATATAAAAAATGAGGTGATACAGTGAAAGCTGAAGAAATCCTGGGTAAGATTGAAGCAATGCATTACTGGGATGCTAGAGTACTAAAATTTGATTCGAGTTTTTTTGGCGACGAATTAATACTTATTTTTGAGGACACAGAGTGTGACGTCAAATTGTCCTTTACGGGATGTTCTAAATTTTCCTTTATTACAAATGTAGATGATAGGACAAAACCTTTAAGAGAGTTGACTAGACCACAAATTCCTTATTTTCTACAAGATATCGAAGTTACAGATGTTCAAAGTGAAGGTTATCAATTACTAAATTGTAAAATTACAATGCCTCCTCTTAATGCTGAAATTGTCTGTAAATCAATTTCAGTTGAGAAGGTATAGACGAAGATTTTGAATGCCTTTCGAGATGTACTTCCATCTTTTCACTGTTCGCAGAGCTGCAGCGAAACCCTCTGCTCACCAAAACACCCCCAAAAAAATGACGTGACATGGAAATGTCCGCCCGGCGATCGTTCCAATCACGATGATCCGTATGTCTTTGAATCGCTGCATTAATCGCATGGCTTCCTAGGCTTCGAAGAAGCTTGGATGCAGGGAAGAGAATGTTTTATATTGGCTGCCGATGCTGATAAGAAACTGCATTTAATTCATTTCTCGGGTCAATAGCTCGACCAGCTCATTCGCGAAGGCCTTGTGAGCTAATGACGCAAGCGTTGGTTAAAGAGGCGCTATATTCACGTTTACACTAGCAGTGCCGATAAGCATATCCAAGGAGAAAGTATTCGAATATCTTCAATTGTATTATTCAGCATCTTGGCAGAACCTCTTCATGGAGCTAAACTTGCCCCGGTGTGACGGCCAATCTCAACAAGGAGCTGACACAAAATTTTCAGGAGAAAACGAATGAAATGGACATAAACATACAGGTTGTGGAGGACGATGCCGCCAATATTGGTTTATATTATCCTGAGTCTTCTTTTGATATTGTCGCTTTTCATTATGCTATTAACGATATCATCCAGACCATTACCGCCGACCGTGATGGCATAGATACAGTAAATAATGATTGGTAGTCAATCGAACCTCTAATGTTGCAAGCTGTTATGGATTATCACAGAAAAGACATGTTGAAAAATGCAGCGTATTATGAGTTTATCCAAATCATGGACACAAGCCAAAAGCAGTTAAAAAGAGGAGGATACATGATATTCGATACCATTACTTATGCTGGATATGATGAAATGGGTTATTCCTCTGAACTTCACAGCAACTATATACAACTGGGTAGAAGCTGGGTTAGCGAAGCAAATCTGGACCTGGAAGAGATTGAAGTCGAGTCGGATGATAAACAATGGCGGATGATATGGAGAAAGTGTAATTATAGTTTGAGTTCTTGGTCGATCGGGGAGAGGTCGTCGTTGTTTTAAATGCTCTTGTTTGAAAAAGAAAATGTCACCAGCAATAATAAGGCTTTAAATCCAAATCCAAGTATGGTCGTCAGGAGTTGATTTGGTAGTGAGTAAGCCAGTTATGCAGGTCGCTCAGGTCGTCGGACCTGATTGCGATATGGAGAGCCAAGCCGTCAGGGCGGCTTCGGGCCAAGCGAGATTCAGCGTTACGCGAAGCTGAACGGAAGACGGTGATCGGAACGGCTGCTCGCTGGGGGATCCAGCACTGGCTAACGCTTTCCTGGAGCGGGGCTGCAAGATGTATATCGGGCCGGATGACTATCCGGACGGCAACGATGCGCTGATGTTCGTTCTCCGGCTGTTCTATGAGATCGTTCAGCAGGGACGAGACGTGAAGGAAGCCTTTGCGCAAGCGGTGGCGATGAGTGGTGAGCTATTCATGTACCGGCTGTATAAATGATAGCAATCATAGATAAAAATTTTACACCCCTTCTCATTCCCAGCAGGGTGTGTGCAGTCAATGGTCCTCGAAATACTCCTAATACTGACTTGGCGTGACGTGGGCGTACTTTTTGAAGATGCTAATAAAATACTTGTAGTCACTAAATCCGATATCCTTCGCGATGGTGTAGACTTTGTTATCGCCTGACTTCAGTAAATCTATCGATTTCTGGATCGGGTAGCGATTGAGAAATTCATTGAAGATATAGCTTGTCTCAGCCTTGAACTTCTGGTTCAGCTAGTATGCGCTTAAGCCAAGCTCTTCCACGAGATCATGAATGTTGATCTTTTCTCAGTACATGGTGTATTGCGGTAATATATTCACTACTATAACGAAGTGGAGGCACAGAGAAAGCTAAACAAGCTGACTCCGGTAGATACAGACGTCAGCTTGCAGTCTAGGGGCTTTTTCAATGTCTACTAAATTGGGGCTTGACCACAATCCATAGAGTAGAGGACAATGGTTTTGTATTAATTGTTATTAAACAAAGGTTAAAAATCTGCGGGACGCTTTTTATTTAAAGCAGCTTGTCTAATATTATCAATAAAAGTCTCAACGTCGTAATTTTGTTGTTGTTTGATGGTAGAATCAGCATTAAGGAAGCTATTCACATTATTTTGTTGAGATACCACCGTACCGTTTTCGACTCTCCAAATTCCATCTTCAAATTGATAAGACCAATAATAATTATCATCAGTCTTCACTAGCAATAATATAACTTCTTCATCCGGTAATAGATATCTTGTTTCTTTATTCTCTTTTTGTGTTCCGTGCTGCAAAAAAGTGATTATATCTTCATCTAACTCGCCATAGATCACTTCTTTAACTTTAACGATAGAAGGTGTGACGTCGTAGTTGAAATTTGTTTTCTCAGGTAATCCAGCGTTTCTGCTGAACGGTTCTTTTTGCTCTATAATAGTACCTTTAACAATCAAATCAACGAAATACATTTCTTCTTCCAGACTCTTTGTCATGACTCGTGCGGTAGCATGCTCGTCCATTTGGGAATCGGTAAAAATGTTTGAACCCACCCAGTTGCCCAAAAAAACACTCAATCCTAACGCTAAAATTGTAATCGAAAGTTTTCGGAACATTCGTTCAACCCCCTTTAACGATAAATCGCATTTAAGTTAGTAATATCATAACTCGTTGGCGTGTTGCTTGTTACACCTGCATTCATAATGGATGGAGTAACCACCGGACTAGCAAGAGTATGGGCTAGCCCAACAACATGGCCAATTTCATGAGCAATAATTGCGCTTCGTCTCGCTGCAGTCCCAGGCATTGTTCCATCATTTAAGAAGATACCGGCATAATTCACCTTACCAAAGCATTTATTCCCGGTAGCATTGGGATCTGTAAAACAAGGAGATCCCTCATTATATACTTGTGCCCAGCCAAATAGGCCACTTCCCCATCCGTTTTGTTTCCATGTGCTTTCAGTAACAGAGTATATATCCACGTTGGAGTAACTAAAACTCGACAATGCTATACTAATATTTCCAGAGCTATTATTCCACAAGTTTACACCATTAGTATAGGCAGTACCACTGTAGCTACTGTTCAAATTATCCCCGTTGGTTAAGAGATATGCTTCCCCGTCGGAATTGAGATTGGCCCATTTCCAGGAATGTGTTTCAGCACTCACGATAACGGTAAAAGTAAACGTTGCAATGCAACTTAGCAAGATAACGGCCCAGTATCTAAATTTATTTTTCATAGGTTTTTCCTCCATTCGTAGATAAGGAGTCTCATGTTTATTATTTAATTTATTGGAAAATTATAGAAATACTTACTTATTAATCTGCTTCTGTTATGAAAAAAGATATACGAGTTGACTTTCTCGTATATCTTTTTATTAAGTCTATTACTAGATTCCGCTGTTTCCTACACCAGTCGCTTGGAAATATTTCCCGTCAAAATCAACCCAACCAGAGGTTTGTACGGATGCTGTCCATAAATAATAGGAGCTATAAGTATCACTAATATTTACTGAGACAAGGGTTTGGTTCGATCCATTTTTAGTTTGCGTAGACTCATGAGGAGTGCTGCTGGTCGAGCTACTATTTACGTAAGTGACTAAAGTTTTCGCCCAAATCTTCATAGTAACATCACCTGAGTACCCACCTGACCACACAGTTGAAGCATATCCACTAAATCTAACTGTTTGACGTGTTGGTTCAAGAGTTATATCACCTTGGGAAGTTACATACATACAGTTGCAGGAAGGTGTAGGGGTACCATACAAATTCCAACTTCCATTGGCTGCAAGTGCCGCCTTGTTCTCATCGATCTGATCTGAGCTAGGCTCCGTTAAAGTGGGATCCTCCGAGTTAGGTTCTGTCGGAGTGGAAACAGGCAAGTCCGAATCTAAAATTAGTGGACTGGGCTCTGAGGAACTGTAGTCAAGGGAACTAGATGCAAATGAACTAGAGACAAAGGTAAATGCTGAAACTAATGACAATAATACAATAGAAACCTTGATTTTTTTTAACATTATTTCTCCTCCTTAAGTTTATTCGAATTAACTATAAAAAATATAGGGATTTAAGTAAATATCTGTAATATATCAAAATAGTAAGGTTTCAATTTTTATTTATAAATGTTAAACTAAGGAAAATTTAATAGGTAATTGTCGTAATTTCCAGAAAGAAATCTAAAACAAGATAAAGGGGCTGATGTAGTGTTGAACTACACATCAAGTATTTCTTTCACTAATGCTGTTATCAGAATTAATAAGGATTTAAGTTACAATTTGAATGGCCATTACATAGTTAGGAATAACAAGATGATTAGCCTAACCTTAACAGAAAATAAGTTATTATTATTTTTTATTAATAATTACAATAGACGTATTTTCGTCGAAGAGATTATTGATTATATGCAAGATAAATACATATGCTATAGTGATCAAAATTTATATGTTTATATTAGTAGACTAAGAAAGAAAATCGAAGAAGACTCCAAAAATCCTAAAGTACTAATCAATATGAGACCAGGTTACATTTTTTGGAGCCAGTATGAATCCTATGAATCATTTAAGCCATAAAAGTAAATAATAGGATCTTTGATCATCTTATATTTTTTACCTGATCATATAACACCGACATGTGTTACTAAACCTGTTTGCCCTCTTTTTGTATTAGAGATCATCAAACAATCGATTAGCGCAATCTTATTCGGTAGAATGTAAGATGGTAATAGGCCATCATTTAGAAAAAAAGTTGTGTAGCTTTTATAGTAATATTTGGTGGGGGTATTGAAATTCCGTAAAATATTATGTTTGTGGTCAGACCATTTATGCGATGTAGATTATGAGTTATTGACCATAAATTTATATGTAAGCAACTGAAACACGACTAAACTACAATAGCTAGGAAAAGAAAGTCTAAAGTTTCCACTGGGTAGTGTAAACCAAATGTATAGCTGTACTTAAACTAGTATGTCATATTACATAAGCAATTACCGAGGTGAACCATGAAAAAATGCCTTATATTAGTTATATTATTTTCATTTATTTTCGTTGGCTGTTCAAAATCAGAGAACTTTCCAAAGTATATATATAATTTATTAGAGGAACAATATGTAGAACTGGATGGTATTTCCGCATTTAAAAATGACAATAATATTAGTTTCTATCATACTTATTGGATAATAAAAATTTATGACAAACTTTCATTACCAATAAAGCACCAAGATCATATAGGAAGATGGATTTCAAATATAGATATTACAAATGAATCTGAACGAGATAGGATAGGTCTAACGGGTTTGCCTCTTGAGGAAAGCATAATTATGTACTTAGACGCTTTAAGAGTTTTAAAATACCCACTTGAAGGAACTTATAAAACAAAAATATTATCAGCATTAGATGATCTGGAGAGGGAAAATGGTGCAATAAATGATAAGAATATTACTATATACAGCAAGTTGTTTGGCATATACCAATTAATGGATCAGCCTACTGACGAAAAGTGGTTTAAATCATATTTTTCGTATTTAGTAGAGAATGTTGATAAATTATCATTATTTAATAAATACTATTTATATTCCTATGTGGATATAGATAAAGAAATTTTTAATAAAAATAATTACACCTTAACAATAAATAATTTAGATTATAAAAGTATAGTTGACGCATACTATATTAATAATATGGGAGAGATCTGGGGAGAAGTAAGCATAAATAGAGGATTTGTATCAGAAAGTTTCAACCAACTAATAAACTTAGATTCAACAATAGACCCCCAAATAATGTATTATTTAATTACTTTAGATGTTGATGCAATAAGCGATGAACAAAAAAATAAATTCTCAAAGAGATTCAATTCTTTATTGATACAGAATAAGGCTTGGGGTGAAATATCAAATGTACTAAGCTTAGATAATACTTATTTTTCGCTTGAAATATTGGCGTATTATGATCAGTTAGATGAATTAGATCTGGAAAGTATAAATGAATTTCTAAACCGGAAATTAACAATGTTACTAGAAAAGGATAAATTACATCTTCCTGATATAAATAATTTAAGGACCTTAGCATTGAGCTACAAAGTGATAGGAAATAAAGAAGCTCTCAATACTATAAAAGGTATTATCATTAATAAAATTAATAATTTTGAACAACACGAAATTAACCCCATGGTAATCGATGCTATAATAACAATAACTATAGCTACTGAATTAGAATATATTAATCTCCCTAACAAAATTAAAAATGAATCCGAGAGAATTATTAATGAACTGTCTCAGCAAAAAAACAAGACATTTCTTGATATATATTATCTTTATTCACTAAAAAAAATATCCGGAAATTGGGAACCTATAGATCAGGAACAGTTAAATAAGTTAATTAATTCTTTTCTAGACAGCAAAGGTGCTATAATAAACACGAATGGAGAACCTATTGCAGATACTTATTACTTTATAAAGCTTTCCAAGTTCCTCAAGATGAATTATCCAGAAAAAACATACAACTTTTTAATTTCTTTTCTTAATGAAGAATCAAATGAAAATTTAATTAAACTGGCAATTGCAGCAAGTTCTATTAGAATTATTAATGAAGGAGAGGATTATCAATGAAACAAAATGGATTTTTAATATTGCTTTCCTCATTTTCTTTAATTTATTTTCTCTCTCTATTGAACATTTTTCCTTTTATAAAGTTCTTGATACTAATATCATTATTGATTCTTTTTTGGGTAAATAAAAATAGAATATCAGATTTTATTTCGGTTTCTAGAAATGTTTGTTATATGGTGGGATTTGTATTTTTGTTGAATATTTTGTCAATTGGAGTTTCCTTTTGGAGTAATTTCAAGATAAAGGAGATTAGTTATGGTATCTCTATAACAACACGTGGTGATATTGGAGAAAAATTATTATTATTATTATTTGAAAAATATACTGTAATTAATACATTAAGTTCATTTATTAGTATCATTATATTCCTTTATCTTATTGCTCTGGTTGTTAAATTACTAAATTTAAGAAAATCAATAAAATAATAATTTTAGCCGGAGCAATGGCTGGGCAGTAATAAATACATGATTTTCTTGAAATTGGATAAAAATTAAATAGAAATAATTTACGATTCTATGCATATACGAGGCAACAGTATAACGCATCAATGGCCCTCCGAAAGAAGAAACTCTTTAATACAACTACCACCAAAAAAGATGTGAGTCGGCAATTAACCGCTAACCAGCGGCCCCTCCAATCACATCTTTTTTGACATAGATCCCCCTTTATTGAGCGGCTGGTTCCGTTACATTCTGATTGTACATGAAATAGTATTGGTGGAGGGAACGGTCCTGCCGTGTTGTCTGGATGGGGAAGGAGTCATTAATTCGGGCAATATCCGAAGTCGTTCTCGGATATCGTTGACGATGAGCGGGCGAACAACCTCGTGGATGGATTCTCACGCCGGGAAGCTGAAGAGGAGTTATGCAGAAAACGCAATTTCCACAGAGATTTGGCGTTTAGCCTGACTGCATTCTTAGCCAAGTACATGATAAAAAACGATCCGTAACAGGATCGTTTTTTTAGATTTAGCTGGTGGGAGAGTAGTGCTGCAATGGAGCAATGTGAGATTGAACAAGAAGATGTATTCTCATTAACCGCAGGACCATTGCTTATGTATTTTCAATCAGGGTTGGTAATAGGAGTAGCAAGTGACCCATCTCAAAACTCCGTTATTATATGGGTTGAAAAAGATGATACAGGCTACATAACTGTTGACTCTATTGAAAGTGATGCCGAACTCTATCCTATTAATGCCTTGGATAAACAATATAGCACTTCTTATTGGAGCCAAATCGTAGGACAGAAATTAATGCAGGTTAATATTATTAAGCGTGATCCACAAAATGCAATTCTAGCTGAATTACCTAATGAGGTTGGTGTTGAGATGATTATGGATAATGGGAAGAAAATTATACTATCGCATGGACTTCACAACAATTCAGACGATTTTTCAGTGATAGAAGAGTCATGCATTGATAGAAGACTTTTGGAGAGTTTAAGTTGGGTAAATATGATATAGTTCATTTTTACAAGGACTTACTTTAAGAGTGATTCATGAAAGAATGAAACAAAGTCCAAACTATGGCATCACCCGTTTTAGATAGTAAGGGATCACTAGTAGTAGGAATGATTACATATTCCTTTATTTTAAGTTGATCGATTAGCGGAATTCTTCACAAAAGTGATGGTCCCTCACACATATATCTTAACCGAGCGAAAACGCAGGGCCGTTCCCTGTATTCGCTCGGTTTTTCGTTATGACAGCCCCTTCCTATGAACTTGAAACAAAATTGAGACAGTCTCTGTTCCATTGTTATATTACACTTAATTAAAGATGTTGAAATTTATCAGATCACGTCGTGTTTCTATGACTCATCGATGATTGTACTGATGCAAAGGAGAAACCTGTTTATGAAAAAAATGTCCATTATGCTGGCAGTAACGCTCATTTTTTCGATGGTGCTTGCTCCCTTGGCTTCCGCTCAGCCGGTGGTCCGGGCTGGTAACAACTCGGTTCCGGTTGAAGCGGACGGTTGGGTGTGGGTCGGGACCACTGAAGAACTGGCTTATATCAATCGGAATCAAGCGTCTTACCTGGATCGGAATATCCGATTGACCGGCGACATCGATATGTCCGGATACGATTGGGTGCCCATAGCCGATGAAGCGACCGTCTTCAGCGGTATTTTTGACGGAAGGGGACACAGGATCGAAGGTCTCACCATCGATGGAGGAGCTCTGCAATATGTCGGCTTTTTCGGCCGCGTATCGGGGACCGTTCGTAATCTAAGCATTTCCGCACAAGTCAATGGCGGCAGCTATGCCGGCGGATTGGTGGGCCATCTGTTGGGCGGTAACATCATCAACTCACATTCGCAGGGCTCTGTTGCGAGCGGCAATATTACTGGTTACGGAGGCGTGAGCGTAGCAGGCGGCTTGGCCGGGGCGGCCAATGGCGATTCGACCATTCTTCGCTCATCTTCATCTACTGCCGTAAAGAGCGGCGATGCTTCTAATCAGTATGCCGGAGGGCTTGTCGGTTCCCAAGGTGCAGGCTCCATTAGTGACTCTTATGCCACAGGAACGGTGACCAATTCGGGTGGCGATCACTTTTTCTTTGGGGGCGGATTGGCCGGACAAATGATATACGGAACGATCACCAATAGTTATTCTTCAACTGCAATCATGCAATCCGGAAGCGTCACCTATTACACGGTGGGCGGTTTTATCGGAATCGTGACGTATTCATCCATCGACGCCTCATATTACAATAACACAGCATCGGGCCAAACCATTGGCGTGGGGGTTGGGGATATCATAGTCTCACCTCATCTCACGGGCCTTACGACCAACGAAATGAGGGAAGCATCCAATTACCAAGGCTGGGATTTCACCGATATCTGGACCGTCGATGCCGGTATTAATGGCGGATATCCTTATTTTCGTCCGGACATTTTGTCAACCGATTTACCGCGGGCGGACAAGGACACCCCTTATTCCTTGGTCCTTGAAGCTTTCGACGGCGCAAGGGGGGGCTTGACTTGGAACGCCTCCGGACTTCCTGACGGCCTAGCGTTGACGGATCACGGCATGCTCAAAGGCAGACCTACGGTGAGCGGTACGTTCCCGGTTACAGTTTCTGTGACCGATGCGGGCCAGAACACCGTTAGCGCAGTCTTAACTCTGTATGTGGATGAACCGGCACCGGACATCGACGGGCTTGCTATTCGTCCAGGCAGCGCGAACGGTTCGACGAGCGTGACGGCGGTTCCGGGTAATTCGGGGCATACGTTTGCTTATTTGCTCGGGCCAGATGCCGGTGAGCGTCCCCTATTGGGAGATGCTCTGCCTGGCGAAGCAGCCTTGTATTCGTTAGGTACGGACATTGTGGATCCAATCCCGGGTCAATATCTCCAGGTATTTGAACTGGATGCACAGCAGCGCATCCAAGCGTGGAGCGTTATCCAAGTGGAAGCGAGCCATATTCGTAACACAATCCCCGTTACGGGGGTGAGTCTGGATCAGACGACTCTGACCCTTACGGCAGGAGGTGCTTCACAGAAGCTGACATCCGTCCTTTTGCCGGCGAATGCGACGAATCAGGCGGTATCCTGGAGTTCCAGCGATTCAAGCGTCGCCCAGGTGGATCAGAGCGGTGAGGTGACGCCGGTCGCTGAAGGTACGGCGGTCGTTACGGTGACGACAATCGACGGCGGGTTCACGGCCACCGCAGCAGTGACGGTACATCCGGCTCCAACGGATACGGGGACGGTGACCGGCGCAGTCTACGGTACAGGGAATACACCGCTGGCCGGTGCAGCGGTATCGGTGGGCGGAATGAAGGATATGACCGACGCCGAGGGGAGATTTGCGCTGAATAACGTAGCGGCAGGCCGCCATGAACTCACAGTGACAGCAGCGACGTATAACGATTATGCGACAACCGTAAATGTCTTAGCTGGGGAGACGGTCGACGTAGGGCGCATCGATCTGAGAGCTGCCTATACCCCAGAACCGGAATCCCCATCCTATAGCTGGGTTCCGGTTCCTGCCCCTTCCCCTGCGCCGGACCCAAGAAAGATCGTAACGATCAACGGCAAACAAGTTCGGGTAACCGCCAAAAAAGAGCAGGAGCATGACGGGCGCACCGTTCTGAGACTGATACCGGACTCCGATCTGGTTCGGTCATGGGCCGCTGGCGGGGAGGATATCGTCATCGACATCGACAATGAGGATCCGGTGGTGAAGGTCGATCTTCCGGCTGAAGCGCTGCAGGTTCTCCTTGCGGCGAAGCCGAATGCAGCCATTCGGATTGGGGTGAACGGGGCAAGCTACAGCGTTCCGCTGCACGTGCTAAGCGACCTCCCGAACCGAGCGACCGTAACGGTTGTCATTGCGAGAATGACGGATTCTGCAAGCCGTGAGCTGGAAGAGGAATTGACCCGTCAAGGTTATGACATGCTGGCTAGGCCGACGATTTTTGAGCTATACAGCGACGGCAATGTAAAAATCGAAGCGGAAGGTACGTATTTGGAGCGCACATTCTTAATGGACGGTGCGACAGAACCCGACCATTCCACCGTCGTGCGGGTGGATGGCGCAGGGAAGCCGCGCTTCGTCCCTTCCGTTTTTGAAGGAGAGACAGCGACTTTTTATGACGTTTATAACGGCGTGTTCACCGCGGTTCGCTCCAACCGAACCTTCGGGGATATCCAGGGACATTGGGCGCAAAGCGACATCGAGCGGATGGCGAACAAGCTGATCGTGAACGGATCGGCTGACGGCACGTTTGATCCTAACCGTACGGTGACCCGCGCCGAGTTCGTCGCGATGCTCGTGCGTGCGCTCGGACTGGCCGAGAAACCGCAGCTAGCTTCCTATTCGGACGTGGGGCCGAACGAAGTTTGGTATGCCGGTGCGATAGGGGCCGCATCCGCGGCTGGTTTGATTGAAGGCTACGCCGACGGTTCGTTCCGACCGGACGCTGTGGTCACGAGAGAGCAGGTGGCGGTGATGCTGGGCAGAGCCATCCGATATGCCGGTGAGCTTCCGTCGCAGGATGCCTCTGCGTTGGAACGCTTCTCGGACCATGCCCAGGTATCCGAGTGGGCCAAGAGATCGGCTGCCGACCTGTTGGCCGCGGGCATGATCGAAGGGGTCGGGAAGGCTGCGTTCGCTCCGCAGGCGTTTGCCACGCGCGCCCAAAGCACCGTTCTCTTAAACCGAATGCTGCTCTACTTGAATTTCATGAACTGATTGCAGCCGAATAGCTGGCGCGCACATTCCAACCGAGAATGTGCGCGTTTTTTTGCGTTTATTCCGTAAGGGAGCCTATTCGTAGACTCGTAACATAGTATAGTATAAAAAAATAGCAGGTTTACTAGTTGTAAGATTCAACGGGCGAAAAGCGGATGGAGTGAGGATGTAACGAATGGAGAAGATTGCAAAACATCGCATCATCGGTTTGGATCGGGAAATGATGAGTTTCACGGATTGGCTGGCGGATCCCCGGGCGCAGACATCCATTTTTTCAATATCTGGAATTGGCGGCATTGGCAAAACAACGCTGCTGCTGCAAATGGCCCGAATGGCAAGGCAGTCCTCCGTGCGTTCCCTTTGGCTGGACGGGCAAGGAGGCTTAACGACGTCGGGCGCTTTTTTGGCGAGTCTGGAGATGAGTCTTGCAACGGAATACGGCAGAACCAGGGCTCCGGAATCCGCGCTGCTGCCATACATCGTTAACGAGCTTCAGCTGCAGCGTACCGTGTTGTTCATAGACAATGGCGAGGAGATCGAAAAGCTGGAAGGGTGGCTGTTCTCCAGCTTTCTTCCTGAGTTGAAGTCCGCCCGCGTGTTGATCGTATGTGCCTCGCGCAATGGACTGCCGCTCAAGTGGCAGACGAATCCGGAATGGAAGTCCCAAATCCAAAGGTTCCCTTTGCGGCTGTTTACGCGAGAAGAGGTCTACGATTATTTAGAAGGCAGCGGCTTGTCTGCGGAATGGCAAAGGGCTATTGCCGAGAAGACGGAAGGCCATCCGTTGTCGCTTGCCTTGACCGTGGATATGCTGCTTTCCGAGTCTGTGGCGCAGTGGGATGTATGGCGAGAGGTTCCGGCTGTATTGAGCGCCGAATTTTTACGGGAAGCGGCTTCTCCTGGCGTGTACCGCGGGCTGACGGTTTTATCGCTTCTGCCTGCAGCCGACGAGAACATGCTGAACCGGATGTTGGATACACCCTTGGAAGGGACGGACTATTACCATCTGAGGGCACTTTCGTTCGTACGGAATACGGCGGATGGGATAACGCTGCACCAGGTCGTTGCTCGGATGTTACGGGATGACTTTGCGCGCAGAAACCCCGCACAATTCGAAGCGGTTCGCCATCAGGCGTTCGTTCTGCTGGCGGAACGATTCCATTCGGTCGATCAACGGATGCAGATGCGTCTGAGCGCCCACATCTTGGAGCTGTACCGCGAATTTTTGCCCTCGGCCCATGCATATGCCAATTTCTCGTCAAGCCTGAAACCAGGCGAACAGAAGCCGTTCCGGCAGGAGGATATGCCGTATTTGCAGCGTTTTTTGAAGGCGTCTATTCGGGGTTCCGACTGGCAGTCTGAACTGGTCGACTCTGCCGATTACCCGATTTTGCTGGAGGAGATTGCAGCTCATTTTCCTGAGGGAATCTTTATCGTGCGGGACGAAAAAGGGATGCCGCTGGCGTTTTGCGCAGGCGTATGGCTGCATGCCTTAAGTATGCCCTTGTTGGAACGATATGCGCCTGGGTGCAGGGGGATGCTGGGAGAGGAGGCTTCCTCGCTGCATCGGCTTCCTCCGGAGGCGGCCGATACGATATTTGTGCTGTTATCTGCGGTAAATGCCGAACAGTCCCTGTATCGTCCCGAAGAGCTGGGAGCTTTGCTGATGCAGCAATGGCTGGTTCGCATGACCGGTGGTCTGCGGGGGATTTTGGCGGCGGGGGATCCGCAGTTGAATTCCTTATTGTCGATCCTGGGATTCAAAGCGTGCGGGAAAGCGACGGGATATGCGGGCATCGAATTGACGACATGGGAGCTAGATTTTAGGCAAACGAGCTTTGATCAGTGGATTCAGCGGATCATCCGGCAAACGGAGACAGCAGCAGGACAACCGGCATATCAGCGGGAGGATGAGTATCCCCTGGCTATTGATAGAAGCGTAATGAAGCAAATGCTGGAACGGCTGTTCGACCCGGACAAGCTGGAGGAACTCCCTGTAATTCGGCGTTTGGGTTTAGACGGGATGCAGGTGAGGGACATCATTCAAGGGATTCTGGCCGACGGACGTCCGATGGAACCTTTGACGCTGTTGGAGAAGGAAATTCTCATCGCAAGTTATCTGCGCAAGGACCGGAACAAAAGCCAGCTCGCAGCATCCTTCCATATGAGCAGAGCCACCTTTTACCGCCATATGCGTTTGGCCGAAAAACATCTGGCTTTTGTGCTAAGCGATTTGATGAGGTCCGGATTCTGAGCACGCATATACTGGGGCTTCTGTACCATATGAGAGCATGAAGGCTTGGCTCCATCCAACTGGCATACTCCCATGCCTTCAATATGAAGGACTCTGGAACCTTTTCCATATCCTAGAAGATAGATACAATAAGGTCCAATGAAACGTTGGAGAGGATGCAAATGCCTAGAATACTTGTCCCGCCCGAGGTACTGATTCGGGTATCGGAGGAAGCAGCCAGGGCAGCGGAAGAACTGGAAACGACCAAGAATCGGCTGGACCAGCAGATTACGTATATGATGTCTTCGTGGGAAGGAACGACACGTTCGAGGTTTTTCGAAGATTTTCAGCGTGCTCATGGCGAAATGAATAAAACGATTGAGCATTTACGGATCATCGGCCAGGAATTGAAGGCCATTGCTTTCCGGTTCATCTCAGCGGATATGCGTGAAGATATCATGATTGCGGCATCGGCAGCGGGCGCTGCGAACGAGCCCAAAACGTTCTGGGACCATGCGGGGGACTTCTGGCAGGGGCTGCAGACCGGGGCGAAATCCGTGGCAAATTCGGTAAAGGATACGGCTACATCCTTGGTGGAAGACCCGCTTGGCACTGCCAAGGACATGGCCTATAATGCAACTATCGGGACGGCGGAAGAGATCATCGACACGGCGGTTTGGGGAGGCAAAATGATTTTTGATGCCGATACCCGGGAGAAATTTGCCTCAGACATCGAGGATTCGGGCGGCGCGTCCAATTATATGGGGCAGCAGGCTGCCATGATCCTGGCTGGCTTGGCCACCCGCCGGATCGGCGTGAAGACCCACCCGCACCTGAAGCATGATTCGGGTGGGGATGGGGGGAAGGTTGAGGGGACACCGAAGGCTCCTATTGTGGAAGAGCTATCAAGGGCTCAAAATAGAAACCTTGAAACTTTAGATAACATAGTTGATAAGCATCTTACTGAAATGGACTTTTCGGGAACCTTAAGAGATTTGCAAGGGAATCCTGTTCCCAAAAGAGACGGAGGGTATTGGAACCATCTTCAGGAAATGCAAGATTCTTATAAGGGTCTTAGTAAAATAAAACGCGGGCTTGAAGGGTCTTTACAAAACCCGAATTTATCAGACTCCACTAGAAAAACACTGCAAGATGCTTTAAACAAAGCAAACTTAAATCTGAGAAAAATTGAGGATTTATTTGAACCGTTTGGAGGATTGAAATAAATGAGTCAAACCATTAAAGAGATTTATTCATTGAATCAAAACAATCAGAATGCTGAACCTGAGTATGCATTGGATACATGGTATGCTAGACTAATTAATAAAACAGCGGACGAGATTGATTTGGAAGATGTATCGAGGATGTTAACTCAGAATGTATTTATTGACCTTGGCATAAAAAAAGCGATGGAAATCTTATCGGAGGATCCGATTGCTGGCGTATTTTATGATGGTCAATTGCTGGAGTTACTTAGTGCTGTCGATTTAGATGACTTTAAAGATTTGTCCCAGCTTAAACTTCTTCTACAGAAGATTAATAACAATCTTTCTAATTTAGATTGGAGTAGTGAAGAGGATCAGATAGAGTTCAATGAGTTGTTAACCAATTTTTTGAATAAGATTAATCTGTAATAAAACTTGAGAAATACGTGAAAGTTCAAAAAGCTTATTCCAACTTGACGATGAGTTAGGAATAAGCTTTTTTTTTGTAAGTTAGTAAAAATGATAACACATTCTTTATTTTAATCTGATCAATTTGGTAATCGTCGTGATAATCCCGAAATGGATGACAACACAGGCAACATTTTTACCAAGTGAAAATCCAAGACTGCTCCCTGTATCGTTCATTTTTTTGTTTTGGTAGACTTTCTTGAAGTTGAAAAAGATTGTAAGGTAACTAGATTGAAGCCCTGAAAAAAGGAGACAAGATACATATTTGGTTCTATTTTATCTCGGAAGTTGCCTCGAGTTATCAGGGGTAAAGGAAATAGTTGAGCGCTTATTTGAGAATGAACAGGTCTCCCCCAAAAAAGACGTGACATGGAAATGACCGCACGGCGATCCTTCCCATCACGTCTTTTTGCGTGGACTATCCTTTATTAGGCAGCTGATAGAGCTGTGCCTGGTCCTCGAAGAGTAACCGATGCAAAACATGAGAAGTTTTATGCTTGCTGTCGATGCCAATTAAGAACTGCGTTTGTGCCGATAAAAAGAGGAAAAAACATCATATATTCGAATATACTCTAGAAACCATAAGAAGAGAGGGATACGCTGATGAATATGCAGACGCTAGCAGAGAAAACGAGTGCCGGCGTGTTTAACGATATCCTACAACGTGACTTTTCGCAGGACATGATTTCGGAATTGGAACAGATGAACGCAGTCCAATTGGAAAACAAATTGAAAGACATATTAGCAGTACCAATAGATATATCCAAGGAGAGAGTATTCGAATATCTTCAACTGTATTATTCAGCATCCTGGCAGAATCTCTTCACGGAGCTGAATGTGCCCCGTGCTTTAAGTCTTTTGGAAGTCGGTGCAGGCGATGTCATTTACATTCCCAAGGCTGTAGACGCCTATTCCCATGAAGCGGGGTCCTACGTGACGGCCAATCTCAACAGGGAGCTGACACAACATTTTCGGGAGAAAACAAAAGGAATGGACGTCAGCATACGGGTGGTTGAGGACGATGCCGCCAATATCGGTTTATATTATCCGGAGTCCTCTTTTGACGTTGTCGCTTATCATCACGCTATTAACGATATCATCCAGACCATTATTGCTGAACGTGAGGGCATGGATACAGTAAATCAAGATTGGTGGACGATCGAACCTCTAATGCTGCAAGCTGTGATGGATTATCACCGCAAAGGTACGCTAAAAGATGCAGCGTATCAGGCGTTTATCCAAATCATGGACACAAGCTGTAAGCAGTTAAAAAGCGGAGGATACATGATATTCGATAACATTACCTATGCCGGATATGATGAAATGGGTTATTCCTCCGAATTTCACAACGACTATATACAACTGGCTAGAAGTTGGATCAGCGAAGCGAATCTAGGTCTGGAAGAGATCGAAGTCGATTCGTATGATAAACAATGGTGGATGATATGGAGAAAAGTATGAGCTCCTTATCGAAGTCATTGTCAGGAGGGATTTAGTAGTGAGTAAGCCGGTTATGCAGGTCGCTCTGGTCGTCGGACCGGATTGCGATATGGAGAGCCAAGCCGTAAGGGCGGCTCTGGAGTATTTCGGGGTGCGCGTCTTTACATACTGGATCGGGAGGCCGAATGATCTGATCTCCGTCTTGTCAGGCGATGATCTATATGAAGGCACCGATATGATGTTGTTGAACTTTCACGGGGATGAGGGCAGCATGATCATGCCGGAGCTTGGCGAAGAGGTATACGATGAGGATGAGCCGAGGGACGGCTTCGGGCCAAGCGAGATTATGCGATATGCGAGGCTGGACGGGAAGACGGTCATCGCGAACGGCTGCTCGCTGGGGGATCCAGCCCTGGCCGACGCTTTCCTGGATCGGGGCTGCAGGATGTATATCGGGCCGGATGACTATCCGGACGGCAACGATGCGCTGATGTTCGTTCTCCGGCTGTTCTATGAGATCGTTCAGCAAGGACGGGACGTGAGGGAAGCCTTTGCGCAAGCGGTGGCGATGAGTAGTGAGCTATCCATGTACCGGCTGTATGAACGACAGGAATCATAGATAAAGATTCTACACCCCTGCTCATGCCTAGCAGGGGTGTGTGTGCAAATATAAGTACGATAGAGTACCTCTAGTAACTAGATTCCCCGTTCTATCCATTCTTCTCCTCGAAATATTCCTGATACTGGCTCGGCGTGACGTGGGCGTACTTCTTGAAGATGCTGATAAAATACTTGTAATCACTGAATCCGATATCCTGCGCGATGGTATAGACCTTGTTGTCGCCTGACTTCAGTAACTCGATCGATTTCTGGATACGGTAACGGTTAAGAAATTCATTGAAGGTATAGCTTGTCTCTGCCTTGAATTTCTGGTTCAGGTAATAGGCGCTTAAGCCGAGCTCTTCCACGAGGTCATGAATGCTGATCTTCTTGGCATAGTTCTCCTGAACATAGGCGATCATTTTGGACACGTATTTCGAGGTTTTGGTTTCCTTCTCCAGAAATTTGCTGTTCAAAATCTCTTCTTTTTCCTGCGGATGATTCGAAATTACTTCATATTTGCGGATTAAATCCACTTTGGCTTTGGCTGATTCGAGTGCCGCTACCAGCTGATCATCCTCTAAGGGCTTCACCAGGAATTCGGTGACGCCTAGCTGAAGTGCCTGCTGCGCCAGGTGGAATTCATTATAACCGGAGATAATGATGCTGCTGAAGGTATGCTGGCGCAGTCCTTCCCGAATCATCGAGATGCCGTCCATGATCGGCATGGTGATGTCGGTTATGACGATATCCGGCTTCAGCTCGCAGATCTTCTCGTAGCCGTCCTGTCCGTTCAGTCCTTCTTCAATGACGATGCAATCGTATTGAACCCAATCGATGCTGAACCGGATGCCGCGGCGGATCATATCCTCATCTTCGACCAGCAGTACTTTAAACATGATATTCACTCCATTCGTAAGGAATCGTAAGGACGACACAGGTGCCTTTTCCTTGGTTGCTGTCAATATGGATGCCGGACGCTTCGCCATATAGAAGCACTAAACGGCGATGAACGTTGTACAGCCCGATATGCTGCGTCGTGTTTGTCTGGCTTTGCAAGATCCGATTCACTTCCTGCAGTCTCTCTTTACTCATGCCTTGCCCGTTGTCGCGAACCTCGAGAATGAGCTTGCCGGCGGAGGTGTGGATGTTAATCTCGATCAGCACATCACTTTGATTCTCATACCCATATTTGATAGCGTTTTCGATAATCGGCTGCAGCAGAAGCTTGGGGACGTATACATCCAGCGTTTCCTCGGCTACGGTAATCCGATAGTCCAGCCGGTCATTGAACCGGATTTGCTGCAGCTTCAGGTAATCCTGGACATAATTCATGTCATTCTTCAACTGGACGCTGCGGTCATGTCCGATGCTGTAACGAAGCAAACGGGATAGAATCAGCACGATCTCCTGGGCTTGATTCGCGTCAATCTTAATGGCATAGCGCAGCGTTTCGAGCACATTAAAAATAAAATGCGGATGGAACTGCGATTGCAGCTGCTTCACCTCGATAATCGTGCGGAGCTCCGACAGCTCTTTATTTTTCTCGATCAATTCCTTCAGCCGATCCAGCATCACGTTGTACTCATTGCCGAGTATTTGAAACTCGTCATTCGTCTGAATGTCGACATAGCCGTTGAAGTTCCCTTCGCGCAGCTGGGCCAAAGCGTGTATGAGTTTATCGATCGATTCGGAATTGCGCGCCGACATTTTGTTCGCCAGGAACTGGATCAAGACCCAGAGCAGCAGGCTGGCCGCAAGGACAAAGAAAGAAACCGTATAATAGGTGTACTGCTCCGATTTGTAGGAATTCAGCGTAATGACTTGAATCGGCGTGCCAGGAATTCGTTTGGAATATTTGTAGTACTTGCCCCCGTTCAGCAGAACATGTCCCTTGTTATCGACCTTGGGGTTGAATTTGTTGAGCACGCCTTTGGTCACATTGCTTGTCGTGGCAATAATGGTGTTGTGTTCATCGGTGATCAGGGCGATTTCATTATTTTGCTCGAAAATCACCTTCTGGATGTCCGATTCGTACAGCTGATAGATGATATAGCCTATCGTCTGCTGGTCCTTCACGATGGCTTTGCCGAACGTGTAGCTCGTATCGCGGTCATGCGAATAGCGGAAGCTGTTCATTTCGGTTAGCGTGTCGCCGGGCCGCTGTTCAATCCGGTGAATGAGGTTGCCGAAGGCAAAATTGGAATACAGCGCATCCGCAGGGGCGGAACTGGCCAGAAAGACGCCATCCGTATTGACGATGTGAAAAATACTCTTGATCTTCTGCCGGTTGTTGAAATCATAGAACTCGGAATATACTTGTTCGCTGCCCAGATGGGAGCTTACATAGTTGATCACGGTGGGAGATTCGGCCATCCGCTGAATCTCCTCCTCATACTGCCGATATACGCCGGATATGGACTGGCTGATGGACTGGGCGGCTTCGGTCGTTTTTTGGGTTAAGTTCAAACGGCCGTTCATAATCGTGAACGCCAAGAACAATACGATTAAGATGGAGAAGGGGATCATCGCATAGACGCGAAACAAATGACGGGTGGATTCCTTGAAATTACGATAAGGTGTTGGTTTCATGCTGCCCTCCATCTGCGATAAGAACCTCGATCCTATTATACCGACTCGCGGTTAACCGCAGATAATCCAAATACAACCAAGCGGCCCTTCATGCTGCAGGCGCCGGCTTGGATGTAGGTCTACGATATGATGACATTACATTTACATGGAAACTTCCTTTTGTCCGGATAGCTTCAGGAAGACGAGCAGCGACACGACCGTAATGACGGTAAGAATCGTGGAGAGTGCTGCCGCCACGCCGTAGTTTCCGCGAATGACCTCGGTATAGATGGCGACCGTGACGGTCTTGGTTTTGCCTGTATACAGAATGATCGAAGTGCTTAATTCGGTAATGATGGTAATCCAGCTCAGGATCGCGCCGGAGACGACGCCTGCCAGCATCATCGGAAGCGTAATCCTGAAGAACGTCTTCATCTGGGAAGCGCCCAGGCTGATCGCCGCTTCTTCGATCCCGTCGTTAATCTGATGCAGGATGGCTGCGCTGGATCGTATCGTATAGGGCAGGCGCCGGATGACAAACGAAATGATCATAATGACGGCCGTCCCGCTTAACGCCAGCGGTTTATTGTTGAACGTGATCAATAGGGCGATCCCCAGTATGGAGCCGGGAACGATATACGGGAACATGGTGAAGATATCCAGCGTATTCGTCAATGCATTCTTTCTTCGAACGGTTACGTAAGCAATCAGTATCGCTAACAGAATGATGACGACCAGCGACACGATAGCCAGGAAGAACGTGTTCAGAATGACGCCGCCAATATTACTGAAGGCATCACGGTAGCTTTGGAGCGAGAACCCTTCCACGAAAATTCTGCCGTTGGATTTCAGGAACGAAGTATAGATGACATAGAGCTGCGGCAGCAGCGCGATTAACGTATACAGATAGATAACCGCATGAGCCGCGATATTGCCGATGCCCTTCTTCTTCTTGGCTTCGATCGGATGCAGTGCGCTCATCGTAAAGGATTTGCGATTGGCTACGAATTTTTGCAGCAGGAATATCGTGGTGGCGAACAGAACGACAATGACGCTAATCGCCGCCGCAAAGCCGTCATCGCCGCCGACCTCACTGATGAACTCGTTAAAGATCAGCACGGGCACGGTCTTATATCCCTCGCCGATCAGCATCGGCGTACCAAAATCGGCAAGCGCGCGCATGAAGACGAGCAGTCCGCCTGCCAGCAAGGTAGGCGTAATGAGCGGAAGGAGCACTTTGCGCATTTTGGCTAAGCCTGTATAGCCCATGCTCTCGGCAGCTTCCATCAGCGATTGGTCCATATTCTTAAGTGCGCCTGATACATACATGAAAATCAGAGGGACCATCTGCAAGGTCAAGACGACTAAGATCCCCGTAAATCCATAGATATCCGGCATCGTGATGCCGAATGTGCTGCTGACGAATTTCGTAATGACGCCGCTTCTTCCGAGCAGCAGGATCCAGGAGTAAGCGCCAATGAACGGAGCCGACATCGACGAGATCAGAATCAGTACGCGAATGGCCGAGCTGCCCTTTATCTTCACCGTCGCCATGATGTAGGCTAGTGGCGTTGCAATAATGGCCGCAAGCAAGGTTACGCTGACGGTCACCTTAACGCTGTTGAACAGGGCATTCAAATAGTAGGGCTTACTGAAAAACTTCGTGAAATAGGCAAGGGAAAAATCGCCTGTCGTGCCATTGTACACACTCTTGAACAGCATCGTAAACAATGGCAGGGCCAGAAACAGAATATAGAACACAAAGATCAGTAACGAAATGTTGGTCCAGACATCAAATCGTTTGCGAGTCTCTCTCATAGCCGGGCGCCCCTTGTATAGTTCAGTTCGCCGGATGCATCATAGACATTAATTTTATCTTTTTTCACCTTGAGATAGATGTCTTGACCCGGCTCGAGGATCTGTGACGTTTTCGATTCCTGCGTGATCTCCACGCGTTGACCGGATGCCAAATCCACAAAATAATGGGTGTTCTGCCCCAAAAATACGCTGTGTACGATCGTTGCTTTCATGCCGGTCTGGTCCTCGGTCAGTATGAACTCTTCCGGCCGAACCGAGATTTGAACGTTTAGCGTATCAGCCTTGGCATCTAACTTCGGCACCTCGATGTTCGTCATCTCTTCCGAATAGCCGGAGCCGAATTGCAGGGCATAGCTGCCTCCGGATTTCGTTATATTGCCATCAAGAATGTTGGTCCGACCGATAAAGGTTGCAACGAATACGTTTGCAGGACGCTGGTAAATCTCCTGCGGCGTTCCCAGATGCTGAATCACCCCGGATTTCATGACCGCGATGCGGTCGGAAACCGCCATGGCTTCCTCCTGATCATGCGTGACGTAGACGGTGGTAATTCCGACTTCCCGCTGAATGTCTTTAATCGCGTTACGCATGTCGACCCGAAGCTTGGCATCGAGATTGGACAGAGGCTCATCCATCAGCAGGACGTCCGGCCGGATGACGATGGCTCTGGCTAGCGCAACGCGCTGCTGCTGGCCGCCGGACAGGTTCTTCGGCATGCGGTCTTTATAGGGCTCGATCTGAACGACCTTAAGGATGTCATCGACCTTGGCGTTAATCTCTGCCTTCGATAATTTCCGATTCTCCAGCCCGAACGCGATGTTTCCTTTGACGGTTAGGTGAGGGAAGATCGCATAGCTCTGAAAAACCATCCCGATATTCCGCTTGCCCGGTTCCACCTGGTTAATGACGCGCTCGTTAAAATGTATGGTTCCGCCTTCAATGCTGTTGAAGCCGGCAATCATGCGCAGCAGTGTCGTCTTGCCGCACCCGGAGGGCCCGAGAAGGGTGAAAAATTCACCCTTCTTGATCTCCAGGGACAGCTCGGGAATGACGGTTGTGTCGCCGTATTTTTTGATTAAGTCTTGAATGGTTATGGTTACGCTCATGGTTGTCACCTGATTCTATAGTTTATTTAACGCTAGTGAACAAATCGACATAACGCTCAACGATCTCGGATTTATGCGCGCTGACATAGTCCGTGTCTTCATCGATCATGTGGATCTCTTCATAAGGCTTCATGTGGTCGCCAAGCTTGGTATCCTGGCGAAGCGGGCGGTTCGTTAATTGCGTGCCGAACGCATCCTGCGCTTCTTGGGACAGGATGAAGTCGATGAATTTCTTGGCGTTGTCCATATGCGGCGCATCTTTGATGATGGCGGATCCCGCATCCAGGAATACGGCGCCTTCTTTCGGATACACGATTTCTACCGGTGCGCCGTTCTTTACATAGGTGCTGGAAGGGTCTTCGTAAGTAAGGCCGACTACGTATTCTCCGTCCGCCACGCTTTTGTGAACGGCGCCGGAACCGCTGGCGATTTTGCCGTCCAGGTTCTCGATCAGTTGACCGACGTAATTCCAGCCCTGCTCACTCTCATAATCGCCGCCCATGGCTTTCAGCATGTTCGTTAACTGTGCGAAAGCGGAGCTGGAGCTTGCCGGGTCGGCGGAAGCAATTTTCCCTTTAAGCTGCGGGTTCAGCAAATCCGCATAACCTTCGATTTTGATATCGCCGATCAGGTTTTTGTTCACGAGCAGCACGCTGCCATCCGAGATATAAGGGGTAGCGAAGCCCGACGTATTGCGGTGTCCTTCCATTAAATTCTTGTCTTCAGGCGATACGTAAGGCTCGTATAAAGCTTCGTTTTCGCGGAAGCCGGCCATGGAACCGCCGAACATCACGTCAGCGTATGGGTTCTGCTTCTCGGACTGTAAGCGCTTAATAATTTCTCCGGTGCCAGCCGTTACAAGCTCAACCGTGATCCCGGTCTGCTTCTCGAACATCGGAATGATGGTTTTGATGATCTCCTCGCTGTTTGGACTGTAGATCACGAGCTTATTCGACGAACCCGAATCGGACTCGCTGCTTGCACAACCGCTCAGCGCCCCTATAATGAGCACGCAGGTTAACAGTAAAATCGACAGCTTTTTCATGAATAATCCCCCTTGAGCAAATGTTCGTTTCGTAATTGCATGTTCATTGTAGCAAGCTTGGTACCGTTTACATAATCCCATAATCCGCAAACATCGTCTAAAATTCGCAACCTATTTTCGATTAGAAAGGAATCCGAACCGGCATATTCTAAAGAATTCTTTTAGATCCGTTAGGGCAAGATATGGTTTGGAACAACGTCCGGCAAGATGGAGATGTTCCTGTCACAAATTTCGAAGGAGTGAGATGGATGGCTAATAAAAACGATCGTAATCATAAGGCTGATGCTGACCGCGACACGACCAACATGGGCGTTGACGCTGGAGAAGCTATCGGAACCGCGGGCGGCGGCGTCGTAGGTGCTGCTGTAGGTTCCATACTGGGTCCGATCGGCACGATTGCCGGTGGTATCGCAGGCGCAGCATTGGGTAACAAAGCTGGCGAGGCTGCAGAAAATGACGACAACGATTCAAAATAAACGGCGTTAAACTACCATCTGCACGAGTAAAAATAAGGGGGCCTGGTGAATCCGGTGTGCCCTTAATTATTTGTAGCTGTATGGTTGGGCAAAGAACCGCGCTCCTGCGCGGTTCTTTCATTTTACATATAAGTTCTATGCAGCAGTAAACTTCATTTCCCTTCGCTTGACATACCACTACGTGATGTAGTAGGTTATAGTTACTACATCGTGTAGTAATTAGTTCGTTATGGACGCATAACGACGTAAAGAGGTGTTCACCGTGAACCAGGTTCAAAAATTATCGGATACTGAAATGGAGCTTATGGAGGTGATTTGGGAGTGTACGCCGCCTGTCACATCCACCGAATTGCTCGCACTGTTCGCCCAGAGAGGAAGAGAATGGAAGGCACAGACCATGTCCACCTTCCTGTCGCGTTTGGTGGACAAAGGGGCACTTACGGCTGCGAGGGATGGACGGACCAATAAATATACGCCGCGCATTTCGCCTGAAGATTATAAGCTGATGGAAGCGCAGCACGTCTTGGACGGATTATATCAAGGCTCGGTTAAAAACCTAATTTCGGCTTTGTATGACGGCGAAAAGCTTTCAGATGAAGATATTGCAGAGCTGAAGCAATGGTTCTCGCAAAAGTAGGGGGTGCTTATGAATACTATTCTTGAATTGCTGTTAACCCTTACCGTTGCTGGAAGTGCTGTTGTAGCCTGCATTCTTGTACTGAGGATCGTATTCGTCAATACCTTTCCCACAAAGTGGCGCTATGGAATTGGCAAAATGGCAGTAGTCTTTTATCTTTTACCCGTCGTCCTTGGTATTCGGTGGATCTCACCGCTTTTTACATTTAGTGCAACAGCAACCGTTCCCATTGTGAACGAGTTGCCTTCGACTGTGCAACATGCGATGCCCGGTCCATATTCAGGGACTGGTTTGGAGCCGCTTATTCCGGCAAAGACCATTTCAGTAAACGTAGCCCTGCCCCTTATTGTCTTATGGGCAATCGGCGCTATAGCTTTTGCTGCATGGCAGATGTATTGTTATCGCAGATTTTTAAAGAAACTAGAACATTCGCGTGTCACCGTTCCGATAAGCAGCGAAGCAGCGAAACAGCTTTCCTTCATCAAGGAAGCTCTTGGTGTGAAAAGCAGCGTCGGGCTTGCCCACAGCTCCATCATTCGGAGCCCTGTACTTGTCGGCCTGTGGAAACCAACCATTTATTTCCCTATAGAGAATACCGTTAACATGGACATGGTAATCCGTCATGAGTTGATCCATCTGAAACGGAAAGATTTATGGGTCAAAGCGTTCACGCTCGG
The DNA here is from genome assembly GCF_000024685.1 of Paenibacillus sp. Y412MC10. Classification (NCBI taxonomy): domain Bacteria; kingdom Bacillati; phylum Bacillota; class Bacilli; order Caryophanales; family Paenibacillaceae; genus Paenibacillus; species Paenibacillus sp. Y412MC10. Next base: position 1,304,426 of record NC_013406.1, read on the forward strand.
AGCAAGCGCCCTGCATTGGTTTAACCCTTTGGTGCATATTCTTCGCAAGGACCTTCATGTATGGAGCGAGTTGTCTTGCGATGAAGAAGTCGTAAAAGAGATGTCCTATGCCGAGCGGAAACGCTATGGGGAGACGATTTTAAGCGTCATGGCAGGGTCAAGGAATTTACCCGTGCAATTTATTGCCTCCTTATCCGGTGACGGCAAACAATTGAAAAGGAGATTAATGATGATGCTGAATGTAAAGAAACAAAAAAAGAAAACAATGTATCTCACGTTAACAGCGGTGTTTTTGGTTGCTGTAATTAGCACATCAGCAGCGGCATGGGCTTCTAGCAATACGCCTAAAGTCATTGAAAAAGAGGCTGGTCATGCAGAAGCTCAACCAACAGAAGCGGCCCCTAGAGCGGTACCTTCTAAAGTCGTAGTTGAGAATAAAGGAAACCATGTTGTAGATTATCCCAAAGAAGCTCAACCTGAAGCTGCCGCTGAGAATGAAGAAAACGAGGTTGTAGCTTATCCAGAAGAAGCTCGTCTTGTTGCTGTCGCTGAAGGAAGCAATGTCGTGGATTATCCAACAGAGGCTCGTCCTGCAGCTGTAGTTGAGAAAGAAGGAAGCGATGTTGTGGATTATCCAACAGAAGCTCGTCCTGTGGCTGAAGTTAAGAATGAAGGAAGCAATGTTATAGCTCCTCCAACGGAAGCTGCCCCTTCGGAGATGGTCGTTGAGAGTGAAGGAAACCCAGTTGTAGCTCCTCTAGCAGAAGCTCGTCCTGTCGATCAGGGTTATAAGTCTCATCCAAAGGAGACCCCCCGACTACTTCCATTACGATAAGATCACGACGCTTGAAGAACTTGCTGAGTGTGATTGATGCTGATAAGTGATGCATTCAAACATAAACGATGAACGTTAATTAGAGCAAAAACGAAAGAAGAGGGTTCTCCCTCTTCTTTCGCTTTATATGGAATGGCCTCAGATCGCATTTATAGCTGTAGCTGTAAATGCCAGCCTATGGTACGATGTGAAGGATTGGCAAGCGAGCAAGCTGGCAAATCGTCATACGATCATAGACATGGGATTGGGGATAACATCTTGAAGCAGTTTAAGAAAGTTTACATAGAAATCACGAGCATTTGTAATTTGGCCTGCACGTTCTGTCCGCCGACGGAGCGCAAGGCCAACTTCATTAAAGTGGAGGACTTTGCGAGAAGATTGGATGAGATCAAGCCGCACACGAGTTACATTTATCTGCATGTGAAGGGAGAGCCGCTGCTTCATCCGAAGATCGACGAGCTGCTGGATATCAGCCATGAGAAGGGGTTCAAGGTCAACATCACGACCAACGGCACGTTGATCGCGAAGAACCGGCATAAGCTGCTAGGCAAGCCGGCGTTGAGACAGATGAACTTCTCGCTCCACAGCTTTGACGGACATGTCGGCTCCACGGACCGTGAAGGATATTTGCGGGACATCCTCTCTTTTGTGCGGGATGCGGAGGAGCATAAGGTCATCTTCTCCTTCCGTTTGTGGAATTTGACGCAGGACAACCAAACGAACCTGGAGAAGAGCCGAAACCGCCAGACGCTTGAAATTTTGGAGCAGGAATTCAATTTGGACTACCGCATCGAGGAAAAGGTTGAACCCGGCGGTGGCGTAAGGGTAGCCGAACGCGTCTACCTGAACCAGGATTATGAGTTCCAGTGGCCGAGCTTGTCGGCCCCGGAGGATGACGGCAAAGGCTTCTGCCACGCGCTGCGCAGTCAGGCGGCCATTCTTGTAGATGGGACGGTCGTGCCTTGCTGTCTGGACGGGGAAGGGGTCATCAACTTGGGTAACCTGCATCAGAAGCCCTTCTCGGACATCGTGGATGGGGAGCGGGCGAACAACCTCGTGGACGGATTTTCGCGCCGGGAAGCGGTTGAGGAATTATGCAGAAAATGCGGATATCGGCAGCGGTTTGGGGCTTAATACGGAGGCGGAGGAAAATTCCGCTTCTTTTTTTATGCCGATCTGTGGTATCGTTATATGTTATGACGTAAATATAGATATTCACCATAAAGGAGATCCCATGACATTTGAAAATTTAAATATATCCCCTGTCATTCTCAAGGCTTTGGCCAAGGAGAATTACAAAGCGCCGACGCCTATACAGGCTCAGGCGATCCCGGCTGTGCTGGCCGGCAGAGATTTGCTGGGCTGCGCCCAGACCGGAACGGGGAAGACCGCCGCTTTTTCGGTGCCGATGATCCAGCTGTTGAATCAGCAACCCCCTAAACCGGGCATGGGGCGCCGCATTCGCGCATTGGTGTTGTCGCCGACCCGGGAGCTTGCCCTGCAAATTTCGGATAACGTCAAAGCTTACAGCCAGTTCACCAAGCTGCGTTCGACGGCCATTGTTGGCGGCGTTTCGCAGAAGACGCAGGAGCGAGCGCTTCAGCAAGGAGCGGACATCCTGATTGCGACCCCAGGCAGGCTGCTGGACCTCATGAATCAGAAGCACGTCGATTTGCAGCATGTGGAGATTTTGGTGCTGGATGAGGCCGACCGGATGCTGGATATGGGCTTCATCCATGACGTGAAGCGAATCATCGCCAAAATGCCGAGCAAAAAACAAACGCTGTTCTTCTCGGCCACGATGCCTGCGGAAATCACCCAGCTTGTCCAAACCTTGCTGCACAATCCCGTAAAAGTCGAGATCACGCCGGTCTCCTCTACGGCCGAACGGATCGAGCAATCGGTGTACCTGCTGGAAACCGGGAATAAGCAGCAGCAATTGAATGAGCTGATGAAGGACCCTTCCATCGTGTCGGCATTGGTCTTTACCCGTACGAAGCGGGGAGCTGACCGGGTTGCGCGCGGGCTGAACAAGGTGAATATTACGGCTCAGGCCATTCACGGCGACAAATCGCAAACCAGCCGCCAGACGGCGCTCAACAATTTCAAAAGCGGGGCGACCCGCGTCCTGGTGGCAACGGATATTGCCGCGCGGGGAATCGACATCGACGAGCTGTCGCATGTCATTAACTTCAACCTCCCGAACATTCCGGAAACGTATGTGCACCGGATTGGGCGCACGGGGCGCGCGGGACTGAGCGGGACGGCGATATCGTTTTGCGAAGTGGACGAGGTTCCTTTTCTTCGGGATATCGAGAAGCTAATCGGAAAGTCCATTCCGGAAGTGAAGGACCATGCCTTTCCGATGTCCGGGGCGTTAAGAGCCGCCAAGGTGGACCCGACGCCAAAATCCGGCTCGTCCAAGCCCGGCAAAGGCAGGTCAGCTGCATCGAGACCTGCTAAACCGAAGGCGGATACGGCCCGCAAACCAAAGGCCGACGCGGCACGTAACCCGAAGACGGGTGCACCCCGCCAATCAAGACAAGACGCGGGAATTAAGCCGAAGACGGACGCCGCCCGCCAATCCAAGACGAACTCGGCGCGTAAGCCCATGACGGAAGCCGTCACGAATCCATATTCAGAGATGGCACGCAAGCTGAGTTCGGAAGCAGCTTCGAAACCTAACAACGGCCAGGCCCGGAAACGCAAGTCCGGCGGATTCAACAAGGGAAGCAGAGCCGGCAGACCTTCATAAGTGGAAGCGGCGATTGGGGGATGACTTCTTATCATGGCCAACAGCCATTCATGCATGCCCTAAACCACGCACCATGCGCATGAATTATGCAGCCGTTTCCGACGAACCCATTAAACATAAAAAGCACCCTTTTCCACTTGTGAAGTGGAAGGGTGCTTTTTTTTTCTTGATGCCGCTAGTGAGCTACTCGCTCTTTCTCCCCGCAAGAAACAGAAACAACGGAATTCTGCGCCTGCGCTCATAGGTTTCCTCGTTGACAAAATACGCTCGCACAGGATGGGACTCCCTCAAGTGCTCCACGATAAAGCCGGCTTCCTGCATTGCCCGGAAGTAATCCTCGACGGTTCTATGGTACTTATGAACGGTGCCGCCGAGCCATTGCTGCTCCCGGTAGCCTTGGATGAAGTAGTTGTCCACCACCCAATTCGTTCTGGTGCCGGATGGCTGCAGCGTGGAGGTAATGACGGGATGCTCGACGGAGAAGATGAACCTACCACCTGGCTTCAAGGTCTGGTGAACGCTTCGAAAGATACTCCCGATATCCTGCAGATAATGAAGGGCGAGCCTGGAGAGCACCACCTCATAGGTGTCGCGCGGATACGCATAGTCCTCCATCCTCATGAGTTGAACGGTTGCGTCCTTGTAATCGGCCAGGCTGCTTGAAGCAGCTTCCACCATATTGCGGGAGCCCTCGATTCCGGTATAGGAGGCACACCCTTGTTGAAGCAGTTCCACGCCGAAGCCGGCATCCCCGCATCCCAGGTCCAATACATGAAGGCCCGCGATATCTCCCAGCAGCTGCCAGATGACGGGCTTCTCTAACGTATCGTTGGCATTCTCATGCCACTGCCGCCGTTCCATGTATTTCTCGAAATTCTTGTCGTTGTCGTAAAAATCGGATCCGTGATAGCTCATAGACGCCTCCTTCGGATAACAGCCTAATTCATCTTGATGTACTGTACCATAACGAAGATATGAGATGAATCAATAAGGCAAAAAAATCTTATCTCAGGAAATCCATGATGATGCAAACATGAAACGGCGGCCAAGGTTGAATCGCACCAACCCTGGGACCCCTTCATATGGTACATGAGCCGACTTTTTTATTTGAAAGGGGATATTTCCGATGTACGGCAATTACTATCACGTACCGGGGCGGGTAACCAGGCAGAGAATTTCCATGCAGCAGGCCCAAGAAATTGCGCTGGCCCGCGTGCCGGGCCAAATCGTTCATGTCGATATGGAGCTGGAGCATGGCGTGCTGGTCTACGAAATTTTTATTATGACTTCCGACAACAGGCTGTTCGAAGTGGAGGTCCTCGCGAAATCGGGAAGGATCTTGAAGGTGGAGGAAGAAGACGACGAGGATTAAGGTCTTCAGGCTGAAGAACAAAGCAACCGGGCGAGACGAGGAGAAGCACATCGTTTCGCTCGGTTTTTTAACTGGAGCGTGCTTTTAGTTTCGGTGGCTCCGCCACGTCCGGACAGCGGATAGAGCTAGGCATGGTATTATTCCTCCTTATAGATTCAATGCTGGAACCTATTTTAAGGTCTCCTGTAAGGTGAGAGTCAGTGGTATGATCATATAAAGCAAGATAGAAGAGGTTTATGGAGGGGAGAAAGCTCATGTACATCGTCAATGTGGAAGGTGCCGTGCATAAGGACGGGCAGTGGCTGATGATAACACGCAGCTTGAAGGAAGAGAACGCCGGCGGAACGCTTTCGTTCGTGGGAGGCAAGGTCGACAAGGAAGGCAGCACGCTGGATATTCTGGAGCGCACGGTGAAGCGGGAGCTTTACGAAGAAGTCGGGGTTGAGGTGAAGGAAAACGTTACATATGTCTACAGCTCTTCGTTTGTAACGGGCGATGGCCGTCCCGTCATCAATATGGTGTTCTTGTGCGAGTATAATGGAGGAACGCCGTATTGCAAAAGCCCGGACGAGGTCGATTCGGTGCAGTGGATGACGCTGTCGGAAATTAGGGATCATCCCCAGACACCGCCGTGGACGATGGAGAGCGTGCGGCGGGCGGAGGAGGCGCGAAGGAGGTTCAAATAAGCATGGTTTTCGAAAAGCAAAATCCTAAGAAACGGGGTTAGGGTATGAGCAGCCTATTGCAGGTTCGAGTCACCGGAATTTTGATCGAAGACGAACGGATTCTGCTGGTCAAACAGAGCGTTTCATCGGAACGCGGCTGGTCGCTTCCGGGAGGAAGGGTAGAGCAAGGGGAAACACTGGAGGAAGCCATGATTCGGGAAATGGAAGAGGAGACCGGGCTTGTTACAAAAGTGACGAAGCTTCTGTATTTATGCGATAAGCCGGATTCATCGCCATCCCTCTTGCATATTACGTTTTTGCTGGAACGCTTGGAGGGGGAAATCCGCCTCCCGACGAATGAGTTCGATCTCAATCCTATCGGCGATGTGGTCATGGTCCCGATCGCAGATTTAGCAAACCACGGGTTTACCGAGAAGTTTATGACGATCGTTCAGCGCGGATTTCCGGAGTCAGGAAGCTATCAAGGGCTCAAACGCAATATTGGATTATAGGGAGGTGCCGATCCTATGAAAAAGATATACATCGTACGCCATTGCCAAGCGGAGGGACAAGCGGCGGATGCTCCGTTAACCGAGCAGGGGCTTCAGCAATCGCTTGAACTTGCTGAATTTCTGCACGACAAAGGGATTGACCGTATTGTTTCAAGTTCTTATCGCAGGGCTCACGACACCATTACACCCTTGGCTGATCGCATGGGCGTGGCCGTTATGCTGGATGAGAGGTTGACCGAGCGAATACTGTCGGGGGGAAATGCACCTGGATGGCGGGAGATGCTGCGCAGAACCTATGAGGATCTGGACTTGTGCTTTGAAGGCGGAGAATCAAGCCGTACAGCCATGCATCGTGCGGTAAGCGTAGTCCATGAGGTTCTGCAGAGTTCAAGCCGGGATGCCGTTATCGTATCCCATGGCAATCTGATTTCGCTTCTGCTGAAGCATTACGATGACCGGATCGGCTTCAACGAGTGGGAGGCTTTCTCCAATCCAGACGTATATGAGCTCAGCTTCCGTTCAGATGTACCGGAAATCCAGCGGATATGGAATTCATAGCCACGAAAGAAGGCGTATGTAAAAAAGACTTCATAAGCATTTATTCCCTATATTTGGCGGTGGCCCGTCCCCTATAATGGAGTTGCACGGATATCCGGCTTGTTCATCCCAAGGATTGAGATTCGCATAACAAAGAATAATCGCGGCGGAGGCAAGCGGCGTGCATGGGTTCGAAATACCATTGGAGATTATGAAATAAAGGGGATATGAACCATGGCCAAAACAAAACGGGGCCGCGCACTATGGAACATGCCATCGCGCGGCCGCGGCACATGCCCGGTATGCAGCACGTCGCGCATCAAACTTCTCTACGTCGCCAACAAATCGGACGGCACGGCACTGAAGGTATGCAAACGATGCCAGAATGCCGATCAGTCCAGAGTGGACGCAGCGGTAGTGTAAGAAGCGGCTTAGCTGATATCTAGATCGACAGCAACAGAGCAACCGTGTTCCGTACGTGGAGCCGCAACATCCGAAAAACCCGTTCCTTCATGAAGAAGGGCGGGTTTTTTATGGTGCCAGGGCCTTCATTCTCCATGAGGAGGTTTACTTTGTAATTCGGATGGTTTAACATCTGATTTAACAAACTATAAATTAGATGAATGTTAAATTTATATAAGGAGTTGAGTCGATAACCGTGCAATTGGATAAAGTGGTCAGTTATCACAAGGCGCTCGCAGACCCGACCCGAATCAAGATGCTCATCCTGCTTGCGGAAGGCGAAATGAACGGCCAGCTTCTGGCCGAGAAGATCGGCGTCACGCCGGCTACGATTACGCACCACGCGGCGAAGCTGCGGGAAGCGAGCCTCATCAACGAACGCAGGGACAAGAACACGATCTTTTTTTCGCTGAACGATTATTTTATTAAGAACAGTGCGACAGCGACGGAGAATCTGATTTACCAAAGAGTCCGGTCCGAGAGTGTAACGGAAAGCTTGCAGGAAGAGGAACGGCGGATGAGGGATTCCGTAATCAAGAACTTCTTCACCTCCGACGGGAAGCTGAAGAGCATCCCTGCCCAGCTGAAGAAGAAACTCATCGTGCTTACGCATATGGTATCCCGGTTGGAGAAGGGACGGAAGTACAGCGAGAAGGAAATGAACGAGTTTATCAAAGAGTATCATGAAGACTTTGCGACGATCCGGAGGGAGTTTATCATGCATCACTTCATGTTCCGGGACAATGGGGTGTATGAGCTCAATCCGGAGAAGATGTGGGCACGGTGGGAGGATCTGTCCTAATGAAAGAACATTCGCCGCTAACCCATCAACGGATCGAGGATGCCAAAGCGGGGGATTTTGATGCCTACCGGATGATCGTCAACGAGTATTCCAACGCCCTGTTATCCGTTGCGTACAGCGTGCTGGGAGATTTCCACGAGGCGCAGGATGCGGTGCAGGAAGCGTTTCTGAAGTGCTATCGCAACCTGCATACGCTGAACGATCCAGCGAAGCTGGGCAGCTGGCTGTATGCGATCACGCGCCGGACCAGCCTCGATTTTGCCAAACGAAGCAAGCAGGCTCTCCCCCTGCACGAAACGACTCCAGCAGCGGACAATATCACGCCTTGGCTGGAACAATATGTGATCCATGATTCCGTCTGGGGAGCCTTGCAGGGATTGGAGGAGAAGAGTAAATCCGTTGTCGTGCTGCACTACTTAAGCGAGTGGTCCATGAAAGAGATCGGACAGTTCCTTAACATGTCGGTATCTGCGGTTGAAAGCCGAATACGGCGTGCCAGAGAAGTTTTGAAACAGCATCTTGCCCGTGACTTCGAGCATTATTTCCTTACTCATCGTTTGGGGAGGGATTTCGAGCAGCAGGTCTCGGAACATGTCCTTAAGCGAGCCGGTCATTTCTATATTCCAGTCACGGATAAGGGGCAGGCCACCGCCTGGTTTATCCTGCATTTTCATCTGGGAACCAGCAGGCACGGCAATCCCGTGCTGGAATCCGGACAGGAATTGTATTTGCTCGAGTGTCAGCGCCACGTCCCGGCGAGCATGCCTGTACTCACGTTCGAAGCAGCGAGCGTTGGGGAGTTAGAGCAGCGGCTGCATCAACAGGGGATTGGAATGGAGCCGATCAGGGAAGATGCTTTATTCGGCAAATTGCTGGTATTCTATGATCCCGACGGCAATAAGTATCATGCAATTGAACCGAATTGATAAAAAAATGGCTCTCCGTGACGGAATCGGTCCGGTTCCATCGTCTATATATTGAAACCACATTGAACAAGAGGTGAATCGAATGACGATAGACAACCCATTAAACGAAGCGCCCAATCTCCAATCCGTGAACAAGCCGTTGCTAAAGAAGGTTCATTGCAATTATCTCCCGGTAAGGAATCTTCCGCAGGCGGTAAAATGGTACACTGAGCTATTTGGCCTTACGGTGAGAAAATGCGACGATACGGGAGCCATCTTGATCTTAGGGGACGGACAGTGGTTATTCCTGCTGGAAACACTGGATAACCGAACAGCCAACTTCATAACCAACCAATGGGAAGGGGAGAATTATGAGATGTTCTCGTTAACCTTCGAGGTCGAGAATATTACGGAACTGCATAAGCGGCTGCGGGAAAATGGAGCACAGGTCGAGCCGCTGGTAGATCACGGTTCCTGCGGATTGCAGTTCAAATTCAAGGATCCCGACGGCAACAAGTTTAATGTTTGGCAGGATGCACCCACGAGCTGACCCATCGAACCACAAGAATGGAGAGGCGAGCGCTGGCTTGAATGAGTCAGAGGGCTTGCCTTTTTGTATTTTCGCGATTCCGATTGGAAACGGCGGCATCTTATGACGTCTTATGAATGTTCACCCCAGGGCCATCTGTCGTTATAGGTGGTGGTCTAATTCTCTGTTTACGTTTACAATGGGAAATATTAGGGCTAAATCCCAAGTGAGGTGATTGGATGGAAGTTTACCGCTGCATGAACCATCCCGAAAGGCCGGCCGTCGCTCAGTGCACGCGCTGCGGAAAGCCGGTGTGCGACGAATGCCATAATCCGGAGACAGGCCGCTGCCGCTACCGATGCGGCGAAATGAACCCTGCTCCCGGCATGCCCGGACGGTCCAAGAACATTTGGGTGACCGTGATTGTCTCCATACTGGCCATCCTGGGCGGGCTTGCGCTGCTGCTGCTCGCGATTTGCGGAACGATCCTGTTTTCCTATTAAAGAACGCGTTTCGAACTCGAACATGGTCTTATTTTCAACTCAAGTTTTCATTCAAGGAGTGGGCGGATGGAATTTCCTGTTTATGTGTACCTGGGCTCCTGGCGGATTCATCCGCATGTGTTATTTGAATCGCTGGCCTACTTTATCGGCTTTCGGGTGTATTTATGGACCCGCCGGCCGAGCGGCATGACAAAGCTGATGAGCCTGCAGCTTCTGGCCGGCATCATCGCCGGGGCTGCCATTGGGGCCAAGCTGCTGTACTGGTTTGAGGATCCGGCGGCCACTTGGGAACAGCTGCGCCAATTCCATCTCCTCTGGGGTGGCAAGACGATTGTCGGCGGTCTTCTCGGCGGATTGATCGGCGTCGAGCTGACAAAACGCTGGGTGGGCTGGAAGCATTCCACGGGCGATGATTTTGTGTACCCTCTGATGCTGGGCCTGGCCCTTGGGCGAATCGGCTGTTTTCTGACCGGCCTCGACGACCACACCTATGGCACGCCGACAACCTGGTTCACGGGCGTGGATTTCGGCGACGGGATCTATCGCCACCCGACTCAGCTGTATGAGATCCTCTTCCTGATCGTGCTGGCCCTGCTGCTGATGCCGCTGTACCGTCAAAGCCGCGGCAGATCGACTCGCGAGGGCTATGTGTCCGGGCGGATGTTCCAGTGGTTCATGGCCGGGTATCTGCTGTTCCGCCTGGCGATCGAATGGATCAAGCCGACGCCGCATCCTTACCTGGGATTGAACAATATCCAGCTGGCCTGCATCGCGGGCCTCATCTATTACGCATGGCTGATCGGCGGCAGAAACCGGATTCGCCGCTTCACGCCGGATTCCCGTCTTCCAAGCTGACCAAAGGAGTTTTGATTATGCCAAAAAACCGGCCTTATCTGTATCATGAACTGACGAACAGCATATGCACGACCTGTTACCGCAAAGTGGAAGCCAAGATCATCGAGGAGAACGGCATGGTGTATATGCTCAAAAGATGCCTCGTGCACGGTCCGGAAAAAGTACTGATCGCAACCGAGGCCGAGTATTACCATCAGACGCGAAAGTTCATCAAGCCGTCCGAAATGCCGCTCGTCTGGAATACGCCGATCCGTTACGGCTGCCCTTACGACTGCGGACTGTGTCCGGACCATGAGCAGCACAGCTGCCTCACGCTGCTGGAGATTACGGATCACTGCAATCTGCAGTGCCCGATTTGCTTCGCCGAATCGTCGCCGCACCGCACCTCCTACCGGTCGCTGACACAAATCGAATTCATGCTCGACCGGATCGTGGAGAACGAGGGAGAGCCCGACATCGTGCAGATCAGCGGCGGCGAGCCGACGACGCACCCGGATTTCTTCGACATCCTGGATATGTGCAAAAGCCGTCCCATCAAGCATATCATGGTGAACACGAACGGCATCCGCATCGCCCAGGACCGCGATTTTGCGCGGAGGCTGGCCGAGTATATGCCCGGCTTCGAGATTTACCTGCAGTTCGACAGCTTTGAGGAACATGTGCTGAAGGAGCTGAGAGGGGCGGACCTGCGGCGCATCCGCCGGCAGGCCATCGAGCACCTGAATGAATTCAACATCTCCACGACACTGGTCGTCACGCTGAAGAAAGGGCTCAACGACGGCGAAATCGGCGACATCATTCAGTATGGGCTTCAGCAAAAGGCGGTGCGCGGCGTCACCATTCAGCCGATTCAGGCGGCGGGACGGCTGGAGGGGTATGATCCGGCAACCGATCGGCTGACCGTAAGCGAAGTCCGGCGGATGATCATCGACCAGTCCGAAGTGTTTACGGACGCGGACATTCTGCCGGTGCCCTGCCACCCGGACTGCCTCGCCATGGGTTATGCGTTGAAGCTGGGCGGGGAAGTGCTCCCGCTGACGCGGATGATCGACCCGGAAATCCTGCTTGAAGGCGACAGCAACACGATTGTATTCGAACAGGACCCGGTCATCCGGGGCAAAATGTTTGAGCTGCTGTCGACGGGCCACTCGCCGCAATCCTCGGCGCTTTCCCTGAAGAGCCTGCTCTGCTGCCTGCCGCTGGCCGCCGTGCCGGAGCAGATTACGTACGACAACGTCTTCCGGGTCATTATCATGCAGTTCCTGGATGCCCATAACTTCGATGTCCGGTCCGTCAAGAAATCCTGCGTGCATATCGTGCATCCCGACGGGCGGATGATCCCGTTCGACACCTATAACATGTTTTACCGGGATGACAAGGAAGAGCTGCTGAAGGAACTGAAGGAAGAGGTTGCCACCGCATGGGACAGATAAGCCGTTCTAAGGCAATGTACTTCAATTCGAGCTTACATAGGGAGGCGATACATGGTGCAGAACAATAGCCCTGAACCTGAGAAGGTGTCTCCATTTCTATTGGATCAGAACATGAAGATCGATCACGCCGAAGCGGACGAATGGTTATGGTATTCCCCATTGGAAGAGCCATTCCGAGTATCCGGCTTTGCCTGGTTCGACACCGAACGCATCTATCGCAGGCTGCCCGCCGTACCTGAGGTCCCCGTCCGACCGGAGGTGGATACGCTTGCGAACTGCACATCGGGCGGTCAAATCCGCTTCCGAACAAATTCGCGGAACGTATCCGTCCGCGTGCGGTTGACGGCAGGATCCGGCATGTACCATATGCCCCCCACCGGGGAGTGCGGAGTGGATGCGTATATCGGCGGCCCGGGCGAGTGGAAACATGCAGGAACCGCCCGTTTCCAGCCAGGTCAGGCAGAGTATGAGAGCAGCCTTTTCACTGTCGAAGACCGCAAAGCACGCTCGTTCCTGCTCAACATGCCCTTATATCAGGGCGTTGAGGAGATATGGATCGGAATGGAGCCGGGAGCCGAAGTCCTCGCGCCGGACCCCTATGATTCCAGCGCGAGAGTGGTCATATACGGAACCTCCATCACGCAAGGCGGATGCGCGTCGCGGCCCGGCATGTCGTACACGAATATCTTAAGCCGCAGGCTCCATCTGGAGTTTATCAACCTGGGCTTCTCGGGGAACGGCAAGGGAGAGCCGGAGCTTGCCGAACTGGCCGCCCAAATCTCGGAGCCGGCCTGTCTCGTGATTGATTATGAGGCGAATTGCGGAGGGACCGAAGCTTATCGTCAGACCTTGCCGCGGTATATCGAGACCTACCGGAAGTTCCATCCCGAGGTTCCCATCATCCTGGTATCCCGCATCCCTCATGGAGCCGAGTCGTTCATGCCGGAGTTTCGCGAAGGACGGCTTGAACGGAAAAAGTTTCAGATGGAGCTCATTCGGGAACTGACGGAGGCCGGAGACCATAACCTAACGTTTGTGGACGGATCGGATTGGTTAGGCGACGATCCCGGGGAAACGACCGTTGACGGGGTTCATCCGACGGACCTCGGCTTCAAGCTGATGGCGGACCGGCTTGAGCCTGTGCTAAAGCAAGTGATCGGCGATATGGCTGCAGCAGCAAGGCGATAGAACCGTTAACAGGGTAGACACTTAGCGTGCAAACAGCGTAACGAAACGCGTAATGAAACATTCATAAGCTAGAATCGTGAGAGAGCCCGTTCCAGGTTGGAACGGGCTTTTGTCTGCGCCGTCGCTGCATTCAAAAGTTTTAATTGTTTACCTAATAAATGAAATGTTATGATAACAATTAACTAATAACTTATCGATTACCTTAAAGGATGTGTACAGGTTATGGCAGGAAAAGTCACGATGCAGCAAATTGCCGATCATCTCGGCCTTTCGAAGTTCGCTGTTTCTAAAGCGCTTTCAGGTAAATCCGGCGTCAGTCTCGAGACCCGGGAGAAAATCGTGAACGTCGCGACCCAGCTTGGTTATTTTGCCAACAAGTCGCAGAAGGCCGGAAGCAAGAAGAACGAAGCCAGCGCCGACGGCAGCCAAGCCGCTAAGGAGACCGTCATCGTGCTTGTGCCGAATGTCCGCTACCAAACCCGGGATTCCCTGTATTGGGGACGGATTATCGACGGGATCACGAATGAGCTTGAGTCAAGGGACACGGGGATGGTCATCGTGACCGATCAATTCAAGGACAGCTTCGCGAATTTGATTAATCCGAGCGGAGTGAGAGGCATCATCGGCGTCGGATTTATCTCCTCGCAGCTGCTGCTCGAAATCCGCAGCCTGGATATTCCCTTCGTCTTGATCGATCATGAGGATCCGCTGATACCGTCGGATGCCCTGTTCATGAACAATGTGGAGTGCATGAGACGGGTGACCAATTACTTGATCGGCTGCGGGCATCGAACCCTTCAGTTCGTAGGGAACGTCCGGTTCTCGCGCAGCTTCGCCGATCGTTATCAAGGCTATCGCTCCGTCCTCGTCGAGCAGGGGATCCCGCTGGATCAGAACGAGGAGCTACTTAGCTTTGAAGGAGATAACCGCTCCGAGATGACGGAGGCGCTTGAGACCATACTAAGTCGGATAGAGGAGCTGCCTACCGCCTTTGTGTGCGCGAACGACTCCATTGCCATCTGTATCATGACGGTGCTCGGCAAGCTGGGCGCCAAGGTGCCGGCAGACTGCTCGGTTACCGGCTTTGACAATATTGAGGATGCCGCTTATGCCGCTCCGTCACTGAGCACCATACACGTCAACAAGGAGGCGTTCGGACGCAGGGCGGTGGAGATGCTGGCGAGACGGGTGGAGCAGCCGGACAGCCCGCTGGAAAAAATACTCCTGGCCGGCGACTTCATCCTCCGCGAATCCACCGCTTATGCAAAGAAGGTCGACTGACGTGAACCTGCGCGGCTACATTACCCGTCTATGGAAGGAGCGGCCGGCCGGACGCTTGGACCGCAAGCTGTTTGTGGTCTTTCTGTTTCTGATTATCCTGCCGATCGGACTCATCACGTATTTTGCGGCAGAGCGTTATACGGCCACCATCGAGAACAATACGGTCGCCTACGTGTCCCAGCTATCGAGCAAAATGATGGGCAAGCTGGATGATTACGTGACCGATATGATGAAAATTTCGATCATTCCTTCGTACCTCAATGAAATTCAGTCCGGGCTTGAGATGTCCAACCGGCATTACCAGGCGGAAGGGCAGCCGAAGGAACCGGCAAGCTTGAACGAGAGCGAGCTGAAGCTCCAGATTACGCGCAAGGTCGAGCGGAGCATTTATTTCATGAACAACATCAAAGAAGGCACAAGCAACGTATACCTGTTCGACCTTTTCGGCAACCCCTATTACGTGGTCAAAAGCGGCGGCAACCGTTCGAATCTGCAGCAGTACTATGACAACTGGCGCAAACTGGCCACGGAGGCCGGCGGCCGGCCCGTGCTGGTCAGCACGCAGGAGATCGCCGTGTCCGCCGGCAGCAAGCAGTATATGTTCACGGTCGTCCGCGACATTATCGATAAATCGTACCATTCCATCGGCACCATCGTGGTGGATGCCAACATCGGCGTGATCGAGAACATCGTCACCGACCTGGAGGAAACGACGCACGGCACCACCTTCATCCTGGATGACAACGGGACCGTGATCTATGACAGCGAGAAGAAATATTTGTCCCGCAGCATGACCGACAATGCGGCGCTTGCCCAGGCCACTGGCAACGAAGGAAGCTTTCGCCATAAGGTCGACGGTGAGGAGCAGCTTGTCGTTTACCGGAAATCCGAGCAGACCGGCTGGCTGATCCTAATTACGGTGCCGGAGCGGCAGCTGATGCAGGATGCGCTCAAGACCCGCAAGATAACGATCGCGGCGGCTGTCGGCGTTACCAGCTTTGCCCTCATCATTTCATTGATTCTGATCTATGCGCTGACAAGGCCGCTGCGGTCCATCGTCCATCTGATGAAGCAGGTGCAGACCGGCAAGCTGGATGTGGTGTTCCCGGTCCGAAGACGGGACGAAGCCTCGCTGATCGGGGTCTCGTTCAACCGGATGATGGCACGCATCAAACAGCTCATCGACGATATTTACGCGATCGAGAAACGGAAGAAGGAGGCGGAGCTGGAGCGTCTTCAGCACCAGATCAATCCGCATTTTATTTACAATACGCTGGAAACGATCCGGATGACGGCCGTCCTTCACAACGATCAGGAGGTGGGGGATATGGTTCAGCTGTTAGGGCAGCAGCTTCGTTACAGCATTCATGCCGGCAGCGAGGTCGTGGAGGTGAAGCGCGAGTGGGAGCATGTCAAAGCCTACATCGAGCTGCTGAATTACCGGTACGGCGAGCGGTTCGTGCTGACGCTGCCGGATGATCCGGGGGCTGATTCCATTCGGGTGATGAAGCTGCTGTTTCAGCCGATCATCGAGAACGCCGTCAATCACGGCTTCGACGAGAACAAATCCGTGCTGCATCTGACCATTACCTATGCCATGGATGGCATGAACCACGTGTTTACCGTTACGGATGACGGGCTGGGCATGTCGGCAGAAGCGCTTGCGAGGCTGCGCAGCATGCTGGATCAGGCGCAGCCCCCAGGAACGGACGGCCGGGGAGTCGGGCTGCGAAACGTGCACGAGCGGCTGCAGCTCCGATACGGAAGACCCTACGGCCTTACCGTAGACAGCGAGGAAGGACGAGGAACTGCCGTCCGGATTACCTTTCCCGCGGAACATGTAGAAGAACCGAGAACAGGAGGACTTGCAAATGCTTAACATCGCCGTGGTGGACGATGAAGAACGGATCAGGCTGGGGCTTGGCAAGCTGATACGGGACGCAGGCGAGCAATATCGGATCGTGGGGACGTTTGCAAGCGGCCAGGAGCTGCTGGATCAATGGCATGAGCTCCAGCCCGACCTGGTCATTACCGATATCAAAATGCCGCAAATGAACGGGCTCCAGCTGATGGCGAATATCAAGCAGATGGCCAGCCGCACCAAATTCGCCGTGCTCAGCGGTTATAACGATTTCGAATATGCCCGAACCGCCATGCGGCAGGGAGCGCTGGAATATTTGCTTAAGCCGGTCAACATGAAAGAGCTGCTCCGCATGCTGGAGAACGTCGACGAGCTGGTGAAGGGCGAGCAGAACGAGCGCAAGCTGGAGTCGGACGATCTGGTCAGCTTCCTGTTAGGCACGGATCAGCGAACCATGCCGGAGCATCTGTTCGAAGAAGTCTGCGACCGGCTGGATCAGCAGGCGCTGTTCCACGGACATTACGCGGTGCTCCTGCTTCGCACGTTCCCGGAGATCGCGGAAGAGAAGCTGCTGGCGTGGACGTCGGTTTGGAGGACGGAGCGGAGAATCATCGGCTGCGAAGGAGGAAGGCAGGCGATCTTGGCGTCCATCGCAGAGTCGGGCCATGCGGATATGGCGAGAGAATGGGCGGCCATGCTGCTGCAGCAGCTTCCTGCGGGCACTTCGGCGAAGCTGGGCATCAGCGGCGTGTTCAGCGGGAGCCGCTGGCTCCCGCAAGCCTATAGGGAAGCCGCGAGCGTCCTGGAGCAGGCTTGGTACAGCGATGAACGGCGCAACTGCGGAGGCGAAGGCATAGCGGCGGTTCACCGGGAAGAGCGCTACCGGCTTGTCCGTTCCTTGGATAAACAGCTGCTTCCGGCACTGCGTGCAGGCGAGTATGCACGTTTGCCGGCGGCGATGGGCACCTGGCTGGAAGAGACGGCTTCCCTGCGGCCCGGCTGGGCCGAATTGAGGGAAGCTTCCCTGACCCTGGAGTCGCATGTGGCGGAAGAGATGAAGCAGCGCGGCATTGACGCAGGGGATGCAGATTGGAACCTGGAGCCGGGGGACAGCGAGAATTGGCGTTCGTTCGCGGGCCGGCTGAAGCGCGCTGTGGAGGCTGCCGCCGGGCTTCTGGATCAAGGGAAGAGCGAGCATCGGGCTGTCGAGACGATCAAGGCCTATATTCAGCAGCATTACACCGAGGAGCTGGAGCTTCAGCACCTCGCCGACCTGGTCTATCTGACTCCGAGCTACTTGAGCAAGCTGTTCAAGACCGAAACGGGCGAGACGATTACGGACTATTGCATCGCCGTGCGAATCGAGCATGCCAAGCGGCTGCTGAAGGAGGATCACGGGCTCAAGACGTATATGGTCGGCGAACGCGTGGGCTACCCGGACCCGGCTTATTTCAATAAAGTGTTCAAAAAAATGACCGGAAAAACGCCAAAGGAGTACCGCGATTTTGTTAGGTGACTGTTATCTAAACTGAGGACAATAAAAGCAAACAAAGTCTATTATTTTTCGGGGCGCTGTCTTTTATAATGATTGAAAACGGTACCATTTCATCCAGAAAGCGAGGAAGGGAACGTGTTCAATTTCAGTTATAAAACGCAGCGCTATCTTATTCTGTTCGGTTTCCTTGCCATTCCCGTGCTCCTGTCACTGACCTTCTCTTATTATCCGGCGCTCTCGCTGTTGTATTACAGCTTGACGGACTGGTCGGGTCTCGGCTGGGATATGAACTTTATCGGCTTTGACAATTACGTCGAGATTTTTACGAAGCCCGAAGTGTTCAGCTCACTCAAGAACAATCTGTATTATCTGATCGGGGGTCTCATCCAGGTCGTCTTTGCCCTCTATTTTGCCGTTATTCTGACGGGCAAGCTGAAGGGGAGAAACGGCTTCCGGGTCGCCTTGTTCCTGCCGTACGTGCTGCACAGCGTGGCTACGGTGATCATGTTCAAGAACGTGTACCACATGGAATACGGATCGCTGAATACGCTGCTCGGCGCGCTGGGACTCGAATCCTGGCAGCAGAGCTGGCTGGGCGATAAAGGGATCGTGAATTTTGCGCTGGCCTTCATCTCGATGTGGAAGTACATGGGGCTGAACATGGTCATCTTTATCGGGGCGCTGCAGTCGATACCGGGCGACCTGTACGAGGCAGCATCCATCGACGGGGCATCGGGCTGGCAGAAGTTCCGTTACATCACCTTGCCTAGCATCCGGGGCGTGCTGGAGCTGATGCTGATCCTCACCTTGACGGGCGCGCTCGAAGCGTTCGATATTCCGTTTGTGATGCTGCTCGGGGCGAACGATACGTCGACCTTCGTCATCAAGACGGTGGATACGGCATTCAAGTATCAGAACTTCGGACTGGCCTCGGCGATGGCGGTCGTGCTGCTGATCATCGTGCTGCTGTTCATTGTCATCCAGCGGAAGCTGCTGTTCAGGGAGGAGAAGCAATCATGAAAAGGGAAGGCTCGATCGGCTTTAGGATTTTCAATTATTTCACGTTGGTTGTCGCCTTGTTCGTGGTGTTCTTCCCGATTTACTCGATCTTCGTGGGGGCGTTCAAGACCCAGGTGGAGTATTATCAATCCGGCCTCAGCTTGCCTGACAATTTCTTTAACTTCGAGAACTTCAAGCGGGTGATCGACATCGGGGATTTGGGGCTCGGATTTCGCAATATCCTGATCGTATTGGTCATTTCGGTGGTCGGCAACATCCTGTTCGGTACCATGGTCGCTTATGCGGTCGGACGGTTCGAATTCAAGATGAAAAAAGCGATCATGGGCATGTACCTGGTCGCTCAGGTCATTCCGATGGTCACGACGCAGGTGGCTACCTTCAGCGTCATCCAGAGCCTGGGGGCCTACAACACGATGTTTGCGCCGATTCTGCTGTACTTGGGAGCCGACGTGCTCCAGATCGTCATCTATCTGCAATTCGTGAACAGCATCCCGCGGGATCTGGATGAGAGCGCCATGCTGGAAGGGGCGTCCCTGTTCAAAATCTACCGTTCCATCATCTTCCCGCTGCTTGCGCCGGCTACGGCGACCCTGGTCATACTGAAAAGCATTTCGATTTACAACGATTTTTACACGCCTTACCTGTATATGCCGAGCCAAGACCTGAAGGTGGTATCCACCGCGATTTATTCCTTCATCGGTCCGAACGCGGCGCAGCTGAACGTGATCTCGGCAGGCATTCTCATTATTTTCATTCCGACGGTCGTGCTGTTCTTGTTCATGCAGCGGTACATTTTTGCGGGGGTTACGAACGGAGCGGTCAAATAACGAACACTAGACGATGAAGAAGAGGAGACTCGATATATGAACTCGACAAACACGTGGACGGAAAAAGTATGCGGCATGACCTGGGGGTGGACCGGCGTACGGGGTTCCTGGACGGGACCCGAGGCGGAATTCTCCATGGAACGCATGGCGGACATGGACGTGAATTGGGTGGCCATCGCGCTGTCGGCCGTGCAGGCAACGCCGCAGTCGACGGAAATCCCGTTCCGGGAGGAACCGACGGTGACGGACGATGAGGTGCGATGGGCTATCCGCAAGGCGAAGAGCCTGGGCCTCAAGGTGTGCTTGAAGCCGGTCGTGAACGTCGCGAACGGAACGTGGAGGGCCCATATTAACTTCTTCGACGAGGAGGTTCCGGGTGAACCGAGCTGGGCGGAATGGTTCCGCTCCTATGGGGAGTTCATTCGCCATTATGCCGAAATCGCGGAGGAAGAGCGATGCGAGATGCTGTGCGTGGGCTGCGAGATGGTGCAGGCCGACAAGCGGGACGCGGAGTGGCGGGCCCTGATTGCAGATGTACGAAACGTCTACGGCGGGCTGGTGACGTATAATTGCGATAAATATCAAGAGGAGCGCGTGGGCTGGTGGGATGCGGTAGACATCATCTCCTCCAGCGGCTATTATCCGATCGACCAGTGGGAGGAGCAATTGGATCGGATCGAAGGCACGGTCCGCCGATGGAACAAGCCGTTCTTCTTCATGGAAGCCGGCTGTCCGAGCCGCGAGGGCTCCGCGGCCCGCCCGAACGATTGGTCGCTGCCCGGCGGCCCGTCGGAGGAGGAGCAGCGGCAGTATTATGAAGCGATGTTCGCTGCTTGCGCCAAGCGGGAGTGGATGCAGGGGTACATGCTGTGGGATTGGCCGGCGCGGCTGTATGGCGTGGAGGAAGCGTCCCTGAACGATGATTATTGCATGTACGGCAAGTTGGCCGAGGAGACGGTGAAGACATTTTATGCGGCCGGCATCCGGGTTTAATGCTGGATCGGACGGGCGTACCGGCTCGGTGCGCAAGGTAGCTGAACATAAACATAGGGTTAACATCGCACCGCACGTTGTTAGGACGTACGGTGCGATTTTTGCTGTCGGCCGCCGAGAAGCAGGTTATATCGAGCCTAACAAGAAAATGATATGTTAGCATAATTTATGACAATAAAAACAAAAACAATTCATTTGTTTTGAACTTGTTAGCGATTATCATTTAAAATGTAAGCGATATCAGTAAGCGCTTCATGAAGATGCGAAGAAACGCAAGTACATTCAACGTACAGGGGGAAGACGAAATGAAAAAAAGATTTACGATGGCATTGCTTCTGCTCTTAACCGTATCATCCATTTTGGCCGCCTGCGGAGGAAATAAAACGAATAACGCAGGCACCGAGGCACCGCCGAGCGGCAACGCCGGCAGCGAGCCGACCGAGGCATCCGGCGAAGCGGAGCTGGGCGGCAAGCTGAAGGTGCTGACGCACCGCACCGACCTGGTAAACGATGGCACGCTGGACAAATACGTGGAAGCCTTCAAAGCGAAATATCCGAAGGCGGAGATTGAATTTGAAGGCTTGACCAACTATGCGACGGACATTCAGGTCCGTCTGACCACGGGCGAGGCCGGCGACGTGCTGATGATTCCGACTGGCCTTGCCACCTCGGAGTACGGCAAGTACTTTGAGCCATTGCCGGATACGATGTTCGAGGACGTTTATTTTGCGGACAATACCCTCTTCGAAGGGAAACGCTATGGAATCTCCACCGGCGTCAATACGCAAGGCATTGTATACAACAAGAAGGCGTTCCAGGCTGCAGGCGTCGACAAAGTGCCGACCACGCTGGATGAGCTGTACGCAGCCGCAGAGAAGCTGAAAGCGGCGGACATCATTCCGCTGTACATGAACTTCGGAGCCCAATGGACGATGGGTAACTGGGCGGATAACTCCGCATGGTACGTGAACGGGGATCCGCAGTTCGCCTCGAAGCAGGTCGCCGAGGAAGCGCCGTTCCAGGTGGATAATGCTTGGGGCATCCTTGCGAATATCGGACGCACCTTCGTGCAAAAGGAATGGGTAGAGAAAGACTTGTACACAAACAACTGGGAGATTTCGAAAGGCGAAATGGCTTCCGGCAAAGCCGCGATGTACTTCCTGGGCAACTGGGTGATTCCGCAGGTGATCGGCGCCGGCGCGGCTTCGGAGGACATCGGCTTCTTCCCGCTCCCGTACGATAATAGCGGCAAGTACAACGCGCCGCTCGGTTCGGATTACTTCATCGCCGTCAGCAAAGACAGCAAGAGCAAAGAGCTTGCTACCGCGTGGGTCGATTTCTTCGTGAAGGAATCCGGCTACGTGGAAGATTCCGGCTTCATGCCGATCATCAAATCGGCGGAGTCCTCCATCTCGCAGCTCGCCGAATTCCAATCGTTCAATCCGACGCTGATCGAGAGCGAAGCGACCGATCCGAAGTTTAACGAGATCGCGAATAAGGCGCAGATTGGCATCGGTACCGGCGATTACGTCCAGGAATATATCGTGGCCGACGATCTGCAGGCTGCGTTCGACAAGCTGAACGCGAAGTGGAAGGAAGCCAAAACCGCACTGGGCTATTAATTCGAGAATCAACGGGTTAATGTCGAGATGCAGCTCTAAGCGGCCTTACTCTGGATGATCCAGAGTAAGGCCGCTTTTTGCGTATGCTGATCGGTTGTACAACAGCTTTACCACAGTATGTATGCCAGCAGGTATTGTTTAGATCCTTTGAGAGGGTAATCCTATTAATTTCCGGGGAAACGCCGGACTTTGAGGATTAACCTGGAAAGATACTTAAGAGTATTTTATAGTAACAGTAAGACTTGGAGGTGACTCACATGGGAGAAGGGACTGTTATTCTAAGAACTAAATTGCAGCCGCCAGCATTACGGGATTCATGGATCAGCCGTTCTGTATGGGATGTGAGGGAGAATCAGGGCAGCGGGTATCGGATCATCACGATTGTAGCCCCTGCCGGCAGCGGAAAGACCACCGCATTGGTCCAGTATATGCACCATGAAGGGCAGCACAGACTGGCATCTTGGTTAACTTTGGATGAGCAGGATAACGATTTGCGGAGATTTTGGCGCTATATGATCCATTCACTCTTGCCCAACTTACCTTCCGGGATCGAAAATCGGCTGCTGCCCCTGCTGGTTCCTTATTCAGGTCAAGTGATTTATTCTTTCTTGGATCAATTTATTATGGAGATGCATGGCATCTCTCTGTCTATAAACGTGGTATTGGACGATTATCATTCGATTACCCATCAGGAAATTCATGAAAGTCTGAATTATTGGATCGAACATTTGCCGGATTCTGTCAGGGTGTTCATCGCTTCGCGCGCGGAGCTGCCCCTCGAGGGGATGGGGAGATGGCTGTTAAGCGGAAGATTGCAGCGGATAGGAGCGCAGGAGCTAGCATTCAACGAGGAGGATGCGGGCTCTCTGTGCCAACATACACTGGGGCGTTCCCTCGCCCCTGAGAAGCTGAATAGCTTGGTTCGACGTACAGAAGGATGGGCAGCCGGACTCCAATTAGCACTTATTGCACAGCGGCAGAACGAAGCTGCTGGCATACCGGGCTCTGATGCTTTTAGCCAAAGTAACAGGCAGTTGAGTGATTACTTGAGTCATGAAGTCATGCGCGGGCTGGACAAGCCTTTACGGCAGTTTTTGCTGGAAACCTCGGTTATGAGGCGATTTCACGCGGACATATGCGCTGCCGTCACCGAGCTGCCCCAATGTGATGGCATGCTGGAGGTGCTAAAAGCCAAAGGGCTATTTCTGATTCCCTTGGATCACCAAGAACGGTGGCATCGTTATCATCATGTGTTTGGCGATTTCTTGAGCAGCTTATTAAAGCAGCAGAACCCCGAGCGATGGATTGAGCTTAACCGGAGAGCAAGCCAGGTATATGCTCGCGAAGGATGGCATGAGGAAGCGATCGATTACGCCTTGTTGGCGGAGGATTACGAGATGGCAGCCGCTCTGGTGGATCAGCATATGATGGAGCTGATCAAGAAGGGAGAATTCGACCTTCTTCAGCTGTGGCTTAACAGGTTTCCCGAAGGAATACGTTTGCCGGACAGATTGCTGTTTGTGAAGATCTTTGTATATTCTCTTCTAGGGAAGCGTGACCAAGCACGGGATTTGCTTGAACGATTGGAAGCAGGTTTGTATGGACTGCCAATAATGGAGCGGCAGCTAGAATGGCTGAGCGGGCTTTTTTTTGTAAAAGCCAATCTTGCTTTTAATTCCAGACAATTTGATGAATGGTTCCAGTTTGCTCAGACGATTGAACATCGACTGCCGGAGGATCCCATATTCTTTAATTTCAATTATAATAACCGGGAACCTTTTGTGCGCAATACACCGTTCGGGCTTCAAGGCGTTCTTACGAATACCACGGCACAGGTAGGCACACAAATTGTCTCGATTCTGGAACGCCATGGCTGGGAGGATTCCTTGATGTGTCAATATGTCATGCAAGCCATGGCAGAAGGCTTTTATGAGAAGAATGAGCTGGATGCATGCGTATTCTGGCTGGATCGGCTTTTAGAAGGAAGACGATACAAAGACGTTCCAGGCTTGTTCATTCCGATCCGACTGACTATGGCTAAGCTTAAACGGAAGGAAGGAAACCACCATTCGGCAAGGGCGATCGTGCAGGATGCGTTGAATATCATGGAAGCAAGAGAAGATATATTATGGTGCAGTGCCTTGCGGGCTTTTTTGGTAGAGATCGATCTTAGAGACGGAGAGTTGTCCCAGGCAGAGGCTGGCTTTCAGGAGCTAAACCTTTCGTCGATGCAGCGGATAAGCCTTGAGTATTCATTGGAAATCATGACCTGGGCGCGACTGCTCATTCATCAGCAGAGAGCCGATCAAGCGCAGGCTATGCTTGCGGCCCTCCGGATTCAAGCCGAAGAAGCTGGAAGCATTAATATTACCGCATCTGTCATCGTCCTGCAGGCCTACGCGGAATACACTCGCGGAAACGTAAAGGTAGCTACCTTGTTTCTTCAAGAGGCGCTCTCGCTTGTCATGCCGTATCGATATAAACGCACATTTATGGATGAAGGGAATTGGGTGTATCAACTACTGCAGGAGCTGAATACTAACGGTGATGCTATGAAGACAGCTCCATTGAAGGATTATATGGCTGAACTGATGGAAGAGATGAGACAGGAGAAACTGGCAAGCCTGGATCTTCTGGACCATTTCGGTACATATGGGCTAACACCCCAAGAAACAACAGTCCTGGCCCTGCTTCACCGGGGAGATACCAACCAGTCCATCGCCGATGAACTAGGACTCACGGTGGGGACCGTGAAGGTGTACTTGAACCGGATATACAGTAAGTTAGGTGTCAGCTCAAGAGTACAGGCGGTACTGAAGACCTTCTCGGGATCTGAAATGGAACGTTCGAAATAGAGGAGCATTTATTTCATTGTACGTACTTCTCCTTGGGTACACGATGTGTGGGTCGGGGCATGGGTGGATGGCTGTCGATCATATGTATTACTTCATAATGTTTATGCACCATAGCCGTGGATCAGGGGATGAGCCGCGGTTTTTTCTCGTTTGTCCCCCTTTGTTAACTTTGGATAATAGGCAATGGTCCCGGGGTTTTGTATACTTTTGTCGCATTCATACGAAATCCATAGAAGGGAGTCGACGCATTGCAACGTAAAATATGGCACATATGTCTCATCGTACTCTTGCTGGCAAGCCAGATGGGTACCACAGGGCATGCGGATACGGGAAAGGCAGGCTTACCCGGAGAGACTAACATCGTTTCGATATCCTCAAAAGGGTACCATACGTTAGCCTTGCTGGATAATGGAACGGTTTTGTCCTGGGGATCGAATATGGTAGGACAGCTGGGGAATGGGAAACAAGGTTCGAATTTCAGCACCAGCTTTGCGCAGCCAGTTTATGAGAAGGTGAACGGTGAACTTAAAGTTCTTGCGAACATTGTAGCAGTCGAGGCATCACTACAATACTCGCTTGCTCTATCCGCTGACGGAACTGTATACGGCTGGGGTTTAAATGCAAGTAATAAATTGGGGCGGCCGTTCGAGGGAACCTATTATTATCCAACGGCAATTCCGATTGCAGGCCTGCCTCCGATTGAACAGATTTCTGCCGGAGTTACGCATGCTGCCGCTTTGGCGAAAGACGGAACCGTGTGGGCTTGGGGAGATAATCAGTCGGGTGCAGTGGGTAACGGGAACAATGGCCCGCTGGAGTATGTCGAAAGACCGGTTCAGGTGAAGAAGAACGCTTCCGAATTTCTAACAGGAATTAAGCAGATTCATGCAGGGAATTGGTTTACCATGGCCGTAACGGAGAATGGGGAGTTGCTGGGCTGGGGGTATAACGGAACTTATCAGCTGGGAGACCTCACGACAAATAGTCGTTCATATCCCGTCCATGCGCTGGATAAGAACAAGAATCCTCTGAATGGAATCAAGAAGGTATCTACCGGTAATGATTATACCTTGGCCTTAAAAGAGGACGGAACCTTATTAAGCTGGGGGGTCAACGGTTATGGGCAGCTAGGCTCTGACACACTCCAGGGGACTTATTCAAATTATCCCAAGCCTGTATTGGACAAAGCATCTGGAGATGCTTTCGGCCATGTTGTTGATATATCGGCAGGGATTGCACACGTCGCAGCGATTCGCGAAGACGGCAGTGTGTGGACCTGGGGCGGCAATACCATTTGGGGTTCAGGGGACATTACAGGACAGCTTGGCCGTGGAGATGATCGGTTGGAGGAGCGGCCAGGACGAGTCACCAGGCTGCCGGGTAATGCTAAAGTATTGCAAGCCGAGACCGGCGGTCATCATACGGTAATCATGCTGGATAACGGCACACTCTGGAGCATGGGGAGTAATAGAGAAAAACAGCTCGGAGGCGGCTATAAAATGGACAGCGCTATAGAGCCTAACCAACTGTCACTCAGTCATTATGACAAAGCTTACTGGCCTAAACAAGGCATCGGACCGGTTATGGGGCAGCCATACCGGTTGACACTTCAGCTGGCCGGCCATGAAGGACAGCCAGTCAGCTTCGGTACGGACGTCGTGGATATGCAAGCTGTAGGGGCGACGATAGTAGGGCCTGTAAGTTACGTAGGAGAAGGGCGTTATGCGGCTGATATGCTGGCAGACTCTCCAGGGCCTGTTCAGGTAACGGCCAGGATCAATGGCCTGGAGGTTCCAGCAGCGCAAATTGTTGTACTCTCCGGAGAGCCTCACCCTGCCCAGTCAGAGCTGACAGCAACGCCTTCCATGTCAGTCGTTGGCAGTGCCGATCCGGTCGTATTGAGATTGCAGATAAGGGATGCTGACGGAAATGAGCTGAACCGAAGCGGCGGTAAGGCGGCATTCACCAGCTCGCTTGGAACGGTCAGTGAACCGGTAGAAACCTCTTATGGCGTTTATGAAGCCGAGCTTCGATCCGATACAGCAGGTATAGCTAATATTGGTGTGACTTTGGATGGCAAGCCTTTTGACGTGTCAGCCAAAGTATCGTTTAGAGCCGGGACTCCCAACAGAGCTTATTCCACATTAACGGCGAACCCGAAAATCGTGGTGGCAGATGGCAAGCAATCCACAGAGATCAAGCTTCACATCAAAGATGTCCATGGCAACGATCTGGATGATTATCTTGGCCCTATTGAGTTAATTTCTTCTTTGGGGCAGATGACGACGGTGACAGAGTCGACCTATGGCGTCTATGAGAGCACCTTGGTATCTAATCAGCCGGGGATCGCCACAATCAGTGCATCGTCACTTGAAGGTCTGCTGCTCGCGGATCCCATTACGGTTGAGTTCGAGTTATTCATCCAAGGCATATCCTTCAACAAGCAGCAATACGAACTGGAGAGAGGCAGCTCGCTGCAAGCCAGTCTTATCGCAGCGGATGAACATGGCAATTCGAGAAACATTACATCGAATAGCAAGTTAACGATAGAGGACGAGACGATTGCGACAATCAGTCCTGAGGGGCTGATTACAGGAAAAGGGAAAGGACAGACCGTTCTAAACGCCGTTTATGGCACGCATTCCACTAGTGCCGTAATCAAGGTTACGGATAAGGATGTTGACCCGGGTCCTGCTCCGAATCCCGATCCTGGATCAGGGTCGAATCCGGGTACGGTCACTGAACCCGAGTCAAACTCGGGCTCTGGTTCCAATCCCATTCCGACTCCTGGAACCGACAAGAAACCGGACTCTGAGTCAGGGAAAGGGGACAAACCAGCGGTGCCTCCGGCAATCGAAGATCAGGATCCGGTGCCTGGGAGTGGGGATGACGGAGAAAGAATAGAGACTGTAAAGTTCTCTGACGTGAAAGGACATTGGGCTGAGGATGCTATCATGAAAGCAGTTAAAGCAGCTAAGATTAGCGGGTACCCAGATAAAACCTTCCGGCCCAATTCCTATATTACGCGTGCCGAGTTTGTCGTTCTGCTGAATCGTTGGTTTGGGCCGTTCGCTTCTGTCGAGGCCGACAGATCCGACACAAGTGAATATTGGCCTAATTGGTCTAAGGATGCCATTTCGGATGCTATGCAAGCAGGCATCTTGAAGGGCTATAAGGATGGCACTATACGTCCGAATCAATCGGTTACCAGAGGAGAGCTTGCCGTGATGCTGCAGCGTGCCATGAAGCTTGCAGGAGTCCCGCTCCCTGTGGAAGGAAACAGCAGCCTGTCTGCTTCCCTTGACCATGCCCTGGTGCCAGCCTGGTCAAGGGAAGCCATGATGGAACTGTCTGCCCGTGGATTGATCCAAGGTGACAGCCAGTCTAATCTGAGGCCAGGGAATCCGGCAACTCGGGCCGAGACAGTGGTCCTGCTCACTCGCCTGGAAGCGATATTAGAGCAAGGAAATTAATCGGATTTCACCGAGTATGGGCAAGCAGCCACCTCTCTATAACGTATAGGGAGGCGGTTATTTCATTATCGCCAACAGGGGCATCTATCGGAAACAGGTTACTGTAGATCAGATTCTATTTATGGAATCTTTACCAAAAATGGCACAAGTCTATTATAGGTTCTAACAAATTTGTTACATCCTACTTGCGTTATGACGATATTATAGAATAATATGAAAGGGCGCGGCTTTCATAGAGGGAACCCGCGCTTTTTTGCTATCTGGCTTGCCTCGGCACCTTCTTATCGGAAGCCCCCCTGTAAGAGAGTGTAACGACGCGAAAGGCCGTCAACCTTAAGGATCTGTAGGCTTGAGGTGCGCATTTTCATATTTTCCATGTATAATAGAAGAAATCATTCAAATAGGAGCTAGGAAATGAAAAAGCTAGGAAGAAACGATCTATGTCACTGCGGAAGCGGGAAAAAGTACAAAAGATGTTGTCTTGAAAGAGATGAACGCACGGTATACGGTAAAGTCATCCAGTTCCCTGGTGCGAAAGCAGCAGAGCCTAAGCTACAAGTCGATCAGTTGCGACAGATGATCAACGACAAGCTGGGGTGGATGGATTGGATCGCCGATGAGCATCGCGAGCTTGCAGAGTCTGTGTTTCCTCAGATCTGCCGGGATTACGAACTGCAGGATGAGCAGCAGCTGTTTCAAGTGTTCAGCCTCCTGATGGTCTGGAACAGCTTCTCCAGAGAAGCCAATCCGAAGTACCGCAAACAGGGTGGATATGCAAGTGCGATCGAATATATAGTAACTTCATCGCTTAACATTCCAACAACGAAGTCCGATATCGCGAAGAAACACGAGGTTTCGGTAGCCACGCTGACTCGCAACAGCGGCCAAATTCAAGATTTCATGGATGGCGTAGCGGCATCCGCAGACGACTCGTTCGCCGAGGATGAGGAACCCGCTGGCGAAGAGGATAAGGACTTGTCCTTGGGACGTTAATTGCCAAAGAGCCAAAAGTGAAAGATCCATAGCAATAGTACAAGCATTTGCGCATTCGGTTTCATAGCTTGACCGTTCCCACAAGGGGGGCGGTCATTTTGCGTTGAAGGACCCAATCAAATTCCAAAGTTGTTTATACAAGTTAAGCCTATATGGTTTATGTAGGCCTTGGTGATCCAAATCTAAATGTCGAACGAGTAGGCCGGCAGAGTACGTCATGGGGGTCACCACATCCCTGCCGAAGATATCATGCACCGGCATCATTCTTCTATGCAAAATCTTCTCTAATACATGAGCCTGGTTGATCATTTACTTGTGATAGATAATGGCGCACTGAGTGGAGAAATTGTGCTGGAGGCAGAATTCGGGGTAATTAAGCATAGGGAATTTAATTTGCCGAATTAGGTTTTACCTATCGTTAATCAGCTGAAGCCTTGGAAAATTAATTCTAAAAAATTGTACTAAATAAAACTTTACACTCAAGCCGCTCCACTCAAGTGGAGCGGATATTTGCATTAATCTATAAACTGGCGTTTTCGAAAGACTGCTTTCCGTACTAGGCAGAGGCTCCGCGTGACTTCGTCAGCAGCCAGCCCAAAGCAATGCCGTACAGCAGATGACCGGCCAGCCAGAATAGAAGGGCAGCAGGGTCTGATAATTCCGGGGTACGGTCAGACAAGACGGTGGTCGGATATAGGAGAAGTCCTACGGCCAAACAGGCCAATGAAACCCAGGACAAGATTCGCCCGCGGGACCAATTCTTCTGCTTCAAAAAGATGGCTAGAGCGATGCTCAGCAGGACAGAGATGACGAGATGCAGCGCAAACTCGACAAGTTCGGAGAGCTTGAGTTCCTTCAAGAGAGGCACGTAATCGACGTTCAGGAGCAGCGTGTAGACCTCCAGCGAGGTGACGTGCTCGATGATCTTGAGGAACAGCCCGAGAAGAATGCCCGCCGGGATGCCTGCCCAGACCGGCCCGTTCAGCTTCCATGTACTCCGCATGAGCGACGCCCCCTTTTTTCGTTTATTGTATAATACCTGTCGTTCCGATGCGAAACGAACATTCTCGCTGTACAACATTGGAACGAATGAAGCGAGTACGATGACAGGCGGATAAAAGTGAATCTTGATTGCCAGTTTTTTTCTAAGCCCTTGAAGGTGAGGAGAATCAGGCTCTTCTTCGGCGAAGTCAGCAAGTCGTTGACACTGCCGGGCCTCAGCTATGCAGGAGCTACCATGCTTAGGGTGTAACCAATCCTTGTTGAGAAATTGTATAGTTCGTTCTTATATCCTAGTTCTATAGACTTATACAGCAGGGGGATAGGATGACAGACGAGTACTTTGACGAAATGCGCAAGTTCGGTCACGAGGATGAGATGAGGTATCGTATGTTGATGCGAGGGGTAAAGAAACTGCTGGAACAACGGAAGCGTGAAAAGTCCAAGCTGTTCGGAGGACTTCCGCTTCGACAGAAGCATAAAACCCCGCGTGCAGGCAAATGGTCATAAGCGGTCGGTAACCGAATGGTTAGCGGAACAGCATGTGTACAAGTGGTGCAATGGAAGACGAAACCTATGTATTTAGCGTTTATTACAAATATAAAAGGCTGCCCCGACGTTTTTGGGGCGGCCTTCTTTGTGCCTCTACAGGCCTTGATATGTCTCTGTAGGCCTTGATATGTCTCTACATACCTTGATGAGTCTCTGCGGGCCTGATGTGTCTCTGTAGGTCTTGATGTGTCTCTGTAGGCCTTGATATGTCTCTTTTGTTTCTCGACATAGATCCAACAGATACAACAGATTCAAAGGTCCAAATAATTAAAAAAGCCGGCTTTCCCGCATAAAGCGAAAACGAAGCCGGCTGTATGTTTGTATATGCTAGACCGTTGCCAGTTCAGGGGCGGGCGTCGGAGTTGTTGTTAGTTGATTCGGTTCTGCCGTATTCGGCTGGACAGCCGAAGGTCGGCGTTTGCCCTTCCCGCGCGGAACGCACATCGGAGTCCCGTACAGCGGGTCCTGAATAATTTCGCATGGGAGCTGGAACACGGTCTGCATCAAGTCGGAATTGATGATATCTCCCGGTTTGCCTTCAGCCTTGATGCTCCCGTCGCGGATGGCCACGATATGGTCGGCATAACGGCAGGCCAGATTGATATCATGCAGCACCATGACGATGGTCCGCTGTTCTTTGGCGTTTAAGTCGTACAGCAGATCCAGCACTTCGATCTGGTGCGTTAAATCCAGATAGGTGGTCGGTTCGTCCAGCAGAATGAGCGGCGTTTCCTGCGCCAGCGTCATCGCAATCCAGGCCCGCTGCCGCTGGCCGCCTGACAGCGAGTCAACTGTACGATCAGCCAGCTCGGTCAGTCCCGTGGATTCCAGAGCTGCTGTGACCGCTTCTTCATCTTCCCGCGACCATTGGCGCAGCCAGCTCTGGTAAGGATAGCGCCCTTGCTTCACCAGCTGCATGACCGTCAGTCCTTCCGGAGCCGTTGGCCCTTGAGGCAAAATAGCGAGCTTCCGCGCAACGTCCTTGGTGGACAAGCTTGCGATGTCGGCCCCGTTTAGTACTACCGAGCCGCGCTGCGGCTTCAGCAGCCTGGCCATGGAGCGCAGCAAAGTGGATTTGCCGCAGCCGTTGCTGCCGATAAACACGGTGATTTTACCTATAGGCACGGTTAAATCCAGATTTTCGAATATAAAGTCTCCCCCGTAGGACAGACCCAATCCCTTTGCTTCCAGCGTATTCATGACGCTTTAGCTCCTTTCGGTTCTAGAATCGATTGCGATTACGATACAGCAGGTAGAGGAAGAACGGCGCGCCGATCGCGGCGGTGAATACGCCTGCCGGCACGTCGCGCGGCAGAAAGGCCGTCCGTGCCACCAGGTCCGCGACAAGCAGCAGAATCGCACCGATCAGCGCGCTGACCGGAAGCACGCTTCCGAAGTTGGGCCCCACGAGCCTGCGGGCCATATGCGGTGCCATTAATCCGATAAAAGCAATGGCGCCGCCGATCGAGATGGCCGCCCCGGCCAGAGCAACGCTGAGTCCGATCAGAATCAGCCTTTGCTTCTGAACCTGCGCGCCCGTGCTGCTGGCCACGTCGTCTCCCAGGGCCTGGATATTCACATTTCTGGCTTGCAGCCAGGTTAGCGGAAGAAGAACGGCGACCCAAGGAAGCAAGGTCATTACGTCTTTATCCCAGGACATGCCGTAAATGCTGCCCGCCATGAAGGTAAGCGAACGGTCCGCCAGCTGCAGCGGTCCGGAGATGATCAGCATATAGGAGATCGATTTGATCGCGGCCGATACCCCGATTCCGATCAAGACGAGTCGCAGTGGCGATACGCCATTTTTCCAGGCAAGCACATACAGCAGTCCGGTAATGAAAAAAGCGCCGAGAATGGCGAAGAGCGGCATCCAATGGATGGATACGGCGCCCGTAAATATGAAGATGAAGAGAACCGCTCCCAGCGATGCTCCCTCCGTAATGCCGATGACATCCGGAGAAGCAAGCGGGTTGCGGATGACGCCTTGCAGAATAGCCCCCGCCACCGCGAGCGCCGCGCCGATCAGCACAGCAATGATAATACGGGGCAGCCTTAGCTGCATGACGATGACCTGCTCCATCGGGGGAGCGTCACCGAATAACGCTTTGACGACATGCAGCGGCGAAACAAACTGGCTGCCGGTTCCCGTGCTGATAATCATGGTGGCAATGCAAAGCACAGATAGGATCAGACACACCCATAGGGTTCTTCGCTCCAGCATAAACGAGACTTTGGCGTTCCGGGAACGGAATATGCGGTGTTTACTCATTGTGCTCGCCTTCCTTTCCTGGCTATGTACACGAAGAACGGCACCCCGATGATTGCAGTCATCACGCCGACAGGGACTTCCTTCGGCATGGCAATGTATCTGGAGCCGAGATCGGCCGTCACCAGCAGGAGTGCGCCAAACACCGCACTGTAAGGTAGTATCCACCGATAATCATTTCCTATTAAATACCGAACGATATGAGGGATGATGATCCCTACGAATGCGATGGGTCCCGCCGCCGCTACGGAGCCGCCGGCCAGCAGGATGACGGCTGCAGCAGCTAACAGCTTGATGAGTGCGGTTTTTTGCCCGAGGCTCTGGGCGATGTCGTCTCCCATGGAGAGGGCGTTCAGATGCCGTCCCAGCAGCAGCGCAGCCAGCATGCCAACGGCCATGTACGGCCATACGGCGGTTAGCTGGTTCAAATCGCGTCCGGCTACCGAACCGACCAGCCATACCAGCACCTGATCAAACATTTTGCCGTCGGAGAGCATTAATCCTTGGGTCAGGGAGTGGAAGAAAGCGGCCATGGAAGCTCCTGCCAAGGTGATTTTGACCGGCGTCATGCCGTCCCTGCCGATGCTGCCGAGGAAGAATACGATACCGCCGCTGACGGCAGCTCCGATTAACGCGACCCAGGTAAGGGACTGGAGTCCGCCAATGCCCAGCCAGCCCGATGCCAGAATAATGAAGAAAGCCGCGCCGGAGTTCACGCCCAGCGTGCTCGGCGATGCAATCGGATTGCGCGTGATGACCTGCATGAGCGCACCCGCAACCGCAAGGCATGCCCCCACGGCAACGGCAATGAGCGCTCGAGGAAGCCTTGCCGTGAGAATGATCAGATGTTCGTTGCTTCCGTTAAAGTGAGTGAACGATTCCCATATCTGATGAAGAGGGATGTTCGTTACTCCGAATGCGATGCTGCCCATGACGGCAGCGGCCAGCGCCAATAGCGATATCAATAGTCCGAATACGCGCATATATGCTCACTTTCTTAAGTCCATGAATAATTAAGTTCATATGAATTTTAGGTGAAGGGACGTTATCTGTCAATGAGATTGATAATCATTCTCACAAATATATTGATATTTTTCACGAAACCCTTTATAGTTTTGAATCAGTGATTGATAATGGTTTTCAAATAGAGCGATATGACACAAGGGGGATTTAGATAGGAATGGGAACAGGAATGGCTAAGAAACGGACAAGAGGCCTCAAGTTTAGCTTGCTGGCTCTGATCATGATCGTGATTCTTGCGGGGTGCGGAGCAAGCCCGGCGCAAGAAGGGACAAGCAACGCGGGCGGCGACACGACGAATACAGCAGAGGGCAACAGCGGCGCTGCTGCCGGCGGCGAATCGTATGAAGTTACGCATGCCATGGGGACGGAAACGATCAAAGGAACGCCTCAAAAGGTCGTCGTCCTCACGAACGAAGGAACCGAGGCGCTTCTGGCCTTGGGCGTGAAGCCAGTAGGTGCCGTTAGATCCTGGACGGGCGATCCATGGTATCCGCATATTAAAGACCAGATGGAAGGCGTTACCGTTGTCGGGGAAGAGAGCCAGCCGAACATCGAGCTGATCGCCGGTCTGCAGCCTGACCTAATCATCGGCAACAAGATGCGTCAGGAGAAAGTATACGAGCAATTGAAGGCGATCGCGCCGACTGTTTTTGCCGAGGATCTTCGCGGCGAGTGGCAGAACAATTTTGAATTGTATGCCAAGGCGCTGAACAAAGTGTCGGAAGGCGAAGAACTTTTGGCTGCCTACGACAAGCGGATCCAGGAGTTTAAAGAGAAGGCCGGCAGCAAGCTTGACGAAACCGTCTCCGTTGTTCGTTTCATGGCAGGCAAGACCCGGGTGTACCACACCAATACGTTCTCGGGCGTTATTTTCGATAAAATCGGCATCGCCCGCAACGACATGACCAAGAACGCCAAGGACGATTTCGTGGACGAGATCACGAAGGAACGTCTGCCTGAGGTGGAAGCCGACAGACTGTTCTACTTCACTTATGAGACAGGGGACGGCGGCGCCAACCAGACCGAGCAGGAATGGATCAACGATCCGCTGTGGAAGAACCTGAACGTTGTGAAGAACGGTCAAGCCCACAAAGTGGATGACGCGATCTGGAATACGGCGGGCGGCATCCTGGCGGCCAACCTGATGATCGACCAGCTGCAGGAGTTTTACGGCATTCAGTAAGGAATGAAGACGGATGCTGAAGGCTAGTATCATCGTATAGCGGAAGATGCTAGGAACAAGTGGATAAAGGAGGCACCCTCGCAAGATCTGAGATCTTGCGAGGGTGCCTCCTTTTTTAACATCGCGCGTCGGCAGCATCGCGCGTCGGCAGCATCGCGCGTCGGCAGCATCGCGCGTCGCCGGCATCGCAACGTCGCCAGAACCGCAACATCGAAGTACCGCCGGTATGCAGCTGCATGTCACATTGCTCGCCAGTACAGCTTAACCAACTCCGGGCATCATGCCGCTAACCATGACCTGTTAACGGACACCAGTTCCCTTATTTCCCTTATTTCCCTGATTAATCCCCGATTCTCAGATCTAACGGACACAGGATCCCCTATTACCTCAATAAGGAGCCTATTTGCGATCAGATTCTATGATTAACGTATCTGGTGTCCGTTAGCCATCAAAAATTACGCCTATTCAGCTAAATAACGTATCCTCAGTCCGCTTGTCCTTGAGCGGTCGCCCCAAGACCAGTAGTCGCACAAGACCAGTAGTAGCATCAATACCAGTAGTCACACTAAGACGAATAATAGCATCAAGATCAGAAGTAGCACCAAGATCAGAAGTAGCATCAATACCGTAGTCGCCCCAAGACCAGTAGTCGCACAAGACCAGTAATAGCATCAATACCAGCCAGTCACCAAGGCACTCGTTAACGGACACCAGTTCCCTTAATCTCCTGATTCGCCCTCGATTTTTAGATCTAACGGACACAGGATCCCTTATTACCGCAATAAACTGTCCTTTTGCCATCATACTCTACAAGTAACGTATCTGGTGTCCGTTAGCCATCAAAAATTACGTCTTTTCAGCTAAATAACGTATCCTCAGTCCGTTTGTCCTCGAGCGGTCGCCCCAAGACCAGTAGTCGCACAAGACCAGTAGTAGCACCAAGACCAGTAATAGCACCTACTATATACTACTTTGTGTCCCCCAGGTTTCTACCTCTAACCCATAGCTACTCTAAGTTATGCTGTTCTAAGTTGTTTTGGTCGGCAGCCATCCATGCATACCCTTGGGACACCGAATCCACCCATGTCCTCCCTGTGATAACGCTCGCTTCACGGTAACTTTTTACGACATCTTCACCACGATCTCCGCCCCTGCAACATAGGTCATCGCTTGGATGTATTCCGGGTCTTGGGCACGCTGTTCCATTTCCACCGGAGTGAGGTCCTCCATTCGTGTCTGTACCCACCATAAGTTGCCGAACGGGTCCCGTACCCGTCCCACCCGATCGCCGAAGAACAAGGTCGTTGGCTCCGTCACCGAGACCGCTCCTGCGGCCAGCGCTTGCCGATACACGTCATCGCAATCCTCAACATACAAACGGAGGTATGCCGGGCTATCCGGCCATTCCGGCTTTGCATCAAACATCATGACGACGGCATCTCCGATTCGGACCTCGGCATGGCCGATGACACCATCGCCAACATAGACGCGGGCAAGCTCTTCGGCTCGGAATGCTTGTTTGAGGAAATCGATCAGCGCTGCGGAGTTTCTTGAGATGATCCACGGCGTCACGGAGGTGTAGCCATCCGGAATGGGTTTAACCGCTTTCGGTTGGTTCGTCATAAATACGCTCGCTCCTTTAAACTTCATTTATTTGAATTGCGCTTATGCACTCATTATGCGGGGGCATATATGACAGCCGAGCGTCAGTGTTTCCGGTATGAGTTTGGGGTAGCCTGCGTTTTTATCTTGCGAAAAGACAGCCGCCACCGTACATCGTCACAATCACGCGGTCGGAGGAAGGTTCGAGCTTGAGGTTCCGTCCACAAACTGTTAACGTTTGACACCACCCCCAAACCTATGTACAGTATTAGACAAAAGAATAGGAAGTCCACTAGGGGAGCCGTTGGCGGCTGAGACAAGAGCGTATCTTGGACCCTTTGAACCTGATCTAGTTCGTACTAGCGTAGGAAAGTGGAGCCTTCGAATATGAGGTCTCGGTGCGTTTTTTTGGCGCACCCGGGCTTGTTGACGAAGCCGCTCCAGTTTTCGGGGCGGCTTTTTAGCGTTGTCTGAAAAGTCGTGTCTTACGGACTTCCTGCTCTTCAATATGTTGGAGGTGGGGACAAACATGAGTTTCACGCAAGAGCTCCGTCAGCAGGCGGGAGGCATTTTTCAAGCAATCTTCGATCATCCTTTCGTAAAAGGCATTGCCGAGGGGAATCTGGAGCGGGAGCAGCTGATTCACTATGTGAAGCAGGATTTTGAGTATTTGAATGCCTACATGCGGATTTACGGAATTGCCATATCCAAATCGACCAGCCGGGAAGAGATCGCGACCTTTAACGAACAGATTTCATTCATTCTGCACAGCGAGGTGCACCCACATCAGAATTTTTGCGCAGCCGCCGGGGTGACCTATGAAGAGCTTCAAGGATATCCGCTGGCTCCGTCCGCGCATCATTACATCCGTCATATGCTGACGGTGGCGCATGAGGGTAGTTTGGGCGAGATTATGGCCGTGCTGC
Organism: Paenibacillus sp. Y412MC10; assembly: GCF_000024685.1. NCBI lineage: Bacteria > Bacillati > Bacillota > Bacilli > Caryophanales > Paenibacillaceae > Paenibacillus > Paenibacillus sp. Y412MC10. The sequence goes on from NC_013406.1 coordinate 1,342,750, forward strand.
TGCCATGCCCATGGACGTATCTGGAGATTGGCCGCAAGCTGCTGAATGAGGTGAAGCCGGATGCCTCCCATCCGTTTTACGACTGGATTTCTTTCTACGGAAACCGGGGGGAAGACGCGACAGCCAAATTCCGCGGCCGTGTCGATGCATGGGCGGAGCGTGCGACGTCAGCCGAGCGGGAACGGATGAGGGAGCATTTCATGCTGAGCTGCCAGCTGGAGTATCTGTTCTGGGACATGGCTTATAAGCAGGAGGAGTGGCCGGTGCAGCTGGAGGCTGCCGTGCTGTAAAGAGCGATGTTCACAAGCATAAATGGAATTCCATTATAGCGAAGAGAGGCTGATATAAATGCATTCATGGGAAAAAGAGGTTTCGGTGCTTTTAACGAAGGTACAGCAGACGAGCCCTCTCGTTCACAATATGACGAACGTGGTGGTTACGAATTTTTCGGCTAACGGCTTGTACGCGCTGGGCGCGTCGCCGGTCATGGCTTACTCGCCGGAGGAAGTGGCGGATATGGCCGCTATCGCGGGCGCGCTCGTATTGAACATCGGCACGCTGAACCGCGAGCTGGTGGATGCGATGATGATCGCGGGACAATCGGCGAACGCCCATGGCGTGCCGGTGCTGCTGGACCCGGTCGGCGCGGGAGCGACCCGTTTTCGGACGGAGTCGGCGCTGCGGATCCTAAGCGAGGTGAAGGTTTCGCTCGTGCGCGGAAATGCGGCTGAAATCGCTCACCTTATCGGGGAGGTCCGCGAGATCAAGGGCGTAGACGCAGGCAATAGCGCAGGCAGCAATCATGCCGAGCTGGCCGTGCGGGCTGCGCGCGAGTTAGGCACGATCGTGGCCATTACCGGTGAAGAGGACGTGATTACCGATGGAACGGAAGTGCGCATCATTGCCGGAGGGGATGCGCTGCTTACGAAGGTGACCGGCGCAGGCTGCCTGCTGACCTCGGTGCTGGGTGCCTTTGCCGCGGTGGAAGCGAACCTGCTGCTTGCAGGTACGGCGGGTCTGGCCTTCTATGGGGCCGCGGCGGCGAAAGCTGCTGAGCGAACGGCAGATCTGGGACCGGGAAGCTTCCAGATCGCTTTCCTGGACGAGCTGGCGAAGCTTCATCCAGGATCGCTGGAAGGGTATGCCGCTGTACTGGAAGCGGGAGCGGCGGCTGCCGGAGGCACACGATGAGCGAGGCTCGCATACCCCGTGCCCTGACGATTGCCGGGTCTGACAGCGGCGGCGGCGCCGGCATTCAGGCCGATCTGAAAACCTTCCAGGAGCTCGGCGTGTACGGCATGTCGGCGATTACCGCGATTACGGTGCAGAATACCATGGGGGTTCACGGCGTATATCCGCTGCCGCCCGAAGCAACTGCGGAGCAGATTGAAGCGGTTGGCTCGGACCTCGGAGTAGATGCATTGAAGACGGGCATGCTGTTCAACGCCGAGATCATTCGGCTGGTTGCTGACCGGATTCGGGCATTCGGCTGGGGGAAGGTCGTTGTCGATCCCGTGATGATCGCCAAGGGCGGGGCGGAGCTGCTGCAAAGCGAAGCGGTGCAGGCTTTAAGAGAAGATTTGCTGCCGCTGGCGTTGATTGTCACCCCCAATATACCGGAGGCCGAAGTATTGGCGGGGATGCGTATCCGCACGATGAACGATCGCAACGAAGCGGCGAGGCGTATTCATGATCTGGGGCCCAGGATCGTAGTGATCAAAGGCGGTCATGACGAGGGAATGCTTGGTAACGGTGAAGGCACAGATCACGAAAGAGGCAGGGAACCAGCTATAGCGGCGGATATGCAGCAGGAAGAAATGCCTCAGTCCGATAGGACGCACGGTCAAACGAGCACTGCCATGCCTGCTGGGGAGTATAGTGGGGGCCGTTCGCTCTTTTCCAACGATGACGGTAATCCCGAAAGTCCTCCGGTCATCGACCTCGTATACGATGGCATGGCCTTCACAGAGTTATATGGCAAACGAATTCATACCGTTCATACGCACGGTACCGGCTGTACTTTCTCTGCGGCCATTACCGCAGGCCTTGCTCAAGGCTTGAGCGCATACGATGCGATTCAGAGCGGGCGCTTATTTATCCAAGCGGCCATTGAGGACGGATTGAACCTGGGGCAGGGACAGGGCCCGACCAATCATTGGGCATACAATCGCCGCCGTCAGGCGGTGCTGCGATGACGGGCAGAGTGGCACCCGAGATCATGAGACGGCATCTGCGGATGTACCTCGTGCTTGGCAGCGTGAACTGCAGCGTCGAGCCAAGCTTGGTCGTGCAGGAAGCACTGGCTGGAGGCGCAACCATGGTCCAGTTTCGTGAGAAGGGGCAAGCAGCACTCGCCGGGGAGCCGATGATTCGGCTGGCCCGCCGTATCCAGGCCGAGTGCCACCTAGCAGGCGTGCCCTTCATCGTCAATGACGATGTGGAGTTGGCACTGAAGCTGGACGCCGACGGCGTGCACGTCGGCCAGGACGACGAATCCGCGGCTTCCGTCCGCGAGCGGATCGGCAACCGGATTCTCGGTGTTTCCGCCCACACGGTGGAAGAAGCGCGGCGCGCGATTCTCCACGGCGCCGATTATCTTGGGATCGGGCCGATCTATCCGACCCGCTCGAAGGATGATGCCAGAACTGCGCAAGGCCCAGCAATTTTCCGTGAGCTTCGCGAAGCTGGAATCCATCTGCCGATCGTTGGGATTGGCGGGATTACCGTGGAGCGCGTGGAGGAAGTGATTGGAGCGGGTGCGGATGGCGTCGCGGTAATATCCGCCGTGACGGGAGCGGAGTCGGCGCGGGAAGTTGTAGAGGCTTTTATAGATAAGATACGATGTACGACCGAAAGAATTTCTTAAGATGTAAGAGGGATTATAATCGGATCATGAAACAAGGGGGCCGACTTCTGCGGCACCCTGTTTTGTTTACGTCAGATTTTTAGAATACTGTATATGCTCAGCTTTTCCGTCAACATGCCATTTCTTTTGATCCACTCTCGTGTAACCTCCCAGATCCGTTTGCCATAGAGACCCGGATATGATATACGTAGGACAATGTACCCGCTCTACGATGAGTGAGCACTCCCATTAAGTTGAATAGGGGATCGGAATGAATAATAGGCAAAAAGAGATTTTTCGCAATTTGTTAATGGAACCGAACCGGCTGTGGCTCGTTCAGGATCTGGCGGATCAGACCGAGTGCTCGGAGAAGACGATCCGAAACGATCTGAAGGTGATTGAAGAATATATAGCTAAGCACTCCAGCGGCCATCTGGTGAAAAGGCCGGGACTTGGCGTCTATCTGGAGATCGGGGAAGCGGATCTGGCTGATTTATTCCACCGCTTGTATTCCAACGAGAGTACCGCCGAGGATGAATCCGATGAGGAACGGGTGCTGCACCTGGCATATCGGCTCTTGATGAACGCGAAGCCCGTAACCCTGCAGAACCTGGCTTCACCGTTTTACGTGAACAAGGCGATTATCCGTCGGGATATGGAAAAGATTGAGGTCTGGCTGCGGAGCTTTGATCTGAGCTTAATGACGAAGCAGCGAGTAGGCTTCATGATTGAGGGCTCGGAGAAGAACAAACGGATGGCGCTGGCGCGGTTGAACCAATTGATCAACCGTCCGGAATTGACGGGACAGATGATGCGTAACCAGTATGAACCGCACGAGATCGCAACCGTATACCATGAGTTGAAGGCGTTGCAAAAGCGGCATCAGCTTCGCTTCACCGATGAAGCCTTTGAAAGCCTGATGCTGCATATACTGCTTATGGTCAAACGGACCAAGCTGGGACAGCCGATTTCGCTCTCTGCGCAGGACATAGCCTTTTTGGAGAACAAAGCGGAATTTGCATGGGCGATAGACTTTTTGAAGCAACTGCAAAAACTGTTCGCCGTCCCTTTTTCCAAGGAAGAAACCGCTTATCTAACCCTGCACCTGCTTGGCGGGAAGTTCCGATACACGCAGGAGGATGGAAGTGCCCGGCGGGGCGATCTGGCAGACAGCCACCCCCTGCTGCCACAGTTGGTTGAGCAGCTGATTCGGCGGATGTCGGAGCTGAATATGATCCCTTTTTCCAAGGACCCGGTATTATTGAACGGGTTGAAAGTGCATTTGTACACGACCATGAACCGTCTTCATTATGGTCTGGCTGTGTCCAATCCGATGCTGGCCGAGATCAAAAAGATGTATCCCTATATGTTCGATCGCGTCATCATGGCACTGGAAGAGGTGGGGGGAGCGCTCCAACTGAACTTTCCCGAAGAGGAGGCCGCGTATTTGACTTTGCATTTTCAGGCGTCTGTAGAACGGCTTCACCAGAACGAAAGCCACCCTCAGAAGGTCATAATCGTGTGTCATATGGGCGTCGGGATGTCCCAATTGCTTCTCGCGAAGGTGGAACGGAGATTCCCGTCCGTGCATGTAGAGACAACGATGTCCAAAGCGGAAGTTGAGGATTATCTGGCAGCTCATGAGGTGGACCTTGTCATTACGACCGTTGATCTGCCCGAGTTAAAAACACCACATATCCTCGTTTCCCCTCTGCTCGAGGCCAGTGACGAGCGGAAGCTGGAGCAAGCGATCCGGGGGCTCGATGAGCCGGACAGCAGGGCGGCTGAGGAATCAGTCTTTTTGAAATATACGACACCGTTTCTCGTCTTTCCTCAGCAGGAGGTAAAGCGTCCAGAGCAGTTAATCGCCAATTTTGCGCAGATGCTGGAGGACAAAGGATATGTCGAGGCAGGATATACGGAAAGTGTGCTGGATCGTGAGAATATGTCTGCTACAACGATTGGGGGTGGCATTGCGATCCCACATGGAAGCTCGGAGCGGGTTAAACAGTCCTGCATCGTTGTTGTTACATTGAAGCAGCCGATAACCTGGGGATCCGAGAAGGTAGAGCTTGTGTTCTTGCTTGCGGTCAAGCATGATGAGCGGAAAGAGATGCGGCAGCTGTTCAGGGAATTGTCACGGATCAGTGAGCAGCCGGCATTGGTCAGCGCGTTGTCTAAGGAGACGGATGCGATGCGATTGCTGAATACGTTAAAAGGGTAAAATTAGTAGTAGAGGTTGTTCAAAAAGTCCGCTTTTGATCACGAAGCGAATCAGGAAGCAGCTCGGCATCGAATCTTGAATTCAGCCGGGCCTTCCGGTGCTCACGTACCCAAAACGTACGCTCCGCTCCTGACGTCCCTAGCTTCATCCAACCTTCTCGGTGCTGAAAATCGACCTTTTTGAACACGCACTATTTGAAACTGTGATGGTGAAGCAGGACGGTATACGTCCTGCTTTTTACATTTTTTTGGGGTCCCCGCAAAGTATGTATTTCGAACAAGCATGACAGGCTCCACTTTGTGGGGATATTTGTTTGTTTGCGAAATAAACCTGTTTTTCCGGAAGTTCCGGTAAAAAGTTCATCCGATAACAGCGTTTTCAGCGTGTACACTATAAATGTAAGCGGGAACATGACAGCGAAGGAGAATGACGAACATGAAAATATTAGCGATTACTTCATGTCCTAACGGAATTGCACATACGTATATGGCCGCTGAGAATCTGCAGAAGGCAGGCGCGAAGCTTGGCGTTGAGATGAAAGTGGAGACCCAAGGCTCCATTGGCGTGGAGAATCAATTCACGGAGCAGGATATCCGCGAAGCCGATGGCGTTATTATCGCAGCGGATAAGACGGTGGTGAAGGACAGGTTTGTAGGTAAAAAACTGCTTGTCGTTGGGGTGCAGGATGGTATCCGTCGTCCAGAAGAGCTGATCCAACGGATGATGAAAGGGGATGTACCCGTCTATCAGGCACAGTCCAAGTCGGCTGAAGATATGACAGGTGAGAACAAACCTAAACAAAATCCGATCTATCGTCACTTGATGAACGGTGTATCCTATATGGTGCCGTTTATCGTGATCGGTGGGCTGCTCATCGCAATCGCCCTGACGATGGGCGGCGTGAAAACGCCGGGTGGCCTGGTGATACCGGAAGATTCGATCTGGAAAACGATTGAAAGTATCGGCGCGGCTGCGTTTACCTTCATGGTTCCGATCCTTGCCGGATTTATCGCCATGAGTATTGCGGACAGGCCCGGTCTTGCACCAGGTATGGTCGGCGGGTTCATTGCTGCGAACGGCAGCTTTTATGGAAGTGAAGCAGGAGCTGGATTCATCGGGGGGATTATTGCCGGTTTCCTGGCGGGTTATGTCGCACTTGCTATTAAAAGGATCAAGGTTCCTCGGTCGCTGCAGCCGATTATGCCCATTATCGTTATCCCGGTACTGGCTTCGCTAGTTGTAGGGTTAATCTTCGTCTTTGTGATTGGCGCTCCGGTTGCGGATCTGTTTGAAGCGTTAACCGTCTGGCTTGCGGGAATGCAGGGTACTAGTTCGATTCTGCTCGCGCTTATTCTGGGAGCGATGATTTCTTTTGACATGGGTGGTCCCGTGAATAAGGTTGCGTTCCTGTTCGGCTCGGCCATGATCGGTGAAGGAAACTATGAAATTATGGGCCAAATTGCCGTTGCCATCTGTGTTCCTCCGATTGCCATGGGACTGGCGGCCATGATGAACAAAAGGAAGTTTACGCCTGCGGAACGTGAAGCTGGAAAAGCAACATTTACGATGGGATTGTTCGGTATTACCGAAGGAGCGATTCCATTCGCGGCGCAAGATCCTCTACGCGTCATTCCGAGTATTATGGTCGGTTCCATGACAGGTTCGGTGATTGCCATGCTGGGCAGTGTCGGTGACAGCGTAGCCCATGGCGGTCCGATTGTAGCCGTGCTCGGTGCCGTGGATCATGTGTTGATGTTCTTCATAGCGGTCATGGTCGGTGCAGCCGTGTCGGTTATCATGGTGAGCCTGCTCAAGAAAGATGTTGCAGCTGTGACTCCGGCAGTTGTTGGAGAAGGAGCAGAAGCGATAGAGGATCCTGCCGGAGCAGGTGAATCGTCGACAGTAGACGCGGCTGCACCCATAGCTGCGGACTCAGCTGAAGTGGATTCAACCGTGATCAATAGTGCTACAGCAACGGAAGTTTCTGCTATCCGCGTTGAGAAATTGACGGATATTGTGACACCGGATCTCATTAACCTGAATCTGGTCGGAACAACACAGGATGCGGTCATCGACGAAATGATCGGTGTATTGGAACGGAATGGGGCGATCAGAGCGGACGGAGATTTTAAACAGGCCATATTAGCCCGGGAACAAGAAAGCTCCACCGGCATCGGCATGAATATTGCGATTCCTCACGGTAAATCGGATGCTGTCCTGAAACCAAGCGTGGTTTTTGGTATCCAGCAGGATGGCGTCGACTGGAAGAGTCTGGACGGGAGTGAAGCCAAACTGATCTTTATGATTGCCGTGCCGCGTAATAGTAAACAGAATGCGCATTTGAAAGTGCTGCAAATGTTGTCACGAAAGCTGATGGACGATGATTTCAGGGAAGCGCTCTTGGCGGTGACAACCAAGGAAGAGGCCTATCGATTGCTCGATCAGGTGCATTAATTCAAGACGCTGAGTGAATTCACCTAGACCAGCCCCGCACAGAAATGAGCGGGGCTGGTTTTGTACGTTTCTCGGCTTGCTTTCGCAAAATCCACGGATTTGCTTGTCAGCCGGCGCCATGTCAATCGTCTTCACAGCAATAACTTCATGGCTGCGCGTTCTTTATCTGCAATCTCGAGCAAGAGGTCGGACGCCTGCTGTAGCTCCTGGGTGTTACCTGATCTTCCCGCACGGTCGATCGATGCGGAGACACTGGTCCACATTGGCGCGATCTCCGTAAACAAAAGGTAGGCTTGTTGGATTCTCGAGTCTTCCAACCGATCGGCGCATTCCTTCAAGTAATCCCGATACAGATTCCGAAACAAAGCACCGCCGGTTCCCGCACGCTCCATCAGCAATGCGGTCAGACATAAATCATGTTCGAAATGGTTGCTGCGGGAAGGCCACTTCAGAATCTCTTTGCTCATTTTTACAATGCCTTTATTCCCGATATTGCGAATGGGCGGGTTCAAATAGTCATGCGCATTCTTGGTCAAGGATGCGCGTAATGCGGGAACGAGCGGCGGTAAGGCGTCGATTGGCTCGAGCGTAAAAGAGCGATTTCGGGAACTCATGGCTCCCTTTGCGTTTCTGGCTGCGGCCAAGCTTGTCAAACGTGTCTTCACCAGACCGCCCTGTTGTCTGGTATCTGCCATGTAGGCATATTCGTCATCCACGCCGTATAGGACTGCATAGTGACCGGCAAAGTGCACTTTGTTCGTGAAATAATCCAAGTAATAGGAATCCAATTTCAGCCCAACCGGGATTCCGCGTTCGATGCAGCTCCGTACGTTCCGCCACGCTTTGTCGACGGACGACGTTTCTTGAACATTAACGGTCAAACCCAGCCTGTCGGCGAGGTTGGCCGTCAATTTATCCACTTTCACCCTTCCTCCGATAAACGGAAAATCCATTCCCTTCGAGTCCCAATAAATGAATCCGAGCCCTTGTCCGAGCCCGAACAGCATCGGCTCCGATAGCCGGGCTCCCGCATGTTGCATTAAATTGCCCATGGTGGTCGTTTCGCAATGGTCGCCTTGGTAAGGAACAAAACCTTCAATGTTTGTGGTCATCTTCCCTGGTCTCCTTCGACAATTCGTTAATTAGACTGGCAACGAACGCCTGCTCACTCTCCATTAGGCTGATCGGATGCAAGAACAGCGCTCTTACGTTCAGCGGCAATCGAACACCGCCCTGGGATTCGAATTTTAGCTTTATGCCTTCTGAAGCCTCCCGAAGAAAATCCAACCGTTTCCGCAAGGCAGCTATGGCCATGTCGTTCCCGATAAGAGGCAAAGCGGCCAAACCGAGATCGAAGCGGTTGTCGCGCTCCCGTGCTGACGAAAGACTGTCAAGGACTTCATCTTTCAGCTTGACCATACCGGCTTCGGTGAGGACAAACCGGGTCGGCACGGGTCCCTTACCAGATTTTTCGTCGGATTCCTCGGATGCTATCCATCCTTTATCGCTCAGTTTCCTCAGTCCTACGTAGATCGAAGTCGTGCCGATGTTCGCCCATTCCCGATAGCCTCGTTGATCGACTAGCTTCTTGATATCGTACCCCGAAGCTTGACGACATTCTGCGATCATTTGCAGCAACATGAATTCGACGTTTGAAATAGGGTGCATGAAGGACCCCCTTGTCTTTAATATTTCACATATGCAATATAACACTAGTGAAATAAAAGATCAATCACGGGATTCATGACAGGCTCGTATGGCCAGCCAGGAGACGGTTGGTTTTTTATGTCGCATGTCGAGTTCAAGGTCAGTGCTCCCGAAGAACGCCTAAGCGGGTTGCTTTCTCATTCCTGACTCGATCTTGGAGGAGAAGTCGTCGATTACACACCAATTAAACGTTATGATGCTTGCTGCCATTGCGTCCTCAAGGCTACACTAATATCATCATGAAACAGACAACGGTGGATGAAAGGAGCGGATAGCCTTGAAGCATGGAGTCGGCAAGACCTCATTGGCGACATTTGCCGGCGGTTGTTTTTGGTGCATGGTGAAGCCGTTTGACGAGCTGCCCGGCATCCTTTCTCTGGTTTCCGGCTACACGGGCGGCCATACGGAGAATCCGACCTACGAAGAAGTAGGAACGGAAACGACGGGGCATTACGAAGCCGTGCAAATCCGGTTTAATCCGGATGTGTTTCCGTACTCACGGCTGCTGGACATCTATTGGCGCTTGATTGATCCAACGGATGCGGAAGGCCAGTTCATGGACCGCGGGGCGTCTTACCGGTCGGCGATTTTCGTGCATGACGAAGCGCAGCGCGAGCAGGCGGAAGCTTCCAAGCGCATCCTGCAGCTTAGCGGCCGGTTCAAGGGGAAGATCGTGACGCCGATCCTGCCGGCGGGTCCCTTTTATCCCGCGGAGGATGTCCATCAGAACTACTATAATACCCACCGGTATGACTATAACCGGTATTATGAGGGTTCCGGCCGGGATTCTTTTGCGAAGCGGCATTGGAGCCGCAAAGAGGATCAGGATGAGCTGCGCAGGCGTCTTACCGCGATCCAATACGCGGTGACGCAAGAAGGCTTGGACGAGCCTGCCTACGATAATCCGTATTGGAATCACGCAAGCCGGGGAATTTACGCGGACGTGGTGAACGGCGACCCTCTATTCAGCTCGACCGATCAATATGATGCGGGTACGGGATTGCCGGCTTTTAGGAAGCCGCTGCACGAAGGATATATCAGCAAAAAAGGGGATCTCCGCGGCGGCAAGGTACGCACCGCGCTCTACGGCAGGCTGTCCGGCTCTTACCTGGGACATCTGTATCATGACGGGCCTCAGCCGGGCGGCCTGCATTATCAGGTAAACTCCGCGGCGCTGCGTTTTATACCGGAGGAAGCGTTGGTCCGGGAAGGCTACGGTGAATTCGCCGGGCTGTTTGAGTAGGGAACGGATGGAGGCCATCTTATGATAATCAAACTGCTGTACCTTGTAGTGAATTTGTTTTTTCTGGCAGGGATACTGCTCTCCCCGTATAGCACAGCTTCCAAAGTGTTGATGTATATCGTCATGAGCCTGATTCTGGCGTTCGCATTCAAAAGATTATCTAAGGAAGAAGGCGGGGGAGAAGGATAGTGCCGTAAACTTCACCTATACCCGTTCTCTCCCACCCGCATGGCTGGCAGCTCCGTTAGAATAGGATTGGGCAAGACCAATTCTTGCGTCCATGTGCGGAAAGGGGTGACGTTGTTGAATACGATTCATATTCACAATGGGATACAGATGAGAGGGCTTGTTACTTAGGATAAGTCGAGGTTTAAGTCCTCTCACGCTGTAGCGGGAGGAAAAAGAGCAAATGATGAAGTTAACGACGATGGTTTGCGGACTTGCTGGTGACAAGGCGGCCCGCGAGCTGATCCGCAACTGGGAGTTTGACGAGGGAACGCTGAAGTTTTGGCGGGCCAGCTCCAACTTCGTGTATATGTTTAACCGCGATGGAGAGCGTTATTTCCTCCGGTTTAATTTTGAGGAAGAAAATACGGCCCAGCAGCTGGCGGCCGAGCTGGAATTCATGCAGTATTTGCTTAAGCACGAGTACCCTTGCGTCGTGCCGATTTCTTCCGTGAACGGGAAATGGATCGAGACGATTCAGGTACCGGAGGGGCAGTATCACGGCGTCGTGTTCAGCGCCGCCGGAGGGATTGCATTCCATGACACTCCCTCCGCGTCCCAGTGCAGGGACTGGGGGAAATCGCTCGCAAGGCTGCATACGCTGTCCAGCCGATATGAACCTGGAGCCGTAAGGCGAAGAAGCGTGGAGGACATCCTGCGTTTGATCGATCAGGTGCTGCGGCGGCATCCCGGGGAGCAGGATGCTATGGATGAGCTTCATCGGATCAGTCTATGGCTGCAGTTCCTGCCCGCGTCGAGACAGACGTACGGCTTGATCCACTATGACTTCATGCTGGATAACATCTTTTATGAAGCGAAGGAACGTTCATTTCACGTGATCGATTTCGACGATGCCATGTACCATTGGTATGCGGCGGATATCGTCACGGCTCTTGCCGATGCCGAGTCGGAGCATGACAAGCAGGCATTTCTGAAAGGGTATCGCTCGATCCGAAGCCTGGATCACGAGCTGGAGGCAGAGTTTTCAAGATTTCAAAGATTCAGCCGTTTGTATCGTTTTGCCAGCGTGCTGCGTTCCCTGGAGGACAGCGAGTTGGCCGATGTCCCCTCTTGGTATGAGGGGCTTCGCACGAAGCTGCTGCGCGATTGCGAGCAGGATAGACAGGGGTTCAGGGAACCGTGGTAACCGCACGAGCCACGACGCGCAGCTTGGATGCTGGCTGCTAGCAACCGGACGGCTTTAGTGGGCTAATCGAACCAGGAAAACCACATCGGGCACGGTGTGGTTTTTTGTCGTGGCTTCAAGGCGGTATCAGCCGAAATCATCCCCATGGATGGCATTGGGCAAGCAGCGAGCGGACGGAAGCGAAAAAAATCCCTTCAATTTTATATAAATTGTCGAGAAATGGTAAATATTGCTTTGTTCGCCGTTCAGGCATTTGCTATGATTTTCGTACTAGGCACAAAGAATTAGAGGAGTTGAAACGATGAATCGAAAAATGATTTTATCCACGGCCGCGTCTCTTCTGGTCGGGGTAGTGGCAGGCACGGGCATCATGATGAACGACCAGGCTTACCAGTCGGTCAAGCAGGCCGTAGGAGGAAGCGCAACGAACAATGCCATTGGCGGGATCGGTAACGTCGCACAGATCGATCTGTCCAGCATGGATCTTGAGAGCGCATTGATGGTCGTGCAGCAGCAGCGGACACAGATGCTGGATGCGCAGCTTAACAACCAGATTCAGGACGTGCAGAAGCGGAACGAGGAAATCGCCAAGAAGAACGACGCCATGGCAGGCATTAACAGCGCCTTGTCCGGAGAAGCGGTGGACGGCAAATATTCGATACCGGACGATCTTGCCGGCAAGCTGGCAGCGGAAGGCATCGCAGATGCATCCAAGAAGGAATATACCGCCGAAGAGCTCAATCAAGCCACGGAGAAGCTGAAGGGATCGATCGACAGTCTGTCGAACTCCCAGCAAATGGACATGCTTCGCCTGCAGTCGATGACCAACAAGCGCAATGAAGCCTTTGACGTCATGACGAATTTTATTAAGAAAATGGAAGAATCACGCAGCAGCATCATCGGAAATATGCGATAATAGAGTCGTACATAATGAATAGAGAGGAATCTGCCGTCGGGCGGATTCTTTTCGTCTATGGAGAGAATGCAGATGACGACGAAGGCGATGGAGTTTTTGCGTAATCATACGCTGTTTCGCGGGGTGCCGCTGCATGAATTGGAAGGTGCCGTCCAGTCCATGCATGAGGAGCTGTTTCATGACGGGGATCCGTTGATCGTAGAGGGAAGCTACGGCAATTCCTGTTATTTCATCATGAGCGGGCAGGTTCAGATCGTTTCGAGGAATCTGATCGGCCACACGGTGACGCTGGACGTTCTGGGCGAAGGCGCATTGATCGGGGAGGTCTCCCTGTTTCTTGAGGAAAAAAGGACTTCGGGTGCCCAGGCGATCGGCGAGGTAACGGCATTGCGGCTGGAGCAGAACGCGTTCAGCCGGCTTGCCGCGGCAAGCCCAATGTTTCACGAGAGCCTGTCGTTCTCGGCCCGAATCCGCACAATGCATGCGATGCTGAGCAAGGCGACGATCTGGGCCGCGGTTCCGAACGCGGAGCTGCGCGGTCTTGCCGAGGTCACGGTCAGGCGGAAAGTATACAAAGGGGATGTCATTGTCGCGGAAGGCACTCGGGCGGACCGTTTCTATATGATTGCCGAAGGACGGTTCGAAGTGCGCAGCGGGCGCCGGAAGAAGGCGGTCTATAAGCCCGGGGATTATTTCGGGGAGATGGACCTGCTCAGCGGCGAAGCCCATACGGGCACGGTGACGGCGCTTGAGAACGGCGAGCTGATGGTGATGGGCAGGGACGAGTTTCATTTCGTCCTGCAGCAGTACGAACCGGTCAGGCGGCAATTTCATGAGGTGCTGCGGATTCGCAGGCCCGAACTTCTCAATGAAGAGGTTTCGGCGAAGCTGCAATTCATGGAGGCGGAGCAGGTGCCGGTGCCGGAAGCCGCAGCCGAGGCTGCCGCGACCCTGGAAGCCGTTATTCCGGCCCCTCCCAAAAAAGATCGCTGGATGGATGTGCTGCTGGCGCTCGGCGGCATTTTCGTTGCGTTCACAGGGCTAGCCATTTGGCTGAAACAGCCGGTTTGGATATATGCCGCCTTGATATCCGGCGGATTCGTTGGACCGGTTTCGTTTGTTGCTTATATGCGCAGCTCCCAGCTGCTCGGATTCAAGCCCATTCGGCTGGCAGCCGTATTCGCGGCTTCCGGCATCATCGCCGTGCCGGTTGCGTGGGTGCTGGAACGCTACTGGTCCGTCGGCAGCGGCCTGGAGACAACGACCATCGAGCATGTGCAAGCAGCGCTTCTAATCGGCGTTATCGAAGAAATGGCCAAGCTGCTCGTATGCTTCTTCTTCCTCCGCGGGCGCAAGCAGCGTTTCCTGATGGATGCCGTAGTATTCGGAGCTGCGGCAGGCATGGGCTTTGCCGCGGTAGAGAGCATTCTGTACGGCTTCATGTATCTGCAGCAGCATGCGACTTCGGGGATGCTGGCTGTGCTGTGGGTCCGGGCGCTGCTGTCCCCGTTCGGACACGGCACCTGGACGGCCATTGCCGCAGCCGGACTGTGGTATGGCCTGGGGAGATCCGCCAAACGGGGCTCGACCGGGCATCGGCTCCTGAGGATGGCTGCCCTACTGCTGATCAGCATTCTGCTGCATGCGGCTTGGGACTATCCTTATGCGGCGGGCTTGTGGAAAATGGTCGGCATGGTCATGGTCGGGGGCATCGGCATTGCGCTGCTCTTTTCGCTCATTCGGCAAGGCACGAAGGAGGAAAGGGCGATGCATCGGGCCGTCAATCCGGCCCAGCAGGTAGAGGAACGGCTCCGGCAAGCGGTCGGATCCGATTCGAAGCGCAGCGGTTCCGAAGGACCGGGCACCGCCCCGCCGTCTTTAACCTGCGAGGGTTGCGGCACCGTGTCGCCTGCAGGGACGCGCTACTGCGGCCGCTGCGGTCAAGCATTGCAGTTATAATACGAAAAGGGTTAGGCAGAGGGCTTGATAGCCCGAACTGCCTAACCCTTTTTTCATAACCGTCAACCATATAAATACGACTTCACATCCCGGCCGATGTAGGCTCTCCATATAATCAGATTGTAAGGATCGTCCCAGTCGATGTTCTGCGGCTCCCCGAACATGCGGTGCAGGCGGTTGTTGTTGAAGATGATCGAGCCGCGCTGATCGAAAGCCACCCCGTCCACCCACAGCATTCGGTCATCGGACAGCAGCTTGTGAAATGAGCGCGTGCAGGGCGAATAATAACCGATGCCTTTGCCTTCCAGCATGGTGTAGAAGACATGGCCTTGATTGTCGGCATACATGCCGTCGGTCGTCGTTCCTTTGCTCCCCAGAGCTTGAACGGAATTTCGAATGAGCGGATCGGGGGTATCGAAATTACGCAGCAGCCCCGTATCGATCGCATACAGATTGCGTCCGGTTACCTGGCAGTAGAAGAGCGTTTCGCGATCCGCCGCCAGGGCGATGCCGTCCGCGCCGATCCGGACCGGCTTGTTGCGGTAGACCGGCTCCGAATCGATCTCGAACCGGAACCTTGGCACGTCCTGCGTGCTGTAATGGCTGTCCAGGACCCGGCGGAATCTCTTCGTTCTCATATTGTAGACGATGATGCCGCCGTATACCTCGTGATCGGGCCAGCCGGAGCCCGAATCGGTGATATAGGCGTAACCGTTCCGGTTATCCACCACGATATCGTTAAGGAACGATGTCCGAGGCGGTGCAATATCATCCGGGATGACGATGGAGTCGATCAGGCGGTTTGCGCTCAGGTCCCAGATGACCAGCTTTTGCGAACCTTCGGGTGAGGTATTATACGCGATTTTTCCTTGATCCAGAATCCACATCCGGTTATGTTCATCGATCTCGTAACCCAGGACGGATTGCAGCGCTCGCACATCTCCCGGCGTATTCCACTCCCAGCTTGGAAAAGCATTCAGCACCGGCTTGCCGTTCACCATCACGATGGTGTTGAGCGTGGCGGGAACGCCTTCCGCCCAGCGCGGAACCGAAACATAGAAACGCCCCTGTCGGTCCACTTTGACGCCTGCAGGCATGCAGTGCTTCCAGTATTGATGCAGCTCGAACCGCTGCTTCATCGCAACATTCGGAAAGTTCCAGTCCAAGCGGTTCCAGTGGAACAGCATTTGGTAAGGACTTGTTGGGTGATGAGCTTTCCTTGCATGGGGAAGGGCAGTCTGCTGCTGCATCCCCATAGGATGATAAGGTATATACATTCTGGCAAGACCTCCGGTAACGTGTTCGGTTCACCCGAAACGGGCAGCGCCTTCCTTACGAGCTTATTCCTCTGAGTTCGTTATATGCCCAGAAGGTCGGATTGGCGCTGCTTAAATCATCGGAGAGGTCTTGTTGTGTTTTTCGTTACACTTGGAGAACCTTAATCAGATTCGTGTTGCCGGATTGACCGATCGGCACGCCGGCAGACAATACGATAATGTCGCCTTTTTCGATGTAGCCTGTCTTGATGGCGTTGCGGGTCGCGGACTCGAACATTTCGTCCGTTGTGGTAACCTTGTCGCCTTTTACCGGGATGACGCCGGAGAGCAGGCAGATTTTGGCCAGCACTTCTTCATGCTGCGTGACGGCGATGATCGGTGCTTCCGGACGATATTTCGAAATCATCCGCGCCGTAAATCCGCTCTCCGTTGACGTAATGATGGCTTTGGCATTCAACACGAGGGAAGAGCTGACCGCGCCTTGGCTGATGACCTCGGTAATATCGGCTACTTGTTGTCTGGATTTGAAAGCGAACTGGTCCTTATAATCGATCATGGTCTCGGCACGGCGGGCGACTGCCGCCATCGTACGAACGGATTCCACCGGATATTTGCCAGCGGCGGATTCTCCGGACAGCATGACCACGTCTGCGCCCTGGATCACGGCGTTAGCCACGTCGCTCACCTCGGAGCGGGTAGGGCGGGGATTGACCTGCATCGATTCCAGCATATGCGTTGCCACGATAACCGGCTTGCCTGCCAGATTGCATTTATCGATCATTTCTTTCTGCATCATCGGCACTTCTTCGATTGGCACTTCGACGCCCAGATCGCCGCGGGCAACCATGATTCCGTCGGAGGCTTCAATGATGTCGTCCAGGTTCTCCATGCCCTCTCCGTTTTCGATCTTGGAGATGATCTGCACATGCTCCGCGCCGCGTTCCTTCAGGATGCTGCGGATTTCGCGGATGTTGTCGCCATGGCGCACGAAAGATGCAGCAATGATCTCGATGTTGTTCTCCAGTCCGAAGCCGATATGCATGACATCACGCTCGGTGACGCCAGGCAGCGTCGTTTTGATGCCAGGCAGGTTGACGCCTTTGCGCGGTTTGAGCACGCCGCCGCTGACGATTTTGCAAAGAATGTCCGGTCCGTCGACGCGAATGACGTTCAGGTCGACAAGGCCGTCATCGATCAAGATGCGGTCTCCCGGTTTCACGACTAGATTCAGCTCGGCATAATTGACCGAGATGCGCTGGGCGTCTCCCAGAATTTCTTCGGTCGTCAGGATCAGTTCCTCACCCGGTTTCAGAAGGCAGGAAGCCTCTTTCAGCTTGCCGATCCGGACCTCGGGACCTTTAATGTCCATCATGATCGGGACATACGTGTTTAATTCGGATGCGGCCTGGCGAACATTCCGAATCCGGGCCACGTGATCCTCCGGCTCGCCATGTGCCATATTCAATCGGGCGACCGTCATCCCCTCCTGAATCATATTTTTCAACAGCTCGATGGAATCGCATGCCGGCCCCATCGTACAGATGATTTTTGTCTTAAGCATGGTTGGTTGTTCCTCCTTTGTATTTGCACCCTGCGGCATTTTGCAGTACTCGGGCTTCTAGAAATGTAAAGCTCATGAACTACCCTAATGATCACATTGTAGCCTGTCTTGTCGAATCATGATATGAACTATAGTACAATGAATGGATTATAGTAACGCAAATGAGGTGGGATTATGGTCACTCCGGTTGAAGTTCGGCAAATTAGCGGCGTCGATTGGTATGAGGAAGCAGACCATGGGAAGAGCGCATGGCGGCTAAGCGTGACGACCTATGGAAAATGCGTATATTGGGTGAATGGGAATAAGCAGATTATGGAGAAGGGGGAGCTGCTGCTTATTCCGGCCGGCGTTCCGTATTACGGCAAAAGCATCCCTACCGTGACGCACACGCAAATGGTCGTTCAATGGACGGGAGAGCCGCCCACGGCTTTATCGGCGCTTGAACGGGAAGAAGCGTTGAAGCATAAGCCGGGCTGTTACGAATTGATCCACGAACGTTTGAAGGCGATCCACCAGCAGTGGCGGGAGCGCCCCTCTTATTATGCAATGATGATAGAAGCATTATTGACAGAAGTGTTGATTTATATCAGCCGAGAGCTGGATCGGGGCGTTATCACGCCTGAGAAGCACTTGCATGCGGAACGGATGAAATCTTACATTGAGCGGCATTACCGGGAGAGAATAACGAAAGAGGAGCTCGGCGATGCCATCGGCAAAACGCCCAATTACGCTGCGGCGCTCTTCAAGAGCGTCACGGGACAGACGATCAGCCAGTACGTGCACGCCCAGCGGATGAAGCGGGCAGCCTATCTGTTGACGGAATCGCAGCTGACGGTACAGGAGATTGCGGTATTTCTCGGCTATCAGGACCTCTCCTACTTCTACAGAATCTATAAGCGGTTCACAGGCAGCGCTCCGTCGGAGCTGCTGCATGAGCGTCCGCGGACGGTCTAGCCGAAAAAAAAGAGGGCATACGCCCTCTTTCGTTTGTTTGCTGGCTTTATTCAGCGGCATCGCTTTCGAACAATTCCTTTACGTACTGCCGCAATTTGTTTTTATCCACGCCGAGCACCTGGGCCCGTCCGACCTTCTCGTTGGTCAACAGCGAGAACGGCGGGATCTGCTGCTGATCGACTTTGTCCAGGTTCACGTCAAACCCGAGCGCCATCAGCTTCAGCATTTCCTTCGGGCTTAAGTCCGTCTCGATATAAGGCGCGATCGAATCCAGGATGCCGGGCAGCTTGATGAGCGAGTTCGTGGTCTGCATTTTCTTGGCGACTTCCGTCATGAGAATCCGTTGTCTTTCGGTACGGGCAAAGTCGGACCTCGCATCGTGCCGGAACCGGACATACTGCAGCGCCATTTTGCCGTCGAGATGCTGCAGCCCTTGTTTTAAATCGATATCGTACATGTGCTTGTCGGCTTTGCTTGTGTAATACATGTCTTTCTCTACTTCAATGTCGACTCCGCCGATGGCGTCGACCAGGGCAATGAATCCGACAAAATCGGTGTAAACATATTTATGTATGGGCAGGTCCAACAAATCGCTGATGGTCTGTCTGGTCAGCTCGATGCCGCCGTAAGCAAAAGCCGAATTCAGCCTTCCTTTGCCATGACCGGGGATGTCCACGTAGGTGTCCCGCAAAATTGAGAACAAATGGGCGCTTTTCGTAACGGGATCGATGGAGGCCACCAGCATGGTATCGGATCTTCCGGCATCGTCTCCCCGGGAGTCTCCTCCGATCAGAAGAATATTGACGCGTTCTTTGCCCTCCCACTTCGGAATTTCAATGACCTCTTCCTGTGCGGCCCCCGTGCTCCCCGTTGGCTTCACCGGATTCGAAGCGGTCGAGATTTGGTTTGAGAATTGTATGATAGCGTAGGTATAGTACGAGATAATCCCCAAGATTCCAACGGATAATAAGAGCATGGCGTATTTGAACCATTTCCTTTTCATCGTTTCCTATAACATCCTTTCTGTTGAACTGAGTGCATAATGGACCATTCTAGCAAATTAATGAGCAAAAATCATATTTTCTTGAGAAAAGCGATTCCGGAGATTCGAAGGATCCGGGATCCATGATCATGTTGACTCTCCTCCAAGGGGAGGCCTTAGACTGTAGATCGAAGGAGGGAACAGCATGCTGTACACGGTAAAAGAGGTTTCGGAACTGTCCGGGGTAACCATCAAGACGCTGCATCATTATCACAAAATCGGACTGCTGCAGCCTGCCGAGATCAGCGATGCAGGGTATCGCTTGTACGGCGCGGCGGAACTGGAGCTCTTGCAGCAAATCCGGTTCTACAGGGAGATGGATTTTCCGTTGGAGCAAATTAAAGAGCTGATGGAGGAAACGCCGGATCGGCTCTCCATTCTCACGGAGCAGGAGAAGCTGCTTCTTGCCCGGTGGAATCGGCTGGAGCGCGTTCTGCAGACGTTGAGGCAGTCCATAGAATACGTTGGGGGGGGAAGACGCATGGAGCCGGAAGAAATGTTCAAAGGTTTTGATAGCGAAGAAGAGTGGAAGGATGCCTTGGCTGAGCAGAATCAACATTTGAAGGAGCGGTACGAGGTGGATTTGCTTGACGGTGCACCGATGGATGTTCCCAATATGAACGAGCAAGCGAAGGAAGCGGCAGACTTCATGGCTGGCATGGCTAATGCTTTGAAAACGGGAATCAGGCACAATGATGAGCGTATTCGGGATTCGATCCACGAGCATTTGCGGTTTATGAACGAGCAGGGCCATGCTTTTACCGCCGCCGATTTTGCCGGGCAAACGAAGTTTTTCCTGCACGATGAATTCCATCTTCGGATGCTGGAAGAGCAGCAGACGGGGCTGGCCTATTATCTGCATGCGGCTGCAGAGGCGTATGCGAATCTGACGTAAATCCTATGATGAAGCCGCGCGAGCCGCGGCTTTTGTCATTTCTGACGCATACATGGATTCCGCGTGAACCAGCCGGTACGGTTTCAGCGGCGAGGAGAGCCGCGAATGGCGCTGGGCGAGCTGCCCGCTGCCAGACGGTACCGGCAATTTCGAATACGTGGCGAATCCGGCGGCTTATGGCGACGTTCCCGTATTAAATCCTCCCGCCAAACCAGCACTCTACGCTGGGAACAGGTCCCTATGTGGTGAGCGAAGGAATCGAAAAGTAATGTTTAATTTTTTTCCGAAGGGTTAAATAGATGACGTAGCAGCAACAAAAAACAACTTAGGAGTGATGAACAATGGCTAACAACAACGGCAACAAAATGAGCAGAGAAGAAGCCGGACGCAAAGGCGGCGAAGCAACGGCCAAGAATCACGACAAGGAGTTTTACCAAGAAATCGGCCGTAAGGGCGGAGAGGCCACATCGGATTCCCACGATAAGGAGTTCTACGAGGAAATCGGCCGCAAAGGCGGAGAATCCCGCGGCAATCAAAACAATAACGATTAAATGAAATCTACAATCTAAAAATAGCAAGCTTTTAACAAAGCAGCGGCGGTTCCCGTTGAACGGAATCCGCCGCTGCTTTTTTTGAGCTGATCCCCCGGGCCCGGCTTGTTAGTCGGAAGGGGATCCTGGTTATCTTGAATTTAAGTCCACCGTGCTGCCCACAGCTTCATTTCCTTGCAGATGACATGCAGGTCCATGCCCTTCGGCGTTAGGGTGTATTCCACCGTAACCGGAACGGTAGGGAATACTTCGCGCTCCAGCACGCCCTGTTCTTCCAAGTGGCGAAGCGTCGTGGTCAGTGCCCGCGGGCTGACATTCGGGATTTGCCGCTGCAGCTCGCCAAATCGTTTCGTGCCTCCAAAGAGCTCCCGAATGACGAGAAAAGCCCACTTTCCCCCTAGGACCAGCAACGTTTTTTCGATATTGCATTCGATATGTTCGGGAGTTTTCGGTATGTAACTGCTCGCTTTATTTCCCATAACCATAGGCTCCTTCCGGTATTCTATTAACTATACTCCAGTATATCAGCTATCCTTCCTATAATATAGTGAAGAACATTTCACTTCTTCCGTGGGAATAGGAACTACTTTAGAATAGTTCATGTAGCATCCAAGTTAATCTATTGAAGGAGGATTTGCCATGAAATACAGAAGATTAGGACGCACAGGTCTCAAGGTCAGTGAGGTCAGCTTGGGAAGCTGGCTTACATACGGAGGTTACGTTGAACGCGAGAATGCGGTTAACGCGATTAAAACGGCTTATGATCTGGGCATTAACTTCTTTGATACGGCGAATGTTTACGAGAAGGGCGCAGCCGAAGTATTGGTAGGCGAAACCTTGAAAGCGTATCCGCGCGAATCGTACGTGCTGGCCACGAAGGCCTTCTGGCCGATGGGCGACGGCCCGAACGATCGGGGTTTGTCCCGCAAGCATATCATGGAGCAGGCGCATGCCAGCTTGAAGCGTCTTGGCCATGATTACGTGGATATTTTCTACTGCCACCGCCATGATCCGGAAACGCCGCTGGACGAGACGCTTCGCGCGATCGACGACCTTGTTCGCCAGGGCAAGGTGCTCTATGTCGGCGTCAGCGAGTGGCAGGCATCGCAAATTGCGGAGGCATTGACGGTAGCGGATCGTTTCCTCCTCGACCGCATCGTGGTCAATCAACCCATCTACAATATGTTTGAACGTTATATTGAAAAGGAAATCATTCCGCTCAGCGAGCGCTCCGGCATTGGGCAGGTCGTATTCTCCCCGTTGGCACAAGGCCTGCTGACAGGGAAATATACCTCTGCCTCCGATATTCCGGCTGACAGCCGAGCTGCGAAGCTGGAATGGATGCGCAAAGGCATTACCGAGGAGAAAATCGCGAAGGTTCGCGAGCTGGAGAAGATTGCGGCAGAGCTTGACGTGTCCGTGGGCAATCTGGCGCTTGCGTGGATTCTGCGTCAGCCGAACGTAGCCAGCGCACTGGTCGGCGCAAGTCGTCCGGAGCAGGTAACCGAGAATGCGAAGGCATCCGGTATCGAACTTAACGAAGATGTTCAGACTCGCATCGAGGAGATTCTGAAATAGGAATCGAATGCACCCTATCTCAGTGATCTGGGAGACAAGAGAAACCCGGGGACAACATAATAGATTGGTTTAATAAGGTGGCTTCTGACTTGGTTCAGGGCCATCTTTTTTTGCATACTCCTGATCAGGAAGTTTTCTTCACTCAGCTTGGCGGATGTTTAGATGCTTGAAAAATACCGATTGTCCTTTAATACTCTCTAGTAATATTATAATATTGATTAGTATTATAATAGGACAAATGCATTAGGGGGAGAAGTTGCAATATGCAAAAACGAAGGCAGATGGCATCCGCGAAATGGTTGAAGGTGATGTTGTCCATTCTAATAGGTTTGGAGGTTGTACTGGGTGTGTTCGCATCTCCGAAGACGGTTAAGGCTAATCTTCCAGACGCTCAATATCTGGGGGAGATCCGTCTATTTCCTTACCGGGATGGTCCCGAAGGGTGGATATACTGTGCAGGGCAGGTGTTAACGATAAATCAGGAAAATTCGCCTTTGTTTACTCTACTGGGCAGCAACTTTGGCGGGGATGGCACAAGGACGTTTGCATTGCCTGATTTACGGGAGGAAGAACCGGTACCGGGCATGGGATACTATATCGCGGCTGAGGGATTATTTCCGAGAGGCAGTGGATTGACCTCCAATACGATGCTGGGAGAGCTTCGGCTCTTTCCCTACTATATGGAGATGAATGATAACTGGGTCGCGGCTGACGGGACCGCTTTAAGCAATTCTGACCCTCTGTACGGCATCTACGGCACTGCATTCGGCCAAGACTGGCAGGGCAGCTTTAAATTGCCGGAGATTGACCCTGTGCAGCCCAAGATCCGGTATTTCGCCGCCAAGTCCGGGATCCAACCCAGTACGGCTGGTGCCGTATACATGGGCGAGACACGTCAGTTTCCTCTGGATATCCCTGCCCTCGCTTCCTTTAAGGCGGACGGTAAACTGCTGAATGTTGCCTCGAACATGGCGCTGTACGGCTTAATCGGCAACGCTTTCGGGGGATCGCCGGATCAAACGTTTGCGATTCCCGATCTTGGAGTCGATCCGCTGACAACGTATTATGTATTCCAAACGGGAATCGTTCCTGTCTTGCAGCAGGTTCAGCCCGTTAGCGTGCCGGATCAATACACGACGGCGGAGTCCACCGTATTAAGCGTTCCTGCACCGGGTGTTCTGAAAAATGATTCCGATGTCATGATCGCCAACATCGTGGATCTGCCTGCTCATGGAAAGATAACATTTCATAAGAATGGCTCCTTTACCTATACGCCGGATGCCGATTTTGTTGGCACAGATTCTTTTACATATATCGCTAGCAATAATAACAAGAGCGGCAGCGTAACCAGCGTTACCATCCACGTGGCAGAGCCTGAACCCCGGATAAGCGGAGTAACCAATGGAGGAATTTATAATCACGAAGTGACGCCTGTTTATACCCATGGCACGGGAACGCTGGACGGGCAGCCCTTTGCCAGCGGTACGACCATCCGCAAGGATGGCCAGTATAGACTGGTCGTCGAGTCGCCTCGCGGAAAAACGGTCAAGGCCGATTTTGAGATCGACCAAACCGCGCCTCTGGTTTCAGGCGTGGCAGATGGAGGCCAATACGATCGGGAGCTGCAAATCTTCTTCAATGAAGGGAGCGCAACGCTCAATCAGCAAGCGTTTCAAAGCGGAGACAGGGTTAACACGGAAGGGGAATTCGATCTCGTCGTAACCGACCGTGCAGGGAATAAGTCTGAGGTTCAATTCTCGATCTATTTCCCTAAAACCGTGACGTTCGACAGCAACGGGGGTTCTCCCGTGGCAGATGAGGTCGTCCCTTATCATACAACAGCAACGAAGCCCGTTGATCCGGTAAAACCCGGTTATGCCTTCGGAGGGTGGTATATGGATCGAATCTTTCAGCTTCCATTTGATTTTAAGACACCCATTCTGGCTAACCTGACGCTGTATGCCAAATGGAATGATGCGGATGCGCCTGTCGTGGTCGATCGGGCTCCTCTGCATCTGGCGGATGACGTGCCGATCGGGACGAAACTTGAATTCACGTTCGATGAACCCGTAACCGCAAGCAGCGGCAAATACATATCGATTATGAGAGCGGCGGACCATCAAAAGATCGAGTCGATCGACGTAACCGATAGCTCCCGCGTCAGCGTGATCGACGAGAAGGTTGCGGTAAGTCTGACGCGACAGCTGTCGTATCTTACGCGTTATTACATCCAAATAGAGGATGGCGCATTTCAGGATACAGCAGGCAACCTCTATGCAGGCATGAAGGGCCCTGGAGATTGGAACTTTACAACGGAGGCTGGGCCTGTCGCAGCACCGTTAGCACCTGCAAATTTGACGGCTACTGCAGGAGATGGTGAGGTGACCTTACTGTGGTCCACCGTTACGGGTGCGACTTATTACGATATTTATTCCGGGACGGAGTCCGGCGTATACGGGAGCTCACCGATCGCAACGGTTACGGGTTCGACGTATTCGGCAGGGAATTTACTGAACGGAACGACTTATTATTTTGCGGTGAAAGCCGGTAACGTCGGGGGTTCCAGCGCATTTTCGGAAGAGGTGAGCGCAAGACCGGCCGGTGCCGAGATACCCGTTCCGGGCGATGCGGATTTAAGCGGATTAGCATTATCGCATGGAACGCTTGCTCCGGCATTCAACCCTGCTGTCACCAGCTACATTAGCCATGTTGGAAACCGTATAACGGAGATCCGCATAACGCCGAGCGTTTCCGATCCTCAGGCAACGGTGACGATAAACGGTAAGGCTGTCTCCGCCGGACAGGCATCAGATTCGATCAGCCTAGCGGTAGGAAGCAACACCATTCATCTTATGGTTACGGCTCAGAACGGAGCTGCGAAAACTTACACGGTGGATGTGACCAGAGAGGCAGCCGCTTCTCCTGAACCTGAACCTGAACCCGGAAATCCTTCCAATCCGGGGACGCCGGGGGGCGGATCAGGATCTTCGGAAGGTCAAGGACCTGGCGTAAGCGGGAGTTCTCAAGCAGGTCAAGGGGCAGGCTCAGGGAAGAGCCCGACAGGCAGCAGCCACGTCACGTCGTATTTCAATGATGTATTGCAGACCGGCTTGATATTATCGGAGATAACGAAAAAGAATGGACAGACCGTGCTGACCGTCAAGATGAACGGAGACAGGCTCCAATCGCTGCTGGCACAGGAGAAGAACAGCCGACCGATCGTCCGGCTGCGCGCCACGGAGGGGCTTGATCAAGCCGTGGTGGTTCTGGATGGCAAATCAGCCAAAGCGCTTGAAGCAAGCGGAGCGATGATTGCATTCGAGACCTTGGCAGGCAGCGTCCGTATTCCGGTTCAAGCCATTTCCGAACAGATCGGCAGTCTTGCCGGAACGAAGGAAGGCACGATTCAACTTGGGCTAGCCGATGGCAACGCCGCGATCAGCGCAAAGCTGAAGCAGGTCGGGAACGGGAAGTATTTTGGTGAACATTATGGCTCCATAGACGTTAGCGTCGCAGCCTATGATCAAGGAAAACGGCTGAGCGGAAATACCTATTCCTCTTATGTGGAGCTGGAAGTTCCCGTGGCAGAGGGGTCAGCTGCCATCGTGACAACGGCCGTCCTGCTGGATGATCAAGGGAAGGTTCATCACGCACCAACCCGGCTGGTTACGAGGGAAGGCCGTACTTACGCCATAATAAAAGGTTTATACAGCGGGACGTATGCTTTAATCAGCCACGACGAAGAATTATCGGATATGAAAGGCCATTGGGCCGGGGCGGCGGTGAACGAGATGGCGTCACGCCTTCTCGTTGGCGGCAGAGGCGCCGCCGGATTCCATCCGAATGAACCGGTAACCCGTGCTGAATTCGTCACCATGATGGTACGCTCGCTCGGTTTAACGGAGCAAAGCAATACAAGCACGTTTCAAGATGTAACTTCCCGGGACTGGTATGTGGGGGCCGTATCGGCGGCAAGCGGAAGCGGACTCATACACGGTTATGCCGACGGGACCTTTTTGCCGAATGGCTTGATCTCCAGACAGGAGGCGATGGTTATTTTCGCAAGAGCGTTAAAGTTCGCTGAGGTTTCCCCAATGGTAGAGGCCATGGATTCGGAGGCTGTGCTGGCTGCTTTCCAAGACCGTGCCGAATTGGCTAGTTGGGCCAAGGCGGCTGCAGCCGAAGTGGTTCACAGCGGACTCATGAGCGGTTACGATGCCAAGCTGAGACCGCGGAGTGATATGACCAGGGCGGAAACGGCAACGATTCTTCTACGGATGCTATCCGCATCGGGGATGATCGGAGATATGCCGTCTAAATAATGCCTATACGAGTATAGAAGAAAAAGAGCTGCACCGAAGGGCCGTTGGTCCCGGAGCAGCTCTTTGTATTAGCGGAACATCGCAGCTTACCCCAGCCGATACGTCGCAAACGGCTTGGCATGAACAAAGCCGTCGCTGATTTCATCCAGGCTCGTGCGCAGGGACTCGTCCAGCTTAATGTCCAGGCTTTTCAGATTATCGTCCAGCTGTTCGGTCTTCGTAGCCCCGACAATGACGGTCGAGACGGCAGGGCGGTCCATCAGCCAGGCAATGGACAGCGCGCTGGGAGAATGGCCGTGCTCTGCTGCGAGCTGGCTGACTTGTTGACCGAGCCTCAGATTGTGCTCTTCGAGGAAGCGATTGAAGTTCGGGTCCGTTTCTGCACGGGAGCCGGCAGGCTTGCTTGTGCCCTGACCGTATTTGCCGGTGAGAATGCCGCCGGCCAGCGGGAAATACGGAATGATGCCAACACCCTGATCGAGACAGAGGGGGACAAGCTCCAGCTCCGGCGTACGGTCTGCCAGGGAATAACTCGTTTGGGTCGATACATAACGGGCATATCCGCGCAATTCGCTGATTCCGAGCGCCTTCATGATTTCCCAGGCGGCATAGTTGGAGGCGCCGATATATCTGACCTTGCCCGATGTTACCATGTCGTTCAGCGTGCGCAGGGTCTCCTCAAGGGGAGTGTCCGGATCAAACGTATGGATCTGATATAGGTCTACATAGTCGGTCTTCAGCCGCTTCAAGCTGTTCTCCAGCTCTTGCTGCAGATGATAGCGGGAGGAGCCCCGTTCGTTCGGTCCTTGGCCGTTCACGAGTCCGGCTTTCGTGGCTAATACGACGTTATGACGTTTGCCCGCCAGCGCCTCACCGATGATGCGCTCGGATTCCGATCCGGCGTAAATATTGGCGGTATCGATGAAATTGATGCCACGGTCCAGCGCGTGATCCAGGATCCGGGTGGATGTTTCTTGATCGGCTCTTTTGCCAAAAGCGTTCGTGCCGAGCCCCAGCTCTGAAACCTTGAGGCCGCTGCTGCCAAGACGGCGATAATTCATGCTTGATCCCACTCCTTTATGTATAGATTTCCTATAGTATAAACATGATCCAAGAGGCGCTTCAAATGGATCGAACGCATAAAAGGTATGAAGATGTAAGATTCTACATCTTTTTTCGACAATATCTAAAAAAAGTGATTAACTTCCATACCATGAAATGGTAATATAGTCGTAGGAGAAAAGATTCGGATTAACCATGAGATTTACTGCTTAAGAACTACTTCGGATGTTGGAGTACGACTTCTTTTTTCACTAATCGTTGGAGTGTGAATCATGAAGATTTATCTGAAAAATGATGCTGGGGTAACGAAACAAGTGAAGGTAGGTTTTAGCTGGACGACGCTATTCTTTGCATTCTTCCCGGCATTGTTCCGAGGCGATCTGAAGTGGGCAGTCATCATGTTTATTATCTCTGCCGTAGTCGGTCCTTTTACATTTGGAATCGGGGCTTGGATCAGCGGAATCATATTCTCGTTCGTGTATAACAAGATATATATTAAGGAGCTGTTGGAGAAAGGCTATCGTCCTGCCACGGAGGAAGCTAGAGCCGTTCTTGAGAACAACCGCATCATCGCTAGAGCGGCATAATTCTATCTGCATGCATAAAGCCTGGAACTGAGTGAATCTTTCATTCACAGCTCCAGGCTTTACTATATTCTTAAGCTAATCGATGAAGCGATTCGTGTCTAAATTCGAAAGGTTACGCGAATTGTCTTAGGACTCCTTGCGATAGGCAAAATAGTACGATAGGATAGTTACGTACGAATTGGAAGGGGGATTATGCTATGAATGAAGCGATTTTCAACCAATTGGATTTTGCCAGAGGAGCAACCTTGAAATCAGTGGAACATGTAACGGAACAGGAAGCGGATATCATCCCGGAAGGATTTGCGAATAGCATTCGCTGGAATCTCGGGCATATCTACACCGTAACCGAGCAGTTCGCTTTTGCGACCGCGGGCGAGCAGCCGCGTCTTCCGGAAGGATTCGAGGCATGGTTTGCAACCGGAACCAAGCCGGCCGATTGGACGTCGAAGCCGCCTGCGCTGTCCGAGCTGGCGGAGCTTTTGCAGGAGCAAACCGCCCGGATCCGCGAAACCTTCTCGAATCGCCTGGACCAGGCTTCGGCCCACCCGCTGACGATCGGTCCCGTGACGTTCCAAACCGTTGGCGAGTTTCTTACGTTCAGCTTGTACCACGAAGGCATGCACACGCAGGTGATCAAGGCTTATAAAAAATTGATAAAGTAATGTTTGAACTCGAAGCGATAGAAGTATGCCCCTGCGTATACCTTCTATCGTTTTTTATTTGTCGCTGGGGCAGCGGGTCCTTATAATGGAATCAGCAGAATGGGAATGACGAATGGAGGACATCACACTCATGGCGATTGAAATCGAACGCAAATACCTTATGGAGGCTTACCCCGATGAGTTGATTCAGGAAGGAATCATCGTGGTCGTGAAGGAGCAGTTCATCGAGCAGACGTATTTGGCATTGGATGGGGACCAGGAGCTGCGGGTCCGCAAAATAACGGATCTGACATCGGGTCGGCTCGAATTCACCCATACGTTCAAAAAAGGGTGGGGAATTGCCCGGGAAGAAGTTGAATATGCGATTTCCGAAGGTCTCTACGGTCAGGTAGTCAAGGCGCATGGGGCAATTCCGTTGACCAAGAGACGGGTAACCGCCCGATGGGGCAGCACGATCATCGAAATCGACGATTATGCGCAGATAAGCTTGCTTGTGCTGGAAGTCGAATTTCCTTCCCTGGAAGCCGCTGACGGCTTTGTGCCGCCGGCATGGTTCGGACAAGATATCAGCACGGACAAACAATACAGCAACAAGAAGGTATGGCGGGATCTGCAGCTTCAAGCAGGCAGGGAGGCCTGAGCCGAATAAGGCTTGGATAGGACGACAGGCGCTTGGGACAAGCGCGATCAGTTCAGATACGAGGGACAACGCCCTTACCATACGGTTAGAACAAAGGCTCTTGCGGCAGGTTCGCAAGAGCCTTTTCCTATGGCATGGAGCAAACAGAGCGCGCAGCTATCGAGATACACCTTCGCCGGATGCCTGCTTATTCGAGCATTCGGACAGTCATCGACTTTTTTTGACAAGATTATTGTAAACGGTTTATTATTATAATATAATATTATCATGATAATTAATTATTATTCTTCAATGGACGATATCCATAAAAATGATGGCGTATCAGAGAAGGGAGAGGCTCTTTATGAATGAAAACCAGCAGCTGCTTGAAAGCTATTTTCCGATCGCTTCTTTTATCGCGGCGATCATCGGACCTCAATGCGAGGTGGTCGTGCACGATATCAGCGATCCGGAACGCTCTATCATCTTTATCGAGAACGGCCATATTAGCGGACGCCGGGTCGGCGATGCCTCCACCGACCTCGTGTTGAAGATTTTGAAGGCGGAGGCCTACCGCGAAGAGCAGTTCATCGCGAACTACAAAGCTTCCGGCGCTCGGGGGCAGACCTTCCGATCGTCTACGTACTTTATTAAGAACGGAAGCGGCGAGCTGGTCGGACTTATGTGCTTGAACATCGACATCACGCATATGGAGGTTGCGGCTGATTGGATCAACAGCATTTTGCGGGGAGGTTCGCTTACGCCGCCGGCCGCCCTGGATGCGCCCAAGGACGACAAGCCTTCTACCGAATACCTGCAGGGGAACGTGGACGATTTGCTTCAGCACATCATCCAGACCGTCCTAGGCAAAATCAGCATTCCGGCGGACCGTTTATCTTCGAACGAGAAGATCGAGATTGTGAAGGAATTGAACGAGCAGGGCGTATTCCTGCTGAAGGGCGGGGTTTCCAAGGTTGCCGCTGCTTTATCCATATCGGAGCCTACCGTGTATCGCTATTTGCAGAAGCTGAAATAAGCGGCCGTTTATCCTGTTAAACATGCATTGCATCCTGAGACAATGGAAGGTGACATCATGACATATAACTTTGACAAGGTCGTCAGCCGGTATGGAACGAACAGCGCCAAATGGGACGGCATGGCGCAGAGCATGGGGAACGACATGATCGCTCTCTCCGTGGCGGATATGGATCTGCCGGCACCGCCCATGGTGGTGGACAAGGTAGCGGAGGCGGCGCGTCACGGCATTTACGGATATACCGATCCGTTTCCGCCTTACTTCGAAGCGGTCCGTGCTTGGCTCGATAAGGCCTATGACTGGCAGGTCGAGCCCGAGTGGATCGTATTTTGTCCGCGCATTGTGCAGGCCGTTTCGGTCATTGTTCAGAAATTCGCGGAAGCCGGAGACAGGATCCTTGTCCACACGCCTGTTTATCAGCCTGTTGCGAAAGCGGTTACGCTAAACGGCCGGATATTGGTTGAAAGTCCGCTTGTGCTTGCGGACGGGCGATACGAGATCGATTTTGACGATATGGAACGACGGATGCAGGAAGGGGTCAAGATGGTCCTGCTCATATCCCCGCACAATCCGGTGGGCCGCGTATGGACGAGGAAGGAGCTTGAACGCATGGCGGAGCTTTGCATCCGGTATGACGCACTGATTGTGTCCGATGACATCCATGCCGATTTCATTCATGAAGGTCACGAGCATACCGTCATCGCCAAGCTGTCCGAAGAGGTTGCGAACCGTTCCATAATCTGCACGTCGCCGGGCAAAACCTTTAACCTGGCGAGTCTCGAAATCGCCAACATCATCATTCCCAATGCTGCGCTGCGGGAGCAGTTTCAACAAGGTTTGCAGCAGGCGGGGATTCATAATCCCACATTCTTCGCCGTGCCCGCGCTGGAAATTGCGTATACTTCGTGCGATCAATGGCTGACGGCGCTGCGCGCTTATATCAAAGACAATATTGCTTATGCTCGAACCTTCATTGCCGATCATATGCCTGAGCTGAACGTCATCGATCCTGAAGGGACGTACCTGCTATGGATCGACTGTAAGGCAGTGAGCTGTCATGAAAAGGATCTGGTGGAGTGGATCCAGGAAAAGGCGCGCGTCAGCGTCAGCTTCGGCTCATCCTTCGGGCCCGGCGGTGAAGGCTATATCAGGGTCAACGTGGCTGCGCCACGCCCTGTGTTGCAGGAAGGCCTGAAGCGGCTTGCTGCGGCTTATCCACTAAAGCGTTAACAACCATAGTCTAAGAGATCAGAAGGAATAAATTTCAAAGGCTTACCAACCTTATCACGCAGGAAAAACTTCCGCTATATGCGGTATGTCTTCTACAGAAGGTTACGTCGATAGACGTTTTCTTATTTACATCCAGGGGGAATTCATAATGGCTAAGCCAACAGAGGAACGAATGATTAAGCAGCCGACCATGTTTCTGGCGCTGCTTCCGATTTTCACCATGGTAATCTTGCTGTGCCTTGGTTACGTATTGTTCGAGCTGCCGCCCGAGCCGCTGATTATTGTATCCGCCATCGTCGCAGGTTTGATCGCGATTAAGCTGGGGTACAGCTACAACGATATATTGGAATCCATTTCGCAGAAAATAGCCAAAACCATGCCCGCCATCCTCATCCTGATTGTGGTCGGATTTATGATCGGCGCGTGGATGGTCGGCGGAACCATCCCGATGATGATTTACTACGGCCTGAAAATCATCGATCCGCAGTTTTTGCTGATCACCGCTTTTCTCGTTACGTCCGTGGTCTCCGTATGTACGGGCACTTCCTGGGGATCCGCGGGTACGATCGGGGTCGCCTTCATGGGCGTTGGCGCCGGAATGGACGCCAATCTCGCGGCTGTGGCCGGCGCGGTTGTAGCAGGGGCTTACTTCGGGGACAAGCTTTCGCCGCTTTCGGATACAACCAACATCGCGGCCTTGTCGACCGGCGTTAACCTGTATGAGCATATCGGCCATTTGCTGTACACGACGCTGCCGTCCTTCTTCGTGGCGGGGATCGTCTACGTGGTCACGGGCTTGAACACGCATGTGTCCAGTACAGGAGTTCCCGAGAAGATAACCGACATCATGAACACCTTGGCAACGATATACGACTGGAACCTGCTCCTGATCCTGCCTGTGCTGATTGTGCTGTACGGCTCGATCACCAAGAAACCTACGATTCCCGTCATGCTGCTGTCGTCGATCGTGGCGATGGCCAACGGCATGATCTTTCACGGCTTCACGCTGCATGACGTGGTAACCTCGGTTGTCAGCGGATTCGATATCGCGATGGTTCATGTCAGCGGATTTGATCCGAATACCGTCATTGCGGACATACCTCGCCTTATTAATCGGGGCGGCATGAGTTCCATGATGGGAACCTTGCTTATCTGTTTCAGCGCAATCACATTCGCCGGCACGATATCGCTGACCAAGTCGCTGGAGCTGATCGTGGACAGGCTCTTGAAGCATGTGCGTTCCACAGGCTCCTTGATCCTGGCGACGATTGCAACGGGGCTAACCATGATCGGCGTAACCAGCAACGGACAAGTCTCCATCCTGATGCCGGGCGAGATGCTCCGCGAGGCTTACATCCGCCGCGGTCTGCATCCGAAGAATCTGGGACGGACGGTGGAGGATTCCGCCGCCATTACCGAACCGATTCTGCCATGGACGGCAGCCGGTGCTTATATGGCCGGAACGCTTGGCGTAGCAACGCTATCCTATTTGCCTTGGGCGGTGCTGTGCTGGACAGGCATTATTTTTGCAACGATTTGGGGCTTTACCGGGTTCGGCATTGCCAAACTTACGCCTGAGCAGCAAAAGGAAATGCTGAAGGAATACGATGATCCGCATCACGGAAGCCGAAAAGACGCTGCAGAAGCTGCATCGGCCCATTAATACAGATGATGATGTTTTGGAAGATGGTAACCAACCATAATTATAAATGCGTAATACTATGCGCTACAGAGGAGAGAACACCATGACGCAACAAGAAAGAAAAACCATCGCAACCCAGCAGGCTCCAGGAGCAATCGGCCCTTATTCCCAAGCCGTGCAATACGGAAATCTGCTGTTTACCTCCGGCCAGCTCGGCATGGATGCGTCGGGGCATTTCGCGCCGACGGTAGAAGAGCAGGCGAAGCGTTCCCTGCTTAACGTGAAGGCGATTCTGGAGGCTGCCGGCTTCGGCATGGAGCACATCGTCAAGACGACCGTGTTCCTGAAGGACATGAACGATTTCCAAGCGGTCAACGAGGTGTACGCTTCTTTCTTTGCAGAACCGTATCCGGCACGGAGCGCCGTAGAGGTAGCCCGATTGCCGAAGGATGGCTTGGTTGAGATTGAAGTGGTAGCCAGCAAGCCGTAATAATAAGCGCTCTTCCAGGTATCTTGATAATAAGTTTTTAAAATGAGATTACAGCCAAAAACGGCCGGGCATGATGCCCGGCCGTTTGGTTTAAGCGGCTGAAGTATCCTCGTTTATTTCGTACGCCCATAATGCTTACCGTAAGACAGCACTCTATGGTAGAGGCTGCGGTCCTTTAGATTTTTGAGCGGATAAATTTGCGGTCTGGTGTTGACCTCGAGAATCCACGGTCTGCCTTTGGAATCGACAGCCACGTCCAGGCCAAGTTCCTTGAATCCTTTATAATGGCGGTCAAAGTTTTTGCCTACGGCAACGCCGAGTCCCTTGAGTTCAGACTCGAGCTGCTGGATGAAGGCCGAGTCGAAATTGGCGCCGCTCATCGTTTTCTTGAACGTGCCGATGGAGCCGCCTTGATTATAATTGGTGGCAACTTTGTTCGGGTTGCCGACCTTCGTGAACAGGGCGGTGCCGACCCAGGCGCCCTCTCGGGTTTTCTGGACCATCACCCGGATATCGAACGGCTTGCCATTGCTTTTGGCCAAGCGAATTCCTTTTTGCAGCAGATAAGGTCTGCTCCCTGCAAAGCGATTCAGGTCGCGGTACAGCTGAGATGAGCTCGAGTACGACGTTTTCGTCGTGTTCAGCTGGCTTTGGTAGCCTCCGCCGGTTTTGCGGATCCGGATAATGTTATTGCCGCCAGAGCCATCCGTAGGTTTGAAGAAAACCGTGGTGTAGTCCGCCAGCATAGCATTCAGGTTTTTTTTGCTGAACGGCAGCGTGTGGGGCACGTACTGCCTGAAGTAAGCATCTTCGTTCAACCATTTCGTTTTCTTCCACTTGCTTTTGATGGTACTGCTTTTATAGCTCATAGTTAAGAGGCTCACCTCTCTTTTTTTGTTCAGCATATGCCGATAAAGTAGAGCAAGCCTCCACGATGGCCTTGAGCCAAGCTATGTGCTCGAAAACAATTTTTTATCGAAAAACAATAAGGTGATAAATAAAACTGCTGCAACAAGCAAAATCGACGCGGGAATGATAAAGGCCAGCAGGGTTGCCGTATTCTGCATTTGGTAATACATCAGCATGCCCAGCGGCATGATCCCGCCCCCGAGCAAACTCGTCCAGAAGTGCATCGCGGCGGTTCTTTTCATGCTGAGCTTGTCCCGAAAGACGTAGTAGAACATGCCATAGGCAAACAAGGTCAGCCAGCCTACCACCAGGATATGGGCGTGGCCTGCAACCATGCTGTAGCTGCTTCTGCCTGCCATGTCCGCTCCGATCAATGCGCCGATGAGCATATAAATGGCCGCGATGCGCATCAGCCATTTGCTGTATTTCAACATGGATAAATTCCCCCTTGCATCTTGAATCAGTCCCAATATACAAGAGTTGTATGAACGGAGCATGAACAACATATCAAACGGAATTGAACAGGGAAACATCATCTACTATAATCAAATAGATCTGATCTTGAAGGAGAGAATTTCCAGGTGCGAAGCCCACTCATTGCTTATTGTCTTTCGAAGAAAGCCGCAGCCGAGGATTATCCGTTCGGACCGCTTCCGATCGTCATGAAGGTCGGCGGCAAAATGTTTGCCCTGATTACCACCACGGCAGGGGAGAAGGTCAGCCATATTTCCCTGAAATGCGATCCGGTCATCGCGGAGAATTTGCGCGAGCAGCATGACGCCGTGCAGCCCGGATACCATCTCAATAAGAAGCACTGGAACACGGTGACCGTCGATGGCTCCCTAACGGAAGCAGACCTGCACGATATGATCGACCATTCCTACGATTTGGTGCTGAAGAGTTTGCCGAAAGCGCAGCGTGTTGCCATCTCCCAGCGACTGGTATGAAGGCTGCTCCACAACATAATCGCCCTATGGCAGCGTGGTGGCTGCAAGCCATCCATCCGCCAAGGGCGATTTTGCATGATCCATCAAACGTGATGGATCCGAGCTTCAGGCGGGTTCCGCATCAGAACGGTTTCATCCCTAATGTATCGACCTTCTCTCCGGTAATATCGACGCCCATACGGCCCGTGATATCGCGGTAATGCCCGGCGCGCCGCTGCACGGGACTGCCCTCGGTTTCCCCGAGGTTCGCTTCCAGGCCGTTCAAGACCATCACCGTTGTGCCGAAGCCGGGACTGCCCAGTCCCCTGAACTTCTCGAGCGGGGAAGGCTTCCATCTGCCGACCATCACGTCATGGGCGGAAGGTTTCGGGTCCTGCGGCGTCATCCAGAAGAGGATGGCGGTCATGTAGCCGATCTTGCCGTCGGCGGCAACGATCTCGGGATGGTCCAGCAGCACGCTTTTATCCCCATAGATAATGGAGCTGAAGAGTCCGTAGTTGAAGTTCCAGCTGAGCATGATCGGTCCCCGCCCATAATAGCGCTTGTCCGGCGATCCGGGATACAGCTCTGCGCTTGCCGGATCAACGAAGGCATCCATGTTGACCCCTGTCCGGCCGGCGATGTTTTCGTTCCAGAACAATCCCCAGCGAAGCGGGCCGCCGGGAGCGGCAGCCCAGCCCCCGCCGGTTTCGTGGGAGAGATTGGCCAGGAAGGCGGCCAGTTCGCGCTTGCGGTCCTTCTTGAACCCTTCCTTGAGAAAGGTGCCGCCGTCAATGATAACGGTTTCAATCGCTTGGTTAAGGTTCTCGGCCGAATAGAAATCCGCCGAACGCACGACGAGTGTTTCGACCCGGGCATCTTTGTCCAATCGGTAAATCTCTTGGGCGGAAGGGGCTCCTTGCCGCGTGCGGATCTTGATCTTCAGATTGGACACCTCGGCCACCGCGTGAATCAGGTTGTCGTAAGAGAAATAGTCCGTCTGATCGGCTTTATAGTATTCTTTGCCCTTGGCGACGTTAAACCATGCGGCCGAACCTAGCCTGTAAGGAAATAAAGCCTCGAAGTCTTCCTCCGACAGCAGCGCTTTAACCGCTTCGATCGACTTTTCCGGCGTGTAATCCGGATCAAGGCCGTCCCAGTGCCGGTCGATCTCCTTGCGGCTGATCAAACGGTGCTCCCCAATCACCAGGGAATCGGCTGGATTCCCCGTGAATTGTGCGAAAGCCGTGGTGTCGGTCGGGATGCTGGACGGCGTTTTCATTGGCGATGCCTCGGCTTGGGGCGCCTCATCGGCAGCAAGGGCTTGAAGCGGGGTCATAAGGAGGACAGCGCTGAGGGCTGCAATCATGCTGCGCTGAACCATGTTGCGGGATAACGGATATTTCCACACGGTCATACACATTCTCCTCTATATCGTTGGGATGGAATTACATTGCCATCATATATACGGTATGTCGTTTTGTACATAGTCAGGAAATCCCACGGCATAACGCGAATTTAGCATTGTACATGACCTATTGGGCGATCAAGCGGGGAGAGATGAGACAAGGGGCAGGGGATTTGCTGCGGAATCCTCCAGGATGCCGTCGAAGTTCGATTACCGACTTTCGTAGTGTAGTGCAACCAGACGACTAGTTTTTAAACGTAAAAACATTATAATGTTATTATGTTTTTGATTCTATGAATCTACTACACGGCGGTAAGGATGTTTCACTTCATTTGGTTCTGTTCATTTGCATATTTTCGTATATATTAGAGATTCATCATCTTATAGTCGAAGAAGGTTAGCTGACATGAGTTTATTTGTTCGGGAAAAAGGATTCTACAAAAGTTTTTTCTGGCTGACGCTTGTGATCGGGATGCAGAACCTGATATCGGTCGGCGTGAATTTGTCGGACAACGTCATGCTGGGAGGATACAGCGAATCGGCGCTGTCAGGCGTCGCGCTGGCGAACCAGATCCAATTCCTGCTGCACATGCTGGTTCTGGGCGTATGTGAAGGCTTGGTCATCATGTCGTCCAGATTCTGGGGAGCCAAGGATTTAGGCTTGATCAAAAAAGCGGCAAGCATCGGCATGCGCATGGCCATCCTTCTCAGCATCGTGTTATGGGTCATCGTGTTCTTTTTCCCGCACGAGGTATTGTCCTTGTTTACCAAGGAAGAGAATGTCATAGCTGCCGGCGTGGAATATTTGCGCATCATCTGCTTTTCTTATATCTTCTTTGCCGTCACCAGCTCCTTGCTGGCTTCCTTAAGAAGCGTGGAAACGGTAAAAATCGGCTTCGTGGTATCGCTGTCCACCTTGGTTATCAACATCTGCTTGAACTACATCCTGATCTACGGGTATATGGGCTTTCCGGAGCTGGGCGTGTCCGGATCGGCTATCGCTACCCTGACGGCGAGGATTATTGAATGCGTGATCGTCATCGTGTATGTTAAGCGGTTCGATCGCAAGATCCTGTTAAAGTTGCAGGATTTCCTGAAGTTCGATATGGAGCTCTTCAAGCAGTACATTCGCGTAGGCTCCCCGATTCTGATGTCCAATACGATATGGGGGCTTGCCATGGCGGCACAAACCGCCATCCTGGGGCATATGGGGGAATCCGCGATCGCCGCCAACAGCATTGCTACAACGATTTTCCAGATGGTGACGGTCATCGTGTACGCTTCCGCCAGCGCAACGGCCGTGCTGATCGGGAAGACCATCGGCGAGGGCATGATGGATAAAATCATATCGTATGCCAAAACGCTGCAGATTCTGTATATCCTGCTCGGTTTATTGACGGGGGCCGTGCTGTTTGTGATCAAGGATTTCGTGCTGGGCTTCTATTCGATATCCGATGAGGCCAAAACGCTTGCCCTGCATTTCATGACGGTGCTGTCGATCACCGTGGTCGGAACGGCCTACCAGATGCCGGCTTTAACGGGCATCGTGCGGAGCGGCGGAGACACCCGCTTTGTGCTGTACAACGATTTGATATTTATGTGGCTGATCGTGCTGCCCTCATCCGCCTTATGCGCTTTTGTGTTCCATTTATCGCCGCTTGCCGTGTTCATCTGCCTGAAATCGGATCAAATCCTGAAGTGTTTTGTGGCGATCGTGAAGGTGAACCGGTTCAAATGGATCCGATCCTTCAGCTCATGATGGTGCGGACGGGTATGATAAGGTAAATCCATAGCGTAAAAAAAACCTCGGGAACGCGTGTCCCGGGGTTCTTTTGTAGGGTTATCCAATTAATCCTCCAGCAGGTTCAGCGACTGGGCTTTAACCAGAGCCTGCGTGCGTGTCGTCACGCCGAGCTTACCGTACAGTCTGGACAAATACACCCGGATCGTTCCTTCAGACAGGCCGAGTGCTGCGGCCATCTGTTTATTCGCGGCGCCCTGGCGAATCAGATGCAGCAAATTCATTTCGTTCCGATTCAGCCGTTCGGGAAGAGTTTGCTGGGGTGTCTCGGCGGAAGAAATATCCGCTTCGGAATAACCCGGGAAACGCTTCACGAGCGTGCGTGCATATTCAAGCGTCCGAAGCTCCTCCAGGCTTAAGCCGTCTTCCTGTCCGAGTCGGCTCGAATACAGCTGCAGCAGCTGGCACATGTCCTCCCCTTCGTCGAGGAAGGTACGGACATAACCGTTCTGTGCCCCGACACGCAAGGCTTCGCCAAGAAGATGAAGCGACTGCTGCCGCTGGCCGCGCTGATGTTCCAGCAGCGCCTGCAGGCTTGTGATTTCAATGATGCTGGATCGCTGCTGTTCGCGCTCCGCCTGAGGTTTCAACAGCTCCAGGAGGCGCAGCGCCTCGGTTTCCCTGCGCTGTCTGCCTAACATGCGGACCAACGCCAGGTATTCCGTTTCCCGGCTATAGGCGGGCTTGTCCTTGACGGAAACGGGGAGCTCGGCCACTTCCTTCCGTGCTTCGGCTATGCGCCCTTCCCGGATATAGATCAAGCTTCTGACGGCCTTTAACGGGGCGAGCCAAAGGCTCGATTTCCTGGCAAGCGCAGCGGAGCACGCTTCATCCAAAGCATAATGGGCTAGATGGAATTTGCCCTCGGCAGCGAACAGCCTGGCTTCGGTGATATGCAGCGGCACGAACAGCCCCATCGTTTCTTTGGCGGGCGGCGCATTACGGATCTGCACCAGCAGCTGCCGGCATTCCGCCAGCCGGTTCCACTCATAATATCCCTCGCACAAGGATTGTTTAACATATAAGTTCATGAGCGAATGCGCCCACCCGTGGGATTCCAGCACACCGGTAAACAGATGCGCGATTCTTTCCGTATCGGCGGAGAGAGTTCCCTTCATGCCGAGCGAGGTACGCCTGACATAAGGCTCCCGCCGATTGTAATCGAACTGGTAGTACATCGGATTGTCGGGCATCAGGTTGTCGAGGATGCCTTCGCTGAAGGCGAACCATTTGCCGAAGTCACCGTTCAGAAAAACAAGATTGGACCGCACGAACAGGATGGAACTCATAAGCTGCTCCCTTCGTTCCGATGATTCTAGCGCAGCGCAGGCTTCCTCAATAAGGATCAGCATGCGCTCGGAACGTTCGAGATCTCCTGTAAGTACCAAGACAAAAGCATGCGCCAGCGACATTTCGGGTGTCATCGGATAGCTGGGGTGGATGCGGTCAAACCATTTCAGCAAGGTGGCAATCTCTCCAAGTTCGAGCACGGATTGCATATGCTGCTCGAGCAAGTTCACGGCATGCCCGAAGTCCTGCGCTGCCAACATATGGTCAATCGCTTCATCCATGGAGCCGACGGAGGCATAATACTGCCCGGCGAGCCGATGGCGCTTGGTATATTCCCCGTCAAACTCGCGCTGTAGCAGGTCGAGCAGAAACTGCGAGAATAAATGATGATAACGAAAGAAGGTTTGGTGTTCGTCCAGCGGAACCAGAAACAGATTCAGCTTCTGCAGCTCCTCCAGCATCGGACGGCTGTCGCTGAGATCCGTTACGGCATCGCAAACCTGCGGATGCAGCTCTGAAAGGACGGCGGTCTGGAGCAAAAAGGAGAACACGTCGGGTGACAGCTTGCTTACGACTTCCTGAAACAGATATTTGGATACGAGGAGCGGATTCCCCTTCATATCATCCACGAATCCTTCCAGTCCGCTGCCGGTTCGCATGGTAATCACGGCAAGCTGGAGCCCGGTAACCCAGCCTTCCGTTTGGTTCCGTAACGTATCGAGCTCCATCGAGGTCAGATTGGAATGGCCACCGTTTGACGCATGGCGGAACAAACGCTCCGTCTCCTCATAGGTAAATTCCAACTGCTTCATGCCGATAAGATAGACCTCATGGTTTACCACGCCCTTGATCGTGGGGAATGGAAGCTCGGTCCGGGACGAGATGAGAAGATGAATATGTTCGGGGAGGTAGTCGATCAAGTAGGAAATCCCTCCATGGATGGTTGAAGAGTGAATACTGTGCAGGTCCTCAAGAATGAGATTGAGGGGCTCGGAATCCTCGTATAATTCACTGATCAGCGTATCCAGAAAGGTTTCGATCGAGGCGCTTGGCAGCAGCTGCGTATGGTGCATGAGACGAGCTCCTTGCGCCTCGGGAAGAATCGAGGCCAGCGAGGCCGCCACGTATCTCCAAAAGCGGACGGGATCGTTATCCCGTTCGTCCAGCGAAACCCAGGCGCTTCGTTCGTCGGTCTCATGAGCCCATTGGGCGAGCAGCGTCGACTTGCCGTATCCGGCAGGCGCGATGATGGTTGTCAGCTGACCCTTATGGCCTGCTGCCATATCCTGCAGCAGCCGGTCCCGGCGAATCAGATGCTCCTTCAGACCGGGAAGGCTTATTTTCATTTTCAAAATGGGTGAGTCGGTCAGTAGTTTCATAGGATACCCTCGCAATATACGAAACGTTATTTTACGGAAATTGAGTCGCGATAACTAGATTATATGAAAAAAAAGATGAAAAGTTAACGTTTGTCAATCGTTTCCCTCCCATAAATTTGATAGCATCCTTGGTGCCGCGGTCCTAACCAGGCCGCAGCTATCATTACGCTGATGAAACGAAGGAGGAGATTATGCTAAGGCGTTCAGGAAAAATCCTGCTGTGTGCGGCTTTGCTGCTGCTGCAGCTGGATGGGTTATTGGGATATCGCCAAGCCTTTGCGGCTGCGGCCGTTGCACCAAAGATTGTAGCCGGGTACTATCATACCGCTTCGCTCGTAAGCAGCGGTGAAGTTTACTCATGGGGATACGGAGACAGGGGGCAACTGGGTGACGGCACCTGGAATACCCGGACGACTCCGGTCATGGCGAAGAATTTGAACCATGTCATTGACATTCACTCCGGCGTCCGCAGTTCGATGGCGCTAAGGCAGGATGGAACGGTATGGACCTGGGGGGCAAACGAGAACGGACAGTTAGGGATTGGAACGATAACGAATGTGAACGCGCCCGCGCAAGTTCCGGGTCTGAGCGGGATCAAGGCAATATCGGGCGGATTGGCCTATCACGGCATGGCGCTTTCAGAGAACGGCACCGTTTGGACTTGGGGGAAGAATGACAACGGCGAGCTGGGAAATGGAACGACGATACAACAAAACTCCCCGGTTCTGGTGGCCGGTCTAAGCGATGTGACGGCGATTGCGGCTGGAGGATACTACAGTCTTGCCTTAAAATCGGACGGCACCGTATGGGCCTGGGGCGTGAACGGAAGCGGGGAGCTTGGAGACGGGACAACGACGGACCGGCACGTTCCGGTACAGGTTGCCGGGCTGACGGACGTCATGGCGATCGCCGCCGGCGGTTCCCATAGTTTGGCCATTAAACAAGACGGCACCGTGTGGGCATGGGGAAACAATACGTACGGTACGCTTGGCGACGGTACGAGAACGCACCGGACGAGACCCGTGCAGGTTCGAAACCTGCAGCATATCGTTGCCGTTGCGGGTGGAGGTTATCACAGCCTTGCAGTGGACCGGGCAGGAAACGTATGGAGCTGGGGAGATAACAGTCAACAGCAGCTGGGCCTAAACTCGAATGCTTCCAGCCTCATTCCGGTCCCTGTGCCGGGGATCGAGCATGTACGCGAAATTTCCGCCGGCGGCTTTCATAGCGTGGCCATGAAAAAGGATGGGACCGTCTGGGGATGGGGCTATAACTCCGGAGGACAGATCGGAGACGGGACGTACAACAATACGAGGGGAATACCTACCCTGACCAAAGCCGTGCTGGATACGACGTCTCCGGATACGGGCAGCGGTAGCCTGAATCCGCACAGCATCACGTCAGACTCCGTTGCATTGGAATGGCCGAAAGCCTCGGACAATATGACGGAGCAGCACGAATTGCAGTATTTGTTATATTCGTCCGGCAGCCCGAATATCGGGGACGTCAGCCAAATGGAGAGGAACGGGAAGCCCCTCGAAAACTACGCGGCGGATCACACCGGGATGGTGGTGAACGGGCTTGCCGCAGGAACGGATCATTATTTTAACGTCATGGTCAAAGATGCCGTAGGCAGGAAAAGCGCATACCGCATGCTGAAGGTGACAACCCTATGGCCGCAAATCTACTCGTTAACCTATGACGGCAACGGACACACCGCAGGGAATGTTCCGGTAAGCAGCGGTTTGTTTGCCAGAGGCGACGAAGCGGTCGTGGCGGGCAATACGGGGCAGCTGGGCAAGGATGGACATGTCTTCGACGGCTGGAATACGGAGGCCGACGGAAGCGGAATCGATTATCCTGCCGGTGGCAAGCTTATATTCGGTACGCAGGACGTCACGCTGTATGCCCAATGGAAGGCGATCCAGGCACCGACCGAGCTTAAGGCCGTATCTTACACGCCATCCCACCAGTCTGTCGGCGTGGAAAAAGATGTAACCTTGCAGGTTGTCTTTAATGAAGAAGTGACGGCGATGTCCGGTAAATCGATTGCGATTAGGCTGGCCTCGGATCATCGCGTCGTCGAGACCGTCGATGCAGGGAGCGTCACGATTCTCGGGAACGCGGCGAGCATAGATCCGCTGAATGATTTTGATGCGGGAGCAGCCTATTACGTCGAGATCGAGCCGGGTGCTTTTATCGGTAACCATTCGGGTACCGGCTTTGCCGGCATTCAGGGGGCGGATGCTTGGAGCTTTACGGTCAGGGAACATGAGGCTCCGGCCTACGACACTGATTTGCAAGCATTGGCGCTGCGATCGTCGAGCGGAGAAGTAGCGCTGAGCCCTGTGTTCGCCAGAGATCACTATGATTACAAAGCGCAGATCGCCAGCGATACGGACCGCCTCACGATAACGGCACAGGTATATGATGCGAGGTCGTCGGTAACGGCCAGCGTGTACGGCGAGGCCGGAAATTTGGTATGGGGGCCGATGGCTCTCCTCTCCGGCCAGGAGAGCCCGTCCTTCCCCGTCGCCGTAGGCAGCCAGGCCATCGAGGTCGTGGTGACGGCGCCTGACGGCCAGCACATGAAATACAGAACGACGGTAATTAGAGCTTCATCCGGAGGCGGTGGCGGAACGCCTGAAGAACCGGAAGGTTCGTCGCCAGGAGGTTCCGGCCAAGGATCGGCTATACCGGGCCCATCAGGCAATGCCGCACCTTCG
Organism: Paenibacillus sp. Y412MC10; assembly: GCF_000024685.1. Taxonomy (NCBI): domain Bacteria; kingdom Bacillati; phylum Bacillota; class Bacilli; order Caryophanales; family Paenibacillaceae; genus Paenibacillus; species Paenibacillus sp. Y412MC10. The sequence goes on from NC_013406.1 coordinate 1,387,417, forward strand.
AATAGAGTAGACGTCAAAGTTACGATAAACGATGAATCTCAGGAAGGGATGGTTACAGGTTTGTTCCATGAGGCCAATGGACATACCGTCGTATCGATGAAATTGGATACGGCTAAGCTGGAAGCCCGTTTAGAGACAGTGGACTACAATCCGGTAATCGTCATCGCGTTGGCACGGCCCGCGGATCAGGTCTCCCTGGAAACCAGCGGAGCTGCTCTTGACCTGCTTAACGCCAAGCAGGGCGCCATTGAAATCCGATCGGCGCTTGGTCATTTCCACGTTCCAGCGGCCGTGATGGCATCATCGCGCTGGAGGGCGCCAGGAAGCATGGACTTGCCGGCCGCGGATCAAATTTCGGTAACCCTGACGATGGCTGCCAGCGACGCTGCCAAGGTAGAGGCCGTTAAGAAGGCCGCATTGCAATCCGGCATTACGCTTATCGGCTTGCCTATCGAGTTTGATATCACGGCTAAAGCTCAGGACACGGCACTGCAGTTAGATCCATTCCCGCAATATATGAAGCAGCGAATCATTTGGCCGCAGGGAATGCCGGGCCGCATGACAACGGCTGTCTTGCTGGATCGGAACGGCAGCTTCCACCCGATCCCGACGCGCTTCGAGCTGAAGGAGGACGGAAGCAGCGAGGCGATTCTGCATTCCTTATCAGCAGGTACGATTGCTTTTATATCTTATCAAGTGCGAGTTGCTGATGTATCGTTCCACTGGTCCAAGGATGCGGTGAACGATCTTGCTTCGCGGATGATTCTGAACGGAACCGGACTTGCCGAAGGTGGGACAGACACAAATGCGAATCAGCCCGGGGCGATTCATTACGCGCCGAATGTCCAAGTGAGCCGTGCCGAGTTTGCCGCCATGATCGTGAGGGCGCTCGGTTTGGATGAGGTGAAGGACGGAGTTCCTGCTTTCCGGGATGTCGACGCAGAGGACTGGCATAACGGCGTCATAACGCAAGCTGTGCAGTATGGGCTTCTTCAGGGGTATGAGGACGGCCAATTCAGGCCGGCCCAAGGCATTACGCGTCAAGAGGCCATAGCGGTTATGGCGAGAGTGATGGAGCTGGCGGGAATAACGAGCGCAGTGAATGAGATGGAAGCGGCAGCCATCCTCTCCCCTTACCAGGACCGTGAAGACCTGTCCGACTGGGCCACACCGGCTGCGGCCGCCCTTGTGAAGCAAGGAATTGTCCTGGGGTCGGGCGCAGGGCTTAAGCCGCTCCAGAAGTTATCCCGCGGCGAAGCAGCGGTCATGCTGCAGCGATTATTGAAAGGTTCAGAGCTGATCGATTGAATCGGCGGTGGAAGCAGGCTGGAGTCGAAGAATTCAACATTTCGTATGTTGCTTCATCTAAATAGAAATCATGCAGAGCGAGGATGCCGAACGGCATCCTTTTTTATATAGATAGAGAGAATCCAGGTTTGCGTGATGCCAGGAATTTGAAAATAATGCGTTTTCATCCCGGATCCATGCCGGAAGCGTTTGATCAAATGTTGGCAATTTCCGAACATTATCGACATTTTGACAAGGTAATGTTCTGTGATATACGCAGTTTTCCACCAAATTTTTGCTAAAAAACACATTAAACTACATAAAACGCTAAAATTTTTGTTTTGACATCTGCTTGTCTATACCATAGGATAATAGTATAAAAAGTGCTCACTTAGGAGGATAAGGTCAGGAAATGAAAAAGACATGGTCAATTCTATTAACACTCGTATTATCCGTTGGATTGCTTGCAGGTTGCGGCAACGATGATAAGTCTACTGACAGTGGTGCAGCTAATGGCGGTTCCGAAGGATCTCAAGATAAGAAACGCATTGCACTAGTTCTTCCTGAGAAGATCGGCGTGAATCCATTCTTTGCCTTGATGGACGAGGGATTGCAAAAGGCTGCTGCCGATTTCAACGTTGAAGTCAAAACGATTGAATCGACAGACCCTGCTTCGATCGAGCAGAACCTCCGCACGGCGGTTGCCGAGAAGTATGATCTGATCATCACATCCACCTTCCAGATGGAGGATGCATTGAAGAAGGTTGCACCGGAGAATCCGGACGTGCCGTTTGCGATCATTGACACGGTCGTGGATTTGCCGAACGTCCGCAGCGTCGGATTCCGCGAGCATGAGGCTGCTTATCTTCTGGGGGCGGCTGCAGGATTGGCAACGAAAACGAACAAGGTCGGCAACGTTGTGGCCAACGACATTCCGATTATGCATAAATATATGACCGGCTTTGAGGAAGGCGCGAAATCGGTCAATCCGAACATCGAAATTTTCGTTAACTTCGTAGGCGGATTCGACGATCCGGCAAAAGCGAAGGAGCTTGCGCTTCTGCAGAACTCCAAGGGCGCGGATTTCGTAGCCGGCATGTCCGCCGTTGGCGATCTGGGCGTGTTCGAAGCAGCGAAAGAGAAGGGCTTCTACACTTCCGGACAAGATACGGACAATACCGAGCCTGAGCATGTGGTGCTTGCGCAGTTGAAAGGTACCGACGCTGTCGTATACGAAACGGTGAAGGATTTTGCAGAGGGCAACTATACTTTCGATATTCGTGACTACGGCCTGAAAGAAGGCGCCGTAGGTCTCACTTACGTTACGCATGAGAGCAAAACGCCGCTTAACCCATTCATTGGACAAGACATCGTGGATCAGCTTAAGGTGATTTCCGACGATATCATCGCCGGAAAGATTAAAGTAACGAACGCATTGGAACAAAATTAGTTCTTACCTGGACCGGCTGCACATGGGCAGTCGGTCTTTCATTCAGAAACGAAAGGAAGGCATGACTCGATGCTACTCCAGATGGACAATATTACGAAGAAGTATGGCGAGTTCAGCGCAAACCGCGGCATTGATTTTTCGCTGCGCGCGGGTGAGGTTCATGCGATAGTCGGGGAAAACGGTGCAGGCAAAACGACGCTGATGCGGATATTGTACGGGATGGAGCAGCCAACCTCGGGTACGATTCGGCTGAATGGCAAGGAAGTTTCGTTTGCAAGCCCGCTTGACGCGATTCAAGGCGGAATCGGCATGGTGCATCAGCACTTCATGCTGTTTCCTACGTTTACGATCGCCGAGAATATCGTGATCGGCAATGAGCCGGGCTCAGGTGCCGGGTTTGACCGCAAGCAAGCCGTGAAGATCGTTGAAGGACTCTGCGAAAAATACGGCATGAAGGTGGACCCGCGCGCCACCGTAAGCAGCAGCGCCCCCGGCGTGCAGCAGCGGGTTGAAATATTGAAGGTGCTGTATCAGGGAGCTGAAATCATCATTCTGGATGAGCCGACGGGTGTGCTGACGCCGCTCGAGGTGCAGGAGCTCCTGGATGCCATTAAACAGCTCTCCAAACAGGGAAAAAGCTTTATCCTGATTAGTCATAAGCTGAACGAGGTCCTTGACGTGGCTGATCGCATTACGGTGCTCCGTGACGGTGCCGTCACGGGCGTGGTGGAGAAGGGGAACACCGATGCCCACCAGCTCTCCCGTCTCATGGTCGGCCGCGAGCTGATGGAACTGGACCGCAAGCCGATCACGCCGGGCGAGAAGGTGCTGGAAGTATCGGACGTCTCGATCCGCGGAACGAAAGGCAAGCCGGTTCTGGACGGCGTAAACCTGGAAGTACGGGCCGGCGAGGTTGTCGGGATTGCCGGTATTTCAGGCAACGGGCAATCCGAGCTGCTTCAAGTGATCTCGGGCCTGGCTCAGCCGGACAGCGGCCGGATTGCCGTGTCGGGCAAGGACGTAACCGGCATGTCGACAAGAGAAATACGGGAGCACGGGTTAGCCCATATTCCGGAGGATCGCTACGTATGGGGTGCCAATCGAACGGCTACCGTGATGGATACCGGGCTTATGGGGCACCAACGTCGCTTGCAGCAGGGCGGCTTCCTCAAACTCAAGGACATTCGTTCGCTTGTATCCGGATGGGTTCAGAAATTCTCCATCAAGACGGGCTCTCTGGAGACCAGCACGCAGTATTTGTCCGGCGGCAATCTGCAGAAGCTGATCGTGGCACGGGAACTGGAGCAGGGAACTCCGTTCCTGATCGCGGCGGAACCGACGCGCGGCGTCGATATCGGTGCCATGGAGACAATTCATGGCGAACTGCTCAAGCGGCGCGAAGAGGGCACGGGAATTTTGCTGGTATCGTCGGAATTAACGGAAATCTTGAAGCTGTCCGACCGTGTTCTGGTCATGTATGAAGGCCGGATCGCGGGCGAACTGTCGGCGAAGGAAGCGACAGAAGAGAAATTGGGACTTCTGATGGCGGGAGGAACTCTGTAATGAACAAATGGACTAAATTTACGCTTCCGCTGCTTCAGCCGATTGCCGCAATCATCGTGGGGCTGCTTGCCGGAGCCATCGCGATCATGATTGCCGGCGGCGATATCCTGCAGACCTACGCGGAGATGTGGAAGGGTGCCTTCGGCGGGATGTATTTCTTTACGAATACGCTGTCCCGCGCGACCCCGATCATTCTGATCGGTCTGGGCGCGGCGTTTGCCTTCCGTGCAGGCTTCTTTAACCTTGGCGCGGAAGGACAAATGGTGTTTGGCGCGCTTTCCGCCGCATTGGTCGGATTGTATATGCCGGGTCCGGGCTGGCTGGTGTGCATCGTTGCGATTCTTGCCGGCGTTGTTGCAGGGGGATTATGGTCGGTGATGGCCGGATATTTTGATGCCCGGTTCCGGGTGAACCTGCTGATCTCCACGCTGCTTCTGAACTATGTGGCCGTATTGTTTGCGGGTTATCTGGTCGCCTATCCGCTGAAGGACCGCTCGGGTTCGGCCGCGATGGCGCAATCCGAAATGCTCGATAACAGCGTCTGGCTGCCGAAGCTGATCTCCGGCATGCCGCTGCATGTCGGCTTTGTGCTCGCGGTGCTGGCCGCGTTGATTATATTCGTCTTGTTGAAGCGCTCCGTGATCGGCTACGAAGTACGGATGCTAGGCGGCAATCCGCTGTTTGCCCTGTTCGGCGGGGTTAAGCGCGGACCGATGATGCTTGGCGCGATGTTCTTCAGCGGCGGCTTGGCCGGACTTGGCGGGGCCGTTGAAATCCTGGGCTCCCAGTATCGTTATATCGATGGTGCGTTATCTACGGCCGACTATGCCTGGACGGGCATCATGGCTGCCTTGTTGGCAGGGTCGCATCCGATCGGCACGCTGATTGCATCGATTTTCTTGGCCGCGCTTCAGACGGGCGGCATGGGCGTGGAACGGAATACGGAAGTGCCGCTTGAGGTAGGAGCGATCATCCAAGCCGTGCTGATTCTGTTTATCTCCGCCCGATTCACATACAGCTTCCTGAAGCGCAGAAAGGGGAACAAATCCGATGGAACAGCTGTTTGACCTTGCTTTAATCAACTCGGCCCTCCGCGTGCTCACTCCGATCCTGCTTGCGGCTCTCGGCGGTGCCCTGTGTTCGCGCGTCGGATTGTTCAACGTCGGTTTGGAAGGCTTTATGCTGCTGGGGGCTTTCTCAGCCGTGGTGGGGAACCACTTTTTCGGCAACGTGTTTTACGCGATTTTGTTCGCGATTGCGATCGTGTCGATCTTTTCCTTTATCTTTGCTTACCTCAGCATTAATCTGCAGGCCAACGTCATCGTGGTCGGTATCGCGATGAATGCGCTGGCGGCAGGATTGACCACATTCAGCTTGCGGGCTATTTTTGATGTGAAAGGTGCTTTTTATGATAATACGATGGTCGGGCTGCCGAAATGGAACATTCCGATTATCGAGGATATTCCGGTGATCGGTCCCATTTTGGCGGGCCTGACGCCGCTTGTGTATCTGTCGTTTTTGATTGCGGGCCTCATGTGGTATTATTTCTATCGCACGAAGAACGGCTTTCGTTTTCTGGCTGCCGGCGAGAATCCGCTCGCTGCCAAAAGCGTGGGCATCCGTGTAAGACGGTATCAGTATGGAGCCGTGCTCGCGAGCGGCGTGTTATGTGCGCTTGCAGGCGCGCAGCTGTCGCTTGGACAGGTGACGATGTTTACGGAAGGCATGACGGCCGGCCGCGGCTTTATCGCGCTCGTCGCCACGATGCTGGGCCAATCGGGTCCGCTTGGGGTGACGGCGGCAAGCCTGCTGTTCGGCTTTATGGATGCACTCAGCATCCGGTTCCAGGGGCTGGCGCTGCCTACGCATTTTACGCAGATGCTGCCTTATGTCGTAACGATTCTGGCGATGTTCTTCTTTAAGGATAAAAGCTTCCAGCAGGACGCGCTGAAGCAAGGATCCAGCTCCAGATAAGCGCGCAGCCCGTGCCGCGATAATCTGTGATTGAAGTCATCCCGTCGATAAGCGGATGCGAAAGCGATCAAGCGTAAAGGAGATGAACTTGGTGCATAAAAAAGCAGAACGTTTGAAGAAAATGAAGCCGGTGGCGGTGGGCAACCTGACCGAAGAGCAGCGGGCCAAGCTGCCGCCGGGGCAGACGCTGACCGAGAAGTTCCCGATTTTGCATGAAGGGGAGGTTCCCCATTACGACATGTCGGAATGGACCCTCAGGGTTTTCGGCGAAGTGGAAGAGGAACGGACCTTTACGTATGAAGATATTCTGGCGCTGCCAACGGTAACCGTGAACACCGACATTCACTGCGTTACGCGCTGGTCCAAGTTCGATACGGTATGGGAGGGCATCTTGTTCCGGGATTTCCTGGCGGGCTTGAAAATCAAGCCGGATGCCAAATACGTCATGTTTCATGCCGATCCCGATTATGACACGAATGTGCCGATCGAGGATTTGCTCCGTGACGATGTGCTGCTGGCCTATCGTTTCAACGGCGAGCCGCTGACGGACAAGCACGGCTGGCCGCTGCGCACGGTCGTGCCGCACCGCTATTTCTGGAAGAGCGCCAAATGGCTGCGCGGCATCGAGTTTATGAAGGAAGACCGCCCGGGCTTCTGGGAACGCAACGGCTTCCACAACGAAGCGGACCCGTTCAAGGAAGAGCGGTTTAGCGGCGAGGCGCTGGATATACCCGAAGACGAATGGACACGTAAGGAGTTTGACTAATATGTTGATGCCTATTTTGCAAGTGAACTCAGAGGATATACCTGAATTTGTGATCGTCTGCGGCGATCCGAAACGCGCGGAGACGATATCCCGTAAGCTCGAAAATGCGCGCGAGCTGGCGTTCAGCCGCGAGTACCGCACTTTCGTGGGGACGTATGAAGGCGTTGAACTGGCGGTAACCAGCCATGGCGTCGGCTGCCCGGGAGCGGCCGTTTGCTTCGAGGAGCTGATCCGCGCGGGGGCGAAGACCTTGATTCGCGTGGGCACCGCCGGGTCTTATCGGGCGGACACCCCGGCGGGGAGCCTTGTGGTCAGCACCGCGGCGATCCGTACGGACGGTCTGACGAAGCAGCTGGTACCGGACGGTTTTCCTGCGGTTGCGGACAGCCAGGTGGCGGAGGCGTTGTACGAATCCGCGCTCGCGATCGGCGAAGGCGTTGTGCGCAAGGGCATAACCGTCACGCTGGACGTGTTCTTTAACGGAGTCGAGGAAGTGCCGCACCAGAAATATAAAGCGGCGGGCGCGCTCGGCGTCGAGATGGAAATTGCGGCGCTGTACGTCGTTGCGGCGATCCGCGGCGTTCGCGCCGGCGCGATTGTGGCCATGGACGGCTTTGCCGACGCCGACCTTGCGGCCGAGTACGACCCGAACACAAACGTGGTTGCCGACGCGGTGGAGCGCGAGATTAACACCGCTTTGCAGGCCGTGGTGAAGCTGGCGAAGCAAGGCTAGCCAGGGATAGAAGAAAGCCGGATTTACCTCAGCGTAAGCTGCAGGAAATCCGGCTTTCTATTTTGAGCAAGATGTAATTCCTTTGATAACTTAAAACAGCAAATCCAGCCGTGTCTTGTTTTTACTACTTGGCCGGCTGAAGCGTGAAGAAGGGAACCTTCTCGATTCCGACAGCCCGCACGTAAGTAAACAACTGCCCTTTATGGTGGATTTCATGGTCGACCATATTGCTTAGCCACACTTTGCCGGGCGCTGTGAACCCATTGAAGTCCAGCGGCTGCTCCATTAGGAAGTCAGACAATTCATTAAAAACAGCCGTAGACGATTCGGTCGAAGCCTGCACGATATTTCTTATGTCATCGATGGTTTCGAATTCGGTGGAAATAGAGGGTGGAGAGAAGGAACCTTTTACAATGGAACGCAGGAACATATCCGAGGCTGCCGCAATATGAACAGCTAATCCGCCCAAGGTATAGGCATTTTCCCACGGTTTATAATCCAAATGCTCGCTCTGTACGTCCTGCAGCAGCTGAAGCAAGACCGTACGGTGTCTATGCCATCGTTCGAATTGCTGTTGACCTTCATGACTCATGGTTGATCCTCCTTGATCGATTACAGGATAAAGTCTTGGAATAGGCTCCCGTCTTATTTGCGGTTCATAAACACAATTCGATAAGAAATAGCGGATTCCTCCCCTATGCTCTAGCTATCCCAGGTGTTGAATTCAATAATTTTGGAAGAAAACAGTTGCAAAAGGAAAATGGACCGTATATACTGAGTTCAATTAGTGATTGGTCAATCAATAATAAATTAAAACGAGTGAGAGGAGGTTGGTTGAATGGCTAGAGCTTCAACCTCTGCGAATCGGCGAAATGAAATCGTGGCAGCAGCAATCGAAGTGTTTGCAGAGATCGGATACTATCGCGCGACCACGGCTCAGGTTGCCGAACGGGCAGCGATATCCCAGCCTTACGTCTATCGGTTCTTTACCAAGGAATCGCTGCTCGTGGAATCGCTGACGGTCTCCTGGAAGCGCATCGTGCAGGCATTTCAGGGGGTCATCGAGTCCGCTGCTCCGGAGGAATTGGAGACGGGCCTGATCCGGGCGTACGAAGGGATCGTGCAATCCCATCGCAGCGAAATCTTGCTGCAGATGCAGGCGCAGACGATCCAGGAAGCGCCCATCCGCGAAGCGATGCAGCAGGGAATGAACGAGGTGAAGGACCTGGTCCAGAATGCTTTCGTGAAAGCGGGATTCGAGGATGCCGACAAGAAAACCTCCGATTTTCTGGCCCGGGGGATGCTGTGCAATGTAGCCATGGCGATGGATATGCCGAATATGATGCCCAAAAGATAAGGCGCGCGTCGATGTGCCGCACCGCGTACTGCATCAGGTTGTGCGCGGTGGAGAAAGGGCATTTCTTTTTCAATCAATTGTGATTGATCAATCAATTATTTTAATGTGAGGAGAGATTAACGATGAAAAAAGCGATTGTTTTGGGTGCAACAGGCGGCGTAGGGGCCCCATTGACGGCGGAACTGGTGAAGCGCGGAATTCAAACGGTAGCCTTCGGCCGTTCCGTTAAGAAGCTGAATGAGCTGGCTGAGCGGTTGGACTATTCTCCTCTGCTTACGCTGGAAACGGGAGATGCCTTTAAACCGGAGGATATCCGAAGAGCCGCGGAAGGGGCCGATGTTATTTTTCACAGTGCGAACATGCCTTACCACGAGATGGAATCCAGGCTGCTGCCGCTGGGTGAATCGGTCATGACGGCTGCGGAGAAGCTGGGGACCAGGGTTGTGGTGGTAGATGGAATTTATCCGTATGGCAGACGCTTAATGGAAAAGGTAACGGAGGATCACCCCAAAAAACCGCATACCCGTAAGGGCAAAATAAGATTGGCCTACGAGCAGCTGATCTTCTCGTCGCGCTGGCATAAAGCAAACCCTCTTATCGTAAGACTGCCCGACTACTATGGCCCTTCTGCGCAGGCATCCTATTTATCCGTCACGATGGAAGCCATTGCGGCCGGGAAGCCAACCGCCTTCATCGGCAACATGAGCGTTCCTCGAGAATACGTCTATTTGCCGGATGCCGCCCGCATGATCGTAGAGATTGCCGAGAGAGAGGAGTCCTACGGGCAGAACTGGCATATCCCCGGACCGGGCGTGATTTCAGGCCATGAGCTGGTGCGGATTGCGCAGCAGGCTGCCGGAAAGCGCAAGGCGGTAATGCCGCTCGGACGAATCGGGCTCTCCCTGATCGGGTTATTCAATCCGGTGATGAAAGAGGTGGGTGAGATGCTGTATTTGACCGAGGAGCCTTTGGTGCTGAGCGGCGAGAAATACGAGCGCCTGATCGGTCCGATTCAATGGACGCCTCATGAGCAGGCGATTGCGGCGACTATGAGGAGTTTAATGAAAAAACGCGCATGAGCAGCGGAAGTCATAAAGAGTGGCGCAGCAGCGATATCATGATATGCGAAGGAATTATTTTTAAGATATTAGTAATTGATCAATCAATAATAAGTCGAGGGTTTCTCTCTCGAGTTGTTGTCTCTTCGAAGGAGGTGAATCCAATATGGCTAAACTTCAGCTCAAGTTTATGGACGGTTTCTTTGCGGCGGTTATGCTGGTGTGCATGCTTAGCTGGTGGGATTAAGGCATCAGGGAAGAGGAGTTGTTAGCGGCTAAATGAAAATAGAAGGAGGATGCAAGCATGAAGGAAGAGATGCGTTCGATATGGTTTTCCAGGCACTCGCTCTTGCTGGGTGTTGCAGCCGTACTGCTGGTGCTGTTCTCCATGTGGGATTAATGTTCGTTAACACGCTGACCGCGAAGACGGTCGGCGTGTTTTTGATTGGTTGAAAAATAATTTTGAGAATATCCATCAGTTTCTTTTTCCCAAACGTTATATTAACAGAAAAGACAAAACGAAAAGTGAGAGGTTGGCTAATGCAAGTATGTGATCTCTATGAAAACCTGAAGGACGATGTCCAGCGTTATGCCAGATCCATCGCCAAGCATGCTTACGAAGCGGATGATCTGGTCCAGGATGCCTTTATGAAAGCCATCAAGGAGCCGAACCTGGCAGAACTGCCCCTTCACAAGCAAAAGGCCTGGTTCTTCAGAGTCGTCAAAAATCGCATGATCGATATTAGCCGCCGGGAGAAGCGGCTCGTATCGTGGGAGGATGATCTGGTCTTCGCCGAGCTCCCCGTTTCAAGCCGCAATATAGAAATGACGGAATGGCTCGCCCGTTTGCCGCAATCGCAGAGCGATATCGTGTTTAAGCGCTTTTGGCTCGGGATGTCCAGCCAGGAAATCGGCGACCAGCTGGGTATGCCGGCAGCCACGGTTCGTTACAAATTGCAAACCGCCATCAAAAAATTGAGAAAACTATGGGAGGAAGATATGAAATGAGCAGAATCATCGAAAATGTAGGGATGTTGGATCTTACGCAGGCAACGGAGGAAACCGTAACAAGCATCGAACGGATCGGAAACGTAGGTCTCGTAATATACCGAGCAGAGACGGCACACCTCCTCACGCTGTTGAAAAACACAGGCAATATCGGCAAGACGATTGAAATCCCCGAGGGACACCGTTATTACGGCGGCACGCTGCGGCTGAACGAGGAATATTTTCAGCTCTTGGAGCAGCCGGACCACGTATTCGTTAACGGCACGGTCATTATCGATAAAGGAGTATCCCTTGAAGCATTCCAGAGCGGCACGCTGCACCTGGTGGTTAACGGCGAGGTCTATGCTCCACGGCATCTGGCCGCTGCCGTTACCTCTGCATTCCTCAAAGTGGGAGGCGCCAGCGCGGAGATTCACGCTTACGAATACGAACCCCGGTTCGAGTCCGGGAAAGTGCAGTTGAACAATGCATATCTGGCTTCCAGCAGCGAGCCTATGGAGTTGGTCTTGAACGGCATGGTTCATCTGGATAAGGAGCTGGATATGGAGCAGTTTTCGGCCCGGATTGAAAAGATCCAAGTCAACGGCAAGGCGATTATCCATGAACATCAATCCCCTTATTTCTACGATAAATTGAAAAAGATTAACGGCTTGGTCGAGGTGATCCCGGCAGGATTCGAGTATGTAACCAAACCGTTACGGCTAAACGCAAGAAGCGTGCGTCGATTTAAAGGCCATAAGCTCTACACGAATAAGCCGCTCATTCTCGAGGCGGACGTGACCCGGGACGCCTTCAGCCAGGCCGTGTCGGAGATACAGTCCACTTCGTTCATCATTTGCGGCGAAGAGATCGAAGATCTGGTCTGGGAGCGCTGCCCCAACCTGAATACGGAAATCGTAAGTTATGAGCGGCTGTTTGTGTTCATCAGCGGCGAGGAGACCTGGTCGAGGGATCAGCTTGCGGCTTTGGGCCAGCCGGCGAGCTTCATTGTTGACGGGACGCTGACCTTTGACGATGACGTCACCGAGGAAGATATTAAGGCTTCGATGTCCTCCCTGGATCTTTTCGGCGAAGTCGTTGTAGGGGAAAAAAGAATTAAAGGCATTTTGTACCCTTACCTTCGGGCAAACAATGGAAGTATTATAGTGAAGGGGACGGAAGAGGAGCTTGCAGGTATTGGTAATGTCGGAATGTTGTCGCTATAAAAAGAAAAGAGGAATGAAACATGAATATCAATAATGAAGATATTGCCAAACAGCATGTTCGCGATCTCCGTCAGGAACTGGAACGATGCCGGATGGCAACGAAATTGCGCTCGAAACGCAATGCAGCGGCCCACGCCGCAAAGACCGCACGCACGGTCGAAGGAAAGTGGAAGGCGCTGCTTGAAACCATCATCATGATGGGAAGAAGAATGCTTTAATCGGTTGAGCCGGTTAAGCGACAAATCCTAATTCTTATGAATCGTCGATGCGATAAGCATCGGCGATTTTTAGTTTTTTTACCTACCGGTAGTTAAAAAAAAATTGACATCCTCCATCATCCATCTTAAAATTCTACCTATCGGTAGGTAAAAAAAGGGGCGGATGACAGCGTGAAAAAGAAGGATTTAACCTCGCAGCAAATCGTCGAGGCTGCCATCGGATTGTTTGCGACACATGGCATCGAGAAGACCAGCCTGGCGATGATTGCCGGCGAAGTGGGCATTACGAAACCGTCGATTTACTATCACTTTGCGTCCAAGGATGAACTGGTGGAGCGGGTCTTTGAATACATGTTCAGCGATTATCATTTCGATCATTATTTCTCCCTAACCGGGCTAAATGAGTTTAACTTCGCGGAGCAGCTGTACCAGGGCGGGCTGCGCATGTTTCCCGAGGAGGAAGAAGCCTTCGTGCCGGTGATGCGCCTATTGAACGAGTTCATGCTGACCGCAAACCGGAATGCCAATTACGGCCAGCGGGTAGCTGCTATGCAGCAATCGTTCCTGGACGGCTTTCGGGAATTCATGAAGCTGGGGGTCGACTTCGGGCTCGTCGATCGTCAGCATGCGGATTCCAAGGCCTATGTTCTGGCTCTGGTCATCGATAATATCACGAGTTATATCCTGATGGAGATTCCACTGGACTATCAAGCGGTCTGGAAAGAAGCGGTGAACAGCGTTCTCAGGAAAGGAGCGGATGCCATTGAATAACGAGAGGGAATACAGTGATCTCGGATTATCATGGGCAGACCGGATGCTGGTATGGGCGGTGCCGCCTTTATTAGGCGCGGTGGTCGGCTGGTTTCTGCCTGCGATTGCGGATTGGGCCACGGGCCTGGCTTGGGTTCCATTTCAAGGACCCTTGGAGTTGATCGCATCGATCCAGGGCCCATGGGTTGTTATCGTAACCGCTGTTGTGGGACTGCTTGCTGGTACGGTGCTCTCTCACTTAGCCATTAAAGAAAGCCTTGCGGTTCGCCTGTCGGACAAGGAGATTACACTCCGCGTTCATGAAGCTGAACAAACCTTTACGAGAGAAGAAGTTTCCGCTGCCTTTATGGACGGCAAGCAGCTGGTCCTCCTGGGCAAGGAAGGGGAGGAGCTCTATCGCGAGAAACCCGAAGCCAAGCGGGAAACGGTGGCCGAAGCCTTCAAGCGGCACGGTTACTCCTGGAAAGACCGCGATCCGTTCGCCGATCATTACGTCAGATGGGTTGCCGATTCGCCGGAACTGACGCCTAGCATGAACGCGCTCTTCCTGGCACGGGAGAAGGCCATCGAGAACGAGGATCGAGAGGACGCGGCTGATCTGCGCGGTGAACTATCGAAGCTGGGCATTACCGTGCGCGATGACGGAAAAAGACAATATTGGCGTCAGCACGGGCAGAAGCCATAACAGGCATAGCAATCATGAGGGCTGACTGGTCCGATAAACGGACGATCCCGGACGGAGATTGAATCCGTTCCCTCCGACCGGGATGACCGTCATCGGCTGCGGTCACCCCAGACATTCGCCCGCACATTTGTATCCCCTCATATCGAACAAAATGACACCTCCCTCGCTAAAGCAAGCGTGCCCCGAACAATATCCCTCTATCGGCAAGACATCCGTCAGTCCTCTCCTTCCTTGGGAAGTTTTACAATGAAAGCGATACCTCAGCGAAGGAGATGTCCTATGAATTTTGATCTGAATATCGTACCTTTCAGCCGAAGAGAGTCCTTCTTGGCGATATCCCTCCTGCCAGCGGCCAAGGATCGCAGACAAGGTCTTTACCTGCGAACCGTCCGCGGAGGGGATGACAAGTTTGGCGAGGCGTTTCTGATAGAACTGCTAAACCGGCAGAACGAGCCGGTTCCGTTTGAACCTATTGCATCACCCGACAACATCAGGCTAACGGCATCCGATTCGTTAGGCCATGCGGATATTTGCATATCGGACTCCCGGACCGTGCGATTCCGCTCGGAAGGCTGCGGCATCCGGCTTACCTTTTTCCCCGCCGCGTATGATTACGCCTATGAGACCCATCCGGACAGCTGGGAGGTGAACAGCTTCACGCATGGCTGCCGCTTCATGCTGACCCGGCTTGCGGGCCAGATGGGCATGGAGGTTGAATGGAACGAGATCAAGAGCTCGCGGGTGACCGCCGATTTCTTCGTGGATCCTGCACACAATGTGGCCGAATTTGCGGTCGAAGAGTTCATGACCGTCTTGAAGCCGCGCGGCGAATGGGAGTCCTTCGACGATGCGGTTGTAAGCGCTCGCGAGGATTACGCCAGATGGCTGAACAGCACCCTTGCCGTTTCTGAGCAGTGGCAGGAAGCAAGGGAGCTCGCCGCCTATATTACCTGGTCCTGCGTGGTTCCCGCCGAAGGCTGCCTGACCCGCCCGGCCATGTATATGTCCAAGAATTGGATGACCAACATCTGGAGCTGGGATAACTGCTTTAACGCGATGGCTCTCGTGCGGCATCAGCCGGAGCTGGCTTGGGACCAGCTCATGATCTTTTTTGACCGGCAGGATGAGAGCGGCCTGATCCCGGACTTCGTGAACGATAAATACGAGCTTTGGAATTGCAACAAACCGCCGATTCACGGCTGGACGCTGGCCTGGATGATGCGTCGGACGGATTACATCAAGGAGGCCCAGCTGCGCGAGGTCTATGGCCCTCTAGCGAAATGGACGCAGTGGTGGTTCACGCACCGGGATCATGACGGCGACGGCATTCCCCAGTATAACCACGGCAACGACTCGGGCTGGGACAACAGCACGGCGTTCAATAACGGCATTCCCGTCGAGAGTCCCGACCTTGCCGCTTATCTGATTATCCAGATGGAGACGCTGGCCGAAATCGCGGGTTTGCTGGGCCTGTCGGAGGAGTCGGCCGGATGGAGACGGAGAGCGGACGATACGCTGGACCGCATGATTCGGCACTTCTGGAAGGACGGCCGGTTTACGGCCTGCCGTTCGGGAACGCATGAGCCGTCCGAAGGGGACAGCCTGCTGCTGTTCGTTCCTATCCTGCTGGGTAAACGCCTTCCCGAGTATATCCGCACGGCTCTGCTGGAAGGGCTTCGGGATGAAAGCCGATTTCTGACGAGCAACGGCTGGGCGACCGAAAGCGTAAGCAGCCCATACTATAAGCCGGACGGATATTGGCGCGGACCGATCTGGGCTCCTTCCACGATGCTGCTGGTCGAAGGGGTGGCGGCGGCCGGCGATAAGGAGCTGGCCATGGAGATTGCGCAGCGGTACTGCCGAATGGTCAGTCTCAGCGGCATGGCCGAGAATTTTGATGCCCTGACCGGAGCCGGGCTGCGCGATCGGGCGTTCACCTGGACCTCCAGCGTATTTTTGATTTTGGGACATGAATACACGTTATAACTGTCACGGAATGACACTTCTTCCCGGGCTTTTGACCTTGCGGAGGAGGTGCTTTTTCCGTTTCCTCTCATTTTCCAGTTGCCGCCTAATTACAAGCCCTTTGTTCAGGTTTATAATGAAAGCGGTATCACGGGATCTCGTAAGCAGTACAGCCGCATGGCGAACGATCGGATGGATGTTCACGATACGATTCGATACGACAATGGGGAGAGTAATCATGAATTTTCAGGGAATCAAAGACCGAGCCGGACGGATGTTCACCGGCACCTATCACAGTATAAGAACCAAGTTGCTTACCTGTTTTTTAGTCGTCACCTTGATTCCGCTGTTCTCGCTTGGCGGACTTTCCTATGTGCAATCCGCTAAAGTGATTAACTCCCAGTTCGGCAAATACGGCGATAATGCCGTAGCGCAGCTGGAGCAGCAGACCAGTTCGGCTTTGGGGCGGATGAAGCAGACGGCGGAGACGATTTATTCCTACCTGCTGGACCCGAGCCATTCGGGAATCGGGAACGGGACGCCGTCCACCTATGGCGACATCATGGAGAAGAACGATTTCGAATCGTTGTTGAAGTCCCTGCGGACGCAGCTGACAGCCGGAATCTACATCATAACGAGCTCCGGTTATTACTATGGGGAGAACAACCTGGACGTGAACAAACTCGGCAATATCCCGGCGTGGAACGCCAGGCCGAAAGCCTATGCCGGCACCTATTGGCTGGGCTTCTATCCGCAGGATCATTCCATTAATAACAGCGATAGCGACAACGTGCCTGTCCTAGGATTGGCGGTGCCGATCCATCACCCGGACAAGGCTCAGAACGGCAGCGTCATCCTGATCGAGGAGAACGCCGAGGAGCTGCTGCGAAGTTATGCCAAGTTCGAGGCCGACACGCATGCCCACCTGCTTATTACATCGCCGGACGGCACGGTCGTGTATGAGACGGACGCTCCGTATACGCCCCATGACAGCGATGTGGCCTGGACCCGGACGATTGACGCCAACCAATGGACCATGGAAGCCAGAATTCCCGCCAAGGCGTTCTATCAATCCTCGGACGTGATCCGGGCGAACACGATGGTTGTTGCCATCGTCTCCTGCCTGCTCGCTTTTGGCATCGCCTATCTGTTCTCCTCCCGGTTCACTTCGCGGATCCGGACCTTGAAGGACTCGATGCAGAAGGTAAGCTTCGGCAAGCTGGATACCCGTACGCCGATCGAGGGGAGGGATGAGCTGGGCAGCCTCGACATGAGTTTTAACCGGATGGTAACGGGCGTGCAGACCCTGATTGGCGAGGTGGAGCAGAGCGAGCGGCTGAAAAAAGAGGCCGAGCTGCGCGCATTCCATTATCAGATCAACCCCCATCTGCTGTTCAACACCCTGAATTCCATCCAGTGGAAGGCCCGGCTGCAAGGCGCGGAGGACATTCGCCAGATGCTGTACCATTTGACGATGGTGCTGGAGGGAAATCTGGATATTTCCCAGGAGCTCGTTACCCTAAACAGGGAGCTGCGCATGATCGGCCACTTCCTGAAGATTCAGGAAATCCGGTACGGCGAAGTATTTCGTTATCGCCTGGATTGCGATGATTCGCTTCTGCCGTATTTGATTCCGCGGATGACGCTTCAGCCGCTGTTCGAGAATATATTTTTCCATGCCTTTACGGACGGGCAGGGAGAGATCCATGTCAAGGTCGAGGAGGATCATGACGAGCTTGTGCTCACACTCCGCGATAACGGAGCCGGCATCAGGGAGGACAAACTGGCGCGGTTGTTTTCGCCGGAGACGAAGCGGAAGGGCCGCGGCGGGCTTGGCGTGCGGAACGCCGACCAGAAATTCAAGCTGCATTTCGGTCCGCTCTACGGACTGAAGGTGCATTCGGTTAAGGGAGAAGGAACAACGATCATCATACGCTGGCCGAAAAGGGAGGAGTCTTTCTATGATGAATACAGGGAACATTAAAGTGATGATTGCCGACGACGAAAGCATTGTGCGCAAGGGACTCCGCTCCACGGTGCCCTGGGAACGGTTCGGGATGGAAGTTGTGGCGGACAGCCCCAACGGCCAGGCAGCTTGGGAGGCTTTTCTGGAGTTTCGGCCGCAGGTCGTCATTACGGATATCGTCATGCCGGAGATGGATGGGATCGAGCTCTCCCGGAAGGTGAAGGAGGCTGCGCCGGAAACCCGGATCATTCTGCTCAGCTGCCACCGGGATTTCGAATATGCCCAGGAAGGGATGCGGCTTGGCGCGTCCGGATATCTGCTGAAAACCGCCTTCGAGGACGAAGAGCTCGAAGCGATGCTGGGTAAATTTCAACGCGAGCTGTCTGATGCGCCGGCCAACGTGTACGGGCTGGAAGAACAGGTTTCCGCCCATTTGTTTGCTTGGCTTAACGGGCACAGCGACCGTTTCCCCGGCGAACTCCGGGAGCTTTGCAGCCGCGCCGGGCTGGGAGAGGGCAAGCGCATTTCGCTGTATCTGATCAAAACGGCGGGCTGCAGCGGCAGTTGGGAGCACCTGCTGAAGGAGCAGGGCTCCGAGGAGCCGGGATTGCGCAGCAGCAAGCGGGTCCCGTACGGCGCGGACAGCTGCTATTGGGCCGTGCCGGATGAACATAAGGAAGCGGCGGACGGGCTGCTGGTGGAGATCAAGAGCCGATGCGGGAAGCTTGCCTGGAATTGGAGGGGAGGCCTTCAGGACTCGGAGGATGTGCAGAAAGCCTTTCAATCCTTGCACAAGGAAGCCGAGCTGGAGCGGGTGTACGGTCTGAGCGGAGAGCAGTGGCCGGAGCCGATCCTGCAGGCGGTTCATCTGCTGCACGAACATCCCGCGGACGAGTGGTCGGCAGCGGAGCTGGCCCAGCAGGTGGGGCTGAGCCGCAGCCATTTTTCGATCCTGTTCAAGAAAACGGTCGGCGACAGCTTCATCGCGTTCCAATATAAGCGCAAGCTCCGCCTTGCTTACGGCCTGCTGCGCGAAACCTCCTTAACGATGCAGGAGATCGCCGAGAAGACGGGACTCGGAGACAGCAAATATTTCAGCAAATGGTTCAAGCGCTGCACGGGTCAGACGCCAAGCCAATACCGTGCCGAACAAAAAGGGGAATCATCGTAAACAAATGAACACCCGCGGGCTAAAGTTCGAACAAAAATACGATCATCTGCGAATCAGCGCACGTTTTGAACCGCTTTCATCCGAGTTATGATGAAAGCGGTTCAATTCATATCAACTCAATACTTTAGGGGAGCTGACAATATGAAAAAGAGAATGTCATGGATCGCAATGGTTTCGGTTATGACGTTAATGGCATCGCTGCTGGCCGCATGCGGCGGCAGCGGCGGGACCGGCAGCCCGAAGCAGCCGGACGGAAGCTCATCGGAGGCGGCAACGACGCTTCGTTTCGCGACATGGGATACGGGAGATGCGCTGAAGATCGAGCAGGAGATCGCCAAGAAGTTCGAAGAGTCGCATCCCGGCACGAAGGTGCAGGTCGAGGCCTATGCCGACGGATTCGATCAGAAGCTGGCCGCCGGATTCGGCGCAGCCAATCCGCCGGACGTGATGTACATGTGGGATTTTCCGACGTATCACCAGTCCTTGGAGCCGTTGGACGGTTACGCGTCCAAGGACGAGGATTTGAACATCGATGATTTTTACCAGGGATTGTTCAACTACGGCAAGATCGACGATCAGCTGTACGGAATCCCGGCGGGCTTTACGACCCGGGTGGTGTACTACAACAAGAAGATGTTCGACGATGCGGGCATTGCTTACCCGAGCGATGGATGGACATGGGCGGAATTCCAGGAAATCGCCCAGAAGCTGACGGATAAATCAAAGAAGCAGTACGGCTTCGGCGTACGGGCCGAGAACGATACGTATGACCTTCAAGGGTTCGTATGGAGCAACGGTGGATCCTTCATCTCGGAGGACGGCACAACGATCGAAGGCTACATGAACAGCAAGGAAACGGCGGAAGCCATTCAGATGCTGGGCGATATGCTCAAGAACGGCTCGGCGGTCCTGACCGGAGGCAAAGGGCAGCAGAGCGGGGAGGATATTTTCAAAGCGGGCAAGATTGCCATGTGGGAGAGCGGCATCTGGCCGCTGGAATCCTTCAGGGAAGCCGGAATCGATGTGGGCACGGTAGAGATGCCGGCCTTTGAGGGCAAGCCTGTGAAGGGCGTATTGGCCGAATCCGCGTTATCCATAGCGAAGGATTCCAAGAACAAGGATCTGGCGTGGGAGTTCATCAAGTTCTACGTATCGGATGAAGCGATCAAAATGCGCGTGGCCGACCTTCCGGTCCGGGTCAGCGTGGTCAACGAGCTGAAGAAGGACCAGGATCCGCTCTACAAGCCGTATTACACGATGCTGGAGCGCTCGGACAATACGCCGGCCTTTTTGCTGAATCCAAAGTGGAACGAAGTGAACCGCCAGCTGTCGGCAGCCGTGGAATCCGTCATGTTCGGCAGCGATGCGCAGGAGGTTCTGAACCAGGCGGTGAAGGATAGCGAACGCTATTTGAAATAATCGAAGAAAGAAGGTTCGCGAAAATGGCCCAAACGCAAGTGCCTTACCCACAACAGCAGACAGCGGCCCCGAAGCGACTTGGACCAAAACGTTGGGGTGGGGCCGTGCCCTACCTCTTCATTTTTCCATGGATATTCGGATTCCTGGTTTTCACGCTTGGCCCGCTGCTGTTTTCCCTCGTCATTTCGTTTTTTGATTGGCCGATCGTAGGCCAAGTGACCTTTGTCGGCATCGACAACTATGTGGAGATGTTCTCGAACGATCCGCTGTTCTGGAAATCGCTGCTGGTTACGCTGAAATTCGCGGCTTTGTTCGTGCCGTTGAACATCATCGTGGCTTTGGGGCTTGCCATGCTGCTGAATCAGAAGGTAAAAGGAAGCGCGTTCTTCCGCACCGCCTTCTACCTGCCGTCGGTCATTTCCGGCGTGGCCCTCGCCATGATCTGGTCCTGGGTATACAGCGGGGATTACGGGATCCTGAACTATTTCTTATCGCTGGTCGGCATCGAAGGGCCGGACTGGCTGAACGATACGAAGTGGTCCCTGGTCGCCATGGTCATTGCAAGCCTATGGGGACAGGGCTCGATGATGCTTATTTTTCTGGCGGGTCTCAAGGGAATTCCGAAGGACCTGTATGAGTCGGCCTCGATGGACGGGGCGGGCAAGATTCGGCAGTTCTTCAATGTGACCATTCCGATGATCACGCCGACGCTGCTGTTCAACCTGATTACGTCCATCATTGCCGCGTTCCAGCAGCTGACGCTGGCGCTTCTGCTCACGGGCGGGGGCCCGCTGAAGTCGACGTTTTTCTATGCGATGTACATGTACGAGAATGCGTTCAAATACTTCAAGATGGGGTACTCCGCAGCCAACGCCTGGTTCATGTTCCTGATCGTGCTGACGCTGACGTTCCTCGTGTTCAAGTCTTCGGAGGCCTGGGTGTTCTATGAGGGCGAGATGAAGACAAAGAAGGAGAAGGCGAAGCCGAAGCGTGCCAAGCAAGGGGTTCAAGCCAGCAGGGAGGGAGGTTCTGTATGAAAAAGGTGATCACGTACGCACTGCTCATTCTGTGCTCGCTGCTGTTCATTGCTCCGCTCTTCTGGGCCGTCACGACGGCGCTGAAGTCGCAGCAGGAGCTGTATCTGTTTCCTCCGAAATGGTTTCCATCCGTGTGGAGGTTCAGCAATTTCGCGGAGGCCTGGAGCATTCAGCCCTTTAACCTGTTTTTGAAAAATACGCTGATTGTGACGCTGCTGTCGACGCTCGGGCAGCTCGTCTCGTGCACGCTGGTAGCTTACGGGTTTGCCCGGTTTCAATTCAAGGGGCGGGACGCGCTGTTTCTGATCGTGCTTGCCACCATGATGATTCCTTGGGAAGTGACCATGATTCCGCAGTATATGGAGTTCAATTACCTGGGCTGGATCAATACGCTCAAACCGCTCATCGTTCCGTCCTGGTTTGGCTCCGCTTATTTCATTTTTCTGCTGCGCCAGTTCATCATGACCTTGCCGAAGGAGCTGGATGAAGCGGCAACGATTGACGGGGCGGGCAAAATGACGGTTCTGCTGCGGATCATCGTGCCGCTGATGGGTCCGTCGCTCATCCTGGTGGCCGTGTTCCATATGATGAGCTGCTGGAACGATTACCTGGGCCCGCTCATCTTCCTGAACGACCAGACGAAATATACGCTGACGCTGGGGTTATCCCAATTCAAGGGCATGCACGGCGTCGACATGCAATCCATTATGGCCATCACCTGTCTGATCTCGATTCCGCCGCTGGCCGTCTTTTTCTTCGCGCAGCGTTATATCGTTGGCGGCATCGCCACAACGGGGATCAAGGGGTAAACGGTGCTGGCGATAAGAGGCATCCACAATGGATATGGAGCTTGAAGCAGCATCAGAACATAGAAGTGCGTGTTCAAAAAGTCATGGAAAGATGGCTTTTTGAACGACCTCTAGAAGCTTAGACCGCTTGGGAAAGGATGGAGAGACATGATGAAAGACCATCGTATCGGCCGCGACTGGGATGACCTGAGCGTGCTGGAACGAAATCGGGCAAAAAGCCGGGCCTATTTCATTCCGTTCGCGGATGCGGACGGAGCGCTCAGTTATGACAGAGGCAGCTCGGCCTGGTACCAATCGCTGAATGGGGTGTGGAAATTCCACTATGCCGAGGAGCCTGAGAGCGCTCCGGAAGCATTTTATGGGGAGGATTATGATGTATCGGCCTGGGATGACCTCCCGGTTCCGGGACACTGGCAGCTGCAGGGCTACGGGCATCCGCATTACACGGACCTGTACTATCCGTTCCCCGTGGACCCGCCGCATGTGCCAAATGCGAATCCGACCGGCAGCTATGTCCGCGAGTTCAAGCTTCCGCAGCATTGGGACGGCAGAAAAATTTGCGTCAAATTCGACGGGGTGGACAGCGCGTTCCATGTGTGGCTGAACGGGTCGTTTATCGGCTACAGCCAGGGGAGCCGGCTGACTTCGGAATTCGATCTGACGCCTTATGTGAAGCCCGGCGTAAACAAGATGTCCGTCCGGGTATACCAATGGTCCGATGGAAGCTATCTGGAAGACCAGGACATGTGGTGGATGAGCGGCATTTTCCGGGACGTATACCTGATCGCGGAGCCATCGGCTCTTCGCGTCAACGACTTCCGCGTAACGACCGAGTTGGATGCCGAGTATCGGAACGCGAAGCTGCAGGTGCGATTGGAGCTGGAAGGTACGGAGCGCGGCTCCGTCCAGTTGCGGCTGTTGAATGGCGCTGGAGCGGAGATGGGGTCAACCGGCAAAGACGTCGGACACTCTTCCGTGGAAAATTTCGAGATCGAGGTGGCGGGCCCGGATTTATGGAGTGCCGAGTCACCGGCGCTGTACCATCTGGTGATCACCCTGCTGGATAATCAGGGGGAGACGCTGGAGACGGTGGCGCAGCGCGTCGGGTTCCGCTCCATCGAAGTAAAGGACGGACAGCTCCTCGTTAATGGCAGGGCGATCCTGCTGAAAGGCGTCAACCGCCATGACCATCATCCGGATACGGGCCGAACCGTCACCCTGTCCACGATGCTGGAGGACATCCGGTTGATGAAGCAGCACAACATCAATGCCGTGCGGACGGCGCATTATCCGAACGACCCCCGATTCTACGAGCTGTGCGACGTGTACGGGCTGTACGTCATGGAAGAAACGGATTTGGAGACCCACGGCTTCGAGCCGCTCGGCAACATTTCCCGTTTAAGCGACGATCCGGATTGGAAGGAAGCGTACGTGGACCGCGTCCGCCGGATGGTGGAGCGGGATAAGAACCATCCGTCCGTGCTGTTCTGGTCCCTCGGCAACGAATCCGGCTTCGGCTGCAATTTCCGCGCAATGGCGGAGTGGTGCCGGGAGCATGATCCCACGAGGCTGATCCATTACGAGGAGGACCGCGAAGCCGAGGTGTGCGACGTGGTGAGCACCATGTATTCCTCCGTCGAGAAGATGGAGGGCTTCGGCAAAATGGCCGATCATCCCAAGCCGCATATTCTGTGCGAATTCGCGCACGCGATGGGCAACGGGCCCGGCGGACTGCGCCCCTACTTCGATGCCTTTGAAGCGCATCCCCGGCTTGCGGGCGGCTTCGTCTGGGAATGGATCGATCACGGGCTGAGCAGAAGGACACCCGATGGCCGGATGGATTATGCGTACGGCGGCGATTATGGCGATGTGCCGAACAACAGCAATTTTGTCATCGATGGTTTGGTCCGTCCGGACCGGACGCCTTCACCCGGACTTCTGGAATACAAAAAGGTCATTGAGCCTGTCCGCATGTCGATGCGAAGACACGGTGTGCTTCATATCATGAACCGCTATGATTTCATTTCGCTGGATCATTTGCAGGCCCATTACCGGGTGCTGTCCGATGGACAGCTTGTCCACAGCGAAGCGCTGGACCTTCCCCGCATCGAAGCAGGCACAAGCGCGGAGCTAAGCCTCCTGAAGGCCTTGGAGCAAGCGACAATAGGCGTGAATCCGTTTGCCGAGCTGTGGCTGGAGGTATCCCTCTCGCTGGCCGCGGACTGCCGCTGGGCGGAACGGGGACATGAAGTGGCATGGTCCCAGTTTCTGCTGCGGGAATCGTCGAAGCCCGAATTCGAGCCGACGGCTGCCTTACAGCGGGGAGCTTTGCAGATTAGCGAGGAGAAGCATGGCCTGCACGTTGGGAATGGAAGCTTTCAGCTGTCCCTCAGCGCCCTTCATGCCGGCTTCGAAACCTTGTCCATGCATGGCAAAAGAATTGCACTTGGCGGACCGGCGCTGAATTTCTGGCGTCCGCCGATCGATAACGACATGTACGTGCTTCCGGATTGGCGTAAGGCCCATCTGGACCGGCTCTCCGAGCGGGTCGATCATTTCGAATGGAAGCGATTGGACCGGGAATGCGTTGAGGTAAAGCGAGTTTCCCGCATCGCTCCGCCGGTATACGACTGGGGCTTCCGCTGCGAAACGACATATACGATCACTTCCAGCGGCCTGATCATCATAGACGTGAAGGGTGAGCCGATCGGCACGCCGCCCGGCATGCTGCCCAAAATCGGATTGCAAATGCAAGTCGCGGGCGACATGGAACATGTCCGGTGGTACGGCAGAGGACCTGGGGAAAGCTACCCGGACAGCCTGGAAGCGGGACGGTTCGGGGAATACCGCAGCACCGTGGACGGATTGTTTACGCCCTATATCTATCCGCAGGAAAACGGGAACCGCTCGGATGTCCGCTGGGTCTCGCTGGCGGATGGTGCGGGGTTGGGGCTTCTTGCCGTAGGCGAGCCCTCCCTTAATTTCAGTGCGAGCCGCTACACCGATCAGGACGTGGAGTCTGCCGCGCATGCCAGCGATCTGGTTCCGCAGCGTTTCATTACGCTGAATCTGGATTACCGGCAGAACGGGCTTGGCAGCAACAGCTGCGGTCCGGCACAGGCTCCCGAGCACTCGATCAAGCCGGAGCCGTTCTCGTTCCGCATGCTGTTGAAGCCTTACGCTGCCGAGGATACCGATCCTGTACGGCTGAGCCGGCGGATGCGCTCGGAAGCGGGATTATACGAGTAACCCGGTGATGTTCATCTCATATCGTTACCGGATTTTCTGGAGAAGGGGAATAACATGTCCTTTTACATCAAAGACCTGCTGCAGCTGTCTACGGGGGTGCGCCGGTTCCTGATAAGCGAGGCCTTCTACGGCATCGGGATCGGCCTTTATACACTCGTCCTGAATCTGCATCTGCTCTTCCGGGGGCTGAGGGAAGACGAGATCGGCGCGTTGGTGTCGATGGGCATTCTGATAATGGGCGTGCTCGCCATTCCGGTATCCCTGCTCGCCAACCGGACAGGAAGAAAAAAACTGCTGGTTACCGGCGTATTCTTTATCGCCGCAGGCAATGTGCTGTTTGCCGTCAGCGATGATTTGCTGTGGTTCTATGCCGCTCAAGTCATGGTGTCTGCCGGGTTGACGCTGGTGGAGACAACGGAGATCCAGCTTCTCTTCCATTATTGCCGGTCCCGTAAAGAGGAAGCCCGTGCATTCTCCCTGATGTTTGCCGTCTTTACGGCTTTTACGGGACTCGGAACGCTGGCGGCCGGATATATCTCGAAGGGGCTCGAAGGAAGCAGGGGTTATGAAGTGTCGCTTCTGCTGACCGGGCTGGTGCTTGTGCTTCACGGCATCATCCGGGCATTTTGGCTGCCTGCCGAGCGTAGAGTCGTGGATGAGGAAGCGGCGACGGCTTCATCCTCTAAGGGTATATCCAGGTTAACGGGGCCACTATCGTCAGGGACCTTATGGCTGTTCGCCGTGTTTACGGCGCTGCTCGGCGGCTGCATCGCGATGACCGGCTCCTTCCTGAACGTCATCGTGAAGTTCCGCCTGGATTGGATGGACGACCAGGTATCCCTGATTCTGGCCATCGGCGCGATCCTGCTGTTTGTATGCTCATTGATGACGCCCTACGTCATGGAGCGGTTCGGTTATAACACGGCCATTATCTCGGTATTTATCGTTAATATTTTGCTGTTTTCCGCGCTATACATGATACTCCCCGTTTGGCTGTTTGTTGGGCTGTTCCTGCTGCGGGGCGGCGGCGTGACCATGCTGTCCAATCTGCTGGACAGTCTGCTGATGTCGGCCTTTAATGAAAAGGAGCGAAATTTGTACGCCGGCATGCGGTCGGTTTTCCGGAGCTTAGGCTCGTCCGGGGCAACCTTTGTCGCCGGACTGATCCTGGCCCGGCAGGATTATCGGCTCCCCTTCCTGGCCACGGCCGGAGTGCTGCTTCTATGCGGCTTGTATTACGTATGGTGGATTCGCCCGGTTTTATCCAAGAGATTAAACAGCAGCATCGAGCCATGAATGTGGAGGGCTGTCTAAAAAGGGGATTCCTTTTTAGACAGCCCTTTCGGCGCTTGCTGCCCGTTCTCCAGGGATTCATCCGAAATCTTCTGCATCGCCGATCAAAGGTTGCTGCCGCGTTTGAGTCATGAAAGTCTCCAAACATATTGACATCAAAAATTGGTACATGTTTAAATAGAAGAAGTGTTAGCACTCTGTTGTAAAGAGTGCTAAAAGAAACCTCGTTCAGATTGGAAAGGAGATTTTTTCATGGCGAAAAAACAGTTTAAAGCTGAATCCAAACGGCTGCTCGAGATGATGATCAACTCCATCTATACGCAGCGCGAGATATTCCTGCGCGAGCTGATTTCGAATGCCAGCGACGCAATCGACAAGATTTATTATAAAGCGCTGACCGACGACAGCCTGACCTTTAATAAAGAGGATTACTACGTTAAGATTACCGCGGATAAAGCCAGCCGCACGCTGACCATTGCCGATACGGGGATCGGGATGACCAAGGAAGACCTTGAGAATAACCTCGGCGTCATCGCGAAGAGCGGTTCCCTTGCATTCAAGAGCGAGAATGAAGCGAAGGACGGACACAATATCATCGGTCAATTCGGCGTGGGTTTCTACTCCGCCTTCATGGTGGCCGACGTCGTTACCGTGACGAGCCGTGCCCTGGGCAGCGACGAGGCATATAAATGGGAATCCGAAGGCGCGGACGGGTATACCATTACGCCTGCCGAGAAGGATTCCGTCGGAACCGAGATCGTGTTGAAGATCAAGGAGAACACGGAAGACGATCAGTATGACGAGTATTTGGAAGAATACCGCCTAAGAGCGATCATTAAGAAGTACTCCGACTTTATCCGTTATCCGATCAAAATGGACGTGAAAACGCAGCGTCCGAAGGCAGATGCCGAGAACGAGTTCGAGGAAGTTCAGGAAGAGCAGACCATCAACAGCATGGTGCCGATCTGGCGCAAGAACAAAGGCGAGCTGACGGACGAGGATTACGTCAACTTCTATAACGAGAAGCGTTACGGCTTCGATAAACCGCTCAAACATATTCACGTCAAAGCGGATGGTGCCGTGGTATATAACGCGATTCTGTTCATTCCCGAGAATACGCCGTTCGATTATTACACCAAGGAATACGAAAAAGGGCTTGAGCTCTATTCCAACGGCGTTCTGATCATGGATAAATGCGGAGACCTCCTGCCGGACTATTTCAGCTTCGTGAAAGGGATGGTCGATTCGGAGGATCTGTCGCTGAACATTTCCCGCGAGATGCTGCAGCATGACCGCCAGCTGACGCTGATCGCGAAGAACATCAAGAACAAAGTGAAAAGCGCGCTGCAGGGCATGATGAAGGACGAGCGGGAGAATTACGAGAAATTCTTCGCATCCTTCGGCCGAGGCCTGAAATTCGGCGTTTACAACGATTACGGCATGAACAAGGAAGATCTTCAGGACCTGCTGTTGTTCACGTCCTCCAAGGAGAAGAAGCTGGTTTCGCTGGATGAGTACGTGTCCAGAATGCCGGAGGATCAGAAGTATATCTATTATGCTTCCGGCGACTCCATCGACCGGATCGAGAAGCTCCCGCAGACCGAAATGGTGCTGGACAAGGGCTATGAAATCCTGTACTTTACCGACGATGTCGACGAGTTTGCGATCAAGATGCTCATGAAATACAAGGAGAAGGAATTCAAATCGGTATCCAGCGGGGATCTCGGCATCGATTCCGAGGCCGACAAACAGGAGAATGAAGCCGAGGAGAGCGACAACAAGGAGCTCTTTGAAGCCATGGGCAGCCTCTTGGCCGGCAAGGTGAAGTCCGTCAAAGCCTCCAAACGACTGAAATCCCATCCAGTATGCCTGTCCACGGAGGGCGATGTCTCGATCGAAATGGAGAAAATCCTGAAGGCGATGCCGAACGGGCAGGATATCCAAGCCGACAAGGTGCTGGAGATCAACACGAACCATGAGGTGTTCCAGTCCCTGAAGGCGCTGCAAGCGGATCAGGATAAGCTGAAGCTCTACACGAATCTGCTGTACAATCAGGCGCTGCTGATCGAAGGCTTGCCGATTGCCGATCCGGTGGAATTCACGAACGATATTTGCAAAATCATGGTGTAAACCGTAGTAGCAAAACTCATGCGATGATAACTAACAAACCCGATGCTTTGGCGTAAGGCGCCAGGGAATCGGGTTTGTTTTTTTTGCTGCATATCGCCTGAATGCGCTGCTGCTTCCTACGCCACGTCCGCGGCAAGATCCGATAACAATCCGTTCTCGGGCGCCAAGCCCAAGAGGTCGTATACCGATATGGGGAACATCGGAAAGCCGACATAGTATGGCGTGATGGCATACAGCGGATAGAAGATGACCAGCGACTTATCGGCCAGATAGAAGTCTTGATTCGGCGAAACGGTAACCGGAACGTTCTCCAGCACGGGAATGCCGCGTTCCTTGATCTGACGGTTCACTTCGGCGGCCAAGACGGCTTGATAGCCGGAGCCCGGGCGGAACAGATCGGATAAGGCATAGGATTGTCCGGTGGCCGTGGAGAAGGTCAGTCCTTTTGTCACCGTATACCCGTGCGCCATATGCTCGGAGTAGGTGTAGTTGGTCAGCACAAGGCTAAGAATGCCGCGCTCGTTCGTTTTAATCTCAAAGTTGCCCGTCGTTTGCGGGTTGGTGCCGGTCTGAACCTGCTGCTGTTCACGCTGCATATCCTGGATTTGAAGAATAATGGCCCGGTTGATGGCTTCTTCTGCTCCAGGATTCATGAGGCCGTATACCTGCGGATAATGAATCACGAGACCGGGTGCCGTATGCGTGAGTGTATGGATGCTCACCGGCGGTACATATTGCGCCATGCGTACCATCGCTCCAATCTAACATCAGATACGTTAGCCTATTCGGAAGCGGACTCGGAGGTTACGAAGCCGGAGGGGGCTGAAGTTCGGACTTCCGAGGCTGGCGGGTCTAGAGGGACGGCAGCCCGGTCAACCCGGCAGAACGGCTTCGGTCAGGCAGAGTGCTCCACTGCGACAGAACGCTCCAATACGACGCGGCGGTCCAAGTCCGCGGGCGTGTTTGCTTGAGAATGGGTAGCCTTCACTCCTTCTCTACAGCGACAGACGTAAGCAGTCTTCTTACAAAGACCGCGAATATGACCAAGGATACGACAACAGACACTGCCGTAACCGTAAACAGATAGGCATAGCCGATACGCTCGGAGACCAGACCCAACAGGATGGCGCCAAGCCCGATGCCGAGATCGAATGCCGTCATGAACGAGGCGTTGGCTGCGCCTCTCCGATTCTCGGGAGCAATGCGCAGGGTGGCTGCTTGAAGGGCGGGCTGGGCCGAACCGAAACCGATGCCGTACAGAATGGCGGCGGTAATCAGTCCGGGCAATCCGCTCGATTGGCTTAAGACGATCAGGGCACCAGCCGTTATGACAAGGGACGGAATGATGACGGCCGCTTCGCCGAAACGGTCCGACAGCTTCCCGGCAAAGGGCCTGATCAAGGTAAGAGCGACGGCGTACACCAGGAAAAAAGTTCCCGGATTGACCCGGATGGACTCGGCAAACAGCGGAAGAAAGGTCGTAATTCCACCGTAGGCAACCGCCAGGAAAAAGATGGCGGCCGTGACAGGCAGAACGGATTTCTCGACCAGCTGAATTCGCCCTGCCGAAGGTTTGGCTTGGTAAGGGGCTCTGGTCATGTAGGCCAGTATGAAGGCAATCAGGGAGAGTCCGGTAGCGACCAGAAACAACGTCCGAAACGAATACCCGCTCACGATATAAGTACCCAGCATCGGGCCGATGGCCATTGCCACCGTCATCGCCATACCGTACCAGCCCATGCCTTCCCCGCGGCGGGAGATCGGGATTAAATCCGTGATGACCGTCCCGATGGAGGTTGTCGAGAAAGCCCAGCTCGCGCCGTGCAGGATCCGCAGCGCAAGCAGAAGCAGAATGCTGCCGACCCAATCGTAGAGGTACATCGAAAGAACAAAGAAGATAAGACCCCAAACGTAAAAAGCTCTTCTGCCGTACCGGTCCACCAATCCCCCGACCATCGGGCGAAAGACCACCGCCGTCAGCGTAAATGCGCCGGCCGCCAAGCCCACCTGGGTCTCGGAGCCGCCCAGATGCTTGATATACAGCGGAAGCGTGGGCAGCAGCAGATAGAAGCCCGTAAACAGAAACAGCATTCCGACCGTCATCTGAATAAACGGCTTCGTCCATAAACGTTCCATCCAGTAATCCCCTCCATGATATCAAATGCGACAACGCTTGAACGCTAGTCCTCTTCGGACTTAACAGCCGCTATTTCTTTCTTGATCCACTCGATATTCGTCATCCCCATCTGCTTTCGGTGATCCAGCACCCTCAGCAATTGTAATCGCTGTTTCTCCGGTTCGGGTTTATAGAACGCGATCTCCGCTTCAAAATCCGTCACATGCTTCAGGTTGGTCTCCAGATAAATCAAATACTGCTGCAGGCAGTCGAGTCGAACCCTTTTCGGAACATACCGGAAATAGACCATTTTGAAATGGAACATCTGCTCCGTATCCATGTTGTATTCCAGTGGTTTCTCCATGAGCTCGAAAAACTTCCGCCGGCCGGAATCGGTAATCCCGTAGATTTTTCGGGGGCGTTTGCCTCCGCCGGACCCGTCCAGACTGAGATGGATCCACTCGTGATCCACCATCCGGGAGAGCAGGGGATACAACGTTCCGGAACTGATCTGGCGGTAAGGCCCGCCTGCATTTTTTAGAATCTCTTGAAGCATGTAACCGTGTTTGTCCCCGGTCATTAATTCGCCCAGAACAAAAATTTCATACATACAGACCGCCTCCAATGATATGTCGATTCGATATAAATATATATCGTATCGACGCAAAAAAGCAATACGTGGAAGTGAATTTCCGTGATTCATTTTCAAGCTGCGGTCCACCCGCTTGCCCCTTATTCATTCAGACATGTGACAGGTGAAGATAAGCAGAGAGCGGTTTGAAATGTTTTTTCGATACACGAAAAAAGGTAAGGGAGTATTTGTGGGTTAAAAGGGAGTTTTATGATGAAACGCACTATACGAAATACCCGCCTGCAGAGGAGCAGCCGGTGAAGCCGATCCCAAGAGGAACGGCTTGAAGAATGCGAAGAGATCGATATTTCGAGCAATCCCCGGCCCCTTGTTCCGGCTTGCTATTTTCGTTACAGTCCGCCTGCATTTTTTCCTGGGCTCTCATCAGACTGTTCGTTGACCTTGTTGACATATTCCTGATGCTGAAATCCCCAGGTGCACATGTCGGTGAGTACGCTGTCCAAGCTCTTCCCGTGCTCCGAGACGGAATACTCTACCTTGGGCGGGATCTCCTGATATACCTTGCGTACGACCAGCCCATCCTGTTCCAGTTCACGGAGCTGATTTGTCAGCATGCCTTGGGTCACGCCCGGAAGCAGACGCCGAAGCTCCCCGAACCGTTTGGTTCCGTCCTGCAGCAGAATGAACAGAATCAGCGGTTTCCACTTGCCTCCGATTAATTGCAGCGTGGTCAGGATGCCGTCGGTGTTAGGCCGTTGATCGTTTGTTCTCATATTCTCATCTCCCGCTTGGAAGTGTGTGATCGATCTTGTTTCTTGGATGATAGTAATGTAGCACAGGATTCCGTTTAAACCCAGTACTATTCTTATTCGTACTTAGTACGTTTTATCGTACTATGCATGGGATGATTAGGTACGCCAGAGCGGACTAAGTACAGAAAAAGAGCGTACTTTTCAACGAAACCGATCCGAAACATAATGGGGGTGTCAAACAAATCAACTGAGACAGGAGAGACCTGAGTATGAAAACCATGGTGATTGTGGCTCATCCGAATTTAGACAACTCGCGAGCGAATCGGATGCTGATGGAGCACGACGGGCTGTATGCGAATGGAAATGTAGATGTCCGGGATCTTTACAAGGAGTACCCGGATTGGACTATCGATATCGAGCGCGAGCAGCAGCTCCTTCTTCAATACGATCGGGTGGTGTTCCAATTCCCGTTTTACTGGTACAGCTGCCCGCCTCTGCTGAAGAAATGGATGGATGACGTGCTGACCTTCGGTTGGGCGTTCGGGCCGGAAGGCAACAATCTGAAGGGCAAGGAATTCATGCTGGCCACGACGGTGGCAGGATTGGAGCAAGGGTATCAGGCAGGCGGGGACAATTGGTACACCGCGAGTGAGCTGCTGCGGCCGATTCAAGCCACGTTGAAGCGGTGCAAGGTCCATTATCTGCCTGCCTTCGTGACCTATAACGTAGAACGGGTAAGCGATGAAACACTTCGGGCGGAGGCCGGGAGGTATGCGCGGCAGGTTCTAGCACCTGCCGTCGTGGAAAGTCGATATTAAGGCATGCTTGACCATAAAGCATAGCACACTGGCTCTTGTCGATTAAAACCATATAGGGCATGATGGAGTCATACTGATTACGTGAGCGTGGCCTGAAGCTGTACCCTACGCCCTTTTACGGGCCCGCTACTTTTGGCTTGAGGAGCTTCACCAGCACGTACGTACCAATTCGAAGGAGGTTCCTTCATGACCATTGACGAAGCCATTCACTTGGAGCCCTATGACAAGCAGTGGGCGGATCGGTTTAACGACGAACATCGGCTCTTGATCGGGGAGATCGGTCCTTATACGGCTGCGATCGAACATTTCGGAAGCACGTCCGTACCGGGCATGACGGCCAAATCCATCGTCGATATACTGGTGGGCGTGGAGAACACCCGGCATACGGATGAAATCCTTCCCAAACTGGCTGCTATGGGTTACGAGAACTTGGGCGAATCCGGGATCACCGCCCGCATTTACCTCCGCAAAAGAGGAGAGCTCGCCTATAACGTTCATATCGTGTCGTACCGTGGCGACATCTGGAACCATAACATCATAATTCGGGATTACCTCCGGGCTCATGCCGTGGAAGCCGAGCGTTACAGCGAGATCAAGCGGCGGATCGTTTCGCAAGGAGCCCGGACCCTGCTTCGATACTCCGATGAGAAGAATGCGTTCGTTGAGCAGCTTCTTGCCAGAGCAAAGGAGTGGAAGAACGGGAGAACAAGCTAATCAACACCCGCCTGCTTTATCCTCCATTCATGGCCTTGCACTGCTTTCGGTACGCCGAAGGGGTGAGGCCATGAAATTTTTTGAACGTCTTGCTGAAATGGACATAGTCCGAAAAGCCGACGCGGTAGGCTGCTTCCTGAGCGGAAAGCTCAGATTCCGCAAGCAATTCCCTCGCTTTTTCCATGCGAACCTGCACCAGGTATTTCACGAAGTTCATATTGGTTTCGCTTTTGAAGGTACGGCTTAAATACGTCACCGACATCCCCACCGAATCGGCTACCTCCTGCAAGGACAAATCCTCCATCGCATAGTTTTCTTCAATGAATCGTTTGGCTTTTTGGATATTATGGCGGGATCCCAGATTTCTGGAGCCTTTAATCAAAGCCAGCATTTCCTTGACCTTATCCTCTGTTTGGCGG
Source organism: Paenibacillus sp. Y412MC10 (assembly GCF_000024685.1). Classification (NCBI taxonomy): domain Bacteria; kingdom Bacillati; phylum Bacillota; class Bacilli; order Caryophanales; family Paenibacillaceae; genus Paenibacillus; species Paenibacillus sp. Y412MC10. Next base: position 1,421,942 of record NC_013406.1, read on the forward strand.
CGGCAGGCAAGGGGATCATCCTGCGCCCACTGCTCCTCACCGGTGTCCATGTTCAGCATCAACCCGCGTTCTTCAAGCGCAGACAGCAGTTCCGATATCAGCATATGGGCGTACCGTGACAGGCTGACCTCTTTCGGTCCCATCGTCTCAAAAAGGGCCATGATCTCATGGGTTTGTTCCAAGGCCTCCCGCTCCTCGGCAGACCACAGCAGCTCGGCGAGCCTGGCTTTATGGCGCTGCTGCGCAAGCGTCCATTTCGTCTGGCGGGAGAATCGCGCTTTCCGCTCATCCAGCTCCCTGCAGGCACGTTCCAGCGTTGCATGGAACTGCGCCGGGTCGATGGGCTTCAGCAGGAAATCCGATACGCCATAACGCATGGCCTGACGCGCGAATTCGAAGTTGTCGTGGCCCGACAGGATAATGAAATGCATCTGTGCATGGGATTCACGGACACGGCGAATAAATTCCAGCCCATCCATTTCAGGCATGCAAATATCGGTCACGATGATGTCCGGCCGGCTGTTCTCCAGCATTTCCAAGGCTTCAACCCCGTCCTCGGCTTCGCCGGCAACCTCAATCCGAAGACCCGACCTCTCGACAAGCTTTCGCAAACTCAAATGAATGGCGTATTCGTCATCAATCATCATGATCCGGTACATGATGTCCCTCCTCGCTAGTCTTATATGGCAGTCTGATTTCAAATATCGTGCCTTCCGAGGGCACGGATTCCACAAGGTACAGCCCATACTCGTCCCCGAAGGTAAGCTGGAGCCTTTGATGGACGTTTAAGAGGCCGATGCCGCTGGTGGTTTCGTCCCCTTCGTTTCGCAGGGTGCCACCTTCCGGCTTCTTGCCGGATTGCAGGATTCGCCTGATCTGCCGCAGCGTTTGCGCCGTCATGCCCACCCCTTTGTCCCGGATCACGATCGCATAATAACCCGCCTCCGCGCGTGAGCTTATTCCGAGGTAGGAAGGCTTTTTGCCCCGGTATCCGTGGATGAACACATTCTCCACGATCGGCTGCAGCGTCAGCCTGACGGCGTTAACGCGATCCAGATCCCGTTCGTTCACGTCCATATCGATTCGGAGCTTGCGGAACCGGGCGCTTTGAAGATCCAGATAATACTGGACATGCGTCATTTCCTCCCGGAGCGGCACAACGGATCCGGCATGGCCGATATTGTAGCGGAACATATGGGCCAGCGCCCGCGTCATGCGACTGATTTCCATATGATCGTCCGCGATGGCATATGAATTAATAATCTCCAGCGAATTGTACAAAAAATGCGGGTTGATATGGGACTGCATGGAGCGGAGCTCGGATTCCTTCTGCTTGATTATGAGCTCCCGCTCCTTCAGCTGGGAATCCTGGACCTCCCGGATCAACCGCTTCAGCTCTCCCGTCATGCTGTAGAAGCTTTGAAACACGGCGGTCATTTCATTGTTGCGGAACCGGTTCATATGGGTGGGAAGAACGAAATCGCCCCGCTCGACGCGGGCCATCAACTTCTGCAGCATGGAGAGCGGCCTTGTCAAGGACAAGGAAAAACCGCCAACAAGCGCTAATGCTATGATCAAGAGCATCGACGCGGCCGCAAGCGAGTAGTTCCGCTGGGTGATTAAATCGCCGATGAGATTGTTCAGCGGCAGATCGGCGACAACCGTCCAGCCGGTGATCTGCGATCGTTCATGGAGGACCATCTTCTCGGTGCCCGATACCGCGTCTTGATGCCGGAAGAAGGAGGAGTCCCGGTTCTGAATACGCGATAACAGCCCGGGCTCGACTTCGGCCCCGATCTGTTTCGGATTCGGATGGTAGATCATATGCCCGTCGCCGCCCATAATCCAGACGTCAAAGCCGCCCAGCGAATCGTTGGAGCAGATGGCGCCAATCTGCTTCAGATTGAGGTCGACGATCAATAAGCCTTTATAGAGAAAGGATGAATTGTCATAGAGCTTCCGGGCGACGGTGAGGGAAGGCGTGTTTCCTACCCGGCTGAGGCCGATGATCTGAAAATCGTTGTATTGGTCCAGCTGCGCTTGAAAGGAGCGGTTGCGTTTGCGGATTTCGCTCATATCGAGCAGTCCCGGCGCGCTTTCGTAATCGGTAATTTGCCGCTTGTTCTCGGCGACGAGCGAGATCCCGATGATATCCGATCTCCCGTAGATCATCTGGGCGAACAAGTCGTCCTCCACTTTTTTGGCAAGCTGAAAATAGGCATACGGAGTGAGCTCCGTGGTCGAGAGAAATTGCTGGATCTGCGGGTTATGGATAAAGGGATAGGTGGAATTCTCCAGATTGGATATGTAAGAATCCAGCGAGACGTTGGTTTGCTCGATGATACGTTTGTTGGCGCCTGCGGCAAACTGTTCAATCGCTTCGGTAGACGACTGGTACCAGAAGCTGCCGAGCAGAAAGAAGGGGAGGCCAATGAATAGGATGATCAGCACGAACAATCGTTGGTTAATGGTCAGATTACCGATGGAAACGCCTTGGATGTTCATCGCTCTTCCGCCTTCCTGGCTTTGAAGTAAGGAATGTAAGGAACATTGTAGCAAAAAAACACAAGTTGTAAATAAAAAACCATGATGCCGCGGCAAGAAATCACAAGTGGGATAAGAAAGTACATGGGCGCTGACGGTCGTTATCAACTACAATCTCATTAATCCATTTCAACATTAATAGGGGGCGACGATTAGTGAAAAAGAGAAAAGGGTTCTACAGCTGGGTAACGGCCTTATTGCTGATATCCATCATTGTAAGCGGATGCGGCAATGCCGGCGATGGTAAGACCGGCACCGCATCTCCCGGCACCGGAGGCGGCGGGGAAGATAAGAAGGTAGAAATCCTGCTCGGATATTATTCGAGCGACAGCTCCGATGCGAAGATGAAGGAGCTGATCGAGCAGTTCGAGGAAAAGCATCCGAACATTACGGTGAAGACGCAGAGCGCGCCTTACGGGCAGTTCTATCAGAAGCTGGATACGCAGATCGCGGCCGGCCAGGCGCCGGACGTATGGCTGTCCGACGGCGTCTACGTCATGAAATATGCCCAGCGCGGTGCAGCCAAGGATCTGACCGATTGGATTGCCAAGGATCTGAAAGCCGACGAGTACTACGGTCTCGATTTCAACAAGGACGCGGACGGACGTTATTGGGGCGTGCCGCAGGGCATTCAGGTCGGCGTGCTGTTTTACAACAAGGATTTGTTCGATAAAGCAGGCGTAGCGTATCCTACGGACGAATGGACCTGGGAAGACCTGAAAGCGTCGGCAGCCAAGCTGACGGTGGACGCCGGCGGAAAAACAGCCGAGGACAGCGGATTTGACGCAGCCAGCGTGAATCAGTTCGGGCTTACGTTCTTCAGCATTACCGAGGGCTGGTTCTCTGTGATGAAATCTTACGGCGGCGGTGCCCTTGACGAGAAGGCAGAGAACTCGATCATCAATTCCCCGGAGAACAAGCAGGCGTTCGAATGGATGGTCGACGGCATGCAGCGCGGCATTATTACCGATCCGGTCGACCTGAAGAGCTTCCAGAGCAATACCGCCGTGTTCCCAAGCGGATCGGCCGCCATGCGGATCGGCATTTATGCCCGGGTGCAGGCAGCGAATGAAGCCGGCCTGAATTACGACGTGACGCTGCTGCCGAAGGGACCTGACGGCAAGCGGGTGTCCCCGGTCATCGCCAACTCGTGGGTGATTAACCAGAAGTCGAGCGACGAGAAGGCGCAAGCTGCCTGGGAGTGGATTAAATACTGGGCTACGGAAGACGATGTGCAGAAGCAGTGGACGGAGCTTGGCGAAGCCGTGCCCGTGAAAAAATCCGTAGCGGAATCCGAAGTGTTCCTCAAGGCGGGAGAGCAGCCGGCTAACCGCCAGGCCTTCCTGGACAGTCTGGAATTCGCCCAAACGCTCGACAACAACGCGGTATGGGAAGAATGGGTGGGCAAATTCAACGAAAATGCGGAGCGAGCCTTCTTGGGCGATGCAACCGTCGATCAGGCGTTAAGCGAAGCGGACGCAGCCGTTCAGGCGGTCCTCGATGATTTTTATAAAAAATAAATCAAGGGTAGAAGAAAGGCGGGAGTGAAATGGACAATACGCTAAACGACAATGCAGCACTCAAAGCCGATCCGATGCCGCATGGAAAGCCCGCCCGAAAACGGAAATGGGATCATGAGGGGAGATGGGGGCTGCTTATGGCCTCCCCTTATCTTCTCCACTTTATCATTTTTGTGGCGGGTCCCCTCGCCGCATCCCTGTACTTCAGCTTTTCCGATTACGATATGCTGAATCCGCCCGAGTGGAGCGGATTGGATAATTTCCGGCGCATGGCCGAGGATTCGATGTTCTGGCGTTCCTTGTGGAATACCCTGTATTTTGCGGTTCTGTTCGTGCCGCTCCAGACCTTTCTCGCGCTCGTGCTGGCTGTCGCGTTAAACCAGCGATTGAAAGGGCTTAAATGGTTTCGGATGGCCCATTTCATCCCGGTGATCTCCTCATGGACCGTCATCCTGTACGTCGCCGACGCCGTATTCAATCCTCGCTTCGGCTTAGCCAATACGCTGCTTGCCAAGCTGGGGCTGGAAGGGCAAGGCTGGCTGCAGGATCCGAAGCTGGCCATCCCGCTGCTTGTCTTCATTGCGGTTTGGAAAGGGATCGGTTATATCATGGTCATTTATCTGGCGGGGCTTCAGAGCGTTCCCGGCGATTTGTATGAAGCCGCGGAAATCGACGGCGCAGGAGCCCTGCGCAAATTCCGGTACATTACGGTTCCATTGATCTCGCCGACCACCTTCCTGGTTGTCATCATGAGCACGATCTCTACCTTCCAGGCATTCGAACAGATCTACGTGCTGACCGGCAGGGGCGACATCAGCTCGGCGGGAGGCCCGAATAACTCGAGCCTGGTCATGATGCTGTATTTATATCGCGAAGGGTTCACGTTTATGAGGATGGGCTATGCTTCCGCCATTGCCTGGGTGCTGTTCATGATCCTGTTCCTGCTGACGCTCATACAGCTTCGCGCTCAAAAGAAATGGGTGCATTATGACTGATCCGGCGTTCAAGATGGAACTACTGCAAATGCGGAACTGCACCTGAGGAAGGAGGAGCCTCAAATGAGAAGAAGACTGCTGGGAAAAAGTATCGGATACGTGCTGATCGGGATCAGCTCGCTCATCATGATCGTGCCGTTTCTGTCGGCGCTTATGAATTCATTGAAAACTTACAGGGAATATACAACGGTTCCGCCCCGCTGGATTCCCGAAGTATTCCAATGGTCCAATTACGCCCAGGTGTTCCAGCTTGGGAATATTGGCGGCTACACGCTAAACAGCATCTTCGTGGCCGCGTTGTCCGTCATCGGCGCACTAATCTCTTGCTCGATGGTCGGCTATGCGTTCGCGAGGCTGCGCTTTCCGCTGAAAGGCGCGCTGTTCGTGATGGTGCTGGGGACGATGATGATTCCGGCGGTGGTCATCATCATCCCGCATTTCATCATTTTTAACAAACTGAACATGCTGGATACGCTCACGCCGCTGTGGATCATTGAATGGCTGGCTCAACCGTTTGGCATTTTCCTCATGAGGCAAGCTTTTATGAATATACCTAAAGAGTATGAGGAAGCGGCCAAGATGGAGGGCTGCAATCCGTTCCAGATTTATCTGCGGATCTTCATTCCGATGGCCAGGCCCACGCTGGCAACGCTGGCGATCTTTACGTTCATGGGCAAGTGGAACGAGATTCTGACGCCTGTCATTTATTTGACCTCGAACGAGAAGTATACGCTGCCGATCGGCATTCTCTCCTTGTCGGGACAGTGGACCGGCAATGAACAGCTCATGATTGCGGCGGCCTTGGTCAGTCTCGTTCCGATTCTGCTGGTATTCCTGTTCGCCGAGAAATATTTTGTGCAGAACCATAATATGGCCGGGATTAAATAACGGCGTATTCAGCGCTTGAGAAGGCGAAAATGCAGACGAAAGGATGAAAGACGAGATGAAAATAGCGGCATTCAGCGGGTCACTCATCGATTACAGCATCCATGAAGCGATGTCGATCGCGGCCGAACTCGCTTTTGACGGCATCGAAATCGCCTGCCGCGAACCGCATTTGAGCCCGGAGACATCGCTTCCGCGGGTTCGCGAAATGAAGGCACTTGCGGATGGGCACGGTTTGGAGATTCCGGCATTGGCGGGTTACATGGGGCTTTTCTCGACAAGCGGGGATGCCGAATGTGCCGGAGCCTATGATCAGTTCATGGGCCTGCTTGAACGCGCGGTGATGTTGGAGGCGGGCATGATCCGGATCTTTCAGGGAGGGCCGAATGCCTTCCTGGCGGAGGATTATCATTATGCCAAGGCGGCTTTCTGGATTCGGAAATGCGCGGAGGAAGCCCGCGCTGCAGGAAAACGGATCGTCCTGGAGATCCACAACCAGAGCCTGGTGGAGACGACGGACAGCGCACTGCGGCTCTTGGAATTGATCGGCGATGATCAGGTTGGCCTGATTCATGATGCAGGAAATATGTACATCACGGACACGGAATTTGGGGAAGAGTCGGTCCGGCAGCTTGGAAGCCGTTTGTTCCATGTGCACATCAAGGATGAACGGCGGATCGGGCAAGGGGGCGCCCCGGGAACGTTCAAGAATTTGACCCGTCACGGGGAAGAGTTCTTCCTGCAATGCCGCCTTGGCGAAGGAGAAGTGGATCACGGCGGGCTGCTTAGGGAATTACGGGAACAGCGGTACGCGGGTTGGCTTACGCTGGAATGCGCAGCTCCCTATCCGCCGAAGGAACGGCTCGCTTATGATCTGCTCGTCATTAAGGAGTGGCTGCAGGCTGTGGAGGTGTCGACCGGATGACGGGAAACGCACGGAAATTTGGAATCATCGGCTGCCAGCATGCCCACATCGGCATGTTTATCGAGGAGATGCTGGCTCTGGGCTACGAATGTGCAGGAGTGTACGAACCGGACAATCAGACGTTAGCCCGCACCCTCGCCGACCGGTACGGCCTGGAGCTGACGGGGGATCGGGAGTCGATGCTGGCAGACGAAGGCGTAGGAATCATTGGCTGCGCGGCCATCAACGATGAGAAAATGGATGTCATGGAGCTGTGCGAGCTGCACGGCAAGCCGGTCATGATCGATAAGCCTGCCGTAACGGATCGGGCCGGACTCATCCGGCTGCGCGGCTTGTTGGATCGAGGAAGAATCGAGGTAGGCATGATGCTGACCGAACGTTTCCGTCCTTCTATCCATACCGTCCACGGGATGATTCGAGCGGGTGAATTGGGGGACATCATCCATATCTCGATGCGTAAGCCGCATCGGCTGAATCCGGAAACCCGTCCGGCCTGGCATTTTGACAGAGCGCAGTCCGGCGGCATCATCAACGATCTCTTCGTGCATGACTTCGACCTGTTAAGGTGGCTGACGGGCCGGGAAGTGGAGACGTCATCCGGTTATCTGGCGAAGCATATTCTGCCTGAATACCCGACCTTTTACGATGCCGCCGGCGTGCAGGTATTCATGGCTGGCGGGATCACGGCACAGCTATACGCGGACTGGCACACGCCCGCCGGCAGCTGGACTTGGGGAGACGGCCGGATATTCATTACGGGGACGCGCGGCATTGCCGAAATTCGGCTGGAAGGAGATCCCTTGCTGTCCAACGATGAGGTAGCGCTTGTGATCACCGATCAGGAGCTGCGTTCTTTGCCTTTAACGGCTCCGGCGTTCTCCCTCTCGCAGGATTTTCTGAATCGGGTGGCGGGAGAAGCGGGCCTGATCACGCATGACGATATTTACAAAGCCTCGGAGGCTACGGTGATGGCCGATGAGGGAGCACGGATCCTGATTAGGGAATAGGAGAAAGCACGGGCTTCGATGCAAACAGAACGGGTATGAGGGGGCGTAGGGAACATGACGAAGGAAAAGCTGCCGGTTCGATTCGGGATCATCGGCTGCGGAATTATTGCGGATATCCATGCCAAAGGCATCATGAACACGGAGGAAGCCGTGCTTGCCGCCGTGTTCGATACGAAACGGGAATCGGCGGTCAAGCTGACTGAAACGTATGGAGGAGATGTCTGCGACACATTGGAGGAGCTGCTGGCGCGCGAGGATGTGGAAGTGGTCTGCATTTGCACGCCAAGCGGCATGCATGCAGAGCAAACGGCGCTGGTTGCCCGGGCGGGCAAGCATGTGCTGGTGGAAAAGCCGATGGCGATCAAGCTTGACGATATCGAGCGCATGATCGAGGTATGTGCGGAGAGCGGGGTGCTGCTCGCCACCGTCTTTCCGAGGCGCATGTCCCCGCAAGCCCGATATGCCCGCCAGGTCATTCAGGAAGGGCGCCTCGGGAAGCTCAGTTTATGCTCGGCGTATGTCATGCTCTACCGCGATCAAGCCTATTATGACAGTGCAGGCTGGCGCGGGACCTGGGCGATGGACGGCGGCGGGGCGATGATGAATCAGGGAATACACACGGTGGATATGCTGCAATGGCTCGTTGGACCTGTTGCATCCTTGTCTGCCAAAGCCAAAGCCGTGCTGCGCAATATCGAAGTCGAAGATACCGTGATCGCAGCCCTTGAATTTGCGAGCGGCGCGCTTGGCGTCATGGAGATCACGACGACAGCCTGCGACGGGAAAGGGCAGCGGCTGGTCATTCATGGCGAGAAGGGCGCGCTGGTCATCGAAGAAGATACGATCGTATCTCTTGAAATCGATGGCGAACAAGTTCAGCTGCCTGAATTCGATGCGTTCAAAGTTATACCTGACGGCCACCGCCTGCAAATTCAAGATATGGCGCTTGCCGTTCGCGAAGGCCGCGAGCCTATCGTCACCGGGGAGGACGGCCGGCATTCCCTGGAGATCATTCTCGGTACCTACGAGGCTTCCAGGCAGCGCAAGGAAATTCAATTGTTGACCGGAACGCCGGCGTTGTAAGGGATGGAGGTGACTTTATGAGGACTGAGCGAAACATCGAACCTGTACTTGAAAAAGCTCAAGATCAACTGAAGGTCCGCGTTTATGACCAGCGCGAAGCGATGGGGAAAGCGGCGGCTGCCGATATCCGCGAGGCCATGCGGCGCCTGCTGGCCGAGAAAGAGCGCATTCGCATCGTCTTTGCGGCCGCCCCGTCCCAGAATGAGTGCCTGGCCGCGCTGGTTCAAGCGGAAGGACTGGACTGGAGCCGGGTAACCGCATTTCATATGGATGAATACATCGGCCTCCCCCCGTCGGCCCCGCAGCGGTTCGGGAACTTTTTATCCCGGCGGCTGTTTGATCGGGTATCTCCGGGAGAGGTGCATCTGATCGACGGTTTGAATGATCCTGAAGTTGAGTGCGATAGATACAGCCGATTGGTCGCCGCCGCGCCGATCGATATGGTGGTCCTGGGCATTGGCGAGAACGGGCATATCGCCTTCAACGATCCGCCTGTTGCCGATTTTGCCGACCCTTTATGGGTGAAGCGGGTCGAGCTGGACGAGGCTTGCCGCCTTCAGCAGGTGAATGACGGCTGTTTTGCGAGCTTGGAGGAGGTTCCGGCATACGCGCTTACGCTCACCGTTCCGGCGTTAATGTCGGGTGCCCATCTGTTCTGCGTCGTGCCGGGCGCAAGCAAGCGGGCAGCGGTGCAGCGGACGCTGCAAGGCGAGATAAGCGAGGCTTGTCCTGCCAGCATTCTTCGGCGGCATCCGGATTGCACGCTGTACGTCGACCTGGAGTCGTACGGGGAAATACGGAATGGATAGCCACGAACGGGTTCGGGCAGGCCGCCATTATGCAACAGGTGAGCCAATGGAGCTGGCATGGAATCCGGACGGCCGGATCGAGCGAGTCCTTCCACGCGGCGGGGACGAGGAGATATGGGTTGCTCCCGGATTGATCGATCTTCAGATTAACGGCGGTTACGGATATGACTTCAATTCGCTGCCGCTTACAACGGATACGGTCATCCAGGCAACCCGGCGGTTATGGGAGAAGGGTCTAACCCTGTTCTACCCCACCGTCATTACCAACGGAGACGAAGAAATCGAACAACTGCTGAGAGTTATCGACGCGGCTTGCCTGGAGGATGAAGCGGTCGGTTCGTCCATAGGCGGGATTCATTTGGAGGGCCCCTTTCTTTCTCCGGAGGAGGGGCCAAGGGGAGCCCATGATTCCCGGTACATCAAGGCGCCGGACTGGGCATTGTTTACGAGATGGCAGGCGGCATCGGGGAACCGGATTCGGATCGTCACCCTATCGCCGGAGTGGCCGGAAGCCGCGGGTTTTATCCGGGCGTGCGCCGAATCGGGAGTCGTTGTATCGATCGGGCACACCGCTGCCACACCTGAGCAAATTCGGGAAGCCGTGGATGCTGGAGCGACGATGTCCACCCATCTGGGCAATGGCGCGCATCTAACGCTGCCGCGGCATCCGAATTATATATGGGAACAGCTTGCCCAAGATCAGCTGTGGGCAGGCATGATCGCGGACGGGTACCATCTGCCGGATTCGGTCATCAAGGTGATGCTCCGCGCCAAGCAATCCAAAGCGGTGCTGGTCAGCGATGCCGTCTATTTAAGCGGAATGCCGCCAGGCGAATACGAGACCCACATCGGCGGTCATGTCGTCTTGACTCCCGAAGGCCGACTGCATCTCGCCCGCAAGCCCGAGCTGCTGGCCGGCTCGGCCATGATGCTTGCCGATGCGGTTTGGCGGCTGGCTCGGTCGGGGCTGTGCGCGTTTTCTGAAGCATGGGACATGGCTTCGGTGCTGCCCGCCCAGGCCATGGGGCAAGGGGAACGCCATGGGCTGATGAGAGGAGCCCAGGCCGACTTCGTGCTTCTGGAGAAGCGCGAGGAGGTCTTTCGCATCCTGGAGACCGTCAAGGGAGGGCGTTCGGTTTACCGGGCGGATCGATAGATGTTGAAACATAAACAGGATGTTATGAATTTGAACGATGATCACAAGTTTGAGGCCAAGACAACAAATATCCCTTCTTGAATTCAAGAAGGGATATTCGCATTCCTATTTATAGTGAGGCATCTGAAATTTAAACGCAGGGTTTTATTTCTTTTTGATAATAGTCATATAATCGTTGGACGGAAGAACTGGACAAGATATGTGCTGCTCGTTCAATTTGCTCGCGTTCCCAATCGTACCATCGCATTTCCATTAACTTTTCGATGTCTTCGTCCGCAAAGCGTTTCTTTATCTCTTTGGCAGGGTTACCGCCTACGATACTGTAGGGCGGGACATCTCTAGTAACAACCGAACCAGCCGCAACAATGGCGCCTTCGCCAATGGTCACACCTGGCATAATCATGGCATTCATTCCAATCCAAGCATCGCTTTCGATGACGGTATCGCCTTTTGGCGCGTAAGAAGCTTCAATCTGATCGACAAACGGGTATACGGTTACCCATTCAGGATGATGGTTGTGATTTCCACCCATTAAAATAATGACGCCGCTTGCGATGCATACGTAATTTCCGATAATCAATTTATCGATATGCCAACCATAGTCTTCAATGGGGTTAAACAACCTTTTGGATTTTGCATCCCCCCATAGATACCTAACGCAGCCATCTTCAAAATCATGATGATCGTAATAACCGGAATAGTATGAGTATTCTCCTACGCTTATCATCGGGTTTGTGACGATATCCTTCAGATACTTAATTTCGGACCAGTGTTCAAATCGATGTTGTTTCATTCTATTTCCTCGCTTCTAAGTAGAATAGATCATGTTTACTTAGAAGCTGAATACAGTTGCTACATTCTTAAACCTGATCAAACGACGAACCATCGTCCTCATCCTTTTCCTAATTGTTGATGAAATTGTAGAAAGGCGTGTTCTTTTCGTCAAACGTACGCGGGTGCAAGATTCCGATAAAATAATCCATACTCTTAGCCCAAAGGAGTGTCAGCTGCCTCTAACCATACTTCGCCATCATCTCCGCGAGCATCCCCTTAATGCGAACCACCAACTCCTGCGGGGCCTTCACGGTGGCTTCATTCCCTAATCCGATAAAAAATTTAGCAAAATACAAAAGTTCGCTGGCAGGGACGTTCTGATCAAGCCGTCCGCTTCCATCCGGCCGCTTAGCGATATGGGGGACAGGACATAACTCAGATTCGCAGCGCTGAACGCCTTCCCGGCTCAAATCCACGACCATCCGGACATAGACCGATTTCTCCGTCCCGTATTCCCTCCAGTTCCCCAGATGGATGTGCCGGTGATCCCGCGGCTCGATGCCGGTTGCATCCTCAGCCACAGACTGCATGCGGTCGCAGCGGAACAGGCGGAAATCATCGCGTAGAAAACAATAAGCGGGACAATACCAGAAGCCGTTGCTTGCATAGATGCCCACGGGCTGGATGCTTCGCGCGGCATAACCTTCCCTGCTCTCGTATAACACCGTAACGACCCGCTGGTCGACGGCGGCATCCAGCAGAGCCCCGAGAGATTCAGCCTTCTGCTGTCTGGTATGCGTCAGAAAATCCACCCGGTTCTTCATCTGGTCAATCCGGTCGCGCACATCCCCGGGCATGTAATAATAAAATTTCTGAAGTGCGGTAGAGGACTCGGCTTCAAAGGGAAGAAATAGATAGTGACGCAGGGCGTGGCTGGCAAAAAACATCGCGACGGCTTCTTCCTCGCTGAAGGCGATCGGCGGAAGAACCCGTTCCTTCAGCACCTGGTAGCCGCCGTGCGGTCCTACCTCGGAATAGAGGGGGACTCCCAGTTCGCTGAGCTCCTGCAGGTCCCGCAAAATCGTGCGGGACGACACGCCGAATTGATCGGCCAGTTCTCTTACGGTGAATTTTCGCATTCGGTTAACGGTCATCATCAGTTCGATGAGACGTTTGGATTTGGACATAGGATCAGCTCCGAATCGTGGAATGACTATGACAATAGTTGTCACTATTATACGCTATACTTGCCGTAGAACCCAGAGCCCCCACATAACTAATAAATGGAGTGATGAAACGTGAGTCAATTGCATGAAATGAAGCAGCTGTTGTTCGAGGAGCTCGAGCTTATCGTTCGTACCAGTTCGAATCTGATCGGCAAAATTTCAGAAGCGCATTGGAATTACAGGCCTGCCCACAATATGAGATCGCTTCAGGAACTCGTGCATCATCTGGTTTCGGTGCCTGCGACGGACCTGTTGATTCTGCAAGAGAAGAGCGAAGCGGAGATCCGGGAACTGGAGGCAAGCATCGCCGCTGACGGCACGGACAAGGACAAGCTGATCTCTTGGATGACAAAGGGACTTGCCGATGTAAAATCCTACATGAATGGGCTGACAGATGAAGAATTTATGCAGAAGACAACGAGACCCTTCTATTTGGAGCACGGTTCAACCCAAGCCAAGTGGCTGATTGAAATTGTCACGCATGCCCAGCATCACCGGGCGCAAATGTTCAATTACCTGAAAGCCCAAGGCTATGAAGTAAATATGTTCGATTTATATTAAACGTCAGGTATGCAGAGTGAGAACAGGGGTGAGAAGGATGCAGCGGCATGTACCGAGAAAATCGCCGAAGCTGCCGTTAACTGGCGAGGAGTTGGCGAAGCTGCGGTCAAACAAAATGAAGCTTATCGATATTGCGCAAATGGATATCGAGTTATTGTCCGGCGTGCTTGGTGTTTCGGATAGCCGCGCCCAATATATCCGGGGACTGGCACAGTTTCAGACGGTTCCTTCGATCGGACCGAAAGTGGCTGAACGCGTAGTCCAGTTGGGGTATTACGCATTGGAAGATATCAAGGATGAAGACGCTGCCTCTTTAACGGACCGGATGGAAGCGAGCAGCGGTTTCTGGGTGGATCCTTGCGTGGAGGATGCGTTTCGCTGCATCGTACATCATGCCAATCATCCGGGGAGCGGGAAGAGCTGGCATGACTTTACCGAAGTGCGTAAGCAATTCAGGGAGCAGCACGGATACCCTCCAACCCGTCCAACTTTATCGTGGTACGACAACGATGGACAACCGTAGGGGCCCTACCTTGACCTAGCAGGAGGCACTGCCACATGGCGGTGTCTTTTTTCCTGTTGTTTACCAAACTTGAAAAAACGCTTGAAAGCGACGCTGCGTCATCCTGTACAATGACTTCAAAGTAGAAAAGGGGTGGAGGTAAAGCAATGAAACGATATGCACCAGCTGCAATCCTATGGATCCTCGGCATGTTCTTGCTCAGCGCATGCGGTCCGAGGGGCGAAGAAGAGGAGCTCCAACGCGTAACGCTTGATGAGGTTGAAGTGCTGGAGATCGACCATGGCAGCACGACCTTGTTCGTGGAGACAGCGGATGTGGAAGCATTGGAGGTTTCGCTGCTCCGAAGCGGCAGTTCCGCAGGAGCCGTTGTCGATCAAAAAGATAATCGGGTGAGGATTTCTTTAGATAACGATATCACTCGGATGTTGAATATCGGCCGGATGCCGCAGCTTCGCGTAAAAATTCCTGCGGATTATGCAGGGAAGGTCGAAATTGACGGTTCTTCCGGCAAGGTAACGGGAACCGGCTTGCAGAATCACAGCCTTCAGGTGAAGGGTAAAAGCGGGAATATCTCCCTTGCGTTCGCCCGTTTGAACAACAATGTGGATGTATCGGCGACAAGCGGAAACGTGAACATACAGCTCGATGAAGAGGCGCCTGATGCGACATGGGTGCTGCAGTCCCGGAGCGGACGGAGGTCCATTGCCGTTCCGATCCAGGACAGGAACGAGAGCAACCGGAAGACGGAAGGGCGCACCGGTGACGGGGAGTTTGAGGTGAAGCTCAAAACCTCCTCGGGGAACATCTCGATAAAATAACCATGCGGAACTGAGCGTAAGAAAAAAGCATCCCCGATTAGTCCTTTCCAAGAGTTCATTGCTTCCGGACTCTTGGAGCAGACCATCAGAGGATGCTTGTCATCTCAACCTATGAAAGATTCTTATATGACAACAAGGAATGAAAGCACCTTATTCTTCAACAGGCACAGAAGCCTTGGATGAAGCGGAGGATCTCATATATTGGGGCGGGTTTACGTCATCGATCAGCAGAATACCGTCGTACTGGTCGCGGGCGATTAAGCTTTCCGGAATCATGCCCCAGCTATAGGCAAAACGCGGCTCGAACATCCACGAGTTGCCTGCCTCGCGTTTTTGGTAACGCAGGTCAACGAAGGTATACGGCGAGCCTGCGGCCGAGAGGATCGATTCCATGGAGCCCGGCTCTGCCGGCAGAACGTCATGCACATTCCCCATATTATCCGCGGTTTGGCCGCTGGCCGGATACAGGCCAAGCACGTAACTGTATTTTTTCATTTCATCCGAGAGTTTCTCTCCCATTAAAGTCACCGGATATGGCGTACCCATCACCTCGGTTTGAGCTTTGCGGATGTGGTCGTTATGTCCCCACACGATGAATTTTTCCGTCGGGTATACTTCGGTTGCCAGCCACATGAGATTGTCATGCATCGCCTGGTCCCGCCATTCCATCGATTCCAGGAACGGGACATAATCCCCGCTTTCCATGCCAAGCGTTGATTGAATGGAGAGCTCCACGTATTCCCGGGCTACCCGAATCCGGTCGTTCAGGGTCCGCTCGAGCAGCATGGACAGTTTGGGGTTATCCGGGTACAGCCGTTTCAGATGAGCTTCGTTTGCCTCCGTCTTTAAGGATTCCAGAGCATCCTTGTACACTTGAATCAGCTGATGTTTCTCTTTGCGGTAAGCGTCTAGATCCATACCAAGAGAGTAGTCGGACAGTTTCTTCTCAGCTTCCGATAGACGCTTAGCCATGGCCTGATCCTGCAGCCATTGTCCGTCCAACAGCGGATGCTGCAGCTGCATGTCAAAACCGGTCAGCACGAGCGGCTGCTTGCTCTGTTGTGCTGTTTTAATGTAGTCGAACAACGGCATAATTTCCTTGGACCACCAGACGCCGAAGATGGAATCCTTCATCGTTTGTTCCGCGCTCCGCTGCCCGGCCCTGCCGTAAGCCAAGGAGCTGTTGCCAAGTCCGCTCTCAAAAGCCAGAACGTTGTACCCCATCTCCTGATGCAGGAACTGAATCAAGCGGGTCTTCGCCAGGTTGAACTCGCCAACCCCGTGGGAGCTCTCCCCTAGAAACACGAAACGTTTGTCATGCAGCAAGGGCTTCAGCATAGCCAGATCCTTATACTGGTTAGTGCCGTTGGCTGTGTTGGCCGGGTGAATCGTATCCAGTCGATATACATGGTCTTTGGCCCAATTCTCCCACTCGGCAATTTTTTCATCCGACGTCCGAGCAGTCTTAACCTCCGTAACCTGGCCTTGGATGGGATCGGCGGCAGAAGCATATGTTTTTCCTTCAGGGATGAAGGTTGTCCCCAATAGGGAAGCGGTGAGCAGAAACACGGTGAATGCTTTTCTGGCTTTATGTAATGGCATGATAGATTAGGTCACTCCTTATTATGATGATTGGTTATTAGTTCTTGCCTTGAAGCGTTGGCATCACCTCCTTAACCTGGTCGCAATTACTGTCTGGCGGCGTTAGTGAATTGAAATGCAGCCCTGCCCTAGTCTTCTTCCCAGAACAGATCGTTCAGCGTACGCGATAATGCCTTGCATATGGCAACGCACAGGCTGAGGGACGGATTATATTTCCCCAGCTCGATCAGGCCGATGGTCTGCCTGGAGACACCGACGATCTGGGCCAGTTCTTCCTGCGATAAATCCTTTTCGACGCGGGCCATCTTCAATTTGATGTTTTTCATGCGGCAGTCCCCCTAATATCCCTTTCTACGAGTCGAATGGATCGTTCTGCGACATTTTCTGGCTTACCTTGTTGGCGCCGTAGTGGATCAACCAATTCCCCCCGACAAAGAGCGGGATGTAGATGATCAGTGAGACGAGGAAAACGCTAAAGAAATATTTGAGCTCGGTCGCGCTGTTGTCATTGCCAAACAGAACCGCGCTGCGGATACCGAAAAAAAGAGCAAGTGCGACACCGATAACAAGCCCCCATATCGCCGTACGCATGCTGAACGAAATTTTGCTCCGCTGGTCATGGACCTCCACTTCATCCGAGTAAATCCCCAGCGCCACGCTGCGTATCCCGAAATATAAGCTTCCTCCCAGCATGATCAGCATTTCCAGCCAGACGGGTTCCGTTCGCGGCAGCACAAAAGATTTGATGATGACGGAAATGCTGCAAATGACCATGATCAAGGTATACACCTCTTTATATAACTTGTTCTTTAAATTGACGATACGCTCATCCTCAACCGAGTTTTTCTTAAACCAATTCAAGCTCATCATTCCTTCCTTTGGTTAGAGATACGTTCCTGAGATTTTCTGGATACATGAATTGTAATAGTATTTACGTCTTTTTGCAATATATATATGTCATTTTGAATTTAATATTTGTCTTTTAAGGTTAGGAGGTGGATAAAAGAGTCTCAAACACTCATCCTAGTCTATAGGAGGAACTTATTCTTGATATATTTTGCTGAACCGGACGCTTGCAGAGGTTTACATTCTATGCTCGCGTGTTAGAATTGAATTAGGGCATCTTTCTTGCCCGAATTGATGTCGGGAGCGTGTTTTTTCATGATCCATTTCATTCGTTTACGCTAATGTGAGGTACAGATCCAAGTAGGCTCGGCCCTTTTTTTTGACAACTGCGGCTTGAGTTTATTTATCTGTGCCTTTTTCATTACGTTCAATCGAATGAAAGGGTGATTTGCTGTGTCCAACAACGAAAAATGGTTAAAAAAAGCACAAAAACTTTCGATACACGAGAAGATGTTTCAATGCCCGATCTGCGGCGGTTCCATGAAGGTAGAACGCATGGCCAGCCTGGAATGCGAGAACAGGCATTGCTATGATATATCCAGACAGGGATACGTAAACCTGCTGAACCATTCATCCAAAACCAAATATGATAAGGCTTTGTTTGAGGCCCGAAACACGATCAGCGGCAGCGGCTTCTTCGGCCCCATGGTAGAAGCGGTAACGAATCGCCTGATCCAGGAGCTGAAGTCCCGGGAATCCGTGAAGCCTGTAAAACTGCTTGATGCAGGCTGCGGGGAGGGCTCCCATCTATCCGCCATCGGACATAAGCTTCGGGAGCACCCTTTGGTTCCGGATGTTCTCGGCGTAGGCATGGATATTGCCAAAGAGGGCATCGTTATGGCCGCCAAGACATCCCCTGACTCTATATGGTGCGTGGCCGATTTGTCCCGGAGCCCGTTTGCCGACCAACAGTTCGATTACATCCTGAACATTCTGTCCCCGTCCAATTATTCGGAGTTCAGGCGGCTGCTTGCGAGTGGCGGATCATTGGTGAAGGTAATCCCGGACAGCCTGTATTTGCAGGAGCTTAGAACCTTGTTCTATACAGGCACAGGCAAGGAGAATTACTCCAATGACAGCACAATAGAGCTGTTCAGCCGTCACTTTGAGCAAATCGAAGCCGAGCGGGTGCAGTATCGAGTCGTCCTGGATAACGATCAGATGAAACAGTTGATTCGCATGACGCCGTTATCCTGGAGCGCTTCGCCCGAGGCCATCGGACAAATGCTGGATGAAGCGATGGAGGTCACGGCGGACTTCAAAATCCTGTATGGATGGAATGAGGGATAACCATAACGGTCCTTCAGACGAAAATGCCTCATGTTTTGCTAAAGTGATCCGGTTGGGGAATAATAGGAGTAACGTTGTAAATATGAAAATAAGGTGGTTGACGATCATATGACACTTCGAATGAATCCGTATCTCGTGATGGACGGGAATGCTAAGGAAGCTATTCAATTCTATGAGAAGGCGTTGGATGCCCAGGTCGTCATGGTTCAGACCTTCGGCGAGATGCCGGCGAACCCTGATTTTCCGCTGCCGGATAGCGCGAGAGATCGCATTTCCCACGCTTTGCTGAAGGTAGGAGAGACGGATTTGATGTTCTCCGATACGTTTCCCGGTCAACCGGTTCAATCCAGCAATCAGGTTCAGATCTGTATCATGACCGATCAGGCCGAACAGGCTAAGCGGATATATGAAGCGCTGCGGGAGGGCGGTCAAGTGGTTATGCCCCTTCAGGAGACGTTCTGGAGCCCGGCGTACGGCATCGTGGCTGACAAATTCGGCGTGAACTGGAATATCTCCACGGAAGCGGAAGCGTAGAAGCTGATATATAAATGAACAAAAAGCCCTGACGATTTGCCGTCAGGGCTTTTTGTTCGGTTGCAGCGCAGTCGAGTTTCCTGAATTATGCCCGAGATCCGTCCCACCACTTATAGTAGATATGGACATGCCCGGCGGGGCTTGCCACGAGCGGATCGATAACGAGTGTTTTGCCGCTCACCTTCAACTCGATCACCTTCTTGTTCTTCTCCGCGGAGTCTATTTTCGCGAGGAAGGCGGAATCGACCTGGAAGCCATACAGCTGGAGGAGCTCGATCAGCATGCCGCGCTGGGTTTTATCGGCGGCATTGGAAAGCGCGATTCCGCTGAACTGCATAATCTGCGGCTCGAATTGAACGGACACGGCGTAATCCGTCTCACCGGTTTGCTTCGTGCTGGTCATCACGATTTTATTCGATCCGTCGTCATAAATGCGGTAGCCGCTGTACTTCGGAAATACCTTCTGGCGGATCACGAGGTACATCTCGTCCCGGTAAACGTCCCAAGGGGTTGGCAGCTTCGGCAGCATGGCCTCCGCGCTTGGCGCGGTAGGGCGGTCGTACAGGTTCGACATTCCGCGATCGGTCAGGTTTTTGATCAGCTGAAGCACTTCGGCCCGCGTGATGGTGCCGCTGCCTACATAGCCTTCAATCGTATTTTCACCTTTGATCCGGCCCTGCGCGTACTTTTTCCCCAGAACGTATTGAATGGCCTGATTCCCGCCGTAGTTCACGCCGTCGGCGCTGGATATCAGCTCGGCCACATGGGCCCGCGTTATGTATTGGCTGCGCTTGGTTTTGTCAGCGAATCCGTGTACAGGATAGTTCTTGAAGTGCAGAAAATGATAATATTTATCCGACCATAGTTCGGTCAAATAGTTCTCCTGCAGGTCCTTGCCCGTAATGCCGACAACCAGCATGCGGATGAATTCGGCCTCGGTCACATTCTGGTTAGGCATGAACATTCCGTTCGCATAGCCGTTGACAATCCCCTTGTCGACGCCCCATTCGATGGTCGTTTTTGCCCAGTGGTTATCAATATCCCGAAAAGTAACCCCGGCAAAAGCGCTGCCAGCTCCTACGAACAAAGAGACAGCCAGGAGTATAGGCGCACATAGTGTCCTGAACTTCAACATCTGCAATCCTCCATCTATAATTTGCTAAAATACTACAAAATACATTGTATAGGCCTATTTTTCGGGCGGTCAAGCATCAGAAAGCGGTTCCGAACAAAGATGGGCTGTTATAACTAGCTAACTAACTTTAGCGATACTAAGGGACTACAGGACCAAGGAAGTGCATAAATCTTCTGTTTTTGATGTGGGATATACGAAGGGAAGACATGTTTTTCATGAAGCATCCAGGGAGTGAGACACGCTGCCGTGCGAAAATATCCGGAGGTTCCAGAAATCGGTTCTAGTCTAAAAGTTAGGGGTTCGGAGTTCCTATTGGAAGATGCCTTGCCATTAGGTAAAATATCCCTTGTTTACTATCTACAGAAGAGAGGCGAAAATCGATGAGATTGATGCGAAAATCGTTATTAACCTTATGCAGCCTTTTGCTTGCCGTCTCGGTTTTGGTGCCGCTAACAACGGTTCATGCAGCGGATCAGAAATGGATCAATCAAGTATGGAGCGAGTATAAATCCTATAACAAGAAGACGGTAAATGCGTATAACAATTACCAGAAACAAGTAGACAAGAAATATAAGGCGTTTTATAATGCCAGCCATGCCTCCCTGGACCAGCTCGAGAAAAAAGTGCTGGAGGATCAAAAGCAGTGGGACGAGAAGCTTCGAGCCGATTTGGAGCAGCTGAAGCTGAAGTATGAGGGAAACCGCGACGTAAAGGATAAGCTGGCACAATATGAACGGTTCATCAATCCAAGTTATTTAAACGGTCCGATGTGGAAGTATGCGAATGCCGCTAACCGCAATTATTTGAACAGTACCCTATGGAAACTAAGCAAAGAAATGAACGAGGATTATTTGAACAGCTGGATGTGGACATACAAGAAGACGATCACCCCGAGCTATTTGAACAGTTCCGCATGGAAATTCAGCAAAACGGTCAGTGAAAGCTATTTGAACAGCCCGATGTGGAAGCTCCGTAACGGATCGAGTACGTCGTACCTGAACAGTCCGATGTGGAAGTACAAACAAGGGAAAATCAGCAAAGCAACAGCTAAGAGCCAATACGGCAAGCTGTTTAAGGAACAGACTACCGCGATCTCCAAAGGCAATGCTGCAAGAAAATCCGAAATAACGAAAATGGCAAGCGGTACGCAGAAGAAGATAGACGAGCTATATAAGGAAACGGTGGTTATACTTGAGGCACGTCGCGAGGAGGCGTTGAAGAGCATCTCCGACCTGCGGATCGAAATTGCCGGAGAAGGCTTGAAATGGGAAGCGCTGCTCGTGGAGAAACCGTAATTATCTATATTTCTAAGCCTACAAGAAAAGAGCTGCCCCAGATGGTCCGAACATGACCATAGGGGCAGCTTTTGATTTTTGTAAAAATGAAAACAAGAAAATGTAGGATATTCTTTGACTTTAACGATTGTTTCACATAATATTATGTCAGTAACCTAACAAAAACTAACATAAATAACACGGAAGCTGAACGACAAATTCGCACTTAAGTAGGTTGATAACGATGAAAACGAAAGTGACGATTCAGGAAATCGCCGATTTCACGGGCGTGTCTAAATTTGCGGTATCCCGGGCCTTGTCGGGGAAATCCGGTGTCAGCCCGCAGACCAGGGACATGATTCTGAAGGCCGCCGGACAGCTTGGGTATTTCAAGGATCAGCCGGGCCAAGCAGCGGGAAGAAACCAGCAGCTCCAGGAGCCGGAGAACCGAAAATGGGCGGGGGCGGTACTGGTCCTGTTCCCGAATGTCCGATATCAGAATCGCGAATCGCTCTATTGGGGGCCGGTTTTTGACGGAATATCGACCCGTCTTAATCAGAAAGGGCTCGACATCCTGACGCTGACGGAGCCTTCGAATGACCACATGTTCTCCCTCCTGAATCCCCAGGGCATTCTCGGGATCGTAACGGTGGGAGCCGTGTCCACGCAAAATTTAATGGATATCAAGAAGCTGAACATTCCCGTGGTCATGGTAGACCACATGGACCCCGCGTTCCAATCGGACACGGTATTCACCGACAATATGCACAGCATGAAACAAATCATGACCAAACTGATCAGCAAAGGATATAAAAAATATCAGTTCATCGGCAACATCGAAGATGCCCAGAGCTTTTACGAGCGCTGGATCGGTTTCTCGTCCGCGCTGGCCGATTACAAAATCGAGCATCGGCAGCTGCCTTCTCTGATCAGCCCGGAGATAGAGAACATACACGAAACGTTAGGCAAGGCTCTTGCCGGAAACGAGCTTCCGGAAGTGTTCGTTTGCGCTAATGATATCACCGCCATGTTTGCCATGGAGGCGCTCGGTAATCAGGGTATCGACGTTCCGGGTCACGTACAGGTGACCGGATTCGATAATACGTACGACAGCCTGCCGATTATGGCAACGGTGAACATCGATAAGGAATTGCTGGGGATGCGTGCCGTTGATCAATTGCTTTGGCGGATCGTGAACCCGGATTCCAATTATGAGCGTCTCCTTATTCAAGCCGATGTCATTGTTAGGGAATCGAATAACGCTGCGCGGGATACGGACGAACCATAAGCTGTACATGTAATGTTAAGTTAGCCCCGATGTCTTAAAGACATCGGGCCTTTTTGTATTCATAACAAACAAATAACAAATATACGGATTTGATGATAGTCAATTAAGATAGAAAAACAGTAATTTCAGTTGATATATAGGGATTTATAGCGAATAAGGCCGATTTTTGCTGAAGTTAAATGTAAACGCTGTCGCTAATTATTTAGGTTATTTATAAAATAATATTTAGGTTCATTGTTATTATTATCATAAAATATATTGACGTAATTACGATCCTGGTGTTATATTTTTTGGCAAACAGGGATAACAGATTGGGGGCGGGGAACAACAGGATTGCCGGGAATGAAGCATCCAACATCATCTTGGGGGTACTTGCATGACGTTAACAGGGCGTTAAACAAATAGGGGAGGTTTTTAGCGTGAGAAAAATGAAAGGGCTTTCTTTATTGCTTATCTGTTTGTTATTTTTGATAACCGCCTGCAGCGGCGGAGGGGCCAAGCAGGCGGAGGCGCCGCCGGCGACCCCGGCTCCCAGCACGGAGACCGCGGCAGAGACTCCTAAAGAAGAACCCGCCGAACCTGAAGCAGAACCTGTTGATCTGGGCGGCCGCGTGATTAAGGTAGCCGCTTGGTGGGACCTGAAGCCGGCAGGCACAACGGCCGGAGAGAAGGCACGCCTGGAGAAGATCGCCGAAATCGAGAAGAAATACAATTGCAAAATCGAATTCGTCAACGTTCCCTTTGAGGAGTATATGAATAAATTCACGACAAGCGTGCTGGCAGGCGAGCCGTTCGCCGATATCGTGCAGCTGGAGTACAAGTCGGCATTGCCGGCGATTATGAAGGGACAGATCCTGCCGATCAGCGAATTTACCACGGACAAAAACAACATCAATAACGATGCGGATCTGCAGACGAAATATCCATCCATTGGCGGAGGGGAATACGGCTTCGATAATCCGACCTCCATCGGGCTCGGACTTCATTACAACCGCGATCTGTTTAAGAAGAACGGGCTTCCGGATCTTCAGGAGCTGTATGCCAAGGGAGAATGGAACTGGGATAAATTCATGGAGATCGCCAAACAGGCAACCAAAGATACGAATAACGACGGGAAAACGGACGTATGGGGCTTCTCCGGCTGGGCCATTGATGCGGTTAAGCATTTCACCGCCGCTAACGGGGGCAAAATCGTAGACGATTCCAACGGCAAAGAAGGCTTGTCCGATCCGAAGACATTGGAAGCAGCCGAATTCGTGAACCGCCTCTACAACGTGGAGAAGGTTGTGAAAGTCAAGAGCGGCAACAAAACGAATTGGGAAGAAAGCAACACTTTTAAAGACGGCGACGTAGCCATGTTTACGGCGGCAGAATGGATGCTGGGCGACATTACGTTCGAGGTTGGCGTGGTACCGATTCCTGCCGGTCCGCAGGGCTCGGCAGACACAACGTATGCCAATACCGCCGCGTCCGCGAAGTTCATTGCCAAAGGCGTAAAAGATCCGGCTATCGTCTACCAAATTTACGAGGAGACGTTCGATATACCGCCGACCGAGGAATACCCGGGACAGGATTACCTGGAGAGCATCTATACCAATCAGGAAGACATCGACATGATTCGTGAGCATATTGCCGGAACCGGCGTCATCACGGTGGACGAAGCCTACACGGATTATCCTACGAACGCTTTCATAGAGGATATCATCGTGAACAATCAATCGGTAACCGCTACGGCCGAGAAATATAAACAACAGGCACAGGCTGCTGTCGATAAGATGGGCAAATAAGATGGACGGGGGCGTTAAGGCGCAAGGCCGCGCCCCCTTCTCCTGAACAGGGGGATGAACATTGACACTTCAAACGCAGCTAAAAAAATGGATGACCCGGTTATTGGTTCTTGCGGCAATCTTGGCCGCTTTGACGGTGTTCTTTAATAGAGGGGGAAATGAGTCCGGAGCCGGTGGGAGACCGGAAGGCGGAGGGACGGAGCTTACATTGGAACGTCCCCCATCGCTGGTCAAACTCGGCATGCAGCCGGGGAAAAGCATTTCCTATACCGAGTATTTGTCGGAACATGACGGAAAGGGTCGGCCGGATCGTGAAATCACGATTCCTGCGGCGGATTACAGCCGTGCCGAGGGCGGGGAATTCCGAAGACTGGAAGCCTATGAGGGCCAACCCGGAACCTCGCTGTTTACGGGGGAGAAGGGTGAGGTGGAATGGAAGGTTCATGTAGAGGAGGAGGGATTGTACAATCTGTCCCTGCTCTATTATCCGGTGGAAGGAAAGAGTTCCTCCATTGAGCGTTCCATTCGCATCGACGGGGAGGTCCCCTTTCAGGAGGCCGCCTATTTGCAATTCGACCGGATATGGGACAACACCAAGGACGGCATCGATCAGGATAACCAGGGCAATGACCTGAGGCCGAAACAAATCGAACGTCCCGCTTGGACTAGGTCAGTGCTGCAGGATGCGGATGGTTACATCACGGAGCCGCTTCTTTTTTACTTTGAGGAGGGGGAGCATACCCTATCCTTGACGGCAGCGCGGGAACCGATGGTTATCGGGGAACTCAAGCTGTTCCAGCAGGAGATTCCGCCGACGTATGCCGAGCTGTACCGGCAGTATGAGGCTGAAGGGATTCGAAGAAATGAAGGCACCTTGCTGGCGATTCAGGGAGAGGACGCAGTCGCCAAATCCTCGCCGACCCTGTATCCGCTAAGCGAGCGTTCGAGTCCGAGCGTCAGCCCTTACAGCGCGTCGAAAGTCCGAATCAACACCATCGGCGGCTTCAACTGGCGGCTGCCCGGAAAGTGGATCGAATGGGAACTGGACGTCCCGGAGAGCGGGCTCTATAAGATAGCATTCAAATCGCAGCAAAATTTTGTAAGGGGCATGTACTCGACGCGAAAGCTGACGATCGACGGGAAGGTTCCGTTTGAAGAAATGAACCACGTCGCTTTCCGCTTTAAGAACGGATATCGCATGGACGTGCTTGGGGGCGATGAACCTTATCTGTTCCGGTTGGAGCAAGGTAAGCATGTGTTACGCCTCGAGGCGAGTCTGGGTGAATTCGCTCCCCTCATTCATGAGGTGGAGGACAGTCTGCTTAACCTGAATGCCATGTACCGCAAAATATTGATGATCACCGGCACGAATCCGGATGAATTCCGGGATTACCGTGTAGAGCAGCGGATACCGGAGCTGCTGGAAGTTTTCCGGTACGAAAGCGGCAGACTGAAGGCGGTCGCGGCCAGATTGGTTGAGCTGTCGGGTCAATCCGGCGACCAGGAGGCACTGCTGAAGACCATGGCGCTTCAGCTGGATGAGATGATCGAGAAGCCGGATACGATTCCGCGCAGGCTGGAGGCCTACAAGACGAATACCGGCGGACTCGGAACATGGCTGCAGCAGGCACGGGAGCAGCCGCTGGAGATCGATGCCCTCTATGTTGCATCAGCCGATGCCAAGCTGCCGATGAGCGGACTGGGGGCGGCCGATAAGGTGAAGCATGAGGCGTCGACGTTCTTCAGCTCCTTCTTCATTGATTACAACAATATCGGTAACGTCACGGATGAGAAGAATCAGCGTTCAATCACCGTATGGATCGGCAGCGGCCGTGATCAGGCCAATACCATCAAGGCGATGATCGACGAGACCTTTACGCCGGAGACCGGCATCAACGTGAATCTGAAGCTGGTGAACATGGGGACGCTGCTCCCCGCCACTTTGTCGGGACAGGGACCTGAGGTCGCGATGCAGATCGGCAATGACCTCCCGGTGAACTTTGCCATGCGGAATGCCGCGGCGGACCTGACGCAATTCCCTGACTTCGAATCGGTGGCTGCCAGATTCCGGGACAGCGCCTTGGTGCCATACCGATACCGCAGCGGCGTATATGCGCTGCCGGAGACGCAAACCTTCAACATGATGTTCTACCGGAAGGACGTGCTGGAGGAGCTGGGTCTTGAAGTTCCGAAGACTTGGGACGATGTGGCCAGCCTGCTTGCCGTATTGAACAAAAATCATATGCAATTCGGTCTTCCCGTCGTGGCGCAGGCACCGGATCAGTGGACCACGCTGCCGCCGAATTCGATGTATGCGGCGCTCCTGATGCAATCCGGCGGGCATTTCTACCGAAACAACGACCGGGAGTCGGATCTGGACTCCAAGATCGGGCTGGAAGCATTTAAACAGTGGACGGAGTATTACACCGACTACAAGCTGGAGCGGGAATACGATTTTGCGAACCGGTTCCGTACCGGACAGATGCCGATCGGCATCTCCGATTACACCACCTATAACCAGCTGTCCGTGTTCGCGCCGGAAATCCGCGGCGTATGGGGTTTCGCCCCCGTGCCTGGAACCGTTCAGGCGGACGGCACGATTGACCGCACCGTACCGAGCGGCGGCAGCGCCGTGCTGATGCTGGACGATGCAAAGGACAAGGATGCGGCTTGGGAATTCTTGAAATGGTGGACCAGCGATGCGACACAGACGGATTTCGGCCGTGAAATGGAAGGGTTGATGGGCGCGGCCGCCCGCTATCCGACCGCCAACATCAAGGCGCTGGACAGTCTGCCATGGCCGGTAGCCGACTATGAGAATTTGAAATCCCAATTTGAATGGGTTCAGGGAATACCCGAGGTGCCGGGCGGCTATTCGACGGGCAGGCATTTGTTCAATGCCTTCTATCGTGCGGTCATCAGCGGCATCGAGCCGCGGGAGGCCTTGATGGATTCGGTGCAGTATATTCACGACGAAATCCGGACCAAGCAAGCAGAATTCGGCGAGCTGCAGGAATAGGGGGAGTCCAAATTGCATAATGCCAGCCTTCAGGATCCTGAGGTTACGATGTCTGCCGCTATCCGCCCCGTCAAGCCGCAATCCTGGTGGAAGCGGAAGCTGGCGGAGATGAAGGCCAGCAAGCATTCCTATATATTGCTTGCGCCTTATATGATCCTGTTTACGCTGTTTACCGTTTTTCCGGTCGTCATTTCGATGATTCTAAGCTTTACGTATTTCAATATGCTGGAGTTTCCGCGGTTTGTCGGCTGGGATAATTATACGCGCCTGTTCCTGGAGGACGATATCTTTCTGGTCGCGCTGAAGAACACGCTGCTCTTTGCCGCCATAACAGGACCCATCAGTTATTTGGCCTGCTTCCTGTTTGCCTGGGTCATCAATGAGCTGGGTCCGCGGCTGCGGGCGTTCATGACCCTGATCTTCTATGCGCCTTCGATCTCGGGGAACATTTATTTCATCTGGCTGATGATCTTCTCGGGTGATCGCTACGGCATAGCGAACGGCATGCTGATTAAGCTGGGCCTCATCCTGGAGCCGATCCAATGGCTGAAAACCGAAGCGTTGATCATGCCGATTATCATTTTGGTCCAGCTGTGGCTCAGCCTCGGAACCGGCTTCCTGGCCTTCATCGCCGGACTACAAACCGTAGATAAAACGCTCTACGAAGCGGGTGCCGTGGACGGAGTCCGCAACCGCTGGCAGGAGCTGTGGTTCATAACGCTGCCTTCGATGCGGCCGCAGCTTATGTTCGGCGCGGTCATCCAGCTTACGACATCGTTTGCCGTGGCCGACGTATCGATTGCGCTGGCCGGTTTCCCGAGCGTGAACTACGCGGCGGAAACCATCGTCACGCATCTCATCGATTTCGGCACGACGCGCTTCGAGATGGGTTTTGCGTCGGCGATTGCGACCGTGCTGTTCATCCTGATGGTGGGAACCAACCTGATCGTCCAAAAATTGCTGCGCAAGGTAGGTGAGTAGACGCGTGAGGGTTACATACGAACTTCCGAAAAAACGGGACGGCCGCCTGCTGAACGTCAGGCTTAAAGCTCGCAGCAAACGGGTAAACCGCTCGTTCATGGGCACCTTCTCCCTGTTTGCGCTGCTGGCGGTGTTCGGCGCTTTCATGGCGCTGCCCCTGGTGTACGCCATCAACAACGCGTTCAAGCCGCTGGACGAGATTTTCCTGTTTCCGCCGACGCTGTTTGTCCGCAATCCGACATGGAATAACTTTTCCGATCTGATCAATCTGCTCGGCCAGTCCTGGGTGCCGTTCTCGCGGTATATCTTCAATACGGTCTTCATAACCGGGGTCGGCATTGTCGGGCATGTGATCTTTGCATCCGCCGCGGCTTACCCGCTGGCCAAACACAAGTTTCCGGGCAAGGTGTTCCTGTTCCAGGTCGTCGTGCTCTCGCTGATGTTCACGCCGGTCGTTACGGCGACGCCGAATTATATGATCCTGTCGTGGCTGGGGCTCATCGACACCTACTGGGCCGTCATTATACCGGCTTTCGGCTATTCGCTAGGGTTATATCTAATGAAGCAGTTCATGGAACAGATACCGGATGCCTTGCTGGAAGCGGCCAAAATCGACGGAGCCAGCGAATACCGGATCTTCTGGTCCATCGTGATGCCGAACGTGAAGCCGGCATGGCTCACGCTGATCATTTTGCTGTTCCAGATCCTGTGGGGAACCGACGGCAACGGCTTTATTTACAGCGAGCAGCTCAAGACCCTGCACTATGCATCCAATCAGATCATTCTGGGCGGTATTTCCCGGGCCGGCGCAGGCGCGGCCGTGGCAGTCATCCTGATGAGCGTGCCGATTGTGCTCTTTCTGTTCTCGCAGAGCCGGATCATCGAGACGATGGCGACCTCCGGGATGAAGGATTAGGGAGGGGATCAGATGTCAGCAAAAAAATGGTTGCTAACTCTCGCGGCGGCCTCCCTGCTGCTCACCGGCCTAATGCCGGGGAGCGTCTCCGCCAGTGCTCCGTACGAGAGCTATATCTACAACTATTGGGAGGAAACGGTTGCCGTGCCTGCCGCTTATTTGCCGGAACGCGCCGTTACGGGGAAGGAGCTGGGCATTGGAGATTTCTTGGATCCGAGCGATATGCATGTGTCGGAAGCCGGAAACATCTACGTGCTGGACAGCGGGAACAAACGGATCGTCGTCCTGGACGATGCGTGGAACGTGATCCGGGTCATTGATTCTTTCATGAACGAAGGGAAAGAGGACGGTTTTGCAAATCCTGCCGGCATCTTCATTGACGGGGATGAGCAGATCTATGTTGCGGATACGGATCATCAGCGGGTTGTCGTGTTGACGGCGGAAGGGGCGCTTGTCCGCATCATGGAGCAGCCGGAGTCGGATGTGCTGCCTCAAGGCTTTCAATTCATTCCCCTGAAAGTGGCGGTGGATGAGGCCAAACGGGTATTCGTCGTCGCCCGCGGCGTTTACGAAGGCATTATGCAGTTCGAGGAGGAGGGTACCTTTCTCGGCTACGTCGGAACGATTAAGGTAAAGCGCGATTATGGCGATTATTTCTGGAGATTGGTATCGACGAGCGCGCAGAAAGCCCAGATGAGACTGTTCATCCCGACCGAGTTCTCCAATCTGGATATGGACGGCAAGGGGTTCGTCTATGCCACGAATATTGACGTCGGATCCAAGGAACCGTTGAAACGCCTCAATCCCTCGGGAGAGGATGTGCTAAAGCGCTTCGGCTACTTTCCGGTTGCGGGAGATATTTATTATCGAAGAACGGTAGGGCCATCCAAATTCGTTGATATTAAGGTGCTCGGCGACGGGATGTACAGCGCGCTGGACTCTACCCAAGGACGCGTCTTCACCTATGATGAGACCGGAAACCTGTTGTATGTCTACGGCGGCATCGGGAATCAGCTGGGCCTATTGAAGACGCCGGCAGCGATTGAACGGCTTGGAGACCGCCAGCTTGTGCTGGACCGGGGAAAGGCAAGCATCGTCATGTTCGAGCCGACCGAGTTCGGGAAGCAGGTTAACCTTGCCGTCCGCAACCATTACCGGGGAGAAGACGCGGAGGCGGAAAGGTATTGGGAACACGTGCTTCAGCTCAATGCGAATTATGACATCGCGTATATCGGCATCGGGAAAGCGAAGCTCATGAAGGGGGAGAACAAGGAAGCCCTTCAATATTTTGAGCTGGGCATGGACCGCAAGAACTATTCCGTGGCGTATAAACGATATCGCAGGGAGGTCATGAAGGAGCATTTCGGCACCTTTTTATCGGCAGGGACCGGGGGCCTGCTGCTCTACGCGGTCTATAGAACGGTAAGATATCGAAAGCAAAGGAGGGCAGGAAAGCATGAAGCAGGACTATCTTAAATTCCCCCTTCATTTGATCGTTCACCCCTTCGACGGATATTGGGACCTGAAGTACGAAAACCGGGGACGGCTCGGGGTGGCTTATCTCGTATTGGCGCTCGTGGTCATTGCCACGATTCTGCAGCGGCAGTATGCGGGATTTCTGGTCAACTACAATGATCCGCGGACGCTGAGCAGCATCGACGAACTGATATTTATCGTCCTCCCGTTCTTCCTGTGGTGCGTCTCCAACTGGTCGGTCACCACGCTCATGGGCGGGGAAGGGAAGTTTAAGGAGATCGTGATGGCCAGCGCATATGCCCTCATTCCGATGGTTCTGATCTATCCGCCCATGACGCTGGCGAGCCGGTTCATGGTCCAGGAAGAGACCGTGTTCTATTATCTGCTAACGACGGTAGCAGCGATCTGGTTTATCGGGCTGCTTTTTGTCGGCACGATGACGGTCCACCAATACACGGCCGGCAAAACGGTCGTCACGATGTTTCTGAGCTTGATCGTCATGGGCATTATCGTATTTCTGGGTACGCTCGTTCTGAGCATGCTGCAGCAGATTTACACGTTCGTTGTCAACGTTTACCGAGAGATCATTTTCAGGCAATAAGGAGGCCGTGGGCCGTGAAAAAAAGAAAATGGCTGTACACGGTGCTTGCATGTACCGTTATAACGTGCATGGCTGCGAGCTTTCTGATCTACGCGAACCGGGGAGCGCCGGCGGTCGACGTCGCTGCGTACAGTGCTGCGGCGACTGAGACGGCGCAGGGTAGGGAGCTCTCCGCCCTGAACGATTTGACAGGCGGCGTGCCCGGCATGGATCTGGTAGCGGAAACAAAGGCGCTTGCGCTGTACTATCATCCGGATACGACCGAAGTCGCGGTACGGGATAAGCGGAGCGATACGGTATGGTACAGCAATCCGCCAGACCGGATGGAGGACGGAATGGCTTCGCCTTTTGAGAAGGAAGTGCTGTCTTCGCAATTGACGCTGACGTTCCGGGATGGGATCGGCACGCTTGAGTCTTATCCGAATTATACGTGGAGCGTGATGAACGGGAACTATACGGCGGAAGGCTTGGACAACGGCGTTCGCGTCACGTATACGCTGGGAGATGTCTCGCTCGGGATCGACGCCTTGCCGAAATACATCTCCCAGGACCGGCTGCAGGAGAAGGTGGTCAGCAAGCTGGATGCGTC
This sequence comes from Paenibacillus sp. Y412MC10, assembly GCF_000024685.1. Taxonomy (NCBI): domain Bacteria; kingdom Bacillati; phylum Bacillota; class Bacilli; order Caryophanales; family Paenibacillaceae; genus Paenibacillus; species Paenibacillus sp. Y412MC10. The sequence continues at coordinate 1,454,166 of NC_013406.1, forward strand.
ATTGGCCAGATACGTGCAGGCGCGGTATTACCCCATGAAGGATAACCCTGCGATGCTGGAGCGCCTGGACGACCAGATCAAGAAGGAGCTGGTGCTGAAAAAAATGCTGGGCGCGTTCGAGCAGGCCGGCTACACCGCGGAGGATCTTGCCTATGATAACGAAGCGGGCGGGGGAGCCGCCGCAAGCGCCTCTTCGAAGCCGCAGTTCAAGATTCCGCTCGAATACCGGCTGGAAGAGGATTCGCTTGTCGTTACGATACCGCTTGACCAGGTAACGGAAAGCGAGAATCACCGCCTGCGCAGCGTGGAGCTGCTTCGCTATTTCGGAGCGGCGGGAACGAAGGCCGAGGGTTATATGCTGGTGCCGGACGGCAGCGGCAGCCTGATCCACCTGAATAACGGCAAAGTGAAGGAAGAACAGTACGTGCAGCGTCTATACGGCACCGATCCGAATAATAACAGCAGCAGCCGCGGACAGGTGGCCGAGCAGGCACGAATGCCCGTGTTCGGCATGAAGAACGGGGACGGCGGCTGGTTTGCCGTGATTGAAGAAGGCGACGCCATCGCGAGCGTGTCCGCCGATATCGGCGGGAAGCAGAATTCGTACAATCATGTATTCAGCAGCTTTGCCGTGCGCGGCGAGGATATGCTGGAGCTTTACACCGGAAGTACGGTGCAGGAAATCCAGCTGTTGAATGACAAGCTGTACAACGGGAAGCTGTCCGTCAAATACCGTTTCCTGTCCGGTGAAGAGGCAAGCTACTCCGGCATGGCCCGCTTGTATCAGGAAACGCTTGCGAAGGAAAACAAGCTGATTCCCCTGAAAGAAGCGGAGGGGATTCCATTCTATCTCGATATGCTGGGAAGCGTGGATAAACGGAGATCTTTTCTGGGCGTACCGTATGATGCCGTCGTCTCGATGACCACCTTCGAGCAGGCAGGCGAGATTGCCGCTCTTCTGAACGGCGAGGGCATCGCCAATCTCCGAATGCGTTACCTCGGCTGGTTTGGCAAAGGCGTCCATCACAAAACCCCGGTGAAGGTAAAGACGGACAGCGTTGTCGGAAACGCCGCCGGGCTGAAGGCGCTGTCCAAGCAATTGCAGGACGCCGGCGGCGGGCTTTATCCCGATGTTGCCTTACAGCGTGTCTACCATGACGATGGGGCGTTTACGCCGTCATCCGATGCCTCCCGTTTCGTGACCAGGGAAACGGCAGCGCTGCATCCGTATGACCGGAACACGAACCGGATGAACTCGTATTACGGCACGTACAACCTGATGTCGCCGGCGAAGCTTCCCTATTACGTGGACCGATTCACAAGGCAATATGAACGGTTTGGCATGGGGGCCGTGTCATTGCGGGACCTGGGCGATGTCCTGAGCTCCGATTACCGGGTGCAGCGGGTGGTTTTCCGAGAAACCGCGAAGTTTATCGTGACCGATCAGCTGAAGGCGCTGCACGAGGCATACCCGGATACGATGGTTTCCGGTGCTAATGCTTACAGCTGGCCATATGCGGGCCACGTGCTCGATGTCCCGACGTCGAGCAGCGGATTCGGGCTGACGGATGAAGCCGTGCCGTTTTATCAAATGGTCATTCACGGCTACCTGGATTATGCGGGAGCGGCGGTCAATAACCTGGATGAACAACATTTGCGCAAAGGGCTCCTGCAGTCGCTGGAATTGGGAACGGCTCCGCATTTCCTATGGTCTTATGAACAAAGCTCAAAGCTGAAGTATACGCGTTTCGATGATATGTACTCCACGCATTACAAGGATTGGTTCCAAGAAGCGGTTTCCTTGTACCAAGAGTTGAACGAGGTGCTGGCGCCGCTCCGGACGCAGCGGATGGTGGAGCATAAGCGGCATGAAGGCGGCGTGGTGGAAGTAAGGTACGAGAACGGCGCCTCGATTCTGATCAATTATACCGATCAAGCGGTTGAGGTTAACGGGGTCCTGGTGGAACCGCAAAATTACGCTGTAGGTGGTGACCGGGCATGAAAATGAGATTGTCCCTGACTCAGAAAAGATCCATGCTCGGAATCCTCTTCATCGCGCCATGGTTGATCGGCTTTATCTTTTTGTTTGCCGGGCCTCTGTTTCAGTCCATATTGTTCAGCTTCAGTAAATTGAACATCTCTCCCACAGGCTATGAGCTGGAGCCGGTAGGTTGGGGCAATTTCAACACCGCGCTGTTCGTGGACGCGAACTTCAACCGGATCCTGACGGAATCGATACTGGGCATGGTGGTGGACGTTCCGCTGATCTTGTTTTTCAGTCTGTTCTCGGCCGTTCTGCTGAATCAGAAATTCCGGGGGAGAGCCCTTGCGAGAGCGATCTTCTTCCTGCCGGTCATTCTGGCGTCAGGCGCGATTTCAGCAGCGGAAACCTCCGGCCTGATCAATCTGGTCGGAAACGCGACGGTGGCGGAGGAGCTCGGGCAAGCCTCCGGGCAATTCAATGTGCTATCGATGGTGCGCATCTTATCCGAGGCCGGATTTCCCATTACCGTAACCGAGTATATTATCGGGGCGGTCATGAGGATCTACGATATTATCAGCAGCTCGGGCGTGCAGATTCTGATCTTCCTTGCCGCCCTGCAGGCCGTCCCGGGCTCGATGTACGAGGTCGCGAAGATTGAAGGGGCGACCGCTTATGAATCGTTCTGGAAAATCACCTTTCCGATGGTGAGCCCGCTCATCCTGACGAACATGATTTATACCATCATCGATTCGTTCGCGGACAGCACCGTGACCCGAACGATTTATGAGACGGCCTTCAAAACGCAGAATTTCGGGCTCAGTGCCGCGATGGCGTGGCTGTATACCATCGTTATCAGCTTGCTGCTGGTGTTGATGGGAATCATCGTCTCAAGGAAAACCTTTTATCAAAACTAATGGCAAAGAGATTCCTGACTGACTTGGTGCAGGAAAAAAGGAGGTCCTTATGGCATCGATTCGGGATCGCTCGGACGAAACGGCTCAGGAACGAATGAACCGGTTCAAGAACAAGGCGCTGCCGATACTGTGGGCAGTGTTCCGCTATCTGCTGATCATCGGCATTACATTCATCATTATCTATCCGATCATCTCCAAGTTCTCTGTGGCGTTTAAAGACAAACAGGATATTTATAATCCAACGATTTATATGATTCCGGTGCATTTCACATTGGATAACTTCAAGCTCGTGCTCGACTTGCTGGATTATTGGCCGCTGCTGCTGAACACGATGATTTACGTATTCATCACGATGCTGCTGACCACGATGTCGACCGCGCTTGCCGGGTATGGCTTTGCCCGGTTCACCTTTCCAGGAAGCAATCTGCTGTTCGGCCTGGTCGTGCTGACGATCTTGATTCCGATGAGCACGCTGATGGTGCCGATGTATTTGCATTTTCGCAGCTTTGATATTCTGGGGCTGGTTCACATGTTTACCGGAAAAGAAGGTGTTAATCTGCTGAACAGCTACTGGCCCTCGATCATTACTTCGGCTACGGCCACCGGGCTTAAGGCCGGACTGTTCATTTATATCTTCCGTCAATTTTTCCGGGGGCTCCCGAAGGAGATTGAGGAAGCGGCGTTGATTGACGGTGCAGGCGGGATTAAGACGTTTTTTGCGATCATGCTGCCCAATGCGATTCCGCCGCTCATTACGGTGACCCTGTTCTCGTTCGTCTGGCAGTATAACGACACCTTCTATACCTCGCTCTTTATGAGCGAGCAGTCGCTGATGCCGCTGAAGATCGCTTCCCTGCCCGCGGACGCGAACCAGTTTCTCCCGGCGCTGATGGGACTCGGTTCATCGGCCAAAGCCGATCCGAACTATGTGGCCCTCGTGGTGGATACGGGAATTTTACTGGCCATCCTGCCGCTGATCGGACTGTATCTGTTCGTGCAGCGCCATTTTGTGGAGAGCGTGGAGCGTACCGGTGTTGTCGGGTAGTGGCTGCTGCAGGACAGGTGGTTATGTCGCAGGATAGATATCGTGTTACAGGATAGACGTTATGTTGCAGGATGGATGCCATGATGCAGGAGAGATGCCGTGTCGCATGATGAGTGCGGTGCGTGAGACAGGTTTTGTGCTTGTCTGATGGGTATGCCGCAGGAATCGGGCTGTGCCATTTGTATGACGGATGAAGGAAATCTGTAGGATCTTTCATCCATACGGCAATTACAGGACAGGAGTGAATCGCATGACAAAAGCAAGCAGCACCCGCTTTGAGGTCCAGCCGAACCTGATCAACCCGGCCGCTTCCGATCAAGCCAAACGGTTAATGGGGTATTTGTGCAGCATCTACGGCAAACGGATGCTGACAGGGCAGCAGATTGGCGTTGTATCCACGCCGGAGTTCGACATGATCCACGAGGTCACGGGAAAATACCCTGCCGTCGGCGGATTCGATTTCATGAATTACTCGCCTTCACGGGTGGAGCGCGGAGCCGAGTGTCAGGACACGGATCTGGCGATAAAGTGGTGGAATCGCGGCGGGATCGTGACCTTCTGCTGGCACTGGAACGCCCCGAAGGATTTGGTGGATTTGCCGCCGGATCGGACCTGGGGCAGAGGCTTTTATACCAATGCGACAACCTTTGATATCGCACGGGCGATGGCGGAGCCATCATCGGAAGAGTACGGCCTTATCATCCGGGATATCGATGCGATCGCTGCCGAGCTCAAGCGTCTGCAGGATGCCGGCATCCCGGTGCTGTGGAGACCGCTTCACGAGGCATCGGGCGGATGGTTCTGGTGGGGGGCCAAAGGCCCTGAGCCTTGCATCGCGCTTTGGAAGCTGATGTACGAGCGCATGACGCATCACCACGAATTGAACAACCTGATCTGGGTATGGAACGGGCAGCACAAGGATTGGTATCCGGGCGATTCCTACGTCGATATTATCGGTGAGGACATTTATCCGCCTGCCCGGGATTACGGCTCGCAATCCGAGCGGTTCCGTACCGCTGCATCGTATACAGATGCGGCAAAAATCATTGCCCTGACCGAGAACGGTGTCATACCCGACCCCGATCTCATGCAGGAGGACGGATGCCCGTGGGCATGGAATTGCACATGGTATGGAAACTTTGTGTTCACAGGGGAAGGAAATAACCGGAGGTATTCAGAAGAGTATACGGATGAGTTGCAGCTGATTCGCACCTATCATCATCCGTATACGGTCACGCTGGATGAACTTCCGGATCTGAAAGGCTGACGGCTTCATCTGTGAGGCATGCCGATTATAGGCCGCTCGCCGGGAAGCTGATCGTAGCGTGGAGAACGAGCTGATGTGCGAAAGAAGCCGCGTCAGCTATGCAGTATGACCGAACCGCATCAAAATCAATATATAGAGATGGAGAGAGACTATCATGAATTTTAACGTTATGACTTTAAATCAATGGAAATTCAAAGCGTGCGACGAATCCGAGTGGCTTCCGGCCCAGGTGCCGGGCTGCGTTCATACCGACCTGCTGAAGAATGGCATCATCCCCGATCCCTTCTACGGGACGAATGAGCATGACCTGCAGTGGATCGATAAGAAGGATTGGGAATATGAGACGTCGTTTGATTTGGATTCGAATTTGAGCGCCCAATCCCGCATTGAACTCGTATTTGACGGCCTGGATACCTACGCGGACGTATTCGTGAACGGAACGAAGGTGCTTTTCGCGGATAATATGTTCCGTTCATGGCGGATCGATGTGAAATCGCAGCTCAAGGATTCGGGAAATGTGATTAAGATCCGCTTCCGTTCTCCGATCCAGGAGGATCTGCCGAAGCTTGAGAAGCTCGGATATCCGCTGCCTGCTTCGAATGACCAGTCCGAGGTTGGCGGGATGGGCGACCAGAAAGTAAGTATTTTTGCCCGGAAAGCGCCTTATCATTACGGCTGGGATTGGGGACCGCGTTTTGTGACCAGCGGGATCTGGCGGGAAGCCAGGCTCGAGGCTTGGTCCGAAGTCAGACTGGATGATTTGTTTATTCGCCAGGATGAGGTTACGGCAGAAATGGCCAGGGTTACGGCCGTTGCCTCCATTGCAGCGGAGCATGCTTTGCAGGGCGTGCTTCGGGTAAGTGCAGGCGGCCAGACATGGGAACAGGATGTTCGGCTGGAAGAAGGCCGTCATTCGGTTGAATTGAGCCTTGCGCTTGCGGAGCCGAAGCTGTGGTGGTGCCGCGGCCTGGGCGAGGCCCATCTGTATTCGTTCCATGCCGAGCTGGCGGAAGGAGAACGGACCGTTGCGGAGAAAAAGGTTCGGACCGGCCTGCGCAGCGTCAAGCTGGTGCGTGAACAGGATAGCCGCGGCACGTCCTTTTACATCGAGCTCAACGGCACGCCTGTGTTTGCCAAGGGAGCGAACCATATTCCGAACGACAGCTTCATAACGGAAGTGACGGCGGAACGCTACCGCCATGAAATCGCGTCCGCAGCGGAATCGAACATGAATATGCTGCGCGTATGGGGCGGTGGCATTTATGAAGAGGACGTTTTTTACGATCTGTGTGATGAATACGGGCTTATGGTATGGCAGGATTTCATGTTTGCTTGCAGCATGTATCCAGGCGACGAGGCGTTTCTGGAGAACGTGCGGCTGGAAGCGGAGGAGAACCTGGTCCGTCTGCGGAATCATCCGAGCATCGTGCTCTGGTGCGGCAACAACGAGATTGATTCCGCTTGGGCGCACTATGAGGAGAAGGGCGGCTGGGGCTGGAAGCAGGACTATACCGAGGAGCTCCGCGAAAAGATCTGGAGCGACTACGAAAAGGTATTCCACGAAATTCTTCCTGAGGCCGTAACCGGTTATGCTCCGGGAGCAGAGTATTGGCCTTCCTCCCCGCTGGTATCGCTCAGCCATGACAAGGAGCAGCATGCCAATCCTTCCACAACGAGCGGGGATATTCATTACTGGGGCGTGTGGCATAACACGGAGCCGTTTGACAACTACAACGTTTACGTCGGCCGATTTATGAGCGAATACGGGTTCCAGTCCTTCCCGGAACCGAAGACGGTGCGGACATATGCGGAAGATCGCGATATGGAGCTGGAGTCGAAGGTCATGCTGGCGCATCAGAAGAACGGCGCCGGCAACCGCTTGATCAAGAGTTACATGGATCAATATTATAACGAGCCGAAGGATTTCGAGGCTTTCCTGTACATGAGCCAGATCCAGCAGGCCGAAGCGATGAAGACGGCGATCGAAGCCCACCGCCGCAACAAGCCGTATTGCATGGGCACGCTGTATTGGCAGATGAACGACTGCTGGCCGGTCGCTTCGTGGGCAGGCATGGATTATCTCGGCAGATGGAAGGCGCTGCAGTATGTGGCCAAGCGCTGCTTCCGGGATGTCAGTCTCTCGATCGAATCCAAGGAACAAGAGATTCGGGTTCATCTCGTATCCGATATTTCAGAAGCGGTCCAGGGCACGCTGAAGGTTCAGTTATTCGATTTTAACGGAAAAGAGCTCTATGGATCCGAGCAGCCGATCCGTGCGGAAGAGCAAGCGTCGCTCGTCGTATTCCGGGCTGCGGCCGATGAGCTGCTCCACGGACATGATCCATCCGAGGTTGTGCTCCTGGCGCAATGGCTTCAGGATGGAGACGTGATTGACAGCAAAACATTCTATTTCGTGAACGACAAGCATCTTCGTCTGCACAGCCCGACCATCAGCGTAAAAGAAGTCGAGGGAAGCGACGGCGCGACGTTCGTGCTGGAGAGCAACGTGCTTGCCCGCCACGTATGGCTGTCCGCCGAAGCGGAAGGCTTCTACAGCGATAACTTCTTTGACCTGATTCCGGGCATCCCGGTGACCGTATCCTTCAGCCGCCGAGATAACGGAGAGCAGGCATTTGTAACAGATAAGCCGGGCCGGGCCGAGGTTCGGTCCATGGCCGATTGCATCGACCCGGCGATGGTGCAGACCGTGTAATTCATCCTGCAATCATTCGCTAAAAAGAGCCGCCCCTACAACCGATTCCGGTGCAGGGGCGGCTTTGTTTGTCTTTAATGGAGCCATGAATTTGATGCTGAAACGGCAAACCATTTCTTTGTTGGCGTCATCATAAGCGGGGGATCCCGGGTTCGACACCTTGAACTCGACATACCTTTATATGGTAAAGGGTATGCCAAGGGTTTCTGATACAGGTCGGATGGGGTCAGATTTCAGCAAACGAAAAGAAGTCCGGCATGCTGCTATCGGTTATTCTAGGTTGGTACACATCCTGTTGGACATGCTCATACCCATTAACAAAGCTCGGGAAGGAGACGGATCATGAAAAAACAAGTTTTGTTCATCCATAGTGCCGGCCCGCAAGGCAACCGCCAAGGAAGCAGCGGCTTGATCGACCATTTACAAGAACAGCTCGGTGAAGCTTATCATGTCTTATCTCCCGGCATGCCGGATCCGGATTACGCTCTGTGGAAAGCGCAGATTGTCAATGAAATCAAGGCATTGGATGGGGAGGTGCTGCTGGTAGGTCATTCCCTCGGCGGTTCCATTCTGTTGAAACACCTCTCGGAAGAAGACGGGCAGCTAACCGTCTCTGGATTGTTTTTGATTGCCGCCCCTTATTGGGGCAAAGACGACGATTGGCAAAACGAAGAATATGCATTGTCCGATTCATTTGTTTCCAAGCTGCCGCAACTCCCGAACCTCTTCCTATACCACAGCCTGCACGACCCGGTGGTGCCTTTTGCACATGCTCAGCACTACGCGAAGCAGCTTCCCGAGGCCGTCACCCGGGTATACGAGGGTGACGATCACTACTTCCGCGAGGGCTTGCCCGAGCTTGTAGACGATATCAAGCGGATATAAAAAAGGGACGACATTTGCTGCGCGTGGCTAATCATCGGTCCTTTTGATCTTTAAAAAGCAACTTCGAATATGCTTCCAAAGTCAGCCCGTCCATGCCAGACTTCAGCGGAGAAGGCGGAATGATTCTGGAGAAGCGAAGCGGGCTCCTTTGCCACCGGATTTCTACATTTAGAAAATCCATTCATGGAAATCTGGGGGCAACAGAGATCGGAAGAATCATCCGCATGCGGAGCGATGCAAATAACCAGAGCGATGCAGAAGAATTTCTCACTCCCATTGCGATGCTATGGGAGCCACCCAGAAGTAAAGCGGCCGTCCATATAAATCTCGCATAAAAAAGACGACATCAGCTTTTCGCTAATGTCGTCCTCTTTTTTTACTTGCTCGCTTTATATGCGCTCAAGAATTCCTTCACCTTCGCCGGATCGGCCACCAGCTCGTTGCCCGTTTTGACGATCGGGCTGACGGTGGAGTAGGCTTTGATTTTGTTGTTGTTGTAGTAGGCCAGGATTTCATCCTGGTTGATCGAGTAAAGCACCGCTCTTCTCAGATCGTCGCTTGTCGCCACATCGCGGTTCTTCGTATTGAACAGCAAGTAGGATACGGCGTTGCTTTCGATCGTTTGCAGCTTCAGCTTGCTGTCGCCTTTCACTACGTCGTATTTCGTTTCCGGCACGCCGTAGTACAGGTGGATTTCGCCGCTGCGCAGTGCGGAGAGCGTGCTGTCCGCATCTTTGATAAAGCGTACTTTCACTTGCTCGATTTTCGGTTCGTGCTCCGTGCCCTTCATGTAGCCAGGGTTTTTGAAGAAGGTGGCTTCATAGTCATTCTTGGAAGACAGGATATACGGACCGCTCGCATACAGCGTGTTGTTGTATTTATCGCCTTCGGTTACCGTGTTCTGGTCGCCGTAAGGGATGTCTTTGTTCACGTCGAATTTCTCAACGTCATACGTATTGATGGATTCAACTTGCTTCTTCGATACGATACCGGCCGATTGGTGAGCCAGGTAGTTCAATACTTGCGGGAACGGCTCGGTTGTCGTCAATTTGATGACTTGGTATTTGCCGTCTTTCGTGCTTGCTTGATTCTTGTCGCCCACGAGGGAAGCGATCTTGGTATCCAAGCCGGCTTCCAGTGCTTCCTTGACGCTTTCGCTGCCGCCGGAAACCTTGGTGTTTTCCAGTACGCTCAGGTCGGTTACGGCTTCAACGGTGTTGATGTGCTCGTGAAGCGTGTAGGTACGATGATCAGGCACCGAATTTTTGTCTTTCGCTCTGTTCATGGAGAAGATGACATCGTCCGCGCCTACGCGTTCGCCGGAATCTTCCGCTTTTTTGTTCGTGATTTTTGCAAAGTTAATGTCGTCTCTAAGAATGAAGTAGTACTCCGAGTTGCCTTCGCCGATGGCATGGTTATAAGACAGCGAGCCTTCGGACGTGATCTTGTCATCGTCGGTCAGGTTGATCAGACGTACGTTCATGTTGGTGTTGATGATGTTAATGGAACCGTCGTTGCCCTTGATCGGGTCAAGCGAAGTCAGTTCAGAGATCGATTGGGACAGAATCAGCGGCTGCGTCGCACGCTTGGATTGGTCTTTGAAATCGACGGCTTCCCAAGGCAGGGAACGGGATTTCGAAAGACGAACGGAATTCTCGTCCAGCACATCCTTGTTGAACGCTTGGCTCTTCAGGGAGATGTACAATGGAGCAATGTAAGCTTTGTCCGTTACCAGACGTTGTTCCAGCTGCTTGTAAGTCTCAACGGCGTCTTCCGGCGTTTGCGTGGCCGCTTGGTCGATCAGCTTGTCCACTTCCTCGTCGGACATGATGCTGTAGTCGCCGCCGGTTTTGAACAGGGAACGAACGGCATAGTCAGGGTTACCCGTTACGGTTGTCCAGCTGGACAGCGCGATGTCGTAATTGCCGGCATCCTGCTGTGCCTTGAAGCTGCCGTAGTCCGGCTGCAGATTCAGCTTCACGTTGAAGCCGTTCTTGGTGAGCTGGTCGCGAATGATGTTGACATCGGATTCGTTAGAGCTCATGCCAAGCAATTCAATATTAACAGCGGATGTGTCTGTAGCTGTATCCGCTGGTTCTTGCTGATTTTGCTGTGCATCATCTTTGGTTGTTACGTTGCATCCGGCCAGTACGATGACTAGCGAGAGAAACAATAACAGCAAGGAACTCTTTTTCATTGGTGATACCCTCCTGAGTTGTATATATATATATAAAATATTTTTTGAAACCAACGTTAGTGTGCCCAGGGCACGAAAAGCTTTAATCGAGCTTCGGATCAAGCGCATCCCGCAGTCCGTCGCCCAGAAAGTTGAAGGACAGGACAAGCGCGATGATGGCCAGACCCGGATAAATCGCCAGATACGAATGCGTCTCAAGGTACGTGCTTCCGATCTTCAGGATATTCCCCCATTCCGGGATATGCGGCTCGACGCCGAGACCCAGATAACTCAAGCTGCTCGTCGAGATGACGGCTGCACCAATGGTTAACGTCGATTTGACGATCATGGGCGCGAGCGAGTTGGGAACGATATGCTTGAAAATGATCGAAAAATTGCTCGAGCCGAAAGCTCTGGCCGCATCGACGTACTCAAAGGTGGAGACCAGGAGCACATTCGCCCTCATGGTTCTTGCATAAGTCGGTATAGCTCCTACGCTGAGCGCCAGAATGAGGTTGACGGTATTGGCTCCGAATGCGGCAATGATCGCAATGGCGAGCAGGATGCCCGGAATGGCGTACAGCACGTCCAGCAATCGCATGATGACGTTGTCGGTATGGCGGCCATAGTAGCCTGAGACGGCACCGAGAATGCCGCCGATGACAACCGGAATCGCCGTAGAAGCGAATCCGACGATCAGCGAGATGCGGGCCCCGAATACGATCCGGGAGAACAAATCCCGGCCGAAGTTGTCCGTACCGAAGGGGTACGCCAGGCTTGGCGGCTGCAGGATGGCGCTGTAGTTGTTATCGATCGCAATGCTGTAATCGAAGGTAAACAGACTGGTCACCGACAGGCAGAACAGGAAGATCACGAAGAACAGTCCGGACATGGCCGTCGAATTGGCAGTAAGCTTTACCCATACGTCGCCCCAGCGGGTCATCGCGGGATTGCCGTTCTTGCGGATCTTCGCAAGCAGGTTGATGCCAAGCACCAGAGCAAAAATATTGCCCGTTGCCGCAGTCAGAATGATCGGAAAAGCAAGCCAGGTCAATGCCGGATGCGCATAATTCGATTTTACGTACCTGGCAACGAGGATAAGCGCGATCAGCTGAACGACGGCTATAACCAGAAGCACGGCCATGGCCGGCAGGAACGTATTCGAGACGTAAGGCTTGAACAGATTCAGCGCCGATATCGCGATGGCAAACAGCTGGGTTAGCAGCATGTAAACGGCAATCGTATATTCGGGAGGCTTCTGTTTTTTGATCAGATTGAAACCGAACGTGACGGTAAACAGATTCCCCGTAACGATGCTCAGCAGCTGAACGTAACCCAGGATCCTGGTCAAGCGCCGGATTTCTCCGTCCCTTTGAAGATCCCTTCGGATCAGCAGCGTAATGATGATCTGTATGATCGTAAACAGTGCATATGCCGCAAAGGCGGCGAACACCCACGGTTTGATGGTTCCCCCAGTGAAATCAAAGCTGTTCAGAAGCAGGATCACCGTTAAGGTCAGAGAGATAACCCATGTGAAGCTGGCTTGACTGTACTCGTGTGAGGATTTCAGCTGGTGTTTGGTTTCTGGTTTGGAAAGAAGCTTCTTAATCATGAGTACACCTGCTTTAGTATTGTTTCATCTTGGACCTGATCCGTGGATCGAAGAATGCGTACAAGATATCGATGATGACGTTCACCAGCGATATGGTGATGGCGGTGTAAACCACGCCGCCCATGATGGCCGGGATGTCAGGGATAAATTGTTTATCCACGATATAGCTGCCGATACCGCTGATGTTGAATACCTTCTCCGTAACAGCGGAACCGCCGAGCATCCCGCCGAACTGAAGTCCGATGACGGTAATGATCGGAATGATGGCATTGCGGACAGCATGCTTCATCAGAATGGTGCGCTTGCCCAGCCCCTTTGCTCTGGCTGTGATCATATAATCTTCATTAATGACTTCCAGCGTGGAGGAGCGCGTCATTCGGGCCACCGAAGCGGTAAGTCCCGTCCCGAGCACGATCACCGGCATGATCATGGACAGCCAGTTCTCCGGATTGAAGGTGGCGGGCAGCCACTGCAGCTTGATCGAGAAATTCAGGATGAAGATCAGTCCCTGCCAGAAGTTCGGAATGGACAGCCCGATCAGCGCGATGAACATAAACGTATAGTCAAAGAACGAATTCGGTCTCGTGGCCGAGATAATCCCGATCGGCAATGCGATCGCAATCGCGATGATCAACGAAATGACCGTAAGCGTCAGCGTGATCGGAAACTTTCTGGCGATGCTGGAGGTAATCTCTTCGTTGCCCGAGAAGGATTTGCCGAGATCGAAATATGCGATGCCTTTAATGTTGTTCCACAGCTGCGTCAGATAGCCCTGATCGAGTCCGTGCATTTTGTTGAAAGCCGCAATCTGTTCCGGCGTTGCCGTCTCGCCCAATATGTTGGCCGCGGGGTTGAACGGCGACAAGTGAAGAATCGTAAAGACGAGGACCGCTACGCCAAAGATAACGAATACCGTCATCACGAGTCTCTCCAAAATATATTTCAGATAGGGATTGCTGTACAAAAAAATAAGGATGTACATCAGCAAGCCCGGAATAAGTGATATAATGAAGAACAACGGGTTCTCGATGAGAGAACCGAACGTATCGGCCAGAGTCAGCCGTTTGCGATTGTTCAGCTTCAGGTCCTTGGCGGTCCGATCCTTGAGGACTTCACGGAACCTTGCCTCTGCGATCTTATCGACTTCCTGCCGGAGCTGAGCCTCGCTGATTTTTTGCTTGAAAAACTCATGCTTGCGTTTCTGCTGCTCCATCATCTCGGAGCGAAGGGCCTCCAGATATCCGGCGGCCAGCATCTCGCTGCGTATGCGGTTCTCAGCCGCCGCGTAGTCATCCTTCTTTCTCTGGACCAAATAAAATAGGAAGACCACGAGATTCACGGGCGCTCCCAATAATAATAGTAAGTATCTATATGAAGGATTCAGAAGGATCTTACTGTATGTGCTGCTTATCGAACTTATGAGTCTGTTTGGTCTTGCTGCTTCTGTCCCCCCCATAAGGTGCCTTTCCTCCTTGTTTCAAATTGCATTATTCCGAGTGATATAGTATATTTTATTTTAGCCTATTTTAAAAGTCAATAGATTATAAGAGTTGTAGAGTATATTACTTTAATGACATAAGCATAATGGCAGGTGAGCAGAGTTGGAACCGATATTGCAGGTTAAAAATTTGAGCGTGGCCTTTCAATCCCGTGATTCAGAATTTCACGCGGTGCGTGGGGTCAGCTTTGAAGTGAAGAAAGGGGAGACTCTCGGTATCGTCGGAGAATCCGGGAGCGGCAAAAGCGTCACGGCACGCTCGATCATGCGGCTGCTGCCTTCCCCGCCTTCTTATATGAAGGATGGAGAGATCCTGTTCCTTGGCCAGAACCTGGCCGAGAAAACCGAGAAGGAGATGGAGAGCATCCGGGGACGCGATATCGGGATGATTTTTCAAGACCCGATGACCTCGCTGAATCCGACCATCCGCATCGGGGAACAAATATCGGAAAGTCTGGTCAAACACCAGAAGCTGTCCAAGCAGGAAGCGAAGCAGCAGGCGATTGACATGCTCAAGCTGGTCGGCATCCCGAACAGCGAAGCGCGGTATAATCAATACCCGCACGAGTTCTCGGGCGGCATGCGGCAGCGGGTGATGATCGCCATCGCCCTGGCGTGCCGACCTGCGCTGCTGATTGCGGACGAGCCGACGACGGCGCTTGACGTAACGATTCAGGCCCAAATCCTCAATCTGATGAAAAATATGCAGGAGCGCTTCGGTTCCTCCATTATATTGATCACGCACGATCTCGGCGTTGTGGCGGGCATGTGCGACCGCGTGGCCGTGATGAAAGACGGTGTGATCGTGGAGACGGGAACGACGGAGGAGATCTTCGAGAATCCTCAGCATCCCTATACCTTGAAGCTGTTAAACGCGCTACCGCGCCTCGACGAGAAGAAGAAAGCGAAGCCGGCGCCGATCATCGTGCCAAGCACGGATTACAAAGGACCGCTGTTAGAGGTGAAATCCCTGAAGCAGTATTTTGATATGGGCAAAGGGAATGTGCTTAAAGCGGTGAATGATATCAGCTTTCATATTCAGGCGGGGGAGACCCTCGGGGTCGTCGGCGAATCCGGCAGCGGAAAATCAACGACGGGACGGGCCATCCTTCGACTTCATCAGCCGACGGGCGGAGAAGTGCTGTATCAGGGGATGTCCGTGAATCGCCTCTCCCCTTCGGAAATGAAGGCCATGCGGCGCCATATGCAGATGATCTTCCAGGATCCGTATGCTTCGCTGAATCCCAGATTGAAGGTCGTGGACATTATCGGCGAAGCGCTGGATGTCCATAAGTTAACCGGCAGCAAGCAGGAGCGGAAGAAACGGGTCGAGGAGCTGCTGGATATGGTCGGACTGGATCCGGCTTATGCGACGCGCTACCCGCACGAGTTCTCCGGCGGCCAGCGCCAGCGGATCGGGATTGCGCGGGCGCTGGCGGTCGAGCCGAAATTCATCGTGTGCGATGAGCCGCTCTCCGCGCTCGACGTGTCGATCCAATCGCAGATCGTGAAGCTGCTGGAGGAGCTGCAGCACCGTCTGGGCTTGACCTATCTGTTCATTGCGCACGACCTGTCGATGGTGAAGCATATCAGCGACCGCGTTGCCGTTATGTATATGGGCAAGATCGTCGAACTTGCGGAAAGCGAGGAGCTCTACTCCAATCCGCAGCATGATTATACGAAGTCCTTGCTTGCGGCGATTCCGGTGCCCGATCCGAAGATCGAATCCAAGAAGAAGCGGGTCCTGCTGGAAGAACGCACCGGAGAGGATAAATATAATCTGGAGCATTCCGAGCTTGTGGAAGTATCGGAAGGCCACTGGGTGGCCATGCCGACCGGAGCCTAATCGAATAGAACAAACCTGTCCCGACCGGAGTCGGGGCAGGTTTTTTTTATCCAAAAAAATCGATGCGAATCGACGATTTGCAGGGTTCATAAAAAGGAATTGAGCCCTGCACGGCAAATATTTAAATGTTAGGAAGCGTTCTCACTACACATGAGCCTACGAATTTCCAAGTGTACGCACAATAGCAACATACCGATGAGGAGGAAGTGGAATGAATCGTTTGCAGCAAGGGGATGTCGTATTATTTCAAGGGGACAGCATTACGGATTGCGGTCGCGACCGCAACTTTTCCGGCAGCTTGGGGAACGGCTACCCGCTATTGATCGACTCGTTGTTCGGCATGAAATTTCCTGAGTTGAACGTTACCTTTTTGAATAGAGGGATCAGCGGAAACCGGGTCGTCGACTTGAATAACAGATGGCAGGAGGATTGCCTGGACCTGAAGCCGGACTGGGTATCCATCTATATCGGAATCAATGACACTTGGCGCCGATATGATAGCGGGGACCCGACAAGCACCGAGGATTATAAAGCCGGGTACCGCAAATTGATCGAACGGACGAAAGAAGCGCTGGACGCCAAGCTGATTCTGGTTGAACCGTTCGTGCTGCCTCATCCGGAGGATCGGAGAGCTTGGCGCGAGGATCTGGATCCGAAAATCACGGCGGTCCGCGAATTGGCGGTGGAATACGGAGCCCTCCTGGTGCCGCTGGACGGATTGTTCGCTGCGGCGTCGGTGCGTCGCGAGGCTGCCTTCTGGGCGCCGGACGGCGTGCATCCGTCACCGGCCGGACACGGCCTGATCGCGAAGGCCTGGCTCGAAACGATGGGCGTTTCTTTGGGCTAACGCTTAACGGTTGGTCTTAGAGCTGAAGCTGGAAGCAACAAACGCTGGATGCACGGAATCCGTGCTCCTAATGGAAAGAGATCGGGCGCGAATGTCGTGCCCGATCTCTTTTTTTAAATGAGAATAGCTATAGGTATGAAATATGGGTTCATAGCTGCCGATACAATTAGAAATGTTAGAAATCACTTTCATTTTTTTTGCGTATGTGGTGTAATGCATTAAAGCGAAAAAAATAATGGTTGACGCCTCCTTTTAAATCCTATAGGATTACTTGTATTAATTAATATTCGTCTTTTTTACGGAAAACAGGGGGAGAGAGAACATGAAAGCCATGAAACATGTAAGGAAATTATCGGCGCTGGCGCTGGCGTTTGTGATCGTATTGACCGGATGCGCCGAATCGGGCAGCGGCGGCGGCAGCGCGTCGGGCAATCTGGCGGACAAGGTCGAGAACCTGCCGGCAGGCATTGCCGAGAAGGATCCGGTGAAATTGATGGTCGTTCGGAAAATCGGAGGCGATGACCACACGGCTCAATTTTTGGCAGGGGCGAAGCAGGAAGGCGAGGCTCTCGGGTTTAAGGTGGATACCTTCTCGGCGAATGGAGACTCCGCTAAATTCCATGACGCGATCGCGCAAGCCATTGACAGCGACTACGATGGATTTATCATATCGCATGGCGACGATCCTGCATCGGTTCAGGACGTGAAGAAGATTACCGAAAAGGGAATTCCGGTCGTCACCTTCGACTCCTTGCCGGAGATCGGTGACATTGCAGGGGTAACCCAGACATCGCAGGATGACGAGCAGCTCGCAAAGCTGGCGTTGGACAAGCTGATTGAAGAGCAAGGGCCGGAGGCCAACATCGTTTACCTCTGGGTAGACGGATTCCCGCCGATGGTGCGTCGTAATGCCGTATACCAGGAAACGCTGAAGAACAACCCGGGCATCAAGGAAGTGGAGCGTTTCGGCGTAGCGAGTGACCAGACTTCCTTGGAAACGCAAAACGCGGTATCCGCTATCCTGACGAAATATCCGAAGGGCGAAATCGATGCAATCTTCGCAACCTGGGATGCATTCGCCATCGGCGCGGCCAGAGCGCTGGAGGAAGCGGGACGCAGCGAGGTTAAGATTTACGGCATCGACGTATCCAACGCGGACCTGGAGCTGATCCAGAAACCGGACAGCCCTTGGGTGGCTACCGCAGCCGTAGATCCGAAGATGATCGGCGCCATCAACGTTCGTTTGCTGGCTAAGAAGATTGCAGGCGAGGAAACGCCTGCTACGTATAATCTGGAGCCTGTATTGATCGAGCGCTCTGGCCTCGAGGGTGCTACCGAAGCGGTCAACATGGTTAACTTGGCCGATATTATCCCGAGCTGGGGAACAAGCACGGAATTCGAAGAGGACTGGATGAAGGCATTGAAAGAAGCAGGCGGCAAATAAACAGCAATATTCATACAGGCGCTCTTGTCGGTCATCGATAGGGGCGCCCTATCCTATTTGAAGGGAAGAATACACTTGCGAAGCGTGATGGAGCCAACAACTGCCAGCTCGACCGACAATTCGGGAGCGGCACCCTTACTTCAAATGAAGCACATATCGATCTCTTTTCCAGGCGTTAAGGCGTTGACCGATGTTGATTTTCAGACGACTGCGGGGACGGCTCATGCGTTGATCGGCGCGAATGGCGCAGGAAAGTCTACCTTAATGAAGATCCTATCGGGAGCGTATACCCATTACGAGGGCGAGATCTGGATCGACGGGAGCAAGGCGGACATCCGTTCACCGAAGGAAGCAAAGGACCTGGGCATTCAGATCGTCTATCAAGAGGTGGATACCGCGCTCATTCCGAACCTGACGGTCGGCGAGAACATCATGCTCGACCGGACGGTTCACGATATGGGCAAACGGCACTTGATCCGTTGGAAGGAGCTCCATCGGGAAGCCGAATCGATTCTTGCGCGGATGAATATCCGGGTCCCGGTCAAAAAGCTGATTTCGGAGCTGACGCTGGCGGAGAAGCAGATGGTGCTGATCGCCAGAGCCGTTTCAAAACAGTGCCGCATTCTGGTGCTGGACGAGCCGACCGCGCCGCTCAGCCATAGCGAGACGGAGCAGCTGTTCAAGCTGGTGCGCAAGCTGAAGCAGGACGGAGTCGGCATTATTTTCATATCTCACCGGCTGCCGGAGCTGTACGAAATCTGCGATGACATTACGATCATGCGGGACGGTTTGCTGGTGAAGAGCGACCGCATCGCGAATATCGATCAGCCGAGAGTGGTGGAATACATGCTGGGCTCCAAGATGGACCAGCAGTTTCCCCACATCGAGCGAGACATCGGTCCTGCGCGGTTAGAGGTAAAAGGCATGTACGACCCGGGCAAAATCAACGGCGTTGATCTGAGCCTCCGCCAAGGGGAGATCGTCGGTTTGGCAGGCCTTGTCGGGGCCGGGAAAACCGAGCTGTGCCGGGCGGTATTCGGGGCTTCCGGCACGTCAACCGGCGAGATGATACTGGATGGAAAAAAGCTGCGCATCCGCTCGCCGCATGATGCCGTGCGGAACGGCATTGCGCTCGTACCCGAGGAGCGCCGCCGGGAAGGCGTGTTCGTGGAAGAGCCGGTGTCCGTCAATTTAACGGCCGCGGTGCTGTCCCAATTTTCCAAATGGGGTTCCTGGCTAAGCTTTGGCAGGGAGAAACAGGCGGCGAGAGAGATGATCGAGTCGCTCGGGATCAAAACTCCAAGCGAGAGAGCGCGGGTGAGAAACCTGTCCGGGGGCAACCAGCAGAAGGTGGCGATCGGCAAATGGCTGCTGGCCGACGCGGACGTGTATATTTTCGATGAGCCGACCAAGGGCGTTGACGTTGGCGCGAAGCGGGATATTTTCAAGCTGGTGGCCGAGCTGGCCAAGCGGGGGAAATGCGTGCTGTACGCTACAAGCGAGCTGTCGGAAATCGTGGGCATCACCGACCGGGTGTATGTAATGTATGACGGCCGCATCACGAAGGAGCTGACAACGCGGTCAACGAATGAAGAGGAATTATTGCTTTACTGCACAGGAGGCGGGTTGACATGAATACAGCAAGACCTGTTAAGGAGAAGCCGGCGGCTAGCTTCGCATTCGATTTTCTGTATAAATACGGCACGTTGATTACGGTATTCGTACTTATTCTCGTATTCGGGACCGTTGCCGACAACTTTTTGAATACAAGCAACATTATTAACATTCTCCGTTCGATCTCGATCGTGACGATCATTGCCGTAGGACTGACCGTATCGCTCGCCGTTGGCGGCTTTGACCTGTCCGTCGGCTCAACGGCCTCCCTGGCAAACGCGCTGGTCATATCCATGTTCGTCTGGCACGGGCAAAACATCGGCATCGGCATCGGCCTCACGCTGCTGTTCTGCCTGGCCGTCGGGCTGATCAACGCGTTTCTGGTCATCAATTTCAAGATCGACGACATGCTGATGACCCTGGCGACGATGTTTATCTTCCAGGGCGTTGCCCTGACGTATACCCGGGGCGCTACCATCTCCCAGAATATGATCATGCCGAGCGGGGACTTTGCCACCGGTAAAATTCCGGCGCTGTTCGAGAAAATCGGGCAGGTGCCATGGATCATTATCATTATGGTTCTCGTGGTCCTCGTGGTCCATCTGTTCCTGACCTATACGAAACACGGACGGTACATGTACATGATCGGGGGCAACCGCGAAGCGGCGGCTTTATCCGGGATCCCGGTGAGTAAATACCGCCTGATCGCTTATCTGGTCTCCGCCTTGTTTGCCGCCATCGGCGGGATTATCCTCGGGGCTCGCGTTATGACGGCCGAGGTCAACTCCGGCGGACCTTATCTTATGGATGCCGTTGCCGCGACTTTCATCGGATACTCCGTATTCGGAGCCGGCAAGCCGAACGCGCTCGGGACCTTTGTCGGCGCTGTGTTGATCGGTATATTGCAAAACGGTTTGATCATGCTGTCCGTGCCGTATTATGCGATGGATATCGTCAAGGGCTCGGTGCTGGCGCTCGCGCTTGCCCTAACCTACTATAAGAAGAGACATTGATGACGAATCGGCACATGCTTTGACCCACCTAGTTCCATTCATACTATCGAGACCATCCCTCCCGTGATCCTGATCGGGGGCGGATGGTTTTTTTCATGGATTGTTTCTGTAGGTGGCAACCTATGGGAGGAAAATGAATTCAAGCCATATTCCAAGGGCGTCAGGGATAATATCCATCATTTGGTTATTTAGTTGACGGACGCAGCGGGTATTCATTATCCTTGTATAAGACTGGTTTAGCATTGTACATACATTTCCCTCTTATAAAGAGAAAGGGGACTCATCATGAAAAAAACAACCTTCATACAACCGGATCCCAAGTCCTGGATGGACACGTTTCACTTTGAAATTCCGATAAAGATTAGGTATTGCGAAACGGATATGCTGGGTCATGTCAATAACGTCAGTTATTTCATGTATTTCGAGCAGGGACGCATTGAATATTTCGAGAATCTGGGATTGACCGACGAGCTGTTCGGCGATCAAAAGGTGTCGGTTGTTGCGGATCTGGAGTGCCAGTATTTGGCGCAAATGTATCTGAAGGACCCGCTTAGGCTTCATGTGCGGGTGGCTGAGATCGGACGCTCCTCCATGGACATTCAATATGCGATCGTAGTGGACGGCGCCTTGAAGGCAGCCGGCCGCGGAACCATCGTGCTCATCGAGACCGCTTCAGGCAAGAGCACGCCGATTCCGGATTCGGCACGCGAACGAATTTCGGCTTTTGAAGGATGGATGTAAGCCAACGACAAAGATCAATCAGGATAAACCATGAAGGGAAGGGATAAGGGATGAACATCCGTTTTGCCATTATCGGCACAAACTGGATCACCGAGAGGTTTCTCCAGTCGGCACTGGAGACGGAAGAATTTATTCTAGCTGCCGTATACTCCCGTACGGAAGAGAAGGGCAGGGCTTTTGCGGCTAAGTACGCGGATCCCAAGGTCTACACGGATCTTGAGGCAATGGTGCAGGATGACGAAATTGATGCGGTATACATTGCGAGTCCGAATTCCTATCACGTGGACCAGGCAATCTTATGCATGAACCACGGGAAACACGTCCTCTGCGAGAAGCCGATGGCTTCCAACGCGGTCGAAGTGGCCGCCATGATCGAAGCCGCGAAGAACAATGACGTTCTGTTGATGGAGGCATTGAAGTCGACGCTGATGCCGAACTTCAAGACCGTCCGGGACAACTTGTACAAGCTGGGCCCGATACGGCGTTATTTTGCAAGTTATTGCCAATACTCCTCCCGTTATGACGCGTTCAAGCAGGGGACAGTACTGAATGCGTTCAACCCTGAATATTCCAACGGCTCTCTAATGGACCTGGGGATTTATTGCCTGTACCCGATGGTGACCCTGTTCGGAAAACCGGACACGGTGAAGGCTTCCGGCTATATGCTGTCTTCCGGGGTTGACGGCGAAGGCAGTCTGCTGTTGTCCTATCCCGAGATGGATGCCGTCATCATGCATTCCAAAATCAGCGATTCCCTTGCCCCTACCGAAATTCAGGGCGAGAACGGCACGATGATCATCGACAAAATCAATCAGCCGTACGATGTGAAGATCCGCTACAGAGACGGCACCATCGAGAACGTGACCCAGCTGCAAACGCATGAATCGATGTATTACGAAGCCCGGGAATTTATCGATTTGATCCGGTGCGGCGAACGGGAAAGTTCAATCAACACCCATGCCAACTCGCTCATTACGGCCGAAATTATGCAGGAAGCCAGAAGCCAGATCGGACTGCGGTTCCCGGCGGATTCCCGCACCGATATATGATATTTGTCATACTCCCGAAATGACGTTTATGACTACGACGCGCATGACATTCTAACTATACTTAAATTAGACAAGTGCGTGATAGCTTGATAACGTCCTTGCGCTTCATTTCGAGGAGGAAGACAACTATGGCTAAACCCGATAACAAATTGTCCAGCTTGAAAAAGAATGTTGCCCCTTATGAAGAAATTGACACGAAGGCGAGTATAGGTCAGCTTTTCAATACACTGGTTCCATTGATACTGCTATGGTATGCAGCCTATTTAAGCTTATCCGTATCGTACTGGCTAACCATTCCCATAGCCGTGGTTGCTTCGGGTTTTGTTGTCCGGACGTTTATCATATTCCATGACTGCTGTCACGGATCTTTCTTCAAGAGCCGCAAGGCTAACAAAATTCTCGGCACGATTACGGGCGTGCTTACGCTGTGCCCTTACGAGCAATGGAAGAACACCCACGCGATCCATCACGCGACGAGCAGCAATCTCGATAAGCGGGGAATCGGCGATATGTGGGTATTAACCGTTGAAGAATATAGGGCAGCTTCCTTTTGGCAGCGTCTGTACTATCGGGTGTACCGTAACCCGATCGTGATGTTCGGTCTGGGTCCCATCGCCATATTTCTGATCTCCTACCGTTTCAACCGCAAAGGCGCGAGACGCAAGGAGAAGATCAGTAACTATACAACGAATATTCTGATTGTCGCTTTGTATGCATTGTTGTGCTGGGCGATCGGATGGCAGGCATTTCTGCTCGTTCAAGCTCCGATCTTCATGGTTTCCGGGATGCTTGGCATTTGGTTGTTCTACGTGCAGCATCAATTCGAGGAAACGTATTACGAGCATGATGAAGAGTGGAGTTATATCAATGCAGCCGTAGAAGGCAGCTCTTATTACAAACTTCCGAAGGTTCTGCAATGGATCACCGGCAACATCGGCTTCCATCATGTTCACCATTTAAGCCCGAAGGTGCCTAACTATAACCTGGAGAAGGCGCATGAAGCCGCTCCTCCGCTGCAGAAGGCAACCACGATTACGCTGAAGACCAGTTTGAAGTCCATTCGTTTCCGTCTGTGGGATGAAGAGAAAAAGGTGTTTGTCACCTTTAAGGAAGCGCGTCGGTCGCTTCGTAAACCGCAGGAATCCGCACTGGCGAAGGCGGAGAAGAACCTGGCGAGCCCAAGACCCAGGGTCCAGCGCGAATAGATTCCTGAGTCATGATGCTATAATGGATCACGGATTCGCTAAGGCTAGTAAATGAATTAAGCTTGAATCGACAGAAGGTGGGACTCCATGCAGAAATGGTATCAGATCTTTCATAAAAGCACGGGACTGAGCCCTTACGTATGGGTTGTCTTCTACATCCTTCCGTTCTATTTCATCTTCCGGTCGACCTCGACCTATCAGATCGTGATCGGCGTTCTGATGATCGTGATGTTCTTCGCTTTCTATGTGCTGTCATTTCTGTCCAAAGGCTGGCTCGTCTATTTCTGGACGAGTCTGCAAATTTTAATATCGGTTACGATGTCCGTGGTATTCGGATATATCTATTTTTCGCTGTTCCTGGCATTCTTCATCGGGAACATCAAGAATAAGGCCGGGTTTATCACGCTGTACTCCATCCACTTGGTTACGACCATTATTACGGTGAATTATGGATTGTTAACGCGGAATCCGTTCTTCATCACGCAGCTGCCATTCGTGCTTGTGAGTGTGGTAGGGGTTATACTGCTCCCTGTGACAAACTATAACCGGAATAAGAACGATCAGCTGCAGGGCCAGCTGGAGGATGCGAACAAACGGATTTCGGAATTGGTGAAGCTGGAGGAACGCCAGCGCATTGCCCGGGATTTGCATGATACGCTGGGGCAAAAGCTGTCTCTTATCGGCCTCAAAAGCGATTTGGCCGGCAAACTGATGAAGCAGGATATGGAAAGGGCCCAAGCCGAGATCAACGATGTCCGTCAGACGGCCCGAACCGCACTGAAGGAAGTGCGCGAGATGGTGACGCGGATGCGGGGGACCCGGCTTGCGGATGAAATCTTCCGTATTCGGCAAATCTTGAAGGCGGCGCAGATCGAGTTGACCTTTGAGGGTACGTTGGAGCCGGAGAATCTGTCGTTAATGAATGAAAATGTGATCAGCATGTGCCTGAAAGAGGCAGTGAATAACATCGTGAAGCATAGCAATGCCACGGCCTGCTCCATTGTGATCGAATCCACGGAAACGGATCTGATTGCCAGGGTGAAGGACAATGGAACCGGGTTCGTGACGGACGCGAAAAACCGCGGCAACGGGCTGCGGGGAATGAGAGAGCGGCTTGAATTCGTCAACGGAAGCATGGAGTTTGCTTCAGGCGAGGGGACTACGCTTGTCCTTCGAGTCCCTAATGTGCTCAGAATGCCGGATAAGGAGGCGGGAATATGATCCGAATCGTCATTGCCGAAGATCAGCGGCTGCTGCTTGGAGCCCTGGCCTCACTGCTGGATCTGGAAGAGGATATGCAGGTGGTCGGGACGGCGGGCAACGGCAAGGATGCCGTACAGCTTGTCAAACTTCATATGCCGGATATCTGCATCATGGATATTGAGATGCCGATCATGAACGGGCTTGAAGCCGCCGAGGAGATCAAGGGTTATGGCTGCAAGGTGATGATCCTGACGACCTTTGCCCGGCCCGGGTATTTCGAGCGTGCCGTGAAAGCGGGCGCCAACGCTTACCTGCTAAAGGACAGCCCGAGCGAGGAGCTGGCCGCGTCCATTCGCAGCATTATGGCAGGCAGGCGTATCTACGCCTCCGAGCTGGTGGATGAAGCGTATTCCGGTGAAGAGAATCCGCTGACGGAGCGGGAAAAGGAAGTGCTGGGCCTCATCGCGGACGGCAAGAATACGAAGGAAATTGCCAATCAGCTGTTTATAACCACGGGAACCGTGCGTAATTACATTTCCGTTATTCTTGATAAGCTTGGCGTCAGCAACCGGATCGAAGCGATCACGCGTTTCAAGGAAAAAGGCTGGTTTAAATAGTGCAAAGAAGAGCAAAACCCCGCGGTTGCAGCCGCGGGGTTTTTTTTCGTGCGCATAAGAAAAACGAAAACCAGGAAGAAGGTGAACATGCCGCTTAAAATAATGGATTTTTTTACCTGGTATTGTATGCAATAAAGTGTATATTTATTCATTTAATGAAGCTTGAATGCGATTTTGGATAGATTTTATATTTTTTGGAAACAATGAAATCGCTAATAAAAATAAGCCTGTTTTTAAATGACGCCATTTCCTGCATAAAAGGCAATCAAGCAAATATATTGCAGTTCCTTTGTAAATGTATGCATTTTTATGTATAATAGTAATGATTGCCAGAAGTCAAATTTGAGGAGGAGGAGGTCTTCTATGGACCATATGATGTTTGAGGTTGGAACTGCTCTGATTCTGGTTGCTATAGCCTCCGTAATTGCTGGAAAGCTCAAGTTCTCGATCATACCGTTCTTGATTGTGCTCGGGATGCTTGTCGGTCCGCATGCACCAACGATAGGGATTCTTGACTTTAAGTTCATTGAGAGCCAGGGGATCATCGATTTTCTGGGACAGATCGGTATTCTATTCCTGCTCTTTTACCTTGGTCTTGAATTTTCGGTTCAAAAATTGATCAAGTCCGGACGAAACATTGTGGTAGGCGGAACCGTATATGTAGTATTGAACTTCGTGCTGGGTGTGGCTTACGGTTTCGTGATCAATATGCCTCTGTACGAGACGCTGATCATTGCAGGGATGCTGTCGGTTTCCTCCAGCGCCATCGTCGCTAAGGTGCTTGTGGATCTGCGGCGCACGGGGAATGCGGAGACGGAACTCATACTCGGCATGATTTTGTTCGATGATATTTTCCTTGCCGTGTTCTTATCGATTATGTCGGGACTGCTGTTAGGCGGGGCTACATCGATAGGGGCAACGATCCTCTCGGTTTGCATTTCCATAGGTTACATGCTGTTGTTCTTTGTTATTGCGAGAAAAGGTCCACCCATACTTAACAAATTGCTGAATATTACGTCCAGCGAGATTTTCATTATCGTAGTGTTCTCGTCGATGTTCTTTATTGCCGGGTTTTCGGAGACGCTGCACGTAGCCGAAGCGATCGGCGCGCTGCTGTTCGGACTGGCTTTATCGGAGACGGATCATAGCGAACGGATCGAGCAGCTGGTCATACCTTTCCGTGATTTCTTTGGAGCGATCTTCTTCTTCAGCTTCGGTCTCGGCATCGATCCGACCACGCTGGGGAATGCGCTATGGCTGGCTCTTGGCGCCGTGGTACTGACCATAATCGGCAACCTGGTCGCAGGCATGATAGCGGGGCGCAAGGCCGGACTATCGCATAAATCGTCGCTTAACATCGGATTGACTATTATGGCGCGCGGGGAGTTTACGATTATCGTTGCGAATCTGGGACTTGCAGGCGGACTGTCCGCGATGCTGAAACCATTCTCGGCACTCTATGTCCTGATTCTCGCGATTCTCGGGCCCTTATTGGCCAAGGAGTCGAAGCGCGTGTACCGTGGAATGAATAAAATATTCAAATGGAGCGATCCAGTGGAGAAAGTGAAAAAAAGGAATGCATAGGGAAGCCCGGGATGATTTACTTTCTTCCAACTAATCTATATAATCTAGAGATTGAATTAACCCCAGAACGGAGGATTTACACATGAGTATTATTCGCGAATCTGATCTGCCGGGTATCGGGAAGAAGTTCCTTATTCAGGCGAGATCAGGGGATAAGCTGGTTGTTGTTATTCATGACGATGGCCGTAGAGAGTTGTACCACTTTGAAGATGACGATCCTGAGGAGACCATCTCCCAGATTACATTAGAGGATGACGAGGCAAGACAAATCGCAGGCATTATCGGCGGCATGACGTATAAACCGAAAGCGCTGGAGACCATCGAAGTGACGCTCGAAGATTTGATCATCGAATGGGCGCGAATCGAGCCGCATTACAAATGCGTGGGACAATCCATTGCAGGGCTTCAGGTTCGTCAACGTACTGGCGCTAATGTATTAGCGATTGTGAACAAGAAAGAGCAGAAAATCAATCCGGGTCCGGACGACATCCTGACAGCAGGATCGACGCTGGTGCTTGCGGGCGAGCGCAAGCAGATCAAGCAGCTGAAAGAACTGCTGGTCAACGGCTAATAACGAATAGCTTCACAGGTCTTTAGTTGATCCTGTCGTAACACGTAAGCAGCAAGCTCCTCCATGGGTGAGGGGCTTGCTTTTTTTTGCATGGATCCTTTAAATTTGAAATTTTTCGCGAAATGATCTATCTTTGATAGTGAGGCTATCATTTTCGAGAAAGAGGGCGTATACAGCATGAAATTGAAAGACAAAGTAGCTATAATTACAGGCGGTGCCGGCGGAATCGGCAGCGGCATGGCTCTGGCCATGGCCAAGGAAGGCGCCAAGGTCGTCATCGTGGACGTGAATGAGGATAAGGGTCGCGAAACGGAGAAAGCGCTGAGGGCATATAGCGATTCGATGTTTATTAACGGCGATATTACGAATAAAGCCTCGATTAAAGGAATCGTGGATGACGTTGTGAACACCTACGGCAGACTGGATATTCTCGTTAACAACGCGCATGTGTCCAAGCAGGTACCCATTGTGGAAACAACCGATGAAGTGATGGCATTGTCGTTCAATACCGGATTCTATCCGACGTTTTATTTCATGCAGGAATGTTATCCTCATCTGAAAGCAGCCAAGGGCAAGGTGATCAATTTTGCATCCGGTGCGGGACTGTCCGGCATGGTAAACCAGGCCTCCTACGCCGCAGCGAAAGAAGCGATCCGGGGGCTGTCACGCGTGGCTGCCAACGAGTGGGGAGCGGACGGCATTAATGTCAATCTGATCAGTCCGATCGCGCTGACGCCGGGCGTAGAGCAGTGGAAGCAGGCATTTCCGGAAGCGTATCAAGAAATGGTCGATAAAATTCCGCTCAAAAAAATGGGCGATCCCGAGCAGGATATCGGACGCGTGGCCGTGTTCTTGGCTAGCTCCGATTCCGATTACATGACCGGCCAAACGCTGATGGTGGACGGCGGTTCCATCATGCTGAGATAATATACGATGCCGATTTCTAAAAAAAGCGCCAAGGGCTGTGCCCCTTGTGCGCTTTTTCTGTTTAATAGCCGTAGACTGCGGGTTATGGATAACCATGGAGGACCGGCTATTTCCGTGCCACGATCATAAACCGTGCGGAATTCGTCCGGATTCCGAGATCTGTGCGATGCTCCTCGATGAATTGCTGCAGGATGCGGAAATCCGATTCCTCCTGTCCGAATCCGGGAATGATGGGCGTGTGTTTGAGCAGGAAGATAAGATCCTCCTCACGCTCATAGTACTCGACGGCATCATATTCAGCGCATTGGATATCGCGAAACCCTGCTAGCTGAAGTTCCCTCTTGTATTCCTTCATTAAAGCGCCGTCTTCGCGGGAGGATTGTCCTCTGCCGAAGGCTTGGGCCAGATTAGCTTTATCGCATTCGCGAACCTGCTGCGTTAGAAACACGCCATCATCGGTTAATACCCTGGCAACCTCCGAAGCACGGAAAGGGGAGTGCCGGCATGAAATCAAATCGAAAAACGCCTCCGGGAATTGAAGCATTCCTGCATCCATCTGGACAAAGCGTACGTTGGAAGCCGCAGCCTTCCGTTTGTTACTCCGGGCAGTCTCTATCATCGCATGGGAAAGATCGATTCCAACCAGCAATGCCGCCTTCGAGGCGATGGACAACAAGTTCTCTCCGCCTCCCGTGCCGATATCCAGCAGAGCGTCGGATGATGTGCACCGCTTGCTCACCTCATCGTAAAAATTCCACTCCACGCCTTCCGAGATCCATCTGACCTTGCTGAAATCCCAGCCGTTTAAGGCTCCTACGATATCATAAAATGACTTGTATTCCTGTGATTTCATATATATGGTTCACCTTTTCAATTGAGATAAAATGGGATGCTGAAAACAGATCGTCTCTTATTCGTTCGCTCAGTTACTGTGATTCCGGCTAGGCCCGGTCCAGTATGATAGACCGGGCCTAGCTACTTCGAACGGCAAGGATCCTAATCAGCATCCAATTCACCCCAATTCTGAAAGAATATTTTTAAGAGATAAGAAAGTGTAAGCTTCAGAGGTTGCCATCATTATCTCGCAAGAAAAACTTCCGCTATACGCGGTCTGTCTTCTGAGAAAGTACGTCGATAGATGTTTTTCTTATTGTAAGAGCAAGGATATTTTGGGATCAAGTAGAATTTTATTAGGAGCATCACCAGAATCTTAAGCAATTGTTAAGAATTTGGAAGCAAGGCGTTAAGAAATGTTTACTATACTTATTGAATTGTTTCGGTTTGGAACGAGAAAATTAGGACTTTGAAATGAGAGGGTACTGCCATGAACAAAATGAATTCTCTGCCAAGGGAGCGTCTTCCCGAGCTGCAATTGGTCCGCGCATTCGCCATTATCGGCGTGCTGTCCGTTCACTCGACATCGTATGCCGTATCGGCCATGACGGACTCCAAATACTTTTTCATCTACAATTTTATGAACATCTTCATGAAATACGGAACGCCGACGTTTATATTTTTGAGCAGCCTGGTACTCTTCTACAATTATTATGACCGCCCTACGACCAAGAAGCTGATCGGCGGATTCTACAAGAAAAGATTGCTGTACATCATCATCCCGTATACACTCTTTTCCGTGTTTTACTTCGGGCTGCTGCACTATCTGCATTATCAAGGCAGGCCGTTTGGCGAGACGATGGAGAGTTTTATTCAAAAGCTGTTGACCGGCAAAGCGTATACGCATCTGTACTTCGTGTTTATCAGCATTCAGTTTTATGTGCTGTTTCCGCTGGTGCTGTGGTTGTTCAAGAAGATGCCGCAGCTTGCAAAATGGGCGATTCCGATTGGACTGGTGATCCAGTGGACGTTTATACTGATGAATAAGTATTATTGGCAGGTGCCGAATAAGGGAAGCTGGGCCTTGTCCTATATAGCTTACTTCATGCTGGGCGCTTTTATCGGCATCTATTATCCGAAACTCAAGGCCTGGCTTGTGATCAGCCGTTCCAACGCACAGCCTTACCGCATCGCGGCTTGGACGATGCTGTGGATCGCATGGGCAGCTGCCGGTCTCGGCCATGTGTACATTTATTACAACAACCGTCTTCACGGAACCGGATATAATTCAACGCTGTACGAGCTGCTGTGGAATATGCATACTTACTTTGGGGCGCTTGTCCTGCTCCAGTTCGCCATTCTGTTCTACCGGGCCGGGGTACGCGGATGGACGCCCGCGCTGGAGAGACTGGGGGCCGTATCCTTCGGGATTTATCTCATTCATCCGTTCTTTCTGCTCGTCTACCGTCAATTCCCGTTAACCACGGGGAACTCGATCCTGACCCATCTGTGGTATGCAGGCGGTTTTGCGGCAGCCTTAGGCTGTTCATGGATCGTCGTGGAATTGACGGTTCGCTATATACCGGGCTCATGGGTGATTTTCGGTAATATTCCGAAGGCGAAGAGATCGGGTAAACCAACCGATACGCCGGCTGTGCCGCTTTCCGGTTCCTAGCCTGTTTCGCAAGAATAGGACGTATACCCGACGAGGCATGGCCATGGCGAAAGGAAACCAAAACAGCAGCATCGCCCGGCCTGACAACATCCATGGAGCAAGAGAACGTAAAAGGCGTTATGCTGACTGCCGCTTTATGATCAAGGAGGAGCCATGTCTGGAGTTACGATACTGATGGTTGACGATGAAACCGAAATTTTGAAATTGATGGAGATTTACGTCAGGAATGAGGGCTATACGCTGCTCACCGCATCTCATGGCCTGGAAGCGCTGGAGATTCTAAAAAACCATAAAGTGGATTTAATCATTCTCGATGTCATGATGCCGCAGATGGATGGCATCCAGGCATGCATGAAGATTCGGGAGGAGAACAACACGCCCATTATCATGCTGTCCGCCAAGAGCCAGGAGATTGACAAGATCGCCGGACTCAGCATCGGCGCGGATGATTACGTGACCAAACCGTTCAGTCCGCTGGAACTGGTCGCAAGGATCAAATCGCAGCTCCGCCGGTACAAACAGCTGAACAATCAATCGGTGCGGGACGAGAACGAAATCCAGATCGATGAGCTGATCCTCAATGTCGCGTCCCACCGGGTAACGGTGGCCGGCAGGGAGATTAAGCTGACGCCGCGCGAATTCTCCCTGCTGCATACGCTGGCCATCAACCGCGGACTCGTGCTGAGCATGGACAAGATTTATACCGAGGTATGGAACGAGCCGTTCATGGAATCGAAGAACACGGTCATGGTCCATATTCGCAAGCTGCGCGAGAAAATCGAGAAGGATCCGCAGCAGCCGGAATACATTAAGACGGTATGGGGGATCGGTTACAAAATAGAGTAAACTTAACCAGAGGTGACTGACTTGAAAGGATTGAAGCTTCATAGCATCCGCCTGAAGATGCTGCTTATGCTGCTGGCCAGCATCGGCATCGCGGCCGCCCTGCTTATCATACTCTATGCGTTAAGCACGCTGGTGCTCTCCATTCCGGCCATCAACCCGCCGCTTGCCTGGATCGTCAATAACCTCGGTTCGAAGCCGGTTATGTTGTTCACGGGCATCATTCTTTTTTTGGCAAGCTATTATATGAGCACGAGGTGGTTTGCCCTGGATCTGCGGAAGGTAGAGACCGGTCTTCAGGACATCACGGCCGGACGATTCGATTCCAGAATCGAGCTCGACACCCGGGACGAAGTAGGCGCCGTCGCTGCCGGCATTAACCGCATGACCGAGCAGCTGAACGTTTACCTGGAGGAGATCACGCATGGCCTTCGCGAGATTGCCAAGGGGAATTTCGATACCGAGATTCCCGTTCGCTCAGGCAGCCAGCTGGGCGAGGTCGCCGAGAGCATCAACCAGATGAGCAGGCAGCTTCACCAATCCATTCTGGAAGAGCGCCATGCGGAGAAAACCAAAAATGATCTGATCACGGGGGTATCCCATGATCTGCGGACGCCGCTGACATCGATACTGGGGTTTCTGGAGGTTATCGAGGAAGACCGGTACCAGGATGAAGTAGAGCTGCGGTACTACGTGAATATCGCTTATGAGAAAGCGCAGAATCTGAAGAAGCTGATCGATGACCTGTTCGAATACACGAGGATCAATAACGGGCTTCCGCTGGATATTAGGGAGATCGATATGGCACAGTTCATGAGACAGCTGATCGAGGAATTCGTTCCGTCCTTGGAGAAAGCCGGGATGGAATGCAAGCTTGCGGCGGAGGACGGCCTCGTGATTCGGGCAGACGGCGCCCAGCTTGTCCGGGCTTACGAGAATCTGATATCCAATGCGATCCGGTACGGAGAGTCGGGACACAGGATCGACATCGCCGTCCGCAGCGTTGGCGGTCAGGTGAGCATCAGCTTCACCAACTACGGCGATCCGATTCCCGAGCGGGATTTGCCTTTCATCTTCGATCGCTTCTACCGCGTGGAGGCTTCCCGTTCGAAGCAGACCGGGGGCACCGGTCTGGGACTGGCGATCACGAAGAGCATCGTGGAGGTCCAGGGCGGCGAAATCCGGGTTCGGAGCGACCGGCAGCGGACGACCTTTGAAACCCGCTTTCCCAAAGTCGTATAGCAGCAGTTCGCTTGCCGCACGGTGGTCGTTCTGCATTGCGAAGCAATTGAGGCAGCCCAAGCGAACGCTCCCTTCGAGGGAGCGTTTTTATATGATCCTGAGAAGGGCTCCCCGATCGCTGCTGCAAGGACCCTATGGAATTGTTCAGTTTTATTTAAGCATTCGTTAAGAACTTGCCCCGCTGATTGATAAGATATGTTCCTTATACTTTCCTTCAGAACGTACATAAGGAGGAAGTCGGATGGAATCCTTGGATTATTCGAAACGGAACGCTAGGCTCGTGGTGGCGTGGCAGATTATGATTGTGATGGTTGGTGTCATTTTATTATCGGGATGCGCAGAGTTCAGTGCATTCCGTGCTAATATGCAGATGGAGGAGCGACCCATCGGCGGGGCGGCATCAGGAAGCAATCGAGAATCGTCTATTGCCCCCGCATCCTTTATCGGTCAAGTATGGGAGGAATTATCGGACGGCGTGTCTAATCGCGCCAGAATCATGACAGGCAGGCAAACGCAGAGCCGCAGCGTACCTGATTCAGCCTGGCGAATGAATGTCCGATGATGCTGAAGAGAGCGAGCCTGCGTCGGATCAGCCGCGGAAGCATCACAACAGGAATAGCCCGTTCATACACGCGTTAGAAAGAGCTCCTTTTCTGAAAGGGAGCTTTTTTTGTTTTGATTTTGGAACATATTGTCTTATAATAGCGTTTACAATATATATGCTTGTATGGGAGAGGATGGTTTCTTGTGAGTACACGCGTTTCGATCCGTAAGCGACTATTCATCGGAATAACGGCAGCCGCCTGCATTTCACTCGTCGGACTTCCGGCTCAGCAGACGCAGGAGGGCACTCGTCCCGTATTCGCCGATGCTGCCGGAACCGGGAGCTTTACATCCGGTCAACGCGTCACGCTTCAGCAGAGGGCTGCTTTTTTCCCTAATGCGCTTAGCAAGAACAGCCATCTGAGGAATCTCAAGGCCAGCTATTACGGGGCCGATGGAGAATCGCTCCGGCTTCACTCCGTGAAGGGGGAAATGGCATTAATCAAGTCCGATTCCCGTGGGGACCTGTGGCTCCCGACATGGTATGTTTCCAAGGAAGCTGCCAAAGTGAACGATATTTCCCCGCTCTCGCTTCAACTGCGCAGCAGCGGCAGCATATACCTGGCTCCCGGAAGCTCGGTGAAATGGCCGGTGTCCCAGACGGGAACGTCCCTCATCGCCGTAGCCCAGTGGAAGGACTGGTACGGCGTTATGGTCGCTCCTTCCAAGTGGAAGGAAGATTACCGGATCTATCGTCCGGCGATGATGTGGGTACAAGGGAAGGACACGACAGCCAAGAAGGCGATGCCTGAAGCGCTTCTCGGTGGCAATTCGGAAGTAGCGACGGATGTGGTGCGCAACTTGACGGAGCTTCTTTTTAAGAAGGGGACTCCTTCTTCGTACGTAAAAAAGCTGCTCGGCGAACCGCAGGCGAGGGAGACATCGCGGAATCAGGAATCGAGCTCCAATAAACCGATGAAACTCGGGGAGACCTGGAGATATGAGCAGCGGGATGCTCATTATACCGTGACGTTCTCCCCATCCGGAAAGCTGACGTCCAGCGAGTGGGTGATCCCTTCGGCGGGATCCTTCGAGCGGAGTTACAATCCTGGCGATGATTACGAGTTTACCTATCGTTTGGACGTCCTGCCGCTGCGCAAGACCATAACAGCCGATCCCGATTGGCGAAATCAGGGTAATCTGAATTTCACCTTCCTGCTGGAGGCCAACGAGGATGTCCTGCTCCTCAAGGGAGATGACGGCGGGTTCAGCGGGATGCACGATAACTCTTCCTTGTACGCAATCGACCGGGGCACCGGCAAGAAGCTGTGGCAGGAGGATGCGGGATTCGGATGGTATACGGCCATTACAGATCGGGAGCGGCAGCATATCACGATGTACTCGGCATATAATCCGGAGGTTAAGGATTACGTGGCCCGCGTGCGGCATATCCGGTTGTCGGATGGCAACGTGTTATGGGAGGTTAAGCCCAAGAACGAATTCGGTTTGACGATGACGGCTGCGGCCGATGCGATCGTACTGGTTGAAACTTTGAACATGAACGAAACCAAAAGCGTGCTGAGCGTCCTGGATCAGGATACCGGTAAGCTGCGTTGGAAAAAGACCTTGTCCGGCGAACACCGCTTGCTGAATGCAGGAACGGACGATCCGTACGTGCTCATCGAGCAGAACGGACAGCTTACCGCTTACGATCCGGTCACCGGCAAAGCGTCATGGAATGTGAAGGTCGGCAAGAGGGTGATGGACGATCCGTCCCGAGATCCGTATTTTACCGGAGGTTATCGTTACGCTCCAACTGCGCCAGCGGATATGACAACACGATGGATGCTGCTTGGCAAGGAATGGGTTCTGCTCAATACGGAAACCGGCGAGCGCGAAGACACGTATCCGGCACTTGAGATGGAAAGGTTCGAGGTGCTGAATGAGCGGTATCTGCTGGTGCAGCGTGCGCTTGGCGGGGAGTATTTCAGCGGGGCCGCCGCTTACGAAAGCGTACTATATGACCGCCTTGAAGATAAGGAACTATGGACAATAAAAGGGAAGGCCACCCGTGGCGTCATCGAGGGAGCGCGAGTCTATCTTGCCTTGAACGGCATTCCGGCTGCGGTAGATATAGAGAACGGCAGCATCCTATGGAAGATGGAGACCACGTCCAAAGCGGGTGACGATCTGTCCCATCTGGTTGGCAGCAGCTACGGAATCCTGGATTCGTACCTGCTGATAAGTTTGGGAAGCGATCTTGTGGTGTTGCATAAGGAAGACGGCAGAAGCTTGGGCAGATTGCATGACGTGATCACCGGCAACGTCGATTTGCGAGAGGCCTATGCCAAAAACGGCGCGCTGAACGTAACGGATCAGGAAGTGCTCGTCGGCACGGTCAACGGAGCTTTTATTCGTTATGATGCCCGAGCGTTAAAGGAACGCTTGGATGAGCTGTTATAGCTTTTATTGATAGATGACAAAGACCGTAGGGAGACGTCCGAAAGGAGGAAGACTTATGGGCAAGAGGCTTAAGATAGCAGGGATTCCGATCATCAGCCTATTGTTGATCCTATGTTTGGGCTGCGGCAGCAAGCAGTCGGCCAGTTATGCGTCTCTGGTAAAATACGATGACCAAGAGTATATCGGAAAAGGCACTGAGGGTGCCGAGGCTTTTGCGGAGGCGGATTTGACCTTGGCGGGCACGATCCAGAAGCGGCTCGAACCGGATCAATATCCGGATACGCATTTATCGTCGAACGAGCTGCCCGAAGGCACGGAAATCTATGTAGTCGATGAACATACGTTGGTGGCATTGCAGGAAGGCCGAAGGTTCAAGGTGTTTGAGCGCATGGAATAAATGCAGGTGAATGACAAGCGTCCCTGGTGTCTGGAAACAGATGCTGGGGGCGTTTTTTGGTCTTATGTTATCTTGCGAATTTTGATATTGTTTCGTTTCTATCGAGTGGTATAATATTCCTGGTTCAAATTAACTAGATTTGAAAGACTTACATTCTGATAAGAGATGAGGTTCATTCATGTTCAAGAAAATGTTGGTTCTGCTATTGGCGGTTTGCGTGATGGTTCCCAGCGTGGCCGGTGCAGCATATGGCGAGTCGGGCAAGGCAAGCGCCAAGATTGCAATGCTGCTGCCCGATGGCACGCCCTTGATGGAGGACGGCACGGTCTGGATTACGTACAGCCGTCTTCCCATCAACCGAATCCCGATTCCGATGGGCGGAGATCTGAAGTTCATCGCGGGCTCCAGCGGATACGGATTCGGCGTCAATAATACGGGCGGATTGGTCATGTGGGGGGAATCGGGATATCAGTCCGTAGCGGGTGCGAATCATGTGAAACAGGTTGGACAAGGTTACTGGTTGACTTCTGACGGCATCGTCCATCGCATGGTTGATTCCAAGCCGCAGACTGTAAAGGGGTTTGAGGGAATTTCCGTTTTTGACGAGAACAACGGGATTATTGGTGGCGTTACCCAGTCGGGGACGGTCTTATACCATAATCGTGCCTATACGCCGGAACCTGTGGTTCTGGGTCAAGCAGCGGACGTGGGCGCGATCCGCAAAATCAAGGTCGCCGGAGACTATGCCGCTATTTTGTACAATGACGGAAGACTCGTGCTGTTCAGTACGCTTCGTATCAATGGCAGCACGACTTACCTGTCCCAAAACTTGATTAGCGACGGGGCTGATATTTCTTTCGGTAAAGAACAGAAACTGATTTTCGTCAAAAAGGACGGAACGGTGTGGAATGCCAGATTGGATGTATTCTCGCAAACATTTGAAATGAGCCCGTTGAAGGGAATCAGCGGAGTACAAGAGATTGTAGGAATTGAAGGCTCCAAGAGCTTTTTCGCCCGGTTATCGGATGGGACTTGGACCGAGTATGATCATGGACAATTATATGATGTGACGGTTCCGAGCATTACGGGCGTTACGCTAAAGGTAGCGAACAGCAAGCTGAAGGTGGGAAGCTCCATCACGCCAACGGTTGAGTTTCAGTACAGCAGCGGAGAGAAGCACAAGATTCCGGCGAATATGATCGCTTTGTCCGTAGACAAGCCCCATTTGGTCAAAGCAGCGGATAAAGGCACATACAAAATCATGGGCGTAGGCGAAGCCACGCTGACGGTGGAGGCCGCGGGCAAGAAGCAGTCCGTGAAAATCGTTTCAGGACTTGGCAAGCCGCTGGAGAACGCCAAGCAGGAAAAGGGGATTACTTACCTGCCGTTGAAGCCGGTATTCCAAGCCGTGGGAGGCTCGGTCCAATATCAGGCTGCTTCCAAGACCTTCGACATTACCGTAGGAGAAACCAAGCTTTCCGTTAAGGCAGGAAGCAAGCAGGCGAAGATCAACGGCAAAACCGTGAACATGAAAGGCGCTCCGATCCAGAATAAAGGGGAGACGCTCGTATCTGCGGATCTGCTGACCGCAGCACTGGGTGCAAAACTGAAATGGGATGCATCCAAACAGCAAATGACCGTGACGCTGGGCGCGGCACAATTCGTCGTAAAGGGCGAGCCGAAGAAAGCCACGACCAGCGGCAACACCGGAAACGCCGGGAAAAGCAAAATGTCATCGGTTCCTGCGACCGGAAGCATGGCTGGTTGGAGGCTGCTAAAAGGCCATGAATATGAAAAATCCTTGCGCATTTATTACCAATACAAGAATGGCATCCTGTCGACCAAAACGGAAGATATCCGCAAAGTGGATTTGAATAAAAAAGTGACTTGGACGGATGATTACGGCCGCAAGCATACCAATACCGTCCGTGAAATCTACTCCCTGTTCACCCTTTCGAATGAATACACCTCAGAATGGCTCCACAAAAAGTTCGGAAAGCTTTATGAGGACTGGCTGCTTAGCTCTTTGGTAGATGCCGCTCGGATTGTTGAGCAGTATTTGCAAGAGACCGGTCAGATGCCGAGTTATGCACCCAATGTCACCCTGACGCCGGATGCGGTATTTGAATACGAGTAAGTGCACCCGTGCAAGCAAAAAAAGATATTCTCGTTTCGGATAAGGGCCAGGAGATTCCTGGCCCTTTTTGCTATGGAAGCAATCCTTTCTCGTGGACAAATACTATTCCACTGCAAGCTCGATCGCTCTCCCTTATGCGGCGAATATTATAACTTACATCAAAATATAGTAAACGTAAATGCAAGCCCTGTTACTTGCAATTTTAAATACAAAGGGGGGACATTCATGAAGCGAAGGACACCGCCTGACCGCTTGGCTGAGCCGGGGGCCGCCGATACTCCGCCTCCCAGAAGGCACACCCTGTTTTGGAGAATGTTCGCGAACTATTTTCTCCTTATTCTCATCCCCGTCATTGTTGCTTCGGTTCTTGCTCAGGTGCTTGTCGTTCGCATTATCGAAAAGGATGCCGAGCGTTTTAACCAAGTGGTGATGAACCGGTTCTCCGAGCAGACGGATGCCGAGCTTCAATCGCTAAAGACAAGCATGATTAATATCCTGAGCACATCCAGATTACGGAGCGTGCTG
Organism: Paenibacillus sp. Y412MC10; assembly: GCF_000024685.1. Classification (NCBI taxonomy): domain Bacteria; kingdom Bacillati; phylum Bacillota; class Bacilli; order Caryophanales; family Paenibacillaceae; genus Paenibacillus; species Paenibacillus sp. Y412MC10. The sequence goes on from NC_013406.1 coordinate 1,493,580, forward strand.
CTCGCTCCCATGTCTTCGTCGCCGGAAAGCCAGCTCCTCCCGGAGCTGCTTCATTCCCTGCGGGAGCAGCTGCAGCAGCTGGAATCGGATGAATTGGTCGAGAAAGCTTATTATTATTTTGTCCATCAGGATTTAATGATCGATGCCGAAACCTATACGAATAAAGCGTATTATTTCCGTTCCCGCTATCCCTTGGATCTGAACCGCCGCCACCAGCTGGAAGCCGAATTATCCGGCAAGAAAATGATGGATTTCATGGATTCTCCCGCTTCCGTGACGGCTTCCATGAGTTACCCGTTCAATACCGCCGCCCCTGAAGTTTACCTCCTGGTTGAAGTGAAACGAGACAAGCTTGAGGAGCGGATTCATATTCCGGAGAGCTGGGTCACGGGCACGGCCATTGTGGATGATACCGCCCAAGTGATCGCCATGACCGGTTTGACCGAGCAGGACCGGCTCGCCCTGCAGCAGCGAATACGCACGGATGGTTTCGCTTCGCAATTTACGATATCGGACAAGATGGGGCTGTCCTTCATGGCGTCCGGCTTCAACGAGTCCTGGCATTATATCAGCATGGTTGATCTGGGCACATTGATGAAGCCGGTCCATATTACCCGCTTAATCTGCTGGTTGTTCCTCCTGTTCTTCCTCGTTGTCGGCGCGCTCGCCTCGTATTATTTAAGCCGGCGCTTGTACCGGCCGATTCGGGAGATCAAGGATGGCTTGAAGCTGCACCATGCTCCGAATGAAGAGGGTCGTTACGAAGGCAACGAGTTTGATGTCATTAAACGCTACTCCCAGTTCATCATGACCGAGAATAAAGAGTTGTACCAGATGGTGAACGGGATGCTGCCGATCGTGCAGGAGCAGTTTTTCACGAAAATCCTGCTGGGGCAATACCGGGATGCCTTATCGATTGAGTACTACGCCAAGGAGATTGAGTTTGCTTACAGCCATAAGGCGGCAAGAACCGTCCTGTGTATCTCTTTTCACTATGACCGGTCGTTCTATGATTCGACTTCGGAATCCGCGAAGATCTTTTTGCTGACGGAGTTGAAGGACAAGATCCACCGGCTGGCGCCCGGCATGGTCTGGATCTGCCAGACAAGGCCGGATTTGATGGCTTGCGTCATCCAGCATGATCACATCACGGAGGGTTATCCGGAACGAACAGCGGAGCAGATCAGGCACGTGTTTCTGGAATACGGTGTCTATTATAAAGCGACGATCGGGATCGGCAGAACCGTTCATGCCATCGAAGAGCTGCATCAGTCCTATGAGCATGCGCTGGCCATGCTGAATTACCGGGGACTGCATTCCACGGTGGAGATTTGCGGCAGTCCGCCTTCAAGGGAACTCCAGCAATGGGATTCTTTCCTGTCCGTGCAGGAGGTCCAGCGTATCCACAACCAATGCAAAACCCGGGAGTATGACAAGCTGCTCCATTCCGTGCTGGATCTGCTGGAGGAAGGAAAGCGCAAGGATGCCGCAGCCGTACAGATGAAATATCTGCTCGCCGATGTGCTCAACACTTGGATTCGGGCAGTGGAGTCGGAACGCAATGAATTGAACGTTCCCTATTATTCCGGTCTGTTCGAGCGAATGAATCGCTGCATGACATGGGACGAGCTGACGCAATGCTTCCAGGACATTCATGGCTTTCTGTTCCGGAAACCGGCCTCCAGCAGCCGCAGCCAACAATTTATGGAGATTCTGGAGTACATTCACGAGCACTACGATCAAGAGCTGTCGATCGAGCATTTTGCCGGCATGATGAATATGTCCATCGGGCATTTCAGTCGAACCTTCAAGGAGGAGGTCGGCGAGAAGTACGTGGAATATATCGCGAAGTACCGGCTGATGAAGGCGAAGCAATTCTTGCTTGAAACCGATTTGAAAATAGACGAGATCGCCGAAAAGGTGGGGTATTGGGGGAGGAATTCCTTGATTCGGGCTTTCCGCCGATATGAAGGCATTACGCCTGCCAAATACCGGAGTTCCCATCAATAGGAAAGAAGAGACTGCATTTTTTCTGAAGTCTCTTTTTTTGCATGGAACAGGCCGAAAGCCTTGCGGCGCAGGCATAACAAAACATGCGTCTCAAGGAAAAGATGCGTGCTTTACGCGAAGGAGTACAGCTCGTATAGTGGGGACAACAACAAACGAATGTAAATGCTTTCAATCGGAGGTGGTTGATTATTGGCGCAGCTATCACGGATCGGCTATGTTCTGAAAAAGCATAAAGCGTTGTACTTGCTGATGCTGCCCGGCATCTTGTACTACTTGATATTCAAGTACGCGCCGATGTACGGCATCATCATTGCCTTCCAGGACTATTCGATCGGCCGGGGCATTTTGGGAAGCAAATTTGTGGGACTGAAGCATTTCATTGAATTTTTCTATGTCACCCCCGATGCATGGAAGCTGATTCGCAACACGATCATGCTGAATGTGTACGATCTGCTGTTTCATTTTCCGGCGCCGATCATTCTGGCGATCCTGTTCCATGAGCTGAAGAGCAAATGGTTCAAACGGTTCGTGCAAAACATCAGCTACATGCCGCATTTCCTGTCGACTGTCGTGATCGCGGGCATTCTCGTCACCTTCCTGTCTCCGACCACGGGCGTGGTGAACCATCTGCTCGTCAAGCTGTTCGGCATCGAACCGATCATGTTTCTCGGCATGCCGGAGTGGTTCCGGACGGTGTACGTGGGCTCCGAAATATGGCAGAAGGTCGGGTGGGGGACCATTCTCTACCTGGCTGCGATTGCCGGCATTGATCCGACGCTGTACGAGGCGGCCAAGATGGACGGGGCCAACCGGTGGCAGCAGGTCCGGCATATTACGTTCATCGGCATGGTGCCCGTCATGATTATTCTGTTCGTGCTGTCGCTCGGCAATTTCATGGAGGCCAGCTTCGAGAAAATCCTCTTGATTTACAACACGATGAATTACGAAACCTCGGATGTCATTAACACCTTTGTGTATCGGCGGGGCATCCTGGATGCCGACTTCAGCTTTGCGACCGCGGTAGGCCTGTTCCAGTCGGCGATTGGCTTCATTCTGGTCGTTGCGGCCAATCGGATCGTACGCAAATATTCGGAGACCAGCCTGTGGTAAGGGAGGTGCGCGATGAAAAAGCAGGAGAGCTTCGCCTCGAAGCTGTTTGACGTATTCAATGTATTGTTCATGATTGTGCTGATCATGGTGATGGCCTACCCGATGGTGTACGTATTCTCGGCTTCCATCAGCAACAATGCCATGGTCGCGAGCGGCGCGGTGCTGCTATGGCCGAAAAAGATTACGCTGATCGCTTACGAACAGCTCATCTACAACCCCGATCTCTGGGTGAGTTACTGGAATACGATCCGGTACACGTTCCTGCATACGTTGCTGACGCTGATTGCAACCTCGGCGATGGCGTATCCGCTGGCGAAGCGGTGGCTGCCCGGCCGAAGAGTGATTCTGCTCATGGCAGCGTTCACGCTTCTCTTCAGCGGGGGCATGATTCCAACCTTCCTGATCGTTCAGAAGCTGGGGATGCTGGACACGATCTGGGCGATCGTCCTTCCGTCGCTGATCAGCACATGGTACTTGTTCATAATGCGGACATTCTTCGAGGCGCTGCCGGAGGAGCTTGAGGACGCGGCTGCCATCGACGGATGCGGATCCATGCAGATTCTGGTGCGGATCGTGCTGCCGCTGTCCGTGCCGGTGATGGTCACGATCGGCCTGTTCACGGCGGTGAATCAATGGAATTCCTTCTTCAGCGCTTTGATCTATTTGAATGACCGGGAGATGTACCCGCTGCAAATCATGATGCGCAACATCCTGATCGCCGGCACGAACGTGCAGGGCGAAGGCGACCTGACACATCTGGAAACGCTGAAATACGCCATGATCATGATCGGGACGCTGCCGATCCTGTGCGTCTATCCGTTTATCCAAAAATATTTTGTACAGGGCACGATGATTGGGGGCATTAAGGGGTAGTCATGGATTTAACGGGAATCCATTTCTATACGATGTGATGATAAAAAAAGGAGGTTATGGAATGCGGCGAAAGGGGTTCAGAACTGCGCTTGCCATGATTCTGCTCTGCGCGATGCTGGTTACGGGCTGCACCGGCGGAGGCAAGGACGATTCGGGGACGTTAAGCCCTGACAAACCGGTTACTTTTTCATGGCTCGTATACGACCGGGTGGAGGGCAAGGTTCGGGATGACTGGGAGATTTTCAAAGAGATCGAGGCCAAGACGGGCGTCAAAGTGAAGTTCCAGATCGTCAGCCAGGAAGGGCTTGAGGAGAAAAGGCAGATCATGATTGCCACGAATACCGCCACGGATTTTATTCAGGTGCCGACGCAGGACGGCCGGGAGCATGGGCCGGAGAAGGTGTTCCTGAATCTCAATGATTATTTGGACCGGGCACCGAATCTGAAAGCCTTCTACGAGAAATATCCTGAAGCCAAGGCGCTGGCAACGGGCACGGACGGAGGCTTGTATACCGTGCCTGTCCTGGAAGGGGATGCGGAAGGCAAGGGCTTCAACTTTATCTGGTATGCCCGCAAGGACATTATGGATCAGCACGGGATACAGGCGCCGACCACCGTGGATGAATTTTATCAATATCTGAAAACGTTGAAAGAAAAAGTGCCGGACTCCTACCCGCTCATATCGAACGCGATCGTAGGCGATACGGGGCTGTATACGACCTTCGGGCGTATCTTTACCGGCATCAGCGGTTTTTACAACCTGGATCCAACCACGGATCAATACGCATTCGCGCCGTATCATGAGAATTATCAGGATATGCTGGTGTACCTGAATAAACTGTATGCGGAAAAATTGCTGGATCCGGAATTCTCGCTGCTGACGCAAGCGCAGTGGGAGGAGCGCATCCTAACGGGTAAATCCTTGGTGACGTTTTTCTGGAAGGCCGATCTGGAATCCTTGGTTGCCAAGGCGAGGGGGGCTGGTACGGCAGAGTATGAGCTGGATGCGATTCCTTCCTTTGCCGCCGAGGGGATCAAGAACTATCAGTTCTCCCGTCCGGTCGTTGGCACCGTCGGCCGAGCGATATCGGCCAAAGTGAAGGATAAGGAGCGCGCCGTCCAATTCCTCGATTATTTGGTCAGCGAAGAGGGAACGAACTATCTGTCCCTAGGAATCGAAGGTAAAACATACACGATGGAGGACGGCAAAGCGGTATATAACAAGGAGTTCGGCGAATCTCCGTTTAATGCGCTCCGCAAGGATTGGGGCGTATGGTATGACCTGATCACGCTGAATAACGCCAAGTCGCGGGAAGTGTGGGAGCGCGGGTTAAGCGAGAAGAGCAAGGATATCAATGCAAGGTATGAGCAGTATATCGTCCCTGCACCGAAGCAGATCGTCAAGACGGAAGAGGAGCTGGAGCTCGAGAAATCGAAGCTGAACAATCTGAATAAATTCCTTGAACAGAAGGTAACGGAGTTCGTAACCGGCAAAACGCCGATCAACGATTCCACGTATCAGCAATTCATCGATCAAGCGAAGAAACTCGGCTCCGACGAACTTCTTGCCATGTATAACACCGCATATACGCGCACATACGGCGGCAAGTAATTCTTAATGGAGATGGGGGGAATCAGGCGATGGACGATACCAAAATCATCGATGTCGACGTTCATAACGAGCAGGACGACAGGGCGCTGCTGCCATATCTGCAGGAGCCCTGGCGCTCCCGGGTAGCGGCATCCGGCATCGGGTATGCAGGTTCTGGGTATTACTCACCGATCGGCGTGATGAAAAAAGACTCGATCCCTCCGGGCGGAGGGAAAGCCGGCTCCGATCCCGATTATATGATCAAGCAGCTGATCGAAGGCTACAATCTAGACTATGCCGTGTTGACGGGAGTCGTCTATAACATCTCCTCCACGCATGATCCGGATTATGCAGCGGCGATATGCTCGGCTTATAACGATTATCTGATCGCCGAGTGGCTTGGCAAGCATAAAGCTTTTAAGGGAGCCTTGGCGGTAGCTACCCAGGACCCGCTGCTGGCGGCACGCGAGATCGACCGGATCGGCGGCCATCCGGATATCGTAGAGGTGATGATCTCCAGTGCGGCGAGGTCGCCGCTGGGACAGCGCCACTATCACCCGATCTACGAAGCGGCGGCGCGTAACGGCCTACCGGTCGCGATCCATCCGGGAGCGGAAGGCGGCGGGAGCTCGACGGCTCCCACCGCGGCCGGCTACCCGACCCGCTACATCGAATGGCACACCTGCCTCTCCCAGATGTTCATGGCGCATCTGGTGAGCATGGTCTGCGAGGGCGTGTTCGTGAAGTATCCGAACCTCAAGGTCGTTCTGGTTGAAGGCGGAGTAGCCTGGCTGCCGGGCCTGATGTGGCGGCTGGACAAAAATTACAAGGCGCTGCGCGCAACCGTGCCCTGGCTGACGAGAATGCCGAGCGAGTACATCCGGGATCACTGCTACTTATCGACGCAGCCGATCGAGGAGCCGGATAATCCGCAGCATCTCATCGATCTCTTCAATATGATCGATGCTGAGAACATGCTGCTCTATTCCAGCGATTATCCGCATTGGGACTTCGACTCGCCGGGCCATGTCCTGCGGGGCCTGAAACCGGAGGCGCGGCGGAAGATTTTTTATGAGAATGCGAAACAGCTGTACCGGCTGGATTGAGGGATTGGATGATGTCTGGGGGGCGGATGGAAGTGGGTTTGGACTAATGGAAAGCATACTCATGGACGAATCAGGTTTGCATGGTCGAGGGTGCTTTGGATGGACGAAGCAGGCATGCATGTTCGAGGGTGGCTTGCATAATCGAAGCAGGCTTGCATAACTGTGGATGGCTTGGATGAACGAAGCAGGCATGCATGTTCGAGGTTGGCTTGCATGGTCGAAGCAGGCTTTTGCATGATGAACCAGGTCAACGATCAAATTGGGATAACTTTGCTGTGTATGAATAGCAATTCAAGTTCGACGATTTGGCTATCTGAATGGAACTGACTAAAGTCGAAGTGAGTATTTGGACTAATGAATATAACAATGTAGACTGGTAAGTGCCGTAACTCGATTGACCGGAAGTAATGGGAATTTGACTAGGTCAACTAGGTTACTCTGGATGAATCTCAACAGGTGAATGCAAACTCATTCAATAAACTGGGCACGGGGGAATATCAATTAGATCCAACTAACAGGGTTTGAAGTCAAGGAGGTGCATGCATGGTGGTGCATTACGTGCTGGTGGAGGAGGACGTTCCGGAGGGTGAGCACAAAGTCGTCAACATCGAAGGACGCGAAATCGGCATCTATCGGGTCAACGGCGAGTACCATGCGATACTCAACTACTGCCCGCATCAGGGAGCGCCGATCTGCGCAGGACTGGTCTCCGGTACGACGCTGCCCTCGGAGGTGTACGATTACGAATACGGCCGGGCAGGCGAGATCGTCCGATGTCCCTGGCACGGCTGGGAATTCGACCTGCAGACCGGCAAGTCGCTGTTCAGCGACCGGATCCGGGTGAAGAAATACAAGGTGGAAATTCATGAGGGCAAGATCGGGGTGGTGATGGGGAGGTAGCAGGCGGGAGTTGAAGGGATTTAATTAATGGGGCTGCAGGTATTATTACTAGCCATGGGCACTCAGGTTACTTGTGTCAGCTTTTAACGGACCCTAGATCCGTTATTTAAGTTCAAAACTCGATTTTTTACAATGTACCGGACTCCAGATCCGCTATTGTGCGAATTACGGGTGCTAATACCAATAAAAACAGCAAATAAGGTCCTCTGTGTCCGCTAAAGCTACCAAAAGGGCTATTTTGTACAAAATAAGGTATTCTGAGTCCGTTAGAATGTCCTAACGACCATTGAGCAAGGGGACTTCGAGACATCTTGAATGATATGGCGATTGTATTTTTGGAAGTCCGGTTCACAGGTGATTTTCTGCTCATTGCTCTGTTGGTCTAAGCGGGGCTATAGGTATGGTGCGTAGTCCGGTGCATGTTTGAATGGCTCTCGATTGAAAAAAGAGCGAGTATGGATGGGAATGAGTCCCTCACACTCGCTCTTTTAGTCATGACGATTTTAGCGAACGGGTTATTGTTGTCCGAAACAAGGTTACGTTAGCATAATGGGTGCTCCTCTTAAGAATGAAATACACTAATGTTCAACCGGCTTCATTGATCTGGCGACTTCAATCATTTGCTCTCTTGTCAACACGACGCTGCTCATTTCAATAAAAGTATCACCTTGAATCCATTTCAGAAAACCGCCATTCTGTTCTTTATCCGCCCAAGGTTCAAATCGCGCTTCGATATCATCCCACGTGACCGGTTCGCCCCTTGAATCGAATGTAAATGTGCGCTCTTGTTGTCTGGTTGAACTGGTGTTGTTCTTCAGATCGATGCTTGTAATGGACTGGGTAGTCTTGTAACCGTGCGCCTTATGTTGTTCGACTCCCAATAAATAAATATCTCCAGACATGTCAAAGTAACTAAACCTGGTAAAGGTAATTTTTTTCTCGCCGGGTTTAAACGGATAAGGCACTGGGATGTCAAGTTTCCAATCGGTCTTCGGCAGTTGAGGGGCATAAATAACAAAATCAGTGTCTTTACTGAGCTGGTGCAAGGCTTGATCATCAGCAAACACCGACTGCGGTAATCCGAATAAAAGCATGGCACACATTAGGGCTAATACGAACTTCTTCATCTTTTTTATTCCCTCCTGGCTGGAATGTTTATCCTAGTTTTACCATGCGAAACCTATTTATCCTTATGAAATATGGTTTGCTGAAATAGGAAAAAGGACTACGGTCATTCGTAGCCTTCTTGATAATTTTTTATTGATAATGCAGCTTATTTACTGATAATTGAATACCCCCTCACACCACCTGCGACAGCACCAACCCCCCGTAAGCGAACGCGGCCAGGATCACCAAGGCCGGATGGATCTTGCGGATGTTCATGGCCCAGAAGGCGACGGCGGCGATGCCGAGGGATTGCAGGAGGCCGATGGAGATGACGGAGCTTTTGCCGATCTGCCAGGTCAGGGTCAGCATCATGATCGCGATGACCGGCTGGACCAGCAGGGTCATGCCTTTGACCACGGGCGATGTGCGGTATTTTTGCAGTAGATTCAGCAGCCAGATGAGCGCCACCGCGGAAGGGATGACCGTCGCCGCGAGGGCGAGCGTCATGCCCATCCAGCCGGATACGCCGTACCCGACAAAAGCGGCGATTTTGGTGGCGATCGGCCCGGGAAGCGCGTTGCCAAGCGCAAGCATGTTGGAGAATTCCGGGTCGGTCAGCCAGCCGTGATTCGTGACGATTTCCTTATACATGAGCGGGATCGAAGCAGGGCCGCCGCCATAACCGAGCACGTTGGAAACAAAAAAGCTGACCAGCAGCTGAAGCCATTCTTCCATCAGGCGGACCCCTCCTTATCCCGTCTTTGTTTTTTGAGTTTGGCTACGGTTCTAAAATGCACGGTGCCATAGGCAAGGAACAGCATAATGACGAGGGCCGGATGGATCTGGATGCTCTCCAGCAGGAGAAACGACACCACAAAAAATCCGATCCCGGCGTAAATGCCAAGTCCCTTCACGGCCTTCTCGCCGAATTCGTAAGCCATCGTGCCCAGCATCACCGCAATGACCGGCGTAACGCCGGCAATCATACCGGCCACTATCTTGGAGTTGCTGAGGAACGTCACCGCCGACAGCAGCGCGATCATCGCGATGCAGGTCGGGAGGATATGCGCAAAAACCGCGACCACCGCGCCTAGCACTCCTTTTTCACGGTAACCGAGATAGGCGGCCATCTTCGTGGCGATTGGACCCGGAAGTGCGTTGGCGAGCGCGAGCACCTCTCCGAATTCATCGTCGCTGAGCCAACTGTAACGAACGACGGCCTCATGCCGGATCAGCGGAATGACGGAGGGACCGCCGCCATAGCCGAGTATGCCGGTTCGGAACATGCCGAACGTTAATTCCATGTATGGATTGTTATTTTTATCATCCAAGGGTAGGAGTCCTTTCTGTCGAAAATCAGAGTCTGATGCCCATTCGGCTTTTATAGCGCTTGATTAGAATCTGCGTGTCCACGCTGGTTATGCCCGGAAGCGGGTAAAGCTTCTCGTTTAAAAACATTTCCATTTCCTTATGATCGGCAAACAAGCCGTGCATATGCAGTTTGCTGGGACCGGTCATATGATACAGGCTGGTGACATATGGCTCGTTCTCCAGTGTGTCCGCCACCTGCTGCAAATATTTGGGCTCAACCTCCACATTGAAAAAAGCGGACACCGAAATCCCCACTTTCTCCGGATTAATGACGGCCGCGAAGCGCTCAATGACGCCGTCATCGATCAGGGCATTGATCCTGGCCTGTACCGCTACGCGGGACAATCCAATCTCCTTGGCCAAATCCGTGTACGAGATTCGCCCGTTCTTGCCGAGGATCGCAATGATTTTGCGGTCCGTATCATCAATCATGGGGGTTGAGTTCTCGCCCGCAGCGTGAATATTCATGGATTGCAGCTCCTTTAGTTTTACTTATATGTAAGACTAACCTCGTGTGAATGTTACAAAACGTAATTAAAATTAAAGTTACACTTACGATACGTTTAAATATATAAGTTCTTTACATTGTTTTCAATATGATTTGCAAAATTTGAAACTTTTTCTCCGCATTTCAAGTCTAAGACTATGGATAGAACAAGATAGATTTGAATGATTTGGATGTTGACATGCCTCAATGGAGAAGGCGGAATGATTCTGGAGAAGCGAAGCGGTCCCCTTTGACACTGGATTTTCACCACTTGTATCCGTTTAAAATAATCTGGGGGCAACAGGGAACGGAAGAATAATCCGCATGCGTAGTGCTGAAAGGGCTACTGGTTAGAATCCATTTTATAATTCTATTAAATGGTTCCTTTTATATAATTACCCTTTTATATCAATTTATGATAGGATAAACGAGGTGAATAACTAGCTTCTCAGGACTATCATTTGGAAAGGCGGCATGGATATGAAGAAATTATTTTGCCTCATTCTGGTTATCGTTATGCTGATCCCGGCGAGCATCGTCTCGGCGGCAGGCACAACCACTCAAGCCAAGTCGAAGGACAAACCGATAAATCTTGTTTTTGCAGGTGACATTCTGTTAGACGGATACGTGGGGAACCAGATCGATAGATTCGGTAACCTATATCCTTTTAAGAAGGTAGCCCCCATCTTGAAAAAGGCGGATATGGCGTTTGCCAACCTGGAGACGCCGGTCTCCATTCGGGGCAAGGCTGCGGATAAAACCTTTGCTTTCCGTTCGAAGCCGGAAACGCTCCAGGGTCTCGTTTATGCGGGAATCGACGGCGTCACCCTGGCGAACAACCACATTCTGGACTATGGCCAGCAGGCCATGCTGGACACGATCACGCATCTGAAACGGCAGAAGATCGGGTATACGGGTGCTGGGCGCAATATAGACGAGGCCTTCAAGCCTTACGTGCAAAACATTGACGGGAAGAAGGTTGCCGTGCTGGGCGTCAGCCGGGTGCTGTCAGGAAATTCCTGGATTGCGGGCAAGAATCATCCGGGCGCTGCTTCCGCCTACACGATGGAGCCGATGCTGACCCATATTAAGAAGTCGGCCAAAACCAACGATTATACGATCGTATACGTCCACTGGAACCAGGAATTCGCCGACTATCCGGAAGAATATGCGCGCACGATGGCCAAGAAGATGATTGACGCCGGGGCCGACATCATTATCGGATCGCACAGCCATACGTTGATGGGCATCGAATATTACAAGAACAAGCCGATTTATTATTCGCTTGGCAACTTCGTGTTCAACCGCTCCACCCGGGGCGGAGACAAAACCTTGCTGTCGATGATGGTGCATGTTGAGATCCAGGGCTCCAAGATCACGAGCCGAATTACGCCGGTGAAGATTCTTCAAGGTCAGCCGAATCTGATGGACAAGAAGTATAATAAAGAGATCATCGCGAAACTGAACAAACTCTCCTACAATGCAAAAATTGATGCCAACGGCAACGTCACCAAAAAATAATAGGGAATCTTGAAAACAACTGCGGCTATAAGCTGCGGTTGTTTTTTTATGCGCTTTTTGGAAGCTCGCCGTAAAAACAAGTCGGAAACTGGCGGCGAGGCGTTTGTTTTCATTCCCCGCATTCGACAAAAGCTGCGCTTACGCCGCCCATCCGGAAATTCCTGCCGAAAAAATAAAATAAAATTTTACAAAATGTATTGTAATTTAAAATAAAATTTCAATATGATGAAGGGAAGAAGACAGGTTAATTTCGTTCGTCGGAAGCGGTAAATACGAATCGGCAGCATACTTTTTTGCAGCCCTTCCAGCTAATGACTGAATGTAAAGCCGATATCGGCAGAGTTAACCCGGTCTTAACACAGATTGGAGGTGGAATTAACAAGCGAGCGCTATACTCCCGAGTAGGTCTTTCGTTCATGAGCGGACTTACAACCGAGAGGAACCAGAGTCCAAGCATAGAGAAGGAGGAATTCATGTACATGTTAAGGAGCAAAAAGAGAATATCATCGCTGCTCAGCGGTGTGATGTTTCTATCGCTGCTGTTTCCCGCAGGACAAGCTGCTGCTGCCGACCCAGCGGCCGCCGCTGCATCGGTCATTGATATGCGGCAGATGGAGATCGGGCCGGGGGCTACATACACGTGGGCGAATATGCAAAAAGGCAGCGGCGAGCAGAAGGTCCATATGGTGGAGTTTGATCCATCGCAAGGAAATCTGGAGCTTCAGCCGGGTCTCACCGATGGCAAGGTATACGGCATGCAGGGAGTCAGTAAAATGGCGTCGGATGCCGATAAGGCAGGCAATCGCGTCATCGCGGCGGTGAACGGAGATTTCTACGATATGTCCACCGGAATTCCGCTCGGATTGTTCATGGGGGACGGAGAACTGTTGACGGATCCGCCCAGCGGCCGGAACGCCTTTGGCATTAAACAGGACGGAACGAGCCTCTACGGCAGTCCGAAATTAACGAAAAATGTGACGATAGGCGGAACGGTCAGCAGCCTGTCCTCTATCAACCGTCTAAGAGGGACGGACGCACTTGTGCTTTATACCGAAAAATTCAATGCTACCACGATGACCAATAATCTGGGAGACGAAGTGGTTCTGGATATCGTGAGCGGCAGGGTCGCCAGCGGAGAGACCTTGACGATGAAGGTGGTCTCTGTTCTTAAGGATCAGGGGAATTCGCCGATCGGCCAAGGTCAAGTGGTTCTGTCCGCTTCGGGCTCGCAGCGGAGCAAGCTTGCCGGGCTGAAGGCAGGGGATGAAGTGACGGCGGGTTTTCAGCTGGATAACGAGTGGCAGGATGTCACGATGGCGATTGGCGGTACCGTGATGCTGGTCAAGGATGGGGTCGTGCAGCAGCATACCGATCCGGCTGTACACCCGAGAACGGTGGTGGGCACCAAAGCGGACGGCTCCGTCGTGCTGTTCGAGGTTGATGGCCGCCAGCCGGGGTTCAGTGAAGGGCTTAACTACATCGAGCTTGGCGAAATGCTGCAGGAGCTTGGCGTGGTTAACGCACTGAATCTGGACGGAGGCGGTTCGGCTACCTTCGTTGCCCGCCTGCCGGGAGAAACGGAGCGCAAGGTGCTCAACTCGCCTTCTGACGGCGGGGAACGCAAAACGGCCAACGGCATTTTGCTGGTGAACAAAGCGCCTGAGGGAGCGGCGGATAAACTTGTCGTTGCACCGACGCTGGAAAGAGTGCTGACCGGTTCATCCGCTACCTTCAAAACGGCGGCCGTGGATCAGAATCTGCATCCGGCGAAAATGACGGAGGCCGCGGTTTGGAGCGTTGATCCAGCCTATGGGACAATCGACGCCAGCGGGACGTTTACGGCAGGCAACCAACCTGGATTGACCGAGGTATCCGTACAATCCGGTAATCTGACGGGTAAAGCCGCATTGGAAGTCGTTGATGAGCTGACCGAGCTCAAGTTCTCGGACGCGGTGAAGACCTTCTCTTCCGGCTCGACCGAAACGCTCAAGGTCACGGCGCTTCGCAATGGTCAAGTGGTACAGGCCGACAATAGCCGTTTGGAGTGGCGTACCGAAGGCGATATCGGGACAATTGACGGCAACGGTACGTTTACCGCCACGGACAAGCAGGACGTCAGCGGCAAAATCTTCGTGAAGTACGATCAAATCGAGACTTCAATCGATGTGAATGTCGGTCTTCCGCCGGTGATGCTCGAAGATTTCGAGAACGGCCTTAGCCGTTATAAACCGAGCGCCGGTGCGCTGTTCAAATACAGCAGGGTATCCATTGAAACCGATGATACCTATATTCGTTCCGGGAATGGCGCCTTGAAGCTGGAGTACGATTTTACCGGAATTACCGGTACCTCCGGTGCTTATCTGCAGACGAACGGCACCGCGGACAATATCGAAATTCCGGGCTATCCGGAGAAAATCAGCATGTGGGTATACGGGGACGGCAAAGCGCACTGGCTCCGTGCCCAACTGCGTGACAGCAAAGGCACGATAGCGCTCAATTTTACCGAAGAAACGACCGGTGTCGATTTCAAGGGATGGAAGTATCTCGAAGCGTCCGTACCCAAAGGAAGAACCCTTCCGCTCGTGATGGACATGCCGGTTCGATATATGGAAACAAAAGACGCGAAAAAAGACGCCGGAGCCATCTACGTGGACGAAATTCGCGCACTGTACGGCCCGGCCAACGACGATATCGATCCGCCGGTTCTGAAGAAATTCTCGCCGGCCGACGGTGCGGAGATTAAGGAGAATACGCCGACCATTACCGTGTATGCCGAGGATGCAGGCTATGATCCTGTAGCGCATCCGGGAACGACGCTGATCGATCCGGACAAAATCCGATTCTATCTGGATGGCAGTCTGGTGCAGCATACCCTGTATCCGCCGGAAGGAAGAATCCATTACACGCCGAGCGTTCCGCTCGCCGATGGCGTTCATCAAGTAAAAGTCACCGTCCGTGATCTGTCGGGCAACCAAACGACCAAGCAATGGAACTTCACCGTAAATACCGGCTCAGCCAAGGTGGTGTACGATACGCCGGAAACGATCTATGTTGGCGGCAGTTACACGCTGGATATCGGCGGTGTGAAGACATCCCAAATCCGCAGCGGCCATGTCGATTTCCAATTCGATCCTACAAAAGTGGAGAATTTGGAGCTCATACCAGGGGACAAGCTGAGTGCATCCCAGGTTAGTACAAGCATCGACGGTACAACAGGAAAGGTAAGAGTGACCTGGAAGGACATCCATACAGCATCCCTGCAGGATACGGATTGGATCGGCCAAATCCGGTATGACGTGAAAAAGAACGCAACCGGCAGCAGCATCATAGCGCTCACGTCCGGAGCGGTATCCTTCACCGATACGGGCAATACCGAGTTCTCGTTCTACGGTCTTCCGATAGAATCGAAGATCACCACGCATTATGCGCTGAGCTGGAATGAGGATGGAATCGTTGAGGGCTATGAAACCGAATTTAAAGTGACCGATGCCCAAGGTCAGCCTGTGGAAGGCGTCCAGGTCATGGCAGACGCAGCAGCGGTGGGGACAACGGATGCGGCGGGTATCCTGAAGACCGGGGCGCTGACGTCCCAGGTCAAGACGTATACCGTGCAGGCCGTGAAGAACAATCAATTTAGTCCAGCTTTGGAGTTTAAGGTTTCGCCGCTGGCTGGAAGTCCTACTCCGTTCAACATCAGCGTGGGCATGGGAGAAGATCCGGCCACGTCGCGGATGCTGAACTGGCACACGGACCCGGCGACGGATGGGACCGTTGTAGAATTGGCCAAGCAGTCCGAATTTACGGATTTCGATGCGCCGAACGTCCAGAAGTTCGATGGTGCCAGCGAGTTGTACCATACCTTGGATCTCGGCACGGTCCGCGTTCATAAAGCGACGGCAGCCGGTCTTGAGCCTGGCACGGAGTATGTATACCGTGTCGGCGATGGACAAGGCCATTACAGTGCACAAGGCTCGTTTAAAACGACAGAGCTCGCGGGAGACACAACGAAATTCCTGTACTTTGCGGATTCCCAGGCCTCCACTGCGAAGGAGTTCGAGCTGTGGGGGAATACGATCGATAAGGCGGCTGCCGAGCATCCGGACGCCGAATTCATGATCCATGCCGGGGATATGGTGGACAAGGGCTTCCTGGAGGAGCAGTGGAACTATTGGTTCGATGAAGCCCAGAAGCATTTCCTGAATACAACGTTAGTGTCGGCCATCGGTAACCATGAAGTGATGGGGAATAAGGAGAACGGGGATTTCCTGGCTCACTTTAATCAGCCGGGCAATGGCTTGGACAGCCTGAAGGGAACCAACTTCTCTTTTGATTACAAGGATGTTCATTTCATTATGCTGAACAGCGAGTATCAGCTGGAGGATCAGAAGAAGTGGCTTCAGCAGGATCTGGCTAACAATACTAAGGAATGGACCATCGCGATGTTCCACCGCGGGTCTTACGGCAGCATCTACGATTCCGCCGAGGTACGGAGCCTGTGGGCGCCGGTGCTAGAGGAATTCGGCGTGGATCTCGTGTTAAACGGACATGATCATATTTATATTCGTTCCTACCCGATGATGAACAACCAGATTGCCGCGGACGGGAAGGGCACGACTTACGTCGTGGCAGGTTCGTCAGGTCCTAAATTCTACTCCCACACGGAGCGGGGCTGGCATGAGGTGGTCGACGAAGAGAAGACTCAAATGTATGCCTCCGTGGAAGTGAAGGGAGACGAGCTTCATTTTGTAACCAAAACGGTTGGCGGACGCGTCGTGGACGAGTTTACGCTGACGAAATCGGATACGAAGCCGGAGCCGCAGCGGATTGAAGTAACTCCAAACCAGCTGACGCTAGCTGTAGGCGAGAGTCAAAAGTTACTGGCTGATGTGAAGCCGAGCGGTGCGGAACGAACCGTTGTGTGGTCCGTATACCATTCCGAACCGTCGAATGACGTCGTCAGCGTATCCGCAGACGGCATCGTGACGGCTCAAGGGCTGGGCAATGCCGTCGTCAGAGCGACCAGCACGGCGGCACCGGACGTTTATACAGACGTGAGTATTACGGTAGACCGAATCCCGAACGGCAGCATCGAATCGATACTCTTAAGCGGCAAATCCGAGCTGAAGGTCGGGGATACCGATAAGACGGTAACCGAGGCGGTTTATACCGACGGCAGCCGTATCCGTTTAATCGAAGGCATAACCTATGCGAGCAGTAAGCCGGACGTAGCTTCCATTGATGAACAGGGCTCGGTGCGGGCTTTGGCAGAAGGGGCAACCGTTATTTCGGCAACCTATGAAGGGTTTAAGTCGGAATATGATTTGAAGGTGATCACCCGTGGTGGAGGGAATCCCGATCCGGGACCGGAGCTGCCGGTAGACCCGCCCGTGCAGCCGCCGGTAACACCACCGGTTACGCCTCCAGTAACGCCGCCCGTGACACCGCCGTCATCAGGCAGCATCACCTTATCGGGAAGCGAGCTTGCAGCTAAACTGTCGAACGGGCAAGTGACCTTGTCGGTAGACGGAAACTTTACGGATATCACGCTGCCAGGGAATGCAGCAGACATCCTCAAGGATGGTTCGATCCACCTTGAAGCGAAGAATTTGTCCCTAACGATCCCGGCCGAAGTGCTTCGCCAGCTGGGCGCCCTTGCAGATGCCGGCCAGCTTGAGAAGGGCACGATAAAACTGAGTGCCGCCACATTAACGGAGGCCGAGATGAAGCAGCGGATCGCGCAAGCTGCCCGCGTCTCCGGCGCTAAGCTGACAGCAGCCGGAGCCATGCTGGAGTTCGAGCTTAAACTGACGACAGCGGATGGCAAAGTCTACAGCTTAACCGAATTCGATCATCCGATCATGCTGGAATTGCCGGTATCTTCAGATGCTCATGGCAAAAGAATTTCCATGTACTATGTATCCGGCAGCGGAGAGCTGGAGTATATAGGCGGTGTAAACAAAGACGGCCGCATGGCCGCGGGAATCCGCCATTTCAGCGCTTACGGTTTGCTGGATTACGAGAAAACCTTTGCGGATGTGCCATCCTCGTTCTGGGCAGCGGAGGTGATCGGAGATTTGGCCGCGAAGCAGCTCATCGAAGGCGTCAGCGCGGACCGCTTCGCACCGGCGCAGCAAGTGACCCGGGCCGAGTTTGCCGCGATGCTGGTTCGTCTGCTGGATCTTAAGGCAGAAGGACCTGCGCCGTTCGCCGATGTAGCTTCAGGCAAATGGTACGCCGAGGCCGTGTCGGCGGCCGCCCAGTCCGGCATCGTGAACGGAACGGCCAAAGACCGTTTTGCACCGGACGCCCCGATCAAACGCCAGGAAATGGCGGCGATGCTGGTGCGCGCTTATGCCCACGCGATGAAACAACAGCAGGAGAACATCAGCGCGGGAAGCGGATTTGCCGATCTCGCCGAGTCTCCGGACTGGGTTCGCGAAGCGGTAGAAACCGCGCATGCCCTCGGATTTGTTCAGGGCCATGCGCCGAGCCGTTTTGCACCGGAAGGTTTGACCACGCGTGCGGAAAGCGCGCAGGTCATCCATAATCTGTTGAATAAGCTGAAGTAAAGCTTAGGCGAATACCGCCTCTCTCCACTGTAGAACTTCACAGAGGAGAGAGGCTTTTTTTAGGTTAAAGTATGGCGGAAGTTCCGATATAATGATATACAAGGTCAATGAACGAACGTAAGCCGAAGTTACACCTATTGAGTAACCGGAAAGGGGGAAGAGGATGACGGAATACGCGAATACGCCGAAGCCGCCTTATTATGCTTGCATTTTTGTGTCCAAACGAACGGAGGGCGACCGGGGTTACGGAGCGATGTCCGATAAAATGGCGGAGCTCGCTGCGCAGCAGCCCGGCTATCTGGGGGGGGAATCCGCTCGGGACGAGGGTCTCGGGATCACGGTTTCGTATTGGGACTCCCTGGAGTCCATACGTTTATGGAAGGAGAACGCGGCTCATCAGGTAGCCCAGGAACGGGGCAAGAACGAGTGGTATGAAAGCTTTGGCTTGCGAATTTGCAAGGTGGAGCGGGACAGCTTCTATAAGCTATAGGCAAGGCCAGATCATGGAGAGGAAGAGGAGGAGTTTTATGGTGCAGAATCCGGGCAAGGTCAAATGGGGAATTATGGGGACGGGATGGATTGCGGAGCAGTTTGCAGCCGATTTGGCATATGTGGACAACGCTCAGTTTCTGGCGGTCGGTTCCCGTACGGCCAGCAGTGCAGGCGAGTTTGCGTCGAAATACGATATACCACGGGCGTATGGCAGTTACGAGGAGCTCGTGTCGGATCCTGATGTCGACGTTGTGTACATAGCGACTCCGCATCCGATGCACAGGGACCATGCGCTGATGTGTCTCCAAGCAGGCAAATCCGTTCTGTGCGAAAAGCCCTTTACGATCAATGGGGATGAGCTGGAGGAGTTAGTCGCAGCAGCACGGGAGCATAAGCTGTTCCTGATGGAGGCCATGTGGACGCGTTTCCTTTCGCCGATCCGGCAGGTGCGCGAATGGCTAAAGGACGGTCTTATCGGCGACGTCCGGCTGGTGAAGGCCGATTTCGGTTTCCGGAGCGGCTGGAATCCGCAGGGCCGTTTGCTGAATTTGGAGCTCGGCGGGGGCGCGCTGCTGGATGCGGGCATTTATCCGGTGTCGTTTGCGGCCATGATCTTTGGAGCCGAGCCCGAGAAGATTTGGAGCACCGCGCATATCGGCGAGACGGGCGTAGATGAGCAGTTCTCCGTTATTCTATCCTATGAATCAGGCAAGACGGCATCGTTAAACGGGGCGATCCGGCTGGGATTGACGAATGAAGCTTATATTTATGGCACCAACGGGCATATCCACATTCCGTCCTTCTTGAACGCGACATCCGCTGCGCTTCATGTCGATGGCGAGGAACCGGTGGTTGTGACGGATGACCGACAAGAGAAGGGGTATAGCTTCGAGGCTTACGAAGTGGGACGTTGCCTGCTGGAAGGGCGGCTCGAGAGCGATGTGATGCCGCTGGACGAATCGCTTGCGATTATGAGGCTGCTGGATCAGATCCGGGGGCAGTGGGGATTGAAGTATCCTTCAGAAGGTTAAGCCGTGACGCTTATGATCGGGCTTCTTGAGTATACGAAATAAAAGAATGGTTTGAAGTAGCCAATACGGGCTTTGCCTCGTATTGGCTTTTTTTGGTCATTGTACGTCATGCGGACTAAAATTCCTGCCGGAGATTTAAAATTATATTTTACAAAAACTATTGAAATTTGAAATAAAATTTCAATATGATAGTGATAGAGATGAATACAGGTACAGCAGCATGACGTCATCTACTTCAGTCGCATGATCGGAGGTGAGCGGCAGCCGATTTCGCTGGAAATCGGGCTTCGGTTCGGATAGCAAGCACTCATACTATAGGGAGTGAATTGATGAATGATAACCAAAAGGCGTGTCTATCGAAACAGTAAGTCCATTCTGTCCATGACGTTGGCATTCGCCGTGATGCTCAGCTCGGCCGTGTCTGTTTGGGGCAATTCCGTTGAAACGAACGCAAGCGCAGGACAGCCGGAAGCAGCGGTTCTGGAGGATTTCGAATCGGTAACGAATTTATTTGCGTCTTCCGCAAGAGGGAAGGCCGAGCTGGATTTGGCGGGGAGACCGGAGCCGATCTATTACGGACATCATGCTGCAGCCTTAAGCTATGATTTTGTGGGCAGCGAATCCGGCACCTCGGCGGCTTATCTCAATTTCAGAGACCCGGATGGATCAACAGGCAGGAGCGTTCCCGGATCACCGAAGGCACTCGGCTTGTGGGTTTACGGCGACGGCGGTAACCACTGGCTCCGTGCACAGCTTCAGGATTCTTCCGGCGGCAAGCATACCGTTGATTTTACAGCCACCTCCGGTCTTAACTGGAAGGGCTGGAAATACGTCAAATTAAACATTCCTTCTACCATTCAGGCTCCTCTCAAAGTGAATCAAATCTACGTAGCCGAATTAAAAGACACGAATAAAAACAAGGGTACCATATACTTCGACAGGCTGTCCGCCTTCTATACGGCTTCTCCGGTTTATGGGCTCGACATCGGCGGACTGACGCCTATGGGCGTCGGTGAAACGGTCAAACCGCAAGTTTATGCAACCTATGAAGGACAGTCGGAACCAACGTTACTGACATCCGGCGTGAAACTGACCAGCAGCGACGAATCCGTTGCCACCGTGACAGGCGCTACATACGACACCATTGAAGCATTGGCACCGGGAACGGTGACCATCACGGCCGAGTACGGCGATGCGCCAAAAGCCCAGCTGGAGCTGCATGTGGCGGCAGATGCCCCGGCTCCCCATGAATTGCTGTTGTCCGGGCCGCTTCATATGGAGACTAGCGTTACCGACAACATGAGAACCAGCGTGGTTTACTCCGTCTACGGAAACCAGACGGATCCGGTGTGGATGACCGAAGGCATTAGCTATACAAGCGATCAGCCTGGCGTTGTATCGGTCGATCAAGCGGGTCGACTGACCGCGGTTTCCGAAGGGATGGCTGCCATTACGGCGTCGTACCGGGGAGCATCCGCCCATCATACCATTACCGTGACGGATCCGGTTCCTGTTTTGCAAAGCATTAAACTTCAGGGGCTTACGTCCGTGACGGTTGGAGATTCTTTTGAAACGGTGGTATCCGCTACGTACTCATGGATGACTGAACCGCTAACCATAGAGGAAGGCGTTACGTTTACCAGCAGCAACCCGGACGTCGCTTCGGTTTCTGATCAAGGGGTGGTGAGCGGTTTGAAGGTAGGCTCCGCTAGAATAACAGCCGCGTTCCAAGGAAAGACCGATTCGCTCTATATCACCGTGAATGAAGCTTCCCGGCATCCGAAAAGCGAGATGCGGGCGGCATGGATCGCCACCGTCGATAATATAGACTGGCCGGCAAAAGGGGTTACCGATCCGGAGCAGCAGAAGCAGCAATTCATTCAGCTGCTCGATCAACTGGAGGATGCCGGAATGAACGCGGTCATCATGCAGATCAAACCGACGGCGGATGCTTTTTACCCGTCCCAATACGGGCCTTGGTCCGAGTGGCTGACAGGTGAACAAGGCAAGGATCCGGGTTACGATCCGCTGGCATTCCTGCTCGAGGAAGTGCATAAGCGAAACATGGAGTTCCACGCCTGGTTCAATCCGTATCGCATCAGCCTGCAGGGAGACATCAACAAGCTGGTAGCGGATCACCCGGCCAGACAGCATCCCGAATGGGTCGAGGAATACGGCGGCAAGCTGTATTTCAATCCAGGGGTGCCGGAGGCGCAGCAGTTCATCATTGACGGCATCATGGAGGTCGTTCGGAATTACGATATCGACGCCGTGCATTTTGACGATTATTTCTACCCGTATCCCGTAACGGGCGTGGATTTCCCGGATACGGATACGTTTAATCAGTACAAGGGCTCCTTTACGAACAAGAGCGATTGGAGAAGAAATAACGTCAATACCTTCATTCAAAACGTGAAGGAAGCCATCAAGGCGGAGAAGAGCTACGTGAAATTCGGCATCAGCCCGTTTGGTATTTGGAAAAACAAATCCAGCGATCCGTCCGGCTCCGAAACGACGGGACTCGAGAGTTATCATGCGATTTACGCGGATTCGAAGAAATGGGTCGAAGAAGAGTGGATCGACTATATCACGCCGCAGATTTATTGGAACATCGGGTACTCCGCAGCGGCTTACGATAAGCTGATCGATTGGTGGAGCGGGATCGTGTCCGGCAAGAACGTTCATCTGTACAGCGGACAGGCCGTATATAGAATCGGGTCGAATGCCGACTGGTCCAATCCCGACGAAATGCCGAACCAGATCCAATACAATCGAAACTTCGAGGAAGTTCGGGGCAGCATGTATTTCAGCTCCAAATGGTTTAAGGACAACGCGCTTGGATTTACGGACAGACTGAAAAACGATTTGTACCGATACCCGGCGCTCATCCCGGCCATGCCTTGGATTGAATCGGAGGCACCGGCTGCGACCAAGAAGCCAAAGGCCGACCAAGTACAGGAAGGCGTGAAGCTCAGTTGGTCTTCGTCTGACGACGAGACGTATTACGCGGTTTATCGCTTTAACGGTCGGGAAACCGGCAGCGTTCAGGAACCGGCGAATTTAATAGGGACTTTCAGGAAAAACGCCGGAATGACGCAGTTCTTTGTTGATCGTACCGTTGTAAAGGGACAAACATACACGTATGTGGTGACGGCTGTCGATCGTTTGCATAACGAGAGCGCCCCGAGCAAACCGGTCACGGTGAAAGTGAAACATAGCGGCAAGCCTGGAAAGCCCCCGGTAAATCCACCAGGGAAACCGAGCAAGCCGTGAGCTTACATGCGCCCGCAGAGTGTAACCCATATCGGTTCACGGCGGGTTTGCCTCTCTAGCAAGATGTCGCTTTAGAGAACGGACTGGCCTGTATCAAAAAAAAGGGACATCCTTAGGCATAATGCCTTAGGACGTCCCTTTTGCTGCTTGTTCCAATCGACTTGCTCCATGGTACAATAGAGGCATTATGTCTTGGAGTGTGGTGCATGGTCAAAAAATTAGGAATGGCACTTGTCTACGTTGCCGTGGGTGGTCTTATTTACTATAAAGGCGAGTTCATATTGGCATGGATTCGATCGACAGACAGCATCATGCTGATCATGCTCGTCGCTGTCGCCATGGCTTTGTTCCCGGTGATCCCTTATCCCGTTGTCGGTGGCGTAATCGGGGCGGCCCTGGGTCCGGTTATCGGCGGGATGGTTACTTGGGTCGGCTCCACAGCTGCTTCCATCCTGATGTTCATGTTCATCCGCTACGGTTATCAGGAATGGGGCAACCGGGCGCTTCACCGTTACAACAGCCTGGGAAAAGTGACCACGATGTTTGAACGGAACGCCTTTTTGACCATCCTGTTTACCCGGTTGATCCCGTTTATTCCTTCCATTGTCATCAATGTGTACGCAGCGCTCAGCAAGGTAACGTTCGTATCGTACAGCTTGGCGTCCGCATTGGGCAAAATTCCCGCCATGCTGCTGTTCTCGATGGTAGGAGACAATTTGATGTCCAATCCTTCCCATATCCTAATAACCATAGGCGTATATGGCGTATTTCTTGCCGTAACCCTTCTGGTTTACCGCTTGTCTGGCTTTGGCCGTTCGGGAAGAACGGAGGCCAAACGCTTATAGGCGTTCGATCGATGAGGTGGGACCGCTTCGCTCCGGAGGTGCTAAGGTCTCGCCTTTTTTCTGTTGGAACCATGCCCGTACGGCCTCGATCTCTTGCTGTTCCATTCCGCTTAAACTCTCGTTGATTTCGCTGAATATCATCTTCACTTGAAGGGACAGAAGCCCCTTTCTACGCTGCCTGCGGGTACCGCTGACCTCCATGGCAATGATCTGCGGCCGGCGTATGTACCTGGTGGACATTGCTATGAAGCGGCTGCGGATCGTAAGCTGTTTACCCGTGACGTTCAGTCCGGAATCCCGGTGCGACAGAAGCCCCCAGGCGAACGAGAGCGGAAGCAGCAAGAGCGATAATAAACCGAGCCTGTCAAAATACCAAATGCATGCGGCGCTGACCGCTGCGGCAAAAGCCAGCTTCCAGCGGACGTACATCCATCTGGCGCGGGGCGGCGGCGAAGCCGAAATGGCCTGAGCGCTGAATTGAGGCGTAACCCGCTTCAGCAGCGCCGGGATATCCCCGGTCTTCAGCAGAGGATGCAGCATGAAATGTTTTTCGGACTCTGACGTAAGCACATGAACCTTCACTTCGGCGTAACCGAACCATCGCCGGAATACGCCTTCCTTTACGGTTATTGCCAATACGCGTTCCGGGGAGAAGAGCAGTCTTTTTCTCTCCAGCAGACCGCAGCTGACCGAGATTTGTTTCCCGAAACGCTCGACGGTAAATCCGGCATATTTGATCGTGTAGAGCACGGCCGAGAGCAGCCAGGACACGATGAGCGCCAATGCCGCGATGCTGATCCAGCTGCCGGGCAGCAGCTTTCCTGCCGATTGAAACAGCGATTGGTACATCCGATCCGGCAGCAGGTCATCGGCAAAAGACACGATACCGCCCACAAAGGCTAAAGCCAATGACAGGTTGGGCGAAGAGAGCGCGGCGATGAGCAGACGGCCCGAGGATAGCTGGAGCAGCGTGCTGCGTTCTTCCTCGGCCGGGATGGGACGGCTTGCCTTCTCTCTGCCGGCGGCGGTGGATTCGGAATCCATCAACAGAACGCTCTCGAAGTCCCGGTTATGATACGACGGGTGGTGAACGGATTCATAAGCCTCCGGGGTCCCCGGAGAAGGAACGGACGGTCTCTCCGTCTCTGAGGAAAGGCTCTGACCGGATCGGCCGGAGTTTTCCGCAGCTGGGTGAACGTCGCGATCCGCCTGCCTGGTTTGGGTTTGCTCGCGCAGCCAGCGCTGCAGCCGTTCGCCTTCGCTATTGGTGACGGCCGGAAGAATGCCGCCGCCGCCTTCCTTTTTGCCCGGCGTTTCGATCCGGACCTGGGTAAGCCCCAATAAACGCTGCAGCAAGGGCTGCTCCATATTCATGGAATGGATGCGGCCCGTATAAATGGACAATTCCTCCCGGAACAGCACGCCGCGGCGGATGAGGATTTTGTCTTCTTCCAGCGTATACACGAAGCGTTTCCACTTCAGATAACCGTACAGGAGCAGAAGGGAGACCAGGATGACGATGGCGGCGGACAGCCAATACCAAGGGATGTCGCGCAGCGATTTTCCGTTAAGGAATTTGATGGATACCAGGGCTGCGATCGGAATGAGCGATTTTACGCTGTCTGCGAGCGGAAACAGGATGAACAGCCGGTGCAGCCTTGTCGGTTCATTCATCGTGATCCACCACTTTGGCCAGCTCGCCGATCTGTTTCTTTAGTTCCTCCGCTTCTTCCAGCTTGAGCGCTTGAATGACATGGGTCGTTGCAGCCGTGACCACCTTGACCTTGGCTAACCCGTATTTGCGAAGGAGCGGCCCCCGTTCCAGCTCGACATGCTGGACCCGCGTCATGGGAACGAGGGTGTCGCTGAGCCAGATCCAGCCGGAGCGAAGCTCCAACTCTTCCTCGCTGACTTTAAAGCCGAATTGTTTGTAAGTGAAAGAGGGCACGGCCCAAGTAAACCATGCTCCGAGAACCAAGAGTCCGATGGTGATCCACCCGGGAATGAGGGTCCATCCGAGTATAGCCGCGATGATCAGATAAGCTGCTGCAGCGAGCATAATAATTCCGTCCGTGATGAAGCCCGTTATGCGGGAGATCGTGACGGAGTCCGGGTGGCACTTGCGCATGGCGTCAAGCCGATGGTCCATATGTAGGTTCCTCCTTGATGTTAAAGATTCGATCATTCCTTACCTATATGTATGTCTACGTTGCTTGGGAAAACTGCGTTTCATTCCGCCCCTATTTGCTTGCCGTGCTTATCATTGTAGCATAACAGATTAACGACCATCTGAACCCGACCTAACGGTTGCATGAACACATCCCGATTCTGTTAAGCTTGAGTTAAGAAAGCTGATGAAATGATCGAGAACGAAAGGATGGCTGATCATGAAAATAGACCGGCTGTTAGCCATAACCGTCCTGCTTCTTAACCGTGGGAGACTGAGCGCCAAAGAGCTGGCGGATCGGTTCGAGGTATCCAGCAAGACGATATACCGAGATATGGATACGCTGTGCCAAGCCGGCATTCCGATTGTTGCCCACCAGGGGATCACCGGCGGATTTGAGATCATGGAGCATTATATGATCGATAAGTACTGGCTGTCCGCCGAGGAGATGAGCACCTTGGTTACAGCCGTTAAGGGGCTGAGCAGCGCACTGGAGGATCCGCAGATGGGCATGCTGCTGGAGAAGATCAAAGCGCTGCTGCGCAGGGTAGAGCAGGGACTTGGCGATGAATATCGGAAGGAGCCCGTAGTCATGGACTTTCAGCCTTGGGGACAGCGTCAGGGACTGAAACCCGCCGTGGGCTTGCTCAAACAAGCCATTCATGACAAGCGCAGGGTGCAGATGGAATATATCGATGCGGAAGGCAGCGCGGAGCGAAGAACCATTGAACCGGCATCCTTGTTTCTGAAGGGCAATGTTTGGTATGTGCAGGCCTTTTGCCTGGAGCGGGAAGATTTTCGCCTCTTCCGGTTGTCGCGCATGCAGGATATCAAGATGCTGAGCGAAGCGTATGAGCCAAGGCCATGGCCCGGCAAGGAACGTTTGGAATGGGACTCCTCCTGGTCCAATGCTCGGGAGCAGGAGACCGTGCTGCTATTCGAGGCTGCCGCGCGTCAGCGGGTGGCGGATATGTTTCCGCCGGAACAAGTGACCGTCAACCCGGACGGATCTTTGCGCGTTCATGTGTTATACAAGCTGGACGATTGGTTTTACGGCATGATTCTGAGCTTCGGGGATCAAGTGCTGGTTGAGCTTCCGGGCGAAGCAGCCGAGGAAGTGAAGCGAAGGGCGAAACGGATGCTGCTGCGTTACGATAACCCGGACAGATAGATGTCCACGTTACCTCTTTAGAATAGAGATATATTCATCTCAAGGAGGAAACAACTATGAGTCATAGTCAACAGCAGAATCAAAGTGAACGATGGATCGAAACTAGACCCGCCATGTCCATTCAGGGCGTCGGCGTCCGAACGACAAACGAAGCGGAGGCAGGACCGCAAGGCAAAATACCGCAGTTATGGGATCGGTATTTCCAAAGCGGCTTGCAGGCACGATTATCTGATAAGGATCAAGCCATCTATGCGTTGTACACGGATTACGAAAGCGACGCATCCGGGTCGTATACCTTAATAATCGGCAACAGGATAGATGAAGACGTGGCTGCCGAAACCTCCAGTGAACTTCAGCAAGCCTCCGTCCCTGCATCCAGGTATTTGGTATTCCGGACAAGACGCGGCCCCTTAATGGAGATCGTGCCTGAGGTATGGCATGAAATTTGGAGCTACTTCGACCAAGCGGCGGAAAAAAGAACCTATACGGGCGATTACGAACGCTATGACATGCAGCGGTTTGATCCTGCGAATACTGTGGTGAACGTATATATCGCAGTTGAATAGCCGCGAAGCATCGGAAGACCGGTTCGGGTGCCTGGAGCTGATAAGACGATCCAAAGGGACTACGATCCGATCCGGGCCAACCGATGGTTGTCAACATCAAATAGAGGGTGTCTCAAAAGATCCTGGATCTTGCGAGATGCCCTTCTTGCTGTTTGAAGATGCCCCGCGCTTTTTGACCATCGTCATGAAGGAGGTGCCGCCCTTATCGAACGATGCAGCCTCCGAGAAGCCAAGCTTGGCATACAGGCGAATGGCTCGTTCGTTGAATCGGGCTACGGTCAGCCGAAACGATTTGCGTTGGTGAAGTTCTCCCATGGATGCCAGCACGCAGGAGAGGAACTTGTGTCCCAAGCCTTTTCCCGTCAGCTCCGGTTTCATGCCGAGTCCGATATCGAGCAGATCCTCATCGTATGCCCCTAACGGGATCGCAATCGGTATTTGGGCTGATGAACCCGTGCAGCAAAAACCGATCAATTGCTGCTCATCGTCCAGTATGGCGTAATACGAACATTCCAGAAGCTCTCTTCGAAACTCCTCATCCTGTCCGCTGTCGTAGAAGTCATAGGGAGGCTCATAGTTCCAAGACATGATTTGATCGGCAAACGCCTCCGTCATGGCAGTGATATGATAAGTCATTAATCTCATCCTTTATGTCTATTGATATCGTTTCTTCATCGTTTATTTCTGCACGATCAGCACAAAAACCTCCTCTTCCATATTCGCAGCGGGCCTGATCGGCCTAGCTGCCATGGAAGAGAAGGTTTTCATTCAACCCATTATTTAAACCCGGTCAACGCCGATCCCGACTTCATGAAATATTTCTGTCCGAAGAAATAGATCAGGATCATGGGAATCGCCATGATGGTGGAAGCCGCCATCAGTTTCTCCCACTGCGCCCCGTGATCCTGCTGAAAGCTTTGCAGGCCGACGGTGATGGTCCATTTGGCCGAATCGTTCAGATAGATGAGCGGTCCCATGAAATCCACGTACGACCACACAAAAGAGAATAAAGCAACGGTGGCCAGTGCCGGCTTCAGGATCGGCATAATGATCTTGATATAGATCCGCAGCTCCGAAGCCCCGTCGATCTTTGCTGCCTCGGACAATTCGGTCGGCACGCCAAGCAGAAACTGCCGAAGCAAAAAGATGAAGAACGGCGCCCCGAAGAATGCGCCGATGGTAAGCGGCATGATCGTATTGACCCAGCCGAGCTTGGTGAAGATGATGTACTGCGGAATCATCTGCACTTGAGCCGGCAGAATCATGGTTGCCACGACGATGGTAAAGATGATGTTCCGGCCCCTCCAGGGAATGCGGGAAATCGAGTAGGCTACCAGCGGTGCAGAGAATAGCTGGCCGATGATATTCACCATACAAATCAGAAACGTGTTCATCATGTAGCGGGTAAACGGAATGGCAGAAAGCGCCTCTTTATAATTGGACCACTGGAACGTTTCCGGGAAAATGCTCGGCGGGAACTCGAGTATCTCCTCCGGCGTTTTCAGCGAGGTCATCACCAGCCATACAAATGGAAACAGGAAGATCACAGCGAATAGAAGAAGGAGCGCATGCGGCAAGATAACCCGCAACCTGACAGCCATGTTACTCACCTCCGTAATAGACCCAGCGGCCCGACGTTTTTAACAGGATGAACGTAATCAGCAGCACGATGATGAACAGAATCCAGGCGAGCGCCGAGGCATAACCCATCTTCAGAAAGACAAAGGCTTCCTGGTACAAATTGACCGCATAGAACAGCAGCGATTGCTCCGGCCCCCCCAATGAGCCGCTTCCATCCACCTTGCCGCCAGCCAAAATATACGATTCCGTAAAGATTTGAAAGGCGCCGATCAACCCCATGATGAGCTGAAAAAGAATGATGGGGGACAGGGCAGGGACCGTGATCTTCCAGAAGCGGTACCACCAGTTCGCTCCGTCCACCTGAGCCGCTTCATAATATTGCCTTGGCACGCCCTGGAGGGCAGCCAGGAAGATTAAAGCGCCCGCACCCGAGCCCCACAGGCTCATCAGGATAAGGGACGGCTTCGTATAACGGGGATCCAGCAGCCACGCCGGGTCTGTTAAACCCAGGGTGCGAAGTGCCATGTTAACCAACCCGAAGTCGGGGTTCAGCATCCATGTCCACAATAGAGCGCTTGCAACGATCGGTATGACGGACGGAAGGTAGAAGATGGTGCGGTAATAGTTGATCCCCTTCACTTTGAAATTGAGCATCACGGCGATCAGCAGTGAGACGGCCAGCGTGATCGGCACGGATATGAACGCCATGAAAAAGGTGTTGCCGAGCGACTTATAGAAGCGGTCATCCGCGAGGATTTGCTCGTAATTCTGTAGCCCCACCCACTGGGGAGGGCTGAATAAATCGTATTCGGTCAGACTCAGATAGAGCGAACCGAAGAACGGATAGACGGTAAAAGCCAGAAACCCGATGATCCAAGGAGAGGCGAACGCCAGGCCAAGATACACATAATGACGCTCCTTCCTGGACCAGCCTGACACGGGCTTTCGTTGATTTGCTGTGGAGACTCTCATCTTCGCGATTCTCCTTCCGCTTTAAGTATTTAGTAACGCAGCCCTGCCCAAACCAACGCTGCATTGGACAGAGCCTGCTTGGTTCGTCATTTCACCAGCGGCTGAATCTTGGCCTTCACCTTCTCCAAGCCTTCCTCCATGCTGACGGTGCCTCGGAGAATAGCGTCATATTGCGCGCTGAACTCCGTCATGTACTCGTTCGCGTAGGAAGAAGCCGGGAAGGACTTCAGGTTTTCGCTCCCCGAATAGTCGAGGAATTCCTTAAACCCTGGCACATTCTCGTAGAGTGGGTTGGAGAAGGCCGAATTTCGCGTCGGGAGATTCCCGAGGGCAGCCGTAAACTCGGCCATTTGCTCCGGCTCGGTCATCCATTTGATGAATTTCCAGGAAGCGTCCGGGTTTTTGACGCCTTTCGGAATATAGAATACGCTGGTCGTCACATTCCCCGAGTTTTTGAGTTCCGGGTTGCTTTCATCATAAGGAATGGGAGCTATGCCATAATTCAAATCAGGCGAGTATTGCTTGATGAAGGTGGGCAGCCATTCTCCGTCAATCGTCATCGCATATTTGCCCGAGAAGAACGGATTCTGTGCCGACATGTATTGGCCGAGCCCGGAGGAGAATCTGTCCAGATTATCGGAACCGTATTGATCCCAGATCTCCTTCGAGAGCTTGATGGCCGATTGGATCCCCGGATGATCAGGCGTCACCTTTTGCGCTGCTTCATCATAAAACGATCCGTTAAAGGCATAACTGAACGTATACGCATCCATGCCCGGCCACAATCCGAGCCGCTGGAGGCGGCCTCCATCCTCGACGACGCTCAGCTTCTTGATATACTCTTTCAAATCGCTTATCGTTTCCGGCGGACCGTCATAACCGGCTTCCTGCAAAATATCCTTGTTGTAGAACAGCATGGACACGTGCATGGCCGTCGGGATTGCATACGTCTTGCCTTCATGCTGGGAAGTGCTTAGGGCAGCCGGCACGAAATCCTTAAGATCGACGCCGTCCTTCGCTATATAATCATCCAGCGGCATCATGGCGCCACGGAGTCCCCACGGCACGACATTTTGTCCGAATTGGGATGCGATGTCCGGAGGATTGCCCCCGGTGATCGCGGTAAGCTGTTTCTGGTAATCGCTTTGGGATAGCCCCTTCACTTGAATGTCGGGATTGGCGCTGTTCCACTTGGCAATCAACGCTTCCAACGCTTCCGCTTCCGGTCCGGTCCATCCGTACCAGAAGTCGAGTGTTACGGCATCCTGGGCAGGCGGATTATCGGATGGCTTGTCACCAGCATCACTGCCCGCTTGGGGCGCATTACCGCCCGAGCATCCTGTTACGATAGAGAACAATAGAATAAGGCTCCAGATCCAAGATTTCTTCTTCATTCCTCTTCCTCCCCTTGAGCAATCGTGTACAATCGTGCAACGTCATTCATCGAAGTTCTATCAATTCCCTCCCCAACACAGTTGACTAAACAACCGGCCCTGATCCAGTTATTTGCAAGAATTATGGATATCGTAGCATGTAAAAAAATCATTTCATTTCACTATCGTGTTCAAAAATAGGATTATCGTATGGCATTGAATATTCTATTTCATCGCTTGTTTACGAAAGTCGGTGGGAGAGATGCCCGTATACTTTTTGAAGATTCTGCAGAAATAGGAGAGTTCGTTAAATCCGGTGGAATAGCACACATCCGTTACGGATAATTCCGGCTGCTTCAGCATCATCATGGCCTGCAGAATCCGCAGGTCGGTGAGATAACGGTTGAATGTTTTGCCTGTCCATTCTTTGAAGAGGATGCAGAACGTGGACCTTGATAAATTCGATAGGCTGCATAGATCATTCAAATTCATATCTTCCTGGTAGTGGTTATGGATGTGATCAACGACTCTTGTCATGATTTCCCGGTATTTCTCCGATTTCTCGAATCCTTCACGCAGCAGCTCGCCGTTGACCTGCCGTGCCAGAATCGAGAGAAGCACAAGCAGCTTGGCTTTGAGCGAGATTTGAAAAAAAGGGGTGCGTCTCTCGTATTCGATCAGCATATCCTTCAGGACATTTCGGACCGTTACGTCGGTCACGCTGTCCAGCGTGATTTGGGATTGGGCGTTCATTTCCTTGCGCAGAAAGTATTCCAGAAAGGCCACATCGAAAAAGGCATGGTCTGTCGGCTGTTCCTGAAATCTCTCGTTCACGAAGGAGGGCATGAATTCGCATCCGT
This sequence comes from Paenibacillus sp. Y412MC10, assembly GCF_000024685.1. Lineage (NCBI taxonomy): Bacteria > Bacillati > Bacillota > Bacilli > Caryophanales > Paenibacillaceae > Paenibacillus > Paenibacillus sp. Y412MC10. The sequence goes on from NC_013406.1 coordinate 1,526,556, forward strand.
AAATTTCGATGTCCTCATCGGGTGAAATGCTTACGCTGTGCAGGGTAAACGGAGGAATAACAAAAATATCGCCTTTGCGTATCTCGTATACCTGTTGTTGGACGGTGTGCAGGAAAGCGCCTTTTGCCACATACCATATCTGAAAATAATCATGGCAATGCGTCCATAGGCTCTGCTGATAGGTCAATTTATACATTTTGCATGGAAGACCTTCCAACATCTCCATCTTTGAGTTAAAATAAACGACACCTGATCCCGTTAGTTCTTCAATATCGACCTGACTCCAATAAATACTCAAATTTTTTCCCTCCCCTATGATTTTTCTTAGTTTAAGAAAACGCTTTCATTTTAGGTGGCAGCCATTTTCTTAAACATGATTATCCCTAAAACATCCGGATCGTGTACAGAATTCCTCTTCCTCCCTAAGAAATATAGGTTACATTATCAGCCTATTTCATAGGGGAACGTGGGGTTGTTTATGAAAATCGTATATTTGGACGGCTTGAGAGGGCTTGCCGCCTTGATCGTGGTGGTATCTCATTTTTTTCAAGTGTTTGCACCGTCGGTTTTTGAGGGGAGGGAGGAGATCGAGCATTTCGCTTTTGAGGGGATTGCCGCGCGAACGCCGTTCAATCTGCTGTTTAACGGCAACTTCTCCGTCTGCCTGTTTTTTGTGCTCAGCGGATACGTGCTCAGCTATCGTTTTTTTGGAACAGGGGACAGGTTCATCGTTTATTCTTCCGCGATCCGCCGCTATTTTCGTCTGGCCGTGCCGGCTTTGGCATCCGTTTTCCTTGCATATCTGATCCTCGTATGGGATCTCGGGGCTTATGACAATATACGCGGGATGACGTTATCTTCGATGCCCGATCCGTTTGCCGCGGACGCCAATCTGCTGGTTATGCTGAAGGAAAGCTTGTTCCATACCTTTTTTACTTATGGCTCGCAGTACAATCCCGTGCTATGGACGATGACGTACGAGCTGTTTGGTTCGTTCATGATCTTCGTTTTTCTGATTGTTTGCGGCCGCCATCGGATTCGTTATGCCGTGTATGCAATCCTCATCTGTTTATTCATCGATTCCTACTATTTGGGATTCGTCCTGGGAATGCTGTTAAGCGATGTAAAGAACAGCGGAAGGGAGCGGCCGGCATTTATCCATCGGTCCTGGATCCAGCTCCTGCTGCTCTGCGCCGGTATTTACCTAGGCTCCTATCCTTATGTCGCACCGCAAGGAACGGTATATTCGATCCTCCAGTGGAGAACTGCCGATTTTGATTTCTTTGTGTTTTATCATGTAATCGGATCATTCCTGGTCCTGACGGCGCTGCTGCATTCAAGCCGAATGCAGTCGATATTCAGCCATCGTTTTTTTGCTTATTTGGGTAAAATCTCGTTCTCGCTGTACCTCGTTCACTTTACGGTGATTTGCTCGTTCGGAAGCTATGTCTTTCTGCAACTCAGCCCGTTTCTGGGTTATGGTCCCCGCGTGCTGCTTACCACGATTCTCACGTTTGCGGTTATCGCCGCGGTGGCCCATTGGTTTTACCGGCTCGTGGATGCCCGGATTCTGCTCGGGTTATCCAGGTGGAACAAAGCGTTATTCGCGTCTGGGAAGCTGAGAGGACGCAAGGGCCAAATACAGACGGAACAGACCATAAAGGCCGACTAGATACAGATTCGGTAACCTCCATCTTCTGAGCGAACAATGAAACGCAAAAAAACCTTCTCTTCGGGGATACCGGCCGGGCATACGCCCGGTCCATGCCGAGAAAGAGAAGGTTTTCTTTTTGTTTTTTCTTCAGGATCCGCTCGCATGGGTTTGCAACACATGCTGCCTGCGGTATGCGCCCGGCGTCATGCCGACGGCCTTCTTGAAGGTTCGGTTGAAGGAGGTGATGTTGAGATAGCCGACGCGCTGGCTGATCTCATTGACGGTCAGGTCGGTGCACGCCAGCAGCTCCTTCGCTTTGTTCATGCGGATGCCGAGGAGGTGATCGCTGAAGTTGAGACCGGTCTTCTCCTTGATATAAACGGAGAGGTAGGCGCTCGACAGGTTCAGTTTGGCTGACAGATAGTCCAGGGACAGATCATCGGCATACTGGTTATGGACAATGTTCATGAACATGGCGATAAGCGGCTCTTCCCCGGTATCCTTTTTCTTGCGGATGAGGGCACAGGAGGCTTCGACGAGCTGACGGAATACCCCACGGTAATCAGATAAACAATGGCATTCCGCCAATCTTGCGCTCCACTGCTTCAAGGATTGGACGGAGGTTTTGTCAATCTGGGCCATCTCCATATAACTTAGAATTTTGGAAGCCACGGAATCGGCGAAGAAACGGAATTGCGCGATGCCGGCCTCCTTGCGCTGCATGGCTTCAAGCGCTTGGTCGATGATCTGCAGGGAGCGGCCATGGCTGCCGGATTGCAGCGCATCGAGCAGTCCTTTTTCCTGCGGCGGACTCAGGTTGACGGTGGTAGGGAGTACCCGCTGCATGGTTACGATCTGTGATTCCTCGAGCAGCGGAGCCTGGGCAGTCAATCCTTTGACCTGATGGTAGGCTTGATTGAATTCGGACGAATCGCTTACCTGGGAGCTGACCGCAATCGTGACCAGGAACAATTCCTTCTCCTCGTTCAGCATATCCTTGATCTCCAGCAGCAATTCCTCCAGGCGGGCCGCTTCCTCCCGTTTGAAGATGGAGACGATCTCGTTCTTCTCGATCTGGAACGTATGGGAGCCCGGATAGCGTTCGGCCGTGATCAGATGAATATGCTCCAGCATATGGCGGACGGCCTGATCGGTTTGGAGGGGAAGCTCATAGACCGGATTCATCCGGAACCGGATATGGTACAGAACCACGATGAAGCTTCCGTCATCCGACAGGAAATCCTCCCATTCGCTGATATCGGTATTGATGCTCTTCAACTGACTGATATAAGAGTAACTGGTCAGGACGGACTTGTGTTTGTTCATGCGGTCCCGAATCTCTTCCTTCTCCCGGAACAGCTCCTGAATGCGGTTCTGGATCAGGTCGTATTCCGTGACGCTGCCGGTTTCCGGCATCGCCGAGCTGCTGGCTCTGTTCAGCACGGTCGTCAGGATCTGCTTCACCGGCTTATGCAGCCGCCGGCTGAGGAAATAGGATGCAGCCAGCGCTACCCCGAGCGATAGGCAGAAAATAAGCAGCAAACCGCCGGTTAACCGGCTCAGCTGGGAAGAGACATGGCTATAAGGTACGGCCGAGACATAGGTCAATCCGTCGGATCCGGCTTCCGCAAAATAGTAGGTTCCATCCTTTAGCACGGCTTTTTGACCGGCCTCGAACGGCGGCAGCTGATCCTGGTCCATGGAGCCCAGCGTGTACAGCACTTGGCCTTCGGCATTCAGAATGGCAAGCGCGCGATCGTTCGACTCGCCGAAGAAGGACTGGGCGGCCTTATCGATATCGATGAGGGCAATGACCTCATATGGACTGTCCGGCTGCTTGTAAACAAAAGGCATCAGCGTTTTCTCGGACAAATCGTTGTTGATTCGATAGGTTGACGCAGGGAGGAGCTTGAAGGATTCCGGATCGCCCGTATAACCGTTCCAGAACGAATAAGGGTACATCGGACTCGTATAGGAACGATTGAACATATAGGCAGCATCGCCGCTCCCGGATTTGCTGAGCACAAAATCAAACTCGCGAAGATAAATCAGGGTGTCCTCCAGAAAGAACAGCGGGTTATAGATATCGCTCCGCATCTGCATCATCACATCTCGTGCCTTCAAGTAATTGACTTCGTTTCCGGCATGGTGGCGAAGCTGATTATTGAAGCCAATTAATTCGGACTGGTTATATATATCGAACATTAATACCTGCAGCCTGCTGAATTGGTTGTTGAACCGTTCTGCCGTATCGTGAACCGACCGTTGGCTGTTATCGATGATTTCTTTTTGCAGGCTGGTCTTGAAGAGCTGGAAGATAACCGCATAGAACAATCCGAATAACACGATGATGGCCAGAAAGCTCAGAAAAATTTTAAAGAATACACTGTGGCTTTTATGCCGGATCCAATTCACAGTCTTCCCCCCTTTGTATTTTTCTGACGTTCCAGGTTTCATAACATTATATAGGACAAGTATTAAGGAATGTGCCCGAATCGTGTTAATCTTTCGTAAAAATGGGATAGTCAATATTTTAGATTTTAAGCATTGCTTTAGGAAAACGCGGCTTCCGCCCTTCCATCCAATGAAAGGCAAGACATCATTAAAATGGTCAATACCCCTCATGCTTTCGGGTCGTTTATGATGCAGACGTGGACCTTGGAACACAAAGGAGACGCATAGACGAAAGAGAGGGGATTGCCGATTTTGCAACGTCAGCTAAGCAACGTGGAAGCGCATTCAAAAATTCAAAGGAAAAGTGTCTGGCGAAGAACCATGATGCAGATGCGCAGAAACTGGCAGCTTTACGCTTTATTTGCACCGGTTCTGTTGTACTTCATTGTATTTCATTATGTACCCATGTATGGCGTCCAGATTGCATTCAAGGATTTTATGGCCAACAAAGGGATCATGGATAGCCCATGGGTGGGCTTCAAGCATTTTGAACGCTTTTTTGACAGCTTTTATTTCTGGCGCATTATTAAAAATACGATGGGTATCGGGTTATATGAGCTGGCGGTCGGATTTCCGATTCCGATCATTCTGGCCCTAATGATTAATGAAGCCAGATCGGGCCGGTTCCGCCGATTCGTACAAACGGTAACTTATGCACCTCATTTCTTGTCCACGGTCGTTGTTGTCGGAATGATCATGATGTTCCTGTCGCCGGTAAGCGGCCTCGTCAATTTGATTATCACCTCCTTCGGCGGAGAGCCGATTGCATTCATGACGGAGCCCTCCTGGTTCAAGAGCATTTATGTGTGGTCCGGCGTGTGGCAGGGCATGGGCTGGAGCTCCATCATCTATTTGGCGGCACTCGCCGGGATTGACCCGCAGCTGCATGAGGCGGCCAAGGTGGATGGTGCAGGCTGGCTTCGGCGAATCTGGCATATCAATCTGCCAGGGATCGCGCCCACGATGACGATTCTGCTCATTCTGAACATCGGTTCCGTTCTTGGCGTCGGCTTCGAGAAGATCTTCCTGATGCAAAATTCGCTTAATATGGAAGCGTCCGACGTCATCGCCACGAACGTATACCGGAGCGGTATACTGGGTGCCCAGTACAGCTTCTCGGCTGCGGTCGGCCTGTTTAACTCCATCGTCAACTTTATCATGCTGATTACCGTAAACCGGATTGCCCGAAAAGTCAGCGAGAACAGCCTATGGTAAGGAGGAATGATGGCATATGCCGCAAAGCCGCAGTGAACGAATAGCCGGAGTATTTATTTACATTATACTATCATTTATTACGCTCCTTGTGCTCTATCCTTTATTTTTTGTTCTGATTGCTTCCATCAGCGCCCCGGAAACGGTGATGCGGGGGGAAGTATGGTTATGGCCGAAGGAATTGTCGTTTGTCGGTTACGAACGATTATTTGCCAATTCGGATCTCATGCGGGGATTCATGAACACGCTGCTGTATACGACGACGGGAACGGCCTTGAATGTATTAATGACGATCGCGGCTGCTTATCCGTTATCCAGAGCCGATTTTAACGGACGCGGCATTTTTACGGCGATTATCGTATTCACCATGTTCTTCAGCGGGGGAATGATCCCGAATTACTTGCTGGTGAAGGAACTGGGGATGCTGGATACGATTTGGGCCATTATTATCCCTTCGGCGGTATCCGTATGGAACATCATTATTATGCGGACCTTCTTCCAGAGCTCCATTCCGAAGGAGATGCAGGAGGCGGCGTTTATCGATGGAGCTTCCAACATGCGGGTGCTATGGCGCATCGTCCTGCCGTTATCCGGTCCGATTCTGGCCGTGATGGTGCTGTTCTATGCCGTGGGCCACTGGAATTCGTATTTCAGCGCGCTGATCTACTTGTCCGACCGCGCGAATTATCCGATGCAGCTGTTCCTGCGCGAAATTCTGGTTCAGGGGCAAATGCAGGAGATGGTGGATATCAGCGACGATTCACTGGCTCGCAGCCTGATGGATGCGGAGGCGATCAAATATGCGGCGGTCATCGTGACGAATCTGCCGATGCTGCTGCTGTATCCGTTCCTGCAAAAGTATTTTGTGAAGGGTGTTATGATTGGTGCAATTAAAGGTTGATTACGGACAATCGATGAGGGGGATATGAAATTTATGGTGATGAAAAAATGGACTTCGCTTACTTTGGCTGCCGTGCTGGCCGCCGGATTGCTGGCCGGTTGTGGAAGCAAGAGCGGGGAGGGCGCAGCCGATAAGGGCGAAACGCCGCAGGCTAATTTTAACGAGACCGGAATGCCGATTGTGAACGAGCCCCTCGACCTTACGTTTTTCACAGGGAAGTCGCCAACGAACGGAAGCAAATTCGAGGAAACCCTTGTATGGAAAACCTACCAGGAAATGTCGAATGTAAATGTGACCTGGAACCTCATTCCATTCGATACGCTGACCGAGAAGCGGAACCTGGCGCTTGCAGGCGGGGATTATCCGGATGTATTCTATTCCGCAAGGGTCAGCTCCGCCGAATTGACCCGCTATGGGGAACAAGGAGTATTTATACCGCTGAACGATCTGATCGATCAATATGCTCCGAATTTCAAAAAGCTGATGGAGCAGTACCCGGATATTCGGAAAGGATTGACGATGCCGGACGGCAACATCTATTCCCTGCCTTCTTTCTATGATCCTGAACTGCTCTCCATGTTGATCGGCACCCCGATATGGATTAATCAGGAATGGCTCGATCAGCTCGGGATGAAAGAACCGCAAACGACCGAAGAATTCTATGCCTATTTGAAGGCGGTCAAGGAAACCGATCTGAACGGTAACGGACAGCATGACGAGATTCCATTCTCTTCCACAGGCATTACCGGGATCATCGATCATTTGAAAGGCTCTTGGGGACTTGGCACGAGCGGACTTGGCCATAAATTGGTGGATGTCGATCCGGACACTGGGAAATTGCGCTTTACCAAGGCCTTGCCGGAGTACAAGGAAATGCTTCAATTCGTCAACAAGCTGCACCAGGAAGGGCTGCTCGATAAAGAGATCTTCACGATTGAAGGCGGCGCGTTGAATGCGAAAGGGCAGGAGGGCCTGCTCGGTGCCACGATCGTGCCGAATCCGGAGATGGTCATGGGACGCAAAGAATACATCGGGCTCGGGGCGCTTAAGGGACCGCACGGTGACCAGCTCTATTCCCACGTCAAAGTGCCGATGGTTCACGTGGGTGCATTTGCGATTACCGATAAGAACCCGAATCCGGAAGCCACGATCCGCTGGATGGATTATTTCTATGGGGACGAGGGAGCGCAATTCTATTTCATGGGTAAAGAAGGCGAGACTTACACGAAGAATGCGGACGGTCAGCTGGAATATGTAAAAGAGATTACGGAGAATCCTAACGGATTAACGCAGGATCAGGCATTGGCCAAGAATTTCACTTGGCTCGGGGGCAGCTATCCGGGCTTTGTGCGGGAGAAATGGTTCAAAGCTTCGGAGACTCGTCCTAACGCCATGGCCGCTGCCGAAAAAGCAGAGCCGTATGCCGTGAAGGAGATCCTGTACAACTTTAACTTTACATTGGAGGAAACGGACGTCATGACCTCGATCGGTAAAGATATCGAGGATTACGTGAAGGAAATGGAAGCGAAATTCGTGAACGGCTCGGCCTCGTTCAGCCAATGGGAAGAGTATGTGAACACGCTGAACAAGATGGGATTGGACCGCTACATGGAAGTTTATCAGGCCGCATATGAGCGCTATCAAGCGGAGTAAACGAAAGATATGTAAATCCAAGGAGCGATTCGGGGAGTTTCCCGAATCGCGTTTTATTATTCAATTAGTGAAATATGCCAAAAGGGGTGATAAGGTCGTAGCAAGCGTATAACAAACTGGGAAAGCGGCCCGCTCAAGGAAACATCCTTGGTAGCGGACCGCTTTTGTCATGGTTGAAGTCGATGAGAATCAGAGTTCTTCCACATGGATGGTACAGAACAGCAGGGCGGTCCTGCCGGGCCCCAGCACCTGCATGCCGGTGATTTCCGGATCCATCCCCAGGTTGAAGGCATTGGTAGCGCAAGTATAAGGCTCAGGACATAGATAACCGCTCGCCTCATCGCCATTGTGCAGCACCCAATGCTTGAAGGCGTCATCCGCGCGGTAGGTAACCTGGAGGCCAGCCGCCGGATCGGTTAATACGGCTTCGTTACGGTCTTCCGGCATGGCAAGGAACAGGTCATCGAGCGGAAACTGGTTGACGGAAATGCCGTCCCGCAAGCCTCTGCTGCGGAAGTCATGCGCGAGCTCCCCGGTCGGCAGCACCCGGTCGTTAAGGACCCATCGTTTCCCGACAGGCGCCCGCAGCGTGCAGCGCTCCTGAGCTTCCGCATCCCCGAAGGGAAAGCGGAAGGTGGTATGATACCCCAATCCCCATGGAAAAGAGTGTTTGCTTTTGTTGCGGATTTCTGCCGTCTGCCTGAACGAAGCGCCGTCAATGCTCATGCGCAGAAGGATCGAGAACTCATGCGGAAATTGCGACATGACCGCAGGGCGGCCTCTCGAAGAGAACACGGTTTCGATCACGGCCCGATTCCCCTTGGTCCAGCAGCGTCCGACTTCCCATGCTTCGTCATGAACAAGTCCGTGCGCATGATTGTGATGCTGCGGCTCATTGATGCGGAATTGATAGGGGCGGCCTTTAAAGGTAAAGCTGCCGTTCTCGATCCGGTTGGGCGGAAATAAGACAGGCATGCCATATAAGAAGGGTGTCCGCTCATATTCCGTCATGGATGGCGGCGTGCGCAGCAATTCGGTGTCCGATGGTTTCCAGCGCAGCGAGATGACTCTGCTCCCCCATCCCGGAACCACCGTCATGGATAAGCGATCATTTTCGGCCCTCACTGCAGGCATGTCAAGAAAAGTGCATGATTCAACCGCTGGGCATGCCTCCATGTCACACCTGCTCAACCTGTCCGCTTAAGACGGAGCGATGGATGGCATGTACCAGCTTGGTATTCAGCAGGCCGGCAGCTGCGCCCGATTCGGGCATCGTATCCAGGCGGATATGATCGACAAAGGAATGGAGCATATAATGGGGCGCCGCGGTATATTGGCCGTTGATGGGCGTGCCGAGCGTATGGACATGACTGTAGACGCTGCCGCCCTTACGGACCATTTGATCGGATAAGTCGACATACAATGCCCCGTCCTCGCCGATGATCTCGACTTTGAAGTCATAGATCAGCGGCATCGATTCGGGCAGCACCCAGCTGGTCGTGAATGCTGCATGCGTGCCATCGTCGAAGGATACGATCGTTTGCATGGAATCGTAGGTGTCGATCCCCATCCCGGCCAATTTCTTCTTCGTCCCTACCGCGTAGACGCTGACCGGTAGCACCCCGCTCTTCAGCCATAAGGCAATATCCGTCGCATGCGGGAATAGGAACCAGCCCGGCGTGGATTCCCCGGCCCATTTCAGCATTTTGGTAGGCACGTAGATGGTGTCATTCAAGCGGGTGTTGATGGTCAGAATATGGCCAATGTCCCCATTCCGGACGGCTTCCTTAACCGCAACGAAAGGAGAATTCCAGCGATTCTCGAATGCGACGAGGCATTTGATGCCCGCTTTCTCTACCGCGGCGTACATTTCCTCGGCCTCCTCGACGGAGGTGGAGAAGGGTTTTTCGACCATGATATGGATGCCTTGCTCAGCCGCGAGCATAACGGGCTTTTTATGCAGGAAATCCGGCGTGGCAATCACGATGGCATCCAAAGCCTCGCTTTCGAGCATATCCTCAACTTGCAAATAGCCGGGAACCCCGTATTTCTCTATGCTCGCGTTCAGGGTAGTTTCATAAGCGTCGCTGACCGCGGCCAGCTCCGCATAAGGATTTTGGCTGAGGGTATCGGCGAACATGCTGCCGCGAATCCCCATGCCTACGATTCCGAATTTGATCATTGTGACCCCTCCTTGAATGGTTAGCTTTATTTAACGGCTCCGGCGGTCATTCCGCTGACCAGATGCTTTTGCAGCAGCCAGAACGCAATCACGATCGGAAGCGTGGTTATGACGGAGCCCGCCATGAGGTAGTCCCAGTTGACGACATACTGTCCCTGAAAGCTGGCGATGCCGACCGACAGCGTCCATTTGTCGTAATCGCTGATGAACGTCTGGGCAAACATAAACTCGTTCCAGCTGGTTAAGAAAGAGAAGATGCCGGTTACCACGAGTCCGGGAAGCGTGAGCGGGAGTAAAATCCGGATAAAGGTTGTGAAGCGGTTGGCACCGTCAACGCTCGCAGCTTCATCGATGGACTGGGATACGCTGTCGAAGTAGCCCTTCAGCATCCAGGTACAGAACGGTACCGCAAAAGTGGTATAGGCAATGACGAGACCCAGATGGGAGTTCAGCAGATTGTAATCCTTCATGATCAGGTACAGCGGAATAATGAGCAGCGAGCCGGGGAGCATCTGCGTCAACAAGATGATATATCCGAGCGACATCCGTCCCCGGAAACCGAACCGGGACATCGCATAGCCGCCAAAGGCGGAGATGATAAGAGAGAATACCGTCGTTAGCAGCGAGACAAACGCCGTATTGCCGAACCATTTCATAAAGTTGGCGCTGTCGTCCGCATGGGGATTCAGCATGCCCTTGTAGCCCTCCCAATGAAGCTCTTTAGGAAGATACGTCAGCGGCGTGCTGTAGATTTCGGCCTGAGGCTTCAACGAAGTCAGGATCATCCATAGGAAAGGGGATACGGCAAACAACGAAATGAGAACGGCGCATGCATATACGATGATTTTGCTGATCCCTTTGCTCATGACATCTCACCTGCCTTCGTTGCTTTCATGTACATCACGGTGAATACGATGGAGATGGCCAGCAGGATCATCCCCGCAGCGGAAGCCAAACCGAAGTCAAACGATTTGAACCCTGCCCTGTAGATAAAAATGGTCAGTATTTCGGTTACCCGGCTCGGTCCGCCCCCGGTGAGGACGTAGACGATGCCGAAATCCTTGATGGTCCAGATGATCAGCAGCAGGAAGACGATGACGGATACGGGCTTTAACATCGGGAAGGTAATGCTGAGAAACTGGCGCCATTTCGAGGCACCGTCGATTTCCGCCGCTTCGTACAAGCTTTTGGATATGCTCTGCAGACCGGCGAGCAGCATGATGGCGGCGAACGGGAAGCCCTTCCATACATTGACGAACATGGCTGCCCAGAGCGCGGTGTCGGCTTCGCCGAGGAAAGCGACCGGATTGGAAAACAGGTTGAGCTTCAGCAGGAGATCGTTGATCACGCCGAATTGGTAATCATACATCAGAATAAATACGAGACAAGCAACGACTTCAGGGACGGCCCATGGGATGATCACCAGCGCTCTTACGAGTCCTCGGCCCTTAAAGGGAATGTTCAGCAGGACGGCCGTACCGATTCCCAGCAGGAAACGCAGAACCACCGTCACGATAATGTATAGAAAGGTAATGCCCAACGATTTCAGGAAATGCCCCGACTGGATGGCGGCTGCATAGTTGTCCAAGCCTACGAAGGGATTGCCTTCGGCAATCGGCTTCGCAACCTTCCAGTACTGCACGCTCATGAGCGCCGATTTCAAAATCGGATAGAGGAGTACAAGAGCAACGGTAATGGCCAGCGGCGCAATAAATAAATAGGCGGCTGTATTTTTTTTGAAATGCCGTTTTTCCTCCAGCCATAATCGCTTGGCCTTCGAAGCTCTCTTCAACGGCAAGGGAGTTTGCCTGCTTGTCACATCCGTTCGCGTTGGATTCATTCCCCCACCTCCTTATGATGTAAGTGCCACCCGGCAGTGGAGCCGGGCAGCTTCAATCGTTTGATGTATTCGACTGCCTCTTAATGCATCGTGTCTTTCATCTGCTCAGCCGCGCTATCCAGCGCCGTCTTGGCGTCTTTCATGCCGACGAACATCTCCTGCGCGGCATTGATCAGGATTTGGGACAGGGAGCCGAGTTCAGGGATGGGCGGGTCCATCACGGCCGGGGCGTATACATTCTCCTGGAAATCGAAGAATTGGGCAGCCAGCGGATTCTCCGCTTTGTATTCTTCGGATTCGGCGTATTCCTTGCTGCTCGGGATCATGCCGGAACCGGCAATAATTTGCTGCGCTTCCCGGGAGGTCATCCATTCAAGGAACTCCCAAGCTTCGTCAGGATGCTTGCTGTCTTTGGAAATCATCGACACGATCGGATAATTGTGCGGGTTCGGTTTATAGGTTTGGCCTTCGTATACGACGGAAGGCTGCGGCATGAGCCCCAGGTCGTCCATTAAAGCTTCATCGCGTTCTTTGGTCATGCCGATAAACCAAGGACCATCCATCATCATGCCGGCCTGGCCGTTCCAGAACATCTCGCGGCTGACCTTCTTGTCGCGGGTTCCCGGAGGCGTGGCCTGCGGGTTCTTGATCAGATCCTGCCACCACTCCGCTGCCCAAACGTTTGGTGCGGAATTGACGTTAATCCGGTCGGCCTCGTAAGGGCCAGCTTCGCCGTCCGGGAAGTAAATGCCTCCCGATACGGGACGAGCGAGCAGCCGGTACCATTCCGAGGCGATAAAGGGATGGGTGCCGATGACGCTGGAGAACCCGTATTGTCCGTCTTTAACACCGCCAAGCTGTATGGCGGCTTCTTTGAAATCATCCATCGTTTGAATGGAGGCCGGATCGATTCCGGCGGCTTCGAACATCGATTTGCTGTAGAAAATGCCGGTTGATCCCCATGCGTAATTGGATAAGGCATAATAAGAGCCGTCCACCTTGCTCAGTTCCTGTCCGACAAGCTTGTCCTCAAGTCCGCTCGCTTGAATCTTCTCGTCGAGATTCACGAAGGTGCCCCCGCTCTGCAGCGCATTATAGGTGGCGATATTCTCCGGGTATACCTGAACGATGTCGCCCTGCGTACCTGCCAGAATCTCGGTGGTCAGTTTATCCCAGTAATTCTCGTAGTCTGTTCCATGAACTTTGATGGTGACGTTAGGGTGGGTTTCATTGTATTTGGCAATGAGTGCATCGATTGCCTTCTTATGAGGCTCTTCGGCGTATACCGACGTCTCGAACGAGATCGTAATTGGATCGCCGTCGGACGGGGCGTTGCTTGCGGAGGCCGGTTCCTTGCCACCCGAGCAGGCGCTTAATACGGTTGATAACGTAACGGCTGCAGCGATCAGCGCCGTCCATCCCTTTTTCTTTCTGTTTCTGTCTACCATTGCTAGTTCATCCCCTTCTGGTTTTTTGGTTATGGTGGAAAGCGCGGTGAGGCGCCGTTCCTTGCCCTTAATAAAAACACCTGCTGCCAGGCCAGACAACAAACACTTTTCTCTTAACAAACCGAAAGGCGAATCTAGTGTTAGTGTAAACGTTACCGCGATGGCAATTTAAATAACACTGGAAAATGTATGTAATATAAATCACAAAAAACTTTTCTCTACCCGGAACTATTTTCTACTTTGCGCCCGATGGGAATGGCTGCGCGGGCAGGAGCCACTACGGCATAAACGGGAAAAGGCCGAGGGACCATGTTATGTCCTTCTCGACCTTCGTTTGATGTTTAGGTTCTGCGCCGTTTTATTTGCCTTTGCGGTAATCCATCGGGGGGACGCCGGTAATTTTTTTGAAAGTCCTGGCAAATGAAATCGGGCTGCTGTAACCGACCCTCTCCGTAATTTCCTGTACAGACAATGCGCTTTCCGTGAGGAGCCGTTTCGCTTCCTGAATTCGTAAATCAATCAAAAAGTCCACGAATTTCAAGCCGTACTCTTCCTTGAACAATCTGCTCAAATATTTGCCGCTGATCCCGAACTTGTCCTGCAGGTAATCAAGGGATAGTTCCGCCTTCGTATAATGCTTTTCAATATAGGCCTTAACCTCTTGGACGAGGTTTCCCTGGCTTCGCAGATTCCGCTGCGTATCCAGCCGTTCGGCAAATTGCTCCAGAAGCTGAAGCACCATCTGCGTCCAATCCTCCGGCAGGTCGATTTCTTTTTGAACCCGGTCCAGTGCCGGCATCGTTTCTGTTTTCCAGAGCAGGTAGTATTCGTCGTTCATTCCGGAAGCCGTTTTGTTCAGATGGTAGGTCAGGTAGTGCAGCACGCTGCTTGCGCCCCGGCGCGATATGCCTTCTTCCAGCATGTTCTGAAAGAGCGCCTGCATATCCGTCTTCCACTTGGCTTCTTGGAGTCGGAAGGCGTCAACGATCCGGTCAACCTTTTGAAAATAATGAAAACTATGATCCTTCGATAAGGGATCGGACGAATAAGGAATGATCATGGCACTTCGATTGACGGGCTTCGTTTGCAGGGCATCCAATGCCTCATGGTATGAATCATGCAGATTGTCCGGATGCTCGACCGGCTCCCCGAGGCCGACGGATAAGGTGAACGATAAGGCATCGGCAAATCGGCGCTGGCATTCTTCCGCGAAGGAGAGTGCCTCGAATGCCAGCTTCTCCGCTTCTGGCGATATGACCAGAATGCAAGCAAGCTGGTGCAAGGATACCCAGAGCAGCTTCACCTCGCAGGCATGATCCGACGCCGCTTCCAGGATGATGGTTTCGATGGCTTTTTGCTGAGTGCCATGCTGCATCTGACCGTAATTTGCGCTCCACTCGGAACGGTGATCCACTTCCAGGACAAAAACCAGCTGCTTGCCAAACAGCACGGGCAGGCCATGCTTGGCCGATTCCTTCTCCCATTCCTTCAAATCGAAGGAACGCGTCCCTTCCAGCAACTCATACACGAAAAAATTTTGCTGGGCCTTCAAATCCTCCTCGAACTGAAGCTGGAATCTTGCGTTCTGATCAATCATGTTTTGCAATTTAGAATTGATGAACGTAAATTCGTTTTTATGGATTTCCTCCGGGGCGTCCTCCTTGGAGGATAGCTGCTGCAGCTGGTTGACCAGGCGCTGAATGGGCCTGTAATTTTGCAGCGTCACGTAGACGATCCAGGCGACCGAAACGGCACAGAGAAGCAAACCGGCAATAAACCAAATATTCGATAGGCTGATGATGAAATTGAAGGTATCCGCTCCTTGAACGCTGCTAACGATGCGCCAGCCCGTATAGTCGGAATTCGCTTCCGACTGAAGGGCGCCGTTGCTGGTTCCGCTCCTGCTGACGGAAGTCTCCGATTTTGCCATATCGAACACGCTGTTCCCTTGTGTATCATATAGGCTTAGTATGCGGGAAGACGGGTCGTGCATTTGAAGAAGCATTCCCTGCAGGGCGTCAGCGCTTACATTAACGACGATTAACCCATGATGCTTGGAGAAGATGGAAACGCTGCGCGTCAATGAGACGACGGGGACCCCTTTGTCGGACGGAAGCTCCTTATACAGCCTGGTATCCGACCAATGGCTGTTGGGTGCTTCCAGCTTGGAGCGGATGAAGGCGTTATCGGCATATTGATCCAAGGAATAGCTTGTGCTTTCATTGAGGACTTGATTATGATCCGCTTGAACCATGTAAATGGAATGAATCAGAGGATTGGTCATTTTTAAATCGCGCAATAGATTCATCACGTCCACCTGAAGGGGCAGATCCTTTTCCGTGCTTCTGGAGAAAAAGGAGATGACCTTTCGATTGCGCAGCATCTCAAGCGAAATTTTCTGATCCAGGGAAGACAACGACGTATCGATCATCAGCATCGCTTGCTGGGTTACGAAAGCATTGGAACGTTCGGCATCCTTTCGGTTGCTTTCGCTCAATGATTGGAAAAAGACGAAAAATAAAAAGGCGGGGACGATCAGAAAAGCAGGGATATACAGCATAAGCATCCGCGTAAACCAGTTACGATTCATGTTGGTTCCTCTTTCCTAGGCAAACATAAATGATATGCACACGTTATGGCCTTCGAATAGTCATGAATAGATCTTCGGCTGTTATTCTTGTGAAGTGTTTGTGTTACAAATAGCAATTCTTTATGTTAGTTTATCAGACATCATGTCGATTTGACTACAATATTGTCGGAAATGTGACAAAGAAACATGATGTATGGTGGATTTTTCCATTAAACATGATAAAATTCAAGAAACGGTTCAACCGAAGACTTGCGTTGTATATCCGACATGCTAATCGATAGAAAATGGAGGAGGACGCAGCCAATGGAGCCAAAGACAACTTTCAGCGATATTCCCAAAGGATTCGCGGCGTGGTTTTTTAAGCAGAGGCGCAGATATACGTCAAACAAGAAGATCGAATGGATGGTTGAGCGGCTGTTCCAAGGTCTTCTTATCGTTTGGGGGATCATTCTCATTCGGTGGTTCATCCTGATCACGATTGCAACATTGCGGCATTTCGGGGTTTTTGATTGAAGAGGTGAGATGATCCGAGGCTGGCGCATGTTATAAGCAGACCGAAATACATATGGAAGAAAAGAATAAGGAAGCCGCCAGCTCGAATGCAGCTGCTGCTCTGGGAAGCCCGACTTGGAGGTCGAGGCTTTTTTTTTGCTGCTCGGAGCCATTTTACATAAACCGCGACTGATGTTGAGCATCCGTTAACACTTCCTCCTTACACTTGAATGTAAATAAGGTAGAAGAGGGGATATGGAGTTGAAGCATAAAAGCATGAAAGTAGTCTCGCTGTTGATGGCAGCGGAAATCACGATGGCCTCTCTATTTTCGGGGGGCAGCGTGAATGCTGGCGAGGGGCAGGAATTGCTCCAGACCGCCAGCATGGAGACGACATCACAAGATGCAGCTATAGCTGCCGTGGATTTGGGCATTACCGATATGATCTTTCCGGATGCATATGCGGATGAGCCGTATGCGGTCACCGTAGAGGTATATGGTGGACAAGCGCCGTATACGTTCTCCGCGACAGGTTTACCGGCAGGCTTGACCCTTGCGTCCGATACGGGAGCCATTTCAGGTACGCCTGCGGCTGGCCAAGAGGGCGAGCATACGGTTGAGGTAACGGTACAGGATAGTGCAGCCTTACCTGCTACGGCCCAGTCGGTTGTGAAATTGCAAATATTGGGCAAGCGTCCCGCACCTGTGGCCGACAAGCTGGCCATGAAGATGATCGGACATTATTCCGTAGGTACTTCCAACAAGGATGGCGGCGTAGCGGAGATTGTAAAATACAACAAAGATAACGGGAAGCTCTATTTGGTTAACGGATCGACCCAGCCGGCCAGTCTCGAAATCGTGTCTCTAGGCGCCGATGGCAGCTTGGTTAAGGACAAGCAGATCCATGTAGAAGATTTGGCGAACACGGGCGGTTTCCTGTATGGAGACTTGACCAGCGTGGATATCAACACCAAGACGAAGCAGGTCGTGGTTGCCGTTCAGGAGCAGGATCATACGAAAGCCGGCAAGGTCCTGGTGCTGGACTATGACGGCGGCTTGATCGGATCCTATGAAACCGGCGTTCAGCCGGATATGGTCAAGTACACGTCCGATGGCCGTTATATCCTGACGGCGGATGAAGGCGAGCCCCGCACGGAGACCGCACAGGATCCGGAAGGAAGCATCACGATTATCGATACTTTGGCTGGCGAAGTAAGCCATTTGAAGTTCGATGACCCGTCGATCATTGACGATCGGGTGCATATTCGCGGGAATGTAGAAGCGGACGGCCAAATTCGCAGCACCGGAACGAAAAACGATGCCGTCCATGATCTGGAGCCCGAATACATCGCATTGTCGGAGGACGAGCTGACAGCGTACGTGGCCCTGCAGGAAAACAATGCGATAGCCGTGGTCGATATCGCCTCGAAGCGGGTTCAATCGGTCCGGGGACTCGGATATAAGGATTTCAATCAACCGGAAAATCAGCTCGACCTCCTGAAGGATGGACAAATCAAGTTTGAGAATGTTCCTTTTTACGGCATGTATATGCCGGACGGAATTGCGACCTACAGCGTGAACGGGCAGCAGTATATTCTGTCCGCGAACGAAGGGGACGCTACCGGCTGGGATGACCGAAGCAATGAAAGCGACATCGGCAAAATGAAATCCAATCTGGATCCATCGTCGCCGGCAGCCCAATTCCTGGCTGGCAAAGGGACAACCTATGACAAGGTTGAAGTTGCGAGCGATATGGGCAATGAAGGGCTGTATCTGTACGGGGGGCGTTCCTTCTCCATCTGGAATGCGGCGGATTTGTCCCAGACATACGACAGCGGCAGTGATTTTGAGAAGATTACGGCGGAGCGCTTGCCGAATCATTTCAATGCAAGCAATGACAAAACCGATCTGGACAGCCGCAGCGCCAAGAAAGGCCCGGAGCCGGAATATGTTGCCGTGGGCAAGGTCGGACAGAAGACGCTGGCTTTTGTCGGACTGGAGCGCATTGGCGGCGTCATGACCTATGACGTAACGGATCCGGCCGCGCCGGCGTTCCTGAACTACTTCAACTCGCGGGATTTCAACGGAGGCATCCAATCGGATTCCGGACCGGAGGGACTGGACTTTATTCCGGCTTCGGACAGCAAAACAGGACGCCCGCTGCTGCTGGTTGCGAATGAAGTTAGCGGAACGGTGGTGCTGCTGGAGCTTCAGGTGACCAAA
The DNA here is from genome assembly GCF_000024685.1 of Paenibacillus sp. Y412MC10. Lineage (NCBI taxonomy): Bacteria > Bacillati > Bacillota > Bacilli > Caryophanales > Paenibacillaceae > Paenibacillus > Paenibacillus sp. Y412MC10. The sequence goes on from NC_013406.1 coordinate 1,545,205, forward strand.
ATTACGGTGGATAAGCCATCGCTCACGTTGAAAACGGGCGGGTCCCCGGAACCGTTGCAAGCAAGCGTTGAGCCCGTTCAGGGCGGATCGGCCGAGCTGGCTTGGCGTTCCTCCGACGAAACGGTAGCCGCCGTGGACCAAAACGGCCTGGTTACGCCGGTATCCGCAGGAGAAGCCGTGATCACCGTCCTGAGCAAGGATGGCTACGGTTCGGCGGAAGTATCGGTTAACGTAACGGACGGTTCGCCGGATGGAGAACCGTGGAAGTTAACGGTGATGCATACCAACGATACCCATGCGCATCTGGCGGAAGTGGCCAGACGGGCTACGCTGGTTCAGGAGATCCGCAGCGAAGGCGGAAACAGCCTGCTGCTGGATGCTGGGGACGTCTTTTCCGGCGATCTGTATTTCACCAAATGGTTTGGGCTGGCTGATCTGGCCTTCATGAACTATATGGGGTATGACGCGATGACGTTCGGTAACCATGAATTCGATCAAGGCACCAAGACGCTTGCGGATTTCGTGAGCAAGGCGCATTTCCCGCTCGTCAGCGCGAACGTGGATCTTAGCCGCGACGCTAACATTTCACATTTGATTAACAAGCCGGCGGTTATCGATACCGATCAGCCCAAGACGACGGCAAATAGCGGGGTATACCCATACGTGATACTGCTGGTTGACGGCCAGAAGGTCGGGGTGTTCGGCTTAACGACCGAAGATACCGCGGAAACCTCCAGCCCGGGTAAAGACGTGGTCTTCCGTGACGCGGTGAACTCGGCTCAGGCTACCGTTGAGGCGATGGAGAAGGAGGGGCTGGACAAGATCATCGCCCTGTCCCATCTAGGGTACGCCAAAGATCTGGCGCTGGCCGAAGCCGTCGAAGGCATCGACCTCATCGTCGGAGGTCATACCCATACGACGCTAAACGCGCCGGAAGTGGTGACGGACAGTCAGCATCATACCCCTACCGTCATCGTTCAAGCGAATGAATGGGGCAAGTTCCTCGGCCGGGTAGATCTGCAGTTTGATAAAAACGGCGTTGTTCTCGTGGGAGACGGCGAACTTGGCGGGAAGCTGATTCCGGTAGACAACACGGTCCAGGAAGACACGCAAGCGAAGGATATGCTGGCTCCTTACAAAGCGGAATTGGAAGAACTGATGAAGCAGGTTATCGGCATTGCCGGAGTCGAGCTTGACGGCAAACGCGAGAATGTCCGCTCCAAGGAGACGAACCTGGGCAATCTGATTGCCGACGGCATGCTGGCTAAAGCCAAAGAGCTGAAAAACGCCGATATTGCCCTCACGAATGGCGGAGGCATCCGCGCCGCGATTGATGAAGGTGATATTACGATGGGCGAGCTGCGTACGGTGATGCCTTTCGGAAATACGCTGTTTGTTATGGACGTCACCGGACAGCAGCTGAAAGACGGGCTGGAAAACGGAATAAGCGGTGCCAAACTGGCGGATCTGCCAGGGAAGTTCCCGCAAATCGCCGGGATGAAATTCAAGTGGGATCCCAGCGCTCCGGCAGGCGATAAAGTGTTCGACGTACAGATCATGAAAGACGGCAGCTACAAACCTCTGGTATTGACCGAAACGTACCGGATGGCAACGAACAGCTTTGTAGCCAAGGGCGGAGATGGATATAAATCCTTTGCCGATGCGATTGCCGAAGGGAAATACAACGAGGATCTGGGTTACCCGGATTATGAAATTTTCATGGAGTATGTGAACAAGCTGGGCGGTAAGGTATCGCCGAAGGTCGAGGGCCGAATTACGGAGCAGAAGAAGCCGGCGAATCCTGGCGACGGCTCTTCTCCCGGATCAGGATCAGGCGGTTCGGGAGGCGGCTCGGTAACGCCGCCGACAACGCAGCCTAATCCTCCTGCTACTGGCGGAAATGCATCCGAGCCAAACGTGATGACAGGCAATAGTTTGAATATCAGCGCTGCTGCAGGCGGAATGACTGACCACATTACGGTAAAGGAAGAGGCGTGGAAAAAGGCCGTGACCGGCTTGTCCGCGAACGGGCAGCAGGAACTGATTATTCGGGCTCCTGAACTGAACCGTGCCGCGGAGCTGTCCCTTCCGGCAGCAGGCCTGAAGCAGGCCATGGAACGGAATCCGAAGGCAACCCTGGTGCTGGAGACCGCACTTGGAGCCTTCCGTCTTCCGATAACGGCTCTGCCTCTGGATGAGGCTCTGGAGACGGCACAAGGGTCCGGCGGCATCCAGGTGAAGGTGTCGGTGGCTCCGGCAGCAGGCAAGGTAGCGGACGCTATGACAAGCAAGGCCTCTTCCATGGGCGCCTCGTTGGCAGCGAATGGAGGACTGCGGTTCGGTGCAGCGGTTGGAGCGCCTGGCGCAGAGCAGGAACTGAAGGATTTCGGGAAGCGCGTCATCAGCCGTATCATGCCGCTGCCGGCAGGGATGAATCCGGATTCGCTTGCTGCCGTCATTTATGATGAAGCGGCGGGGACTTTCCGGTTTGTACCGGCCGTAAGGACGACATGGAACGGTAAAGCGGCGATCGAAGTCAAGCATGCCGGAAACGGCGTTTATGCGCTGCTGCAATACAAGAAGACGTTTGCGGATCTTGACGGCCACTGGGCGCAATCGGAAATCGAATCGATGGCTTCCAAGCTGCTCGTGAACGGAGTCAACGCGGACTCCTATGCACCGGGCAAGGCGATCACGCGAGCTGAATTTACGGCCATGCTCGTCCGTGCGATGGGGCTCAGCCCGGTCATCGAGAGCGGTGCATTCAAGGATGTTCAGGATCATTCCGCGTATGCCGGCGAGATTGGCGCAGCCTCGCGCTACGGCTTGATCGAGGGCGGCAACGGCGGTGCCTTCTCGCCGAATGCCAGCATGACCCGTGCGGAAATGGCTGTAATGATCACCCGGGCCATGGAGGCGGTGAATCCTGCAGATCTATCGAATCAGGGTGCGAATGCCGCTGTCGGATTCAAGGATCAGGCATCCATCCCGGCATGGGCGGCTGCCCATGTGGCCAGTCTTACTAAGCAAGGCATCGTACAGGGTGACAACCATGGCAATTTCGGAGCACTCGATTCGGTCACGCGTGCGCAAGCAACGCTGATTCTGAACCGGGCTCTGGTCCAACTGAAATTCGTCGACTAGAATGAATTGAAGTCATCAACCGACAAGACCGTCCTTAAGGTTCTCCAGGAGCCTTGGGACGGTCTTTTTTATAGGTTTGACTATAAAAGCACGCTGCTATATGAAATTAAGCATAAGAGCTGCCGGAAGACAGCAAGGAGATTAAATAGTTGATTGGCGCGGTAATATGTTTGTTTTTGGATAAGAGAATCTGCGAATAGAAGGGCTGTATGGGTCCTTGTTTGATCGAAAAGCCCGAAAGTGAATTGTGCTGCAACTGTTCGGCCGCTGCAATCCTCGGAATCATGGCAATTCCCATCCCATAGATTACACATTGCTTGATCCCCTCAATGCTTCCCATTTCCGATACCGTTTCATAAGTCACGCCATTGTCGTTCATGGACCTCTCCAACGCTTCCCTGTAAGTACACCCTTTTTCCGTGAAAATAAACGAGCTGTTGTGCAACTCATGAATCGATACATCGTTTCTTCCGCTTAATGGGTGATCCTTCGGGCATATGAATACGAAATCCTCGTGCCGGATCGGCAAGGAACGCAGATCAGGTGCCGTGATGGGCGTGTTCAGAACGATGGCTAGATCGATTTCCCCGTTCTTCAGCTTACTGATATTTTTATCGTCTGATGTCGGGAAGAAGGTTACGTTGAGCTTGGGATATTTTTTACGGAACATTTGGAAGTAGGGCGGCAGCAGGAAAGCGGCGAGAGTCTCCGTCGTCCCGATCGTTACGTCCACAACCGCATCAGGGATAAACAGATTCTCCGCTCCAAGGTAGCCATCTACGATTTTGTCCGCATAACCCAGTAGTCGAAGTCCTTGCTCCGTAAGCTTGAGCTTGTTGCTGTGTCGCTCAAACAGCTTGGTTCCAAAATGGTTCTCGAGCTTCTTGATTTGAACGCTGACGGTGGGCTGGGCATAGTTCAGCTGTTCAGCAGCCTTGGTCAGGCTTTGGCAGCGGGCGGCTTCCCGGAAGGTGATGAAATACTGGATGTCCATATTATTCCTCCGCACGTTGAGATATTAATAATCGTAATAGACTCTATTACGTTCCTTAGAGATAAGTCCCGGTTAGCTTATGGTATATTATTATATAATTCCAAGCGGAATACTAGTGTTTATACAAAAAATTATCGTTCATCAAGGAGTGGAGTCGAGGTATGAGATCAATAAACAGATGGATCGGCAAGGGACTGCTGATCGGTTTCATTGCTGTACTTGCCGCTTGCGGCAGTAGTCCGGAATCGGGCAACGGGCCGGCGGCAGACCCTGGATCAGAACCGGCAAATCCGGTATCGGGCGGTACGCTGAATGTGGCGTATCCCGCAAATCCGGCAACGCTGGACCCCCATTTAACGACCAACCAGGCGACAAGGGACGTGTCGCGAAACATTTACGAGCAGCTGCTCACACTCAACAAAAACTATGAAGTCGTGCCTCAGTTAGCTGAATCGCTCGATATCAGCGATGATGGCAAAACCTACACGTTCCATCTGCGTCAAGGGGTTCCTTTTCACAATGGCAAGGAGATGAAGGCTGAGGATGTGGTGGCTTCCATGGACAAGTGGCTGTCGACGTCGACGCAGGGGCAAGCCAATCTGCAAGGTGCGAAGTTCAAGGAGGTGGACCCCTATACCGTTGAACTGACGCTGGAGCGCCCCTCATTAGTAGGTTCGTACATTCTGGCTGACACGGCACCGTTCCCGGGAATTATGCCGAAGGAGGTCATTGAATCGGCTGCTGCGGAGGGCATCAAGGAGTATATTGGGACAGGTCCTTACAAGCTGGAGGAGTGGAAGACCGACCAATACGTGCATTTGACGAAGTTTGCGGATTATGCAGCGCAAGCGCAAGAATCCAGCGGACTTAGCGGGAAGAAAAATGCCTATTTGGACGAAATCTATTTTCGTTACGTGACCGATGAATCGACGCGCGTAGCTGGAATCATGACGGGTGAGTACGATGTCGCCTTCGGCATTCCTTTCGATAATGCCAACCAGATCGACGCAACTGACGGGGTTAGCAATTACTTCAGTGAGGGTGGAATCGTAACCTACGTATTTAATAAAAAAGCCGGTCCATTCGCGGATCAGAAGTTAAGGCAGGCGTTCAATACTGCGCTGAGCTATGACGAAGCTCTTACCGCCGCCTATAGTGACAATCGCTTCTATGAGCTCGATTCCTCCCTGGCCTTGACTTCCCAAACCGATTGGTACAGTCAAGCCGGCTCAGATCGATACAATGTGAACGATCTGGAAAAAGCCAAGCAGCTTGTGGCCGAGTCCGGTTATAACGGCGAGAAGGTCGTTATACTGACGACGCGCGACTATCCGGAGCAATACAATTTGGCCGTTGTAGCGCAGGATGTTCTGAAATCCATCGGCGTGAATGCGGAACTGGACGTATACGATTGGCCGACCGTGCAGGAACGTCGTACAGATGAGCACAATTTCGACCTGTTTGCTATGACGTTTGCGACGCGTGCGACCATTCACCAGTATCCATTCCTTGAATCCAGTGCCAATTATCCGGGATGGTCCAACAGCGCTGAACTCGACGATTTACTGGCTCAAATTCAGGCAGCTCCTTCCATTGAAGAGGCTAAACCATTGGTGGATCAGCTGAATGAAGTCAATTGGGACTACCTGCCGATTATTAAGCTGGGGAATATACAGAATCTGATTGCAGTCCGCGATAACGTGAAAGGATTCGAGGATTTGATCGGTCCCATCCTGTGGAATGTAACGCTTGAAAAATAAATGTACGGCGGTCTGGGGCTGATGAAGCATCACGGAATCGCCATCATCGTTCATGCGGGTTTGGATGCGAGGGCGGTCTGCTCCTTCTGAGACAGGCCGCTTACTTGTATGAGGGAAGTTCTCGACACTGAAGGAGTGCCATCATGACCAAGTATATTGTTCAGCGAATATTGTCACTGATCCCCATATTGTTAGTTGTGGCCGTTGTCGTATTTATGCTGATCCATCTGACGCCAGGTGATCCGGCAAGCGTGATCCTAGGGGATGAGGCCAGTGAAGAAGCCGTTGCTCAGCTGAGAGCCCAGCTTGGGCTGGATCTCCCGTTATATCAGCAGTTCATATCCTGGTTCGGGGGTGTGGTAACAGGAGATCTGGGTGAGTCCATTTTCATGGATATGAGCGTTGCTGAGGCGTTCTTTAGCAGAGTTCCTCCTACGCTGTCACTTGCCATTCTGGCTCAGATTTTCGCCGTGATCATTGCGCTGTTTCTGGGTATTATTGCCGCCCGCAAAAGAGGCACGCTGGCAGACCAAGCCGTCATGGGGTTCTCGCTGCTCGGCATTTCGGTACCCAGCTTTCTGCTCGGGTTATTCCTGATCCTGTTCTTTGCCGTAAAGCTGCAATGGCTGCCCGTAGCGGGATATCAGCCGCTGAGCAGCGGGCTATGGAACCATCTTCGTTATTTGCTGCTCCCCGCGATTGCCCTGGGTGCGATGCAGGCTGCATTAATTGCGAGAATGACGCGCTCATCGATAATTGAGGTGCTCAGCGAGCAGTACATTAAAACCGCAAGGGCAAAGGGACTTAAAGAGAGAATCGTCGTCTATAAACATGCGCTTAAAAATGCGTTCATTCCGATTCTTACCGTAATTGGGGAGACGTTCGGCACCTTGATTACCGGGGCCTCGGTTATTGAAACGGTATTCAACGTTCCCGGCATCGGGCAGCTTATTATCCGTTCCATCGAACGCCGGGATTTCGCCGTCATTCAAGGCAGTATCCTGCTCATCACTGTAACGTACGTGCTGCTGAATTTGCTAATAGATTTGCTGTACGGTCTCCTTGATCCCCGAGTCAAGTTGAATCGTCGATAGGAAGGAGTGAAGATGATGTCTGAAGTGAAGCTTGCCGCTTCAGCGGCTACGCCGAAGCCGGGAGCGCTGAAGTGGCGGCGTTATATATCAAGCCCACTCCTGATGACGGGCACCATTTTGGTGGCCTTGGTGTCATTAGCCGCGCTTCTTGCACCGTGGATTGCTTCCCATGATCCCTATGCGCTGGAGGCGATGAATCGGCTAAAGGCCCCGAGTGCAGAGCATATTTTCGGAACGGACAATTTTGGCCGGGATGTGTTCTCCCGGGTACTGTATGGCATGCGTGTATCTTTGCTGGTAGGAGCCGCAGTCACGCTGATCGCTGGATTGATTGGTCTCGTTGTGGGTTTGCTGTCTGCTTATTACGTCCTATGCGATCATATTCTGATGCGAATATGCGACGGACTCTATGCGTTCCCGTCCATTCTGCTGGCCATTTCGATTGTAGCGATCATGGGGCCGCGGACGAGTAATGTCATCATTGCGCTGTCCATCGTGTATATTCCATCCATTGCGCGCATCGTGAGGTCGGCTGCGCTGGTCATCAAGGAGAAGACGTATATTGAGGGACTGCGTGCACAAGGTGCAGGTCCTGTCCGGATTATTGGTCTGCATATTTTACCGAATGTGTTGTCCCCGTTAATCATACAGGCCTCCTTTATCTTCGCGGTATCCATCTTGACGGAAGCGTCCTTGAGTTTCCTAGGGGCAGGCATTCCTGCACCGGCTCCCAGTCTTGGAAACCTGCTGTTGGATGGGAAGAACGTGATCTTTAACGCCTGGTGGATGACGGTTTTTCCCGGAATTTGTATCATACTGATGATCCTGGGCTTGAATCTGATGGGAGACGGTCTGCGCGATCTTCTAGATCCGAAGATGAAGAAAAAACATGCATTTCGCAAAAAACAGACGCAAGGCATCGATAGGAGTGAACTTAAGTGAGCCAAACTCCTTTATTGGAAGTGAAGAACTTGATCACTACCTTCGCGACAGACGACGGTACGGTCAATGCCGTGGATGGGGTGTCATTTCAAGTTTACCCGGAGGAAACGGTAGGCATTGTCGGGGAATCCGGATGCGGAAAGAGTGTGACGGCAGAATCGATTCTGCGTTTATTCGATGAGACGACAACCCGATATGACGGAGAGATTCGGTTCGCGGGCCAGGATCTGCTTCAACTGAGCGAAGAGAAGATGCGGACTGTGCGCGGTAATGATATCTCGATCATCTTTCAGGACCCGATGTCCTCTCTGAATCCGGTGTATACGATTGGCGACCAGATTATTGAAGCGATAACCCTGCATCAGAAGGTATCGTCCCGGCAGGCCCGCGATCGGGCAGTGGAATTGCTTCGGCTGACCGGAATTTCCGATCCGCAGAAGCGTTTCCGTGCTTATCCCCACGAACTGTCCGGAGGCATGCGCCAGCGGGTGATGATTGCGTTAGCCTTGTCCTGTGAGCCGAGGCTTCTGATTGCAGATGAGCCGACCACAGCGCTGGATGTCACGATTCAAGCTCAGATTCTGGAGCTGATGAACGAGTTGAAGGCCAGGCTTCGGATGGGTATTATGCTCATCACCCATGATCTGTCGGTCGTGGCACAGATGTGTTCGCGGGTGATCGTGATGTATTTGGGAGAGGTTATCGAAGAGACCGATGTGGTGACGCTGTTTGATCATCCGCTTCACCCCTACACCATGGGACTGCTGCAATCGGTGCCAAACATGGAAGGGCAGCGTAAAGAGAAGCTGTATGAGATTAAGGGCTCGGTTCCGGCGATGCAGGATGTGGCGCATTGCTGCCGGTTTGCCCCAAGATGTCCGTTTGCCACGGATGTATGCAGATCAGAGCCGCCCATACTGGAAGAAGCAGCAGATGGACATCGGGTCCGCTGCTGGCATTACAAGGAAATTGCAGAAAGCAGAGGTGAAGGAGATGTCTTCAGTTACATCGGTTACGAAGCATGAGCCTCTGCTGGAGGTTAAACATTTAACGAAATATTTTGCGTTGAAGTCCGGCTCCTCGTGGAGGAAGCAGCAGGTGAAAGCGGTGGAGGATGTATCCTTCGTCATCCATGAAGGAGAAACCTACGGTCTGGTCGGAGAGTCCGGCAGCGGGAAGAGCACAACCGGCAGAACGATTATGCGATTGACCGATCCCTCCGCCGGAGAGGCGTTTTTTGACAATCAGGACATTTTTTCTTTACGATCCAAGGCGCTGCAGAATTTTCGCCGAGAAGTCCAGATGATCTTTCAGGATCCAAACTCTTCACTGGATCCGAAGAAAAGAATCGGTTACAGCGTAGCCGAGCCGATGATCATTCATGGACAAGGAACGAAGGCGGAGCGCCAGGAGCGTGTGCTGGAGCTCATGAGCCGAGTTGGATTTGCCTCGCATCATCTGGACAGGTTCCCGCATGAATTCTCCGGAGGCCAGCGGCAGCGAATCGGCATAGCCAAGGCACTCGCATTGAGTCCGAAGCTGGTGGTATGCGATGAACCGGTATCCGCGCTCGATGTGTCCATCCAATCGCAAATACTGAACCTGCTGGTGGAGCTTCAGTCGGAATTTCAACTGTCGTACCTCTTTATTGCGCACGATCTAAGCGTTGTGAGGCATATCGCGGACCGGATTGGCGTGATGTATTTGGGACATCTGGTGGAACAGGCACCTACAGACGAGCTGTTTGCGCATCCGCTGCATCCGTATACGCAGTTTCTCCTCTCCGCGATTCCGGCACCTCATCCGAAGACAAAGCGGGAGCGGATTATTCTCCAAGGGGATATTCCGTCCCCGTTGAATCCGCCTTCCGGCTGTGTATTTCATACCCGGTGTCCGTATGTGTTGGATGTCTGCAGACAAGTCAAACCCGCCAATCGGGAAACATCGACAGGGCATACGGTTCAATGCCATTTGTTCGAGGAATCCGCAAGCGGGAGTTAACGATATCGAAAGGGAAAGGGGATTGATGGCGTGACTACAGCAGACTGGAAACAGAAAGAGGCGGAAATGTTAAAAGAAATTGAGGAGATCGTGAACATCGAGAGCGGCACGTTCTTGAAATCAGGCGTGGATCTCGTAGCGTCCAGAATGGGGCGTCTGTATGAGGAGGCCGGGTTCCAGGTCACTGTACAGGCTCAGACAGAGCGAGGGAATAATCTGCTCATCACCCATCCGGAGGCCGCTAATCCGGAAATATTGATTATTGCGCACATGGATACGGTGTTTCCGGAGGGGACGGTGGCGGAGCGTCCATTCTCCAGGGATGGGAAGCGTGCTTATGGGCCGGGTGTATTCGATATGAAGGCGAGCCAGGTTACGACGCTGTATGCGATCAAGCATCTTATTGAGTCGGGCAGCAACAGCTACAAGAACCTTCGCATTATCCTCAATTCGGATGAGGAGGTCGGCTCCGTTCATTCGCGGGCGCTGATCGAAGAACAGGCCAAACTCAGCAAATACGCCCTGATTGTCGAGCCGAGCGACGAGGACGGAACGCTGGTTACGGGACGAAGAGGCGGCGGCAAATATTATTTGACGGTAAAAGGGGTAGCTGCCCATTCCGGAGCTGAACCCGAGAAAGGACGGAGCGCCATTGGCGAGCTTGCTCATAAAATCATCAAGCTTCACGCTTTGAGTGATCCAGCGGTTGGGATCAACGTCAATGTTGGCGTAATCAGCGGGGGAACTTCAAGCAATACGATCGCTCCCCATGCGAATGCTTTCATTGATGTAAGAATGAGCACGAAGGAGCAGGCGGATGAGCTGGATCGAAAAATCCGCGAGATTTGCTCCACGGTCGATATCGAGGGGACATCGCTCGAACTTACGGGTGGCATAACCCGGCCGCCGATGATCAAGAATGAGGCTTCGGAATGGCTGCTCCGCATCGTGCAGGAGGAAGCGCGTGAGCTGGGCGAGGATATCGGCGATAAAAGCGTGGGTTCCGGTTCCGATGCCAATATCACTTCGGCGGTAGGCATTGCTACCATCGATGCACTCGGACCGCGCGGCGGGAATGCCCACAGCCAAGATGAATACTTGAATATCGATACATTGGTGCCGCGTACCCGGCTGCTCGCTAATGTCATTGAGCGATTGAGCCGTGGACAGCAAGGATAAGGGAGGATGATGGGAACATGACAAAAGCATACATTATACATGAGAACGAGAGCTGGATCGTGCCGCTCCGTCAAGCGTTGGAAGAGCAGGGGGTTCCGCATGAGTTCTGGCATCTGCACGAGGGAACGCTCGATTTGGGCCAGCTGCCACCGACAGGCGTCTTTTATAACCGGATGAGTGCCTCCTCCCATTCCCGGAACCATCGGTATGCGGCGGAATATACGTCTAACGTGCTGGCATGGCTGGAGCATAACGGGCGTACGGTACTGAATAACAGCCGGGCCCTGGAACTGGAAATCAACAAAATCAAGCAGTACCTGGAGCTGCAAAAATTCGGCATCGAGACCCCGGCTACGGTGGCCGCAGTAGGGAAGGAAGCAGTCATTCAAGCGGCGAGGGAATTTCCTTACCGCTCCTTTATTACGAAACATAACCGTGCCGGCAAAGGGCTTGGCGTCTACTTGTTTGATAGTTTAGAGAGCCTGGAGACCTATGTAAACGGACCGGGCTTCGAGGAATCGGTAGATGGCGTAACCTTAATCCAGCAATACATCAAGAACGAGGATCAGTATATTACCCGCTGCGAATTCATCGACGGCAAATTCTATTATGCGGTTCGGGTAGACACTTCCGAAGGATTCCAATTGTGTCCGGCCGATGCTTGCCAGATTAGCGACCAATTCTGTCCTGTCGGCGAGGAAGCGGTTATACGGCCGAAGTTCGAAGTCATTAACGGATTCGACAGCCCGCTCATTGCCAAGTACGAGGCGTTTCTGCAGCAGAATGGCATCAGCTTTGCGGGAATTGAATTTATTACCGATTCGGCTGGCAAGACCTATACGTATGACGTGAACACCAATACGAACTACAATCCCGATGCCGAAGCGCTTGCGGATGTATCAGGCATGAAAGAAATCGCCAGAACGCTCTCGGAGTATTTGAAGCGGGAGCTTGTGCTGCGGTGAAACGGTTAACGCTAACCTGAGTTAAGGAGAAGTGCCCAGTTTCCGATAATATCAGTGAATGAATAAGCTGATAAGGATGTGGCCTTATGCGTATCGAATTCGACTATATGAACTGGAACACTGCTAAGTGGAAGAAAGTCGAACCTGCCCAAGGAAGGTTTGAAGAGATACTCCAGAAGAGCAAGAAGGAGGAGAGCCAAGGGAAGCTTGTGACGATAAGGGAAGGCAGATATTTGTGTCAGTATATCGTTCGGCCTGATGGCAGCAAAATATTGTTGAGTGAGTCGAAACAACCTGAGGAGACAGTTGTGGAAAGTGCTTCACAGCTGTTATCTAAGCCTCATTGGGGGGGGGTGAGCCTCAATACCAAGGAAGCGCTAGATTTGCTGAATCTCCAGGCAGGAGCGGCTGTTGTCAAACCTAGAACGTATTCGGGATAAGAACAAGAGATGGTAAAATATCATACTGGTAACAAATTGATACTTGCTGTATAATTCTCAGTAAGTATTGGATGAACGTGAGATTTTTCATTGTATTCAAGTCTAATTTCGTTTATTTTGAAAATAGATGTATTTACATGAAAGGATTCATGTTATAATTTCAATATAACAACTAAGTTTATAGGAATTATCGGTTAATCAGTTTGATGGCACGACCAAAATAAAACATGAATATGGATCTTCGGGGTAAGGTGAAATTCCTGACCGGCGGTGATGGTTCGTTCCTTCGCGAACGAACCCAAGCCCGCGACTCGCTGCGTTCTGTATCCAACATGAATGCAGCGACTGACTTGGTGCAATTCCAAGGCCGACGGTAAAGTCCGGATGGGAGAAGATCAAAGATGAGTTTGCCGTGAATGTAAATATTCCATTCGACGCAGGCTTATTTGATCAGCCCCCGTATACGTCGGCCATGCCGATGACGGGGGCTTTCTGCTAGTAAGACCTCCGTATTCAAGACAGGAGAGGGCAAGATGAGTAATATGAATACCGGGATCAAGGTGAAACCTTATGGTTCCGACACACAGGCAAATCGACGTTTTAAAGGAGGGTTTTGGCTCGTTGTTTTGGGGGCCGCCCTGTGGGGCGTTGACCCGTTATTTCGGGTCATCCTGCTCAAGAATCTGACTTCGGCTCAGATCGTTTTGCTCGAACATATCATTATTTCCCTGATTGCAATCCCTGTATTGTGGAAGAACCGGGAGGAACTAAAAGGCCTTGGCTGGAATCATGTCGGCGCGCTGCTGTTTATATCCTGGGGCGGATCGGCACTGGCAACCGTATTGTTCACGATGGGACTGTCGAGCGGCAATCTGAATGCCGTCCTGCTGCTGCAGAAGCTGCAGCCGCTGTTTGCCATCATTCTGGCCAGCCTGCTTCTGAAAGAGAAGCTCCCGCGCCATTTCGGGCTCCTGCTTATCATCGCTTTGGCAGGCACGTATTTGCTCACCTTCGGCTTAACCTTGCCGATCGGCCATTGGAACGAGTTTGTTCAAGTCGGAAGCCTCCTGTCCTTAGGCGCGGCAGCCTTATGGGGCGGCTCAACGGTCATGGGACGCTTGATGGTAGGCAAACTGAAGTATGAGACGGTAACCTCGCTTCGTTTCGTGCTCGCGCTGCCGCTCCTGACCGTCTTGACGTGGAGCGAGGGGGCAGCCTGGAATATGCCGGCATGGAATACCGGGGCTTTTGCCTTGGTGTCGCTCAACCTGATCGGGCAGGCACTGCTGCCGGGTCTCCTGAGCCTGCTGGTTTATTATAAAGGGTTAACCACGACCAAAGCCTCTGTGGCAACACTCGCGGAACTGAGTTTTCCCATGGTGGGCGTGCTGATCAACTGGATTGTATTCCAGCAAATCGTGACAGGGCCTCAGCTCCTTGGATTCCTGCTGATCTGGATCGTGCTGTTCATCATATCGAGACAGCAATCCGAGGCTTCTCCGCAATTGCAATAAAATCATACGTTTGTAGAAAAAGCCGATCCCGATGGGGTCGGCTTTTTTGCCATTATCCCAAGCAAAGCTACTCCAATCCGTTTGCTTGGCGAAAGGATTATTTTTTCAAAAGATGTGTAGGGTTTCCGGAATTAAAGGTGTCTTATATAGTAGCACGGGATCTGTGGCTTGGTTCTACCAAAAGAGATGATTATAAAGGGGGGGAGGATCCATGGAGGATCACACATTGCTGGATGGGCTAGCGAGGAAAGATCCGCGATGTTTTGAAACATTGGTTGACCGCTATTCACGCTACATAGCCGCGGTGGTTGCTAAGGTGGCAGGAGGGCGGTTTAATTCCTTCGATGTGGAGGAGATCACCGGGGACGTACTGGTCAAGCTGTGGACAGACGGGACAAAAATCATGCTGCGCGGAGATAGTCTCAAGCCTTATCTGGCCATAGCCGCGCGTAATCATACCTTGAATGCCCTGCGAAAGAGGCAGCGGGTCATTGAATCCGAATTGGAAGATGACGCCGTTTCTTGTCCCTCTGCGGAGGCGCTGGCTATTCTACGGCAGGAGAAGGAAACGATAAGCGGCATGGTACAGGGGATGGGCGAACCGGATCGCGAAATATTCATCCGCAGGTACTTTTATTTAGAGAAAGTCCGCGATATTGCTAGCAGGCTGAATATGCAGGAGAAAGCCGTCACCGCCCGGATCCGCCGGGCAAGGGACAAACTGCGCATACATTATGAAACCGAGAATCCGTAGGATTTCTATAAAGACCGTGTCTATAGGAGTGAAGCTTCAAATCGATGGCGAAAGGGGATGGATGCAAGTGAAGCGGCGAATTGTAGATATCATGGCCAATATCGACAATCAGGAGCTGGACAATCTCCTCCTTACGGAGGAAGAAGAACGCGAGTTAACGCAGCAGATCAGTATGGAACGGATCAAGAACCGGGCGATGAACCGTATTCAAGAGGAGGAAACGATGGTGTTTAAAAACAGGAAAGTGAAAAAATACAAAGCCAGTATCGTTATCGCTGCCGCGATGATCATGATACTTAGCACGACCGCTTTTGCGAGCCAATACATGGATAGCTTGAAGCAGTTCTTCGGTCAATCCGCGTCCATTGCGGAAGACGAACGGTCACCTATACAAGGGACGGATACAGCGTCCGGGGTAACCATGAATGTTGAAGAAGGGGTTTATGTCGGCAACAGCGGTTATTTGGTGGTCAGTTTCATGAAACAGGACGGCATGCCATTCCCCGAGGGTGCTTCGATCCCCCTACTTGAACTGAAAACGGAGCAGAGTGTGAATTATATGGTGGGGCAGCAGCTTCTTGACGACAACAAAAAGCTTGTCGGCGTGTTTGAGATGGATGCGATGAATGACCTCGAGGGACTGAAGGCACGGATCACAGCCGATCGAATCATGTCAGCGGACAACGCCCAAGCCGTTGAAGGCCCTTGGAATGTGCAATTCACCATTTCTCCGGGCAAGCAAAGAGAACAGAGTTTGAATCTGGCAATTGATGAGGGTAAGGAAGCACTGTCTCTCCACACCATTAGTGTTTCATCCATCGGTGTAGCCATCGAAGGCAAGCGTACCGACGGTGAGCTGGATAAACTGCCGGACTATACGCCGGAGGTTAAGGTCATCGCCGCGGACGGATCGGAATTGAAGCTTCACGCCAGCTCGACAAGCACCACGAAGAGCGGATTTCAGTGGCTGTATAATCTGGACAGCAAGAATAACCTCGTATTTCTGGGGGATATGGACATCAAAAGCGTCAGCATTGACGGCAACGTGACGGAGCTGAAATAAATATAAAGCCGGCATGGGGAAACCATAAAGGGGCAGAAGCGAAGGCTTCTGCCCCTTATCCATGATGAATACCTCGGGCAGCAATGGAACCCGAAAACCGTGAAGCAGCAGGCCATAGCCTGAATGCTCACGGTTTTTTTGCAGCTTGGGATCTGAATTTTATACATGAGAAAAAAATGTATTGAAATTGAAGAAAACGTCCATTACAATGAAACCAACTACCATACTAGTTATACTAGTATACAAAATTAC
This sequence comes from Paenibacillus sp. Y412MC10, assembly GCF_000024685.1. Classification (NCBI taxonomy): domain Bacteria; kingdom Bacillati; phylum Bacillota; class Bacilli; order Caryophanales; family Paenibacillaceae; genus Paenibacillus; species Paenibacillus sp. Y412MC10. The sequence continues at coordinate 1,561,307 of NC_013406.1, forward strand.
GACTCTCTACATAAGTGAAAGCAGCAGCGGAATCTATTGAATCTAACGCTCCAAATGAGGGAGTCTATCCTTTAAGCCAAATATGTAAGCGCTTAATTGTAGAAGGGGGCTGAAAAAAAGGGTGGCGGACATCCTGCTAAACGCTGAATAGTAGCAAACGGTATACGATTTCTTACTGAAGGTTGAATGGAGATGGATGATGAAACATGGGCTTAGTCCATGAATGAAGAAGTATGAGGAACGGCCTTACGGATTGGAGTGAAGAACGTAATGGAGCCAAAAGTTGCAAATCATTCCTTGCCTGCCGCGAAAGCGGCTAAGAAGCCAGCCAAGCTTAAAACCATCGCTGCGTTGATCCGGAAGGATTGGCAGCTGTATTCTTTATTGGTTCTACCGATTATGTATCTGCTCATTTTTAAATACGGACCAATGATCGGCAACGTGATTGCCTTCAGGCGGTTTATGCCGGGGGGCAGCATCTACGGGGAAAAGTGGGTAGGACTGCACTATTTCAACATGTTTATCCATGACCCGGCGTTCTGGAACGTGTTCAAGAACACCCTGCTGCTCGGTGCGCTGTCCCTGCTCTTTACGTTCCCGGTACCCATCATCTTCGCGCTGCTGCTGAATGAGGTGAAGAGCAAGCGATTCAAGAAATTCGTCCAGACGGCTTCGTATCTCCCGCATTTTCTGTCCATCGTCATCGTTGCCGGGATGATTCTGCAATTGACGTCGGTCAACGGCTCCATTAACTCGCTCGTGGAGTTCTTTAACGGGGAACGAATCAATTTCATGCAGCGGGCCGAGTGGTTTCGGGCGATCTATATCTCGTCTGAAATCTGGCAGGGCATGGGCTGGGGCGCGATCCTGTATCTGGCCGCCTTAACGACGATTGACGAATCCCTGTACGAGGCGGCGAGGATCGACGGGGCCAACCGCTGGAAGCAAACGCTGTTTGTCACGATTCCGGGCATCCTGCCGACGATTGTGACGCTGCTGATCCTGAACATGGGGGCATTCCTGGCGGTAGGGTTCGAGAAAATATTGCTGCTCTACAATCCGGTCATTTATGAGACGGCGGACGTGATATCGACATACCTTTACCGGGTCGGTCTCGTATCGAACAACTTCAGTTACGCGACGGCCATCGGACTGTTCGAATCCGTGATCGGATTGATATTGGTCTTCTCCGTGAATGCGATCTCGCGAAGACTGACGGATCGAAGCTTATGGTAAGGAGGGAGCGCATATGAAGGAGTCAAGATCCTATAAGGTGTTCAAAGTGTGCAATGCCATCGTTCTGCTGTTCGTTGTCTTCATCACGCTGTACCCCTTCCTGAACGTGGTCGCTCAATCCTTCAGCGGCGAGTCGTACATCAACTCAGGGAAGGTGAATCTAATTCCGAGGGGCTTCAATCTCGATACCTACAAAACCGTGACCAAAGACGCCATGTTCTGGACGAATTACAAAAACACGGTCGTTTACAGCGTGGTCGGCACCGCCATATCCATGTTTTTAACAACGATTTTTGCTTACGCCCTGTCCAAAAAAAGGCTGGTCGGCCGAAAGTTCCTGACGATGTTTGCCGTGTTCACGATGTTCTTCAACGGGGGGCTGATCCCAAACTATGTGCTCATTAACAGCCTGGGCTTCAGCAACTCCATCTGGGCCATCGTGATCCCGGGAGCCATCAGCATCTATAACATGCTCATCATGAAATCCTTTTTTGAAAATATGCCGGAGGAACTGGAGGAAGCCGCGGCCATTGACGGACTGAACACGTACGGCATGCTGTTCCGGATCGTGCTGCCCTTAAGCAAAGCGGTCATCGCGACCATGGTCCTCTTCTATGCCGTCGGGCACTGGAACTCCTGGTTTCCGGCCTTCCTGTATCTGGACCAGAAGGAGCTCTTCCCGGTCACCATCTATTTGCGGAACATGATTGCGGGCGCGACGGGCGTTACTTCCGCTGGCGCTACCTCGGCCGATAACCTGACTCAGATCTCCGCCAACATTAAATCGGTGACCATGGTACTGACCATTTTGCCGATATTGACGATTTACCCGTTTGTTCAGCGATATTTCGTGACCGGCATCATGCTGGGCTCCGTCAAGCAATAGGACCATCCGTAAGGACAATTTGTTGATATCATGGGGGGAATGGGAAAATGAAAAAGAGTCGTCGATCGTTTGCAGGCAAAGCTTTATTGCTCTCGTTAATCGTTGTGATACTGGCGGCGTGTACCGACAAGACAGGCGGCAAAGAGGCCGAAATTCAGAATAAAGGCGCCATGGAAACCTACGCCGTAGGCGATGCGTTCAAGGCGACGGAGCCGTTTGAGCTGTCCATCCTCTACAGCGACCAGCCGGCGTATCCTTATAAGCAGGATTGGATGCTTTTTGCTAAACTCAAAGAAATGACAAACGTGACCTTGAAGCCGACAATCGTGCCGATGAGCGATTACAGCCAAAAGCGCAGTCTGCTGATCAGCTCCGGCGACGCGCCGCTGGTCATTCCGAAGACTTACCCTGGGGAGGAATCCGCGTTCGTGGCTTCCGGCGCGATTCTGCCGATCAGCGATTATATTGACCTGATGCCGAACTTCAAGGACAAGATCGAGAAATGGGACATGGACAGCGAACTGGAAGGGCTTCGCCAGGAGGACAAAAAATATTATGTGCTCCCGGGCCTCCATGAAGCGGTGTGGCCGGACTACACCCTGATCGTGCGCACGGATATTTTCGAGAAGCATAACATCGCGATTCCTACCACCTGGGATGAGCTGTATACGGCCATGAAGCAGCTGAAGGAGGAATATCCGGACGTTACGCCATTCTCCGACCGCTTTAAATTCAACAGTACGCTGAATATCGCCGCTACCGGCTTCGGCACCAAAGGCGGCTGGGGCTACGGCAGCGGGCTGACGTATAAGGAAGAGCAGGATGAGTTTGTATACACGGCGGCTACGGACGAATACAAGGAAATGCTGACCTACTTCCGCAAGCTGGTGGACGAAGGACTGCTGGACAAAGAGAGCTTTACCCAGGATGACGATCAGGCCGTGCAAAAATTCGTGACCGGCAAATCCTTCATCATCAACGGCAACTCCCAGACCGTGGTCCAGCACCGCACCGATATGGACAAAACGCTGGGCGAAGGCAAGTATGCCATCAGCAAAATCACGGTTCCCGGCGGACCGTCCGGCCAGCTGATGTCCGGCAGCCGACTCGAGAACGGGGTCATGATCTCATCCAAAGTGAAGGAGAGCGAGCATTTCAAAGCCATTCTGCAGTTTATCGACTGGCTCTATTACAGCGACGAAGGACAGGAATTCGCGAAGTGGGGCGTCGAAGGCGTAACGTATACGAAGGAAGGCGGCGTACGCAAGCTGATGGACGACATCAACTACAACGGACTGAATCCGAAGGGCACGAAGGATCTGCGGATCGAGCACGGCTTCTCGGGCGGCGTGTTTGCATACGGAGGCACGACCGAGCTGCTGCAATCCATGTTCAGCGAGGAAGAGCAGCAGTTCCAGAAGAGCATGAGCGAAACAAAAACGGTTGTGAAGCCGGAGCCGCCGATTCCATACTCGGTAGAAGAGCGCGAGCGAGTGACGCTTTTGAGCACGCCGCTGAAGGACTACACGGATCAGAACACGCTGAAGTTCATTCTAGGCGACCGCGATCTCGCCGAGTACGACAAGTTCGTGCAAGAGCTGAATAGCCAGGGCGTGGGGCAATACCTGGAGATTGCGAATAAAACGTATAAAAAATATAAAGAGCAACAATAACCAACGGATCGACAGGCTGCCGTTTCTTGATGGAAGGGCAGCCTGTTTTTCGGTTCGGCCGTTTGCGTTGTTCCCAAGGAGGGCATTCCAGATTGCGAGTCACCGTTCAAGACATCATCAACCGCTTAACAGAGCCCGCAGGATTTCTTGAATCCAAGGTGGACAGGGTTACGGCAGGAAGCGCCGAAGCGGTGGTCCACGGCATTGCCGTCACGTTTGCGGCATCGTATTCGGTTCTGCAGAGAGCGGTCGAAGTTGGGGCCAACCTTGTCATTACCCATGAAGGGGCGTTTTACAGCCATCAGGAGGAGGGATATGAGGGGGTGGAGGCGAGTCCTGTCTTTCAGGATAAACTCCGCTTGATGGAGTCCGGGGATCTGACGATTTACCGGTTCCATGATGCGCCTCACCGATACGTTCCCGATATCATGACGCAAGGACTGGTTCAGGCGCTGGATTGGGAAGTTTATGTCGATAAGCATCTTAAGGCAGCGGCCATTGTCACGCTGCCGGAAGAGATGAGCCTGCCGGATATTGCGGAGCATGTAAAAAGAAAGCTGAATCTTCCTTACCTTCGTTATGTCGGTAATCGAAGCAGCATATGCTCCAGAATCGGCATAACCGTGGGCTATCGCGGCGGCGGCGCGCATGCCATTCCCCTCTGCCTGAAGGAGTCGCTGGATCTTCTCATCGCAGGGGAAGGTCCGGAATGGGAGACGCCTGAATACATGGGCGATGCGGCGGCGCAGGGCAGGGGCCCGTCCCTGCTTCTGCTTGGCCATGCTGCCAGCGAGGAGCCCGGCATGGCCTGCGTGGCCGATAGGCTGCGGGAGTTTTTTCCGGGGATTCCTATACATTATATACCGTCCGGGCCTTTGATTCGGGTAATATAGAGGGAAGGGTAACTTTAAGCAAAGAGAACATAGAGCATTAAAGAAAGAGGTAGCGATATATGTCAACAGAGCAAAAGATTAAAGGCTCTACCAGAGAGTATTCTTATCAGCTATTGAAGGATCGGATATTTCATCTGGAGCTGGAGCCGGGTACGAAAATCTCGGAAAAAGAAATTGCGGATGAATTGAACGTCAGCCGGACACCGGTCCGGGAAGCGTTCATGAAGCTTGCGGAGGAAGAGCTGTTGGACATCATTCCGCAAAGCGGGACGATCGTATCCCGTATTAATCTTCGGCATGTTGAGGAAGGCCGATTTATCAGGGAGAAGATCGAGAAGGAAATCGTGGCGCTCGCCTGCGGTTCTTTTCCCGAAGAGTTCCGCTTCCGCCTGGAAACCAATATTGCGCTGCAGGACGTGTGCGCGGGCAACCATAACTTCTATAAGCTGTTTGAGCTGGACGAGGAGTTCCACCAAATTCTGTTTGAGGGGACGGGCAAAGAACGGACCTGGAAGATGCTGCAGCAATTGAACATTCATTTCAACCGTCTGCGGCTGCTTCGCCTGTCCAAGGACTCCAACTGGGAGAATATCATCTCGCAGCATAAAGAAATGTATCAGCTGATTGTCAATCGGCAAGCGGAGCAAGCCATGAACGTGATGGAGCGTCATCTGCGCCTCGTCGTTGTGGAGCAGGATATTTTGCGAGAGAAGTATCCGCATTATTTCATCTAAGGGATCGATATACATTCATCATTCAAAAATAATGGCCCGCAGGAGAGTCGCCTGGGAATCAAGCGACCTGCCTTGCGGGCCATTGTTCATTAGATCGATCTGCGGATGACACGGTCCAGAATTTGGGCCACGTGGGATGGACCTTGGGCCAGATCCTGCTTGTCGAGGGTTACCCAGGAGTGCTGTTCATCCATATCGAGCGAACGCTGGAGCCAGCCTGAAACGCCTCTGCCTCTCCGGTCGACTTCGACCAGGATGGAAATCCCCTCCTGCTCCGGATAGAGGATCAATTCAAGCTCTTTGATATGACCGGCATAGGAGGAGCCGGGATAAAATTCAATTTCCTGCACGAATGGAACACCCTGGCCGAGCCGCGGATGATATTCGCATGTTGCTATTTTGAAGCTGAAGCCAAGCGATTCAACGGCATCGAACACAATGGATGCGTCCTCGTTCGGCTCGACGTCGATGAAATCGCGGTCCTTCGGATCGATGGCATTATCGATATCGAGTCCGGTGTGGATCCATACCGGCTGGCGCGAAATGGTGAGCGGCGTTTCCAGCGGCAGAGGAAAGGCGAACGGAATTTCCTGCTGATCGCCAGGCTTCAAGGTGAGGCGGCTTGAGACGTTGACTTTTGCAATGGTATAGGATTCTATGTATTTCTTGTCGTCGCTTTCCCTGGTATATTCCGTCATCAGTTTCAAATAGATGCGGTCGACCGTCTGCTCTACGTTGCCTCCCTTAATGTGAATGATTCCGCGTACTTCTTCACCCGGATAATAGGAGGATTTTTCGAGGTGCGTATCGATCTGGGCGGCTCCAATTCCTACACTGGCTAGCATTTTGTTAAAAAACGACATAAAAGATACCTCCATAAGAGAATGTATGATAATGGAATTATACGCTGGAGGATCGTCTCTGGTTTCCATATCGAAAAAATATTTTTTTGGGTTTTTTTGCGGAGTCAAGATGTTGGCGCCAATGAAGCGAAAGAATCCCCGTATGACACCGGGAAAAAGTACATGGCTCGTTCGCATTCGCGGGTCCGGCATGGTATATTGGACACGATACCATTAAGGATGGAGCAATCAAGGCATGAGTGAACAACGGCGTTCCGGACAAGGAACCAACAACAGCAAATCAGCGGCATACGGGAAGAAGCCGGGTGAGCGGACTGCAGCGAACAAAGCAGGGGCGAAGCCGACTTTTCAACGTGACCGTATGAAGAACAGCAATTCGTCGTCGGTATCCCCGCATGCGAAGGGGAGACGAGCGGATCAATATAAGCAAGGGGTACGCGGACCGAAGCCGTCATCCGGACGCGAGCATGCGGATGAGCTGCAGGCCGGGGACGTGATTGTCGTTACGATTAAACGCCTCGGCATTAACGGCGAGGGAGTGGGTTACTACCGCCGCAAGGCGGTGTTTATCGATGGAGCGATCACGAATGAGGTGGTCAAAGCCGAGGTGAGGGAGGTTCAGCCTAGATTTATCAAGGCGCAGCTGCTGGAAGTGGAGAAGCGTTCGCCTCACCGGATAGAGCCCCCTTGCCCGGTATTCGGCATCTGCGGCGGATGCCAAATTCAGCATATTTCCTATGAGGGACAGCTGCAGGCGAAGACGGATATCGTGCGCGAGGCGTTCAGCCGCTACGTGGGATTGGACGATGTCAAGTTTAAGCCGATTCTCGGGATGGAGCATCCATGGGACTACCGGAACAAAGCGCAGCTGCAGCTGAAGCGGAAGGGACATGAAGTGATCGCAGGGCTCTATGAAGCGGACAGCCATACGATTGTGGATATCAGCGGCTGCCCGATTCAGCATCCGAAGGTCAATGAAACGGTGGAGAAGGTCAAATCCGTACTTGAGGAATTGCGGATTCCGCTTTATAAGGAGAATGGTGCCAAGGATGGGGTACGGACGATCGTAGTCCGTCACGGCTTTCAATCCGGGGAAGTGCAGGTGACGCTGATCACGGCTGGAAGCAAGCTGCCAAGGCAGGACGATCTCGTTCGTATGCTGCGCCTTACCATTCCGGAGGTAAGCGGAATTTCACTCAATATCAATCCGAAGAAAACCTCGCTCATCTTCGGAGACCGGACGGTCTCGCTATGGGGCGCCGAGAGCATGCAGGAATCGCTGAGCGACCTGCAATTCTCGCTGTCGCCGAGAGCGTTCTTCCAGCTGAATCCGCAGCAGACGGTCAAGCTGTACGAGTCGGTCCGGGCGGCAGCGGGGCTGACCGGGAAGGAAACCGTCATCGACGCCTACTGCGGCACCGGCACGATCGGTCTGTGGCTTGCGCCGTATGCCAAGGAGGTGCGCGGAATCGAGACGATTCCCGAAGCCGTCGAGGACGCCAAGGCGAATGCTCAGCGGAACGGAAGGGCTAACGCCAGCTTCCACGTCGGCCAAGCCGAAGAGCTGCTGCCGCGCTGGGTCAAGGAGGGCATGAAGCCGGACGTCATCATTGCCGACCCGCCGCGCACCGGCCTGGACCCGCGCTTCCTGGAAACGGTGCTCCGCACCAAGCCGAAGCGGTTTGTATACGTATCCTGCAACCCTTCGACCTTGGCCAAAGATTGCAAGGTGCTTCTGGACGGCGGCTACGAGCTTGAATGGGCGCAGCCGGTCGATATGTTCCCGCAAACCAGCCATGTGGAGGCAGTCCTATTGATGAAGCTGAAATCATAGAAGCCATATGATGGCTTCATGTAAGCGAGTTTCCATTTTCGCTTTGGTCGACAACGCCCCCTTTCTATGATATGGTAGCAAGTAATTAGGCATTTCGTTCCCATGGAACGAGGTGCCTTCTCGCATATATAAAAGGTTTTTACATTAAATGTCTATCTGGAGGTGATGCAATGGTGCTCCTGATTTCCCCGCTACGGGGGGAGAAATCCGTAGTTCATAACGGACGATCGATGGAGAGTGCACCCAAATAACGATAATCTGAGGAGTGTTGTTGAGATGAGAGTAAATTTACGAGCAGAAGCGCGCGCTGCGATGAACAAAACCGGACTGAAGCAGCTTCGTCTTTCGGGACGAATTCCGGCGGTTGTATTTGGCACAGGGGAAAACAATATGATGATTCAACTGTCCGCCAAAGAGTTCGGCAAATGGGCACGGAACGGCAAAGGAGGAATCCTTGAGCTTCATTTTGAAGATCGGGAGCCGATTCCGGTTTTGCTGGAGTCCGTTCAGCGTGATCCGGTAACTCGTGAATACATTCATGTCGACTTTTTACGTATCAATATAAATGAAGTTGTGCGGACGAGAGTGAATCTCGATTACATCGGCACCGCAAAAGGAGCCAAATCGGGAGGAGTCGTCCAAATCCAAAGCACGTTCGTTGAGATCGAGTCCTTCCCGGACCAAATTCCTGCCACGATTCCCGTTGAAATCAGCAGACTAGAGATCGGGAATTCGCTGCATGTCGGGGATCTCAAGCTGCCCGATGGTGTCGTGCCGATTTCTTCGGCCAACGAGCTGCTTGTATCGGTGGTAACGCCGAAGGTCCAGTCGGAACAACCAGAGGCTATGTAGCTTCTGCTGCCGGCAATGGCTTCCCGAATATCGGGAAGCCATTGCCGTTTTTTTTCGTTAAAGCCCTTGATCGGAATCCGCGCTGGCAGAGGAAAGCTCTTTACCCGTCAATTTCTTCCATAATTCTCCTGGGAAGTAGGTAGAAAGACCCCTGACCTTTTCAAGGCGGAACCCTATAATGGAATTGCGGGAAGTCGGACATCGGAATCCCGGTTAAGCACGAATCGATCAGGAGCTTGCCCTAAGGAGGACGCGATGGATATAACCCAGGATTTCATAGATGAACGATTCAAAGCTTATGTGCTCGAAACCTATTGCGGGAACCGTGAACGGATTCAGGCGGGCGATGTAGAACATATTATATCGCTGCAGCTTTCAAATCATGGATACTCAAGCCTAAAGGGGATCGAACATTTCACGTCGCTTGAAGAGCTGGATTGCTCGTCCAATAGCTTGACGGAGCTTGATCTCAGCAAGAATAATGGAAGGAGACGGAGCTCTCCGTCAGCACGGAGGCCTCTGCCAAAGCGGATATGAACCGGCTGTCCCCGGTTATCCGGAATGCCTGGACGAATTTTGGGGAGCTGAACGATCGGGCGCTGGATCTGATTGCCGGGATGCACCCCGACGAAGACGTGAACGAGTTGGTTCTATCCGAGCTTGCCTTCGACAAGGACGGCACGTTTCGGCTAGGGTATGATGCAGGCGATACGCCGGCCGGACAACTATACATATACGTCCTGTTTAATGACAAGCTTGAAATGAACGGGGATCTCGTTTATGAAACGTATTAACCTGCGAAAGGGCTGTTATATCTGATGAATGACAAAATCGTATACGGGTCGATCGACGAATACATTTCGAGCTGTGCACCGGAGGTCCAGGAAATTCTGCAGAAATTAAGGCGTGTGATACAGGAAACAGCCCCGCATGCCAAGGAAAAAATCAGCTACCAGATGCCAACCTTCGACCTCCACGGGAACCTCGTGCATTTTGCGGCATTCAAGAAACATATCGGCTTTTACCCCGCGCCCAGCGGGATCGAGGCGTTCCAAGATGAGCTGAAGGTATATCATGCGTCCAAGGGAACCTTGAAATTTCCGATCGATCAGCCGCTGCCTTATGACCTGATACGCCGAATCGTCCAATATCGGGTTCAGCAAAACCTGGAGAAGGCAGAAAGCAAAGCGAAAAAGAAGAGGTAGGCGAAGTGCTCGGGAGGGGAAGGCAGCCTTGCTGCCTTCTTTTATCTTATAGATTTTTCTTCATATAGTAGTGCGTATGCCGCCCGGCGTTCTCGATTTTGCCATACACTTCGTAACCCTGCTTGAGGTAAAAATCCAAGGCTTGAAAGCTCAGCGTATCCAATTTAACGAACTCGCATTGCTTCTCCTTCGCGATGTTTTCGGCCTTGTTTAACAGTTTGGCGCCGTACCCCGATTGACGGAAGGGTTCATCCACGAACAAATAGTGGATCTCCAGCCAGTTCCAGCATATTTCCCCAACGACTCCGCCCAAAATCTGACCGTCCTCCTTCCTTAACAACAAGTTGATTTCCTGGTAACGGCCTTTTAAATCGTCAGGGAAATGCTTCAGATTATACGCAATCATTTGGTTTCTTACGTAATGTTTGTCCACGCTATTGGTTTCATTTGATTCATTCGTGAAATAGATATTCATATCGTTTTACTCCTTCTGGTATGCCGGATGCGAGGTGTTTGCAGGATTCGAACACGGGTTATGCTAGCTATCCTCCTCAACATACCATATGTGTTGCATGTACCGGCGGTAAAAAATCCTTTTAACAGAATGTACCCGTGAGCCCGCGGGGGAGCTATGTTATACTGTCAGTGTTATTTTATCCGTTTCATCTAAGGAGGATTGTCCTGACATGTGCTGCATCGCATTCATACGTATTCGTTAATGAGGGTACAGAACATCTACATCCATCCATTTTCATGTAAAAATGCGAAGGATTATTTGTGCTGTGCCTTTTTCATTACTATACGAATGAATGAGGTGCTTTTTTGTGTCCAAATATCATAAAAACCATCGTGAAAAGCTGAAGAAACCGTCCAACTTTTCCGCGCAGCATCTGTTAATCAGCAAAAGGCTGATTCATGATATGATCGACTTGGCCCGGATTCGCTCCACCGATACCGTTCTTGATATCGGCGCGGGTACAGGGGCGTTAACCCTTCCTCTTGCAGAGAAAGCAGGACACGTGCTTGCGATCGAGACGGATCCGGCATTTGTGGATAAACTGCTGGGCAAGATGAAGGATAGCAGCAACATTCGCGTCAAGCAGTCGGATTTTCTGGAAATCCCGCTGCCGAGAAATCCATTTGCCGTCGTGGCCAATATTCCGTATTCCATCACTACGCCGATCATGGGGAAGCTTTTGGAGTGCCCCGGCCTCCCTCTGCAGCGGGCCGTACTGCTTGTGGAGATGGGGGCAGCCAAACGTTTTACGGCCGTTCCCATTCAAGATCCGCGAATTCTCAGCTGGAGGATGCAGTACGACATTCGGCTCGTGCGGACCGTTTCGCCCCGTCATTTTGCGCCGCCTCCCCAAGTGGATTCAGCCATTCTGACCATTCATCGGAGGAAGAAGCCGCTCATTGCCGCATCGCATCAGCCCAAGTTTACGGCGCTGGCCGCCTATGGGCTGCGGGATGCCCGGCTGCCGTTATTTGCGGCTCTATCCGGCGTGTTTACGCCTCCCCAGATGGCGAAGCTCGTTAAAGTGCTTAGAGTGGACCGAGAGCTCCCCATCGGTCGGCTGAACGAAGAGCAGTGGGGGACCGTTTTTCATACGATGCTCCAGCATGTGCCGGCGAATCGCTGGCCGAAGCTTCGCAAGGGCGCCGGTAGCAAGTCCAAGAAAAGAAAGCGACTTTGAAGCGTTAGCCAACACTTCGAATCTTCGCTTTTTGAAAAAAAAATCGCGAAATCCTCTTGACCCTGACACTAGTGTCAGGGTTTACAATGAAATCGAATCGTTCGTCCAGGAGGTGTGAAAGCATGAAAATCGGAGAACTCGCGGCCCGTACCGGCGTCAGCATTCGTTCGCTACGGTACTACGAGCAGCAAGGATTGCTGACGCCGGTCCGAAACGAGAACGGTTATCGGGAATATTCGATGCTTGCGGAAGAGCAGGTGCGTACCATCCAGTTATATCTAAACCTTGGATTGACCACCGAGCAGATCGCCGGTTTCCTGCATTGCGTCCTGAAAAACAAAGAGGCGTTTTGTGCGGAGGTGTTCCCGATTTTTCGTCAAAAAATCGCAGAGATCGAAGCGCAGATTCACCAGCTGAATCATATCAAGATGAATCTGGAGGAACGCATGCAATCGATTCTGGATGAACGGGAATCGGAGGAAGCGGAGGAATGCAAATGAGTTTACCACGATTAGACGCAGGGAGCTTTCAAAGCTCGATCAACCAGAACGGGGTCACGCTTGTTGAATTCGGAGCCGCATGGTGTCCGCCCTGCAAAGTGCTGCTTCCCATTCTGGAAGAGCTGAGCCGGGAGGAGGCGGGTCGCCTGGACATCTATCAGGTGGATTGTGACGAATCCCCCGAGCTTGCCGCCCAATTCGGCATCATGTCCATGCCGACGGTGATTGTGTTTCATAACGGAGAACCGGCAGATAAACTGATAGGGCTCCGGCCGAAGAGTGTATACCAAGCGGCGCTGGGCCGTTATGTATCATAAAATGAATGAATAGCGAAAACGCCTCTGATATGGTGATGTCAGGGGCGTTTTCTTTTGGAGTAGAGGGCATTACGCCCGGCGTATCGAACTCTAATATATAGAAGATGAAGGGATGTAACCTGTTTAAAGGAGATACTTTCAATGAGATCAAGAAGGAAAATCGTTTCTCTTATGGTCATCATCGTATTTAGCTGTCTAGCCATGAGCTTGGTCGACGCGGTGATCCGTCCGGATTACGCCGTCAAATCCGCCATCAAAATCATCCTCTTTCTGACACTGCCGATTGGCTACGCCATCATGTCCGGCGGGGTTCCGTTTCGCAGGCTGTTCGCATTCGAGAGAAGGGGTCTCCTGATGTCCTTGCTGCTGGGACTCGGCGTATTCGCCTTCATACTCGGCGCCTATTTTGGGCTGGGGCCTTTATTCGACTTTACCCAGGTGACAGGGGCACTGGAGGATAATATGGGTGTCAATGCAGGCAATTTCGTATTTGTCGCCCTTTACATATCCATCGTGAATTCATTGCTGGAAGAGTTCTTTTTCCGCGGATTTGCTTTTTTCACGCTGAAGGAGCAGGTCGGGCGGAGGTTTGCATATGTATTCAGTGCCGGGGCTTTTGCCGTGTATCATGTTGCGATGATGTCCAGCTGGTTCTCGGTAGGACTGTTCCTCTTGTTAATCGCGGGACTGGTTGTGGCGGGACTGTTGTTTAACTGGCTGAATGAGCGAAACGGCAATATTTACGCGTCCTGGATGGTGCATATGTTTGCCAATTTTGCGATCAATGCGATCGGTTTGATGCTGTTCGGGATGATTTGAGTGTAGGGCGTCGGGCTCCCGGGATAGCCTTGTAAAATGACGGATTGACCCTCACATGATGTGATGCTTTAAAATGCGGATAAACCGATGAAAAAGGAGCTGCTGCGCCCGGGCCGGGTTCAGACCGATATGGGAGGAGCAGACGCTCCGTTAACCGTTGCCGAAGGGGCCGATACGGCGGTATGGCTGGCGACGATGGAAGTTGATGGACCCAGCGGGAGTTTTTTTCGTGAACGGCAACGAATCGCTTGGTAATGCGGAACATAGTTCAGCTAACAAGGGATTAAATCTATCATATGGTATACCGATGACTCTACTAATGATTAGCAATATAAAATTACTCTGAAAAAACTCCTATTTTGAAGATGCTGATGTATAATAAGCGGTATCAGGAGGTGCAGAGTATGAGTGATATCAACATTTTCGGCCATCAGGCTCTGTTTGAACATGTCTACAAAAGTGCTCCAATTGGCATTGCCCTGGTTACGATAGAAGGAAGCTGGATCAGCGTAAATCCTGCGGCGTGCAAAATGTTTGGCTACACGGACGAAGAATTGATGGCACAGCCGGCAACCGATTATATTTATTCTGAATGCATTAACAATAAAGACAAGCTTTTACGGTCCCTGGATGAGGCGTCCTCAACCATTGCGGTGGAGAAACAACTCGTACATAAGGACGGCAATGTCATCTGGGCGTCGATACATGTTTCTCTGGTTCGCGACGATCAGGATCAAACTCCCTTATTCTTCATTTCGCAAATTGTTGATATTACCGACAGCAAGGTAGCCGAGCAGAAGCTCCAGGAGAGCATTGAGCGATACACCTCGCTGAAGAAGTATAACCATGATGCGATTATTTCTTTCAATCTGGAAGGCAGGATTATTAACGGGAACCAGATGGCGGAGCAGCTGACGGGTTTTAAGATTCCGGAGTTAATCGGAACTAAAATCTCGAATTTGATCGGCGAACGCAATCTCGCCCGAGTGCTCTCTTCTGCGGCCGATTATGTTGCCGCCGAGAAGGGGATCAACTGTATCCATCACAAGGACGGGCATCAGGTTGAAGTGCTCGCGACGCTTGCTCCCATTGTCATTCATGGCAAGAATGTGGGGTTCTACATTATAGCCAAGGATATGACGGAGCAGAAAAGGCTTATCATCGAGAAGGAAGCAGCCGAGAAGACGAATAAAGCCAAAAGCGAGTTTCTGGCAATGATGAGCCATGAGATCCGTACGCCGATGAATGGCGTAATCGGAATGACGGATTTGATACTGGAAACCGAGCTGGATGAGGAGCAGCGGGAGTACGTGCAGATCATCAAGAAGAGCGGGACAACCCTGCTGAACATCATAAATGATATTTTGGATTTCTCGAAGATCGAATCGGGCAGAACGGAGCTGGTGGAGGAAACATTCAGCTTAAGAACGGCCCTGTCCGAGACATTGAATATGATTCTTCCGAAGGCGCTGGACAAAAATATTGAGGTGACCACCTCTGTAGCGTCCGACGTGCCGAATCAAGTCTATGGGGATGTGACGAAGCTGCGGCAGGTATTAATGAACCTGCTCAGCAATGCCATTAAATTTACGCCGAACGGTGCCGTTTCGATCTCGGTTCAGTGTGTCAGGGACCAAGCTAACTCGAAGCTCATACAATTCTCCGTTACGGATACGGGCATAGGGGTGCCAAGCGAGAAGATTGCGCAGCTGTTCGAACCCTTCTATCAGGTGGATCATTATATGACACGGCAGGTGGAAGGAACGGGACTCGGGCTGGCCATATGCAAAAAACTCGTTCAGTTGATGGGCGGGGATATCTGGTATGAGCGAAATCCGAATCAGCAGGGGTCCGTCTTTACGTTTACGGTCGATTTTTCGTTTAATGCAAACGCGGGCAACATGCCGGAGGCCGGGACGGTTCACGAGAATCACTCCGACGGCAGCGATCTGAAAATTTTGATTGCTGAGGATAATGAGGTGAACCAATTAGTCCTCAAGAAGATGATTGAGAAGCTGGGGTACAATTCGACTACCGTTCTCAATGGGCTTGAGGCGGTAGAGGCCTTTAAGCGATATCCGTATGACATGGTGTTCATGGATATACAGATGCCCTTCATGGATGGCATGGAAGCGGTCCAGCTCATTAAGGAATCGGCCCCGCCCGATCATCAACCTTATATCGTGGCCGTGACGGCCCATGCGATCAAGGGGGATCGCGAGAAATATTTAGGAATGGGCATGGATGAGTATGTCAGCAAGCCTGTCAGCTTGAATGTCATCTCGGCCATTATCGATAGGTTTCTGGCTGAACGAAATATTGCGCAAGCCTAAATAGACAAAAGCTCAAGTGATTTCACTTGAGCTTTTGTTATTCCCATGCAGCATAACCTAAGAGGTGCTGCCGGTCACGCCGCTGCCGTTCTTCGTTAGGTTGTAGATAATGACCTCGCCGCTCCAGAAATGAAACTTGAGGATGACTTCTCCGTCTCTGACCTCGTTAAAAAAGACAGGTTTAAGCTTGATTTCATGGCTTGCGTAGGATGGGGAAAACGTGTATTCAAATTCCTTGAAGGAGGTCCAGTCCTGCGGCCCTGCATTGCCTCCCGATGCGTAAACAGCCTCCATCGTGGCCAGCTGATCCCCGTTAAACGTCGCGGGAATGCTGAACGAATCAGTGGTTCCCTGCGTGCTGCGCAGCACAGGCGCATCATGATAAACAACCCTGAAGTTCCAGTCCGCGCCTCGGTTGAACTTGGCCGTCAGTACGGCATTCACTCCGAATTGTCCGGATGAAGTCAGCCTGGACAGCAGGCTGGATGTAAACGTAATCTCATTTCCGTTTAGGGTATAATCCTGCCCGGCGACTAACCGCTGTCCGTTAGAGCGGATTTCGGCCAATGCGTTGCCGTTCAAGTTCAATGGGATGCTTTGATCCTGGACAGCCGCTCCTTTTTTCACAAAAATCAGATCGGTATCAGCCGTGGAAGAACGTCCGCTCCAACCAGCCTTCATGATATTGTACAGCTCCGGATCGGACCAGGTGAAGGCGGTTCGCTTAAAGTGCTGGCCATTGTCCCATAACATATGGGTAATGTTCTTCTGTTTGAGATAATGGGTCAGATATTCGAAGAACTTCAGTTTCTCGCCCTGCTCAATGACCCCTGTGCTTTGATCGAAGCCAAGCAGCCCGTATTCGCCAAGGATAACGGGAATCCCTCTAGCGATAAAGGTGTCATATACATGGTTGAACGTCTGATCGATATCGTTTCGGGTATCCGTCTCAAAACGGGTATACCCCGCGATGTTCACGCTGAACGGCCAAAATCCATAATAATGGACGGTGGCGATGAGATTGGCATCATTCAGCTTGGTCATGGTGTTGTACAGCTCGTTCATTCTAGCTTGAGTCGGGGATGCCTCAAGGGTAGAGAGCACAAGCGGCCGGGTTGCATTGCGTGCTCCAGATCCGCGGACGATCCGATGGAACGACGTTTGAAGCTCATCCAGCATCTGAAAGGCTTTGGACTCGTCGGTGGTCCCGCCATCCGAGAAGCGGGGTTCGTTGACGCTTTCAAACATCAGCTTGTTCGAATGGGTGCGGAAGCGCTGGGCAACTTGAGTCCATACGGCGTTGTACTTGGCAACGACCTCGTTGCGGTTGTTCTCCATATGGCTGATCCACAGCCACGAATCGTGATGGACGTTGATCATGACGTACAGATCGGCGTCCAGCGCCCAATCGACAACCTCCTCGACCCGGTCCATGTAAGAGGCGTCGATGGCATAACTCGGTGCGCTGCCGATGTGATGTCTCCAGGTTACCGGAATGCGGATGCTCTTATATCCCTGTGCCGCAATTTGGTCGATCAGCGCTTTGGTGATGCGCGGATTTCCCCATGCCGTCTCGTCAGCTCCCACGGCATCCAGCGAATTACCCAGGTTCCAGCCGGGCTGCATATCATTGACGTAGGCTTGGAGATTTTTCTTTGGATGCTTTGGATGTTCGTGTTTCGCTGCGGATGCGTATGAAGGGAACAATGAGATGACCAGAGAAACGATGAGAACCAAGGAACAGATGGATTTCTTATTGAGGTTTATCATTAGCATCTCCTTTGTTTTGAAGTTGTGAAGCGGTATTTTCACTAGATTCATTCAATAACCGTTATCCGTTGTTGAGGACCTAGCTGCAACATTGGCTATTAAGGTTAGGATTCACCTCCAAATGATATTTTTGAAAGCGCTTTCTAATAATAAATTATCATATTTTTCCATGGGGAAGTACCCGGATAATTCATCTTAAAATCATGTGGAAATTAGTTATGAGATGCAAGGAGTTCTGAAAATGGGGGCTTGATGGAAGAAGCGGATAAAAAAAGAGCCGTACCTCATCGTCTTAGTGATGAGGGAACGGCTCTCATGTTAAAGCTTATTTTGATGCACCTTGGATTAAGGCGTTTTCTTTAATACAACAAGCGTTTTGGACGCTTCGGATAGAGGCGTTGCGGATTGTGCGCTCGAAGCAAGTTTCTTATCCTGGGATTGCACGGACAGGACATAAACGGCGTACTTCGCATTGTCTTTAATGTCTTTACCCAGGGCATCCTTAGCAGGGATATCGATGAGGGTCGAGACATCTTTGCCATCCGGTTTTATTGTTGCATTCTTATCTTCTTTGGCAGCGGCGTCCGTTGCTGCTTTAAGAGTAAAGGTCTTGATGTTGTCTTCCTCTACAAACAACAGGCGGTAAGCCGTAATGCCTCGCTCATCGATCGCCCTCTTGAAATCGACTTGAAGCTTCCCGTTTGCATCCAGTTTGGCTGTGACGGCCGTGGTTTGGATCGGGTTCGGGATCGTAAACAAACCAGATGAATCGGACAGTGCGTTGGTGGTAGAGGTTGTGCCGTCGGCAACTACCAGAATGTAGACTCTGTACTTATGACCAGAGGCAATGGCTGCACCATTGACGTCTTTTGCTGTAGCCTCCAAGTTTTTCACATATTGATTTAGTCTTGTATCGACATCGACTACAGTGTAGTTTCCGGGAAGTACTTTATCTGCTTCATAATCACCAAATTTTTTGGTTTCTGGTACCACCATGATCCGGTATTCTTCAACGCTTCCTGTTGCGGACGAGAACTTAACAACAATATCACTGGCATTCCCGTTGGTGCTTTCAATCCCGGCATATACATCCGAAGGAACCGTGACGGCCGTACCCGTAAGCTTGATAGGCGCCGATGGTGCCGACAGGGCATTGCTTATGGAGCCATTATTGCTTACGGACAGTACGAATACTTGATAATCCACCGAATTGCGAATCGGCTGACCTTCGACGTCTCTTGTTTCAGGTCTCAGAGCTTTACTGAAATCGGTACCGACCGTTACACTATCATAGTTGTCATTACCTACATTGTTAGCTTGAGCTACAGTAAAGCTGCCAGCATTGGCTTGCTTTACGACCATGATTCGGTATTCTTTGATGTTGGCTTCATTTGGGGCTTTGGTGAATGATACTTTCAAGTCGCTTGCGTTATTATTGTCTCCCACATCCGCTGCCGTAACGTTCGTTACTGCCGCTACCTGGGTCACGCCTTGAATCGTAACCGCACTAGAGACCGACGAAAGCGCGTTGCTGTAATTCGAATAGCTGTTGCCTACAGACAAGACATACACGCGGTAGCTTTGACCTCTTTGAATGAGGTCTCCATCGCTATCCTTGGTCGTGTTAGCCAAATCCCGAGTGATGGTACCGCCGGTTTTGTTAACCAACGTGTAATACCCGTTGCTGTAAGCTTGCGACACGTTCAGGCTTTTGTTTGACTTTACGACGATCACCCGGTAATGGTCGATGTAGCTTTCGCCATAAGCAGGACTGAAGGTGACTCTCAGGTCGCTTCCGTTTCCGTTATTGCCGTTTAGCGTCAGGGACGGCGTGGAAACAGGGTTAACGTTCTGATTGGCGTTCCCAAGCGTAATGGAAGCATAGTCAGATAATGCATTGTTACTGGTCGAATATCCTACGGACAGGACATAAACGCGATAGCTGACCCCGTTGCGAATCAGTTCTCCGTCAATATCGCGGCTGCCTGAATTCAGCACTTGCGACATGTAGTTGCTGCTGCTGTTGTTCTTGCTGATTTGCGTATAATAATAGCTGCTTAAATTGTTTGCCCTGTACAGATCAAAATAACTATTCGATGATTTGACAACGAAGACCTGGTAATGGCTAATATTCGATTGATCGGACGGGCGATAGAATGACACCTGCATGTCGCGACCGTCATTGTAGTTGTTCACGTCGGTGACGGACAGGCTGGTAACCGCGCCCACATTGTAGCTGGAACTCAAAATGATGGAGCTCGATGGAGCGGACAGTACGTTGTTATTGGCGTTATTGTTGTCCACCGCCATGACGAATACGCGATAGTACACGCCGTTGCGAATCGTTGCTCCATCCACGTCTCTGGCGCCCGATGACAGCGTCAGGTTCGTGATGTTATTGCCGGTTTTGTTGACATGGGTATAGTAGTTGTAGCTGGAAGCCGTGTTGGCTCTGCTTAGGTTGAAGCTGCTATAACTGCTGTCCTTTACGACAAACACGCGATAAGAATGAATGCTGGATTCGTTGGATACCTTGTTGAAGCTTACGCGCAGATCGCGGCCATCACCGGCATCGCCGATATCCGTTACCTGCGTGATGAAAGGAACCGTTGTATTCCCCGTGCTGAGGGTGATGCTGGCCGAACCGGAGGAGAGGTTGCTTGCAAGCACGCTCTCGTTGCTGCTGACAGACTGAATGAATACGGTGTAAGCGACTCCGCTGCGAATGAGCTCGCCTGAAGTATCGCGGGCGGAAGAGCTCAGCGTCGTGGTCAGCGTTGTGTTCGTCGTGCTAGTTTTGCTTACCGTTGAGTAATTTTGGCTGGATACAGACTTGGCTGCCGCCAGGTTGAAGTTAGCTGCATCCTTCGTTTTTACGACAAACACGCGGTAGTTGCTTACATTGCTCTCGCTCTGAGCGCGCGTGAAGCTGACCTGAAGATCACGGCCATCGCCGTAGTCGCTCACATCGCTCGCTTTTACGTTGGTTGCTCCGTTCACCGAATTGGTGTTAGTCAGCGTCAACGACGGGGAAGCCGAGGAAAGGGCATACGTGCCGCCAGTTTTGCTGACTGCCAATACATAAGCTTTATAAGCTTGATTATCGCGGATAAGGTCACCGTCCACATCCTTTGAGCCGGATGTAAGGGTCAGCGTCGGATCCGAGCCGGACGGATATACCGTGGCGTAAGCAGCGGAGGATACTCGCTGTGCCTCGGTTTGGTTCAATGTCTTGGACTGCTTCACAATCATGACGCGGTAATGCGAGATTAAAGATTCGGTCGACGATTTGGAGAAGCTGACCTGCAAATCGCGGCCGTCTCCGGCATTGCCGATGTCCCGAAGAGTCACATAATTCACCGGCACGATGCCAGTAGTATTTCCACCGCCGCCGGAATTGTTCGTCGTGGTGACGGTAACGGTTTTCGTTTTGGAATTCCAGCCGATTTTTTGGCCAAGGGCTTCGCTTACGAAGCGGACCGGCACCATGGTGTTGCCTTTTAAGTTCTTCGCCGGTACATCCAGCGCTACCGTCTTGTTATTGATGGTGGCCGTCTTGGAGTTGATTTTTAGGATGACGGTTGTGCCATCCTTGACCGCCGTGACGGTTTTCGTCTTTTGATTCCATTTGACCGATGCGTCCAAGGCTTCGAAGATGGATCGCATCGGAAGCATGACGCGCCCCTGGATCATGACAGGTGCTTGAGGCGTATACAGCTTGACGCCATCAATCAAGACGCTGATGTTCACTGCCGCCTGGGCCTGCGATTGGAATGTCATGGGAATTAACAGTATAGCTGCTAGCAAGGCAGTCCATATTCTTTTCACACGCTCAACCTCCTGAATTCGCTTTGTTATTATTTTCCTCTACAATATGACGCATTCGTTCATAATAAAGTTTCAACTATTACATCGGCATTCCGAAAATATTTTTTAGTACCAGATCATAAATAAGGGAAGAAACAGCAAATATTTGCTGTTTCTTCCCTCGTTATTGTTGATCAATATTGGGTAATGGGTTCGGTGCCGCCTGCGATCGACCGGGTCACCGCGTCATAGATATTCGGCGGGTACTCGGCGATTCGGTGGCACAAGTACAGGAACCACTCCTCGCCGTATGTCAGGTAGATTCGGACGGGGAAGCCGTCGTCTTTCAGTTGCTTGGCAAAGTCCGTTCGTATGCCATACAGCATTTCAATTTCGACGGCTGCGCCGCGATACACTTCGTTGCGGGTCATATGCCGCAGGATACGTTCATCATGAGTGGCGACCGATACCGGCCTGCCTGCCTGAACGCATAAATCCACCAATTGAATATGCCTAGAGGTAAGCGTCTCGGAACGAGGAATATAGTGCCCCTCTTGTTCCTGATAGGCGCCTTTTACGATGCGGATCGTGCCGGAACCGTAGGTAAGAATTTGTTCGAGATCTTCCAGGCTTCGGGGTAGCTGGGCTTGCAGCGTGATGCCGACATTCGCGAACCGGGCCGATATTTTGCGATGCAGCGCAAGGATGGCATCCGTTTTGGCAGACTCCTCCATGCTGATGACCAGCTCCAAACCGGCTTCCTCCGCTTGGCAGGCAAGCCCTTCAAGATGCCGATAAGCCAAATCCCCGTCTACCGATAATCCGATATGGGACAGGTCGAGCGAAATACGGGTGCCCGGCCGGCCATTCGAGCAGGCTTCGATTAAACGGGAGAACTCCAGGAAAGCCTGTGTACATTCGGCTTCGGTCAGGGTGTTCTCCCCGATATATTCCAGCGAAGTCCGATAACCTCGGGCATCCAGTGCATCCCGGCAGAACAAACCTCGCTCCAGCACGTCTCCCGCGACAAAACGCTCGGCTGCACGCAGCAGGATCGGATACCATTCGGCCGATTGCCGGACGTATTGTTTGAGCTGCAGGTTACGGGCAACTGACTTCAGAGCGTCGGCAAAATCCCGTTCAGATAAAGAATCGTTCAAGTTAAACACCTCGCAACATTGGGATCTTCATAATTCTATCAGCGTCTGCGCGAGGCGGTATTGTATAAAATTGCGGTTAGTTTAAGATGACGCTGCTTTCGCATACCGAAGAGGCGTTGTCCCAACGCACCCGGCAAAAGCTCTCGTGAAATGGCTCTGATCGTAAAACCCGGACTCGGCAGCAACGTCGGCGATGGTCTTCCCCTGTAACAGCTGCTCTTTCGCATAATTGATGCGCAATAAATTTTGGTAGGCATGCGGAGCAAGATGATAGGTTTCCGTAAACATCCGAATGAGGTGGAATTTGCTGATCCCGGATATGTCCTGCAGGGTATCGAGTGTAATGCGATCTTTATAATGATGATCCAAATACTTCTTCGCTCGCAGCATAGCCGGGGATTCAGGCACATTGCCGCCAGGCACCGAGGCGCTTTCCTCCTGAAGCAGGCCCGTTTCCCGCATTAATGCCATCAGCATGGATTCAATCTCCAATGGAGTGGCTTTTTGCTGAAGCCCTGTTCTGCAGGAATGAACCAGATTTCGGCAGCGATCGTTTTGATATTTCGGCAGCAGGATGGGCATATCGGATTGGGAGGGATGATAGCGGGCAGGCGCAGGGTCGAGCCACCGGGGATGGATAAAAATCATCGTATATTTCCAGTCGGCGGGATTCTCGGGGTGGCAAGCATGAGGGAGCAGCGGCGGAAAATGCACAATATGTCCCTGAGCAGCCTCATACCGTTTCCCGGCAGACCATATGCGGGTAGCCCCTTGCTCAATGAGACCAATGGAGATTTCTTCGTGAAAATGCTTTTTGTAGGCCAGATGATCCCAAGCATCGCATTGTTTGATTTCCAAAAACGGCAGATCAGGGTCGCGCAAAAATATAATATCGGGCATTTTCGTCACTCCTCTTTTTGACTGGGGCATTCCCGTATTACCGTGTTAAAACCGGACATCAATAGCTACATTATAAAGAAGTCGTTATGTTTGTTCAAAGACGGCGTGAGCCTATTATATAACTTTACGGAAATATAACTGTATAGTAATATAATAAACATGTTGAACGATAACCTTTTTGAAGTATTGGCAGAGCCGAACCGCAGGACGATATTGGACTACCTGCGCGTGAAAGAGTGTACGGTGGGGGAGATTGTAGATCTCATGCAGCTCAGCCAACCCGGCGTGTCCAAACATCTGCGCATTTTGCGGGATGCAGGCCTTGTCTCGCTGCGGAAAGAAGCACAGAGGCATGTGTACAGCCTGAATGCCAAGCCTCTGGAGGAGATCCACGACTGGCTGGAGCCCTATCGGCAGTTCTGGACGAACAAGCTGGATGATCTGGAGAGGCTGCTGGATGAGGATGAAGCTCCGTAATCATCCTAAGGCCGCCAGATTGGATGAACCATTTTTGAATCAAACATTCCATGAGGAGGATGAGTGATGCTGGCTGTTGTACGGCAAGACGAGTTCGGAACGACCGTCCGATTTGAACGCCGCCTGAAGCATTCGGTTGAGAAGGTGTGGTCCTATCTGACGGATAATGACAAGCTGAAGCAGTGGTTTTCGGAGCTGAAGGTGGAGGATTTGCGCCAAGGCGGAAGAATTACCTTTGACATGCAGGACGGAACGTTCGAAGAGTTTGAGATTACGGACTATCGGGAGTTATCGGTACTGGAGTATACGTGGGGAGAGGACCGGGTGCGTTTTGAGCTGCATCCCGAGGCCGAAGGCTGCCGTCTGGTGTTGATCGAGACGATAACGAACATCACGGATCATACGCCGAAGGATATTGCCGGTTGGGACGTATGCCTGGACGTCATTGAGGCACTGCTGGATGGCAGGACGCTTGAATCGCGCAAAGACGCCTGGTCCGAAAAATACGAGCAATACGTTCACGTATTTGAACAATTGCCCCGAGCATAAATTTTGCTCCTTCCCAGCATGCAAACATGCGGGGTTGGAGCTTTTTTTATTGGAAGGAGATTGAATTCCATCTATAATCGGATGAGGGATATATTCCCATATGGACTACCGTCTGGGTGGAGGGATCAAAATGCCGGATTACAAGGTAAACATCTTGCAGCTTAGAGAAGATAACTATTATAACGGGCTTAAGCTGGGCCGCAGCCTGCGAAATCAGCCCATATTGAAAGCTTTCGAAGCGGCCACCAAACCGGAGATCGACACGGAACAGCTGAAGAGCATCTATAATGAGTTTGCCCCGCAGCTGCTAACGGAGCTTGAAGGACTGTCGGAAGGTTTGGAAATGTCCTTTCCCAAAACCGCGGCGCTTCTGGGCGGATACGACGTCCCGAAAATCGCGGCCATGGGCTGCTCGGCGATGATCACGGCTTCGTATTACGTAAGAAATTACGATTTTACGCCTGCGTTTTACGATGGTTATTTTACTGTGGCTCAAGCCGATCAAGGCCTGGCAACCGCGGGCTATAATTTGCAGGCCATAGGCAGGCATGACGGGGTGAATGAGCAAGGGCTTGCCGCCGGGCTGCATTTTGTCAGCTTTGACGGATACCGGACGGGACTGTCGCCTTGGGTCGGCGTTCGGATGATACTGGAATCGTGCGGCACGGCAGAAGAAGCGTCTTATATGCTGCGCCATATTCCCCATGCGGCTTGTTATAACTTTTCAATAGGAGATGCACGGGGCAACATGGCCGTTGTCGAGGCAAGCCCGGACCAAGTGATTCCCCGTATGGGCGGGGAGGCGGCAATCGCCTGCGTTAACCATTATGAGGCGTTGACGGGCAAAAACAGGCCTGCCATCGAGCATTCCCTGCGGCGTAAACGTTACCTCGACAGCCTGGATGCGGAACGGTTAACCCAAACCGAGGCTTTCGGTTTGTTTAAGGATCCAAAGTCCCCGTTGTTTTTTACGGATTACGACGATTTGTTCGGAACGCTGCATACCTTTTCGTACGCCTTCGAAAATGGAAGGGTCATGACCTCGCTTGCTCAGGGCGGCGTGCTTGATTTTTCGTTCAGGGAGTGGATCCGGGGACAAGATATCCCCGAAGCGGCGTTGACGGGACATATCGATTGATATGAGGACGGACAGGGTGTTTAAAGCTCGGGCAGCAGGATTGCGCTTGGGTGCAATCGCGGCGATGTTAGTCCTCCTGTTGCTTTGTGCCGGAAAAGCCGATGAGGATATGACGCTTCAGAACGAGATCAACATTCCTTTTTTATATCGATTGCTAATGTCGTATGCCCCGGATTCATATACAGTAGAAAGCCAATACGGCAAACCGGATATCGTAAGAAAAGAACGGGACTATACGTATGAAATTCACGAAATGGCGGATGGCAGCAAGCTGGTTTCGTTCTTTTATCCCCGAGGCGGACATCTCACGGATCAATGGCGGCTTAGCCGACTCCCGGAGTGGAGCGAGTTTGAAGTTTTGGTTCCAGGGGAAGCCCTTGCTCAAGAAGTCAAACGGATCGATCCCTATTTTAAGCTCATGACCGACGCGACCCATGAGACGGGAACCAGCGAGCATCGTCTTCGGGATACCGGCTTGGCCACGATTCAATACAAGCACGCAGGGGGCAGATGGATCGTGGATTCGATCGGGTACACGGCACAGGACCCTTCCGGTTTCGTAACGAAGCTTCGTGCGGAGGACCGGGCGATCTTCTGGAAATCATAGGATGTTTATGGTGCAGCGCTTCTTCCGGGTGAAGGAGCGTTTTTTTTGTGCCGTTCGTGCATGCCGAATCTGGAACATTCTGTGACTTAGCCGTCTGGGGCGGTTCAGCGTTTTCTTTGGCGGATTTGTTTATGCTACACTGGTTTTAAGGATGGATTCACGGATCAGGACAAGCGAAACAAGTGAATCTAACAACGAAGAACGCACAAATACAATAGCCGGCTGCACAGGTTTAGGCAGACGCCGCAATACGTATCCGTATAGACATTGACCATCCTGCAACTGAAGCGCCTATAGACCGCTTGGGTTACCTAAGATTCTACATAACGTTCCAGGCCGAAACGGCAACGATGAGTTGGGAGTGGAGTGACATGGCTTTTGTGAGCATTAAGGATGGATATAAGCGCTATCGGATGGGCGAGACCACCATTGTAGCCAACGACGGAATCAACCTGGAGATCGAAAAGGGCGAGTTCGCGATTATCGTCGGTCCCAGCGGCGCAGGAAAATCCACGGTGCTGAACATATTGGGCGGCATGGACACCGCCGATGAGGGACAAGTGCTGGTGGATGGAACGGACATAGCCAAGTTTAACAGCAAGGAGCTGACGGGATATCGGCGCAATGACGTCGGATTTGTGTTCCAATTTTACAACCTGGTTCCCAATCTGACGACAAAAGAAAACGTGGAATTAGCCTCGCAGATTTCGCCCCGAGCTCTGGATGCCGAACAAGTGCTGCGGGATGTCGGCCTGGAGCAGCGCCTGAACAATTTTCCGGCACAGCTGTCCGGCGGCGAACAGCAGCGGGTGGCGATTGCCAGGGCGCTTGCCAAGCAGCCGAAGCTGCTTCTCTGCGATGAACCCACGGGTGCGCTTGATTACCATACCGGGAAGCAGGTGCTCAAGCTGCTCCAGGATACCTGCCGCCACACGGGAACGACCGTTATCGTCATTACGCATAATTCTGCCCTGGCACCGATGGCCGATCGCATCATCGAGATCAACAATGCCAAGGTTCGGAAGACGGTGGTAAATCCGAATCCCGTTTCCGTAGACAGCATTGAGTGGTAGGGAGACATAGATGATGAAGAAGAAAGCGTTATGGACTGATATTTTCCGGGAAATATCGCGTACAAAGGCACGGTTTCTGTCCATTTTTGCGATTATTATGCTCGGCGTCGGCTTTTTCGCGGGGATCAAGGCCACCGGGCCGGATATGCTGGATACGGCGGATCACTACTATATGGATTTAAAACTGATGGACCTTAAGGTTCAATCGACCTTGGGTCTCGAACCAAGCGATATTGAAAAGCTGAAACGGGTTGTCGGCGTGGATGCGGTTCAACCGGGCTACGGCGCGGACGTATTTCTCGGCGACAGCGGGCGGATCGCGAAGGTGCTCTCCTATGACCCAGGAAATAATCTGAATCAATATGTGCTTACAGAGGGGCGAATGCCAGAGGCAGCAGGCGAAATCGTCATCGATGCAGGAGAGAGAGGAAACGAATTTAAACTGGGGGATCAGGTCACCTTTACCAATCCGGATCAGGAAGTGGATTTGGGGGAAACGTTTGATCACCTGACGTATACAGTCGTTGGAAGAGCGAAAAGCCCGCTGTTCATAAGCAGCATGAGCCGGGGAACGAGCGGTATCGGCAAAGGAACGGCGGATGTATTTGCCGTTATTCCGGAGAAGGATTTTAAACTGCCTGTTTATACGGAAGTCTACTTGACCTTTCATGACACGGCGGAACCTGCTCCTTATACAGCCGAGTATGACGAGAAAATCAGCCGGCACAAAGAAGCGGTTGAACTGGCGCTGGAGGCCATGCCGCAGGAGCGGCTGGCGGAAATCCGTGCAGAAGGGCAGAAGAAGCTGGACGAGGCGACGCACAAAATCGAGGATGCCAAGAGGCAGCTTGCCGATGCGGAGCAGGAGTTAACGGATGCCAGGCTCAAGCTGAATGAAGGCGAGCAAACGTACCGCGATGGGGTGAACAAGCTTCAGGCCGAGCTGGCCCAGGGGCAGGCTAAACTGGATGCGGCGGAACAAGAACTTTCGCAAGGCAGAGCGGAACTGAAACGCAATCGGCAGAAGCTGGAACAGGGCCGGAATCAGCTCAAGACGGGTCAGAGCCAATTGGACCAACAAAAGGCGGAGCTTGCGCCAAAGCTGGCACAAGGACAGCAATTGGCCAAGGCGCTGCAGCAAATCTCCGGCTTGGACCCGGAGGTCATCCCGGACGAGCAGAGGCAAGAGCTGCTCTCGGCAGCTCAGTCAGCCGATCCGAAACTAGGGGCGGTCGCCGCCGGCTTCATGGACGGCGCATTGGACGGCGCTGCTTTGCGACAGGCGGCTTCCGCGTTCCAGCGTGGCCTGGACGAGGCTTCGCTGCAGCTGGATCAGGCTAAGCAGAAGCTGGATGCAAGCGAAGCAGAGCTGAAGGACGGGCAGGCTAAGCTTCGGGAAGCCGAGCGTCAGCTCGCGCAGGGAGAGGCTTCGTGGAAGCAAGGAACGGAAGAGCTTGCAGCCGCCAGACGGGAGGGGGAAGCCAAGCTCGCGAATGCGAAAGCGGAACTTGCCCAAGGACAGGCGGACTACCGGGAAGGTCAGGAGAAATTCAAAGAGGAAAAAGCAAAGGCTATGCGGGAGATCGCCGACGGCGAGAAGGAAGTGGCCGAGGGCCGGAAGGAGCTGGATCAGCTTGAGCTTCCCAAGGTCTATGTCATGGACCGCAGCGTCAACCCGGGATATACCGAATACAGCGATAACGCGGACCGTTTATCTTCCATTGCCACCGCGTTCCCGGTATTCTTTTTCCTGATTGCAGCCCTCGTCAGCCTGACGACAATGACCCGGATGGTTGAGGAGCAGCGGCTGCAGATCGGAACCCTGAAAGCCCTTGGATACAGCAACCGGGACGTGATGAAAAAGTTTCTGGTCTATTCGACGCTGGCGAGCGTTGCCGCATCGGCTGCCGGACTGGCCGTCGGCTTTACCCTGTTTCCCGCCATCATCTATGATGCTTACGGCGCTTTATATAATCTGCCCGATGTAAGAACCAGCTTCTATCTCAGCTATAGCGTCGTCTCGGTTGTCGTGGCTGTACTCTGCACCACCATGACGGCTTATGTGGCCGTGCGGGTGGAGCTTCGAAGCAACGCCTCGGTCCTGATGCGTCCAAGGGCGCCCAAGAACGGATCCCGCATATGGCTGGAGCGAGTGCCTTGGGTGTGGAACCGGCTCGGCTTTATTGGAAAAGTAACCGCGCGAAATCTCTTCCGCTATAAGCAGCGGATGTTCATGACGGTCTGCGGCGTGGCCGGGTGCACGGCCCTCATTCTGACCGGTTTCGGTCTTAAGGACTCCATCGGGGATATCGCGCCGATGCAATACGGCAAAATCATGCAGCACCAGGCGACCGTGGTATTCCAAGAAGATAACGGCGAGAGCGGCGGGCTGGAGGATTATAACAAGCGCCTAGCGGGAGTTCCGGAGATTACGGGAATCCTGAACGTGACCCAGGAGGCGATGACCGCGGCAGCTCCCGGCGTGAACGGCCAGGATGTGAATTTGTTCGTGCCGCAATCGCCGGAGAAGATCGATTCGTTTATCGTGCTGAAGCCCCGCGAACAGGGGCAGACGCTGTCGTTAACGGATGACGGGGCGATCATTACCGAGAAGCTGGCCAAGCTGTTCGGTCTCGGCATTGGCAGCACATTCGCCGTCCAGAACAGCGACAATGAACCCTTTGAAATACGCGTGGCGGGGATCACGGAGAACTATACCTTGCACTACGTGTACATGACGCCGAAGTACTACGAAGACATTTTTGACGCAGCGCCCGAAGTAAACAGCCAGCTGCTGACTTATGACCGTAACGATCCGGAGTGGGAGGATCGGCTCGGGGAATCGTTAACCGCAAGCGAACGGGTCGCCATGGTGAGTTTCACGAGCGGCGTGAGCGACGCCTTCAGCGATACGATGGACAGCATGAACGTCGTGGTGGTCGTCCTGATTGTGTCCGCTGCGGCCCTCGCATTTGTCGTGCTGTACAATCTGACGAATATCAACGTATCCGAACGGATACGCGAGCTGTCGACGATTAAGGTGCTTGGCTTCTACGACAAGGAAGTAACCATGTACATTTATCGGGAAAACATGATCCTGACCGTGCTCGGGATCATAGCGGGCAATCTGGCAGGCATATTCCTGCACCGCTTCGTGCTCCTGACCGCAGAAGTGGATGCGATGATGTTCAGTCCCACCATCCATGAAATCAGTTATGGCTACGCGGCGCTGCTGACGCTGCTGTTCTCGGCCATCGTCATGGCTTCCATGCATTACAAGCTGAAGCGGATCGACATGATCGAAGCGCTGAAGTCCGTGGAATAACATATAGTTCGGCAAGAGAGCCATTTTCGGGAGACGATCCTTGTGAACGGGCTCTCTTTTTCGCTGCCTGTTCATCCTGGTTTTTATGTTGCGCGCCATGCGTGAAGAGGTAATGGAATGCGATTTTCGGCGATAATTTTCATCCGCCGGCAAGATCTAGGAGAAAATATATTATAATAGACATATCCAGCCAATGTACGAACTAATATTGCTACTACATGAAGACCTGTGGGTAAATGATGTAAGAAATAGGATAAGGGTCTTCGACATTCGGAGGAATGCATATGGGAATTGTCTTCTCGATCTTGAAAAAGTACCGCGTTGCAGCGATTGCGGCACTTGCCATGATGCTGATCGAGCTCACCGTCGAGCTGATTCAGCCGCTGCTTATCTCCAAAATCATCGACGACGGCATACAGAAGCAGGACATGTCCGTCGTATGGATGTGGGGAGCCGTTTTGACTGGAAGCGCTATTATAGCCTTCATCGCCGGGATATCCAGCTCTTTTTTTGCTGCGCATACGAGTCAGGGGCTCGGTTATGATCTTCGCGATCAATTGTATGACAAGGTGCAGTCGTTCTCTTATTCGATATTTAACCGGTTCGCCACCTCATCGTTGATTACCAGGCTTACGGGTGACGTCACCCAGATTCAGGACACGGTGTTCATGGGCCTGCGGTTCATGACGCGCGTCCCGCTGGTGGTGCTCGGCAGCATTATCATGGCACTGGTAGTGAATGTGAAGCTGGGCTTGCTGCTTGTGCTGACCGTGCCCGTATTGTTTATTTTCATCGCTTGGATCATGAAGCGGGCTGCCGATGCGTTCCGCAGCGTCCAGCAGCGGCTGGATGCGGTGAACGGCGTCATCCAGGAGAATCTGACCGGGATTCGCTTGATCCGCGTATTCGTGCGCATGGGTCATGAGATTGAGCGCTTTGCTCGTACTTCCGGCAAGCTGATGAGCACCACCGTCTCGACCTTGCGATTAACGGAGACAACGATGCCGTTTATTCTCCTCGTTATGAACGCCGGGATCATGGCGGTCCTGTGGTTCGGCCGCAAAGATATTGCGTCCGGCAGTGCCAGCGTCGGCGAGGTGGTCGCCGTCGTCAACTATTCCCTGCGCTGCATCGGCGCCATGTCAGCCCTGTCTTGGGTCGTCGTTGCCTTTTCCCGCGGACGGGCTTCCGCCCAGCGTGCGCAGGAGGTGCTGGGCACGGAGGATATGGCGGCAGGCGCAAACAAGGACCAAGCCGGAAAAGTGGATATTCAGGGGGGCGTCAAATTCGAGCAAGTGAGCTTCAGTTATCCGGGCAGCGACATCGACGTCCTGACGGATATATCCTTTGAAGCGAAGCCTGGTGAACGCATCGCCATCATGGGAGCCACGGGTTCCGGCAAATCCTCGCTGGTCCAGCTGATTCCGCGGCTTTACGAGGAAGAGAAGGGGACCGTGCTCGTAGACGGCGTGGACGCCGCGTCGATCGATGAGGTGAACCTGCGCAGCAGCATCGGCTATGTGCCGCAGGAAGTGCTGCTCTTCTCCGGGACGGTGCGGGAGAATATTGCTTGGGGACGCGAGGATGCAACGATGGAAGAAATTCAGGAGGCGGCTCGCCGAGCTCAGATTCATGAGACCATTGAGCATCTGCCTAACGGGTATGACACGATGCTGGGCCAGCGCGGGGTCAATTTGTCCGGCGGACAGAAGCAGCGCCTGTCGATTGCGCGGGCGCTCGTGCGAAAGCCCGCCATCCTCATTCTGGACGACAGCACCAGCGCTCTTGACGTCCGAACGGAAGGCGCCCTGCTGGATGCCCTCAAGGATTTATCCTGCACGACGTTTTTGATTACGCAGAAGATCAGCTCGACCACTTCGGCGGATTTGATTTTGCTGCTGGATGACGGGCGTTTGATCGGAAAAGGGAATCATGACGCTTTGATGAAAAGCTCCGCTCTGTATCGACGCATCTATGAATCCCAGTATGGAGAGGAGGCGCAGCATCATGCTCAAGGCATTCACTGAACCGTTTCGTCACCCAAAGCCGAAGCTGGATCTTGACAAGAACAAGGATGGCGGCAGCCGTGGCGGCAAGCCGAAAGCCAAGGCGAAAAACTGGTCGGGCACCCTCTCCAGGATATGGACTTATCTTGCCCGGCGCAAAGGGAAACTCGCGCTCGTGCTGCTGATGGTGATGTTCAGCTCGGGCCTGGCGCTGCTGGGTCCATATCTGCTCGGGGTCGGGGTGGACAAATTTCTGGATGATGTAAGAAATCCCGACAGCTCCATCGATTCCGCCTGGCTGTACTTTCTGGTTGGCCTGGCCGTCGTATATGTCCTTCAGGCTTTAACCACCTGGCTGCACAATGTCTGGATGATCGGTATCGCTCAAGAAACCGTGTACCGTATGCGAATGGATCTGTTCACGCACCTGCACCGGCTGCCGATTCCGTTCTACGGCAAGCGCCAACAGGGCGAAATCATGAGCCGTCTGACGAATGACATCGAGAACGTGAGCTCGACGCTCAACAGCTCGGCCATTCAAATCTTCTCAAGCGTGCTGACTTTAATCGGCACGTTAACCGTCATGTTATGGCTTAGCCCGCTGCTTACGCTGCTGACGTTCCTGGTCGTGCCCCTGATGATGATGGGGATGCGCTGGATTACCCGCCGAACCGGCCCGCTGTTTAAAGAGCGTCAGCGCAATCTGGGGGATCTGAACGGCTACATTGAAGAAACGCTGTCCGGGCAGCGAATCATCAAGGCTTTTTCCCAGGAGGAACGGGTGGTCCGCGAATTCGATGATCGCAATCAACGGATTCGTCTATCGGGCTTCTGGGCGCAGAGCATATCGGGCTTCATTCCGAAGCTGATGAACGGGCTCAACAACTTGAGCTTTGCGATCGTGGCGGGCATTGGTGGCATCCTGGCGATCCAGGGGCATATTACGATCGGCGTCATCATTATATTCGAAAGTTACGCGCGGCAGTTTACGAGACCGCTGAACGATCTGGCGAACCAATGGAATACGCTGCTGTCCGCCATTGCGGGTGCGGAACGCGTATTCGAAGTGCTGGACGAAGAGGTTGAAGCGAAGGATGAAGGAGCGGCCGTCACGCTGAAGAGCGTAGAGGGGGCGGTCAAGTTCGACAACGTCTCGTTCTCTTACGATAAAGACGGGGACACCCTGGAAGGCATCAGCTTTGAAGCGAAGCCCGGCGAGATGATTGCGCTGGTCGGTCCGACCGGTGCGGGAAAAACCACCTTGATTCAGCTTCTCTCCAGGTTTTACGATCCGGACAGTGGAAGCATTACCCTGGACGGCCGGGACATTTCTTCGATCCGCAGGGAAAGCCTGCGTTCGCAGATGGCTTTTGTGCTTCAGGATTCGTTCCTGTTTCAGGGCACCATCCGTGAGAATATCCGTTTCGGCCGGTTGGATGCGACCGACGAAGAAGTGGAGGAAGCCGCAAAATTGGCTAACGCCCACTCGTTCATCGTGCGCATGAAGGACGGTTACGACAAAATGCTCAAGCCTGACGGCAGCGGCATCAGCCAAGGGCAGAAGCAACTGCTTGCGATCGCAAGGGCAATTCTGGCCAACCCCTCCATGCTGGTGCTGGATGAAGCGACAAGCAGCATCGATACCGTAACGGAGATCAAGATCCAGGAAGGGCTGCAGCGATTGATGAAGGGCAGGACGAGCTTCGTGATAGCCCATCGTCTGAATACCATCCGCTCCGCCGACCGCATCCTGGTGCTGAAAGACGGACGCCTGCTGGAGCAGGGCTCCCATGATGAGCTGTTGAAGCAGGGAGGGTTCTACAGCGATTTATATCATGGACAGCTGAAGCGCGCCGCCATGTAACTTTAGAGTGGCACCAAGAGGAAGAAGCGCATGTTCTTCTCTGCCTGCAGCCGCGTTTGGACGTATAAGGGTTACCAGGTATAGGCAGGTACATCCATAGCATCGTCATCGCATTTAACAAATTAGAGGCATCAGGACATTATCAAAACCACCGGAGCGGCTTACAGCCAATCGTTGCTCCGGTGGTTTTTTTGTCGGCATGCGCGGATTCAGATCTGCGCAGCCTGTATGCGAGCCCCGGATCATTGTCGGATGGGCAGGCATGTTTTCATCAAACGCCCCCGCATTGGCTGCCGTTCCTTATTTGGATCCGGTGGTTTGAACCTGCAGCTTATGCTGTGCCGTTCTGCCAAATTGCAGCATAAACAGCAGAAGGATTCCTGCTTGCAACGCCACCAAGACGATATAGATGTTGCTGTAGGTCGAAGCTCCCTGTACCATGTTCAGCGGGTTCCAGGAGGTGCCGGCGCCAAGGTCGACGGCTTTGCCGTACACCCCGGTGGCAATCGCGCCGGACAGGAAGTTAAGCAGGGAGAACAGTCCCATGCCGACGCCGGTTTGCTCTTTGGGCAGCGATAAGGAAATCGTCTTGGAGAGCGAGATTTGCATAAACATGATACCGACATTGCCGAAGATCAGGAACAGTGCAATCAGGAGCGGCGATACGCCAGCAAAGGTGGACAACAGGGCAAAGCACAGCAGCAGCAGGATGGAAGCCGCATAGAATAAAAAGCGGGTTCCCTTGGTATCCGCAAGCTTGCCGCCTCTTCCGCCCAGCATGGCCGTGACGACGGCTCCGGGTACCATGACAAATCCGATCCATCCCGGTGCCAGACCGTTCAGATCCGAGAGCAGCTGCGGAGTAAGAAAAGGCAGCGCATAGCCGACGCTCATGATGAACATGCCGAGGACAAGTCCGACCGTGTAGCTTTGGTTGCGGAATAAACGGGGCTGGACAAAAGGCGCTTTAGCCGAACGAATGCGCAGAAGGAACGCAAGGAACAGGATCAGGCTGCCTAAACCGAATATCCAGCCGCCTTGGGTCACCGCCAGGAGCAGCAGCGCGACCGTTCCGGCCAGAAGGCCGCCGCCGAGCCAATCGATCCGTGCGCCCTGGCCCTTTTCATTGCCCAGATATTTGCGATAAAGAGGGAGGGTGACCAGGATGAGCAGCGGAATGAAAAAGAGCCATCTCCAATGGAACGTGCTAACGACCAAAGCGGAAACCACCGGCCCGATCGCGTTGCCGATGGCGAGCCCGGTCGCCGTTATGCCGAGTGCGCGGCCCCGGTTTTCCGCAGGGAAGTAACGGACAGGAATGATCATGGCGATTGCCGGAATGACGGCTGCCCCCGCTGCCTGAAGGATTCGTCCCAGCAGCACCATCCAGTAGGCCTGTGCGGCCAAGCCCGTGATGGAACCGACAAAGAAGAGAAGCAATCCGAAGGTGACCAGATTTTTGAGTTTATAGGTGTCGGCCAATTTTCCGTACAGGACGGAGCCTATGGCATAGATGAGCATGTAAATCGACGATACCCAGCTGACCTGGGCGAAGGAAAGCCGGAATTCCTGGCTGATTTCAGGAAGCACGATATTAAACATGGTTGCGCTCATCGACGAGAGAATCATCGTAAACGCCAGAATGCGTATTAATTTTTCAGCCGACGGCTGTTGCGGTTGTTGATGCTCGTTCATGTGATTTCCCCCTTTCCTTTGGTTACGATTTATTCTACAATCGATAGTTAATAAATAAAAATATATATTATGACATGCATTCATATACTCAAGGGTATCAATAAAGGAGGAAGAATCTCATGGAACTGCTTCAGCTGCATTATTTTCAGACGGTGGCCCGAATGGAGCACATGACCAAGGCCGCGAAGGAACTTCGCATTGCCCAGCCTGCGCTCAGCAAGACGATTGCCCGCTTGGAGGAAGATTTGGGCGTGCCTCTGTTTGATCGGCAGAGCCGGCAAATCAAGCTCAATTCATTCGGGAAGGCTTTTCTGAAAAGCGTCGATACGGCGTTATCGGCCCTAGAGGAAGGCAGGAGGGAAGTGTCCGATTTGGCAGGCATGGAGCGGGGGAGCATCCGCATAGCAACGACGGCATTGCCCCGGCTGTCCAAAGCCCTGGGCGCTTTCCGCGCGCGATATCCTGACGTGAATTTTCGCATCATTCAGATTCCGCCCGACTCCACGATGGAGATGGTGCAGATGCTGGAAAACGGAGAAGTCGATCTGTGCTTTACCGCGGCGGCCCTGGACGAAGACCACATTCGGGAGATTCCGGTCCTCCATGCGGAGGTGTTCCTGGCGGTGCCTCACGGCCATCGATTGGCGGGACGGTCCCGCATTTCCCTTCAGGAGGTGGCGGGGGAGGCCTTCATCGAGTACAAGGCAGGCCATCCGTTTCGTAAAATGAACGAAGAGTTTTGCCGATTGGCCGGGATCAGCCGGGAAGTCGTATGTGAAGTCGATGAGCCGGCAGCATTGTCCAGCCTCGTATCGGCCGGGCTTGGAGCCGCATTTGTACCCGGATGCAAAGGGGACGACATGCCCCCGTACGCGATGGTGCGCATTGAGAAGCCTTCCTGCTACCGCACCTTTACCATAGCCTGGCTGGAGCGGCGTTACTTGTCCAAGGCCGCAACGGAGTTCCAGTCATTCCTGGTAGACTATTTCCGCGAGTTTCAGGAGCCGATGAAGCATAAAGACGTGATCTGACAAATCACGTCTTTTTCCTGTCCCGGCCGCCTCCCTTCTACATAAGGCGAGAATCCCCTTCATACCGTTTTATAGACCAAAGAACAGGGAGAAGTAGATGGCCACGCCCGTTGGTTACTCTTCATGACAATGAGGAGGTCTTCGCACACCCATGACGTTTGTTCTCAACCGGCTTAGGGAGAAGAAGGCTTCTTTTTTTTCGGCCCGATATTCACCCGCTGTTCACTATAAGCAGGCAGTACTGGGGAGCGCATCCTGTCGATTGAATCCCTTTCTAGCATAGACAAGACCCGATTTGAGTTCACATTAGTAGTACAGGCAAAAGTAAAACAAACTGTAGGAGCTGATTCATTGTCATCTTTCCGGATGCAATCTAAAATAATTGGGTGTGAGAACAGAGGAATGGATGGCGGTTAAATTGTTAACCTGGCCCGGCTTGTGTTCCTTTTTAAAGAAAAAAAATGCTCCCCATACAGTAACAGATTTTAATATTTCACCTGTTCACGTAAAGGAAGCATTTCTAAAGTCATCTACGATGACTTTTTGGAGATTAATTTAAATATTAATTACACTAAATTACTTGCTGATTGAAGTAACATATATTCTTTTCCATCAATTTCATATGATAGATCAGGAAGGTATTCCCTGGTTAACACATTAAGCGTTTTCTGATCTATGTCATTGTATTTAACCTCTGGGATAAAAATGACAAGGGCAAGAATAGATTCTAAAAAATCCAAAATAGGTTTTAAATACTTCTCACCATTGTTCGTTGTACTAACATTATCCATTATCAAATAAAATGATTCATCCACTAATGAAATCGGTGGAGCATCCTCGATTCTTTTAAAATCCTTAATTTCTAGCAATAATTCATCATTTGAATTCGATTTTATAGTTAAATATAAAACTTCGTTGTTCAATTTAAAAATAGCTTCGGCACTATCATCAATAACTTTAAATTTTTGAATAAGGCCTTCTCTTGATTGATATATACGATTTATGAACATACAGCACTCCCCACAATTTTCAAGCGTAAATTCTTATAAATCTGTTAATCTTTTAATTATAGAGTGGTAGGCATCACTTTGACCCTTATTTAGAGTGTTTCTATTTCTAAGATTCTTATATGCTTGATATGTTTGCTCCCACTTTAATTGATCACTCTCGGATCGATTATAGTCCTTTAAATACGAGTTGTTAATTATAACAGGGGTAGGATATATTCTGATATTAAAACCTCCTCTTCCTAAAGGAGTAAAAGAGCATATTCTATATAAAAAATATGCTTTCTTGATTAGTGAGAAAGAAGATATTGATGTGGAGCTCCTATTAAGTTTGGTAAGCGATTATCAAAACTATTACTTTTTAGCATTAGAAAGTTTGATTATGGAGAATTCAAAATTTTGGAGGATGCGATCGAAAATAAGTTAATTGATACCAAAAGTCTGATGAAATTTACTACTAAAGATGTTAAAGGAGAAAACAAAAAAAGAAAAACAAGTTTACGTGCTAAAGCCGAGAAAGCTTTAGAACACTTATAATTGGTATCTCATTTATAGAGGATCACCAGAAGTCACTGTGACTTGGTGTACCTCCTAAGAAGTAGAGAAGATAGAACCCATGTCCTACGCAATGAGAAAGCTAGACGCTATATCCAAAGTACAGGATTCACTAAAACTAGAAAAAGTAAGTAAAAGATCCCGAGGATTTCATCCTCGGGTTTCTGTTTTTATTCCCCATTCAGTAGGACCGCCTTAATTTTTTCTAAAACATAACTCCTTGATAAATTCTCTTGGAAATTCATTATATCAATTACTGAAAAGGAAAGATGCTTGCGAAAAAATCCTTGCCTGAAATGGAACGTTCTGGTATGCTATTGTCCTTCTCTCATTTTCGCCTTGTCTGAAGTGGATGGGTCCGCCATCTAAAATGCTTATCGGAGGTGCTTCATGCTTTATTTCACATTGGCTTCCAAAGCCTATGCCCGCAATTTGCAGTACCGCGGCGCCCACATGGTGCACAATGTCGCCAGTGCGATGTTCGGCTTCATGTATGCCTGTATCTGGCTCGGTCTCGGCGCCGATTACGCGCTCGGAGATTACGGAACGCAGGGAATGGTCGGTTACATCGCCTTTACGCAAGCCGCGCTCTGGGTTTCCAGTTTCGTCACGAATGGCCTCGGCATTCCCCAAGCCGTGCGAACCGGCCATATTTCCCTGGATTTGATGCGTCCCGTTCATTTGTTCAGTCATTTGATGGCCAAGGAATGGGGTCAAGTCGCCTACCAATTCGTTTACAAATCCATCCCGATTTACCTGGTGTATTATTTTGCCTTCTCACTGCAGCTGCCCGGAAAAGCAGTCACCTTCCTCTACGTTGCCATTGCGCTAGCAGGCGCCGCCTACTTATCGATTTGCATCAACTATCTCATCGGCGCATCGGCATTATGGACAACGGAATCGTCTTGGTTGTATTGGGGCAACCACGCGATGATCAATCTCCTAGCCGGTTTCTTCATTCCCATCGAATGGCTGCCGGGCTGGCTTCAAGCGATTGCCTGGTGGTCGCCGTATCCGTATCTGCTCTATGTGCCGACCCGGATCTATCTGGGCTTCGATGACGTTTCCCATCTGTGGGGCACGTTGTCATGGTGCGTGCTGATGACGCTGGCAAGCCTGCTGGCTACCGGCTTCCTAAGGCGGAAAGTGGAGGTGCAGGGAGGATGACCGCGAGATCCTGGCTATCCCTGTATGCGCTGCTGATCCGAACGAGCATCAAAAGCCGCATGCAGTACAAATTCAATTTCATCCTGGCTTCGTTTCTTGCCGCATTGATCCAAATTTCCGAGTTTCTCATGGTCGCCATCGTCCTCTACAAGTTCGGAGCCATTCAGGGCTGGTCCATGCATGAAATCGGGTATTTGTTTGCCGTCATGACGCTGTCGAAGACGCTCTACCGGACGCTTGCGGATGAAGTGCATCATCTTGAGAGATATCTGGTCAACGGGGAGCTTGACCAGCTGCTGACCCGTCCCATGCCGGTGCTGCTGGCGCTCATGCCGCAGAAATTCCGGATCATGCTGGGCGAAGTGCTGCAGGGCGGATTTCTGCTCTGGTGGTCGCTGCATGGCATGATGGCAGCAGGTCAGGTGGGATGGAGCGCGGTGCCGCAATCGCTGTACATTATCGTTACGGGTGCCGTCATCCTGTTCTCGATCGGCCTGGCGACCGCAACCTTCGGTTTTTGGACGACCCGGATCACCGAGCTTCAGAACCTGACGGAGGATGCGGCCCGGACGGCGGCCCAGTATCCGCTCACGTTGTATCCCAAATGGATGTCGTCGATCCTGCTGATCGTGGTCCCGGTCGGTTTGGTCAATTATGTCCCGTCGCTATACATACTTCGGGGCGAGCTCGGAGCCTGGGTGCTGCCTGCGTTGGCTGGAGCGGCCCTGTTATGTCTCATCTTAAGTCTGAAATTCTGGCAGTTTGGTTTGACGAAATATCAAAGTACAGGGAGCTAAAGGAGGAATGCGTCCATGATTGAAGTGAGCAACATACGCAAGGAGTTCAAAACGCCGGTCGTGAAGGAGGGGCGCTTCTCCGGTCTGCGAACCCTGTTTACGAGAGAATACCGGACGAAGGAAGCCGTGAAGGGGATCAGCTTTCAAGTAGAGCCGGGGGAATTCGTCGGTTACATCGGTCCGAACGGCGCCGGCAAATCCACAACGATCAAAATGCTGACCGGCATTCTCCACCCGACCTCGGGCAGCGTATCGATCGGAGGTTTGAATCCGCACAAGGAACGGCGCAGCGTCGTGAACAATCTGGGCGTCGTATTCGGTCAGCGCAGCCAGCTGTGGTGGGACTTGCCGGTGAAGGATTCCTACGATATTTTGGCGAAAATGTACAGCGTGGATCAGAAGGATAAGGAGCGCAGACTCGGACAGTTTGCAGAACTTCTGGATTTACGGGCGTTCTGGGAAACGCCTGTGCGCAAGCTGTCGCTCGGGCAGCGCATGCGCGCCGACCTCGCGGCCGCGATGCTGCATGATCCGGACGTGCTGTTCCTGGATGAGCCGACGATCGGCCTGGACGTGAACGCCAAGCGGAACATCCGCCATTTTCTCAAGCTGGTCAACGAGCAATTCGGCAAGACCATCCTGCTCACGACGCATGACATGGATGATATCGAACAGCTCTGCAATCGCGTAATGGTCATTAACAACGGCGAGCTTTCCTATGATGGAACGGTGAAGTCCCTGCGCGAGACGATCGGGCTGCCTACGGTCATCACCGTGACCTTCCGCGGACCTTTTGTTATCCCTGAGCAGTTTCAGGGGGAAGGCAATCTTTCCGTCCCGATCCGCGTGACAGGTTCTCTGGATAACACCGTCACGATTGAGGTGAACCGCCGCGAGATGAACACGCTTGATATTTTTAAAGAGCTGGGCCGTTGGGGCGAGCTGGACGATATCGATATGGAAGATCCCGATTTTGAAGACGTGATTCATAAGGTATACTGACAAAATCAGGAGAGGGCTTCAAATAGGAGCCCTCGTTTCACTCCAATATGCTAAACTACCAGTATATCCCTCATAAGGAGTCAAACATAGACGATGAGATTTACTATTCTATACATAGAAGACGATAAGGAGATCGGCGCTTGGTCCAAAGATTTTTTAATCGAACTTGGCTATAAAGTGATCTGGAGGACTTCAGGCCATGATGCTATGGAATATTTTGAAACGTGCAGCCTGGTCATACTGGACATCATGATCCCAGGATTGGATGGCTATACGATCGGACAGCGGTTCAAGCAGCGCCGTCCGGATGTACCGATCTTAATGCTGACTGCCAGAACGTCAATGGAGGATAAACTGCAAGGGCTATCCTTTGCCGACGATTACATGACCAAGCCGTTTCATCCCGACGAACTGGCTGCGCGCATTCAGGTGCTGTTAAGACGTTCTGGTTCAATGGCTTCGGATAACCTCCAGGTGAAGCATTTACATATTGACCGGAGAACGAACCGTATATTAAATACGGAAACGATGGATGAAATCGTTCTTACGGGGAAGCAATTTCACATTTTCATGTATTTAATCGATCATTTGAATCAAATATTGACCCAAAAGCAAATCTACGAGGCCGTATGGAGAGAACCGTATATTCATGGCGATAAATCGCTTATGGTGCATATTCGCCATTTACGGGAGAAGATCGAGATCGATTCAAGCTCTCCTCAAATTATAGAAACGATCCGGGGGGGCGGATACCGGGTGTGCTCATGAATGTGGGGCGCTCGCTTATGAACAGACAAAGGAAATGAACTTGCAATGGGAAGTGAAGTCCACTCCCAGCGGCGCCTTTGGCTATGGTTTGGGCGGAAA
This sequence comes from Paenibacillus sp. Y412MC10, assembly GCF_000024685.1. NCBI lineage: Bacteria > Bacillati > Bacillota > Bacilli > Caryophanales > Paenibacillaceae > Paenibacillus > Paenibacillus sp. Y412MC10. Next base: position 1,603,946 of record NC_013406.1, read on the forward strand.
CTTAAACGAAACTTAAACTTCGAGTCAACTTAATGCTCTCTTTAGATAGGTATGATGAGCTTGAGGTGATGAAATGAATGAATCAAGAATGAAAAAAGCGGGGGTTGTTGCCTGCATTGCTGCTGTGCTGTATGCCCTCCCCCATTATTGGTGGGGGCTTGGCTTTGGGTTTGCATTCCCCGGGGATTTCCAGGAGACGCCGGATGATTTTTGGTCACATGCGATCGGCTACTGGGGAATGGGAACCATCGCTATGTTGGCTGCCGTATTCGCGCTAGCTTTCACCAGGCCTTGGGGGAGACGACTGCCGAAATGGATGTTAGTTGTTCCGGCAACAGCCGGTTCGGTGTTGTTGTCATTATGGGGATTTATCTATTTCGCCCTGCAGTATCTGTTAGCGGTTGGACGCGTTCAGTCGGCCCCGATGCACGCTGCTCAAGATGCAAGCCCCATGGCGGCGTGGGGATACTTCTGGTATGCGCTCTTTCTGGTCTGGGGAATTTCGCTAGGCATTGCTGCATACCATGCCGGAAAAACCCGTTGGCGGAAAATGGAAGATCAATTTCACTAAATAATCGGAAGTAATATTTTGGATTGCACATTTTTGGTATCTTTATACAATATAATAGGATACACACCGAAAGAGGAGCCTGCAGGAGGTTCCTCTTTAATTTGGGTGCAAATGGACATAGAGGAAGTATAATATAGAGATAAGGCGAAAGCTGCCCCGGCTCTAATCATAGGAGCCCAAGAATAACATCTACATACAAAGGATGAGCCACCATGAAGTTGATGAAGCGGATCTGGTTCCGTATCGGGAACCATTACAGGAAGAAGCGGGATTTTGAGCAAGCCCTTAAATATATGAGAAAAGGCGAAAGCGCCATTACAAGTTTTAATGACAAGTTGCACTATGCGGAACTGCTGCACAACAGCGGCTATTCGGATGAGGCCGTGGCTTATCTGGGACGCGTGATCGAAACGAGCGGCAGCCATCGCGCGTACGAGCGGCGCGCCCATATTTTGCGGGAGCTGAACCGGGAGCGCGAGGCCATCGAGGATTTGGATGAAGCGATTCGATTGAATGCGGACAATTATATGAATTGGTATACCCGGGGCATTGCGCACAAGGATTTGAACCAGTACGACGAGGCGATCCGGGATCTAAAGGAAAGCATCAAGCGAGAGGACGACAGCACGGTAATTTCGACCTACTATGAACTGGGCATGGCCTATTACGAGAGCCGGAACCCGGCGGAAGCGGCGCGCTATTTTCGTTTAAGCATCCAGAAGCCGGAGCGCGCCATTCCGATGTATTACTACATGCTGTCGGTGTCGCTGGATCTGATGGATCATGTGCAGGAAGCCGTGGGCGTCCTGCAGGAGGGAATCCAGCTGGCTGACCGGTATGAAGCGGAAGCGGATGGCGGATATGCGCTGTTCGCGGGAAGCACCAACTACAGCTATGGCGCATTCCAGACGTTTCAGCGGCAAGCGCGCGAGGCGTATTCCTTCCGGAAGCCCATGGCGGATCTGTACGTGCAGCTGGGGGATTTGGGGCAGGCCGAGCACTATCTGTCGGAGGCCATTGAACGGTATCCGGATTCGTACGAACTTTACTTAAAGAGGGCGGAGGTCTTGAACCGGTCCGGCAGCAAAGCTGCGGCCAAAGCCGATTTGGAGTGGGCGATCGAGGCGGAACCGGACGATTACCGCGCTTATTTCGATTTGGCCCGTATCTACCGCGAGGATGCCCGGGAAGAGGAAGCCTTCGAGCTGATTTCGAAGCTGTATGCGAGACAGCCGGATTCCCCGCTGGCTTGCTACTGGATGGCCGACTGCTACTACCGGCTGGGTCGCCAGGAGGAGGCGCTGGCGATCAATGACAAGCTGCTTAAGCTTGAGCATGATGACGCGCCCAATTATGTGCAGCGTGCCGATATTTATATGGAGATGAACGATCTGCCGTCTGCGGAGCAGGCTTTGAAGGAAGCGGCCGCGCTCCAGGACGGGACCGAAATCCGCAACAAGCTCAGCTACGTGCTCTATCTTCAAGGACGCAACGAGGAAGCGCTGCTGGAGCTGCAGGAAGCGGTTAAGCAGGAGGAAGCCTTCTCCGAGCACCCGACGTACCTGGCGGCCAGCGGTCATATTTACAAGGAGATGGGCATGTGGGACCTTGCCATCGACGCGTATTCCCAGGCGATTCAAGCGCATCCGTCCAATCCGCGATTCTATGAATTCCGCGCCGTTTGCTTCGTGGAGACCGGCCAGCTCGAGCGGGGATTGGCGGACTGCGCTCAGGGGCTCAGCTTGAACCCGGGGCAGGGAAGCCTGTATAGCCTGCGAAGCGGAATTTATTATTCGATGGGAGACTACGCGCGCGCGAAGGAGGATACGCTGCAAGTGCTGGAGCTTTCGCCGGGTCATCCCGGGGCATATTTCAGGCTGGGGCAGATTTATTACAAGGATCAGGACGAAGATGCGGCATTGGCTGCCTTTGACGAGGTGCTGAAGGTGGTGCCCGAGCATGCCGAGAGTTATCTGTACAAAGCGCATATCTATTACGGCCAGTTTGAGCATGAAGATGCGGTGCAGGCGATCGTGAACTGGAGTTTGCATCTTCAGAAGGAGATGCCGGCTGCGGAGAAAATCCAAGCCATCGAAGGCCTGGAGGGTTTTGAGGAAGGTTTGCTGGATAAGGCGGTTGAACGCTTAACGGGCATGTATGGACATCAGCTTTATTTATCTTGAGAGCATGCACTTTCTGGCAGTGGGCAAGGGGTGTCACATTTTGTCTAAAATTATGGTATGATTCAATTGTTGTTGCAGCATCATGTGCTCGCAGGCGGTATCGCCACGCGGGCTTTCTTCATGTGGCAAGGAGGGGGATGTTAGGATGATCTCGCTGCAAGAGGTCAGTAAAAGCTATGGCAACGGCGCGGACCGTTACCTGGCAATCGATGCCGTCTCTCTCGATATTGAAGAGGGCAGCATACACGGCATCATCGGCGCCAGCGGAGCCGGTAAATCGACGCTGCTGCGCATCATGAACGTACTGGAGAGACCGGACGCCGGCAAAGTCTCGGTGAATGGACGGGAGCTGACTGCCCTTGGCGGCAGGGAGCTTCGGGAGGCAAGAAGGTCCATCGGCATGATCTTTCAGCTGTTCCAACTGGTCAGCAACCGGACGGTATGGGGCAACGTGTCCCTGCCGCTTGAGCTGGCAAAGGTACCGAAGGCTGCCCGTGCGGAGCGCGTTCAGGAGGTCCTGCGCTTTGTCGGGCTGGAGGATAAAGCGAAGTCATATCCTGCTCAGCTTAGCGGCGGCCAGAAGCAGCGGGTAGCGATTGCCAGAGCCTTGGCCAATTCGCCGACCGTATTGCTGTGCGATGAGCCGACGTCTTCCCTGGATCCGCGGACGACGGCGGATATTCTGGATGTGTTAAGACATATTAACCGGACGCTGGGGGTTACGATCGTCATCGTCTCGCACGAAATGGACGTGGTGAACGGCATTTGCGACCATTTGTCCGTGATGGAGGACGGCCGCTTGACCCGAACGTACCGTAATCGCCAACAGGATGGAGAGGTGCCTCGAGGTACCGGAACTCCAACTAACGGTGCTGAAGAAACGGGGGGACTGGGCTTCTATGAATGACATCATTCAATACGTGAACGATTATTTGGCCTATGTCCTCCAGTATCAGCATGAAATATGGCGGGCGATCGGCGAGACGTTCATTATGGTGGGCATTTCGATTGCTGCCGCTATAATACTGGGTCTTCCGGTCGGAACACTGCTATTTCTGTGCCGAAAAGGACAGCAGTATGAGAACCGGCTATTGTTCTCCATTCTGAATGCGCTGGTCAACGTTATACGGTCATTTCCGTTTCTGCTGCTTGTCGTTGCCATGATTCCGGTCACAAGGTGGATTGTCGGTACATCGCTCGGCACGGTGGCCGCTGCCGTGCCGCTATCCGTCGTAGCAGTTGCCTACTACTCCAGATTGGTTGAGCAATCCCTGCTGGAGGTGCCGAAGGAAGTGATGGAGGCCGCCTCTTCCATGGGGGCCTCCACGATCCAGATGATATTCAAGTTCCTGTATGTGGAGGCCAGGTCGGGTCTTGCGCTCGGACTGACAACCTCCACGATCAGTTTTATTTCGTACTCCACGGTCATGGGGATCGTGGGCGGGGGCGGCGTCGGGGATTTCGCGATCCGCTACGGGTACCAGCGATTCGAGGAAGAGATCATGACGTTTACGATCATCATCATGATCATTCTGGTACAATCGATCCAGTTCGGCGGGAACCTGGCTTCCAGGCTGCTGGACAAAAGAAAAGTATAATTGCGGTTTTGAACATGCTTGCACAGATTCTATTTTTTACCTGGAGGTAACCTAAAATGAATAAGAAATTATCGCTGCTTCTGCTGACCCTCATGCTTGCGCTTGCGGGCTGCGGACAGCAGCCAGCCAAGGACGAAGCCCCGGAGAGCGCGGCGCCCGAAGGGAAAGAAGAAGTGACGCTGAAGGTCGCAACGCTCATTCCGCCGATGACGGAAGTGCTAGAGCTCGTGAAGCCGATGCTGAAGGAAGAAGGCATCAATCTGGACATCCGAATTCTGTCCGATAATGTGCAGCCGAACAATGCACTTGCCCATAATGAGGTGGATGCGAATTTCTTCCAGCATGTACCGTACATGGAAGAGTACAATGCGAACAACGGGTCGGAACTGGTTCCGGTCACGCCGATCTATAATGCCGTTTTCGGCGCGTACTCCAAAAAATACAAAACCATCGAAGAGCTTCCGGACGGCGCAACGATAGCGATTCCTAACGATCCTTCCAACATCGGCCGATCCCTGGTGATGTTTGAGAAGAACGGTCTGATCGAGCTGAAGGAAGGCGTCGGCATCCAAGCGACGCAGGCCGACATCGTCGAGAACCCGCATCAATACAAGTTCACCGAGGTGGATCTGCTGATGCTGGCCCGCACCCTCGACGACGTCGATATGGTGGCCATGACGCCGGCCTATGCCAAACCTCTGGGACTGACGCCTAAGAAGGATGCACTGGTAACCGAGGGCAACGACTCCGATTTCACTATTACGCTGGTGGCCCGCAAGGATAACGTGGATTCCGAGCCGATTCAAAAGCTCGCCCAGGCGATGACCAGCCCCGAAGTGAAGAAATTCTTCGAGGAGAACTATTCCGAGATCGCGCTCCCGGCTTTTGAATAAATCAACGTTTCATTTTGGCCATAGCCTGACCGCTCCCCTGGTTTTCGGGGAGCGGTTATTTTTTTGAGCGCAGGCAAATATGGTATACTCTTGATGGATTTGAGAGGTGCACCTTACATACCATACGTATTGGAGTTGAGAATTTATGAAAAAAGAAGTAATCGACAGACTCATTACCTATGCGCAGATGGATACGCAATCCGACGAGAACAGCCACACTTGCCCTTCTACCCCGGGGCAGCTGACGCTGGGCCGGCTGCTGGTGGACGAGCTGAAGGGCATCGGCATGCAGGAAGTCACCATGGATGAGAACGGTTATGTGATGGCCACGCTTCCGGCTAACACGGATAAACCCGTCCCGACCATCGGCTTTTTGGCACATATCGATACGGCGACCGATTTTAAGGGTGCCGGCGTCAAACCGCGGATCGTCGAACAATATGACGGACAAGACATCGTTTTGAATCAAGCGCAGAACGTGATCCTCTCCCCGCAAGATTTTCCGGAGCTGAGCGGTTACAAAGGACATACGCTCGTGACAACGGACGGCACAACGCTGCTGGGCGCCGACGATAAAGCGGGCATTGCAGAGATCATGACGGCGATGAATTACCTGATCCAGCATCCGGAGCTGAAGCACGGCAAAATCCGCGTGGCCTTCACGCCCGACGAAGAGATCGGTCGAGGACCGCATAAATTCGACGTGGAGGCCTTTGGCGCCAAATACGCGTATACGATGGATGGGGGGCCGCTGGGAGAACTGCAATACGAAAGCTTTAATGCGGCGGCCGCGCTCGTGACTTGCAAAGGCAAGAATGTCCACCCCGGAACGGCCAAGGGCAAAATGGTCAACGCGGCGAAAATCGCCATGGAGCTGAACGGCATGCTCCCTTCGGAAGAAGCGCCTGAACATACCGAGGGGTATGAAGGCTTCTTTCATCTCACTTCCATCGAAGGCGATGTGGAGGTGACCGAGCTTCGTTATATTATCCGCGACCATGACCGGGAGCTGTTCGAAGGCAGGAAGGCCAAGCTGGCTTCCATCGTCGAAGAGCTTCAGGACAAGTATGGAGCCGAGCGGATCGTGCTTCAGATGAAAGACCAATATTACAATATGCGGGAGAAAATCGAGCCGGTCAAAGAAGTGGTCGACATCGCGCAGACCGCGATGGAGAAGCTGGGAATCAAGCCGATCATCGAACCGATCCGCGGGGGGACCGACGGTTCCCAACTGTCGTACATGGGCCTGCCGACACCGAACATTTTTACGGGCGGGGAGAACTATCACGGACGATATGAATACGTGTCCGCCGACAATATGGTACTGGCCGTCCAGACGATTATCGAGATTGTCCAGCTGTATGAGGCGCAGGCATAAGTTAAAAGGCAGTTGGTGTTATTTATAGAAGAGCTCCCGGCATTCATGCCGGGAGCTCTTTTCATATCAGGATCATGTTTTATTCGAGCTTTTTTCCAGGCTGTACTTATATTCGCTGGGGGTCATGCCTGTCCATTTGCGGAACTGCTTGGAGAAATAGAGAGCGTCGTTGAAACCGACGGAGGAGGCAATTTCATGGATGGAGAAGGACGATCTCATGAGTGCTTTGGCCTTCTCGATGCGTACCTTCATGAGGTACTGCATGGGCGAAAGGCCCGTATGCTGTTTGAACATCTTGGACAGATGGGCCCGGTGATAGCCGAGTGCCTTCGCCATCTGATCTATGGACAGCTGCTGGTGATATTGGGTCGAAATCCAGCGCTCCGTCTGTCTCACGCCCCGCTCAATATCCGGCACGTCATTGGAGCTCGACGGTAGATGCTCGCGGTTTAACATGGCCAGCTTATGGAGCAGCAATCGGAGCCACCCGGATGCCTGAAGATCCTCCAGCCAAGGGTGATCCGATTGGTTAAACCCGAGACGCAGATGACGGTACATCTCGGCCAGGTCGTTCAGTTCGGTTTCTTCCGTGCAGCGGATAATCGGCCTGACGGGTGTAACGCCCATATCAGCCAGCAGCAGGTTGGTGCCTTTCTCCTGCAGAGCCACCCAGTTGTAGTGCCAGGGATTCCGGTCGTCCGCTTCATAGCTGAACAGAACGCCGGGAAGGATCACGAAGGTATCGCCTGCCCGGCAGTGATGCACCGTGCCAGCGCATTCGAACACGCCTTGGCCTGTCAGGACGGTGTGAATAAGGCAGTAATCATGGATGATGGGCCCGATTTTGTGGCGGGGTACGGGCATGCCTTCGCCGCTGAACAGAATGTTCAGGTCATGACCCCCGGGCGAAGGGTTCATGCCAATCGTATAAAGGGTGTGGTCCGGCAAAATGGACATCTTTTTGGCTCCTCCTTAAACGTGTGCGAAATCGATCATTGAGCGGATATGAGATAGAGTTAGATTACATAATCGCACGACAAATGTCCATATGGCACTTGTTTTGCTCCATATTCAAAAAAGGCCGATTATCTTATAGTTAGTCATGTGAAAGCGTATTAATTTATGGAGTTTAAGGAGGGCATTTATTGATGTCTAAGATTACATTCATCGGAGCAGGAAGTACCGTATTTGCCAAAAACGTCCTGGGTGATTGCATGCAGACGCCGGCTTTGCAGGGATTTGAACTTGCTTTGTTTGATATTGACCCCGTTCGTTTGAAAGACTCGGAGAACATGCTGAATAACATAAAGAAAACCAGCGGCAGCACCTGTGTCGTAAAATCATACGGCGACCGCAAGGAAGCGCTTCGCGGAGCAAAATACGTCATTAACGCGATTCAGGTTGGAGGCTATGACCCGTGCACGATCACGGACTTCGAGGTTCCGAAGAAATACGGGCTAAGACAGACGATAGCGGACACCGTGGGAATCGGCGGAATATTCCGCAACCTCCGCACCATCCCGGTCATGCTGGATTTCGCGGCTGATATGCGGGAGGTTTGTCCGAACGCCTTGTTCCTCAACTATACGAATCCAATGGCAGTGCTGACCAATGCCATGAACACGCTGGGCGGCGTGCAAACCGTAGGTCTGTGCCACAGCGTTCAGGCATGCATCCCGCATCTGTTCGATAATTTGGGAATAGACAAGGAAGGCGTGCAGGCCAAAATCGCCGGCATCAACCATATGGCATGGCTGCTTGAGGTAACGAAGGACGGCGTGGACCTGTATCCGGAAATCAAGAAGCGTGCGGCGGAGAAGCAGAAGGAGAAGCACCATGATATGGTCCGTCTCGAGATGATGCTGAACTTCGGTTACTACATTACCGAATCGTCCGAGCATAACGCCGAATACCATCCGTATTTCATCAAGCGCAACTATCCGGAGCTGATCGAGCGCTTTAACATCCCGCTGGATGAATATCCACGTCGCTGCGTGAACCAAATCGAGGGATGGAAGGCAATGCGCGAGGATCTGGTCAACAACCAGGATCTGACGCACAACCGCTCCCATGAATACGCATCCTACATTTTAGAAGCGATCGAGACCAATGTTCCGTTCAAAATCGGCGGCAATGTGATGAATACGGGACTGATCACGAACCTTCCGAAGGAAGCCTGCGTCGAGGTTCCGTGTCTGGTCGATGCCAGCGGCGTGACGCCGACCTATGTTGGCGATCTGCCTCCGCAGTGTGCCGCGCTGAACCGCACAAATATCAATACCCAGCTGCTAACGCTGGAAGCCGCGGCAACCGGCAAGAAGGAGCATATCTATCATGCGGCGATGCTGGATCCGCATACGGCTGCCGAATTGTCCATGGATGACATCAAGAGCCTGTGCGACGACTTGATCGAAGCGCACGGAGACTGGCTTCCTAAATACCAGTAAGGAAGAATGGGTGAACGAAAGTAACGCAAGGAGCAGGGGATCCTCCCCGCTCCTTGCTTTTTTTTGAAGCGCAATGGATGGGCCGATGTTACACTAAACCTAATGATGACTCGTTTTGCCTGTCACTCTATGTTAATGAAAACTGCTTAAGCAGGTATATGGAGGTTTGCGGTATGAAGCTGAGGCTGTTTATGTGCCTGCTGTTCCTGTTTACGGCAGGATGTACCCGTGATGTAACGGTGTTCGAGTCCGCGGTTTATTCGCTGGAAGACGACAGGATTGCCGTGGATTGCTCCGACGAAGTGAATCGTAACCGGAAGAATCACACGGATGAGGGGTACCACTGTGAGGTGCTGGTCACCGAATCGACTTCCCTGAAGGCAAGTGGAGGAGGAGCTATCACGCTGGATGAGCTAAAGGAAGGCGATCTTATCCGCATCACGTTAAAAAAGCCGTTGAACATAAGCAAGAACAACAGAAGTTTTGAGGCCAAAGAAATTATGCTGCAAGCCCAATAAAACAGAGACGCTCTTTCACTGCGAAAGACGTCTCTCTTTTTCGTAAAACGGACCTCGTGCGTCATCGCTTACGGGTTCAGTTTCGCGCGCGGGAGCGTGATGAGAAACACAGTTCCCGATCTTGGCGAGCTTCGTACCGAGACGCTTCCGTTCATGGCGCGGATGGCTTGATAGGAGAAGGTGAGCCCAAGCCCGGTGCCGCTCATTTTGGTGGAATAGTAGATCGAACCGAGACGGCTTAGCTGCTCGGGTGTCATGCCGATCCCGTTGTCCTTGATTTCCACGGCCACCTGGTCCGTTTCTTCATAGACGGTAATGTTGACCATGCCGTTGTCGACGTCTTTGCACGCCTCGATCGCATTCTTAATAAAGTTGACCAGCAGTTGCTTGAGCTCTGCAGGACTCCCCGAAATGTAGAGATTCGACTGGGGAGAGTCCGTGCTGAGGGTGACGTTGCTCATATTGGCATATGAAGTCATAAGCTCAACGACGGACTTGATTTGGGCGGTAAGCTCGATTCGCTGCTGGAACGGCAAGTGAGGCTTGCTGATCGAGAGGTATTCGGACAAGATCTGTTCGGTTCGGCGAATTTCCTCCATGCTGATTTCTAGGAATCGTTCGGTCTTTTCCGGAGGGAACGTGCCGCTTTTGATCAATTGCAGGAACCCTAGCACGGTGGTCAGCGGATTGCGGACCTCATGGGCAAGGGAGGCGGCGACATGATTCACGGCTTCGGCTTTTTCATTCTGGATATACCGCAGATAAAGCTCCTTGTCGGATACGGACTTGTTAAACAGGGTCACGAGAAGCCATATCCCGAGCGAGTTATGAACCGGCATGGCTAAAATATTAAAAACAAAGTAATTCATGATGTAGTCAGGCTTGGTTATATAGAGTACCAGGAGCGGAAGGACCGAGAAGCTGATGCCGGCTATAAAAATGATCCATAATTTGTGTTTGCTTCGGTGATACAGGAATGACAGCAGAACGGACAGCGGGAACGTAAAGATCAAGATTATAATGGCGTCGATCGTGCCGGATCCGCCAATGTACAATCTGTAGATTAGAAATTCCACGAGCAGAATTGCCCCTGTCAGGAACCCTCCGAACAGCATGCCGAAGAACATAATGACATACCGTACGTCAAAGATCAGACCGCTTTGGACAGACGAAGCAAAGGTCATGGACAGCAGCATGCACAGCGAACAAATGACAATGATGAAATTACGGGAATAGTTGACTGTCAGTTTTCTGTAATAGATGTTGTATGCAACAAAAGGCATCAATGCAAACAACAGCTGCAGCAAAACATCTTTGATCACAGGCAGTAGGCCCACCCCTTTGAAGAGTATCGGATCGTCCGCTAGATTACCATGTCCATTCAAGTTCGACGTCAAATGGAAAAATCCTTGAGGCTTGAATAAAAATGACAAAAAAAATAATTCGTACTCAGATCGAAACGAGGTACATATAAATCCATCAAGAAAGCGCTTGCAGACAACCGATGTTCGACTCGGATACTCAGCACTTAAGTGAGAACACATTTCCATGAATGGGAGGGTTCACAAGTGAAGCTGAAAACCGTTCTGAGACCCATGTTCATTCTATTGCTGGCCGCGTCTTTTTTTGTCGCAGGGTGCCAAAGCGTAACGCCGCCGCCGACAGCATCAGAAACACCGCCGCCTAATGAAGGAGTTAAGACGCCCGGAGGAAGCGAAGAACCGGCACCGCAGGGCGATGCGAAAGCAACGCCGAGAAACGAAACGCTTTACGTGAACGGCTTGCAATGGGGAGCGCCCACGAATTTCAACCTGCTTAGCGGAAACCCGGCGTTTCCGATCAACTACGGAAATTCGAGGGAACTGGTGTATGAAACGTTGTTTATGGTCAACCAGCTCACAGGCGAGTTAGAGCCGCTGCTTGGGACCAAGTACGAATGGACCGACGATCTCAACTTGCGGATCGAGCTGAACCAGGATGCCAAATGGAGCGACGGCAAGCCGTTCACCTCCGACGATGTCGTCTATACCTACCAACTTGGCAAAAAGTATGACATCAACTGGAGCAGCTTCTGGACGTACATCGAGGACGTAACGGCAGACGGACCGCAGACGGTGAACATCAAACTCAATAAAGACAATCCGAACAAGTTGACGGTGCTCGACAGCATTGAGATCATGCCGATGCTGCCTAAACATGTCTGGGAAGAGGTCGAGAAGAAAGCCAATAACGACCTTGCCGCCATTCGGAAGGAAGTCAACGAGGACCCGGTCGGAACAGGCCCTTATAAAATGTATTTTTACAATGACCAGAAAATCACGATTATACGGGACGATAACTATTGGGGCCAGAAGCTCTTTGGCAAGCTGCCGGCTCCAAAGTACATCACGCATGTCATCTATAAAGATAATGCCGCGGGCGATCTGGCGTTCAAGAGCGGCCAAGTCGACGTATCGCAGCAGTTTATTCCGCAGGTATGGAAAATGTGGGAGGGCGGAGCTCCGGTCAAAACCTATATCAAAGAGGCGCCTTATTATGTGCCGGGCTCCATGCCGTCGATTTTCTTCAACATGACTAAGGAAGGGCTCGACAATGCGGATGTTCGCAGAGCGATTGCCATGGCAATTGACTACGGCAAAATCTCGGAGCTGGCCATCAGCGGCTACTCCGCCCCGATGGAGCCGTCATTGACGCTCAATACGGAGGCCGAAGCGAAATATGTGGACCAGGCGGCCATCAAACCGCTCCAGTGGACAACGGACGTGGAGGCGGCCAATGCGCTGCTTGATTCCATCGGCGCCGCGAAAGGGAAAGACGGCATCCGCGTTCTGAACGGTACCCGACTCGGTCCGTTTGAGATTGAATGTCCGTACGGCTGGTCGGATTGGAACGCGGCGCTTGAGATCGTCGCCCAGAACGCGAAAGCGATCGGCATCGAGATTCGGACCAAATTCCCGGAAGCGCCGGTATGGACCAATGATCTTCAGACCGGCAAGTTCGACATTATCATGAACACGCCTGCGGGCGGAGTCAGCCCGAGCCAGCCGTGGAACCGCGCCATGACCATCATGTACTCCAAAGGCGTTGCGCCAATGGGCGAAATGGCATTCTACAACTGGGGCCGATACAAGAACGATCAGGCGGATGCCATCATCGAGAAGATTCCTACCATTTCGGACGAAGCCGAATTGAAAGCGCTCTACACCGAATTGACCCAAATCTGGTTGAAGGATATTCCGTCGATTCCGCTCATGTATCGTCCATGGGTATTCGATACGGTTAATGAATCGGTCTGGAAGGGCTTCCCGACCGAAGGGGACGGCAGCAACATCCCTCCTCAAATTTCCATGGACGGGGCCGGCATCAAGTCGCTGTATCAGATTCATAACTGAGGATATAACTCATTGAACGAAGACCTGTATTGGTGGATTAGCACCCCTGATATAGGTCTCTTTTCCACCAAATTCGAAGGTGCGATTCATGGGGGTGAGCTGCTTGAGTGTTTACGGAAAATATATCGTCAAGAAGTTCTTCTGGTATTTTCTGACGCTGGTAATCGCCGTTACGCTGAACTTTCTGTTGCCCCGGATGATTGAGGGGAATCCGGTCAGCATGATCGTGTCCGAGATGACGCAGGGGATGACCGACAGCGATACGATCAAGCGGGTCTATGAGACCTTTCTCGTGGAGTTCGGCATCGACAAGCCTTTATGGGAACAATTCTTCATCTATCTGAAAAATTTGGCGACCGGCAACCTGGGCACTTCGTTCGGGCTGTATCCGAAACCGGTCACGGAGATTTTGGCCTCGGCAGTGCCGTGGACGATCGGTCTCCAGCTTCCGGCCATCCTGGTTGGCTGGATCATCGGCAACGTGCTGGGCGCCGTTGCGGCATACCGCAAGGGCGTGTTCGATAAAGTGATTTTTCCGGTGGCTTTATTCGTGAATTCCATTCCGTTCTTCACGCTGGCCATCATCATGCTGTACGTGTTCGCGCTGTCCCTGAACTGGTTTCCGCTGCATGGCGGCTACGACTATCAGATGGTGCCGACGCTCAGCTTTGAATTCTTCGCTTCGGTGCTTCGGCATCACACGCTTCCGTTCCTGTCGATCGTGCTGGTGACCATCGGGGGTCAAGCCATCGGCATGCGCGAGATGTCCATCTATGAGCTCAATTCGGATTATGTGCTGTACAGCAAGCTGCTCGGGATACGGGATTCCAAGATCGCGAAATATGTATTCCGGAACGCCATGCTGCCCCAGATAACGGGACTGGCGTTATCCATCGGCACGATGGTAGGCGGCTCTCTGATTTGCGAGATCGTATTCAGTTATCCGGGGATCGGAACCTGGATGTTCACGGCGATCCGTCAGCTCGATTATCCGTTAATTTCGGGCTGCACCCTCTTGATCGCCCTGGCTGTGCTGCTGGCCAACTTTACGATCGACTTAATCTACGGCTGGATCGATCCGAGAATCAAGGCCGCTCAGATGGAGGATCAATAATATGAACAGTTCCTTTCGCATATTGATCAAATCGCCAAAGTTTATGTTCGGAGCCTGCATGCTGCTGGCCATGATCGGCATGGTGCTGATCTACCCGCTCTTTAACCGCAATGACCCGCTGGAAATGATCGCGCTGGCATATCAACCGCCGGACTCGAAGCTGCTGCTGGGGTCGGATAACTTCGGCAGGGATTTATTTCTTGAATTGATCTACGGCATTCGGACCTCCCTGCAGGTGGGGCTGATTGCCGGGGTATTTGCTACCGTTATCGGCCTTGTGATCGGTTTAGCCTCAGGTTATATCGGAGGCATGATCGATAATCTGCTGACCGCGATCACCAACATTTTCATCGTGATTCCTTCCTTTGTCATCCTGATTTTGATCTCGGTCAGCATCGATTCGCGCAGCTCGTTTGTCACGGCGGTCATCATCGGCATCACCAGCTGGCCCTGGACGGCCAGGGCCGTAAGGGCGCAAACCTCCTCATTGCGAAACCGGGATCACGTGAACATCGCCAAAATATCCGGGTACAGCACGCCGCGCATCATTGTCTCGGAGATTTTGCCGTACATCGCCTCTTATGTCGTGATGGCTTTCGTGCTGCAGACGGCATCGGGCATTCTCTCCGAGGCTTCCATCTCGATGCTGGGACTCGGCCCTTACAACACGATTTCCCTCGGCATCATCATGAATTGGGCGCTCGTCTTCGAAGCGCCGGTTGCCGGGGCCTGGTGGGCCTTTATCCCGGCGGCGATTTCCATCGCCATCATCACCTTTTCCTTGTACATGATGAACACCGGCATGGATGAAATATTCAATCCGAAGATTAGGAGCTGATGGGGCCTTGAGCACAAATATACTGGAAGTTAACGAATTGAAAACCTTTTACCGTACCCGGCTGAAGGAGCATGTATATGCCGTAGACGGCGTGAGCTTCTCGCTCGAGAAGGGGAAGACGCTTGGCATTGCCGGCGAATCGGGCTGCGGCAAATCGACCCTTGCCCTCAGCCTGATGGGATTCTATTTTCCGCCGCTGCATTTCGGCAGCGGCTCGATTGTCATCAACGGCACGGACATTATGAAGCTCGGCAAGGAACAGCTTCGTTCCCGGGTGTCGGGAAGAGAGATATCGTATATTCCGCAAGCGGCCATGAATGCCCTGAATCCTACGCTCAAAATCATTCGATTCATCGAGGATATCATGAAGGAGCACCGCCCCGAGCTCAACAAGAAGCAGGTGTGGGATATGGCGGCGGAGCGGTTCGAGACCTTGAATTTGTCGACCAAGGTGCTGAACTCTTACCCGAACGAGCTGTCGGGGGGCATGAAGCAGAGAACGGTCATCGCGATTTCCACCATTCTGAATCCGAAAGTGCTGATTGCGGACGAACCGACCTCGGCGCTGGACGTAACCTCGCAGAAAGCGGTGATCAAGCTGCTAAAGAGCCTGCTGGACCGCGGCTTTATCCAATCCCTTGTCTTCATCACGCACGAGCTGCCGCTGCTCTATCATGTAACGGATGACATCATCGTCATGTATGCGGGGGAAATCGTGGAGCGGGGAACCGCGGAGCAAATGATATTTGACCCGATCCATCCGTATACGAAAAAGCTGATGGGCTCCATCATCGTGCCCGAGGAGGGCATGAAGGGCCATAAGCTTGCCGCCATTCCGGGGACCCCGCCCAATCTGAAGAACGTGCCGGAGGGCTGCCGGTTCGCCGACCGCTGCTCCTATGTGCAGGATGCCTGCCGGAAGGGCAAGATAACGAGCCGGACCGTGGGAGATCGAATCTATCGGTGCATCGTGGAGCCTGATGTGCTTAAGGAGTGGTATGCGAATGAAGGGGAATGACGTACTGATTCGGGGAGAGCACCTCACGAAGGTGTTCGGATACGGGAAGCAGAAGACAACCGCCGTGGAGGATGTCAGCTTTACCTTTCATGAAGGCGAAATCATATCGATTGTCGGCGAGAGCGGAAGCGGCAAGACAACGCTGGCAAAAATGATCATGGGCTTGCTGAAAGAGAGCAGCGGGACGATTGAATATATGGGCAAGCCGAGACGGCTGAAGCGGCATGGGGACCGCAAGCGCTATTGGAAGAACATTCAGGCGATTTTCCAGGACCCGTTCTCTTCGTTCAACCTGTTCTACAAAGTGGAGAAGCTGCTGCTCGACTGCATTAAGCTGCAGGGAGATAAACTGACGGCGGAGGAGCAATTCCGCAAGATGAAGGAAGCCTGTTCCTTCGTCAATCTAAAATTCGAAGAGCTGCACAATAAATATCCGTTCGAATTGTCCGGCGGGCAGATGCAGCGCCTGATGATCGCCCGGATTTTCATGCTTCATCCGAAGCTGCTTATTGCGGATGAACCGACCTCCATGGTCGATGCGTGCTCGCGGTCCACGATCCTTGATATGCTCTTGAAGCTGCGGGATGAGAACAACATGACAATTATATTTATTACCCATGACGTAGGGCTTGCTTATTATGTAAGCGATACGCTGTATATTATGGAACAGGGGAAAGTCGTGGAGCGCGGACCGGCGGAAGAGGTTATCCTGAACCCGCAGCATCCGTATACGCAGCAGCTGATATCGGATGTGCCCAAGATCCATTCCGAGTGGGATTTGGCATAAGGCCGTTAGCTATGGAACGCTTATGGAAAGCTCGAAGCGAGAAACCGCTTCGAGCTTTTATTTTGGCAAGAGACAAGGAACGGGAGTATCTCCACAGGTTTACCCTCCTGAACACGCAATAAAACTCCCTTTGATACGTAGTCTGTCATCTTGGCACGTACGTCGATCGACCATTTTCACTTAGGGCATGCACTTGCATAGGACCGCTGGCGCTTCGTGTATTTTCGCAGATATGACACTCAGAAACGTGACATAAAATTTCTTAGTCCCTGATCTTCGCATTTGTGAAGGATCTGCCGATAAATGATATGGCTGCCATTGGGTTCGTCCCGCAGCCTGCATTCGGCATAACGCAAAGCCCCTGACGTGGCTTGCGTGTATGCTTCATAAGGAGACTATCAAACATCATGCACAGCTACTTCTTGGGGGCAACCGTTTTGGTGTTGGCCGCCATGACGATTCTTTTCTTGATTATCTTATACAGATGTGGTTATCAGCGGAAGTTAAGCCATCGGGCCTTGGACATGGCCGAGAGCAGGTTCCGCATGCTTGACGATATGCTGCTTACGCTGGATGTCGGGATTTGGTCATACGATGTCGGCACCAGGACCATACGAAATACATCCTTGGCTTTTCATAAAATCACGGGTTATTCGCATCGCGATTTCTCGGACGGGCTCTCCTGGGAAACGATGATTCATCCCGAGGATATGGCGCTGTTCCGAACCTTGGTTGACAAGCTTCGGCAAGGCGAGGCGGTCCATACCGAATACCGCATCCTCCACGCGGAGGGCGACGTACGCTGGGTTCAGGTGAAAATGATTCCGACGATGAATGAGTCCGGGCAAATCGTCCGTACCGATGGCATTGCCATTGACATCACCACCCGATTCCGCATGGAAGAGGCGCTGTATGATATGGCGGAATGCAAGAAGATGGAGCAGGCGCTCAAGGAAAGCATGAACCGGTATCGCCGCCTCGTGGAATTATCGCCTATTGCTATCGCGGTGTGCAAAGAACGCAAGCTGATGTACGTGAATCCCGCCGGACTTCGGATCCTTGGAGCCGCTGGACCCGACAAGATCCTGGGCACCGATCCTTGGGACTGGGTGTTTGATCCCTATGAGGAGTGGGCACGCAAACGGCTTACGCAGCTGATTCGCAGCAGGCGGGTCGTGCCCGAGGAGTTATCCATAAAGCGGGTGGACGGAGAGCGGGTCGATGTCGTGGCGACGGCCCTGTATGACGAGGAATCGGACGCCATTGAAATTTTCTTCGAGGATATTACCGCCCGTAAATCAGCGGAAAGGGCTCTGATGGAGAGCGACCGTATCAACCGCCACATTCTGGATATCGCACCGGTCGCGATGTTCCTGCACTCCGATTTTTCTTACATTTATGCCAATCCCGCTGGCTTATCCTTATTGGGAATTACGGACATCGCGCAATTGGACGGCACCTCCTTCCAGGACGTGATTCCTTCCGACCAGCTCGAGTTCGTGGCGTCTGAGGTTGAACATGTGTACAAAAGCGGGACTACCTCCGAGCTCGCGGGAAATAAGCTGGTCCGGCTGGATGGAATGATCATCGATATCGAGGCCATCACGACGCCGATCCCTTATATAGGCGATAATACGGCGCTTACCATTATTCGGGATGTAACGGAACAGAAGCAGGCCGAACGCGAGCGGATTGCGGCAGAGCGGCTTGTCCGGGAGAGCGAGGACCGGTATTTCAGGCTTCAGATGAGCCTGGATCAATTCTCCTCGGATCTGTTCGGGATGGTGAAGATCAGCGAATTGAACGCCCGGATCGTGCAGGAGATCAGGAAAGTGCTGGGAACGGACCGGGTGAGCCTGATCCGGATCAACCACCACAGCCTGCATATCAAGATTCAAGGCGGCAGCAAAGAGCTGCCGCAAAGGGTGCTTCACTCGATCCATAAATGCGGCCCCGAGCATATTCCGCTTTGCAAGCTGTTTGAGACGTGCGACGGATATTTCGTCAAGATCGGGGAGATGAACGGGGACAGCAGTATCGTCTGCATCGCAGGCGAGGCTCCGCTGCTCATGATTCAGGCCAAGAAAATATGGCTGGAGACGATTACCCGCTATGCAAGCGTCCTGTACGATAATTTTCGCGTGATTGAGGACTTGACGAGGGAGCTGGAGAAGCTGGGATCCTCACAGCAGATCATGCCCCTTTGGCTGCTGCGGCTGATGCTGCATCTCTCCGAGAATGAGCGGAAGCGACTGTCCCAGGATCTTCACGATGCCGCGCTCCAGGAACAGATTATCTGGTACAGGAAATTGAATCAGATTACATCGGATCTTGATCTGCCGGAACATCTGCGTCCACAGCTGGAGGAGATTGAGCAGGGGCTTCTGGATGTCATTTATCAGATCCGAATCACTTGCAATGAGCTTCGCCCACCGCTGCTGAAGGAAGAGGGGCTGGAACGTTCGCTTGAGGCATTGTTTGAATTCACCCAGCTCCGCACCAATTACTCCATACAGTTCGACTGCTCGAACTTCGTTGATGATATCAGTGACGACCATTTGATTGGGTTGTACAGGATCGTTCAGGAGCTGCTGGCGAATGCCACGAAGCATTCCAATGCGACGGAGGTAAAGCTTCGTTTGTCCACCCAGTCGGATGAGGTCAATCTGAGTTATGAAGATAACGGAGTCGGAATCGATCCCAGCCAGAAGCCGGATCAATTCAACAGTATGGGAATCGGCGGCATGAAGGAAAGGGTGAGAAGCATGAACGGCAAAATCCAGTTCGACTCATCGGAGAGCGGGGGGCTGGCTGTCTATATATCGATAACGGCAAAGTAAGCATGAATACCGGCAAAGCAGCAAACAAGATACCAGACTAAAGGAGTCATGAGGGTTATGAAGATCGATATTTTATTGGTGGATGACCATCCCTCGGTGATGGAGGGAACCAAGGTGCTGCTCGAACAGGAAAAGGATATGTTCGTAAAGCTTGCGAATACGCCGGAGCGCGCGCTGGAACTGGTCCATACGGAGCGCTTTGACGTGATGCTGATCGATATGCATATGCCGGGGATGAACGGAATCGATTTGGCCAAGCAGATCCTCCGGATCGCTCCGAACGCGGTGATGCTGATCTATACGGGCTTTGAAGTCAGCAATCATTTTAACTTGATCATGGAGGCGGGACTGGCTGGTTTTGTCTCGAAGACGTCAGGCAAAGAGCAGCTGGTGACGGCTGTTCGATGTGCGCTGCGAGGCGAAGTGGTTCTTCCGTTGACACTTGTGAAGCAGCTCCGCCGCGTGACCGCGAATGGCCCGGAACGGACGGCGGGTGCGCCGGCAGCCCAGTCTATAACCGATAAAGAATACAGCATTCTCAAGGAAATCGCTCGGGGAAAGAGCAATAAGGAAATTGCGGGCACCGTCATCATGAGCCAGCGTTCACTGGAGTACTGCTTAACCAACCTGTTTCAAAAGTTGAATGTGAAGTCACGCATAGAAGCGGCACTGAAAGCGAAGCAAATGGGGATTCTGTCGGATTCCGATTTTGTTCAGATAAGCTGATAAACTCGGTCTTTTTTCTATAAGTTCAGACGATATCCAAAGCATGTTTCGACATGACTCCGATTCATTTCGTGAAGATTCGACAATAAACCGCAAGGCATCCCGCAAAATTCTTGCGTGAGCACGCAACAGAATTTCGGTTACGAACGGTAAGCAAGTGTATATGCTTATGTTACTGGATGGATATAGTCTGTAAGTAGGAAGGGTGGTAACTTGCGGCATGACAAAGGACCTATTTGAATATGGCGTCGATGATCTCTTGTCACGGGAAGAGATTGAGGAAGTTTTGGCGCAGCTTGAAGAAGAGTGGAATGAATTTAACAGCCGGAAGAAGCGAGGGTGACTCATAATGAAACGATGGAAATCTCTGTTTGCGATGAAACTTCAAAGTCGCATGCTGCTTATTATTTTGGGAGCAATCACGATATTTTTAGGCAGCATGATGACCTATATCAGCATGACGACAACGGAAGAAGCTCTCGATTCGGCGAAGACGCTTGCAGTGACGACGAGTGAGAAGATCGGCGCGCTGGTCCAGGCCGAACTTGACGATGTCATGAACTCTGCACGTACTTTGGCCGTAAGCTTCGTTGGCATGAAAGAGACCGGCACAACGAATCGTCAAGCCATTAATGAAATATTGAGAAGAAACCTGGAGGATAATCCGTCCTGGAAAGGAATCTGGACGTTATGGGAGCCGGATGCTTTCGACGGCCGGGATAACGATTACCGAAACAAACTCGGCAGCGACCATTCGGGACGCATGATGTCCTACTGGGCAAGGACGGAAGCGGGTCTGGAGCGTTCGATTATAGAGGATTACGAGCAGGAAGGGGAAGGCGACTTCTATCTTCTGGCGAAGAACAGCGGCAAAGAGATCATTATGGATCCGTACGAGTTCAAAGTAGGCAACGAGGATGTCATGATGACGTCGCTCGTCGTGCCGATTATCGATAACGGCAAGACCGTCGGCGTGGTGGGCGTCGATGTATCCCTCGCACATCTGCAAAGCGTCATGGAGCAATTCCGGTTATTTGATACGGGGTATGCGCATATTTATTCGAATACCGGCGTGATCGTAACGTCGCCGGAGGACGGATTGATGGGACAGAAGCTGGAAGAAGCATATCCTGGCAAGACGGTTCCCCTCATACTGGATGCCATTCGGGAAGGGGCTGTCTATACCGAGGAAGACTCCGCGCTGTATAAGCTGTATACGCCGATTAAGACCGGATTGACCGAAACGCCATGGTCGGCCGCCATCATTATACCGATGGGGGAGATTACGGCAAATTCGGATGCTTTGATCATCTCCATCATAGCGGCAGGCGTGATTACCTTGGCTGCCTTGGCGGCCATCGTGATCCTGTTAACGAGATCCATCGTGAAACCGCTGGGCGTTTCCGTAGCGATCGGCGAATCCATGTCCAAGGGAGACTTCACGCAGGAGGTACCCGCGGATTATCTTCGCAGGGCGGATGAAATCGGAACGCTGTCCCGGGTATTCGCTCAGCTGCTGGAGAGCATGAGGGAAATGATCGGCAAAGTGAATATGAATGCATCCTCGGTTGCCGCCGCTTCGCAGCAGCTGTCGGCCGGTGCCGAGGAGCTTGCGGTGGGCAGCAGCAGCCAAGCTGAATCCGTGCAAACGGTCAGCGAATTGTTCCAGGAATGGTCCAATGCCATCAATTCCGTTGCAAGCGATGCATCGGCAGCGTCCGAGCTCGTGAACCAGACTTCCGGGATTGCAGCGGAAGGCAGCGGAATCGTCCAGCAGTCGGTGGAAGGCATGAATCGGATACGCGAGCATGTTGCCAAGCTAGAGACAGACTCCCAGCGTATCGGCGAAATCATCGAGGTAATCGACGATATCGCCAAGCAGACGAATCTGCTTGCGCTCAACGCCACGATCGAGGCTGCACGCGCAGGGGATCAAGGGAGAGGGTTCGCCGTGGTGGCGGATGAGGTGCGCAAACTAGCCGAACGAAGCGGCGGAGCCACGAAGCAGATTGCCGACATTATCAAAGGCATGCAGAAGAATACGGCCGATAGCGTGGAGGCGGTGCATCAGGGCGTCATCCATACGGAAAAAGCGGGCGAAGCCTTTGCTCATATTACAAGCATGGTGAATGAGTCGGCAGGCAAAGTCATGGATATTGCCGCCGCCAGCGAGGAGCAGGCGGCCCAGGCTGCAGAAGTGGCGACGGCTATCGAGACGATCTCTTCTTCCACGGAGGAAACGGCGGCTACAAGCGAGGAATCCGCTGCAACGGCACAATCGCTTGCCGAGCTTGCCAAAGAGTTGAACCATACCGTCTCCGCTTTCAAAATCTCGTAGCACCACTGCTATAATGATGATAAGCTTGGCCTAAGGGCCAGGCTTTTTTATATGCGCGTACCGTGGTCACCGAGTTCTGTAAGTTTGTGGCGTCGATGGGCGTTTTTTATAAACCGAATGCTGTTCTGCTTATGACAAAGGGGAGGAGGAGTGGTTGTGAACGGCAGCTTGTTTCAGCAAATGCTGGAAGAGGGGGATTATGTCCCGCGCTTTTATGCCTATTATTATAAACAGTGGATGAATTATGAAATGCCCTACCATCAGCATGATTCAACCGAAATCATGTATATGATTTCCGGAGTATGCCGGATTGACGTGAAGGCAGGCGATACGGAGAAGAGCGTCATTTTGAAGAAAGGAGAGTTCATGGTGCTGGATGCCGGTGTTCCGCATCGGTTAATCGTGGATCAGGCCGCCTCATGCCGAATGCTGAACGTGGAATTCGGTTTTATGGAAAGTGAAGGGATGGCGCCATCTTTAAGGCATATCGTCGGAGAAGAAGAAGAGGTATCTTTTCTCTTAAAGCGGCCGTTCCGCTATTTGGTGCTGGCTGATCAGGAGGAGGTATATCCGGTGCTGAAAAGCCTTGTGCTTGAGCTTGATCAGAGAGGTACCGACGGCAGGATGATGACGCATGCGCTGTTTATACAGCTGCTGGTATGCATCGCCCGTTTGTATGAAGAAAGAGAACGCAGCGACATGCAGCAGAGCGATTTCTATATTAAACGAAGCGTCGATTATTTACATCAGAATTATGACCGCCAGATTCAGGTGAAGGACGTAGCCGCGGAAGTGAATCTGCATCCCGGTTATTTGCATCGGGTATTCCGCAGAGGGACAGGCAGGACGATAACCGAGTACCTGACAACGATCCGAATGGAAAAGGCCAAGATGCTGCTGGAGCAGACGGATATCCCCATCCATGAAATATCGGATTATGTGGGTGTGGGCAGCAGGCAGTATTTTCATATGTTATTCAAGAAGTATACGGGCAGCACGCCGGTGGAATATCGTCTTCGGAAAGACCGGAATGCCTGGAACTACGGTGAAGACGATGTCGACGATAAGAAGTGAGGATTTTTGACTCCGAAGGGTCCAAGAGGTCATGATTTTGATAACGCTTACCGCCCCTCCATTGCTACAATGGGTACAATCTAATTAGTAGCTTAGGAGAGGATAAAATGTCATTTAAGGTTGCTTTTATCGGAGCGGGAAGCATCGGCTTTACCCGGGGGATTCTGCGCGATTTGCTGACCGTACCGGAGTTCCGGGATATCGAGGTCGCTTTCACCGACATCAGCCGGCATAACTTGGAGATGGTCACGGAATTATGTCAGCGGGACATTAATGAGAACGGGCTGTCGATTGCGATCCAGTCCACCACGGATCGAAGGCAGGCACTGCAGGATGCCAAATACGTCATTTGCACCATCCGCGTGGGCGGTCTGGAGGCATTCCGCACGGATGTGGACATTCCGCTGAAATACGGCATCGATCAGTGCGTGGGCGACACGCTCTGCGCAGGAGGCATCATGTACGGCCAGCGGGGAATCCCCGAGATGCTGAACATCTGCCGGGATATTCGCGAGGTGTGCGCGCCCGATGTCCTGCTGCTGAATTACTCGAATCCGATGGCCATGCTGACATGGGCATGCAATCGGTATGGAGGCGTGCGGACGGTGGGTTTATGCCATGGCGTGCAGCATGGGCACCACCAGATTGCCGAGGTTTACGGTTTAAAGAAACAGGACGTCGATATTGTCTGTGCCGGAATCAATCATCAGACTTGGTATATTCAAGCTTCGCATCAAGGCAAAGACTTGACGGCCGGGCTGCTGGAGGCGTTCGAGCGCCATCCCGAATACAGCAGGACGGAGAAGGTCCGCATCGATATGCTCCGGCGTTTCGGATATTACAGCACCGAATCCAACGGCCATCTAAGCGAATACGTGCCTTGGTACCGTAAACGGCCGGAGGAAATTACGGAGTGGATTGATCTCAGCAGCTGGATCAACGGAGAGACGGGCGGGTATTTGCGAGTTTGCACCGAGGGGCGCAACTGGTTCGAGACCGATTTCCCGAACTGGATGAAGGATCCGGCAATGGAATTCAAGCCGGAGCACCGGGGAGAGGAGCACGGCTCCTACATCATTGAAGGCTTGGAGACCGGCAGGGTATACCGTGGACACTTTAATGTGGTGAATGAAGGCATTATCGCCAACCTGCCGGAGGATGCCGTCATCGAGGCACCGGGATACGTTGACCGCAATGGCATTTCCATGCCGCTTGTCGGGAATTTGCCTCTTGGCCCGGCTGCCGTATGCAGCGTAAGCATATCCGTTCAACGGCTGGCGGTTGAAGCGGCGGTTCATGGAGATGACAAGCTGCTTCGGCAGGCGTTTATGATGGATCCGCTGGTCGGTGCGGTATGCAATCCGAAGGAAATCTGGCAGCTGGTCGATGAAATGCTGGTAGCCGGTGAAGCATGGCTTCCTCAGTATTCGGCTTCGATCGCCGAGGCGAAGGAACGTCTGGCGGCCGGCAATCTGATCCCGACCCGCTCGTATGAAGGCGCAGCCAGACTCAAGGTGAAAACGGTGGAGGAGATGCAGCTCGATCGGGAGAAAGCGAATAAAAACGCAGGTGAATCCGATAAAGGGAAAGATCGCGAAAAAGTGTAAGCAGATTGCACATCAGCGAAGGCAATCAGAGATTACAAGGCAAGTCTTTCATGTATACGCAAGTATGGTATCACTTCTGGCAGAGGATGGTATAACGGACAAAAATCCGTTATAATCCGTCTGCCGGGAGTGATTTTTTGTATGCCGTTCCTCTTGTCCCGGCATATACTACGGATATATAGATGAAAATTCGGATGGACAATCCCTGACCTTAGACAGGTACACAGTTTGGGTAAAAATGGGTACAATGCAATTAGATAGGCAAAGCTGACCACGAAGGAGGCCATGGGAATGATTATTGGGGTTCCCAAAGAAATCAAAAATAACGAAAACCGCGTAGGCATGACGCCGGGTACCGTTATCAGTTTCAGGAATGCCGGGCATGAAGTGCTTGTCCAATCCGGAGCCGGTCTGGGTATCGGTTTTACCGATGAAGATTATGAGGCGGCCGGAGCCAAAGTGGTTGCAACGGCTGCGGAGGCTTGGAAAGCCGAGATGGTGGTGAAGGTAAAGGAACCCCTGCAGGAGGAATATGACTACTTCCAGGAGGAAATGATTCTATACACTTACCTGCACCTGGCCCCCGAACCGGAGCTGACCAAAGCGCTGGTGGACCGCAAGGTGAGCGCCGTTGCTTATGAAACGATACAGCTGGCGGATGGCAGCTTGCCGCTGCTGACCCCGATGAGCGAGGTGGCGGGAAGAATGTCCATTCAGATCGGGGCGCATTTCCTGGAGAAGGCGCATGGCGGCAAAGGCGTGCTGCTAAGCGGCGTCCCGGGGGTTGCTCCGGGCAAGGTCGCCGTCATCGGGGGCGGCATCGTCGGCACCAATGCGGCACGAATTGCGCTGGGACTCGGTGCGGACGTCAGCATTCTTGATATTAATCCCGTCCGGCTTCGTCAGCTGGATGATCTCTTTCAAGGGCGGGTCAAAACGATCATGTCCGATCCGTATCACATTGCGGAAACGGTTAAGGCCGCCGATCTCGTCGTGGGTGCGGTGTTGATTCCCGGCGCCCGGGCTCCTCGCCTCGTCACGGAAGAGATGGTGAAAGAGATGAGCCCGGGATCGGTCATCGTGGACGTGGCGATTGATCAAGGAGGCTCGATCGAGACGATCGACCGGATCACCACCCATGAT
Source organism: Paenibacillus sp. Y412MC10 (assembly GCF_000024685.1). Classification (NCBI taxonomy): domain Bacteria; kingdom Bacillati; phylum Bacillota; class Bacilli; order Caryophanales; family Paenibacillaceae; genus Paenibacillus; species Paenibacillus sp. Y412MC10. The sequence goes on from NC_013406.1 coordinate 1,630,411, forward strand.
CATCCGACCTATGAAAAACATGGCGTCATCCACTATGCCGTTGCCAATATGCCGGGCGCCGTAGCCCGTACCTCCACCATGGCATTGACCAATGTAACGGCACCCTACGGGTTGAAAATAGCAAGCAACGGAATCCGGTCTGCCGCCCGCCACGACAAGGCGCTGGCCAAGGGCATCAATGTCATCGGAGGCAAAGTGACCTATGAAGCCGTGGCGGCAGCTCATGGTTATGCGCATACCAGCATTGACGACTATCTGCTGGCATAGAAAAAACATAAAAAGAGCCATTTTTCAAAAATTTGACACGATACCGAGGTATATTGCGTAAACCTTGGGGATGAACGATTTAGCCAGCGTGAGCAAAGTTGAGAGATGGCTTTTTATGTTGGCCTGGATATCCGATATATATAGAAAGGTCTTTGGTTTGTAGCGAATGGGGGAGAGGGCTTGAAATGAAACGTATGCGATGGTTGATTGTCATGCTGGTTCTGATCATAGGGACCGGCACATCGGTATGGGCTGCGGGTATTCCGTCCAAACAAGGGCTGGTGCGAGATACGGCCGGCTTGTTTGATTCGTCGCAGCGGCAGTATTTGAGTAAAATCGCCAAAGGGGAGAAGATCCGTGTCTTTGTATTGACGGTTCCGGGTTTGGAAGGTCAAAGTCCGACGGATTATGCCAATGCAGCGTACGATGCCTGGAATTTGGGCACGGCGGATGTTTTGCTGCTGATCTCTTCGGGAGACCGGAGCGTGGAATTCAATTTTAACAATCCGCGGCTGCAGCAAGCCATCGACGAATGGAGCAGGAGTAAGGGGAAGGGTACCGGCAGTTCCGCCATAACCGCCATGCTGGACGCTTATTTCATACCGCATGCGAAGGAGGGAAGTTTCTCGAAGGCCAGCGCGAGCATGATCCACCAGGTCCATCGCCTGGCAGCTCTGCCCGCCGGTGAAGATCCCGTTCAGGGAGATGATCATAAGGCCGAGGCGGTATCACCGGCAACCGAGAACAAGGGGAGCGTCAAATCCACGGATGAAACAACCCGGTCAACGTCCACGGCAGATACCGCCGCCCCTCTGAAGATCGAGTTTCCGAAGCTCCCATGGATCGAAATGGTTGCTGGGGGATTGGGAATCACGCTGATCTTTATGTTGATCAGGGGTTACCTTAAAAAGCGCAAACTGTCCATGATTTCGGAGCAGTTCGCTGAATTGCTGGTCAAATGCAACGCAAGTCTCGAGAAGGTAGGCGCCTATCAGGGGATTGCTCAAGGCAAGACAGGCAGAGCGGTGCAGGAAATCGCAGATCGTTTGTCCGAGTTTATGGTGGCTGCCGCAGAGAGTAAAACCGAGCTGCAGGAGACCCGGATTTTCATCCTGCGTTATTCTTCCATGGATGAAGCCATCCAGCGGTTTTCGAAAATCGCCGATCGGCTGGAGCATGGGATCAAGGCCGAAGATAACCGGATTACCGTCATCGAGCATGCCGATAAAACGGCGAAAGGGAGAACCACGGAGCTGCACGCGGATTACACGGTGCTTAAGCAAACCCTTGACCGGACAGCAGCCGATACGGGATATCCCTTTCCGATCTTGTACCAAGAGCTTGAAGGGATGGAACAAGATATTCAGCGCGCCGTCGAGCTTCAGCTGTTTGACCCGCTGGAGGCGCAGGAGGTTCTAAAGGCAGCCGAGCAGAAGCACTCCATGAGCAAGAGCAACATCGAAGACGTGGCTGTTTATGTTAAGGAAGCTCATGAATTTTCGGATCAGTCGGCGGCTATTCGCGCCGAGATTGTTAAGATCATAGAAACCCACCAGTTGTATCGGATCAAGGTCCGGCCTTTTGAGCGGCTGGATGATGCCCGGGAGCAGATGAACCAACTGGAAAATTATCTCCGCCAAGGGAATATGGGGGAAGTTCGCAAGTCTTCGGAACGTGCGCACGCTATGCTGAAAGAGGCGCTGGGCATGACTAGACGGCAGGCGGAGCTGAGAAGGCAGAATCGAAACGATCTGGATCGGTTGTATGGGCAAATACAACAATTTCATAACGAAAGCTCCGTGCTGCAATCGATGCTGAATCATTGCAGAAGCCAGTATGTACCGAGACATTGGCAAAGCTGGGAGCAGGCTTTGGCGAAGGAATCGCAGGAGGTCCGAATGGCGGACGGTAAACTTCCGGAGGCCGAACGCTTGACGCACGACGAGGTGCAGGAGTTCGAAGAGGCGAGCGAGATCATTGAGAACGAATCGATGACGATGGCCCGCGTGCTGCAATGGGTACGGGAAATGAAGGAAACGCTTGAAGGCCTGGATGATCGGCTGCAAGCTGTACGCCGTGAATTGGCAGCAGCTCAAGAAGTGTTTGTCAGTCAGCAGAAGACCCTGCAGATTCATAACGTAGTCACGAGCAACCACTCGCTTCTGTTAGGGCTGCCTGATTCATTTTGGAGAAATGTACAGACCGTGGGCGATGCGCTCTCATCCCCGTTGTATGATCTGGATTATCTGGAGAGCGCAGCGAGGAGCTGTACCCAAGATGCCGAGCATTTTGCCTACGGGGTCCAAGACATTGTACGTCAGAAGGAGGAAGCCGAACGACTATCCGTTCATATCGAGCAGCGTTTCAAACAAGTTTCGCGGAGGGCCAGCAGGGGATTCAAGAAAAATTACAAGTCTTATCGGCTTCGAGTCGAGCAGTTGTTTGAGCAGGGGATGTATGCGGAAGCCTCGCATGAACTGTTGAATATCGCGGAATATATCGATCGGGTAGAAAGGGAGATTCGCCATCAGGAAATGCTGGAGCAGCAGCGCAGGGCGGCCCAGCAGCTCCAAAGAGCGGCCGATCAAGCGAGAAGAGCCGCGGCGGACGCCCGCAAAGCGGCAGCGCAGAACAGCAGCCGGTCATCGGGCTCCAGCTGGGGAAGCTCCTCCGGTTCCTCGCATTCCTCGGGCGGTTCCGGCTGGGGGGATTCGTCATCCGGAAATTCGTCCGGCGGATCAAGCTGGGACAATAACAATTCCTCCGGTGGATCGAAGTGGTAACCGGAGGGAGCCGACCTAGTAATCATCCTGCGACATGCTCTCTTCGTCGGCAACCGCTTGTATTTCCTCGGAACCGATGCTGATGAAGCGGTAGCCGTCCGCGGCCTGCTTCTTTAGCGCGCGTTCTTTGATGAACCTGGGACTGGCTTCCCCGCCGTCTTCGTCATACACGAGCAGAATGCCATCGGTTTTGCGGAGGAGCAAATCGTCTCTGGCCGTGAACTGCCATGGCCCCTGGTAGGGACTCTTGCTGACCGGCGCGTAGAAGTCTACCCCCTTCATGACCTCCTGAAAATAAGCTTTCTTATCATCGTTCCATTGTTCTTCGGGATTCTGGTACGCCGTCAAAATGGAGCATTTCAGGTGAGGGTATTGGGACTTTAGTTCTATTGTCGCCTCAATGGCCCACAGGTCCACGCCGTATTGGCCGGGGGTGATTACCCACTGGAGGCCTTCTTCCAGAAGGGGAACCAGACGATTGGCGATCGCTTTGCGTATATAAGGAATGCCTTGATGTTTGTTATTGTAAATACCGAGCTCATGGGCTCGATATCCGGTAATCAGAATGTTTTCCAATCGAGCACGCCTCCTGAACAGAATTAGGTCTAGTGTACCTTTTTCGGAAATTTTGATCAACGGATGTTACAAATCGTATAGAATGGGTAAGTAATCCGGAATACATATTTTAGGAGGAAATTCGATTGAAGAAGTGGACAGCAGTATTACTAGGGGCAATTTTGGTAATGAGCATGACAGCATGCGGCAAAGACAACAAAGCAGCAGATGATGCCGCAGCAACACCGCCTGCAGCGGAACAAGGGACGACGACTCCGGCAGAGACGCCGCCGGCTAAAGAAGAGCCGAAGGAGGAGGCTTTGCCGACCGCTGACGAGCTTCTTCAAAAATCGGCCGAAGCTTCGAAAAACTTGAAGAGCTTTGCCATGAAAGCCGATGTCAAGCAGCACATCGTTGTTGAAGGCGCAGAGAAACAGGAGCAAAACGTTGATATGTCGCTCGATTCGGAGCTTACGCTCGAGCCGGTGGAGATGATGCAGAACGTCGTGATGGATTCGCCGGAAGGCAAGGTCGAGATGAAGCAGTATATAACGGAAGACGGCATCTACATGCTCATGGATGGTCAATGGATGCAGGTTCCGAAGGAATCGGAGCAGGAGATCCGCGACAGCCTGGATCCGAGCAGTGCGAGTCCTGAGCAGCAGGTAGAGCAATTCAAGACCCTCGCTAAGGACTTCAAAGTAACGGAGGACGGAGACGCATACGTCCTGACGGCGGATGTCTCCGGCGACAATCTGAAGGAGCTTGCCAAGTCTATGATGAGCCAAGCGGGCAACGATCCGCAGATGGAAGCCATGATGGACCAAATGGATATCAAGAGCATTCATATTACTTATGGCGTGCAGAAGGAATCTTACCTGCCTGTAACAACGGATTTGGACATGGTGATGGCAATGGAAGCCGAGGGTCAGAAGGTATCCTTGGATATGAAAATGAAGAGCGAATACTCCAAGCATAACGAAATCAGCAAAATCGAAGTGCCGAAGGAAGCATTGGAAGCGAAATAATGCATCTCGGCTGATGGAACAAGATGAATATGAACCGTCATATTCCTCTTGAAAAAGGCTGCACCGGTTCTCCGTAGATGTTCTACGGACCGGGGCAGCCTTATTTAATGGAATTCGTTTCATCTCAACGGCAGGGTCAAGGCAGCGGTTTCCTCCATGATTGCACGAAGAGGCTTGCCATGAGGCGTGCTTGTGTTAACGGTCTGCGGCTCATGTATCTTGCGACATCGCCAAATTTAAGGTTTAGCAACTTCGACTATGACGCTGCCGAACAATTGACCGTCGATCGAGACCATAATGCGCCAAAGTCCCGGGGAAGGAAGTGACATGGAGGTGGGTATGGCTGCATCGGCACCGTTTAAGGGGGAAGGCCTTAAACCGGCAACCTTAAATACATCAATGATCTCGGACGAATTTTGTTTCACCGCGGTAATGACCAGATCCCCCGTTAATTCTTCGTCACGACCCCAGAAATGCCACATGTATTTGTTCGGCTTGCCAGCGATAAGGTCTGGATATATAAAGCCCAAGCGCCCTTCGACGCCGCTCATGGCATAACTGCCGGACACGAAGTTCGGGCTCGGCTCCCAGCTGCTATCCGGCACATCAATAACGATATCGCCGTATTTCTCATGATCCACCATTACGTCGAAACGCCATAAACCGGAAAGCGGCAGTGCGAAACGGGAAGAAACTCGTGTCAAGTCATTGTAAGCCATATCGGAGGTAATCTTTGTCTCGGCAAGCTCCTGGATGGTAGTTCCCGTATCCCGGTGAACGGCGGATATGCTGATCGTTTTCCCTTCAAGCTCTTGAATCGGGGTTAATAAATTCCACCAGGCTCCGGCCGGAGAGCCCGCGGCAGCTTCCCCGCCCGGAAAAACCTGAAGTTTATCCACGCCATCCACCGTGTATACGCTTCGGGGAGTCCACTTGGCAGCGTATCCCCAGCCCTGGATGGGGATCATCCGTTGAAGCGCAGGGGACTCGCGCCATCCCCATACCGCCGCTATGAGAAGCAGCGCCAATACGCCCGCGGTCATGCTGATAAGACGCGCTGGAGCTCTTCGTCGTTTACGGCTTATGGCGCCGGTTGCGGCGCTCTGCGATACATCGGATTTCATCTTCGCGGTGAACATCGGCTCGTTGAACGGAGGGGAAGCAAGCTCCTGCATCCAATCCGGCTGCGGCTCTTGTTCGGTTTTCATGGGATATCCGCTCCTTTCAACATCGTTTCCATCCGGGCGCGCGCCCGGTGCAGTCTGGACTTGATCGTTCCTTCGGATAGGTCGAGCAGCTGGGCCATTTCTTTTCGCGGCAGCTGATAGTGGAATTCCAGGATCAGCACTTCCCGGTATTTGGGCGGCAGCTCCATCACGCATTTCCAGATCTGCGAGACGGCCGCAGCATCCATGAACTCTTTTTCCGCGGAAGGCTCGGTCTGCTTGGAGGTGATCCAGCCGGTTAAAGACACCCTTGTCATGAAGGAGGATTTGAGATAGTTCAGGGAAAGATTGCGGGTGATGGTTAACAGCCACGTTCTGACCGAGCTTCGGCCCTCAAAATCATTCCAGTGCTTATAAGCCCTAAGGAACACGTCCTGACTGATATCGTCCGCCGCATCTTTGCGTTTCGTTAAGAAGAACGCATAGTTCCACACGTCCTGGCCGAAGGACTCCATCCAGCCGCTCAGCAGCGTGCTTGGATCATTCACGGCCACCATAGATTTAAGGGTCTCCAATAGCATCACCTCGAATATTAGACAATCGAAACATGGATCGGTTCCCGAATTTCCCGCAAAAATTTGAAACAATTTAACCTGCAAATCGTTGTATGAATAACAGGGATGCAGGAAATCGAGGAAGGGGAGCAGGGGCATGCATTTGTATTTTAAGGATAACTTTTTTAGCTCGGGGATAACAGATATTATGGATAGGGAAGGCCGCGTAATAGGAAGCTTGGACTTGAAGAGCGCTTTCGGCTCCTCGCTGGACGTGTATAACGCCGGGGGAGAGGCCGTATGCAGCGGCTCGTTCCGATTCTTCTCGAACAAATGGAATATCACGGGCGGCAATGGGGAAGAACTGGGTCTGCTGCGCATGCGGATGAGTTTCTTTACGAAAAAATTCGAATACGATGCGGGGGAGCGTGGCGTGTATGAGATCACTTCGCCTGCCTTTTCCAATGAATATGAAATAACGGATGAGACCGGAAGGGTCATCGCCCAATTTTCCCGCATTAGCGGCTGGCTCCAAGCCGGAGCCTATCAGCTGCAGAATGAGAGCGATGTTCTCGATGACTGGGAGCTCGTTGCCGTCGTGATGGGCATTCACCAAATACGCAAACGCAACAACAGCGCCGCCGCTTCGAGCTCTCATTAAACTTAAGGGAACCCAGATTAGATGATGAGGAGGAATCAAGCTTGGACGAAGTCAGCGATCATCTGGATTATGGATTAACCCTTGTATTTATCGGCTTTAACCCGAGTCTGCGATCGGGCGAAGTGGGGCACCATTACGCAAACCCGCGCAACAATTTTTGGAGGATCCTGCATAAGTCCGGTTTGACTCCACGCTTATATGAAGCCGCAGAGGACGGGGAATTGCTTAAACTGGGTTATGGATTCACCAATATTGTAGCCAGGCCCACCCGGGGCGCGGAAGACATTACCCGCGAAGAGTATAGGCTCGGAAGAGAGACGCTGCGGAAGAAGCTGGAGGAATACAGACCGGAGGTTGCCTGTTTTGTCGGCAAGGGCGTGTATACCGAATACAGCGGCAAGGCCAAGGCGGACTGGGGAATCCAGCCGGACTCCGTCGTAGACGGAGTCCGTGAGTTTGTAGCTCCATCGTCCAGCGGGCTGGTGAGGATGCCCATGGATGAAATAATCGGAATTTACAGGCAGCTGCATGATTGGATATCGAGGAACGAGTTCTGATTTGGAAAGTTCGGATGAAACGATTTGCAGGCAGGAAAAAGAGGAACGCCAAAAGAGAAGCCGGACACGGTTGGTCGGGCTCAGGGGCGTTCCTCTATTTTTAGAGAAATACAGTGTTGACTTCGGAGGGAACCCCCTCCTACTCTCCCAAGAAAAACTTCCGCTGCATGCAGTCGGTCTTTCGAGAGAATATGTCGTTAGATGGTTATCTTCCGGCTATTCCGGACGTTTCAGCAGCGCGGGATCGATCCGCGGCACGAGCCCTTCATCGGCTGCGCGGTTCAGCAGGGCGGAAATTGCTGCATAGCCGTCTTCGCCCAGCTCTGCGGTAAATGGATTGACATATAAGTCAATGTGGGCATCGGCGACGTCCGGGTCCATTTCCTGTGCGTGCCGGAGGACATAATCCCGGGATTCCCCGGGATGTTCCCAGGCGTATTCGACCGAGGAGCGGATCCAGCTCGAGATGCTGGCCAGATCCAGCGACCTGCGGGCCACGATCGCTCCCAGCGGGATCGGCAGATTCGTATCGGATTCCCACCAGCTGCCGAGATCGGTCATCAGCTTCAATCCGTAGGACGTGTACGTGAATCGCGCTTCGTGAATGACCAGCCCGGCATCGATGGCACCGTCGCGGACAGCCGGCATGATCTGGTCAAACGGCATCACTACGATTTCGCCGAGTCCCCCGGGTACGTTTTGGGCGGCCCACAGGCGAAACAACAGATAAGCCGTGGAGCGCTCGCTCGGAACGGCTACTCGCCGGCCGGAAAGCGCTGCCGGACTGTCCGGGGTCTTTCCGTCGGTCAGCTTGTCCGCCGTCAGAACGAGAGGCCCGCAACCGCGGCCGAGCGCTCCCCCGCAGGGCAGCAGGGCGTATTCATCCAGCACCCAGGGCAGTGCGGCATAGGATATTTTCAAGATGTCATGTTCCCGATCCGCGGCCGCCCAATGATTGGTGATATCGATATCCGCATAGGATACATCAAGCTCGGGAGCACCGGGAATAAGACCGTGAACCCAGGCATGAAATACAAATGTGTCGTTGGGGCAAGGGGAAAAAGCGATTTTCATCGTAGCACCTCCGGTAGTAATGAACTTGCTGTCTCAAGCGCCTGCAGCGCCTCCTTGATCTTCCATGCGCCGCGGTCCCGCGGACCGACCTGATTGGATATGGTACGGATCTCAAGCACGGGTACCCCGGCTGCAGCGGCAGCGGTGGCTACGCCGAACCCTTCCATCGCTTCGGCGCAGGCGTTCGGCACCCGGCGGAGAAGGCTGGCGGCCGTCGCCGCCGTTCCCGTCGTGGTGGATACGGTCAGCACGGGACCAAGGGTCACGGCTGCGCCGGCATCCTCCAAGGCCTCGACAAGCTTGCCGGCAGCGGCAGCATCGACCGGAATCCGATCCGTTCCGAAGCCGAGCTCCTGAACGCTGCTGAAGCCGTCTTCGGTTTCGGATCCGAGATCCGCCGCAAGGATGAGGTCCGCAATGACGATGGAGCCAACCTCAGCTTGACCGGCAAAACCTCCGGCGATGCCTGCGCTGACAACGAAATCGTAGGAGGTTTGCATCAACTGTCGGGCAGTCGCGGCCGCCGTTGCCGCCGGACCGACTCCTCCCGCGATAACCTCGAATCCGGACGCATTCTTTAGGCCGCGCAACACGGCATCTTTTTCGGCATCAACCGCCGTGACGATAAGCACGCGCTTGGAGGAATGCGGAGCCGAGCTATATGACTCGATTGTATCTACCGAGTTGGATTGGGTATGTTCCTGCATGTGAGTTATCTCCTTTTTGGCTGAAACGTTAAGCATCTCATCCCTTTTACGTTATAACGTTCCGGTGGCGATGTAAAGTCTTCGGTTCAGGCGGGACACTTTATGTGTAGCAGCAACTTTCCGATATAGAGTATAATGAAGGGTAACTAGCATACATACATCATGGGTAGATTCGGAGGTTGGATAGCTTTGCGGAAGAAGGGTGCGAACGGACAAGAAAGCCGGGCAAGACTACTGATTGTTGCCGCCAATGAATTTGCGAAGACAGGATACCATCAGACCAAGATCAGCACCATCGTTTCCCGGGCAGGATTGACGCAGCCGTCATTCTATTTGTATTTTGAGAGCAAAGAGGCGATTTTCAGGGAGCTGATGGAGAAATTTCGTTCGGAGCTTAAAGGCCTGATCGAGGGAAGCCGGTTGGAGAGCGGAATCGATGAGGCTCATGTGACCGGGCGTTTGCTTGGCGTGCTTACGGGGTTGTTCACGTTTCTTGGCAAGGACCCGGATTTGACGCAAATCGGTTTTTTCATCGGGGATGATTCCGCCATCGTAAAGGCTGAAATGGCAGCCATGATCGAGCAAAATCTGAAGGGAGAGCAGCAGGACGGGTACTTTGACCGTGATTCCGACATGCACATCGTTGCGGAGTGCCTGGTCGGCGTCATCGAAAGGCTGACCTCCCAGCAGCTGCTGACAGGCAAGCGGACTCCTGAGGATCTTGCGCGTCACGTGGTTAGTTTATTTATGCACGGCATTAGCATCTATCCGGCTAAGTGAGCAGTACGGGCAACCCAAGCCTCGTTCATGCAGGAACGAAATGCAGATGCTTGAAATCATAGAAACAGGCTGTGAACATGGTTAAGGGGAACCTGGAACAGCCTGTTTTTTGCTGCTGTACGTTGCCAAATTCTAGCAAGCGTTTGATCTTTTTCAGAGAATTGCAGTATATTCATTATACGATATGTAACCGGTTGCAACTGGTGGATGGCACACGAAGGATCAAGAATCGGGGGACTCATTCATGAAGAAGATGATGCTGGTTTACGGCGCTCTTATATTGGCTTTTCTCACCTATGTGTTCATGTACAGGCTGGAAGACAAGCGCTCCTCGGCCTGGGAGGAAGGCGGGCTGCACGGCAGCATGGGCGAGAATTACGTCATGGTCACATTTCAATCGGGGATGGAATATTGGAAAAATATATTGAAGGGCTTCGAGGATGGAGGGGACGCGCTCGGCGTAACCGTCGATTATCGCGGGTCCACGCAATATGACGTGGAGGAACAGATTACCGTCCTGGAGCAGGTCATCGCGAAGCGTCCGGCCGGCATCGCCTTATCGGCCATCGATTCGAAGGCGCTGACGTCCACGATCAATAAGGCCGTGGATGCCGGGATTCCGGTCGTCCTGTTCGATGCGGATGCACCTGACAGCAAAGCGTATTCTTTTCTTGCAACCAACAATTACAATGCAGGGGTTGCGGCCGCGGACAAGATGGCGCAGCTTCTCGGCAGGGAAGGGGAAATCGGAATTGTGACCCAGCCCGGGCAGCAGAACCATGACGACCGCTCGGAGGGCTTCCGGGACACGTTGGCGCAGAGATATCCTTCCATGTCCGTGGTGGAGATCAGGGAAGGAAAAGGGGATACCCTCGTTGCCAAAGAGGCTGCGGCGGACATGCTGGGCAAGCACCCGAATCTCAAAGGGATCTTCGTGACGGAGGCCAGCGGCGGAATGGGCGTGGCGGATGCCGTTATCGGCGCGGGTAAGGCGGGCCGGGTGACCATCATTGGATTCGATACGAACAAGGGGACGCTGGACCGGATTTCCGACGGAACCATCGCGGCTACGATCGCCCAGGGTACTTGGAATATGGGCTACTGGTCCTTGCAGTATTTATTTCACCTGCATCACGGACTTACCGTACCGGCCCCGACGCTCGGGAATGACGTGTCGCCGCTTCCCGTGAGGGTGGACACCGGAATCTCGATTGTGACCCGAGAGAATGTGAATGATTATTATGCGAAATAACAGAGTGGAATCCTGGCGCAAAGGCATTTCCCGTTGGCTGCGGTTCGGGGATTTGCCGCTGAGATACAAGCTGGTCATCCTGTTCCTCATGGTTGGGATCCTGCCCTCAATCGCTCTTGGCGTTCTTGTCAATTGGACGGTAAACCGCATTGTGGACCAGCAGGTAACCTCGAATACCATTCAACTGATCGGAAAGGTCAACCAGACCCTGGACAATGATATGGAGAATCTGCAGAACATTACGTATTTGATCGGCTTCGACCCTCGCACGGAACGGTTTCTGCAAGGGGACATTCAAGGGGATAAGCCGGCGGCAGGAGCCGATGTTCCTTCGGGAACCTATCGCCCGCAAACGTCCCCGGTCAAGCAGGATAATGAGGAAAATTACGAGATTAAGCGATACCTTCAAGGCTTCACGACGCTGTATCCGGAAATCGCCTCCATTCTTCTGGTCAATCGCGAAGGAGCCTATATCAGTAACGAAATGTACGCGCGCAGTCCGGCGAATTTGACGGAGGAAGAATGGTACCGCGAGGCCGTTTTAAACGAAGGGATTTTTACCGTGCTCGGCCATCCGGCAGACCGTAACGTCACCACCCACGTTCATTACGGCAACGAGGAGCTGGTGTCGGTCGTACGCTCGTTTGTGGATCCGGATACGAGGGAAGTGACCGGTGCGGTATTGATCGACTTGAAGCTGCGGGCGGTCGCCAGGGCGGTCCGGGATGTCACGCTCGGGAAAAGCGGATATTTGATGGTCGCAGAGGCCGGCGGCTCGAGCATTTATACCCCGGAGGATTCCATCATCCCGTCCATTCCGCCATCGTGGTTTCCCGAAGAGGAGAGCGGCGCTTTGATCCGCGAGGTGAACGGGGAACGGCTGCAACTGATATACGGCACGTCCTCCTTTACCGGCTGGCGGACGATCGGCGTATTTCCAACCAGCGAATCGGTGTATGAAGTGCGGGAGATTCGTTTTTATATGATCTGTTTCTTGTTTATAGTGTGCTTGTTTGGGGTTACGGCGTCCTACACGCTTTCGCAGTCCATATCCAGGCCGATCTGGCAGCTTATGTCCTTCATGCAAAAAGCCGAATCCGGGGATTTGACGATCCGCTACTGGGGAAACCGGCAGGATGAGGTGGGCATGCTCGGCCGCAGCTTTAACCGCATGCTCCTGCAGATCCGCAAGCTGATGAAGCTGAGCGAGCTGCGGGAGAGGCAGAAGCGCGAAGCGGAGCTGCGCAGCCTGCAGGCGCATATTAAGCCGCATTTTCTGTACAACACGCTGGATACGATCCATTGGATGGCCCGCAAGAAAGGGGCGGATGACGTATCGGATCTGGTAGAATCCTTGTCGCGGCTGTTTCGGATCGGGCTCAGCAAAGGCGATGATATCATTCCCATGTCCGACGAATGGACGCATATCAGCAGTTACTTGCAGATCCAGAAGACGCGTTACCGCGACAGGCTGCAGGTTGAGATGGAGCTATCCCCTGAAGCCGAGAGACTGCACGTCCTGAAACTTATCCTCCAGCCGATGGTGGAGAACGCGATATACCACGGCATTAAGGCCCGGAGAGGCCCGGGGCGAATCTGGATCCAAGCACAAGTTGAGGATAATGTGCTGGTGCTTGCCGTACGTGATGACGGGGCAGGTATGCCTGCGGAGCGGCTGGAGGCACTTCGCAGGCAGCTTGCCGATCCGGTAACGGCCATGGAGGCGCCTCCCGAAGAAGGGCCGGGTGCAAGCCGAAGCTACGGTATGCTGAATGTACAGGCCCGTATCAAGTTAACGTTCGGGGAGACGTACGGAATTATGATTGACAGTATAGAGAACGAGGGAACCACGGTACGGATTACGCATCCGCTGCTGCATGCCGTTCCTTCGTCCTCCGATCATGATGGGAGAGACTCACGATGAAGAAAGCGTATCAAGTCTTGATTGCCGACGATGAGCCGATTATCCGCGAAGGGATTCGGGATGCGGTCGACTGGGGGGCACTCGGCATGGAAGTGGCTGCCGAAGCGGAGGATGGCGAGGAAGCGCTGGAGCTTGCGCTCAGCCAGCCGATTGACATTATGCTGGTCGATATGAATATGCCGTTCCTGGACGGCATCGGGCTCATGAAGCGAATGAAGGAAGAACGCCCCGCATGCCGGTTCGTCATTATTACCGGCCATGACGAATTTGCTTATGCGCAGGAAGCGATCCGGCTCGGGGTTAAGGATTATATATTGAAGCCGGTAAATGCGGAGCATCTGATTCAGGTGCTCAGCAGCGTTCGAGATGAGCTGAACGACCATCAAATCCAGGAAAGCTACCTGAAGAAGGCGTCGGAGCAAATCGAGAAGAACATTCCGCTGCTTCGGGAACGGTTCTGCCTCGAATGGATGCATGGCCTGCTGGATGAGGAGGAGGCGATCGAGCAGCTGGAGTTCCTGGGACTGCCGCCTTGCCGTCCCACCCGGATCGGCATCGCCAGATGGCCGGAGATGACGGCTCCGCAGCCGTTGATGAAGGAAAGCGACCGCCAGCTGTATCTGTTCGCGATGGAAAATATAATCGCCGAGCTGTTTCATCCCGCACCCTGCGTTTTGTTCCGGGACCATACCGGCTGGATCGGCATTTGCTGCTGGGGAGAAGTGGATATGGAGATTGCGGCCGATGCCGAGCAGTTGATCCAGAAGTACTTGAAGCTGGCCGTGAACGTACATCTGGAGCCGGTTTCGGAAGGGGCGGACGGAGCGGTTGCGGCCGCCTACGAGGCTTGCCGGGAAGGGGTATTCAAGGAGGCGCAGCTGTCTCCGCTGGTACGGCGTGCCCGGCAGCTCATCCAGGAACAGTATGCCGTTCGGGAGCTGACGCTGGAATCTTTCGCCCAGGCCCTGCAGGTATCGCCGGTCTATCTGAGCCGGATGCTCAAGAAAGAGCTCGGTACGTCCTTTATCACGCTCATGACCCAGACGAGGATTCAGAAAGCGATCCAGCTGCTCAACGCCACCGAGCTGAGCATCCTGGACATCGCGGAGCGGGTGGGGTATGACAGCCAGCATTATTTCAGCACGGCCTTTAAGAAGGTGATGGGGGTGTCGCCGAACCGGTACCGCAAAGGGGCAGCGGTTCTGGAAGAATAGACGAGACGAAGAGCGGAGCCCACGGTAGGTAGCGATAAGAAGCGGAGAAGCGGTGATTGCGTTCCATGGCAATCCCGCTTTTTTTTGCCTGCAATCCGAGGGGGGACTCATTCGAGATAAATTTTTTGTCGAATCGTTAACGTTTGTTAATTATTATTGACATCCTTTTTTGCTAGAATGGCGGTCAGGACCGTGGAATCATGGACAACATGCATTTCCGTGCTATTTACTTACTATTTATTTCAAGAAGGGGAGGTTCCATTGCGCAGATTGAAAAAAATCGCGATGCTTCTGCTCGCATTCCTGATGATCATGCCGAATCTGCCGCAGCCGGCGCATGCCTCATCCGCGGCCCCCGCCGGCATCAAAGGAATCGGAGCGGGATACCTTCATTCCTTGCTGATTGCCGGAGACGGCACGGTTTGGACGATGGGGGACAACAGTGCGGGATCACTGGGCAACGGTACAACGGATAATGCATTCCGACCTGTGCCAGTAACCAAATTCGACGGTACGCCGCTGGGAAACGCGAAGTTCGTGACGGGCGGAGACTATTTCTCGGTCGCGCTGCTGAATGACGGCACCGTATGGGCCTGGGGCAGGGGAGTCTATGGGACGCTCGGCAACGGTGCATCGGATAATCAGCATCGTGCCGTGCAGGTAACGGAGTCCGGCGGCGGGCCACTAACGAATGTACGCAGCATCGCCGCGGCTTACAACCATGTTCTGGCCATCAAGGAAGACGGATCGGCTTGGGGGTGGGGATCCAATTCCAGCAGCACGCTTACCGATTATTATGACGTCATCAATCCCCGGGCCGTACGCATCAAGGCGTCAAGCGGATCTTATCTCAACGACGTGAAGGCCATAGGGGCGGGCGAATACCATTCCGTTGCGCTGCTGAACGACGGAACGGTATGGGCCTGGGGCTACGGAGGCTTCGGAGCGCTGGGCAACGGATCAACGGCCGACTCCGACTATCCGGTACAGGTGATCGATTCTGCCGGACAGCCTTTAACCGGCATTGCCGATATCCAAGGCAATCGATTGGGCGGCATGGCTCTGAAGGGAGACGGAACCGTCTGGGCTTGGGGATACAATGAGAATTTTAACCTGGGCAACCCGGGACTGACCTCTTCCAACACGGCGATTCAGGTTCAGCAGGCGGGTTCCTTGCCGCTTACGAATGTAGTCCGGATATCCGGCGGCGGCCGCTTGAGCATGGCTCTAAAAAGCGACGGAACCCTGTGGTGGTGGGGCATGCAGAACCGGAACCTCCAAGTGGCAACAAAGCTGCTCGGCGACGCAGATCTATTCGCTGCCGGCGACAACCATGCCCTTGCGATTAATGCGGACGGTACCGTATGGGGCGCAGGCTGGACCAGCAGGGGAGAACTGGGCATATCGGATGCCAGCCCTTTGGTATATTACACGTCTGCGCTGCAAGTATATCCGGCCCGGACGCAAATCAGCGCCAGTCCCGCTTCCATCGACGCGGACGGGACCAGCAAGACGACGGTCACCGTAACGCTCAAGGAAGGAAGCAACTATAACATCGGCAGGAGCGAAGGGACCGTTCAGCTTAGCACGACAGCGGGTACGCTCGGTCCGGTCACCGATCACGGGGACGGGACGTATACGGCTGAACTGACGTCGTCCAAGACGACCGGAACCGCAACGATTACGGGCATCATTAACGGTTATCCCATGAGCGCAAGCGGCACGGTGAAGTTCAATCCGCTTGGCGCTTCGGCCGTCACTTCAACGGTCACCGCGAGCCCGGCATCGATTCCGGCGGACGGCAGCAGTATCTCCACCGTGACGGTGCAGCTGAAGGATAGCAACGGAAATCCGTTGACGACGAGCGGCGGTACCGTGCAAATGAAGACGACCGCCGGTACGCTGTCCGGCGTGACGGACCGGAAGAACGGGACGTACACGGCACAGCTGAAAGCGCCCGTTTCCGTCGGTACGGCAACCGTAACGGCGGAGCTGGGCGGAACGCCGATCGCGCAGAAGGCAGCGGTCACGTTCGTCCCGGGAGCCGCATCGGCTTCGGCATCCACGATCAGCCTGGGGCAGAACACGCTCACGGCCGGAAGCGGAAGCACGGCGGTGACCGTCCGCTTAAAGGATGCGCACGGCAATCCGCTGGTGTCCGGAGGCGACACGGTAACGATCCAGTCCTCGCACGGCACGGCCGGGAGGGTAACCGACCATGGGGACGGGACCTATACGGCTGTGCTGACGGCAGGCACGGCCGCCGGCAGCGGGACCGTCAGTGCCGCGGTGAACGGGGCGGCGATGCAGCAGAAGGCCGCGATTCAGATTCTTCCCGCGGGAGCGTCCACGCAAACCTCGGAACTGTCAGCGGCTCCCGTCTCGATCGTTGCCGACGGCAGCAGTAAAACGATGCTGACGGTACGGCTCCGGGATGCCTACGGCAACGCGTTGACGGCTTCAGCAGGTACCGTGTCCATGAGCACAAGCGGCGGCACCATCGGGGCCGTGTCCGACAAAGGCAACGGAACCTATACCTCGACGCTGAGCTCGGCTTCCACGACCGGTACCGCTGAAGTATCGGCCAGATTGAACGGTTCTTTGATCAAACAAACGGCCGTTGTCTCGTTCGTCCCGGGGGCCGCCTCCGCGGACAAATCCAGCCTTGCCTCTGCTTCAGGCAGTCTCCAGGCCGGATCGGGGACCACGACGTTAACCGTAAAATTGAAGGATGCGCGAGGCAATGATCTCGTGACAGGCGGCGATGCCGTGACGATGCAGGCCAGCATCGGCTCCATCGGTTCCGTTGCGGATCAAGGCAACGGAACGTATACCGCGACGCTGACGGCGCCGACGGCAACGGGCATGTCGGTCGTATCGGCATCGGTTAATGGCGTGAGGCTCGCGCAAACGACGAACGTAAGCATCGTGCCCGGCCCCGTGTCTCTGTCGGCATCCACGATCAGCGCCGCGAACGCAAGCGTACCGGCTAACGGAACCGGCACGACCAGGGTTACCGTGGAGCTGAAGGATACGCATGGCAATCGTTTGGCTGCTTCGGGCGGTACCGTAACCTTGTCGGCTACTGCAGGCAGCCTGAGTGCGGTAACGGATCACGGCGACGGGACGTACAGCGCGACCTGGACGGCGCCCACGACCGCCGGAACCGCAACGGTGTCGGGTTTTGTCAACGGCTCGGCACTTGCCGGCAAGGCAAGCTTGAACTTCGTTGCCGGAGCGGCATCGCCGTCAGCGACGAGCCTGTCGATCAACCCGGCTTCGATTACGGCAGACGGAGTCAGTACGGCCGTCATTACGGTCCAAGCGAAGGATGCCTACGGTAACCCGGTGACGCAAGGAGGCGACGCGGTATCCGTCGAAACAAGCGGAGGCACGCTCTCCGCCGTCACGGACCGCGGTAACGGCACTTATACGGCTACCGTTAAGGCGCCGACGACTGCCGGCAAGGCCGTCGTCCGGGCCGAGCTGAACGGCAAGACCGTCACGCAGACGGCGGACATCGCGTATGTTCCGGGCGCCGCTTCTCCGGCAACATCGCTCCTCACAGCGGGGGCGTCCGCGCTCCCGGCTGACGGGTCAAGCACAACGGCGCTGACCGTGCAGCTGAAGGACGTCTACGGCAACAACCTGACGTCCGGCGGCGACAGGGTGAGTCTGAGCGCGACCGCCGGCTCGATCGGAGCGGTAACGGATCATGGGGACGGCACATACTCGGCCGTGCTTACGGCACCGACGGTTGCCGGTCCGGCAACGATCACCGCGACGGTGAACGGTGCGAAGCTATTGCAGACCGCGTCCGCTGATTTTGAGCCCGGAGCGGCTTCGGCGAGCGAATCGCTGCTGACGGCAGCATCCCCGGCGATGCCGGCTGACGGCGCCAGCACAACAACCGTGACGCTGCAGTTGAAGGATGCCTTCGGCAACGAATTGAAGACGGGCGGTGATACGGTCGTGTTAACCACGACGGCCGGAACGTTGGGCAGCGTTCAAGACCATGGCGACGGCACGTATTCAGCCATGCTGACGGCCGGCACGGTTTCCGGTTCAGCCGTCGTATCGGGTGCCGTAAACGGCGTGCCGTTGGAGCACCCCGTATCGGTTGATCTTCTCGCCGGGGCGGCATCCGCGGCCGAATCGATCATCGAGACGGACAGCAAAGCAATCACCGTGGGCGGCAGCACGTCAACGGTTGTCACGATTCGGCTGAAGGATGCCTTCGGCAATGCGTTGACCGCAGGAGGCGACAAGGTCCTGGTGGAGACGACGGCCGGAACGCTGGGACGGATGACGGATCATCATGACGGTACGTACACGTCCATATTGACGGCCGGCACGGCGGCAGGCGAGGCCGTCATCACGGGAACGGTCAACGATGTGCCGCTGGCGCACACGGCGTCGGTGCAGTTCATGCCTGGCCCGGCTTCGGCGGACCAAACGATATTGTCAGCCGACCGGGCAGTCGTCACCGCTGACGGGCTAAGCCGTTCAATCGTGACGGTACTGCTGAAGGACGCTTACGGAAACGAGCTCCGCTCCGATGCCGGATCGCTCCAGCTTAAGCTGGCGTCGACGCTTGGCCTGCTGACGGAGCCGAAGTACGAAGCGGATGGCCGTTACACGGCCGGCGTTGCATCGAATAGGGCCGGAACAGCCGTCATTACCGGAACCTTGGACGGCATTCGGATCGCCTCGGCAGTGACGGTATCCTTCGAGCCGGGCGAGCCTTCGGCGCTTCGCTCGACGGTCGATGCGGACCGGACCGGGCTGACGGCCGACGGCAAGCAATCCGCGCGGATTACGGTGCAGCTGAAGGACGCCGCGGGCAATACGGTTCCGGATGACGGCGGGCCCGCGGACATTCGGATTCATTCCTCGATCGGCACCGTTTCCGCGGCTGTATATGAGGCCGAGGGGCGGTACACGGCATCGCTGATCTCAACCGAGGCCGGCATTGCCGTCATTACGGCATCCGTGGACGATAGCGAGCTTGCAGATACGGCGGAGGTCGAATTTCTGCCGGGTCCCGCTTCGGCCGCTGCATCGGAGCTTTACGCCGACAGCGGGGCAATCCCGGCTAACGGCTCTGCTGCCTCGACGATTACCATCTCGGTGAGGGATGCCTTTGGCAACAACACGGGGAGCGGGGCCGATATTCGGCTTGAAACAACGCTTGGCACCGTGACGGAAGCCACGTACCGCGAAAACGGCGTGTATACGGCGGAAGTCCGTTCAACCGAGCCGGGAGTGGCCGACATTCGCGCCTGGATCGGCGGCGAGCCGATTCGGGATGGCGTGCAGGTGACCTTTGCCGACGGCATATGGTTTACGCCGCCCTCGTACCGACTTCAAATCGGCGAATCGGTGCGCACGGTCGTCGAGGTGACTTACGGGGATGCTACCTCGGACGTAACCGCAGATGCCCGCTTTCAATATGATGATGGGCTGATCCGGGTGGCGCGGGCCGAGGACGGTTCCTGGTATGTCACAGGTCTTCGTACCGGGCGTACCGTCATGCAGGCCGTTTATGAGGCTGATGCCGGAAGGCTGTCAGCCGCCGCCCCCGTCACGGTTTATGCCGTGCCGACCGGATTGACCCTGGATGCTTCCCGGTATGAAGTGAGGGAGGGCGAATATCGCCAGATCCGGGTAACTGCACATTACTCGGACGGCACCTCCTCCGATGTGACCGCGGAAGCTGCATACCGTCTTGCAGACAGAGGCTATGCATCCCTGAATGCAGCGGGCCGGCTGCACGGCATCCGGTCAGGGAAATCGTCCATGACCGTGACCTACGAAGGTTTAAGCACCACAGCCGAGGTTGCCGTTTTGCCGCCGGCTCACTCAGGCGGTGATCCTGGTTCCGGCGGAAGCCCGGGCAACGCCGTCGGCCTGCCGGGCGATGCCGGCGGGGTGAAACCGCCCGCAGGGGAAGATCGCGGTCTCACCGTCGATCTGGTGCTCGACGGTGAATCCGGCCAGACGATCACGCTCGAGCACGAACAGCTGAGTTCAGGCCGCATCGTGATTGAAACGAAGGGCGGAACGAAGGAATGGTCGCTGCTCATGAAGCCTGCCGTCGTGGAGCGGCTGCAGGAGCTTGTCAGCGGCACGGTGTTGGAGTGGCGCACGCCGCAGGGCGTATTAGTCTTCTCACTGGCTGAACTTGGCGAGCTGCCATCGGATTTATCTGCGGCTTTCATCGGGCTCACGATCAGAACGGCCGATGACGAGACGGAGACGAGACTCGTGGAGCTCTCGCGAAAAACGGGAGCGAGTATGCGGCTTAAGCCGTTCTCCGTGTCGCTGAACGCGTGGAAGCCGGACGGAACGGCGCAGCCGCTGGCAGATGGCCGATTATCCGCAACCTTCGCGCCTTCAGAGCGAATGCTGGCCGACGGCCGGTATTTGACGGCAGCTTACCTCGATGAAGCCGCCGGACGATGGAAACACGTTCCGGCCCGTTTCGCTTCGGCCGAGAATGCCCTTCTCACTTTGAAGACATCGGGAACCTATACCGTTCTGGAGAGCCGCCGCGCATTCACCGACATGAGCGGGCATTGGGCTAAAGCCGACGCCGAACTGCTCGCGAACAAGCTCATCGTGCAGGGGACGGAGGGCGGCCGTTTTGAGCCGGGCCGCTCCATCACGCGGGCGGAGCTTGCCGCCATGCTGGTCAGGATGCTGGGGATCCATCCGAGCGGAGCGGCCGCGGTTCCTGCTTCGTTCAACGACGTGGCGGGCCGATGGTTTGCAGCCGACGTTCAAGCCGCCTATAAGGCGGAATTGATCCAAGGGTATGCGCACGGCAGCTTCCGTCCGGATGCGGCCGTGACCCGTCAGGAAATGATCGTCATGATCGCAAGGGCGATGGAAGCGACGGGACTTGGCAAGGAGGCCGAGGGAGCGCCGCTGCAATATGCCGACGATGTCAAGCTTGCATCATGGGCTCGCGGGGCAGTCGATCAGCTTTCGCAGGCAGGACTGTTGACGGGCGACCAAGCGAACAGGCTGGCGCCGGAGCGGGCGGCAACGCGCGCGGAAACGGCGGCCATCCTGGCAAGAATGCTGCAATCGGGCATGTGATCGCAGTATGGTCGGCGGGCGTTAGTGCCCGCCGGCCTTTTTAATTCCATGGATGCATGGAAAGAGAACATCTGGTTGCGGGCGGATATACGCTGCAGCATGGAGAGAGCCTCCGGTTCGTTGGCAAACAACAAACCGGGGGCTCTTTTTGATGACGATAAAGTCATTCGGACCGGTTCCCATGGAGCATATTGTGCACATCTCGCAAGAATGCCGAACAACAAAAGTATGAAAATTATAAAAAAGGTTGTTTTCGTGGAAAGACCCCTCCACCCGAACGGAGGTATCCTTTTTAGTACAGAGAGGCTTTTCGAACCTTCGGTTGTAAGCGCTCTCGATTTCATTTTTCGGAAAGGGGAACTACCGATGAAGAGAGGATTGCCAGGATTGCTGATCGCGGTGCTGCTCTTGGCCCTGACGGCCTGCAACCTCGCCGAAAGCCAAACCGGCGATGCTGAGAAGGGTTACGTCGGCCTTGCGATGCCCACCAAATCATCCGAACGCTGGGTGGCTGACGGGAAGAACATGGAGCGGCTGTTTCAGGAAAAAGGGTATAAAACCGACCTTCAATTCGCCGAGGACGTGATTGAAAACCAGATTTCCCAAATCGAGAACATGATTACGAAAGGGGTCGACGTGATCGTCATCGCTTCGATCGACGGCAATACGCTGACCGACGTGATCAAGAAGGCCCATGATCAGGGAATCAAGGTCATCGCCTACGACCGGTTGATCCGCAACACCGAGCATTTGAGTTATTATGCCACCTTCGACAATTTCCAGGTCGGCGTTCAGCAAGCCTCCTATATTGAAGAGAAGCTTGGCCTGAAGGAAGGGAAGGGGCCGTTCAATATCGAGCTGTTCGGCGGATCGCCGGACGATAACAATGCTTACTTCTTCTATGACGGCGCGATGTCCGTGCTCAAGCCTTACATGGATTCGGGCAAGCTTGTCGTTCGGAGCAAACAGACCACGATGGCCCAGATTGCGACTCTGCGCTGGGACGGCGCCCTGGCCCAGTCGCGGATGGATAACCTGATCAGCGCCAACTATTCCAGCGAGAATCTGGACGCGGTGCTGTCGCCCTACGACGGGATCAGCATCGGCATCATCTCCTCGCTTAAGGGCGTAGGCTACGGGACGGCAGGCAAGCCGCTGCCGATTATCACGGGTCAGGATGCGGAGCTTGCTTCCATTAAATCGATCGTGGCCGGTGAGCAAACCCAGACGGTGTTCAAGGATACGCGCCAGCTCGCCGAGCAGGCGGTGAAGATGGCGGAGAGCGTGCTGAAGGGAGAAGAGGCCGAGGTGAACGATACGGAATCGTACGACAACGGCATCAAGGTCGTGCCTGCCTATTTGCTTCCCCCTGTATCCGTGGATGCTTCCAACGTGGAGAAAGAGGTTGTGGAGACGGGCTACTATTCCAAGGAAGAAATCGGATTGAAATAGTCTTTAGGCAAGCGAACACGAAAGGATAGGAAGGTGAAGCCAGATGTCAGAGTACATTCTTGAAATGCGGAACATTACGAAAGCGTTTCCCGGGGTGAAGGCGCTGGACCAGGTGAATCTGAAGGTTCGCGAAGGCGAGATCCACTCCCTGTGCGGGGAGAACGGAGCGGGCAAATCCACGCTGATGAAAGTACTGAGCGGCGTGTATCCTTACGGCAGCTATGAGGGAGATATTCTGTTCAAAGGCAGCGTCTGTGAATTTAAAAACATCAAGCAAAGCGAAGACCTGGGCATCGTTATCATCCATCAGGAGCTTGCGTTGATCCCTTATCTGTCGATTGCCGAGAACATTTATTTGGGGAACGAGCGTGCCGAGAAGGGAATCATGAACTGGAATGAGACGATGACGGGGGCCAAAGAGCTGCTCGATAAGGTGGGACTCAGCGAGAACCCGAATACGCAGGTGGGCAGCATCGGCGTCGGCAAGCAGCAGTTGGTCGAAATTGCGAAGGCCTTATCCAAGAAGGTGAAGCTGCTTATTCTGGACGAGCCGACGGCGGCGCTCAACGAGGACGACAGCGAGAATTTGCTTGCGCTGATGCTGGAATTCAAGAAGCAGGGAATCTCCTGCATCCTGATCTCCCATAAATTGAACGAGGTGTCGAAGGTATCGGATTCCATCACGATTCTGCGTGACGGCCAAACCATTGAAACGCTGGATATGAGAGGCGGCGAAGTGAACGAGGATCGGATCATCCGCGGCATGGTCGGCCGGGATTTGACGAACCGCTATCCGGAGCGGACCCCGAAGATCGGGGAGGTCATCCTGGAGGTTAAGGATTGGACGGTGTATCACGAGCTGCAAGCAGGCCGAAAAGTGATTGACAACGTGAGCATGAATATCCGCCGGGGGGAGGTCGTGGGCATTGCCGGGCTGATGGGATCCGGCCGGACCGAGCTTGCGATGAGTATTTTCGGCAGGGCTTACGGCCGGAACATCACGGGTACGCTTCGGAAAGACGGCAAGGAAATCCGGAATCAATCCATCAACGAGGCGATTGAAAACGGATTTGCTTACGTGACCGAGGACCGGAAGGAATACGGGCTGATCCTCATGGACGATATCAAACGCAACATCTCGCTGACCGGACTGTCCAAGCTGGCAAAGAACATGGTCATTGATGATCGGGAAGAAATTCTCGTGGCGGAAGACATGCGGAAGAAGCTCAAGATCAAAACGCCGAACATTCTCCAGAAGACGGGGAACCTCAGCGGGGGGAATCAACAGAAGGTTGTGCTGAGTAAATGGATCTATGCCGAGCCCGATATCCTGATTCTGGATGAGCCGACGCGGGGGATTGACGTCGGGGCCAAATACGAAATCTACGCGATCATCAACCAGCTGGCGGATGAGGGGAAGGCGGTGCTTGTCATTTCCTCGGAGCTGCCTGAAATTTTAGGGATCTGCGACCGGATTTATGTCATGAGCGCGGGACGGATGACCGGAGAAGTTGGCAGAGAGCAGGCTTCGCAGGAAACCTTGATGAGATACATGACCAAGAATGGAGGGGCTTAAGCATGGAGACGCTCAAAAAAATGTTTAAAAACAACATCCGCCAATACGGGATGATCATCGCCCTTGTTGTCATTATGATTTTTTTCCAAATCATTACGGGAGGGCTGCTGCTGGAGCCGATCAACATCACGAACCTGATTCTCCAGAACAGCTATATTCTCGTACTGGCCATCGGCATGGTGCTTGTCATCATTACGGGTCATATTGATTTGTCGGTCGGTTCGGTAGCCGCCTTCGTCGGCGCCGTTGCTGCGATCATGATGGTCGATATGCAGCTGCATCCGGTCATTGCCGTCATCGTATCCTTGATCGTCGGCGGTCTGATCGGAGCATGGCAGGGATTCTGGGTGGCTTACGTGAGGATACCGGCCTTTATCGTAACCCTGGCCGGCATGCTCCTGTTCCGCGGCCTGACGATGATTGTGCTGGAGGGCCAATCCATTGCGCCGTTTCCGGGCGGCTTCCAGAAGCTAAGCTCCGGCTTCATTCCGGACTTCGGGAACACCGGCACCAACCTGATCGCGATTCTGGCCGGCATCATCTTTACGGTTATTTTCCTGATCAATGAGCTGCGGGAACGAAAGGCCCACAAAAAATACAACTTCGACGTTCTGCCAAGCGGCTTGTTCCTTCTGAAGCTGGTGCTCATCGCGGCCGTGATCAATGCCTTTACGTTCATGCTGGCTAGTTACGCCGGCCTGCCGAACATTCTGATTCTGCTGCTGGTGCTCATTATCATCTATTCCTTCGTGATGAACAAAACCGTGATGGGCCGTCATATTTATGCGCTTGGCGGCAACGAAAAAGCGGCGGCGCTGTCCGGCGTGAAAACCAAGAAGGTCACGTTCTGGGTATTCGTCAATATGGGCGTCATGGCCGCCATCTCCGGTTTGATTTTTGCCGCCCGCTTGAACGCGGCGACGCCGAGAGCCGGTACGAACTTCGAGCTGGATGCCATCGCGGCGAGCTTCATCGGCGGCGCTTCGGCCACCGGCGGGATCGGGACGGTCTTCGGCGCGATCATTGGGGGGCTCGTCATGGGCGTCCTCAATAACGGGATGTCGCTCGTAGGTCTCGGCATCGACTGGCAGCAAGGCATTAAGGGCCTGGTTCTCCTCGCGGCGGTAGCCTTCGACATTTACAATAAGAAGAAGAGCAGTGCCGCTTAATCTATACGGTGGCGTTATATCATAAAATGGCTGATTCCGGGGTAGAAGGTGTTACCCTGGATCAGCCATTTATTTTGCGTATTGGTTACATTTTGATCGTAACTCTTCGGGTGATCAGCCGAATCAGAATCATTGCAATCAGGATGACGGCCAGGGAGCCTGCGAGCGAAACCGGCAGCGTGACGGAAAAGTCTGTCGTGACCGGCAACCACTGTTCCCATATGGAAGCCAGCTCGAACTGCCACAATGCATCCATAAAGCCGATCAACACGAGGGCAACGGCGATCCATCCCAAGCCGCGAATCCAGCCAAACCGGTAAAATCCGGATCCAATCATCCACCCCATCAGGTAATAGATGAAGATTTGGATACCGTAGGAAACGAGCGTCAGCAGCCAGCTGTTGTCGAACTCCTGCAGCAGTCGGGTGCTTCCCGCATCTTGTGATGCAAACAGCGAGACAATCCACTGGATCAGAGCCGCGGCAACCGGAAATGCCAGGGACAGATAGACGGCCGCTAAAGCGGAACCACCAAAGAAATCCCGGCGCGTAATGCCGTGTCTTACATAATAGCTCAGAAAACCGTAAGCTGAAATGATGCCGATGACAAGCATAAATCCTTTGGTGGAGCGGTAAGCGATGGAGAAGAAGTCCTCATCTGATATTCCTTCCCGAACATTGATGCCAATGCTGTTGCCGATGCCGGCTCCAATATAGATCAGCAGCACAATCGTTAGAAAACCCAAGGCCCAGCTGCCTTGTTGAATAAACATTTCCGTCGATACTTTGCTTACGGGCGATGACGTCTTTTTCATGCGGAATATTCCTCCCCCGTCAGATGGATAAACAAGTCCTGGAGCGAGATCGGCCCGATCTCAAGTCCTGCCTTCAATGCGGCTGATTGAGATGCCTCGCCCAGATCCCCGTAGACCATGACGGCCTTGGTGGAACCGAGCTGCTGCACGTTGAGCACCTTCATGCCCTGGATGAATTCGTCCACCTTGGCCGCGGGGCCCGTAATGGATACACCCCTGGACGTAAGGCTTTCATAATCGTCTTGAAGAATGAACCGGCCTTTGTGGATGATAATGACTTCCTCAAACAAATAATCCATCTCCGATACCAAGTGGGTGGAAAGAATGAACGTACGGGGATGGCGCTCCTGGTCCTTCAGCAGTTCCCGGTAAAAAATTTCGCGCGACGGCGCATCCATGCCGAGATAAGCTTCATCCAGAATGGTAACCGGCGACCGGCTGGCGAGGCCGATGCATACGTTAAAAGCGGACTGCATGCCTTTGGAGAGCTGCTTGAGCTGTTTATCCAGGGGCAAATTGAATTTGCGGGCAAGCTCCAGGGCATAAGCCGTATCAAAATGGGGCCGGTACCTGGCAACGGATTCAATCACGGCCTTGACCTTGTCCGTCTCCTCTTTATAGTCGACATCGTAGATGAAGGAAACTTCCCTCATGATTTTGGCATTTTCGAAGGGCTGCTCGCCGCCAATCGTAACCGATCCCGACGATGGTTCGCGAAATGAAGCCAGGATCGACAGGAGCGAGGTTTTGCCTGCGCCGTTGCGACCGAGGAGACCGTAAATTTTGCCGGCCGGGAGGCGGAGGGAAATATCGCGGACGGCTTCGACGCTGCCGTATGTCACCGATACCCGATCTAACTGTACATCAAGATTCATGGGGTTCACTTCCTTTTAACTGGGTTATGATTTGAACAAGCTCATCCGTGGACAAACCGAGTTTGTCCGCTTCCTGTACCATAGGCACCACATAATGTTCCGCAAATGCACTCTTTCGGGTCCGGAGCAGCATTTCCTTGGCCCCCTCAGCAACAAACATGCCGACACCTCGCTTTTTATAGATGAGTCCGGAATCAACCAGCAGGTTGATGCCCTTCAACACCGTAATGTGATTGATTTTGTAAAATTGGGACAGCTGCGTCGTGGAAGGAACCTGTTCACCTTCAAGCAATTGGTCATTGACGATCTGGTCCTCGATCTTTTCCTTGATCTGGATGAACAGGGGCCTATTATCTGGATGCACGGTACCGCTCAATAAGAATCACCACCTTGCCTTCATTATCCTGTTAAGGTTATATGCTTATATATATGACTATATAACCAAAACGTGAACGGCATGTCAAGCATTTGGTTGAATATCATACCTCCATCGAGACGCTTTAACAGCGAACAACGTCAAAAAAGGCCGACCAGAAGGATCTGGTCGGCCTTGATTTATTCACTGATGCGTCAGTCATATTGGAGTATAACTAAAGTATGCTATGCGAACCTCGATGCTCAATAAAAACAAATAGCAATATCATCTCATTTGGCTTCCGAATACTCGGAAGCGTCCATGGGAGGGAGCTTTCCCCGTTTCAAATCACGGATCGATAATCCAAAATCGATTTGCAGATGCGGATAATCCGGAAAGTTGGCCCAATCTCCGCCCCACTGGAAGCCTAAATCTTTTGCAATCTCCACGACTTCCATCCAGTCGGCCTTGCCGTTTCCGTTCCCGTCGTATTCCATATCCCAGATGACGCTGCCATCCTTCAGCCTCAGCGCAAAATCAATGGCGAGCCCGTAGTTGTGAAGAGATTCCCCGGCCTTGGCGTTCGTCACGATGTTGCCCTCGGTGCTGCGGCCCTGATTGTAGATGCGGGTCTGCTCTTCGTGGCTCCGGTAACCGTCCGTTATGACAATCGTGATCCCTTTTTTCTTGGTGAGACGGACAAGCTCATTCTTTTGCTGCAGTACATAAGGGTGGAGCTGGGTGATTTCAGGGGATTCTTTGCGATTAAAATCAAAATCGAGATCGTTGATAAATCCCGGTATGGCGGTTTGCAGCTGCATGTAGAATATGGCGAGCAATAAGGCAACAACAAGGAAAAGCGTCGTTTTTTTGCGTTTGATCATGCGGACTCTTTAATCTACCTACTTTCATATGATGGCTTACTCTATTATATCGGCATCCCGCCCCGCATTCCAGCAGCCGTCAATCACGCCCAGATACCGGAATGAATAGCAATCCATGGTTTATCGCATCCTAGTTCATAAAAAGGACTTGGTCCGGAAATGGGGAATAACGAATGAGCAATATTCAAAACATGTCGATGAGACTCAATCAGCTATCCAGCCAATTGGCTGCTGCAGGGCAGAACGGCCGCATGGACGAAGCCCTGATGATCGTGAACGAGCTCGGCGGGATCCACGCCGAGCTTCAGAATGCGCAGGCTGCGGTCACGCCTGAAACTTCTTCCGCCGTGCGCCAGGAGCTGGTGAACTGCAGGATGGTGCTGCATGGGATGATGGGGGCGGCGCAGGATATCCGAACCGCTGCGGCGGAGCAGTACCGACAGGTGCTGGGCGAGAATAAAACGATGTTCGAGCAGCTGGACGAGGCCGCGCAGCAGAGCGAGTATGCGCAAGCCTATCAGTATCGCCAGCTGTTCAAACAGATGGATCAAGTCAGCCAGCAGCTGCATCGGCTGGATGGCTCGATGCTGGACGCAGGGTACCAAATGGAACGGGCGCAAACGGCCGGCGGCGGCCTGAACGGGGCAGTGGCTATCGAGGAACTGACTTCAAGCACGGACGACAGCGGAACGATGATGTAAGCATGTTTGAAGAGGATGCGTGGGACAGAATTTTTCTTAATGCAACGAAATCATGATGGAAGCTGCAGTATCCGATCCATAAGGATGCTGACAGCTTCTTTTTTGTTATTGAAAGAAAACTCTTTTTTATTATATAATTAAGGAGAAAATATTCTTTTTTGTCCAGATAGAGAGAAATGAGGGATGTGGAATGGCAAGAGTAGGCCCAAGACTGAATCAATCCAATACGCTGCTGATGATATCAAGCATTTATTCTTCCCTGACCAAGACGGAGAAAAAAGTGGCTGATTACGTAAAAGGTTTCCCCGAGGAAACGGTCCTTGCCACCGTTACGGATCTGTCCGAGAAAGCAGGGGTCGGAGAGACCTCCGTCATTCGATTCTGCCGCAAGCTGGGGTTCCGGGGATTTCATGAGTTCAAGCTATCCGTTGCACAGGACTTGGTGGATCGTCCCCCATCCGTAGTCGATACCTCTATCGATGAGCAGGACGACCTGATGACGGTGGCTCGCAAGCTGACGATGCAGCATGAAATTTTACTGAAGAATACGCTGGATCTGGTGAATGCCGACAATCTGAGGATGGCGGTTGATAAACTGCTGGCCGCAAACAAAGTGTATGTCTATGGCGTAGGCTCTTCAGGCATAACCGCCCTGGATTTGCATTATCAGCTGATGAGGCTGGGACTCAATGTGGAAGCGCACCGGGATTCGCATATTATTGCCATGTCCGCTTCATTGGTCAAGAAGGGCGATCTCGTATTCGCCATATCCACTTCCGGAAGCACGCGCGACCTGGTGGATGCGGTGAAGGAAGCGAAGAAGAATGGAGCGGACGTCATCTGCTTGACCGGGCACCTGCGCTCCCCGATTGCCACATACGCAGATACGGTGCTGCTCGTGTCTTCCCGGGAAATGCCGACCGAGGGCGGGGCACTGGCGACAAAATTCATGCAGACGTATATGCTGAACATTCTTACAACGCTCTTAACGATGAAAAAAGAGGATGCCTCGGAATCGTTGAAAAAAACCGCAAGTTCCGTTGCGGATAAGCTGTACTAGTGAATCGATTCCTTGAATCGATTCACATTATTCATTATCGGCGAAAGCGGGGTGATCTTTCGTTCGTTTTTTAAGGATCACAGAAGGGAGTGTTACCTTGTTATGGGTTACGCCATCGGCGTTGATATTGGGGGGACGAAAGTCCAATTTGCGGTCATCGATCGAGGGGGGGAGATCATAAACCGGCATCGGGTGCCAACCGAGGCCCATAAAGGTCCAGAGCAGCTTATGCACAAAGTGCTGCTTGGCATCGACATGATGATGAAATCGGCCGGCGCTGAGGGAGAGGTGCAAGGGATCGGCATCGGCAGCGCAGGCCAGATCGATTTTCGGGAAGGGACCGTTCTATACGCGGGAGATACGCTTCCCGACTGGACGGGGACGGCAATTAAACGGCTGGTAACACAGCGTTATAACACTCGTGTGTATGTGGACAATGATGTCAATGTCATTGCGATGGCGGAGAAGATGTACGGGGTTGGCAAACACTGCGATAATTTTGTGTGCTTGGCTCTTGGCACCGGCATCGGCGGTGCCGTCATGGAATCAGGACGCCTTCTGCGAGGCGTCTTTGGCGGGGCGGCGGAGCTCGGCCATGTTAGTGTTGACATTAACGGCCCTCGCTGCAGCTGCGGAAATAACGGATGCATCGAGCTGTATGCCTCCGGAAGCGGGATTGCCAGAATAGGTCTTGAAATGCAAAGGGATGAAAGCGCTTCATATGCATGGAGGCCTAATTCCCGGGATATTATTCGGGCTTGGCATCAGGATGATCCATCCGCCACGGCGGTCATGCGGGTGGTCATCCGGGCGCTGGGAGCTGCTGTTGCCGGGTATATTCATGCCTTTAATCCGGAGGTCGTTGTGATCGGAGGCGGAGTTGCGGAGTCCGGTCCCCGTTTTTTGCAGGAGCTCGATCAGGAAATCGATGCTCGAACGTCTTCGTATATGAGAAGCTGCTGCCGGATTATGGCTGCGAGTTTTGGCAATGACGCCGGCGTTATAGGAGCGGCGGCCCAAGTATGGTTTTACGGTGAGATGGAATGTATGCAATACGTCATATAGGTGGATCATTTCTCCAAAATAATTAAAATAACTAAAAAATATTTTTAATGTTGATCTAGGCGTGTTTATCATGAAATATCCTAGATGCAGCAAGGATTATGATTATAATCCTTGCTTTTTTTAATGTCCGGACAAAAACAAAAATCAGAAAATTAAGGATTGACGAAAGAGTAATTATCCATTAATTTCTGTTTAGAAGGAATTTTTCTTCAGATATGAAATTATAAAACCATGAAATGTTGGAGGGTGAGTCATTTGAAGAAGCACTATAGAAAGAAGTCGTTTCACGTTTTGCTTATGCTGCTCTTAGCCTTCTCCACCGTATTAAGCGCATGCTCCGGAGCGGGCGGCACTGGCGGCAAGGCCGGCCAGGACGGCAAGGTTGAAATTCAATTATGGAGTTCTGCCACAGCAGAAAACGCAAAGCCGATTGAGGATGCTGTAGCGAAATTCAATGAAAGCCAGGACGACATCGTAGTCAAGACACTCAGCAACCAGGATCATCAGAAACAACTAACCGCGATTTCGGGGGGCAGCGCTCCGGATCTCATCGTAACGCAGTGGAATAACATCGGACCTTGGTCTGCTGCCGGTGCGGTGCAGTCGCTGGAGGAATTCATCAAACGGGACGGATTCGACACCAGCCAGATCATTCCTGCGGCGCTGGATCGCATGAAGGTCAACAATGATGTCTTCGGGTTCCCGATTTCCATGAGCATGGCCAATAAATTGTTTTACAACAAAAAGGCGTTCGAGGAAGCAGGACTCACGGCTCCGCCGAAGACGCTCGAAGATCTGTTCGAATATTCGAAGAAGCTGACCAAGAAGGACGATAAAGGAAATATAACGCAGATGGGCTTTATACCGGATTACCCTTGGATCGATAACGTGTTTTGGCCGATCATCTTCAACGGCTCATGGGACGACGGCAACGGGAAGCTGACCGCGAACCAGGAAGCGAATGTAAAGGCCATTGATTATCAAGTGAATTATTATAAGGAATTCGGGCAGGAGAGCATCGATAAATTCAAATCGGGCATGGGCGGTCTCGAAACTCCGCAGGATCCGATCCTGACCGGCAAGCTGGCCATGATTATCGGCTGGGAGAACTGGTATGTCGAGCATCGCGGCGAAGGCAAGGAAGTCGGCGTAGCGCCATTCCCTTACCCAGCAGCCAACCCTGATCTTAAAGGCTCCGGCATGGTTAGTCCAATCGCCATGTTCATTCCATCCAAGGCGAAGCATCAGGAAGAGGCGTGGAAGGTGATGCAGTACCTGCTCGGTGAGGACGTTCAGATTGAATACAGCATCCAGAGCGGCTCCATCCCCGTTCTAATGAAAGCGCTTGATAATCCGAAGCTGACGGAGAACCAAGAGGTGAAGGAACTTTGGGACTATTATGAAAGTGCGAAAAATCCTAATTTGAAGGGCTTCCCAAACAGCATTTACATTAACGAATACTTGCAGACCTTGAATGAAGAAACGGAGAAGGCGCTCAAAGGACAGATAAGCGCTCAGGAAGCGATGGATAATGTCGTGAGCAAAATGCAGCCGATCGCGGACAAAAAATAATCTTGATGATGCAGGAGCGGCGAGTACGATAGGCAGGCTGGCCGCTCCCTGCAGGTTGTTGTTTTTTACTTGGAGGTGAAAAGGTCACATGGAACGTTTGGAACCCCGGAGCGGAATGAAGAGCAGGGAAAGAAAACGGCTGATCATCGGACTTTTGTTTTTGAGTCCATGGATATTCGGCTTCCTGATCTTCCAGCTCTATCCGATTATCACGTCATTGTATTACAGCTTCACGGAGTATAACCTGTTTACCTCGCCCCAATGGGTCGGCCTGGACAATTATGTGGAGATGACCCAAGACGGCAAAATGTTCTCATCCCTGTACAACACCGCATTCATGGCTTTGTTCGGATTCTTCCCCCAACTTGCGTACGCGCTGGGCATTGCCCTGCTGCTAAACCAGAGCGTCAAGGGACTGTCCCTGTACCGGACGATTTATTTCCTGCCAACGCTGGTCCCGGCCGTAGCGGGATCCTTGCTGTGGATTTGGCTGTTGAACGCGCAATATGGTTTGGTGAACCAGATGCTGGGCGCGATCGGCCTGCCGGAACCGAATTGGCTGATGGACGAGAACTGGACCAAACCGTCGCTGATTATGATGGGTTTCTGGGGGACCGGGACGATCACCATCATGTATTTGGCGGCGCTGCAGGAAGTGCCCAAAATGTATTATGAGGCCGCTTCCATTGACGGTGCGAACAAGTGGCATAAGTTCTGGCATATCACGTTGCCGGCCATCTCGCCCATGACCTTCTTCCAGCTCATTATGGGGCTGATCGGCTCCTTTCAATATTTTTCCCAAGGCTACGTGTTTGCGGAATCAAGCAATCAGGCCATTGGCGGGCCGGGGAACTCGATTTTGTTCTATGCGATTTATTTGTTCCAGAACGCCTTCATGTTCCTGAAGATGGGATACGCCTCGGCGATGGCTTGGATTTTGTTTATCATCGTGCTGCTGCTGACCCTGTTAATCTTCAAAACATCCAGCAAGTGGGTCTTCTATGGAGGTGAAAAATAATGAACGAAGCATTTATCGGCCGAAAGATCATTCCTCATATGCTGTTAATCCTCGTGGGCCTGCTGTTTCTGGCGCCCTTCGCCTGGCTGCTGCTGACCACCTTTAAGACCGAGGAGGAAATCTTCGTCATTCCCATCCAATGGATTCCGACGGAATGGATATGGGATAACTACGTGAACGCGGTCAACATGATTCCGTTCATCCAATACACTTGGAACACCGTCGTGATTGCCTTGATGAGCGTTGCAGGCGTCGTGATTTTGTCGCCGCTGGTCGCGTACGGCTTTTCGAGAATTCAATTTAAAGGCCGAAACATGCTGTTTATCCTGATGCTCAGCACGCTGATGCTCCCTATGCAGGTAACGATGATTCCGCTGTATGTCGTATTCAACAAGGTCAACCTGCTGAATTCCAACTGGCCGCTGGTGCTGTCGGCGTGGTTCGGGACGGGAATGGCGTACAATGTGTTCCTGATCCGGCAGTTTTTTAACGGAATTCCGATGGAGCTCACCGAATCAGCCAAAATCGACGGCGCGTCGGAGTTTCGCATCTACGCCCAAATCGTGCTGCCGCTTGCCAAACCGGCCCTTCTGACAATCGGCCTGTTTACGTTTCTGGGCGCATGGGGCGATTTCCAGGGAGCGTTGATTTACTTGAACGATCAGGAAACATGGACCCTGTCCATCGGCCTGAAGCAATTTATTCGGGAGAATGGGGTGGCGTGGGGGCCTTTAATGGCAGCCGCTACGCTGTTTACGATTCCCATCATCGTTCTATACTTCTTCGTCCAGAAGAAGTTTATCGAAGGCATCACGATTACGGGGTTGAAGTAAACAAAGGATGACGCAAATTTATACTAAACCAGATGTAGGAGCTAAATATGAGGCGGATGATTACAGATAGAGGATTAGTGGTGTCTTGTCAGGCGTATGAGGGAGAGCCGCTGTTTGGACCGCAGCATATGGTTGAAATGGCGAAAGCGGCCGTGCTGGGAGGAGCCATCGGGATCCGGGCCAATGGAACGGCTGATATAGCGGCGATTAAAGCGGCGGTGAGCGTGCCGGTCATCGGGCTGCTGAAACGGCAGATCGAAGGTTATCCCGTTTACATTACGCCAACCCTTGAGGATGCTTTAGCCGTCCATGAGGCAGGCGCCGATATCGTAGCTATGGACGGGACGCGGAGACCGAGACCGGATGGGAACAAATTGAAAGAGGTAGTCGATGAGCTGATTCGTCGGGGAATCCATGTGATGGCGGATGTTTCTACCTTGGAGGAAGGGCTGTATGCGGCCGATTTGGGCGTACATTATATTTCCACAACGCTGTCGGGGTATACAGCCTACAGTCCGGAAAGTACGAAACCCGACATCGGGCTGGTCGCAAGGCTGGTTCAGGAAACGCGGCTGCCGGTTATAGCCGAAGGCAGGTTTGCCAGTGCGGACGACATGATTCAGGCTCTGAATGCGGGTGCCCGGTTTGTCGTGGTAGGCAGCGCCATTACGCGTCCCCAGGATATAACCGAACGATATCGGAAATCGATTGAAGCGCAGGTGGATCTGAACGAAGGAAAGGGCAGGGGGGGTTGAATATAGGATTGGAGGCATGAAGGCAGACCATGACTGGAAGGGGGTGAGATGACGAAACCATGGCAATGGCGCGAGTTACGGCGCCGGCCCACGATTGCTGGAGTTCGTAAGGCTGAAGTCCGGTGAAAACCGGCGAAGATCAGGAAGCATGATAAGAGGAGGTTAATTTATATGCGTTCTATGAAACAACGGGTATCGTTAGCCATGATTGTGGCCATGATGTTCTCGATCATTCCTTTCGCTTATGCTGATGAGGCTCAATCGGAGGTGCGAAACCTGGCAAGAAATGCAACCTACTCGTGGTCGGAGGCCCCGGAAGCCAATTATCCCGACCCTGGCCATAAACTGAACGACGGAATACATGGAACGCGGAATGTACTGGATCCCGCATGGGTCGGTCATATACGCAAGAAGACGCGTGAGGTCGTATTTGATCTTGGCGAGGCCAAATCCATCTCGGGCATCAACGCGCGTTTTCTGCAGGATTGGCCTGGCTCGGCGATTCTGTTTCCGCTAACGGTTTCGATGTATGTCTCGGACGATAATGTTCATTGGGCGAACTTGACGAATAAAGCGACCCAGACGTTATGGGTGGACGGTCCGCCCGTAGACGAAACGTACGCTTGGGATAGCCAGACCGATGGCGTGCCGGGCTTCGAAGATGGGGAGTTCGCTTACGCGCGTTATGTGAAGGTAAGCTTCACCATGCATACAAGGGCCTGGACCTTCATCGACGAAATCGAGATCATGGGGACTGATGGCAAAGCCGCTGGGGCGGTGCAGCTTCCGCCGCAAGAATTTAAATATTTACAGCCGGGAGAGGCTACGGCCGGCATTCATGATTTGTCCCTTCTATACAATGGTCATTATGCCAATGGGGATGGAGACTGGAGCAAAGAGGAGATCATTCCTCAGATCAGCTACGTGGACCAGAACGGGGAGCCGGTGGATTGGTTTTTTGACGGCGTGCTTACGCTTGGGTTGATATCCCCGGATGGTCGCGACTTTGGCGGCGGCGCGAACCTGCAGGACTGGAAGTGGTACCTCGACAAGACTTTTGATGCGGACGGCGAGATGCACCAGCTCAATGAAGCCACCAAGGAGGTGGGAGCCAAGCTGGGGCAGCCTGACCATAAAACCAAGGTCGTCGTGATGATCCCGGATACGGGCGAGTATCAGACCGACTTCGGTGACGTGGACGGAGATGGAATCTCCGAAAATTTTAACGCCGGGGCCGTTGGTGAGGAGTCGGCCATGGCGAACAGGCAAAAGGCGATCCGCTGGTGGATGGACGAAGTGCTGCAGCGGTGGGAGGCTAACCATTATTCCAATCTGGAGCTTGTCGGTTTATACTGGCTGTCCGAACAGGTAAGCACGAGCGCTTCCGGTCCGGATATGCTGAAATACGTAAACGGCCAAATTCACGTCGAAGGCTTAAAGTCCTTCTGGATTCCTCATTTCTTGGCCTATAAGAGTTATATGTGGGAAGAGGTCGGATTCGACGCGGTCGCGTTCCAGCCGAACTATTTCTTTGAAGACATGAGCAGCGAGCGCCTGGACGATGCCGCATACACGGCCAAACGATTCGGGATGGGCGTCGAGATCGAGTTTGACGGACGGATGCTGACCGACGAAGTATTCCGCAACCGGTATAAGGAGTACCTGGATGGCGGCGTGAAGTATGGTTATATGAACGATACCTTCAAAGCGTATTACAAAGGCTCCGGGCCTGTGTTAAGAGATGCAGCGGCAAGCCAGGATCCGGATATCCGGATTATGTATGACTGGTTGTATCAGTTTGTTACAGGAACGTACCAGCTGGAGAATACAAGCTCCCTGCACCTGAAACGTCTGGTCGATCAGTTGGAGCAAGGAGGCGGGTTTGCGAACCATGGGGCTGCCCGCTCGCTTACGGCGCACCTGGATTCGGTCATCCGCTTCGAAGAGAAGGGGAACAAGCAGCAGGCGGCCCACCACATGGACGGCTTTATGAAATTGCTTGAGAGCCATAAGGAGAGCGGGGCGGTATCCGGCAAAGCCTATCCCATGCTGAAGGCAAACGGCGAATATTTGGCGAAGCGTTTGCAGTAGCATACAGACGGAAAAGAGTTCGCTCAACAGCTATTTGCGTTTGGCGAAGCGACTAACGGCTTTGGAAGAGAAAGAGTTGCATAAGAAGGGTGAGCCAAAGGAGAGACCTTGGCTCACCCTTCTTTTTCCTTATGCGGAGAGAATAAATCCCGTACCGGGCATGCAAGGACGACTGCTCATTCCTGCTGCAATAAGCTGGATCGCAGCTGTTCCAGGTAAGTCTCGACAGCCGTCCGATTCATTCGGTAGTAGATGCGGTTTGCCCGCTTTTCCATCATGACAAACCCCTGGTGTATAAGTGCGTTCATATGATGCGAGATGGTAGCCGTGGTTAGATTCAGCCGGTCGGCCAGTTCCGAACCGTATGCCGGCTCACGGTAAATCGACTTCAGAATTGCAAATTTGCTGGCATCGCTCAGCATTTTCAACGTTTTGCATATCTTCTCGTCGGAGATGACCCGGCTAACCGCTTCTTGAAGAGCTTCAAAGAGAATGCCGATATAAAGCGTTTCTATTGAATTCTCGTTTTGTTGTGGATGGAGCGTGACCATATTGAAACCCATGATTTGCGGAACGATTCGGATTTCCTTATCATCCATGAGGTGGATTTGGAATCGGTTATTGATGTACTCCAGCGGTTCGGTTTGAACCACCTGATGGTATCTTTCCGCAAAGCGCTCCAGCAGAGGTTCTAGCAAGGGCAATTGTTCTTCGTACAGGGTCACGGCCTGTTCAAGGATGCTCTGCAATTCCTGCATGTATATCTCGAAGTTCTGATATAAGAGATGTAACGTCCATTTTTCCTGAACGTCCAGTTCGAGTCCGTCAATCATGTTGGTCAGATCGGCATCGGTATGAGTCGATGGGCATTCGTGGCTTTCGGCATCCCCCATAAATAATCGGAAGAGAGACTCCGCGTATTTGCGCCGCCGTTCATCCTGCATGACAGAGGATAGCCGAAGGATATTCGCATTCGTACCCGCTGAGCGGAGATATTCATCCAATAGCAGCTTGGCGCAGCACCACCCCGCTTGTCCCCGGCTTTCGAAGAAAAAAGCCATGCGATCAGGCGCTGCTTCCAGTTGGCCGTAAACCAGCTCTCCTATCTCGATGATGGGGTCGAAGGTTTGCAATAGGTCCGGCGAGTCCAGATTATATTTCATCGTGAGTTCATTCTTCACGGACCGTGTGTCTTCATGATTCGTATACCGATAGAGCAATTCGATGCATTCACGGAGAATATCCGGCCTTGCCAATACCGTTATGTTCATGGGATTACTCCTTTACAGCTGGCGTAATGTGTTTATGAAGAGCATACCAACAAACAATATAATTGTAAAAATACCAGTAGCGACAAATAGCTGTTCAAGGGTTATAAACGTCATCGCGGTGGCGACGATCAGCGAACCGAGCGGAATGGTTGAGCTTGCGATCGCGTTAAAAATAGCACCGGCGCGAGACAAGTAGGATTCCTCAATGTGTTCCATGAAGGATACCCCGATCACTGTTTCCACGAAGGAAGCAAAAAAACCGAATATCAGCATGGTAGAAGCCAACATGACATAGGTCAGCATGACTTGTCCGGAATAGTGCGATATCCAGAACCATACCAGATAACAGATTCCAATGAACGTCCCGCCAGTGATGAACAGAATGCGTGCAGAGAAATGTTTTCTTAAGTAAGGGAACAAGAAGGCACCGATGCCAAGACCGATCGTTGAGGAAATGCCAGCAACGGACAACCCCTTGGCGGACAGTCCTAACACTCCCGTCGTGTATGGAGCTATCATGGAGTTAATGGGAATCAGAAAGATGCCCATGATGCCGCCTAATATGCAGACGGCGAATACGACTTTTGCCTTTCTTAGATAGATGAATCCCTCGGCCAGCGCATGGAGATAGCCTTTCAAATCCAGCCGAATCGGGCTCCGCTGCCATGTTTCCTTGCTGTTGATGCCCAGAATGAAGAGGGCGGACAGTAAAAAGGTGACGGCATCGATTATAATAGCCACCCCAAGGCCGAATAATCCGATGATGGCTGCGGCAGCGCCAAGACCGGCTAACTCCACGATTTTCTTGATGGTTGAATTTAAGGATATGCCATGGGTATATAAGGCTTTATCAAGCACTTGGGGAATGATGGCTAACCCGGCGGGAATGCGAAGGGATTCCAGTGTGGAATTCATGAACGTAAGCACAAGCAGAATCCAGGGCTGAAGCAGATCAAGCATAAGCAGGACGGCAGTGACGCCTACAATCACTCCTCGTCCGATATCCGCAAGGATCATGATGGTTTTCTTGTGAAGTCTTTCAACGATGGCGCCTGCAAAGGGCTGAAACAGGATGGAAGGGAGTGCATTGATGCCGAAAATAACGGCTACCCATGAGGCGGAACCGGTAAGCTGGTATACCATCAAGGAAAAAGCAATCATGTCGATGGAATCGCCGAACCGGTTCACGGCATTGGCCATCATTAACTTCAGATACTCCTTTTGGGATGACAGATCCCGATAACGAATCTCTCGAGCGTTTTCTTGTATCACCATCATCTAACCACCTTTCTAGATAGAAGTAAAACATAACTGTTAGATGATGGTCAATAATAATTTTAGATCATTATCTAATAAAAGAGCCGTTATCGTAAAATAAAAAAATAAACGGAGTCAGCCTTGGGCTTGACTCCGTTTATCATTTCATTCCGGGATCTTGTATGTTTTTAAGCCTTCCGCCATTCCCCGACAGCTTTGTTCAGGCGGGACAACGCCTCCTGAACGGTGGCGCGCGTGCAGGCCAGGTTCATGCGCATGAAGCCTTCGCCTTCCTTGCCGAAGGCGGCGCCGCTGTTCAATCCGAGCTTCGCCTCTTGAACGAGGAAGCGGTTTAGCTCTTCGTGGGACATGTCCATGCCGCGGAAATCAATCCACAACAGGTAGGTGGCTTCCGGCATAACCACCTTCAGCTCGGGCAGATGTTCCTGTGCATATTGGGCTACCAGCTCCATGTTCCCGCGGATGTAAACCAGAAGCTCATCCAGCCACGGTTCGCCCTCACGGTAAGCAGCCTCGGTGGCGGCCGCACCCATCGGCGTGATGGAGCCGATGGCGTAACGGTTCAATATTTTGCGGAACTTGCTGCGCAGCTGCGCATTCGGGATGATGATGTTCGCCGTGTTCAGGCCGGCGATATTAAACGTCTTGCTAGGAGCCGTACAGATGATGGAACGCTCAGCGGCATCCTCGGACAGCGCGGCGAACGGCGTATGCGCGCCGGGTTCAAACACCAGATCCGCATGGATTTCATCCGATACGACAAGCACGTCGTATTGCTGGCAGAGGGAAGCCAGACGATCCAGCTCCGCTCGGCTCCACACCCGGCCCACCGGGTTGTGCGGACTGCACAGAATGATCATTTTGACATGGCCGGTAGAAAAGCTCTTCTCCAGGTCCTCGAAATCCATCGTGTAATCCCCCTCTTCGCTAAGAAGAAGCGGATTATGCACCAGCTCACGGCCATGGTCCTGAACGACGCTGTAGAACGGCGGATAGACCGGCGTCTGGATGACGACTTGATCGCCCGGCTCGGTGAACGCATCCACGATAAGGCTGAGAGCCGGGACGACGCCCGGACAGAATTGAATCCACTCCTGCTGAATGCTCCAGCTGTGGCGTTTCTTCATCCAATCGCTAATCGCTTCGCGGTAAGAGTCGGACGGGAACGTATAGCCGAACACGCCATGCTCCACCCGTTTATGAAGCGCCTCTACAACGGCGGATGGTGCGGCAAAATCCATGTCGGCCACCCACATCGGAAGCGCGTCCGGCACGCCGAAGACGGTGGGGACATTGTCCCATTTCTGACAGTTGGTGCAGGTGCGGTCAATCGCAAGATCAAAATTCATATGTAATTCCTCCTAGCTGAGTAGAGTTGGTCTTTAGGCTATGAATTTGGCCAGCGTGATCAGGCCGGTAATCGTAATTACGTTTAGTATGGTCGATATAAGGACAGTTTGTGCAGCAAAATCAGGCTCATTCTGATATTCTTCCGCCAGGATGGACGAATTGACGCCGACGGGCATGCCGGAAGCGATGATGAGCGCTTGAGCCGGAACGCCTTTTAGCCCGAGCAGCAGCACGATCAG
Source organism: Paenibacillus sp. Y412MC10 (assembly GCF_000024685.1). Taxonomy (NCBI): domain Bacteria; kingdom Bacillati; phylum Bacillota; class Bacilli; order Caryophanales; family Paenibacillaceae; genus Paenibacillus; species Paenibacillus sp. Y412MC10. Next base: position 1,672,395 of record NC_013406.1, read on the forward strand.
AATGCCGATAGCCGGCGCGACCAAAAGACGCAGCAGGACGCTGAGGTAAACATCGAGCCGGCGCAGGCGCAGCGGATATTTAATAATCTGTGCCCCGAGCGTCAGCAGGGCGATCGCCACCATGGACTGGTCCGCATAGGTCAGCGGCTGCGAGATAAAGACCGGAAGCGGCAAGGCCAGGGCATGCAGCACAATGCCGATGACGAGGGCATAGGGGACGGGCATTTTCAGAAATCCGATAATGGCCTGTTTGTATAATCCCTCCGTCTTGGCTCCCTGAATGGAAATAACTCCGTACGTAAACGTAAGGAGGCTTTGAAAAGACATGATCAGCGCTTGCACCGAGCCGGCCATCGGATCTCCCTTGAAGGCCAGATCATTGATCGGAAGGCCGTAGTTTCCCGAATTATCCAGCAGGAGGCTGTTGGTAAATGCGGCTCTCATCCCCCGGTTGAACTTGCGCTGTCTGGCAACCAGCATGCTGATCAAGTAGAGGACGCCGATATAAAGCGCATAAAATAACGCCACCATGCCCAGAAGCTGCGGTGACATCTTGGATTCGTACATACTCATAAATACGGCTGCAGGCGTAATGTAGTAAAAGTTGATTTTGGCGAGTGTGTACAAATCGAGCTTAAAGGCATATTGCATAATAATGCCAAAGCCTATCAGGACAAAGATGGGAAGTACCACTTCAAGTAGAATGTCGGCGATCATGCTGTTGTCATCTTCTTTCCATGAGTATAGCTTGGTAATGGTCTGGCTGTGCGTATGACGCCATGTCATTATATCATGACAACGGATGGTTGACACTTGATTCCGCATGGAAAAAAGAACAAAGCACACGCATCTTGCCGGGCCTTTAAGCGAAACGTTCTTGACTTCATCGGAACTTTGAGGGAAGGTTTGCGCAGGATTCACTGGCGCAGACCATCGCGTTACACGCCGGCTGCACGCAAAAAGGGTGTTCCTTGGCCCCTGACCAAGGAACACCCTTGAATTGGTTATTGCAATGGGCGCGTCTGTCGGCGCGTCCTTATTGCGGGTTGGTAGTCCAAATCCCGGCGGATTTGACGAATACGCGCTGCGGCAACTTGAGCGCAGCCAGCACTAGCTCGGCTACGTCTTCCGGCTGCATCATCCGGTCCTCGTCGCCGATCTTCAAGCCGGCATTGACGGCGAGATCCGTGTTCACGGTGCTCGGGGTCAGCGCCGTCACGCGGATGTTGTGCTTGCGGACCTCCTGCAGCACGGCTTCGGTCAGTCCCATCACGGCAAATTTCGAAGCGTTATAGGCTGAGCCCGTGGCGAATCCGCGTTCTCCGGCCGTAGAAGAGATGTTGACGATGTCTCCTTGGTTGTGCTCGATCATGCCGGGCAGCGCTGCGCGCGTCATATAGTAAGTCCCCATCAGATTCACGTCGACGATACGCTTCCAGGCTTCCGGTTCCATTTCCAGCAGGTTGCCGAACTGGGCGATGCCCGCGTTGTTGATCAGAATGTCCACCGAGCCCAGCTCCATGTTTACCGCCGCGAAAGCAGCCTCTGCCTCGCTCTGCACGGAAACGTCGGCCACCGCCGCGACGGCTCTGACACCATATTGCTCGGCAACCAGGGCGCTAAGCGGCTCCAGGTCTGCTGCCGTACGGGCGACGAGTCCAACGTGCACGCCTTCCTTGGCAAGTGCGATGGCCAGGGCGCGTCCAATCCCTTTGCCTGCACCTGTGATGAGGGCTGTTTTATTTTTCAGGCTCATGTACATTCACTCCTTCACATTGATAAAAAAATATGGTTTCGTTGACCAGTATACCCTGTACCATCCGCAACTACCAAATGCCCGCGATCCACCCTAAACAATTTGTTATAATCGTAGCAGCGAAACCAAGATAACCTTTGTTCATTTTTAACAGGAAGTGGAGGAACAACCTATGCTGCAAGCGCTGAATATCATAACCGCGTTTCGTCAGGGGGATGAATCGGCTGCGGGAACGCATCCATGGCTATTGAAGCTGATATCGGCCGAGGAACGAATCGTCAATCTGGAACGGATCACGTCCATCGGGCAATTGACCCATGCCAACCCCGTGCTGGATTATGTAGAACGCACATTGAAGATACTGGATTCGCTGCCTGTTTCCTATTGGATCAAAGAGCTGCTGGAAGATGTCCTGGTGTGGGCGGAAACGGCCAAGGGCGGAACGATGAGGGAACGCCTTCGCTGGCAGCAGTCGGGCATCCAATTGTTCCTGCATAATATCGGGTCCGCGCAGCTGTATGAAAGACATATCCGGCAAGGCAGGGGAACCCTGTCATCGCACGAAGAGATGGTACATACTCTCATACTTACCCATGGACTGCTCGGGCAACACATCCGGGGGGAAGTCGCCTTCGAGGAAAACCTGCCGCTGATTAAGCTTACGGAGGAAGAACGGCTGACCGAAGATGAGCTGATCCGGCTGCTGATCCCTTTGAATCACTGCATCATTGCTGCCGTATCGGAGGAGCTATGGCATTCCGTTGAGGAGGAAATCAAACAACTGATTCGCAAGCTTGCCCAAGGGAGCGTCCCGGATCGGTGGACTTACGAGGAAAGGCTGCGCCGCCTTCGGACCGCTTCCATTGCCCGGGGAGAAGATTTCGACAGGCAGTTTCAGGAGATTCGGAGGCAGACGGATCTGCCTGCTGCCCTGCATGGGTTTCAGGACATGACGCTTTGGTATGTGGAAGCGGCCCTGCAGGATTTCTCGTTGGAAGAGTTCGTGAAGGTATTGCTGCTGGCTCTCCATCCGGAGAAACAGAGCCCGGAGGATCAATTGTCTTCGGATTCGGTGAGCCACCTGAGCTTTGAGCCGCTGATGAACGATATGTATTACGATTACAAGGGCGTCAAGAAGCTGAACGTGTACAAGAAAAGAATGATCGAGCAATATTTGCGCCAGACGGATTGGGAGGCTTGCCACCGCGGGCAGGCGAGTGCCAACCCGCATCTGCGCCACCGCATCGAACGAAAGCCGGAGCTGCCGGATACGGTATTCTTTACCTTCGAATTCTCGCAGGCCGCGGAGAAATTAATCGATTTTTGCATCGAGGCGGAGAAATCCCCGCTCTACGAGAAGGCAGTGCTGCTGTTGTTTGATCTGTTTGGCCTGAGGCGGGATGCTTATGACCGGTTTCATAACGAAGAGAGTTATTTAAACGATATGAACAGCACGGGAGATTACAAGAAAGTGATTCTGGATTATATCACGGGAACGGCGGTACTGGATATCGGTCCCGGTGGAGGCGTGCTGCTTGACCTGATCGAGGAACGGCTGCCGCACGCGCGCCCCGTCGGGATCGATATCTCCTCGAACGTGATTGAAGCGCTGGAGAAACGCAAACGTTTGGAGCACAAAACATGGGAGGTCCTGAAGGGGGACGCGCTGAATCTCAGGGACTATGTGAAACCCGGAAGCGTCGATACAGTCATCTTCTCCTCGATACTGCATGAGTTGTATTCGTACATTGAAACAGACGGTGTGCGCTTCAATACGGCGACCGTGGAGGCAGCCTTGCTCAGTGCCTATGAGGTGCTTGCACCCGGGGGTCGCATTATTATCCGTGACGGAATCATGACCGAGCCCGAGGATACCTGGAGAAGGATTCGTTTCCTTGAGGACGACGGCATGGAATGGCTGAACCGGTATGCCTCGGATTTCAAAGGCCGGGTCATATCCTACGAGCAGCTGGCTGACGCGGAGGTGCGCATGCCTGTCAACGATGCGATGGAGTTTCTGTATACCTATACTTGGGGCCCCGAAGCGTATGTTCATGAAGTGCAGGAGCAGTTCGGATATTTCACGCCTACGCAGTATGCGGAGTGCATCCGCCGAACGCTGGGCTCCGAAGCGCTGATCCGCGTGCAGCAGCATTATCTTCAGGAAGGATATGCCGAGGCATTGGCTGACCGCATCGAATTCATGGATGAGGATGGGAAGGCGGTAACTTTGCCGGACAGCACCTGCCTTTACGTGATCGAGAAGCCGGCCCGTCCGTAAAGGCCATACCCTGCTGTAATCTATAAAAAAAGAGGACCGGAACGCAGCTATATTTCAAGCGTGCTTCGGTCCTCTTTCGCATGTTGTTTGGTAAGCCGTCCGGATTCTGTGCTCATTCACAAGCGAGGAAGGAAAATGGTTCGCTGATACGCTTGAGCCGTAGCGCTTATCCCAAAAAAGCTATTCCTGCTTTTCGGGATCCGGATAATCCTTCCCGAGCGTATCGACCGTCACTTTCTTCATGACGGGCACTTCAAGCGGCTTGTCCATCTGATCCCGCTCCAAGCCCACGATTTCCTCAGCCGTTTCCATGCCTTCGATGACCTTACCGAAGGAGGCGTACTGGGCATCCAGCGAAGGCGCATCCGCGACCATAATGAAGAATTGCGAACCGGCGGAGTTTGGATCCGGCGCGCGCGCCATGGATAATACGCCTGTCGTATGCTTCAGGTCATTCTGAAACCCGTTGGACGTAAATTCTCCGGCGATCGCGTAGCCGGGTCCCCCCGTGCCCTTTCCGTCAGGATCGCCTCCTTGAATCATGAAGCCGGGGATGACGCGGTGAAAGCCTGTGCCATCGTAAAACCCTTGTTCCACCAGGGAGATGAAATTGTTCACCGTATTCGGCGCAACCTCCGGGTAAAGCTCAAGCTTTATCGTTTTGCCGTTCTCCATTTCAATCGTGACGATGGGGTGGCTAGCGTTCGGGTCGGGCACGTTCTGCTTGACCTCGGTTTCCTTCGGCGGTTCCGCTTCGGGCGCCGCAGCGCCGTTCGTCGAACCTGTTCCGCCGCCTGCGCCGCTTTCGGTTTCCTTGTCATTCTGGCCGCATGCCGTCATCACGAACAACAGCCCAAGAATGACGAGCAGGGCCGTCATCCAGCGTGTTCTGCGTTTCAACATCATTGACTCCTCCTGTGCTTTGCCTTATCAGGTCTTAAGCATGTAATCTGTATCATATTTTATCACAGGTTGGACAAGTACTGAAAATCGAAATAGCGGAGTATACATTAAGGAAACCGTTATCAACGTTATGTCACAGAAGACCGACCGCGTATAGAGGATGTTTTCCTTGCGATTAACGAATCAAGGCCAGCGGCTAAGAATGCAAAAAATAAGCTCCCGAACCTGTACAAGTCCGGAAGCTTCAGGAAATGGGGAGCATTGTACGTCTTTACTTGGCAGGAAATATGCCCTCCACTTTGTTTAAAGGGAGCAGAATCCGCGAACGGTTCTTGTCCTTGGCAAGCAATTCGATGAAATCGGCTCCGATTCTGACAAGCCGGATCCGGTCGAAGGCGCCGCGCGTCGGGAAGGTGGTCCGTACCCCAACCCGCACCGTTTTGCCCGGCGGCTTGACATCGAATACCCGAACCGAGTTGAGACTGGACGGCACAAAAAGCTCGCCCTGCACCTTGATGAAATTTTTCGGGAATACCCGCTGCAGCCGTCCGGGTTCCAACCCGGTGTTCGGCGCGTTGATTTCCACCAGATGTCCGGTCAACGAGGCCAGTCGCTGCTGCAGGGTGATCTTATGTCTGCAGGGATGGATCGGCAATCCTTTCATATGAGGCATCATCCTTCCAGGGTCGTATGGTGTAGTGTATGTTGGAAGGTATGGCATGGGTGAAAGAAGAGGATCACGATTCCTGCCCGGTGTTGTTTAGGATGACGGAGGATTTCCGCGGTTACTCGTACCACTGCCATCCGGCTTCTCGTGTTTGATGCTGTCGGGTATCGGAATGCTGTCCGGATAGGAATCCTCGACAAACAGGCCGAATTCCTCATCGATGTCGCGTTCGGTCACTAAACGGTGCTTCTCGTCAGGTTGTTTCTTCATCGGCTGTTCCTCCTATGAAATCGAATCTTTGAAATGAACGGCTGGTATAAGAACTGATAGCTTGACCCATACTGTTTTACTATAAAGACGGTTGTATGGGAGGCGTAGGCATGGAAAGAAAGGGCAACATATTAACGGCACTCATATGGGGTACCCTGATCGGCATCCTGTTGTGGATGTCATTTCTCGGCTGGCTGGATATCATATTCGGAAAATAGAGGGATCATACAGTGCTAGTATAAGACCCGCCTTCCTATAAGGAGAGGCGGGTCTTGCAGGTTTTAGTCGTCCTCGCCATTGCTGCCGTTCAGCAAATCGGTTCCGTGCATCTGTTCCGTCGGAGGCGCGGCGGGATCCACCGGGCTGTTGGCCGCAATCGCGTCCGCGTCCGGCACATCCTCCAGCGGCGTATACTCCTCTTCACCCGAAGGGTAATTCATAAAAATGTCCTGATTCAGAAAGGCGGTACCGCTGCCTGAAAACGCGGCGTCGGCTGCGACTCTCTGCTCCGTATCGCCGGTGTACTCGGCGATGACCTCGTCACCCGGACGAGTTGGGGGCTCACCCTCGATGGCCCGCCATTCCCGGTCCGTCTCGTCGTCCGCGACATCGCGAATAACCGTTTCGTCGGCGGTACGGTCCAGCCGCACCTCGTCGGCTTCTCCGGCATCGGATGACAAGGATAACCGCTCATCGGCAATGGTCCGTTGATCCGGATCGGCACCTGTAGCTTCCCATGCATCGATGGCGCTGTGATCGGGGTTCATCCGCTCCTCCGGTTTTGCATCCGCAGGAGCCGCTTCACTCTGATCGTACGCGATATGATCCGCGTCTTCGCTGCTTAGGCTTTGCTCCGTATAGGTGTTGACGTCTCTCAGATCGTCTTGCGGAATCAAATCCGTATCCTCGACTTTCCGTTTGGCCTCGAATTCCAAATATGTCAAATCTGCCAGCGTATTCCGATTGTTTTCGTCTCGCATCGTGTCCATCTCCTTCCTTGTTTTCAATTACAATAGGTTTCTATACTTCGACTTTACCCGCTGAATCAAGAATGAATCCCGAAACATTCAGGTTATGGTAAACCAAGCAAGCTCTATCTTTCCCTGTCGGTTGACGTATTATGAAAATTTTCAAATAAGGAAAATGGACCAAACACAAGATAAATGAGAGAAAATGAATGATTTCGTGGATTATTTCCCTTAAATTGAACAATGAAATTTTAAAATGATCCCGTTATAATCGAAAAAGCGACTAACGGACCGGGACAATTCTGAGAGTGGATTGTCAACAACCAACAACAGAACAGGAAGTGATCAGGACTTTGTTTCAATGGATTAGACAAGGCTTCTTTGGCAACTCGCGCAAAGATATTTTATCGGGTCTGACGGTAGCGTTCGCTCTCATCCCGGAAGCGATCGCCTTCTCTATCATGGCAGGCGTTGATCCGATGGTGGGACTCTATGCGTCCTTCGTGATTGCCGTCAGCATTTCGTTTTTCGGCGGCCGTCCCGGCATGATCTCAGCGGCGACAGGGGCCATGGCGTCATTGATGGGACCGCTTGTGGCTATGCACGGGATCGAGTATTTGTATGCGGCAACGATTTTGACGGGAATCTTGCAATGGTTGATGGGAGCGCTCAAGTTCGGACGTTTTATCACGTTTGTTCCCCAGCCGGTCATCACCGGCTTCGTGAATTCCCTGGCCATCATCATTTTTCTGGCCCAGCTTCCGAATTTCAAGGGCGAATCGTGGCCGATGTACTTGATGGTGATCGGCACGCTGCTGATCATTTATTTATTGCCGCTGGTAACCAAAGCGGTTCCGTCGGCACTCGTTGCGATCATCGTGATGACCATCGTTGCGGTTTGGTTCAAAGCTCCGGTGCAAACGGTCGGGGACATGGGCAACATTACCCAGGCACTGCCGTTCTTCCACATTCCGAATGTAACCGTCAGCTTGGACATGATCATGACGATATTGCCTATTTCCCTGGCTCTTGCTGTCGTCGGGATGACGGAATCGCTGCTTACCGCGTCGCTCGTGGATGAGATGACCGAGACGGGCAGCGACAAGAACCGGGAAATCCGCGGTCAGGGCGTTTCCAACGTGATCACCGGATTCTTTGGCGGCATGGCGGGCTGCGCCATGATCGGACAGACGGTGATTAATGTGAAATCGGGAGGGCGCACCCGGTTATCCACCTTGGTTTCCGGCGTGTTTCTGCTGTTCCTCATCATTGTGCTCGGGGATGTCGTGAAACAGATTCCGATGGCGGCGCTTGTCGGGGTCATGTTTATGGTTTCGATCGGCACGTTTGAATGGGGATCGCTTCGCACGCTTCACCGCGTGCCGTTAGGGGATGCCATCGTCATGCTGGCAACGGTCATCATTGTGGTAGCGACTCATAATCTGGCCATCGGGGTCATGATCGGGATTATCTTAAGCGCCCTGAATTTCGGGTGGAAGATGGCCAAAATCCACGCCGTGCCCCATATGCAGCCGAACGGCACCAAGGTATACGAAATCCGGGGACAGCTGTTTTTCGGAACGATGATGTATTTTGTAAATCTGTTTGACGTGAACGATGATCCGGAACATGTCGTGATTGATTTTTCCAAATCCCATGTATGGGATCAGTCAGCCACGAATGCCATTTCGAAGGTATGGCATAAGTACAAGGAAGCGGGGAAAGACCTCACGCTCATAGGGTTGAACGACGAAAGCCAGCGGATGGTCGATAAAGTCGGCCTTGCTTCAAACTCTACGCATTAGAAGCATTAGTCATTCTGTAAGCAGGTGTGCTCAATAGAGGTAAGGTTTGTCAGATGAAAAACATGCCAAATGAAGAAATGGCGGTGCTCAAGGATATGATCCTTGCACCGCCATTCTTGCTTTTCGGCCTGTTGTCGCAATGAACGTAAATAAAATTTTACAAACGATACATGGCATTTCATGTTATATTGATTGTAAATGAACTCGAAGTTTGTCGAATCGGCAAAGGATGGAGAAGAAGGCGGATTTATATTGACAATAACGGTTAGAGGTGCTGACTAGATGAAGGATATGCCCAAATCCATATTCCTGCTTCTGCTGGTCGTGCCGCTGCTGCTGATTATATCGATTTTATCACCGGGACAATCGGATGCTGAGCGTGCTCATACCGTGATACCTGATTGGCAGTTTATGTGGGATAACGAACAACAGGAGGTTGTTTCGCCGGCCGGCATTCGGAATTCAAGCGGTTGGCTGACAGGGACACCAGAGAACAAAGAACCCCCAAAGTCAGATGGGGTATCTTCAGCATGGAATCGTTTTACCCTGCCCGACCTTCCTTGGAAACAATCGGCCATTATGATTGACCGGATCAAGGGGCAGGATGTTCTGGCTTTCTTGAACGATGAACCGGTGTATGAAGCCAAGCGGGACTATATGTATACGAATCATTCGCTGCTGCTTCCTTTTCATCCGGATGATGCCGGCAAAACCGTTTATATATGGACAAACGGTTCTAGCGATATGACGTTAGGCATCGATAGCGAGATCATGCTCGGCGAGTATGATGATCTGCGTAGAGGTTTTATCAAGAAGGATTTGGAGGATTTTATATTAGGCAGCTCCTTTTTGTTTATTGCGGTGGTCATGTTCTTCTGCTGCTTGTTCCTTCCGAAGCATACGGTATCCAGCTGGCTGTCCCTGAGCGTGATCATTCTGGCAAGCGGAGCCTTGCTAATTACGTACTCGCCGTTCCTGTACACCTTTTATGGCGAACTCGGCAGCGTATGGGTCTCGGTATTTGATATTTCGCTTTTCACCGTTTTGCCGGCGCTGTATTTCTATTTCGAGAAAATCTACGGACCCGGTCCCTACCGGATCATTCGCTACGGCCGAAGAATTCAGATGGCCTACTCCGGGATCTGCCTGGTTTTCCTTGCGGTACATGTTCTGAGCCATCATTCGTTTTATGATATGTACTATTTCTTCTCCGTGAAGATTCTCGGCATCCTGATTATCCTGCAGATGGTGCTGCTGATCGGTACCACGATTCTGTACGCTGCCAAGCGCAACAAGGACGCTTATATTTTTACCGCAGGCTTCGGCATGATGGCGATAGCGACGCTCGGAGATATGCTGGCCTTCTATTACCATGACGGGCATTATGAGCTCTTTCTGTGGAAATGGGGCGTTATCGGCCTGATCGTCTCCCTGATCATATTGCTGGGGCGTAAATTCGCCCGAAGCCATGAGCAAGTGCTGCAATATTCCCGGGAGCTGGAGATGTTTAATCAAGAACTTCAGCGATCGGAGAAAATGGAGATCATCAGCGAGCTCGCCGCTTCGGTTGCGCACGAGGTTCGAAATCCGCTGCAAGTGACGCGCGGCTTCATGCAGCTTTTGGCCGAGAACTCCAAGCAGACGGAAAAGGAGTATTTTGGCTTGGCGCTGAAAGAACTGGACCGGGCTTCCGGGATCATCACGGATTTCCTCACGTTTGCCAAGCCTGAATTGGAGCATGAGACCAGGCTGAACGTGTATGAGGAGCTGAAGCATGTGAAAGGCATTCTGCTGCCGCTTGCGAATCTGAGCGGGGGCACGATCGAACTGGATGACGCCAAGGAATTATACATCAACGGTAATTCATCCAAACTGAAGCAAGCGATGATTAATATCGTCAAGAACAGCATCGAGGCACTGGATGGAGAAGGCGTTATTCGCATCTGGGCCTATGCCGAATCAGGTGAAGTCGTGATTCACATCCAAGATGACGGCATTGGAATAGAGGCTGGGGATCTGGAGAGGCTGGGCGAGGCGTATTTCTCGAATAAGTCGAAAGGGACGGGGCTTGGCCTGATGGTCACCTTCCGAATCATCGAAGCGATGCGAGGAACCATTCATTTTATCAGTGAAAAAGGAAGCGGCACCGAGGCGATCATTCGCTTTCCGTCCGTTCCTGATTCATTGGAGGTTTAGATTTCCAATCAAGAGAGATGCCGCGCTGCATCTCTCTTTGTTATATCAATAATAGAAAATTTTATCATTTTTCCGAAAATTAGAAGGTGGAAGGTTTTGCCGCAGCGAATAACACAGTAAGAGAATCACCCATTATAATGTTTGAGGTGTGTTCATGAGGTCTGGATGGAGAATCGCTGTGTTCCTGATCATCGTTATAGCTTTTAGCCAGGGGTTACCTGGGCTTGTCTTTGCCACCGAAGAAACGGCAGCTCGGGCAGCGATTAAGGAGTGGAAAATCCTTTGGTCCGAAACCCGAGGGGTACCGGACAGCGTACCGGCCCACAGGGATGACTGGCTGGTAACTTCGACCGGAGCTTCGACGCCTTCCAAGCCGCATGCCAAGGCATCCGCATGGATTCAAATGAAGATTCCCGAAATATCATCGGCATCCCCCGGCATTTTGATTGACAAGCTGCACGGACAGCAGGTTGCGGTATATGCGGACCATGAGAAGATTTACGAATCAACCCGTACGTACAATTATGAGCTGAACTACATTTTGCTTCCCCTTCACCAGGACTTACTCGGGAAGGATCTGTACATCTGGCTGGAAACCGCGCGAGATCATGTGACGATGGAAGGGAAAATACTGGTCGGCAACTATCATGATCTGTTGAACCAGTTCGTGAAGTCGAATCTGGTGGATATCATCCTCGGGAGCGCCTTTGTTTTTATTGCATTGGTGATGCTGATCTGCGCCGTGTTTCTGAACAGAAAATATTTGATTACCGTCCTGTCATTATCGTTTATTATTTTATCCGTTGGCATACTGGTATTTACATACTCCCCGTTTCTTTATACGATTTTTGATGAATATGGAAATTTATATACTCAGTTATATGACATCTCATTATTTATTTTACTTCCTTCGTTCAGTCTCTTTTTTGAAAAAATCTTCGGCCCCGGCTGGAGGGGCGTGCTGCGCAAACTTCGGAAGTTCCAGGTATTCTATTCGCTGTTCTGCGGCCTGTTCCTGATCTTCAATCAATGGGCCTTTAATCAATGGTTCGACCTGTATTATTTCTTCTCCGTTCAGGTCCTGGGTTTTGTCATGATTGTTCAATTCGTATTGCTGGTCGGAAGCTCGATGTACTATGCCGTTAAGGGAAATAAGGACGCCATTATTTTCAACGCTGGCTTTGCGGTGTTTGCCATTGTGGGTTTGGGCGAGCTGCTGCAGTTTTTCCTGACCCGGGGCAGCTACAATCTGTTCCTCTGGAAATGGGGCATCGTCAGCTTCATTATTGCGCTCATCGTTATTCTCGGACGGCATTTTGCCAAAAATCACGAACAGATGCTTCAATACTCCAAAGAGCTTGAGATGTTCAACAATGAGCTGCAGCGTTCGGAGAAGATGGAGATCATCAGTGAGCTTGCGGCATCGGTCGCGCATGAGGTTCGCAACCCGCTGCAAGTGACGCGGGGATTCCTGCAGCTCCTCACCGGAAAAGCCCAGTCCACCGAACGGGAGTATCTGGATCTGGCCTTGGTCGAGCTGGACCGTGCCTCGGGCATCATTACGGATTTCTTAACCTTTGCCAAGCCGGAATTCGGCAAAGACACGGTGCTGCGGATATCCGAGGAGTTCAAGCATATCGAAGGCATACTCGGCCCGCTGGCTCATCTGCAAGGAGGCAGAATTACCGTCGATATTCCGGAGGATATTACGATTCGGGGCAATTCCTCGAAATTCAAGCAGGCCTTCATTAACATCGTGAAGAACAGCATTGAGGCGCTGGGCGACGAAGGGCTGGTTCATATCCGCTGCTATCGCCAGCAAGGCCAGGTGTTTATTCATGTGGTGGATAATGGAGAGGGGATGGGGCCGGATGTGCTGGCACGTCTGGGAGAGCCCTATTTCTCTAACAAAACGAAGGGTACGGGCCTTGGCCTGATGGTGACCTTCCGAATTATCGAGGCCATGGATGGGGACATTTATTTTACGAGTAAACAAGGAGTGGGGACCGATGCCGTCATTACGCTTCCCGCAGCTTGCGAATGATTCGCTAAGCTGCGGCAGCGATGGCGGTTACCGTCCCCACTCTTTTTACCTATTCATCTATTTATGAAATGTCCAGGCTGTTATGTAGTCTTTACCAGATGGCTCTTTCCTTGGCTTCCGATTTGATCACGCTAGTCGGATTCGGAGGGATGACCAGATACAGCTCGCCCGGATTCTCTTCAAGCGTTCGAATCTCGATGTGGTCGGGAATCCGTACACCAAGAACTTCCTTGATCGCGGACTTTGGATCGCTCAGCAGTCTTGCCTTAAAGCTAGGATCCTCCCAGGCTTTTTGAATCAATTGTGTTTGAAAGATGGCTTCTGTCGTCATAAGAATCACCCTTTCAAATAAATTGGTTATTTTTTACTCTTAAAGAATACCATGGAACAAATATAAAATCTATTATTTTTTGTTTAGAATAGACAAATGGTAATTTAACCCGCCAAAAGACAAGGTTTTTTTACTATTTTCGATATGATTCGCTTCGTTCTGAAGTTCATCCACCATGGTTTGATGGAAGGAAATCAGATGCGGAGCCTCTATATCAACCGATAAGAGATGGGCATGGGTGGCAGCGGCAATCTCTGCATAAGGCTTCAGCATGTTGTTGATAAAGATGGCTTCCTGCACTTCGGATATCGTTAGAACAGCGTCCTGCGGTTGCCCCCGTTCCGATTTAATGAGGGAGAGCAGGCAGTTGTAGCTGCCATCTGCAAGATCCTGCTTCCAATCGGTCCAATCGTCCATCATCTGCAAGGTAAGCAGCACATGATTCATCACATCGTTCGTTCGTGGAATAAGGTCTGCTTGATCCGATAGAAGCAGTGCGGCGGTGCTTCCCAGCTTTACGGGAGCCGCCTTTTTGGCAACCATGGCCCTGTCGTGCTTGAAGTAATCCTCCCGGGTTTCATGGATGACGCCTTCCGACCATTCGTGCGTATAGTGTTTGAGATAAGACCAGAATTCTGAATTTGCCGGGAAGTAGGGTTGATAGGATGTGAGAAATTCGTAATACAGCAGGTTGGCAAGCGCGAGATGGTGTTTCGGATCGATAGAGGACTGGCCGTCATGAGGCGAGTCCATGATGTCGTCTTGAATGAAGTAGTATAACATGCCGATAATGTTGGCCGTGGAGAGATCACGGTATATCTCGGCAGGGAGTGCGGTCCGTTCTTTCATCCAGAAGGGAAGCAGATAGCAGATGTAATTTTTGGAACTGTCCTGCTCAAAGACGTCAAACTTTCTGAGGTATGAAAGACCGATTTGGTTCAGGGGAGCAGGGAATTCGGACAGCCTTGCTTCGCAGGCCGAGAAAGCGGCGGCAAGATCGTCCTCGAAAGGCTTGAACCAGTTCATGGAATCACCAACCTATTCAATTTTTAAGGTACAAGTGCTTACTTGCTATATTAACATGAATGCTAATGGAGTTAAATATTACCAGTCCCATTCCATGGCGATATGTGGAAGTTTCGGCTCTGCGACGGGGTTCTTTACAAGCGGTTATTCGGTTTCCTTGTTTGATTATGGCGGCGGGCGTTTAATTTAGGGATGTACAGCGATAACCGAAAATGACCAAATAGGAGGAATTCATATGACTCAGAAAATTGTAGGAGCTTTTCGGACGGAGCAGGAAGCAACCCGAGCCATTGAGGAACTAAAGCAGCAAGGATTCAGAGCCGATGAAATCTCTGTCATTGCCAAGGATCGCGGCGAATCTTCCCATATTCAGGACGAGACCGGGACCAAAGCGCCCGAGGGATTGGCCTCCGGAGCGGCTACCGGCGGCGTGCTGGGCGGCGTCACCGGATTGCTCGCAGGTCTTGGCGCATTGGCCATTCCGGGCATTGGTCCGATCATTGCCGCTGGACCGATCGCGGCAACGCTGACGGGCGCCGCCGTGGGTGCCGGTGCAGGCGGGTTGGTAGGAGGCCTGATCGGCCTTGGCATTCCGGAAGATCAAGCGGAGGAATATGGGGGCTACGTCGATGAAGGGCATATTCTGGTCATGGTGGATGCCGATGAGTCGAACGGTGGCCAGGTATATGATATATTCCGCAGCAACAGCGCGCTCAATGAACATCATTACCGTGAAGAAGGTACCTACAGCGGTACAGGAGCACCGGTAGATTCGCGTTCTGAAGCGGCTGCTGCCACCGAGGATGCCGTGCCGGACCCTAACCTGTATCAAGGCTATGGCGATGGCAATGGCGGCGCCGTGAGTCCTAACATTGTTAGCCCGGATCGTGAAGAAACCACGAAGAGACGATAAGGGTTATTCTCATATGCATCATGAACGATGAACAAACCGCCCGGATTCTTCCGGGCGGTTTGTTTGCGGCGACA
This sequence comes from Paenibacillus sp. Y412MC10, assembly GCF_000024685.1. Lineage (NCBI taxonomy): Bacteria > Bacillati > Bacillota > Bacilli > Caryophanales > Paenibacillaceae > Paenibacillus > Paenibacillus sp. Y412MC10. The sequence continues at coordinate 1,687,629 of NC_013406.1, forward strand.
ATCCGGCTTCACGGGGCTTGCTTGAAGTCGTGTTTAACGCTTGTTGCGCTGCATTCTCGCACCCCTCGGCCCGTACCCGGGACCGCCGGGGCCGTGCCCATGTCCAGGACCGCCAGGTCCACCGGGGCCATGTCCAGGTCCACCCGGATGCCACGGTCCTGGGCCATGTCCCGGATGCCAAGGACCGTGCCCATGCCCATGCCCATGTCCGGGGAATCCGGGATACCCCGGGTAAAACGGAGGAAACGGATAGACCGGATAAAACGGTGGATAGTATGGATAAGGATAGTAAGGGTATCCAGGGATGAGACCCGGGATACCGAGGCTTGTTTGGGATTGAAGCCCTCTTTTCGGTTGATGACTCAAGGCCTTGCACCTCTTTCTATCAGATCGGTTATCCCATTCTATGTGGAAGCGGAGAGGAAGGGCACTTATCCTGGGAAAAATAGGCGGACGGCCACTCCTCGGGATGCGAGTACCGACGCTGGTTCTGCTTGGGATGAACAGGTTCCAGGTTAGTCAATCTCAAGCGAAAGTAAAAAAGGCGCATATGACCTCTCCTGCTTAGGGAAAGGATCAGATGCACCTTTAGTTCTTCCATTATATATATTGAAGTCCGGTTGCGTAAGGGAGAGGGACAGGATCGAAGGTTACGCTCCCGTTAGCCCGATACGGGGATTCCGGATCGAACAGGATGGAAAGCAAACCTTCGTCATCCAGCTCCAACGTTTCATGGCTCAGGGTAAGACGGTACGGACCATGTTCGCCGTCCGCCTGGATCAACCCCTCCGGAAGCAGAGGAGCCAGCTGACGAAGCAGCTGCGGGCCGCTTACCAAATAAATGGTTCCCTCGTTGCGAATATACTCAGGCAGGGTACCGGCAGATTGGATTAAAGCGGCAAGCTCCTTATCCTGCCAAGGCAGCGGAACCGTAAGCTCTGAAAGGCTGAAGGATGCGACGGCATCGGCTATAATCAGTGCGGCTGCTTCAGGGCTTCCTCCCCACTCGACGAGGGTAGACTCCCTGGAAGGCGTCATCGTGTCTCCGGGTACGGCGATGATGGCAAAAGCGGTCAGCGCCCCGTCTTCTTCGGCGACAAGCACCTGCTGGTTAAGGCGGATCACGTTGGAGTATGCGCTTGCATCCAGCAGCTTGTTAAGCTCCGAAGCCGTCGTAACATATCCAGCCTCCCGCTGTTCCATCAGTCTTTGGATCTGGAACAAATCGTGCGGCTGCATGGCCCGGATGTTCACTTTTTTTCCCGTTGCAGCACGCAGCGGCTCCACGACGGCCGGAGATAGACGGAACCGGAGCGCCCGCCCGAATAGACGGCTGCCTGCCCGGGTATACAGGGATCTGCCGCCGGAAATAAGGATGAGGGATGCACCGGAAGCCTCGCCATGCCGCATGCACTGTTCCAGGAGATTGCCTGCAAGTCGCTGACCCCGGTAATCCGGGTCCGTGCAGACGGAGCCGATGGAGAAAATATTTAATCTGGCACCGCGAGTCTGGATGGTGAACGGCACGAATCCCATGAAAGACACCAGTTTGTCCTGATCCCAGGCACCGTAGGAATGGCTGATGCCCGGCGAGAATATCGGAGGGAAGGATACCCCCATTGAAGGCTGCTCCGGCTGCTTAAGAAAAATACGGTCGGACAGCTCGACGGCTTGTTGCAATTGATCGCTTTTCATCATAGAAATCTTCACTCGATTGACGCCTCCCCTATGTATGTCGCTTGTTATTACCAGTATAAAGTCATTGGGCAGGGAATTTCCAGTAAACGTTTTCTAAGGCTATTCGGAATTGTCCGGTTGGCGGAGTTAGCCAGCCCTGCAGCGAAGCGTTTTACGGTTTAGGCGCATGCGAAAAGGCGGTGTTTTTCGGGTAATAATAAATGAACGAATCTGACGCCGGAGGGATGAGCTTGCCAAGTTTTGTTGATTCCATGATTTTGCTGTGCGGCGCCTTGCTTCTGACAGGCGTATTGACCACCAAGTTCTCTTCCCGTTTCGGCATGCCCGCTCTGGTGCTGTTTATCGCGATCGGGATGATTCTCAGCCGTTTCATTTACTACGATAATGCGCAGCTCACGCAGTTGGTCGGCATATTCGCACTGATCGTCATTTTGTTTCAGGGCGGGATGCAGACCGACTTCAAAGAAATCAAGCCGGTTCTGGGTCCGGCCATTTCGCTTGCCACGATAGGCGTCCTGCTGACAACCGTTGTAATCGGACTATGCGCCTCTTTCGTGCTTGATATTTCTTTGAAAGAAGGGCTGTTAATCGGCGCTATCGTCGGCTCGACGGATGCGGCAGCCGTATTCTCGGTTCTTGGCGGAACGAATCTGAAGAAAAGGCTTCGAATGACGCTCGAGGCCGAATCCGGAAGCAATGACCCGATGGCGGTGTTTCTAACCGTGTCCTTAATCGAATGGATAGAACATCCGGGCCTAAATTTGTTCGGGCTTATTTTTTCCTTTGTCATGGAAATGGGATTGGGACTGGTTGTCGGCATTCTTGTCGGCATGCTGGCCGTTTATGTGATCAATCGCATCAACTTCGATTCTTCGGGGCTATACCCCGTGACCGCTTTAGGATTTGCCGTGCTGACGTATGCCGCCGCCGCATGGCTTGGAGCCAGCGGTTTGCTTGCCGTATACGTTATGGCCTTGCTGCTCGGCAATACCGAGCTGACGTACCGTAAGACGATTCAAGCATTCAACCAAGGTTTCGCGTGGATGATGCAGATCGTGATGTTTGTGCTGCTCGGGCTTCTTGTCTTCCCAAACGAGCTGTCGAAGGTCGTATGGCAAGGACTCCTGTTGTCCTTGATTCTCATCTTCATCGCCAGGCCGATCGGCGTGTTCAGCAGTCTGCTGTTCGCCAAATTTGCCGTCCGCGAGAAAATATTGATTTCATGGGCCGGCCTCCGCGGGGCCGTACCGATCGTATTGGCTACATATCCCGTACTGGCGGGAATCAGGCAGGGGGAATTGTTTTTTAATGTCGTGTTCTTTGTTGTTTTGACTTCAGCGGTGATCCAGGGCACCACAATCTCTCCGCTCACGCAAAGGCTTGCACTGGTGGAGAAGGATAAAGCAAAGGCTCCGTCCTTATTGGAGCTGATGGCACTAGGAAAAACGGATTCCGAGATCAGCCACGTGCTGGTGGATGGGGATATGCCCATCGTCGGCAAGGAGATTCAGCAGCTGAATCTGCCGGACGACATCCTCTTTACGGCCATTATTCGGAAGAAGCGGATCATCACGCCGAGAGGAAACACCGTCATTGAGGCAGGGGACACGTTGTACGTGATGAATCCGAAGCAAAAACGGAAGGAAATGAAATCAATTCTGGGGTTATCCTAGGGATTTCGCAGCTGAAGCTATATGATGCCCATCACAGCAGACGGTCTTAAAAATAATTTAGGATAGGTATAAATCGGAGGTAATTTCTTCATCCTATCTTCATCCGAGAAGTTTCGATTTCCTTTGCAAAAGAGACAAGAATCTGTTATGATTAATTCAAGGATTTAGAATAAGTCTAAATACAATATCAAAGGAGACGATATAGATGAGTAACCTAACCCAACAAGCACAAGGAAATACGACCGATGAACTTCAACAAATTCTGAATACGCAGGTAGCCAACTGGAGTGTGCTTGGCGTGAAGCTGCACCATTATCATTGGTATGTGAAAGGTCCTCAGTTCTACGTGCTGCACGAGAAATTCGAGGAGCTGTACAACACGGCCGCTGGTTATGTGGATGAGCTGGCAGAGCGAATGCTGGCCATCGGCGGCAAACCGGCCGCCAGCATGGCTCAATATTTGAAGCTGACGACGCTGCAGGAGGTCTCGAATGAAAACACGGCCGAGCAGATGGTCGGACAGCTGGTTGCGGATTTCGAGAAAGTGGCCGGAGAGCTCAAGTCCGGTATCGAGGCAGCAAACCAAGAGGGCGACGATGCGACAGCCGATCTGTTGACCGGCATGGTGAGCGATGTGCAGAAGCATTCGTGGATGCTGAACGCATTTTTGGGCAAATAAAGTTCATATCCGTTGCTGCCGTTTCATGACGGCTAACATAAGCAAAGGGAGATCGACCTGATAAGGGTCGTTCTCTTTTTTTGTTCGCCTTGCGAATGCTGTTGCAAGATTCAATTTGAAATTTATTGCGCCTTTCTTCAATTTTATGCGTATAACCTTCATAGATCGTTTTAATTCGGATAGAGGAGTAGTGAGGATGGCAGAGATGGAATCACGACACCAGCTGGAGTCGCAGCTTCAAGAGATTTTGAAATGGGAGAAGGAACAGAAGGACGTCATGTTCTGGGAGAAGCTCGGAAGAATTCCCTTTATGTTGCTGGATCGCCTCACGCCCAAGGCTGTTCAAGAGAAAATCGGAAGCGCCTTGAACGAGGTAGGCGGATTTATTCAAAGCGGCGGGAAGCATCTGGTTCGCGAGAAGTCGGTCATGAACGTTCTGGCTCAGACCGCTGGATTGGAAGGTTCAGCCGCGGTGAACGACCCTTCCGCGAAATCAGGCGAGGCGGAGTCGGGCGGGGCTGGGAACGGAGAGGAGCAGGCGGTGGCTTCCGGACTTACGCTGGCAGCAGCCGCGAAATTGCCGCTCCAGGTCATGGATGCGGCAGCGGATACGCTGACGGTAAAGCGGGTCAAATTCGCGGCGGCCCAAGGGGCGGCAACGGGAATCGGAGGCGTATTTACGATAGCGGCCGATCTTCCCATGGTGCTCGGTCAATCGCTCAAGGTGCTTCAGGAGATGGCCCTTTGTTACGGGTATGATCCGAACGATCCCCGGGAGCGGGTGTTTATCGTGAAATGCCTGCAGTTTGCATCCGCCGACATCGTCGGAAAGAAAGCGGTGCTGGAGGAGCTTGCCAGTTTTGACGACGTCCAGGCGACGGAGCAGGTCTTCTCGCAACTGCAGGGCTGGCGTGAAGTCGTCCAGTCGTATACCGATAACTTCGGGATGAAAAAGCTGTTTCAGCTGATTCCGATCGCCGGGATCGTATTCGGTTCGATCAGCAACAAAGGCACTATAAGCGATGTGGCCGAAGCCGGGAAAATGCTGTACAAGAAGCGGCGTGTTCATTACCGTCTTCGGAATATGGAATATCCGCTGTAATCAAGGATATACACGGATCGACACGACAAAAAGGGATGCCCGCCATGCGCGGACATCCCTTTACTTAATCAACATCGGAAAATATCATGACGCAACCCATAAAGGTGGTTTCTTACCGATTATCCACCTTTTCGGGGTACAGGTCATGGTTCATCAGACGATTCGCGGCGATCTCCTCGTATTTGGTGCCCGGGCGACCGTAATTGCAGTACGGATCGATGGAAATGCCGCCGCGCGGGGTGAATTTGCCCCATACCTCGATATATCTCGGATCCATCAGCTTGATCAGGTCATTCATGATGATATTGACGCAGTCCTCATGAAAGTCCCCGTGATTGCGGAAGCTGAACAGGTACAGCTTCAAGGACTTGCTCTCCACCATCTTGATATCCGGAATGTAACTGATGTAGATGGTCGCAAAGTCCGGCTGGCCTGTGATCGGGCATAAGCTTGTAAATTCGGGACAGTTGAACTTGACGAAATAGTCGCGGTAGGGATGCTTATTGTCAAAGCTCTCCAGAATGCCGGGATCATACTCGAAGGTGTATTTCGTGCCTTGGTTGCCGAGCAGGGTAACGTCTTCCATTTCTTCTTTTTGTCTTCCAGCCATTTATGATAACTCCTTCATGTATATGAATTCAAACTCAATCCAATCATCGGTAAATTCTTGATGCCGTGCTATACGCCGCGTTTATTCCCCCAGACGAGCGTATGCAATTGCGGCAAGACGCGCACATCGTTTAACCGGTCGGATTGCATGACCGCATCAACAAGCGACTCGTACCGGTCCAGCAGATGGGAGACAAGCGAAGTCGTGTCCCCAGTGCCTACATCGGGATTACCGGTCTGCAAGTAAAATGGCACGTTCGGATATCGTTCATGGACCGTTTCCGCGTAGGTCAAGTCCTTATCGTCAAAGACCACAACCTTCAAGCTGAAGGTTCTGCCGGGCGGACGGGCGGATAAACGCGAGACGATATCGTCGAGCTTGCCCCAGTCCGTATCCATGCCCGAGCTTGGCGGCTTGGGGGAAATGGTGACTTCATCGATATGATTCAGCCAGTCCTGCCAGCGTGAGCCTTGGGTCTCCACGGCAACGGTAATTCCGTGCCGATGCAGCTCATCCACAAGCGCACCAAGCTGGGGAAGAAGAGCGGGATTGCCGCCGGACAGGGTGACGTGATCGAAGCGTTCTCCGCCCAGACGGTACAGCTCTTGCCAGATCTCATCAGCGCTCAACAGCGAGATGGAGTCCTTTGCGGAACCGTCCCATGTGAATGCGGAGTCGCACCAGGAACAGCGATAGTCGCAGCCCGCCGTCCGAACGAACATCGTCTTGCGGCCAACGACCATGCCTTCGCCTTGAACGGTAGGACCGAAAATTTCCATCACGGGAATCGGACGGTCCACCGTCATGGCAGGGGAGGAGCCCCCGTTTGAATCCGTAACAGGCGTTTCATGCACATTATTCATGGATCATCCACTCCCGTCTGACCTCGGCATAGCTGGTCGGCGTCTCGAACAGGCGAACGAATTCCGTTCGCATGCCTTGTTCCTCGTAGGATTCTCTGCTGCGGAGGGCCTCCTCCATTTTCTCAAACAACCAGACCACCATGTTCTCTGCTGTCGTATTCATCTGCGGCAAGGTCTCGTTCAGGTAACGGTGATCCAGGTAAGGTTCGATACTCGTTTTCCAGCAATCCTTGATGTCTCCAAAATCCACGGTAATGCCGACCTCGTTTGGAGTTCCGCTGATACCAAAAACCACTTTATACGTGTGGCCATGCAGGTTTTTGCATTTTCCCTCATAGCAATGCAGGTGGTGCGCAGCATCGAAGGTAAACTCTTTGGAAACAAGCACCCGCTTCCGATGGTAACGCAGGCTTCCGGCATCGATGTCTTCGCCAAGCTTCTGCAGATGCTCTACAATGCGGAAAGCCCCGGGCTCGCGGCTCATACCAGGCGCCCCCTCTCGGAGATGCCGCTGCGGCGCTGCATATACTTGTCGAGCCCCGCTTTTCTCAGCTGGCATGCAGGACATTCCCCGCAGCCGTCTCCCTTGATGCCGTTATAACAGGTTAACGTATGATCGCGAATATATTCGAGCGCATTCATCTGGTCGGCAAGCTCCCAGGTTTCGGATTTGTCGAGCCACATGAGCGGAGTATGAATGACGAACGGGTAATCCATGGCCAGGTTCAACGTAACGTTGAGCGATTTGATGAAGCTGTCCCGACAGTCGGGATAACCGCTGAAATCCGTCTCGCATACGCCCGTGATCAGATGCTTCGCTCCGACGCCCTTGGCCAGCACGGCTGCAAAGCTGAGGAACAGCAGGTTTCGGCCATCCACAAACGTCGTAGGCAAGCCGTCGCCTTCGGCGATCTCGATATCGCTGCGCGTTAATGCATTCGGTGCCAGCTGATTAAGCAGGCTCATATCAAGCACCGTCTGCTTCACGCCTTGCTCCTTGGCAATCTGTGCCGCGCATTCTATTTCAAGCTTATGGCGTTGTCCATAATCGAATGTTACGGTTTCCACCTCGGCGAAGCGTTCCTTCGCCCAGAACAGGCAGGTGGTGCTGTCTTGCCCCCCGCTGAAAACAACGACTGCTTTTTCATTTTTAAGCATAAAAAAACCTCTCATCCTTCATAATTTAAGAGCAGCCCCAGAGGGCCGATCCCGTAGAAGAAAGAGAAGTTCATTGAACTGAATCCGTAAAAAAACAAGCCTTATTCTTAGGGTGTAACACCGAATAAGACACGATAGTTTTTTATAGAGGGAGTTCACGAACCTCTCCCACGCACCGATGCAGGCGCATGGATTGTCTTCTGTTGTCCTTGTGACCGCATGGAGAGCCGTGACCGGCATGCAGTCCGATTACGCCCTCCATTATAACACGGCCGGATTATTTGATAAACACTCCGCCGAAGGGAATTGCTTCCCGCAGGAATCGCTTGATGATGCCTTCGTCGTTTAAATCGTTCACGAGCCGCTGATTCTGGCGTCCCGCTTGAAACAGAACATAACCGTCGCCAGTCAGCTTCCAGTGATAGTTCATGTGCTGGCTGGCCAGATGATTGCCGTATACGGTCAGATCCAGCTTAGCGGCTTCGGGGTAGGCGATGATGCTTCCGGCGTCCACATACAGCGGCTCGGTAGGATGCAGCTTGACTTTGCATACCGGGCCTTGGGTCAGAATGCCGATGCTGCCATTCCCGGAAAACTTCATCTTAATGGCATCTCGCGTGACCAGCATGTTTTTGATTTTCAGTATTCTTGTCTGCATCGTAACAAACCGGGTGTAAAAGAAAACATGACGAAAATCATAGAGCATGTCCTGTTCGCCTTCCAGCTGAATTTCATGCATGTTGAAGCCCGGGGGAAGCGCAGCCGTAAACTGGCTGGGTCCCGTAATGTCGGCACGGATCAGCTTTTTTTTGCGGTAGATGCCCTTCACGTTCATAAGTCGATCGCTGCGCCCGGAGGAGGGTCCCCGATAGGCAACGATCTGCTCGGGATGAAGGACATGCGCCGTGTCCCCCTCCGTCAAGGAGAACGTAACCGCTTGACCTGCTCCGCTGCCGGCCGCATCTTCCATTCGGATAATCATCGCCGCGCCTCCTTTTGCCTGGTTGAATGGTATGGAACTGGATAAGAGCTTGTCCTATCTCGAACGGTTCGTTCGGCGCATGCCGAATCGCAGGACACGAATGATGACAAAGTATCCGGCAGCCAACGCCACGGCGGTGATCGCTACCGTTTTTAAACGTTCCGCCCCGCGCTTTCGTGCGGCTTCAGCCTCCTGTAACTGGCTTACCATTTGGGTTAATTGCTGGTTCTGCTCTGCAAGATTGGAGTTCTGTTCCGCCAGGGTCAGATTTTGCTGCTGCAGCCGTTCGGAAGCGATCTTGGCTTTATCAAGCTCTTGCAGGGCTTGGTTATAGTTGCTCTTAAGCTGGTTTATTTCATCGGGGAGTCCCGTGAACTGCTGGATATTATCGTACATATTATTGAAATAATTGGCGCTGGCGGTCCGTCCTCCGGCCGGCAACGCGATTCCTGCCACCAGCAGAATAAATGAAAGTTGGATGAGCCTGGATTTTGACGGCTTAAACATGCGGGGTCACCACCATTCGATTATTTATAGTAAATACGAATCAGATTTCGACAGGTTTCTATTAATATATATTACCCACATTCGCATGGGAAGTGAATCCATTCGCAGCTAAGTTGTTTAACTTGCCAATGCGGCGGGTAATGTATTCAAGCAAGCGCATAGAGGCCATCCCATACGAAATGAACATAAAATGATCTAACAGATAAAAAGGAGATTGCGATTATGATGAAAGATAACAACGTGAAGAAAATTATGATAACGGTGAATGGAAAGCCCGTAGGCAACGGCTTATTAATCGATAAAGTCACGTACGCGCCCATTCAACGCACTGAAAGATTTATGGGAGATACGAAGTCCGCTTCGGCAGCGGTAATAGGTTAGTAGATCCCGTATATTCAAATAAGCAGCCTTTAAAACCCGGAGAACGCTCCGGGCTTTTTTGCGTTGGTTGGCGTTAATCTATCGAAGTCGTTTTCATTCTGCTGCAGGATGGGAGTATCCTAAACAAACAGAAAATATCGTCTGAATCTGACGTTTTATGGCAGAAACAGTTACAAAATAATACATTTATCCTTTATACTAGGTCGTAACTTGAATCAGTATACATAAACCATAACAGGAGAAAAGGAGTTTTGAAGAAAATGGGCTTTTGCATTCATTGCGGTAAAGAATTAACGGATGGCGTCGCACATCAATGCGCTAACGACATCTCGGCGAAATACACGGCGGCCGATGCGGAGCCGGAACATGGGCGTCCCGATTCCGCATCGGCCGGAGGCTCGCATGCCAAAACTTCATCGGCCGTTCAAGTCGATGGTCAGGTGCTGCTGAATCTATTGAAAAATCCGATGAGCGCCCTGAACATGCGGGGGGATCAAACAGGCATGATCTATGGCCTGATCGGGATGGCCTCCAGCATCCTCGGTTTTTGGTTGTTCGGCCTTGGAGTCAAGCGGATGTTCTATTCCGGACTGGGCATGATGTCCGCCTTGTTAAGCGATTTCGGCATGGGGAGCCGTTTTCTTTTGCTGGGATTGTTCTCAACCGTCATCCTGCTGGGTTCGTTCTGGCTTGCCGGGAACATGATGACCAAACAAAAGCTCGACATGAAGGATTACATCGCCAAAATGGGCTCGTTCCAGCTGCCGTTCGGAACGGTGCTTATCGTTAGTGGACTGCTCAGCTTCTTGTTGGTAAAGCCGGCTTTCTTCCTCCTTGTATTTGCTCTAATGACCGGATTGGCAGCAAACAGCGCCGCCGCAATCGAGTTGTACCGGATCGGCTCAACCCAGCTGGTCAAATTCATTGGGATCGCTTTAGGGATATATGTTGTGCTGCTTGCCGTCGTCAACACCATTTTATTGTAAAGGAAGGGCATTCCGAGGTTAGCCGCAGTTTTCCTTGTACGCGAACTGACATAAAGCATATCCACGAAAGACCGCAGCTCATAAGGGCTGTGGTCTTTTTTTGTCGAAATTAGGATGGGAACATATGTTCCGTGACAGTAAGATGTCCCTCTCTATTGGTACATTATTAGAAGAAGAGGAAAGAGGTGGATGTATTGCAGTCAGGCTTGTATTCGGATTATACATGGAGCCACAGCCATGTGTTCGCTGGCGGCACTAATCAAGTCTTTCTGCTGATCGAGTGGAGGGCTGGTGTCCAGAAGCAGAAAACGCAGTCCAATGGACTTCGTCGGCGCATAGCCGAAGAAGTCCAGCTGCACCTTCAATTAGGAGAAGGCGTTCAAGTGGAACAGATGTATGGCTGCCAAGGGGAGGTTCTGAATGATCGCAACATCTCGTTGTCTTTAGGCTCTTTGTCCGAAGGGAGAACCAAGCAGTTGGTTCTTGAGCTGAGTGTCGGTGCTCGTCAATCGGGGGTGTATCCGATCGTTACTGCTTTATGGACCTATATGGATGTTCTAAAGCAGAAGGTGGTTTTGCAGCCGTCCCGAACGATACCGCTTCAATTCAGCAATCATACGACATTGAGATACCGAAAAGCAGATTACCGGGTAGAGAAAGTACTGAAATTATACCAGAATGCTTTCATCCTGGAGCAGGCAAGAGAAGAGCTGGAACAGGGGAATTTGACTCAAGGTGAAGATCTGATTCGTAGACAGGCAGATGAGATGCTTTTATACGCAACCCGATTTCGAGATCCGGAATATTTAAAGGAGGCCGAAGTCCTTTATAAACTTAGTGTTCTATATAAGAATACATATCAGCAGTTTTATTCTGAAAATGCGAACTGGAAAAGGGACTTTAGACTTAAGTCATAACCAGGAAACAAGAATCCCTATATAAAAAAGGAAAAATGATATCAGGGTCGAATGTACTATTTAGCAGTCAACAAAAATATGTCTAATTTACTAGAAAGATAGGGAGAATGCCATATGACAGACCGACTGATCCGACTAATGAGAATCATTACCCTTGTACAAGCAAGACCAGGAATACTTGCTCGGGAGCTTGCCGAACGCTGTGGAACCAGTGAAAGAACCATTTATCGGGATATGGATGCCCTCAGTGCCATGCATATCCCCATCACTCACCAAGGCCGCGGCCGCGGCTATACCTTCATTGGACATTTTGCAATGTACCCCCTTGGTTTAACGGAAGAGGAGGTACAGGCATTATTTAAACTGCTGAATGTAATGGACAAAATCAAGCCGATCCTGCCGGATGAATTTGAAAGCGCTTATGAAAAGGTGTTGGCTGCTGTATATAAGCAAAGCGCGGAGAAGGCTGAAATTCAGGCCGGGGACCGGGAAGAATCCACTACCGGTTTATAACACTTTCACTACATGTAACAATTAAACCTCGAACGAATGGACACAAATTCATGTGACTATCGTCGAGGTTTTGTCATGTTCAGGGTGCAACTGCGGTCGTGAATAGAGATGATGAATCAACTAGTCAACTAGAATCAGGTTAGGAATATTATACCAAAATAGTGGATTATATGATAAAATAACTACAATTTCTCTCATCCATACAAAACTGTAAGCATTGTGTAATTGTGAGAGTCTCGGTAGATGTCCCTAAGCAAGGGCGTAGAAAGGAGATATGAAGCAATGACATAGGGTTTATCTATAACGATTTTCAGGAGGATATGCATGAAAAAGAAGATTTTGATGAGTGTATTAACGGTGCTAACCGTGATCGTCGGAAGCTTGAATTCGGCCGTGGCGGAGGCGGCCCAAGACAATACGATCGGCAAAGCGGTGGAGTCTCGTGAGACCCCGGTTATCCAGTTTACGGATATTCAAGGCCACTGGGCCCAGGCAGCTATTCAAGATGCGGTACAACGAGGTTATGTGGATGGGTACCCGGATAAAAGATTCCTGCCTAACCAACAGGTATCCCGAGCGGAATTCATCAAAATGGCGGTGTCGGCCCTGGAGCTTGAGGCAGCTTCTACAAGTTCAGGTTCCTGGTATGCTCCTTACGTGACGGCAGCAGAATCGGCAGGGATCTATAAAGTCGGCGATTATGCCGACGGTAACCTGACTCAACGGATGACGCGTGAAGAAATGTCCAAACTGGCGGTAAAAGCACTGGGGTACAAAAATGTAGAGGATAAGCAGTGGATGTATCTTGCATCCAAGGATGGCATCATATCCGGGACCGCCCCGGGCGTAATATCACCAACAGGCGCTACCACAAGAGCTCAAGCGATTGCGGTCATTGAGCGACTGCTTCAGGTAAAAAGCGGCAAGGAGCTACCCGTGGATAAATATGCAGTAGCTGCAGCTGAGGGGTATTGGCACAAGACGAATATTTTCTCGGTGGCACCGGAGATTTTTAATGGGCCGGATAATCATAACAAAAATTTTGGAATTGATTCATGGAAAACATCCAAATTGCGTTTCGGAGCGCCGGATGGATCCATAGTAGCCCAAGTTGATGAACTTATTGCAATAGATTGGAATGATCCGAAAGATCCGAATCGCAAGCTATTGCCAAGTAAAGATAAACTAGTATGGAAATTTGGTTCGAAAGAAAATCTTTTTACTAATGATCTTCAAGCTTATGTAATCGTATTGAAGTCACATTTGCCGATAAATAAAAAGCCTAAGTCCTACCCAATTAATCAATTGAATCTAGCAATCTTGGGATATAACGGCCAACCAACTGGAGAACTATTGAATATGGCATATCTTGTTGAATCCAAAGATCCAAAAAGAAAAATTAATGGTCTAGTTATCCCGAAAACTGGTTTTAGCACAGACGGAAACATTAGGGTCTTAGTAGAAACTATCTCGGCTGGAGCTCCGATTTATCAGAGTACCCTATCAAAGTCAAAGCTCATACGATAGGTAACTCAACATGATTAAGAATAAATATTTATTTAAAACAGCGATTTTTTTTCTTTCATTGTCTATAGTCTCTATTTGCATTCCTCCGATCGACACCTTGGATGCTGCTGATACTACACAGAATATTACGTATGATTTTGTAACAACTACTGAAGATTACGAATATAGTGGAATATTATTTTCATCTAAAAAGGAGCTAGAAACCACAAGAATTAGTGTAAATGCTCCCGCAGGAAAAGTAATAAAAAAACTTGAATGGATAAATAAGAGTACTAATAACCCTATCAGAACAGTCAAAGGGTTTACTCCTGGTTCTACAACATGGGCTGGAAAGGATTCTCTAAGTGGTACAAGACTAAAGGTTTCATCAGTAGATAATACCAATTATGGTGGCGTATATTATTGGGATAGGTGGTCAGTAACAGATGCAGGTCATAACTTTGGCCAATTATGGAAAGCATCAAGTACCAATGGAACTATCATGGATAATAGAAACTGTAATGGTTATGTAGAAAAAGAAACAATTCAAGGACACCAACTTCCTAAATATCCTGGCTGTACGGATAATAAATTATCTTTACCTATCAATCGAACTACTGCTTTTTTGATAAGTGAAACCGGGCATACCTTGGAAGGGACGTGGATAAAACATAGTGCTATCTCTACTAATGATATAAGTTCTTCAAATACAAAGATTGACAATACATCACGAATTCCAGATGTTCATGGATCTACTGGGACAACTGATCCAAGCACCTTAGTAGGGCAAATAGCAGATGTCACTTCAATTGATAGTATAAGGATGTATTATACTCAAACATTCAACAATGACACTTACAACCGATACTGGGCAAATCCAGGAGCAAAGCAGGTATGGTACTTTGCTAAGTTTTGGGTGTCTTTTGATTCCTACACTTATATGTACAAAGACAAACTCCTCCGAGCCACCTTTGCAGATGGAACATCAAGCCTGGAAATTACCGGCCCCACCTGTGTTCCGCCGGCCGGTACCGTTCAACTTACAGCGAAATTAACGAAGGTAGACGGAAGTACATACAATCTGCAAAGACACGATAAGTTGACTTGGCGAAGCTCGGATAACAGCATCATGTCCGTGAACGCTTCCGGTGTGGTTACAGCCGTGGCAACGACGGGGCAAGCGACGATTACGGCTCATTTTAAGGACACGGCCCAAGCCTTGGACGAAACCGACGATGCCATGATTCAGGTGGGGGCAGGGTCAACGTGCGGAAATAACGGAGGAGGGGGCGGCGGTGGAGATGGAGGCTCAGGCGGTCCGCCCAACACATGCGGGATCCAAATCGGTGCTGCTAGAAAGGGAACTGTTACTTCGCACACGGTAATGGACCCCGTGGCAACGGGTGTCATTAAGGCGGATAACCGGGATTCAGAAAAGTTTGATGTTCTTGACGGGATACCGACTTCGGAATCCCTGTACGTCAATGTGTTTGGCCTCAATTATCTGTACAAGAACCAATGGGCGAACATGACGGGGGAGATCACCTACACCGTTCCCGTCAAAAAAACATACCTTCTCACCTGGACGATCCCGGGAACGCCAAGCTCAGGACCGGATGATCCCGGCACGCCCGATGAACCTATGGAAGAAGAGGTTCCGGTAGAAGAACAGGTGACGATAACGAGGCCGTACTCCTACTGGCAAATCGATAACCTGGAGGTTTATAAGCTGTCCAAAACGACTGTCAGCAACTATGCTTTACCAGGCGGTTCGGTGAGCCTCACTCCAGCCGGTTACACACCTCCCGTTCTTACGTCCGATCACAGCACGAGTCTTGACGATCATGTGGAGCCTGCTTCATGCGAAGAAGTGGATTTAGGGACGGAAACCGTTCCAGGCGGTTCAAGCAGACCGGCGGTGCCGACAACTGATTTTACGTCCGCAGCCGAGTCGGCCGTGGGCCAAAACCAGGTAAGAAACGACAAAGTCCTGTTTAACGGATCTACCGTCATGAGTGACAGCTGGGCACAGGGAACGGCGCCATCACCAGGGATTATCCCTCCGGCAGCGACGATTCAAAGAGACGTATTGTACGGCAGAAACTATCTTATCAGCAGTACGCTGTTGAATAAAGCAAATACGGCGAGCACCGGTACGATTGATTACGAGCTCATCCCGGGCAACATTAATGGCGGGTCCCCTCAATCGTTCCCGGTCAACGCCATAAACACCGTCACGGTCCACACCCCGGTCGTCAACTATTCCTCCGTAACGGATGATCAGGCCCACAACCAGAAGACGACCCCCAATCCGAATCGGTCCGCCTTCATCTTGGATCGGCCGTTTACGGTACGCATCCCTACCTCAGGCCAGCATCGGAACATTCAGGGATACGGAAACCGGGACTATGCGAAGTATGTAAGATCGAAGCAGGTTTATTTTCCGTTCGATGTGTACAGCAGCGACAAGCGCACCTTCTATCCAAAAGACACCTGGATCACGATCCCGACGGCACAGCTGGACACGGAGTTTTTTCTGCCGGTGTGGGTAGATGAGGGCGATTACCAGGTGTACTTCCGTACGATTGCGGAGAACGCGCCGCCCGACTATACGACGCAGCCCGATGCCAACACGAATTTATCCCACCATGTGGCTACGGATATAGAACCTGTAGAAGTGATCGGGCGCGTGTATGATTTTCATATCACGGATATTGCCGATTATAACTGGGAGACGGTCTTCCGCAAACAAAAAGGGAATGCGTCACCAAGCGGGGCGTCCTATTGGACAGGACTCCGCGGCATTGACGGCGAGGCCCGGGGGAACGCGCTGCCTTATACGCTTCCCATCGCTCCGGGCAAGCATCCGGCACAGGGGTATAAGAATGCGGCCGTGAAGACAGGATACCACTTCAAATTCGATTTGAAGACGAAGGGCAATATGTTCGGGGCGCAGGACGGCATTTCGGTTACGCCGAGCTTTTATTTCGTGAATAAAGACGGCAGCGGACGTCAGCCTGTCGATCTGTATTACCACAGTGGAAACCGGAAGTTCATTCGAATCGGTTCCCCTCAGGATACAGAGAAGCGTTACGTCATTCTGAATGAAAGGCTGCGCAATGTACCCCAAGAGGAACTGCAGGATACCGCTTCGTATCTATACAACCACGGTGGGGCACCGGCGGGAATGTCCCCGGCGGCCTACGCGAAGCAGTACATGGAGAAGATCAGCAAGAGCAAGACCTGGGTAGGCCGGCTCGACTGGATGCTGCTGCCTTCCGGCATTCGAACATTGATTGGGCCAAAGTCGGGGCTGCCAACCTCCGTTGACGGAGAGCGGGCCAACGCCGCTGTTCAGCGCTGGTACGGTGAATACAGCCTTCCTGCCGACGTCTATGTGGTGAAGAAAGGAACGGATCTGGCGGCTTATGGGCGGAGTAACCGATTGGACGAGAAGTCCTCTGTATTTCTGAAGAAGGGGTATATCGTGGTCAATTTCAACATCGAGACGATCCGGGAGGGCAATACGGCCAAGCCCCATCTGCAATACATTCATGCACCGCTCATGAATCAGTGGCAGCTTGAAGGGTACAGCCGAACCTATACCGATCCGTATGGCAAAAGATTTACCCTGCTGGATGGGGATGTCGTATTTTACCATGCGGATCAATCCAGTAAAGGGGATTTCAACTCCCAGGTTCCCCATTAAAATCGTCATGAACCAGCCTCTCCCGTTCTCAGGAGAGGCTGGTTTTTTCCATTCAATAATGCGGCCAGACCCCGTTATCATAAAGATACCGGGCAAAAGCCATCGGATTGTAGTATGAGTATTTCCAAACTTCCTCCATTCCGGCTTCCCGAAATCCATAACGTTGATCGCAGCCATTGCATTCAATGAAATAGATCTTTCCATTCTCGGTAATGCCGACATCCATTCCAAAATCAGCTGCGTACGGAATATACAAGGACAGCGTCTTGGCGACATGGAGGGAAAACTCAGCAATTCGTTCGATGGTAAGTCCTACAGGCAAGTCAGGCATACAGCGGGCGAGTATGTCCGGGACCCGATAGGCTGAGCCGCCTTGAGCAATGTTGGAGACAAACGTTCGTGGAGCCGATGTTTTGGCGAACATGCCGGCGACTTCCCAGCGCCCGCTTCCCCCGCGCTGAACGGTAACTCGGATATCAAAGGGGCGGTCATCATATTCGGCAAGCGGTATGCGCTGCTGTACAACGAATGGAGCTTGCCTAATCCGCTGATAGATCAGAGGATGGAGCTTACCGGGCGGCAAGGTAACCGTTCGCCAGCCCTTGGCCGATGGGGATGAGCGGGAGTAAGTGAATTGACTGCGTAAAGAGTTACCTTTTAATCGCATGATACCAACCCCGATGCTTCCATTACATGGTTTTAGAACAAGATCCCCGTGCTGGCTCAGCATGGAGCGAATCGAGGCAGGGGTAGCTTCTACCGTATGAGGCAGGGATGGTAATATCCCCTGGTCCTGCTCCAGCATATGATGTATAACGTTTTTACCGTAACGCGTACGCCCGTTATAAACGAATACCCCGCGCTTGATCAGTTGATCAATCAGCGCCTGCTCCTGTTTTTTATGATAAATAGCCCGCATATGAATAACGCGTGGGATGGGAATATGCACTTGCGAATATCCAGCTGGAGCCGGAACAAAACCAGTCACCTTTCCAGTCTCTAGTGAAATATGATGGATTGTAAAAAAACAAGGAACCAACCCATTCATGGCAGCAGCTTCTTCGTAGTTGGCCAGTGATTCAGTGCCGATTCCCCCGCTGGAAATTCTGCGATACGTATTGTTGTTGAGCAGAATGCCGACATATTCCAGATGCATGGTCACCCTCCTTGTCACCATAATCCTGTAGTCTTTGTACCATATCGTATGCGTGAGGATGATTGTCCCGGATGGACGGGTGTCGCCCGTGGTTGGCCTATTCTTTGTCGGGAATTAGTCACCAACAGGCCCTGATTCGGTATATGTTAAGGTATCTAACCATACAAATGAACAGGTATGCGCATTTTGGATATGGCAACGAAACACTACGGGTCAAGGGGGAACCTTTGATATATCAGTAGGTGTTTTTCATATAGATAAGATGTGAGAAGGATGTGGAGTTATGGGTTTGCGGAAGGTGGCGGTTGTGACGCCGGGATCGTTTGTCATTCCATCGGGGAGGAGCAGCTCCGTCGAGCGGGTAGTAGAGCAGACCATTCCATTAGCGCAGGGTGCCATGGATGTGCGCATATTCGGAGTACTGGGAAAAGGGCTCCCTTCAAAAGACACGATCAACGGCGTTCCGTGCTACCGCCTGCCATCTGGAACGAATTATTATCCTTCCTTGCTGCGGAGGCTTCAGAAGTGGAGACCGGATATTATCGAAGTTCACAATCGGCCGCTGCTGGCGCAGCGCCTCAAAATGCATCTGCCGGATGTGAAAATCGTATTGAATCTTCACTCCAATACATTTATTTCACCTCCGTATATGAGCGAGCAGCGTTTTGGGACCATTGCTCGCTGGATGGACGGCATTGTGGTGAACAGCCGTTTCCTGCTGGAGGATATCACTTCAAGACATGCTGGGCTTCTGGAGAAGATCACGATTAATCATCTTGGTGTGAGTCTTGATCATTTTACTCCTGCTTTCAGTCCTGCTGCCAAGGCACTAAGAGAGGCAAAGCTTGCTCATTACGGATGGAGCGGACGGCGAATCATTCTGTTTGCGGGACGGCTCATCCCTGACAAAGGGGTTCACCATCTGATTGCCGCATTGCCTCATATCATTGACAAGCATCCGGATGTTCTTTTGCTTATCATCGGGAGTGCAGCCTACGGATCCGATCGGGAAACCGCATATGTACGGGAACTGAAAAGAACGGCCGGACCTTATACCCAATGGGTATTTTTCCGCCCCTTTATCCCTTATCCCGCAATTGCAGACTGGTACTCGCTTGCCGATATTGTGGTTGTCCCCTCAGCGCCGAGGGAAGCCTTTGGGCTCGTGAACGTGGAAGCCATGGCTGCAGGAGTTCCCGTCATCGCTGCGAATGCAGGCGGTATCCCGGAGATCGTGGAGAACGGCGTGACGGGCTACCTGGTTCAAAGGGATGATTTTCCTGGCGGGCTTGCCGAACGGATTAACGGATTGCTTCAGGACGAGAATCTGCGTACCCGAATCGGGATGGCTGGCCGTGAAACGGTACGTCAGCGTTTCAGATGGGATCATACGGCAGAACGATGGGCTAACCTGATGCAAACCATCTAACCGACTGTGGCAGTAGCCCCTTCTCTTGAATAGGATGAAGGTAACGATTAGAAGCAGAGGAGAGAGCTGACAGTGAACAAAGCCAGAAGGATCACCAGGATAAGAAGGGGAAGGCCCTTTCGGCGGTACGATGGCTATAATAAGAAGATAGCCATCAGAGGAACTTCCGGCAAGTGGTCAGATTTAGATAATGATGTGATGGATCACGCGTTGGCTGATGATGTAATCAGTGCTTCCCATCTGCAGCATCGCAGCGTAAGAAGTGAAGCGATTGAGGATTATGCCGTACACAGTATTCATCTGTCATCCGAATCCATTATTTCTTCCAAACTAGCGCTTGAATCGGTTCAACCGAGTCATCTTTCCTTTAATCCGGTTCAAGGGATTCCTGATATGCCTTTACTTCAGCAGTTTGGATATTTCCCCTTCATCTTTTCTGATGAACAAGAAACGATCGAAATTGCAATACCGCTTCAGACCTCCTATCAAGATGAACATTATGTAGTGGTGGCATCGTGCAGTGATCCGGTGTTTCAAGCTGGCATTCGAAAACGGCAGCATGCGGAGGTGGCCATCGGAATTACGCGGCCGGCAGGCACTGTGATCTCAGAAGGCTGGCTGTACTGGATCTCAATAGGCCGGATGGCAACATAATGGAGGAGAAGGATGGGGGAAGCGAGATTCCACCCATCCTTTTTAGTAACCGTGGGAGGTCCCATTCGTCAACATGATGAAGATGCCGTTCCGAAAGAGCCTCAGTGCAATCATCCGCGAAAGTGAATACTAAGGAGTTCTCCGAATGACGCTCATTTACGAACATGTTACTCCAATCAAGTGTTGTTTACATATGGAAGATGATCATACGTTTAGAGAATGGAATGGTCCCTGTGGATGCCGTCACGAAGCGAGAAAGTCAACATACAATAGAAATGAATTGCCAAATGATTATTCGGTCCTCACGCAGTGATGAGAAACGGGAGGCGGAATGTATATGAAGGACTTTTTACGATGAAGAGACGCGGCACTCGCTTACGGACATCTTTATCGGCGACTCTTCCCAAAGCTGATCCGGTTGAAGGACGGAAGGATGGATTTATCGTTGGCTATTCTTATGGCGTTCAACACGGACAAAAAAACGGAGAAGCCTCATTTGAGGGCATCAGCATCATCATTCCCATTCATGATCCAAACGAAGATGCCATTGGCAAGATTAGAAGAATCGAAGCCTTAACGCCGCATCCATATGAGCTGCTCATAGCTGATGCCGGCTCCTCGGAAGGAACCAGGCAATATGTGCGCGGCCGGATCGGAGCGGTACGACACATTATGGAGAGAAGTGGTCAAGGCATAGCGGTTGTTCTTAATAAGGCACTTCGTGCTGCACAC
The DNA here is from genome assembly GCF_000024685.1 of Paenibacillus sp. Y412MC10. Taxonomy (NCBI): domain Bacteria; kingdom Bacillati; phylum Bacillota; class Bacilli; order Caryophanales; family Paenibacillaceae; genus Paenibacillus; species Paenibacillus sp. Y412MC10. The sequence goes on from NC_013406.1 coordinate 1,708,884, forward strand.
GGGAAGAAGTTAGTTATTCTATATGGCTGTACACCTGTTATGGATAACTGGATCGGCGGTCTGATGGATGAGCTGGAACATGCACCCGCTATCAAAACGGTTTGCGTTAGTTTTGCACAGTCAGGAACCCCCGTACTTTCCGGGGACGAAGCGGATATCCATAACCGGTTAAATGCATGCTGTGCTCTGTTCCGCCCCGAGCTGTTAACGGAGGTTGGAGGACTAGATGAGGGGCTTCCATCATTACAGGAAAGCATAAGCGAATGGTTAGGGCGAGTTCCGCAGCAATATAGAACGATGTTGCCAGCTAAGGATCTATTCACTTGATTCGAAGGATGGCATTATTGATGGCACCAGGAAGCTTGTCGAAGCATATGTTGAAAAATATGATGAGCGAAGGAGAGTTATGTCGTGGAGAAAAAAATAGATGATATGGTCGAATACCTATCGCACTCCCAGCAGCAATTAGCGCGCATTCTAGAAGCTCAGCGTCATGCAGCAGTCCGCATGGCTCAAATTATACATTCCTTACCGAATCATGAAATCCAAGCCTCCGAAGAACCGAATTCACGAGGAGGATCATCGTTAGGAGGACCATCGTTAGGGGGACAATTATTAGGTGGCCGGTCGTCAGGATCCCAGGTGGAACAAGTCAATAGCAGCATTGCTGCTTATTTGAACGCCATGGCCGACCTGCAACAAACATCGGCAGACAGTTTGGAAATCGTAATGAAAGAGCTTAGAGCGAACGAGCAAGGCGAAGAATAATGGGATCCGACTTCGTTGGTTAAGGGGGAATGTATGTGAGTAAAGAGGAATCGTTCATGCGGATTCTCGATGCATCCGTGACTATTCAATATAATACCTATCTCATTCTTCAAGGGAAAGCGGTAGAAGCCGAAAAGGTTTGTCAATGGGTCTTGACTCAATATCCTCGTTCCAAGGGAGAGTTGAAGGATTCGTTATCCATTCACGAGCAAATTGTCGAGCAAATCGAGGGCTTGACGAAAATAGGCTCCGGTCTGTGCCGTAATCTGCGGATTATTCTCGGAACGGACGCTGAACAAGATGATGCCATGGGATTTGATGCATTCGATTTCGGAGATACGGACTCATGATCGCGCGCATACAACGGGAACATGAGGCCAAGATTGCTATGGTATCATCCATTGCTAGAAGCCAGCAAGCGCTGGCAAGTATTTTGGAAAGTATCGCAGAGGTTACGGCACATTCCGAAACAACCGCGCGCACGCTTGCGGAGAATATTCGGCTGCTTGTCGGCTATCAATCCGTGATGGCTGAAATGTTGACAGGCATTCCGTTAAATCGGTACAAATTAGGCAGTCCGGCATCGCCCTGGATAACATCCGAGTGCCAGCTATTTTACAATGAGGCCGGGTTAGAAGCTACGAATTGAACCTTGCAGGAGGATTCGCCATGAACACGGCATTAACGGTCAGGAATCATCGTAAGGCTTCACCCATGGCACGGAAGAAGTCATTCGCAAAAGGGCTGAGAAGCCTGAAGTCATCAGTTACTAAACGCCGCCATGGCAAGCCAGTCAAGCGCCATCGAGCCGGTGGACGCTACAGCTCCAGGTCTGAGGCCGGCAGATCCCGGCCTTTATCCCACCAAATCCATGACAAAGGGTATGATCATTCCTACATGGAAGATTTTAAAGCCGGATTTGCGAAAGGGTATGAAGATGGGAGACAGGCTGTTACCTTAGCCTAGACGACACAGGTAGCATTCTATATAACTAAGGCTGAAGAACGATCCCGTTTACCGAATCAAAATTATGTATGGAAGAACCCCGCGGACCAATTTGAGCCAGAGCACATTTCCGTTTGGTAGGCGAATGAATGGATTTGTATCGCTATGTTCGACATACGATGGTTAAAAGCAAAAAATGGGGTGAGGACTAATGAGTCGAACCAGCAGAATAGACAAGCGATTCATTCGAAGAACATGCCGTAAGATGGGTTTCCCCAAATCATTCAAGTCCTTTGGCACCGAAGCGAGATGGGTTCATCAAACCATGGAATGTTTAAAAGACTCCTACAAAAGCAGCATATGGAAACTTGAAATCGAACATGACCAAAAGCGCGTCCCCGTCATTCTTAAAATTTCGAAAGCGCTCAAAAAAGACCGGCCGGAAAGCACGGTTGAGAAAAATATCTACCGTAAAGGAAGAACAGTGCTTCAACCGTTCATGCCACTGGTCTATAAGACCAAACGAAATATGAACGGACGCGATTTGTGGGTATTCATGGAATACGTTGAGCCTCTTAAAGGGCGAGTTCAGTATAATCCGGATCATTTTGACAAAATCATTCCGACACTAGCGAAGCTCCACTCCTCTACGATGAATGAACGCTTTATACAATATGAGGGACTATTCGGTGATTGGCTGCCTCGATATAATTCCAATGTTATGAGACAAGAAAGAAAAAACATAAATAAGTTAACCTTATTTTATTTAGATGAAGCGATGAAAAACAACAAGTTGAAAGATATGATTAATCCATACTACTCACTCGTAAAGGGCCTGCTGCAGAGAGGGCCGGATTATTTCCCGGAGGTCGTTCATGAAGGCTGCTGCATTATCCATGGAGATCTTCACACTGCAAACATAGCGACCAACAATGTTAAGGAGAAGTCGTGGAAAATCAAGTTTATCGATTGGGAAGGCGCAAAATATGCCCCGTGCTGGTTTGATCTCGTCAATTTGATCGGGGTTTTCTTGGCATACCGCCGAGAATGGGGGGATCAGGAAGAGGATATAACCCGCCGCTGCGTTCAATTATATTCGAATGAGATGAGAAAGCACGGAGTTATCTTTAATACGGATCCACTAAAACTGTATCAGATGGCATTTGCAAAACGAATACTCGAGAAAGGGCTGTATCTGCAGCTGAATTGGGCTGTTACCGGAAAAAAAGAGGCGAAGCTGCTGCCGGCGTATTTAGAAAAAATCAAGGTCTTAGGAAAAAATTTGGAGCTTTATTAGCGCTAGAAACATTCGGTCCTATGAATACGAAGTTGAATACTACACGGTTAACCCGCGTGTTCTGCGGGTTATTTTGCGTTGCTTTACAATGTTTATCCAGCGCCCATCCGCATAAAGATCCAATTATTCGCAGGATGTAAAATCGTGTATACGGAATGTTAAATCGCGTTTTTTTAATGTCATGTCGGAGGTCCTCCACATAGGATATAAAAGGAATACGGAGTGGAGGATCGCGGATATGGTGAAAACAGGAAATTCGGAAGGGTTCGAGCAAGGTCGTGCGGATGGATTTAAAAAGGGAAAAGAAGATGGATATAATAAAGGGCTTGAGGATGCACAAGCCTTATTGGCAAACCCGCCTCTTAACGATATAAGTCTGAAGTGGCGGGAGCTTGGATGCGCTGATCAGATTGCAAGCCATTTCGGATCTTCCGTTGTTTTGAACGACGGAAATATGGAGTGTTTGAAAGAAACATTCAAGAGTGCAATCTGGAAACTCGAAATTACGGCAAACGGACAAAAATATCCAATGATTTTAAAGATATTCAAAGCACCCGTGAACGAACAGAAACTTATCGAGTTAAACATGTACCGAAAAGCAACCCATATTTTATCGGATCTGATACCTAACATATATCTGATCGTGGAAGGTATGAATGGTGATGATGTATGGGTATTCATGGAGTTCGTCCCTCAAGTAAAGGGTCAGGTTATCTTTACACCTGATTATTTTGACCGGATTATCCCTTCCTTGGCGAAACTTCACGCGCTAACCTATAACGACAATTTTTATAGTCATTGGGAAACATTCGAGGAATGGCTCCCGCTTTACGATTCCCCCAACTCAACGCAAGAGCGCCAGAAGACGCATCAAAGAACTATAGAATATCTGGATAAAGCAATGGAACGTCCCGAATTAAAGGCGAGGCTGGAGTCTAGCTACGCTAATGTCCGTACCATGTTACAAAAAGGACCTATTTATTTTCCCGAGCTTCTGCAGGCAGGTAAAAGCATCATTCACAATGATCTGCAAACACCGAATATCGGCTGCCACAATGTAGCCGAAGAGAACTGGAACATTAAGTTTATCGATTGGGAAGGTGCACGTTTCTCACCTTGCTGGTTCGATATGTTTAATTTAATGGGTGTGTTTTTTGCATACCGCAAGGACTGGAGAGGCGACGAAAATGCCGTAATTGAACGCTGTGCGCCTTTATATGCCGCAGAAATGCTCAAATATGGAATCCGGTTCGATACGGACCCGGTTACGTTGTACAAAATGGCCTATTTGCAGCGCGTTTTGGAACGCAGCTTGTTCCAGCAGCTCTATTGGGGCGTGGAGGATCTGAAGACGGTTCATTTATTGGATCATTATTTAGAAAGAATCAATGTGTGGGGTAAGGAGCTCGGGTTATATTAATGCCAATGGCTTTAGCGGGATAGGCTCCGGGAGTATCAAGAACATTGGCATGATGGCCAGGTCAAAGCTCTGAAATCAGGAGGGAGGTATAGGAATGAATCATGTGTTAACCCGTTTAGATTTAGCGGATTCTCTGCTGTGCTCCCTTCCCTCCAGGGGTCGGATTGCAGGAAGCCCGAAGCTTCCAAGCATTCGAACCTTCCGAATACGAGTTGACAGAACGATGCCCTTTGAGTTTGTTGCCAATTTGATGTCTCCGTTTTGCGGATTATGGGAGGCTGATGTCTGTTTTGATTACTCAGATTATGATAGCGCTCTGTCCGGTATTGGAGGGGAAGCTCAGGCGGATGTATATATCATCTGGTTAGATTGGCGGATTTACGCCCGCTCTATGAGTGCACAAGAAGCTGCACAATGGCTGAATGAACGGATCGTTAAACTGCGAATGGTAACGGATAAACCGATCTGGATAAATAACTGGCCGGAGTCCTTGGAAGATGCCGATAGGGTGCTCAGCTTCCGTGCCAGCGACCGTGGATGGTTCCGGAAGTTAAATTCGTTTTTGTTGGGGGCGGTTGAGAACAACACGGGCTGTGTTCTGATCGATTTAGCCCAATTGGCCCATGAAGGCACCGAATCCTTCTATGATTATCGGAACGAAGAAATCAGCAACTACCCATTTTCCAATCAGGCAACAACGATTATTTCCCGTCACCTTGGCGTCCAGCTCTTGCCCGCTTCCTTGGTTCCGAGGCTTAAAGCGATAGCCCTGGATCTAGATGATACGCTATATCACGGAGTCCTCGGAGAAGAAGGAGCTGAAGGGGTAACGTTAACGGAAGGCCATCATCGGTTGCAAAGGCTGCTGCTTCAACTAAAACAATCAGGAATTATGCTTACCTTGTGCAGCCGAAATGAGGAGGAAGATGTTAAAGCACTGTTCGATGCGCGCACCGATTTTCCGCTGAGATGGGACGATTTTGCCGCTGTTCGTGCAAATTGGCAGACAAAAGCAGAAAATCTGAATCGGCTCTCTCAAATACTGAATATCGATCCGTCTGCCTTCTTGTTTGTGGATGACAATCCGGCGGAATTGGTGAAGATGGCTGCAGAACTACCGGAGGTACGCCTTCTACGTGCCAAACGAAACGGTGAAGAAACGATGCTGGGTTTATGTCATTTTCCTGGATTGTATCAACTTCACCGGGATGACATTGCCGTATCCCGAACAACGGATATCCAGGCCAATCAGGCAAGAGAGAAGATCAGGCAAACCGCATCGGATTACCATTCCTATTTAGACAGCTTGAACATGGTCATTACCATTTATGAGAATGAAGCTTCCCATGTCAAGCGGCTGTATGATCTAAGTCATAAAACAAATCAGTTTAACCTAGCTTTAAGGCGTATGACAGAAAATGAAGCAAATGACGTTATGGACGCCTCCAAATACGTTACGATTACGGTTGGCCTATCGGATATACTGTCAGACAGCGGAATTATCGGCACCTTTGTATGCAGGTTGGATGGCGAACAAGCGCATCTCATCGAGACGCTTTTTAGCTGCAGGGCGCTTGGACGTGACATTGAAACGGTAGCCTTTGCCTGGATCTTGGAGAAATTGATGGATCGCGGAGTGCAGCGTATCCACATTGAGATGTCCCAGGGGCCGCGGAATGCCCCCGCCTTGGACTGGATAAAGCGTTTTGTTGAGGGCTCGCCGGAACAGCTGCCGCTTAGGGATCTCTATGCACGTGTAAAAGCTGCTTGCGGGAACCATCCTGCCAGAGTGGAGGTAAATCGATGACGGAAATACGCAAACAAATTGGGTCGATCTTATCCGAGGTGTTGAACACCCCGATTCCGCCTCAAGGTAATCCAAAGCGGGGAGAATTGCCGAATTGGGATTCTTTAAAGCACATGGAGCTCATTCTTCGCCTTGAAGAGCAATTCGATGTTCGCTTTTCCATCAGGGAAGTAGCGGGTATTCAAAGCTTGGATGACATCGCCAGGATCATTGAGGTGAAGTCGTGAACCACAACATCACCGTTGAACGTTTCGGCATTCGATTAAGACCGATTACGATGGACGACGCCGAATTTATTTTCAAGCTGAGAAGGTCCCCTGAGTTATCGAAGTACATCGGAGAAATCGACTCTCGTTATGCTGTGCATGAAGCATGGTTGAAAGAATATTTTCATAGAGAGGGCGATTATTACTTCTGCATTGAGCTTCTCTCGGGAGTGCCGATCGGAACCATCGCGATCTATGATATTGATGGTCAAGCCGGCAATTGGGGAAGATGGATCATTTCCGATTCGATCCCAGCCGCTCCTGCCAGCGTATGGCTTATTTTTCACGTTGCGTTCGATATTCTGGGTTTGTCCAGTGTGTTTTCCAATACGGTTATCGAGAATGCGAGCGTCGTTTCTTTTCATGATCACTGCGGGCTGCCGCGAACCGGAATCGAACGCAATGGCCTGACGATCAGGGGGGTCCCTTACGATATGGTTATTCATACGGCTACGAAGGAGAACTGGCCAACGGTACAACAACGTTTAGAGAAGCCCGCCATTTTAGCGGAGCGTTTGCTCGGGGAGACTCCGGAAAGTAATTAATATGCATTCGGGAGGCAGGACAATATGGCTTGTATACTACGACAGCGAAACCGTTCGCTGTCTTTTCTGTATGTACCGGACGAATAGGAATGACATGGGTAATATGTCTGGTGAATTCGCCGTTGCTACTCTCAGGCGTATTTCATATTTTATCAGGAGAAGGAAATTCATGATCGCCCGGTAATTTCATCATGGGTGTTTTTTGAACAAGGACTTACTCTTCAAGAAAGGATGGACAACCAGGATGAGCGAAATCTTGCATAAAATAAAAACCAAGACGGCAACGGTGGCCGTGATCGGTCTTGGTTACGTCGGACTATCTGTGGCAGTGGAGGCGGCAAGAGCCAATTACAGGGTGTACGGAATTGACATTGATAAGAATAAAACGGAACAGCTGCAACGCGGAAAATCGTATGTTACGGATATAAAGGATGAAGATATCGATTCTTTGATCCATCAGCGCCTGTATGCCGTTCATGAGTTTTCAGCGCTGGCTGAGGCAGATATCATCGTTATTTGCTTGCCCACCCCGCTTAACATCAACAGAGATCCTGACGTTTCCATGATTCGGTCAGCGGTTGATTCCATCATCCGGTATGCTTCGAGAGATACGCTCATTATTTTGGAGAGCACCACCTATCCCGGAACGACCGAAGAATTAATTAAGAATGTGATTGAAGCCAATAAGCAATGGGAAGTGGGCAAGGATGTTTTTGTATGTTATTCTCCGGAAAGAGTGGACCCTGGAAACCGTAAATTCAATGTGAAAAACACACCTAAAATCTTAGGTGGAATCACGGAGGAATGTGCACATCTCGGCATTCAATTTTACCGTTCTTTTTTGGATAACGTGATTCCCGTAAGCTCAACGGCAGCGGCCGAGATGGTTAAGCTGCTCGAAAACACGTTTCGAAGCGTAAACATTGCGCTCGTGAACGAGCTGACGCTCATGTGTGACCGAATGGGGATTAACATCTGGGAAGTGATCGACGCTGCTTCGACCAAGCCGTTTGGTTACATCCCCTTTTTCCCGGGGCCGGGGATCGGCGGCCACTGCATCCCGATCGATCCGACCTATCTGTCATGGAGAGCTAAAAAGTTCGGCTTCTATAACAAATTTATTGAATTGACCAGCGATATCAACAGCAATATGCCCCGCTATGTCATATCGCAGATTACCGACATACTCAATGACCATGAAAAGCCGCTAAAAAACTCCAACATTATATTGATCGGCATGGCTTATAAAAAGGATGTCAACGATATGCGGGAATCGCCGTCACTGGAAGTGTTCAGGCTTCTACAGCAGAAGGGGGCTGCGGTAACCTATTATGACCCGTTCATTCCATGGTTTATGGACAACGGCCACAGGATATCCTCCATAGAACTTTTGCCCGATCTGATTGCCTCCGCCGACCTGGTCGTTATTACTACCGATCATAGTACGATCGATTACCGATTTATTGCTGAGCATGCCGCTTTGCTGTATGACACGAAAAATGTGACCCGGTCGATTAAAGGAAACATCGTCTTGCTCGGCGGACATAAGCGATTGGAGAAGAGCTCATCCCCGATTGTGTCGATCAAAGATAACGGGGAAGGGAGGGAAGGGATTGATTGATGTTGTCATTTGTGTGCATAACGGTTTGAACGCAGTAAAACAATGCTTGAGGTCCATTCAAAATAACACGACACAAGAAATTAATTTAATTATCATAGATGATGGAAGCGATCAAACCACAAAGCGATATCTGGAACAGTACACACGACAATTTCACCATAAATTAATTCGACACGATAAACCGCAAGGCTATACGGCTTCAGCGAATCAAGGATTAAAACAGTCAACATCACGATACTGCGTCCTCCTCAACAGCGATACGATCGTAACCGGTCAGTGGTTGGAAAGGCTGACGGAAACCATGGAATCCGATCGCAGGATCGGTATCGTCGGTCCGCTGTCAAATGCAGCCAGCTGGCAATCCATTCCCCATCGGGACTGGAACCGTAATGGATTGGAGCCCGACTTGACGATCGAACAAATGGCCGAGCTTGTCTATCAAGCCTCGGATAAGATTTTTCCGAGAGTCATGTTTTTGAACGGCTTCTGTTTAATGATCAAGAAAGAAGTGTTAGACAAAATCGGATATTTTGATGAGAAGAACTTTCCGGTAGGTTACGGGGAAGAAGATGATTATTGCCTTCGCGCCCGGGCTGCCAACTTTAAATTAAAGGTTGCCACCCATTGTTATATCTATCATCAAAAGTCGGCAAGTTTTGGAACCGATAGAAGAAAGAAATTAGTGCAGAATGGAAAAGCTGCTCTCTATCGCAAGCATGGCGAGGAAAGGGTTAAACAATCGGTACAAAAAATGGTCGTGCATCAATCGCTCAGAGAAACAAGGGCAAAATTAAAGTGGCTCTTAGCGTGCAGACGACAAATCATCACAAGTAATCAACGAAAAAACGTAGTATACACAGCGATAACCGGCAATTACGATAAGCTGCAGGATCCTTTACAAATGAGCAAATATTGTGATTACTATTGTTTTACGGATAATCCGAAATTAAAGTCCGGAACCTGGAAAATGATTAAGTTAGATAAAATATTCGCTGATTCGGCCCGTCAAGCTAGATGGGTAAAAGTTATGCCGCATTTATTATTCCCGACCTACAAACACAGTGTTTGGGTTGACGGGAATATCAGAATCGTCGGAGATATCGATCGGTTTATTGAAAAATATAGCGCCTCACCGCTCGTGTTCTACAAACATTCACATCGGAATTGTATTTATAAAGAAGCTGAGGCTTGTATTGCCTTGGGGAAGGATAACAAAGAAGTCATACTAAAACAAGTAGCTTTGTATAAGAATGCGGGATATCCGAGGGATAACGGACTGATTGAGTCCGGCGTGATCCTAAGACGCCATAATGATCCTATCGTTATGGGAGCAATGACCACATGGTGGAGACAAATTATAAGTTATAGTAAAAGAGACCAAATCAGTTTTAATTACGTTGCCTGGAAGAATAAGGTTCCATTTACCGCGATCAATGGCAATATCCGTAATAATGAATTTTTTAATTGGAGCAAGCACCACAAGAAGCCGGTTATGAAAAGATTGAAACGTTAATATGTATCTTAGGGGCCGTTGTCGTACAACGGCCCCTTCGGTATTCCCTTATTTAATGCCGCCCAACTCCTTGCTTATCATGTCATCCTTCGCTAGTTCGTCTGATACAATCTCTTGTACTTTGGTACTCTTCAGCGGAAGTTTCATTTGCCTGATCGATCCGCCGAGGTAGAAGTGGAGGCTGTGAGGAAATATCGCATCTATATAGTAGAGTTCTTTATAAGACTTCCCTTCAGGAAATCTCGTAAAGTACTCTTTATAGTGGGAAGATAACACGACCCTCGGTAATAAATAACGGATATCCTTGATGGGAGAGTCAATTCTTGAATGCTCCAGATCAATGATCCATAAATCTCCTGATGGCGTTTTTATTACGTTTAAATGGGTTAAATCCCCATGTACAAGCCATCTCCTATTGTTTAGGGATGTGAGATGATCAGCGAGGAGGGGGGCTCTTCGGGAAGAAACTCTTATACATTTCTCAGCTAATTGTAAACAGGGTTGAATATACGGCAAGGAGTACTGGTCTTTCCATTTCATCAAATCTTTTAATTTTAATTGATATTCAGATATCCATCTGTTTATTCCATTCTTCAAGGCGCTCGGTTTTTGATTGGATGAGAGTGAACTTGGCCATGTAGCGTTTTGATGAAAATCCCCAATGACCTTTACGCGGTCAATTATCGATGCAGAACCGCCAGAAATATATCTAGATAAATAATAACGATGCTTACCATGCTTCGTACATAGTTTCCGTTGATTCGTGGCGATTACCTCCGGAACCTTCAACCCCTGTTGGGATAGCTCGTATTGTAGAGTGATAGAAGGGGTGAAGGTTTTGCTTGATCTGTAATCCGACTTAAGGATATAGGTTTCTTTGTTATCGATTACCTTCCACACCGCTTTATCCGGTTCGTCCTGAATCCATTCGATTTTCGGCTTTTTGATGTCATAATGCTGGTTAAGAACCAACGCTGCCTCTTGAATAGTAGGCATGCTATCACTCTCCATTCCAGATAATAGGTCATCATCTATTACAGGTTCTATGGTATGTCGAGCAGGCCTTGAAAAAGAGACTTCCAATTTTTCGCACACTGTTTGACCGTAAAGTTCTTGGCCACGGCCTTTGCGGCCTTTTGTGAAATTTTTTTTCGAAGTTTGGGATTGTCGATCATTTCTCGAATTCCGACGTACCAGCCCTGCTCTGTTTGAGGAACAAAATAACCCGTTTTTTTGTGGAATACGCAATCACGGTATATGGGGGATAATGAATAAATGCCGGGAATGCGGCAGGCAGCATAGTCGCGGAACTTCACATTGCTTTTGCAGCGGTAGAACAGACCATCATCCATGGGTGCAAGACCGATATCCCAATTGGCCCGATACAGCTGCTGCATGAACTGGCTGTAATTTTCATTATGTTTCCAATGGGAGATATTAGGATGCCCCTTCAATTCTTCAGGACAGTACCCGTAGAACTCCAGTCTAACAAAATCTCCGTATTCCTTAAGTATGCGCTGCAATGCAGGAATAACCGGGCGGAAAGAACTTTCCTTTTTGGCACCTTCATATCCGATCACGAGTCGATCTTCCTTTTTCGGACTGTTGGACAATTGTGTATAGGAAACATCAATGCTTCCTGGAAAATAGACCACTTTAGGAGTGAAGTGCATCTTAATCACATCGCGAAAGACGGGTGATTCTACTTTGACTGCGTGTACGTTCTTTAGAAAGTAAGTATAGGTTTCTTTATAAGCGGGTTTTGAGTATATTTGGCCAAGACGGGTGGTTTGAGGAATCGCGAGAAAATGGTCGTCAATGACGTATACGGTCTTCTTTCCCTCACGGTGTGCCCATTCTAAACATTGGAGCGCTGCAGGCTCAATGCTTCTCAGAAACAAAATAATATCATATGAAGAAATGATAGATCGGGTTACTTGCTTATGTGGAAGGATCTTGAAACTGCAGTATCCTTGTCCTTCCAGATAACGGAGAGGGGGAAGAAGAATGATTTGGTATGATGCGGTTTCCTCTGAGCCGACCACAAGAATTTTTCTCATCAAATGACCTCCAAACCATCATGTTTACGGGATGCCCTTGCGGGTAACTCAGTTGAAAAATAGTGCTTGCCCTCACGAGGAGAGCAAGCGTAAAAGCCTTACATACACTAGGAATTTAGAACAAGTTATTATCTGTACCTGTTACGGAGATTTGAGTTGGCGTGTTACCGGTGAACCGATTTCCGAATGCGGTGTTTTCATCGCCGGAAATGAGGAGTCCAAAATTCTGGTTGAACTCCATTTCGTTGAATTCCACACTGTTAAAATCGGTGGCAATTGCGATACCGGTTTGAGTGTTACGATTCGAATCGTTGGCTCCAAGATATCCGTTATCGCCGGTTGTGATCGAAACACCGGTACCTGTGTTGTTTTCCACGTTATTGCGTATCAGCACGTTGTTTGCTGCTGCAACGGTGATTCCGCTTATTCCGTTTTGCGTGACCGTGTTGCCGAATAACAGATTGTTCGCTGCGGTGCTCGAGATGCCGATTGTGCCGTTTTGAGAGACAGTATTACCAATAGCCGCATTATTGGCGCCGGCCAACAAAATACCCACACTTGTATTGCTGAAGAATACATTCTGTACGATCCAGCTGTCGGTGCTTACTACGTTGATTCCTGCAACGCCGCCTGCATCTTGAACACTGTTTCTCCAGGCTACATGTCCGGTACCGGCCGCTAAATCAATACCAATACCAAGCGTGTTGTTAATGGTATTGCCAATGATGCGGTGATTGGTACCAGCGGTAACATCAATCGCATCGGCCGTGTAGTTTTGAATGGAGAATCCGTTAATTTCAACCCCCGTAGCTGCTGTGACAATGAACGCACTTGCGGCAGCGTTGAGTCCTTGGCGTATCGCCGCACCTTCATTTTTAGCTATAACTTTTACGTTGGAAGTCGCTACAGTCACCGCCGGCTCAGGATACGTTCCATCATTAACCAATACGACGTCACCAGCGACAGCTGAAGCTACCGCAGTTGCAATTGGCGTCCCTGTAGGTGAAGGGAAGACCGAAATAATGGCCATCACGTCTACCTCCTCATATAGAATTGATTAAGGTTTTTTGTATTCTTAATCTAGTAACAGTTAATGCAATGGGAGAGATGAATGTAAAGGCAGATGGATGAGATGAAACGCACATTTTTGAGAGGTTGGAAGAACAGATAGATTAAAACCTACGTTCCCGCTGCCAAAGCCGACCAAGTGTAAAACCCTCCGCTCTATGCACAGTTGGAGGGTTTTCTTCATAAAACGTATATACAAATAAGATGATGTGATTTTATCGCCGAACCTGCCCGCGAATTTCACCATTCGGATTTTGGATCGTATGAACGTTCACATAGGCATTGCCACGCTCGAATTCACGGATCAGATCTCGAATCGTTCTGTCTTGCAGAGGACCGATCAAATCCTGATTCGTCAGGACACCCTGAATAATCCCGCGTCTTACGGTTATACCGAATTTTGACGGACCGAACAGGAATGCGACAATGGGGCCGTTTTGTCCGACTCTTCCGAGATGGATATGAGCTTGGGTCACTTGGCTGATATTTCGAATAACAAGTCTGAATCTTAGCTGAGTGCCTGTGTTGTTGAGCTGAAAAACAATATTCCCCGTGGCCCGCGTTCTAACGGCGGGTACCTCGTTTCTGCCTAATAATGTTGCCCTGAATGTTCTGATAGGTCTTCACTTCCTTTCTTTTTGATGTTCTAGTTTATTCGATATCGATAGAGTTGGTATGTTTATTGGTCCATCCGCTCAACCCAATTTTATTCGGTGTAAGGTACGAACGCCGTTACAGTAAATAAACCTATACATAAAATGAGGAGGAAGTGTCCTTAATCCCAACTTGGCAGGTGAGAAACATGTCGAAACGAAGTCCTGCGAGTCCCGTTAACAGAAAAAAGAGGGGAAGATCCCTGTCCCGGATCATAAATGCCCAGTCTCCGAAGGTATCCGTCATCATTCCTGCCATGAACGAAGCGAAGACCATTGCGGCAGTCATTCGGCAAGCCAGCCAAGTGCACTCCGCCACAGAGGTTATCGTTGTTGCTAATGGTTCAACGGACGGTACGGCAGATATTGCTCAGAGCATCGGAGCGAGGGTGATCCACTTGCCCTTTCCGCTTGGTCATGACGTGGGACGAAGTATCGGCGCTGCAGCGGCTAGAGGAGACATCTTGCTGTTTACCGATGCAGACATCGTAATAAAAACAAGTGATTTGACCCCTTTAACGAAAGCTGTGGAAGAGGGGGTGGACGTGGCTTTGAACAAGTATTTGGGTCCGATCGATAAGCATCACGTTCACAGCGTTATCCTCGCTAAGCATACGTTAAACATTTTGGTATCCAATCCCGATTTGAAAGGAGCTTCACTGACAACCATTCCACATGCAATGAGCCGAAAAGCAGTATATTTGATTGGTATCGACAATTTGGCCGTTCCTCCGAAAGCTCAAGCAATGGCTATTTATAATGGTTTGAAAGTACGCGGGATCCATTACGTGGATGTAGGAAAAAGAAATCCCCGGAGGGGTAGAACCAGAGGAAATGATCCCCTGGAAACCCTGATCGTGGGGGATCATTTGGAGGCGATAGATTGGTTAATCTCTAAATCCGGCATGCGGGGAAATCGATCAGATCTCGCACGAAAAAGAGAAAGCGTGTGGTGATGAGATGGTGCGAAGAAAGCAGAGACGAGGTAAGATTCCCGCTTCAAAATCTTTTAGGAGAGCAATGAGACCCATAAATAAAAGAGCAAGGACCAATAGAAAACGGAGCGGTCATAAATTGGAGGCTCTTATATTCAAGAATCGTCGGATTTCAAATGGAGTGGTCGACAATTGGAAAGAGAGAGCTTATGCTGCCGGTTATCAGCAAGCGGCCCATGAAGTTCCAACAACAGCGGATATAGACCCTCATATCAAAGTGAACGAGAGCTGGAACCGCTGGTACCATTCAGTCAAACCGCTGCCATGGACCGTTTATCACGCGGCGGCATCAAAATTTGTGGAAGGACACAGCAAGCATACTGGAGTATATCTTGGAAATGCAGTACTTCTGCCAACGGATAAAAGAGTAGCGGCGATCGTCCTGGTGATGAACGAGAAAGATACGATTATAAAATTGCTGGAGCAGCTTCATCGGCTGCCGCTTCATGAAATCATATTTGTGGTGAACGGATCAACCGATGAAAGCTTTGAAATGATCCGAAACCAATCGAGAGCCATTATTGTGCACTATAAACAGGCTTTGGGACACGATGTTGGCAGAGCGGTCGGGGCGAAGTTAGCCGATTCTGACATTCTGCTGTTCCTTGATGGAGATGTTCCAATATTAGCCGAGCATCTCGTACCTTTCATTGATGCCATTGAACAGGGTAGTGATATTGCCTTAAATAATATTTCTCCATGGATCGGGATGTTTTCCGAAAGAGATTACGTAACAACGGTTAAGGAGTTTATTAATCGATCCATGGGCAGGGCGGATCTCGAAGCCAATTCGCTTACAGCGGTACCTCACGCAATGAGGAAGGAAGCTGCCCAGATCATCGGATACGCCAATTTATCTGTCCCACCGAAAGCGCAAGTCATCGCCCTTGAAAAGGGTTTAAAAATAAACGCACCGGCCAGTGTAGACGTTATTACAAAAAATCGGCTCCGAGCTCGAAATGTCGGACAACAAAACGCGGTTTCCGACTTGATCATTGGAGACCACATCGAAGCTCTCAAGACGGTATTCGACTTAAAGGGGCCGCGGCTATCTTTTATGGATCAGATTAGACAAAGGCAGCTAACCAAGGTTTAGAAGGTGGTAGCTATGAATAAAACAAGTATCATTATTCCGACTTTCAATGGCAGGGATCTGCTAAAGGATTGTATTTATTCGATTAAACGCCATACGAATGAGCCTTATGAGATCATCGTTGTTGATAATGGTTCCTCCGACGGTACCGTTGATATCTGCCGTCAGGAGGGGATTACCTTCATTTCATTGGCAAATAACATTGGCTTTCCAGCCGCATGCAACAAGGGTTTGAAAATTGCAACCGGCGATACGCTGCTTCTGCTGAATAATGACGTCATCGTCACCCGCAACTGGTTGCAGAATATGTTGAATTGCTTGAACAGCGAAACCAATATCGGGATCGTCGGGCCGCTTACCAATTATGCGAGCGGGAAACAACAGATCGATATGCCATATACCAGCTTAGAGGAGATGTCGAACCAGCTGAATGAGCCGGATGCCAGTAAGTGGCTTCAAGTGGATCGAATCGTGGGCTTATGTTTCCTGTTTAAACGGGAATTGATGGATCGGATCGGACTGCTGGACGAACGTTATTCACCAGGTCATTTTGAAGACGATGACTATTGTTATCGGGCCAGGAATGCGGGATATACGTTCAGGATTGCGGGCGATGTTTTCGTTTTTCATCATGGGAGTGCCAGCTTTGCCAAGCAGGACATGAGTCAAGTGAAGCATCTTATCGATACTAACAAACAAAAATTCATGGATAAATGGGGCGTCGATCCAACGATCTATGTATAATCATCTATTTTGCGAAAGGAAGGATTATATGAAGGGCGTCATTCTGGCAGGAGGTACGGGTACCCGGCTTTATCCACTGACCAAAGTCATAAACAAACATCTGCTGCCTGTCGGGAAAGTTCCGATGATATGTCACGGAATCGAAAAATTCAAAAAAGCGGGCATTGAGGAAATTCTCATCGTGATCGGCAAGCAATCGGCTGGCCTGTATACAGACCTGATCGGCAGCGGAAAAGAATGGGGAGTAAGCGTCACATTTAAAATCCAGGAAGAAGCCGGGGGGATTGCCCAAGCATTATACCTTGCCGAACCGTTCATAACACCTGGCGAAAAGTTCGTTGTGCTTCTTGGCGATAATCTGTTTGAGGATCATCTATCAACTTTTGTGCAAGCTTATGAAAAACAGGCCGCTGGAGCGCGCGTACTTCTGAAGAAAGTCCTTGATCCGAAGAGATACGGTGTTCCGGTCTTGGAGAAAGACAACATTGTCATGATCGAGGAGAAGCCGGAGGATCCTAAATCCGATTATTGCGTAACCGGTATTTATATGTATGATTCGACGGTGTTTGAAACGATCCGAACCATTAAACCATCCGCACGAGGCGAACTGGAAATTACCGACGTGAACAATGTGTATGCATCGAAGGGGCAGCTTACCTATGACATATTAGACGGATGGTGGACGGACGCTGGAACCTTCCAGTCCTTATACCAAGCCAGTGGCCGATTGTGGTGAACCTTATATGAATGAGCATTTGCTGCTTCAGGGGGGAGAGCAATCCGCCCAGTTGGAAGGATACAGAAAAGGTTATTCAGTGGGACGGAGAGAGGGATACAGGCTCGGTTTTTCCGATGCGGTAATAAGGTCCTTACCCAAGGAAGAGGAGCAGGTCCGCGATCTCCGTATTCTTTATGTCACTGCAGGCATTGGCGTTCCGTATCCTGCGCTGGATCAGGCGGTGACTGACGCTTTAAAGGGACTGGTTCGAAGTCTCTCGGTCGCGAGCCCTTCCGAAGATATCGTCCTTTTGGCTAAGAAATTCCAGCCGGACCTAGTACTTGCTTTAAACGGGGTTGTTTTGGAAGCCGATACGCTCAAAGCGCTTCGGGATAACGGATTTAAAACGGCCATTTGGTTTACGGATGACCCGTACTATACGGACTGGACGGTTTCGATCGCTCCCCGTTACGATTATATCTTTACGCTTGAATCCAACTGCGTTTCTTTTTATCGCGATTTAGGTTGTCAACATGTATATCACTTGCCTTTTGGAGTCAACCCGAATGTATTTTTTCCGAAGCATGTGCCAACCTCAAATCAGACCGATATTTGTTTTATCGGAACGGCCTATTGGAACAGAGTGGAGTTAATGGATCATCTGGCCCCGATACTGAAAAATAAAAAAGTCGTCATTTCCGGATGGTGGTGGGATCGGATGAAACATTACGCCCAGCTGTCCGACAAGATTAAGCTCGGCGATTGGATGACGCCGGAGGACACGGCAACGTACTACAATGGAGCCAAGATTGTGATCAACCATCACCGTTCATCCGATGACGATACGATCAACGCCAACAGCAGGAAAGTAAAGGCGCTTTCCGTCAATCCCCGCACGTTTGAAATATCCGGCTGCGGCACGCTTCAGTTATCGGATATCCGCCATGATATGGATCAGTTATATTCCCCTGGAACGGAAATAGAAACCTATGGCTCTTATGCTGAACTGATGGATAAAATCGACTATTACTTGCGTCATGAGGAAGAGAGACAACGAATTGCGTTAAAAGGCTTGATGAGAACAAGAAAGGATCATACCTATCATAAACGATTGAGTTCGATGCTTCGTATCATATTCCCTTGAGTCAAGCCAAAATGGATTGTTATACCCGTTTCCTAATGAGTTCCAAAGAATATATTGTGCGTAAGACGGGGTGATCATCATACGGCAGCACTTAGAGAAAAGAAGACGCAGGCTGGTAAAGAGGCGACATAAGCGAAAAGTTATTCTTCAGCGAACAAAAGGCCAAACGCAAAGCGACTGCACCCAGAAATTGCTGGAGCAAGCGGCAGCTTCGTTCAATGAAGGCTTCGATGCAGGCTACGACCAGGCAATGATGAGGTCGCAGCACTCGGCACCTGAAACGATGAGGGTTAAACCAAACTCGGTAGAGGAGTACGCGAAGGGATTATACGATGGAGGAGAGGGAATTGTGGATTCGATTCTTCCGGAGCTGGAGATTCTTCCTGAAATTTCGGTTCGCCAGATTATCGAAGCTGGAATGGAGCAAATGAGTTCTCAGTATTATCGTCTTCTAAGCGCGGCGGAGGTTGCAAGGAGGCTTAATGAAGCTTTGGATTCAAGCTCCCCGTTGTCCGTTATCCGCTTAGGGGATGGGGAACTGCTTACGCTAGCGCAGGACATGGTTTTGAACGAGGAAGAAGTGCGGAAAGAAGGACATTTTTTAAGTTATGCCGGTGTTTGTTTACCTGATCTAAAAGCAAGAGATATGTTGGCAGCATCCGTGAGAAAGGCAGATATCGTTGGCATTCCCAAACTCAGATTGCCAAACTTTCAACCTCTGGGCTTTTCTGTTTTTAGAGCTCATGGCATTGATTACCGAAAGCTGCAACTAACGTTATCGACGGTCAACTATGCATTGCATTTGGAAGGTTTACTGGGAGGGATCCTAGCAGGACGTCGAGTTCTCGTTGTGGGCAATTCCGCCCCCGGTCTTTCACGGGTGCTGTCAGGCCGCGGAATCAAGGTGGCGGGCACGGTGGCCCCCGTGGAAGGAATCCACGATATTCCCAGAATCATGGATGAAATTCGAGGGCATCCATTCGACATCGCGCTGGTGGGCGCCGGCATTCCGGCTGTTATCATTACAGAGCGAATTGCCTCCGAGCTCGGAAAGGTCGCTGTCGATTTCGGGCATCTGGCCGATTCCTTAGCAAGCGGGGAATCAACCTTATGAACCACATCAGCCATCATAAAACAGACGGTTACAACGACGGGTTTAACAAAGGCTTCCATACCGGCTACAAGGATGGATACAGCCGGGGGCGGCATATGGGAATATCCCAATTCAGGAATGTTTTTGAGGGTACAAGTATCATTATACCGACCTATAATCAGCTTCCTTATTTAAAAGAATGTATAGAAAGTATTGCTCAATACACCGACACCCCGTATGAACTCATTATTATTGATAATGCATCCGATGACGGAACTGCAGAATTCCTCAAATCTTCCCAAGGGCTCCGCTTTCGAATCAATGAAGAAAATTTAGGCTTTGCAGGGGCTGTAAATCAGGGACTGATGATGGCAAAAGGAACAACCTTGATGATCTTAAACAATGATTCCGTTGTGACGGCCAACTGGCTCTCGAATTTGCTCGTTTGTCTGCACAGCGATCCGCAGTTCGGGATTGTAGGTCCGGTGACAAACTATATCAGCGGAGAGCAACTTATTCATGTCAGCTACCAGGATATCGCCGAGATGCAGCAATTCTCCAAGTCATACAATCACTCTAATGCGCACAGCTGGACCGTTACAGAACGCTTGACAGGTTTCTGCATGTTGATCCGGCGTGAAGATTTTTACCGATTGGGTTTTTTTGACGAGGGCTTTGAGATCGGCAACTGTGAAGATGACGATTATGGGCTGCGTGCCCGTCTTCTTGGAATGCAGCTTATTATAGCCAAGGATACGTTTATTCACCATTATGGCAGCGTCAGCATGAAGAAGCTAAATTCCAGATTCGAACAAGTGTATGCGAATAATCTTACTTTCTACTCCAGCAAGTGGGAAGATCCTCATGAGATGTTGTCCCTGCAGTGGCAGCGGGGCTTGAACCGGGACATGAAGCTGCGGACCGTTGATATGTACCCGACGTGTATCTTCGTGACAGGGGCAGACTCGGTAATCTATTGGATTGAGAACGGAATCAGGCATCCGATTCACGGAGCCGTCGGAATTCAGGCTGTTCGGGTGTCACAGGTTGATCTCCGCTGCTGGCCGCTCGGGGATCGCATGGCTGCGGAGGAAGCCGTCGGGCGTATGAGGACTGTGTATTTTCCATCCACGGAATCTTGGGAGCAAGAAGGCAAACTGATCAAGCATAAGAACGGCAGCGTTTATCAGTACAAGGGGAATCGGCTGCAGCGATTCCTGAATCGGCTCGTCTTAGCGGCTTGGCACCTTGATTTTTACGAGCCGCTGCTAGTGAACGAGCACGAAATCCAGCAATATGCGGAGGAAATTCCAATCATTTCTCCTCCGGTAATTAAGGCGGATAACATTTAATTAAAGAGCAAAGGGTGAGACGAATGAGAGCAAGGAAAAAAAATGGCGGTGCTGCGTTGAAGAGAAAAGGAATCCGTGGAAGAGGCTTAAGAGGGAAGGGGGCGAATCGAGTTTTTGGGGGAAAGAGAAGAAAAGGTCCAGGAAGAATAGCTCCGCGACAAACGGCTGCCGAATACAATCAATCCTATGATGCGGGGTTTGATAAAGCGTATAACGAAGGATTTAACGTTGGTTATGCGGAGGGTATGGAGGCCGGTCATCAAGAAGCTTATAAAGGAGAAGGATAAGATGGCTTTAAGAAAAAAAATAAGGCCTCGAAAGCGAGCTGGAAAACGAAAACACCATCCTGTTCGTCTTAGCGCATATCAAAAGGGCAGTTTAGACGGTTTCCAGCGGGGAAAAGAGGAAGGGCTCGCTCAAGGGCGCGCCGATGCCCACAAAAGGTCCCAAACCGCTGTTGCCGTCATCGAGACGGCTCTGCCCAAGATGGACGTTCTGGTTATCGCGGCAGGCATGATACCGTCACTTGAAATCGGCGTTATCCAGCCCCTCCGAACGCTGAATAAACAAGAGAACCTGCAATTCGACGTGAAACTGGAAACCGACGTGACCCACGAAATGATTGCGGCCGCGAATATGATTGTATTCGTTCGCAATGTGGAACCGGCGGCCTATGCATTACTAGAGCTGGCCCATCAGCTGAATAAAAGGACGGTCTATGTTATTGACGATAATTTCCTGGAGATTCAGCCAACAACTCCGGTGGGCGAATATTACAACGATCCGATCCGTCGAGAGACGTTTATTAAGTTTTTGAAAAACACGCAAATCATTAAAGTCGATGCACCTGATCTCGGCACCTATATTCATGAGCGGTACAATAGACACGTGATTTACTTCCCTGCCAGCATCGATTTCGAGTGGCTGGACCAGAACGTGAAGGCGGATAAGGATCAGGGGCAAGTGGTCATCGGTTATGCAGGAGGGGACAAAGAGGAAGATTTCGTGCCCGTCATTTCAGCGTTGAACAAAATTTTGGATTATTATGGGGGATTCGTGAGATTAGAATTTTACGGCTACCTTCCGCCTTCGCTGGCTGATCATCCAAGCGTCAAATATGAAGGCGGGGGAATGGAATACAAGGAGTTTTTGAAAAAGCTAAATCAAAGCAACTGGAACATCGGGATTGCGCCGCTTGCGAACAATTCATTTAACAAGGGAAAAACGAATACCAAATTCCGTGAATACGGTGCCTGCGGCATTCCGGGCATATACTCGAAGTCTCCTGTTTATACGCACTGGGTCGAGCAGGGCGAAACCGGCTACCTGGTTGAGCATACCGAGCAGCATTGGTATGAAGGAATCAAGGCGATGATTGAAGATCCGACGATGCGGCAGAGAATCAAGGAGAATGCGCATAGGTCAGCCCGTCAGCATTTTTCACTTCAGACATGCATCGATAATTGGAAGAAATTCATATTCAAAACGTAAAAATCGGGGGAGAGAGCGGGAACATGGGGAAAAGAGGGAAAAGAGGGGATATAAACGTACTCATCGTCGGATCGGAAAAAATCGCTTCCTATAAAATCGGCATTGAGCAGCCGCTCCGCCATCTGGAGAAGATGGGAGTCTGCGACTTTGACGTCAGATCCGATGATGAGATGGACAGATCAAGGCTGGCTGAAGCGGATATCGTCCTCTTCTTCCGAACGGTTCAGCCCGAAGCTTATAAGTATCTGGAGATGGCCCGGGAGATGGGAAAAAGAACGGTGTACGTGATCGACGACCATTTTATCGCGATGTCTCCGGGTTCGGATATGGGACGATATTATCATGATTCTTCACGAAGAAAGACGTATGTTAAATTTCTGAAAAACGCCCAGACCGTAAAGGTTGCTTCCAGTTTTTTTGCCAAACATCTTGAAACGCATTTTAGTCCCCAAAAAATAGTTTATTTTCCGGGAAGCGTTGATTTCTCCGTTATTTCCGGTTTGAAAAAGAACCGTAAAGAAGAAGGGAAAGTCGTAATCGGGTATGAAGGCGGAAAAAAACAAGTGGCTTTTGAACCCGTTATCGGGGCATTGCACAAAATTATTGGGAAGTACGGGGATAAACTCAGAATCGAGTTCTGCGGGTATGTTCCCGAGGAACTCCGGGAGAAGCCGCAGGTGTTTACGGAATCCTACGATGAGAACTATAAAAACTTTCTGAAGCGTCTTTACCGGTCCAACTGGGATATCGGGTTAGCGCCGTTGGAGCGAACGCTGCTGCATGATTGCAAAAGCAACAATAAATTTCGCGAATATTCCGCTTGCAGGATTCCGGGTATATATTCTTCTTCTCCGGCTTACGAGGAATGGGTTGCCGGGAAGGAAAACGGCCTGATTGTTTCCGGTGAGAGCGATGATTGGTACGAAGCCATGGTCCAACTGATCGAACAGCCGGAACTACGGCAGAGCATCGCGGAACATGCCGAACAAGTAGCATGGGCGAATTTTTCAGTGGAAGCTTGCGCCGAACGATGGCGTTCACAAATTCTAATGTCGGAATGACGAGGGATTATGAAAGGAGAGGTTCACTTGGACCATAAGCTGATACCCGTTCTTCAACCGAGTATAGGTCAAGAGGAGATCGACGCTGTGGCAGATGTTTTACGGTCGGGATGGCTTGGACTTGGCCCCAAAACGGAACAGTTCGAGCAGGAATTTGCCAAGTATGTCGGCAGCCGTTTCGCGGTTGCGCTCAATTCTGGTACGGCCGCGCTCCATCTGGCCATGGACATTTTGGGTATTGGGCCGGGTGACGAGGTCATCGTGCCTTCCATCACGTTCATATCCACTGTCCATGCGGTTAGCTATGTGGGAGCAACGCCGGTTTTTGCGGATATTGAACCCGATACGATGAACATATCACCGGAAGATATCAAGCGGAAGATAACAGATAAAACCAAGGCAATTATCGTCGTTCACATGGGCGGGCATCCCTGCGATATGGATACCATCCATGAGTTGGCTCATGCGAATGGAATTAAGGTAGTAGAAGATGCTGCGCATGCATGCGGCGCGGAATATAAAGGCAAAAAGATCGGTTCCATCAGCGATATTACCTGCTTCAGCTTTCATGCCGTCAAAAATTTGACGAGTGGTGAAGGCGGCGCAATTACCTGCAATACCGAGTGGATGAACCGTAAGCTGCGTGAGAAGAGGTGGGTAGGCATTTCCCGCGATACGTGGATACGGTCGTCACATGAGAAGGTGTATGCATGGCAGTATTTCGTTGATGACGTAGGATACAAATATCATATGAACGACATGCAGGCTGCCATCGGGCTCGTTCAGTTAAATAAGCTGAGCCAATTGAACGGAAGACGAAAAGAAATAGCGGCTCGTTACCAATCCGAACTGAAGGATTTGGAATGGCTGGAACTTCCTCGTGAACAGCCGTATGCTCAAAGCTCCTGGCATTTGTTCCAGGTTAAATTCAGCAAGGAAAGCCAGAGGGACCGTATGATTGGACACTTGCAGGAACACAATATCGCGACGGGCGTCCATTATTATCCGTGCCATCTGCATCCGAGCTACCTGCATCTCAAAGCGATCGTGCCGCTCTCCTCCGAGATCTGGAAAAGAATTCTGACCCTTCCTATTCATCCGAACATTACGGAGGAGGACTTGGATCGGATCATAACCCGTATAAGGGAGTTTAAGCCATGAGAAAACTGTTGGTTCTAGGTGCGGGAATCTCCCAGCTCCCATTAATTGAAACAGCGAAAAGAATGGGATTATACGTTATTGTTGTGAGCCGCCAAGGAAACTATCCCGGGTTTGCCAAGGCAGACAAGGTTTACTACGAGGATACGACCCATATGGATAAGATTGTCGAAATCGCCCGGCATGAAGGAATTCATGGAATCTGTACAACGGGTACGGACGTGGCCGTCAAGTCGATCGGCAGAGTCGTGGATGAATTGGGAGTAAGCGGATTGAGTTATGAATCCGCTCTTCTCTCCTCAAATAAATGGAAGATGAAACAGGCTTTTATGAAACATGGCGTACGAACGGCACGATTTCTGAAAGTCCAAACCTTGCAGGAAGCTTACAGCGCTTTCGAAGTATTGTCGCCGCCGCTTATCTTTAAGGCAGTGGACGGGGGAGCAAGCAAGGGCATTGTGAAGGTTGCCGATATGGCCCATGTGGAATACGCATTTGAAACCGTGCGCAAGGACACGAAACTGGATTTTTTCATCGTTGAAGAGTTTATTGAAGGAACCGAGTTTGGCGCACAGGCATTCGTCTACGATAACCAAATTCAATTCATCATGCCGCACGGGGATTTCGTCTTTTATGGGGATACCGGTGTTCCCATCGGTCATTATGTCCCATATGAATTGCCCGAAGAAGTGCAGCAAGATCTGTTTTCCCAATTGAAACAAAGTATCGAAGCGCTGGAATTAAATCATTGCGCAATCAATGCGGATTTTATTTTGAAAGACGGGCATGTGTATGTTCTTGAAATCGGAGGCAGAGCAGGAGCTACATGCTTGCCCGAACTGGTGTCCACTTTCTATGGATTCGATTACTATGAGCAGATCATCAAGGCTGCTCTTCGCATGAATCCGTCATTTCCCTCTCATACTTCACAGCCTTGTGCGTGTGA
This sequence comes from Paenibacillus sp. Y412MC10, assembly GCF_000024685.1. Lineage (NCBI taxonomy): Bacteria > Bacillati > Bacillota > Bacilli > Caryophanales > Paenibacillaceae > Paenibacillus > Paenibacillus sp. Y412MC10. Next base: position 1,734,642 of record NC_013406.1, read on the forward strand.
ATTACTGATCTCCGATAAAGATGGGGATATCACGGGACTTGAGAACGGAAATGATCAGCATGAGAATATTATTCAAATATCATTTGATTATCATATAGGTGAGAAGGTAAATAAATTCAGGGTTGGCACTGACCGAATCGGCCAGATCATCGTGAAAGGGGACCGTTTGGAAGAAGTGCTGAGCCTGCTGGAAGAAGTTAAAGAGAAGATAAGAATCGATTTAGATTAGATCTTATATATATCATTGCGAAATCTCGATCTGCAGCGGCGATCGGGATTTTTGCATCGGGGAGCGTTATTGCCTATATCCTAATTAGGGATTAGACATATAAATAATCGAGAGAGCGGCAACCGATGTTTTCGGTAAAGCTCTCTCAAATCCATGTACCGGAGGCAGCAGATGAAAATCACGGATACAAAGCTCCAAGGCGTGAAACGGATTGAACCGACCGTTCACCAAGACCATCGGGGATTTTTTATGGAAAGTTTCAATGATCGAGTTTTTAAAGGATGCGGCATTAACGACCATTTTATTCAGGACAATCACTCGATGTCACGTGAGGCAGGTGTTATTAGAGGGCTGCATTACCAACTGTCTCCCGAGGGACAGACGAAATTGATCCGCGTTGTAAGCGGGGCGATCTATGATGTGGTCGTTGATATTCGGTCGGGTTCCCCTACCTATGGACAATGGCAAGGTTTTATCTTATCCGCAGCCAATTACCTTCAACTTCTCGTTCCCAAAGGATTTGCCCATGGTTTTTGTACCCTTGTCCACGATACGGAGGTCATATACAAGGTCGATGCCTACTATTCGCCAGAGCATGATCGAGGAATAGCCTGGAACGATCCGGATCTCAATATCGATTGGCCTGTGAACAAACCTGTTCTCTCAGACAAAGATTCAAAGCATCCTCGATTGGCTTTGGCAGAAAATAATTATATATACGAGGGGTGAGGTCACATGAAGATCGTTGTCACAGGCGGTGCGGGATTTATAGGCAGTAACTTTATACGATATATGCTGTCTCAACATCCGAATGACGAATTTATTAATGTGGATAAACTAACGTATGCCGGCAATTCAGGAAATCTGAGCGAAGTGCGGACGAATCCCAAATATCGTTTTGTGAAAGCGGATATCAGAGACCGGGCAGCTTTAGAACCCCTCTTTAAGGAGGGGGTTGATGCGGTCGTTAATTTTGCGGCTGAATCCCATGTTGACCGCAGCATTTTGCAGCCTGAATTGTTTGTCTTGACGAATGTGGCAGGAACTCAGACGCTCCTCGATCTGTCGAGGCAATATGGAGTCGGCAAGTTTGTCCAGGTCTCTACCGATGAGGTCTATGGAACGCTGGGAGCCGCCGGCCTATTTACCGAAGAATCACCGCTTCAACCGAACAGTCCGTATTCTGCAAGCAAAGCAGGCGCCGATTTGATGGTTCGAGCTTATTATGAGACGTTTGGATTACCGATCAATATCACGCGCTGTTCAAATAATTACGGCCCATATCAGTATCCTGAAAAGCTAATACCGCTTATCATTTACAATGCTTTGCATAACAAGCCCCTTCCGGTATACGGCGACGGTTTGAACGTTCGCGATTGGCTGTACGTGGAAGATCATTGTCGAGCTGTCGACCTGGTTTTGCGCCAGGGTGTCGACGGCGAAATATATAATATCGGAGGACATAATGAACGGAATAATTTGCAGGTTATTCGAACGATCCTGTCTGAACTGAACAAACCCGAAACCTTGATTCAGCATATCAAAGATCGTCCCGGACATGACCGCCGTTATGCGATAAATGCAGATAAGATAAAGAAGGAACTCGGTTGGGCTCCACAATATCATTACGAAAGCGGCATTCGTGAGACGATTCGATGGTATCAGGAGAACCTGGCTTGGGTGGAACAAGTTCTTGAAAAGTCAGCAGACAGCGGTCATTAAGAAGGACTTCTTTAATTGAATGGATTAGTTAATGAAATGATCGCCGATGATTCCATCGGCGTTTTTTGTGCATAAATGGCCTGTAGCGCATTTTTCTCCATGTTAAAACCTTTCAGCATACCACTTCTGTCGCAAGGTCATCCTATACGATGTTAACACACTCATTATAGAGATGGAGGATGAATCATGATTAAATCCAAGGCCCTCAACCTGACCGTCTCCGCGGCATTACTGCTTAGTATGGCTGCAGTAGCAGGATGCGGTAACGCCAATGACGGTAACACGACACGTACGAACAATGTGGACGGTGGCCGTGTCGGTGTGAAATCCGTGCGTAATAATAACCTGCACGTGCGAAACACGCAGCAGCATGACCTGACGAACCTGAAGTACAGCAAAACGCTGTCCAAAAAAGTGTCAGATATCAGTGGTGTGGGACCTGCACATGTTTTCGTGACGAATCACACTGCGTATGTTTCGCTGTCCAAAGATGGCGCAAACACCAACAGTATTGACGGGCATGTCACAGGCTTGAGCACTCCAAACCGTTATACAGACGGCCGGACGACGACAGGCATGAACAGAACAAATGTTAGGAACCGTACGTTCGGAACTTCGAGCACGGGCAGTGTGGGCCTACTGAACAACATGGCTAGGGGTACAGAACGTGTCGTGGGAAATACCACGCGTGCTGTAGAAAACACAACAGGGCTTGGTCGCACGGCTGATAACCGTGGCTTCGGTGTAAATGGAACGACAACCCATGGCGGATTTGGGGGCAGCAATTATAATACGTTAAACGGAACACGTACGAATGGACTTATGGGTACTAACGGCACACGTACTGACGGACTTATGGGAACGCGCACTGATGGACTTATGGGTACTGACGGTTTACGAACCAACAGCCTTACAGGAACTAGGGGAACGACTAATAACACCTATATGGGAACAGGCATCAATGGCGTTCCTTATGGAACTTACAACAATAACAACATGGGTATGATGAGTACTCGTGAAGAGGTTCCTCAGCATGTTCATAATGAAATAACGAACAAAATTCGCAAAACCGCTCCACATATCAGTCAAGTATATGTTTCCGCAGATGAAGGATTTTATCAGCATGCCCGTCGTTTTGGAACGGATGGTCGTGCAGCGAACACGGTTGGTACGCTTTCGCGCGATTTCGGCACATGGATTAACCGCGTATTCCCGCTTCATGTTGGCGGTCGTGACGGAATGAACGATACCCGCGGCAACCTGATGAAGAATGATACGGATGACGGTTGGTTTGGCGGTAATCGTAACAGCCGGTAAAACTTCAATACCAAAAGGAGCTGCCCTTTAGGATGTGAAAATCATCCCTAAAAAGGCAGCTCCTTTCCTATATTTGCTATAGGTCATGATCAATCAGATTAATGTTTGCGTTGTCCTTGAATCCAGACGCCTTGAAGCTCCAGGTCGCTGGAGAGCACCAGTACGTCGGCAAGTTTGCCGGACTCAAGGGATCCGGTGCAGTCATCGATGCCGATTTTTCTGGCGGGATTGAGGCTTCCGACCCTGGAGGCCTGCTCAATGCTCAAACCGACCTCTCGGACCAGCAGCTGGAATCCTTTGATCATCGTCAGCGTGCTGCCAGCCAAGCTATCCTTGTTGCTCTTGAGCGTGGCGATGCCGTTCTCGACAACGACCGGCAGATCGCCAATCGTATATTCGCCGTCAGCCATACCGGTAGCGGACATCGCATCGGTGATCAGAATCAGGTTGCCGTCCTGTTTCATGCGGGCCAGAATCCGAATGGCAGCCGGGTGAACATGGATGCCGTCGGCGATGATTTCGCAGCTTAGGCGATCATCGCCCAGCATCGCACCCACCACGCCAGGCTTGCGGTGATGCAGTCCTGTCATCGCATTAAACGTATGCACGCCATGGCTCAGTCCTGCCTCAACGGCGGCCTCCACTTCCTCGTAGGTAGCATCCGTATGACCCAGTGCGGCCACGATCCCGTGGCTGCTGAGCCAGGAGATAGCCTTCAGCGCTCCTTCGCGCTCCGGTGCCAGGGTCACCTGGCGGATCAGATCCGGGTATGTGGACACCCATTCTTCCAGCCAGTCGATATTGGCATGGACGATATGCTCCGGATTTTGTGCGCCTGGCCATTTCGGACTGATGAAAGGACCTTCCAGATGTGCGCCTACCAGTTTGGTATAAGGCATGCCTTGGCTGCGGTAGTCGTTAACTTCCCGAAGCACATGGTCGATGGCTGCCTTCGGCGCCGTCATCGTGGTGGCGAGCATGGACGTGGTTCCCTGGGAGCTGTGGAATGACGTGATTTTATCCAGGACATCCTTACTTGCATCCATGAAATCTTCGCCGTTGCCGCCGTGCACGTGGATATCAATAAATCCGGGAATAATGTAGCCGTCGGGTTGGTTGATCACTTCCGCTGCAGCCTGTTTAAGCTCGGCGGGGAGCCCGGAAACATCGCCGGCGTAAGCAATGTCCTTACCTTGGATCGCCAGCACGCCGTCTGCACAGAAGCCGTCTGGCGTCAAGACTTGACCGTACAACAATTGGACCGAATCTTTGCGTTCGCTGCTCATACCAGCAGTCTCCCTGCGCCTTGATCCAGAAGGACGACAACGTTCGGATGACATTGAAGCAGCGATGCCGGACACTCTGTGGTAATCGGCCCCGTCAATGCGCGGTGTACGATTTCCGCTTTATCCTCTCCTCGAACGAGCAGAAGAATTTGGCGGGCCTTCATGATGGTGGCAACGCCCATGGTAATCGCGTGCGTCGGGACATCGTCCAGGGTTGGGAAGAATCTTGCATTGGCGTTGCGTGTTTTTTCTTGCAGCTCAACCACATGGGTACCGCCGCTTAAGGATTCGCCAGGCTCGTTGAAACCGATATGTCCGTTATGTCCAAGGCCGAGGAGCTGAAGATCAACCGGGCCGTATTCTTCGAGCATTTTGTCGTAATTCAGGCATTCTGCTTCCGGATCGGCAGCATTGCCGTTCGGCACATGGGTGCGATCCATCTGGATGTCGACATGATTGAAGAACTTCTCATTCATGAAAGTGCGGTAGCTCTCGGGATGATTCTCCGGAAGGCCTACATATTCGTCCAGATTATATGTCGTGGTTTGGGCGAAGCTGACCAGCCCCTGACGGTTCATTTCAATCAGCTTGGCATAGAGCCCAACCGGCGTGCTTCCCGTAGCCAATCCAAGCGTGGCGCGCGGATTAGTGTGCAGCAGGCTGGAAATCAGGTTAGCGCCTGTTTGCACGAATTGTTCTTCGTCGCGGAATGTGTAAATATTCATTGGTTATTGTCCTCCTCGGCTTTTGCGATAATTTTGAACATTAAGATATGATTGCTCCAGTCGGGGGACATACGTGGAGAAGTCCCGGCTGGCCATTCCCATGAATAGGATGTCTATAATGTGAAGCTGAGCGATACGCGAAGCCATATCACCCCGGCGCATTCCTTCCTCGAGCGACGATGAATACAGCGTAATATCCGCGAGGGCGGAGATCGCGCTGCTCCGGTAAGAGGTGATGCTGATCGTGAAGGCGCCGGCGTCTTTGGCACAGGCCAATGCATCGATGGTCTCCGGCGTTTCGCCGGAGTAAGAAACGGCAACGGCCACATCGCTTGAGGTCAGTGTGGAGGCTGACGTGATCTGCATATGGGAATCCGCAAAAGCGGTGCAGTTTTTTCCGATCCGGATCAGCTTTTGGTAAAAGTCCTGCGCCACGATGGAAGAGGTCGCCACGCCGTACAGATCAATGCGTTTCGCGCGGCACAGGGCATCCACGGCACGCTCCAGCTGACCGAGATCAAGCAACTCCGTCGTATCCCGGATGGAAGTCAGATGATTGGATTCGATCGCCTCGACGATCCCGGCCAGCGGGTTGCCCGCCACGATGTCCTGATAGCGCGTGTTTCCCGTGCGCGAGGCCATTTCGGCATGAGCGATCTCGGCCGCAAGCTTGAGCTTAAAATCAGGATACCCCTTACACTGAAAATTCTTACAAAAACGAGTTACGGTGGCAGCGCTGACCTCGCACTGATCGGCAAGATCCTTAATGCCCATATGCACAATCTCGGATGGGGCTGTCAAAATGAATTCCGCGAGCCGTCGTTCCTGACGGGGCAGACTTTCCTTTTCGACAGAAATAATATGCAAGATTGGTGTCATCACAAGCCTCCTTTAAGGTTCCCGGTGAGCTTATTGCCTGGGCATAACGAATGGGATTTCGTTCTGAAAATTATTTTTAAAAATATGAAAAAAATAAGAAAATAATTTTTACACCCCCATCATAGACCAACAAGCGGTGGGAAGCAAGGATAAAAATCGCTGATACGGGCCAAACGCCCAATTTATTCGCCTCTTTCGCACCTTCCCCCTTGATCTTACATAAGATGAGTTGACTGTATCCCTTAACCTTGTTAGACCACACATACCCGGGCAAGGAGGGGTGACACCATTGAAGGGGACCGACCATAACAGCAAGTTCTTGTTAACCCACCGTGAACGCGAAGTGTTTGAATTGCTTGTGCAGGACAAAACGACTCGCGATATCGCCGGGCAGTTGTTTATTAGCGAAAAGACGGTGCGTAACCACATCTCCAATGTCATGCAGAAATTAAACGTCAAGGGCCGTTCGCAAGCTGTCGTTGAGTTGATAAAACTCGGTGAGTTGAAGATCTGACACCATGCCGGTTGCATGAACGAAAGCACAGCGAAAGCCTTCCTTCCCGTTAGCTCGGGAGTGAGAAGGCTTTTTTGTGTTTCGGCTCCAAGAATCCGGTTATCGAGGGTGACGGATAATGAGCAGGAACCTCTATTAACAATGAAGATATGGTAAAATGTTGGCAGTTGGTGTTGGAGGCAGTGACGATCGTTTGGGTCGAGCTTGGAATGCAAACCTGCATATCGTTTTGTAGCTGTTTTGTACAAATAGCCTGCACATGTCGGAGGTGGAATAAACATGGGATGGATGATCGGGATTACGGCCGGAGCCGTTCTGGTTCTCTTGGTATTGATAGGGTTTGGACGCAAGCGAAGCAGCGGAAGAAAGGGCAATGTCATCCAGCTGAAATCCAAAACGCGATCGAGCAGCGGGCAGCGTGGACAAGCCTGCAGCAAGTGCCGCCGCAAGCGACCGCTGACCTTTTATGCGGATGATTCCGGTGCCGTAAGAGGGCTGTGCACCGATTGCAAAAAGGAGCTGGGTCGTCATCAGGAATTGTATCCCGTATAGCGGAAGTTTCAGCGGTATATAAGAGGAAGTGCGAGGGAAAAATAACCTGCCCGCACTTCCTCTTTTTATAGTAATAAAGTACATATGGCTTCCGCCCCTGCAGATGAGCGAGGACTCCCTAACTTCTTCAAGATTGTGTATAGTGAATTACAGTTCCAAGCGAAAGGGAGGGTAAGCACGTGAACAGGTTTGGCAGGCTGAATACGCTGCGGAATCAAATCTTCCTCGGGTTTATGCTGGTGATGATCATCGTGTTGGCATTAGTCGGGGTTTTTGTATATGACCAGGTTTCCGCCCTTCTGCGCAACAGTGCCGAGAAGCATATCCAGCAGACGGCCGTGCAGGCCACGGGCAAGCTGGATGCGCTGCTTAAGCAGGTGGATACGCTGACGGCCCAAGTGTCCACGAACGCAACGGTTCAGCGTTATCTCGCGCAGGAGACCGCAGGTCATCCGATTACGTTCGGAGAACGGCAGTCCCTGCAGCAGGAGGTTCGCAAGTATGAGGCATACGCTACGGGCATCCGGTCGCTTGAATTGTATACAACGGATTATCGGCGGCTGTTCCCGCTCGACGAAGGCAGTTTGACCAGCCGGGTCGGGGTCGATTGGATTATAGCGGCTGACAAGGGCATGGGGAAGCTGGTTTGGTTCGGCCAGGATCCCCGGGATCCCGACGTAGTGGTAGCGGTACGACGAATCCGGTTGATCGACCATTCTTTTATGCATGGCGGGTACCTGCTCGTGAAGCTGGAGAAGGATTATTTTGCGCTGACGGATTCCGCGGGCGGCATGGGCAGCGATTCGCGTGAAACGATGGGGCTGTTTGATCAGGCGGGCCATGAAATCTCGTCGGATTTTGCGACGGCGGTGGATTCGAGGGCGGTTCTGCACCGCGAAGGAGAGACCGTTACGGTCGGCGATGAGGACTATATCGCCGTACAGAGGCAGTCTGCGGCAACGGGCTGGAATTTGGTCATCCTGACGCCAGTAGACTATACAACCGAAGGGATATCGGTGCTGCGGACCGCGATAATCGTATCCGGAGGCGTCGGTGCGCTGCTGTTTCTGATCTTGAGCTTTATTCTGACGACGATGATCATCAGGCCGATTCTCAATTTGATCAAAGCCATGCGCGGCGTGAGGCTGGGAACGCTGAAGCCCATTGCCGTCACCTCGAAGACGATGGAGATCAATGAGCTTAACAATTCGTATAATCAGATGGTGGATTCCCTGAACGAATTAATCGAGGTCGTGTATCAGAAGGAGATCATTCAGAGCCGGACGGAGCTTAAAGCGCTGCAGGCGCAGATCAATCCGCACTTTCTTTTTAACACCTTGGAAGCGTTTTACTGGGCGCTCGACGATCAAGGCGAAGAAGAACTGGCCCAGATCGTGGTCGCCATGTCGGGATTATTCCGCTACGTCATCAATCGCAAAGACGAGGATGAATGGGTATCGGTGCGGGACGAGCTGGATCATGCCGAACGTTATTTGATGATTATGAAAATGCGGATGCTCGACCGGTTATCCTGGAGAATCGAGGCGGACGAAGCCAGCAAGAACGTGCCGATTCCAAAGCTGCTGATCCAGCCGATCGTGGAAAATGCGATCCTGCACGGCGTCGAGCAGCGACTGGGGCCAGGCACCGTCATTGTGCGCGCGCAAGCCTCCGATCAACCGGGTTACACGGTTGTTTCGATTGCCGACGACGGACCCGGGATGGACGAGGAGACCGTGGCCTCGTTATATTCCTCCATGGAAAAAGGGTATGCGGAATCCGCTAAAAAGAGCGGTGTCGGCATAGCCAATGTCGAGCAGAGAATCCGGCTGTATTACGCTTCCGAGCAGGCTGGCCTGCGCATTCACAGCGTGCTCGGTCAGGGGACGACCATTTCATTTCAAATACCGAACGATTTCCCGGCTATCGACGGGGAGGGGGAGAAAGCATGAAAACGATACTGATCGTGGATGATGAACCAAGAACGAGGGAAGGGGTAGGAAAGACCCTGGAGGCGTGGTCGTCCGGCCGATGCAACATCGTGACGGCTACAAGCGGCGTAGAGGCGCTGGAGTGGCTGCAGGAGCAGGTGGCGCATCTGGTGGTAACGGATATCCGCATGCCGGAAATCGGGGGGCTGGAGCTGATTGAGCGATTGCATGAACTGGAGCATCCGCCAGTCATTATCGTCATATCCGGCTACTCGGAGTTCGACTATGCCCGCAAAGCGCTGCAATACGGGGTCGTGGATTATCTGCTGAAGCCGCTGGATAAGCGGAAGCTGGTAACCGCGGTTGAATCGGCGCTGGAACGGCGGGAAAAGATCGATCGGATTGAGCGGATGGAGAAACTGGTCGACCCCAAGCTGCTGGAGGCGGCGCAGCAGGATAAGGGATACAGCGTCCAAGTGCAGGAAGCGCTGAAGTACGTGGATCAGCATCTTCAGGAACCGGTATCGCTGAAGGAAGTGGCGGAGGTGCTTCATCTGAATTCCAGTTATTTCAGCGTGCTGTTCAAAGAGCAGACCGGGCTCACGTTCAGCGAGTATCTGACGCGCCGCAGGGTGCAGCGGGCCAAGGAACTGTTGGCGGGGACGCCGCTGCCGATCTCGGAAATTGCGGAGAAGGTCGGATACCAGACGGCAAAATATTTCGTGAAAGTGTTCCGGGACCTTGAGGAAGTAAGCCCAAGTCAATATCGCCACAGCGTTTCCGATAGCGGAGAGGAAATCTAATAAAAGTGGAATTAGTCCCAATCATTATGACCTTATACAATCTTCCCCTCACTGATAAAATTTGATTAAAGCGGTTTCATAACGCGAACAGCATACTAGAAAAGGGGTTGTAAACGTGTTCAATAAAAAATGGACGGTTCTGCTTTTGACATTATGTCTCGCTCTGGTTGCTGCCGGCTGTGGATCGAACAGCAGCAGCACGGGAGAATCGGGCAACGCTGGCACTGGCAGCGAAGGCGATAAAGTTACGGTAAACTTCATGCACTTGTGGCCGGCGGGCGTCTCCGCGGGACAGAACAAAATCGTGAATCAGATCATCGAAGAATATCAAAAAGAGAATCCGAACGTGACGATCAAACAAGAAGTTTTGGATAATGAGCAGTACAAAAACAAACTGAAGGTGCTTTCCGCATCGAACGAGCTTCCTGACGTAGGAGTGACCTGGGCAGCCGGATTCCTGAAGCCGTACGTGGAAGGCAACCTGTTTGCACCGGTCGACGATGTGCTGGACGGCCAGCTGGGCGACAAGTTCGTGGCGGGCACGACCGAGGCTTATGCGATTGACGGCAAAACGTATGCGCTTCCACTGGAGTTCAATATCGCTCCGGTTTATTACAACAAAGCGATATTCGAACAACACAACCTGGAGATTCCGCAAACCTACGAAGAATTCAAGACGGTCGTGAAAACGCTGTCCGATAACGGAATTGCTCCGATCGCGCTCGGCAACAAGGATCGCTGGACCGGTTCGCTCTGGTACATGTACCTGGCAGACCGGATCGGCGGACAAGAAAAGCTGGCCGGTGCAATCAGCGGCTCGGGCTCCTTTAAGGACGAATCGCTCGTCAAGGCAGCCGCCGAAGTTCAATCGCTGGTTGATGGCAACGCGTTTGTCAAAGGCTTCAACGGCTTGTCCAATGAGGAAGCGAAGTCGGAATTCCTGAACGGCAAAGCGGCCATGTACATGATGGGTACCTGGGAACTCCCGAACTTTACGACAAATGAAGAGATTCCGCAAGAATTCCGCGACAGCGTCGGATTCTTCAAATTCCCGACCGTCGAAGGCGGCAAGGGCGATATTAACAGTTGGGTAGGCGGACCGGGCGTAGGCTTGTTTATCGGCGAAAACTCGAAGGTGAAGGAAGAGTCCAAGAAATTCGTGGAGTATTTCGTGACCAAGTGGGGCGAGCAGTCGGTAACGGGCGCGGGCGTCATCCCGGCAACCAAAGTGGATACCTCGACGCTTGAGCTTCCACAGTTGTACATCGATCTGTTCGATGAAATGAACAAAGCTAGCAGCATTACCTTGTTCGCGGATGTTCAAATGCAGGCGAATGCCGCCGAAACGCATCTGAACATGATCCAGGCGCTCTTCGGCAAAGCCGTCACACCGGAGAAATTCTCCGAAGAGCATGACGCAGCGATTTCCAAAGGGAACTAAGACTCTGTAGGACAACAAAGAAACGGGACCCTGGTTTATCCGGCAGCGATGCCGGATAAACCTTTCCTCAAGACCATAGGAAGAAAGGAGTCGGACACTTTGGATAAAGTGATGTCCAACAAAAAAATCATCGCGCTGTATGTTCTGCCTGCACTGCTTGTAATTATGGCTGTCGTGTATATTCCGATCATACTCACCGCCTATTACGGACTGAACGAATGGAACGGAATCGGTGCGATGACCTTTATCGGGCTCGATAATTATCAGGCCCTGCTCTCGGACGGCAAGTTCTGGGACAGTGCATGGCACTCCCTGCTGTTAGCCGTATTCTCGGCTGCAAGCCTGATGATTTACCTGGCCGTGGCGATGGTGCTGGCCTCCAAGATCAAAGGCGCCAACCTGTTCCGCAAAATCTATCTCATTCCGATGCTGCTGTCCTCAGTTGCCATCGCGCAGCTCTGGCTGCGCATCTATCACCCGACGAACGGGATCGTGAACAGCTTCCTGGAGTCCATCGGGATCACGAACCCGCCCGCATGGCTAGCCGAACCGTCGCTTGTATTATTTGCATTATTTATTCCGATTCTGTGGCAGTATGCCGGTTTTTATATCCTGATCTATTATGCAGCCTTGAAGAATATCCCGGCTTCGCTGGTTGAAGCAGCTAAAATCGATGGGGCAACCTCCTTCCAAATCGCGTTCCGAATCAAGCTTCCGCTCATCATGGAAGTGATCAAGGTAACGATCGTGCTGGCGGTGGTAGGTTCCTTGAAATACTTCGACCTCATCTTCGTCATGACGGACGGGGGGCCTAACGGCGCGAGTGAAGTCATGGCGTCCTACATGTATCATACGGCTTTCCGCGCTTATGATTTCGGTTACGGCAGCGCGATCGGGTTCTTCCTGCTTGTGATCTGTCTGATCGTAACGTGGGTCATTCGGAAATTAACAGCATCGAAAGAAACGATCCAATATTCATAAGGAGGGATGCTTCATGATATCCGGAGCCACAGGACAGCTCCAAGAAGGGCGCGCCCGTTCCGGAAACGGAGCGGGCGGCAAGATTGGATACGCGCTGTTGTACATCGTGCTGATCGGCGTAGCCGTATTCCAGCTGTTCCCGCTCGTATGGCTGCTGTTGTTCTCTTTGAAAAACAATCAGGAAGTATTCGATCTTCCGCCTCTGTCCCTTCCGATGAATCCGCGCTGGGAGAATTACGAGAAGGTATGGAGCGCCGGCAACATCAGCGTTTATTTTCTGAACAGCGTGTGGATCACCGTTGTCGCGACTGCGCTTACGGTCATTCTGGGAAGTCTCGTCACCTTCGCGATTACGAGAATGAAATGGAAGGGCAGCTCTTTCGTGCTCGGGTTGTTTATGGTGGCCATGATGATTCCGGTTCACTCCACCTTGATCCCGCTGTTCAGCATTTTTAACAAGGTCGGTTTGACCGATCATCCGGTTTCTTTGATATTGTCGTACGTGGCTTTCAATATGCCGATCACGATCATGATTCTGCTCGGATTCTATTACACGCTGCCGAAGGAAGTGGAAGAGGCGGCGGTCATGGACGGCTGTTCGGTTCACCGGGTCTTCTTCCGGATCGTGCTTCCGATGACGGGCTCGGTGCTGGCGACGACTGCCATCATTAACATGATTTATAACTGGAACGAATTTATCTTCGTGAACACGTTCATCAGCTCGGATATGTTCAAGACGCTGACCGTCGGCGTCCAGAACTTCATCGGTCAGTACACGACCGATTGGGGCGCTATCGGCGCAACCCTGATGATCAGCATTTTGCCGATCCTGCTGATGTTCCTTTTCCTCAGCGATCGTATCGTGGAGGGCATTGCGGCGGGTTCTGTTAAAGGTTAAGTTTCATCGAATAAAAAAATCGAGCCGTTCCAAGGGATTTCTTGGAGCGGCTCGTTTTCTATTGCATAATGATTAGCTTGCAGGGCCGCTTGCCATTAAAAAAGGCATCCCAAGGTTAGATTAACCTTGCGGATGCCCCGTACATGATGAAACTAACTTTTGCCTGCCGAAGCCTGTCGTTTAAACCCATCCCAATGCCCGCGCCGCCTGGGCGACCAGGAAGGTCACGCCGATGGCGATGGCCGTCGGAATGGCAAAGGACAGGAACGTCCACTTCGCGCTTTTCGTTTCCTTCCAGATGTTGACGAGCGTGGTTCCGCAGGGGTAATGGAGCAGTGAGAACAGCATCATGTTCAGCGCGGTCAGCCAGGTCCAGCCTTGGTCCAGGAAGATTTGCTTGAGGGCAAACATATCCTCCACCTCCGTCAGGGATCCTGTTGCCAAATATCCCATCAGCAGGATCGGCAGCACGATCTCGTTCGCGGGAAGCCCGATGATAAAGGCCATCAGAATGAAGCCGTCAAGTCCGAGCGCGCGTGCAAACGGGTCAAGGAAGCTTACAAAGTGAATCAGGATGCTGGAATCCCCGACGTAGATATTGGCCAAAATCCAGGTCAGCACGCCTGCGGGCGCTGCAACGATGATGGCTCTGCGCAGGACATAAATCGTTTTGTCGAGCGTAGACCGGAGTATGGTATTCAGGATTTTCGGTTTGCGGTATGGCGGCAGCTCCAGCGTGTAGTGGGAAGGAACGCCTTTCAATGCCGTCTTCGATAATCCCCATGACACCGTAAGCGTGACAACGACGCCGATCAGCACCATGCCCATGACAACGGAGGCGGTCACGAGCGTCTGGGCTCCTCCCGAAAAGCCGGCCGCCATGAACAAGGAAGCCAGCAGGATCAAGGTCGGCCAGCGACCGTTGCAGGGCACGAAGTTGTTGGTCAGAATGGCGAGCATCCGCTCCCGCGGCGATTCGATAATCCGGGTCGACATAATGGCGGCCGCATTACAGCCGAATCCCATCGCCATGGTGAGGGACTGCTTGCCGTGCGCTCCCGTTTTTTTGAACAGTCGGTCCAGATTAAAGGCTACCCGCGGCAAATAGCCGTAGTTCTCGAGCAGCGCGAAGGCCGGGAAGAAGATGGCCATGGGAGGCAGCATCACGCTGACAACCCAGGCGGTTCCCCGGAACAGCCCGAGTATCAGCACGCCATGGAGCCAGTCGGGAGCATGGATGGCCTGAAAAGCCATGGTCAGGTATCCTTCAACCCAGCCAAAGAAACTGGCCAGCATGGAAGAGGGCACGTTTGCCCCGGCGATCGTCAAGTAAAAAATAACGCCGAGCATGGCCAGCATGATCGGGAATCCCCACAGCTTGGAGGTGAAGATGCGGTCCAGCCGCTCGGAACGGTACAGCAGCTCCCGGTTGGTCACGGTGACGGCGTCGCTGCACAGCTCCCGGGATTTTTTGAATAACTCGCCCACGATGTCTTCCCGGACATCCTCAACCTGATCAGAAGGAATGGCCGCTGTTAGAGCTTCCAAGCGCTTTAGCTGTTCCAAGTGAAATCCCCCCTTTATCCGCGGCCTTTAATCTCTCTTTCAGCGTCGCAATCAGCTTGCGGTCTCCGTCGAGAAAGCGGATGGCCAGCCATCTGGCCGGATATTCGTCTCCGACAACGTCTCGTAATTGGGACTCTAATCCCGAAATTTGCGCCTCCAGCTGTTCGTTGTATCTCATCCGGTAGGGCTTGGTCGGAGTCTGTCCCGAGGACATCAACAGCAGCTGTTCGGACAATACGTCCAGCCCCTCGTTGTTTCTGGCGGATATGGGAATGACGGGAACGCCGAGCTGATCCGCCAGCTTGCGCGCGTTAACCTGAATTCCTTTTTTCTTCGCTTCGTCCATCAGATTCAGGCAAACGATGACGCGGTCGGTCATTTCCAGCACTTGAAGGGCCAGGTTAAGGCTGCGCTCCAGCGCGGTTGCATCGAGGACCAAAAGGGTGACGTCCGGTTTCTCGAAAATAATATAATCGCGCGCCACTTCTTCATCGGCCGAGTTGGAGAACAAGGAGTACGTCCCGGGCAGATCGATGAACTGGAAGCGGGCGTCTTTGTATTCGTAATGGCCGCTCGCGAGACTGACCGTTTTGCCGGACCAGTTGCCGGTATGCTGCTTCAAGCCGGTGAGCGCATTGAAAAGCGTGCTTTTTCCCGTGTTCGGGTTGCCCGCCAGCGCGACGGTATGCGTTCTCATGATGATATCACCTTACCCCATATTAACTGGCTCTCTTCTTTTCTTAACGCAATGACGGTGCCTGCTACTCTATAAGAGGTAGGATCTCCGAGCGGGCTGGCCTTCAACACTTCGATGACGGAACCCGGAACGAAACCGAGGTCCAGAAGCCGCCGTTTATGTTCGCCGCGGATATCCACCTGTTCAATCAAAAATCGCTCTCCGAGAGCTGCCTGATGCAGATGCTGCCGATGTTTTGTCTCATCCATAAAGTTTAACCTCTCCCTAATAAATTGGGCCGAGCATATATTGTTTCCTTGAAGCAACTTTATGCCTATAGTATGACCGAATGTGTGTATTGTCAACTGGATTCATCAGATATTTATTCCAGTTTCATGCGGATGGTTCCCATGCAGCTTCCCTTGGAACTTCCATTTTATGCTTGAAAGGGAAGCAAGATGCATGTAATATGTATATATGAGCAATTATTCATATATATAAGGGGGATTCCTATATGGTTTGGGATGTTATCGTAATCGGAGCGGGACAGGCGGGATTGGCATCCGGCTATTGGCTGCAGCAGGCGGGGGTGAAGTTTCTGATGCTGGATCGGGGATCGGAGGCTGGGGAGGTTTGGAAGACGCGGTATGATTCCCTGAAATTGTTCACGCCCAGAACGCATAGCGCGCTATATGGGATGGATTTAGAGGGGGATCCGCACGGGTTCCCGGATAAAGATGAAGTGGCTTCCTATTTGAAATCCTATGCGGCACGGTTCAGGCTGCCCATTCAGTTCGCGACGAATGTAACATCGGTCCGCAAGGAAGGTGGAATGTTTATCGTCGATACCAATCGCAAAAGCTTCCATACCAAGGCGCTTATTATCGCAACCGGACCGTTTCGGCAGCCTAGAATCCCTGCGTTTGCAGCCTCTGTTCCGGGGGATGTTCTCCAGCTGCACTCGTCCGAGTACAAGAGGCCTTCCCAGCTTCAAGAGGGCGATGTGCTTGTCGTTGGCGGCGGAAACAGCGGGGCCCAGATCGTGGTGGAATTGTCCGGGGACCGGGAGACGTATTTGGCGCTTGGGCAGCCGCCGCGGTATTTGCCAATGACTCTTTGGGGGAAGGGAATGTTCTGGTGGCTGGACAGGCTCGGCGTTCTCTCAGCCAGCAGTTCCTCCTGGGTGGGACGCAAGCTGAGGGGCATGGGGGACCCGATTTTCGGATATGAATTGAAACAAGCGGTCAAGTGCGGTAAAGTGGTGTTGAAAACGAGAGCCGTTGGTGCCGGCGCTTCCGGCATGCGATTCGAGGATGGGACGGCGTTAAAGGTCCGGAACATCGTCTGGGCTACCGGCTTTGCTGCCGGTTATGATTGGCTTCATATAGAGCAAGCGTTGGATCGCAAGAAGGCACTTATTCATACACGCGGCATCAGTCCGGTGAAGGGGCTGTATTATGTAGGCTTGCCTTGGCAGACGCATCGGGGCTCCGCGCTATTGGCAGGAGTTTCACGGGATGCCCGCGAAATCGTTCAAGCCATTATGGAGAAGAGGGGGTAAGTTTATGGAAAAAGAACACCATGAGCTGCTGCACGAAGACCAGGCCATGGAAGCGTCACGACTCCTGAAGGCCATTTCGGATCCGACGCGGATCCGGATTCTTCATTTGCTCTCACAGGAAGAATGCCCTGTCGGTCATATTGCCGAGGTGCTTGGCATGAGTCAGTCGGCGGTATCCCATCAGCTTGGCTATCTGCGCAGTTTGAGACTGGTCAAATACCGAAGGGACGGAAATATATATTATTACACGTATGAAGATGAGCATGTTATCGGGATTTTGCAGCAGGTGCTGGACCATATCGCTCATTAGAACATCCCGTCCTATTGAGGCTTGACATTCCGGCCGCACGGCTGTAATGTATTGGAAAATGAAATTCCGTGAATAACCATCATCAAGGACATGAGAATGCAAGATTCGGCGAGACAGAGAGGAAGCCCCCGGCTGAAAGGCTTCTCCCCGCCAGGCTGCATTCTTCCTACCTTGTAGTTGCCCGCCTTAACCAAGCGGCGCCGGTTTGGCCCGTTACCGCCGCATGAAGCATCTTGCTATGAGCGTCCAGACGGTCTGCAAGATGGAATCAGGGTGGTACCACGAGCACATTCGTCCCTAGGAGCGAATGTGCTCTTTTTGCGTTGGGGCAGGTTCATTCATGGGTATAAGAAGGAGTATGAGGAAGATGCGGCAAAGCCAATTATTGATGACCACGATGCGCGATGTGCCGTCCGAGGCGGAAGCACTGAGCCATCAATGGATGCTCCGCGGCGGCTATATCCGTCAAACGGCGGCAGGAATCTATTCATACCTGCCGCTGGGCTGGCGGGTCTTGCGGAAGATCGAAACGATCATCCGGCAGGAAATGGATGCTGCAGGCGGGCAGGAGCTTCTTATGCCCGCTGTCCAGCCCGCCGAGCTGTGGAAGGAATCGGGCAGATACGACGTATACGGCGCGGAGCTGATCAGGCTCTATGACCGCCATGACCGTGAATTCGTGCTTGGACCAACCCATGAAGAAGTGATTACGTCCATCGTACGCCAGGAGATTTCCTCGTACCGGAAGCTGCCGGTCAACCTGTATCAGATTCAGAGCAAATACCGGGACGAGCGACGCCCTCGTTTTGGCCTGCTCCGGGGCCGGGAATTCCTGATGAAGGATGCGTATTCCTTCGATCGGGACTGGGAGGGACTGGACGCGTCCTACCGGAACATGTATGACGCGTATGAGCGGATCTTTAGCCGCTGCGGTCTGATGTTCCGGGCGGTGGAAGCCGATGCCGGCGCGATTGGCGGACAAGGGGAGACCCATGAGTTTATGGCGCTGGCCGACATAGGGGAGGATACCGTTGTATCCTGCAGCGATTGCCGTTATGCGGCGAATTTGGAACGTGCGGAGTCTGCGGCTCCGGGAGAGCCTGCTGCTATGAGGGATTCCGTAAAAACCGGCGGCAGCTCAGCTATGGAGCGCATATTCACTCCTGGTGTGAAGAGCATTCAGGAACTGACGGATTACCTCCAGGTCGGTGCGGAGCAATTGATGAAGACGCTGATTTACCGCGTGGACGGGGAACTGGTTGCAGTGCTTGTCCGCGGCGACCGGGAAACGAACGAGACCAAGGTGAAGTCCTACTTGGGAGCAGAAGCTGCGGAAATGGCGAGTGCCGAAGAGGTCAAACAGGCGACAGGGGCACCTGTCGGGTTTGCAGGACCGGTTGGCTTACGCCTAAAGATCATGGTCGATCATGAAGTGGCCGCCATGGCGGAGGGCATTACCGGTGCGAACCTGGAGGACACCCATCTGAAGGGGGTCCGCCCGGGACTTGATTTCTCGCTGGAGTACGTCGGCGATTTCCGGAATGTGACGGAAGGAGAGCCTTGCCCGCGCTGTGGAGCACCGCTGCAGTTTCATCGCGGGATTGAGCTCGGGCATGTTTTTAAGCTGGGAACCAAATATAGTGACGCCATGAACGGCAAGTACCTGGATGCCGACGGCCGGGAAAAACCTCTGATCATGGGATGCTACGGTATCGGCGTTTCCCGCGTCATGGCCGCCATCGCCGAGCAGCGTATCTCGGATGAGCGATTGGTCTGGCCGATGTCCGTCGCTCCGTTCAGGGTCCACATCATCCCGGTTGCGGTGAAGGATGAGACCCAGATGCAACTGGCCGAGCACATCTACCGCGAGCTGAGCGGTGCTGGTCTTGAGCCTCTTTTGGACGACCGGGACGAACGGGCCGGGGTCAAGTTTAAGGATGCCGACCTTGCGGGCGCTCCGCTGCGCATCATCGTCGGGCGCGGTGCGGCTTCGGGGGAGGTTGAATGGATGGGCGAGGATGGAATCAAGATTAGCATGCCTGCCGAGGAAGCAATCCAGCGTTCCCGCGAGGAGGCAGTCCGTCAGCTGAAGTGAATGCAATGGAGCCTCTCAGTATGAGGCGAGTATTCATGAAGTTGGAGATGATGTGAAGGAACATTACGCCCAACGGATAGAACCTATATCGGATATTAGAATAGCTTGAAAATGTAGTGGACACCGTGCAAGTCAGTAGGAGGGAAGGCAACTCAAATTGTTTTTTGAGGTTGCCTTCTTGTTTTGTTAGAAGGGGAATATGTGCATGGGCTTATATGATTACGTGTGAATGACACAGCCTGCCAGATGTTTAACGCTTTATGATGAACAAGCACGAAGCAGCGGAGCGGACGAATCGATTCCGGAAAAGCGGCAGCGGTCGCCTTTGCCATCGGATTTTTACAATAGATATATACAGTAAGAAAAATCCGGGGGCAACAGCGATTGGAGGAACGATACGTACGTGTAGCGTCCATTATTGGAACATACTAGCTCACTCAATTCATAATGCGGCACCCTAGCAATCTATCATTCCAAGGCACTGATTACCGATAGCCCCCGCAAACAAACCACCGCAGCCTTCTATACATATCCCGATTACAAGCTTATGATGAAGGAGTCGGATAATAAGTCATACTGCGGACGGAGGTTGCATCTACGATGAATCAGGAAGAGAAGGGCTCCAGCCCGGATATTCATTATATAGAAGAGCATCAGCTCAGTCAGGTGAAAATTACACTGTCCAACCCGTTACGATGGGTGAACAGCTATGTGCTGCGGGGAGATGACGGGGTGACCGTCATCGATCCGGGGCCGCGCACGGCTTCCTCGGAGCGGGAATGGCTGGCGGCGATGGAGCAGCTGGAGATGGATTTCAGCGACATCGTCTCCGTCGTGCTGACCCATCATCACCCGGACCACTACGGGCTTGCCGGGTGGTTTCAGGAACGTTCGGGCGCGAAGGTGTGGATGTCAGAGCGGGCTCATCGGGAAGCGATGCTGATGTGGGGAGCGGATTCCTCGATGGATCGTGCGCTCCCCGCGTTCTTTCGGCAGCATGGCATGCCGGAAACCAAGCTTGCCCTGCTGAAGGAGCATCTGAACAGCTTCTTTCCCCAAGTCACGCCGCAGCCGGAGATCTCGTTCATCGGGGAGGACCTGCCGTTCCGGATGGGGAACCGGATCTGGATGCCGGTGCAAACGGCCGGCCATGCTCCGGGGCATCTGTCATTCTTCCATGCGGACAGCGGCGTCCTGTTATGTGGCGATGCCGTGCTGCCGCAAATCTCGCCTAACGTGAGCCTGGTGCCCGGCAGCGACGCCGAGCCGCTGGCGCTCTTCCTTGCAGGGCTGCGCCGCCTGCGGGAACTGCATGTCCGGACGGCGTATCCCGGACACCGCCACCCGTTCACGCATTTCCGTGAACGGATCGACGCGCTCCTCCTCCATCACGAGGAGCGCCTGACCACCATCGCCGGCATGCTGAGCGCTGCCGGACGGCTCACCGCCTACGAGGTCTGCACCGCCCTCTTCGGCGATAAGCTCGGCATCCACCAGCTGCGTTTCGCCATGTGCGAAGCGCTGGCCCATCTCGCCGAGCTGGCCCGGCGCGGAGAAGCCGCGATGATCGAAACCGGGGACGGAATGTGCTATTTTTCTGTACGGAAACCGCCGCATTCCTGATATAATCAAGACATGAATAAAACCGTCTAATTGTACGTTGGCTTCCATCATGCGTAGAAAGGGCGGTTTTTTGTTTAATAGATTCAGAAGGCTACATAATGGAGCATCCGATATTTTGAAGTGGCCCTTAGGCTGCTGGCGTAACGGCCGCGATCAGGATGCCTGGCAAGTGTCGCCACGACCTTTTTTTAGAGAAGAGAAGGCAGGTGATACCCAAGATGGGGGGCCTTCCCTCATTCGAGTCAGAGTTTCTCTCTACCCCGCATATAGTTGATGTACCTTTGCTGTTTGGCAAGGCATTCCCTCAAGCGCTTTTTTCTTTAACACTGATCACCATGATCCACCCGCCATTTTTCGTATCGAAGCGTTCCCTTGGTTCACTCTGCAATTTTCATGTTATAGGATTCGTATCTCATTAAGCCCCTCAAAGGAGAATCTGTCATGAAGAAAAAAGAAGTAGTCGCGATGCTGCTCGCAGGAGGTCAAGGCAAACGGCTGAAGGGCCTGACCAAGACGCTGGCCAAACCGGCCGTTTATTTTGGGGGTACATACCGGATCATTGATTTTCCGCTGAGTAACTGCTCCCATTCGGGAATCGACACGGTCGGGGTACTCACCCAGTATGAGCCTCTGGTTCTGCATTCCTACATTGGCGTAGGAAGCGATTGGGATATGGATCGGCTGAATGGGGGCGTTTTCGTGCTCCCGCCGCATGAACGCGAGGACGGGACGACCTGGTACCGTGGGACGGCGGATGCGATCTTCCGGAATCTCAAGTTTATCGACCAGTACGATCCCGAGCACGTTTTGATTTTGTCGGGTGATCACATCTATAAGATGGATTACGACCGCATGCTGGCTTACCACAAGGAGAAAGATGCCGATTGCACCATCTCCGTCATCGAAGTAAGCCTGGACGAAGCGAAACGGTTCGGCATGGTGAACACGGATGAGGACTACCGGATTTTCGAGTTCGAGGAGAAGCCAGCGCATCCGAAGAGCACAACGGCTTCCATGGGCGTTTATCTGTTTCGCTGGAAGCTGCTGCGTTCTTATTTACTGCAGAATGCGGACCTTCCGGATACGAGCCATGATTTCGGCAACGACATTCTGCCGAGGATGCTCGCGGACGGCAAAACGCTGTATGCTTATCCGTTTGAAGGGTACTGGAAGGACGTCGGCACCATCGAGAGCTTGTGGGAAGCCAATATGGATCTGCTGAGCGAGCAGCCCAAGCTGGATCTGAACGATCCGCTGTGGCGCATTTACACCCGAAATCCGAATCAGCCGGCAGAGTATATTTCTCCGAACGGCATCGTCCGGAACAGCATGATCAACGAAGGCTGCACCGTGTGCGGCGAGGTCGAGCATTCGGTCCTCTTTTATGGCGTGGAGGTGGGGGAAGGCAGCGTCATTACCGATTCCGTCATCATGCCCAAGGTACGCATCGGCAGCCATGTTCGCATACACCGGGCGATCGTGACCGAGGACATGGTCATTCAAGATCATGCCCGGATCGGTCCGCCGCCGGAAGATCCATCCCAGATTGTGCTTGTAAGCGGTCATGATGAAGACGTCCTGAAGCTGCTTCAATCGTCTTCGTCCCACAATAATCAAGGTTAGGACGGGTGCGCAGATGAGAGAACTCATGGGTATTATAAATTTGGAGCATGAACGGGATGTGCTGAGTGAATTGACGTATTACCGGTGCGGGGCCGCCGTCCCTTTCGCGGGAAGGTACCGTCTGATCGACTTTGTAATGTCCAATATGATGCACGCGGGCATTGAGGATATCGCCCTGTTCGTTCGCAGGAAATACCGCTCCTTGATGGACCATCTGGGCGAAGGCCGGCCGTGGGATATGCATCGCAAACGGGGCGGCCTGTTCATACTTCCGCCGGATTGGAACGATGAAACGGATGTGTCCGCCGGCGAGCTGCGGCATATTTATAACAATCTCGATTTTTTTGAGCGGGGGGCGGCGAGGTTTATCGTGCATTCCGGCAGCCAGCATATCAGCACGGTGGATTTGAACGAGGTGTACGAGTACCATCTGGAGCAAGGCGCCGACGTAACGCTCGTGTATACCAGGGTGAATGCACCGAGGGAGGAGCATCGTTCCTGCGCCCGCCTGGAAGTTGACGAGGACGGCATGGTCACGGACATTCATTATGAACACAAGCATGATGCGGTATACATGGAGATGTTCGTGATGGAGAAATCACGCTTTCTCGAGATGGCCGATCATTGCATCGCTCATGGCGGCAACAACTTTTTTCGGGACGCGATCATGCAAAACCGGCACAAGCTGAACATTGCGGGATATGAATATCTCGGATATCACGCGGTGATCAACTCGCTGGAAAGCTATTACCGTACGAGCATGAACCTCCTGAATCCGAAGGCGTATAACAGCTTGTTCCGCAAGCAGGCGGTCCACACCAAGATCAAGTACGAGGTTCCCGCCAAATACCTGAATTCGGCCGATGTAAGCAATGCGCTGGTTGCCAACGGCTGCCAGATCGACGGGGAAGTGAAGAACAGCATTCTGTTCCGCGGGGTACAGGTGAAGCGGGGCGCAAGCATCCATAACTCCATCATTATGCAAAAATGCTTGATCGGCGAAAACGTAAGGCTCGAGAACGTCATACTCGATAAAGATGTGATCATCTCTCGCGATCATAAGCTCCAAGGCGATTTTCGCAAACCTTTCGTCATTGCCAAGGACATTTCGATCTGATCCTAAAATAAAACGATCCGTCAGGAGGAACTTTCTTTTGTTTAACAACAAGGAAACATTCAAGCAGGTCTTTACGGAGCAATTGGTGAGTCGGTTGGGGAAGGGACTTGAGGAAGCAACGGCTGAGGATGTTTACAAAATCATCGGCGGCATGATCCGGGAATATGTCGGACGGGAATGGGCCGATGCCAACCGGATATACCGGGATACCGGGCAGAAGCAGGTGTATTATTTCTCTCTGGAATTTTTGATCGGCCGGCTGATGGGCAACAATCTGCTGAACCTGGGCGTGCTGGATATGGTCCGGAGCGGCCTTCTGGAACTGGGATGGAATTTGAATGAGATCGAGGAACAGGAACCGGACGCGGGCCTCGGCAACGGGGGGCTCGGACGCCTTGCCGCGTGTTTTCTTGATTCGTTAGCATCGCTCAGCTATGCAGGCCATGGCTGCGGCATCCGGTATAAGTACGGCTTGTTTGAACAGAAGATTATCGACGGCCATCAAGTGGAGCTGCCGGACAACTGGCTCCAGCGGGGGAACGTCTGGGAAGAACGTCGGGCAGACAAGGCGGTGGAAGTGCGCTTCTGGGGCCGCGTGGAGGTGGACGTGCAGGAGGGGCGGACCGTGTTTCACGCGGCGGACTACGAACGGGTCCTGGCCGTGCCTTACGACGTGCCGGTCATCGGTTACGGCGAGGGGCAGGTGAACACGCTGCGGCTGTGGAGCGCCGAGTCCGCCTCGGATATATCCAGAATCCGTTCGGCCCACCATCATAACAGCTATTATAAATTTTTGGAATACAACCGTTCGGTTGAATCGATATCGGAGTTTTTGTACCCGGATGATTCGGCATACGAAGGCAAGCTCCTTCGCCTCAAGCAGCAGTACTTCCTCTGTTCGGCCGGCGTTCAGAGCATTCTCAGAACGTTCGACAAGCTGGGCAAAACCTATCATGAGCTTCCCGAACACGTTGCCATTCATATCAATGATACCCACCCGACCTTGGTGATTCCGGAGCTGATGCGAATTCTGATCGACGACAAGGGCTTGGGCTGGGAAGAGGCGTGGGACATTACGAGCCGGACCGTATCCTATACGAACCACACGCTGCTTAGCGAAGCGTTGGAGAAATGGCCTGCCGGCATGGTCCGTGAGCTGCTGCCGCGCATTTACATGATGATCGAAGAGATCAACAAGCGCTTCTGCGGCATGCTGCTGGACCGTTATCCTGGCGATCATGAGCGCATCTCCCATCTCGCCATCATGGAAAGCGACCAGATCCGCATGGCCAATTTGGCGATCGTGGGCAGCTATCACGTGAACGGCGTGGCGGCGCTGCACACGGAGCTGCTGAAGGAGCAGGTCATGAAACCATTCTATGAGCTGTATCCGGAGCGTTTCAGCAACAAAACGAACGGGATTACCCATCGGCGCTGGCTGATGCATAGCAACCCCGGCCTGAGTCAATGGATCTGCGATGGTATCGGCGATTCATGGATTACGGATCCGCGTCAGTTAATGCAGCTCAAGGAACTGAAGAACGACTCCGCCTTCCAGCAGGGCATTCAGCGGATCAAACGGAGCAATAAAGAGCGGCTTGCCGATTATATCGCGAATAAACAAGGGATCGCAGTCAATCCCGATTCCATATTCGATGTGCACGTGAAGCGGCTGCACGGCTATAAGCGGCAATTGCTGAATATTTTACGCGTCATGCATGTGTATAACGAGATTAAGGATCAGCCGGGCATGGATCGCGTTCCCCGTACCGTCATTTTTGGCGCGAAGGCAGCACCGGGTTACTATCTGGCCAAAAGCATCATCAAACTCATTAACGTCGTTGCGGATGTCGTGAATAAGGATCCGCAGGTCAATGACAAACTTCAGGTGCTGTTTCTTGAAAATTATTCGGTCTCACTCGCGGAGAAAATTATTCCGGCAGCCGATGTAAGCGAGCAGATTTCCACGGCCGGCAAGGAAGCCTCCGGCACGGGAAACATGAAGTTCATGATGAACGGCGCGTTGACCATCGGAACGCTGGATGGGGCTAACGTGGAAATGTTCGAGCTGCTCGGCAGAGAGAATATGTTCCTCTTCGGATTGGAGCTGGAGGACGTGTTAGCGTATTACAGAACGGGGGCCTACGTATCCAGGGAGCGGTATGAGCAGGACCCGAGGATCGCCCGCGTGCTGAATCAGTTGATTTCCTCAGGCCCGTTCTGCTGCCACGAGCTGGAGTTTGGGCAGATCCTGCAGTCTCTGCTGGACCATAATGACGAGTTTTTTGTGTTAGAGGACTTTGCCAGTTATGTCGCAACCCAGTCGGCCATTGATGATGCTTATTTGAATGCCTGGTCCTGGACCGAGAAGTCGATCGTCAATATCGCGCACTCGGGACATTTCTCGAGCGATAATACGATTCACCGTTATGCATCCGACATCTGGAATGTTTCGCCTGTGAAGGTTGGCCTGAAGGGATAGTCAACGATATCGATGCTCAAAAAAGAACCCCGCCATGGAAATGGCGGGGCTTTCCATAGGTGCTCTATTGGATTGTTCTTCATATAGCATATGATCGAGACTCGCAAAAATGACGACATAAATTTACCGATTTATGTGAAGGGCAGCCCGATTTTTCATAGCGGTGATCAGCCTTCTTATAAAGGAAGAAACTCAGCCTTCGGGTCCGAATCCCGGCTGCGTTTCTACCTGCTATCGTCTATGATTCTTTGAAATCAGCCCGTCGGTTCGAAAATGGTAGGTTGCGGTTGCGGATAAGCCGCAATCTTCCGGCAGGCTGGAAAAGGGAGATTCGCACGCTGAGCGAATCTCCCTTTTTGAAGTGGTTTATTCTTTTGGAAGCTCTTCGGTCGTACCGTACAGCTCGATCTCCCGGTCCGCTTGCTTGCGATGGGCGATCCGGCTGCTGGCGGCTGCGGCAACCGCGCCGACGATGTCGTCGAGAAAGGTATGTACGCGGCCGCTTGATTTATCATTCAATTGCTCAAGAATGCCGGGTTTGAGTTTGTCGATATACCCGTAATTGGTGAAGCCGATGCTTCCGTACACGTTAACGATGGAAAATGCCAGGACTTCATCCACGCCGTATAACCCTTCGTCATTGGCGAGCATTTCTTGAAGCGGGGATATGAGATTGCCTTCCTCGGCCAAAATGTCCAATTGAATGCCGGTTAACACCGCGTTTTGCACTTCACGTTTGCTGAGTACGGCATCCACATTCTCGATGCACTCTTCCATCGTCAAATTCGGGTAGTATTTTTTCTGAAGGATCATCACCAGCTCCGCGATTTCCTCCAACTTGATTCCACGCTTATGCAGCAGGCTCCGTGTCGCTTCCGCTACCTTCTTGCTGTTCAGGCTGTATGGAATGTTTGAATCGTTTTCTGCCATGATGGAACTCACCTCATTTTCGTGGTTGATGAAGATGCTTACGACGATTGTACTTTTTCCGCACCCCTTTGTCCAGAAAGGGCAAAACTGAGAGTTATTTTTTTGGAAAGGGCTCGTATACATAGGAGTACAACCTGTACAAAAAAATGTTAGGGAGGAACAATACATGAAACGTAATCAACGTACTCTTCGCAGGCTTTCCGCCGCCGGGCTGCTTGCTGTTCCGATCGTGATGTCCGGCTGCGGCATGTTATCCGGGAAGCAATCGGAAGCGATTGACCCGCCGCCTGCGCAAGTGGAGAAGCAGATGCTGAACACGGCCGGATCCACGGCGGCTCAAGGAGACATTGGCATGCAGACAACGGTATATCTTGCGGATGCACGGGGGATGCTGGCACCTGTAACCTTGGGCATTCCGAAGGTGGAGGGCGCCAGCGTGGTGAAGGAATCCCTTGAAGTGCTGGTGAACGGAGGCCGTTACGCGGGCTATGTTCCACAGGGCTTCCAGGCAGTATTGCCTGCCGGTACGCAGGTCCATAACGTGACAGTCGATCCGGAGAGCAAATTGGCGGTCGTCGAATTCAATAAATCATTTGCGGAATATAAAGCGGCAGATGAACGGAGAATCCTGGAGGCGTTGACGTGGACGCTGACAGGACATGAAGGCATCGAGCAGATGCAGGTATGGGTGGACGGCGTCAAGCTGACGGAAATGCCGGTCAATCACATGCCGCTGGACCGTCCGCTTTCACGTTCGATGGGAATCAATCTTCAAAAAGCGGATGATGCCTTGTACACGAACTCTTCACCGGTCACGGTCTATTTCTCATCGGTGACGCCGGAAGGCATTCAGTACTACGTGCCGGTCACAAGACTTGTTCCAACCGGACAAGACGCAGTGAAGGCGGCCTTAAACGAGCTGATTCGCGGACCGCAGTATGGCGACGGACTTGTTGAGGTCATCCCGGATGACACCACTGTTGCGGCGGTTGAAAAAGGGGAGGACGGAGCCGTAACCGTATCGCTTCAGGACAGCATGTTTGAACAGGGAGAGCAGGTTCCGACCGAGCTGCTGCAGGCCGTCGTGCTTACCGTAGCCGAGAATGCGGATGATGCCAAAGTGAAAATCCGGATGAACGATCTCACGGAGGTGGTTGGAACGGATAGCCGAAATTATAGCGAGCCCGTCAGCCGTCCGGAGTTCATCAACGAAATCTCGATCTGACCGATTCTCCGCCATCTTTGGGAAATTTCCCCCGCAAAAGGTGCTTTTGTGCCTGCACTTTGGTAGAATAGGGAATGCTAATCAGGATTGCGATAAGAAGTAGGAGGCAGAAAACATGAGATCTAACGGACGTAAGAGCGATGAGCTCCGACCGATGAATTTATCGACCCATGTGAATAAATATGCGGAAGGCTCCGTGTACATCGAGATGGGGGACACCAAGGTGCTGATTACGGCAACCGTGGACGAGAAAGTTCCCCCGTTTCTGAAAGGACAAGGAAAGGGCTGGGTGACGGCTGAATATTCAATGCTGCCGCGCGCAACACAATCCCGCAACCAACGGGAAGCCAATCGCGGTAAACTCAGTGGCCGGACGATGGAAATTCAACGGCTGATCGGCAGAGCGCTCAGGTCTGTTGTGAATCTGCATGCTCTTGGCGAGCGGACGATTACGCTGGACTGCGATGTAATCCAGGCGGATGGCGGAACGCGGACCACCTCCATTACAGGAGCATTTGTAGCTTTAGCCATAGCTGTAAATAAAATTGCAGAACAACATAAATTAGCGGTATTCCCGATCACGGACTACCTGGCATCCATTAGCGTGGGCATTGCCGGCGGACAGGCGCTGCTGGATCTGAACTATGAAGAGGATTCCAAGGCGAAGGTGGACATGAACTTGGTCATGACCGGAAGCGGCAAATTCGTTGAGGTTCAGGGAACCGGCGAAGAGAGCCCGTTTTCCCGCGAGGAGCTGGATCAAATCCTGGAGCTGGGAGAACAGGGGATCCGCGAGCTTATCGAGCGTCAGCAGGAGGCGCTTGGCCCGATTGCGGCCAAGATCGGTTCCGTGAATGCGAGCACCGGAGTCTGATCCCATGAAACTGACACTTGGAGATACACTCATTGTAGCTACACGCAATCAGGGGAAAGTCAAGGAATTCGCGCATGCTTTTGCTGCTTTCGGCACGGATGTAAAGAGCATGTACGATTACCCTGATCTGCCTGATGTCGTTGAGGATGGAGCAACCTTCGCAGCCAATGCATTCAAAAAAGCCAAGGAAGTCGGTGACGCACTGGGATTGCCTGTGCTGGCCGATGATTCCGGATTGTGCGTGGATGCGCTGAACGGCGCGCCCGGCGTTTATTCCGCCAGGTATGCGGGTGAGCATGGCGCGGACGAGGACAATAACGAGAAGCTGCTCGGCGAGCTCGAACGGTTAAGGCTCGGCGAGGACACCGAGCAGCCCCTGCTAAGTCCGGCCCGGTTCGTCTGCGTTCTGGTGCTGTATGATCCGGTCTCGGGAGAAAAGCTCGAGGCGGAGGGGAACGTTGAAGGCTGGATCACTTCGGATCCTGCCGGAGCGGGCGGTTTTGGGTATGACCCGCTCTTCTATTTGCCAAGCCATGAGAAGACGATGGCCGAGCTTTCCCTGGAGGAGAAGCAGGAGATCAGCCACAGGGGAAAAGCGCTGCGAAAGCTTGTAGCGGACCTGCAGGCGCTTAATTGATATACCATTCGCGAAAAACCATACCGGCATGTGCCGGTATGGTTTTTTTGATTTGTCGCAGTCTATAAGGACTTAACGGATGGATACGTTATATTCTTTGAGCCAGAAATGAACCTGGGCCAGGTAGGCAAACAGCTGCGGACCTGACATCAATTGGCCGAACCAAGGCAGATTGGAGGAAGCATCCGGCGAAGATGCCAGCTCCCGGATCCGGGCGGTATCGATGAGCGGCAGGAGCGGCGAAGAAGAATCATCCAGAATGGACAGCACCTGTGCTTTGACGGCCGCCAGATAGTTCGGATTATGGGTTTTTGGATACGGGCTTTTTTTGCGGTACAGGACGTCATCCGGCAGCACGCCTTCAAGGGCCTTGCGTAGAATGCCCTTCTCCCGGTCTCCTGTCGTTTTGATGCTCCAAGGGATGTTCCACACGTAATCGATGAGGCGGTGATCGGTATAGGGGACGCGGACTTCCAGTCCAACGCCCATGCTCATCCGGTCCTTGCGGTCAAGCAGGGTTGGCATGAAGCGGGTGATATTGAGGTAAGACATGATCCGCATTTTGGCCTGCTGCCCGGTCTCCCCGTCCAGCTTAGGCACTTCGGCTACCGCATCGGAGTAGCGGTCCCCGAGGTATTCCAGCGGCTTGATCCAGTCCCGGATTTCGGCAGACAGCAGCCCGGCTCTCATATCCGGCGCGACGGACCACGGAAAGGTACCGGAATTGAGCATTTCTTCCCGGTGGAACCAAGGGTAACCGCCGAATATTTCATCAGCGGCTTCACCGGATATGGCGACGGTTGCGCCTTTTTTAATCTCGCGGCAGAAGAGAAGCAAGGAAGCATCCACGTCGGCCATGCCCGGAAGATCCCGTTTTTGCGTGGAGACATCCAGCGCTTCTACCAGTTCGGGCGTGTCGAATTCGATCCAATGGTGGTTCGTGCCCAGCTCCTCGTGCATCCGTTTAATCCATGGCGCATCCGCTCCCGGCTGGAAGGAATGGGACTTAAAGTGTTTGTTGTTGTCCACATAATCCACGGAGTAGGTGTGCACTTGTCCTTGGCCCGTCCGCTTGTAGTAATCGACGGCCAGCGAGGAAAGCGCGCTGGAATCGAGTCCGCCGGATAACAGGGAGCAGACCGGTACGTCGGAGACCAGCTGACGCTCCACGGTGTCGCGGAGAAGATCGCGAAGGAAGCTTGCCGTTTGGTCGGCATCATCCTCGTGGGGCTTGCTTTCCAGCTTCCAATAAGTATACTTGCGCAAGCCTTCCCGGTTAAAGATCATGGCCATGCCGGGACGGAGCTCCGATATGTCCTTGTATACGCCATGTCCCGGGGTACGCGCCGGGCCGATAATAAATACTTCCGCAAGCCCCTCGGCCCCTACGACGGACTCCACTTTCGGATGCTGGAGCAAAGCTTTCGGTTCCGAGCCGAATACAAGCGTTCCGTCAATATAGCTGTAGAACAGGGGTTTCACTCCCACCCGGTCCCGAGCCAAAAATACCTGTTCCCGGACGCTGTCCCAAATAGCGAATGCAAATATTCCATTGAGGCGCTCCAAACACTCGGGGCCCCATTCGATATAGGAGACTAACAAAACTTCCGTGTCGCATTTCGTATTGAAACGATGACCGCGTCGTACCAATTCGTCTTTAAGCTCCGCAGCATTATATAATTCCCCGTTATATACAATGGCATAGACTTCCTCTTCCTGATGAATGATCATCGGCTGAGCGCCATTCTCGGGGTCGATCACGCTGAGTCTTCGGTGACCGAATGCGCACGGGTTGGAAATCCAGGTGCCGGATCCGTCAGGTCCGCGGTGAGCCAAACTTTCTGTCATTTTTACCAGCAGCTGCGAGTCCTGCGTCAAATCGCCGCTCCATTGTATAAAACCGGTTATTCCGCACATGACGGTTCATCCTCTCTTTGTCTTTGTCATACGCTGTCCACTCTTTTTAATCCTACGTCGCCAAAGTGATACAGATATATGCCGAAGGAAGGCATAAAATGTCTGTCCTTTTACGAAAACTAAGAAAGAGGACGAATATCAAAGCGAAGGAGAGATGCGTCCATGGAGAAGTCAACCTATTATGTTTCCGTGCAGAGCCGGTCCGTGCTGAACGAGCAGGGAGCGAGCGCTTATGAATGGGAGATCGAAGCAACGCCGGAAGAGGCCGATCAAGTTCGGATTGAACTGGACATGATGCAGGAGAAAGACGAAGAAATGACAGGGTACTTGTTTCCTTGGCCGGATACACCGCAACAAAACGCCAATGCCCTGTTTCAATCCTCTCTGGACAAGGTGTACCGGACCATCTACCAATTAGGAACACCGGCCACTCGCCAGCAAATGGAAGAGCTCCGATTGCTTTCCGATTTGACATGAAAACAATAAGGATCGTGCAGTCCCTGCACATCTTGATGAAGGAGAATGTATGATGTATGCAATCAGAGATGCAAAAATTCGCCGGATTACGGAAGTAAACGGCGCCCCTTGCGCTGAGGTTGAGGTCTATCCAGCCGCGGAAGGAGAAAGCGCATTGCTGGCTTATCTGACACCATCTTCCCCTCTGGGAGGCTATGAGCTGGTGAAAATTGTCCGCAGCAACGCCAGCATGGAGGTGGACTGGTTCGACAACAGCATGCATGATGCTTTTGTGGATGCCACGGACGAAGCATTCGAGAACAACGTTCAGTCCACGGCAGAGGAAGACCGCGATGCATTCAAGCAGCAGCTGCTTTCGACAGGCCAGCTATATGAGCAGCTGAACCAGCGGCTCAGCGAAGGCCCTCAATATTTCTAGAGCTTTTATGAACGAAGAGATCTGACCGAATACCATCGGCAGATCTCTTTTTGCATGTGCAGGTTCATCTATGAAAGATTGCATGGGGTTTTTACGCAGTTCTGCAAAAAAGGTCGAACAAAGATAGGTTTCTTGTCGATTTCGATTTCGCTGCGGTAGGGAGTATGGACCATCCGGTATCCTTGTTTACGAAATAGATACAAATAGGGCTTTTCCTCTATATGATTACTGGAGAATCCTCCCTATAATGTTGGATTAGTGTCATCTACTAACATAATGGACAAGGGGAGATTGGGATTGGGCAGATGGAATAAACATATCGTCAAGCTATGGGGAGCGGGATTCCTGGCGTTGTCGCTTACCTTGGGATCCGTGCAAATGCCGGCAAGCGCCGAAGCAACGCAGAACGTTACGGTTCTTGAATCGTCTCATGAGCTCGTGAACGGCAAGATGCGCGTGACGGCGGACATTCGCAACGGAGGAACCGGAGCGGAAGCGGGATTCTATGTTGTCGGTTACGATGCAAACGGCCAAGCGCTCGAGGCAGTCGGTGATTCCGAATATATGATGAGCGACGAAATCGGTACATATGAAGTGGACCTTGACAGCGGCAGCAGCGTCAAGCGGGTGGAAGTGCTCCCGGCAGGACCGGCCGGTGATCAGGCGCGGCTGCTGGCATCCGGATACTATACGAGCAACGGCGTGGTCAACGTTTCTGGCGTCGTGCAGAATTCTACGGTCGGGCACAATGTGGGTATGCTCGCCGTAGGGTATGATGCTTCCGGCAAAGCGGTCGAAGTGACATCGGCGGACAGCTACTTTGGCGGCAGCGATGTCGGCACCTTCGTCGTAGAGCTTAAAGCAGCGAAGCTGATCAAGAGCGTAAAGGTATCGGTCGTTGATCCGGTTGAAGATGCCGTGAAGCTGCTGCAATCCGGCAGCCGCCTGGAGAACGGAAAGCTCATCGTTACCGGTTCGATTCAAAACCGGAATAAAGGCGGGCAGGCCGGCGTCATCGTTGTCGGCAGCAACGCCAGCGGCAAGGTTCTGGAGGTCAACACGACTTCCGGGTATCTTTCATCCAACGAAATCGCGAATTTCCAGGCCGAGCTGGAAGGCGGCAAAGCCATCAGCGACCTGA
Source organism: Paenibacillus sp. Y412MC10 (assembly GCF_000024685.1). Lineage (NCBI taxonomy): Bacteria > Bacillati > Bacillota > Bacilli > Caryophanales > Paenibacillaceae > Paenibacillus > Paenibacillus sp. Y412MC10. The sequence continues at coordinate 1,768,592 of NC_013406.1, forward strand.
AGGTGTTCCTGACAGGCAACAGCCAGACGCCTAAAATCATAGCCGAGGGCAGAACGACCATCAACAACAAGCTTGTCGTTACGATCGGCGTGGAGAACGGGGATGTGTCGCAACGGATTACCGTGAAATCGACGGCGTACGATGCGAAGGGACGCTCCTTGGGGACCGATACGGACTCCATGTTCATGACCGCCAATGAAACGACGACCTTGCGCATTGATTACGATACTCGGGTCAAAAGCGTGAAGCTGAAATATTATGACCAATCCGGCAGAGAAATCGGAGAAGCGCCGATCCGCATCAAAATCAACGGCCAGCTCCAATCCTATGCGCAGTCGCCGGTGATGGTCGGAGGAAGCGTTCTTGTGCCTATGCGTCCGATCTTCGAATCCCTCGATGCTTCGGTCAAATGGGACCAAAAGACGCAAAGCGTATCCTCATCCAAAGGCTCGACCCAGATCAAGCTGAAGATGGGCTCCAAGCAAGCGGTCGTTAACGGGAAGACCGTCACGCTGGATTCGGCGCCACGGATGGTGAAGGGCACCACGATGGTACCGCTGCGTTTCGTGGCATCCGCGCTGGGCTGTGAAGTGAAATGGGACGGCAATGAGAAAATGGTATTGATTACGACCAAATAATGCGAAAAGGACCATGCGGTAAGCGCATGGTCCTTTTTTATAGGGTAAGTTCAATAAGCGTGTTCCCTCAGCACCTGAATGCCCATGATCACGTTATACACAAAAGCCCCGAAATAGATGATGCCGAACAGAATGAGGTACCCGATGACGGAACCGAAGGAGCCCGAGGTCACGGCCATGTAGATTAACGGGATCGCTGCTATAACGGGGAACAGATGGGAGAACAGGGCGCGGCGTGCGTGCTTGGCCACATAGGCGTCCGGAGACAGAATCCATACAAGGACAGGGAGGATGAACGGTGCAAAGAAGATGCTGAAATACGATAAAGAGGATAAAAGCTGTCTCATGGTATCACGCTCCTGAAGTCATTCTCATGTTTACATATTACCCAGTAAGCAGGCTCCTGATTCGGTTAGGTGATCAACCCGAAAAAAAGTACTTTGAAAAAAACAAAAGATGCGATATAATATACTTCGTTACTGTTTAAAACATTTTCATACATATATGTCCCAGTAGCTCAGCTGGATAGAGCAACGGCCTTCTAAGCCGTCGGTCAGGGGTTCGAATCCCTTCTGGGACGTAAAAAAAGACACCGTCATATGGCGGTGTTTTTTTACGTCCCGTGAGGATGAGAACCCCGATTTGGGGTTCGTCGGAGCCTACGCTTCGGTAGTGTCTACTTCGCAGTCGGCCGGAAGGCCGTATCCCGACTGGGACAAAACGTCCCGTGAGGATGAGAACCCCGATTTGGGGTTCGTCGGAGCCTACGCTTCGGTAGGGCCTACTTCGCAGTCGGCCGGAAGGCCGTATCCCGACTGGGACAAAACGTCCCGTGAGGATGAGAACCCCGATTGGGGTTCGCCTGCGCATATGCTTCGTTAGGATTACATCGCAGTCGGCCTGGAAGGCCGTATCCCGACTGGGACAAATCGTAATTGTCCCGTGAGGATGAGAACCCCGATTGGGGGTTCGCCTGCGCATACTCTTCGTTAGGATTACATCGCAGTCGGCCAGGAAGGCTCCCTTGCAAACGAAAGGTATTCGTGACACGATTAGAACAGTGGAGGGATACATGGGATGAATGATATCACTATGACTTTGGTAAGAGAGACTCACAAGGATCTTCAGGAGCTCATCGCGAAGCTGGACGATTACTTATCGACGTTATACCCGGCGGAAGGCATATTCGGGCTGGATCTGGCCGATCCCAAAGTAAACGAAACTCTATTCGTGGTGGCTTACCATGATGGCCAGCCTGTCGGCTGCGGAGCCATCCGGCCGCTGGATGCAGAATCGGTTGAAATTAAACGGTTTTTCGTGGATGTCCCTTACCGGAATAGGGGAATAGCTTCCCGGATCCTGCTCTTTTTGGAAGAACAAGCGAAGAAGCGGGGCTATCGTTTCTCGCGCCTGGAAACAGGCGAACCGCAGAAGGAATCCGTTCACTTTTACAAGAAGCTGGGGTATGCCCAGATTGAACCGTTTGGCGAATACATCGGGTGCGAATATAGTTTATGTTTTGAGAAGAGTCTGACATCCTAGCCATTTGGTCTTATAATAGAAGAAAAAATATTTTACAAACCCTATCGAGGAGGCATCGAGCATGCAGCTTACTAAAATATCACAGAATACCGCCATTCTATTGGAGCATGCCAGAAAATCGGGGCTGACTTCTTCCGATCTGCTGGAGGCTGTGCGCTCAGGAGACGCAGAGAGATTCCAAATCGCCAATAACGGTCATTTTCACTATGAGGAATTATTCTCTTACGCAAAAGAGCATGGGGAAGATTTGGAGAAAGCCGTTAGCGAGGGGTACCAAATTACGTTTAATACCCGCAACGGGTTGAAGATCTGGCTGGAGGAAGCCTTCCGCATCAGCTCGGAATCCGATTTTAGCGTGGGCGAGGGCATTATCGAAGGATTGAAGCTCCAGGAGGAGCAGTTGGCTCGCTTGAGGGAAGCGCTGGCTGTCAACTGGACCCTGCAGGAAGAGCCGGCGGCAGACGGCGTTCAGGTCAGATTGACCGTCAGAGGGTTGCAATAAGATAAGATAGCCACCGTACTTGATCAACATAATAGTACGGTGGCTTTTTTATTAGGCATGATCCGCTCATTCATCAGAGTGAATTTACATCCGGCTCGGAGTAGGCAAACCCAGCACCTCCAGCGCTTCGCCAAGGGTGTTCTTGAATAAGGAAGTGAGCCATACGCGGAATTGGAGCATTTCCTCCGCTGCTTTCAGAATCGGGCATGCCGAGTAAAAATTGTTGAACAGGGAGCACAGCTCATAGGTGAAGTTGCAAATGGCACTAGGAGATAGATCCCTTCCGGCGGAATATAAGGTATCATACCAGGTGCTGATATGCCGCAGCAGCGCATGTTCCGCTTTTTCCATGGCAGGGAACCGGGCAGGCACAGACGGCGTAACCTCGGCTTCTCGAGCTTTATTAAGAACGCTGAGTGCACGCGCGTAGGAATAGAGCAAATACACCCCCGTATTCCCCGATATTTCAGTGGCCTGCTTCAGATCGAACACCACCTCGGTTTGCAGTGCAAAGCGAAGCAGGTAGTAACGGATGGAGGCGGTTGCGATCGCATGGCTGGACAAACCGTTTTTATCGGATCGGGTGTCCTCGATGACCTTGGCTACTTGATGAATAAGCTCGGTGATTTTGATCCCGATTCCCTGACGTCCGGACATCGCATAGGATGCCTTACCGTCGGAAGTATCGATGCCGAGATCCGCTGCAGCGGAAGGGCTTAACGAGACGACGCCGTAACTGACATGGCGCAGCTTCTCAGCCTCTTGTTGGAAGCCCAAGCCTTCCAAAGCCTGCTTCACCATCGCCTGCGGGTACTGCTGCCTGTAATCAATGACGTTGATGACCATGTCCGCTTTGCCATAAGTACGCTCCTCGCCGTGCGAGCTCGTCGTCCAAACCTCGTCGGTGAATTTTTTATATACAAAATCATTGGAAAGCACGCCGTATTTCCACAAGTGGTAGGCGATGTCTTTGGCGGTGTAAGTCAGGATGCCATTGGAGCGCACCAGCACTTTATCGATGCTGTGGTCCGATTCCGGCTCGTCTCCGGCTTCAGTTCCTGATTGCTTGAGCACCCAACAGCCTGCAAGTTTACCCTCGGTTTCCTGATGGAAAAGCGGGGTATTCTTTAACAGCTCGAACGCGGACGCCCAGAATCCCTCCCTAACAATGCTGCTCTCCCATACAAGCAGATCGTATTCAATGCCGAATTGCTTCATCTCCTCAAGATGCTCCTTAACGATTCGCTCGGCAACAAGCAGTCCAATCCAGGAAAGGTTCTGATTGCCCTCTTCCAATGCGTGCAGAACCTCGGTCCGATGCTGAACGAGCCCCGGCTCCCTTTCGTAGGCTTTATTGGTGCTTGAATACACGTCCCAGCAGTAATCGCCGAACCGGGCATGCTCCTTCGTCAGGGGCGTGTGGAGCAAGCCGACCACCGTATCGGCCAGCTGATTGCCCAGGTCGTCGATATAATTATGCACCTCGACCTCGTAACCCAGCTTCCTCATCAATCTCACGAGCGTATCTCCGATACAGGAATTTCGAAGATGCCCGATATGGGCGGACTTATTCGGGTTGATGGACGTGTGCTCAATGACGATTTTTTCGTTAGCTGCCGGAGGCAGTTCAAACTGGTGGCTCGCCCAATACTCCCAATCGATGCGCAGATTCATAAAGCCCGGAGCGACAATCTCAGTCGAGCGGACGAGTTGTTTGTAGGATGCGTCCTGCTCGAGCTCGGCTTGGATCAGCTCGGCGATTTGCAGGGGAGCCTTGCGGAGCACCTTCGCAAGCTGCATCGCAACGTTGGTTGCGTAATCCCCATGCTCCATGCTGGCAGGCTGCTCGATCCGGATCGGAGTGGACTCCGGCAGTTTGGTGCCGTAAGCTTCGCAGACCTGGTTCACGGCTTGTTGAAGGCTCGAAATAATCTTATGACTTAACACGGTAAATCCCCCTTTGATAATATAAAACGACTCGGAAAATCAAAAAAGCCCTCATCTCCTAAAGAGACGAGGACTTGTGCTCGCGGTACCACTCTTGTTGTTAAACCCCGCAAGGGTCTAACCACCTTCATACGATAACGGCGTAAGCCGGGGCTCCCTACAGCATGCTGCTTCGGAAGGCCATCTCCTGGGTCCGCTTCACGGCCGACTTTGTACCGGTTTCCACCATCCCGGCTCGCTTGGACTAAAGTCAAGTGCAGTTACTCTCCCAATCAACGAAAATAATATTCTTAAGTTTTTTCATATTATAACCATTCTATTTTGAAAAGCAACCCCCAAATGGCTAAATCTTTTCTGCAAATACTCGCAGGCGCCGGTAATCCGCGTAGAAAGCATCCTCTTGCCATAGCGTCGATTGAGCAGCTAGGCTGATACGAGCGATCGCTTCGTCCTTCGCTTCAGCCGAGAATCCGGCAAAAAAGCAATCGCCAAAATGCAGCAGCCAAAACTTTATGCCGTCCTTGCCATCGGACAATCGCGTGGGACGGTCGAAATGATGGGCGAGATGCACGCGGAACCCTTGGGCTTCAAGCAGGCTGGCATACTGCCCAAGACTAGGAAAATACCACGGATTCCTGGCGTCCGCATCGATCCCATAAAGATCGGCGAACACGGTTTTCAAGGCTTGGTAGATGCCGTCAATATTCCCTTTGCCTCCGAACTCGGCAACGAATCGGCCGCCGGGCTTAAGGGCTCCATGAACAGAGCGTACCACGCCTTCAGCATCCTTCATCCAGTGCAAGGCCGCGTTTGAGAAGACGGCATCGTATGGCGTTTCGGTTTCGAAGTTCTCGCCATCCCCAGTCAAAAACGGAAGTCCAGGATATTTGCTTTTGGCCCGTACAATCATCTCGCTGGAATAATCCATGCCGGTTACATGTGCGCCCGATTTGGAAATTTCATGAGTCAAGTCGCCGGTTCCGCAGCCCAGATCGAGAATCCGTTCTCCGGGTTGAGGCGCCAGCAGCTCTGCCGCTCCTTTTCCATAAGCAGATACAAACGATAGCTGTCGATCGTAATCGTAAGGTTTCCATACTTGCTCTGACATAACAACACCCCTCCACGCATGATTTATCCTCATTGTGACATGATCGGCTTATAATTAGAAATATATAAACTTGATAATAGTTATAGGTTTGGATAATAAGATAAAGAACAAAAAGCCGCTGTGTCAGCGGTTTTATGTAGAGGACTATTTAACGGCAACAAGAAGCGCGCCAACGGCAATGAGTGCAACGCCGGCTGCGTTAATCCAGGAGATCTTCTCACCCAGAAACACAAAGGCCAGGATCACGGCAATAACCACGCTCAGTTTATCGATAGGACCTACCTGCGATACTTTGCCGTATTTTAACGCCAGAAAATAAAACAGCCAGGACAACGCGCCCGCGATGCCGCTGAGCACAATAAAGCTGAGTGCTTTTTTCTGAACCAGAATTTCTCCGAGCTCCGAGAATTTCCCCTGAACCGCTACGACCCCCAGCAGAAACAGGGCCATAATGACGGAGCGAATGGCCGTTGCCGAATTGGCATCGATGTTCTGCAGGCCTATTTTTCCGAAAATGGCTACAAGTGCCGCCGTGACTGCCGACAGCAATGCGTATACAAGCCATAATGGCATGCGTACCTCTCCTTTTTGACAAGATAAAGTCTCTGATTAATGTACCGGATTCCTTTATAATAGTATAGAGCAATTTGAAGGATCTCATGAATGTTCAAAGGATTGAACGACTTGGAAAGGGTTGGATGAAAAATGACACATCTTATCGCGGCTTATACAGAAGCTTACCATGATCAGCTGGTGGAATTATGGCTTCGTGCCGTATCCCAAACGCACGATTTTCTGACGGAGGAAGATATCCGGTTCTATTATGGCATGATGCAAAGCGGGGCATTGAGGTCCGTGGAGATCTGGATATGCTTGAATACGGAACAGGAAGCGATTGGATTTATCGGACTGGACGGCTCCAAAATCGAGATGCTGTTTGTGGATCCCCTGCACCACGGCCAAGGGACGGGAACGAAATTGATCCGGCATGCCGAACGGCTGAAGGGGTCCGGACTTCAAGTGGACGTGAATGAACAGAACCCCAAGGCCCACGCTTTTTATAAAAAATACGGATTCGTGCAGATCGGCCGTTCGGAGCTCGACGGTTCCGGAAAGCCGTTTCCGCTTATTCATATGCAGCTGCGGTAATATCATGGATCGGCTCTGCTGAGTCCATGATAATCGCAAGTATAATATTTTCGAAAAGCAGCCTATCTTTGGGTGAAAGAACAAACATCGATAGACAGTATATTTTAACCAATCCAATGAAAAAGGGAGTGCAGCTAAACTGGAGGAGTCAATGAAGTATTTTCCGAGCAACCTGTCGTTTCGCTATCCTTGGCGCTCCTATCAGAAGCGCGTGCTCCACGGGCTTGACCATCATCTGAAGAATCACCAATTGCATCTGGTGGCGCCGCCCGGTTCAGGGAAGACTGTGCTTGGACTGGAGGTCATGCTTCGGATTAATCGGCCGACGATTATATTGGCTCCCACCATCACCATTAAACAGCAATGGGCAAGCCGCCTGGTGGAGCTGTTTCTTGACGAAGATGTCCAGCCCGAGTGGGTCTCGACCTCGCTCAAGCGACCGGCATTGGTTACGATTACAACTTATCAAGCTCTTCACAGCCTGCTTAGTGCAGCAGGGCAGTCAACCTCTGCGAAGAAGAAGGTCATCGCGGGGAGGGTGCAAGCGGACCAAACCGGTGATGAGAATCAGGAGTTTTCGGATACGGGCATGGAAGACGCTGAGGCTGAACCGGCCGGGAGGGACGGTGACCGCGAGGACGATATCACGGACGGCACCGAGGCTCAAGAAGCGCTGGAACTGTTGAAGCAGCAGGGATATCATACGCTCATTTTTGACGAGGCTCATCATCTTCGAATGTCTTGGTGGCAAAGCGCCATGCAGCTGTGCGAGATGCTGGACGAGCGGACCAAGATTGCGCTTACGGCCACTCCGCCATACGATGTCAATCCGAGGGAGTGGCAGCGGTATATCGAGCTTTGCGGCCCTATCGACGAGGAGATCAGCGTGCCCGAGCTGGTTCGCCATGAGGAGTTGTGTCCCCATCAGGATTATATCAGCCTGACAAGACCAACTCATGAAGAGGCCGCTAAACTGCGGGAATTTCGAATGCAGGCAGGACAGGTCAAAGACGAGTTGGTCCGTAATGAGTTTTTGGCGGAGTTGATCGTCCATCACCCCTGGATAACACGGTCAGAGGCGTACATGGAGGAGATTTTATCCTCCCCGGGGTATTACTCCAGCATGGTGCTCTATCTGCGAGCCGCCAATCGCCCGATCTGGAAGGAGGCTGTGAAGCTGCTCGGCATGGAAGAGAAGGAAGCGCCCGACTTTTCGGAGGAATGGCTGGAGGAGCTCCTTGGCGGCATGCTGTATAAAGACGCCCATATTGATCGCGGACTGCCGGAGTTAAAGGCGTTGCATAAGAGGCTCAGCCGGTTGGGGATGATTGAACGGCGGAAGGTGTATATGAGATCGACGCCTGCGATTGATAAAATGCTGGTCCAGAGCGTCTCGAAATTGCACAGCATCGGCCGCATTCTTGAATTCGAGCGCTCCATGCTGGGGGAGAGCATGCGGATGGTGATCTTGACCGATTATATCCGCAAGGAGGACCTGCCGAAGGATGCAGACGACGAGAAGCCGCTGCATCGGCTCGGCGTTGTTCCGATTTTTGAGCTGATCCGCAGGCAGCTAGCGGAGAAAAGCGGCTCACGGGGCGATCGCGAGTTGCCCATCGGTATTTTGACAGGCTCCTTTGTGGTGCTCCCGGTGACGGCTATGCCTTTGGCCAGGGCTTGCGCCGATCGACGGGGCCTCCGCTTGTCGGAACGTCCCCTTGCCCATGACAGCCGTTATGTAACGATGGATGTTCGCGATGCAAATCGCTCGGCTATCGTGGCCATTATAACGGAGGTGTTTTCAGAGGGGGGCATTCAGGTGCTGATCGGTACGTCGGCTCTCCTGGGCGAGGGATGGGATGCTCCCGGGATCAATTCCTTGATCATGGCATCGTATGTAGGCTCGTTCATGCTGTCCAACCAGATGCGGGGACGGGCGATTCGAGCCCAACGCGGGAACCCGGATAAGACCGGAGCGATCTGGCATCTGGCATGCGTGGATACCGCCCAAATCGATGGGGGCGAGGATTTGAGCTCGCTTGCGCGCAGATTTCGATCTCTCGTCGGTCTATCGATCTCGCATCAAACCATAGAGTCGGGCATGGAGCGCATGGGACTTGATCTTCGGAAAAGCCAAACCGCAGAAAGCATCAGCGCCTATACCCGCGATACATGGGAGCGGGCGAGGCAGCGGCATCTTTTGAAGGAGCGATGGAATTCGGCGATTGCCCTTCACAGCTCCATGACGGAGGAACTGACGGTGGATCGGGAGCGTATTCCTAAGCCTTTGATTTTCTTGCATACGGTAAAGGCCGTGCTTGCTTTTGCCGTTGGTTTGGGGCTGGGCGCCTTCATCGAGACGTTAACTTCGCCACATTTGCTTCAATCGGACGCGCCGGCTTGGTTCAGCCTGCTATTCTCGATCGCTATTGCCTTGATCGTATCCAGTCCTTGGATATTTAAAGCCGTCAAAATGGTAATGCGTCATCAATCGCTGGAGCGGAGCATTCGAGAAGTGGCTCTGGTCGTGTATACGGCGCTATACGATATGGAGCTGGTTGAAACCGAGCCAAGCCTTTACCGGTTGAGGGCGGAGGAGGAAGGGGGAGCCGTCGTGTGTTGGCTAAAAGACGGAACCACCCAGGAAAAGACGCTTTTCCTGAATTCGCTGCAGCAGGTGCTGGACCCGATCGAGAACCCGCGTTATCTTTTGTACCGCGAATCGCGCGGCTGGTTTGCGACCAGGCGGGATTACCATGCCGTGCCGGAGGAAATCGGACGTCGAAAAGAGCATGCGGAACGCTTTGTCCGGCTGTGGCGCAAGCATATCGGTTCGGCCGAGCTGGTCTACACCCGTACGCCGGAAGGCAGAAAAATGCTCCTGACCGCGCGAACGCGGGCTTTGTCCTCCATGTTCGTGAAGAAATCGGAGCGGGTTAGTGCTTGGAGGTAGAGGATCCGGAGTGTTCGCGGAATGTGGAGGGAGTCATGGGATGGGGTGTGATGGACCGTGCTGCGCTGCCTTAACGGACCCAGGGGCCGTTAATTGAGGGAAAAACCCTCATACAGGTATGGTAGCGGACCCAAAGTCCGTTGTTTATGAAAAATGAGGGTAATTTGACTGTGAATTAGCTAAATAACGGCTGTGGTGTCCGCTAATTTCTAAATCAGGCCGTTTTTGATGAAATAACGAACCTACGGTCCGCAAAAGTCGTGTAAGGGTGTATGTCGTATTGGAATCGGCCATGATGTTCATATGTAGAATGTCGATAGTGCATCAGAAGGGATGCGGCCTTCCAGGCCGATTGGGAATTGGTTCTACCCAAGCATATGCTCCGACGAACTCAAGTATGGGTTCATCACCCTTCTGGAATACAAAAAGAAGCTACCGATGGTAGCTTCTTCCTTTACGTCCCAGAAGGGATGCGGCCCTTCGGGCCGACTGCGAAGTAATCCTCCAGAAGTCTATGCTCCGACGAACCCCTTCTAGGGGTTCTCATCCTCACGGGACATAAAAAAACACCGTCATGTGACGGTGTCTTCTTTTACGTCCCAGAAGGGATGCGGCCCTTCGGGCCGACTGCGAAGCAATCCTACCGAAGCGTATGCTTCGACGAACCCCTTCATGGGGTTCTCATCCTCGCGGGACATAAAAAAACACCGTCATGTGACGGTGTCTTTTTTTACGTCCCAGAAGGGATACGGCCCTTCGAGCCGACTGCGAAGCAATCCTACGGAAGCGTATGCTTCGACGAACCCCTTCATGGGGTTCTCATCCTCACGGGACATAAAAAAACACCGTCATGTGACGGTGTCTTCTTTTACGTCCCAGAAGGGATACGGCCTTCCAGGCCGACTGCGAAGTATTCCTCCCGAAGGTTATGCTCCGACGAACCCAATCATGGATTCATCACCCTTCTGGAATACAAAAAGAAGCTACCGATGGTAGCTTCCTCTTTTACGTCCCAGAAGGGATTCGAACCCCTGACCGACGGCTTAGAAGGCCGTTGCTCTATCCAGCTGAGCTACTGGGACATAGAATTTTTTCAAGCAAAAAATATATTACCACATGCACTGGAGAATTTCAATCATTATTTTATGATATAAAGTTTTTCGGATTTGCAAGATTATTCGAGTATCATATCGGGTTATATTGATAAAATATACGCCCGAAAACTGGGGATCGCCGTCTTTATGTTGCCAGGGGCATGATGCACGCAAGCTGTTACGCCCTTTTTTAAACTTGGCAGTACATATGCTATAATCAACGAATACGAAAAACAGGACCAGAAAGGAGGTGTCCTTATCAAGGACTCTTACTCCCAAGAACAAGAGGATAAGAACATCATCCTGTTTCCGAAGACGCTGGATTATTACCAGATTCAGCTTACGGTTATGCTCGAGAACGAACGTTACGGTGAAGCGATGGAAGTGCTGCGTTTTCTGCTGAAGTGCGGGGGACAGAACGAACGGCACTATGAAGAGTGGAACTCGCTCCTCGAATGGCTTGAAGCCGCATTTCCGGAACAGGCCATGCCCCGTTCGGTCGATTTCGATGCTGAGCCTGACGAGGATGATCCGGACGAGTCCGAGATGGCGAGGCAGATGGTCAGGGACAAGGTTGCCCAGGATGCCGGATACGCCGACAAGCTGCTGGCTTCGGTCATGACCGGGCCGCTGACGGAGCAGACCATTTTGGCGCTGGAACAGCTCGCTTATCTGGACCGTCCGGAGATCGACGCGATTCTGGTCGAATGGCTGCATGATACGCCGCTTCATCCCCTGCTGCAATTCCGGGTGCTGCAAACGCTCCGGAGAAGAGGGATGGAAGGGCACGTAAGCCTTCATCGCGGGCAGGAAGCCGTCGAGATCGAGATCGATACGGTTCCCTTGGATCCGGGAGGCTTCCCGGACGCGATTACGAGGATTTTGGAGCGCGTTGCGGATCAGACCGAGGTTCATGAGCCGACGCTGTTTTATTTTGCCCAGGAATTATGGTCCCAGTTCATCATGGCGATTTACGGCACGGAGGACTACCATTCCATGCTGGACGAAGAAGAAGCCACGCTCGATATATGGGCCGCTGCGCTGCATGATATCGTGTCGGAGAGCCTGAAAGGGTTTCGCAATGAGGAGGAAATCCGCCCGCTTTACGGCATCACGGACACCATGCGGTTCCGCTATGAGGGAGCCTATCGATCTCTCAAGCAATTCGTCGCCGCAGGCGTGGAAGATTAGCCAGAGCTGGAAAACGTTTACGGTGTCGCGCCATAAGGGTTCGCCCTTGAAAAAGGATTTAATGTTGTTTATACTATAGTGGTTATTCGGTACGTGATACATTATTGCGTCGACCACGTGAATTATTTTGGAGGGGAAAGCATAAATGAAAGCAACTTGGGAAAAAATAGAGAAGAACCTTGGCGTTCTTGACGTTGAGGTTGATGCGGAGCGCGTTGCATCCGCCCTCGACAAAGCTTTTAATAAAGTAGCTAAAAAAGCAAATGTACCTGGATTCCGTAAAGGTAAAGTGCCTCGGCCGATCTTTGAAGCTCGTTTTGGCGTAGAGAGCCTGTATCAGGATGCAATCGACATCCTGCTTCCGGAAGTATACAGCGAAGCTGTGGAACAAGCGGATATCTTCCCTGTGGATCGTCCGGAAGTGGACATCGAGCAGTTCGCTAAAGGCGAAACTTTCAAGTTCAAAGCTAGAGTAACCGTGAAGCCGGAAGTTAAGCTTGGCGAATACAAGGGCGTCGAAGTTGCTGCAGTAGCTGCAGAAGTTTCCGACGAGGAACTGAACGAAGAGCTTGAGCGTCTGCAACAACGTCATGCTGAGCTTACCGTGATCGACGAAGGTGCTTCCCAATCCGGCGATATCGTTGTAATCGACTTCGACGGTTCCGTTGACGGCGTTCCTTTCGAAGGTGGACAAGCTGAGCGTTATTCCCTTGAGCTTGGAAGCAACACGTTCATTCCTGGCTTTGAAGACCAAGTCATCGGTATGGCTACGGGAGACTTCAAAGACGTGGAAGTGACCTTCCCTGAAACTTACCATGCTGAAGAATTGGCTAACAAACAAGCCGTCTTCAAAGTGAAAGTGCACGAAATCAAACGCAAACAGCTTCCTGAGCTGGATGATGAATTCGCTAAAGACGTTAGTGAATTCGATACGCTTGATGAGTACAAGGGAGATTTGAAGAAGCAATTGCTGACTCGCAAAGAGCAAGAAGCCCAAGGCGTTCGTGAGAACGAGGCCGTTGAAAAAGCAGCAGCAAACGCTGAAGTTGAAATTCCTGAAGCCATGATTCAATCCGAAGTTCAAAACATGATGCGCGATTTCGACAACCGTCTTCGCCAGCAAGGCATGAACCTGGAAATGTTCCTCAGCTTCTCCGGCCAAACCAATGCCGATCTGGAAGGCCAAATGAAGGACGATGCTGAAAAACGCGTTCGCAACAACCTCGTGCTGGAGCAAATCGCGAAGGAAGAGAAACTCGAAGTATCCGAAGAAGAAATCAACAAAGAGCTGGAAAACATGGCTGATACGTACAAGCGTTCCGCTGATGAAATCCGCAGCATCCTCGGTGCTAACGGTTCCCTTGACAGCCTTCGTGAAGAACTGCTTCTTCGCAAAACGATCGACTTCTTGCTGGAAAACAGCGTAGAAGGCGCTCCTGTTGAGAAAAAAGAAGCAACTGAAGAATAATAAATAGGCGGCTGCCGAAGCCGCCCTCACATTAGATAAGGCACGTACATTTCATGCGTGCCTTATTTTTAACTAAGAATAGCCAATTTAATACTAAATGTGACATGAATTGGTTATAAATTTCGACATACATAATGAGACAAGTTGGCAGGATATAATTCTTGGCAAGTTCATAGAATGTAAACAGGGTTAAAAAATGACATCGTGCTTTGAACATGTTAGAATAACTTTTGTAACGCTGTAGTATATTTTTCAAGGAAAAGAGGTTGGTCGCATGAGTCTTGTACCTATGGTTGTTGAACAAACCAGTCGAGGCGAAAGATCTTACGATATCTACTCAAGATTACTGAAGGATCGCATTATATTCCTCAGCAGTGCGATCGATGACGATGTTGCCAATCTTGTTATTGCCCAGCTTCTGTTTCTGGCTGCGGAAGATCCGGAAAAAGACATCTCTTTGTACATCAATTCCCCTGGCGGTTCGGTAACGGCCGGGATGGGTATATATGATACGATGCAGTTGATCAAGCCTGATGTATCCACGATTTGCGTCGGCATGGCCGCCAGCATGGGATCGTTGTTGCTTACTGCAGGAGCGCCAGGCAAACGCTATGCTCTCGAGAACAGTGAGGTGATGATTCATCAGCCGCTCGGAGGCATTCAAGGTCAGGCATCCGATATCCAAATCCATGCAGATTGGATCATCAAGACCAGACAAAAACTGAATCAAATCTATGTGGAGCGTACGGGTCAGCCCCTTGAAAAAATCGAACGCGATACAGACCGCGACTTTTTCATGAGCGCGGAGGAAGCGAAGGCGTACGGTATTATTGATGATGTTCTGTCTTCACCGACCAAATCTTAAGGGGTGGTAATAGCATGTTTAAATTTAACGATGACAAAGGGCAGCTGAAGTGCTCCTTCTGCGGCAAATCGCAGGAGCAGGTCCGCAAGCTGGTTGCGGGGCCCGGTGTTTATATATGTGACGAGTGCATCGACTTGTGTTCGGAGATCGTAGAGGAAGAGCTCGGACATGAGGAAGAAGTGGATCTGAAGGATATTCCGAAACCGCGTGAAATCCGCGATATCCTGGATCAATACGTAATCGGACAGGATCAAGCAAAGAAATCCCTTTCGGTTGCCGTTTACAATCACTACAAGCGCATCAACACCCAGAGCAAGATCGAGGACGTCGAATTGCAAAAGAGTAATATTTTGCTGCTCGGACCAACAGGTTCCGGTAAAACCTTGCTTGCGCAAACGATGGCCAAAATTTTGAACGTGCCGTTTGCTATTGCAGACGCAACCTCGCTGACCGAAGCCGGTTACGTGGGTGAGGATGTTGAGAACATTCTGCTGAAGCTGATTCAAGCAGCGGATTATGACGTGGAAAAAGCAGAACGCGGCATTATCTATATTGATGAGATCGACAAAGTGGCCCGCAAATCGGAGAACCCGTCCATTACGCGTGACGTTTCCGGTGAAGGGGTTCAGCAGGCTCTCCTGAAAATTCTGGAGGGAACCGTTGCTTCCGTGCCGCCGCAAGGTGGACGCAAGCATCCGCATCAGGAATTCATCCAGATCGATACAACGAACATCCTGTTCATTTGCGGCGGTGCGTTTGACGGTTTGGAGCAGTACATCAAACGCCGGATCGGCAAAAAGGTCATCGGCTTTAATGCATCTGGAGAAAGCCAAAAGGATCTTAAGCCAGGTGAATACCTGACGATGGTTCTGCCGGAGGATCTCTTGAAATTCGGATTGATTCCGGAATTCGTCGGCCGTCTGCCGGTCGTGTCCACGCTCGAGCCGCTGGATGAGGCGACATTGGTACGTATTCTGTCCGAGCCTAAAAACGCGCTGACCAAACAGTACCAAAAGCTGCTTGAGTTTGATAACGTGAACCTCAAGTTTGAGCCAAGCGCTCTTGAAGCGATTGCCCGCGAAGCCATTAAGCGCAATACGGGTGCACGCGGACTGCGTTCCATCATCGAAAGCATCATGCTAGACGTGATGTATGAAGTGCCGTCCAGAGATGACATCAAGGATTGCGTCATTACGGAGCAGGTCGTTCGGGATAAAGTAATTCCTGAGCTTCAAACCAAAGCCAACGAAGACGACAAGAAACAAGAAGAAAGCGCCTAATGCGTTATAGCGTTTTAGACGTGGAATAAATCTACGCTGATTCTCCACTTCCAGTTATGCCCAAATGGGCTTTGCTGGAGTGGAGCTTTGGCGTTATATGGGAGAGATCGTACCATGTTTTTGAGACAAGACACACGGCCCGTCAAGGTGGGGAACCTTACCATTGGGGGAAAGAACGAAGTCATTATTCAAAGCATGTGCACCACCAAAACAGCAGACGTGGAGGCAACTGTTGCCGAGATATTGCGCCTGGAGGAAGCAGGATGCCAGATCGTCCGGGTAACGGTGAACAATGAGGAAGCAGCTGCTGCCATCAAGGAAATCAAGAAACGCATTCATATCCCGCTCGTGGCGGATATTCATTTTAACTATAAGCTTGCCCTGATGGCGATCGAGAACGGTATCGATAAAGTCCGGATCAATCCAGGGAACATCGGTAAGCGCGAAAAGGTTGAAGCCGTCGTGAAGGCATGCAAGGAGAAGGGGATTCCGATTCGGATCGGGGTGAATGCCGGTTCCCTGGAGAATCACCTCCTTGAAAAATACGGCTATCCGACACCGGAAGCCATGGTAGAAAGCGCCCTGTATCATATCGGCATCTTGGAAGAACTGGACTTCCACGATATCATCGTTTCGCTTAAAGCGTCTGATGTGCCGATGGCCATTGCGGCGTACACCAAGGCCGCCGAAGTGATTCCGTACCCGCTTCATCTTGGAATTACCGAAGCAGGCACCCTCTTCTCGGGCACCGTGAAGAGCGCGGCCGGTCTTGGGGCACTGTTGTCCCTAGGCATCGGCAGCACGATGCGTATTTCCTTGAGCGCCGATCCGGTCGAAGAGATCAAGGTTGGCCGGGAGCTTCTAAAATCCTTCGGTCTGATCTCGGATGCGGCAACCTTGGTATCTTGCCCGACTTGCGGACGGCTGGATATCGATTTGTTCTCCATCGCCAATGAGGTGGAGGAGTACATCTCGAAGATCAAGGTGCCGATCAAGGTTTCCGTCCTGGGCTGCGCCGTGAACGGTCCCGGTGAGGCCAGAGAAGCCGACATCGGTATTGCCGGCGCTCGTGGGGAAGGTTTGCTCTTCCGTTACGGAGAGATGATCCGCAAAGTTCCGGAAGCCACCATGGTGGAAGAACTTAAGAAAGAAATCGATCATATCGTGAAGGTGTACGAGGAAACCGGCGAAATCCCGGGACGTAAGCACAAATCCACGGTCTGAGCTGGATAACTAAGTTTCCATAAAGGTAGTTTCAATCTAAAGAAAACGGCAATCTCTGGATCGCAAGAGATTGCCGTTTTGTTGTTTTCTAAGGAAGCACAGGGTCTTAGGTGATGTGTGGTTCAAATTTATATGAATGTATTTTTAAGCGGTCTAATATTTTTCTAAAGTTGCAATTATGCTTTCTGTTGTTCCAAGTATAATCGCTCCTAACCGAGCTTCTGATAATGAAGCTCAGCTCTACCCTCTCCCCACCCCCCACGATGAAGAAGGATGCCATGCGCCGCACCAGCGGAGCGGACGAATCGATTCCGGAGAAGCGAAGCGGTCGGCTGAAAGTTTTCCGCAGGAAAACTCGCATCGGAAGGATAAGCTGTTGCCGAATTTCTACATTGGTATTCCTCATTCATGAAATTCGGAAACAACAGCGACCGGAGGAACGATACGTACGCGGAGCGTCTCACTCAAGTGGCTCACCTAAGCGTCTCCATCCACTTTTTGATACTTTTCCGCCTCCAGCGTTTTACCATCCGAGGAATCGGCAATACTACCATGTATTAACGTTTGGATGAAGACATAATGGAGTACAGGAGGAATGACTTGTGAATTTAAGTATCGTGATTATGCTGGTGCAGCTGTTTTTTGCAGTCATCATCGGCATTTATTTTTGGAATTTATTGCGTGGACAGAAGACAAGCAAAACAGCGGTGGACCGGGAATCGCGCAAGGAGCTCGATAAACTCCGCAAACTCCGGTCGGTATCGCTAACGAAACCGCTCGCGGAGAAAACGAGACCGCAAACCATGGATGACATTGTGGGGCAAAAGGACGGCTTGCGCGCCTTAAAGGCCGCGCTATGCAGCGCGAATCCTCAGCATGTCATCGTATACGGCCCTCCGGGGGTCGGTAAGACCGCTGCTGCCCGCGTGGTGATGGAGGAAGCCAAGAAGAACCCCCAATCGCCGTTTAAATACGACGCGAAATTCACGGAGATCGACGCAACGACGGCCCGTTTCGATGAACGTGGAATTGCCGATCCGCTCATCGGTTCTGTTCATGATCCGATTTACCAAGGCGCCGGTGCCATGGGGGTGGCAGGCATCCCTCAGCCGAAGCCGGGCGCGGTGACCAAGGCCCATGGGGGAATCCTGTTTATTGACGAAATTGGGGAATTGCATCCCATCCAGATGAATAAGCTTTTAAAAGTGCTGGAGGACCGCAAGGTGCTGCTGGAAAGCGCATATTATAATTCAGAGGATGCCAATACGCCCGCTTATATTCACGATATTTTTCAAAATGGGCTTCCGGCGGACTTTCGCCTGGTAGGCGCTACGACACGTTCGCCGGAAGAGATTGCTCCTGCACTTCGCTCGCGCTGCATGGAGATTTTTTTCCGTCCGCTTCTGCCTGAAGAGATCGGCAGGATTGCGGAGGATGCCATTCAGAAGATTGGACTGAACGCTCCGCCGGAAGCGGTAGAAGTCGTGAAGCAGTACTGCTCTAACGGCCGGGAAGCGGTCAATATGATTCAATTGGCGGCCGGCCTGGCATTGACCGAGAAGCGAGATGCCCTGCGCGCGGCGGATGTGGAATGGGTGGCCAGCAGCAGCCAGCTGCAGCCAAGGCCCGACCGGAAAATACCGGAGAAGCCGCAGGTTGGGGTCGTTAACGGATTAGCTGTATATGGCCCGAATATGGGGGCTCTGCTAGAAATTGAAGTATCTGCGGTTCCTGTCGAGGAGGGCCGGGGTACCTACAATATCACCGGGGTAGTGGATGAAGAGGAATTTGGCGGAGGCTCGCGCAAGCTGCGCCGCAAGAGCATGGCCAAAGGCTCGATCGAGAATGTGCTGACCGTGCTGGGCTCGATGGGTTTCACGCCCAAAAACTATGACCTGCATATCAATTTTCCCGGAGGAACGCCGATCGATGGACCTTCCGCCGGCATTGCGATGGCAACGGCCATCGTATCCGCAATCAAAGGGATTGAAGTCGATAACAAGGTAGCGATGACCGGCGAGATAAGCATCCATGGAAAAGTGAAGCCGATTGGCGGAGTCATCGCCAAGGTGGAAGCGGCATTCCAGGCAGGCGCGACCCGCGTAATCATCCCCAAGGACAATTGGCAGACCTTGTTCCAGGATCTGAGCGGGGGCTTGCGGGTGATTCCGGTAGAATCGGTGGATGAAGTTTTCGGGCATATCTTTGGCGGTTCGTTTGCTCCGGAGGTGATACAGCTTCCCGGAAACGAGGTATTTCCATCCTCTTCCGCTTCTTTGCTGCAGGCCACGCCTCCGCGCAACGGAAAAATAACGGATGCCGGAGGATGTTAAGCCTCGTATAGTTGGTTTTTTATACGCATATTTGATAAAATAGGAATAGTGTCAACATTGAGAGCCATTGGAGGTGCGAAAGCGATGGGACCCAGTAAATCCAAAGGTCGTCGTTTTCCTTTACTGCCTTTAAGAGGTCTTCTGGTCTATCCAAGCATGGTGCTTCACTTGGACGTAGGCCGGGAGAAATCGGTAAAGGCTTTAGAAAAGGCGATGGTTGAAGACAATTTGATTCTCCTATGTTCTCAATCGGAAGTGAACATTGAAGAACCGACGCAGGATGATATTTTTCGGATTGGCACAGTTGCGAATGTACGCCAGATGCTTAAGCTTCCAAACGGTACCATACGTGTGCTAGTGGAGGGTATGGAACGGGCGGAAGTTATTGAATATACGGATCAAGAGGATTACTACGAGGTCATCGCTCGGGAGCTTCCCGAAGAGGAGAACCATGATCCTGAAGTCTCCGCATTAATGCGAACCGTACTGTCTCAGTTTGAAAATTATATCAATCTGTCGAAGAAAGTGACGCCTGAGACACTGGCGGCCGTTTCCGATATCGATGAGCCAGGACGGCTGGCGGACGTCATTACGAGTCATTTGTCGCTGAAGATCAAGGATAAGCAAGAAATTCTCGAAACAATCGACGTTCGCAAACGGCTTGAGAAACTTCTAGATATACTGAATAACGAACGCGAAGTGCTGGAGCTGGAGCGCAAGATCAACCAGCGGGTCAAGAAGCAAATGGAGAAGACCCAGAAGGAATACTATTTGCGCGAACAGATGAAGGCCATCCAGAAAGAGCTTGGCGACAAGGAAGGCCGTGCCGGGGAAGTAGAGGAGCTCCGAAGTCAGCTTCAGGAGCTTGAACTGCCGGAACGCGTCCAGGAGAAGGTAGAGAAGGAAATCGACCGACTCGAGAAAATGCCGGCGAGCTCTGCGGAGGGCGGCGTTATCCGGAACTATGTGGATTGGCTGCTGGCACTGCCGTGGACGAACAAAACCGAGGATGATCTAGACATCGTCAAGGCGGAGCAAGTGCTGGACGAGGATCATTACGGTCTCGAGAAGCCGAAAGAACGCGTGCTGGAATATTTGGCGGTCCAGAAGCTGGTGAAGAAGATGAAGGGGCCTATTTTGTGCCTGGTCGGCCCTCCGGGCGTCGGTAAAACATCGCTTGCCCGGTCCATCGCCCGTTCCCTGGAGCGCAAGTTCGTTCGCGTCTCGTTAGGCGGGGTAAGGGACGAGGCGGAAATTCGCGGTCACCGGCGGACTTATGTCGGAGCTATGCCGGGACGCATCATTCAAGGCATGAAAACAGCGGGTTCGATGAATCCCGTGTTCCTGCTGGATGAAATCGACAAGATGGCATCCGATTTCCGCGGGGACCCGTCTTCCGCACTGCTTGAAGTGCTCGACCCTGAACAGAACAATACGTTCAGCGATCATTTCGTGGAAATTCCTTTTGACCTGTCCAACGTGATGTTTGTCACGACGGCAAACGTGCTTCATAACATTCCAAGACCGCTCCTGGACCGGATGGAAGTGCTGAACATTCCGGGGTATACGGAGCTGGAGAAGCTCCAAATCGCCAACCGTTACTTGCTGCCCAAGCAGAAGAGCGAGCATGGGCTTGAGCCTGAGCAGCTGATTCTGGACGAGGAAGCGCTGATGAAGGTGATCCGGGAATATACCCGCGAATCCGGCGTGCGGAATCTAGAGCAGCAAGTGGCGGCGCTGTGCCGCAAAGCCGCCAAGCAGATCGTGACCCAGCAATCGGAATCCATCGAGATCAAGGCTGCCGATATCAAGGATTATCTCGGCATTCCGAAGTTTCGTTATGGCATGGCCGAGCTTGAAGATCAAGTGGGTACGGTCACGGGGCTCGCATGGACGGAAGTGGGCGGCGAAACGCTGACCATTGAGGTAACCGTGGTGCCTGGTACCGGCAAGCTGACGCTGACGGGCAAGCTTGGTGACGTGATGAAGGAATCGGCTCAAGCCGCCTTCAGTTTTACCCGCTCGAAAGCGGTAGAGCTGGGCATTGATCCGGATTTCCATGAGAAGCTTGATGTCCATATCCATATCCCGGAGGGAGCCATACCGAAGGATGGCCCTTCAGCCGGCATTACGATTGCGACGGCTCTTATCTCATCTTTAACCAAACGGCATGTAGCCCGTGACGTGGCCATGACGGGTGAAATTACACTTCGGGGACGCGTACTGCCGATTGGCGGCTTGAAAGAGAAGTCGCTGGCAGCCCACCGTGCCGGTTACAAAAAAATATTGCTCCCTAAGGATAACGAACGCGACCTGCGTGATATTCCTGACAGCGTAAAGAACGACGTGGAGTTCGTTCCGGTATCCCATATGGATCAGGTTCTGGAGCATGCGCTCGTTGAACAAGCGGGAGTGCACTAGAGAGGAAAGTCTACATTATGAAAGTTACGAAAGCCGAGTTTGTCATCAGCGCTGTCGTACCTGCCCAATATCCTGAAGACGCCTTGCCGGAGATTGCTCTGGCAGGGCGTTCCAATGTGGGCAAGTCATCGCTGATTAACCGTATGATATCCCGTAAGAACCTGGCTCGTACAAGCGCCACGCCGGGGAAGACACAGCAGCTCAACTATTATCGGGTGAACGACGACCTGTATCTGGTCGATTTTCCCGGCTATGGTTATGCGAAGGTATCCAAGACCCAGCGTGCGGCATTTGGCGAAATGATTGAAAGATATTTGCTCAGCCGGGAAGAACTGAAGCTTGTATTATTGATTGTGGACATGCGTCACCCGCCTTCAAAAGACGATATCAGCATGTATGAATGGCTGCAGCATTACAACCGGCCGGTGTGCGTAGTCGCGACCAAGGCGGATAAAATTCCGAAAACGCGCCGCCAGAAGCATGTGAAGATCGTGAAGGAAACGCTCGGTTTCAAGCCCTATCATTCCTTTGTCATGTTTTCATCCGAGCTGGGTTTGGGTAAAGATGAGTTATGGGCCATTATGGAGTCCCATATGGGAACGAAGGATCATGAGGAAGAGCCGCACCCGGATTCGGAGAATGAAAGCAACGAGCATGTCTGATCCGGATGGGTTTGTGATGTTTTTTCAAGGGTGTTATAGGGAATCGGTGCATTCTTTACAGGAAAGTGAGCATCTTGCGGGAAATATCGCTCTGATTCCGGCTAATTCCGTTTTTTTATGAAATATGATGGATATTCTCATTCGAACGGCAGGAAAAACCGCTTGGATCTGCTGTATAATGGTAGTAAGTTAAAAGAATTGAGGGAGATTTTTATGGCTCAGCGGTTAGCCACAGAATATGTTAATGCCACAATGCAAATGACGGATATTCAAATGGATCAATTTCTGCAATATACCCAAGCTTTCCGGGTCACTAACCGGGTAAAAGTCATGGATAGCGGAGAGCAGGAGTTCGTGCTCGAAGATGAAAGCGGGGAAGAAGTTCATTTGCCCTTTGAACGCAAGAATGGCTTGTACGTCTGTGAGCTGTCATGCCGATTGGTTACTCCCCATCTGACGAATGCCGTACGCAAACTGTTTGCGGCTTTTAAGGGATCAGGTAAAGTGAATCGGATTTATCGCGGCTTTACGATGAGCTACGACTACCATGCGGGAACGGTGCATCGAATTACGCAAGTCGCCGGGAACGACAGCATTGTCATTTATGAGTACAAGAATACGGCAGGCGAGCTGCAGCGTCTCTTTAACAGCAATGAAGCAGAGAAAGAGATCGAATCCATCCAGCATCATATCAACGTGCTTCTGGACCAGCGGATTGCAGCAGGGAATGATAAACTGATTACGAAGACGATAGACGAAAGGCTGCGACGGTTTAATCAGCGCCTGTTCGTGCTTGAAGCTTAGGGAGGGCTGCCCCGCAAGGGGCGGCTTTTTTATGTGTATTTATCGTTAAAAATTCGGTTTCATGCATGTTTATGTAACATAGAGCGGGTGATATTTATTTCATGGGCCGGAGACACCACGTGGTTCAAATGCACATATATTGAGCTGTAAAATATTTATGGGTTATTTTCGAAAAAGGTGTTGCATTTAAGCGTCATAGATGTTATTTTTAATCTCGTTGAAAAGAAAATAGGAACCAGGATTCACTCAGGACATGTAATGTTGCGAGAGATTATTCCCTCGGGAAGTGAATGACGTAGGTCCTAGCGGATGAAATTTTCAAACATTTTATTCCTAGGAAGGGGGAAACCGGAAGATGGAATACTCAACTTTCGGAAGACACGTTGCTGTTGATACTTGGGGAGTCGATTTTGAACTACTGAACAGTGCAGAATTTTTACAAGCTCAGATGGTGGAAGCCGCTGAAGCATGTGGAGCAACGGTATTGTCCGTCCAATCCAAGCAGTTTGAACCACAAGGTGCGACTGTGCTGGTGTTGCTGTCGGAAAGCCATCTCTCGATTCACACATACCCTGAGAGAGGTTTTGCTGCGATTGACTGTTATACCTGCGGGGAGACAGTAGATCCGCAGTTGGCTATTGACTATCTGGTATCCGCTTTGAAACCTGAAAAATGCTATGCTAAGAAACTCGTGCGCGGACTCGGCGAAATGACCGTGGAAACGCCTGAGATGAAACAGGCTGAGCTCGTTTAATCCAGCCCTTAAAAAACGCGTATTCTGATAACCATGGATATTTCCATGGTTATTTATTTTGTGAAGATGGAAAAGTTTCATGAACATTCCATGCCGTCGTTCTCTGAAATGAGATTTCGTAGAAAATAATACGTATATCTAGGGTGTTCTATATCCACAATAGTAAGGTGCGATCTAGAGGAAGGAATGTTCAAGAATGGAATGAAGAAGTATGGGGATTTCATAAACATTTCATAAAATAGACAAGGCTGCCCAGCATACTGTGATATAATGAACAGGGTCAAGGCAGTCCGTTGTGAACGGCAAAACTACTCGGAGAAATAGGCAGGTGAACATGCAATGCACATCGTCGTTGTTGGGTTGAACTATCGCACGGCGCCCGTGGAAGTCAGAGAACGCTTTACATTCTCGGAAGAAGACATGCCTAAGGCGTTAGAGCAGCTTAATTCGACCAAGAGCGTATTGGAGGGCGTCATTGTCGCTACCTGCAACCGTACTGAGATTTATGTTGTGGTAGACCGCCTTCATATGTGCGGCTACTTTATCCGCAGTTTTATGGAACAGTGGTTCGGCATTAATCGTGAAGAATTTACGCAGCACCTCTATATATATGAAGATGAACAAGCCATTTCCCATCTGTTTAAGGTTACCTGCGGTTTGGATTCCATGGTCATTGGAGAGACGCAGATCCTGGGACAGGTGCGCAATGCTTTTTTGACGTCGCAGAAGCATGATGCCACCGGAACTTGGTTCAACATGTTATTCAAGCAGGCCGTTACGCTCGGCAAGCGGGCGCATTCGGAAACTTCGATCGGAGAGAGCGCGGTTTCGGTCAGCTATGCTGCGGTGGAACTGGGTAAACGGATTTTTGGCGCATTTAACGATAAAAAAGTGATGATACTCGGTGCAGGCAAGATGAGCGAGCTTACCGTGAAGCATCTTTATGCCAACGGCGCGGCCGAAGTGATCGTGGCCAACCGCACGCTTGGCCGTGCCGAGGAATTGGCTCGCAAGTTCAAAGGAACGCCGTGCACCATCGCCGAAGCTAAGAATTTGTTGAATAAAGTCGACATTGTGATTAGCTCCACAGGCTCGAATGAATATGTTCTGAATGCGGAGCGGGTTAAAGAGAGCATGAAGAAACGCCAGTCCCGCCCGTTGTTCATGATTGATATCGCAGTTCCGCGGGACATCGATCCGGCGGTTGGGGAGCTCTCCAACGTATTCCTGTACGATATCGATGATCTGGAAGGCATTGTGGAAACCAATCTGGAAATGCGCCGGGTGGAAGCAGCGAAGATCGAAGTGATGATTCAAGAGGAGATGGATGCATTCCACACATGGCTGAAGACGCTCGGTGTCAGACCGGCGATTCGGGCCTTGCAGGAGAAATCGAACGCCATTCATGAAGAAACGATGGAAAGCTTGTTCAACAAGCTGCCTGAGCTGGACGAACGCCAACGTAAAGTCATCCGTCGTTTGACCAAGAGCATCGTCAACCAGATGATGCACGATCCGATCAACCGGATCAAGGAGATGACGGGCGGCAAGCAGGGCGGCGAGGCATTGGATTATTTTTCACAAATCTTTGCGCTGGAAAGCTTGATCCATGAGAATGAGCAGGAAGCCCGCGGCCGCAACAAGAAAGCAACTGCACCCGTTAAAGCTGAACGGACGAAGAATGCTGTAGATCAGCAGGCAGAAGAGAAGCCGCTTAAGGTGTCTCTGGCCCCAGCCACCCTTTGAGGAGGGTGAGTATAACCCATGCTGTTAAACATAATTTATATCACCGGCATTTGTATCTATGCCCTGAGCCTTCTGTTTTATATCTCGGATTGCATTTCACGCAATTCGGTGGCGAAGCGGATAGGCACAGGGCTTCTTGTCATTACCGCGCTGCTGCAATTCGCGGGCATCGGCATCAGGGCCATGGAGGGCGGACATTTCCACTTCCCGGTATTTACGCTGTTTGATTTCCTGTTCCTGCTGGCCTTTTGCATTTCGATCACTTCGATTGCCCTGGCGTATATGAAACGCTCGGAATTTGCCGTCCTGCTCATCAACCTCGTCGGTTTTTGCGTGATGCTGGTCAATCGTTTGTGGTTCACGGCAGGAGATAATGCATTGTACAGCTGGGAGACGGAACACCGTCTCTTGCTGATTCATATTGCCCTGGCGAGCATCAGCTTCGCCGCTTTGACCGTCGGGGCCGTGTTTGCGGCGATCTACATGTTTCTCCATCGGAAGCTGAAGCACAAGCAGTGGAATGATACGGTCCGCAGGCTGCCGAGTCTGGAGAAGCTGGATGTGTATTCTTATAAAGCGCTGATGGCCGGTACGATTATTCTGGTCATGTCGCTTGTCTTGGCCGTCATGTCGGTGGCCATGGCCGGGCGGTGGACCCTGTTTTTGGATATCAAAGTATTGTCTACGCTGACGGCGCTAGCGATGTATATGGTGTATTTCATCAAACGCCGACTGTGGAGAAGGTCCGGCAGGGAGGCCGCCATATGGGCTTTAATCGGGTATGGATTCATTATATTGAATTTTTTTCTGAATACATGGTCCGCTTTCCACAGTTGGTCAGGAGTGTGACGGCTGATGACGCATGACCATTATGTGCCCGTCCTGCTGAATTGCAGGGGACGTTTATGCTTGATCGTCGGCGGAGGCAAGGTGGCGGAACGCAAAGCGCTCACCTTGCTGAACGCCGGGGCAAGCGTACATATTGTAAGTCCTGTACTAAGAAGCGAGACGCTCCGGCATTTGGCGGGAGAGAAGGCCCTTCAATGGACGGAACGGAAGTACCGGCCGGACGATCCGGCGGGCGCGTTCATGGTCCATGCGGCAACGGATGACGCCAAGCTGAATCTGAAAATCGCCGAGGACGCCGATCGCCTTGGCGTGCTGGTTAACGTAGCCAGCGACGGCGAGGCCGGTACGTTTATCAATCCGACGGTGCTGCGGCGGGGAAGGCTTATGCTGGCCGTGTCCACGTCGGGAGCAGGGCCGATGGCGGCACGCGACATACGCGATGAGCTCGAAGAACGGTTCGGGCCGGAGTATGAGGATTATTTGGATTTTTTATACAGGATGCGTTCGATGATCAAGGATGAGGTGAAGTCCGCCGACGCGCGCAGGCGGCTGTTGCAAAAGGCATACCGCATGGACATGCTCGGGGAGATCCGCCGCGGAGGTTATGTGCCGTGGAGTCCGGATGAAATCAAGCAGTGGATTGAGAAGAATCAGGAGGAATGAAGGATGCGCACAATCGTAGTTGGCAGTAGACAAAGTGCTCTGGCACTGACACAGACAGGACAGGTTATCGATGATTTGAAGCGTTTGGCCAAGGAGCACGGATTGGAGTATGACTTCGCGGTCAAGAAAATCGTCACCAAGGGCGACCGCATACTGGATGTTACCCTTTCCAAGGTAGGCGGCAAAGGATTGTTTGTCAAAGAAATCGAGCAGGCCATGATAGACGGCGAAATTGACATGGCGGTTCACAGCATGAAGGACATGCCTTCCGTTCTGCCTGAAGGACTGGTTTCCGGGGCGGTGCCCGCAAGAAAGGATCCTCGCGACTGCCTGATCTCCAAAGAAGGGACAACGCTGGATGACCTTCCTCAAGGTGCCAAGGTAGGAACAAGCAGTCTGCGCCGGTCCAGCCAGCTCAAGGCCTATCGGCCTGATCTGCAGATCGATTGGATCAGGGGAAACATCGATTCACGGATTCGCAAAATGGAGGAAGGCGAGTTTCAGGCCATCATTCTGGCGACAGCCGGCCTTCAGCGTATGGGCTGGGAGGATCGGATCACGTCGTACCTGCCGGTTGAAGTCAGTCTGCCTGCCGTAGGCCAAGGCGCTCTCGGCATTGAGTGCCGTGAAAACGATGAAGAGCTGCTGCATCTGCTCTCTCTTTATAACGATGAAGTAACCGCGCGGACCGTTGCGGCGGAACGCAAGTTTCTAAGCGAGCTGAACGGCGGATGCCAGGTCCCGATCGGGGCTTACGCCGTCATGAAGAATGTGGAGGCAGGAGATTCCCGCGGCGAACAAAACGTTATACAATTAACAGGAATGGTAGGTTCTCCTGACGGCGAAATCGTCTTGAAGGAAAGCGCCGAAGGAACCGACCCTGAAGCGCTCGGAGTGGAAGTGGCTGCAAAGCTGAAAGCTAAAGGAGCGGAGAAGATACTGGCACAAGTTAGGGGTTGAGGGGATGGCAGGCAAGGTTTATCTCGTGGGAGCAGGTCCGGGCGATGCGCGCCTGATTACGATCAAAGGCAAGGAATGCATTGAAAAAGCGGATGTCGTGGTCTATGACCGATTAGCCAGTCCTCGGCTGCTGCGCTGGATGAAACCCGGAGCGGAGAAGGTCTACGTGGGCAAGCTTCCGGATCGGCATACGATGAAACAGGAACAGATCAATCAACTGCTGGTGGATTATGCTTTGGAAGGCAAGACGGTGGTCCGGTTAAAGGGCGGCGATCCCACGATCTTCGGAAGAGTCGGCGAAGAAGCGGAGCTGTTATATCGTCATGGCATCATGTACGAGATCGTCCCGGGGATCACCTCGGCGATCAGTGTGCCGGCTTATGCAGGAATTCCGGTGACGCATCGCGATCATGCCTCATCCTTATCCATCATTACAGGACATGAAAGCCCCGAGAAGCTGGATCGCATGATTCAATGGGATAAGGTGACCCATGCGACGGGGACTTTTATTTTTATGATGGGCGTGGCGAAGATCGGTTATATCAGCCGTCAGCTGATGAAGCATGGAAGGCCTCCGGAAACGCCGGTGGCTCTAATAAGATGGGGAACCCGGGCGGAGCAGGATACGCTGACGGGAACGCTGGCAGACATCGAGGACAAGGTCAAGGCAGCGGATTTTCAGCCACCTGCCGTCATCGTCGTTGGCGAGGTGGTGCTTCAGCGGGAGCACTTGAAGTGGGCGGAACGGCTGCCCCTGTTCGGCAAAAGGATTCTGGTCACGAGGGCCCGAAGCCAAGCCAGTTCATTGGTATCCCAAATCGAGGAGCTTGGCGGGGAGCCTTATGAGTTTCCCGTCATTGAAACGGTGATGCCCTCGAAGGGCGAGGGGCTTGCCGGAATTCAAGAAGCGCTGGACAAGCTGGGTACGTATGATTGGGTGTTCTTCACCAGCGTAAACGGCGTCGAGTTTTTCTTCCGCCACCTGAAGGAGCATGGACGCGATATTCGCTCTTTGGCCTCGGCACGCATCGTCGCGGTAGGTCCCGCAACAGCCGATGCTCTTGGGAATTACGGTATATCCGCCGAGTTGATCAAGGAGCGTTACCAGGCGGAGGGCCTTATCGATGCTTACGGTCCAGAGCTTCAGCCGGGCCAGCGCGTGCTGCTGCCTCGCGGCGATCTCGCGCGCAGATGGCTGCCGGAGAAGCTTATGGAAATGGGACTGCACGTGACGGAAGCCGTGATATACGAGAACGTGCTGTGCGGCGAGGACGATGATGAGCTGCTGAAGCTGCTTCAAGACGGCGGCATTCATGCGGTCACGTTCACCAGTTCTTCTACGGTTACCAATCTGCTGAAAGTGCTGAAGGGGATGGGCGTGGCAGAGCCTGCCGATCTGCTGAAGGAATCGACGATTGCTTGCATCGGACCGCTGACCGCGCAAACCGCGGAGAAAGCCGGACTGCACGTATCGCTCCTCGCCGAGGAAGCGACGGTCGACAGTCTGGTCAAGGCCTTGTGTGTTTGGAACGAGAGCGATCCACGCCGTATAACGACGCCATAATATCCTTATCTTTTAAATACATGATTTAAATTACATCTTATGGAGGTACAACGTCATGAGTTTTCCAATCGTACGCCATCGCCGGCTGCGTCAAAATGCCGGCATTCGCAGCATGGTCCGGGAGACCGTGCTTCATACGGAGGATCTGGTTCAGCCGATCTTCGTGACCTATGGCAGCGGTGTGAAATCCGAAATTTCCTCGATGCCGGGCGTATATCATTTTTCGCTGGATACCTTGAAGGAAGAAGTGGACGAAATCGTAAATCTAGGGATTCCTGCCGTGCTCCTGTTCGGGATTCCTGAGACAAAAGACAGTGTAGGCACGTCCGGTTTCGCGGATGACGGAATCGTCCAAGAGGCCACCCGCCTCATTAAGTCGTGGCATCCCGATCTTCTGGTCATTGCGGACACGTGCCTGTGCGAATTCACCGACCACGGCCACTGCGGCATGGTCCATACCTTCGAGCGAGACGGTCACACCTGCGGCGACGTATTAAACGACGAGTCGCTGGAGCTGCTCGTTCGTACGGCGGTCTCCCAGGCGAAAGCGGGAGCCGATATCATCGCACCTTCCAATATGATGGACGGCTTTGTCCAAGCCATTCGTTCCGGACTCGATGAAGCCGGATTTTATAATGTGCCGATCATGTCGTATTCGGTTAAGTATGCTTCGGCTTTTTACGGTCCATTCCGCGAAGCCGCAGACTCCGCTCCGCAGTTCGGCGACCGCAAAACCTATCAAATGGATCCAGCTAACGTAAGGGAAGCGCTCCGCGAGGCGGAGACGGACGTGCTGGAAGGCGCGGATATGCTGATGGTGAAGCCGGCGATGGCTTACCTCGACGTTGTCCGATTGCTGAGAGACCAGTTTGATCTGCCGATCGTCGCTTACAACGTGAGCGGCGAGTATTCCATGATCAAGGCGGCGGCTCAGCAGGGATGGATCAGTGAGCAGGCGATCGTGATGGAGCTGCTGACGGGGATGAAGCGTGCCGGTGCGGACATTATCATTACGTATTTCTCGAAGGATGCGGCACGCTGGATGCGCGGCTAGCAACGATTAACGACTAAAGAGTTAGGAGTGCATAGAATGAGCCAAGATTTGCGAAAAGAAGAGTTGTCGCGTTCTGCTTTCGAAGAAGCGAAGTTATATATCCCGGGCGGCGTCAACAGTCCGGTACGTGCATTTAAATCTGTAGGACTCACGCCGATTTATATCGATCGTGGAGAAGGCAGCCGGGTGTACGACATCGACGGCAACAGCTTTATCGATTATGTAGGTTCCTGGGGACCGCTGATTATGGGCCACGCACACCCTGAAGTCGTTGAAGCGCTTCAGGAGACTGCTGCCAAAGGGACCAGCTTCGGCGCGCCAACCCTGCTCGAAACGAAGATGGCGAAGCTCGTGTGCGAGCGCGTGCCGTCGATCGAGGTGGTGCGAATGGTGAATTCCGGCACGGAAGCCACCATGAGTGCCATCCGTCTGGCGCGCGGTTATACCGGACGCAGCAAAATCATTAAATTCGAGGGCTCCTACCACGGTCACGCGGACAGCCTTCTGATCAAGGCGGGATCCGGTATAGCGACACTAGGCCTGCCTGACAGCCCGGGCGTGCCGGAAAGCGTGGCGTCCAACACCATTGCGGTTCCGTATAACGACCTGGAATCGGTACAGCTTGCCTTCGAGCGTTTCGGCGAAGAGATCGCGGCCGTCATCGTTGAGCCGGTGGCAGGGAATATGGGCGTGGTTCCGCCGCAACCAGGATTCCTGGAAGGCCTCCGCAAAGTCACTTCCGATTATGGCAGCATCCTTATTTTTGACGAGGTGATGACCGGATTCCGGGTGGACCTCAACTGCGCTCAAGGACGTTACGGCGTTACGCCTGACTTGACATGCCTGGGCAAGGTGATCGGCGGCGGGTTGCCGGTCGGCGCATATGGAGGCAAGCGTGAGCTGATGGATCAGATCGCTCCGGCAGGACCGATCTACCAGGCGGGAACGCTGAGCGGAAATCCGCTGGCCATGGCAGCCGGATACACCACCCTGAAGCTGTTGACGCCTGCCGTTTATGAACAGCTGGAGGAACGGGGGGCCCGCCTTCAGGCAGGATTCGAGCAGAGCGCCAAGGAATTCGGCATCCCGCTTACGATCAACCGGATCGGGTCCATGGTCTGCCCATTCTTCACGAATACGCCGGTCGTGAATTTCGATACGGCCAAGACGAGTGACCTGGACCGCTTCCGCCGCTATTTTGCAGCGATGGTGCAAGAGGGAGTCAGCGTGCCTCCTTCCCAATTCGAGGGCATGTTCATCTCGGCGGCCCATACGGTGGAAGATATTGATGCTACCATCGAAGCCAATTACAACGCCTTCAAAAG
Source organism: Paenibacillus sp. Y412MC10 (assembly GCF_000024685.1). Taxonomy (NCBI): domain Bacteria; kingdom Bacillati; phylum Bacillota; class Bacilli; order Caryophanales; family Paenibacillaceae; genus Paenibacillus; species Paenibacillus sp. Y412MC10. The sequence continues at coordinate 1,800,688 of NC_013406.1, forward strand.
CCTATGAGTTACGGGGGCAGCTGGAGTAAGCGCGGCGAATGGCTCGAGATGACGCCCGGCAAGGCGCTGTTGGGCCAGCCGGATCGGGACGAGGCCGCCGCCAAGTGGCTTCTGGAAACGGTCGGTATGCCCGAGAAGCTGTATCGCAAGCTTCATCATGAGCAGGGGATACAATGGAGAGGGGACCGGCTTCGGCTGGTCCTTTTTCCTTATCGGGAATACGGCATCGAACCGAGGTGGCAGGAGCTTCAAGTGTTGTACGAGGACGATTTCTGCCTGGTCGTGAACAAACCGGCCGGTTTGGCGGTCCATCCGGACAACGAAAGCCGGGAGACAACGCTGAATCATGTCGTGGCCGCCTATTACGAAGCAGAGGGGATTCACGCGGCAGTCCGGCACATCCATCGGCTGGACAAAGATACGACGGGTCCCGTGCTGTATGCCAAGAACGAATACGCTCAGCTGAAGCTTGACGAGGCCATGCGGGAGAAGAAGATCGTTCGAATGTATGCGGCGATCGTTCAAGGAAGGGTATCGCAGGAGCTGAAGCGCATCGATTTGCCGATCGGCAAGGACCGCTATCATGCAAGCCGCCGGAGGGTTTCATTAACGGGGCAGGCCGCGATCACGCATATTCTCTCAGCCGAAGCGTATCCGAAAGCCAGTCTCCTGCACATTCGCCTTGAAACCGGCCGCACGCATCAGATCCGGGTCCATCTAAGCCATATGGGACATCCGCTTCTGGGGGATGTCTTGTACGGAGGACCAGGGACGTTTGCGCGCCAAGCGCTGCATGGCGAACGCCTATTGTTCCATCATCCTTTTACGGGCGAGAGCATCGAGGTGCCGGCGCCGTGGCCTCAGGATATGATGGAGTTAAGAGAGCGAATCATAGAGGGATCGAACCAATAGGGGATGCTGCAGCAGCCCTGAATGCCCGGTAACTTCCATGCGCAATTCGCAAAAAAGTCATGCTCTCCTGTTTTCGGCATATAGATAAATTGAGTGGCAAAACTTAGGCTCATGCCGTGATGACAGATCACGGATAGTATATGCCAAAAAGGAGGACATTCCCGTGTTTGACCAGTCCTACGGATTGCGGTTCGATATTTACGAGCGTATTAATTTGACGGAAGATTTGCCGGGAATCGATGAATTGGAAGAGGCGGAGTTGATCCCGCACATTCAGGTGATCAGCCAGCAGGACCAGGCCACGCTTCGGGGCCATCTGCTTCTAGCAGGCCTGTATAAAGGGGATACCGAAGCAGGAGAGACGGAGCCGCTCGAGCATTGGATTCCGGTCGAGATCACGGTCCCGCTGAACCGGGTATCGTCATTGGATGACATCGCGGTCGAGATCGAGAATTTTGACGTGGATCTGTTATCCAAGCGGAGTTTGAACATAACGGGGGTTTTATCGCTCAAAGGAATCCAGGCGGCGGCTCCGGGAGCTCGTGACCAAGTATGGACCAATGAGGAATTCACAGTGGTACATGCTCCTGGAGCGAATGATATGTATGCAGGCGTAGAGCAGCAGTTCGCAGCCAATCCGTATGAACCGAATCAAGGCGGCGGAGCCAACGCTGAAGCGACTACGCCTTCGCCTTCTTATTTCAACGAGGCTCAGCCCAGAGTCCAAGAGTCCGAGGCGGATGCGCGCACGCAGCAGTATCTGGCATCTTGGGCGGAATACGAGAATCAAATTCAGGATGCGCAGGACTCGGACCGAACGGTAAGCATCTCCGGTACGCCTGAAGCCCAGGATACGGTCGAATATGCCTTACATAATGAGACGGAATTTCAGCCAGCTGAGCCGTCGACTCCGAGTGTATGGCAGTTCGAACGGGCTGCGGCCCAGCCGGAACCGCAGCAGGAAGAACCGGCAGCCGACTTCCCGGGCGTCATTGAGCGCAAAAGCGAAGAGGTTCAAGCCCTGCCGGTATTGGATTCCCAGGAAACGGAGGAAGCCCAGCCTGTTTTTGAAGAGGAAGCCGAGCCGTTGGAGGAGTTAGAGGAGGAGGTTTCCGTTCAAGTCGAAGAGGCTCCGTCCAAACCGGAGCTGAAGGTTGCCTTCAACGCGAAGAACAGCACCGCCAATACCGCTTCGGGCGTAGGTTTCTCCTCTTTGCTTCAATCGAGCAGAACGGTTCAGGATCAGGATCAAGCTGCTCGAGACGAGGAAGAGGCCATCGAAGAATCGGTGGATGCCATTTCGTCCGAGGATGTGGAATGGAAGAGTCTTTTCCTGGGCAACCGCCGGGAGGAAACGCCATTCCGTAAGGTCCGGATGTGCATTGTTCAGCGTGAGGAGACACTCGACGTGATTGCCGAGCGCTATCAGCTGACGCCGCGAGAGCTGTTGTTGTATAACCGCATGTCCGAGCAGAATGTGGAAGAAGGCCAGGTATTGTATATTCCCCAGTAATCGGGAAGTCGTCATGGGGCTAGAATGAAGCAGGCCGAGGCAGGCAGCCTTGGCCTGCTTTTTGTGCTGCGGGGAACCGGTTTGGAGGAGAGGAAGCAGAGCGAGCTTGGATTGTATGTTACAGCGAACAAGGATTTATTTGAATCGGCAGGTATGATGTCTAAATCGTTCGGAAACACTCGAAATATTGACTATATGGAACAACCACGTTATATTTGAATAGTATATGTACAGGTATTCCAAAAGCTAGAACAACGTTGAACGGGAAGAGTAGGAAGGTATGGCCTTCAGAGAGCGGAATTGCTACCAAGCGCTGAGAGATTCCGCAGGAACCAGCTTGCCGAAGTCGCCCCGGAGTTGCGGACTTGAGATAGAGTAGGATCGATTGCTACCCTGGTTAGAGTTCGCCGGCCGCAGCCGTTATCTGCGTAAAGTGTCGTGCTTGACCGAAAGCCTTTCATGTTCTTCATGGGAGGACAACGGTTGCTGAACCATGTAAGCACGAAACAAAGGTGGTACCGCGAGAGAACAGTCTTTCGTCCTTTGAGGACGAAGGGCTTTTTTTGTTTCACGCCAACTATGATATCCACGAACACGCCCGGAGGCTAAAACGTTTCGGGTTGGCAAAACTGATTAACAGTATCGGAGGTACGAAAATATGGATCAAAAACAAAACCAATCCCAGTTAGAAATGCCGACGACGTATGATCCGAAGGCAGCCGAACAAAAATGGTATCCGTACTGGAAGGAAGGCGGCTTTTTTGAAGCCGGCAAGCGACCGGACGCGGAGCCTTACACGATTGTTATTCCTCCTCCTAACGTTACGGGCATGCTCCATATCGGCCATGCGCTTGACTTTACGCTGCAGGACATCCTGATTCGCGTGAAGCGGATGCAGGGCTACGATGCGCTGTGGCTCCCCGGTTCCGACCATGCGGGCATCGCCACGCAAACCAAGGTAGAGCAGAAGCTTCGCGAAGAAGGCGTTACCCGTTACGATCTGGGACGCGAGAAATTCCTGGAGAAGGTGTGGGAATGGAAGGACCTGTACGCAAACACGATCCGTGACCAGTGGTCCAAGATCGGCCTGTCCCTCGATTACTCCAGAGAACGTTTCACGCTCGACGAGGGATTGTCCGAAGCCGTACGGGAAGTATTCGTCAAGCTTTACGATAAAGGGCTCATCTACCGCGGCAAACGCATCATCAACTGGGACCCGGCTGCCCGTACGGCTTTGTCCGATATTGAAGTGGAGTACAAAGAGGTCAACGGCCATTTGTATCACCTGCAATATCCGCTGAAGGACGGCAGCGGCTCCATTACCGTGGCAACCACCCGTCCGGAGACCATGCTCGGCGATACGGCGGTCGCCGTTCATCCGGAAGACGAGCGCTATAAAGACATGATCGGCAAGACATTGGTGCTGCCTATCGTGGGCCGCGAGATTCCAGTTATAGCGGATGAGTACGTGGAGAAGGACTTCGGCAGCGGTGCGGTTAAAATTACGCCGGCGCATGATCCGAACGACTTCGAGATGGGGCTGAGACATGACCTGCCGCAAATTACCGTAATGGATGAATCCGGAACGATGAATGAGTTTGCCGGCAAATACCAGGGCCTTGACCGTGCAGAATGCCGCAAGCAGATCGTCAGCGACATGAAGGAATCGGGCGTATTGCTTCGCATCGAAGACCACGTCCATCAGGTTGGCCATAGCGAAAGATCCGGTGCGGTGGTCGAGCCTTACCTGTCGACGCAGTGGTTCGTTAAGATGCAGCCGCTTGCGGAAGCAGCCGTGGATGCGCAAAAATCCGGCAAGGGCGTGAACTTCGTGCCTGACCGGTTCGAGCGAACCTATCTGCACTGGATGGAGAATGTACGCGATTGGTGCATTTCCCGTCAATTGTGGTGGGGTCACCGGATCCCGGCGTGGTATTCGGAATCCACGGGCGAAGTGGTTGTTGCCATGAATGAAGAGGAAGCCCGCGCGAAGCTGGGCAAGGATGATCTGAGACAGGACGAGGATGTGCTGGATACCTGGTTCAGCTCCGCGCTCTGGCCGTTCTCGACCATGGGCTGGCCGGACCTGGACAGCGAGGATTTCAAACGTTATTATCCGACCAGCGTTCTCGTAACGGGTTACGACATCATCCCGTTCTGGGTGTCGCGGATGATTTTCCAAGGACTTGAATTCACAGGGCAAATGCCGTTTAAGGACACGCTGATCCATGGCCTGGTTCGGGATAGCGAAGGCCGCAAGATGTCCAAGTCGCTGGGCAACGGCATTGACCCGCTCGAGGTTATTGAACAGTATGGCGCAGACGCTATGCGTTATATGATATCGACCGGCAGCACGCCGGGTCAGGATCTTCGATTCCGCTGGGAACGCGTGGAGCAAGCGCGTAACTTCGCTAACAAAATCTGGAATGCGTCGCGCTTTGCGCTCATGAACCTGGAGGGCTTCACGGCGGCGGATATCGACATTTCCGGAGAGCTGGGAACCGCGGACCGGTGGATTTTGCACCGTTTGAACGAAACTTCCCGCGACATTACGCGTCTAATTGATGCCTACGAATTTGGCGAAACCGGTCGACTGCTGTACAATTTCATCTGGGATGATCTGTGTGACTGGTATATCGAATTTGCCAAGCTGTCCCTGTATGGCGAGGATCAAGCAGCCAAGAAAAAGACGCAGTCGGTGCTTGCCTATGTGCTGGACCGCACGATGCGCTTGATTCACCCGTTCATGCCGTTCATCTCCGAAGAGATCTGGCAGCATTTGCCGCATGAAGGCGAGACCGTCATGCTGGCTTCTTGGCCGACCTATGATGAGGCGTTTGAGAATACGGAAGCTGTTACCGAAATGAACCTGCTGATGGATGTGATCCGTGCCGTACGTAACATCCGGGCGGAAGTGAACGTGCCGATGAGCAAAAAAGTAGAACTGCAATTGAAACCGGTAAGCGGGCATATTGCCGGCATTATCGATCGCAATTCCGATTATATTCGCCGCTTCTGCAACACGTCGGAGTATGAGTCCTCCCTTGCGCTTGAGGCGCCGGATAAAGCGATGACCGCCGTGGTGACAGGTGTTGAGATGTATCTGCCGCTTGCCGGACTGATCGATATCGCTCAGGAGATCACGCGTCTGGAGAAGGAAATTCAGCACTTGAACAGCGAAGTCGAGCGCGTGGAGAAGAAGCTGAACAATCCTGGTTTCGTATCGAAAGCACCCGAGAAGGTGATTGAGGAAGAACGGGCGAAACTCGCGGATTACTCGGACAAACGCAGCAAAGTGATTGCGCGCATCGAAGAATTGAGAGGCTAAAGGGCAAGATGAATCTGGACCAGAAGGTGAGAACGATGGTTGATCAATCGGCAGCTGCAGCCGCAGCTCCGTTCCATACCTATGAGGAAGCGGTAGCTTGGATCAATGGGCTGATTCCGTTTGGGATCCGCCCTGGCATGGATAGAATTCAGCGATTGATGGAGCTGCTCGGCCATCCGGAGCGTCGATTAAAATTTATCCACGTGGCCGGAACGAACGGAAAAGGCTCCACATGCGCTTTTTTAACAAAGGTTCTGCTTCAAGGGGGATTCACGGTAGGCACCTATACGTCCCCCTATATTACGAAGTTTACCAATCGGTTTCAGTATAACGGCGAAGACATACCGGAAGAGACGCTGCTGGAACTCGCGAATCGCTTAGAGCCGCTTGTTGCCGAAGTTGCGGGCTCCGGGCTTGGATCGCCCACGATGTTTGAGGTGTCCACGGCTCTTGCGATCCTGTATTACGGCGAGGTGTCTTATCCGGACGTGGTGGTATGGGAGACCGGACTTGGCGGTCGTCTTGACGTGACCAATATCGTTCATCCCATCATTTCGGTGATCACGAACATCGGCATGGACCATACCGACGTTCTGGGCGATACCATTCAGGAGATCGCCATGGAGAAGGCCGGCATCATCAAGCCCGGAGTGCCCGTGGTGAGCACGGTCACTCAGCCTGAGGCTGTCGAAATTCTGAAAGAAACGGCCGCCAAAAACCGTACAAGTCTGTACCTCGTAGACGAGCAATTCTCTTATGAACGGCTGCGCGGGGACGAAGAAAGCCAGACTTTCCGTTTTAAGGGACCGTTCCGGGATATGGATTTGGATATTTCGATGCAGGGCGAGCATCAATGCGCCAATGCCGCGGTTGCCATGATGACGCTGGAGGTGCTTCGCCAGTACATGGCCTTTATCGTGGATGAAGAAGAATTGCGTGCCGGGTTTAAGGATACGTTCTGGGCGGGAAGACTGGAGCAAGTGCAGTCCTCCCCGCGGATTGTTCTCGATGGCGCGCACAACCCCGAAGGGGCTGAATCCTTGGCCAAAAGCTTGCCGCAGATCTATAAGTATCGGAAACTGAACTTAATGATGGGAATGCTGGCAAATAAGCATCATGAATCGTATTTGCAGCATATACTGCCAATAGTGGATACGCTTATCCTGACTGAACCGGATTTCCGGAAGAAACTGGACGCCAAGGCGCTTGGTGACATCGTAGAGCAGGTAAGGGAGAAATACGCCAAACATACACTGCAAATCATCATAGAACCAAATTGGAAAAACGCACTTGAAGAGTTGAAGTCACGGACGGAAGCGGAGGATCTTGGGGTGGTGTCGGGCACGTTGTACCTGATTGCCGACGTGCGTTCCAACCTCCTGGGCCTTTCCGATTCTGAAAAAGGTTGGTGATATCTGTTGAATACATCAGAACATGTTCATTTTATAGGAATTGGCGGCTACGGGATGAGCGCCATAGCGCGAGTAATGCTGGAGATGGGTTATAAAGTCACGGGTTCTGACGTGGCATCGCAAGAATTGACAGAAAAGCTGGCGGCCAAGGGCGCCAAAATATACATTGGACATACCGCCGAGCAAGTCCAAGGCGCGGACCTTGTGGTGTACTCCACGGCATTGTCCAAAGACAACGTGGAGCGGGTCGAGGCAGAGAAGCTGAACATTCCTGTCCTTCACCGCGCGCAGATGCTGGCGCGTCTTTTGAACGAACGCAAAGGCGTGGCCGTAGCGGGAGCGCATGGCAAGACAACCACTTCATCCATGATTGCGCTCGTGATGGAAGAATGCGGAGTCGATCCGACATTTATCATCGGCGGGGAAATTATGAACGTGGGCACGAATGCCAAAGCGGGTGAAGGCGAGCATGTGGTGGCTGAAGCCGACGAGAGCGACGGTTCATTCCTGCAATACCATCCATGGCTCGGCGTCGTTCTAAATATCGAAGCCGATCACCTGGAGAATTACGAAGGGGATTTCAATCGTCTCAAGGCCGCCTACGTGCAATTCCTCAGCCAGATCAAGGCTGACGGTACGGCCGTGGTGTGCGCCGACGATAACAACATTCAGGCGATTTTGCCTGACCTGAAATGCAATGTGACCACATACGGCATTCATGCGGATGCGGAGTATACGGCAACCAATCTGGTGCTGGGCGACCGTCACGTCAGCTTCACGATGCTTCATAACGGCATGGAGCTGGGCACCGTCGAGCTGTCCGTACCGGGTAAACATAATGTCTACAACGCCATGGCCACGGTGATATGCTGCTTGAAGAGCGGCATCTCGTTCGGGGCGATTGTAGAGGCCATCGTCAAGTTCAACGGGGCTAAGCGCCGCTTCCAGGTGCTTGGCGAAGCTGAAGGCATTCTGGTGATTGACGACTATGCGCATCATCCGACCGAGATCGAGGCGACGATCAGTGCCGCTAAAGCTACGGGCAAACGGATCATTGCCGTATTCCAGCCGCAGCGGTATTCGAGAACCTTCTTCCTGCTGGATGCGTTTAGCCGCGCGTTCGGGGAAGCGGATGAGGTGATCATCACCGATATTTACTCTCCTGCCGGCGAGAAGCAGATCGAAGGCATCAGCTCGGGTAAGCTGGTGGAGCTGATCGTTCAGAACAGCAATGCCGGTGCCCGCTATTTGCCGACCAAGGAAGATGTCCTGAGCGATCTCAAAGGTCGCGTAAAAGAAGGCGACCTGGTTCTCACGATGGGAGCGGGCGATATCTGGAAGGTCGGCGCTGCTTTAGCGGAGTTCATTAAGGGCAAGAAATAAAGATTGCCTGCTTCCTTTGCTGCTTCGCTGCAGCAGGGGATTGCATGGGCTTTGCCTCTGTAAGGGGGACAAAGCCAGCATCGATAACGATACGAAGGGCTGATCAAGATCATTTCTTGGTCAGCCCTTTTGTTTTTCGCATACTCATAAGTTGCCAAGCTTGATCATATAGCTAGGTGTAGAAGGACAAGTGAGGTGTGTGGATATGAATAAAGCACGGATGACGATACGTATCGATCACGAGCCGCCGAAGGACAGGAGCAAGGATCGTGCCCGCGAGGAACACGATGCGAACCAAAACGTTCCAGCGGGCCGCAACCCCCGGGTCTACGACCACCATTCCGTCTTTGACGAATATGACACAGCGGCAGCAAATCGGTTTACCGATACGGACGCTTCGTACGAACCTCAGAGGAGCGTTCAGCAGGAACATTTGCGCGTCGTCCCGCCGCTCCGGGAGGAGCGGGATAACCGGGAAGTGGACGATCGTGACTGGAGACCATCGCGCAATCATCGGTCCAAGGCACGGCTAGCTGAGGAAAGAAGGCGCCTGGACCATGATAACGGCTGGCCGTACGGCGATGCCCCTGATGCCCCTGTAGAATCGGATACATACCACGACGTGCATGAGGAACTCTACGACCTCCATGATGATGCATTTTCCGGGAGAATGACCCCCGAAGCGAACGACTCCCATTGGAATCTCGGGCCCGAGTCGGATCTATATGAGACATCTGCCGGCGATTACGGTTATTATCGCTCACGCAAACCCACCTCCTTTTGGAAGATGGCGGTGTCCGTGACCGCTGCCGTCATCACGGGCCTGCTGTTCGGGTACATGGTGCTGTCCATGTTTAACGGCGGCGACGCCGGCAAGAACCCGGCAACGGGGCAGCTCGAGAGCAGTGATGCAGGGAACTTAGCGCCGACCGATCCATCCGGGGGAGCGGGGACATCACCGACGCCTGATATGACCGAATCGGCTGTTCATATTCCGGGGCAAAACTTTTATCTGCTTCAATACGGCGTGTTCAGCACGCCCGAGCGGGCTGCCCAGGCGATCGGGGAACTGCAGCAAACCGGTATTGCCGCAGGCGGCGATCTGGACGAGGAGAACCGTGTGTATGCGGGCATCTCGCCCGACCGCGAGCAGGCGAAGCTGCTCAGCAATCAGCTTAAGGCCGAAGGCGTAGAATTATACGTTAGAGAGATCGCGCTGCCGGGCATAGAGTCAGCGGCATTCGCTGGCGAGGAGCAGACGCTGACGGACTATTTTGCGATAAGCGGGGAGCTGGTATCGGAGCTTAGCCAGCTATCGGCATCCTTGCTGGGCATGCAGGAGCCCGGCGCAGCGACGTCGGAGCATATGAATACTATCACGAATCTGCATCAGCAATGGATCCAATCGGTCAAGCAGCTGGCCGCAGGCTTGGGTCCGGAGACCGGGGCCGTGCTGCCGGCCATGGAGCAGTCGATGAACAGTTCGATCACGGCGCTCTCCGAATACAACAAAAATCAATCCAAGGGGCATTTGTGGGAGATCCAAACAGGCATGATGAACTATGTCATGGGCCAAAAGAAACTCCTCGATGGCCAATAAATTCAAATTTACGTCAAATCCGGCTTGGAACTGGAAATAGTTCCCCATGCCGGATTTCTGTTTGTATTGCTTATCGATTCACCGTATAATAATTAGGGTGTCAAAAAATGGCGAGGGAAGAGGATGCATGAAGAAAAATAAAGGAATGCTCATCTTGTTTTTGCTGCTGGGGTGGCTGACGGGAACATGGCTTGCCAAGGCGCTTCAACCGGTCAAGGCTCTGTCGTTTCTGACGTCTACTACACCGATCAAGTGGTCGCCTTCAGCTGATTTTGACATTATTCGTTATGACATTAACCTTGAACTTAACTTTTGCCTGCTCAGTCTGCTTGGCATTATTGCTGCCGTCTGGTTATACCGCAGGCTCTAAGACATGACAAAGGAGATTATCCCCCTTGAATGAGAAGAGAAACCGCCGCATCATATTGGCTTCCACCTCTCCTCGGCGTCAGGAATTGATTGCCTCCCTTCGTATCCCATTCGAGATTATGCCAAGTGAAGCTGACGAGGACACACCGCAAGGGTGGTCGCCAGAGCGAATTGTGGAGTCACTGGCGCTGCGCAAAGCGGAAGCGGTTCTCCGAAAGCTGACGGATGATCCGGGAGATGGTATCATTGTGGGAAGCGACACGATTGTGGTCGTAGATGACCATGTCCTCGGGAAGCCGGAGGATCATACTGATGCTGCAAGGATGTTGTCCATGCTTCAAGGACGGGCACACTTCGTTTACACGGGAGTGGCTTGCATCGACCGGCGTTCCGGTCGCGCCAAGGTATCTCACCGCGTGACGACCGTAAAGATGAAATCATTAAGTGATGATGCGATCGCGGCTTACGTAAAGAGCGGGGAACCTGCCGACAAAGCAGGCTCGTATGCGATTCAAGGCCTGGGTGCAACCATCGTGGAAGGGATCGAAGGCGACTACTTTAACGTTGTCGGCCTGCCGCTTTCTCTGCTCTCGGACATGCTGTCTGAAATGGGGATGGATGTACTCACCGATTCATAGATATAGAACACGGCATCCGAAGCCAACGGAATCATGGAAGCTTCGGGGACCTGCTGATTTAAATCTTAGAAAAGAGGGGAATATATGGAGTCGCCAACGCTATTGCTGCGCGACATCCCCCATGATGAACGACCAAGAGAGCGCATGATGCAATATGGGGCGAGCGCTTTAAGCCATGCAGAATTGCTGGCGATTCTGCTTCGGACCGGTACCCGCCAGGAATCTGCCGTACATATAGCCCAGCGGCTGCTGGGGGAAGCAGGCGGCATCCGGCAGCTCGTTGATCTTAGCATCGAGGAAATTACGCAAATCAAAGGAATTGGAACCGCCAAGGCTGTTCAGCTGAAGGCTGGCATCGAGCTTGGACGGCGCTTGGCCGCATCGAGACATGTAGAGCCGGTTATTATCCGCAGTCCGCATGACGCGGCAGAACTGCTCAGTGAACAGATGCGGTATTTACAGAAAGAGCATTTTGTCTGTGTTTTTTTAAATACGAAAAATCATGTCATTGCCCAGGAAACGCTATCGATGGGGAGCCTTAACGCCTCCATCGTTCATCCCCGCGAGGTGTTCAGAGCGGCCATCAAATGCAGCAGTGCATCCCTGGTGTGCGCGCATAACCATCCTAGCGGAGATCCGACGCCCAGCCCGGAGGACATTTCGCTGACTGCACGCTTAGTGGAGGCAGGACAGATTGTCGGGATCGACGTGCTGGATCATCTGATCATCGGGGACGGATCGTTTGTAAGTTTGAAGGAACGGGGCTTGATGTAATATAATAGTTCAGATTGACGAAGAAAGGGAGATACATCATGTTAGGTGGTTTTACGAAAGATTTGGGAATCGATTTGGGGACGGCAAATACGTTGGTTTATGTCCGTGGAAAAGGAATTGTCGTAAGAGAGCCTTCCGTGGTTGCTCTGCGTACAGATACAAAGAGCATTGAAGCCGTCGGGGAATCGGCTAAGAAAATGATTGGACGGACACCAGGCAACATTCGTGCCATTCGTCCGATGAAAGACGGCGTCATTGCCGATTTTGATACAACGGCTACGATGATTAAATACTTTATTCGTCAAGCGCAGAAGCAGCGTTCCATCTTCCCGCGCCACCCGAACGTGATGGTATGCGTGCCTTCAGGCATTACGGCCGTCGAGCAGCGTGCGGTTGAAGATGCGACCAAGCAAGCGGGGGCACGCGAAGCCTACACGATCGAGGAGCCTTTTGCGGCGGCAATCGGTGCAGACTTGCCCGTGTGGGAGCCTACGGGCAGCATGGTCGTAGATATCGGCGGAGGTACGACCGAGGTTGCGGTCATTTCCCTTGGCGGGATTGTAACCAGCCGCTCCGTGCGGGTTGCGGGCGATGAAATGGACGAGTCCATTATTTCTTATATTAAACGCCAATACAACTTGATGATCGGTGAGCGCACATCCGAGCTGCTCAAGATGGAAGTGGGCTCCGCGATGCCGCTGGAGACCGTGGAAACGATGGAAATTCGCGGCCGCGACTTGGTGACGGGTCTGCCGAAGACGATCACGATTACATCGGATGAGATCAGCGAAGCGTTGGCAGACACCATTAATGCTATCGTTGAAGCCGTTAAGGTTACCCTTGAGAAATGTCCTCCGGAGCTTGCTGCGGATATTATGGACCGGGGCATCGTGCTTACGGGAGGCGGCGCATTGCTTCGCAACCTGGACAAGCTGCTTGCCGAAGAGACCGGCATGCCGGTCATCGTTGCGGAGAATCCGCTGGATTGCGTGGCCATTGGCACAGGTAAAGCGCTCGAGAACATTCACTTGTTTAAATCCCGGAGCAGCTCTGCCGTCCGTTCCAAACGGTAGAAACCAAAATAAAAGTGTAAACCCCTAATGTTGGGAGAGAAAACAGTAAGTTAGAGGGTGTTGCAACTGTTTAAGCTGCTAGGCAATAAGCGTTTGTTCATTATGCTCATCGGGCTGGTAGCGTTTATCGCTATTATGGGGTTTACGCTCGGCCCGAGAGCTTCTTTATCTTGGCCTGAAAAATTCGTCAAAGATACGGTCGGTTTTGTGCAAAGTGTGTTTTATAAGCCCGCTGCTTATATAGCGGGTTTCTTTGAAGATGTACGGAATATGAAGGCGATCTATGAAGAGAATGAGGAGCTGCGCCGGGCGGTTGCGCAGTATTCGCGTGAGAGTGCAAATTACAACAACATGAAAGCCAATTACGAGGCACTAAAAGACGAACTTCATTTTACCGAAAACCAGAAGAATCGCGACAAATACGAATATCGAACCGCTCAAGTCCTTAGCGTTAATTCGGATCCGAATAACCGGACACTGGTCATCGATCTGGGCGAGCGCGATGGGGTTCGCCCTAATATGTCGGTCACCACGGTCGACGGCATGGTCGGCATCATTAGCAACGTCAGCAATTTCACCTCCACCGTGAAACTGCTGACAACGATGGACGCCCAGGATCCGAATCCGCAGCCGATTTCGGTTACGGCCATTGGCAAAGAGGATAAGACGTTCGGCGTGGTTGAGAGCTACGATGAGAAGACCAACACGCTGCTCATGACGCGGATTTCGGAAGATGATCCGATTAAGGAAAAAGATAAGATCATTTCATCCGGTGCCGGAGGCGTTATTCCTCAAGGCATGATCATCGGTAAGGTCCTCAGCGTTCAGACCAGCCAATACGGTCAAAGCAGAACGGCTACGATCGAACCAGCCGCCAAGTTCGATGATTGGAAATATCTGACCGTTGTCATTACCCCTGAGGAGCCGAAATGATGGCACGTAAACAGATTCTGGTCCTGCTGCTGTTCGTGCTGTTTATTCTGCAGGGCACGGTGGTTTTCTGGTTAACGCCAAGCTCGCTGCAGCTTCAGATTTATCCTAATTTCGTGTTGGTTTGTTTGTTTTTTGTATCGATTTATTACCATCGCCACACGGGGCTCGTGCTCGGACTCCTGTTCGGCATGCTTCACGATATCGTGTATTATGGCGAGATGATTGGCACTTATTCGTTTGCTATGGGCGTATCCGCATATTTGGTGGGGCTTGTTTTCAAGTCCCCGCGGGCGCCGCTGCCCATGATGATGACCATTGTCATTCTGGGAAGCTTGTTGTTTGACAGTACGCTTTTTGGCATATATAAGGTATTTCGACTCAACCCGACTTCTTATAATTGGTCACTGCTTCATCATATGCTTCCCAATCTCCTTGTTCATTTTGCCTTTGCTCTGGCAATTTACGTTCCCTTACGCAAGCAGATTGAGCTGGTAACGAAGAATCAGAGAAGGAAGGCAACCTGAACCCTCTCCAATATGACATTTTACTAGACTAGCAGGAACTTGTAGGTTTGAGCGCGAAATGTATAGGGATGGGAGGGACAGGCTTATGGCTGTAAAATCCAATCATGTGACGATTAAGGGCATCAAAGATGGCCTGGTATTCCTGCTTGACGATCAATGCGAGCTGGAGGAATTGCTTGGCGAGCTCCGCTATAAGCTGGAGCATAGTCATCAGAATATTCTGACCGGACCCATCATTCATGTGGATGTGAAGCTGGGTTCCCGGCAAATTTCCGAAGAAGAGAAGCAGACGATTCTTGACATATTGAAGCAAAAGGGCAACTTGCTGATACGCAATGTGGAATCGCCGCCGCTTGCGTCCGAGCTCGTTCCGGAGGAGAAGCTTGCGCTTAAGACGGGGATGGTGCGTTCCGGACAGGTCCTGCATCATGACGGCGATCTCTTGTTCCTCGGCGATGTGAATCCAGGCGGGACGATTACTTGCACCGGCGACATTTACATATTGGGCGCTCTGCGCGGAACCGCGCACGCCGGTGTAGAAGGCAACGAGGAGGCGATTATAGCGGCTTCGTATTTTGCCCCTACCCAGCTTCGAATCTCCCAGATGATCAGCAGACCGCCGGATGAATGGGAAACGCGGGAAACGGTCATGGAGTTTGCGTATTTGAAGGACGGAAGCATGGAGATCGACAAGATCAGCAACATCTCACGTTTGGGTCGGGATTTTAATGTGTTTAAAGGGGTGTAGAACATGGGAGAGGCAATCGTCGTAACTTCAGGTAAAGGCGGAGTCGGTAAAACGACGACATCGGCGAACATCGGCACAGCTTTGGCACTGCTCGGAAAAAAAGTGTGTCTGGTTGATACGGACATCGGTCTTCGCAATTTGGATGTCGTGATGGGCCTGGAAAACCGGATTATATACGATTTGTGCGACGTTGCGGAAGGGCGATGCCGACTTAACCAGGCGCTGATCAAGGACAAGCGCTTCGATGAGCTGTATATGCTTCCTGCAGCCCAGACCAAGGACAAGAATGCCGTTTCTCCGGAGCAGGTCAAAGATATCGTACTTGAATTGAAAAAGGAATTCGAATACGTCATTATCGATTGTCCGGCCGGAATCGAGCAGGGATTCAAGAATGCCATCGCCGGCGCGGACAAAGCGATTGTCGTCACGACGCCCGAGAATGCGGCCGTAAGGGACGCGGATCGGATTATCGGCCTGCTGGAGAGCTCGCATGTCGAGTCTCCGAAGCTCGTGGTGAACCGGATTCGCCCCAATATGGTGAAATCCGGGGACATGCTCGAAATCGAAGATGTGCTGCAGGTGCTGAATATCGATCTGATCGGTATCGTGCCTGATGATGAAATGGTCATTAAAGCGGCCAACATCGGGGAGCCTACGGTGATGAACCCGGATTCCCAGGCAGCCATCGCCTATAGAAACATCGCCCGGCGTATCCTTGGCGATACCGTTCCGCTGATGCAATCCATCAGAAAAAAGGAATGTTCACCAAATTCAAAAAGTTTTTTGGAATGGGTTAAGGGTTTCGACCAAGAACCGGTGCCGGGAGGCATCGGTTTTTTTTGTTTTTCTCCTTCGGCAGTCTAAGCGGCTTTCGTAGAACCCGTCCGCCTCTTCATCAGGGCTTGTTCTAAATATCTCTCATCTCCTCATAGGATAGAGTAAGAAAACAAGCCCCAAGGGGGAGAGAACAATGGACATCAAAACTTCCGTCAAGAACCGAAGAGAAGCCCGCATTCGCGAACTGCTGGAAGGGGAGCAGTTCACGGCGCAGGACGATAAGCCGTCTTGGACGGGGCTTCCCGATAAAACACCCGCTAATCCCCATAATCCAAAGCCAGGCTTCATCAAGGACAACATAGCGAACCCGTCCCCACGTTACGCAGAGCATGAACCGGATCCCGAGCGGCTTTGGAAGCAAGGGCATCGCGGTTGGTATGATACGCTGGATCCCGGTGCTCCGGGAGAACCGCCAAGAAAAGCTTCGTTCCTGTCGGGCTTGATCCGCCGCGTCGCCGTCAGTGCGCTGGTGTTTGGATTGGCATGGGGCGTATTTTCGTTTCAGCAGCCGTGGGCCCTTCGCGCGCAGGCATTTATCATTGAAGGGCTGAGCCATGAGATGGATTTCCAGGCGGCCCAGGTATGGTACGAGGAGCATTTTGGCAGCGCGCCGTCCTTTATACCGATTTTTGGACAAACCGACGAGCATTCGACGAAGGTAAATGCCGGGACCTCTTTGGTTCCTCCGCTTTCGGGAAGGGTGGTTCAATCCTTTGCCGTTGATCTGAAAGGCATCGTTCTGGAAGCCGGAGGGGGTTCTTTAGCGGACCGGGCGGTTAAAAGTATAGAGACCGGGCGCGTTCTTGAGGTTAAAGAACATCCTGATAACGGGATTACGGTACGCATACAGCATACGGGAGAGCGAACGGCGGCATACAGCAGGCTGGCGGAAACCGGGCTTAAGGTGAATGACTGGGTTCAAGGCGGAGATATTATCGGGACTTTGGCATCTTCAGGCACAGGCAGCCCGCCCTCCCTTTATTTCGAACTCAAAGAGGGGGATCGTGACGTCGATCCGGCGGAAGTGATTCCGTTTGATTAAGTTTAAGGGAACGGTCTTGTCGCTGCATCCGCTCTTTGTCATTGTCATGCTGGCATCCGTATTCACCGGCCGCTTCCTGGAGTTGCTGACCCTGTTTATTATCGTGTTTATTCATGAATTGGGACATGCCGCCGCCGCGGCAGCGATGGGGTTCAAGGTACGAGCCATTCAGATGCTGCCGTTCGGCGGCGTTGCTGTCATTGAAGACGACGGCAGGATGACTGCGATGAAGGAGATCATCATTGCGCTTGCGGGACCGCTGCAAAATGTCATTATGATCGGCATTACCCTGGCCTGCCAATGGGCGGGGTGGGGTGACGAGCAGCTGCTGTCTTATATCATTCAGGGGAATCTCGTCATCGCGTTGTTTAACCTGCTTCCGATTCTGCCGCTGGACGGCGGCAAAGTGCTGCAGGCCGTCATCAGCCTGCTTGCCCCTTATCATGCCACCTTGCTGTGGGCTTCCCGCGCAGGCATTTTGTGCAGTTTAATTATGATCGGTTACGGATTGCAGCCGTTATTCTCCGGAGGCGGCGTTCGTTTAAATGTGCTGATGATCGGCCTTTTCCTGGCGTATTCCAATTTCGAAGACTATCGGAACGTCCATTACCGGTTTTTAAGATTTTTGGTCAATCGGAGCGAGGTTTATGAACGGAATTTGGATGGACTTGGTCCTGCCCAGCCAATCGTTGCAGATTCTTCGAAACCTTTGGATGATATCATGCGTCTATTTAAACGAGAGAAGTATCATTTGATTTATGTCATGAGCGGACGCGGCAGCCTGCTTGCCGTTGTTCCGGAGCAGCATGTGATCTCTTCTTATTTTGCATCAACTGGTCCGCCCTGGTATGCGTAAATCGTAGACATCATGAGGAAGACGGGGGGGCGGGCCAAGATTCTTTATCCATTCATGTCATCTGAGATTGTGTTAGGATAAAACAATAGAATATCGTCTTCCATTTGAGAGGTGAAGCCATGAGGCAAATGATAGTTCATTGTGAACATGAGACCATTCAGATGGCCCTCATCGAAGATGGGAGGTTAGCCGAATTCGCCGTTGAGCGGAGTCGTGAGCAAAGTGTTGTCGGAAGCTTTTATAAAGGCAGGGTCGTGAACGTGCTGCCGGGGATGCAGGCGGCTTTTGTAGATATCGGGCTGAAAAAGAACGCGTTTTTATATATCGATGATGTGCTCCATCCGCATTTAGAGAAGCAGCCCAAGCAGAAGCCTTCGATTTCGCAGCTGCTGACGGCGGGGCAGGAATTGATCGTGCAGGTCATGAAGGAACCCAGAGGCGGCAAGGGAGCGAGGGTGACGACGCATTTTTCGCTTCCGGGCAGATGCATGGTGTATATGCCGACTGCGGACTATGTTGCCGTCTCCAAGAAAATCGGACGCGATGCGGAAAGGGCCCGGCTGAAGAGCATCGGCGAGCAGCTTCGCACAGATGAAGAGGGAATCATCATCCGAACGGTGTCGGAGGACGAGCCCCTGGAATTCATAAAGGGAGATCTGGAGTATTTGCGAAAAGAGTGGGCCCGGATTCTCGACAAGGCGGAATCTGCGCCCGTTCCGGCGCTGCTGCATCGCGATTTAGGCCTACTGCAGCGGTTTCTGCGCGATGCCTTTGATCCGCTGCATGACGAGCTTGTGATCGACAGCAAGCAGAAAGGCGAGGAAACCAAGAGTTATTTGAAGGAAACCGTTCCGGGAATGGAGCCTAAGGTTACATATTACTCGGAAGGAGGCCCGATTTTTCAAGCGTACGGGTTGGACGAGCAGATGAGAGCCAGCTTCGCAAGGAAAATCACGCTTCCCGAGGGCGTGACCATCGTCGTAGACCAAACCGAAGCCATGACGATCATCGACGTGAACACAGCCAAATATATCGGCGGGGATAATTTCGAGGAAACGGTACTGAAGACGAATCTTCTGGCTGCGCAGCAGATCGCAAGGATTCTTCGCCTCTGGGATATCGGGGGCATTATTATCGTGGATTTCATCGATATGGATCATGAAGAGCACCGGCAGCAGGTGGTTTCTGTCATGGAGGCCGTTATGCGCAAAGACCGCACGAAGAGCTTTGTGGTCGGCTGGACCAAGCTGGGACTGCTGGAAATGACCCGCAAAAAAGCCCGGGAAAGCTCGTCTCTCCCCTTTGCCAAGCCTTGCGGAACCTGCGGAGGCCGGGGCGTGGTTATCGAAGAATGATGTTGACGGTGAACGGGGAATATGATATTATCATTGGGTATGTGTCTAGTGATAGGTTGCTGCACATGCTGTAACCGCTCCGGTTGGGTTCACAAGAACGTTCTTTTTGGGACGGACACCTTTATACCAGGCGAGTCTGAGACATAGGGAGGTGCAAGCAAATGTACGCTATTATCGAAACAGGCGGTAAACAATACAAAGTTCAAGAGGGCGACGTATTGTTCATCGAGAAGCTGACTGCAGGTGACGGCGAGAGCGTGACTTTCGACCGTGTACTGGCCGTTTCCAAAGAGGACGGATTGGTAGCAGGAACTCCGGTTGTTTCCGGTGCGACTGTAACTGCAAAGGTAGAGAAGCACGGTAAAGGCCGTAAGGTCGTTGTATACAAATACAAGCCGAAGAAGAACTACCACAAGAAGCAAGGTCATCGTCAACCTTACACTAAAGTAACCATCGAGAAAATCCAAGCGTAAGAAGGTGCGGTAATTGATTACTGTACAAGTACTGCGCGGGGAAGATGGACGGATCCATAGCTTCAAGGTAACGGGGCACGCGGGATATGCCGATCCAGGGGAAGATATTGTATGTGCTGGAGTTTCCAGCATTACAGTGGGAACGGTGAATTCTATTGAAGCGTTAACCGGAACCGTTATGGAGACCCGGATGAAGGGCGGCTTTCTTAGCGCAAATCTTCCGCCTACGGCAGATGATTCCGTCTCCGGCCAAGTTCAACTGCTTCTCGAATCCATGGTTGTTATGTTACAGGGAATTGCCGATTCGTACGGCAAGTATATAAGAATACAAGAATTGACTACTTGAAGAAGGAGGTAGACAACATGTTGAAATTGGATCTTCAGTTATTCGCATCGAAAAAAGGTGTAGGTTCCACAAAGAACGGTCGTGACAGCGAATCGAAACGTCTTGGCGTGAAACGTGCAGACGGTCAAGCAGTGACTGGCGGCAGCATCTTGGTTCGTCAACGCGGAACGAAAATTCATCCAGGCACGAACGTGGGTATCGGTAAAGACGATACTTTGTTTGCGAAAGTGGACGGCGTTGTGAAATTTGAACGTTGGGGTCGTGATCGCAAGAAAGTGAGCGTCTACCCGGTTGATGTCGCTCCAGTAGCGGCTGCAGTTGAAGCTTAATCGTTTCTTATGCTGCATACAGAAGAAGCCTTTCGGCATCGTTGCCGGGGCTTCTTTTTTTGTAAATTGCGCAAAGAATGATCATCCAGGGGGATGAACCGTCCTGAAAGTCTATGATATACTGGGATTTGGTGAATGTAACCAATTGCTGTTGAAAGACGAGGAGAAGCGATGAAATCCTGGAAATGGATAGCAGCTGTGGCGGGGTTAACCTCCGTAATACCGGTGGCATGGGTGGTATGGAAGCCATCTTTGGCTGCAGGAGCAGTGTTGACGGCTTGGGCTGTCGCCGCGTCTGCCTGCGGAGCATGGCTTGTCCGTAAATCGGACGAGCGCAGGCAGCAAGCCATCATTCGGAATATGGAGCAGACGGCGATTCAAATGTTGAATCACCATCGTCATGATTGGATGAATGAGCTTCAAATTTTGTACGGCTACATTCAACTGGGGAAGCTTGATAAAACCGTGGGTTCTGTGGAAAGAATAAAGGACAGGATGGCGACGGAGAGCAGGATCTCCAAGCTTGGCATTCCTTCATTGGTTTTTTATTTACATTCATACCGAACGTACAGCAGCAATCTGCAGCTCTGCGTTGAAGTGGTGGACCAGGTACAGCTGGAAGACAAAGTATCGCCACAAACGGCAGAGTCTTTTACCGAAGCGATCATTCAAACGGTGAGAGCCTTTCAATTGAGCGGAACGGCGTCATGGGGGGATACCCGGCAGTTAACATTAACATTTATGCAGCAGGAGCAAGAGCTGATCGTATGGGCTCTAGGAGAAGGTTCCTTTGGAGACCCGGAGGGCTTGAAGCTTCAGATTGAACAATCCGTAAAAGGCGAAGGCATTCGGGTGGAGCAGACGGAGCCGGGGGAAACCTCGTACCGCTTGTATCTGCCGTTTGTGACTTGAGGAAGGTGATTTCATGTTTGTAGATAAGGCAAAAGTATATGTAAAAGGCGGCGACGGCGGCGATGGGCTCATTGCGTTTCGCCGTGAGAAATACGTTCCTGAAGGCGGACCTGCCGGCGGCGACGGCGGTAAGGGCGGCGACGTGATTTTCCGGGTGGATGAAGGACTGCGCACGTTGATGGATTTCCGTTACCAGAAGCATTTCAAGGCCAAGCGCGGGGAAAAGGGCCGCAATAAAAGCCAGCATGGGGCCAATGCGGAGAGCATGATTGTCCGTATCCCGCCGGGTACCATCTTAACGGATGACGATACCGGTGAAGTGATTGGCGATTTGACCCGTCACGGTCAACAGGTTGTTGTTGCCAGAGGCGGCCGCGGGGGCCGCGGAAACATCCGCTTTGCCACGCCGAACAATCCGGCGCCCGAGCTTGCCGAGAATGGAGAAGAAGGCGAAGAGCGCTACGTAACCATGGAACTTAAAGTGATGGCTGATGTAGGTCTCGTCGGATTCCCGAGCGTAGGCAAATCCACCCTGTTGTCTGTTGTATCCGCGGCTCAGCCGAAGATCGGGGCATACCATTTCACGACCATCACGCCGAATTTGGGCATGGTTGAGGTCGGGGACGGGCGCAATTTCGTCATGGCTGACCTGCCTGGCCTGATTGAGGGTGCCCATGAAGGCGTGGGACTTGGCCACGAATTCCTCCGGCACGTGGAACGAACCCGCGTCATTATCCACGTCGTGGATATGGCAGGCACGGAAGGACGGGATCCGTTCGAGGATTGGCAAAAAATCAACGATGAGATTAGGCTCTATAACCCGGTTTTGATCGAACGGCCGCAAATCGTAGCCGCCAATAAAATGGATATGCCGGAAGCAGAGGAGTACTTAGCGGCCTTCAAAGAGAAGGTGAAGGAGATTCGCCCTGACATCGAGGTGATGCCGATCTCCTCGCTGACCCGTCAGGGGATCCAGGAACTTCTTTATCGCACGATCGATGTGCTGGAGAGCATTCCGGATGAGCCGGCGATTGAAGAAGTATCCGAAGTTTCCGAGCGCAAGGTGTATAAATTCAAAGCGCAGAACGACAATTCCTTCACCGTCACCAGAGATAATGAAATGTATGTGGTGCACAGTGAGCGAATTGAGCGAATGCTGAAACGGATGCAGATGAATTCGCATGATGCGATCCTGAAGCTTGCCAGAACGATGCGTCACATGGGCATTGATGAAGAGCTGCGGAAACGGGGCGCGACGGAAGGCACCATCGTACGGATCGGCGATTTCGAATTCGAATTTGTCGAAGGCAGCAGTTACTATTGATGTTCAGATGAATATATGTATAACAAAAATACCGCAAGGTCTGTCTACAGCAGGCTTGGCGGTATTTTTTTGCGTGAAGGAAGGTGTTTCCCATAAATCATGAATGAAGCGCGCAGCCGTATATTCCATTGGCTGTGAGTCTGGCTCGAAATGCCGGATCACGCTTTCCAAATTTTGCATCCACTTATCGGATAAATCGTATACAATAGTAGTACAATAGTACCTTTTCCATAGATCTCAGGATGGAAGGAACGGCGCAAAAAGGAGAGTAGAACTATGGCTATTATTGAAGTCGTAAAATACGAAGGCCCGCCGGATGTGTTTGCCTGGCGTTATCCGAATCAGGAGTTAGGCACCTGGACCCAGCTCATTGTTCATGAGACGCAGGAGGCGATCCTGTACAAGGGCGGTCAGGCACTGGACTCTTTCCCGGCAGGGCGGCATACGCTGAGTACGGCAAACATCCCGATTTTATCCAATGTCATCAATCTTCCATTCGGAGGGAAGTCTCCCTTTACGGCAGAAGTCTGGTTTGTGAACAAACTTCGTTCGCTGGACGTGAAATGGGGGACCAGCTCACCGATCCAGCTGCAGGATCCGAAATACAACATCATCGTATCGCTCCGAGCCTTTGGCCAATTCGGCGTTCAAATCAGCGATCCGCGAAAGTTTCTGGGAACCATGGTCGGTACCCTGCCAACCTTTGATCAGGGAACGCTGGTCAAATATTACCGCGGCGTGCTGATGTCCAACATTACGGAAATCATATCCTCCTATATCGTTCGGAAAAAAATCAGCGTTGTGGAAATCAATGCTTACATAGCGGAAATATCCAAACACATCATGGAAGCGATTGCGCCTTCATTTGAAGAGATGGGGATTACCCTGCTGAATTTTTATGTGGATTCCATCAACATACCGGAGCATGATCCTGCAGCTGTCCGAATCAAGGAAGCGTTGGCAAAAAAAGCGGAGATGGATATCATCGGTTATACCTACCATCAGGAAAGAACCTTTAATACGCTTGAGGGAGCGGCGAAGAATCCCGGAAGCCCGGCAGCGGTCATGGGAACGGGGCTGGGCATGGGACTCGGAATGGTCGGTCCGATGTATGAGACCGCCCGGCATATGTTTGACCATGCCAAACCTCAAGAGAAGAACGATTTGCAAATCGAGCAGAAGGCATGCACAAAATGCGGAATGCTGAACGGGGAAGAAGCGCGGTTCTGTTCGGGCTGCGGCCAATCGTTTCAGACTCAGGCCGAGGAAGCGCCGGCGAAAGCCATCCTGTGCAACGATTGCGGGCAGCCCCTGGCTCCGAATGCAAAGTTCTGCCTTCACTGCGGCGACCCTTACCATGCATGCCCGAAGTGCGGACATGATCACCCGGCAGGCGCAGCCGAATGTCCGGATTGCGGTGCACCGCTGCCGATGCCTTGCCGGGCATGTGGAGAATTGGTGGATGCCGAAGCCAAGTTTTGCCCGCACTGCGGGTCGAGTCACGCGCTTACATGTCCAGGGTGCGATCATGAGATCAAACCGGGCCAGAAGTTTTGCATGGAGTGCGGTCATAAATTGATGTGAAGCGAAAGCGGGGGAATCAGGTGAATACAAGAACCAAGGATCGAAACGGGGCATGGCTGGCAGCCATTGCGCTTCCGTTGGTTACGATCCTCTTGTTTGGATGGATCGGCGGGATGTTCCAGCCGAGTTCTTGGATATCGGGAATTGCCGTTGGATGCGCCGAAGCGGCCGTTCTCCTATTTATCGGTGTTGTCATCGGCAGGGGGAAGGCAGCTTCGTCAGGCACCCCATTTTATATTGCTTCCGGCATCATAATTGGTATCTATACGGTGTCCGTTGTGCTGGAGGTTATTTTGCTGGGATACTTATTTAAGCTGCCTGTATCCTCGTATTTCATGATTCATCTGATTACGTTTTCTGGATTTTTCGTTGTTCTTGGGCTCGTATTCCTGGCGGCAAAATATGCAGGCGCACAGGAGCGGAAGGAAAGCGATCATCTCGCGGTCAAGAGAGAGACTGTAGCCTGGATCGGGGAGATTCGCAGAAAGCTAAGCGAACTGCCGGGAGAGAACATGCCGTCGTTGGAACGGCAGATCGCCGAGCTTGAAGAGACGCTGCGTTATAGTGATCCCATATCACATACCTCCTTATATGAAGAGGAGCAGTTGATTCAGCAAAAAATTGCGATGCTGGAGGACCAAGTAACATTGATCGGCGAGGCGCAAGCTGAACAGCGCAAGGAACTGGCAGAGCAAACCGTTCCTATCATCCGCGATATTCTCCGAACGGTGCAGGATCGCAATACGGTGCTTCTGAAGGCAAAGGCGGGATCAACCTAATGCAGATGATAGAGGGGATAGCATATGGGAGCTTCTAATCCGAAGCGTTTTAAACTTAAGTTCACGAAAATGGATTATTCGATCATCGCGCTGGCCGTGCTTTTTTTCCCGCTGGCCATCGTGCTGGCAGCCGTGCGGGTGCTTGTCACCCATCGCCACAACCGTTGTAAGGGAAGGAACAACCGCCTTTTCGGCTGGGTGCTTGCCATTACCTATGGAATCATAGAATTGCTCATGATTTTTGCGACGATTGATGACAAAGATATCGAAAGCCTCTATTCGGCCACCGTCGTTTGGGGCGTCATCATTCTGGTTCCAGCCATGATCATGCTGGTGATCGCCAATAAGGAAGACAAGAAATTCGGCAGCTTGCTGCAATTCTATTCGAATGCCATCCTGCATCGAGGGCTCGTTCAGGTCGAACACATTGCCCGTGAGGCGAGACAATCGCCTGCACACGTGATCCGGGATATCACGTTCATGTTTGAAGAGCGTATGCTGCCTAACGGAAAGCTCGACAACGGAGTTGTTCTCATCCCGTCCTTGCACAGAAAGTCCGAACCATTCCGTGGCGAATTCGTTTCTCGCAGTGGGCAGCACGTGCAGTATTCAATGGGAGATACGACTGCAGGCCCGGCCCCCATATCCCGAACCGAACCTGCGTCCGATCCGGCGCCTAAATCCGTGGAATGCCCTGGCTGCGGAGCAAGAACGGTCGTAACGCATGTGGAGGGGAAGGAATGCGAGTATTGCGGTACCGTGATTGTGGCATAGCACGTCGGATGTACCATTTAAAAGAGAAGAGACTGGGGAGAACTTCGTATGAGCGTTCCGGTAAAGCCTTTTAAATCGCAATTTACCTCATTCGATTATTTTATTATTGGACTGACGTATGTGTTTTTTCCATTAGCTTTGATTATCGCTGCGTTTCGTATTCTGCCCACGCAGCAGCATCACAGTTATCAGGGAAGGAACCTTAGATTGATCGGATGGGTATTGTTCGGCACTTATATTGTTATCCTGGTAATCAATTTAGTGACGAGCGAAACCAGCGAGCAGTTCTTAAACGATAATTTAGCGATGGCGTTGTGTATATTGATCCCCGCGTTGTTTTTGCTGGTTGCTGCCGACTTCTTAGACAAAAAATTCTGGAAGCTGCTCGGAATTTACAGGGAGGCTGTCTTGCAGCGGCGGTTAATTTACATCGAGCATATCGCGATCGTTGCGAATCAAAGTCCGGCCCATGTGATCCGGGATTTGAACTATATGTTGAAGGAGCGCATGCTTCCTGCCGGGAGGATTGAGGATGGCGCGCTGGTGATCCGTTCGCTGCATAGAGAGCCGGTAAAACCCGTTGAATCTCAAACGAAGACGGAATCGAAGTCTGTGGCATGTTCCGGCTGCGGCGCAAGAACCGTGATTTCACGGCATGAGGAAAAAGAGTGCGAGTACTGCGGCTTGACCATGAGATACACCAGTTAGCTTGAAGTTATCGGCAGTCTCCGGAATACCGGGGGCTGTTTTTTAACGCATCATTTGCAAATTTGACGTGAATACCTATGAGTTCCGTTTCGAATTGCGATATAGTATAGGCTATAGGGTTGACCCGGAAATATCGGGTTCGCTAAAAATGGGTCACTTATGTATTGCCCTTACGGGGTATATCCAGTATAATGTCCACTATACGAATACAGTAGTCTTTGAGGAGAGGACGTTTGTGAAGGAACGCTACTATCTGGTCCGGGAAGACATCCTTCCCGAGGCTGTAGTTAAAACGATGCAAGTGAAAAAACTGCTGGCGTCGGGAGACGTGAGGACGGTTCATGAAGCCGTCGAGCAGGTAGGGCTTAGCCGCAGTGCTTTTTACAAGTACAAGGACGGCATCCACCCTATCAATCAATTGGAACGTGATGAAATCGTAACGATTTCCATCGATATGGAACATCGCTCGGGCATGCTATCCGAGGTGCTGGGGCTGGTAGCGGGTGAAGGCGGGAACGTGCTGACCATTCATCAGAGCATCCCGCTGCAAGGAATCGCGAATGTCGTTATTTCCGTCGAAGTTTCCCGGCTGAATGAGGAGCTGGATGATCTGCTTGACGGATTGAGGCGGATAGCCGGAGTCAGAAGAGTGCAGATGATAGGGCAAGGTTAGGGTAGAAACGACGAATAAATAGATATCTATGTGATGGGATACAGGAGGTAGTGTATTAATGAAACCGGTCAAAGTAGGGCTTTTGGGATTAGGAACCGTAGGAACAGGCGTTGTCCGCATCGTTGAGGGGCATCAGGAGGATTTGAGCAGTCAGGTCGGTTCGCCGATTACGATCGAGCGCATCGCCGTCAAACATTTGGAGAAGTACCGCAGCGTCAATGTGGATCAGAGTAAATTAACGGAAGATCCCTGGGCGGTCATTCGCGATCCCGAGATTGATGTCATCGTTGAAGTAATGGGCGGGATCGAGCAGACGAAAACCTACATCCTCGAAGCGCTTGAGCGCGGCAAGCACATCGTAACCGCCAATAAGGATCTGATGGCTCTGCACGGTGCCGAAATATTGGCCAAGGCGCAAGAGAAGCAGTGCGACGTGTTCTACGAGGCAAGCGTTGCCGGCGGCATTCCCATTATCCGCACGCTGATTGAAGGCTTCTCGTCGGATCGTATCATGAAAATCATGGGGATCGTGAACGGTACGACCAACTTTATCTTGACCAAGATGAGCCAGGAAGGCGCCTCCTATGAGGATGTCCTGGCAGAAGCTCAGGAGCTGGGGTACGCGGAAGCCGATCCGACATCCGATGTGGAAGGCTTGGACGCGGCCCGCAAAATGGCAATACTCGGTACCCTCGGCTTCCGCACGAACGTTGAGCTCCAGGATGTATCCGTCAAGGGCATTTCGCAGGTTACGAAAGATGATATCGCTTATGCCAAACGTCTGGGCTACGAGATGAAACTTCTCGGTATCGCGGAGCGTCAGGACGATGAATTCAGCATCAGCGTCCAGCCGACGATGGTTCGCAAAGGTCATCCCATCGCCGCCGTGAACGGCGTATTTAACGCGGTGTATGTATACGGGGAGGCCGTCGGCGAAACGATGTTCTACGGAGCGGGCGCGGGCGAGATGCCAACCGCGACATCCGTTGTGGCAGACCTGGTGGCGGTCATCAAGAATCTGAAGCTTGGCGTTAACGGTCTGAAAGCCATCGTTCCTTATAAACCGAAGAAGCTAAAAACCGATGAGCAGATCATGTACAAGAATTTCATCCTGCTTCATGTGGACGATAAAGCAGGAGTGCTGGCGCAAATTACGCAGGTGTTCGCTCAATATAACGTCAGCTTGGAGTCCGTTGTTCAGCAGCCGAACGAGCACAACCCGGACGCAGAGATAATCATCGTTACGCACAATGCGAGCAAAGCCAGCATGGACGAAGTGCTGAATCACTTTGAAGGCCTGGAAGTCATACGCCGAATCAAAAGTGTTTACCGCGTTGAAGGATAAGGATTAGAATCCATTAAATCAACATATATAATTTTTTCATAAGAAAAGGAGAACATGAGAGATGCCGTATGAAGGATTGCTGCAAACCTACAGAGAATATTTGCCGGTAAATGAGCGTACCCCGCTGCTAACGCTTAAGGAAGGGAATACCCCGCTCATCAAAGCCGTGAATCTATCCGAAGAGCTCGGAATCGATTTGCATTTCAAATTCGAAGGGCTGAACCCGACAGGTTCATTCAAAGACCGCGGGATGGTCATGGCCGTCGCGAAAGCAATGGAAGAAGGAAGCCGTACCATCATGTGCGCTTCGACGGGCAATACATCGGCTGCGGCTGCTGCTTATGCCGCTCGCGGCGGATTAAACTGCATCGTGATCATTCCGAACAACAATATCGCGCTGGGCAAGCTCGCGCAGGCGATGATTTACGGAGCGAAGGTGATCGCGATTGAAGGGAACTTTGACCGCGCGCTGGAAATCGTTCGCGAGATCACGGCCAAGCATCCGATTTCGCTGGTAAACTCCGTGAATCCTTATCGAATCGAAGGCCAGAAGACGGCTGCATTCGAAGTCGTTGACCAGTTGGGCAAAGCTCCGGACGTACTGGCCATTCCGGTCGGCAATGCGGGGAACATCTCCGCTTACTGGAAAGGATTTAAAGAATACCACGCAGCGGGCAAATCCGCTTCCCTGCCGAAGATGCTTGGGTTCGAGGCGGAAGGCGCCATGGCTATCGTCAAGGGTGAGCCTATTCCGAATCCGGAAACGGTAGCGACGGCCATCCGCATCGGGAACCCGGCCAGCTGGAAAACCGCGGTTGCCGCCGCTGAGGAATCCGGTGGACAAATTAACTACGTTACGGACGAGGAAATCTTGGAAGCATACCGCAAAATCGCATCGCGCGAGGGGATTTTTGCCGAGCCAGGATCGGCCGCCTCCATCGCAGGCGTTTATAAAATGAAGCGAGAGGGATATTTTAAAGGTGGGGAATCCGTTGTCTGTGTGCTGACAGGACATGGGCTGAAAGATCCGAATATCGCGATTTCTACCGTGAACGCCGAACCGCTCGTCGTATCGGATACGGAATCGGCCGTAATGGATGCCATCGCTAAGCTTGAAGGAGCTGCGCGGGTATGAGTTTGTCCCAAGGCGTCCGGGTGAAGGTTCCGGCCAGCACGGCTAATTTGGGACCCGGATTCGATACGCTCGGCATGGCATTGTCCCTGTATTCCTGGATCGAGATGAAAGCGTCGGAGAAGACCGTGTTCCATCTTCATGGCGATGAGATGGGCGGTCTGCCGACCGATAAGAGCAACCTGATCTATAAGGTGGCTCAAATGGTTTTTGAAGAAGTGGGACAGGCAGTTCCTGATCTCGAGATTTCCATGTATTCCGAAATTCCGCTTACCCGCGGCCTTGGCAGCAGCGCATCGGCGATCGTAGGCGCGCTGGCTGCAGCCAACGCTCTAATCGGGTCACCACTGCCGGATTCCAAGCTTTTTGATATGGCGACGAATCTTGAGAAGCATCCTGATAATGTGGGGGCTTCTTTATTTGGAGGAATCATTGCGGCCGTATGGGATGGATCCCATGCGGATTATATGCGCATTGAACCTCCGGCGGACCTTGGAACGCTCGTGGTGATTCCCGATTTCGAGCTGGCGACATCCAAAGCAAGGGAAGCGCTGCCCGCCCAGGTCAGTTTAGCGGATGCTGTATATAATATTAGTCGGTCCTCCTTAATGACCGCTGCTCTTTCGGCAGGCAGACTGGACTTGATTCGTGCCGCGATGAAAGACCGGATTCATCAGCCATATCGTGCGCCGCTTGTACCGGGGATGTCCAAGATTTTGGCCGAAGCGCCTGATCACGGAGCACTCGGCATCGCGCTGAGCGGAGCGGGTCCGACGATGATTGCGCTGGTGGACCGGAACGAACCGCGTGCAGAAGAATTGGGCACGTATCTCACGGAGACGATGAAGGCGGAAGGAATCCTGTCTTCGTGCTACCCATTGAATCCAGTTGCGGAAGGCGTCCAGCTCTTGGATGATATTAATAATAGATCCTTTTCGGATATGATTAGAGGGGAAGTTACCGCATGAAAAAAATAGCCTTGTTGCCCTCAGGATCGGTATCTCATGAAGCGATACTTTATCTCCTAAATGGTGAGCCGGTGGAATTTGTCCACCATAAACTGATCTCTGATGTATTTATGTCAACAGTAGAAGGAAAAAGCGATTACAGCGTGATCCCGATCGAGAACACCATTGAAGGCTCCGTAAGCCTTCATATGGATTGGCTGGTCAATGAGGTGGATCTGCCGATGCAGGTGGAGTGGGTCTATCCCTCCATCCAGAACCTGATCGGTAATGCTGCCGAATTCCGTTCAAGTGACGGAACGATGGATTACAGTCAGATCAAAAAGATCTGGTCCCACCAAGTTGCGACAGCCCAGTGCCGTCAGTTCCTAGCGAAGGCTGCACCGCAGGCTGAGTTGGAGCAAGTGGGCAGCACCTCCGAAGGGGTTAAGATCGTAAAGGAGAATCCCGGCCGGGGATGGGCGGCAATCGGCACTTCGCTA
Organism: Paenibacillus sp. Y412MC10; assembly: GCF_000024685.1. Lineage (NCBI taxonomy): Bacteria > Bacillati > Bacillota > Bacilli > Caryophanales > Paenibacillaceae > Paenibacillus > Paenibacillus sp. Y412MC10. The sequence continues at coordinate 1,831,811 of NC_013406.1, forward strand.
GGCGCGGCCACCCACGAATTAAACGTGCTTGCTGAGCGTATTACCGACCATGATAACAATTACACACGGTTTGTGCTGATCGGACGCGAGCCGATATTGGTCAACCGTTCGCCGGAACATATCAAGACCAGCATTCTCGTAACGCTTCCAGAAGACGTGCCGGGAGCGCTGCATCAGGTGCTTTCCGCTTTTGCGTGGCGTCGCCTGAACCTGTCGCGGATCGAATCCCGTCCAACGAAGAAGAAGCTCGGTAATTACTATTTTTATATCGATGTGATGGCCGCAGCGGATTCCGTTCTGTTGGTTGCCGCCATGGGAGAGATTGAAGCGCTGGGATGTCTGGTTCGAGTGCTGGGCTCTTATCCGGGCTATGCCTATGAGAGTGAGAAAATGGAGGTTAAGTAAATGTCGGAGCAATGGATCTATTTAGATGGAGAATATGTCACGAAAGAGAATGCTAAAGTATCTGTTTTTGACCATGGGTTTCTGTACGGAGACGGCATATTCGAAGGCATTCGAATATATAACGGCAACATCTTTAAGTGCAAAGAGCACTTGGACCGGCTGTATGATTCCGCCAAGTCCATCGATTTAGTCATCCCCCTGGCATATGAAGAACTGCTGGAGGCTATGGCCGAGACCATTCGACGCAATGACATGCGGAATGGGTATATCCGTATCGTGGTATCCCGCGGTGCCGGCAACTTGGGGCTGGATCCGCGCCGCTGCCCTAAACCGACCGTGTTGATCATTGTGGAGCAGCTGGCGATTTATTCTGAAGAAGCTTATCTCAATGGCCTGAAGGCCGTCTCCGTTGCCCAGCGGCGTAACATACCGGATGCGCTTAACCCGAAAATCAAATCCTTGAACTATTTGAACAATATCCTCGTGAAGATCCAATCCAACTTTGCGGGAGCGGATGAGGCTATTATGATGAACGCGCAGGGATATGTGACGGAAGGCTCCGGGGACAACATTTTCATCGTCAAAAACGGCGTGGTCACTACGCCTCCGTGCTATCTTGGCGCACTCGAAGGCATTACGCGCCAGGCCATTATCGATTTATGCGAGAAACTCGGCATTAAACTGAAGGAAGAGCCGTTCAGCATGCATGACGTATATATTGCGGACGAAGTATTTTTTACGGGCACGGCTGCTGAGGTCATTGCGGCCCGCGAAATTGACGGACGGATCATCGGAAAAGGCCAGGCTGGTCCCGTTACGCTGCAATTGCTGGAGGAATTCCGCAAAATTGTGGATCAAGACGGTTATAAAGTATGGGAATCCTAGGGTTTCAGGACAACTAAATAAACGACTTAAACCATCCTTTCATGTCGATGAAAGGATTTTTTTTGCCCAGAGGGATGTCAATCGCCTATTCCGTGCATAGGATGTAGTAACGAAAGCGGGCGAATTACATGACGCCTAGAAGAGTGTAGGAGGTTTTAGCGGCGTGAAGATACACATCGTCAAGGAAGGCGACACCCTATATGAGCTGTCCAAAAAATACGACGTACCTTTAGCGAAAATCATCGATGCCAATCCACAGCTGGTGGATCCGAATAAGCTCGATGTCGGTGCCAAGATCAAAGTTCCGACCGAGCCCGTTCAGGTCCCTGACGGCAGCCAACCCATTATCCATAAGCATACGGTAAAGCAGGGAGACTCCCTCTGGAAACTGTCCAAGGCATGGGGAGTCACTCTGAAGGAAATCATCAATGCCAATCCCCAGCTTAAAAATCCGAATGCCCTGCTGGTGGGGGAAGTCGTCAACATCCCTTCATCTGGCGGTTCTATGGAGTCCGGCGTTGATGACGGGGTTTCCATGAGCAGTGGCAGCGGTGCAGCTGCAGGCAAGAAGAAACCCGGCAGCAAGGATTACACCGGAGTTAAGGAAGAAATAACAGCGCCGATCGAGCAGCCTCCGGTCGTTCCTGAGGTTAAGGAGCCTGAGCCGCCGATTCTGCCGAAGCTTCCGGAGATTTCGCCTTTCCCCGAGGAGCCTAAGAAAATGGAGCCGGAATACAAACCGGAGATATTACCTGAAATCAAGAAGCCGATCATCATGCCGGAAAGCAAGAAACCAGAGATTATGCCAGAGGTGAAAAAACCGGAAGTGATGCCGGAATTTAAAATGCCCGTAATCATGCCAGAGTTTAAACCAGAATTCAAACCAGAATACAAACCGGAGTTCAAGCCAGAGTTTAAACCAGAGTTTAAACCCGAATTCATATCTCCATATAAATCTATGGAGCCGGAGTATACGTATCCTGTCAAAACCATGCCGTTACCGCATCCTGTTCATCCCATAGCCGAACCATGTCCGCCTTTTGCCCAGATGCCGATGCAGATGATGCCTCATCCGTGTCCGGAGTTTCCTTTTAAAGAGGCACCCGCATTTGCAATGCCTCCATTCGGTCTTCATGAAGGTCCCTGCGGGTGTCATGAGCCTATGAAATGGCCGGGCGCCGATTATGGCAATGCCGTCCATCCGTATCACAACATGCCGCAGGAAGCGATGCCGGTTTCCTACAATGAAGGCTGGGGAAGTACAGTTTCAGGATATCCGGGTCTTTCTGAACAGCCGATGAGCATGGAATATTCCCAGTTCTCAATCACGGAATCTTATACAGGGAATATGGTTTCCGACTACCATCCATATCCCGAGCATCATCATACAGCAATGACATATGGTTATGTTCCGTCTCCTTGCGGATGCCACGGGGGAGAAATGGGGTCGCACCATCACATGCCGCATTTCGGGTACCCACAACATGGGCATCATCCGTACGCGCCTGACATGGGGGCATCGTATCAGCCGTGGCAGGAGGGAATGAACTACAATGCCGGGGCATACGGCTCTCCGTCTGCACCTATGGGAACACATGGAGCCTATCCTTCATTTGTAAATCCATATGAACCGAACTGGAATGATCGACAAAATGATCAGCCGATCGATTCCGAATTCAATGCTGCAGCTCCTTTCGAAGCAAAGCAAAGCAATGTGACGGTTAGCAGTGAATTTGAAAACGGTACGGGGCCATCCATATCCGGAGAGGCCGGCATTGAAGAGAATAACAAGCCGAAAGCCAAAGTCCATCGTCAGCAAGCCAAAACAGGACCGGCAGCCAAGAAATCGCGCAAGCCGCAATCTTCTGGTAAAACCAAGCGCGACAATCCTTGGATCAGG
>NC_013406.1:1840000-6180000 GCF_000024685.1 Paenibacillus sp. Y412MC10
GGAAATTTGAGAGGAGCTGTCCTTAGTACGAGAGGACCGGGATGGACGTACCGCTGGTGCACCAGTTGTTCCGCCAGGAGCATGGCTGGGTAGCTACGTACGGACGGGATAAGCGCTGAAAGCATCTAAGCGTGAAGCCCCCCTCAAGATGAGATTTCCCAATTCGTAAGACCCCTTGAAGACGACGAGGTAGATAGGTTGGAGGTGGAAGTGCAGCAATGCATGGAGCTGACCAATACTAATCGGTCGAGGGCTTATCCAAAAACACCCCAAAAAGCGAAGCTTTGAAGCAACGCTGAATACTTTTCGGGGACCCCGATACCACATCGGGTAAATGCTACGGATTCTAATCAACGCAAATATCGTTTCGTATCTAGTTTTCAGGTGATCAAAACTGAATTGTAAGTGTACAAGCTATGCTTGCAAGGAGGATGGTCACGGCATTTGGCGATGCCGTATCCTGAATATACGTTTGGTGGCGATGGCGGAAGGGTTCCACGCGTTCCCATACCGAACACGACCGTTAAGCCTTCCAGCGCCGATGGTACTTGGACCGAAGGGTCCCGGGAGAGTAGGACGTCGCCAAGCGGTACATATTCCCTGATAGCTCAGTTGGTAGAGCACTCGACTGTTAATCGAGTTGTCACAGGTTCGAGTCCTGTTCGGGGAGCCATACGGAGAGGTGTCCGAGTTGGCCGAAGGAGCACGATTGGAAATCGTGTAGGCGCCAAAAGCGTCTCGAGGGTTCGAATCCCTCTCTCTCCGCCAGCAAGGACTTTATATACGGCCCGTTGGTCAAGGGGTTAAGACACCTCCCTTTCACGGAGGTAACAGGGGTTCGAATCCCCTACGGGTCACCACTTTCTTTAACGCATGTAACAATCCAGATGGAGGCTTAGCTCAGCTGGGAGAGCATCTGCCTTACAAGCAGAGGGTCGGGGGTTCGATCCCCTCAGCCTCCACCATATTTCATCCCCATAAAGTGAAGCTCACGCTTCGCAGGTAATTCCGATTACTTTTCGGGGACCCCATATAAGCAACCCTTTTAATGACGCGGGGTGGAGCAGTTCGGTAGCTCGTCGGGCTCATAACCCGAAGGTCGTAGGTTCAAATCCTGCCCCCGCAACCAATTTATATCGCAATTGCGATAATGCCTCTTGGAACTGTGGTGTAGAGGCCTAACATGCCTGCCTGTCACGCAGGAGATCGCGGGTTCGAATCCCGTCAGTTCCGCCATTCTTATTAGCTTCAGGGATGAGAATCCATATTGGGTTCGTCGGAGCTTAGCTTCGTTAGCATAGACTTCGCAGTCTCGAACGTAGTGAGAGTATCCCGTCAGTTCCGCCATTCTTTAACTCTTAGTAATAAGAGCCATTAGCTCAGTTGGTAGAGCACCTGACTTTTAATCAGGGTGTCGAAGGTTCGAGTCCTTCATGGCTCACCATCTTTACCAAGAGAGCTGGAAACGGAATACATATCATATTTGCGGACGTGGCTCAGCGGTAGAGCATCGCCTTGCCAAGGCGAGGGTCGCGGGTTCGATTCCCGTCGTCCGCTCCATTTTGCGCCCTTAGCTCAGCTGGATAGAGCGTTTGACTACGAATCAAAAGGTCGGGAGTTCGAATCTCTCAGGGCGTGCCATTTTTACAATCAGATGCTTAACTTATGAAATTTCTTTGTGCCGGTGTGGCGGAATTGGCAGACGCGCGCGACTCAAAATCGTGAGGGAAACCGTGGGGGTTCGAGTCCCTTCACCGGCATTAATTAACGGGATGTAGCTCAGCTTGGTAGAGCACCTGGTTTGGGACCAGGGGGTCGCATGTTCAAATCGTGTCATCCCGATTCAAACCGAAAGATCGCTTTCAGTATATCTGAAGGCGGTCTTTCTTTGTTATGGATAGAAATGATGCCAACGGCAAGAGCGGAACTGAATATTTTGACAGCATCCCGGTCACAATATGAAAAACATTGAATAGAAGGGGATAACCTTGAGTGTTTTTCATTTCTTCAAGAAACTGTTCAGAAAACGGTGGAGACGTTGGAGACGCGCGATTTGGTCTTGTTCGATCGTAGTGCTCGTAGGTGTCATGGTATGGTCCGGCCAGAATATAACCGATCAGATGAAGAGGCTGCTCACCGCTACTTTCGATGAAACGCCGCTGGCTGTTGAAACGATGCAATACCTGCAAATCGAGGATGATAAGCAGGAGGAACGCAGGCAGGATCAGAGGGAATTCATGCAGAAGCTGAATACCTCGAAGGGAAAGAAGCATGTTCATGTCCGCATCACGTATGTCTGCGGCATTGAAGAGCAGGATATGGGAAAGCTTACGGCGGACGGCATTTATGAACTGATGAATAAAAATCCTTTATGGCAGGGACGGTTGGATAATAAAGGGAATGTCTGGCTCGAGCAAACCGTATCCGACCTTTCACCCGCCTGCAAGCGGCAAGCCTATATGAGCATCGATGCCAACGGGAACTTAACGTTGTTTGACGGCCCGCCGGAAGAAGAGAAGGTCATGCGCACCTTCTTCCAACTGGATGTCGGCTCGATGGAATCCTCTTTGCCTAAAGACGTGATTCAGCAGCTTGAAGAAGGTATTCGAATTCAAGATATGGAAGAGTACAACAGTGTACTGTCAACCTTTAGCGACTATGCACGGGATATGGCCGAAAATGTCATGAGCCCTAGCCCTTGAAACATCCATGCTTGTCGCTTCATCACCAAAGCCGCAGCTGCCCGGAATTTTTCCGGGCGGTTTTTTGGTGTTTAGCCGTTCCATCGGCGGTGCCGTCAGGGAAGATATAGAACTGTGGCTTATGGGATCAAAGTTTTTCCTCAATTGAGGCCGAACTTTTGTTATAATGGGAGAACGATACATATGTTCGCTTCATCAGAGGAGAGATTGGTTTGCGCATATTAGGAATCGACCCGGGGATTGCGATTGTGGGCTTCGGGTTTGTCGATAAGGTTGGAAGCAAAGTCACGCCGGTCCAGTATGGCTGCATCCAGACGGAAGCCCATACACCGGATGAAGAGAGGCTGCATCACGTGTATGAAGGCATGCTGCAGCTTATCGATAAATATGAGCCGGAGGCCGTTGCGTTCGAGAAATTGTTTTTTAACCGCAACGTCACCACCGCGATGTCCGTATCCCAGGCGAGAGGAGTTCTCATACTGGCGGCGGTCCAGCGCGGACTCCCGATTGCAGAATATACGCCTATGCAGGTTAAGCAGGCCATCGTCGGCTATGGCAAGGCGGAGAAGAAGCAGGTACAGGAAATGGTCAGGATGTTCCTGAAGCTTCAGAGCATCCCAAAGCCCGACGATGTGGCGGATGCTCTAGCCGTGGCAATCTGCCACGCCCATTCCTACACACTTAATTCCAAATTAAATGAGGTATTGCGAAAATGATCGATTTTTTACGGGGACAGGTTGTCCACTTAGAGAGTGAATATATTGTGCTGGATGTTCAAGGCGTAGGATACCGGGTGTTTTGTCCGAATCCGTATGCTTTTGCCAAAACGGAAGGAACCGTGACGGTCTTCACCCATCATCACGTTCGTGAGGATGCCATTCTGCTGTTTGGGTTTCCGACGCGTGAGGAGCAGAAGCTGTTCCGTAAGCTGATCGAGGTCTCGGGAATCGGCCCGCGCGTGGCGCTCGGCATACTCGGCGGAGGATCTCCGGATCATGTGGTTTCCGCGATCTATCAAGAGAATATATCCTTCTTGATCAAACTTCCGGGAATCGGCAAGAAAACAGCGCAGCGCATGATTTTGGATCTTAAGGATAAGCTTGAGGGCTTCGGGAATGCGAGCATGATGACCGGTCTTTTTGCCATCCAGGAGCCGGAAGCGGATGATGGCGGCTCGGCATGGTCCGAGGCTCGCGAGGGCCTGAAGGCGCTTGGTTATACGGATAGCGAGCTGGATAAAGTCTGGCTGAAGATCAAGGATTCCGGCGCAAGCGGCGAATCCGTCGATGTGCTCATGAAACGGGCACTGCAGCAGCTATTCGCTGGATAGATAGAGCATCGCTGCAAGAGAGGAGTTATATAGATGGATGATCGAATTATTTCTGCCAATCTGATGATGGACGAACAGGCTGTCGAACTTAGTCTGCGTCCTCGTTATTTGGCTGAATATATAGGACAGAATCAAGTAAAGGAAAATTTGAAGGTATATATCGAGGCTGCAAAAATGCGCAACGAGGCGCTTGACCACGTGCTGCTGTACGGTCCTCCGGGACTAGGCAAAACGACGCTGGCCAATATTATCGCCAATGAGCTTGGCGTTAATCTGCGGACGACGTCCGGCCCGGCCATCGAACGGCCTGGCGATCTGGCGGCGCTTTTGACCAATCTGCAGGAAGGAGACGTCCTGTTTATTGACGAGATCCACCGGCTGCACCGGACGGTGGAGGAAGTGATGTATCCGGCCATGGAGGATTTTGCGCTGGATATTATGATCGGGAAAGGGCCAAGCGCACGCTCCGTTCGCCTGGATCTCCCGCCGTTCACCCTAATTGGCGCGACAACCCGGGCTGGCCTGCTCTCAGCGCCGCTGAGGGACCGTTTTGGTGTGGTAAGCCGTCTGGAATTCTATACGGTAGATGAGCTGAGCTACATTGTGTCACGCAATGCCGATCTTTTGGGGATCGAGATATTGGGAGAGGCTGCAGAAGAGATTGCCCTAAGATCTCGGGGGACACCGCGCATTGCGAACCGCCTGTTGAAGCGGGTACGCGATTATGCGCAGGTTCGGGGCGACGGCATGATCACGCCAAGCATCGCGCAGGAAGCGCTGAAGATGCTCCAAATCGATCCGATGGGCCTGGATTTTATCGATCACAAAATGCTGAACGCCATGATCAAGAGCTTCCGCGGGGGACCTGTGGGACTGGATACCATTGCCGCAACCATCGGGGAAGAAAGCCAAACCATAGAGGATGTTTATGAACCGTATCTTCTACAGATCGGTTATTTGCAGCGTACGCCGCGGGGACGCGTCGTTACGCCTACAGCTTATCAGCATTTAGGCATTCCCTTTCCGGAGGATCGCCGCTAGCTGAAGGAATCATGACATTTATGCCATATACCATATCCTATTAGTTACAGGAGGAAAGACATACATGGATAGGAACTGGACGAAATCATTATTCGGTTGGACCACCAAAGGACTCTTGTCGCTGGCTGTTGCCGGAAGCTTATGGAGCGCGCCCGCCGTGCAAGCAGCCGCCCCTTCGTTAGATACGATTCGGGTTGCGATGTTCCTGGATCTGGGAAGCCAGTATAAATCGACGACGAATGCCGTGACGCTGAAATCCGCCGAGGCTCTGACCGCATCGCTGCTTGCCTCCAGTATTCATCAGACTCTGATGAGTATCCCTGCGAACCAGCAGGTCCGGATGAGCGTGGATACATACCGCGTTAAGGTGCTTGAGACAACGGATTGGAAAGCCGCTTCGGAAGCAGCGAAAAAGCTGCAGGCGACAAGTGACAAACCGATGCTGTTTGCGGATGGCAAGGTGTACAAGCTGTACGCCGGCATGTACGGTACAGAAAAAGCGGCCGCGGATGCGGCTGCGCGTACAGCGAAGACAGCGGCTGCATATTTGAATGGGCAAACGCCAGCCGTTAAAGGCGCGCTGCATCTGTCTGCCGGATCGTACGGATCGGAGACAGAGGCCGAGACCGTGCGTAAGGCGTACGCCGATGCCGGTCTGGATGCATTCAATGTTATGGTGCCGTCCGGGGAAACTTCGGCTTATGAGGTGTGGGTAGGCGAAGCGGCGAACACAGCCGATCTCGCTGCCGTCAAGAAAGAAGCTGCCAAAGTATCCGGCGGCCTGGTTGAACAGAACGCCAACACGCCGGGTCTTATCATAAGAAGTGACGTAAGCCTGAATCTGGCGGCTCCCCAAGAGGTGACGCATTACATGCTGTCAGGTAATCAATCCGTTCTGCGGGTTGACGGGAAATCAGGAGCGGGAACGAATGTGAAGGAGCGATCCGATCGCTCCTATCGGGGCGCTTTGGAGATCGGGCAAAAGAGCGGTCAATTATACCTCGTCAACGAATTGCCGTTCCAGCAGTACCTTTATTCCGTCGTGGGGGCGGAGGTGCCGTCTTCTTGGGGAACCGAGGCTCTGAAGGCACAGGCCGTGGCAGCGCGCAGCTATGCGCTCTTCCAAGGAAATAAGTTCGAAGTAGCGCATGTCGTGGACACCACGCTGAGCCAGGCCTACTATGGGACGGCTTATGAGTATCCAAGCATTATTCAGGCAGTGGATGCAACCGACGGCGAAGTCGTCATGAAAGACGGCAAAATCGTGGAAACCGTGTTTTCCTCCAACAGCGGCGGGATGACGGCGGACTCCACCGAGGTCTGGGGCAACCGTAACGATCTGTTTGCTGCGGTGGAAAGCCCTGGCGACTCCTCATCCCAGGCCGCGCTTAAAGCTTGGTATCATGTGCTTCTTCCGAGTGGCGTTACGGGTTACGTGCGTGAGGATAATGTAAAGGAAACCGGCAATGCAACATCGGCAGGGCTTCCTTATATGACCGTTACCGCGAAGGATACCAACGTGCGTCCGCTGCCGCTGATCCAATCGAACGTTGAGCCCGTAAGCAAGATGAATCCGGGAGAAACGGCCGTCGTCCTGGACAAAGTCGCGGAATCCAACAGCTTCGAATGGGTTCGTGGGCCTTATACTTCGGATCAATTGCTGGCCACTTTAAAAGGAAAAACCGCCAATAGCCTACCGGCCTCCATCACTTCGCTGGATGTAACGGAACGAGGCCCATCGGGGCGGGCTCTTACGGTGAAAGCCAACGGTCAAGTTCTGGACGTAAAATATCCGGATATGTTCCGGTCGGCTTTTAACGGTCTGCCAAGCACTTTGTTTGATATTGAATCGACCGGAAGTTATACTGTATTGAGCGCGAATGGTGCGGTATCAACGGTTTCGAGCGGTCAAACGGTATCCGTCATTTCCGGAAGCGGAAACGGAAACGTCAAAGGCTCCGGTACCGTGGTGATGAATGGAACGGGGACAGCACGCGTAATCGAAAGCTCTCCGGGCTTTAAATTTACCGGTAAAGGCTTCGGCCACGGACTGGGCATGTCGCAATGGGGTGCCAAAGGAATGGCTGACGAAGGGTATGATTATAAGCAGATACTCCAACACTATTACCGCAACACGACTATAACGAAGGACTGACCGACATGAATGTGGATTTGTATGATTTTGAATTACCCGAACACTTAATTGCGCAGACGCCGCTTCTGGATCGAAGTTCTTCCAGGCTTCTCACGCTTAACAAAAAGAGCGGACAGATCAGCCACCAGACGTTTGCGGATATCATAGACAGCCTGAATCCGGGCGATACGCTCGTATTAAACGATACGAAGGTAATCCCGGCCCGATTGTTCGGCGAAAAGGAGGATACAGGCGCGAAAGCCGAGGTCCTTCTGCTGAAGAATATGGGAGAAGATCGCTGGGAAGCACTCGTAAAACCCGGCAAGAAGCTGAAAAAGGGAAACGTGATTTCCTTTGGCGACGGGAAACTAAAGGCGGTCATTGAGGAGGAAGGAGAGATGGGTGCTCGCACCTTGTCCTTCTCGTATAAGGGAATTTTCCAAGAAATCCTGGATGAACTGGGCCAAATGCCACTCCCGCCTTATATTAAGGAAAAGCTGGATGATCGCGATCGTTATCAGACCGTATACGCGAAGCATGAAGGATCCGCAGCCGCGCCGACGGCCGGCCTTCATTTCACGGAGGCTCTCCTGGAACAAATACGTGCCAAGGGAGTCGACATCGCTTTTATTACATTACATGTGGGACTGGGAACTTTCCGCCCGATGTCCGTGGACCAGGTCGAGGACCATGTCATGCATGAAGAGTACTATTCCCTATCCCAGGAAACGGCAGACCTGCTAAACGAAACGAAGCGGCGCGGCGGCCGGGTTATCGCCGTAGGGACTACCTCCTGCAGAACGCTGGAGACGGTAGGCTCACAGTTAAAGGGCGAGCCTCTGCACGAGAGCAGCGGCTGGACAAGCATTTTCATTTATCCGGGATACTCTTTTACAGTGGTGGATGCGCTGATTACGAATTTTCATCTGCCGAAATCCACGCTGGTCATGCTGGTCAGCGCACTGGCCGGACGCGAACACATCATGCATGCGTACAAGGAAGCCGTAGACAAAGAATACCGTTTCTTCAGCTTTGGCGACGCGATGTTTATCTATTAATTCGGAGGTTGGTTATCACCATGGCAGCAGCTGTTACTTATGAACATATTAAAACGTGCAAACAATCGGGCGCCAGGCTCGGCAGAGTGCACACCCCCCACGGCGTGATCGATACGCCGACATTCATGCCTGTAGGAACGTTGGCAACCGTAAAAACGATGAGCCCGGAAGAGCTTAAAGCGATGGATGCCCACATTATTTTGAGCAACACCTATCACCTCTTCCTGCGACCGGGACATGATATTGTGAAGGAAGCAGGCGGACTGCACAAATTCATGAACTGGGACCGGCCGATTTTGACCGATAGCGGCGGTTTCCAGGTATTCAGCCTGGCGGAAATGAGAAAAATATCGGAAGAAGGCGTACATTTCCGTTCGCATCTGAACGGAGATAAACTGTTCATCTCTCCGGAGGTCGCAATGGAGATTCAGAACGCGCTGGGATCTGATATTATGATGGCCTTTGATGAATGCCCGCCTTATCCTGCGGAGTATGAATACGTCAAACAATCCACCGAGCGGACTTCCCGCTGGGCTGAACGCTGCCTGAAGAGTCATGCCAGACCGGAAGACCAAGCCCTGTTCGCCATCGTGCAGGGAGGCATGCATGAGGATCTTCGCCGTCAGAGCGCCCGTGATTTGACTTCCATGGATTTCCCGGGTTATGCTATTGGTGGACTTAGTGTGGGAGAATCGAAGCAGCTAATGTATGAAGTGCTGGATTACACGGTACCCCTGCTGCCGAACAATAAGCCTCGCTATTTGATGGGAGTCGGATCACCGGATGCGTTGATCGAGGGCTCGATTCGTGGTGTGGACATGTTCGATTGCGTGCTTCCGACGCGGATCGCCCGCAACGGGACAACGATGACAAGTCAAGGCCGTCTTGTCGTTCGAAATGCTCAATATGCCAGGGATTACGGACCGCTGGATCCGGAATGCGACTGCTATACCTGCCGTAACTACTCGCGTGCTTATCTGCGCCATCTGATCAAGAGCGACGAAACGTTCGGACTGCGATTGACGACGTATCATAATCTGCATTTCCTGATCAATTTGATGCGGGGCGTGCGTCAGAGTATTATGGAAGACCGTCTGCTTGATTTCCGCGATGAGTTTTTTGATAAGTACGGCCTACACGATAATGAAAAAGGGTTCTAAAGCAAGATCATGGCCATCATGATAAGTTTGTGAAAGGGGGGAAAGAAATGTTTGGTTCATTTGAACTCGCAGCAGCGCAAGGTCAGGGCGGAGGCATTTTGGGATTGATTTTGCCTTTCGTTCTGATGTTCGTCATCTTTTATTTTCTGCTTATCCGTCCACAGCAGAAGAAACAGAAAACAAGAAACGCAATGCTTAGCGCCTTGTCCAAAGGCGATAAAGTGGTAACGATCGGAGGCCTTCACGGGACGATCGTGGAGATTACCGACGACATCGTGGTTTTGAAAGTGAACGACGTAACGAAGTTGACGTTCGACCGCAACTCGGTAAGCCATAGCGTGAATACGGATGCATAATCTCGTTTCACCTACATATGGAAAGTCATCGCTATAAACAAAGGCCGACTCCTTTTAGGAATCGGCCTTTGTTTTTTTATCACTGAGCGTGAAGTGCACCAAAGTCGTTGCAAGGTTTTATTTTTTTAAGTTAACCCCAAACATTCCCCCGATGGCGCCGGCAGCAAAAACCGTGGCAATCAGCGTCAAATCTCCGAGTGACAAGGAACTATCCAAGGCTAGAAAGCCGATGACGAGCAGCGTAATCCCATATACCAGCCCGGTCAGGCAGCCATAATACCAGCCTTTGTTACCTGCGCGTTTGCCGCTCACACAGCCCCCAATAAAGGCCGCGACGGCATGTACCAGAAACGTGTAGAACGATAAATCATCCTCGGCCAGTCCGCTGCCCCACAGCAGCAGGGATAGCGCCAATGCGCCAAGAAACATCCAGAAATAAGAATACAAGAGTCCTGAAAGAATCGGATTAGTGATCCTGAAAGTGAATACTCGCCGGATCGGTTCCATGAATCATCCCCCTTAACAAATCTTGATAATTCCATTGTATGGCCAAGCCTGTACATATAGTACAAACTGAACATTTTGCATCGGGTTTTGCAGGATTACCATTAATTAATCAATTGTAATCGAATGGGAAGACCTGCGGCAGGCCAGAATAGCTGTACATGAGAATGTTCGACAAGCTAGGGAGGGATTGTTTATGTCTCATATGACTATTCTGATTCTGCGGACCGTTCTGATGTATGTGGTCATCTTTGTTACCATGAGAATCATGGGCAAACGGGAAATCGGAAAGCTGTCTATCTTCGATTTGGTCATATCCGTCATGATCGCAGAGATTGCCGTTTTTGTCCTCGAAGATGTCCATAAACCGATTTGGGACGGACTAGCTCCTATCGCCGTGTTGGTTGCCATTCAGGTAGGACTTGCCTACATCGGCCTGAAAAATCGAAGCATCCGGCTGTTTGCGGACGGAAAACCCAGCATACTGGTATCCCGAGGCAAGCTTCACCGCAAAGAGATGTCAAAGCTTCGCTACAATCTGGATGATCTGATGCAGCAATTAAGGGGAAAGGACATCGACAGTTTGGCAGACGTGGAATTTGCGATTCTCGAAACTTCCGGCCAGCTCACCGTTATTCCAAAAGATGCGGATAACGGTTCGAACCGCTCGAATAGTTCATCAAGTTCTTCAAACGCCTCAAGCTCCACTCATTCTTCAGGTGCTTTATCCAAGGCCAAATCCGAAACAGGAAACCCTACCGTTGTTGATATTCCATACGATAAAATTACGTACGAAGGACTGCCCATTCCGCTTATATTGGATGGAAAGGTGCAGGACGAAAACCTTGAACTAATTGAAAAAACAAGGTTCTGGCTGAAAAACGAGATTCAAAACCACGGAGCCAAGGATTTTAAAGATATCTTCCTATGCTCCATCGACCATAAAGGACGTATTTACATCGACCGCAAAGACAGGGACTAGCGGCGGCTAAACTTGTTGAACCAGGTACCGACGACAGGGACGCGTTCCAGATCCCGGGGCGTTACCAGCTTGGTCATGAAAATCATGATGAAATAGACCAGAATGCCAACAACGATCGAGGTCCAAAACTGCAGCCAGGGGGTCGTCGAGAACGGAAGATGTCTATACCCGTAAAGAACGCAGGCACCCATAATGATCATGACGGCAGCGATTTTGACATAATCGAGCAGGCGGAAGCGAAAGCCGATCAGCTTGGAGAGACTAAAACCGTGAAGCAATGTAACCGCGATGCTGTTTACGATGATGGCAATGACGGCCCCCTTGATGCCGAAGGCGGGGTTGGATGCCAAATATACGATAAGGCTCATCTTGATGATCGCACCGAATAAGGTATTCAACAATGCCCGTCCCGGGCGGTCCAATGCTTGCAAGGCAGCTTGAAGCGGGGACTGCACATACAGAAACAAGGCAAAGGGCGCCATGATTTTGAGCATATCGCTAATCTCGGCGTTGTCGTAGAGCAGCAGGCACAGCGGCTCAGCCAGGACAAACATAATGATGGCAAACGGAGCTCCCGAGACAAGAGCCAGCCGAAGGGATTGATTCATTCGCTTATGGATGGTAGGCCGGTCGTTGCGGGCCGCTGCCTCCGATAGGGAAGGCACCAGGGAGATGGCCAGGGAAACGGTCAACGCACCGGGCAATAGCAGGAGCGGGATGATCATGCCTTGCAGAGCGCCGTATTGGGCGGTGGCCACGGATGTCGCGATACCTGCCATGGCGAGGCTGCGATTGGTCAGTATCGTTTCCAGCAGGTAGGAGAAGGACCCTACCATCTTTCCGCCCGTTACAGGCAATGCAATGCCGAATAACCGCTTCAGGATGCCTTTATTCGAAGAAGAGTCCGGCGCTTTTTTTTCAGATACGGCTTCTTGCGGCTTAGGTAAAAGTTTGTTCGTTCTTCGGCCCTCGCCGGAATATTGCAGCAGCAGCGCAATCATGCCAATCAGCTCGCCCACGGCTGTTCCAAGCATGGCCCCGGCTGCCCCGTAAGCGATGCCTTTGGGCATCAGGAGATGCGCAAACCACAACATGCATATAATTCGGACTATCGTCTCGATAACGGAGGAACTTGCAGAGGGGATCATATTTTGTTTGCCCTGGAAATATCCCCGGTAGACCGACGAAACGGCAATGATGATCATCATGGGCGTCATGCTGATGAAGGTTTGATATACACGCTCGTCCGGCAAAAGCACGCCGGTTACCCAAGGAGCAAGCAGCAGGCTGAGTCCAGTGAAGAGGGCTCCTGCCGTAATCGTCAGCATCAGGCTGACATGCAGAATTTGCTTGGAAGCATCAGGCTTCCCGGCACCTTCCGCTTCGGCGACCATTTTGGCAATAGCTAGCGGAATACCGCCCGTGATGATGGTCACGAGCACGATAAAGAAGGGGTACCCCAATTGGTAAATTCCGACACCCTCAGGTCCGATGATCCGGGGAAGGGCGATCCGGGGAATAAAACCGAGTAGGCGGTTTAATATGCCGGCTGCAAGTAAAATCAGCGTTCCTTTAATAAACGATTGCTTGTTCACTGTCCATCCCACTCCCTGGTTAAGGCTGAATACGTTGACACGACATGGCTATTCTTATGGATATGCCCTACCTGTCCCATCTGATGACTTTACTTTTTTTTCTGGACATGGTAGGAATAGAAGGAAAGCCATATGTCATGTCGAATGTAACTTAGGGACAACAGGGAGTCAGTGAGGAGGCCATATGCATGGAACTCGAGCAAATGAGCGAGGAAGAATTGATGAGCACCATTGAGATGGTATGCTTGAGCAAGGTTGAGGAAATGCATTTGATTGGGTACGAGTACGTGACGAGCAACGATATTTGGAACTGTGTCAGCAGCAAGTACGAAAAGGAAGGCGTTCCGTCCCTCCACCAATTGGTCAATGACATTCTGTCCTTGAAAGCAACAGCTTTGATGAACTATATGACAATATCAGCATATAAGGGATCTTCTTTCGATTAATCGAAGAGGTCCCTTTTGCCTTGCGGATATAAGGGTTCATCCATAAGCCCGACAAATTTTGATAAATTGACTGGGTTTTATGACATCGCTATAATAGGAATATTGAGTAAAAAGGGGGAACAAGGGACGGCATGAAGAGAATTATCAGTTTCGTCGGAACCGTGCTCGTGATCACTATTTTAATGGCCGTTACAACTCCAGGCTTGCTGAAAGACGTCCGTCTAGGTTTGGATCTAAAGGGTGGATTCGAAATCCTTTATGAAGCAGAACCGTTGATGGAAGGGCAGCAGGTTACCAAAGAAGCGCTGCAGGAAACCGCAAAGAGCTTGCAAAAGCGTGCGGATGCGATGGGAACATCGGAGCCTGAGGTTACGCCGGAAGGGGCGAATCGGATTCGCTTGAAGGTGGCGGGCGTAACGGATGAGGCCGAAGTTCGAAAAACAATGAAAGAACCTGCGAACCTCACATTCCGAAGCAATGACGGCTGTAAAGAAGGCGAGGAGTTCTGTAAAATAGAGCTCCGCGGCGACGATTTCGTCGAGAACGGCGCATCGGTAGCCTATGACCAGCTTAATCAGCCTATGATAGATATTAAAGTGAAGGACAAAGGGAAGTTTGCTGAAATTACAGAACGTCTTCTCGGTCAAGAGCTGGCTATCTTCATGGACGACCAATTGCTGTCAGCTCCGACGGTACGAGCCGTATTAACGGACGGTACCGCGCAAATTACAGGGAACTACTCGCTGGATGAAGCGAAACAGATCCGGGATACGATCAATCTCGGCGCCCTGCCGCTGAAGCTGGTCGAGAAATATTCGCAGAGCGTAGGGGCTACGCTTGGCATGCAATCTCTTACAAAAACTTTAGAAGCCGGTCTGATCGCTTCCGTCGCGATTTTGCTGTTCATGATTATCCGATATCGCGTACCGGGCTTGCTGGCAAGTTTCGCACTTATTTTGCACACATGGCTGCTGATCCTTATTTTCGTATGGGCTGACTTTACGTTGACGCTTCCAGGCATTGCGGCATTTATATTAGGTATTGGTATGGCGGTGGATGCCAACATTATCACCTATGAACGCATTCGGGAAGAGATCAAGACAGGCAAAAGCGTGCCATCTGCAGTGAAATCAGGCGGTAAATCCTCCCTGCGCGCCATTATGGACTCCAACTTGACGACGATTCTCGTTGCCGCTGTCATGTTCGGATTCGGTACCGGTGCGGTAAAAGGTTTTGCCCTTGTATTGATTTTGGAGATCATCGTTAGTATTGCCACGAACGTTTATTTCTCCCGTTTCCTGCTCAATCTGCTTGTGAATATCGGTTGGGCCCGCAAACCGAGCCATTATGGCGTAAAGGAGCGTGACATTCGTGAGCTTTAAGAACTTCGATTTCGTAGGCAAAAGCAGAATTTTCTACGTACTATCCATTGTAATTACGATTTTGGGCTTAGTTTTTCTCCTGACTCGCGGTCTTAACTATGGAGTTGATTTCCAATCCGGCTCGAACGTGGACATTTCACTCTCCAAACCGTTGACTACGGAGCAAATCAATACCGTATTAGAGGATGCCGGAATCGGGGAGGATGCGAGCGTTACTCCGGGTAATGACCGCGTCAACATCCGATTCAGCGAGGTGCTGACCGAGGATCAGGATCAGAAGCTTCGTTCCGGCATCGAGAAGCTGGACGAGAAGGCAACCTTCGAAATTAATACGGTTGACCCCGAGATGGCCAAAGAGCTGGGACGAAACGCAATTTATGCCGTATTGATTTCCTGTATCGGGATTATCATCTATGTCAGCATTCGCTTTGAATGGCGGTTTGCGATTGCAGCGATCGTAGCGCTCCTGCATGATGCCTTCGTTGTCATCAGTATCTTCTCCATCCTTGGATTAGAGGTGGACCTGACATTCATCATCGCCGTCCTGACCATCATTGGTTATTCGATCAACGATACCATCGTTATCTTTGACCGTATCCGGGAAAACCTGCGGTTTGCGAAGATTAAGAGGGTCTCGGATCTCAAGGATCTGGTTAACAAAAGTTTGTCGCAGACGATCGGGCGCTCGATCTATACGGCCTTGTCCGTATTCATCGCTGCATTCTTCATGCTCCTCTTGGGCGGCGAGTCGATCCAGATGTTCTCGCTGGCCATTTGTATCGGTTTGGCATTCGGCGCGTACTCTTCGATCTTTATCGCAAGTCCGTTGTGGCTCCTTCTTAAAGGCCGCAATGTGAGCAATAAACCGAATTCGCCGAAGCCAAGCAAAGATAAAATCGAAATTTAATTAAACCGCTGAAGGGCGTTTGCAGTCCAGATATCAGAAGATCCTATACAAGTGAAAGCCGCGTCGCAGGCGACGCGGCTTTCTAAAGTTAGCAGCAGGCAGCATGACGAGTACAGGATCGACAGTGACATTGAGGGGGGCCTCAAGTGAGCAATGAACGCTTGAATCATACGGAGACTGTCCTATGGACAGGCATTGTAACGGATTTGGCATTAGCCTTGTGCAAAGGGATAGCCGGTTACTTATCCGGCAGCAAGGCTCTCATCGGAGATGCCCTGCATTCTGCGGCGAATGCCGTAACTTTATTGGTGGACCGGTTGCCAAGCCTTGGCATATTCGGCACGAAAAGTCCGATGCGGGACAAACGGAACGTTTCGAGTACGACGGAGCCCGTCATATCGATCTTATTTGCCGTGTTATTGATCATGGGCGGCATTCAAATTGCGGTATCCGCGATCCAGACCATGGCTTCGGATAACCTCGAGCCGCCGGCCACATCGGCGCTCCTTGCAATTTTCATATCGATGGCGGTGAACGAAGCGGTATTCCAATATCAAAGTTGGCAGATGAAAAGACTGCATGATCCCCGGTACGAAATGTTATCGGCTGATCATCGGTTTGCCTTATATTCATCGCTAACGGTATTGATCGGCGTGTCGCTATCCATGGCAGGCTCCTATTTTGAATGGTCGCCTCTATTCTACATGGATTCCATAGCGGCTCTTATCGTGGCTTGTCTCGTGGTCCGGAAAGGATATATACTCATCGTTCATTCCGTTTACGGCACGCTTGCGGAGGAGAAACGCCATGAACACGAAGCCGAGTTCATGGATACGATTCAGCGGGTGCACGGCGTGATCACGATCGAGGAGCTGAAGGTTCAGGAATACGGACAGATTCGCCACGTGAACATCGAAGTGAAAATCACCGTGAATCCGAGAACGTCCGTATTGGAAGCTCAGGAAATTGCCGAGCGAATCCGGAAGCTGTTGACCCATCGATTTATTCAGGTTACGGATGCCAAGGTTCACGTTGTGCCTTATGAACCCGGTTACCCGTATAAATCGAACTATGACTTGATGGACAACGATATGCCGACACTGCCGCAATAAGGGCGGAGCTTTTAAGACAGCAGGAAATAGGCAGGAAAAGGAAGGTGAATCCCTGTGCTGTATTCCAAATATGAATGGAGAATACGAGAGGCAGCGTCAACGATCACCGAACGGCTGGCCCATGATTTGTCGCTGCCACCCATCGTGGCTTCACTCATGGCGTCCCGGGGGATACAATCAGCCGAGGATGGCCGGGAATTTTTATATGGAACGTTTGAGCTGACGCACGACCCTTATCTCATGCAGGGAATGCGGGAGGCCGTGCCGCGCATCCGCAAAGCGCTGGAGGATCGGGAGCATATTCTTATCTACGGCGATTATGACGCGGACGGGGTTTCCAGCACATCATTGATGATTCATCTGATGCGTTATTTGGGAGCATCTTATGATATTTATATCCCTCACCGATCCAATGAAGGTTATGGCTTACATAATCATGCGCTGGATTGGGCCCATCAGCAAGGGGTCAGTCTGGTGATCACTGTAGATACCGGGATTAGTGCGGTCGAGCAAATCGCGTATGCCAACAGCCTTGGCATCGACGTCATCGTCACCGACCATCATGAGCCGCCTGAGGTGCTGCCTGAGGCATATGCATTGATCAATCCGAAGATCCCGACATGCCCGTATCCCTTTAAGGGGCTGGCCGGCGTAGGCGTGGCTTACAAATTGGCACAGGCTCTCGTGGGTGACCCGCCGGAGGAATGGCTCCAGATCGTTTCGATCGGAACGATCGCTGACTTGATGCCGCTCACGGGGGAGAATCGGGTGCTTGTGAAGCACGGTATCGAATCGATGCGAAGAACGCGGTATGAAGGCATCCGCAGCTTGCTTGAAGTATCGGGAATTCATGTAGAGCAGGTGACGGCCGTTAACGTGGCCTTCTCCATGGCACCACGGATTAACGCCAGCGGCCGCTTGGACCATGCAGGCCGTGCCGTTACGCTGCTTACAACGGAGCACAGGGAAGAGGCAGAGCGCCTTGCTTGGGAGCTGGACGGGCTGAACAAGGATCGGCAGCAAGTGGTCGAAAACATCGTCCAGGAAGCGCTGGGGATGGTTCAAAACCGCTGGAGAGGGCAGGAGATCCCGCCTGTTATCGTACTGGCGGGCGAGGGCTGGAATGTCGGCGTGGTCGGCATCGTGGCTTCCAAAATCCTGGAGCGCTTTTACCGCCCCGTTGTAATTCTCGGGATTGATCCCGAAACGGGAAACTGTAAAGGCTCTGCCCGTTCGATTCCGGGATTCGATATCTATGCGGCTTTGCTTTCTTGCAAAGACGTCATGGACCACTTTGGCGGCCATCCTTCCGCAGCCGGCATGAGCCTCCATCGAGACCGCTTGGCGGCATTCGAACAGGGACTTCATCGATATGCGGAGGATGCGCTCGAAGCAGAGCATCTGATTGCCGTTTGCGAAGCGGACCTGGAAGCCAGTTTGTCGGAGGTATCCGTACCCATTCTGGAACAGATGGAACAGTTAGGCCCGTTCGGCATGGCGAATGCCGTACCGAAGATCGTTTTTCGGGACGTTGTCATCAAGGACGTCCGCAAGATCGGCAAAGAAGGGAAACATCTGAAGCTTCGTTTGCAGCAAAAGCGGGAGGTTATCGATGCGATCTCATTCGGCTGGGGCCATCTTGCCGATATTCTGCCGGTGGGTTCGGTTGTGGATGTGCTTGGCGAGCTTTCCGTCAATGAATGGAACGGGAGCCGTAAAGTGCAGCTCATGATTCAGGATATCTGCGCCCCTTATCAGCAGGTGTTTGATTACCGCGGGATCAAAGAACCGATCCGGGAGATCCAGAGGTGGAGAGCTGAACTGGAGCCGCATCTGCGGTGCCCGGCTGTCCGTTCCGCGGTGGTGTACGCAAAAGATTCACATCCGGAAATAAAAAGTCAATTGTATGATATGTGCCTTTGGGTATATGATAGGAATGCTGGCATCGTGCCGGATAATGAAATCGCCGCGAGCGGCAGTCAAGAAGACATTTCCGTTTTGTTCGTACTGGATGTACCGGAGACGGCTGAGCAGCTCGCTGCATTCATGTCAGCCTTCCATTCCGTTCCCAATATATTTATGTTACATCCGACCCGGAACCTGCGCGAACGGCTGCAAATTCCGGACCGGGAACAGTTTAAGAAGCTGTACGTATCACTCGCTGGACTGACGTCCGCTCCCATGCCGGAAAAAGAGGTCGTAGCACGTCTACAGAAGCAGACTTCGTTGTCATCGCGCATGCTGGTCAAAGTACTGGATGTCTTTGAAGAATTGGCATTCATTCAGCGTGACCAGGGACAAATTACCTTTGTACCGAAGCCGGAGAAAAAACCGCTCGACGCATCCCGTCACTTCCGGGAATTAAGCGACTTGGCGGATATGGAGCAGCATCTGCTGCATGCCGGCACCGAACAGTTAACCCAGTGGATGACGTCCCGTACAAAAGGCGTATCTTAACCGCAACTATACAGGAGGAGATTATTTTGGATTTTAAAGATTATATTCGTGTCATTCCCGATTTTCCGCAAGCGGGGATCAGCTTCAAGGATATTACCACACTGCTGAAGAATGGTGAGGTATATCGCAAAGCCATAGAGGAACTGAAGGTCTTGGTTTCCGATCTCAAAATTGATGTGATAGCTGGTCCCGAAGCCCGTGGATTTGTCGTGGGTGCTCCGCTGGCTTACGCGCTTGGCGTGGGATTCGCGCCCATTCGCAAAAGCGGCAAGCTGCCTTACGAAACGATTGAAGTGGGATATGACCTCGAATACGGTAAAGATCGCTTGGCGATGCATACCGATGCAATCGAGAAAGGGCAAAATGTATTGATTGCGGATGATCTTCTTGCAACAGGCGGTACGATTGCGACTTCGGTTAACCTCATCCGTCAATTGGGCGGGAACGTTGTTGGCGCTGCTTTCATGATCGAGCTGACGGATTTGAACGGCCGTTCGAAGCTGGATGACATCGATGTATTTACGTTGATGCAGTACGAGTAAACGACACTATTCTTCCTGATTTTCCCGGGAAATAATAAAATGCCCTGAGCAATCAGCTCAGGGCATTTTTCTGTTTTGCAATAAAGTTGTCGGTTCAATCCGGCGTTTTTTCCACGAGCGGCTCATCATTCTTTTCATTGGAGAGCCCGGTAATTTCGAAGAGTTTGAAGAGGACAGCCATTATGACACCTACGATGGTCGCCAATGCCATACCCTTCAGCTCGACCGTGTTAATCTTCAAGGTTACGCCGCTGATTCCTGTTACCAGTACGATTGTAGCCAAGATCATGTTGCTTGCTTTGGAGAAATCCACCTTCTGCTCCACGAAGATCCGTAGGCCGGAAGCTGCGATTACCCCGAACAGCAAGAGAGACACGCCGCCCATAACCGGTGTTGGAATGTTCGCTACAACGGCGGAAAATGTTCCTGAGAAGGAAAGAATAATGGCAATAATGGCGGCGCCTCCGATGACAAACACGGAATACACCTTCGTCAAAGCCATGACCCCGATATTTTCACCGTACGTTGTATTCGGCGTGGAACCAACGAATCCGGACAAGATGGTGGAAATACCGTTGCCAAGCAGGGAGCGGTGAAGGCCAGGATCCTTGGAAAGGTCTTTGCCCACGATATTGCTGGTTACCAGCAGGTGGCCGATGTGCTCCACGATAACTACGAGCGAAACCAGAATGATGGTCCAGATCGCCCCGCTATCGAAAACCGGGGTTGTCAGCTCCGGAGCCGACAGGAACTTCGCGTTTGCAATTTTCTCCGTGTCCACGACCCCAAGCGCGAAGGAAAGCGCATATCCGACAACGATCCCGATCAGGATGTGGATAATTTTGGCGAAGCCGCGGAACAAGATGGAACCCAACACCGTAACTCCGAGGGTAACGAGCGAGATGGTTATGATTTTAGGATCGATGGATTGCCCTTCTTCCGGCAAAAATCCAGCCATGCCTGCGGCAACCGGAACAAGCTCAAGCCCGATCATCGCAATGATAGCACCCATAACCGCAGGCGGGAAGACGAAGTCGATCCATTTGGTTCCCGCATATTTGACAATGAACGCCACAATACAGAAGATAATACCCGTCACGATAAAGGCGCCCAAGGCTTTGCCGTAATTGGCTTCCGGATCGCCTGCCAGTACGATCAGCACCGGTGAGATAAAGGCGAAGCTGGAGCCGAGGTAGGCCGGAATCTTTCCTTTACATAAAAAAATGTAGAGCAGCGTGCCGATACCGTTCATCAGCAGGATCATGCCGGGATCCACGCCGAATATATTCGGTACAAGCACCGTGCTTCCGAACATGGCGAACAAATGCTGCAGGCTCAGAAGGAACCCGGGACCAAACGGAAGCTTCTCATCTACTTGAATTTCACGTTGCAAACCATTTCACTCCTCTATAGGACTTTAAATATAGGACCGTTCGCGTACGATCTTTAATAGATTAAATACAATCGTTCGTTTTATCAACAATAATTTTTACAGTTCGTCAAAATATTCAATTCATGTCATGTTTTGATGTCCCCGTGCAGGAAAAGGGCATACTATAAGTGACCGAACGCTCCACATGTTGACGTATAACGCCGCAAGCGTCATAATGATAGGAAAACAATCACGAGGGAACCTGCACGTTTTGACAAGGGCGGGTTCCATTTTATATAGAAAGGGAAGAGAAGGACTCCAAAATGGGCATAGAGCGATTACTCGAAAAGGCCAGCGCCTATATAAAAGAACCCGATCTTCTCCGCATCCAGGAAGCTTATGAATTTGCGGAGCAAGCCCACCACGGACAAGTGCGGAAATCGGGAGAACCTTATATTCTTCATCCGCTTGCGGTTGCAGACATCGTGGTGAACATGCAGATGGACACATTGTCCATTATTGCTGCATTGCTTCACGATGTCGTTGAGGATACAACCGTATCGCTCGAGCAGATCCGCGAGCGTTTCGGGGATACCTGCGCAATGCTGGTGGATGGTTTAACGAAGTTGGAACGCATCCAATTCCGATCCAAAGAAGAGCAGCAAAACGAAAATTATCGCAAGATGTTTATCGCCATGGCACGTGATATCCGCGTAATCGTCATCAAGCTGGCGGACCGGCTTCATAATATGCGCACTCTTAAGTACCAGTCCGAGGAGAGCCAGCGCCGCATTTCCTATGAAACCTTGGAAATCTTTTGTCCGATAGCCCATCGTCTCGGTATTTCCGCGATCAAATGGGAGATGGAGGACATTGCGCTTCGTTACTTGAATCCGCAGCAGTATTACCGCATTGCGAATTTGATGCACAAGAAGCGTGCGGAGCGGGAGCAGTACATCGACAACGTCATCGTCTGCATCCGCGAGAAGCTTGACGAAATGGGCATTCAAGCCGATTTGTCGGGCCGGCCCAAGCATATCTACAGCGTGTTCAAAAAAATGACGGTGAAGAACAAGCAGTTCAACGAAATTTACGATCTCCTTGCAATCCGCATTATTGTGGACAATATCAAGGATTGTTATGCCACGCTCGGCATCATCCACACCCTGTGGAAGCCGATGCCCGGCCGCTTCAAAGATTATATCGCCATGCCAAAAACGAATATGTACCAGTCCCTCCACACGACGGTGGTAGGGCCTAACGGGGAGCCGACGGAGGTTCAGATCCGCACCTGGGAGATGCATCGAACGGCGGAGTTCGGTATCGCGGCACACTGGGCGTATAAAGAAGGCTCAGCAGGCAACGGGGGCAGCTTCGACAACAAGATGACGTTTTTCCGCGAGATATTGGAGCTGCAGCATGAAACGAAGGATGCGTCGGAATTTGTAGAATCTTTGAAAATGGACTTTTTCTCGGATTTGGTATTTGTGTTTACGCCAAAAGGCGAGGTGATCGAGCTGCCTTCCGGCTCCGTTCCCCTCGATTTTGCCTACCGAATTCATACCGAAGTAGGAAACCGCACCATTGGTGCCAAGGTCAACGGAAGAATCGTTCCGCTGGATCATCAGCTCAAAACCGGCGATATCGTGGAAATTTTGACGTCGAAGCATTCCTACGGCCCGAGCCAGGACTGGCTGAAGATTGCCCAATCCTCGCATGCCCGAAGTAAAATCAAGCAGTGGTTCAAGAAAGAGAAGCGCGAAGAGAACGTCGAGAAGGGCCGCGAGATGCTGGAGCGCGAAATCAAGCGCCTCGGTCTTGACGTGTCCGAGTGGACGACGGACGATAAATTAATGGAAGCGGCCAAGAAATTCGCTTTTAATGATATCGAGGATATGCTATCGGCGGTCGGCTTCGGCGGGATCACTGCCGCGCAGATCTGTACGAAGGTGACCGAGAAGCTGCGCAAGGAGCAGGAAGAAGCCAACCAGCTTGAATTAACCTCCGAGATGAAGGAAATCAAGCCGGCCGAGAAGCGCAGCCGCCCGACCAACGGCGTCCGCGTCAAAGGGATTGATAACCTGCTCGTGCGTTTCGCAAGATGCTGCAATCCCGTACCCGGCGATGATATTGTAGGCTATGTAACCCGCGGCCGCGGCGTATCGGTCCATCGTTCGGATTGCGCGAATCTGCCGACAACGGATGAAGGCGAGGATGCGGCACGCGTGATTGAGGTGGAATGGGAAACGGCCGTCGAGGCGAATTACAGCGTCGATATTGAAGTGACGGGACACGATCGCAACGGACTGTTGAACGAAGTCCTTCAGGCCGTCTCCGAGAGCAAGACGAACATTTCCGCCGTCACGGGGCGATCCGACAAGAACAAAATGGCCATGATCCACATGACCATCCTGATCCGCAATACGGATCATCTCCAATCCGTAGTGGAACGAATCAAGCGGGTGAAGGATGTGTATACCGTTCATCGGATCATGCAGTGACGGCACGATGCGCTAAGGGAATGGTCCCGGGGTTCATGACGATCCCGGAGGATGATACGAATGCGGTCTGTTATCCTGAGGGAGACAGGCCGTTTTATTTTTTGAAGATGAAGGAGCTAATCCGATGAGAGTGGTCATTCAACGATGCAAGAATGCGCAAGTCGCAGTGGATAATGAAATCGTCGGCAAGATTGAAGCGGGATTGATGGTGCTGGTCGGCGTGACGCATGAGGATGAAGAGAAGGATGCCAAATACCTTGCGGAAAAGGTAGCGGGGCTGCGGATTTTTGAGGATGAGGACGGAAAAATGAATTTCAGCGTCCAGGACGTGGGCGGAGCGATTCTGTCGGTGTCCCAATTTACCCTCTATGGAGACACCCGCAAAGGAAAGCGGCCGAACTTTATGGCTGCCGCAAAACCGGATCAAGCGAATGCATTGTACGAGTCGTTTAACCGCGAGCTTTCGGCGAAGGGATTGCAGGTGGAGACCGGGGTTTTCGGAGCAATGATGGACGTGTCGTTGACCAACTGGGGACCGGTGACCTTAATTATTGACAGCCGATCCTAACCTGCCTGAAAAGGACGGCAGCATGCATCATATCGTAGAGATGGGGCATCCTGAGTGAATAATCGAAGGTTGTTATTCGCAAGCAAAGGAGCCGTACGATATGCGTCAATCCCCCAAATTTTCGATATGGAGCAGTTTGCCTGCGACGGTCGGGACCGGAGGCGTCAGGGAAGCAGCCAGCACGGAACGCATGGTTTCGGCGCCGGAAGAATCTGCACAGCTCATCAGCATCAAGGGAAATATGCGGAAGCAGCTGCCCCGATCGTAGATTTCAGCACAGCGTCGCGTGCCATAAATGCGGATTTTTATAAGCGGAGCCTGAGATGATCTCAGGCTCTTTTTGGCGTTCGCGGATCATCGCCATACTCAAGCTTCCTTCGGGACAGACATCTGTTGCAGGCAAGCGCCGTTGATAGGCCTTTTTCGTGAATTCCGCTGTTATAAAAAAGAGATTCCAGGGTAATAACAAATCGAGGACATTTCAGGAAGGAGACATGCCAGATGAGTAAAGTAGCATTTCTACTAGCCGACCAATTCGAAGATTCCGAGATGAAAACTCCTTACGATGCCGTGAAGGAAGCGGGGCATCAGGCTGATATCATTGGATTGAAACAAGGACAAGAGGTAAAGGGCAAACAGGGCAAGGCTTCCTACACAACCGATAAAGCCATTGCGGACGTCAACATAAACGATTATGATGCGGTGGTTATTCCAGGCGGTTCTTCTCCGGAAAACTTGCGACTGGATTCCCATATATTGCAGTTTGTTGCAGCAGCGGACAAGGCGGGCAAACCGATTGCCTCGATATGCCACGGGCCGCAAATTTTAGCAAGCGCCGACCTGCTGAAGGGACGCACGATCACTTCCTATCCTCCGCTTCAGGATGATATGGTAAACGCCGGCGCCAACTTTAAGGATGAGGAAGTCGTCGTGGATCGGAATTTCATTACGTCCCGGACTCCGAAAGATGAGCCGGCCTTCGTGCGCGAGCTGTTAAAAGCGCTGTAGGCGCTAAATTAGCTGTATGGTTGTCCATGTAATACCGATCTTTCAAACACGCGGGTTGAAAAAAAGGAGGAATGGACATGTCTAGACAAATTCAAGCTTATTTCAGGACGGAAGACGACGCTGAAGGCGCAAGGACGAGGCTGCTGACGTACAACACGGAACAGCTGGAGGTCGGACAGCTTCAGGATTCGGTCCGAAGCGGAGGGAATATCCTCGTGCCGCTGGTGCCATGGGGCAATGCCGGCACGGGTGGTGCTACCGCAGGGGCTACAACGATGGGGGCTCCCGGCGGCGTAGTCGGGGCTCCCGGGGTGATTGTGGGGGCAAGGGATACCAGCCGCGACATCGCCCAGGATCGGCCGGACAGCGATGATCTGCCCGGCGACGGATGGCGGGAAGCGGACGTAACCGACGGGGACTATGACGATCTCAGGTACACCTTGTCCGTTAAGGTAAGGGACGAGGACTATGATCAGATCGTGCATGATTTGCGGGCCAATAACGCTTATGTGGAGCGATTTGATTAATGTATGATTAGCGAAAGAGACGCGGCAGGCGATGAGTTACTAAGAAGGGCTTATCCGCCCGAAACGCAAAAAAGGGCTGTTCCTTTGGTGGAGCGGCCCTTTTCAACTCTATGACATAAAAGCGCTTTCTTGCTTGTAATATAACTGTAATGTTTGTTCAATGTTTCTTTAATATTCCCTGTTTATAATAACAGCATGACCCCCTTTTTTATATAATATATGTTTTGGACCTACAACAGTGGTTTGTAGGTCTTTTTCTTTTTTCGGGAAATTTCTACAAAGTTTCTTGACTTTAGTGCGGCGGTTCATTAGAATCTAAAAATATAATGTTTTGGGTATACTATATTTATAAATAACGGATTTCATGACGGGAACAAGTACTCCATCCCCACAAGACCAGAGAAGAATCCCTTGGCTGTAAGGATTCGCTTGATGAGTGGACGAATGACCTCCCCGAGAACAGACGGCGAAGCAAGCACCGGTTAACCGGTGGGATAGACAGTAGCCGAACTGCGCGGCCGAGCGTTATACGGATGAAGCGGATGGTTGAACACATGTTAGGATGTGTCGCCGCCGGAATGTGGGTGGTACCACGGGTGATAAATTAAACATCTCTCGTCCCTGTTGTCTTAGGACAGCGGGACGGGAGATTTTTTGGTTTCACGGCTTGTTGAGAAATGACTCCCTAGGAGTTTTTCCATAGTTAAACAGATCTAGGCAAGGGACATGTTCAAAAGGTGAGTATGTCATAGGACGCGGAGGGATGAAGATGGCAAACGAGAAATTCGAGAAACCGACAGGCACGCAGGACATCCTGCCAGGAGCCGTCGAGAAATGGCAGTTTATCGAGGAGAAGGCACGGGATCTATGCCGGAGGTACAACTACCGCGAAATTCGCACACCGATCTTCGAACAGACCGAATTGTTCGAACGCGGGGTCGGCGAAACGACGGATATCGTAGAGAAGGAAATGTACACGTTCAAGGACAAAGGGGATCGCAGCATGACTCTTCGTCCGGAAGGGACGGCAGGCGTCGTTCGGGCTTACGTGCAAAACAAGCTGTATGGAGAGCCCGATGTCACGAAGCTGTACTATTTGGGGCCCATGTTCCGCTATGAGCGGCCGCAGGCGGGCCGATACCGCCAGTTCCACCAGTTCGGCGTAGAGGTGTTCGGCACCGCGGATCCGGCTATCGATGCCGAGGTCATTGCGCTGGGGTACAGCTTCTACAAGGAACTTGGACTGAACGGGGTAAAAGCAGAGATTAACTCCGTGGGAACGCCCGAGGTAAGGGCAGCTTACCGCAGCGCGCTGCTTGCTTTCCTGGAACCGATGAAAGACAGCCTTTGCTCGGACTGCCAGTCGCGCATGGAACGCAACCCGCTTCGCGTGCTGGATTGCAAGAAGGACCAAGGGAAGTTCGGTGATGCGCCTTCGATCCTGGAGAGCCTGGACGAGGAGTGCAGCACGCATTTCGAGAAAGTCCAAGGGTACCTGGACGCCATGGGCATCGAGTATGAAATCAATCCAAGACTGGTTCGGGGATTGGACTATTACACGCATACCGCCTTCGAATTCAAGGCCCAGGGCATCGGCGCGATTGATACGGTAGGCGGCGGCGGACGATTCAACGGTCTCGTCGGCCAGATCGGCGGACCGGATCAGCCGGGCATCGGGTTCGGCATCGGCCTTGAGCGTATCCAATTGATTCTGGAGCATCAAGGCGTCAATCTGTCGGCCTCGAAGCCTTTGGATGTCTATCTGGTGGCGCTGGGTGAAGCCGCCGAGCGGGAATTGGCGAAATTGATCTACGAACTCCGCAGGAATGGCGTGTCCGCGGAACGCGATTATCTCGGCCGGAAAATGAAAGCCCAGATGAAATCGGCCGATCGTCTGCAAGCCCGTTATACCGCCATTCTGGGCGACGACGAGCTGGCACGCGGCGAAATCGCATTGAAGTCGATGGAGACCGGCGAGCAGCGAACCGTGAGGCTGGATAGCCTGGTACAGGAATTTGTTTAATCGCCGTAAAGCGGCTTAATTATACTAAAGGGGAATGATAACCGATGAAAAGGACGCATCATTGCGGTCACCTGACAACCGCGAACATTGGAGAAACTGTAACACTGAACGGATGGGTACAAACCCGCCGCGACTTGGGCGGCGTGCTGTTCATCGATCTGCGCGATCGCAGCGGCATCATGCAAATCGTATTTAACCCGGATTTCTCCGGCGAGGCATTGGCCGTTGCCGATAAAGTCCGCAGCGAATTCGTGGTGGCCGTATCCGGGAAAGTCGTAAAGCGTGATCCGGAAACGTTCAACCCGAACCTGCCGACAGGCGAAATCGAAGTACAAGTAACCAGCATCGAAGTGCTGAACGCAGCCAAAACGCCTCCGTTCTTTATCGAAGACGGCGTGGAAGTGGATGAGCAGCTCCGCCTGAAGTATCGTTATCTGGACCTTCGCCGTCCGGAGATGCAAAAAACGCTGATGCTGCGCTCCAAAGCATCGAAAGTATTCCGCGACTTCCTCGATGATGAGGGCTTCGTGGATGTGGAGACGCCAATTCTGACCAAAAGCTCACCGGAAGGCGCGCGCGACTATCTCGTGCCGAGCCGCGTACACGCAGGCGAATTCTTTGCGCTTCCGCAATCCCCGCAAATCTACAAGCAGCTCCTTATGGTGAGCGGGCTTGAGCGTTACTACCAAATTGCGCGCTGCTTCCGTGACGAAGACTTGCGGGCCGACCGTCAGCCGGAGTTTACCCAGGTCGACATCGAGACATCCTTCATGGATCGGGAAGACCTGCTGAACATGATGGAGCAGCTGATGGTGAAGCTGTTCAAGGAAACCATCGGCGTTGAGCTGGCGACGCCGTTCCAGCGTATCAGTTATGCCGACGCCATGGGCAAATACGGCTCCGATAAGCCGGATCTCCGCTTCGGCATGGAACTGATCGAAATGAACGACATCGTTGCAAGCAGCGGCGTCAAAGTATTCTCTTCCGTCATTGAAAAAGGCGGCGAAGTGAAGTGTTTGAACGCTAAAGGCTGCGGCACCTGGACCCGTAAGGAAATTGACGATCTGGGACCGTATGCAGCCCGTTACGGAGCGAAGGGTCTTGCCTGGATTCAAGTGAAAGAGGGCGAATTCAAAGGGCCAATCGTGAAATTCTTCAGCGAGCAGGAAATTGAAGCGGTAAGAGAACGCACGGGAGCCGAAGACGGAGACCTGCTGCTGTTCTCCGCCGACAACAAAAAAGTGGTTGCCGACGTGCTTGGCGCGCTCCGTTTGAAAATCGGACGCCAGCTTGGCCTGATCAACGACAACGAATACAAGTTTGCTTGGGTGCTGGACTTCCCGCTGTTCAGCTATGACGAAGAGGCGAAGCGCTATGTGGCCGAGCATCATCCGTTCACCCGTCCAAAAGACGAGGATCTGGGTTTGATGGATACGGATCCGCTTGCCGTACGCGCCGAGGCTTACGACATCGTTCTGAATGGATACGAAGTAGGCGGCGGTTCCATGCGGATTTACAAACGCGAGATCCAAGAGAAAATGTTTGCGGCTCTAGGCATGTCGCCGGAAGTGGCGCACGACAAATTCGGCTATCTTATGGACGCCTTTGAGTACGGCACGCCTCCGCACGGCGGAATCGCCTTCGGGTTGGACCGTTTGGTCATGCTGCTTGCCGGACGCACCAATCTGCGTGAAACGATTGCGTTCCCGAAAACGGCAAGCGCAACGGATCTGTTGATGGACGCTCCTTCCCAGGTGGACGGAGGACAGCTGGAGCAGCTGCATATCAAACTCGCCAAGAAGCCGGGCGACGAGAAAAAATAAGCCTGTTGTTCTTGATAAAGGAGGTTGCTTGAATTATGCTGCACCAATTTTCCCGAACGGAATTAGCCATCGGTCCCGAAGGCCTTGAAGTGATGAAGAACAGCACCGTGGCGGTGCTGGGTATCGGCGGCGTGGGTTCCATTGCGGTGGAGGCCCTCGCCCGAACCGGAGTCGGCCGCATCATTCTGATCGACAAAGACGTGGTGGACATCACGAACATCAATCGGCAGATCCACGCGTTAACGACAACGGTGGGTCAGAAGAAAGCGGATTTGATGGTCGATCGGGTCAAACTGATCAATCCGGAATGTGAAGCGATCGCCCTGAACATGTTCTACACCGAAGAAACGTATGAAGAGCTGTTTAAGTACGAGCTGGATTATGTGATCGATGCCTCGGATACGATTATTTATAAAGTGCATTTAATCAAGGAGTGCCTGCGTCGGGGCATTCCGATCATCTCCAGCATGGGCGCGGCCAACAAAATGGACCCGACGAAGTTCCAGGTGGCCGACATCTCCAAAACCTCCATGGATCCGATTGCCCGAATCGTGCGCACCAAGCTGCGCAAGGACGGCATTAAGAAAGGGGTCAAGGTCGTGTTCTCTCTGGAAGAGCCGATGAAGCCCCGCCAGGACGTGACGGAGAAAATCGTGCCCGAGAATGCTCCGGAAATCCGGAAGGCGAAGCAGCCGCCGGCAAGCAATGCATTCGTGCCGCCTGTGGCGGGACTGATCATGGTCAGCGTGACGGTGAAAGAGCTGCTCGAAAAAGGCGGCGTCTCGTTGTAACGGGGTGTCCGGACACATTTAAACTCGGATCGAGAAAACGATAGACAAAAGGAAGGCAGAAAGAAAGAACAGCCTTTCGGCAAAATTGAGCGTGGTTAACCAAACGCAGTGTCCAGCAATGGACGCTGCGTTTTTTGCTGCGGTGGACAAGCGATTCGAACAGCAAACCCAAACAATAAAATTCCTGTGACAGCGCTTTGCTAGTATATCCCGGCGAGTTGTGCTACAATGGAACTCCTTTTTGTGTCACGGCCCTAAAGCCAGACTTCGATACGAAAAAATATGTTCTTAGGAGGTAACTGAAAGTGTCAGAATCTTTTCAAAGTGCCTATCAAGAAGAAGAGTCAAGGCTAAACGAGGTTATCGTTGAAATTGACCGTCAGCTTGAACGGCTGCGCGGTATTCCGGTATACACGGGCCATGATTTTACCGAGCAGGTGCTCGAGGCAGGCCGGGAAGAGAAACGGCAGGCCCTCGCCAAAAGCTTGCCGGAGCCTTATTTCGGAAGGCTGGATTTTCAAGAGAACGGAACGGGGGCGAAGAAACCGCTCTACATCGGGAAGATAGGCTTCGACAAGGCGGACGCTGGTGATCACCCGATGGTGATTGATTGGCGGGCTCCGGTCGCGAGTCTATTCTACTCCTTTACGGGCGGTACCGATCCGGCTTCATTCGAAGCGCCCGAAGGTATTATCGAGGGGCTTGTGTATTTAAAACGAAACGTCGTGATCCGCAAGCAAATTTTGGAGCGGGTATCGGACACGTACAATCGGGAAAGCGGCGGACCTGCCGTATCCGATGAGTTTTTGGTCTACCGTCTCGGTGAGAACAAGGATAACCGGCTGCGGGATATCGTGTCCACGATCCAAGCGGAGCAGGATAAAATCATCCGGGCGGCCAAGAACACCGCCCTCATCATCCAAGGGGTGGCGGGAAGCGGAAAAACGACGGTGGCGCTGCATCGGCTGGCTTATTTGCTCTACCAGTACAAGGAGCAGGTAACGGCCGAGAAAATGATCATATTCGCGCCAAACCTCATGTTCCTGGATTACATATCCGATGTGCTGCCCGAGCTCGGAGTTGGTGATATTCAGCAGCGGACCTTTGGCGATTGGGCGGCGAAGCTGCTTGATATTCAGCTGTCCTCGGAGGATCATGCGCAGACGCTTCATCAGTGGTTCGAGACGGAACCGGGCCAAGGGACGCCGGATATCGACGATAATGTGAGCGGGCGCTATAAAGGCTCCTTAAGGCTGATGGATATCGTGCGGCGGTGCGTGGAGTCCATCGAAGCCGCAGCCCTACCGGACGGGGATTTCTCTCCATGGGATGGAGCCGTGCTGAAACAGGAGACGATGGCGGAATGGTTTTACCAGGAATATAAGCCCTATCCGCTGGCGAAACGGAAGGAACGGCTGCTCGCCAGATTGCATCGCTGGGCCTTAATGGAGCTGAAGAAATCGCCATCGGCGGCCGTGCTGAAAGAACGGAAGAAAAAAGCGGCACAACGAGAAAAGGCTTATGCCAATCGCTGGCCGAAATTTGAACCGATTTCCCTATATAAGCAATTGTTTGGAGCGGTCAAGGCGGCTGGCTCCTGGGTCGAAGAGCTCTCCGCTCTTATTCCGCCGGAGGTACTGGCCGCAACGCGCAAAGATCTGAAGAAGAATGTGGTCCGGGAAGAGGATTTGCCTGCCCTGCTGTATTTCCACTGCTTGCTGAACGATATTTCCTCAGAGCAGCGGTTTGACCACATCGTCATCGATGAAGCCCAGGATTTCTCTCCGTTTCAGGTGGCTGTGCTGGATCTGTTCGTAAGAGGACATTCCTTTACCATACTAGGCGATCTGTCGCAGGGCATTCATGCGTATCGCGGCGTGCATGCGTGGGAAGAAATGAGCTCCCTGTTCAAGGAAGAGGAAACGGCTTATTTTGCGCTGACGCGCAGCTACCGTTCCACGATGGAGATCATTGAATTTGCCAATGGGATACTGGAGAAGGGGGTCGAAAGCGACCTGCTGGCCGTGCCTGTATTCCGTAGCGGCGATGCCGTTCGCCTCATTCCTTATGATGCCGCGAACGCCAGAAGGAAGGATTTGGAGCGGGCCATGGGTGCACTCATTGCCAAGGAATACCGGACGGTAGCCATTCTCACCCGCACCTTGCGGGAAGCGAAAGAGCTGCATGAGGAGTTAAGCCCGTCCTGGCCGATGCTGAATCTGATCGATGGCAGCAAAGGAACGTATCAGGGCGGGTATTCCGTGCTCCCCGTGTACTTGTCCAAAGGGCTTGAGTTCGATGCCGTTGTGGTGGCGGATGCGGACCGGGCGCATTACGCGGAGAAAGCTTGGGATGCCAAGTTGATGTATGTAGGCTGTACGCGTGCACTGCATGAGCTGTGGCTGCTGCATGGGGAGCCGCTGCCTTCGTATATCATGGCAGAGACTTCAGAGATCATGGCGAGCGGTTGGCCAGCGGAGTAATCGTTCGATTGCGCAACGGCTGTCGGTTCCCGGAATGTCAATAGAGAGAATCGGAAGTCCCGCAGGGATTCACATGGCAGCATGTGTTAGCCTCTGCGGGACTTTTTGTTGTGCAGGGGCTTGCTAGGGGTTTAACCAAGCATTTGGTAGGAGGAGCCCAGATTTTCGATAAACCGGATCAAAGTCCAGACAGCAAGGATGGAACAGGCAGCGGCCAGAAGGATGAAGAGGGCCATTTTTCGCATAGGCTTTCGTTTCAATTCCATAGTCTCCCTTCGTGCATAGTGGTTAAGCGACACGCTTCATAACAAGACCTCGTCGTCGTCCTCACTCCGGATTCCCTGCCTGTACTCGTAAAGCATGATGGCTGAACGTATGAAGACGTACAAGCCGAGCAGGAACTGCAGGATAAGAACGGCATACAGCAGGTTTATCGCGAGTCTCTCATCGTCGAGGTATCCGGGGCCGAATGTTTCTTGTAAAAGATGATGGGTACTGACATGTAGATAGAGCCCCAAAATACTGAACGTCATATGGATAACCGCGTTATACAATTTGCGAACGGATTTTTTGCGAGTCGTCATCACATTCTCCCCAGATCAGGTTTTTCTAATGTTTCCCTATTATATGAAACGCTCCCGGTCCGATAAAAGTTGGATATGATCAAAATAAGCTGCAATATCCGAACCATGGGACGACTGAAGCGTAGGACAGGAACTTACCGTAGCGCAGGCACGGCGAATGCGAATATGATATGATAGAGCGTGATGGATTGGATTGAAACGACTTATTTTTGCACCGATATCAGACAAGGAAGTGTTGTCATGGATTTATTCAGTATCGGGCGTGAAGGGGACCGGAATTCCCGGCTGCTGGCCGATCGGATGCGCCCTTCGTCGCTGGATGAATATATAGGACAAGAGCATATAATCGGACCGGGCAAACTGCTCCGGCGGGCCATAGAGGCGGACCAGGTTTCGTCGATTTTATTGTACGGCCCGCCTGGTTGCGGCAAAACAACGCTTGCGCATATCATTTCCCAGCAAACGAAAGGGCATTTCGTTCGGCTGAACGCGGTGGAAGCCACGGTCAAGGACGTTAGGGAAGTCATTGAACAAGCCCAGAGCAACCGCAGCCTGTACGGCACCAAAACAATCCTGTTTTTGGATGAGGTGCACCGGTTCAACAGCTCCAGACAGGATGCGCTGCTGCCTGCCGTGGAGAACGGCACGATCATATTTATCGGCGCGACGACCGAGAACCCCTTTCATTACGTCAACGGAGCTTTAATGAGCCGCTCCACCTTGTTTCAGCTTCAGCCGCTGACCAAGGACCATTCCATGATTGCGATGCGGCGCGCGCTGATCGATCAAGACAAGGGTCTTGGATTCATGGATCTCAAGGCAGATGAGGAAGCGCTGGAGCACATTGCAGCCATGGCGAACGGGGATATCCGGCGTGCACTCAATGCGCTGGAGCTGGCAGCGATGACGACGCCTCCGGATTCCACCGGTACGGTTCATATTACGCTCGAGGTGGCCGAGGAATCGATTCGCCGACCTACCGTGCGTGCGGACGAGTCCACGCAGTACGATGTGCTGTCCGCCTTTCACAAGAGCATTCGGGGCTCCAGCGATGCGGCGCTGTTCTGGTTTTTGTATGCGGTCGAAAAGCTCGGCATGGACCCGATGGTGTTCATCCGCCGCCTGATTGCTGCCAGCAGCGAGGATATCGGGCTTGCCAATCCCCAAGCCATGGTGCAGGCGGTAAGCGCATTGGATGCCTACCGGAACAACGGCTGGCCGGAAGCCAAGCTGAACATCGCTCAGGCGATCCTGTTCGCCGTGGAGAGCCCGAAATCCGATGGCGTTGTATCCGCCATATCCCGCGCGATGTCCGCCATGGATGAAGTGAAATCGGCGGAGGTTCCGCTGCATCTGCGCGATGCGCATTACTCGGGGGCGGTTAAGCTGGGACATGTCGGCTACAAGTACCCGCACGATTATCCGGGCCATTACGTGAAGCAGGAGTATTTGCCGAAGGAGCTCTCCCGCCGGGTGTTCTATCAGGCCACGGAGCAGGGGAACGAAGCCAAGATCGCCCACAACCAGCGATTACGACGCGAAGAATAGGGTCGTACGGCGATAACGGGATTTACGGCCGCTAGCTTAATTAAATGGAGGAAATGAATGATGAGAACAGGGAAACAACGGTTTGTCATCCTGCTGCTGTCCGCCGGCCTTATGCTGAGCGGCTGTTCGGGAAAAAGCGCCCAGGAGCAGGTCGCAGGTGGACAGGCAGCCGAGGCGGCGCATGAGCACGGACATCAGACGCAGTTGTCCAACGGGGATATCCAGGAGGCGACGTCTTCGATCGATGAGCTGCCGACCTTTTTGAAGAGCCAGACCAGCGAGCTCCAAACGATTTATGCTTTGTCCGCGCAGGTGAGTGATGTCCTGAAATACATTCCTTGTTACTGCGGCTGCGGGGAAAGTGCCGGTCATGAGAGCAACCTGAACTGTTTTATCGATGAGATTCAGGAGGACGGCACCGTGGTATGGGACGATCATGGCACCCGTTGCGGGGTGTGCCTGGACATTGCCGTGGAATCTGCCAAAATGAGCAGCGAGGGCAAGAGCCTGACGGAGATTCGGACCGCAATCGATGAGAAATACAGCACAGGTTATGCTAAGCCGACACCAACCCCGATGCCGCCTGCAGAAAGTTAATCCTGCTGAGGCTAAACAAGAAGGTACCCGATGTGATCAATGGATCACTCGAGTGCCTTTTTTCTGTTGGGCACTATCCCCTTCGGGGTTAAGCGTAAGTGCAGCCCTATTCGATTTTAAAGACCGACCATCGTGACCTATATCACAGCACGAAACTATATATGGATGTAAATTAATGAAACAAAACTATATATAGTGTGTTAACGATATGAAGAAGAGGAGTTGTTCCTATTCATGAAGGTCATGAAGAGAGACGGATGCCTGGTAAAATTTGAGACGATCCGAATCGTGGAGGCGGTGGATAGAGCGTTTATGGCGGTGGAGGGTGTTTCCCGCAAGGATGCTTCCTTGCGGATTGGAGATGAGGTTGCCCATGCCACTGCGGGGATGGAACAGGTTAGCGTGGAGGAGATTCAAGATATCGTTGTGGAGCATTTGCAAAGCACGGGTTATCCCGAAGTAGCATCTGCCTATCAACATTACAGGGAGGCCCGCGATCTGGAGCGGATGCGGCGGGGAGAGCTTTATAAGATCAGCAGGGATGTGATCGGGGTAACCGATTTGGACCTGCTGCGGGAGAACGCGAATCTGAACGGGGAATCCTTCAGCGGAAAAATGAGCCGGATCGGCTCCGAATACGCCAAATGGATGGCAAGCAAATTCATCCTGCCGACAGAGCTCACGAGAGCGGTGAGGGATGGGTATGTATACGTTCATGACCTGGACCAGTATGCGCTGGGAACGACGAACTGCATCTTCATTCCGTTCGACCGGTTGCTGGCCAAGGGCTTCAATACCGGTAACGGATCGGTCAGGCCGCCGCAGAGCATCATGACCGCCATGGCGCTGGTAGCCATCATCTTTCAATCCCAGCAGAACAGCCAATTCGGCGGCGTGTCCGGCAGCAAAATCGATTGGGATCTCGCGCCGTATGTCGGCAAATCGTTTCGTCGGCATTTTCGCAAAGGGCTGGCCTACTTCGGAGAAGCGGGGCTGGGAGAGGATCGGCCGTATGAACGAGCTCTTGAGGATCACGAAATATACATAGACAATGAGCAGCTGAAGGACACATATCCGCGAATATACCATTATGCCTATAATGAAACGGTGAATGAAGCAAAGCAGGCCGCGGAATCCTTGATCCATAATTTGAATACGATGAGCAGCCGGGCCGGCGGACAAATTCCTTTCACTTCGTTGAATTACGGCATGTGCACGTCAACCGAAGGAAGGCTGGTTTCCCACGCCCTGCTGGATGCCACAATGAAGGGGCTCGGCGGGGGAGAGACGCCGATATTTCCGCAGCATATTTTCCAGTGCAAGCAGGGGGTCAACCAGGCGGAAGGCGAGCCGAATTACGACCTGTTCCTGAAAGCCGTCGAGTGCTCCAGCCGCAGGCTCTACCCGAATTTCGTCAACGTGGACGCGTCGTTTAATCTCGTCTATTATAACCCGGGCGAACCGGACACGATTATTGCCACCATGGGCTGCAGGACCCGCACGATTTCGGATCGCTTTGGGCGAAACCGCCTGAGCGGCAAGGGCAACCTGTCCTTTAATACGATCAATTTGGTCCGGCTCGGGATTGAACATGGCATCGTCCAAGGGAAGCGGGAAGTGCCGGACCTGAACCGTTTCTATCAACAGCTGGATCATTATATGAGCATTGCGGTGGAGGGCTTGATTCACCGTTACGAGCTGCAGGCCGACCAACCGGCCAAAGCGTCCGATTTCATGATGCGGGAGGGCGTTTGGGAAGGCGGCGAGGCGCTGGCGCCTGAGGATAAGGTGCGCGAGCTGATCAAGCACGGCACCCTGGCGCTTGGATTTATCGGGCTGGCCGAATGCCTGAAGGCGTTGACAGGACGGC
The DNA here is from genome assembly GCF_000024685.1 of Paenibacillus sp. Y412MC10. Classification (NCBI taxonomy): domain Bacteria; kingdom Bacillati; phylum Bacillota; class Bacilli; order Caryophanales; family Paenibacillaceae; genus Paenibacillus; species Paenibacillus sp. Y412MC10. The sequence continues at coordinate 1,877,404 of NC_013406.1, forward strand.
ATCACGGCGAGGATGAGAACAGCCGCGGGCTGGGGATCGAGATCATCCGGCATATGCGCCGGTTTTGCGATGCAGCCGGTGAAAGGTATAACCTGAACATCACGCTGTTTGCCACGCCGGCAGAAGGGTTATCCGGGAAATTCACGAAGCTCGACCGGCAGACCTTCGGGGTGATCGAGGGAGTGACTGACCGCGAATATTACACGAACTCTTTTCATATACCCGTGTACTATCCGATGGCCGCCTACCGCAAAATCCGTTCCGAAGCTCCTTTTCATGAGTTGTGCAACGCCGGAGCGATTTCGTATGTGGAGCTGGACGGCAACGCAAGGCAGAATACGGCTGCTTTCCGGGACATCGTGCAGTTTGCCCTGCAGCAGAACATCGGATATTTCTCCGTTAACCATCCCGTCGACCGGTGCCCGGCATGCAACTACGAAGGCATTATCGGAAGTGCGTGCCCTGGATGCGGCGCCTTGGAGGCGGATGGAAACTTCCAGCGGCTGCGGAGGGTAACGGGATATTTAACGGGCAATTATACGGAGCGCTTCAATTCGGCCAAGCAGGCCGAGGTTCGGGATCGGGTGAAACACCTGTGAATGTGTGCGGATACATCCCCGAAAGCATCAACGAAGGCCCCGGACTTCGTGCGGTTCTATTCGTGAGCGGCTGCCGCCATGCCTGCGCCGGATGTTTTAATACGGATTCCTGGGACTTTGAAGCGGGGGAGCCCTTTACCGAAGAAATGTCAGCGGCGATACTGCAGGATATCCTAGACAACCCTTTGCTGGATGGCGTGACCTTATGCGGTGGAGACCCCTTCTTCTCCCCGGAAGAATGTACGGCATTCGTACGCAGGCTCAGGACCCTCTGTCCCGCGAAAAACGTATGGGCCTACACGGGGTTCACCTTCGAAGCACTGATAAGGCAGCCGAAGCTGCGCGAGTTGGCCTTGCTGTGCGATGTCATCGTTGACGGCAAATTCGAGTTGGAGCGCAGGGATGTCTCGCTTCCTTTCCGGGGCAGCTCGAATCAGCGTTTCATCGATGTAGCCGCCAGCATGGAGCAGGGAGTGACCGTGGAGTATATTCTTCGCTAGCACGCAAAAAAAAGAGCACACGCTTTACGGATCATTCCGTATCAAGTGTGTGCTCTTCGCGTGTCATTCAGCGGATTAATAAGGAACTTTATCCGCCGTTTCGATCGTTCCCCCGCCAAGGCATTCGTCCCCTTGATAGAAGACGACGGCTTGTCCCGGCGTGATCGCTTTTTGCGGCTTCGCAAACGCGACATGAACGGTTCCGTCTTCGCGCGGGGTTATCGTTACTTCCTGGTCCGGCTGCCGGTAGCGGAATTTGGCGGTGCAGGTGTAGGCGTCTTTGGGCATAGCGTCTTGTCCTGCAATCCAGTTAATTCCCGAGGCAACGAGTCCGGTCGAATACAAGCTCGGATGATCGCCTTGAACAACGTACAAAATATTGTTGGTCAAATCTTTGTCGGCTACGAACCAAGGCTCCCCGGAGCCCGATCCGCCGATCCCGAGACCTTGGCGTTGCCCCAGCGTGTAGTACATCAAGCCGTCATGGCGGCCTTTCACTTCACCGGTGACAATGTCCACCATATCGCCGGATTGGGCGGGAAGGTATTGTCCAAGGAACTCCTTGAAATTCCGCTCGCCGATGAAGCAAACGCCGGTGCTGTCTTTTTTCTTGGCAGTATACAGCCCGGCCTCCTCAGCTAGTCGGCGGACTTCCGGTTTCGGCAGATGCCCGATCGGGAACATCGCCTTGGCAAGCTGCTCTTGGCTCAGTGCATTGAGGAAGTAGGTTTGGTCTTTGTTGCTGTCCACACCCCGCAGCAGCCGGTACTGTCCGTCCTCCTCGATGACGCGGGCGTAATGGCCGGTAGCGACGTAGTCGGCTCCCAAGTCCATGGCCTTGTTCAGAAATTCGCCGAATTTGATCTCGCGGTTGCACATGACATCGGGGTTCGGCGTTCTCCCGGCTTTATATTCATCGAGGAAATAGGAAAATACTTTATCGAAGTATTCCTTCTCGAAATTGACGGTATAGTAGGGAATGTCGAGCTGCTCGCACACGCGGCGCACGTCTTCAGCGTCCGCTTCGGCTGTGCAGTAGCCAAGCTCATCGGTATCATCCCAGTTTTTCATAAAGATGCCGATCACTTCATAGCCCTGCTGTTTGAGCAGGAGCGCTGTTACGGAGGAGTCGACTCCTCCCGACATGCCGACAACGATACGAGTGTTATGTTTTTCTTTTGACATCGTTATCACCATTTTCATATTGAATTGTGCCCATGGAGGTATTTTAACATATTGGAACAAGGTTCACACGTTTCATTTTGTCCACTCAGGGTGAACATTTTTCGAGTTTCCAACTGGAATATTACCCATTGGGGTCCAGGATATGTTACGATAAGCTGAGGGTAATGATCGGAATACGGAGAAAAATACAGGATAAGCTGCTTTACTCATGGATTACGACGTATTTATCGCTCGCCCGCCACCTACAACTCATGTACAGGATGGACATAATATACAAATTACCGAAAGAGGTGTCACCTTTGAAGATATCAACAAAAGGAAGATACGGATTAACGATTATGATGGAGCTGGCCGCCAAGTTCGGCGAAGGGCCGACTTCGCTGAAGAGCATAGCCGAGAAGAACCAGCTGTCGGAACATTATCTTGAGCAGTTGATCGCGCCGCTGCGGAATGCGGGCTTGGTTAAGAGCATCCGCGGTGCATACGGCGGATACATCCTTTCCCGGGACCCGGCATCCATCACGGCAGGGGACGTCATCCGCGTGCTGGAAGGGCCGATCTCGCCCGTCGATTTTACGGAAGAGGACGATCCGGCGAAGCGTGACCTCTGGCTCCGGATCCGCGACAGCATCGCTGAAGTGCTGGATTCCACGACGCTGGACTATCTGATCAATTACCATGAACAGTCTGCTGCAGACAACTATATGTTTTACATTTAAGGGTGACGACGGAGATGAAATCAGTATACTTGGATCATGCCGCATCAACCCCGGTTCATCCGGAGGTTGCGGAGCGGATGATGAATGTCATGACGAGCCAATACGGCAATGCTTCGAGCGTCCATGCTTTTGGACGGGAAGCGAAGAAGATCGTGAACGGGGCGCGTGATCGAATAGCGTCTTTGTTAGGATGCCATTCGGACGAGCTGGTGTTTACCGCAGGCGGGACCGAGAGCGATAACCTGGCTGTTCTGGGACTGCTGGAGTCCTTGGGCGCGGAAGGCAGACATGTGATTACGTCAGCGGTGGAGCACCATGCGGTGCTCCACACTTGCCATGAGCTGGAACGGCGGGGCTGCCAGGTTACCTATGTCCCGGTGGACCCTACAGGGCGTGTTTCTGTAGAGGACATTGCGGGCGCGATTCAGGACAACACGGCGCTGGTGACCATCATGTACGGCAACAATGAAGTAGGCACCGTTCAGCCGATCGCCGAAATCGGCGAGTTATGCCGGAGCCGCGGAATCGTATTCCATACCGATGCCGTTCAGGCATTGGGCTCGGAGGCGATCAACTGCCGCGAGCTGCCGGTGGATATGTGGAGCTTCTCCGCCCACAAAATCAACGGGCCGCAGGGCGTAGGCGCTTTGGTCGTCCGCAGGGGACTCAGCGTCTCTCCCCGTCTGTTCGGAGGGCTGCAGGAGAAAAAGCGCCGGGCCGGAACAGAGAATATGGCCGGAATCGCCGGTTTTGCGGCGGCAGTGGAATGGACCGTGCAGAATATGGAGACGCGAATCCAGCATTATCGCGAACTGAGATCGACCCTCCTTGACGGGCTTCGTCAGGAGATTGGCGAGAATTCTTTTGTGATCAATGGAAACCCGGAACATCACCTACCTCACATCCTGAATCTCAGCTTTCCCGGTGCCAATACGGAGACGATGCTGATGAACCTCGATATGGAAGGAATTGCGGCGGCAAGCGGCTCGGCTTGTACGTCGGGATCCCTGGAAATATCCCATGTACTCCTAGCAATGAAACTTTCTGACCCTGTTTTGCGCTCCGCGATTCGTTTTAGTTTCGGTTTGGGTAATACTACTCAAGAAATGGAGTACACTGCCCAAAAAATTGGAACCATCCTTAATCGGTTACGTAAATAGATGTTAAGGGATTTCTCCTTCTACGGAATAGGGGGTATGCGTTCGTCCATTTCATCCTTGGAAATTGCCCGTCGGTCAGCGTTTTTTGGGAACCGCGGTTGATTTCAAACCATGAAGGATGAGGAGGTGTCCACGGTTATGAAACTTCAAGAAATGATCGGACTGGCTGTATTCGACGTGGAGAACGGTAAGGAAATCGGCAAAATCCACGATTTTATACTAGATGAGAACTGGTTGATTACCGGATTGGAGCTGGAAGGCAAGGCTTTGTTTTCCTCTCATGTGAAAAGCGTCTCATGGGAAGATATCGTAGCCTACGGGGAAGATGCCGTCATGATCCGGAGCCAAGAGGCTGTCCGCAAATTGGGCGCCAACGATATACCGCTTACGTACCTATTGGGCAAGCGCAAATTGAAAGAGATGCAGGTCCTGACAGAGGATGGTGTCCTGCTCGGTCGTATATCGGATGTTTATTTTGAGCAGGAACAGGGCAATACAATACTAGGGTTGGAAATATCCGATGGATTTGTCTCGGATTTGATCGAAGGTCGCAAATGGCTGCCTTGCACAGCGGAAATGGCTATCGGCGAGAGTGCCGTCATGGTACCCCCGATGAGCGAACAGCGTCTGGAAAAAGCCATTAATTCTGTGAACGGATAGGGTGAGGTAGGATGAAATGTCCAAACTGTAGTTCCAAAGATATCGGAAAAATCGGCTCCCACCAGTTTTATTGCTGGGGTTGCTTTATCGAATTGACGGTTAACGGAGAGAAAATGTCCGTATACCAGGTAGAAGAGGACGGCACGCTCAGCTCGCTGGATGATTTGTTCTTCGGCGATGACATGCAGCCGGATTTTCCTCAGATGCACGCGTCTTCCTGAAGAACGCGTACATAGCGTAAGATCAACGACTCCTTGCTTAAGGCCTGTGCGGCTGAATAGCAGGAGTCTTTTTCATTTTGGCCGGCGGAAATGTTAGTTTATTTCTGGAAGCTTGTACATATACTACAGGGTAGCTTTCGAAAAAAGGAGGGTGCCTGTTTGGAACAGCTGACCGAGAACAAATGGTTTCGGTTGTTGGTTTGGTTGATGCTTGGACTCATCTCCCTTTATTTTGTCTGGCTGCTGCGCCCGCTGTTTCTGGATGTCTATCGCTTTCTTAAGGCCGTCCTGGCGCCATTTTTGGTTGCCATGATCATATCGTATGTGTTGAATCCGATTGTATGCACGCTCTCTGACCGCAAAGTTCCGCGGAGCATTGCGGTGCTGCTCATTTATGCCGTCTTCCTGACTTCGCTGGCCGTCATTCTGATCAATATGATTCCGATGCTGATCCGGCAGCTGGAGGAGCTCAACGAGCACTTGCCTGAATTATCGATGAACGCCCAAAGCCTGATGACCAATCTGGACAGCAGGCTGCTGCCCCCGGGAGTAAGGACAGGCGTCAACAGCTGGTTCCTGCAGATGGAGTCGAGGCTGGCCGGTGGAATTTCGGATTTCATGGACAATATCGGCAACACCATCAACATCCTGTTTAATGTGTTAATTGTTCCGTTCCTGATCTTCTACATATTAAAAGATTTTGAGGTGTTCCAGCGAACCGCCGTATCCTATCTGCCGCGGAGCCGCCGGAAGTCGATTGTCACGCTGCTGAAAGAGATCGACACGGCCCTCGGGAATTATGTCCGCGGACAATTTCTGGTATGCTTGATCATCGGCGTTCTCGCTTACGTGGGGTACATGATCGTGGGCATGCCGTACGCGCTGCTGCTGGCCAGCATCGTGGCGGTGTTTAACATCATCCCGTATCTAGGCCCCTTTCTCGGGGCGGCTCCTGCGCTTGTGATGGCATCCACGATTTCTTGGAGGATGGTGCTGCTGGTGGCGGTGGTCAATATGGTCTGCCAAACGCTGGAGAGCAATGTCATCTCGCCGCAAGTGGTCGGCAAGAAGCTGCATATGCATCCGCTTCTGATCATATTTGCGCTCCTTGTCGGCGGACAGGTGGCAGGAACCGTGGGTCTGATTCTGGCCGTACCGGTCTTTGCCGTCATCAAAGTGCTGCTGCAGCATGTTTTCGCTTATTATGTCAGGAAGAAATCCGGTTGACCCCTTCGGCCGATAACCAGGCATGTTCATGCATTGACAGATGGATTCCCCCTATATATACTTGAAATGATAAACCTATAACCGTTAAAATCGATGACAAAATCGAGTAGGCTTTGTGCACCTTGCCCAGAGAACAGGTTCCTGCCCGGAGAATTTCCGGCTGGCTGCGAGAACCTGGAAGCGTCCCTAGCCGAATGCTAATTTTCGAGTGTGATTCAAAATTCACCGGGCGGCTCCCGTTATCAAGCTGTTACGAGGCGATCGTCGTATTCGTTATCCAAGGAAGACATGCTGGAGGATGAATGGACGATAACCAGGGTGGTACCGCGAGAACATTCGTCCCTGAATTATATTCAGGGGCGTTTTTTGTGTTCGGATACAAATGATTGTATCCCTATATTACGACTGAAGGAAGTGTAGAGATGAAAGCTAGTGAGATCCGTTCCAAATGGCTAGAGTTTTTTGCAGAGAAAGGCCACAATATTGAGCCGAGTGCATCGCTTGTACCGCATAATGACCCGTCCCTGCTCTGGATTAATGCAGGCATGGCTCCGCTCAAGCCTTACTTCGACGGGCGCGTGAAGCCGGAAAATCCGAGAATTGCCAACTCGCAGAAATGCATTCGTACCAACGATATCGAGAATGTCGGCAAGACCCGCCGGCACCATACATTCTTCGAAATGCTGGGCAACTTCTCCATCGGCGACTATTTTAAAGAAGAAGTGATCACCTGGGCCTGGGAATTCCTGACGGACAAAAAGTGGATCGGCTTCGATCCGGAGAAGCTGTCCGTAACCGTGTATCCGGAGGACGAGGAGGCCTATAAACTGTGGAACGAGAAAATCGGTCTCCCGAAGGAGCGCATCATCAAGCTGCAGGATAACTTCTGGGATATCGGCGAAGGACCATGCGGACCTTGCACCGAGATTTTCTATGACCGCGGCGAAGGATACGACACGGAGGCACCCGAATCCGAAATGTTCCCCGGCGGCGAGAATGAACGCTGGCTTGAAGTTTGGAACCTCGTGTTCTCCCAGTTCAACCACAACAAGGACGGCAGTTATACACCGCTTCCGAACAAGAACATCGATACGGGCGCAGGTCTGGAGCGCTTTGCTTCCATTCTGCAAAACGTGGCTTCCAATTTCGATACCGACCTGTTCCAGCCGATCATTCAGAAGACGGCAGAACTTGCCGGCGTAAAATACAACGAGAAGACGGAATACGATATCGCTTTGAAAGTCATTGCAGACCACATCCGAACGGTTGCATTCGCGGTAGGCGATGGCGTGCTGCCTTCCAACGAAGGCCGCGGCTATGTCATCCGTCGTTTGCTCCGCCGCGCGGTTCGTTACGGAAAGGTGCTCGGACTGGACAAACCGTTCATGTATACTTTGACCGGAACCGTAGGCGATATTATGGGAGTATACTACCCAGAGGTCGTTGAGAAGCGCGCCTTTATCGAGAAGGTCATTGCGACGGAAGAGGAACAGTTCCATAAAACGCTCTCGGACGGCTTGAACATCCTGGCTGACGTCAGCGCCGAAGCGAAGAAGCAGGGCAAATCCGTCATCAGCGGCAACGACGCGTTCAAATTGTATGATACGTACGGCTTCCCGTTTGATTTAACGGAGGATTATGCGTCCGAACACGGATTGACCGTGGACCGCGAGGGCTTTGATGCCGCGATGAAGGAACAGCGTGACCGTGCGCGCGCAGCCCGTCATGAAACGGAAAGCATGAAGGTCCAAGGCGGCGTTCTTTCCGATTATACGGTTAAAAGTGAATTTGTTGGATATAATGACACCGTCAGCGAGGCGAAAGTGCTCGCCATTGTGTCCGGTGACAGCTTTGCGGACAGCGTCAGTGAAGGCGAGACCTGTCAGGTCATTCTGGACGTTACCCCGTTCTATGCGGAAAGCGGCGGCCAGGTCAGCGATCAGGGGATGTTGGAAGGCGGATCCGTGCGTGCCCGAGTGGAAGGCCTCTTCAAGGCTCCGCATGGACAGCATGTGCATTTCGTAACCGTCGAGCTCGGCGAGCTCAAAGTGGGCGATACGGTCAAGGCGCAGGTCGACTCAGCCATGCGCAATGACATCGTCAAGAACCATACAGCGACTCATCTTTTGCATAAAGCGTTGAAGGAAGTGCTTGGCGAACATGTCAATCAGGCAGGTTCCCTTGTTGAACCGCAGCGTCTGCGCTTCGACTTCTCCCACTTCGGCAGCATTACGCAGGAGGAACTGGCCGATATTGAGCGCCGCGTGAATGAACAGGTATGGAAGAGCGTTCCGGTCGTTATCGAGCGCAAGGCCATTGATGAAGCGAAGGCGATGGGCGCCATGGCCTTGTTCGGCGAGAAATACGGCGATATCGTCCGTGTCGTTCAGGTCGGGGATTACAGCATCGAGCTGTGCGGCGGATGCCATGTGGACAACACGTCCCAGATCGGAATCTTCAAGCTGCTTGGCGAGAGCGGCATCGGCTCCGGCGTTCGCCGCATTGAAGCCGTAACGGGACGTTACGCTTATGAGCATCTGGAGGGCCAAATGGACCTGCTCAAGCAGGCTGCCGGCTTGCTGAAGAGCAATCTTGCGGACGTGCCGAAGCGGATCGAAGGCCTGAACCAACAGGTGAAGGATCTGGCCCGGGAGAACGAGTCCCTGCAAGGGAAGCTGGGAGCCATTGAAGCCAGCCAGCTGACCGACAAAGTGAAGCAGGTCGGAAACACGTCGCTGCTGGCAGCCGAAGTACAGGCCGGCAGCATGGACGGACTCCGCGGCATCGCTGACGAATTGAAGGGCAAGCTGCCCGAGACCATTCTTGTGCTCGGCTCCAAAGCAGGCGACAAGGTGAATTTCGTCGTAGCGGTTCCGCAGGAGCTCGTGAAGCAGGGCTATCATGCCGGCAAGCTGGTTAAGGAAGTCGCATCGGTATGCGGCGGGGGCGGCGGAGGCCGTCCGGATATGGCCCAAGCCGGGGGCAAGGATGCTTCCAAGCTTGCCCAGGCGCTGCAGCATGCGGAGGACCTCGTAGCCCGGGGCGTGTAAACATGATTTGTCCGGATTGTGTACGGCAGGCGACCGTAAGCGGGAAGCGGCATTTGCTGTACACAATCCCGAATTTTTTGGAACACTCTCTAAATATTTCGCTTTGGATTTCCGTAGAGACTTAGGATTATGTTATGATATAACTAGATCAAGCTGGTAAATATTTATTCGACGAAGCATGGTAAACATGTTCTTTGAAGAAGCGAGGTGTGTCACACATGGACTCCATGGATAAGACAGTCAAGTTCAATGTAAAAGGTGATGAAAAGGAGGCTTCCGCCCAGGACATTCTACTTTCGGTATACGATTCGCTGGTAGAGAAGGAGTACAATCCGATTAACCAAATCGTAGGGTATCTTTTGTCCGGGGATCCCGCTTATATACCTCGGCACAATAATGCCAGAAGTTTGATCCGGAAAAAAGAGCGAGATGAATTGATTGAAGAACTGGTCCGGTTCTACTTAGCCAGTCACCGTTAGGAGCACACAGGGATGAAGAAGATCATGGGATTAGATTACGGGGACCGCAGAATCGGTGTTGCCATCAGCGACGCGTTCGGATGGACGGCCCAAGGGGTTGAAGTTATCGAACGCCGCCGCGACGAAGGCGAGCTGGACAGAATTGCCGCACTCGTCAAAGACAACGAGGTCGGCGAGATTGTGGTCGGCCTGCCTAAGAATATGAACGGCACGATTGGTCCGCGGGGCGAAATCTGCATGGAATTCGCAAACACGTTGCGAGAGTCCCTATCCTTACCCGTTCACCTTTGGGATGAACGGCTATCAACAGTATCCGCTGAAAGGACATTGCTTGAAGCCGATGTCAGCCGAAAGAAGCGAAAACAGGTTGTAGATAAAATGGCGGCAAGCTTGATTTTGCAAAACTACTTGGATTCTAAAAGGTAAAGGTGAGGGTGATTACAATGGCTAATGAGCATATTGGTATGGAAGAAGAACCGGAAATTATTTATATTCCCGACGATGAAGGCAACGAGGAAGAATTCGAAGTCATCATGAAATTCGAAGTGGATGGCTCGGATGCCAAATATATGATGGTCGTACCAAGGGAGTCTGCAGAAGAAGAGACCGACGAGGTTTACGCCTTCCGTTATGAGGAAGACGGAGAAGACCTGAAACTGTTTATGATCGAAGACGATGAAGAATGGGCCATTGTTGAAGAAACCTTCAATACGCTCGTGGAAGAGCTGGACGGGAGAGACGAATGATGTCTGATTTTTCGGTTGAGAATATCGTATGGACCCAAGCCCTTAAGGAAGCATTCGGTGAGAGTGTTGAGCTTGAGGACGATAAAGGCCATCTCGAGGTTTATGATATTGCCGCCGAATTTGAAGTGGATGGTCAAGGGTATGCCATTCTGGTTCAGCCGGACCGCACCGATGAGGAGTACGAGGTTCTCCGGATCGTGAAGAATGCGGATGGCGGATTGGAGCTGGCCACCATTGATGACGACGAGGAATGGGAGAATGTGTCCGAGCTCTACGATGAGCTGACGTTTCCCGAGGGAGACGAGGACTAAGCTCTCTCCTGCAGGAGCACATGCTTAATTTTCAAATGAAAGTTCAGGAAGGGGCGGAGCTGTCCGCCCCTTTTGGTGTGAAGGGATGAGTAGATTGAAGAAACTGGCAATAGCAGCATTGGTTCTGATCCTCATTGCAGGCGGGGCCGTATTCTACGTATGGAATGGTTTGCAACCCGTTCAGAGCTCGGAAACTCCCGTCGAATTCACCGTGGAGTCCGGCATGAGCACATCCTCTATCGCCGATCTGCTTGAGGAAAAGGGACTGATCAAAAATGCTCTCATACTTAAAGGTTATCTGAAGCTTAGCGGCGAAGGCAGCCGTCTCATGGCGGGCACCTATGAAGCAACGCCGGGCACTCCCTTCCAGGAGCTGTTATCCAAGATGAACAACGGCGAAGTGAAGCCTGAGGAAATGGTCCGTTTCACGATCCCCGAGGGATATACGATCCTTCAGATGGCGGAAACCATCGCTCGCGAGAGCGGCATCGACGAGAAGGAGTTCCTGGAGGTTGTGGACCAGCCATCCGGCTGGAATGTGCCCATAGCGGAAGAGATTCCCGCAGAAGCAAATCTGAGGCATCATCTGGAGGGCTACTTATTCCCGGCGACCTATGAACTGCCGAAGAAGGATCTAACGGCAAAAGGGATCGCAGAGACCATGCTGAAGGAAACCGAGAAGCGTTTGGCTGAAATTCCGGATTGGGAGAGCCAGCTGGAGGCGCGAGGCGTGACGTTCCATGAGCTCATGACCATCGCTTCGCTGGTGGAGCGGGAAGTGGTTGCGGACCAGGAGCGAGCCCTGGTAGCCGGCGTGATTTATAACCGGCTGGACGAGGATATGAGGCTTGAAATCGATGCGACCGTTCAATATCTGTTAGATAAGCCGAAGGAGCGGCTGCTTTACGCCGACCTGGAGGTCGAGAGCCCGTATAACACTTATCGTCAAAAGGGACTTCCGCCGGGGCCTATCTCGAGCCCGAGCCTGGAATCCATTCAGGCAGCCCTGAACCCGGAGAAATCCGATTATTTGTTCTATGTGACGAAGAAGGACGGTACGCAGGAGCATCTCTTTGCCAAAACGTACAAAGAGCATTTAAAAAACATCGAGGCCAGCAAAAAGATGGCACAACAATAATATGACGTGTTCAGTAAGTCCGATTGCGGCAGGCAGGCCACGCCTCAATACTACGGCATGAAAGAGGCTTGTTGAACAACCTCTAATAGGGAGGAAATCATCATGAGTATCAAACCTGAATTATTGGCGGCAGCCGGCTCCGTGGCCGATGCTGCTGCTTACTTGGAAGCCGGAGCCGATGCGCTGCTTGTCGGCGAAGACCGCTTCGGCATGAGATTGCCCGGCAGTTTGACCCTGGACGAAATTGCGCAAGTCGTGCAGCTTGCTCACGGGCAAGGGAGCAAAGTGTACGTAAGCTTGAACAACTTAATGACCAATGATTTGCTGCCGGAGCTTCCCGCTTATGTTAAAGCGGTCGGAGACATCGGAGTGGATGCGGTGGAATTTAACGATCCCTCGGTGCTAACCACCGTAAAAGACTTGGCTCCGCAGGTAAAGCTCCACTGGAATGCGGAAATGACCGCCACCAACTATTCAACGGCCAATTACTGGGGAAGCAAAGGCGCCTCCCGGGTTATTCTGGCGCGTGAATTGAATATGGACGAAGTCACGGACATGAAGCCGCAGCTTCAGCTGGAAGCGCAGGTCCAGGTCCACGGCATGACCAACATCTATCACTCCAAGCGGCGCCTGGTGAACAGTTACATGCAGCAGCAGGGCAGACCGGTCAATGACGGCAGCCTGGGCAAAGAGCGAGGCCTGTTTCTCATCGAGGCCGAACGCCAGGACGAGAAGTATCCGATCTATGAGGATATCAATGGCACCCATATCATGAGTTCGGAGGATATCTGCATTCTGGAGGATCTGCATCTGCTGATGGCAGCAGGCGTGGACAGCTTTAAGGTGGAAACACTGCTGAAGCCGCGCCATTACAATGAGGTTGTAATTCGAACGTATCGTAAAGCGATCGATCTCTATGCTGCAGACGCTTCAGCTTATGCATTTCAGGAAGAGTGGATGGACGGAATCCGCGCGATTCAGGATCCGGAACGCGAATTGTCGTTTGGATTTTTCTACAAGGAACAAGTTTATTAAGGAGTGGACAGCATGGAAGCAATGGCACAGCCAAAATACAAAGGCAAACGCTATCGCCTGGACAAGCCGGAATTGCTCGCCCCGGCCGGTAATTTGGAAAAACTGAAATTTGCGGTGCATTATGGTGCCGATGCGGTATATATCGGAGGGCAGAAATACGGCCTTCGTTCGAATGCGGACAACTTCAGCTTCGAAGAAATGAAAGAAGGCGTGGAATTCGCCAAGAAATACGGCGCGAAGGTGTTTGTGGCCACCAACATTTATGCGCATAACGAGGACATCGAAGGCATCGAATCCTACCTGCGAAGCCTGGAAGAAGCAGGCATTGCAGCGATCATCGCTGCCGATCCGGCGATTATCGAGGTTGCCAAGCGCGCTGCGCCTAAACTTGAAGTACATCTGAGCACACAGCAGTCCACGCTCAATTGGCAGGCCGTGAAATTCTGGAAGGACGAAGGATTGCCGCGGGTCGTACTGGGACGGGAGGCAAGCCTGGAGGAAATCGCAGCGATTAAAGAGCATGTTGACATTGAGATCGAAGCCTTTATCCATGGAGCAATGTGCTCCTCGTTCTCCGGTCGCTGCGTATTGTCCAACCATTTTACGGACCGTGATTCCAACCGGGGCGGATGCTGCCAATCCTGCCGTTGGAAATATGATTTGTTCGAGGATGGACGAGAAGAGCAGGGACATTGGGTGTCGGAAGAGCAGCAGCTGATGGAACAGCCTGCCCCTGCTCCATCCCCGTTCAAACCGGGCGTTACCCAGATCCCGCTGTTCCAGCCGGAAGATAATCAGTTTACGATGGGGTCGAAGGATCTCTGCATGTTGGAGCATATTCCGGATCTGATCGAGGTCGGAATCGACAGCTTCAAGATTGAGGGACGGATGAAATCGATCCATTACGTTGCGACCGTGGTCAATGTGTATAGACAGGCGATTGATTCTTACATGGCCGACCCTGACCATTATGTATTGAAGCCGGAATGGATCGAGGAAATTAATAAAGCGGCCAACCGACCGCTGAATACTGGATTTTTCTATGATACGCCGGACCATGAGGATCATATTTATGAACCGGAAGAGAAGGCGGTGCCTTATGATTTCGCCGGATTGGTGATGGAATATGACGAACATTCGGGAACGGCCGTCATCCAGCAGCGGAACCACTTTAAGCCGGGGGATCAAATCGAATTTTTCGGGCCGGAAGGGACCTTCTTTAAGCAGACGGTAGGGCCTATCCAGGATGAGAATGGAAGCGAACTGGATGCAGCTCGCCATCCCCTTCAGCTCATTCGCATGAAGGTGGATCAGCCGGTGCGTCATTTTGATATGATGCGAAAACGCAAAGGATAATAAAATATGGTTCTTAAGAACTACACAATTGAGAATCCGGGTCTGTGGATGGACCTTGGATTCTTTTAGTTTACAAAAAAATTAGGATTTAAGAATTATTTTTTTGCGAAAACCCAAAGGAAAACACCCCCAATTGTCGAAATAAAGAGTAACGAATACGTTTCAGGGGATTGGACCGACGTATTAATAATATGATTGTGGTAGGTGAACAGCTAATGTCAGAAGTTGAGCAGCATGATAAGAAACCGAAAAAGGACAAGAAGCCCGGGGGAAACAAAGAGAAAAAGAAAACGCCTTCGGCATCATCAGGGATACATACTGCCAAGTCGTTCGTTTCCAACATGGGAACGGCCATAAGCCGCATGCCGATGAACCCGGCAAAATCCGTCGGCATCCGGTTGTTCCTGATCTTTTTGTCAGCCATTGTATTTTTTGTGATCGTCCTGGGGTATCTGTCTTACAACAAGGCAAAGGACACGATTGAGAAGAATGCTGCAAACGGCAATCAGCAGACGATTATCCAAACCTCCGAGAAAATCGACATCATTCTGGATAAGTACGAGAATGCCGGCAGACAAATCTTCTATGACATTGAATTGCAGAAGTTGTTGTCCGAGTACACGGATAAGAAGTTAAGCGAGTACGATGCGTTTACGGTGGAGCGGACCATCCGCGATAAACTATCCAATCAGATTACGTCGGACTCGGCCATCAGAGCCATTTATTTGATCCCTTCCAAGGGAGAGAAGATCATATCCGCAGGACAATCCTCGGAATCCTCCAAAACCGTCCTTGAGCAAAGCTGGTATGCCGAACTGAAGGAAGGCGACAAGAAGATTATGTGGCTGCCAACGATGCAGAACAGCGGTGCTCCGTATTTTACGATTGCCCGCTCCTTGGGTTCCATGAACGACCTGACGTCTACGTATGTCGTCATGTTTGAACTGAACGCCTCGGTGCTGGATGCCCAGCTGAAGGGAATTAACCTTGGCGAGAACGGTCAACTGCAATTGATCAGTCCGGAAGGCATCGTTGTTTCCTCCAGCGATTCCTCCATCGTGGGTTCGGAAACTGCTTGGACGTTTGCGAAAGAGTTTCCGGCCGACACCAAAACGGATGACGTAAGAACGAAGGATGAGGAAGGAAGAAATGTACTGGCGGTTTACAATACGCTGAGCACGAACGATTGGAAGCTCGTAGGTTCTGTCCAAACCAGCGAGCTCACGAAGGATGCCTCCAGCATACTGGTCATCACGCTGATCGTGGCTGCGATCGACGTTATTTTTGCCATTCTGATCGGGATTTGGATGGTAAGGATGATTGCCCGTCCGATAGGCAAGCTGAACCTGCTGATGAAGGAAGGCGCTAAAGGGAATTTGAATGTTCGTACAGACCATAAGAGCCAGGACGAAATCGGTCAGCTCTCGGCCAGCTTCAACGATATGATGGAGCAGATTACCGGACTCGTGCAGCAAACGAGCAATACCGCCCAGGAAGTGCTTCGAACGGCTGCCGAATTAAGCGATGCCTCGAAGAAGACTGCGATTTCGGCCAAAGAAATTGCCGTGGCTACCGAGGAAATTGCGAACGGAGCCAGCAGTCTGGCAGTTGAAGCAGAGCGCGGCAGCGATCTGACCAACAACATCTCGAAGCAGATGCAAATCGTTGTTACGGCTAACGAAGAGATGGGCAAATCGGCCCGTCACGTAGAAAGCTCCAGTGAGCTGGGAACAAAGCATTTGAGCGACTTGCTGGATAAGACCCATCAGACCGAGGATATGACCCGCTCGATGATGCATAAGGTTGATGGCTTGAAGGAAACGACATCTTCGGTTGCCAAAGTGCTTGATGTGCTTCAGAACATCACCAAGCAAACGAACATCCTCTCCTTGAATGCAACGATCGAAGCGGCCCGTGCCGGAGCAGCCGGTAAAGGCTTCATGGTCGTGGCCGATGAAATCCGCCAGCTGGCAGACCAATCCAGGCAATCCATCGATATGGTCAGCCAAATTACGGACCGCATCATGGCCGAGATGAACGAAACCGTGCAGGTACTGCTCGATGCGAACCCGCTCTTCAAGGGTCAGATGGATGCCGTTAAGGAAACGAACGATATCTTCGTATCCGTTCAACAGCAGATGGTAGAATTTATCGATCGCTTGGATTCCGTCACGCATTCGATTGATGAGCTGAATGAATCTCAAAATGTACTTTCGGAAGCGATGAGCAATGTGAGCGCGGTAGCCGAAGAATCCTCCGCAACTTCGGAAGAGGTGGCTTCTCTCTCCACAGAGCAGCAAAGCGTCAGCAGTCAGCTGGTTAATCTGTCAACACAGCTTGAGAATGTATCGAATGAGCTGAAAGAGACCTTGTCTCGTTTTAGATTATAGAAAGTTGTTTCATAGGCTGTTCCATCCGTTAAGCGGGTAGGAGCAGCCTTTTTTCTGTTACGGATAAAAATGGATTTCAGAGGGTATCATAACGGAGAATATGGTTGAAGGAGTCGAGGTCACATGAAGACGAAGCAGCCTGGCCAAACGCCTGAATTCCTGTCAACGCACCTAAAGGAAAACCTGGAAACATTGAGTCTGTTGCTCAATGACCCCAGCGACCTCACCACCAAAGTGCTTCAGGTTGGGGGCGTTTCATATACCTCAGCCATTGTCAGCTTGGAAGGATTATCCGATCAGTTGTTGATTAAGGAGCAGATTATCCAGCCGATTCAGCATAACCCGGAGCAATACGCGTCATCCATGAAGGATGTGCGGCATGTTCTCCATGAAATCGAGAATCGGATGATATCCCTGCAGATCACCAACCGAACGAGGCGCTGGGATGAAGTCATTCCGGTCATTCTTTCGGGCGATACGATTCTTATGCTGGAGGGTACGGATGAGGTCCTGCTGATCAAAACCCGCAAATGGCCGGGACGGAGCATTGAGGAACCTCAAACCGAAGCGCTGGTCCGCGGCCCGAGAGTAGGATTTACGGAAAGCATCTACACCAACATCTCCCTGCTGCGAAGACATATTCGCGAGCCCAATTTGACGATCGACCCCCATACCATCGGCAGGCGATCGAACCAGTCGCTTGTGGTCGTCTATATTAAAGGATTGACGAATCCGGAGCTGATCGAAGAAGTCAACCGCCGGCTGAAGTCGCTGGATCTCGACTATGCCCCTGAATCCGGAATGGTGGAGCAATGGATCGAGGACAGCTTTTTATCGCCGTTTCCCCAGATCCTCAATACCGAGCGACCGGATAAGGTCACTTCCGCCCTGCTGCAGGGAAAAGTAGCGATTTTGCTGGACGGTACCCCTTTTGTGCTTCTGCTTCCGTTTACTTTCATTTCCCTGTTACATTCCCCGGAGGATTATTACGAACGATGGAGCATTGGCTCGCTGATACGTTTGCTGCGTCTTGTGGCCATCGGAATTACCTTGTTTCTTCCCGCGCTGTATATTGCCATCCTGTCTTTCCATCCCGGCATGATCCCGTTTAAGCTCGTATTTTCGATTGCTGCTTCACGGGAAGGGGTGCCCTTTCCTGCAGTGATCGAAGCCTTACTGATGGAAGTTACACTGGAATTGCTGCGCGAAGCGGGAATTCGCCTGCCGAAACCGATAGGTCAAACGATCGGTATTGTCGGAGGACTTGTGATCGGGGAGGCTGCGGTTCAGGCGGGGATCGTGAGCCCGATTATGGTCATCATCGTGGCACTGACAGCAATATCCTCCTTTGCCATTCCGTCTTACAGCGCAGGCATTTCTTTTCGAATGCTCCGCTTTGCGATCATGATTGCTGCAAGCTTTCTGGGACTGTATGGGATCGTGCTGACCTTTATCATGATCTGTATCCACTTGATGAGGCTGCATAGTTTCGGAATCCCTTATCTGAGTCCCATTGCCCCCTCTGTTCAGCACGATTGGAAGGATATGTTTATCCGCGTGCCGGTGACTTGGCTTACGCTCAGACCTTTATTTATGAAGCCCCAGGATATCCATCGGGCAAAAAAGCGGTGATTCGTAATGAACATTAACCAACGAAGCAGTCAAACGATCGGAAGAAAAGAGATTGTCTACTCTGTCAGCAATATGATGATTGGACTCGGAATCCTCACGCTCCCCCATACGATTGCGAAGAAGACCCAGTTCTCGGATGGCTGGATGCCGATCGTTCTCGGCGGCATGATCGCATTTGTATTTGCTTGGGCCATCGGCGTATTGGCTTCGAGGTTTCCCGGTAAAAACTATCATGCAATGGCCTCGATGATTTTGAGCCGAAAAGCAGCCCATGTGCTGACGCTGTTAATGAGTCTTTACTTTCTGTTATTTGTTAGTTACCAAGTGCGCGGTGTTTCCACGATAACGAGGCTGTATTTATTCGATAACACGCCGGAGGAAATCATCGGGCTGGTTTACTTGCTGGTATTAATCTATGCCGTTGCCGGGCCAAGCATCGCTTTGGTGCGTTTGAACCTGATTTTCTTTCCCATCGTTGTCACGATTTTGCTGCTGATCGTCCTCTTGAATCTTGGAAGCTTAAACATGCACTTTCTGCTGCCTGTGTTTAAAACCGATTGGAGAAGAATCGTTGCCTCTTCGAAGGATACGGTATTCTCCTATCTAGGACTTGAGATCATGCTGTTCTACAACATCTATGTCGCTAGGAAAAGTAAGCTTCCAGGATCTATTTTACGCGGGTTGATGATACCGATCTGCATATACTTTGTTGTTTTTGTGTTTGTCATTGGCGTTTTTGGACCGGTGGTGGTCTCCAATACGCTGTATCCGTTAGCCGAATTGGCCAAAGAGGTTGAAGTCCCGGGAGGGATATTCGAACGGTTTGAATTTTTCTTTTTTGTCATCTGGCTGATGACGTTGTTCAGCACGAATGCGATGGCGTTTGACGTGGCATTATTGGCGCTGGAATCCGTATTCCCTAAACATCAAAGATTTACGATGATCCTTGTTCTGGCCCCGATCCTGTTCATCCTCGGTTTATTGCCGAGCTCGCTCCGAGAACTCAACGTATTTGCCGAATGGATCAGTTATATGGGGGTCGGATTCGCATGGGTGCTTCCGGCACTGCTGCTCTTGATCGCTAAAGTTCGGGGGGTGAAGGGGGATGGCTAGAAAACTCAGGATGTTATTGGCGCTCATGCTGTTATGGCCGACAGCCGGCTGCTGGGACCGCATCGAAATCGAGGAGCGCGGATTTGTAGTCGGCACGGCTCTTGACGCGGCAGAGGAAGGACAAATTAAGCTTACGTTTCAAATTGTCGTGCCTACGCAGATGAAAGGCTCCAGCGGCCAAAAGAGTGAGGGAGGGAGCCCTTTTATCAATCTGTCCTCGACCGCGAGCAGCGTATTTAAAGCCGCGCGGAAGATGTCGAATGAGATCAGCCGCTCTCCTTACCTGGCCCATAATCAAGTGATCATTATCTCTGAAGCGCTGGCCGGAACGGAGCACATAGGCGATGTACTGGATTTGTTTGTCCGGGATCCGGAGAACCGGCGAGCTTCCAATATTATGGTCGCTGAGGGAGAGGCAAGCAAGATCCTGGAGATCCATTCAAAGATTGAAACCTTGCCTGTGCAGTACATTCGTTCGACGCAAGAAAATAAGGACAAAAGCGAATCCATCACGCCTCCAACGAATATGGGGGAACTGCATCATTTCCTGTTGTCCAAGTCGAGTTATGCGCTGCCCCGGGTATCGATCACGCAAGACGACAGAGTATCCACCAGCGGCGCGGCTGTGTTTAACGGCGAGAACTACAGGTTCATAGGATTCCTGGACAACGATGAAACCACGGGCCGGAACATGATGCAGGGAACGGTAAAAACCGCATCCCTGGAACTGGTCGTTCACGGCAAACAGCTCGTTTTTGAAGTCAGGGAATTCAACCGGATCATTCGAGTCCATCTGGACGATCGCGGACGTCCCGAGTTTGACGTTGAAATTTCGGTCAGAGGCAATATTGGGGAAGCTGAGCTGGAAGAGAGCGAAATCGTTCGCGAACTAAACGGGGAGATCAAACGCAAGGCGGAGGAACGGATCAAGGAAATCGCAATGGATGTTATTCAAAAGGCCCAGAACGATTATAAATCGGACTTTTTGGGCTTCTGGAAGAAATGCCAAGAGCAGGAGTACGAAACTTGGAACCGTTACAAGGACGACTGGGACCGAGGTCAAAACATTTTTTCGCAATGCAAGATCCATGTGCACGCAGACGCGAGAGTCCGAACCATTGGAACCATTACCGGGACGGAATAAGGAAGGAAGGTTGATGGAATTCATGGATCTTCGCTACGATATTTTGTTAAATCCGCTTGTCGTGATTGGTATACTGCTGCTCATCCTCGTACCGTTGACCTTATTCCAAACGAACCGGTATCTGCACAAATACGGGGATCCGCCCTGGAAGCAGCCGGAGAAACCGGATGATGGTGCAGAGAGAAGCGAACATGATTGAGTCAGGTTCCATATGGAAATAATGAGGAAACAAAGACTCAATTGGAGGAGCGGAACCATGAGGCTAATCCGCAATAAACGAATTACATACGGATGGCTGATTTTGACGATATTGATTGCTATTTTGACGATGCGCCTTGCCTGGGTGCAGCTCGTGATGAAGCATCAACGGGTCCCCGGAAGCCGGCATACAATGGTTGAGGCATCGCTTATCCAGCGGGAACGGGGCATCGTGCTGGATTCGGGCCGCGGACATTTTACGGATCGCAACGGAAAACCGCTCACAGGCAATTTGATCTGGACAGCCGTATTGTTTCCGGCCGGCGAGAAGGAGCTGAGGAGCGCCCATCATCAGGTTGCCAAGCTGGCCCGCATCTTGGGAACGGACACGAATCAGTTGCTGCAAATCTGGGGCAAGCTAAAGGAGCCGCAGCTATGGCATGGAGCGGATTCCCGCATTCCGCGTTCCTTGTCCAAGGAGCAGATCAAGCAGATTCGCGAGCTTGAGCTCCCCAAACTCAAGGTTCTTCCTTATGAGCAGCGGTACGGTAATCGCCAATCGGGCATGCAGTGGCTTGGTTTTGTATCCGGCCAGCGTAAGGAAAGCCTGTTCTTTCAGGATTATCCGGAAATTTCGGGAACCAGCGGCCTGGAGAAGACGATGGATTCGCTGATCCGGGGTGAAGGACCTACGGTCGTCTATTTTCCGGTAAACAGCACGAATGAAGTGATTCAGGATATGAAGCCGATGGTGAAGGCGCCGGACAATCGGTACTATCCGTTACGGGTATCCACAACGATCGATATCGATATTCAGCGGGGGATCGAGACCATCACGGAAAAAGCGGGCATGAAAGAAGGGGCGGTTGTCGTGCTGGATGCACGCAATGCCGATATCGTGGCGATGGTATCCAGACCGTTTTACAATCCGGAGCAGATACATCCGAAAGACGGTCAGTGGGAGAATCGCGGATTGAAAGCGGCCACGCCAGGCTCCGTGTTCAAACTTGTCACGGCAGCGGCCATTTTGGAGAATGGTCTCAGCTCGCCAAACGAACATTTTCATTGCGATGGGGAATTCGGCAAGTTCGGATTGTCCTGCTGGAAAAAGGGCGGGCATGGAACGATTGATCTGCGCGAGGGCTTTGCGGAATCCTGCAACGTCGTATTTGCCACGCTTGCGGAAAGATTAACCCCACAGCAAATGACCTCAGCGGCATCCGCGCTGGGCTTTGGTCAAAGCGTAGGCTGGCAATCACAGCAGTTTTTAGGGCTTCGCTCATTTGCACCGTTGGATCATGAAGAGAAGGGGACGGTCTTTTCCGGCTCCGCAGATGCCTCCGATGCAGGCGTAAGAGTGCAGACAGGCATAGGCCAAAGAGACGCTGCCGTATCTCCGCTCCAAGCCGCTAATGCGATGGTGACGCTGCTTCATGGCGGGGTGAAGACCAAGCCGCGTATTGTGAAGCAGATTCGGTACGCGAACGGCCAGTTGCTTCAGGATACGAATCCGCTGTACGAAGGCCCAGCAGGAAACGGTATTTCCCGGGAAACCTCTTCGATCCTGCTCGAATGGATGGAGGATGTCGTTCAAGAGGGAACAGGAAGCGCTTTGAATCATCGCAAATGGACCCTTGCAGGCAAATCGGGAACCGCTCAGGTCAAAGTAAAGGGCCGCGCCCGAAACAATCAGTGGTTTGTCGGGTACGGCCCGGTGGAGAAGCCACGTTATGCGGTGGCAGTATTGGTGGAGAATCGGAGCACGAACAGCAGCAATCAGGCAACCGAAATTTTCGGTCAGGTCTCCGATTTCTTGGCCTCGGTTGAAGCGGGCTCCGGCTCCGCGTAAGAGCGGGACATATCCCAAGGGGACACATCGAATTCTTCGCTCGGCAGATGGATCCACTGCTTCAGATATCCCTGCGCAAGCAATTCCTTGATGAGAATCAGCAGGATGGGAGCCAGAATCAAACCGGCAACCCCAAATATCGACAGGGAGATCATCATAAAGGACAGCATCAGAAAGGCGGAGGATACGCCGATCGAGTTTCCCGTAATTTTAGGCTCAAGCAGCTGTCTGGAAATGACCACAACGGCAAGCAGAACGATCAAGCCGATTGCAAGCCCGGTGTTGCCTACAATGAACAAATAGGTGATCCACGGAATAAGAATAACGGGAACCCCAAGCAGTGGCAATACATCGAATACGGCGCAGATAAGCGCGACGGACAGGGAATTGCCCGTACCTAATATCAAGAGTCCTATGTATACAATGACAAAGGTGATGCTGACCAGCTTCATCTGGGCTTTAATATAAGAGCCGATTGCCTTGAATACATTGTCCTTCAGGAAAACGAAAGCCGTCTTAAGCGTCTTCGGCGTCTTGTCCTTGGCGATTCTCCGCCAGCTGCCGATTTCCGTGCTCAGGAAGAAAGCGAGGATAATCGCAACCCCGAAATTCGCGATGAACGAGGAGAACGACCCCATGAATCCAACGATGTAACGGAAGAACGACTCGGCAGCGCCCTGGGCAAAGGTGGTAATGTCTTGGAAGTAACCGTTCAGGCGGTCCGTCAGATCCGGCGGCAGCGCGTCGAGCTTCGTCTGCAGGAACATCAGGGTTTCCGAGAAATGTTTCTGGATCGTTTGGGTGTAAGCCGGCAAATTGTCCTGCAGGTTCATGAATTGCGATACGATGAGCGCTCCGGCTCCAAACAGGATGCCAAGGATGACGAGCAGGAAGAGCAGAACGGATATCGCGGCGGCGAAGGGCTTCGGAAGCCCCCTGCGGTGCAGGAATTTGGAGAAAGGCTCAATTATCAGGAAAACGAGGAAAGATAAAAACACCGGAGCCGCAATCTGGTAAAGCTTGCTGAATATGAGCATGATCAAGTAAACCGTAAGCACGATTAAACCTATATCGAAGGCGGTTCTCCAATATTTTTTATACAAGGGAAGCATAGTGGGATATCGGCTCCTTTATACTTTATTGATAGATATCATTGTACACGATTTGCGAAAAAAAAGCCTATTTCTTTAAGTGCTATGATAAAATAATAATAGTGTCTTTCATTAGAAAAAGAAATAAAAAGCGGGGAGTTAGCATGCAAACGTTACTGCTATGGTTGTTTTACCTTTCATCTTTTTATGCATTCATTCCCGGCATCCTGACCCGGATATTCGGATTTCGAGTATTTCGCAGGGGAACAGGCTTGGAAGACTTCGCCTTAACCTTTGATGATGGTCCTGATCCGTTCTATACACCAAGACTGCTGGATCTATTGAAGCGGTATAATATGAAAGCGACTTTTTTTCTGGTCGGTTCCCATGCCGAGAAGCATCCGGAGGTCGTCAAACGCATTCATAGCGAGGGTCATCTGATCGGGATTCACAACTATGTTCACAAGAGCAATTGGTTAATGCGACCCGTGACCGTCCGCAAGCAAGTCAAACGCACGGACGATATCATCTACGCCATAACCGGCGAGCGCTCGAGATATTACAGACCGCCTTGGGGAATCGTGAATCTATTCGATTTTGCCAAGAATACCGGCTGCCGCATCATCTTATGGTCCTCGATGTTTAATGATTGGCGAAGCAAGATCGGCGCTGACAAGCTGACTCAGCGTATGCTGGCCAAGCTGAACGGCGGCGAGGTTATGCTCCTCCATGACTGCGGTACGACGATGGGAGCGAACCCCGATGCGCCGGAGCAAATGCTGATTGCCTTGGAACGCGTACTGAAAGTCGCAGAGCAGAAGGGAATTAGAAGCATCCGAATCGACGACATGATGGCTAAGGAAAGCAAAGCGAAAGCGAAGAAGCTGTCTCCTCTCAAGCGGTTGATCGTCTCGTTGTGGCTCTTGTGGGAAAAAGCATTTCATGCGGTGTTCGCGCTTGAAACGGTTAATCCGGAGGATCCGATGCTGCATTTCCGAAAGCGTGCTTTCACCGGCAAAACGGTCGTGATGGAAGACGGCAGCCGGCTTGAGAAGGGAGACCAGGTGCTCGAGCTCCACTTTGACAACAAAAAATTGTTCGAGATCGGCAGCCGCTCCCGCTCGGAAGTGCAGCTTGCCATCAAAATGATTCGTGCCGTGCAGAAGGATTTGCCTTCTCTAGCGAACATGGTGCTGGACCGGCCCGAGTTTAAGGATATCAAAGGGTTGTATGCTGTAACCATGATTTCGCGTGGCCCCGAGCAATTCGGATTCCATGTGATGGATTTGCCTCGGGGGCTGTTCGCAAGCTCGTCCAGACTGTATCTGAAACTGCTGCTCAGCGTCATTCACCCGAAAGGGCAGGCCCGCCTGAAGGAGGGCACCCAGATGATGGAGCCGAAAATGCTCGTCATGCCGGTGGATGTTCTGATCGGACGTTATGCGGAGAAGAAAACGCAGGTTTTGCCTCCATCGGAGGAACAGCAGGAAGTTCAACAGGAGCATGCGGGTGATCTGGCGGTTGCCAGTGTCTCGCAAGGCATGTAGTTCATCGAATCGATGGTTTCCGCCATTATGCATGGATTATCTCTTAGATGGTTTTGGTTATAAAAAAGGGGTTATCCCCGCAGGCTGCTGCAAATGCCTGCGCGGGATAACCCCTTTGCTTTATTAAGGATTAGATTTTCAATACGCCGCCAGAGCTGGCGTTGGTCACAAGCTTCGAGTAGCGGGCAAGGTAACCGGTTTTCACTTTCGGTTCGAACTCAACCCATTTGCTGCGGCGTACAGCCATTTCCTCTTCGGAAACGTCCAGCAATTGAATCGTCCGTTTATTCAGGTCCAGCTCGATGATATCCCCGTCTTCAACGAAAGCGATAGGTCCGCCTTCAGCCGCTTCCGGCGAGATGTGTCCGATGCTGATGCCGCGGGAAGCGCCGGAGAAGCGTCCGTCCGTGATCAGACCGACTTTGGCTCCAAGCCCCATGCCTGCAATCTGCGAGGTCGGCGCCAGCATTTCCGGCATGCCCGGTCCGCCCTTCGGCCCTTCATATCGAATGACAACCACATGGCCTTCCTTGACCTTGCCGTTGGCAATGCCGCTAAGCGCCTCGTCCTGGGAGTCAAAGCAGATGGCAGGTCCTTTATGGTATCCGCCAACCGACGGATCGACCGCACCGACTTTGATGATGGAGCCTTCAGGAGCCAGATTGCCGTACAGTACCGCGAGTCCGCCGCGCTCGGAATACGGGGAATCGATCGGATGGATGACGTTCTCATCCTGGATTTCGCAGCCCTCTACGTTCTCGGCCAGCGTTTTGCCGGTTACGGTAATGCAATCCCCGTGCAATGCGCCCGGCTTCTTCAGAAGCTCGTGCAGAACCGCGCTTACTCCGCCTGCCAAATGCACATCCTCGATGAAGTAATCCGAAGCCGGAGCCAGCTTGGAAATGTGAGGAACGCGGTCAGCGACTTCGTTGATCCGCTCCAGCGGGTAATCAAGGCCGGCTTCTTGGGCAAGCGCCAATGTATGAAGCACCGTGTTGGTGGAGCCGCCCATCGCCATATCGAGCGCAAACGCATTGTCGATAGCTTCCAGGGTTACGATGTCACGCGGCTTCAGGTCCATTTTGACAAGTTCCATCAATTGTTTGGCCGATTGTTTAACAAACTCTCTGCGCTCTTCGGCGATGGCAAGAATGGTGCCGTTGCCCGGCAGAGCCAGACCCAGCGCTTCGGCGAGGCAGTTCATGGAGTTGGCGGTGAACATGCCGGAGCAGGATCCGCAGGTTGGACATCCGTATTGTTCCAATTCCAGGAGCTCATCGTCATTGATTTTGCCGACCTGGTGAGCGCCGACGCCTTCGAATACGGAAGTCAGGGACAATTTGCGGCCTTTGCTGTCCACGCCGGCCTTCATCGGTCCGCCGCTGACAAACACCGTCGGGATGTTAACGCGAAGGGCGCCCATCAGCATGCCTGGCGTAATTTTGTCGCAGTTCGGGATGCACACCATGCCGTCGAACCAGTGGGCGGATACAACGGTTTCCAGGGAATCCGCAATGATCTCGCGGCTTGGCAGCGAGTAGCGCATGCCGATATGTCCCATGGCAATTCCGTCATCCACGCCGATGGTGTTGAACTCGAACGGAACGCCGCCGGCTTCACGGATCGCATCCTTCACGATCTTGCCGAATTCCTGAAGATGCACGTGACCCGGAACGATATCGATGTAAGAGTTGCACACGGCGATGAACGGTTTGCCGAAATCCTCTTCCTTAACGCCTGCTGCACGCAGCAAGCTGCGGTGCGGCGCCCGGTCAAAACCTTTCTTGATCATGTCTGAACGCATTTTTTTGGTTGTCATGATGTCGATTTCCCCCCAGATCTATTATAAAATTGTTACGCTTTAGCGCGGTCTTCCGGCAAAGCAGCCGGGTACCTGTAAACAGCGAATAGGTTTTAAATGAGTCTATCACAAAAAGGTAGGTTTTTCTACATGATATTAATAGGAAGCGATGGAAGGAAGGCTGTCGTGACGGCCAAGAAAAAGCCTGTCCCCCTTCGTCGGGAACAGGCTTCCTACTGAAAAGGTATGCTATTTCTTGCCGCCTTTGCGGCCAATTTCCTGATAGAATTCGCGATTATGATTCCGCGAGGTGGCTTCGCCGCCCTTTTGACCGATTTCCTGGTAAAACTCGCGGCTATGGTTTTTGGACGTCGCTTTGCCGCCTTTTTTGCCGATTTCCTGATAGAATTCGCGGCTGTGTTTTTTGGCGGTGGCTTCGCCGCCAAGACGTCCGGCTTCTTCGCGGGTCATCTTTCGATTGCTGTTGGTGGCCATGAACAAATCACTCCTTTACCGTCGTATTTGCTATGCGTATATGTTACTTACCACGGTCCATTTGTCATGAATCAAAACATTCGACTAAAGATTGGTAAATTTTCAAGTCGGAGCGATTTCTTGATCCCATGCGCCAATAACGCTTAAATCAGAGTTTATTTCATGGTTTAATAAGAGTATGATCAAGAATAGGATAGGGAGGTTTTGAACCGTTGCCGTTTGTTCAACTGAAAGGACGAACCGTTCCCTGCCAAGGGATCTTGTTTGATAAAGACGGTACGCTGCTTCATTTCATGGCGCTGTGGGGAGGATGGGCCGATTATGTGCTCGAGTTCATGGAGGAACGGCTGGAGCTGATGGGATCCGGCTTTACGCTGCCGAAAGAGAAGGTGCTGGGGACCAAGCACGATGCCGGCGGACGCGTATCGGGGTATGATCTGCGGGGTCCGCTCGCCATGGGCACCGTGGAGGAGACGAACGGGCTTCTGGCCTGGCAATTGTACGCAGCCGGGATGCCATGGAACGAGGCGATTGTGCAGGTCCATCAGATTACGAAAAATGCCATGTACGAAGTCCGTCAGCGAAAGCCGGCATTCCCAATGCCCGGACTGGAACATTTCCTGGAAAAATGCAGCTTGGCCTCCGTGAAGATGGCAGTGGTGACTTCGGATCAAACCTCAGGTGCCGTGGAGCAGTTGGAATGGATGGGGCTTCGCTCGTACTTTACGGTCATTATGGGAAGAGATCAGGTTCGAAATGGCAAGCCGCACCCCGAAATGACCGAGGCGGCCTGCCGCCGGCTCGGGATCAAACCGGAGGAAGCGGTCGTCATCGGCGACAGCAACGCGGATATGCAGATGGCGAAGCAAGCAGGCGCTGCGCTGGCCGTAGGTTTAATGACGGATGAAGGGGAGCCGGCGCATCTGACAGATGCCGATGTTGTCATATCCGATTATAATGAATTAGACGTGCACAGGTAGACGTGTTATTTTAAGGGCTGTACGGAGGTGTATAAGAGTGGAGAACAGGGAAAAGATCGAGCAGTTGGCAACATGGATCGAAGCGAGCGACTACATTGTTTTTTTCGGGGGAGCGGGTACCTCCACCGAGAGCGGAATACCAGACTTCCGTTCGGCAGCCGGACTGTACCAGAGCGAGCACCAGTCTCCGTATCCGCCGGAGGTCATGCTCAGCCATACTTTTTTTATGCAGCATCCGGAAGTGTTTTACGACTTTTACCGGAGCAAGATGCTGCACCCGCTTGCGCAGCCGAACGGCTGTCACCGCCTATTGTCGAGACTCGAGCATGACGGGAAGCTAAAGGCGGTCATCACGCAGAATATCGATGGCCTGCATCAGTCGGCGGGATGTTCCGAGGTGCTGGAGCTTCACGGTTCCGTGCACCGCAATTATTGCATGGATTGCTCCCGATTCTACAGCCTTCAGGAGATTCTGGACATCAAGGAAACCGTCCCGCGCTGCAAGGATTGCGGAGGGCTGGTTCGGCCGGACGTCGTGCTGTATGAAGAGGAATTGGACCAGAACGTCATCATGCGCTCGATCCAGGAAATATCGACGGCCGACTTGTTGATTATTGGGGGGACTTCCCTGACGGTACACCCCGCCGCTAGTTTGATCTCCTATTTTCATGGAAGCAAGGTAGCTTTGCTGAATGCAGATCCAACCCCATACGATCACCGGGCAGGCCTCCTGATTGCGGATCGGATCGGTCAAGTCATGACGCAGGTGGATAAACTGATCAGCACGTGAGGGGACAAAAGGCGGCGTATTGCCGTACCTGTCCCTGTAATCGTTTTCTTGTCAAAGGAAGACCAAACGCGATAAGATGGAATTTAGCAATGGACCTATTCACTTAGAGAGGCAGGGATTGCAAGTGACCTATGTGGCTAGCGAAGACCGCTATGAAGGAATGAAGTATAACCGCGTGGGGCGGTCCGGGCTGAAACTTCCCGCGATCTCCCTTGGATTATGGCATAATTTCGGTGGCGTCGACACGTACGAGAACGGGCGGAACATGATTACGCGCTCCTTCGATCTGGGCATCACCCACTTCGATCTGGCGAACAATTACGGACCTCCTGCAGGCTCTGCCGAGGAGACTTTCGGTAAAGTGCTTTCCAGAGACCTTAAGGCATATCGTGACGAAATCATCGTTTCGTCCAAAGCCGGCTATTATATGTGGCCCGGTCCTTACGGCGATTTCGGATCGCGTAAATATCTGGTATCAAGCCTCGACCAGAGCTTGAAGCGAATGGGCCTGGACTATGTGGATATTTTCTATCATCATCGGATGGATCCGGAAACGCCGCTCGAGGAAACCATGGCAGCGCTGGATCATCTCGTTCGTTCCGGCAAGGCGTTGTATGTCGGAGTCTCCAACTATTCGCCGGAGAAGACCCGGGAAGCGATATCGATCCTGAAAAGCCTGGGTACCCCGCTGCTCATCCATCAACCGAGCTACTCCATGCTGGACCGTTGGGTGGAGAACGGATTGCTTGACGTCCTGGAAGAGAACGGGGTCGGAAGCATCGCATTCACGCCGCTTGCCCAAGGGCTCTTGACGAACAAATATTTGAACGGCGTGCCTGTCGATTCCCGTGCCGCAAGCGCATCCGTGTTCCTGAACGAAAGCAATATCACGCCTGAGGTGCTGCGCAAGATCAGAGCCTTGAACCAAATCGCCCAAGCCCGGAACCAGAGTCTGGCTCAATTCGCGCTCGCCTGGGTTCTGCGCGGCGGCCGGGTGACGTCTGCCCTGATCGGAGCTAGCAAAGTAAGCCAGATTGAAGACAACGTGGCTGCCTTGAACAATCTGGAGTTCTCGAAGGAAGAGCTGGATCGCATAGAAGCGATTCTCAAAACGGAGAATGCATCTTCTTCGGAAGGATAGATACTGCGAAAACATGGTGGCATTGAAATAGATACATGAAAAGGAGCGCCTTTAGGATGATAACCGGCCTGAAGGACGCTCCTTTTTTTGCCAAGGGATGGCTTGGGCGCAATCTTTAGGTAAGCGCGGATGAAGAGATGATGTCCTTGCGGTACCGCGACGGGGATCGGCCGACGAGCCGCTTGAATTGGCGCGAGAAATAGAGCGGATCGGTCAGTCCGACCGATGCGGAAACCTGCTCGATGGACAAATCGGGACGTTCGCGCAGCAGCCGTTTGGATTGGTCGATTCTTAATTTAAGCAGATACGTGATCGGAGTCATGCCCGTTTCCTGCTTGAAGATCCGTGACAGGTATGCGCGGTTGTAGCCTAGGCTCGTACACATCTGTTCGATCGAGACGGGATGGGCGTATTGGGAAGCCATGTAACTGATCATCTGCTTCACCGTGCGCTGAACCTGGGGTTCTGACAGCGTCAATCGGGACGGCCGGTCGCTCTGATTCATGATCTCGGCCCAGATTAAATGCAGGTAACCGATGGCGGCCATGTGAGAGCTTTCTTCCCTGGATTGAAAATGGCCCTGGATGAGGGATACATAGCCGGGAATGGGGTTGTTCTCCACGAGGTGGAGAACAGGCTTTTCGGGCGTGAGTCCCAAACGGGATATCTCTTCATCGGCGTGTTCTCCGTCAAAGGCGACCCAGCGGTAACGCCACGGCTGGCTCGCATCGGATACATAGCTGACAATCTGGCCGGGATGAATCAGGAAGCAATCGCCGGGCCCGAGCTGGTATCTGTCGGTTTCGGTCCGAAATACGCCATGGCCCGATTCGATGATGTGCAAGAGGTAATGATCGAATATTTTGGGCCCCAACGCATGCTCCGGAAGGGTCTGGCTCTCGCCGGCGAATCGCACGTGGAGCCAGCCGCCGCCTTGCTGTGCTGGGTTGGAAGCAACAGAATAGGTTGGTTTCATCATTCATTTTCCTTTACAATGAGTTTGGGAAAAAGAGGAACTATAGGGATTTCGTGATCATGAATTTATTGTACCTCCATAAGTCACATAAATCCATATGTAACACACAAGATTTCATTATCGGTTAACGAGATTTCCATTATACTGAAGACAGTAAAACTACCATATGTACAGGATGGAGTGATAGGCAGTGACGACGCAACAGCTTATGGAAAGATTTATGGACAAGCACGGTGAGAGCCAGCATAAGGTTCGCATATTTAATGCGCCAGGGCGCGTGAACCTGATCGGGGAGCATCTGGATTACAACGGGGGCTATGTGCTTCCGGCAGCCCTGGAGTTTGGCACAACCTTAATTATCCGACCGCGTGACGATAACAAGGTGAGCTTTTCATCCACCAATATCCCCTATGAATTAACGATCAGTCTGGACGAGGATTATGGCTACAAAATCGATCAATGGACGGATTACCCGGTCGGCGTCATTACCGAGCTGAATAAAATCGGCTGCGGGCTCAGCAGCGGCTATGACCTGCTGTACCACGGGGATATCCCGAACGGGGCAGGCCTCTCGTCCTCGGCGTCCATCGAAGTGGTCACGGCTTACGCCTTCTTGAAGATGGAGGGCAAGGAGACGGATACGGTGGAGATCGCAAAGCTTTCGCAGCGGGTGGAAAACCTGTTCGTCGGCGTCAACTCCGGCATCATGGATCAATTCGCCGTAGCCAACGGCAAGCAGGATCATGCCATTCTGTTAATGTGCGATACGCTGGAGTATGAGCTGGTGCCTTTCCGGACCGGAGCATACAAAATCGTGATTTCGAATACCAACAAACGGCGCGGACTCGTCGATTCCAAATATAATGAACGCCGCAGCGAATGTGACCGCGCTTTGGAAATTTTGCAAAAGGAGCTCCCGGCGTTATCGTATCTCGCCCAGCTGAATCCGGATCAATTCGCAACCTTGCGGGATAGCATCCAGGATGAGACCGTCAGAAGACGCGCCCAGCATGTCGTTGAGGAGAACCAGCGCGTGCTTGATTCCGTGAAGGCTTTGAAAGAGGGAAATCTGGAAGTTTTCGGACAGTACATGAATCAGTCCCATGACTCTTTGCGTTATCTGTACGAAGTCACGGGCGACGAGTTGGATGCTCTGGTGGAAGAAGCCCAGCGGATTCCGGGTACGCTCGGTTCCAGAATGACGGGAGCCGGCTTTGGCGGCTGCACGGTATCCCTCGTGCACGAGGACGCGGTGGAACGTTTCATCGCGGAAGTGGGACAGCAGTATGAGGCCAGAACGGGACTGAAGGCGGACTTCTACGTATGCGGCGTAGGTCAAGGCGTGCATGAAGTGAAGGAGGGCGAATAATATGGCTATTTTAGTGACTGGCGGAGCGGGTTATATCGGTTCACATACCGTGGCGGAGCTGCTGGAGCAAGGGGAAGACGTTGTAGTCATCGACAGCCTGGAGACGGGTCATCGCGAAGCGCTGCTGGGCGGAAAGCTGTATGTCGGCGATCTGCGCGACAAGGCGCTGCTGAAGCAGCTGTTCTCGGACAACGATATTGATGCCGTTATCCATTTTGCCGCGAATTCTCTGGTCGGCGAGAGCATGAAGGATCCGGTGAAATATTACGATAACAACGTGTACGGCACGCTGTGCCTGCTGGAAGCCATGAATGAGGCGGGCGTTCGAAAGATCGTCTTCTCTTCAACGGCCGCGACCTACGGTGAGCCCGAGAAGGTGCCGATCGAGGAAACGGACCGGACCCAGCCGACGAACGTGTACGGGGAAACCAAGCTGATGATGGAACGGATGATGTCCTGGTTCGATACCGTGCTCGGGGTGAAATATGTCTCCCTTCGTTACTTCAACGCGGCCGGCTCGCATGCCAGCGGCAAGATCGGCGAGGATCACCGGCCGGAGAGCCACTTGATTCCGCTCGTTCTGCAAACCGCTTTGAAGCAGCGCGCCAGCATCTCGGTGTTTGGCGACGATTACGCAACTCCCGATGGCACGTGCGTCCGCGATTACATTCACGTCAGCGATCTGGCGAATGCGCATCTGCGCGCGGTTGAATACCTTCGTCGCGGCGAGTCCAGCAATGTGTTCAATCTCGGCAACGGACTCGGGTTCTCGGTCAAGGAAGTGATCGAGACATCGAAGCGGGTAACGGGTGCCGACATTCCGGTTGTCATGGAAGCCCGCCGTGCGGGTGACCCTGCGGTATTGGTGGCGTCTTCGGACAAAGCGCGCACGGTTCTCGGATGGACGCCGTCCAGAACGACGCTGGAGGAGATTATCGAGAGCGCATGGAAGTGGCACAGCAGCCGTCCGGACGGTTACGGCGACAATTAATCCAAGGGGGACGATGAACATGAATGCTGCAACATCAAGTACTCCCGAATCCAAGCAGGTTCTGCATGCCATTGAAATGCTGGTGCGATTCGCGCTTCATAAAGGCCTGATCCAGGCAGCGGATGCGGATTACAGTCGCAACCTGCTGCTGGAGGATTTCGGGTTCAGCGAGCCGTACGGCGACGAAGTGAACGACCTGATGCCGGATGGGCCCCAGGCTATGCTCGACATCCTGATCGATTACGGTGCGGCGCATGGCATGATCCCGGAGAATACCGATACGTACCGGGATTTGCTGGACGCCAAAATCATGGGCCGCCTCATGGCAAGACCTTCGGAAGTAACCGCTCGGTTTCGGACGGTAGAGCAGGAGCAGGGGATCATCGAGGCTACCCGGCAATTTTACAACCTGTGCATCGACTCCAACTACATTCGGATGGATCGCGTAGCCAAAAACGAATACTGGCGGCATGCCAGCGCGTACGGCGATATTGAGATTACGATCAATCTATCCAAGCCGGAGAAGAGTCCGAAGGAAATCGCCATGGCCAAACTGCTGCCTCCGCCGATTTATCCGAAATGCCAGCTCTGCCGGGAGAACGTGGGTTATGCAGGCAGGGTCAATCACCCGGCGCGGCAAAACCTGCGCATTATCCCGCTGGAGTTGAACGGTGAGCCATGGTTCTTCCAATACTCGCCGTATGTTTACTATAACGAGCACTGCATCGTGTTCCACCACGATCACGTGCCGATGAAGCTGACCAAGGCGACGCTTGCCCGCCTCTTGAGTTTTGTTGATGCTTATCCGCATTATTTTCTCGGATCGAACGCGGATCTTCCGATTGTCGGGGGCTCCATTCTCACACATGATCATTTCCAGGGGGGGCGGCATACCTTCCCGATCCAGAAAGCGCCGAAGGTGGCCGGGTTTACGCACGGGGATTATCCGGGGGTATCCGTTGCCATCGTGAAATGGCCGATGTCGGTGATCCGGCTATCCTCAAGCGATCGGGATTCGCTGCTTGAATGCGCGAACGGCATTTACGAGGGCTGGAAAACCTACAGCGACCCTTCGGCAGACATTGAGGCCTTCAGCGAAGCGGACGGCGAACGGGTCCGCCATAATACGGTGACTCCGATTGCCCGCCGTAATGACGAGGGCATCTATGAGATGGATCTGGTTCTGCGGAACAATCGCACCAACGAGCAGCATCCGGAAGGGATCTTTCATCCTCATCGGGAGATGTTCCACATCAAGAAGGAAAACATCGGCTTGATCGAAGTGATGGGGCTGGCGATCCTGCCGGGCAGGCTCAAGGAAGAGCTGGATCAGATCGCCGAGATTCTGGCGGGGAACGAGGCACTGTATGCGGACAGCCAGGCCGCTGACCATCCGCTCGCCGTCCACGGCGACTGGATCGAGGAGCTGCGGGGCCGGGGCATAGCCGCATCCGATAAAGCCGGGGCCACCCAGCTGGTACGCCGGGAGGTCGGCAGCAAATTCACGACGATTTTGGAGCATGCCGGGGTATACAAACAGACCGCGGAAGGGCAGCAGGCATTTCAGCGATTCCTGAGCCATATGGGATACGTCCCTGACAGCATTTAGATATTCATGGTGGATATATGATTTTTTGAAGTTAACGATAACTAGGACCGTCATTCAAACAGCCGATCTTTCTGAAGAAGGACGGCTGTTTGTTTTGCATAATGGGAATGGTATAGAATGAAAAAGCACGCACGAATGAATATAGATGCAAACCAGATGCGATGGAGGTAATGTGACATGAGACCTTTTGTCTTTCATAATCCGACTCAGTTGATTTTTGGCAAGGGCAAGCTGAGTGCTTTAAGCGGTGAAGTGGCCAAATACGGCCGGAACGT
This sequence comes from Paenibacillus sp. Y412MC10, assembly GCF_000024685.1. Classification (NCBI taxonomy): domain Bacteria; kingdom Bacillati; phylum Bacillota; class Bacilli; order Caryophanales; family Paenibacillaceae; genus Paenibacillus; species Paenibacillus sp. Y412MC10. The sequence goes on from NC_013406.1 coordinate 1,913,181, forward strand.
TTTGCTGGTGTACGGCGGCGGCAGCATCAAGCGCAGCGGCCTTTACGATCAGGTCATCGCCTTGCTGAAAGAAGCGAATGCGGTGGTGACGGAGCTTGCCGGGGTGGAACCGAACCCGCGCCTGTCAACGGTACATAAAGGAGTGGAGTTGTGCCGGGAGCATCACATCGACCTTATTTTGGCCGTTGGCGGCGGAAGCGTCCTCGACTGCTCCAAAGCGATTGCCGTAGGGGCCAAGTATGACGGAGATATGTGGGATTTCGTAGAGCGCAAAGCCGTACCGCAAGCGGGTCTGCCGCTTGGAACGGTGCTTACGATGGCCGCAACGGGATCGGAGATGAACGGCGGCTCCGTCATCACCAATGAAGTGACCCAAGAGAAGATGGGCTGGGGCAGCCCGCATGCTTATCCCGCATTTTCGATTCTGGACCCTGTGCATACCTTCTCCCTTCCCCGGGATCAAACGGTGTACGGTATCGTGGATATCATGTCCCACGTACTGGAGCACTACTTCCACCAAGATACCAATACGCCGGTGCAGGACGGCTTCTGCGAAACGATTCTTCGAACCGTTATCGATACGGCGCCGAAGCTGGTTGAGGACCTGGAGAACTATGAACACCGCGAGACGATCATGTACTGCGGTACGATGGCGCTGAACGGCATGATCAACATGGGAATGGCCGGCGACTGGGGAACCCATAACATCGAGCACGCGGTATCTGCCGTATACGACATTCCGCACGGCGGCGGCCTGGCGATCCTGTTCCCGAACTGGATGAAATATAATCTGAACGCGGATCCTCAGCGCTTCAAGTCGCTTGCCGTGAATGTATTCGGTGTTGATTCGGCCGGGAAAAGCGATGAAGCGGCCGGACTGGAAGGAATCGAGGCGCTCCGCCGCTTCTGGACTTCCATCGGTGCGCCGAGCACGCTGGGAGATTACGATATCGACGACCGCGAGATCGGGTCCATGGCCGATAAAGCGATGCGCTTCGGTCCTTTTGGCAACTTCCGCAAGCTGCAGCGCGAGGACGTCGTTGAAATCTATCGGATGTCGTTATAGGGGTTGTCCTGTCGTTAGCTGACAAGGAATAAAAATGGTTTTAAAGCCTGCCGGTTCAAGCCGTGCAGGCTTTTTTGCTGGGGCGTCGAATATAGATATGAAGAGATTTTCATACGTTTGAGGCAAATAATTGAAACTTTAGCAAACATTTTGCCGTATTACTTGTTATACACAGTAAGGAATTCCAGAGGGGGCAATCAACATGGAAGCGTTATATTGGGGCTGTCTGATCGGAGGCGTGATCTTCGCCATCGTAACCGTGGTGCTAGGCGACATACTTAGCTCGGCGCTTGACGGATTGTTGGACTTTTTGTCAGTGGATTTTTTCAATCCGGTTGTGATCGCTGGGGGAATCACCGTATTCGGCGGAACCGGAATCATGCTGACGAAATACACGGAATTGGCGGCAGGTGCCCATGTAACGCTATCTGTCTTGGCGGCCATCGTCATTTCGATTCTCGTCTACTTCGGGTACGTGAAACCGATGGAGAACAGCGAGAACTCGACGGGCTTTTCCATCAAGGAGCTTGCGGGCAGGATCGGCGTAGTCACGGTGCCGCTTCCTGCAGAAGGATTCGGGGAAGTGATGGTCAAGGTCGGCGCAGGCAACACGATGCACATTGCCTCAAGCTTTGATCGCCAAACGCTTCCGGCAGGTGTCCGCGTGGTGGTTGTCGACATTGTTGATGGCGTCCTGAGGGTGTCCGAACTGGAAGAACGAAAAGGAGAGGATTGATTCAATGCCAGAGTACTTAGTAATTCCGTCGATTGTTGTAGGCGTCATTGTCGTGTTAGGACTTGCGTTCTGGGCCCGCTACAAAACGGTAAGCCCGGATGAAGCGATGATTGTCACCGGTTCTTTTTTGGGAAGCAAAAATTTGTCGGAGGACGAATCCGGCCGCAAAATCAAAATCGTTCGCGGCGGCGGCGCTTTTATACTCCCCGTGTTTCAGCGCTCCGAATTCGTATCGCTCTTATCTCATAAACTGGATGTCATGACGCCGGAAGTGTACACGGAGCAAGGCGTGCCGGTTATGGCGGACGGGGTGGCCATCATTAAAGTGGGAAGCTCGATCGAAGATGTGGCGACCGCAGCCGAGCAATTCATGGGCAAGCCCATTGAAGCACTGAAGGGTGAAGCCCAGGAGGTGCTGGAAGGCCATCTTCGTGCCATTCTCGGTTCCATGACCGTAGAGGAAGTATATCGTAACCGCGACAAGTTCGCGCAGGAAGTTCAGGGGGTTGCAGCAAGAGACCTGAAGAAGATGGGTCTGCAGATCGTCTCCTTTACCATTAAGGACGTTCGCGATAAGCACGGATATCTGGAAGCGCTTGGTAAACCGCGGATCGCTACGGTCAAGCGGGATGCGGAGATTGCCGAAGCCGAAGCGATGCGGGATGCGCGGATTCAGAAGGCGCGCGCCGAAGAAGAAGGACAGAAGGCCGAGGTCGTACGCGATACCAATATCGCGGAAGCCGAGAAGGAACGGGAGCTGAAGGTCGCGTCCTTTAAGAAGGAGCAGGATACGGCGAAGGCCGAAGCGGACCAAGCTTATCATATTCAGGAAGCCCGAGCCAGACAAACGGTGGTTGAGGAGCAGATGAAGGTTGAGCTCGTTCGTAAGGAACGCGAAATCGACCTGCAGGAGAAAGAAATCATGGTTCGCGAGAAGCAGTATGACGCGGACGTGAAGAAAAAAGCCGAAGCGGATCGCTATGCGGTTGAGCAGGCCGCCGAAGCGGATAAAGCCCGGAAGATGCGCGAAGCGGATGCTGTGCAATACTCCATCGAAACGCAGGCCAAAGCGTCTGCCGAGCAGAAGCGCCTAGATGGTATGGCGGTTGCGGATGCCGAGCGCGCGAAAGGTACGGCCGAAGCCGAAGTCATCCGCCTGCGCGGTATTGCCGAAGCCGATGCCAAAGAGAAGCTGGCCGAAGCGTTCCAGAAGTTCGGCGAGGCTGCTGTGCTCGATATCATCGTGAAAATGCTGCCTGAGCTTGCCGGCAAGATTGCTCAGCCGATCTCGTCCATCGACAAGCTGACGGTTGTCGATACGGGCAAGGGCGAAGGAGCGGCTCGCGTGAGCAATTATGTGACCGAGCTGATGTCCACGGCGCCTGAGATGCTGAAGAGTGTGTCCGGGATTGACGTGGAGGATCTCATTAAGGGATTAACAACGAAGAAATCCGCCACGGCTCAAAAGCCGGTGTCAATCGAGCAGGAACTTGTACCAGTCCCTGTAGAGACAAGTGCCGCTAAGGAAGAGTAGATCAAGCCCTAGGCAGGGCCGGAATACATGGTGGCAGGCAGCGGAACGGCACCTTGAAGACTTTGGCAACCACAAATGATTTTGCCGCGCTCTTATATTTCTGATAAGATATCCGAGTATACGCGTATGAATCAAAAAGAGGTGCGAACGTGAGCAGCTTACAAGTGGCTAAAGTGTTGAACAATAATGTAATCATAGCGAAGCATCCTCAACATGGCGAGGTTGTTGTTATCGGCAAGGGCATTGGCTTTAACCGGAAGAATAAAGACCGTATCCCTGCCGCCGCTGCCGAGAAGATGTTCATTTTGACCAAACCGGAGGAGCAGGAGCAGTATAAGCAGCTGGTGCCTCACATCGATGAGAAGCTGATTGAGGCGATGAATGATATTATTATGAATGCCGCCAAGTCCAGCGACGCTCCTCTGAATGAGCATATCCATATTGCCTTGACGGACCATATCGCATTTGCCATTAAACGCCATGCCCAAGGTCTCTATATCCACAATCCTTTTTTATACGAAACCAAAGAGATGTACCCTGAAGAGTACGAGATGGCCGAATATGCCGTCCGTACCATTCGGGAGAAGCTCGGGGTTGACTTGGGCCAAGAAGAAATCGGATTCATTGCCCTGCATTTTCACGGTGCCCTTACGAACCAGCATATCTCCGAGGTCCGCAAGCACTCGGAACTGATCGCGGACCTGGTTTATACCGTCGAGCAGCAGCTGGAGTACGCCATCCCGAGGGATACGCTGGATTATTCCCGATTGCTGACGCACCTCCGGTTTGCCTTGGAGCGGATACGGCGGGGAGAAGCGGTGAACGAGACGAGTTCGCTTGACGGCCTTCTGAAGCGTGAATATCCCGAGACCTATTCCTTGGCATGGAAGTTGACCAAGATGATGGAGCAGCGGCTGAAGAAACCCGTCTATCCCGCTGAGGCCGGTTATTTGACCATTCATTTGGAACGGTTGGTCCAGCGTAAAGAGCAGGGCGAGCAAATGTGAAGATTTTATTAAGTCCATTACCATGTGGTTGCAACGATAAATGAACGGTGTTACAATACGAACAGTTATGAACCATAAAACTTCAAATCCAACGTGTAACTGATTCGATCAGGCATGAGTATTGCAGGAATTTGGTTGTTATTACCCATTTTTGGGTAATCTAATCCATGAGATTAGCCATCCATTTACCTGTGGTTGCTCATGCCTTTTTTGATTTGATGGTTTTATGATGATGCTACCTACAGCTTGTGATAACAACTAGAGACAGAGGGTGAGAATTTTCATGTTTAAGCGGCTTTTTGGCGTACTGCAAAGGGTCGGTAAAGCTCTGATGCTGCCAGTGGCCATATTGCCGGCGGCCGGACTATTGCTCGGTCTTGGAAATATGCTGGTCAACCCCGATTTCCTGCAATATGCACCTTGGCTGGATGCGGCCTGGGTTCAAGCGGCTGCCACGGTCATGATGAATGCGGGACAAATCGTATTCACGAACCTATCCTTGCTGTTTGCAGTGGGGGTTGCGGTCGGTTTGGCCGGAGGTGAGGGCGTTGCGGGACTGGCCGCGATCATCGGTTACCTTGTCATGAACGTCACCATGGGCAGCGTGATCGGCGTGACGCCAGCCATGGTCGGCACGAATTACGAATATGCCAGCGTGCTTGGCATTCCGACGTTGGCTACCGGGGTATTCGGCGGAATTATCGTCGGTATATTGGCAGCCAGCATGTACCGACGGTTTTTCAAAATCGAGCTTCCGTCCTATCTGGGCTTTTTTGCAGGAAAACGTTTTGTTCCGATTATGACGGCCGCAACGTCCGTTTTGCTTGGTCTGTTGATGGTGTTTATATGGCCGCCGATCCAGTCGGCGCTTAACACGGCGTCGCATTTCATGCTGGAACAAAACCTGACGCTGTCCGCTTTTGTGTTCGGCGTCGTGGAACGCGGATTGATTCCGTTCGGCCTGCACCACATTTTCTATTCCCCGTTCTGGTTTGAATTCGGGGAATATCTGAACCAGGCAGGACAATTGGTTCGAGGGGACCAGAACATATTCATGGCCCAGCTTCGGGACGGCGTCGAGTTTACGGCAGGCACCTTCATGACGGGTAAGTATCCATTCATGATGTTCGGTCTTCCTGCGGCAGCGCTTGCCATCTATCATGAGGCAAGACCGGAGAACAAAAAGTTCGTGGCCGGCATCATGGGGTCTGCGGCGCTGACTTCCTTCTTGACCGGGATCACGGAACCGCTTGAGTTCTCGTTCCTGTTCGTAGCACCGATCCTGTTCGCCGTGCATGCGCTGTTTGCCGGCCTGTCCTTCATGACCATGCATATTTTGGGCACCAAAATCGGCATGACCTTCTCCGGCGGCCTGATCGACTACATGATCTTCGGTGTCATTCCGAACCGGACGCCATGGTGGAATGTTCTCATCGTGGGTGCTATTATGGCTGTAATCTATTACTTCGGCTTCCGGTTTGTCATTCGGAAATTCAATCTGAGGACGCCGGGGCGCGAGGAAGCTTCGACGACCGAGCCGGAATCAGACACCGGGGCAGCGGGCGGCGGCAGTAAAAATGATCTGCCGTCTAATATCCTGACTGCACTGGGCGGCCAGCCTAACATCGCGCATCTGGATGCATGCATCACTCGTCTTCGCGTAGAGGTAAAAGACAAGGGCCATGTCGATAAGGCAAGGCTGAAGCAGCTGGGTGCGTCAGGCGTGCTGGAGGTGGGGAATAATATCCAGGCGATATTCGGAACCCGTTCCGATACGATCAAATCGCAGATTCAAGACATCATGTCGGGAATCACGCCGACCACTGCACCTCAAGCAGCGGCTTTGGAGACGATGCCGACGGCTCAAGAGGAACAGCAGGCCGGACAGGACGGGGAAACGCTCGTTAAGGAGGAAATCGTATCCCCGGCCGATGGAGAGCTTATGGATATTTCCCATGTGCCTGACCCCGTGTTTGCCGAACGGATGACAGGGGACGGATTTGCGATCGTGCCTCATAACGGAACGATTGTGTCTCCCGTTAACGGCACCGTGTTCAATGTGTTCCCCAGCAAGCATGCCGTCGGCATTATGTCGGATGGCGGCAAGGAAGTGCTTGTCCATATCGGCGTCAATACCGTTAAGCTGAAAGGGCAAGGATTTGAAGTCCTTGTACAAGAGGGGGACCTGGTCTCCACCGGTCAACCGATCATGCAAGTGGATCTGGATTATGTGAAGGAGAATGCCAAATCGATCATTTCTCCTATTATCTTCTCGAATCTGCCGGAGGGAGCTTCCGTGAAGCTGAACAAGACCGGTGAAGTAAAAAGCGGCGAGGAAGGGATCATTACCCTATTGAAACCTTAACCTCGCGATGGTTTCCAGGATTCTAAAAATTAAAATATACGAAAGTAGGATGATGAACATGCAACAAACATTCAGAATTATTGACGAAGATGGAATTCACGCACGCCCGGCAACCGCATTGGTGAATACGGCTAACAAATTCCAGGATACCAACTCTTTTGCCGAAGCTAACGGCAAAAAAGTAACGCTGAAGTCGATTCTCGGCGTTCTGTCCCTCGGATTGGAGCAAGGCGACACATTGACACTGATCACGGAAGGCGGCAATGAAAGCGAGGCGCTGACAGCATTGCAAGAAGTGATGGTGAACGAAGGGCTAGGCGAGCTTCATGAATAATTTGAAAGGTATCGCGGCTTCCGCAGGTATTGCGATAGCACGTGCTTTTACGCTGGAGCATCCCGATTATTCCGTCACGGAGAAGCAAGTGACGGACACGGATGCGGAGCTCGCGAAGCTGGATGCGGCGCTGGCCCAGTCCCAGGCTGAGCTGGAAGCGATCAAAGCCCGCACGCTTCAGGAACTCGGGGAGAAGAAGGCTGAGATTTTCGAATCTCACCTTCTCATCCTGAATGATCCCGAATTGATTGAACCGGTCAAGGCGAAAATCGCTTCCGAATCGGTTAACGCGGAATATGCGCTGAACGAAACGGCAACCCAGTTCATTCAAATGTTCGAGAACATGAAGAGCGCCTACTTGCAGGAGCGAGCAGCGGATATGCGCGACGTCACCAAACGCATCCTGAAGCATCTGCTCGGCTTGAATTATGTCAGCCCTTCGGAGATCAGCGAAGAAGTGATCGTGGTTGCAGAGGATTTGACTCCGTCGGATACGGCGCAGTTGAACCGGAACTACGTTAAGGGCTTCACGACGAATATCGGCGGACGTACCTCGCACTCCGCCATCATGGCCCGTTCACTTGAAATTCCGGCTGTCGTCGGGACGAAGAACGTGCTCTCTGCGGTCAAAAACGGGGATATGATCATCGTTGACGGATTGGAAGGGGATGTCATCGTTAATCCTACGGAAGCCATCGTAGAACAATACCGTGCGAAGCAAGACGCCTATGCCAAGCAGGTGGAGGAGTGGAAGAAGCTGCGCTCCGAACCGACGGTTTCCAAGGACGGAATCCATGTGGAGCTGGCTGCCAACATCGGGACGCCGAATGATGTGGCCGGCGTGCTGGAGAACGGCGGAGAAGCCGTAGGATTGTACCGTACGGAATTCCTGTACATGGGGAGAGACAAACTTCCTTCCGAAGAGATCCAGTATGTTGCTTACAAATCGGTTCTGGAGAAAATGGAAGGCAAGCCGGTTGTTGTTCGCACGCTTGATATCGGCGGGGATAAGGAGCTGCCGTATCTGGATCTTCCCAAGGAAATGAATCCGTTCCTCGGATTCCGTGCCGTCAGGTTGTGCCTGGACCGCCAGGATATTTTCAGAACACAGCTTCGGGCGCTGCTGCGTGCAAGCGTCCACGGCAACCTGCGTATCATGTTTCCCATGATAGCGACACTGGGCGAGTTCCGCGAAGCCAAAGCGCTTCTGGAGGAAGAAAAGGCTAAGCTTATAAGCGAAGGCATTTCGGTTTCCGAAGAAATCCAGCTGGGCATCATGGTGGAGATTCCATCTACCGCCGTGCTTGCCGATCAATTTGCCAAAGAGGTGGATTTCTTCAGCATCGGAACCAATGACCTGATTCAATACACGATGGCCGCCGACCGCATGAATGAACGGGTGGCGTATCTGTACCAGCCATACAATCCGGCGATTCTGCGACTGGTTAAAATGGTCATCGATGCCGCCCATCGCGAAGGCCGCTGGGTAGGCATGTGCGGCGAAATGGCCGGCGACGCGACTGCTATTCCGATTCTGCTCGGTCTGGGGCTGGATGAGTTCAGCATGAGCGCCACCTCCATTCTGCCGGCTCGCAGCCAGATCGGGAAGCTGTCCCGCAGCGATATGCAGGCACTTGCAGCCAAAGCGCTTGAAATGGGTACCGCAGAGGAAGTAGTGGCTCTGGTGGAATCCATTGAGGTTGCAGCCGAGTAAGAAGGAAGACAACGTACAACTTGATCGATCCCTGCAGTCGTATTACGTTTGTTTCTGGGGACTCTACCAATCTTTTTCCACGATAGCATCACATTGACAACATCTGTCCATAGCGGACAGATGTTTTTTTGTCAAAAGAAAGACACCGGGCATATTTGCTAGTATAATAGCCTAAATATATAGTGAATTGGCTTGGAACCCAAACCAATTCAGGGCTTTTGGCATACCATGATATATGAAAGCGTTCTAAATTCATGTGCTAGAGGTCTGTCTTATGATTCAGGCGCCCATACTAGGAAGTAAATCTACTATAAGTGACGGTGACGATGAGTATGGACATGATCAAGAGCTGCACAAGCGTTAAGCTGGGAGCGACCTACCGAAGAGAGGGAACGGCCTTTCAGGTATGGGCTCCGGATGCGGTAAATGTAAAGCTGGCTTTATATGAGGGTCCGGGAGAGTATAACGAGCAGGGTCTTGTGACGGATCACGAGGGCGGTACGCTGTATGCGATGGTCCGGAATGAGGACGGCGTATGGTCGGCTCAGGTAAACCGTGATCTCCATGGAACTTATTATATGTACCGAATCGAGTCTGCAGAGGGGGGCGTCTGTTATGCCGTTGACCCTTATGCAACCGCTGTGTCCGCGAATGGCTGCCGCGGCGCGGTGGTCGACCTGGCGAAGAGCAATCCGCCGGGGTGGGAGCAGGATGTTAGACCGAACCTGCTAAAGCCTACGGATTCGGTGCTCTATGAGCTGCATGTACGCGATTTCTCGATCCACACGGATTCGGGAATGAAATATAGAGGAAAATACAAGGCATTTACGGAGGGCGGTCTGCGAGACTCCGAAGGAAACGCCCTTGGTCTGGATCATCTTGAAGAATTGGGTGTGACCCATGTGCATCTGCTGCCGGTATTTGATTTCCGGACGGTCAATGAGCTGGACGGATATGCAAGCGGGCGCTTAAGCCGCGAGTATAATTGGGGCTACGATCCGCAGAATTACAATGTGCCTGAAGGTTCGTATGCAACAGATCCCATGGATCCGATCGTGCGCATCCGGGAGCTGAAGGAGATGGTTTTGGCCCTCCATGCAAGGGGAATCCGCGTCGTCATGGATGTGGTTTATAACCATACGTATACGGTGGACGACGGCCCGTTCGAACGATTGGCGCCGGGGTACTTCTATCGCAAGGACGGATACGGGAATCTATCGAACGGTTCGGGCGTAGGGAATGAGCTGGCCACGGAGAAGCCGATGGTGCGCAAATACATCAAGGATTCGTTAAAATACTGGGCCGAGGAATATCATATCGACGGATTTCGGTTCGATCTGATGGCACTGATCGATACAACGACGATGAAAGAGATCGTAAGCGAGCTGCGCCGAGAGGTCGACCGTTCTCTCTTGTTCTATGGTGAGCCATGGACGGGAGGAATGAGCCCGTTAACGGAACAAACCGTCAAGGGAAGCCAGAAGGGCCAAGGCTTCGCCGTATTTAATGATCATTTCCGGCATGCCATTAAGGGGGACAATGACGGGCGCGGCCGAGGGTTTGCTACGGGCGAGCCATGGTACGAAGGGGCCGTCGTTGAAGGAATGATGGGCTCGATCCATAATTTTGCGCTCCACCCGGAGGAAACGGTGAATTATGTCACCGTGCACGACAATTTGAATCTGTGGGACAAAATTTTAGTGGCACAAGGCATGGAAGAGCAGGCAGGGCTTCTCCGTTTGACGGATGGGAAGTTGGTTAACGAAGGAGATGTATGGCAGGCAACCGCTGCGTCCACACCCTATGCCGGCATACCCGATGAAGATGTGATGTCGGCTGCGGCCGTGCGCCGGAGCTTGCTGGCTAACGGCATCGTGCTGCTCTCCCAGGGGATTCCGCTGCTGCATGCGGGCGATGAGCTGCTACGCACGAAATACGGCGATCATAACAGCTACCGCAGCGGGGACGCCATCAATGCCATTCGCTGGTCCAATAAGCGACGCTTCAAACCGGTGTTTGATTATTACAGAGGTCTTATCGCCCTGCGAAAAGCCCATCCGGCGTTCCGGATGGCATCAAGAGAAGAGATCGAAGGCCATATGGAAGTGCTGCGAAGCAGCGATCGGATCATTGCTTACCGCCTTACGAAGCCAGCCGAACAAGGCAGCTGGGGCCAAATCGTCGTCATCGTTAACGGCAATGAACATGAAATGCCGGTGGATCTGCCGCCTACCCCTTACCGCTGGAACATCGTGGTGAATGATCGTCAGGCGGGGACGGATACGATCCAGACGCTGGATCAAGGGAAGGCAGTCATTCCAGGTCTGTCGCTGATGGTGTTATATGAGGATCTGGCCCATATGAAACAGGGGCTGACGGCCGTTGAGATCGAATATGAGAGACGCGACCAAGCATACGAGGGATGGAACGTATGGGTATGGGGAACGGGCGTGCAGGATGGCAGCATTCCATTCTCCCGCACGGACAGCGGCAGGGCACGGGCGGTCTTCTACGCGGCTTCCGGAACCGATCGGATCGGCTGTATCGTCAGGCTGAATGAATGGGAGGACCGGGAAGGCGAGAACGATTGGTTTATCGATATTCCGACGGATGAAGCAGAGGTTCGGATAACGCTGCGAAGCGGCCAAAACGAAGACAGCGACACTAAAGAGCAGCGGGATATCGCCAGTTAGAATAGGATGAAACAACAAGGAGCCCTTTCCATGGTGGAAAGGGCTCCTATTTACATATTTTCAAAAGGGGTACTCTTTATTACCCGCTGCATTGTCATTTAAAACATCGAAATTCCATGATTAGTTAGCAGGTAAATAGGGTAATAATGAGATAGACTTTGTTTTCGATAAAGGAGGATGTCACTCATGTCAAAAGGAAACACAGTTCAACTGAAAGCCAATGTGCGTGATGAATTTACCCGGGCTTCTCGCCGAGAGCTTCGCGAAAGCGGCGGACTTCCCGGTGTTGTATACGGTGCGGGCGAGGAAAGCATCCCCGTAGCTGTTGATTTCAAGGATACGGCGAAGCTGTTCCACACCGGGCGTTCCGAGGTGTTTCAGCTAGATATTCCGGGCTCTGGCAAAGTGCCGGTGTTGATTAAGGATATTCAGAAGAGACGCGGCAACGTATCCCATGTGGACTTCCTGCGCATCTCCATGAACAAGCCGGTTCGTGTCAGCATCCCGGTGGATTATCAGGGCACTGCTGCCGGAACGAAGTCCGGGGGCATCCTGCAAACCCAGGTCACCGAAATCGAAGTGGAGGGTTTGCCGGGCGATCTGCCTACTACCCTGGAAGCGGATGTATCCGCGCTGGAGATTGGGGACAAGCTCACGGTAGCTGATCTTAAGGTGCCGGAGGGTATCACATTACACGCTTCGGAAGAGGAAATTCTCGCCACGGTCATCGTGCCTCGCGCGGTGGAGGCGGCGGAGACCGAGAGTGAAGCGGACGCTGAGGAAGCGAATGCGGAAGAGGCCACAACCGAAGAATCATAATAAGCATGATAAAAAGGCGCTTGCTTTGCTGGTATCCAGCAGAGCAAGCGCCTTTTTTTGGCGCAAGGCAGGAATGGCTTTATTTAACCTTGCGGTCATGAATGCCTTTGTAACTGATCGGAGCGTCCCCGAAGTATTTGTTCCATATGGTCAAATACGTTCCGTCCTGCTGCATGGTAGCCAGGGCATTATCCACGGCCGCCACGAGATCCGGATTCCCTTTGACGAAGGCTGCGGAAATCTCGGATACTTGATCGGCGGATTCGGCGGCAGCGACCGGTATATCCGGGAATTGCTGCTTTAGGTTGGTGACGGATAGCTGGTCCGAAATGACGGCATCCAGGTCTCCATTTGCGAGCTTGTTAGCGGCGTCGGATATATATTTAATCGGGACAACTTCCGCTCCGTACCGCTTGGCCATATCCTTATAGATTCCGGTTGGGTTCAGGCCGACGCGCTTGCCCTTGATATCCGAAAAGGTACGGATCTGAGCTTTGCCCGAGGAATGAACCAGGAGGACGGGGGTAGAGGATAAGTAAGCGACGGAAAAATCATAGAGCGCCCGCCGGTCCGGCCGGTCTTCGATCTGGTTGAAGACGGCGTCGTATTTGCCTTCCGTCAGCCCAGGCAGCAGATTCTCCCACCCGGTCTCAACGAATTCGGCCTTTAGCTCCATATGACGGGCAACCTCTTCAGCGATTTCCACATCGAATCCCGTAAGTATTCCGCCTGTACCATGGTAACTGAAAGGGGGATAATCCCGTTCCGTGGCGATTCGCAGGGTTCCGCGTTCCACGGCATTCCGAAGCAGGAAGCCGGTGTTCACCCGGTATGGATTAACGCCCATGTTCGGGGACGGGACCCGGTCGTTGCTGTTCACCGTACAGCCGCTAAGCACAATGGAACCGAAGAGAGAAAGCAAGCAGGCAAGACTGACATAACGTATCGATTTTGTTCCGCGCATGACTCCAAAAACCATCCTTTCTTTATTCACGGTCCTTCGAGGCCCATTTCGTAAAGTTAGCATGTCCCAAAGGATGGTTCGTATATTCGCGAAATGTCAGTGCCCGGCCATAATAAAGTGTACTAATTCAACGTAAGAGTAAACGAACAAAAAGAGGCCATGCCTCCTCCGGCTGCAGCAGCAGCAGAAAGCGCAAGGCCTCTTATCGCTAGAATCGGTTGGAGCTCACTCCGGCAAGACTTAAAGCTAACGCCGTTTCTTGGTTAACGGGCCATCCATCCGCCGTCCACGCATAACACATGCCCGTTCATGTAATCCGAAGCGGCGGAAGCGAGGAACACGGCAGGGCCTCCGATATCCTCGGGCTTGCCCCAGCGTCCGGCCGGAATGCGGTCCGTAATGGATGTACGGCGATCCTCGTCCTGACGGATGGCTGCCGTGTTATCGGTTTCGATGTAACCGGGAGCAATGCCGTTCACCTGGATGCCGCTGGCTGCCCATTCGTTGGCCAAAGCCTTGGTTAAGCCGGCAACGCCATGCTTGCTCGCCGTGTAACCAGGCACATTGATTCCGCCTTGGTAGGACAGCATGGAGCAAATGTTAATGATCTTGCCGCTGCCGCGTTCAATCATATGTCTTCCGGCCAGTTGGGACAGCAAAAAGACGGTGTTCAAATTCAAGTCGATCACGTCAAGCCAATCCTGCACGCCGTGATCCTTGGCCGGGGTCCGGCGGATAATGCCGGCATTGTTTACCAGAATGTCCACATGCCCGGTCAGCTCCAGCGCTTGATCAAAGGTCTGCTGAAGTTTGCTTTGGTCGCTTAAATCGACCCGAATCTCGGAGGCTTTTCTGCCGAATCCCTTGATGGCTTCAATCGTTTCGGCGCTTGTATTCATGGACACGGCAACGATATCCGCGCCGGCCTCGGCCAGCGCTATGGCGATGCCTTGCCCCAGTCCGCGGGCCGAGCCGGTGACGATCGCCGTTTTGCCTGATAAATCAAACCTGTTCATGCTCCGTTATCCCCTCTCATATGTTCGCTAAATGGATGCAGTACGAAACTAGGCCGTTCGTTATAGAGGTAAGAGTCTCAAGCGGGCGGTTACAGTAGGGTAACGCCGGCTCCCTCGTATTGCTTTACCGTCTCGGGAGACAGTCCCGCATCGGTCATGATGCCGCTGATCTCCTGCAAGGATGAAAAAGTCCGTAAGGCCGTCTGACCGAATTTATGATGATCGACGACGGCATAAACCTCCGCCGAGGTTTCGATTAAGGCCCGTTTGAACGGAATCAAATCCCCGGTATAGATGGACAACCCATGGTCAAGATGGACGCCCGTGGCGGATATGAAGGCTTTTTGAATGTTCAGCTGCGTTACGTACGCTACGCCTTCCGGGCCTGCGAGCATGTTCCGCACCCGGTAGCCCCCCGGAACGACCAGCCGGATATGATTCTTGGTTGCCAGCTCGCTGATGATATAGACATCGTTCGTAATGACCGTTAACGGCATATCCTCCAGCCTGCGGGCGATCTCCAGCGTGGTGCTGCCGCCGTCAAGGGCAATGATGTCGTCCGTGTTGATATGCTTCAGTGCCTTCTGCGCGATTTCGGTCTTCTCATCCGGGTGCTTGGCCAGCGGTTCTTTTGAGGGCAGGATGCCGAATTGGTCGCTGTGTGCCAGCACGGCTCCGCCGTGCACGCGGACGATCAGACCCTGCTCCTCGAGCTTGGTCAAATCCTCGCGTATGGTTTTTCCGGTTACCTGAAGCTGCTGGCTCAAATCGGCGACGGTCACTTCTTTATGGGTTAGAAGGTACTCCATTATTTTTTCATAACGTCGTAACGGGTTCATATGGTTCTCAACTCTTCCGTGGGTTAATGGATATTCCCCTCTATTTTAAATCCTTCATGGACACGGGGTCCATATCATCATAACGTTTGTTGTCCCCGGCCATGCCCCAGATAAAGGTATAGTTGCTTGTGCCCACTCCGCTGTGGATCGACCAGCTCGGCGAAATCACGGCCTGTTCGTTGCGCATGACGATGTGGCGCGTTTCGCTTGGTTCACCCATCAGATGGATGGCGACCGCATCCTCCGGCAAGTCAAAATACAGATACGCCTCCATGCGTCTTGGATGCGTATGGGCAGGCATCGTGTTCCACATGTTCCCTTCCTTCAGCAGGGTCATGCCCATGACAAGCTGGGCACTTTGAATGCCTTTTTGATGAATGAAGCGATAGATCACGCGATCATTGGAATTTTTGATGTCGCCCAAAGCGCTGGAATCGGCTTCTTCAAGGGTGGCTTTGGCCGTCGGGAACGATTGGTGGGCCGGGGCCGAATTCAAATAGAATTTGGCAGGATTGGCCGGATCGGTGCTTTGGAAAATGACCTCTTCGGTCCCCATGCCAACGTACAGGCATTCTTTGTTGTTCAGCTCATGCTCCGTCCCGTCAACCAGGACGGTACCGTGTCCGCCGATATTGATGATGCCAAGCTCACGGCGCTCAAGGAAAGAGGAAACGCCCAGCTCTTTAAGGTCGGTATCCAGCTTGACCTGCTCCCGTACGGGTGCGGCACCCCCGATAATCAAACGGTCTTCATGCGTCAGGACCAGCTCCAGCTTGTCGGGCGTAAACAGGACGGGAATATGGAATTCCTTGCGAAGCCGTTCCGTGTCAAATTGTTTCACTTCATTCGGATGTGAGGCATAACGTCTTTCCATTGCATGTCATCTCCTTAAGAGTCATTTTATAATCCATTCATAATGTTCATATAAGTACAAAATACTCCATTCACGTTCATATTACAATAGCCAAAATTCAAAATGAACGAATTGTTGAGTCTTGAAAAGCCGTTTTCCTCCATTTTTACCGACTGAAAAGGGGGAGGAAAGGGAAGAATTAGCTTGAGAAGACATGACAAAGGATGAGCGGACGAACGCTAGTTAGGAAGTTATAAAGCGAACAAAGCAGGACTAGGAGATGGGAAGCCCTATGAAAAGAATGATGGTTATCTTTGCTGCTCTGCTGGCAGTAACCGGTTCCCAAACGGCAGCCGACGTGCCTCATTATCCATTTCATCATGCCAGGGAACGAGAGGCCTGGATCAGGTCCGGGGATGAACGCGACGAGTCCTGGGTCAATATCGCCCATCGGGGGGCGTCGGGTTATGCGCCTGAGAATACGATGGCTTCGTTTGTCAAAGCGTTTGACATGGGAGCGGATATGCTGGAGCTGGATGTTCAGCTGAGCAAGGATGGAGAGGTCGTGGTGATCCATGATTCCACGGTTGAGCGAACCACCGACGGGCAAGGTGAAGTGGGCGGCCTAACCTTGGAGGAGCTGCGGCGGCTGGATGCGGGTTCGTGGTACGATTCGTCGTTCAAAGGAGAAGTCATTCCGACATTGGCGGAAGTGCTTGAGCATTTCGGGGGACGGATCGGATTGCTGATCGAATTGAAATCGCCCTCCCGGTACCCGGGCATTGAGCAAAAGGTTGCTGGCGATTTGAGAAGATATGCCGCCCAGACTGATGGATTAAGGTACAAGGACCTGATTATCGTTCAGTCTGCCGATACGGACTCGCTGGTTCGGTTCCGCCAACTGATGCCCGATATCCCGCTTGGCGTGGTTATCACCAGTGCGGGCGACTTATCCAAGCAGCGGCTGGATAATATGAAGGCGTACGCGGACTACGTGAGTATATCGATGAGGCTCGTCTCCAAGGGTCTGGTCCAAAAGATCCATCAATCGGGGATGAAAACGATGGTGTGGACCATTCGGGATATGCTGCAAATACCTTACGTGCTTCAAATTAACGTGGACGGTATCATTACGGATTATCCGGACCGGGTGCCGATTACGATTTCGAACAGGAACATGACCAGATGAATAATGAACGACGGCAGTCTCTTGAGAAATCAAGGGCTGTTTTTTATTTTACGTCAATAAAAATAACACATCACAAAGAAAATTCATTCTATCATGATATAATCACAAACTTAATGTTATTTTATATAACACAAAATAGGGGATTCACACGTCGATTTTACTAAAAATGAAAAAATGAAATAAAATTATGTAAGAATTATTGACACAGGAAATATAAGGCAACTATAATGTGGAATAACGAACAGAGTAGAGAGGTTATAGACGGATTGTTCGGAAACGGAAAAAGGGAGTGGGGAACCAATGAAAAAACAAAGCGTAATCGTTAAAGGATGGGCCTCGTTTGTATTATGCGCCATTTTAATGTCAGGCTGCGTGACGGAAAAGGAAACCGCTCCAACCGCCGGAGCGGGTAACGGGAGCCCGCCGGTAGAAGCCGCAGGCGATTCGATCAAGGTCGGCATTCTTCACTCGCTCAGCGGAACGATGGCGATCAGCGAGGTATCCGTTAAGGATGCCGAGATGCTTGCGATCGAAGAGATCAATGCGGCCGGCGGCGTGCTCGGCAAGCAAATCGAACCGGTGATCGAGGACGGTGCCTCGGATTGGCCGACCTTCGCGGAGAAGGCGGGCAAATTGCTGCAGCAGGATAAGGTTGCCGCCGTGTTCGGAGGCTGGACCTCCGCCAGCCGGAAAGCCATGCTCCCTGTTTTCGAACAAAACCACGGTCTTTTGTTTTATCCGGTTCAATATGAAGGGTTGGAATCCTCACCTAACATTTTCTATACGGGCGCAACAACCAATCAGCAAATCGTGCCTTCGGTGTCCTGGCTGCTCGAGAACCGCGGCAAAAAAATGTTTCTGCTCGGCTCCGATTATGTGTTCCCAAGAACGGCCAACAAGATCATTAAGGCCCAGCTGACGGCCGAGGGCGGCGAGCTGGCGGGAGAGGAATACACGCCGCTGGGCCACACCGATTTCAGCACGATTATAGCCAAGATCAAAGAGGCGAAACCCGATATCGTCTATAACACGCTGAACGGCGATAGTAATGTGGCCTTCTTCAAGCAGCTGAAGGATGCGGGCACTACCTCCAAGGATATGACCACGCTGTCCGTAAGCGTAGCGGAGGAGGAAATCCGCGGCATCGGAGCCGATATCCTGGAGGGCCATCTGGCAGCCTGGAACTACTATCAGTCCACGGATACTCCGGAAAACAAAGCTTTTGTTGATAAATACAAAGCGAAATACGGCGCTGACCGGGTCACGGCCGACCCGATCGAGGCTGGTTATACCGCGGTGTATTTGTGGAAGGCTGCGGTAGAGAAGGCGGGAACCACGGACGTGGATAAGGTGAAGGAAGCGGCCAAAGGCATTGAGTTCGCCGCCCCCGAAGGCAAAGTGACCATCGATGGCGACAATCAGCATATTCATAAAACGGTGCGCATCGGCGAGGTGCAGGCTGACGGACAGTTCAAGGAGCTCTGGAACTCGGGAGAACCCGTCAAACCGGACCCCTATCTGAAAACATACGATTGGGCAAAAGGTTTGAGCGGCGAATAAAACTTCATCTCATGCATGAAAGGCCTGCGGGCCTTTCGTGAAAGGAGGTTCACCCCGGATGGATATGACGATCCTGCAGGTGTTTAACGGACTGAGCGTCAGCTCGATATTATTATTGATCGCGCTCGGCTTGGCGGTAACGTTCGGCTTAATGAATGTCATTAATATGGCCCATGGCGAGCTGATTATGATCGGCGCTTATTCCACGTACGTTACCCAAGGCTTGTTCTCCGCTTATATGCCGAAATCGTGGTTCGATACCTATTTCATCGCCGCATTGTTAGTATCCTTCATGGTTGCCGCCGCGGTCGGCTGGCTGCTTGAAACGGTGCTTATCCGCCATTTGTACGGCAGACCGCTGGATAGTCTGCTCGCCACATGGGGCGTCGGGATGATGCTGCAGCAGATCGCAAGGTTCATCTTCGGCGCACCGAACGTGGCCGTAACCAGCCCTTCCTGGCTGAACGGCGGGCTTGCGATCACCTCAAGCATCATCCTTCCTTACAAGCGGCTGTTCATTGTATTGCTCGTGGCCGTCGTCCTGACGGCGATGTATCTCTATATTTACAGAACGGTTCAAGGCCGAAGAATGCGGGCGGTGATGCAGAACCGAAGCATGGCCGGTTGTCTCGGCATTTCGACCCGGCGCGTGGACGGACTGACGTTTGCGATCGGCTCCGGCATCGCCGGTATTGCCGGCTGCGCATTGACGCTGCTCGGCCCGATCGGACCCTCGATCGGAACCTACTATATCGTCGATGCTTTCATGGTGGTGGTGCTGGGCGGCGTCGGAAAGCTGGTCGGCACGGTTGCCGGAGCGCTGGGCATCGGCGTGTTCAACACGCTGTTTGAGACCTATACTTCGGCATCCATCGGCAAAGTGCTGGTGTTCGCCTGCATCGTGGCTTTCCTGCAGTGGAAGCCTCGCGGGCTCGTCGCGCTGCGAACGCGCAGTTTGGATTAGAGAGGAGGGGAATGCATGGTGCTGAAATGGTTGACAGGAAACCCCGGCGGCCGATCGAAACGGATTCTATGGAGCGCGGTGCTGCTCCTGATGTGTTTGGCCCCCTTGTTCACGACGCCTTTTCGCCTCGGATTGCTAACGAAATTTTTGGCTTTGGCGATCCTGGCGGTCGGGCTTGACCTGATCTGGGGATACGGCGGCATTCTGAGCCTTGGACATGGCGTGTTCTTCGGGCTGGGCGCTTATGCCATGGCCATGTACCTGAAGCTGGACGCCAGCGGCTCGGCCCTGCCTGATTTTATGGGATGGAGCGGGGTGGCGTCCCTGCCCTGGTTCTGGGAGCCGTTCCGATCGTTCCCGGCGGCCTTGATACTCGGGATGCTGCTGCCTGCCCTCTTAGCGTTGATACTCGGATTCTTTACGTTCCGCAACCGGATCGTCGGCGTGTATTTTACGATTCTGACGCAGGCCCTGGTCATGATCGTGGTTACGCTGTTTGTCGGCAAGCAGGAGTGGACGGGGGGCACGAACGGGCTTACGGGCTACAGCTCCATTTTGGGATTTAACCTGAATGCGCCCTCCACGAAAATAGGATTGTATTTTATTACGCTGGCCGCTTTGGCAGGAGCCTATATTCTATGCAGAAGAATTGTGAACAGCCGCGTGGGCCAGGTGCTGGAAGCGTCGAGGGATGGGGAGAACCGGGTACGGTTTCTGGGATTTGATCCTTCCCGCTACAAAACCTTTGCGTTTGCCGTATCGGGGGGCCTGGCCGGGCTAGCAGGCATGCTGTTTGTCCTTCAGGTCGGCATTATTTCGCCGTCCATGATGGGCATCGTCCCGTCTATTGAAATGGTGCTCTGGGTCGCGCTTGGCGGCAGGGGAACGCTGATCGGCGCCATAATCGGCGCCGTGCTGCTGAACGCGGCCAAGACCGGGATCAGCGAAGCTTATCCCGAAGGGTGGCTGCTGGTATTGGGCGCTTTGTTTGTCATTGTTGTGGTCTTGATGCCGAAAGGGTTGACCGGGTTGTGGAGCAAGGCGGCTTCGTCATTATCCAAAAGAGGAGGGACTGTCCATGCAGCCGTACGCAAAGAGAGCTGATGTTTCGCTAGCCGCACATGGGGAGGTCAGGGGCATCGGCATGTCGCCCACCGTGCTGTCCGCGGAAAATATAACGGTGGCCTTTGGCGGGTTTGTAGCGGTAAACGGCATGAATCTGGCGCTTCGCCAGCATGAGCTGCATTTTCTGATCGGCCCGAACGGGGCAGGGAAGACGACGATGCTGGATGTGATCTGCGGAAAGACTAAGCCTGGGGCGGGGCGGGTGCTGCTCGGCGACGGTCTTGAGATTACGAGGAAGCGGGACTATGAAATCGCGGGTCTCGGCGTGGGCCGGAAATTCCAGGCACCGTCGATATTCCCCAACCTGAGCGTCAAGGAAAACCTGGAGCTGACCGTCGATTCGGACCGAAGCGTGCTCCGGGCGCTGAAGGTCAGGAGAAATCGATGCACTACGTTTGAGATGAAGAAGGTGCTGGAATTGATCGGACTTCCCGATCGGCTTCATGTTCGGGCAGGGTCCCTGTCGCATGGAGAGAAGCAGTGGCTGGAGATCGGCATGCTGCTGCTTCAGAAGCCGCGGCTGCTGCTGCTGGATGAACCGGTAGCGGGAATGACGGACGAGGAAACGATGAAGACCGGCGAGCTCCTTCAAGGCATCGCTAAGGAATGCTCAGTCGTTGTTGTCGAGCACGACATGGAGTTTGTACGCTCTTTTGCCGCCAAGGTTACCGTCATGCATGAAGGGAAACTGCTGAAGGAAGGGTCCATGCAGGAGATTCAGCGCGATCCGCTGGTGGCCGAGGTTTACCTTGGAAAAAGGAGGGAGGCGAATGCTCAAGCTGCAGGGCATTGAATCGGGTTATGGGGAGAGTACCGTCCTGCGCGGCGTGTCCATGGTCGTGGACCCCGCAAAGATCGTATGCCTGGTTGGGCGTAACGGAGTCGGGAAAACCACGCTGATGCGAACGATAACCGGGCAATTGAAAATCCGGCAGGGGCGGATGAGCCTTGGCGAGCAGGAGGTTACCGGCTGGGATTCCGTAAAGAGAGCAAGAGGCGGGATCGGGTATGTCCCGCAAGGGCGCGAGATTTTCCCCCAACTCACTGTAAAAGAGAATCTGCTGCTCGGCCTTGAGCCATGCGTGCCTCGTACGAAGACATTCCCGGAGGATGTGTTAGCCTTGTTTCCTGTACTGCCGCAAATGTATCACCGCCAAGGCGGTGATCTAAGCGGAGGACAGCAGCAGCAGCTTGCTTTCGCGAGGGCGCTTGCCTCCCGGCCCAAGGTGCTGCTGCTCGACGAGCCGACCGAAGGAATCCAGCCTTCCATCGTGGAGGAAATTCAAGACGTCATCCGCGGGATCAAAGCCAAAGGAGAAACGTCGGTCATTCTGGTGGAGCAGAGCATCGAATTCGTCCGAAGCGTGGCCGATTATATCTATGTCATGGATAAAGGGACGATCGTAGCCGAAGGGGTGCAGGATGCCATCAATATAGAGCAGTTCGAGCATTATTTGACGGTCTAAAGAGTTTTCATGAAAGCTGGTTCGCATTTGGAGGTAGACCGTCAATGAGATTTGAATGATAGAGGTTGTCTCTATGGGTTCGTTGTTACCTATAGGGGCAGCTCTTTTTTTATTTTATTTTATTTTGATCTTGCTATTTTGGAGATGCGGGGGTAGAATGTGAGTGATTCAACTTGTACGTACATGTATTTGATTCACATTCATTTATATGTAAAGGTATGTACAAGTTAGTGAGCAATCATTCGTACAGGAGGCGTTATAATCATGAATTTGAAACCGCATTCTTTTTGGCTTGTCACCGGAAGCCAGCACTTGTATGGTCCCGAAACGCTGGAGCAGGTCGCCGAGCACTCCCGCATCGTGGCAACGGAGTTTGACAAAGATCCTGTATTTACGTACCCCATTGTATTCAAGCCGATCGTAACGACACCCGATGAAATATACAACCTGATTCTTGAGGCTAACAACGATGAGTCCTGCGCAGGCATCATGACGTGGATGCACACGTTCTCCCCGGCAAAAATGTGGATCGCGGGCCTATCCCAGTTGCAGAAGCCGCTTCTTCATTTCCATACCCAGTTCAACCGGGACATTCCTTGGGAAACGATTGATATGGACTTTATGAACCTGAACCAGTCCGCTCACGGCGACCGCGAGTATGGCCATATCGGTGCTCGTCTGGGCATCGCACGCAAGGT
The DNA here is from genome assembly GCF_000024685.1 of Paenibacillus sp. Y412MC10. Lineage (NCBI taxonomy): Bacteria > Bacillati > Bacillota > Bacilli > Caryophanales > Paenibacillaceae > Paenibacillus > Paenibacillus sp. Y412MC10. Next base: position 1,936,123 of record NC_013406.1, read on the forward strand.
CGTCGTGGGCCACTGGGAAGACGGGGAGGTTCGCGGCAGCATTGCCGGCTGGATGCGGACTGCCGCGGCCTATGCCGAAAGCCGCAGGCTGAAGGTGGCCCGCTTCGGCGACAATATGCGTCAGGTAGCGGTAACCGAAGGGGACAAAGTGGAGGCGCAAATCAAGCTTGGCTGGTCCGTGAACGGTTACGGCATCGGCGACCTTGTGCAGTCCATGAACGAAGTCGGCGATGAAGAGGTCAAGGCGCTCCTGAACGAATACGCGGAGTCGTATTCGATTACCAAAGAAGGGCTTAGCGACGGTCCCGTGCGCGATTCGATTGCGTACCAAGCCCGGATCGAGATTGCGCTTCGCCGTTTCCTCGAGGAAGGCGGCTTCGGCGCATTCACGACGACCTTCGAGGATCTGCACGGAATGAAACAGCTCCCGGGACTCGCCGTGCAGCGCTTGATGGAGTCCGGTTACGGTTTCGGCGGGGAAGGCGATTGGAAAACAGCGGCCCTGACACGCGTGTTGAAGGTGCTTGCAGACAATAAAAGCACATCCTTCATGGAGGACTACACCTATCATTTCGAGCCGGGAAATCATATGATTCTCGGATCGCACATGCTGGAGGTATGCCCGACCATCGCGCTGAATAAACCCACGCTTGAGGTTCATCCGCTCGGGATTGGAGGCAAGGGGGATCCGGCGCGACTCGTGTTTAACGGCCAAGACGGCCCTGCCGTCAATGCTTCCCTGATTGATCTCGGGCACCGCTTCAGACTGCTGGTGAATGTGGTGGACGGCGTCAAGGTGGAGCAGCCGATGCCGAAGCTGCCGGTGGCCCGCGTGCTGTGGAAGCCGCAGCCATCCCTTCGCGAATCTGCGGAAGCGTGGATTTTGGCCGGCGGCGCGCACCATACCGTTCTCTCTTATGCCATGACGGCCGAACACTTAAGCGATTGGGCGGAGATGGCCGGCATTGAAGCGGTCATTATCGACAAGGATACAACGATACCGCGCTTCAAGAACGAGCTCCGCTGGAGCGAAGCCGCATACCGTCTGCGGTAACTGGTTCTGTCGGCATTCGCCTGGCCTGTGTTACAATAGCGAGATAGCTTAGGATTGCAGGGGATCCTAATATAATGAGTGCGTGAGGCTAGAGGTGAATGATGAATAATAGACGGATACCCAAATATATTGTATTAAAAAACGAACTGCTCTCGTGGTTTGAATCCGGCCGGCTTCAAGCAGGCAAACAGGTTCCTTCGGAGCATGAAATCGCGGACCAGTTCGGCGTAAGCCGCCAGACGGTCCGCCAAACCTTCGGCGAGCTGGAGAAGGAAGGCTGGCTCGAACGGATTCAAGGCAAAGGAACCTTTGCCCGCAATCCGGAGCGGCGGGAAAGCGAGCAGGTCAAGACGATCGGCATCATGACGACGTACATCTCGGATTATATTTTCCCGCATATCGTCAGGGGAGCGGAGGCGGAGCTGCGCAGCAAGGGATACCGCCTGCTGCTCTCCAGCACCGACAACAACAAGGAGAAGGAGATGGAGAGCCTTCAGCTCATGACCAGCCAGCCGCTGAGCGGGCTGATTATCGAGCCGACCAAGAGCGCGGAGGGCAATCCGAATCTGACATATTTCCTGTCCCTGCAGGAGAAGGGGATTCCGTTTCTGATGATCAACGAGAAGTATCGGGAACTGGAATGCCCTTGCCTTAAGCTGGACGATGAGCTTGGCGGTTACAAGGCCACGCGGCATTTGATCGAGAACGGCCATTCGGCGATTGCCGGATTCTTCAAGCGGGACGACCTTCAGGGCGTAAACCGGCTGAAGGGCTTCTTGCGGGCGCATCGGGAGGCGGGCATCCCCGTTTCGACGGAACGGGTGGTTACGTATACAACGGAACAGAAGGGCCGTTTCCCTTATGAACAGGCCGTCCAATTGTTGAAGCAGCCGATCGGGCAGCGGCCGACGGGATTCGTATGTTATAACGACGAGTTGGCCGTGTCTTTGGCGGAGGCGGCCGGGGAATGCGGGCTGCAAATTCCGCAGGACGTGTCCATGGTCGGTTTCGATGATTCCACCCTAGCCGTTGCTTCCGGCGTGAAGCTGACGACGATGACCCACCCGAAGACGGAGATGGGGATCATGGCGGCCAGGCAGTTGATCAGCATGATCGAGCATCATACCGTATTTGAGGATACGGTTTATCAACCGGAGCTTGTGGAGAGAGAATCGGTGGACAAACGATAGAGAATAGGGAGTTTAAGGTCCGATATTTCGGACCCTTGCTTGCCAACTTGTACGTACAACTATATTTTCAAAGGCTGGAGAGGAGCGGTTGTTCATGTTGGAGGATTTGAAGCAGCAGGTGCTTGAGGCGAATCTGGAGCTTCCGAAGTACGGGCTCGTCACCTTTACATGGGGAAACGTCAGCGGCATCGACCGTGAACGCGGACTGTTTGTCATTAAGCCGAGCGGCGTGCCGTACGAGGATTTAAAAGCGGACGACATGGTCGTGCTGGATTTGAAGGGAAATGTCGTTGAAGGGGATTTGCGCCCTTCCTCCGACACCCCGACTCATCTGGTGCTGTATCAGAACTTTAAGGAGATCGGCGGGATTGTGCACACCCACTCGCCATGGGGAACGAGCTGGGCTCAGGCGGGTCGCGCGCTGCCTGCTTACGGAACGACGCATGCCGACTATTTTTACGGGGAGATTCCGGTTACGCGGCCCATGACCCGGGAAGAAATCGAAGGGGCCTACGAGCTGGAGACGGGCAATGTCATCGTTGAACGATTCACGGATCTGGATCCGAACATGGTGCCCGGGGTGCTTGTGCATTCCCATGCGCCGTTCGTGTGGGGCAAGGATGCGCATAACGCCGTGCATAATGCGGTGGTGCTGGAGGAGTGCGCCAAGATTGCAGCCCGGATGCAGCAGATCAATCCCGAAACCGAACCGATGGATCAGACGCTGTTGGATCGCCATTTTTTGCGGAAGCATGGAGTTAATGCTTATTACGGTCAAAAGTAACGCATATATTCATCATTCATGATTTCATCGGTAGGAGGAAATGAGATGGGGAATAAATACACCATTGGTGTCGATTACGGAACGCAGTCCGGACGTGCGGTATTGGTTAATCTGGCGAACGGGCAGGAAGTGGCGGATCATGTAACGCCTTATCGGCACCATGTTATTGATGAGTTTCTGCCGGGTTCCGGAAAGCGGCTGGAGCATGACTGGGCGCTTCAGCATCCGGGGGATTATCTGGAGGTTCTGCAGGTATCGGTGCCTGCCGTCATCCAACAATCCGGCATTGATCCGGCGGATGTGATCGGCATCGGCATCGATTTTACGGCTTGCACCATGCTCCCGGTTGACGAGCTTGGCGAGCCGCTCTGCTTCCACCCGGAGCTGGCCGATCAGCCGCACAGCTGGGTTAAGCTGTGGAAGCATCACGCGGCCCAGCCGGAAGCAGACAAGATCAACGCGATCGCCGCTGAGCGCGGAGAAGCTTTTTTGCCCCGTTATGGCGGGAAGATCTCATCCGAATGGATGATAGCCAAAGTCTGGCAGATTCTTGACGAGGCACCGGCCATCTATGAACGCGCGGATCGGTTCCTGGAGGCCACGGATTGGGTCATCTCCCAAATGACCGGCCATATTGTCCGCAACAGCTGTACGGCTGGTTACAAGGCGATATGGCATAAGCAGGACGGATATCCAAGCAAGGATTACTTTAAAGCGCTGGATCCCAGATTGGAGGATCTGGCCGATACGAAGCTGCGCGGAGAGGTCCGTCCCCTCGGGAGCAGCGCCGGCGGCTTGACCGAGAAAATGGCGGAAATGATGGGCTTAACGCCTGGCATTGCCGTGGCCGTCGGCAACGTTGACGCGCATGCCGCGGTACCGGCGGTCGGCGTCGTAACACCGGGCAAGCTGGTCATGGCCATGGGGACCTCGATCTGCCATATGCTGCTCGGCACGGAAGAGAAGCAGGTCGAAGGGATGTGTGGCGTCGTCGAGGACGGCATCATTCCCGGATTATACGGTTATGAAGCCGGGCAATCGGCGGTGGGTGATATTTTTGAATGGTACGTTGAGGAAGCGCTTCCCGCGTACGTTAAGGAGGCTGCGACCGAGGAAGGAATCGGCGTGCATCAATGGCTGGAACGGGAAGCGGCTGCATACAAGCCGGGCCAGACGGGTCTGCTAGCGCTGGATTGGTGGAACGGCAACCGCTCGGTGCTGGTGGATACGGATCTGACCGGGTTGATGTTAGGGATGACGCTGTTGACGAAGCCGCAGGAAATCTATCGCGCCTTGCTGGAGGCGACGGCTTTCGGCACACGCAAAATCGTGGACGCCTTTCACGAGAACGGCGTGGCTGTGGACGTTCTCTATGCATGCGGCGGACTGCCGCAAAAGAATCGTCTCCTGATGCAGATTTATGCGGACGTTACCAATCGCGAAATCTATGTGGCTGATTCCAAACAGACGCCGGCGCTTGGTGCCGCGATGTTCGCAGCAGTGGCGGCGGGCCAGGCGAAAGGCGGATATGATTCCATTATCGATGCGGCCGAGAAGATGGCACGGGTGAAGGAAGAGACCTTCAAGCCGATACCGGAGCATGTGGAAGTGTATGAGCAGCTGTATCAGGAATACAGCAAGCTGCATGATTATTTCGGCCGCGGGGAAAACGACGTCATGAAACGGCTGAAGCGGGTTAAGCAGACGGCAGAATAGGCTGGCGGGGCAAGCGCAAGACCAGAAGAGGACCGGACCGCCCTGCATATAGAGGGCGGGACGTCCTTCGAGACAAATATAGACTAGATGCTTGGATCGTCAACATGGGATAGGATGAAAGGGGAGGAGCTGCATGACGGATTATTTGAACGAAGCAAAAGGTTTAATGAGCCGAATGAGGGAAGTCCGGCCGGCGTTCCGTGGACTTGAAACGATGGAGCTGGAGTCCGGCGCTATTTCAGCTGTGCCCGCGTACCTTAAACGGCAGGGCCTCAATTCACCGATCGTGGTGGCCGATGCGAATACGTATGAAGCTGCGGGTCAAACGCTGATGGAGCGGCTGGAAGCGGAAGGTCTGCAGCCCCGGCTGTGCTTGATCAAGCCTGATGAGTTAGGCGACGTGGTGGCGGATGAACGCTCGCTGACGCAGCTTTTTATCGAGGTGGAGCCAGAGCGGACAGGATGCCTCATCGCTGCGGGATCCGGTACCCTTCATGACATTACCCGCTTTGTCGCTCATCGGTGCGGGAAGCCTTTCGTCTCTGTACCTACGGCACCTTCGGTAGACGGCTTTACTTCGGCCGGCGCGCCGATCGTGGTTCGGGGGGTCAAGCAGACCTATGCGGCAACGGCTCCCATCGCTATATTCGCCGACCCGGATATCCTTGCGAAAGCGCCGCAGCCGCTTATAGCGGCGGGGTTTGGCGATATGCTCGGCAAATATACGTCGCTGCTGGATTGGAAATTCTCCTCGACCACGGCCGGCGAGCCCTATGATGACCAAGTGGCAGAAATCACGGAGCGGGCACTGGAATCTTGCATCCAGCACGTGGAGGCCATCGGCCAGCGCACGGAGGAAGGCATCCGCATTCTGATGACGGCTTTGATTGAATCCGGGATCGCGATGCTGCTGTTCGGGCAGTCCCATCCTGCCTCCGGGGCAGAGCATCATTTGTCGCATTACTGGGAGATGGAGTACTTGCGCCGCGGCAACCGGGCGCTGCTTCATGGCGCCAAGGTAGGGGTTGCCTGCAGCGAGATATCGAGCCTCTACCATGCTGCGGCTGATCAGGGAGTGTATCCTTATGCCGAGCCCAAGCTTTGGGAGACGTATAGAGAGCAGGTTCGGGAGTGGCTTCGGAAGGTTCCTTCGAAGGAGGAGATCGCCGGGCTGCTGCGGCAAGCGGGAGGTCCTTCCAGCCTGGAGGAGCTTGGCATTGATGAGGAGCTGTTCGGGGAGAGCCTGCGGGAGGCGCATAAGCTGCGAAACCGTCATACCATCCTGAGGGCACTGAACGAGGCTGACGGGGCAGGACAACCTGTGACTTCATACAGATAGCAAAGCAGAGAGCGGGCCATGTCCGTCCGCCGCCCTAAAGAATGGGCTTGCTGATAGGTTATAGAAGGTATTCTGTTTAGCTAAAAAAGGCCTCTACATGATCGAATGATCATAGAGAGTCCTTTTTTGCGTTCGTTCCCTTATCCTTCCTTCACATCATACAGCACGCGGGCCAACAGATCTTGACTGTAGTTTCCGAAATGCTTGCCGTAAATGGTTAAGCCTCGTTTATTCACCGACTGCTCGTTAACGGCAATCCTGAAGGTAAGCTCGCTCTTGTAATCGAGCTGTATTTGGTCCAAACCGACATCCGAAATGCGGCACCCGTCGATAAAGCTGCCTTCTTTATTAATTCGGATGAGCTTCAGCATGCCGTATTGGTTCAAGTGGGGTGGCCACCATTCAGGGTTGAAGGTACCGCGTTTGTCCCCGAAATCCCCCGGACTTGTCCAGCTGCCGATTTCGATCCCGTTGACGTAAAAGAAAATATCCGACGGGTAATTATCGCAATGTCCCGGTGCTTCTGACCCCAGCTCCAAGGAGAATTGGATCTCGCGGAACGATTGGTTGGATTTCAAATAATTCGGGATCCGATATTCCAGGAAACCTTCGGTCAGCCAAATAATCTCCGAATTGATGCGCTCCGGATCGGCGAAATAGCGCGGATCGTCGAAATCCCCGATGATGCTGTCCTTGGTCGCAAGTCCGCAGGTCGGGATGGCTTGGTAGTCGCTGTAATGGCCGACCCGAATTTCCACCTCGTACAGATTATTAATATCCTTGCTTCGCAAATCGACCATCAAGGTGTCTTTATTCAGATAGCAGATCTTCTGGATGCCATGCTTCCCGCCCGTGGTATGGATTTCGATCAGGCCGCTTTCCTCCAGCTTCTTGATATGCATGGTAATGGCGCCATTGCTGAGGTTCAGCCTGTTTGCGAGATCATTCAGGTTCAGGCTTTGATTCTTGGCCAGCAGCTCCAAAATTTGAATGCGGATCTCGGAGCTGAGCGCTTTAAAGATATCAAGTCCGCTCATTAAATCTTTAATGTAGATCATCTTATTTCAAACCTTCTTCCGATTAAGGGATTTATAAGGATGGGATGTTTGCAAACGTTTATTTCAAATAATTATAAATCAATATGAGCGTGAAATAAAGATGCGTTCAAAATCTTCAGAAAACTTGTGCTTGTAACAATAAAATCGATGCTGAAAACGCTTTTATTTGAGGATTATATTAAATTAGGATTGCGAAAAACAAGTAATTTCGGCTATTTCCGACAGAAAATGCACTGTTTTTTTTTGATCATAAAAATTTATTTTTTATTTATATAAATCATTTTACATTTGTATATTTACAGAGACCCCCTCATATGATATTTTAAATCTGAAAACGAATTCATTTAATTATATTTGAATTGTTTTACAATTATATCAAACGGAAGGTGAAGAACTTGGCAGCTGAGAACATGAAAGCACGAATGATCGTGGATAAGTCGTTTCGGATCGCGCAAGTTGATAACCGCATTTATGGTTCATTCATTGAACACCTAGGCCGCGCAGTATATGGCGGGATTTACGAGCCAGGCCATGAAACCGCGGATGCGGACGGTTTTCGGAATGACGTAAAGGAATTGATCAAGGAGCTGGACGTCCCGATTATCAGGTATCCCGGCGGGAATTTCGTTTCGGGGTATAACTGGGAAGATGGCGTGGGGCCTGTTGCCGAACGGCCAAAACGGCTGGAGCTGGCTTGGAGAACGCTGGAGCCGAACGATGTCGGCACGAATGAGTTTATATCCTGGGCCAAGGAAGTAGGCTCGGATGTCATGATGGCCGTGAATCTGGGGACGCGGGGGATCGATGCCGCCAGAAACTTGCTGGAATACACCAACCATCCGGGAGGCACGTATTGGAGCGACCTGCGTCGCCGCCATGGTTATGAACAGCCGCACAAGATCAAGACCTGGTGCCTCGGCAACGAGATGGACGGACCTTGGCAGATCGGACACAAGACGTCCGAAGAGTACGGCCGGCTTGCGCTAGAGACGGCAAAAGCCATGCGGCTCGTCGACCCGACCATCGAGCTGGTTTCCTGCGGAAGCTCGAGCACGGGCATGCCGACATTCCCTGAATGGGAAGCCGTAACGCTGGATCATACGTATGAGGCGGTCGATTACATATCCCTGCATCAATATTACGGCAACCGTAATAACGATACCGCCAATTACTTGGCACTTACGCTCGATATGGACCACTTTATTCATACGGTGAAATCCACCTGCGATTACATCAAGGCCAAGAAACGCAGCAAAAAGACGATGTATCTGAGCTTTGATGAGTGGAATGTTTGGTATCATTCTAATGACGCCGACAGGCAGATTGATCCATGGAGCATCGCTCCCTCTCAGCTGGAGGATGTATACAACTTCGAGGATGCGATTCTTGTGGGCAGCATGTTGATCACGTTCCTGCGCCATGCGGACCGGGTCAAGATGGCTTGCCTGGCGCAGCTCGTGAACGTGATCGCTCCGATCATGACCGAGAACGGGGGACGTTCTTGGAAACAGACGATCTTTTATCCGTATCTTCATGCTTCAAAATTTGGCCGGGGCGTATCCCTGCTGCCGATCGTCGACTCGCCGAAATACGATTCCAAGGACTTTACCGACGTTCCTTATCTGGACAGCGCGGTCGTTCATAACGAAGAAGATGAAGAAATTACGATTTTTGCCGTGAACCGCCATCTGGAGGAAGCCTTGGAGCTCGAATGCGATGTTCGCAGTTTTGAAGGTTACCGGCTGTTGGAGCATATCGTGCTGGAGCATGAGGATCTGAAAGCGGTGAACACCGCATCCGAGGAAAAAGTAAAGCCTCATCATCAAGGGGGAGCGAAACTCGATAACGGTATGGTTAACGCTAGGCTTGCCAAGGCATCATGGAACGTCATCCGCTTGAAAAAAGCCTAATAACAGCAAGGGGGCGGTTCTCGATTTGGGCTGCCCCGTCTCCCAAACACTCATATCAAATTACACATAATATGAAAGCGCTTTATTTCTGAGGAGCAGCAGAAGTACCGATGTTCGAAGTGTAGGTTTGTATGAACGAAAATTAAGGGAGGTCCAGTAAGATGATGAAAAGATGGATGATTGTATTCATGGTGTTATGTATGACGCTCTTCCTGTGGGGATGCGGCAAATCGAACAATGCCGGCGGCGAAACCTCGGTCCTGGACGGGGGGGCGGGAGAAAGTGCTACAGAGCTGTCGTATTGGACGTTTGTTGAGCTGCACGGCCAGCACTTCGAGAAAATGCTGGGCAAATGGAACACGGAGAATCCCGATCGCCAGATCAAGCTGAACGTAACGGTCATGCCTTATGACGACATGCATAACAAATTATCCATCGCGGTTCAATCGGGGACGGGTGCCCCCGACATTGCGGATATCGAGCTTGGGAAATTTCCGGATTTCCTTGCCGGCACGCCGCAGCTTGAGCCGCTCAACGACGTCATTGATCCATACCGGGATACCATCGTGAAATCCCGTATCGACCTTTACAGCAAGGAGGATGTGAATTACGGCATCCCGACCCATGTCGGAGCTTCCGTCGCCTTCTACAATACCGAGATTTTGGAGGAGGCCGGGGTCAATTATCAGGATATCGTGACTTGGGAGGATTTTAAGCAGGCCGGTATCCAGGTGTATGAAAAAACCGGCAAGTATATGGGGACGGCCGATACAAGCGCAGCTTGGCAAGCTTCCATGCTGCTCGCGCAGCAAGGCGCGGATCTGACGGACGATTCCGGCAATCCGATCGTGAATTCGGAGCCGATGGTGAAGGCCATGACGCTGCTCAAGGATCTGCAGGACAGCAATGTCATCGCGACCATCGCCGGCGGTCAGCCTGACACCGAAGAGGCCTACGGCGAGTTTAATGCAGGAAATTATGCCACGGCTTTCATGCCGTTATGGCAAATGTCCAGATATACCAATTACATGTCCGATTTGTCGGGGAAAATAGCCATCGCGCCGATTCCGGTCATCGAAGAAGGAATGCCCCGGTCGGTTGGCGGCGGCGGAACCGGCACGGTCGTGACCAAGACGGCAAAAGACGTGCAGCTGGCAAAAGATTTTCTGGCCTTCGCCAAACTGTCCCTGGATGCCAATAAAGAAATTTGGAACACGCTTGGATTCGATCCGGTCAATATGGATGTCTGGGATATGAAGGATGTTACGCACAATGCCGAGAATCAGTTCGTGAAATATTTCGTCAATAACCCGTTCGATGTCCTGAATGAGATCCGGGATGAAATCCGGTTAATCAAATCGACCTCCGCATCGCCCACCATCAACAACGTCCTGTGCACAACCACCTTCAACGAGATTTTTGAGGACGGCAAGGACATTACCGAAGCCTTGAATGACGCCCAGAAGCAAATCGAACAGGAATTGAAATAACGTTCGCTTATACGGTACAAAAACGAAGAGCTGCTCATGGATCGTCGGTGAGCGGCTCTCATTCAAAGGAGTCGAATCATGATTAAAAAATTTCTGTACTCTCAAAAGGTTGCTCCTTACGTGTTTGTCCTGCCGTTTATTCTGGTATTCCTCGTATTCTGGGTGTTTCCGCTCGGCAGCTCATTCAGCATGAGCTTTCAGAAAACGCAGCTGGGGCAGGAAGCGGATTGGGTCGGCTTAACTAATTACGGGAAGCTGATGGGGGACGGCGTCTTTTTGAAGGCAGTCACGAACAGCGCGATTTACATGGTGTTGACGCTCCTGATCCTGATTCCGTTTCCGATGCTGTTCGCGGTGCTGATCAACAACAAGTTCATGTGGGGAAGGGAGTTTTTCAAGTCATCTTTTTTCTTCCCTGCACTGACGTCGGTCGTTGTGGCAGGCACCATCTTCCGGCTCATGTTCGGCGAGATGGAAGGATCCCTGATCAACAGCATCCTGGGGTGGTTCGGGATCGATCCGGTGAAGTTTCTGAAGGGACAGGTCACCGGCTTTATCGCGCTGGTGGCTCTCGCCACTTGGCGGTGGACGGGGGTCAATATGCTATATTTTTTATCGGGACTCAAGAACATTCCGGGTGAATATTACGAGGCGGCATCCATCGACGGTGCCTCGGCCTTCCAGAAGTTTACCAAAATCACGATGCCTTTGTTGAAGCCGACCACGATTTATGTGTTAACGATCAGCATTTATGCGGGGCTTGCCATGTTTATCGAAAGCATGATGCTCTGGAACGGCAACAACTCTCCGAAGAATATCGGCCTCACGATCGTCGGTTACCTGTACCGTCAAGGCATCGAGAAGAACAATTTGGGTTATGCCGCCGCTGTAGGGATCGTGCTGCTGGCAATCACCATGATCATTAACCTGACGCAGCTGAAGCTCTCCGGCATGTTCAAGAAGGAGGATTGAGGATGAGAAGAGAAACGCTGGTCAAAATAATCCTCTTGATTTTGTTCTCCATACTGTGCTTTCTGATCCTGGTGCCATTTTATGCCGTCACCATCGCTTCCTTCAAACCCGGCGAGGATTTGATCCGGTATGGCCTGAATTTGAAATTTGATCTGTCGGTGATGAGCTTGGACAATTTCGCCTACCTGTTTACGGGCGATCACTCCTACTTCATGTGGTTTTTTAACTCCTTGCTCCTCACGGTGGTGCAGGTTACGTTAACCCTGTTAGTCAGCGCAACCGTTGCCTATGGGTTTGCAGCCTATGATTTCATCGGCAAGAACTTCTTGTTTATCTGCGTGCTTTTGATTATGATGGTTCCTTTTGAAATTCTTCTTCTTCCGTTATACTCCCTGACGTACAATCTGGGCCTCATGAATACGTACTCGGCGATTGTGCTGCCGGGGATCGCAAGCGCGGCCACGATTTTCTTCTTCAGGCAGTATTTAAGAGGGGTTCCAAAAGAAATGATTGCGGCAGGTCGGGTCGACGGGGCCAGCGAATACGGGATCTATGTACGGTTGATCCTGCCCGTGATGAAGCCGTCCTTTGCAGCCATGGCGATTCTGAACGGCATGAACAGCTGGAACAATTTCCTGTGGCCGTTCATGGTGCTCAGCGATGATCGCAAGTACACGCTTCCGATCGGGTTGAAAACGCTGTTGACTCCTTACGGGAACAACTATGATTTATTGATCGTCGGCTCCTTTTTCTCGATCATCCCGATTTTCATCTTGTTCATGGCCTTCCAGAAATATTTCATTGACGGGATGACAGCGGGGGCGGTGAAAGGCTGATCGTTCGGTCGGTATGACCGGTCCTGCCCTTGCTGTCGGCACCTCAAATCCATTATGATACAAGGAAACCTGCGTATTTTGATGAATGAGGTGACATATCGTGCATCCTGTGACAAAGGCTCTACTATGGATTGGCGGCGCTCTGATCGTGATCGGGCTGCTGTGGCCTGTCATCGGCCGATTCGTCGGCCGGCTGCCGGGCGACATCGTCGTGGATAAACCCAATGTCAAAATTTATTTTCCGATCGTAACCTGCCTCGTCATCAGCGTGGTGGGCTCGTTGATTCTGTTTCTGATCCAGCAGTTTCGCAAGTAGTCGGGATTTCATAAGAAAAACGTCTATCGACGTACTTTCTCAGAAGACACAGACCGCGGTTAGGGGATGTTTTTCTTGCGATATCAGGAAGGCCTAAGCTTCGGAGTTTATACTTTCTGATATCTAAAAAAACAGGCCGGTTAGGGGAAACCCTTAACCGGCCTGTTTACGTGGAACAGCCGTTTTATTTTTGGATGATGGTGATTTCGGCATTCGGATCCAGGCTAAACACGATGGATTTGAACCTGGGCATTTCCAGAATGTGAACCCGGTAGACCAGCTGCTGCGAATGGGCGGCGTCACCGTGGTTCGCGCCTTCACCCTCGGCATGTGCCGATTGGGGATCATACCCCATGATGGCTTTCATGGTGTGCCGGATTTCCGCTTCGCTGATGCTTCGAATCCGTACCTCCCGTTTAAGGGGAAGGCTTGAAGTCGTAACGCGCCCCGTCTCCAGTGCCATCAGGCACGCGATGGCGGAATACATCGCCCGTTCCCAGCCGAGGAGGAGCCCCGCCAAAGTCAGTACCAACAGATTGATCATGATATGGACGTAGGGCAGCTTCAGCCGGGTCAGCAGCTGCGATAGCTGCTGGGGGATCTTCGGCATCTGGAGCGTATCCAGGACGACGCCGTAACGAAGGCCGATGCCGATGCCGAGACCGAGGAAAATGCCGCCGATGCCTGCGCTCCCGATCTTGCTGTCGATGAGAGCGGGGATCGGAAAGAACAGGATCGAGCATACGGAAAACGTAAGCAGTCCGACGGTTGCGATGACGGCTTTTTCCCGGTTCGACCGGCGATAGGCCAGCAGAAGCAAGGGCAGATTTAATGCAAACAAAAACATGCCCGTATGAAGTCCCGTCAGATGCGAAGCGAGCGCAGAGATTCCTGTTACGCCGCCCGCGATGATTCCGCTAGGAACAAGAAATAAATCCAAACCGAACGCTGCGATCAGGCCTCCGATGGCAGCCATGCTCAGTCTTCTTCGTGTACTTGCCTTGCTTGCGGCCTCTTGTGCACCGTTCGTTGTCCGAACCGGGGCTTGAACCATAGGCAATGTACCCTCCTTTATCCGCTGGCACTTTCATCCTTTAGCTTCGGTTTAACCGGTTTCTTCTCCTTATGATCTTTAAATTTAAATATTTTGTTCAAGAAGTTATAGACGTGCTTGGACTCCTTGGTCAGCAGCGGTCCGAGTATGGCGAGTATCAGTACATACAGGGCCGCGAACGGTTGAATGAAGGTTGCAAGCCCGCCGGCTTTCCCCATATTGGCGAGAATGATGGAAAACTCCCCGCGGGATACAATCGTCAGACCGATATTGGAGGATGCTTTCGAAGACAATCCGGCGCTGCGGCCGGCAAGCATGCCTGCAATGAAGTTGCCAAGTAGCGTGATGATCACGGCGATCAGCGATAACCACACAGCTCCGCCAAGCTCGGACGGTACTATCGTTAAACCGAAGCTAAAGAAGAATATGGCTCCAAAGAAATCGCGGAATGGTAATATCAAATGCTCAATGCGTTCACGATGCTCGGTCTCGGCCAGAACAAGCCCGACGAGCAGCGCGCCGATGGCCTCGGCAACATGAATCGTTTCAGCGAATCCTGCGAGAAGGAACAACGCGCCGAATACGACCAAGGCAAACAATTCGTTAGACCGTATATTCAATGCTTTATTCAGAAGCGGTACGGCTTTACGCCCGACAATAATGACTAGCAGCATAAATCCAAGAGCGATCACGGCAGATATCAGGACGCCGCCCAGCGACGAGGAGCCGCTCAATACGAGCCCGGAAAGAATCGAGATATATACAGCGAGGAATACATCCTCAAACATGATGATCCCGAGGATCATCTCGGTCTCCGGATTCGCCGTTCTTCTCAAGTCGACCAGCACCTTGGCTACGATAGCGCTCGAGGAGATGGTCGTTATGCCTGCGACAATGAGCGTCTCCGCCAAGGGAAATCCGGCAAAGATCCCGATCATCAGTCCAAGCGTAAAGTTAATGGCAATGTAGATGCTGCCACCCACCACGATGGATCTACCCGATTTGATCAATCGGCCGACCGAGAACTCGAGTCCGAGATAGAACAGAAGGAAGAGTACGCCGATCCGCCCCATAAAGTCGATGAGCGGAGCACTTTCTATAAAACGAAAATCGAAAGATCCAAAATGAAAAGCATGAGGCCCAACCGCCATCCCCACCAGAATATAGAAAGGGACGACGGAAAACCGGAGTTTAGCTGATAGCAACCCCGCCAGGGCGATCAAGGCAATCGCCAATCCTACTTCTAAAACCAAATGATCCATTCATCAACCACGTCCGTTCATCAAGATTTGTTTAAATAGCCGCTGTTGTTGACGTTCACCCACGACGACGAGCGTCGAATCCGGTGTAATGATAACGTCAGGCCCGGGATTGATTTGTTTGCTGTTTTTGTCAACTCTTGCAATGATGGTTGCGCCTGAGGCTTGGCGTACGCCCAGATCGCCAATCGATTTACCTGCCCCGTAATAGTGGGGCTCGATGCGGTACCACTCGATGATCAATTCATCCAGCGCCATGTCGATCGTTTCGAGCGCCTTCGGTTTATACGTGAGACCGCCGACGATGGCCGCAATTTGACGGGCCTCGTCATCGTCCAGGGAAATCATGGAGATGCTTTCGTCCGGATCGTCATATTCATAATGGTACATTTCACGGCGGCCGTCGTCATGAATGATGATGACCAGTTTATCGCCACCGCGGGTATCAATTACGAATTTCTTACCGATTCCAGGCAAATCTGTTTCGCGAACATGCATAGATTAGAGTCCTCCTAAGAAAATACACTTTTTAGTTGTTTTGCACACCGATCACACGGATATCAAAAATACACGCAGCCAAATAAAACAATCCATTCACGATGAAATTGCACAGTCTTTAATAAACCCTGATGCACAGGTCAATCCGCACAGGCTTTATGTTGTTGCATGGGAAAAGAAAAATTGGCAAATTTAAGAAACCGCAGTCAGTTGGAATGCGAAAAAGTGTGGAGGACTAGACGAACTTCGATGTGTATTTAATGGGGAATAATACTAAAAGCCGGAGTCGAAGCGGAATAATCGGCCGATAGGGCAGACGTGTTTTGGGAGCCTGCTGCATCACAATGGCCGACATCAATAAGAACAGCGCTATGGTATTGCCGGCTGCCTTAAGTTTGGAGAGAATTTGAGAGTGTTTCAGAACAGCCGCTTTCAGATGATGGTCATGCTTGTAAACATACCGCTCATCTTGGGTTTCGTTGCTGTAATACTCCTGGACGGGAATGTACAGGGCAAATGCCGTAACCAGAACAAGCACCAGCATCCATGCAATTCTTGCCGTTTTTAAGAAACAGTTCACGGTTACTCCCCCCTTCGTCCCAAGCTTCTATGTTAATCATAACATAAAAATAATCGTTCTCAAAATGAGAACGATAAATTATTTTTGAACACTTTTACAGATCGATTCAATTTTTTACATTATATAGAAGCGATGCTTCTTCTATTTTTTGCGAAGCTTATCATAGTTTTCCGTATCGGGCCCGATATCGGCTTTCGCTTGATCCTTGTCTTCCAAAACGCCGAGTACAAGATCGTCGAGTTTATCGGTTGCGGCCTGATCCGGACGGTCGGGCTCGGGAATCGGGTCCACGCCGGGGAATTGACCGTCAAATTCAGGTTTCTTTTTGCTCATTAGGCTCTCATTCCTTTCTGGCAATATTGTGGCACAAAAGGATCTGTTATATGTAACGAATAAACGCGGGAGATGGAAGTGAAACAATGCAGGAACGTCGGCCTGGTAACAATTCATAACAATTCACCTTCTATATAATGTAACTCTATATATCAATCAGCTATATAAGAATATGCTAGAATAGTAGAGGAATATTATACCAGGGGGTTATTTAGGCATGAAGAAAAAATGGATAGGCTGCACCCTTGCTTTATTGCTTGTATCCGGCTCTGTCGTATCTGCGCATCCGGGACGAACGGATGCCAACGGAGGGCATACCTGCCGAACCAATTGCGAACGCTGGGGTCTGTCATATGGCGAGTATCATTATCATAACGGCGGTGGGAGCTCTTCCGGAAGCAAGTCGTCCCCATCCGCGCCTAAGTCGAAATCATCGCAAAAGAGCACGGTTAAGCCTGCAGCGCCGAAGCCCGCGGCTCCGGCTTATGCTAAGTCCGGCCTTAAGGTTTACGTCAACGGCAGCGTGGTGAAATTTGATAGCGAGCCATTGGTGTATAACAACATCAACCTGGTGCCGCTGCGGGAAATTGCGGAGGGCATGGGGGCTAAGGTCAACTGGAATCGCGATGCGGCCAGCATCGGCGTGCAGAGAGGCAATCATAAAGTCACGCTCACGATCGGAAGCAAAACCGTTTATTATAATGGCAAATCGGAAACCGTTGCGGTCGCTCCCAAAGTGATGGACGGCGTGACGTATGTTCCCGTTCAGGTGTTTGCACGGGGGCTGGGCGCTGGCGTGAACTATACCGAGCATGATAAAATTCTGAGAATATCGTTTAAGGAATAAAATAAACACGGGTTCCATTTTGCGAACAGAGAGGGGAAGAGTTTGCTTTGAGTTTTTTTGATAAATTTAAAGCCGGTGTATCGGACGCCGGAAACAAAGCTAAAACGCTGGTGGAGATCAATCGCTTAAAGCTGCAGAACAACGGCAAAAAAAGCGATATCGACGAACAGCTCCTGGAAATCGGCAAGGTTGTATTCGCTTCAACCGAAGCAGGGAAGTGGCCGCCTGATCAGGAGAGCATCCAAGACTACGTGGCCAAGATTCACCAATTGAATTTCGAAATCGAACAAAATCTGCTCCAGATTGCCAACCTTACGGATGAGAAAATATGCCGAGGGTGCGGGAACAGTTCAGCCGTGAATGCCAAATTTTGCGCCCACTGCGGCCGTACGTTCGAAGTGATTCAAGTTCAAACGGAAGAGCAGCGCAAAGAGGTTCCGCTGCTGGAGGATGGCGGCGACCAAGAGGAGCCGAAATAGAAGCTGTTTGCTTCATGAATAGCCGTACCCTGGTTCGCGAATGACCAGGGTCGGCTTTTTCTTTTTGTCCGGGGTGAAGGAAGCAGCGCTTTATTAGGAGAATGATTATTAAGGTGATCTTACTCACGACATCATCTTTATATAGTAATATTAGCTTACTAGCTGGAGGGAGTGAGGACATATGCCGAAGAACAAGGCCTGTAATGATGAATTTAGTCAACATGGGGATCGAGGGGTGTCAAGGCTGCTTAAAGGTAACGTTCTATTGCTTCCCGTATGCGTAATTTTGATGCTCCTTGCTGCCGGGTGCAACGGCCCGGGGTCTTCGGAGGAGGAGAATCCGCCGGAGAACCTCCCCAAGGGCGCATCCATCAACATCGTCATTTCCAGTCTGGGGATGACGTTCCCTGCAGGATTGGACGAGAATGACAATCCGTACCTGAATTACATTGAAGAGCGTACGGGGCTCGAGATCGGAGTCAATCTTCCTCCGCCCGAGGTATACAACGAGAAGCTCGACGTCATTATGTCCTCAGGCAATTTGCCGGATATGCTCCATACGTACGAGCCGGTGTGGTTCGACAATTACGTTAAGCAGAAGGCATTTATGCCGCTGGATGAATTAATCGACGAGTACGGCCCCCACCTGAAAGAAAAAATTCCGCCGGAGGTCTGGGATCGGGTCCGATACGGCGGTAAAATCTATGCGGTTCCGAGCTTGAATGAGGTGACGGGAGCCGAATTGATGTATGTCCGGAAGGACTGGCTCGATCGGCTCGGCTTACAGCCGCCCGAAACGCTGGAGGAATATTACGAAGTCATTCGTGCCTTCACCCTGGATGATCCTGACGGCAATGGCGTCCAGGATACGATCGGTTTAACCTTGACCTCGAGCCTGGGAAGGTCCTCGCCGTTTTTCGGCGCTTTCGGCACGCAGCGAAATACGTGGTTTGAACGGGACGGGCAGCTGGTGAACGGAAGCATTTTGCCGGAAACGAAGGAAGCCCTCGCCTTTTTTGCCAAGCTGTATCAGGAGAACCTGCTCGATCGGGAATTTCCTTTAAACCTGCAAAACAATCTGTTCGAAAAAATAGAAAACGGCACGGTCGGCCTGTTCTCCGCGGCTTGGTACGATACGCGCGGACCGATTGCGGCCAATATGAGCAAGGACCCCGAGGCCGAATGGATGCCGCTTCCGTATCCGACGGGACCGGACGGATTTAAAGGCGTTGAAGGGAAGGACATCATACGAGGTTATAACGTCATACCGGCCGAATCGGAGAAGGCTGCCGAAGTGATCCGGTTTCTGGACTTCATTGCCAGCGACTACAAGACGTTGAAGCTCGGCTTCGAGAACGAAATCTGGCGCTGGGAGGACGGGGCGATCGTTACGGATTTCGCGCTGCACGACAAGCATTTATACCGCGGCATTTACCAGTCCCTTGTCGACGTGCCGGATCAATTGCTGTTCAAGGAACGGCTTGACTCGCTCGGAGACTTCAATCTTTACAACAATCTGCAGCTGATCAATCAGCATATTATTCCGAATGCATTCTACGGAGTTCCTACCCCCGGGATGACGAAATACAACACGAAGCTTAAAAATCTGGAGGATGTGTTCACGAAAATCATCATGGGGCTAGAGCCGCTGGACGCATTCGACGACTATGTGAAGACCTGGAAGGAAGAAGGGGGAGATGAAATCACGAAGGAAGTGAATGAATGGTACTCCAAACAATAATGCTGGCGGCCAAGAGCGCGGGGGACAGAGTGATCGACTTGTTTCGCTGGATCCGGGATCGGTTTTCCCAGAACATTCAAACCCGCTTGACCGGTTATTTTCTGCTGATCCTGCTGCCGCTGGTCATTATCAGCCTCTTCGCCGTAGAGCGGTCCCGGGATATTCTCTACGAGCAGGCGGTGGGGAGGACGGAGATGGCGCTGTCGTCGGCGATGAATCATTTTGATCTGGCGCTGCAAAACGTGGAGGAGATATCGACCCTGATTGCAGGGGATCCAGGAATGAACGAGCTTCTTAACAAAAACAGCACCAACTTCTCCCCTCAATCGATCGTGGATTTCTCGCACATTTTGGAGCAGCTGTCGAATTCCGTATCGGTAAACCGGTTCGTATCCCAAATCACGGTGTATCATCGGGCTTCCAACATGTTCATTTCTACCCATTACGGCGGCAAAAAGCTGACGGGCGAGACGCAGCAGGAATGGCTGGTGGAAGCAGCGCGACGGAACGGAACGGGGATTTCCTACGTCATGTCGGAAGCCCCAGTGGCGGAGGGCATTACGTTTGGCCAGATGACCAATACGGACAGCATCTCCCTGATTCGGGCCATGGACCTGTACAACAGCGAACGGCAGTCGAACCTGCTGGTGGTGTCTTTTAATAAAAGCAAGCTGCTGAATATCATCAAGACGCTGCTTCCGTCCGAGAACAGCCGCATCGCCCTGCTGAACGAAAGGGGAGAAGTGGTGGTGGAGACCGGAAGAGTGTATGAGGAGGACATTACCGAGAAGGATATGACCGTCACGATTGATTCGGATTACTCCACATGGCGTCTTGAGCTGGTTCAGCCGAAAAGCGAGCTGTACAAAGAGACCGATCAGCTGCGCCTGTTCACGGTTGCGATCATCGGGCTGAGCATCCTGCTGGCCATTATCATTTCATGGGTGGTGTACAGCGGGATTGCCTCACCTGTGTTGAAATTGTCGCGCGGGATGAAGCGGCTCAGCAGCGGAGAGCTGAACATTCATGTCGACACCAAGCGGAAGGACGAATTCGGTTTTCTCATCCAGTCGTTTAATAAAATGGCTGTCGTGCAGAAGCATCTGATCGAGGATCATTACGAGCAGCAGCTGCGATTGACGACAACGGAGCTGAAGTTCCTGCAATCCCAGATCAATCCGCATTTTCTGTATAACACCCTCGATTCGATTTATTGGACGGCCAAAAACTACGATGCGGATGAGATCAGCGAGATGGTGATGAACCTGTCGAAGTTTTTCCGGTTGAGCCTGAACAAGGGCAGGCAGGTGTTTACGATTGAGGAGAGCATTACCCACCTGCACTACTATCTACGAATCCAGCAGCTTCGTTTCATGGACAATTTCATCGTGGATTATCAAATTTCGGAAGAGAGCAAGGGGGTTCCGATTCTCAAGCTCCTGCTTCAGCCTTTGGTGGAAAATGCCATCATTCACGGCATGGAGGGCAAATCCTCGGGAGGGAGCCTGGTCATCTCCAGCCGGATTGAAAAAGGGCATACGGTGGTTATCAGCGTACAGGATAACGGGCCGGGGATCAGCGAAGAGCGGCTGCGCTACATCCAGCATGAGCTGGAGATGATGGGCTCGCGCAGCGTGCCCGCGTCTTCCCAGGATGAAGAGCATGTGAAGGATCTGTTCGGTCTACGGAACGTGCTTGGCCGAATGAAGCTGTATTATGGCAGAGAAGCGGATCTGACGGTACACAGCGTGGCAGGGGAAGGCACCACCGTCACGATTTCCATCCCGCTGGATCGCTGCAAGGAATTTAACCTGAAATAGACACTTATATAGAGATGCTCGAAAGGGGAACAAACCGAATGAATCTCATGATCGTGGAAGATGAACCCCGGCTGCGCAACGCACTGGCTTACAATATCCCATGGGACAAGCATGGGATTGAAGTTGTGGGCATGGCATCCAACGGCATCGAAGCCCTTGAGCTGGTTGGCCGAAAAAAACCCGATATGATGCTGATCGATGTGCAGATGCCTGAAATGGACGGGCTGACGCTCCTCGGCGAGCTGCGAAGCCGGCAGGACATCAGCCGATTGACGAAAATGATCATCCTGAGCGGACATGACAACTTCGAATTTGCGCAGCTGGCGCTGGAATACGGGGTGTCCAAATATTTATTGAAGCCCGCCGGCGAGGAAGACATTCTCGAAGCGGTGCTTGAAGCGAGGCAGCAGCTGCGGGAGGACTTGGAGCAGTGGCAGCGCAAGGCGGCTTTGGAGCAGAAATGGAAGGACAATCTGCCGCATTTGCAAAATCTCTTTTTTATCCAATGGGTCAGCGGCAAATATACAAAACAGGACGTCCTTACCAAGGGCAGGGAATTATATATTTCATTGAAGGAGAATGACCGCATCGCCGTCGCCGTGGTGGATCTGGACCCCTTGCCGGAGAGCGAGACCCGCTTTCAGCGGGGGGATGTCGAGCTGCTGCAGTTTACGATGCAGTGCCTGGCCAAGGAGCTGCTGTCCCATCCATCGCTCTGGATCACGTCGGATTCAGGCAATATGCTCCTGATGGTCCTGATCCTGGAGGAAAGCCAGGATGCCAAGGAAGCCATGCTGCGGCTGAATGCGGACGTATCCAAGCTCCTCTCCCAAACGAGGGAGGTGCTGAAGATAACGGCCAGCGCCGGCATCTGTGCATCCACCGGGACGATCGAGGAGATGAGCCTCTTGTATGCGCAGGCTTGCCGGGCGCTTCAGGAGCGCGTCGTGTATGGACACGACCTCGCGATTCCTTACCGGGAGCAGCTCCAGCGGGATATTCAGGGCGTGATCGTGCAGCAGAACCTGGAGAAGACGCTGGAGATCGCGCTGGAAACGGCGGATGAAACGAAGGCGCTGGAGGCGTTGAAGGGATTATGGGAGGAAGCCTTCTCGAGGTCCGAATCCTCGGACGAATTCCAGGAGGCGGTGCTTTACATGAACAGCTTCTTTACCCGCATGATCCAGAAGCAGGGCTGGACGGTAAAAAGAGTCGTCGGCGACGATATCGAATATTTCCACAACGTCAAGCTGCTGAGCACCAAAATGCAAACCTGGTCGCTCCTGGAGCGAACGGTGAAGCATATCATCACGTTTATGGGCGAACAGCGGAAAACGACAAGCAATCAGGTGGTAAAGGACATTCTGAACCTGCTCGAGGAGGAGATGGACCAGGAAATTACGCTGCACACGGTAGCGGACCGGCTTTACGTGAATTCTTCCTACCTCAGCCGGCTGTTCAAGCAGGAAATGGGGGTCGTCTTCTCCGCTTACGTGCTGGAACGCAAAATGGAGCGGGCCAAGTCGCTGCTGCAGGACGGTCTCAAGGTGTACGACGCCGCCCGGCTGGTCGGGTACCGCGATGTCAGTTATTTCACCAAGGTGTTTCGGAAGTATTGGGGCGTGAACCCGGGGGAATTCAAGGGATAAGGATATGGGAGAGGCCGTACGGCACTGCTGCACACATCTGAAAGCCCGCTGCGGGGCCGTATCGTTCCTCCAATCGCTGTTGTCGCCGAATTTCAGGAATGATGATGACAGCGGAAGAAATTCGGCTCCAAAGGCAACCGCTTCGCTTTTCCGGAATCGATTCGCCCTCTCCGCTGGTCCGCGTGGGGTCCAACCCCCTCCATATCCTCTCCCAATTGGTCGGGGAAGGGAGAGAGGTGGAAGCCCGCTGCGGGGCTGTATCGTTCCTCCAATCGCTGTTGTCGCCGAATTTCCTGGAATGATGATGACAGCGGAAGAAATTCGGCTCCAAAGGCGACCGCTAACGCTTTTCCGGAATCGATTCGCCCTCTCCGCTGGTCCGCGTGGGGCACCCCCCTCCATATCCTCTCCCAATTGGTCGGGGAAGGGAGAGATGTGGAAGCCCGCTGCGCGGCCGTATCGTTCCTCCAATCGCTGTTGTCGCCGAATTTCCTGGAATGAATGTTACAGCGGAAGAAATTCGGCTCCAGTCAATGCTTTCGATGGGAGTTTTCCGTTGGAAAACTTTCGGGCGAGCGCTAACGCTTTTCCGGAATCGATTCGTCCGCTCCGCTGATCCGCGTGGGTCCCCCATCCTCCCCCTATTAGGATGGGGGAGGGGGCAAAACGCAGCGCAGCAGAGCGTGCGCAGTTACATAAACCATGCAAACGAGCCGTTCGGGGCCAACATCCCGAGCGGCTCGTTTGCGTTTACCCCCAGCCCCAACCATCGGCAGGGCGGAAGTAATCACCCGCGCGAATGGTTGAGGCTATGGAGGCCACGCTCGCGGAGCAGAGGAGGCCTCGCTTGACGACGAAGCACGGCATTGCCGTGTTTCGAATGCCAACGCCATGATTGAATCAGCTTCAACGGAGCAGGCGGAATTGTTCTGGAGAAGCGGCAGCGGTCCCCTTTATCCCCGGATTTCCACATTGTCTATCCATTCGGATGAAATCCGGGGGTAACAGGGATCGGAAGAACAATCCGCATGCGGAGTGATGTACAACCCTCTTTTTTAGCAGCGTATGCTTTGAAATCCAGTTATGAATTTCGTTGCCAACGGTTCGCCGATCATCACAAGTTAACATCCCATGAAACACCCACCGCAGCCCCATGGCATAATTACTGACGTCCGTGCCCCAACACAACATCAGATTACCATAAATAGTAATGATCCTCGCCTACTCAGTCCCGGCGCAGGGAATTACAATTTGTAGTAACCAAGGAGATTGAATCAATAGAAAGGGGGAGACGAGTCGATGAAACCCACGTTAGAACCATCGCCCGCACCGCATAGAGAGATGAAGCCAAAACGAGGGTATTGGGGGCGTTTAGGGTCCGATATATGGAAAGAGTGGGATCTTTATCTGCTGCTCGTGCCGGGCATTCTGTTCATTTTATTGTTCAAGTACACGCCGATGTACGGGATCACGATCGCATTTAAGGATTTCAACATTTTCACCGGATTTGCCGACAGCCCGTGGGTAGGATGGAAGCATTTCGAGAAGCTGTTCACGTCGCCGGATTTTGCTCAGGTATTCAAAAATACGGTCATCATCAGCTTCCTGAAAATCGTGATCTTGTTTCCGCTCCCTATCATTATCGCACTGATGCTCAATGAGCTGAGGCATATGGTATTTAAACGCACGGTGCAAACCGTCATCTATCTTCCGCATTTCCTGTCCTGGGTCATCGTTGGCGGATTGTTTATCGATTTGCTCTCAACGAATGGAGGAATCGTCAACAAATTGCTGGTGTCGCTGGGCATGGAGCAGATTGCGTTCTTCCTGGATAACAGCGTGTTCCGCAGTGTGCTGATCACGTCGGCCGGCTGGAAGGAAACGGGCTGGAGCACCATCGTATACTTGGCAGCGTTTACAATGATCGATCCGATGCTGTATGAAGCGGCGAAGATCGACGGGGCCGGACGATGGAAGCAGCTGTGGCATATCACACTGCCGGGGATTGCTCCAATCATTGTCCTGATGTTTATCCTGCGGCTGGGGAATGTGCTGGAAGCGGGAACCGAGCAGATTCTGGTCATGTACAATCCTGTGGTGTACCAGGTGTCGGATGTCATTGGTACCTATGTTTACCGGCAAGGCCTAGGCAACCAGGATTACAGCTTCTCGACCGCGGTCGGCTTGTTCGAAGCGGTGATATCGTTCACGTTAGTCATCATCGGCAATGCCATGAGCAGAAAATACTTACAGCGCGGGATCTGGTAAAGAAAGGGTGGCACAAATGGATCACAAAAAAGCTTTGGAAGGAACTAACACCACCCGAGGTGTCATCAAAACGTCGTTCTCGGAAAAATGCTTCTCGGTATTCAATTATACGTTCTTTATCGTGATGGGTTTAACGACCCTGCTGCCTTTCCTGAACCTGATCGCCAAATCCTTGAGCAGCGAGGGGGCCGTCATATCGGGCAAGGTGGGGCTGCTTCCGGTCGGGGTTCAATTCGAAACGTACAAGTATGTGCTGCAGGATTCCATGTTCTTGAATTCGCTCAAGGTGTCCATCTTTCTGACGATCATCGGAACGGCTTGCAGCTTGTTTTTGACCACGCTGACGGCTTATCCGTTGTCCAAATACCGGCTGCGCGGACGGAAAGGCCTTCTGTTGATCTTCGTATTCACGATGCTCTTCAGCGGCGGACTGATTCCGACTTACCTGCTCATGCAGAATTTGAATCTGGTGAACTCCTTCCCGGTGTTATTCCTGCCGGCGATGGTGAACGTGTACAACATGCTGATCATCAAAAACTATTTTGAAGGTCTTCCGGATGAGCTGGAGGAATCCGCCAAGCTGGACGGCGCGGGGAACATCCGCATTTTGGTTTCGGTCATCGTGCCGCTCTCGCTCCCCGTCATGGCAACGATCGGTTTGTTCTTTGCGGTTGCTTTCTGGAACGACTATTTTGCAGCGATGATCTACATTACCGATCCGGCGATCAAACCGATGCAGCTGTACCTGAAGGAACTGCTGGTTTCGTCCAGCGGGGATTTCCTGAAGGACAATGTCGACGCCGCGATCAACGCAACGCCGCAGTCCATACAAGCTTCGTCGATCCTGCTGGCAACGATCCCGATTTTGCTGGTGTATCCGTTCCTGCAAAAGTATTTTGTCAAAGGCGTGCTGGTGGGTTCGGTTAAAGGTTAGATTCATCAGGTTTTCTGAAGATATCAGAAAGTATAAACTTTGGAGGATCTGCCGCTTGAATATCGCAAGAAAAACTACCGCTAAACGCGGTCTATCTTCTTTGAGAGTACGTCGATAGACGTTTTTCTTAACATGATTATAATTTCCGGGGTCCCCGCAAAGTACCTGAATGGACTTCGGAGCAAGGCCCCGCTTTGTGGGGTTATCTTATAAAGGTGGTGATGCGCTTCGTATTGCTCAGATGGCAGAATTCATTGAATTTCTCAATCACAAGGAGGGTTATCCATGATCAAGATTAAAAAATCCGCGGTACTGGCCGGGATTCTCGGATTCACGCTGGCGCTGTCCGGATGCGGCGGCGGGGGAGGCGGCACAACGAACACGCCGGCGGCTCAACCATCGGACACACCGGCAAGCACCCCGAAAGACGACGGGAACAAAGACACAACGGCTGAAAAACCAGGGCTGCGCATGATCATGCAGTATGGATTGTTTGATCCGAAGACCGAATATGTAGCCAAATACATCCAGGAGAGAACTGGATTTAATGTGGAATATGAACTGCTACCGGCCGAGAACGCGGATGAGAAGCTGAACCTGCTTGTAACCGGTAAAAATAATTATGATATCGTGAAATTAAATGCAATGCAGTTTTATAATCTCGCATCTGCAGGAGCCCTGGAGCCAATCGATGAGCTTCTTGAATCTCATGGGAATTATATCAAACAATCCATAAAACAAGAGTCCTTTGGCAGTGCAACGATCGACGGGAAAATCTTTGGTATCCCAGAGACTGGGGCAGGCGTAAGCATCGGCGAGGCACTGGTGGTCAGACAGGATTGGATGGATGAATTAGGCCTAGCTACACCTACAAACACCGATGAGCTTTACAATGTGCTTAAAACAATTAAAGAGAAGAAGAATGTTATTCCACTCACAGTGAGCAATAAGGCTCCAGCTATCTATGGCAACATTGCCGCAACATTTGGCGTTTTCACCGATTGGAAGGAAGTCGATGGCAAATTGGTGCATCGGGCTGAACTGCCTGAAATGAAAGAATATCTTACTTTTATGAACAAACTGTACAAAGAAGGATTGCTTGATACCGAGACCCCAATTAATACCGCACAGAAATCCATTGAAAAATTTTCGGGTGGTAAAGCTGCGATGTATGAACTGCCTTGGTGGAGCGCCGGGACAACGATTGAGGCACTGACGAAAAATTCCCCGGAAGCAAAAACATCCATTATCCCGTACCTGAAGGGCAAAGATGGTAAGGCTGCTATTGGAGTTAAAACGAATACAACTTGGTATGTGGCTATCCTGAAATCTTCGAAGAACAAGGAAGCTGCCATGGATTTCCTCAATGCGAAGTTGGAGCCTGAGACATTTAAAGGCATAGCGCTTGGTAAGGAAGGCGTACACCATGAAGTTAAGGATGAGAAATACTATCCGATTCTGCCGATATTTAACGATGAACTGAATAATGCAAGCAACTTCCTAACTGGGGTAGATGAAGAAAAGTATCCGATCTACTGGCAAGCACGTGTACGTAAAGATCCTGTTCTTCAGGCGCATTTCGAAGAGTATCAGAAAAATGCCGAAGGAATTATGGTTGTAGATCCTATGTCGACAGCTCCGCCTATTGATGCCGTATCCAAAAACCAGCTGAAATTGTCGACTATGCTCGATGACAATGTGCTGCAATTCATTTCCGGAGCGAAGCCGATTGATGCTTACGATCAATTCCTGGCTCAATGGAGAGCCGAAGGTGGAGCCGATATGGTGACCGCAGCAAATGAATGGTTTCAATCCACGAAGTAAATGACCTAAACGAAAAAGCAGTCTGCGCAAGCAGCTGCTTTTTCAAAATTCGTAAAGGGGGTGACTGTTGAATTTATATTCACGTGATCGTTCATTCTGAATAAAAGAAGGGTGGTATTCCTTGATGTATCGTTTATTTCGCAGGCGGATCGCGCTGCTCCTCAGTTTGTCGCTGATCGTATCGCTCATCGTGCCGATTGGTTCCTCCGCGTTCGCGGATAACGAAATTCCCCCGGCTCAAAGCGCGGTTCCCGAACCGGTTACGCTGGTCTCCCAAGGCGGAACCAGTCTGGAATTCACGGATATCAACGTGGCAGGCGACGCGCTGGAGAGCAAAAATGACTACTTGGCGCTGTACACGAGCGGTGCTTCGGTTACGGGCTCCGTGTACACCGATGAGGTATGGGTTCCCATGCTTCATGTCGCGGTATCGGTGGATGCCGGCGGTCAAGTGCTGGACATTCTCGGACCGGACGTCGATCCTCCGACGGCCTGGGATCCGGGCACGCTGCTGCCGATTCCGGCCGGCGGTTATGTCGTCGTGGCAGGCGGGACGCTTCCGTGGGAGCAATCCGCTTTTCAAAAGCCTCTCTTTAATCAAAACAAAACAGGAGATTCGGTGAAGCTGATGCGCGCGGGCGTCGAAGTGAAAGCAGCCGATTTCCTGCCGGATCAGCCGGGGCCAGGGCCGGATCCGCTGCCGCCGGAGCTGCATCTGCTTACGCCAAACGATGCGACCGTGGATATCCCGGTCATTGAGATTGCGGGTTTTGTGGCGAACTATGCCGAGGACCTGGATTTAAGCGTGACCGTCAATGGCGATGAAACAGCGCTTACGGCGGATGGCGTGTTCCGCACGAATGTGTATTTGGAGCCGGGTCCGAACGCGGCTGAGGTAAAGCTGATTAAGGGAGACGGCGAATTGGCCGCCCAAACGCTGAACATCGTGTACGAACCGATCGAGAACCAGGATTATATTGAAGTCGAGGCGGCGCCGAAGGATATTACGATCGACATCGAAGGTCCGCGCAAGAAGCTGGATTACGTCGATAAGGATGTCACGGGCGTGCCGAACATCGTGGCGGTATTTACGAGAGATTACGGCAGCTCCATCACGATTCCAAAGACCAATGTGGCCGTGCAGGTGGATGCCAACAACCGCGTATTGCTGGTGGTCAATCCTTCGATCAACGGCAAGCCTCCGGTGTGGACCGGTCCGACCGATCTTGAAATACCCGAAGGCGGTTATGTGCTGATGGCACAGGACAACAGCTATGCAGGCAACAACATCAAGCGGTATTTGGCCGAGAACTTCAAGGTCGGCGACATGATCAAGCTGCGCAAGAACGGGGAAGTGGTTCAGGTGCGCGACATCATGAGCGGCAACGGCCTTATTGCACGGCTCACGCTCGATAATCAGACGATGTACACCGTAACGGAAGGCAGTACCGCCATCACGGGGCGCATTGACAACATAGACGATGTTGCGGCGATCAAGCTGCTGGTGAACGGGAACGAGATTCCGTTTGAAGCGGATGGCACCTTCACTCATAATTATACGTTGACGAACGGTACCAACTATATCGAAGTGAAAGTGATGAAGAATGACATCGAGCAGGATGTGCGTCATTTGGCCGTGTTTGCCAGACCTGGTTTTTCTCCGGAAAAAGAAGTCATTCTCTGGGTGGACCAGGCATCCAATGCAAGAAAGTTCAAAACCAGCGAGGATGTTTTGGCATTTCTGCAAAAAGCTAAGGAAACGGGCGTGACTTCGGTCGCGTTTGACGTGAAGGGCGTTGAAGGCTATGTTTCGTACAAAAAGAACGATTTGACGGGCAGACCTTACGTCAGCGAGATCAAGGCACCCGAAAAGGCGGGGGCAAGTCCGGATCTGGACCTGCTGCAGGAGTTCATTGACCATGGTCATGCCCTGGGATTAGAGATCCATGCGGCGATCAACGTGTTTGCCGAAGGATCGATCGCCCATAACGAGTATGCGGTTCTGAACGACCACCTCGACTGGGAAGAACGCGTGTATTTCCCTGAAAACAACGGCGAGATCAAGCGTCTGCGCGAAAGCAAAAAGCAGGGCCTGGTAGCTTTCGTCAACCCGTCCAATGACGAGGTCCGCGATTACCAGCTTAGAACGTTCGAGGAAATCATCAAGAATTACGACGTGGACGGGGTTGTACATGACCGCAGCCGGTATGACAACGAAGGGGCCGATTTCAGCGACGAAACCCGCGTGAAATTCGAGCAGTTTTTGCAGGCCCGGGGCAAGCAGCTTGTCAATTGGCCAAACGATATCTTCTCCTATGAAAACAATGTAAGGGTATACGGCCCGCTGATTCAGGACTGGTGGGAATTCCGCTCGGGCACGATTCAGAGCTTCTTCGGCGAAGTGAAGGCGCTGGTGGATTCCTATGAAGTCTCAGAAGGCAGAAAGATCGAGGTATCCTCTTATGTAGGATCCTGGTATGAGACGTATTATCTAAACGGCGTCAACTGGGGCAGCAAGAACTTCCGGTTCAATCCCGCACTCGGCATGCCGGACGAGTCGGTGTATACGGAGGAATATTACCAAACCGGATACATCGAGTATTTGGATTTTCTGATGATCGGGGCTTATCAAACGACCAGTCAGGAAATCCAGAAATACATTACGCTTGGCAATATCGTAACGAACGGGGAAATTCCGCTGTATGCAGGCATTGCCATGAACAACGTGCAGGCGCCGGCCGTCCAACGCGAAGTATTCCAGGCGGGGCTGAAGTCCACGAACGGCCTGATGCTGTTTGACGCATCCCAGGTCAACTGGCCGATCGCGGCTGCCGCTCTCCAAGATAAGGAGTGGGTGAAGGACTACCAGCTCGGCATGAGCTTGCCGGGAAGCCCGAATTCGTTCCTTGAAGGCAATTTCTATAATATCAACCGGATCGAGGGCAACGTTAACGTGATGACGGAAGCCTTTGGATACTCCACGGGCACGAACCGCTTCGGGGTTGAAGTGGTTGTGGATAACTCGGGTCACGTGACGCGCGTAGTCAACCGGAACCAAGCGATCAACTGGAGCTGGGGAGCCCCGGAAGAGAATAACAGCGTCATACCTGCGGGAGGTTTTGTCATTTCTGCTCTGGATCCGTCAGGCACAAGAACGCTCCGCCAGCTCGTGGCCAATGCTTACAATACGGGCGACCAGGTTCGTTCGGCCGTATTAAGCGGGCTGATGGACGACGAAGGCAAGGAAACGCGCGCCAGCCAGCTTGCGTTGACAGGGCTGGTCGAAGTTCTCGGACCCGGCCAAGCGGCCGTGAAGGTGAACGGTGCCGATGCGACCCTGTCGGCGAAAGGTGAATTTACAGCGAACGTGCCGCTGCAAACGGGGGCCAATTCGATCACCGTGGACGTATTCGTTGACGACTTCAAAACAAACAGCAAGACGTTTGAGGTCATCCGGACTTCTACGGGAGACGGCGGATCCGATCCGGGAACTCCGGGCGGAGGATCCGGTTCACCGGGTGGAGGAACGACGCCGCCACCTCCAAAACCGACCGAACCCGAGCGCTTGAACATCAAGAAAGAGACGGCACCGGACGGCAGGACGGTCATCATAGCGGATGCAAACGAGAAGTCTTTGCTCGATGATGTGGCACGGCTTAGCAAGCTGCCGGCGGCTTCACGCTTGCTTACGTATACGGTAACCGACGCTTCGGATTCCGTCGTTCTTCACTTGCCGGTTCAAGGGCTGAGCGCTGCCGTGAAAGACCTGCCGGGGGGCTCCATCGTGTTGGAATCCTCCCAAGGCCGATTGGAAATTCCGCTCCAGTCGCTGACGGAAGCTATGCAGCAGCGAGGGACGGCGGAAAGCTTGCAGATCCGCGTCGGGTTTGCTTCGAAAGAAGAAGAGGACCGGATGAAGGCAGCACTGGAGGATGGAGCCTCCATGCTGGATGCACCGCTTGCCATAACCTTGGCGTGGAAACAAGGTGACAAGTTGTCGACTCTTCCGGCACTGAAAGGACCTTACGCAAAGTTTACGAAGGTTCTATCCCGTGTCGCCAGTCCATCCCAAACGACGGTGCTGCGGATGGATCCGGCATCCGGCAAGCTGGTCTTCGTACCGGCGTTCATTCGCACATCGAACGGTACCTCCCAAGCGGAGTTCAAATGGAGGGAGAGCGGGGTTTATTCCGTTGTCTCCCATGCGAAGACATTTGAGGATTTAAGCAGTCATTGGGCCCGCGAGGACGTATCGCTGCTGGCCTCGAAAAAATTGATTGAAGGACTGAGCGATACGCGTTTTGGTCCGAACGAGCCGATCACGAGAGCGCAGTTCACGGCGATGCTCGTCCGTGCGCTCGGGTTGAAGGATCAGGGAGCCGACACGGGCTTCCAGGACGTGAAGGCAAACGATTGGTTTGCGTCCGCTGTCGCTACGGCTGTGGAGAATGGGCTGATCGAAGGCTTCAGCAATGGCACATTCCGTCCGGACGAGGAGATTACCCGTGAGCAGATGAGTGTCTTGCTGCTCCGGGCGCTGAAGCTTGCCGGCAAGGATCTGGAGACAGGAGACTCCGGCTCCATATTGGAAGGGTTCAAGGATCGTGACCGCATCGCATCCTGGTCTGAAGAGGCCGTGTCGGCCATCGTCCATTCAGGTCTGATGGAGGGACGTTCTTCTGACAAGTTCGTTCCAAAGGCACATTCTACCCGTGCTGAAGGAGCGGTCGTATTAACCAGAATGCTGCAATTGGCAGAATTTATTAACCGTTAAAGCCAAAGACCCGTTCGATCCTATCGAACGGGTCTTAGTTATGTACCAGGGAGTCGCACATAAGTAACGACCTATTTAATACGGATAGATTATTATCGATCCGTATAATAGTGATTATTTTTTATTCTTTATTCTTAAGTAAACCCATCTAACTATCAACAGAATCAGTAAGGAGGTTGTTACGTACCAAGGAGTTGCGTTACCAACGAATCTGCCGAGCAAGAAAACACCGATAAATAGAAGGATGAATATAACAACGGCCAGAGACTTAACCATTATGATCGTTAATTTATCCATAAGAAACTCTCCTAGAAGAACCAATTCAATCTAATTCCAACAGCCATAAATAATATGATCCAACCCCACAGAATCAATAAACGAAAAGGACGCGGGATAATTAAATATTCCGAATACAGTTTGAGTATAAGCTTCAACCGATTCCCCCCTGTTTGATCGTGAGATTTAATAGACTTTCTAAATCTAAGTGGGGTATAAGTGCATCGCGGCGGCTATCGACCCAGCCTTCAGTTGAATAGCTTCATCATCAGTCGCGGGATATATAACACGGTATCAGATATGAGGGTAACGATGTTTGCCCAGTTTTCTATACGGGTTCTTCCAAACTTGAATTTTTTCATATTAAGCACCTCAGCTTCAGAATGAGATCAGCTTCTTAAAGTAAATATTACGCAGGAATCTGTACAAGGTTCCAATAAATAGGAGGTAAGCGGATGTACCGAACCCTGCTTCGTGCATGCAGGGGGCTTGACATGGCATGCCATGGATATTGGACTAATGCACATTCTGATCATCATTGCCGAAATGCCCTGTCTAAGGGCATCTGTTTACATAAACTGTACCATACCATCACACAAGGAGGTTTATATCGATGAGCTACGATAAATGCTGCTACGGCGGTGGATACGGAACTTCGGTAGGCATTGTTCTGGTATTGTTTATTCTGTTGGTGATTGTATTAAGCACCTTTTGGATTTAAGTCATGGTGAGCATCCCCGTCAATCATAAAGCCTTCCGGATTCGCTCCAGCATGTCGCCGGCAAACGCGATGAGTCCATCCGATGCGGATTCCGCGGGTTTCCCGGCTCCGCCGGTATATTGATGCAGGGCATGCTCGATCATCGGATGATACTGCGAGGGAAGTGCGCGAAGCCCCCATTCGCCTCCTTCTTTTTTGGAGGACACCACGCCTTCCCTCAGATAGTACAGCACCCGGCAAAGGTTCAGCGTGTAATACACAGGAGAGGCGGTAATATCCTGTACCGCACTCTCTACATCCTCGAGGATGGCTTGAACGTAATAGGATCGGTCCACGGGCGGGAAGACCTCGCGAACGGGTTTGCCGTACAGTGCAATGCCCCGATGATAGATCACGGTATAATGGGCGGCCAGGTCCGCATCTTGGAATCCCCCGCATAGGTAATCGTCATCGGCCAGATACCTCTCGCGATGGAAGGCGGAGTAGTGGAATTCGAATGGTGGCGGATAGACGAGCTCCCGAAGACTGGACTCCAGGACCAGGCTCAGTTCCAATCCCTGCTGATTGGCCATTCCATCGTGGAGGGCTATGAGTTTGTTGGCAAGCCGCCTCAATTGATCCCGGGACGGCTGCCTTGCTGCCACGACCAGCAGATCCACGTCGCTTGCTTCCGGGTTGAAACAGCCCATAGCCAAGGAACCATGCAAGTAAACGCCGACCAAATGGCTGCCCAGCTCCTCCGTAAACAAGTCCACCGCTTGATCCAAAACCGATTGCGTGTCCAATCGAACCCCCACCTTCATTTAAACGATAATTTTCTCCATTATGGTAGGGTGGTCTTTCCGTTGTCAATGATCATTCCTTCCCCCGTATATGAGGAAAAGGCAGCAGGAGGGCGGAAAGAAGCAGGGGAACGGAACGTACATATCGAAGTGAACACGGGACTATGTTTAGAGAAAGGGCGGAGTTATGGGCACTTTTAATGAGAATCAGCCTAGCGCTGTGGAGATCTACGCGATCCGGAATTCGGATCATATGCGCGACGAAACGTTTCGGGCCTTGTTCCAGACGCTGTCCCCTGATCGACAGGAGTATGTGTCCAAGTTCAGAAGGGCTAGCGATTACCAGCGTTCGGTGCTTGGCGATGCCTTGGCCCATCGCATGCTTCGGGATAAGCTGGGACGGGAACGAACGAATATGGAAATCATCAGAAACGCTTACGGCAAACCATTCTTGAAGGATCATGATAACCTGCATTTTAACGTCTCCCATTCCGGGCAGTGGGTCGTGTGCGCCGTCGGCTATGAGCCGGTCGGGATCGACGTAGAGAAAATGGAGAACATCGATATGGATATCGCCAAACGTTATTTCCATAAAACCGAGTTTAACGCGCTGCTTAACTTCCCTCCATCCGAACGGCTTTCCCGCTTCTTTGATTTATGGACGCTAAAAGAAAGCTACATCAAGGCCGTTGGCAAAGGCTTGCATTTGCCGCTGGATTCTTTTGTAATGGAGCGGCAAGGCGGTGAATGGGAGTGGGCACCCGTGGTTGGCGAGAACGGAGGAACCTACTATTTTAAGCAATATGCGCTGGAAGAAGGGTACAAGCTGTCGGTGTGCAGCATGGACCGCCATTTCCCCGATCAGATTCAATACGTAACGGCTGATGAGTTATAAAATGGAAAAACCAAAACCAGCTCAGGGCGTTGCCCTTGAGCTGGTTTTTGCAGCGGTTCTATAGCGGCGGCGGATCAGACGGGCCGGAGTGCCGGCCATGCCAGCTCGATGCCTTCGCTTACGAGCTTCTGCTGGAAGCTGGCGAGTCTATCTTCGTCGTTCCGAACATCCGTCGGCAGAATGTCATGATCCAGGCAATGGCTGATGCAGTATCCGGCGGCCTCGCCGATGTTCCATTCTACAGGATGCAGCCGGTAGCAGCCGTTCGTAATGTGGGTGACCCCGATGTTTTTGCTGGCTGCCAGCACATTCTTTATCCGCTTCGGTATTAAGCTGCCCAGCGGAATTTGGAATGGCAGGGAAGAGATATCAATGTAAGGACGCTCACCCGTGCTCGGGTGCAGATCGATCCGGTAACAGCCGATGCCGACGGAATCGTGGAACGTTTCGGCAACGCCGTCAGGGCGCGATTCGGTTGCCACGTGCTGTTCCAGGACCGTGAACTCGGCCTGAATTCTTCTGGACTCACGGATGTATGGGTACATGGCCATTCCGTCTTCCGTTCCAACCACATCGGGACGCAGACGCAGTCCGGGATAACCCTGCCCGCCATCCGGCCGGGGCACCTCGGTTTGAAGCCAGTACAGCAGGGACAGGCTGAGCTGTTTGGCCTGATCAATATGATGGTCGGCCTCTTCCTTCGGCACATCGATAATGGAGCCCAGCCAGTAGTCGTTCTGCGGCCAGTTCACTAGCGACACCGAACTGTCGAACGTACCTTCGGCAAAATGCTTCGGGTCCAGGATTTGACGGTATTGATAAAGCGGGAACTTGCCGTGTCCCGGGAAAATCTCATACTCGATCGGCTCATTCGTCGACGGCTTGACGGCGGTCAGGCTTAACAGCTTATCCGGCCAGAAATCGGGTTTATACTCCCGCCAAAAATCATAAAGCGCGGGCTTCTCAATCGTATGGTCTTCACCCTCCAGATAGTCAACGGCAAAACAATACGTAAAGCCCTGCATGTCCTGCGGCAGCGGATCGCCGTCGACAGCGTGTGGCTCCCCTGTCTGGGCTTTGGACTCCGCACCGGTGACATATTCAATGCCTGCCAGCGGAAGCAGATC
Organism: Paenibacillus sp. Y412MC10; assembly: GCF_000024685.1. Taxonomy (NCBI): domain Bacteria; kingdom Bacillati; phylum Bacillota; class Bacilli; order Caryophanales; family Paenibacillaceae; genus Paenibacillus; species Paenibacillus sp. Y412MC10. The sequence continues at coordinate 1,972,649 of NC_013406.1, forward strand.
CCCGAGCTCGGTGGCATCCACGAAGAACGGGGCGCGGAGGACGATTTGATCCTCGGTTTCAAGATGACGCACGGTTACGCTGTCCACACGATCCCCTGAAACGTCGGCAGACTCCGCCGCATATTGATACAGGATCGTCAGCCGTCCGCTGTGAATGTACGGGGCCAGCATTTGGTGCAGCACGGCGAGCGCCGTGCGGGGCTCATGGCATAGCCGGCTGACGATGCCGCTGCCGGGATTCAGCTGCACATTGGATCTGGCCTTGGGCGTCATGGGAAAATAATCGCGATAGTACTGGCGGACGCCTTCGCGGAACTGCCGGTAGCTGCGCGTGCAGCCAAAGGATTCAATCCACGGATGCTCGTCGGGCGGAACCGCCTGGCTGGTCAGCTGTCCCCCGATCCAAGTCGTTTCCTCGGTCATGATGACGGTCTTTCCGGATTTGGCGGCGGCAAGCGCAGCGGCTGTTCCCCCTGTTCCGCCGCCGAGAATGACGATATCGGCCTGCATTTCTCGTATCATGGCACAGATTCTCCTTTTGGGATGGTTTCGTAAATGATCAACAATCAGCACAAAACGTGACTATTCTAATTGTAGATGCTCATCCATAGGAAAAGTACGGGACACAGGTGACCTTTTTTGGTAATCTGATGCCGTTTTACAAGGCTTATGGTCCGGTTTTGTATTTGCTGCGATATTGCCCGGGCGTCATCCCCTCCAGCTTGCGGAAGGACCGGATAAAGTTCTGCGAATTGTTGTAACTCAGCTTCTCCGCAATATCCTTAATGGGCATATCGGTTTCGACAAGCCATTTCTTGGACATCTTGAAGCGGTATTGGGACAGGTATTCGCTGAAGGACATGTTGGTTTCTTTCTTGAACACGCTGCTTAGATAAAAATTGTTGTAATGGAGGCGCGAAGCACATTCCTCAAGCGTAATGTTGCGGTCGAATTCCTTGCGGATCATCTCGATCATCTGCTCGGAGAGATTCTGGTATTGAGAGTCCTGGCGATCCCGGAAAACACTCACCATCGGCCGGATGATCCGCGATTTGAACCAGCTCTCGATATCGGGATTGGTATAGAGCCGAAGAAGCTCCTCCACGAGGGAGCTGTCCCGGATGTCGAGCTGCTCCAGCATGATCCCGTTCTCCTGCATCACGATCATCAGGTCATTCAACAGCCGGATGAGCGAGATTTGATACTCATGCGGCGTCCGGTCCTTGCGAAACACCTCGTCCAGCCACTGCCTCAGAAGCTCCACGGCCCTTTCCTCGTCAGCCAGCTTGATGGCATCGATCAGCTCGTTCTCCACCTGCATCGGGTAGAAGTAGACCCGGGTATGCTTGCCGGAGTTCAGGCTGAAATAAGGGACGATGACGCCGGTTCCCAGCTTGATGCGGTGTTTCAGGGCTTCAAGCCCTTCCTGGTAGGCGCGCGACGTTTTGGACAGGTTGTCGTAAGGCAGGCTGATGCCGATGCTGACCTCCAGGTCCAGGAAACTTCGCGTCGTCTTCTGGATCTCCTCCGATAGGGTATACACATAATCGTTGAATGCCTCAGGCGTGATGTCGCCTCGTCCGATGAGCGTAACCTGCGTAAGGTCGATAATGACGGAGGGGAGCCGGTGGGAGGAGGGGATCATCTCCTCGATGATATTGTTCACGGCAAACAGCAGCAAATCCCGGTCTTTGCGTTCATAGCGGGTTTCGTCCAGCATGTCGATCTGGAGGGTGAAGACCGCCAGCTGTTCCCATGTGGATACTTGCTCCTTGAAGCCGAACATCTCGATTTGTTCCATCGCTTCGGGCGGATTGATCTTGCCCAGGAACAGTTTATGGAGGAAAAAGGTGCGCACCTGCTGGCTCGTCTGCCGAAGCTCGCTGCGGAGCTTGGTATTCGAATTGAACATATCCCGGATATGTTCGTCGATGACTTGCAGCTCGCTCTTTTTGTTCGCTTGGATTTCCGGGAGACGCTCCACGATATTTTCGAAAATGTGACGGATCGGCGTATACATCTTCCGCGTTCCAAGCCATACAATCAGGACGCTGAAACCGATCATCAGCAGGCAGATATACAGCGTGAACCAGCCGATGGAACGGGACTCCTTCGTGATGGCGGACATTTCGGTGAAGGAGGCATACAGCCAGCCGTTAAAATCGGAACGGACGTACGTAACCGACACTTGCCTGTTGTCGATCTTCGTCTCGAACTGCCCCGATTTGCTGTCAAAATGGTCCAGCTCCGCCTCCGCATACCCGGTATCGGTCAGATATAGTCCTAGTTTCCTTTGCTCCGGATGCACAACGATCCGGTAATTGTGGTCCAGCACCATGACCTCCCGGGATTCGGAAGGGCTGTCCATCATGGCGGCAAGACTGCAGCTGGGAATGGTGGCAAGCGCGACGCCCCGGGCGCTGGAGGAGGAGAGCGGCATTTTCTTCACAAGGGCGATCGTATAAGGGCAGGCATAACTGAGCGTATCGCTGGAGCCGAGGGATTCGGTCTCCAGCATCATCCAATTGGAGTTTCCTTGCAGCTCGAGAAGCTTCAGGAGCGTCTCTTTGGAAGCGTATTCATTAAATTCGTACATGCCCCGGTTATTGATCAGCCAGTTGCTTGTCGCATTCGCAAGAATGACGTCCGTTACTTTGGTTTCGGGAGACTGCAGCAGACTCATCTCTTCTCTCAGTTTGTTATACAGCTGGAAGTCATAATAGGACAGGGGACGATATAAGGCGCTTTGCAGCATGTTGGAATTGATGACGTAATTCAGTGTATAGTCTACGGTCCTCAGCACCTGTTCAAGATTGCTGTTCGTTTGATTCATGATCTGGATGTTGCTGCTGTTGACATGGTTTTGTACGGAGGTGGATGATTTCATGAACGAGAAGAAGCCGAGGGCCACAAGAGGAATGATGCTGATGAAGCAGCCGAACAGGACCATTTTAGAATAAAAGCTACTTTTTGGATGCAATAGGTACACCTTCCTGTTTAACAAAGTGTATAATCATTGTATGGGCAACCCCCGTTACATTCAATAATCATTTCAAAATGAATAATCACTGGATTTGATCATCCTGGTTTGTCATGAAAAAAGATGTACATATGATATGATCGTCTCAGTCACTTGGGATCCGCAAGAAACATGGGGGAACGGAGGTAGAACGGATTGATGACCCGTCTGTCAAACTATGTTGTGCTTACGCTCGCTATCCTATTGGTATCGGCTGCTTGCATCACCATGGCCCGCTCATCGGGGGCGGATGGCGGAAATGCGTCTTTTGAACGCAGTACCCGCATTTCGATGATGGCCAACCTGCACACCACCGAGATTCCATCCGATCGGATCGAGAAAGAGATCGAGGAAAAAACGGGCGTTCAGCTGGACATCCAGTGGGTGCCGGACGGCAGTTATGATGAAAAAGTGTTTGCAGCGCTTGCGACAGGGAACTTGCCGCAAGTCCTCTATCTCAAGAATGCCGCATCCTTGTCCTACTTCAGGGATGAAATACGAAGCGGGCTGTTCTGGGAAATCGGCCCGTACCTTGACGGCTATCCGAATTTAAAGCGATTGAAGCCCGAGGTTTTAAGGAATACCGCTATTGACGGGAAGCTGTACAGCCTGTATCAGGAGCGTGCCTTGGCCCGATCGGGCATCATTTACCGAAAGGATTGGGCGGATCGGCTGGGGCTTCCGGCGCCGGAAACGCTCGACGATTTGTACGAAATGCTGAAAGGGTTTACATATAACGATCCGGACAACAACGGCATCGATGATACCATCGGCTTGACGGACCGCAACGACTTGATTTACGGGGCTTTCAAGACGATCAGCTCCTACTACGGAACGCCGAATCGTTGGGGATGGTACAACGATTCGTTGCAGCCGGAATTCGTCTTTCCGCAGTATATGGAAACGATGAAATTCTTTAAGAAGCTGCATAGCGAAGGACTGGTGAATGAAGATTTTCCGATTACCAGCAAGACGGACCAGCAGGAGCTGTTCATTACGGGGAAAGCCGGGGTCTATATCGGCGCGATGGGGGACGTCCTGTCCCTGCAGTCGAGGCTGCTGGCGAATGACCCTGAGGCCGTACTCGATGTTCAGAATCGGGTTCGCGGGCCGGAAGGGTTCGGGATATGGGCATCCCAGGGATACGGAACGGTCATCTTGTTTCCGAAGTCCGCGATCGCCACGGAAGAGGAATTGAAGAATGTGCTCTCCTTCTATGATGCGCTAATGAGTCCCGAGCTTGCGAACCTGATGTATTGGGGAATCGAGGGCACCCACTATACCGTACAGGATGGCAAAGCGGTGGCGGTGGATGCTTTTGAGCTGAGGGAGAAGGACGTGAAGCCTTACCAGGCTTTGATGGCCGGAAGCTTCAGCACCATCCCGGGCATGCTGGAGCCGGTTAACACGAATAAGGTCAAGGATAAAGCCGAGCGGCTGATTTATGATAATGAAAGCTTCCTCATCTATGATCCTACCGCACCGTTGGAATCTCCGCTGTATAACGAGATCGGCGTCCGATTGAATGAACGCATGCGGGACGCCACCTATCAATTCATGCTGGGAATGATCGATGAGAAGGGGTTCGAGGCGGAGATCGACCGTTGGCTTGAAGAAGGGGGCAGCCAGATTATCGAGGAATATGAAACTTCGTATCGAAGCACGGTGGGACCGTATCTGCATGAGAAATACCGCTAGGGGATTGATTTCCCCGGCGGTTTTTTTTGTTGCCGTGCCTTGCCTGGTGATCCCATTGCCTATGTAATCATTAGATTTGATTCCCCCGGCTCCTTATGCCGGGCGCGGCCGAACTCCCCATATCCAATCGAAGGATTATATACGCACCGAGCTTCCGTCATCTAAGCTGTTTCTTGTCAGTCCCTAACCCAATTATAACGGAGGTCAGATGATGAAGAAGAAAAAAGCCAGTACCATCCTGGCAATTGTAACCGCTTTATCCGTGTTGGCGGGCTGTGGAGGCGGCTCCGCCCCTGCAGCAACCGGCAGCACAAATGGAGGTCCGGCGCAAGGAGAGAAACCAAGCGAACCGGTTGCCATCTCGATCATGGCCAACCTCCACACCCCTGAAGTTCCTTCCGACATGATTGAGAAGCTGCTCGAAGAGAAAACGGGCACCAAGCTTGACATTCAGTGGGTGCCGGACGGCACTTACGACGAAAAGGTCAATGCATCCTTCGCAACCGGAACGCTGCCGCAGGTGACGTATCTGAAGAATGCCGCTTCGCTAGTGAATATGCGGGACGCGATCCGCAACGGGCAATTCTGGGAAATCGGGCCGCTGCTGGATCAATACCCGAACCTCAGCAAGCTGAAACCCGATGTGTTAAAAAACACGGCGGTGGACGGCAAAATCTATGCGTTATACCGTGAAGTGCCTTTGTCGCGCCAAGGCATCATTTATCGCAAGGATTGGGCCGACAAGCTTGGGCTCAGCGCTCCGACCAATATTGACGAGTTCTATAATATGCTGAAGCAGTTCAAGGAAAAGGATCCTGACGGCAACGGCCAAGACGACACGATTCCGTTGACGGACCGGAACGATCTGATCTATGGGGCATTCAAAACGATAAGCTCATGGCTCGGGACACCGAATAACTGGGGCGAGAAGGACGGCAAGCTGGCTCCCGAGTTCATGTTCCCCGAATATATGGAGACGATGAAATTCTTCAAGAAACTTCATCAGGAAGGGTTGATCAATCAGGATTTCCCGGTTACCAGCAAAACCGATCAGCAAAATTTGTTCATTACCGGCAAATCGGGCGTTTATATCGGAGCGATGGGGGACGTATCCAGCCTGCATCCCAAGGTCGTCGAAGTGAATCCGGATGCGGAGCTCGATGTTCAGAATAAAATCGAGGGAGGACCGAACGGCTTCGGAATCTGGTCGGTTCCCGGCTACGGCTCGGTGATACTCTTTCCGAAAACAGCCATCAAATCGGAGGAAGAACTGAAAGGAGTGCTTGCCTTCATGGATCAGCTGATGAGCCCTGAGCTCGGCAACCTGATCTATTGGGGAGTGGAAGGACAGCACCACCAGCTGGAGGAAGGCAAGGTCGTTCCTTCGGAGGACACCAAGCTGACCGATCGTGAAGTGAAGCCTTATCAAGCGATGCAGGTGGGCGGGCCGCTAACGATCGAAGGATTCTATGAGCCGAAGCACATGCTGCCTGTTAAAGCGAAGGCCGAGGAAATGATCGTGGAGAACAATGAATACCTCATAGAGGATCCTTCGGCTTCCCTGGACTCCAAGACGTTTAACGAAAAGGGCGTGCAGCTGCAGGAGATGATCAAGGACGGCACGTATCGGTTCATGCTCGGAGATCTGGACGAGGCAGGATTCCAGGCCGTCGTGGACAACTGGCTAAAGAGCGGCGGTCAGCAAATCATCGATGAGTTCAACGTTTCCTACGAATCTTCCAAATAACGAACATGCCAGCATCCCGAACGGCCGGAGACTGCACTGCTGCAGTCTCCGGCAGGCTTCGGGGCAGAAAGGAAGTCTGAGATCATGAGCGAAACCGCAGTGAAGACCGGGATGCGCAAGGACGCCCCCACAATACCGGAGTCCGGTCGAATGAGAAGAATCGTTAAAAACCGGGCGATCTATCTCATGATACTTCCGGGATTTTTATACTTCCTGATCTTTAAATACATCCCGATGTCGGGACTGATCATAGCCTTCCAGGATTATCAGGCTTATCTGGGCGTAACGGGCAGCCCCTGGGTGGGGCTCAAGCACTTTGAGCGGCTGTTTACCGAGCCGATGTTCTTCACGATATTAGGCAACACGCTGCTGCTGTTTTTCTTGAACCTGGCATTTTATTTCCCCGTGCCGATCATTCTTGCCTTAATGCTCAACGAGGTCCGGCGCGAAGTCTTTAAACGTTTTATCCAGACGCTGGTGTACATTCCCCACTTCATGTCGTGGGTCATCATCGTATCCATTTCGTTTGTCATGCTCTCGATGGATCGCGGCATTATCAATGAGCTGCTGGTTATGGCCGGTTTCGAAAAAATCAATTTCCTGATGAGCAGCGATTGGTTCAGGCCGATGTATGTCCTGCAGATCATCTGGCGTGAGGCCGGCTGGGGGACCATTATTTATTTGGCCGCCATGGCCGCGATTGATCCGGGTTTATACGAAGCGTCCCGAATTGACGGGGCCAGCCGCTTTCGGCAAATGTGGCATATCACGCTCCCTTCGATTCGAAGCGTGATCGTCGTTTTATTGATTTTGAAAATCGGCGACGTGCTGGAACTTGGGTTCGAACATATCTATCTCCTCTTAAACTCGATGAACCGGGATGTTGCGGAGATTTTCGATACGTATGTGTACACCGCGGGTCTGAAGCAAGGACAGTTCAGCTTCAGCACGGCGGTCGGGTTCTTTAAATCGCTGATCGGTCTCATTCTGGTGATGCTGGCCAATTGGCTGGCCAAAAAGGCCGGAGAAGAAGGCATCTATTAATTATGAGAAAGGTGGACCGCTATGGTACAAGATAAAACGATATCAAGCCGAATCTTCGATATCGTGAACTATACGCTGCTGTCGATCATCGGCCTCGTTACCATTCTGCCTTTCCTTCACGTCATCGCCGGATCGTTCACGACGGTGACGGAGCTGGCGCAGAAGCAGTTTGTCCTGTTTCCGACCGTATGGTCCCTTGACGCTTACAAGTACGTGTTTTCGACCAATACGGTTTTTCGTTCGCTTGGCGTTTCCATAGGCGTCACCTTCCTGGGCACATTGTTCAGCATGCTGTTAACCTGCCTGATGGCCTACGGGCTGTCGCGCAGGGATTTGGATGGCCGCAATTTCATCATGTTCATGGTCTTGTTCACGATGCTGTTCAGCGGGGGGATGATACCGACCTTTCTCGTGGTGAAGGAGATGGGGCTCATCGATACTTATGCGGCCTTGATTGTCCCGACGGCGATCAATGCCTTCAACCTCATCATCATGCGAAACTTTTTTCAGAACCTGCCCGAAGGGCTGGAGGAATCCGCAAAAATCGACGGAGCCGGCGATTGGGGCATCCTGTTCCGAATCGTGATCCCGCTGTCGATGCCTGCCATTGCAACCATATCGCTCTTTTATGCGGTTACCTACTGGAATACGTATATGTCGGCGATTCTGTACCTGAATGACGCTGCCAAATGGCCAGTGCAGGTCATTCTGCGGCAGATCGTCATTCTTGCCAGCGGCTTGGCGGCCGATACCTCCGGCATGGACGAATTCGTCCGCCCGCCGGAGCAGACGGTGAAAATGGCGGTCATCGTCATTGCCACGCTGCCGATACTGTGCGTATATCCGTTCCTGCAGAAGCATTTTGCGAAGGGCGCGCTGCTGGGATCCATCAAGGGATAGAGAGGAGCGAAGGAGCGTGTTGGAAAAGAAACGGTGTGTACCGATCATGGCCGGCAATTATGCGGACCCGTCGATCATCCGGGTCGGCGAAGATTATTACATGACGCATTCATCCTACAAGCTGACGCCCGGGCTCGTCATCTGGCATTCGCGTGATTTGCTGAATTGGAGCCGGATCGGGGCCGCACTGCCCCATTACGAGGGAGATGTGTGGGCGCCGGATTTCGTCGCGCATAACGGGAGGTATTACATCTATTATCCGGCAGGGCGGACGAATTGGGTCGTTACGGCAGCCAGTCCGGCGGGACCGTGGAGCAAGCCGATCAATCTGGGGATCAAGGGAATTGATCCGGGGCATACGGCAGGACCGGACGGAAAGCGTTATTTGCATATGTCGGGCGGTGATTTTGTAGAGCTTACGGCAGACGGGCTCGCGGTCGCGGGCGAAGTGAGGCATGTATATAACGGCTGGCGGTATCCGGAGGATTGGGCCGTAGAGGCATACAGCTTGGAAGGGCCGAAGATGACCGTTCGCGACGGATATTATTATCTAACGGTAGCTGTCGGAGGGACGGCAGGACCGCCTACAAGCCATATGGCCGTATCGTCAAGATCCCGAACGCCATGGGGGCCGTGGGAGCATTCGCCTTATAACCCGGTCGTTCATACGGAATCCAAGGAGGAGCCCTGGTGGTCCAAGGGACATGCCTCGCTGATCGACAGTCCTGACGGCCAGTGGTGGATGGTCTACCATGCATATGCGGGCGGATTCCATTCACTCGGTCGGCAGACGTTGCTCGAACCGATCGAATGGACCTCGGACGGGTGGTTTCATGCTGCGGAAGACCATGAGAGGCTTGACCAGCATGATGGGCCGGATGACAAAAAAGAAATCGATGCGGTGAATCAAAGCGTTTCATTCAGGGATACCTTTGCCGGATCTGAACTGGGCCTTCATTGGCAGTGCGAAGGCGTGGAGCCTTCCACCCGGTTCCGTCCGGGGAATCATGAGTTGGCAGCCGAAGCAGCACCCGAGGAAGCCAAAGCTTCTCCGCTGCTCTACATGGCTGGCCATAAGCGTTATTCAGCAGAGGTCGAGATTATCGTGGAGGGTCCGGCGGAGGGCCGACTGCTGCTCTATTACAACGATGCGGCATATCTCGGCATGGGAGTCAACGAGCGCGGAGTCCGGCATTTCCGGTCATTCAAGGGATACGGTACGATGCCGAACCATACTCGCAGGGCATTTCTGCGGTTGGTTAACGATGCGCATATCGTTTCGTTCTATTACAGCTTCGAGGGGACGCAGTGGATCCGGTACGACAAGGTCGCGGATGTTTCAGGGTTCCATCATAACACGTTTGGCGGATTTCAGAGTCTCCGCGTCGGATTGGATGCCATCGGTAAAGGCAGGGTGATTTTCCGGAATTTTTCATATAACGTCATAAGCAGCTGAAAGAAGGGGTAGAAATGGCACAGGAATTAGAGGATATTCTGGCAGGCGGCGACAGGCTGTTTGAAGGCTTCTTCGAATGGCTCGAGGGGCAATACGACGCGGCTTCCGGCGGTTTCTATTATGCCCGCAGTTCACGGGATTCCGGGGCGTTCGTTCCGGACATCGAGTCGACCGCGCAGGCTTTGGGCATTATCGAGCGATGCGGGCTTCTGGAAAGACTGTCCGACGGCATCAAGGCGGGGCTCGTGCGTTTTTTTCAATCTAAACAAGACCCGGCGACGGGCTACTTTTATGATGCCGATCCCAATATGAGAACAGACGATGTGATGGTGGGACGAGCGCTTGGGTACAGCGTGGGAGCACTCCGCAAGTTGGGGGCAGCCCCCTTGCACCCGCTGCCGGGCCATCGGCATATGGCTCCGGCATACTGCCGCTCTCCCGAGGAATACGCGGAGTGGCTGCGCTCGATCAGTCTGGTGAACAGCTGGCGCGGCTGCGATCGTCTGTGTAATTCGGCCCCTTATTTATCCCAAATGCCGCAGGAAGAGAGGGAGCCGTTTTTGCGTGAGGCGCTGTCGTATTTTGCGAGCATACAAGATCCGGCGACGGGGCTGTGGGGCGAAGGCACGCCTTATGTCCGAATATCGGGAACCTTCAAGCTGCTGACGTTCTATAATCGGTTTCAAGCTCCCTTGCCGCGGATATCGGAAATATACCATTCGTTGATGCGTGCGCTGCAAAGCGAGAAGGCCGTTGATATGTGTTATATCCGGAACCCGATCAGTCTCCTCACATCGATGGAGCTGCGCATCCCGGAGCAGGATGTTCGGATCATCACTGAAATCACCTTGCAGAATATGGCGCGTCTCAAACGCGCGGACGGCGGATTTTCACGGGAAATCGATCATTCCCCGCCGGCGCCGAATGTGGCCCAGGTAAAGCCGGGAGAGTATTATCCTGACATGCCGGAGGCGGTTCCGCTGGGCAATGGAGAGATAGAGGGGGATATGAATGCGGGAACCCAGGCGATTCTGATCCGCTATTCGCTGCGGGAGCTGGGCGGGCTGCAGGAGCGAAAGCTGGATGCCGCCGATTCTGCATTCTCCAATCTTCGGGCAGCTGCAGATATATAGTTGCGGGTTTGAAGGCAAGGACCTTCTCATTAAGAAAGATCCATCTTCGTGCGGACATTTCGATTTTTTTGGTGATGGCCATAGGAAAATCCATGCCCTTCGCCGAAGAAGTAGAAAGCTCGTTTACGGAAGAATCGATGGTGCGAAAATAAGGCGCTTGGCACAGGAGAGGAGAAAGAGGATGGCGGAGATCGGGGTTTGGGAGCAGGCGGAGCCCGGTGTGACGAGGAAGGTATTTAAACCTGGGGCCGGTCTGATGATGATGGAGGTTCACTTTGAAGCAGGAGCGGAAGGGGCGCTCCACAGTCATCCCCATGAGCAGATGAGTTATTGCCTGAAGGGAGCCATTGAATTCTATATCAACGGCGAGACGACCCTTGTACGTCAGGGAGACACCATCGTCATTCCCGGCGGGGCGGAGCATGGCGTGAAAGCACTTGAGCCATCCGCTCTTTTGGATGCGTTTACACCGTTGAGGCTTGATTTGCTTGGACCCGAAGAGAGTTGCAGCTGAAAGAAATCGATTCAAAGGACAACGACACCTTATGAAGTCGGAAAGGAATGGATAGAATGAAGCTTTGGGAACAGGATACACCAGGATATGCGTCGGTGGAAGAGTCGTTCACGCCTTATATGACACCTTATCTTCTACAAAAAGAAACACCACACGGAGCCGTGCTCGTTCTGCCGGGCGGCGGATATGGACGGCGGGCAGATCATGAGGGCGATCCGGTTGCCCTGTGGCTGAATTCGATCGGCTTATCGGCATTCGTCGTTCATTATCGGGTTGCCCCGTACCGGCATCCTTATCCGCTGTATGACGCCCAGCGGGCGATTCGGCTCGTAAGGCATCATGCCAAGGAATGGAACATCGATCCGGAACGCATCGGAATTCTCGGATTCTCTGCCGGCGGACATCTCGCGGCCAGTGCAAGCACCTATTTCGATGAAGGAAATCCGGAGGCCGAAGATCGCGTTGAGAGGCAGGGCTGCCGTCCGAACGCATCCATTCTCTGTTACCCGGTCATTTCATTTAAGGACTACTACCATGAGGGCTCCATGATCAATTTGTTGGGGGAGAATCCGGCGGAAGACTTAAGGAATGGGATGTCCCTCGAATGGGCGGTAAAACCGGATACCCCGCCTTCCTTTCTGTGGCATACCGCGGATGACGGCGCGGTCCCGGTCGAGAACAGCCTGATGTATGCCGGATCGCTGAGCAAGCAGCAAATTCCGTTCGAACTGCATGTTTTCCCGGAAGGCCGGCATGGCCTTGGCCTTGCGGAAGAAGATGCCAGTGTTTCGCAATGGACGCGCCTGTGCGAGGGTTGGCTGCAGAAGATTGGGTTCCTGTCGCAAGCCGTCGTGCAAGGAAGGTAGAACAAATCATATAACTTGAGAACGCTTGAACGCTCGATAAAAAAACAAGCTCATCTGAAGAATCCTTCAGATGAGCTTGTTCGTATAGCCTGAAGATCAGGACCGGCCTCGAATCTCCTGGCGGAGGAACAGGACGTAGGAGATGGCAAAGCAGATTAGCGTGGCTGCGGCCAGCCCGATAATTTGCGGCCAGACGAGCAGCAGGCTTTGGCCGAACGGCAGCGGACTGGCAATGGCTCCATACACCTGCTCCTGCGTGAGCGGACCGAGATTGCGGATGGATGGCATCAGCAGGGTGGTCGTCGCTTCATTGAACAGGGTATACGGCGAAAGCCGGCCTAGCCACAGCATCAGATTCTGATAGCTCATGACATCTTGGACCGTCGCCGAGGCAGTACTGGGAGCCAGTCCCCGCGACAGCAGCTGCAGGATCATGTCAAAGAAAAAGCTGAAGAACAGCCAGACGGCGATGCTCGACAAGGCGGAGGTGGCCGGCTGTCGGAACCTTACGGAGAACGTAATGGACAGATTCAGCCAGAAGCCGACGTAACAGATCGTCACAACCAGAAAACTGATGATCCGTAAAAATTCCTCAAAGGTAGGCGGAATGCCGATAATCAGGGTGCCCAGTGCCATGGTCAACAGCCCGAGCGTGATAAACATGATGCTGATGACGATCAGGGAAGCCGCGAATTTCGCATTGAGCAGATCGTCGCGATGAATCGGCTGGGCCATGATTCGGCTGAGCGTGCCTTTGTTCCGTTCACTGTTGATGGCATCAAAACCCATGCCGATTCCGAGCAACGGACCCAGGAAACCGACAAACCCGATGAAGGTCGGAAGGGTGCCGTCCGAGATGGTGAACAGCTTCAGAATGACAAAATCATGGACCCCGTTCTCCGATCCGAGGGCTTCCCGTATGCTGTTCATGGCGGTATACAGCGAGGCTACGCAGGTTAAGGCAATGATGCCTAGCAGCAGGATGAAGCGCCAGCTGCGGATATGGTCCGCTATTTCTTTGCGGACAAGCACGCCGAATGCCGAGGGCATGGAGGGGTGGGCGGATTTTTCGGCTGCCGTTTCTCCGGGGGCCCGGGCGGGCTTGGCAGATCCCTTTTTCCTGTTTTCGAATAAGGCTTGCAGCCGGCGGCCCATGCCGGTCAGCTTAGCCGGTATGCTTGGCGTCGTTCGTTCTGCCATGCTCCTCACCTCCTGCAAAATAACGGTGGTAGATTTCGTCCAGGCCGTGCTGCTGGCGATTCAGCGAGAACAGCCGAACACCTGCATTTACGACCGTTCGGGCAATCTCCGGGCTGCAATCCCTATCGGCCCGAATCAGAACCTTAATTGGCAGGTCTCTGGTCAGCGTGTCGTTTGATTCAGCCGGACCGCTCTCGGCAGGCGGAACTTCGATCTGGTGAACCCCTGGGATGCTGCCGATGGCATCCCGCAGTTCGGGCACAAGCTCATCCAGCTCCGCCGTGATCATAATGGGATCGTCCGCAAACAGAGTTCGGGACAGACTCCCGACATCGCCTTCGGCGAGGAGCCGTCCCCGCACGAACAAGCCGACGCGGTCGCAAATCTGCTGAACCTGGTGGAGCTGATGGGACGATAACAGCACGGTCAATCCTTGCTCGCGGCTGAGCTTCCGTATCAACCGCAGCAACTCTTCCATACCCGTCGGATCGATGCCCAGGGTCGGTTCGTCAAGAATGATGATTTCCGGGGATTTCATTAAGACGTCGGCAAGTCCGAGCCGCTGCCGCATCCCGCGGGAATAAGCCCCCGTCTTCTTGTGGGCAGCATGCGTGAGCCCTACCTGCTCCAGCAGCTCCAATGCCCTTTCGCGGGCTTGGTTATCCGGAATTCGATTCAACCGCGCGGTTAACATCAGGTTTTCCATGCCGGTACGGTCCTCGTAAAAGCCGACGTCATCCGGAAGGTACCCAACCCGCCGCTTCACCGGAATCGGCTCTCTTGTCGGATTGATGCCAAGCACGCTTATCGATCCCGAATCCGGTTCGCTCAGCCCCAATAGCATCAGGATCGTGGTGGATTTGCCCGCACCGTTCGGACCGAGCAGGCCGAAGATCTCACCCCGCCTAATTTGAAGGGATAAACGGTCCACCGCTCTCGTGTCGTGGTAACTCTTCGTCAGTTCCTGAATGTCAATGACCGTATCCATCAGGGTCATCTCCTTCCGTATTTGCGAATGAGGACATAGATGCCTCCCAGAATGGCTAATATGACAAGCACGCCGATCCAGCCCCATAGCATGGAACCTTTGACGGCTACGCGGAATTGGGCGTCGGAGCTTGCTTCGGCCGCAGCGGCTTTCAGGCTTGTGACATAATCGCCGGCGATGGCTTTGTCGCTTGAAGTCAGCTTGGCTTCTACCGTTGTGGATTTGCCTGCAGGCAGATTCTCGATCGTTTTCGGATTAAAGCTGACCTCCCAGTCCACCGGCGTATCGGCGCTGAGATTAATGTCCGAGAGTGGTGCGGTGCCCGTATTCTTCACCAGCAGCTCAATGGTTTTGCTTCCGCCTGCATTGACATTCGTGCTGAGCAAGCCGCTTGGCGTTGTAAGCTCCAGTCCGTAAGACCCTGTAATGACGGCTTCCAGCGCAAGATCGGAGGACGTCGATGAATTGGAGGCGCGGATCGGAATGGAGAAGGTGCCTTCCGTCACCTCCGCAGGCGGCTTGACATCGACGGTAATGGATTGGCTTGCGCCTGCCTCGATTTCGACGGAGGATACCTGCTTGCCGCCTGACGTGAACGTAACGTCCCAACCCGCCTGGGCATCGGCGCTCAGGGCATAGTTTTGCTTATTGGCCGTTCGGTTTTGCAGATTCACCGTGTAGGTGAACGTGGAATCGGCGTGGCCCTCCAGATTGGCCTGATCGGTTGTGAGCTCGGTTTGATAGGTCCCTTTTTCCGTGATATCCACGGTTAACTGCAGACTGGCCATCGAACCCGCGGATAATTGAAACCGGTAGGAGCCTTTATCTACCTTAAGCGGCACGGTTACCTCCAGGGTCACCGATTCGGATTCGCCGGGCTTCACCGATACCTCCTTCAGCTGCCAGCCTCCACCGTTTAGCTTGGTGCTCCAGCCGCTCGGGAGGCTGTTGATTTGCAGCGGAACCGTAATGACGCTATTCGTATTGTTTTTGACCTCTAGCGGGTAATTGATGACTTCTCCAGGCGGAACGGAAATCGACGTATATGGCGTGTATAACGTGATTTCTCCGGCCGCTAACGCGGTGTTCCCCCCGCCGTACAAGCAAGCACCCAGGATGAACAAGAGCATCAGGCTCAGTTGCTTGGCTCGTTGTTTACATGATTTCATGACACTACCCCTCCTAAATTTTTTTGTCACAAAGAGTACGTTGGAACGGCCGGGATTGGATTTATCGGAAAGATTAAAATTACCTAAAAAATTCATTAAAGGAACCTGAAAAGCGTCCCGGTTTATTCAAAAGCCAAGGACGGTTTGCTAAAATATTGAATCGAAAACGGCCGTATGCAGGCGAGCCATCCTTCATTTTTGGAGAGGAGATCAGGTTAGGGGGGAGTTGTGGGAATGAACGATCATTCCGCGTTATGGTTGGAGGAGATTGCCGAGGGCTCCGCCGCAGCATTCAGACGCTTCTATGATGCCTATGCCCGTCTGGTGTACCGGTTGGCTTTACAGATGACGAAGGACCCGGCCGAGGCGGAGGATGTATGCCAGGATATCTTCATGGAGGTGCTGCATAAGGCGGATCAGTACGATCCCGCCCGCGGAAGCGTCGAGGCTTGGCTGGCGGTGAGAACAAGGTGCAGGGCGATGGATCGCCTGCGCAAGCGGCAGCGCATCGCTGCGGCCGAATGGAACGGGGAGGCGCTGCCGGAGACGGTATGGAGCGAAGAGCAGGAGTCGGTTGAGCTGGCCGCCTTGCGACGGGTGGAGCTGGAGCAGGTAAAGGAGGCGCTGCAAGGCATTCCGCCCCTTCAGCGGATGGCGGTTTACGGAAGCTACGTCGAGCAGCGGTCCCACCGGGAAATGGCGGAATTGTTAAACCGGCCGGTCGGCACCGTCAAATCCTTAATCCGGTACGGCATCCTCAATGTCAGGCGGCGGCTCGATGCGATGAACGGGAAGGAAGGGGGAAGCGCGCAGCATGAAACTTTCAAAGCATAACCTTGAACATCTTGTTCAAGGTGACATCGGCTGCACGGCCTATCCCGAGGAGAAGCTTGTCGATTACGTCATGAAGCGTTTGCCGTACGCGGAGAGCAGGAATCTGGAGCTCCATCTCAAGGAATGCGAGGCGTGCTCCGGCAAGGCGGCGGAATGGGCCGACCTTATGGGAGCAGAAGATCTCGCAATGCCATTCCATGAATCCGATGTCTTCGGGCAGGAGCTGTTTCGAAGCCGTGATATGGACGGCGAACAGCTCGGATCGACTCAGCCGGCAGGTACGGAGCCGGCCATACGGGGGGCCGTGCAGGATCAGGCTCTGAATGATGGACCCATGCCTCCCGATCGGCTGCGCCACAGGCTCATGCGAGCGGCTTATATCCGGTCCTTCCGAAGCAAGCTCCGAATCAGGAAGCATGCTGCCATGCAGGCGATATCCGGAGCGCTGCTCATCCTGTTGATAGCCGGTTTATTCACCTTGAAAGGGAACGACGTCCAGACCCAGGCGGCCTTCGAACATACCGTGAGCCAGCGGATTGCCGATATGCAGAGCGAAGATACCGAGCGGTACGTCATACAGCCCGTAGAGCCGTTTTACGGCAGCGGCTCGGTATGGCTCAAACGCGGTTCGGGAGAAATGCTGATCGTTGTGAACGGCCTGCATTCCTTGGAGGAAAAAGACTATCAGGTATGGCTGCAGGATGAGGAGCGGCTGTCGAGCGCCGGCTTTATGCTGGTTCAGGGTCCGCAGGGAAAGAGCTATTATTACGGGTTCGGCGCGGAGAACGCGAAGCGGATCGTGGTCAGCATGGAACCCAAAGGGGGGAGCCGGAGTCCGACCGGGCCCGAAGCCGTCCTGGTGAATATGGGGCCTTGATGCCCTGATATGCAGGAGAAATGAGATGATCCCAGGGAACACCTAGTCTGAATTAGTGAGTTTATCGAAGGCGGTGAGTTTTCGGATGTGGCGTGCAGATGCTTTTCTGGAATCCATGTATAACGAGGCTGTGAAAAAAACGAAAGACAGTCAGGCTGCCATGAGCGCCGAAGAGCGCAAACGGTATTTGAAGCAAACGCTTCGGCGATTGATCGGCGAGTTCGAAACCAACGAAAACCACAAGCCTGTCCTGCTCGAACGGGAATCATGCGACGGTTATGTTCGCGAAAGGGTAGAATTATCAGCCGTACCAGGCGTATCCTTTGCGGCGTATATCCTGATCCCGGAAGATCAGGGGAAGTCGATGCCCGCAGCCGTCGCCGTTCATGGCCATGGATATGGAAGCCGGGAGATCGTAGGGCTGAGGCCGGAC
This sequence comes from Paenibacillus sp. Y412MC10, assembly GCF_000024685.1. NCBI lineage: Bacteria > Bacillati > Bacillota > Bacilli > Caryophanales > Paenibacillaceae > Paenibacillus > Paenibacillus sp. Y412MC10. Next base: position 1,990,527 of record NC_013406.1, read on the forward strand.
GGATCCAGCGATCCGAATCCGCCAGGGATTCATCGGCATTTCGCGGTTCAGTTGGTACAGCGGGGCATGGTGGTGATCGCTCCGGATGTGGCCGGTTTCGGAGAACGTCGCCTAGCCGCGGATCTTGCACGAAACGCGGAAGCCGCGAATTCCTGCCACCGGCTGTCCACCCAGCTGCTGATGCATGGCAAGACGCTCGCCGGTCTCCGCGTGGCCGAGACGCTAAGGGCATTGGACTATCTGGCTGAACGTCCCGAAGTCCAGCCGGACAGAATCGGTATCATGGGTTTTTCGGGAGGCGGCCTGATTTCGTTCCTGTGCGCGGCGCTGGATGAACGGATACGGGCTGCGGTGCTTGCAGGTTATCCCAACACCTTCAAGGACAGCATTATGGCGGTGCAGCACTGCATATGCAACTACATTCCGGGTATGCTGAACCATGCCGAGCTGCCGGAATGGATAGGGCTGATCGCCCCCAGACCCTTGTATCTGGAGTCGGGAGCCGATGATCGGATATTTCCGGCTGCGGGTTTTAACTCGGCGGTTGAACAGCTCAGGGACACCTATCGGCGTGCCGGCGCGGAGGATAGGCTTCAAGCCGACCTGTTTCCTGGAGCGCACGAAATTTGCGGCCGGTATTCATATGATTGGCTGTTCGAGCGGTTAAGCAGCCCGGAGAACTGAAGATTTTCCCTGCTGGCCGCTGATCAGACAGAAATAGAGCCCGATCTAGCATTTATTAAGGTCTGAACTTGGAAGCGTGGCGCACGCGCAGGAAATAAAAGCCGAAAAAGATGACTCCCGAGTGAGCGGGAGTCATCTTTTTTACATGTCATCCAGGAAGGCAAGGCGCTTCCGGTTTACTCCAAGTCATCCTGCCAATCCTGGATCAGAAAGTCGGCATCCGTATTCAACACCGCCTTGGCTTGGTCGCTGACATGGCGTCCCATAACCTCTTTATTCAGGTGCTTGGCAAAATTCTGCATATGTTTCGCGGCCTGATCCCGTCTTCCCTTATCCAGATGATGCTGGGCTTGATTAAGGGCATTGCTCAGCTGGGGAATGAGTGGACCGCGTACATCGCCTGAATCCGCGAATCGCTCGACTAATTGTTTCATGGAATTCACGCTGGTGATGACCCGGAACCGGAGGTTTTTCTGAAGCTTGTTTCCTGAGCGGTCCTCGGTCGTAATCGTGGCGGTTTTATCGCCCAAGTTGCCGGCCAAATCAATGTCGATAGGATCCATGGTCATCGGATCGAGGGTGTATGCCTTTCCGTCGATGGTGATTTCGGCAAAACGAATGGAAGAGTCCAGGATTTTAAAACGGAGGGGCGTATAATCCTCCATGGAATCGCCGTCTTGCAAGCTCTTGCCATTCACAGTCAGAGAGAAGGCAGGCGAGTCGGTTACCTCGAGGGTGATCCCCTGCGAAACATTGCCGGATAGATCCTTGGACCGGATGAAAAGCGAATAATCCTTGCCCGCTTCGATTCCTTGTATTACTGCTGTTTGAATTCCGCGATTGACCTCGATGACGTCTCCGACCTGCTGCCCATCGCTCCGCAGCGTAATTTGCACTTTTTGAGCATCGATATCGTAAGGACCGTCCCAATACAGCGTCATACTGCCCTCTCCGCGCTTCACCTGCACGTTCTCTACTTCGCCCGGAGCAACGTCGTCTTCTTCGGGTATGGTAGGAGGGGCAGGCTCCGTGAATACGGCCGGATCGCCAAAGGTGAATTTATCGAAGTTGTATAACCAGTCCCCACCTTTAAAAGATATGAATACAATGTGTTTTCCCGTTACGGGAGTCGTTACGTCCGCCGAGAAAACCTTGAAATTTTGCCAGCCCCCGGTTCCTGAGACGGTTCCGGCAGCAATAACCGGCCCGTTAAGGCTATCCAGTCGGACTTCAATTGTCCCGCCGCTAGTGTCGCTGGCCGCATTGACATGGAATTGGGTTGGGCTTTCGCTGCCGAAATCGATGTAATTGTACATGGCATAAGGATTATTCGGTCCAAACATGCCGGCCAGGTAGGTTTCCCCGCCCCCGGTTTCATTGCCGAAGCCTACTCCGTTCGTATAGTTTTCGGCCTCCAGCTTGCCGTAAGCATCCCTGTCTTTTCCTTTCATGGTTGTAAAGGTGAACCACTCCAGATTAAGGGGATAGTCACTGCCGTTCGCTCCCTTGAAAACCAGGTAAACATCGTGCACCCCTACGGCCAGGGTGTCATCGATATTCGCCATAATATCGACCCAACGATCCCAGCTTCCAAGCGCCGGAATTGGGATTACGCCTGCGGTAGGTCCATCCAGGCCGTCCAACCTGACTTCGATCGTGCCGCCCTGATTGCCGCTCGCCACATGGACGGTCACGCCTGCCGCGCCCGATCCAAAGTCGATTCCTTCATAAGCCGCATAAGCATTGTGATGGATACCGTCTAAGTACCCAAGCTCGGCATGTTTGCTGAGACCTTCGCTGCTGTCGTAATTTCCCGCTTTAAGCTTGGCATAGGCATCGGTTTCGGTCGGATCGGTCGTCGTGAATTTAATCCAGTTCAAATTGAACAAATAATCGTCATTCGTTTTGGTGAAGACAAGATACACATCATGGACGCCGGTAATGGAGCTTGGCGATCCCTGGTCGTCCTTAAGTAGGGTGACGGCATCGATATAATTATTCCAGCCGCCCGTTCCCTCTACGTTTAAGGTCCCGACCTTGGGGCCGTCTTTGGAGTCGAGCCGGATTTCGATATGGCCTCCGCCCGTTCCGCTGGACGCCCTGGCGATGAAGCCGATCGCCCCTTCTGATCCGAAATCCACATTTTTATATGCGGCATAAGAGCCGTGCTGAATTCCGCCCAGTTGGAGCGAGCCTTCAAACGCACCCTCGAGCACGAATCCGGAACCGATATTATAGCGTTCCGCCTCGATTTTATCGAAGGGATTCTTAACGCCATAATGAAGGTCGGCTTCCATCGGCTTGATGACGTTCAGAGCTTGAACGGCAGCAGCCGAGGACCAGGACTCATAGGTTCCGGACAGCAGCTGTCCCGCCCAGTTTCCATCCACGATTTGTTCCGGATTGCGGTGGCTCCAGGCCATTTCGACATTGAATGCAAGCCATTCGTCGAATTCAGCGCTGAACTCCGGGTGCTGCCCGGTCTCATCGAGTGTTTTTTGCAGGTGGGCCAAATTGCGCATCAGGATCGTTTTGCCGCCCTTCAGATCCCCGTTGGGACCTTCATAGTTCAACACGCCGTTTGCATCCACCAGACGGCTCTTGGTAAACTCTGCGGCTTTGACCGCATCGTCGAGGTAAACCGGATTTCCGGTCGCTTTATACAATCCGACGGCCGCTCCGATGTATGTACCCTGGTTGTAGTGAGTGGCGTCCGGAACCGCGCCGCGTTCGAGCTCGATCCGGTCGAATACTTTTCCGTTTCCGTCGGTCAGCATCGTTTTGCCCCATCTGAATATTTGGGTTGCCGCGTTTAGATAATGCTCATCCTTCGTAATATCGTAAAGATACAATGCCGCTTGAGCCGCAGGGAAATTGATGCACGCATTCTTGGTGTTGTGGTCGCTGTTCAGCCACCAAATGCCGCCGCTCGCGAATTCTTCGTCCCACTGCGTGTCGTACACGAAATCGAAATGATGCCTCGCTGCCTCCAAGTATCTTGGGTTCCCGGTGATTTGATAGGCTCTGGCGCTGCCCATCGCCCACCACATGATATCGTCATTGAACGGATTATTCGTCCAATCTTCGCCATACTTGGCTACGGTGCCGTCATAAACATCGTCGATCTGTGTTCTGAGCTCAGCCTTCAAAGCAGGATCGGAGGTGTGCTGATACGCATCCATGACCAATTCCCACAGCTCGGCCTCCACCCAGAAGTCCTGATGCTTGTCGCGTTTGGTATCCTTCCAGAACATCTTGGCGTTCGGATCCCAGAATGTTTCGTTATAAGCTTTCATCGCCGTATCCCCATCCGATGCGGTATAGGCATAGGCTTGGGAAGATCCGATCCCCGGCATGGAGCCAAGCAAGAAAGAGAGGGCCAAAGGCACCGCCAAAAACCTGAACCATTTGCCTGATCTTCGTGACATGAATATTCCTCCTTCATTTTCAATTGGAAGCCGATCCGGGCAGATTCGCGATCGGCTTCATGAGCGCTTGATGCTTCCGGTTATTTGCCGGTAGTGATCACGTTATTGATTTTTTCAGCCATCACATCCAGTTCGGTGATCGGGGCTTTGCCCATCAGTATGTTTTTCCATGATGCTTCGATGAACGGGTACGCTTTGCCCGCCCACGTCGACAGGAAACGAACCGGCTGCGTATTCGGGGATTTCAGAATATGATCGAGGCCTTCTCCTACTTCGGGATGGCCCGCCGCTTTCAGCGCATCGTAATAAGCTGCGGAAGAAGCCTGGTAGGCTGCAGGAGCGACCGGGGTCGATGGGAGGACCTCTTCATACATTTTGGAATCCAGGTACTTGAGCACTTTCCATACCGCCTCGGGATTTTTGAGCGTTGCCGGGCTGGACCAGCCTACGGCGTCATAAATCTCGGTCTGGCTGTTCACCACCGGCATCGGCGCGTAGCCCCATTCCAATTCCTTGGGAGCCGTGCGGATCAGATCGTCCGCTACCCACTGTCCTTGCAGGGTCATCGGAACTTTGCCTTGTTTGAACGAGCTCATGGCATTCGTTAAATCAAAGGTAGGGGGATTCATGTAGCCGTTTGCAATCGCGGACTTGTACTTTTCGACGCCTTCCCGGAATTGGTCGCTGATTTCCACCTTCGTCGGGTTGATAATGGCGTCGGCAAAGGGAGCACCGCCCGCGGAAACCGAATAGAGTGAGACGTGGAAGGGATCAAGGGGGGCATAATAACCGAATTGCTGCACGCCGCCTTGATTGCTCGAAAGCTTCTCCATCGCCGCAAAGAATTCGTCATAGGTCCAGCCGATTTTCGGTTCAGGAAGGCCTGCCTCCTGGAAGGACTTTTTATTGTAAAAAATGCCGTACGTGTTCAAGAGACCCGGTAAGCCAACGAGCTTGCCCTCATAGTACCAGCTGTCCACCACGCCTTCGTAAAAGCCCTCCATGAACGCTTTGTCCTGGGTGGCAAGCTCCGTCCAGTCGTAGAGAAGTCCCTTGCCGGCATTATCGAGCAGCATGTCGTTGCCGGTCATGAAGATGTCCGGCGCTTTCTTGGCCGTGATCATCCCGTTGATCTTGACACCGTAATTGTCCAATGGCGTAGGGATGAGTTTTACTTTGATGTCGGGGTTTTCCTCTTCGAATTTTTTCATGGATGCCATGATTTTTTCGTTCATGGCCGCCGACTCCCAAGTAATCATCGTGACTTCGACGGGTTTGCCGGATCCCGCGTTATCTTGTCCGGACGGCGCGTTCCCGGTGTCTGCCGAACCGGAGCCTCCGCCGCCGTTCCCGCCGCAAGCGGCCAGCAGACTTGAGAAGAACAATAAAGCGATGATAGCGCTGGCCCACCCTTTTGCACCCTGTCTCATTGAAAGACCTCCCCAAAGGTAAATTTAATGATCTGAACATCACCTTGTTTTCGCTTCAGCCAACCCGGTCTGCATCACCTCCCATCCGTGAGGACGACTTACTTCAAGCCTGCGGAATTCATGGAGCCGAGCCCCTGCATAAAAAATTTCTGGCCAAAGAAGAAGAGCAGCAGCATCGGCAGTATATAAATCAGATCCGCGGCCATGAACAAATTCCAGGCTGTCGCATAGGTGCCCGTATAGGTAGCCATTGCCAGAGACAGCGTCCATTTGCTAGGGTCGATAATATAGAGCAGGGGTTCCAAATATTGATTCCATGCGCCTTGGAACGCAAAGATCACCATGGTCATGATCACCGGCATCGACATGGGCACCAATACTTTAAGCAGCACATACAGGTCCGAAGCCCCGTCGATTTTGGCCGCCTCGTCAAACGAAACGGAAATCGTTCTTAAATACTGGACGAACAGGAACGAGAACGTGGCGTTTCCAAAAAAAGCGGGCACGATGATGGGCAGCCACGAATCGTACCATCCGATGCTGGTGTACAGATTAAACATGGGAATCATGCCTACGAATCCGGGAAGCATGAGGCTTCCTATAAATAGCGAGAACCACAGCTTCCGGCCCGGGAACTTCAGCCGTGCGAGCCCGTACCCGACCAGCACCGAGCTGATAATCTGCCCGATCGTGCAGGTGATGGCAATGAACAGGGAGTTCCCGAATGTTTGCCAAAAGTTGATTTCCTTCGTTCCGGTCACGAAATTGGACCAATGAAATTCCCGCGGAAACCATTCGGGCGGAATTTTGAACACGTCATTGTTGCTCTTCAGCGCAATGGTGACCATCCAGAAGAGAGGGAACAGCATTGCTATGGCGCCGATGGCCAAGATCATAAATCGAAAGGCGTCAATCCAATTGAACCTTGCTCTCCGCTTCACGCGAATGTCCGCTGGATTCAGGTTTCCTCTTAGTTCCGGCCGTACTTCCGCTTGCATCGCTTCTTACCCCCTTATTTGTCGCTTTCGTAATAAACGAACCGGTTGGAGTACCGGTAAGAGATAACGGTAAAAATCATGATGATAACGAAGAGAACCCATACCTCCGCGATGGCATAACCAAACATTCTTCCGTTGAAGGCATCGGTATAGATTTTGTAATTCAGCAAGGAAGTGGAGAAATTCGGTCCGCCTCCGGTCAGCACCTGAACCTGGTTAAACGCCTGGAATGCGCCGATGATGCCGAGTATAAGCTGCAGAAACAGGATGGGCGTGATCATCGGAAGCGTAATATTGATCGACATTCGCCATCGGGAGGCGCCGTCGACTTCGGCGGCTTCATACATGTCCTGCGGAACGGACTGCAGCCCGCTCAGAAAGATGATGACGCTGGAACCGACCTGCCATAAACCGATCAACACGATGGATGGAAGCGCTGTCGTTTCGCTCGTCAGCCATGTGCCCGGCGCCAGCCCGAACTCCCTTAGCAGGGAATTCGCCAGCCCGTATTGCGGCTCATATATGAATTGCCACAACGTGAGCGTAGCGATGGAGGGAACGACGACCGGAAGATAAAAGATGGTGCGGAACCATTTGATGCCGGTCAGGTTTTTGTTCAGCATCATCGCCAACAACAAACCTAGGATCAGCGATAACGGAACACTTAGGATTACGAAATAAAACGTCGCGCGGATCGATGGCCAGAAAGCCGGATCCTCCGTGAACAGGTATCTAAAGTTCTCGAAGCCGATAAAACGGGGGGTGTCGTACCCGCTCCATTCCGTCAAGGCATAATACATGGACGAAAGCAGGGGATATCCGACAAAAACACTGAAACCGATAATGGACGGCAAAATGAACAGATAGCCGATGACCCAGCCGCGTAGCTTTCTATTGGTTCCCATGATGATCCCGATGACCTCCTAGGCGTTCATTCGCTTTGACCCGAATGCCGTTATAGTCCATGATCAGCTCGCAGAACATCATATTTGCCCAAGAAAACCATGGGCGGGTATAACGGGCAGGGTCGTCGACCAGAAATCCTTCATGCATCATGCCGGTGCCAGCATCGGTATCCGCCATTAACCGAAGCAGCCGAAGCTTCTCCTCTTGATCGGTGGTCGTCAAGCCCTGAATGGCCAGCCCAATCGGCCATATATAACGAGCCGGCGTATGGGGGCTACCGATGCCGGAGGCGGCAGTGCCTTGGTAATAATACGGATTGGCCTGGCTCAGCACGAACCTGCGGGTATTTTGATAGACCGGGTTATCGGCGCTTGCATAACCCAAATAGGGGATGGACAGCAGGCTGGGGACGTTGGCGTCATCCATAAGCAGGTGGTTTCCCATTCCGTCCGTCTCATAGGCGTAAATTCTTCCGTATTCGGGATGGTCGAGCACGCCGTACATCTCGATGCCATCCCGGATTTCATCCGCCAGTTTCGCCGCTTCCGCCTCCATCTCGGGATCTCGCAGGACGTCTCGGCAAATTTCCGCCAGATAACCGAGCACGACGACGGCGAACATATTCGACGGAATCAGGTATCCATAGGCGCAGGCGTCGTCGCTCGGACGGAAGCCGGACCAGGTCATTCCCGTATAAGCCACTTCCGTGCCTTTGCCGCCGCGGGGCAGCGTGTCGCTTGGAGGACAATCAAAGCGTTCGAAATAATACGGCGATTTCGATTCATGATGCTGTTCGGTTCGCCAAAGGGCTAGAATCGCCTTGGCAGCTGAATGGAATGTGTGATCGAGGTGAGAGGTTCTGCCGGTTTCTTTCCACAACAGGTAAGCAAGTTGGAGAGGGTAACACAATGAATCGACCTCATATTTTCGCTCCCAAAGCCAGGGGTTCATGGCGGTGCGATCGTTCTGATGGCCTTGACCGGAAGGCGAATCATTAAACGCGTTGGCGTACGGATCCAGCAGGATGAATGCCGACTGCCTCCGTACGAGCCCTTCGATCAGATCGGCCAGTCTGGGGTCTTGGCCTGCCGGAACGAGGAACGGCCGGATTTGCGCCGCCGAATCCCTCAGCCACATGGCCGGAATATCGCCGGTAATGACAAAGGTGGTGCCGTCTGGCTGTCTTCGGATGGTCGATCCCAGCGTGTTGTCCAGCATGCTCCTGAACATATGTCCAAGTTTCGGATCATCCGGGGTGCCTTCGGATACCGTGCGGTGCAAATCGTGCAAAACAGCAAAATAGTCCAACGTAAACATGTTAGCTCTTCTCCCTTCCATAGTTCCGGGTGTCGATCGTTGCTGTCATGCCCATATATAAAACGCTTACATTCAATATAATTACATACCAATTTAATGTCAATATATTATATTTAATAAATTTTATGCTGTTATATTATTTTGTTGTTTTGCGCGAGTTAATGGTGGTTCTTTGGATCGTTTACTTTGGTTTGAAGTGAGATCTCTTTGGTTTCAAGATTTGAATTCTGCATATTCTTATATTTATATCATGTTATATTGATATGGGTCATGCCACTGGATTTTCGGTGTTTCGGATCGTTTATGTTTGGCAGCCGGATCCATTAGATCCGCAGAAACTCCATTGGCCCAAGACTGCGACTGGCGTTTGAAATTTACGGGAAAGCGATAGCGCATTTAACGATTTTGCGCATCAGTTTCCCCCGTACAGGCACTTCTGGGCCGCTGCCTACATACAATGAGAAGACCGAGAAACCGAGCGCGATAAGGGCCGGTTGCATTGTAACTTCGCAGGAGGTGTCCTAAAGTGCCTGGATTGTTTACCGCAATTGCTTTGTTCATTAAAGAGTTGACCCTGCTCGTTTCGTATGTGAAAAACAACGCGTTTCCCCAGCCTCTGACCGAGGAGGAGGAAGCTAAACATCTGCAGCGAATGGCCGAAGGCGATCCTCAGTCGCGGAATAAACTGATTGAGCATAATCTTCGGCTGGTCGCGCACATCGTCAAAAAGTTCGATAACACCGGCGAGGATCTGGAAGATCTCATATCCATCGGCACCATCGGTCTGATCAAAGCCATTGAAAGCTTTCGGCCCAACAAGGGGACGAAGCTGGCGACGTTTGCTGCCCGTTGTATAGAAAACGAAATATTGATGCACTTGCGTTCGCTTAAGAAAACGCGCAAGGACGTATCCCTGCATGATCCGATCGGAACGGACAAAGAGGGGAATGAAATTACTCTAATCGATATCCTCGGGACGGAAGCGGATGACATTGTGGATGCAGTGCAGCTGAAAATCGAAAAGAGCAAAATTTATCGAAATCTGGACATATTGGACGACCGGGAGAAGGAAGTTGTCATAGGGCGGTTTGGACTGGAAGCCGGAGGAGAAGAACGGACGCAGCGGGAAATCGCCAAGGAACTGGGAATTTCACGCAGCTATGTGTCGCGCATTGAGAAGCGGGCGCTAATGAAGCTGTATCATGAGTTTTATAAGCAGAAACGATAAGAAGCGGCTGTTCTCACATCAAAAGGATCGAAGAGGATTGTCTATATAAAGAAAGATAAAGCCACTTCCACATGATGGAAGTGGCTTTATCTTAGTTGTTTCAGTTAGAAAAAACGATGCTCGGCAAGAGGCTTCGGAAATTAGGAGTGCTCAGTCAAAACCATCATGATGCACGGTGTTATGTAGGGTTCGGCGCGCTCTGCTTGAAGAGTGAGCGCAGATCCAGGTGCGCATGACGCCCGGATTTGAGCTGCTGCCATTGCAGCACGCGGCGGATCGCCATCGGGGCGATGATGCTGCCGATCATGCCGAGCAGATCGGATTGAAGCGCTCTTTGAGCGATGATGTAACCGCAAGAACCGCCGATAAATTCGATGGACATGTAGCGCTTGACGCTCGATAACGTGACGACATAAATCACGAATTCATCCTTCTCTTTCTTAATGGGCATGGTATATTCCCCCGCTCCCTCATGTCTTTTAACACTGCAGCCAACGGTGTTTCTTCCTGGGGATCGTGTGTTAGATGCGCGTTTTTCACATGCCATTTTATGTATTTTTATAGGCCATTATGCATTCGGTGTCGGGTGAATACAAGCCCTGTTACGACAAAAACCAACCGTCTTGTCCAAAGAACGACGGTTGGATATAAACTCCTACTCAGGTTTCTTTTGTCCCGGATCTGCTTGCATGCTCTCGTCTTCGCCGGGATACTCCCGCTCGATGCCCATGTGCAGATTGCGATCCTCGTAATCGAACCGATTCGGAGGCCGCTGATCCTTGCGCCATGGCGTGCTCTTGCCGAGGGAATCGCTGCGAAGATCGGAACCGTAGGGTCCCTCGGGAAATTCCTCTGCCACCAGATCGTTCCGTTGGGATTCAACGGTAGACAAATCCGTGGACTCCGCTCGTTTTTCCTTCTCAAATCCGTTCATGCTAAAGACCTCCCGAAAAGGTACTTAACGTACCCTTTCAGTGTGCCCTGTATTAGAGGAATCATTCCGATATGTGCGCGGCACCGACTGTGCAAACTAAATATTACAGACCTGCAGCGCCGAATACGCTGTTGAAGGCTTGGCGCGATTTGGCAGCCAGCTCCTCTGGAGTACCCTCCGGTGTGGAAGGCGTCAAAATTTCTTGCGTTACCGGGCCCTTATAGCCGATATCGTTCAGCGCTTGAAGGAAGCCTGGCAAATCAATCACGCCCTCACCCGGATAAAGACGGTCATTATCGAGTACGTCCCGGATTGGAATGTCCTTGGCATCGTTGATGTGGACATGAACAATCTGGTCTGCGCGCAGCTGCCGGATATCGTCGGTTGTCATCTCGTTGGTGTACCAGTGATAGGCATCATACAGCAGCCCGACATTCGGCTCCCCGATGGCATCGATCCAATCCAACGTCTCTTGTACCGTCCATATGAACGGGTTCTTCCATTGGGTGCGCAGATGGTGCGGACCGACGAACTCCAGGCCCAATCGGATTCCGTATGCTCCCAGAATGCTGGCGCAGGCCCGCAGCCTGGAAGTGGCCAGCGCCATGAAATGGGCTGCAGGCGCGTCCGTGGAAGGAAGAATGTATGTACAGCAGCGGGTGCTGCCAAGCGCCTTGGCGGCGGCCGCGGCGGCCGGCAGCTTCTCGAGTCCGCTTAGGAACTGCTCGTTCGACCCTCTCCATTCCACCGGGAGACCGATCGCCCCGATTTCCAGTTGGCGGGATTGCAGCATTTCGGCAGCCGCTTCCGCGCCAAGCCGGTCCACAAGACCTTTGGCATCGATATCGACGCTTTGGAATTCATATTTGGCCGCAAGCTCGATAAACTGTAAATCGCTTTCAAGTTTTCCGAGCCCTGCGCTTGTTAAACCTTGCAGCATATTCATCGTCTCCATTCGCTATATGATGTCGTATTGCTAGAGCCGGGTGCTTGTTTATACCAACCCGGTTGGCATTTCATAGTTTCTATTATGATATGTTCAACTCTATAAATCTATGATCGCTTTTTAATTTTTTTGAAGAAAGATAACGATGGTGGCCGCAGTCGGTTCGTTATTTTGGGAGGTTTTGTAATAAATCGGCATGATTTCTTACCGTTTCGAAGGGGATACAGGACGTGATGCCGAAATAACCATGTCATGTGAACTTCCATCTAACACGCGAAAAGGAGTTTTGACACAGAATGAATACCATTGAGCAGCGTAAGAAAGAGCTTGGCAACTTGCGTCCGGAACCAACGATCGACGAGCAGGTATTGAATATTTTTTGGGAGGGAGTGCTAAAGTCGCATGGGGACAGACCGCTTCGCATGGTTAGTAGACCGGAAGCTACGCCTTATCCCCATATGGAGGTATTTCGGGTAACCTATCATGGATATGATGATACTCCTATCAACGCTTGGTATATAGCTCCGGCTAATCCTTCTTCGAAAGCAGGGGCCCGGCCATGCATCGTAACCTTCCCGGGTTATACCGGAGACCGCGGATTTCCTGAACGGTATGCTCACTGGCTGATGCTGGGGTATACGGTATTTGCCGTTGACGTCAGAGGTCAGGGCGGGGAGACGGGGAATTTGTTGCCGCTGGACAGCGGCGTGGTTAAAGGCTGGGTGTCGCAGGGGATTACGGATATCCATCGCTCCTATTACATGGCCATTGCCATGGATGCCGTGAGAGCCGTGGATGCGGCATCACGGCAGCCGGGAGTAGACCCTGCAAAAATCGCCGTGGTGGGCGGGAGCCAGGGCGGCGGCCTGTCGATGCTGGCAGGGGCGCTGAACCCCAAGGTTGCGGCCATTGTAGCCGACATTCCCAACATGTGCAGGATGGATTACGGCATTTTGTATTCGGTCAGCTCGTTGAACGAGATCGCCCAATACATAAAGCGGTACCCGGAGCAGCTGGATCAGATTTTGGCACATCTCGCGCATTTTGACATGCTGAATCTCGCGCCGCGAATCCAGGCGCCGATCATGGTGTCCGTCGGATGGAAGGATACGGTTTGCATGCCCGAGACCATCTATGCGGCTTACAACCGGATCGAGGCGGCAAAAGAAATCAGGGATTATCCGTTCTCCGGCCATGAAGTCAGTGAGTATCAGAAGCGGGAAGGCGTTTTGTTCCTGGAACGGGTATTTAATCGGAGATAGACAAATGAACGGAACGGGAAATTAGGGCTTTGTCCCGTTCTAAGGATGTGTAAAAATGTGAAAAGAGATCACGCACGAACGGTATATCGCAAGTCATTGTGTGATATATATGTCATATAAATTAACATAAAATTAAATCTTGTTAACTTTTTTGACGTTAATGTATTGACAATCCTCAGTGTTTGCCTATAATTAAACCCAAGGACACAACGAACTCGATAAACACCCTATACCTACCCCGGTCAATGTAATAATAATTTACACAAAGGGATGTTGAACCATGATGACAGCAGGCGAACTCAAACAGGATCTTTTGAGGGTTTACAACGCGATAAATAAGAAAATATTTAACGTGGGTGTAAAGCAGCAAAAAGTCGATTTCGTTGGCAACAAAATCATCATTGTGTCGAGGAATAGTAGAGTCCCCGTCCTAAAACTGCTGGATGAGAATTACCCCCTCTCTACCCGGCAGTTGGACCACCTTTTATTCCAGGTGTTCAAGCAGGAGATTAAAACCAGCCTGGAAGAGAAGTTTCCGTTTAAAATCATCTCCATTCTTAAAGACTATGATGCAGAGACCGAGTTTTCCGGTACCATCGTATTCTTGGAGAAGGAGATAGAAACATATCTGAACGACATGCCGGAACTCGGGTAGAGAGCGGGCCGATCGTCAGTTTGGTACCAAGGTACACGTTGGTGTGCGGCTTGGGGCTGGACTGGCGATTTTTTGTTACATCCGCTTTTGAAAATAAATGTGTGTTGTTACTGAAAAAACATGAAAAACAAAGAAGAGGAGGAAGGGCCATGACTCACAAAATCGAAATTTCGGGCGTCAGCAAATGGTTTCGCAGAAACGGGGAAGAGATTCCGGCCATGCGGGAGACGAGTCTGGCGATCGAGGAGGGGCGTTTTGTCAGCATAATCGGTCCCAGCGGTTGCGGCAAATCCACCCTGTTCAACATTATCGCCGGCCTGATGCCTCCATCCACGGGCAAAGTGATGGCCGACGGAAAGGATATCGTCGGTACGACCGGTTATGTGGGCTATATGCTGCAAAAGGACATGCTTCTGCCATGGCGCACCATTCTCGATAACATCATTCTGGGCATGGAGGTTCGGGGCGTTCCCTACAAGGAAGCCGTGGAGAGGGCGCTGCCCTTGATGGAGAAATACGGTCTGAAGGGCTTTGACAAGCATTATCCGAAGGAACTCTCTGGGGGGATGAAACAGCGTGCCGCGCTGCTGCGGACGCTGCTCTACGACAGGGACATCATTTTGCTGGACGAGCCGTTCGGTGCGCTTGATGCACAGACCCGGTTGACCATGCAGAACTGGCTGCTGCAGATCTGGGAGGACTTTGGCAAAACGGTGCTGTTTGTCACCCACGACATCGATGAAGCGATTTACCTGTCGGATGACATCTACGTATTCTCATCCAGGCCCGGCCGGATCAAGTCCAAAATCACCGTGACGATGGAGCGTCCACGCAAAACGGAAGACATGACGTCGCCGGCATTCATGGAGTTGAAGCATCATCTCATGGACCTGCTGTCGGCTGGGCATGAGGAAGAGCAAATATCGTAAAGCGAGAAGAACGAAAGGAGAGGGAGCCTGATGGAAACTGCACGCAAAGAGGCTTTTATCGTACATGCCGTGACACCCGCGGAGTCTGCCGCGGGTTCGTCCAAGCGGCCGGAGGTCGTGCCGTACATATTGGATGAAGAGGGACTGGAGCGCCGCAGGAGCCGGCGGATCGTTTGGGGAAGGTCCGCTGTAGCCGTGCTTGTTTTTCTGGTATGGGAAGTGTTCACCCGAATCGGCCTGCTGGACTCCTATTATTGGAGCAGCCCCAGCGCGATCCTTCGCACAACCTGGACCCAAATCACCGAGGGGACCTTGTTAAGGGACATTACGTACACGTCCGGCTCAACCATACTCGGTTTTGTGTTCGGCACCTTCCTCGGTGCACTGCTCGGGCTATCATTCTGGTGGTCGAAATCGTATGCAGGGATCAGCGAGCCGTACCTAATCATACTGAATGCATTGCCCAAACTCGCCTTAGCGCCCGTACTCGTCATTCTGCTCGGAATCGGATTCTTCTCGAAGGTGGCTCTGGCGTTCTCCATGACGGTTGTCGTGTCGGCCCTGTCGGCATACAGCGGCGTGAAGAGCGTGGACCCGGACATGGAAAAGCTGATGTACTCCCTGGGCGCCAAGCGGCATCAGGTCTTTACCAAGGTCGTTGTACCGTGGTCCATGCCCTGGATCATCAGCAGTTTACGGATCAATATCGCCCTTGCGCTGGCAGGTGCCATCGTGGGCGAGTTCATCGCCTCAAGCCAGGGCGTCGGCCGGATGATTATGTATGCAGGAACGATATTGGATATCAACCTCGTGTGGGTGGGCGTCGTCGTCCTGTCGATGCTGTCCATGGTGATGTACTGGGGCGTCGTCGTACTGGAGAAGTGGTTATCCAAGGGCTTGACCAAGCAATAGCCCTAGACACATCCACCAAAAACGAACTATTTCTATTAAAAGGGGAATTCATATGAACAAAAAAATGAGGAAACGTTCACTGTTGTTCGCACTGGTCATGGTCACCGCCCTGCTTGGCGCCTGCGACAACGAGAAAAGCGACGGCAGCACCGTCTCCGCTTCCGGCGACGGGAAGCTCAAGAAAATCGTGATCGCCGAGCCGCTCCACTCCACGGGCTATCTTCCCCTGTACGTCGCACAGCGCGAAGGCTACTTCGAGAAAAGAGGGCTGGACGTCGAGGTTATCCAAGCGGCAGGGGGAGCGCACGTAACCGCCGTGGTCAGCGGTGATGCCTGGGGCGTTATCGGCGGGACGGAGTCCAATGCCTTGGCCAACAACAACAATTCCGACCCGATCATCTCGGTCGTCAATGTCGTCAATCGGGCGAACGTGTATTTAATGGCTAAGAAAGGCACCGCGCCTGCGAGCGATTCCCCCGAGGACCTGAAGGCATTTTTGCAAGGAAAAAAGATTAACGCCGGCCGCCATGGCGGTACGCCGAATCTCTTAACCCGCTATCTGCTGATTCAGCTGGGGCTCGATCCGGAGAAGGATGTGCAGCTGCTGGAGCCGGCCGACGGCTCCACGGTGGTGACGATGGTTCAACAGGGCGCAGCCGATATCGCCAATGGAGCCGAGCCGCAAATCAGCGACGGAATTTCGAAGAACGTGTGGGAGGAGCCGTTTTACAAATTTCATGATCTCGGGGATTTCTCGTATTCGGTGCTCAGTGTGAAGAAGTCTACCATCGAGAAAGATCCGGAAGCCGTTCAAAGCTTTACCGATGCCATCATCGAAGCGCTTGAAGTCGTCCAGTCGGATAAGGAGCTGGCCAAGAAGAATCTGAAAGCCGAATTCCCCACATTATCCGAGGATGCGATACAAGCTGCGCTGGACCGTGCCTATGCAGACAATCTGTGGAGCTTGGACGGGATGATTTCGGAAGAAGCGTTGAAGCATGATATGGATGTCATGATAGAGACTGGAATTTTTAAGGGGGATTATACCTATGATGCCCTGGTGGATATGCAGTTTGTGAACCAATCCAAGAAGTAAGCATTAGAACATGATTCCAAATATACGGGCCTGAAGGGGAGAGTTACGATGAAATCTTTGAATCAACTGATGCTGGGAAGCAAAGCGGCGGTGATCGTGGTGGATGTGCAAAACGATTATTGCCATCCGGACGGGGCATTGCCTAGAGCGGGCTGCGATGTTAGCGGGGTGGCAGAGATGATGCCGCAGCTGCATAAGCTGCTTCATTCCGCCAGGGAGCTGAATGTGCCGATTATCTTCATCCAAACGCTGCATGAGAGAGCGACGGATTCCGAGGCCTGGACGACCAGGTCCTCCGGACGCTCGGCTCATGTGTGCCGGAAGGGAAGCTGGGGAGCGGAATTTTACGAGATCACGCCCGAGGCGGACGATATCATTGTCAATAAACATCGATACAGCGCATTTGTGAATACTAGGCTGGATTCGGTATTAAAGACGCTGAAGATCGAGACCTTGATCATGACGGGAGTCAGCACCAATGTGTGCGTGGAATCGACGGCCCGGGACGGCTTCATGCTGGATTATCATATCGTGCTTGCTGCGGATGCCTGCGCGTCGTATTCGCAAAAGGCCCATGACATGACGCTCGAGAATATCGAGGGTTATTTCGGGAAAGTTAGTGAGGTGGCGCATCTTATCGATATTTGGATGGATAAAAAACCCGAGGAACCGGTGCGGCCGAAATCGGCGGCGCAGCCGGCCATCGGTTAGCTTGCAAGGTATTCTGGTTCAAGCAGAGTAAAGCTCTCCGCATGGGGGAGCTTTTTCTCTGAGCGGCACCGAAATTCATGAATAAAGCGGGTGAGTCCTGCATGAACAGCAAATCAAGGATGATCGTTCAATACACCATATGTTTAGGAGCATTTCTGTCCAATCTGTCGGCCGGCATGTTCAACATCGCGCTTGTAGATATCGCAAGAACATTCGATTCCTCTATCCCCGCGGCACAGTGGATCGTGACCGCATATTTGCTCGTCATCTCCATCCTGCTCCCGGTCATGGGTAAGCTGGGGGACATGCTGGGCAGGCGGAAGATCCACAATATCGGCTATTTCGTGTTTATGGCCGGTGCGCTATGCTGCGCATTGTCTCCTTCCTTAAACGGTCTGATATCTTCCCGGATTCTTCAAGGCATCGGAGCGGCCATGTATCAAGCCACGAATATGGCGCTCATCATCTTCGTGTTTCCGAAGGAACAGCGCGGTAAAGCGCTGGGATTAATCAGCACGTTCGTGGCTGCGGGCTCCATGATCGGTCCGAGCCTTGGCGGAATCTTGATTCAATGGTTTTCGTGGCGGAGCAATTTTTGGCTGCTTACGGCGATCTCGCTGGTTGCATGGATATTCGCGCAGCGTTTCATTCCGAAGGACGAGCCGGATCAAGGCGTGAGCCGGCTGGACGTGCCGGGGGCTGCCTTTTTTGCGATATCCTTGACCGGACTGGTTACGGCCGTGAATTTGGGGGCTCAGTGGGGATGGGGTTCCTGGCAGGTTACGCTGCTGTTCATGATGTTCGGGGCAGGAGCCGCCGCATTCATCGGGTGGTGCCTGTCTTCGCGCTGGGAGCGAAAAGGGAAGGGCCATCTTCCGTTTATGAAGCTGGATCTGTTTCGGGATGCAGGCGTTAGCGTCGGAATCATCATTACCATCATCACCTATATGGCCGCTTTCTCCGCGCAGCTTGTGCTGCCGGTGTTTTTGCTCAGCGAGCTGGGCATCGAACCTGCGACGGCAGGGCTGAT
The DNA here is from genome assembly GCF_000024685.1 of Paenibacillus sp. Y412MC10. Taxonomy (NCBI): domain Bacteria; kingdom Bacillati; phylum Bacillota; class Bacilli; order Caryophanales; family Paenibacillaceae; genus Paenibacillus; species Paenibacillus sp. Y412MC10. The sequence continues at coordinate 2,008,993 of NC_013406.1, forward strand.
CATGATGGGGTACCCGTTGTCGTTGATCATATTCTCCCCCTTAAGCGGAAGCTTGTCGGACAAGCTGGGGACGTTCCCGTTATTGTCTGCCGGCTTGCTGGCCATGACGGCGGCGCTAATCGTGCTGGGCTTTGTATCGCCTGCGTATCCGATCTTCTTCCTGATTCTGCTTATCGTCCTGCTCGGCGGTTCCATGGGCTTGATCACGCCGCCGAACAATTCCCTGGTGATGGGCAGGACGTCCAAAACGGACCTCGGACTGATCAGCAGCATTTTGGCGCTGTCGCGAAATCTGGGGATGATGTTTGGCACGGCGGCGGGAGGTGCCATGCTGGCGCTTCCGGGTCAAGCGGCAGGGGGGCTTATCGGTTTTCGCATGATATTTGTGCTGAATACGGCGCTGGTTGCCATCGTTTATGTCACGATGCTCATATCGTTTCGCTTCGCCAGGCATAAGGAGACGTTATCTTCGTAAATGCAGAAAGAAAAAAAGGGTATCCCGCGGTCTGTTCAAGACCTGCAGGATACCCCTTTCCATTTCCGTTTGGCTTACGCGCGGTCCAGGATCGTCTGGAGCGTCGTGCGGTCCAAGCCCTTGACGAGCTTGATCAGAAGCTCTTTGGCTGCCTCGTAGTCGTCCGTGTGGATGATGGACGAAGAGGTGTGGATATACCGGGAGCAAATGCCGATGATGGTGGACGGAACGCCGATGCCGCTTAAATGCACTTGGCCAGCGTCCGTGCCGCCCGGCGACACAAAGTATTGGTATTTGATTTTGTTTGTCTCCGCCGTATCCTGAACGTACTCGACCATGCCGCGATGGGTCAGCATCGTCGGATCGAAGATGCGAAGCAGCGCGCCTTGACCCAATTGGCCGAACTGGCTCTTGTCGCCCATCATGTCGTTCGCTGCGCTGGCGTCCAGACCGAAGAAAATATCCGGCTGAATCAGGTTTGCCGAAGTGCGGGCTCCGCGAAGGCCCAGCTCTTCCTGCACGGTCGCACCGGCGTATACCGTGTTGGGAAGCTTCTCGCCATGGAGCGCCTGGACCAGCTCGATGGCAAGGCCTACGCCGTAGCGGTTATCCCATGCCTTGGCCATGATTTTTTTCGGATTGGCCAGCGGCGTGAATTCGCAGATCGGAACGACTTGCAGGCCGGGACGAATGCCGAACGACTCCGCTTCGGCCTTGTTGTCGGCGCCGATATCGATATACATCGTATTGATGTCGACCGGTTTGCTGCGCTGCGCTTCATCCAGCAGATGCGTAGGAATGGAGCCGACAACCCCGACGACCGGGCCGTTGTCCGTGATGATCTGCAGGCGCTGGGCAAGCACGGCTTGGCTCCACCAGCCGCCGAGCGGCTGGAAACGAACCATGCCCGCTTCGGTAATGCCGGTTACCATGAAGCCGACTTCATCCATGTGTCCGGCCACCATGACTTTCGGACCTTCATCGTTACCGCGAAGGACGGCGAACAAACTGCCCAGCCGATCCTGCACGAACTCATCTGTATATGGAGAGAGGGCATCCTTCACCCAAGAACGGAGTTCCCTCTCAAAGCCCGGTGCAGCAGGGAATTCCGTTAATGTACGGAATAATTCCAGTGTTGATTCATTCATGACGAAATCGCTCCTTTAGAAAAGGTATGTAAGAGTTTTTCCTTTTCTAGTATGCCCCTATACATCCGAAAAGTCTACAAAGCCGGCATCATCAGGCTGCGTTATATAAATGTAACTGGAACAAGCACCCCCTATCCTGGACGGGAATACGATATAGAAAAACATGTGGATGTTTGTTGTCAGCGGGAAGGGGCAGAATATGAACCGCCATGGGATTGATGGATACGACTATCATGCCGAAGTCCGAGAACTTCTGCTCATTATGGTCTTGTTCATCCTACTCGTCATTTTATTGAAATACATTCTTATATAACGGCCGGCTCCAAACGAATCAAGTCAGCGAGTTTGAAAATCAGCTTTCAGGATGCTCCTGGAAGCTGATTTTCGCGTTGACGTCACTATGGCCGGACAAGCCATGATGCGTGGGCGAGAAGGATGATTTTCCAAACATAAAGGGAGATCATTCAAAGCATAATGATATGTGAGTGATATCCATAGCGGCTTTTCAGCGTTTGTTCAAGGGATTCCATACTTAACCAATTGCGGAGGTGTATTGAAATGTCAGGCTCCAACCAAAAGCCTAAGTCTGATATCACCACAATGAGCTCGGCGGAATATCAGACGATTGCCAAAAAGCATGAGCCTCCCCGCGCCGTGCTTAAAAATTGCTTGCGCGCTTTTTTGGTGGGAGGCCTCATCTGTTTGATCGGCCAATGCATTCAGCGTTTTTTTATGTCCGTATTCGATATGAGCACCACCGAAGCGAGCAATCCTACGGTCGCCGTATTGATCATCCTCTCCGTCATTCTGACGAGCTTCGGCGTATATGACAAAATCGCGCAATGGGCCGGAGCGGGCAGCGCCGTGCCGGTCACGGGGTTTGCGAACTCCATGTGTTCCGCTGCGCTTGAACATCGTGCAGAGGGATTGGTCCTCGGGGTCGGAGCCAGCATGTTTAAGCTGGCGGGCTCCGTGATCGTATTTGGTACCGTGGCTGCGTTCATTATCGGTATCATTTACGCTATTTTCGGCATCGAGGGGAGGTAACGCGATCATGAAGGTGATCGGTCAAACATGGCAGTTCGAGAACAAACCCGTCATCATCGGCACGGGGACGATCGTTGGCCCTGAAGAAGGGGAAGGTCCGTTGGCCAACGATTTCGACTTTGTCTACGACAATATTGAGATCAACGAAAAAACATGGGAAAAGGCGGAACGGAAGCTGCTGGAGGACGCGTCGAGAAAAGCCGTCGAAAAGGCGGGCATCAAGGAAGACCAGCTGCAGTTTTTCGTGGGCGGGGACTTGATGAACCAGATCATCAGCAGTTCGTTTGCCGCCAGACAGATGGGCGTGCCGTATATCGGCGTGTTCGGTGCTTGCTCCACATCGATGGAGAGCCTTGCGGTCGCCTCCATGCTTGTCGATTCGGGCGGAGCCCAGTATGTCATGGCTGGTACGGCCAGCCATAACTGTACCGTCGAGAAGCAATTCCGGTATCCGACGGAATACGGATCGCAGAAACCGCCTTATGCGCAATATACGATCACGGGAGCGGGCTGCTCCGTCGTTTCGCACAAGGGAGACGGACCTGCCGTGACGTATGCCACCATCGGCAAGGTGGTCGATCTGGGCATCAAGGATCCATTCAACATGGGGGCGGCGATGGCTCCGGCGGCGGCCGACACGATCACGAAGCACTTTAAGGATACAGGCCGGCAGGCGAAGGACTATGATCTGATCGTGACGGGCGATCTTGCCTCGGTCGGGCTTCCCATTGCCAAGGACCTCCTGCAGCAGAACGATGTCATCATGGACGGCACGGTATTTGCCGATTGCGGCTTAATGATCTACGACATGGAAAAACAGAAATACGTCAACGCAGGGGGCAGCGGCTGCGGCTGCTCGGCGGTTGTCACCTACGGCCATATTTTGAAACGGATGCGCAAAGGCGAATTGAAAAAGGTGCTGGTCGTTGCTACCGGTGCCTTGCTGTCGCCCCTTTCTTACCAGCAGGGTGAGAGCATTCCGTGTATCGCTCACGCCGTAGCCTTAGAGATGGGAGGATAACAAGATGCAGTTTTTATGGGCGTTTATTATTGGCGGATTGATTTGCGTCATTGGGCAAATTATGATGGACGTTATTAAACTGACGCCGGCGCATACGATGAGTACGCTGGTGGTTGCAGGGGCCATCGCGGACGGCTTCGGATTGTACGAGCCGCTGGTGAAATTCGCGGGAGCGGGAGCCTCCGTGCCGATCACGAGTTTTGGCAACTCGCTTGTGCACGGCGCGTTGACGGAGCTGGGGAGGGACGGCTGGATCGGGGTCGTAACGGGGATATTCGAAGTAACCAGCGCGGGGATATCCTCGGCGATCATTTTCTCCTTCCTGGCAGCGCTGTTCGTACGTCCGAAGGGATAACATCGTGAACATCCAGAAGCAAAAGATCTCGGCTTTATGCCGGGGTCTTTTTTTTTCTGCCTAAAGGGCCTGTAAGAAGGAGAACAACCAAAATATCTCTACGAATGTACTCCGGGACTTCGATCATGTACAATAGTACTAAATTAAGTATTTATTCCCTTACAGGAGGTTAGTCATACATGCCCGTAAGCCAAGAATCCATGAAAATCATTACCTCGGTACGAACCAATCTGGAGTCGTGCCTGCTAGGCAAAGAATTTGAGATCCAATTGCTCCTTACGGCGCTGCTCGCTGGCGGACATGTACTGATCGAAGATGTGCCCGGCACGGGAAAGACCCAACTGATCAAAGCACTAGCGAAATCCATGCAGGGGGATTACCGCCGCATTCAATGCAACCCGGATATCCTCCCGAGTGATATAACAGGCGTTTCCGTATTCCACCCTCGAGACGAAATGTTTTACTTCCGACCAGGTCCGGTCATGACCAATATTTTGCTGGCGGACGAAATCAACCGGGCCACAACCAAAACGCAGTCGGCCCTGCTGGAAGTGATGGAGGAGCGCAGCGTAACGGTGGACGGGGCTACCCACGAACTCCCGCATCCTTTCATGCTGTGCGCGACCCAGAACCCGATTGATTTTGAAGGCACCTATATGCTTCCGGAAGCGCAGCTGGACCGGTTCATGCTGAAGCTGAGCCTGGGTTACCCTGATGCCGCCACGGAGAAGCAGCTGATGTACCGTTCGCGCGACGGGCAACTGTCGGACAAGCTTCAGCCTGTGACGCATATGGATAAGATTTCATCCATTCAGCGCGAGATTCGCGAGGTATTCATCGGCGAGCCCGTTGCCGATTACCTGCTGAATATCACCCGCTCGACCCGTGAGCACCCTTCCGTTATGCTGGGCGCAAGTCCACGGGCCACCCTGTCCTTCATGAATGCGGTTAAAGCCTATGCCTTCCTGCAAGAGCGGGATTACGTTCTGCCGGATGACGTGAAGACGCTTGCTCCCTACGTACTTTCGCACCGGATCATGCTGCGTCCGGAAGCCAGGCTCGACAATGCGAGTCCGGAGTCGGTGCTTGAGTTTATACTCCGTCAGGTTAAAGTGCCTGTTCAGATGGGGAGATAGGCATGCGCCGCGCGGTTTCGTTATTTTTGAATGGCATGCAGCCGTCCAGACTGGCAGCGGTATTGGCGGTATGGTGCCTATGTCTTTTGTATGTTTTATTCCAGGGAGGGAAAACCTCGCTCATGCTCTTCTCCATGGTCAGCCTTCTGACGGTCTATCTGATCGGCGCGGGTTTTGGCGGGGTCAATCGCGTCAAAGCGCACCGGGTCGTCCTTGGGGGAACGGAGCGCGTTGGAGAACAGCTTCATGCCGGCGAGCAGGTGCGCGTTAAGCTAGAGGTCCATGTCCCAGGGTTGCTGCCGATGCCCTATATGATCGTGCGTGAAGTGCTGCAGAGGCATAACGGCGACTCCTGGTCCTTTGAAGACAGCGTCATTCCGAACCTCCGGGGGGCAGGCAAGCTTGTATTCCAGACTCCTCCGCTCGAACGCGGGCGATATGTTTTTTCCAAGACGGAATGCATAAGCGAAGATATCTTCGGATTGATGGAGCATAAGGGACGCATCGAGGTTGAAACGGATTTCCGCGTTCTTCCGAGAACCATTTATATTCCAAAGTGGCAGCGGAACATACGGAACTCCAGATTGGGCGGGACGCAAACCACGGTGTCGGCTGCAAGGCGGGAAACCACGCAGATCAACGGCGTCCGCGATTATGTGTATGGCGACCGGATCTCCCGGATTCACTGGAATGCAACGGCGAAGACCGGCTCTTGGAAATCGAAGGAATTCGAGCATGAGTCCTTCCCCAGAACGATGATCGTTCTGGATTGCGCCGCCGACGGGTACGACAATGCCCAGCAATTCGAGCTTGCCGTATCGGCAGCCGCTTCGCTGATCGAATACGGGGCCAAGGAGCATGCGGGGACGGGGCTGTTCACGGCTGCCCAGGAAACCCAAATGTTCGCTCCGGCCGATCACGCCGGGGAACGGATGCGCATGATTCAGCATCTGGTTGACGTGGATTATAACCGGAAGAGCAAGCTGATTGCTGCCCTTGAGAAATCCTATCGCCATTTCCCAAAAGGAGCCTTGTTCCTGCTGATCAGCCCGATGAGCGGCAAAGAGGCTTCAGAGATCATGCGCTGGGTGGAGACCAGAGGGATGAACCCTTGCTTCTTGCAAATCGCTCCTTCCAAAGAAACAACAAAACGCGATGAATCGATTTCGCTCCTGCAATCCCGGGGGATCTCAAGTTATTCGGTTGCTTCCCTCGATGAGCTTCCGGCTGCGCTGGGAGGTGGTGCATGATGAAGTTATGGCTGGACAAACTATCGACGACCTTCTTCAGCACGTTAACGATGCTGTGGATCTGGATCATGGGGATGCAGTGGGTATCCTTCACGGAAACGATATGGCTGTCGGAAACGACCGCCATCGTTATCGCGGCTTTAACGATTACGGCGGTTACCGAAGCGCTGCTGCAGATCAAGCAGGGTTACCGAGTCGTTCTCCAGTTTCTATTGATCCTGTATTGCGTATACAGTTTGCTGAAAACTTCCGGCAATCCGGTTCCTGTCTTCGGAGCGGAAAGTTTCCTGACCGAAGAACTCCTGTATCTCTTTCCTTATTTATGGTTTGCTATCGCTGCTTGGGCCATGTTCCTCTTTCTTGCCCGCTGGGCCAAAACCAAGGGACGCGTCCTTCTTGTAGTCGGGATCCACGTCATTAGTTTTGCCATTTTGGATTCCTTCACGAAAATCGTGCTGTGGGATGAGATTGCTTGGGTCGTCGGGGCCGGAATGGGCTGGCTCGTATCCAGCCACTTCAACCGGTTCCGCAGACGCTTTCCTCAAGGATGGGTCAATCTGTCGAAGTATCCGTTTAAGATTATCGCCAATATTCTGGTCATTTTCTCATTGATTATCGTGGCCGGCGTGAACATGCCCCACGTGAAGCCGACACTGACCGATCCTTATACGGCATGGAGAGAGTGGAACGGGGTACCGTTATCCGGCGTCGGCACATCGGGGACCGGAACCCTTATCGAGTCGGCGTCCGAAAGCATGTCCGGTTACGGAAGAGAGGATAACGATCTTGGCGGCGGTTTTAATTTTGATTATTCGCCGGTGATGTCGATCACCTCGGAAGAACGCAGCTATTGGCGCGGCGAAACCAGAGCCGTGTACTCGGGCACGGGCTGGGCTGACGGAGCCAGCAGCCGTCGATCCGGGACGGGAGTCGACATCGGCGACTCCTTGCCGGGAGAAGCCGGCACATCCGTACCTACCAAAAAGCTGGAACAATCGGTAACGATGCTGAGCGACACGGTGTATCCGGTCTTGTTCGGGGCCTACAGCGTTCGTCAGCTGGAAAGCCTGGATGAGGACATCGATCCGGGCCGGCTCAGCTGGGTGACCGAAGGCGCGGAGATGCATTTGGACGACGTTCGCGATGCGGACTATCCGAAGAGTTATACCTTAACGTCGGAAGTTCCCGTCATCCCGATCGATGAGCTGAGCGCCAGAACTTATGATGAACTGTATTCCGGCTCGTTCGACGAAGCCTACGTCCAGATGCCGAGAAATTTCCCGGACCGCGTATCGGATCTGGCTGAAGAAATTACGGCGGACGGAGACACGCCGTATGAGAAGGTTATGCTTTTGCAACAATATTTAACGAGCAACTATACCTATACCAACACCCCCGACCTTTCGCTCAAAAAGAGCGACGATTTCGTAGATGCCTTTTTGTTCGAAATTATGGAAGGGTATTGCGATTACTTCTCCACGTCTATGGTGATGATGACTCGGTCGCTGGATATCCCTGCACGCTGGGTCAAGGGTTACGCCCCCGGCAGGATGACGGCTTCGGAATACGTTCCGGTCGACGGTCAAACCTCGATCGAGCCTGATAACTATACCGTTACAAACGCTGACGCCCATTCCTGGGTTGAAGTTTACTTCGGCGAGTACGGCTGGGTTCCGATCGAAGCGACTCCGGGATTCAGCATGCCGATTCTGACGGCCGACGCCGACGCTGAGCCCGTCATCGAAGAGGAAGTCGAAGAGGAAGAGAAGGCCGAGGACGAGGCAGCTCCTGCCCCAACTTCTGATAATCCATCATCCGGATGGGTTAAAATCATAGTAACGGCAGCGGTGGTTGTCATCGTGCTGTGGATTCTGTATATCTTGTGGAGAATGCGCATCAGCCTGCGCTTCGCCGGGGCACGGATTCGAGCAGGCAAGCCGCTGACGGCAGCGGATAAGGTGATTGCCGAGACGGAACGCTGGATCCGTTCCGTGCAGCGCAAGGGGTTGGTAAGGCAAGAACATGAAACGCTCCGTGAATCGGTTCGCCGCTGGGCATATGCACATCCTGAACTGGAAGCAGAGCTGAGACCGCTGCTGCAGCAGTTTGAGGCTGCCCGTTACAGCCCTGCGGAAGTGAAGGAAGAGCAGTGGCGCTCGGTCCAACAGGATGCCGAGAAGCTGAAGAAGTCCATCAAGAAGGTCCGCATTGTGCCGGACAAACGTCTATCAACGTAATCCAAGAAGACAGACCGCGTCACAAGTGGTTGTTCTTGCGATATCAGGATAGCTTGATATGAATACGTTCTGATATCGGTCATTTCAAGACCGCCCGGTCCGCTTCGACGGCTGCCGGGTGGTCTTTTGCTGGTAAAGATTGCAATCCGGAAAGAAGGAAGGCGCCGGCCGTGATTATTTTTACTAAGGAACCGGAATATGGTATAGTTTTTCGTATGAAATTGAGGTGACGAATTTGTTTGAAATGTTAATCCCAAAGCTCCGTGTCAACACGGTTTTTGATATTAACCTGGAGGAATTATATGAGCAGGGGTATCGTGGAATCATTACCGATTTGGACAATACCCTTGTTGGGGCCAAGGCGCCGCTTGCCACGCCGGAATTGGTCGTTTGGTTCAAAAGAGTGAAGGAGATCGGTTTCCAGCTCATCATCGTCTCGAATAATCAGCTCGAGCGCGTATCTAAATTCGCGACGCCGCTGGACATCCAGTATGTGCATGAAGCCCGCAAGCCAAGCAATACTCCGTTTCGCAAAGCGATGAACATGATGGAGCTCACTCCGGAGAAAACGGTTGTTGTCGGCGACCAGATGCTGACCGACGTATACGGCGGGAATCGGCTCGGCTTGTATACGGTTCTGGTTATGCCCATCGCCATCAACGATGAAGGATGGTTTACCCGCCTCGTCAATCGTCGGGTGGAACGCATCGCCTTGACCCGTTTGCGCAAAAAAGGATTATGGATGGAGGAGGAACCGAAATCATGACGTTGCCTACAGGCGGAGATGACATCAAGAAGTGCAGCGGCTGCGGCATACCGCTTCAGAGCGCTGCACAGGACAAGCCGGGCTATTTGCCGGAGAAGGCTTGGGACCGCGACCCGGTTATTTGCCAGCGCTGTTTCCGTATCAAGAATTACAACGAGGCTTCTTCGGTCGCCGTAGACCAGGATGAATTTTTACGGCTGCTCGGACAGATCGGCGGCAAGAATGCGCTGGTCATTCACATCGTGGATCTTTTCGATTTTGAAGGAAGCCTGATTTCAGGGCTGCAGCGGTTTGTCGGCAACAATCCGGTGATTCTGGCGGTTAACAAAACCGATCTTCTGCCGAAGGTGACCAATTGGAACAAGGTTCTGAATTGGGTGCAGAAGCAGTGCAAGGAGCATGGCCTGAGAACGGAAGACATCGTGCTCTGCAGCGCGAAGAAGAACCAAGGCTTTGAGCGGCTGCTGGAGACGGTTGCGCATTACAGGGGCGACCGGGATGTCTATGTGGTCGGCGCCACGAACGTGGGGAAATCCAGCTTGATCAATCGCCTGATCCGCGACTACAGCGATCTGGACCAGGAGCTGACCGTTTCCCGTTATCCCGGAACGACGCTCGATATGGTCAATATTCCGCTGGATGACGGCCGGTATATTATTGATACGCCGGGCATTGTGTACCCATGGCGCTACAGCGAGCTCGTGAGCCGTGAGGATCTGGGGACGGTCATGCCGGAGAATCCGCTGAAGCCGATGGTATACCAGCTGAACGAAGGGCAGACCCTCTTCTTCGGAGGTTTCGGCCGCTTTGATTTTCTGCAAGGGGAGCATCAATCCTTTACTTGTTTCATCAGCGGCCGGCTCGGCATTCATCGGACCAAGCTGGAACGGGCGGATTCGCTATTTGCGGAGCATGCCGGGGAGCTGCTGTCCCCGCCGACCAAGGAACGGCTTGAAGAGCTTCCGGAATGGACGAGGCACGAAATCCGTATTCCTAAAGGTGCGCGCCAAGACGTGTTTATCTCGGGACTCGGCTGGATCAAGATCAACGGTGAGCAGGGAGCGCTTGTAGCGGTTCATGTACCTAAAGGAATCAAAGTCCTGTCGCGTCCATCCCTGATATAAGTGATATATCCCAATGGTAACCGTCCGGCTATCATGGGAGAGGCAGAGGAGAAATGAAAGTGAATCCAATGAACGAGCGTGATTATTTGCTCCTTGGCGTAATGGGGGATCCGATCGGCCACTCGAAATCGCCGGCCATGCATGATGCGGCGATTAACGCCCTCGGTTTGTCAGGAGCGTACGTCCCCCTTCATATTCGTCCGCAGGGCCTGGGCGACGCCATCCAGGCCGTCAAAGTACTGGGATTTCGAGGGGTGAACGTAACGATCCCGCACAAGGTGGAAGTCATGAAGTATTTGGACGTCGTCGATGAAGGGGCGCAGCGCATCGGTGCCGTGAACACCATCGTCAATGACAACGGCAAATTGACGGGTTACAATACGGACGGCATCGGATATGTTCGTTCATTAAAGGATGAAGCCTGTCCCGACCTGAAGGGAAAGCGAATCGTTGTCATCGGTGCGGGCGGTGCCGCAAGAGGCATCATCTATGCCCTCATCGGCGAAGGGCCCGAGAAGATATCCATTGTAAATCGGACGTCCGCCAAAGCATTGGCGCTTGCCGAGGAGTGGGGCTCGCTTGCGGACTTGAGAGGGTACGGAGAGGAACAGGCCGGAGAGGCGTTGTCGGATGCCGATGTAATCATTAACACGACCTCGGTGGGCATGTTTCCCCGGGTTTCGGAGCTTCCCATTCCGCCGGAGTCCATACGTGAAGGGATCGTTGTCAGCGATTTGATCTACAATCCGTTGAAGACCGAGCTGCTGCGGCAAGGGGAGCTTCGGCGATGCACCATACACGGCGGGCTTGGAATGTTCATTAATCAAGGCGCCTATGCATTCGAATATTGGACGGGTCTGACGGCACCCGTGCAGGCCATGAAGGAAGCCGTTCTGACCAGCTTCCAATCCGAGTCTTAATATCTTTGTTTATTGATTAATGCTTATGCAAAAGCTACAATATAGCTTTCGACAAGCGCCAGGTTTTAATAATTGAATGTTTAAGGAGTAATGACCAAGCATGTTAACAGGAAAGCAAAAACGACATTTACGCTCGCTCGCCCATCATCTGGATCCGCTGTTCCAGGTAGGCAAGGGAGGCAGCAACGAGCATCTGATCCGTCATATTTCCGAGGCGATCGAGAAGCGGGAACTCATGAAGGTATCCGTGCTCAACAACTGTCTTGAAGACCCGCGCGAAATCGCCCAGGAGCTTGCTGAAGGAGCCGGAGCCGAGCTGGTGCAGGTGATCGGCAAGACGATCGTGCTTTATAAAGAATCGAAAGACCACAAAACCATCGAACTGCCGTAGGGGGGCCGGACGGCTCCAGCTTAGCGGATATTAATAACTCTCTAATTAGGGGAGGTGAACCCGGATGAAGGTAGGGATAATGGGCGGAACCTTCGATCCCATTCATATCGGGCATATGCTCGCAGCCGAATGCGCGCGGGACGCTTACGATCTGGAAGAGGTGTGGTTTATGCCAAGCCACATTCCGCCGCACAAGGAAGATGCCGGCGTAACGGGCCTGATGAGGCTGGAGATGACCGCTGAAGCCGTAGCCGGCCATCCGTCGTTTCGCACGTTGGATTGGGAAGTGAAACGCGGCGGCGTCTCCTACACGGTAGATACGGTCAGAGAGCTGCGCGATGCGTACCCCGAGCATGACTTCTACTTCATTATCGGTGCGGATATGGTTGCGTATCTTCCCAAGTGGAACCGGATCGGCGAACTGGCGGAAATGCTGACTTTTATCGGGCTTAACCGTCCCGGAACCAAACTATCGGTGGATGATCTGCCTGATTTTCTGCAAAAGGCGGTTGTCACGGCCGAGATGCCGCTGATCGAAATCTCCTCCACCATCATTCGGAGCCGGGCGGCATCAGGCTCGTCCATCCGTTATATGGTGCCGGACCGAGTATACGATTATATTGTTAGGAGCGGTATTTATGGATTACAGCCGTGATGAACTCATAGAAGCCGTATCCTCCCAGATGCCGGCCAAGCGCTGGGAGCATACCAAAGGCGTCATGGAAACCGCGGTCATCCTTGCTGGCAGGTTCGGAGCCGACCCGGTTAAGGCGGACTTGGCCGCCATCCTTCATGACGTGGCCAAATACTGGCCCGTGCAGAAGCTTCATCAGATGATGGTGGAGCATAAGCTCTCCGACGAGCTGCTCCATTACGACAAACAGCTTTGGCATGCTGAAGTCGGGGCATTCGTAGCGGAACACGAATATGGCGTAACGGATGCCGAAGTGCTTGATGCCATTCGGTACCATACGTCGGGGCGCATCGGCATGACGCTCCTTGACAAGGTGGTCTGCCTGGCGGATTATATGGAACCGGGGCGGGATTTCCCCGGCGTGAATAATATTCGCGAACTGGCCAACCATAGCCTTGAAGAGGCGCTTGCAGCCGGATTTGATTCGACGATTGGATATCTGCTCTCGCGCAGACAAATCATTTTTCCGTTGACGGTGCTAGCCCGCAACGATCTAATTAAGCAATTGGAGGCGAATTCATGACGTTGAAACCGAATGAATTGTTAAATGTGGCAGTAGCTGCCGCTGAAGATAAAAAAGCGATGGATATCGTGGTCCTGGATCTCAGAGGGATTTCCCTGATCGCCGACTACTTTGTCATTTGCCACGGTAACTCGGATACCCAGGTTCAAGCGATCGCAACCGAGGTCCGCAAACGGGCTCATGACGAGGGCGTGGCATTGCGCGGACTGGAAGGAATGGATGCTGCCCGCTGGGTGCTGATGGACCTTGGCGACGTGATCGTTCATATTTTTCACCGCGATGAGCGGGAATACTACAACATCGAGCGTCTGTGGTCGGATGCCAAAGTGGTGGAGAACGTATGAGTCTGATTGCCGGCACATTAACGAAACTCGTTGTATCCAGGGAAGTGTCCCCTTACGGTTATTTTCTGGATGGCGGAGATCGGGATGTGCTTCTTCACTATTCGGAGCTTACGGGTAAAATCGAGCCGGGGGATACGATAGAGGTCTTTATATTCTTCGATACGGAAGACCGCCTGGCCGCAACGATGAAGAAGCCGTACCTAACGCTGGGCGAAACGGCGAAGCTTGAAGTGGCCGACGTCCATCCGCGCCTCGGCTGTTTCCTTGAGATGGGACTTGGCAGGCAGCTGTTGCTTCCGATCCGGGAATTGCCGGAGATGCGGGAGCTTCACCCGCAAGTGGGAGACCACGTGTTTGTGATCATGGAGCATGATAAGCAAGGCCGGCTGCGAGCGAAACTCGCCGGGGAACAAGAGCTAGCTCCGCTTGCGTTCCATGCGCCGGATTCGTGGAAAGGCCAATGGTTTACTGCCCTGGTGTATAAACCGCTCCAGATGGGCACGTTTGTCATCATCGACGGCGGCGTGGTCGGCTTCGGCGCGATCGGCATGATCCATTCCTCGGAACGGACGCGGATGCTGCGTCTTGGCGAAGAGGTAAAGGTTCGGGTCAGCCATATCCGGGAGGATGGCAGGGTCAACCTGTCCATGGTTCCGCAAAAAGAGATCGGACGGACCGATGATGCAGACCGGCTGCTGGCTTTTCTGAAGGAGCGTCCGGGCCATGCGATGCCGTATTCGGATGAAACGCCGCCCGACATCATCAAGCAGCGTTTCGGCATCAGCAAATCCGCCTTTAAACGCGCGCTTGGCAAGTTGATGAAGGACGGTTTGGTTACGCAAAAGGACAGCTGGACGTATATGGTCAATCAAGAGGAGAACTCCGGTTCAAACGAATAACCCGGCAAGGTAGGGGAAGCTTCTAAGGAAAGTGGTGTCATCATGTTGTCTTACCGCAAGTTTGCTTACGTATATGATCAACTCATGGAAGACATGCCGTACCCGGACTGGATCCGCTTTGCGAGAACCGCCTGGGAGAAGCACGGAATGCCAAAAAGCGTCGTCGAGCTCGGATGCGGGACAGGCAGCATCACCATACCGCTCGTCAACTCCGGTTTTGAAGTAACGGGGATTGACCTGTCAGCGGATATGCTGTCGGTTGCCAGGCGCAAGCTGGAGGGCATGCCCCAGGGACATCGCTTGTTCCGGGAAGGGAGCGTCCGCTGGGTGCAGCAGGACATGCGTTCCTGGGAGCTGCCCGAGCAGGTGGATTCCGTCATTTCATTTTGTGATTGTGTGAACTACCTGCTGGAGGAGAAGGACATCCGCTCCGCTTTTGCAAGGACCTACAACGGTCTCAAGGAAGGCGGCACGTTCCTGTTTGACGTGCATCACCCCAATACGCTGCTGCGATACGACGAAGAGCAGCCATTTGTTCTGGATGAACGGGAAGTGTCCTATATATGGACATGCGACCTGGACGAACGCCGGATGGAGATTGAACACCATCTCTCCATTTTTGCGCGGGATGACCAAGACCGAACGATCTACCGCCGCTTTGAAGAAACGCATATCCAGCGGGGATACGACCCGGAATGGATGAAGGTTGAGCTGATTAAGGCCGGATTCCGGGACGTGAAATGCTATGCCGATTTTGAGTGGACGGAAGCGGGTCAGGATGCATCCAGGCTGTTCTACGTTGCCGTAAAATAAACGAATACCCTAAGGAGAAGGCACGCTTCTTCGTCTATTCAGGACGGAGGAGGTGCCTTTTTAGGTTATATAAGAGTGCCTATACTTTGAGTCCGGGATTTTTCAAAAAAACGCTGCGGATGCGACGGCTCGTCGCGGTCTGTTCTCAAGAGAAACACGTCGATAGACTCAGTTCTTGCGTCAACGGGCGATTCATTATATTCAAAGACATTTCTTTTCGGCTTTATTTGACTGTGGTTAAGGTTCATGGGAAGGGATATGGGTTTGCTTTCGGTACTGTGCTACGATGGGGGATAGATAGGATGAGCAGATATGAGAGCGCTATCTTTCGGGAGGCTTTTAACCATCCGGAACGCACTGAATGACATCATATGAGTTCAACGTTGGTCAAATGATGCATAAGCTAATAAATTTGGTCGAGAGAGGATGAATGATTATGAAACTGTCCGTATTTACGGTCGCCACCCCTGATTTACTGCCGGAGGAATTGGCCCAAGCGGCGGCGGATGCCGGTATCGAAGGGATCGAGTGGCGCTTCAAGGAAATTCCGGCAGAGGCTGCCGAAGAGAAGCCTTCCTTCTGGGGGCATAACCGCTGCTCCATCGATCCGAACGGCACGCAGGAAGATTGGCTCAGGTTTAAGCAAGCAGCCGACAAGCATGGCCGGCGCAGTCTTGCGGTCGTTCCTTATCTGACCTGCGGCGACGTGGAAGCGACGGAGAAAGTCATGCAAGCGGCCAAGCTGATCGGAGCCTCTTTCATTCGTGTGGGGATTCCGGGATATAACCGAACGCGCAATTACAACGAACTGTACGACCAGGCGGTTCGTTACCTTCATGAGGTGCAGGATCTTGCTGCCGCTTACGGGGTTAAAGCCGTGGTGGAAACCCATCATCTTACGATCACTCCGAGCGCCGGACTGACGCACCGGCTCGTATCCCACTTCAATCCGCAGCATATCGGCGTGCTGTATGATCCGGGCAACATGGTCCATGAAGGTTACGAGAACTACCGGATGGGCTTGGAGCTTCTCGGTCCCTACGTGGCTCATGTCCATGTGAAGAACGGGGGATATCGAAAAACGCCTTCCGAGGATGGAAGCTCGGCATCCTGGTCCGGAGAATGGGTCTCGCTTGACCAAGGGGCCGTCCCATGGAAGCAGGTCATTCAGGATTTGCAGTCGGTCGGCTATGAAGGTTACTACGGAATCGAGGATTTTAGCGGGACGTTTGAATCCAGGGAGATGCTGCTTCGTTTTGCCGAGCAGATGAACATGTGGGCAGACCTTAAACAAAGCGTATAGGACACTTATGAAGGAGGCGATAGATATGGAACAGGTAAGAGTAGGGGTTATCGGACTGGGGATGGGTTTTTCGCATGCCAAATCGCTTGCCGCGGGGCGGATTGCGGGGGCGCGGCTTAGCGCCATATGCGACCTCAACCCGGCCAAGCAGGAAGAAGCGAGGGCTACGCTCCCTTCGGACGTGAAAATTTGGAGTGACACGGACGCTATGATCTCTTCGGGAGAGATCGATGCGGTGATTATTGCAACGCCCCATTATGCCCATCCTCAAGTGGCCATCGCGTGCCTGAACCAAGGACTCCACGTCCTGATTGAGAAGCCGGCGGGCGTGTATACGAAGCAGGTGCGGGAAATGAACCGCGCGGCCGAAGCAAGCGGCAAAGTGTTCTCGATCATGTACAATCAGCGCTGCAATCCGCTGTATAAAAAGCTTAGAGAGCTCATCGCGGCCGGCGAGCTCGGCGAGGTGCGGCGGATGAATTGGATCGTCACGAATTGGTACCGCTCACAGAGTTATTACGATTCAGGCGGATGGCGCGCGACTTGGGCGGGAGAAGGCGGAGGCGTCCTGATTAACCAATCTCCGCACCAGCTGGATCTGTGGCAGTGGACAACCGGCATGATGCCAAAGAGAATCCGCGCATTTTGTTCCTTCGGCAAGTACCGGAACATTGAAGTGGAAGACGACGTGACGGCTTATGCGGAATACGAGAACGGCGCCACGGCCGTCTTCATTACGACAACGGGGGAAGCGCCGGGCACGAATCGGTATGAAGTGACGGGAGACCGCGGTAAAATCGTCATCGAGGACGGCAAGCTTACCTTCTGGCGTCTCCGGGTGCCTGAACCGGAGTTCAATCAGCAGTATACCGGGGGCTTCGGCGAACCGGAATGCTGGAAATGCGAGGTGCCGATTTCGGGGGACAATCCGCAGCATAACGGCATCATCCAGAACTTTGCGGACGCCATTTTGCACGGAACGCCATTGATTGCGCCGGGCGAAGAGGGAATCCACGGATTGACCCTGTCCAATGCCATGCATTTGTCCACCTGGACCGACAATTGGGTCGACCTGCCGTTGGACGAAGATCTGTATTACGAGATGCTGCAAGAACGGATAGCGAATTCGTCCACCCGGAAAACGGTCAAGGAGATCGGGCCGGTGGATATGAGCAAGACGTTTGGCGCTTATTAAATTACAATCGGGGAGGCTCTTGGTATGGACCGCAGCAATGGAATGCTCTATGCGCCGGTGGGCAAGGCCCAGCCGGTGTGCAAGCCCGGAGAATTTATTTTTGCAGCCATGTCGCTGGAGCATGGCCATATATACGGCATGTGCAACGGCTTGATTGAGGCCGGGGCGACGCTGAAGTGGGTGTATGACCCAGACCCCGCCAAGGTTGCTGCTTTTTGCAAGGCATACCCGGAGGCAGCCGTGGCTTCCTCCGAGGCCCAGGTGCTGGAAGATGCCGAAGTTCATCTGGTGGCGGCTGCCGCCATTCCTTCGGAGAGATGCGAGCTTGGCCTGAAGGTCATGTCGCACGGCAAGGATTATTTCACGGATAAAACGCCGTTCACCACGCTGGAGCAGGTGAACGCTGCACGCGCGAAAGCCGCGGAGACGGGCAAGAAATACATGGTCTATTACAGTGAACGGCTGCATGTGGAGAGTGCCGTCCATGCCGGGAAGCTGATTCAGGACGGGGCGATCGGGCGAGTGGTGCAAGTGATGGGAACCGGACCGCACCGTTTGAATGCGTCCTCCCGCCCGGACTGGTTTTTCCGTCATCAACAGTACGGGGGCATCCTGTGTGACATCGGCTCCCACCAGATCGAACAATTTTTGTTTTATGCGGGATGCCGCGATGCCAAGGTGCTCAGCAGCAAGGTGGGCAATTATGCGAATCCGGAATACCCCGAGCTGGAGGATTTCGGAGATGCAACGCTGGTGGGAGACAATGGAGCCACCAATTATTTCCGCGTCGATTGGCTGACGCCCGGAGGACTTGGCACTTGGGGCGACGGCAGAACCTTTATTCTGGGAACGGAAGGATACATCGAGCTTCGCAAATACATCGATATCGCAAGGCATCCGCAGGGGGATCATCTGTACTTGGTTAACGGTGAAGGAGAGTTTCATATGGAACTCCAGGGGAAAGTGGGCTATCCGTTTTTCGGGGAGCTTATCCTGGACTGCCTGGAACGCACGGAACATGCCATGTCCCAGGAGCATGCCTTCAAGGCCGGAGAATTGTGCGTGATTGCCCAAAATGAAGCCGTGCGCATTCCCTAAAATCATTTATAATAGAGAAAACCCCGTTACGTTGAGGGTTGGGGGTTAGACGACTCCAAAATCGCTAAAGGGGCGATTCTCTAAATGACCTCATCTGTCGATATGATGCCAGGCTTTGACCGCATGCAGCTTCAAGCGCCGTTCGATCTGACCTATTACAATGAACAGCCGCTGTCGGGAGGGCAGTTTCACTCGCATGCTTTTTATGAAATTTATTATTTCCATGAGGGACGCTGCACGTATTTGATCGGCGATTCCGTGTTCACCCTGAAACCGGGGGATCTGCTCCTGATGAACGGGCTTACGCTGCACTGTCCGAACGTTGAACCCGATTCCAGATATGTCAGGAGCATTCTGCATTTTGATCCGGCCTGGATCTGCAGGGGGCTTTCGGAGACGGCCAAATCGATATTGCTGGACCCCTTCGAAACGCTGCGGAATCATCGCATGACGCTGACGGGGGAGAACCGGGAAGAATTCGAAGGGATGCTGGCCGATATACACCGCTTGTCGTCCTCCACGGCCGGCTTTCGCCAAGAGCGGATGACCCTTCGAATCCAGGAGATGATGTACGTCATCGCCGACTGGTGCCAGGCCGCCGTGCAGGATCACGACTCGATCTCGGAGAAGGAGCGGCATGTCCAGCATGTCGTGTCGTTTGTCGAGGAAAATTATATGCTGGATCTGACGCTGGAGGGAATCGCCCGCGACATGCATATCACGAAACACTATTTATCCTCCTTATTCAAGGAAGTAACCGGAACGACGGTGTTCAAATATGTGTATCACCGGCGGATCAACCAGGCAAAAATCATGCTCAGGCTCCACCCCCATCTGAGCATAACGGAGATCAGCCAGGCGTCCGGTTTCAAGCATTTGGCCCATTTCAGCCGGATGTTCAAGGCCATGGTCGGGACCACGCCGGAACATTACCGCAGAAGCGGAGAAGAGCTTTCGTTGACTTGATCGCGCTTTTTGGGTATAATAGCCACATTAAAACGGTAATATGAACGCGATGATGAGGATCAATCGTTCCAATTTCGATCATGCAGAGAGCCGGTGTCTGGTGAAAACCGGTTGACGATAGGGATGAACTCGCCTCGGAGCAATGGTGTTAACCCGGCCGTCGGAGGGCTGTATTCCGGCAGAATCGGCCGATGAAGCATCGTCGTCTTATCCGCGATAAGGATGCAAAGGGAGCGAAAGGCAAAGCATGCCTTTGGCTAACTAGGGTGGTACCACGGGAATCAAACCTCTCGTCCCTAGCGATCAACGCTATGGATGATGAGGTTTTTTTGTTTTTTTGGGCAATGGCGCAGGCCTTGCCTCTCGACTGTGAAGGAGGAGCAATGAAGTATGACGGACAATCAACCAACCGGCCACGGCTACCAGCCGCAGGCCATCGAACCGAAGTGGCAGCAATACTGGGATGAGAACAAAACCTTTAAAACGGAAGAAACCTCGTCCAAACCGAAATTTTACGCGCTGGATATGTTTCCGTACCCATCGGGCGCAGGCCTGCACGTAGGTCACCCGGAGGGGTACACGGCAACGGACATCGTGTCCCGCTACAAGCGGATGCGCGGATACAACGTGCTTCACCCGATGGGATGGGACGCCTTCGGCCTGCCGGCAGAGCAGTATGCGATGGACACGGGCAAACATCCGCGGGAGTTCACCGTGCAGAATATCGATACGTTCCGCCGCCAGATCAAATCCCTCGGGTTCTCGTATGACTGGGACCGCGAGATCAGCACCACCGATCCGGAATATTACAAATGGACGCAGTGGATCTTTATCCAGCTCTATAAACGCGGCTTGGCCTATGTGGCCGAGGTTCCGGTGAACTGGTGCGAAGCGCTCGGCACCGTGCTGGCGAACGAAGAGGTCATCGACGGCAAGAGCGAACGCGGAGGCCATCCGGTCGTACGCAAGCCGATGCGCCAATGGATCCTGCGCATTACCGAATATGCGGATCGCCTGCTGGAGGATCTGGACGAGCTGGACTGGAGCGAAAGCCTGAAGGATATGCAGCGCAACTGGATCGGCAAATCCACGGGCGCCGAGGTCCGTTTTGACATCGAAGGGTATGATGGTCATCTGGAGGTGTTCACCACTCGTCCGGATACGCTGTTCGGGGCAAGCTACTGCGTCCTGGCACCGGAGCATGACCTCGTGGACAAAATTGCGACAGCCGATCAGCGTGAAGCGGTGAAGGCTTATCAGGATCAGGCAGCACGTAAAAGCGACCTGGAGCGGACGGATCTGGCCAAGGATAAAACCGGCGTATTCACGGGCGCGTATGCCGTCAATCCGGTAAACGGCGCCAAGGTACCGATCTGGATCGCGGATTACGTGCTTGCCGGCTACGGCACCGGTGCCATTATGGCGGTTCCGGGACATGACAGCCGGGACTGGGAGTTTGCGAAGCAATTCGGTCTTCCGATCATTGAAGTCGTTCAAGGCGGAAACGTCGAGGAGGAAGCATATACCGGCACCGGCGCGCACGTGAATTCCGGCTTCCTGAACGGGCTGGATAATGAAGCGGCTATTCAGGCGATGAATGAATGGCTGGAGAAAGAGGGCAAGGGCAAGAAGAAGGTAACCTACCGTCTGCGCGACTGGCTGTTCAGCCGTCAACGCTATTGGGGCGAGCCGATTCCGATTCTGCATCTGGAAGACGGAACGATGAAGACCGTGCCGGAAGATCAGCTTCCATTGCTTCTGCCGGATGTGGACCAGATTAAACCGTCCGGAACCGGCGAATCGCCGCTGGCCAACGTTACGGAGTGGGTGGAGACGGTTGATCCCGAAACGGGCATGAAAGCCCGCCGCGAAACCAATACGATGCCGCAATGGGCCGGCAGCTGCTGGTACTACCTGCGTTACATCGATCCGGATAACCATGACGAACTGTGCTCCAAGGAGAAACAGAAGGAATGGCTGCCGGTTGACCTGTACATCGGCGGCGTGGAGCATGCTGTGCTGCACTTGCTGTATGCGCGCTTCTGGCACAAAGTATTGTATGACCTGGGCGTCGTCGATACGAAGGAGCCTTTCCAGAAGCTGGTCAATCAGGGCATGATCTTGGGGAACAACAATGAGAAAATGAGTAAATCCCGCGGCAATGTCATCAATCCGGACGATATCGTGAACGAGTATGGCGCTGACACGCTGCGCGTATACGAAATGTTCATGGGGCCGCTGGAAGCGACGAAGCCATGGAACACCAACGGCGTTGAAGGAACGCACCGCTTCCTTTCCCGCGTATGGCGTCTGTTCATCGGAGACGACGGTCAATTGAATCCTAAAATCGTGGACGGCGAGGGTACGGACGAATTCAAACGCACGCTGCACAAAACGATTAAGAAAGTGACCGACGACTTTGAGCATCTGCGCTTTAACACAGCGATCAGCCAGTTGATGATATTCATCAACGAGGGGTACAAGAGCGAAGTGCTTCCTCGCAAGGCGATGGAGAACTTCGTCCAACTGCTTTCCCCGCTTGCCCCTCACCTGGCTGAAGAGCTGTGGAGCCGTTTAGGCTACACGGAGAGCGTAACTTACGTGCCATGGCCTGAGTTTGACGAGGCTTGGACCGTAGAGGCAGAAGTCGAGATCGTGGTGCAAGTCAACGGCAAAATCGTGGAACGCGCCAAAATCGCGAAAGACATGGACCAAGAAGCCATGCAACAACATAGCCTCTCCCTTCCAAATGTCAAGCAGGCGCTGGAAGGCAAGAGTATTCGCAAAATCATTGCCGTACCGGGTAAACTGGTCAATATCGTGGCCGGTTAATCGTAAAACCGAAGGCAGCATCCAGTTTGGCCAAATCCTCCTCATACTTGTCGTGTGTGGTTTGGATCAATTGGTAGAACAACCCGTTCAGGTTCGATTCCAGCAGTGCCAGAGCCTGGGCCGTGATGCCTCCGGGAACCGCCACCCGCTTTTGCAGCTCTTCGGGGGAGAAGCCCTCCTCCGTTAGCAGCTTGCCGGTGCCAAGCAGCATTTCGCCGGCTAGTGCATTGAGGGACCTGCGGTCGATTCCGGTCATTTCAACGGCAGCGTCGATCCATTTTTCCATGAATAAACTTAAAAAAGCAGGCCCGCAGCTGGAGAAATCGGAAGTGATTCGCGTGTGCGATTCCAGTATCTTGAGCGGCCTGCTGATATAAGACAGGAGGCTTTCTATAAGCTGCCTGTCTTCTTCTTTTATTCGGGAACCATACATGCATAACGATGCTCCGCCTCCGGTGATGTTAGTGATGCTCGGTATGATTTTCGCTACCTTGCAGGGCAGCGATGATTCCAGATGGATCAGTTGGACCGGACTTGTGATGGATATGGCGATTTGCCGGGTTTCGAGCCGATCCTTGATTTCGCCGATGACCGCTTTGAATTCCAACGGCTTGATACATAAAAATAGCAGGTCGCTTTGAGAAGCCGTCTCCGTGTTACAGCTGCATACCGTCAGACCGGGATGACGTTTTGCCAGCTGCAGCGGCTTTTCAGGGCTTCGGTTGCTGACCCGAATCTGCTCAGGCAGGAGTGCGCCCGATTGAATGAAGGCATCGATCAACAGACTACCCATGCTGCCCGTACCGATAAAACCGACCTTCATGTGTATGTTCCCTCCTTTCGCGCTTTACGGCAGAAATGTACCGTCCTTACGTCTAATGTATGCGGGGAAGATGCCGATTCATGACGGTTTTTCATGCGATTCCGGTGGGGAAGCCGAAGATTATTCCAGAGTTTGTACGAATTGAACTTTGAAGTTAAGGAGAGGTCTTGGATGAAACGGATATCTTTAGGTTGGAGTCTTGCCGCAACGCTTGCGGGCTGCGGACTCATCTTGTTTGCCGGCGGTACGGAACAGGGAATCGAGGGCTGGCAGCCGTTAAACGAACAGCTGGAGCAAGTCATGACCATGGAGGAGAGCGCCGGTGCGAAGGCGCTTGCTTCCGATTCCCGGGATAAGGATGCGGGAGGGGCTGCAGCCCCTGCTGACGCTCGAACGGATTCTGCTGATGCTGCAAAGACCGCTCAGGGTGGACAAGGCGAGCCCGCTACGAACGCGAAGGAACCGGTGCCAAGTCTGGACCCGGCTGCTGCGGCCGGGAATGGCCAAGGAGCGGAAGCCTCACCATCTTCAGCTTCTGATCAGGCAGCCGTTTCGCCGGCTTCATCCCCGCCGGAGGCTGTCGGTCAACCGGTCTCTGCCAATGAACCTCCAGCGCTGCCGCCGTCCATTCCGCTTCCGTCCGGATTGATCAATGTGAATACGGCGGATGCAGCCACGCTGATGGAGCTGCCCGGCATTGGCGAGGCCAAGGCCAAGGCCATTATCGATTACCGGAATCAGTTCGGCCCGTTTCGAACTCAGGCCGACTTGATGAACGTAAAGGGCATCGGGCCCAAAATGCTGGAGAAGATGAAGCCTTACGTAGGACTTTAGCTATGTGCTACAATAAAGGAGATATTGACAAGGAACAGGTGACAGATGATGAGTGCAGATCAACGTAAAGATTGGGATACTTATTTCATGGATATTGCCTTTATGGTATCTACCCGTTCTCAATGCCCTCGGCGTCATGTGGGAGCGGTGCTGGTGCAGGGCAAGAAGCTGCTCGGGACGGCTTATAACGGCGCGCCGATGGGGGTGCCGGATTGCTCGGAAGCAGGTTGTATGATCGCGGAGGATTATGAATTGGTCGTGCAGGACGGCAAGGAAAGCATGGTGAAGAAGCAGCGCTGCATCCGCACGATTCATGCCGAGCAGAATCTGCTGCTGTTCACGGACCGGATCGACAGGGAGGGCAGTACGGTGTACGTGACAGACGAGCCTTGCTGGACCTGTGCGAACATGCTTGCCAACAGCGGCATTGTCGAGGTTGTGTTCCATCGTCCTTATCCCAAGGACTCCGGCAAGGTGTCCCGCATGATGGAGCAGAAGGGGATTTCGTTTCGGCAGCTTGAAGCATACGAGCCGCCGCGCGAAACCTTGATGACGGTAGCGGAATAAATCATGCATTGACGATTGCGATTGATAGGAATAGAAAGTTATGGAGGAAGAACCTTTGACTGCGATTTGCAGGCAAGGGTTCTTTTTTTATTTCGTCAAGAAGGGGATGCATTCAATGATGAAACGAAGGCCATTACTTGTGTTTACCGTGTTATGGGTGATCGGCAGCGGTGCTGCATGCCTGTATGACGGATGGAAGCTCGCCGTGATCGCGGTCGGGCTAATTCTTCTATTATTAGCTGTATGCCAGTGGGTGGGCGCAGGGCGCCTGTTTACGATCTGCATGCTATGCTCATTGTGCGTATCGGGCTCGTACTGGGAATGGCATGATGAGGCGAATGTAAGTGATTTCGAGTCGGTCCTTGCATCGGAAGAGTCGACTGAACCCATTCCTGTTACTGCGTTCGGGGTGATTTCTTCTCCTGTCGAGGTGGATGGCGACCGGGCTGATTTCCAGGTAACCCTGCAGCGGGCTGATCTGATCCAATCCAAGCACCCGGCGGTGCAAAAACAAGCCGATCCGAATGGCAGCATGATGCTGAATACAGACGATATCGTTATGGTCCAAGTAAAACTGCTGGATAAAACGGAGCTGGAGATTGTGAACCAATGGCAGCGCGGGGACCGCATACAGCTGAGCGGGGAAATGCAAAGGCCTGGAGTGGCCCGCAATTTTGGCGGGTTTGATTACCTTCAGTATTTGCGTACTCAGAAGATTCATTGGATCGTCAAAGTGAAGGGCTCGGACCAAGCGGTGATCGAACCGCCAGACAGCTGGAAATTAAGCCATGTTCTCAGATGGAATGATGCCCTTCGCGACAAGCTTGGAAGCAAGCTGGATCAATTGTACGGCGGCATCCATGCGGGGTATATGAAGGGACTCGTCATTGGCAATCAGGATGACTTGGATCCCGATACATTCATGGAGTTCTCGCGTTTGGGATTGACTCATATTCTTGCGATATCGGGCATGCATGTGGCCGTGGTTGTAGGATGCCTGCTATTCGTATGCACAACCCTTCGAATGACGAGGGAGGCCTCGCTGACTGCGGTGATGTGGCTGATTCCCGTATATGTCCTGCTGACCGGGGCGAGTCCTTCCATAGTGCGCGCAGGCATCATGGGAATGATCGGTTTGTATGCTGCGCGGCGGCGGCTTTTGAAGGATGGGCTGCATATCCTCAGCGTGGCCGCGCTTGCCATGCTGGTGTGGAATCCGTATTTTCTCGTGAACGTCAGCTTTCAGCTCTCCTTCATCGTGACGGCGGGCTTGATGATATTCGTGCCGAAGCTGATGCCGCTGCTGGCATTCTTGCCCCGCTGGCTGGGGGGAACCGTCGGCATAACGGTCGTGGCGCAGCTGATTTCCTTTCCGCTCACCATCCATTACTTCAACCAGGTCTCGCTTATTTCCGTTTTCGCCAATCTGATCCTCGTTCCGGTCATTAGCCTGGTCGTCCTGCCTTTAGGCATGGTGTCTCTGTTGATGGGGTGGGTATGGATGCGCGGGGCGGGCTGGCTGGCCGCCGTGACCGAATGGTTAAACCATATCACGTTCCGGATCGTTGAATGGATGAATGGTTCCTCGGTTTTTATGACATTGTGGCCGTCCCCGTCGTTAGCCTGGATACTGTGTTATTTCGTTGTCCTGTATGCATTGCTGTCCATCCTGAACAAAAGATTTAAGAATCCCGAGGGAGGGCAGAACGCTTCGAATGATACGGAGCCATTGGACGGACGCCCGTCATGGGGCGGCAGAGCAGATTTGTCCGGCGTGGGCACGCTGCCGATCGTGGGCCGTTTGGCCGGTGCATTGCGATGGAGAGGCTTCCTTCGTGCCAGTCATCATATCGAACGGTATGCCCCGGGAGCTGCGATAGCCCTGCTGTCCGGGGTTTTGATTGTTCTGCTGTACAGCGGCTATCAATCGCCGTCTACGCAAGGGGCGGGACTGGTGCAATTCCTGGATGTGGGACAGGGAGATTCGATATTGGTCACAACGCCTTCGGGCAAGCATGTTCTCATTGACGGTGGCGGGACGGTGAATTTTCGCAAGGAGAAGGACGCCTGGAAGGAAAGGAAAGCTCCGTACGAGGTAGGAGCGAAAGTGGTGGTGCCTTTGTTGAAAAAACGGGGCGTGCACCAGCTTGAAGCCGTCATCATGACCCACGGGGATCAGGACCACATAGGGGGACTCCTGGCTGTTTTGCAGGAAATCCCCGTGAAATCCGTCGTGTTTAATGGGACCTTGGCCGAATCCGCTTCCTTCCGGAAGCTGATGTTATCCGCGGTTGAACAGCGCATTCCCGTATATCGGGCAGGAGCGGATTCCGTATGGAAACTTGACGGTCACACGGAGATCCGATTTTTATCCCCTCTTTTCCCAGAAAGTGGAGAAGTCATCAAAGCATTACCGTTGATTAAGGAGCAAAATCATGCTTCACTAGTATTTGTCCTTCAGATGAACGGCAGCCGCGTCTTATTTACCGGGGATACGGATCAAGCAGCCGAACGGAAAATACTGCAGCACCTGGAGGGGCAATCCCAAGATGACGCAGCCTCACGGCTTGCTGCCGAAGACCGGATCGACGTCATGAAGGTGGCCCATCA
Organism: Paenibacillus sp. Y412MC10; assembly: GCF_000024685.1. Lineage (NCBI taxonomy): Bacteria > Bacillati > Bacillota > Bacilli > Caryophanales > Paenibacillaceae > Paenibacillus > Paenibacillus sp. Y412MC10. The sequence goes on from NC_013406.1 coordinate 2,036,364, forward strand.
TGGAAGCAAGACATCCACATCCGCGCCATGGCTGAATGCATGGAAGCCGACGGCTGCGGTAATTTCTGCCGGCGTCAACAATATGTACGGTCACCCTCATCCGGACGTGGTCGGCCGCTTGGAACGTTTTCGGTCCATCATCTATCAAACCAACCTTCATGGCGAAATCCAGATGAGGATCAAGAACGGGCATATTGAGACGCGAACGAAGATTCCATGAAGACGCCCGCTGTTCCTGGGACCGGGTTTCGTAGTATGATCTTTATAGGAAAATGCAGCGGATGACTATAATCTTTATATTTGGTATAGTTAGATGAAGTTTCCTGAAAAAATTAATAGGTTACATACTGCAACATTTTTTAATTCTATCCGTCTGTATGTATGCAGGGAGAGGGGGATCCACTGTGGTGGAGCAGGGACTCATAAGAGCCGCTCAATCGGGCGATCGCGACGCTCTAATCACCCTATTGCGAGAAATTGAGCAACATGTTTACCGAACTGCTTATTACATTTTAAACAATGAACAGGATGCCATGGATGCAGCCCAGGAAGCACTGATACGCGTATATACGAAGATCAACTCCTATGAGGAGAAAGCCCAGTTCAAGACTTGGGTCCAGCGGATCGTTACCAACATATGCATCGATAAATTCCGCAGAACGAAGCCGACGGTTTCCATCGATGAGCATGACATGGTGTTTCGGGATCATCTCGACGTGGAAAGGGAAGTGATGTCGGGCTATCTGGCCCAGGATATCCAGGAGGCCATTAACCAACTGCCGGATCATCATCGCACGGTCATTGTCTTAAGGTATTTGCAGGACCTGTCCTACAACGAAATCGCTGATTGTCTGAACCTTCCGCTCAATACGGTGAAATCCTATTTGTTCAGGGCCAGGCAGCAGCTGCAGAATATGCTCCAAGAGCATCAGAAAGGTGGTGTATCAGGATGAATTGCCAAGAGGTGGTGGAACGCATGCACCGCTATTTGGACCGGGACCTTACTTCCGATGAGACGGCCCAAATGTATCAGCATATTGCCGTGTGTCCCGAGTGTGCGGAGACCTTTAACATATTAAAGTCATTAAACAGAGAGCTTGAAGATCTTCCGGCCGTTACCCCGCCTGTCAGTCTGGTAGACGCTATCATGCCTAAACTGGATGCCATCGACCGTGATCGCGAGAGCCTTGTCGCACCTCCGGCCGTGAAAAGCCAGGAGCCTGCCGAAATGATGCCGGACATTCGGCGTCCGCGGCGTGCGGGCAGCTGGTGGAGCACGGTTGGCGGAAGAACGGCGATCGGGGCTGCCGCCGCTGTACTTATTCTCGGCGTCGCTATTTTTAATTATGAACCGAAGATGTTATCCGATGCGGAGATTCCGTATGAAGAGGCGAGCACGACCAGCGCGGGAGCAAATGAGGATTCGGCCGAGACGGAGATTCAGGATATGGTTCAGCCGTTTGCCGCCGATGGCGGCGCGGAGACTGGCGGTACGGCGAACGAGGGGAGCGATCCTTCCGCAGGTTTGCGGAGTTCGCCGCCGGAATCGTCGGAATCCGATCCGAATCCGGGCTCGAACGACGAATCAAAGGAGAAGACAGAGCCATCGGATGGGGCTAAAGACATCAGGGAAGATGCAGCAGCCCCCGATGCTCCGGTTCAGAAGAACAATGACGGGGAGCCTCAAGCGCCAGACCAACCTGCAACAAGCAGCAATGAGGTACCCAAAAAAAATGACGCAAGCCCTTCGAACCCTCCGGCCGACGAGCCTGGGCAGAACTCGGAGAGCATGAGCATCCAGACTTCGCCTAATGAAGCAATGGACGTCCAAACCGAGAAGGTGCCGCCGATCAGCGACCCTGCCGGCGATGCAGGCGCTGGAAGCACGGAATCTTCCGACCGTTCCACCGGATCGTACCAAGGGCTGGCGATGGTGCCGGAACAATGGCCGTCCCCGGATGGTCTGTACAGAGCCTCCCTGGAGGCCGAATATCTGGTGATCTATCGCCTGCCGTCGGGAGACCAGACTTCAGCTGAAGCGGTCGAAACGGTCGAGAGGATTCCGCTTGGCGGAAGCTGGGTATCCGGTCAATGGTCCGAGGACGGCTTAACGTTCAAGTACAAGGTACAGACGAACAAAGAGTTGGTTGAATCCGTCTACTCCATAGAGAAGGCTCAGCCGCCGGCGTCTGCGGGGCAGAAGCAGCCTAAACCATAGAATTATACAGATATAAATACATTCGGCGCACCAATGCCGGGAGATATGAATACAATATATTAGAGAGAGCATTATACCAACTACCGTCGTATGACCGGCGGCGAGGTGTTTCTAGAGCATGCTTGCCGGCGTTTATATAGATGTGTTGGGACGAAGGGACCTTGCCGCTGCCTACAGCCGAGGTCTCTTTGTTTTCGCGTGGGCGATTTCGTTTTTTATGTTTGACGTCTATCGCATTCGGGCACTGTTTTTTGGTATAGTGTACAGAGTAGAAAGGGGGGACGCCGATGGATGCCAAAGCGGCGGCCAAGGCGGTCAAGCAGGGAGACGTGTCTTCCGTCTATTTGCTGTATGGCAGCGAGAAATTCCAGATGAAGGAGTTCGCCGAATTTCTGGAAGCCCAGCTGATCCCGAAAGAAGACCGGGATTTTGCGCTGGTTCACATGGATTTAGGGGAAGTTCCGATACAAACCGTGGTAGAGGAAGCCGAGACGGTTCCTTTTATGGTTCAGAAAAAACTGATATTCGTCCGGGATACGGCTTTTTTTACGGCTGCAAAAGATAACGGGAAAGTGGATCATCGTCCAGAGGCTTTGCTGGATTATTTGACCGATCCCGCAGATTATAGCGTGATTGTCTTTATGGTGGGGCAGGAAAAGCTGGATGAGCGCAAGAAGGTAGTCAAGGCGGTCAAGAAGTCGGGGGTTGCCCTTTCCTTCATGCCTTTGGGCGGGGATGAACTTCTTCGCTGGGTGGACAAGCAGGTGAAGAAAGGCGGCTGCACGCTGCGCGCAGGCGCGGCGGAAGCGCTTGTTCGGAATGCGGGAACCAGTCTTCAGGCTTTATCGGGTGAAATCGAGAAGCTGTGTTTGTATGCGGGAGCCGACGGAGCCATCGATGTTGCAACCGTGGATATGCTGGTGGCGCGCAGCACGGAACAGAATGTGTTTGCGCTCGTGGAGGATATCGCCAATCTCCGATTGGACAAGGCGCTCGGGATCTATTATGAGCTGCTGAAGCAGCGTGAGGAGCCCATCAAGATTGCGGCCCTGATTACCAGACAGTTCCGAATCATTCTGCAGGTGAAGACGTTATCCACCCAGAGCTACTCGCAGCAGCAGATTGCTTCCCAAATCGGGGTGCATCCTTATGCGGTGAAGATTGCTGGCGAGCAGGCCCGCAAGTTTCAGACGGCACGTCTTGAAGGCATATTGAACCATCTCGCCAATCTGGATTACCAGATGAAGACCGGGGCCGTGGATAAGGTGCTCGGAATCGAGTTGTTCCTGCTGCGGCTTGGCGCGTAAGCGAACCGAAATAACTCAAGAGCGTACGGGGACGCGCGAGCGGCCGTACGCTCTTTTTCATCTAGAGATCAGAAAGTATGACCTGCAGAGGTAAATCAACTTGATCTGGCCAGAAAAACATCCGCTATAAGCGGTCAATCCTCGGAAGAGTGTGCATCGATGAACGTTTTTCTAATCACAAAAAGCCCTGAGCAGCGTGAACTGTTCAGGGCTTTTTCCATGTCGTATTCAACAAACGTTTCTTACGCTTGGGACGTAAGAGCGTTTAGTCTTTTCGCCAGACGGGATTTCTTGCGGGCAGCTGCGTTCTTATGGATCAGGCCCTTCGTTACGGCTTTATCAAGCTTCTTGGAAGCAGCTTGGAAAGCTACTTTAGCAGCTTCGATTTCTGTACCGTTCAACGCTACGTCAGCAGTTTTAACAGCTGTGCGAAGCGCGGATTTTTGAGAAATGTTAAGCGCGTGGCGTTTGTCATTTGTCTTTACACGTTTAATCGCGGATTTGATGTTTGGCATTACATTCACCTCCTGTAAGGCATTTCAATAGAGCGAAATGATTCACAACTTAAAATATTTTAGCATGGGGGTGGACAAAAAGCAATACTCATTCGGACTTCTGCATAATCTCTCCCATACTCTCGCACACTACTAACAATATGAGGAGGAGTGTGAATTTAGATGGATCTGGATCTGCAAAAATACTCGGTCCGAACGGATCTGGCCGTGGAATCAAGAGAACTGGCTGGAGGCACAGGAAGCGCGCCCATTCCCGGGGTTATGGAGGACGTGGTGCAGGAGGACGGAATTAAGATTACAAGGCTGGATGTGGAGAACGATGCTGCCTCTCAGCAAATCGGAAGGGTGAAGGGGCATTACGTCACGTTGGAGGTTCCCGATCTTCGCAAGGGCGATACGGGGCTTCAGGATCAGGTATCCGTTGTCTTCGCCCGCGAGTTCGAAGCGTTCATGTCCCGGATCGGGATTGGACCCAAGGCAAGCGTGCTCATTGTCGGGCTCGGCAACTGGAACGTGACGCCGGATTCGCTGGGACCGCTCGTGGTGGAGAACGTGATGGTGACCCGCCAGTATTTCGAGCTCATGCCGGATCGGGTGGCCCCGGGCTATCGTCAGGTAAGCGCCGTTGCGCCGGGTGTACTCGGCCTGACGGGGATTGAGTCGAGCGAAACGGTTCAAGGCATCGTGGAACAAACGCGCCCCGAGTTGATCATCGCCATCGATGCACTGGCTTCGCGTTCGCTGGAGCGGGTGAACACGACCATCCAGATTGCGGATATTGGCATCCATCCCGGCTCCGGCGTTGGCAACAAGCGGAAAGGACTGACTCAGGAGATTCTTGGAGTCCCTTGCATTGCGATCGGCGTTCCGACCGTCTGCTACGCTTCCACCATCGTCAATAATGCGATTGAGCTGATGAAATCCCACTTCGGGGAAGGCGCGCCGGAGACGGGCAAGATTATGGGAATGCTGCACGATATCCCCGAAGGCGAGCGCCTCGCCCTGGTGAAGGAGGTTCTGGAGCCGCTGGGCCATGACCTTATCGTAACGCCTAAGGAGATTGATGAATTTATAGAAGATATCGCCAACATCGTGGCGACCGGCCTGAACGCGGCGCTCCATGAAGCCGTGGATCCCGGCAATGTAGGCGCGTATACCCACTGACCCATAGTAAAAGCTCCGAATCTATCGGAGCTTTTATATTTTTCCAGGATCTAGTTCTATCGAATCTCCCCGGTTCATAGATTTGAAGTATAAGAGATTACAGAGTCGCGGGAACGGCTGGATGAGGTCGGCATCTCCCGGCGAACCGAGGAGGACATCGCTATGAACAATCGCAAGTTCCGCATCTGGAATATTGCCAGAATGAAACGGAAGGTCATGGAAGGTCTGAGCATGGGGCGTACGTTAATTATACTGATGCTAGGCTCTCTTATATTTTTTATTTTGCTAGGGATCGGGGGAATGGCGGAACAGCGGATGAATTCCTCGCCCGTGTCGTCGATGAAAGGATTGGCCGCTTCGTTATCCAGCCATTTTTTCATCGATATGATCGGCATGGAGATGCCGCATATGACGGCTTCCAAAGAGACCTCGAGCTTCTCCGGCGAGAAAATGTCCACGTTCGTCTTTGAGCTCCTGACGAGCGTAAACCCGAAGGATCCGAAGAGCCTCCTTGCGGGAGAGCTTCCCGGCATGAAGGCTAATCAACCGGTTCAGCTGTCGCACGGCTCCGGTAACGAGGATGGCGAGGCACCGGCCGATTACCGTCCGGATCCGGCGGAAGAGCAGGCGGAGGGAGAGCCCGCCGAGACCGGGGAAGAGCCGACGCAGGGCGAACAAGGGAATAGCGGCAATGAAGGAAAGGGCGAGGATGCTCCGGATCAGGGCGGGAAGGACGAGCCCGGCAGCAAGAATGAACCCGGAAGCACCTCCAAGGACGGAAAGACAACGAACGGGAAGAAATCCGTGCTCATCTATCATTCCCACCCGCAGGAAGCGTATAACCCGCTGCTCTCGCATCCATCCGATAATCCGGGGGCGGTATCACCGACCAAGAACGTCATGCTGGTGGGCAGCTTCCTGAGCAAAAGGCTTGAAGCCAACGGAATCGGCACCCTGCACGACAAGAGCGATTATCAATCTACCGTGGAAGGATATAACTATAACTATTCTTATAAATACTCGCGCCAGATGGCCATGGAGGCCATGTCCCAGAACGACGGCATCAACTATCTGATCGATATCCACCGGGATTCGCAGCGCTACAACAAAACGACGGCCACCGTAAACGGCGTCAATTACGCCAAGGTGTACTTCATCATCGGACATGCGAACGAGAACTGGAGACAGAACGAGGCGTTTGCAAGCAAAATCAATGCCAAGCTGGAGAAGTCCTATCCCGGCGTTTCCCGGGGCGTGTGGGGCAAATCGGCGGACCAAGGGAACGGAGAGTACAACCAATCCTTGTCCCCGAACAGCATCCTGATCGAAATCGGCGGCATCGACAATACGAAGGAAGAATTGCAGCGAACGGCCGAAGCGCTGGCGGACATCATCGCCGAAGTGTACTGGCAGGAACAAGAAGCCGAGAAGGCCAGCGTGAAAAAAGAGAGTGATCCAGCGAAGAAGCAGTCGGCTTCAGCAGCCAAGGACGGCAGCAAAATAGGCGCGGAGGATAAAGCGTCCAAAGCAGGTTGAAGGTTGAAGGAAAGGGTCATGAACGGAGCAGGAATGAAGGGGTAAATCAAGGAGGGGCTTATGATGTCGAGATTGGGAAAACGGTTTGTGGCGCTAATCATATGGACAGGCATCGGCATATTGGTCGGCATGCAGCTTGGAGGGGCCAAAGGGCCGGTGCCGGCCGAGGGTACCGGGGGAACGCAGACCGTGGTGCAAGGCCAGGTTCAGGATCCGCAAGGCGGAACGGCCCAGGGGAATGGATGGGGAGGGACGCGCAAGCATCCTCCCGCCCCTGAATCCGTCGACCAGGAACCAGACGCCCATAAGACGGCAGTGCCCGAATACGAGCCGTCGCCCAGCGACATCCTGCTCCCCGAACGCTCCCAACCGCCTGCCGATGTGCTTGCCGACAAAACGGCCGGATTGCTTCAGCAGCTCTCTGACCAAAGCATCCGCTGGGTCGTGTCGATGTTCGGATCGATTGCGGAATAAATTTCGCCTTTATTCTCAGCATTGCTGTGCATCCCCTCAACTGGTATAATAAGTTGATTCAAACATCTGGTGGTTGTTGGGGGTTAGGCATGACAGACGTACAAGTAAGACAACAAAAAATTCGTAATTTCTGTATCATTGCACATATAGACCATGGGAAATCGACGCTTGCCGACCGTATTTTGGAATTTACGGGCGCATTAACTTCGCGTGAAATGCAGGAGCAGGTACTGGATCAGATGGATCTGGAGCGAGAGCGCGGAATTACCATCAAGCTGCAGGCGGTTCGCCTAAACTACAAAGCCGATGACGGCGAGGAGTATATATTGAACCTGATCGATACTCCCGGACACGTCGACTTCACGTATGAGGTATCCCGAAGCCTGGCCGCTTGCGAAGGCGCGCTGCTCGTTGTCGATGCCGCACAGGGAATCGAAGCGCAGACATTGGCCAACGTATATCTGGCATTGGATAACAATCTTGAAATTTTGCCTGTCATTAACAAAATCGACCTGCCGAGCGCCGATCCCGAACGGGTGAAGCAGGAGGTCGAGGACGTGATCGGGCTCGATGCCAGCGATGCCGTTTTGGCTTCCGCGAAAGCGGGCATCGGAATCAAGGAAATCCTGGAGCAGGTGGTTCAGAAAGTGCCTGCGCCAACGGGTAATTCCGAAGAACCGCTGAAAGCGCTGATTTTCGACTCCCATTATGATCCTTACAAGGGCGTCATCGTATACGTTCGCGTCATTGACGGCAGCATCAAGGCCGGCTCCAAGATCAAGATGATGGCCACCGGCAAAACCTTCGAGGTGATCGAGGTGGGTGCCTTTAAGCCGCGCATGTCCATCGTGGACGAGCTTAACGTCGGCGATGTCGGTTTCATCGTCGCGGGCATCAAGAGCGTGGGCGATACGCAGGTCGGGGATACGGTAACGGATGCCAAGCGTCCGACGGCCGAGCCGCTCCCGGGTTACCGCAAAATCAATCCGATGGTGTTCTGCGGATTGTATCCAATCGAAACATCGGACTACAACGATCTGCGCGAGGCGCTCGAGAAGCTGCAGCTGAACGACGCATCGCTCAGCTTTGAGCCGGAGACGTCCAGCGCGCTCGGATTCGGCTTCCGCTGCGGATTCCTGGGCCTCCTTCATATGGACGTCATCCAGGAGCGGATCGAACGCGAGTTTAACATACCGCTGATTACGACCGCGCCGAGCGTGATTTACCGCATTACGCAGACGAACGGAGAGCAGATTCAAATCGATAACCCTTCCCATTATCCTGAGGTCGGCAAGGTCGATTATGTCGAAGAGCCTTATGTTAAAGCAGCCATTATCGTGCCGAATGATTATGTCGGAGCGATCATGGAGCTTTGCCAAAACAAACGCGGCGAATTCGTCAACATGGAATACCTGGACACGACGCGCGTCACCATTACCTATGAAATTCCGCTGTCGGAAATCGTGTACGATTTCTTCGATCAGTTGAAATCGAGCACCAAAGGATATGCTTCATTCGATTATGAGCTGTCCGGATACCGCCGGTCCAATCTGGTCAAAATGGACATTCTGCTTAATGCCGAGCAGGTGGATGCCCTGTCCTTTATCGTGCACAAGGACCGCGCCTACCACCGCGGCCGGGCGATTTGCGAGAAGCTGCGCGAGCTGATTCCTCGCCAAATGTTCGAGGTGCCGATTCAGGCATCGGTCGGTACCAAGGTTGTGGCCCGCGAAACGGTTAAAGCGATGCGCAAGAACGTGCTTGCCAAATGTTACGGCGGCGACATCTCCCGTAAACGGAAACTTCTGGAGAAGCAGAAGGAAGGTAAGAAGCGGATGAAGCAGGTGGGCAGCGTCGAAGTGCCGCAGGAAGCCTTCATGGCCGTTCTGAAAATCGACGACAAGTAATAGGAAGCCAATGGCAGGGGAAGGCCTTTGAGTTAAAGAGCCGCTCCTTGCGTGTATAGCCTTCACGATGTAAATGATGGGAAAGCCGATTCTCGGCTTTCCTTTCTTTCATTCCAAGAGGCATAGCGTTATAGTAGAGAAGGAACTTTCAAGAAGTTACTTAAAGTAAGTCATGTCAGAGCGGTATATGAGGGGGCAAGAAAAGAATGACGGCAAACGATCAACGGACGGAAGCGGTGTACATCCATATTCCGTTCTGTACCAATAAATGTTTTTACTGCGACTTCAATTCCTACGTGTTAAAGGATCAGCCGGTAATGGATTATCTGCGAGCGCTGGATAAGGAAATGGAGCTGACCGTTCAGGCTAATCCGCCGGGACGAATCAAGAGCATCTTTGTAGGCGGCGGGACTCCTACTGTACTAAAGCCGAACGAAATGGAATACTTCTTGCAGAGCGTGAAGCGCCATTTTCCGGAATGGTCCGATAGCATCGAGTTTTCAATGGAGGCGAATCCCGGCACCACGGATCTGGAGAAACTGTCCGTCATGCGCCAAGGCGGGGTGAACCGGATCAGCTTCGGGGTGCAGGCCTTCCAGAACACATTGTTGACCGGCATCGGCAGAATTCACGATACGGATGACGTATACCGGAGTCTCGATAACGCCAGAAGAGCAGGCTTTGACAACATGTCCATCGATCTGATGTTCGGTCTCCCGAATCAAACCTTGGACATGCTTGCGGAAAGCGTGGATAAGGCGTTGGAGCTCGAACTCCCGCATTATTCAATCTACAGCCTGAAGGTCGAAGAGAATACGCTGTTCCATACGATGTACCAGCGAAACCAGCTTCCGCTTCCGGATGAGGAGGACGAGCTGAATATGTACCTTCTTTTAATGGAACGGATGAAGGCTGCCGGATATAAGCAGTACGAAATCAGCAATTTTGCGAAACCCGGCTTCGAGAGCCGGCATAATATGACGTATTGGCGCAACGAAGACTATTACGGCCTAGGCGCGGGGGCGCACGGATATGTCGGCCGTCAGCGCCATGTGAACATCAAAGGGGTCAATCCCTATAATGAAGCAGCCAATAAAGGCCTTCCAAGATTGGAGAGCTTTGAGATATCTAAGGAAGAAGCGATGGAGGATTTCCTGATGGTCGGGCTGCGCGTGCTGGACGGCGTCTCGCGCAGCCGGTTCCGGGAGCAGTTCGGGATCTCCATGGAGGATGTTTTTGCCGGTCCGCTGAATAAAATGGTAGGCGCGGGCCTACTCGATGCAACCGAGGAAGGGTATAAGCTGAGCAGCAAAGGCATTTTGTTTGGCAACGATGTGTTTGGCGAATTCATAGGAAGCCTGACGACAAATTAATCTATTGAACTTATATGCGCTCTGTTGTATATTTATTCATAACATGACGGAGCGTGTAAAGGGGAGACGGACAACATGTCGGCGGTATGCAGAAAAGCAAAGTTAGAGGATGTCGAGCCGCTGTATCAGATGATTCAGGGTTATGCCGAGAAGGGGATTATGCTCCCCCGGTCCAAAAAAGTGCTGGAGAAACAAATCGGAGAGTTCGTTGTAGCTGAATCCGAAGGGCACGTCATTGGCTGCGGTTCATTGTGCCAGCTGGGAAGCGATTTGGTCGAGATCCGTTCGCTCGGCATCTCGGAAGGATATAAAGGGCAAGGCATCGGCTCCATGCTGGTGGACACCCTTCTGGAAGAAGCGAAACGCCGCGAGCTTCCGAAAGTAATGGCCTTGACGTATGAGGTATCCTTTTTCATCAAAAACGGCTTTGCCGTCGTAGAGAAGGAGATTTTTCCGGAGAAGGTATGGACCGACTGCATCCACTGCAAGAAGCAGTATGCTTGTGACGAAATAGCTGTTCTTAAAGTACTGAACTGACTTGACAATCCTCAGGTCGGTTTGGTATTTTTGTTATATCGGTTAGCACTCGATGGCGATGAGTGCTAACGAAAGCGAAAATGAGCAGTCAGCAAGGAGGGAAGCGACATGTTAACAGATCGTCAGCGCATGATTTTGAATGCCATTGTGGATGACTATATCCGTTCTGCCGAGCCGGTTGGTTCAAGAAGCATTTCCAAGCGAGGGGACGTCGGCTACAGCCCGGCAACCATTCGTAACGAGATGGCTGATCTGGAGGAGCTCGGGTTTCTGGAGCAGCCCCATACCTCAGCTGGACGAATACCGTCGCATAAAGGATATCGATATTATGTTGATCATCTCACGTCGTCGTTTTCCTTGAACCCTGCGGAACTGCATATGATGAAATCATTTTTTGCAGAAAAGCTGAACGTGATGGAGCAGATGATACAGCATACAGCCGGCATTCTGTCTCAAATGACTAATTACACTTCCATCCTGCTGGGACCGGAAGTTTTTCATACGTCTTTGCGCCATTTCCAGCTTCTTCCTCTCCATGAGGATCAAGCGGTGGCCATCATCGTTACCAGCACAGGGCAAGTCGAGAACAAGGTTGTTTCGATTCCGCAGGGCGTGTCCGTATCGGAACTGGAGCAAGTGGTAAATCTTCTGAACAAGAAGCTGGTCAATGTGCCTCTATATAAACTCAAGACTCGTTTGTATTCGGAAATTGCCGAGGAAATGCAGCGGCATATTTCACATTATGAGGATCTGATGAGTATGCTGGATATCGCTCTCAACAACGAACCGGATCACCGGGGGGTATATCTGAGCGGCACGACCCACATGCTGAACCAGCCGGAGTTCAAGGATGTTGATAAAGTAAGGGAAATATTCGAGCTTCTGGAGCAGACTCCCGCTCTGATGAAGCTCATGGCACCTGCTCCCGGGGAGCACGGTGTCCAAGTGAAGATCGGCACGGAGAATACGCATGAGGCCATTTCGAACTGCAGTTTGATCACTGCGACGTATTCGATCGACGGCAAAGCGCTTGGTTCGATCGGCATTCTCGGTCCTACAAGAATGGAATATGCACGGGTGATCGGCATCTTGAATGTGTTATCCCATGACCTGACGAAGCTGCTGTCACACTGGTACAAATAAAGGAGTGAGACAGATGAGCCAAGGACAACATAGCCAAGTGGACGGAGACGAGCGTTATTCCACGCTGCTGAACAACAGCAATGCCGTCCGCGCAGTTACGTCCGCCGTAGAAGGCACGCTTGGCCCCAAGGGGCTCGACGTCATGCTGGTTGGCCCGCGCGGCGAAGTGGTCATCACCAATGACGGAGTGACGATTCTGGACAAAATGGATGTCACCCATCCCGCTGCGCGCCTTCTGATTCAGGTGGCTCGGGCGCAGCAGGAGAAAATCGGCGACGGTACCACAACGGCAACCGTGCTCGCTGGCGCCCTCGTGCAGGAAGGGGTATCCCGCATCACGCGCGGGGTGCCCGCTTCCAAGGTGGTTGAGGGCCTGCGCCAGGGAATCGAGAAGTCGATGCAGCTCTTGTCGAAGCGTGTCCGGCTGATCGGCGGATTGGATGATCCGCTGTTGGAACGGACGGTGCATGTCGCCGGGCGTGAACGGAAGGACATCGTGGAGCTGGTTATGCAAGCCGCGCGCAAAGCCGGAATCGACCGTCTGCAGGATCCTTCCTACTCGCTCGCAGACAGTATAATTGCGCTGGAGAATGCCGAGAATGAAGTGTTCGAGGGGGTTCTGCTCCGGCAGCGGCCGATCTTCGCCAGGGAGTCCAAGTCCTACGACGATGCCAGAGTGCTGGTGCTGTATGATTCCCTGGAGCCCGACGACATCGACGAAGAGGCCCTTACAACCGAAGCCGGATTTGCGCAGTATATGGATCTGCGAAAAGTGTTCGCGTCGGATTTGGACAGATTGTCCGAACTATCCGTAAAACTCATCCTCCTTGAAAAGGGCATTCATCCGGATGCGGAGCAGTTTTGCCTGGATCACGGGATGATGGTGGTACCGCGCGTATCGCGTGCGGATCTCCGCAAGGTAAGCGACATGACGGGAGCTACACCGATACGCCGCAAGGCGTTACATAAAGACTCGAAAGAGCTTGCGGCCCTTCTGGGTCATACCCCGCGCGTCGCTTATGATGAAGGCATCGAAAAAATCCGCCTGTCCTGCGGCAGCAAGGACCGCATTGTGACGGTGATCGTCGGGGCAAGCACTTCGGAAGTGGTAGGGGAGGCCGCCAGGATTGCGGGCGATGCCGCTTCGGCACTGCAGGCTGCCGTATCCGGCGGGGTGCTTCCAGGCGGCGGGACAAGCGAACTGGCCGTGTCTTATGAACTGGAACGGATCCGGGAAGCCCAGAAAGGCATGGAAGCCTTCGGCATGGAGGCAGTTTCCGCCGCGCTGCGAAAGCCGATGTCGCAGATTCTTCTGAACGCAGGTTATAATCCGCTTGAGAAGATGGAGGAGGTCCGAGCCGCACAAATCCGAGCCGACTCCGACTGCATGGGGATTGACTGCGACAGTGGGCGGGTTGTCGACTATGAAGAGCTGGGCGTGCTGGATCCGGCCCCGGTCAAACTTCACGGCCTGCGGGCAGCCGGCGAGGTTGCGGCTGCCGTGCTGCGGATTCATCATGTGATCAAGATGAAGGAAATAGGCGAATAACGCTAAGATAGATGAGTTATAGACCGTCTGGTTTAGAATATGAAGGAGGTGAAGGCGTCTTGAATAATGAGCACAAGGATGCCGTTCAAGATACAGTTACAGAAGAAACGATCGAAGAAACTTTGGAAAACACGCCAAACACGGGTGAGAGCGTGTCTCCGGGGGAGGCCGTGAATCCCGAGCAGGAGATTCCCGTAACGGAATCGGCTGATGAAGCCGCAGGTTCGGCCGAGCTTGAGAAGCTTCAGGCCGAGCTGCAGGAGCAGCAGCAGCGTACCCTGCGGGTACAGGCGGATTTCGATAATTTCCGCCGCCGCACGCAGAAAGAGAAAGAGGATCTGGGCAAATATGCTTCCTCCAAACTGATTACGGAGCTTCTGCCCGTCATCGACAACTTTGAGCGTGCCCTCCAGGCATCCGAGGAGAACCCGGAATTTGAATCCTTCTCCAAGGGCGTCAACATGATCTTCCGTCAATTGGAATCCGTTCTTGCTACCGAAGGCTTGAGCGCAATGAAGAGTGTGGGCGAGCCGTTCAATCCGGAGTACCACCAAGCGATCATGCAGGTGGAGAGCGATGAGTACGAGGAAGGCATCGTGGTTGAGGAAGTGCAGAAAGGGTACATGTTAAAAGATAAAGTATTGAGACCTGCCATGGTTAAAGTGAGCATGTAAACGACTTTCGATAGTCGTTTATCATATAAAAATGATGAATGTCATGCGGGGATTCGCATGAATGAATAAGGAGGAAAATTTTACATGAGCAAAGTTATTGGTATCGACTTAGGAACAACCAACTCCTGCGTAGCCGTCATGGAGGGTGGGGAAGCGGTAGTTATCCCGAATCCGGAGGGTGCCCGCACAACCCCGTCGGTTGTCGGATTTAAGAAAGACGGTGAGCGCATCGTCGGGGATACAGCCAAACGCCAAGCGATCACCAACCCGGATCGCACCATCATTTCCATTAAGCGCCATATGGGCACGAATCACAAAGAATCCATCGACGGCAAAGACTACACACCGCAAGAAATCTCCGCCATCATTCTGCAGAAGCTGAAATCCGATGCGGAAGCTTACCTGGGCCAGCCTGTAACCCAAGCGGTTATTACGGTTCCCGCATATTTTAATGACAGCCAGCGTCAGGCTACCAAGGATGCCGGCAAAATCGCGGGCCTTGAAGTTCTGCGTATCGTCAACGAGCCGACGGCTGCGGCATTGGCTTACGGCATGGAGAAATCCGAAGACCAAACCATCCTGGTATATGACCTTGGCGGCGGTACATTCGACGTTTCCATTCTGGAACTGGGCGACGGCTTCTTCGAAGTAAAAGCAACCAGCGGGGACAACCAACTGGGCGGCGACGACTTCGACCAAGTGATCATCGACTATCTGGTAGCCGAATTCAAGAAAGAGCAAGGCATCGATCTGAGCAAAGACAAAGCAGCCGTTCAACGTCTGAAAGACGCAGCGGAAAAAGCGAAAAAGGAATTGTCCGGCGTACTGACAACAACGATCTCGCTGCCGTTCATCACGGTTGCAGACGGCGTTCCTCAGCACCTTGAGATCAACCTGACCCGCGCCAAATTCGAAGAATTGTCCGCTTCCCTTGTAGAGCGTACGCTTGGACCGACTCGTCAAGCGCTCAGCGATGCAGGTTTGACAGCGAACGATATTCATAAAATCGTCCTTGTCGGCGGTTCCACTCGTATTCCTGCCGTGCAGGAAGCGATCAAAAAATTGACGGGCAAAGAGCCTCATAAAGGCGTAAACCCGGACGAAGTGGTTGCGCTTGGCGCAGCGGTTCAAGCCGGCGTATTGACCGGTGACGTTAAAGACGTCGTATTGCTCGACGTGACCCCGCTGTCCCTCGGTATCGAAACCGCAGGCGGCGTATTCACCAAAATGATCGACCGCAACACGACGATTCCTACAAGCAAATCCCAAGTGTTCTCCACTTATGCGGATAACCAGCCGAGCGTGGAAATTCACGTGCTGCAAGGCGAGCGCGAAATGGCAGCCGGCAACAAAACGCTGGGACGCTTCATGCTCGGAGACATTCCTCCTGCACCGCGCGGCGTTCCGCAAATCGAAGTTACCTTCGATATCGATGCCAACGGGATCGTAAACGTGTCGGCAACGGATAAAGGTACCGGCAAGAGCCAGAAGATCACCATCACGTCCTCCAGCGGCCTGAGCGACGCTGAAGTTGAACAAATGATGAAAGACGCTGAGCTTCATGCCGAAGAAGACCGTAAACGCAAAGAGCTGGTGGAGGCTCGCAACAATGCCGACCAACTCGTGTACACGACCGAGAAAACACTCAAGGACCTGGGCGACAAAGTCGATGCTTCCGAAGTGGAAAAAGCAAACGAAGCGAAAGACAAAGTGAAGAAGGCGCTTGAATCCGATAACCTGGAAGAGATTAACGCTTCGGTAGAGGAGCTTACTCAAATCGTACAGCAGCTGTCCGTGAAGCTGTATGAGCAAGCGGCACAAGAACAACAAGGTGCTGAAGGTGCCGAGTCCGGCGCTCCTAAGAAAGACAACGTCGTGGATGCAGATTACGAGGTTGTTGACGAAGATAAAAACAAAGGTTAATCTGAATAGATTGTATGGGAAGGTCAAAGCTGCGCATCTTCGCACTTTGGCTTTCCTTATGTAAAGAGTAATAAAGAGATTGGGGTGAAACCGTGGCTGATAAGCGTGATTATTATGAGGTGCTCGGTGTCGGCAAGGATGCATCGGACGATGAGATCAAGAAGGCGTACCGCAAAATGGCCCGCCAGTATCATCCGGACGTGAACAAAGCGGCGGACGCGGAAGCCAAATTCAAGGAAGTGAAAGAGGCTTACGATGTATTGAGCGATGGTCAGAAGCGTGCGCGTTATGACCAGTACGGTCATATAGATCCGAACCAAGGCATGGGCGGAGGCGGTTTCTCCGGTGATTTCGGCGGTTTTGGAGATATATTCGATATGTTCTTTGGCGGCAATGGACGCCGTGATCCGAACGCGCCTCAGCGGGGGAACGATCTGCAATACACGATGACGGTTGAATTCAAGGAAGCCGTATTCGGCAAGGAAACGGACATTACCATTCCGAGAACGGAGACATGCGATACATGTCACGGCTCAGGAGCGAAGCCGGGCACGCAGCCGCATACCTGCTCGGTGTGTAACGGAAGCGGGCAGCAGGAGGTCGTGCAAAATACGCCGTTTGGACGTATGGTGAACCGCCGCGCCTGCTCGAACTGTAACGGAACCGGAAAGATCATTAAAGACCGCTGTTCGACTTGTAACGGCAACGGCAAGGTGAAGAAACAGCGCAAGATTCATGTTCGTGTACCTGCAGGCGTGGATGACGGAGCTCAGCTGCGCATGACGGGCGAAGGCGAAGGCGGATTCCGCGGCGGTCCGGCCGGCGACCTGTATATCGTAATCCGCGTGAAGCCGCATGACTTCTTTGAACGCGAAGGGGACGACATTTATTGCGAAGTGCCGCTTACCTTTGCCCAAGCGGCGCTTGGCGACGAGATCGAGATTCCGACGCTCACCGAGAAAGTGAAGCTGAAGATACCGGCCGGCACGCAGACGGGGACGTTCTTCCGCTTGAAAGGCAAAGGGGTGCCACGGCTGCGCGGTATGGGACAGGGTGACCAGCATGTCAAGGTTGTGGTCATTACGCCTAGCAAGCTCAGCGATGAACAGAAAGAGCTGCTTCGTCAATTCGCTTCGCTCGATGGCGAACAGACCCATGAACAGGAACAGTCTTTTTTTGACCGTGTAAAAAAAGCTTTCCGTGGTGATTAATCCACGATAGGGGTAATTCCCTCATAGCATAGCAAAATAGCAAAAAGCAGCAGGTTCTAAAGGTTTCCATACCTTTGGCCTGCTGCTTTTTGGTTTGTGGCAGAAGAAGCAGCAGGGGTATCCCGCTGCTTTACAGGTTCGTATCGCTCAAGAATAAAAGGTTTGACAATGAAGCAACCTAGGATAGTTCCATCTCGGAAGATGCAATCTTGAATAGGAAATGCAGGTGAATGAAGTGGCAGAGAAAAACATTTTGGCCTATTTCAAAAGTCCGGAAGAAGCCCGGCATGCGGCCCGCAAATTGCAGTCGCTGCGCGTTGCCGATATGTC
Source organism: Paenibacillus sp. Y412MC10 (assembly GCF_000024685.1). Classification (NCBI taxonomy): domain Bacteria; kingdom Bacillati; phylum Bacillota; class Bacilli; order Caryophanales; family Paenibacillaceae; genus Paenibacillus; species Paenibacillus sp. Y412MC10. Next base: position 2,054,225 of record NC_013406.1, read on the forward strand.
CATCGACCGGTTTAGCGCCGATCCCGGCGGGGAGCTCAACAATCCGATGAATCCGTTGACAGGCAACATCGCAAGCTTAACAACGATGACCTTAAATGCGGATATTTCGGGGCCGGGGGCCGGAATTCTCGGAGCTGCGGACCCATCGGCCAGCGGGATGAGCACCGGTGGTGAGGATGGAACCGAAGGCCGGGATATTTTGCTGACGGTTGTACTGGACGAAAGCGTCTTCCCGCAAGCCATGCGGTTAATCGAAGAATCCGGCGGCATGATTTAAGGTTCCAGGCACCGCTCTGAGTGTTGATATCGGAAAGGAGAATAACACCCATGATGAGACGCGTAAAAAAAGGGAAGATCTCGAGCAAAACCGAGAAGATGATTGCGCTGCAGTCCGCCAAGGCGGAGGATGTTGAGTTTTCGGCTATGGAAGCCGATCACGATGATGTGGAAGCGCTGCGTCGAAGCGAGGCAGCAGATGAACGCCAATTGAAGAAAATTTTGGATGAAACCAGTAAAAATGTAGATTAATCGCTACCGATGTGGAATGTGGAAAAGCCCGCTTGCCTTCTTTTAATGAGGTTGCAGCAGGGCTTTTTTGAATTTGATGAATGTCTTTGAAAAGTTATCATGGTATTTTAGTGCAAACTTTGTATCCGGGGTCCTCAATATAGTACAATGATACTTACGTATGAATGAGGAGGAACTATTGCACATGTTATGGCGTGAATTAACGATACATACCACGGAGGAAGCCGTGGAGATGATTACGAATTTCCTGCATGAAGCGGGAGCCGGAGGCGTTTCGATCGAGGAGTCCGGTACTACGAACAAAAAGCGGGACACCTCTCTGGGACAGTGGTTTGACGAGATCGTTCCGTTTAACGATATTCCTGAAGGTCAGGCCGTCATCAAAGGTTACTTCGACGAGACGGTGACGCTGGAAGCGATCCTCGATGAAATAACGCCGCGCGTCAACGAGCTGAAGGAATTCGGTATCGAAACGGGCGAAGTGCGGTATGAGATGAAGACGGTGGACGAGAATGATTGGGCTACGGCCTGGAAGCAGTATTTCAAACCGATCCGCGTCTCCGACAGGCTGACCATCAAACCGACGTGGGAAGAGTACACCCCGGAATCAGAGCACGAGTCCATCATCGAGCTGGACCCGGGCATGGCCTTCGGCACAGGAACGCATCCGACGACTTCGTTATGCTTGCGTACATTGGAGATGGTGATCAAGGGCGGAGAGGAAGTCATCGATGTCGGGACAGGCTCAGGCATTCTCTCCATCGGCGCAGCGCATCTGGGCGCTTCACGAATTCTGGCTCTCGACCTGGATCCGGTCGCGGTATCCAGCGCGACGGAGAACACCCGCCTGAACGGCCTGGAAGACCGGATTACGGTGAAGGAAAGCGACCTGCTCTCCGTACTCACGGATTCGTCCGATGACTCGGATCTGGGCGTGACGCTGCCGGTACAAATCGTGGTGGCAAACATCTTGGCCGAGGTTATTCTGCTGTTCGTGGACGACGTATACCAGGCTCTTCAACCGGGAGGGGCTTATATCGCTTCGGGCATTTACAAGAACAAGGAAGAGATCGTGGAGAAGGCTTTGATTGCTTCCGGTTTCGAAATTGCGGATATTTGCCGCGAGGATGATTGGGTTGCATTCGTGGCGAGGAAGAACTGATTATGGATTTTTTGGACCAACTGCTATTTTACCCGTTGGAACAGCTTCCTTTTTACCTGATTGCTTTGATCATCGCATTTACCGTGCATGAGTTCTCGCATGCCTATTTTGCCAATAAATTCGGAGACCCGACGGCCAAGCTGCTGGGCAGGGTCACGCTGAATCCGGCGGTGCATTTCGATTTTCTGGGGATTCTTCTCCTGCTGATTGCAGGTTTCGGCTGGGCACGGCCGGTGCCGGTCAATCGAGAGAATTTTAGCAACCCCCGCCGCATGAGCATCATTGTTGCGGCGGTCGGTCCGCTTAGCAATCTGGTGCTGGGCTTAGTGGGGGCACTTGTTTACGCTATCCTCTATCAAACAGGGGTTATTCCTCCGGAGGGAATTACTAAAACGGATCAAGCGGTGCATTTATTTTTTAATATATTTATATTGCTCAATTTCTTTTTATGCCTGTTCAATCTGATACCATTGCCTCCGCTGGACGGTTATAGAGTTCTAGAGAATGCGCTCCCTCCACGGATAAGTGCGAAGATTCAGAAGTTTGAGCAATGGTCGATTCTTGTATTCTTGTTGATCATACTGTTGCCCGTATTCCAGAATTATACGATCAAACCTCTTTATGATGCGGCGTATGCACTGTCTTCCGAAATTTTGGACATGTTCATTATGATGACCGGCGGTTACCGGCTCTGATTTACTCTGGTCAGTTTGCGTGAAAAGTTGTATGATGGGGTTTGGCGATTTTTGAGTTAGGTGAGGATAGAGATGCAGCGATATTTTGTGACTCCCGCGCAATTCGAGGGAGACCGTGTTGAGATTACGGGCGACGATGCCCGTCATATTGCCAAGGTCATGCGAGGCAGGCTTGGCGATAAATTGATCGTGAGCGACGGGGTATCCCGCGAGGCCTTGATGGAGATTGAGCGCATCGATGCAGGCAGCGTGTTTGCCGTTGTGATTGAACCCATGGAGATGTCGCAGGAACCGCTTCTGCAAGTGAGCATTGCCCAGAGTTTGCCGAAAGGCGACAAGATGGAGACCGTCATCCAAAAGTGCACCGAGATCGGCGCGGTGTCCTTTGTTCCCTTCCTGTCGGAAAGAACGATCGTTCAGTACGATGCGAAAAAGGAAGGGAAGCGGCTGGAGCGCTGGCGCAAAATCGCGAAGGAGGCGGCTGAACAGGCGCATCGCAACCGGATACCGTCTGTTGAACAGCCTCTGACGTGGAAGAATCTGCTTGCAGCGTTTTCCGGTTATGATGCCGTATATTTTTGTTATGAAAAAGAGCAGGGTTCCCAGCTGAGGGACGTGCTGAAGCCTTTTGCAGAGCAGGCGCTGCGTGAATCGGCCAAGCCTGCCAGCTTGCTGCTGGTCGTTGGACCCGAGGGCGGCTTTACGGAAGAGGAATGCCGAGCGGCCGAAGCTGCGGGAGCCGTAGCCGTGGGACTCGGAAGGCGGATCCTTCGCTGCGAGACCGCCGGCATGACGGCGCTGGCCTGCGCACTATACGAATCTGGAGAAATGGGGGGCGTTTGAACATGCCATCCGTAGCGTTTTATACGTTGGGTTGCAAAGTCAATTTTTACGATACCGAGGCCATCTGGCAATACTTCAAGAATGAAGGCTACGACCAGGTGGACTTCGAACAAACCGCAGATGTTTATTTGATTAACACCTGCCACGTTACCAACACAGGGGATAAGAAGAGCCGCCAGATGATCCGGCGCGCGGTTCGCCGAAATCCCGAGGCGATCGTGGCCGTAACGGGCTGTTATGCCCAAACCTCGCCGGCCGAAATTCTGGATATCCCGGGCGTGGATCTCGTCATCGGGAACCAGGATCGCGAGAAAATCATGGATTTCATTCATGACATCGAAAAGACGCGCCAGCCGATTAACGCCGTGCGTAATATCATGAAGACCCGGGTATTCGAGGAAATGGACGTACCGGATTTCGCGGAACGTACTCGCGCATTTCTGAAAATTCAGGACGGATGCAACAACTTCTGCACGTTCTGCATCATCCCTTGGTCCCGCGGTTTGTCGCGAAGCCGTGATCCGAAGAGCATCATCAAGCAGGCGCATCAGCTGGTCGGAGCGGGTTATAAGGAAATCGTGCTGACCGGTATCCACACCGGCGGATATGGGGATGATCTCGAGGATTACAGATTGTCCGATTTGCTGTGGGACCTTGATCGGGTTGACGGTTTGGAACGGATCCGCATCAGCTCCATTGAAGCAAGCCAGATCGATGAGAAGATGCTGGACGTGCTGAACCGCTCCAGTAAAATGTGCCGCCATCTTCACATTCCGCTCCAAGCGGGGGATGATACGGTACTAAAACGGATGCGCCGTAAATATACAACCGAAGAATTCTATAACAAGATGGGCCTGATTCGTCAAGCGATGCCGGATGTGGGCATTACGACGGACGTCATCGTCGGCTTCCCTGGCGAAACGGATGAGATGTTCCGGAACGGATATGACCTGATGAAGGCGATTCAATTCTCGGAAATGCATGTATTCCCGTATTCGAAGCGTACCGGCACGCCGGCGGCACGAATGGAGGATCAGGTGGACGAGGAAGTGAAGAATGCGCGTGTGCACGATCTGATCGACTTGTCGGAGCAGCTTCAGCTGGCTTATGCCGAGCGTTTCGTGGGCCAGATTCTGAACGTGATACCGGAGCGCGAATACAAGGGTGCTCCCAAAGGCGGTAAAATGCAGGGTTACAGCGACAACTACCTGCAGCTTGTATTCAACGGATCGCCTGATCTCGAAGGCAAGCTGTGCCGCGTAAAAGTAACCAAAGCCGGTGTAAATGAATGCGAGGGCGAACTCCTCAGCGTCATGGATCATGGATTAAAGGCAGCTGCCCAGTAATATTCCATAGCGGCCATACCAGACAAGGATTTCATTTCCTGGCTACCGGAAGTGGAGTCCTTGTTGTACATGAAGGAGGAACAGGACATGGCATATACACAAATTTCCGCGGGCGGCGTTGTATACCGTTATTATGAAGGGGCGCTTCAGATCCAACTCATCTTGGACCGTTATGGAAAAACCTCGCTTCCCAAAGGCAAGATGGAAGCCGGTGAAACCGTCGAGCAGACGGCTCTCCGAGAAATACGCGAGGAGACAGGTATAGTCGGATCCATCACTTCTCCAGTGGACATTATTGCATATAAATACCATCATCCCGAATTCGGCCAGGTCGACAAGGAAGTTCACTACTACCTCGTTAAGGCAGAAGGAGGCATCCTAAAACCCCAAATCGAGGAAATCAACGGGGTGGACTGGTTCGAGCCTCTTGCCGCATGGAGGAAGCAGCGGAGCAACGGGTACAATAACAACGATATCATCCTGCGTAAAGCGCTGATGCTGCTTGAAGTTGCTATTCCGGCGGATGAAGATATGAAATTTTAGGACGGCAACCGCTTGTTCCAGAAAGGCAGATAGCAAAGAGGAAGCGCGATCAGCGAGCATGCGATGTTAAACAGGGTTTGCGCATGGGCGATTTGCCCGGCCGGATCTGCGGCTAACCATCCGGATACGGCGGTTAATCCCGCTGTGAACGGAATAAAGAGCAGGACTCCGCCGATATTAAGCCCCAAATGGGACCAAGCCACGAATCGTCCGGCGCGGCTGCTGCCAATCGCTGCGATGAGCGCCGTCACGCAGGTGCCGACATTGGAGCCCAGCACGATCGCGACGCCGATCTCGGGAGGCAGCGCTCCGCTGGCGGCGAGCCCCATAGCCATGGCGATGACCGCGGCGCTGCTGTGCATCAAAGCCGTCAGGATCGCACCGGCTGCAATGCCCCAGAGGACGCTTTGCGAGGCGTGGTCAAGGAACCATTGGAACAACCCGAGGCTTTGAAGGGTCGGCCCAATGGATTGCATGATTTGTATCGCGAGCAGCACCAGTGAAAATCCGGCGACAGCGAGGCATAAAAATTGGCTGCGGATCAACTGGTTTTTTAACTTGTCGTGACTCGCAGGTACGCGTTCGCTGACAAGAACGGCCCCGACCCACAGCATCAGCGAGAGGACAAGCAGTGGCATGGCGGCTTGTCCGATCTGCAGGCTGATGAGTTCGGTCGTTACCGTCGTGCCGATGTTCGTGCCGAGAATAACGCCCAAGGTACCGGACAGGCTTAACAATCCGGCATTGGCAAAGCCTATCGCCAGCACGGTTACGGCGGTGCTGCTCTGCAGCAGGGCCGTAACCGCCGTGCTGGCAACCATGCCTTTCAGGGGCGTGGATGTCGCTTTGTGGAGCCACTTATGCAAGAGCGGTCCGGCCCAGCGCTGGAGGGCGACCTCCATGACCTTCATGCCGAACAGAAACAGGACAAGACCATAACAGACGGGAAACCAGAGCGTGGATAGCATGATGTTCTCCTTTTTGTAAAATAAGGTGGGAGCGGAGTTTCCAGCAAAGCCGAAAGTCATCGGTCATCGCAAGAAAACGATCTCTTCACTCGGTCGGGTAACTGTGAAAGCACGTCGGTCGACGTTTTTCTTAATTACGTATATGACCCTTGGCGGACATGCATACCTATTGCAATAACCCAGGGATAATTTTAAGGAGTGAAATACAGTGCCATCGGTTATTTTGGAGCGCAGTCGAAAAAAGAGACTGGAGCAGGGGCACCCTTGGGTGTATAAAAGCGAGATTGCTTCTGTCGAGGGCGAGCCCGAGCCGGGCGATATCGTATCGGTGTTCAATCATCAAGGCCGTTTTCTTGCCTCCGGGTATTACAATCCGCAATCACAAATCACCGTGCGCACCGTTTCGTATGAACCGGTCGAAGCGATGGACAAGGCTTTTTTCGCAGCCAGATTTGAGGAATGCCTGAAACACCGGGAGCGGTTTATCGGAGACGAGAATGCTTACCGGCTGGTATATGGCGAGGCTGATTTTCTGCCGGGACTGATCGTGGACCGTTTTGCCGACGTGCTGGTCGTGCAGCTACTGACGCTGGGCATGGATCGATGCCGTGCGGACATCGTGGAGGCGCTTGTCGAAGTGGTACAGCCGAAAGGAATTTACGAGCGCAGCGACGTTTCCATCCGGGAACTGGAAGGGCTGGAACAGCGCAAGGGAACTCTTTACGGGGAGTGTCCCCGCCACGTCGTCGTGACGGAGAACGGCTTGAAGATCAAAGTGGATATCGAAGAGGGTCAGAAGACCGGATATTTCTTTGATCAGCGGGAGAACCGGGCATCCATCAAACCGTTAATGACCGGTTGGGGAAGCCGCAGCGGGATTACGCTTCAGGCCGTGGAGCGGGACGGTGAGACGAAGACCCTGCCGGTAAACAAAAGCGGAAAAGAAGTTACGTTCCCGTATTGGGACGGCGCAACGGTGCTGGAATGCTTTTCGCATACGGGCAGCTTCACGCTGCATGCATGCAAATACGGCGCCAAGAAAGTCACCTGCCTCGACATATCGGAGCATGCCATCGAAAGTGCCAAAGAGAACGTGGAATTGAACGGATTCCAGGATCGCGTGGAATTTGTGGTGGATGACGCCTTCCAATATTTGCGCAGCCAGGTAAAGGGTTTGGAAGAGCGCGAGCTACGTGCCCAAGGGGACCAGAAAGTGGATACCTCGAAACCGTTGACCGCGGGCGGAGGGCGATCCTGGGACGTGGTCATTCTGGACCCGCCGGCGTTTGCCAAAACCAGGTCGGCCGTCAAGGGGGCTTGCCGCGGGTACAAGGATATCAACCTCCACGGCATGAAGCTGGTCAACGAGGGCGGATATCTGGTTACGGCAAGCTGCTCGTACCATATGCGGCCGGATTTGTTCCTGGAGACGATCCAGGATGCGGCGAAGGATGCCGGCAAAATTCTGAGATTGGTGGAATGGCGTGCGGCCGGCAAGGACCATCCGCAAATTCTTGGGGTCGACGAGGGACATTATTTGAAATTCGCCGTCTTTGAAGTGCGCGGCAAATCAAAACTGTAAACACCCCAGCTTGGCGGTTCATATAGAGGATCTTGCAATGGTGGATAACCACGATGGCAGGGTCCTTTTTCATATGTCCGAAATCGTTGGGAATGGGAATGAAATCCAAACGTATGTTCCACCAATCAGGACTTATGTTATACTAGTAATCAGCATCTTTTTTGATAGAGCCGAACCATCACGCAAGATTTGACATACATTTTTGATCTTGAACTACTAGATTCAAAGGGCATGATTTCACCGGGTCAGCAGCTGGTTTTGAAGGTGAATGAGTCTCTTTCGGCAAGATGTAAAGGAGGCATAGCATGAGCGTTCAATTTGTTATCGGCAGGTCGGGCAGCGGCAAGAGCACGTCGATCCGCCAAGAGATGATCGAACGGTTGGAGCATAATCCCAAGGGGGATCCGATGATCTTGATCGTTCCGGAGCAAGGCTCCTATGAAGCGGAGCACGCGCTCGTCAATGCGGGAGGCATTCGCGGCATGATGCGCGCGCAGGTGCTTAGCTTCCGCCGTCTGGCTTACCGCGTCATGCAGGAAACCGGCGGAGCCGCGAAAGTGGCGATCAGCGAGGAAGGCAAGCGGATGCTGCTGTATAAAATTCTGCGGAGGCGCAAGGAAGAGCTCCACATGTTCGGCGCCTCGGGAGAGCAGCATGGCTTTGTCGGCAAGCTGAGCGAGCTGTACACGGAAATGAAGCGCTATTGCATTGACGCCTCATGCGTGGAGGAGCAGCTGGGACAGATGGTATCCGGCTCCGGGAATTCACCGATGCTGCGGCGGAAGCTGGAGGACATCGTAACGGTCTTTCGCGATTTCGAGGTTGAAATTTCACGGTTTTACATGGATGAGGAAGACACGCTGGCCTCATTGGCTGAGGGTGTGACCGAATCGGAATATATCAAGCGTGCCGACATCTGGATCGACGGCTTCCACGGCTTTACGCCGCAGGAGTACCGGGTGCTGCAGGAGATCATCGTGCATGCCAAGCGAGTGACGATCGCGCTGACGCTGGACAAGCCTTACAGGAACGGGACGGTTCCGCATGAGCTGGATCTCTTTCATCCTACTGCGGTGACGTACATAAAGCTCAAAGGGATTATCGATGAGATCGGGCTGGAGGCGGAGCACCGCATTCTTCATCCCGATGTTCTGCCGCGGTTTCAGGAATCTCCCATGCTTGCCCATCTCGAGCGCGGTTATGATCGGAAGAAGCGCTGGGCGGAACCGGATGAAGGCCCGGACACAGCGAGCAGTCCAAACCGCGGGAGGAAAGGTCTGCTTTTACACGCTGCCAGCCATCGCCGGGCCGAAATCGAAGGAGCTCTGCGCGAAATGCTGCGGCTGGCACAGGAGGAAGGGGCAAGATACCGCGAAATGGCTGTTTTTGTCCGGAATATGGGGGACTATGAGCATCTGATGGGTCCTTTGTTCAGGGAATACGGCGTTCCTTATTTTCTCGATCAGAAGCGGAGCGAGCTTCACCATCCGCTGGTCGAGTTCATTCGCTCAGCGCTTGATGTCATCGGACGCCGGTGGCGTTATGAGGACGTATTCCGCTGCGTGAAGACGGATCTGCTGCTGCCGCTGGACGGTTCGCTTACCCGTGAGGACATGGACCGTTTGGAGAACCATGTGCTGGCTTCCGGAATCCAGGGCACGCGCTGGACGGACGGCCGTCCCTGGAAGGGAGTTCCAAGCCTTTCTTTAGAAGAGGGGGAAAGCGAGATCCGCAATCAGGACGGCATGGCGGCGATCGAGTACGCCAGGAAGGTGATAACGGAACCGCTGCATGCGTTCGAGAAGCGGATGAAAAAGGCTGCGAGCGCGACGGATCAGAGCACCGCGGTCTATCGGCTGCTGGAGGAGTGCGCTGTGCCCGAGAAGCTGGAGCTGTTAAGCCGGGCTGCACTGGATGCCGGGCGTCCTGAGGAAGCCCGGGAACATCGCCAGGTATGGGGAGCCGTGCTCGGCCTGCTCGACCAAATCGTCGAGATGATGGGCGCGGAGAAGCTAAGCACCGAATTGTTTACCGGCGTGCTGGGTACGGGACTTACGGAAATGAAAATGGCTCTTGTGCCTCCGTCTCTGGACCAGGTGCTCATCGGCAGCATGGACCGGACGCGGACGGGCGGGGTGAAATATGCTTTTCTTCTGGGCATTAACGACGGCGTGCTCCCGGCCCAGTTCCAGGATGACGGCATCCTGACGGAGCCGGAACGGGTTCATCTTGAAGACCGCGGGCTGGAGCTTGCCCCGAGCATATCCCGAAGACTGCTGGATGAACGGTTTCTGATCTACAATGCGCTGACTTCGGCCAGCAAACAGCTGTGGGTCAGCTACCCTGCAGCGGATGATGAAGGCAAGCCGTTACTGCCATCCGAGGTGGTGCGGCATCTGAAGCTGATGTTCCAGCTGGAAGAGGAGCCTTTGTTTCCAAGACCGCATGCCGGGCAATCGGCCCTTGAGCAGGAGGGTTATGCGGTCCGTCCGGACAAGACGCTTGCTTATTTAGCGGGCCGGCTTCGCGACTGGAGGAATGGGGAGGAGATCCCGGATTTGTGGTGGCATGTTTACAACTGGTATGCGGAGCAGCCGGGTTTGCGGCCCCGCCTCACGACCATGCTCTCCTCCTTGTCTTACCGGAATGAAGCCCGGCCTCTCAAGCTGGAAACCAGCAGACAGTTGTACGGAACGAAGCTGCGGACAAGCGTATCCCGGATGGAGCGCTTTGTTGCCTGCCCGTTCTCCCATTTTGCCTCCCATGGGTTGAAGTTGAGAGAGCGGCAGCTGTACAGGCTTCAGGCTCCCGACATCGGACAGCTGTTCCATGCTGCCTTGAGCAGCATGGCCGTCAAGTTCCAATCGCAGCATCGAAGCTGGGGAGACCTGACCGCTGAGGAATGCCTGCGCGAAGCGGAAGCGACCGTGGATCGGCTCGCACCGATGCTGCAGGGTGAAATCCTGCTCAGCTCCAAGCGGTACGGCTATATTTCGCGAAAGCTTAAAAACATCGTGGGCCGAGCGTCGGTCATATTGGGAGAGCAGGCGAGGCGCGGCAAATTCGAGCCGATCGGCCTTGAGCTTGATTTCGGTCCCGGAAAGCCGCTGCCTCCCCTGGCGTTTGAATTGCCGAACGGGACCAAGATGGAGATTGTCGGGCGCATAGACCGGGTCGACATGGCCCGAGGCGAGCATGGCATCATGCTTCGGGTCATCGATTATAAATCGAGCCAGAAGGATCTGCGACTGCATGAGGTCTATTACGGCCTATCCCTGCAGATGCTGACCTATCTGGACGTGCTGCTGACGTTTGCGGAGGAATGGCTGGGCGAGCAGGCCCTGCCTGCGGGAACCTTGTACTTCCACGTGCATGATCCGGTATTGCAGTCCGCCAACGGCATGACGCCGGAGCAGGCGGCAGAGGAGCTGCTCAAGCGCTACAAAATGAAAGGTCTGCTCCTGGCAGACCGCGAAGCGGTGTCCCTCATGGATTCGTTCCTTGAAAAAGGGCACTCTGCCATCCTGCCCGTCGCCGTCAAAACGGACGGCAGCTTCTACAGCAGCGCGGCCGTGGCAACGCCTGACCAGTGGGAGACCCTGTTGTCCACCGTGCGGGAGAACATGCTGAACATCGGCTCCCGCATCACAGGCGGCGATGTCGCGATTAAACCGTATCGGATACAGCAGGAGACCGCCTGCACGTTCTGTTCTTTCCGGCCCGTATGTCAGTTCGACGACGCGATTGAGGGCAGCGAATACAAGCTGCTGGGCAAACCGGGCAAAGATCAGGTGTGGGATATGCTTGGACATCCGAAGGGAGGAGAGAGCCGGTGAGAGAGATGATAGCAAAACCCGAGGGAAGCATGTGGAGCGACGACCAGTGGAAAGCCATTGCGCTGTCGGGCGACGATATGCTGGTTGCAGCTGCGGCAGGTTCAGGGAAAACCGCCGTGCTGGTTGAACGGATCATTCGCAAAATCCTGGACGATGCCGCCGGGTTCAGCGTAGATCGGCTGCTTGTGGCTACCTTTACGAAAGCCGCCGCTGCCGAAATGCGGGGACGGATCCGGGAAGCGCTGGACCGTGAGCTGGACCGGGATCCGGATAATGAGCATATCCGGCGTCAGCTCGCTTTGCTTGGCAGAGCGTCGATTACAACGCTGCACTCCTTCTGCATGGAAGTCATTCGGCGATATTATCAGTTAATACCGCTGGATCCGGGATTCCGCATCCTGAACGAACATGAGGCGGATTTAATGCGGCAGGATATGCTGGAGGAGCTGTTCGAAGAGAAATACGGTGAGGTGGAGGGGGACCCGGAAAGCCGGTTTCTGCGCTTGGCGGACTGGTTCAGCGGCGAGCGAACGGACGATGCGCTGTACCGTCTCGTGCAGCGTCTATACGATTTCTCCCGCAGCCATTCATGGCCGTCACACTGGCTTAGGGAGACAGCCGCCGGCTTTCAGGTGGCCGATACGGAAGCCCTCGGTAACACGCCATGGGTCCAGAGCATCTTGGCTGATGCACGCCTGGCTCTGAACGGAGCGGCAGGGCTGCTGCAGCAAGCCAAGGCCATTGCCATGCAGCCGGGAGGGCCAACACCGTATGCGGACAATCTCGATGAGGACTTGCGACTGGTGGCTTCCCTGCTGGAGGCCATCGATACTTCGCCGTGGGAATCGTTGTACGGCATTTTCCGCGAGGCGTCTTTCGGCAAGCTCAAATCCGTTCGGAAGGATGAGGTGCTGCCGGAGCTGCAGGAGCAGGTCAAGGAACTGCGCGACAACGTGAAGAAAATCGTAAATGAGCTGAAAAATGCATTGTTCGGCCGTCCGGCATCGGAGTTTTTGCGGGAGCTTCATACGGCAGCGCCGCTGATGATGGAGCTGGCCGAGACGGTGATCGCGTTTGGCGAGCGTTACAGGGAAGCCAAGGCGGCCAAAGGCATGGTCGACTTTAATGACCTTGAGCATTACTGCCTCCATATACTTCGCCATCCCGATTCCGTGCCGGGACATATGATGCCTTCCGATGCGGCGATGGAATACCGCGAGCAGTTTGATGAAGTGCTGCTGGATGAATATCAAGATACGAACAGCGTGCAGGAAGACATCGTACGATTGATTTCTCGGGAGATGCCGGGCAACCGGTTTATGGTCGGCGACGTGAAGCAGAGTATTTATCGGTTCCGTCTGGCGGAACCGGGACTGTTTCTCGATAAGTACAAGACGTTTTCTTCCGGGACAGGCACGTCCCAAACAGGCATCCGAATTGATCTGGCCCGTAATTTCCGCAGCCGGATGGAAGTGGTGGACGCCGTCAATTTGCTGTTCCGGCAGATCATGAACGAATCGGTAGCCGAGATTGCCTATGATGAACGGGCCGAGCTTGTATGCGGAGCTTCTTTTCCGGAACAGGAAACGAACGGAGGCGCGAATCCCTACATGCCCGAAATGCTGCTGATCGACCGTGCCGGAAAAGGTCCGGAGGAGCAGTCCGATGAATCGGCTTCCGAAGAGGACGGGGTTCAGCTTGAAGCTGAGGCGCTCGAAATGGAAACCGCCCAGCTGGAAGCCCGCGCCATCGCCCGCAAAATCCGCGAAATGACAGGCGAAAGCGGAAAGCCGCTCATGGTTTACGATAAAGGGTTGAAAACGATGCGGCCCGCCGGGTACGGAGACATGGTCATTTTGCTGCGCTCAGCCATGGTTTGGGCACCGTTAATTATTGAGGAGTTAAGGCTGGAGGGAATACCGGCATTCGGCGAGCAGAACAAGGGATACTTTCAGGCTACGGAAGTGGAAATCATCTTATCGCTGCTGCAGGTGATCGATAATCCGCGGCAGGACATTCCTTTGGCTTCGGTATTGCGCTCGCCCATTCTTGGATTATCCGAGGAAGAGATGGCACAGGTTCGCCTGTGCGCGAAAGGGACTTATTACGATGCGCTGAAGGCAGCGGTCTCGTTAAGCGTCGCGCCGCCGGTCATGGATCCGGCACGCCCTATGGGCTTCGTCGACGGAAAATGGACGCCGGGCGCAGGACTGGAAGGCCTGGCCGAAGCCGCCGCCGGTCATGAGCTCGTAGCAGGCAGCCATCTTTCGGATGCCCCGCTAACGGCGGAGGGCCATGCTATCGAAATATCGGCGGAGCTTGGCGCCAAACTTGGATTGTTTATGGATCGGCTGCAGCGCTGGCGGCAGGAAGCGCGTCAGGGAAGCCTGAGCGATCTGATCTGGGGGATTTACAGCGAAACCGGATATTTGGATTGGGTTGGCGGCTTGCCCGGCGGCAGGCAGCGTCAGGGCAATCTGACCGCCCTATATGACCGGGCCGTGCAGTATGAACAGGACACAGCCTCCAGAGGGCTCTTCCGTTTTCTGACCTTTATCTCGCGTCTCCGCGAGCGCGGCGGGGATCTTGGCACGGCCGGAGGCACGGAAAGCCAGGGCAACGCGGTGCGCCTGATGACCATTCACAAGAGCAAGGGCCTGGAGTTTCCGGTCGTGTTCGTGGCGGGATTGTCCAAAAATTTCAACCAACAGGATTTGAACGCCCCCTTCCTGATGCATAAGGAGCTTGGCTTCGGACCGAAGTTCGTGGATGAAGGCATGCGCGTAAGCTACCCGACGCTGCCAAACCTGGCGATTCGGCGCAGATCGCAGCTGGAGCTGCTGGCCGAGGAGATGCGGGTGCTCTACGTTGCGCTTACACGGCCGAAAGAGAAGATGATCCTGGTCGGCACGGTGAAGGATTTGCCGAAAAAGGTGTCCGCTTGGGCACAGGCCGATTTTAACCCGGAGTTGCTTCTGCCGGATTACGTCCTTGCCCGGGGACGGAGCTACCTGGATTGGATCGGTCCGGCCGTGATACGGCATCCGTCTGCGAGTCCGCTCCGCGGACAGGCGGGATTGCCGGAAGAGACGAGCTCGCGCGCGTTAGCGGCAGACCGATCGCAATGGATATTCTCGATTGAAACGCCGGAATCCCTGGCACAGGGCATGACCGGCATGAGCGATGACGTTCAGGCGGACAGCGAAAATCGAATGATGAAGCTGAATGCCCTGCGCAGCCTCGAGCCTGTTCCGGAATCTGCGATTGCCGAAGCGGAAGAGGAGGGGACGGATGTTCAGCGGGCTTCCATCGATCAGCGGTTGTCGTGGAGTTATCGTTATGAAGCGGTCAGTCAAATATCGGCCAAAACGTCCGTAACGGAGATGAAAAAGCTGCTTGCCCTGCAGGACAGCCCCTCCTTGGATTTATTGGAGGAACGGGCCGTGAAACGCCAGAGCAGGGAAAGTATCGACGCAAGCACCTCCTTCACGCTGAGCCTGCGGCGGCCGAAATTTATGGAGTCCACGAAGCTGACGCCCGCCGAGCGGGGAACCGTCTATCATACCATCATGCAGCATCTGCCGCTTCAACGGCTGGAAGACGCTGCAGAACCGACAGCGGAGATCGAAGAAACCATCCGTTACCTGGTGGAAAAGGAGATCATCACCGGTGAGCAGGCTTCCGCGGTGGAAGCAGCCGAGATTAGCAGCCTTTTTGATTGCGACCTTGGAAAGCGGGTGCTGTCAGCAGAGGATGTCTGGCGCGAGATGCCGTTTTCCTATGCGCTCCCAGCGGCAGAAGCTTATCAGGGGCTGGCTTTTCTGGACCCGATTTCGGAACATTCGGCCCAAGGATTGCCTGAGATGGAGCTGCTGCGGGACGAAACGGTGCTGATTCAAGGGGTTGTGGACTGCATGTTCAGGCATAACGGCCGCCTTGTGCTGCTTGATTATAAGACCGACCGGGTGCTGGAGCATCGCGGCGGCCTGACGGCCTTGGCTGACCAGTATCGTTTTCAGCTGGACCTGTATGCAAAGGCTTTGGAGGATATTTTAGGCGAACCTGTGCATGAGAAATGGCTGTACTTTTTTGATGGGGGACATGCCGTACAGGTATAACCTTTCGGTAAGTTATGTTTTGTTAGACGTTTGAAGCGGGAGAGGAGATTATCGATGCGTATTTTGCATACCGGGGACTGGCATCTGGGGCGCACGCTCGAAGGCCGAAGCCGGCTTGCCGAGCAGGAGCGCTTTCTGGATGAACTGGTTAAGCTGGCGGACGATCAGCAGGCGGACCTGATCCTTATGGCGGGGGATGTTTATGATTCCGTGAATCCGCCTGCGTCAGCCGAGCAGCTGTTTTACGAAGCGGCCGCCAGACTTACGGAGGGAGGCCGCCCCATGGTGGTCATTGCAGGCAACCATGATCAGCCGGAACGGGTTGCATCCGTTACGCCGCTTGTTGCAGCCAGAGGCATCACGCTGATAGGGACACCTATCGCCGATGCGGTAACGGTTGCCACAGCCCGTACCGGAGAAACGGCCAAGATCGCAGCTCTGCCCTACCCGTCAGAGGCCAGGCTCAACGAGCTGTTATCGGTCGACGGGGATGAGGATCAGCTTCGCCGCGCCTACAGCGAGAGAGTCGGAAAACTGATGAGGATGATGGCAAGGGAATTTTCTCCGCAGACGGTCAATCTGGCGATGAGCCATATCTATGTCCTTGGCGGCGTCGAGAGCGATTCCGAGCGTCCGATTCAAGTCGGGGGAGCGTACACGGTCGATCCGTCGGCACTCGCTGTCGGCGCTGCCTATACGGCGCTGGGTCACCTGCATCGTTCCCAGGCTGTGAAAGGGGATGGGATGATCCGCTACAGCGGATCCCCGCTGGCCTACAGCTTCTCGGAAGCGGGACAGGCGAAATCGGTGACCATGGTTGACGTATCGCCGGGAGGAAGTCCCGTGATTGAGGAGCTGTTTCTCAGCAGCGGCCGCCCGCTTGTCCGATGGAAGGCCAAAGGCGGCTTGGATGAAGTCTACCGCTGGCTGGATGAGGGGCGTGATCCCGAGGCTTTCATTGATCTGGAGGTATCCTTAACGGAGGCCATGGGGCTTGCCGATATTCAGCGGCTGCGCAAGAGCAGGGACGGCATCGTCCACATTCGTCCGGTATACCCGGAGATGGAAGCGTTGGAGCTGGAGAGCGAGCGCTCAAGGCTGCCGCTGCCGGACCTGTTCCGAAAGTTCTACCAACGGCAAACCGGGGGAGCTGAGCCTGAGGATCACCTGGTCGATTTGTTTCTGGAGCTGGTTGAGGAAGAGGAGTCTGAGTCTGACGGCACGGAGGTGAAGTCTTAGAATGAAGCCGATTTTGTTGAAGTTATCCGGACTGCAGAGCTACCGAAGCACGCAGGAGATTGATTTCGAAACGTTGTGCGAAACCGGGCTCTTCGGTATTTTCGGACCGACGGGCAGCGGGAAATCCACGCTGCTGGATGCGATTACCTTAGCCATGTACGGAAAAGTGGAGCGCGCGGTTAACGGAACCCAGGGCATCATGAACCACTCGGAGGACGGTCTGTCCGTCTCCTTTACGTTTGAGTTGTCTTCCGCGGCTGGGCTGGAGCGATACCGGGTAGAGCGCAGGTTCAAACGGGTAAACGAGCTTTCCATCAGCAATACGGTGAGCCGTTTCATTCGCGTTACCCCCGAAGGGGATCAGGTGGTGGCGGATAAATTGGCCGAGGTCACCCGCTGCGTCGAAGAGAAAATCGGGCTCAAAATGGACGATTTTACCCGTGCGGTCGTGCTTCCACAGGGAAAGTTCGCCGAATTCCTTTCCCTGAAGGGGAGCGAACGCCGGCAGATGCTGCAGCGGTTGTTCCATTTGGAACGGTACGGGGATCAGCTTGCGATCAAGCTCAGCCGCCGTGTTAAGGATACGGAGGGTTCTCTGAAATCGGTCGAAGCGGAACAGCAGGGTCTTGGAAGTGCAGGCAAGGAAGCTTTGGCGGAAGCAACTGCGGTGCTGGAACATGCCAAGAAACACGCGGCGTTATCCCGCAATCAACTCCAAGCCGCCATGGAAGCCCATGAAGCTATGGGAAAAATTCGCGAGCTGGATATGGAAAAGCGGCGGCTGCAGGGGAAGCTGGACGAGCTTGCCCAGCATGAGGAAGAGATGCAGCGGTTGGAACGCCGCCTTGAGCTGACAGGGGCTGCGGCCGCCGTTCTCCCCGCGCTTGAGGCATGGCGCGAATCCGGCAAGGCATGGGATCAGCGGCGGCGGACTGCCGAAGGGCTCCTGGCGCAAGCCGCGTCCGCCCAGCAGGCAGCCGAGCAGGCGGTGAAGGCGGATGAAGCCGCCCAAGCTGCGCTTCGGGCCGAGGAACCGAAGCTGGTGCTTCGGGAGCAGCAGCTGGAGCAGGCCGTTTTATTGCAGCGGGAACGTGATGCATTACGGGAAGAACTGGCCAAGCTGGATGCGCAGCGAACGAAAGCGCGCCAAGAGCGCGAAGGGGTAACCGCTCTGCTGCATAAGGAGCAGGAGCTGCTCGAACGAGGCCGCAGGCGGCAGGAGGAGCTGCAGGGCAAGCTGAAAGGGCTGGAGACCCGCTCAGGGGAGCGCCAGGCGCTTCATTTGGCGATGCAGAAGGTTCAAGCGCTTGAGGCTGTCCGAAGGCAGAAGCACAAGTCCGAGCTCGAACTGAAATCGCAGGAGGGCAAGCTGAAGGAGCTCGAGGCCAGATTGGGTACCATGCAGAAGCAGGAGCAGGAGCTGCAGCGCGATTACATACAGCTCTCCATGCAGGCTGACGGCTTGCAGCGTGACGCAGCCGAAGCATCGGCATTTGCCGATCGGATCGCCGCCGCCGCAGTCGAGGTAAGCCAGGCGATGAGCCGATCGCTTCGGGACAGACAGCTTCATGCGCTGTCCCTTTCGCTGGCCGCCGAGCTCCGGCCAGGCGAGCCTTGTCCCGTGTGCGGAAGTCAGCATCATCCGCAACCGGCCGTTTCGGCAGGACAGCCTGAAGAGACTTTGGATGAGGGCATGGACCGGCTGACGCGGATCACGCATCAAATCCAGGAAGCCAGACTGACTCTGCGGGGGCAGCATAACGAAGCGGAGTCGCTGGCGAGTCAATCGCGTTCGCAGATCGGCACTTTCGCAGAAGGCGAATTGATTGACGCGATTTCCTTCAGGCAGAGCGGATCGATGGAAGCCGCGGTAACCGCCATGCCTGTCGCTGAAGGGCCGTACGACGCGGAAAAGCTTGCTTCGGATACAGCCTGGCTCATAGAAGCGGCTGATGCTCAAGCTGCTGCCATCGGACAATGCCGAGCGGAAGTTTCCAAGGTGCAGCAGAGTCTCCTGGCATGTCGGCAGGAGCTGATGAAACAGAGCGCCGCGCTGGAGAATGGGCAAGCGGCAGAGCACCAGATGCGGGATCAGTTAGCCGGGTTGGAAACCGAAGCTGCGGACATTTTGGCTTCCTGGCAGGAAAACAAGCCGGAATTTCCTTTGGAAGAGGCAGCTGCCCGTTTTCAGCTCATGCAAGAGAAGGACGCGGAATCCGAATCGATTAAGGAAGGGCTTGAGCGCAGCGTTCCATTCATCGAAGAGAAAAAGGAGGCCGTCCTCCGCTTGGAGCAGCAGCTGCTTGAGCTCGAAAAGCTGCAGATTCAATGGGATGCGCAGCGGGAAGGAAAGGCGGATGGCCTGAAGGATAAAGAAGAGCGGCTTCAGGCTTGGATCGGAGACCGGTCGGCTGAGGAAATGCTGGGCGAGTGCAGGTCCAGGATGAAGCTGCTTAAGGAGTCCGCGGAACAAGCCAGGAGCGAATGCAGGAAGGCAGAGGAGGCGGCTCGGCATGCAGCCAAGGAAGCGGCGCTTGCGGAACAGGCGGAAATAGCCGCGCAGGAGCAGCACGTGGCTGCCAAGCTTGCCTGGGAGAACCAGCTGGCCGCCTCTCCGTTCGCTACGGAGCATGCCGTCATGGAAGCCTGCTTGACCCCGGAAGAAAGCGAACGATGTGCCCAGCTCGTGAAAGCGCATCGGGACGGGCAGCGGGAATGGACCCTGAGGCTTCGCGACGTCGAGCTGAAGCTTGGCACCCGCCCGTTCCAAGAAGAGGACTGGGAACGGTGCACAGCCGAGCTTCAGGCGGCCCGTGCAACCGACGAGGAAGCGCTGCAGGCGAGAGCCCGGGCGGAGCGGGATTTGGAAGACTTGAACCAGCGTCACGTCCGGTTCATGGAATTGGAAGAGCGGCGCCTAAACCTCCAGCGAGAGAGCGAACGCTTGTCCAAATTGCAGTCCTGCTTGCGCGGCAACGCGTTTGTTGAATATATTGCGGAAGAACAGCTGATGCAGGTGAGCCAGTCGGCCTCCCAGCGTCTTCGCTATTTGACCAAGCAGCGCTACTCGCTTGAGGTGGATTCCGGCGGAGGTTTTGTCATTCGGGACGATGCCAACGGCGGCGTCCGGCGTCCGGTATCCACTTTATCCGGCGGCGAGACGTTCCTGACCTCATTGGCCTTGGCTTTGGCGCTCTCCGCCCAAATCCAGCTGCGCGGGCAATATCCGCTGCAATTCTTTTTCCTCGACGAAGGATTCGGCACGCTGGATCCGGAGCTGCTGGAGACGGTCATCACCGCGCTTGAGCGCCTCCATACCGATAAGCTAACCGTCGGCATCATCAGCCATGTGCCCGAGCTTCGGGCACGCCTGCCGCGCAAGCTGGTGGTACAGCCGGCGGAACAGGCGGGAGCGGGATCCCGGATTGCAATCGAATCGATGTAGCCGCAAAACATAAGGCGGTGTGATTTAAATCACGGAAACAGCAACAAGGCACTGTTATAGTACAGATAAGCCGACATATAGAGGAAGCACCGGGCTGGCGCTTGATCATGAGAGATTCCTTTCTTTTCCCTTGCTCTCGTGATGAAGCGCCTCCTTACTGGACAGCTGCGTTCCAGGGGTGCTTCTCTTTTTTTTTATATGGATCATCTTCCATTGATTGGACGCACTGCCCGTTTTCTTATATGATAAAAGCATGTACACGCATGAAAGGGGTAACCGCGAATGGATTGTGTTTTTTGTAAAATCGTAGAAGGTGAGCTTCCTTCCACGAAGATACTCGAGAATGATAAGGTGCTCGTATTTCAAAACATCAACCCGGAAGCGCCGGTTCATGTCTTGATCATTCCGAAGAAGCATATCGCTTCCATGAACGATATTGGGGATGAGGACCTGCTGCTGATTGGCGAGATGCACAAAGCGGCTAAAGAGGCCGCGGCCAAGCTGGGCATTGCGGAGAGCGGTTATCGGTTAATTAACAACTGTGGTCGCGATGGGGAACAAACGGTGTTCCACGTGCACTATCACCTGATGGGCGGCCGCCGCTTAGGCGCATTAACCGGCATTTCCCCGGCTCATACATAATTTCTTGCATAGGAAGAAATATATCAGCCTCGCAGCGCATGGCCGCCGCGGGGGTGTTTCCATTGCACGGACTATCGTAAATTAAACGCCCAAGGTTGACACCCTATTTCGGTTTGCCCTATAATGAAGTTTGATGAACCGTGTTAATGCTCTTGGACGGTCTGGTCGGAGGGAGGGAAAACTGGTGTCTGAAACTAAAGTTCGCAAAAACGAGACAATTGATGCTGCACTTCGTCGCTTCAAGCGTTCCATTGCTAAAGATGGCGTATTGGCTGAAGTGAAGAAACGCAAGCATTATGAAAAGCCAAGCGTAAAGCGCAAGAAAAAGTCCGAGGCTGCTCGTAAGAGAAAGTTTTAGGAGGATCTGAACTAGCATGAATCTTAGCGAACGATTGAACGAAGATATGAAGCAAGCGATGAAGAGTAAGGACAAGTTCAAACTCTCAACGATTCGAATGGTTCGTTCGACGATAAAAAATCTTGAAATAGATTTGAAACGAAGTTTGGATGACAACGAAGTGCTTGATATTTTTAGTCGTGAAATCAAACAGCGCAAAGATGCCCTCCAAGAATTTGAAAAAGCGGGACGCGACGATCTTGCCGCCGATGCAAAAGCAGAAATTGAGCTCCTTAGCGCCTACCTCCCGGAACAGCTTACTGAAGAAGAAATTAAAGTCATTGTACAGCAGACCATCCAGGAAACCGGTGCTTCTTCAAAAGCCGAGATGGGTAAAGTAATGAGCGCTCTCATGCCGAAAGTTAAAGGGCGTGCAGACGGAAAGCTTGTCAATCAAGTTGTTCAACAATTTCTGTAACAACATAAGTGAAACACCCCTTGTTTTCTCAAGGGGTGTTTTTTCTTTGTCGTGAAGGAGCAGGGCTTGGAGAAGCCGAGCGCCTTGATCGATGGTTTTTTCCATGGATGGGCATACTTTTTGAAACGAAATCGTTTCTGATTCGTAATAACTACCATATGGGTGCAAGTAGATACATATGCTTATGCAAGAGGCAGGCCGCTGAACTTGTTTTGTCGAAATGAAGGTAGAGGTGGCCGAATTAAGTCGAAAAGGAGGGGAAAAGATGAGTAGAAAGTTGTGGATGCGCAGATTCCTGACGTTAACGGCAGCGGTCGTGATGATGCTGATATCGATCGGAATGTATGCAGCACCGATGAAATCCGCGATGGCGGCTAACATCGGGTCGGTGTACGTCATTCCGGTGAAGCAGCCGATCGAACGCGGCTTAACCAGCTTTATGGAACGCGGATTTAAGGAAGCCAAAGAGATGGCGGCAGGACTGATCGTCCTGGAAATCGATACGCCGGGCGGTCTTGTCGACCAAGCGGGTGAAATTGCTACCTTGATGAAGGGCAGCGAGATTCCGATCGTGGCTTACATTACGGGCGATGCGGCATCGGCCGGCAGTTACATCGCACTCAATGCAGACAAGATTGCCATGTCCGAGGGCAGCATGATCGGCGCGGCTTATATGGTGGATGCCAGAGGCAATCGGATCGAAGATGCCAAGCTGGTTTCCTGGTGGAAGAGCAAGATGGCAGGAGCTGCCGAGGCGGGTGGTCGAAACAAAGAAATCGCGATGGGCATGGCAGATATCAATCTGAAGGTCGATATGCCTGAAATCGGATTGACGAAACAACCTGGCGAGGGTCTATCCTTGACGCATGATGAAGCGCTGAAGACAGGCTATGCGGACACGATTGCGAACAGCACCGAAGAGGTCATCACATGGATGGACTACTCCACGCAGGACGTATTTCGGATGGAGCCGACCTTCTCGGAGAAGCTGGCTACATTTCTTACGCATCCCGGGGTTATGACGCTGCTGTTGTTCATCGGTATCGCCGGCGTGATTATCGAAGTCATTGTTCCAGGCTTCGGCGTGCCGGGGATTCTTGGCGTGGTTGCATTCGTGCTCTATTTCTTCGGCAATCAGGTGGCCGGATTTGCCGGTTGGGAGACCTGGCTGCTGTTTGTGATCGGTATCGTGATGCTGGCGATGGAGCTGTTTGTGCCAAGCTTCGGGATACTGGGCATCATAGGCTCAGCCAGCTTGATTGCCGGCGTCGTCATGGCGGCCTATAGCACCTCTCATGTTGCTCTGTCCCTTGGGGTTGCGGCGGCATCGGCCCTGGTGGCCATCATTGTGGTTGCCCTCGTATTCAAGGAACGGGGAGTATGGCGCAAGTTCATACTCAGCGACAGCTTATCGAAGGAACAGGGGTATATTCCGAATGAAGACCGGGATGTACTGATCGGCCTGGTCGGAACTTCGATTACGCCGCTTAGGCCGGCTGGGACGATGGAACTTGAGGGACGGCGCCTTGATGTGGTTACCCTTGGCGGATTCATCGATTCCGGCCGACCGGTCCGCGTCATCAAGACGGACGGTACCCGAATTGTGGTAGAGGAAGAAAAAGGGTGAACCTCTGCGCGGAATTGTGTAGTATTAAAAGAGCCCGTGTTTAAACGTTCTACGTGATGAAGGCAAATATTCAATATTGGAGGGTAAACGAATATGGAATTGGATGGTTCTTTGGTACCGATTCTTCTAATCGGGGTTGTCGCGATTATCCTGCTTAGCGTGTTTTTCAGTTTCTTCCCGTTAATGCTCTGGATCTCGGCGCTCGCTTCCGGCGTGCGCATCGGGATTATTACATTGGTGGCTATGCGCCTGCGGCGCGTAACGCCAAGCCGGATCGTGAATCCGCTCATCAAGGCCACAAAGGCAGGACTTGGTCTTAATATCAACCAGCTGGAGAGTCACTATCTGGCCGGCGGTAACGTAGACCGGGTGGTCAACGCCTTGATTGCAGCCCAGCGCGCGAATATTCCGCTCGAGTTTGAAAGAGCTGCTGCGATCGACCTTGCCGGACGCGATGTACTGCAGGCGGTGCAAATGAGCGTTAACCCGCGCGTGATCGAAACGCCGGTTGTAGCAGCCGTAGCAAAAGACGGTATTGAAGTCAAAGTTAAAGCACGTGTAACGGTACGTGCCAATATTGACCGTTTGGTCGGGGGTGCTGGCGAAGAGACGATTATTGCTCGTGTCGGTGAAGGTATCGTAACGACGGTAGGTTCCAGTAATTCGCATAAAGATGTTCTTGAAAATCCGGACCTGATCTCAAGAACGGTTCTGTCCAAGGGACTCGACGCAGGAACAGCGTTTGAGATTCTGTCTATTGATATCGCGGACGTGGATGTAGGCAAAAACATCGGTGCTTACCTGCAGACCGAACAGGCCGAAGCCGACAAGCGCATTGCTCAAGCGAAGGCGGAAGAACGCCGTGCCATGGCGGTAGCGCAAGAGCAGGAGATGAAGGCTCGCGTCGTAGAGATGAGAGCACGCGTCGTGGAATCGGAATCTCAAGTTCCGCTCGCGATGGCAGAAGCGCTTCGCAGCGGCCAGCTGGGCGTGATGGATTATATGAACCTGAAGAATATCGAAGCCGATACGCAAATGAGAGGTTCCTTCGGTAAGATGGGTGAGAATAATGACAACTCCGGAGACAACAAAACCAAGTAACCACGATGAGGTGAGCCTATAGTGAGCTGGTTAATCGAAAATTTTTACATTGTAGCTGTTATAGGCTTCTTCATTATCTCCGCCCTCGGAAGAAGGGGAAAGAACCCCGAGGAGGGGAAAAACCCTCGTATGCCATCCTTCGGCGGCGAAGGGGACCGTCCTGCAAGACCGGGGCAGCAGCGGTCACAGCGGCCTGAAGCAAGACGGGTACAGACGGCTCCACAAGTCTCCCGTCCGCCTGTTCAGGAAAGCACCCGGATCGAGCGGTTGGATGAAGAAGAAACGGATACCGGGAACGGATACTCTCTTGAACATCAAGAGATTGATCGAGCGAGACGTGAGGAAGAGATGAGGTTCCACCCTGACAGCATAGATCATAGAATCGAGATGATGGAGAAGGACTTAACCCGGATTCACTCTAATTTGAATCGGATGACCATCGCATTACCTGAAACTGTTGTCGAAAGCCAAGATGAAGATCGCGAACAGACTAGGAGCAGTCGATCGAATCTTGCAGAACAGGCTCGAAACGGCATTGTTTGGGCCGAAATTTTGGGACCCCCGCGTGCCAAACGCTCCATGAACTCTCGCCGGTAATCTTCGGACGCTTTGAGGGTTTCAGAAACTAAGATTGGGTGAGTTTTACGAAATTAGCTGCTGTTAATAGATTCATAGAAGCGGGAGACCGCCTCGTCAGATTTTTGACGGGGCGGTCTTTTTACTTTTCATCTCATAAAACGGCTACCTGGGGCATAAGGTGTACAGTACAGGAAGGGGGAAAGTCTCCATATGTCCCGCATCAGCCGCAAGCTGCAGAAATGGACCCAAGAAATGCTTGATTTGCCACAGGACCTGTTATTTGATTTACCGCGGTTGACCCTGATTGGCAATAAAGAGCTGCATATCGAAAACCATCGCGGAGTCCGGCATTTTTCCGAGGAACGACTTGTGTTGTCATTAACGCAGGGTTCTTTGGAGATTTCCGGGACCGGGCTTGCGATTCAGGCCATTCAAAGCCACGAAGTGACCATCATTGGCACCATTCATAATATTCAATACATAGGATTGGGGGAGAAACCGTGAAGATTCCGACGATGATCCATCTTCGAGGATATTTGAAGCTCGCCGTTCGCGGTGAGCATGTGGAAGCATTCATCAATTCATTGGCGGAGGCCGGGACCCCGGTTTGGGATGTAACACCGACAGGGGCGCATTCAGCAGAGTTTAAGCTGCTGCTGAAAGATTTCAAAGGGCTCCGTCCGCTGTTAAAACGGACAGGCTGCCGTACGCGCATCAAGGAGCGTTTTGGTTATCCTTTTCAAGCACGACGTCTGTTCAAACGCAAAGCTTTTGTTATCGGCGTCGTTGCGTTTTTTATGATCCTGCTGACGCTTTCGTCCATGGTATGGAACGTGGAAGTCGAGGGGAATGAAACGATTGCGTCGGAAGATGTGCTCGATGCGGCCAAACAGGAGGGCATTTATCCGTTTCAATGGATATTTAAGCTGCAATCGATGGACAAGCTGTCCGGCAATTTGACCGTCCGTCTTCCGGGAACCTCTTGGGTAGGGGTGGAACGCAACGGGACGCGCATACGCATTCAGATCGTCGAGGCAGCCGTGCCGGAGAAACCGCCTCTCCAGAGCCCAAGGCATCTGATCAGTACCCAGGACGCGGTAATTACTCACATGTACGCAGAGAAGGGGGTTCCTAAAGTAGGGATCAACAGCCGGGTGAAGAAGGGCGACATTCTGATCTCCGGGGTTCTTGGGGATGAGGAGAACTCGGAAAGAGTCGTAGCCAAGGGGGAAGTGAGAGGCCTGGTATGGCATGAATACGATATCGAAATTCCGTTGGTAAAAACGCATAAGGTCTATACGGGCGAAGGAAAGAAACGCTCCTATATCGTGTTCGGGGATCGTGCCGTTCAGTTGTGGGGCTACGGGGAAATCCCGTATTCGCAGCAGGAGACCCTGACCTTCTATGATCCGCTGACTTGGAGGACGCGCGTGCTGCCGCTCGGCTGGATGACGGAAAAAATCATGGAGGTCACCGAGGTCCAGCGGACCATTACCGAGGATGAAGCCAAAAAAGAGGGAATCGAGGGGGCACGCCGCGATATTTTGGCGAAATATGGGACCGATTCAAGATTCGTAAGCCAAAAAATTTTGCATGATAAGAAAGAGAATGGTAAAGTTTATATGAAAGTGCTTTTTGAGGTGGAAGAGACCATCGCGAAAGAACTTCCCATAGTATACGATCAAGGAGAATGAGGCTATTTGTCACAGCAAACGACCAGCATTCAAATTTTACTTCAAAGCGCGTCAGAAGGTCTGTCCTTATTCGGACCACAAGATACATTTCTAAAATTAATCGAAAAAGAGATTCCTGCGACGATCGATTCACGGGAAGCCGTCATCACGATTCGGGGACAACATCGAAATGTGGAGAGTCTTCAGCAGCTGTTTGAAGTGCTGCTCCAGCTTGTGCGCAACGGCTACATTTTGACCGAGCGCGATATTCTTTATGCTGTAGAACTTGCCAAGGATCTGAGAGCCGATCAGCTGCTGGATCTGTACAAGGGCGAGATTACGACAACTTTCAAAGGTAAGCCTATTCGAGTAAAAACCATCGGTCAGAAGCACTATGTGACCACCATCAAGAAGCGGGACATCGTATTCGGCATCGGTCCTGCCGGAACAGGGAAGACCTATTTGGCCGTCGTTCTGGCCGTAGCCGCGCTGAAGGAAGGATCCGTCAAAAGAATCATTCTGACAAGGCCCGCGGTGGAGGCCGGAGAGAGCCTGGGCTTCCTTCCCGGAGACCTACAAGAGAAGGTTGACCCTTATCTGAGACCTTTGTACGATGCCTTATACGACGTCATGGGCCCGGATCAAACGGCCAAGGCGCTGGAGCGCGGGTTGATCGAAATCGCGCCGCTCGCGTACATGCGCGGACGGACGCTGGACGACTCGTTTATTATTTTGGATGAAGCACAGAACACCACGCCGGAACAGATGAAGATGTTTCTGACACGGCTCGGATTCGGTTCGAAGATGGTCATTACAGGGGACGTGACCCAGATTGACCTGCCGCGGGGGAAAAAATCAGGACTTATCGAAGCTAAAACGATATTAAGCGGAATTGAGGAAGTCGGATTCGTCTATTTTGCCGAACAGGATGTTGTACGTCATTCCTTAGTACAAAAAATCATCGTCGCTTATGATAAAGCAGCAGAAAACCAAGATTAAAGGGGATTGTCGCAATGGCCTCCAAAGAACCATCGACGGACAAGTCCATGTGGAGTAAAAACAGCGGATGGAAATATAGCGTGGCAACACGCTATATTCTGTTTCTGCTGCTTGCTTTGCTCTTCTATATCAGTCTAGCATCCAAGCTTTTACCGGAACGCTATGACATCCAGGTCAATACGAAAAGCGAAAAGAATATCGTGGCGCCCGTTCAAATCGAGGACAGCAAGGCGACGCTGAAGGCACAGGAGGCGGCGGCGGAGAACGTCCAGCCGATTTACCCTCTCGTCCCGCTGCGGAACGACGTTCTGGTTACGCAGATCCTTGACCGTATTGAACGTTTGAACCAGGACGTGGATATCAGCTCCGCCGAAAAGGTGGAGATTTATCGCAAAGAAATTCCGCGGATGGCCAGAGAATTCGTGCAAAATTTCGTGTCGGCCAACAGCACGAATGAAGCCTACTCCAAAGAGCTGCTTCAGGAAATGCAGCGGGTCATCGAAGAACAAACCTATCGGATTCCCGAGGAAACGTTCATTAAGATACCGCGATTGAATTCGGAAGATATTATCCAGATGAAGCCCGTAGCTCGCGAGATCGTCTCCAGGCTGATGCTGAACGAGATCGTGGATGCCGACACGGCCCGCACCCGCGTGGCGGAACGAGTGAACACCAGCTCGTTGAATGATCGGACCGCGAGGGAAGTCGTTCAGGAACTGGCGAGTTTAACGATTACGGCCAACAAGTTCTATGACGAGGTCGCCACGAAGAATGCGAAGGTTGAAGCTCGCGAGAATACCCCGCCCGTCTTTATCAAACAAGGGGACACCCTTGTGGCAAAGGGTCAGCTCATCACGCCGGAACTGTACGAGCTGCTCGGCAAGAACGGGCTGCTGAAGGACGACATCAACTACTGGCCGGAGCTTGGCGTTTTGCTCCTGTCCGTTTTGCTGTCCCTCGGCATACTGATGTTCATCCGGCAGTCGGAGCCGGGCAAATTCAAATACAACAACTCGCAACTGCTGATGTTGGTCCTGGTGTACGTCATTACGCTGATCACCATGCATTTGACCGCATTTCTGCAGAGCGATTCCCAGATGTACGTGGGGTATTTGGCGCCTGTCGCGATCGGCGCGATTCTGGTTACCCTGCTGCTGGAGACCTCGCTTGCCTATTTCAGCGTCATTATCTTCAGCATCATGGCAAGCGTCATATTGAACGTTCAAGGGGAACTGTTCGACTTCAAGTTCGGGTTATTCGCAGCCGTGACTTCCTGCGTGGCGATCTTCTCGATCCACCGCGCGAGCCAGCGGTCGACGATGCTGAAGGGCGGCATCATGGCTTCTCTCTTCGGCGCCTTGATCGTGTTCATTATGCTGCTGCTCAATAACGACACGTGGACTACGACGGAAACGCTGTATTCGATCGGCTTTGCCATCGCGGGCGGACTGTTAACGGCGATCCTGGTTATCGGGCTCATGCCGTTCTTTGAAGTCACCTTCGGCATCCTCTCGGCGCTGAAGCTGGTTGAATTGTCGAATCCGAACCATCCGCTGCTCCGTAAACTGCTGACAGAGACGCCGGGCACATACCATCACAGCGTCATGGTCGGCAACTTGTCCGAGGCTGCTGCGGAAGCGATTGGCGCGAACGGACTGCTGTGCCGCGTCGGTTCTTATTATCACGATATCGGAAAAACCAAGCGCCCGATCTATTTCATCGAGAATCAGAACAATATGGAGAATCCGCATGATTCCATAGAACCGAAGCTGAGCAAATCCATTATCGTTGCGCATGCAAGGGATGGCGTGGAGATGCTTAAGGAGTATAAGCTTCCCAAGCCGATAAGGGATATCGCGGAGCAGCACCATGGCACCACGTTTTTACACTATTTCTATCATAAGGCGGTTCGCCAGGCGGAAGAGCAGGGCGTCGAGCCGGATTTCACGGAGGATGATTTCCGCTATCCGGGGCCGAAGGCCCAATCCAAGGAGTCTGCGATTGTCGGCATCGCCGACAGCGTGGAAGCGGCCGTCCGATCATTGCGTAAACCAACGGTCGAACAGGTCGAATCGATGATCGAGAAGATTATCAAGGGGCGTCTTGATGACCATCAGTTTAATGATTGCGATTTAACGATGAAGGAACTGGATATCATCGCCAAGACGTTAAAGGAGACGGTGATGGGGATTTTCCATTCCCGGATCGAATATCCGGAGGATGTGAAGCGTCCCAAACTATCCGCGCCGAACGGCGAAGCCTCGACCGCATCGGAGACGTCCGCAACGAGTGAGGAACAGAGAAGGAGCGTATAAGAATGAGCCTGCAGCTGGCATGGAATAATGAACAAGAGGATTTTCAGATTGGCGAGGAATTGATCGCCCTGCTTGAAGCGATTCTGCAGAAGGCCGGAGAGGCTGAAGGCGTAACCGATGGCGAGGTTGATCTGACCTTTGTCGATGATGAAGGGATCCATGAATTGAACCGGGAGTACCGGGGAATCGATCGTCCGACCGACGTGCTCTCCTTTGCCATGAATGAAATAACGAACGATGAGCTCGAGATCATTTATGAGCTGGAAGAGGGAGAAGAGCTGGAGAGCGTGCCGGATGTACTGGGCGATATCATTATTTCGGTCCCCCGGGCGAAGCTGCAAAGCGAAGAATACGGTCACTCCCTGGAGCGTGAGCTGGGTTTTCTGTTTGTTCACGGATTTCTTCACTTGCTCGGATATGACCATCAGGATGAGGCAAGCGAAGCCGAAATGATGGGCAAACAGGAAGCCGTACTAGCCGAAGTAGGATTAACAAGATAGTGAAGCCGCACAGACAATCGTTATACAGGGCTTTTGGGTGCGCCATGCGAGGCATCTTGACGGCTGTACAAACGGAACGCAATATGAAAATCCACATTGCTGCTGCCTTGATCGTGTTCATCGCAGCAGCTTTGCTGCAATTGGATCGAATCCGCTGGTTATTTTTGCTATTGGCGGTTTCCGTTGTATTCATCGCGGAGCTGGTCAATACTGCGGTGGAGGCCATCATCGATCTGGTCTCGCCTGAAGAACATGTGTTAGCCCGGGTGGCTAAGGATACGGCAGCCGGTGCAGCACTCGTTGCAGCGGTTTTTGCCGTCGTGATCGGCATTATGGTCTTCTATGAACCGGTATGGAAATGGATACAAACTTTAACAAACTGAACGATATAGGAGGAACTAGATATGGATGAAGGTTTGTTGATGCAAGAAGCGATTAAGGCGCGCACGCGGGCGTACATACCTTATTCGAAATTCGGCGTGGGAGCGGCCCTGCTGGATTCTCGCGGACAGGTGCATTTGGGCTGCAACGTGGAGAATGCCGCCTACGGACCGACCAACTGCGCGGAGCGCACGGCATTGTTCCGGGCGATTGCCGACGGTCATGAAGCGGGGAGTTTCCAAGCGATCGCCATCGTTGCGGATACGGACGGCCCGTGCACGCCGTGCGGCGTATGCCGGCAAGTGCTGGTGGAGCTGTGCAAGCCGGATATGAAGGTCATTATGGGTAACATGAAGGGCGACATCAAGGAGACGACCGTCAGCGAACTGCTGCCTGGGGCGTTCGGTCCATGGGATTTAAACAAGCAGTAAGACTCCAAATCATATAGTATGGAATCATGTAGTACACAACACGTAGATACGGAACCGTAACGGAGGCATGGTATGCAAAAAAAACAATTTAAATCCGGTTTTGTGGCAATTATCGGCAGACCGAACGTAGGAAAATCGACGCTGATGAACCAAGTGATCGGCCAGAAAATCGCCATCATGTCGGACAAGCCGCAAACGACAAGAAACAAAATCCATGGCGTTTATACGACCCCGGATTCCCAAGTGGTCTTTCTGGATACGCCGGGCATCCATAAGCGTCAGTCCAAGCTCGGAGATTATATGAACCAGACCGCTTTGAGCACATTGGGTGAGGTTGAAGCGGCATTGTTCCTGGTTGACGCGTCCGAGGGCATCGGCGGGGGAGACCGGTATATCGCCGAGCAGCTGCAGAAGATCAAGACGCCGATCATCCTGGTGATGAACAAAATCGACAAGATTGAGCCGCCCGCTCTGCTGCCTCTGATCGAGCAATATCGGAAGCTGCATGATTTTGCAGAGATCGTCCCGATTTCCGCGAAGCTCGGCAGCAATGTGAACACGCTGCTCGAGCAGATCCAGAAGTATTTGCCGCCAGGCCCGCAGTACTATCCTGAGGACCAAGTGACGGATCATCCGGAGCAATTCGTATGCGCCGAGCTGATTCGCGAGAAAATTTTGCACATGACCAGGGAGGAAGTGCCTCATTCCATCGCAGTCACCATCGAGGACATGCGGGTAGAAGAGAACGGAACCGTCTATATTTCCGCCGTTATTTTCGTAGAGCGCGATTCCCAGAAGGGCATCATTATCGGCAAGCAGGGGGCGCTGCTTAAAGAAGTGGGCAGACAGGCCCGCCAGGATATTCAAAGGCTGCTGGGGTCCAAGATTTTCTTGGAGCTCTGGGTTAAAGTAAAAAAAGATTGGCGCAATCAAGAACGCGTTCTTCGCGATCTCGGATTTCACCGCGGGGAATAATGAAGCCGGCTCAAATTCGAGGGAAATCATACGCGGCTGCCGCCTGCCAACAATTGCATTTCATAAATCTGCTCTAGAGGCACATCCTAATTTTCGTAGATGATGCAGACGTCATTTCCGAAGAGAGGATGAATACGAATGCGAGATTTTTCGTGGAAGTATTTTGCGATGACTGGAGATGTCGATGCGTATTTGCTGTATAAGGAAGCCGAGGGTGAATCGGTCCTTGCAGCTGCATCCGTTGAAGACGAGGCGGCCCCGAATGAAGAAGACGAGTAATCATTGGTTGTTCCAGGAATGGTTGGGGGAAAGCGCATGCTATATCGGGCGGAAGGGATTGTCATCCGCAGCATGGACTACGGTGAAGGGAACAAAATCATTACACTTTGCACCAAAGAATCGGGCAAGGTAGGCGTGCTGGTCAGAGGAGCAAAGAAGGTGAAAAGCCGTCATGCTGCTCTGACGCAGCTGTTTACTTATGGAGAATATGTGTTCTTCCGAAATGGTACCGGGCTTGGCAACTTGAACGCCGGCGAGATTATGGAATCTCACCACGGGCTCAGGGAGGACCTTGTAAAAGCCGCCTATGCTTCTTATGCCTGCGAGCTCTTGGATCGGGTGCTGCAGGATGAGGAGACGGGCGCTTTTTGGTTTCATCAGCTCAAGGCCTGCCTGGAAGCCCTTCAGGAGGATAAGGATCCCCAAATTATCATCAATCTGTATGAGATGAAAATTTTGCAGGCGGCAGGGTACGGGCCGGAGCTGGATGTTTGCATTTCATGCAATCAATCCAGAAAAGACGAAGATATGCTGGTGAGCCCCCGCCTTGGCGGCGTGCTGTGCCGTTACTGCAAACATCTGGATCCGCCGGCGATGGCCATCTCAACCAGAACGTTGAAGCTGCTGCGCCTGTTTGGACGCCTGGACCTGAGGCGGCTGGGCAATGTAGACGTAAAGGACGAAACGAAGGCCGAGCTCAAAAAAGTTATGCGAGCGTTGATGGATATGCAGCTGGGGCTGCGTTTGAAATCGCAAAACTTTTTGGATCAAATGGACAAGTACAACATTTGACGTAAGGTATGGAATGAGGTATTATATTTATCAGTTTATTAGTTTTTTGAATACTGACATGCATTGAACGGGAAAGTAGTGAATAATCGATCCAATGATAGCGAGCCGGGGGCGGTGGAAGCCTGGCGGGAGATATTCATGAACAGGGCACCCGGGAGCATGGTGAAACGATAAAGTGGGTTTTGCTTATCGCTGGAGATCGTCAGATCACTCGGCGGCAAAAGCAAGGCCAAGTAGGGTGGAACCGCGGGAAGCTACAGCTCTCGTCCCTATGTCTGTACAACAGGCGTAGGACGAGAGCTTTTTGTTGTACAGAGAAATGTTAGCATGATGGATTGGATTCGAAAAAGAAAACAAAGGAGCTAAAATCATGAATTTCCAGCAGATGATTTTGACGCTGCAGCAATTTTGGGCGGAACAGAATTGCATCATCGTGCAGCCGTACGACACGGAAAAAGGCGCCGGTACGATGAACCCGATGACGTATTTGCGTTCGATCGGACCTGAGCCGTGGAACGTGGCTTATGTTGAGCCTTCCCGTCGCCCGGCCGACGGCCGCTATGGGGAGAACCCGAACCGTTTGTATCAGCATCACCAATTCCAGGTCATTCTCAAACCCTCGCCTGACAATATCCAGGAGCTGTATTTGGAGAGCTTGAAGCGTCTTGGCATCAATCCGCTTGATCATGACATCCGTTTTGTGGAGGACAACTGGGAAGCGCCAACGCTCGGTGCATGGGGCTTGGGCTGGGAAGTATGGCTCGATGGTATGGAGATCACGCAGTTTACGTATTTCCAGCAGGTTGGCGGCATTGACGCCAATCCGGTGGCTGTGGAGATTACCTACGGCATGGAGCGCCTTGCATCCTACATCCAGGATAAAGAGAACGTGTTCGATCTGGAGTGGGTAGACGGCATTACCTACGGAGACGTGTTCCATCAGCCGGAATTCGAGCATTCGAAGTATACCTTTGAAGTGTCCGACGTGAAGATGCTGTTTACGCTGTTTAACATGTACGAGGAAGAAGCGAATAAAGCGATGAACCAGCATCTGGTGTTCCCCGCGTATGATTATGTTCTGAAATGCTCGCACACGTTCAACCTTCTGGATGCCAGAGGCGCGATCAGCGTAACGGAGAGAACGGGATACATCATGCGCGTGCGCAACCTGGCTCGTCAGGTAGCTGCCACGTATTTGGAGGAGCGCGAGAAGCTGGGCTTCCCGCTGATTAAGAAAGGGGGCGCAGAGCATGTCTAAGGATTTATTGTTTGAAATCGGCCTGGAAGAAGTGCCGGCGAGATTTCTGCGCGCCGCGATGGAGCAGCTTCAGGACAAGTTGGTCAAATGGCTGGAAACTTCCAGAATCGCGCATGGCGAAGTCACGGCATTTGCTACCCCGCGCCGCTTGGCGGTATGGGTTCAGAACGTTGCGGATAAACAAGAGGACGTAAGCGAGGAAGTGAAAGGGCCTTCCCGCAAGATCGCTCTTGATGACAGCGGGCAGTGGAGCAAGGCGGCTCTTGGTTTTGCCAAAAGCCAGGGCGTTGATCCCGAGAGCTTTACGTTTAAGGAGCTCGGCGGAGTCGAGTATATTTACGTGACGAAGAATAGCGTCGGCGTGGATACGAAGTCCATCCTGTCCGAAGGACTGCTTGGCATACTGACTTCGATGACATTCCCGAAAAACATGCGCTGGGGAGCGCACGAATTCAAATTCGTCCGTCCGATTAAGTGGATGGTCGCGATGCTGGGCAGCGAGACGGTAGATCTGGAAATTACGGGCGTGAAGGCCGGTAACGTAACTCGCGGGCATCGTTTCCTTGGCGGAGAAGCCGTAATTCCGGAAGCATCAGCTTACCGCGACGTACTTCGCGAACAGCATGTTATCGTCGACGTGAATGAGCGCCAGGAGATGATCGTTTCGCAAATCCAGGCGCTGGCCCAGGAGAAGGACTGGAATATCGCGATCAAGGATGACCTGCTTGAGGAGGTATTGTTCCTGGTTGAGACTCCAACCGTGCTGTACGGATCGTTCGACTCCTCATTCCTTCATATTCCGCAGGAAGTATTGATTACGTCCATGCGTGAGCATCAGCGGTATTTCCCGGTGCTGGATAAGCAGGGACAATTGCTTCCGTATTTCGTAACGGTTCGCAGCGGGGACAGCCGCTCCCTCGACGTGATTGCGAGAGGAAACGAGAAGGTGCTGCGGGCCCGGTTATCGGATGCGAAATTCTTCTATGAGGAAGACCAGAAGCTTCAGATCAAGGATGCCCTGTCGAAGCTGGAGAGCATCGTTTTCCATGAAGAGCTGGGGACGATCGGCGATAAAGTCCGCAGAATCCGCCGGATTTCGGATCAGTTGTCCGCGAAGCTTAACGTTTCTGCAGACGCAGCGGATTCCGTGAGCCGTGCGGCCGATATTTGCAAATTCGATCTGGTGACGCAGATGGTCTATGAATTCCCTGAATTGCAAGGGGTTATGGGTGAGGATTACGCAAGAAAAGCCGGCGAGAAGGAGCATGTGGCCAAAGCGGTGTTCGAGCATTACCAGCCTCGCTTTGCCGGCGATTCGGTGCCTTCCACGACGGTGGGTTCCATCGTGAGCATCGCGGATAAAATCGACACCATCGTTGGATGCTTCTCCATCGGCATTATTCCGACTGGCTCCCAGGATCCTTACGCACTCCGGCGTCAGGCTGCGGGCATCGTTCAGATCATCTTGGAGCACAAACTTCCGGTGACTTTATCCGACGTGTTCGGCGTGGCGCTCGAGGTTCACGAGAACATTCGCGTATTGAAGCGATCGACTGACGAAATCCGCAAAGACCTTAAGGAGTTCTTCGGGCTTCGCGTGAAGAAGCTGTTGTCCGAAGACCAGCGTTATGATGTGGTGGATGCGGTCATTACGGCCGGATTCGATCATGTGGTGTCCGTCGTATCCCGCGGCCATGCGCTGATGAATGCCGTGGAGAGCGTCCAGGATTTCAAAACGACGGTAGAGTCCTTCAACCGGGTCAGCAATTTGGCTGCCAAGGCGGGCAAGGCCGCTGTCAACGCCGAACTGTTCACGGAATCGGAAGAAAACAAGCTTTATGAAGCTTGGAACGCGATTCGCGCAGATTACCATGCCGCGCTGCAGGCAGCGGACGGCGAACGCTCGCTGTCCTTGCTGAGTGGACTAAGGGAGCCGATTACCGGGTTCTTTGATTCGGTCATGGTGATGGCTGAAGACGAAGCGGTTCGGGCCAATCGCCTTGCGCTGCTCTCTGGAATCGACGGTGATCTGAAGCGGTATGCCGATTTCACGAAATTGGTGTGGTAGTAGTGACAGCATGATTTTGCAAATGGTATAATGTATTGTTCAGTGAAAGCGACAGCCCGCGGTTCAGCGCGGGATGGCGCTTTCGCTATGAACGGACGGATTCAAGCATGGGCAAGGTCATTGTTTATTTGGGCAGCAGGATTTTAATCGGCCAAAGACGTATATAATAATATACAGCATAATAAGGACCCAAGATTAAAGATAAGAGCCGGTGATGCGTATGAACGAAAGCTCCATTTCAATCGTGGTTGACGGGGATGCTTGTCCAGTCAAGAAGGAAATCGCAGAGACTGCTCGTGCATTCCGTGTGCCGGTGCTGCTTGTTTCTTCCTATGATCATCTGCTGCAAGCCGAAGAAGGGGTTACGACGATCCAGGTGGACCGGAGTGATCAAAGTGCGGACCTCTACATCGCCAACCACATATCCAGGGGGGATATCGTGGTGACGCAGGATTATGGACTGGCTGCGCTTGCGCTTGCCAAATCATGCCACGTGATCTCCTTTCGCGGCCGTATTTTCCATAATACGGATATCGATTTCATGCTGGATTCCCGTCACCATCAGGCGAAGGCGAGGAAACAAGGAAGGTATGGCAAAGGGCCCAAGAAACTGCTTGACGAAGACCGGAGGTTTTTTCAACATAAACTGACAAAACTTTTGCGTGAATTGCAGGAGAATGTCCACCCGTAGCGAATACTATTTACGTGCCAAAAGAGATGAAGGTGGTTTGGATGAGTACCGGACAAGGCAATATTCCGGATGATGTCATTGAGGAAGTACTGGCCAAAAGCGATATTGTGGATACGGTCAGCAAATACGTGCATCTTACCAAACAGGGGAAATACCTGAAGGGCTTATGCCCGTTTCACTCAGAGAAGACTCCTTCCTTTACGGTTACACCGGAACGCCAAATCTTTTACTGCTATGGCTGCGGTAAGGGCGGAAACGCCATTAAGTTTAGAATGGAAATCGAAGGATTTTCTTTTCCCGAAGCCGTCAAGACAATGGCAGAAGAGAATGATATCTCGTTGCCGGAAGGTCAAGGAGTTCCCGTAATTCCTCGTAATCCGGAAAAAGAACGTTTGATTGAAGCGTATGAGCTTAGCGCCAAGCTGTACCATTTCCTGCTGAAGAATACGGAACATGGTACGGAAGCCATGAAGTATTTAAGAGCCCGCGGAATGAACGACAAGATGATTGATCAGTTTCAAATCGGTTATGCGCCAGATCGTTGGGACACGCTGGTTCAGTTCCTGACCAAACGCTCCTTTGACTTGAAAGAGATGGAAAGAGGCGGTTTATTATCCGCAAGACATGAACAAGAAGGCTATCTCGACCGTTTTCGCGGACGAATCATGTTTCCGATACATGACCGCAGCGGCAAGGTCATCGCGTTTGCTGGCAGAATACTGGGGGACGGTCAACCGAAGTACCTGAATTCCCCGGAGACACTTCTATTTAATAAGAGCCGCACATTGTACAACCTGCACCAGGCCAAAACATCCATACGCAAATTGCGTCAAATCCTGTTATTCGAAGGATACGGCGATGTCATTTCGTCATGGGAAGCAGGACTGCACAACGGCGTGGCAACGATGGGAACCTCTCTAACGGAAAACCAAGTGGCAATCATGAAATCGGTGGCTGAAGAAGTTGTTGTTGTCTATGATGGCGATAAAGCCGGCATGGCCGCCGCGTCAAAAGTCATTCCAATGCTGGAAGGCGTTGGTCTCAAGGTACGAATCGCTTTGGTGAACGAAGGAATGGACCCGGATGATTATATCCGCAAGTTCGGTCCCGAGCGTTTCAGGCATGTGGTAGAAACAGCCGTTTCAACAACAAAATTTAAACTTATATATCTGAAGAAAAACCATATACTGCTAGAAGAAGATGGTAAAATTGCCTACGCCAAAGAGGCACTGCCCATTATCGCCGTACTGGATTCCTCAACCGAACGGGAGGTTTATTTGAGGGAATTATCCTCCGAGCTTCATCTTTCCTACGAAAGTCTTAAGCAGGATTGCAATCTGCTTCGGCAATCGATGCAAAAAAAGATGGGCGATGGGGATAATAAGGAAAAAAGGTGGAATAATGGTAGGCATAAAAAAGGGCGCCAGCCCGCCCCGGCACTTCTGCCTGCTTACCATGCTGCAGAACGGCGGCTGCTGTCGCTGATGCTGCAGGATGCGGAGGCCGCGCGATACGTTGGCGATCGCCTGGGAGAAGCGTTTAATATTGAAGATCATGCGGCAATCGCTGCTTATCTATATGCTTTTTACGCACAGGGCAAATCTCCGGATATCAGCCGTTTCATGTCATCGCTCCAAGACGATCGTTTGGAAATGACGGTCAGCTCGATCATGATGATGGAAGCACCCGCCGAGTGGAACGTTCAAGTGCTCGATGATTGCATACGCGAGGTGCTGAAATTTCCGCAGCAGAGAGAGATCGACCAGAAAAAAGAAGAAATGATAAAAGCGGAGCGCTCTGGTGATTTTTTGCGAGCCGCGCAAATTGCAAGTGAGATTATCGCCCTAGAAAGACAATGAAGCCCCGCGCATTGCTGTTTCTAGGGAGGAGGGAGTCGAATGATGGCGAATGATCAGCATACTGAACTAGAAACGGAATTTACGCTGGATCAAGTCAAGGATCAGTTGATTGAACAGGGTAAAAAGAGATCCGTATTAAGCTATAAAGATATTATGGAGAAATTGTCGCCATTTGATCAGGACACGGAGCAGATGGAAGAGTTCTATGAGCAGCTGGCCGACCTGGGCATCGATGTGGTAAATGAAAATGACGAAGAGGGCCCTCACCGGCAATCGGGAGATTCCGAATCCCATGATAATGAGGATTTTGGATTTGACGACGATCTTTCACTGCCTCCGGGGATCAAAATTAACGACCCGGTTCGGATGTACCTGAAGGAAATTGGACGGGTTCCGCTGTTGTCCGCGGATGATGAGATTGAGCTTGCCAACCGGATTGAACAGGGAGATGAAGAAGCCAAGCGCCGTCTGGCCGAAGCCAACCTGCGTCTCGTCGTAAGTATTGCGAAGCGTTATGTGGGTCGTGGAATGCTGTTCCTGGATTTGATTCAGGAGGGCAACATGGGTTTGATCAAAGCCGTGGAGAAATTCGATTACAAAAAAGGCTTCAAATTCAGTACGTATGCGACTTGGTGGATTCGCCAAGCGATCACGCGCGCAATCGCGGACCAGGCCCGTACCATCCGTATTCCCGTGCATATGGTAGAGACCATCAACAAGCTGATTCGTGTATCCAGACAGCTTCTGCAGGAGCTTGGGCGCGAGCCTTCGCCGGAGGAAATTGCTGCAGAGATGGAACTCAGCGTTGAGAAAGTCCGGGAGATCATGAAGATTGCCCAGGAGCCGGTTTCGCTGGAAACGCCGATCGGCGAAGAGGACGATTCCCATCTTGGGGATTTCATCGAGGATCAGGAAGCACTCGCTCCTGCTGACGCGGCTGCCTACGAGCTCCTGAAGGAACAGCTCGAGGATGTGCTGGATACGCTGACAGAGCGCGAGGAGAATGTCCTTCGCCTTCGTTTCGGACTCGATGACGGCCGCACAAGAACGCTGGAAGAGGTCGGCAAAGTATTCGGCGTTACGCGTGAGCGGATACGGCAGATCGAAGCCAAAGCGCTCCGTAAGCTTCGTCACCCGAGCCGCAGCAAGCGGTTAAAGGATTTTCTCGAATAGCTTAATCCACGGACCTTCTGCAGTAACGCAGCAGGTCCTTTTTTTCGAATGCAAGCAGGGCGAATGAAGTTTCTTGGTTCTGGAATTTCTTCCTGCATTTGTTGTATTGGTCTTTATTTTAGCTCTTTTCCAGACCCATTGCAAATGACCTGGCACCAGGTTGGATTGCCGGATTTGCGGGTTTGCAGTTTGGTATTGTGTCTGTTAGGGTAATGAATAGATCGTGGATTGAACGAAAATATGGAATGTAAGGGTGTCAGCATTGAAATTATCAATAAGATTAACGAAAATTCTGGAGAAGATTCCGCGCGGCAGCAAACTTGCAGATATCGGTTCGGATCATGCCCTGCTGCCCGTGGCTGCCGTGGAGTGCGGAGCTGCGGTTCAAGCCGTCGCCGGTGAGGTAAATCCAGGACCTTACGATGCTGCCGTCAAGCAGGTCATCGAATCAGGGATGACCGATGTCATCAGCGTGCGAAAAGGGGACGGATTGAATGTGCTCTCGGCCGGTGAGGCCGACGTTATTACCATTGCCGGCATGGGCGGCAGCCTGATTGCAGCGATTCTGGATCGCGGGATCGAGAAGCTGGCCGGCGTTCGCAGGCTTGTTTTACAGCCGAACGTGGGAGAGGATATTTTGCGCAGATGGCTGCATTCCCATGGCTGGGTGCTGATCGAGGAATGGATCCTGGAGGAAGACGGGAAAATTTACGAGGTGCTGGTCGCCGAGCCTTCGGACGGAACGGACCTGACGAATGAACAGGTATACAAGGAAAGGACGATCGGAGACGGTGTCCGGCTTTCTGCGAACTGGCTGTTCCGTATGGGGCCTTGGTTGACGCAATCCCCGAATCCGGTTTTCCACGATAAATGGACGTCGGAGATGGAGAAGATGGGGCATATACTTCAGTCGTTATCGCGTTCGGATCTGCCCACGGCGGCCGATAAGGCGAGCGAGATTCGATCGGATATCGAGTTTATTCAGGAGGTGCTGGCATGCTTGCCAAAGGACAAACCGTAATTCAATACATGGAGCAATTGGCCCCGAAGCACGTGGCCGAACCCGATGACCGAATCGGGCTCCAGCTTGGAACCTTGCAAAAGGACATTCGCACGGTGCTGGTTGCACTGGACGTGAATGATGAAGTGGTGGATGAAGCCATTGAGCTTGGGGCTGATCTGATTATCGCGCATCATGCGATTATCTACCGTCCGCTGAAGCAGCTGCAGACGGATACGCCGATGGGCAAGGTATACGAGAAGCTGATCAAACACGACATCGCGGTCTATGTAAGCCATACCAATCTGGACGTAACCGAGGGCGGCATGAACGATTGGATGGCGGAGGCGTTGGGCATCGAGGATACGTCGCCCATCCATGACATGCATAACGAGCA
This sequence comes from Paenibacillus sp. Y412MC10, assembly GCF_000024685.1. Lineage (NCBI taxonomy): Bacteria > Bacillati > Bacillota > Bacilli > Caryophanales > Paenibacillaceae > Paenibacillus > Paenibacillus sp. Y412MC10. Next base: position 2,096,085 of record NC_013406.1, read on the forward strand.
GCTGTCCAAGCTGGTGGTGTTTGTTCCGAAGAGCCATCATCAAGAGGTGCTGGATGCCGTGCTCGGGGCCGGCGCAGGCTGGATCGGAAATTACAGCCACTGCAGCTTCAATATCGAGGGCTTCGGTACCTTCGTTCCAAGAGAAGGCAGCACCCCTTTTCAAGGTAAAGAAGGAAAGATGGAACGGGCAGACGAGGTCCGGATCGAAACGATCGTTCCCCACACGATTAAGAACAAGGTCATCCAGGCCATGCTGAAGGCGCATCCTTATGAAGAGGTTGCCTACGATCTGTATAACATGGACCTGAAGGGAAGATCCCTCGGTCTTGGACGGGTCGGGAAGCTGAAGGAGCCCCTGATACTGGCTGAGTTGGTCGACGTGGTAAAAGAGAAGCTGGAGGTCCCTCATGTTCGCGTCGTAGGAGAACTCGACCGTACCATACGCAAGGCAGCCGTTATCGGCGGCTCCGGAGGACGCTACATGATGAAGGCGCTGTTTCGGGGAGCAGACGTGCTGGTAACGGGGGATGTGGATTATCATACGGCACAGGACGCGTTGGCCGCAGGACTTACCATCATTGATCCGGGCCACAATGCCGAGAAGATCATGAAAGTCAAAGTTGCCGAGTGGATGGAGCAGAAGCTGCAGGAGCATAAGTACGAAACTCGGGTCGTGGCTTCCCGCATCAACACGGAGCCGTTCCAGTTTGTTTGATTTCGGAATGGGAAAATAATCAGCTGTTGTTAATGTTTAATGGTTGTGTACCGCATGGAATCACGATATAATATGTAATGTTGTCCGGAAAGTTTGACAGACAATCGCTGGCGGCCTCAAAGCCGCGAGAGGAAAGTCCGGGCTCCATAGGGCAGGGTGCTGGATAACGTCCAGTCAGCGCGAGTTGAAGGATAGTGCCACAGAAATGGACCGCCGATGGCCGCCTTAGGGCGGCACAGGCAAGGATGGAACCGAGGTGTAAGAGACCCCGAGGAACGCTGGTGACTTCGTTCCTGGTAAACCCCACCTGGAGCAAGACCTAATGGGACGCAGTCTCCTTCGAGGAGACAGCCTTAGCCCGAGGCGCGTCCGGGTTGGTCGCTTGAGCCGATTAGTAATGATCGGCCTAGATAGATGATTGTCGCTTATGGTGGCAGGGTAGTTCCCGCTATGACCACGAAGAGCACAGAACCCGGCTTACGGAAAACTTTCCCAACTGCACAACGTTTATGAATATGCTAAGGTACAAACGCGTATTTTCTTTTCACTCCTTGTAGGGGGTGTATAGGAAATACGCGTTTTTTCAAGATATCAGAAAGTTAAACTTCGAAGCTTGGGTCTTCCTGATATCGCAAGAAAAACTTCCTCTAACCGCGGTCTGTCTTCCGAGAAAGTACGTCGATAGACGTTTTTCTTCTGGATTTGTGAAAATATTGGGAGATCATGTGCCCTGTACGGATAATCGTCCATACCAAATAGCCCTTGGGATAATAAGCTATAATCATCAACGGAAAGGAGATGCAAACACATGTCTTGTCATAACGATTATCCATGTCCTCCGGTGTCCCCGATTGTGTGCGATCCGATTGTAGTCGTGAGAGACCACTATGTACCGCAAATCGTACCGGTTATTCATCCTATAAAAGTGGTGGATAAGATTCACTGCGTCCCGGTAGAAAAACATCTGTACACGTACAGCGAAGAAGAAGTCGTAACCGAAAATGGAGGCTACGGCGGCGTTACGGTATCCGGCAAGCGTTCCAAGAAAGCTACAGTGCGTACCAGCCGTACCCGCCGGAAGAAATAAATGTGACGGCATTGTCTCGGATCATGAATAGAGCAGCCAACGCGAGAGGCGGAAGCTGCTTTATTCTTTATCTTTTATTCGTTTGAGCCGTTTAATTTGCGGAGCTCTTGCTCCAGATTGCGAAGGGTATGGCCGGGCCACATTTGAAGAGGCACTTCAGGCGCGCCAACCGCTTTCAAGGACTGGAAGATATCGATCTGACCATGACCGTAATATTTATCCCTTCCCTTGTCGCCGAGATCCACCGCTTGGTTGATCATGACGTCCATGACTTCTTGATTGGTCAGGTCAGGATTAAGGGAACGGATGAGCCCCGCCATGGCGGCTGCATGGGGACTGGCCATGGAGGTCCCGGATAGAGCAGCATATTGATTTCCCGGGAAGGTGCTTGCGATATTGGTCCCTGGAGCGGCCACATCGATGTAATCGCCGTAGTTGGAATATTCGGCCCGCTTCTGATTGGAATCCGTTGCGGCGACAGCCAGCACCTCCGGATAGGCGGCAGGATAGCCGGGGCGCTCCGTGTTGTCGTTGCCTGATGCGGCAACAAGCACAACGTCGCGATCATAGGCGTATTTAACGGCATCATGCAGGAACTGGGAGTCGGCATAGTTGCCAAGACTCATATTGATTACCTTGGCTCCGTGATCCGTGGCCCAAATAATGCCTTCCGCGACAGCATAGGTTGTTCCCGATCCGGATCCGTCGAGCGCTTTGACCGGCATGATTTTGTTGTACCAGCTAACGCCCGCAACGCCTTCGCCGTTGTTGACCAGGGCACCGATGATCCCGGCTACGTGCGTCCCGTGACCCACATCATCCAGCGGCTGTTTGTCTTTCTGGACAATGTTGTATCCTTCCACCAGTTGTCCGTCCAAATCGGAATGCTGAAGATCCACCCCTGTGTCAATTACGGCGATGATGACATCTTCGCTGCCTTTGGACAGATCCCAGCCCCGGTTTGTCTCGATGACGGGCAGATTCCATTGATATTCCGAAAACAGGAGATCATTCGGAATATTGACTTGGGCATTCGTCCCATCCGGGAAATCCGAGTTAACCCGGGATTGAGGGCTGCGATCATTGGTTAAATAAATGTAGTGAGGCTCCGTGTATTTGATTTTCCACTTCTGCTGGAAATAGGAGCGAAGCTTCTGGTAATCCATATCTTTGGAACGGAAAACATAGGCATAACCCAGTTTCCTTGGCGTTTCGCATGATATTTCCTTGGAGATATCCAACAGCTGCTGCTTTGACGGTTCATTTTGAAAGGACACCACGATTTCATTTTCGTAAAAATGACTGGCCTTTTCATTATCATGGCCGGTTTTGACGGTGATGTCGGAGAGGGTATCCGCATGGATGGACTCGACCCGGAATTTTCCTTCCTTCGGATACGGAATTAAGCGGAGATTCCGCTTCTGGTGATTGCTTACCTCTTGGAGCACGGCTTGATTGACCAGGGCGGCAGCGCCATATCTGCCATCCTTGGACGGTTCGGCCACAACAAAATAAGGCTGCCCCGCCGCGTTGAATTTGGGGGAATCATAAGGTTCCCCGCGTTTCAATTTCTGCTGCGCCAGTTGAAAATGATGAGCGATCCGATTTTTGTCGGTTTTGCTCATTTTGGGAAGCTGGCCTTGAATGTCCGCCATCTTGTTTTCCTTGAGGTTATACCAGCGTACTTGCTGAAAATGCTTGTGCATCTTTTGCTCTTTCTGCGTATACGCCTTAACTTGCCCCGCGCTGCGCAAAGAATCATTGTTCAGCATTTTGCGGAGGTGTCCCCTGGCATCGAGACGGTTTAATTGATCCGTTGCCTGGATATCGCCCAGCATGGTAAAATGCTTGGCCTTGTTCTCCTGCTGGGGTTTTAAGGGCCGTGACGGTTCAGCCGTTGGAGCCGGCTGTTTCGAGCCGGGGATGAACAGCAAGATCAAAAGCGCGCCAATCACTGACGCTGCCCCTATAATGCTCCAAAAGGTACGAGATTTCACATATTTTCCTCCTCGCCGCATTTCAGGATTGTAAGTAATCTTAGCGTGGGAAGAGTGTATCCTTTTTATGCGTGCAAGAAATCTTTAGTCAATAAGAGTGAATACGCCAAAAAAATGTACTAAAAATAACCTTGTAAGTGTATTCATGATAGGGATTTCGTTATCCCAAAATTTGTGTTAGGATAGTACATATTAGCATGACCGTCAGGCCGTTTTGGCCTGCAGGTCACGACCATTTAAGGGGGATCTATCGTAATGCCAGCAGACAATCTTCAGAAATTATGCTCAGAATCCAGAGAAAAGTTGAAATCTGCTATTTCGATTATGGAAACGTTTTTGAATGAACATGCTTTATCTCAATTGGTAACGGAACAGGACGAGGAAACCGTTCACTTTTACAAAGGATTTCTGTCGGATGTTCGCCATTTGCTCGTATTTTCTGAAGTTTCCTATGAGAAGCTAGGCGTTGTACAGCGTCGCCCTAATTTTGATATCGATTTTGCCGAGAAGGCTTTGTATAATTTGTATCATCGCTGCGTGAACAGCTTCTTCTATCCCAAAAATGAAAGTTATTCCGAAGATGGCCGTTACGCCTACACCGGACAGGATGCCATCCGTTTCCGGAAGAAGCCGGTACGTCCCGCACGTGACGTCATCATGAACATTACCAAGATTTATGAAGAGCTTCGCGACGATCTTGCTTATTACGAGAGCGATTATTTGACGGAGCGCCGGATGCAATCCGAGAGAAGCCACGCTTAGTATAATTATGGAAGACTCAAGAGATGCCAGTCGTTGGCATCTCTTTTTTGCGTTCCGCGCCTAAGGCACCAACTGACAATCGTTATCGTGCATACCGGTCCTAAACATAGGAAAAAATGTTGACGAGGTGATGCTAAAATGGCCAACGAAGCCAAACCATTAGTGAAGTGCAGTGTCAGCAATTGCCATTACTGGGGAGAACAAAATTTATGTCATGCCGAGATGATTATGATCGAGATTGACCGTCATGCGAATGTGAAACTTAACGAAGAGTATGGGGCAGAGCCTTACGTAGACGATCATCAGGATGTTGCTGACAAGTCTTCCGAGACCTGCTGTCTGACCTTCAAGCCGAAGGGCTGACGGGCACAAGCCCCGGATAAAGTCCGGATGCCGGGCACTTTAGGATGATGGAAATGGAGGAAGCGAGCTATGGATAAAAAACATCGCAAAAATAAAATGAAGGTTGTTCAAGGCAAGCGAAACCGGGTAGACTTCCCGCGGAAGGATCACCGCGAGGAATATGCTGCCGAGGTGGCTCCGCCGATGGAAACTTCGGTACGGCATGCAGACGAGGATAAGACGGATCTCTCCACCGGCCGGGCGGTCGGATACGTAGGCCTGGTATTAGGGATTGCCTCCTTGTTCATGTGGTCGGTCATTCTCGGACCTATCGCGGCTGTCGTGGGTTATTACGCATACAGCAAAGGCAGCAGAACGACAGGTGCTTGGTCCATAGGACTCGGCATTCTGGCGACGCTCAGTTATTTTATCTTGATTCCTTTCAGCAGATAATGATTGATTTATTTATCATCGTTTAATATGGGCGGGTCAACCGGGAAGAAGGGTTGCTCCGCTATTTTTTTGTCGAATAGGTATAGCAGATTGTTCCAGTTCCGTGATAAAATAAGGACAAGTTTGAAATTTAACGGCAGAAAGTGAGTTAAACGATGCAAATAGATCCGATATCATGGAAGCAAATGACGGATGTATCACAGATGAATACGAATTCCACCGAATCGTCAGCCGGATTTGTCAATGTGCTGAGCAGCCTGCTTAACGAAGAATCCACTTCCAAACCGGTTGAACGTTCCATGACACAGCTGGCGCCCGGCGTCACCTTTAAGGACGGGCTGTTGTGGCAGCAGTTAGGCGTTGTGAATGAATCCGTTTCGTCGAGCACCTCGATAGAAGCAGTGGTCAACGACACCGGGGGAACAAAGCCTACGACTTTTGAGGATTTAATCACGGCGGCAGGGGAACGCTATGGCGTGCCGGTATCGTTGATCAAAGCGGTCATCGACGCGGAATCCTCGTTTAATCCGCATGCGGTCTCGTCTGCAGGTGCCAAGGGACTGATGCAGCTCATGGATGGTACGGCGAGAGGACTCGGGGTAAGCAACCCTTTTGATCCGGCTCAGAACATCGAGGGCGGCACCAAATATTTGTCCAATCTGATCCAACGGTTTGGCGGAGAGATAGCCATGGTGCTTGCTGCCTATAATGCAGGACCGACACGCGTCGCGGGTTTGGGTGTATCCAGCGATGAAGAGCTGATGTCCGTGGCTCATGAATTGCCCAAGGAAACCCAGGCATACATTAGCAAAGTCATGAACGCCCAGTCGAAATACGCATTGTAGTCCGATTGGGGCGAATAGTAATCTGATAGAGGATCAAACGATAAGCGCCGCTTTGTCCAAGACAAGATGGAGTGCGGCTTTACCGTTTGGTCTTTTTGTGTAAATATAAAGGTCTGGAATCATAAGCTATGCAATCTGCGATGCGTAAGATGGAAAGGGGAAATTACCTTGATATATTGGGATCACGCTGCAACGACCCCTCCTTTTGATGAAGTGGTGGACACGATGGCGGAAGTCATGAAGCTTCATTATGCTAACCCGTCAGCCCTTCATCGTTCAGGCGAAGCGGCCGCCAAATTGCAGAAAAGGGCAAGAGAGGTGTGCGCAGCCGCGCTGGACGTTAAGCCGGATGAGATCGTATTTACGTCCGGGGCAACCGAGGGCAATAACATGGCGATAAAAGGGGCTGCGATGCAGTACAGCAGCCGGGGCAAGCATATCATCACGACGGGAACCGAGCATCCGTCCGTATATGAATGCTGCAGACAGCTGGAAACGCTGGGGTGGGAAGTGACGTACCTTCCCGTGGATGCCGAAGGCATGGTGGATCTGGCTGCCTTGAGCCAAGCGGTCCGTAAAGATACGGTGCTGGTCAGCATCATGCATGTGAATAATGAAACGGGGGCCGTACAGCCGCTGGCGGAAGTGGGGCGTATCGTGAAGGAGCGGAACCCACGCACGCTGCTGCACGTCGATGGCGTACAGGGATTCGGCAAGCTCCCGGTCTCGCTATCCGGGTGGCAGGCCGATTTGTACAGCTTGTCCGCACATAAGTTCAACGGTCCAAGGGGAATGGGGGTGCTGTACATCAGGCAAGGCGTGCAGCTCTTTCCCTTGATATCCGGCGGATCCCAGGAGAGCGGGCATCGGGCGGGCACGGAGAATGTTGCCGGAGCGGTAGCGATGTCGAAGGCCATGCGATTGTCCAGGGAAAATCAGCCTGAGCTTTATGCCAGGATGACGGAGATCAGGGAGCTGCTGTTTCAGGGCATCCGCAAAATTCCGGGCTTGGTGTTAAACAGCAGCGAGCAGAGCGCACCGCACATCATTCATTTTTCGTATCCGGGATTAAAACCCGAGGTGATGGTCCATGCTCTGGAAGAGATGGGCATGCTCGTATCGACCAAATCGGCTTGTTCGTCCAAATTAAGCGAGCCCAGCCGGGTGCTGTTGGCGATGGGAAAAGACATGGAGGCAGCTTCCTCCGGAATTCGTATCAGTCTTGGCAAGGAGCATCAGCTGGGCGATGTAGCGCGGCTGGTCGAGGTATTGGCGAAAGTTTGCGGGAACTTGCGTCCCGTCATAGAAAGAGAGGGTAATCGGAGATGACTTACGATAAACTGCTGCTTCGCTTTGGCGAGTTTACCCTGAAAGGCAAAAACCGCAACCGGTTCGAGAGATCGGTGCTGAATCATATTCGAAGCGTGCTCAGACCGTATCCGGGCGCGAAAATCATCAAGGAATACGGCCGCCTGTACGTCGAGCTTAACGGAGAGTCTCCCGAGGCGCTGATTCAAGTGCTGAAGAAGGTATTTGGCCTGGTTTCCATCAGTCCGGTTCGCGTTTGCTCTTCGGAACCTGACCGCATTATCGAAACAGCGGTTGAATTTGTGGGGCAGAAGGAACTGGAAGGCACGGTAACCTTCAAAGTCAATGCCAGAAGAGTATGGAAGCAATTCCCTCATTCCTCGCAAGAGATGAATCATTTGGTCGGATCTCCATTGCTGCGGACCTATCCCCAGCTTAAAGTGAAAGTGAAGCAGCCCGATATGGAACTGCGCGTGGAAATTCGGGAGAACGAGACGTATTTGTACTATGAAGTGATTCCCGGCGCCGGCGGTTACCCCCTTGGTACGAACGGGAAGGCGATGCTGCTCCTCTCCGGAGGAATTGACAGTCCTGTAGCGGGCTGGTCAGCGATGCGCAGGGGACTTGAAATTGAGTGCGTCCACTTCTACAGCTTCCCCTACACCAGCCAGCTTGCGAAGGAAAAGGTCATGGAGTTAACGAGGCTGTTATCGGGCTATACAGGAAAAATCAAGCTTCACCTGGTGCCGTTTACCGATGTGCAGACCTCCTTTGTCGGCATCGGCCAGGACAATTTGATCATTACTTTTATGCGCAGAGCCATGTTACGGATTGCTTCCTCGCTTGCTGAGCGGGAAGGGGCACTGGCGATCGTGACCGGGGATAGCTTAGGACAAGTGGCCAGCCAAACGCTGCCGAGCATGAATGTGATCGGAAGAGCTACCGAACTGCCGCTGCTTAGACCGCTCGTCATGATGGATAAGAACGACATCATCAACATTGCGATGGACATCGGCACATTTGACACGTCGATTCTGCCGTATGAGGATTGCTGCACGTTGTTTGTTCCTAAATCGCCGACCACCAATCCGAATCTGAAGATTATCGAGAAGGTGGAGGCTTCGCTTACCGAGCTGCCTGCCTTGATTCAAGCGGCGGTTGAAGGCACGGAGACCGTGATCATCACGCCGGACAGTAAGATCGGCGAGCTTGGCGAGAAGCGTGAGGAGCCCGTAGTCAACGAAGACTGGTTCTAAATCGTATGAAGCGGCGGCCGCCATGGCGCCGCCGACAGAGCGTCTTATGCTATTCGACTAGATAAAAAACATAAAAACGCCCCGAGGCTTATCATAAGCCTTGGGGCGTTTTTATAATATGTTGAGACCGTTAGGACAGGGTGGACGACTGACGGCGAGCGGCTGATTTTTTTTTCAGATGTCCTGCCGTCAGCACGCCGATGATGATGGCGGCAATGAACAGATACTTTATAATCTGGTGCCCTTCAAAGTACCCCATAAAATGCTTCTCCTCGGTAATCATGGAGGATGCCGTATATGCAAGCACCGCTGAACCTACATAGATAATCCATGGGAAGCGGTTGATCAGCTTGATGAACAGGGTGCTGCCCCATACCACGATGGGAACGCTGATGAGCAGGCCCAGGGTTACAAGGATCATGTTATGTTTGGCCGCGCCGGCAACGGCAATGACGTTGTCCAGGCCCATGGCGGCATCGGCTACAATGATGGTGCGGATGGCCGCGCCCAGGTTGTTGCCAGCCTTGATATTGCCGTGATCATTATTGTCGTCGGTCAACAGCTTGTAAGCAATGCCGATCAGGAGCACGCCTCCCACAAGCAGAAGCCAAGGGATGTTGAGCAGCCAAACGACAAGGATGGTGGCTATGATGCGGAGAATTACAGCACCTGCCGTACCGTAGATAATGGCTTTTTTCTGGGTTTCCTTCGGAAGATTGCGTGCCGCAAGGCCGATCACGATGGCGTTGTCCCCGGCCAATATCAAATCCAAAAACACAATGTTGATTAGTGCAAGAAAAAATTCAGCGGCTGTGGTTTCCATGAATGTCACTCCTCTTAGAATACGTTCCACCATTAAACAAAGTGGATTTATTATAGGCCTATTTTTCCTGATGTGCAAGCATAGCCTGGACAAAAACCACATATGTGTAGAGTGGGGGTGTTGTTCTGGTGGAGACGATTTTTTTGTTGGGACAAATATTAGTGATCAATCTTGTACTCAGCGGCGACAATGCCTTGGTCATTGCTATGGCCAGCAAGGATCTTCCGGAAATACACCGCAAACGGGCCGTTTGGATCGGGACGGCGGGGGCTGTACTTTTGCGCTGCATTCTGACTTTTGTGGCCGTTCTGCTGTTGAAAATTCCGTTTCTGCAGGCTGGCGGCGCATTGCTGCTCATCTGGATCGCGGTCAAACTGATGATGCAAAAGGAACATGATCCTGCGAGCATGGCCAGGGCTTCCACGATATGGGGCGCGGTCAATACGATTCTGATCGCCGATTTTGTCATGAGCCTGGACAATGTCTTGGCAATCGCGGGGCTTGCCAATGGCGATCTCTCCCTGATTGTCATCGGGATTATATTAAGCATTCCAATTGTTGTATGGGGAAGCGGGATGATCTCCAGGCTGCTTCAAAAGTTTCCCGTACTGCTCTATATAGGTGCCGGTATTCTAGCTTTTACAGCAGGCGAAATGCTCATACAGGATTCTCGCGTCGGCTTGTTGCTGGCTTATTGGATGCCCTATGCGCACAGCTTGCTGCCGATTATCGTTGCGGGTTTCGTTGTTCTCATCGGCGGATTGCAGACGGTAAGACGGACCGGCGCGTAAACGGGGACATTTCTGCAGGCTGCGGTGTTGGACATACTCATGCGGTAGCTGAAACCGGATAGATGGACGACTGTCTCGCGCAGTCGTCCATTTTTTTGTGATGCTAGGCCGATGCCTCGTTGACCGGGCGGGGTAATTTTTAAGCGGAACAAGCTCGGGATATGGTTTTTTTTGTCGGTTTGGGCTAAAATTAACGTAACTGCTTCTGTTAGAAACCGCTGTTTATGGTGATACATATATTGAAGAGAGGGTGATCAAATGTCCTCCAGAAAAGATTTGGCATTGGGTATTTTCATCGTTGTCGCTGGAGTCGTTATTTTGCTCGGCAAGCTTGGCGTGTTCGGATTTCTGGGCAGAACGTTATGGCCGCTCGTCCTGCTGCTGCCGGGTATTTTTTTGCATATCCTGTTTTTTGGTCGCCGGGCTTCTGCCGCCGTTCTGATTCCGGGCGGTATTCTGACGGTATACGGGCTTCTGTTCTTCATATGCAATATGGGCGGCTGGGGACTAATGGCTTCATTATGGCCTGTTCTCATTCTCGGTGTGGCCGTAGGCCTGTTTGAGTATTATCTGTACGAGAGCCCGCGTCCCGGCGCTGCACTGCCGATTGCGCTTGGTTTGACGGCGCTTTCCGTTGTGATATTCATCTTCACCTGGCTTCAGACAGGAGCGTTCTACATTATTGCGCTGATCTTGATCGCTGCGGGCGCTTGGATGATCTTCGGCCGCAATCGTCCGAGACGCAATAATAAATGGAGCCGAGGCTGGTAATCGGGAAGAGGTAAAAGTTGCTGGAAGTTTTCTGAAAAGACTTGATTTTCCCGCTCGTTTACCTATATTATAGGATGTATGTTGAAGCGTCGGCATGTCGTCCGGCGCTTTCTTTGTGGCTCATTCGAATAGAAGGGATTTGAGATATATTTATGCAATCAAGAGATCAGATTCGCAACATTGCCATTATTGCTCACGTTGACCATGGCAAAACAACACTTGTAGACCAACTGCTGCAGCAGTCCGGTATTTTCCGGGAGCATGAGACCCTGCAGGAGCGCGCGATGGACTCCAATGATTTGGAGCGCGAACGCGGTATTACCATCCTAGCCAAAAATACGGCTATTACGTATAAAGATTTCTTGATCAACATCGTGGATACGCCTGGACACGCCGATTTCGGCGGTGAAGTCGAACGTATCATGAAAATGGTCGACGGCGTTCTGCTCGTTGTTGACGCATACGAAGGCTGCATGCCTCAGACCAAGTTCGTTCTGGGCAAAGCGCTTGCCCATAACTTGACGCCGATCGTCGTTGTAAACAAGATCGACCGTCCGGCTGCTCGCCCAGCTGAAGTGATCGATGAAGTGCTTGACCTGTTCATTGAGCTTGGAGCGAACGACGACCAGTTGGATTTCCCCGTAGTATATGCATCTGCCCTAAACGGTACTTCTAGCATGGATCCGGAGAAGCAAGACGATAACATGCTTGCTCTTTACGAAACCATTATCGACCATATCCCTTCCCCTACCGAGAAAGTGGACGAGCCTCTGCAGTTCCTCGTTACCTTGATGGATTACAATGAATATCTGGGCCGTATCGCCGTCGGCCGCGTGAATCGCGGGGTCATTAAGCAAGGCCAACCGGTTGCCGTTATGCTTAGAGACGGTTCCACCAAGAATGCCCGTATCGAGAAGCTGTTCGGTTTCCAGGGACTGAAGCGGATCGAGGTTGCCGAAGCAGGCGCTGGCGACATCGTGGCGATCGCAGGCATCAAAGACATCAACATCGGAGAAACCATTGCGGATCCGCAGCATCCGGAAGCCCTCCCGGTTCTCAAAATTGACGAGCCTACCCTGCAAATGACGTTCCTGGTGAACAACAGTCCTTTTGCCGGACGCGAAGGCAAATGGGTGACATCCCGCAAGCTTCGTGACCGTCTCTTCAAAGAACTGGAAACGGACGTCAGCTTGCGAGTGGATGAGACGGACAGCCCGGATGCCTATATCGTTTCGGGACGCGGCGAGCTTCACCTCAGTATCCTGATTGAGAATATGCGTCGTGAAGGCTATGAGCTTCAAGTATCCAAGCCTGAAGTTATCGTAAGGGAAATCGATGGCGTCAAAATGGAACCGATCGAACGCCTCCTGATTGACGTGCCGGAAGAGAGCATGGGCGCCGTTATGGAAAGCCTTGGAACACGCAAGGCCGAAATGGTGAACATGGTGAACAACGGAAACGGTCAAGTCCGTCTGGAATTCCTGATTCCGGCTCGCGGGCTTATCGGCTACCGCACCCATTTCTTGACGCTGACACGCGGCTACGGCATTATGAACCACGCGTTCGACAGCTATGGCCCGCTGGTTGGCGGCCAAGTGGGCGGACGCCATCAAGGCGTGCTGGTTTCCACGGAAAACGGATCTTCGACGTTCTACGGCATGATGTCGGTTGAAGACCGCGGAACCCTGTTCCTGGAACCGGGGACCGAGATTTATGAAGGCATGATCGTCGGGGAGCATACCCGCGACAACGATATCGTCGTCAATATTTGTAAAGAGAAGCAATTGACCAACGTTCGTTCGGCAACGAAGGACGATACGGTGAAATTGAAAACACCGGTCATCTTCTCGCTTGAGCAAGCTCTGGAATACTTGAACGACGACGAGTATTGCGAGATTACGCCGAAATCTGTTCGTCTCCGCAAGAAGATTTTGAACAAGAGTGAGCGCGAACGCGCAGAAAAACATCGTAAAATGGCGCAAGCAAATCTATAATAGATAGAGATCTACTTGCCCAAAAGGAGTGAACCTATCATGCAGGAATGGTTTGCCGCGCACCCGCTCGTTTCGTATATCGTCATTTTTGTGCTGATCACCTACGTTTACAACAAGGTATTCCGAGTGAAGCAGAAGCTTCCTCTGTTGAAGGAGATTCTCCTGTATATCTTGATGGCCCTGGGTTCGGCGATACTGCTTGTGTTTCAGATCGATAAGCTGCCGATTATCCAATGCTTGTTGGTCGCTGTGGCGTTGATGCTGATGGTGCGTATTCGATACTTTGTTGAAGATCGTCAGAAGAAGAAGGCTCAAGCCGAGCCGAAGTCATAAGGTTTGTAGAAATTTAGCATTTCAGGCAACAACACTACGGCAACTTTTTGTCAGTCCCCATCGTTTATAAGAGAGAGAAGTCAACCATGGTCCGGTAAATGCTTCGAAATGTGAAGCGTTTATCGGACATTCATCTAATTTGAATGAAATCAGGTGTTATGATATGAATCCTACTCATACCAATCTCCCTCCAAGAGCCAAAAGTGGGGGGAAGGGCAAGAAACAGCCAGTTCCTAAAAAGAAAAAAAGTCCATGGAAATCATTTTTTAAATTTATTCTGATCGTACTGCTAATCGCGGTTTTGGCTGCAGCAGGTTATGCCGGATATCTCTTCTTCAAGGGGAATCAGGTCATCGAGAAAAGCGGGATCGACAAGCCGGTAGCTCCGGGCCATTCCGCGAAAGAAAAACCGATTACCGTGCTGCTCTTGGGAACCGATCATCGTCCGGAAACAGGGACGTACCTGACGGACGTGGTGATGGTCGCCTCCATGCATCCGGAAACCAATACGTCGACGCTGGTATCCCTGCCGCGGGATACGCTGATTGAACTTGAAGGATACAAGGCGACGAAGCTGAACGCCTACTACCCAAGATTTAAAGCAGCTTACAAAGCAGCCGAGAAAAAGGAGCCGGGCAGCGGCATTCCGGCAGAAGAAGAAATGAAAGTCATGATGAGCAAGTATCTTGGCGTTAATATCGATTATGTAACGGTCATCGATTTTCAGGGTTTCCGCGACGTCGTGGATACCTTCGGCGGGGTGGATGTTAACGTACAATACAACATGTGCCACCGGGATTCCGTGGATGGAACCGACATCAACCTGACGGTGGGTCCGCAAAAGCTGGATGGCAAGAAGGCGCTAGACTATGTGCGTTACCGCAAATCAATGAACTGTAATCCGAAAACCAAGGAGTCCAACGACTTTGATCGCAATGCCCGCCAAAGCGAAGTGTTGCATTCCTTGCTGGACAAGATGAAATCGTTCGGCGGCGTTACGAAGGTCGGCAATGCGCTGGATGCGGTCAGCGACAATATGACCACCGATTTCGAGCAGGAGCAAATCCGGAACTTGCTCGCGACTTATTATGATATTGGCAAAGAAGACGTTAAATTTATGCCGATTACCGGTGAGTGGAGAAGTCCTAACGTTTACATTAATGCAAATGAACTCAATGCAGCCAAACAAGCGCTGCAAGATGAGCTTGCAGGGAAACACAACGCCGGCGATCAGGGAACAGAAGCGGATTCTGCAACGGCTCCGTGACAATTGAAGGCAAGTTTTATCGTATGTTATAATACAATGTATCAGATGGAGATCATTGTACAGGAGGCCGAAGGAATGTCCTACCTCATGATGCATACGACACACCCATTGATCCATAGTCGGCAGACGGGTTGCCCTGCACTGGTGCGGGCGGATTCCATTAGGGAACGGGGATCCTTCGGATGTCGTCCTTCTGATTCCATGTCGCTCATGACGGGTTCTTTCGACATGGGTGTCCATGTTGCACCGAATAAGCAGTCATACTCCAAATATGTTAACGGTCATGTCCCTAGCGAAGCAGCTATGCCGGTTAGTGGCGTTGTTATGACCTTAAAAAAAGCCCAGTGAGTTTCACTGGGCTTTTTTTGTATGAAATTTGGAGACTTGTGACGGACAAACTCGGGTCATGACGGGATATGTCCGCGCGTAAGACCGAAATCATCCTCAAGTTTATTTCCCGTTTTGTGGATGGGCCGGTGCATGACCGCGATGATTTGGTTTTACCGTTTTAGCACCGTTTTGCTGCCCATTCCCGTTTCGCTGTGCATTCCCGTCTCGCGGCGTTACGTCTTTCGGCAATTGAGGGATGATACGGCCAACGATGTCTGCAAGTTCACTGGCAAGTCCGGAAACAGGATGTCCCTCCTGAATGTGCCGACCAAGCTCGGCAATCCGGTTGGCTACGTCCAAATCGGCGGTAACCAGCGCATTGGCGCCTGCCGGATCGGTTTGAAGGGCTTCCGCGACCGTGTATTTAATGGTTCCAACTTCTGCACGATCTAAATTTCCATCTACATTCAGCCCGACGACAGCCGTTTTGCCCATGACAACACAGTTCGCGTTTTTAACGCCAGGCACGCTCTCAGCCAGCGATTTCAGGTGATTTGCGGTTGTAGCGTCAACTCGTCCGTTGTTATCATTTACGTTACCGACACGCCCCGTATTGGGGTTATCCGGTGTCCAACCGTCTACATTGTTGGTGGTATAACCTCTGTTCCTGTTCATGTTGCGAACACTGTTAGCAGTGGTTCCATCGGTTTGATTACGAGGAGAGGGTGATGCATTGTTATTGGCGGTCCCGCAGCCTGCGAGCAACAACACCGCCAGCATGATGGATAGAGCAGCTCTCATGGATTGATCTGTCCTTTCGTAATAGAATTCGCTAAATTACTCCAGTCGCTACGCTTATTATGTCCGGGACGGAAAGGTTTATGTGTGTACCTGATGAAGAAGCAGTGGAGGGATAAGATGAAAAAAATATTTGTACTGGATACGAACGTACTGCTGCATGATCCTCAATCGATTTATGCATTCGAGGAGCATGAAGTCATCATTCCTGCGGTGGTTCTTGAAGAGATTGATTCCAAGAAGCGAAATGTCGATGAAATCGGCCGCAATGCCCGTATGGTCTCCCGATTGCTTGATGGGATTAGAGAACAAGGTCATCTTCACGACGGAGTTCTTCTGGAGAACGGCGGGACGTTGAAGGTTGAGCTAAATCATCGCAGCTTCGTCAAGGTACAGGAGTTATTTAGCGAAGCATCGAACGACAATCGTATTTTGGCTGTCGCGTTAAATTATAAATTGGAGGAGGAGCCGAAGGAGGACGGAAGACCCGTTGTTCTTGTCAGCAAGGATGTCCTCGTTCGAATAAAAGCGGATGTGCTTGGGCTAACGACACAGGATTATCTAACTGACCGCACGGCGGATCCAAGCGAATTATATCCGGGATTCTCAACGATCAAGGTGCATCCTTCCGTGATCGATGAATTCTACAGCTATCGTTATTTGCCGATTAAACCACTTCAACTCTCTTATCCGCTTTATCCGCACGAATTCGTTATTCTGAAGGACGAGATGGGATCCGGCAAGTCTGCCCTTCTTCATGTGAATGAAGATGCAACCCGACTAGAGCCGCTTCATCTAAGCAATGAGCCCGTATGGGGCATCAGTGCCCGGAATGCTCAACAGCGCATGGCGATTGAGCTTCTCCTGAATGACGACATTCCGCTGGTTACCATTACGGGAAAAGCCGGTACGGGCAAAACCTTGCTGGCATTGGCAGCAGGACTATCCAAGGTGGAGGATGAACACAAATACAAAAAACTGCTCATTGCGCGTCCGGTCGTTCCGATGGGGAAAGATATCGGATATTTGCCGGGAGAAAAGGAAGAGAAGCTGAGACCGTGGATGCAGCCGATCTATGACAACCTGGAGTATTTGTTCGACACCAAGAAATCCGGCGATATCGATAAAATATTGATGGGTCTGGGAAGCATCCAGGTAGAAGCACTGACTTACATCCGCGGTCGCTCCATTCCAGGTCAGTTCATCATCGTTGATGAGGCTCAGAACTTATCCCGCCATGAGGTCAAAACGATTGTTTCCCGGGCGGGAGAAGG
Source organism: Paenibacillus sp. Y412MC10 (assembly GCF_000024685.1). NCBI lineage: Bacteria > Bacillati > Bacillota > Bacilli > Caryophanales > Paenibacillaceae > Paenibacillus > Paenibacillus sp. Y412MC10. The sequence continues at coordinate 2,113,231 of NC_013406.1, forward strand.
GAGCAAGGTGATACTGATGGGGGACCCGGAACAGATTGACCATCCCTACCTGGATGCCGTTAGCAATGGGCTGACTTATGTGGTTGAACGATTTAAGCAGGAAGGTTTAAGCGGACATATTACGCTGACTAAAGGGGAGCGTTCCAAGCTGGCACAGCTGGCGGCCGATTTGCTGTAGCGTGATATTTCCCGAGAAATGATTTCACAAAGTAACTTGTACGAGAAGGACTGTCCGGAATTCATATGGACAGTCCTTTTAGCGATCGGGTCCTATTAGTAAAATATGGACTGGTAAATTATAAAAAAAGATAGGACAAGAGCACTATAAGTTTGGTAAAATAAGGGCATGCGACTATGGGAGGAGTGAAGAGGGGATATGAAGCGGAAGAAATATTGGTTCTTATTCGCCATTTTATTATTATCCTTATCCAGTTTATCTCCCAGCTTTGACTTCACTCATCATACGAGACGGGAACCGCCCGGGGATGAACCGATTCCTCCGCAGCAGAGGCCGGAGGTGCCAGAGAGCGACCTAGGCCCCATCAAGGTCGGCGTCCAATTGAATCCGGACGAGCTGAGGCAACTGAAAGCGCTCAACGAACGGTTTATGGAAGAGACCGGAGCCGAGATCGAAATCACGCCTCTGGAAACAGCCGGTACGGAGAAAGAATCGTTTTTGCTTCATATGTCCCTTGGCGAAGGACCGGACATTATATTAACGGATTCCCATTACATTAAAGCGCTTGCAATGACGGGATATCTTCTGCCCGTCGATGCATCACAGACAACGGTGACCGGCGAGGATACCCTGAATGGTCTTCTGCCGCAGCTGCAATGGAACGGGTATCAATGGGGAATGCCTTTTGATATAGATCCCTATATCGTGACCTGGCAGACCGAAGGGAAAGACGGCGCCTCATTTAACATGCCGGAGAGCCGTCAGGCTTGGAAGGAATATATGGAGCTTCATAAGACGAGCCCTGTCCTCTCATTTGATCCGAAGGATCCTTACGCATTCGGCGCGGCGGTGCATTTGCTTGAAGGCGATCCTTCCAAGCCGGATCAAGAAGTACTTGAAATGTTAATCCGCAATCACCTTCGAACGCTGGAATCGTCCCAAGGCGCAGCAGATACGATAGAAACGGGGCAGGAACCTTCCTCTGGCATAGAGGAGGCTTCCGTGGCCGTTGAGCCGTATTCGAGCTTCGCGGACCGAGAGGTAAGCGGATTGTCTTCCGCATTGGCCATGGGAAAGAGCCATTTGAATACGCCGGTTGTACGAGCGAGAAGTTTTGCGGTAGCCGCACAGACGGAGTCGTCCGCGCTTGCCATGAAATGGATTACGTATATGACAAGCAAAGAGATGCAGCAGGAATGGAGCAAAACGTCAGGAACACTCCCCGTTATATCCGAAATGTATGTCACGGGCACGAACCTGAAGGATCGGGGCATTTGGCAAAAAGCAGCGGTTCCCGCCCAGGTGCTGCTCTCCCGGAATGAGCCGGCCGCCTTGGATTTTGGCGATTCGGAAGGTTTCCAGACTTATAGCGAATCGGCATATCGATTGCTGCATGGCGAAATAACGGTTGAAGAATATATGAAATTGTACACGCCTGCTCAACCATAACAAGAAAAAAAGCTGCCCTCGCGGGCAGCTTTTTCTATAGATCCAGCTCCATTTTAACCACTAATCGTTGATCGTCGCTTGCGACCTCCGTCGCTTTCAAGAAAGAAACCAGCTGCTTGGGATAAAAGTTCATGTCGAATTCTTCCTGCAGCGCTCTGCGCGTTGTGTCGGGCAATTCCAGCCGGTTGAACACAAGTTTGTCGACTTCAAACATAATGGCATTCTCCGGTTCGTTAATGACGGTGTATTTCCCTTCAATCAGCAGCGACAAATTTCCGCTTTCGCCGGAAGCTATTACTTTTCCATCGTCAAAATGAAACGCAAAGCTATTAAAGATTTCGTCTTCGGATCTTAAAAACGTGTTGAGATCATCTTCATGGATGTCGATGGTGTATACCTTGCCGTTGGTCTTCAGTATATTCTTGCTGCCTTGGACGAACGACGGCAGATTTTCCATGGCGCTAGCCAGGGCCTGGAAATGACGCTTCACCTCGTACAGCCCTACATTCTCCCAATAGAGGGTGAACTCCTCGATCAGCCTCTTCATGGCATCCGGATTGCCGCTGTCTGTGAGTGCTCCATCTACCTGCTGCTCAAGCGCAAGCACCCGTTCGCGCTGCTCAACCAGGCTGTCCTTTACTTCGGCGAGCTGGGACGCATTCCGTGCTGCTTCAGCCTGAGCGGAAGCAAGGGAGCGGTACTGATTGTTATACACGGTAAGCGTATCCCGGTCGTTCTGAATAATAATATCGTAAAAGTCCATGACGCGGAAAAAGCTGGCTAAGTCTTTAGCAGACAGCAGCATGAAAAATAAGTTATCCCGCTCACCCATGTAATATGACCGAAGGACGGCGGCCGCCCGAGCTCGCCGGTCTTCAATGCGCAAGCCCATATCCTGGATTTGGGTTTGCAGCTCATTCTGAAGAGTCTGCAATTCCTCCATGCGTTTGGTTATCCGTTCGATTTCATGATCGATTTCCACGATGGAGAGGCTGTCCTCCAGAAGCTTGCGCGCCTCTTCCGAGTCAGGCATGACGGGGCTGACATCCTGCTGGGAATAAACCGCAGCGGGAGCGCCGATGAAGCAGAAGAATAGGGTTAAACACAGCAAGACCGGGAGGAGTGGGTATTTTATTCGTACTTTCAAACGGGAGTCCTCCTTGCATGGTTGTTAGTCGAAAGGATACCAACCATGGTCTGTCCCTTCATTTTAACCAATATATGACGCGTACGACTCAATTATCAACCTTTAGGCACTAAAAAAGCGATCCGGCAGCTAAAGCACCTGATCGCTCTTTTAAGTACTTGTTCTCTAATCGCAAGGAAAATCCACCAGCGCAGCCTCAGGTTGTCCAGGTTGACCGCCGGCGGATCTCGTTTATCGCTTGCATGGTTTACATATTAGAGTGGTTTGCCCATAATGAAGACCGTCCAGTAGCTAAAGCCTGTGAAGGTCACGATCATATAAGCCCAGAAGAGAAGAATATAGGTTCTCTCCGTGAATTTCAAATATCCCAGGATCACGAAAAATGCGGTCTGCAGGAAGAAAAGCAGTGCCATTTCAATATGATCTCCGGCAAAGGCCATCAACCCGATGGTCAGGGTGAAAAAGCCAAGGACTCGAAACATCCGTGCCACGATTATATCCTCCTCTCGTATGTACGCACATAATGCTGCTATGAACATTATAGCGTTATGGGAAAAACGTGTAAACGCCTAACTCAAGAAAACCCTTTATTTTTTATTATTAACCAGAAGCAGGACATTGAATTCGGGAACAATTTGGGTGAAACGCCCCTTTTCCCTCCGTAAGAGTATGATCTGTAATCAAAATGGAAATACATTTTAGTATCAAATAGATTCTATGAACTCTATGAGAGGCATAGAAATGAACTAAGCAGTTTTTATACCCTATTCAGCAGCCGATTTACGGTATTGAAGACGGTTATTTTAGGATGTCGTTAGGAGGGTTTTATGGTATGTCAGCAGTGAGACAGGATGCATGGAGCGCAGAGGACGACCTAATACTGGCGGAGGTAACCCTGCGTCATATTCGTGAGGGCAGCACCCAATTGGCTGCCTTTGAGGAAGTCGGAGAAAGAATAGGCCGGACATCGGCGGCTTGCGGATTTCGTTGGAACAGCTGTGTTCGCAAGAAATATGAGGATGCTATCAGCTTGGCGAAATCTCAGCGTCAAAAGAGAAGTTATTATAAAAAACAGCCTTCCGCCAGCGGACCACAAGTTGCAGGATTGGCAGCTCCGGAAATGGAGCACGATGTTTATAGAAATGATGGCGCAAGCGAAGAGACGCTGTCCATCGATGCGGTGATCCGTTTCCTTCGTCAGTGGAAGGGCGGGCTGCAGGAAAGTTCACGCCAGTACAAACTGCTTGAGAAGAATTTGCGTGAAAAAGAGGATGAGCTTGCAAGGCTCCGCAGCGAGAATCAACGGTTGTTGAAGGAAGTAAGCGAAGTGAAAACCGATTACCATGTGGTCAATGACGATTATAAGGCACTGATTCAGATTATGGATCGGGCACGGAGGCTGGCTTTTTTGAATGAAGAGGACGAGGAACTGAAGACCCGCTTCAAAATGGATGCCAACGGTAATCTGGAACGAATCGAATAGGTAAAGGTTATCCTGACCCGCCGTAACCCGCACTAGTGCATTTCATGCGCTTTGGCGGGTTATTTGTGCGTATTGAAGATTATTCTGATATATACTAAGACTAGCACATCATGTTTAAAGACAGTAATGGGGGATGATCATGAATATACATATCATCGGGGCCGGCTCTTTGGGCCTGTTGTATGCCGGCAAACTTGCGGCTTCAGGCTGCGGCGTCACGGTATGGTGCCGCAGCGAGGAGCAGGCGAGCAAACTCCGGACTACCGGCATCACGATCGAGAAGACGGAGGGGAAGCCTCAGACCGTTGCCCCCCATGCTTTTTCGGTCCGTGCATGGAATGCCTTTGCCGAGTCGGGAGCGGCAGCGGATGCGGATTATCTCTTTCTCATGTTGAAGCAGCAAGGGATCGAAGAGATGGCCAGGGAAGTGCTGGCACCATTCGGACACCATCGCCGCAATCTCATATGTTTTCAGAACGGTACAGGCCATTTGGAACGGCTTCGGGAGCTGCTGCCCATGTGGAAGCTCTATGCAGCGATTACCACGGAAGGGGCCAAGCGTACAAGCAGTTCCTCGGTTCTGCACGCCGGCCACGGAACGACGACAATCGGCAAAATGATGCCTGCTGCGAGCTTTATAGGGGCTACATCCCATGAAGATCATGATATTGAGCTGGTTAAAGAGCTGAATAGAGCAGGATTTGAAGCTTTATTGTCGAATGAGATGGATGAGATGATCTATCGTAAACTGCTGATGAATGCGGTCATTAACCCTTTGACTGCATTGTGGCGGATTCCTAACGGAGCGCTGTTATCCTCCCCTGAACGGGCCGGGCTTATGAAGCAGCTGTATCATGAAGGAATCCTTGTATATGAAGCTGCCGGAATTCCGTATGGAAACAAGCTGTGGGAATGGATTGTAAGCGTCTGCCAATCCACTTCAGGTAACACGTCCTCCATGCTAAAGGACGTGATGGACGGCCGAACGACGGAAGTTGCCTGGATTAACGGAAGCATTGTCCAGCTTGGACACAAATATGGCGTTTCAGTGCCAAAACACGAGCTGATCACGCAGCTCATCGAGGGGATGAATCTATAGGGGGTCTTAGCATGGGGTTTTTGCAGGGTCTGTTTAACACATTGAGTCTTTTTCCGTTCATTCCGTTTCTGATCGTGTATATCATAGTGCTCCAAAGAAATAAGAATCGAAAACAAGCGCTGGAGCTGGCCATGGATATCACCACCTTTTTTATGCTGTTCTCGGTTTCCGCCTTGTTTAATAATACGTTCCAGACCAAATTCGGATTTTATCTGATACTCCTGATGCTGCTGATCGCGGCGGGGCTGATCGGGAGTGCGCAAAACCGCTGGAAAGGCAAGGTAAACGGAAAAAGGCTGCTGCGGGCCGTGTGGAGGCTCGGCTTTGTGACAATGAGTTTTGGTTACATAGTTTTTACATTTTTTGGTCTACTCTCCTACATAATTAAGATGATGTAAGTACAATCTAATAACTAGTATTATATGAGAAATCTGTTTGATCATTGGGTCAGGCAGATTTTTCAATTTATTGATTTCTGGATTTTTTTGACCACTGGTTGTATAATCGATAAGCATATACCTAAAATCTATGAGGGGGATACCGCAAGATGAAGAAACAAAAGAAACTACTGCTTCTCATGACGCTGATTCTTGCCTTCAGTTCAGTGCTGGCAGCATGTGGAGCTAACAAGAATGATCAAAGTGCCAACAATGGGGAAGCGGGTAACAAACCGAAAGAGCAAGTCTTTCGCATGAACCTTGCTTCCGACCCTCCAACATTGGATCCGGGGTTGTCTCAAGACAATACATCGAATACGGTAATCAATGCTGTGTTCGAAGGTCTGGTTCGTAAAGGTGCAGAAGGCACTGAAGAGCCGGGCGTGGCTGAAAAATGGGATATTTCGGAAGATGGACTGAAATATGTCTTCACCCTTCGCCAAGATGCCAAATGGAGCAACGGCGATCCTGTAACGGCCAAGGACTTTGAATACGCATGGAAACGCGTACTTGATCCAAACTTTACGCCTGCATCACCGTACGCATATCAGCTGTACTATATCAAGAACGCTGAAGCTTACAATCTTGGAGAGATCAAAGACGCCAATGAAGTGGGCGTAAAAGCTACCGATGATTACACGCTGGAAGTTACGCTGGAGAACCCAACGCCATACTTCCTCAGCTTGATGTCTTTCCAAACGTACTTCCCGGTTCACAGCTCTGTGGAAGGTAATGCTTCTTGGGCGACCAAACCGGACACTTTGATCGGCAATGGTCCGTTCAAAGTTTCACAAATGACAAAAGGTCAAAAGATCGAGCTTGTTAAGAATGACCAATATTGGGACAAGGACTCCATCAAACTTGAAAAAGTCCAAATGAGCATCGTCAACAGCTCTGCAACTGAACTTTCAAGCTACCGTAACGATGAATTGGATTATGCAGGTCATCCAACAGGCAACATCCCGACGGATCAACTGACGGCGATCAAAAAGGAACTGGGCGATGAACTGATGATCAAAGGGATTTCATCGACGTATTTCTATATCTTTAACACAACGGAAGAACCATTCGACAATGTGAACATCCGTAAAGCATTTTCTATGGCGATTGACCGTAAAGCGATCGTAGAGAAAATTACGCAAGGCGGACAATTGCCTGCTTACGGCTTTGTTCCTCCAGGCATCAAGGGTGAGTCCGATGAGTACCGTAACGAGGTGCCGGATACTTACTTCCAAGAAAATCTTGAAGAAGCCAAGAAACTGCTCGAGCAAGGAATGAAGGAAAAAGGCTATACCACAATGCCTGAAGTTACTCTGATCCACAACTCCGATGACAACCACAAGAAAATTGCGCTTGCCATTGCCGATATGTGGAAGAACAACCTTGGCGTTACTGTGAAGGTTCAAAACCAAGAGTGGGGCGTATTCCTTAAGAATCGTGATGACTTGAACTATCAAGTGGCACGTTCCGGCTGGGGGGCGGACTATAACGACCCGATGACTTATATCGATATGTGGACATCCAACGGCGGTAACAATGACACTGGTTTCAAAAACGAAGAATACGACAAACTTGTGAAGGATGCCTATGCGACAAGCGATAATGCCAAGCGCATGGAGCTGATGTCCCAAGCTGAGAAAATTCTCGTTGAAGACAACCAAGTGGTCATGCCGATCTACTACTACTCCAGTGTGTCCCTGGTTAAACCATGGGTGAAGAACTTGCATCTGGATTATAAAGGTGACATTGATTTCACACGCGCATATATCGAGTAGTCTTTTGTAAACCATTATAAAAGGTTACGTTTCGGGATATATATGTGGGGCATTCTAAACCTCATATATATCCCGATTTTTTATATGAGCGCAAGGTTTCCAAATCTTGTGTCCGTTGGGGAAAGTTAAGGGATGCCCAATCCGTCCTGGAATTATACAATTATAGAGACGGCTTGGTTTAGAAGAACTGATCAGGAGGCTAGCGAAATGCTGAGGTATGTGGCGAGTAAGTTTTTTTATATGCTTGTATCGTTATTCATACTGATCTCAGCCACTTTTTTTCTTATGAAAGCCATACCGGGCGATCCGTTTATGGGAGAGAAAAAGCCATCGCCTGAAATTCTGGCGAGGCTGATGGAGCAGTATGATTTGGATAAACCGGTATTTCAGCAGTATACGAAATACTTGGGCAATATCATCCAGGGTGACTTTGGCTTGTCCATGAAGAAACAGGGACAATCCGTAACAGATATTATTGTAGACACGTTTGGCCCGTCACTACGTTTGGGTCTTATCGCGATTGTGGTATCCGTCATCGTGGGCGTCCTGCTGGGGATGCTTGCAGCCTTGTATCACCGCAAGCTGATTGACAACATCGCCATGATTATCTCGGTTCTGGGCATCGCGGTACCGAGTTTTGTGCTCGCGTCCTTGTTGCAATTCGTTCTCGCGGAGAAAGCAGGCATATTCAACGTCATGGGCTTTGAGGGACCGCTGGACTACGTGCTTCCGGTCATGGCGCTGTCTGCACAACCGATTGCATTTATCGCTCGTTTGACAAGGTCCAGCATGCTGGAAGTTTTGCATTCGGATTATATCAAGACGGCGAAGGCCAAAGGCCTTAACTGGTTTGCGATTATGTTCCGTCATGTTATCCGTAACGGTATTTTGCCGGTCGTGACTTATGTCGGTCCAATGACAGCGAACATTATCACGGGTTCGGTCGTCATTGAACAGATTTTCGGTATCGGCGGCATAGGCAAGCAGTTTGTTGAAAGTATCACGAACCGTGATTATACCGTCATCATGGGAATTACGATTTTCTACGGCATCCTGCTGATGCTGGCTCGTTTTGTCACGGACATCGTGTATGTATTTGTGGATCCACGCATTAAATTGACCGGCGGGAAGGAGAGGTAGACATGGAGAAAGAACAGCGTATGCCTCATCCTGCGGCACTAAACTTGAAGCCTGAAGATTTTCAGAAGATTGGTCCTGATGAGAAGCAATCCGAGGTAATACAGCGTGAAAGCTTGTCTTCCTGGAGAGATTCCTGGGAGAGATTGCGCAAGAACAAGCTGGCAATGACAGGCTTGATTATAATGATCCTGATTGTCATCATGGCCATCATCGGCCCGATGATCTCTAAATATGATTATGAAACGAATGATTTGATGAATACGAATATGCCGCCTTCATCAGAACATTGGTTTGGAACCGACGATCTGGGCCGCGACGTCTTTGTTCGTACCTGGATGGGAGCTCGGATATCCTTGACCGTTGGTCTTGCAGCAGCTGCGATTGACTTGATGATTGGCGTAATATATGGCGGCATCATGGGTTATTTCGGTGGCCGCGTCGATGAGTTCATGAATAAATTTGCGGAAATTTTGTATTCCATTCCGTACCTGCTCGTTACGATCTTGCTGTTGGTTGTATTCGAGCCAAGTTTAGGCACGATCATACTCGCCTTAACCATTACGGGGTGGATTAACATGTCCTGGATCGTGCGGGGCGAAATCATGCAGCTGAAGAGCAGAGAGTATGTGCTCGCTTCACGCTCGATGGGTGCGGGAACTGCGCGCCTGCTGTTCCGGCATTTGATTCCGAATGCGATGGGGCCGATCATCGTTACCTTGACCTTGTCGGTTCCAAGCGCAATCTTTGCCGAGGCTTTCCTGAGTTTCCTTGGTCTTGGCGTTCAAGCACCGGTTGCATCATGGGGCTCCATGATTAATGATGCCTTGTCCGGATGGATGTATTATCCATGGCGGATGTTGTTCCCTGCTCTATTTATCAGCTTGACGATGTTGGCATTTAACATTTTCGGTGATGGATTGCGTGACGCGCTGGATCCGAAATTGAAAAAATAGGAGGTGGGAAGGTATGGAACCGATCTTGCAGGTGAAGGACCTCAACGTATCGTTTCGTGTTCGCGGCGGTGAAGTAAAGGCAGTCCGCGGCATGAATTTTGAAGTCGGCAAGGGGGAGACGGTTGCCATCGTCGGTGAGTCCGGAAGCGGTAAAAGTGTTACCGCCCAGACCATTATGCGATTGATTCCGTCCCCGCCCTCAGAAATAAAAAAAGGAGAGGTCATTTTCCAAGGACAAGACCTTCTCAAAAAAACGAACAAACAGATGGAAGCGATTCGCGGCAAGGATATCGGGATGATCTTCCAGGATCCGATGACTTCGCTCAATCCAACCATTAAAATAGGAAAACAAATCACGGAAGTGCTGGTCAAGCACCAAGGGATGTCATTCTCGGAAGCCAAGAAACATGCCATCGAAATGCTGAAGCTGGTGGGCATCAAAAACGCGGAAGAGCGCTTCAACCAGTATCCGCATGAATTCTCCGGCGGTATGCGCCAGCGCGCGATGATCGCGATCGCCCTTGCATGTAAGCCGACCCTGCTGATCGCGGATGAACCGACGACTGCCCTTGACGTTACCATTCAGGCGCAGATTATGGACGTGATGAAGGAAATGCAGGAGCGTTTGGGCACATCCATCATTCTGATTACGCATGATCTCGGAGTGGTTGCCGGCATGTGCGACCGCGTGATCGTCATGTATGCGGGCGAAGTGGTGGAAACGGGAACGAAATGGGAGATTTTTAAAAATCCGCAGCATCCTTATACCAAAGGCTTGCTTCGTTCCATGCCGCGCCTGGATCAGAAGAAGGACGAGCCGCTGATCCCGATCATCGGTACGCCTCCCGATCTCATTAAGCCGCCGGTAGGCTGCCCGTTTGCTGCTCGCTGTGATGAGGCTATGCGAATTTGCGAACGGGTCGACCCGGGCGCAACGGAATTCAGCGACACGCACATCGCGCGCTGCTGGAATCTGCACCCGATGGCGAAGGAGGCGCAGGGTTCATGAAGGATAACCATTTAATTGAGGTAAAAGGCCTGAAGAAGTATTTCAACGTTGGCAAAGGTCAAGTGCTTAAAGCGGTTGACGACCTGAACTTCTTCATTCGCGAAGGCGAAACGCTTGGTATGGTGGGTGAGTCCGGCTGCGGCAAGTCAACCGCAGGACGGACGATTCTTCGCCTCTATGAACCTACGGCCGGGAGCGTTAATTTTAACGGAACGGACATTTACAAGCTGTCCCCTGGCAAGATGAAAGCGATGCGCCGCGATATGCAGATGATTTTCCAGGATCCGTATGCCTCGCTGAATCCAAGATTCACGGTGTCGGACATTATCGGCGAAGCCTTGGATATTCATGGAATGGCAGGCAGCCGCGCCGAACGCAAGAAGCGGATTGAGGAGCTGCTGGATATGGTCGGCTTGAACAGCGACCACGCGACGCGTTACCCTCACGAATTCTCGGGGGGGCAGCGTCAACGGATCGGAATTGCCCGCGCCCTTGCGGTAAACCCTAAATTCATCATTTGTGACGAGCCGATCTCGGCGCTTGACGTTTCGATTCAGGCGCAGGTTGTCAATTTGTTGAAAGATCTGCAGGATCGGCTTGGTTTAACTTATCTCTTCATTGCGCATGACCTGTCCATGGTTAAGCATATCAGCGACCGGGTAGCGGTGATGTATCTGGGCAAAATGGTGGAGCTGGCAGACAGTGAGGAACTGTATGCGAACCCGATCCATCCGTACACGAAAACCCTGCTGTCCGCGATTCCGATTCCGGATCCTGAAATTGAGGCAAACAAAAAGCGCCTCAAGCTGGAAGACGATTCGCAGGGGCCGATTTCGGCAGCCAAAGGCGAAGACGGAACGGTTCAGCTGGACGTGAAGGATTCGGAGCTGGTCGAAGTGTCCAAAGGACACTGGGTTGCCAAAGCCTACGCTTAAGTCATCCATACCTGCTAATAGGAAGCTGCTTCAAGAATAGCCGCTGGCATCGTGCCGGCGGCTATTCTTTTCCTTTGACGCACAATGCCAACATTCGGTACAATCAAGAAAGGCAAAAAATAAAGAAATAAATTTACCTGCATGCACAATCTAGATTTGGTTGCGACGTAGAATAGGAGGCATACCTCATGAATATCGTTCCGGAACCATTATCCCTCGCTTCGCGTCTCGCCCATGATTATATTCACCATTTCGACCGGGTAAGCGGGTTCTACGGTGAAGATCACCGCGGCGAGCACGGCTATGCCGAGCGGGTACAATGGCTGGATCTTTCGGAAGACAAACGAATTCAGCGCAAATCGCTGGCAGCATGTCTTCGAACGTATAACCAGAAACACAATGATCACCCCGCCGTACATAAATCACTTCAACTGCTGGAACAGCCCGGAACTGTTACCATGGTTGGTGGACAGCAAAGCGGTTTGTTTACCGGCCCCCTGCTTGTCATATATAAAGCCATCACCGTGATTCAGGCTGCCCGCGAAGCGGAGGAACGCTTGAATCGTCCCGTTGTGCCTGTATTTTGGATCGCCGGAGAGGACCATGACTGGGATGAAGTCAATCACACGTATTTCCTGACTCCGGATCAGCAGCTGTCCAAAATCAAGCTGGATGCCAAGGACGGGCTCAGGACATCGGTGAGTTATACCGATGTTCCTGAAGAGGACTGGTCGATGATGCTGGCAGAGCTTCAGACGCAGCTGGCGGACAGCGAATACAAGGCAGACCTGCTGAAGCTTGCGTCTCAATCGTTTGACGGCTCGGCCGGATTAAGCGAGGCATTTGCTAAACTCATCGGCTCCATGTTCGGCAAATATGGACTGATCCTCCTGGATTCCGCAGACCCGGGACTTCGGGCGCTGGAAGTGCCCATATTCGAATCGCTGATTACCCGCAACGAGACACTGGGACTTTCGTACCAGCAGGCTGCAAGGGATATCGACGGACTGGGATACGAGGTCCAGGCCGACGTATCCGAGAACGGGGCCAATCTGTTCTACTTGCATGAAGGCAGACGCCTGCTGCTGTACCGGGGAGGAGGCGTGTTCTCCGACCGCAAGGGCATCGTTTCTCTCACGGAGGAAGAATTGCTTCAGGATTTGCATCAGTTTCCTGAGCGCTTCAGCAATAACGTGCTGACCCGGCCGATCATGCAGGACTCGCTGCTCCCCGTGCTGGGGACGATACTCGGTCCTGGCGAAATCTCTTACTGGGCGATTACGCGCTATGCATTTGCCGATATGGGCTTGCAGATGCCGCTAATCATCCCGAGAATGTCTTTCTCCATTGTGGACGGTGCCGTCCACAAGCTGATGGAGAAATACGGATTGTCTTTCGAGGATGTTCAGCTTCGCTTGTCCGAGAAGCGCGAGGCTTGGCTGGCAAGCAAGGACGAACTGAATCTGGAGGAACGCTTCAGCGAAACCCGGAAGCAATTCGAAGCATTATATCAACCTTTAATAGAAGATCTTGGCAAAATGCAGAGCGGACTGTTAAAATTAGGTCTAACCAACAAAGATAAAATATTGGAGCAGATGGATTACCTGTTAAGTAAATCCCGGAATGCCCTGGAACAGCAGCATGAGGCCGCCTTGGCACAATGGAAGCGCATCGAACAGACGCTGCTCCCGGAAGGGAAGCCTCAGGAGCGGGTATACAACATACTGGAATACATGAATCGTTACGGATTGAATCTGGTGGATCGCCTGATGGAAATCCCATACGATGCTTCGGGCATGCACCGCGTCGTTTACGTATAATGATCAGGAATTCAAACATCAGATCCTAGGAGGCTGTTAAATGAGCTCATCATCAATACAAACCAGCAATATTGCCGACCTGAAACTGGCACCGGAAGGTCATCTCAAAATTGATTGGGTGCAGGCGCACATGCCGGTATTGAACCGGGTACGCGAACAATTCGAGAAAGAACAACCGTTCAAAGGCTTGAAAGTGGCCATCTCGCTGCATCTGGAAGCGAAGACCGCGTATCTGGCGAAGGTCGTCCAAGCCGGCGGAGCCGAAGTGACGATTACCGGCAGCAATCCGCTGTCGACGCAGGATGATGTATGCGCGGCGTTGGTGGAAGACGGAATCACGGTGTTTGCCAAGTACAACCCGGATCCGGAGGAATACAAGCAGCACCTCATCTCAACGCTGGAAACGAGACCGGATCTGATCATCGACGATGGCGGGGATCTCGTAACGATCCTTCACTCCGAGCGCACGGATCTGCTAGAAGGAGTGCGAGGCGGTGCCGAAGAGACAACGACGGGCATTCTGCGCCTGAAATCGCTGGAGAAAGAAGGCGCTCTGAAATTCCCGATGGTTGCCGTGAACGACGCGTACTGCAAGTACTTATTCGATAACCGTTACGGTACGGGGCAATCGGTCTGGGACGGAATTAACCGAACCACCAACCTGGTGGTTGCAGGTAAGACGGTCGTTGTCGTAGGCTACGGCTGGTGCGGAAAAGGCGTGGCGATGCGCGCCAAGGGTCTCGGCGCCAACGTCATTGTGACCGAGATTGATCCGATCAAGGCGGTTGAGGCGTACATGGACGGCTTCCACGTTATGCCGATGCGCGAAGCGGCTAAACGGGGAGACTTTTTCGTAACCGTCACGGGCAACCGCGACGTCATTAGCGGAGAAGACTTTGATGTCATGAAGGATGGCGCCATTTTGTCCAATGCCGGGCACTTCGATGTGGAAGTCAACAAACCGGATCTGTCGGAGCGATCCCAGTCGGTTCGGACGGTTCGTCGCAATATCGAAGAATACCATTTGAAGGACGGCCGTAAGATCTATTTGCTTGCTGAAGGCCGTTTGGTGAATCTGGCGGCAGGGGACGGACATCCGGCAGAAATCATGGATATGACGTTTGCGCTTCAGGCCTTGTCGCTCAAACACGTGAATGATCAGTACCAGAGCATCGGCAACCGCGTCGTGAATGTTCCGTACGAGCTGGATCAACAGGTTGCATTATATAAACTGGAAAGTCTAGGTATCCATATCGACAGCCTGAGCGCTGAGCAGAAATCCTACTTGGACAGCTGGGCCCAGCATTAAACCGCAGCAGCTTCAGATCATTTGCAGACCTCCTTTCCATCCCCCGGCGGGATGAAAGGAGGTTTTTTGCGCGGTTGTTCTGAGAGAAAGTTCCAAAAAAACAAATGCAGCTCAGAAGGGATTTGATTCTTGACGCCGAATCTATTATCCTAAAGTGGTGGAAAGTGGTGCAAAGTGGGGAATCGGGGTTAAGGAGTGGAATGCCTGATGTTTATGGGGGAGTTTCAGCATAGCATCGACGATAAGGGGAGAATCATCATCCCCGCTAAATTTCGCGACCTCTTGGGCACCTCGTTTATCGTAACCCGCGGTTTGGACAATTGCCTCTTTGTATACCCCAAAGATGAATGGGCCATCATGGAGCAGAAGCTCAAATCCCTACCCCTCATGAAGTCGGATGCACGCGCATTCACCCGGTTTTTTTTCTCCGGAGCGACGGAATGTGAATGGGATAAACAGGGAAGGGTAAATTTGCCGGGCAATTTGCGCGAGTTCGCCAAGCTCGAGAAGGAATGCGTCGTCATCGGCGTATCGAGCCGCGTGGAGATCTGGAGCAAGGAGCAATGGCAGAATTACTATCAGCAGTCGGAGGAAGCGTTCAACGACATTGCTGAGAAGCTGGTAGACTTTGATTTTGACTTATGACCAGCTAAGAAAATCCCGTAATCGAAATGGACAAGTTACACTAAAAATCATGTAAGAGACACAATGGAGGGCTGCAGCTTTGTTCCATCACATCACAGTGCTTAAGCAAGAAGCGACAGAAGGGCTGCGCATCAAACCAGACGGTATATATGTTGACTGTACGCTCGGGGGGGCGGGGCACAGCTCGCTCATTGCTTCCCAACTAAGTTCGGAAGGCCGGTTGATCGCTTTGGATCAGGACGACTGGGCATTGAATAACGCCCGGGAGGCCATGAAGCCTTATGCGGACCGGATCAGCCTCGTTAAGACCAATTTTCGCGATTTGGAGGAGGTGCTCCGACGCGAAGTGGGGGCTGGCGAGAACGGGCAGCCGCAAGTTGACGGTATACTGTTCGATTTGGGCGTATCTTCTCCGCAATTTGATGAAGGGGAGAGAGGGTTTAGCTACAATCATGATGCCCCGCTGGATATGCGGATGGATCAATCCGCCGAGCTTACAGCAGCCAAGATTGTAAACGAATGGCCGGAACAGGAAATCGCGCGGATATTGTACCAATACGGCGAAGAGAAGTTTTCAAGGCGGATTGCCAAGGTCATCGTTGAAAGAAGGGCACAGAGTCCTATTCAGACAACCGGAGAGCTTGTCGAAATGATTAAGGAAGGGATACCGGCCGCGGCTCGAAGAACAGGCGGCCACCCGGCGAAGCGAAGCTTTCAAGCATTTCGCATCGCGGTAAACGATGAGCTGGGCGCTTTCGAGGATGCGCTTCATCAAGCCGTAAGATGTCTAGCACCGGGAGGAAGGATCTCGGTGATTACCTTCCACTCGCTCGAAGACCGGATATGCAAGCAGATTTTTAACAGTTACATTCCCAAGTGCACGTGCCCTCCAGACTTTCCGATGTGCGTATGCGGAGGCGGCCAAGGCGATCTGAAACTGGTAAACCGTAAACCGCTTATCCCGTCGGCGGAAGAAATTGAGAGTAATCCAAGGGCGCGTTCGGCGAAGCTGCGGATTGCGGAGAAACTGTAGAAACATCAAATCCATGAAGAAGGAGAATCAGCCATGGCTTACACGCGCGGCAATTTAGCCGTACAGGAGAGACAGAAGGAAACGCAGCAGTCCGCTTATCTCGAGAAGACCAAAGTCGTTAAACGTCGTTCCCAGCTTCCGCAAAAAGAAAAGCTGCTGTATTTGTTGTCCGTGGTGTTCGTGGTTGCCGTCATGGGCGTCATCGGCATGAGTCATGTTCATTCCTATGACCTGAACCGGCAGATCCAGGCGACGGAGAACAAGATATTGGATGCGAAGCGGAATATCAATCAACTTCAGGTAGAGAAGCAAACGCTGGAGATGCAGGTATTGGACAAGGCGAAAGAGCTCGGTTATGTGCCGATTGAGGACGATAACACGATCCATCTATCACCTGTCTCGGGATCAACCGGGACACAGGATTCAGACTCGGGACAAAATGATTGAAGTGTGAGGTTTTGACCGATGATAAAAAAAATCAAACTGCGTACCGTGCTAATAGGGGGATGTATAACCCTCTTTTTTGCTTTATTGATTGGTCGGGTGTTTTGGCTGCAGGTGATCGATAACGACTTCTGGAAGGCCGAAGCTTTGAAGAAGTGGTCCAGAACCCAAGATTTGCCGGCCTCCCGCGGTACGATCATGGACCGGGACGGCGACATCCTGGCCATGGACGCCCCTGCCTTCACGGTCATTGTAAACCCTGCGGTCATCCAGGCTAACGGCTTGGAGAACGAGGTCGTTAAAGGGCTGCACGAAACTCTCGGCAAGGATGAGGACAAGCTTCGTGAAATGGTTCAAGCTAAAGGCAAGGATGGGGAATACCTCAAGGGCGTGGAAGTCCGCAACGAAGGATGGAAGATCAGCCAGGAGAAAATGGAAGAGGTCAAAGTGTTCAGCGAAAGCTTGAATGATCGATTGAAGGCCGCAGGCAAAGTTCCCGATTCGGGCATCGGCTTTCAACGCGAGCAAAAACGCTTCTATCCCAAAGAGACATTGGCTGCACATATGCTGGGTTATACCGATCGTCAAGGACAGGGGATCGGAGGCATTGAGCAATACTATGACGAGATGCTGAAGGGGACCGACGGATTCGCTTCTTACAAGAGCGACAAGAAGGGAGTCAAGCTGCCCAGCGAGGATGAATTATACCAGCCTGCAATAAATGGGAAAAATTTAGTACTGACGACCGACGATACAATCCAGTATTATATCGAGGAAGCGATGCGCGACACGTATAACCAATATAAACCAATCAGCATGACGGTGATCGCGGCGGATCCGAACACGATGGAAATACTGGGGATGGCCAACATGCCGACTTTTGATCCCAATACATATTCGAAATGGAATCAAAAGAATTTTATCAATCATGCCGTGCGGTCCATCTATGAGCCGGGATCGACCTTCAAAATTGTAACCCTGGCCAGCGCAGTGCAGGAAAAGCTGTTTAACCCGGGTGCTATTTATCAATCCGGTTCCATAAGGGCGGGGGGAAGAACCCACCGGGACATAAACAGCGTAGGGTGGGGACCGATCACCTACCTGGAAGGCGTGAAAAAGTCGAGTAACGTTGCTTTTGTTAAACTCGGATACGAGATGCTCGGCAAGGAGCGGTTTACCAATTATATTCGGGAGTTCGGGTTTACCGAGAAAACGAATATTGACCTGCCGGGGGAAATTCTCGGTACCTTGAACATGACCTATGATTCCGATATTTCAACCATGACCTATGGTTACGCCGTATCGGTAACGCCTATACAACAGATTGCGGCCATTTCCGCCGTTGCCAACGGCGGCAAGCTCATGGAGCCGCATATGGTGAAGGAGATCGAGGACCCCAACACGGGCGAGGTTCAGAAAATCGAGCCGAAAGTCGTGCGCCAGGTCATATCTCCCGAAGCCGCAAGAGAAACAGGGACTTACCTTGAGCAAGTTGTAGCCGACCAATTAAACGGCACAGGCAAGCTTGCGTATATCGACGGCTACCGCGTTGCGGGCAAAACCGGTACCGCCATTAAATCCGGCGGCGGATATAAAGACCGTTCGAAACAGGTGGTTTCGTTCATCGGGTACGCACCCGTCGAAAATCCGAAGATTGCCGTGCTGGTCATTATCGACGAGCCGAACGTGGAGAAGGGCGGCGGCGCGCTGGCGGCACCGATCTTCAAGGAAATCGTCTCCAAGACCTTGAATTATTGGGGCGTTCCCAAAACGACTGAAACTCAGGATAAAGAAAAATCGAATCCGGGAACGGCGCCGAAGGATGCCCTTAAAGCACCGGACTTTACGGGAATGAAGCTCAGCGAAGTAAAGGCCAAGCTGTTGAAGGACGGGGTTGCGTTTGAGACATTGGGCAATGGAAGCACCGTGAAGGAGCAGTATCCGCCCGCAAATTCGATCATTAACGTTGGACAGCGCATTTATCTTCTTACAGAGGACAGCCCATCGATGAAAATCCCGAATTTAGAGGGAGAATCGCTTAGGGATGCCATGGAGGTGCTCACCTTGATGAAAGTAAAGGTGAACGTTCAGGGCGAGGGTTTCGTTGTATCGCAATTGGAAGCCAAAGAGAATGGCCAGCGGATCGTGCAATTAACGCTGAAATCGGCTCAAGAGCTGATAACGGGCAGTAGCGGTTCCGATGAAACCTCCTCCGCTGGCAGCGCAAATGCGAACGGGGAAGAAACCGGCGACAATGAGACTGAAGGAACCGCCGATAACGAAGCCGAAGCAACCGACCAAGGACAAGGCGATACCGAGGGGGAATAGCTTGTTCTAACCCGGGTTTGTCCCGAATACTCATGTGAAGAACGCATATCATGAGCTTTCGGGTTCAAACAGGGAGGGAAGCTTAGGTGAAAGTATCCAAGGTATCGCAGCGGAGAAGGCTGCTCTGGAGCCTGCTGCTGCTGCTCCTGCTGTTCTCTGCGCTGATCATTAGACTGGCCTATGTGCAGATCGGGAAAGGCGCGGAGTTGTCGGCAAAGGCGGAGGATCTCTGGCGCCGCGACATTCCGTTCGCGGCACAGCGGGGTGAAATTCTGGACCGTAACGGAACCGCATTGGTTACGAATATAACGACACCGACCATTTGGGCGATTCCTGTACAAATCAAAGATCCGGACCATACAGCCGAGACGTTGGCCGGGCTGATCAGCATGGACAAGGCCGATATCAAGAAGATCATTACGAAACGTTCCAGGTTGGAACGGATAAATCCCGGTGGACGAAAAATTACGATGGAGCTGGCTCAGGAAATTCGTGATTTGAAGCTGCCGGGTATCGTTGTTGCTGAGGATAACAAACGGTATTATCCCTACGGCGATCTCGCGGCCCATATTTTGGGGTTTACGGGAGCCTACAGCCAGGGACTCACCGGCCTGGAAGCCATGCATGACGACAAGCTGAAGGGCTTCGAAGGCGGAATATCCTATTTGTCCGATGCGGGCGGAAGAATCATGCCGGGCTCCTCGGAGAAATACGTAGAGCCCCGCGACGGTCTGAATCTGGAGCTGACAATCGATAAATCGATCCAGTCCATCATGGAGCGGGAGCTTGACCAGGCCATGGTGAAGTACCAGGCGAATGGAGCATGGTCGATTGCCATGAATCCGAAGACGGGCGAGATTTTGGCGATGGCCAGCAGGCCGGGGTACTCCCCTGCCAACTATCAGGAATTTTCAGCGGAGACATACAATCGCAACTTGCCGATCTGGATGACCTATGAGCCGGGCTCGACGTTCAAGATTATTACGCTTGCCGCTGCCCTCGAAGAGGACAAGGTCGATCTGAAGAACGACCATTTCTTCGACAGCGGGGCGGTAGAGGTCGGCGGAGCCAGGCTGCGCTGCTGGAAGAAAGGCGGCCATGGCAGTCAAACCTTCATGGAGGTTGTGCAGAACTCCTGCAACCCGGGCTTTGTGGCATTGGGCCAGAAGCTGGGCAAGGAAAGCCTGTTCCAGTATATCCGGGATTTCGGCTTTGGTGCGAAGACGGGCATCGATTTGAACGGGGAAGAGAACGGCATTCTGTTCAAACTCGATAACGTTGGCCCTGTCGAGCTGGCCACAACGGCGTTTGGCCAAGGCGTATCGGTTACGCCGATCCAGCAGGTTGCGGCCGTGTCCGCCGCCATTAACGGCGGTAAGCTGTTCAAGCCGCACGTCGCCAAGGCTTGGGTCAATCCGGAGACGGGCGAGACGGTGGAGGAAATCAAACCGGAGCTCGTCAGACAAGTAATCTCGGAGGAAACCTCCAAGCAAGTGCGCGAGGCACTCGAAAGCGTCGTCGCCAAAGGAACCGGACGTCCGGCCTTCATCGACGGCTATCGTGTGGGAGGGAAGACCGGTACCGCCCAGAAGGTGATTAACGGCCGTTACTCGTCAACCGAGCATATCGTCTCCTTCATCGGATTCGCGCCGGCCGATGATCCGGAAATCGTGGTGTACACGGCGGTGGATAACCCGAAAGGCATACAGTTCGGCGGCGTCGTGGCAGCCCCGATCGTGCAGAATATCCTGGAGGATGCGCTGCACTATATGAACGTCCCGCCGCGCAAAGATCAGCTTGCCCGCGAATACAAGTACGGCGAGACGCCGACCGTGACCGTACCGAACCTGGTCGGTGCAACCGTTCAGGATCTGTATGAGGACTTGAATATGAACTTCATGCTGGCCAAGTCCGGAACCGGCAATACGGTAATTTCCCAGGCGCCGAAGCCGGGAAGCCGGGTGGAGCGAGGGTCCACCATTCGGATTTACATGGGCGAAGACCCGGGGGAATCCAAGCACGAACACTAAGGCATCATCCGGTCGGCAAGCGAAGGGCGGATGATGCAGATATATAGAGAGAGGGATAACAATGAACTTAAAGCAATTATCATCCGTATTGGCCGCTGCTGTTATCGAGGGATCCGGAGATGTTGAAATTACGGGGATAGAAACAGACTCAAGACAAGTAAAACCGGGGGATTTGTTCATTTGCCTGCCGGGCCATACGGTGGATGGACACCAGTTTGCAGCCCAGGCCGCCGGCAAAGGCGCCGCGGCGCTGGTCGTTGAACGCAAGCTGGAGGTTGACCTCCCGCAGGTGATCGTGAAAGACAGCCGCTTCGCGATGGCGGGTTTGGCGAATGCCTTTTATCATCAGCCGAGCTCCCGCATGAAGATGATCGGCGTAACCGGTACGAACGGCAAGACAACGACAACGTATTTGATCGAGACGATCATGAACGATTTCGGGTTGAAAACCGGATTGATCGGCACGATTCAGATGAAATACGGCGGCCAGTCCTTCCCGATGCCGAGAACGACGCCCGAGGCGCTGGAGCTTCAGCGTTACTTGAACGATATGGCCAATGCAGGCACCGAGTGCTGCGTGATGGAGGTATCCTCGCATGCGCTCGAACAGGGGCGCGTGAAGGGAACGGATTTCCGGACGGCCATCTTCACGAACCTGACCCAGGACCATCTGGACTATCATCACACGATGGAAGAATACCGCGGCGCAAAAGGGTTATTTTTCTCCCGGCTGGGCAACGCTTTTGCCAAGGATGAATCCGCGCGCAAATATGCCGTCCTGAATGCGGATGACGATGCTTCGGCATATTTCGCCAAGCAGACCGCGGCGGAAGTGATTACCTACGGTTTGGGTGAAGATGCGGATGTGCGGGCGAGCAATATATCGATCACCGCGCAAGGCACCTCGTTCCATGTGGATACGTTCCGCGGCAGTGCGGACATTTCGATTCGAATGGTAGGGAAATTCAACGTGTATAACGCCATGGCTGCGATCGCGGCAGCGCTCCTGGAAGGTGTGCCGCTCGAAGATATCAAGAACAGCCTGGAATCCGTTCCCGGAGTCGATGGCCGCGTAGAGGTCGTGGATGAAGGCCAGCCGTATGCCGTGATCGTGGATTATGCCCATACGCCGGACGGACTTGAAAATGTGCTCCGCACCGTCAATGAATTCGCGGAAGGCCGGGTGCTCACCGTTTTCGGCTGCGGGGGCGACCGGGACCGGACCAAACGGCCGATCATGGGTAAAATCGCTGCGAAATACAGCGACGTTGTATTCGTAACTTCCGATAATCCCCGTACCGAGGATCCGGAGTTGATATTGAAGGATATCGAGGCCGGATTGGTTGAGGACGGTGTGGCAACCGAAAGCTACAAGCTCATCGTCGATCGCCGGAAAGCGATCGAAAAGGCTATTGAAATGGCAAGCCCGGGCGATGTAGTATTGATTGCGGGGAAAGGTCATGAGACCTATCAGCTGATTGCGGGCGAAGTGCTTGATTTTGACGACCGCATCGTAGCCAAAGACGCGATAAGGGGCAGACAATAGTGATCCATAAATCATTAAAGAGCATCGCCGACATGTGCGGCGGAACGCTCTCACGTAACCAAGATGACAACATCATCATTCAAGGAGTCGGCACCGACTCCCGAACCATACAGCCGGGCAACCTGTTTGTTCCGATTGTCGGCGAGAAGTTTGACGGGCATGAATTCGTGGAGAGCGTGCTCGCCGGCGGAGCCGGCGCGGCATTCTGGCAGAGGGATCATCAGCCGGTTCCCGCCGACCTTCCGCTCATTTTCGTGGAGGATACATTAAAGGCGCTCCAGTCGCTTGCGGCGGCCTATTTGTCCGAGAGCAGAGCCAAGGTGGTGGGCATAACCGGCAGCAACGGCAAAACCACCGTGAAGGACATGGTCTCGGCACTGCTTGAAACCACGTATAACGTTCACAAAACGCAAGGCAATTATAATAATCATATCGGGCTTCCGTTAACCGTGCTGGCCATGAAGGAAGACACCGACATTATCGTGCTTGAGATGGGCATGAGCGGACGTCATGAGATCGAGCTGCTCTCGAACATAGCCCGCCCGGATTTGACCGTGATCACCAATGTCGGGGAAGCGCATTTGCTGCAGCTCGGTTCCCGGGAAGAAATCGCACGGGCCAAGCTTGAAATTATCAGCGGCATGAAGCCCGGGGGTTTGCTGATCTATCATGGGGACGAACCGCTGATCCGCCAGGTGCTTGCTGAAGAGGCAACGGTGAAGCCGGAGGGGCTGCGTACGTTTACGTTCGGAAATCAAGATACCAATGACGATTATCCGACGGGACTCATGTTCCATGCCAGAGGAATCATATTTACTTCGAGCCGGCATGCAGGCGAAGGCTTCAGCCTGCCGCTCCTCGGCCGCCACAATGTGGTAAACGCCCTGGCAGCCATGGCCGTGGCGACCCATCTGGGCATCGGCGATGAAGCCATTCGCAGCGGGTTCGCCCATCTGAAGCTGTCGAGCATGCGGATCGAAGCCGTAGAGACCGCGTTCGGGGTAACCGTGCTGAACGATGCCTACAATTCCAGCCCGACGGCGGTGAAGGCGGCTGTAGACGTGCTTGGCGATATGAAGGGTTACCGCCGCCGGATCGCCGTGCTCGGGGACATGCTGGAACTTGGTCAGCGGGAAGAGTCATTCCATGCCGAAATCGGAGAGTATTTATCTCCGGACAATGCGGATCTGGTATTCACCTACGGTCCGTTGTCTCTTCATACGGCGAATAAAGCGAAAGCCCGCTTCCCGGAAGGGGCCGTGCTTTCTTTTACGGATAAAGAAAAGCTGATCGAAGCCCTGCTGGAGCAGGTTACGGAGAAGGATATCGTATTGGTGAAAGCCTCGCGCGGCATGAGGCTGGAGCACGTGGTTGATGCCTTGAAGGCACTGCCGGGCAGCAACAACGGAGTGAGGGGGTGAGCGGATGGACTTTCAATTGCTGTTATTGACAATCGGTGTAGCGTTTGTGCTTGCGGTGATATCGGCTCCGCTGCTCATTCCGCTGCTGCGGCGTATGAAGTTCGGCCAGCAGGTCAGGAACGACGGTCCGCAGAGCCACTTGAAAAAAGCCGGGACGCCAACGATGGGCGGCGTCGTCATTCTTCTAGCTTTTACGCTGACTTATATTAAATTTTCGCCTGTCGATACCGATTTCTACGTGCTGATCGTAGCCACGCTCGGTTTCGGTTTGATCGGCTTTCTTGACGATTACATCAAGATCGTGTTTCGCAGATCATTAGGACTTACGGCCCGGCAGAAGCTGTTTGGACAGCTTCTGTTTTCCGGTATTATGTGCTGGCTGTTGATTTCCAACGGCCACAGCACGGCAATCAGCGTACCCGGCATGGATTGGTCCTTTGATTGGGGCCCATGGTTCTATTATCCGTTCATCGTGGTCATGATGCTTGCAATCAGCAACGCGGTCAATTTCACCGACGGATTGGACGGCCTGCTGTCCGGCGTCAGCGCGATTGCCTTTGGCGCCTATGCCATCGTCGCGATCCAGTCCACCTCGTTCGCGGCGGCGTTCTGCGCGGCTGCCATGATCGGCGCGGTGCTCGGGTTTCTGGTATTTAACGCTCATCCCGCGAAGGTGTTCATGGGAGATACGGGTTCTTTAGGCATCGGCGGTGCCATCGGCGCCATTGCCATCGTAACCAAGAGCGAGCTGCTGTTCCTGATCATTGGAGGGGTCTTCGTCATCGAGATGCTATCTGTTGTGCTTCAGGTGATCTCCTTCAAAACCCGGGGCAAACGAATATTCAAAATGAGCCCGATCCACCACCATTACGAATTGTCCGGGTGGTCGGAGTGGCGCGTTGTTTTTACATTTTGGGCCGTGGGACTGGTACTTGCGGGACTCGGACTCTATATCAACAAGGGGTTGTAACATATGAAGCAGCTAGATGATTATCGGGGTAAGCATATCGTGGTGTTGGGTCTTGCCAAAAGCGGAGTGCAGGTAGCCAAGGTGCTGCATCAAGCCGGCGCCTACGTCATCGTGAATGATCGAAAGGAAAGAGAACAGTGTCCTGAAGCCTCGGAGCTCGAGGCTTTGGGTATTTCTGTTATTTGCGGCGGGCATCCCGATGAACTCATTCATCCCGGCGTGGCGCTCCTTGTCAAAAACCCGGGAATTCCATATTCGGTCCCGCCTGTCCAAAAGGCGATCGAGCTTGAAATTCCTATCGTGACCGAAGTTGAAATCGCCTATCGCTTGTGTGAAGCTCCGATGATCGGCATCACGGGCTCGAACGGCAAAACAACCACGACGACTTGGGTAGGCAAGCTGCTGGAAAACGCCGGCCTTTCTCCGATCGTTGCCGGCAATATCGGCACGCCCCTATCCGAGGCCGCTGCGACAGCCACCGAACATGACTGGATGGTCGTGGAGCTGAGCAGTTTTCAGCTAAAAGGAACGGAGGCGTTCCGGCCGCGCATTTCCTGCCTCCTCAACGTGACGGAAACGCATCTGGATTACCATGGCGGAATGGATGATTATGTGGCATCCAAAGCCAAGCTGTTTGCCAACCAGACTTCGGAGGATACCGCTGTGCTCAATTGGGATGATCCCGTGTGCAGAAACCTTGTCCCGTATATCAAGGCGCACATCGTGCCTTTTTCGATGAGCGAGAGCCTTCGTGAAGGGGTTCACATCACGCCGCCATATGCTCCCGGTGCCCAGGATTCGGACGAAGACTGTCAGGGGCGCAGAATCATTTATACAGACGGCGAAGGGTTTACCCATGAGATCATCCGTGTGGAGAACATCGGACTGCCGGGAAGATTCAATGTGGGGAACGCAATGGCCGCTTGTGCCATCGCCATAGCGGCGGGCGTTGCCCCCGATAAGCTGGAGGAAGCTTTGTCCAGCTTCCGCGGCGTTGAGCACCGCCTGGAATTTGTGGCGGAGCTTCAAGGCGTATCCTATTACAACAATTCCAAGGCAACCAACTCCAAAGCGACGCACATGGCTTTGACCTCGTTCAAAGAACCTGTCGTTTTGATCGCGGGGGGGCTTGACCGGGGCTCAGATTACGAGGAGCTGATTCCATCCATGCAAGGGCGGGTGAAAGCGGTCGTGCTTCTTGGCGAAACCAGGGAGAAAATCGCGAACGCTGCCGCCAAGGCCGGATTAAAGGACATCATCCTCGTCGATAATGGGGAGGACGCCGCTTCGACATTGACCTCGGCTGTCCGGAAGGCCGCCGGGCTGGCGGAGAGCGGAGACATCGTTCTCCTGTCCCCCGCGTGCGCGAGCTGGGACATGTTTCCTTCCTATGAGACGCGAGGACGCATTTTTAAAGAGGCGGTGCATAACCTTTAAGTAGGGGGGTGGAAAAGCCCCTACTAAGGATGTACGAGGTGGCCTTTCCATGAACAAGAACCGCCAGGCGCCCGATCTGTGGCTGCTTATCTGTATTTTGGCCCTGCTGGCCATCGGAATCGTCATGGTATACAGTGCAGGCTCCGTCCTCGCTTTTCATGACTATGGCGATAAGTTTTATTTTGTGAAGCGTCAGCTGTTTTTTGCCTGTCTGGGGCTTGCTGCCATGTACTTCACATCGAGGATCGATTTTCGGGTTTGGAAGAAATACAGCAAGATTGCGCTGCTGGTCTGCTTTTTTTTGCTGATTATCGTACTAATTCCAGGCATCGGCGTTGTTCGCGGCGGAGCCAGAAGCTGGCTCGGCATCAGCTCGTTCGGCATTCAGCCCTCCGAGTTCATGAAGCTGGGCATGATTCTGTTTCTATCGCGCTGGCTTAGCAAGCAAGACTATGATATTACATCATTTACCAGGGGGCTGATGCCGCCGCTAGGTTTGATCGGACTGGCATTCGGGCTGATCATGCTCCAGCCTGATTTGGGTACGGGCGCCGTTATGCTCGGTGCTGCGATGATGATCGTATTTACGGCAGGAGCACGGATGAAGCATCTGGGCTTTCTCGCTTTAGGCGGGATAGCCGGATTCATAGGCTTGATTCTGACAGCGCCCTACAGGCTGAAGCGGATAACCGGCTTTCTCGATCCATGGTCCGATCCGCTCGGCGCAGGCTACCAGATCATCCAATCCCTCTATGCGATAGGGCCGGGCGGACTCGGCGGACTCGGACTAGGCATGAGCCGTCAGAAGTACGCTTATGTGCCTGAACCGCAGACTGATTTTATTTTTTCGATCCTGGCCGAAGAGCTGGGGTTCATCGGCGGCTTGATTGTACTGCTCTTGTTCGCCGCCTTGGTGTGGCGGGGCATGAGGGTGGCCATGACGGTTACCGACGGCTTTGGCAGTCTGCTGGCCGTAGGGATCGTAGGCATGGTCGCCATCCAGGTCGTCATCAATATCGGCGTCGTTATCGGTTTGATGCCGGTGACAGGGATTACGCTGCCGCTCATCAGTTATGGAGGCAGCTCGCTGACGCTGATGCTGACGGCGCTCGGCATTCTATTAAATATTTCCCGTTATGCGAGGTGAAGGGTATGCGTGTCGTTTTGACCGGCGGCGGAACGGGGGGGCATATTTACCCCGCCGTTGCCATAGCAAGACAATGTGAGAAGGAAGATCCGAAGTCGGAGTTTTTATATATCGGAGGCGAGCGAGGCCTCGAAAGCAAGCTGGTGCCCCAAGAGAAGCTGCCGTTCGAGAGCATCGATATCACGGGGTTCCGGCGCAAGCTGTCGATGGACAACGTGAAGACGATCATGCGTTTTTTCAAAGGCGTGAAGCGATCGAAGGCCCTTCTGAAGGAGTTTAAGCCCGATGTCGTGATCGGGACGGGCGGATATGTGTGCGGCCCTGTCGTTTACGCCGCCGCCAAGCTGGGAATACCGACCATGATTCATGAGCAGAACGCGATTCCGGGCCTGACCAACCAATTCCTCAGCCGATATGCGGATACGGTTGCCGTCAGTTTTGAAGGAACGGAGTCTTCTTTTCCTAAAGCCAAAAGAACGGTATATACAGGAAATCCACGTGCGACAACGGTTTTATCCGCCAATCGTGAACGTGGATTTGCTACGCTCGGCATTCCGGTGGACAGCCAGGTCGTTCTGATCGTCGGCGGAAGCCGGGGAGCCAAGGCGATCAATAACGCGATGATCGGGATGGCGCCGTTCATTCACAAGCTGCCGAACGTCCATTTTGTATTTGTTACGGGCGATACGTATTTCGAGAATACGCGGGAATCCATTCGGTCCCAGCTCGGCACCATGCCGAATCATCTTCATATTTTGCCCTATATTCATAATATGCCGGAAGTGCTTGCGGCTACTTCGCTGATCGTAAACCGTGCGGGAGCCTCATTCCTGGCGGAAATTACATCGCTTGGCATCCCATCCGTCCTTATACCATCACCTAACGTCACCAATAACCACCAGGAGGCGAATGCGAGGCAATTGGAGGAAGCGGGAGCATCCAGCATGATTTTGGAAAAGGACTTGACGGCTGAATCGCTGTTCCGAAAGCTTGAGGAGATCATGACCAACCGCTCTGCAAGAGAGTTGATGTCTGCGGCTTCGAAAAAGCTCGGCAAACCGGACTCGGCGGCCGTCATAACCCAAGAAATCCGCCGGTTAACCGGCAAACGCTAAAACGGCTGGGCGATTGTCACACACCTATGGAGCCTGACATAAGATACTCTATAATCGTGACACACCCATGAGGCCGGCATTACTGACAGCGGCCATCTCTTCATCCAGTTGAAGGAATGGCCTTTTGGTTTTGAAAGTCAAGGGAGGTTTATTTAAAATGCAGCAGTGGAAATCGCTACTATCAGAGGCCAATGTCGGAGCAGTGTTATGGAATGAACCGCTGGCAAAATATACGACATGGAAAATAGGCGGACCAGCCGATTGCCTGATTGTTCCTGAGAACAAGGAACAGCTCAAGGAACTGGTCACTCTTCTCCATGCCCATCACATACCTTGGACACAGCTGGGCCGCGGTTCAAACATGCTGGTTGCCGATAAAGGAATTCGGGGAGCGGTCATCAAGCTGGGCCAGGGTTTTGAGGAGCTTCGTTTTGACGGAGAGACGGTAACTGCAGGCGGCAGTCTGTCTTTTGTCAAACTTAGTGTTCTGGCCGGAAAACAAGGATTATCCGGGCTCGAATTTGCCGGAGGCATTCCTGGATCGGTCGGAGGGGCCGTCTACATGAATGCGGGTGCCCATGGGTCTGATGTGTCACGCATATTCAAGTCCGCTGACATTGTACTGGAAACAGGGGAATTGGTTACGTATGCTGCGAAAGATATGGCGTTTGATTACCGACACTCCATTCTGCATGAACGAAAAGGGATTGTGACTGAAGCGGTATTTGAGCTCCGTCAAGGAGACCGCAAGGAGATTACAGCCGTTATGGCCTCCTATAAGGACCGTCGCCGGCGTACGCAGCCACTCCAATCCGCAACGGCAGGCAGCGTATTTCGAAACCCGCCCGGCGACCATGCGGCGAGGTTGATCGAGGCTGCCGGTCTCAAGGGCCTGCGGATCGGAGGCGCGGAAGTTTCTTTACAGCATGCCAATTTCATCGAGAACACCGGTCAAGCGACAGCAGAGGACGTGCTCGCTTTGATGGAACGCATCAAGGAGACCATATCGGAGAAGAACGGAATTCAAATGGTGCCTGAGGTGTACGTTCTGGGCGAGCGGTAAACTCGGAGGTGATACATTGGACAAATTGGTGATTGAGGGCGGAAGGCCCCTATCAGGAACCATACGTATCCATGGAGCAAAAAATGCAGCTTTACCTATTCTAGCAGCAAGTCTTCTTGCAGAAGGGACTGTAAGATTAAGCAATGTCCCGCATCTGCTGGATATTGAAGTGATGCTCAGCATTCTCGGCCGTCTCGGCTCCAAATGCAAGCATGAGCTGGAGACGGTGACCGTGGATACCTCGTCGGCCAATTCGTTTCATGTCCCGGAAGATTTAATGAAGCAGATGCGATCCTCCATCTTTTTGATGGGACCTCTGCTGGCCCGTTTTGGCGAAGTGACGATCTACCAGCCCGGAGGCTGCGCGATCGGAGAACGCAAGATCGACCTCCATCTTAAAGGATTGCAGGCGCTTGGTGCGGAAATCGAGGAGAGCAACGATAAGATCCATTGCAGGGCCAGCCGTTTGATCGGAACCGATATTCATCTGGATTTTGCCAGCGTGGGGGCGACGGAGAATATCATGATGGCAGCTGCAACGGCGCTCGGCACGACGGTGCTCACCAATGCCGCGAGAGAACCTGAAATTCAGGACCTTCAGCATTTCCTGAACAAAATGGGAGCGAACATTATCGGGGCAGGAACGGATACCATAACGATCCATGGCGTGGAGCGCCTGGAGCCTTGCGAGTATGAGATCATTCCGGACAGGATCGTAGCCGGAACTGTCATGATCGCAGCAGCGGTTACCCGCGGCAGCGTAACGCTTACAAAGACCAATCCGTCCCATTTAACTTCCCTTATACATGTGCTGAAGCGCGCCGGTGTTCAAACCAGTATATGCAATGATATAATAAATATAAGCTGCATGAGCCGTCCTAAAGCTGTGGAACGAATCGTGACTTCGCCGTATCCTTCTTTCCCGACTGATTTGCAATCCCAGGTCATGGTCTTGCTGTCCTTGGCGGACGGGTTTAGCGTGATGAAAGAGACGGTATTCGAAGGACGGTTCAAGCATGTGGAGGAACTCTCCCGCATGGGGGCGGACATTTCTACGGATCTGAACTATGCGTTCATACGCGGCGTTCAGAGAATTTACGGAGCCACCGTGGAAGCAACCGATCTTCGGGCTGGAGCGGCGCTCGTCATTGCCGGTTTGGCCGCGCAGGGAACGACCGTGGTGGAGCAAGTTCACCATATTGATCGCGGTTATGATCGTATTGAAAACATGTTCCAAGGTTTAGGCGCACGGATCTATCGTCAGACGCCGGTGCCAAAGCCGCTAGATTTAGCCAATTGAGGTCCTGAGCATCCCCTCCAAGAGGAGGGGATAACAGGTCTTTATGGAGAGAGTGGATATGTCCAAGACACATATGCCTGTCCTGAAGCAGGACAAGCCCAAACCGAAAACGGCCAAAAAAATCATATGGATTCTTTTGCTGCTGTTTGCAGCTCTGCTGACGATCTTGTTTTTCCGGTCGTCGGTCAGCCAAGTTACCGAGATTCATTTTACAGGCAATACGTTTAATACAAATGAGCAGCTTACCAAGCAAAGCGGACTTCACATCGGAGACCAATACTTTGGCGTCGACCCAACACTCGTGCAGGAGCGCCTGATGGAGCTGGGCACGATTAAGACAGCCGAAGTGGTCAAGAGCTTTCCCGGCGAAGTCAGTATCGTGGTGACGGAACATCCTACGGTTGCCTATGAGCTGTCCGATAGCGGAGAGCTCCAAGCGATTCTGTCGAGCGGTACCTCGGTTCCCGTCACGGCCAGCGGCATTGCCGTGGAGAAGCCGATTCTGACTAATTGGGAAGCGAACGACCCCAACAAGGCCAAGCTCAGCAAAGTACTTGCCGAGATTCCGGGCAGCCTGACTTCGGACATTTCGGAGATCATGCCATCGCCAACGTTATCTTTTCCGGATCGGATCAAGATGTATACGCGTTCCAAATTCGAGGTCATTACTTCGGTTTCCTTGCTCCGTGACAAGGTAGAGTACTTGAATCAGGTTACCGAAATAGAGCGGCCGGGTGTGATTACGATGCTGGAAGCCGATTCTTACGTGCCGTTTGAAGAAGAAGTTGGAGAAGACGCCGAGGAAGGGCAATAAACCCCTACTCAGGCATAGGAATAAATGGTACAATTGAAAGTATTGACAACTTGTTTCGGCTCTTCTTTTTTGAATGACTTTTACGGCCTGTTATAGCAAATGTTGGCAGTAAAAAAAATGTTGAAAAAAGAGGGAAAGACCCGCGAGTGTTGAATAAGTAGAAATGTATTCTTTATAATCAAAATTAATTTGCTAAAAACAGGAGGTGCCAGGGCTTGAGCAACAATGACATCATTGTTAGTTTGGACATCGGTACATCCAAAGTTCGTGCTATTATTGGGGAAGTTAATAATGGAACCTTTAATATTATTGGAGTTGGATCTGCCGACTCGGAGGGAATTCGCAAAGGTGCAATTGTAGATATCGACCAGACCGTACAATCCATTCGCAGCGCTGTTGATCATGCGGAGCGTATGGTCGGTATTCAAATATCCGAAGTTTATGTCGGCATATCTGGAAATCATATCGGACTTCAATCCAGCCACGGCGTTGTGGCAGTATCGAACGAGGATCGCGAAATTGGTGAAGAGGACATTGACCGCGTGCTGAAGGCAGCGGAAGTCGTTGCGCTTCCTCCCGATCGTGAAATTATCGATGTGGTTGCTAAACAGTTTGTAGTTGACGGTTTGGAAGGAATCTCTGATCCGCGAGGAATGATCGGCGTAAGGCTGGAAGTGGAAGCGACGATTATAACTGGCGCCAAAACGGCAATACATAACCTGTTACGCTGCGTGGAGAAATCAGGTCTGAAAGTGAAGGATCTGGTGCTGATTCCGCTTGGTGCGGGCCAGCTGGCCTTGTCCAAGGACGAGAAAACGATGGGGTCCGTGCTGGTCGACGTCGGAGCGGGCTCAACCACGCTGGCTGTGTTCGAGGGAG
Source organism: Paenibacillus sp. Y412MC10 (assembly GCF_000024685.1). NCBI lineage: Bacteria > Bacillati > Bacillota > Bacilli > Caryophanales > Paenibacillaceae > Paenibacillus > Paenibacillus sp. Y412MC10. The sequence goes on from NC_013406.1 coordinate 2,146,137, forward strand.
GCAGCATTGCCGCAACCTCCACGCTTCCGGTAGGCGGAGATTTCGTGACGAATGATATCGCATACGGCCTGCGAACGCTGACGGATCAAGCAGAGAAGGTTAAACTGAAGTACGGGTGCGCGCTGATCGAGAGTGCCGCACACGAAGTAACGTTCAAGGTAACGAGAATTGGAAGCAATGTGGACAAGGAGTTCACTCAAGAGGATCTGGCAGCTATCATAGAACCTCGCGTTCAGGAAATATTCCAATTAGTGCGCCAAGAAATCAAGCGCTTGGGTTACAGTGAGCTTCCTGGTGGTTATATACTTACTGGGGGCACTATGTCCATGCCTGGTGTGCTGCAGGTGGCACAAAATGAGCTGGCGACTTCCGTACGGATTGCGGTTCCCGATTTTATCGGTGTTCGTGATCCGGGATACTGCAGCGGAGTCGGCATCCTCCATAATGCAATCCGGAACGTACGCGTACGGAATACAGGAGGAAGCAACAACAGCAGCGGAAATAGCAAGAAACCGGTGAACCGCGCTAAGCAGCAAAATCCTGTCGCAGCAACTCAGGAGACCAGCCAGAAGCCGGGATTTATTGAACGCCTGAAAAAGATGTTCAGCGAGTTTATATAGCGGATTCATTCGACTGTGGACGTGCCATCCACGCACATTGAGGGGGAGATGGATTAGATGTTGGAATTTGATTTTGAAATGGAGAGCTTAGCTCAAATAAAAGTAATCGGAGTAGGCGGCGGCGGAAGCAACGCCGTTAACCGAATGATTGAAAATGGTGTGCAGGGCGTTGAATTCATTACGGTCAATACGGATGCTCAGGCACTCCACCTTGCAAAATCCGAACATAAACTGCAAATCGGGGACAAGCTCACTCGCGGTCTTGGTGCCGGCGCCAATCCTGACGTAGGCAAGAAGGCTGCGGAAGAATCCCGTGATTTGATCATGAACACCCTGAAGGGTGCCGATATGGTATTCGTTACAGCCGGTATGGGTGGCGGTACAGGTACTGGAGCTGCGCCAGTCATCGCTGAAATTGCTAAAGAGTGCGGGGCATTAACGGTTGGGGTTGTCACTCGTCCGTTTACGTTCGAAGGACGCAAGCGTGCTTCCCAAGCGGAGCTTGGCATCGAAGCATTGAAAGAGAAAGTGGACACACTCATCGTCATTCCGAATGATCGCTTGCTGGAGATCGTGGATAAGAAGACACCGATGCTGGAAGCGTTCCGAGAAGCAGATAACGTATTGCGTCAGGCCGTTCAGGGCATTTCTGATCTGATCCAAGTGCCGGGTCTGATCAACCTTGACTTTGCCGACGTGAAAACGATCATGACAGAACGCGGCTCGGCTCTGATGGGTATTGGACTGGCTACTGGTGAAAACCGTGCCTCCGAGGCTGCCCGCAAGGCGATCATGAGCCCGCTGCTTGAAACCTCAATCGAAGGTGCCCGCGGTGTGATCATGAATATCACGGGAGGAACCAATCTTTCCTTGTATGAAGTGAATGAAGCGGCCGAGATTGTAACATCTGCTTCCGATCCGGAAGTGAACATGATCTTCGGTGCGATCATTGAGGAAAGCATGAAGGATGAAATCAAGGTCACGGTTATCGCTACCGGCTTTGAGAGCAAGCCTTCTCCAATCCCGCCGGGACGTCGTCCTGCAATGCCGCAAGGGGAACAACAGCAACAACAGCAGCCGGAAACGGACAAGAGTAATGTGAATCTGAAGCCGTTTGGCAATCAGAGCAATGATCAGCTTGATATTCCTACTTTTCTTCGCAATCGTACCCGTAATAATGATTAATAACGGTAAGCCTGTGCTTCGTCATCATGATGAAGACAGGCTTATTTTTATAACCAAGCCTCGTCATCTTCCTTTTGTTTCATTTACAAGGCCAACAGCTGATGCTGTCACACTTTCACGAATGAAAGCCCAATCAGCAATTACTGGGGAAATTACGGATATTCCCCGAGCCTTCCTGCCAAGATAGAGATCGCCGATAACGCTAAGAGGCTGCTCTTGGTACAGGTCTCTAAAAACTGCCCTTCATCGACAAAAAAAGTCCGAAATCCGCCCACAGGTTTAGACAGACTTTGAATTCTATTCTTCTTATACTAGTAACATCTCCCATAGCCCAGAATTCAACAGAAGGATAACGGTAGAGGATTCTTCGACTAGGCAGGTGAACAACCTGGTTGTTTATATTGATCTCATATTTTTGGCAAACCTCGTCATTGACGCCGTTTTGCTGGCTTTGACCGCCTGGATGCGGAGAGTGAAGCCAACATGGTGGAGGCTTGCATTATCCTCTGTGATCGGCGCTCTGTATGTCGTCATGATGTTTGTCCCGCAATTGTCGTTTTTGTTTACCTTTCTCATCAAGTTTGGACTATCGTTGATCATGCTGTGGGTGGCTTTCGGCTTTGTGAGCTTGCAGAGTTATCTTCGGAATTTGGGAGCTTTTTACATGGTGAATTTTGCCGCTGCCGGTGGCATTATCGGTTTTCATTACTTGGTCCAAAATTCGGGAGAGTTGTTCAGCGGGATATGGTATACGACATCGGGCGGGCTATCCTTTGAATTGAAGGTGGGATTCTGGTTTGCGTGCATTACCTTTTTTGTAGTTGTATTCGCGTTTAAAGCCGTTCAGACCACGAAACGAAAAACCGAGAACCGGGAAGCCTTGTTGGGAGAAGTGTCCGTATGGATCGGCAGCGCCAAAATAGGCTGTGTGGGTCTGCTTGATACTGGTAACCAATTGAGCGATCCCTTGACACGCACGCCGGTTATGGTGATGGAAGCAGAACTATGGGAAGCCTACCTGCCCCAGGGATGGAGCAAACAGCTGATGGAGGGGGAACCGGACAAATTAATCATGGGGCTGGCGGCAGAGGAATTCGAATGGCAGGACCGCCTGCGGCTTGTTCCGTATCGCGGCGTCAACCGGGGGGCTGCATTTATGCTTGCGCTGAAGCCTGACATGGTACGAGTCGAGCTGGGGGGATTTGAATACACGGCATCCAAGGTGCTGATTGGTCTTGACGGCGGGACTCTTTCGGGAGACAGGGCATACAGGGCCATCATCCATCCGGCGTTGACGGAAGGTGAGGGGACGCCGAAGAATGCACAACCTGCCATAACGGGCGATTCGCAGAATCATGAGGCGACCGGTCTGAAATCAGGCGAAGCCAAGTCTGCAGGATAATGACAGGTGAAGCCATTTTCATAGTGTTCGAGTCTGTGACCCAACGTTCGAGCGATGGATAAGTCTTTGAAAATCTTCATGAAAATCCATCCTTTCCGGATTAGAAGCCTAAAGATGATCTTTATGAAGTCAGTTAAACCTTCGGGAAAACGCATTAGGAGGATAAGAGATGCCCGTTAAATGGAGATTAGCGTTGCAGCTGCAGTATTACCGCGTACTTTTTATGCTGGGTTTGAAGAGTCAGGAAATCTACTATATCGGAGGAAGCGAGGCGCTTCCGCCTCCGCTAACGAAAGAGGAAGAGGAGTTCTTGCTCAAAAAGCTACCTACCGGCGATGCGGCCACCCGGGCCATGCTGATCGAACGTAATCTGCGTCTGGTCGTTTATATCGCCCGCAAATTCGAGAACACCGGCATTAACATCGAAGATTTGGTATCGATCGGTGCCATCGGATTGATTAAGGCGGTGAATACGTTTGACCCCGAGAAAAAAATCAAGCTGGCCACGTATGCCTCGCGCTGCATTGAAAACGAAATTTTGATGTACCTGCGCCGGAATAACAAAACGCGAAGCGAGGTCTCTTTCGACGAGCCGCTGAATATCGATTGGGACGGCAATGAATTGCTCCTGTCCGACGTATTGGGCACCGAGAACGACACCATCTACCGCAACATCGAGGAGCAGGTCGACCGGAAGCTGCTGCAAAAAGCACTCGATAAATTGAGCGACCGGGAACGCATGATTATGGAGCTTCGTTTCGGCCTGCAGGACGGGGAAGAAAAGACGCAAAAAGACGTGGCAGACCTGCTTGGAATCTCGCAATCCTACATTTCCCGATTGGAGAAGAGAATCATTAAACGGCTCCGCAAAGAATTCAACAAGATGGTGTAACTGGAAATCGCAAGGAATAAAATAACCCCCCTCGGAGATAATGTACAGTAATGTTTCTCCTTGGGAGGTTAGTCATCATGACGCGAAACAAAGTTGAAATTTGTGGTGTGGATACGTCAAAACTGCCTGTTCTGACGAACGTGGAAATGAGGGAGCTGTTTCATAATCTGCAGCAGAACAATGAACGGTCTGCCCGAGAAAAATTGGTGAACGGCAACCTGAGACTGGTGCTCAGCGTCATCCAAAGGTTTAACAATCGGGGAGAGTTCGTTGATGATCTGTTTCAGGTAGGCTGCATCGGATTGATGAAGGCCATCGACAATTTTGATTTATCGCAAAATGTTAAATTTTCCACTTATGCCGTACCGATGATTATCGGAGAAATACGTCGATACTTAAGGGACAATAACCCGATTCGCGTCTCCCGATCACTGCGCGATATTGCCTACAAGGCACTTCAGGTCCGGGATCAGCTGACCAATGCGAATTCGCGTGAACCAACGATTTTTGAAATTTCCGAAGCGCTGAATGTGCCCAAGGAAGACGTTGTTTTTGCACTCGATGCCATTCAAGATCCCGTTTCGCTGTTTGAGCCGATTTATCATGACGGTGGCGATCCGATATATGTGATGGATCAAATCAGTGATGACAAGAACAAGGATGTGTCCTGGATTGAGGAAATCGCTCTCCGGGAAGCGATGCACAAGCTCGGGCAGCGCGAAAAAATGATTCTGTCCATGCGGTTTTACGAAGGCAAAACCCAGATGGAAGTTGCCGATGAAATCGGTATCTCCCAAGCCCAAGTGTCGCGCCTGGAGAAGTCGGCGATCAAGCAGATGCAGAAACACGTCAAAACTTAAGAAGGCCAGCAATCAAACGAACAGACAACGATCCCTTTTATGGGGTCGTTTTTTTCGTTTTAAATAAGCTATTTTACCCAAAGGGATCATATATTGAACAGAGGGATGCGGATTGAACAGGGATGGACGGATAACCTTCAAATACATCTAAGGTGTGATGCTCATGATACCTGATAATCAAATGGTGGGGAAAAAGATGAAAATTTCCGATTTTCAAACAAAGGATGTTATTAATATCATCGACGGCAAGCGGCTCGGGCAAATCAGCGATTTGGAGCTGGATTTGCGGCAGGGCCGGATTGAAGCGATCGTGGTGCCGAGCTACGGCAAATTCATGGGGCTGTTCGGCGGCGGAAGCGATCTGATCATACCGTGGCGGAATATCGTCAAGATCGGCTCGGACGTGGTCCTTGTCAAAATGGAGGAACTGCGGAGAACGCCGGATGATCAGGAACCGGTGGAGTATCTGGATCGTCCTGACCGTCGATCCTTCTAACCAAACGGCGGGTTCATATGTCTCCGGCGTATGTTTTCTGTTACACTGATCATAGAGGTGAATGTTCATGGAACCGTTTGTTAGTCAAGATCGGCAGACACCGAGTCTGTTTGTGATCCAAAAATGGGAAGGGAAGTCAGCGGCCGCACTCACGGCCGGGTTCACGGGCCGGCATGGCGGCGTGAGCCGGATACCCTATGACAGTTTGAATTTGGCCTTTCATGTCGGAGACGAGCCGGGCGACATTGTCGAGAACCGGAAGCGGGTCGCCGCGGCGCTCGGCTTTTCTCTCGAAGACTGGACGTGCGGCGAGCAGGTGCACGGCATCCGGATTGGCGTCGTTCATGATAAGGACAGGGGCAGAGGGAGCTTGGACCGGGCCTCGGCCTATCAAGATACGGACGGGCTTGTAACCGATGTTCCCGGCGTGTTGCTGACTTCCTTCTACGCGGATTGCGTGCCGCTGTATTTCTGGGACCCGGTCACGGGCGCCGTCGGTCTGGCCCACGCGGGCTGGAAAGGCACCGTGGGCGGCATAGCCGAACAAATGGTGGTCAGGATGTCTGCGGAATACGGAAGCTTGCCTCGGAACCTCCATGCAGCCATCGGTCCGTCGATCGGCGAATGCTGTTACGAGGTGGACGATCGGGTCATGGAGCGTGTCCGCGAACTCGGAATCGAAGGATTCTCAGGCGATAAAGTTACAAATTCAGCTTTTTATATCGACAAGGGACACGGGAAATACATGCTGAACTTGAAAGAAATAAACAGACACATTATGATTAAAGCAGGAATATTGGCGGAACATATCGAATGTACATCATGGTGTACAAGCTGCAATCACGATCGGTTCTTCTCCTATCGCAAAGATGGAGGGACTACGGGTCGGATGGCGAGTTGGATCGGGATGAGAAAGAGGTGAGTCGTCCCTTGAGTTTGAAGGAACGTATCGATCAAGTGGAACAGCGAATAACGGAGGCTTGCGCAAGAAGCGGCAGGGACCGGAATGATGTGAATATGATTGCGGTCACGAAATATGTCTCCTTGGATATGACGGCTTCGGTACTGGATCACGGACTTTTGCATATCGGCGAGAACCGCTGGCAGGATGCCCAGGCGAAGTGGAATGCACTCGGCAACCGCGGCACATGGCATTTCATCGGCCATCTTCAGACCAATAAGGTCCGGGATGTCATTGATAAATTTCAATATATTCATTCGCTCGACCGCTTGTCTTTGGCCCATGAGCTGGAGAAGCGGGCGGCTGCGCTGAATCTGCAGGTATCCGCCTTGATGCAGGTCAATATCTCCGGTGAGGAATCCAAGTACGGCTTGCCTCCCGAGCAAGCAGCCGAGTTTTTGAAGGAAATCAACAGTCTTTCGCACGTAAAGGTAACCGGACTCATGACCATGGCTCCATACGAATCGTCGGCGGAGCAGACGCGTCCTGTATTTCGTGGTTTAAGACAACTAAGAGATGAGCTGAACGAGCAGGCGCTTACGGCGGAGCCATTGACCGAATTGTCCATGGGCATGTCCAATGACTTTGAAGTTGCCATAGAGGAAGGGGCGACCTGGGTGCGTCTCGGCTCAATTTTAGTAGGGAAAGAGGAGGATTGACGATGGGCGTGATGAACCGGTTTATGAATTTCTTGGGACTGCAAGAGGAAGAAGAAGTTGTGGAACGCGAGGTTCTGGCCTCGCAGGAAGAGCCGGTGGAGGCAACGCCGTTTGATCATCGGAAAAACCAAAAGAGCGGCAATATCGTTAGCATTCATTCGCAGAAGAACGTTAAGGTTGTATTAGTCGAGCCTCGTTCATATGATGAAGCACAGGAGATTGCAGATCATCTGCGGTCATTCCGAACGGTTGTGGTCAACCTTCAGCGCGTGAGGAATGATCAGGCGTTGCGCATTATCGATTTTCTTAGCGGAACCGTTTATGCGCTTAGCGGCGGAATCTCGAAGGTGGGCGGGAACATCTTCCTATGCACGCCGGATACCGTTGAGATCCAAGGTTCGATCTCGGAGATTCTAGCAGACGAGCATGAATATAACAGAATGAGGTGATTTAGGCTTTGACCTACGAAATTATTAGCGTTGTTAGCACGCTATTCCGTATTTACTTCTACATGATTTTGGTTTATGTCCTGATGTCCTGGCTTCCGAATGTGAGGGAAAGCTTTGTCGGGGAGCTGCTTGGCAAGCTGGTAGAGCCATATCTTGCGCCTTTCCGCCGGTTCATTCCGCCGATTATGGGCATGATCGATATTTCCCCGATTATCGCGCTGTTTGTGCTGCAGCTGGCAGAGCGCGGCGTATACGCCATTCTCGGATATATCCTGTAGCAGGTGAATGAATGATGAAACTGGACATCTACGATCATTTTCACAAGGACGAACGGGAATTTGTGGACCGGGCTTGGGAATGGGTGGTCAATGCCGGACAATATCATGAAACCAAGCTGACGGATTTCCTGGATCCCAGGCAGCGGTTCATTCTGGAATCGCTCGTGAATCGTCATCCGGACGTGCATGCCCTGTTTGATGGCGGACATGCTGATGCCGAACGCGTGCGGGCGATGATTGCTCCGGATTACCGGGCGCTTGAAGGCGAGGATCTGAAGATGAAGGTGCTCAGCATCTCTTCCGGAGATCAGAAGTTTCTGGAGCTGGAGCATGGCGATTATATGGGGTCGATACTGGGTCTGGGCATTAAGAGATCCAAGATCGGTGATATCCATGTGCTTGCGGACGGCTGCCATGCGGTCGTTGCCGACGATATCAGCGCCTTCCTGCATCTGAATCTCAGCCAGGTCCACCGGGTGCATGTCATGACGGATCTGCTGCCGCTGGACAAGCTTCAGGTGGCCCGAACGAATTTTGAAGCGATGGACATTACGGTATCTTCCATGAGACTGGACGGAATCGCCAGCGATGCCTACCGGATCAGCCGCACAAAAATCATCGTGCCGATCAAGGCTGGCAGGTGCCGCGTCAACTGGAAAGTGGAAGAGGATCCCTCCACGAATTTAAAAGAAGGCGATGTCGTCTCCATCCAAGGATTTGGACGTTTTAAAGTACTGGAGACGGGCGGCCTGACGAAAAAAGGGCGGTACCGTATCAAGGTTGGGAAATATGCTTGACCTTTGAAGGAATTGCCGTTTTTTTGTCGAAACCATACAGGGAACATTCAAAATGACAATGGATTTGCCGATAAATCGTAAATGACCGCTATTGTCTTCACGGACGGTGGTTTGGCTAACACAGCGGACGGACCGTCCTGTAAGGCCCATATATTTAGGAGGTGCACACCATGCCATTGACACCGCTTGATATACATAACAAGGAATTCGCCCGTCGAATTCGCGGTTATGATGAGGACGAGGTCAACGAGTTTTTGGATCAGATTATTAAGGATTATGAAAGTGTGATCCGGGAGAATAAAGAATTAGGCAACCAGCTGATGGCGATGCAAGAAAGACTGGATCATTTTTCGAATATTGAGGAAACCTTATCGAAGACCATCATTGTCGCCCAGGAGGCGGCGGATGAGCTGAAGAACAACGCGAAGAAGGAGGCTCAGCTGATCGTTAAGGAATCCGAGAAGAATGCGGACCGGATCATTAACGATGCGCTCGGGAAATCCCGCAAAATCGCGCTGGAGGTTGAAGAGCTGAAGAAGCAGGCCTCCATCTACCGCACCCGTTTCCGCTCCTTGGTAGAGGCTCAGCTGGAGCTTCTGAAGCAGGAAGGCTGGGAGACGCTGGAGAACCGCGAACCGAGTCTGGAGCCGAAAGAGGTATACTAGGCGGGTATCCGGTTGACTTTTTCCGCGAAGTCGTCTATAACTAATAACATATTGTTGATTCATACCGTAATTCGTTGATGGGAATAGTACGCGAAGGATCTGTCCCCCAGAGAGCCGGCAGTTGCTGAAAGCCCGGCGTTCAGGCCTAGCAGAAGATCATCCCGGAGAAGTGAAGCTGAAGCGCTGTGACCGCGTGCGTAAGCTAAGCCGTCTGCCGAACGTTATATCGGACCTTGCCTTACGAACAGGGCATGGACATTGAGGTGTCGCTTGCGCAGGCTTCCATTAGAAGTCGGCCGGGCGAAATTAGGGTGGTAACGCGAGAACAGGTTCTCGTCCCTTGGGGGACGGGGCCTTTTTTTATGTTCACAGAACATTTACGAATAAGGTGAAAGGAAGATCTGCATGAACAGAGTAGACGTCAAGGAGAAGGCGCGGGCAAGAGAGCTGCGCATCTTGAACAAATGGAACGAGGAGAACACGTTCAAGAAATCAATCGAGCTGCGGGCCGGCAAGCCGAATTATGTATTTTACGAAGGTCCGCCGACCGCGAACGGTGCGCCTCATATCGGTCACGTGCTCGGCCGCGTCATCAAGGATTTTGTAGGCCGCTACCAGACGATGAAGGGCTACCATGTCGTTCGTAAAGCGGGCTGGGATACGCACGGGCTTCCGGTTGAGCTGGGCGTAGAGAAGCAGCTGGGCATCTCCGGCAAGCAGGAAATCGAGAATTATGGCGTGGAGGCCTTTATCAAAAAGTGTAAAGCCAGCGTATTTGAATATGAGCATAAATGGCGCGAGCTGACCGAAGCGATTGCGTATTGGACCGATCTGGATCATCCGTACATCACGCTTGAGAACAACTACATCGAGAGCGTATGGAACATTTTGGCGACGATTCATGACAAGGGCCTTCTGTACCGCGGCCACCGCGTAAGCCCGTACTGCCCTTGCTGTCAGACGACACTGAGCTCCCACGAAGTGGCACAGGGGTATGAGGATGTTAAAGACCTGAGCGCAACGGCGAAGTTTAAGCTGCATGACAGCGGAGAGTATGTGCTGGCATGGACGACGACGCCTTGGACGCTGCCATCCCACGTGGCGCTCGCCGTGAATCCGGATATGGATTACGCGCGCGTCGAGCAGGAGGACGGCATCTATATCGTGGCTAAGAATTTGGTAGAGGATGTTATGAAAGGCGACTTCACCGTTCTATCGACGCTGAAAGGTTCCGAGCTGGTCGGCAAGACTTACGATCCTCCGTTCCCGTATGTAAAAGCGGAAAAATCGAACATCGTTGTCGGCGCATCCTTTGTTACCGATGCAAGCGGTACGGGAATTGTACACATGGCTCCTGCGCACGGCGAAGACGACTACCGCGTATGCCGCGAGAATGGCATCAGCTTCGTGAGCGTCGTGAACGGCCACGGCCGTTATACCGATGAAGTGACGGATTTTGCCGGACGTTTCGTCAAGGATTGCGATCTGGACATCGTGAAGGCATTGTCCGAAAAAGGACTTCTGTACAGCAAAGAGAAATACGAGCACAGCTACCCGTTCTGCTGGCGCTGTAAATCCCCGCTGCTCTATTATGCGATGGAGAGCTGGTTTATCGAAACGACGGCGGTTAAGGATCAGCTGATCGCGAACAACAACGAGGTGACCTGGTATCCGGGCCATGTACGGGAGGGACGCTTCGGCAAATTCCTTGAAGACCTGGTCGACTGGAATATCAGCCGGAACCGTTACTGGGGAACGCCGCTTAACGTATGGGTCTGCGATTCTTGCGAAGGGCAGTTCTCGCCGCACAGCATTGCGGAGCTTCGGGCTAACGCCGTAGGCGAGATGGCGGAGGATCTGGAGCTGCACAAGCCCTATGTGGATGAAGTGAAAGTCAAATGCCCGCACTGTGAAGGCGGCGTGATGGAACGGACCTCGGAAGTCATCGACGTATGGTTTGACAGCGGATCGATGCCGTATGCGCAATACCATTATCCATTCGAGGACAAGGAGAAGTTCGAACAGCAGTATCCTGCCGATATGATCTGCGAAGGGATTGACCAGACGCGCGGATGGTTCTACAGCTTGCTCGCCGTATCGACCCTCTTCACCGGTAAAGCGCCTTATAAAGCGGTCATGGCCACGGGCCATATTCTCGATGAGAACGGACAGAAGATGTCCAAGTCCAAGGGCAACGTCATCGATCCTTGGGAAATCATCGAGGAGTACGGCACGGATGCGTTCCGTTGGGCGCTGCTCGCCGACAGTGCGCCATGGAACAGCAAACGTTTCTCGAAAGGAATTGTCGGCGAAGCCAAATCCAAGGTTGTGGATACGCTGGTGAACACCCATGCGTTCCTGACATTGTATGCCGGCATCGACGGCTATGATCCGAAGGAGCATGACTTCAAGGGATCGAACCACAAGCTGGACCGCTGGATTCTCTCCCGCTTGAACAGCTTGATTCAAGTGGTTGACAAGGGATTGGCCGTCAATGATTTCCTTAACGCGGCCAAGGCGATCGAAGCTTATGTGGATGAGCTGAGCAACTGGTATATCCGTCGTTCGCGCGATCGTTTCTGGGGCAGCGGACTCGGTGAAGATAAGCTGGCCGCTTACGGGACGCTTACGCACGTGCTGTTGACGCTATCCAAGCTGATGGCACCATTCACGCCGATGCTGTCCGAAGATATCTTCGTCAACCTGGGCGGCGGCGAGAGCGTGCATCTGGCCGACTTCCCGCAAGCCGACGAAGCGTTGATCGACAAAGCGCTCGAGCAGGACATGGAGACGGCAAGACAGATCGTAGAGCTTGCGCGGAACGTCCGCAATGAGACAGGAATCAAGACGCGTCAGCCGCTGTCCAACCTCATCGTATCCATGGATCGCGAGTTCGATCTCGCGGGGTATGAAGACATCATCAAGGACGAGATCAACGTCAAAGCGATTGAGGTGGAGACCAGCGACAGCGGGTTCGTTGATTTCACGCTGAAAATGAACCTGAAGGTCGCAGGCAAGAAATACGGTAAAAATATCGGCTTCCTGCAAGGTTTCCTAAAGGGAATGAGCAGTGACGAGACCCGCAAGGTGGTCCAATCGGGCGGCGTGAACGTAACTTCACCGGAAGGCGAAGAATTGCAGATCACGTCCGAAGAGCTGCTGGTAGAGAAGAAGGCGAAGGAAGGCTTTGCATCCGCTTCGGGTTACGGGTTAACCGTTGCGCTTAATACGGATATCACGCCGGAGCTGGAGCAGGAAGGCTGGGTTCGCGAAGTGGTGCGTGCCGTGCAGGATACGCGCAAGAAGCTGGACCTCCCGATCGAGAAGCGGGTCAATCTGACCCTCGATACGGATGATGAGCTTCAAGCTGCGATCACCGCATTTGAAGATGTGCTGCGCGAAAACGTTCTGGTTAACGATTTGAAATACGGACAAAGCGAAGGCATGGAGCGGGTTGAGCTTGGCGGCAAAACCATTGGCATCCATATCGTCTGAGAATCGTTGATATTATTAAACCACCGCCATGAAATGGCGGTGGTTTTTTGCTGTCCCCAGCACCGGCTTTGTTCGGAGGATTCCGTGCGAATGAGATGCTTCCAACAGATGCATAATAATCAGCGAATTCTCATGCATGTTATGCAAGGTTTCAAGCAGGAAGAAAGCGGATCCTGATCTGTTTTTTCCAGAGTCTGCCTAGTATAGTGGCAAGGGGGCGGTGAATATGGCAGAGAAGCCGGAAAATGCGTTATCAACCGAAAAGAATAAATCGCTTGTGGAAGCAGAGCGGGACCAATTGGGCGCCATACACCGCATGACCACGGACATCGCGCAGCAGCTGGAGAAGGCCAGGATCGCGGAATACACCCAGCTGTTGAACCGCCCCTGGAAATTGATATGGACCAATCTGCTGGCCGGGTCGGCACGCGGCGTGGGAATCGCGATCGGGTTTACTTTTTTTGCGGCAACCATCATATATGCCCTTCAGGCGCTTGGCGCGCTGAATTTGCCTATTATCGGCGATTACATCGCGGATATTGTCCGGATTGTTCAGCGGCAGCTTGAACTGACGTAATGGGATTATGTAATGCCCGGCAGCCGCTGCAAGTCATATGCTGCCGGGTAAGACGCTTAATCAGCTGAATGATTCATCATCCGGGTCGCCATTGGGGTCAAGGAGATAACTTCCTTCGCCCCGGTTCAGGTAATCGACATATTGGGGACTGCGTACGATAAACACTTCCGAGCCATCGATATTGGTGGCAACGAAGTTTTCGTACACCTCCACGAACCCGCCTTGATCGTCGCCATTCTCGATATCCATTTCGTTATAGCTGTCCATTTCGTTACCTTCCGCCAAAGCTGGGGAGTTGGAGTTCCCCCAGCTTTCAACGATCTGCCAGGCGTCCTCGCCGTCAAATGCAGCATATTCGTGCTCATCCATACTGGATTTTCCGAAAGCGGGAGCTAGAACGTCCTCCTCGATCGGACGGTCGCGGGACACGCGCTCCCGAGGCGTATGTTCTACGCAATATTGCGTATCCGGGATAACCTCCAACCGCTCGTACGGAATGGGCTGGCTGCAGGTAAGGCACACGCCGTAACGGCCATGATGAATGGCTTCCAGCGAAAAAATAACCCGCTGCAGCTCCTGATCCACCCTATCCTGAAGCGCGAGGTCTTTTCCTCTTTCAAACACCTCGGTTCCCACATCGCCAGGGTGATTATCAATATGGGACAGCTCGCCGGTCATATCTCGCTCCGATTCTCCCAGCCCGTGTTGGTCGTTATTGACCATGCGCCGTTCAAGTTCAACCTTTCGATCCATCAGCTTTTGTTGCAAATTATGAAGTTGCTCCTGAGTGAGATGCGACATGTCAGGCTCCTTTCATGGTCCCGAAGTTGACCTTCTTGGTTCATAGGTATAGAGTGCACCCTTCGATAAGGTTTTACTGACGGAAAATGTTCTCGCCGCTGGACAGGAATGGACGGTTTCTGAGCCGCTGTGCTACAATAAGACGAGTTACGGACCGATCAGCGAAGGAGTTCGCCTGATTGGAGAAGACAAGAACGGAGTGACATAAACAAGTGGTATATTATTTGATTGCATTTGTTTTATTTCTTATCGATCAGGGAACCAAGTACTTGATTGCTACCAGGCTCGAGCTTTATGAACAAATACCGGTTATCGGGGATTTCTTCCTGATTACGTCCAGCCGAAACCGGGGAGCCGCGTTCGGCATACTCCAGGATCAGTTATGGTTTTTCATCGTTGTTACGCTAATCGTTGTGGGCGGAATCGTCTGGTATCTCCAGAAGGTATCCAAAGAAGGACGCAAGCTGCTGCCTACCGCGCTTGCGCTTGTACTTGGAGGGGCACTCGGAAACTTCATCGATCGATTGATAATGGGAGAGGTCGTCGATTTCCTGCAGTTTAATTTTGGCAGCTACACCTTCCCGATCTTCAATATTGCCGATTCTTGCATCGTGATTGGCGTGGGATTGATCATATTGGACACGCTTCTGGAAGGAAGACGCGAGAAGATGCAGACAACAAGTGAAGTTTCTGGCACAGAAGGGACTGAATGATGGTGCAAGACGGTAAGGATACAGATACGGATTGGACAGATGAGAACGGTCAGGAAACGGAAGCCAGCGAATGGACGGTGGATGCCGACGCTGCCAAAACCCGTATCGATAAATACCTAACGGAAAATCTTGGGGAAGATGTGTCGCGTTCCCAAGTTCAGTTATGGATTGCGGACGGACATGTGAGCGTGAACGATGGCCCAATCAAGTCGAATTACAAAGTGAGTCAGGGTGACCGCATCGTGCTGAAGGTTCCCGAGCCATCGGCCGTCGAGATCATTCCCGAGGACATCCCGCTTGAGATCGCGTTTGAAGACGGGGACGTGATTGTCGTAAACAAGCCGAGAGGAATGGTTGTCCATCCGGCTCCGGGACATTCGTCCGGCACGCTAGTGAATGCATTGATGTTTCACTGCAAGGATTTATCGGGAATCAATGGAGAGCTTCGCCCCGGCATCGTCCATCGGATCGATAAGGATACTACGGGCCTGATCATGGCCGCGAAGAATGATAAAGCCCATGCTTCGCTGGCCGCCCAGTTGAAGGAGCACAGCGTGAACCGCCGTTATTTGGCGTTGGTGCACGGCAATATCAGCCATGATCAGGGAACCATTGACGCACCGATCGGCCGGGACGCCCAGGATCGCAAACTGTATACCGTCACGGACCGGAACAGCAAACATGCGGTGACGCATTTTACCGTGGTGGAACGGTTCGGAGATTACAGTCTCCTCGAGCTGAAGCTGGAGACGGGTCGTACCCATCAAATTCGCGTGCACATGAAATATATCGGGCATCCTCTCGTAGGGGATCCCGTTTACGGCAAGAGCAAGGGGATCAAATTGAACGGACAAGCGCTTCATGCGGCCGTATTGGGTTTCGTCCATCCTTCGACCGGGGAATATAAGGAGTTTTCGGCACCGATGCCGAGCGATATGAATGAGCTGTTGACGATTTTAAGGGGCCGCTAGCGGTCCCTTTTCGCATGTTTAAGCATGGGGTCCCACAAAGGATTTAGAGTAAGCATCAAAGCATGGGCTCCACTTTGCTGGGCTATTTGTCTTGCCTTCCAAACCATGGATATGGTATAGTGACGATAACTTTGATGAAGGAGGTGAGCAGGATGAATATCGAGATGGTCAACAACCGTATTAGCCAGCTGCCTATCGCTATAGCTGGCATTGTTCATGCATTTCTCAACAACGGGAGAGGTCTGTCCAATTTTAATGATACGAGTTGTACCATCGCGAGAAGTCACCTGCCTGCCTGCACGGATTAAGCCAATTTAAGGCTTACGATTCTTAAGGGTCCGCGGAGCTTGCTCTGTGGACCCTTTTTGCGTTGCAGTCCGGTTCTTCTCCCTAATTCATGCGCTCGAACAGAGATTTGGTATTGTTCGCAGCATACAGGAGGAACCAAGAATGAATATGATCAATGTACAGAAACTGACGCAATACCACGGGGCCCAGCTTGTATTGGACGGGATAACGTTTGAAATACAGGAAGGCGAGAAGGTAGCGCTTATCGGCAGAAACGGAAGCGGCAAGTCCACGCTGATGCGCCTGCTTGCCGGATTGGATCAGCCGAACGAAGGGCAGCTTGCCATCAAGAAGGATACAGTGATCGGGTATGTGGAGCAGATACCGAGCCATATGGATTCCTGGACGGTGCTGGATGTACTGTCCCATGGGTTGATTCACTTGAAGGAATACCGCGCGGAGATGACGGAACTGGAGAAGAGAATGAGTGATCCGGGCATCGCCGGGAATGCAGAGCTGCTTGATCGTGTGCTGCGTCGTTACTCGGCGCTCCAGGAACGGTTTGAAGCGGAAGGCGGTTATGAGCTGGAAGCCAGCATCGACAAAATCGCTACCGGGCTGCAAATACCCAAGAGCGAGTACGGACTGGCATTCGGCTCGTTGTCGGGAGGAGAGCAAACCCGCGTCGTGCTGGCATCGCAGCTGATCGTACAGCCGGATCTGCTCCTGCTCGATGAACCGACGAATCATCTGGATTTGGCTCGCACGGAATGGCTGGAGGAATTTTTGCGGGAATACCCGGGTACCTGCGTCATTATTTCTCACGACCGGTATTTTCTCGATCGGGTGGTGACCAAGACGGTAGAGCTCGAGGACGGAGAGGCATTCTCTGCCCAGGGTGGTTATACCGCATTCATGAAAGACAAGGAAGAACGGCTGCTGCAGCAGTTCGCCGATTACCAGGAGCAGCAGAAAGTGATCAAGAAGATGAAGGAATCCATCAAGCAGCTGGAGGAATTCGGCCGGATCGGCGGCAACGAGAAATTTTTTAAGCGGGCGGCTTCCATGCGGCGAGCGCTGGAACGGATGGAGAAGGTCAAGCGACCTGTGCTGGAACGAAGGCAGGCCGATTTCGAGCTTCATCCTCAGGATCGTTCCGGCCGCCGTGTGGCATACTTTGAACAAGTTGAGGTTCGCTATGGGAATCAGGCGGTGCTGGGAGGGGCTTCCGGTCTTATCGAATTCGGCGAAAAAATTGCGCTGATGGGTCCGAACGGCAGCGGAAAAACGACGCTGTTCAAAGTGATGGTGGGCGAGCTTATGCCCGACTCCGGGTCCCTTGAATGGGGCGCGCGAGTCGACGTGGGATATCTGGCCCAGCAGGAGGAGCCGAAAATTCCGAAGGAAACGGTGCTCCAATATTTTCGGGAGAACGCCGGGGTTGAAGAGGGAGAGGCCCGGGGGATTTTGGCAAGATATCTGTTCTATGGCGCGGCCGTGTTCCGATCGGTGGGCCAGCTGTCAGGCGGTGAATGGACACGATTGAGGCTGGCGCTCCTTATCCATCAAAAGCCGAACCTGCTGCTCCTGGATGAACCTACGAACCATCTGGATATTGCTTCCCGGGAGGCCTTGGAGGATGCGCTGCAGGGGTATCAGGGGACCGTTCTTGCCATTTCCCACGACCGTTATTTCGTAAACCAAGTGTCAGGCAAGGTGTGGGATTTGAACCAAGGGACGCTGACCGTCTTTCATGGAAATTATGATGATTTCCGGGCCAAGAAAGACCAGCTTGAAGCCGCATTGCAGTCAAGAGAACTCTCAGCTGGTACGAATGCCGTTTCTTTACCAAGGGAGACGCCGCCGTCCAAAGCCAACGAAAAGCCCGGCCAGAAATTCGAACGCAACCATCCTGATCGCTCTGCCGCGGAAAGATCCAAATGGCTGGAAGAGGAGATCGCCCGTTTGGAGACCCGCATCCGGCAGCTGGACGGTTGGCTTGAAACGGAAGGCTCGATAAGCGGCAATTCGGACATGTCGCTGCTCGAAGAGCGTTGGAACGAGCGGGAGTCGCTGGCAGCAAGCCGCGACGAGCTCCTAGCGGAATGGCTGGAGCTGTCTTAACCGACTTCGTGCAGGGAGGCCATGGTGTGTATCAGCTCCGACTCAACCTAAAAAGTACAAATCATCTGATATATAATGCATGGCTCCAGTCGTGATTTTCCTGCATATTTAGGATGTGTAACAAAGCTAGAGTAGGAGATGAATACAAATCATGAGCATGGATAAATATCAGGAAACGTACATTCAACAGAGCTTTGCCGATCGGATCGGCGGTGCTAATTACGGTAAAGATACGGCCATTTATAAATTCGAGAAGATCAAGAGAGCAAAGGCGGCTGCGAAGCAGGAGCATCCTGATACCGAATTGATCGATATGGGAGTTGGCGAGCCGGATGAGATGGCGGATGCAGGCATCGTGGCAAAGCTGGCGGAAGAGGCGGCGAAGCGGGAAAACCGCGGATATGCGGATAACGGGATTCCGGAGTTCAAGGAAGCGGCTGTTCGCTATTTGAGCAATGTATTCGGCGTCGAAGGCATCGATGCGTCCACGGAAGTGCTGCACTCCATCGGCTCCAAGCCGGCGCTGGCCATGCTGCCGTCCTGCTTCATCAACCCGGGCGACATCACGATCATGACGGTTCCCGGATATCCTGTGCTCGGCACGCATACCAAGTATTTGGGCGGCGAAGTCTACAATGTGGAGCTGAAAAAAGAGAATGCATTTCTGCCGGATCTCGGCTCGATCCCTGAGGACATTGCCCGCCGTGCCAAACTGCTCTACCTGAACTATCCGAACAACCCGACGGGGGCCAGCGCAACGGCCGAATTCTTCGCCGAGGTTGTCGAGTGGGCCCGCAAATATGGCGTGGTGGTTGTTCATGACGCACCTTATGCTGCGCTCACTTACGATGGCTTGAAGCCGCTGAGCTTCCTGTCCGTTCCTGGAGCGAAGGATGTCGGCGTGGAGCTTCACTCCCTGTCGAAATCCTACAACATGACGGGGTGGCGCATTGGCTTCATCGCCGGCAACCCGCTGGTGGTTAAAGCGTTTGGCGACGTGAAGGACAACAACGATTCCGGACAATTCATCGCCATCCAAAAGGCTGCCGCTTACGGTCTGGATCATCCGGAAATTACGGAGAAGATCGCCGAGAAGTATTCCCGCCGCCACAACATGCTGGTCGACGTGCTGAACGG
Source organism: Paenibacillus sp. Y412MC10 (assembly GCF_000024685.1). Taxonomy (NCBI): domain Bacteria; kingdom Bacillati; phylum Bacillota; class Bacilli; order Caryophanales; family Paenibacillaceae; genus Paenibacillus; species Paenibacillus sp. Y412MC10. The sequence continues at coordinate 2,165,507 of NC_013406.1, forward strand.
ACTCGGTTTTACGGCGGAGAAGCCCAAAGGCTCCTTCTTCCTGTATGTGGAGGCTCCGAAAGGCGTCAAAGGCGGACGCCGTTTTGAATCTGGGGAAGACTTCTCCCAGTACCTGATTCGCGAGAAATTGATCTCCACCGTTCCTTGGGATGATGCAGGACACTTCGTTCGTTTCTCCGTTACCTTCATTGCCGACGGCGAGGAGGAAGAGAAACGCGTCATTTCCGAAATTCGCAGAAGACTCAGCGATGTGGAATTCGAGTTTTAATTCAAGGCTATGAACATGCTTGGAACGCGACAACGTTCGACATGATTGCTGTTGACATCTCTTGTAGGGTCTGTCATAATGGGATCAATCGAATAGCACCTTTAAATCAGTCCCGTGAGGCTGGCAAGGTAACGTGAACCGAGGTTCATTAACAGGAGGCATGGCTCTGTCTGCGGATAGATGCTGCGCTTTCCACACCATCTCTATGAGATCAACTCCTTGTCCAGCCGGGCAAGGAGTTTTTTTGTGTGGAATGAATCCACGGATCGTCAGGAACGATAAAGGGCTAATCAAACGTTTAGAAGGAGGACAAGAGGATGAGCAACGAACAGCATGTGATAATGGACGAGACGGCCATCCGCCGCGCGCTAACGAGAATTGCCCATGAAATATTGGAAAAAAATAAAGGGATCGAGGATTGCGTATTGGTCGGGATCCGCACGCGCGGCGTGTTTCTGGCCCAGAGAATCGCGGAGCGAATGAACGAGATCGAAGGTACTCCGATTCCTTGGGGAGAGATCGACGTGACCTCCTACCGCGATGACCGGGACAGCAAGGGAGCCGCTGCGGAACGGGGAGAGGGAGCGAAGCACAGCCTAGCGCACCTGAACATCCATGACAAGAAGGTTATTTTGTTTGATGACGTGCTGTACACCGGCCGGACGATTCGGGCAGCGATGGACGCCCTGATGGACTGCGGACGGCCTAGAATGATACAGCTTGCGGTTTTGGCAGACCGGGGGCATCGCGAGCTGCCGATCCGGCCGGATTATATAGGAAAGAACGTTCCTACCTCCAAACAAGAGGAAATTACGGTGGCATTAACCGAAATCGACGGCAAGGACGAAGTGACCATTAGCCAAAGAGAGGAACGATAATCATGACAACAGCCATTTCATTGAAAGAACGCAGCCTCTTAGGTTTGAAGGATATTAGCAGAGACGAAATCGGATCCATCCTGAATCGGGCGGCATATTGGGAAGCGCAGTCCGAGAAAGTGGTGCCGGTACTTCAATCGAAATTTGCGGTTAATATGTTCTTCGAGAACAGCACCAGAACGAGATTCTCGTTTGAAATGGCTGAGAAAAGACTCGGTGCCCAGGTCATGAACTTTGCGGCGGCAGCATCCAGCGTCGAGAAAGGCGAGTCGATCTACGATACCGTCAGAACGCTGGAATCCATGGGAATCGACGCGGGCGTCATCCGGCTGAAGCCAGCCGGCGTGCTGCAGGAGCTGGCGGAGCGGATCTCGATTCCGCTGGTCAATGCGGGCGACGGCAACAATGAGCATCCCACGCAGGCGCTGCTTGATCTATACACGATGAAGAAAAGCTTCGGCGAGCTTAAGGGATTAACGGTATCCATCATCGGGGACATCAAGCACAGCCGGGTTGCTCGTTCGGATCTGTGGGCCCTGCAGAAGTTCGGAGCCCATGTGCAGTTCTGCGCGCCGGAAACGATGCAGGCTCCGGAGCTGGCTCAGTATGCGCCTTACGTATCGATGGAAAAGGCGCTCAAGGCCGATGTGGTGATGATGCTGAGAGTTCAGCTGGAACGCCATAACGAAGGGGTGTTCAAATCCAGCGCGGAGTACCGGGAGCAGTACGGCTTGACGGAAGAGCGGGCGGCCAAGCTGTCGGGTCACACCATGATTATGCATCCGGCACCGGTGAACCGCAACGTTGAAATCGACGACGCGGTCGTGGAAAGCCCGAGATCGATGATATTCAAGCAGATGGCGAACGGAGTGCCCATTCGCATGGCGGTCATGGAACGGGCGATGGTCTGATTCGAACATGCGGAATACGGTTTACAGAATGAATAAATATTAATAATTATACACAAACATGAATTTTTATTATACAATATACAAAGAAGCGAACGGTGCTTCTGCTGCGGAGGGGAACCAAGATGCAAATGCAAGTGATAAAGAATGCCAAAGTGATCAATGAACAAGGACAGCTCGAAGATAAACATATCGTCATTGCAGACGGATTGATTCAGTCGGTTGCGAGCGATATCGCAGCCTTGCCGGAACCGGGCGATCACGTTCAGATCATCGATGCCGAGGGCAAGCTGGTCACGCCGGGATTCATCGATATGCATGTGCACTTGAGAGAGCCGGGTTATGAGCACAAGGAAACCATCGAGAGCGGCAGCCGCTCGGCAGTCAAAGGCGGTTTCACCACCATCGCCTGCATGCCGAACACAAGACCGGTGACCGATACGCCGGAAACGGTGAAGCTCGTGCTGGATAAAGCCAGCGAGGCGAATCTTGCGAAGGTGCTGCCATATGCAGCCATTACGAAGAACGAGCTGGGCCGCGAACTGACGGACTTTGAGGCCTTGAAGGCCGCGGGTGCGATCGGATTTACGGACGACGGCGTCGGTGTGCAGAACGCACAGATGATGAAAGATGCCATGAATAAAGCGAAAGCGCTGGGCATGCCGGTCATTGCGCACTGCGAGGATGACTCGCTGGTAAAAGGAGCTTGCGTGACCGAGGGCAAATTCGCTCAGCAGCACGGCCTGAAAGGAATACCGAACGAGTCGGAAGCGATCCATGTCGGGCGCGACATTCTGCTGACCGAAGCCACCGGCGTGCATTACCATGTATGCCATGTGAGCACGGAGCAGTCCGTAAGATTGATCCGCCAGGCAAAAGCGATCGGCATCTCGGTAACGGCCGAGGTATGCCCGCATCATCTGGTTCTCTCCGACGAAGACATTCCCGGCCTTGATGCAAACTGGAAGATGAACCCGCCGCTGCGCACACCGCGTGATGTGGAGGCTTGTATAGAAGGTCTGCTGGATGGAACGCTTGATATGATCGTAACGGATCATGCACCGCATAGCGCGGAAGAGAAAGCAAAAGGCATGGAGCTGGCTCCCTTCGGCATCGTGGGATTCGAAACGGCGTTCCCGCTGCTCTACACCAAGTTTGTCGCCACAGGAAAATGGGATCTCGCCCTGCTCGTAAAACGGATGACAAGCGATCCGGCAAGAGTATTCGGTCTTGCAACGGGTGTCCTGGAAGCCGGTAAAGCAGCGGACCTGACCATGATCGATCTCGAAGCGGAGAAAGAAGTGAACCCGGAAGAGTTCGCAACAAAAGGCCGCAACACGCCATTTACAGGCTGGAAGCTGAAAGGCTGGCCCGTGATGACTTGGGTGGACGGCGAAGTGAAATGGTCCGAACAAAACGGATTCTAAGTAACAAATAGGCAAAAGACTTATAAAATAAATTACACATAGATGACAGGAGTGATCGGGATGCAGGCAAGATTGTTACTGGAGGACGGAACGCTGTTCAGCGGAAAATCCTTCGGCGCGGATGCTGAAATGACCGGAGAGGTTGTTTTCAATACAGGGATTACAGGATATCAAGAGGTGCTGAGCGACCCGTCCTATTGCGGACAGATCGTAACCATGACGTACCCTTTGATCGGCAACTACGGCATCACGCGGGATGACTTTGAATCCATTCGGCCGTTCGTTCACGGATTCGTCGTTCGTCGTCATGAGCCTGTTCCCAGCAACTGGCGTGCAGAATACAGCGTTGACAGCCTGTTGAAGGAATACGGAATTCCGGGGATCAGCGAGATCGATACGCGGATGTTAACCCGTATCATCCGTCATTACGGTACGATGAAGGGCATTCTGACCACTTCCAACAAACCGGTGGAAGAGCTTAAGGAGATGCTCGGCGATACGACGATCGCCGAACTCCGCAACCAGGTGGCAAAAACCTCAACGCCGCAAATGTTTACGAGTCCAGGTTCGAAGGAACGGATCGTTCTGGTCGACTTCGGTGCAAAAAGCGGGATTCTGCGCGAATTGACGTCCCGCGGGTGTGACGTCATGGTCGTTCCGCATGACACGACGGCCGATGAAATCCGCAGACTTCACCCGGACGGCATTCAGTTGTCCAACGGCCCTGGGGACCCGAAAGACGTGCCTTACGCAGTCAACATGGTCAAAGAACTGCTCGGCGAATATCCGATCTTCGGCATCTGCCTTGGCCACCAATTGTTTGCGCTGGCTGCGGGCGCGGACACCGAGAAGCTGAAATTCGGACACCGCGGCGGAAACCATCCGGTAAAAGAGCTTGCCAGCGGACGCTGCTACATCACTTCCCAAAACCACGGATACACCGTAAACGAAGAATCCGTCAAAGGGACGGAGCTGGAAGTTACGCATATCAACAACAACGATAAAACGATCGAAGGCTTGAAGCACTCGAAATTCCCGGCCTTCTCGGTGCAATACCATCCTGAAGCTGCGCCTGGCCCGCACGACAGCAGCTATCTGTTCGATCAATTCCTTAAAATGATAAGAGACCATAAACAGAATGAAATCCGGAAACCGCGCCAGGCGGTTCTGGCCGCAGCCGTGAAAGGAGCTCAATAATATGCCTAAACATGATACATTGAAAAAAATACTCGTCATCGGCTCCGGTCCGATCGTCATCGGGCAAGCAGCGGAATTCGACTACGCTGGAACTCAAGCCTGCCAGGCACTGAAAGAAGAAGGCATGGAGGTCGTGCTGATCAACAGCAACCCGGCGACCATCATGACCGACACCAACATGGCGGATAAAGTATACATCGAGCCGATCACGCTGGACTTCGTTACCCAGATCATCCGTCAAGAGCGTCCGGACGGACTGCTCCCGACGCTTGGAGGACAAACAGGGCTGAACATGGCGGTTGAGCTTGCCCGCGCCGGAATTCTGGAGCAGGAAAACGTCAAACTGCTCGGAACGCAGCTGGAATCGATCGAAAAAGCCGAAGACCGCGACTTGTTCCGTGAGCTGATGCGCGAATTGGATCAGCCCGTGCCGGAGAGCACGATCGTAACGACCCTGGAAGAGGCGCTTGAGTTCGCGAATGAGATCGGTTATCCGGTGATCGTGCGTCCGGCCTACACGCTTGGCGGCACCGGCGGCGGCATTTGCGCAACCGAAGAGGAGCTGCGCGAAACGGTCAGCTCCGGACTTCGCTACAGCCCGATCACGCAGTGCCTGATCGAGAAGAGCATTGCGGGAATGAAAGAAGTCGAGTACGAGGTTATGCGCGACGCCAACGATAACTGCATCGTGGTATGTAACATGGAGAACTTCGATCCGGTCGGCGTTCATACCGGCGACAGCATCGTCGTGGCGCCAAGCCAAACGCTATCTGACCGCGAATATCAAATGCTCAGATCCGCATCGCTGAAAATCATCCGCGCCCTGAACATCGAAGGCGGATGCAACGTGCAGTTCGCGCTGGATCCGAACAGCTATCAATATTACGTCATCGAGGTAAACCCTCGGGTCAGCCGCTCATCCGCGCTGGCTTCCAAAGCAACGGGCTATCCGATCGCGAAGATGGCAGCAAAAATCGCGATGGGTTACACCCTGGACGAGATCGTTAACCCGGTAACGGGCCAGACGTATGCTTGCTTCGAGCCTACGCTGGATTACATCGTCAGCAAAATTCCGCGCTGGCCGTTCGACAAGTTCATCCATGCCAACCGGAAGCTGGGCACCCAGATGAAAGCAACCGGCGAAGTGATGGCAATCGGCCGCACCTTCGAAGAATCGATCCATAAAGCGGTCCGCTCCCTGGAAATCGGCGTGCACCGTCTATACCTGAAAGGCGCGAACGAGCTGAGCGATGAAGTTCTCCAGCAGCGCCTGATCAAAGCCGACGATGAGCGGATGTTCCTGATCGCGGAAGCGTTCCGCCGGGGCTATGATCTGCAGCAGATTCAGGACCTGACGAAGATCGACTGGTGGTTCCTGGACAAAATCGAACGCCTGATCAAGTATGAAGACCATATTCGCAGCGAAGCGTCGCTGACTTACGAAACGCTGTACGAAGCGAAGCGTCTCGGCTTTACGGATCGTGCCATCGCCGAGCTCCGCGCAGAAGGCAAGGCCAGCACGCACACGACTGAGGAGTCGATCGGATTCCTCCGCCGCGAGCACGGATTGCGTCCGGTTTACAAAATGGTGGATACCTGCGCAGCGGAGTTTGAAGCAACGACGCCGTACTACTACTCCACCTACGAAACGGAGAATGAAGTCATCGAATCCGCGAAGGAGAAAGTCATTGTGCTCGGCTCCGGTCCGATTCGGATCGGTCAAGGGATCGAATTCGACTACTCCACGGTGCATGCCGTATGGGCCATCCAGAAGGCGGGATATGAAGCGGTTATCATCAACAACAACCCGGAGACCGTATCCACCGACTTTAATACGTCGGACCGTCTCTACTTCGAACCTCTGTTCTTCGAAGATGTCATGAATGTCATCGAGCAGGAGAAGCCGATCGGCGTCATCGTGCAGTTCGGCGGGCAGACGGCGATCAACCTCGCGGAGCCGCTCAGCAAAGCGGGCGTGAAGATTCTGGGCACAAGCCTGGAGAGCATTGACGAAGCCGAGGACCGCAAGAAATTCGAAGCGCTTCTGTCCCGATTGGAGATCGCCCAGCCGAAAGGTAAAACCGTAACGTCGGTCGATGATGCCGTAGAAACGGCACAATCGCTGGGCTACCCCGTGCTCGTAAGACCTTCGTATGTACTGGGTGGACGCGCCATGGAGATTGTATACTCCGACAGCGAGCTTCTGAGCTACATGAAAGAGGCGGTTAAGATCAACCCGGATCATCCGGTTCTGATCGACCGCTACATGATGGGTAAAGAAGTGGAGGTAGACGCGATTTGTGATGGCGAGACGGTGCTGATTCCAGGCATCATGGAGCATGTAGAACGTGCAGGCGTTCACTCCGGAGACTCGATTGCGGTATATCCTCCTCAGTACTTGTCCCAGGATCTGAAAGACAAGATTGCGGAAATTACGATCAAGATTGCCAAAGAGCTGAATACACGCGGACTTGTCAACATCCAGTTCGTTATCTATAAAAATGAAGTGTACGTGATTGAAGTGAATCCGCGTTCTTCCCGGACGGTTCCGTTCCTTAGCAAGGTTACAGGCATCCCGATGGCCAACCTGGCAACGCAAGCCATTATGGGCGGCAAGCTGAAGGATCTCGGATACGAGGAAGGCATGTGGCCGGAAAGCGAGCATGTATCGGTTAAAGTACCGGTCTTCTCCTTCGCGAAGCTTCGCCGCGTTGAGCCGACTCTCGGACCGGAAATGAAATCGACCGGCGAGGTTATGGGCCGTGACGTGAAGTATGCCAAGGCGCTGTATAAAGGCCTCATCGGTGCAGGCATGAAGATTCCTTCAACTGGCGCAATCATCGCTACCATTGCAGATAAAGATAAAGCCGAAGCTGCAGCGCTGCTGAAAGGCTTCCATAAGCTAGGTTATAAAATCATCGCAACAGGCGGTACTGCAGCATCATTGAAAGAAGCGGGCCTTGACGTGACGACCATCAACAAGCTGTCCGAAGGCACGCCGAACATTCTGGATATGATCCGCACAGGTGAAGCGAATTTCGTCTTTAACACATTGACCAAAGGTAAAACACCACAGCGCGACGGATTCCGCATTCGCCGTGAAGCGGTAGAGAACGGCGTTGTATGCATGACCTCGCTCGATACGGTTCGTGAGCTTCTGACGATGCTGGAGACCATCAACTTCTCCTCTGAAGCGATGCCGGTTTAAAATCGAGAAGGAGGGGTACAGATGAACGCCAGCTACAATGAAATGGCGGGCCGCCTGATGGTGGCCCTGGATTACCCGGATGCCGAGCGTGCACAAGCATTGGTACGTCAGCTGGAGGGCATCCCGTGTTATATGAAGGTCGGCATGCAGCTGTTCTATGCGGCCGGTCCTGACTTTGTGAAAGAATTGAAAGCGAAAGGCTATTCCGTGTTCCTGGATGTGAAGATGCATGATATTCCGAACACGGTCAAAGGCGGCTCGCACAGCGTAACGCGGCTGGGCGTGGACATGTTTAATGTCCATGCCGGCGGCGGCGCGCTCATGATGCAGGCGGCAAAGGCCGGGGCGGAAGCCGCAGTGGCGGACACCCCGGGTCTTGCCATGCCTACGATCATTGCGGTAACGCAGTTGACCAGCACGAATCAGGATGTCATGAATAACGAAATCGGCATTCCCGGCCAGGTGGAGGATACCGTCGTGCGTTATGCTGAGTTGGCCCGGCAGTCCGGACTTCACGGCGTCGTGGCATCCTCCCTGGAAGTGGAAGCCATTCGATCCGCCTGCGGCAAGGATTTCAAAACCGTCATTCCGGGGATCCGCCCTGCCGGTGCGGATATTGGTGACCAAGCGCGGGTGCTTACACCTGGGGAAGCGATCCGCAAGGGGAGTCATTACCTGGTTGTCGGCCGCCCGATCACCGAGTCCCATAACCCGAGACAAGCTGCAGAACAGATTATTGAGGAGATGATTCAAGCATGAGTACCATCGCGAATATTCCGCATCAGATCGCATCTTATTTGCTTAAGATCGAGGCCGTTTCCCTAAGACCTCATCAGCCGTTTACATGGACGTCGGGCATCAAGTCTCCGATCTACTGCGACAATCGCCTGACCATGTCCTATCCCGACATTCGCGATTACATTGCTGAATCGTTCGCGGCCGTCATTCGGGAGCAGTATCCGGAAGCCGAGGCCATTGCCGGAACGGCCACCGCAGGGATCCCGCACGCGGCCTTCGTATCCCAGAAGATGAACCTGCCGATGTCCTATATTCGGGACAAAGCCAAAGGCCACGGCAAGGAAAACCTGATCGAAGGTTTGATCAAGCCCGGCCAGAAGGTCGTTGTCATCGAGGATCTGATCTCCACGGGCGGCAGCTCCCTGAAGGCGGCGCAAGCGGTAAGGGACGCAGGAGCAGAGCCGCTCGCGGTGCTCGCCATATTCAGCTATCAGTTGGATAAAGCGGTACAAGCCTTCGCCGAAGCGGGAATTCCGCTGCAGAGCCTGTCCAATTACGGTGCACTCATTGACGTAGCGTTATCGGAGAACCGGATTCAAGCAGAGGACGTGGAGCTCCTTCAATCCTGGAGATCGAATCCAACCTCCTTTGGCGTATAGATATTCTTCATCCTCAGGCCGCCGTCTCTGTGAACTGACACAGAGGCGGCTTTTTTTGGTTCCCTGAAACAAGATAACGTAATATCGGCCGCGGGTTGACAGTCGAAGGACGGATCGTTACATTAGGACTGTAAGCGGCTGATTTAGCCATAGACATCCTGAAGCAGAATAGAAGGGATCTAATCTACCGATGAACGCAAAAAAAGAAGCGGTGCTTGAGGCCGGAAAGCGGTTGTTTCTGGAGCATGGGATTGTGCAAACCAGCATGGAGCAGATTGCCGAAGCTGTCCCCGTTTCCAAGATGACGATCTATAACTATTATCAGAGCAAAGAGGGCTTACTGGATCATGTGGTGGATCGCATGGTCGAGGAAATGATGGCGATCTATCGCGGGATCATGGAGCAGGCCAAAGATCCGCTGGAGGCCTTAACCATGTTCTACAGGGATCAGGAGAAGTTTTCGGCGCTCGTCTCGCAGCAATTTGTGTCGGATCTGGCCAAGTTTCCGGAACAGATGGACAAGCTGCTAGAGTTCAATCAGAAATACGTTGTGCCGGAATTCGAAATGCTGATTTTTAAAGGCCAGCAGCTGGGACAGATCCGCAAAGACATTTCCCCGCAGGTACTGGTCGCGTTTTTGACTTTCATCAAGGAATTTACGGCGCGAACGGAATGGTACCATGGTCTGGGCAGCCTGCATGCGGTCAGCGAACAACTGATGACGATTCTATATCACGGCATTATCCGAAAGGATGAGCCGCTTAATCCAACATAACCGCTCAAACATTCCAGAGGTGATTGCCAAAGCCCGGGAATGTTTTTTTATATTTTGCCGCTTGATGGTTTGGGAGCCGTCTGATTTGGGTATATGTTCCTATAAATTTAGGGCCAGGATTTGGTAGAGGGGAAGGATACGTCTCACCTATAATAGTAATGATAACTTCGAAAACAAACACAAAATAGGCGGGACTGACCGTAAGGAGGAGAGATCTTTGGAAATTCCGTCCAGGATCCAACTGACCGGCAAGCAATTCTTTGTATTAACCGGCATTGTCGGTGCGCGGGCTGTCATCGGGTTGGAGGACCCTTTTCGCGGAACGCTCACGGAAGAGATGCCTGTCGAAGTAGCCAAGATTGAGCAGGAACTGCTGGAGAAGGGTTTGATTCAAACGGCCGATAACGAGCCGGTTCTTGTGCAGGAGCTCCTGGAATACATAGAAGTATGCAGCCGGACCTTGTTAACGATTCATATGAGGGTGGCCGGTTCGGAGGAAACGTCGAAGGAGTGCTTCATTTATTACAGTTCCGGCCTTGTCGTTAAGGCAGATATCGAAATCGGGCCAGGCGGCGATAGGCTTTATGTGCTGGAAGAGCTGGGAACCCCTTCGGAGGCTTGGCTGAAGATCATCGGTTACCTGCAGCTGGAGGACCGAAAAAATCGCGATACAGGCTCACTGGCCTTGCCTAAGGGCTGGTTCCAGCAATGGATGAACGCCGAGCAAGGGGGGCAGGAGCCTCGGAAGCATTTGCTTGCTCAAGGCTATCCGGAATCGGTCGTTAATGACTTGGCTGATTGCGTAAGCCATCCGGAGAGATATGCCACCTTCACGGCATATTATTGTCCGGACCTGGACTGCCGGATTCAGGGAATCGAGCTGTTACGAGGAGCGCAATCCAATTGGCTGATTCGCAACGAAGGCGAACAGGACCAAATATGGGGCGCTACGGTAACCGAGATCATCCGGGAACTCGGCGCGGTCATCGAGCGTATTAAGTGAGAGACGTTGCATCCTGATCCCGCATACTGTAATTTTTGCCTTCTCGATCAATGACATGGAGGATTGTTAGCTATGACCAAAATACGTGTGGTACCTGAAATGCTGAACCAGCAGGGCGCAGCGGTATCTGATATTGCACGGGAAGTCCAAGCGCTTCAGGAGCGGATGCAGCAGCGCATCCAGAGCATGTCCTGGGAATCGCGCCATCGCGCCCAGGTTGAGCAGCGCCTTGCGCAATGCCGGGCCGCGTGCCAGTCGGTTGTAGGCCGTCTGGAGCAGAATCGCGGCCAGCTCGTGAAGAAAGCGGGGGATTTTTCGCAGACCGACCAATCGCTGGGGAACAACCTGAATTTCGGCAAACAATCGGTCGCCCAGGTGAGTCCGCATCTGCTGCTTCAGGCGAGTATGGCACAGAACGGAAATAAGAAGACGGATCCGCCCGTGACGGCGGCGGGCGTCGAATTCAATGCGCTCGCGCCATTCGGCGGCACGGCGGATCAATGGAAGGGCAATCCGCTTGCGGCCGCAGGGGTATTGTTCGGAACGGTAACCGCATCGGGCACGATGTACAAATACTGGGATATGTACCGGAACGGCTTCGGCGTATGGCTTGAAAAAGACAAGCGCGGCAACATGCGTGCCAATGTGACGAACGGCATGCTTGCCAATATCCGCAAAAAATCCTATGCCGAGTACAATTGGCGGAATCACCCCCGAATTCCGAAATACGTCCTGCCCGGCGCAGCCGTGAAGGACTCGCTCAGCTGGAAGGGCGGCAAGCTTGGTTATGCCGGCATCGCCATGCAAACGGTGGGAAATCTGGTCACGAATATCAATGAAAACAAGAGCGGGGCGAAAATAGCCGGAGACGCCGTCGTCGACGTGGGTGTCGGCGTGGGAACCGTTGTCGCTTCCGCAGCGGCTGGCGCTAAAGCCGGCGCGCTGATCGGGACGGCGGTGGGCGGTCCGATCGGCACCCTGGCGGGTGCGGCCATCGGCTTCGGCGTGTCGGTCGGCGCTTCCTACGTCATGGACGGCATCAAGTTCGCGGATTTTGACGGGGACGGGAAGAAAGATACCGTAACCGAAGGATTGAAAATGGGGGCGGAGAAGATAGGTTCTACGATAGCCGGATGGTTCAAATAAAGGGAGTGTCATAGATGAGCACGAAGATTTCAGAGGAAGAACAGTTTCATTTCCGGCTAATCCCCGCCGAGCAAATTCGGGGCGGCATCGTATGCTTTTTATTCATTATGCTCATCCCCGCGCTGGTCACGCTGGCGGCGCCGATGATGTCGGTGTATTTTTATGCGGCGGCGGCAGTGTGGGCGGCCATGCTGCTGTGGGGAATTGGCCTGAGCGTTAATCCGTACCGGTCTGAGGTCGGTTTTGTGCTGTACTTGGGGATTTACGGATTGGCGCTGGCGGTCACTTGCCAGCTGGCTATCTTGAAAATGATGTATGACATGGCCGGTGTCGAGTCGATCGGATATGGGCTTAGCTCGATCGCGGTGATGCTCCTGCTGCTCGTTGCGTTTTATGTTCTGCATGCAAGAGCGCTGCGGCAAGGGACGTACCAGTCCATGGAACGCAAAGGCGGCATCGGCAAAGCTGGCAAAGCGGCCTTGCTGTTGGCAGGCATCGGTTACACAGGGTATTACGTCGTGGTTGCCGTTACCGGGGACCTTGGCGGATTCGTCATGGGCATGGCGGCTTTTTCCATCCTGTTGATTCTCGGCCTGTACCTGGCCGTTGTGTTCATCCCTCGATATCGGTTCATCCAGAACAATATGGATAAGCTGAGGGCTCATTATCCCGTATTGGGATTGCCGAAGGAGCAGCGGAATGCCGCATTTCTGAACAAAATGAATCAAGGCCGCACGCCGGCGGCACCGCATCGTCAGAGTAAGAAAAGGAGAGGATCGTAATGACGCAACAACAGCAGCTGCTGCCCAACGGGTCGATCGTCATTTTGAAGGAAGGCGAGAAAAAGCTGGTGATCTATGGACGCAAGCAAATTTTGGCGCTTGAGCAGCCGCAATTGTTCGACTATCTGGCTTGTCCGTATCCGGAAGGGTATGTCAGCCCGGAGTTTGCTTACGTGTTTAACCATGAGGATATCCAAGAGATTATTTTTACGGGTTACCAGGACGAAGAGGAAGAACAATTTCAGGCCGTACTGGCTGAGACGAAGGCTACTTAGCTTGCCAGGGATTAAGGGAGGAGCGTGAGGCGGATCTATGTCAGGACGTATAGAGGTATCGCCCGAGGAGCTGCGCCGCGCGGCGGCAGACATTCGCAGCGGGAGTGACTACGGCGGGGAATTGGTCGCGAGGCTGTCCCAGGTCATTGAAACGCTGAATGCCGAATGGGAAGGCGTTTCCCAGCAGCGTTTTCGCACAGAGGCCGAAGAGACGAAGGCGCAGCTGATGAATTTCATCCAGATGATGCATTCGATGGAACAGGAGCTGATGAGCATCGCTGCCCGATTTGCAGAGGCCGACGGCCAATAAGCGAAGGGGTTATAACCCAAGACAACAATCAGCATATACGTATCCCGGCACGGTATACGGCATGGCTGATTGTTTTTATTATGGGGAGGGACGGAGAACTTCGGGGGACGGCGTTTTTTTTGTGGAAGTTTGGACATAATATGACAGCATTACATTATCATTTCGGTAAGGAGCCGCATAGGATGAACTGGGTATATTACGGAAAGCTCTATACAACCAAATTTCAGGCTGGGTGCTTCGCTAAACGTCTGGAGCAGGATGGCTGGCTGTTCGGGTATCATGATCCGCGGATGGTAGAGGTTTATCGTTCCAAGAAGGGGCGTTATGGCGTGCGATTCCTGCCTTGAGGAAATTCCATTAAAACAGCACTTGACTTGATGCAGGGGAATGGTGTATATTTATTCTTGTCGCTGTTTGATACAGCATTGACGCGGGGTGGAGCAGTTCGGTAGCTCGTCGGGCTCATAACCCGAAGGCCGCAGGTTCAAATCCTGCCCCCGCAACCAATTTTTAAACGATGTATGTATGACGTCCTTATGTTTATGTGTACATGTATGTTCAGGGCCCTTAGCTCAGTTGGTTAGAGCGGTCGGCTCATAACCGACTGGTCGGGGGTTCGAGTCCCTCAGGGCCCACTTTATGAAAACCCTTGCGATGCAAGGGTTTTTTGCTGTTTACAGGACTGTTTAGACCAACGATATGAGATTTTACGATAAGGTCAGATTGCTGCTGAAGGCATCTAAGCTTATCGGTTTATTTTTAGAAAAATTGCCCATACATAAGATATACGGTAGAAAGGAGTGTATGGGTCTTCATGCTAGAGCACATGATTATTTTACTTCGTAGTATATCAGCATTCGTTATTTTGTTGATTATTACGCGGTTTTTGGGCAAACAAACGTTGTCTAACATGAATTTTCATGAATTTGTTACGGCCGTGATATTAGGTGCAATTGCTGCGAACTTTGCTTTCAATGAAAAAATGGAAGTCATACACCTGCTAATCTCGCTTGCCGTATTTACATTTACATCATATTTTTTATCAAAGATCGTGGTGAAGAATCGTAAATTCCGCATGTGGGCTGAAGGGACGCCGAGCGTAGTTATAGAAGGTGGCAAGATCCTGGAAGAGAATCTAAGGAAAAATAAGTTAACCTTAGATACGATCAATCAGATGTTGCGACAAAAGGATATATTTGACATCTCGGAAGTGGAGTACGGCGTATTAGAGATCAATGGAAAGATATCTGTAATGAAGAAAAAGGAATACCAGAATGTAACTTTAAAAGATATGAAAAAGGGCTTGAAAGGGAATCAGCAGTTTCCGATTGAGCTTATCATGGATGGACAACTATTAGAAAATAATCTAAAAATTAATGATCTATCCCCAGAGTGGATTAAAGAAAAATTAAAAGTCCGGAACAAAGAAATTGCAGATGTTTTTTATGCAGTGAAAGGAACCGACGGTCAGCTGTACATCGATCTTTATCGGGATAAAATACAGCATCCCGTTGATGTAGAGTAACGACGCATCACATACATACGGAATCTATATAATAGGAGAAGCTAAAACCCTTGCGATGCAAGGGTTTTTTGCTGTTTACAGGACGGTTTGGCAGACGCCTGAAGACACTGAAAGTATGGGTAATACCCTTAACATTAGCACAATCTGATCATGATTGCCGAAATGTCCAGACTAAGACCGTCTATGTACATAAACTGTACCATTCCACAAAGCAAGGAGGTTAAATCGGTGAGCTGCGAAAAAGGTGGTTACAACGGATACGGTAATCCAGTAGGAACTGTTCTGGTTTTATTTATTCTCTTGGTTATTATCTTGGGAACGTTTTGGATTTAATGAAGCTCCTTAATGAAGCATTCATTCATTGATTTAATTTAATTCATCAAATTACGATACTGCACCCATGTGGTATCCCCAATTACGATAAACGGGGACGGTAACTTTCCGTCCCCGTTTTTAGCATTTTCATTGTACTTAAACTGAACATTAAACAACGACACCGTAGAGATCAGTGTGGTCGTCTTAGGAACTGAAAAAAATTGTGGCAAAGGCCAACAGGTCATAAACGGTATAAGATTATGGTTCATACGCTGGGTTATCAGGGCTATGCCGGGGGATATTTTCATTTGAGAAAATTGAGTGATTTTGACTAATCTATTGTCCATATCCATTAGTTCAATGGACTCATATATATGTTAAGGATTTCGTTGATAAAAAGGAGGAAGCACAAATGCAAAAAAGCACAGTATCAGGAAAGGCAAAAAATACGGTCAAACAACTGAAAACGCCTAGAAGATATAGCGGAATTTGGGCGGGTAGCGTTGCAAAGGCAATGAGAACGGTGATTGCCGCACAGAGATCATTGAGTGCACAAAATCCGGTTGTTATTAGTCAACGAACCAGAAGAATAAGTACGAATCGAAATTGGGTAAATGCACTAGAAATCGAGCGAAATCCGGCGTGGGTAGCGCCGCAAGCTGGTGAATCGTACGTTTGGGGAAGAAATGACCCTAACGGTCCTGCTGCTGTGGTCGCCAGAAGATTTACGATTAGAGACGATATTGAGAGAGCTAGCTTATTCCTGTCCGTGGATAACTTTGCCATCGTTTTAATCAATGGACGGTCGGTAGTTATCGACAACCCGCAGGGCAATGTTTCATTCTTTAATCCGGGAAGAACTTTTAATATCAGACGCTTCCTTCGGAGAGGTACAAACGATATCGTGATCGCCGCTTTCAACTTCCCGTCAAATGCAAACAGAAGCGGAGATAATCCAGCTGGTGTCCTTGCCCGTATCGAGATTGAACTAGAAGATTAGTCCGGTAGTAGCTCAAAGTATCCACCGGCTGAGTAGCGGCCCGTCGAGCGCGGCATAGAGCTGCTTTCGCGATATTAGCATTCCATCATAACGGAAGCGAGGGGAAGTTTTCATTCTTCCCCCGATTCCGGATGTGGTCGTTGCTTTTTTTTGCGTTTACTTAATTGCTTTGCGATGGTGTAGCCGATAAGATATGCAGCAGAAGAGGTGTTTCCGTCGACTGTATATGGAACTAAGGACGCATCTGCAACGATCAAATCTTGAACCCCGTGTACCTTTCCTTTACGGTTAACGACTCCTCCTGCGGATAAAGGAGCCATCCGCAGAAATCCTTGCTGATGGTGATTGTGATCGAAATTTTCCTTAATAAATTCTTCAAGCCTGTCATCGTCATCGATAACTTCAAATGTAGGGGATAAGAGACGATATGAAGAATCAATCTGTTCCAACTCTATGGCAATATCTTTGATATACGTCCTATAAATTCTTTTTACCGCCTCCATGTCGTCTGGATTTGAGAGAAATCCCTCATCTGCCAATACGATATTTAGCGGATCTTTGCTTTGTATGCGGATCGTCCCATTGCTCTTGGGTCGCAAGTACAGAATCGCTATGGTCAATTCTCTATCGGATCCAATGCCAACGAGTTGAACAGCCCGCTCATCCGGATCGATGCCAGATGGATCTGGCAAGAAAGCTCCTCCCGTATACAGTGCGTTGGGGTCTAAGGGAGGGAGGGGACGATCTTGTGAATTGGTAGCAAATACTGCGAAATTTAACGTATGGTTTTTTAACCTTTGCCCTACGTTTGGATTGTCGAAGATGACAGGGATTCCAGCCTTTTTCAGCATTTTGGCGGGTCCGATTCCTGACAACATCAACAACTGAGGGCTGTTGATCCCCGCCGAAATAATAACCTTTTTGCGGGAATACGCATAGCAGCACTTGCCATCCTTCAAATATTCAACGCCAATGGCCCGCTTACCGGAGAAAAGAATACGGAGAACCGTTGTTCGAAACTTCACAGTTAGTTTTCTGTTATTCACTCCCCGACCAGTTGCCGTCATAATATCGCGAGACAGGAAGGCTGTGGAGGAGCTCTCCCTACGGCCATCAGGCTGTTGGTATAATTGCCAACGGGTGAACGGTCCCATGGGAGTATTCGGATCATTATAGTCAAGAATGGTCGGATAACCTGTTGCCCGCTCGATCGCAGTTGTCAGCTTGTGAGCCATCGGCGTTGGAGTTTCGGGTGCTTGCCGGATGTTAATTCTTCCTCGATACCCGCGTGCATTGATATCTGTGGTTTCTCCGTTATAATTCTCCAATGATTTGAAACGTCGAATCGCTTTATCAGGTGACCAGCGAGGTCCAAGCAGCCGTTCCCACTTTCGGAGCACGGCGGATGTCGGTCTTACATATTGTTCTCCGTTGATTGAAGAACCGCCTCCCGAGAGTCGACCTGTTGTCCATTCGAATGCGCGTTCATCAAGTTCCTCTTGGGGGATGCCTTCTCCCTGCCAAAAGTAATTCGGAAAGAAACTTTCTTCCAATTCAAGTGCAAAGGTTGAATCCTTAATCGGTTTGTCTTTGTCATGGTTTCCGCCCGATTCTAAAACAAGCACGGAGGTTCGCATGTCGTCAGTAAGTGTCTTCGCAATCACGGCCCCAGCCGGACCTGTGCCTACAACGATGTAATCATAAGTTGATTTTTTCTCCATTAAAGCACTCCTTTTGGAAATGAACTAATTCAGAATATTAATTTGCTCTGACAACTGTGCTTAACTCTGCAATATGATCATGATTCAAGTGATGCTCAAATCCAGAGGAGCCTAAAAGATCCATCAGAAGACCCGATCAGCGAGATTTGTAATCGGGAACAACTTACGGTACATTTTAATGGAGTCGTTAGGGACATGTACTTCCAAACGCCGAGGCTGGTGGGATGCAGCTCATTTTCGTACATAGGATGGGGGATCAAGGTGTCAGAGTGGGTATTGAATCAGTCCTGGGGACTGCCCGTGTTGCTTGCCTTCTTAGTGATCGTATTCGTATTCGAGTCAAGGAAGGCTTTTAAGGCATATCAAGAAAAAAGACGTTTTGAACTGGGATGGGCCCTATTGTTTGCGCTTGTGGCTTTATTGGCGATTATTGTCCTGGTGGCTTATTAATACATAACAACGAAACCTAAAGACCCTGCCGGAAGTTTCCGGCAGGGTCTTGTTCTGTCATTGTCAAAGACGAGAGAGTATGTTGTTTCAGCGTATGATTACCGCTCATTCGTGACAGCTTCCGTAGCAGCCCAGGCTCTGCCGGCACGCATGGCCAAGAAAAAGCAGAGGATGAGGACGATCGATGCAGAGATGTATGGGAAGTTGATGTCCAAATCAAACAGATAACCTGCGACAAGGGGCCCCGCGATGTTCCCCAGACTGGTATAAGCCGAGTTCAGGCCGGCGACGTAGCCTTGCTGATCCTTTGCCAGCTTGGACATTTGCGTGCCGATGGCAGGACGCAGGATGTCGATCGACAGGAAGACAAGGAACGTCACAAGGAAGATTAGCCAATATTTATGCACAAACAGCGTTAACAGAATGCAGATTCCCGCTGTGAGCAAGCTGAGCGTAATGACCCTTTTCTCGCCGAACCGGTTCAGGATCCAGCCGAATATCGTTGCCTGCACGACAGCGCCCGCAATGGAGCCAAACGTAATGATCATGGCGATATCTTTAGGGGTGAATCCGAATTTATGATCCACGAACAGGCCGAACACCGTTTCATAATTGGCAAGACCGAACGACAGAACAAATACGATGATCAGACTAAGGAAATACGGCTCCCTGAACGAACGGACCAGCTGGACTGCCAGGCTCTCCTGTTTCCGTCCCAGCACGGTAGGTGCTTCTTGCTTGGCGGATGATTCCGGAAGCAGCAGCAGCGTCACTAGAGCGGCAATGCCCCCGGCTACGGCTGCGGCGTAGAAAGGAACACGAATGCCAAACTCGGCAATGAAACCCCCGATGCCGGGTCCGATAATGAAGCCTGTCGTAATCGCTGCATTAATGAATCCCATCCCCCGGGCACGTTCCTCATTGGAAGTGACGTCAGCCGTGTAGGCCATGACGGCGGGCATGATGAGGGCGGCGCCGATGCCGCCCAGCATTCTTGCCGCGAACAGCAGCGTCGGCGTGCTGGCCGCTCCGAATAACCATTCCGATATGGCGAATACAATCATGCCGGAGATGATGATTTTTTTGCGGCCCATGATATCGGACAATCTTCCCGCAAGCGGCGAGAATAGCAGCTGCGTTAATGAAAAGGCGGCAACCAGCATGCCCACGGTGCTTCCGCTGATATGCAGCTCCGTCATATAGGTAGGCATAATGGGGATGACAAGCCCGATGCCGGTGAAAACTAAGAATATATTGAACATGAGGAGCAGAATGGCTCCATTGTTTCGCAATAGTAATGACATGATGATTCCTCCAAAGATAAAAAACGATTAATGATGTTGTACGGTTTTCTTTCTATACTGAACGTTCGGTTTATAATAGAGCATAAAAAAGAGAACGGGTCGTTTACGATTTCTTTTCGATGCCGTGCAGGAATACTTGAATGGCCGTATGATAAAGGGCAAGCGGATTTTTTACCTTCGTAATGCGGGACATCTGGCTTAAGCCTACGATGAGGCTTTCAAAAATGAGGGAGAGCTGCTCCACGTTATGATTCTCAAACTCCCCTTGATCAATCCCTTGCTGCAGCAACTTCTGATTGAATTCCAGGTGGCTTCGGATAATCCGGACGATTCGCTGCTCTACTTCCTCGGACACGTCTCCATTGTTGTTCATGAATTCGTCCAGAGCTTTGGAGAAGGGGTGGTTCAGATCATCAAACACCAGTTGGTCGGCAATTCCGTACAATTTATCAACGGTTGTGGTGTATTGCTGCTCCTTACTGCTCCATTTCTGTTCCCACTCGAGGTCCCATTCCTCGATCAAATACAGAAACAGCCCTTCCTTGCTTTTAAAGTGATAATAGATATTCCCTTTGCTGCTGCCGGTGGCTTCCACGATTTCCTCGATCGACGTTGATTTGTATCCCTTCTGCATAAATAGCGCCTTGGCGGCTTCGGCAATGCGTCGCTTGGTATCTTCGGTTTGTTGTTGTTTTTTGTTCACGCATGCACCCCCTTATCCCCTAGGCTATCGTCAAAATTGTATATACTGAACGTTCGTTCTGTATCTTAACAAATGGGTTTGAAATATTCAAGAGAAAATTCTATCCGGCGCACCGGGATCGAAGCCTTTCCAAAAAAATAACCGTTACCTCCAAAAGGCAGCGGTCATTGTCTTACATGCGAACGGCTTATTAATGGTTGACTTCGATGAACTTGCGTGATTTCTCATGGTAGGACATCAGCTCCGATACGGTAACAAATGAATAACCTCTTTTTTGCAGCTCCGGCAAAATCACCTTGAGGGCTTCAACCGTCTGCGTACTGCTGGGTACAAAATCGTGCATAAGTACGATGTCGCCGTTACGGGCGTTATCCAGAACCTTTCGGACAATGCGGTTGACGCCGGGCTTTCGCCAGTCGAGGGTATCCTGGTGCCATGACCACAATACGGTCAGCATGCCCAAATCCTTGCTCGTACTCACAATGGCTTCATTATAGCTGCCCCCGGGCGGGCGGAACAGTACGGTCTTCATGCCGGTGGCTTGATAGATCGCATCCTGCGTTTGATTCAGTTCACTTGATAACTTCGTGACGTTAATATTGTGAAAGGGCGGATGCGTATAGGAGTGGTTGCCGATTTCATGTCCTTCCTGAAGCTCCCGCGCGACGATGTCGGGATGTTTCTCCACCCGGCTGCCTACAACGAAGAAGGTGGCTTTAGCGTCATACCGCTTTAACAGATCCAGAATTTGAACGGTATTATGCTCGTCCGGGCCGTCGTCAAAAGTGAGGGCGATCACCTTGTTCTGCGTGGGCACTTCCCACACGATCTCGCCGCGCTCCTCATAATAATCTCTGCCTTTGGAGGCAGAAGGCACGTGCTCCGCATGCACATGGCCGGGATAACCAAGAATCAGCGCAAGGGCAAGCAATGAGAAGGCTGAGCATGTTCGTTTTTTCATGTCGATGGGTTTCCTTTTCTTCTGTTGTTCTAGTCTCCGCATGTAAGCACGCGAGCTTCATTTAGGATGCACGGTAACCGAGAAATTATTCTATAGGAAGCTCCAGCGGGGAAAGCAAGCGCGCCGATTGCGAAGGAGTCCCTTGATTTGCTGTCAGTACCTACAAGCAGAGCGATGGCGCTAGTTCATCGAGATGAATGCTTGGCCCGGGGTGATGCGAAAAATTATGAGTTTCATATATTGACATCATATGGTTGTACATGGTATTATCGATTTTGTCGCTAAGACGAAATGTGCACACCTAGATTTCGGGATGATCTCGCAAAATATTGCGAATTCCACGCGTACCTTCGGGCTTTTCAAGTGAACGTGAACGACGCTAGGAACATGCGCGGATACAATATGCCGGGGTGGCGGAATTGGCAGACGCACAGGACTTAAAATCCTGCGGTAGGTGACTACCGTACGGGTTCGACCCCCGTCCTCGGCATTATAACAGCGTCTGGTATGATGCAAAATAAGTCGGCCCCTGCATGGGTGCCGGCTTATTTTTTAAATCGACGCAAATTCATCAGCGGGCGTTGTTCCTGCGGACCGAAGCGGAAGATGCCGCGTCCTGATTAAAGTGATCGCATTTCTTTTATGATTCCATGCTGACCTGCGTGAGGAGGAGGGAGAGGAGACATGCGGATGTTTAACAATGATTGGGACCTTATCCTGCAGGGAGAAGTGGATAAGCCTTATTTTCAAGCTTTGATGGAACGGGTGGATGAAGAGTACCGGCGCAGTACGGTGTATCCTCCCAAGGAAGACATATTTCGGGCTCTGCAGCAAACATCGTACCAATCGACGAAGGTCGTTATTTTGGGACAAGACCCTTATCACGGTCGCCGGCAGGCGCAGGGACTGAGTTTTTCCGTCTCGCCCGGGGTTGCGATTCCTCCGTCTTTACGCAATATACATAAGGAGCTTTCATCGGATCTGGGGATTTCCGCTCCGAATCATGGATCCTTGCAATCATGGGCGGACCAGGGAGTTCTGCTGCTCAATGCCGTGCTGACGGTTCGCGAGGGCGAGCCGAACTCGCATAAAGGCATCGGGTGGGAGACCTTCACCGATAAGGTCATCGCGAAACTGAACGAACGTGAAAGGCCCATGGTGTTCATATTATGGGGCAGTTATGCACAGAAGAAAGGTTCCTTCATAGACCGAAGCCGTCACAAGGTGCTTGAGTCCAGTCATCCGAGCCCGTTTGCAGCGCACAAAGGATTCTTCGGCAGCCGTCCATTTTCAGCATCGAATGCTTTTTTAATGCAAGAGGGTATGGATCCGGTGAATTGGGACATCCCGAACACGCCGGACGATGGAGATGAATAATCCGCGAGAGGTGACCTTCATGAAGCATTGGATTGGTCGTCATGTTGTCATTCAGCGTCTAGACGGGGCGAAAAGCACGGTTGAAGGTGTGCTGAAAGGGTGGGATCCCGTTCAGGAGAAAGTGATTCTAGGCCCGGGGGAGCTTATCATTCCGTTTCGAGCCATTCATAGAATTATGCCGAGGAACTCCTATCCGGCCCTGAACTCCATCGGTTATGTCGTGAGTCATACCATTCAATTCGATAATGCCGTTTATTTTGGATCCTGCGTCATGGTATGGAGGGGCAACCAGCTGGTGTCTTCCCAGGCCATCCTGACATCTCACGATGAGGATACCGTCACACTGTCGAATGGCACGATATTGCGTAAGGACGAGCATGATTTCGTGGTTCGATCCCTGCGCGGCAATGCGTGATTCTTTTAAAATAAAGGATGTCCCACTAGCCAGCGCAAAGTTGGCGGGGACATCCTTTTTTGCTGTGAGGCGCCATCATGCGTCCTCTACTTTTTCGGCGAGGAACAGCTCGTAAATTCGCACCGCGATAATTTTGATGATCATGTAGGCCGGAATGGCCAGCAGGATGCCGAGCAGTCCGAAGAAGTCGCCGCCTACAAGAATGAGGACAACCGTGGTCAGCGGGTGAATATCCAGCTGTTTCCCGTAGATGACGGGCGTCAGAATATTGTCTTGAATCTGTTGGGCGATGACAATGACCACGACGGACCATATCGCGATGGAGGGCGATTCGATAAATCCGATGATGACGACAGGAACGGTCGCCAGCAGCGCACCGATGTACGGGATGAAATTCAAGAAGAAAGAGATCACCGTCAAGAGCAGGGAATAGGGCAGTCCGATAATCAAAAATCCGATATAGATCATGACGCTAAGTATAAGATTCAGGATCACTTTGCCGATAATAAAATTGCTGAGTGCCGTATCGATCTCGCCCAGCACCTCCTGGCCGTCGCGGCGGTATCGTCTGGGCAGGACGCTGAGCAGTCTTGGCGGGAGCTTGCTGCCTTCCTTCAGCATGTAGTACAAAATGATCGGAATCGTAGCGATAATGACAACGACGCCGGATACAACGGAAATCAGGTTATTGATGGAATTGCTGATCCATGTGATGATCCGGTTCATGTATTCCGTTAGGGAGGTAGACAATTCGGATTCCGTTGGTATATAGCGGGACCAGAATTGATTTTGTTGAAGCTGGTCGATCTGCTCCTCCACGCCCTCAACCAGGAAGGGGGCGTTGCTGATGAAGTTTTCGATCTGTTCACGGAGCGTCGGCCATACGACGATGCCAAAGATCGCGCAGAGACCGGCAAACACGAAATACAGCATCAGGACGCCGATGGATCGTTTGATTTTGCGTCGCTCCAGGTAGTCCACGATCGGCCTGAGCAGATAATAGAAGAAGCCGGCCATGGCCACCGGAACGATCAGCATGTTGAACATGGAGACGATGGGGCGAAACAAAAAGCTGATTTCGGCTCCTAGGTAGATGATTAAGAGCAGTGCGATTATGCCAAAGCATGTCCTGAAATATTTGCTCTGCATCATGAGCAATCCCTCCATAACAACGAATAGGTAAAATACACGGGTACCATGTAACATTTGTATTTAACCAATTTGGAGGGATTTGAAATCACCAGTTTATGGTATTAGTTTCGTAGGGTGACCCTGGTGTGGATGGGCACGAGGGAAGCGAGCTCCACCACGTCCTCGTTATACATCCGAATGCAGCCATGGGAAACGGAGCGGCCGATGGATGAAGGGTCATTCGTGCCATGGATGCCGTAGTGGGGTTTGGACAACCCTAACCAGTAAGCCCCGAAAGGACCGCCGGGATTCGGTTGTTTGTTGACGATGGTGTAATTGCCGGGCGGCGATTGCGTAGCCATTTTGCCGATGGCGACCGGGAACGTGCGTACCACGATGTTGCCGTCGAGCAGGTGCAGCTGAAAGTCGGACAAATCGACAATAATGCGGTATTGAGGCATGATCATCCATCTCCTTCAAGATTCATGCTATGAAACAGGGGGGAGATTGGCCCCAAAATGGTCTAAAATAGGCAAATTACACCTTCATGACTTGGTAGAAATTTCATCCGTTGAGGACGGTTGACCGATGTTATATTTAATATGTTAAGCAGTTACAACGTTTACACCAGGAAGGGGAAGCCGATGTCTCCCGCAAGGCTATATCTAAAATATATTAAAAATAATATGTTTACCAAGATGCTGCTGTTAATCGCCCTGATTGCGGTAGTTATCATCGTTACCTTATCGTTTCTTATGTATTACTTCTTGTTTCAATCGGCCGTCCGCAGCGAGCTGGACATCCAGCGGAGCGCGGTGGAACGGGTGGAACGACACCTGAATCAAAAATACGAGAATGCCCAGTCCTATGTGAACGACTTATACCGCAACAGCTCTTTGGGCATTGACACCTCCTATTTCCTCATGAACTCGTTTAACGAGTATATGGCCAAGCGAATGAATCGGATCGCGGGCGGGGGGCAGTCCAATTCGGACAGCGTAGTCGCTTATTTCAAGCAGAGGCTTGACGATGATCCGGATATAGAGAACATCATGCTGTACAGCGCGGAGAAGCAGTATGTCTACGTGTACAAGCAGGGCAGCATGACAAGGCTGTATCAGGCGAATGCCACGCATTCCTACATTCCCGACGTGATGGCGCTCGAAAGCCAGAGCGTCACATTGCCGAATCTATGGATACGCAAGCTGGCCGGAGACGTGACATTGCCGTTGTTCTCGATCCGAAGCCCGATTAATGATATGACCACTTACAAAAATCTAGGACAGCTGCTTATTTTGTATCGAACGGAAGCGCTGGATGCCGTGCTGAACAACAGCGACGATTCCCTGAAGGGCTCCGTTCTGGTGTTGTCGGGCGACGGCCGCGTGATGTTTGACTCCTCCGGCAAATATTACGGCGAGAAGTATCCGTATGCCGACCAGCTGCTGAATTCCAAGGAAACCGTGACCCTCGATGAGGAATCCTATATTACAACGGCAGCCCATAATCAGGCAGGCTATACGGTGGTGGGCATCACGCCCAAGCGCGAAATCGCGGAATCGTTCCATGGTTTGCAGAGCACCATTATCATTGCGGCCCTGCTATGCATCGTGATTGCGGTGTCCATCCCTTCCCTGATGATCGTCAATTACTCCAGAAGAACCGATAACATTATTCGTTTTATGCGCAAGGTCGAGAAGGGAGAGTTCGTGGCCCGGATGCAGGATACCAAGGACGATCAGCTGGGGCAAATCGCAGGCAGCTTCAATGAAATGCTGGATGAGCTTTCCCGTTACATCGATAAGGTGTATAAAGCGGAGATTAACCAGAAGAATGCGGAGCTGTCTGCGCTGCAGGCTAGAATCAACCCGCATTTTTTATACAACACGCTTGAAGTGATTCGAATGAGGGCTCTCTCGCAGGGGGCGCAGGACGTCGGCGATATGATCTACAGCTTGTCGATGCTCTTCAAGAATATCGTTCAGCATAAGTCCCACTACACGCTGAAGGATGAGCTGGAGGCGTGCAGGCTTTATCTGGAGCTGTTTCGCATTCGCTATAAGGACAAGTATATTTACAAAATGCACTGCGACGATCAAATCAAGCATGTGCCGATGATCAAAATGTCGCTGCAGCCGCTGATTGAGAATTATATCGTTCACGGCCTGCGCAGCGATCAGGACGATAACTGGCTGACCATCAACGCGACGCAGGAGGATGACGAGGTCCATATCGAGATCAAGGACAACGGAAAAGGGATCCCGCCGCAGCGGCTCGAGGACATCAAATCCCGGCTGGATGTGGCCGAGTCGAGCGGAGAATCGTTTGGTCTGCGGAGCGTGAATGAGCGATTAAAGCTGACATATGGAAGTTCGTACGGAATGGACATCCAGAGTGAGCCGGGTAACGGAACGACGGTGACAGTGAAATTTCCGGTGACAGAGAGGAAGCTGAATAACGATGTATAAGGTATTTATCGTGGACGATGAGCCGTTCATTATAGAGGGATTGGTTGATGTCGTGGATTGGTCGAAGTATGGCATCGAGGTGGTTGGTCATGCGGAGAACGGCCGTCAGGCACTGGAGAAGATGGCGGTCGTCCCGGTCGACATTCTTATAACGGATATATCGATGCCCGTGATGACGGGGCTTGAATTGATCGAGGGCGCACGCAAATTAAACCGTAATCTGAAGGTGATTATCCTGAGCGGTTTCGACGACTTTGCCTATTTGAAGGAAGGCATGCGGCTCGGGATCGAGAATTATCTGCTCAAGCCGATCAACCTCAAGGAACTGGAAGAAACGATTGCAAGCACAACGGATAAAATGAACAATTCCAGAAGGGAAATGAGACTGGACGAGTATGACATCAATATTTTGCGGAGCAACATCCTGTATCGCTGGATCACCGACCGGATCGAGCCGGAGGAGCTGGAGGAGCGGGCGACCCTTCTGGGATTGAATCTCAATTTGCCCTATGTTATGGCATCTATCCTGAGAGCGGACTTCACGCCGCTGGAGAACTGCCTATATCAATTAATGGACCAGGAGCCGGGCGTTCTGTATTTCCGGGACAACGATGGCGATCATGTGGTCATCTTCATGATGAAAGACCCGGATACGGAAAAAGCGAGGGCAATCCGCCTGCTGCAGCAGGTGCGGGAGCAGTGCTATGAAGAAGAGCTGAGCATTTCGCTCGGCAGCGTGGAGAGCCTCGGCGGGAATTACAAGGACAGTTATCTCCATGCCAAGGAAGCCCAGGAATATTATCTTGTTCTGGAGCAGCCCTCCTACGTGGATTATGTTGATGTTCAGGCCAAAAAGGGAGAAGCGGCGGAATCCTATTCGGTACAGTGGCCCGATTATGCCAAAGGCATCGCCGGAAGGGACAAGCAGGTGCTGTTCGATCTGATCGACAGCGATTTTGACCGGCTTCGCCACACCCAGGGAATGAACCCGACAACCTTGAAGAGCATCGCGGTCGAAATGGTCATTCGCCTGAAACTGGAGCTGAACGATATCCAGTATACGGCCGCCCCTGATTTCGTGAAAAACACCATTACCGATATTATGGATTCCGTATCGATCGACGATCTGATCAAAGCGGTGAAGGATGGGGTCGGCGGGCTGGTCGATTCGCTCAACAATGACGTGAAGAGTCCTGTCATCCAGCAGATTCTGAATCATATCCAGCACCATTACAACGAGGATTTGTCCTTGAAGGTGCTGGGAGCTAACTATCATATCCATCCGGTCTATCTGGGTCATCTATTCCATAAAGAGACGGGAGAAAACTTCACGGAGTACATTAACCGGTACCGGATTGAGCGGGCCAAGGAGCTGCTTCGGAACTCTTCGACAAAAGTGCAGGATATCGCAAAAAATGTCGGTTATTGGGAAACCGGTTATTTCTATAAACAGTTCAAAAAATTCGTCGGCGTATCGCCGAGGGATTTTAGAGGAATGCTCTGATTGATAGAATCAGAGTTTTTTTCTTTATTTTCACCATAATACCTTTAATTTTTCGCCTATGTGAAACTGCTTTCATGGGATAACCTTATATGTGTAGAGACACAAGGATTCAAAAGGGAGGATAAACATGAGTAAATCGAAAAAGAAATGGCTCCTGCCGCTAACGCTTTTATTGTCCGCGTCCATGCTGTTGTCTGCATGCGGAGGCAATAAAGAAGAGAGTGCAGGAAACGGCGGGGGAACTGCCGAGAAACCGGTTGAGCTGATCTGGTACACCATCGGAACACCTCAAAAGGATGTTGACAAGGTTGAGGCAGAAATCAATAAATACACTGCTGAGAAGATTGGTGTAACCGTTGACATGAAAATGATCGACTTCGGGGATTACAACCAGAAGATGCAGGTTATGGCAGCTTCCGGCGAACCGATGGATATCCTGTTCACGAGCTCATGGGCGTTCGATTATGTGCAGAACGCACGTAAAGGCGCATTCATGGAATTGGACGAGCTGATCGAAAGCCACGGAAAAGGCATTAAAGAAGCGATCGATCCGGCGTTCCTGGAAGGTTCCAAGGTTGACGGACACAACTATGCGATTCCGGCCAACAAAGAACTTCCTGCTCAAGAAGCATGGCGCTTTAACAAAACATTGCTCGATAAATACAATCTCGATATTTCGAACGTAAAATCGATGGAAAGCTTGGAGCCCCTGCTCAAAACGATCAAGGAAAACGAACCGAACGTCGTTCCTTTGGCCATCAGCAAAGACTTCGGACCATTGCTTCCATTTGACTACATCATCGAAAAAATGCCAATGGCCGTATACCTGGACGACAAGGAAGAACTGAAAGTCGTGAACTTCCTCGAAATGCCGGAAACGATGGACATGCTGAAGTTGATGAACAAGTACTACAAAGCGGGATACATCTCCCCAGAAGCTGCAACAACAACTTCGACGCAAGATCTGATGACATCCGGCAACTGGTTCACGGACCGTGCGGCTACACAGCCATTCGCGGACAACCTGTGGAGCCAAAGCTACGGCTATCCGGTCGTATCTACTCCTGCCGGCGATGCAAACATCTTTAACTGGTCGGTTATGGGTTCGATGCAAGCGATTTCCGCAAACTCGAAATACCCTGAGAAAGCAATGGAGTTCCTGAACCTGCTGAACACCGACGTATATCTTCGTAACCTGGTTGACTCCGGTATCGAAGGCGTGCACTACAAGAAGCTTAGCGAGAACGTAATGGAAAACTTGCCAGAATCGAAAAACTACGACATGCCTACTTTTGCGCTTGGCAATGTCATGCTGACTTACTTGAATCCTGAAGATCCTGAGAACAAATGGGAAGAGTTCAAGAAGTTTAACGAGTCCGGCCAGCCTGCTCCGCTTCTCGGTTTCAACTTCGATCCAACCAAAGTATCCACAGAACTCGCTGCTGTCAACAACGTAAAAGAAGAGTTCTGGGCGCCGCTGATGACAGGTACCGTCAATCCTGAAGAGTTCCTGCCAAAAGCGAATGAAAAGCTGAAAGCTGCTGGTCTGGATAAGATCATCGCTGAAGCACAAAGCCAAATTGATGCTTGGAAAGCAAGCAAGTAATAACAATGCATGAAGCGGCCTGCCTGCCTTAAGGGGCAGCAGATGCCGCTGCAGCATGAACAAGGACGGGGCGGCGGATGTTCACCGCCCTTCTTTTGTTCATTTCATGCACATCACGAGGAGGGGTAAGCGTGAGAGCAATCGGACAGTTTTTCAAAAATATTATGACGAATAAGGCCATGCTGTTCATGGTTTTGCCGGGGACCCTGTGGTTTCTCTTATTCTCATATTTGCCCATGTTCGGGACCATTATTGCATTTAAGGAATACCGCTTTAGCCGAGACGGGTTCTGGGCAAGTATCGTTAATAGTGAATGGGTAGGATTCCAAAACTTTAAATTCCTGTTCAGTACCAACGATGCTTACATCATTACGCGCAACACCGTTCTTTATAATTTCGTGTTCATCATATTAGGTCTCATTCTATCCGTAGCGCTGGCTATCGTATTGTCTGAAATCGTGAACAAGAAATTGGCTAAAGTCTATCAAACCGGCATGTTTCTGCCGTACTTCCTGTCCTGGGTTATCGTAGGTTACTTCGCATTCAGTTTCCTGAGCATGGACAAAGGGATGCTGAATCAGATTCTGGGCTGGTTCGGCATGGAGCCGGTTCAGTGGTATTCCGAAGCCAAGTATTGGCCGATATTCCTGACGTTGATCAGTTTGTGGAAATCCGTAGGTTATAACAGCGTCGTCTATCTGGCGGCGATCATGGGGATCGACAAATCCTTGTACGAGGCGGCGATGATTGACGGAGCGAACAAATGGCAGCAGATTAAAGCCATCACGCTTCCGATGCTGAAACCGCTGATGACCATTTTGACTCTTCTTGCGATCGGTAAAATCTTCTACGCTGACTTTGGTCTCTTCTATCAAGTGCCAAGGGATTCGGGAACTTTGTATTCCGTAACGAACGTCATTGATACCTATGTATATCGCGGTCTGAAAACAACGGGCGAGATCGGCATGAGTACTGCTGCGGGTCTGTACCAGTCGGTTGTCGGATTTATTCTGGTTATGGTATCCAACTATATCGTTCGTAAATACGACAAGGATAACGCATTGTTCTAATCGATCAATCATCAAGAAGGGGGTATGTGATGTGTTCAAATCGAAAAGCAAGATGAAAGATTTCCATCAGCTTTCATCCGGGTGGAATGTCGTATTCAACCTGATTGCCGGTATTTTCTCGTTCCTGTGTGTATTTCCGTTCCTGTTCGTTATGATCATCTCATTTACAGACGAAGGCTCACTGGCCCGAAACGGATACCAAATCTGGCCGGAGAAATGGAGCCTTGAAGCTTACAAATACGTATTCCAGACAGGCGACACGCTTCTTCGTTCTTACGGCGTAACGATCTTTGTCACGGTCGTAGGTACGCTGCTCAGTCTGTTTATCATTTCGCTTTATGCTTATGCCATCTCCCGCAAAGGGTTCAGATACCGAAATTTCTTCTCGTTCTTCGCATTTTTCACGATGCTGTTCAACGGGGGTCTGGTACCGACTTATATCGTAGCAACGCAATTGCTGGGCCTGAAAGATTCCATCTGGGCTTTGATTCTGCCTTTGGCGCTCAACGCCTTCTATATCATGATTCTGCGTACGTTCTACAGCACCAGCGTTCCGGACGCCATCATCGAATCCGGTAAAATCGACGGTGCGAGCGAATTTAAGATTTTCTATAAGCTGGTATTGCCGCTATCCCTGCCGGGTCTGGCTACCATCGGTTTGTTCAGCACGCTTGGGTATTGGAACGATTGGTTCAACGCATTGCTCTACATCGACGATCCGAACCTGGTTCCGCTGCAATCCATGCTCATGCGGATCGAAACCAGCATGCAGTTCATCCTGCAGAACTCGCAGAACTCATCCCTTAGCATGGCCGCTCTTCAGAGCATGCCGCAGGATACTTCGCGGATGGCGATGGTCGTTCTGGCAACCGGACCGATTATTCTGGCATATCCGTTCTTCCAGCGCTACTTCATTCAAGGTCTGACCATCGGCGCGGTTAAAGAATAAATTCTTCAAGTACCGGAGGGTATAAGATGACTTATAAAGATCCCCGTAAACCCATTGCGGAAAGAGTGGAACATCTGCTTGGCCTGATGAACCTGGAGGAAAAGGTGGGGCAGTTGATCCAGCCGTTCGGCTGGAAGACCTATGAGGGGAATGAAGGTCAGATTACATTAACGGATTCATTTAAAGAGCAAGTTAAAAATGGCGGCGTCGGATCCCTTTACGGGACCCTTCGCGCCGATCCATGGACCGGTGTAACACTTGAGACCGGTCTTTCTCCGCGTGAAGGAGCGGAAGCCGTCAATCACATCCAGCGGTACGCCGTTGAGCAGTCTCGACTTGGCATTCCGATCCTGATCGGGGAAGAATGCTCGCATGGTCACATGGCCATCGGCGGCACGGTCTTTCCGGTGCCGTTGTCCATCGGGAGCACGTGGAACGTGGATTTATACCGCGACATGTGCCGGGCCGTCGCGCTGGAAACACGCAGCCAGGGCGGCGCGGTCACCTATTCGCCAGTGCTCGACGTCGTGCGCGATCCAAGATGGGGACGTACCGAGGAATGCTTCGGTGAAGACCCGTACCTGATCAGCGAATATGCGGTCGCATCGGTGGAAGGCCTTCAGGGCGAGTCCCTGGACAGCCCGAGCAGCGTTGCGGCGACCTTGAAGCATTTCGTTGGCTATGGCAGCTCGGAAGGCGGGAGAAATGCCGGACCCGTGCACATGGGCACGCGTGAGCTGATGGAAGTGGACATGCTGCCGTTCAAGAAGGCCGTGGAAGCGGGAGCGGCCTCCATTATGCCCGCCTATAACGAGATTGACGGCGTGCCATGCACCGTCAATACGGAGCTGCTTGACGGCATTCTCCGCAAGGAGTGGGGTTTTGACGGCATGGTAATCACCGACTGCGGCGCCATCGATATGCTGGCCAGCGGCCATGATACCGCCGAAGACGGAATGGATGCCGCTGTGCAGGCCATCCGCGCCGGCATCGATATGGAGATGTCTGGCGAGATGTTCGGCAAGCATCTTCAGAAGGCTGTCGAGTCAAACAAGCTGGAGGTCTCCGTATTGGACGAGGCCGTACGCCGTGTATTGACGTTAAAATTCAAGCTCGGATTGTTCGAGAATCCTTACGTGGATCCCCAGACAGCCGAGAACGTGATCGGCAGCGAGCAGCATGTCGGACTTGCCAGGCAGCTTGCGGCAGAAGGCATCGTTCTCCTTAAGAACGAAGCAAAGGCTCTGCCGTTATCCAAGGAAGGCGGCGTGATTGCCGTCATTGGACCTAATGCCGATCAGGGATACAATCAGCTTGGAGACTACACCTCTCCTCAGCCGCCGGCAGCCGTGACCACCGTGCTTGGCGGAATCCGCGCGAAACTGGGAGAAGAAGCGCAGCGCGTATTGTACGCTCCGGGATGCCGCATTAAGGACGACTCCAGGGAGGGCTTTGAATTCGCATTGACTTGTGCGGAACAGGCCGATACCGTGGTTATGGTGCTTGGCGGTTCCAGCGCCCGCGATTTTGGCGAAGGCACGATTGATTTGCGCACAGGGGCCTCGAAGGTCACGGACGATGCTTTAAGCGACATGGATTGCGGCGAAGGCATTGACCGGATGACGCTGCAGCTATCCGGCGTTCAATTGGAATTGGTGCAGGAGATCCATAAGCTTGGCAAGCGGATGATCGTGGTGTACATCAACGGCCGTCCGATCGCGGAGCCGTGGATCGACGAGCATGCCGATGCGATTCTGGAAGCATGGTATCCTGGACAGGAAGGCGGACATGCGGTAGCGGACATTTTGTTCGGGGACGTGAATCCGTCCGGCAAGCTGACGATGTCGATACCGAAGCATGTCGGGCAGCTGCCGGTTTACTATAACGGCAAGCGGTCGCGCGGCAAGCGTTACCTTGAAGAGGATTCCCAGCCGCGTTATCCGTTCGGATACGGGCTTAGCTATACCGAATTCAGTTATTCGGATATTCAAATGACTCCGGAAGTGATCGGAACGGACGGTACGGCGGTTGTTTCCGTGAACGTTACGAATAGCGGTGACTGTGAAGGGTCCGAGGTTGTACAATTATACGTAAGCGATGCCGCCAGCAAATATACGAGACCCGCCCGTGAACTGAAGGGCTTCCAGAAAATTTTCCTGCAGCCCGGAGAGCGGCGCAAGGTGGAATTCACTATCGGTCCGGAACAGCTTCAATATATCGGTCAAGATTACCGGCAGGTGGTTGAACCCGGGCTGTTCCGTGTTATGCTAGGCAGGCATGTGAACGATACGCTTAGTGCAGATCTGACCGTACAGGAGGATTAATCAATGGAACGTATTCGACGCTTTATACGCGAACTGTCGGAGCGGCAGTGGCTCGAATCGACGGAGCTTCGAGATTGGAACATTACCCGGTCCGCTTACATGGTTCCGGGCGTGTACGAAGAGACGGCCCCTTATCCGGAGGGGCAGAACTTCAACAGGTTTCCGAGCACGCAGGGGACAACCTATTTCTTTCGGAGGAATCTTGAGTTACCCCTAAAGTGGGCAGATGGAGCGATTGGGCTCGTGTTTCAATCCGGGGGCGAGGGGCTGCTGCGCATTAATGGCGCGTCTTATCAGGGTTTGGACCGGAATCATACTTTCGTTAAGCTGGATCCGAAGCGCACCGGAATGAACATGGAGCTTGAGATCGAATTGTTTGATCCGATTCCGGAGCCGGTCGACCCGCTGAATCAGCAGGCTGTCATTCAGCCACCGATTACCCGCGTACAAAGTTTGCTTGTGCGCGTAAACGTGCCTGTCCAGAGCCTGATGTACACCGCTACCGTGATCCGGGATTCGCTTATCCTGCTGCCGGATACGGATATGCGGCGCATCCGCATGATGGAGGCGCTGTATCAGGCCATGGATCGCTTCGTAGGCTTGAATGACGCTGCCATCCGGGATGGTGCCGAGGTAACCGCGATTGAGCATGATCTGAAACAGTCGGTCGCAGCCATAGGCGGCCATGCCGAAGGCACCGAGCATATGGTGGGCCAGTCCCATATCGACATCGCCTGGCTGTGGCCCGTTCGGGAAACCGTACGAAAAACAAGCCGCACCTTCTCCACGATGGATGCGCTGATGAACGAATATCCCGAATTCAAGTACGCGCAGAGTCAGCCGCTGCTGTACCAATTCCTGAAGGATCACGATCCCGAGCTGTACGAGAGAGTGAAGGCCAGAATCAAGGAAGGGCGCTGGGAGCTGGTCGGCGGGATGTGGGTCGAACCGGACCTGAACATTCCGAGCGGGGAATCCCTCATGCGTCAAATGCTGTACGGGCAGCGCTTCTATCAAGAAGAGTTCGGCCTGACATCGCAAATCGAATGGCTGCCGGATACGTTCGGATACTGTGCATCCCTGCCTCAAATCTTGAAGCATGGCGGCATTCGTTATTTCATGACAACCAAGCTTGGCTGGAACGATACGAATGTGTTCCCATACGATCTATTCCATTGGGTCGGGATCGATGGAACGCCGATGCTCTCCTATCTGAACCATGGCGTGAACGAGAACACGCTGCCGAAGGACGTTCACGAGCATTGGCAGTCGTACCGTCAAAAGGCCGTTCATCCGGAGCAGATGCTGCTGTATGGACACGGCGACGGCGGCGGAGGCGTAACTCGCGAGATGCTGGAATACATCAACCGGGCCGAGCTGATGGTCGGTCAGCCTGCCAGCAAGTACAGCACGGCCGCCGAGTTTTTTGACGGGATCGACGCAGCTCAGCCGAAGCTGCCGAAATGGCGCGGGGATTTATACCTGGAGCTTCATCGCGGCACCTATACGACGCATGCACGAAACAAGCGCCATAACCGGAAAGCGGAAATCCTGTACCGCGAGGCGGAGCTATGGAACTCGGTGGCTTTCCCGTCGATGGACAACGAGAAGAAGCAGGGCATCGTCAGCGAGCTGCATGACGGCTGGAAGCTGATTTTGCTGAATCAATTCCACGATATTATTCCGGGTTCTGCGATAACGGAATCTTACGTGACCTCCGAGAAGGAATACGCAGAGGTATTCCAAAAAGGAAATCATAGCCTGGATCTCGGGCTTCAGGTATTGGCGGACCAGGCCGATACAGAAGGGGAAGGCGTTCCGTATGTTATCTTCAACGGACTTGGATGGAGAAGAGACGCCGTCATCTCGCTAGAAGTAGAGCATGGCCTTACACCGTACGATTCGGATGGCGCGCCGCTGCCATTCGATGCCTTATCCGGAGAGAACGGCGAAACCTCGCAGCGCTTGAACGTTCATGTTCAAGGCATCCCGGCTTTGGGATACACGACCATCTGGTTGAAGCCTTCGGCAGGAAACGGAAAGGCAGCGGAGAAGTCTACTACAGTGTTCGCAGATTCTTGGGAAACGGATTTCTATAAGGTCAGCTTTAACGAGCGCGGCGAAATCACGAGCCTGTGGGATAAAGAAGCACATCGGGAAGTAATCAAGACGGGCGAAGCCGCGAATCGTTTCCACTTCTTCCATGACCGTCCGACGCTGTGGGATGCGTGGGATATCGATACCCGCTACGAGGAGCAATCCGCCGGCGATGCCGAGCTGATCGAGAAGAAGCTGGTGTCTGCGGGCGAAGTCCAGGATGTGCTGCGTTTCCGCTGGCGCATTCATCAGTCGGAGATCACGCAGGATATGATTTTTTATCATCATGACCGACGGATCGACTTCAAGACGTTTGTCAGCTGGAACGAATCGCATAAATTGTTGAAAGTCGGTTTCCCGATCGGCGTCGTTGCCGAGAAGGCCACCTACGAGATTCCGTTCGGAACCATTGAGAGACCGACCCATCGCAATACGAGCTGGGAGCAGGCGCAATATGAAGTCTGCGGACACCGCTTCGCGGATGTGTCGGAGCATGGATACGGCGTCAGCCTGATCAACGACTGCAAATACGGATATGACGTTCAAGACAGCACGATCCGGCTGTCGCTGCTGCGCGCGCCGAAATGGCCGGATGTCACGGCGGATTTGGGAGAGCATGAGTTCACGTATTCCCTCTATCCGCATAACGGAGACTGGAGAAGCGCCGGAATCGTCCGCAAAGCAGCCGAGCTTAATCATGATCTGCCATGGGTGAGAACAGGTTCGAAGAAGGGTTCGCAGCCTGCCGTGCATTCGTTTATTCCGTTCGAGAGCGATCATGTGATCCTGGATACCGTTAAACCAGCAGAAGGCGGTTCAGGGTATATCCTTCGGATGTATGAATCCGCGGGAGGCCGAGATGCGGCAACTGTGGGCTGGCCTTATCCTTGCGAAAGGGTCCATCTATCCAACGCCTTGGAAGAAGAACTCGAACAACTGGATATCGCGGAAGGAAGGTTAACCCTTCAATTCCTGCCGTACGAGATCAAAACCATCAAATTGACCACACAACATACTTAGTCAAAGGAGCCAGAACAAATCATGGAACAATTCAGACTCCCCAAAATACCAATGCCGGAGCTAGAGCTGCCGCAATCCATTCAGGCGGTTTTGCAAGAGGCCGAAGAAAAGCTGGCGCACCGTCCCAAGCTGCTTCAGCTGTTCAAGAACACGTTCCCGAACACGCTGGAAACGACCACCAAATTGATGGAGGATGGCACGACGTTTGTGATCACTGGCGATATCCCTGCCATGTGGCTGCGCGATTCGGTAGAGCAGGTGATCCATTACATTCCGTTTGCCAAGAACGATCCGCAGCTTCAGCGGATTTTAAGCGGATTGATCAAACGCCATTTTCAATATATTCATATCGATCCTTATGCCAATGCCTTCAATGAATCGGCCAACGACTGGCACTGGAACACGACCGACGAAACGGACATGTCGCCATGGGTATGGGAGCGCAAATTCGAAATCGATTCGCTGTGCTTCTCCGTTCGCCTGGCCTACCTGTACTGGAAGGAAACCGGCCTGACGGATGTATTCGACGCCAACTTTAAGTCGGCTATGATCAAAATCATCGAGCTGTTTAAAACCGAACAGCACCATTTCGAGAAATCGCCTTACCGATTCACGCGGGATAACGGAATTCCGACCGACTCCTTGCGCAACAACGGTCTCGGCATGCCTGTGAATTATACGGGCATGATCTGGTCGGGCTTCCGTTCAAGCGACGATGCCTGTGATTTCCACTACAACATTCCGGGGAACATGTTCGCCGTTGTGGCCCTTCGTCAAATGCAGGAATTCGCGGAATGGGTATTCCGTGACATGAAACTGCTGGATGAATTGAAACGACTTGAAGCTGACGTGGATCACGGAATTCAGCTGTACGGCATCTATCGTCATCCGGAGTTCGGTCCGATCTACGCCTATGAAACGGACGGTTACGGAAATTACTGCCTGATGGATGATGCGGGCACTCCAGGATTGATGTCCATTCCTTATCTGGGATATTGCTCAGCAGATGATCCTATCTACCAGAACACCAGACGGTTCGCGCTCAGCAAAGAAAATCCTTTCTACTACGAGGGGACCGTTGCCAAAGGCATCGGCAGTCCGCACACGCCGCCGGATTATATCTGGCATATGGCCTTGTCGATGCAGGGGATTACGGCGCAGACGGCAGAAGAGAAGCTGGAGATGATTGCGCTGCTGGAAGCGACCGATGCCGATACCGGCTTCATGCATGAAGGGTTCCATGCCGACGATCCGAAAGTCTTCACCAGATCGTGGTTTGCCTGGTCCAACAGCCTGTTCTCGCAATTGGTGTATCAGGCGATGAAAGCAGGGATTCTATGAGCGGGCGCCTGATTGTATTCTATGATCCGTCCTTTCCGGCAGCAGAAGCTGCCGGTTTGCCGGCTAGCGCCGCGGCTCTGAATGCATTCGATGCGGTGTGCGGCGCCGAGGACCTCGCTGAAGCGCTGGCTTCGTCAGGCGGACAAGGTGCAAGCTTTGTCAATTTGCACGCGCCTTATTTTCCGAAATCCGCCTGGAGAGCGATTCTGGACTTTCTGAGAAACGGCGGCGGCTTGGTCAGCGTTGGCGGCGCACCCTTCAAGCGTCCTGTCCGCAAAGAGGACGGCGCTTGGGTGGTGGAGCACGAACAGACGGCGTATCACCAGCAGCTTCATATTCATGAGGTGCTGCCCGTGGACAGCGGGCGTGTCGATCATTTGATTGCAAGCGACGTTATACCGCTGATGGAGGGCAGCCGGGAACGGTTAACTGTCAGCGATACGTGGAATTTGGTTCCGCATGTCACCAAGAGCAGTGATCTGCCTCATCAAATGGGATCGGCCGGGCCGATGGATACCCGGATTTATCCGCTCCTTAAGGGAAGCACGGCGAACGGGAGAGAGGTCGCCGCTCCGGTTGTTTTATGGGAAAATGTCGGCGGGCCTTTCTTGGGCGGACGCTGGCTGTTTGTGAACCAGCCACTCACCGCTTCCTTCTGGGAACAGGATGGAGGAGCAGAGGTGCGCCGCTGGGCGGCATTCTGCGCGAAGGGGATTACCGAGCTGTGGATCAAGCCGAATTATGCGACCTACGAGTCCGGCGAGCGCGCGATTCTGACCCTGCAGGCGCAAAGGCTTGGCCGGAGCCTGCCGGTTCATGAGCCGCAGAGCTGGACGTTCCGCATCTCTATCAAGCACGACGGGGATGAATCTTCCGAATGGAATCATACCGTTACCGTGGACGTGACCGGACAATTTCATGTACAGCGCATCCCGGTTGCGCTCGATATCAAGCCGGGAGCTTATCGCGTGGTGTGCGAAGCCGAAGAGCCGGACGGAGAAATCCGCAGGCTGAGACAAGGCTTCTGGGGAGCTGATCCGCAGCTGCTGCAGGCAGGCTCGCCCGTAACCTGCAACCGGGATTACTTCATCAAGGACGGCCGTCCGCTGCCGGTTGTCGGCATGACGTACATGACGTCCGATGTCGCGCGTAAATTCCTGTTCCTTCCGAATACGGATGTATGGGATCGTGATATGGCGCAAATGCGGGGTGCCGGCATCAACTGGATCCGCACCGGCATTTGGACCGCTTATCGCAATATTATGCAGGTGGACGGGCATGCATCCGAGGAGGTTATGCGTTCGATTGACGCCTTCCTGTTAACGGCGAAGAAGCATGATCTGCAGGTAACGTTTACCTTCTTCTCCTTCACGCCGGAGACATGGGAAGGCCAGAATCCTTACCTCGATCCGCGAAGCGTGGAAGCGCAGAAGCGTTTCATACGTTCCATCGTGACAAGGCACAAAGACACGAAGAATGTGGACTGGGACCTGATCAACGAGCCTTCCATGTTCGATCCGCCGCAAATTTTCTCGGACGGTCCGCGTTCGGCGAAGGATCGGTTCGAGCGGCAGGCTTATGTCGATTGGCTGAAAAAGCGTCACGGCTCGATTGAGCGTTTACAGGAACGCTGGAACATGACGGCCGATCAGCTGCCGGGTTTTGACTCCGTGGTACCTCCGGAGCCTCAAGCCATAAATTTTGACGTTCAAGACATGCACCAGGGGAAAAAGGGCGGGCAATGGCTCGATTATGTATTGTTCTCCATGGATATGCATAACCGCTGGGCCAAGGAATTATATGAAGATATCAAAGCGGTGTGCCCGGATCATATGGTGACCGTCGGACAAGACGAGGCGCTTGGCGCACAGCGTCCATCCCCGTTCTTCTATGCCGAAGCCGTAGACTATACGACGGTTCACTCCTGGTGGTTCAACGACTATTTGATCTGGGACGGCATCTTTGCCAAAACCCCGGATAAACCGAACCTGATTCAGGAAACGGGCATTATGTACGTGGAAACACCGGACGGCCGGGCGAAGCGGAGCGAAGCCGAGCTTCGGAACCTGCTGGAGCGCAAGTATGCTTACGCCTTCTCTACCGGTGGCGCAGGAGCCATTCATTGGATCTGGAACACGAACTTCTACATGGATAATGCCAATGAATCGCATATCGGAGCTGTCCGCGCCGATGGCACGGAGAAACCGGAAGCGGACGTATCGTATGATTTCGGCGCCTTCATGGAAGGCATCCGGGATTTGTTTGCAGGCCGGAAGCTTGAAGAGACCGCGGTCATCTTCCCTTATTCCAACGATTTCTCCAACCGGAAGCTTGCGTTTGAAGCGACGACGAAGGCGACGCGCGCGCTTGCTTACGAGCTGAACGTGCCGTTCCGTGCCGTTGGGGAATATGATTTAAGCTCGCTGCGCAGCAATCCGGCGAAATTCATCATTCTGCCGAGCGCCCACAATGTGGATGACCAGGCGTTTGCCGAATTGATAACGATCGTGGAGGAAACGGGAGCTACGCTGCTCCTGACCGGTCCGATCGGTCTGGATGCTTATTGGCATCCGGTTGATCGCATGGCCGCAGAGCTGGGCGAGCGCAAGCTGGCAAATGTGCGCCGGGAAGAAAGCTTGCGCTTAGGGGACCGTGCATGGCCCGTTTCATATGGGCACCGCAAGATTGCCGAGCTGAGCAAAGAAATTCCGACGGGCAGCGGGGCCAAACCGGCAGACGCTGCCGGCGACTCGATCATGGACGTGAAGCTTGGGGCAGGACGTCTGCTCTGGAGCCCGCTTCCGGTAGAACTGAACGACCGGATCGACGCCATTTCCGCTTTGTACCGGCATGCATTGGAGCTGTCAGCAGCCGACACGGGGCTGATCTGGAATCAAGGCGGAGAACATTCCGGCGTATACGGACGCAAAGTAACGTTCGAAGAAGGAGCGCTCTTCATCTTCGGCTCAGAGCAATCGTGGGATGCGAACGTCGAGGTGAAGGATCCTTCAACCGGCCTTACCTATTCATTCGTGCTCGAGGCGGATCGCTCGATCTTGTTCGCAGTGGATGCGAGCGGCGACCTGTTATCGGTGTACCGTCCGGATGAAGTCGAAATCACCGTATCGAAAGGCTAACATAAGGGGGACTAAGTAGAGATGGACCAATCCAGAAAGGCACATATCATTTCTCATACTCACTGGGACCGCGAGTGGTATTTGCCGTACGAAAAGCACCATGTGCGGTTAATCGAGCTGATGGACAGCTTGCTTGAGACGATGGAAAAGGACTCGGAATACCGCAGCTTTTTCCTTGATGGCCAGACGATTATTATCGAAGATTATTTACAGGTAAGACCTGAGAAAAAAGAACAGCTGGAGAAGCTGATCACGGACGGCCGGATCATCATCGGTCCTTGGTACATCCTGCAGGATGCTTACCTGACGAGCAGCGAAGCCAACGTGAGAAATATGCAGATTGGGCACCAGGATGCGAAGCGGTACGGCACGGTTGCCAAAATCGGTTATTTCCCGGATACGTTTGGACTTACGGGCCAAATCCCGCAGCTGATGCTCCAGTCCGGCATCGATAACGCCTTCTTCGGGCGGGGCGTGAAGCCGACGGGCTTTAACAATACCGTCTCCGACAGCGGCTATGAATCTTCGTTCTCCGAGCTGATGTGGGAAGGTCCGGACGGCTCCAAGGTGCTGGGCATCCTGTTTGCCAACTGGTACAGCAACGGCAACGAAGTTCCCGTGGATGAAGCCGAGGCGAAGGCGTTCTGGGACCGCAAGCTGGCGGATGCCGAGAAGTACGCTTCCACGCCTGAGCTGCTGTACATGAACGGTTGCGACCATCAGCCGATTCAGACTGATCTTCCGGAAGGCATTCGTACAGCGAAGAAGCTGTATCCGGATACGGAGTTTATCCACTCCAATTTCGACGATTACTTGAAAGCCGTCCGCGAGAAGCTGCCGCAGGATCTTTCCTCCGTCAAAGGAGAGCTCCGCAGCCAGCGCACCGATGGATGGGGAACGCTCGTGAACACCGCTTCGGCGCGCGTATACCTGAAGCAGATGAACCAGCGCGGCCAGACTCTGCTGGAAAAAGTGGCCGAGCCGCTGGCATCCTACGCCAGCCTGCTTGGCAAGGAGTATCCGCATCATCTGTTCACCTATGCGTGGAAGACGCTGATGCAGAATCATCCGCATGACAGCATCTGCGGCTGCAGCGTGGACGAAGTTCACCGCGAGATGGTCACCCGCTTCGAGAAAAGCGCCCACGTGGCGGAAAATATCGTGGACGACAGCGTGCGCGTCATCGCGGATGCGGTGGACACGACCGGATTCGAGCAATGGGGCACCGACCCGCTGCCGCTGGTCGTATTCAATACGACCGGATGGGAACGCAGCGGTACGGTCAGCATCGAGCTGGACGCGAAACGCCTCTATTTCCGGGAAGGCTATTCGCTTGAGGAAACCAGCCGCCGGATGAAGGAAGTCGACTTGTCCGGCCGCGTGCTGGTTAACGCTGAAGGTCAGGCCGTGCCTTGCACCGTAGAGGACCTCGGACTTCAATTCGGGTACGATCTGCCGGACGACCGTTTCCGCCAGCCGTACATGTGCCGCCGCGTGAGACTGACTTTCGAGGCAAGCGACATTCCTGCCATGGGCTTGACTGCCTATGCTTGGGTGAAGAGCGAAGTGAAGCCTGCCGAGACGGGATCCCTGTTCAGCCAGTCGAACGTGTTGGAAAATGACCTGATCAAGGTCGAAATCCAAGCGGACGGTTCCTTCTCCCTGACGGATAAAAAGAACGGACAAGTATACCGCGATCTGGGCGTTTATGAAAATACCGGAGACATCGGTAACGAATATATGTACAAACAGCCGGACGGCGAAATTCCATTGACAACCAAAGGACTGACCGCCGAAATTACGGTTCTGGAAGACACGCCTTACCGGGCATCCGTTGAAATCGTTCATAACTGGTCCATTCCGGCTATGGCGGACAGCAAGCTGGATGAAGAGCAGCATGAGCTTGTGTATTATCCGAACCGCAAAGCGCAAAGATCAAGCGAGATGGTGCCGATGCGCATCCGTACCGTGGTCAGCTTGAACCGCAGCGGCAAAGGCGTGGAGATCGAAGCCACGTTGGATAATCAAGCGAAGGATCATCGGGTGCGTGCTTTGTTCCCGACCGATTTGGAGGCATCTTCCCATTACGTGGATTCCATGTTCGAAGTGGCGAAACGGGATAATGAACCGGCTGCCGAATGGGAGAACCCGAGCTACACGGCTCATCAACAGGCCTTCGTGGACGTTACGGCGGTTGCGGCAGGACTGACGGTGGCCAACCAGGGCTTAAACGAGTACGAAGTCCTGCGGGACGGTCGGAATACGATTGCCGTTACGCTGCTTCGCTCCGTAGGCGAGCTCGGCGATTGGGGTTACTTCCCGACGCCTGAAGCCCAGTGCATCGGCGTTCATACCGTACGTATGGAGGTCATTCCGCATCAGGGCGACGGCATCGCTTCCGGCGCTTATGCTGAGGCTTACCAGTTCCAGATTCCATGGACGGCTGCCCAGACCGGCGTTCATACCGGACAGGTGGCTTCCACATCTG
Organism: Paenibacillus sp. Y412MC10; assembly: GCF_000024685.1. NCBI lineage: Bacteria > Bacillati > Bacillota > Bacilli > Caryophanales > Paenibacillaceae > Paenibacillus > Paenibacillus sp. Y412MC10. The sequence goes on from NC_013406.1 coordinate 2,209,987, forward strand.
CGCCGCTGGCATGGAGCCGCGAAGAGCTTGCATTCTCTTCCCTGAAAGTGAATCCGAACACAGGGGACTTGATGCTGCGCTGGTTCAATATGGCAGGCACAGATGCTGAGCTTGCGTTGACATCTTCCTTGCCGTCCCAGGGCGTGTATAAGAGCAATATTCTGGAGGAAGAGGGAGCGGTTCAAAGCTTTGACAATCACGGAAGCTTTACGCTGCCGGTGAAACCTTATGAGATCTTGACGCTGGGCGTTAAAGTTTCAGCCGAGTAAGTTTCGATCAAATATACGCCGGGCATGGTGATCCATCCCGGCTAGCAAAAGCCCGATTCCGAAATGACAGGGATCGGGCTTTGCTGTCTTGCAATGTGATAGGCATCATCTCAAAAACAGAATGGAGGTATGGAGATGAGAATTTATTTTGATAACCTGCCAGAGAAGCTGCTTGAAGGGGTTGGCGAGCTCTCGGACATATTGGATATCCGCATTACGGAGGGAGAGGGCCTAAAGATTCGAGTCATTCAGGCTCCAGGACCGATCCAGGCGTCATTAAAGGATGGGCAGGGGACGATCCGATACCAGGAGAAGATTCATTTTTTTCGTGCTTTAGGGGTGTTTCTGGAGCAGGCGAGGGAGCGTGACCGGTTCGAGCTGACCGAGGAGCCCAGGTTTGACTTCAACGGCACGATGCTTGACGTTTCGCGCAATGGCGTGCTTAAGGTTCAGGTGATCAAGCAGTTTATCCGCTATATGGCTTTGATGGGGCTGAACGGGCTGATGATGTATACCGAGGATACGTACGAGGTGAAAGAGCAGCCGTATTTCGGTTATATGCGCGGCCGGTACACGGCTTCGGAAATGAAGGAATGCGACGATTACGCGGACCTGTTCGGCATCGAGATGATTCCGTGCATCCAGACCTTGGGGCATCTGCAGCAAGCGCTGAAATGGGGCTATGCCGCGGATATGAAGGATCATGCGGATATTTTGCTCGCAGGTGAGCCCAAGACGTATGCTTTCATCGAACAGATGATCACCGCCGCATCTGGGATGTTCCGTTCCAAGCGAATTCACATCGGGATGGACGAGGCGTTTCAGGTCGCCCTTGGCAAGTATTTAAAATTGAACGGGGTCCAGGACCGGTTTCAGATTATGAATGATCATGTCAGCCGGGTGCTTGCCATAACCGAGCGTCTCGGACTCCGGCCGATGATCTGGAGCGACATGTATTTTAATTTGCTGGCCAACGATTATCAAGGTTCGCTGTACAATCTGGATGCGGATTTTTCCGACGACAATATGAGCCGCATTCCCCAAGGCGTCCAATTCGTATATTGGGATTACGGACGCAGGGATGAAGAGGGTTATGAGCGGCTGTATGAGAAGCATATGAAGCTGGGTTCCAAGCCGATTTTTGCTGGCGGCATTCATATGTGGAACAGCATCAGCCCGAACAACGGCAAGACCTGGATGACCAGCCATCCTGCCCTGCGCGCCGCCAAAACGAAAGGGATCTGCGAAGTCATCGCCACCGCCTGGGGGGATAACGGAAACGAAACCAATCACCTGGTCATCCTGGCGGGCCTCCAGCTGTTTGCCGAGCATGGGTACGGAGACGGTATCAGCGACGAGCTTCTGGCAAGAAGGCTCGCGGCTTGCACGGGCATCGATTTGTTCGGATCGCTGAACGCGCTGAAATATATGGATGAGGTTCCCGGCGTGTCGGAGGGAAATCACTGGATGGCCAATCCCTCGAAGTATTTGTTGTGGCAGGATCCTTTGCTGGGACTGCTGGACAAGCATGTGGAGGGGGAAGCGGATTCCGTGCTGCCTGGACATTACGCCGAGCTGGAGCAGAGATGGCGGGACAGCAAGGAACAGTACCCGGCACCGTTTAACCGCCTTTATGATTTCTATGAAAAATTGGCCTCGGTCCTCGTTATCAAGAGCACCCTGGGCGTTACGTTGAAAAGGCTTTACGACACACGAAACAAAGACCGTCTTGCTGAGCTTGTTTCCGCAGCGGTTTCCCCGTTAAACGATCTGAAGCGGCGCATCGAGGCATTGCGTTTATCGCACAGGGCACTGTGGATGAGCACGTATAAGCCATTTGGCTGGGAGGTGCTGGATCTCCGCTACGGCGGGCTGCTCGCGCGAATCTCCTCTACGCAGGACCGCCTTGCGGATTATGTGGAAGGCGTAGTCGACGAAATCGAGGAGTTGGAAGCCGACCGGATGCTCTTCGATCAGAATGGTCTAACCGACAGACCGCTGGAGGTTAATGTAACCTATCAGGCGGCCGTGACGGCGTCCTGCTTCATCTAATGAAAAAGCTGCTCTACCAAGGTCACTGTAGACGCTTGGAGGGCAGCCTTTTTTCTAAGGGGCTTGGTTATGGCTTCTCCCCTTGTGTTTGTTCTTTCTCGTAGGCAATCAGCGTGATCTCTTTGCCCGTCAGCTCGGCAATTTTGGTTTCGGCGTCTTCAATTGCCTTCAAAGTGCCTTCATTTCCATTGAGCGCAGCGATTTTGTATTCATCCGAATGGATATCCATGGTGAACTCCCCCCTTGGCTGGTTAATTCATGTTATATAATGATAAGGTATCCTTTACAATACAGTTACATACCTGGGGGTGGGATTCATGATTCAATTTGAAGGACTGCACCATGTGAGCTTGGCGGTGCGCGACTTGGAGAAGGCGAAGTTTTTTTACTCGGACGTTCTCAAGTTTCGGGAGCTGCCGCGCCCGCCGTTTGATTCCAAAGGGGTCTGGTATGCCGTCGGGGGCCAGCAGCTCCATCTGCTGGAGCATCCCGTCAGCGATACGCTGCGGGAGCGGGGCATCGATACAACGGACGGGCATTTCTCGATATGGGTGAAGAGCTACCGCGAAACCAAGGAATGGCTGGACCGGATGAACGTCGAGTATGTAGCCAAACCCGACAGCGTTGCCGGCTTCGCCCAGATATTCGTACTCGATCCGGACCGCAACATTATTGAATTCGGAGCCGAGTACGGCTCGTAAAACGTTAAACCTAAAAAAGCCAAACACTTGTGCAGTGTTTGGCTTTTTCATGGTCGCGCCTTATTTTTGGATGAGGACGGGGGTGTTCATTTTCACCTTGTCGTAGAGCCATCGCACGTCCTTGTTGTGCATCCGGATACAACCCGCGGATACGTACTTTCCGATCGAATTCGCGTTGTTGCCGTGGATGGCATAAGCGTAACTGGTTCGGCCGTTCACTTTCACATTAATGCCGAGCCAGCGGTCCCCAAGCGGGTTGCGCGGATCTCCTCCCTTGATGCCTTCCTTGTAGTACGGTCTGTTCTTCACTTTTTCGTGGATTTTGAACAGTCCTTCCGGCGTATAGGAGGGTTTTTTGCCGGTGGCCACGGGGAATGTTTTTATGACCTTGCCTTTTTCGTAATACGTTAGCTTGTTGGTGGATTTGTCAATGACGATAAACTGTGCGTACTTGGTGTACTTACTGTCCAGCTTCTGTCCTGCTGCCGCACCTTGGGTAACGGAGGGGAGAAAGAATACGAGCAGTAAGGCGAAGACCAGTATGCGGCCGATGCCCTTAATGATGTCCGATCACCTCTTTTCGTTCTCCCCCATATATATGCGGGGATTCGCGAATGTTGACGGAAATGTGCAGCTGCCGGAAATAGAACAAGTTGTTTTCAAAGATCAAGCGACAGGGGCATTATGGGACATTCCATCTAAAGAATGATAGTGTCATGGCTGCGCTCAATTTGTGCTTTTAAGGGACTTTGCTGTAAGGGGTCAGCGTAAATTACTGGATGGTATTTGAAAACGACATGAGTGTCGGTTATAATATGACATGAAAAACGACACCAGTGTCAGTTTAAGGTCGAAGGTGGGGAGGATTATGTGTCCAAGGGTCAGCGACGAATACAAGCAGCAGAAAAAGCTTGAAATCTTGAGGGCAGCCAGGCGCGTCTTTATTAGGAAGGGTTATACCCGCACCGTGATGCAGGACATCATGGAGGAAGCCGGCATGTCCCGCGGCGCCGTGTACGCGTATTTTGGCAATGTGCAGCATGTTTTTCTGGAGGTTCTGCGTTATGACGATCAGGAGGCGCTCCGTTTTTTTGAACCGGATTCGCCACATTCGATATGGAAGCAATTGTTGGACTGGATCAAGAAACAGCAGGAGGACATCTCGCTGATCCATCACTCGCTTGTACTCGCCAGGGCGGAATTCTTCCTGTCTTCCTCTTATGATCATGCGAAGCAAGAAGATCCCTATATTACCGAGCGCTATCAGATTACGGTCGAGGCTCTATGCGGGGTCATCCGGAAGGGGCAGGAGCAAGGGGAGTTTCGGCCGCGTCTGGAACCGGAAGCCATCGCACGGTACATGATCTCGTTTCTCAACGGACTCATGCTGGATACCTTCCAGCTTGGGGCTGGGGTGACTTGCGTGCCGGAGCAGCTGGAGTCTTTCCTCTACTCTCTCGGCGAAATGCTAAATCCGATAACCATAGAATCATGATGACAGAAAGGGGCTTATAGCAATATGCTGTTTGATTCCGCTAGATTGTCTTGTCGAAAAATGACCATGGATGACGCGGAGCTGTATCATACCTGGCGCAATGACCTGGACGTGATGCAATCCACCAGTCCCAGCTTGGATACTTACCAAATGGAGGAGACCAGGGACTTCGTTCAGCATGTGATCCTCGGCACTCCGTCCTCGAAGAGCTATCTGATCCTGGCGAAGGAAACAGGCCAACCGATCGGGATCATGTCGTTGGTCGGCATCGATTTCAAGAATCGCAATGCGGAGTGCATCATCGACATCGGCGATAAGAATTATTGGGGCAGGGGATACGGCTCGGAAGCGATGAAGCTGCTGCTGGATTATGCCTTTTTGGAGCTGAATCTGCACCGGGTAAGCCTGCGGGTGTTCTCCTTTAACCATAAAGCGATCAAGCTGTACGAAAAAATCGGCTTCGTCCACGAAGGCAGCTCCAGACAGAGCTTGTACCGGAACGGTGCCTGGCATGACATTGTGCACATGGGGCTTTTGCAGAGCGAGTATACCGCCAACGGTTGATTTTCCCGCGCTTCCATAATAAGGTAGATATGAGACGACAAAAGAGGGAATGGGAGAATCAATCATGTCCGAAAATGAAGTGTTATCGATTGAAGACCTGCGCATGAAATATGACAACCGTTATGTATTGAACGGGATTGATCTGAAGGTCAACCGCGGCGAGATGATAGGATATATCGGTCCGAACGGGGCGGGAAAGAGCACGACGGTTAAAATTATGCTTGGGCTGGTTGAAGGGTATACGGGAACGGTCCGCATATTCGGCCAGGATATTTCCGACGGGAATATCGATTATAAACGGAGAATCGGGTATGTACCCGAGGTGGCGGAATTATACGATCAGTTAACGGCCGCGGAATATCTGACGTTTATCGGCGAATTGTACGGACTTACATACGATGCTGCGGATTATAAGGCAAAACATTTGATGGACTGCTTTGACATGCAAAAGGCTTACCATGCTCGGATCGCCACGTTTTCAAAAGGAATGCGGCAAAAGGTGCTGCTGATCTCGAGTCTCCTGCATGACCCGGATCTCTTGTTCCTTGATGAGCCCTTAAGCGGGCTGGATGCAAACAGCGTGATGGTGGTCAAGGAGGTACTGGCGCAGTTGTCGGCACAGGGCAAGACGATTTTTTATTCCTCGCATATCATGGACGTCGTCGAGAAAATCAGCAGCCGGATCGTTCTGCTCGCAGACAGCCGGGTGGTGGCGGACGGAACGTTTAAAGAGCTGCAGCAGCATTCCCATGAAGGGTCGCTGGAAGAGGTGTTCAATCAGCTGACGGGCTTCAATGACCATGCCAGCATCGCAGAGCGGTTCGTATCGATCGTTCGGGAGGGAAGCTGATATGGCGGGCCCGGAAGTTTCATTTCGAATGCTGAAGCTGCTGGATCGGTTTCAAGGGGTTATCTCGAGACTGGGCGTCGACTATGAAACGCTGCGGCGGATCCTGCATGTCAAGCTGCTGATGGACTCGAGGCGGGCACCCGTCATATTATCTTCAAACAGCCGGAAGGCTGAAGAGCAGGACAAAAACCTGTTTGTCAGTTCCCTCTGGTTGTATGGCTTAATCGGGCTTGTGCTGACGCCGTTTGTGTTCTGGAGCGATCCGGAATATCTGATGCCGATGAGCATCCTGTCCGCCATCCTCATGTTCCTGATCATGACCTCCATGATTTCGGATTTCTCATCCGTGCTTTTGGATGTGCGCGACCGCAGCATTCTGATGACGAAACCGATCGACGGCCGCACGGTCGGCGTGGCCAGATCGATTCATGCCGGAATTTATTTGCTGCTGCTGACCGGAGCGCTATCGGCCGCTTCACTTGCCGTGGGGCTGTTTAAGCATGGCGTGCTGTTCTTCCTGATCTGCATCCTTGAGCTTATTTTGATGAATATGCTCATTCTGGTGAGCACCTCCATGATTTATCTGGTGCTGCTGAAATATTGGGACGGAGAGAAACTGAAGGATCTGATCAATTATGTACAGATTGGGCTTTCCGCTACGCTGGCCATCGGCTATCAGTTCGTGATCCGTTCATTTGATTTGATTGATTTCAATTTGGTATTTACGCCGGCCTGGTGGCAGGTCCTGCTTCCGCCCGTATGGTTTGCGGCCCCATTTGAATGGATGTTCGGCGAGGGGAGCGGGTGGCTGATTGTCCTATCCTTATTGGCCGTGTTCGTTCCGGTTCTGCTCATGGTGGTGTACCTTCGTTATATTCCATCCTTCGAGCAGTATCTGGAAAAGCTGGCGCACAGCGAAGCGGGAAAAGGGCGGGAGCGCGGTCGGTTTGACAGGTTTTTGGCCAAAATCGTATGCCGGTCCCGCACGGAACAGGCATGTTTCCGGTTATCTGCCAGCATGTTGAAGAACGAGAGAGAATTCAAGCTGAAGGTGTATCCTACGCTCGGGTTGTCCGTTCTGCTGCCCTACTTGTTCTTTTTCTCCACGATCCGTAATTCCTCCCTGGCGGAAATCGGCAGGGGATCGTCGTACTATGTGCTGCACGTCATGCTTATCATGATTGTAACCGTCGTGATGATGTTGAAATTCTCCGGCAAACCCAAGGCCTTCTGGCTGTTTGGGGCGGCCCCGCTGCCAAACATGAGTCCCTTATATCAAGGAGCTTTAAAGGCCTTTGCCATAAAAATGTTCCTGCCGTTGTTCACTGTGAATGCGATCGTATTCCTGATCATATTCGGTATTCGGATCCTACCGGACGTTCTCATCATTCTTCTTACCGGCTTGGTGCTGATTCCTGTGTCGGCCAAGGCGATGCTTCGCCATCCGCCGTTCTCCCAAGCGTTTAATGTGGCTCAGCAAAAAGACGGCTGGTGGGTGCTGCTGTTCATTATCGTTGTCGGCGGGTTATGCGGCTTGCACTATTTTAGTAGCACGGTTACCTACGGTATATCGGCCTATATCGTCGTGCTGCTGGCTGCCAATGGTATGGCTTGGACCAGACTGTATAAGTGACTGCTTTACTCATACACAAAAACATTCCGGCTAACAAGGCGCATCCTTTTGAAAGGTTGGGGACGAGAACGGAATAAAAGGGGAGGGGCATCCGGCGGATGCCTCTTCTTGGAATACAGATTAGTTGATCCTATCTTAATATCTAATTGTGTAAGGTTTATGTCAGAATAAAATAAATTCTGTCGTTCCTTAATGGTTGAACAGGAACGTAGGTTCGTATATAATAGAGTTATATCTAGTTATCTCCTTTTATAAACTCTACACTTCATAGATCCATGATGGATTCCCCCACATATGTATTTAATTACCTGTTGTTATGCCTACATGGCCTTATATAATCGACTTAGATGATGATGTCAGGATGTTACGCATCGTGCGACACGAGTTTATTCTGGCTTAGTTATGTTCATAAGGTCGTGGATTCTTGATCATTGATGCTCGTTTTTTGTTTTGCGGATTGAACGTTGCAGTGGTTTGCTTCGTCTTGGCGTTATAAGTTCCGGGCCGTTGTGCTTGGTAATTATTGTATACAAGCCGGAGCTATTGACGCCGTTCGATGTTATTGCATTTTTCATCAGAGCTTCCAGACATATAAGAAATGGCAGGCGCCATCGGAATTGACCTCAAGAACATGCATCATTCAGGGACGACTCGATAGAATCTGAAGGCTGAAGATATACGTTTCTTAGAGACGTTATAACCACTCAGCTTAGCCAGGATGAATCGGGAAGTGGCGTTGTACACATTAAACCATTTCTTTACGGTGTAGGGAGGAAATCTTTGAATGGAAGCTATTTGGTTTATGGTGTTTTCGACTTTTGAAACACTGGCGATTTATTCACTGATCATGACATTGCTTAGATTTAAAACAACGGAGTACATATGGCAAGCCCTGCTGGTTATGATCCTTGCCAATCTACAGAGTTACATCATGCGGAATGAACTCTCGCTCGATTTTCTTGCCCCGCTTATTACGGTAATGATCTTTGTGTTCTTGTTCTCGGCCATCATTAAAATTCCAGTCATTTGGTCGGCGATTTGCACCATTATAGGCTACATGTTCTACGCGTTGATTCAAACCGCCTATTTGACTACGGTGTTCGGATCGATCAATGCCATTCAGACCGATCCTGCCAAAGGTTACATCCTTCAAGTTCTGTCAGGAGCGACGGGACTGCTGATATCCTGGTTGATGTACAGGTTCGGTATCGGGTTTAAGTACGACCTGGAGAAGCTGCGCATTAAATTTGAACATATTCTGTTGATCGCTTTAATTATCGTAGTGCTGATATTAATTGCCATTCTGTTTTACCTCAACCGCCTGTGGCTGCATCTTCTCTTCTTTGGAATCACATTTGGAATCTTCTTGTATTATGCGATCAATACAGAGGAGCGGGAGTCTTATGATCATAGAAGGACTGTCAGAGCGGATAGCGGAGAGGATCAAACGTCAGGTACCTGATCATCCGTCCTCCGTTCCTGTTTTGAAGCACGCGCTTGCCATTCTATTCAACGTGATGTTCATTGTCGTATTCACGCTGCTGATTTCGATCTTCTCGGGTAACGTGAGAGAGGCGGTCATAGCCTTGACGGGCTTCGCAATACTGAGGCAATTCTCGGGAGGGTATCACCTTAAGACGGGGGCCGGCTGTATTGCGTTCACGACAGCACTGTTTACCTTGGTGACTTTTGTTGATATGGGGATTGCAGCTGTGCTCGTTATGAATGCGCTTAGTCTGTTGCTGGTTATGCTGTTTGCTCCCAGCCGAATCGAGAGACAATCCCGGATACCGAGCAAGCATTACTCTAAGCTCCGCTTGTTTAGCTGCTTCATCGTGATGTTCAATTTTGTCCTTCAGTCCCCAACATTGGCTGTCATATTTTTAATCCAGGCTATTAGTTTATTACGCTGGAAAGGAGGACAAGCTCATGTTATGGATCCATAAGATTCGTCATCGTTTTTTTTCGTTCATCGCATCTGCACTGACGTTGGTAGCCGTATTTGTCGTTAATACTGCAAGTCCCGTATTTGTGTACAGCGGAGAGACGCCGGAAGAACTTTTGAAATAAATCTTGATCCAATTGATACGGGGACTGGGGTACACCAAATTTGTGGTAGGTTCATGGTTGTCGAATGAGATATGGGTCGTAGTAGCCGGTGCCGGTTGGCGCCGGTTTTTATTATGACTAAGGAAGCTACAGCTGAGTCCTTAACGGTCGGTTCCATCGATGCTCCAATGATTGCGAGTTTGTTAGTAATGGATGCCAAGCCAATTAGGGTAAAATTGACATTGATAAAAGAACGAGTGTTCGCATATAATACAAACAAATGTTCTTATCAGAGGTGGGTGCATCATGTTTGAGAAATACCTGGAGCAAACCGTAGAAATCATATACGAAGACCGTAAGGGCAACATTACCCAGCGCAAAATACAGATACACAGCATTAAGGATCAGCGGATTCGGGCAACGTGCCTGGAGACGGGAAAGCCCCGGGTATTCAATGAAAACAACATCCTGTCCTGGAGGCCCCAGAAAGGAAGAGGTTCGCATGCTTCCTGATCTGGAACGAAAACTGCTCCGAATTTTGATCAACTATCCGGCGCATCGCAGCCGTGTCCCGACCTTGCGGTTACTTAAGTACCTAACGGGACGTAAACCGAATGAAATTATGGAGGGCATAGCTTCATTGGAGGAACAAGGCTATATTATGTTTAAGAACAAGCGGGAATTGCAGAGCCTGATTGTGCTGAAAGAAGAGGCACAGCCCGTTCAAAGAGTGGAAAGAGCTGCGGATTACTGGACGACACATTGAGTCGGCAGGAGGTATAGAGATGCCTGTGCTTAGAGATTGCACGGATGAGGGGACACGAGCCGAATTTCATTTTATATCACGTATCCCTGGAAAGTACGAAGGATGCCAAATCAACTTTAAATTTTATGATTCCAACCGATTCATCTATGATTTGAATTTCGGTTGGACGAATCTAACGATTCGTAATTATATTACAGTAACTACAGAATTTCCGTTGGACACACTGAATGGATTCAAATTAGATGGATTATATATGTCATTCGAAAAACATCTTTATCAATTAAGCTGGAGAAGAAGCCAATCGGAAGGTATTTATGAGTTGGGCTTTTTTGGGTCTGATCAAGACTTTTGGGATGCAGCGAAAAAGAAAGGGCTTTTCGATGGCAGCTGCCCCGGAGATCCTTTGATCCGCGAAGAGGCGGCAATCGTCTTCCTCCGTTTGGAAAAAAATATTCTCCAGAAATTAAACAAACAACACGAGTACCCTTCGGGCCTATTACTGGCTGGCAGGGTCTTTTTTGATGGTTTAGCGGCACTTTCATTTTACCCAGGAAAGGTTTTATTGTTATGAAAAGTGCTGTCCCGCAGCCATTTTCATGGCTTTTGGAACAGCTTCTGTTGTCATCAGTTTTTAGATCCAAAAACCTGCTGCCAAAATGATAACGAGAAGAATGTACAGAACCAAGACAAAAGTAGCACTACGGCCATAGCCATACCCGGCATCAGCGCTCATGGTTATTCCTCCTTTGTTTTAGAGTCAGATTATTAATATGTGGTCACTTATGTATAAGCTTGGGTGATTAACTAAGTGCTTAGCCTAATTTTCAAGCCTATTTCGATTGCTGCTTGGGTGGAGGAGGAAGTTTTTAACGTGAGGGAGTTGTTGCAGCCCCTTTGTATTTTTTTTGATGATGTACATTTGAAAATGATTAGCAAAGTGGCATTTCTGTGAATATACATGAGAGTGTAGCCCGCCAACTACAACTCAGGTTTCCTTCTTTAAAAAAGAAGAAGCTGTCCCGCAGTCATTTTTATGGCTTTTGTGACAGCTTCCTCTTTTTGTACGGTGTCATATGCTCCATTTTCCGTCCGCATTGACGGGAAGGAGAAAAAACTCGGGTAACACAACCCGTGATATCCATGTGGTCAGCGCCGCATCGGTAAAAAGAACCTCGCTGGCTTAGGCTGGCGTTTTTTTTTGTTAATAAGAATATTGGCCCTAGCATTGCTTGAGTTTTTGAATACTTTGTATCAGATCGTTGAAAGGAGGAGTCCTCATGGGTGAAGTTGGTTACGAAGGTGGATACGGCGGTAAAAACTCAGTCGGAGCAGTTCTAGTTCTCTTTATCTTGTTGGTCATCATTTTAGGTTCTTTCTGGGTATAATACTCCCCCGGATGACAAAGACCCTACGTGATTTGAACAGTTGTATTTATGTGAGAGGATCCCTACCGGCTTAGGCTATCGGGGGTCCTTTTTCTTTGTCTTCTATCGGTGAAGTAGGGTATAACAGCCTCCTGATCGATTTACTAAGTAGCAAATCTCCGCTTACCGACAATGCCCTCCATCTCCTGTTTTTCTATCTGAGTAACAGGGCTTCGCCGGCGCCTTCGATGAACGGAACAATACCGAAGCTAGGGACGGTAGCGGAATAGACGAGAGTATTTCTTTGCGCTGCATTAGTGGCGGCCGTCGCAAATCCTGACCGTTATACTGCAGCACGTCGAATATGACGAATGTAGACGGCAGAGTTCCGGCTAAAGCTGTAATTTTATCCGTCTTCTTCGCCTGGAATCGTGTCATAACCGCTTCAAAATCCGAGTTGCCAGTCGCGGGATCAACGAACGCAATTTCGCCGTCCAATACGATGTCATGCGGAAATATAGCGTTGGCTATCTCAGGATATTGGCGAGAACAGTCGTTGTTATGGCGCGTGATAGGCAAACAACGCCATTCTGCTGTGAAAAAATCAAGCGGTGGCCATCGATTTTAGGTTCAAATATGAAGCGCGAGTCTGAGAATGGAGCGGGCGCTGTTGCGAGTAACATCGGTTCAATAAACATAGAAATGCCTCTTTACCTGAATTATAGCGCGTGGCTATGTAATAAAGAGGCGAGAAGTAATGGTAGGATTAATGTCATGTCATCTATTCTAAAAATAGCCCGGACAAATGCGACAATTGAAAAAGATAAATCCGGAATAAAATATACATAATTATACCATTTAATGGTTCTAACATACTATATACTCCAATAATATCCAAATGATACAATTGATATGGGTTATGTAAATTAACTTTTATAAATATCTGGAGGTGTTAGCGTGGTTAGAATGGGGAAAAAATTTGTAATATTCTCTTCTATCATTGCTGCTTTTATGACTGTAGCAGCGCCAGTATCTGCAAGTCCTATCTCACAGACAGAATCTGAGATAACGCCTCAATATTGTAACCCATGTAAAGTAAAAGCGGGTTATATGTACCCAAAAAGTCAGTATAGCAGAGACTATTTCACGCCATTACATTACATTACAGTTGATGGAGTGGAGTACTTTTTTTGGTACATAGATGATGATAAATCTACAGCAACACATTGGTATACTGTTTGGAAAGAAGAATAACGAAAAATCCTTGGGGTTTAAATAACCTCAAGGTTTTTTTGTATACATAATAAGGCTGGGATGTAACGAAATTGCGTAAATGTTTTAACATCACGTCGGCTAAGATCGGAGGACACTATAAATGACAACGACTCGTAAAAAGCTTGAAGGTAACGGTCTTTGGGAATCCAGCCGGATGATGCTTCCGGAACATAAAGAAACTATCATCCGCCGGCAGCTGGAAGAGGGAAGGAAGAATAAACCGGTTCTTGATCCGCAGGAAATGGAATTGATTGAGCAGGCGCTTGCAGAGTCATTTCATATGCACCGTACAATCAAATTGCGTTTATTCGATGAATATGAAGACCAGGAACTGACCGGCACTGTATCCGTAATTCACACTTACAGACGTGAAATCAAGCTGGCTACCGGAATAGGCGAATGGGAATGGATCAAGATTAATGACATAGTTTCGGCAAATTGAAAATACTCGGCAAATGTAATCCCGTTGGCGTAGAGAGGTCAAATAAGACCAAAAAGCGGTCTTAAAAGTAGTGTCTAACTGACTATGTCCCCCAATTCGTCCCCAAAAGTGAAATTCAGATAGACAACCATTAGAAGAAAAGAAAAAAGCCCTTGCTACGCAAGGGCTCTTCATGATGATCTGTAGTGGGCTCGAACCACTGACCCCTACCCTGTCAAGATAGTGCTCTCCCAGCTGAGCTAACAGATCATGAAATATTTAAAAAGGTAATTCATATATTACCAGCAGACAAGGCGGCTGTCAATGGTTTTCTCGTTATAAAATACCACGTTCCGGTTCAGACTAAATACAGCATGATTTTGCCAATGAAGGAGCGTGAAAGGCATGACAGGTGGGAAATCCCATCGTATCAAGCGAGTAGGACTGGTGCTCTCGTTATTGGCGGTATCTATTGCGGGCGGCGGCTGCAGTGTCCCGGAAAGAACATCGGTGCAATTGGAGCCGCTGCATGCCCCTGCAGCGCCCGTGATGCTGGATGTGTACGGGCGCTCTGTTGATCAGGACGTATATTCCAAGCAGGGAAGCGGGGCGCTGGAGCCGGTATCCCCGATGGATGCGGCGGACACGTTAAGGGATCTCCATCCATAAAGAGCTCCAGGACTGCTTTGTGCTTAAAGCGGCGCCAACCATCATGATGATCTCTGCACGAACAGTGAGCAGAACAAACCGCCGGCTGGCAGGCTGGCGGCTTGTTGTAAGACGGCCGATGCTATTCCTCATCCCATTTGCGGGAATAACCTTTTTTGATCGTCCAGAAGGTGGGATAGATGATCAGGGCAGCAATGACCACAGCCCAAAATATCGTGGCTCCCATGCTCATAAAGGCAATGCTCCTTTCATGAAGACGTTAGCTTCTACTACTATACAGGAAAACGAATATTTTGTATAATATCTCGACCTGCGATATCACGAGGAATTGATTCTACATAAAGAGGTGTTGAAATGGCAGCAGAAATCATCAATGTATCAACGGAAGAGCAGTTGCAGCAGGCGCTGGATATCCGAAAGGATGTGTTTGTCCTAGAACAGAAGGTGCCGATCGATTTGGAGATCGATGATTACGACCGCCTGGAATCGGATGCACACCATGTCTTGATCAAGTCGGAGGGGCAGTACGCCGCAACCGGGCGTATTACCTATTACAATAAGGATTCCGCCAAAATGCAGCGGATCGCGGTGCGGAAGCCGTTCCGTTCCAAAGGGATTGGCCGTGTGCTGATGATGGCGCTGGAAGCGCAGGCTCGCGAACTAAAGCTGCAATATTCCGTGCTCGATGCACAGGTGCAGGCAGAGGCTTTTTACCGCAAGCTCGGGTATGAGACGATTTCGGACGAGCCGTTTGATGATGCAGGCATTCCCCATGTTCGCATGAAAAAGGAATTGTAAGGCCGCAAACCAAAGCAAATCCAAATAAGATGCCGGTCATTCCGCATCGTCCCCAAAAAAGAAAAGACCTCGAGCATCGCTTCGAGGTCTTTTGCGCATGAATTAGAACGTCGGCAAATTGTCCAGGTTGTTGCTTGGATCGCCATCCGCATTGGAACGAAGATGTTCGTCTCCATCACGTCCACGGAATACGTTCAGGTTCTTGATTTCCTTATTCTTGGCCATCTGTTGGGCCGTTTTGTAGTCCACGACGCTGCCGTTATCCAGCTTAAGTTCGATGATGTCGCCATCACCATTTTTACGTACGCCTACTACTTCTTGTTGTTGATCCATATGAATCGCCTCCCGGCCTTATTATTCCCGGGAACCCTCGTAAACTATGCATTGACGCATATTGAACTACAATTCGTATACCCGCTGCTGCTCCACGAATTCCATGTTTCCGGTCTTGCCGATGAAAGCTTCGACCTCATCGCTGTAATGCATCAGATAGGTACGCTCCTGAATTTCTTGAGGCAGGCTGAGCAGTTCATCGAGTGTCGTGTGCACCTCGCCCGGGCCCTGCAGCTGGCATTCATGCAGAATCACTTCGCAATCCCGTTCATTTACCAATTGCTTCAGCAAGATGGGGTCGAATACCATGTCCGCGCTGTAAAAAATCCGATCGTTCAAATAAAGCGAATAGCTGTCTTTGCCCGGAATATGCTGCGTATGAATCAGCTCCACCGAGATTCCGGATGAAATAGCGGCCCTCACGCCCGGTTTCAAAGGATGCACGTCAAATACATCCTGAAGGGAAGAGATATGTCCCTGCTGGTATAAGCCGCCTTTGAGTGTATGTTCCCATATCGGTTCCACCAGCGCTTCAGCAATATAGAGCGGGAGTTTGCGATCGTATTTCATCTTCATAATAAACGCAAGCTCCTCCAAACCGCCAACATGGTCGGCATGAATATGCGTGATGAGCACGGCGTCCACATCGTTAAACGTCTTGTTCATCTGATGCAGCGCCAACGGAGCAGTGATTCCGCAGTCGATGAGCAGCGTGAAATTTCCGTCATGTATCAGTGCGTTATTGTTATAGTAGTTCTTGGCAAACGCACTGCCGGTGCCAAGCATTTGCAATGTCAGTGTCAATGGATGAAACCTCCTGATGAAATGATGTATAGTCCAAGTATGCTTATGTGTATTTTAACGAATTTCTTATGTATTTACACGGAGTATATGCTCGAAACGGAGCCTTAATGCTGCAAAAATCGTGATAAGATCAAGCCTTGAACCACGAGAAAAAAATTTTACCACAAAGTGCAAAATTGTCCGCAACTTGTTTTTTGACATGTAGTATACACATATAACAACAAGAAGAGCCAATGGAGGGAACGTATGAAATGAAGTGGAAAAAAGTGATGGCATGTATGCTAGTGCTCTCTTTAATGGGTGGCAGCACCCTTTTGTTTGCGGATTCCGTCAATGAGCGTGTTCGTGTTTGGCTGAACGGACGCGAATTGAAGGATGGCGGATATTTGATTGATGGCAAAACCTATGTGCCGGTCCGGGAATTTGACGGGGCTGTGGACTGGAATTCGGCGAATGGACAAGTCCAGGTCGTCAAGCCGAATGTGCATATTTTTCTCTTTAAAGGAGATACTGTATTCGGCAACGTAAACAAAGGCAAGCTGAAATTCAATGTATTTAGCCAGGTAGACAGCTTAAACAACAATATTCATGCCGTGAAAGTAGCGATTGAGGATCCTTCGGGCAATATCAAGGACATCCAGTCTCAGGAAGTGAAGGACCGCAAGGATAACTTCTGGTTCCGAACCTATGATTTCACGTACGATTTCAAAACGGCCGGAAAATACTCGGTAGGCTTTTATGTAAAAGTCAAATCGGATGACGGTTTTGTGAAGGTTGCGGAGAAAGTGATTACCGCCCTAAATTGATGGGTCCATAGCCGCTTGGCAAAAATTGACCTGAAGAAGCTATCCGTGATACGATACGAAAGTATGATAATTTAACCGAAGTGAGGTTTTTTCAATGAGCGAACACAAACATGAACACGGAGATGCTTGCGGCTGCGGTCACGATCATGACCACGACCACGAACATGAAGAGTTTGTGCTGACATTGACGGATGAAGAAGGAAAAGAAGTAGAGATGGTTCTCGTGGAGACATTTGATGTCGGCGAGAAGCTTTACGCGCTTTTGCTTGAACGCGAGAATCCGGAAGCGGACGGCGTCATTCTACGTATGGAAGAAGAGAACGAGGAAATGGTTCTTTACAATATTGAGGACGAAGACGAATGGAATGAAGTAGAGGCGGTTTATAACGAACTGGTCGCTGCTGCAAACCAGGAGTAACACTCCCTAACGAAAAACCCGATGCGAACCACTCGCACCGGGTTTTTTGTATTTTGCCTTAGAATATAGGATCCGTTTCCACGATGACTTTCACATTCTGAATGCTGCGATCCTCAGGACCTTTGACAGGCAGGCCGACATCGACATGATCGGTAATGTAATCGATGTTTTCCTGGGAAATCACTTCGCCCGGAAGCAAGATCGGAATTCCCGGCGGGTAGACATAGATGAATTCGGCAATAATGCGTCCGGCCGATTCCTTGAACGGCACGACCTCCGTATCCCCATAAAACGCATCGCGGGGAATGAGCGACAGCTGCGGAATTTCCGGCGTTTTCACGACCAGCTCATTAATTTCGTTCACGTGCATGTACTGGTCCGAAAGCTCGCGGAGCGCCGTCAGCAGAATATCGATCGTCTCCCGATTGTCTCCCGGTGTAATGAGGCACAAAATGTTGTACATATCGCTGAGCTCCACTTCAATATTGTAGTGGTCCCGCAGCCAGTTCTCGGTTTCATATCCCGTAATGCCAAGATGGCGTACATGAACGGTCAACTTGGTCGGATCATAGGAGTACGTTGCTTCTCCGCCCAGTATTTCCTTCCCGAAGCAGTACAGGCCTTCGATTTTATTGACTTCGTTTCGTGCATATTGCGCCAATTCAATCGTCCTTGCAGCCATTTCCCGTCCATGCAGCGCCAGGCTCCGGCGAGAAGTATCCAGCGATGCCAGCAGGATGTAGGAGGTCGACGTTGTGGTCAGCATACTGATGATGGTCTGCACGCGGTAAGGATTGATGTATCCGTTCTTGGTGTTCACGTTCAGCACGGAACTTTGGGTCATCGATCCGCCGAGTTTATGAACGCTGGTTGCAGCCATATCGGCACCGGCTTCCATCGCCGACATCGGAAGTTCTTCATGAAAATGGATCAGAACCCCGTGCGCTTCGTCCACAAGCACGGGAACGTTGTAGCTGTGGGCCAAATCGACGATTTCCTTCAGGTTAGCGCTCACCCCGAAGTACGTCGGATTGATGACCAGTACGGCTTTGACGTCAGGGTGACGCTTTAGCGCTTTCCGTACGGAGCTGATCGTGATCCCGTGATCGATCCCCACATTGGAATCCTGGGCAGGCGATACGAACACAGGCTTGGCACCGGTAAAGATGATGGCGGAAAGCACGGATTTATGAACGTTGCGCGGTACGATGATTTTATCGCCGGGCGAGCATACCGACATGATCATGGTCATGATCGCTCCGCTTGTCCCTTGGACACTGAAGTAAGTGTGGTCGGCACCGAATGCGTCGGCGGCCAGCTTCTGGGCTTCTTCAATGACGCCTGTAGGCTGATGCAAATCATCCAGCGGCGCAATATTGATCAAATCTATAGAAAAGGCGTTATCCCCTATAAATTCCCTGAATTCGGCATCGGTGCCGAGGCCCTTCTTATGTCCCGGAATGTGAAATTGCACGGGGTTTTTGGCCGCGTGTTCTTTAAGCGCGGTGAAGAGCGGTGTACGACTGTGGTCCATGGACGTTGTCACAACCTTTCCTTATGTTTATTTTGTTATGATTTGTTGATTCCTGTTTTTATATAAACAAAATTGAGTATAGCAAAATAGGGGGGGAATGCAAGAAGAATGACCGGCTTTTTTTGCACGGCCCGGCAGCGCTTCATACTTTGGACATATAAAGGCGGAGGGATGCGTTCTTCATCGTTCCTTCATTAAAATATCATCCATAAGATAAACGTCCATCGACGTACTTTCTCAGAAGACAGACCGCGGTTAAAGGAAGTTTTTCTTGCGATTATAGAATTGTTCAGCTTCGCTGAAAATTTATAAATTCTATAATCTTAAAAAAAGAGCTGCAACAGCAGCCCTTTACATCAATATATCATGCTCATTAAAACGCCATTTTATAAAGCGGCAGCAGCGTCTCAAACGTCTCCTGCACTTTTTGCACCAGCTCGTCCCCTTCAAGCTTGACGGCTTCCTCGCGCGGAATGCGCAGTCCGCACATGACCTCAGCTTTTTTCACCTGTTTCAGCTTCTCAATGAGGCGAACGAAATCCTCCTCGCTCATGTCCTGGTGAGGGGTGCCGGCCGGATTCATATGATCCATGGACCAATAGAAATGTTTAGGCAGCGCCTTCGCTGTTTTCTTGAGCTTGGCTTCCAGGTTGCCGGCAAATACGGTTTTGTTGGGGCTTTCGTAAATAATCGCGAAGATGACAAACAGATGGGTTCCGAACATGCCCACCTCAAAATGAGGCAGCGCTTTGTAGCCCCGTTTGCTGGCAGCCCATGCGACCCAGGTGTCAATCGGGGGATTAACGGTTCGTCTTGCATGCTTGGCCACATGCACGAACATCTCTTCCCCGACCAGCGCGGACACATAGGGGGCAAGCTCGGCCCCCAGCGTCTCAAGCTTGGGTCTTACCCGTTCAATGAGAACCTCCATACGGGCTTCGAGTCCTGGAACGGAGAATACGTCGAAATCCTGATCTTTAAATCCGGTAACCGTCATGAATGTGATGGCCTCCCTGTTGTTTATGATGAACACTTACTAAACTCGGCTTTTGGATAACCCATTATACCATAAGGCAAGTGGACGTCAGGCATGACCCAGGAAAGTTTCACCGTATTTTCATGCGGGTTAAAAATAGTCAATAAACCAAGTTACCGTTACATAAGATGGAGTATAAGATATAGATAAGACAACATCAAAAGCAGCCATGGGGGAAATCTTCACCGTCGTTTTTCAGATCGGTAGTAAACCGGAGGAGGGAGTGCCGTGAATAAGAGCGAGGAAGTGGAGTATTGCAACCTGGAGCTCCGGTTTGATCGCCGGCATATCCAGGACCTAATCAAGGAATTGATCCAGGAAGGATATTCGCTTTACTGGAGCGAGAATGAAACGCAGTTTGTCATTTCGATCCGAACCGGACGCAAGCTGGTAAAGCTGCGGTTTCAACGGACAGGAAGCGGTTTTAAGCTGGTAGGCGATTATATGATCCGCGATCCCAAGCTTGCGGAATGGATGGAGAAATTGATCGAGAATACCCGTGGCCACGCTGTCGTCAAACGTTTCAAGGACCGGCAGATATTGATCGAGAATATTTTGTTTGGCGAGGTTATAAGGCTGGTGGAAATATCCGGTTACCGGCAGCGTGTGCTGTTTCAGAAGGGGACGCCGATGACGGAGCAGGAAATGGTGCGGTTGTTCGAATCGGATGAGGGGGAACAGCGGCTCCTTCTGTCCAGGCTGGAAACCGATGATGAGCTTGAGAAGCTCCATGCCGCCCTGCAAGAGGGGAATCAGGACAAAATCGCGGCCTGCAAGCAAAGACTCCGCGAGCTTTCCTTGGAGCTGATGAGGCTGGAGTGGTAATTCACTTCATCGAACGATACAAGAGTAAAGCACGAACAACACTCCGAAACCGAAGGGGTGTTTTCGCGCGTGTTCTCATTTTGTGACAGGGGTTCACTTGTCAAATGAAAAACGTTAATATAAGATTATTGCAAATCATCTCGTAGGGATGGGTTGTTTAAAAATATATTGGAGCAAAGGATGGAGAACCAGATGTCAAAACAACAAATCGGTGTGATTGGCCTTGCTGTAATGGGAAAAAACCTGGCCCTGAACATCGAAAGCAAAGGCTTCACCGTTTCCGTATATAACCGCTCTCCGCAAAAAACGGAAGATATGCTGAAGGAAACCGAAGGCAAGCAAGTGAAAGGAACGTTCTCGATCGAAGAATTCGTGGATTCCCTTGAAACTCCTCGCAAAATCCTGATCATGGTACAGGCAGGACAAGCTACGGACGCTACGATTGAACAGCTGATTCCGCATTTGGACCAAGGCGATATCATCATCGACGGCGGTAACGCTTATTTCCCTGATACGCAGCGCCGCAGCAAAGAGTTGGCTGAAAAAGGCTTTAACTTTATCGGTGCAGGCGTTTCCGGCGGCGAAGAAGGCGCATTGAAAGGCCCATCGATCATGCCAGGCGGACAGGAAAGTGCCTATAAGCTGGTTGAGCCTATTCTGACAGCCATTTCCGCGAAGGTTAACGAAGAGCCTTGCTGTACATATATCGGACCGGACGGTGCCGGCCATTATGTAAAAATGGTTCACAACGGTATCGAATATGGCGATATGCAGCTCATTTGCGAAGCGTATCAATTGCTGAAAGACGTACTCGGCCTCGATGCGAAGGATCTTCACGGAATCTTCACGGAATGGAACCAAGGCGAACTCGACAGCTATCTGATCGAGATCACGGCTGACATTTTCTCCAAATACGATGAAGAAACCGGCAAGCCGATGGTTGACGTCATCCTGGATACGGCGGGTCAAAAAGGAACAGGCAAATGGACAAGCCAAAGCTCACTGGATCTGGGCGTGCCGCTTTCCATGATCACCGAATCCGTATTCTCCCGTTTCCTCTCCGCGATGAAAGAAGAGCGCGTTGCGGCAAGCAAAATCCTGAATGGTCCAAAAACGGCTGCATTTGACGGCGACAAAGCCGAGTTCATCGAAAATGTGCGCAAAGCGCTGTTTGCGAGCAAGATCGTATCCTACGCTCAAGGCTTCGCACAGCTTCGCGTAGCATCCGATGAATACGGCTGGAACCTGCAATACGGCAACCTAGCTAAAATCTGGCGCGGCGGCTGCATTATCCGTTCCCGCTTCCTGCAGAACATCACCGATGCGTATGAGAACAATCCGGAGCTTAAGAACCTGCTGCTGGATCCGTTCTTTACCGATATAATCGAATCCTATCAAGATGCATGGCGTAAAGTTGTAGCTTCCGCGGTATCCTTGGGCATTCCGGTGCCTGGATTCTCCAGCGCGCTTGCATACTACGACAGCTACCGTACGGCGAACCTGCCAGCGAACCTGCTGCAGGCTCAGCGCGACTACTTCGGAGCGCACACTTTTAAACGCGTTGACAAAGAAGGAACCTTCCACTACAACTGGATGGAGTAATCCTGCTCTTTTATCGGCAGCGTCAATTCGACTCTGTCCTGGATGGACTAATTCTGCTCTCTTGCAGCAGTATGGATACCGTCCTCAGGGATCGAGGACATCGATTCAAACGCGCGGGCTTTAGTAGGGGAGATAGCCTCCGCCAGCTCGGGAAGCCCGTGCATGGCTTCTAAGAGACAGGTGCGGATGTCGCCGTTCTTTGTGTGAAAGTGGTTTCCGCTTCCGAGCAAGAGCAGCGCGGCTTCGCAATAACTGTTGAAATTTTGCAGCAACCGTGGCTTTGAAAGATCTTGCAGCGCAGGATCCTTCAGAGCCACTTTTTTTTGGACAAAATGAAGCACCCACATCACGTCCTCGCGGCACAGCGGGTAGGATGGATCGAGCATCCGGCGGATCCGCTTGGCCGAGGAAGAGAGTCCGGTTGGATGAAATGGCACCATGGGTTCATTCCTTTCTTCTAATCTTGCATTCTTGTAACAGTGTATGATGCTTGGGAACAAGATAGACTCCATAAATAGGGGCTTGGCTTGAGGCATTGGGATTACAATTTAGAGAGTCGGGTCCATTGTCGAAAGATTTGGGGCTGTGGTATGATATGAACAACCTTTACAGTGAAGCAGCGAATGGGGTGTGAAATTGGATAAGCTGGGTAGAAACATCATTCTGATCGGGATGATGGGTACGGGCAAGTCAACCGTGGGGCGCCTCGTGGCAGACTCGCTCGGCTACAATTTGATAGATCTGGATGCGGAAATTGAGAGAATGGAAGGCAGAACGATTTCCGAGATGTTTGAAACGGAGGGAGAGCCGTATTTCCGCGAGGCTGAATCCGCTGCATTGCGCAGCGTTTTGCTCCGGGATGGAATCGTCCTGGCATCCGGCGGCGGAGCCGTCCTTCGTTCCGACAATTGCGACGTAATGAAACGCGGCGGCTGGGTCGTTGCCCTCACAGCGGATGCCGCTAGCATCGTGGAACGCGTACGGGGCGATGCCAACCGGCCGCTGCTTGCGGGCGATGTCGAAGAGAGGGTTCGGCGCATCCTCGATGAGCGAAAGGACAAATACCGGTTTGCGGACGTGATGGTGGATACGGTTGGCCGATCCGCGGATGAAGTGGCGGCTGACATTTTAACGCATTACCGCGGCTAAGATGATAAGCGGACCCGGCTTGGAATGGAGATAGATGGGATTTTAATCAAGGGAGTTTGCGAGCGGAATCAACTCAAGCACAAGCACAAGCACAAGCACAAGCAAAAAAAGGCGGGGATCATGTTCATCCCGCACCTTCTTTACGGCTTGCCTATACTTCATCGTCATGCCACTGCAGCATGCCGCCCTTCATGTTGATCACGTTGTTCAAGCCCTGGTGATTGAGAAATTCGCATACGTGTTGACTGCGTCCGCCGCTGCGGCAGATAAAGACAACCTCTTGGTCGCGCGGAATTTCGTCCAGGCGGTTCGGAATCTCGCCCATCGGGATATGCTTGGCACCGCTGATCATCCCGGCGGCAACCTCTTCATCCTCGCGGACATCAATCATGTACACCTGTTCGCCGTTTTGAAGCCGGCTTCTAAGCTCCGAAGTTTCCATTTGAGGGATCGGTTTCATCATATAGACCTCTTTTCTTAGCATAAATGAGTAAGATCGCAAACGATCTGATTTTCCGGTTCACATGAACTATGATAACCAAGCGGTTCTTTCCCTGTCAATTTATCCTAGGGAGATTGTAATGCTGGTAATCGCAACACTATATACAAGGGAGAGATACATACGATGGATGTTATCGTCAGGCCTACGCCTATTTTAAAAGGGGAGATCGGAGCACTGTCCTCCAAGAACTATACCACCCGTTACCTGCTTGTGGCTGCCCTAGCGGAAGGAACGAGCACGATTTATTACCCTGCCCACAGCGAGGATAGCGACGCGATGAGACGCTGTATCCGGGATCTCGGAGCCGTGATCGAGGAGGACGAGGAAAAAGCCGTGATTACGGGCTTTGGCAAATCGCCGCGGGATGTGAAGGAGCTGAACGTCGGCAACGCCGGTGCCGTCCTGCGCTTCTTGATGGGCGTAACGGCATTGTCTAAAGAGGTTACCTTCGTCAATGCGTACCCGGAATCACTGGGCAAGCGTCCTCATGACGATCTCATTGAGACCCTTGGCCAATTGGGCGTGGAAGTGGAGCATAACGATGGCAGGCTGCCCATCACCATTCGCGGCGGCCAACCGAAGGGCGGCAAGCTCACCGTTTCAGGCGAAGTAAGCTCGCAGTATTTAAGCGCCCTGTTGTTCTTGACTCCATTGCTTGCCGAAGACAGCGAAATCACCGTTACCGGAGATCTGAAATCCAAGGTCGTGATCGGTCAGACCCTGGAAGTGCTGGAGCAGGCCGGCATTACGATTCAAGCAGCGGACGACTATACGTTCTTCCGGGTTCCCGGAGGGCAATCCTACGAAGCCAAGACCTATACGGTTCAAGGCGATTATCCGGGGTCTGCTGCCGTGCTGGCGGCTGCCGCGGTTACGCAGTCCGATGTAACGATCCGCAATCTGTCGGAGGACAGCAAGCAGGGCGAGCGCGCCATTATCGACGTTCTTCGAATGATGGAGGTTCCGCTCACGCATGAGAACGGAAATGTCCATGTGCAGGGCAACCGCACCCTGAAGGCGCTCCAATTCGACGGAGACGCGGCGACGGACGCGGTGCTCGCGATGGTGGCGGCAGCCGTGTTTGCCGAAGGGACCTCCCGGTTCTACAACGTGGAGAATCTCCGTTACAAGGAATGCGACCGGATTACGGATTATTTGACCGAACTGCGTAAAGCAGGAGCCAACGTGGAGGAGCGTCAGGCCGAGATTATCGTTCATGGCCGTCCGGGCGGCGTCGAGGGCGGGGTTGAGATCAATGCCCATTACGATCACCGGGTGATCATGGCCCTCACGGTGGTCGGGCTGCGCGCAGGACAGCCGATCCGGATCAAGGACGCCCACCATGTAGCCAAGTCGTACCCGCAATATTTTGATCACATGAAGGCGCTTGGCGCCGATGTAGAATGGGTAAAATAGAGGAATAGGCCAAGATTCTCATCGATAAGGAACGGAAAGGTGGTCATGAACCATGGCATTTGAAAATCCTACGCGCGAAGAAATCGCGGATATTTTACGAAATGCGGGCAATATCGCTGTCGTTGGCCTGTCTGATCGGCCGGACCGCACATCCCATATGGTTTCTGCCGCGATGCAGCAACGCGGATACCGGATCATCCCGGTAAACCCTGGTGCAGCCGAAATCCTCGGCGAGAAAAGTTATCCTTCCCTGAAGGACATTCCCGAGCCGATCCATATCGTCAATGTGTTCCGGCGCAGCGAATACTGCGCCGATGTAGCACGGGAAGCCGCCGAGATCGGTGCGAAGGTGCTCTGGCTGCAGCAGGGAATCATCAGTGAGGAGGCGGCGGCCATCGCCGAAAGCAGCGGCATGATCGCGATTATGGACCGCTGCATCAAGGTCGAGGATTCCATCGCATTGGGCGGCCGTTAAACTTCAAAGCGCATTTCGGAAGAATAGGCAAGTCTTGCGTAGAAAACAGCCGGTGGCAGACTGGACATGGTCCGGTTCTGTCGCCGTTCTGTTTGCAGGGCTTGCTTTTGCTATGGGCATTTGCCCTTAATTCTTTTTGACAAAAACAGGCGCAGCGCTTACCATCAAGGATAGAAAGGAGGGCTCGCCTTGAATTGGTTGGGATCGTTGCAACAGCTGGGCAGAGCAGTCATGCTCCCTACAATGGCGCTTCCGGCGGCAGCTCTCCTGCTTAGCGTGGGGAGTTTGCCATGGTCGGCGTGGGGCTTCGGAACCTTGGGCGAAATCGCTCAGGCAGCGGGGCACGGGGTGTTTTATTACATGCCGTATTTATTTGCCATTGGCGTCGCATGGGGACTCTCGAATCAGGGAGGTCCCGCCGGACTCGCCGCCCTTGCCGGCATGTTCATCTATGATCAGGTCATATCCCGTCTGGGAGACGGGAGCGTACAGCCCTCGACCTTGATCGGCATTATATTTGGGGTAATGTCCGGTTACGTGTATAACCGGTTCAAACATATTAAGCTTCCCGAAGCCATACAGTTTTTTGGAGGCTCCAGATTTGTACTGCTGTTCATGGGATTGTTCTCAACGATATTCGCTTGGATCATGCTGGGGACAGCACCCCTTGTGCAGCGCGGGTTAGATGCTTTTTATGAACTTACCGTACATATGGGAGCTTTCGGTTTGTTTCTATACGGAATTTTGTACCGCGTACTCACGGCCTTCGGTCTGCATCATTTGTTAAACAATGTGTACTGGTTTCAGCTGGGCTCCTACGAGACGGAGGATGGTACCGTCGTGCAGGGGGATCTGCCCCGGTTCTTCGCGGGGGATCCCACGGCTGGCGACTTCATGGCCGGTTTGTTCCCGATCATGATGTTTGCCCTGCCGGCGATCGCGTTTGCCATTATCCAGGAAGCGCGTGAAGATCTGAAGCCGAAAGTGAAAAAGACGTTTATGCGGTCCGCGCTTGTCTGTTTTTTGACCGGGGTATCGGAGCAGATCGAGTTCGCGTTTTTATTTGCGTCCCCATATCTGTATGTGCTCCACGCCTTGATGGCCGGTTTCGCGATGGTGCTTACCTATGCATTTGACATCCATCACGGTTTTTCGTACTCGGCCGGATTCATCGATTACGTGCTCAACTTCCATTTATCGCAGAACGCCTGGATCATCATACCGATCGGGGCCGTGTACGGCATCGTCTACTATTTTCTGTTCCGCTGGGCGATACGCACCTTCGAAATCCCCACGCCGGGGCGCGAGGAGGGCTCGGCGCTGGAAGGCCGGGCAGGCGATATTCCCTATCAGGCGCCGCTCATTCTGGAGGCGCTTGGAGGCAAAGACAACATCGTTCAGGTGCAGTCCTGCATGACGCGTCTGCGATTGACCGTATACAATGATCGTCAGATTGATTCTGACGCACTGAAATTGCTCGGTTCAGCCGGCATTATCAAGCTGGGCGGGGGGAACGTGCAAGTGGTGTTCGGGACGTATTCCGAGCTCATCCGCGAAGAGATAAACAAGCTGATGCAGCAGGATTTGCCGCGCGTTCTGTTCAGCGCGCCCGTACAGGGACGCATGCTTCCGATTGACGAAGTGCCGGATGATATTTTTGCCGCGAAGCTGGTCGGCAACGGCGTCGCCTTCATACCGGAAAAAGGAGAGCTTGTATCACCGGTATACGGCACGGTCATGCACGTGTATCCGACGATGCATGCCATCGGGATTTCAACGCCGGAAGGGCTTGAGGTATTGATTCATATCGGGATCGACACTTCCCAGCTTAAAGGACCGTTTACGGCTGTGGTCAGCGAAGGGGATACCGTTGAACCGGGGCAACTGCTGGTCAAGTTCGATTTGGCGTATTTAAAGACACATGCCGCATCGCTGGCTACGCCAATGGTAATCACCAATCCCGATAAAGTAAGATCCTGGAGCTATGCTCCGTTCAAGACCGTGAAGAGAGGACAGTCATCTGTCATGTCCGTCGTATTAAATGAGAGTAATGCTGGGGGTAGAGAATCATGATACAAGGCATTGGCGCAGCAACAGGCGTAGCTATCGGTAAGGCTTTCGTACTGCCGCATTGGGAGCTGGATCTTCCGGATTCCGAAATGGACGCTGTCGATTTAGCCAAAGAGTTCGAGCGCTTATACGAAGGCATACGAACCTCCAAGAATGAAATTGAATACATCAAGAACGAATTCAAGGAAATGGTGGGGCACGAGGAGTCGCAGATTTTTGACGCGCATCTGGCCATACTGGAGGATCCCGTGTTCATGAACGAAATTCAAGGGATCATCGAGCGCCAGTACAAGGCTGCCGAGGTGGCGGTAAAAGAGGCGATCGATCATTTCGTATCCATGTTCGATCTGCTGGACGACGAGTACATGAAGGAGCGGGCGCTTGATATTAAGGATGTCGGCAATCGGCTGCTGAAGCATCTTCTTGGTGCTCCCGAAGTGAAGCTCCCGGCCGATACGCAGCCTTACATTTTGGTTGCGAAGGAGCTCTCCCCGTCGCAGCTCGTTCACCTGAACCCTTCCCACGTTCTTGGTATCGTGACGATGACCGGCGGCAAGACCTCTCATTCGGCGATCATGGCCCGCGCGCTGGGCATACCGCTCGTTTCGGGGATCGAGAACAAGCTGGATAAACCGATCCAGACCGGACAGCAGTTGGTGGTGGACGGAGATGAGGGGTTGCTCTATTTGGAGCCTGACACGCTCATCGTGGAGCGGTATGAAGGCATCCGGGACCAGCAGCGGAAAAAGAAAGAGCAGCTGCAGCTCCTGGCAGCCGTTGATGCGGTAACCAAGGACGGAACTTACTTTAACCTGGCCGCGAACATGAACTCCGTTAAGGAAATGGAGATTGCGCTGAAGAACGGCGCGCAGGGAGTCGGATTGTTCCGAACGGAGTTTTTGTATATGGACCGGCACAACTTCCCGACGGAGGAGGAGCAGTTCGAAGTGTATAAACTGGTTGCGGAGAACGCAGGCCAGGCGTCCGTCGTGATTCGTACGCTGGATATTGGCGGCGATAAGCAGCTGGATTATTTCGCGCTTCCGGAAGAAGAAAACCCCTTCCTCGGGTACCGCGCCATCCGCATCAGCTTGGACCGAACCGAACCGTTCCAGACCCAGCTTACCGCGATTCTGAGAGCCAGCGCATACGGCAGCGTCAAAATCATGTATCCGATGATTTCATCGGTAGAAGAAGTCAAGCAGGCCAATGCCGTGCTGCGGCGTGCCATGGCCGATTTGGACCGACGCGGCATCGCCTATGATCCGAACATCAAGGTCGGCATCATGATCGAGGTGCCTGCAGCGGTCACGATCTCGGATTTGCTGGCGGAAGAGGCCGATTTCTTCAGCATCGGGACCAATGACCTGGTTCAGTATGTTCTGGCCGTGGACCGGATGAACGAGCAGATCGCGCATATGTATCATCCGTTTCATCCTGCCATTTTGCGCATGCTCCGGACGACGGTGGAGGCTGCCCATGGGGCAGGGATTCCAGTCAGCGTGTGCGGAGAACTGGCCGGAGACGAAAGAGCGATTCCGCTTTGGCTTGAGCTCGGCGTTAAGGATTTGAGCATGTCTCCGCAATCCCTGCTCCGCGTGAAGCATCGCATTTTGAATACGAATGCGGCAGAAGCGAAAGGAGAAGCGGCGGCTTGCTTCAAGCTGCGTACCAGCTCCGCTGTCGAAGAACGTCTTAGCGCTTTTGCCGAACGGAGCAGTTATCTGAACGGAACCAACGGGACGGACAGCACGGCGTCTTAACCGTTAAGATAGGGATCATCGACTTTTTCCAGGCTTCTTTTTTTAAAGGACAAGCTATATGAGCATAAAAAAACAGCCGCCTATCTCACCAGGAGCCCTGGTGACAAAGGCGGCTGTTTCTGTATATGGGGGATGAGGAGTAATTATTTGCCTTGCTGCGCCAGCGCATCGCAGAAGGCTTTGCCGTATGGCGGAAGATCCGGAGGCCGGCGTGCGGAAATAATATGTCCGTCGGTCACGACCGCCTCATCCTTCCAGATCGCGCCCGCATTTTCCATATCGTCGCGGATTCCCGGCGTGGAAGTAACGGTAACTCCGTCCAGGATTTTGGCGGAGATCAGCACCCATCCTGCATGGCAGATCTGTCCGATCGGCTTCTGGTCCTCGTTCATTTCTTTCACCAGTTGAAGCACTTTATCATATCGACGCAGCTTGTCCGGCGCCCAGCCGCCCGGTACGAGTATTCCGTCATAATCCTTGCTGTTCAGCTCTTCAAACGAATACTCGGCCTGAGCCGGAACGCCATATTTGCCGGTGTAAGTTTTACCCTTTTCCAGCCCGGCGAGATGGACTTCCGCCCCTTCCTCGCGGACCCGGTAAACGGGATACCATAGCTCCAAATCCTCGAATTCTTCATCTACAAGCGCTATAACCTTTTTTCCAGTCAATCGCATAATTGGCCTAGCTCCTTTCTCAAAAATCTTGATATAACCGTAACGTTGCGCATTCGGTCCTTTAAGACTGTATTCATTGTAACAAATATGGAGAGGAGTTTCATGGAAGCGTCCGAAGAAGGAACATTTGAAAACATTTCTGGTAAATAAAGCATTATCACAAATTTGGAGGATTCTCTGGTATGATAGTCGAATAGAACTAATTCAGGTGACAGATTTGTGACATGGGACTGTTGGTTTTAGATTACGTGATAGGATTTGGGGTGGGCATTTTGTTCAAAACCTGCAACTGCGGACAAAGTATGAAATTGGAATTAAGAAAGCTGATTCATGAAAGAAAAACTCGGATATGTGATGTTCCTGTTTATGCCTGTCAGGCCTGCAAGAAGTATGAGCTTCTGCCTCTTATTAAACCGGATTTGCTTCGCTATCTCGCATCGATTAACAATGAGACCGAGCGAATACGCGTTTCGTTCGCAGATGTCAATGAAGCCGCATATGTTCTTCGTGAAGTGTTCCGTACATACGATGATGATTCGTCGCCCGAATGGCAGGCGCGCTGCATGGAAGTGTTTGACGAGCGCATTAATATGCTGTTGGATCTATTTCGTTATGCCCAGAGCCTGGCCGACGGCGACTGGATGAGACAAATTGAGGGGCGTCTCGAGCAATTAAGCACCATAAAATCTCTCATTCCTGAAAATTCGAGCAATTATGCAAGATAATTTTCAGAAAATTTTCGTGGTTGTTGGATTTTTCACGCACTTTTTGTTAGGATAGAGGATAGGAACTTCAATACAATGAAGGGAATGTATATCCTATGGCGACGTTGACGAAAATGACTACTATAGAAGAGCTGCGCAGCACGCTGGAATCTTCCGATCGGAAGCACTTGCTTTTGTTCAAACATAGTACCAGATGCCCAATTAGTGCCGGAGCCTACAGGGAAGTGCAAGCTTACCTTGAGGACCAGCCGAACGAGGGGATCGACTATGTGTGGATCGATGTCATTGCGGACCGACCGGTGTCGAGTCAGGCTGCCGAAACTCTGAACATCCAACACGAATCGCCGCAAGTTATACTTGTGAAAGAAGGAGCGCCAGTCTGGCATACATCCCATTCCCATATTACGGCTGAAGCGCTGAAAGCTCAATTGGACGGCATATGATGCCGTGTCGTTGCACAAAGCAGTAATTTGTCGTATCATAAATTCAATTGGTATTGAACGAATGAAAATCTATTGGCAATGGAGAGAAGGAATTTGACGGTAACCATTTACGATGTTGCGCGCGAAGCAGGCGTTTCCATGGCGACGGTATCCCGGGTTGTAAACAATAACCCGAACGTTAAGCCTCAGACCCGGAAAAAAGTATACGAAGCGATTGAACGTTTAGGGTATCGTCCGAATGCTGTAGCCAGAGGCCTGGCCAGCAAGAAGACCACAACCGTCGGCGTTGTGATCCCTGACATTTCAAACTCGATCTTTGCGGAGATTGCCCGTGGTATTGAGGATATTGCTAACATGTATCACTATAATATAATTTTGTGTAATGCCGACAAACGTAAGGAAAAGGAAATCCGCGTAATCAACACCTTGCTTGAGAAGCAAGTGGACGGGCTGTTGTTTATGGGTGGAACGGTGACGGACGAGCATATCCAGGCGTTCCAGACATCGGCTGTGCCGATTGTTCTCTGTGCGACCAGCGATGAGAGAGGTTCTTATCCTTCGGTCGACATCGATCATGAACAGGCTGCGTTTGATGCGGTCAACACGCTGATTCGGCACGGACACCGCGAGATCGCTATGATCAGCGGCACGCTGCAGGATCCGGCAAACGGCTATGCTCGTTTCCAAGGCTACAAAAAAGCGCTGGAAGCGGCAGGCATCGAGTATCAAGAGGATTTGGTGCGGATCGGTAACTATCGTTATGAGTCCGGCGTGGAAGCGATGAAGTACTTCCTGGGCCTCAAGAAGAAACCAACCGCTATATTTGCCGCTACCGACGAGATGGCGATTGGCGCGATTCATAGCATTCAGGATGAAGGCTATAAGGTGCCGGATGACTTCTCGATCATCAGCGTAGACAATATCCGGATGGCTTCGATGGTACGTCCACAGCTGACAACGGTGGCCCAACCGATGTATGATCTGGGAGCCGTAGCGATGCGTTTGCTTACCAAGCTGATGAAGAAGGAAAATGTGGAGAATCCTCGCGTGATTCTGCCGCATGAAACGATTCTTCGCCTCTCGGTCAGCCATGTGAACGAATAGGTTGCGTGAAACCAAACGTTTAGATGAACAAGATGGATTCGAGAAAAGCTCCTGGTTTTAAGGGGCTTTTTTCTGGTGGGTTTTTTATGCGCTCTTATAATCAGGAGGGATATCGACATGACAACACAGGTGATCGGCCTTATCGGGGCTATGGACGAAGAAGTGGAGTTGCTGCTCGGTCAACTGGAGAATAAAGAAACAACCGTTAGGGCAGGAGTTACCTATGCATCGGGAACGATCCATGGCAAGCAGGTCGTCGTATGCAAGAGCGGGGTGGGCAAGGTCAATGCAGCGGTCACCACGCAGATCTTGATCGACTTCTTCGGCGTTTCCAAAATATTGTTTACCGGCGTAGCGGGCGCGCTGCATCCGGACCTCAACATTGGCGATATCGTGATCTCCTCCTCATGCATGCAGCATGATATGGACGTGACACCGTTAGGCTATGCACGCGGGGTCATCCCGTATCAGGAGCTGTCCGATTTTCCTGCAGACGACTCTTTGATCCATCTGGCGGAGGAGGCCTGCAAAGAGCAGGCGGTGAATCATTACATCGTAGGGAAGGTTCTGTCCGGGGACCAGTTCATTGCCAGCCGTGATACGGTACAGACGCTCTACGAGGAATTGAACGGGGCCTGCGCGGAAATGGAAGGCTCTGCCGTTGCCCAGGTATGTTACATGAACGGCGTGCCTTACGTGGTGATCCGATCCATGTCGGATAAGGCCGACGGTTCTGCGCATGTCAACTTCCCCGAGTTTACAGTAAAAGCTTCCAAGCGTTCTCATGAAATCGTGAACTATATGCTGGGCAAACTCTAGCAGCAAATGATAGGAAGCGCTCGTTATGCTTAATCCGGCATGAGCGAAAGATACACAAACTCCCCTGAGCAATCCCAGGGGAGTTTGTTTTATTGAGAATCGAATTAATACATAAACCGCTGTCTGAAACGGATCCGGTCGAATTGTTCTTGCGATGAAAGCGGCACATGCCGTCCGATTCTGACCATGAGGCAGTTGGCGGGATGGGAGCAGATTTCCGGATCGTCGGTTGCGTACCATTCCATATCCACGACTTTCATTAAGCGCTCCATCATTTTGCGATAATCCCACACGTTAAGGCCGCTGCCTTTTAGGTCCCAATGCCAGTAGTATTCGGTCGTAAACACGATGTAGCGCTCCATCTGGCCTTCCTCGAATGCGGTTTTGATCATCCGCTGCCCAAGGCCTAGGGAACGGTAGTCTTTCGCAACCTCGATGGCACCAAGCTCGATCAAATCTTCCATATTGCCTTCAGACCAGCGCTCCTGCTCATCCGGGTGATGAAACGTTACGTATCCTACGATCATATCTCGGTCCCTCGTGATGATGATTCTGCCTTCGGGCAGGCCTGCAATTTCCACCAAAGCCTCATGCTGCTCCGCAGGACGACGAAAAGCCTTGAGATCAGGGTGCATGGTCAGTTCGGATAGCTGCTCGGGAGGTACAGGTCCTTCGATGATCAGGCGGCGGTCTTCAGGGAACAAAACATGAGACTGGTATACCTTGCAGTGTTCCATCCGTTACGCTCCTTTCAATTCCATACCCTACTTATAGCAAAAAAATAAAAAAATGAAAAGCAATGACAGGCAAACAAAAGCTATGATATAATCTTTTCGACATAAAACCTTCACAATTGTATCGTACTTAACGATATGTTTCCTTGCGAATTCCAAGGGTTAATGACTCGATGACTGTGACAACGTGATAACCCGCCGCAATGTGTAAAATGGATGTTTCATTCAATCATTTTGTAAGCGCTGTCCACTATGAGGAGACCGATTTGAGAATGAGGAGGATGTTATCATGAATCAAACGCATAGCGAAATATTGCCAAGTGAAGTATCACATTCCAATATGAAGAGTTACGAGCAGGCACGCTCCGAGTTTTCATGGGACGAAATCGAGAGACATTTTACTTGGTATGAGACGGGTAAAGTAAACATGGCGTACGAGGCAATCGACCGTCATGTAGCGGAGGGACGAGGAGACAAGGTAGCACTCTTGTACAGTGACGCCGCCCGCGAGGAGACTCTTACTTTTGCGCAATTGAAAGAGAAATCCGACAAGTTCGGCAATGTGCTGCGCAAATATGGCGTGGGCAAAGGCGATCGGGTATTTATCTTTATGCCGCGCGGCCCTGAGCTCTATGCCGGTTTGCTTGGTATTTTGAAGGTTGGTGCCGTGGTAGGCCCATTGTTCGAGGCGTTCATGGAGACGGCGGTAAAGGATCGCTTGGAGGATAGCGGAGCGGTTGCGCTGATTACGACGCCTGCGCTGTTGTCGCGCGTGAAACGGGATGAGCTCCCCGAACTGAAGCATATCTTTGTCGTTGGCGAAGTGGAAGAAGAGGATCCGCGTCTAGTAAACTATCATGAGGAAGTTGAAGCCGCATCCAGCGAGCTGGAGATTGAATGGCTCGAGCGGGAAGACGGATTGATCATGCACTATACATCAGGCTCAACCGGGAAACCGAAGGGCGTGTATCACGTTCAGAACGCGATGGTGCAGCATTATTATACAGGCAAGGTTGTTTTGGATTTAAGGGAAGACGATATATATTGGTGTACGGCGGACCCGGGTTGGGTAACCGGTACGTCATACGGTATTTTTGCGCCATGGTTGAACGGCGTGACCAATGTCATTCGCGGAGGCCGCTTTAGCCCGCAGGACTGGTACAGCACATTGGTAAACAACAAAGTAACGGTATGGTACAGCGCGCCGACTGCCTTCCGGATGTTGATGGGGGCAGGTTCCGATCTCATCGACCAATATGATTTGAGCCATGTACGGCATGTACTGTCCGTTGGCGAGCCGCTCAACCCCGAGGTGGTGCGTTGGGGACACAAGGCTTACAAGCAGCGTATCCATGATACATGGTGGATGACGGAGACCGGGGGGCAGCTGATCTGTAACTATCCGGGGATGGCGATCAAGCCGGGATCCATGGGGCGTCCGCTGCCGGGCATTACGGCGGCGATCCTGGACGATCACGGGAAAGAAGTTGCTCCATATACGATGGGGAACCTGGCCATCAAGACACCTTGGCCGTCCATGATGAGAACCATCTGGAATAACGAAGCGAAGTATCAAGAGTATTTCCGTATTCCGGGCTGGTACATTTCCGGCGACTCGGCCTATATGGACGAGGATGGATACTTCTGGTTCCAGGGCAGAATCGACGATGTGATCAATTCGTCAGGGGAGCGAATCGGGCCATTCGAGGTGGAGAGCAAGCTCGTTGAGCATCCGGCCGTAGCCGAAGCCGGCGTTATCGGTAAGCCTGATGTAACACGCGGCGAGATCATTAAGGCCTTTATCTCCCTGCGTGAGGGCTATACGCCTTCTCAGGAGCTCAAGGATGAAATCTATCGTTTCGTGAAGGAAGGCCTTTCCGCCCATGCTGCCCCGCGTGAAATCGAGTTTAAGGATAAACTTCCGAAGACGCGCTCCGGTAAGATCATGCGGCGCGTATTGAAAGCCTGGGAACTGGATCTGCCGACTGGCGATCTATCCACGATTGAAGATTAATAAGCAGATCATAACAGAGCTGGTATGAAGATGGCTAACCGCCATGTTCATGGCCGGCTCTTTTTTTATTTCAGGCAGTTGTCTCCAGTTAAAAATAAAACCAGCCCATCCACAGAGTAATGTCTGTAGAACGGCTGGTTTTTACGTAAACGATCTATTTCTTCTCAAAATATACGGCTGGCGAAGCTGCAGATTCACCAATCGGATTGACGGCAGTAATTCTAAAGGTGCCGCCAATCGGGTTGCCCGAGGTATAGTAGAACTCCGTGCTCTTGCTTGAGCCTAGAATCTGGTAGTTCCCGTCACTGTTCGGACTGATATAGATATTGTAGACCATGACCTCTTCTTCCGGAGCGTTTCCGCTCCAAGTGGCCTGGAAACCCTCCGGAGTAGCTGTGAGTGTCGGCTGGCCTGGTGCA
This sequence comes from Paenibacillus sp. Y412MC10, assembly GCF_000024685.1. NCBI lineage: Bacteria > Bacillati > Bacillota > Bacilli > Caryophanales > Paenibacillaceae > Paenibacillus > Paenibacillus sp. Y412MC10. Next base: position 2,246,558 of record NC_013406.1, read on the forward strand.
GACGGTACAGTCGTGGCGCCTTCATTCCCAAATCCGGGATCGATATCGGGCTCTTCCTCGGTGATGCCGTCATCAGGCTGATCGATGGTGTCATCCGGGTTCGTTTCAGTGTCGCCCGGTAATGGGAATCCCGATGTTGTGCCGCCCACAATAGCGCTTGGCTCAGACGTCTTGCCGGCTACGTCAACGGCGACGACGTAATAGGTCGTAAATACGCCGTCAGCTCCAAGACCTGAGAAGACAAGGCTCTCGTCGCCAAGAATGACCTGGCCTTGATGAGTGTACGGGCTGCCGTTCACGGACTTAAAGAGCCGGTATCCGACAACATCAGGCGATCCGCTGGCATTAAAGCTGATGGAACCGCTGCCCACCGAATAATGTACGTTTTTCGGTGGAGTAGGGGCCTTGCCGTCGTCCGTTCTCGGATCGACCTTGCTCGGCATTCCTTTTTTCGCATCCTGCGGGAGATAGGATTCCAGCGCTTTCTTTTCACCTTTCATAACCTTCAAGGCGTTCTGGAGTTCCACAATCAGCTCGTCAATCGGCTTTTCACGCTTGATTACGATTTGTTCTCTCAACATATCCAAAGGCGTTGCTTCCTGTGGAATATAATTTACGCCCCGATAGGTAATGTATTTTGCTTTGGCGATGCCGTCATCGCTTTCGGTAGGCACGAACTTCGCGTTGAACAGATCCGTTACGAATTTGTCCGTTAAGGAAGTCGGCAGTTTGCCGCTGTAAGCGGAGACCGTCTTGGACGTTATGCCTTCCGGCTTTTCAAACGTTTTGGTTGGGAACAGCTCCGGCTTAACGTCCGTCGCTTCGTTCATGATTCTGGCCCAGATGGCCTGGGCGTGCTTGCGCTGGTCGCCGACAAGCGTATTTTTTTGCTCCTTGTATCCGACCCATACGCCAAGCGTAACATCCGGCGAGTATCCCATGAACCAAACATCCCCGTAGTTCTGGGTGGAGCCGGTTTTACCCACGACGGGAACCTCATTGAATTTCTTGTACGTATCCCGGACCTTGCTGGCGGTTCCGTTCGTAATGACGGTACGCAGCATATCCGTCATGAGATACGCTGTCTGCTCGGAGAATACCTGCTCCGGTTTTACTTCGTGTTTATAAACAATATTGCCTTTGGAGTCCACGATTTTCTCGATCATGAATGCATCCGTGAATTTGCCTTGATTGCCGATGGAACTGTAGGCATTCGTCAGCTCTTCCACGGTCACGCCGTAATGCAATCCGCCCAGTACGCCGGTTGAAGCATTATAATCGTCTTCCTCCAAGGTAGTGATGCCCAGCTTCTTGGAAAACTCCCAGGCCTTCTCAATGCCGACCGTGTTGTTAAACAGCTTGAGTGCCACCGTATTGGTCGAATCGTTCAGCGCCTGTCTTGCCGTCATCAATCCTCTGTACCCGGTGTACGAGTTTTTAGGGATATGGAATACTTTGCTGTAGTCCTTTAAGATGATCGGTGAATCGTCCACCACGCTGGCAGGCTGAATCGCCCCCGTATCAAGTGCCGGTAAGTAGGCGGCAATAGGTTTCATGGCAGATCCGGGCTGCCGTTTCATTTGCGTAGCATAATTCATTTGTTCCGTGTTGAAATCCCTGCCCTCAATCATGCCGAGAATGGCGCCGGTTTTGTTGTCGATCATCATCGCGGCGGTTTGCTCCATTCCTTTTTCGGCGCTGTCAGGCAAGTAGTTGCTGTCATCCTCTGCAATGGAACGCATGGTCTTGTAGAGCGTCCGGTCGATGGTGGTGTACACACGGTAACCGCCGGTGCTCAGCTGAGCACGGGAAGCGTCCATCAGATCGGAGTTCGCTTGCGTGCCTTTTGCGTTCTCTTCAGCTTCCTGGCTTAGCTGCATCAGAATGTTCGATGCTTGACGTTCGACTTCCATCATGAGATAAGGATAAGTCACATAGGCTTTCTGCGTCCGAGGAGCCAGCGATTCTTTGATATCGAATGCTTTGGCCTCATCGTATTCGGCTTGCGTTATTTTACCTTCTTCCAGCATGCTTGCCAGCACGCGGTGCTGGCGGTTTATCGCCCGGTTGAACGATTTCTCATCAAATTCTCCTTTGCCGTTGAAGGCCGAGTAGGAGGATGGCAGCTGCGGAAGACCTGCCAAGTATGCAGCTTGGGCCACATTCAGATCATTCAGATTGTTGATGTTGAATATTCCTCTTGCCGCCGCCTTGATCCCGAACAGCTGATATCCGCTGGAGCCGTTGCCGTATGGAACCTTGTTCAAGTAGGCCGTCAAAATCTGGTCTTTACTTAAGAAGCGCTCCATCCGCATCGCCAGCAGCATTTCTTTTACCTTACGGTTATCCGTTTTGTCACGACTTAAAAAAGTAAGCCTGGCCAGCTGCTGCGTCAATGTGCTGCCGCCGGTTTGAACCGACTCATTCAACACGCGTTCCTTCACGGCGCGAGCGGTACCTTTTATGTCAACACCCTTATGTGTATAAAAACGGTTGTCTTCTATGGATACGACGGCATCTTTAACAAGCTGGGGAATCTCCTTGAACTCCACAGGTCGTCTGTCTTCTTCGGTTCTAAGCTGTCCGATCGGTGAGCCATCCGCGAAGTAGGCAAAGCCCGTTATGGCATTATCGTTCACCGTGTTCTCAATGAGGGCACGCGATCTTACCGGCTCATTCTCAACAATAGAGGTTACATAACCGGCTACGGCTCCTCCGGCGAACAAAACGCCCATCAGACCTACCACAAAGAGCCATCCGATGACGGATCCCAGCACCCGCAGAAAGGACCGTTTTCGCGGTTTTTTCTGTTGTTCAGGCTCTTGTTTTTTCTCCTCAACCATGAATGTATACTCCTCCTTTTAACGCACCTATTATAGCATAAATCGAAGGTTTTGAATCATGTGTACCTATATAGCGTGTCCTTTTTTGAGGAAGAATGACTTTTTTGGGAAGGGTGCAATACATATGCCGCCAAGTTCATACGGGAAAAAAGCTTTGAAGGCCCTTGATTTAAGGAGGAGCTTTTCGTTTCGGAGAGAGCCGTGCCACACAAAAAAAACCTGAAGGCCGAGGCCTTCAGGTTTTTTGGGTTCCGAATGAATCTTAACGGTTGTAGAATTCGACGATTTGTTTCTCGTCGATGTCTTGGGAAAGCTCGGAACGTTCTGGAAGACGGATGTATTTCCCTTCCATTGCTGCTTCATCAAACTCGAGGTAAGCTGGAAGATGCACGCGGTTAGCCAAAGCTTCCTTGATGGAAGAAAGGCTGCGGCTTCTTTCACGAAGGCCGATTACATCGCCAGTGCTTACAGCGTAAGAAGCGATATCGACTTTCTTGCCGTTCACAGTCACGTGACCGTGAGCTACCAATTGACGAGCGCCCGCACGGGAGTTGCTGAAGCCAAGACGGTATACCAGGTTGTCCAGACGGCTCTCAAGCAGGAACATGAAGTTCTCACCCGCGATACCTTTCATGCTGGTAGCTTTGTTAAACAGGGTGCGGAATTGCTTCTCGCCCAAGCCGTACATGTGACGCAGCTTTTGCTTTTCTTGAAGCTGCATACCGTAGTTGCTTACTTTTCTCCGTTGGTTAGGACCATGCTGACCTGGAGGGAAAGGGCGTTTTGCCAATTCTTTACCTGTACCGCTCAGGGAGATTCCCAGACGACGGCTTAATTTAAATTTAGGACCGGTGTAACGTGCCATGTTATATAGACTCCTTTTTAATTAAAGTTTCATTAGGGCTCTATTTGCGCCGTATTTGTTTGCTCTATCCGTCATCTTCCGGAAGATCTGCCAGGAAAGTTCAGCCGCTGTCCTGTCAGTAACAAATAACGTGAGGGTGACACAACCCGCCCAAATTCATCGAATGCATTGCATTCTTACTCAACAATAAATATTATATGAAGTAATGATATAAAGTCAAGTTCAACCTGCAACTTACTATAACTTGGTTTTTGTCTAATTTTGTCGATAGGACCATGGACCTAAAATTATTGTGAAAAACGCATAAATTCTGATGCAAAAATGGGTAGAAAAGAGTAATATGATATTGGAATAAGTAGTAGCAATTATCTAGTTACATATCGTAGTGTTTTTTGGTTATTATCATTCCCCAACATGTTGAACAGCCGGGTTGCCGCCATGCGGCAGCCGAATGGATCCTTACATTATGAATCGGAACGCCAGTCTTGGATAGGCCTTTTATAATGGTGCAAAGGAGCGCCCAATATGTCAGAAGAACAACGGAAAGTGTATGAAAGCTCTCCCGGTTCTGCGGTCATGTTCAATGATGCCGGGCCAATTCCTGGAAACGAGCCTCGTCTATGGCTTCAGGGCTTGGATATTACACCTCATGATTTCCCTTATATTCAGCCTCTCATATCAGACAGCTATCTGGAGTGGCTAAGAGAAAGCGCTGGCACGCAGGCGATGCGGAAATTCAGCTGGGCCCTTCTTTCTCATGAGGGAGCTTGGCTGACAGGGGCACCCGAAATAACGGAATACGTTCATGCAAGCGAGGACGAGACGCTGGCGCATACGCTCCGTTCGAAAGAAGCCGCCCAAGGCATGGGCAAGGGTTCGCTTGAGGGAAGGGTGCTGTGCGCTGTCCCGCTGTTCACGCGCGTCCATGGCGATTTTTTTGCGGTGATGGTCAGCGTTGCCTCGGGGAGGATGGAGCCGGAGCAGTCGCTCATGCTGACGGAAACTTACGCATTGCTGTTCCGTTCCTGCTTCTACCGCCAGATGGAGTACATCTTTGCGGATGACCTGGAGAAGGTCCACCGCCAAGCCGAACGTGAAGTGCAGAGGCGTTCCATCTTGTTTCAGTACGTGAAGCGGATGCATGTGCAGATCAATGTGGACAGCGTGCTGGTGGAGGCTATTGATAGCGTCCTGGCCCTGTATCCCAAGGCGAAAGTCGAATTATTTATGTCACAGGACCATGAAAGCGTTCATCCGCTCGTGCGCCCGCTGCTGCTCCATCATTGGCAGGAAGAGGTTTATGTTCGCACCTTTATGGAAGGTTCCCTAACGATTCATGAGCATGAAGAACCCGACACGCTGGTGGAGATCGGGATTCCCATGGGAGGCAAGCAGGGCGTCTATGGGGTGCTTCACGTTGAAGTGGACAAGTCGGAACTGCCCGATATGGATCTGGAGCTGCTGGGGATGATGGCCGATGCCGCAGGCACCGCCTTCGAGAACGCCAAACTGTACGAGCAATCCAACCTGATGATTCATGAGCTCCGCATGATTAATGAGCTGACCCAGCGGCTGAACAAAAGCTTGCATTTGGCGGAGATATTTCAATTCGCCAATCATGAGCTGCTCAAGATCCTTGAGGCGGATTACTGCTGCATTCTGATCCATAATGAGGAGCTTGGCGGTCTAGAGGTGGTATCCTGCAACGCCGAGTGGCTGGCCAAGGAGGTCTTCGAGAAGGACTACGGCTTGGGGGGCCTCGTCTATCATTCGAAGGAGCCGCTCATTCTGTCAGACTATCAGGAAGAGCGTCCGGCAGAATCCAGGCTGATGGAGAGCACGCGGTCCAGCTCGATGATTGCTACTCCGCTAATGGTTAACGGCGAGGTGAGGGGCGTCGTCCTGCTCACCCATGCGAAGCGGCATTATTTCTCGTACGACAGCTATCGGCTGCTTCAAGCCTTGACAAGCCATATCGGCTTGGCGATCGGGAATGCCTTCCTGCATGCGGAAGTGAGAAGAATGGCTAACCGGGATATGCTGACCGAACTGTACGCCAGACATTATCTGGATGAAATAATCCATGAATGCCAGAACCGTGATTTTTGCGGCTCGCTCATCGTGGTGGACATCGACGAATTCAAGCAGGTCAACGACACGTTCGGGCACCAGCGTGGTGACAAGATTCTGAAGCAGGTCAGCAGCATCGTAAAAACAACCATTCGTCACAGCGATATTCCGGCCCGTTGGGGCGGTGAGGAGCTTGCGGTGTATTTGCCGGGACTCGGCATTCAGCAGGCGGTGCAGGTGGCCGAACGGATTCGCTTACGGGTGGCCGAAGAGACCGATCCGCGCGTAACGGTGTCCTGCGGGATTTCCGAGTGGAACTGGACCAATGACAAGATCAGCGTGGAGTCGCTCTTCTATCGGGCGGATATGGCGCTCTACGAAGCGAAGAATGGCGGCCGCAACCGGATCGTCGTGGAGAGGGCCGAAGCCGAGATCGGAATGGATTAGATACCCTGCAGCTAAGAGAGGCTGCAGGGTTTTTTCTGTAATCTGCATAATGTAAGGGGCCGCGGATAGCCTAATAGCAAGATCAACGAGAGGCTGATGATTATGCGAAACAGAAGGTTAGGAAGCGTCATCGCAATGATGGTATTCATTTTTGGCTTAACCGGATGCGCCTGGCAGGATCAGCTGACTGCCGAAGAAGCGTTTAACCGTGCTTTGTCGGGGCTGTCGGGCATCGATAATTTCTCTTTTCGAGGAGAAACGGCGATTCGGAGCGGAGAAACAGGACCGTTTGAGGAAAGCCTAGCGTTTGAAGGGAATCTGCGGCATCATTCCGACCTGACCTTATCTTCAAAAGAGAGAAGCACCGTCATAAAGAATGACAAGATGTCCGCCGAATCGGCATATAAATCGAATGAACTTACCGTGACGCTCAAGCGAAAGGATGGCAAGTGGAGGACGCTTTCGTCGGAGCATGCCGGGGGAATGTGGATGAACCGGTTAAATCCGCTGGAATTGCTGGAGTACATGGGCAAGTCGGAGAAGACCGTAACCCAGGAACTGGGGGCCGCAAGAGGAACGAAGGTGCTGCGTGTCGAGCTGTCGCCCGAGGCGGCTGCCCATATGGTGGACGAGTCGCTGGATGAGCAGATGAAGGCGTTGGCTGAGCGGATTGAACGCAAAGGCGACCCGTTATACAGCGACGATCCGAAGGTTCGCAAGCGGCTGAAGGAAATCTGGGAAAGGGACTACCATGAAATGAAAAACATGCTGAATGAGGCGGATGCCGTTTCGGTCTGTCATGTAACCATTAACAGAAAAAGCCAGTTGCCTACCAAGATGACCATGGAGCGCAGGTTATCCTTTGTGGACGAACAAGGCAAAGCACGTACCGAAACACTGCTGTCGGATGTTACGTTTACCGGTTATTGAGCCATTAAAAATTTTTTCACGATGAGCGCTGACGCGAGGCTGCCCGGCGTGCTACAATAATATAAATTTACCGCTGTTCAATTTATACAATAGGGAACAGTCATCATAAGGAGGATAAGACATATGCGTGATCCCAGAATTCAAAAATTGGCTCAGAATCTCGTGAACTACTCCGTGGATATGCAGCCAGGGGAAAATGTGCTCATCGAAATGATCGGATCGGAGCGCGATCTGCTGAATGCCATTATCGAGGAGGTCTCGAAGGGAGGCGGCCGCCCGTTCGTGCAATTGACGGATCGTACGGTCCAGCGCGCGATGTTGAAGAACGCAAATAAGGAGCAGCTTGAGCTGTGGGCAGAGCTGGATCTTGAACGCATGAAAAAAATGGATTGTTACATCGGCATCCGCGCAGGCGAGAACGTCAACGATATGGCTGACGTGCCCGAAGAGAACATGAAGCTGTACAATGCCCTTTACTCGCATCCCGTACATAGCGAAGAGCGCGTGAAGCGCACCAAATGGGTGGTTCTCCGTTACCCGAACGCCAGCATGGCGCAGCTTGCCAACACCAGCACGGAGGCCTTTGAGGATTTCTACTTCGATGTGTGCAATCTGGATTACTCCAAAATGGACCGCGCCCAGGATCCTTTGGCCGAGCTGATGAGGAATACCGACAAGGTTCGCATCGTGGGACCGGGAACGGACCTCAGCTTCTCGATCAAAAACATCGGCGCGGAAAAGTGCTCCGGCCAGAAGAACATTCCGGATGGCGAGGTGTACACCGCGCCCGTTCGTGACTCGGTTAACGGGACGATCGCTTACAACACCCCGACTCTTTACAATGGAGTCACCTTCGAAAATATTAAATTCCGCTTTGAAAACGGGAAAATCGTCGAAGCAACAGGGAGCGACACGAAGCGGCTGAACGAGATCCTGGATTCGGATGAGGGTGCGCGGTACATCGGCGAATTTGCCATCGGCTTCAACCCGTACATTTTGACACCGATGAAGGATATTCTCTTCGATGAGAAAATTGCAGGAAGCCTGCATTTTACGCCTGGCCAAGCATATGATGTAACAGACAACGGCAACCGATCCTCCATTCACTGGGATCTCGTTTTGATCCAGCGTCCGGAGTACGGCGGCGGGGAAATCTACTTTGATGATCGCCTGATCCGCAAGGATGGCCTATTCGTTATTCCAGAACTGGAAGCATTAAATCCGGAAAATCTTAAATAGATTGGAAAAAATGTTGCATAAGAAAACGGATTCAATGTATCATGAAGGTGCAGTGATGAGCTTTATTCAGATCCTAAAGTTACGGAGGGATTCGTATGTCCAATAACAATCAATCTATCGTAGAAATTTCGCAAACAGCCAGCCAGTTCACATCCTCCATCGTTTTGCAGGCGGAGAACAAGTACATTGATGTTAAGAGCATCCTGGGTCTGTTCACAACGCTTGTCAACAGCCAAAGCTATGAACTGCATGTACATGGTCCTGATGCCGATGAAGCCAAAAAAGCAATGATCGACGTATTCACCAAGCATGGCTTGAACGTATCCGTCGTGGCTGAATAACATTCGCCAAAAACACCCTTTCAATCCATGGAAGGGTGTTTTTTCGTAGAGAAGGGGTCTATTTTGTTCAGGTCCTTGTATTGAGAAACGATTTCGACTAATATTAAAGATAGTAACTGTGCTGTGATTTTTGACATAGGGGGGAAGATCATGACTTCATCTGATTTACAGGAACAGCTGAATCTCAAAGCGATCAGTCTTCTTCATGAAGATGCAGATAAAATCCTAAAGCTTATTGAAGTACAGATGGAGAATCTGGCGACCCGTTATTGCCCTCTCTATGAGGAAGTGCTGGATACCCAAATGTACGGTTTTTCAAAAGAGGTTGATTTCGCGGTGCGGGCCGGGCTTCTTCCGGAAAGTACGGGAAAGCAGCTGATCAGCAAGCTTGAACGCAATCTGGCGGTCCTGTACGAAGCCATGAATCAATCCAAATAGCCTGTACTCGTACAGGCGCATACATAGAGAAACGCATGTCGCGCTCCCGCGACATGCGTTTTTTTCTAGCTTTTCGATTAGATTTGAATCCGTGGCAATCACCGCTTCCAAGGTTTATACGAGGAAGAAGGAGACGCCCAGTATGACGTATACGGCGAGCAGCAGTAGGCCTTCATACCAGTTGGAGGCGCCGTCCTGCGTAATGGACCTGGCTATGAATACGGCGACGCCGATGGCGACCAGCTCCAGCGTGGTAAAGACGAGATCCATCGTATCCCCAAGGAAGAAGCTGATGAACACAAGCACGGGAGCAACGAACAGGGCGATCTGCAGGCTGCTGCCGACGGCAATTTCTACGGCCGCGCCGATTTTGTTCTTCATCGCAAGCATGATGGCAGCACTATGCTCTGCGGCGTTGCCGATAATCGCTACCAGGAAGGCCCCGATGAACAGCTCGCTGAGGCCATATTCGTGACTGATGGGCTCAAGCACCCCGACAAGCCATTCGCTGACAAACGCAACCATCACGGTGGCAATGACAAGGTACAGAATCGAGCGCTTCTTGGACCAAGTGGGACCGTGCTCGTGCGGGAGCGCATCCTGGTCGTGATCGTCGCTGACATCCGCCAAATAATTTTTATGGGTGATCATCGAGAATCCAAGCCATGCGATGTAGGCCACGATCAGAATTCCCGCCACAATGAGGCTGAGCGTCTTGGTTTCACCCTCCGTAATGGAGTGGGTATTCAGAAAGACCGCAGGGATGAACAGGGCGATAATGGCCAGCGTCATCAGGGATCCGTTCAGACCAGCCAGCGTCACATTGTATTTCTGGATTTTAAATTTGAGGCCCCCTGCAAACAGGCTTAGCCCGAGGACGAGCAGCAGGTTGCCGATAATGGAGCCGGTGATGCTGGCTTTCACCATGTCGTACAAACCTTCCTTAATCAGCAGGATGGCGATGATCAGCTCTGCCGCGTTGCCGAAGGTAGCGTTCAGGAATCCCCCGAGCCGTTGGCCGGCGTAATGCGCGACGCTTTCCGTTGCTTTGCCGAGAAAACCGGCGACAAAAATAACCGCGATGGCAGACAGAATGAATTGGAGCGTGAAGTTCCAATTCGCAAAATGTCCCAGCGCACTAAGCAAAAAGGTAAAGATCAGAAGCGCGGGATTGAGCCATTTCTTCATAACCGACACCTACCTTATGGTTTATGTACTGATGAGTACTTGCGAGCGAAAACGACGATTCTCGTATCGCTTTTTACAATATACCCAAATTTTTCGAAAAATTATCGTTCTTTTCAGAAGCGAGCATTTGCTTTTTAGGCCCGTTACCATTTACAATAACGGATAATGAGGTGAAGGAGGAAATGGCATGACGGAACAACTTCAACTGGATAACGGTTTGATTCGAATATCGGATGATGTCGTCTCGAAAATTGCCGGATTGGCTGCCTTGGAAACCCCAGGTATTGCAGCCATGTCCGGTGGATTGTCCGAGGGCTGGGCGAAGCGGCTGAGCGGCAAAAATGTGCAAAAGGGTGTTACGGTAGAAGTAGGGCAGCTGGAGGCAGCGATCGACCTGCGGATTATCGTGCTTTACGAGACGCCTATACATGAAGTGTGCCGCATGCTTCAACAGAATGTCCGCGAAGCTGTCGAGAGCATGACAGGGCTTCGCGTGGTTGAGGTCAACGTGAAGGTCGAAGGCGTAGCTTTCAAAGACGACGAAATCGACGATATTCAGCTTCGAGCCAAATAAGACGAACCTTGGGGGATCAGCCCCCGCTAATGATGAAAAAAATGAACAAAAAAGACTACACGGTTGCCCGGTAGTCTTTTTTAATTACGGATTTAACCTGCTCCTCTTTCATCGGACGGTTGCTGTCCCTGGATATGCTAAGCACGATGCCCATGCTCAGCATCATGACCAGCAGCGAGGAACCGCCGTAACTGATGAACGGGAGGGTAACGCCCGTAATCGGAATGGTATTGGTCACCCCGCCGATGTTGATGAAGGCCTGAATGGCGATAAGTCCCATGATGCCGACGCCGGTCAAGGTTCCGAACGGATCCGAGCAGCGAAGCGACACGATGATCCCCCGCAGGATGAAGTATAAATAGAGCAGCAGGAATATCGCGGTTCCGATAAAACCGAATTCTTCGCCGATGACCGAGAAGATGAAATCGTTGTAAGGATTCGGCAGATAATGCAGCTTCTGCACGCTCTCCCCGTAACCCGCTCCGGTAACGCCGCCCTGGCCGATGGCAATCAGCGATTGGACCAGATTGTAGCCCGTGTCCGATTCGTCATGGAACGGGTCCATGAATGCCTCGATTCGTCCCATCTTGTAGTTCTTGGAGGCCTGCTCCTGATCTCCGCCGGAGTTGAAGAGCGATCCGACGCCGAGCGTGAGCACCAGGCCAAGCGCAACAAGCGAGATACAGCCGAGAATATGCTTAAGGCTGGCGCCCCCCGCATAGATCAACAGCCCGCTGGTAGCCACGAGGATGAAGCAGGAGCCCAGGTCGGGCTGAAGCATGATCAGGCCAGCTACGATCCCTACAATAATGAGTACGGGGAAGAAACCGCCCTTCCATTGACGGATTCGTTCCCCTTTTTTGGTGATCAGCGCTGCCAGATAGACGATGGTCGCGATTTTGGCCAGTTCGGTCGGCTGGATGCCGAATTTCCCCAAATTAAACCAGCTTGTGGCGCCGTTGGTTGCGGAACCGATAATCACCACAAGAATCAGCAGCATCAAGGTTAGAAAAAACACCGGTATGAATAGCTTCTTGTATTTCTTATAGTTGATGTTCATGGCCACAAACATGACAAACGTGCCCAGAACCGCAAACGCGGCTTGCCGCTTCGTGAAGTGCAGCGGATCGTTATTGAATTTTTCATTGAAAACGGCCAAGCTGGAGCTGGAACTGAACACCATGATCAGTCCGAATCCCACCAACAGCAAGGTAAGGATCAGCAGTTGGAAATCAGGCGTCCCTCTCTTCGGCTGAGGTTTGGTCGTATTCATCGTGTTCGACCTTACGCTTCCAGAAGAGCTTTGAGCTCTTGAAGCTTCTTGGTGGCCACATTCATGACAGGCTGCGGAGCCATGGATTCATACTCGAGACCGTGCGGGAACGTGGCTTTACCCAGGTATACCGCTTCGATTTTGAGGATGGTGTCGGGTTTCTCCAGCTTGCCTTCAACAGCGCGGGTGTTAATGCGCAGGAAGTATTCAGCCTGATTTTTTTTATCTTCGATTTTCAAGTCGTATGTAGCGCGGTAGTATTCCCACTGCCAACGAATGAAGCCTACTTTCTCGGCACATTCATCGAGGTAAGCTAAATCGCTGTGCAATCCGTCCAAGCCTGTATTTTCGAAAATCATGTGGTCGTAACCCCCTTAATAGTCCTTGCAAAGTTCTTTAATATGATAGTATGTTTCAAGAACTTGTGCAAGCCTGTACCGCCCGTCACGCTTCAATTGAGACCATTTATCCAGATAAGATTTTGATAACGGCAAGCATTCTTCTTTTCTGTTAAAATAAATGCAAGTGAAAACGCTGTGAAATGTACGCTTTCCATCCTGGTGGTTATATATTCATAGGACTTCAATTCAAGCGAAGGGTGGATACGGCCTATGAACCGCGTCGTTTACCGCACGGAGTATTATGCAGTGGAAGAAAACGGGCAGAAGGAAATCGTCGTGATCGACCGGATTCCGGATTCGGCAGCGGTTGTGGCCGTCCATCAAGGGTGCCTGCTACTGGTATGCCAGCATCGGGAAGCGGTGAATGAGATCACCTGGGAGCTTCCCGGCGGAACGGTGAAGCCCGGCGAGGAACGCGCGTTTGCCGTTAAGCGGGAGCTTGAGGAAGAGGCAGGCGTGCAGTGCAAGGACCTGTCCTACATGGGCAGTGCTTATCCGATGGCTTCTCTGGCCAACCGGAACGTTTATTTTTATTTCACCGACGATTTGAAGGTGTCCGGGAGCCGGGAGTCGAATCAAGAGGAAGACGAAGACGTTAAAGCGGTGTGGGTCCCGCTCAGGGATGTATATCGCAAGATCAAGGAGGGCGGCCGGATGGATGCCATGGTTGGGCACGGACTGCTGCTGAGCAAACTCCACGGCTTTCTTGCGATCGATTGAGCCGCCAATAGCGGGGGAAGGATGATGAACTTGATGAAGGAAGCATTTTGGGATCAATGGTATCCACGGATGGTGGAGTGGCGGCGTCATTTACATATGCACCCGGAGCTTTCGTTCCAGGAGAAGGAAACTTCGGCATTTATAGCAGCCCGGCTGCAGGAGCTCGGTCTTGCGGTCAAGACCGGTGTTGGCGGGCATGGAGTTATAGGGACATTAAAAGGGGATAAACCCGGCAGGACGGTTGTGCTGCGGTCCGACATGGATGCGCTGCCGATCGAGGACGGCAAGAGCTGCGAATACAAATCCAGGGTGCAGGGAGTGATGCACGCTTGCGGGCATGACGGGCATGCCTCCATGCTGCTTGGAGCCGCCGCATATTACAGCACGTTCCCGGAAGAAATTCAGGGGGAGATTCGTTTTATGTTCCAGCCGGCGGAGGAAGTATGCCCCGGCGGCGCGGTGGAGATGATCAAGGACGGAGCGCTCGAAGGGGCCGACGTCGTCTATGGTCTGCACCTGTGGACGCCGTTACCTGTAGGCACCGCAGCGAGCGCGCCGGGTCCGCTGATGGCGGCGGCGGATGAGTTTTTCATTGACATTACGGGGCGCGGGGGGCATGGCGGCATGCCGCATGTGACGGCCGATGCCCTGGTTGCGGGGGCTGCGCTTGTCATGCAGCTTCAAACCATCGTAAGCCGCACCGTGGATCCGCTGCAGCCTTCCGTCGTTACGGTAGGGACGATGCAAGCCGGAACGGCGCAAAACGTCATAGCCTCCTCCTGCCGGATCACGGGGACGGTGCGCACGTTTGACGAACCTACCCGGGCGTTGATCCGGGAGCGGATCGAGCATATGACCCGGACGGTTTCCGAAACCTACGGCACAAAGGCGGCGGTTCGATATCTCGTCGGCTACCCTCCCGTGGTGAACGATGAAGCCGAAACCGCACGATTTTTCCGTACGGCACCCAAAGTGTTCGATGCGGATCAGGTCATCGTCTCGCCCAAACTGATGCCGGCGGAGGATTTCGCTTATTACTTGAAGGAAATTCCGGGCTGCTTCATTTTCGTTGGAGCCGGCAACCCCGACAAAGGGGCGATTTATCCGCATCATCATCCAATGTTCGACTTTGATGAAGATGCGATGCGCTACGGGGCGAAGCTGCTGGTCGAGATGGTGTCGAGCTATCAGAACGGGGAATAGACTTTCACAAAATCGCAATCTTCGCGCATGAACGCTCGTTATTTGGAAATCCTATTGATCATAGGGGAAGTTCAGATCCAGGACATGGATGTGGACTTCTTTTTTTTAAGATGACCGAATGTCACGAGGAGGAATAAGGGTGCACAACAAGCCTTGCATCGTCCAGCGCGATCGGACCATACTTCTTGAAACCGCCCATGCGGATGCGGAGGCTGCGCGCGAGCAGCTAGCCCAATATGCGGATTTGATCAAAAGTCCCGCGTCTTTTCATACATATCGCCTGACCCCTTTATCTTTATGGAACGCCGCTGCAGGGGGCATGTCGGCTGAAGCGATTTGCTCGAGCCTTCAGTCGTTGTCGCGTTGGGACGTGCCGGCCGCCCTGCTGGAAGAGGTTCGCCAGCTCGTTGGGCGTTACGGGCAGCTGTCGCTGCTCCCGCATCCAACGCTTGAACGTGCATTGCTGTTATCCAGCAATGAGGAAGCCCTGATGCAGGAGCTGACGTCCCATCGCTCCCTGAGGGAAATCGGCATCCGGTTGATTTCACCGAAGGAAGCAGAGGTGCCTTCGGACCGCCGCGGCGTGTTAAAGCAGGAGATGACCCGGCTCGGCTATCCTGTGCTGGACCACGCGGGATATATGGACGGGCAATACCTGAACATTCTTTGGCGGGGAGAAAAATCGGGCAGCTGGCGCCTTGAAGATTCGAACGGCGGATCCAACGATCAGCGCTTCGTGCTTCGCGACTATCAGCAGAAGGCTGCCGAATCCTTCAGGGATATTGGCGGCGAAGGCGGCAACGGAGTGCTGGTCCTGCCATGCGGGGCCGGGAAAACGGTCATTGGCATCGCCGCCATGCGCGAGCTGCAATGCGAGACGCTGATCCTCACTTCCAATACTACGTCGGTAAGGCAGTGGATCGCCGAGCTGATGCAGAAAACGACGCTGTCCGTGGATGAAATCGGCGAATACTCCGGTCAACGCAAACAGGTCAGGCCGGTGACGGTCGCTACCTACCACATCTTGACCCACCGGCAGGGCAAGGGGGAGGAGCAGCAGCATATGAAGCTGTTTAATGAACGGCGCTGGGGCTTGATCATTTATGACGAGGTTCATCTTCTTCCCGCACCGGTATTCCGCGCGACGGCCGACATCCAGGCGACCCGCAGGCTTGGCCTGACCGCCACTTTGGTTCGCGAGGATGGAAGGGAGAGCGACGTGTTCTCCCTGATCGGTCCCAAACGATATGAAATGCCGTGGAAAAGGCTGGAGGCACAAGGGTGGATTGCTTCGGTGACCTGCACGGAGATTAAGGTGCCGCTGCCGGACGAGATCAGAGAAGCCTGCGAAACGGCAAACAAAAGGGAGCAATATCGGCTGGCTGCCGAGAATCCCTCCAAACTTGATGTGATTCGGCAGCTCGTGGATGTCCACAAGGATGCGCAGACGCTCATCATTGGACAATACCTGGATCAGCTCCATGCCATTTCCAGGGAGCTGCAGGCCCCGCTCATCACGGGACAAATGACCCAGGATCAGCGCAACGAATGGTATAACGCCTTCAGGGAAGGAAACATACGCGTGCTTGTCGTATCGAAAGTGGCAAACTTCGCGGTCGATCTCCCCGATGCTTCCGTAGCGATCGAGGTTTCGGGCAGTTACGGCTCTCGGCAGGAGGAAGCGCAGCGGCTTGGACGTTTGCTGCGGCCGAAGTCAGGGGAGAATCGGGCTTATTTTTATGCATTGGTAACGGAGGACAGCCGGGAGGAGATCTTTGCGATCCGGCGACAGCTGTTTCTGATTGAGCAGGGGTACGAATATCACGCGATACATGCAAAGCAGCCGGCGGCCTCCCTGGATCTGATCGCGATGCGAAATCCCCGTTCTTATCAGCATCCCGACGGGAAGGAGGTCTCGTGGAGATGACGAGGCAGCAGGACATGGCGGACACGATGAGCCTGGAACGGCTCCTTCCGAAGGAGCGATCGGTCCTCTATCATATCTGGCGCCGCTTTGCCGGGCAGGGTTTCGATGACGACAAGCTGCGCTCATTGCGATTTCCCCGCTTGAGCGGCGTGGAGGCGCAGCTTGCCTTCATCTCCTTGAGACAACAGGGATGGGTGCGAGCGGTCAAGCGGGGTTGGGGCGAGAGGCTGTATTTCATTCCTTTTGACAAGCTGCAGATCCTCCTAGAAGGCTGTGGTCCTGTAGAGGCTCATGAAACAGGCTCCCTGCCTTCTGTATCCGTGAGGCTTCAGCAGGAAGCAAGAAGCGGCATAGCGATCGATATGTTCAATGTTCTCGTATATATGGCCAAGAACCGCGTATCGTTGACCGTAAAGGGGATTTTGCATAAGAAATGCATTCAGAAACTGGGGGGCGAGATCGCCTTAACGCCATACGATGTCGAAGGGCTCGCCCTTCACTATGATCATTCGGATGCGTACCCTCCACATGTCGCGATGGTGTTGGATCTGCTGTTTACGTTTGAGCTGGTGGTTGCAGAGCAGGGGGAACTCAAGCTGAACCGTACCTCATTGCGGCGTTGGCTTATGCTCTCCCGGGAAGCGATGGACCGGTCCGTCCTTCTTCACATGATGGAACGTTACATTCCGAACTCGGCCGAGTTTCAGCATTGGACTTGGCGGATATGTCACTCGTCGTTGTCCGGCGGGGTGTGGTACCGCGCCTGGCAGATGCCCGCTGCAGTCTCTGAGCCTTTGGAAGGAGGTGCATCCACCGGAAAAGAATTATTGCCGGAGGAAGCCGCTTCATGGCTCCGGTTATTAACCGGCTGCGGTTACACCGATTTGGGCGCCGATGACGATGGTCAATTCCTGTTCCGCTGGCGTGTGGCCCCCTCCTCCTTGCTGGATGGAAGCGAAGGGGCTGATACCGGATCATCGGGTCTGTTCATTCAGCCGGATTTTGACATTTTGATACCGCCCAATGTGCCGAATTCCGTTAAGTTTCAAGCTGCTTGCTACACGGAGCGGATTTTGGATGATGTGATGACGGTCTATCGCCTGACAAGGGATTCGGTGATTCAGGCGGCAAAAGCCGGAATGGAGCCGGACAGAATCGCGGCCTTTTTCTCGAAACATGCAGCCGCCGGAATGCCGGAGAACGTGCAATCTGCTTTATACCAATGGGGCAAGGAGATGGACAGGGCGGGCCTGAACGAGTCGCCTCGCTATGAAGAGGCTTTTCCGGAAGAGGATACGGAACTTGCGGGTACTGATGGAAATGACCGTTACCCTATGCAGTGGGGGAGTCGTAGCCGTCCCTCCTGCGGATTGATCCGCCCGGCACGAAGCGAGCTTGTACTTGAACCTGATGACACCCTGCCGGATCCATCGTCGATCATTCCCGATTTGAACCGGATTCCTGTCATGTGGACACGGGATTGGCGCTCTTACCACGGCTCGACGGCCAAACAAATGATGGAGCAGGCGCTGGAGCTGTCGGCCAAATTGGAGATTGCCGTGGATGGCAGCCGCATGGAATTCATTCCATTTCAAATCCTGCGTCAGCCGTGGAAAATTTCGGGTGCGTTATACGATCCGGATTCGGATAAGACGGGAGCCATCGTGGAGTTAGGCGAAGGGGAATGGAGGGAAATGCGGCTTGTGATTCCGTAAAAGCGTTTGAATTCCCCCTTCTTAAGATACGAGCGTTATGCTATGATGAAAGAGTCCACGATCAACACGCGGGCCAAATTTAATAGAAAAGCGGGATGAGTTCATGAGCGTATCGGAAATAAACACGGTCGATATGGCCGAGGTGCTCACCTATGCCTACGAAATAGGCGACATGATTAATGCTTCCGTCGAAGTGGCGGATTATCTATATTGGAAGCAGGCAGTTGAGAATGACCCCATGATTCAGGCTTTGGTCAGAAAGCTTGACTCGAAGAAGGAGTTGTTCGAAGAGACGCAGCGGTTCGGCCACTTTCACCCGAATTATCATTCGGCCAAGGATGAAGTAGCCGCGGTGGAAGCGGAACTGGAGGCTTTTGAGCCCGTAGCCCGGTTCAAGCAGGCGGAGAAGAATCTGGACGATCTGCTGCATTCCATGTCGGAGAGGATTGCTTTTTCGGTTTCGGAGAGCATCAAGGTTCCCGGCAATGACCCTCTTCCGAAGAAGGGGTGCGGCAGCGGAGGAGCCTGCTCGTGCGGATAAGGGGCATACATTAGAGATAGAGACGAAAGTGAGGCGAGGAGCTTAGGATGTTGGCTGAACGGACGGGTTTTATTATATGGGTCAGCGATGTTAAGGCAGCAAGGAATTTGGAGAAATACGGCAGCGTCCATTATATATCGCGCCGCATGCATTACGTTGTCATGTACGTCAACGCTGACCGTGCCGAAGAGACAATGAAGAACATCCGGAGATTGTCCTACGTTCGTAAGATCGAGCGCTCCTACCGGAACGAGATTAAGACAGAGTACAGCAGCAAGGGGCCGGATAAAGCCAAGTTTTACGGTCCCTAGCAGGATGTGCCTGCTCGAGAATCTGTGTAAATCGCATATCACGTATCTTGTAAGAATACGAGAAAAGCGTAAAGCGGCCCCTCCTGGGGCCGCTTTTTTTAAAGCCTTGGAAAGTATTAGCCTCGCAAGTCACGCATGAACTTCCAAAGATTATTTCGATTTGCGGCGATAGATTGGCATAAATCGGAAGGCATTTGATAAAATAGTATAAGTAAGGTACAATTTACATTTTAATGGGACCCATCATTCCATCCGGATTTGCACCTTCCGCACCAGGATGCAATTAGAGCTATTTCTAAATTTTCGGTGATTGTTCACAAGAAGCGAGGTTTCAATCTTGTGAATGACAGTGGAATGATGTAATATGTTGGGTATATATACATAGATACAAAGACCCATTTGGTGGAGAGTGATATTCCATGCGCGACAAAGGGACTGAGCGGTGGAGCACCTATGAGCCGTTTTATATTACGTTAAATGATAAAAAGGTAGCCGATATCGTGATTACCAATCATGCAAAGAGCCGTTATACGGACCGGGTGGAAGGCCATGACACCTCCCACGAGGAAATCGGTACTTGGATGTGGGAGTGCTTGAAGCAGGACCGGATCGTGCCGTATTACCGCAACGAACAGGATGTCTATCTGATCGACGACGACCTGGTGGTTGTGGCGGAGTTCTCGGAGCTGGAGCACGAACGCGATCTGATCGGCAACCCACTGCATCGGATGATCATTGTAACATTTTTGGGGCGTATGTCCGAAACCATTGAGCTTCGGGACCTGAAGTCTTATTACTCATGGCTTCGTCATTCGCGCCGCATGACGCTGATCAAGAACAGCCGCAAGCGTAAATAAAGAAATAAAGTCATGAAATGGCATGCGAGCGTAAGCGCGGATGTCTTTTTTTGTATGCGCTGCCGCGATCCGTTACAATATAAAACAAGAGCGGCAGCGAGAGGGGAACCGAAACGATGAATTTTCACCAGCTACATATCTTTTACACGGTGGCCGAGCGGGGGAGTTTTTCCGCTGCTGCGCAAGCGCTTCATATGAGCCAGCCGGCTGTGACGATGCAGGTGCAGGCGCTGGAGGAGTACTTTGGGACAAAGCTGCTCATCCGTTCCACCAAGCGCATGGAGTTATCCGAGGCCGGGAGGACGCTGCTCCCCTTTGCCCGCAGGAGCCTGGAGCTGTCGCAGGCCACGGACGCGGCCATGGCGGCTTTCTCGAACAAACTTCAGGGAAGGCTGCAGCTCGGGGCAAGCCTGACGATCGGGGAGTATGTGCTGCCGCGATTGCTGGGGCCCTTCGGCCGGGAGTACCCGGACATATCGATAATGCTCAAAGTGATGAACACTACGCAGATTCTCGAGGAAATCGCAAGCCATCAACTGAACTTCGGATTGATCGAGGCTCCGGTGGAACATCCGGACATGGTGCTGGATGCGGTCATGGAAGATGAGCTAAAACTGATCGTTCCTTCCAGCCATCCTTTAGCGCAAAGGGAAGATGCGATATATTTGAAGGATGTGCTGACGTATCCGTTTGTGCTGCGCGAGAAAGGTTCCGGCACCCGGAAGGTCATGGAGGACGTGCTGCTGGAGCGGGGGCACGATCCCGAGAGCATCCAGACGGTGATGGAGCTGGGGAGCACGGGAGCTGTCAAATCGGCGGTAGAGGAAGGACTCGGCATCACGATGCTGTCAACCTCTACGGTTAAGCACGAGACGGCGCTCGGGTTAGTCAAAATGATCGATATCGCGGATGCGTCATTTAAACGGAATTTCTATTCCATTCATTTGCGGTCGGCGCTCTTGCCGATGTCGGCGATGACGTTTTTGGCCTATTTAAGAGAGCGACGGCGTTAATGCAAGCATACCCGTATATACAACGAAAGGAGATTGAACGCCATGGATAAACTTGCGTCTCGAAAGGGCTGCGATCTTCATTCGCACACCCAGGCTTCGGATGGAATGAATACGCCTTCGGAGAACGTGCAGCTTGCCTATGAGCGGGGGCTGGGGGCTTTGGCCATTACGGATCATGATACCGTAGCCGGCATCGAGGAAGCGCTGCAAGCGGGAGAGCGCTTGAACATCATCGTGGTCCCCGGCGTAGAAATCAGCACCATGGCAGGCGGGACGGATATTCACGTCCTGGGCTATTACGTCGATCACCGGGACCCCGTGTTTCTGGAGCGGCTGGCAGCGCTTCGCCGCACCAGGGAGAAGCGCAATGAGAAGATCTTGGCTAAGCTTCGCGAGCTTGGCATCGAGCTTACGATGGAGGAAGTCATTGCGGTATTGGGGCGGCCGCTGGAGCCAGATGAGAGCATCGGACGCCCGCATATTGCGGATGCGCTGGTCCATAAAGGACATGCCCTGGATCTGCGGGATGCCTTCGACCGGTATCTCGCCCAGGGCGCTGCTGCCTATGTACCGCAGCCGCGGATCCATCCCAAGGAAGCCTGCGAATGGATCCGTGAAGCCGGCGGCGTGCCGGTGCTTGCGCACCCCGGACTCTACGGCGATGATGCGTTGGTCAGAACGGTCATTGAAGAGTCAGGGTTCAAGGGGATCGAAGTCTATCATTCGGACCATGGGGTATCGGAGGAGGAACGTTACTTGGCGATGGCCGAGGAGTACGGCTTCATCGTGACCGCCGGATCGGATTACCATGGACAGAGGCAAGGCCAGGTATTCCATGGGGATATCGGCAGCCGCCAGGTATCCACCCAGGTGCTGGACCAGCTCCAACAGGCGCGGGCAAGGACCTAAGACGGACGGAACGGTAAGAAAAACGGGTATCCCGGATGGTCATTTTGACCTTGCGGGGTACCCGTTTTTTTGGCTGAATGAAGATCTATCCGCGTCTTCCGTTCATTTTAATTGCGATTGTTTTTTACCGAATTGGGCATGGCCTTGATCAGCTGCTCGTCCGGCGTCACGAACAGCGTTTTCTGATTGTCGTAGATGACGAAGCCGGGTTTGGCTCCATTCGGCTTGCGGACGTGGCGAATGAGCGTATAGTCGACGGGCACGCTGCTTGATTCTTTGGCCTGACTGTAATAAGCCGCCAGCTGCGCCGCTTCCTGGAGCGTCGCGTCCCCGTACTCGCTGCTGCGGATGACCACATGGGAACCTGGGATATCCTTGGTGTGCAGCCATGTGTCGTTCGAGGAAGCGAGACGGTTGGTCACGTATTCGTTTTGAAGGTTGTTTTTGCCCACATAGAGCTCGACGCCTTCGGATGAAGTATAGACATGCAGCGTCGGCTTGTCGTTTTTCTTCTTTTTCTTCGTTTTGCGGCTGCGGTCTCTTAAATATCCCTGCTGGACCAATTCGTCCCTGATTTCATCGATGTCGTTCAAGGAAGCATGCGACAGCTGCTGCAGAAGATTCTCGATATAGTTGATCTCTTCACGGGTTTTGATTAACTGTTCATTGATGACCGCAAGGCTGTTCTTATACTTGTTGTACTTTTTGAAATAACGCTGGGCATTGTCCGATGGTGTCAGTAGCGGATCCAGCGGTATGGTGACGGTCGCCTGCTCTTCATCGTAGAAGTTGATCAGCTGGACTTCGCGGTCGCCCTTCTGAATCTGATGGAGCGAGGCGAAGAGAAGCTCGCCAAAAATCCGGTACCGATCGGCATCGCCGGCTTCCTCCAAATCTTTGTTCAGATTATCCAGCTTCTTGATGTTTTTGGTCCGTTCATTCTGCAGGAATCGGAGGAGGTCGCTGACCTTCTGTTTAACCGTGTCCCGCTGCGCCTTATCCCCGTAATAATCCTCCATGCATTGGCTGACGGATTCGTAGGTTCTGGTCTCGTCCGCAAGCAATGTCAGCGGTATGACGGAGAACACCGATTTGCCCTTGGCATTGACGCCTGTAATAGGCGTATATTGATGGCTGCGGACTTGCCCCATCACCTCATCGAATGCACGCCACAGGCTGCCGCAATCTTTTTCCCCTTCGTTTCCGCCAGGATGGCCTTCTCCTGCACGGTGGGCTATTTCCTGCGCTGCCAGCGGGCTCAGGCCGCTGAATGTACCGACCAGCCATGGGACGGCCGGCTCCTCGTTCACCAGGCAGGACTCCCGGAAAGCTTCCTGCCCAGTTTCGAGCGGGCTCCGCTTATGCTGCTCCGGCGGATCCGTGTAGGAAAATCCCGGCATGACCACGCGGTAGCTGCTGATGGCGGGCGTCACATGGTTGATGCCGTCCAGTATGGTATCGCTCGCGGGATCAAGCAGAATGATGTTGCTGTGTCTGCCCATCAGCTCCACGATGATTTTCTTGGAGGAAACATCCCCGAGCTCGTCGCGCTGGCGAATCGTCATATGGATGATCCGCTCCATGCCCACCTGCTGGATGTCCTCGATGATGCCGCTTTCGCAATGCTTGCGCAGAATCATGCAAAACATCGGCGCTTCGGCCGGATTGAGAAACGTTTCCTGCGTCAGATGCACCCTGGGATATGTGGGGTTTGCGGAGAGCAGCAGCTTGGCGTTTCCTTGCTGGGTGCGTATGTGAAACACGATGTCCCGATCGTTCGGTTGATATATTTTATTGATTCGTGCGCCCCGGCAGGCTTGAAGCTCATGCACGATCGCGCGCGTGACAATGCCGTCTAGTGCCATCCTTCATTCTCCTATCTGTCTGTTACCCTTCCTAATCGTACTTCTCTATGATGCCATATTTCCCTTAAAAACTTAAGGCCCCTTCTGTGATAATTCAGGACCTGTCCGAATACATTTACGTAGAAAGGGTGGAAAAGCTGTCATCCGCCGGAACTTGCAAAACCAACCGGGAGGGAAAGGAAGCATGGAACAAAAGCAATGGCACCAGATGGACACGGATGAATTGCAGCAAGTACTGCAGATGCATCCGGAGCAGGGCCTCACGGAAGAGGAAGCCGGGGAGAGACGAAAAAAAAGTGGCTACAACGAGCTCTCCGAGGGCGTTAAAATTTCTCCATTTGTTCTGTTCTTGAATCAATTTAAGGATTTCATGATGCTGGTGCTTCTTGGAGCCACCCTGGTATCCGGCCTGCTGGGCGAGTATCTGGATGCCGTCACGATCGTCGCCATCATCCTGATCAACGGGATCCTTGGTTTCATCCAGGAATTTAAGGCGGAGCGGTCGCTTCGGGCCTTGAAGCAGCTGTCCGCGCCGACCTCCAAGGTCATCCGGGACGGCAAGGTGGTGCAGCTAACGGCCAGAGAACTCGTACCTGGCGATGTCATTCTCGTCGAGAGCGGAGACCGTATCCCGGCCGACGTTCGCTGGCTGGAGATCAACAGCTGCAGCGTCGAGGAGTCCGCCTTGACCGGCGAGTCCCTGCCGGTAAATAAGCATGCTGAGCCGATCCACGATGCGGAAGTTCCGCT
Organism: Paenibacillus sp. Y412MC10; assembly: GCF_000024685.1. NCBI lineage: Bacteria > Bacillati > Bacillota > Bacilli > Caryophanales > Paenibacillaceae > Paenibacillus > Paenibacillus sp. Y412MC10. Next base: position 2,270,978 of record NC_013406.1, read on the forward strand.
GGGCGACCAGAAGAACATCGGGTTCATGGGAACGATGGTGGCCCGCGGCACGGGTAAAGGCGTTGTCATCCGGACCGGAATGGATACGGAGATGGGCAAAATCGCCGATTTGATCCAAAACACGGAATCCCAGGAGACGCCGCTGCAGCATCGCCTGGAGCAGCTGGGCAAAATTCTGATCGCCGTGTCGTTGGGGCTGACGGTCTTGGTCGTAGTCGCAGGCATTCTGCATGGACAGCCTGCAGCAGGGATGTTCTTCGCAGGGGTCAGCCTCGCCGTAGCGGCCATTCCCGAAGGGCTGCCGGCCATCGTCACGATTGCGCTATCCCTCGGCGTGCAGCGCATGATCAAGCGCAAAGCGATCGTGCGCAAGCTGCCATCCGTGGAGACGCTGGGCTGCGCATCCGTGATCTGTTCGGATAAAACGGGGACGCTCACGCAGAATAAAATGACCGTGACCCAGGTTTGGCTGGGAGGACGTACGCTGGAAGTGACCGGGCACGGGTATGACCCGACGGGTCAGATCCTCCACAGAGGCAAGCCTGTCGAGCTGAGATCCGATCAGGGGCTTCGCAGACTGCTGCAAATCAGCGGGCTGTGCAACAATGCGGAGATCTATGAGAATGTGCAGGAGGAAGCCCGGAGCAAGCGCAAGGGCAAGGAGGAGCCGGCAGCAGCTGCTTGGGAGTTAAAAGGGGACCCGACAGAAGGAGCGCTGCTGACGCTGTCGTCCAAAATGGGATTGACGAAGGGCAGCCTGAACTCCATCTACCAAAGAGACAAAGAGTTTCCTTTCGATTCGGAGCGGAAGCTGATGTCCGTCATCGTCAGCCATCAGGGCGGACGATTGCTCTGCACGAAGGGCGCACCGGACGTCCTGCTGGACGCCTGTGCTTATATCATGTGGGACGGGAACGTCGTGCCGCTGACCTCCACGCTCCGCCAGAAGGTGCTGGCCGCCAATGAAGGCATGGCTTCCAACGCGCTGCGCGTGCTTGGTTTGGCTTATCGGGATTTGCGTTCCTATGATAAGCCGGAAACGGAGAAAGAGGCCGAGAGCCAGCTTATCTTTGTGGGGCTGGCCGGAATGATCGATCCGCCGCGCCGTGAAGTGCGCGACGCGATTGCGACTTGCCGCCGCGCCGGAATCAAGACCGTCATGATCACGGGCGACCATCGGACAACGGCGGAAGCGATCGCGGCCCAGCTCGGGATCCTGCCAAGGAACGGTCTGTCGCTATCGGGACAGGAGTTATCCCGAATGGACGACAAGGAGCTGGATGCGAGGGTGGATCAAACCTTCGTTTATGCCCGCGTCTCTCCCGAGCACAAGCTTCGCATCGTGAAATCGCTCCAGCGGAAGGGGCATGTGGTTGCCATGACGGGGGACGGCGTGAACGATGCACCGGCCATCAAAGCCTCGGATATCGGGATTGCCATGGGCATTACCGGCACGGACGTAACGAAGGAAGCGTCGTCGCTGGTGCTCAGTGACGATAATTTCTCCACGATTGTTTCGGCGATTGAGGAGGGGCGCAGCATTTATGAAAATATCCGCAAATTCATCCGCTATTTGCTGGCCTCCAATGTCGGCGAGATTCTGACGATGTTTTTTGCGATGATGATGGGACTGCCGTTACCGCTCGTTCCGATCCAGATTTTATGGGTAAACCTTGTCACCGACGGGCTCCCTGCCATGGCGCTCGGGGTGGACCAGCCGGAGAAGGACCTGATGGAGCACAAGCCGCGGGGGGCCAAGGAAAATATTTTCGCCAGACGCCTAGGCTGGAAAATCATCAGCCGCGGCATCTTGATCGGCCTGTGCACGCTCGGCGCATTTTGGGTCACGCTGCGCATCGCGCCGAATGATCCGGCGCAGCTGGCCAAGGCGCAGTCCGTTGCCTTTGCTACCCTCGTCATGGCTCAGCTGATCCATGTGTTCGACTGTCGCAGCTCGCGCTCGATTTTCCATCGGAACCCGCTTCAGAACAAAGCATTGGTTCTGGCCGTGCTGTCCTCGGTATTGCTGATGCTCGGCGTCATGTACATCGAGGCGTTCCAGCCGATCTTCAAGACGGTTCCGCTTGGCCTGAAAGAGTGGGCATTGACACTCGTCGCCGCCGGCATTCCTACCTTCCTGATGGGGGCCGGAAGCGTGTGGGGCGGCAGACGGAACCGCAACCGGAACCGCCGCAGCATGATGACGAAGAGTGCAAATATTTCGGCGTAAAATGAATGGATAGCCCATCACCTCTGCGATATGCTAAGCACAAGCGTAGCAATTGCAGAGGAGATGGGTTTTGATGATGGAATTTACGAAAATGCATGGATTGGGCAACGACTTCGTTGTCGTATACGGCGAACGGGAACTTCCATCCGATGCATCCGAATTGGCCGTGAAGCTGTGCAATCGCTTCTTCGGCATCGGTGCTGACGGACTTGTATATATTTTGCCTTCCGCGAAGGCTGATTTCATGATGCGGATTATGAATTCGGACGGTTCCGAAGCGGAGCAGTGCGGCAACGCCATCCGCTGCGTCGCGAAATATGTGTACGATCATGGCCATATCGACCGCGAGGAGATTACCATAGAAACCATCGGAGCCGGCGTGCAGCAAGTGCGTCTTACGGTGCAGGACGGTCAAGTAAGCAGCGTAAGGGTCGATATGGGCGAACCGGTCCTGAATGGACTTAGCGTGCCGACCTTGGTCGATCTCAATCCGGTGGTGAATCATCCCGTTGAAGTGGACGGCCGGGAATTCCGATTCACTGCCGTTTCCATGGGCAATCCGCACTGCGTCATTTATGTGGACGATGCGGTGAACTTTGATCTCGGCGTATGGGGTCCTAAGCTTGAGGTGCACCCGCTCTTTCCGAGAAAGATCAACGTGGAGTTTGCAACGGTGAATTCACGCGGTCAAGTGGACATGCGGGTATGGGAGCGCGGCGCGGGGCCGACCCTGGCCTGCGGCACCGGCGCCTGCGCGACGCTGGTATCCTCCGTGCTGAACGGGGCCACAGACCGCAGCGCGACGATCTCGCTTAAGGGCGGGGACCTGTTCATCGAGTGGGATGAGCTTGATAACCATGTGTACATGACGGGACCGGCCGAGGTTGTATACAAAGGGAAGTTGGCAATTTAGGGCATCCGCTGGCCGCTTCTCTTACTCCGGCAGTTGAAAAAAACAGCATGTTCATAAGTTTGTCCTGCAGGGACGGACACGGTAGGGAGGCCTTCGAAGGCCTCCCTTTTGTCTCTTTATCTTTGCAGAGGTTTTATGATACATTAGTTGAAAATAAACGTCGGGTGGAGGAGAAAACGCGATGAAACCGAATCTTCGGCAGGCATGGGAGAATCAGGTACTGGTCGGTGACGGCGCGATGGGTACTTATTTATATCAAAAAGGATTTCCTGTAGGCATTTCATATGAAGAACTGAATTTAACCTCTCCGGAGGTCATCGGGAACGTTCATCGCCAGTATGTTGAGGCTGGTGCACAGGTCATCGAGACCAACACGTTCTCAGCCAATTATGACAAGCTGTCCAAATACGGCTTGGAGGCGAGGGTAGGAGAGATCAACCGCGCAGGCGTGAGAATTGCGCGTGAAGCCGCCGGCGATCAAGGATATGTGGTTGGAGCGGTCGGCTCCATTCGGGCAGGCAAAAGAAGCAATATTTCCACGAGCGAGCTCAAGCGTTACTTCGAAGAGCAGCTGTCCGTACTCATCTCCGAAGGCGTTGACGGCATCCTGCTCGAGACGTTCTACGACGTGGATGAAATGCAATTGGCTTTGGCGCAGGCACGGATGCTGAGCGACCTGCCGGTGATCTGCCAGTTCGCGGTGGAGGATATTGCCCGCACGCTGGACGGCTTCACGATGCCGGATGCATACCGCATATTGAGCCATGAAGGCGCGGACGTGATCGGGTTTAACTGCCGGACGGGGCCGAACGGCATCATGCGCGCGCTGGAAACCCTGAACGGCATCATGAATCTTCCGGCTTCGGTCTACCCGAATGCGGGAATCGCCGATTATGTGGACGGGGAATACCGGTATGGCGCGAGTCCCGAGTATTTCGGGAAAACGGCCCTGGAGTTTGCGGATCGCGGCGCCCGCATTATCGGCGGCTGCTGCGGGACGACGCCGGAGCATATCGCGGAAATTTCCTCGGCGCTATCCGGCTACGTTCCTTCGCCGCTCCCTGCCGTCGAAGAGGCGGAGATCAACCGGATCGTGATTCACGAAACCGCCCAGGAGCAATTCTACGAGCGCAGCGGGGAGCCGACGATTGTCGATATCGTAAAGGAACGGCATACGGTTATCGTGGAGCTGGACCCTCCGAGGGATTTGGATATCACCAAGTTCATGAAAGGCGCGGAAGCTTTGAAAAAAGCGGGAGCCGATGCGCTGACCCTTGCGGATAACTCGCTGGCCGTAACCCGCATGAGCAACATGGCTCTCGGCCATCTGGTACAAGCACGCACGGGACTGCGGCCGCTGATCCACATTGCTTGCCGCGACCGGAACCTGATCGGGACGCAGTCGCACATGATGGGCTTCGACGCGCTCGGCATCGACCATGTGCTTGCGGTGACGGGGGATCCGGCCCGTTTTGGGGATTTGCCGGATTCCAGCTCGGTTTACGACATGACCTCGTTTGAAATCATTCGGATGATCAAGCAGCTGAACGACGGCATTGCTTTCTCCGGAAAGCCGCTGAAACAAAAAGCCAAATTCGTTGTCGGGGCAGCGTTCAATCCAAATGTAAGGCATCTGGACAAAGCGGTTGCCCGCTTGGAGAAGAAGATTGCTTCGGGCGCCGATTACGTCATGACGCAGCCCGTTTACGATCCCGAGTTAATGGTTAGGCTTCGGGAAGCGACGGCGCATCTGGATATTCCAATCTTCATCGGCATCATGCCGCTGGCAAGCGGGCGCAATGCCGAGTATTTGCACAATGAGGTGCCGGGCATTCAGCTGTCGGACGAAGTCCGCAGCCGCATGGCGGGACTTGAAGGCGAAGCGGGCCGGGCGATGGGCGTCAAGATCGGCAAGGAGCTGCTGGATGTTGCGACAGAGCATTTTAACGGCATCTATTTGATGACGCCGTTTATGTTCTATGAAATGAGCGTACAATTAATGGAGTACGTCTGGGAGAAATCGGGCCGCCGATTGACCCCCTTGTTTCATTAATAATTATCAATTACAATAGTGTAATGGATGTGATTCCGATGTCATTGAGCATGACCGGATATGGGCAATCCGTTGTCGATTTTCAAGGCTACAGTATCTCTTTCGAAGTGAAGTCAGTTAATCACCGGTACTGCGAGATCGTCTTTCGCATGCCCCGTGAATGGGCACTCTTCGAGGATACGCTTCGACGGGCGGTACAGAGCCGGATCGGACGCGGACGGATTGATGTTTATATTAACAAGGAAAACAACGGCGAGTCTCAGGGTGCCGTGCTGAACCATGCCATGGTTCAAGCGTATTTACAGGCAGCCGAGGATTTGAAGTCATACGGAATCACGGGAGATCTGGCGGTGCGGGATATTTTGACGCTGCCAGATGTTCTTGTAACTCCGAGCGGACTTTCCATGGATGAAGCGCAGCAGAGGTTATGGAATGATGCGCTTCTTCAAGGTCTGGAACAAGCGCTTGAGGGTCTGGTCCAGATGCGCAGCAGGGAAGGCGCTTTTCTCGCGAAGGATATCGGGCAGAGGCTTGACCGCTTGCAGCAGCTGCACCGGGAGATGACCGAGCTTGCTCCGGAGGTTCCGGCCGAATACCGGAAGCGCCTGCGGCAGCGCATTGAATCTCTTGATGACGGATCGCTTGCTGTTGATGAACATATATTCGGAATGGAAGTCGCTCTGTTTGCTGAACGTTCCAATGTGGACGAGGAGTTGATTCGACTTCACAGCCATTTGGAACAATGCAGGGAGCTGCTACTTCAGAAAAGCCCTGTAGGCCGTAAACTGGATTTTCTGATTCAGGAAATGAACAGAGAAGTCAATACGATTGGATCGAAAGCCAATCATCTGACTCTGGTAAACCGTGTTGTCGAAATGAAAGCGGAACTGGAGAAGATTCGTGAACAAGCCGCCAATGTGGAATAACCGCAGTTTCATCGGCAAGTAAGAGTCAAATGTATAGGGGGAGCAACCGCACTATGGCAATCAAACTTATTAATATTGGCTTCGGAAACATCGTATCGGCCAATCGGATCATCTCAATCGTGAGTCCTGAATCGGCTCCGATCAAGCGGATCATTCAAGAAGCACGGGACCGTCATATGCTGATTGATGCTACATATGGCCGAAGGACGAGGGCTGTTATCATTACCGATAGCGACCACGTGATTTTATCGGCTGTACAGCCGGAAACGGTGGCTCACCGTCTGTCCAGCAAAGATGACGACAACGACGAATAAGATGAGGAGTACTATGTCTAAAGGATTATTGATTGTATTGTCCGGTCCTTCCGGCGTTGGAAAGGGAACCGTCTGTACGGCACTTCGCAGCCGGGTTCCGGAACTGGTGTATTCGGTGTCGGCTACGACGCGTTCGCCGCGGCTCGGCGAGGTAAACGGCGTAAACTATTTTTTCAAAAGTCGGGAACAATTCATGGATATGATTGAGAACGACCAGCTTCTCGAATATGCGGAATACGTCGGGAACTATTATGGAACCCCGCGTGATTTTGTGGAAGAAACATTAGCCACCGGCAAGGATATTATACTGGAGATCGAAGTGCAGGGGGCGCTGAAGGTCAAGGAGAAGTTTCCGGACGGTATCTTTGTGTTTCTGATGCCGCCGTCGCTGGACGAACTGAAAGATCGGATCCAGGGCCGGGGGACAGAAAGTCAGGCCACGATCGACCACCGCATGTCCGTAGCTGTTGACGAAATCAATCTGCTGCAGCATTATGATTATGCCGTAGTGAACGATGAAATCAATCTTGCTTGCGAGAGAATACAATCTATCATTATAGCCGAACATTGTAAGGTGAGAAAGTAAGCTGTCTTTTCATAGACGGCGTAAAACTTTCAAGTAAATAAAGAAGAGGTGCTTCGACTGTGTTATATCCATCCATTGATGAAATGATGAATAAAGTGGACAGTAAATATTCTCTTGTGGTTGCGGCTTCCCGCCGTGCACGCCAATTGCGTGAAGGAGAAGTCAGCGAGTTGAAACATCCGAAATCCCATAAGTTCGTCGGTGTCGCTCTGGAAGAAATCTATGGCGATTACGTGAAGATCGAGCGTGGAGAGGACTAAGGCTTTTTTTCAACATTCGAATACCATGCGTTAGCGCGCGAAAATGTGACAACCGAAAGGTTGTTATTTTTTTGAGAAGATATGAAAGTACAGCCTTCATACAAATGGAAAGCGGGGGATTGTCATGTTGAACGGAAAAGTCGTCGTACTTGGCGTTACAGGTGGCATTGCCGCGTATAAAGCAGCGACTTTATGCAGCAGGCTTGTCCAGAGGGGAGCGGATGTGCATGTTATCATGACGGAATCCGCCAAGCAGTTCATTCCGGAATTAACGCTGCAGACGCTGACCAAAAACCCGGTTTATAGCGATACTTTTGACGAAAGGGACCCCTCGGTCGTCTCGCATATCCACTTGGCCGACCTGGCCGATCTGGTGCTGATTGCTCCGGCGACGGCCAATATCATCGGCAAGATGGCACATGGCCTGGCGGATGACATGCTGACCACGACGCTGCTTGCGACCACGGCTCCTGTCATGATCTCGCCGGCGATGAACGTGCATATGTACACGCATCCGGCCGTCATGGCCAACATGGAGACGCTGGTTTCCCGCGGGGTGTCCATGATTGAACCCGGAGAGGGACTTCTGGCATGCGGATACGTCGGAAAGGGACGGATGGAGGAGCCCGATACGATCGTGGATGTGGTTGAACGGTTTTTCCAAGGGCGCGCAGCCGAGTCCGCGGCGTCGTCGAATCAGGACGTGGAAAGCGGATCGACAGGCATATTGCACGGCAAAAAAGTGGTTGTCACGGCCGGCGGTACGATCGAGCGCATTGATCCGGTCCGTTATATCACGAATGATTCCTCCGGAAAAATGGGGTTTGCGATTGCTAAAGCCGCCAAGCAGCTGGGAGCGGACGTCCACCTCATTGCGGCTCATACCGATGAAGCCCCGCCAGAGGGGATTCCTGCCGAGAGAGTGGAGTCGGCCCAGGATATGTACGAAGCGGTGCAGCGCGTGTTCGATACGAGCGATATCGTGGTTAAGGCGGCAGCGGTCGCCGATTATCGTCCTGCGGAGGCGGCGACGTCAAAGATCAAGAAGCGCGGGGAAACGATGACGCTGGATCTTGTCAAGACCACAGATATCCTGGAAAGCCTGGGACGCCAAAAGACCTCCCAGTTCTTGATCGGTTTTGCCGCCGAGACGGATACGGTGGAGCAGTTCGCCAGGGAAAAGCTGAAACGCAAAAATTGCGACCTGATCGTTGCCAATGATGTTACGCAGGAAGGCGCCGGCTTTGGCACGGACACGAACAGCGTTCATATATTCGATGCAGAAGGGCTCGTCCTGCAGCTGCCCGTGATGTCCAAGGAGGAAGTGGCCATGAGGCTGTTAACGCTGGCGGCCGAACGGTTGACCGGGAGGTTATCCTGATGGAAATGGCCCGTGTGATTGTGGACGTGCCGTCCAAGGATACGGACCGTCCATTTGATTATCTGATTCCGGAGGAGCTCCGGCCATGGGTCGAGGTAGGCAGCCGGGTCGGCGTGCCGTTCGGTCACCGTACGCTTCAGGGATTCGTGGTTTCGCTGCATCCCCGGCCCGAGATGGATACGGCCAAAATGAAGCCGATTCAGGAAGTCCTCGATGTGATGCCTCCGCTCTCGCCTGAGCTGATTGAGCTTGGAGAATGGATGAAAGAGCGGTATGCATGCCGTTATATATCCGCTCTTCAATCGATGCTGCCAACGGCGCTGAAGGGAAAAGCCGAGCGGTATATTTCCCTTGGCGAGCCGGATGCAGGCTTGTCGGATGAAAGCGGCGGATTATTCGCGCTCCTCCCGGAAAGCGAATTGGAGCAGGAGATCATCCGGTTTGTCAGTCAGCGAGGCGAGGTGTCGCTCCAGCAGTTAACGCGAGCGTTTCCGGATGCGGCAGCCACCGTAAAAGCGCTGATCGGCCGGGGGCGGTTAAGCGAATTCCAGCAAATCAAGGACAAACTGCAGAAAAAAACGATGAAAGCGGTAGAGCTTGCCGTTTCGAGCGAGGAAGCGCATGTGGCGCTGGCTTCGTTTCCGGTTAAGGCTCAGCGGCAGAAGGAAGTGCTCCAATATATCGTAGAGATGGAGGACTTCCTGCCGATATCGCAGAAGGATCTGCTGCAGACGCTCGGCGTCACCGCAGGCACCGTGAAGGCGCTGGCCGACAAGGGACTGATTACCCTTGAGGATGTCGAAGTGTTCCGCGACCCGTACCGGGGACGGCACTTTACGCCCAGCGCCCCGCTGGCGCTCACGCCGGAGCAGCAGGCGGTGTACCGGAGCATCGTGCGCAAGCTGGATGAACGCAAGCATGGCGCGTTTCTCCTGCACGGGGTAACGGGCAGCGGCAAGACCGAGATCTACCTGCAGACCATTCAGCGCTGCATGGATCAGGAGCGTCAGGCGATTGTCCTGGTGCCCGAAATATCGCTCACACCCCAAATGGTGGAGCGGTTCAAAGCCCGCTTCGGCGACCGCGTGGCCGTCATGCACAGCCGGCTTTCGGATGGTGAGCGCTACGATGAATGGCGCAAAATTAGGGAAGGCCGGGCTTCGGTTGTCGTGGGAGCACGATCGGCGGTGTTTGCGCCGTTTGACCGACTTGGCCTTATTATTATGGATGAAGAGCATGAAAGTTCATATAAGCAGGAAGAAACGCCGAAGTACCATGCCAGGGACGTGGCGATTCACCGTGCCTCGCTGACAGGCGCAGCCGTCATTCTGGGCTCGGCAACGCCTTCGCTTGAAAGCTACCATGCGGCGAGATCGCAGGCTCAGGATGATTTTGCTCCGCATCTGCTGGAGATGCCGAGCCGTGCGCTGGGCAACCAGCTGCCGGCTGTTCAGGTCGTGGATATGCGGGAGGAGCTCCGGGAAGGGAATCGCTCCATGTTCAGCCGCTCCCTGCATGCCGCGATTTCGGCGCGGCTGGAACGCGGAGAACAGACGGTGCTGCTGCTGAATCGGCGGGGGTATTCCACTTTCGTGATGTGCCGGAGCTGCGGATATGTGGCTGGCTGTCCGGAATGCGACATCTCGCTGACCTATCATCAGAAATCGAATAACTTGCGCTGTCACTACTGTGGCTATGCCGCCCAGGCACCGGAGGTTTGCCCGGATTGCGGCAGCGAGCATATCCGCTATTTCGGTACAGGTACGCAGCGTGTCGAAGAAGAGTTAGCCAAGCTCTTTCCCGGGATTCGCGTCATACGGATGGATGTGGACACCACGACGGAAAAGGGCTCTCACGAGAAGCTGCTGAAGCAGTTTCGGGACAAAAAGGGCGACGTGCTGCTTGGAACCCAAATGGTCGCCAAAGGCCTGGATTTCCCGGATGTCACCCTGGTCGGCGTCATTACGGCCGATTCGGCGCTGAACCTGCCCGACTTCCGGGCGGCCGAGAAGACGTTTCAGCTGCTGACCCAGGTGGCCGGAAGAGCGGGACGCCATCAGCTGCCGGGTGAAGTGGTCATCCAATCCTACACGCCCGAGCATTATTCGATTATTCATGCAAGCAGCCATGATTATTTATCCTTCGTCAAGGATGAGCTGAAGCACCGCAAAGCGCTCCATTATCCGCCGTACTGCAGGCTGATTCTGGTGACGCTGTCGCATGAACAGCTGCCGCTGCTCGTACGACTGGCAGAGAATTTTGCCGCCGCCATCAAAAGCGAATCCGACCGCCGGGGATGGTTCGGAAGCCTGGACCGGTTCGACGCAAGCGCGCTCGATATCCTGGGTCCGGTGGCTTCCCCCATTCCGCGGTTAAAAAATAGATACAGATTTCAATGTATGATAAAATGGCGGGGAACGATGGATGCTGTCTCGCTGGTGCGTTCGGTTGCCGAGAAGCTTCAGGATTCGGCGCGGGACGGCAAGCTCCAAATCAGTATTGACGTTGATCCGCAAATGTTAATGTAATAGCGCATATAATGATGAAAAGCACAAGGATGGTGTCGTAGACATGGCGATTCGTATTATCGTTAAAGAACCGGATGAGGTTCTTCATAAAAAGGCAAAGGAAGTTACCAAAATTACGCCGAACGTTCAAAAGCTCCTGGATGATATGGCCGATACCATGTACGATGCGGAAGGCGTCGGGCTGGCCGCGCCGCAGGTCGGCATACTGAAGCGCCTGATCGTTATCGATGCGGGCGATGAGCACGGCTTGATCAAGATGATCAATCCGGAGATCGTGGAGAGCGAGGGCGAGCAATTCGGGCCGGAAGGCTGCCTGAGTATTCCAGGATGGAACGGGGATGTTCGACGTGCGGAGAAAGTAACGGTTAAGGGGCTTGATCGCGAAGGCAATGAGCTTGTCATTACGGGTACAGGGCTGCTTGCGCGAGCATTTCAGCATGAAATCGATCATTTGAACGGGGTGCTGTTTACGGAAATCGCCGACCGGGTGTATGAGTATGTTCCGGAACAGCCGAGAAATGAGTTGGAGAACCGATGAATATCGTATTTATGGGCACCCCCGCCTTTGCAGTACCCAGTCTGGAAATGCTGATTGCCGAAGGATACACGATAGCCGCCGTCGTTACGCAGCCGGACCGTCCGCAGGGGCGCAAAAAAGTGCTGACCCCGACGCCGGTCAAGGAAGCCGCCCTTCGTCACGGCATCCCTGTCCTGCAGCCGCAGCGACTGCGGAATCCGGAAGCCGTGGCCGAACTGGCCGAATATAAACCCGATCTGATCGTCACGGCCGCGTACGGCCAAATCCTGCCGAAATCGGTGCTGGATATGCCGGCGCTTGGCTGCCTGAACGTCCACGGCTCGCTGCTCCCCGCTTATCGGGGAGGAGCGCCGATTCAGCGGAGCATCATTAATGGAGAGCCCGTCACAGGCATCACGCTGATGTATATGGCGGAGGGACTCGACACCGGGGACATGATCGCCCGCACCGAGGTCCCAATTGAAGACGATGATACGGCTGGAACCATGTTCGAGAAGCTGAGCCAAGCCGGCGCGGAGCTGCTTCGGCGGGAGCTGCCCCGGCTCGTGAAGGGCAGAGTGGAGGCTGAGCCTCAGGATGATTCGAAGGCAACGTATGCTCCGAATCTGACCCGGGATGACGAGAAGATCGACTGGAGCCGCACTTCCCGCGAAATCTACGATCAGATTCGCGGTCTGGTTCCTTATTCCGGCGGGTTCACGCTGTGGAACGGCGAAGTGTTTAAAGTATGGGCAGCGGCTAAGCCAGACAGCGCCCAGAAACCATCTGGCGATGCGCAGCCCGGGACCGTGCTTGAGCTGCATGAGACAGGGATCGTCGTGAAAACAGGCGACGGTACGCTGACGCTGCTTACGGTTCAGCCTAGCGGCAAGAAGGCAATGGATGCGGCACAATTCGTCCGCGGGACGAGCCTGACGGCCGGGACGGTGCTGTCGTGAGCGGAAACCGCAGCCCGAAGGGACGCCTGGACTCTCCCCGGGAGCTGGCGATGAATGTATTGACTCAGGTTGAGCAGGAGGGGGCGTACAGCAACCTCCTGCTCAACTCCGCTCTGCAGAAGTCCTCGCTTGCCAAGAGCGACGCGGGACTAGCCACGGAGCTGATCTACGGCACGATCTCGCGGCTGAACACGCTTGATTATTTTTTGGACAAGTTTGTCAACAAAGGGGTGCGGAAGCTTCAGCCTTGGGTAAGGGCGCTGCTTCGCATCAGCCTTTATCAGATCGTGTACCTGGATCGGATCCCGGACCATGCGGTTGTCAGCGAAGCCGTTAATCTGGCGAAGCGCCGCGGGCATCAAGGGATCTCCGGCATGGTGAACGGGGTGCTTCGGAATATTCTGCGTCAGAAGGAAACCCTGGCCATTCCGGAGGATATGACGGACGCCCAGCGCATTTCCCTTCTGCATTCCCATCCGCAGTGGCTGGTGGAGCGCTGGATTTCCCAGTACGGTACGGAGGCAACAGAGGCGATCTGTGCCGCAAACAATGAACCGCCGGCTGTCAGCGTGAGGGTGAACACCACGATGATCAGCCGCGATGACATGCTGAAATTAATGGGCAACCATGGCCTGGATGCTTCCCCATCGTCGGTTAGTCCTTACGGGATTGTCGTTAAGGGCGCGGGCAATATGGCCTTGACCGATTGGTATCGTGAAGGGATGATCTCGATCCAGGACGAAAGCTCGATGCTCGTGGCCGAGGCCGTTCAGCCCGAGCCGGGCATGCGCGTGCTCGATTGCTGCGCGGCCCCAGGCGGAAAGAGCGCCCATATGGGCGAGCTGATGAATGACGAGGGCAGCATCGTCGCCAACGATATTCATGCTCATAAAGGGAAGCTGATATCGGATCAAGCCAGCCGTTTGGGACTGGACAGCATTTCGATCGTGACGGGGGATGCGCTGGATTTGGCAGACCGCTTCGAGCCTGCGTCTTTCGACCGAATTTTGCTGGATGCTCCCTGCTCCGGCCTTGGCGTGATCCGGCGCAAGCCGGATCTGAAGTGGGGCAAGTCCCAGGAGGACATCCATGAGATTGCGGCGCTGCAGCTCAGGCTGCTGGAGTCGGTCTCGACCTTGCTGCGTCCCGGAGGGATCTTGGTATACAGCACGTGCACGATTGAACCGAGGGAGAATGAAGGCGTGGTATCTGCTTTTCTGGAAGGCCATTCCGAATTTGCCATTGCTGAAGACGGCCTTGGAGCCTTAAGCCGGCTGGGCGAGAATTCGCTTGCGCGAGGCGGCGGCATTCAAATCCTGCCCCAGCACTATCACAGCGACGGCTTTTACATTGCCAGACTCGGCAGACGTTCCTCTTAAGGGCGCTTGCCGCCATGACTATAGTCGTATCCCGCCTATGCCGGCGGGTTTTCCTCTTTTACCGTCTCTTTTATTTATGTTAGAATAGGAAGAATGAAAAAAGAGATGCATATGAATGAAATAGGGAGCGTTCGGAAGAATGCTGGCCGGACATCCTTTAAACTAGACAGGTGTGGTGAGAATGAAACCTTTTATATATGATTATTCACTGGAAGAGCTTCAAGCCTGGGCTCAAGAGAACGGGGAGCCCGCGTTTCGGGGAACCCAGATTTATGACTGGCTGTACGTGAAGCGGGTGAACGACTTCGCGGAAATGACGAATCTGTCCAAAGAGCTTCGGGCCAAGCTGGAGCAGGAATTCAGCTTCGTGACCCTGACGGAGATCACCAAGCTGGAATCCAAGGACGGAACGGTCAAGTTTCTGTTCGGCCTTCATGATGACCATGCCATCGAGACCGTCATCATGCGGCATAACTACGGCAACAGCATCTGCGTTACGACGCAGGTCGGCTGCCGTATCGGATGTACGTTCTGCGCATCCACGCTGGGAGGCTTGAAGCGAAACCTGACCTCCGGCGAAATCGTTGCCCAGGTGGTTCAGGCACAGAAGATTCTCGATAAAACGGGAGAACGCGTCAGCAGCATCGTGATCATGGGTTCAGGCGAACCGTTTGAGAACTATGAGGCGACCATGAAATTCCTGCGCACGATGATCCATGAAAAAGGATTGAATATCGGCCAACGCCACATTACCGTATCCACGAGCGGCATTGTGCCTAACATCTATAAATTCACCGAAGAGGATACCCAGATTAATCTGGCCATCTCCATTCATGCGCCGAACGATAAGCTGCGCTCCAAGCTGATGCCCGTGAACCGCCGGTTCCCGTTTGACGACGTGATTGAATCGCTTCGTTATTACCAGGCTAAAACCGGACGCCGCATTACGTTTGAATACGCCTTGATCGGCGGAGTGAATGATCAGGTGGAGCATGCCGAAGAGCTTGCGGACGTCATCAAGGATATGAACTGCTTCGTCAATCTGATTCCGGTTAACCATGTGCCGGAACGGAAATATGTTCGCACATCGCGTAACGATATTTTCAAATTTCAACGTGCGTTAGCAGACAAGGGGGTCAATGTGACCATCCGTCGTGAACAAGGCCATGATATCGCTGCCGCTTGCGGCCAGCTGCGGGCCAAGCATATGGAGTTGAGGTGAGAAGATTTGATCAAGACGGTTCATGTAAGCCATGTGGGACGCGTTCGTCCTGTTAATGAGGATTCGGTATTTGTTAGCACATTGGAGCATGGCTATACCTTGGGTGTGGTTGCCGACGGCATGGGCGGCCACCTTGCGGGCGACACCGCCAGCAGGCTTGCGGTAGATACCGTGGCTGCGGATTTGTCCTCTTTGGAGCAGGACATGTCCATGGACGGCGTTCGGGCTGCGCTTGGCGATGCCATATTGCACGCCAATGCAGTTATCTATCAGGAAGCCTCGGCAGATGAGCGGCTTCACAATATGGGCACGACGATCGTAGCGGTGCTGCTGCGAGGCTCCGAAGGTTATATCGGTCATATCGGGGACAGCCGGGCTTACAAAGTCGTTCCCGGACAAGTCATTCGGCTCACGGATGATCACACATTGGTTAATGAGCTTTTTAAGAGTGGTCAGATTACGGAAGATCAACTGGAAACCCATCCCCGGAAAAACGTATTAAGCCGGGCACTTGGAACGGATGTGGACGTGACGGTTGAGCTTACGCCGGTTACGCTCGGGGAAGGCGAGGTGCTGCTGCTATGCAGTGACGGACTCAGCAACCGGGTCAGCCGCGAGCTGATCGGACAAATTTCCGGTTCACTTGACCTTCCTCTGGAAGAAAGAGCGGATCGCCTGCTTCAACTGGCACTTCTCGCTGGCGGTGAGGACAACATCACAGTCGCAATGTTTGAACATCAAGAAGAGGTTGTCGGGCAACGTATAAAGGGGTGGGATTCATGATCGGACATGAATTGGCTGGTCGTTATAAGATTATTGAACGCATCGGCGGCGGCGGCATGGCGCTGGTCTACAAGGCTCAGGATATTTTGCTGAACCGGAACGTAGCGATCAAAGTGCTGCGCCAGCAGTTTGTGCACGACGAGGAATTTATTCGCCGTTTCCGGCGTGAGGCACAATCGGCGGCTTCATTGTCGCATTCCAACGTGGTCAGCATCTACGATGTGGGCCAAGAGGAAGATGTGCATTACATCGTCATGGAATATATCGAAGGTCAGAATTTGAATGAAATCATCAAAGAACGGGCGCCGCTGCAGGTCGAAGAAGCCGTGCGGATTGCGACCCAGATCTGCGACGCATTGGGGCATGCCCATCATAACCAGATTATTCACCGAGATATTAAACCGCATAACATTCTGATTGGCCGTAACGGGAGGGTCAAAGTAACCGACTTTGGCATTGCCAGGGCGGTCACGTCGACAACCATTACGCAGACAGGCTCCGTCGTGGGTTCTGTGCATTATTTCTCGCCGGAGCACGCCAAGGGCGTCGTAACGGGCGAGAAATCGGATTTATACTCACTTGGTATCGTGTTATATCAAATGCTCACGGCCCGTCTTCCTTTTCTGGGCGAGAGCCCGATCAGTGTTGCACTGAAGCACCTGCAGGAGGAATTTGACGAGCCTAGGGAAGTGAACCCGCTCATTCCTCAAAGCGTGGAGAACATCATCCTGAAGTCCATGCGCAAAAATCCGGAGGAGCGTTACCAGTCCGCGGAAGAAATGATGGACGACCTCGAGACGTGTTTGATGCCGATGCGCCTCAATGAGCCGAAGATGGAGTTCGAGGACGATGCCGATTCTACCCTGGTCATGCCGGCGCTCAAAACGATGCAGCGCAGCAGCCAGCATCATCATGACCAAGATGACGACTCGGATGACGATGAGTTTGAGGAAAAGCCAACCGGCAAGCCGAAGAAAAAGTGGGTCAAGCCGACCATCATTATCGGCTCGGTGCTCCTGTTCCTCGGCCTTATGTTAGGCGTCGTCATGTATGTGAACAATATGCTGGAGGTGCCGGAGGTTAAGGTGCCGCCAGTGGTAGGCATGACGGAGGAGGAAGCGATCCGCGAGCTAGAGGCCCAAGGTTTGACGGTGAATGAGGAAGTCATTCGCGAATATAAACCGAATGTGGATGAAGGCGTCGTGTTTGCACAGGACAAGGAACCAGAGACCATGCTGAAGAAGGGCTCACCGGTTCAGTTATCGGTCGGGGATGCGAAGCCGCTTCCGGAAATGCCGGATCTTAATGGGATGACGTTTGATGAGGCAGTTGCTGCATTAAAAGAGATTGGAGTCAAGGAAACCTCCATCAAGCGATCGTCTGAAAAAAATGATGAAGTACCTCAGGGCAAGATCTTTAAACAAAGCCCGGAAGCCAGTACAAAAATCGATCCAGAAACTGAAGTAATCAGCGTAACGGTGAGCGAGGGCAAGAATTTGGTCCCTATGCCGGGCGTGGTTGGCTTAGAGCAGGAGAATGCCGTCAATATTTTGGAGTCAAATGGCTTTAAGATTGCAGCAATCAAAGAGAGATCTAGTTTTGAAGTGAAAAAGGGCATCGTAATAGAGCAATGGCCGCATGAGGCCAATCAACAAGTTGCACCAGGCTCCGATATCACGCTGTTCGTCAGCTCCGGCTATCCTTCGGACGCGCTCGAGTATAATTACAGCGTACCGGTGTCGCCGAGCGCCGAAGGACAAGAAAGCAAAATCCGGGTGGTCTTCAGCGACGCGCTGGGAGACAACCAGGAAGCCGTAAACAAGACCATTACGACTTCCGAAATGGTACCCGTTAAGCTGCTGCTTGCTCCCGACAAACACGCGACGGTCATGATATTCCGTGACGGCCGCCAGGTGGATACGTACAGCGTAAGCTACACCGACGTCAAGAACGGTACCGTGCCGCAGCCGACCTTTGAGCAGCCGCCTGAGCAACCTGATGTACCGGTGGACACCAACCCGGATGAGGGAAATGGCGAGGACGGTTCGAATGAGGAAGATGATGCTGCTTATCACTGGGATAACGGCAGCGAAGGAAACGGCAAGGGTAAGGGCAAAGGCAAAGACAACGATTAGAAACAAGTCATGAGAACACTAATTTCAACAAGAAAGGTGAGGCCTATTATATGCTAGAGGGACTGATCGTGAAGGCACTAAGCGGATATTACTATGTCAAACCACTGCAGGATGGCAACATTATATCCGGGGAGGACCCAGCGGTTCAATGCAGAGCCCGCGGCATTTTCAAAAAGAAAGGCATCTCTCCGCTCGTTGGAGATCGCGTGAAGTATTCATTGACTGAGAATGGGGAGGGGACCGTGGATGAAATACTTCCACGGTCTTCCCAATTAATTCGCCCGCCGGTCGCGAACGTCGACTTGGCGGTTCTGTTGTTTTCGGTCAAGGAACCGGACTTGAGCCTGCATCTGCTGGACAAGTTCCTGGTACATATCGAGCATTCGGGACTTGAGGCGTTGATCTGCCTGACGAAGCAGGACCTTGCAGACGACTCGGACGATGTATTGGAGCAGGTCAAGCGCCAGTACGAAGAAATCGGGTATGAAGTGCTTATAACCAGCTCCTTGCAAGGCATCGGTACCGAAGAGGTGAAGGACCGCCTGGCCGCTCGAATCAGCGTATTCTCCGGTCAATCCGGCGTCGGCAAGTCGTCCCTGCTCAATGCGTTGATGCCGGGCCTCTCGCTGGAGACCAGCGAAATCAGCCTGCGCCTTGGCCGCGGCCGGCATACGACGCGCCACGTGGAGCTGATTGAGCTTGATAACGGAGGCTATGTTGCCGATACGCCCGGCTTTAGCCAGCTGGATTTTCTGGAGCTTGGTGTCGAGGAGCTGTCGACCTGCTTCAAGGAGTTTGCTCCTTATGCGGCTGAATGCAAATTCAGAGGCTGCAGTCACATGCAGGAGCCTGGCTGCCGGGTGATTCAAGCCAAAGAGGATGGAATCATCCTGGCAAGCCGTTATGAGCATTACGTGGAGTTTTATACCGAGATGAAAGACAAGAAGCGGAGGTACTGAATCATGATAAAAATTGCGCCATCCATATTGTCGGCGGACTTTGCAAAGCTGGGGCAGGAAATTAAGGAAGCCGAAGCGAGCGGGGCCGACTGGATTCATGTGGACGTCATGGACGGGCATTTCGTGCCGAATATTACTCTGGGGCCGCCGATCGTCCAAGCGATCAGACCGCATACGGGCCTGACGCTCGACGTGCATCTGATGATCGAACAGCCGGAGTTGTATATTGCCGACTTCGTCAAGGCAGGAGCAGACTTGATCACGGTTCATGCCGAGACCTGCCCGCATCTTCACCGCGTCATCCATCTCATTAAAGAGCATGGCGTGAAAGCTGGCGTGGCGATTAATCCGGCCACGCCGGCCCATGTCCTTCAGGAAGTGCTTCCTGATGTGGATTTGGTGCTGGTTATGACCGTGAATCCCGGCTTCGGAGGACAGGCTTTTATCGAGCGGACCGTAAACAAGATTGCGCAGCTGCGTGAATGGATTTCAAACTCCGACAATCCGAATATCCATATCGAAGTGGATGGCGGCATTACGGCGGAGACGGCGCCGCTCGTGGTGGAAGCGGGAGCGGATGTCCTGGTTGCGGGCAGCGCGGTCTTCGGCAAGCCGGATCGGGCGGCGGCCATTGCCCAAATCCGAGACAGCGTAACATCTTGACCGCAGAACGTGAGCTCGGGATGCATAGGGCGGGGGATTCCCGCATAAATATGGTTACATGAGCTGGGTTCTCATGTAGCCTTTTTTGTCTGTGTTCACATCTAAGGGCTTGGTGCATAACATAATCTAGGAAGGCATGAGAATGATGGGGAGGGTGAGACATGAAATTCTATACGTTCAAGCTGCCGAAGTTTTTGGGAGGTTTTGTGAAGGCCATCTTAAATACGTTTCACAAGAGCTGACAGCTTGTCCCGGCGTAACAAAACCTCCGCCTGGGACCGACGCCGCCAGCCGGTTTACGGGGGATGAGGCAAGAGAAGAGCACTCCGATAGAGCGCATGGAGGACATACCGCATCTTGTATGCGGAGGTTTTTCTTGCGGTATAAGAAAGCCAATGCGCGCATGGCCTCTGCCGCTTTCTTGTATCATAAGAAGAGTGTCTAGCGACGTACTTATCGAAGACAGACCGCGTTCGACCGGAAGTTTTTCTTGCGATATAAGAAAGCGGGAGTTCGGCTCTTTCAATTTTCTTATATCTAAATAAAAAAAGCACCTGTTATCTGCTCAGGGTGCTTTTTGTTTAGGTGAAGAATATGTATCTAAACGCAAGAAAAACTTCCTTGTCCCGGATCGCCCACAAATGGTGCCTGGAGATTTAGAAGTTTTTCTTCATATAACGAGATGATTATACGCGAGTCACTTTACCGGATTTCAAAGCGCGAGTGCTGACGTATACACGTTTTGGCTTGCCATCCACCAAAATGCGAACCTTTTGAACGTTGACACCCCAAGAACGCTTGTTGTGGTTGTTAGCGTGAGAAACATGGTTACCACTGCTTGGTTTCTTGCCTGTTACATAACATTTGCGAGCCATTCATTACACCTCCTTGTTCCTAACCCTGCATGAAACAATACTTAAATATAATATCACAGTAAAAATTGCTCCGTCAACTGTCCTAAAAACATTTATTTCTCTTTCTCATTATAGTACAATGTTGATTAGTCCATAATATTTCGGAAGATCTGTATATTGTGGGCTGGTCGGCATGTTTCGAGGAGGTTTGGAGCTGCCGAATGACGTAGAGGACGAGAGGGCAGCCCATCAAGATGGTATGATCCATTTAATCATGCAAGTCTATTATTTACTGGTTGGGCATTTCGTCAGCTATAAGCTATGAAATAGATATGAAGTTTACGACAAGAAGTGTTATGGGTATCAAGCCAGGAAGGGGAATTCTCATTGAGTAAGCGTTCTTTGAATGGAACAGAATTTACCGCTATGGTCCTTGCCGGAGCGGAGCAGCTGCAGCAGCATGCAGAACACGTCAATTCCCTGAATGTGTTCCCGGTGCCGGACGGCGACACGGGGACCAACATGAATTTGACGATGACGGCAGGCGTAGCAGAACTGAAGAGTAAGTACTCGGAGTCCGTCGGGCAAAGTGCCGGTGTGCTGTCCAAGGGGCTTCTGATGGGAGCCAGAGGGAACTCGGGGGTGATCCTGTCCCAGTTGTTCCGTGGTTTCAGCCGGTATGCGGCACCTTATACAGAACTTAATTCTCATCAATTCGCCGCAGCGCTGCAGACAGGCGTGGAAGCTGCGTATAAAGCTGTCGTAAAGCCTGTGGAAGGCACCATCCTGACCGTAGCTAAAGAAGCGGCCAAACATGCCGTTTATTTCTCGCGCCGCAGCAACGATATCGTGGAGCTGATGGAGCAGGTGCTGGCCAAAGCCAAAGAAACGCTGTCCCAGACGCCGGATATGCTTCCCGTGCTGAAGCAGGTTGGCGTTGTGGACTCGGGCGGGCAAGGCCTGGTGTACATCTACGAAGGTTTCTTGCAAGCGTTGAAGAAAGACGGCGCGTCCGGATCCTTCGCTTCTGCGGAAGGACAAGCAGAACAGAGCAGCGCGGCACCAGCCTATCATGCGGTTCCTGATTTCTCGGCGGTTCAAGCTCCGGCTTCGGCCCAATCCCGACTGTCCACGGAGGACATTGAATTTTTATACGACATGGAATTCTTTATTAATAGGCAGCTTGGAGAGGGAACGAGTGCGGACTTTGATGAAGATAAGTTCCGGAAAGCGCTTGCAGTGAACGGTGATTCCATCATTGTCATTGCCGATGACGAGACGATCAAAGTGCATGTCCATTCCAAGGCGCCGGGCGAAGTGTTGAATTTGGCCCTCATGTATGGAGAGATCACCCAGATTCACATTTTGAATATGCGCGAGCAGCACCGCGACTTGCTGACAACGGGAATGGATATCGCGCCGATGCCCGAGCTGTTTGCGGATATTCCGGCAGAGACCGTGACGCCGGAAGCACCGGCTGTTCCTCCTGCAGACGAGATCGCGCCGTACGGGTTCATTGCGGTTTCGTCAGGGGAAGGCATTTCCGATATATTCAAGAGCCTGGGCGTCGACGTCGTTCTCTCCGGAGGACAGACGATGAACCCGAGCACCGAGGATTTCGTCAATGCGATTTCTTCGATCTCGGCCCAGCAGATTTATATTCTGCCAAACAACTCCAACATCGTGCTTGCTGCCCAGCAGGCCAGAGAGCTTCTCGAAGGCGAGCGCAGCGTAACGGTCATCCCGAGCAAGACGATCCCGCAGGGAATCGCGGCAGCATTTGCTTTCCAGGAAGACGAGAATGCGGATGTGAATACCGACAACATGCTGGATGCCATCACTCGCGTGCAATCGGGGCAGGTCACTTATGCCGTGCGGGACACAACAATTGATGATCTCGAGATCAAGGCTGGCCAGTTCATCGGTATCCGCAATTCCAACATCGTGGCAGCAAACGAGGATCTGATTACGGCATCCCAGGATTTGCTGGGTAAAATGCTGGAATCCGGCGATGAAATCGTAACGCTGCTTACCGGCGCTGACGCAACCGAGGAATCGACCAGCGCACTCACGGAGTGGTTGGGCGAGCAGTACCCTAACGCGGAGGTTGAAGTACACTACGGCGGACAGCCGATCTATTCCTATCTGTTCTCCGTGGAGTCTTGATATAAGAGATAGGCAGGTACCTCAAGAGGCTTTCCTTCCTATCTCGGTAGAAAAACTTACGCTGCATGCGGCCTGTCTTCGGAGAAAGTACGTCGATAGAGTTTTTTTCATAACGCTTTGATATTATGCATGGTACATTTTTAGGAGGGGTTCCGGTGAATAAGACCGTTATTGTGACAGACAGCACAGCGGATATTCCGGCAGACCTGGCGAAGCAACACAACATTCATATTGTGCCGCTGAGACTTATGTTCGGGGAAGATACGTTTTTGGACGGAGTGGAAATCACGCCGGGAGAGTTCTACAAAAAGCTGGTGCAATCACCTCAGCTTCCGACGAC
The DNA here is from genome assembly GCF_000024685.1 of Paenibacillus sp. Y412MC10. Lineage (NCBI taxonomy): Bacteria > Bacillati > Bacillota > Bacilli > Caryophanales > Paenibacillaceae > Paenibacillus > Paenibacillus sp. Y412MC10. Next base: position 2,294,146 of record NC_013406.1, read on the forward strand.
CTCCCAGCCTTCGCCCGCAGATTTTGTGGCTGTGTATGAGTCCATTCTGGAACAGCACCCAGGCTGCTCCATTGTGTCCATTCACATCTCATCCGGCCTGAGCGGAACGTATCAGTCCGCATTGCTAGCAACCTCTCTTATTGAAGGAGAAGCGGATATTACCGTATGGGATTCCAAATCGGCCTCCTACGGTTTCGGGTTATTCGTGGTTCATGCAGCGAAGCTCGCGCAAGAAGGGGCCGCTGTTTCGGATATTCTTTCATCGCTTGAGGACCTTCGTTCCAAGCGCCGCCTCTATTTCTTGGTAGACACGCTGGAATATTTGCAGAAGGGTGGACGAATCGGCAAGGCGTCGGCCGTGCTCGGTACGCTGCTTAACATTAAGCCGATTTTGTCCATTGACGGCGAAGGGATTATCTTTCCGGTAGACAAGGTCCGGGGTCGGAAGAAAGCGACAGCCAAAATCATTGAGCTGTTTCAACAGGATCTATCCGGCGTGAAAAATATTAAAGTGGCTGTGGGTCATACAGCTGACCCTGCTCTGGTTGAGGATTTTCTGCAGCAGCTGTCCGCTGTGTTCACGATCGAGGAAACCGTGTTCTCCGAGATCGGTCCGGTTATCGGTACGCACGTCGGACCGGGAACCATTGCAGCATATATATGGCCTGCTTAAGTGAGGTAGATGATATGAGTCTCAAACTCGATCAAATATCCGTCAGACAGATCAACGGCGTGAGCGCCCTGAAAGAGGGGGAGCTTCACGCCTTTGGCGTCTCTACGGTCAAGGATCTTTTGGAGTATTACCCTTTCCGGTACGAGGATTACCGGCTTCGGTCCTTAAGCGAAGTTAAGGACGGGGACAAAATCACCATTCAAGCCAAGATTGCGAGCGTGCCGGTTCTGCAGCGTTACGGGCGCAAATCCCGATTAACCTGCAAAATGCTGGCCGAAAACTGGATGTTCACCGCGACTTGGTTTAACCGGCATTTTCTGAAGGACCAGCTTACGGCTGGGCGGGAGATCGTGCTGACGGGCAAGTGGGACCAGCGCAGAATGCAGCTTACGGTGTCTGAATCCGAATTCCCGGATAAAGGAACCTTCCGCAGCGGAACGCTGCAGCCGGTGTATTCCATCGGCGGAAAGATTACGCAATCCTGGATCCGAAAAACGATGGGACAGGCATTGGAGCAATACGGGGAGATGATTCCCGAGATTTTGCCGCAATCCCTGCTCCGAAAATATGATCTGATGCCCCGTAAAGCGGCGATTATGACGATCCATCAGCCTGTCGACTCCAGGGAAGGTCAGGAAGGGCGGCGCCGCATGGTGTACGAGGAGCTCTTCCTGTTCCAGTTAAAAATGCAGGCATTCCGGGCACTGAACCGGGGACGGATGGACGGGGTGGTACATACGGCCGACAATGCAACCATCCGGGAGTTCGTGCGCAGCTTCCCGTTTGAGCTTACCGATGCGCAGAAGAAGGTGGAGCTGGAGATTTTGCATGATATGCGATCCCCTTACTGCATGAACCGTTTGCTGCAAGGGGATGTCGGCTCGGGTAAAACGATTGTTGCCGCCATCGCGTTGTTTACGACGGTCCGCTCGGGCTTCCAAGGCGCATTGATGGTGCCGACGGAGATTCTTGCCGAACAGCATATGCGTTCCCTGCAGAAGCTGTTTGAACCCTTCGGCATTACGGTCGGATTGCTGACAGGCAGCGTAACGGGGAAGAAGCGGAAGGACCTGCTGGCTTCCTTGCAGATGGGACTGACGGACATCGTTGTGGGCACCCATGCCCTTATCCAGGATGACGTCTACTTCCGGGAACTGGGGCTCGTCGTGACGGACGAGCAGCACCGCTTTGGCGTGAATCAGCGAAGCGTTCTAAGGCGTAAAGGGTATAACCCGGACGTGCTCACGATGACGGCGACGCCGATCCCGCGGACGCTGGCCATTACCGCCTTCGGCGACATGGACGTGTCCACGCTGTCGGAGCGTCCGAAAGGGCGTATTCCCATTACGACCTATTGGGTCAAACATGAACTGATGGACCGCGTGCTCGGATTTATTTCCCGGGAAGTAAATCAGGGACGCCAGGCATATCTGATCGCCCCGTTGATTGAGGAATCGGACAAGCTGGACGTCCAGAATGCGATTGACCTGCATGTTCAGATGCAGCAGGCGTTCCCCGCATATTCCGTCGGACTTCTGCACGGCCGCATGACGCCGGCCGAGAAGGATGAGGTCATGCGCCAATTCTACAGCAATGAGGTTCAGCTGCTGATCTCCACGACGGTTGTTGAGGTTGGCGTTGACGTGCCGAACGCAACCCTGATGATCATTATGGACGCCGATCGCTTCGGCCTGTCCCAGCTGCACCAGCTTCGGGGCCGAGTAGGCCGTGGACAGCATGCTTCCTATTGTGTCCTGGTGGCTGATCCGAAGTCGGAAGTGGGTCAGGAGCGGATGCAGGTCATGACGGAAACCGAAGACGGCTTCGAGGTATCCCGGCGGGATCTGGAGCTTCGGGGACCGGGCGACTTTTTCGGTACGAAGCAGAGCGGGCTGCCGGAGTTCCGGCTGGCCGACATGGTCGCCGATTTCAAGGTAGTCGAAGAGGCCCGGGGCGACGCGGCCGCTCTCGTTAGCGACAGCTCCTTCTGGACGTCGCCGGAATATGAGCCGCTGCGCGACTTTTTGCAGCAGGAGAAGATCTTCCAGGGCGATATCATGGATTAATGGCATGAATTGGTTGGCACAATGGACAGACCTTCGTCATATACTCAAAAAGGGTAGCAGCATTTATGACTGGAGGTGCTTCAACATTGGGTTATCAGCAGTATGGCATTAGTCCGCAGCTGGTGGAGCGTATCAAGCTGAAAATGAAAAACCCGGCCATCAAGGAAAGAATCAAGGGACTGACTCAGGGCTTGACCAAAGCGGATCTTCAAAATAGCGCAAAAGTACATCAATTGATCCGGACGGCCAGCGGCATCTTGAATGAAAAGCTGAGCTCCGCACAGGAGCAGCAAATGGTTCAATTCGTGCTTGCACAGCGCATCGATCCGAACAACACCTTCCATTTGATCAAGCTGTGGGGAATGTTTCGTTAACAACTGGATGACATCAAGGAATGACAAGCATAGAAGAAGCCCCTCTCGGGAGTGTTTTCTCCTAATGAGCAGGGGCTTTTGACATGGCTTGAACAGGGATGAGGCGATCTTAGGCGGATTCCCGTTTAGAGGAGTCCCTCGCTATTGTGGTCTAACCGGCAGCGGCGAAGCCGGTATGCTGTGAAAAAGCGCGACAGTTGAAGAGAAATCCCAACTTTTTCGGAATATCTAGCTGCCCGTAATGGAGCGGATGCAATCTTCCGTGTCGTTCTTGACGGAGTTTACGGTTGTGCTTACCGGCACTGCCTGCATTTCTTCCGCAGGATAGGGTCTCAACAGCTCTTTGAGCGATTGCAGGTGGGAAGGGTGGTTCCCATGGGTATGGGAGGACGGCTGCCGTTCAAGCCATAGCGCTTCGTCAGCGGGTCTTAGAATGACCGGCATCCGGTTATGGATCGGCTCCATGAGCCTGTTGGGCTCGGTCGTAATGACGGTACAGGTGCTCAGCTTCTCGCCCCCTGGGGTGATCCAGGTGTCGTACAGGCCGGCCATGCTGAATATTTCGCCGTTCTTCAATCCAATGCGAAAGGGCTGCTTGCCATTGCCGCTTTTCTGCCATTCGTAAAAACCGTCTGCAGGAATTAGGCATCTTTTCCGATAAAAGGGCATCCTATAGGCAGGCTTGTCTTCCAGCGTTTCACTGCGGGCATTGATCATTTTGGCTCCGCCCGAGGAATCTTTGGCCCAGGAAGGGACAAGCCCCCATTGCAGCTGCCCGATCCGGTTGGTGCTCCCGTCATGGATAATGGCCGTGACCATCTGCGTAGGCGCGATGTTGTACCTGGGAACGTGAAAGGGAGAGACCGATTCGGGATCAATGAGATACCTGGTCATCAGCTCTTCCCAAGTAACGGTGAGCGTAAAACGTCCGCACATCGTTTCAAGGCCTCCTCTCATTCGAGCCGCTTTAGATCAGAACATCGACTTATGCTGGCATTCCCGACGGAATGGCCATATAAGGATGACGGCTCGTTTGTGTTTGAGTATATCAAATATTGCACAACTTACCAAAAGGGTCCGGCGCTCAGCCGGGTCGAGCATCATGAATGGAGGATTTTTCGTGTTTGATTTAAAAGCTAACGGCACCTCGGTCAAGACCGAAGTTGTTGCCGGGACCACGACATTTTTTACGATGGCTTATGTGACCGTGGTGAATCCGCTGATACTGTCGCAAGCGGGCGTGCCGTTTGAACAAAGCTTCACGGCTACGATTATTGCCGCCGTCATCGGTACGCTGCTCATGGGGCTCGTAGCCCGTTACCCGATTGCCGTGGCGCCGGGGATGGGGCTGAATGCTTATTTTACGTATTCCGTTGTCCAAGGGCATGCCGGACTTGGTTATATTGAAGCCTTTTCCGCCGTTTTTATCGCCGGTATTCTGTTTCTGCTGTTATCGATGACTTCCCTGCGGCGCAGGTTGATTGAGATGATCCCGGCGAACCTGAAGCATGCGATCACGGTCGGGATCGGCCTGTTCATTGCTTTTATCGGCCTGCGGATGAGCGGCATTATCACCGCGCATCCGGATAATCTGGTAGCGCTCGGCGATCTGCACCAACCATCGGTCGTGCTCGCCTTGGTGGGCTTGGCGGTTACGCTCGTGCTACTGTCCCACGATGTGAAGGGCGCCTTGTTCATCGGCATGATTTTCACCGGCATTATCGCTTATTTTGCCGATATGCTGTCCTTTACCGGCGGGATTATGTCCGTTCCCACGCTGCCGGAAGGCATTCTGGTATGGAACCCGATTACCGCCGCCTCGGATGTAATCAGGCACGGGCTCTATGCCGTGGTGTTCTCGTTCCTGCTTGTCACGCTGTTCGATACCACGGGCACGGTCGTTGGCGTGGCAGAGCAGGCGGGGCTGATGAAGGATAACAAGCTGCCCCGCGCGGAACGTGCCATGTTCTCCGATTCGGTGGCAACCGTGGCCGGTTCCATGGTCGGCACAAGCCCGACCACGGCGTATATCGAATCCGCAGCCGGTGTCGGCGCAGGCGGCCGCACAGGCTTAACCTCGGTGGTCGTTGCCGGGCTGTTCGTGGTTGCGGCCTTCTTTAGCCCGCTGATCGGGGCGGTGGCCGGATTGTCCGCCATCACGGCACCTTCGCTTATCGTGGTGGGCTGTCTGATGCTGAGCAACGTTCAGCACATCCGGTGGAATGATTTTGATGAAGCGTTCCCTGCGTTTCTCGTGATTTTGACCATGCCGCTTACGTCCAGCATCGCAACTGGGATTGCGCTCGGTTTTATTTCATACCCGCTCATGAAAATCGTGAAGGGCAAGTGGAAGGCGGTTCACCCGCTGATGTATATTTTTGCCGTGCTGTTCGTGCTGCAGCTCGTCTTTGTTCCGCATTGATAAGGAGCGCGGAAATCCCCTGCAAGGTCTTTAGAGCAGACCCGGCAGGGGATTTTTTGGCATGGCGGACGACCGTATGGCGGGTGGATCCCTTGTTGCGGATCAGGCGACATTATAACGGTTTCCCGGCTGATGCTGCCGCAGCAAGGGGAACACTGACAGCGGGGGGATGGACGGGGCTCAGCGAGTCCGGCTCCATACGTCCGCGTACGTTGTGACAAGGCCGTGTTCGTCAACCTCCAAATCCGCTTGATACGCTCCGTGGTTGCTCTCGTAACAGTAGGCGAATTCGCCCGTCCGCGTGTATCGTTGGGGGAGGGGAGCGACGGTTAGACTCGGGAATTGAATCCATACGGCCGTCATGGTTGCGCTCTCCCCGGGCTCCAGCTGCAGGCGGCGGATCGGGAGCGTGTTGGTGGACGGGGTGATCCCGAGATCGATGTCGGTCATGCCGGCAAAGGCCGTGAGCTCGGTATCGCCGTTCCACCAGCAGCCCTCATCATCCCGTTCCAGGTGAAGGGACTGTTCTTCCGTGCCGCTTGAGAGCGTAATCCGGACCTTCCGGGTCTCCCAGCTGCTTGTGGTTTCGACCTCGTAGGAACAGTGGAGAGTCCGGCCTTCCAGGCTGGCTACGACCGTTCCGGTGAGCGTAAATCCATCGTCATGCCGATAGAGCCGGCCATGCTCCAGCGAAGGAAGATCGTGCCGGTTCCATAGCAGCGATTGCAGAAGCTGGCCGGACTGGCCGGAGCTTGCGTTTTTTTGTCCGATGGACTGCAGGTCTTGTTCAGCGTGCATATTGTTGTTCAAACGTGATCCCCTCCTTGATCCATAATGTAGCGAATTGGCCGTATCCCCTGGCTCCGATGATCCGAGATGGCAGCAGGCAGGGGATCCGGCATGGGCAAGACGGCGGCGCGGCCACGGCGCGGATATGGATGCGCGCGGCAGTCAATCACACGTCTCCGCCGTTTCAACCTCCAGTATATCTACCAGATTAATCCATGTATCCCCGACAAGCAACCGCTCGTTCAGGGTATTGATTCGGGAGATCCTTCCGTTTACCGCGTAATTTCCGTACTCCCCGTATACTTGCAGCTGTATGGTTTCCTTGCTCCGGTAAGCCGTGCTGATCTTTTCTATAATCCACTGCATCTGCTGCTCATCCAGAAGAGGGTGGGTCTGCTTATGCTTCTCGCCCTGCTTCTCCAAAATGGCGTCGCGATGCTCAAACAGCATCATGCGGCTGGATTCCCATAGACCGTTTCCCGTTAGTTTTTTCATTTGTAGTGTCCTCCGATCTTGGCGTTCAGAAATTTCAGCTGGCTGGTTTTGGTTAGCGATGAGCCGAAGTAAACGGAGGAGGGACCATATTGGTTGTTGATATCGTCCATGGTATGTTCCAAATACATGAGCCGCTCCCGGTCGCCGAAGAGAGACAGCTGGTAAACGGCGTCACTCTGCAGTTCTCCGAGGGAGACCCAGATTTTGCGGACAGGGCCGCCGTCCCAGTGCTTGCGGAACAGCTCCTTGGCAGCCGCATACACTTCGCGGGACAGATGCGTGGGCTCGGCAATCTTCATTTGGCGGGAGAACCCCACCGGCCGGTCGAAATCGGCGCCCTGGGCGCCGGCGTGGACCACGTTGCCCATGTAGCCTTTGGCCCGCGCCCGCTGGCAGATGAGCATGGAGAGCTCGTTCAGCACGACATCGATGTCCTGCTGGTCATGATAATCGACGGGAAGCGTGGTCTGCCGGCCGATTCCTTTTTGCCCGTCGAATGCATCGGGCGTCACTGGGGAATCATCATAACCATTGGCGGTTCGCCACAGCACTTCGCTCCAGATGTCGCAGTTTTTTTTCATGTAGCGCTTCATTTTGAATTTGAGATCGGGAAGCGGCGTATGGGCCAGCTCCCCGATGGTCTGGATGCCGAGCCGTGCCAGATGCTTCGTGGTCCGCGAGCCCACGCCGAACATTTTATGGGTGGGGCAGGCCCAGAGCGCATCCATGGTGGCCTCGTTCAGCTCAAAGATGCCGTCCTCATTCTTCTTGGCGAAATTGTCGCAGGCCAGCTTGGCAAGAACCTTGTTGCGCCCAATGCCGACTCGGGTATAAACGCCGGTCTCGCGCCGCACCCGCATCTGAATATGCCGGGCGAGCTCCTTCGGCGTGCAGCCAAAGTGCGCCAAGCTTGCCGTCACATCGATGAATTGCTCATCAATGCTGAACGGCTCCACGAGATCGGAATAGGATTCGAGAATGCTCATGATCTGCAGGGATACCCGGATATAGGCGCTCATGCGCGGTTTCATCACGACCAGATCGGGGCATTTCTGCTGGGCCTGCCACAGGGGCTCCGCCGTGGTGACCCCGTGATCCTTCGCAAGCGGGCATGCCGCGAGAATGATGCCGCTTCGCCGGGCAGGGTCGCCGGAGACGACCAGGGGTCTGTGTTGGTATGCGGGATTCGCCGCTTTTTCAACAGAGGCATAAAAGGACTGGCAGTCCGCCAGAAAAACGACGCGCTGCTTGCGTTTATGCATGATGATTCCTCCTATTCGAGACGAATGTGAAATGTTTCAGCCAGACGCATTTGAATATCGGCCCTCACAAAATCCCACATCAGCTCCATGTCATGCTGGTAGCCGCGACATCGGTAGCGGATGGTGACGGAGTGCTTCTGGCGCCGGGTTTCCAGAATGGCGATGCCGCGTGTGCGGCAGCTTCTCTTGAGCTCGGCGAGCTTCGCGAACGTCAACTTCTGAATGGTCTGCAGATGGAACACGTAATAGTCGCTAATGCCGGTATGCTTCATGCTGCGGATATCCCGTTCCAGCACGTCCAGCAAAATCGGCAGAATGACGCAGTCCTTGACGGACAGCAGCTCTTCCTCGGTTTGCAGCGGAGACGCAGACATACCTGATGCCTCCTCATCGTTCTTCATATGCTCCTCACTATTATATAACGAACATACGTTCGTTATGCAACTGGTAAATACAGAGCATGATGCGGCATTCCATATATGGACTCCAAAACGTTTGTGAAGTAATATGAAAAGATCGTGTATTCATCCGGAAAAAATTTCATAAGAGTAGGGGTACAGCCTCCATGAACATACCCAAACGACGCCTCAAAATCAGTCTTGCGATGGTCATGCCTGCATTGGTTTCATTATCCATCCTGATGACGATGTCGATCATGGTCTACATCCAGTATAAAAACGAGAAACGATCCCTGTACGACACGACCATGTCGCTGAATTTATCATCCGCGCAAAAAATGGCGGTTACCATAGAAGCGCTTTTCTCGGGGATGCGCCAAAGTCTGCGCGCCGCCGCAAGCAACCCGGCCATTGAGGCAAGAGCGGCATCCGACGAAAAGGAGCTGCAGGTTATCTTTGATCTTATGCTCCAGAGCAGCCCTTACTTCAATTCCGTATTATGGGCCGACGAAAGGGGGAGCATTCGGGTCGTCTCTCCTGCGGGAAATCAGGCAAACCATGCCCGATTAATAACGGAGGGGGCCATTCAAGCATTAAACGAGAGAAAATCCTATCTTTCGGTACCGTATAGGAGTCCGACCGGCCGCTGGATCGTGTTTGCGAGCGAGCCGATTTTTGACGGATCCGGCAAGTACTGCGGCATGATAGCAGGCACGATTTATCTGGAAGAAAACAATATATTGCATCGGATCTTCGGATCCGGTGCTGGAAATGAAGAGGACTCCTATTCTTATATCGTGGATTCCGGCGGGAAGGTGCTCTATCATCTGGAGGAAAGCCGGGTCGGGGAGGACGTGAGTTCTAACGTGGTCGTGAGACGGCTCATGGATGGCGAGAGCGGCATGCAACGCGTGACGAATACGCAGGGCGACGATTACTTGACGGGTTATGCCAGCGTGACGATGAATGGCTGGGGGATCGTCATGCAGACGTCGGTAAGCTCCATCCTGGCCGATGTCAATCGAAATTTGCAGGACCAGCTGAGAAGCATGCTCTTTCCCATTGCGCTCATGCTGTTCATTGCCGTATATACGGCCGCAAGAATTGCCGCCCCGTTTACCCGGCTCTATAAATTAACGAAATCGGTAGCAGCCGGCCAAACGGTGTCTTCCCAGGAATTCCGGCCGCATTGGAACCGGGAAGCCGGCCAGTTGAACCGGATCATGGGAGCCGCCGCGGAAACGATGGCCAAGCAGACCCAGTCGCTGCAGCAGGAAGCGATCACGGATCCATTGACGGGGCTGTCCAATCGCCGGGAGCTGGAACGCTGCCTGGAGTCTTGGGATGCGCTCGGGGAGCCGTATGCCGTTATTCTCCTGGACATCGACCATTTCAAAGCGATAAACGATACATACGGCCACCAAACCGGCGATCAGATCCTGAAGCTCGTGGCGGCCGTCATGGTGCATTGCGCTCCCGCGGATGCGGTATGCTCCCGTTTTGGCGGGGAAGAGTTTGTCATTCTTCTTCGCGAACGCAGCCTGGATACGGCATACCGTATGGCTGAACGGATACGCAGGGCGATCCTGGTTTCCCCGACCCCTTATTCCGGAACGCTCACCGTATCGATCGGCGTATCGTTGTATCCGGAGCACGGGGGAAACCGGGAGGATGTATTTCAAGCGGCGGATATGGCGTTGTACCGGGCGAAGGGGGAAGGACGCAACCGCACGGTGGCGGCGGGATTATCGGCATGAGAGACATCCTGGCCGCTTTGGTGAACCGGATATCTTTTTTTGTATATAGGGGTGTAATTCCGAGCACACTCCTATACAAATCAAAAAAAATTGATGCTTGACGTGCTGCGGATCGATTGCTACAATCATCACATCAAAATAATTTGATGGAAAATGAGGTGACAACATGAAGGTCTCTACCATACATGAAGACGTATTAAGCCTGTATGAACAGAAATTCAAAGCATTGTCCGATAAGAATCGGTTGAGAATCATTTATGAATTGAACCAACGAGGTAAAGTATGCGTATGTGACCTAACGGACATGCTGGATCTCCCTCAATCGAAACTGTCTTACCATCTGAAAATGCTGCTGGATGCAAACATTATTTTGATGGAGCGCATCGGAAAATGGAACTATTACGAGCTTAACGATGATGAAGTCAAGGGACTGCTATCCGAGAAGCTGTGCTGCGTGTTTTATCCGAATTCCAAAGCATAATTTTTTTGATCGATGCATCAAAAAAAATTGATGCATTTAAAAATAAGGAGGATTTCCCTATGAAAAACATTGAGTTTAAGGTAACCTCATCTTCCTGCTGCACACCCCGAGTACCGTCAAACACCAAGGAAACCGTCAAGGAGGAGTATGCTTCCTATAACGATAACCTGCCCGTGGCGATAATCGGTGCCGGACCGATCGGTTTGGCAGCAGCAGCGCACTTGGCAGAGAGAGGACAAAATTTCATCCTTTTTGAAGCCGGATCCAGCATTGGTCAAAACATCCTCCAATGGGGACATGTACGACTATTCTCGCCATGGCAGTACAACATTGATAAAGCCGCCGAGCGTCTTTTGCGCAAACAAGGATGGAAGCCTCCTGTATTAACGGAACTGCCTTTCGGTCAAGAGATTGTCCATCAATATTTAAAACCTTTAGCGCAGTTGCCTGAACTTGCGCCCAATATCATGTTAAATTCCAGAGTAGTCTCCATATCGAAAAAGAATACAGATAAAATGAAATCGGCTCATCGCGAAGCTGCACCATTCGTGCTTTATGTTGATACAAATAACTCCACGCAACGTTTTGAAGCTAGGGCCGTGATCGATGCGTCCGGAACCTGGGGACATCCGAATCCGCTGCATGCTGACGGAATATGGACACGGGAAGAGCGTGATTTGAAAGATCGTATTTATTATGGGATTCCGGATTTATCAGCAGAACAAAGGCAGAAATACGCAGGGAAACGCGTTGCAGTGGTAGGAGGCGGACACTCGGCGATCAACACTCTATTGGATCTGGCCCAGCTCAAAGAAACGGATTCGAATACGGAAATTATTTGGGTGATGAGAAAGAAATCGGTGCAAGAAGCCTATGGCGGGGAAGAGAACGATCAACTCGAGGCTCGCGGGGCGCTTGGAAGCCGTATTCACCAGTTGATTGATGCAGGCCAAATCCAAGTGGTTACTCCATTGATGATTGAGGGGGTTTCCCAACAAGATGGGAAGATTGGCATCAAGGGGACTGCCAATGGCGAAGGCAAGGAAATCCAAGGTATTGATGAAGTAATCGTGAATACAGGGAGCCGACCTGATTTTTCATTTCTGAGCGAGATCAGACTTAGCATGGATCCTGCCACGGAGAGCGTCGAGGCGCTGGCTCCGCTAATTGATCCGAATGTACACAGCTGCGGCACCGTAAGACCTCATGGCGAGAAGGAACTTCGTCATTTGGATAAGAACTTTTATCTTGTCGGGATGAAGAGTTATGGCCGGGCTCCGACTTTCCTCATGGCTACAGGGTATGAGCAGGTCAGATCCATTGCAGCCTATTTGGACGGCGATCTGGAGGCGGCGTTAAAGGTTGAGTTGGAGCTGCCGGAGACCGGCGTATGTGGCATCAGCAGCGCACCGAATGCCAACGATTGCTGTTTGCCGGCCTCATCTGCTTCGGGCTGCAAATAAATCGCCTAAACGATTGAAATCAGGCACACTTTCCATTAACATATAAGCATTGACTTATATGGGACAGAATCGTCATTTTATGCCGGAGGAAAGGGATGAATCTTAATGGAGCCCATGAACGAAATAGCCGAGAAACTCAAATTGCTTGGGGATAAAACAAGGCTTACGATGTTGACGCTCCTTAAGGAAAGAGAATGGTGCGTTTGCGAGTTCGTGGATATTTTCGATATGTCGCAGCCGGCGATCAGCCAGCATCTGAGAAAGCTGAAGTCTCAGGGAATCGTCAATGAAGCCAGGCGAGGGCAATGGGTTTATTATTCATTGAATGTGGATGACAAGCCGTATATCCAAGCCGTATTAAATGAGATGCCAGGCTCGCAAGAAGTATTGTCATCCATGAATAAGGAGGTTAACTGTACTTGTAACTAACCGAGAGTCAGCCGGCATTCGCATAAAGTAGGATTGTTGTTCATTATATAAGGATATAGTTATATATTGATTCACCGTGAAACATAATTGTATTCCGGCTCAACACGTCATTGGAGGTTTGAACATTGGTTTCTGTTGTCCTGGCCAGCATCATATTTATTGTCACATTAATTTTTGTCATTTGGCAGCCTAAAAATCTATCCATTGGATGGTCGGCTTGCGGAGGCGCTTTGCTGGCGCTTCTCGTTGGAGTCGTGGACTTCCAGGATGTGTGGGACGTCACCTTGATCGTATGGAACGCAACGCTCGCGTTTGTTGCAATCATCATTATTTCGTTGATATTGGATAAAATCGGGTTATTCGAATGGGCTGCGCTGCATATGGCCAATGCCGCCCGGGGAAACGGCATCCGGATGTTTGTGTACGTCTCCTTGCTTGGAGCGGTTGTTTCCGCATTCTTCGCGAATGACGGAGCGGCTCTCATCTTGACACCGATCGTACTTGCCATGGTACGGGCACTGAATTTCGATGAACGAAAGGTATTTCCGTTTATTATCGCAAGCGGCTTTATTGCGGACACCACCTCGCTTCCGCTTGTCGTCAGCAATCTGGTGAACATCGTATCTGCCGATTTCTTCGGCATCACGTTCATCGAATACGCCAGTCGCATGCTGGTTCCGAATCTGTTTTCTTTGGCAGCTAGCGTTCTGGTGCTTTACTTGTTTTTCCGCAAAAGCATCCCGCGGAATTATGACGGTACCCAGCTGAAGCAGCCATCCACGGCAATTCAGGATCCTGCCATGTTCCGTTTATCATGGATCGTATTGAGCATGCTGCTGATTGGTTACTTTGTGTGTGAATTTGCAGCTATACCCGTATCGATCGTCGCCGGCGTTATCGCGATATTGTTCCTGCTGATGGCGAGAAAAAGTCCAGCTGTGCAAACCAAGGAAGTGCTTAAAGGGGCGCCATGGGCGATCGTGTTTTTCTCGATTGGCATGTATGTCGTCGTATATGGCTTGCGCAATGCAGGCCTTACGGATCTTCTGGCCGGCGTCATACAGAGCGCAGCGGATCAAGGGTTGTTTGCCGCTACCATGGCCATGGGTTTTATTGCCGCCATGATTTCGTCCATTATGAACAATTTGCCGACGGTGATGATCGATGCACTCGCAATCGATGCAACCCATACGTCGGCAGCCATTAAAGAGGCCTTAATTTATGCGAACGTGATCGGTTCCGATTTAGGTCCCAAAATTACGCCGATCGGCTCGCTGGCAACCTTGCTTTGGCTGCATGTCCTTTCTGCCAAGGGCGTGAAAATCAGCTGGGGAACCTATTTCAAAACAGGGATCATATTGACCATCCCGACGTTATTCATAACCCTCTTGGGTTTATATATCTGGTTGACCATATTGTAAATGATCAGGATAAGAGGAGAGGACGAAGATGGGGAAAAAGACGCTATACTTCTTGTGCACAGGCAACTCTTGCCGCAGCCAGATGGCTGAAGGATGGGCTAAAAAGCATCTGGGTGATGATTGGAATGTCTACAGCGCCGGGATCGAAGCTCATGGCCTAAACCCGAATGCGGTCAAAGCTATGAACGAAGCGGGCATCGATATTTCGAAGCAAACGTCGGATATCATAGATCCGACGTTGTTAAATCAATCCGACCTGGTGGTCACCTTGTGCGGCGATGCTGCTGATCGTTGCCCCATGACGCCTCCGCATGTTCGCCGTGAACACTGGGGATTTGACGATCCTGCCAAGGCTCAGGGAACCGACGAGGAGAAATGGGCGGTTTTCCAGCGCGTTCGCGACCAAATCGGGGAGCGCATCCAACAATTCGCCAAAACCGGCGAATAATACAAATCGTTACAGCCGGGAGCATTCCCGGCTTTTTTTCATTAGGAAGAAAACATGAAAAAAGGTTAGCTTTCCGAAAGCTAACCTTTTTCCTGCTAAAGGGCAGGGGGCACCGCTCCCGGTGCTGCCCTATTAAATGGCGGCGTGCAGGGCTTGGGCGAACTTGGAGATTCCGGAAGGGATATCCTCGGCCCTGGCACGGGCGTAAGTGAATCGCACGTATCCGGAAGCCGAACCGTACACGCTTCCCGGCGCGAAAATAACGCCTTTTTGAATGGCGGCCTCCAGCAGCTTGCTGTCATTCACTTCCGGCACGATCTTGCACCAGAGATGCAGGCCGCCCTTCGGCACATGGAAATGAACCAGGCCTTGCAGCTCTTTCTGCAGGGCTTCGATCAGTAAATCCCGCTTGTACAGCAAGCTCGCTCGCAGCCTGTCCAGGTGGGGAGCAAAATAGGAAGAGTCGATAAACTGGACGGCAAGGCTTTGGGGCACCACGCTCAGCCCGAAATCCATCTGCTGCCTGGCGTCTGCGAGCCGCTCCACGATGGAATTCGGGGCGACCATCCAGCCTACGCGAAGGCCGGACGCGGCTATTTTCGAGAGTGACCCGATGTAAAGCACCGACCCGATGGAATCCACGGATTTCAAAGGAGCCGGCGGCGGGCACTGGTAGGCGGTCAAACTGAAGGGATCGTCCTCCACGATGGGAAGTCCAAGTTCACTGGCTGCATCCAGCAGCTGCGACCTTCGCTCCTGAGCCATGACGGTGCCGGTCGGATTCTGAAAATTCGGATTAATGAAGATCATCTTGATCCGGTGTTTCTTGTACAGGGAGCGGATGTCCTCCGGCCGCACCCCTCGTTCATCGACAGGGAGTCTGAACAGGCGAAGGCCGGCCGATTGAAACATCGGCAGCGAATAGCAGTACGACGGATCTTCAATGGCCACCGCATCGCCTGGCGACAACAAGCACTGCGTAATGAGATACAGCGACTGCTGAGACCCCGACGTGATCAATATGGAGGATTCGGTGGTCTGGATCCCCCGATATTTTTTCAGATACGTAACCAAAGCCTGCCGGAGCGGACCATATCCCTGCGGGTTGTCATATCCGAAATAGGACGTGTTCGATTTTTGACTCATTAACGTATTCATTTCTTGGATCGGCGCCAAATCGCCGGCAAGCTCTCCGCTGGCAAAATCGATCAATGAGGGATCATGCGCCAGCGCTTCCCGAATCCGGCGAAGAAAAGGGAGATTCGGCAGGAAATTCCCTCCCTCCGCATAGCGGCGCCAGTTCGGCGTATGCTTGGGCGTGGCTCCCCATTTGGAGTTGCTGACCCGCGTTCCGCTTCCGGAACGGCTCTCTATGATTCCAAGCGCCCGAAGCTCCGAGTAAGCCAGAACCACGGTGCTTCGATTAACCCCTAACTGCTCCGCGAGCTTTCGTTCGGATGGGAGTAAGCTGCCCGGTGGAAACTCACCATAAGATATTCTTTGCTCCAGATCATCGGCAATTTGCTGATATAGAGGTCGTGTGCTGTTACGATCCGGCTTCCACACCTTCCTCATCCTTTCGTGACATATTCAGGTGGTTTCTGTCTGTAACCTTAATCATATCATTTAGCATAAATAAAGGCTTTTCATAATTTCATCATTACGATGACAAATCTTGAGCCATCCCTTCAATATGGACGGGATATCGGACTGCGAGTTGGACGGGGGCAACATGACCGACTTCCCGAAATGCGGCTGTAAGTCGCTCCGATTTCTTGACAAAACATAAAAACGGGAATAAAGTATATTTTAGTTAATCGTAATTATTACGATTTAAACAAAAGGCAGGAGGTGCTGAATATGCGAGTGACCATAACATTGGCATGCACGGAAACAGGGGACCGTAACTATACAACGACCAAAAATAAACGAAATCACCCGGAGCGGATGGAATTGCGCAAATATTGTCCGCGTTTGAAGCGGGTGACGCTGCATCGGGAAACCCGTTAGCGCATGCTTTAACGCAAGCCGGACCAGCCGTCCGGCTTATTTGACTTCAAACGAAATGGGACTACACTAAAAGTAACAGCAAGAGACCATGTCAATGAGGGGGATGGACGGGATGAACCAGGAACGACAGGATTCCGGCGGAGAGATGCTCCTGAGCGCACATACCCCGGAACAGTGGAGACGGAGAAGGCAGGAGCTAAACGAGTGGATCAACAGACCCAAGGTACGCAAACAGCCCAAACGCACGCGGCTGTTCGGCAATGCCCCTGTCGACGAGCAATTGTATCCGATATTGATTTCGCTGCAGCAGGCGGGCTTGGAGACCGAGTTTTCCTGCGCGGGCGTAAGCCCTCTCGATGAGCCCGTGGATCATTCCCTGTACGCCTACCTAACCTTTTTCGCAAAGGGTCCTGCAGAGCGGTTCGCTGACATACTTATCGAAAATATGAAGCATCGGGCTCTGATTACTTATGAGCCAGCCCGTCATCGCTATGACGTATCGTCGTTTTTTATCGGACATAACCGGTCCTTCTGCCTTCTTCTGCAGCGCAGCGCGGATCAATTACTGAGCGATTCAGCCCGGTAGAATGCGGGGCTTTTACATAAGATATCATCGTTTTGCCGGCTCAGAGCCTAAAGCAGCTTAGTCTCGGACAACCCCATTGGTTAACGCTTCTGTATCAATTGCCACAGCGGTCGTGCCGCGTGCGGTGATATATTGAAGCAGGACATACACCAGCCTGCCCTATATCGATAACGTCCAGCAAAGGGGAGAAAACCATATGCCGAGTAAAGAGAGTACGGCTGTAAAAGAGCAGCTGACCGCCGAGGGATTTCATCATAAATGGGAACATGCCGGAACGATTCGGCAGTATATCGAAACATTGCCTCCATATCCTGCGTTGTCCGAGGAACAGGAAGGGTTTGAGACCCGCCGTTTCCATAGCGGATCGGGCGTAAGCATGAATTATTATGTATCGCATGGCACGAAGGAACGGGGGACTGTCGTTTATTTGCACGGCGGAGCCTATATCGAAGAGATTCTGCCGCCCCACTTCGCGTTTGCCAGACAGTGGACGAAACGAACCGGTTTCACCGTCATCCTACCCAATTACCCCACCGTTCCGGCTGCCGATGCGAAAAAGCTGACGGGGCTGATGCGCGAGTTTTACGTGCACGTATGTGCCCAGGCCGGGAGCCCGGTACTTCTTATGGGCGATTCGGCCGGCGGCGCGCTGGCTCTCGACATGGCCCAGTCGGTCAAGGAGACGCCGATGCAGGCACAGGGGCTGATTCTGATCTCGCCATGGGTGGATGCAGCCACGGACAATCCGCAGATATCCGCGCTCGGCATCCCGCAGCGCGACGTCTTTCTCCAGCCCGCCGGGCTCGGAGCGGTAGGAAGGATGTATGCAGGAGGCCTTCCGATGGACGATCCTGCGGTCAGTCCTTTGTTTGGCGAGATGGGAAGCCTTCCCCGCACGGTCATTCTCGCAGGAACCGACGACTCCCTGCTGCCGGATGCTCGCCTGCTGCGCGATAAGATGGCCCGGGAAGGCGTCGATACCGAGTACTGGGAATACGAGAACATGATGCATGTGTGGCCCCTGTTTCCGATGCCTGAAGCCGAAGAGGCACTGGAACGGCTGCATCAATGGACGGCGCGCGAAGGTTGAAAGCCGAAATGGAGGGTGACCCGCCATCCAATTGGATGGTCACAACTGTCGCGCAATTGGATGGTGTACATCGGCCGATTGTTCATTATAATGAGGCAGAAACGACCATTTCATGATGATATAGGTTGATCCTGAAGCCTCAGGTTCTATAATAGATTGTATATAATGAATAATCGAATGGGGTTGTTTGTGGTTGGTTATGTATATTATCGTCATCGCGCTGGCATTAATTGGAGGAATATCAACGCTTCTAGTAGGATTATCTCAGGAGAATAAGAAGGCAAACCCGAACTATGAGCGGAAAACGAGAACCAATCTCACGAAGCTGCTCATCATTTATCTTGTTTCGTTAATAGCGTTTATTGTGATATGGATGATTTTCAGATAGGCTGAGTTCGCTCCCGGTCCATGACCGAAGAGCGGGCTTTTTTTATTCAAATAAAGGAATTGAGGACAAGGCCGACGAAACATGATGCTTGCCGGGCTTTTCCGGTACTATGATAACGAAGAAGAAAAGGGCATCGTCTCTAATGGAAGGGGAGGTTTTAGGATCAGATGGCATTCAACATAGGCATGATCGGTACAGGCTGGTTCAGCAGAGTGCATGCAGATATTTTGTCCAACATGGACGGAGTGAACGTTGCCGCCTTTGTCGGGACGAGTCAGGAAAAAGCGGAACAAGCGGTGCGGGGCTATGCTGGCGCCAAGGCGTACAGCAACGTTGAGCAGATGCTGGATGCAACCAAGCCCGATGCGGTTTATATCCTCGTTCCGCCGTTTGCGCATGGAGAGATCGAAGCCCAGGTGGCGGAGCGGGGCATTCCTTTTCTGGTCGAGAAGCCGCTGGGCACGAACCTGGATACGCCACGGCAGATTCTGCATGAGGTGAAGAAGGCCGGTTTAATTACGTCTGCAGGGTATCATTTCCGTTATACGGATGCGGCCATCAAGGCTGCCGAGCTGCTGGAAGGCCGGAAGATCGGGATGGCGCTTGGCTACTGGTTGGGAGACATGCCGCAGGTGTACTGGTGGAGACAGCAGGAAGGCTCGGGAGGGCAATTCATTGAGCAAACCACCCATATGGTTGACCTGCTTCGCTGCCTGCTGGGTGAAGCGGATGAAGTGTATGCGGCTTTTGCCCATCGCGCGATGAAGGATGTTCATGAGGGGGTAACGGTACACGACGTGGGCACTGCGACGCTGAAATTAAAATCCGGCGCCGTGGCAACGATCTCCAATACCTGCATGCTGCCAGAGTCGGATCGGGCTGGCTTGGATATTTATACGGAGCAGGGGATCATCGGCATTCAATCCGATAAACTCATCGTCAAGGAAAAAGGACGAACGACGGAATACCGGAATAGGGCTAATCCGTATCTTCGGGAGAGTGAAGCGTTCATCCACGCGGTTCGCACCGGCGATGCCTCCGGAATCTTATCCTCCTACGAGGATGCGTTTAAAACCATGGAAATTACCTTTGCTGCTTTGCAGTCGGCCGAAACGGGGGTCCCGGTGAAGATCGGGGAATGATCCTAAACATCCAGTGGTCGCAACAGAATCCCAAGGTGTCCCGCAAGATCATCAGATCTTGCGGGACACCTTTTTTTTCGTTTCGCAAGACGATCCATGCGCGAATCGCCGCCTGACGTTAACCAAGGGAATTCTCGAAGGAATATAGGAGTTTCCCTAATAGGAACCGAGGGTGAGGCCGCTCATAATGAAGCTATACGAAGAACGGCACATTGATTCCCCAATCATTGTCATTCAAGCAGAAGGAGTTGAAGTGTCCTATGAGACGAAAGTCGGGGCTGAAGTTCTTCAAGAGGATGGAAAGCTACTCTGGCAATTGGTCCGTTCTGGAGGAAAAAAGCAGGGAATGGGAGGATATGTACCGCAAGCGCTGGTCGCACGACAAAGTGGTGCGGACCACTCACGGCGTGAACTGTACAGGCTCCTGCAGCTGGAAGGTGTTCGTAAAGAACGGGATCATCACCTGGGAAAACCAGCAGATCGATTATCCGTCCTGCGGGCCGGATATGCCGGAATTCGAACCGCGGGGATGTCCGCGCGGGGCGTCATTCTCCTGGTATGAATACAGTCCGCTGCGGGTGAAATACCCTTATATGCGCGGCCGGCTGTGGCATATGTGGAAAGAGGCGTTGAACGAGCACGGCGATCCGATCGCCGCTTGGGCCAGCATCGTCGAAGATCCGGCGAAATCCAAATCCTATAAACAAGCACGGGGAAAGGGCGGTCACGTTCGTGTATCTTGGCAGGAAGCCACGAAGCTGATCGCCGCCCAGTTAATCTATACGATCCGCAAATACGGCCCGGACCGCATCGCCGGCTTCACGCCGATTCCAGCGATGTCCATGATCAGCTACGCTTCGGGGGCAAGGTTCATCTCCCTGCTGGGCGGCGAAATGCTGAGTTTTTACGACTGGTATGCCGACCTGCCGCCGGCTTCCCCGCAAATTTGGGGAGAGCAGACCGACGTGCCGGAATCGAGCGACTGGTACAATGCGGGCTACCTGATCATGTGGGGCTCGAACGTGCCGTTAACGCGTACGCCGGACGCCCATTTCATGACGGAAGTGCGATACAAAGGGACCAAGGTCGTGTCGGTCGCGCCGGACTACGCCGAGAATGTCAAATTCGCCGACAACTGGCTGGCCCCGAACCCCGGGACCGATGCGGCGATTGCACAGGCCATGACGCATGTCATTTTGAAGGAGTTCTATCATGAGCGTCAGGAGCCGATGTTCCTGAATTATGCGAAACAATATACGGATATGCCTTTCCTGATTCTCCTGGATGAGTATGAGGGGGGGTACAAGGCCGGCCGCTTCCTGCGGGCAAGCGATTTGGGCGATGCCTCGCAGCATGCCGAGTGGAAGCCGGTGATTATCGACGAGAACACGAATGAAATCATCGTTCCGAACGGTACGATGGGCCAGCGCTGGGAGCAGGACAAGAAATGGAACCTGATTCTGGAACGCGAAGACGGGTCGGTCATTGCACCGGCGCTTTCCGTGGAGTCCCAGGGAGCGGAGCGGCAGACGATCCGTTTCCCGTTCTTTGATAACCGGGCCAACGGCACCTTCAAACGCCAAATTCCGGCGAAGAAAATTCAGCTGGCCGACGGAACCGAGCGTCTCGCCGCAACGGTATACGATCTGATGCTGAGCCAATATGGGATAGGGCAAGCGGAGAGCGGGCTTGCGGCTTCAGGGTATGAAGATGCCGAATTCGATTACACCCCGGCCTGGCAGGAGAACATTACCGGCGTGAAGGCTTCGGTCGTCGTTCAAATCGCCCGAGAATTCGCGCAGAATTCGCTGGATACCGGCGGCCGCTCCATGATCATCATGGGTGCGGGCATTAACCACTGGTTCAACAGCGACACGATCTACCGCTCCATTCTGAACCTGGTCATTCTGACGGCCTCCCAGGGCGTGAACGGCGGCGGCTGGGCACATTACGTGGGGCAGGAGAAATGCCGTCCGATCGAGGGCTGGTCCACGGTTGCCTTCGCCAAAGACTGGCAGGGACCGCCGCGGCAGCAAAATGCCACTTCATTCTTCTATTTTGCGACCGACCAGTGGAAATACGAAGAAATGGGGGCCGATTCCCTGAAATCGCCGACGGGCGGGGAGATCCGGTACCGGCATCCGGCAGATTACAACGTTCTTGCCGCCAGGCTCGGCTGGCTTCCGTCCTATCCGCAGTTCAACAAGAACAGCCTGACGTTTGCGGAGGAAGCGGCGCTGCAGGGGAAAACGAGCAATGAAGACATCGTGAAGCACACGCTTGAACAAATCGTGTCAGGGGATACCAAATTTGCGGCCGAAGATCCGGGTGCGCCGGAAAACTTCCCGCGATCGCTGTTCGTATGGCGCTCGAACCTGATCTCGAGCTCGGCCAAAGGGCAGGAATACTTCATGAAGCATTTGCTTGGCGCTTCGGACAGCCTGCTCTCGACGCCGAACGAAGAGGATAAGCCGGAGGAAATGGTGTGGCGCGAGGACGTGGAAGGTAAGCTGGATCTGCTGGTCGCGCTCGATTTCCGGATGACCTCGACGCCGATGTATGCCGATGTGGTGCTGCCGGCAGCGACCTGGTACGAGAAAACCGACTTATCCTCCACCGACATGCACCCCTTCGTCCATCCGTTCAACCCGGCGGTGGATCCGCTCTGGGAATCGCGTTCGGACTGGGATATTTACAGAACGATCGCTGAAGTCTTCTCGGACATGGCCAAAACGCATCTGCCCGGCGTATACAAGGATCTTGTGACAAGCCCGCTGGCCCATGACTCGGCAAGCGAGATCGCCCAGCCGTACGGTGAGGTGAAGGATTGGCGCAAGGGCGAGGTCGAAGCGGTTCCGGGCAAAACGATGCCGAACCTGACGGTGGTCGAACGCGATTATACGAAAATTTACGATAAATATGTGACGCTCGGGCCGAATCTGGCCACAGGCAAAGTCGGAGCGCACGGCGTCAGCTTCTCGGTCGCCGAGGAGTATGAAGAGCTGAAGCGCTTGAACGGAACTTATTATGACGACTCCATCAAAAATGGCCTGCCGAAGCTTCATACCGCAAGACATGCGGCGGATGCCATTCTGAATCTGTCTTCGGCTACGAATGGAAGAGTAGCGCAGCGGGCATGGGAATCGGCGGAGCAGGATACCGGCGTGCAGCTGAAGGATATTTCCGCGGACCGCGCGGCGGAGCGCATCACGTTCCAGAGCATCACGGCCCAGCCGCGGGAAGTCATTCCGACGCCGGTGTTCAGCGGCTCGAACAAAATGGGAAGAAGATACTCCCCGTTCACGACGAACATCGAGCGGCTCGTGCCGTTCCGCACGCTGACCGGCAGGCAGCATTTTTATATCGACCACGAAATCTTCCTGCAGTTCGGCGAAGCGCTGCCGGTGTATAAACCGACGCTTCCGCCGATGGTGTTCGGCCCGCGCGACAAGCAGATTACAGGGGGCAAGGATACGCTGGTGCTCCGCTATTTGACTCCGCACGGCAAATGGAACATTCACAGCACGTATCAGGATAACCTGCACATGCTGACGCTGTTCCGCGGCGGCCCGACGGTATGGATCAACAATGACGACGCGGCGGCAAACGACATCCAGGACAACGACTGGCTGGAAGTATACAACCGCAACGGGGTCGTCACCGCCCGCGCCGTCGTCAGCCACCGGATGCCGAAAGGCACGATGTACATGTATCACGCGCAGGACAAACACATCAACGTGCCGGGCTCGGAAATCACGAAGGATCGCGGTGGCAGCCACAACGCGCCGACGAGAATCCATGTGAAGCCGACCCAGATGGTCGGGGGCTACGCCCAGCTCAGCTATGGATTCAACTACTACGGACCGATCGGCAACCAGCGGGATGTGTACGTGGCTGTCCGCAAAATGAAAGAGGTGGATTGGCTTGAAGATTAAAGCGCAGGTCGCCATGGTCATGAATTTGGATAAATGCATCGGCTGCCATACGTGCAGCGTCACCTGCAAGAGCACCTGGACGAACCGGCCGGGCGCGGAATACATGTGGTTCAACAACGTGGAAACGAAGCCGGGCGTCGGCTACCCGATCCGCTGGGAAGACCAGGAGAAATACAAGGGAGGCTGGACGCTGAAAAAGGGCAAGCTGCAGCTGAAATCCGGCAGTAAGCTGTCCAAAATCGCGCTCGGCAAAATTTTCTACAATCCGGATATGCCGGAAATGAAAGATTACTATGAGCCCTGGACGTATAACTATGAACATCTGACGAATGCCGGGGAGAAGAAACATCAGCCGGTGGCCCGTCCGAAATCGGCCGTGACCGGCGAAACGATGAATCTGGAATGGGGCCCGAACTGGGAAGACGATCTGGCGGGCGCCCACGTGACCGGTCCGAAGGATCCGAATATCGAAAAGATCGAGGAAGAGATCAAATTCAACTTTGAGCAGGCGTTCATGATGTATTTGCCCCGCCTGTGTGAGCACTGCCTGAACCCGAGCTGCGTCGCCTCCTGCCCCTCCGGTGCCATGTATAAGCGGGACGAGGACGGCATCGTGCTGGTGGACCAGGAGGCCTGCCGCGGCTGGCGGTACTGCATGACCGGCTGTCCTTACAAAAAGGTGTACTTCAACTGGAAAACGAACAAGGCCGAGAAATGCACCTTCTGTTTCCCGAGAATCGAAGCAGGGCTGCCAACGGTATGCTCCGAAACCTGCACAGGACGTATCCGTTACTTGGGCGTGCTGCTCTATGACGCGGACCGCGTACAGGAAGCAGCCTCCACGCCGGATGAGAAGGATCTGTATCAGGCGCAGCTCGATCTGTTCCTGGATCCTAACGATCCTGGGGTCATCGAGCAGGCGCGCAAAGACGGCTTGTCGGAAGAATGGAT
Organism: Paenibacillus sp. Y412MC10; assembly: GCF_000024685.1. NCBI lineage: Bacteria > Bacillati > Bacillota > Bacilli > Caryophanales > Paenibacillaceae > Paenibacillus > Paenibacillus sp. Y412MC10. The sequence goes on from NC_013406.1 coordinate 2,318,726, forward strand.
CGAAGCTGCCCAGAACTCGCCGGTCTATAAGCTTGCGATCGAATACAAGCTGGCCTTCCCGCTTCATCCGGAGTACCGGACGCTGCCGATGGTATGGTACGTGCCGCCGCTCAGCCCGATCATGAACTATTTTGAAGGCAGGGATTCCATCGAGAATCCGGACATGATTTTCCCGGCGATCGAGGAGATGCGCACGCCGATCCAGTACCTCGCGAATCTGCTCACGGCAGGCGACACGGTCACGGTGAAGGAAGCCCTGCAAAGAATGGCGATGATGCGTTCTTATATGCGCGCACAATCGTCGGGGGCCGAGTTTGATGAGACGCGTCTGGCACGGGTCGGCCTGACTGCCCATCAAATGAAGCAGATGTACCGGCTGCTTGCCATCGCAAAATACGATGACCGGTTCGTTGTTCCGACTTCCCATAAAGAAAGCCATATGGATGTCTACCGTTCCCAGGGCTCTGAAGGATTCGGCGCGAGCTGCGGCGGCTGCGGTCCGGAAGGCCTGCAGGGCAAAACCGGCAAGGAGCTGTACGAAGAAAATTTCTATGGAGGGATCTGGCGTGATTAATCTCGGAAAGCTGCATGATTGTAAACATGTTTTCGGTTTTTTTGCTCAGCAGCTCACGTATCCGGAAAAGCTGGATTTCCATCCGTCCGTCATGGAGGAGCTGCTTGACTCCGCCGATCCGGCCTATGAATCCGTCAGAACGTATTGGACGATCATGCATGAATACAGCATGGAGGAGATTGAAGAGCTGTATGTCCAGACCTTCGACTTTCAGGCGAAATCCACGTTGTATATGACCTATTACAAATTCGAGGACGGCCGGGAACGCGGGCAGATGCTCGCCAGGCTTAAGGAGACGTACGAGATGTTTGGCCTTGGCATCGAAGGCTCGGAATTGTCGGATTATCTTCCGCTGATGTGCGAGTTTTTGTACGCGGCGCCCTGGCAGGGCCGCGAGAAGGAAGCCGCGGAGAGCCTGAATTTGATGATGGCCGTCATGGAAGACGGCACCTATCATCTGCTGAAAGCCTTGGAGAAGTATAACAGCCCGTATGCTTATCTCGTTCAAGGGCTCCGCGACACGTTCAAGGCGTGTCTCAGTCAGGAGGCTGCCGCTCATGAACATGATTGATCAATTTTTGTGGGTCATTTTCCCCTATGTATGCATCGTTGTATTTATCGTCGGTCATATTTACCGTTATCGTACGGACCAGTTTAACTGGACGGCAAAATCCAGCGAGTTTATCGAGAAAAAACATCTCAAGCTGGGCAGCCTCATGTTCCATCTTGGCATCATTCCGGTTACCTTGGGACACGTGGCCGGCCTGGCCATCCCCCAATCCTGGATGGAGTCGCTCGGCGTCAGCGACCATATGTACCATATCGGCGCGGTGTATATCGGAAGCGCGTTCGGCTTTTTAACGCTGGGAGGAATGATCTTGTTAACCGCCAGACGGTTTGCCATCCGAAATGTCCGAAAACTCAGCACCGCTTCCGATATGGTGGTCAATGTCCTCCTGCTGTTTATCGTCTTCATGGGGATGTACGGCACGCTGGTCACAAACGCGGTGCAGCCGGAATTCAATTATCGGGAAACGGTCTCGGTCTGGTTCCGCGGACTGTTTATGTTCCGACCGGAGGCTTCGCTGATGGAGGATGTGCCGCTGTCGTTCAAAATTCACATTCTTGCGGGATTTGGTATTTTCGGTTTGTGGCCGTTTACCCGTCTGGTCCATGTGTGGAGTGTTCCGTTGAATTATGTGGGCAGAAGATATATCCTGTATAGAAAGCACCGCAAATTTGAGTCGTAGGACGAGAGAAGGCTTCTTTAGCCTTCTTTTCTACGTCAGAGGAGTAATGGGGATGAAGAATCAGCCGATCTATGATTACCAACGTGAAATGGATAAGCTTCGGACCCGGTTTCATTTCGATTTCGTGTCCATGGCATTGGTGCAGCCGGCTGAAGACCGATTTGTATTGACCTGGCAATATGCCTCGGGAAACATCAACGAGAGGTACAAGCGCATCGTGCTGCATTCCGGCAAGGGCATCGCCGGCATGGTGTTTAAGACCGGGAAACCGATGCTGATCCCGAATGTGAATGCGGATATTGAATCAAGGGACTTGTATAATTATCCGATTATCGTTGCAGAGCAGCTGAAGAGCCTCGGTGCCATACCGCTGTGGGAAGGCACGCGCGTCATGGGGGTTTTGCTTGTGGGATATCGTAAGGAGAACATGCTGGATCACAAGGCCTTTGCGTCTTTTCAGGAAGGTATAGGAACGGAATTTGGCGCTTTTTATGCCAAGGAGGTATCACGGCCGTGATTCAAATGACGGATGAGCATCTGAGCGAATTGCTGAGAAACATGTATCAGAATAGCATGGAAGCCATTTTTTTTATGGACGAGGACGGCAGCGTGGTCGCGATGAATCCGGCTGCGGAGAATATCCTTGACATTGAAGTGATCGAGAGGATGCACTCCGGACTGGACGGGTCCTTCTGCCAGACCTGCGAAGGGTACACCGACGAACAGGATCTCATCTCCTGCTCCAAATGCTATCTGGATTATCCGGATGGAGAATTCTCGTCGTTCCAAGTCTATCTGAAGACGCGGTCCGAAGGAATTGTTCCTTATGCGGCCAGTTACCATACCATCGATGAAGCCCGCGGCATCCGGGTGATGATGCTCCTCGATCTGACGAAGCAGCAGAAAACGCAGGAAATGCTGCAGCGGACGAATATGCTGAAATACGTCATCAAGGCACAGGAGGACGAGCGCAAGCGGATCTCGCGCGAGCTGCACGATAGCGTGGCTCAGGAGCTCTTAAGCTCGCTGGTCGACCTGCGCGTCGTTAAATATATGAATGTGGGCGAGGATGTGCTCAAGAAGCTGCACCAGACCGAGGCGTCTTTAACGAGGCTGCTGGATGATATCCGGCATTTGTCGGTCGAGCTCCGGCCCGCTTCCCTCGATGATTTGGGGCTCGAGGCTGCCTTCCGCTCCCATTTCAAATGGATCGGGAAGAATTACGGCATGCTGGTTGAATTCTCTGCCGAGTTAGCGGCGGCCCGCTATGGCAGCGAGATTGAAACGGTGGTGTACCGGGTTTGCCAGGAAGCGGTGTTAAATGCCTTGAAATATTCGGGAACGGACGAGGTTCATGTCCGATTATGCGAGGAGAACGGCTGCCTTCAGTTAACCGTCCGGGACGATGGCGTCGGGTTTAACATGATCATTGACGAAGCCAAGGGAACCGGACTCGGGCTGTACGGAATGCGCGAACGCGCAGAGCTCGTCGGTGGCCAGTTTACTTTGGTTTCCGCTCCCGGCGAGGGGGCGACGGTTCAACTGAAGATCCCGCTTACGAGCAGCGGCAAGGCGGAGGTGAGGGGAACATGAAAATTGTGATCGCGGATGATCATGCCGTGGTCCGCAGCGGATTTTCCATGATTCTGAATTACCAAGAGGATATGGAGGTCGTCGCTACGGCGGCAGACGGCATCGAGGCATACGCCATGGTGGCCAAGCACCGGCCGCATGTGCTGTTGATGGATTTAAGCATGCCTCCCGGCGAGAGCGGATTGATTGCGACAGGCAAGATCAGCAGCGAATTTCCGGAAACGAAAATTTTGATCCTGACCATGTATGACGATGACGATTACCTGTTCCATGTTTTGAAGAACGGCGCTTCGGGTTACGTGCTCAAAAATGCGCCGGATGATGAATTGATTTCGGCCATCCGCATGGTCCATAAGGGAGGAACCTACATCCACCCCCAGATGGCCACGTCCCTGGTCCGGGAATTTATCAAGAAAGACAGCGAGAGTGCGGAGCAGGATCCGTTCAACAGTCTGTCCCAACGGGAGATTGAAATCCTGCCGCTGATCGCGAAGGGCTATGGCAACAAGGAAATCGCGGAAAAACTATTTGTATCGGTCAAAACGGTGGAAGCGCACAAGGCCAAAATCATGGAAAAGCTGAAATTGAAGAGCCGCCCGGAGTTAGTGGAATATGCGCTGAAGAAAAAACTGCTGGATTTTTAATTGTGACGCATAAGCAGGGTGATTGCGGTAAGGAATAGGGAAGTTCCCCGGAGAGATTCAGGGAACTTCCCTATTCGCATTGTGAATAGGTGCACGTACAATAGGAGCTGGGGATCAATATGCCATTCATTACGCTTTGGAAAAGGTGATGGGAATGATCAAAAAGCTGCAGCTTCCGCTGCAAACAATGAATCTGGTGCTTGGTTTTATGGTATGGGTCATCATCTCCGCGCTGCTGCCATTCATAAGAGAAGATATCTCCATTCCGGCAGACCGGATCGCCATTCTGACGGCCATTCCGGTGGTCCTGGGCTCGGTTCTGCGGATACCGCTCGGCTATTACGCCAACGTGGTCGGAGCACGAATTGTTTTTATATCCAGCTTCATCCTGCTGCTGTTTCCGGTCTATTTTATCAGCTCGGCTTCATCCTTTACGCATCTGGTCATCGGCGGCTTGTTCCTTGGGATCGGTGGGGCCGTGTTCTCGGTGGGTGTGACCTCATTGCCGAAATACTATGCAAAAGAGAAGCTGGGACTGGTCAATGGGATCTACGGGATGGGCAACATCGGTACAGCCATTACGACGTTTGCGGCACCGGTCATCGCGACGGAGATCGGATGGTCCAAAACCGTCCAGCTGTATTTGATCCTGCTGCTGATATTTGCATTATTCAATGTTTTTTTAGGCGACCGCAAAGAAATCAAGGTGAAAACACCGGTCATGGAACAGATCAAGGGTGTATATAAGAATGAAAAACTGTGGTTTTTCTCGCTTTTTTATTTCATTACCTTCGGTTCGTTCGTAGCCTTTACGGTGTACTTGCCGAACTTCCTGGTTTCTCATTTTGAGCTGGCCAAGGTGGATGCCGGGATGCGGACGGCCGGGTTCATCATGATTGCGACTTTTTTGCGTCCCGTCGGCGGCTGGCTTGCAGATCGATTTAAACCGCTGTTCTTATTAATGGGCGTATTCCTGGGGCTGACGGCTGCGGCTATCCTGTTGGCATTCTCCCCGTCCATCGTCTTGTATACGGCCGGCTGCTTAACCATAGCCGTTGGTGCGGGTCTCGGAAACGGGGTCATTTTCAAACTCGTGCCCCTTTATTTCAACAAGCAGGCCGGCATCGTGAATGGCATCGTGTCCATGATGGGCGGTCTTGGCGGTTTCTTTCCGCCGCTGATGCTTTCCTTTATCCATTCGGTTACGGGGCAGTATTCCATCGGCTTCATGGCTTTGTCGCAGGTTGCGCTTGCGAGCTTCGTCGTTGTGGTATGGATGTACTACCAGGACAAACTTGCCGTGCAATCCGAGGTGTTTAACTCCACCGGCCAAGGGATTCTGGTAACGGATCCAAGCGGAAGGATCAGTGCGGTCAATCCCGCATTCACGAAGTTAACGGGATACTCGGAGGAGGAAGTGCTCGGCAAAAATCCGAGCGTGCTGAAGTCCGGAAGGCAATCGCCGGCGTTTTACCGCGCGATGTGGTCTGAAATCATGGAACGCGGAAGCTGGCAGGGGGAGATTTGGAACCGCAGGAAAAACGGGGAGGAATATTTGGAGCTGTTGACCATTAATGCCGTAAGGGACGAATCCGGCGACATCATTCATTATGTGGGTACCTTTAGCGATATTACATACCATTCGTCCGGCAATGCTTCGAGTGGCTGACAAGAGATGAATCGTTGTCGGTGCGAGCTGATGGATGGAGAGGGAGAGAGGCATGAAAAAGACGAGGATTGTGATTCCGCGGGAGCATGGAGGCTGGGCCATGGTCTCTGTACCTTATTTCATCGGAATGGTGGCTGCCAAGCCGGCCCTTATGCACCTTCCGCTGTTTTTGGCGTGGTTGTTTCTATATATGGCGTCCTATCCGTTTCTGCAATCCTTAAAGACCCCGGCCAAACGCAAAACCTGGATATCCTGGGGGACCGTTTATGCCCTTGTTGCCGCTGTGTTTCTGGTTCCCGTACTTGTCTTCAAGCCGTCGATGCTCTGGTTTGCGCCGGTCCTCCTCGTGCTGATCATGGTTAATGTCTGGCATGTCCTCCGCAAAGCGGAGCGTGCGCTGCTGAACGATATTTGTGCGATCCTGCTGTTCTGTACCGGAGGCGCCGCTGCATACATGCTGGGGGGCGGTGGTTTCGATCCGATGCTTGCCGCCGTTATTGTGTATAACTTCCTTTATTTCACGGGCACCGTGTTCTTTGTGAAATCGGTCTTCCGCGAGCGGAAAAACAGGCGCTGGACGACATACGCAAGAATATATCATGCCGTTATGTTGGTTCTGCCGATCATCTTCGGGAATCCGTGGATGTGTCTGCCATTCGTATTTCCGTTCATTAAGACGTTACTGTATTCCGGAAAAGCAATGAAACCGATGAAGGTCGGGATCATCGAGATTGTAGGTTCCGTCCAGTTTTTATTGCTGTCCATGATGTTGATGTAGTCTGCCGTTTTCATAAAAATCGATTCCATCGTCCATTCTGTTATAATAAGTGAAGGCATACAGAAGGGAACGATGTTTATATGACATATACAGCGCAGCAGGTGGCTGAATGGATGGTGGAGGAAATCCGGTTTACGGGTAACTTGTATCAGACGGAGGCCATCCGTTATGTACGCGAGAACTTTGGGGAGGAATTTGTTTTCGTGAACGAGAATGGAAATGCTTCGCTCTCCAAGGACGTGAAGAAGGCATTTCGCAAACTGCATGGCGGACGGATCGCTTGGGATCGTGACGGATTCATGTGGGCATGGACGTAATCCCGCTATAACCGAATAATCAAAAGACGGGAGAGGCCGGATCGACAGGCCGTTCTCCTTGTAATAATGAGAACAGCTGCCCTGGTTACCAGGACAGCTGTTCTTCATATGAATCAATGGATCCGATGGACCGTGAATTGTCCGGTTGAGGCGTGCAGCGTCTTCGCCGTTTGCTGGGGGTCCAGCTGGCGATGGCGTTCTACCGCATAGCGGAACTCGTAGAAGCCGCCGAGCGTAGCCTTGAAATTGGTCTCCCAGTAGTTCGTCAATATCCAGGCATACGTGGAAGGACGGCTGTCCGCCGGCTGCATGGTGTGAAGCTGGCGCGGCCCGTGCTCCAGCGTTCCGAGCTGTACGAGCGGCGTGTCTGTCATGGACAGGGTCAACGCTTCCCGGTCTTTAGCCGAGTGCCAGAATATTCCCTCCTGAACGCTGGTGTAATCGAGGCAGCTTCCAGGAATTTGATCCTTCCAAGGCCGGACATGGCATCCGGCTTTTTCGGCGTATAACTCGGCTTCCGTCCCGAGCGAGAACGGCAGTGCAACATAGACATTTTCCGGCAGCCAAACGCTGTCCTTGTGGAAGCGGACGGACACCTCGACACGAGGCTGGTTGGCAAACATCTTGATGTGGAGGGCATAGTAGCTGAGTCCCTTCACGTCGAACACCAGCTCGACCAGGGCAAACAGCGGTCCGTTGTCCAGCACGGTCGCGCGGGTTATGCGCCCGGCATCCCGCTGGACGTTGGTGCCCTTCCGGTTGCGTCCCATGCGGCGGCGGGTCGAGCATATTTCGGATGGATTAAACTCATCCTGTGCCGGCGTTACCTCGTAGACAGGAGTGAATGCCCCGTGCTCGCGTTCGCCGTCCAGCAGGTCCGCCGAGCGTGTCTTATCGATCCAGGCCGTAATGCCTTTGTTCATTTCCCATTCGATCCGGAAGAAGTCGGATTCGAGCGAACTCTTGCCCACCACGATCGGATAGGGAGTCAAGGACTGGGTCCAGATGTCGGCGATGCCTTCGCACGCAATCGGTTCGGTATTCCGCGCGGTCGCCATATTCCCGGAAGCGGCGAGAACATCTGACGATTCGGGCGCATGAATAAACAATATCCGGGATTCTCCCGGTTCAAGCGCGAGCTCCGTAACGAGTGCCCCCGTATGTGTCAATTGGTACGGTAGAGGCTTCCCGGTCGTTTCGTCGATGAGCTCGAACCTTTTCTTCAGGGTCACGTGTTCCCAGCCATCCAGCGGTATGGCAACCTGCAGCGTAGCTGCGGCCGGTTCCGTGTTGATCACCTCGTAGCGTAAGGAACGATGGGGGGCAAGCAGTGCGCCCTGACGGGCAACGAGCGTTTTATCCAGCGCCCGGTAAGCCAGCTTGCTGGCTTCCGCCGCATAGGCTTGCTTTCGCACCTCCAGCATCTGCACCTGCGGATGCCAAGGCTCATACACGGAGGAATGGTAGCCCCAGGTATGCTCGGCGTACATGGTCAGCGCCTGCGAGGCCTCCTCGATCTCGGCCAGGCTCGCCGCTGCATGGCCCGGATCGAGACGCTTGACTTTGCGAAGCGTGCGCTGGGCATCCCGGTAAATCTGGGTATGCATCGCCGTGGAGGCGACCCCATCGGTCCACCAGTCCGGCCAATCCCCGCGGTGCACCGGAAGCGCGGACAGATCCTCCTGCTTCAAGACGGCAAAAAATTCGGAGAGCGTGGCCATTTTAATGGTGATTTGGTCGCCGTATTGTTCATTCCATGCGCTTATCCACTCCGCAATGTCGGCATTCGGGGACGCATTGTCCGTGCCCAGGCCGGAGACCATGACGGGAACGAAGGAATACGGGTAGGACTCCTGCTCAAGATTCCATAAATACCGGTTAATCCGCAGGGCAGCAATGTCGTTGTGCCGCTCTTCGGGCTCCATCAGATTATGCTGAAGCTCATCCTTGATGATGTATTTGCCGAGTGCGTCAGGGCAGAACCCGAGCTCGTTGCCGAACATGTAATGCTCGCCGTTCCATACGAGCAGCCTGCCGCCGCTGTGGCTTTCCCACCAGAACGGGGTTTGTTTGCGGCCCAGCGGATACATGCCGTGGTGCGTATGGATGCAGGAAAACAGATGCTCGATGTTATTTTGCAGCAGGCTTTCCGCATAACCCCAGCTGTACCCGTTGATGTCGGCGGTCATGGCGCTGTCGATCCGATGTCCGAAAGTGTTTGCATACCTTTGCGCCTTGCCGTGATTGCGCAGAAGGAGGTCGAAGTCCGGAAGCTCCGTCATGTTGAGATAGGTTCCGGACAGTTCGATATCACCGCGGATTACCGCTTGCTGAAAAGCCTCCTTTTCTTCCGTTGTGGCCGATTCGAGGAATTTCTCAACCGCCCAGAATGTTTCGCAAGTCCAGCGGAACGATTTCCATTCCGGACGTTCTCCGCGGTGTGCGGCATCCGTAATGTCCAGAGCCTGGCGGATAAAATCGACATGGTACTGCTCGATCCGCTCCTGGCGCTCGGTGTAACCGATATCCGTGTGAGAATGATGGATGGCATAGATCGTCCAGGGACGGGCGGGTCTATGGCTTCCTTGGCGTGATATGTTCTTGTTCATATGATAGGACCTCCTAATGATAATATGGAGCGGATCGATCGTTCGCCGTATCGTCAAACAGCTTCTCAATGCCGTAAAACACAGCGGACGTACCGTCCTCGAGACAGTCGATTGGAACGCTGTGCGTACCCAAGGCCAGCTGCATATCCCTTTCCCATAAGGGCAAGCTGCCCGAGATCTGTCCGCCCAGCACCAAGCGGTCCGGCCGGAATCCGGATAGGTAGGGCCGCAGCATTCCTCCCAGATTGCTGCCGTATTCCCGGAATAAATCGCGGGCCTGCCCATTACCTCGCGTTGCCGCTTCGGCCAGATCGGCTACGTCGATTCCGTCCGTCAGGAGTCCCCGCTCCGAGGCCATCCTCAGAATGCCTCTTCTCCCGAAATAGCTGTCCACGATGTGGTCCCGGTAAGGCTCCGCATACAGCATGCCGCTGCCAGGGATACCGTCCTTGCCGGCTACGATCCGGCCATTCTCCACGAAGGCGGAACCGAGGCCCGTACCGAGCGTCAGGCATACGAGACGTTCCGCCCTGAACCGGATGGAGGCGCCAAGCCCGAACATGAAGGCGTCGTTCCCGAACCGGATATCGGCAGCGGTCAAACGATTCATCATGGCACCCGGAAAGGATGGTTTGAGGCTCTGGAACTTCGAACGGAGCAGATCCCGAACCGACAGTTTGTACAGCCCATCATATTTGCCGATGCCTTGAAGAAGGGCAATGCCTTTTGCGTAATCGAAGGGCCCCGGAAAGGCAAAGCCGATCCGGATCGAATCGCGATAGTCCACCGGCCGGAAGGCCGAGGCGTAAAAGCTTAACAAATCATGGCAGGCGCCGGCGAAGCTGGCGATCGCTTCCTCCGCCGTTCCTTGCGATGCCGAAGGCCGGATGAGGAACGAGCCGGGGACAAGCTGCCCGTTCACGAGCAGCGCCCCCTTCAAAGCGGTTCCCCCGGCATCAAGCGTTATGGTGATGGGGGCAGGGGGAGACGGGCTTCCCGGATCGTCCCAATCAGGGCGGTTCATGAAAACTCTCCGCTTGCCGCTCTCCGGGAAGGCGGAAGCAGCGGGAGATTCCATTCCGGATTGACCCTGGCCGCAATCAAGGTGCATGGGGATCCGGACAGGTTCTCCAAACGGTATTCGCCTATACATGCCGGAACGATGTAGGATTCCGCGTAGCCCCATTCAACGGCCCCACCCTCGTTCGCTGCCGGTACAAGGCGGACGCGGTCGCCTTCCACGAGATTGTACATAACGAACTCTCCTTGGGTATCCGCTTTCCACGTATCCTGCAGATTCAGCCTTCTGACCTGGAACAGAAGATCTTCCCGTTGCCCCAGCAGTTCCTCCGTGCTGCCGCCTTGACGGCTTACGACGGTTGGCCTGGCGATAAGCCCGTCCTCTACCACCGGCGTATTCATGGCGTCATTGATATTGTGGCGCGCATGCTCGGGGTTCATCGGGCGTGGCTTGCCATCGGCGTCCAGCCGCAGATAATCATAAATCTTGAATGTAAACCACCAAGTGGTCGAGGAGATTTCCAGCACGAGATTATCCCTTCCGGAGCAGTGGACCGTACCCGGTGGAATAAGGTAGAGATCCCCTGTTTGCGAGTGGTACTCGTTAACGTAGTCGGAAAGCTCAAGCGGCTCTTCCTGAAGATGGGCATTCTCGACGGCTTCAAGGAGCCGTCCGCCGGTGATCCCTTCCTTCAGTCCCAAATACACTTTGGCTCCCGGGACATTACGCATGATGTAGTACGACTCTTGCTGTGTCATATGTTCATTGAACTGCGCCTCTGCATATTCCTGCAGCGGATGCACCTGAAGCGACAGCTCGCCGCCCTGCATCGTATCCAGATAGTCAAACCGGATCGGAAAATAATCGCCGAACAGCTCGAAATTACGCGTTCCCATAATTTCCTGTGGGGCTGCCTCCATCAACAAAGTGAATGGAACCTCGAAGGTGACATTCTGCACGCGCAGCAGCAGCGTGTTCTCGGGAGCGATGGGTTCAAAGCTCCAGGCGCAGTTCGGCCATTCTTCGGGCAGGCCGCATAATTCCTTAAGGTATTGCCCTCCCCATATCCCCGGGGCAAAAAACGGCTTGACCCGAAACGGCTGCCGGGCCGCTTGATGCAGCACGCTTGCCAATTTCGCTGCAGGCAGCCAGACGGGAGCTTCCGAACGATTCAAATCCATATAGTACGCTTGGTTGACCGAATGCTGGACATGATGGTCCAGCCAGTCCCGGCGGTAAGTCTCCCAGACGGGCCATTCGAGAAACAGGCAGTTCTTGTAGGTCTCAACCTTATCGCTCGAGATGCCGAGGCCGAAGCTGCCCATACGCTCGGCATGGCGCCGCTGCTGGTTTTCGCGGGAGTAATCGGCGTAGAAGCGAAGATCGGGGGTTCTGCCTTCCAGCAGCGATGCACCCGGGCCGTGCAGCACGTGAATGCCGCACATCGCGTCAAATTGACGCGCGCTTTTTTGCAAGGCAGCCTTTGCGTCCGGCAGAAAATATTGAATGGGACGGACATCCGAGGCTTTATAGCCGAATGCCCGGTTATCGGTCAGATAAGGAGCCATCTCGGCCCGGAGCTCGGCTTCGGGTTTTACGTAATGGGACGTCGAATCGCTTAAGAAGGCGATGCCCTCTTGTTCGCAGGTTTGCTGAAGCTGGATCAGCAGTTTATTGAAATCGGCACCGTGCGTTCCGTCAAGCGTAATGTAGACGCCTCGCTTTTCGGGGGGATGAAGATGCGATTTTTGTTTGTGGGTCGACATGATGAACGAGCACCAGGAGTCGATCCCCTGATTCATGAACAAGGGCTCGTGGCGAAAATCCACAGGATTGATCGGATATGATTGAAAGGCAGTTGCAGGTTTCATGGATTGGATATATCCTCCCTTCCGGAATGTCTGTTACGACTTCATTGTAGAAGGCAAGGGAGGATACGTCTTTATAAAAAGAGGAAGTGTTTTTGTACGATCAGGACATCGGCAGCCCTTAACGCTAAACCTCGGAGTCGTAGCGTCCTTCCGAAAACTGCGAGTGCCGGAAGCGGGCCGGGGTTACGCCAAGTTTGGACGTAAATACCCTGGTGAAGTAATGCACGGACTCGAATCCGCAGCAGACGGCAATCTCCTTGATCTGCCGATCCGTATGGAGGAGCATATGCTTTGCCTGCTGCACGCGCTGCTCCTGTACATAATGGACAAAGGATTGATGGCCGTATTTGCGAAACAGCCGGGTTAAATGACGGGTCGTGATGTGGAGATGGCCCGCCACGCGCTCCAGCGAGAGCGGTTCGTTGAGGTTGTCCTTGATAAACAGTTCGGCCTGATGAAACATGGAGGTTCCTTCATCGTTTGCTTCGGCGCCGGAAGGCTCATGGTGGAAGCCCGGGCCATGGACGGTCAGAAAGGATACTATCAGTGATGCGGCCAAACTGTTCAGCATTTGCGGCGGGTGCTGTTTGCCGGAACCCGTATGAAACAGCGATAACAGCGAAAGCCACAATAATCCGGACGCCTGCCGGGCACCTTCTGTAACCACCGGATTGCCTTGTTTGGCCAGCAACCGGAACGCGGCCGCATAAAACTCGCCGGTTGCCGTTTCTTCCGGTTCAAAGGCGACATAGCATAAGGCCAAGCCATCCTTGCTTCTTATTTGATGCTGGACGCCCGGCCGTGAGAGAAACAGCGTGCCCGGATAGAGATGAAACTCTCTTTCGCCTTCGATATAGGTTCCGTTGCCTGTTAACACGTAACAAGCTTCAAAAAAAGAATGCTTGTGCTCCGTATTGTCGTAGTGGCGCGGCATGAACCCCCAGTAATGGATCCGGATGCTCAGCTCCTGTTGTTCAATACGGCTCAAGGTACGATTTAATATGGAATTGGCCCGCTTGAATAACGGGATGAAAGCATCGTCATCGATATGCATGGGAGATGGTTCTCCTTCGTTCATAAGGCAATGTCACCTGCCTTTAATATAGGTTGGATGTATCTTGGATTGTCTCTCTATTATATATCACAAGATAAGATATAAAGAAAAAATGGGTATAGTGATGTAATGCATAGACAGCTACATAAGTTCTTCACAAGTCGCTGTTATGCTATGAATATTCAATATAAGAGAGGAGTTCGTCATATGTCAGCAAAAAAACGATTAAAGCCGCTTATTCTGGTTGCCTTTGCATCCCTCATCCTCGTGCTGGGCGCCTGCGGAAATACCGATGGCGCGAATCCGGATCAAGCGGAGAGCGTGGATACCACCGGCGGCATGGAAGGCATGGATCACGGCAGCATGAACCATTCCGGATCGGGCGAGGTTCCGGAAGGGTTGAAGACTGCGGACAATCCGGCCTATGCGGCCGGGACCCAAGCGATCATCGAATCCGACCACATGCCCGGGATGAAGGGGGCCCAAGCAACGATAGTCGGAGCTTACGATACGACAGTGTACACGATATCGTATACGCCGACGAACGGCGGGCCCGAAGTGAAGGATCATAAATGGGTCATTCATGAAGAGCTGAAGGATGCGGGCAAGGAGCCCCTGGAGCCGGGAGCGAAAGCCGTCGTGAATGCGGATCATATGGAGGGGATGAACGGTGCGACGGCCGTTATCGATTCCGCCGAGCAAACGACGGTCTATATGGTGGACTTCACGTCAACATCCGGAGAGGAAGTCAAGAACCACAAATGGGTCACGGAGAGTGAGTTATCTCCGGTCCAATAACGTTCATCGAATAAAACAATCGCTCCCTTGAGATCAAGAGAGCGATTGTTTTTTTATGCTCAAGGAAGGTGATTCAGCTTCCTTTGATCTGCTGCAAGGCGGCCGTCACTTCCGGATACCGGAACTTGAAGCCGTGGCGCTGGGCTTTGGCCGGAAGGATCCGCTGGCCCTTTAACAGAATAAGCGACATTTCGCCCAGGATGGCTTGGAGCATGAATGCAGGCAGGGGCAGCCAATGCGGACGGCGATAGACCTTGGAGACGCTACGGCCAAATTCCTCGTTCGTGACCGCGTGCGGGGAAGCGGCGTTCACGGCTCCGGAAATGTCTTCGTGCCGGATGCAATAATCGATTAATTCCACGATGTCGTCGATATGGATCCAGGAGAGCCATTGCTTGCCGCTGCCGATGTTGCCGCCGACCCCTAATTTATACGGCAGCAGCATTTTGGGGAGGGCACCGCCTTGATCGCCCAGCACGACGCTGATGCGCAGCTTGATTAACCGGTCGACCGGGATGCAATCGGCTGCCTGCTCCCATTGCTGCACAACCTCGGACGGGAAATCCATGATCGTGGCCGGACTGTCCTCATCAAACGCTTCAAACTCGGATGTACCATATATGGCCATTGCCGATGCTTGAAGAATGACCGGAGGTTTGTGCTCCAGGCGCCGCATCAAGTCCGCTGCGGCAGTTACGGTTCGTTGCCGGGACTGAAGAATTCTCGTCTTGCCTGCTTGCGTCCAGCGCTGGCTCAGGGAGGAGCCGGCAAGGTTAACGAGTGCGTCCAAGCCCTCGAACCGCTCCGGATGGGATTTCATCTCATCCCAGGTTAAGTAGGATAATGACCCGTTCTGCTGCACAGCGGGGATCTCCGGCTTTGACCTGGTGACGATGATCATGTCATGTCCGTCGCGCAGCCAGCGCTTGCACAATGCTTGGCCAATGAAGCCGGTACCCCCGCAGATGGCTATTCTCATGAGTGAACCTCCTTGTTAAGTTATCATCAACCCCGATAAAACATGGCTGGGAATCATTACCCGTCATACGCTGAAATGAGCCGAGAAGGGAATAACGATACGTTTCTTGTCAGAATCGTAAATCCAATATTATACAACCCATTATACAGGAAATGCGGCATGGCACCGCTATATGATATTTCAGTCAACGCTTCAGCTTCTGCCTGGTTAGGAGCGGAAAGAAACCGAAAAAAACAGTTTGCCGCACCCCATGCCTTGGAGCCAGGGGTGAACAAACTGTTTTTTGCGCAGTGCAAACCGGTATCGATTTATCACTCAAACGCCTGCCTTACGATCGCCGCAGCCTGGTCCAGTTCTACTTTGGTGATGATGAGCGGAGGGGCGAAGCGGATAATGGCTTCATGGGTTTCTTTGCATAGCAGGCCGAGATCTTTCAGTTTCTCGCAATAGGATCTGGCCGGGACCTTGAGCTCCATGCCGATGAATAGACCTCTGCCGCGCACCTCCTGGATATCGGGATGCGGGATGGATCGAAGCAGCCGGAGAAAATATTCGCCGAGCTCCAGGGAGCGAACCTCCAGCCCTTCCTCAATGAACACGTCCATGGAGGCGATGGCCACCGCGCACCCGAGCGGATTTCCGCCGAAGGTGGAGCCGTGGGAACCCGGCTCGAATACATCCAGAATATCCGCGTCCGCCGCCACGGCGGAGACGGGAAAGACGCCGCCGCCCAGCGCTTTTCCAAGAATGTACATATCCGGCTCGACGTCCTCCCAGTCGCAGGCAAAGCGTTTGCCCGTCCTGCCGAAGCCGCTCTGGATTTCGTCCGCTAGCATGAGGACGCTGTGCTGCCTGCACAGCTCCAGTGCCCCGCTCAGGTATCCGTCAGGCGGAATGACGATGCCGGATTCGCCTTGGATCGGCTCCACGAGAAAAGCGGCCGTATTCGGTGATATCGCCTGCTCCAGCGCCTCAAGGTCGCCATAGGGAATGACTTTGAATCCCGGCGTAAACGGACCGAAGTCCTCGCGGTATTCGCGGGACGAGGAGAAGGAGGTAACCGTGATCGTTCGGCCGTGGAAATTGCCCTCGCAGACGATGATTTCGGCCTGATCTGCCGGGATGCCTTTCTTCCGGTAAGCATAGCGACGCGCTGCCTTAAGCGCGGTCTCAACCGCCTCGGCTCCCGTATTCATGGGAAGAATCATCCCTTTGCCGGTTAAAGCGGACAGCTTCTCGTAAAAATCGCCCAGGTGATCATGATGAAATGCGCGCGAGGTCAGGGTCACCCGATCCGCCTGTTCCTTTAAGGCCCGGATGATGCGGGGATGACAATGACCTGCGTTTAGCGCCGAGTAGGCGCTTAACATATCGATATACCGTTTGCCATCTGTATCCGTCACATGAATGCCTTCAGCTGAAGCGATGACGATGGGAAGAGGGTGGTAGTTTTTTGCGCCGTACCTTTCGGCTTTCTCGATATGAGGATTGGAAGGGGCCATGGCGTAACCTCCTTGGGAGTCTAAAGAAACCGCAACGCGGAAAATACAGCATGCCCGCGCAAGAGGCTTCTCATAATCAAGCATGATGCCATGACATTAAAATGTCATAAGATGCTTTCGCCCAGCATGGAGGCGATTAAACCGACAAGCAGCCGGGACGTCTTCTGTCCGCGGTCCAGCAGCGGGTTGTTCTCCACGAATTCGGCTGACGTCAGAATACCGGATTCCGACAGCATCTCCATGGCCAGGTGCGCTTCCCGGTAGCTGAGCCCGCCTTGAACCGGCGTTCCTGTTCCCGGCGCGATCTTCGGGTCGACACTGTCGATATCAAAGGAGAGGTGAACGCCATCCGTTCCCGCTGACGATATGCGGATGGCTTCCTCCATGACCCGGAACATGCCCATGCGGTCGATATCCTGCATCGTGAAGCAGGCGATGCCTTCCCGGCGGATGAAGTCCCGCTCGCCCTGATCAAGTGAGCGCGCGCCGATGAGCACGACATGCTCCGGCTTAATGGTTGATTTAACGCCGCCGATCGAGGTTAGCCGCCGGTCGCCTTTTCCCAAGCTGACAGCCAGGGACATGCCATGGATATTGCCGGTCGGGGTAGTATCCGGCGTATTGAGATCGGAATGGGCATCGATCCAGATGACGCCCAAGTTGCGGTAATGCCGGGTAAGTCCGGCGAGCGTGCCGATTGCTATGCTATGGTCGCCGCCGAGCACAAGAGGGAAGGTGCCCGCTACTGCCAGGGCGGATACGCGCGCTGCCAGCTGCTCGTTCATCGTCACGACTTCTGTCAAATGTTTTAATCGGGGATGGTGCGCTTCATCCTTGCGCTCGGGGAGCGCAGCAAAATCATCGACCTGGTAGGTTACACCGAGCGCGTTAAGCTTGCGTTTCAGACCGGCTCCGAATATGGCGTCCGGTCCCTGTCCGGCGCCGCGGCGGGTAGCTCCCCGGTCGAAGGGCACCGGGATGATCGATACGGTGGACGGAAGATTGTTCATCACTTTGCTCACCTCCACTTTGTAACAGTGTATTCCGGAGCCGGGCTGAGTGACTTGGGCAAAGCCCTATACAAGCTGAGCAAATATGGAAGGTTTTGGGTTGAACGAGAAAAAGAAAAACACCCTTTATGCATGATTCATGGAATGACTGCAGAGAGCCCCATGAGACAGCATGAAGGGTGTTAATGATGTGCAATTCGAATTAGGTTTCATCGCATGCTTACGCGGCATGCACGACGTTTATTTTACCGTTTTATTATAGGTCTCGATCTTGGAGCTGATCTCCTGAGCAGCTTTATCCAATGCTTCCTGCGGTGTTTTCTGACCGTTCAGCACTTCCTCGATGGCCGTTTCCGTCAGCTGGCGGGCCTCAGGGAACACGCCCATGACAGCGCCCTGCGTTGCCAGGTTGGCGGTCGTTTGATGCAGTTGATCCACCGCGGTCTGGAATTGAGGATATTTCTCCAGGTTTTCCTTTACCAGGGACTCTTCGTAAGCTTTGGTCGTGACCGGGAAGTAACCCGTGTTGACATGCCAGTAGGCTTGGGTTTGCGGCTCGGCCAAATACTTCATGAATTCCCAGGCGGCCTGCTGCTCTTCTTCCGATTTGTTGTTCATCAGCCACAGGCTTGCACCGCCGATGATCACGCCGCCTTCGCCGCCGTCAGCCGGTTTGGGCAGGAATGCCGTGCCGACTTCGAATTTGCCTTCCGCTGCGCTGACGATACCGCGGAGCGAAGCCGTGGAGTCCAGCGTCATGGCGACTTGGCCGGCTGCAAAGGCTTTTTTGGTGTCATCCGTTTTACGTCCCAGGTTCAGCAGGACTTTATCGTCCAGCATTTGCTTCCACCATTCCAGCGTTTTCACGGCAGCGGCATTGTTGACATGCGAAGCGGTTGCCGGAGAAGTGCGGCCGTTGCCGTTGTTCAGCAGCTCAACGCCTTGGTTCGCAAGGAACTGCTCCATGAACCAGCCGTAAATTGCGAAGGATGCGCCGGTTTGGCCGCCTTTCGTTAGCGCTTTAGCCGCTTCCGCTACCTCTTCGTAGGTTTTTGGAGGATTTTCCGGATCCAGACCTGCCGCTTTAAAGGCATCTTTGTTGTAGTAAAGGATCGGGTTGGAGGAGTTGAACGGCATCGAATACAATTTGTTGTCGAATGTATAATAATTTTTGATATTCGGTTCCAAGGAGGAAATGTCGTATGCTTCAGCATCCATGAAGTCTTGAACCGGACGGATCGCCTTGGTGTCCATCATGAAACGGCTGCCGATTTCGTACACCTGAATCATGGTCGGTCCGCTGTTCGATCCCAATGAAGCCTTCAGCTTGTTCAAGCTTTCATCGTACGTGCCTTGAAACACGCCCTCTACCTGAATATCCTGGTGGGCTGCGTTAAAATCGGAAATCAGCTTGTCCGCAACGGTTCCGAGCTCACCGCTCATGGAATGCCACCAAACGACCTTAACAGGTTCCTTGGCCGGTTCGCTGCCGGCGGCAACGGTCGTTTCTCCGGCGGCTGGCGTATTG
Organism: Paenibacillus sp. Y412MC10; assembly: GCF_000024685.1. Taxonomy (NCBI): domain Bacteria; kingdom Bacillati; phylum Bacillota; class Bacilli; order Caryophanales; family Paenibacillaceae; genus Paenibacillus; species Paenibacillus sp. Y412MC10. Next base: position 2,337,923 of record NC_013406.1, read on the forward strand.
CTGCAAGCGGCGCTGATCAGCATGAAGCAGGAAAGCAGGAGCAGCGCGAAGGACCTTTTACCAAAACGTTTCATGATCGGTTAATCTCTCCCTTTTTGAAAATAGTTTTTGAAAATAGTTTTTGAAAATAAAGTATGGTTTGATCTATCAGAAATTGCGTGGGCCCGTTTTATATCGATAACCGGCACGCAAGGCTGATCCAATATGGTCTACTGGGTCGGCATCGTGTCCATTAGCCCTTCAAAGCACCTGCGGTGATGCCGCGTACAAGGGGTTTCAACCCGAGCGCAAGCAGCAGCAGGGAAGGCAGCAGCAGGAGGAGCACGCCGGAGAGTATCAGATTCCATGAGTTCATCTCTTCGAACTGCAGCATGCCGATCCCGATTTGGACGGTTCGCATCTCGACCCGGTTGGTTGTCAGAAGCGGCCACAGGTACATGTTCCAATTATTCAGGAACGAGTACACGCCCAGCGTGGCGATTCCGGGGATGGATAACGGCAGCACCATGCTCAGGAAAATGCGGACATGTCCGCAGCCGTCCACGCGGGCCGCTTCAAACAGCTCCTTCGGCAGCTGCAGGAAGGTCTGCCTGAGCAGGAAGGTTCCGAAGGCCGTGGCCAGAAATGGAATGATGAGCCCTTGATAGGTGTCCAGCCAGTTCAGGCTTTTGACCGTCAAGTAATTCGGAATCATGATCACCTCCCACGGGATCATCATCGTCGCGAGAAAGAGGCTGAACAGCAGCGTTTTTCCCGGGAATCGCAGGAAGGCGAAAGCGTATGCTGCCAGACTCGCGGTCACGATCTGTCCGAGCATGATGGCAATGGAGACAACCAGGCTGTTTCCGATAAAGGTAAGGACAGGAATCGTATCGATCACCTTGGCGAAGTTGGACAGATTGACGGCTTCGGGAAGCAGAGGCGGCGGATAGACGGCCGATTCGGCCTCGCTCATCAGCGATGTCGACAAGGTATATAGGAGCGGGAAAAGAACGACCAACGAACCGAGAAGCAGCGCGGTGTAGATGAAGCTTTTTGGCATGAGGCGCATGTTCATTGGTAATGCACCTTCTTCTCGACGAATTTAAATTGAAAGACGGTCAGCAGCAGAATGATGGCAAACAGGATGAGGGCCTGCGCGCTGCCGATGCCGAAGCGAAAATTGACGAAGGCATCCTGGTAGATGTTGAATACCATGACGTTGGTGCTGTTCATCGGACCGCCTTTGGTGAGGATGTTGATTTGCCCGAATGCTTGGAAGGCACCGATAACCGACACAACGGACGTGAAGAATAACGTAGGGGAGATCAGCGGCATCGTAATCCGAAAGAACGTTCTCAGCGGACCGGAGCCGTCAATCTTGGTGCTGTCATAGATATCTTCGGACACGCCCTGCATGCCGCTCAGCATCAGGATATAGTTGAATCCAAGATTCATCCAGACAGTCATAAGCGCGACGGAGATCATGGCCCATTTCGGATCGGTCAGCCATTGGACGGGCTGCGTGCCGAGCAGCGACAGGAAATAATTCAGTATGCCTAAGGTCGGATGGTATAGAATCATCCAGATCATCGAGCCGGTACCGACGGACACGGCCATCGGCAGCGAGAAGATAAAGCGGAATATTTTCATGCCCTTGAGTTTGTTGTGCGTCAGGGCAGCCAGCAGAATCGCAGCCGCCATGCCGGTCGGAACCGTCAGCACGATGAACAGCAGGGTATTGCCAAAGCTTGTATAGAACATGTCGGAGGCCAATATTTCCCTGAAGTTGTCGAATCCTACGAATTCCGCTACCCGGCCTTGCGGATCGGTCAGGAACAGGCTAAGATAAACCGACTTGAGCAGCGGGTAGAATAAGAACAGGCCGAAAATGAGCAGCGAAGGCGCTAAACATGCATAAGCGAGCAGAATTTCTCTGCGCCTTGTTCTCTTGATCGAGACGGGTTTCGCCGCGGTTGATACCTCCGGCTCGTTGACGTTCGGCGATAGAGAGTGCCCCGGAGAAGGAAGCGTGAATTCTTTTTCCATCATCATGTTTTACCTCACTTTCCAGCTTGGCCTTACAGCATTGAGTATAGGAGCCGGATGTAAAATCCAGTAAGGGGTTTTGTAAGAATACCGTAATTTATTGCCGGACATGGCAGTTGCTGAAGGCGAGCTTGCCAGTGCCGGTACAAGAATATTCCATTCCCTAAAAGCTTGCACGTTGAAAAGAGATGTGATATCTTATACCTGTAACCGGTTACACATGAATGAGGTGATGACGGTATGGCAACGATCAAGGATGTGGCGAATCAGGCGGGCGTATCCGTAGCCACGGTTTCGCGGGTTTTAAATGGAAACGGTTACGTGCATGAGGACACCAGGTCCAAGGTGGAACAGAGCATTCGAGAGCTGAATTACACGCCGAATGAAGTGGCGCGTTCTTTATACAAGAGGAAATCCAAATTGATAGGACTTTTGCTTCCCGACATCATGAACCCCTATTTCCCGCAGCTTGCCCGCGGGGTAGAGGACGAGATGCAGGAGAATGATTACCGATTGATCTTCGGAAACAGCGACGAGAGCAAGAAGAAGGAAATGGAGTACATTCAGACGTTTGTCCAGAATAATGTGGTTGGCGTCATATCATCGACCAACGATCCGGATGCCGACATGTATACGGGACTGAACATTCCCGTCGTGTTTCTGGACCGTACCTCGTCGGACCGCCCTTCCGTGTATGCGGATGGCCGTCAGGGAGGAAGAATAGCGGCCCAGGAAATCGTGCGGCGAGGGAGTAAAGCCGTAACGGTCATTCAAGGTCCGGCGGATGTGCGGCCTGCTCAGGAACGTTTTGAAGGAGCCGTCGAGGTTCTGGAGCAGCAGGCGGCTGCGTATCAAGTGCTGAAGACGACATCGTTTTCTTTAACCGATGCCGAAGAATTCGCCCAGAAAGTGTTCAGCGAGTATCCGGACACGGATGGCGTAATCGCGAGTAACGATATTATGGCATCCGCCGTGGTGAAGGAAGCGTTTCGGCTGGGGAAAAGGGTGCCGGAAGACGTACAAATTATTGGATTTGACGATATTCTGCTCAGCAGGCTGCTGGCCCCGCCGCTGTCAACGATACATCAGCCGGCGTACGAAATGGGCCGGGAAGCGGCCAGATTGCTTATCGGGCTTATCGAAGGGCAGCGCATAGAGAAAAGCAATATCGAATTCTCGGTAGAATTCATAGAGCGGCAGACAACGAGAAAGGTGGAATCGTGATGGCAAAAATCGTGGTAATCGGAAGCGCGTCGATGGACTTGGTGGTGACCTCCGCCAAGCGCCCCGGCGCGGGAGAGACAGTGCTGGGCGACAGCTTTAAGACGGTGCCAGGAGGGAAGGGAGCCAACCAGGCCGTCGCGGCGGCAAGGCTGGGTGCAGAGGTGACGATGGTTGGCTGCGTCGGTGATGATTCCTTCGGCGAAACGATTTTGAGCAATTTGCAGTCGAATGGTGTTATTACGGATTATGTGGAACCGGTTACAGGTATGGAAAGCGGCACGGCGCACATCATTTTGGCAGAGGGAGACAACAGCATCGTGGTGGTGAAGGCTGCTAATGATCGGATCACTCCGGAATACGTAGATCAGGCGGAAAAGGTAATCCAGGCGGCGGATATCGTGTTGATTCAGCAGGAGATTCCGGAAGAAACGGTGGTGCACGTGAGTGCGATATGCGCCAAGTATCAGGTGCCATTGATGCTGAACCCCGCTCCTGCCCGTCCGGTGCCGAGCGTCGTTATTGAACGGGCGGCATACATTACGCCAAACGAACATGAAGCCGCTATCCTGTTCAATGACGAGCCGCTGGGCGACGTGCTGCGCCGGTATCCGAATAAACTCATCGTAACGGAAGGGAAAAAGGGCGTTCGTTATTTTGATGGTATGCAAGAGATCGTGGTTCCCGGCTACAAGGTTGAAGCCGTGGATACGACGGGTGCCGGCGATACATTCAACGGCGCATTCGCCGTGGCGCTGGCCGAGGGGATGAGCCTGACCGCCAGCCTCAGATTCGCGAATCGCGCCGCTTCCTTGTCGGTCATGAAGTTCGGAGCGCAGGGCGGAATGCCGTCGCGCCTCGAAGTGGAAGGGAGCCTTTGACCATGAAGAAGAACGGCATGCTGAACAGCCACATCGCGAAAGTGCTGGCGGATCTGGGGCACACCGATACCATCGTGGTCGGGGACGTTGGCCTTCCGGTTCCTCCAGGCGTTCCGAAGATCGACCTGGCGCTAACGCTGGGGACGCCGAGCTTTATGGAGGTGGTGGAGGCGATTGCCGACGATATGGTCGTTGAAAAAATCGTCATTGCTGAAGAAATGAAGCGGGAGAATAAGGAAACACTGCATTATATAGAGGAACAATTTCAGGATTGCGAGATCGAGGCTTGCTCTCACGAGCAGTTCAAGGAACGGACGAAAAACGCCAAGGCGGTTATCCGTACAGGCGAAGCCAAGCCCTATGCGAACTGCATTTTGCAGGCCGGCGTTCATTTCGGTTAAAGAGGAGGAAGCATCATGAACATTGAGATGACGAATATCCATAAATCCTTTGGCACGAACCGGGTGCTGGCGGGCGTGGACTTTGATCTCCGGGAAGGAGAGGTTCATGCCCTGATGGGAGAGAACGGCGCGGGCAAATCGACGCTGATGAATATTTTAACCGGCCTTCACAGCCGGGATGAAGGCAAGATCTTGATCGACGGTCAGGAAACCTATTTCGCGAACCCGAAGGAAGCCGAAGAGAGAGGCGTTGCCTTCATCCACCAGGAGCTTAATATCTGGCCGGAGATGACGGTTCTGGATAACTTGTTTATCGGCAAGGAGATGACATCCGGACTGGGATTCCTCAACATGAAACAAATGAAGGCGCTTGCGAAGGAACAGTTCGACAAATTGGCAGTGACGATACCGTTGACGCAGGAGGCGGGGGAATGCTCCGTCGGCCAGCAGCAGATGATTGAAATCGCCAAGGCGCTCATGACCAAAGCAAAAGTCATCATTATGGACGAGCCCACGGCGGCACTGACCGAAAGGGAAATCGAGAAGCTGTTCGGCGTCATCCGCTCGTTGAAAAAGCAGGGCGTATCCATCGTTTACATTTCCCACCGCATGGAGGAGATCTTCACGATCTGCGACCGGATCACGGTTATGAGGGATGGCAAATCCGTGGACACCAAGCCGATTCCCGAAACCAACTTTGACGAAGTCGTCAAAAAGATGGTCGGCCGGGAGCTGACCGAGCGATATCCCACACGGCATCCGTCTCCGGGCGAACCGGTGCTGGAAGTTAAAAATATTACCGGCAAGGGCCGGTTCGAGAATGTGAGCTTCTCGGTCCGAGCCGGCGAGATCGTAGGCGTATCCGGTTTGATGGGCGCGGGGCGCACCGAGATGATGCGAGCGATCTTCGGGCTGGACCCGCTGGATAGCGGGGAAATCTGGGTGCGCGGCAAGAAGGTTCATATCAAGAAGCCGGATGATGCCGTGAAACACGGCATTGGATTCATAACGGAGGACCGCAAGGATGAAGGACTGGTGCTGGATTTCTCGGTCCGTGAAAATATGGCGCTGCCCAACCTGTTCAGCTTCTCTTCCAGAGGATTCATCTCCGGGAAGAAGGAGCAGGATTTCGTGGATACCTTGACGAAGCGGCTGCAGATCAAGACCCATTCATCCGAAACGCACGCCCGCAATCTGTCGGGGGGTAACCAGCAGAAGGTGGTTATCGCCAAATGGATCGGCATTGGGCCGAGCGTGCTCATCCTGGACGAGCCGACCCGGGGCGTGGACGTAGGGGCGAAGCGCGAAATTTACCAGCTGATGAATGAGCTGACCGAACGCGGCGTGGCGATTCTGATGGTCTCGTCGGAGCTGCCGGAGGTCCTCGGGATGAGCGACCGGATTCTCGTCGTTCACGAGGGCAGGATTTCCGGTGAACTGGACCGCGAACAAGCCACGCAGGAACACATCATGACTCTAGCTACAGGGGGACAGTAATATGACAACTATTAACGATGCCAAGGCGGGAAAAGGGTTCAAGGTCTCAGGTTTGACGCAAAAGCTCGGTCCGCTGCTCGGACTGATCATTCTGATCGTCATCGTTTCCGTCCTGAATCCAAGCTTCTTGGAACCGCTTAACATTCTGAACCTGCTGCGTCAGGTATCGATTAACGCACTGATTGCCTTTGGTATGACGTTTGTTATCCTGACGGGCGGCATTGACCTGTCGGTCGGTTCGATTCTCGCGCTATCCAGCGCATTTGTCGCCAATATGATGGTGGCCGGCTTTGACCCGATTCTCTCGATCATCATCGGCGTTGCGCTTGGCGGCGTGATGGGCATGATCAACGGTCTCATGATCACCAAGGGGAAAATGGCGCCGTTTATCGCCACCTTGGCTACCATGACGATATTCCGGGGACTTACGCTGGTTTATACGAACGGTAATCCGATTACCGGGCTTGGCGACAGCCTTGTATTCCAATTGTTCGGCCGCGGATACTTGCTGGGCATTCCCGTGCCGGCCATTACGATGATCATCACGTTTGCCGTGCTGTGGGTCATTCTGCATAAAACGTCGTTTGGCCGCAAAACGTATGCCATCGGCGGTAACGAAAAAGCATCGCTTGTATCCGGCATTAAGGTACCGCGCGTGAAGATTATGATCTACTCCTTGGCAGGGATGCTGTCCGCGCTGGCAGGCGCGATTCTGACCTCCCGTTTGAATTCCGCGCAGCCGACAGCGGGTACCTCCTATGAATTGGATGCCATCGCAGCCGTCGTGCTGGGCGGCACAAGCCTGACCGGGGGACGCGGCCGGATTGTCGGCACGCTGATCGGGGTGCTGATTATCGGAATTCTGAACAACGGGCTCAACCTGCTCGGCGTGAACTCATTCTATCAAATGGTTGTCAAAGGTGTCGTAATTGCGATTGCCGTACTGCTCGACCGTAGAAAATCGGCTTAAGGGGGAGAATGAACGATGAAAAAAACAACTTTGCTGCTCGTATCACTCATGCTGATCTTCATCACGGGCTGTTCCTTGGAGCCGCCGGAATGGGCGAAGCCCAAAACCGGCGGAGACGTCAAAGACATCAAGATCGGTCTTTCCATCTCCACCTTGAATAACCCGTTCTTCGTCTCCTTGAAGGATGGCGTCGTCGCCGAAGCGGCGAAGCAGGGAATGGAGGTCGTTGTCGTTGACGCGCAGAACGACTCTGCCAAGCAGAGCAATGACGTCGACGACCTGATTCAGCAGGGCGTCAATGCACTGCTGATTAACCCGACGGATTCGTCCGCGATCTCGACCGTGGTTCAAACGGCAAACAGTTTGGGCATACCGGTCATCACTTTGGACCGTTCGGCGGATCAAGGCGAGGTCGCTGCGCTGGTCGCCTCGGATAACGTGAAGGGCGGACAAATGGCGGCCGAATATATCGTGGAGCAGTTGGGCAAAGATACGAAGGTCATTGAACTCGAAGGCGTTCCGGGCGCTTCCGCGACCCGCGAACGGGGCAAGGGCTTCCATGATATTGCGGATGAGCAGCTGAACGTGGTCGCGAAGCAAGCGGCGGATTTTGACCGGACCAAAGGTCTTACCGTGACGGAAAATCTGCTGCAGGGCAATCCGGACGCCAAAGCGATATTTGCCCACAATGACGAAATGGCCCTGGGCGCAATCGAAGCGATTCAAAGCTCGGGCAAAGACATCATGGTCATCGGCTTTGACGGCAACGACGATGCGCTGAAGTCCATCGAAGCCGGCAATCTGACGGCAACGGTAGCCCAGCAGCCCGAACTGATCGGTCAGCTCGCCGTCGGCGCAGCCAAGGACGTGCTGCAGGGCAAAGAGGTGGAAGCGAATATCGCGGCACCGCTGAAGCTGGTCGTGAAGGAATAATTCGCGAAAATCAAGAAGCGTTACCCTGCGATAGCAGCAGGGTAACGCTTTTTTTTGCCATCCTGTTCATTCCATTACGGACTGCGATGTAACTCACAGCCTTGCGATGGCAGCAGGAATACAATATCGTAAAAGAGAACAGTTATTTCGCATATGATAGTATAATGGTTGTGTATGCGTTTACTGCTTAGATGTAAAAAAGGAGCTATGTATCTATGACGACGGAAATAAGAAAACAAGCGATCGTGATCGTGGGCTACGGCGGAATGGGCAGCTACCATGCCAAGCTGATTAAGGACAACGCGTTTCTTGAGGTGACCGGAACCTACGATATTCTGGAAGAGCGCCGGAAGGCGTCCCGGGAGGACGGGTATTCTGCCTACGAGAGCTACGAGCAGGTATTGAATGATGCCGCGGTTGACGTGGTGCTCATTGCCACGCCGAACGACGTGCATAAGGAGCTGGCGCTTCAGGCTTTTGAAGCCGGCAAGCATGTCATCTGCGAGAAGCCGGTAACCTTGTCCGTAAGCGACTTTAAGGACATGGTCTCCGCTGCCGATGCGGCCGGACGGGTGCTGATGGTTCACCAGAACCGCCGCTGGGACGAGGACTTCCTGACGATTAAGCAAATGTACAACGAAAAGACGATTGGCGATTTGTTCCGTATCGAATCCAGGGTGCACGGGGCGAACGGCATTCCGGGCGACTGGCGCCATCTGGAAGCCCACGGCGGCGGCATGCTGCTGGACTGGGGCGTGCATTTGCTGGACCAGATCCTGTTCATGGTGGACAGCCGGATGACCAGCCTGAGCAGCCGCTTGAGCTTTATTTTGGGCGATGAGGTGGATGACGGCTTTGAATCGGTCATCGAATTCGAGAACGGCGTATCGGTACTGATCGAAGTGGGAACGACGAATTTCATTACGCTTCCACGCTGGTACGTCAAAGGAACCGAGGGAACCGGCATTATTGAGGACTGGTCGTTAAACGGAAGAGTCGTTACCCGGAACCAGGATGCCGCGAAAGTGGAGCCGAAGCCGATTCAAGCCGGGGTAGGCTTGACCAAAACGATGGCCCCTCCTTCCGAAGAAGCTACCATTACGGGTGCCCTGCCGGAGCCATACCGTCAATCCAGCAGCTTCTTCGATAACTTTGCGGCCGTGACCCGGGGCGAGGCAGAACCGATCGTCAAGAACGAGGAAGTGCTGCGCGTCCTGAACCTGATCGAAGCGGTGTTTGAATCGGCCAGAACGGGCGAAACGCTGAAGGATTTCGACATTTACCCTGCATGACCTGACGAAGGACAGCACTTATTGAATATCGTAAAGAAAGTACCGCAGCCGCCAAGCGATTATGCTTGAGGCTGCGGTACTTTTTATGTTGACGTCGTTGATTCGCCCATTCTTCATGGATTGCCAGTGCATGCTGCGGTCATTTGGCGTGATCCACCTTCCCGCTGCCTCCGCCTTGCAGCACCCGCCTATAGTCGCTGGGCGCCCATCCCGTATCCTGCTTGAACAGCTTCGAGAAGTAGGAATAATTGGCGTATCCGACCTTCGCCGCAATCTGATACACGGACAACGGAGTCGACTCCAACAGATGTTTGGCCGCCCGGATGCGGGCCTGAATGATATAAGTGCCTAAAGATACGCCCGTTTCTTTCTTAAAGACGCGGGCCAAATAATCCGGGTTCAGAAAGACGATTTCCGCCAGGGTCGTTCGCGTCAGCTCCTCCCCGTAATGGCACCCGATATAATGCTTGATTTCCTCCACCACGGTATGGGAATGGCCGGCGTAAGCGTGATATTCGGCTGCCGTGCGGACGAGATACGCCATGTATTTTTCCATGTCTTCTATCGAGTTTAACGACTGCAGAAATAACTGATCATTGGTTTTGCCGGTATATAGCTTATGAGCCTGAATCTCTTTGCCCTTCAGGTAGGAGTACACGAGCTGCACCATATCCAAGCGGAATAAACGCAGCACCGAAGCGCTGTGGACGCCGCTCTTGGCCAAATTCTGCAGGTACCGGCGAGTTTCTTCGAGAAAGGCGGCCGGGTTGTTTTCGGCAAGCAGCGCCTCCCAGTCTTGAAGCGGGGGAGGGGTATACGCGGCTTCTTGCAGCGAATGCCGTTCCAGAAACATGATCTGGTTGCGCTTCTTGATCATGTCCTCGTTCATTTGCAGCAGGTCCCGTATGGATTTGTTGATCCCCTCCAAAGCCGCCGAAACCGATACGTTGCAGCACGCATCGCTCCGAAGGAACCGGTTGGCTTTCTCGATGAAGGACGTGCAGATGGATTCAATGACTGCGGTATCCGGAGGATGATTCCATTTGAGCACGACCATCCATTCGTAATCCCTATACTCCATGACGGTCTCGACCGTAAAGAGCGGATCCTGGAACAATTCGGACAGCACGTTGAGAAACGCGTAATCAAACAGGTCCTTGTCTTCTTTGCCCAAGCTTTGATCATACGGAAAGATCGTGATCAGCAGGGGGAGAAACAGATCCGACAACGCATAGGACAGATTCTGCTCCGCGATATACCCGGCGATGGCCACCCGGTCCGACGAAGCTTTTTTTTCCTTGATCAGCTTGCTCCAGAAGTGCTCTTGCAGCTTTTTTTGGTTTTTCTTCCACAGCTGCCCGTCCTGTATCGCCTCCTGATCGCTTTGCTGTTCCTTAGCTTTGTACACGGCCTTGGAGATGATGAGGCTGAGCTTATCGAATTCAATCGGCTTCAGGAAATAGTCGAAGCTTTGCAGCTCAATCGCTTTCTGCGCATAGTTGAAATCGGCGTAATTGGTCAGGAAAATCGTCTGTATGCCGTATTGTTCCTCGCGTATCCAGGCGAGAAGCTCCAGTCCGCTGCCCTGCGGCATTTCGATGTCGCAAATGAGGATCTGAACGGAATGACTCTGCAGAATCTCCCTTGCCTGCGCCACGCTGTATGCGGTATGGACTTGTTCGATCAAGAGTGCCTTCCAATCAATCTTCTTTTCCAGCGCGGCCACGACAAAATAATCGTCATCAACCAGCAATACATTCATCGAATGTCTCCTCTCCTTTCCTGCAATGGCTGGGGAAGCGTTAGTGCGACGCTGGCACCGCCGCCTTCCGGGTTCGAAAATTCCACCTGCGCCCGATGATGGTAGAGCAGCTCCAGCCGCTGAAGGGTGTTCATGATCCCAATGTGTTTCCCTTCGCTTTGATCCAGCGGCTTGCCGTTTGCCAGCTTATCCAATACGTCTTCCGGAAAGCCGGGACCGGTATCGGAGATCCGGATGACCGCATAAGGCTTATCATCCTCCACCCGCAAACTGACGGTCAAGCGAATTTGCAGCACCTGATCTCTGGATACGGCGTATTTCACCGCGTTTTCAATAAAGGTCTGGAGCACCAGGGGGGGAATCGTGAGGCCGGCAAGCTCTTGTTCATACCCGATATGATAAGAAAAGGCATCGCGGTAGCGGTGCTTCTGAATCTCCAGATAAATCCGGACGTGCTCGATTTCGTCCTCAAGCCGCACGAGGTTATCGCCGCTCTGAAAAATGTAACGAAAATATTTGGATGTGGACAGCGACATATATTCGATTTCCTTAAACATTTGCATTTGCGCCATGCTGTAGATGTTCGTCAAGCAGTTCAGGAAAAAATGGGGGTTGATCTGCAGCTTCATATAATCGAGCTGGATTCTTTGCTTTTCGAGCTCCTGCTCGTAAATATCGATTTTAAATTTCTTGATCTGTTCGATCAGGTGTTTGAATTGGGAGTTCACCTGCTCGAGCTCGATGATCTCGCTGCTCATGAAATCCAGATTTTCGCTATCCTCGTGGATGCGCCTTACGTTTTCCGAGAAATTCTGAATCGGCTTTAACACCTTCTTCTTGAAATACAGCATGACCACGCTGAGCGTGCAAGTGAGCAGCACGAACAGCAGCATAATGAGCAGCTGGGCGATCATGATGGTCTCGAACACGCCGAACTGGATGACCAGCTGCACGTTGAAGGAGGCATTCGAGAATCCCTCAGTGACCGTAGTCCGCGGCTGTGACAGGCTGAACAAGGAAGCCTTGGCTCCTTCGAGCGGCTTGGCTCCCGCTTCGCCGGCACCTGGGCTCGTAAGGGCTGCTCCTTGGGCATCCACCAGAGAGACGAACCCGTCCTCGCCCAAATCCAGTTCCTGGAGCGGCCGGACCAGGTCGTCTGCAGAGATGAGGCAGATCAAGTAACGGTTGTGGTAGGGCACGATGTTGATGACGTAGTGCGTGTCCTGCACAAGGATCGGGTTCCAGTTCGAGTAGAACGTTTCGTATACGTTTTTGGAATCCGTGAGGGAGACGATCTGTTCCTTCAGTTCCTGGAACTCCGTATACGACAGGGACATGGGGGCATAGTTCTGGAAGAAATCCTGATCTTTTAAATAGAAGAAGAAGTTGTATTCTTGCCCATAGTTTTTTTGAAGCTCATTAAACCGTTTATGCACTCTTTCGCTCGACTTAATGTAATCCACGTAATCGGTGCCGGGGGTATCCATGATCTTGACGCTTTCGTCGTTCGCGAGCGTCCAGCCCATATAATGGTTGATATACGAGAAGTCATGATTGATCTGCCGGATGTACAGATTCGCCGTATCCTGCAAATAGCGGGTGGATTGCTGCTTCACGATGAAGATGGAGGCGAAGCTGATCACCAGATCCACCACCAGGGCAAAGATCGATATGAAGAGCATGATTTTCACATAGTGACGGATGGGATAAGGCTTGTTATTCAGTGCTTTAACCATAGGGATGCCGTGATTCCTTTCAGTTCGCTTATATTATGAAAGCGTTTTTATATCGGTAAGGATATTATAAATGGAAACGTCGAAAAAAACAGGAGCGAACGCTCGGGCATTTTCCATAAAGTCCGGATAACACATCGGAAAGTCCGAATACCGGCATGTTTGAGCGGAGGACGCGGGGACGGCGGCGAAATGGACAAGGCAAAGGTCCGGATAGCGCATCATGAGGTCCAAATCATGACGCCGGATCGCAGTATACTGAAATTGCTTACGTGACATACCGGATTCACGACGACGCGAACAGAAAGGGGAATCGATTTGAAAGCAGGCCAACTGAATAGAACCACACATCCAACCCTCGGGCGGATCAGAAAGAATTGGGGCCTGTATTTGCTGCTGCTGCCTGCGGTAGTGCTGGTTTTGTTGTTTTCTTACGTGCCGATGTACGGCATTTTGATCGCATTCAAGGACTACAGTCCCGCTCTCGGGATTATGGACAGCCCCTGGGCCGGCCTGAAGTATTTCGAGAAGTTTTTTAACTCCTATCAATTCTCGACCACCATAACGAATACGCTGGTCATCAGCTTATACAGCGTTGCGACGTTCCCGATTCCGATCATGCTGGCCTTGATGGTCAATCAAATGCGCCAGAATTGGTTCAAGCGCTTCTTCCAGACCGTAACCTACATGCCGCATTTTATATCGACGGTCGTGATGGTGGGACTCATGCTGATTCTGTTCTCGCCGGGCTCGGGATTGATCGGGAATATCTTCCGGCTCTTCGGCGCCGAAGCGCCGAACCTGATGGGCTCGGCCGGCTTGTTCAGCAGCGTGTATGTATGGTCGGATGTGTGGCAGCATACGGGCTGGGACAGCATTATCTATATCGCGGCATTATCTGCGGTGAGCCCCAGCTTGTACGAAGCGGCTACAATGGACGGGGCAAGCCGGTGGCAAAAAATCCGGTTTATCGATATCCCGATGCTGATGCCTACGGTCGTGACCTTGCTTATACTGCGGATCGGCAGCTTGCTTGGCGTCGGCTTCGAGAAGGTTTACCTTATGCAAAACAGTCTCAATATTACCTCCAGCGAGGTCATCTCCACCTATGTGTACAAAATCGGGATGCTGAGCAGCCAATACAGCTTCTCGTCGGCGATTAATCTGTTTAATACAATCATTAATTTTGTTCTGTTGATTCTGGTTAACCAGATTTCGAAAAAATACAGCGAAAACAGTTTGTGGTAACACAAGAGAGGAAGGGTTCTATGGGCGTTGTGGAAATAAGAGAGAAGACAGCGCCAAGGCAGAGGAATACCCGATCTTCCGACAGAGTGCTGGAGATCGGCCTGTATGTATTCGCTGTCTTGATGCTGATCGTGCTGATTTACCCGCTGTACTTCATCATCATTGCTTCGTTCAGCGAGCCGGCCGCGGTCGCGAATGGACAGGTATGGCTGTGGCCCAAGGATTTTACGCTGGCAGGCTATCAAGAATTGCTGAAGCACTCTAATATATGGATTGGGTACCGAAATACGATTGTGTATACGATCGTGGGTACCGCCATCGGCTTGGTGGTTAACATATCTGCAGCTTACGCGCTCTCGCGAAAAGACCTCGTAGGCCGCAAGTATATATCGCTCCTCTTTATTTTTACGATGTTTTTTAATGGCGGTTTGATTCCGACCTTTATGACGATCCGCGATTTTCAGCTGTACGATACGTTTCTTGTTATGGTGCTGCCGTTCTCGGTTGCCGCCTTCAACATCATCGTGGCGCGGACTTTTTTCCAGAGCAGCATCCCGGAGGATTTATGGGAGGCGGCACAGCTGGATGGCTGCGGAAATCTCAGGTATTTCGTGACCATCGTGATTCCGCTTTCGAAAGCGGTCATCTCGGTCATCGCCTTATGGACGGCCGTGGGTCATTGGAATTCTTATTTCAACGCCCTGATCTATTTAAAAGATTCGAATCTGTACCCGCTGCAGCTCATACTGCGCAATATTCTGGTCACCAACCAGATGCAGTCCGCCATGGGTACCGGGGAAGCCGCGGCCATTGCGCTGCGTCTGGCCAATATTATGCGTTATGCGGTCATTATCGTCGCCACGGTGCCGATCATGTGCATCTACCCGTTTGTGCAAAAGTATTTCAATCAGGGGGTGATGATCGGAGCCGTCAAGTCGTAACACCGCGATGAATTGATGAAAAATAAGTATTGGGGGAATGGTGGAATGGGAACAAACCATGCAAAGAGGAGACATCGCCTCAAGGTGGCTGCCGTCATCATGTTGGCCGCAATCCTGCTGTTGAACCTGGCGGGCTGCAGCGGCGGCAAGAAGGAGGACGCCAAGTCGGATGCCGAAGCCGCTTTTAACAAAGAAGGCCTGCCGATCGTGAATGAACCGATTACGCTGGACGTGCTGACCGTTCGCTGGGGCAACATGGGGGATACGTTCCTCCAGAACCAGTGGCTCAAGGATTTGGAGAAGGAGACCAACGTCAAAATCAATTGGCAGATCATGTCCTCCAATGATTGGGGCGAGCAAAAATCGATCATGCTGGCGAGCGGTACGCTGCCGGATATCATTTTCGGGGATATCGTATTCAGCGATTCCGACATCGTCAACAACCTGTCGTATTTCCGTCCGCTCGACGACTACATCGATCAATACATGCCGAACCTGAAGGCGGCGCTGGAAGAAACGCCCGAAATGAAAAAGATGAGCACCTTCCCGGACGGGAAAATCTATTCCTTGCCGGCGCGGCTGCCGTCAAGGCCGAAAGCGTCGATCCAGCCGATCATTAACAAAACCTGGCTCGATGCACTCGGATTGGACGTCCCGGACAACACAGACGAGCTGTATGAGGTGTTCAAGGCGTTTAAAGAAGGGGATCCGAACGGCAACGGCAAGGCCGACGAAATTCCGGTCAGCGGATCGGGGAACATCAGCATCGATTTGCTGAATCCGTTCGGCATCACCGACATCAACGGAAACAGCATGATGGTCATCGATAACGAGCCCGTGTTCTATCCGGTGACGGAGAACTACAAAGAAGCGATCAAGTGGGCCCATAAGCTGTACGCCGAAGGCCTCATAGACCAAGAGATCTTCACGCAGGACAGCACCATGTCCACGGCAAAACATCAGAACCCGGATGCGGCGCTGATCGGGTTCTCCAACCAATGGGTACCGGACGCGGTATTCGGAAAATGGAAGGATCAATACATCGCGATTCCATCCATTGCCGGTCCTGACGGAAAACGGTACCAGGGCGGCGAGCCTGAGGGCATGAGCCTGCGCAGAAACGAGTTTCTCATCACCACGTCGAACAAGCATCCGGAAATTTCGGCCCGCTGGGCGGATCAGTTCTACACCAATGAAGCAAGCATCCAGAATTTCTGGGGAGCTATCGGCACGGTGATTCAGAAGAACGACGACGGCACGTTTACGCTCATGAGTCCGCCGGAGGGAACGAGTGCGGATGCCTGGTACTGGGAGCAATCCGTAAGGGATTTCGGTCCCAAGTACGTAAGCCCGAGCTTCGAGAAAAACATCATATTGGATGAGACCACGGGCGACGGGTTGAAGCTGGTCATCGACAAGCTGGGCAGCGATTACGTGACGACGCCGTTCCCGAACGTCATGTACAGCGCCGAAGAATTCCAGGAGCTGCCTACGTTGACTACGGATATCGATGGCTTTGTCGGCACGACCCGCGCAAAATGGATATCCGAAGGCAATATCGATGCGGAATGGGACGCGTACGTCAAGAAGCTGAACGATATGGGACTGGAGCGGCTGGTACAGATCCGCAAGGAAGCCTATCAGCGGTATATCAGCGTCAAATAAGGATTGACGGCAAGCGTCATGAGCTGCCCCGCAGATCGAAATGCTGCGGGGCAGCGTGATTTTGACATGGGATGAAAAAGGATTGTGATCAGTATTCATGTATCAGACTTCAACGGAGAAGGCGGAATCATATTGGAGAAGCGAAGCGGTCCCCTTTGTCCCCGGATTTTTACCATATAACAAAGCGCAAAAAAATCTGGGGGCAACAGGGATCGTAAGTATGATCCGCATTCGAAGTGATGATTAAGCTTTTATTGAATCGACTTCTAGGGAACTCAGGAGGCAGCAATCATGGGAAACATCAAAGTCACGGTATGGAATGAATACCGGCATGAGAGACATAATGAACAGGTAGCCGGCATATATCCGAATGGGATTCATCGTGCGATAGCGGATCATCTCGAACAGGTGGAAGGTTTGGAAGTAGCCACCGCCGTACTGGATGAGCCGGATCACGGATTGACCGATGAGCGATTGGCGAACACGGATGTACTGCTGTGGTGGGGCCATCTGGCACATGACGAGGTCCGCGACGACATCGTCGAGAAGGTTCGGCAGCGGGTGCTGGACGGCATGGGATTGATCGTTCTGCATTCCGGTCACGGATCCAAAATCTTCTCCAGGCTCCTTGGCACGAACACCGGGATGCTGAAGTGGCGCGACGACGGCGAGATCGAGCGTTTATGGATCGTTGAACCGAGCCATCCGATTGCACGTGGGCTGAGTGAATATATCGAGATTCCGCGGGAAGAAATGTATGGAGAGCGGTTCGAAATTCCGGCGCCGGATGAGCTTGTGTTCGTCTCCTGGTTTGAAGGCGGCGAAGTGTTTCGAAGCGGGTGTTGTTACAGGCGCGGCAGAGGGAAGCTGTTTTATTTTCGTCCGGGCCACGAAATGTTTCCGGTCTACCACCAGCCCGAAATTCTGCAGGTGATTACCAATGGCGTGTTCTGGGCCGCTCCAGTTGAAGGAGCTAAAACGGCTTACGGGCGGGTGGCGCCCATCGCTCCTGTCGCACAATCCTAATGAGAGACCTAATATGAGGAGTGTTCTAACGATGAATAAATTTCGAATCGGCTTAATCGGTTTGGGCGGGATGGCGCAGGAGCACATCCGCTGGATGAATGCAGAGAAAGTCTATCAGTTTGTGGCCGTGAGCGACGTCAACGGGGAAGCGGTGGCCAGAGTAGGCGATCAGCTGGGGATCGAGGACGGGAAACGCTATGCGGATTTCAAGGATTTAATTGATGATCCTGACGTCGATGCCGTCATTTCGGTCACGCCCAACAACGTGCACGCTGATATCATCAGCGCATGCTTGCAAGCCGGCAAGCCTTTTTTGGCGGAAAAACCATTCACGCGAGTCTTCGAAGAAGCCATCTCCTTGCTGGAGCTGTATGAGAAACAGCCCGTTCCCGCCATGATCGGATTTACGTACCGATATACGCCCGCTTTTCGTTATGCCAGGGAACTTATCCGTACGGGCAAGCTGGGTACGATCCGTCATTTCTCCATTCAGTATTTGCAGGGGTTTGGCGTGCCGAACCAGCAGGTTCCCTACATGTGGAGATACAACAAAGCCATCACGGGGACGGGAACGCTGGGAGATCTCGGTTCGCATATGATTGATATGGCCCGTTTTCTGTTTGGAGAGTTCGAAGAAATCACGGCCCAGCTACATACCATCATCCCGGAACGCCGGGACCCGGTGACGGGAGCCATGGCCAAGATCGAGGTCGATGATTTTGCCAGCTTCCAGGCCCGGATGGAGGGTGATATTATGGGCGTATTCCAGACGTCACGCAATGCATTCGGTTCAGGCAATCAGCATGAAGTGTCCATTTATGGCGACCACGGCACGGTCCACGCGAGCACATTGGATCCGGAGCGGGTGGTGTGGATTCGCGAAGAAGAGCCCGGGCAGCTCGCCAGAACGGCAATGGAAGTGCCGCAGCATTGCAAAGTCAAGCAGTATGCCGATTTTGCCGCGATATTGCGGGGAGCGCCTGCCGACGGAGTGCCCGGGTTCATGGACGGCTACCGGAATCAAGAAGTGCTGGATGCAGTCGTCAGGTCAAGCGAGACCAAAACGGTGGTTGAGCTGGGCAAATCCATCGGCCAACGGATTCAGAGTTTGTCATAACGTCTTGCCCATCCAAATATAGAGCGCCATCAAACTGAACAGAAACAGGCAGAAGTTAACGCCCACAAACAATCCGCGTTTAACGGGCGAGCGATGGAACTGAAAAGGGGTACGCAGTTCCCCCGTGCCTTCGATCAGGAACAGGATCAGCACCGTGTGAATGATCATATGGCCGATCACTTCTTTGTAACCGAATACAAGGCTTGTCATAATAAAAATGCCGGATACCAGCAGTGCCGTGAACCGGTTCATGATGCCTACGATGAATGCCCATGCCAGTCCGATTTCAACAAAAGCGCTAATCATGACAAAATGCTCAATGGTAAAACCGAAGGTAGGAAGTCCATAGCTGCCCATAACCGTGCAAGCGAGCTCGGGAATGGTCAGCTTTTCCATGGCAAGCCAAGCGAGGGACATGCCTGTGCATATATACAAGACCGGGGCTGCCGATCTTTTGATGGGAGTGCCGCACACAAACAGGTAATAAACAATGCCGAGATAAAGCAAATAATCGATGGAATGAAAAAGACCGTAGGATAAGGACGCCTGAATATAGAGCAGGAATAGGATGGCGCCGCTCACCGGCAAGGTGCGTTTATAGAGAAGGCACGCTGCGGCTGCGGACAGGCCGAGGATGATCCACATGGAATTGGTTCGGAATTCGGGGGCGAGGTACGAGCCGCTCAGAAGCTGCAGCACAAGCCCGATTGCCAGCCCAATACGCAGAATCACCTCGGTGTGGGGCCCAAGCCTGTGCAGCCATCCGTGGATTCGCACGACGGGCCGCATCTTTCCCAAGGGATCGTGTAATGCGCATGTGAGCAACAAGATCAGCAATGTAAACGCTAACCAAAATAGGAACGTCAGCGTAACGATACGGGGAAAGGGCAGAGGGACCCATTCGAAATTGTCCGTGAACCATTTGACATGAATATAGATGTTGCTAATCTTGGAGAAATGCATTACCATTCAATAAGTTCCTCCCTTAACCAACTCTAGTCACCTAACCAAGATAATACATATTTAACTAAAAAAGTATATTGGTGGATGAATATATCCCTGATAATGATAATATTATCCCTTAGCGAGCATACCTGGGCAGCGTCTGATTTTACAGGCATAACAAACAAGCCGATCCTACCGGATCGGCTTGTTTGTTATGCAACTATTCAATATACAGCTAGCATTTTCAGATTGATAAAGTTCAAGGGGGTTTCTCTGATTTCATGAGGTCGAACTCCTTCATCAAACGGTTTGCTATAATGATGGGAGTAAACGGCTTAAGTAAGGGAAAAGGGTGAAGAAGATGAATGAAACGGAATACATAAGGGAAACACCCGCGAAGAACGGGAAAGGACAAGGAGCGGTGCTCATGCTGCAGGGCACGGCTTCGGATGTAGGCAAGAGCATCGTAACGACCGCGCTGTGCCGTATTTTTCTGCAGGATGGTTATCGCACGGCTCCATACAAGTCGCAAAATATGGCGCTTAACTCCTACGTGACGCTCGATGGCAAGGAGATCGGCAGAGCGCAGGGCGTGCAGGCCGAAGCCTGCGGCATAGCCGCAACAACGGACATGAATCCGATCCTGATCAAGCCGATTAAAGATATGCATTCCCAAATCGTGATCCACGGCGTGCCCGAAATGCAGATGAGCGCGATGGATTACCGGACGCAGTTTCTGCCGAAGGCCAAGGGGATCGTATTGGATGCGCTGGACCGGCTCCGGGAGAAGTACGATATCGTGGTCATGGAAGGCGCGGGAAGTCCGGCAGAGATCAATCTCAAGGATCGGGATATCGTGAACATGAATTTGGCAGGATGGGCGGATTCTCCGGTCATTTTGGTTGCGGATATCGACCGCGGTGGCGTGTTCGCCTCGATTGTAGGAACGCTCGAACTCCTGGAGCCCCATGAGGCGGCCAGGGTCAAAGGGTTCATCATCAACAAATTCCGCGGGGATTTGGCGCTGTTGAAGCCGGGACTGGACTGGCTTGAAGAACGGACAGGCATACCGGTGCTTGGCGTCCTTCCTTACATTCAGGACATGCGAATCGAGGCCGAGGATTCCGTAGTGCTGGATGAGCTTCAATATCAAAGACAGGAAAAACGCGACCTTGATATTGTCGTTATCCGGTATCCGCGCATTTCGAATTTTACGGATTTTGATGCGCTTCGCTGGGAGCGGGATGTCGTCGTTCGCTTCGTCCAATCGGTGGATGAGCTCGGCACGCCGGACGTCATCATTTTGCCCGGTACGAAGGATACGATCAGCGATTTGGGGTTCATCCGGGATCGGGGCCTGGCGGATGCGATATTAAGGTTGACGCAGACGCGGGATGTGCAGCTGGTTGGCATCTGCGGAGGATATCAAATGCTGGGCGAGCGGTTGTCGGATCCGCATGCGGTGGAAGGCAGCGCCCGGGAAGCGGCGGGACTTGGACTGCTGCCGATGCGGACGGCTTTTTCTAAGAAAAAAAAGACCGTTCGCGTAAGAGGGGAATTGTCACAGGAACATCCTCTGAAGCTCGTTTTATCGGATACGAAGGCTATTTCGGCAATAGGGGCCTACGAAATCCATATGGGCGTCACCGAAAGGAGCACGGAGCCTGGCGGATCAGAACACCGAACGTTGTTTTCGATTGAAGCAGATTCGGCGGATTCTTTGGAAGCCGGAGAAGATATTCAAGCACATCCTGAAGGTTTAGCCACCGCCGATGGACGCATCTGGGGGTGTTATCTGCACGGCTTGTTTGACAACGATGCCTTTCGCAGGTCCTGGCTGAACGGCATTCGGGTAAATAAGGGACTGGATGCCATTTGTGAAACGTTCCAAGCGGAAGAACGCAAACTCGCAGAATACAACCGTGTGGCGGACATCGTGCGGAATCATGTGGATATGGAGAAGATTTATGAAATCATCGGCTGTACGCACCGAAAGCCATAAGGAATAGATCCTTTAGTTTGGGCGATAGTGAAGAATAGGAGGATAACACCATGCGGCGGCATGGTGTTATTTGCGTGGAGAGCGCAAATGGATCAGGTGCTATTTTAGAAAAAAGTTGATTAATTATAGGATAGGGGGGTATACTAATTACAGAAACGGATGATAAGTCATCTTACAGCATATCCAATGAATGGAGTGATAGCGCATGTTGAATAAGAAGGGTACTGTGCTAACCTTAACGAGCATACTTGCAATTGGATTAATGACATCATGCGGTAATGCGAAGCAGGCCCCGGATACAGGCGGCCACGGCCACGGCGGGAACCATAATCAGGAAACCGTCAATCCGGAAGAGAACGGGCACAGTGGGCACGGAGGCGGGCATGAGACGGCCTCGAACAACTACCAGGCTGAATTTACATGGAATGAACCGGCAAGCGCAGGCACCGAAACAGAGTTAACGATACAGATTACGGACAACAACGGTGGACCCGTCCAGGAATTTGATGTCAATCATGAGAAGCTGCTGCATCTGATCATCGTGAATCGCGATTTGTCATTTTTCAACCATATCCATCCCGATTACAAGGAGAACGGCGAGTTTACCGTGAACACCACGTTTCCCGCCGGCGGCGAATATAAATTGATTGCGGATTTCGTGCCGAAGGGCGCTGGAGGGAGCACGCTCAGCGATTGGGTTCAGGTGGAGGGAGAAGAAGGAGAACCTTCGGCCATTGAGCCTGACTCCAGCCTGATCAAACAAGTCAACGGCAAGGAAATCGAACTGAGCCTGAACAATGCCTTATCGAATGAAGAGGTCGTGCTCACCTATCATATTCAGGATGCGCAGACGAAGCAGGGAATCAGCAATCTGGAGCCTTACCTAGGCGCGGTCGGTCATGTTGTCATTCTGTCCGCAGACGCCGAGAAGTACATCCATGTGCATCCTCTTGACGAATCGAGCACCGGTCCCAATGCGGAGTTTGCGACTACCTTTCCGCATAGCGGCATCTACAAAATCTGGGGACAATTTCAGCATCAAGGTGAAGTGATGACCGTGCCTTTTGTTGTTGAAATCAAATAATTTTTGTTTGAGGAGTGATCGACATAACAGAGCCATTGAAAATCTACACCATACCCACTTGCAGCGATTGCCATCATGCCAAGCGTTACTTCAAGGAGCAGCAGGTTCCGTACACGGAATATGATTGCACGCAGAATCCGGAATATCCGGAAGAAGTGAGACGTCTGACGGGAAAACAGATCGTGCCTACGATCGTTATCGGCGACAACGTATTTATCGGATTTGCCGATAACTTTCAGGAAATCAGGGAATTGATTAAATAAGCTAGGTTCAAGGATATAAAAAAATGAAGCATGGATCGGTCCTCGCCGGATGATCCATGCTTCTTTATATGGAGGATAAAGAATCGCTTCGCATGAGTTACCAAAGTTCGACGCAGGTCAGGTCGTACGTCGTCGCCAGTTCCTGCCGATGCCGATAATAGCTCTCTTCTTCCTGTTAAGACGATGGACGCTTACGGATCAGCTCAATCACGCTGGCGATGTCGTCCCCGCCATAACCTTCCTCTACCCGGCGTTTCATCAGTTCGAAGATCGGCGCGAATGTTTCGGCGCTGACGCCTTGTACCCTGCTGACCTCCCCGATGGTGTCATGAGCGGCTTGCATCGCCAGACTCGCATCCTTGGCGGAATAATCTCCGGTATCGATCTGATTTGCCATCTCCGGCATGGTGAAGATCATGGCTTGCAGAAACGGAATCAGCAGCGTTGTCGTGAAATCCGCTGCCTTCGTGCCCTCGGAGCCCGCAAGCGCCACGGCATGGATGAAGCCGCCGAACATGCCGTACATGCCGCTTAGCAGTGCCAGGTCATTCAGTGGAGCGAGAGCAGGATCGGAGCCTAAATAGTGACTAGTCCCTAAGCGTTCTAAGACCTGTTTATATGTTTCGTAAGCAGTTTGAGAACCGCTGTAGAGTATGACGGCATGAGGCGTGGCGATCAGGGAAGGCACGGCCATGATGCCGCCATCCAGATATTCGGCGCCCTGGGTTCTCATCCAGGTCCCCATCGTGCGGGCCTCTTCGGGAGTGCCGGTTGTCAGATTTACGACAACCTTGCCGGAAAGCTTCTCCCTCATGGGTTCAAGAATATGGCGGGCGGCATCATAATCAAGTACGCATACAATCAAGAGGGGACTGGCGGCGATGGCATCCGCGATGTCCGTAGTGCCGGAGGCACCCAAGCCTACAAGTTCAGCGGCTTTTTCAGGCGTGCGGTTCCAGACGGTGGTGACATATCCGTTGTTCACGAAGGTGCGGGCCAGTTTGGAGCCCATGGCGCCTAATCCGATCACGCTTACCGGACCAAGGATAGAGCCGTCCGCCTGCGCATCGTAAGGATGATTACCATTAGAAAATCTCTTTGGATTTGTATTCATCGGTATAACCCCTTTCTGGGTTTGGGATGATACCCATCCTAAAGTATGACACTAGTGATAATGTCAAGAGAGACGATGATCATGAAAATGGATGCTACACCTTATAAAACGTAAATAATCAGGCATTGCGCGTCTAGAATGTTCGTTTTGAAGAGTTTTTTAATGGTAATTCGAAGGTGTAAATAATCAGTAGCGATGTTATTATATGGATTGTGTCTTTTTGCAGCAAATTTTTCGTCCAAGCGCCGATAGCCCATCATAGATTTTTGAAACGATTCCCAATATTATGCGTAACAATACTCACTGCTTTAAATGGAAGGGGTTGTCATCATGGATTATGGAATGAACGTTATTTTGTTTGAAAAAAGACCGGACGGTGAGCTGGTGCAGATTGAAGAGCGGGCATGGACGATGAACATGGTCGCTGCGCTGGAGCACGTGAATTATATCGTCGCGGGCGGCAGGGAATATGAAACGATCGAAGGCAGATTAAACGTGGACACGGGCAAACTGGAGCTTCTGCTCGTTCCGATGCGGAACGATTAATTCTGTCCGAAAGGAGACATCATCTTGAGTAATGAAAAAGACAAAAAAGACCAGCCCGCTTCCAAATGGCTGACGCCGGAAGGCAAACCGATTCGAGTCTTGTCAAGCTCGCTCGGCATCGCCTTGTTGGCGAATGCGTTTCTGGTGTCGGGCGCGGCAGCGAAGAATCTCGCTTCGGAAGCGGTTACCTCATCCGAAGAGCCGCAGCTGGTATCCTGGTCGACGGAAGAAGTAAAGAAGTATTTTGACAAGAACGTGGACTGGAACATCCCGTTCCCTAGCGCAGAAGAATTCGAGGAAGAGCCGGCGGTAGGAGCATCCGCAGGATCAGGCGGGGGAACGACGGTAATCAATAACTATGGCGGCTACAATTCCGGTTTCGGCTGGGATGATCTGCTGCTCTACCACATGCTGTTCAACAACGGCTCCTACTATTCCTCCAGCGGATGGTACAACAATCATCGCGGATATTACGCGAATAACGGCAAGCCTTACAAACCCCGCACGTATTCGAGCGGTACGTTCCAGAACAAACCGGTGGTGAACTCCAATGTCCGTCCCAAGACCTCAACGTCCTCTTCGGGAACGATAACGCGCCGCTCCACATCGTCCAAGTCCGGCGGCATTGGCGGCAATTCCAGCGGCTTCAGCTCCTCGGGTTCGAAATCCAGCTCCAGATCCGGCGGTTTTGGCGGATGAGCCGCGAAAGCGTGTTTACCGTTTCGGGACTGCCTGACCCCAATCGGAATGGGCGGGTATCGGAGCTCGCAGAGCTTGGCTTTACCTGGGCGAATTTGGAAGGGGAAGCCTACTGGATAGATCAAATCGTCACCATACGTCAAGAGACCTATCGCGAGCTGGAAGAAGCCGCTGCGGTACTGTGGGCGACGCTGGACAAAACCGTACGTTACGTCCATCGCAACCATCATATTTACAGCTTGATCGGCATTCCGCCGATTCTGTGGCAGATGCTGGACGAATGTCCGCTGCCGGAGGAAGGGTTGATCAGCCGGTATGCCAGATTTGACTTTGCGATTGCCCATGACGGCAGCATCAAGCTGCTGGAGCTGAATGCGGACACACCGACAGGGTATGTTGAGGCTTCCATTGCAACGCCGTGGATGTGCGCTCAGGCCGGCATCTATTCTCCCAATGAGCGGATGCAAGAGCTTGTGGCACAAGCGTGGGCGGCAGAGCGTCCGGATACGGCCGCATGCATTGCTTACGGCGAGCATCTGGAGGACTCCGGCACGATCGAAGCATTGGTCCGGCACAGCGGGCTGGATATCAAGCTGGTGGATTGTCTGGATCTATGGGTGGACGAAGGCATGCTGAAGGACGGCGAAGGCCGGGAGATTCACCGGATGTTTGCTCTTTATCCGAAGGAATGGATGTCCGTCGATGATGGCGGGGATGCGCTTGCCTATGCCATCGAGACGGGGCGACTCCAGCTGTTCAACTCGCCGCACAGCATTCTGCTGCAGTCCAAAGGCTTGCTGGCCGCCATGTGGGGCATGTATGAGCTGGGCCTATTGTTCGATGAGCAAGAACGTGAAGCGATCGTTAAATATATGCTGCCGACATACAACAAACCGGTGTTCTCCGGCAATTTCGTATCAAAGTCGATGTTCGGCCGAGAGGGTGGTTCTGTCAAACTGTACGACCAGACAGGACAACTCGAGGTAGAGGATCAGGACGGATATGATACTAGCGTCATGTTTCCGACGGTCTATCAGAGGAGGGCCGAGCTGGCTCGCGTCGAGACGGCGGAAGGGGAATTTCATTTGCTGACGGGGTTGTTCGTCCTTAATGGTATGCCATGCGGTTTGCTGGGACGGGCGGGCGGTTTGATTACGGGCAATTCGAGCCATTTTATCGCAATGGGAGTGAAATAAATGCAGTTGAAACAAGAGAAAAGGCAGCAAAGCGGTGCTCCGAAGGGAAAGAGGAAACCTCCGGTCGTCCTGGCGGTGCTTATCTTATCCCTTTTGGTTTTAGCGCTGAGCGCATGCTCCGGCGGCAGCTCCACCGTGTTCCATACCGGATCGGAGGAAGTATCTTCAACCTCTAGTCGCGTGCCTTGGGACTATCGCATCATTGAAGGGACCGTCGGCGATTTGATTGGCGGCGACATGACCGTCCTGCCGGATAACGAGCTCCTGCCTAACGATAACAACTATGCTACAGGGGACAAAATTTGGACGCTGCAATTCATGGACGCCGAGCTGACCACGGATGCGAATCAGCGTAACGATATCCGGTTATCGACCTGGCAGACCCTTAAGTCGTTCAAGGATAAAAAGACGGCGGAATCGGATTTGGCCAACCTGAAAGTGACCGTCAAAACCGACGTGAAGCTGGTTGGGGTATATAAAACAACGTACAAAAAAGACACCAGGCATTTTGCCGTCGTTGAGCTGCCGACGGGCAACCGGATCAAGCAGCCGATCGACGAGAAGCGTTATGCCGCAATGGAGAAGAAGGACACGGTTGATGTTGTATTGGAGGAAGTGCATGATTTCGCCGATTACGACTTGGCCTATGCAAAATTTCGGGGGTGGGCGGATTGACGGTCGTCATTAATATTGTTATAAGTGTGATCTGTATTATCGTGCTTCAATTGCTGGGCATGCTGATTTTCAGCTGGATGACCCGGTTTAACGACATGGAAGAGCTGAAGAAAGGCAATGTCGCGGTTGGTCTGGCATTCGGCGGCAAGTTTATGGCAACGGCCATTATTTTGGGCATATCGGCATATACGAATTCATCGATATGGCATATGATACTGTGGTTTGCCGTTGGATATGTATGCTTGATCGTTGCCTATTGGGTATTCGAGCTGGCGACGCCGGGTCTTCGAATTTCCGAGCACCTGCAAAAGGGCAACGTAGCGATCGGCATCCTGCTGGCGATGGTGTTCATCGGCACAGCCTTTGCGATCAGCAGCCTGATCATTTAGGCCGATTTGCACCCATGGGGAGAGGAGCAGGAGCGTGCACTTTTTTCTGAGATTATCTTTGAAAATGATGCGTCTGCGTAAAACAACGATCAGCGTGATCGTGGTGCTGTTTGTGGTGCTTTGCTCGACCCTGGCATTCCTGCTGGAGCCGGAAACGTTTCACCATTGGTTTAACGCCCTTTACTGGGTGCTTACCACGATGGCCACCGTAGGTTATGGCGATTATTATGCAGCTACCGTACCGGGCAAGATATTAACGATATTCATCTATATCTTCGGTATCGGGCTGCTCAGTTTAGTGATCGGTAAAGTGATCGAATCGTTTGGAAGCATGCAGCGGCAGAGAGGAGCGGGCAGGTTGAACTTTAAGGGCAGCGGCCATGTCATCATTATCAATTGGAGCAAAAAAGCGATGTCCGCGATCGACGAGATTCTGTCGTATTCGCCGCAGTCCGAGATCGTGGTCATCGACGATTCCAGCCGGCATCCCGTGGAGCATCTCGAACAGGTGCATTTTGTAAGCGGCGATCCTGCATCGGATGATGTGCTGATGAGAGCCAACATTCTGGAGGCCAAATCGGCCATTGTCTTCGCGGACGCCCGGATCGACGAATCGGCGCTGGTGGACGGCAAGTCGCTCCTGATTGTTTCGAGCATCGAGCGGATAGCGCCGGACGTACATACCACGGTGGAGATCATGCAGGAGAAGCATGTGCAGAATTTCCGCCACAATCAAGTAAACGAGTTTGTCCTCTCGCACGATGCCGTTTCCCGATTGGCGGTGCGGGCAGCGCTGCAGGAAGGAAACTCGGATGTGCTGATGCAGCTGCTCAGCCGCCAGCACGGCGACGATATTTACGAAGTGGCATTAAACCCCGCATGGAAGACCTACGGGGATGCATTTCAGGATCTGCTGCGGCAAGGAGCGACGCTGATCTCCGATCGCAGTGACCTCAGCATCAACCGCAAGCTCGATTTGCCGATTCCGCGGGATGCGAGGCTGTATGTGGTTTCGGACGAAGCGACCATGAACCGGATTGCCGGTAAGCTTGCTTGAGGGGCTGCGAACATTTCATTAAAAGACCATGCTGTCTCACGTGAACGGGTGAGGCAGCATTTTTTATTGCGAAGCTGCCAATTACGAATTGACGTTTCGAATTCATATGCGTTAATCTGCTTGTTCCAGGTGGTCGGTGTAAATCGACTGCTTGACCTGCTGGATTCTCGGAAATGACACTTGGGTCAGCGGTCGGATGTCATGGGTAACGGCAGCTGACTCCTCGATTGAGGGTTGTCGGCAGCCAAAGTATGGGACATCCGTCGCGGATGAATGGATATATTCCAAAGTGAAAACGCCCCTGTTTAAACAGTGGGCGTTTTTTCATATGGGCTTCAGATCATGTCTCTAAGCATGTTCACGCTGCTCTTCTCCAGTGCCATGGGAAACAGCTTCACCTTGCCGGGAGCTAACGATCGAACCTCTTCATATACGGCATCAGAGGCATACACCTGATCGGATTGCTCGATCCGCTGCAGCAGGTCTTCCCGATGATCCAGACCGGCCAGGCTGGCACGGACCCCATCGATACCGGCTTCTTGAACGCGGCCGGCCATCCACTGCGCACCTGCCTTCCCCAGGCAGACAAAACTGAGATGGCTGCCAGGTGTCAGCCGGGCAATATCAAGCAGGACCGACGTTTCCGCATTCGCGCCAATAACGAAAGCTTTTTTGTCGTATTTGCTGCACAGGGCTTTGACTTCGGAATCATGATTAAGCGTCGTGACAATCAGGCTCGAATAGTCGAACGCTTCGAGCAGCGCTTGTTCTCCCGCCAACAAATCCTCCAGAAACACCGTTTTGACTTCCGCGCCGGTAATTTCCTCAATCGCTTTCTGATAGAAGGGGAAATCATGCCCTTTACATTCGATGAACAGAATTCGCCGCTCTGCGTTCAGGACAGGCTCCTGCAGCAGCGTATAGGCAAGGGATGCGGCAAAGAACTCGCTCGCCGGGATATGAAGGGAGCCCAGCTCCTCCGTCGTTCGCTCTGCGAGCTCATGCATCAGCTTTCTGCGATTTCGAAGCTCTTCTACCTGAGGGTTGTTCAGAACCTGCGTTCCTTTGCCTTTATGCATGGAGACGATCCCCTCGTCCTTCAGCTGGTTGTACACCAGGTTTACGGTGTTCCGGTTCAGACCGAGGTTATCCGCGAGCGCGCCCGCCGGGGGCAGCATATCGAATGGTTCGATCTGTCCAATACCAATCAGCCACTTTAGCTGTTCCTTGACTTGCGTGCTGACATTCATGGGAGCGTGCGGGTCGACTCGAAGCATGAGCTTGTGTGCCATATCGAGACCTTCTTTCCTAGTCAACTAGTAATTTAACTTTACACAAAAAACTGAAAATATACAACAAAGGTATTGACAAGTATAGTTTTAAATCGTTATTTTATATATAACTAAATAACTAGTTAATTATGAATATGGAGGGTTAATATGAAGGATCAAGCTGATTCTTATTTGCAGAAAATGAAAGGGGGGGCTAGAAGTCCGTTGACCGTTCGTCCCATGAATCTCGCCGTTGGCTTTATCGGGGGTGCCGTTTCGATCGGCTTACTGGCCCTTCTCTCCGCGCTCGCAGGAAGTCCATGGATCATGGCGCCCTTTGGGGCGAGCTGCGTGCTGGCGTTTGCAGTATGGGATGCGCCGTTATCACAACCAAGAAACCTGGTCGGAGGGCATCTTATTTCCACGCTTACGGGACTTGTAACGCTGGAGGTCCTGGGTGACGGAATATGGGCCATGGCGATCGGGGTGGGAGCCGCGATCAGCCTGATGGGAATGACCAAGACGACCCATCCTCCCGCCGGCGCAGACCCCTTGGTCGTTATTATGGCTGGCAGCGGCTGGTCATTCCTGTTCACGCCCGTGCTCGTCGGATCGGTCATGATCGTAGTGGTGGCTCTGCTTGTCAATAATGCGGTAAAGGAACGAAGATATCCGACTTTTTGGTAGTGAAGGCAGTTTTTTCTTTGATGAATAAACGGTAATCATGGCAAGTTCTTCAATCTCATATCGTCAACAACAGACCCGGACCGACAATGGACCGGGTCTGATTTATGTTGTCGCACCGCAGATTTGAACATTAACCAAACTAATTTATATAACGCAATGAGGGGAAATCCAAACCGAAATCCCGAAAAATAGGCGATACTTACCACTTGATCCTGGTTATCAAATCTATAGAATATTACACAATCCCGGTACAGGACTCTATTCTCATTTTGGATAAAAGGTTAATATTGCCAAACCTTTACAGAATGCGGTTCTCAGCCGTTTTTTTATACGACTTTGGTATCAAATTTGTCATAACTATGGATAATGATGTAAAAATGACCGGAACTTTAGCAATTTTTTTGCGTTTAACATTACGATTCGCGAAAATTTTCTGAAAATATTCGTAAATCTCGCTGTATCTCACGGATGGGATGAAGTCGTTCGGTTCCAGCCTTGTCAGGGCAAACGCACATTGGTTTCACACAACTAACATCAGGCTGTGAAGTTGTCAATGAACAGGCAGGAAGGAGCAGCGATTTGATTTATCGGGGGAAAATTATGGAAGAAGTTTGTTTTACTTCTTTTTGACTACTATCGAGATCGGAAAAGTTGGTAAAGAAGGAATATGGTATCGGGAGCGCATCGGCTATAGAATGACGAGTATGGCTCAGTCGTCATATGTCGGTGCAGCAACAAGCATGTCAAAGAAAGGGCAGGTGAGCAACGAAGACGATGAGCAGGCGAAAATGGTGGGTTGTCGCAGCATTTTGCACTATAGTGCTTCTCTGCGGTGCCGCTGTAATCTTAGGATATCTACGGCCGTCATTAAAAACGTATGCGGATGCGGACGGCGTGAAAATGAAATTCAAAACAGAGGGAACCTCCTTTCTGGTATATGAGGATGAAGAGGTTTGGAAAGAGGTTTTTGCCAAGGGCGTGAACCTGGGCGCAACCGTACCCGGGCATTTTCCCGGCGAGCTGCCGGCCACCGAGGAAGATTATCTGCGCTGGTTCAAACAGATCGATGATATGGGAGCAAACGTCATTAGGGTCTACACGGTGCATAATCCGGTCTTTTATTCCGCGCTGGTGAAATACAACCGGGATAAAGGCGATGATCCCCTGTACTTCATGCAGGGCATCTGGTCGCCGGAGGAGCAGCTAATCGAGCGTCGGGATGCGTATGACGAAGAAATCGTCCAAACGTTTAAAGCGGAGATCTCGAAGGCAGTCGCTGCAGTTTACGGGGATATCAACGTTGAGCCCAAGCATGGGCAGTCGAGCGGCAAGTATAAGGTCAATGCGGGCAAGTACCTCATGGCCTGGCATGTGGGTACGGAATGGGACCCAGCCATGGTTGATAACACCAACAAGGTACATAAGGGTGTCCCTCAGTATAAGGGGTCCTATTTCTCGGGGACGAAGGACGCAAGTCCCTTCGAGAATTGGCTGGCATCTTTATTGGACTACACGGCTGCCGAGGAGCAGAAGTACGGGTGGCAGCATCCGATGACATTTACCAATTGGGTCACGACCGATGTGCTTGAGCATCCGGGGGAACCGCTGTTTGAAGAAGACCTGGTGTCCGTCGATGCAAGGCATGTCGAACCGGTGAACTGGGATGCGGGATATTTTGCGGCATACCATGTGTACCCGTACTATCCGGATTTTTTCCGGACGGACAAAACATTGCAGACCCTTCCCGACGGGGACGGTGGCTACAACACGTACAAAGCCTATTTGCGAAAATTGAAGGCAGAGTTCGAGGATATGCCGATCATGGTTACCGAGTACGGCGTGCCTTCCTCCATCGGTATTTCCCACCACGGTCCTGGAGGGAAGGATCAAGGAGGACATGACGAAGCGGAGCAAGGCGAAGTAAATGTCTCTCTGACCCAGGATATTTACGACGAAGGCTATTCCGGAGCGATCTTGTTCATGTGGCAGGACGAATGGTTCAAGAAAACATGGAACACGATGCCTTTTGAAATACCGGCAGACCGCCGGGCATTCTGGTTGAATGTGCTGACCAACGAAAAGATGTTCGGCGTTCTGGCGATGCAGCCGGGTAAAGCGGAACAAATTACGATCGACGGGGATTTGACCGACTGGGATAAGGTTCCTGAAGGGGAAGTCAAAACCTGGTCCGGTACGGCTCCGGGCGTAAAGAACATGAAATTGACGCATGACGAGGCTTATCTGTATATCGGCATGGAGCTGGACGAAGCATTTGATCCGAAACGTTCCAAGCTCTTCATCGGAGCGGACACCATCCCTGGCGGCGATATACCGAAGAAAGAGCTGGCGGGACGAACGCTCACCGGCGGGGCTTTGGAAACGTTGATTCAGGTAGGTCAAGAGGACGAATCCCAGGTAACCATAGCGCCATCTTACGATTTCCACAGCCGGCTGTACGGCAAGGAAGGCTATTGGATGCTGCCGGGAGAGGAAGCCAAGGGAACGAAGGACGATCCCGTCGTACCGGGCGGCTCGTTCCATTCCTGGAAGCTGGCCATCAGCCTGCTGATGAATCCGCCGGACACCCGATTCTCCCATCCGTTTGTGGATGAGACGGTGGGGACGCTGAAACGGGGAACCAGCGATCCGGAATCTCCGGATTTCAACTCCCTTACGGCATGGCAGTATCAAGACCGCTTCGTCGAGATGAGGATTCCGTGGATGCTTCTAGGATTCGGAGATCCGAGCTCGCTGCAGGTGCTGGACTACAGTCCGCTTCAAGACAAGCGCACGTTCAGCACGACCACGGCGGACGGTATCCGGCTGGTTCCATGGATCACGGAAAGATCCGAGAACACCGGCAAACCAGCTTCAGGATCGGGGCAGTCCATTAATCTGCAGGACATCGAGCCTTATACATGGGAGCTGTGGGAAGCAACCCAATACAGCGAACGCTTGAAGCAAAGCTATTACGATATGCAGGAAATATTCACGCGTCTCCCTGAAACGGGGCGGCAGCCAGATGCTAAATAAAAGGAGGAGCCATCGGAGATGTTTTCAAATTTAGAAATGGCATACGTCTTTGTCTATGTATGCCTCGGCCTGATTGCAGCCGGCATTATCCTGTTGTTCCAAATGAAGATCAAGCATAATGCCATACAAAGAGAAACGGAACGATTTACGGAAAAACACCATGATTACTTTGTGTATGTGCAGAGTCATCTGCATGATGATACCACGCTGGAGCTGCCGCCAGGCAAATTGACGTCGGCCGAACGCCGGGTCATCCAAGCCAAGTTTATGGAGTGGATCGAGCAATTCAAAGGCGACGCCAGAGAGAAGCTCCTGCGTTTGTGCCGGGACGCCGGGTTTGTGGAACAGGAAATTCGGGCATTATCCAGCATGAGGAAAGACCGCCGCATTGAAGCGGTCTACCGCCTCGGCGGGATGCGGGCGGAAGAGGCCGTTCCCCAGCTCCAGCAGCTGATGAACCGGACGAAATACGGTCCGATGACCATCATCATTGCGCGGGCAATTGCCAAGAGCGCGGTTTCGTCCCAGCAGATTCGGGAAATGTTGTCCAAGCTGCTGTCTTACGATAAAGCCATTCACCATATGGCTGCCGATATTTTGCTGGAGACCCGGCTGGATTCGGCCAGCCTCATGCGCAAGCTTCTGGACGATCCCGATCCAGGGCTAGTCAAGGTTTCGCTTGTTGCCATGTGGGGACAGGCCATTCCGGCCGTCGTGCCGGCACTCGACCGATTGGTCGGATCCGAGGAGAAGGACGTGCGTGCCGAGGCCGTCAAGCTGTATCTTGGCTCGAACCCGGCCCTGAAGGATGACACTATTGTGGCACTCATGAATGATCATGAGTGGGAAGTGCGGGCGGCAGCGGCGAAAGCGCTCGGACGGCTTCATGCCGCAGGCAGCATTCCGCTCCTGGCTTCAGCCCTGAAGGACGAGAATTGGCATGTGCGGAACAACAGCGCGGAGAGTCTTGCCATGTTGGGAGAACAAGGCTTCGAGACCTTGTGCCAAGCCGCGCTTACAGGAGAAGGTCCAGCCAGGGAAACGGCCCTGTACCGGATCGAACGGATCATGTCCAACGAAGGCGAATACGAGCAAGTGGAGCAAATGGTGGCATTTAATAAAAGAAAACTGGTGTACGATCGTTATTTCGGCGTTCAAACGAACAAACGGATCGGCACGGTTGCAGGAGTAGGAGGAGATTACACTGCTTAGAGATATCCTGCTCACTTACGGGATGGTGGCGATTTATTACGTCATGATCGTTAGCGCGCTTTATTTTGTAATTCTGATGTTTTCTTTCAGAAATATTAAGGATATTTTCAGACGCGCGACGTATTCGAAATACAATACGCTTTCGGGCTCGGAACTGGTACCATCGGTATCCTTGCTGGTCCCGGCCTATAACGAAGAGCTGACGATCGCGGAGAATGTCCGCTGCCTCATGACGCTGAACTATCCAACCTACGAGGTCATCGTCATCAATGACGGATCCTCCGACGAAACGCTGAAGGTGCTGATTGAGGAGTATGGTTTGACACTGCTGCCCAATCCGGAGATCCGCGGCAACATCAGCACGAACAAGGTGCGGGGCATTTATTATAATCCGCAATACCCGCAGCTATACCTCATCGACAAGGAGAACGGCGGTAAGGCGGATTCCTTGAACGCGGGCATCAACCTGTCCCGTTATCCGCTGATTTCTTCCATCGATGCGGATTCATTGCTGGAGAAGGATGCGCTGATCCGGATGGCCCGGATGTACATGGAGAATCCCGAGGAGACGGTGGCGATCGGCGGCGACGTCCGGATTGCCAATGGCTGCGTGATCGAGAACGGTGAGGTTAAGGACGTATCCTTGCCGCGCCGGATGTGGCCGATGTTTCAATCGATCGAATATTTGAAAGCTTTTCTGGGGGGCCGAATCGGGTGGAGCCATTTCAACGGGCTCATCATCGTCTCCGGGGCCTTCGGTTTGTTCCGGAAAGACTATGTCATTGCGGTTGGCGGCTATCGCGGCGGTTACCCCGGCGAAGATATGAACATCATTATCAAGCTGCACCGCTATATGCTGGAAAATAAAATCAAATACCGCGTTTCCTTTTGTCCGGAAGCGGTGTGCTGGACGCAGGCGCCGGACAGCTACAACATTTTGTCCAATCAGCGCAAGCGCTGGGGACGCGGAAACTTGAAGAACATGATCGAGAACCGGGATATGGTGTTCAATCCGAAATATAAAGTCATGGGCTTGTTGACAATGCCCTACAACGTTATTTTCGAAGCGCTAAACCCTTACTTCAGAATTACGGGCCTTCTGGCTCTGCTTGGATATGTTTTGCTGGATATGACAAATTGGCATGTGCTGGTCGTGTTCGGGCTCGTCAATTTTTTAAGCGGGTACCTGCTCAGTGTGGGAGCCCTCATCCTGGAGGAGATGGCCTTCCGCCGGTATACCAAATTGTCCGACCTGGTGAAAATGCTCCTCTTCTCGGCGCTCAAGTTTGTGGGTTACCATCAGCTTGGCGTGCTGTGGAGAGTACAGGGACATATTCAATATTTGCAAAACAACAATTCATGGGGCACCATGACCCGGCAGAGCTGGAAAGATAAGAACGAGGCGGCTTGACTTCAAGGCCCGGTTCAAATGCAGCATCAAAATATAAAGAGAGGTGGGACTTACTGTTATGTCTCAATCGGCAACATTGCAACGCGTGCAGGCCGTCGATTTTTACGGCCGCGTGGAGGAGGAAGTGAGAGAACATCCCAATGGAACAGCATTGCTGTTTCTGTACTGTGCTGGCAATCCGTCCGGGACGGAGGCTGAGCTGGCGGAGGTTCAAAGGTTTGTGGACCAGCTGACCGGCGTAAACGGCGAGGTTCTGCACGACGCCAATACCGGCGTATCGGCTGTTACCCTGCCTGGCTACACGCTGGATGCCGCCCATTATCAGGCACTGCTCCTGAAGCAGCATCTGCAGGGCCGTTTCGAGCAAGCGGACCCGCGTATTACGCTTGCAGCGCTTACGGAAGCGCCGCCTCGGCAGACGTTGAAGCAGATGGCGGAAACCGCCAGGCTCAGCACCTCTTCGGATATTCATATATTTACGCAGGAGGAAGCGGACAGCGGCCAAAACCGCATTCTCATTGTGGACCAAGATGCCACGATGAGGGAATTTTTACAGATTCGCTTGGCCATGCAGGGTTACGAAACGCTGGAAGCGGTGGATGGTTTGGAGGCACTGGAGCTGATCCCGAAATGGGAGCCGGATCTTGTCCTGACCGAGCTGAATCTGCATGGCATCGACGGCCTGCCGTTCATTCATCATATCCAGCAGCTGGACGTGAAGGAGCCGCCGAAAATTGTCGTGTTAACCGAGAAGCGGGTAGAGCAAACCATCAGCCAATGTTTCCAAAACGGGGTCGATGACTACGTAACCAAACCGTTCTCGCCGGTGGAGCTGGATGCCCGCATCCGACGCTGCCTTCATTAAACACATGGTTATTAAAGCTTTTAGTTAGATGAGATTCAGGATTGATACGTGATTAGTTGAGCTGAAGAGGTTCTTTAATCGCAAGGAAAGAGTTCAACAAACAAGTCTGTCTTTTGGCCGACGAACAAAAGAAATAGACGAATAGACTATACATCCGATGGAGGTTGAATACTTGTGAATGAGGAATATGAAACTTTATTGAGTGCCATTGAAAATAAGAAAGCTGTACTGGGTGTTGTGGGACTAGGTTATGTAGGTTTGCCGCTGGCTGTGGAGATGGTGAAACAAGGATTTACGGTCATCGGCATCGATCTGGATTCCGACAAAATCGACCGCATTTACCGCGGCGAGTCCTACATTACGGACATCTCGTCCGAAGAGCTTGCGGCATGCATGGAGACCGGACGCTTTAAGCCGACAACGGATTACAGCATGATCGCCGTCATTGACGCGGTCAGCATCTGCGTGCCGACGCCGCTCAGCGAGAATCAGGACCCGGATACTTCCTACATTACAATGGTAGTCGATCAGCTCAAACGCTTCATGAAGCCTAATCTGTTAATTACGCTGGAGAGCACGACGTATCCGGGAACCACGGAGGAACTGATTCAACAACCGATCGAGAAGCTCGGTTACAAGGTCGGCCAGAACTTCTATCTGTGCTTCTCGCCGGAGCGCGTCGATCCGTCCAACAGCCGCTTTAATACGCGGAACACGCCGAAGGTGATCGGCGGCACGACGGATGCCTGCCTGAAGCTGGGCGAAGCGCTGTACAAGCAGTACGTGGAGACGGTTGTACCTGTCAGCAATCCGAAAGTTGCGGAAATGTCCAAGCTGCTGGAGAATACGTTCCGCAGCGTGAACATCGCCTTCGTCAACGAGATGGCGATGATGTGCGACCGTATGGGCATCGATGTATGGGAAGTGATCAATGCGGCGGCCACCAAGCCGTTCGGTTTCATGCCGTTCTATCCGGGGCCAGGCATCGGCGGCCACTGCATCCCGCTGGATCCCATGTACTTATCGTGGAAG
Source organism: Paenibacillus sp. Y412MC10 (assembly GCF_000024685.1). Taxonomy (NCBI): domain Bacteria; kingdom Bacillati; phylum Bacillota; class Bacilli; order Caryophanales; family Paenibacillaceae; genus Paenibacillus; species Paenibacillus sp. Y412MC10. Next base: position 2,376,119 of record NC_013406.1, read on the forward strand.
GCCAAGGGCTTCCGCTTTTACAGCAAATTCATTGAGCTGGCACAATCCACCAATGACAACATGCCTTACTACGTGATCAACAAAACGGCGACGATTCTGAATGAATATGCCAAATCGATCAAGCGCTCCAATATCCTGTTGTTAGGCATGGCCTACAAACCGGACATCAGCGATTTGCGCGAATCCCCGGGCCTCGAAGTTTACGAACAGTTCAAGGAGAACGGCGCTTATGTGGATTACTACGATCCATATGCCAACAGTTTCGTGGATAAGCAAGGCGAAACGATTCGCAGCGTGGAGTATGATCTCGCGAAATTCAGCCGTTACGATTGCATCGTCCTCATTACGAACCACAGCAATTTGGATTATCATTCGATCGCTTCGGCCGGCGTGCCGATCTTGGACACGCGGAATGCATTTAAAGCGTATGCCGAGCCTCATATTTACAAGATCGGCCATTCCGTTCAGCATGTGCCTGAGCCGGGCGAGGCTGTCTTGATCTGATGAAATGGACGAGAAGACTGAGGCATATCGATGCAAAAGCGAAGTGGATCATCTTGGCTGCCGGCATCTGTCTTTTGCTGCTGATCCTTTTTCTTCTTCCGTCAGGCAAGGTGAATCAAAACAAGGCTACCTGGCTGTGGGATGCAAGTCTGATCCGAAGTGAAACGGAGGAGATTGTAGCCTTTAGCGGCAGGGAAGGCATTACAACGATCTTTTTGCAAATTCAACAAGAGGTTACGGACGAGGAGTACCGCCATTTCGTGGCTGCGGCACATCGGCAGGGCATCAGCGTCCATGCTTTGAACGGCCACCCCGACTGGGCTTATGAGGAAGGCCGGCAAAAAGGGATGGACCTGCTGGCCTGGCTGGAAGAGTACAACCAGGCTTCCGCCCCCGAGGAGAAATTCGAGGGCGTGCAGTTCGATGTGGAGCCTTACGTGCTTCGCAGGTGGGATCGCGAACAGGAACAGGTGGTGGAAGAATGGAGCGCCAACACGGAAGTCTGGGTCCAGGAGGCCAAGCGTCAGGGTCTCCCGTTCAGTGCCGCGGTTCCGTTCTGGCTTGATTCGATACCTGGACCGAGCCGAGCGGATACCGATTCGTTCAGCCGCTGGATGATCCAAAATACGGATGCGATTGCCGTTATGGCATACCGCGACAGCGGGGAGCAGATGTATGAATTGTCGAAGGAGGAGCTGGAGCAGGCCGACGAACTCGGCAAATCCGTGTGGATCGGCATGGAGCTCGGGGATACGGACGAAGGCGAGCATTTGACCTTTTATTCCAAGAGCGAGCAGGAGATGGAGGACGAAGCCCTGCGCGCCGCCAAGCTTGGCAGCGACCATTCCTCCTTCGCGGGATTGGCCGTCCATCACTATCAGGCCTGGGTCCACAAACGAACCGCGATGGGCGGGGAAGAGCAGTGATATTGCCATAATGGCCTGTCGCCTCTGCTCCGTGTTACAAGGAAACAACTTCATATCATTCACTCATTCAACGTACCTCCGAAGGTCTCCAAGAGACTTGCGGGGGTATTTTTTTGTCCAAGGAAGGGAAGGGAAATCGGGTCTGCGAGGTATTGTCTAGAAATTGTAGAGAACCGAATTCTATAATGGGTATCATTGAGCGGCAGGCAGAGGAACATGCTTTGAAACAAAGGGCAAATATTGATATAAGATGGACGACGATTTCTAAGCTCTTATATCATTGATTTTTGAAAAAGGTGGATTTTTATGAATTTTTTCAAAAAAGCATAGCAATTACATCAGGTTGGTGTTAAATTCTAATGGTTTGTTCAGGAGGGGCTCCAGAATAAGCCCTGTTTGAAATGTTAAAGGAGTATTCTAATGAAAAGAGTTTCTAGTAGTAACCGAGTGTTTTGCATGCTTACCCGAATGACCGCTTTGCTGGCGATCCTGGCGTTTATGGGCGGCTGCGGTTTTTTCGGCGGTAAAGCAGCCTCCAGCGATGAAGCGGGAGGTCCGATAGCGCCTGCTCAAAAGGTGGAGCGGTATACGGGGGAGAAGAGCAGGGAAATTCCGTACGTGTATACGGCCAGGAAGGAATTGGCGCTTACCTTTAACGGCATGGGGGATAAAGCCACCATGACGGCACTGATCGATGAACTGGAAACGTACGGAATCAAGGCGACCTTCTTTCTTCCGGGCATCCGAGTGGCGGAGGAGCCGGACATTGCGGGCGCGATCTTGGCCGGAGGCCATGAAATCGAGAACAATACGCTCAATCAGCTGGATATGAACAAGCTGGATTACGATCAGATCTATAAGGAGATCAAGCTGGCAAACGACGTTATTGAACGGGAGACCGGCGCCCAGCCCCGCTATGTCCGGACGCGTTCGGGCGATTACCCGGAAGATGTGCCGCTGGCGGCAGCGCATCTTGGAATGAAGGCGGTTGTCAGCTATAACATCAATCCGAAGGACCGCGATATGCAGAGTGCCGAAGCCATCGGAGAATACGTGGCGAGGTTCGTCTCCAGAGGCGGCATCATCTCCATGAACACCGACGTCAATCCGGAAGTGGTCTCTTCTATAAAATACATTGCCAAGGCCGTGGACGATATCGGATATCGGCTGGTTACGCTGGATGAGCTGGTGCAGAACGGGGGCGAGCGAAAGCCGCTTGAGCAAATTCCGGGATATGACGCTGCCCGCATCAATCCGGATTATCAACGGGCGAAGTATGAGCTGGTTTATCAAGTCGATACCGACAAAAAAGAAGTTGCCCTGACGTTTGACGATTTCGGAAGCGATAAAACGGTGACCCGCATACTCGATATTTTGGCCGAGCATGATGTCAAAGCGACCTTCTTCCTGAGGGCCAAAGGCGTGGAAAGCAATCCGAATTTGGCGCGGGCAATGGTGGAAGGCGGGCATGACGTGGCCAACCATTCCTACAGCCATCCCGTCGTTACATCGCTGACGCCCGAAGAGCTTCAGCAGGATGTCGTCAAGGCGCATCAGGTCATTACCGAAGCCATCCAGCAGCAGCCTGTCATGTTGTTTCGTCCGCCGACCGGCGTGGTCGACGATAAACGGGCCAAAGCGTTGGCGGCAGTCGGTTACCCGGTGATTGCCATGTACGACGTGACGACGCTGGATTGGGATATTTCCAATAGTGCCGACGATATTGTGAACGGGGTTATGACCAAGACGCAGCCGGGAAGCGTCATCTTGCTGCATATGCTGGATGACATTCATACCATTGAGGCGCTGCCGCGCGTGCTGGAAGGCCTCAAGGATAAAGGATACACGTTTGTGAAAATGGCGGACATGATGCAGTTGCAGGAGCAGGCCGCAATGGAGATGGAGTAAAATGGAATTATATGAAAACATGCTGGACCGCGTGAATAAATTGGCGGTCGTCGGACTGGGTTATGTCGGCCTGCCGCTGGCGGTCGCGTTCTCGAAAAGGCTGGATGTCATCGGCTTTGATCTGAGCGAGGCGAAGGTGTCTCAGTATCGCAGCGGATTCGATGCTACCGGTGAGATCGGAGATGACTTGCTTGCGGGCTGTGCGGCCGATTTCACCTCGGATCCGGACAAGCTGAAGGAGGCTCGCTGCTTTATCGTGGCCGTTCCGACACCCGTAAAAAGCGGCAATGTGCCGGACCTGAAATTCGTGCGGAATGCCAGCCGTTTGGTCGGTCGCGCCTTGACGCGGGGAGCGGTGGTTGTCTATGAGTCAACGGTCTATCCGGGCGTTACGGAGGAAGTCTGCATTCCGATTCTCGAAGAGGAGTCGGGCCTGCGGCTGGGCGAGGATTTCAAGGTGGGGTATTCTCCGGAACGGATTAACCCCGGAGACCAGGTCCACCGGCTGGAGACCATCGTGAAAATCGTGTCCGGCAATGATCCGGAGGCGCTGGAGACGGTTGCCAGACTGTATGAGCTGATTATCGAGGCAGGCGTTCACCGGGCGGAATCCATCCGGGTGGCGGAAGCGGCAAAGGTCATCGAGAATGCGCAGCGCGACATCAACATTGCCTTTATGAACGAGCTTTCGATGCTGTTCAACCAGATGGACATCGATACGAATGCCGTGCTGCGCGCAGCGGAAACGAAATGGAATTTCCTCCCGTTCCGCCCTGGTCTCGTCGGCGGGCATTGCATCGGAATCGACCCGTATTATCTGACGTATAAGGCCGAGGATACGGGGTATCATTCCAAGATTATTTTGGCAGGTCGGCATATCAATGACGGAATGGGAAAATACGTCGCCCAGCACGTCATTAAACTTGCGATTCGCCAAGGGATCGATCTGATGAAGGCGAAGGTGGCCGTCATGGGCCTTTCGTTCAAGGAGGACTGCCGGGATATCCGCAATTCCAAGGTCATCGATATTATTCGGGAGCTGCAGGATTACGGAATCCGGCCGATGGTGGCGGACCCGCACGTAGACCCGAAGCAGGCTTACGAGGAATACGGCATCGAGCTGTCGGACATGAGCGAGCTGAGCGGAATCCAGATTGCGGTTGTGGCGGTCGCTCACCGGGAGTTCAAGCAGCTCGGGATCGCGGCATTCAAGGAGATGTTCAGTTCGGAACAGGCGAAGCTTCTGATCGACGTGAAGGGAGCTTATCCAAAAACCGAATGCGAAGCCCATGGCTTTCATTATTGGAGTTTGTAAGATAACGATGGGAGAAGGCAATGAGGATTATAAAAAGAAAGCAATCGAAGAGCACCAAGGAAGTTCTAACGCTTCCGCGCACGGACAGACGGACTCTTTCCTATGTGCCTGATCCGGAGCAGATCCGGATGAACGCGGACCGAAGAGGCAACCGGGCGCAGAAGCCCGGGGAGGATTTGTCCAGCTCTGAGTACGTCAACAAGCTGCGGATGCTCAGCCTGCGTTACGAGGCGGATTTTGAAGTTTTGCTTGTCCCGAACGGGAAAAAGAAAAAAGCCGGGATCAAGGGCGTGGCTGCCGACATTTCGGCCACGGGCCTTCTGCTCAGGCTGCCGGACGACGCTTCAAGCCTCGAAGTCGGCGACAAAGTGAAAGCGCGATTCCGCATCCCCCCGGGGGCTATGCCCGAGGGCTTCGAATCGGCCGTCAGGATCGATGCAACCGTTGTCCGCAGGGCCTTGAATTCGACGGAAGCCGGCGAAGAGCATCTGCTTGCCTTGGAGTTCGAGAAACCGCTCACGGATTATTTTCAGCGCAAACGGTGGGGTTATTCCGTATATTCCGCCAGCGCAATGCTGTTCATGGCGGTGCTCTTCATCATGCTGATGCGGGCGGAGAGCATCATTTATTTCAAATACAACATGGTGCTGTATTTGTACAGCTTGATCGCGGCCCTGTTTCTGCTGACGCGCTACCTGTTCGGAGCGCTGTACCGCGATGTGCCGATCAATCCGGATTATACGCCGGGAGTATCGATTATCATCCCCTGCTTCAATGAAGCGGAATGGATCAAGCGCACGATACTCAGCTGCATGAATCAGGACTACCCCGTAGACAAGCTGGAGGTCATAGTGGTAGACGACCGATCGACGGACCAGTCGGTACAGCAGATCCAGGATATGATCGAGTTGATTCATTCCGAGGCGGAGCGTTACGCTACCCGGGAGCGCTTGTCCTATATGGTGCTGCCCGAGAATGCGGGCAAACGGGCCGCTTTGGTCAAAGGCGTCGAGATGGCCAAGCATGATCTGGTGGTCTTCGTGGATTCGGACAGCTTCCTGGATCCGACGGCGATTCGCCACCTCGTCCAGCCCTTTCAGGATCCCAAGATGGGCGGCGTTGCCGGACGGACGGACGTCGAGAACAAATATACCAATAACATGACGAAGCTGCAGACCGTCCGTTATTATATCGCCTTTCGGATCATGAAAGCGGCAGAGTCCTGGTTTGACAGCGTGACCTGCCTGTCGGGTCCGTTATCCTGCTATCGGAAAGAGCTGATCGTGCAGCATGCGGACGCTTGGCTTAACCAGAAGTTTCTGGGCAGGCCCGCCACCTTCGGAGACGATCGGAGCATGACGAACTTTATTTTGAAAACGCATCGGACCGCTTACCAGGATTCTGCCATTTGCTCGACGATCGTGCCTTCGCAGATGAAGGTGTTTCTGAAGCAGCAGATGCGGTGGAAGCGCTCCTGGCTGCGCGAATCGCTGCGGGCCGGAAGTTTCATATGGCGTAAAGAGCCGTTTATGGCATTGTTTTTTTACATAGGCCTGATCGTGCCGATTGCCGCGCCTGTCGTGGTTGCCTACAACCTCATGTACGTGCCGATCGTTCACGGCATTTTCCCGGGGACCTTCCTGATGGGATTACTGCTGATGGCGCTGCTGATGAGCCTGGCCCACCTGCTGTTCCGGAAGAGCAGACTTTGGGTGTTCGGCTTCGTATTCTGCCTCTTCTATGAATTCGTCCTGTTATGGCAGATGCCGGTGGCTTGGTTTACCTTCTGGAAATCGACGTGGGGGACCAGGGAAACGCCGCAGGATATCGAAGCCAGGGAGAAGAAGGAAGCCCGCAAGCGCAAAGGCAAAAAATTCGGATTACCGTTCTGATCGTGTCAAAGCGGTTGAAGTAAGGATTGAAGTGAGGATGACATATGGCTAAAAAACAAAAAACAGCCCTCAATGTTCGGCGAAAAAATCGCAGGAAAATCATCAAAGTAACGGCACAGGTCATGGTATTGGCCGTTGCAGCCGTCCTGTTGGCCAATGCGATTTTCGATTTTCGAACATATAAGGAGCCGGACAGATCCGCCTGGCGTCAGGATCAGGGCTTTATTGCCCTGTCCTATTTCGGGGTCGGCCGCACCGGGACGTCCAAGCTCGTATCTAAGGCCCAGCTGGATGCCCAGCTGAAGGCCTTATACGAACAGGGCTATACGACGATTTCGCAGCAGGATATCATCGATTATTACAGCCATGGCAAGAAGCTGCCCGACAAGGCGCTGTACCTGTCCTTTGAAGACGGGCGGAATGATTCCGCGCTGTTCGCGCAGCCGCTGCTTGAAAAATATAATTATAAGGCTACCTTTCTGTCCTATGCCAATAAAATGGGCAACAGCGAACGGAAATTTCTGCAGCCGAAGGACATGCTGAAGATGACCCGCACCGGTTATTGGGAGCTTGGGACTAACGGCAACCGGCTGACCTATATCAATATTTTCGATGATGAGGGCCGTTATGTCGGCGTTAAAGACGAGCGCGAGCTGACGGTCAAATCCAACGTGGAATATTACAACCACTATTTGATGGATTTCATCCGCGACGAGAACATGATTCCGCTCGAGAACCGCGCCGAGATGGAAGAGCGGATCCGGGCCGACTATGCGGCAATGGACAAGGTTTACACGGAATCGCTCGGTTACGTTCCGCTCACGTATATGATCATGCATGCCAATGCGCTCGGCGGAGGAATGAATCAGCTTGTGGCGAATGCCAATTCGGATCAGATTCAGAAGCTGTTCGGGATGAATTTCAACCGGGAAGGCGTTGCCTTCAATTCGAAGGATAGCGATCTGTATAATCTGACCCGGGTCCAGCCCGCGCCGTATTGGTCTACCAATCACCTGTTAATGAAGCTGCGTAAGGACCAAGGGCAGCCTATGCAGTTTGTACGGGGCGACACGGAGCAGGCTGACAAGTGGGAGCTGCTTGGCGGAGCGGCAGAATTTACGGATAACCGGATGGTGGTCACATCGCCCCCGTCCCAGGCAGGAAGCGTGTATTTGAAGGGCAGCGGGGAGCAAGACGTCACCGTCTCGGCCAAAGCGCTCGGCAATGTGGTAGGACGGCAGTCGGTTTATGTCCGTTACGACCGAACGAAGGGTTCGTATCTCAGGCTTCTGCTGGAGAACAACCACGTGGTGGTGGAACAGAAGATAGCGGGCCAAGCTCCCGAGGAGCTGTTCACGTACGCCTTGCCGAAGGTGGCATGGGGCGAAGAGGATCTGCAATTCGATAAGGCTTCGGTCTATACAAAGGAGCAGACGCTGTCCGGAGACCGGGATGATGAGAATGAGTACCCTGTCAACATACTCGGAAATCGGTGGCTGGAGATTTCGGTGAAAGGCGATGCCCTGTCCGTGAGCGTTGATCGGCAGGTGCTTCTGGACCGGCAGCCTGTGGATGCATCGATCGGCGCAGGAGGCGTGGCGCTTGAATCGGAGTATCATGAGCAGAACGAAAAGGATGATATTTACGACGCCGTCTTTGAAGATGTCACGATTGTGTCGGAGCCACCGGGTGCCGAACGTAAGCTGCTGTTTACGAACAAGCCGTCCGGACTTGCCGGTGTCCTGACCGGCGTACAGCGAAGCATGAATCGCGCGGTCGACTGGGCTGTCGAGACTTTCTAAAAATTGGGCGTAGGGCGTGAACAACGAATGAAGAATCGCAGGAAGAAATGGGCGGCAGCTGCGGGGGTTGCGGTATTGTGTGCTGCCTCCTTCTGGTGGTTGGAGGATCAAAAGAAGGAGCCATCGATGCTGCCTCAGCCGCTGCAGGCGCAAGTCAAGCTGTCTGCCTGGATTACGGATTGGCAGTGGGAGACGGGCATGACAGATTGGAAGCAGCTCGGCGATGGGCTTGAAGAAATCAAGCTGTTTGCAGCCTATTTCAATCATGAAGACGAGCTTTACTTGACGTCGGATTTTCGGGAGGCGCTGCCTGCGTTCCTGGAGGCGTCCAAGGAAGGGGAGCCGGCTCGCGGCGTCCTGACGATCGTCAACGATCGTTTCCATACCGATGGAACGGCCAAACAGAAGGATCCGGAGCTGATATCCCGGCTCGTCGCTACTCCCGAAAGCCGCAGCCAACATATCAGGCAGATTCTGGACATGGCATCCCAGCACGGCTTCGACGGCGTGGAATTGGATTACGAGAAGGTCCGCAAGGAGGATGGGGCAAACCTCTCCGCGCTGTACGAGGAGCTGTATGAGCGTCTCCGGGCGGAAGGCCTCTCGCTTCGAATCGTGCTGGAGCCGGGCGTATCCTTGTCATCGCTTAAGCTGCCGGAGGGGCCTGATTATGTCCTGATGGCATACAACCTGTACGGGGGGCATAGCGGACCCGGACCGAAGGCGGATTATGCCATGATCAAGGAGCTGGGGGGCAAGCTGCGGCAGCTGCCGGGAGACCATGCCATCGCGCTGTCGGTTGGCGGGTTTGACTGGGCGGAGAATGGCAAGGCGGTCTCTTTAACGGAGAAGCGTGCGGTAGAGCTGGCGCATGCCAGCCCGGACGAACCGAAGCGGGATCCGGACAGCGGGGCCCTATACTTCGAGTACACGGACGACCAAGGCATCGGGCATACCGTATGGTATGCGGACGGAACGACCCTTGCCGGATGGATGGATGCGGCGGGGGAGGCGGGCATTTCGAAGATTGCGATCTGGCGGCTCGGCGAAATGGAAGCAGATACGCTGCAGAAGTTGAGCGAAATTCGACAGCAATCCCATCATGAATGATTTCGCATAACCCAAAAGGACACCCCGCGGCTTCAATAGGAAGCCGCTCGGGGTGTCCTTTCACGTATGGGAACATTCGGGAGGCAGAGCGCTCGTCATTCTGTCCGTCCCACCGGAGGGGGGGTCAATGAATGAGCTTCGAAGCTTTCGCTTTGCGGATCAGTCCGCTGCTGGCCCGGTTGATCGGCTTCTTGAGCGCGATCCCGATCACAAGCGCGATCGCCGCGAAGACCAGCATGAGCAGCATATCGCGGATGACGATATCCCACAGGATGCCGCCGACGGCTTCCCGCATCATGCTGATGGCATAGGTGAACGGCAAATACGGATGCAATGCCTGGAAGAACGGCGGGGTCATCTGGATCGGAAAGGTCCCGCCAGCGCCTGCCAGCTGCAGCACGAGCAGAACGATCGCCATCGCTTTTCCGACATTGCCGAACACGGACACCAGCGTGTAGACGATCAGCATGAAAACGCAGCTGATCAGCAGCGCAAACAGAATGAACCAGCCGGGGTTCACCACATAGGCTCCCAGCAAATAAATATCGCCCAGGGTAACGAACAGCGCCTGGAACAGGGCAATGGTCAGAAAGGTGAGATAGCGTCCGAAGTAAACCTCGATGCTGCGGAAGCTTCTCTCCTCATCATGTACGTCAACGGAGAGCAGGGAAACGAGCAGCAGTGCGCCTACCCACAAGGACAAGGTCGTGAAGAAGGGCGACATCGCGGAGCCGTAGTTCGGGATAGGGTACAGGCGATTCTCTTCCAGCGTAACCGGCTCGGCAAAAAACTGGCTCTCGAGCTCGAAATTGTTTTGGAGAAGATCGATGATCTCTTGAATATCCCCTTCCGCTTCCATCTCGCGCAGCCGGTTGGCCAGCTGCGTAATCCGAAGCTCCGCTTCCGGCAGACGATTTTGGGCGAGCTGCACTTCTTGGCCTCCCACTTTGAGCCCTTTCCGGGCATCTTGAAGCAAACGCTGGATGTCGGGGACGCTGCCAAGCGCCTGGGTCAATTCCTGCTGAACGCGCTTCGCCGTACCTGCGCCCTTGGTGAAGGCCTTGCTTATCGCCGGGCCGATTTCGCTGTCGTACCGGCTTAGCAGCGCGTCGGTCAGCCCGTTAATGTCATCGGTCAGCTTCTTCAGCTTATCGATGGAATCCGCAGGTGCTTCCTCCCCCCGTTCCACGGCTTGGGCAATGCTTTGGAGCGCGGCTTGAGCCGAGGTCCATCGTGCGGCAATGTCCTCGAGCTTAGCGGCCGCGGAAGCCGCCGCCGGGGAGATCGAGCCCAGCCGCTTGAACAATTGCCCCAGCCGGGCCGCGGCTTGCGCTGCAGTCTCAGCGCGCTCCTTCGCAGCGTTCAGGCGGCTGGCCAGCTCCTTCGGGTCGATGTCTTTTTGCCCTAGCGCGTCCAGCACTTGCGAAAGCGCTCCGGTGGCTGCACCCAGCACCTCCAAGTCCTGCCGCAGCGCAGGCTCCAGCGATTTCGAGGCCCCTGCGGCCTGATTCGCGAACTCCGCCAGCGCACCGGCCATTTCCTTGCCGTCCGTGGCAATCCCTTCAAGGCGGGGCAGAGCCGCATCGGCTTGCTCAACCAACCGGTTGGCCAGCTTGATATCCTGCTGGGCCGTGCTCACCGCCTCGTTGAGCTCGGGAAAGCTTTTTTCGAGCCGGAACAGCAAGCTTCGTACTTTGTTGATCGCAGGGAGCTGGTTCTCGATCTCGATCCCGAGCGTGTTGAAAATCTCGAAGATGGTGCCGTTGGCGGTTTTGATGAAATTTTTGCTGACTTCCTCCACGACGGCAGATGCCCCCTGGGCCGTCACCTTGGGCGAAATGGCGTTGATTTTCTCGTTCGTGTAATAGAGGATCTGAGCCTTGACGGGCTCATTGGTCAGTACGGTGCCGATCCGGGCGGAGAAGTTCTCCGGAATGACGATAGCGGCATAATCGGTGCCGCGCCGCACCCCCTGTATCGCATTCTCGCTGTCCTCCGTAAACCGCCACCCCAGCTTCTCATTGTGATGCAGGGACTCCACGATTTCTTTGCCCAGGTTAATGGGCTGGTCGCGAAGGGTGGTGCCTTTATCCAGGTTGGCAACGGCAATGGATACACCTGAGGTTTGGCCGTAGGGATCCCAGGAAGCTTCGATGTTAAACCAGGCATATAGAGAAGGAAGGAGGGCAAGACCCCCGATGATAACGGCTGCAGCCCAATTGCGGACGATTCTACGGATATCGGCAGAATATATATGGAAAATATTCTTCATGAGCGCTCCTGTCTTGTACATAGTTGGAGCTAGTATGCCGCCAAATCCGTGCCAAGATACGAAACGAGCCGCTCCTTTATCTCTTCCTTGAGAGAGGGCCGATCGCAGAGCAGGCTGCCTTCATACCCGCGGCACAGATAATGCACCTGCAGCCCTTCCTCGGGGGTACGGCCCTGGCTTTGAATCCGGATGCCGCGCCGCTTCATCTGCTGTTGAATGGACCAGGCGCGTGCCGAAATCCCTTTTTGGATATGCTGCAGATTTAAAATATAGATTTCGGCCATTTTGAGCTTGAGGGTCTTGAGGATTCCAATATCCCGTTCGAGAACAGACTGAAGCAGGTCATGCAGCAGATAATCTTTGATCAGGGCTTCGTCTTCGACCGAAGGCGGAGGAGGAGTGGAAGGTTTCATCATAAGAGACACATCCCCGGACATGAAAAAAATATAAGAACACACGTTCTATTATATACATGGTATGCCATCCTTATTCGGCCTGCAACCATTAATTTCTGGCATTTGTGATCACCCCGGTGGATTCATGGCGGCATATCGTTTACACTCCTGATAACTGCATTTTTTCTGGAGGAGATTAACCATGATACTGCATAAAGGCGAAATATTGTTCCGGCAAGGGGATAGCGGGGATCATTTATATCACATTCGGAGCGGATTGTTTAAGGTGACCCGTCTGCATGCCAACGGCAATATGGTGCTTTTCAATATTTTATATCCCGGCGAAACGGTACCCCATCACTCGCTGATCAGCCCGAAGGAAACGCATGGAACCGCGATCGCGCTGATTCAGAGCGAAGTGGAGGTAATATCGGCTGAAGCTTGGTATGGACAGCTGGAGGAGGATCCGCGAAAACCGCTCGAGGTTGCCAGATTGCTGCAGGAAAAGGTGAGGTTCATGCAGATGAGGCTGGATCACTTAACCGTGGGCGGGCCGGCGGAGCGGCTGGAGCTGCTGATTCAATGGCTGGATGAGTATTCCCAAGGGATACATTTGACCGAATATTTGACTCAGGAAGAGATCGGACAACTGATCGGGGTAAGGAGAGAAACGGTAAACCGGCTGCTGCGGGAGCACGGCAAGCACGTTTAGCCCATATCCCTTTGCCGACGCCTGAACTAGCTTTATACACCGGTTTATAAAACCCTGTACGAGCATGCGCCGGACAAAGCAATGAGTCGATGCACCCTTCGCGGCTGATCGATGCCGCCGGAAGGCACCAAACCCAAAAAGATGCCCCTTTTGCATAAGAGGGGCATCTTTTTGGGTTTTGAGATACGGTTAACCTAATATTAACTTTCCAGCGTACCGGCCGGACCAAAGAATTCATAGTGGATCCGGTCAGCAGGTACCTCCATCGCTTTCAAATGGCCATTCACGGCACGCATGAACGGAACCGGCCCGCAGAAATAGAAGACGGCTTTCGGATCGACCGTTTTGTGAAGGAACTCCAGATCGATGTAGCCGGTTTGGTGGCAAGTGTCTTCCGTTTCCGGCTGTTCATAAATGACGTACGTGCTTAGCTGCGGATGCTTCGAGGCGAGCTCATCGATATGCAGCTTCATTGCATGCTGACTGCCGCATTTGGCCGCATGGATAAAGGTTACTTTCCGTTCAGGCTGATTCAGCAGCACGGATTCCAGCATGGCCACCATCGGAGTCAAACCGACGCCGCCGCTGATCAAGGCAAGCGGAAGATCGGAGTCCGTATCCAGCGTAAAGGTACCGGCCGGAGCCGTGACCTCGAGAACGGTCCCGACCTCTGCATGACGGTGCAGCCAGTTGGAGACGATGCCGGCAGGCTTTCCATCCAGCTCGTCTTCTCGTTTCACCGTAATTCTGTAGTAAGGATGTCCGGGTGCGGACGAGAGGCTGTAATGACGATTATGATAATAGGCTTCTCCCTCAGGTTTTACCCGAAGCGTGATGTATTGGCCGGGCAGATAATCGGAAATTTCCCCGCCATCCTGCGGTACCAGATAAAAGGAAGTAATGACGGAGCTTTCCTCCCCCTTCCGGTCAATGACGAAATTACGGTATCCGCTCCAGCCGCCGGCTTTGTTTGCGGCTTGCTGGTACATATCCGCCTCGATGCCGATAAAGACATCGGCAATGACGCCATAAGCTTCGGCCCAAGCCTCGATAATTTCGGGCGTTGCGGCATCGCCAAGTACATCCTTCATGGCGCCGAGCAGCGTTTCGCCGACGATCGGATAGTGCTCCGGCAAAATGTTTAATGCCCGGTGCTTGTGTCCGATTTGTTTAACAACCGGGACGATGGCTTCAAGACGGTCGATATGGGCCGCGGCGGCGTATACGGCATTGGCCAGGGCAAAGGGCTGTTTCCCTTCTCTTTGATTCGCATGGTTGAATATGTTAAGAAGTTCTGGGTGATGATGAAACAATTTTTGGTAAAATGCGCTTGTGATTGCCGTGCCGTGGGTTTCCAGAACCGGCACAGTCGATTTAACGACCTCGATCGTACGTTGGCTTAACATGCAGACTCCCCCTTGATTCATATGATACTTAGTCGAGTTGGTGTTCCCTTTAAGTATAGACAGGCGATGGAGCGGCTCTTGTGATTTAGATCACATCGGATTCAGCGAATATGTGAACAACATTTTTACGCGAAGGAGGTTCTTAAAGCTGGATTTTTTACATATTCCATATAGAGATTCCAATTCATTCTAGCCAGCTGTTTAGCTTGTATGCCAACTGTGTTATAATAATGTTAGCACTCTAACTAAAACGAGAAAGGATCAGGATACCATGTGTCCCCGAAGGACGAATCCCCAAAGGACGATTTGGAAACGTTATGATCTCTCATACACATAGCTTCCTTTGTAGAGCGAAGTCGGACGTCTGAAGACAAGGACGGTCTCTACGAAAGGATGGGAACTATGGTTCGAAGGATGAACTCCTCCAGGTTGCCTCAAGGTAGAGATTGGCCTATGTCTGACCAATCTACTACGACAAGAGGGATCCTGTATGAGGAAAAGACAAAACACATTTATCACCATGTCGGCGATGTTGTTCGGAACGTTTTTAATGGCTTTTACGTATTATCACATTAATTTTCACAATCATTTGACCGAAGGCGGCTTTGTCGGCCTTGCGCTGCTTGGCAAATATGCGCTTGATATTCCGCCAGCATTGAGTATGGTCCTTATGGACATACCGGTACTGCTGATTGCCTTGTTCATCAAGGGCCGGAAATTCATATTCAATACCGTTGTTGCGGCGAGCATGTTTACCTTGTTCTACGCATTGATCGAGCGCTATTCCACGCTGGTTATCGATCTGAATCATAACTTGCTGGCAGCCGCGCTGCTGTCCGGATTATTGACGGGCTTTGGAGCCGGCATCGTGCTCCGCTATGGCGGGGCGACAGGCGGTGACGACGTAATCTCCGTGCTGTTCAGCGAGTGGAGCGGGCTTAAGGTAGGGACGGTGTTTTTCCTGATGGATGCCGTAGTACTGCTATTATCGCTATTCTATATGCCATTGGTTGAAACCTTATATACTATATTAGCCGTATCGATTGCCGGGCAAGTGATCACCATCACAGTGACGTACGGTACCGAGAAAGCGGAAAAGAAACCGGTTCGGAAGGCGGTCCGTGCCCCAAGCACTTCGGTTACTCCGAAAACAGCGCAGCATACCGTTAGCGGCCGTTCGTAATGCGGTCCCAATAAGAGAAGCTCACCCGCATGTAGGGTGAGCTTCTTTCATGTGCTTTATATCGATTACTTCTCGTCCTTGGGGTGGTTCTCGTCCCACTCCTGTGCCTTGGCGGTGGCGATGGCGATGGCACGTCCCTCATCGTAGTTCTCCTCCAGCAAGGCATTGGCAATTTCCACGGCTTTATTCCTCACCCGGGGCTCCAGATTTTTCATGGATGGCGGATAATCATTTTTGCTCCAAGGCATGGTACGATCCCTCCAATTCAACTGTTCACTGCATGTACTGTATATTACCCCGTGCAACCAAATTGAATAAACGGGTTCAACCGCATAAAAAAATGCATTACCCCTGAGGGGCAATGCATTTGGAAAATTGGATTTATTCGAACAGCTGCAAATACTCGCCGTAGCCTTCCCTCTGCATTTCTTCCTTCGGCACAAACCGGAGCGCAGCGGAATTGATGCAGTAACGGAGCCCATTCGGTCCGGGCCCGTCGTCGAACACATGGCCGAGGTGAGAGTCGCCTTTTTTGCTTCGTACCTCGGTGCGGACCATCATGTGGGTAAGATCCATTTTTTCCTTGATGTTGTATTCGCGAATCGGACGGGTGAAGCTCGGCCATCCGCAGCCGGCGTCGTATTTGTCCGTAGAACTGAAGAGCGGCTCGCCGGACACGATATCGACGTAAATGCCTTCCCCATGATGGTCCCAATACTCATTGTGGAACGGGGGTTCAGTAGCGTTGTTCTGCGTCACTTCATATTGGATCGGCGTCAGGCGCTGCTTAAGCTCGGCGGTATCCACAGGCTCCGACCAGTGCTGCTCAATGAAATCCTCCCGTCCGGAGCCTTTGCGATAGCGTTTGTAATGGCTCGGATTTTTCTTGTGGTAATCCTGATGGTATTCCTCGGCTTCATAGAAGGTGCTCGCCGGGATGATCGGCGTCACGATCGGTCCGTCGAAACGTCCGCTGGCTGCCACGGCCTGCTTGGATTGCTCCGCAAGCTCGCGCTGCTCCTCCGTATGGTAAAAAATAGCGGTGCGGTAGGATGTCCCGCGGTCATGGAATTGTCCGCCCTCATCCGTAGGATCGATTTGCTGCCAGAAAAGCTCGAGCAGCTTCTCATATGGGAAGATTTCCGGGTTATAGGTGATTTGAACGGCCTCATAATGGCCTGTGGTATCGGAGCATACCTCTTCATAGGTTGGATTTTCCTTGTGGCCGCCAGTATAACCGGAAACGACCTTCAGAATGCCCGGCAGCTCGTCAAAAGGAGAGACCATACACCAGAAGCAGCCTCCCGCAAAGGTAGCCAATTCGCTTGGGGTTGAACGATTATTCATATATTATCCCTCCATCGTTTTATAACAATATAAAATGTAAGTCTTATTGTTATTATAATCATTTTGGTCAAGGAAACCAAAATATTGCTCCGATTATGTCGTTCTCCCCTTATACCACCGGAAAGCGGCCATGAACAGAGCGGTTAGCAGCATAAGTCCTGCCGCAACAGCCGCGAAGATGACCGGATGATCGGCCAATCCGCTGCCAAGCCAGGCGTACAGGAGGATGGCTGGAATTTTGCCGATGGCGGAGGCGGCGGTGTACGTCCAGAATGGGATGGAGGCGACGCCGGCATATAGATTGACGGCCATTTGGGGTATCACGGGCAGCAGGCGGGCGAGCAGGATCGACTGAAAGGGGCGCCGTTCGACCGCGGTCGTAAACCTATGTATAGCCGTGTATTTCCCAAGCAGCCGTCTGCCGGACTCCTGGTATAAAGACCGCACAGCCGCATACAGGATGACGGCTGCGATCGTCGTTCCGAACCACGATATGGCTGCCGCCCAGACAGTGCCGTATGCATACCCGAGAATAGCGATGACCACTTTGTAGGGGGCAATGGGAAATAAGGCAAGCAGGGCTGCCAGCAGGATCATGAGGAAGAGCGGGGGATCGCTCTCCAACCACTCCGTGATATCATGCCTGTATGAAAAAGCAAGTGCCAGTACTGCCGCATATAGGATGGGGATGATCCATCTCTTCATGTAGAATCCTCACTTTGCATCGTTGACCTGAATAGCACCATGATAGCAAAAAAACAGGCATGCTGCCCGTCTTTCGAAGACTCTCGCAATCGAAACTATGGAAAAATTTGAATATACAAGCGATTTTTCGTATGTTATAATATGTCCAACCGAATAGTTCCCAAAGGGGAGTAGCTTCATAAGAAAACCTCGGTCGTGGCCTTATCAAGGATGAACAACCGCGACTTCAACGGTAGGTTTTCTTGCGGTATAGAATTTCATGGGCTCTGCCGATGACTTATAAATTCTATATCGTAAGTAAAGTCGTCATTACGGGACTAACCATCCCCGGCTTTATTGGCAACGATGAGTTGTTTAGCGAGACCTTTGCCTGATTGTTTCATGATGAGGTGGAGGTCTATTTTTGCGCCCAAAAAACGCTGTAGACCCTACCGATGAAGGGAACAGCGTTTTTTTTGGGTGGAGACATCGGTAGGTGAAAGCCTAATCAGAACATGAAGAAAGGGTGGGGAATCATGGATTTGCTGTCGATGGAATTTTGGACCGCGCTGCTGTCGATTGTCCTTATTGACCTCGTGCTGGCAGGCGATAATGCTATCGTTATCGGTCTCGCAGCTCGCAATGTCCAGAAAGAGGACCAGAAGAAGGTCATCCTGTGGGGAACCGTCGGTGCGATCATCATACGGATCGTAGCCACGCTGCTCGTTGTCCAGCTCTTGATGATCCCCGGCTTGCGCTTGATCGGCGGTATCGCGCTGCTGTGGATTGCCTACAAGCTGCTGGTCGATGAGAAGCAGCATGAAATTTCCGCGGGCAACCAAATGTGGGCGGCTATCCGTACGATCATCATCGCGGACGCCATGATGGGACTGGATAACGTTCTTGCCGTAGCAGGCGCTGCGGGTGAAAGCTTCATGCTGGTTATTGTCGGACTTGCGATTTCCGTTCCGATCATGGTGTGGGGCAGTACCATTATCCTGAAGCTGACGGATCGCTTCCCGATAATCATCACGATCGGAGCTGCGGTGTTAGCCTGGACCGCATCGAAGATGGTGGTGGAAGAGCCGATGATTCACGGCTGGTTCGCAAATGGCGTCGTGAAGTACGGGTTTGAGGTTATCGTCATTGCCATCGTCATCGGCATCGGAACCTGGATGAAGAAGAAGAATGAGCACAAAGCGAAGAGCAACCCGGTACAGGTAAAGATGGTCGACTAGTTTAAGACTTTGTCTGAACGGGAACCAAGCGGTATAATGTCTTCATGAACGAACAGAGCCCATAAAACCCTGTTCGCATGAGGAGGAGTAATGCATGGAATCTGCGGGGAAGTCCGTAGAAGAACGGATAGCGGAATCGTACCGTCAGGATGAGGATATGATGATCCTCGTATTTGCCCAGTGGTGTGTGAATCACGGTCTGGATCCGGCTGAGCTGTACCGTAAAGCCTATCCGGATCAGCCGGACAATGAGCGGTTGACGCGCGTGCTTGAACTGACGGTGCCCAAAGAAGAGGCTGGGGAAATACCGGATCAGACCCTGCTTGGCGTCCTGTCAATGTTCGGTAATGAAGACTTGGCTATCGTTGTTGCCGAGGCAGCGGCCACCCTTGGTCCTGACAAGAAGTAACGGAATCATGGAATATCTTACATCCGATTCAAAGAAGGAGCGGGTCGATCAAGGAAAAACCTTGGTCGGCCCGCTTTTTTACCGTGGAAGTATGACCATTAATTGGAGGTTCGGCTGGACATGCGGAATTGCTTAGGCGAAACGCCGAATCGTGAACGGAAAACGCGGTGAAAATAAGTATAGTTCGCAAAGCCGGAGGTTTCGGCGACATCCTCCAGGGAGAGGGGGCTGAAAACGATCCGTTCCTTTGCCATGCTCAGTCGCACGTCCATAGTGTACTGCATGATGGTGGTGCCGAATGCTTCCTTGAACAGATGGACTGCCCGGGAAACGCTGATGCCGACATGGGCGGCGACATCCTCCAGCTTGAACATGGAGGAGGCATTCTCCTCAATGTAGTTCTTCATGCGGTAGGCGAGATACGTCTTGGGGGTTGTTGACGGCTGCTCCGATAACAGGCGGTCCACCTCAAGGCACAGAATCCGCACGGTGTAATCCGAAATCTCGGGATAAGGATCCGATACGCGCCGCTGCTCGAGCAGAATTTGCCGAAACAGACTCAGGTAACGCTCCTCCAGCGGCACCCTGATTTTGGTCGGGCGTTTCTTGGAATTCCACCACGCGTCCGCCCAAGGCCCTTTGAAAAAAATATGATAATCGCCGCTTTCGATGGTCAATTCACCCAATGCGTTGTATTCGTCATCGATCCGAAGTTCATAAGGCTGTCCGGGCGTGAAGATCAACAGATCCCCTGCCTCGATGAGCGACAGCTTGCCGTCGATTTTGGCGCGGCATTTGCCGTCGGTCTGCCAACGCATCAAATAGGTGTCGAAACCGTCAGCCAGGGACATCTTGAAAGGTTTGCGATGAAATGAGAAATCCGCTGCTACGACTTGGTTGGAAAGATTTGAATCCATTGCTTAAGTCCCCTTTGAAGAATAAGAAAATAATGACCAGATTGTTCATGTTTTAATCATATTCTTCATTTTAAACGAAAGCATAAAAGAATACCATTGTACTAGTCCGAGCACATCTATTGGTTCAAGGAGTGACATCGATGAAAAAAATGAGAGCAGGTATAATTGGCTGCGGAACCATCAGCGGCGTATACTTCACGAACTTGAAAAACAGCCCTTGGGTTGAAATCGTGGCATGTGCCGATCTCATTCCGGACAACGCCAAAGCGAAAGCGGAAGAGTTCAACATCCCGAACGTATACACGGTTGAGGAGATGCTCGCACAGACGGATATTGAGTTTATTATTAATTTGACCATTCCGGCCAGCCACGCCAATGTCGATATCGCCTCCCTGGAAGCAGGCAAGCATGTCTACAGTGAAAAACCGCTGGCCATAACCCTTGACGAAGCCCGCCGCGTCCTGAATATCGCCGATCAGAAGGGGCTTCGCGTCGGCTGCGCACCGGATACGTTCCTAGGCTCCGGCGTACAGACGGCCAAAGCGGCCATTGAATCCGGGCTGATCGGCAGACCTGTTGCCGCAACGGCGTTTATGATGGGGGCAGGACCGGAAGCATGGCATCCCAATCCCGAATTTTTTTACGCGTCGGGCGGAGGTCCGATGATGGACATGGGACCTTATTATGTGTCGGCCCTGGTAGAGCTGCTGGGTCCCGCAAGCCGGATCAGCGCATCCACAGGCATCCAGATCCCGGACCGTTCCGTCGGCTCCGGCCCGCTTCAAGGAAAGCCGATCACGGTTCAGACGCCGACGCATTTGGCAGGGACGCTGGATTTTGAGAACGGTGCCATTGCAACCATGATTACCAGTTTCGATATCTTTGGCGGGTCCAATCTGCCCTGGATCGAAATCTACGGCACGCAGGGCAGCCTGAGTCTCGGCGATCCGAACTACTTCAACGGGGAAGTGAAGCTGCGCAAGCACGGCTCCGAGGAATGGGAATTGCTTGAGCCCGCCTTCGAATGCGGGAAGAACGAGCGGGGTCTGGGCATCCATGATATGATCCAATCGATTCATGAGCAGAAGGACCACCGCGTAAGCGGGCGCCTGGCTTATCACGTGCTGGAGATCATGCAGTCCTTTCAGCAGTCTTCGCTGGAGGGCAGGCATATCGTTCTGCAAAGCACGTACCGTTATGGCAAACTTCCGGCACCTCAGCAGGCCGAATCGGCAGAATAGGGAACTGGAAGCCTGGTCCATATTCTTGTAAACTGATTATGAACAACAGGCAATCTAGCTTCTGACGGATCTGGCAGGATGATGAGCTCTTGCCCGGCGATCCGCATGAAAGCGTTGCACCAATATTGGGACAGCTCCAATAAGATCAACAGTATGGGGAGGAAATGGACATGTCGAACACGTTGAAAATCGGAATTATCGGCTGCGGGGGAATCGCCAACGGCAAGCATATGCCGAGCTTGAAGAAGCAGGCGCAGGCTGAATTGGTCGCTTTTTGCGACATCGTGGAAGAGCGTGCGCAGAAGGCAGCAGCCGAATATGGGGTTGAAGGCGCAAAAGTGTACACGGATTTCAGGGAATTGCTGAAAGACGGCAGCATTGACGTCATCCATGTATGTACGCCGAACGATTCGCACTCCGAAATCACGGTAGCATCCCTGGAAGCCGGCAAGCACGTGATGTGCGAGAAGCCGATGGCAAAAACGGTTTCCGAAGCACAGGCCATGCTGGACGCCGCAAAGCGCACAGGCAAAAAACTGACCATCGGTTATAACAACCGTTTCCGGGACGACAGCATGTATTTGAAGGGGATCTGCGAGGAAGGCGAGCTGGGCGAGATCTACTACGGTAAAGCCTTGGCCATCCGCCGCCGTGCCGTTCCGACCTGGGGCGTATTCCTTGACGAGGAGAAGCAAGGCGGAGGTCCGTTGATCGATATCGGAACCCATGCGCTGGATTTGACCTTGTGGCTGATGGACAATTACAAGCCGAAAAGCGTGCTGGGATCCACGTTCCATAAATTGGGGCAGCGCGAGAATGCGGCGAATGCGTTCGGTCCGTGGGATCCGAAGGAATTCACGGTAGAGGATTCGGCATTCGGATTTATTACGATGGAGAACGGCGCTACGATCGTTCTGGAATCCAGCTGGGCGCTTAACGTCCTGGAGATCGGCGAAGCGAAAGCCGTTCTGGCGGGAACCGAAGGCGGAGCCGACATGAAAGACGGCTTGCGCATCAACGGCGAGAAAATGAGCAGACTGTATGAAACCAAAGTGGATCTGAACGCCGGCGGCGTAGCTTTCTATTCGGGCTCCAAGGAAAACGACTCGGACCGTGAAGCAAGAATGTGGCTTGAAGCGATTATAGAGGATAAGGATCCGGTCGTTAAGCCGGAGCAGGCGTTTGTGGTGACGCAAATCCTGGAAGCGATCTATGAATCGGCGAAGACGGGTAAAGCGGTTTATTTCGACAACTAAATCTTGCAATCAATATGATGACTAAGCTAAACCAGGAGGTTATACAATGAAATTAGGCGTATTTATGGTATTGCTGAGTGGACGTAAACTGGAGGATGCTTTGGACTACGTGGCATCCAAGGGCCTTAAAGCAGTTGAAATCGGAACAGGCGGTTATCCCGGAAATGCACATTGCAATCCGGTCGAGCTGCTGGAGAATGAAACCGCGCTGAAAAACTTCAAAAACGCGGTGGAATCCCGCGGGCTGATCATTAGCGCACTGAGCTGCCACGGCAATCCGCTTCATCCGCAAAAGGCAATCGCAAAAGAATTCCATGACACATACGTAAAAACGGTGGAGCTTGCCGAAAAGCTTGAAGTACCTGTTGTCAACACATTCTCCGGCTGCCCGGGCGACCACGAGGATGCCAAATACCCGAACTGGCCGGTAGCGCCTTGGCCTAACGACTATCAAGAGATCCTGACTTGGCAGTGGGATAACAAGGTCATTCCTTATTGGACCGAGTGGGGTAAATTTGCGGCAGACCGCAATGTCAAAATCGGTTTGGAACTGCACGGCGGCTTCTCCGTTCACACGCCGGGAACGCTGCTCCGTTTGCGCGAAGCCGCAGGCGAAGTGATTGGTGCCAACCTGGATCCGAGCCACATGTGGTGGCAAGGGATTGACCCTGTTCAAGCGATTCAAATTTTGGGCCGCGAAGGAGCGATCCACCACTTCCATGCGAAGGATACTAGCATTGATCCGATTAACGTGAACAAACACGGTCTCACGGATATGCAGTCGTATGCGAACATGCTTGATCGCGCTTGGCAGTTCCGCAGCGTAGGTTACGGACACGATGTGAAGGAATGGGCGGATATGATGAGTGCTCTTCGCCTGGTTGGATATGACTATGTCGTGAGCATTGAACATGAAGACGGACTGATGTCCGTTGAAGAAGGCTTCTCCAAAGCGGTGCAAAACCTTCAGCAAGTGCTGATCGAAGAGCCGCTCGGAGAAATGTGGTGGGTCTAACAGCGTAGAGAATAACGAATAAGCAATTAGGGGGAACAGCAACATGCTTAACGTAACCATATGGAATGAATTCGTGCACGAGAAAATCCATGATGAGGTTCGGAGCGTTTATCCGACGGGCATTCACACAGCTTTGGCGGAGGGTCTGCAAAGTCCGGATTTCATCATTAGAACGGCAACGCTCGACCAGCCGGAGCATGGATTGACGGACGATGTACTGGATTCAACCGATGTGCTGTTGTGGTGGGGGCATATGGCTCATGACCAGGTTAGTGACGAAATCGTAAGCAAGGTCGTAAAACGCGTGCAGGATGGTATGGGATTGATCGTTCTCCATTCCGGACATTTTTCCAAACCGTTCAAAGCTTTGATGGGCACGAGCTGCGATTTGAAGTGGCGCGAAGCAGGAGAACAGGAAATTATTTGGAGCGTGAATCCGACGCATCCGATTGCGGCGGGAATTACGGGGCCGATCATCATCGAGCACGAGGAAATGTACGGGGAGTTCTTTGACATTCCGGCCCCTGATGAGCTGGTATTCGTCAGCAATTTCGAGGGCGGGGAAGTGTTCCGCAGCGGATGCACATTCAAACGCGGGCATGGGAACATTTTTTACTTCCGTCCAGGGCATGAGACCTATCCAACCTACTACAACCCCGAAGTGCTGAAAGTGATCTCCAATGCGATTAACTGGGCTCATTCCACGGCAGGCAAGCAAACGTTCGGCAACAGTCAGCCGGTTCGCGCGCTTCCCGTTTTAGTCTAAGCTTTTAAACAGCGCATTATCTTAATCATCAACGAACGAGCCGTTCAAGGTACAGTCCTTGTTCGGCTCGTTTTTTTGGTATGTTGGGGCTGCTTTTTCGAAATGTTTTTTGCCGGCTGGGGATAGAATATACGTGAATATGGGGTATTGTATGATATAGGAGAGGGGGGCTGTACACATGAACGAAGTACAAAGCGCACCTGTAGATCCCGCAACCATCGCCATATGCCGGGCCAGGCTCGTCCATCAACCCGTTGAGGGCTTCCTGCTCGGTAGGGGAGTCCGCTTTGCGAAAATCATGTTCATCGGGGAAGCGCCCGGAGCTCATGAAGTTTTGGAAGGCAAACCTTTCGTAGGGCAGGCCGGACAAGAGATGAACGCGTACCTGGAACGTCTGAAACTGACGCGGGACCAGGTATATATTACCAGTTCCATGCGAAGCAGGCCCTACAAGGATAAAGTGCTCGTGAGGCCTTCGGGCGAGAATGTCATCAGCCGATCGAATCGCACGCCGACCAAGGCGGAAATTTTGGCGCATGCGCCTTTGCTTGATGAAGAGATCCGATGGGTCCGCCCGGACATCCTGGCACCGATGGGAAATACGGCGCTGCACCGGTTAATCGGAAGCCATGAAACGGTGACGTCGCTGCATGGCAAGCTGATGGAGGGCCCGGTTCAGCAAGCGGCTGATCCGGAAAATCCCGGAGCAGGCTATGTGTTTTCACCGG
This sequence comes from Paenibacillus sp. Y412MC10, assembly GCF_000024685.1. NCBI lineage: Bacteria > Bacillati > Bacillota > Bacilli > Caryophanales > Paenibacillaceae > Paenibacillus > Paenibacillus sp. Y412MC10. Next base: position 2,401,145 of record NC_013406.1, read on the forward strand.
AGACCTATAAGATATTCCCTCTGTTCCATCCAGCGGCGGTGCTGTATAATAGGAAATTATCCACTTTGATTGAGGACGATTTGGATATTTTGGCTCGGATATTAGGGGGATAAGCGCTGATTTTCTGGGAAAAAGGGGCTAGGAGGTTTTCAGCTTCTCGAAAATATGCTAAAATGAAACATACTTACAATTCGTAAGTTTTCTAGATTTCTGGGTAAGCTTATGAGTTTCTATAAACAAGGTGACTTCGTAAAGAGGTGAAGGGATATGGAAGTTACAAATGTTACGATGTGTCCCCGTTTCGAATCGGCCTTTTCTTTTCTGGGCAAACGGTGGAACGGCTTGATTATTCAAACGCTGATGAGCGGACCTAAGCGCTTTAAGGATATTTCGAATTTGATTCCGTCCATGAGCGATAAAATGCTCTCCGAGCGGATGAAGGATTTGGAATGCGAAGGCATACTGATTCGTCATGTCTATCCGGAAACTCCGGTACGTATTGAATATGAACTGACTGAAAAAGGCAAAGCACTGCGTCCGGTGATGGAGCAAATTTCATCCTGGGCAGAACAATGGATCGACAGATGAGTCATCTTAAGACTCCCGTTGACGATTAAACCCTGGCATGAGATATCCTCATTTCAGGGTTTTTTTTCTTAACCGGAATGGCTGATTTTTTGTTTCGTCCTGCAAAAATATCCGGACATGCACCAAGCTGACGCACCTTCTATATGATGTAATAATCCAGGCGGCATATCAAGGAGGCGAGCCCATGATCAAGCGAACGAATATCTCCCGGTTCCATTATGGACAAGAGGACATCTCAGAGCTTGAAAACGCTTCATTACAAGTGCTTCATATATTTGAGAAAACCAAGAGGGTGCTGAGCCAGTATGTACCGGAATCACTGTGGTCGGCCGTGTGTGGAACAAGCCCAGACGCTGTAGCATCCGTTAGCCAAGACGGCACCGCTCGGGTCGACATGTTCCAGAAATGGGTCAAGGCTCCCGGCGGATGGAAGTTCATTGGTTATGAAACCGAAACATTGAATTCGTCTTCCGAGCAGAATAAGGGACGGATGGGAAGATTCCTGCATATGATCATCTGGTCGCTCTATGAAAAAATCGTGATGCTGCATCCCTTCCTCGGCAGCGAAGCGTTCTTCGACGGGGAGGAGCTGGACGTGATCGCCCATTATTTTGTGCCAACGTATATTAGTGCAGTGCCTTTGGTGCAGCAAGGAAAAGCCTATAAGACCATTCAGGCCGGCATCGTACTGTACCAGGAGCATATCGAGGCGCCTGCCGTCATCATGCAGTCGGAAGGAGGCCTTTTGGAGGGGAACTGGATGACCGGGGTGAACCTGGATGCGGGGGGATTTGCCGGAATTCGTCCCTATTTAAAAGTGCCCGGCGGCGAACGAGCCTATATGGAAGCCGAAATCATATAGCAGGCCGTCTTTTTAGGATAACCTTGTTCCAATCGGACAGGGTTATTTGGTATTTTTATTTAAATTTTAAAGATCAATGTGAAATAAATCACAAAAATATATGCCTTTACACGATATAATTTACTTGTAAGCAGTGGAATACACGAGCACTAGATCACGTGTTGGGGAGGAATCAAACGATGTCCAATATAAAGAGAGAAAAGTTGGTTGTCATTGGCAACGGTATCGCAGGCATAAGCACGGTCGAGCAAATCATTAAATTGGGTGGGAAATTTGACATCACCGTCATTGGACAGGAGCCTCACCCGAACTACAATCGCATTATGTTGTCCTATGTGCTGGAAGGCAGCAAAACCTTGGACGACATCGTATTGAATGACTGGAAATGGTACGAGGACAATCAGATCACCCTGCATACGGGTGTGACCGTCACCGCCATCGACGGGGAGCGCAAGGTAGTGACGGCCGATAACGGATTGACGGTTCCTTATGACAAAGTGATTATAGCTACAGGTTCGAAACCTTTTATATTGCCTGTACCGGGCAGTGATAAAGAGGGAGTTATCGGATTTCGAAACATCGCCGACTGCACGCAGATGCTTCAAGCCGCCAAGGCATACAAGAAAGCGGCCGTCATCGGAGGAGGGTTGCTGGGTCTGGAAGCCGCGAAGGGATTGGTCAGCCTGGGCATGGAGGTGACGGTGGTTCATCTCATGCAGGATTTGATGGAGAGCCAGCTGGATTCCATGGCATCGGGGATGCTGCAAAGGGAGCTGGAGCGGCAGGGCATCCGGTTCTTATTAGGCAAACAAACCACGGAAATCATGGGCGATGAGAGAGTCACGGGGCTGCGGTTCAAAGATGGAGATGAGCTTGAAGCGGAACTCGTGGTCATGGCCGTGGGTATCAGAGCGAACGTTGCTGCAGCCCAAGCGAGCGGTATCGAAGTGAACCGGGGAATCGTAGTCAACGATTATCTTCAGACCTCCTGGCCGGACGTGTATGCGGTCGGCGAATGCTGCGAGCATCGGGGGGCATGCTACGGCCTGGTTGCGCCGTTGTTCGAGCAGGGACAGGTTCTTGCCAAGCATCTCTGCGGCGTGGACGGCCAGCCTTACGAGGGCAGCATCGTATCGACGAAACTGAAAATCAGCGGCGTTGATGTATTCTCCGCAGGAGAGTTCATGGAGCAGGCCGATCACTCGGTGATCGTGGCGAAGGACGATTGGCGCAAGACTTATAAGAAAATCCTGCTGCGCGACAATATCATCGTCGGCGCGATTCTGTTCGGGGATGTCAGCGATTCGGCCAGCCTTCAATCCATGATTCGAAAAAAGACGGCCATGACCGAGGAGATCTATCATTCGATCATAGGCACCGAATGTGCAAGTAAAGGAAACGGCAAGGCCTTCTCGCTGGATAAGATGCCCGACGATGAAATCGTCTGCGGCTGCAACGGCGTAACCAAAAAGGCCATTGTGGATGCCGTGACGCTTCAAAGCCTCACGACGGTGGACGAAATCAAAGCTTGCACGGGAGCGACCCGTTCTTGCGGAGGCTGCAAGCCAGTCGTGGAGCAAATCCTTCAGAGCGTACTGGGCGATGGCTTTAAGACGGCAGGCAAACAAGGCATATGTCCGTGCACCACGCTCGACCGGGACGAAATCGTCGCCGAAATCAGCGCCAAGGGGCTGACCACGACGAAGGAAGTCATGCATGTTCTGAACTTCAGCAACCCTGAGGGCTGCTCGAAATGCCGTCCTGCCATCCATTATTATTTGGCGATGCTGAATCCGGTGACCCATCAAGAGGAGAGGGAGTCCCGCTTCGTCAACGAACGGATGAACGCCAACATTCAGAAAGACGGCACTTACACGGTAGTGCCAAGAATGTACGGCGGCGTTACCACGCCGGAGGATTTGAAGAAAATTGCGGACGTATCGCTTAAGTACAATGTTAAGGTCGTTAAGGTAACCGGCGGACAGCGTCTGGATCTGATCGGCGTGAAGAAGGAAGATTTGCCAAGCGTATGGGAAGAGCTGGATATGCCGTCCGGTTATGCTTATGCCAAATCGCTGCGGACCGTCAAGACCTGCGTAGGCTCCCAATTCTGCCGCTTCGGCACGCAGGATTCGATGGGCATGGGTGCATTCCTCGAGGAGAAATTCGAGCGGCTGGATTTTCCGGCGAAGTTTAAAATGGCGGTCAACGGATGTCCGCGAAATTGTGCCGAATCGTGCACGAAGGACATCGGGATCGTCGGCAATGACGGCGGATGGGAGATATTCGTCGGAGGCAACGGCGGAACGAAGGCACGCCTGGCCGATTCGTTCTGTAAGGTGAAAACGGACGAGGAATTGATCGAGATCTGCGGCGCCTTGATGCAGTACTACCGTGAAACCGGCAAGTACCTCGAGAGAACGTCGGAATGGGTAGAGCGTCTGGGACTGGAACAAATCCGTGCGGCGGTCCTTGATGATGCTAAACAGCGTAAGGAGCTGGTGGAAAGAATTGAGCTGGCCCTGCAGCAAGTGGAAGATCCGTGGAAGAAAGTGCTGAACGACGATAAGCTGCGCAATACGCTGTTCCAGGACGCAAGACCGGTCGGCAGCAAGTAATCGAGGGGGAGAACGGTTCCCCCCTTGGCTGCCGGATTATAGAGAGCTTATTGCTTGGATGGGAATCGAACAAGAGAAGTGGAGGCTGCGCATTATGGAAACCGGAACTTATATCACGGTAGGGAATGAACATGAATTTCTGTCGCAACTCGGAAGGGTGGTCCAAATCGGTGACCGGGAGATTGCCGTCTTTCGGACCTCGGATCATCAATGGTTTGCTTTGGAGAATAAAAGCCCGCATCCCAAAGGAGGTCCGTTAGCCGAAGCCATCGTATCCGGGCATTACATTTACGATCCGTTATACGATTGGAAAATCGAGCTTTCGACAGGGCTTGTGCAGGCTCCGGATAAGGGCCAAGTTCGGATATATCCGGTTCGCGCCGTGGACGGAAAGGTTGAGGTAGGTGTATAAGGCCGTAATAAGCAGCTTCAACAGACGAAACCAAGAGGTGGTAACCCATGTTTAACAATGATGTGGAAGCCGTCGTCAATGCCGCGGTCGCGAAAAAAGAGCAGATGAACAACAACTTGCTGCGCTACATGGTATCGGCCATGCTGGCCGGCGCTTATGTCGGCATTGGGATCGTATTGATCTTTAAGCTGGGCGCGCCGCTGGCAGCCGCCGGTTCGCCTTTCCAGTCCCTCGTCATGGGAGCTGCATTCGGGATTGCGCTCACGTTGGTTGTGTTTGCCGGTTCAGAGCTGTTCACCGGAAATCATATGTTTTTTACGATAAGCACGTTATCGAAACGAACGACGATGGGGGACACGCTGAAAAACTGGGGACTTGTGTTTATCGGCAATTTGGCGGGAGCGATCCTGCTCAGCTATCTGGTTTATGCTTCCGGCCTGTTCAAAGGGCTGCCGCCCGATCATCTCATCTTCACGGCAGCAGCCAAGAAAATGAACGATCCGTTCATGGAGCTGTTTTTTAGAGGCATATTATGTAACTGGCTTGTATGTCTGGCCCTGTGGATGGGGATTCGGGCCAAAGGAGAAACCACGAAACTGATTTTAATATGGTGGTGCCTGTTTGCCTTCATTGCGACAGGGTATGAGCATAGCGTAGCGAACATGTCGCTTCTGACGCTGGCGACGATTTTGCCGGGACATCCCGAGACGGTATCCATCGGCGGCTGGATCAGTAACATGGTGCCGGTCACGCTGGGGAATATCATTGGCGGCGGGTTGTTTGTAGGCATGGCTTACTGGTTTATCTCTTCGGGAAAAGGGAGCAAGCAAAAGTAGGCTATGATAGGCGGTGTAACGGAGGAATTCCATCCTCCTAGTTCATTGTCAGATGAAGTCCAACCTGACGAATAAACAAAGAAACCGTTCTTGGTTAATGGTCTGTCATTCGTCCATTTGCCAAGCAACGGTTTCTTTTTTTGTATACGATACGACCATTCCAAGAAATTTGGGGACAAAGGCAATGGGAGGAACGATGCGCACACGGAACTCTCCAAGCAGAAAAAAGTGGTGGGCTTCCAGTCAGATGTAATATTCTTTTGGGAAATCCGCTTTTGGATATGTCATCGCTGAAGGGAGCAGGAGGGCGATAGCATAAATAAGCTGTCCTCCTCAGTCATTGAACTGAAAGGACAGCCGTGAGAATCTTGCCTTCCAAATCGTTTACCGATGTTCCACCAGGTCAATCGCACCAAGCACCATATGAGCCAGTCCGAAGCCTAGAATACCGGTTGCAGCAAATTTATACCTGCTGCAAAGCAGAGCGGCACCCGAAGCAGAAACCACGGTTCCAAGAACAGCAGGAATCAAACCTTCACGCATGCTGAGCACTCCCTTTGATTTGGTTTGGAAAGACAAGGTTTATTGTAAGCAGATGCCCATATATTATGCACCAAAGGGGCTTTAGGCGGATCAAATCCGGCAGATTTCGTTCGGACACAGCTCGCAGTGGCATATTTCCTGCAGCATCGGCAGATCTTTGATAACAATCATGCCGCCGGCATATTCGATGGCGTCCTTTTTGCGAAGGTCGCTCAGCATCCGGTTCACGCTTTCGCGGGTGGCCCCGATCATGTTCGAAAGATCGGTGTGGGTGATCTTTTTGTTGATGAGAATGGTGCCATCCTCTTGATGCTGCCCGTAGGTATTGCCCAGACGAATCAGCGTCGACGTTAATGCGCCGGGCTTGCCGTACATCATGAGATCGCGGAATTTGGTCTGCGTGATGCGGTGGTGTATGCCCATCCACTTCATGAAATCAATCGCGAAGTCGCAATGCTGGCAGATCAGCAGCTCCAGATCCTTGTGCTCGATGACCCCGACTACGCTGTCCTCAAGCACCTCTGCCGAAAAACTGTGGTTGTTGCTGAAGAATGGATCGGCTTGCCCGACCATGTCTCCAGGATGGTACATATATAGAATAAGCTCTTTGCCTTCATCCGTCGATTTGGTCAATTTAATTCTTCCTTGTTTAACGAAGTACAGCTTGTCGGCGAAGTCGCCTTCCCAGAACAAATGCGATCCTTCAGGGAGTACCCTTTCCTTCATGGTGACCAGCAGACGGTTGCGGTTTTGTTCCGAGAAGCACTGCGTGTTCCCTAAGTTTTCGATTTCCATTACATGGTCTACAGTTTTCATGGTGGTATCCCCTAACATCCTAAAATTTGATCTGTTTAATCTTTAAATACATTATAACGTGAAAACATTCACTTGTGGGGCGGAACAAGAGGGAAATCATGGCGAATTTTCAAACATTGTGATCTCTTTCACTTGAAAGAGGGAAAAGACAGGTATAAATCACACAGAAAAGATAAATTTTAATATTGTGAAATATTTCACATGATTTAAGAAGCGTCTGTGTTACGATCGAAGCGTAGACAGAAAGAACATGAACCATGGGAGGATGAGAGATATGGCTGTGAGCAAAGGAACAACGGTTGAAGTGAAGGGACAAACGGCAGCAGAGTACATTCAAGGTCTGATCGACAAGGCGAATCGGGCAAAAGAAAAGTTTATGAAACTCGATCAGGAGCAAGTCGACGGAATTGTGCAGGCCATGGCCATGGCCGGACTTGAGAAGCACATGCAGCTGGCGAAAATGGCGGTTGAAGAAACGGGCCGCGGCGTGTATGAAGACAAAATCATCAAAAACCTGTTTGCCACGGAGTATATCCACAACAGCATCAAGTACGACAAAACGGTAGGTATCATCGAAGACAATGCCTATGACAGCTTCCAAAAAATTGCGGAGCCGATCGGGATCATCATGGGGATCACACCGGTAACCAATCCGACCTCGACCACCATATTCAAGGCGCTGATCTCCATCAAAACAAGAAACCCGATCATCTTCGGTTTCCATCCATCCGCGCAGGCATGCAGCAGGGAGGCCGCGCTCATCCTGCGGGACGCCGCCGTGAAACAAGGCGCTCCGGCCGACTGCATCCAGTGGATCGAGGCTCCTTCCATGGATAAAACCAATACACTCATGAACCATCCTGACGTTGCCTGCATTCTGGCTACGGGCGGATCGGCGATGGTCAAAGCAGCATACAGCTGCGGCAAGCCAGCCCTCGGCGTAGGTCCCGGCAACGTGCCGTGCTTCATCGAGAAAAGCGCGGACCTCGATCAAGCGGTGAACGACTTGATTTTGTCCAAGACGTTTGATAACGGCATGATCTGCGCATCCGAACAAGCGGTCATTATCGAGGAGCCGATCTATCATAACGTGAAGAAAAAAATGATCGCCAGCGGCTGTTATTTCGTGAACAAGGAAGAGCTGGCGAAGCTGACTGCGCATGCCATGGTAGCGGATAAATGCGCCGTCAATCCTACCATCGTCGGACAGCCGGCAGCCAAGATTGCCGAGGCTTGCGGCTTTGAGGTACCGGAAAGCACCAAGATTCTGGTCGCCGAGCTGGAGGGAGTCGGTCCTGCTTATCCGTTGTCCGCCGAGAAGCTGAGCCCGGTGCTGGCCTGCTATAAAGTGAAAGATGCGGAAGAGGGCATCACGCGCGCCGAAGAGATGGTTGCTTTTGGCGGCATGGGCCACTCGTCGGTCATCCACTCGCACAATGAGGACGTCATCCTGAAATTCTCGGATCGCATGAAGACCTGCCGCATCCTGGTCAACCAGCCTTCTTCGCAAGGCGGCATCGGGGATATCTACAACACGAACCTGCCATCGCTGACGCTCGGCTGCGGTTCGTATGGCCGGAATTCCACGTCGTCGAACGTGACGGCCGTCAATCTCATCAACGTGAAAAGGGTGAACCGCAGAACCGTGAATATGCAGTGGTTTAAAGTGCCGGACAAAATTTACTTTGAAAAAGGCTCGACGCAGTATCTCGCCAAAATGCCTGACATCACCCGCGTCGCGATCGTAACCGACCCCATGATGGTGAAGCTGGGATATGTGGAGCGGGTAGAGCATTACCTGCGTCAGCGCAGACTGCCGGTAGCCATCGAGGTGTTCTCGGAAGTCGAGCCGGATCCTTCGACAACGACCGTTGAACGGGGTACGGAGATGCTGGAACGGTTCCAGCCGGACTGCATCATCGCCCTTGGCGGCGGATCGCCTATGGATGCCGCAAAAGCGATGTGGCTGTTCTATGAATATCCGGATACGGACTTCAACAACCTGAAGCAAAAATTCATGGATATCCGCAAACGGGTCTATAAATATCCGAAGCTGGGACGGAAGGCGAAATTCGTAGCCATTCCGACAACGTCGGGAACGGGCTCGGAAGTAACTTCGTTTGCCGTCATCACGGACAAAGTGCAGGGAAATACCAAATACCCGCTGGCAGACTATGAGCTGACGCCGGACGTGGCGATCATCGATCCGGAATTCGTGTACACCTTGCCTAAAACGGCGGTGGCCGATACCGGCATGGACGTCCTGACGCATGCGATTGAAGCCTACGTATCGGTGATGGCTAGCGATTACACGGATGGGCTTGCCATCAAAGCCATCCAGCTGGTGTTCCAGTATCTTGAGCAATCGGCGCTGACCGGCGACAAACTCGCCCGCGAGAAAATGCATAATGCTTCGACGCTTGCAGGCATGGCCTTTGCGAACGCGTTCCTGGGCATCAATCACAGTCTTGCGCATAAATGGGGGGGACAGTACCATACGGCGCATGGACGGACCAATGCCATACTGATGCCGCACGTCATTCGCTACAATGCCAAGAAGCCAACGAAATTCGCGGCATGGCCGAAGTACACCCACTTTGTGGCCGATGAAAGATATGCCGAGATCGCACGGATTCTTGGACTGCCGGCAAGAACGACGGAGGAGGGTGTAAACAGCCTGATCGCCGCCATCCGCGAGCTGAACAGCAAACTCGGCATCGAGGAATCGTTCCAGCAGCTGGGCATCGATCCACAGGACTTCGAGAGAAACGTCGAGCATTTGGCGGACCGGGCTTTCGAAGATCAGTGCACGACCAGCAATCCCAAGCTGCCGCTGGTGACAGAGCTTGCAGAAGTATATCGCAACGCCTTCTATGGACTTTTCTAAACAGGAAAGGGACAGAAGGCTGAGCCTAAATTCCATTATAAATGGTGGTAGAAGCCAGGGGAGCCCGGAATCAGAGTGATAAAAATCACGGATAACCACAACTTTGTGATTTTTATCACAGATGCTGCGGATCAACAGGACTACAATAAAGGTGTAGCAGAAAGCTGAATCTCAGATCTTTGATATAGAAGCTTGAAGGCACATGGCGGGGCAGAGATGCCATTGATCGTGAAAATAATCACATTTAAGATCTGAGATAGATCAATGTGTGGCCCTGCCAGTCCCTGCAAGCTGCAGCATAATCTAGGAGGGATTCAATATGTCGGTGATTGAAAAAGAAGTTGGCTGGAAAGGTTTTAAATCAGGTAAATGGACCAAGCGCATTGACGTTAACGATTTTATTGCAGAGAATATTACCCCTTATTATGGCTCTGATGATTTCTTGGCGGGACCTACGGACAACACCAAGGCACTGTGGGATATCGTATCGGATTTAACCAAGAAGGAAAGGGATAACGGCGGGGTTTTGGACGTGGATGTCCATACGCCTTCCACCATCACCTCCCACCAGCCTGGCTACTTGGATAAAGATAAAGAACAGGTCGTCGGCGTGCAGACCGATGAGCCGTTCAAACGCTCGATTCAGCCTTTCGGGGGTATCCGGATGATGATTGATGCGTGCAACGCATACGGCTTCGAAATGCCGCAGGCGGTTGTGGATATCTTCAACGGCATCCGCAAAACGCATAACCAGGGCGTATTCGATGCCTATACTCCGGAGATGAGAGCAGCGCGCAAAGCCGGGATTATTACGGGTCTTCCGGATGCATACGGCCGCGGCCGCATCATCGGCGACTATCGCAGAGTATCGTTATACGGCGTGGACGCGCTGATCCAGGACAAACTGAGAGAACTTGGCGAGCTTGAAGTGGACGCTATGGACGAGCCGGTGATCCGTCTGCGGGAAGAGCTGTCCGAACAAATGCGCGCCCTCAAGGAACTGAAAGAAATGGCCGGCATGCACGGCTTTGACATTTCCAAACCTGCGAATACGGCGAAGGAAGCATTCCAATGGCTGTATTTCGGTTATTTGGCCGCGATCAAGGAGCAAAACGGCGCTGCCATGTCGCTTGGCCGGGTATCTTCTTTCCTCGATATTTATATCCAGCGGGATTTGGCTGAAGGCATACTGACGGAAGAGAAAGCCCAGGAACTGGTAGACCATTTTGTCATGAAGCTGCGGATCGTGAAGTTCCTGCGCACGCCGGATTACAACGAGCTGTTCAGCGGCGATCCGACGTGGGTGACCGAATCCATCGGCGGCATGTCGTTGAACGGTGAAACGAGAGTAACCAAGAACAGCTTCCGTTTCCTGCACACCTTGTACAATCTGGGACCTGCGCCGGAACCGAACTTGACGGTGCTGTGGTCGGAGAAGCTTCCGGAGGCCTTCAAAAAATACTGTTCGAAGGTATCGATCGAAACGAGCTCGATCCAATATGAGAATGACGATCTCATGCGTCCGATCTATGGGGACGATTACGGCATCGCCTGCTGCGTATCCGCCATGCGCATCGGGAAGCAGATGCAGTTCTTCGGAGCCAGAGCGAACCTGGCCAAAGCGCTGCTGTATGCAATCAACGGCGGGAAGGATGAGAAATCCGGCGCCCAGGTCGGACCGGAATATCCGGCGATCACCGCTGAGGTTCTGAGTTATGACGAGGTCATGAAGCGCTTCAAGCCGATGATGGAATGGCTCGCGAAACTCTACATGAATACCCTCAACGTGATTCACTACATGCATGACAAATACAGCTACGAGCGGATTGAAATGGCGCTTCACGACCGCGATATCCTGCGTACGATGGCATGCGGCATAGCGGGCTTGTCCGTAGCAGCGGATTCGCTGAGCGCGATTAAATATGCGAAGGTGAAGCCGGTACGCAATGAGCAAGGGATTGCGGTGGATTTTGAAATCGAAGGCGATTTCCCATGCTACGGCAACAACGACGACCGCGTGGACGGCATCGCCGTTGAACTGGTCGAGGCCTTCATGAGCATGATCCGCAAGCACAAAGCCTACCGCGATGCCATGCCGACCCAATCGGTGCTCACGATTACGTCGAACGTGGTATACGGCAAGAAGACGGGAACCACGCCGGATGGACGCAAAGCAGGCGAGCCGTTTGCTCCGGGCGCAAACCCGATGCACGGACGCGATAAGAAGGGAGCCCTCGCTTCGCTGACTTCCGTGGCCAAGCTGCCTTATGAGGACAGTCTGGACGGCATCTCGAATACGTTCTCGATCGTGCCGAAAGCCCTGGGCAAAGAAAGCGACATTCGGGTAAACAATCTGGTTGCCATGCTGGACGGCTACTTTGGCAGCAAGGCCCATCATTTGAACGTGAACGTGTTTGACCGTGAGCAGCTGATCGATGCGATGGAGCATCCGGAGAATTATCCGCAGTTAACCATCCGGGTATCCGGCTATGCGGTCAACTTCGTCAAACTGACGCGCGAACAGCAGCTCGATGTCATTAACCGTACCTTCCACGGATCGATGTAAGGATGGAAGACAACCATAGCGGATACAGAAAGGATGACGCACCATGCTAAAAGGTCATGTACACTCCATAGAAACGTTCGGAACGGTGGACGGTCCGGGTATCCGCTTTGTGCTCTTCATGCAGGGCTGCCTTCTGAAGTGTCAATACTGCCACAACCCGGATACCTGGGGACTTCATGAAGGACATGAAATGACGGTGGATGACGTGCTGCGAGAGATAGAGCCCTATCTGAGCTACTACCGGTCATCGGGTGGAGGACTCACCGTTTCGGGCGGTGAGCCGACGCTGCAGTATCCTTTTGTCACGGAGCTGTTCAAGGAAGTGAAGCGCCGCTGGAATTTGCATACGACCCTGGACAGCAACGGGTATAACGAGCCGGATAAAATATCGGAATTGCTGGAGCATACCGACTTGGTCCTCCTTGATCTGAAGCATATCAACGATGAGAAGCACATCAAGCTGACAGGCAAGTCCAATGAAAGGACGCTGAAGACCGCCCGCTGGCTGTCCGACCATGGTCGGAACATGTGGATCCGGCACGTCTACGTGCCGGGCATCCATGACAGCGAGGACGATTTGGTGGGGCTCGGTCAATTCATCCGCACGCTGCACGGCGTGGAGAAGTTCGAGATCCTGCCATACCATCAGATGGGCGTGTACAAATGGAAGGAGCTCGGCATGGCCTATCCGTTGGAAGGCGTACCTTCACCGTCCGAGGAAGAAGTCGCACGCGCCTACCGGTTGATTGGCGAAATTCCCGAGAAATAGCCGTCGATTCTGAACTCATTTTAGTTGTATAATATTAAACATAATATGTTATCATTAGTAACAATAACCTTTCCTCTTTATGGAAGGGTTATTGTTTTTTGTAGAGGATATTATCCCTTGGATAGAAAAATATCGACCTATCGTAAAGTGGAATCGCTTTCTATAATGAAGATGTAAGGAAAGCGCCTATCAATATACAAACACTTCGGGAGGGTCAAAGACAATGAAGAAAAAGGGTCTGGCATTATTCATGTCGCTTTTGTTCGTCTCATCCACGCTTTTGTCTGCATGCGGCGGCGGTGACAAGGCGGCAGAAAAGCCGTCGGGCGGCTCGGAAGGAACGGTGAGCAATGAGCCGTTTGAAATCACCATTCGCCATACGCAAGTAGGCGAATCCAAGAAGTTCCGTCTCGCATTGCTGAACGATGTGGTCAGCAAAACCGAAGAAGCGGTGCCCGGGCTTAAAATCAAGCTGGACGCTGTAGACTCTGAAGTGAATCGTAAAGAGAAACTGAGAGGCGAGATGGCTGCCGGGAAGCCGCCGGAAGTATTCGACGTATTCGGAAGCCCCGATGCAGGCGTATATTCCAAAGAAGGCTTGATGCTCGATTTGACCCCGATCCTGGATGAGCTCGGCATAAAGGACAAATTTACGACACTGGACCCGTTCACGCATGACGGCAAGATCTATGGATTGCCGATCGGCGGTTCCATCGAAGGTATTTTCTATAACAAGGATTACTTCGCCCAGAAAGGTCTGAGCGTACCCAAAACGTTGGCGGAACTTGAGCAGATCGCCGAAGCCATCAAGGCCGACGGCAAAATTCCGTTCGCGCAATCTTCCAAGGATGCATGGATTCCGCTCATGACCACGAATAACCTGTGGAGTTATTATGCAGGAGCGGAGGTAACTTACGGCTTCAAGACCGGGGAAACCAAATGGACCGATCCGAAAGTCGTGGAAGGCGTGAAGAAACATCAGGAATGGGTGGAGAAAGGGTACTTCAAAAAAGGCGAGCTCGGCTTTGAATACGCGGACATGAGAAATCAAATCATCACCGGGGAAGCCGTCATGATGATGGACGGATCGTGGGCGAACTCCGTATTTAGAGATCCGGCGCAAGCGGGCGACATGGTCGGCAAGATCGGATATTTCAATTTGCCTCCGGTGAATGAAGGCGACCCTGTCATCGTCATGCAGGACGCTAACAACGGATATGGCTTCTCGGCGGCGGTAGCAGAGGATCCTCGCAAGCTTCAAGCGGTTAAAGAATTCATCAAAAATATGTGGACGGATGAAATGCAGCTGCGCGGGCTTAAGGAAGACGGAGTACTGCCGGCGATGAAGATGGATCTGGAAACGATGAATTCCACGTCGGATGATCCGCTGATGCAGGACATTTTCAAAGGCGTCAGCGAAATCAACAAATCCTTCCCTGCTTTCGATGCGCTTGTTCAAGCCGACGTAAACACGGCGCTGAGCATGGGAATCCAGCAGGTGATCGGCGGCGAGCTCGATGCCGAGAAGATGCTGGAGAATGTTCAAGCAGCACAGGAAGCGGCTAATGCTTCAGAGGAATAACTAAAATTCCAGACGAAAGGGCACCACCCGCTAAAGGCATATGGGGGTGCCCTTTCGTCTAAACAACATCAGACATCAATACGGAGGTTACCATGAACAGAGCGCTGAGAAACCCTCTGATTTACATCGTTTTTGTGCTGCCGGCATTCTTGCTGTTTCTGGCTTTTTTCATATATCCCATCTTCACTGCGTTTGACAACAGCTTTACGAGCTGGAACGGCATCTCCAAAGACGTGAAGTACATCGGGCTCGATAACTATGTGACCGCCCTGAATGACGATGCCTTCTGGAAGGCGGTCCGAAACAATGTCTATTTCATACTTTTTTCCTGCTTGATCCAGGTTCCGATCATCGTGGTTTTCTCCCTGCTTATCGCCAACGTCAAACGTTTGAAGGGGCTGTATAAAACAGCGGTTTTCGCACCTTCCATCATGTCGACGGCTGTCATCGGCATTTTGTGGGGATTCATCTACAATCCGGACTTTGGCCTGATGAATGAGATGTTGGGATTGGTTGGCATCGAGCCGATCTACTGGCTGTCGGATCGCAAATGGGCCATGATCGCCATCTTGATTACAAACGCTTGGCAATGGACCGGCTTTTACATTGTGATGGTGCTTGCCGCAATTCTGTCCATTCCCAAGGAGCTTGACGAGGCTGCGGCGATTGACGGAGCGACAGGCGTCCAAAGGGCTACCAAAATCACGCTTCCATTAATAATGCCAATTATCTCCGTTGTGATCATGCTTTCGATTGCGGGAGCCATGAAAGCCGCGGACATTATCCTGGTTATGACCAAGGGCGGGCCGGCCGGCTCCACCGACGTTATGGCAACATATATGATTCGATACGCGATTACGAGTTTCAAGCATGGCTTCGGCAATTCGATCGCCGTGTTGATTTTCCTTTTCACGATTATCGTAACGGTACTCTACCAGGTGCTGATCGCCAGACGCAACGAAAGGATTGAATACTGATGAGGGCACTAAAGAAACTGATTCCGCACATTTTCCTGATGGCTTATTTGCTCGTCATCCTGTATCCGTTCCTGTTCGTCCTGTTCTCATCCGTGAAGGTGGATAACCAGTCCATTGCAACGAACCCGTTTGGATTGCCAAGCACGTTGGTGTTTGATAACTACGTGAACGCTTGGGTGAGCGCCAAGATCAGCACGTATTTCTGGAACAGCTTATACATCGGCGTTCTGTCGGCCTGCTTATCGATCCTGTTTGCGGCAATGCTGGCTTTTGCCGTGACGCGGATGAGATACAACCGGATCAGCGCGATCATCTTTCAATGTATTTTGATCGGGATGCTGATCCCGAATAACTCTCTCTTGCTGCCGATTTATGGCATCATGAGGCAGCTGGATATTCTGAATACGCATATGGCCCTGATTCTGCCCTATGTTGCCAATGCCATCCCGTTTTCCGTGATTATTCTGGCCGCCTTCATGCGGTCGCTGCCCGGTGAAATCGAGGAAGCCGCGGTCATAGACGGATTGAGGTCCGGAGGCTTGTTTGCTAGAATTATCTTACCTCTGACCGTTCCGGCTATCGTTACCGTGTTTATCATCAATTTCCTGGGTAACTGGAACGAATTCTTGCTTGCTAACTACTTCCTATCGAATGATGAACTGAGAACGCTGCCTGTCGGAATGGTCGGTTTCAGGGACGCTTACAATATGAACTACGCCCAGATGTCGGCGGGGATCGTATTCAGCGTGCTGCCGGTCCTTATCATCTATGCCGTTCTGCAAGAGAAAATCATTGAAGGCGTCACCGCAGGAAGCGTCAAGGGGTAATACGAGGAGCAGGAGCATGCGTATGAATTTGCGGAACAAACTATTCACGGCCTTTTTAGGGCTCATTATTATTCCGTTATTTGTGCTGGGCCTATTTACATTCTTTATTACCTACAACTCGATTGAGGAAAAGTATAGCCAGCAAGCCGAATATTCGCTAAAAGCGATCAGCTACAGCATTTTGAACGTGTTCAAGGAGATGGAGTACGTCACGGATAACGGGATTGCCACCTCCGTCTTCGCAATGGCGCTGAATGCCAAGGATCCTGATGCGCAGAACCTGATTAAGGAATCCAATGCCGACCAGCTGAAATTGAACGACAGGCAGCGAAGCTTTCGCAATCTCCTCTATAATCACCCTGCCATCAGTTATGCGTTTCTATATCATTTCAACAAAGAATCAGCACCCATTCCGATATTCAGCAAAGAGGATTTCAGGACGCTGCCTTATGAGCAGTTTAAGAACAGTCCCTTATATGAAGAGGTTGTGAAGCTGAACGGGATTCCCAAATGGCTGGCTCCGCACGAATTTCCGGAACTGACGGGGGCGGATCCGGTGTTTACCCAGATCAGGTTGATAAAAGACGTCACGACGCTCCGCAAGCTGGGAATTCTCGTCGTCCAGATCAAGAGATGGGAGTTCGAGGAGATTTTCCGCAATCTGACGCTCCCTAACAACCTGCAGAACACCTCCTTCATGCTGGTCAACAATGAAGGCTTCATTCTGTTTGACCCGCAGAACGGCATGGATGGTCAAAATATCAGTCAATACATGAAGCGTGACGTTGAGTTTAAGCAAGGCTATCAAAGCTTCAAAGCCAAGTTTAACGGCAAAGAAAATATCGTTTCCATTTATCATCTGAACGATTATGGCTGGAATATCGTCTCGGTGACCGATTGGAACTCGCTGTCGCAAGAGGTAACTTCCTTTGCCAAATGGTTTTTTGTCATCATGGGGATCTGTCTGGTTACCGCGATTGTGTTCAACCGCCTGTTCATGAACCGGATTACCGGCACGATTGCCGTCATCGTGCGGTTTATGCGGCGCGTGGAGGATGGGGATTTGAATGCCAGAGTGGAAGAGAAGGGCGAGGATGAGCTTCTGCTGCTGTCGAAAGGGTTCAACAATTTGATGAACCGGATCAACAATCTGTTCGCGCAGATCAAGAAGGAGCAAAGGCAGAAGACCGATGCGGAAATGCGTGTGCTGCAAGCACAGATCAAGCCGCACTTCCTGTTTAACACGTTGGAGTCGATCAATGTCCTTGCGGTCCAGAATGAAGGGCGCAAGGTCAGCGAGATGGTGTACCGGCTTGCCAGCATTTTGCGGATCAGCATACAGGACAAGGAAGAAATTACGCTGGATGAAGAAATCAAGCATCTTCAAAGTTATCTTGAAATTCAAAAGTTTCGGTTCGAGGATCTGTTCGAATACGAAATCGACGTGCCGAAAGAGCTTATGCACAGCCGCATCCTGAAGCTGACGCTGCAGCCCCTGGTGGAGAACAGCATCCAGCATGGCTTCGAGGGAATTTCCTATACAGGATGGATACGCATCTCTGCCTGGAAGGAGCTCGGCAATGTCGTGATCCGGGTGGAGGACAACGGACTCGGCATGACGTCTGAGCAGTTGTCCATGTTCGAGTATATGGTGTCCGAGGATGGCGTACCCGATCAGACGACGCTGCAGAATCTGAAAGTAAACCAGGAACGGCGGGGACTTGGACTGCGAAGCGTGGCTGATCGGCTTAGAATTCAGTACGGCCCTTATTATGGGCTGTTCATATGCTCCAGCCGCCCCGGCGGCACCGTTATACAATGCGTCATACCCAATTATGACAGGGGGGAAGGGCAGCATGCTGAAGGCATTATTGGTTGATGATGAGGCTCCCATCCTGAACAATCTCAGCAAGGTTCTGCCTTGGGAAGAGATGGGCATGAAGGTGGTCGGACTTGCCCGCAGCGGGATGGAAGCCCTTGAAGTAGCGGATCAGTATAACCCGGATTTGATTTTGTGCGATATCCGGATGCCCGTCATGGACGGGCTGACCTTCATTACGAAGATCCGGGAGAAAGGAAGCCGGGCAGAAATCTTTTTGCTGACGGGTTATCAGGAATTTGAATACGCCCGTGAAGCGATCAAGCTGGGGGTTAAGGATTATATCAGCAAGCCGATTCATTACGGGGAGCTTGAGATGAAGATTCGGGAGATCGGGGAGGAAATCCGCAAGAAGAGGGCGAAAGAAAAGTATTACAATACCGTTTCGCTGATCGACGAGGCTCCGAACCCCGAAGCCGTAAAGAAAACGCCCGAACAATTGGTATCGTCTGCCCTGGAGTACATCAACACCCACATGGGACAGGACTTGGGGATCGAGGAGCTTTCGGAGCATCTGGGCATCAGCTCCAGTTATTTCTGCTTGCTGTTCAAGAATCATGTCGGTCTTACCTTCGTGGAGTATTTGACGAGACAGCGGATGGAGGCGGCCAAATTCCTGTTAGTGAACAGCGACAAGAACATTGCACAGATCGGTTCCTTTGTCGGTTATCATGAGAGGCGGTATTTTACCAAGGTATTTCAAAAGGCTACCGGCATGACGCCATCCGAATTCCGGGAAATGTCCGGGGAGCCGAGTCTCTGAGTCTTTGATCGGACGAAAGCAGGCAGATAATCATCAGGTCTTCTACTTCCGACTTGCGGCGTCCTCTAAATTGATAGAAAGTAGGTTTGGAATCAATGAAATGGACGGCAGCAGATTTAACGCTAGAGCAAAAGGTAGGACAAATGTTTATATGCGGCTTCAACGCATTGACGCCGAATGAGCATGCCAACATACTGATCGAACAATTTCAGGTGGGGGGCATCTGCTATTTCCGCCGGAATGTGAAGACGCTGCCTCAGCTTGCCGAGCTGTCGGCATCCCTGCAGCAGCTCGCTTCGGGCAGCCAACCGTTTCCGCTTCTGATCTCGATTGATCAGGAGGGCGGCATGGTCGCACGAATCGATCATGAAGGCATCAGCCGCATTCCGGGCAATATGGCGCTTGGAGCAGCGGGCAGCGCAGAGGATGCCTACAGGGTGGCGCAAATCGGGGCGCGCGAATTGCGTTCGCTCGGCGTGAACATGAACTTCGCGCCTTGCCTCGACGTCAACAACAATCCGCGCAACCCGGTTATCGGCGTGCGCTCCTTCGGCGAAGATCCCCATGCCGTTGCCGAGCTCGGGACTGCGGCGATTAAGGGTTATCAGGAAGAAGGGGTGTCCGCTACAGCCAAGCACTTCCCGGGGCATGGCGACACCAGCGTCGATTCCCACCTGGGGCGGGCATCCGTACCGCATGATTTGGAACGGCTCCGCAGCGTTGAACTGTTCCCTTTCGCACAAGCGATCAAGGACGGCGTCGATGCCATCATGACGGCTCACGTCAGTTTCCCAGCCATTGAGCCGAGTGATCTGCCTGCAACGCTTTCTCATGCTGTATTAACGGGGCTGCTGAGGGAGGAAATGGGCTTCGAAGGTTTGATCGTGACGGATTGCCTCGAGATGCATGCGATCTCCAAGGAGTACGGCATTCCGGAAGGTGCGATCCGCGCGATCGAAGCAGGTGCGGACTGCGTGCTGGTCAGCCATACGCTGTCGGAGCAGACGGCAGCGATTACGGCGGTCATTGAGGCCGTCCGCGGCGGGAGACTCCCGGTAGAGCTGATCGACAAAGCCGTTGATCGGATTTTGGCACTCAAACAACGTAATGCGAAACTCGCTGAAGAGCTTCCCGTCCACCCGATTGGCGAGGTTGCCGAAGAGACCAAACAGCTGCTCGCTCAAATCGCAGGCAGGGGAATCACGCTGGTAAAAGACGAAGGGCAGCTGCCTCTTAAGCCAGAGCAGGCGGTTGCCGTAATCTGGCCGGAGCTGCTTCAGGCGACCCAGGTCGACGAAGCATGGAGCAAGAGCTACACGCTAGGGGATGCCCTGAGAAGTTACGGCGTGCAGGCAGACGATCTGCGCGTCGGGACGGATATGTCCGACGAAGAGGTAGAGCAGGCCGTTAAAGCGGCGGAAGGATATAAGCAGATCGTGGTGGCTACGTACACCTCCGAGAGCCGTCTTCCACAAGGTCAGCAGAAGCTTGTAAGCAGGCTGAGCGAGCTTGAGGAAGTGAAACTCGTTATCGTCGCAACCCGCAATCCGTACGATATCAATGATCTTCCGCCAGTTCCCGCATATTTGTGCAGCTACGAGAATACGCCTTACTACATGAATGCCGCCGCGGGTGTATTGGTTGGCAAAGTTAGGCCTGAAGGTAAGCTTCCGGTAGGGATCAGCAAGACCTATCCTCTCGGCTGGACCGGTAATCAGGACTATGTCAATAATTAAATAATGGTTGCTCAAACCGGAGTCTTCCTGCCTAGGAATGCTCCGGTTTTCCTATTTTCCAGCCATTTCTGAGCAACTTTTCAGGAAAGTCGGCGTCTAATAGTATGTCCAATAGAGGCAGACAGACTATACTGAGAGTTTTAAAGGAGTAGAGAATGAATTTCAAACGAATCTCGATGATTACAGTCCTTGCCGCGGCCCAAGTATCCATGGCATTTCCCGTGGCAGCTGAATCACCGGATGTTACAGCTCCGGCGCTAAACGGGCAACCAGCGCTGCAGTCCCCGGTGGAAGGACAAGGCCAGGCAAACAGAGAACAACAGACGGACTTGCAGCAAGCGGAGGAAACGCCGGCAACGCCAACAGAAACACCTTCCGATTCAATCGAAGGCACGACCAGCGATCCGAATGCCACACCTTCTGAACCCAATGAACAGCAGGAGGACTCGGCAAGCGATCCTTCCGATAATGAAGTATCTGAGAACGAAGAGGGAAGCCCGGCCGAAAGCAAGCCCGAAGTCGGCATTACCAATGCAGCCGCTAACGAACTGGTGCTGCTGATGAACAGCAATGTGATGTACCATAACGGCAAGCAGTACAAAGCGGGACAGCCGATGGCCGTGAAGCAAGGGGTATCCTATGTCGCCATACGCGCCATGGTGGAGCGCGCAGGACTTAAGCTGTCTTACGATAATAAGACGAAGGAAACCATTATCCTTAAGGATGGCAATGAGCTCCGATTCACGACAGGAAGCAGCAATTATAAAGTCAACGGACAGGTGCGTCCGATGAAAGGCCCTGCCTACCAGAGCAACAACGTATTTATGGTACCGCTGACCGCGATAACGCAAGCGCTTGATATTCCATACACGGTGAACCAGCCGGAGAAGAAGGTGATTCTCGATCTGTCCGGAATGGGCAGCGGCAGCAACAGCGGCGAACAGCCGGGAGGCAGCAGCGGCGGCGGATCCGGCAGCGAGGTTCCGAACATACCGAACCTCGGTCCGAATGACCTGATCCTGATGATGAACAGCAACAAGATGTATCAGAACGGAAAAGCGTATACCGCCGGACAGCCTATGGCAGTCAAGAATGGCGTATCCTATGTCGCGATTCGATCCCTCGTCGACCGTGTCGGCCTGAAGCTGACCTATGACGGAAAGACAAAGGAAACGATTATTATCCGAGGTAACGATGAACTGCGCTTTAAGACGAACAGCAGCGTATACACGGTGAACGGCGTTCGAAAATCGATGAAGGGACCGGCTTACCAGTCCAATAATACGTTTATGGTGCCGTTGACCAGCATCACGCAAGCGCTGGACATCACCTACCGGGTCGACCAGCCGAACAAGCGGATCATCCTGAGCCTGAGCTCCAAGCCGGTGGCATCCTTTACGGTGCAGCCTGGTGAAATCTTTGCCGGACAAACCAAGGTAACGTACAAGACGAATGCCTATTCGCCGACAGGCCTGGCTATCGTAGACGAGCATTGGGAAGGCCGGGAAGATGTGTTTGACGAGCCTGGCGTGCATACGGTTTCCTATTCGGTACAGGACGCCAGCGGGGAGTGGAGCGATCCGTATATTTTGAGCATTCATGTATCCGCACCGAATACGCCGCCTGTGGCCATGTTCGACACGGATAAACAGCAATACAAGATCGGCGAGAAAATTACGTACATTAACATGAGTTATGACAGCGATCCCGGCGATGAAATTACGTTTAAGTGGGAAAACAACGATCAGGCTTTCTTTACGGCAGGGCCGCATAAAGTGCTGTTGATCGTGACCGATAAGCATGGGGCGACTAGCTCATACGAGAAAATCATCAACGTAACAAGCGAAGTGTTGTATACGCGCGATCAATTCAATCAATTATTTACGGGCATCGGCGACAAATACACGTTTGACGGATCGGCCGTGCCGACATGGAATCTGATGCCGATTACGAGAAGCTCCGAGCCGTACCTGTTGATTCGCAGCAACTCTCCGGAAACCGTCTATCAGGAAGGTATCGTATATCGCGAGATCGGCAATGCCAGCACGCGCTTCATGATTCACCACTTGAATGCAACCGGGAAGAACATGAAGATGTATGTCGTAGCGACCAACATCAACACGATGACGGCGCGTCTGACCACCGAGTATACCGGTTTGGGCGGTCCGATCAACATTCCGACTGCTACGGGGAAAGCGGCTGTGCAGCGCTATCTCGAGTCCATGCAGTCAGCGGATGCATTCAAGACGATTTCGCTCGCCCCTGGCGAAAGCCGGATCATCCTGCAAGATTTGAGCGCGCAAACCATGAAGAATCAGCAGGTGCTGTCCATGTTTGCCGACCTGTATTCGGATTCGCCGATTCGATATGATGTCATCATGATCGATGAAGCCAAGGATCCGATCCAGAAACTGCCATACCTGAAGCTTCACCCGAGCGATGGCGTTCATAACCGGGGAACCTACCCGGACTCGACGCGAATCATTGAATCCTATGATTTGGTAGGCAACACGCCAACGCGTCTTGCGCTTGGTGATAAGACAAACGATCCGAACCTGGAAGGGTATGACGGCATTAACGGTTCATATCAATCCAACGCCGGCAACTTCGGCGTTCTGTACAAAATCAAGCTGCACCGCGTAGCACCCAATACGCTGATCACGCTGAATCCGCGCGGAGGCAAATACATGGGCGCGATGATGGTGAACGGAAACATCATTCAGACGCCGAACACAAGCGGTGGCGCGGTATCTGCGCCGAATGAAGCCGCCGTTCTCTATCGTACGGGAAATTACGAGCAGACGGTGGAAATTCTGTTTACGGCAGCACCGGGAAGCAGCCTGCCGATCAACATACTGCTCCAGCCTCTGCCGCAAGTGAAGAACTAATCCTATTTATTCATAAACAACAAGCGGACAGCCCATCAGCCGAAACACGGCCCGGGCTGTCCTTTTTGTTGGTTTTTGCCGAGGGAGGGGGCAGGTTTATGCCGTCTGTTAGCCTTTCAAGCTCCTGGCTGCTTGTCAGGCGGTTTGCCTGTTCACAACCGCTTTCATTGACGCTGTCATTTTTTTCAGGCATTATAAGGAGAGAGTATCTTCAAGTAGAGGAGGTTATTGCGTATGCTTACGACGGAACAGATCATCGACGCCATGTCGGAACATGGGCTGCGCATTACCGATCAGCGCAAGACGCTTGCCAAATTGTTTGGGGAACATCCTGGATATTTGACGGCCAAGGATGTATACGAATATATGGGCCGGAAGTACAGCGGTTTGAGCTTTGATACGGTATACCGGAATCTTCGGGTATTGTACGAGCTTGGTGTATTGGAGCAAGTCGTGTTCGAGGAAGGCGTCAAGTTCCGGGGACGCTGCAGCGAAGAACACCATCATCATCACATGATCTGCCTGCAGTGCCAGAAGACATATCCAATTACCTTCTGCCCGATGCAGCTGACCGATGCACCGGACGATTTCCAGGTGGTCCAGCATAAATTCGAAGTGTTCGGATACTGCCGGGACTGCGGCAAGGACAATAACGATAAGGAAACTTCGCAGGCCGGTGGAGGAAATCGGGACAGCCGGGCATGAGCACGGCGCGCAGGGTAGTGAAGGTGCCGATACACTTCTATCGGAAATTCATTTCTCCTCTGAAACCGGCGACTTGCCGCTTCTATCCAACCTGCTCGGCATATGCCCTGGAAGCGATTGAGGTGCATGGTGCGCTGAAGGGCTCCTGGCTGGCTGCTAAGCGGATCGCGAGATGTCATCCCTTTCATCCTGGAGGCATCGATTTGGTCCCGCCGCGCAAGGATAAGATGTCGTCTTCATGGACAGAGGAATAGCGATTTTTTTGGGGTATCATATGGATGATAATCGAAAGCATGCCGCCCGCAGCCAGGGGGATGCCTTGGATCGATGCACACCTTGACACGCTGCGGCTCGTTTGATTAAAATGTAAGAAATTATAGGTATATCCGAGGAAGAGATAAGTACGAAAAGCTTGCCTTGAACAGAGAGCCGGAGGAGCTGGAAACCGGTCTTGGCGAATTTCGGAAAATGGTCTTGGAGGATCCGTTTTTGAGCGCTGCAGCCAGTGGCTGCCGTAAAGAAGCGGCGTGAGCCAGCGTTAATGGACGCCGTATGACGGCAGATGAGCCTGTTGCCCGCAAGGGTACGGGGAATTTGGGTGGTAACACGTGAGAATAACTCTCGTCCCATAGGGGCGGGGGTTTTTTGCTGTTTACTGCTGGTTTTCCTAAGGAATCGCTTGATGCGACAATCAATTTCACGGTAAAGGAAGGTTACAATGGCAGACAAAAAGACGTTTTATATTACGACGCCGATCTATTATCCGAGCGACAAGCTGCATATCGGACATGCTTACACAACGGTGGCCGGCGACGCCATGGCCCGCTACAAACGGCTTCGCGGATACGATGTCCGTTATTTGACGGGGACCGATGAGCACGGGCAGAAGATCGAACGCAAAGCGGCAGAGGCCGGTAAAACCCCGCAGCAGTTCGTTGACGACATCGTGGCAGGCATCAAGGATCTGTGGAAAAAGCTGGACATATCGAACGAAGACTTCATTCGTACCACGGAGAAGCGCCACACCACGGTGGTGCAGGATGTATTTGAACGTCTGCTGAAGCAGGACGACATCTACAAGGGCGAATACGAAGGGTGGTACTGTACGCCTTGCGAGTCGTTCTTCCTGGAACGTCAGCTGGTCAACGGCAATTGTCCGGACTGCGGACGGCCGGTGGAGCTCGTGAAGGAGGAGAGCTACTTCTTCCGCATGAGCAAGTATGTGGACCGCCTGCTTCAGTATTACGAGGAGAATCCGGATTTCATTCAGCCGGTATCCCGCAAGAACGAGATGATCAACAACTTCATTAAACCGGGTCTTGAGGATCTGGCTGTGTCCCGTACAACCTATGAGTGGGGGGTTAAGGTCAAGAGCGATCCGAAACATGTCATCTACGTGTGGATTGATGCACTCCTGAACTACATCACGGCACTCGGTTACGGTACGGAGGACACCAGCCTGTATGACAAATACTGGCCAGCGGACGTTCACCTGATGAGCAAGGAAATCGTGCGTTTCCATACGATCTATTGGCCGATCATCTTGATGGCGCTCGATGTGCCGCTTCCGAAAAAAGTGTTTGCCCACGGCTGGCTGCTCATGAAGGACGGCAAAATGTCCAAATCCAAAGGGAATGTGGTCGACCCGGTCACGATGATCGACCGGTATGGTCTCGACGCGCTTCGTTATTACTTGCTGCGCGAAGTTCCGTTCGGGGCGGACGGCACGTTTACGCCGGAAAGCTTCGTAGAGCGGGTGAACTCCGACCTCGCCAATGATTTGGGCAACCTGCTGAACCGCACCGTGGCCATGGTTGATAAATACTTTGACGGGGAGGTTCCGGCTTTCTCGGCAGGCGTAACGCCTTTTGATGCCGCAATCGAGGAAGCGGCCAAGTCCGTTTATGACAAAGTCGAAACTGCCATGGAGAATATGGAGTTCTCGGTTGCGCTGACGGCGATCAGCCAGTTTGTCAGCCGCAGCAACAAATACATCGATGAGACCCAGCCGTGGACGCTGGCCAAAGACGAGAGCAAACGGCATGAACTTGCTTCCGTCATGAGCCATTTGGTCGAGGCGCTGCGGATTGCATCGATCCTGCTGCAGCCGTTCCTGACCCGCACGCCGAAGAAAATGTGGGAACAGCTCGGCTTGGCGGAAGGGGAATTGACAACTTGGGAAAGCGGACGCCAGCTCGGAGCCATACCGGCTGGTACGAAGCTTCAAAAGGGCGAGCCGATCTTCCCTCGCCTGGATGCGGAGCTGGAAGTGGCCTACATCGCTGAAGCCATGACTGGCGGCAAGAAGGCAGCCGAGGAAGAGCCTACGGGTTCGGCGGCAGCTTCGTCCGCCGATAGCGGAGCGGAGCCTGTGGAGCTCAAAGAGGAAATCGGCATCGAGGATTTTGCCAAGGTTGAGCTGCGCGTAGCACAGGTCATCGCCGCCGAGCCGGTCAAGAAAGCGGACAAGCTGCTGAAGCTGCAGCTGGATCTCGGGTTTGAGCAGCGGCAGGTGGTGTCCGGCATTGCGAAGTTCTATACGCCGGAGGAATTGGTGGGACGCAAAGTGATTTGCGTGACGAACCTGAAGCCGGTGAAGCTTAGAGGCGAAATGTCGCAAGGCATGATTTTGGCCGCTTCCTACGGGGATCAGCTCACGCTGGCAACCGTGCCGGAGGGCATGCCAAACGGCGCCATCGTGAAATAAATGACGCTTGCGTTGAATTAAGTTGGATCAGACGGTGTACCCTGTTAAGGGTACGCCGTTATTTTTTTCCTCTAATACGGGGGACATGAGTTCTATATGAAAAACTAATAGTAACTTTTACGATTTGGTTGACAATCACGTCGAACTGCTCTTATAATCTTTTTAGTAAAGTTTACGATTAGTTGAGCGGAGCGAATGTGGGGGAGATGAACATGAACAAGAGAAAGAGCAAGAACAAACTGAACGGCTGGACCTGGAGCGTAACTTCGATGTTGCTGGCGATGCTCATCCTGTCGGGCTGCGGAAGCAAATCCGGCGGAAGCATTGTTGAAGGCAAGGTTAACGTCATTACGACCTTCTATCCAATATATGAATTTACGAAGGAAATCGGCGGAGACGAGGTCAATGTCGTGAATCTTCTGCCAACGGGCGTGGAACCTCATGATTGGACGCCGCGGAGCCAGGATATCGTCAATACATCCAAGGCTCAGCTGTTTCTTTATAATGGTGCAGGGTTGGAAGGCTGGGCGCCTGGATTCTTAAAGGGTCTCGATAAAGATACGCAAGTGAAACCAGTCATCGTTTCCCAAGGGATCCAACTGATCGACGCCGTGGGGGATGATGGCCACGGGCATGGTGAAGCAGCCCATGAAGAGGAACACGACCACAGTCATGAAGAAGGCGCTGAAGCGCACGACCACAGCCATGAGGAAGGCACCGAAGAAGATCATGCTGGCCATGATCACGAGGAAGAGGCAGCCGAGACGAACACGGATACCCATCATACGGATCCGCATACTTGGGTAAGCCCGAAATCCGCACTGGTCATGGCAGAAAATATCAAGAACAGCCTGGTCGAGGTCGATCCGGAACATAAGGACGGCTATGAACAGCGCTATGAAGCGTTAAAAGAGAAGCTGGTCAAACTGGATAACGACTTTGCGAGCGAGCTGTCCAAACTGCCGAAAAAAGATATCGTCGTATCCCACCAGGCATTCGGTTATCTATGCCGGGACTACGGTTTGACGCAGCATGCGATTATGGGACTGTCGCCAGACGCCGAGCCGAGAGCGCAGGATATCGTGAACCTGACTAAGACGGTGAAAGAGAAGGAAGTGAAATATATTTTCTTCGAAGAACTCGTATCGGATAAACTGGCCAAAACGCTGGCCAATGAAGCGGGCGTGGAAACCTTGGTGCTGAATCCGGTGGAGGGGCTGACCAAGGAGCAGGCAAGCAGCGGCGAGAATTATTTCACGCTGATGGAGAAAAATTTGCAAAATCTAACGAAGGCTTTACAATAAGGAAGAAGGGGGATCATATCCCCCTCTTCTTTCGTGTTATGAACGTATACGGACTCGTATATTTATTATAGAGAGACTACAGAGAGAAAGGCGGCCTGTTTATGGAGCCGGCAGCGCAGGATTGCCACCAACCTATCGTACAAATCAAGGATGTATCCTTTCATTACCGGGATCAACAGGTGATCAAGGATCTTAATATCACCATAAAAGAGCGGGACTTCGTTGGCATCGTCGGATCTAACGGCGCGGGAAAAACCACCCTGCTCCGCATGATCGTCGGCTTGCTTCCCGCCGCGGAAGGGACCATTGAACTGTTCGGCCAGCCGATCCGTAAATTCCAGGACTGGGAGCGAATAGGCTATGTTCCGCAAAAAAATGCGTTCAACCCGCTGTTCCCTGCCACCGTGCGCGAAGTCGTCAAGTCCGGTCTATATAATCGAAAAAAAATGTTTCGCCGTTTGAGCCGCCTGGACCATCAGAAATGCGAGGACGCGCTGGAAGTGATGCGCATTCAGGATATTGCCGATAAACGGATCGGCGCCCTGTCCGGAGGCCAGCAGCAGCGCGTATTCCTTGCTCGCGCGCTGATCAATCGTCCGGATCTGCTTATACTGGACGAGCCGACAATCGGCATTGATGCGGAGACCCAAGCCGGATTCTTTGAATTGATCACCCATATGCATGCCCATCACCATATGACGTTCCTGATGGTCACCCATGATTTGGACATGGTCAAAGACTACCTGGGCGAATCGCCGGTATCGCAGAACGGGAAGATTCAGTTTTTCGTCCGGCATTCCCATGAAATCGAAAACTGCGCGGAAGTGGACTTGCAGCATTCGCTCGTTTAATCATAGAAACAAACTTTTGGATGCAGGAGAAGGAGACGTTGTCATTGCTTGATATTTTGCTTAGCGATTTTTTCCAGCGGGCGCTGATCGGAGGGGTTCTGATCGGGATTACGGCCCCGCTTATCGGGATATTCCTCGTGCTGCGCAGGCTGTCGATGATCGGCGATACGTTGTCGCACGTCACGATAGCGGGCGTGGCCCTCGGATTTTTGATCGAAGTCTACCCGCTTGCCGCAGGATTGGTATTTGCGGTGCTGGCCTCTTTTGCGATTGAGAAGCTGAGAAAGGCCTACAAAAGTTATGCCGAGCTGTCAATCGCCATTATTATGTCGGGCGGCGTTGCGCTGGCCTCGCTGTTTTTCACGCTGGGAATGGGCTATAATACGGATGTCATGAGTTATTTGTTCGGAAGCATCTATACGCTGGATTCCACGGATATTTATATGGTAGGCGGCGTAACCGTCGTTGTCATTGCGGTGGTGGTTATGTTCTTCAAGGAATTTTTCCTGCTCAGCTTCGAGGAGGATGCGGCCAGCGTCAGCGGCCTGCCCGTCAAATGGATGAACATGATCATTACGGTGCTGACGGCGCTTGTCGTAAGCACCGCCATCAAGATTGTGGGCGCGCTTCTGGTCTCCGCATTGCTGACCATTCCGGTAGCGATCAGTTTATTGCTGGCGAGAAGCTTCCGAAGCTCCATCGTATTATCGGTGATCATCTCCGAAATTGCCGTTATCGGGGGACTGATGCTTGCCGGCGTATTTAATTTGGCACCCGGCGCCACCATCGTGCTGCTGCTGATCAGCCTGCTCATCATTACGCTTGTCGGCAAAAAGGGCTTTACGACATAAGGGGGTTCTAAAATCAAATGGCTGATATTAATATCGGCATCGCGTTTGCGGCCGGTTTCGCTTCATTTATATCTCCATGCTGCCTGCCGCTGTACCCGTCCTATTTATCCATTATTACAGGCATGTCGGTCAATGACTTAAAGAACGAACAGAACCGCAAGGAGGTCCGTTTCCGGACCATGACGCACACACTCGCGTTCATCCTTGGGTTTTCTGCTGTTTATTACACTCTCGGTTGGGGGGCAGGCCTGTTCGGGGAGTTCTTCACGGAATACCAGGATCTGATTCGCCAGTTATCCGCGCTGCTGATCATCGTGATGGGACTTATGCTTATCGGCATTTTCCAGCCTAAATTTCTCATGAAGGACCGGAAATTCAATTTTAAATCCAAACCGACCGGATACATAGGAACATTTCTATTTGGTATCGGCTTCGCCGCAGGCTGGTCGCCTTGCGTAGGACCGATTTTGACTGCGATCATCGCGCTTGCAGCTTCCGATCCGGGAACGTGGTTCCCGCTGATCACTTCATATTCGCTCGGGTTTGCGGTACCGTTTTTCATCCTGGCCTTTTTCATCGGCTCCACCCGCTGGATTCTTAAATATTCAAGCACGCTGATGAAGGTCGGCGGCGTCTTGATGATTCTGATGGGGGTTCTGCTCTTCACGGATCAAATGTACAAAATCACGATTTGGCTGCAAGGCATTACGCCGGAATGGCTTAAATTCTAATGATGTTGGGTAAGGCTGGTTCAATTCATAGGTCCATATTGACATAGGCCCATATTAACATGAGGATTGGACCAGGACTTGCCAACGGGTCTCAAAAACATGTATCATTACTAATGCAGGTAAAACAGTTTTATGGCACGGGTTATGTAATTATAGAAAAGAGGGAATAAGATGCCGACACCTAGCATGGAGGATTATTTGGAGCGCATCTACAAGTTGATCGACGAAAAAGGATATGCGCGCGTTTCGGATATTGCCGAAGGCTTGGAGGTTCACCCCTCATCCGTCACGAAAATGATTCAAAAGCTGGACAAAGACGAATATTTGATCTATGAAAAATATCGTGGTTTGGTTCTGACCAGCAAAGGCAAAAAAATGGGCAAGCGGCTCATGGAACGTCATCATTTGCTTGAGGAATTCCTTGAGATGATCGGTGTACAGGATGAAAACATTTACAGGGATGTTGAAGGAATCGAGCATCACTTGAGCTGGGATTCCATTACGAGAATTGAGACGCTTGTGGAATATTTCAAGCGTGATGAGAATCGACTTCAGGATTTGCGTGACGTTCATAACGAATTAGTCAACGAATCGTAATGTGGCATCTGTCCGCTTGTGACAGATGCTTTTTTAAACTGAACCGTCATATTTAAATGGTTATAGTAATAGGTTAGATTACCTGCAAATTTCATATTTTCGGAGGATTAATAGAAATGAAGCTTCGTAGATGGTTGTTGGTGCTGATCATGCTGTTATTGTGTCTCCCGTCGGTGGTCCCAACCGCGCAAGCGAAGGCGGCTCGTATCAGCATTCATCTGGACGGTGTAAACCTGAACAGTGACGTATCTCCTTACATATTGCCGAAGGTTAACGTAACCATGGTTCCTACGCGGATCATCAGTGAAGGACTTGGCGCTTCGGTCGCTTGGAATCAGAAGTCGAAGACGGTAACCATCGGAAAGGACGGTTCGAGCCTGCAATTGACATCCGGCAAAAAAACCGCCCTCGTGAATGGATCATCGGTAGCACTGGATGCTTCCGTTGAAATCAAGAACGGCCGGGTCATGGTTCCGCTGCGTTTCATCAGCGAGAATTTGGGCGTTCAAGTGGAGTGGAATCAGGCGGCACAGCGCATCTCGCTGTCCACGGGCTCGGTCGTCGTTCCTCCGCCGGTATCAACCGGGGATGAAGTCAGAGGGGCCTGGATATCCACCGTGTTCAATCTGGACTGGCCGAAAACGAAGACCAGCGCGGAACAGCAGCAAGCCTCTTACATCGCCTTGCTGGATTCGCTCCAGGATGTCGGCATCAATACCGTGTACGTGCAGGTACGTCCGGCCGGTGATGCATTGTATCCTTCCACCATGGTACCGTGGTCGAAAGTGTTGACGGGCATTCAAGGAGCCGATCCGGGTTACGACCCGGTTGCTTTCATGGTAGAGGAAACGCACAGACGGAATATGGAATTTCACGCTTGGTTTAATCCATTCCGGGCGAACACCGATATTTTGACGGCATCGCTCCATCCGTCCCATGTTGCGCTAAGCCATCCGGATTGGATCGTGAATACGGGCAAGCAGCTGTACATCAACCCTGGGATTCCAGAAGCCAGGCAGCATATCATCGATACGATCATGGAGGTCGTTAACGGATACGATATTGACGGCATCCATCTGGACGACTACTTCTATCCGTCCAATACGGTCTTTAACGATGACGCGGCATACCGCGAGTTCAA
Organism: Paenibacillus sp. Y412MC10; assembly: GCF_000024685.1. Lineage (NCBI taxonomy): Bacteria > Bacillati > Bacillota > Bacilli > Caryophanales > Paenibacillaceae > Paenibacillus > Paenibacillus sp. Y412MC10. The sequence continues at coordinate 2,433,581 of NC_013406.1, forward strand.
TAATGGGGCCTACGCCAATCTGGCGGATTGGCGCCGCGGAAATATCAATGCCTTTGTCCAATCGCTCGGAGAGAGCATTCATCGCGTGAAACCGGACGTCGAATACGGAATCAGCCCTTTCGGCGTATGGCGTAACCAGTCCGTGGATAAGACGGGATCGGATACGAAGGCCGGTGTAACGGCGTATGACAGCATGTATGCCGATGTGCGGACCTGGATCCAGAACGGCTGGATCGATTACGTTGCACCGCAGATCTACTGGAGCATGAGTAATCCGGCAGCCGACTATGATAAGCTGGTGGACTGGTGGGCAAGCGAAGTACAAGGAACCGGCGTAGATCTTCTGATCGGTCATGCCCCCTACAAACTGGGAACCAGCGAAATCGGCTGGCAGAGCGCATCGGAAATCATCAATCAATTGAAGTACAATCAGAACCATGCCGAAGTGAAAGGCAGCATTTTCTTTAGAGCAGAGAATATTTTAAGCAATCCGTTAGGCATTAAAGATCAATTGCAATCATATTATAGATAATCTGCACGTCCTATAGGTATGAAACATCCCCCGCGCTCATACATAGTCATTAGACCATGTGAGGCGGGGGATTTTTATATGCAGATCAATGCGGTTTTTGAAGGCGGGGGGGTCAAGGGCATCTCGCTTGCCGGGGCTGTCAAGGCGGCGGAGAATGCCGGCATGGTATTCAGCCGCGTTGCCGGAACGTCCTCGGGCTCCATCGTGGCATCCGTGCTGGCAGCAGGTTACCGTGCCGACGAAATCAAGCGCATTATCGAGGAAACGCCCTTTCATTCGTTTCTCCAGCGGGCACCCATTTTTAATACAAAGTTCATCGGTCCTGCCTTGCGGGTCTTGATTAAGAAAGGGCTCTATTCCGGAGAAGCCCTGGAGAATTGGATAAGGGAAATCCTGCTGGCCAAAGGGATATTTACCTTCTCGGACATCCCGGCAGGCAAGCTTTATATCGTGGCATCGGACATCACCAATGGCAGGCTGCTGGTGCTTCCGGATGATCTCCGCCAATACGGGATCAATCCTGCCACCTTTCCGGTAGCCAAGGCTGTGCGCATGAGCTGCAGCATCCCCTATTTTTTTGACCCCGTCATCCTGCGTTTGTTGGGCAGGGCAGCAAAAGGCAAATCGTTCGGCGAACAATTTGTTTATATCGTGGATGGGGGACTGCTCAGCAACTTCCCCTTATGGCTCTTTGATCGCGAATCGAAGGGTGGGCCTAAGCCCCTGCCGGTGCTGGGCTTTCAGATGGTCGGGAAGAACAGCAACCTGCCTCATCTGATCGAAGGCCCGATCGGCATGTTAACCGCCATGTTCGAGACGATGCTCTCTGCACACGATGAACGTTATATCGAGCAGCAAAACCGAAATCGCACGATCAAAATTCCGACGCTCGGCATCGGCACCACCCATTTTAATCTGACCAAAGAGGAAAGCGAGAATTTATACAATTCCGGTCTGACGGCCGGCACGATGTTTTTCACCCGCTGGAATGCCGAACATTAAAAAAACCGTCCACCCGGCATATGCATGCGCGGGCGGGCGGTTTTTCCGGTTAATGGTATTTAGGAACATCATCGGATGGGTCGGATTTTCCTTTGTGCCCATCGATCACTTGAAACGGATACTGTTTACGTTTAGCCGTTGGGTTGCTTTTGCGTACGGTGCTGTTCTTAGCCGCCGCCAGTTTCGCGGCCGTCCGCTTGGAAGGCTTCACCTTGGGACGTTTGTTAAAACGGCGTGGCGGGAACTTGTAAAGCACATACACGACAGCAACAATAATTAGAGGAATCAATATTCTCATTCTTGATCCAGGGTCTAACAGGAATACCAGTAGCCCTATGGCGGCCAACGTAATCGCCGTCCAAAAAATGATCGCATGCCTTCTCATGGATTATCACCCTTTCGCGGGATCCAGCACACTTCCTGTCACAGATTGGTGAACTGTAACATTTTCGTATTGAGCATCTAACTCACGCATTCTGTTAAAGGATGCGATGGATACTTCAACTTGATCATCAGTAGGTTCCTTCGTCGTCAGAAGCTGCAGCCACAGACCGGGATATCCGAGGAAACGGAGTACCGGCAGGTCCCGCATGGCATTGGTCAATTTCAGGAATTCAAAGGAAACGCCAAGCACGACCGGAAGAAGCGCAATTCTTTGAATGACCCGCTGCGTCATGGTATCCCATGGCACCACCGAGTAGACAACAACGCCGAGCACAATGGTCAGCATCATAAAGCTGCTGCCGCAGCGATAATGCAGCCGCGTATATTTCTGAACGTTCTTCACCGTCAACTCTTCGCCGGCTTCGAATGCGCTGATGACTTTGTGTTCGGCGCCGTGGTACTGAAAGAGCCTTTTTATGACCGGTGTTTGGGAGATTGCCCATAAATACACGAGAAGCAGTATTAATTTAATAACGCCTTCAATCAGGTTATGCACGATATAGTGATCAAATGTATCGCCAAAAAAGAAATCCTCTACAAAAACAGGAACGAGTGTAAACAGCAGCTTGCCGAAAACAAAGGAAAGCACGCTGACGGCGGCCACACCGATAATCATGCTTAAACTCCAGCCGGAGTCTTCTTTCTCTTTCTGCTTCTCGCGTTCTTCGGGCTCCAGCGTATCGTCAGCATAAGCATCGGCAGAGTAATTCAAATGTTTGGAGCCTTTGATAGTAGAATCTATGAGACTGACGATGCCGCGAAGAAGCGGGATCTTCCGCAGCTTCCGAACCCATGCCTTGTCTTCGCGAGGCACCTCGAGAAACTTGATTTCATTATTTTTACGCCGCACGGCCGTCACATTCACATGCTTGCCGCCGAACATAACGCCTTCGATTACAGCTTGGCCTCCATAGCTGATCGGGGTTGACTTATCGGACAACCAGTTCACCCTCCCTGACATGTTATTCGTTCTATGAACTATTGTATCGAATTTTGAAAGTAATTTCTAGTTGGATTAGGGCAGGGGAAGCGGTGCATACTACTTTCAGAGATGAAATGGAGAAACAGCGGGGCTTTTCGATAACCGAAGAAGAGGAGAATCAATCCATGCATGAACATCAATTTCGTAAGCAGAACCAGATAACCAATCCGTTTACTTTTGCCCTGGAGCTAGGCTATTATGCCGGCCTGATCTGGGGGGGCGTGCTTTGGATCTTTTACTGGTTGAGATTCACGAAGGTCGTGCCCGGTTTTTTGCTGGAGCCATTCTTCAAACATGAATTCCTCAAGACCACAGCCGGGCAAATCGCCGGGTGGCTGTCCTTCATTGCCTTTTCCGTCATCGCCTCCCTCATTTATGTTGCCCTGTTCAGGAAGCTGAAGGGCCCATGGCCCGGGATTGCTTACGGAATCGTGTGGTGGGCGGTGCTGTTTGTTGCGCTCAATCCCTGGCTTCGGCTGACGGACCCAGTGAAGAAGCTGTCCTGGGATACAAACATTTCGGAGGTTTGTATTTTTATATTATGGGGCCTCTTTATCGGTTATACGATTGCGCAGGAATTCACCGACGAGAAACTGCGTGAACCGAAGAAGCTGACGGGTTAGCCAAGAAAAACTTCTCAACCCGATGCCGCCTATGGTAAAATAGCTTTTGGTTATTTGACGAAAAGGTGGGAAGCCCTATGAAATCCATATGGGTGATAAACGGACCGAACTTAAACCTGCTCGGCTTCCGGGAACCGGGCATTTATGGTTCGCTCAGCCTGCAGGCGATCGAAGATAATTTGCGTAAACAGGCGGATCTCGCCGGTATCGGTATTACCTTCTTTCAGTCTAATCATGAGGGTGCTATCATTGATCGTATTCATGAAGCGATCGGACAGGCTGACGGCATACTCCTTAATCCGGGAGCACTGACTCACTACAGCTACGCTGTGCGTGATGCCATCAGTTCTGCGCGCATTCCGACAGTGGAGGTTCATCTCTCGAACATTCACGCCAGAGAGGAATTTCGTCATACCTCCGTCATAGCGCCTGTGGCTGTCGGACAAATCGCGGGTTTTGGCGCGGCGAGTTACACATTGGGCTTGTCGGCTCTACTGCAAGTCCTGGTCGAGCAAGAAGGGTAGCTCCAATTTCGGGATAAGGGTGAGAGGAGAGTGGTTAGAATGAGTAACAAACGAGTGGTTAAATTGCGCGAACAGCTTCAAGCCAAAGGTTTGACGGCTATGCTGGTTGCAAGCCCGATCAACCGCAGATATTTAACGGGCTTTACCGGTTCTGCCGGATATGTGCTGATCACACGCGATGAGGCCTATCTCTTGACGGATTTCCGCTATATGACGCAAGCACCGCAGCAAGCCGTCGGTTTTAAAGTGGTCGAGCACGGGCCGAAGGTGATGGAGACGGTCAAGGATTTGTTGTCTTCCGAAAGCATCACATCGCTCGGAATCGAACAGGACCATGTTACATACGGCGTGTTTTCCGCATATTCGGAACAGCTCGCGCCCATCAGCCTGGTGCCGGTTTCGGGCCTTGTAGAAGATTTGCGTATATTCAAGGATGCCGAAGAGTTGAGCATTATGCAGCGGGCAGCGGATTTGGCGGATCAGACGTTCAGCCATGTCCTGACGATTCTGGCAGCCGGCAAAACGGAACGGGAAATCGATCTCGAGATGGAAATGTTCATGCGCAAGCATGGCGCAACCGCGTCTTCCTTCGACACGATCGTTGCTTCCGGCGAGCGTTCGGCGCTTCCTCACGGCGTAGCCAGCGAGCGGGTCATTCAAGGGAACGAATTCGTTACGTTTGATTTCGGCGCGCTGCTGGACGGGTACTGCTCCGATCTCACGAGAACCGTGGCGCTCGGCAGTCCTGATCCGAAGCTGAAGGAGATCTATGATATCGTGCTCGAAGCGCAGCTTCACGCACTGGATCATATTAAACCAGGCATGACGGGACGCGAAGCAGACGCTTTGGCTCGGGATATTATTTCGCGTTACGGATACGGGGAATATTTCGGCCACAGCACGGGGCACGGATTGGGCATGGAGGTTCATGAATCGCCGCGGCTGTCCAAGCTGAGCAATGACGTGCTGCAGCCCGGCATGGTCGTAACGGTGGAGCCGGGCATTTACCTGCCAGGACTTGGCGGTGTCCGCATCGAAGATGATATCGTCATCACGGAAACGGGCATTCGCATACTGACAAGCTCGTCCAAAGATTACACCATACTGTAATAATGGTTCAAAAATCGTCTTTTTGAGCTTGTGCTTTAAGAAAAATGTGTACTATATTAAATAGACCGCATCCTTAGGAGGGAATCTTAGTGATTTCAGTTAACGATTTTAAAACAGGTTTGACCGTAGAAGTTGATGGCGATATTTTCACCGTATTGGATTTTCAGCATGTTAAGCCGGGTAAAGGCGCAGCTTTCGTACGTTCCAAATTGAAAAACCTTCGCAACGGCAACACCGTTGAGAAGACGTTCCGTGCAGGCGAAACGATCGGCCGTGCCATTATCGACAACCGTGGCGTTCAGTATCTCTATGCCAGCGGTCAAGAGCATGTTTTCATGGACAACGAAACTTACGACCAGTTCAGCTTGACCAGCGAGCAGCTGGAGTGGGAACTTAACTTCCTGAAAGAGAACATGAACGTTAACATTATCAGCTACCAAGGCGAAATCCTCGGGATCAACCTGCCTAACAGCGTCGAGCTGAAAGTTGTTGAAACCGAGCCTGGCATCAAAGGCAACACGGCTACCGGCGCTACGAAGAACGCCAAAGTGGAAACCGGCCTGAATGTACAAGTACCGCTGTTCATTAACGAAGACGATGTGCTTCTGATCGATACACGCGAAGGTAAATACATTTCCCGTGCATAACATGCATTAAGCGGGACCCTTCAACGATGGACGGGGTGCCAATATCTTCTAAACCAATGCGACTCCTGTACGAATGTACGGGAGTTTTTTGCGATAAGCGGGCTCGGCGTCCTAAGTCTGTTTTCTTTTTGCCTTGAAAAGCCTTGACGGGGTGACTCACTTTCGTATTATACTGTTTTAAAGTGAGAAACCACCTGAGCACTGTTACATACCGATATTAGTGGGGAGTGAAAGAAGCATTGTCACTGTACGTCATGAAATTCGGAGGCAGCTCTGTAGGGGATACAGAACGCATGAAGCGCGTTGCCAGAAGAATTGTAGAGAAACAAGATGAAGGCCATCAATGTGTGGTCGTGGTGTCTGCCATGGGGGATACGACGGACGATTTGATTGACCAGGCAAAGCTGTTAAACGAGAATCCACCGGCACGGGAAATGGATATGCTGATGACCACGGGGGAGCAGATATCCATCTCGCTGCTATCCATGGCGATTCACGGTCTTGGACGCAAGGCAGTGTCCTTGACCGGCTGGCAGGCGGGATTCCGCACGGAAGCCGTCCATGGTAAAGCCCGCATTACAGATATAAAGCCTGAGCGCGTGCACAAAGCGCTTGGCGAAGGAAATGTCGTCATTGTCGCGGGATTCCAGGGCATGTCCGAAGACGGAGAGATTACAACGCTTGGACGCGGGGGCTCAGATACCACCGCGGTAGCTCTAGCGGCTGCCATTCAAGCGGATGTATGTGAAATATATACGGATGTGGACGGGATATACTCCACGGATCCGCGGGTAGTCAAATGCGCGCGGAAACTGAAGGAGATTTCCTATGACGAGATGCTCGAGCTTGCCAATCTTGGCGCGGCTGTTCTTCACCCGCGTGCGGTCGAGTATGCGAAGCATAATCAAGTCAAGCTTGTCGTCAGATCCAGCTTTAATCATAACGAGGGTACGGTTGTTAAGGAGGAAACAAGCATGGAACAAGGTGTGGTTGTCAGCGGAATTGCATTCGACAAGAATGTAGCGAGAATCAGTATTCTGGGCGTAGCCGATACGCCGGGCGTTCTGGCCCAAGTGTTCGGAGAGCTTGCAAAAGAATCGATTGACGTTGATATCATCGTGCAGAGCGGCGTTCAGAACGGCGAAGCGGACTTTTCCTTTACGGTGTCCCTGGCGGATCGGGAGCGTGCGTTGTCCGTGATCGAACACATTCGCGGCAAGCTGCCGTATCGCGACGTTACCTCGGAAGATCATCTTGTGAAAGTATCGATTGTCGGCGCGGGCATGGTCAGCCATCCCGGCGTGGCGGCACAAATGTTTGACGTGATCTCCCGGCAGGGGGTCAGCATCAAAATGGTCAGCACGTCCGAGATCAAAGTATCCTGCGTCATCGAGGGAAGCAATCTCGAAGGGGTCGTGCAGGCGCTTCATACCGCGTACGGACTGGATACGGATCAACAGGCTTCCGTAGGCGGACCGCAGGTTCGCCGATAACAGGATTCAACCGTCATCATCGATATTAATAGAGTTCATCCCGGTCATTTATGACCGGGATTTTTTGTGCTGTCCGAAAGATTCGAAGTTCCTTTCTATGAAATTGAAAAAATAGAGATAAAACGAGAGGGCCCCGCATATTTTTAATCATCACACATGTGAAGAAGGAAGAAGGAAGAGGGAGGATATATCGCATGCTGGACAAGTTTGTCGCAAGTATGGCAACGCTTCGGATTTTCTCGGGCAGCCTTGAGATCGTCGCGGCCATCATCATGCTGCGCCTGAACCAAGTCGATAAAGCGCTTGCCGTGAATTCGGCATTGGCGTTTACGGGTCCGCTCATTTTGATTTTGACCACAACGATCGGTCTGGTGGGAATGGCAGATAAATTGTCATGGGGGAAGATCGGCTGGATATTGTGCGGCGTCTCCTGTCTCTTATACGGGGTTTTAAAAAAATGATAGATTCGCTGCATATTTTTCAGGTACAAGCATACACATGGGATATGAAGTTCTCTTATTAGAAGATGATCACAAAGGACAACCTGGGGGAAATTGATATGACATTGAATTGGTTAGACCTGTTTCCCGAAACCGTAAAACGCATGCTGCTGAACCTATCGAAAGAGCTTCTCGAACATGTGGAGGAGGTACGGATCCGGGAAGAGCGTCCGCTGGAGATCAATTCGGCGGGCAAGCATCATTTCCTGGACAGGCGAGGCGGACTCACCTTGCGGCCTGAAGAGGCATATAAGCCGACGCGTGAAGATGCCCATAGGCTGCTGGACCTTATCAGCAATCATTCCCTCTACACCATGGAAGAAGAGCTGCGAAAGGGGTTTATCACCATACCAGGGGGCCATCGGGTCGGGCTTACGGGCCGGACGGTGCTGAGCGGCGGCAGGGTGGAGCACATTCGGGATATCAGCGGATTTAATGTCCGGATTGCCAAGGAAATACAGGGAGCGGCGGACGACATCCTTCCTCATCTGCTTGACCGGAAACGGAAAAGGGTGATGCACTCGCTGATCTTATCTCCGCCCCAGCAAGGCAAAACGACGCTGCTCAGAGACCTCGCTAGACAGATCAGCTACGGCAAGTGGGGAAACTCGTCCGTGCATTGGCCGGGAATGAAGGTGGGCATCATCGACGAGCGTTCCGAGATCGCGGGTTGTTTGCGCGGCGTACCCGGATTCGATGTCGGCCCTCGCACGGACGTAATGGATGGCTGTCCGAAAGCCGAAGGGATGATGATGATGATCCGTTCGATGTCTCCGGACGTGCTCATTGTGGACGAGATCGGCCGGCCGGAGGATGCGGAAGCGGTGATTGAGGCTTTGCATGCCGGCATCAGCGTGATTGCAACGGCGCATGGCTCATCCGTTCAGGACATGCGGGGCCGGCCCGCCCTCTCGGGACTTCTGGAGAACCGGATGTTTGAAATGTACGCGGTTCTTAGCCGAGCGGGCGACCACCGATCATACAAGCTGTATGACGGAGGCCAGCGAACGCTTCAGACGGCTATCAGCGGCCAGCCGGGAGGTGATGCCTATGCTTAAACTGGTCGGGGCCGTGCTCGTGCTGGGTGCAGGAACCTTAGCCGGATTCTACCAAGCCCAGCAATTCGCAGCAAGACCCAGACAGCTGCGAGAACTTATTCTCGCGCTTCAACGGCTGGAGACGGAAATCAGCTACGGCTTTACGCCGCTGCCCGACGCGCTGGAGCGAATCGGCGTTTCCCTTCGTGAACCGCTCAAATCTTTGTTGGCCTCCGCAGCGCTTTACATGAGACCCGATTACGGGTTATCCGCACAAGACAGCATCCGCAAGGCGCTTGGCGAATATTGGAGACGAACATCGATGAAAAGTGCCGAGCGTGAGGTGTTGGAACAGCTAAGCGGCGTACTTGGCACCAGTGACAGACAGGACCAGATCAAACATATCGCTCTGGCCGTGGGACAGCTCAAGCATGAAGAAGCAGCGGCAAGGGATGACCAGGTCAAATATGAAAAAATGAGCAAAAGTCTGGGACTGCTCATTGGAGCATTGATCGTCATATTGATCTTTTAGCGAGGTGCCAAGGGAAATGAACATTGAAGTGAACGCGATCTTCCAGATTGCCGGTATTGGCATCATCATTGCCATGATTCATACCGTCCTGAAACAGATGGGGAAAGAGGATATGGCGCATTGGGTGACCCTCATCGGGTTCGTGGTTGTATTGTTTATGGTCGTAAGGCTGCTAGACGATTTGCTGAAGGAAATCAAAAGTATTTTTCTATTCCAGTAGGTGGACATTTATGGAAATTATCCAGGTGGTAGGACTCGGCATCATCGCTACCGTGCTGATCTTGATTGTCAAGGAACAGAAACCGCTCTTTGCCTTTCTTCTCGCCGTGGCGACATCGCTCCTCATCTTCCTGTTCCTGATCGGAAAGATCGGTAATGTCATATCCATGCTGGAAGATCTGGCCGAGAATTCCGGCGTTCAGATCATCTATCTGAAGACGGTTCTGAAAATCATCGGAATCGCCTATATCGCGGAGATGGGGGCACAGATCGTTCGAGATGCCGGACAGGAATCGATCGCATCCAAAATAGAACTGGCGGGAAAAGTGCTCATATTGGTGCTCGCTGTACCGATTATCGGGATCATCATCGAGACGGTCCTGAAGCTCCTCCCGGCTTGAAAAAAGGTGGGGGGACATGGTGACAGGAGCAACACTTCGAAGAGGCTTGGCCGTGTTTTGCCTACTGATCCCAATGCTGTTGTTGCTGTCCGGATGGTTCTGCGGGACGATCGATGCGACTGCAGCCGCCAATCCGGCCGATGAGTGGGTCGAGCAGCAGACGCAGCAGCTGCCAACGGATCAGGTCGAGAAATACTGGGACCGGCTCATGAAGGATTACGGCGGGTTTTTCCCGGATGGCAAGACGCCCTCCCTGATGGATATGCTGCTGCCGGGCGGCGACGGGCTGAGCTTCAAAGGGGTTATGTCCGGTATCGGAAAATATCTGTGGCACGAGGTGCTCTATAACGGCAAGCTGCTGGCGACCATCGTCATGCTGAGCATTATGAGCTTGATTCTAGAGAACCTGCAGACGGCCTTCGAAAAAAGCACCGTGAGCAGGGTAGCCTATACGATCTGTTACATGGTTGTCCTGGTCATCGCGGTCAACAGCTTCAGCATCGCGATCGGATATGCGCGGGACGCCATCACCCAAATGATCGATTTCATGATGGCCATGCTTCCTTTGCTCTTTGCGCTGATGGCCTCGATGGGCAATGTCGTCACCGTCTCGGTGGCCCATCCGCTGGTCATATTCATGGTACATACGGTAGGCACGCTGATCAGCACGATTGTGTTTCCGCTTCTGTTCTTCTCGGCTCTGCTGCATCTGGTTAGTTCCTTATCCGAAAAGTACAAGCTGACCCAGCTTGGGAATCTGCTGCGAGGGATCTCGATGGGCGTCCTGGGTGTGCTGCTTACCGTGTTCCTGGGAGTTATCTCCGTTCAAGGGCTGACCAGCTCGGTTACGGACGGCGTAACCATCCGGGCAGCCAAATACGTAACCGGCAATTTCGTTCCGGTAGTCGGCAAGATGTTCGCAGATGCGACGGATACCGTAATCTCGGCTTCGCTGCTAGTTAAGAATTCCATCGGGCTGGCGGGAGTCATCATCATTTTGTTCCTTTGCGCATTTCCTGCGATCAAGATCTTGACGCTTGCCTTGATATATAACGTCGCGGCGGCCGTCATGCAGCCGCTCGGCGATTCCCCGATCGGCACCTGCCTCCAGACGATCGGTAAGACGATGCTGTACGTTTTCGCAGCCTTGGCCGCGGTGAGCTTGATGTTCTTTCTCGCCATTACGATACTGCTCACGGCTGCCAACATCACCGTCATGATGAGGTGAGGCAGATGATACGCGGCGCCAAAGCTTAGGAGGTATGACGAATGGACTGGCTTGGAGATTGGCTGAAAAGCGTCATCATGGTGGTTCTCTTTGCGGCCTTCGTTGATTTGATCCTGCCCGGGAAGGCGCTTGAACGCTACGCCAGGCTAGTCCTGAGCTTGTTGATTCTGCTCACGCTGCTCAGTCCCATCATTACATTAATTGCGGATCCCCCGGAGAACCAGCTGGCGATGGAACTGGAGCGGCAGGAGAAGGGGCTGCCGGAGGAAATTCAGCTGGAGCATATCATGGCCCAGGCCGAAAAGCTCAAGGATACGCAGCAGAGTCAAAGCCTGCAATGGGCTGGCAATGAATTAGCCAAGGTGATGAAAGAAGAGATCGCGGCTGAAACGGGGGAAGCCGTTCAAGAGGTCAAGGTGGTGCTGGCCGCGGTTGCCGGGCAGGGCAAGGAATATGCCGGCGCTGCGATACGCTCCGTTGACGTAAGGCTGGCTGGGGATGAGCCGGCGGATGCAGAAGTAGGGGAAGACGATAGACGTCCCATCGGTGTAACGCCAGTGAATCCTGTTCAGGTGAACGTGGATTCCATGGCAGAGGAGAAGGATGGGAAGGCGGCAGTAAAAGAAAACGCAGAGGCAGTCAGCAAAGCCGAGGAAGCCAGAGCAGAACCGGTTCGGGACTACATTAGCCGCCGGTGGGATTTGGAGCCGGAGCTGATCACGATCTATGCACCGGGGCAGGATCAGGATAACAAGCTGTAGCGGAGGTGAGGATGATGGGAAATTGGTTGAAGCGGTTGGAGCAGTGGCTTGGCGGAGGAGCCGGCGGTGCTAGGAAGATGCAGACCTTCAGGTGGCTGATCATTCTTGGCCTGATCGGCGTCGCGATCATGCTGTTCAACTCCTTCGTCAATGTCAAGAAGCTGGATCATGAGAATATCGGCCGCGAACCGCCGCCGGACACCGCCGCGGTCTCAACAACCCAGGGGGCTGCGAGCAGCAGCGGCGGCGGTGAATTCGAAAGCATCGAGCAGGATTTCGAAATGCGCACCAAGACCATGCTGGAACAGATCGTTGGCGTCGGGTCCGTGGATGTCATGGTGACCGTGGAGTCTACGGAAGAACTGGTGGTGCAGCGAAATATGAAGGATACGCAGGAACTCACGGAAGAAACCGATGCCAGCGGAGGGAAACGCCATGTCACGAGTTACCAGCGCGACGGCCAGATCGTCACCTATGATTCTTCGGGCGAAGAGACGCCGATCGTCACCAAGAAGATCAAACCTCAGGTCCGCGGCGTGCTCGTCGTAGCCAAGGGGGCCGAGAATGAAGTCGTAAAGAGCTTGATCGTGGATGCGATCCAGCGGGGTCTGAACGTTCCATCTTATCGTATATCCGTTGTCCCTCGCAAACAGGAATAACGTAAAGTCCTGCGGATGATCCGATCATTCGTGCCACAGGTTTTCAATTAAAGGAGGAAAAGTTCAAATGAATAACAAAAGACAAACCATATGGTTAGTATCCATGCTTAGTTTAATGGTCATCCTGTCCGCTTACTACTTGTTCACGGACGATTCGGGAACGAAAGCGCCGCCGGTTGCCGAGAGCACGCAGGTAGACGGTCAGAAGCCCGGCGCAGGACAGGAAGCCAATGGAACCGCAGTCGACGAGCTGGTTGTGAACGAAGTTCTCGAAGAAGGCACGGACGGAGATTCCGGAGCCAACGAGCAAGGGACCGGAACGACGGATACGGGCGTAACCGGCACGGAGGATCCTGCAGAGGCAACGCAAGGTGAGCAGGATGACCAAGGGAAAGCGGCTGGAGAAGCGGATAAGCCGCAAGAACCGGAAGTGAAGGAATCCACGGATGGAGCCGATAAATCCAAAGACGCCAGCAGCACCGGCAAGGACGAAGCAGAGACTTCCAAGGACACCAGCAGCACGAGCGGCGAAAAATCGGATAAAGAAGTGCTGGAGGAAGTGGCAGCCAACGCAACGTCTGCAATCGCACAGCTGGATTCCTATAAACTGGACCGCGCACAAAAAAATAATAAATTATACGATGAATTAATGACAAAAATCGACAACCATGAAAATAAACCGGAGGAAACAGCACAAGCTACCCAGCAGCTGAAAGCGGCGGAAGCGAAAGAGGAAGTCATTCTCAGCATCGAGGAAACCCTGCAGCAGCAATTCGGCAACGCCGTAGTAAAGGAAGAGAGCGAGAAATATAATGTGGTCGTTCTGAGCGAGAAACTCGATGCCAAAGGCGCGGCGGACATCGTCAGTCTTGTGATGAAGGAATTGAAGGTTTCGCCGGATAAAGTAACCGTCCAATATGTTGCGCCATAAGCTTGTCCGCAGATTTCAACATAAACCACGGATATACGATAAACCCGAAAGAGTCTAAGGATTGCCTTGGGCTCTTTCTATTTCGCTCGATTGTGATATAATACTCTAAGCTATTGACTGACTGTCCTAAGCAAGGGCTTCCAAGAAAGTGAAGGAGTGAACGTCGATCATGTTTAAATTAAACGAAATTAAGGAACTTATTAAGCTGGTGGATCAAACTTCCGTGCATGAACTGGAGATTGAGAGCGAAGGTACACGCTTATCCATTAAGAAACCCAATGCAGCCGAGGTCGTTAACAACTATCAGGCCGCGCCGCAAGCGTACATACCGGCTCAGCAAGTGATGGCACCGCAGATCGTACAGCCGAATACGGGGAATCAAGCACCTGCAGCGGCACCTCAGCAGGATTCAGCGGAGGATAGCAACAGCTCATTACATAAAATCGTATCACCGATGGTAGGAACCTTCTACCGTTCCCCATCGCCTGAGGCTGGGCCGTTTGTAAGCCCGGGGGACAAGGTGACGGAGAAATCGACGGTCTGCATCATCGAGGCCATGAAGCTGATGAATGAACTGGAAGCAGAGATCAAGGGCGAAATCGTTGAGGTTCTCGCGCAGAACGGTCAGCTTGTAGAATTCGGGCAGCCTCTGTTCCTGGTGAAGCCGGAGTAATATGGAGGGACTCGCCAAGAACGAGAGTCGTATGAGTCCGAAGGAGGTTACTGCATGACATTTCAAAAAGTGCTTATCGCGAACCGCGGAGAGATAGCCGTCCGTATCATCCGGGCTTGCCGGGAGCTTGGCATCGCAACCGTTGCCGTTTACTCGGAGCCGGACCGGGAATCTCTGCATGTTCGCTTGGCGGACGAGGCCTATTGCATCGGCCCTACATTATCGAAAGACAGCTATTTGAATTTCACGAATATCATGAGCGTGGCTACGCTGACCGAGTGTGACGCGATTCACCCCGGTTACGGCTTTTTGGCCGAGAACGCGGATTTCGCGGAGATCTGTGAATCCTGCAACATTACCTTTATCGGCCCTTCCGCCGACGCGATCAACCGCATGGGCGACAAGGCGGTGGCGAAGCAAACGATGAAGGATGCGGGGGTTCCGGTTATTCCCGGGTCCGACGGATTGGTCGAGGATCTGGACGAGGCCGTCATGCTCGCACGCGACATCGGTTATCCGGTCATTATCAAAGCGACCGCAGGCGGCGGAGGTAAGGGGATTCGAATCGCCGAGGATGAGGAATCGCTGATCAAACAGATTACAAACGCGCAGCAGGAAGCCCAGAAGGCTTTCGGCAATGCTGGCGTGTATCTTGAAAAATATCTCACCGGCATGAAGCACGTGGAGATTCAGATTATCGCCGATAAACACGGCAACGCCGTGCATCTCGGGGAGCGTGACTGTTCCGTGCAGCGCCGGAGACAGAAGCTGGTTGAAGAAGCTCCTTGTCCGGTGCTAAGTGAAGAGGTACGCAGCCGAATGGGTGAAGCCGCCGTTCGCGCGGCAAAAGCGGTAAACTACTCAGGTGCCGGCACGCTTGAATTTTTGCTGGGCCAGGACGGACAGTTCTACTTCATGGAGATGAACACGCGGATTCAGGTGGAGCATCCGGTAACGGAGATGGTAACCGGCGTGGACCTGATTCAGGAAATGATCTCCGTTGCTGAAGGCAACACGCTTTCCTTCAGTCAAGAGGATGTCGTCATTAACGGATGGTCTATCGAGTGCCGGATCAATGCCGAGAATCCGGACAAGGGCTTCATGCCTGCACCGGGAACCATTCAATTCTATTTGCCACCGGGGGGGCCTGGCGTGCGGGTGGACAGCGCGGCATATCCCGGGTACACGATTTCGCCTTATTACGATTCGATGATTGCCAAGCTCATTGTATGGGCGCCGACCCGCGATGAAGCGATCGCGAAGATGAAACGCGCTTTGGCTGAATTCGAGATTGAAGGGATCTATTCGACCATCCCGTTCCATCAGAAACTGCTGAAGCATCCTACCTTCTTGAAGGGCGACTTCGATATTAAGTTTTTGGAAGAAAATGAGATTTAAAACCTTTGGCCAAGTTTGTCATAAACTTGGCCAAATGGTATAGTATGAGTAATAAGAGCGCATGCGTTATGCAGTTCGGGTGCATCCGCTAACTTATTCTGAAAGGTGTGTTGAGACAATGGCGGAAACTTTGCCTACAGAATTTGAACGTACAGATATCGGTGAGATTCAGATTGCACCGGAAGTAATTGAAGTCATCGCCGGACTCGCTACGGTCGAGGTACGCGGTGTTGCGGGGATGAGCGGAGGCTTTGCAGGCGGCATTGCGGAGCTGCTCGGACGCAAGAATTTATCCAAGGGCGTTAAAGTTGAAGTCGGACAACGGGAAGCTGCCGTTGACGTATCCGTCATCGTGGAATATGGCCATCGACTTCCGGAAGTTGCCGGGGAAATCCAGCGCAACGTGAAACGTTCGATTGAGAATATGACAGGGCTTACGGTGATTGAAGTCAATGTACATATTCATGACGTCCATTTCATGAAATCCGTGGAGAAGACGGAAGAACTGGATTTGGCTCAACGCGTCAAATAGAATAGTTTCAGGCTAGCCCTGGGCAGCGATGTCGAGGGTTTAATCTAATTTAAGGAGGCTGTGCTGAATCGTGGCCAAAATCATGGACAGACTTTTGCTGTTTATCTACAGCTTAAGTATCGGTGTTATATCCGTAGTTGCCATCCTCCTGTTGAGTGGCGCTGTTCCTTACGAATTAACGAATGTTCAGGAACAACGCCTTTTCTGGGCTGGAATTATCGTAGCTGCGGTTTTGTTTTTGCTGAGCATCCGTTTTTTCTACATCTCCGTCAGGCGCGATCGCTCGAACCTGAACTCCAT
The DNA here is from genome assembly GCF_000024685.1 of Paenibacillus sp. Y412MC10. Lineage (NCBI taxonomy): Bacteria > Bacillati > Bacillota > Bacilli > Caryophanales > Paenibacillaceae > Paenibacillus > Paenibacillus sp. Y412MC10. The sequence goes on from NC_013406.1 coordinate 2,450,109, forward strand.
CGATCAGCGAACGGAATTCGGCGATATCCAAATCTCCGTGGAGACGATCGAGAATCTCTGCTTGAAGGCGGCTTCGCGCGTCCGCGGAGTGAAGGATCTGAAATCGCGGATCAAGGTATCCCAGTCGGGTCTTGATATTGCGATTCGCGCCGTGGTTGATGGCGAGGAATCCATTCCTACGCTGACTACCGAAGTGCAGAAGCAGGTGCACGACTTTGTTGAAGATACAACAGGAATACCCGTATCATCCGTATCCGTATATATTGCTAACGTGGTTCAGGCACCAAGCTTCAAGAGCCGCGTGGAATAGAGGTGAGCTTCCCAAATGCCTTGGAAAGAAATATGGGAGAGTCACAGAGGAAGAATTGCCGGGGTGGCCGGCGGGCTTGTGTGCGGACTGATTTATTTATTATCCGGTTTTTGGGATATGCTGTTCTTTGCATTAGTGGTATTTATCGGCTATATATTTGGCAAGCGCAAGGATCTGAACCAGGGCTCCATCTTCCACTTTCAGGAATGGGGACGCTGGCTTTCCGAGCGCTGGCGGCCGTTTAAATGAACCCTGTGATATGCTTTCTCCGGAAAAAATGCTGAGGACAGGTGTAGTGCGCCTTTTTTGCGGAGAGAGATATTCACAGGTTTTTTTTTGGCGTTTAATTGTTGTCAAGTCTTGACGGCAAATGGATCATACTAATTAGAAAAATGGATTCGGCAGGGTCCACAGGAGGAACATAATGAAAAGACGTGTAGCTAGAGAGATTGTCGTTCAGAGCCTTTACCAGATGGAGATGAACGAAGTCGACAGCATGGAAGCCGTGTCGATGCTGCTCTCCGAAGCGGCCGAAGAGAATGAGACCGAGCGGGTCATTGGCGATGAGGTTCAAATGAAGGAATATGTGCTGCAGCTGGTCAACGGAACATGGGAATCCAAGGATTCGATTGATGAACTCCTCGCTCATTATTTGAAAGGCTGGCAGGTAAGCCGTCTTTCCCGCGTGGATCGTCAAATCCTGCGACTGGCCGTGTACGAGCTGACTTATCGCGATGACGTGCCCGGGAAAGTGGCGGTTAACGAAGCGATCGAACTGTCCAAGCATTTCGGAACCGAGGAATCGGGCAAGTTCGTCAACGGCGTACTGGGCCGGATGATTCAAGAGCTGGATCAAGTCAAGGTGAAGCTGCGTCAGTCCTAAATCTGCACGCATGTTCATGCCCAGCTTGAAACGTAATGATTCAATCATAATGGAGGAGAGATCAGGATGACGGAAGCAACGATTATTAGCGGAAAACAGATTTCGGAAGAAATTCGCAAGGGGATTGCGTTAGAAGTAGAACAATTGTCCAAGCAGAATGTACGTCCTGGTTTGGCTGTTGTACTTGTAGGAGATGATCCGGCTTCGCATGTCTACGTTCGCAACAAGGAGAAAGCGTGCCACGATCTGGGCTTTTATTCCGAGGTGCATCGTCTGCCCGCGGATTCCAGCCAGAACGAAGTGCTCGCGCTTGTGGACAAGCTCAATGCCCAGGAATCCATCCATGGGATCCTGGTCCAGCTACCTTTGCCTAAACACATCGAGGAAAAGGCCGTCATCGATGCGATTGCGGTGGAGAAGGACGTGGATGGTTTCCACCCGGTTAATGTGGGTAACCTCGTAATAGGCGATGACAGTCTCCTGCCATGCACGCCGGCCGGCGTGATTGAAATGATCAAGCGGACAGGCATTGAGATTGCAGGCAAACATGCGGTCGTGATCGGGAGATCCAATATCGTCGGAAAACCGGTATCTCTTCTTCTTCAGCGCGAGAACGCGACCGTTACGATGTGCCACTCCAAAACGGGGAATATGGCGGAAATCGCGCGTCAAGCGGACATCCTGGTCGTGGCGATCGGCCGAGCGAACATGATTGATGCCAGCTACGTGAAACCCGGTGCCGTCGTTATCGATGTCGGCATGAACCGCCTGGAGAACGGAAAGCTTGCCGGGGACGTTGACTTTGAGAGCGTGAAGGCAGTGTCCGGCCCGATTACTCCGGTTCCCGGAGGTGTGGGACCGATGACCATCACGATGCTCATGCAGAATACACTGATAGCCGCCAAAAGGCTGAATGGGCTGGCTTGACATGAAGACGGCCGATCCAGGACGAGTATTATCCGTTAAGGATTTAAACCGATATATTCGCATGAAGATGGAAGGCGACTCCAGGCTATCCGACGTATGGATCCGTGGCGAGATATCGAATTTTACCCATCATTCCAGCGGACATATGTATTTTACCTTAAAGGATGAAGGCAGCCGGATCCGTGCGATCATGTTTGCGACTCATAACCAGAGGCTGCCTTTTATCCCCAAGGAAGGGTCGCGAGTCATAGCGCGGGGCAATGTGTCGGTGTATGAACGGGATGGTCAGTACCAATTCTATGCCGTCCAAATGCAGCCGGACGGCATCGGCAGCTTGTACCTCGCTTATGAACAGCTGAAGTCGAAGCTGGAGGAAGAGGGCTTGTTTGCTGCCGATCGCAAGCGGCCGCTGCCGCGCTATCCCAAGACGATCGGCGTGATCACGTCGCCAACGGGGGCTGCCGTGCGGGATATCATGATTACGATCCGGAGGCGCTATCCTCAGGCGAACGCCATTTTGTATCCGGTGCTGGTTCAAGGCAAAGGGGCTGCGCCTTCGATCGTCAAGGCCATTCGGACGATGAACGACATGGCAGAGGCTGATGTGCTAATCGTTGGGCGCGGAGGCGGATCACTGGAAGAACTCTGGGCGTTTAATGAAGAGATCGTTGCAAGGGCCATTTATCAATCCCATATTCCAATCGTTTCAGCCGTCGGGCACGAAACGGATTTTACGATCGCCGATTTTGTCGCGGATCTTCGAGCCGCCACGCCAACGGCCGCAGCGGAACTTGCGGTTCCGAGCAGCGCAGAACTGAGAGGGCAGCTTGCCCAAAGACAGCGCCAGCTGAATCAGGGGCTGCAGCAGCGCCTTCAGCGGAGCCGGGAACGTTTGATATCGCTTCAGCGATCCCCGGTCCTGGTACATCCCCGTCGGTATATGCTTCAGCATGCCGAACGGCTGGACATGCTGTCCCAGCGGCTGCAGGGCCACCTGAAATCCAGGCTTTCCCTGGTCCGCCAGCATCAAAAATCGCTGCACCAGGGCCTGATCCGATATAATCCGCGGACTCAAGCGGAGTTCGCCGCCAAAAGGAAAGAGCAGGCCAACCGGCAGTTAATGAATGCGATGCAGTCGATCATGAAGTCCAAGATGTCGCAGCTGCAAACCGAGATGCGTCATCTCGATGCGCTCAGCCCGTTGAAGATCATGTCGAGAGGATACAGTCTCGTGTATGACGAGAAAGAGCAAAAGCTTGTCAAATCGATAGAAGACGTGCAATTAGGTGATTTGGTGAACGTAAGGGTCAACGATGGACAGCTGCAATGTCAAGTGTGGGGAATGAAGGAGGATGAAGAGATTGGCGAATGAAACACTGGAGATCAGCTTCGAAGAAGCGATGGCTCAGCTGGAGACGATCGTTGAGCAGCTGGAAGACGGAGATGTGCCGCTTGAAAAAGCCATCGATTTATTTCAACAAGGCATGAAGCTGTCGCAGATGTGCAGCAAAAAGCTGGAGCAGGTCGAGCAGAAAATCGAAATGATCGTGGAAGAAGGCGGAGAATTGAAGCGGAAGCCATTCGGCGGGACGCTGGATGAGACAGGTGAACTGGGTGAATAACAGACTTACGATCCATCAATATATGAATGAAATTTGTGACAGGCTGGACAGCGAGTTCACGAATCTTTTTCCGTCAGGCTGGAAAGTTCCTGAAACCCTTTCGCGGTCCATGTCGTATTCTTTAATGGCAGGCGGCAAGCGAATGCGTCCGCTGCTTGTCATTGCGGCATGCGAGGCGGGCGGCGGCAGCCGTGAAGCAGCCGTTCCGGTTGCTTGCGCGGTGGAAATGGTCCATACATATTCCCTTATCCACGATGATCTGCCGGCGATGGACGATGATGATTACCGCCGCGGCAAGCCGACGAATCATAAGGTGTTTGGCGAGGCCAGCGCCATTTTGGCGGGGGATGCCTTGCTCACGCATGCTTTTTACAGCGTCATCCAGGCTGCCAGAAAGCATGGGGTTCCAGCAGAGCGCGTGCTGTCGATCGTGGAGGATCTTGCGGTGTATGCAGGTCCGCGGGGGATGGTAGGCGGTCAGGTGGCCGACATGGAGGGGGAGCAAGGGATCACGACGTTAGAGCAGCTTGAGTATATTCACCTGCACAAGACCAGTGATCTAATCATGTTCTCGCTGATGGCTGGCGGCCATGTTGCCGGGTGCTCCGACTCCCAGATCGAATCCTTGCGTACCTTCGGGCATCATATCGGCCTTGCTTTTCAGATTCAAGATGATATCCTGGATCTCGTCGGGGATGAGTCCAAGCTCGGGAAGCCGGTACAAAGCGATGTGAAGCAGGAAAAGGTGACCTATCCGTACTTCATCGGTTTGGACGCATCGAGGCATGAAGTCGAGCGACTGACAGCAGAAGCCAAGCGGGTCATTTCCGAAGGGAACTTCGCCGACCCTACAAGGCTGCTGGAGATCGCGGATTTCTTGATGGCCCGGGACCACTAAGCGCGCGCTACATGCAAACGGTTTTTTTGTGATATAATGTCTGTTAATGGCTGAATTACTATCGGCTTAGTAACGTAAACTTAATCAAGGAAAGCGGGGAGATTCTTCGTGCTTCTTCCAAATATCAAACAACCAGAACAACTTAAAAATCTATCGGTGGACGAACTCGAGGATTTAGCGGGACAAATCCGTCATTTTCTAATCGAAAAGCTGTCCGTTACCGGTGGCCATCTTGCACCGAATCTGGGAGTGGTTGAACTCACGCTGGCCTTGCACTATTGCTTTGACAGCCCTCGTGACAAGATGATTTTCGATGTGGGCCATCAAGCCTATGTACACAAGATCTTGACCGGACGGATGGATAAATTCGATACGCTCCGCAAATACAAAGGCTTGTGCGGCTTCGTCAAGCGGTCCGAGAGCGAGCATGATGTCTGGGAAGCCGGTCACAGCAGCACCTCGCTGTCTGCCGCAATGGGCATGGCCATGGCCCGGGATCTGAAAGGCGAAGACAATCGGGTTATCGCCATGATCGGAGACGGAGCCCTTACAGGCGGCATGGCGTTTGAAGCGCTAAACCATATCGGCCACGAGCAGAAGAAGCTCATGGTCATCCTGAATGACAATGAAATGTCGATCGCACCGAATGTCGGTGCTATGCATAACTACTTAAGCAAGATCCGTTCGGACCGTTTTTATCTTCGTGCCAAAGACGAAGTGGAGATGGTCTTGAAGAAAATCCCTGCCATCGGCGGCAAACTCGCGAAGACGGCAGAGAAGATGAAGGACAGCCTTAAATATATGATGGTTCCGGGTGTTTTATTCGAGGAACTTGGTTTTACGTATCTCGGGCCTGTGGACGGACATGATCTGAACAAACTGATCGATACATTGAAGCAGGCGGACAATGTGGATGGTCCCGTGCTGATCCATGCCGTAACAACCAAGGGCAAGGGATATCGTCCAGCCGAATCGGATTCGCATAAATGGCACGGAATCACCCCTTATAAGATTGAATCCGGCCAAGTGCTTAAGGCAGTAGGCAATCCGATGTACACGGAAGTGTTCGGACAGACTTTGGTCGAGCTGGGGGAACAGGATAAACGCATCGTCGCCGTTACGCCGGCGATGCCGGGCGGCTCGGGCCTGATCCCGTTCAGCAAGAAATTTCCGGACCGCATGATCGATGTCGGGATTGCCGAGCAGCACGCGGCAACGCTGTGCGCGGCTCTGGCCATGGAAGGCATGAAACCCGTGTTCGCGGTCTATTCCACGTTCATGCAGCGTGCGTACGACCAAATCGTGCATGATATTTGCCGCCATAACGCCAACGTGATGTTTGCGATTGACCGTGCCGGCTTTGTGGGTGCAGACGGCGAAACGCATCAAGGGGTATACGATGTGGCCTTCATGCGTCATATCCCGAATATCGTCATCATGATGCCAAAAGACGAGAATGAGCTTCGACACATGATGAAGACGGCGCTTGATTATAATGAAGGACCGATTGCTTACCGTTACCCTCGGAACAATGTGCGCGGCGTTCCGATGGACACTGAGCTGGTGCCCATTCCAATCGGAACCTGGGAAGTCGTCCGTCCCGGAGAAGGGTATGCCATCCTGGCTTCTGGTCCGATGGTTCAGCTGGCCGAAGAAGCAGCGGAGCAGCTCAAACGGGAAGGCATTGCGGTAGAAGTCGTGAATGCCCGTTTCCTTAAACCGCTTGACGGAGATATGCTGGCGAATTTGGCGAAGACGGGAACGTCGATGCTGGTCCTGGAGGAAACCTCGCAAGCAGGCAGTTTGGGGAGCGCGGTTCTGGAATATTTTGCAGAGCAGGGAATACATGATGCGGTCGTATCCTTGATGGGGATCGAAGACCGGTTCATCGAGCATGGAAGCATTCCGCAGCAGCGGGAGGAAGTAGGTCTCACGCTGGAAGGGGTTTGCCAGGAAATCCGGAGCCTGAAGAATGCCCGGACCGCCGTACTCGGCAAAAGAAGTTTTATGTCTTAGTAACGATCGGGAGTATAATATGGATTCATCTCAGAAGGAACGAATTGATGTCCTGCTCGTGGAGCAGGGTTATTATGAGAGTCGCGAAAAAGCAAAAGCCGCGATTATGGCGGGTCTGGTCTATGCCGGAACCGAACGGATCGAGAAAGCCGGCATGAAAATTCCGAGGACGTCCGAATTGAAGGTCAAGGGCTCGGTTCATCCTTATGTCAGCCGAGGCGGACTAAAGCTGGAGAAAGCGATTCGTACGTTCGGCCTCGACATGAAGGGACGCACGATGCTGGATATCGGATCATCGACAGGCGGTTTTACGGATTGCGCGCTCCAGCATGGGGCCAGTTATGTGTACGCGATCGACGTTGGTTATAACCAGCTGGATTGGTCGCTGCGTAACGATGAACGCGTATGCGTCATGGAGCGAACGAATTTTCGCTATATGACGCCGGAGGACCTGAACGGTCCTCTGCCTGATTTTGCGAGCATCGATGTTTCGTTTATATCGCTTCGCATTATACTGCCGCCTCTCAAGTTGCTGCTGGGTAAACCGGGAGATGTAGCCGCCCTGATCAAACCTCAATTTGAGGCGGGGCGGGAGAAGGTCGGTAAATCCGGGGTGGTTCGGGATCCGAAGGTCCATAAGGACGTTTTAACGCAGGTGCTGACTTTTGCGGACGGCCTTGGATTCAAGCTGAAAAACCTTACGTTCTCTCCGATAACGGGAGGGGAAGGAAATATTGAATTCCTGGCCCACTGGCGATTAGAGCCGGAGGCATCTGAAAGCTCGGAAGAACCGACTCAGGAAGATGGACAAACTTCTGTCCCATTGAGTCAATGGATTGACACCGTCGTCACGCAAGCGGCTCATACATTCACAGGAAACTCATCGAAATGATGGGTTTCTTTTGCTGAAAAAGAGGAATTTATGTTCTCATCCGCGAATACAAAATTCGAGGTGAGAGGATGAATGAGCGTTATGATTGGTTATTAATGATATTGCTTGGTGTCGTCATTGCCTTGCTTATCGGCTATAGGCTGAATCGTTGGCTGATGTCACCATCACCGGACCGGCTGCCGGGCATCCCGATCAATGAGCACATTCCAGATCACCCAGTCATTGGGATGCTTGAACAAGAAGGATATGATGTGGTTGGGGGTAAAGTAAAAATAAACTTGTCGTTTGAAACGGGACATAAGCCCATCTTAAGTCGGTTGTTTATAGATTACGTTGCATCCGACGACAGCGGCGAACTGTACATGGTGAAGCTGGCGCGGGAACGAATGCCGGTGGATTGGACAGGCTCCGGCATTCGCGATCGGTTGATGCCGTTTTTGCTGCTGTATCCCGAGTGTGCGGGCCTTCTCTACATCGACGTGAATGAGGGGACTATTAACCGTTTAAGCATGGATTGGACGGACGAAGAATGGATTGGTCATGATGAATACAACAGTTAATACTCAGGAGGCTCTTTATGAAGGGACAACGCCATATTAAAATCAGGGATATCATTACCCACCAGGATATTGAAACGCAGGATGAGCTTGTGGACGCATTGCGCGCGGAAGGCTTTCAGGTTACTCAGGCTACGATATCACGGGATATCAAAGAATTGCTGCTCATAAAAGTGCCTACAGATGACGGGCGATATAAATACTCCATGCCGACAGATCAGCGGTACAACCCTGTTCAGAAGCTCAAAAGAGCGCTCGTCGACAATTTTGTTTACATTGACCGAACCGGCAATCTTGTGGTCATGAAATGCTTGCCCGGAACAGCCAACTCGGTTGCCGTGCTGCTCGATAACATGGAATGGTCACAGATCATGGGGACCATCTGCGGGGATGACACGATCTTGCTGATTTGCCGTACGGAAGCAGACGGCGAACATGTGGTGTCCCAAATCAAAAATTTCATTTCCTGATCAGGTGTAGAGACATATCGATCATTTTTTAGCAGTAGCGGAGGTGGTAAACATGTTAAACACGCTATCCATTCGGAACCTGGCTGTTGTAGAAAGCGTGGATGTGCACTTTTATCCCGGATTTCACGTCCTGACAGGGGAAACCGGGGCCGGTAAGTCCATCATCATTGATGCGCTGGGTTTAATTGCCGGCGGCCGCGGCTCGGCTGAGCTGATTCGGTACGGGTGCGACAAAGCGGAGATCGAGGCGCTGTTTGAGCTGCCTGCGGAGCATCCGGTATGGAGTACGCTCAAGAAGCTGGGGGTTGAAGCGGATCCGGAAGAGCACTTGCTAATTCGAAGAGAGCTGACGTCTCAAGGTAAAAGCACGTCGCGTATTAACGGACAGCTGCTGAACCTCAGCATGCTGCGTGAAGTCGGGGAAAAGCTGATTAATATCCATGGACAGCATGAGCATCAAAGCCTGCTGCGTTCAGAGCAGCATATGAGCCTGCTGGACACTTACGGAGATAAGACCATAGGGCCTGCCAAGCGCAAATACCAGGAGCTGTACGGCGAATTCAGCAAAGTGGAGAAAGAGCTTAAGGACCTGCAGGAAACCAGCCAGAAAGCATATCAAATGCTGGATATGTACCGTTTCCAGCTGGAGGAAATCGCGGCTGCCGGGCTGAAAACCGGCGAAGACGAGGCATTGTCCGAAGAAAGAACCAAACTCTCCCACAGCGAGAAGATGATGGATTCCGTAGCGGGAGCCTATGACCTGTTGTACGGATCATCGGGCCTTGAGTCCGTCAGCAGGGCTTTGTCCAGACTTGAGGATGTATCCGGATACGATGAGAAGGGATTAAAGCCGCTTGTCGAGCAGCTTCAATCCGCTTATTATCAGCTTGAGGATGCGGTCTTCCAGTTAAGGGATTATCGTGACGGCATCGAATTCAATCCCGAACGGCTCAATGAAATTGAGCTCCGTCTAGATATGATCTCCGGTTTGCGCCGAAAATATGGGGATAATGTGGAGCAAATTCTGGAATACTACGTGAGAATTCAGCAGGAAACCGATATGCTGGAGAATAAGGACGAATTTATTCAAGCGTTGGAACAGCGCCGTGACGAGTTGTTAAGCGTGCTGCTCGTAAGCGCGAAAGAGCTGAGTCATGCCCGCAAGCAATGCGCGCAAGACTTGGCTAGGCAAGTCGAGGGGGAACTGAAGGATCTTCAAATGGAACGCACCTCGCTGGAAGTCCGCCTGGAATTGCAGCTGGATCCGAACGGCTACGAGTATGAAGGCCAAAAAGTCCGGTTGACGAGACAAGGCATGGATACGGCGGAATTTCTCATCTCCGCGAATCCGGGCGAGCCACTCCGTCCGCTTGCCAAAATTGCTTCGGGTGGGGAAATGTCCAGAATTATGCTGGCGATGAAGAGTATATTTGCCCGTCATGATCAAATACCGGTCTTAATCTTTGATGAAGTCGACACGGGTGTCAGCGGAAGGGCTGCCCAATCGATTGCTGAGAAGCTGTTTTTGCTGGCCAAAACCTGTCAGGTATTCTCCATTACGCATTTGCCGCAGGTGGCTTGCATGGCGGATCATCAATATTTAATCGAGAAGAAGCTTGAAGCCTCCAGAACGATGACGCAAGTAGAAAACCTGAATGAAGAAGGGCGTGTAAAAGAGCTTGCCCGGATGCTTGGCGGAGTCGAAATTACCGAAAAGACGCTTCATCATGCCCAAGAAATGCTCAATCTGGCGGCAGCGCAAAAGGCTTCCAGAAAGGCTTTGGGTCAATGATTGACAGTTATAAAACCATAAGGGCAGGGTAACTTAAAGGTACGCAATTGGCGACCACCTTTTCGTCAAGCGAAAGAAGAAAAAGGGAGCGTGACAGCCATTGAAGCCCAACCTCAGGAGAAAACTGCTCGGTTTCGTTCTTGCTTTCCTTCTTTGTTTCATTGGAACTGCTGATCCTGTCCAATCTTTTGCCTCATTGCCCGATGAACTGAGATTGATTACCGGTCAGCAGTCCCGACTTGATGTTGCCATGCCTGTGCAAGCCCTCGCTTCAGTTGATCGACCGGATGTCCTGCAGCTAAACGGCTCCCGGGAATCGAAACTTCAAGTATCGTTGAAACAGCCGCTGCAGCTCAATCCCCAGCAAAGCGGAAACGCAGAAGTGACCCTGAAATTATTCGGTACAATTCCTCTGAAGACTGTCCATGTCAAAGTGATGCCGGAACTTAAAGTCATACCGGGAGGCCAAACCATAGGCGTCAAAGTGAAATCCTCCGGTATACTGGTGGTTGGACATCATCTGGTACGGGTTCAAAACGGGGCCAAAGTGTCTCCCGGCGAAGCTGCCGGCCTAAAGCTTGGCGACCTGCTTACAACGATGGATGGAAAGCCGCTTAACGATGTCACGAAGGTTGCCGAGATCGTCGAGAAGGCCGGTAAAGCGAATCGGCCGCTGGACATATCCTTTAAACGGGACGGCAAGGTAATGAAAACAAAGCTGAGTCCCGCTTATGACCAAGAGGATCAAAGCTGGCGCCTTGGCCTGTATATCCGTGATTCCGCAGCAGGCGTAGGGACGCTTACCTTTTATGCGCCTCACCAGAAGGTCTACGGAGCGCTCGGTCATGTCATCACCGACATGAATACTCAGACCCCCATTGATGTTGGAAGCGGCCAGATCGTTCAATCCAACGTCACCTCGATTAGCCGTAGCGAAGAAGGCGAGCCCGGAGAGAAAAGGGCAACCTTCACAAAAGACGGCAAGATTTTAGGCAATGTCGAACGCAATACCCATTTCGGCATTTTCGGTAAAATGAATCAGCTTCCGGATCACGGACTGTATCAGGAGCCGATTCCCGTTGCTTTTTCCCATGAGGTGAAGGAAGGTCCCGCTGAAATATTAACCGTCGTTGAAGGCCAGGAAGTCGAACGCTTTACGGTGGAGATCGTTCACGTCTCCAAACAGGACGCTCCAGCGACCAAAGGAATGGTGCTGCGCATTACCGATCCAAGACTGCTTAAGAAAACCGGCGGGATCGTGCAGGGCATGAGCGGCAGTCCCATCGTTCAGGACGGTAAGCTGATTGGAGCGGTAACCCATGTGTTTGTAAACGACCCTAAGTCGGGATATGGGTGCTTTATCGAGTGGATGCTTCAAGATTCCGGCGTACTACAATCTACAGAATCAACACCTCAAAATCTTAAGGCAGGTTAATGCCTTGAGATTTTTTGTCGTAAAAGAACGAAATAGAGATTAATTTGAAACAAAATATTTAATTATAAATCAACTTCAAAAAAAAATAAAGAAAAATAATTTTCGACAGAAGGAATTTAAATAAGCATGTCGAAAACTTTATAAACAGAAAAATGTTCTAAAATAACAACTGATCTGATAAAGGAGGAGCACGAATTGCAAAAGATTGAGGTATTATTGGCAGACGACAACCGTGAATTTACAAACCTGCTCGGCGAATACATTTCGGATCAACAAGATATGGTGGTATCCGGAATCGCTTATAATGGCGAAGAAGTACTGAGCATGATTGAGGAATCCGGAAAAGTACCGGACGTACTGATCCTTGATATTATTATGCCTCATTTGGACGGGCTTGGGGTGCTCGAGCGTTTACGCGACATGAATCTGTCTCCGCAGCCGAAAGTCATTATGCTCACGGCGTTCGGCCAAGAGAATATTACGCAGCGCGCGGTGCAGTTGGGTGCTTCCTATTATATTTTAAAGCCGTTTGACATGGAGGTGCTCGCCAGCCGCATTCGACAGCTTGTGGGTTCGCCGAGCAGCATTTCCTCCGGCACTCCGTTTACAAGCATGAAATCCAATGTGGTTCCTATGGGCAAGGGCAAGAACTTGGACGCGAATATCACTTCCATTATCCATGAAATCGGCGTTCCGGCTCATATCAAGGGATATCAATATTTGCGCGAAGCCATTACCATGGTGTACAACAATATCGAAATTCTTGGCGCGATTACCAAAACGCTGTATCCGGCCATCGCTGAGAAGTTCAAAACAACGCCATCCCGAGTGGAACGGGCGATCCGGCATGCCATTGAAGTGGCTTGGACGCGCGGTAACATCGATTCCATCAGCCACTTGTTCGGCTACACCATTAACATCAGCAAATCGAAGCCGACCAACAGCGAGTTCATTGCCATGGTGGCAGACAAGCTTCGGATCGAGCATAAGGTCTCTTGAAAGGGTAAGGACTAAGAGAAAGGGATTTAGGGACATGGACGATGCACACCTAAATGTCTACTTGAGCGATTTATTGAAATCACTCCTTTATTGGTTGCGGCTATCGTAACCTGTGAAGGAGTGATTTTATGTTTCAGGACGGAATTCATCAGCACAAACAACCAGCCGGATCAGCAGCTGGTTTGTTTTGTTTTACTAAGGTTACATCACCACCCGGTAATCTCCTTCCGGTGCTGCGTACCATCGATTTCCTCACAGATAATACATTTTGAACTGGATATCCTGCGCATGGTTTCCGAATTTCTTGCCGAATAACGTAGCGCCTCCAACATGCTTCGCGTCTTCCTTGACTTCGATACGAAAGGTCCAGCGATCACATGCCGAATTCAGGTCGTCCACGGAGACGGTTGAGAGAGGATCGCCATCGATATACGTCCCGTGGCTGGTAATCCGAATCGTTTTCAGCAGACCGTATTGGTTGATGTTGTGCGGCCACCATTCAGGCGTATATTTCCCCCGCGTATCCGCAAAATCCCCTGGGCTCGTCCACGTGCCGAGCTCCATTCCGTTCAAGGAAAACGTAATGTCCGATGGCCACACATCATTGGAAAAAGGAAACTCGGACGATATCTCCAAACTGATTTCGAATTGCTGTAGCTTCTCATCCTTTTGCAGAAAGTTGGCGATGTTGTATTGGATGAACCCCTCGGTAAACCACAGGATTTCCGCATCCACGCGCTTGGGATCCATAAAGTACTTGGGTTCGTCAACCCGTCCGATGAACTCCTTCTCGGTAGCAAGGCCGCACGTAGGCTTCAGGTCATAGTCGGTGTAATGCCCGATCGGCACCGAGGCTTCATAAGAAGCAAAGGAATGGAAGATCTTTTTGGGGAAGTTGATTTCAATGTGATCCACCTTCAGGATCGAAATTTTCTGCTGCCCCGATTTTCCCGGCACCTTCTCTGTCCGGATAATGCCGGCATCTTCAAGTTTTTTAATATGCTTTGTCACGATCGGACTGCTGATTTGAAGCTCCTGCGCCAAATCTTTGATGTTCATTTTGTTTTTGGAGAGCAGCTGAATAATCTTGATGCGAACTTCGCTGGCCAAAGCCTCGTAAACCACAAGCGATGACTTGTCTATTTCCAATTGCATATGACCACTTCTTTCAACAAGGTTTTCAATTATTAACTAATATGCATCATAACACAAGCATTATTAACCTGTACATAAATCTTGGCAATTAAACGCACATTTTTTCAACAATATAATTAACTAAAAAGTTAATCAAATATAAAAATTATAACTAAGATTTATGTATAAGTTATTGACAACGCTTTCAGTGCGAGTGTATACTGAACCAAAGTTAATCGTTTTCATGATTCTGGCCGGTGAATGATTAACCAAATGATTAGTAATAGGAGGAGAGTTTGTTGAAGAAAAAAATGGGGGTTTCACTGATACTTGCATTGTTAGCGGTAGCGGTACTGGGAGGTTGCGGTAACAGCGACAAGAACACCATTACCTTCTGGACGCCATTGACGGGTGATGACGGGGCTTACATGGATCAGCTCGTTAAGGATTACAATGCCACCAATCCCGAGTATAAAGTGAAGCATGTCATCACTTCGGACATGTATACGAAGATATCCACCGTTCTTAATTCCGGCAAAGGCGTTCCCGATCTTTCCATCATCCACGCGGACCGCGTTTCAAGCTTCGTTAAGCAGGGTGTGTTGGAGCCGATGACGGCGGTCATGCAAGCGCAGCCGGAATTGAAAGAGGACAATTATCTGCCGCAGGCCTGGGCAACCGGAAACGTCGAAGGCACCCAATATACGGTACCGCTTGATATCCACAGCAACGCGATGTACTACAACAAAAATCTGCTCAAGAAATACAATGTTGAAAGTTTCCTGGATGACGATGTCGTGACCATCGATGAAATGTTGTCGCTGCAAGGCAAGTTGGATGAGGGCGATTACGTGGTCAATGACGCGCTGTTGGGCTGGGTTGTGTTGGCTCAAATACAGAATTTGGGCGGAGACATCCAGCAAGACGGCAAACCTGCAGTCAATACGGAAGCCATGAAGCAGGCATTTACGGAGATTAAGAAAATAGCCGATGCGGGTTTAATGACACCATTTGGCGAAGACGGCTACCTGATGTTCCAAGCTGGAAACGTTTTATTCTCGACAGACGGCACATGGAGCTCGACGGCCCATGCCACGGTTGACG
Organism: Paenibacillus sp. Y412MC10; assembly: GCF_000024685.1. NCBI lineage: Bacteria > Bacillati > Bacillota > Bacilli > Caryophanales > Paenibacillaceae > Paenibacillus > Paenibacillus sp. Y412MC10. Next base: position 2,465,148 of record NC_013406.1, read on the forward strand.
GCCTGGACTTTGGCGTAACCAACATTTATTCGACGAGTGCGGATACATATACAAACCGAGCATCCTCCCACCTGTTCTCCATGCTGAAGAACGAGAAGAGAACGGATGAAAAAGAGCAGGCCATCGGCCAGTTCCTGGAGTTCATTCGCCAACACTCGATCGAGTGGGCAAAAGCGGGTCAGATCGTAGCGAGTAAACAAGTCATTGAGAGTCCGGACTACAACAACTATATTCAATCATTCTTCACGTCCAATGAAAAAGAAATTGAATCCTTGTACATTTACACTTACGAGTACTATCCATATGTTGCCGAGGCTGTAGATACATATGCAGCGGATATTGTGCGGGGCAACGTCGATATCGACGAAACCCTGGCGACGATGCAGAAGTTCGTAGAGGATAAAATCGCAGAAGGCAACAGTGCCGCAAAGTAAATGAAGGCAGAGCCGATTGAAAAAAAGAAAAGCGTCCAAACCTCATGACGCTTTTCTTTTCCAAAGGAGAAATGAAAGGGTATGAAAAAGAAGTCGCTGACACCTTATTTCTTTGTAGGTCCTCATCTGATTCTATTCATCGTGTTTATTCTATTACCGACCCTATACGGGATCTATGCTTCGTTTACGCAATGGAATCTGATCAATGACCCGGTATGGGTCGGCCTGGCCAACTATAAAACGATTCTGTTTGATGCGGAGTCCACCTTCTATACCCAATTTATGAACGGATTAAAAAATACGTTGATCTTCGTAGTTTTGAGCGTACCGATATTAATCGTTATCCCGTTAATGATCGCGGTGTCGCTCGAACACAAAAAAGTGAAAATGAAAAACGTCATTCAATCCATTCTCTATATTCCCGGATTAATTTCGATCTCCGCAGCGGCACTGATCTGGTCATTGATTTTTAACAAGCAGCTTGGGATCACGAACAACGTCTTCGGCTCCGAAACGGTTTGGGCAGCCAACCAGCCTTATGCCTGGCTGATCATTATTGTCATTACGGTTTGGGGCGGAGTCGGTGGAAACATGATCATCTACCGGGCTTCCATCAGCGGAGTATCCAAGGATTTGTACGAGTCGGCCGAGATGGACGGAGCGGGGCCCGTCCGCAGATTTTCGAGCATTACGCTGCCCTCCATTCGTTTCCCGCTGATTTATACCTTTGTCATGACGACCGCCGGAGCTTTCAACGTATTCGGTCAGCCATTAATGATGACGGACGGAGGACCCAGACAGAGCACGACGGTATTGATGATGTATATTCGCCAGCTGGCCTTCGGCCACGGGGAATCCATTGCCGGCATGGCATCCGCGATGGCGGTGCTGCTCGGACTGGTCATTCTGGTCATTTCAGCCCTTCAATATTATGTGATGAACCGAAACGCGTCCTAGCGGCATGTTCTGCCTGCAAACGACGGAAACGATAAAAGGTAGGTGTACTGTGCAATGTCGAACCCGGTAGTACATGAAGCGAACGCGGATACTAAGCTTACCCGCTCCGGTCCGAAGAAGGCTTCAACCAACATTAGCGTGTCCAAATATATGGCTTATACATTTCTCATCCTGTTGTGCGTAATATGGGCGATTCCGGTCATCTTTGGCATTACCACATCGTTCCGGTCCCAGGCGGAGGTCGTATCCAGCGGTTTCAGTCTGCTGCCCGACAACTGGATATTCGATAATTATGTCACGATCCTGCAAAATACGTCGACGGCCCCGATCCTGCGCTGGTTGATGAACTCCGTCTTTATCGCAACGATGCATACGCTGCTGGTGATCGTGGTCATTTCCATCACCGGCTACGGGTACTCCCGCATGAACTTTAAAGGAAGGGACACCTTGTTCTTTACTTTGCTGGGGATTTCCTTCTTTCCCGGAGTCGTGAACCTGATTCCGTCCTACAAAATCATAGATGCGCTGGGGTGGGTAAACACCTCATGGGCGATGATTATTCCAGGTTTGGCAGGCATGGGGAACATTTTCTTGGTCAGACAATTCATGATGGGCGTTCCCAAGGATCTGGACGAATCGGCACGCGTGGACGGCGCGGGTGACTTTAGAATCTATTATTCTATCATTTTGCCGCTGATGAAGCCTGTGTTGATTGTATGCGGCCTGTTTTCATTCACGGGTTCCTGGAATGATTTCCTCTGGCCGGTCATCGTGTATACCGACGTGGAGAAGATGCCGGTTACGGCAGGATTGCTGCTGCTGCAGGACATCTACGGCAATTATCGCATGATCGGACAATTGATGGGTTCCGCGATCCTGGCCATCATTCCGACGCTGCTGTTGTTCCTGTTTGCCCAGAAATATTTTGTGCAGTCGATCAACTTAAACGCGGGTATCAAAGGATAGTTTTTTGAAGAACGGAAATGAAGAGCAAGTAAACCGAAAGCTAACGAAGTCAAACTACAAGGTATAGGAGTCGTCACCATGACTGAATTATATATAAAAAATCCCCTGATCGAGCAGAGGGCAGATCCCTGGATTTATAAACATAGCGATGGTTTTTATTACTTTACCGGTTCCGTGCCGGAATATGACCGGATCGAGCTTAGACGCTCGGAAACGATCCAAGGGCTTGCGGATGCGGAAGGCCTAACGGTTTGGCGCAAGCATGATTCGGGTTTGATGAGCGCCAATATATGGGCGCCCGAGCTTCATCACATAGAGGGCAAATGGTATGTGTATTACGCAGCGGCGCATACGTCCGAAACGAGGGACGGGTTGTTTGATCACCGCATGTTCGTGCTGGAGAACGCTTCGGCGAACCCGCTGGAAGGAGAATGGGTGGAGAAGGGACAAGTGATCACGAAGTGGGAGTCTTTTGCACTGGACGCAACCACGTTTGAGCATAAGGGAAGGCGGTATTATGTATGGGCCCAGAAAGATCCGGCCATTCCGGGCAACTCGAATCTATATATCTCCTTGATGGAAAATCCCTGGACCCTGACAGGGGAACAGGTTTGCATATCGGTTCCCGAATATGATTGGGAGAAGATCGGCTATCTGGTGAATGAAGGAGCCGCCGTCCTGAAGCGAAACGGTCGTATATTCATGACCTATTCGGCAAGCGCCACGGACCATAACTATGCGATGGGCCTGCTGACGGCCGATGAGGACAGCGATTTGCTGGATCCGGGATCCTGGGTGAAATCACCCTTGCCCGTATTTACGACATCGGAAGCCAATGGCCAATACGGGCCGGGACACAACAGCTTCACGGTCTCCGAGGACGGCCTGCTGGACATCCTGGTTTACCATGCCCGTAGTTACAAGGAGATCGTGGGTGATCCGCTATATGATCCGAACCGCCATGCGCGCGTACAGATCATCCGGTGGAATGAAGACGGTACGCCGAATTTCGGTGTGCCGAGAGCGGATCATGCAATGATATCCAAGTTATGACCTTGAAACCGACCCAGCTTAAATGCTGGGTCGGTTTTTTAAATTCCGAGGCAGGCGGCTGCATAATATTAAATAGGAGAAAAGAAGGAGTCTGCGGTACGGATGGAGAAAAAAGGACAGGAAACCTGTTTGAATGGTTAAGGGTGTAGTAAGAATCGTTTTTATTAACGATATACTTATTTCCTGGTAGGGAGGAATTATAAATGGCAAAGATATTAGTATTGGGCGGAACCCGCTTTTTTGGCAAAAGGCTGGTTAACCGGCTGGTGGCTAACGGCGATGCCGTTACGATTTTGACGCGCGGACAACACCAGGATCCATTCGGGGGGGCCGTTTCGCGGCTTGCCGCGGATCGGAAAGATACGGAGAGCTTAAAGCAGGCAGTGGGGAGCCAGGATTTTGATATCGTATATGATAATATATGTTATACGCCGGAAGAAGCGGGACAAGCAGCGGATTTATTTGCCGGACGTGTAGGACAATATGTGCTGACCTCCACGTTGTCGGTATATGATTTTGCGGATCATCCGGTGAGGGAAGAAGACTTTGATCCTTACAGATACCCGGTCATGATGAATGAAAGCAGGGACTACAGCTACAAGGAAGGCAAGCGCCAGGCGGAGGCGGTATTGTTCGGTCGCCATAACCTCAATGTAACCGCCGTCCGGCTGCCGATTGTCCTTGGACCGGATGATTACACGCGAAGGCTGCTTTTCCATATTGAACATGCTGCGAGCGGGGAAGCCATTGGTTTGCCGGATCCCGACGCGCAAATCTCGTTTGTGCATGCCGAGGAAGCGGCAGAATTTCTGGAGTGGGCAGGCCGAGTCCAATTGGAAGGCCCGGTTAATGCATGTTCGAGCGGCACGATTTCGGTACGGGAAATGATGGGCTTGATCCAGCAGGAAATCGGGAGGACGGCTCCGCTCCAGTCATCGGCGGCACCGGATCACATGTCTCCGTTCGGCATTCCGGGTGATTGGACGATGGATCATGCCAAAGCCGCAGCCGCCGGCTTTAAATTTTGGGATCTGCACGATTGGATGCCGAAATTGATTGCCGAATTGTCCGCCGATTTGAAGGTTCGTTAATGATACGGGCGTAGGAAGCATGGGGTTGAAGACGGAGAATAGGGAATTGCCCTGAAAGGAAGATCAGCATGAGCGACAAGATGGAAGCATGGAAAGAGCGTATACAGGAGGCGGAATCCAAGGGAGGTTTACCTCCGGATGCCCTGACGTTAATCCATGCGATGTATGAAGAAATCGAAGCTTTAACGAGACAGAATGTCAATCTGCGGCGAACCGCCCTAAAAGCGGCCTCCAAAGAAAATAGAATGTCGAGTAAATTGAAGGATGCCCTCATGGAATAACAACTTGGGCCAAAACAAACAAACACCGGGGAGCGCTCCCCGGTGTTTGTTTTGTATGGGTGAATCAGCTTTTGGACGGGGTTCCTGATTTCGGTGCCGGGCGCTTCTTTTTGAATCTCGGACCGACGTAATTCCGTTTGCGGTCGCGGAACAGAATCCAGCCGCCCAGGAAACCGATGCCGATGACGAACAGGGCCAGTCCGCCAAGAAAAGAAAGCCAACCGAAAGCGGGGTTCGCCACGTTGTCGTCCCCATGCACGGCAATATATAGAAAAACCGCATCTTTCATCATCAAGAAACCCTTCATTGCCATAAAACCCGGAATAACCAAAATCAAGATGGCAATAAAGCGGGAAATTAACATTTTCATAGAAGATTCCTTCCTGCGACTGATGTATTAAACTACCGTTTATCATACCTTTTTCATAAGGGGATGTCTATTTCGATTATGGATGACGATTTTGTAATCCGAAAAAAAGAGAGTACAATGAAAGTGTATAACTGGACTTATGATGGAGGTGCCGTTTGTGGCTATAACATGTGATGTAGCAATTCTTGGCGGAGGTACCGGTGGATATGTTGCAGCCATCCGTGCAGCCCAGCTCGGTAAAAATGTGGTTATCATCGAGCAGGACAAATTGGGAGGGACCTGCTTGCACCGCGGGTGCATTCCGAGCAAAGCATTGCTTCGAAGCGCCGAGCTTTATGCGGAAATGAAGGATAGCGAGAGCTATGGAATCGAGACGGACGGAGTCCGGCTATCGTTTAACAAAGTGCAGAAACGGAAGGACGGCATTGTGGAGAAGCTGCACCAGGGCGTCCAATATTTGATGCGTAAAAATAAAATCACCGTCGTGCAGGGCAAGGGGAGAGTTATCGGCCCGTCCATTTTCTCTCCGCGCAGCGGGGCCGTAGCGGTTGAGCTTCCGGATGGCGAGATGGAAACCGTGGTTCCCACCCATCTGATCATTGCGACCGGATCGCGTCCGCGTCACTTACCGGGATTAGAGCCTGACGGCATACATATATTGACTAGCGACCATGCGCTTCAGCTGGATGAACTTCCCTCATCCATCATTATCGTGGGGGGCGGCGTAATCGGCGTGGAATGGGCCTCGATGCTGAATGATTTCGGAGTTCAGGTCACGATTGTGGAAGCTTCATCCCATTTGCTGCCTACGGAGGATGAGGAGATCGGACGCGAGCTGTCGAAGATGCTCAGCGCCAGGGGCGTAGAGGTTATCACGAACATAAAGCTATTAACCGACAGCTGTGAGATCCGGAATCAAAGCGTGTCCATCGCGATCGAGCATAAGGATGACACAAGAACGTTGTCAGCGGACAAGCTGCTGCTCTCTGTCGGAAGAGTGGGCAATACCGAGAATATCGGACTTGAGAATACCGATGTTCGCGTGGAGAACGGCATCATTGCCGTGAACGGGAATATGCAGACAACGGAGCCCCATATTTACGCGATCGGCGATTGCATCGGGGGTCTTCAGCTTGCGCATGCGGCCAGCCATGAAGGGATTGCTGCCGTGAACCATCTGGCAGGCGAGAAGACGGAGTCCTTCCGCAGCGAATGGATCCCGCGCTGTATTTACACTCGTCATGAGGTAGCCAGCGTCGGGCTGACGGAGAAGCAGGCGAAAGAACGCGGACATGAGATCAAGATCGGCAGATTCCCGTTTTCGGCGATCGGCAAATCTTTGATCCACGGAACAAAGGAAGGGTTCGTAAAAGTCATTGCCGATCAGAAGACGCAGGATATTCTGGGAGTGCATATGATGGGTCCGCACGTAACCGAGCTCATTGGCGAAGCGGCTCTTGCACAAGTGCTGGATGCGACCCCATGGGAAGTCGGCACGGCGGTCCACGCCCATCCGTCATTATCCGAAATCATCGGCGAAGCGATGCTTGCCGTGGATGGACGAGCGATCGGTTTGTAGGAATGAGGATATTCTTTTGTGGAATCCCTCATTTCTTTTTGCCGAGAAAGGGATTATAATATCATTAAGCCAAGTCTTAGTACCAGGTTTTAATACTTGATCTAATATGCCTCAAACTCAGGTTGCGAGGCGGATCAAGCCTGAAGTCATGGCTCACATAAAGGAGGGATCTCCATGAAAGAACATGAAACGGTTACGGCAAACAACAATAGGCATGAGCAGCTTGGACTGACCGACGGACAAGTGCTGGACATGTACAAATATATGGTGCTGGCGCGAAAATTCGATGAGCGCAATCTGCTGCTGCAGCGTGCGGGCAAAATTAATTTTCACGTTTCCGGAATCGGGCAGGAGGCATGTCAGGTTGCTGCTGCCTTTGCCCTCGACCGGGAGAAAGATTATTTTCTACCTTACTACCGCGACTACGGATTCGTATTGGCGGTTGGCATGACGCCTCGGGAATTAATGCTGTCGGCTTTTGCCAAGGCCGAGGATCCGAACAGCGGCGGACGGCAGATGCCGGGCCACTTCGGCAGTAAACGCCTGCGGATCGTGACCGGCTCCAGCCCTGTAACGACCCAGGTTCCGCATGCCGTAGGCATCGCGCTTGCCGCGAAGATGCAGAAGAAGGATTTTGTATCGTTTGTTACGTTTGGCGAAGGCTCGAGCAATCAGGGCGATTTCCATGAAGGCTGCAACTTTGCCGGCGTTCACAAGCTCCCCGTCATTATCATGTGCGAGAATAACCAATACGCCATTTCGGTTCCGCTTCATAAACAGATTAGCGGAAAGGTCAGCGACCGCGCGCTCGGGTACGGTTTTCCGGGTGTTCGAGTGGACGGCAACGACGCTCTGGAAGTTTACGCGGCCGTGAAGGAAGCGCGGGAACGCGCGATCCGAGGGGAAGGACCAACGTTGATCGAATCCATGATGTACCGTTTGTCTCCGCATTCCACATCGGATAACGATTTGGCGTACCGGACCAAAGAAGAGGTTGAAGAGAACTGGAAGAAAGACGGCGTTGCCCGTTTTAAGAACTATTTGATCGACTGCGGGCTCTGGGACGAAGCACGCGATCAGGATCTGATCGCGCAGTTAAACCTGGAGATCAAAGAAGCGACGGAATCTGCAGACTTGGCTCCATTTCCGAAGCCTGAAGATACGCTTCTTCACGTATATGCCGATGCTGAAGGAGGCGCGTAAGAGATGGCGGTAATGGAATATATCGATGCAATACGCCTGGCCATGAAGGAAGAGATGGAGCGTGACGAGTCCGTATTCGTGTTAGGCGAGGACGTGGGCGTCAAAGGCGGCGTGTTTACTACCACCAAGGGCTTGATGGATCAATTCGGCGAAATGAGGGTGCTCGATACCCCGCTGGCGGAGTCCGCGATTGCCGGTGTGGCTATTGGTGCAGCCATGTACGGCATGAAGCCGATTGCCGAGATGCAATATTCGGACTTCATGTTCCCGGCAACCAACCAGATTATTAGCGAAGCGGCGAAAATCCGCTATCGTTCCAATAACGATTGGAGCTGCCCCGTCGTGATCCGCGCGCCGATCGGCGGCGGCATATTCGGAGGTTTGTATCATTCCCAGTGCCCGGAATCGGTGTTCTTCGGAACGCCAGGATTGAAAATCGTTGCGCCTTACTCGGCCTATGATGCAAAAGGGCTGCTGAAAGCGGCGATCCGCGACCCGGATCCGGTTCTGTTCTTCGAGAACAAGAAATGCTATAAGCTGATTACCGGCGATGTGCCGGACGACGATTACGTTGTCCCGATCGGCAAAGCGAACCTGCTGCGCGAAGGCTCGGATATTACGGTGATCAGCTACAGCCTGCCGCTGCATTTCGCCATGCAGGCTGCCGAAGAGCTTGAGAAGGAAGAAGGCATCAGCGCGCATGTGCTGGACCTGCGTACCATACAGCCGCTGGACCGGGACGCGATCATCGCCGCAGCCCGGGCAACGGGGAAAGTGCTGATCGTTCACGAGGATAACAAGACCGGCGGCGTTGGCGGGGAAGTATCCGCGATCATAGCGGAGCACTGCTTGTACGATTTGGATGCTCCGATCATGCGCCTATGCGGTCCGGACGTGCCGGCTATGCCTATCAGTCCGCCGATGGAGAAATTCTTTATGCTTAACAAGGACAAAGTCAAAGAATCCATGCGTCAATTGGCGCTTTATTAAGAACAGGGAGTTGTGAGCATGTCCGAAAATCAGAAATTGACCGATGTTACGATGCCTCAGCTGGCAGAATCCCTTGTTTCGGCGACCATTGCCAAGTGGCTGAAGAAGCCCGGGGATTCCATTGAGCAATACGAACCGATCTGTGAAGTGATCACAGATAAAGTCAATGCCGAGATTCCATCCACCCTGGACGGCGTCATGGGCGATATTCTTGCCCAAGAAGGCCAAACCGTCAATGTTGGCGATATTATTTGCCGGATCGCGGTCGCTTCCGGAGAAGGGATAGCACCTTCGCCCCAGCCGGCAGCAGCAGCTTCAGCGAGTCCGCAGCAGGGAGCAGGCAGCGAGGAAGGCTCGATGCGTTTCCGTTACTCGCCTGCCGTACAGACGCTGGCCGCGGAACATGGGATCGATCTTTCGAAGGTCCAGGGATCTGGCATGGGCGGAAGAATAACCCGTAAGGACGTATTGGCTTATATCGAAAAAGGGGGGGCAGCCCAAGGCCAAGGCCAAGGCGCTCCTGCCGGAGCGCCGTCTTTCCCTAGCGCGCAAGCGCAAAGCGAAGCAGTGCAGCCGAGCGGGACTTCGCCGTTTCAAGGGCTCCAGCATCAGACGCCTGCGGAACCGTCGCCTCCTCTGGGCACAGCCATTCCGGATGTGCGCCATTCGGGGCTGCATTTGACGGAATCGCCGAAAATTCCGACCATTGAAGTGGAGGGCATGGAAGGCGGAAGATCCGAATACTTCATTGATGTAACGCCGATGCGGAATGCCATTGCCCGAAACATGCGTCAAAGCGTTACGGAAATACCGCATGCCTGGACGATGATCGAAGTCGACGTGACCAACATCGTGCTGCTGCGCAATCAATTGAAGGACGAGTTCAAGCGCAAGGAAGGGGTTAATTTAACCTACCTGGCCTTTTTGCTGAAAGCCGTAGTGAACGCCATTAAAGATTATCCGATCATGAATTCGTTCTGGGCCGTGGATAAAATCGTGGTGAAGCGCGATATCAATCTGTCCTTGGCCGTCGGTACGGAGGATTCCGTGCTGACGCCGGTCATCCACCGTGCCGATCAGAAGAATATCGCGGGCCTTGCGAGAGAGATCGAGGATCTAGCGCGCAAGACACGTGAAGGCAAGCTGAAGCTGGACGACATGCAGGGCGGTACCTTTACGGTTAACAATACGGGGTCCTTCGGCTCGATTCTGTCCTATCCGATCATCAATTATCCGCAGGCTGCGATTCTGACATTTGAATCCATCGTGAAAAAGCCGGTGGTTATCAATGACATGATCGCGGTTCGTTCCATGGCAAACCTGTGTTTGTCCCTGGATCATCGGATTTTGGACGGGGTGATCTGCGGGAGATTCCTCCAACGCGTCAAAGACAATCTGGAAGGCTACACCCTTGATACGAAGCTCTATTAATCAACGTCTGCTAGCATGATCTGCGGACTGATTCTTTTCGAAGAGGTTCGCAGACGTTATTCATTTCAAGTCAATCGAAGGGGGATCCATCGGTTGGCTTTGAACCCTATGAAAGAAGGCGTTAGCACATGAACAAACCGTTAGATGTATCGTATACGCCGATTGTCGATTACGGCATGGCTTGGGAGCTTCAAAAAAACCATGTTTCCGCCATCGATCAGGGAGAGCGTCACGAGAGTCTGATGCTCCTCCAACATCCTCCGACCTATACGATGGGGTCGCAGCGGCATCCGGAGCACCTGCTGCTAAGCAAAGAGGAATTGGAGAAACAGGGTATCGGCCTGTTTGAAATCGATCGCGGCGGAGATATTACATATCATGGTCCCGGACAGCTTGTCGGGTATCCGCTGTTGCTGCTGGATGGCGGCAAGAATTTGAACCTCCACGGGTTTCTGCGCGACGTGGAGCAGGTCATCATCGATTACTTGGCATCATACGACATCGAAGCAGGCCGAAAACCCGAGTACACCGGTGTATGGGTCGGGGATTCGAAGATTTGCGCCATCGGCGTGAAATTCAACAAATGCCGCCGACATCGCGGGTTTGTGACGAGCCATGGGTTTGCGTTTAACATCAAATCCGGAATCGCGGACGCGGGATTCTCGGGCATTATTCCTTGCGGCATACAGGAATACGGTGTAACTTCACTGGAGGATTGCACGGGGCAGATGTTCGAGGTAGAGGAAGTAGCCCGGGAGATCGTGCCTTTCTTCACCCGGGTATTTCCATATGAGGCTCACTGGCTGTCATAACTTCGCTGCCTAGGGTAGCGTTACGGGCGTTAGCGAAGGAACAAAGGCTCCAGGATAACCAGAAGCGTTGAACCGACCATGGCAATCAGCATGAGATAGATTACAATTCGAAACCACTTTTTACGTTGCATTGTGTAACTCCTTTAGAATAAGTTTAATGATGAACATACATGGAGCAGCATCATTTAGTTGAGATATGGATATACAGACATTGTATCGTATCTGCGAAAGAGAGGGAAGTCCAGTGATCTCAGAAGAGCGTATCATTCAAGAGTTTATGGAACTGGTTCAAGTGGATAGCGAAACCAAACATGAAGAAGAGATCTCGAAAGTTCTCCAACAGAAATTTTCCGGTCTCGGCTTCGAAATCATAGAAGACGATGCCAAGGAAAAGACGGGGCACGGAGCAGGCAATCTGATTATTACCTGGAAAGCGGACGAGGCGGCCCTGCATGCGCCTAAGCTGCTTTTTACCTGCCATATGGATACCGTAACACCCGGGAAAGGCATCAAACCGACTCTGGGCGATGACGGTTGGATCCGAAGCGACGGAACGACCATCCTCGGGGCGGACGACAAAGCCGGCATCGCTGCTTTGCTTGAAGGCATTCGGGTCATTCAGGAAAATAACATTCCGCACGGGCAAGTCCAGTTTGTCATTACGGTAGGAGAGGAATCGGGGCTGGTCGGAGCGCGGGCGCTAAATCCCGATGTTTTGGATGCGGATATCGGCTTTGCGCTGGATTCCAACGGGGAGCTGGGTTCGATCGCAGTTGCCGCCCCGACCCAGGCGAAAATCAAAATGATTATCAAAGGCAAGTCTGCCCATGCCGGCGTAAATCCGGAGGACGGCATCAGTGCCATTCAAGTCGCGTCCAAAGCCATTGCCAAAATGAAGCTCGGACGCATCGATAAGGAGACCACGGCTAACATCGGCAAATTCCAGGGCGGAAGCGCTACGAATATCGTGTGCGACTTTGTTCAGATCGATGCCGAAGCACGCAGCATCGTTCAGGAAAAGGTCGATAAGCAAGTGAACGATATGCGTGAAGCGCTCGAAACCACGGTTCGTGAATACAATGCCAATTGCGAGTTCATTAGCGAGATCGTTTATCCGGCCTTCAGCTTCAATGAGCATGACGAGGTCGTTCAGCTTGCGCAGCGGGCCATCGGCGGATTGGGTTTGCCGACCCGCACGTTCCGGTCCGGCGGCGGCAGTGACGCCAATATTTTTAACGGCCTCGGCATTCCAACCGTCAATCTGGCAATTGGATATCAAGACATTCATACTACGCAGGAGCGCATTCAAGCTTCTGATTTAGTGAAGGCGGCGCAGATTGTGGTTGGAATTATCCAGGAAACGGCCAAAGCGTAGTCGATGATGATGAAATAAAGCCCGCTGCGGATGCTGGATGTCCGCAGCGGGCTTTTTAAATGCAACTAATTCAGGAAAGACATCGTCGGGGAGGTCTCTACCCTTTTTTGGGCAGGCGTCCAGGTGGTGTGCCAGTTCGTACTCTCGACAACATGCAATGCGGCATTAATGTTGTCGAGGTATAGCTCGATTTCCTTCCTTGCCGCTGCAGAGGAATAACTCTCCTCAAGACGGGCGGAAAGGGAAATCAACGCGGACTGCAAATAACAAGCGGCTTCGCCGAAGCGAGCCTCCGTATGCCCGGGAGAAGCGAGCCTTAGCTGCTCGAGCATGGATGCGGCCTCGTCATATTTACCCAGGTCATACAAATGTTCAGCCGCTATGAAACATACCTTCTTGCTGTAGCTGTCTTGGTCCTGGAGAGGTAACGCTTCCAATTGATGCAACCTGGAAATTGCTTGTCCCCTGTAGCCTTCATCATAAAGAAAACAGATAAGAGCATAATAAGCACGTTCGCCGCTATCGGCAAGCAGATGTTCCGCGATGGAGATCATGTTGAGCGATATGGCAGTGCGAGCTAATTGTAAAGCCTCCGACATGACGATGAATCGGTCAGGCAGCGAATGCTGAAGGCTCCACTCGCAGAGCTGCCGGATTCGGGTCAGCTGAGCCATTTCGGATCCTTGCGGACGCGGCAGTTCCCGCGGCTGACGGGTGGAATCCCGAAGGTAGCTGTCAATGAACTGCATGGCTTCTGCGGTTTGACCCGCCATGATGAGGCAAGTCACGTACATGATACAGGTATCGGAATATAAACTTCCCTGCTCAGCAAAGCAGCGGGAGGCAAACGGATAAGCCCCGATGTAATATAAAGACCTGCCAACCATGATATGGGATGCCGGAAAGCCGCTTGTTTCGTCCAAGAGCCGTTCGCATATGGCTTGGTCCGGGGTTCCTTGCAGAAGCAGGAGTGCGGCCCATTGATTCAGCGCCTCTTGGGCGTGGGCACCGGAATGAAGCACGACGGTTCTGAAGGCCTCCTCGGCTTTGCCGTAGGAACGCATTCGCATGCTTAATAGCCCGTACTCAAGCCAGCTTAAATCGACTTCCTTCCATCCCGAGCTCGTTGTATCGGTTGTTGCGGATTGTGCAGCATCCTTGAAGCTCTTCAAAGCCTTCTCAAGATACCCCCGTTTTTTGTACCATTTTCCGCGCTCATATTCAGTTGAAGGTGGATTTGTAATCGGATCGGTTTCAATAATAGGTAGTTGTCGCATGTCGAAGCCTCCCAATGATATAAACACCCTTATAGGTGAAAAGGTCATGGTCCGTATTCGAAAAAAATAGAAAAAAGTCGAAAAACAGGTCTACAGAACTAATTTCCCGATCTATTTTCATAAATATTTTTAGAAGATTTAGAAATAATATCCACAATCATCGTTTCGGAGCCCCATTGCTGCTGCCATTGCTTCAGCATAATCCGAATCTGCCAGGCCTGTCCTACCAAATGTATCGAATGGTCACCTTTGTAGCTTTTCATGGGCGGCTTCCTTCTTTCTTGGAAATTTTGATATAATACATCTTATGCACTAGCATGGTCCGCCATGCCGTTTTTAAACAAAGGAGGTCATTTTGTGAGCGATATCGGCAGTAAGACCCGTGAAGCATCGGATAAATTGCTGGAAGAAACCACCTTGTCCACCCAATCTATTTTTGAAGGGAAAATCATATCGCTGCAGGTCGATACGGTGACACTGCCCGATGGGCAGACGGCAACCCGTGAGGTTGTCAGGCATCCCGGCGCCGTAGCGGTGCTTGCGTTAAAAGACGATAAAATGCTGGCCGTCAATCAATTTCGTCAGCCTCTTGGGCGCTGTGAGGTTGAAATCCCTGCCGGCAAGCTGGAGCGGGGGGAAGATCCGCTTGAAGCGGCCAAACGTGAACTGCAGGAGGAAACCGGTTATACGTGCGGCTCGATCCGAAAACTGCATTCCTTCTATACATCTCCGGGGTTTGCCGATGAGATCATTCACTTGTACCTGGCAGAGGATCTGGTCGGAGGCGACATGAACCCCGATGAGGACGAGTTCATAGAGATGATGGAAATCTCGCTGGAAGAGGCGTACTCCCTCATCCAAGAGGAGAGAATCAGCGATGCCAAAACCATTCTCGCCGTCTATGCTTGGAATATGTACAGCTTGACGGGTAAGATCTGATATGCAGCATCCTGATGAGAACGTCTCGGCCGGGAAGCTTCAGTCCTATTACTGCGACATGCATATTCATATCGGTCGCACAAGCAGCGGACAAGCTGTGAAAATAAGCGCAAGCAACAACCTGACCTTTGAAAATATAGCCGTCGAAGCTTCGGAGCGGAAAGGCATTCAGATGATCGGCATCATCGATTGCCATTCTCCTTCGGTGCAGGAAGACATTCTGCAGTGTTTGGACAGCGGCGTCATGCAGGAGATCGACGGGGGCGGAATTGCGTATCGGGATACGGTAATCCTGCTTGGCAGCGAGATTGAAATACGTGAAAGCGGCCGAGGCGCGGCCCATGTGCTGGCTTATTTTCCCGACCTGGGCACGATGCAGGAGTTCACCGGCTGGATGGCCGGATATATGAAAAACGTCCAGCTGAGTTCCCAGCGCATCTATGTCAGTCCGCTGGAGCTGCAGCAAGAGATTACGGCACGCGGCGGGCTGCTGATACCCGCTCATGTCTTTACGCCTCATAAGGGGCTTTACGGCAGCATGGCTGACCGTATGAGCGAGGTGTTCGATCTGAACGGGATCGCGGGCATCGAACTTGGGCTCAGCGCCGATTCCTCGATGGCAGGACGGATTAGCGAGCTGGATGCCTATTCCTTTTTGACCAATTCGGATGCGCATTCCCTCGGGAAAATCGGCAGGGAATACAACCGGATCGACATGGCCAAGCCTTCATTCGCAGAATTTCGCCAGGCGCTTCAGGCTAGCAACCGGAGAAGAATCAGTGCGAACTATGGGCTGAATCCCAGACTGGGAAAATACCATCGTACCTATTGCGTGGGATGCGACAGCATTCTGGATGAAGGGAGCGACGTTCATGATTTGGTCCGCTGCCCGTACTGCGGCAGTACCAAGCTGGTCCAAGGCGTGTTTGACCGAATTCTGAACATCGCTGACCGCACGGAGCCTGTGGTGCCGGAGAGTCGGCCGGCGTATCACTACCAGGTTCCGCTAGAGTTCATCCCGGGTCTAGGGAAGTCCTCCATGTCGAAGCTGCTTGACGCCTTCGGCACCGAAATGAATATCCTTCATCAGGCTACGGAAGCGGAGCTGGCGGCCGTTGCCGGCGAGGGACTCGCGGCAAGCATCGTGATGGCCCGGAATGGGACGCTGCCCTTATCGGCTGGCGGCGGAGGCTCTTACGGGAAGGTGCTCCGGTAAATCGGGTCAACTCTTTCAACCAAGCAGGTCATACAAGGCTGACGATTGTCATAGAGTAGAGTAGAGACACAGAAAGGAGACTCTATTCTATGCAATCATTCCGCCAAGCCTTTAAGGATCAGACGATGCTCTATGTGTTTGTAGGCGTCTTGTTTTTAGTGGGCGTGCTGTTCGGAGCGTTGATGGTCAATGCACTTTCATTGGAGCAACAGCAGGAAATGGCCCGCTATTTAAACCACTTTTTTGTTAACGTGCAGGACGGTGGAGAATCCATGAGTCAGTCTTCTTACTGGAGCATCGCAGCCCTGCATCTGAAATGGATCGGATTGATATGGATTCTGGGATTGTCCGTCATCGGGCTTCCGGGAATATTGATATTGGATTTTCTAAAAGGGGTTCTCATTGGGTTTACGGTCGGTTATCTGGTGGGGCAGTATTCATGGAAAGGTCTGCTGTTCGCCTTGGTCTCGATTGCGCCGCAAAATTTGCTTATCATACCGGTGCTCATGATGTGCAGCGTAGCCGCAATTACCTTCTCGCTCTACATCATCAGGGACCGATTTATCATGAATCGCGGAGGCAGCATGATGAAGCCCTTTGCTTCGTATGCCATGCTGACATTTTTCATGGTCATGCTGACGCTCGGGGTCGCTTCCTTTGAAACCTGGGTAACCCCCGCCATGATGCGCTGGGTTACGCCCATGTTGCTATAATCCGCGAATTTTTCCATAAAGCAAAACCGTTTGACTTTGTTTGTCAAATCCCCCTATAATGAAGGAAGTGAACAATAACGTGCAGTGATTTCCAAGGGGGAGGGAAACGATGGAAGCGCGGATCGACAAAATTAAGCAGCAGCTACAATCCCAAGGATACAAATTAACGCCCCAACGGGAAGCCACGGTAAGCGTATTGTTGGAAAATGAAGACGACCACCTTAGCGCAGAGGATGTATTTATGCTCGTGAAAGAGAAGGCTCCGGAGATCGGTCTGGCAACCGTGTACCGTACCCTAGAGCTGCTCAGTGAGCTTCATGTTGTAGAGAAGATAAATTTTGGCGATGGTGTCGCCCGTTACGACTTGCGGACGGATACTTCGAAGCATCACCATCATCATTTGATATGTACTCAATGTGGAAGCATGGATGAAATACGCGAGGATTGGCTCGGTCCGTTGGAAGAGCGGTTAGAGCGAGAATTCAACTTTACCGTTCATGACCATCGGCTTGATTTCCATGGCATATGCTACCGTTGCAAAGAGAAGGGCAAGAATGACCAGGACAAATCCTAATTTTATATCTTTCAACAAACCGCAGTGATGATCATCACGGCAGCCCTCTACGGCGGTAAGCCGGGAGGGCTTTTTAGATAATTAACTATATTAGGCGGTTCATGCACGCTTATCGTATCGTTCACTTTTCAGCACAAATTATACTTTTACATCATCCAAGTACGTCGATTAGACGTTTTTTTTATTCTTCAGAATAACCGCCGGACCCAATGGCTGATCGGAGATAAGAGGGATGCGGTCATAATCCTGCAGCTTGTATCATAGGCTTTACGTGAAATGATACCTGCAATACCCGCTTTCAATTGAGCGATCGATGCCATGTGAAAGAGAGGCGCTGCCAGTGATTATATCTATTCGAAAAATAGGCTCACTGATCCGTTTTATTTCGATGTTTGCCGTGTTGACCATGTTTTTTTACTTCGTGCTGGGATGGGTAGGCGATTGGCTAACACCAGTGGATCCTTACCGTGCGCCTTCGGGACAAGCGGTAAAGGCTTTTCAGCCGGAGAGCACCATGGACTCCCGTTATTCGCCGGCCGAGCGTCTCCGATTGTATTACTGGTACGGAGAGTGATCGTGCTTGCAAAGGGCCGCGGGAATAGGAGCAAAAGATCATGAAACCATATCTGGACGAATATGTACAATACCTGGAGGACGAGAAGGGACTGTCCCGAAGCACGATAGCATCGTATCGGGCCGACCTTCAAGGATTCCTTGCATTTGCAGCTGAAAGGGAGGTCACCCATCCGCGAGAGGTGAATCGAACGCTGCTCGGGCTGTATGTGGGAAGATTGAGGCAGCAGGGGAAGGCGGCATCGAGCCTGCTTCGATGCACGGCTTCCCTGCGTTCCTTTTTTCAGTATTTGGTGCGTCAAGCCGTTATTGTACAGGATCCGACTCAGCTGCTGGATAATCCGAAGCCGGAACGGAAGCCGCCGAAGTCGCTAACCGTGGAGCAGGTGGACAAGCTGCTGTCGGCTCCCGATTCCGGTACCCCGCAGGGCGCCAGGGACAAAGCGATGCTTGAGCTGCTGTACGCTTCGGGCATCAAGGTCTCGGAATTGGTGAATCTGTCCATCCATGACATCCATTTGGAGATGCGCTTTTTACGCTGCGCGGTTTCCGGTGGGAAGGAGCGTATTCTGCCGATCACCCCGATTGCAGCCGAGAGCGTTGCATTTTATGTGCGAGATATGCGGGACAAGCTGATGCGGGATGCCGGGGAAGACGCGTTATTCCTGAATTCGCTGGGAACGCGCTTGACACGGCAGGGTTTTTGGAAAATTATTAAAAAGTATGGCAAGCTTGCCGGTATTGACGAGGACATCACGCCGCATACCCTTCGGCATTCGTTTGCCATGCATTTGCTGGGGAACGGCGCGGACTTGCGTTCGGTTCAGGAGATGCTGGGACACTCGGCATTGTCCACAACCGGGATGTATCAATCTGCCAAGAAAAGCATGAAGGAAGTATACGATCATTATCACCCGAGATCATAGGGCGGAACTACCGGCACTAGGATCTACAATTTATCATCAGAATAGGAGCGGTATGAATATGAGTTCAGTCCATCAGCAAAGCATTAAGGAAGCAGCAGCATACATACGAGGGCAGAATGGCGTCCAGCCCGAGGTCGGCCTGATATTGGGTTCGGGGCTCGGCGTGTTGGCGGAATTGATTGAGAATCCGGTTTCGATCGCTTACACGGACATTCCTCATTTTCCCGTATCGACGGTGGAAGGACATGAAGGCGAACTGCTGCTGGGCACGATCCACGACCGGCCTGTCGTCCTGATGAAGGGCCGTTTCCACATGTACGAAGGCTACGGCCCGGAAGTGACGGCTTTTCCGGTACGCGTCATGAAGGAGCTTGGCGTAAAGAGCCTGCTTGTTACCAATGCGGCCGGAGGCATCAACACGTCCTTCGAGCCGGGCGACCTCATGCTGATCTCCGATCATCTGAACATGACAGGAACCAACCCGTTAATCGGGCCTAACGATCCGGCGCTTGGCGTGCGCTTTCCGGACATGTCTCAGGCTTACAGCCGTCAACTTCGCCAATTGGCAAAAGAAGTCGCCGTGGGTCAGGGCATCGTGCTGAGAGAAGGGGTTTACGCAGGTTTGCTGGGACCGACTTATGAAACGCCGGCCGAGATTGTCATGCTGCGCACGCTCGGTGCGGACGCGGTAGGCATGTCCACCGTGTCCGAGGTCATTGTAGCAAGGCATGCGGGGCTCGAGGTGCTGGGCATCTCCTGCATCAGCAACATGGCTGCGGGCATACTGGATCAGCCGCTATCCCATGACGAAGTTATGGAAACAGCGGAGAAGGTCCGTGAGAAATTCCTGGCGCTCGTTATGGCCATCATTCCCAAAATGTAATGGTTGTTAGCATGAGGCTGGGCTTTTCGCAGATTTACATCTGCAAGAAGCCCAGCCTCTTTGTTATGTCCTTTTAGATGAATGGCAACAATTTTCCGTAAAATACTGGAATAATTTGTTTTCAACCTGACGACAATGAATAGCAGACCCGCGTACAGCGGGATGCCATTACGAATGTCAGGAGGGGACGGAAGTGAAAAAAGCGTTAATCGCTGGATTTCTGGTTCTAGCCGTGGGATTATCCAGTGCAGCTGTACCAAGTTATGCGGAAGAAAATAGCAAACCCGGCGGAGGATCATCTCAAGAGGAGCTGGCGCCAAGTGCCCGTTCCGCTATATTGCTGGATGCGGATACCGGAACCATTATTTATGAGAAAAACAGCCATGATAAGCTGCCTCCGGCCAGCATCACCAAGGTAATGACGATGCTGCTTACGATGGAAGCCATCGATGAAGGACAATTGAAGTGGACCGATAAGGTGCGCACCAGCGAATATGCGGCATCCATGGGCGGATCCCAGATTTTTCTTGAGCCCGGCGAGGAAATGACCGTGGACGAGATGCTCAAAGGCATTGCCATGGCATCGGGCAATGATGCTTCCGTTGCGATGGCGGAGAAGATTGCCGGCTCGGAAGAAGGCTTCGTGAAAATGATGAACGAGAAAGCGGCGGAGCTCGGAATGAAAGATACGCATTTCGTGAACTGCAACGGACTTCCTGCAGAGAATCATTATACATCGGCCCATGACATAGCGGTCATGAGCAGGGAATTGCTGAAATACGACCAGATCACCAAATATACCGGCGCTTATCAGGATTACTTGCGCAAAGATTCGGAGAAACCGTTCTGGCTGGTCAATACGAACAAGCTGGTGCGGTTCTACACGGGCGCGGACGGATTGAAAACCGGGTATACGTCCGAAGCCAAGTTCTGTTTATCGGCAACGGCCAAACGGGACGGGCTGCGCGCCGTAGCGGTTGTCATGGGGGCTCCGGACACCAAGACGCGGAACAATGAAGTGTCGCGTATGTTTGATTATGCCTTTTCCCAATACACGATGCACTCCATCTATAAGCCTGGCGAAGTGCTCGGTATCGTAAAGGTGCAAAAGGGCAACGTGCCCGAGATCTCGATTCAAGCGGAAAAAGACTACAGCGTGCTTGTCAAGAAAGGCGTAAAGAATCCGGACATCCGTCATGAGATTCAGTTGGATCCGAACCTGAAGGCACCGGTAGCCGCCGGACAAGTCATCGGCAAGCTGTCTGTCTATCAGGGGGAACAGCTCGTGAAGGAGTTCGAGCTGACGTCGCCTGTTAAGGTGGAAAAGGCCGGATTCTGGAAGCTGTTCAAACGGACAACCGGCAAGTTGTTTCATGTAGATTAATGGGAGTTTTCTTCTAGTTTTGTCGTGATGCAGGAATGTCTTTTTCGAATGTAGAAATCCTTGTTCATGTCAGGGAGGAGAGTGAACAAACATGAATCTGCATGTTGATATGGAGCATCACAGGCATGTTCTGATCGTCCGTCTGTCCGGCGAGCTGGATCATCATACGGCCGATCATGTCCGGATGCAGCTGGATGAAGCCATTCAGAGACGTCAAACAGAGCACTTGGTGCTGAGCTTAAAAGACTTGGATTTTATGGACAGCTCAGGGCTGGGAGTCATTCTGGGACGCTATAAATTCATCAAGCAAAAGGGCGGAAAGATGGCGGTGTGCGATGTCAAGCCGCAGGTTTACCGCTTGCTTGACATGTCGGGGCTGTTCAAAATCATGCCGATATACGAGAACGAGGGCACGGCACTCTCGGGTCTGGAGGTAGTGTCATGAGTGAAGGAAGAGCACAGCATAATTTTATGTCGCTGCAGTTTGCCGCTAAGTCGGAAAACGAATCCTTTGCCCGTGTCGCCGTGGCTGCATTCATCTCCCAGATGGATCCCAACATGGATGAGCTGAATGATCTGAAAACGGTGGTTTCCGAGGCCGTCACGAACAGCATCATCCATGGTTACGACAGCGACCCGGAAGGGGTCGTCAAGATTGAAGCCTCGATAGACGGGGATATGATCACGCTGCGCATCGAAGATTCCGGCCACGGGATCGAAGATCTGGAGATGGCGAAGCAGCCGCTGTATACCTCGAAGCCGGAGCTGGAACGATCCGGCATGGGATTCACCATCATGGAAAATTTCATGGACGAATTTGAAGTGGTCAGCGAACCAGGCAACGGTACGTCGATCAAAATGAAAAAGAGGATCGAATCTAAGAAAGCTTTATATAATTAGGGGTTGGACAAATGGATGCCGATGTGAAGAAAACTTCGCAGACTTATTTGGACGACGCGGAGGTCAAACGACTCATTGCACTTAGCCAAAGCGGGGATAATGTCGCCCGGGACACGCTCGTCAACTGTAATATTCGTCTTGTCTGGTCTGTCGTTCAACGGTTTATGAACCGGGGGTATGAGCCGGATGATCTGTTTCAGATCGGCTGTATCGGTCTCCTCAAATCCGTGGACAAGTTCGATCTCAGTTATGACGTAAAGTTCTCTACCTATGCCGTACCGATGATTATCGGTGAAATTCAGCGTTTCTTAAGGGACGACGGGACTCTGAAGGTCAGCCGTTCGCTTAAGGAGATGGCCAACAAAGTCAGGAAGAAGCGGGACGAGCTGTCCAAGCAGCTCGATCGTCTTCCCACGGTGAAAGAGGTTGCCGAAGAGCTGGGGGTAACGCCCGAGGAAGTGGTGTTTGCCCAGGAGGCGAACAAACCGCCAACCTCGATTCATGAGACCGTATTTGAAAATGACGGGGATCCCATCACGCTAATGGATCAGATTGCCGATGATTCGCAGGAACGATGGTTTGACAAGCTGGCCTTGAACGAAGCGATAGGGGGCTTGACCGAACGGGAGCGGCTCATTGTATATCTAAGGTACTATCGGGATCAGACGCAGTCGGAAGTTGCCACCCGGCTGGGCATATCCCAGGTGCAGGTATCGCGGCTCGAGAAAAAAATATTGCAGAGCATTCGAAACGAGATCGCGCAGTAGCGGGATCTATACCGTATCCTAAAGCCTGCACAAAGAAAGCGCCGTCCTTCTGGGACGGCGCTTTCTTGCGGAAATAAGACCGTAACCACTTCAGCGTCTTCCCCCTTTATCTCACTTGACGAACTTTCCCTAAAGGTGGCCTGTCTTCTAAGTGAGATGTCGATGGTTGATTAGCTTGTTTTTTTTGTATAACGGTCCTGGCCGGTCCGGCGATTAAAGAAAGTATGGTAAATCCGAGTAGAAACGATGGCAATTTCCCATACTAACGGTAATTTAGCAGTAAAGGAGTGTTTCGGATGAAGGTTAATCCCACTCCGACGGTGTTTCTGCAGCTGCGGAGCCGAATACGGCTGCCGAGAGACCAGACCGTCAAACTAGGTGATGTCGCCTTCATAGTCTGTGAGCCCGAATGGGAGAAACGGCTCAGAGCCCTGCCGTTGACTCAGCCGAAGGATATCGACGGCAACCGTCTTGTCATGGATCTGATTCAAATCATTCCGAAGATACAAGGGTTGATTCCGGGCGCCCATATTGAACCGATGGGTAACCATCATACCCTGGTGGAGCTTGTCGGTCCGGACAGCAAACGATCCAGACTGTGGTTCCCGCTCATTTGGCTGCTCTTGTTTTTCGGTTCTGCGCTCACCATCATGAACTTTCATGCAGACGTCAACATGCTTGAGGTCCAGATCCGGATTGTCGAAATGGTGACGGGAAAACGAGATGAGCATCCCTATTTGTTCCAGATCGCATACTCTCTGGGGCTCGGATTCGGCATGACGGTGTTCTTCAATCATTTGTTCAAGAAAAAATGGAATGAAGAACCGACCCCGCTGGAGGTGGAAATGTACCTCTATCAGGAAAATCTGGATCAGTTCGTGGTCGCCGAAGAATACCGGAAAATGAATGCCAGTGCCGATACGACGGGGGAAAAACCATGATGTTGTCCATTCTGCAAGGGGTATTTACCTGTGTTCTCGGCGTTGCCGGAGGCATCGCCGTCGGCGGCGGCGTGATTGCGCTCATCATTGTGCTGGACATCATACCGAGATTGTCCCAGTTGACGGCGACCTACAACCGGGTGCATTGGTACGAAGGAGCATTGATAACGGGATCCTTCATTGGCACGGTGGCCGATTTCTGGAGATGGTCCATTCCTTTGGGACCGGTCGTGAGTACCGTAATCGGACTGATGTGCGGAATATTTATCGGCATGCTGGCAGCCGCACTGACGGAAGTATTGAATGTCCTGCCGATTCTGGCCAAGCGGCTCCGGCTGAAGGGGTATTTGTTTGGTCTTCTGATGGCGATGGTGGCAGGCAAGGTAGCGGGTTCCCTGTTCGACTGGTTTGTTTACAGCAAGTGACAGTTATGGCTAGGAGGTAGGTTATGGACGAGAAAACAACGCATGGCGGCGAACTGGAGGCCGGGATTCCGATCATTCCTCCATCGGAGATCAAAGCGCTGGAGGAAGAAGCGCTGAAGGAAAAGAGGGAGGCGGAAACCTCCGACAGCACCAAGGAATCCGTCATTTATTGGCAGCAAACGGACGATGTTCCCGCGAAGCTGAGCGTACTGAAAGAAACGCTTAAGGAAGTGATCGGCCTTGGTGTTTCGTTTGACGTGGTATTCCGCGAGATGAACTTTGCCGGCAGAAATGCGGGGCTTCTCTTTCTAAACGGGTTCACCAACGATGTCGTGGTGACGGAAATTTTGACAAGGCTGACGTACCTGACGCCAGACGACGTTAACAACCATGCGCTTTCCGAAATCATGAACCGCTATATTCCCCATGTTCAGGTGGAGCGGGATACCAGGCTCAGCAAGGTGATTGACGAGGTCCTGTCAGGCCTATGCGCGCTGTTCATCGAGGATGCGCATTCCGCCATCATCCTGGACACCCGGAAATATCCCGTACGGGGACTCGAAGAGCCGGCTGTCGAACGCGTTGTTCGAGGCGCCAGGGACGGGTTTACGGAGACGCTGGTGACAAACGTTAACCTTGTGCGGAGACGGGTTCGTGATCCGGGACTGCATGTGGAGATCATCAAAGTGGGAAGGCGTACGAGAACGGACGTCAGTTTGGTCTTCATCGATGACGTAGCCGACCGTACCCAGGTAGAAGCCATCCGGAAGAAAATCCAGGAAATCGATTTGGAGGGGCTCCCTCTAGGCGACAAGCAGCTGGAGGAAGCGATTGTAAACAAGGGCTGGCACCCCTATCCGCTGGTCCGTTATTCGGAGCGGCCGGACGTGGTATCTTCCCACCTGCTGGAAGGCCGGATCGTCATTATGGTGGATACATCGCCGAGTGTGATGATCATGCCGACCACCTTCCTGGATCTCTGCCAGCATGCGGAAGAGAACCGGCAGACCCCGTTTATGGGGACTTATCTTCGCTGGATACGATTTATAGGCATTTTTGCTTCCATGTTCCTGCTCCCGTTGTGGATGCTGCTGGTTGTCCATCCTGAATTGAAGCCGCCGGGACTCGATATCATCGGTCCGCAGGAGAATGCGAAAATTCCCATTATTTTGCAGTTTCTGATCGTGGAATTCGGGGTGGATTTACTCCGTTTGGCCGCGGTTCATACACCGACGCCGCTCGCATCGGCAATGGGCTTGATCGCTGCGATTTTGATCGGCGATATTGCCGTTAAAACCGGATTGTTTGTCAACGAGGTTGTCTTGTATATGGCGGTTGCCTCCATCGGGATGTATGCAACTCCGAGTTACGAGCTGGGACTTGCCAATCGGATGGTCAGGCTGATCCTGCTGCTGGCCACAGCCTTGTTTGGGGTGAAGGGCTTTGTCATCGGCACAACGCTCCTGATTCTGCTCCTGACGACCCACCGTTCCTATAACTCGTCTTATTTATGGCCGTTTATACCATTTAGTGCAAAAGCGATGGGCGAAATTTTATTCCGCAAACCGCTGCTTCTGTCAAGAAGACGCCCGGCTCTCAACAAAACGCGTGACAACACGAAAATGGGCCCGGAAATGAATCCGAGGGGCGAGCACTAACAATAACACAAATGTTGTGTTGAAAAATCCATTTTGATTACCTTCCGTTGTCTGCTATACTGTGAACAATTATTCGATTACCCTATTTTTGAAACAATGGATCGGAGGAATTGTAAGCATGTTTTTACACGGTACAAGCAAGATTAACGATCAGGGGCATTTGGAAATCGGCGGGTGTGACACATCCGATTTGAAAGCTCAATATGGAACACCACTATATATCGTAGACGAGCAGTCGGTTCGCAACCGCTGCCGGGAATACATCGAGGCCTTTAAGGCTTCCGGTTTGAAGTTCCAAGTCGCGTATGCAAGCAAGGCGTTCTGCGTTATGGCCATGTGCCGATTGGCCGACGAGGAAGGCATGTCGCTCGACGTTGTTTCCGACGGAGAGCTGTACACGGCGCTTCAAGCCGGATTCCCGGCGGATCGGATTCATTTCCACGGAAATAATAAGACGCCGGAAGAGATCGAGATGGCGCTGGATGCCGAAATCGGCTGTTTCGTTGTCGATAACGTGATCGAACTGCATATGCTGCAGGCCATCGCTGCCGAGAAGAACCGCAAGGTCAACATTTTGCTTCGCGTGACACCGGGCGTCGAGGCGCATACGCATGAATATATCTCGACAGGACAAACCGATTCGAAGTTCGGCTTTGATATCGGCAACGGCTCTGCGTACGAAGCGGTGCAGCTTGCGGAAGCACAGGCGAATATTCATCTCATGGGCATCCATTCCCACATCGGTTCCCAGATTTTTGAGGTGGAAGGCTTCCAGATGGCTGTTCAGCGCGTAGCTGAATTTGCAGCTTCCGTAAAAGAAGGCCTGGGCGTCGTGTTCAAGGTCGTGAACCTGGGCGGCGGATTCGGTATCCGCTACGTGGATGGAGATACGCCGCTTCAAGTATCCCAGTATGTAAAAGCGATTACGGATGCGGTAAAGAACCATTTTGCGGGCCTTGGTTCCGAGCTTCCTGAAATTTGGGTGGAACCGGGTCGGAGCATCGTCGGTGACGCAGGTACCACGCTCTACACGGTGGGAACCAGCAAGGATATTCCCGGGGTGCGCAAATATGTTGCCGTCGACGGCGGCATGACGGACAATCCGCGTCCGGCGCTCTACGAGTCGAAATACGAAGCGCTGCTTGCAAACCGGGCTAAAGAAGAGCCGGAAGAAACGGTATCCATTGCCGGCAAGTGCTGCGAGAGCGGAGACATGCTGATTTGGGACCTGGAGCTTCCGAAGGTTGAAACGGGCGATCTGCTGGCGGTGTCCTGCACGGGCGCATACAACTATTCCATGGCCAGCAACTACAACCGGATCCGCAAACCTGCGGTCGTATTCGTGAAGGATGGGCAAAGCAATCTGGTCGTTCGCCGCGAATCGCTTGCCGATATCATCAGCAACGATGTCGTGCCGGCGGGTGTAACAAAAGAAACCGTTACGAGTTTATAAGACGTCAATGTCTCTGGATAGGAAGGGCCCGCCAAAGCCTCCGGCTGCGGTCAGGGCTCTTCGTCCTGCCTTCCGTCGGATATGGTCGCGAGGACGGGGACAAGTTCGTTTTGCTTCGAGGCTCAATTCATAGTAAACTATAACTTGCATTGTAAAAAAATCGATAAAAGCGTTTGAGATAACGGAAGGAGATACACACATATGGCAAAAAAAGCGAAGATCACCTTGGAAAACGGCAAAGAGGTTGTGCTCGACCTGTTCGAGAACGATGCACCGAACACGGTAGCTAATTTTGAGAAATTGGCCAACTCCGGCTTCTATAACGGTCTGGTATTTCACCGCGTAATTCCTGGATTCGTCGCTCAAGGCGGATGTCCGCAGGGAACGGGGACCGGCGGACCGGGTTATACCATTAATTGCGAGATCAATCCTAACAAGCACGAGCGCGGAAGCTTGGCCATGGCGCATGCTGGCCGGAACACCGGCGGAAGTCAGTTCTACGTGTGCTACGAGCCGCAACCGCATTTGGACGGACAACATACCGTATTTGGCAAAGTCGTTGAAGGCATGGAGTATGTGGATGCATTTAAAGGCCGCGACAAAATGGAAAAAGTAGAAGTGTACGAAGCATAATAAATTCAGCATCATGCAAAAACAGGCTCACCCTCAGAGGTGAGCCTGTTTTTTATGGCCGCCGCAAAGGGCGGATTACGCAGGGGCTGGGAACAATCGGCTGAGTTCTTCGGGGACGGGCCGGCTTTTACGTGAGTTTACATCCATCGCCACGCTGGTAACGATGGCATCCGCGCACAGCTCATGCTGTTCGTTGTATATCCGCTGGGCCATGACGTAACTCGTGCGGCCCATGGATTCGGGTTCCGTCACGACGGTCAGCCGTTCGCCTTGGCCGCACTCCTTGCGGTAATTGATATTAATATTGACGGTGACGGTCTGGACCCCGAGCCGTTTCAGCACATCATACCGCAGATCTCCCGCTTCGTACCATTCCTCCCGGCCCCACTCCAGGTATTCGAGGTATTTTGCATTGTTTACATGTCCGTTGACGTCGATCTCCGTGGGACGGACGATAATGTCCAGCGAAGTTTTCATCGTGGCTCGCTCCTTTTCAACTGCTACTTATCTCCTTGCTACCCTACTTAACTGTTCTCCCTTCGGGAAGCGTTCTCCTTCAAAAGTCCATGCTAATGACAGCATTAAAGTTATTCGCTTTAAAAAAGTTAGTTGTTTTTTCTTGCAATTTTCAAAAGGGGGTGATAAGATTCTTCATAAGATCAAACAATTTCATAGGTTTAATCCTTCGGGGCAGGGTGAAATTCCCTACCGGCGGTGATGAACGCAGTGATTGAGCTTATCGAAGCAGAGTGCTGCGTCTTAGTCCGTGACCCGGATATGAATGTGACGTTTCACATCGTATGCGGTGGACCTGGTGCAAATCCGGGACCGACAGTATAGTCTGGATGGGAGAAGGAGTGAGGGACACATAAGCAGCACATGTTATTGTGTCTTTGCGCACAGCGTGACATGCGTTATGTGCAGGTTTTCACATGCAATTCAAAGCTGTGACGGCGTTTTTTTGGTTTCGCCTGTGACGGATTTGGGTCGCTTGTTATACGCGAAATCTGCATTCATGACGGTTATTTATCGTGTCAATGATTAACTTCCATCAAGCCCTGTTTAAGGATTCTTCGGAATCTTTGGCAGGGCTTTTTTGTATGAACGTTGGGAAAGGGGCATGTTTAGCATGGATATCGTCAACGATGAATTCTATATGTCACTTGCGCTGGATCTGGCTGAACGTGCGCAGGGCCAAACCGGGATCAACCCGGTAGTCGGCTGCGTCGTCGTTAAGGACGGTGCTCTCGCCGGGGTGGGCACGCATCTGGAACGCGGAACGCCGCATGCCGAGGTTCATGCCCTGAATATGGCCGGGCCGAAAGCGGCAGGCAGTACCGTGTACGTGACATTGGAGCCCTGCAGTCACTACGGCGCAACGCCGCCTTGCAGCGAGAGGCTTATCGCCGAGGGCGTTCGGCGGGTGGTTGTGGCCTGCGAGGATCCGAATCCCCTCGTGGCGGGCAGAGGGATTCAGATGCTGCGCGCAGCGGGAATCGAGGTTGAAACGGGTATCCTTAAAGATCGCGCTCTTCGCCTGAACGAAGCCTTTGTTAAATTCATTACGACGGGCCGGCCCTTCGTCACGTTAAAGACGGCGAGCACGCTGGACGGCAAGATCGCTTCGAAAACCGGGGACAGCAAGTGGATCTCCAATGAAAAATCCCGGGAGCTTGTGCATACGCTGCGCCATCGCCATCAAGGCATCATGGTCGGCGTGTCTACGGTTATCGCGGATAACCCGAGCCTGACGACCCGGCTTGGCGTTGAGGGGCTTCACCCGGTCAGGATCATCGTGGATTCGAGCCTGAGGATACCGCTCGACAGCCATGTCGTGTCAGACGGATTGGCGCCAACCTGGATCTTGGCGACGGAGCAGGCGGATGATACGAAGCGGTCCGAGTTGGAAGAGCTTGGTGCTCAGGTCTTCCCCTGCGGACCTGGACCACGGGTGGATCTAAAGGTAGCGCTGCTCCAACTGGGACAAAAGGGGATCGCCTCGATTTTGCTGGAAGGCGGCGGTACGCTTAATGGCTCGATGCTGGAGCAGAAGCTGGTGGACCGGCTCATCCAGTTTATCGCCCCCAAAATCATCGGCGGGTATGATGCGCCGGGAAATTACATGTTCAGCGGTTATGAACAGATGAACCAAGCGATTTCGCTGACAGGACTTGAGACCGAAAGACTGGGCGACAATATCTACGTCACCGGCATTCCGGTCTGGAAATAAGGAGCGAGAAAGGAGGGAAGCCTGTGTTTACTGGATTGGTCGAGGAGATCGGCGAGATGCGGCGTATCGGGCGCCAAGGGGAGGCCATGCTGCTGAGCATTTCCGCTAACCGGATTATGGACGATCTGAAGCTGGGCGACAGCGTATCCGTAAATGGCGTCTGCTTGACGGCTACAGCGATCGACAAGGGCGTGTTTACGGTTGACGTTATGCCGGAAACCTATAGAAACACGAATCTCAAGGAGCTGCAGCCGGGCGGGAAGGTTAATTTGGAGCGGGCGATGGCAGCCGGAGGGAGATTCGGAGGCCATATCGTTCAGGGACACGTGGATGGCATCGGCGTCATTCGGAGCGTAAAGGCCGATCAGAATGCAGTGGTATACGAGATTTCGCCCGCGAATGGGGACGTATTCAAATATATCATTCCGAAAGGCTCGGTCACGCTGGATGGAATCAGCTTGACCGTTGTCAAAACGACGGATTCCTCCTTCACGGTGTCCATCATTCCCCACACGCTGGCGGAGACGGTGCTCGCTTATAAAAAAGCGGGCGACACGATTAATATCGAATGCGACATTTTAGGGAAATATGTAGATCACCTGCTGCATTACGGTTCGGAAGGCGCAGGTAGCAGAAGCGGCACGAAATCGAGGATCAGCAGGGATTACCTGGCCGAGCATGGCTTTGCCTAAGCTGTTTCTTGCATATAGAGATATCTCCATGAGAAGAAGGAGGAATAGGGATGGATGAGCGCTTTTCATTTCATACGATCGAAGAGGCGTTATCAGATTTGAAGGAAGGCAAGGTCGTCATCGTTGTTGACGACGAGGACCGCGAGAATGAAGGCGATTTTATCGCATTAGCGGATAAAGCTACCCCCGAGGTCATCAATTTCATGATCACCGAAGGCCGCGGGCTGGTCTGTTTGCCCATGACGCAGACTAGGGCTCAGGAACTCGATCTCAAACCGATGGTGACGCAAAACACGGACTATCATGGAACGGCCTTTACGGTCTCCATTGACCATAAGGACACCACGACGGGCATATCCGCCTATGAACGATCCATAACCGTCAACGGCATCTTGGATCCAAATGCATCGGCCGCCGATTTTCGAAGACCGGGCCATATGTTTCCGCTGATTGCCAAAGACGGCGGCGTTCTTCGCCGGGCAGGACATACGGAGGCGGCTGTCGATTTAGCCCGCCTGAGCGGATCCTATCCGGCAGGCGTCATCTGCGAGGTAATCAAGGAAGACGGCACGATGGCAAGGCTTCCAGACCTGGTGGAGATCGCGAAAAAGCATGATCTGAAGCTGATCAGCATCAAGGATCTGATCCATTACCGCAACGAAAAAGAAAAGCTCGTACAGCGCGAGGTAGCCGTGCGGATGCCCACCGACTACGGCGTGTTTCAGGCCGTAGCCTACACCAATGACGTGGACAACAAAGAGCATGTCGCATTGGTAAAAGGGGAGATCGACCCGAGTGAGCCGGTTCTCGTCCGCGTGCATTCCGAGTGCCTGACAGGGGATGTGTTCCACTCCCATCGCTGTGATTGCGGTCCGCAATTTGAGGCGGCCCTCCGCCAGATCGATGAAGCAGGCAGAGGCGTGCTTCTCTATATGCGCCAGGAGGGGCGGGGCATCGGCTTGATCAACAAGCTGAAAGCCTATAAGCTGCAGGAAGAAGGGCTCGATACCGTCGATGCGAACCTGAAGCTAGGCTTTGCGGCGGATCTGCGCGATTACGGCATCGGAGCCCAGATCCTGAAGGATTTGGGCGTAAGGAAGATCCGCCTGCTGACAAACAATCCGCGTAAAATCAAGGGTCTCGAAGGTTACGGCCTGGAGGTCGTGGAGCGGGTCCCGATTCAAATGCCGGAGAACGAGGATAATACGGGCTACCTGCACACCAAGCAAGCGAAGCTCGGTCATATGCTGAAGTTCAATGATATCGAGCAGAACGAGAGTGCTAACTAATCACCAACAATAAAAGGTCAATCATGGAGTAGGTTTGCCTCACGGAATAACCCAGCGAAGAGGGCGGAATGCTGCTGGAGAAGCGTCAGCGGTCGCCTTTAAATCCTGATTTCTTCCCTGAGAAATTAGATCATGAAATCAGGAGTTAACAGCGATCGGAAGCAGCAGCCGTCAGCGCAGCGGGCAATCACCTCGATGTCATTCCAAATCCATGTTTGACCTTATATAAACTCCAACCCGAAAGGAAGTCATCCAACATGGCAACAATATTTGAAGGTCATTTAGTATCCGAAGGTTTGAAATACGGCATCGTGGTAGGTCGTTTCAACGAATTCATCACCAGCAAGCTGCTTGGCGGCGCACTGGACGCCTTGAAGCGTCACGGCGCACAGGACAACGAAATCGACGTCGCTTGGGTGCCAGGAGCGTTTGAAATTCCGCTCATCGCCCAAAAGATGGCAGAAAGCGGCAAATACGATGCGATCATCACCCTGGGAACCGTCATTCGCGGCTCCACCACGCACTATGATTACGTGTGCAACGAAGTGGCCAAGGGGGTGTCCGCCATTAACCTGAAGACCGGCGTACCAACGATTTTCGGCGTCGTCACGACGGAGAACATTGAACAAGCCGTCGAACGCGCGGGAACGAAGGCAGGCAATAAAGGCTGGGATTCCGCCATGGCGGCCATTGAAATGGCGAACTTGACGAAAAGCCTAAAATAGTGCTTATTTAATGTAGTGCTCTTTTTATAGAGCACTGCATTTTATTTTTGGCGGGAGGATTCACCGTGACCGTATTATACAAGCTGGAAACGTTTGAAGGACCGCTCGATCTGCTGCTGCACTTGATTGATAAAGCGGAAATCGACATCCAGGATATTCCCGTCAGCGAGATTACCGAACAATACATGGCCTATTTGCACAACATGCAGGAGCTGGAACTGGAAATTACGAGCGAATTTCTGGTGATGGCTGCAACGCTGCTGTCTATAAAGAGCAAGCTATTGCTTCCGAAGCCTCCGGTTATCGAAATGGACGAGTTCGATTTTTTTGAAGAGGATGACATGGATCCGAGAGCGGAACTCATCGCGAAGCTGATCGAATACCGCAAGTACAAAGGAATCGCCCGTCATCTGCATGAGAAGGAATGGGAACGCAGCATGATTTACTCCAAGGAAGCGGAGGACCTGACTCCTTACATGCCGGAAGTGGAAGAGAACCCGGTTCAGGGATTACATATCTCGGATTTAATCGCAGCTTTTCAAAAAGCGTTAAGCAAAGCCGTCAAACGGACATCGTATGCCCGCATCCAGCGGGATGAAATATCGGTTAAGGACCGGATCCGGCAGGTGATGGACGCTCTGGAGCAGGTCGGGCCGGGAGGCCGGATTCTGTTCTCCAAGCTGCTGCACGAGGAGATGGAGCGCCATGAAATCGTGGTGACCTTTCTGGCTATCTTGGAGCTGATGAAGATGAAGCAAATCCTGTGCTACCAAGAGAAATTGTTTGAAGATATCGTCATGGAGTGGAGAGGGGAAGAACGCATTGATGGATTATCCGAAGCTGAAATCGATTATTGAGGGGCTTCTGTTCTTGGCGGGAGAAGAGGGCTTGTCGGTAAAGCAAATTGCTGAAATCACCGAGCAATCGGATGGCCTCGTTGGCGAAGCGCTGGAGGATATGAAGGAAG
The DNA here is from genome assembly GCF_000024685.1 of Paenibacillus sp. Y412MC10. Lineage (NCBI taxonomy): Bacteria > Bacillati > Bacillota > Bacilli > Caryophanales > Paenibacillaceae > Paenibacillus > Paenibacillus sp. Y412MC10. Next base: position 2,498,855 of record NC_013406.1, read on the forward strand.
AATGGGAGCGATATGAACGGGGAATTCAGATCGTGCAGATTGCAGGGAGCTACAAAATCGCGACGCTGGCCGAGCACGCCCCGTATTTCGAACGTCTGGCGTATTCGCCTTCACGCTCCTCATTGTCGCAAGCCGCGCTCGAGACGCTTTCCATCGTGGCCTATCGGCAGCCGATTACGCGGGTGGAGATTGAAGACATTCGCGGCGTCAAGTCCGAAAGAGCCATCCATACGCTGGTAAGCAAAGGGTTGATTGAAGAAGTCGGACGCGCGGAGGCGATTGGCAGACCGATTCTGTATGGAACGACCAAATCGTTTCTGGATTATTTCGGACTTGCGAACATCAAGGATCTGCCGGAGCCGTCGCAATTCGAGGATAACGATTCATTGGAAGAGGAAACGCAGCTGTTATTCGACAAGCTTGACGGACAACAGCTTACGTTTGATGATGTGGAGGAAAGCTAGCCACATTATATTGTATAATGCTTCATTTGAGAAATGGGTCCTGAGCGTGGATAATCCGCGTCCGGGACCTTTTTTTGTCGTTCCGGCATATGAAAGCAGAGGATCGGAGCAGTTTCGCATCATTTGGAGACCCTTTTGCCATACTAAGCCAAGCGGATTACATTTTACTAAGTTCGTTTTGGGGGTTACTTCGTGAGGATATGGATCTTTCTTGCGGTCGGTCTGGTCGTTCTCTTTATCGTATTGCTGATCGTTGTGCTAAGCTCGAAGGTCACGATAAAGCTGGATGTGGTTCTAAGAAAAAATGAATATAAAGTATTGGCGGAAATGAAAATGCTTTTTGGATGGATCACGCGCAAATACGAAGTTCCCTTTCATTTGGCCAACGGTGGCATTGAGTATAAAAAAGAGACCGTTCCCGTGGACGAGGGGACTGAGCTCGGTTCTAAAGAAAACAAAGAAACTTCAAGACGAACCATACGATACAGGGACTATGTGCGGGTCTTGCTGACTACGAAGGGATTTAAAAAGTGGGCAAGGCAAACGATGGCGGCCGTTCATCTCATGGATGTGCACTGGTCAACCCGGATTGCCTTGGAGCATGCGGCCGATACCGCGGTTGCAACCGGATTGCTTCATGCTGTTAAGCATACCATTATGGGTTGGATGTCGTACCGGCTGATTATGGATGAGCTGCCGGAAATCCAGGTGGTACCGGTCTTTAACGGTCCGCCGCAAATTTCCACAGAGCTTTGCTGCATAGCGAAAATCTCCTGCGGAAAAGCTATGTATGCTGGACTGGTACTTATAGTTCGCGTGTTAAAGGTGAAAGGAGGAGTTAGATCATGGCAGAACACCCTATTCAAGGCTTGATGCAAACGGCTATGGAGAACATCAAGGGAATGGTGGACGTGAATACGATCGTAGGCGACCCCGTGAATACACCTGACGGCAGCGTCATTTTGCCAATCAGTAAGGTGGCGTTTGGTTTTGCAGCGGGCGGGAGCGACTACAACGTTGAAGCAGGCGGCACACACCATAATACCGCTAACGGGACGCATACCGACCATAATGCCCTTCCTTTTGGCGGCGGCAGCGGCGGTGGCGTGTCCATTCGGCCGATAGCTTTCCTGGTCGTGGGTAAAGAAGGCGTGCACATCGTTCCGCTGGACAACCAGACACATCTGTTTGAACGGATTATCGATGCGACCCCGTATTTACTCGATCAAATCCAGTCGATGTTTCAATCGGGAAGCAATGCCGCAGGCAGCACGACGCCTCCGCCGGCATACTGATTGAAGCAGGCAGATCCCTTTCGTTCATGACGGAAGGGATTTTTGCTGCAATGAAATGGACATACCTTCAGCGAGGACGACATATACTTGTACAAGATTTCTGAACACCGGAGGATAAAATGATGAAAATGAAATGGACGAACCGCAAGTCTATGTTATCCATGTTGATCGCCATATGCTGCTTGCTGGTTACGGCTGTCCCTGTACATGCAGATCACGAGCAAGGCCCGTCCAATCATGCACAGGCAGCTGCGCTGATTGACGTGACGTCCGGGAGAATGCTGTACAGCAAGAACGGGGACGAGCGTTTAAGAATCGCCAGCTTGACCAAGATTATGACCGCCATCGTGGCCATTGAACACGGCAAGCTGGATGATCGCGTCAAAGTCTCCAAGAATGCTTTTGCCAAAGAGGGCTCCTCGATCTTCCTGAAGCTTGGCGAGGAGATGACCCTTGAGAATCTGCTGTACGGCTTGATGCTGCGCTCCGGCAACGATGCCGCCACGGCCATTGCGGAGCATGTCGGCGGTACGGAAGAAGGCTTTGTGTTATTGATGAACGAGAAGGCCGCCTCGCTCGGCATGACGAATTCGCATTTTATGAATCCGCATGGACTGGATCACGACGAACATTACTCGTCAGCGCATGACGTAGCCAAACTGACGGCATATGCCCTCAAGAATCCGGTCTTTAGCGAGATCGTCAAAACCCCTACCAAGAAAGCGCCCAACCCGAATGAAGCATGGGACTACAAATGGGACAACAAAAACAAAATGCTGCGCTTCTACGAAGGGGCGGACGGCGTCAAAACGGGTTACACCAAAAAAGCATTCCGCTGCCTGGTGAGCTCCGCTACTCGTAACGGTCAGCAAATCGCAGCGGTAACGCTGAATGACGGCAACGATTGGAACGACCATTCCAACATGCTGGATTATGGCTTTGCTCATTTTCCACTGAAAAAGGTCACGGAAAAGGGACAGAAAATCCAGGGTTATCCGCTCGTCACGGGCAGTTCCTTCACTTATGCGTTCGCGCATGATGAGGAAGCGCGCCTGGTGAAGAGACTGGTCCTGCATAAAGCAAGCACGCCCGACTTGTCTTTTGGGCTGCGGGGGCATATTGAGCTGCTGCTCGATAATGTCAGCATCGGCAAGGTTCCGGTCTACGCGGAAGGAAGCAAACTTCCTGAAGCCCCTGAGGCCTTGCAAAAGTCCAGGAGCGCTCTGGGACCCGTCGGTTCCTTGTCGCTTTGGCAGTCTGCAGGAGAAGTGCTCCGGCATCTGTTCAGGGGCGCACATAACTAGCCTTCGCTAAAGAATCGTGTATTCTCATAACAGCGGGGCAGCAAAACGGGGGCGAAGAGATGATCAATTTGATTTGGATGGGGATGATTGTGATCGGGTTTGGTTTTGCGGCCGTCAACGGGAACATCGACAGCGTCACGAAAGCCGCATTCGACGGAGCCCAAACGGGCGTGACCGTCTCCTTCGGTCTTATCAGCATACTGGTATTCTGGCTTGGCATGATGCGGCTCGCAGAGGACTCGGGTCTGCTGAAAAAAGTGGCCAGGCTGCTGGGGCCGGTTGTCCGCTTCCTGTTCCCGGATGTACCGAAAAATCATCCCGCAATGGGATACATATTGTCCAATATGAGCGCCAATTTGTTCGGTCTGGGCAATGCGGCGACCCCGATGGGAATCAAAGCGATGCAGGAGCTTCAGAAATTGAATCCGGATAAGGAAACGGCATCTCCGGCGATGTGCACGCTCCTGGCGTTAAACACGGCCAGCATTACGTTGATACCGACAACGCTGATCGCGATCCGGCTTAATTATGAATCTGCCAATCCTTCGGAAATCGTCGGAACCACGCTATTGGCCACTGCGATTGCGACGGCCGCGGCAATTATCGCCGACCGATGGTATCGCAGACGAACGATGCGCCGCCAGAAGCCGCCCGGAATCGGTACAGGCCTGAACCCGGACGTGAAGGGGTGATGAGTCTTGCTGTCTTGGATTAATATCGTTTCCGCCTGGTCAATACCCATTATTATCGCATTTATTCCTCTTTATGCTTATACGCGCAAAGTGCCCGTATACGAATCGTTTGTGGACGGAGCCAAGGACGGCTTCTCCACGGCGATCGGAATCATTCCGCATTTGGTCGGCATGATGGTAGCCATAAGCGTATTCCGCTCTTCCGGCGCCCTGGAGTTTTTTGTCGGTTGGACGGGCCCTTTTCTGCAATCGCTCGGCGTACCGAGCGAGATACTGCCTTTGGGAATATTACGGCCACTGACAGGTACGGGCTCCCTCGCTTACACAACGGAGCTGATCCGCGCATACGGACCGGATTCGATGATCGGCCGAATCGCTTCGACCATACAGGGAAGCACGGACACAACCTTGTACGTGTTGACCGTCTATTTTGGCGCCGTGGGCATCCGCAATGGCCGCTATGCGTTGAAGGTCGGACTGTTCTCCGATTTGGTCGGGTTTATTGCGGCGATTGCCGTCTGCTTGCTGGTGTTCGGTTAATTGATTTCATCGACGACTGTCAGAAAGCCAAAAGCAAGGCATATAGTAAGAAGGTGCGTTTTTTCAATGTAACAGGACGTATGCCTATACCCTTGATTCCGCCATGTCATATACTGCTGCAATCACAATTTGTAGTAGGGGTGATGGAATGGAAATCGAGGGTTTTGTTATTCATCATACCGTGTGCGCGCAGGAACCGCGGAACTGGGATTTTAAGATCCATCCGGACGGCTCCGTGTCCGCTTCTTCCGTGCTGGTCCAACCGGGGCAGATCCACATCTGTCTGGAGGGCGACTTCAATGCCAGCTACGAGTCGATGACGCTGGACCAGAAAACGCAGCTGTTTACCGCCAGCAAAATCATTTTGGAGCTGTCCAGACTCCATGATATTTCCCCGCTGTACTTATTTCCCCACTCCGACTCCTGCCCAGGGGCACATTTTCCATGGAACGCGCTTGTGATTTATCCTGTCGATGGTTATCATTAGGAATGAGGTGACCTAACGAACATGGAGAGATTACAGAAAATTATGGCACAGGCCGGAGTCGCTTCCCGCCGAAAGTGCGAGGAATTGATTCTTGAAGGCAAGGTGCAGGTAAACGGGGAGACCGTTACCGAGCTCGGCACGAAGGCCGATCCAGCCCAGGATATCATTACGGTTTCAGGCAAACCGATTAAGAATGAAAAAAAGGTATATGTCATGCTGAATAAGCCGAAGGGAGTCATTACAAGCGCTTCCGATCCCGAAGGCCGTAAAATTGTATCGGATTATCTCAAAGGCATTAAAGAGCGGGTATACCCGATTGGACGTTTGGACTACGATACGGAGGGGCTTTTGCTCCTGACCAACGACGGGGAGTTTGCCAATCTGCTCAGCCACCCCAAATACCATGTGCCCAAGACTTATTTGGCTACCGTGAAAGGGGTGCCCCACGGCACCGAGCTGGACAAGCTTCGTCAAGGGATTATGCTGGAAGACGGCATGACGTCTCCCGCGGAAGTGGAATATAAGGACGTGGATCCGGACAATAAACAATCCGTTATTTCGATCACGATTCATGAAGGCCGCAACCGTCAAGTGAGAAGGATGTTCGAAGCGATTTCCCATCCGGTATTGAGATTGAAGCGGATATCTTACGGGGATCTGCTGCTGCAAAATTTAAAGCGGGGCTTGTACCGCCATTTGACGGCGGACGAAATCAACCAGCTCCTGCAGATGGCGAAAGCCGCAAAGCCGGGCGGGAAACCGAAGAAAAAACGTTAAACCCGACACATAATATTCAAAATGGCGAGCGGCGTTTATGACAAATTTCGTTATAATTGTTCATAGGATGTTCACACCCGTAGTATGCGATATGATGAATGTCATAGAAAGGAAGCTGCTGCTTTATGGGCAAATCTAAGAAAAGCGTACAAATTGTTATTCTGCTTGCCATCATCCTGATCGGAGTGTACGCCGTTGCAACCGTTGTATTCGGCTCTGATGAGGTTCCCAAAGTAGGGCAAAAGGCAGCGGATTTCGAACTTCTAGGCATGGATGGCAACGTACATACCATGAGTGAATACGAAGGCAAGGCCAGGGTTATTAATTTCTGGGGCACCTACTGTCCGCCGTGCGTGCGGGAAATGCCGGCACTTCAAGCCCAGTGGGAAAAATGGAGCAGCCAGGGCGTTGAGATTATCGGAATCAATGTGGGCGAGAACAAAATGACGGTAGAGAATTTTGTTGCTCAAACCGGCGTGAAATTCCCCATCCTGATGGATCCCAAGCGGAACGCTGTTGCCAGCTTCGGGGTTGGGCCGATGCCAACCACCTTTTTTGTTACGGCCTCCGGCAAGATTGACCATATTCGCATAGGCGAACTGGATTTGAACACCCTTGACAAACAAATTGAACAGTTGGTGAATGCGAAATGAGTCAAGGTTCCAAGCCTTTGATCCAGAATACGAAGTGTGATTGCGGTCACCAGAATCCAACGGGGACGGTCCTCTGCGAGGCTTGCGGCAAGCCGCTGACCGAGGAAGCGGAGGCCCAGCCGATTCTGGAAATGCGGTATGACGGCGTTGCCCGTCGATCGCAGAAAGAAAATCCCGGTATTATCGATCGGGTATGGAATTTCTTCTCTTCGGTAAAAGTAGCAATATATCTCATATTGCTAACCTTGATCGGCTCCTCGCTGGGGACTATCTTTCCGCAGGAGAGCACATTCCTTAACATTGACCCCTCTGTCTACTACAAAGAGGAGTACGGACAGCTGGGGCATATTTATTACTTGCTCGGGCTGTCACATACATATACGTCTTGGTGGTTCGTTCTGCTGCTCGTCATGATCGGCGCATCGCTTGTCATTTGCAGTCTTGACCGTGTCCTGCCGCTCTACAAAGCGCTCAGCAGACAACGGATTCCGAAGCATATGTCCTTCCTTACCCGCCAGAAGGTGGTATACCAAGGACAAGTCCAAGAGGACGGGGCCGACTGGGTTGAGCGGATTAAGCCGATCATTAAGAAAAAGGGCTATCGCGTTCGAACGGACGGCGGGACGCTTCTGGCAGAGAAGCAGCGGTTCAGCCGCTGGGGCCCCTATGTTCTTCATATCGGCCTGATTATCTTCCTTCTCGCTGTTTTGGGACGGAACCTGCCGGGACTGCATATGGACGAGCATATGGCCTTTCCTCAGGATGAGCCGGTGCACATCAAGAACACCAGCTACTATTTATTGAACGACGGCTTTAAGGTTGAATTCTATACCGAGGACGATATGCCTGAAGAATTCAAAGGCAAGAACAAGGTGCTGCCGAAGGAATTCCAAACCCAGGCCATCCTGTATATGTGCGAGGCCAATTGCGACGATCTCGATAAAGAGCCTCAGCTCGTGGAATTGACGCGCCATAACATCGAGGTGAACCATCCGCTCAATTACAAAGGGTTAAAGGCTTATCAATTCGATTATGATCTGACCCCGATTCTCCGTACGGTTTCGCCGGTGCTGATTGATAGCAAGAGCGGTAAGGAATACGGCAAAATCACGCTGTCCATCAACGATCCCCAAAGAGAGTATCAGGCAGGGGAATATACGTTAACGCTTACACAGTCCTTTACCGATTTTGGGCTGGGCGATAACGGCAAGCCGGTCAACCTGTCACCTAACCCGAATGCGCCTGCATTCTTATTTCTGATTAAGGGGCCTGATTTGCCGAAGGAAGGCGTTCAGTACTTCTACTTCCCTAAACAGATCGATAAGGAACGTTTCAATCAGGAAGCGATCAATGCGCAGCTGGCGGGTGGGGAAGCACTCGTAAAACTGGATGTGCTCAGCATGGATGATGTGGACTTTTCGGAATCGACGACTTATCTGAATATTCGTGTGGATAAAGCCATGCCGTTCATTTGGGTTGGTTGTTTCATCGGTATGATCGGCCTGGTCATGGGCTTTTATTTCACCCATCGCCGGATCTGGCTGCGTATTGATAACGGAACGCTGACGCTGGGCGCGCATACGAACAAGAACTGGTTTGGACTTCGCAAGGAGATCTCCGGAATCCTCAAGCAAATGAATATCGAAGTCGATGAAAAGTCATTGGAGAATAACAGGGGGACTAAGCATGAATCTAATTGATTTCAGCGGCGACGCATTTATCGTTGCCTTTACCTTATACTGCGTGGCATTTATCATGTACGCACTTGCCGTCATGGGACGCCGGTTCCGCAAACGCGACCCGGAAGCCCATTTGGCGAAGTGGGGCAAGATCGCATTTGTTACGACAACGATCGGTTTGATCGGACACTTGCTGTACTTCTTTACTAGATGGGCGGGCTCGGGGCATGTGCCGGTCAGCAATATGTATGAGTTCATGTCCTTCTTGTCGATGGCAATCATGATTGCCTTCCTCGTACTTTATTTTATCTACAAAAAATCACTGCTCGGATTGTTTGCACTGCCGCTGGCAATCCTGATCATGGCCTATGCCGCCGTGTTCCCGCAGCAGGTGCAGCCGCTCATTCCTTCGCTTCAGTCCTATTGGCTGGGTATCCACGTTACATTGGCGGCACTGGGGGATGCGTTTTTTGCGGTCGGCTTTATTGCCGGCTTGATGCATCTGCTCCGGACCGTTAACTTTGGCGGAACGGACAAGGGCTCGCGCAGGGAACAGCGCTGGCTTGAGCTCGTCATGTTTGCCATCGTGGTGCTGCTCGGATTTATTTTGTCGGTGTACAGCTTCCGTGCAGGCGGTTATCAGGCGGAGTTTAACCAGACATTGGTTGACCCGAAGACAGAAAATAGTACAATAGTAAAAGTGGAATATAACATGCCTCCGCTAATCGCGCCTTACCAGAGCGAGACCGAGAGCATGCAGTCTTTCTTGGGCATGAAATCCCCGCTCATGGAAGCTCCGTCCTGGATGCACGGCGTGAATGCAGGACGCAAGCTGAATACGGTGGTATGGTCGCTGGTCACCGGGTTGATCCTTTACGGATTGCTCCGCCTGATCCTGCGCAAACCGCTGGCTAAATTCATTCAGCCCGCACTCCATCGACTGGATCCGGATGATCTGGACGAAATCAGTTATCGAGCCATCGCGATCGGCTTCCCTGTATTTACGCTTGGCGGTCTCATCTTCGCCATGATTTGGGCAGAGATTGCATGGGGCCGGTTCTGGGGCTGGGATCCGAAGGAAGTATGGGCGCTTATTACTTGGTTGTTCTACAGCGTGTACCTTCATCTCCGGCTATCGCGCGGCTGGCAGGGTAAATATTCGTCCTGGCTGTCCGTTATCGGCTTTATCGTGGTCATGTTCACGCTGGTCGGCGTCAACTTGATTATCGCGGGTCTGCATTCCTATGCAGGCACCGACTAATGGCAATTGAATAGATGTGAATTAACAATCAGAAGGGCCCTTTCTTAATCAAGAGGGCCACTTCTGATTTTCCCTATAAAAACGAAGGAGTTGGCTGCCAATGTCTGAGCACGGAAATCGCATTCTTGTTGTTGATGATGAGGAACGGATTCGCCGTTTGTTGAAAATGTATCTGGAGAAGGAAGGATATGAAATCGAGGAGGCGGAGGATGGGGAGACCGCTCTTCGCAAAGCAAGCTCGGAGGATTACGGGCTCGTTATTCTGGATGTCATGCTGCCCGGCATGGACGGCGTTGAAGTATGCACTCGCCTTCGTCAGGTAAAGTCTACGCCGATCCTGATGCTGACCGCCAAAGGCGAGGAGATTAACCGGGTCCAGGGATTCGAGGTGGGCGCCGACGATTATGTGGTGAAACCGTTCAGTCCTCGCGAGGTGATCTATCGCGTTAAAGCCATATTGCGCCGTTCGTCCGCCACGGCTTATCTGAGCAAGGAACCGAATCCAAGCAACAGCATCGTATTCCCTCACTTGATCATTGAACACGATGCCCACCGCGTGACGGCCGGCGGGCATGAAATCAGCCTGACGCCGAAGGAGTACGAACTTCTGCACTATTTGGCCTCATCCCCGGACAAAGTGTTCTCGCGGGAAGAGCTGCTGAAGGATGTTTGGAATTACGAGTTTTTTGGCGATCTTCGCACGGTCGATACCCATGTGAAGCGTCTGCGCGAAAAATTGAATAAGGTATCCGCGGAGTCCGCAGCGATGATTACGACCGTATGGGGAGTAGGCTACAAGCTGGAGGTACCGAAGTAACGTGAGTTTTTGGAGATCACTTGTCGGCAAGCTGTGGATTACGATAACCTGTTTGGTCGCGTGCGTACTGCTGACGCTCGGTTTATTCTTGCTCCCTTATATCGATACCACCTTCGCGAATTCGGATGCCATCAAGCGTTTATTTACTTATGTGGCCATTATCGGCTTTTCAATGACCACCTTTTTCGGGTTGTTCCTGCTTACGAAAATTACGCAGCCCATGCAGCAGCTCATTGAGGCAGCCAACGATATCCGTAAAGGGAAATACGGCACGCGGTTGAACCTTGTGACCAGTGATGAGATCGGCGAGCTGGCCAATACGTTTAACCATATGGCAGCGGAGCTGGAAACGAACATCCGCAATTTGAACCACGAGAAGGAGCACCTGTCCAGCGTGCTGAGAAGCATGAGCGACGCCGTGATTACGTTTGACAATCACGGGCAGGTCATCCTGGTGAACCCGCCGGGATTGGAAATCATGAAGACCTGGAAAGGGCTGCAGTGGGACGATGAGCTTCAGGGCGGAGGCTGGGCGGCCGATGTCATGCCAAAACCGCTCAGCGAGCTATATTACGCCACCGTCAACGAAGGCAAGGACCAAAGCGCCGATCTGCATGTGAAGCAGGGAATCTGGTCAGCCCATATGGCCCCCTTGTATTCGGATGACGTGATCCGCGGAGCCGTCGTGGTGTTAAGGGACATAACCGAACAGGTTACATTAGAAAAAATGCGGACGGACTTCATTGCCAACGTGTCGCACGAAATACGGACGCCGCTGTCCATGATGCAGGGTTACAGCGAAGCGCTCCTGGACGGCATGGCAGCTTCACCCGAAGAGAGCAGGGAGCTTATACAGGTCATTCATGAGGAATCCCTGCGGATGGGGCGTCTGGTGAAGGATCTGCTTGATTTGACGCGCATGGAGGCAGGGCATGCCGAGTTATCCCTGCGGGAGATGGATGCAGGCGAATTGTGCGAGCGGGTATTCCGTAAATTTGCGGTTCGTGCCAAAGAGCGGGATATCGATCTTCAGCTGAACAAGCTCCATTCGAATCTTCAGCTCGAAGCGGCGGATGAAGACAAGCTTGAACAGGTGCTGACCAATTTGCTGGATAACGCTTTCCGTCATACGCCTTCAGGCAAGAAAATTCAAATTACGGCAGACCGGATCGCCTTATCGAACACAGAGGCGCTCCAGGTGAAGGTTTGCGACCAGGGTGTCGGCATTCCGCCGGAAGACCTGCCTTTTGTATTCGAACGATTCTACAAGGCCGATAAGGCGCGTGTGCGGGGGGAGACGGTGGGAACCGGCATTGGCCTTGCCATCGTGAAAAATATCGTGACCGCGCACCACGGAACGATCAACGCGACAAGCGAAGTGGGGAAAGGCACCGTGTTTACGATGACGATCCCGACAAAAGCGGCAGAATCCTAGGGAATGCCCGCGCAAAAGACAAAACACGCTCGCAAGGAGCGTGTTTTTTTGTTGAAATAAAGGGGTTAATCTTGTTCTACGTGGAACAATGATTAACCCCTTGGATTAAAGCTTAGCCTAGCGCGATTTGCTGCGCCGTGTTGAGTTCCGACAAGCCGGTAAGCTTGATCAGAACGTCCTTAGGAACGTCTTTATCCACCGTCAGCAGCATGATGGCCTCGCCGCCGATCACTTTACGTCCCACCTGCATGGAGGCGATGTTGACATCGTTCTCGCCGAGCAGGGTTCCGACACGTCCGATAATGCCCGGTTTATCGTTGTGGGAGATCAGAATCAGATGGCCTTCCGGTGAGATATCGACAGGGAATTTATCCAGACGTACGATTCGTTCGCCGTATCCCAGAAGAAGCGTACCCGCAACGATTCGTTCCAGGCCGTTTTGCGTTTTCAGCGTAACGGTAACGAGATTGGTGAAGTCTTTGGTTTTTGGCGTCTGCGACACAACGACATGCAAATCGCGGCTCTTCGCCAAATGCATGGAGTTGACAATGTTCACTTCGCTTCCGAGGTGGCGTTCCAGCACACCTTTCACGATGTAGCGGGTCAGGGCCTGCGTATCGACTTCAGCCAGCTCGCCTGCATAGTCGACGTGAATCTCCTTTACCGCGTGTGCGGTGATCTGGGCCGCTACACTGCCCAATTTCTCGCCGAGCGAGAAGTAAGGCTGCAGCTTGTTCATGACGCTTGCAGCTACAAGCGGGAAGTTGACCGCATTCTTAAACGGCTCGTTGCGCAGGATATGCAGCACTTGCTCGGAAACGTCGATCGCAACGTTCTCCTGGGCTTCAACAGTGGATGCACCCAGATGCGGAGTGACGATAACCTTCGGATGGTTCAGGAACGGATGATCGCTTTCAGGCGGCTCATGTTCGAATACGTCAAATGCGGCTCCGGCTACAATGCCTTCATCGATGGCTTCCACGAGCGCGCGCTCGTCAATGATGCCGCCACGGGCACAGTTCACGATGCGCATGCCGCGTTTCATGACCTCGAATTGCGGTCTGGCGATCATGTGGCGCGTCTCCGGCGTAAGCGGAGTATGAACCGTGATGAAGTCTGCGTTCCGGATAATGTTATCCACGGAGGAAAGCTTCACGCCCAGTTTATCCGCACGTTCTTCCGTCAGGAACGGATCGAAGGCCAGAATGTTCATGCCGAAAGCCTTGGCGCGTTTAGCCACCTCGCTGCCGATCCGTCCCATACCCATAACGCCCAGCGTTTTGTTGCGGAGCTCTACGCCGAGGAAGGATTTGCGATCCCAGGTTCCGCCTACCGTTTTGGCATAAGCTTGAGGGATGTGGCGGGCGAGGGCAATCATCATAGCAAACGTATGCTCTGCCGTCGTAATCGTGTTGCCGTCAGGTGCATTGATAACAACGATCCCGCGCTTTGTTGCCGCTTCAAGATCAATGTTGTCCACGCCTACGCCGGCACGGCCAACCACCTTGAGATTGGTTCCTGCATTCATGATGCGTTCTGTAACGCGCGTCTGACTCCGAACGAGGAGTCCGTCGTATTCACCGATAATGGCAGTGAGCTCGTCTTCGCTAAGCCCGGTTTTTTTGTCTACCTGCACATCGGCGGCGTCCATTAACTGCTGGATCCCCAAATCGCTGATCGGATCCGATACCAATACTTTAAACATGGTTTCTCTTCCTCCTTAAAATCCACTATAAAATGCGGTACTGCAATATTGAATAAGGATTACGCTTAGCGCGCGCTCCGTTATACACCAGAGATTCCGATAAAGCTGCAAGAGGTCTATACAGGTTTGACGCGGTGTCGTGGCAAAGAGACAGGAACATAAAAAACTCTCAATCCGCATACTACCTCCGTAGTAAGGGACGAGAGTTATTCGTGGTGCCACCCTTATTCGCTGCCAAGATGCGGCAGCCTCAAGCGGTCTGTTCAGACCATGATTGGTAACGGATATCATCCGATTTGCGCCTACTCCAAGTTTCAGCGAAATATCTCAGGAACGCTCAAGAATACTTTACGCCACCGATTTGCACCAACCATCGGCTCTCTGAGGACGTTACGGTTTCTCTTTTCCGTCATCGGTTTTCACAGATTAATTTTTTCATAATGTATCATGGCTCTAACATTGTGTCAATAGGTGTTTATTCTGGCCATCCGCCTAGATGTAGGGGAAGAAACGAGGGATAGCCTTGAATGTCATGCCGTTAATTTGCTATGATGCATATGCCCGCCTATGATTAAATTATACTTATATTACTGTGGTTGTACACGAAGATATCTTAAAAATCAAGATGAAAGACAGGCCCATCTTCTATGAAAAAATTTAAAATACGCGTTAAAAGAATCGAAGCCCACCAGCTGAACGATCGGCTGCTGCTCATCAATCTGTATCTTACGCAAGCGTTGACGCTTATCGTCGGTTTGATCTGGATTTTGTTTCAGAACCGGAATCCGTTCGGATTATTTGTTTTTCCGAAGGAAATCGAGTTTGTTTATTGGGGTCTCGGACTTGCCGCAGCGATGCTGGCAGTGGACTTTGTATTGTCCCGGTTTGTGTCGGAGGATAGCATGGACGACGGCGGGATCAATGAAATGCTGTTCAGGAAAAGGCCGGTTTGGCATATATTCGTTATCGCCCTGATCGTGTCCATCTGCGAGGAATTATTGTTTCGCGGAGCGATACAGCATGCGTTCGGACCGTATTGGACAAGCATCTTGTTCGCGCTGATCCATGTCCGATATTTAAAGCATTGGCTGCCGACTGGATGGGTTTTCTTGAGCAGTTACGGTCTGGGCTACGTCTATATACAAACGGGTACCATTTGGGCGCCAATTCTGTGCCATTTTCTGATAGATTTCATATCGGGAATGTTGATACGGTTTCGGAGGAAAGAGGAACATGAACGAGCTTAGCAGAATGCAACGGCATCAGGGCCGAAATAAAGGCCGGAAGAACAAGTCATCGGCTCAATCCGAAAAAAGAGCGGCGGAAAAGCCGCTGCAAGCAGAAGGGAATCGGAGTCGATCTAAATCCCAAGCGCCCGCAAGCACTGCGGTACCGAAGACGCGGGGCGGCAGCGCGGCGAATGGATTAAGCCGGTCCAGATCGACAAGGTCAAACCAGAATCCGATAGAGGAAGAGGTTTCGGCGCCTAAACGAACGAATACATATTCCTCCTATCGCGTAAGAATGAGCAAGTGGTTTGTGAACTCATTAATTGTCATCTTCATATTGTTAATGGTAGGTCTTCTGTGGTGGGGACTTATCGGAGCGCCTCCATTAAGGGAATTGTTAAAGGAGATATTATGAGTGTGTTGATGTGGATAGCGGGTGCTGCGGCACTCGGTGTAGGCGCAATCGGCTGGATGAGGGCTGAAGCCCGGGGCTATCGCCAGCGTGAAGAGGAAGTGGTATCCGAGCGTATTCCGCGGTCGTTTGACGGGTTTCGGATGCTGTTCATCACCGACATACATCGCAGACAACTGTCTGAAGAGAAGCTATTATCCAATATCTCATCGGTGGATTGCGTGCTCCTGGGCGGAGATATTACCGAAAAAGGGGTGCCCTTTGAGCGGTTGAGGCATAACATGTCGGTTCTGGCCCGCCTCGCTCCCGTGTATGCCGTACTGGGAAATCACGACCTGTATGCAGGCAAGGACGCCGTTCGCAAGGTATTGCGGGAGAGCGGGGTCATTCTGCTGAATGACAAGACCGTCACGTTGAAGCGGGATGGCGAGTGTCTTGTCCTTAGCGGAGTTAGGCAGCCGGCAAGCAGGAAACATCCGTATACGAAATTCCGGGGAAATGCAGCGGAAGACCAGTATCACATTATTCTGGTGCACGATCCGATATGGCTCAAAGGCAAGGAAGAAACGCACGGGGATCTCCTGCTGGCAGGCCATACCCATGGAGGACAGATTGTGCTGCCGATTGCCGGAGCGGTTCGTCTGGAGCGCTTTTACAAGAAGTTTAAATCCGGATGGTATACGCTGCCGAGGAAGGCAAGCGAGTCTGTCCACTCCTCCAGGCTGCTGATCAGCCGGGGGTTCGGCACTTCCCATATTCCGCTGCGCTTGAAATGTCCGGCGGAATATCATGTGATTACATTACGTAAAAAACCTTAATTCGATCGTCGGATGTTTGACGGCAGAATTAAGGTTTTTCCGGTTCTTCGGGTTATCTTATTTTAGGCTCGATCCATTGCGGATCCACGAATCCATACCCTTTGGCCTCGAGCTTGGTCAGCAAAGTGTCCAGGGCCTCGACGGTCCACGGAAGCTCATGCATCAGAATATTGCTGCCGGGATGAAGCTGCTCGAGCACGTTGCTCACAACGGCATCGGGTTTGTTTTTGTTTTTGCTTTCCCAATCCAGGGAACCGTTGGACCAAGTCATAAACAGCAGGTCATGCTCCAGTGCGACTTCCTTGACGGTATCTCCGCCGGAGCCGAACGGAGGCCGGAAAAACTTCGGTTCCGCTCCCGTCGCTTCCTTGACGATCTTCTGGACGTCCCCGATCTGTTTCTCGACCTTCTGTTTGCTTTCCTTTTTCAGGTCGATATGATCCCAGGAATGATTGCCGATGATTTGACCGCGGTCATGGATCAGCTTCAGCAGTTCGGGATGCTCCTTCGCGCGGTATCCATTCACGAAGAAAATGGCTTTGGCTTCATGCTTGTCGAGCGTATCGATCATGCGGTTGATCATTTTTTCATCCTTGGGACCGTCGTCAAATGTAAGCAGCACCACCTTTTCGTGTACGGATTCATCGTTTGGTACGATTCGGTACACCTTATTCATGTGGTATTTCGGCTCGGACGGAGCCTCGGCTTCCGGATCCTTGACGGCCTCTTCGGACAGGTCCGGGGAATCCGGGGATTTGCTCGAGCTCGTGCTGGACGGGTCTTCAGACTTGTCCTGTTCGGCCGAAGGATCGGTGTTTTCTTTCGGAGGGGACACCTGCCCGGTGGATTCGTTTTGCTGCGTCGTCTGGGTATTACCGCCTTCCATAGCCGTGCCTTGCTTCTGAGCGGCGCCGTTGCTGCCGCATGCACTGAGCATCAGGCAGCAGGCCAACAGAAGGACTGTTCGTGTTCTAACCATGATTCCATCTCACTTTCCTGTATTTATGTAGCATGAGTTCCTGGCGGTGCGAGAACAATAAACTCGAGTTTATCATAGAAGGAGGTATCATTTGTGAAGACTTCGTCATTTCTATATGGTGTCATTATCGGTGCCGTGGCATCCCGGATGATTTCCCGGAAAAACGGCATGTTCTTCTCCTCGATGATGAAAGACGCGAATCTTGGCCGGTTTGCGAATACCGCGATGAGTAAAATTCAAGGCAACAAGAGCCAGTTTAGCGGCTCGAGCCGAGAAAGCGTGTCTCCCAGTTCAGGCCGACATGATTCCACTCATTCCAATGGAACTGCAGGGGTACAGGCATCGACTCATTCGAAGGCTGCCAACCTGAAGCAGGTCAAGGATTTCATCCGAAACAACCCTGATGTGAAGACCGAAGTCGAACAGATTTTGAAAGAGACCCACACCGTCATACCGGGTTTGTAAACGGCATCAACCTTTTTGAATCATTCTCGGGGAACGGCCTCACGAATCCCTGTGAATGATTCTTTTTTCTTCAGCTACATATTTACGTGCATTTGTGGGTATTAAATGATAAAATCAATTATATAAAACCATTTTTATCACGTCATAATCCAGACATCATAATTTGTTATAAACTTTTGTTTACGTAAGGAGGATCCTGTCATGAAAATAGAGCGTTTGAGTCAAGATAAGATACGGATTTTCCTCACGTTTGACGATCTGAGTGAGCGTGGGATCCAGAAGGAAGAGATGTGGCAGGAAATACCGAAAGTTTATGACCTGTTTACGGAGATGATGGATCAGGCATACAGTGAACTCGGATTTGATGCCACCGGACCTCTTGCCGTTGAGGTGTTTGCACTGCCTGCCCAGGGCATGGTGGTTATTGTGACGAGAGGGAAATACGATCATCATTTCGGCGGCTTGTCCGAAGAAGATATGCCGGACGAGATTTATGAAATGGAAGTAACGCTGGATCAAAGTGATACCATCGTCTATGTTTTTCAGGATTTTGAAGTGCTCATTGAAGCATCGCATATGTTGAAGGACCTTGTAGGCGGAGCGGGCAAGCTCTATCACTATATGGATAAATGGTTTTTGTACTTCGAGCCCGAGGAATTGGATAGCGAGAAGCTGCCGGCTATAATTGCAATGCTGGCCGAGTTCGGCGAATCCTCTTCGGTGACGGAGGCTGTGCTGGAGGAATACGGGAAGAAAGTGATGCCTCAGCAGGCGGTTGAGGTTATCTGTACACACTTCCAGCGTCAGCATTAATCAATGTGGGCGTGCGTGCCGGACTTCAGGCCCGCAACTAACGGAAGGGGAATTTCAGTGCTGGTGTTCTCGATCATTGCGTCAGCTTTGGCGCCGGGACTCGCATTGCTCACGTATTTTTACCTGAAGGACAGGTATGATCAAGAACCCCTGCACATGGTGATCAAAGTGTTCATGCTAGGGGTTCTGATCGTTTTCCCGGTCATGATTTTGCAGCGGGGAATGATACTATGGCTTGGCGACAATCCGGTAGTCAACTCACTGTTCGTTTCGGCGGGCGTTGAGGAATTTTTAAAATGGTTCGTGATGTATCATATTATTTTTAACCATACGGAATTTGACGAGCCTTATGACGGCATACTATATGCAGTGGCGATATCGCTGGGATTTGCTACGGTAGAGAATTTACTTTACGCTTGGTACAGCCAGGCAGCCTTCGGCCCGATGTTCATGCGGGCGCTGCTGCCCGTTTCGGGACACGCAATGTTTGGCGTTATCATGGGATACTACATGGGACATGCGAGGTTCACGGAAGGGAAACGAAGAAGATTCTTCCTAGTGCTGTCCATGGTTCTGCCTTGGATGTGGCATGGTCTTTATGACCTGATTCTGAATTTGCTGATCCACACATGGGTATGGTTTATCGTTCCGCTAATGGTTCTGCTGTGGTATGGCGGCATGGGCAAAATCTCCAGAGCGAACAACCGCTCTCCTTTCCGCTTCATTAAACGGGAGGAAGAGGTTAATACGTAACAAATCAGGGCACACTTCATTCTATAGACCTTGGCTGACAGCCAGGGAATCATAGAAAGGGAGGTGCCTTTTTTGCGTGTAAAAGTGAAAATTCTTTGCAAGGATTGCGGTGAGCGATTCGTATTGCGCGGAAAGAAGGAGCAGGGCCGGATCGAAACCGGATTTAAGCAGTGCCTGTGCAACAACCGGGATCACTTCGATATTGAGGAAGATTTCTAATTGATGAAGGAATGATCCAGGGATGCATAAGACTTCTTTCTTCTAGTCAAACTAACGGCAGTGAGTAGAAGAAAGGAGACTATCGCATCATGTACAAACGATTAAGCGCTATTCTGTTTCCTGTAGCCACCATATTATTGATCGGGGCTCTGGTTTGGGGATATCAAGAAAATAAAGAAAAGAACGCCATATTGATTAACGCCGAGAACCAGTACCAACGGGCTTTCCATGATTTGTCGTACAATATGGACAGGATTCATGCCGAGCTCGGCAATACGCTTGCGGTCAGCTCGACTTCCCAAGGGATGCACCGGAAGGGGCTGATGAATGTATGGCGCCTGACCAGCGAGGCCCAGAACGAAATCAGCCAACTGCCGCTAACGCTGCTTCCTTTCAACAAAACCGAAGAGTTCCTGTCCCGGATATCGAATTTTGCCTACAAGACGGGCGTGCGCGATTTAACGAAGGAGCCGCTTAGCGAAAATGAAGTCAAAACGTTGAAATCGTTATACGCCAACTCCGGCGAAATCACGAAGGATTTGCAGCATGTGCAGAACAAGGTCATCGCTAACAGTCTGCGCTGGATGGACGTAGAAACGGCCTTGGCTACGAATAAAGTCGAAGATAACTCAATTATTGACGGATTCAAAACGGTGGATAAAAAAGTAGAGGCTTACCCTGAGCTTGATTGGGGACCGTCGGTAAGCAGCATTTACGACAGACGTTCCGTGAAGCAGCTGGCAGGCATGCCGGTCTCGGAGGAGGATGTGAAGCGCAAAGCGTTGAAATTCTCCGACACGGGCAATCAAGCCAACGTACAAGTGACGAAGAACGGTAGCGGCACCGAGTGGGTATCCTACACGGCCAAAGTCAAACACCCGAAGGGCCATATGCTCAGCATGGATTTCACCGAAAAAGGCGGCCAGCTGATCTCCTACACGGATGAACGGAATGTCGGAGCGAAGAGAGCATCCGTTCAGGATGCCATCGACAAAGCCCAGCAATTTCTGACGAAAAAAGGCTATTCCGACATGACGGTCGTATCGGCCGACCAATACGATAACCTGGCCAACTTCTCTTTTGTGCGCGAAGAGGACGGCGTGCTGATTTATCCTGAGAAAATCACCGTGCGCTCGGCGATGGATAACGGTGAGGTCATCGGATTTCAGGCGAGCGACTTTGTTTACGAGCACCAGGTGAAGCGCGATATCCCGCAGCCGAAGCTCAGCCTCGCCGAAGCGGAGAAGGTTCTGAACCCTGAATTCAAGGTGCTCTACCACCGCAAGGCCTTAATCAAAAACGACCGTTCCGAAGATGTGCTGTGTTATGAGTTCGGCGGACGCATCAACGGCTCGCAGTACCGGATTTACATTAATGCGGATACGGGCCTGGAAGAAACGGTCGAGGTCGTTAAGGATGCGCAGGCAGGAATTAAATAGCCGTTTCTTGATGTCATATAAGCCGGTTCAGGGATTTCCTGAATCGGCTTTTTTGCTTGCGGAGAACTGCTGCAAAGCAGCCAGTATAGTGTCTAAGGAATACATCTGTATCCCGGGGAAAGACATGAATCGACCGGATTCGAAGATTTTATCCCATGGTCCCGCTCATCCCGTGATATAATGGAAAATAATGATTATGATGAATTAGTGGGTGAGCGCATTGTATCCAAAGATCAACGACGTCCTCTATATCCAGTTGGATACGGGGGATGAGAAGGAAGCCAGCATTGTATACAAATCCCGCATTTCCGACATGGATGACGAATCGATGTATATGGAGGTTCCGCTTCAGGAAGGAACGGGGAGGCTGAAGAAGCTGTATATTGGGGACGAGCTTTCCGCTTATTTTTTGACGGAGGGCGGAGTCAAGAACTTCTTCAATTCCTATGTCCTGAGTCACCATGAAGACGTTATACGCCTGGTTCGCATCAAAAAGCCGGAGCCGGATCAGATCACGAAGGTGCAGAGAAGGAGCTTTCTGAGGGTACAAGCCGAGCTCGAGTTAGCGGTGATGGCCAAAGACGGCACGCGGTTGTTGACCAAAACCGATGATGTCGGCGGAGGAGGGGTATCCTTTTACCTGGAACCCGACAAATCGTTTGCGGAAGGGAGCTTGTTAAGCTGCTGGATCCTTATTCCGTTCAAGAACGGATCGGTGGAGCATGTCCCTTTTGAAGGCGAAGTTGTCAGGGTCAAGCAGCTGCCAGGCAATCGAAGCATCGTCATGCTGAAGTTTAATCAGATCGTAGATATGGAGCGTCAGAAGCTGATTCGTTATTGCTTTGAGCGCCAGTTTGATTTTCGCAACCGTTGATGCATAAAATGGACAAGCCGGTGGCACACTAGCGGAAAATTTTGTGTCGGAAGGAACGTGTGCTTATGTCCCAGGCATCTAACGATCAAAATCAGCTGCGGCGAAAAACTAGGCAGGATCCCATGCCGGGCGATAAAGGACAAGCTCTTAATGACCGATACGGTCAAGTGCTGCTTAAGCTGCTGATAGGGCTCGCATTCGCTTTGGTGATCGTCCAGCTGCTATTGCATTATGAACCAAGCCGGCCCTACCTTTCGCCGATTCAGCAGATGGAGGGCGTTCCCGTTAATGAGCCAAATGTAAACGATTGGATGGGAGAAAACACCCCTTCTCTTTTGCATCGCTCTAGCTAGTGTGGTATAATTTTCACGTCGCAGGCGGGCGCCTGCTTTTTTCTTGAAATATGAGATCGTGCCTTGTTTATCTCGGACTTTCTTGTATATTTTCACTAGAGGAACGGTGATCCCGTCCCTGATCGGATGGTAAGCCCTTTCGATTTCGAGGTATATGTTTGAGGAGGAATGCCCCGTTGGTTATGCAGGGGACAGGTTATCGCGACAGAATTAATATTGCCATCGACGGTCCGGCAGGCGCGGGCAAAAGCACGGTAGCGCGTATGGTAGCCAGCAGGCTGCAGTACATCTACGTGGATACCGGCGCCATGTACAGGGCAGTCACCTGGTTCATGCTGAACCAAGGGATTTCTCCGGAAAATCCCGAAAAAGTGCTTCAACATGCACAAAACATGGTGATTGAATTAAAACCGCATGAAAATGGTCAAATGGTTTGGCTGAACGGGGAAGACGTCACGCCATATATTCGTTCACATCAGGTTAGTGCAGTGGTATCCCAATATGCACGAATCGAAGGTTTGCGAATAAAGCTTGTCCGTTTACAGCAGCAAATGGCACTGGATAAGGGCGTTGTCATGGATGGACGCGACATCGGCACGACGGTTTTGCCGGATGCTGAGGTGAAGATTTTCATGACGGCCAGTGTCAAGGAACGTGCGCTCCGCCGCTTCCATGAGTTAAGTGATGAAGGCATAACGCTGGAACAATTGGAAAGAGATATCGCAGAACGCGACAGGCTGGACCAGGAACGTGAAGTGTCCCCGCTCCGATGCGCAGAGGATGCCATCATACTGGATACGACGCATATGGATATCAATCAGGTTGTCGAAGCGATTCTTTCATATTGCGAAACTTAATGGGGATGGGGAGAAATAGGCATGATTTACGTTTTTTGCAGAGCGGTGGTCCGCGGTTTGTTCGCTTTTCTCTACAGATTCGAATCTGTCGGCGTACATAACATACCTTCGGAAGGCGGCGTGCTAATCTGCAGCAATCACATTAGCGTACGAGATCCGATTTCTGTCGGCATTCACGTCAAGCGCCAGGTGAAGTTCATGGCCAAAGCCGAGCTGTTCAACATTCCGGTGTTCGGATGGCTGGTTCGTCAGCTTGGAGCCTTTCCGGTTAAGCGCGGCGGCGTAAGTAAAGATTCCATCAAAACAGCTCTTACGATCTTGCGTTCGGGCGAGATTATGGGAATCTTCCCTGAAGGCACGCGCAATTCGGATGCAACCGCGGCGAAACGTGGCGCGGCAAGCTTCGCTCTCCGCAGTGGGGCAACGGTCGTACCGGCTGCCATTATTGGAGACTACAAGCCGTTCCGAAAGGTAAAAATCATCTACGGCGCACCCGTGGATCTGTCCCGGTTCGAAGGTGACAAGTCACCGGAGGCACTGGATGGGGCAACCGAATTGATCATGGCCAAGATTCACGAAATGCGGGCCAGCGGCAAACCAACCGAGAACTGATTTATTCGCTCCATGCATAAAAAGCATGGGAAGGTTGGAAAGATACTACAGCAATTATGTTTTGAACTTCGCGAATGCGAGTTTAAATAAATGGGGTTTGAATTGAGGAGGTTATTTGACATGTCGGAAGAAACAAGAAATCAAGAGGCTGCTGAAAACCAAGAGCAGCTGGACCAAATCGTATCCTTGAAAAAAGGGGACACCGTGAAAGGGACGATCGTCAAACTGGAGGACAACCAAGCTTACGTAAGCATTGGATATAAATATGACGGTGTAATTCCTGTTCGCGAACTGTCTTCTGTACAGCTTGATAATGCATCGGATGCGGTTCAGGTTGGCCAAGAGGTAGAGTGCAAGGTCGTTAGCATCAACGACGACAAGGAAAGCCTGGTTCTTTCCAAACGCGCGATCGACACCGAGAATTCTTGGGATGAGCTTGAGAAGCATTTTGCGGATCAGGACGTATTCGAAGTAACGGTGGCCGACGTGGTTAAAGGCGGACTCGTAGCCGATGTCGGCGCACGCGGCTTTATTCCTGCTTCCATGGTCGAGCGTCATTTCGTTGAAGACTTCAGCGACTACAAAGGCCGCACGCTTCGCGTAAAAGTGAAAGAGCTGGACCGCGAGAACAACAAAGTGATTCTTTCCCAGAAGGACGTTCTGGAAGAAGAGTTCGAAGCGAACAAACAAAAAGTGATGTCCGAGCTTCAAGACGGACAAGTGCTGGAAGGCACCGTGCAACGCCTCACGCAATTCGGCGCATTCGTTGACGTTGGCGGCGTGGACGGATTGGTTCACGTATCCGAGATCGCTTGGAGCCATGTTGACAAGCCATCCGATGTATTGTCCGAAGGCGATCAAGTGCGCGTGAAAGTGCTGAAAGTGGATCCTGAAAAAGGCAAAATCAGCCTCAGCATCAAAGCGGCTGCTCCCGGTCCTTGGGAAACAGCTGGCGAGCAATTCAACACGGGCGACATCGTAACGGGCGTCGTAAAACGTCTGGTTACCTTCGGAGCTTTCGTTGAATTGGCACCGGGCGTAGAAGGTTTGGTTCATATCTCCCAAATCTCCCACAAGCATATCGGTACTCCGCAAGAAGTACTGAAGGAAGGCCAAGAAGTTCAGGTTAAAGTACTTGACATCAACACTTCCGAGCAGCGTATCAGCCTGAGCATCAAAGAAACCGAAGAAGCGCCAGCTCAAGCTCCGCGAGCTGAAAAACCGTCCAAAGGTCCTAAAATCGACCTGAAAGACAACCCGAACGTTTCTTTGAACAACCAAGGCATGAGCGTTACGCTTGGCGAGCGTTTCGGCGATAAGCTGAGCAAATTCAAGTAAGCCCGGGAACAGTTTTGTTCGGTCTATTGACCTATCATAACGAAGTCGGCGAACCCAGAAATCTGGGTTCGCCATTTGTTTTTTTAGGGGACGAACGTTTACGGATGTTGTAACATGGGGTAGAGCATAATAGAAATGCAGATGAAAGGTTAGCCAATTGTAACGTTTTTTGCTATGATGATAATCGTAAGAATTGACAGGAGGAGTGACTATGGCAAGACCCGTAGTGGCTATCGTCGGAAGGCCTAACGTCGGTAAATCCACCATATTTAACCGATTGATCGGCGACAGATTAGCCATCGTTGAAGATAAACCGGGGATTACCCGTGACCGGATTTACGGCAGTGCCGAATGGAACGGTAAAGCGTTCAGTGTCATCGATACAGGCGGTATCGAAATCGACGGCGATGACATGATTTTGAAATCCATACGCATGCAAGCCGAGCTTGCGATTGAAGAAGCGGATGTCATCGTATTTATGTGCGATGCGAAGACGGGGGTTACCCAATCGGACGAGGAAGTTGCACAGATTCTGTTCCGTTCCGGTAAACCTGTCATACTCAGCGTAAACAAAGTGGATAATTTGAAGCGCGCTGATGATATCTATGAGTTCTATTCCCTCGGATTTGGCGATCCTGTCGGGATATCAGGCAGCCACGGCACAGGGATCGGCGATCTCTTGGACGTTGTCGTCGAGAACCTGCCGGAACTGGAAGACGACGAATATGACGAGGATGTTATTCGTGTCGCCTTGATCGGCAGACCGAATGTGGGCAAATCTTCTCTCGTCAATGCCATTCTGGGAGAAGAGCGCGTCATTGTCAGTGACGTTGCGGGCACGACCCGCGATGCGATCGATACGCCATTCGAGAAAGACGGGCAGCGGTACGTCCTCATCGATACGGCGGGCATGCGCAAACGCGGAAAAGTGTATGAAACCACCGAGAAATACAGCGTCATGCGGGCCATGCGGGCCATCGAGCGGGCGGATGTCGTTCTCGTGCTCATCAACGGGGAAGAAGGCATTATCGAGCAGGACAAGCATATCGCCGGTTATGCCTATGAGGCCGGTAAAGCGTCTTTATTTGTCGTCAACAAATGGGATATGGTCGAGAAAGACGACAAGACGATGCAGCAGTTCGAGAAAAAGATCCGGGACCATTTCCTGTTCATGACCTATGCGCCGGTTGTATTCTTGTCGGCCAAGACGAAGCAGCGGCTACAGAAGCTGCTCCCTGTCGTTAAACATGTGGCCGATCAGCATTCCCTTCGCGTGCAGACGCATCTGCTAAACGATGTCATATCCGATGCGATTGCGATCAACCCGCCTCCAACGGATAAGGGAAGAAGATTGCGCATTAACTATTCAACACAGGTGGCGGTCAAGCCGCCGACCATGGTCGTATTCGTCAACGATCCGGAATTGATGCACTTCTCATATGAGCGTTACCTTGAGAACAAGATTCGGGCCGCTTTTGACTTTGAAGGTACACCCATCAGGATATTTACTCGAAGAAAGTCTGATGAGAGTTAGGGGAGAATAGCTTGATTCTGGAGATCGTAGCGATTGTAGTTTGTTATTTACTTGGTTCGGTAAGCTTTAGCGTACTGCTTGCCAAAATCCTGAAAGGGATCGACATTCGTCAGCATGGCAGCGGGAACGCCGGGGCAACCAATACCCTTCGCGTCCTGGGAAAAGGACCTGCTATTCTGGTATTGGCTTTGGATGTAATTAAGGGCATCGCTGCGGTTTGGATCGGACGATGGCTCGGGGGAGACAATGCGTGGCTGCCGGGATTATGCGGCATTGCCGCCATCATCGGTCATAATTGGCCTCTTTACTTCCGCTTTCGAGGCGGCAAAGGAATTGCAACCGCCATTGGGGTGCTTGCTACGCTCTGCTTCATTCCAGCGCTTATAGCAGGCGTTATCGCCATTCTATCCATTGTTTTTACCCGTTATGTATCTTTGGGTTCCCTTATTTTTGTAGTGCTTACCCCTGTTTTCCTCTTGATCGCGGATTATTCCTGGCCGATCTTTTGGACAAGCTTGATCATATGCGTATTCGCCTTCTGGCGTCATCGCTCGAACATCGTGAAGCTTGTACAGGGACGTGAAAACAAGCTTGGTTCCGGAAAAGGAAAGGACAAAGGAGGGAAGCGCGTTGTCTGACAAAGTCGCTGTTCTGGTGGCAGGCAGTTGGGGAACCGCTTTGGCAAGTGTTCTCGCTTCGAATGATCTGGATGTTGTCGTCTGGACGAGAACGGAGGAACAGACCCGTGAAATTAACGAACTGCATACCAACAACCGTTATTTGCCCGGTGTGGAGTTATCTTCGAACATTCGCGCCACGACCGATATGGAAGAGGCGGTCTCTTCGGCTGCTGCTGTGGTTATCGTTGCACCATCGTCCGCGATGCGGGAGGTTTCGGGCCAGCTGAAGCAGTATTGGAGCGAAGATATGCTGGTGATTCACGCAACCAAAGGATTCGAGATTGAATCCCTGAAGCGGATGTCGACCGTCATATCCGAAGAGCTGGGCTGCGAGGAAGGTCGCGTAGTCGTACTATCAGGACCCAGCCATGCGGAGGAAGTGGTGAGACGCTGCCCTACAACGGTCGTTGTGGCATCCTTGGACGCCAAGGCCGCCGCCGCCGCCCAGGATCTGTTTATGAACACGTATTTCAGAGTGTACACGAACCGGGATATGATCGGCGTGGAATTGGCCGGAGCGCTGAAGAATATTATCGCTTTGGGCGCCGGCATGTCCGACGGATTGGGCTTCGGCGACAACGCCAAGGCGGCGCTTATTACGAGGGGATTGGCAGAAATTTTGCGAATCGGCATGGAGATGGGCGCGAATCCGCTGACGTTTGCCGGGCTTGCCGGGATCGGCGACCTCGTGGTTACCGCTACGAGCCAGCACAGCCGGAACTGGCGTGCAGGATCGATGCTTGGGCAGGGCAAGAAGCTTGATGAGGTTCTCGCATCCATGGGGATGGTGGTGGAAGGAATACGCACGACCAAAGCCGCGCATGCCATTTCCGAGAAATACGGGGTGCAGATGCCGATTGCCGACCAGCTGTACCATGTGTTGTTTAAAGACCGGAATCCCCGCGTCGCCGTGGAAGCCTTAATGGGCCGGGACCCCAAGACCGAGATGGAAATGATGCCGCTCGAGACTTGGGAGCAATGGCACACCTAGCTTATTCACCATTCCGAGGATTGACTCATATATTGGTGTGAGGATGTCGGAGGAGGGGTGGAAATGAGCAAAAGCTTTCACAAGGATGTACTGAATGCGATTAACAAGAAAAGCGGCAAGAAAATTTCTTCAGGGGCTGTCAATAAGCTGGCTAGCACGGTTAAGCCGTCTACTATGCAAAATGAAGCCCAGCTCCGCCAGCTGATCAAGCAGGTATCTGCTATGGCGAACATACCTGTCAGCGAGGACACGATTCAGGAAATTGTCGGAGCGGTGAAGAAGAGCGGCATGAATCCGAGCAATATGGAAGCCTTGATGAAAATGATGATGAACAAATAAGATATGCTGATCATGAACAAAAGACGCATCCTTTGCGGGAATGCGGCTTTTGTTCTTTTTTTCGCCATACTCAGGGTGAGGCACTATCATTTTCGTGATATAATAGGTTGAATAATTTGAAGAGAGATTGGAGAGTTTCGTGACATGGATCCGATGCAAAAGATGTGGCTGTCCCTTGTCGCATTATTGATTATGGCGCTGTCCGTCATCGTGGTTACGCTTGCGCGAAGCAAGACCAAAGGTTTTCTGCGCGGCACGCTATCGTTTGTGGCCTTTATGATGATGATTTTCGGTTTTATTATCGGACTGGCTTCCATCATTTAATATGGGAAGCCGCTTCCGGGATGATACGGTAAAGGGGTGCAGCATGACGCTGAATGATCTGCCGGAATTGGAGAAGGCGTTAGCTACCGCCATTCACAAACTGAATCAGGCGCCTGTCGCTTGG
This sequence comes from Paenibacillus sp. Y412MC10, assembly GCF_000024685.1. NCBI lineage: Bacteria > Bacillati > Bacillota > Bacilli > Caryophanales > Paenibacillaceae > Paenibacillus > Paenibacillus sp. Y412MC10. The sequence continues at coordinate 2,527,117 of NC_013406.1, forward strand.
CTGCTGGGTGGAAGCTGCTGCTTGCTCCTTCAGGGCGTAGAATTAGGCAAGCCGCCGAGGGATATCGATATTTACGCCGATGCAGGGGGGATTCAGCCGCTGCATGAGACGCTGGCCCTTTTGGCAGTAGACGCTCCCCGGCTGGATCAGGAAGGGATATATTCTTCCATTCTGAGCCATTATGAATTAGAGAAAGTCCCGATTGAACTTGTAGGCGGATTTGAAGTGAATTCGGAGGGTTCCTCCTATCGCGTTGAAATCGATCAATTGCTCTATCCTGCAGCGCCAGCGCGTCACATACGGGACGTCACGGTACGGCTGATGCCGTTATCCCATGAACTGGTGTTTAATGTGCTTCGAGACAGACCGGATCGTTACGATGCCATTGCGGAGACGATGTTGAGGGATATGAACCAACATTTGCCGCTGCTTCAGCGGTTGTTAAGCCGAAATCGGTTGAGCGAGGAACATCGGATGGTATTGAAGCGATTAATCGGACTACAGCCATAGCACGGTAATCGAACCGGCAGCATGGAAGATCGGGTACATAAGAAAAGGAGCGGTTTACCGTTGGAGTACGAGGTATTATTTCTGCCGGATCAGAAGAAGGTCAAGGTTCGTCCGAACACGAATGTGCTGGATGCCTCGCGTCGTGCCGGTGTACGCATTCCGACCCGTTGCGGAGGCAAAGCAGGCTGTCTGATGTGCAAGATCCTGGTACCGGATGAGGAACGCGGACATTGCTCTGCTCCTGAGACCAAGGAAATCAGGAAGCTGGGAACGTCGATGATGGAACAAGGCTACCGGTTATCCTGCCAGACGAGGATTACAAGCCATTTGAAGGTGATAATCCCCGAAGATCCCCTTAAAGCCGCGATACGCAAGCAGCTGGAGGCAGCGAGGAACCGGGAGCCCGATGACTTTATTTAAAACGAAGGATGATGTTAGTTGAGTATGATCACTTGGATGACCCAAGCGGCTGACCGTACGAAGCGGATGTCTGCCGTCTTAGTCCTGGTGCTGTTTCCAATGTTGCTGACAGGTTGTCTATATCCTGACGAGAAGCTGCAGGAGAACAAGGTTTCCTATAGGGAAAGTGTCAAACGGATTCAGTCGGCCGTGGACGATTTTTATCAAGAGCAAGGAATTCTGCCGATCATTACGGCAGGCGCGGAAATTCCGAAGTATGAGAAATACCGGGTCGATTTGGATCAGCTGAAGGGCCGAGGATATATCGACCAAATTCCGGATACGGCTTTCGAGAAAGGCGGCAGCGGTTATTTTCTCATTATTAATGAGGAAACCGAACCGACCGTGAAGGTCATGGACTTAACAACGGCTCAGAAGGTGAATGACGTTCAGCGAGCCGTGAATCTGTACAAAATGGCGAATGACAACGCCCTTCCGGCAGGGGAAGCCCTCTACCCGGGTTATACGGCGGTGGATTTGTCGAAAACCGAGGCCAAATCCCTTAAGTTAATGAGTGTATACTCGGGCCAGGAAATGCCTTTTATGATGGATGAAGAGGGCACGGTGTACGCCGATTATGCCTTTGATATTATGCAGGCTATCCAGAAAAATGGCTCCGAGCCCAAAGAAGGAGAGGATTTACGGGTGTTTCTGGAGAAAGAATCCTATTATGTACCCGTTAAATCCGTACCCTATGCATGGAAGGACGGGCAGCCTGTGGCTCAGCCCCTATCCTAAACCCGTACCCGCCGATATCGGCGGGTATTTTTTTGGTCCCGCCTGGTTGCCGGTTTCTGCCTGAAGAATGAGGTACGGCAGCCATAAGGCGGGTCTACTTTTTTATCCTCGAGTCTCTTCTTGGATCGTTTTTTGGAATAGGGCTGAATCTCTTTGGAATATCTAGTAAAGTCCGCGCATATTCATAATCTGAAAGAGTAGTGCGGGCAAGAGCCGGTTGCCCACATCATGAGGCACTAGAAAGCGTCTGAAAGGCGTGACAGCGCGAAGACAGACCGTGCCCCGAGTGGTGGTTTTTCTTACGGTATTCGATTGCGTGTCTGGCAGTTGCAGGCATATTCGATATCTTAAAAAAAACTGGACGGACTTTAAGGGGCAACCGTCATATTTTTGAACCCGGTACATATGATGTTACTAGTCCAAATGCATGTACGAGTTACGCCGCTTTGCCGTTTCCATCCAAACTCATGGAATACCGGCGGCGGGATGCTGGCGACATTGTAAAGGCTGCTCATCTGTTGCAATGGCTTTGGCTATGAGTGGAACACGAAGCGGATGCTCTTAAAGCATTTTTCCTTCGGAGTAATTTGAGGAGGGGATCTCTTTTGGAAAAAGTGGACATTTTTAAGGACATTGCCGAACGGACCGGAGGGGACATTTACTTAGGTGTTGTCGGTGCCGTCCGTACGGGAAAATCAACGTTCATCAAGCGGTTTATGGAGACGGTTGTTCTCCCGAACATTACGAACGAGGCGGATCGAGTAAGAGCTGTCGATGAGCTGCCTCAAAGTGCTGCAGGGAAAACGATCATGACGACCGAGCCGAAATTCGTGCCGAACAACGCGGTACAAATCAAGGTTACGGATGGCCTTGAGGTCAACGTAAGATTGGTCGATTGTGTTGGTTATGCCGTTGAAGGCGCCAAGGGTTACGAGGACGAGAATGGCCCGAGAATGATCTCGACGCCATGGTTCGAAGAGCCGATTCCGTTCCAGGAAGCGGCTGAAATCGGAACCCGCAAAGTCATTCAGGAGCACTCCACGCTTGGCGTCGTTGTCACGACGGACGGAAGCATTGCGGAGATCCCGCGAAGCTCTTATGTTGAGGCCGAGGAGCGCGTCATCGAGGAACTGAAGGAAGTCGGCAAGCCGTTTGTTGTTGTCATTAACTCGACGCGTCCCCGCAGCGAAGAAGCCCTTCAGCTGCGCAATGAGCTGGCAGAGAAATACGATATTCCGGTCATGACGCTGAGTGCGGCTACCATGACCGATGATGACGTGACCGGTGTGCTTCGTGAGGTATTGTATGAGTTCCCGGTGCATGAAGTGAATGTCAATCTGCCTAGCTGGGTTATGGTGCTTAACGAGAACCACTGGCTCCGCAGCAACTATGAAAACTCGGTGAGAGATACCGTGAAAGATATCCGCCGTCTGCGTGACGTGGATCGTGTGGTTAGCCAGTTCATGGAATATGATTTCATCAACCACGCCGGACTCAGCGGCATGAATATGGGTCAGGGCGTTGCCGAGATCGACCTCTTCGCGCCTGACGAACTGTATGACCGGATCTTGATGGAGGTCGTGGGTGTCGAGATCCGAGGCAAGGATCATCTGCTGCAGCTGATGCAGGAGTTCTCCCATGCCAAACGGGAATACGACCGCTTCGCCGAAGCGCTTGAGATGGTCAAAACGACGGGGTACGGCATCGCCGCTCCTTCCCTGGCCGAGATGGCGCTTGATGAGCCTGAGCTCATCCGTCAAGGCACCCGCTTCGGAGTAAGATTGAAAGCGACCGCGCCATCCATTCATATGATTCGGGTGGACGTGGAATCCGAGTTCTCGCCGATCATCGGCACGGAGAAGCAGAGCGAGGAGCTTGTGCGCTACCTGATGCAGGACTTCGAGAACGATCCGATCAAAATTTGGGAATCCGACATATTCGGACGCTCGCTGCACTCGATCGTCCGTGAAGGAATCCAAGGAAAAATCGCGATGATGCCAGACAATGCCAGATACAAATTGCAGGAAACCTTGGGTCGCATCATTAACGAAGGCTCCGGCGGTTTGATCGCAATCATTCTTTAAGTGGGCGCCGAAAAGGAGTTGAAAATGCAGTCGCTAACGGGTCAAAAGTCCCGATTAGCGGCTGTTTTTCATGTTTTCTTTGGCCCAGCAAAGCAAAACGCTTGAAATTATGAGATGGCTGTATTACTATAAATTTGTTCCGCGTCATGCATTCTAAACGCGAGATAGGGGTAAAATACCCGATTGCACGTATAATTTGCGGTAAAACGGAAACAGTGAATAGCAAGTGGAGCACATTCCTTGTTAGGGAGGTGAAAGAATGAATAAATCGGATCTGATTACACAAGTAGCTGAATCTACTGAGCTTTCCAAGAAAGATGCAACTAAAGCGGTTGATGCCGTTTTCGATGCAATCTCCGAAGCATTGCAAAGTGGAGACAAGGTACAACTGGTCGGTTTTGGCAACTTCGAGGTTCGCGAGCGTTCCGCACGGAAAGGCCGCAACCCGCAAACAGGTGAAGAAATCGAAATCCCTGCGAGCAAAATTCCTGCATTTAAACCTGGTAAAGCGCTCAAAGACGGAATCAAATAAAGATTTCTACATATTACCTAAGAGCACAGGTCGTGAATTCGTTCACGGCCTTTTCTTTTAGGCTTACGGCGAGGAGGCCTGGAAAATGGAGAACGTTCAGAACGGCGATTATTTTATTGTCAAAGCGCTGGACCATGGCGTGCAGGTAATCGGTCTTACCCGCGGTCAGGATACCCGCTTTCATCATACCGAGAAGCTGGACAAAGGCGAAGTCATCATCGCCCAGTTCACGGATCATACGTCCGCGGTGAAAATACGCGGCAAAGCCGAGATCATGACCAAGCACGGGAAGATCGAATCCGGCATCTGAGGAAAAACATCATATAGAAAAAGCCCCGCCATTTTGGTGGGGCTTTTTTTGTATTCCGAGTTTATTCGCGCGGGATGTGTGTTAACAAATTGTTAAAGGCACTTGCCGCTTTATCGAACAATGGATATACTAGCGGGAATGGAATGAATAAAAATGCGAAAGGATGATTGCAGAAATCATGGCGAAACAATACAGAGACGGACAGTATATTGTGGTCCCTGAAAATCCGGTATCCATGTTTTTGTTCAACAGTACGCGCTCGGCGTGGATATGGCTGCTGGTTAGGCTCTATCTCGGTTACGCGTGGTTAACGTCGGGCTTGAAAAAGCTGACGGCCGAAGCCTGGACGGGAAGCGAAGCCGGAGCGGCCATTAAGGGCTTTGTCGGCGGCGCGCTGGCAAAGGCGGAAGAAGGAAAGGACGTCACCGGATGGTATGCTTCTTTCCTAGAGGGGTTTGTGCTTCCCAATGCCAAGCTGTTTGCCTATATGGTGGCCTTCGGCGAGGTACTGGTAGGACTCGGGCTGATTTTGGGTCTGCTGACCGGTATTGCCGCGTTTTTCGGCGGGTTAATGAATGCCAGCTTTTTATTCGCGGGCACGGTAAGCTCCAATCCGTTGTTGTTTATATTGGCGACTTGGCTGGTGCTGGCTTGGAAAGTCGCGGGCTGGTACGGCTTGGACCGCTGGGCGCTGCCGCTGCTGGGTACGCCTTGGAGCCGCAGGCGCAAGGATAAGGATATTCCGGAACAAGTTTGATCCTGTCCAAAAGTAACATTCGTCACTTTCATCACGCGTTTGTCAAGTACAATTCGAACAGACCGCGGCCATGAAATCCTTTAATCTGAAATCAGATCAATATGGATAAAGGATGATGGTCATGGGAATCCGTGCTTTTTTTAAACTGGTGGAAATACAGACGAAGGTTGCCAGCATGATCCCGTTCCTGTTCGGAACCTTGTATGCGCTGTTTCGTTTTCAACAGTTCAATGGGTATCATTTTGCCCTGATGCTCGCATCATTGCTGTCGTTTGATATGGCAACAACGGCGATCAATAATTATTACGATTACAAAAAAGCGATTAAAAAGAACGGCTTCGGTTACGAGCAGCATAATGCCATCGTACGTTATAACCTGAAAGAGCCGGCGGTTGTGTCCGTCATCGCTCTGCTGCTGCTGACGGCCGTCGGATCCGGCATAGCGCTGTTCCTGTCCACGGGCTGGTTAATTCTGCTGCTTGGCGGAATGTCCTTCGCCGTAGGGATATTATATTCGTTCGGACCGATTCCGATTTCGCGGATGCCGCTAGGCGAGCTGTTCTCCGGATTGTTCATGGGGTTTGTCATCATCTTCATCTCGGCTTGGATCCATGCTGAGGGCAGCCATCTGGCGGTTATGGATATTCAAGGGAGCGTCCTCTCCCTTCAGGTGAACCTTCCCGAGGTGCTGCTGCTGCTGGTCGTGTCATTGCCGGCCATTCTCGGGATTGCCAACATCATGCTGGCCAATAACATCTGCGACATGGATGAGGATTTGGAGAACAGACGGTATACGCTGCCGGTATATATCGGCTTCAAGCATTCGCTGAGACTGTTCCGGGTTCTGTACTGCCTTGCTTATCTGGACTTGGCGGCTCTTCTTCTGATGAAGGTGCACCCTGTGCTGGTTCTGCTGGTGTTCGTCACCATTGTCCCGGTATATAAAAAAGGTGCCGCATTTACCGCACATCCATCCAAAGAGAAAACCTTCGTGATCGCGGTGCAAAATTTCGTGGTCATGAATTTGGCCAGGATCGCGGCGCTGGCTGTGGCCGTGACAATGACCTCGCTTTCGCTTTTCTAACCGAATCCCGTTCGTTTTACGAGAAGCAGGCATAGCCTGCTTTTTTTCTTTATACAATGAGGTATGGACTTCAGAGGAGCGGAAGAAACTAGGAACAGAGGAGGTTTCGGTCATGAAGCATTGGCAATCCGTACAAGCGGTACTCTTGCCTGCGGCGATTGCATTCATCCTGCTTGGCCTGTTGATGGGGCTCCAATCGCAAGCTCGTTATAAGGTCGGCGCTGTACCCGCGGCGGTGCCTTATCACAGCCGCGAATTAAGCGATGCCGGCTTAGTGGATTCCCTGATGAGTCTACCTCTGAATCTGCAGATAAGCCGGGCGGACTATGAAGAAGGCGCTTTGACGCTGGATATCAAATTGAGCGATGCCACGGAGACGGCCTCCGAGGTTTATGAGGACATCGCCAGCATTATGTCCTATTCGTTCGATGGCACGGATAATGTGAGGCAGCTGTATCTCAGGGTGGTTGCCATCGATCGCTGGGGAGGAAAACGGTATATGCTGCTGGCCTCGAATATGAACAGGGAGGCATGGGATTCACGCTATGCGGAAGTCCTAACCCAGCTGGAGAACGAGGATGTGCCGCCTTCCGTCGCTGCTGCGTTGAACCTGACCTTTACGAATCTTTGGCCAAAGCAGTTCAGCGGCCCTGGAAAGGGGTAAAATAGTAGATGACAGGGCATGTACGTGCCCTGAACATGTGTTATAATAGATTGGATTGTGGGCTCAATTGGACAAAAGAACATCAAGTGCACGGAGGCTGAGAATGAAACCGTATCGCGTACCAGAACTGGCAGAGAAATATATAAACTATGATATGATTCAGAACCACACGGAACTTCCGGGTTTTCCGGATGCCCGTGTTCATTTGTTATACATATTTTTAATGGATTCGGGACGGAATATTGCCGGACACGAAGAATTATACGCGCTGGTTACCTCACTGGTTCAGGTGGGACTCGATACGCATGAAAGCATCGACGTTACGGAAGGCAATCAAGGAGAGGCAATGATGCGCTCCCGGCAGCTGAAAGTGCTCGCAGGGGATTACTTCAGCAGCCGTTTTTATCAGCTCCTGGCCCTGAAGGGCGAAATTGCCGTCATCTCGCTTCTGAGCAAAGCGGTTAGCGAAGTGAACGTGATGAAGATGAGATTATACGGCAAAATGAAAAAAAACCTGCTGCCTTCTGAAGAATATCTACAGCTAACGGTACAGCTGAATATGCAGCTGTTTCTTTCTTTTACTCCGCTGCTTGAGGTGTCCGTGCAAGAAACATGGGAGAAGCTGCTCAAGGAAATTACGGAATGTGAAACGCTTGTGCAGGAGATGGAACGCTGTGCGACGCCTGACATCGGCAGATGCGGCTACGCGTACTGGCATCTGATCGAGTCGGGAAGCGACGAGGAACGGAAAATGCTGGTGGGCAGAAAAACGGATATGAAGGATTGGCGGAAGCTGATTCTGAAGCATAAGGCTTCGGAGAAGCTGCTGGACAAGCTCCGGGAATCCGTCAGCGCCGTACAGCAGCTGCTGGGAGGCCGCGTGGGCGAGAGCCCGTACGCCGGTGTGCTGGACCCGTTTCTGAAACGGCTCAGCACATATCGGTCCGTCGTAAGTGAAGGGTAGGGGGATGCAGTGGATAATCAAACAACCAAGTTAGACGCAATCAAGCATGACGGCAAAAATCCGAAAGAGCAGTACGTCCATTCCGTCTTCGAAAGCATATCGGGCAAATACGACCTGATGAACGACATTCTCAGCTTTCGAAGACATAAAGCTTGGCGCAGGTATACGATGAAAAAGATGAACATGCGCCATGGCGATACGGCCATCGACCTATGCTGCGGAACTTGCGACTGGACGATTAGCATGGCCCAGGCAAGTGAATCCGGACACATAGTCGGACTCGACTTCAGTGAGGGGATGCTGAACGTCGGCCGGGAGAAGGTTGCCAAGCATGGACTCGAACCACAGATCGAGCTGGTTCAGGGAAACGCCATGAGCCTGCCGTTCGAAGATAACCAATTCGATTACGCGACGATTGGTTTCGGTCTTCGCAATGTGCCGGATTACATGCAGGTTCTGCGTGAGATGAAACGCGTGGTTAAGCCCGGCGGAATGGTGGTATGTCTCGAACTGTCCAAGCCGACTTGGCACTGATGAATCCCCTAATGATTTTGGTAAAAATCATTAAGTTAAGGTGGATACACATCTTGTCATATGATCAAATGGTTTCGCGAAAAATCAATAATCAGACAACAAGATGTGCGAACTCGATATTTTACACGACTCTCTTTACCAATTCTGCCCCGAATTACACTTAAAACGACTCAACAGCTTAACGTTGGCTTGCCACGCATTACTTGACTGTAAAACTCTCACTCTTACCGAACTTGGCCGTAACCTGCCAACCAAAGCGAGAACAAAACATAACATCAAACGAATCGACCGATTGTTAGGTAATCGTCACCTCCACAAAGAGCGACTCGCTGTATACCGTTGGCATGCTAGCTTTATCTGTTCGGGCAATACGATGCCCATTGTACTTGTTGACTGGTCTGATATTCGTGAGCAAAAACGACTTATGGTATTGCGAGCTTCAGTCGCACTACACGGTCGTTCTGTTACTCTTTATGAGAAAGCGTTCCCGCTTTCAGAGCAATGTTCAAAGAAAGCTCATGACCAATTTCTAGCCGACCTTGCGAGCATTCTACCGAGTAACACCACACCGCTCATTGTCAGTGATGCTGGCTTTAAAGTGCCATGGTATAAATCCGTTGAGAAGCTGGGTTGGTACTGGTTAAGTCGAGTAAGAGGAAAAGTACAATATGCAGACCTAGGAGCGGAAAACTGGAAACCTATCAGCAACTTACATGATATGTCATCTAGTCACTCAAAGACTTTAGGCTATAAGAGGCTGACTAAAAGCAATCCAATCTCATGCCAAATTCTATTGTATAAATCTCGCTCTAAAGGCCGAAAAAATCAGCGCTCGACACGGACTCATTGTCACCACCCGTCACCTAAAATCTACTCAGCGTCGGCAAAGGAGCCATGGGTTCTAGCAACTAACTTACCTGTTGAAATTCGAACACCCAAACAACTTGTTAATATCTATTCGAAGCGAATGCAGATTGAAGAAACCTTCCGAGACTTGAAAAGTCCTGCCTACGGACTAGGCCTACGCCATAGCCGAACGAGCAGCTCAGAGCGTTTTGATATCATGCTGCTAATCGCCCTGATGCTTCAACTAACATGTTGGCTTGCGGGCGTTCATGCTCAGAAACAAGGTTGGGACAAGCACTTCCAGGCTAACACAGTCAGAAATCGAAACGTACTCTCAACAGTTCGCTTAGGCATGGAAGTTTTGCGGCATTCTGGCTACACAATAACAAGGGAAGACTTACTCGTGGCTGCAACCCTACTAGCTCAAAATTTATTCACACATGGTTACGCTTTGGGGAAATTATGAGGGGATCTCTCAGGACTTGGCAGCCGTTCAAAGGCATTTATTATTTTTATTTCCAACAAGTGCTGCCTCGGATGGGGAAACTGGTAGCCAAGCGTTATGAGCAGTATAAATGGCTGCCCGAATCGCTGGCTTTGTTTCCGGGACGAGAGGAGTTAGCCGAAGCTTTCCGTCAGACCGGACTTCAACAGGTTCAGGCCTTTCCCTTGACTGGTGGCATAGCAGCCTTACATATTGGGATCAAGGAGAATCTGGATGTTTAAGAAAATAGGAACTTATCTTGAAATGATTAAAGTGGAGCATACGCTGTTTGCTCTGCCTTTCGCTTTTATGGGGGCGATTCTAGGATCGGCCGTCGTGTTTGACCGATTACCGTCTTGGGGAGATATCGGCTGGATCTTTCTTGCCATGTTCGGTGCGCGAAGCGCAGCTTTCGGACTCAACCGGCTAACCGACCAACATATCGATGCCAAGAACCCCCGTACGGCTAATCGCGCCATTCCGGCAGGCCTGCTGAAGCCGCTGGAGGTCATCATATTTATTATTCTGTCTTTCGCCGTGTTTTTCTGGGCTACTTACATGCTGGACCCGTTTGCTTTCCGTTTGCTGCCTATCGCTATTTTCATGCTTATCATTTATTCCTTTACCAAACGGTTCACATGGCTTTGCCATCTGGTGCTCGGTCTTACAACGGCGCTTGCCCCGCTGGGCGGATGGGTTGCGGTAACCGGTCAAATCGACTGGAAGGCGATGGTGTTTTATATCGCGCTTGCGTTTTGGACGGGCGGATTTGATATCGTTTATGCATGCCAAGACGAGAAGTTTGATGCAAAAGAAAGGCTGTACTCGATTCCTTCCCGGTTCGGCCTGCACAAAGCGCTCTGGTTCGCTCGCGGGTTCCACGTCGTTACGGCTGTCGGTTTTATCGTTCTTTTCTTTGTAACGCCGGTGGGCTGGTGGTATTTGGCGGGCATGGTGATCGCTTGCGGAATTTTGTTCTATCAGCACTACATCTTGTCGCCAAATGATATGAGCCGCCTGCAAACCGCGTTCTTTACCATGAACAGTACGCTGAGCATCATTCTGTTCGTATTCACTCTCATTGATTTGGTGGTGCGTTATATCTGATGAAATCCATGCGCAGAAAGAGCTGGGTTGTCGGCATTACGGGGGCCAGCGGCAGCATATACGGGGTTCGTCTAACGGAGACCCTGCTCTCGCTGGGCTACGATGTGCAATTGATTATCTCTAATGCGGGCTGGCGCGTGCTGAAGGAGGAAATGGGCTTTCAGGCGGGCAACCGCGAGGAAGTGCTGGCCGAGAAATTCGGCGGTTTCGAGGGGAACGTGATATACCATCCGATCTCCGACATCGGAGCTACGATTGCCAGCGGCTCTTACCTGGTGGAAGGCATGATTATCATGCCATGCTCGATGGGCACGTTATCCTCAGTGGCGCACGGATCTTCCGATAACCTGATGGGCCGCGCCGCCGACGTCATGATGAAGGAGGGCCGTCCTCTGGTGCTTGTCCCGAGAGAAACGCCGCTGCATGCCATTCACCTGGAGAACATGCTGACGCTGGCCAAGCTTGGGGTCAAAATCATTCCGGCGATGCCAGCCTTCTATCATGGACCGAAAACGATTGATGATATCGTCCATTTTTTGGTCGGCAAGGTATTGGACAGCTTACGCATCGAACATGAATTGTACACCAGATGGGGTGACTAGCAACAACAATGGTTCAGGCATTAACCTGTGCTGCGATTTGATGAACGACAACAGGAAGGGTTACGCTTATATTTCAAGTTCGCATCAGAGCTTGGCCTGCTGAAATCGCAAGGTAGCGCCGGAGTTATGGAATGAGAATCTAAGCATACGGGTGAAGAGATGAAACGATTTGACATATTCGGAACATTAAAAAAAGATATGGACGTTATCGAGAGGGAGCTCTACCTCAGCGTCGAAGGCGACAGTCCCGAGCTGACAGAGACTTCCCTGCATCTGCTTAGAGCAGGCGGCAAGCGCCTCCGTCCCGTTTTTGTCCTGATGGGCGGCAAATTCGGCGACTATGACATTGATAAGCTGAAGCATGTGGCCGTGCCGCTGGAGCTGATCCACAGCGCTTCCCTCGTTCATGACGACGTGATTGACGATGCGGACACGCGGCGCGGCAAACCCACGGTGAAGGCCAAGTGGGACAACCGGATCGCCATGTATACCGGCGATTATATTTATGGCAAGGCGCTCCAGTTGACGACTCACCTGAAACAGCCTGAAATTCATCAGATTCTGGCCAAGGCCATGGTTGAGATGTCCATTGGCGAAATGGAGCAGATACGTGATTTCTTTAATACCGAACAGGACGTCAGAAGATATCTTCTCCGCATTCGCCGCAAGACGTCGCTCCTGATTGCCGTCAGCTGCCAGCTCGGCGCGTTGGCTGCGGATGCGGACCGGAAGGTGGCCAACAGCCTGTATCGATTCGGATATAATGTCGGCATGGCATTTCAGATTCAGGACGATCTCCTGGATCTGTGCGGGACGGAGAAGCAGATTGGCAAGCCCCCGGGGAGCGATATGAGACAGGGAAACATTACGCTGCCCGTCATTTTCGCTCTCGAGGACAGCCAGCGGAGAGAGCCGCTGCTGCAGGAGTTGGAACGGATTCATGCACTAAATGGCCAGTGCGATGTATCGGGCGCCGTAAAGCTTGTAACCTCAAGCGAAGGCATATCGAGATCCGAGGCGCTGGCTGATCGGTATATAGGTAAAGCATTGGCTGCTTTGGATACGCTGCCTGACATCAAGACCAAAAAACAGCTTAAAGATATTGCAAATTTTATTACAAAGCGGTCATATTAGCCTTACCCATGAGGTTGCTTTCTGTTAAAATACGGGTACAAACATGTAACATCACCTGAGCATGGAATGAAGGTTCGATTGTTCAATTACCTAGGATGAGGGGAAGCGTGATGAGGCCTATGGAACGTACTTTTTTAATGATTAAACCCGATGGTGTGCAGCGTGGGCTGATCGGCCGAATCGTCGGCCGTTTGGAGGATAAAGGATTCAAGCTGGTTGCGGGCAAGTTTATGCAGATTTCGGACGAGCTGGCCAAGCGCCATTATGCGGAACATGAAGGCAAGGATTTTTTCGATAATCTGGTAGGGTTCATCACGTCCGGACCGGTGTTTGCGATGGTTTGGGAAGGTGACGACATCATCGCTTTGTCTCGCCAAGTCATCGGCAAAACGAATGTGAAGGATGCGCTGCCAGGTACGATACGCGGGGATTTTTCAGCTCATACGCCGCATAATCTGATTCACGGATCGGATTCGCCTGAAAGCGCGCAGCGCGAGATCGCCAATTTTTTTGATGATCGGGAATTGGTTGAGTACAACAAGACGCTGTCCCCTTGGCTGTAAGCGAAGCGGGAAGCGGAATAATCTGATTAACAGGATGATACGATGACGGAACATGAACCAGTACTGGAGGATCCCGATTATATCGGCTTTGTTCGCAGCATCGAGCGAAGCACCGGGATCAACCTGGCCGATTACAAGGAAGCGCAGATGAAGCGAAGGCTGACGACGCTGCGCATGAAGAAGGGGTTTGAAACCTTTTCGGCCTTTTACGATGCGATGATGAAGGACAAGCCGCTCTTTCATGAGTTTTTGGATCGGATGACAATTAACGTCTCGGAGTTTTGGCGCAACCCGAACCGGTGGGAAGTGCTCCGGGACAAAATATTGCCGGAGCTGGCCAAGCAGAATCCTGGGGTGTTGAAGGTTTGGAGCGCTGCCTGCTCGACCGGCGAAGAGCCCTATACGCTTGCCATGATCCTGGCGGAACAAAACATGCTGGGCCGGGCGCGCATCATGGCGACCGATATTGATGACGGTGCGTTACATAAAGCGAAGGAAGGCCTGTATGTCGAGAGGTCACTCAAGGACGTCCCTTCCGGAGTAGCCGCCCGCTATTTTAAGGAAGAGGGCTCGCTGTATCGATTCAGCGAGAACTTGAAGAAGGAGGTCTCCTTCCACAAGCAGAATCTGCTCACGGACCGGTTCGAAGCCGGGCATGATCTGATTGTCTGCCGGAACGTGATGATTTATTTCACGGAAGGGGCCAAGCACAAGCTGTATCAGAAATTTGCCGCGAGCCTGAAGCCGGGCGGGTTTCTGTTTGTGGGCAGCACGGAACAGATCTTTAATCCGGGGCAGTACGGCCTGGAAAGCAACGAGACCTTTTTCTACCGTAAAATTCAATAGAGACGGCAGTCTTAACGCATAAAGCGCTTTTCAATCCGCAGGATGAGAGGCGCTTTTGCTCGTTTGTCGACATTCTTGTCAAAGCGTTAGACCTATACTATAATGAGCAGAAGATGTTCGCGGAGTTTAGCGGTTTAACGCTTAAAAGCCTAAAGGGGGAAAAGCATCATGAGCTTACGGTTTTTAACCGCTGGGGAGACGCACGGGCCTCAGCTGACAACTATAATCGAAGGGCTTCCAAGCAACTTAGAGCTTGATTTCGACGCACTGAACTTTCAGCTCCATCGTAGACAGAAGGGGTACGGCCGGGGACGCCGCATGCAGATCGAGAAGGATACCGCGCAAATCCTTGGCGGTGTGCGCCACGGCTATACAACCGGTGCGCCGCTCGCGCTGGTCGTCCAGAATAACGATTGGAAGCATTGGCAGAACATTATGAACGTAGAGCCGATTGAGGGCAATGACGAGGCGAAGAGACGGGTGCATCGTCCAAGACCGGGTCATGCCGACCTGAACGGCGGATTGAAGTACAACCTGAAGGATCTGCGTAACGTGCTGGAACGATCCAGTGCCCGTGAAACCACGGTCCGCGTTGCCGTTGGCGCTATCGCCAGACAATTCCTGGCGCAGTTTGGCGTCAAAGTGGCTGGCCAGGTCATCCGGATCGGCGAAATCGAGGCTCCCCCGCACAATCTTTCGATCGATGAGCTGATCGAGCGTACGGAAGCTTCTTCGGTTCGCGTGGTGGACGAAGAGACCGAGAAGAAGATGGAAGCCTACATAGACGAGATTAAAAAAGAAGGCGACTCCATCGGCGGCATTGTGGAATGCATCATCGAAGGATTGCCCGTCGGATTGGGCAGCCATGTCCAATATGACCGCAAGCTGGATGGACGCATCGCGCAGGGCGTGATGTCGATTAACGCCTTTAAGGGCGTTGAGGTAGGCATCGGATTCGAAGCAGGCGAGCTGCGCGGCTCCCAAGTGCATGACGAGATTATGTACAGCGAGGAGCGCGGATACCACCGTGCGACCAACCGCCTGGGCGGATTCGAGGGCGGGATGACAAACGGCATGCCGATCGTCGTGCGAGGCGTCATGAAGCCGATTCCGACGCTGTACAAGCCGCTTCAAAGCGTGGATATCGACACGAAGGAAGCCTTTACGGCTCAGGTTGAACGCTCGGATGCCTGTGCGGTTCCGGCAGCCAGCGTCGTGATGGAGCACGTTGTGACCTGGGAGGTAGCTAAGGCGTTCCTTGAGAAGTTCGGCGGCGATTCGATGGAGGAAATCCATGCGAATTACCAAAACTACCTGAAACAGCTGGAGAACTACTGATATGAGGACATTACATGTGGAACTGGGAGAGCGTTCCTATCCGATTTATATCGGTGCGGGGATATTGAATACCCTCGGCGAGCTGAGCGCGAAACATGGCATAACCCGCAAGAGCCCGCATCTGATCGTAACGGATGATCAAGTGGCGCCTCACTATTTGGCGCAAGTGGAGGAGCAGCTGAAATCGGAAGGGTATACGGTCATATCCCATATCGTCCCTTCCGGCGAGTCCTCCAAATCGCTACAGGTCTATGAAGAGGTTATGACCACGGCCATCAACGGCAAGCTGGACCGCAGCTCGGCTGTCTTCGCGCTGGGCGGAGGCGTTGTGGGCGATTTGGCCGGATTCGTCGCGGCGACATACATGCGCGGCGTGACGTTTGTTCAGATCCCGACCACGATACTTGCCCATGACAGCAGCGTAGGCGGCAAAGTGGCGGTGAACCATCCTCTGGCCAAAAATATGATCGGCGCTTTTCATCAGCCCGTCATGGTGGTTTATGACGTGAATACACTGATGTCGCTGCCGGCGCGCGAGGTGTCTTCAGGCCTTGCGGAAATGGTGAAGCATGGCTTGATCCTGGACCGGGATTTTGCCTATTGGTGCCGGGAGAACGGCTCGAAGCTGCTGAGCCTGGAGCCGGAAGCTTTGATCTACGGCCTGGAGCGCGGCTGCGCGATCAAGGCGGACGTGGTATCCCAGGATGAGCGGGAAGGCGGCTTGCGCGCCATTCTTAATCTGGGGCATACCATTGGCCATGCCATCGAAGCCGTTGGCGGTTACGGCCGATTCTTGCACGGCGAGGCGATTGCTATCGGCATGGCGGGATCGGCCCGACTTGCTGAGAAGCTTGGCAGACCTGCGGATCTGCACGAAGAGACGGTGAGCATGCTGAAGGCGGTGAATCTGCCGGTAATCTTGCCGGATGACGTCTCGGTCGATCGCATCATGGATGCCATGCAGCATGATAAGAAGTTCGCCGAGGGGCAAATGGTATTTATCGTACCGGAATCCATCGGTTCCGTCAGCATCGTTAAGGATGTACCGGTAGAAGCTGTTCGATCCGTGGTCGAACAGTTGAAGGGAGAGGGATAGTTCATGATGAATCGGGGAATCCGGGGGGCGACAACCGTCACCCGCAACGATGAGCAGGAGATCGTACAGGAGACGCTGCGTCTGCTGGAAGAGATGGTGAGACGCAACGAGCTGCAGCCTGAATATATCAGCAACATATGGATTACGATGACGCAGGATTTGGACGCAACGTTCCCGGCCAAGGCGATACGCCAGCTGGAGGGCTGGGATCTCGTCCCTTTGATGTGTTCGGTTGAAATCCCCGTTCAGGGCAGTTTGCCGCGCTGCATCCGGTTTATGGTGCAGGTCAATACGGACAAAAGCCAGAGCGAGATCAAGCATGTGTATTTGAACGAAGCCAAGCGGCTGCGTCCGGATTTATCGGGCTCCAACGCTTGATATTGAAAATTAGGGTTGCGGTAACACGGCATTATCCTGTATAGTGATATCAGAATAGCTGAGTAGAGTTAGGTTTTACAGATGAGTTGAGTTGAGAAGAGCTGAGGCATTTTAGGGAGTAACATCATCGGGTTTTAGGATACACTTGATTTCATGATGAATCTTACGGCATGTTCGTACGGCCGGTTACAGGTCTATTTCTTGTATCCGTTCCATGGAACGTCAGCGCTGTAGGTTGTCAATGAACGGGTTGAATGTCCTTTGACCGCGCTCTTTTTTCATAGACTTATTCTGAACGTTAACCTCTACTTCGGTAGAGGTTTTTTTGTTGTTTACATTCATTAAGGAGGGATTGACATGGCGAATCCATCAATGGAGCAAGTGGTGGCAATGGCAGGTGAATACAACCTGATTCCGGTAGCGATCAGACTGTTAGCCGATATGGAAACCCCGATTCGCATTTTTCAGCGCTATGCGGAGCGGAAACGGGCATTTTTACTAGAGAGCGTTGAGGGCGGCGTACAGTGGGCACGGTATTCGTTCATCGGAACAGACCCCTTCTTAATGATCACGGGTAAAAAAGGCAAGATCGAGATTGAAAAGAACGGGGAACGTTCCTTGCTGGAAGGCAAGCCCGTCGAGGAGCTTAAAGCGCTGCTGCGTACGTACCGCAGCCCGCAGCTGAAGGAGATGCCTCCTTTTACCGGAGGGGCCATCGGATTTTTTGGATATGATCTGCTTCAATATTACGAGAAGCTGCCTGCACACGCGATGGATGATCTCGGGATGGATGATATCCGGTTCATGTTTTGCGATCAAGTCATTGTCTTCGACCACGTGAAGCAGCAGATCATGCTGGTCGGCAACGTGCACGTGAAACCTGGAGATTCGGACGACACCATCCGTCAGACCTATATGGATGTATGCCGTACCCTGGAAGCGGCGGCCGAACAGCTGCAGGATCAGGGGCCGCGGGAGAACGTGAACTCCAGAGGCATCCCGGCCGATGTCGACATGGGCGATATTAAATCCAACATGACCAAAGAGAAGTATCTCTCCAATGTGGAGCAAGCGAAGGAATATATTCGTGCAGGCGACATTTTTCAAGTTGTGTTGTCCCAGCGCTTCCATATCGAAACCGAAGTATCGCCGCTTCACGTCTACCGGGTGCTGAGGACGCTGAATCCTTCGCCGTACATGTATTATCTCAAAATGGACGACGACATTATCGTGGGAACGTCTCCTGAAGCCTTGGTGAAGGTGGATGGACGAAGGCTGGAAACAAGACCGATCGCGGGCACAAGGCCGAGGGGCAGCAACGAAGCCGAAGACCAGGCGCTGGCGGATGATCTGCTGCAGGACGAGAAGGAACGCGCGGAGCATTTGATGCTGGTGGATCTCGGCCGCAACGATCTGGGCCGCGTATCGGAGTTCGGCACGGTGAAATGCGATACGTTCATGGAGATTGAAAAATACTCCCACGTGATGCATATGGTATCCAGCGTATCCGGCCAGCTGAGCGAGAATAAAGATTTCTTTGATGCTTTTCTGTCCTGTCTGCCTGCAGGAACGGTATCCGGAGCTCCGAAGCTGCGGGCAATGGAGATCATTGCCGAATTGGAGCGGGAAGCAAGAGGCGCATATGCGGGCGCCATCGGTTATCTTGGCTTTGGAGGCAATATGGATTCCTGCATTACGATCCGTACGATCATTTTTCGCCAGGGCAAAGCTTATGTTCAGGCAGGGGCCGGTATCGTATGGGACTCGGTTCCCGAGAAGGAGTATGAGGAAACCGTTAATAAAGCCAAAGGGATGCTGAAGGCGATCCGCGTCGCGGAAGCGATGTTTCCGTCCAGCACGGGGGCCAACGACTTAATCAATCAGGATTATCTGTATCAATATACACCTTAACATGAAGGAGGAGATCGTAATGAACGTGATGGAGACGATGCAATCCAGCCTTTCAAAGCTGATCGGCGGTCAGGATCTGAGCCGGGATGAGGCCCGCGGGGTTATGCAGACCATTATGGAGGGACATGCGACCCATTCTCAAATCGGCGCGCTGCTGACGGCCTTAAGAATGAAGGGAGAAACCGTAGAAGAGATAACCGGTTTTGCCGAAGCCATGAGAGGAGCGGGCGGACGCGTCGTTACCGAGCGGAACCAGCTGCTCGATACGTGCGGCACCGGAGGATCCGGCATTCACAAGTTTAACATTTCTACTGTATCCGCTATTATCTCCTCCTCGGTTTCGGTCAGAGTGGCCAAACACGGCAACCGTTCGGCATCGGGCCGGGCGGGCAGCGCCGATGTGCTGGAAGCGCTTGGCGTCAATATCCACTTGACCGCAGAACAAGCCACAGCCTGCCTGAACGATATCGGCATCTGCTTCCTGTTCGCCCAAATTTATCATCCGTCGATGAAATATGCGGCTGCTCCTCGCAAAGAGCTCGGGGTCCGGACCGTATTTAACATGCTGGGGCCACTGACGAACCCGGCGGGCGCGGACCGGCAGATGCTCGGGATATACGATATGAACAAAACGGAAACCATTGCGCAGGTCCTCAAAGAGCTCGGTTTGAAGCGGGCCATGGTAGTGACCAGCCACGATGGGCTGGATGAAATCAGCGTCTCGGCGCCTACCCGGGTATCGGAACTCCGGGGCGGAGAAGTCCGCACTTATGATATCCACCCCCATGATTTGGGTCTGTCGGTTCATCCGATGAACGATATCCTGGGCGGCGATGCACAAGAGAATGCGGCCATCATCGGCTCGGTACTGCGTGGAGAACGCAGTGCTTATCGGGACATCGTGCTTGCCAATGCCGGTGCCTGCATCTATGTGTCGGGACTTGCGGATAGTTTGGCCGAAGGCGTGCAGCGTGCAGCGGGAGCGATTGATTCCGGGCTGGCGCAGTCCAAGTTGGAGCAGCTGATCTCAAGAACGGGGGAAATGAGTTATGTATCTTGATCGAATCGTAGAAACGAAACGCAATGAGGTTGCACAGCTGCGAGAAACGTTCAGCATCTCGGAAGCAGAGAGGCAAATAGCGGATTTGCCTCCGACTCTCGGGTTTGAGAAGGCGTTGTCCATGGGACGCAAACGCAGCATGGGGTTAATCGCCGAGGTCAAAAAGGCTTCGCCCTCCAAAGGGTTGATTCGTCCCGACTTTGACCCGGTTATGATCGCCAAGGCTTACGAAGCAGCCGATGCCGATTGTCTGTCCGTGCTGACGGATAAGGATTACTTTCAGGGAAGTGGAGAATATTTGCAAGCGGTAAGGGCGGCCGTCAACATCCCGCTGCTGCGCAAAGATTTCATTATCGACGAGACTCAGATTTACGAAGCGCGCCTGCTGGGTGCGGACGCCGTTCTCTTGATTGCGAGCATCCTTGCGCCGCAGCGTATCGCGGAGTTCATTGACGTTGCAGGCTCGATCGGATTGGATTGCCTGATTGAGGTTCACGATGGGCAAGAGCTGGAATCGGTACTCGGACTGGGAACGGCCCGGCTGATCGGGATTAACAACCGTAATCTTCGGACCTTTGAAACCTCATTGCAGACAACGGCAGATATCGCGGCGCAGGTTCCGGAGGAAGTGACGCTGATCAGCGAAAGTGGAATATCGAGCCCGGCCGACATATCCTACTTGCATTATGTGGGAGCACACGGGGTTCTGGTCGGGGAACATTTCATGCGCCAGCAGGACGTGTTCCGCGCTGTGAACGATCTGATGGGACCGCTGCCGATAGCTGCAGACATGGAATAAAGGGGACATTCGATGATGAGTACGGCTCTAAAAATATGTGGACTTCAAAGCGTTGAAGTGCTAAAATCTATGATAAACTTACCTGTGGATTATATCGGATTCGTATTTGCCAAGAGCCGGCGGCGGGTAACGCCGCAGCAGGCTGCGCAGCTGATGCAAGTATTGCGGGAGTGGGAGCATGACAAGATTCCCGCCGCTGTCGGCGTCTTGGTTAACCCTGATTTGAGCGAGCTCGCAGAGCTTCTTCAAGAAACGGCGCTTGACGTCGTGCAGCTGCATGGTCAGGAATCGCCGCAATTTTGCCGGGAAGTGAAGGAGCGCTTCCCGGTTTCCGTTTTTAAGGCGGTATCGATCGGAAGTGACCGTCCGGAAGCGGAACGTCTGTCGGCACTGGATTCGTATGCGGGCTGCATTGACGGACTGCTGATCGACACCTATGATCCGGTGTACGGCGGAGGGTCGGGCAAGACGTTTGCCTGGGATCGGATCCCGGCGTACCAGCAATGGGCTGAACGGCAAGGGATTCCCTTGTTTGTAGCCGGCGGGCTCGATCCGGATAATGTTGCTCATTTGATCGGCCAGTACGCTCCGTACGGGGTGGATGTATCCAGCGGCGTAGAGAGCGAGCCCGGCGTGAAGGATATAAACAAAGTGACCGCATTTGTAGAAAGGGTGAAGGGGAAATGACACAGCTTCCTGACCGTAATGGACGTTTCGGGGTGTTTGGAGGCCGGTTCGTGCCGGAAACACTGATGAACGCTTTAATAGAGCTTGAGCAAGAATATAATCGTTTTTCGGAGGATCCTGCTTTTAAAGAGGAGATCGCCTATTTGCTGAAACAGTATTCCGGAAGGGAAACGCCGCTTTATTACGCGGAGCGGCTCAGCCAACATCTCGGCAAGGCTAAAATTTACCTGAAGCGCGAGGATTTGAACCATACCGGCGCGCACAAAATCAACAACGCCATTGCACAAGGCGTGTTAGCCAAGCGCATGGGCAAAGGCAAGGTCATTGCCGAAACGGGCGCCGGACAGCATGGCGTAGCGACCGCGACGGTAGCCGCTCTGCTGGGTCTTGAATGCAAGGTATTTATGGGCGAAGAAGATACCAAACGGCAGCAGTTGAACGTATTCCGCATGAAAATGCTCGGTGCCGAAGTAATTCCGGTCACGTCGGGAAGCCGAACGCTGAAAGATGCCGGCAACGAGGCGCTTCGCTACTGGGTCAGCAACGTCGAGGATACCTTTTATGTGCTGGGCTCCGCTGTAGGGCCGCATCCTTATCCGATGATGGTGCGGAACTTCCAGCGCATTATCGGTGACGAGACCCGGAGGCAGATACTGGAGACGGAAGGAAGGCTTCCAAACGTCATTCTTGCGCCGATCGGGGGCGGTAGCAATGCGATCGGCATGTTCTATCCGTTTCTTGAAGACAAGGAAGTCGGTTTGATCGGCGTCGAAGCGGCAGGCAAGGGAGTGGATACCGATTTTCATGCGGCTACGATGTCCAAGGGGACACAAGGCGTATTCCAAGGCTCGATGAGTTATTTGCTGCAGGACGAGTACGGACAAGTACAGGAAGCGCATTCCATTTCAGCCGGCCTTGATTATCCCGGCGTTGGCCCGGAGCATTCCTATTTAAAAGACATTGAGCGTGTGCAGTACGTACCGATAACCGACCAAGAGGCGCTCGATGCCCTGCAGCTGCTATGCCGCACGGAAGGCATTATTCCTGCCCTGGAATCCGCGCACGCCGTAGCGCAAGCCGTAAAGATGGCATCTACGTGGACCGAGAACGATATTGTTGTGATTAATTTATCCGGTCGCGGCGACAAGGACGTGGAGTCCATCATGGCTTACACGGGAGGGAAAACCGAATGAACCGAATCGATCAGACCTTTGCGTCGTTGAAGCAACAAAACAAGACCGCCATGATCCCTTATCTCACTGTCGGGGATCCGGATGTGAAGTCGACGCTGGATATCATCCATGAGCTTGAAATCGCGGGAGCCGACATTATTGAACTCGGCGTTCCTTACTCGGATCCCCTTGCCGACGGACCGGTCATTCAGCGAGCTTCCGAGCGCGCGCTGAAGAGCAAGGTGACCATTCGCACTTGCATGGAAACCGCGCGCCTGGCAAGAGAGCGGGGCAGCAAGCTGCCGTTCATCCTGTTCACGTATTACAATCCGGTACTGCAAACCGGACTGGACGTTTTCTTCGAGGAAGTGGTAAGGCACGACATCAGCGGCTTGATCATTCCCGATCTTCCGGTGGAGGAATCCGAGGAGGTTCGGAAACGCGCCCACGCGGCGGGCGTTCATCTGATACCGCTGGTGGCCCCTACCTCCCATGAGCGGATTGCGAGCATCGCTTCGGAAGCGACCGGCTTTGTGTACTGCGTATCCTCGCTTGGCGTGACGGGCGAGCGCACCGATTTTTACTCGGGGGTGGAGTCTTTTCTTGAGACGGTAAGGCAGTACAGCAGCGTGCCGATCGCGATCGGCTTTGGCATTTCATCCAGTGAGCAGGTGGCCAGATTTTCCAAAATCTGCGACGGCGTCGTTGTCGGCAGCGCGATTGTGCGTCAGATTGAATCGACCATTCCTCTGTTGGAGAAGGAAGAGACAAGACAGCAGGGGCTTTTGCAAATCAGGGAGTTTGTGGCACAATTAAAAGGATAGTGTTGTCCATAGCAGTTATGAAAGGTGAGGCGAATATCGTATGAAACCGAAAGCGCAAATTGTTAATCTTCCCGTATATCAGCCCGGGAAACCGATCGAAGAAGTCAAAAAGGAATTAGGGCTTGATGTCGTCATTAAACTGGCCTCCAACGAGAATCCGTACGGCTGCTCGCCGCGCGCAACCGAAGCGATTACCGCCGAACTGGGAACGCTCAGCCTGTATCCGGACGGAAGTGCGGCCGATTTAACGGCTGAGCTTGCTGGCCAGCTGGGAATTGAACGCAATCAGATTATTTTCGGCTGCGGATCCGATGAAATCATTGCCCTCATTATCCGGGCATTCCTGCAACCAGGAGATGAAACCATCATGGCGGATCAGACCTTCTCGGTGTATAAAACGAACGCGGATATCGAAGGTGCGACATGCATCGAGGTGCCGCTGGTGGACGGTAAGCACGATCTGCCGGGCATGGCCAAAGCCGTTTCGGACAAAACCAAAATCGTGTGGGTGTGCAATCCGAATAATCCGACCGGAACCATCGTTTCCGAAAGCGAGCTGGTTTCCTTCCTGGATGAAGTCCCGGCCCACGTAATGGTTGTGCTTGATGAAGCTTATTATGAATATGTAACGGACGCTTCGTACCCGGACAGCATCAAGTTAATGGAGCGTTATCCGAATCTGGTCATCCTGCGTACCTTCTCCAAAATATACGGCTTGGCCGCCCTCCGGATCGGCTACGGCATCGGGCAGCAGGAAGTCATTTCCTTGATCAATCGGGTACGTGAGCCGTTTAATACGGGACGCCTGGCTCAAGTAGCGGCGAAGGCAGCCCTGAAAGATCAGGAGTTCGTAGCGAAATGCCGTCAAATGAATGCCGATGGGATCCATTACGTGCAAGGGGAATTTGATCGTCTTGGACTATCTTTTTTTCCTGCGAACGGTAACTTCATTATGGTGGATGTGAAGAAGCCAGGCACCGAAGTGTTTAAGTCGCTGCTTAGCAAAGGCATTATCGTACGACCTGGATTTGAACTGTACCCGAACTATATTCGCGTAACCGTAGGCTCCGAAGAACAGAATAAGGCTTTTATCGGCGCTTTGGAACAAGTGCTGAGCGAAGTGAATGCGCCAGCCTGATCGAATGACACAACAATAATCGCAGCTTGAAACGAGTGAGAGAGAACATGACAATGCAAATTTCCATATTCGGCGTCGGCTTGATCGGCGGTTCGTTAGCTTTAAACTTCAAAGGAAAACCTGGCATAACCGTTACCGGTTATGCCCACACCCAAGAATATGCCGACCAGGTCATTGCTAAAGGCGTCGTTGATAAGGTTACGCTTTCGGTAGAAGAAGCTGCCCAAAACGCGGACGTCATTTTTTTATGCGTTCCCGTAGGCAGTCTTGAGATGTACATGAAACGTTTAAGCGAAATGCAGCTGAAACCGGGATGCATTATTACGGATGTTGGCAGCACCAAAGCAAGCATTGCCGAATGCGCGTCCCAGCTTGCCCTTAAGGATGCGTATTTCATCGGCGGTCATCCGATGGCGGGCTCGGAGCGATCCGGTGTTGGAGCTGCCTCCACCGTATTGTTCGAGAATGCCTATTACGTGCTTACTCCGCCGGACGATGTCCCTCAGGATAAGCTGAACGTGCTTGTAGAGCTTTTGTCTCACACGCGTGCCCATATTGTGAAGGTAGAGCCGAGACTTCACGATGAGATCGTTGGAGCGATCAGCCATCTGCCTCATGTGATTGCAGTGGCGTTAGTTAATCAGATCAGCTCCTATAATGACGATAATCCGTTGTACCGCACCTTGGCCGCAGGGGGCTTTCGGGATATAACCCGCATCGCTTCCAGCGACCCGGTCGTATGGCGGGACATTCTATTAAACAATCGCAGGGTCATGCTGACGCTGCTGCAAGACTGGAATGAAGGGATCCGGCGATTCATGGATATGCTGGAGTCGAAGGACGGTGCTGCGATCGAAGAGGCTTTCCGCATGGCAGGGGAATTCCGCAGCGTACTGCCAGAACGGCGCAAGGGCATGATTGTGTCCCAATTTGATCTGTATTTGGACGTGCCTGACCATCCGGGCATCATCGGCCGCATTGCGACGGAGCTCGGGACGAACAGCATCAACCTCAGCAACATGCAGATTATCGAGAGTCGGGAAGATGTGCCGGGCGTGATGAGGCTTTCCTTCCGCAATGAAATCGAACAGGAGCGGGCTAAAGAGCTGTTGTTATCGCAAGGACACTCGGTGTATCAGTAATTTTCCGGTTGTTTTTAAACAACCGGAAATAAATGCGTTTTCAGTGTTGACAAAATGAAAACGTATACATATAATAAAAGTACAGTATGGTTTCTCTCCACTCCTATCCAAAATATTGCACTTTGTGCAACCGCCTTCAATGATGAAGGCGGATTTTTTTTGCCAATTTTCCTATCCGTGGAAAACCTTCTGCCACAAACCTGAACTTTTCTCCAATATGTGCTATAATGCTAGAGATGCTAGTGTAGAAGATTTGGGGAAATTGCCAAATACATAGAATAGTCAGACAACATGAGGCGTAACTATATATGGTTTGACGGTACTTTTGCACAAATCCTTGATTTTCCTCATGAATGTGGAAATGACAAGGAATGGGCACCGGTGGGTGAAGGAGGAACGAAAAATCATATGACGGATTCCCAACTAATCCAAGAAATTAAGCAAGGCAATACCGAACTTTATTCCGAATTAATGAGGCGTTATCAGAGAAAAATATTGGCATTTGTCTATCATATGTTAAAAAGCTCGCACATGGAGCTAATGGCTGAAGATTTATGCTCGGAAACGTTCTACAAGGCTTTCCGGAGCCTGCATTCCTTCCGGGAAGTGGATGCATCTTTCTCGACTTGGCTCTACACCATTGCGCGCAACACCGTGCTGAGCGAACTTCGCAAGCATCGCAGCGGCACATTGCCCCTGGAGGAGAGCGGGGTCGTGCCAGTGGCGCCGCTGGAGGTCGCCCCGGAGCAGGCGATCCTGCGCAGTGAACGAGTACATATGGTAAGGGAAGCGATTAACAATTTACCGGAGAAACAGAGATCTGCGCTGATTCTTCGGGAGTATGATCAACTGGATTACCAGGAAATCGCAGATATTTTAGGTCAAAGCGTCAGTTCGGTTAAGTCACTGTTGTTCCGGGCCCGCGGCAGCGTCAAAATTCAGCTCGAACCCTATTTTTATGAGCCGGTTTTTGAGGATCTGAGAGGGATGAAGAACAGATGACTTGCAATGAAGCCCAAGAGCTGATGGAAACGGTCTGGGATTTACCGGACAACGATCTGCAGCGACAACGGCTGATTGCACATGTTCAAACCTGTAGCTCATGTGCAGCGGAGTACGAAATGTGGGTGGAAAGCCAGAACATGGTTCATGCCCTGGAGCATGAGATTCCCGACATGGACGCTGAACAGATCAACCGCAACGTGATGGACCGCATTTATCGCGATTTTCCCTGGCTGGTGGAGGAAACGTCCAAGAGCCGGGCGGTAAGCCGAGTGTTCCGGAAGCGGCTGACGCTGATGATTGCCGGTTTTCTGGCCTTGTTCGTTTGCAGCTTTGTTTATTTTGCAGCGACGGGCAATCAACCGGATCCGGTTCCGGAAGCCGTAACGACAGGGATTATCCCGACAGGCGTAGCGGATACGGCCCAAAGCTTGAATACCAAGGACGATTACAACATTCCAAAAACCAACAGCGGCATTATTGATCCTTTTGTGGTTGATATGAGTCCCACTCAGCCAGAATACTGGATGATACTTTCCCTTTTGGGAATCGGATGCGCTTTGTTTTTCCTAAAAAGACTAAATCGGGTCAGAAGATAAAATATGGATAGGATGGAGGAGAGGCGGCATGCAGATCGGCTTGGTTCGCC
Source organism: Paenibacillus sp. Y412MC10 (assembly GCF_000024685.1). Taxonomy (NCBI): domain Bacteria; kingdom Bacillati; phylum Bacillota; class Bacilli; order Caryophanales; family Paenibacillaceae; genus Paenibacillus; species Paenibacillus sp. Y412MC10. Next base: position 2,554,531 of record NC_013406.1, read on the forward strand.
ATGGATTAACGGATTGGAACGCTCTAGGCAAAATCCAAGGCCAAACGGACATACCACTGAATGAGGAAGGCCGTCGTCAAGCGCGTTTGCTTGGGGAAAGGCTTCTGCAGGAGCCTTTCCGGTGGGACTTCGCGATCAGCAGCGGGCTCTCCCGCGCTGAAGAAACCGCGAAAATCATTTCGTCCATGCTGAACATTCCCTTGGCGCCGCCGGATAACCGCTTGCGTGAGCGCAAGTACGGTCAGGTGGAGGGCTTGACAGCGGAAGAGCGTGAAACCCGGTTCGGTGCCGATTGGCACATGTTGGATCTGGGCCAGGAAACGGATCTGGAGCTTCAGTCCAGAGGGCTTGTCTTTCTCGATGATATGTGGCATAAACATCCGGAAGCCAATATTCTTGTTGTCAGTCATGGTGGTTTTTTAGCACAGTTATACAAGCTGGTGTGCCGTGGCGCCCTGAGCGAACGGATCGGCAATCTGTCGCTCACCGTCCTGGAGAGAAAAGAGGATGACTGGTCTCCCTTGCTGTTTAACTGTACCAAGCATCTGTTGACGAACCAATCGTAAATATGAGCGTGTATTAGTAGAAGGAGCCTTCCGTCGGGAAGGCTCCTTCTTTATGTTGGATAGGTTGACGTTTACACTTCGGCGATTAAAATAAACCGGTGCTGCTGGACCTCGAAGTAGCCATTGGTCCGGATCATCCGGTGAATATGATGTAAAGGCTCGATATAGCGCTCCACCGTAAAATTCGGGATCTGCCAGGGAATCGCTATCAAATAATAAACCAGTGCGCCGATGTCGTAAAATCGCTGCGGTAAAAAGTCCTCGCGGCTGAAGGTAATTTTGAACCCGTGATCCTGCAGCTCTTGGGTCGCTATGGCCAGGTTCCAATGAGCGAACTCTTCATTCAGCGGAACGCCAAGCAATTCGTTAATCCCATAACAATCGGTTCCGCCGGATTGCTGGGTTACAAACACCCCGCGATCGTTCAATATTCTTCTTACTTCCGCTGCCGAATAGGATTCATGCTGATTGATGATCAGGTCAAAATAACGATCCTTTAAAGGAAGCGAGGAATCTTCTTCAAAGTAGACAACGTTTACGCCCAGCGGCTCGAGTCTTTGCTTTGCAATCTGAACGTTCGGTTTGTACCCTTCGGTGGCATAAACGGTTTTGGGGAGCGGCTGCAGGGAGGATAAGAATTCTCCTCCTCCCGTACCCATGTCCAGCATCGTAGCGGCATTTCGCATCAAAGGGAGCACCACGCTGCCCAAAGACCAGGGGAGAGCGTGGGACTGCATGCGGCCGGAAGCGGTAATACGCGAAAAATCCCATCCCGAAAAATGGTGATCCATGTTTTGAATGAAGTTCAAAAATTCAGCATCTTTTATCATCTCTGCATAACCTCCAAGTCATTTATCATGAATAAGTTTCTTCATATAAAACGCTCTTAAGGGAGGTCCGCGGATTCGGTTCGCACCAAGTTATATTTCGTGTTCCGGCGTTCTTATCATGATGATCCTCCTGTATGGATGGAATCAGCCCGTCTTAAAAAAGCTGGGCTTCATTTTGTATTCGTTATAAAAACATCAAGTGCGGTTTCCTGTAACCGTTTGTATGTATTCTATCATTTAATAAGAGAGCATAGTCATTTCTATATAGAAATAATCAAAAAATATTTCATCACACCGACGAGAATCAGGTATCAAAAGTTCGAAACCTTCCCATAATGGTTGTAAAACGGCGAGGCGATGGAAGATGAATCTAGCGGATATGCTCACATATGCCGATATTGGACAGCTTAGCAATATAGCGAATCACTATGATTGTGACGCTAAGCGGAATTCGAAGCACGAATTGATCCAGAGCATCCTGTCCAAGCTCGGGCGAAGAGAGTTTTTCGAGGAGCAGGTCAGCAGCTTGTCACCGAGCGATTTGCGTTTTCTGAACAATCTGGTCTTTGACACTCGAACAGGCTACAGCCTGGAAGAACTGACGGCCGCCATCCGTCATACGGCGGATTTGGAGGAGAAAGAAGATAAAGCCTCTTCAAACAAGAAGGCAGCTGCCGCCAAAACGGAAAGTCCGCGGGAGGCGGTCGCGCGTTATCGCCGAAGCGGCTGGCTGTTTAACGGTTTTACCCATTCCACCAAGTATTTGTTTCAAGTGCCCTCGGATTTGAAGGAGCGGTTCCGCGATGTGCTGCGGGAGCGGCTTCATCAAAATCTGGAGCGATTGCCGCATGATCCGGAAGCATACCGGGATGAGCAGGGACTAGCCGCGGAAGATCTCAAGCTGATTCTTAAATATGTAGGCGGGCACGATATCGAGCTGAACCAGGAAGGATTCATGTACAGGCGAAATCAGCAGCAGCTCATGAGTACGCTGCATATTTCGGAGCCGTTGATTACCAAAGGAGCGTGGCGGTTCGGGTATGGTCGTTCCTGCATTGAATATCCCGACCGATTTGCGCTGCTGTACGATTATGCCTACGCCAAAAAATGGATCAGGGAAAACCACGCCCGGTTGATCCTGAGTGAAACCGGAGCCTCGTTTCTTGAGGAAGGAAATCAAGTTGGCGTGATACAGATATTCCGCTTTTGGTTAAGACTGTATAAAGGCGCAATTCCCAATATATCTTCTCTTGTTTACTGGATAAGTCAATGCGCAAGAGATTGGGTCACGGCAGCCTCGCTTTACGAATCGCTGGGCTGGCTAATCCGTCCTTTCTATTATGATAGTCCGCAAAACATCTTGGAGCAGCGGATTATCCGCATGCTGATGCATTTGGGGATGCTCAGAATAGGGGAGAGCCAGAGCATGGGAACATCATACAAAATGACCGCGCTTGGATTGAAGGCAGCGGAAGCCGGCATACATATCAGCGATTCGAATGATGATCTGATCCTCTAGCATGGTTGTTTGGACAAGTTCGCAGCAGCCGTAAATATGTTGGAAGTTAAGCAATTAAAGGGAAAGAATATAAGCTATACGCAAATTTAGTTTGGAGGTGCATCCTAATGGATAAGATGAAGGTTACTTACGAGGTTATGTTAGGTCTGGCGGCCGAAATGGTGTGGGACGAGGCATTGCGCAAGCATCGGAGCGAAGAGCTGTACAAGGAAATCGACGAAGCGCTGGCTTCCGGCGACGAAGTGGCTTTCCGAACCCTGACGGATGAACTGAGGACTTTGAATTGAAGAAATGCTTTATCGCATTTCTTCTTTTTTTTGCCTAACCTGCCCTTTCACTCGTATAATGAAGACAAAATCATGATGAGTGAGCAGAAAGGAATGTATCTTGCATGAAATTTAGTGAAGTGGACGAGCAGACGTGGCCGGAGCTGAAACCTTATTTTGATACCTGCCTGATTCCGTTTACCGGACTTTCGGGTACGGAAACGCCATGGGAAGCGACAGCCGCGCTGGAAAGGCTCCGGGATTTTATGGATATGGCAGAAATTCCGTTTAAGGGAAGATTGGTTACATATCCTGCCGTACAATATGGAAATACTGAAGATATGAAGCTTCTAAATGAAGTTTGTCACAATGTCAAATCCATCGGCTTTAAGTACGTGGTGGTCATGACAGCCGATTCCGAGCTATCTATAGAGGATGTGCCCGAAAGTACGCTTGTCCTGTCGCGGCGCAGGCTGGAAGGCAGTGACTCGATCCCTATGCCTGCCATCGTATCCGGACAGATCAGCGAAATGTGGCAGCAGGAAAGCCGTGTTGAATTGTGACAAAAAACCAACAATTTATGAAAGGGCTATTGGAAGCGAACCCAAATTTGGGATTCAAATTCTTGACGGTCTTGGGTGCCTAAGATATTATTAGTATGTCCTAGTAAGTCGTGTGATTTTAATCATTGATGACACTTAAGAACGGTTGACAAAGGGGGTTGAACACAGAATGAGCAGCAACCACAATGACGAGCATGAAGAATCGCACAATCCACCCCGACAGAAAGAGATGTCCCGCAGACAATTTCTTACATACACGTTGGGCGGTGCCACAGCTTATATGGCTGCTGGAGTAGTTTTGCCAATGCTCCGCTTTGCCGTTGATCCGATTCTTCAAAATAAGGAAGAAGGGTCTTTTGTAAAAGTCGCGGAAGAGAGCAAAATTACCAACGATCCACAGGAATTCCATTTCGAGCTCAAACAGCAGGACGGCTGGTACAACAGTACAGCTACTTTGACGGCGTGGATTCGTAAGAACGATCAAGGTGAAATTGTAGCGCTTTCACCGATTTGTAAGCATTTGGGATGCCTTGTTGGATGGAATAACAACAAGAATTTCCCGGATGAATACCACTGCCCTTGCCACGGTGCGCGTTATACACCGGACGGTAAGAACCTGGCAGTCGCGCCGAAGCCGCTTGACCAGTACGAGACGAAAATCGAGAACGGCTGGATTTACCTCGGCGCCATCGTGCCAAATACCGTAGTTAAATAGGAGGCGTAGATTCAGATGTTGAAGAATGTCTACAACTGGATTGATGAACGTCTCGATATCACGCCGATTTGGAGAGACGTTGCAGACCACGAGGTACCGGAACACGTAAACCCGGCGCATCATTTCTCCGCGTTTGTGTACTGTTTCGGCGGCTTGACGTTTTTTATCACAGTCATCCAGATTCTGTCGGGAATGTTCCTGACGATGTATTACGTACCGGATATCATAAACGCTTACAACAGTGTCGAGTACCTGCAAACACAGGTTGCCTTCGGACAGATTGTCCGCGGCATGCACCACTGGGGCGCAAGCTTGGTAATCGTTATGATGTTCCTGCATACGATGCGCGTGTTCTTCACCGGCTCTTACAAAGCGCCGCGTGAAATGAACTGGGTCGTTGGTATGCTCATTTTCTTTGTTATGCTCGGCCTTGGTTTGACAGGCTACCTGCTGCCATGGGATAACAAAGCTTACTTCGCTACAAAAGTTACACTGGAGATTGCGAACTCCGTACCTTGGCTTGGACCTATCATTAAAGAATTGCTGCAAGGCGGTACGATCGTAGGTGCCGAAACGCTGACGCGTTTCTTCGCTATTCACGTATTCTTCCTTCCGGCTGTCCTTCTTGCCTTATTGGTAGGACACTTTATCATGATCCGCAGACAAGGTATTTCCGGTCCACTATAAGAAGAAGGGAGGCGCATATTTATGGCACATGGTCATAAATCTGATGAAAAAGTAGTTTATGTCGGCGATTCGCGTGTGAAAAAAGGCAGCGGTTGGGTTACGCCGCCGGATTACACCGCATATCCCGGCAAATCAGAAGCGTTCATTCCTAACTTCTTGTTGAAGGAATGGATGGTTGGTGTAGTTGTATTGGTCGGTTTCCTTGTACTGACCATCTCGGAACCGGCACCGCTTGGTTATCCGGCGGATCCGGGGGCTTCGGTCATTCCGATGCCGGACTGGTACTTCCTGTTCCTGTATGAATATTTGAAGCTTCCGTACGCATCCGGTGATTATGTGGTACTCGGCACGATTGGCGTTTCCGGCGTGGCCTTCGGCTCATTGCTCCTGGTTCCGTTCCTGGATACAGGGAAAGAGCGGAGGTTCTACAAGAGACCTATCACTTCGGCGCTTATGATTCTGTCGTTGTTTGCCGTCATCTATCTGACCAATGCTGCATGGACGCATTATCAGCATGAACTGGAAGCTACAGGCCAGAAGCCGGAGCATATTCAGCGGGAAGAAGAAGCTCACGAGAAGCGTGCAGCTGGTCTGCCAACAACCAGCGGCAAGCAGCCTGAAGACAGCATCGTAGCGATTGTGGATAAGGATAATCCTGCAATGGAGACCTTTAAAACGGCTACTTGTATCTCCTGTCATGCTGCAGATTTGAAAGGGGCATCCGGACCGTCGCTGCGCGGCGTCGGTGACACCCATACAAAAGAAGAGATTGTGGCTATCATCGAAAATGGCCAAGGCAGCATGCCGCCTATGAAAGACATAGCTCTGGGAGCTGGTGTAACTGAAGAACAACTCGACCAGCTGGCGGATTGGCTCGCAAGCCAAAAAGCAGAAGCGGCTGCAGAGTAGCATGCATTAAAGAACCTGACCGTATTACGGTCAGGTTCTTTTTTAAATGCGTACATAGATGAAATATGTCCCTGGTTTAGGTATAATCGGCATTAGTCTAAAGAATACAGGAACAGGATTGGAGGACCGAGTTTGTCAATTTCGTTTTTATGGAGCCGGGAATTTCTAAGCAAGCGATCGATTCTCTGGCTGCTGCTCGTATGCAACGTACTTGGAACGATCTATGGATACATATGGTACGGCGCTCAAATGGCCGATACGGTGGAACATGGCTACATATGGCAGGTCGTATTCGTGCCGGACAGCCCGACGGCCAGTTTGTTCTTCAGTTTGGCGCTTTTGCTGCTTCTCTACCCGCCTCGGAGCCTCGGCGGCGCGTTGTTTCAGCAATTCATAGAGGCACTGGCAGTTGTCACATCCGTGAAGTATGGCATCTGGGCCGTTGTTATGATATTTGCTGGACAAGCCCAAGGAGATGTGCTGGCATGGCAGGATTGGATGCTTGTCGCTTCGCACACGGCGATGGCAGTAGAAGCCTTGCTGTTCGTCCGATTGTTTCATTACCGCTGGACAGCCCTAACCGGGGCCATTGCCTGGACGCTGCTGAACGACACCGTCGATTATACATATGGCGTGTTTCCGTGGCTGCCCGGTCCGTTATATGATGACCTGCCAGCCGTCCAGCTGTTCACTTATCTATTGACGCTCTTCAGCGGTTTCGCCGGCTGGATCTTCATGAAATACGGGAATCCCAAGCAACGCTAGCTGTTTCGCCGGCACGGTTCTATGAGCATCCCTTCTGCCATACATATACGGTAGGAGGGATGTCCCATGTTACGAATCTTTCCGAAGCTCCTTCTGTGCCTGTCCGCACTGCTTCTGCTGGTTACCGCAGGCTGGGGTAATCCCATATGGGCTAGCCCGGCGGCAAACGGACAGTCGGAGTCTTCGCCCGCTGCATCCATTCAGGCCAAAGCGCTGAACAAGGAAGTGGAGCAGTTATACCGCCATGTGGAGGAAGGCAATGTACAAGCCGTGTTAGAGGATATTCGCCGGGTATCCGGGCTGTTTGAGGCTTCCTCATTTCAAGGATTGACCGGCGTCGAGGGGATCCACGCGTTGGCTGAGAGCATTCTGGAGATGAAAGAAGCTACGGCACGGGCGACGCAGGAGCCCCAGCACTGGATGGTGTCCGCCGGCAAGCTCCGAATGGCAGCGGATAGCCTGATCCATGCCAGGGATGCGTTATGGCATCAATATTACAAGGTCATACGCGAAGACCTGAGAGTCATGGGACAGTATGCGCAGCAGCACGATCAGGCTGGCATGAGACGAGCCTACGACAGCCTGAGCGAGCATTATGAGCTCATCCGTCCTTCCGTTGTCATTCAGCGCAAGCCCGAGGATGTCAACATGATGGAATCCTGGATTTCCTATGCAGGGGGGCTGGTGGCATCCGGAGACGCGGCGCAAGTGGAGAAAGTGGTCCCGCAGGGCGAGGAAATGATGAATATGTTATTCGGCAAGAAAAAAGACGAGCCTGCGCTTGCTCCGCTGGGAGAGGTTAAAGAGCCATGGACTTGGCAGCTGGTCATTGCCGCTTTTATTTTGGCGGCATTAACGTTTGCAGGGTACCGCAAATACCGCGGCCAGCTGTACAGCGCAAAACCGATGTTCCCCCGAAAGTAGTCGAATATCCATCATGGTCCGAATAGCCCGGTGCAAACCGGGCTATTCCTCTTTAAAACCTTCCCCGTGCACGTCATTGACATCATTAATGATAATAAACGCCCGAGGGTCCAAGGATTTGGCGATTCCCGTAAGGCGGCGAATTTCCTGCCTCGATACGACGCAGTATACCATATGCTTGGCTTGCATGGAGTAGGCGCCGATAGCCGGGATCAGCGTGACCCCACGATCCATTTCCGTGGATATGCGATTTGCGATATCAGGCGCCCGGTCACTGATGATGGTGAAGGCTTTGGCGGCATAAGCCCCTTCCTGTATGAAATCGATCACCTTGGAAGCGATGAATACGGCGACCAGGGTATACAATATGCGCTCTAGCGGGATAAAGAATAAGGATAGACCGATAATCAAAATATCGAGGGATAAAATGATCTGGCCCATGCTGAAGCCGAATTTCCGGTTGATGATTCTGGCGATGATGTCGGAGCCGCCAGTCGTCCCGCCGAACCGGAAAACGATGCCGAGCCCGGCCCCCAATGTCACCCCCGCATAAAGCGCAGCCAGAATATAATCATGCTCGGTGTGAAAAGGCACGACATACCCGCGGTCGATCAGTAATTCGAACAGCCACAGAAACAGGGTTAAGGAGGCGATGCCGAGACCTGTATAGACGGACTGGCGTTTGCCGAGTATTTTCATTCCGACCAGGAAAAGCGGGATATTCAATGCCATGGTTGAAATGGACGGCGATATGTTAAAGGCGTAATTTAGCAGTACGGTAATGCCGGTGACCCCACCCTCCATGAGTTCATTCGGAATGATGAAATACAGCAGTCCGAATGCGTATATGGCGGAACCGGCGATGATCGGAATGATCGTTTGCAGCTGATGGAGCAACTTGGACGTTTTCATAAGAACCCTCGCATTTCCAATAGTGGATATTTCCGATTGTCTGCAGATTGCTTCACACCTGTCTAGTATGCGCCGATATGGTTTCAGCAATAAAAAATTATTTGTTTTCAAATCCGCTTTACGATAACATAGGTTTAAAACCAATCGCTCGTATGAGAGAAGACTGCCCCAGCTTGAAGGTTACAAGCTGAGGCTGACTGTGCAGTGAAGGGAGTTAAGAGTCTTGGGAAAATCAATGGCTGAAATGCAGCAGGAAGTCGATCGATACATATCACAATTCAAGGAAGGTTATTTCAGTCCTTTATCCATGATGGCCCGAATGTCGGAAGAGGTGGGGGAACTCGCCCGAGAGGTTAATCATCAGTTCGGGGAGAAGCCGAAAAAAGCGGATGAAGCGGAAAATTCCATCGAAATGGAGCTTGGAGATATATTGTTTATTACGATCTGTTTTGCCAATTCCCTCGGCATCGATCTCGCGGAAGCGCATGATAAAGTGATGCATAAATTTTCTACGCGCGATGCCGATCGTTGGACGAAAATAAACACCGATTAGGCAGCTGCTACATATGCTGTACCAAACCCGCTGTGGGGAGGGACAGCCCGTGAAACCTGAAAGTTATATACAAAAAGCATATCGATGCATACTTCAAAATGATTTCGAAGAAGCGTTGCGTTGGTTTGAGCAAGCGATCATCGCGAATCCAGGAGATGCCGAAGTGCATTATCGGTGCTCCATTACCTACGGCAGAAGCAACAAGCTGGAGATGGCGATTACGCATGCGGAGGAAGCCGTCAGGCTGCAGCCGGACAAACCGGAATATGCTCTTCATTTACAGCATATCAAGGCTGCGGAGCTGGTGCAGCGAGCAAGAAAAATGGTGGAAAACCGCAAGGATGTGACCAAGGCTGAATTGTATCAAGCCGTGGGACATCTGAAATCCGCCGTAGCCATGGACCCTTTGTATGCTCAGGCTTATGTATGGCTTGCTCTTGTTTACAGTGAACTCGATGAGCATGCGCTCGCCATTACCACGCTTAAAGAGGTGATTTCGTTGTACCCGCAGGAGAGCGGGCTGCAGCATATTATGGAGGAACTCAAACAGCGCTTGAAATCATATATGCAGGATACAGCATCGGATGGAAAGTGAGGATATGTAACATGGCAAACAAATGGACAGTTGCGGTCGTCGGTGCCGGCGGCCGTATGGGTAAAGAAGTAGTGAAGCTTGTATTGGGGGACGAGGAACTGGAACTGGTTGCTGCCGTCGGCTTGTCGGATGCGGGTGCCGATGCAGGAACGCTGGTAGGTCTGCCTGCTTGCGGCATTACGGTGACATCGGATCTGGAGATGGCGCTTGTCGAATCCAAACCGGACGTCATGGTTGATTTTACGGCGCCTCAATTTGCATACAGCAATACGGCGTTGGCGATCAAGCACGGCGTTCGCCCGATCATGGGCACGACCGGCTTCACGCCGGAGCAAATCGAAGAGCTGGACAAGCAATGTACGGAACAGAACATTGGCGGTTTGATCGCGCCGAACTTTTCCATCGGAGCCATTCTGATGATGAAATTTGCAGCCCAGGCGGCCAAATATTTGCCTCACGTTGAAATTATCGAAACCCATGGCGACCAGAAGCTGGATGCTCCGTCCGGAACATCGATCAAAACAGCGGAAATGATTGCGGCGAACCGCGAGGAGATTCGTCAAGGCAATCCGAAGGAAGAGGAAGTCATTGAAGGTGCAAGGGGCGGATATTACAACGGCTTCCGAATTCACAGCGTTCGTCTGCCGGGCGTTTTTGCCCAGCAGGAGGTCATTTTTGGCGGTTACGGTCAAAGCCTGAAGATCCGACATGATTCGTATGAACGTGCAGCTTATATGCCGGGCGTGAAAATGGCTATAGAGAAGGTAATGGGCTACACCGGATTGGTCTATGGATTTGATCATTTTATTGACTAACATAGGGGAGAAATTACTATGAATATTGCATTTATCGCGCATGACCGCAAAAAAGAGGAAATGGTCAATTTCGTTATCGCTTATGAAAATGTATTCGAAGATCATAAATTATACTCGACTGGAACGACGGGAACCCGGATTATGGAGCAAACCAAACTCAGCATTCACCGTTTTGCCTCGGGACCGCTGGGCGGCGATCAGCAGATCGGAGCTCTTGTGGCGGACAATGAGATGGACCTGATTATTTTTCTTCGGGATCCGTTGATGGCACAGCCTCATGAACCGGACATCAATGCACTCCTCCGTTTGTGCGACGTGCAGGGAATACCGCTTGCTACCAATGTGGCGACGGCTGAGATTCTCGTCAAGGCGCTGGACCGCGGCGATTTTGCATGGCGCGAACTCGTTCATAAATATAAACCGGGTGTGGATAGCTGATGAACACCAAACTGGACATATTAATCTTCGGAGCACATGCAGACGATGCCGAGATCGGAATGGCAGGAACGATTGCAAAGCATACGGCAGCTGGGCTGTCGGTCGGGATCTGCGATCTCACGCAGGCGGAAATGTCGTCGAACGGTACCGTCGATCTTCGCAAGCAGGAGGCAGAGCAAGCTGCCGGTATTTTGGATCTCAAGGTCCGAACGAATCTGGGGCTGCCGGATCGAGGTTTGTTCGTGACGCGGGAGCATATTGAAAGGGTCACGGCCGAGATTCGCAAGTTTTCTCCTTCTATTGTATTTGCTCCCTACTGGGAGGATCGCCATCCGGACCATGTCGCTTGCAGCCGGTTGGTTGAGGAAGCGGTATTCAATGCCAAGCTTCGCCGATACATGCCCGAGCAACCGCCGGTTAAGGTGGACGAGCTTTATTTTTATTTCATAAACGATATCGGAAGAACGGATTTGGTCGTTGACGTTACGGAGCATTACGGCGTTAAGGAGCAGGCCTTATCTTGTTACCGTTCCCAGTTCGAGAAGGCTGAAGAAGATGCAGTCTCAACCCCGTTGACCGAGGGGTACATCGAGCGTGTGCGGGCCAGGGATTCACTGCTTGGAGCGCGCAGGCTTATTCCTTATGCAGAGGGCTTTGCTTGTAAAAGTCCGTATGTTGTTCATCTATTCGGCCCCAAGCAGGCATAATATATAGAGGCGTACATAAAGGAGGCCTGACATGAATCAGCAACCATTAAAAATCGGCATTACCTGTTACCCATCGCTCGGCGGGTCAGGAGTCGTGGCGACCGAGCTGGGCAAACTCCTCGCGGAGCAAGGCCACCAGGTTCATTTTATCGCTCACAGCATTCCGTTCCGTTTAGGAACTTTCCATAAAAATATTTTTTATCATGAAGTTGAAGTAAACGACTATTATGTGTTTCGTTATCCCCCATATGACCTGTCGCTGGCGACCAAAATGGCTCAGGTGGCAAAAATGCAGCAGCTTGACGTGCTTCATGTGCACTATGCCGTGCCGCATGCCGTATGTGCCTTCTTGGCCAAGCAGATGGTCGGAGATCAGCTGAAAGTCGTTACGACGCTCCACGGAACCGATATTACGGTGCTGGCGCAGGACGAGTCGCTGAAGGATTTGATCAGGCTTGCCATTAATGAAAGTGATGCCGTTACCGCCGTTTCACAGGATCTTATTCGTGAGACGCGGGAGCTGCTGGATATAAGCCGCGACATCGACCTTACCTATAATTTCGTGGATCCGCGGGTGTATTATCCGCGGGATTCGAGATCGCTGCGTAATGATTATGCCGATCCGAACGAAAAAATCATGATGCATATTTCCAACTTCCGTCCCGTGAAACGGGTAGGCGACGTATTGGAAATATTCGCCCAGGTGCAGGAGCAGGTACCCGCGAAACTGCTGTTAGTCGGGGAAGGGCCAGAGCTTCCGAAGATTCAATGCCGGATCAATGAGCTGGGGCTTGGCAGCAAGGTGCATTTTCTCGGCAAACAAGACGAGATTGCCCATGTGATCTCGATGGCGGACGTGCTTCTGCTCCCATCCGAGAAAGAAAGCTTTGGCCTGGTCGCCCTGGAAGCAATGGCGTGCGGAGTGCCAACGGTCGGATCCACGGCAGGCGGCATTCCCGAGCTGGTTACCCATGGGGAAACCGGGTATCTGGCTCCAATCGGAGACACGCATTCGATGGCTCAGCACGTGCTTGAAATATGTAAGGATGAAGCCCTTAGCGAACGGCTGCGCAAGGCATGCCTGCAGCGTTCCAAAACGATGTTCTGCAATGAATTGATACGGGGCAAGTACGAGGAAATCTATTACCGAGTATTGGGACGGGAGGTTAGCGAGCTGAAGCCGGTTTGCGGCTAAGCTCGACCCTCTCGTTGTTTTTCGGATAAAAGGAACGGGAAACTATGGCAGATATGTATAATTCGATTCGATGGCGCAACGCGGACCCCGACATGGCCGAGCGGAGTGCGGATGTGATCCGCACTCTGCTTCGGCATGGACATGAAGCGTATTGGGTCGGAGGCTGTGTCCGTGATGAATACATGGGGCGCAGGGTCAGCGACATGGATATTACCACCTCCGCCTTGCCGGAAGTCACCTGTTCCGTCTTCCCTAAAGTAATTCCAACAGGAATCAAGCACGGAACCGTGACGGTGCTGATGGAAGGCCAGTCTTTTGAAGTGACGACATATCGGGTGGAGAGCGGTTATGAGGACCATCGTCATCCGACGGAGGTCGCTTTCGTCGGGGAAGTGAAGGAAGATTTGAGGCGGCGCGACTTCACCATGAACGCAATGGCCAGAGGAATTGACGGTTCCTGGGTTGACCCGTTCGGCGGACGAGAGGATATTGACCGAAAGGTGATTCGCTGCGTGGGCGAAGCCCGTCTTCGTTTTCGCGAAGACGCCCTGCGCATGGTGCGCTGCATCCGTTTTGCCTCCGTGTTCGGTTTCTCCATCGCACTCCGTACATGGAGAGGGATCCTCTCGGAGAGAGACACCTTAGGCTGGATTGCGATGGAACGCATCCGCAGCGAATTCGAGAAAATTCTGGCTGGGCCGTCCCCGCTGCGCGGATTGGAGATGTTTGTCCGGAGCGGACTGCATTCCCGGATGAAAGCGCCCTTTCCCTATACCACGCATGATAGGAAGACGATCGAAGCCATGGAGCGGATTGAACCGGACCATGCGACGATCCGTTGGTCCTTGCTCCTGCTCGCATGCGGCACTACAGCTCAGCAAGCAGAGGAGCTGCTGCGGTCATGGACTTTCTCCAATAAGCAGCGGGAATCCATCGTGAAACTGCTCTCGCTGCATGAATCCTATCTGCAGCAACCGAATGCGGGCGATGCCGAAAGCAGCAGGCTTAAGTGGATCAGCCTAGTCCTTGCCTACGGTGTCGAGGCAGCCCAAGGATGGCTGGAAATGCAAACGGCTTTGCATCACGCGGGAGCGTCTTCTGCTCCGCTGACCTTCATCCGGCAGCTTGACGTGTGGCTGCAGGATCTCCGGATCCGCAGCTTGAAGGATTTGGCCATCACCGGCAGCGAATTGCTTGAGACGCTGGGCAGACGCGGAGGCCCGTGGCTTGGGGAACTTCTCGGGCTGCTGCTGGGGAAAGCGGCGGCAGGTTTGATTAACAACGATAAGGAATCGTTGATTGAAGAAGCAAAGCGGGTGGTAATTCATAATGAAGGATCATGATCAAGACAACGCACTTCTGAAAATGTTCCAGGAGAATGCCGGTCAGTTTCTGTCCGGGGAAGAGATTAGCCGAAAATTGTCCATCAGCCGGACGGCCGTATGGAAGCAGATCAATAAGCTTCGGAATGCAGGGTATGATTTCGAGGCCGTTCCGCGGCTTGGCTACCGCATGTTGGACGAGCCGGACCGACTGAGCGGGGATCAACTGACAGCGGGCATGACCAGTCGGTACTTCGGCAAATCGATCAAGCTGCTGGACAAAACGACGTCAACTCAGGAGGATGCCCGGCAGTTGGCGGAAGAAGGGGCAGCCGAAGGCACGCTTGTCATCTCGGAAGAGCAGACGGGCGGCCGGGGCAGAATGGGAAGGAAATTTCATTCCCCGAGAGGCAAAGGCATATGGATGAGCCTGGTGCTCAGGCCGAAGCAGCCGCTGCATCTAACCCAGCAGCTTACCTTATTGACAGGCGTGGCGGTATGCCGCGCCATCGCTAAATCCGCCGGCGTGCAAACCGACATCAAATGGCCGAACGATATTCTGTATCAGGGCAAAAAGGTTTGCGGCATTCTGCTGGAGTCTGCAACCGAAGATGAAAGAGTACGTTACTGCATTGCTGGCATCGGAATCAGCGCGAATCTGAAAGAAGCGGATTTTCCGGAGGAATTGCGGAACGTTGCGACGTCGATTCGGATCGCCGGCGGGAAAACCGTCAACCGGACATCGCTGATCCAGTCCATCATGTCGGAGATGGAGGTTTTATACGAATTGTACAACGAGCAGGGCTTCGAGCCCGTAGCCTCGCTCTGGGAAGCTTTATCCGGAACGGTGGGCCGCGAGGTTCAAGTACAGACGGCCCGTGACCGTTTTAGCGGGATTGCGACGGGACTCAACCAGGACGGCGCTCTGCTGGTCCGCAACCAGCATGGTGAACTCGTTCCCGTGTATTCGGGCGATATTCTTTTTAATACCAGGTAAATGAAACATGGTGAAATCGGAGCTGGAATTTGATATACTACAACTATAGAGGCGGTATCGCCATGAGCGAATTGCACTCTGCAGCAAGTGGGAATTATGATTTAGAACACCTTCATAACTGTTATGCCGGTTACGTTGGATTCTGCTCTGAGCCGAAAGGACCGAGACAGAAGGGACGATCGCGAGTGACTCTTTTTTGCCTTTCGGACTTTTTAGCAAGTACGTGCTAAAAGGTTTTTTTTATTGTGTCTAACTACATCACACAGGGAGGCTGTGTCACAATGGCAGGCAAACAACCACTGAACATCGTGAAACTGAAGAACATGAAGAAGAAGGGCGTACCGATCACGATGCTGACCGCATACGATTATCCTTCCGCCAAGCTGGCGGAAGAAGCGGATATTGATATGATACTGGTGGGCGATTCCCTCGGCAACGTCGTGCTGGGTTATAACTCCACGATTCCCGTTACGCTGGACGACATGGTGTACCATACACGCGCTGTCGCTCGCGGAGCCGAGGATACGTTCATCGTAGCGGATATGCCGTTCATGACTTATCATGGAGGCATCGATGAAAGCTTGCGCGGCGTGCGGCGATTGATGCAGGAAGGTCATGCGCATGCCGTGAAAATGGAGGGCGGCGAAGAAATCGCCGATACCGTAAAACGGATCGTACAATCCGGGGTCCCTGTGCTGGGCCATATCGGGCTGACGCCTCAGTCGGTAAACCAGATCGGCGGCTACCGGATTCAAGGCAAGGATGCCCAAGATGCGCAGCGGCTCATGAACGATGCCAAGGCGCTTGAAGCGGCCGGCGCATTTGCTATCGTGTTGGAGCTGGTTACGGAAGAAGCGGCTGCTGACATATCCAAAGCGCTGAGCATCCCGACCATTGGCATCGGCGCCGGTCGTTATTGTGACGGCCAGGTGCTGGTATTCCATGATATATTGAAATACGCGTCCCCTTATCGGGACAAACGCTTCGTGAAAACTTACGCCGATGTCGGCTCCGTTATCCGCGAGGGTATCACGCAGTATGTGAAGGAAGTGAAGGACCGCGCATTCCCGGCCGAGGAGCATGTGTTCAAGACGGAGAACAATGCCGGTTCCGAAACGACAACGGCATTATATGGAAGCCAAAAGGAAAAGGTGGGCACGACATCATGAAAGTGATTCGCAGCATTGCGGATTTAAGACCTGAGCTTCGGGACCGGCTGGGGTCCGGCAGAGGCCCGGTAGGCCTCGTGCCTACGATGGGATATTTGCACGAAGGACACGCCAGCCTGATGCGGAAGGCGCGGGAAATGTCAGGCACGGTGGTCATCAGTATCTTTGTCAATCCGATTCAGTTCGGACCGGGCGAGGATTATGAAACTTATCCTCGGGATGAAGCGCGTGACCTGGCGTTGGCGGAATCCGAAGGGGTGGACGTGGTATTCATTCCTGCGGTAGAGGAAATGTACCCTCAGCCGACCAAAACCAAAATTGCCGTAGCGGAAATTACGTCATTGTTGTGCGGGGCCTCCCGTCCCGGGCATTTTGACGGTGTCACCACGGTTGTGAATAAATTGTTCAATATCGTAAAGCCTGATTTTGCCTTCTTCGGGATGAAGGATGCGCAGCAGGTGGCCGTCATAGAACAAATGGTACGGGATTTGAATATGGATGTGACCATCGTGCCATGTCCGATCATTCGCGAATCCGACGGCCTTGCCCTAAGCTCGCGCAACGTGTATCTGAAGCCGGAAGAGCGGGAACAGGCGCTTGTGCTGTCGGGCTCGCTGCGGACGGCTCAGGAGGCAATCCGGCAGGGACAAGCGACGACGGCAGGAGAGATCCGCGCTCATCTTCGGGATTATATATCCCGCTCTCCGCTCGCTGATATCGATTACGCGGAATTGCTCACCTTCCCGGAGCTTGCGCCCGTGGAAGATTCATACCGCATTGTGGATGAAGACAGAACCGTCATCATGGCGCTGGCCGTGCGTTTTGGCCGCACCCGTCTCATTGACAATGCATTACTTCAACCAAAAGTAGGGGGATCCCATGTTTAGAACGATGATGAAATCCAAAATCCACCGCGCAACGGTGACGGAAGCCAATCTGAACTATGTGGGCAGCATTACCATTGATGAGGATCTAATGGAGGCTGCAGACCTTCTGGAGAATGAAAAAGTTCAAATCGTGAACAATAACAACGGCGCCCGTCTGGAAACGTACGTGATCAAAGGCGAGCGCGGCAGCGGCGTCATTTGCTTGAACGGAGCAGCCGCACGTCTTGTACAGCCCGGCGACAACGTCATTATCATTTCTTATGCCATGATGTCCAAAGAGGAATACGACCATCACACCCCGACGGTCGTGATCGTCGACGAATCGAATAAGCCGGTTACGACGGAATATCGCGAAGTTCACGCCGCCATTCTCTAAAGAACCAAAATGTGTCGGGACCCTAAAGGGATGAAAAGACCGTCTTCTACAGAAAATGAGTTCAGGTCGACGCACTGATCTCATTTTTCCGCTAAGGGTGGGATGCAGCTATGTTTCAACATGTATTCGCCGAAATGAACAACATGTTAGATGAAATTGTGAAGCATTACCCTTCTGCTCAAGGTCCCCAAAAACAGGCGCTGGTACAAAACTGGAACATGCTCAAAAGCATGAGCGAGGGCATTATCGAGGAGTGGCTGCATTTTGAAGAAAAAATGGCCATCTTCCGCGAGAGTGCAGCGTCACCTCCGGTTTTTCCGCCGACCGAAGCGCCTGAATTGCAGCTGGATGCGTTCGTTCGCGGTCAAGGTTACTACAAGCTGTTGATGTTCCAGCCGGCCATACAGCAGTTTGAGGCAGCCGCCGCGGTATTTCCGGACAGCCTTCTGATCAAGTTGTACATTGCCATGTCCCATCTGTATTTGGGGCAAACCGCCCAAGCATCCGACGTACTGATCTCCATCCTGCCCCTGGCTGACAACAGAAAGCTTCGGGCGATGATCTACAATGCGCTTGGATGCATCGAGGTGTTGAATGGCCAACAAGCAAAGGCCGAGGAACATTTTGCACTGGCGATTCATAGCGATCCAACGCTTCCCGACCCCATGATCAACCTGGAGGTCTGCAAGCAGAATCGCGGTGAGCTCCAGTACGGCAGCCAATTGATCTCTTTGCTGTAGAACTCAAGCCACAACAAGAAGCGATGCCAGAGCTCACCCTTGAGACTTTGGCATCGCTTTTTGCGTACGGGAGCGGTACAGAAAGCCTGGGGATTTTTTACCCGGAATGTTCAAAACCCGCAACTTCTGGTATGCTGTTAATTAGTCTGGAGGAAAGGGATTTTATCGAAATGAAATTTGCCGTATTGGATTTTGAAACCACGGGCAACCAGTCTGCAGATGAAATCATTCAGGTTGGACTGGCCATCATCGAAGAGGATCGAAGCATATCCCGCGTATACGGCACCTATGTCAATCCCGGGATTCCGATCCCTCCTTTTATTACCGGTTTGACCGGCATTTCCGACAGTGATGTAGCGGATGCTCCGTCATTGGAAGAAATGATGATGGAGCTTGTGCCCATGCTCGACGATGTCGTATTGGTTGGACATAACGTCGCTTTTGATTTTAACTTTTTGCAAAACGCGCTCGATCGCTGCGGCTATTTACCGTTCAGCGGCCGTATTCTAGATACGATGCACTTCTTAAAAATATGCTTTCCCTCGCTCCCGTCCTACCAGCTCGGGATGGTGTCCTCTCATTTCGGCCTGGAGCATGACCGTCCGCACCAGGCGGACAGCGATGCGCTTGCCACAGCCTATGCGCTGCTGAAATGTTTGGAGGAGATCGACGAGCTTCCGCTGCTCACCATTCAGCGTTTAAGCGACCTGTTTGCCGACGAGGACAGCGACTTGGCCTGGTTCTTTGACGGCATTCGTTCCGACAGGGAGCACCAAGCCGTACAAGCGGGGGACACCCATACGTACTACCGCCAGTTTGCCTTGGCGGTGGATGATTGGAACGATATAGCACCTGTCAGAGATGAGACTGAGCCCAACCCTTTGGCCGATGTAAGCTTCGAGCAATACATGAACGATGTCCGTGAACGCCTGAAGGAAACGCTGCCTCATTACGAGAGCAGGGATGCCCAGGACATGATGTTCCAGGAAGTGATGCAGGCGCTGGATGACAATAAACATCTATTGATCGAAGCAGGCACGGGAACCGGCAAATCCCTTGGATATTTGCTGCCGTCGATCTATCAAAGCGTGAAGCAGGAACAGAAGGTTATGGTGAGCACGCATACGATCAACCTTCAAGAACAGCTGCGTGACCGGGATATTCCCCTGCTCACCCAGGTTGTTCCTTTTCCTTTTAAGGCGGCCATTTTCAAGGGCAGGGGACATTATTTGTGTTTGAGAAAATTTGAACATAAAATAAATAGAAGAGATTTTCATTCCCCGAAGGAAGACGTAATCACGGCGGCCCAGATGCTGGTCTGGCTAACCCAGACGGAGAACGGGGATGATGAAGAGCTAAACCTTGGCGGACGCGGAGGGGATTTTTGGGAGACCATCTCCAGCGATTCGGATTCTTGCCTCGGACGCGCCTGCCCTTGGTTCCGCAAATGCTACTATCACAGGGCCAAGCATGAAGCAGGCATCGCGGATGTCGTCATTACGAACCATTCGAAGCTGTTCACCGACGTGAAGGCGAATCATCAGCTGCTGCCAAGCTATGAGCGCCTCGTCATCGACGAAGCGCATCATCTTGAGGATGTCGCCGGCAAGCACCTTGGCTTGCAGATGAAGTATTTTTCGGTGGTCCATACCTTGACCCGTTTGTACAAAGACAGCCGAAGCGGGCAGCTCCCGGCTCTGCGCCAGCTGCTGCAAGCTTCGCCGCACGAGAAGGCAGTCGAATGGTCTTCCGTCATCGACCGTTTGTATCCGGACCTGATTACCGTAAAAGAGAATTGGGATCGGCTCAGCGATCAATTGTTCGGACTGCTTCCGGAACGCGGAGACGCTTCTCCGGGAGATGCCGGCCAATTCTCGCTCCGCCTGTCCCCGCTGAAGAAGCCGAAGGATTGGGATTCGATGGCCGAACTGGAGCATCAAATTCATCTGACGCTGGGCGATGTCGTGCGCAAGGGCGATAAGCTGATCGCCGAAATGAAGGAAGATTTGGATGACTACAGCGCGGACAGCCTGTTAACCGACCTTTCGGGTCTGTTTAAGGACCTGGCCGCGCATCGCGAAGACCTGCGCTCCTTCATGGCCCTGAACGATGAGGGCACGGTATACTGGATGGAGGCGAACGGCAATTTCCGCAGCAAATCGCTGCAGTTGTATGCCGTGCCCGTCGACGTGAGCTCTCATTTGAAGGAATTGTTTTTTGACAAGAAACAAAGCGTGATTCTGACATCGGCGACCTTGTCGGTGGACAAATCGTTTCAGTTCATGATCGAGAACCTGGGTCTTCAGGAAGCGGCTGAAGCGGGGAACCTGAACACGGTTCAGCTCCCGTCCCCGTTTAATTACAGGGAACAAGCCCTTCTTGTCGTGCCGCGTGATTTTCCGAGCGTGAAGGGATCGGTCGGGGATGCACTCTTTGTGAATACGCTCGTGAAGTCTTTGGCCGATACGGCCGTCGCTACGCATGGCCGCATGCTCGTCCTGTTCACTTCGTACCGGATGCTGCGCCAGGTGCACGAGCCGCTGAAAGAAGCGCTGGCATCAAGCGACATCACGGTATTGGGACAAGGTATGGACGGGACCAGCCGTACCAAGTTAATCCGAAGATTTCAGGACAGCAGCGCTTCCGTGCTGCTGGGCACCAGCTCCTTCTGGGAAGGGGTAGACATTCCGGGTGAGGCGCTGACTTGTCTTGCCATCGTCCGGCTGCCGTTCCAGCCGCCGAATCACCCCTTGGTCGAAGCCAAGAGCGAACTGCTGCAGCAGCAGAAGAAGAATCCCTTCATGAAGCTTTCGGTTCCGCAAGCGGTCATTCGTTTCAAACAGGGGTTTGGGCGTCTGGTGCGAACAGCACAAGATAAAGGGATCGTGATCGTGTACGATACCCGGGTCATTGAATCCTATTACGGGAAGTATTTCTTATATTCCTTGCCGGGGCCGAAGATGGAGCACATGCCGACAGAGGGGATCGTTCCCCGAATTTCGGAATGGCTGCAGGAAGAGGCAAGCGCGGGAAACCAAGCGGAATAAAGTGAAACCAAGCACGATCAACAAAAAAAGATGTGGTTATTAACCTATTATTAGGGGGAGCATGCATGAAATCGGAAAAAATTTCGGAAGCCGTGGTCCGCAGATTACCTGTATACTTGCGCTATTTGAATGAGCTTCAGAAGAGGGAGGTTTCTACGGTTTCCTCCCAGGAATTGGGACAGAAGCTGGACCTCAATCCTGCTCAAATTCGTAAGGACCTGGCGTATTTCGGTGATTTTGGACGGAAAGGGATCGGATATGATGTTTCTTATCTGATCGAGAAGATTCGCCAGATTCTGAAGCTGGACCAGAAGATCAATGTCGCATTGGTCGGGGCCGGTAATCTTGGACATGCATTATCGAATTACAATGCATTCCTGAAGGATAATATGAAGATTGTGGCGATTTTCGATTCGTATTCTCCCAAAGTTGGTATGAAAATTAACAATTTGGTCGTACAGCCGATGGAAGAGCTGGAGAAGACGGTTCATGAGCACGGCATTCGAATCGGGATTATTACCGTTCCGGATTTCGAAGCGCAGAACGTAGCGAATCAGCTTATCGCCTCAGGGATCGAGGCGATTCTGAACTTTGCGCCAACCATCCTGAAAGCCCCAGCCCATATCCGGATTCATACGGCTGATTTTACAACGGATTTGCAAAGTTTGGCCTATTATTTGGATAACGGCAAGGAGGATGCAGCACATGACAACAACGAAGTGGATGGTTAAGAACGGAACGTTTGCAGTACTGGAGGAAGACCGATCCGTGCTGCGCGGATATATGGTGGTCGAGAACGACCGGATCACGTACCTGGGCGAAGAGGAGCCCGTCGTGGAAGAGGGAACAGAGATTATCGACGGAACCCATCTGTTCTTCCTGCCTGGATTGGTGAACACGCATGGACATGCCGCCATGTCGCTTCTTCGCGGCTATGGGGACGATCTGGCGCTGCAGGTATGGCTTCAGGAAAAAATGTGGCCGATGGAAGCCAAATTCACGTCAGACGACGTATATTGGGGCACATCGCTCTCCGTGCTGGAGATGATCAAGGGCGGAACCACGACGTTTGTGGATATGTATGACCATATGGATCAGGTCGCGAAGGTTGTCCAGGACTCGGGAATGCGCGGCGTCCTGACGCGCGGCGTAATCGGTTTATGCCCGCCCGAGGTACAGCAGCAGAAGCTGGATGAGGCGGTGGCATTCGCGAAGGATTGGCATGGCAAGGCTGACGGCAGAATTACGACGATGATCTCGCCGCACGCGCCTTATACCTGCCCGCCGGATTTCATCGAAAAATTCGTTCAAGCATCCCATGACTTGAACCTGCCTTTGCATACCCATATGTCCGAAACGGAAACGGAAGTGGCTCAGAATGTTAAGGACTACGGGCTTCGCCCCGTTGCCCATTTGGAGAAGCTGGGCATGTTCTCCCGTCCTACGCTCCTTGCGCATGCCGTTCATCTGACCGATGAAGAAATCGAAGTCTTGGCCAAGCATCAAGTAGCCGTATCGCATAATCCCGGAAGCAATTTGAAGCTTGCGAGCGGAGTCGCCCGCGTACCTGCGCTGCTCAAAGCCGGCATAACGGTGTCGCTCGGTACCGACGGACCTGCTAGCAACAATAACCTGGATATGTTCGAAGAGATGCGGCTGGCTGCCCTGATCCATAAAGGAGTGAGCGGGGATCCGACAGCCATTCCGGCCTCCGAAGCGCTTCGAATGGGTACGGAGTACGGAGCCAAGTCCGCTTTCCTTGAGGATATCGGTATGCTCGCGGTTGGGATGAAAGCCGATATGATCGCATTGAATACGGATCAGGCGCATTTCCTTCCGCGGACCGACTATATTTCTCACGCGATCTACTCTGCCAGCGCGAAGGATGTAGAGCATGTATGGGTTGACGGCAAGCAGGTGGTGAAGAATGGCGCGAGCCTTACTCTCGACGAGGAACGCATCCGCCGGGAAGCGCAGCGTGCATTTGAGCGTCTTACAACCCTCTAGGGAATAATCAAGGGGAGCGAGGAAGACGGATTTGAAGAAAAAAACGAAGTGGATATTGCTAAGCGTGTCCGGCGTCCTGCTATTATTGCTTGGCCTACAGCTCTATTATTCCTATGTTATGAAAGATACGTGGAATGAAGAAAGAATGGCGATCCTTGCAGCGAAACAGCATGGCCAATTGGTCTCGTCCGACAAGACCTATAAATCGGTATGGGGCGAGGACAATAACTATTGGGTGGTCAGCGGGAAAGATAAAGACAATCAAGTCCGCATGGTCTGGGTGAAGTTTACGGACGATAACGTTCCTGTTGAAGGGGCAGATGCCGTTCAGTCGGTGTTATTGAATACGGGCATGTCAGAGGCCGTGATGCGGGACCAGATCCGAAACGAAATGCCGGGTGCGGTCATCAAGCGATTGCTGCCGGGAATGTATGAAGGCGAGTATGCCTGGCAGCTGCAATATGAAAACAACGGTCAGCGCGGTTACAGATTCTATCGTTTTCAAGACGGAAACGCCATCGGAAATGATATTATTCTTCCTAATCAATAAAAAAACAAATGAAAAGGCGTCCCCTTATAGGGATGCCTCTTTGGCACATAAATATGTAAGCGCATACAGAAATAAATTGGTAAAACTGTTCTAAATATTTTCACAGACAAGCATGAAAAAGTATATAAGATGTGATATACTCGTACTTGTACGAATTGAGCAGATCAATTACATGCGTCACTATATATCGTTGTTATATGTATTATTGTGCTGCAATTGCTATACAAAATTTCATATCGAAATTGAAGGAGGAACTTCATGAAACTGCGCATTGTACCTATCATGCTGACTGTCGTGATCTCAGCATCGGTCCTCTTTGGCGGTTGGTTTCTGTATCGGCAGATGGCTTTGCAGAATCCGCTCGCAACTGTTGTGTCACAATACGACGGCGTGAAAAGTTCTCATATAGATATTAAACAGGATACCGTGACTTTGAATCTTGATTTGGCTCCGGATGCGAATTTACAAGGTTTGGTTCAGCATATTAAGCAGGAAGGCAAGTCCGTGATCGGCAAGCGGGAATTGAGAATCCAGGTGGAGGACCATTCCTCGGAAGCATTGGATCAATGGTGGGAGCAAGCGATGCTGTCGGTTGCCGAAGCGATGGACAATAAGCAGTATACCGATATTCAATCATCGCTCGAGCAGTTGGCTGCCCAGTCGCCGAATTTGAAAGCAAAAGCAACGATCGATGACACCAATGTCTATGTCAGCTTGTCGGACGGCAAGTCTGGTAAATTTATAATCTTGCCGCGTCAACCTGGCAAAATGGAGGTGTGGAATCATGCCTAAATTAGCTAAAGAAATTATGTTAGGTTTCATTCCGGTTTTGTTGGTATTCCTTGTGTTTGTCGGCGTGAACATCGTGCCTCTCTTAATAGCTGCAGGACTCGTAGGCGGCTTGCTGTTTATAGCCAAGATGAAGGGCGGCATCGCGGTTGGTGCCGGAAATGAGCGAAAGCGGAAGAAGAGCGGGCCGGCCAAGCTGACGTTCGAGGAAATCGGCGGGCAGGATAACGCTAAGCAGGAGCTGCGGGAAGCATTGGATTTTCTGATTCGTCACGAAGACATCAAGAAATTCGGCATACGTCCATTGAAGGGGATTCTTCTCACAGGGCCTCCGGGAACAGGGAAGACCTTGATGGCCAAGGCCGCTGCCCATTATACCGATTCTATATTTGTCGCTGCTTCCGGCAGTGAATTCGTGGAGATGTATGTCGGCGTCGGTGCAGGGCGTATCCGGGATTTGTTCAAGGATGCCCGCAACCGCGCGGCCAAAGAAAACAAGCAAAATGCCATCATCTTCATCGATGAGATCGACGTCATCGGCGGTAAACGCGAAGGCGGCCAACAGCGAGAGTACGACCAGACGCTGAATCAGCTGCTGACCGAAATGGACGGCATCTATTCGCAGGACACGCCTCGCATTCTGGTGATCGCCGCAACGAACCGTAAAGAAATGCTGGACAGCGCGCTGCTGCGTCCAGGACGATTCGACCGCCATATTCAAGTGGATCTGCCTGATAAGAAGGGCCGGACGCATATCTTGAACCTGCATGCGGGCAATAAGCCGCTGCATCAAGATGTCGACCTGGAGAAAATAGCAGAGGAAGCCTACGGCTTCTCGGGTGCACAGCTGGAGAGCGTCATGAACGAAGCCGCCATCTATACGATGCGCGAGAACGAACAATTTATCCATCAGCGTCATCTGTCCATGGCGATTGACAAGGTCATGATGGGCGAGCGTTCCGATCGTGAATCGAATTTGGAGGAGAAAAAGCGTGTTGCCATCCACGAATTGGGACATGCTATCATGGCAGAGCTGGTGCGCCCAGGCAGCGTGAAGCAAGTCGCGCTCAGCCCGCGCGGCAAGGCGCTTGGTTATGTTCGCCATAATCCGCAGCAGGAACAGTATTTGTACACAAAAACCTTCCTGGAAGAGCAGATTATGATCGCTCTTGGCGGCGCGGCCGCCGAAGAGATCTATTACGGGGGCCGAAGCACGGGCTCCAGCAATGACTTCGAGCAATCGCTGAACATCGTGGAGACGATGATGAAGTCGGGTCTGACGTCGCTGGGTATCGTTAACATGAACATGGTTACTACCGAAGAGCTGATGAAAGAGAACAATGTGATATTGGAAGAGCTGATGAATCGCACCAAAACTCTTTTGGAGCAGAAACGGCCAATATTCGACAATTCTCTTGACATCCTGTTGAAGGAAGAAATACTCTCGGGAGAACAATTTCGTTGTCAATTTCGTGAAAACGCGCTTTTACCAGCATAAATTGTTATGCTGGTTATTTTTTTTTACTTTTTTGTCGTGCTAAGATATTATTATACTTTGTGCTCTAAAATGTATTTTTCGACAAATGGGGTACAATTAAAGTATAGAGATAAGGAAAGGGTGGAGTAGAAACCATGTACTTCAAAAAAATCGGCGTTGTAGGCGGCGGGACCATGGGGCAAGGCATTGCGGAGATGCTGGCAGCCAAGGGCCTTGACGTACTGCTCGTAGAGAAAACTCCAGAGAAACTGGACTATTCATACCGAATGATCGAGACCAGTCTAGATAAACAACTGGAGAAATGGGGAATTACCCAGGCAGAGAAGAAACTGATCCTGAACCGGATTCAAAAAGTAACTCATTTTGCGGAGCTTAGCACCTGCGATATGGTAATTGAGACGATCATAGAGGACTTGGATGCAAAGAAAGAAGTATTTACACAGCTGGATCAAGTTTGTCCAGGCCACGTAATATTAGCAAGTAATACCTCCACGCTTAGTTTGACGGAGCTCGCCAGCTCCACCAAATATCCTGAGCGTGTTATTGGCATGCACTTCATACATCCCGTTTCCAAGGT
Source organism: Paenibacillus sp. Y412MC10 (assembly GCF_000024685.1). Classification (NCBI taxonomy): domain Bacteria; kingdom Bacillati; phylum Bacillota; class Bacilli; order Caryophanales; family Paenibacillaceae; genus Paenibacillus; species Paenibacillus sp. Y412MC10. The sequence continues at coordinate 2,581,449 of NC_013406.1, forward strand.
CGACCTCGTTGAAATCATTCGCGGCCTGAAGACTTCAGATCATACGTTTAACGAAACCAAACGCTTTGTTGAGGAAGTTTCGGATAAAAAGGGCATCATGGTCTATGAATCTCCAGGTTTCGTCACCACCCGCATGATCACGCTCATGATCAACGAAGCGATGCATCTCCTGCAAGAAGGCGTAGCCTCCGCGGAAGATATCGACGACGCCATGAGAATCGGATATAACTTCCAGCACGGACCGCTGGAGATGGCCGACCGTTTCGGCCTGGATTCCATTCTCGCCGCGCTGGAGCGCATGTTCCGCGAGTACGGCGAACTGAAATACCGTCCATCGATTGTCTTGAAGAAATTGGTTCGCGCAGGACAACTGGGCGTTAAAACCGGAGAAGGCTTTTTCAAGTACGACAAGGATGGTGACCGGGTATGAATATTCTCGTAATTAATGCAGGCAGTTCTTCGCTGAAGTATCAACTGTACGATATGACGGATGAATCCGTGCTGGCAAAAGGATTGGTTGAACGGATCGGCATGGATTCCTCGATTCTGACGCATAAGCCGACAGGAAAACAGGACGTAACCGAAGTCAGCGAAATTCTGGAGCATACTACCGCGATCCGCAAAGTGCTTGGCATGCTGACAAACGAGGAGCACGGCGTGATCGATTCCATCGAAAGCATTCAGGCCGTAGGGCATCGCGTGGTGCATGGCGGGGAATCTTTTAAAGAGTCCGCTCTCGTAGACAGTGACGCCAAAGCGGAAATCCGCCGCTTGTTCGATCTGGCTCCGCTTCACAATCCGGCCTCGATGATGGGTATCAAAGCCGCAGAAACCAATATGCCTGGCGTTCCGCAGGTCGTTGTGTTTGATACGGCGTTCCATCAGACCATGCCGGAGAAATCGTACCTGTACGCTATTCCGAGAGTACTTTATAATAAGTATAAAGTACGTCGTTACGGTGCGCACGGTACTTCCCATGCCTATGTCAGCCAGGCAGCGGCAGAATTCCTGAACCGTCCGCTGGAGGATCTGAAGATCATTACCTGCCATATCGGCAACGGGGCTTCCCTCACAGCGGTAAAAGGCGGCAAGTCCATCGATACCTCCATGGGCATGACGCCGCTGGAAGGGCTCATGATGGGTACGCGCAGCGGTGATTTGGATCCTGCGATCGTGCCGTTTGTCATGAACAAGGAAGAGCTGACCGTCAACGAAGTGAACTCCATGCTGAACAAGCACAGCGGCTTGCTGGCGATTTCCGGAATCAGCAGCGATATGCGCGAGATCACGGAAGGCATGGAAAAAGGCGATCCGAACTCTACATTAGCTTTTGAAATGTACGAGTATCGTGTCCGTAAATACATCGGTTCTTATGCTGCCGCCATGAATGGCGTGGATGTCATCGTATTTACGGCGGGCGTCGGCGAGAATTCGATCGTTCTTCGTCAAAGAGTGCTTGAGCAGCTTACCTATCTCGGAGTAGAATTGGATGAGGAGCTGAACAGCATTCGATCCGGCGAGCCGCGCCGTATTTCCGCGGCGAACTCGAAGGTTGAGGTACTCGTGATCCCTACCAATGAAGAATTGGTTATCGCGCGGGATACGCATCGTATCGTTCAAGCTTCCAACCGTTAAATAGTAGTGATATAAGGGAGAGATTTATGCATGGCCACCAAAAGTGTGATTCGTAACGTCAACCAGCATGTCGGCGAGACCGTCACGATCGGCGCCTGGATCAACAACAAGCGTTCCAGCGGGAAGATTCAATTCCTGCAGCTTCGCGACGGCTCCGGCTATATCCAGGGCGTTGTAGTGAAGAGCGAAGTATCCGAACAGGTATGGGAAGACGCGAAAAGCCTGACACAAGAAAGCTCTTTGTATGTGACGGGTGTTATACGTGAAGAGCCGCGGAGCCAATCGGGTTATGAGATGACAGTTACCGGCATTGAAATTATACATCTTACGGAAAACTATCCGATTACGCCTAAAGAGCACGGTGTCGATTATTTGATGGACCATCGTCATCTGTGGCTTCGTACGCAGAAACAACGTGCGATTATGGTGATCCGTGCAGAAATTATCCGTGCCGTTCAAGAGTACTTTGATACCAACGGATTTACGCTGGTGGATCCGCCGATTTTGACCCCGACTTCTGCGGAAGGCACAACCAATCTGTTTCACACGAAATATTTTGATGAGGATGCCTATTTGACCCAGAGCGGACAGCTGTACATGGAAGCTGCTGCCATGGCACTCGGCAAGGTATACTCCTTCGGGCCGACATTCCGCGCCGAGAAGTCCAAAACCCGCCGTCACCTCATCGAGTTCTGGATGATTGAGCCTGAGATGGCCTTCACGGACCATGAGGAGAGCCTTCAGGTGCAGGAGCAGTTCATTAGCCATGTGGTGCAATCCGTCGTTAAAAACTGCCGTCAGGAGCTTGAAACGATCGGTCGCGACATATCGAAGCTGGAGGCGATTCAAGCGCCGTTCCCGCGGATTACGTACGATGAGGCGATTGAATTCCTGCACACGCAGGATTTTGATATTCCTTGGGGCGAGGATTTCGGCGCGCCGCACGAAACGGCCATTGCCGAGAAGTATGACAAGCCGGTCTTCATTACCCATTATCCGGCGGGCATCAAGGCGTTCTACATGAAGCCGGATCCGAATTGTCCGGAGGTCGTGCTGTGCGCGGATATGATCGCGCCGGAAGGTTACGGCGAGATTATCGGAGGATCGCAGCGGATTGACGATCCACAGCTGCTCGAAGAGCGCTTCAAGGAGCATGACCTATCGATGGAAACTTATCAATGGTATATGGATTTGCGTAAATACGGCACCGTGCCTCATTCCGGATTCGGCTTAGGCCTTGAGCGTACCGTTGCGTGGATTTGCGGCTTGGATCATGTTCGTGAAACGATTCCGTTCCCACGGACCCTGTACCGGATGTACCCGTAAGCCGTGAGAGGTGAGTCCATGGACCACGGCAACGCGGATACCGGCATGAACGGTTGGACGGCCGGCGCCGCTGCCGGCATGAGCCAAGGGATGGCGATCATTCCTTATGCCCTGCTCCGGCATTACCGGTCACTTGGTTTAAGCGATCGCGAAGCGATGCTGGTCATCCATTTGATCGGGTATCAGCAGGTGGAGTTTAAGACGTTTCCTTCGCTGGAGGAGCTTGCGGAGGTAACGGGCTCTCCTGCCGCCTTCATCGCTGCAAGCCTGCAGCGCCTGATGAAGGTGGGACTGATCGGCATTGATGAATATGTCGACGAGGGCCAGGGAATTCATTATGAGCGGTACAATCTGAACGGATTGTATGAGAAGCTTGCTGCGTGCCTGGCCCAAGAGGGCAGGGACAAAAGCCCTGAAGCAGCCAAGTTTGCTTCGCCTCTGTTGAATGCCCGACCAGCTTCCGGCAAAACAGCTGCATCGGAGAAACCCGCTCCGGAGAAGGAAGAACGGAATCTGTTCACCATTTTCGAAAAGGAATTCGGACGTCCGCTATCGCCGATGGAGCTGGAGACAATCTCCGGCTGGGTCGACGCGGACCGCTACCCGGACGAGTTGATCCTGTTAGCGCTAAAAGAGGCGGTATTTGCGGGCAAACTGCATTTCCGCTACATTGACCGGATCCTGCTCGAATGGAGCCGCAACCGGGTGCGTACCGCACAGGATGCCAAAGCCTATACGCAGAAATTCAGAAATATCGGAAGATAGCTCAGAAGCACGTCCATAAAGGACGTGCTTTTTTTGTATGTGATGGATGGAAAAATTCCGTTTCCAAGCGATCTGACTCATGATGGAAAATGCGGTCTTATACGAATAAAACTTGCAAAATACAGAAACTAGCTGTCCCTTTTTTCCGCTGTCATGTGTTATAAATCATGAAGGCATCTTCAGTGGAAGATTTGCTGATGAGAGGGGGGAGTAACGAAAGTGAGCATTCAACCGACGAAGCCAGAGATGAAGGAATTGGACATCGAGGTAACCATAGAACGGGTGTTAAACGGGGATCGGCAAGCTTTTGTACATATCGTTGAAGCATTTCAACAGCAGATTTTCATGTATTGCTGGAGACTGCTGAACCAGCGGCAGGATGCGGAGGATGCCGTACAGGAAATCATGGTGAAGGCTTACCAGAAACTCGAGACGTATAAGCCAGAGACCTCATTTTCTGCTTGGCTGTATAAGATGGCTTATCACCATTGTCTGAACATGCTGCGAAGGAAACGGTACTTTCAGAATATCGTTCCTAAACTGAGGGCGGATAAGGAACATGCCGAAAGCGCAGAGCAGGAAGCTCAGAAATATATCATCAGCGAGCCGATGGAACGCGCACTTCGCAGGCTGTCCCACGATGAGAGGAACTTGCTTATTCTCCGGATATTTGAAGAAAAGAGCTTTGCGGAAATCGGACAAATTCTAGATAAAACCAAGGATACGGCCAAAAAACGCTACAGCCGGCTGATCCAAAAATTAAAAAAGTGGATGCATGATCGAGAGGGGGAACCGCGATGGAATTTCAACGAGATGACGTGGAGGAAAGGCTGAAGGAGCAACGTACCAAGAGCCGGTATGTCATTGATGTCAGGGATGCGGTAATGGAACGGATTGCTTCCCTTCCGGCCAAAAAACGCAAGCCGAGTTTGTACAGAAGACCGCTCGTCATGGCCGCCTCGCTGTTGCTGGTGACTTCGCTGTCCGTCACGGTGTATGCCGCAGCCGAACTGGTACAGATCCGCAGCAAAGAGGGAAAAGTGGTGCTGGAGACCAAAGCGGAACCCGAGGACTCTAAGGAATTACAAGCAAAGCAGGTCCGATTGTATTCGCTCGATACGCCTTCCCGAAGTTTAGCCTTTCGCTCGGCCCTTCCCGGTCAAGCCATCGCTTACTATATCCATAACCAAGAGATCAATGATTTGAAGAGAGAGATTCATGGAAAGGAAACCTTACTCGAATTTCACGCAGGTTCGTTACATTTGGGGGATCTGGGTGTATTTCGAGAGGAAGCCGGCAAGCGCGGAATGCCTGATATCCATATTCCCACCCGGATATTAAATGAATATTCGTTTCATGAAGGAACCCTTTCCTTTATCCCCGACCTTTCTGATTTGTTTCAGGAGGGAGAACCGACAAAAGCTTATTACGATATTCAAAATGAGTTGATTCGGAAGGCGGAAGCATCGACGGGAAGCAAAAGTGTTTTCGTTAAGGAGATAAAACCGCCCAGCGCGGGCTCGATTTCGCTATCCTACGTAAAAGGCAGCGACATGGAAACCTCCATCAGCGTAATAGCAACCAAGCGAAGCGCCATGAACTCCAAGCAGGAGATTCATTATACCGATAAGGACCATGTCGAAAAGGTTCTGGCAGGTGGCCATGAGATGATATACGTTCAATATGCGGACGCCTATTTTAATCAGGGCCTGGCTTGGGTGGATGAGGCCCAAGATCTTTATTACCATATCGCATTGAACAGCAAAGCGAAGCTAACAAAAGAGAACATGATAGAAATCGCAGAGCGCTTTATTAACTAACGACCGTTTCAGATCCTGATTAGCAGGAGAACCTTTCCGGATTAGCGAATGCATATAGTTGCAGCATCGGCCGGAGGGGGAGATGGAGATGAGATACAAGGCCATTATTTTTGATCTGGACAACACGTTGCTAGACTACAGTCAGAGCGAAAAGAAATGCATGCAGCAGGCGCTGGAGTTATACCGTCTGCATGAGGATTTGACGTGGGATGAGTTCTGGGGGACATTCGGACCGATCAATTTTAATTACTGGATGAACCGAATTCAGCATAATCACGACATTAGGCAGGTGTTGGAGCACTCCTTCACGGACACGTTCCTTGGATTGAAGCGGGATTTTAACCAGTGTCGGGAGATTTCGGAAACATACTGGGGGTTATTTTGCAGTTCCCCCCATTTGGAACCGCATGCCGATCTTATACTGGAGCACCTGCACGGCAATTTTGCGCTCGGCGTGATCTCCAACGGCATTGGTGAAGCACAGCGCAAACGTCTTGCGGCAGGAGGCTTGTTTCATTATTTTGATTCCTTCATCATTTCGGATGAAGTAAAGTACTGGAAGCCGGATCCGCATATCTTTGAGCTTGCTTTGCAGGAATTAGCGGTTGACTCAAGCGAGGTGCTGTACATAGGGGATTCGCTTACGGATGATTATGAAGGAGCAGCGAATGCAGGAATTGACTTTTGTTATTATAATCGCCGGGGCGCCCCTTTAAGCGACCGTCATCGGCCTGCTTATACGATCAAGGATCTTATGGAGCTTAAGGATCTGACTTAGGAATCATGAAAGAAGGAGAATGATCGAATTGAAATACAAGCATATTCTATTTGATTTGGACGGAACCCTGACCGATCCGCGCGAAGGCATCACGAAAGCTGTGAGGCACGCACTCGGTCAGCAAGGGATTATCGTCAACGATCTTTCCGAGCTGGAATGTTTTATCGGTCCCCCGCTCCAGGAGACCTTCACCGAAAAGTACCATTTCAACGAGGCCGAGGCTTGGGAAGCAATTCTCAGCTATCGTGAATATTTCAAGGACACCGGCCTGTATGAAAATGAAGTATATGTCGGCATTCGCGATGTATTGGATTTACTGTTATCGCAAGGGCGACAGTTGTATGTCGCTACCTCCAAGCCTGCGGTTTTTGCGGAAACGATACTTGAGCATTTCCAGCTGTCCGCTTATTTTACCATGGTGTGCGGAAGCGAACTGGACGGCACCCGGTCCGCCAAAACCGAAATCATTCAGCATGTTCTGGATACCTGCCGTATTGATGCTTCGGAAGCCGTCATGATCGGAGATCGGATGCATGATTTAATAGGAGCACGGAATTGCGGGATACACAGCATGGCTGCAGGTTACGGCTATGGTTCGGAGGAAGAGCTGACGGTATGCCAGCCGACCTATTTCTTCAAAACGGTGGAGGAGATGCTCCGGTCGTTTGCAAGCTTAGCGGTTTAAGGATCTCCTGCCGATGAGACGGAGGCTTCGATTTTTCGCCTAACATCGGTTATAATGGTCATAACCAGTCGGAATGTCATAATTTGTGAAGGGAGGGGCATGATCATGATCATGATGGGAAGATTGACGATGAGCTCTATGCAAAGTCTATATGATGAACAACGGCGGTTGTTTGCATGGAGCGATGAGAAAGTTACCGCCTGATTACCTCGCGTAGAGAGGGCCGTTTATCTATTGGACTTTGCATCCTTAAAACCTTTATTTTAATTTTAAGGAGCAGAGCTACCATGAAATATATAAACGCGGATATTATACTTCCCGAGGAATTGCTGAAGGAAGTACAAAAATATGTACAGGGCGGGATGGTATACATCCCGAAACCCGAAGGATTGCGCAAGAAATGGGGAGAAAACTCGGGCAGCCGGGTGTATTTGAAAAAAAGAAACCTGGAAATCCGGCAGCTGTTTGCTTCAGGCGCCACGATTGACCAGCTTTCTTCTCAGTATTGTTTATCCTGCGATTCCATCAAAAAAATCGTGTATACCAAAAACAAGTAAATGCAAGTCACATTGGAACTGATTCTGATGTGGCTTTTTTCTTGTGTTTAAAAGTCATTTTAAACTAATCGTTATATAGGAAATGCAGCCGCTGAGCAATTATAATCATTCAAGAACGTTCAAATCCATAGAGCAGAGGTGAGTTCATGAATGAGTTTTTTCAATTTGAAACAGAAGAACAAAGATGTGCGCTGCTCGAAAGAGCCAAAAGGGTTGCGGTATCGGCACTTCAGCAATATAACCTGAGATGGGTTGAGATTGAATTTATCGGTATTTCGGACACGATTACATATCAAGTTAGGACGAACATAGATGAAACCTGCTTGTTAAGAATTCATTCGGATCGGCGGTGCAGCAATGAAATCGACCTGGAGCTTCAATTTCTGGATGCCCTTATTACCGCAGGTATCAAAGTGCCGACAGGTATAACCACTCCAAGTGGGTTAAGATGGTTGACAATCGATACAGATCATGGATTCAGAGCACCTCTTGTTACCGTCATGAAATGGGTGGATGGTGTGCATGCGCATGAAAGACTTACAGAAGACCAGGCTTATCAGGTAGGTGTCTTGATTGCCCAACTGCATGAAGCGGCACTTGGCTTCGAAAGACCTTCTGATTGCCGGGGGCCGGTATGGGGGATAAACTCTTATAGAGAAGCGCTCGCCAAGTTGGAACGATATGCGGGGACTTTTTTGTCGGAAGCCTCATTTATACTATACCAACTCGCAGCTGAAAAGGTTATATCCCAGCTTGATCATATGAACGCTGACGATTTCAACTACGGTCTCATTCATGCCGATTTGCATTTGGGGAATCTGGTATTTGAAGGGGGATTTCCTCATCCGATTGATTTCGGTAGATGTGGCTATGGTTATTTTCTTTACGATTTGGCAGCGGTAATGTTGTCACTCGTTCCGAACCAACGTTTAAAAGTGCTTCAAGGATATGAAAGCGTGCGGAAGTTGGGCTCGAATTATATTCAGTCTCTGGAATGCTTTTTCATCATGATCATGATGGAGAATTATAGTCACCATGCCTCCAATCCAAGAGAGACAGAAAGTCTGAAGAGTGAGCAAATCTATGCGCTAGCCTATATCCATGAATATTTGCGCGGACGCCCGTTTCTGCTGAATGTGGTAGAGCCCATAGAAATAGACGATGCACCAATCTCTAGTTGATCCAGTCATGATAGAAGGGTATCATGTTATCATCATACGCGTTACAGAATGGGAGAGAAAAGCTTGCAAGTAACGAACCACCCAGGTGAATTTAATACCTGCTTGATCATCATGATCGCCACCATCGTATGGGTTCAATGGTCATCATTCCTTCTATCCGTGGCGTGGGGAATCGGACTGATCCTGATAATATATACTATGTTCAAGCTTAGAAGCGTACGCAAGATATCGATTCAGATAAATGACACGGCCATCGTGGCGCTTATCATGGCGATAGGTTATATGCTCTATCATTCTTCTGGTGAAATCATTAAAAATGGATTAGCGGGGCACGATGCCTGGGCGATCATCCTATCGAGGTTAAGTCTGATATTATTTGTATTACCCTTTGCACTGGCGGCAATTTTAACGAAGGAAAAACCGTTATACCTTGCCACAGGTTCATGGGGAAAAACGATTCATTTTCCATGGATATTCAAGGGCCCGCTCAAGGATCCGATCTGGCGTTTCATGCTTATTTTCCTGGTTAACGTCTGTGCCATATTTTTATTTTATATTGACTGGGGACAGCCGCAATTTCTCGATCTTATCGGTTATGCACTATCATTTGCGCTGATCAATGCCGTCCTTGAGGAGCTGTTGTGGCGGGGATACATACTTAGTCATTTTGTAAGTGGGTTTGGGGAGCTGAAAGGGCTTGTCATCGCCGGAGCTACCTTTGGTTTATACCATTACCACCTAGGTTTTTCATGGCCCGTTTGCCTGTTGTTTTCCATCTTTGGTATCATGATGGGGGGCGTAGCCATTCGTTCGAAAGGATTGGCTCCCGTCATGGTCATGCATTTTGTGATGAACGTTCTATTCGTCCTTAGCGGTATGATTCTGCAACCTTCCTAAGGGCGTCGATAGACGTTCTTTTTTGTTTTGGCCGGTACGGGCAAACTAGGGGGCAAGTGTGTTTGTCCTTGTTTTTAGATTGATCCAAAATTTTTTTGAAAAAGTGCAGGGGCAGCTCATAAAGCTGACGTCTATGTATTTGGGAAGGAGGGGAGAGTTATTGATGCAGAAACGTTAATCGCGCGCATCCTGCAAGGTGAGCAAGAAGCCTTTCGGGAACTGGTGAACCAATACAGCCAGCACGTGTTCCATACGGCATATTCGGTCCTGCGGGATGCCAAGGAAGCGGAGGATGCGTCGCAGGAAGTGTTCATACAAGTATACAAAGCTCTCCCCCAGTACAGATCTGAAGGTTTTAAGACCTGGATTACCCGCATCGCCTTGAACAAAGCGATTGACATGAAGAGGAAGCTTTCCCGTAAACCGCCGGAGCAGCTGCCCGGCGAACATGCAGAAGTGCTGGATAAACTCCCTTCCCGGGACGAGGATGTGGTTTCTCTGCTCATACATAAGGAGAGAAGAGAGGAACTTCGAGAGAAAATTGAAGCATTGCCGGACAATCACCGCGTCATTATTACGGCTTTTTATTTGGAAGAGAAAAACTACGAACAAATCGCAGCCGAGCTGAATGTCACGGTCAAGACGGTTGAGTCGAAATTATACCGGGCCAGACAATGGATTCGGAAATCGTGGAAGGAGGAGGAGTGGAAATGAACGCCAAGGATCACGAGCTCAAGCTGCTGACCGAACGTTATGTTAGAGGGGAAGGCTCGCCCGAAGAACGAACTTCTTATGAAGAGCTCATGCTATCGGATGACGGCGTGCTGGAGATCTATATGCAGGTTCTGTCGGAGCTTGATGCCGAACTTCCCGGTATGGCAGATCCTGAAGCATTTGCCGAGCAGGTGGTGGAACATGAACAGATTAAGCCTTACACCCCGAAAGCACCGCTGCGGATTCAGGAGCGGCCCAAGCGCTGGTACGAACGCGCCATCGTCCATTATGCCATAGCGGCGTCCATTACGATGCTGTTCCTCTTCACCGGGGCATTCGACCGGCTGCTTCCCAGTGAGATTAGCGGTCAGGTCCCTTTATCCGATACGCCTTCCTATAGTGAGCAATGGGTGGAAAAAACAACGGGCTGGCTGGACCGGCTATTATCCAGATAAGAAAAATGAAAGGAAGATGCTTAGTGCAACCGCAACGAAGTAAAGGTTTTGCCTTTATACTCAATATCCTTCCGGGTCTCGGCCATTATTACTGGGGGAGGAAGGGACGGGCGCTGTTATATCCGCTGCTGTTCTTCGGAAGCCTGTTTGGCGGGATTTTGCTTGGAATCATGTCGGCTTCCGACGCATTATTTGCGCTGGGACTTCTCGGTGCTTTAATGATCTGGGGGATCAGCATGCTCGATCTGCTCATTGCGTTGATCCGTTATACCCCCGTCACGATTATTCATGATGAATTCGGGCGGCCGATGGAGATTCGCCAAGACAAGAGCGATGAGTCCGAGCGCTTTTATACCATCCTGCTGTCCTTCATTCCCGGCCTTGGCCATTTTCAACTGGGCTTGATGCAGCGTGGGCTGTCATTCTTGATCGCCTTTTTCGGACTTGGAACGATTCTGGTGTTCCTGACGGGGTTGACTCATGAATCGGTGTTCCTGCTGTTTTTGGGCATGCTGCCGATCATATGGCTTTATTGCATGTTTGACGTGGTACAGCTGGTTCACCGCAAGCAAGCCGGGGACCTGCTCATAGACCGCACGCTGTTTGATGAGCTGGAGAGCGGCCGGGAGAGCGGACGCCGCAGCAAAGTGTTTGCCACCTTGCTATCGGCGTTTCCCGGAGCGGGTCAAATGTATTTGGGTTTGCAAAAACGCGGACTGCAACTCATGGTTCTATTTCTTGGCAGCATCTATGTACTGGATGTGCTTAAACTCTCGGTATTTCTGTTTTTGATCCCGTTGATCTGGTTTTATGCCTTTTTCGATGGTTTGCAGCAAGTCAGCCGCTACGGCCGGGAGCCGCTCCGGGATCGGCCGATCATCTCGGGCCTTGGGAATCAGCAGCGCTGGCTCGGGCTTGGCCTGCTCATTCTTGGCATCTATTTCGTATTTACGAGCGTTGTGATGCCTTATATTGAAACGCTGTTTCCGGATTTGCACCTGGATTACCGGATTCGAACCTACATGAAAACCGTGATCGTAGCGGTGCTTCTCATCGGAGGAGGAATCAAGCTGATGACAGGCTCGAAGAAGGATTCACGGAGTGGAATTCGTCCATTTTATGATTCCGACAACGATTAAATAATCCGATCATCACCTGGAAGATTTCCAACCGATGATCAAGCGTGCGCAAATCAACCAGTAATGATGAACGAGACATGGGGGGAGATATTGTGGCCAAGAATCTGTATTATTTGTTGTATATTGCTCTGTTTGTTGGGACTTGCTTGTTTGTCGTCAATGCCTACTCTTCGCCGGATCCGGTACCGTCGCCTTCGATCTCTTTATCGGAGCAGGATCAGAATCGGCTATGATTCACCTAGCGTTTAGCGTTCCAAAGAAAAAACCTGTAAAACGATTGTGATCGTTTTACAGGTTTTTTAGCTTTCGTTCAACGAGAATATAAATCAGGATAAAAACGATGACGGTCGAAATCACGGTCGTCATGAAGTGGCCGGTAAGCCTGGCGATCAGCAGCAGGATGACTCCGAAAATCATCAGCAGCAAGCTGACGTAGGCATTGGCAACTTTAAAATTCCGTTCATTTTTGAGTGAAGACGTCGTTTTGTAAGCATAAAAACTTGTGGAGCTTTTAGGCGGAATCAAAAAGAGGACCAACCCGTACAAAATAAACACGACGCCGATGGCTAAGCTTTCAAGCACCCTACACACTCCTCTGGAAGGATAAGCCGGATGCACCCCGAACCGAAGCGGTCGGATTTCAGGGTGCCAGGACCTGTCACGCGGGATATCCGGCTGATTAAGCTCAATCCCCGCAAGGCTAAAATTACTTGGAACCGGCTGCATTCATAAGCAAACGGCGGTAGGAGTATTCGAATATAAACTCAAAAGCCTCCAGATGTTTTTTGGCTTCGAACGCATTTTTGCCCCAGGCATAGATGCCGTGGTTACGCAGCAAAATGCCGGGTACCGCCGGATCGAGCGCGTCGGGAACGAGCTCTGCAATCCGCGGAATGTCCGCATAGTTCGGCAGGATCGGAATGCGGATCGCCGCGTCCTCTTCCCAAATGTTAAAGGCTTTGATCAGCTCGATTCCTTGGGCAGGCACGTAACCTTGTTCACCATACCAATCGCTGATCAGGTTGTTGTCGATGGTGTGCACATGGAAAATGGCGCCGCAGCCGGTTTTCCGGTAGATTTCACAGTGGATTAAAGTTTCCGCGCTGGGCTTTAAGCCGGTTGCTTCGCAAGGGACACCGTTCTGGTCCACAAAGAGATAATCCTCCGGCGTATGTACGGATTTGTCTTTTCCGCTGGCCGTGACGGCAAAATAAAACTGCTCCGGATGGAATTCGCCAACACGGACGGAAAGATTGCCGCTGGTGCCCGGGAACCAGTTTCTGGATGCAAACAGTTCCTTGATTCCTCTAAGTTCCTGCAGCGCAGCCTGCTTCTGTTCGAGCTGGATATCTGAAAATGCCACTTACAGCACCTCCTGCGTAAACTTGTCTTTCATGTCGTTCTGGATATCGGTAAATGTCTCGAATGGTACATGAAACACGCCAAGCTTCTTGCACTGCTCGGTAAGCGTGGAGCGGGAATAGACCAAGTCGGCCTGCTTGGCGCCTTCAAAATCGGTAAGGCTGTCACCGATGAGAATCCGGTAATATCGGTCGGCTGGAAAACGGTCCATCACCGTAACCTTGCACATGCCGCAGTCGTTATGGCAGGATTCCTTGCAAGGATGCGGCCAGGTAATCTCAATGCGATCCCCTTCGAAATCGGCACCGTTGCAGAAGATATGGTCCGCCGGTATGCCAAAGGGCTTCAGCAGAGGATCGACAAAGAAATCGATGCCGCCGCTTGTGACATAGAACTCGATCTGCTCGGATTTCAAATAGTCAAGGAACGCTGCGAAGCCTTCCCGGATCCCGGCATGGCTCAGCACATACTCGGTAATTTCTTCTTTCATAGAGGAAGGGAAGAGGGCGAACATGCGGCCAACGCCTTCCCGAATTGAAATGGTGCGGTCAACCGTATCCTGCATGATCGGCTCGAAGCCTTCCGGTTTGAAGTGTTTCATGATGGCAACGATGTTATCGTTGTTCGTGATAGTTCCGTCGAAATCGCAAAAAATAATCGGCTGTTTTGCTCCTGATGTCATGCTTCTCCTCCCCAGATGTCCAGTGCGGCTTTCAGTTCTTCGTGCTCTTCGGCATAGTGGGCAAGCGGCACGGATTTCATCGTTGCCTCAATCGCCTGTACAAAGGCTTTGCCGCCCGCTTCGGTTCCCATCGGATGACCGTGGATCCCGCCGCCTGCGTTAACGACCACATCGGTGCCGAAATCCCGGATGATGCGCGGAACGAGTCCCGGATGAATTCCCGCGGACGGTACCGGCATGCTTCGCTTCACGCCAAGCTTAGCGCTATGCAGCTCGTCGCGAATGGCGAGATTCTCTTCCCTCGGCATCGTGACGGAGCCGTAAGGAGAAGGGAAGAGCACCAGATCGGCTCCGGCGATCCGCATCAGCTGGCCGAGCAGCACAGGTGCCGCAATCCCATAGTGCGGAGAAGGATAGATGGCGCCGGCAAGCGCTGGGTGAGCCGCGATGGGTACCGTAATCTCCGGATCGCTGCTCAGCTCGTGCAGGACGTCATACCCGTAGGACAGCACATTGAAGAGCAGGGCATTGGCGCCTGCATCGATCGCGCGCAATGCTTGCTCGCGCAGCTGCGATGTACGGCCGGTCAAATTGGCCGCGTACAGCAGTTTTTTGCCCGTCTGCTGTTCGACGTCCGAAGCGGCCTGAATGCACATGCTGACCCGTTTTTCAATCGGGGTGAGGTCGTTCTCGAACAGGATTTCGTCATCCTTGATCAGATCCACGCCGCCGAGCGCCTGGCGGATAAATTGGGCTCTGAGCTCGTCCGCATTCAGTCCAATCACCGATTTGAAGATGCTCATGAGCAGCGGGCGGTCATGGACGCCGAGAAGGCCTCTGATTCCGTCGATGCCATGCTTCGGTCCGGGAAATGCACTCAGGAAGTCAGGAGACAGATCCAGGGACGTCAGTTTGATGCGCCCGTCCATGGAAATTTTGCCGAACACGGTCACCAGCAGGGCAGGAATATCCCGGCTAAAATTGATGTCCGGATAAGCGATGCTGACATCCGCATAACGGCTGCCCGGCTCCCAGCCCTCGTGAACCTGAATGTCAACGACCTCGCCAAGATGTTTCTGCATGGCTTCGCGTTTGGCCTGCGGCAGCTCGGTCCAGCTGCCAACCGTCATGCCAACGGCGATGGAGGTCGCTTTCTTACGGAAATCCGCCTGGTCGTCATAAATTCGGTACGTTGCAATACAGCGGCTCATGAGATCTGCTCCTTCAGCATCGCGCCCATTTCTTTGGAGCGCTCAGCGCAGCGGTTTACGGCGGCAATGACCGTTTCGAAGAAATCGCCTTTGTCGAGCGTTTCCAGGGCAGCTTGCGTCGATCCGTTCGGCGATGTAATCTTCGCGCGCAGCGACGATGGCTGTTCCCCGGTCTGCTGGACCATGCGGGCGGCACCCAGAATCGTTTGAAGCGTCAGCTCGCGGCTTTGCTCCGGCGTCAGGCCGCCGCGGATTCCCGCTGCGGTCATGGCCTCCATCATGTAATAGAAGTAAGCCGGGCCGCTGCCGGATATCCCGGTCAGGATGTCCATCTTCTCTTCTTCGATGACCGTTACGTGGCCGACTGCCTCGAACAAAGTCAGCACGAGCTGACGCTGTTCTTCGCTGATTTCCTTCGAGAACGCAATGCCCGTGGAACCAAGCCCGATCGAAGCGGATGTATTCGGCATCGTTCTTGCAATGGGCTGCTGGTTTCCTAGCAGCGTCTGCGTCGTATAAATCGAAAGTCCGGCGATCACGGAGATGATCAATTGGTCGCTGGAGAGCTTGGGTCCCAGTTCTTTCAGCGCTTTGGCGGCATCCTTCGGTTTCATGGCCAGCACGATCACCGGCGAGGTTTTCAAAATTTCGATTTTGGCGGCCTCGTCGTTGTTGATCTGGACGCCGTACCGTTCGCTCAGTTCCAGAAGGCGCTGGGCGTTGCTACGGTTCAGCATCGTAATATTCTCGGGAAGCACGACAGAACGGCTCACTAATCCTCGTACGATCGCTTCGGCCATCGAGCCTGCGCCGTAGAAGGTGATTGCTTTATCAATTAAAGGTCGGTTCTGCGGGGATTGGCACATCGTTTTGTTCCTCCTTCATGGCTTGGGATGAATGATTTATTCGCGTATTTGACCACTACCGATAATAACATATTTGGAGGAAGTAAGCGCGGGTAACCCCATAGGTCCCCGGGCATGCAGCTTCTGGGTGCTGATCCCGATTTCGGCGCCGAAGCCGAATTCAAAGCCGTCGGTGAAGCGGGTCGAAGCGTTATGATAGACAGCCGCTGCGTCTACTTCCTGCAGGAAACGCTCCGCATGATCCTCGTTCTCCGTTACGATGCATTCGGAATGCTTCGTGCCATATACTGAAATGTGCTCGATGGCCTCATCCAGGCGGTCCACGATTTTAATGTTCAAAATATAGTCGTTATACTCTGTCGAGTAATCCTCGGACGTTGCGACGGCAGCCCAAGGGATATATTCCAGGGTTCGCTGGCATCCGCGCAGCTCGACATTACGCTCACGGAAAGCTTCGGCCAGCGAAGTCAGGTGCGATTTGGCATACTCCGCATGGACGAGCAGGGTTTCCATGGAATTGCAGACCGAAGGGCGCTGCACCTTGGCATTGATGCTGATAGCGGCGGCCATGTCCGGCCGTGCCGATGCGTCCAGGTACGTATGGCATATGCCCGCCCCGGTTTCGATGACCGGCACGGTGGCATTCATCACGACGTTCTGGATCAGGGAGCTGCCGCCGCGCGGGATGATGACATCCAGCAGTCCGTTCAGTTTCAGCATTTCATCCACGGAGGAGCGGTTCGGGTCCTCGATAAGCTGAAGCGCTTCTTTAGGCAGCGCAGTGCGTTCCATAGCTTCGTGAAGAACTTCGATGATTTTGCGGTTGGAGGAGAGGGCGGATGATCCGCCCCGCAGGACGACCGCATTGCCCGTCTTCAAGCACAGCCCGGCGGCATCGACCGTCACATTGGGACGTGCTTCATAAATGATGCCGATCACGCCCAGGGGAACGCGTTTCTTCACGATGTTCAGTCCGTTCGGACGATCGATCGTTTCCAAGGTGTCGCCGATCGGGTCCGGTAGCTCCACGATTTGGCGCAACCCTTCGGCAATGCCCTCGATTCTGGCTTCGTTCAGTGCCAGCCGATCCAGCAGGGAAGCAGAGGTGCCAAGCTCCTTCCCGCGCCGAAGATCCTCTGCGTTGGCTTCCATGATATTTGCCGTCCGCTGGATCAGGGCGTCGGCCATGATCAGCAGCGCCTGATTTTTCTCCTCCGTGCTCAGTCTGCCAAGACGAAATGCAGCCTGCTTGGCGAGCTGAGCTTTATTGCGTACCTCACTCATGATGATTCCTCCTTCGTATAGGTGATAAAAAGATTTAACTTCGGGATGCGATACGGACTATTTTAACGTAATCCATTCATCGCGGTGAATAACCTCGAGCCGATGGATCTCGCCGATAATACCGATGACTTGGCTGCTCGGCAATCCGAGCACGGCCTGCAGCTGGTCCTCGTCGTAATTGACGATGCCTCTGCCGAGCCTTACGTTGTCCATATTGACGACTTCCACCACATCGCCTGCATGGAAACTGCCTTCGATCCGTTTAACGCCAACGGGAAGGAGGCTGTGACCTCCGTGGATCAGCGCCTTCTCGGCACCGGGATCGACTACGATCCGACCCAGCGGCGAGGACATAAAGCCGAGCCATTGCTTTTTCACAGGCAGGGCCGACAGGTGAGTGGCAAAATACGTACCTTTGCCGCTGTGCTCCAATGCTTTCACCAGATCGCCGGGCTCGTTGGCTTTGCCGATGAATACGGGAACGCCGCCGCGGGTGGCGATTTTGGCGGCATCGATTTTCGAGCGCATGCCGCCGGTTCCGACGCTGGAGCCGGCCCCTCCCGCCATGCTGTAAATTTCATCGGTAATGTCATGAATTTCCTCGTATTTTATGGCATCCGGCGACTTGCGCGGATCGGCCGTGTATAAGCCGTCCGTATCGGTCAGGATGATTAATTGCTGAGCGCGGACCAGGTTGGCGACTAGTGCGGATAACGTATCGTTATCGCCGAATTTCAGCTCGTCAATCGAAACCGTGTCGTTCTCGTTAATGATGGGGATGACGCCTTGCTTCAAAAGCTCCGTAATCGTCATGCTGGCGTTGTTCATGCGTTTGCGGTTCGCAAAGTCCATTCTCGTCAACAGAATCTGGGCCGCTTTCAGTTGATGGGAGGCCAGCGCATTCTGGTAAGCCCGCATGAGCAGCGCTTGGCCCAATGCTGCGGATGCTTGCTTCTCATGGAGCAGCTTGGGCCTCGTCTCGTACCCGATCTCCCTAAAACCTGCTGCGACGGCTCCGGAGGTCACGAGGAGAACTTCATGGCCGGCCTCGCGGAGCCCGGCAAGTTCCCCGGCAAAAAACGCGACCGAATCCAGATTAAGTCCGCCTTCGTCTGTCGTTAGGGAGCTGCTTCCAATCTTTACGACGATGCGCGAGAGCATCGTGATCACTTCCTTGTATTTATGATGGTAGGAATGGCTGTTACGAATCCATTTCCCTGAAAACAAAAAAACTTTCGTCCTGTATGAGAAAGGACGAAAGTTGGACTTCCGCGGTACCACCTTTATTGATGAGCGCAGCTCATCCGGCTTTGGCCCTGTAACAGAAGGCGCTGTCCTGGCAAGCCAGGCCGCTCGGGGGTAGGATTCGGAAAGGGGTCACGGCAAATTCTTTCAGCCCATGGAATTTGCTCTCTGATCATCGTGCCGCATGCTTTCGTACTGGTCCCGTCTTTGCGTTTGGGAACTGCATTCGATTGTTATTGCAAGAATAGCACATCGTTTTTGATTTTTCAAAAGGAATTAGGTTAGCCGAACAGGTTCAGCTTGCCAATCCGGTAGGCGGCTTCCCGCATTCGTTCCTCGCTGCTTAACAGGCCGACGCGGACATACCCCTCGCCGTGATCCCCAAAGCCTACGCCAGGCGCGACGGCCACCTTGGCCTCCTCCAGCAGCAAGTCGGCAAAGGATACCGAGGTGTATCCCTTCGGCACGGGCAGCCAGCTAAAGAAGGAGCCGGCCGGTTTCGGGGCCTGCCACCCGATTTCGGACAGGGCGCCGAAGAAGGCATCCCTTCTCGACTGGTAGCGCGACACCAGTTGGTCGACGCAGTCCTGCGACGAGGTGAGAGCCGCAGCAGCAGCCGCTTGGATGCCGCCGAACAGGCTGACATAGATATGGTCCTGCAGCATATTGATCAGCGAGATGATGTTTCGGTTCCCCAGGGCGAAGCCGACGCGCCATCCTGCCATATTGTAGGTTTTGGAGAGGGTGTAGAATTCCACGCCCACCTCCTTGGCGCCTTCCGCTTGCAGGAAGCTGACCGGACGGTCTCCGTCAAAACCGATCGCCCCATATGCAAAGTCACTGGCTACCACAATCCCGTGTTCGGCGGCGAATGCCACTGTATCCTCGTAGAAGGATAAAGGAGCGACGGCGGATGTCGGGTTGTTCGGGTAATTCAGGAACACCAGCTTCGCTTTTTCCCGGTCTGCAGGCGATATAGCGCCATAGTCGGGAAGGAAGCGGTTATCTGCGGTTAACGGCATGAACTTCATTTGCGCGCGGGCGAGAGCAACGCCTGACCAGTAATCCGGGTAACCCGGGTCCGGGACAAGACAGACATCCCCGGGATTCAGGAGGATTTGCGGCAGCTGCACCAGCCCGGTTTTTCCCCCGAACAGAATGGCGACTTCCGTTTCCGGATCCAGATCGACGTTATAGTCCTCCTTGTATCGATGCGCGATGGCTTCCTTCAGAAAGGAAAAGCCGGTAAAAGGCGAATATTTGTGAAACAGCGGATTGTCGGCCGCCTCCTTCAGGCTCGATACGATATGAGGCGGCGTGGGCTGATCGGGATTTCCCTGGCCGAGATTGATTACATCATGCCCTTGAGACACTTGGCGGTTTACCTTGGAGACCAGGGTCGCGAAAAATTGCGTAGGCAGCTGGGCCATGATCTCGGCCGGCTCTATGTGGAAAACGTCTGGCTTTTTGTTCATTGCAGGTTCATCACTCCGTTATCTGATTACACTCTAAATACGTCTATAATGGAAAACAATTAGGATTAATTTAACACGATTTATCAGGGGTGTATAGAGGGAAATGGGGCTAGGGTGTTGCAGCAGCGGCGCTGGAGAGGCTATGATGATGACATATAAGAGAAGGTTGAACCCTGGAAGAAGAACCGGCCTATGCGTTTCATGATCGCATGGAGGCCGCCCTTGGATTCAACTCAAACAACGGGAGGCTGCAAGATGACTGGAGAAGCAAAGGCTCAGCTTCATATCGCACTTATTCAAGCTGACATTGAAATAGGCAACGTCCAGGCCAACATGGATAACATGCTCGGCATGATGGAGAAGGCGGCAGCTGCGAACCATAAGCCGGACGTGATCGTGCTGCCGGAGATGTGGAATACCGGATATGCGCTGGACCGGATCCAAGAGCTCGCCGACCCTATGGGGCAAGAAACCTCTTCGATGCTGAGCGAGTTTGCTCGAAAACACCGCATCCAAGTCGTGGGCGGTTCCGTAGCCGAACGGATTGAAGACCGGATTTATAACAGCATGTACGTCTTTAACCGGAACGGGGAGCAGATCGCCAAATATTCCAAAATCCATTTGTTCCGCCTGATGGACGAAGAGAAGTTCCTGCAAGCCGGACAGCAGACCGTAACCTTTGATCTGGAAGAAATGAAGGCGGGCGCGTCGATCTGTTACGATATCCGGTTTCCGGAATTGTCCCGCACCCTCGCGCTCGGCGGCGCTCAAGTGCTGTTCGTGCCTGCGGAATGGCCCCATCCGAGGCTGCATCATTGGAGAACGCTGCTCATCGCCAGGGCGATCGAGAACCAAATGTATGTCGTTGCCTGCAATCGCGTAGGAACCAGCGGCGAAACGGACTTTTTCGGTCATTCCATGATCATTGACCCATGGGGCGAGATCATCGCCGAAGGGGATGAGCGGGAAACGATTGTGACAGGCACGCTGGATTGCAAGCTCACGGATGAAGTGAGAGGACGCATACCGGTTTTTGAGGACCGTCGGCCTCATTTGTATGTCCAATAGAACATGTAAGATCCAAACCTCCAAATATGAAGTTTCATCTGGGCAGCGGCGGGTATACTATGGGTAATCCGTCTGAGAGGAGGCTTTGAATCATGGCAGAGAACAACCAATTCGACAGCCGAAACAATGAACAGGAACAAGAACAGAAAGAGCAGTTCCGCAATTTTGTTGAGAGCGTAGCCGGAGGCGGGAACGGGAAAAACGAATCGATTCAGGATCAGTCCCGTACCGCGGACGAACAGAACCGAATGATCGACCAGCATAATTTGCGCAAATAGGGTTCGGTTTATGATGATCATGGGTAATCTTTTGGCTTTCAGGTGAAAAAGAAAAAGAGGCACAGCCGTTTGTCGTTCGACGATGGCTGTGCCTCTTTGCTTATTATTCGTTTTAAACTGCATTCATTTGCGATTATTTATCTTGAACGCCTTCTACCACAAGCTTGTCCATGACCTGCTTGAACGTGTCGATGAACGCATCCGCCGCTTTGGACAAATACCGGCCGTTTCGGTAAGCGACGACCAGCGTGCGGCTCGGCACCGGATCCGCGAGCGGCAGATATACCGGAATAAACTCGCTGCGTTTCGCACGGGCAATGAACCGGGGAACCAGCGTAATCCCCATCCCGGTAGCGACCAGAGACTGGAGGGTCTCGATGTTGCTGCTCTCGAATACAACGTTCGGCTCGAAGCCGGCCTCCCGGCATATATCGAAGGTAAGCTTCCGGAAGCCCTGACCCTTCTTGAGCACGACAAACGCTTCGTTCCGGATTTCGTCGATCGTAATGGGGCGTACGGGATCGGAGGCCGCCCGCAGCGCAAGCGGGTGCTGGGGAGGAACCGCCAAATCGATCATCTCCTCGCCGATCGGAATCCAGGACAAGGACGGCTCCGCCAGGGGCAGCGCAAGCAGGCTGAGATCCGCCTTGCCGCTCGCCGTCAGCTTCTCCAGATTCATGGAGGAGTCCTCCAAAAGGGTGATTTCGATATCCGGATATCCTTTTTTGAAAGCAGGCAAAACTCGGGGCAGCAGATGAGAGCCGGTTATCGGCATGCTGCCAACGACGACTTTCCCCTTGCGTAGCTGGGAGATGTCCGACATCTCCTGTTTCAGCTGCTCGACGGCGTCCATGATCTTCTGCGCATGCTCGACAAAGCTGGCACCGGCATGGGTAAGCTCGACGTTGCTCGTATTTCGCTGGAACAGCAGCACCCCGAGCTCTTTCTCCAGCTTGGAAAGCTGCTGGCTCAGGGAAGGCTGGGCGATATGAAGCTTCTCCGCGGCGCGCGAAAAGTTTTTGTCCGCCGCGATTTGCAGCGTATATTGCAGTTGTCTCAGTTCCATGTAAGCATCACTCCGTTATAGCTGAATCCTATTACATCTATAGATATTATATCTTGGAACAATGAAGAAGGAAATGATATATTACTATCAACGTAAAGATGATGCGTTGTAGGCCTTCCCAATAGGGATAAGGGACTCAAGCAATTATCTTCTCATGGACGTAAAGAACAATGGGGTGATTATGATGAGTAAGAAGACAATGTTCGAAAAAATTTGGGATAACCACGTGATTCATCAGGAAGAAGGCAAGCCGGGTATTTTGTATATCGACCTGCATTTGGTCCACGAGGTGACTTCCCCTCAAGCCTTCGAAGGTCTGCGTCTCAGCGGCCGCAAAGTGCGCCGCCCGGAACTTACCTTCGCCACGATGGATCACAACGTACCGACGAAAGACCGTTTTAACATCACGGATCCGATTTCGAAGCAGCAAATCGACACCCTGACCAAGAACTGTCAGGATTTTGGCGTTACCCTGTACGATCTGGACACGATTGACCAAGGCGTAGTGCACGTTATGGGCCCTGAGCTTGGCTTGACGCATCCCGGCAAAACGATTGTGTGCGGCGACAGCCACACATCCACTCACGGCGCATTCGGTGCGCTGGCGTTCGGTATCGGTACGAGCGAGGTTGAGCACGTCCTGGCAACCCAATGTTTGCAGCAGGCTAAAGCGAAAACCATGGAAGTTCGTTTTGTTGGCCGCCGCAATCCGGGCGTAACGGCGAAGGACATGATCCTTGGCGTCATTGCGAAGTACGGAACCGATTTTGCAACAGGCTATGTTATCGAATATACGGGCGAAGCCATCCGCGAGTTGTCGATGGAAGAGCGTATGACGGTGTGCAACATGTCCATTGAAGGCGGAGCCAGAGCGGGCATGATCGCTCCGGATGAAACGACGTTTGAATATTTGCGCGGACGTCAATATGTTCCGCAGGGCGAAGCTTTTGATGCTGCTGTAGCAGCTTGGAAAGAGCTTGTGACAGACGAAGGCGCCGAGTTCGACGTGGTGGTTGAATTCGACGTGGAAACGCTGATCCCTCAAGTAACCTGGGGAACGAGCCCGGGAATGGGTACCGACATTTCCTCGACGGTTCCTAACCCTGCAGACTTCAAGACCGAGAACGAGCGCAAGGCAGCGGAGAAGGCGCTGGAATACATGGCGCTTGTGCCAGGGACCCCGATGTCCGAGATTCCGATCGATTATGTCTTCATCGGTTCTTGCACGAATGGACGCATCGAGGATTTGCGGGCAGCAGCAGCTGTAGCGAAGGGACATAAAGTGTCCAGCAATGTGACCGCCATCGTCGTTCCGGGATCGGGCCGAGTGAAGATTCAGGCCGAAAAAGAAGGGCTCGACAAAATTTTCGTCGAGGCAGGTTTCGAATGGCGCGAAGCAGGCTGCAGTATGTGCCTTGCGATGAATCCGGATGTACTGAAGCCTGGACAGCGCTGCGCTTCCACATCCAACCGGAACTTCGAAGGTCGCCAGGGCCGCGGGGGCAGAACGCATCTCGTATCGCCGGCAATGGCAGCGGCAGCTGCGGTTAAAGGACGCTTCGTGGATGTACGTGATTGGAACTTTGCAGCCGAAGAAGTTGTGAGCTAAGAAGGACGGAGGAGAAGTTTATGCAAGCATTTACGAAATTAAACGGTATTGTCGCACCTGTCGACCGGGTGAATGTAGATACGGACGCAATTATTCCTAAACAGTTTTTGAAACGGATTGAACGCACGGGATTTGGACAGTTTCTGTTTTACGAGTGGCGGTTTGATGAAGAGGGAGGCAATATCGACAGCTTCTCGCTGAACCAGCCCCGCTACCAGGGTTCGACCATCCTGATCTCGCGTGCCAACTTTGGCTGCGGATCTTCCCGCGAGCATGCGCCTTGGGCGATTCTCGACTACGGGTTCCGCGTGGTCATCGCTCCATCGTTTGCTGATATTTTCTACAACAACTGCTTCAAGAACGGAATTCTGCCGATCAAATTGTCGGAGGAGCAGGTCGAAGAGCTGTTCCAGCGGACGGAATCGAACGAAGGCTATAAACTGAACGTGGATCTGGAGAACAAAACGATTACCGATGATCAGGGATTGCACATCGACTTTGACCTCGACGAGCACCGTCGTCAATTCCTGCTTCAAGGATTGGACGATATCGGTTTGACGCTGCAGCATGAAAGTGCAATCGATGCTTACGAGAAAAAACATGGGGAGCGCTTGTTCGCCTAATTTCGCAATCAGGCTTCAAAAGGTTACAAGATTATTAAACTTCCATTTCCTGTGTAGGAAATGGAAGTTTTTTTTGGTATTATGGAATTAATATGCAGCGGCAGCCACGATGGATCAACGTTTGATGTCAGTATTTGTCCGGAAGCATGCATACGGGAATACTGATTTACATAGTTTAAGTTTTTTTTTGCTAGATTTGCTTTTCAAATTCAATCATGGGATGATCGAGGTGGATTCATGAAGAAGTTAGGGTTTGTAATGGTGTTGATAGTCTTCTTGCTGGCGTTTCCGAAGAGCGGCGAGGCCAGTTCTTCAAGTGCGACCATATTTCTTGACGGGGAACCATTGAATTTGTCTTCGGGCGTCCAGGTAGCCAACATGAAGGGCAATGTGATGATTCCGATACGCGTGGTATCCGAGAATCTCGGTTTCAAGGTAGGCTGGGAGAAGGCCAGCCAAACCGTAACGGTTGAAAATAGCGAGAAGACGGTCCGCATGGTGGTCGGCAGCCAGCAGGCAGAGCTGAACGGGGCCCAGGTAGATTTGAATTTGGCGCCTGTCTTGAACGGGCCTACCACGCTTGTGCCGCTCCGGTTTGTGAGCGAGCAGATGGGGCTTGACGTGAAATGGGACAACCAATCGAAGGCTGTGTACCTTTCAAGCGCCGCACTGCCTACCACCGGGGCCGAGATTGATCCAGGTGAAGGAAGCAATCCGGGCAATCAAACGCCTCCGCCTGTGGAAACCGGAAACAAGAGTACGCTTACAGGGCTTAGCTTTAGCGACAACCGTCTCATGATAGCAACAGAAGGCGCCGTGACGCCGAAAGTGTTCAGCATGACGGGGCCTGCCCGGATTGTTATCGATCTTCCGGACACCGTCTACTCTGCTTCATTCCTAAGCGGACATGCCGTGAACGCGCAGAACGGCGGCAGTATGGAAGCTGCGAATTATTCCGACGTTACGAATATTAGATATGCCGTGTTCAGCGACAACCCGCCAACCGTGCGTATCGTATTGGATTTGACTGGACCTAAGAATTATGCGGTGACCCAGGAATCGGGCATCATCATCGTTGATCTGAACGCAGAGGGCGAAATTCTCGTACCGCCGGTGCCGCCGGTTACCGGGAATGGCAAGAAAACGGTTGTCATTGATCCCGGTCACGGCGGTATCAAGCCGGGGTCGATCAGCCTTACGGGAAAAACGGAGAAATCATTTAATTTGGATATTTCCCTTAAGGTTGAAGCACTGCTCAAAAAAGAAAAGAATATCAATGTAGTGATGACTCGCAGCGACGATTCACATCTTGAGCTCAGCGATCGCGTGAAAATCGCAAATAATTTAAAAGCAGATATTTTCGTGTCCATTCATGGAAACAGCAACGCGTCCAGCAGTCCCAGCGGTACGGAAACGTATTATACGAGAGATTCCAGCAAGTCATTGGCGGATGTGATCCATAAACATCTTGCAAAAGCGACAGGTCTCAAAGATCGTGGAGTTAAATACGGTAGCCTTCATGTTACGAGGGAAACGACGATGCCGGCTGTCCTGCTCGAGATTGGCTTTTTGAGCAACAAGGGTGACGAAGCCCAGTTGTTTAAAGACGATTTCCAAAATCGTGTTGCACAAGGTATTGTAGAGGGTATTAAAGAATATCTTAAAGTACAATAATGTGTACAAGATTTGATGTAACTTAGAGGGGGACACAAGCCATGAACAAAAAATATTGGATGACCGGATTGCTGGCGCTTCTGCTTGCATTTAGTGCCGGCTGCGGACAAAAGCCGACTGCGGCCCCCGCCGAGACGGGTCCGGATACTGAAGCTGGACAAGTACAGACGCCGCAGGACGAACCGGGCAATGACAAGGCGGCGGATGATCAGAAGCAGGGCGAAGCCGAAGCAACTACCGTGAACGCGAGCGAAGGAACAAGCACGCCGCCGGAGAAAACATCCGCTGGAAGTACAGGTACGCCAGTCGATACGAAGGACGTGAACGCTGCGGAGGATCAAGCGAAGAAAGCGAATATTAAACTCTATTATACGGACCCGGAGATCATGGATTTGAAAGAAGCCAGCAAAGAGATCACGTACTCGGGCGAAGAGGATAAATATAAGAAAGCTTTTGAAGGTCTTCAAAAGAGCGGAGATGCCGAACTGAATCCATTATGGTCGGATAAAATCACGCTGAAATCACTTAAGTTCGACAACGGAGCATTGACGCTGGATATCACCAAGCCGGCAGAGGCGAATCTTGGAGCTGGAGGGGAAATGTTTGCGATTGATGCCTTGCAAAAAACGTTCTTCCAGTTCGATGAAGTGAAGTCCTTGGAATTGCTTGTAGACGGTAATCAGATTGAGAGTTTAATGGGGCATGTTGAGCTGGAGCATCCTATGACTCGAAAATAGAACAAAGGAACTAATTCTGAATTTCATATGAAGGACTAAACACCTATTTCGCTTGTCGAAATAGGTGTTTTTTTGGTAAATAGGGAACAATTTCGCAACTTTCAGTGAGTCTAAGCGTCTATAGGTTGTCAGGTGATGTCGGACAGGCCGAGTGCAGAAACGCCAATCTATGGCAAAATAATAGGATGGTAGGGGTGAAGGATGAAGAAGTTCGGTTTTTTAATGTTTCTCGTTGTCATCATGATTGCGTTTCCTAAAATGGCGGATGCGAGTTCGTACAGCGCAAGGATTTACCTGGATGGTCAACAAATCAATCTGTCATCTGGCGTGAAGGTGGAGAACAACAACGGTACCGTCATGGTCCCGATCCGTGTCATTTCCGAAAATCTCGGTTTTAACGTGAATTGGAACAAGGCAGCGAAGACGGTAACGGTTGAAGACGCCTGGCAGAAAGTGACGATGGTGATTGGAAGTCAGTATGCCGACATAAACGGCCAGCGTGTTCTAATGACGAAGGCGCCTGTTCTTCGAGGCGGAACGACCCTCGTTCCGATTCGCTTTGTAAGTGAGCAAATGGGCCTTCAAGTAAGATGGGATAACACGCAGAAGGCAGTCTATCTTACCTCGTCTTACGATGGCAGTAACCCTGGCGAAGAACCCGGCGTCGCTACGTCGACCGTGGACGGCCTCAGCTTCAGCGAAAACAGGCTGATGGTCGCCGTTACGGGCAATGCGAAGCCAAAGGTATCGAAGCTCAGCAGTCCGGACCGTATCGTCATTGATATGGCGAACACGAATTTCTCCGAGACTTTCAGCAGCAACGCCGATTTCGATGACGTGGCGAAGAGCGGCCAGATGACGGTGTCGGGTTACCCGGACGTCAAAGCCGTCCGTTACTCCCTGTATAACAGCAACCCGATGACCGTGCGGATCGTCATTGATCTGAACTATGCCAAGAACTACACCGTATCAGGCCTTGAGAACGGATCGGGCCTGTTCATTGTGGATCTGAACACGACCTCTAACCCTTCGCCGGAACCCGGTACGGGCGGAAAGAAACTCGTGGTCATTGATGCGGGTCATGGAGATCATGATCCGGGAGCGATCGGGGTAACGAAGAAGAGGGAGAAGGATTTCAACCTCGCGATGGCGCTGAAAGTTGAGAAGTTGTTGGCCAAAGAAAAAAATATCGAAGTCGTTTTGACTCGCAGTAACGATACTTTCCTCGAGCTGAAGGATCGCGCGAAGATTGCGAATGATCTGAAGGCTGATGTTTTCATATCGATACATGCTAATAGCGGCCCATCCACTGCAAGCGGAACCGAAACGTATTATTACAATGAATCTGACAAAGCGCTGGCGAATGCCCTTCATAAAGAAATCGTGAAGGCCATGGGTTTAAAAGACCGCGGAGTGAGATACGGCAACTTCCATGTTATTCGCGAGACCAAGATGCCTGGCGCCCTGCTGGAAGTCGGGTTCCTGAGCAACAAGACCGATGAGAGCAAGCTGTTTGATCCGGCAACACAGGATCGGGTAGCCGAGGCAATTGTCAGAGGCATCAAAAATTATTTGAAGGTTGATTAACGATACGACAGTGATCGTGATTGCAGGAGGTGGCTATTTTGAATAAAAAAATTTGGGCAGTCGGACTTTTGGCAGCCGTTATGCTGATTGGTGCCGGTTGCGGACAGAAACCCGGAGCAGCACCGGACGATACGCCGGAGCAAGTGACACCTGCACCTGATGATCAGACAGGACAGAGCAATGGGGGAACATCGAACGGTTCGGGGGGCACGTCAACAGGGAACGGCGGCAATGAAGCGACAGCGCCGGAAGCCAAAACGGAGAGCATTAAAGCTTACTATACGGACCCGGATTTGATGGAGCTGGTTGAAGGCTCGGCAGAGATCTCGTATAAGGAAGATCAGGAAAAATACGAAGCCGCATATCAAGCATTACAAAAGAGCGATAAGGCCGACATGGTTCCCCTATGGGAGAAAATCGAGCTGAATTCGTTGAAATTCGAGAACGGCGCTCTGACGCTCGACGTGACGGTCCCTGACGAAGCCAACTTGGGTGCAGGCGGCGAGTCGTTTGCCGTCGATGCCATCAAGAAAACGTTCTTCCAGTTTGACGAAGTAAAATCACTTCAAATTCTGGTCGATGGTCAGCAGACCGAATCGTTGATGGGGCATGTCGATTTAGAAAATCCAATGACTCGGTAATGATGGTTGAAGGAGATCACGATCTGCTGTCGAATATTAGTATATGATGAAGCAGTAGTAATTGAGAGGGGAAAGAAAATGGTACTTAGACACAGCAAACATGTTCATTCCAAAAAAGTGGTCTCCGCCGTCATGGCCGGACTTATAGCATTCGGAGGCGGAGCTTCGATCGTCTCGGCAGATGAAGAAGCAGCAAATGCGACAACGGCAAATGCACCCCAAACGGCCGTTAACGTATTCAGCGACGTGAATGCCGGTTATTGGGGAGAAAAGTACATTTATCAATTAGCAGCACAGGGGATCGTGACCGGGAATAACGGAAAGTTTCGTCCGAACGATCCTGTAACGCAGCAGGAAGCTGTGACGATGGCGATCCGGTTCTTAAGCATGCAGGATCAATTAAGCAGCGGCGCTGCGACATTACCGACAAATGTTAAAGTGAACGATTATTTTACGAAGTATGTTGAACTGGCTTTTCAGCAAAACCTGCTCGACAAGCAAAAAGAATCCGGATACACGGACGAGAAAGTCATCTGGGGCGCGCAGAAAGCATCCCGGGAATGGATAACCGAAGTGCTTGTCCGTTCCATTGGACGTACCGCGGAGGCCAATGCCGCCAAAAATAAAGCGACAGGCTTTGCGGACAACGCCAAGATATCCCCGGATCGTTTGGGATACGTTAATGTGGCGGTTGAGCTGGGCCTTGCCAAAGGCGTGAACGGAAACAAATTCGATCCGCAAGGGGCGGTTACCCGTGCCCAGCTTGCAACGTTCTTCAGCCGGGCTCAAGCGTACATTACCACGAATTACGAGAATCAGTACAAAGGCTCCATCGCTTCGATTGAGAACGGCAAGCTGGAGCTGTATGCCGACGGCAAGCTGAACTCATTCAAGCTGGATTCTTCCACGGCTTATTTTGCGTCCGATTCGGAGAAAAGATTGCAGTTTTCGGACATCAATCCATACACGCAAGCGGTGGTCGTCGCGAATAACGGAACCGCTGCTTACGTGGAAATTACGGATCCAGCCCAGCAGGTGGAGCGGTTTGACCGCACCTATGCCCGTTTGTCTCCGAACAACGTGATTTGGCTTGATACAGGCAGTACATTTGAAGAGCTGAGTTACGAGCCAAGCACGGTTTTCCTGGACCAGAACGGTATCCAAATCGATCCGAAGACGCTTGCTGCAGGCAGCTTGCTTACCATTGAGCGCGAAACCTACAGCCCGCAGAAAAAAATCGTGTCGATCCGCGTGAAGAGCGGCTTGGTGAACAAGACGGGAGCGGGCGTCGTCCAAAACGTGGACACGGCGAACAAAAGAGTAACCCTTAAGGACAGCACCGGTTATGAGGACACGTACACGTGGGACGATGCTACCGTCATTCGCTATCAGAATCAAATTCTGTCACCGGCGGAGCTGAAGAATGGTTATGCCGTGAATTTCACGGTAAAAAACAGCATTCTTCAATCGGTGGAGGTCACGCAAAGCGTCGACCGTACGATACAGGCGATGCTGTATTCTGTTGAAGAGAATGGAAAAACCATCACGTATAAGCGCAGCGGAAGCACGCAGCTCGAAACGAAGTTTCTGGCAGAGAAGCCGGAAATTATTATGAGTGGCGTGGCGAAGCCCGTTTTGTCCGATTTGCTCGCTGACGCCGTATCCGGCGATCAAGTGACGCTGACCATCAATGGCGAGGAAAAAATCACGAAGATCGAAGTAACGGGCCGTCAAATGGAACAGCTGGATGCCGTCACCATCGTCAATTACGATGCGAAGACGCACTGGCT
The DNA here is from genome assembly GCF_000024685.1 of Paenibacillus sp. Y412MC10. Lineage (NCBI taxonomy): Bacteria > Bacillati > Bacillota > Bacilli > Caryophanales > Paenibacillaceae > Paenibacillus > Paenibacillus sp. Y412MC10. The sequence goes on from NC_013406.1 coordinate 2,612,599, forward strand.
GACCGTCAAGGATGCTAACAATCAGCCTCGCGTCATCATCCTGGACGATAAGACGAAGCTGGAATCGAGCAACGGAACAACGCTGGATAAAGTGGAGCCGCTGCTCGGAGCAGGACGCAAGGTCAGCGTATCGCTCATTGGCACCCGTGCGCTTTCACTGGAAGTGGTTTATAAAGTTGAAGGTAAAATCAGCAGCATTAACACAGCCAAGAAAGTGATATCGATTGTGGCCGCCAACGGAAAAGTGGAGGAAATTCCATACAACAGCACGCTGCTTGTAGAAATCTTCGGCAAATCGAACGCTTCCCTGGCGGACGTGCGTGTCGGCGACGAGGTTTCGGCGCAGCTGTCGACCAACCAGGATTACTTGCAGAGCCTGAAACTTAAGACATCCGCGCAGTTCGAGGTCGTATTCACCGAACCGGCGAAAAACCGCATTCGAGTGAAAGCGAATGGCGCTACAAGCGACATTTACACGGACAAAGCAACATTGACCGGCGATAGCGGACAAGCGATCCTGCTTGCAGACCTGCGTCCCGGAACTCTCGTTAATATTACGCTTCAAGGCTTAACGGCTGTTTCGGTTGCCGAAGTCAAATTGACGCTTGGCGAAGTCACCAGCTTGGATGCTTCGGGCAATGTATTGACCGTGAAGGATCATTCGGGCAACAGCCAGACCCTAGGCGTAAGCGGCGGCGTCAAGGTCGTCAAGAATGGTTCGACGGCTTCGAACTTAAGCACGTTGACGCAGGGAGATCGCGTAGAGATTCGAAAAGACATTCAAGGCGTAACGATCATCCAAGTCCTGGAGAAGATCGAGCGTGCGTTCTGGCAGGCGAACAACACCGAAATTCAAGTGAAACGCAAATCGATTAACGATAATTACCGATTTACGTTATCCGATAAAGTATTTGTTCATCAAGGTGACACGACTTTGTCCGTGCAATCCCTTAAGGAAAATGATAATATTGTACTGTACTTAAACAACGGTGTCGTTGTTGAGATCGTAAAACAGTAAATTATCGACCTGGGATTGCTCGAGAAACACCGTCTTGATGCGGGGATTTCCGCATCAAGATTTTTTTTTGCGGGAGGGAAATCATATGAATGCGGCAACGGTGCGGCATATTTTGGACACGATGGAGAGCATGTTTCCGGATGCACATTGCGAACTGAATCACAGCAATGCGTTTGAGCTGACCATCGCCGTGCTGCTGTCCGCCCAGTGCACGGATGAAACGGTAAATAAAGTAACAAAGGATCTGTTTCAGAAATACAAAACGCCTTTGGATTACGTATCGGTACCGATCGAGGAACTTGAGCAGGATATCAGACGGATCGGGTTATACCGGAACAAGGCCAAACATATTCAGAACTTGTGCAGGATTCTGATCGAACAGTATGGCGGGGAAGTACCGGAGGCTCATGACGAGCTGGTCAAATTGCCCGGGGTTGGACGCAAGACGGCCAATGTCGTCGTTTCCAACGCCTTTGGCGTGCCTGCCATTGCGGTGGATACGCATGTGGAGCGGGTATCCAAACGGCTTGGACTGGCTGCTTGGAAAGATTCCGTGCTGGAAGTGGAGAAAAAGCTGATGAAGCGGGTGCCGCGTGAAGAATGGACGATGACGCATCATCGGATCATTTTTTTCGGAAGGTACCACTGTAAAGCTCAAAATCCGCAATGCCCGGTATGCCCGCTGCTGGATGTTTGCCGCGAAGGAAAGAAACGTATGAAAACCTTAGCAGTCAGGAAGAATAAGGAACAACCGTAACACCAGCAAGAAACAGACAAAAAAAGAAACAGTTCATCTGATTCGGGAGAACACCGAACTTTGACAGCCGGCGAATGGGCATCATTGCAAGCAAGCCAGCGCGCTTGCCTTTGTCTCCGGATTTCTATTTCGGCCGCATGGGCGAATGGAAATCTGGAAACAACTGTGACCGAATAGAAATGCCGGATATTCGCAAGGTGAAAAAGGAATGCACCCCGGATCAGCAGGAGCTAAATTTAAAAGAGGATGGGATTACACATGAAATGCATCTCTGTTTACACCGACAATTTTGAATTGTTCTCGGATATTTTTGAACATGTGGTGGAGAGCCAGAACCAACTGAGCGAGAATGAAGAGCAGGAAGTGGAAGGCGTGACGTTCAGCCACTCCGGGGATGCTCCCGAGCATTATTTGGAGCGTATGTCTCAGAAGCCGGAAGTGGTCGTGATGCGCGATAAGTCTCGCGGTTTAACCATTTTGCAGCACGGAAACGTGTTCGAAATTTTGATTCCGGCAGAAGAGAACACCGTCGTATCTTAAGTTCTTCAAATTTGATGTTTTAAAAAATGAGATGTTGAACCCATGGCAGGCAAGGAAGCGATTCTTCCTTGGCCTGCCATTTTGCATAGAACGGGACAAACGGCGGTCATGAAATGATTCCTTTACGGCGCAAGCGGTGATAAAATAAAATGATGTGAACAGATGGTGTCAGAGATGGAGAGATCAATGGACAGGAGCGAGAAATGACATTGAAGTTGATGACTGATGAAATCGGATACAGCATGACGGAATTAAATAGAGTCCGGGACCGCTTTTTGGACTGGAACGACGAGTCTTCCTCCGCATTGACCGAGGATTTGATACGCAAGGGTACTGGCGGCGAGCTCACGCTTGCCTTCTGCGGTCATTTTTCAGCTGGGAAGTCAAGCATGATCAATGCGCTTTGCGGCAAAAAGGTGCTGCCCTCGGGTCCGGTACCGACGAGTGCCAATGTGGTCACGATTCGAAGCGGCGAGCCCCGGGCATTGATTCACCGGACTGTCGCGGACCATGGGGAGCCTATCAAGGTAACGATCGACGAACTTGCGGAATACTGCAAGGAGGGCCGGGAGTATTCCGCGATTGAAGTGTGGGATGACGTGCCGCTGCTTGGCGCGGACGGAGTATTAATGGATACCCCCGGCGTCGACTCGACCGACGACGGGCATCGGCTAGCGACCCATTCCGCTCTGCATATGGCGGATATCGTGTTTTACGTCATGGATTACAATCATGTGCAATCGGAGAGTAATCTGATGTTTGCCAAGAGCCTGTCGGATTGGGGGAAGCCGCTATATTTGATCGTGAATCAGATCGACAAGCATCGTGATGACGAGCTGACGCTGTCTTCTTACCTGAACGACGTCAAGAAGGCATTCGCCCAGTGGAAGATCACGTACAAAGGGTTGTTATGCACCTCGCTAAAAGTGCAGGACCATCCCTATAATCAATGGGAGACGCTGAAGTCATTGATCGGCGAACTGATATCCCGGAAGGAGCCGCTGCTGCGCCATAGCGTTTCCTGCTCCATTCGTCATGCTGCGGATCAGCATGTGGAAGCCTATACCCGCAGTCATCAGGAGGAGAAGGAACGGCTTCTGGAGGAAATGGGAGGCGAGGAGGCCGCAGCGGCGCTGCAAGCGCGCTTGCAGGAGCTGGAAGAACAAAAAAGAACCGTAGCGGGGCTGCCGGAATCGGTTCGCGCAGAACTCCGGAAGGAAGCCGATAAGCTGCTGGCCAATGCCAATCTAACGCCGGCGGATGTTCGGGATTTAAGCCTATCTTTCCTGGAGAGCCGGAAATCCGGCTTTAAGGTCGGGTTCCTCTTCTCGGGCGGCAAGACGGAGGAAGAGCGCCGTCGCCGTCTGGAGGCCTTCCATCATCGTTTGGAGGAGCAGACCTCTTCGCAGGTCGACTGGCATCTGCGTTCGCTGTTCCGCAATAGCGTCGAGCAGCATGCGGAATGGAATGCCGAATGGGAACGTTTGATGGACGCCGAACTTCCGGGCGTGCGGGAGGATATGATTACGCGAACCGTGAATCCCGAAGCCACGGTGTCGGGCGAATATGTATTGAACTATAACCGGGAGCTGGCCGAGGAAATCAAGGGCAGCTACCGCATGGCCGTGTTGGTGCTTGCCGACCGGCTGAAGGCGGCATTGACGGACGCTGCGGCCGTCCGTCTGCAGGAGCTGGAGCGCCAGGGCGCCGAGCTCCTGGCGCAATCCGCGGCTTCCGCCAGCTACGCAGCCCTGCAGCAGGCGGAAGCCGCCCGCGCGGCCGAGCTGGCCGAGCTGCTCCCGCCGCGCACCTCCCTCACCCCCGGCCTCCTGCCGGAGGTGAGGGAGCCGGAGGGGCAGCCTGCGCATGCGGCTGCCCAGGGCGGCGCCCCGGCGGCGCAGCCGGGGCAAGGGCGCACGGCGCCCCGGGCCGCCGCTGCGCAGGCGGCACCGCAGCGGCGCCAGCGGCTTGAGGCCGCGGCAGCCGAGCTGCGCGCAGCGGCGGCGCTGCTGGCGCCGCACCCCGCGCTGGCGTCGGCCGCGCGGGATCTGACCGCCCGCGCGGATGCGCTTGCGGGCGGCTCGTTCACCCTGGCGCTGTTCGGAGCGTTCAGCGCCGGAAAGTCCTCCTTCGCCAATGCACTGCTTGGCGAGTCGGTCCTGCCGGTATCGCCGCATCCGACAACGGCGGCGGTGAACCGCATATTGGCACCGGCCGAAGGAAGATCACATGGTACCGCAGATGTGCGTATGAAGAGCCGCGATATGTGGTGGGACGATTTGAAGTATTCCTTCGGCGTGCTGGGTCTCCAAGAACCGAGTCCGGCCAATTGGCGGAGCGTGGCTGAAGGTTTGAATCCGGCCGGAATTCACCCGGCAGGCCTGCCGCATTACGGGTTCCTAAAGGCCGCCGCCTCCGGTTGGGATGAGATGGAGTCCAGGCTCGGCACCACGGAAACGGTAGAATTGGCCGAATATCGGGGATACGTGGCGGACGAAACCAAATCCTGCTTTGTCGACGGGATCGATCTGTATTACAGCTGTCCGATGACGGAGCAAGGGATCGTGCTGGTGGATACGCCGGGAGCGGATTCCCTGCATGCCCGGCACACCGGCGTCACCTTCAATTATATTAAAAATGCGGATGCGATTGTTTACGTAACGTATTACAACCATGCGTTCTCCAAAGCGGACCGGCAATTCCTGTCCCAGCTGGGCCGGGTCAAAGACAGCTTTGCCTTGGATAAAATGTTCTTTATCGTCAATGCGGCTGATCTAGCTCAGTCCGAAGACGAGCTGAATGAAGTGGTGAAGCATGTGCGCACCAATCTTACAGCCAGCGGCGTAGGCAGCCCGCATATCTTCCCCGTCTCCAGTCTGGCTGCGCTGGACAATAAGCGGCAAGGGGACGAGGAGAAATTGCAGGCATCGGGATTCCCTGTTTTCGAAGAAGCGCTGGGCCGATTTGCGGTGGAAGAGCTGCCAAGGCTGTCCCAGCGTGCCGGTTATGATGAGATCGCTTCTGTGAGGGACCGTATCCGGGGGTGGGCTGAAATGGCCGCTCAGGATGAGACCACGCGCAAGCGGAAAATCGGGGAGCTGGAAGAGGTGCAAAACCAAGCCATGGCCCGCCTTAACGCTTTGGCGGAGCAGGAAATGGCCCGCGACATCGGTCAAGAAAGCAGCGAGCTGCTGTTTCACGTGCGGCAGCGGCTGGATTATGCCATGAACCGTTTCTTCCAGGAGTCGTTTAATCCTTCCGTGCTTCGGGAGGATGCAGGGCATTTGAAATCGGCATTTGCGGCTTGCGGACGTGATTTGATGCGAACGATGTCCGTAGAGCTGGATCAGGAACTATGGGCCACCACGCTTCGTTTGGAGACGGCCGGCCGCAAATTAACCGAAGCCGCGGCATTTAAGGCCGCAGCCGATATCAACGGCATGGCCGAGGGTCTGTCACTGGCCATACGCCGGGATCCGGACTGGGCACCGCCGGAGCTGGACGAAACGGAGCTGCAAATCCAAGGGGATTGGCTAACCTTCTGGTCGACCTTTAAGAATCCCAAACATTTCTTTGAGGGCGGCGGAAGTTCCAAGCTGCGCGAAGCGGCTGAGCCGAAAGTGAAGGAAGCCGTGGCGGGTGTGGTCGGCCTGCGGGAAGAGCAGCTGACGGACCACTATGTTCGAATGAGCGAACGTTCACTGCAGCATCATGTATCCGCATTGGAGGAACAACTGAAGGAATCCATGGCTGCCATACTGGGTTCGCTGCAGGACGGCCAGTCTCCGTTGATGTGGCGTCAACTGGCGGATGATTTGGAAGCCATGATGAAGTCAGCGCAGTAAAGACGGAACATTCCCGTCTAGCATGAAGCAAGAGTTGCAATAGAATAGAAGCATGGTGCGAACTTCCGGTAAGGCCCGTTCCCTTTTACCGGATGAATGAACGCCAATCACATGTTGAACCATCGAAAGACGTCCCATATGCCATCCGTGGCGGGGCGTCTTTCGTCCTATTATTATCGATGGACCGCTCTCCTGATGAAAGCGGCATAGGACGATATGGCATATTTTTATCCGCTGCAGCGAACGCGAATAGGATGAAACCAGCTTAGGATATTACCCTTTTTCAAGCATGTTCAAAAAAGTCGAAAATAGCGGATAAAGCCTAACGGTTGAAGGGACTGACAATGTGATTATATCCCCTAGTAATGATGAGAATTCCCGATGATTTCATCATGAAACAATGATAAGTTATACTATTTGCCCCCTTTAGGTCCTTTTGGCTCATTTATGACGGTTTTCTCTCTTTGCCGCGGGTTCGGGTCGATGATAAACTTCATAAATGCTACATAACCTGAACGTAAAAAATCCAAAGGAGGATAAACATGAATGTTCTCAGGCAACTGCAGGGCTTCTTTTGGGAGAAACGAAGTTATCTTTTTCTTTCCATTCTGTGTCTGGCGATTGCAACCGCTTTAGGTCTTGTCTATCCGCAGCTGTTAAAAGTGCTGATTGACGATGCAATCAAGCTGGAGAATTACGGCATCGTACCGCAGCTGGCACTCACCGTGCTGGGCGTGGTCATCCTTAAAGCTTTCATGCAGTTTTTGCATGGATTCTTTGGAGGGAGGCTGGGGAATTACCTGGCTTACTCGTTGCGAAACGCCTGCTATGAAAAGTTGCAATTTCTATCGTTCCGCTATTACGACACGGCTCGGACAGGGGATTTGATGTCGCGGCTGACGGGGGATTTGGAAGCAATCCGGATGTTTATCGGCTTCGGTTTTGCCCAACTCCTCAACCTCGTACTGATGGTGACTTTCGGTTCCATCATGATGTTCACCATCAGCTGGAAATTGACGCTGGTTACTTTGGTAGCGATGCCATTTCTGGTGTTCGCAGCTCTGAAATTCGAGTCCAAGATCCATCCGGCGTTCCAGGAGATGCGCCTGGCGCTCAGCTCGCTGACTACCGCGGTGCAGGAGAATATTACGGGTGTTCGTACCGTTAAATCCTTTGCTCGCGAGCCTCACGAAGTGGAGAAATTCTCCGAACGGAATGAGCGTTACAAAACCAATCAGATATTCGCCTCTTCCCTGTGGGCCCGTTATTTCCCGATGATGGAGCTCTTTGCGAATGTCAGCGTCGTCATTTTGCTTGCCGTCGGGGGCGCCATGGTTATCCAAGGTTCCATGACGGTAGGGGAGCTGGCAGCATTCTTCACCTTAATTTGGTACATAATCGGACCTCTTTGGGGGATCGGGTTCCACATTAACAACTATACGCAGTCGAAGGCTTCGGGTGAACGGGTGCTGGAGCTGTTGAATCAGCCCATTGATGTCGAAGACCGTGAGCGTGCGGTAGATTTGGTGCCAAGCCAGGTGAAGGGTCATGTCGTGTTCGACAATGTCACCTTTGCTTACGGCAACAAGATGGCTGCTGTCAAAGATATCAATCTGGATGCTCGTCCCGGCTCCGTGATCGGTTTGCTGGGGGGAACAGGTTCAGGAAAGTCAACCATTATCCAGCTCTTGATGCATGCTTATAACGTGAATCAGGGCAGCATCAAATTAGACGGCGTGAACATCAACGATATTAAGGTCCGGAGTCTGCGCAGCCAGATTGCAACGGTCTTCCAAGAGACTTTCCTGTTCTCGTCCAGCATCCGCAACAATATTTCTTACGGGATGAAGGACGTCAGCATGGATGAAATCATTCGGGTAGCCAAGCTGGCCAAGGCACATGACTTCATTATGGAAATGAAGGATGGCTACGATACCATTGTCGGTGAACGGGGGATGGGTCTTTCCGGCGGACAGAAGCAGCGGATCGCGATTGCCCGTGCCCTTCTGAAGGACCCGAAAATCCTGATCCTGGATGATGCCACCAGCGCAGTGGACATGGAAACAGAGCATGAAATCCAATCCGGTTTCCAGGAAGTCATGAACGGCAGAACGACCTTTATTATCGCTCACCGTATTTCTTCCTTGCGTCATGCGGATGAAATTCTCGTTCTGGATGAAGGTAGAGTCGTGCAGCGCGGCAAGCATAACGATTTGATTGCGGTGCCGGGACCTTACCAGGATGTGTACAAAATACAATATGCGGACCTGATTGCGAAGCAAGCTCAAGCAGGAGGTACGCCAGGGCAGGTGCAAGCATGAACGCCAATGTAAATACTGAACCGCATCAGAAGCAAAAGATTCCGAGGCCGCGGAAGCCTTCGGAAGAAACCAATGAACGTTTTGTATACAAGGACGACGATGCGATCGAGAAGCCGTTTAACTGGACGCAGCTGACGCGTCTGATCTCGTATATGAAACCATATGCCAAACAGATTCTCCCGTTGATCGGGCTCATGATGATTATCGGCACGATTACGAAGCTTGCCATTCCATTCCTGACGAGTTTGGCTATTGACCAGGCCATTGACCCGAAGGAAGGAAATCCGAGCCTGACCCTGCTGTATCAGATTACGATCGCCGTTCTGGCGATGTATATCATTCAATGGGTTGCCGGGATATTCCGGATCAAGTTTACGAATATCATTGGTCAGCGGGTTATCTATGACCTTCGAGCAGATTTGTTCCAGCATATACAGCGCCTATCCTTTAATTTCTTTGACAAGCGTCCGGCGGGATCCGTGCTGGTTCGCGTTACGAATGATGTCAACTCCCTGCAGGATTTGTTTACGAACGGGGTTGTCAATCTGATCATCGACTGCGTACAGCTGGTCGGCATCGTTGTCATCCTGCTGTTGATTAACTGGAAGCTTGGCCTGGCCGTGATCGTGACGGTACCGATCATGTTCTTTATCTCTACAAAACTCCGTGTGCGCATCCGGCGTGCATGGCAGGAAGTACGGATCCGGAACTCGCGGATAAACTCCCACTTGAACGAATCCATTCAGGGAATCCGCGTTACCCAAGCTTATACGCAAGAAGAAGAAAATATGAAATTTTTTGATAACATGAACCTGGACAGCAAAAAGTCCTGGGATAGGGCGTCGGCCATGAACCAAGGGTTTGGGCCTCTTATCGAGATTACCGGGGGGTTCGGTTCCCTGATCTTGTTCTGGCTTGGTGCCGTATTGATTCAGCAAGGCGAGCTCACGATCGGTCTGTTGATTGCCTTTACCCAATATGTCGGGAACTTCTGGGAGCCGATCAATCGGCTCGGCCAAATGTATAACCAGCTGCTTGTCGCGATGGCATCGTCCGAACGTATCTTTGAATTCATAGACGAGAAGCCGAGCATCGATGATCAGCCTGGCGCGAAGAAATTGCCGACCATTAAAGGGGACATCAAGCTGGAGAATGTGGTGTTTGAATACGAAAAAGGACGCCAGGCTCTAAAAGGCATCAATCTGGACGTGAAGGCAGGCCAGTCGATTGCGTTGGTCGGTCATACCGGATCAGGCAAAAGTACCATCATTAATTTGCTCAGCCGCTTTTATGATATTACGGACGGTAAGCTAACCATCGACGGGTACGATATTCAAACGGTGACGGTAGAAAGCCTCCGGAATCAGATCGGCATCGTGCTGCAGGATACCTTTATATTCTCGGGTACGATTCGGGATAATATCCGCTTTGGCCGTCTGGATGCGACCAATGAGGAGATTGAAGACGTGGCCAAGGCTGTGGGCGCCCATGAGTTTATAGTCCAGATGCCGGGCGGCTACGATACCGAGGTCGAGGAACGCGGTAACATGCTGTCCATGGGGCAGCGGCAGCTGCTATCCTTTGCGAGGGCGCTCCTTGCCGACCCGCGGATTTTGATTCTGGATGAAGCAACGGCAAGTATCGATACCGAGACGGAATTAAAAATCCAGAGTGCCCTTAAAGTGCTGCTTCAGGGACGTACCTCCTTCATCGTGGCGCACCGATTATCAACGATCCGCCATGCCGATCATATCGTCGTGCTGGATCACGGGAAGATCATCGAAGAAGGAAATCACGACCAGCTTATGCAGAAGCAGGGGACATATCATGGGCTGATTGAAGCACAATACCGATTTTTGTAAAAACGGCTTAACAAAGGTTTAACAAAACGGACACAAATGTAAAAAAAATGTCGCTTGATACTTGCAATCTTCTTCATAAACTTACAAAATAGAAGTAGAGTTTACTCAGAATTCATAGAAGAAGGGAAGCATGAGGGTATAATGAGCATCGAAAGCGTAATTTCTGCGCCTGCACTGCTGATTCGAAACTTTGAGAAGAATGATTTGGAAGCTGTCACGTCCTTGATGCGAGAACTGAATTATCCGACCACGCTCAACGTCATGCGTGAACGGATGGAGTCCATGAACGACAACCCGTTATACGGCAACCTGGTTGCCGAGGTTGATGGAGACGTCGTCGGCATGATCATGCTTCGTCAAGTCAAATCCTTCACTATGACCGAACCGGTCACTCAAATTACTTCGGTTATTGTAACCTCAAGCTACCGCGGCCAAGGAATTGGCAAACGACTGATTCGCGGTGCAGAGACATGGGGAAGACAGCATGGTAGCCACCTCTTGTTTCTCACAAGCGGCAACCGGGAAGAACTTGCTCCCGCACATGCATTTTATGAACATATTGGATTTGAAAAGGCTGGTTACCAGTTCAGCAAAAAGCTGTAGCCTGGGCCTTTTCATTAACCCACCCCGTTTTCGGGGTGGGTTTTTTCTTGTTATGACCTAGATTCTATGGAAGTTTAGAAGATTTTACCCGATTATCAAAAATACAAGGAATTCATTCGACCAGGACGGGTATTGGTTTCTGGGGCCCTGAGCATAAAGTAGGAATTCAAGGACTCCTTTCCAACAATTGTAGGATTGCCGAAGGTATCAAATGTGTTACAATGTGTTCGTACCTGATTACAAAAATGTAACCAATGCCTGACCGCCCCACACCCATCAAGTTCAACATCTTAGAACGGCGGTCAAGCAAACTCTACAACTATGAGCATAGGAGATGAGTATTCATGAACAACCATTGGATAAAGAAAATCGCAGGCGGCAGCATCGCGGCTGTATTGGCTGTTGGCATCATGCTGCCGACAACGGCTTCGGCTGCACCTGCTGATAGCAATAATTATGTAAACTGGCAACAGAAGATCCAGAAATTCCTGGAGAGCCAAGGCTTGGAGTCGCAGTTTAAATGGGTGGTCGTCCAACAACCGCAAACGGAAAAGCCTCAGGCGGACAAGCCTGCAGAGACGCCTCAAACAAGCAAGCCTGAGACCAGCAAACCGGAAGCAAGCAAACCGGAAGCAAGCAAACCAGAAGCAAGCAAACCTGTGAGCAAGCCATCTACGACTCCGTCCCAGCCTTCCGAATCTGCGGGCACAACGGAGCAATCGAATTTTGCTTCCGAAGTTGTCAACTTGGTGAACCAAGAGCGTTCGAAAGCTGGCCTGAAGCCGCTCACGGTACATGCCAAGCTGACAACGGTAGCACTGGACAAAGCGAAGGACATGAGCAATAACAATTATTTCAGCCACACTTCGCCAACGCACGGCTCTCCATTCGACATGATGAAGGCTTACGGCATTTCTTACGGCTATGCCGGCGAGAATATCGCTAAAGGGCAGCGCACGCCGCAGGAAGTCATGAACTCTTGGATGAACAGCCAAGGTCACCGCGAAAATATCCTGTCTCCTAATTTCACCATGATCGGTGTGGGATATTACAACGGATACTGGGTTCAGGAATTCATCAGCCAATAAGCACGGATCTTGTTTTACATGATAAGGCTGCCCCGGGCGCGCAGAAAACTGCGTCCGGGGCAGCCTTCTTTGCGTGTTTTGATTTGCAAATTTTTTATAGAAGTCTTAAGGTAATGTACATGAGGATTTTTGTAGGGGGAATGTCATGAAGTCATCTGCATGGATATGGCGTATCACGGCCTCCGTGTCGATTATCGTAACGATTGTGCTTATATTCGGTTTCGTGTATGCGTTTAAGGATATTAATGATCCTCAAGGTCAGCCCTTGCTCACCGGCGGCGAATCCGCCGCGCCAGGCCAAGAGACTGCGCCGCCGAAGCCGGAACGGGCTCCGTCGGAAGCGGTGCTGCCAAATGATCTGAAAGTGACGGCGATCGGAGACTCGCTTGCCAAGGGAACGGGGGACAGTACCGGGGGCGGTTTTGTCCGCCGAAGCGTCGAACAATTGAACGGCGATGGACGAACGGCCAGCCTGCTGGCCAATCTGGCGATAAACGGAATGACCACCGAGGGACTTCTCCCTAAGCTGGACGACAAGGGAATACAGTATGCCTTGAAGGAAGCCAACGTCATTATGCTGTCTATCGGGGGCAATGATATCTTTCAAGGAAGCGGGCTGATGGAGGGGGCGGCGGATGCCGGCGAGCTGGAGCTCGATCCAGCCATGCTGATGGGCGCATTGCCGCAGGCCTCCGAACGCTTGCAGACAATTCTTGAGAAGATTCGGGATATTAATCCGAATGCCCGAATTGTTTATATCGGCTTGTATCATCCCTTTTCCGATTTGGAAGAATTGCTGATACCCGGCAATGTCGTGGTCTCAGCATGGAATCATGCGGTCATGGAGCTCGTAAACCGGGATCCCAATATGACGCTTGTCCCTACATTCGATTTGTTTCAGCATAAGCTCGGCGAGTATCTGTCCACGGACCATTTCCATCCGAACGGGGCAGGATATCAGGCCATCGCGGATCGAATTGTAGAAGGTATGCTGTAACATGAAGAGGATGTCAGGTGGGAGATGGAAATCGATGAATGAACAAGCGCAGGAAATCGTACTATCCGTCCAGCATGTAAAAAAGAAAATCGGTCGAAAATGGATTATACATGATGTGTCGTTCGATGTGCGCGCGGGCGAAATATTCGGGTTCCTGGGGCCGAACGGGGCAGGAAAAACAACCACGATCCGAATGCTTGTGGATTTGATCAAGCCGTCATCCGGCAGGATCGAGGTCTGCGGTTACGATGTGAACCGCCAGCAGGAGCAGGCGCTGCGCTATATTGGATCCATCGTGGAGAATCCGGAGATGTATTCGTATTTGACCGGCTGGGAAAATCTCGAGCATTTTGCGAGAATGCAGCCCGGTATTAACGATCAGCGGATACAGGAAGTTGTGGATACGGTCAGGCTTGATCGAAGAATCCATGACAAGGTCAGCACTTATTCACTTGGCATGCGGCAGCGTTTGGGGATCGCCCAGGCCTTGCTCGGCAGGCCGAAGCTGCTTATTCTGGACGAGCCGACGAACGGTCTTGACCCGAAGGGAATCAAAGAAATGCGGCAGTTCATCCATCAGTTGGCCGAGGAGGGCTTGGCTGTATTTGTTTCCAGCCATCTGCTGAGCGAAATCCAGCTGTTATGCGATCGGGTAGCCATCATCAGCAGCGGAAGGGTGCTTGCGGTAGGCGAGGTCGATGAATTGATTGCCGGCAGCAGCGATCATGTCATCTGGGATCTGAATCCCGCCGTGCAGGGTAAACGAATTCTGCAGAAGCTGGATTATTGCGAGATCGTGGACCGCCCGGAGGATGTGCTTGACGATAATGTACTGGCAGGCATGTCACCGGATGCCGTTGTGACCCGAATGCATGCTGCACATGCATCAAGGGCTGTGGAAAGGCTGGTTGGCGCCGGCGTGCAGGTCCGGGAGGTTCATCGGATCAATCCTACGCTGGAGCAGCTGTTCCTGCAGATGACGGAGGGTGAGAGCATTGAGTAATCTGTTGCCCCTGATCAAGAACGAATGCATCAAAATTATCAAGCGTAAGCGGTTTTATGTGGTTCTTCTGGTTCTCCTCGTCCTAGTGCCCATGTTTACATACGCCCAGATGAAGTCCGCAGAACGGAGCCGGGAGAAGTTCAACAGCGACTGGCGGCTTGAGCTTCAGCAGCGGATCACGGATAATGAGAATTCGCTTAGCAGTGACCGGGTGCCGGATGAATGGAAACGATATCGGCAAATCTTTATTCAGCAGATGCAGTATTATTTGCAGCATGATGTGAATCCTAATCAACCAAACGGGGTAACGTTCACGCGGGAATTTCTGAACAATGCGATATCCTTGTTTATCCCGCTGCTCATCATGGCCATTGCTTCGGATATCGTTTCCGGAGAGCGGACGACCGGCACCATTAAGATGCTCCTGACAAGGCCGGTAAAGCGCTGGAAAGTGCTGCTGAGCAAACTGGTAGCCTTGATCATGTTCACGTCGCTCATTGTCGTTTCCACCTTTGTCATCGCTTACCTGATCTCGGGTCTCGCTTTCGGCTACAAGGGGTTTGACATCCCGGTATTCACGGGTTTCCAAATTGTCGGGTCAGACGTGGATATGTCCGGCGTTCATGCGGTGCCCCAATGGAAGTATTTGTTGATGCAGGGCGGTTTGGTCTGGTTTGTCGGCGTATGCGTCGGCATGCTGGCTTTTATGGTATCCGTCCTGGTTCGAAGCACGGCGGCCAGCATCGTCATTATGATGGCGGCATTGATCGCCGGAAATATTCTGACGAATATGGCGTCGGCATGGAGCAGCGCCAAATATTTGTTCATGGTAAACCTGAATTTGACCAGTTATTTGGCGGGCAATTTGCCGCCGATCGAGGGCATGACCTTGAATTTTTCCCTTGCCGTATTAGCCATTTGGGCGATTTGTGCGGTTATTGTTGCATTCAGTGTCTTTACGAGAAGGGATATCTTGAATTAAAATGGACAAAGCATGAAACATTTGTTTGCATTTTTTAGAGAACCGCGTTCTTCTAAAATATTGAAATGTAGAAATAGAAAACACGAGATACGTGAAATTGAAGGAGGAGCATGAATGGTCGAACAGATCGATATGTTTGCAGAGTCATCAAAGAACGGCGGTACTAACCGTTCAGGATACGATGCTGACGACATTCAAGTGCTCGAAGGCCTTGTTGCGGTACGCAAACGGCCAGGCATGTACATAGGGAGCACAAGCTCGTCGGGTCTGCATCATCTGGTATGGGAAATTGTGGACAACGCCGTAGACGAGCATTTGGCCAAGTACTGCTCGAGAATTGAAATTACTTTGCATAAAGACGGATCCGCGACGGTATACGATAACGGACGCGGTATTCCGACCGGGATGCACAAGACCGGCATTCCCACGCCGCAGGTGGTATTCACCATTTTGCATGCCGGCGGCAAATTCGGCGGTTCCGGATACAAGAAGTCCGGCGGCCTTCACGGCGTTGGCGCATCCGTAACCAATGCGTTGTCCGAGTGGCTGGAAGTGGAGATTTACCGCGAAGGTAAAATTCACCGCCAACGCTTCGAGTATTGGCAGGACAAAAAAGGAAAAGAGCATGTCGGAGAACCGGTAACCGGTCTTGAGGTTCTGGGCAATACGAACAAAACAGGGACGAAAATCACGTTTAAACCGGACGCGCGCGTGTTTACCTCGGGAACGCATTTGAACTACGACACGCTTGCAGAGCGCTTACAGGAGATTGCCTTCCTGAATTCAGGACTCCGAATAGTCTTGAAAGACGAGCGGAGCGGGAATGGGGAAGAATTTTTTTATGAAGGCGGCGCAAGCCAGTTCGTCCAATTTTTGAATGAAGGCAAGGACGTGCTGCACGATGTGATCCATTTTTATGCCGAGAAGGATGACATCGAAGTCGAAATCGCCCTTCAATATAATGCAGGATATACCGAAACGCTGGCCTCGTTTGTTAACTCCATCCCGACGCGCGGGGGCGGTACGCATGAGACGGGCTTCAAGACGGCGTATACGCGCGTCATGAACGATTATGCACGGAAGAACAATCTTCTCAAGGAAAAGGACAAGAATCTGGAGGGGAATGACCTTCGGGAAGGCATGATGACCGTAATCAGCGTCAAGATGGCTGAGGTCGAATTCGTGGGTCAGACGAAGGACCAGCTGGGAAGCGCCTCTGCGCGGAGCGCGGTGGACAGCATCGTTACCGAGAAGATGCAAATTTTCCTAGAGGAAAATCCGCAGGTCGCCCAAACGCTGCTGAAGAAGGCCATTCAAGCCTCCAAAGCGCGCGAAGCGGCCCGGAAGGCAAGGGATGAGATGCGCAGCGGCAAGAAGCGCAGCGAGAGTTCCAATCTCGGGGGCAAGCTGACACCGGCTCAGTCCAAGGATTTTTCGCGAACCGAATTGTTCATTGTCGAAGGAGACTCCGCGGGCGGCTCGGCGAAGCAGGGTCGGGATTCTAAGATCCAGGCGATTCTGCCCCTGAAAGGGAAGCCGATGAACCCGGAAAAATCCAAGCTGGCCGACATCCTGAAGAATGATGAATACCGTGCGATCGTATCCGCGATCGGCGCGGGGATCGGTACGGAATTTACAGCCGGGGACAGCAATTATTCGAAAATCATCATCATGACCGATGCGGATACGGATGGAGCCCACATTCAGGTGCTGCTGCTCACGTTCTTCTACAGATACATGAAGCCGTTGATTGATGAAGGCCGCGTCTATCTTGCGCAGCCTCCGTTGTATAAAATCGCCAGCAAATCCGGCAAGCTGGAAACCGTGCGGTATGCCTGGACGGATGAACAGCTGGCTAATTATTTGAAGGAATTCAAAAATTTTGAGCTGCAGCGCTACAAGGGACTGGGCGAGATGAACCCGGAGCAGTTATGGGAAACGACGATGAACCCGGAAACACGGACCTTGCTGCAGGTTCAAATCGAAGATGCCGCCAAAGCGGAGCGGCGCGTGTCTACGCTGATGGGAGATAAGGTAGATCCCCGCAAGCGGTGGATCGTTGAAAATGTCAACTTCGCGGAGTTTGAGGAATAGAAGGTGAATGAATGAGTTTATCGGAGCAATTTTTGCCGGCATTTCTGGAAGAGGTTGTAGGTGACCGATTTGGCCGGTATTCCAAGTATATAATTCAGGACCGGGCGATCCCGGACGTTCGTGACGGCCTGAAGCCCGTTCAGCGTCGGATTCTGTACGCCATGTACGATTCGGGTAACACACCGGATAAACCATACCGCAAATCGGCGAAAACCGTCGGGGATGTCATGGGCAACTACCATCCGCACGGGGACTCATCGATTTATGAAGGCATGGTTCGGATGGCCCAGCCATGGAAAATGGGACATGTGCTTGTGGACGGTCACGGAAACTGGGGTTCCCAGGACGATGATCCGGCAGCAGCGATGCGTTATACCGAGGCCAGGCTGTCGCCGATTGCCATGGAGCTGCTGCGCGATATCGAGAAGCGAACCGTGCTGTTCAAGGACAATTTTGATAACACGGCGAAGGAGCCGGTTGTGCTGCCTTCGCGGTACCCGAATCTGCTTGTGAACGGAGCTAGCGGGATTTCCGCGGGCTTCGCCACCGAAATCCCGCCTCACAATCTGCGGGAAGTAATCGATGCGTGCATCGCCGTCATGCAGAAGCCGGAGATCGAGCTGGACGAGATCATGACGTTCATAAAAGGCCCGGACTTCCCGACCGGCGGTATCATCATGGGCGGCGAAGGCATTTTGGATGCCTATCGGACAGGCAAAGGCCGGGTCTATCTGCGATCCAAGACGGTCATTGAATCGCTTCGTGGTGGTAAACAGCAGATCGTCATCACGGAAATTCCTTATCAGGTTGTTAAGTCGAGACTGGTTACGGCAATGGAAAACATTCGTCTTGAGAAAAAAGTCGAAGGCATCGCCGAGGTTCGGGACGAGAGCGGACGGGAAGGGCTTCGCATCGTCGTGGAGCTGAAGAAGGATGCCGACGCGAACGGGATTCTGGCTTATTTGTTCAAGAAAACCGACCTGCAGATTACGTACAATTTCAATATGGTTGCCATCGTGAATAAAACCCCTCAGCAGCTGGGGCTTAAAGCGATGCTGTCGGCCTATATCGACCATCAGCGTGAAGTCGTCACCCACCGGACGCAGTTCGAGCTGGAGAAAGCCGAGGATCGGGCTCATGTATTGGAAGGCCTCGTCAAGGCGCTCAACATACTGGACGAAGTGATTGCGGCTATTAAGGCTTCCAAGAATCGCCAGGATGCCCAGAACAATCTGCAATGGATGTTCGGTTTCACGGAGAGACAAGCCGACTCGATTCTGACGCTGCAATTATACCGTCTTACCAACCTTGAAATTCATTCCCTGCAAAAAGAGCTGGACGAGCTGACGAAGAAAATCGAGGGCTTGCGTGCGATTCTCGACAGCGATAAGAAGCTGATTGGCGTCATTCGCAAAGAGCTGATCGAAATTCGGGAGAAGTACGGCATCGACCGGCGTTCGGTTATCCAGGAAGAAGTGGAAGAGATCAAGGTGAATCTTGAAGTGCTTGTTAACGCCGAGGATGTGCTCGTAACCTTGTCGAATGAAGGCTATATTAAGCGTACCAGCATGTTATCCTTCACCCGCAGCGGCGGTGAGCTGGAAAGCTCAGGCGTCAAGGAGGGGGATTACATCACGCGGTTGTTTGAAGTCAATACCCTGGAGAATCTGCTGATCTTCACGAGCCGCGGGCAATATTTCTTATTGCCGGTGCATCAGGTTCCGGAGTACAAGTGGAAAGATGCCGGTACGGCCATTGTTAACGTGATCCAGGTACCGAAAGAGGACCATATCGTATCGGTCATCCCGGTTTCGAACTTTGACGAAGCGGGCAAATCGCTTGTCTTCGTGAGCCGCAAAGGGCAAGTGAAGCGGACAGATCTCAAGGAGTACGTAACCAAACGGTCTGGCGCGGTTGCGGCTGCGAAGGTAGCTGCGGAAGACAGCATCATCCAGGTCGTTATGAGTGACAGCAATAAGGATATCGTGCTGATCTCGAAAGAAGGGATGAGCATCCGCTTCAATGAACAGGAAGTCAATGCCATGGGACGCGTTTCCGGCGGGGTTCGGGGAATCCAGCTTCGAGACGGGGACGAGGTCGTTGCGGCATTATGGGTGGAGAACGATGAAGGCGAAATTTTGACCATCACGGATCTTGGATACGGCAAACGAAGCTTGCTGTTGGATTATCCGGCCCAAAGCCGCGGCGGAAAAGGCATGGCCACGTTTGAGTTCAAGGAAGGCAAGCGGGTGAAGCCTAACGGCAGCGCCATTGTCGGCGCGTTCTATTGTCGCGAGCCGCTGCAGATTAACGCTTATAGCGAAGACGGGCAAGCTTTCCCGATTCACACGGAGAAAGTTCCGATTATGGAGCGTAAATCGATTGGTAAACTACTGGCCGATGTCGGCAAGAACGGGCAGATTGTCGATTTGGTCAGTCTCCCGCATGCAGAGTTAGGCAAAGAAGGTTAGGCAAGAGCGAGCCTTTCCTTTAATTCGGATATGGATTGAATAGAGATGAATGGACGAAAGCACCTTCGATGAACGGTTGTCGGGGTGCTTTTGTTGTATTTAGCGTTGGATGACGCATGTTTAAATTTATACTATTTGACATATGTCTGGCGCTGTCGAAGTAAGGTGAATGTTGAGAAACGCCGTCACACAAGGCATGACGGGTTTTGTCGCTTGATTGGAAATTATATTTTTTAACGAAAAAAGAAGGATATTGGCTGGCATCCAGCGAAAAGTTAATCCTATAAACTATTATGAAAATCATGACGCTGGCTCAAACGGAAGTTCATTCATCAGAGTACAGTTCCGCAAACTCAGATAGTATTTCGATGTTTGATCATGACAGACATAACGGAAGGGACGGGATAAACATGCATACTGCCGAATTCGCCAAGGTGTGGTCCAAGCTGGCCAAGGATTATAAACTCCATATGGAAGCCGGATTGGCCCCGACATTGACGGAGTCGCAACTCATGGTGCTGGAAGTGCTCGCTGAGCAGAAGCGGATGAAACCTTCCGATTTCATTCCTTACCTGGCTACAAGTCCGGCTGCCGTAACGATGCTATTGGACCGGATGGAGAAGAACGAATTGATCCAACGGGAACGGGACGCGAATGACAGACGGATCGTCTGGGTGACGATATCCTATAAAGGACGCGAGGAATATACGCGAGGATTACAGGTTAGGGAGGAGTACCTTTCCCGGATTCTGAACCGCATATCCTCGCATAATCAACAGCTGCTTGTCTATCTATTGGGAAAGATCAGCACGGCTCCTCAGGAGGTTCTGGTCGAGGCGTAGGCATTATTGACCCAGCACCCTACATGGAATGCACAGAAGCCCCCGTGTCTGGCTGCCTGCGGCAGCTCCGACTTTGGGGGCGGTTTCATTGTTTTGCTAATATTGCTTTCTAGTCACGTGGTCACTAACGAACCTTGGCATAATTTGATGAAGTTAAGACTTAAGCAGCCATAAAGCCGGCACGTTAGCGGGTTCCCATCCAGGCAGGGACGTATGGGCTTGGCGGCACTCATAGGTTTTGCCTCCATACGTGACCAAAGCTCCCTGCTGGTATGAAGTATTCGGAGCCCAGGCCGGAGTTTCCGGTACAGAGCCGTCCGCCGTGGTGACTTGCAGCTCATTGCTGGCTGGGGATACGTTGCCTGCCGCATCGCGTGCTTTTACGGTAAAGCTATAGGTCGTGTTTGGCGATAATCCGCCAACTGTATAGGATAGCGTGCTGCCGGACACCGTCGTAACCAGCGTGGTGCCCCGATATACCTCATAGCCGCTTACTCCGACGTTATCCGTGGAAGCGTTCCAGGCTAATGATACGCTTGTGGACGTCGATCCCGCAGATCGTAAATTGGCAGGAGCCGTCGGAGCTTGGGTGTCCGGAACGGGATTTGATGTGCTGGCGGTTAGCGGGCTGCTCGCCTGTGATACGTTGCCTGCTCCGTCACGGGCTTTTACCGTAAAGGTATAGGAGGTGCCTGCTTGCAGGCCGGTAACGGTGTGGCTCAGGGTGGATCCGGATACCGTTGCCACTAGATTGGAGCCTCGATAGATTTCATAGCCTGTGACTCCTACGTTATCCGTAGAGGCGTTCCAGGCGAGCGAAATGCTGCTGCTTGTAACCCCTGTGGTTCTCAGATTCGCCGGCACGGTCGGTGCCTGCGTGTCCTGATTGCCGCTGCCGTTATTCAAGTTCACGTCGATCACGTTATAGAAGGCATTTCCCGTATCGGCGATTTCCCATACGGCGAGGATGAGATAGTAGCCGGTGCGGTCGGTAGGTACGTTACAAGTATGGGTTACGGTGTTCGGCGGTTGTTTGCCGCCGTCATTGAAGGAGCAGAACAATTCGAGATCTGCGCGTGCGAGGGGTTTGCTGGAATCCCAGCCTTTTTTCGTAATATAATATTTCCAATCGGATGTAGCATGGGCTGCGGTCAGCACCCACTTAAACGTGTTCGGCCCGCCGTTCATGTTTACCTTGCTCCAGCGGGTTGGCGTCTGTTCATACAGTTCGGTAAAGATTCCGGCACCGGTGATTTGGCCGTCCGCCGGTCCGCCGATCGGAAAGTTCCCTTTCCCTTCCAGGGAATGCGGTTCATAGATGATTCTGCCGCAGTTGACGTTCTCGCCAAGCTTGCACTTATAACCACGACTGGCCGGTGATTCGATATAACCATGAGCGGAAACGCTGCTTGCCGTAATGATCATAATGGTGAAAAACAACAGTGTGCTTCCTAAAAAAATCCACAGCGGTTTCAAATGCAAGCGGTGATTTGTTTGACACTGAACCTGATCCATAACAAATACCTCCTTGAATATTGAATTTGAAATTCAGCGGACTCCTGTTGCTGATCAAACCTCCTTATGCTGCGGGTTTACTTGCTCTGCACAAAACAGGAACGAACCGGCTATCGACTCCATTCATGAATTATCCTTGATCATCCTCCTCCTCGGCAACCGTGATCTATATAAACCCCAAGATGAGGTTCATACCATGATTGTACAAATCAACTAAAAAATGTTAATCTATTCTGGTTACTATTCTTTGCCATTCTTTGTTAAAAGTAAAGGGATAATATATTATGATAGAGGGAAAAAATAATACAATATTTGTAATTAGTTACATAGTCATAGCATTAGGCGTAGACATACAAAAAAACGAAATCCAATGATGGATTTCGTTTTTTAAAAATTCATTGATAGGTTCGTCATGTCGATCCCAGCTGGTCCATATTGAAGATACTCCAGGGATAAACGGAAGGCGGCATGGAACGAATGGAGATGTCCTCTTTGGTAACAGGGTGAGGGAACCCGACCAACACGGACCATAAGGCAATCTGTTGGCCGGCCTTGTTCACCTTGCTTCCATACTTCTGATCGCCGAACAGCGGATGACCCGCATGGCTGAGCTGTACGCGTATTTGGTGCGGTCTGCCCGTGTGCAGCTCGATCAGGACAAGACTTACGCCTTCCGCTGCTTGTAGCACCGTATAATCCAGAATGGCTTCCTTGGCTCCGTCCGTCCCTTTGGAGGTAACGTGGACGGTATTGGTTTTCGCATCCTTGTACAGCATGTTCACGAGCCGGCCTGAAGTTTTCGCTGGAACACCGTGAACGACCGCTACATACTGCTTACGGAAGCTGCGGCTCCGGACGGCCTCCGATAATCGGGAGGCGGCTTTGGACGTCTTAGCGAATACCATCGCTCCGCCCACGGGACGGTCAAGGCGGTGCACCAATCCCAAAAAAACGTTCCCCGGCTTGTTATAACGCTCCTTGATGTCCTGTTTCAGTATGGTCAGCATGTCGGGATCACCGGTAGCATCCTCCTGCGAGGGGATGTTGACCGGCTTGGTTACGCCCAACACATGATTATCCTCGAAAAGAATCGGCACGGCCGGATACGTTGCTGGTCCCCGTCTGCTCATCGAATCAGGACTCCCATCTGCCCAGGATGCCGCATGGCAGGTTCATGCCGGAGCGGGTAATCGGCAATCCGATTTCGCCTGCGCTGATCAATCCGCCGTACTTCGGCTTCATGGTCATGGTGAGCATGTTGTTCAGAACGGTCGGGGAGATGCCGGTCGTGTAGGAGTTAATCAGCATGAACAGCGGGTTATCCGATACGATGCTCATGCAGCTTTCGAGGAATGGATACAGGCTCTGTTCCAGCTTCCACGTTTCTCCGCTTGGTCCGCGCCCATAAGAGGGAGGATCCATAATGATCGCATCGTATTTGTTTCCCCGACGCTGTTCCCGCTGCACGAATTTAAACACGTCATCCGTAATATAACGGATAGGGCGGTCAGCCAGGCCGGACAATGCCGCGTTTTCCTTGGCCCATTGAACCATCCCCTTCGCAGCATCCACGTGGACGACCTGAGCACCGGCAGATGCCGCAGCGACGGTAGCTCCGCCCGTATAGGCGAACAGGTTCAGCACGCTGATCGGACGACCGGCGGAAGCGATTTTGTCCATCATCCAGCGCCAGTTCGCAGCCTGCTCCGGGAACAAGCCGGTATGTTTAAAATTGGTCGGTCGGATATGAAATTTCAATTGGTCGTACGAGATGGTCCATCGATCCGGCAGCTGCTTTTTCATGTCCCATTGCCCGCCGCCGGACGAGCTGCGGTGATAATGTCCGTGTACATTGCGCCATTGTCCGTCTTCACGTTCAATCGGCCAGATGATCTGCGGATCCGGACGCCTTAGAATGACATCGCCCCAGCGCTCCAGCTTCTCACCCCCACCGGTGTCGATGACCTCGTAATCTTGCCAACCTTGAGCTACATACATGTTGAAAACCATCCTTCAAATAGTCATTTAGACTTTATTGTACAACATATTGAAAGCTGAATGCCACCAAGGATTCCCCGCCTTAACCCAACCACTCGGATGATACGGGTCTATGAATTTCGGTTTACCCCAAATTTTCGAATGCGGAATGAAAACGGAATTCGCCATGAAGGTTATGAAGTGCGCCTTGCTGAAGCTCGGCGACCATGAACACCTCATCGGAAACGGCGAATTGGGATACATCGATTCCATGGTTTCGGGCCTGGACAAAACCGTAACGCGGATAATACAAGGGATGGCCGAACAGAAACACAAGCGGATAGCCATGCGAGAGACACCGCCGTTTCCCCTCTTCAATCAGTTGCCCGCCGATCCCCTGCCGTTGATACTTCGGAAGCACAGCCAGCGGCCCTAGCGCAGCTACCCGATGGGTATGATCGCCGTCAAGAAGGCTGCCCCGGCTAAACATAATATGACCCTTGATGATCCCGTCCTCTTCGGCAACCATGGACAATTCCCTTTCAAAAGCTCCGTCTTCCCGCAATCGTTGTACCAGGATCGCTTCTTCCTGACCGGAAAAAGCCTGGATGAGCAGCTCGTTGACCTGTTCGTAATCATTCTCGGTTTCGGTACGTATGTTCATCGTTATCTCTCCTTCAACATATGGTTCATGTTTCTTCATTTCGTTATCCGTACAATCGTTCCAAATTATCTATTCAGGAATCGTTACTCCGGCTTCGTTTCAATTTGCAATCCTTCAACATGCTTGCGCTTCATCAAATTGCGCTTCTTCCGGTTCTCTTTGCTTTCAAAGACGATATCCAGATCATAATCCTCCGGGTAGAGATCCTTAGCCGCAATATAGGGCTTCAACCGTTTATGGTTGATTTTCAATCGCTCCTGTTGAATCATGACACCGATATGACCTCTAGCGTCCATGGTTTCATAAACGGTGCCGCTTCGTTTCAAATATGGCACATAGACCCGATCTCCAAGCTGATAAAGGGAAGAGGCGGGGGCTTCGTCTTCTTTATTCTTGTCGTCTAAGGGTTGATCCGGACCCTCGATAGGGAAGGAATCGTATTCACCCGGGGTTGGTTCTCCGGCCCGTTCTTCGGTGTCCGAGCTATCCTTGTGACTGTAGGCAGCAATACCTCTTGTCGTCCCCGCCTCCGTGATTTCCCGTGATCTGGCAATGATCGCTTCCGGAATCCCCAGCTTAGCAGCGATGACAAAAGCATAACTGTGACCGGCTTCACCAATCCGCAGGCGGTAGAGCGGCTCGAGGGTGTCGGCATCAAATTCCATGCGGGCATTCTCAAAGCCTGCCGTGCGATCGGCAAAATTTTTGATTTCGGTGAAATGGGTAGTGACCACGACCGTTGCTTGACGTTGAAACAGCTCTTCCAAAATGGCGATGGACAACCCGACGCCTTCACCCGGGTCCGTTCCGGAAGCCATTTCATCGAGCAACACCAGCGTGGACCTGCCGGCCGTCTGCAAAATGTCGCGGATGTTGCGGATATGGGCCGAGAATGTGCTCAGGGCATGCTCCAAACTCTGCCCGTCCCCGATATCGACGGACACCTCGTCAAAGACGGCACAATGGCTGCCTTCCGCTACGGGAACCAGCAAACCGGACTGAACCATAATGGTGATCAGCCCAACCGTCTTCAGCGCTGAAGTTTTGCCGCCGGTATTTGGACCCGTTATGATTAAGGTTTTATATCGTTTCCCGATGGTGAAGTCCAGCGGTACCATGGAGGAGCCGATTAAAGGGTGAACCGCGGATTTGAGATGGATGAATCCCTCCTGGTTCAGATCCACATTGCGCCCTCCAATGGAAATCGCGTATTTGCCCCTGGCTATGATGTAGTCGTAGATTCCGACGGTATCGGCGTTGGTTCTCAGTTCGTATTGATACTGCTCGACGAGTGCCGTCAAATCGCTCAGCACTTTGGTTTCTTCCCGGACCTCATCGGCTTGCAGGTGGTTCAGTTCCATCTGAAGCCCCTGCATATCGGCAGGTTCGATAAATACCGTCTGCCCGCTGGCCGATTCATCCATAATCGAGCCGCTCACGGCTTTTCGGTGCTCCTTCTTAATGGGCAGCACGTAACGTCCTCCGCGTTTGCTGACGACGTGCTCTTGCATGATCCCTTTGTAACGGCTCATCAGGCTGTCGAGCTTACGCTTGATCCGTTCCTCGGTTACGATGATTTTTTTGCGGATTTTCGCCAGGTCTTTGCTGGCGCCATCCACAACGCGGCCGGCATGAATGCTGCGTTCGATTTCGGACAGGAGCGGGCGCAGCTCATGCATGGAAGAGGCGTAGGAACTGATCGTCGGAGCAATGCTGCTCTTGGCGGCCATATATTGAATGAGCTGACGGCAGCTTCTGAGATACTGGACCAAATGGCCGAAATCGCGCTCGGACAGGACATATCCGGTGCCGAGCAAATCCAGGATCAACTCAACGCCCTCCAGTGAGGGAATAGGCACGCTAGCCCCGCTTTGCAGCAGGGTTTTGGCTTCCTCCGTTTCATTGAGCTTATTACGGATGGCCTTCATCTGGGTGAGGGGGGTCATCTTCTGAATGTGCGAAATGCCCAGATAGGATACGGCAAAGCGTTCGAGTTCGGTGCGTATTTTCTCATACTCCAATTTGTTTAATGCCAATGGCTTCATGGGTTACATTCTCCTTTAGACTAAAATGGTTGAAGGTAATACAACGCAAAAAAGGCGGAAAGCGAACTACTCAGGTTCGCTTTCCGCCCAAAGACCGTTATTCCGATGGATATGGCGTGGGACAGCTCCAAATAACCCCGCTGAGTAGAGAGGGGAGACCCAAAAAATCCGTGCTGAACTCAGCACGGATGACCATATCATATCGAAATAAACCCTAAAGGGGCTTCAATTGATATCCGCAGTTCTTAACTAATTCAACGGACGAAATGAGAATCCATCAAAAAATAAACATATCCCTAATCAGGAGATGCCCGGAATTTTACATTTCGATCCATATGAAATTGGGTTAGTTAAGAACGACCACCGACATCAAAATCTCTCCTTTAGATAAGAGTATGGATTAACTATATCCATAAACAAGGTCGGAAGTCAAGGCTTAAATGAGGAGGCGTTTCCCGTATAAAACTGTGATAAGATGGAAGGGTGAAGCTGCTGCTAATCCTTAAGCCGTGCAGCAGCCAGTGATCGCTTAAGACAGGAGAGGAGCTGTATCCATGGGGAAATTGCTGACACGAAGTGAGGTTCCAATCGAGGCTACCTGGAATCTGGATGATTTGTTTGTCTCGCAAGAAGAATTTGAAGCGGGTCTCAAAGCGCTTGAATCGCAAGCTGCTCAATTGACGCGGTTTAAGGGCAGGCTAGGCGATGGTGCATCTGTACTTCTCGAATGCTTGAATGAACAGGAAGCGTTGATGGAGAGCATCGGCCGAGTCGGGGCATATGCCAGACTGCGTCAGTCGGAAGACGGAACCAACCCGTCCAACCTGGCGAATTCGGCCAAAACGGGCGATGTGTTGTCCCGCATCCAGTCCTCCTTAACATTTATTGAATCGGAGCTGCTGGATCTCCAGGACGGAACCATCGAGCATTACATAACGAAGGAAGAAGGGCTGGCGCCTTATGCCCCAAGCTTGACGCTGCTGCTGGAGTCCAAGCCTCACCGCTTGAGTCCTGAGACGGAGAGCGTGCTTGCATCGCTGGGCGAGGTGCTCGGTTCCCCTTACCGCATCTATTTGCGCAGCAAGCTGTCGGATATGACCTTTGATGACATTCAAGTGAATGATGAAACCAAGCCGGTCTCGTTCCGTCTGTATGAGAATTCCTACGAAATGTCCGAGGATACGGAGCTTCGGCGCGAAGCCTATGCGTCTTTTACGAAGTCGCTGCAGGGGGCGCGTCACACTTTTGCCGAGGCGTATGCCACGGAAGTGAAGAAGCAGGTGGTGCTGTCCCGGCTTCGCGGGTTTGACTCCGTTACGGACATGCTGCTCAAGCCTCAGCAAGTGACAATGGATATGTACACTCATATCCACGATACGATTCTGAAGGAGCTTGCTCCGCATATGCGCAGGCTGATGAAGCTGAAGAAACGCGAGCTTGGTTTGGATCAGATGCTGTTCTGCGATTTGAAAGCGCCGATGGATCCGGATTTCAATCCAATCGTAACCTATGAAGAAGCTTGTGCCACCATTTCCAGCGCCTTGTCGATTCTTGGTCCCGAATACGGCGAGATCGTTGAATCCGCGTTCTCCAAGCGCTGGGTGGACTATGCCGATAATATCGGGAAATCTACCGGAGCGTTCTGTTCATCGGTTTACGGAGTGCATTCCTATATCCTGATGGCATGGGCGGACAATATGCGCAATGCCTTCACGTTAGCACACGAGGTAGGGCATGCGGGCCATTTGATGCTCGCTGCTCGCTATCAACGCATCACCAATGCCCGTCCGTCCATGTATTTTATCGAAGCGCCGTCAACGATGAACGAGCTTCTCTTGGCGGATCACTTGCTGAGTCAATCCGAGGATAAGCGGATGCGGCGCTGGATCATTCTCCAACTGCTGAGCACCTATTACCACAATTACGTGACGCACCTTCTGGAAGCCGAAATGCAGAGAAGGGTATACCGCCATGCGATGGCCGATGAACCGATTACGGCAGACAAGCTGTCCGAGCTTAAGGGCGCAGTGCTTTCCGATTTCTGGGGAGACGCCGTGGAACTGGACGAAGGCGCGAAGCTTACTTGGATGCGGCAACCCCATTACTATATGGGACTATACCCTTACACCTATGCGGCAGGCTTGACCGCTTCAACAGCTGCGGCGCAGCTGATCCGCGAGGAGGGCCAACCGGCCGTGGAGCGATGGCTTCAAGTGCTCAAGGCCGGCGGCAGTAAGAGCCCGCTGGAATTGATGGCCATGGCGGGCGTCGATATGTCCACGTCGGAGCCGATCTCCAAAGCGGTGGCTTATGTAGGCAAACTGGTAGACGAACTGGAATCCCTGTACCAATAGAACGAAACCGATCACTCGGTGCGAAAACGAGAAAAAAGGTGGTCCACAGCATAAGAAGCCGTGGATCACCTTTTTTTTGACGCAGATAGATTGAGAACGAAAAGTGACCGAATGTTACGGGTTTGTGTGAACATCCTGCAGCGTATGGGTCGGAATCGTAAAATAAAAGGAAGAACCGACATTTTCACGGCTCTCGACGCCAATCACGCCGCCCATCAGCTCAACCAGCTTTTTACTGATCGCAAGCCCTAATCCGGTACCGCCGTATTTTCGGTTCAAGGATGGATGCAGCTGCGAGAAGGAAGTGAACAGCTGATGCTGGAGCTCAGGCGCTATGCCGATTCCCGTATCCTTTACTTGAAAAGCAAGCGTGAACTCTTGGGTGCCCGTCCTGCGAAGTCCTTCCACGTTCAACGTTATGCTGCCTTCATGCGTGAACTTGATGGCATTGCTGATGAGATTCACAAGCACCTGCCGCAGCCGCAGGGCATCGCCGATAATCACGTCGGGGACATTGGCGCTGTTGATGTTGAACGATAAGGACAACCCTTTTTCCTTGGCTTTCGCCGAGAATAAATCAACGACGACTTCGAGCAAGGAGCGCAAATCAATCGGTTCATGATTAAGGGTCATATTGCCGGTCTCGATTTTACTGAAATCGAGGATCTCGTTCAGGATGTGCAGCAGCGAGCCGCTGCTCTCCATGAGAATATGGATGTAATTCTGTTGGTCTTCGTCTAGCTCTGTCGTGCTTAACAGCTCGATCATCCCGATAATGCCGTTCATCGGCGTCCGGAGCTCGTGGCTCATCATGGTGAGAAACTCCGTCTTTGCTTGATCCGCCCGTTCGGCGTTCTCCTTGGCGCGGATGATCTCTTTCTCGTCCGTAATATCGCGGAATACCATGACGGCGCCTTTGCGCTCTCCTTGATCCCAAATCGGATTAACCTGATAATCGGCTAAAAAGCTGGTACCGTCTCCTCGCCAGAGTACGATTTCGGCTCTGGACAGCGGTATGCCTTGTTTGACTGCCTGAACGAGAGGAGAATCTTCCCCGCGATAGAAAGTACCGTCATGGCGAATTTCCTTGATGATCTGGTCGCACGGTCTTCCAATGGTCGTTGCAGGTTCGTAATCAAGCATGGCTGCCCCGGCCGGATTGATGAAAGCGACTTGACCGTGAATGTCCAGACCGATGATGCCCTCCGATACCGTATTCAGCAACAGGGTGAGCTCCCGGCTGAGCTTCTTGATCTCTTCCATCGTCCGAATGCGTTCGGTGATGTCCCGGGTAATGCCATAAACGCCGACGACTTCGTCATCCACGAAAATCGGAATGTTGATGGTATTGATTTCGATGGGACGTCCATCCTTATGAATGATGGTCAGATCATAGCTTTGGGGTATGCCTTCCTTCGCTTGATTAAAATGAAACAGCGTGCGAGCCATGTCTTTTTCTGCTACAATCGGCCCGAAATACATCCCGATAAGCTCGTCTAGCGTATATCCCGTCAATTCCTGGAGATTCTGGTTGGCCGTTATATAATCACCGTCCAAATTCATGGAGTATACGGCCGATGGATTGTACTCGAACAGGGAACGGTAGCGCTGCTCGCTTTCCTTCAGCTTAAATTCCATTAATTTTCGTTCGGAAATGTCGCGGGCAATCGAAATAATTTCATTCTTCTGACCACCCTGCGTGCTGATATATTTGCAATTGACCTCAAACCAGATGTGCCTGCCATCCTTATGTATATAGCGGAAGGTGATCGGTGTGAGCATTTTGCCTTCCAGGCAATTCTCTAAATAGTCCTGTAGCGGCGCAATATCCTCAGCGTATACGTAGTCAAAAGTACTGGTGCCGACCATCTCTTCGGGGCGATACCCGAGCAGGGCGTAGCAGGAAGGGGAGCAGTAAAGAAACGTAAAGCAGTCAATGGTGCTTCGCGATATGAAATCGAGCGAATTTTCGGTGATGAGCTTGTACTTATTCTCATTCTCCAGCGACTGCTGTTCGATCATCACCTGTTCGGTAATATCCTGTGCCATGCCGACCATCTCCATAGGTCTTCCTTCGTTCGTAACGGTGACCTCCCACTGGGCTCTGATGGTTCGGATTTGTCCGTCTTTAAGCTGGATCCGGTATATGATTTCGTCTGCTCTACCCTGTACGGCCGTGCGCACAACCTGTTCCAGCCGTTCGCGATCCTCCGGAATGACCAGGGACATCAGCGTGTCATGATTCGGCTCGATGGCATTGATCTGATACCCGTAAATTCGCCTCATTTCATCGCTGTAGGTAAGCGTATGCGTGATCAAGTCCCAGCGCCAGGAACCGATCTTGGCAATCCGCTGCGCATGGGCCAGCGTATCCTCATCCGTTTTACGTTTGGTTATGTTTCGTCCTATGGCCAGTACCTTGTCAATTTCACCTTGAGCACCCCGAATGAGCTGAAACGACGTTTCAAACCATAAATAATGTCCTTCCTTATGGCGAATGCGTCGAACGAAACTATCATTCTCCGAAAATAGTTTGCCTGGTTCCTTCATTTGCTCGGAGTCGACTTGATGGTAGTATTTACCGCGGTGTTGGCCCATCATTTCCTCTTGGGTGTACCCCAGTATGTCAGTGGCAGAAGGTGAGATGTATTCGATAATGCCGTCGGCGCTGCTGATGGATATGAGGTCTTGTCCGCTTTTTGAAATCAGTGCCAGCAGCTCGTCATTCTTGATGATCGGCGGCAAAGTCGTCCCCTCCTGCACGGTCCCGGGTTCCAGGCAGCACATGATCCACGGTGTCCTGTCTCGTGAGGGGGGCTCCAGCAGGGAGATACTCACGGCGACATGCACTTGGCGCCCGTCCTGGCGAATAAAATATGATTCTCTTGAGAGAGTGGACGTTGGGTCATATATCAATGATTGCAATATTTGTTGAAAAGATAGGTTGGATAGAACTTGGATTTCGGAAGGTTTGAGCTGAAGCAGGTCAGAACGCTTGGATTCCGTTATTTCGCAGAATCTGTCGTTCACCATCGCAACAGGCTCGTCAACCGCAGAAATCAGGATCGCCCCAAAAGGCAATTTGTCAAACATCTGTTCCCAGACCCAATTCTCCGCTGTTTGCATCATGTTAATAATTGCCTCCCTAAGCTAAGCTATACCATTTGATCATAGAGGATAGGATCGCTCTATCGCAATAGAAAATACCAAAGTTAAATATTGACTGGAAATCCGGGCGCGCGAAAGCCAACCGATAAGGGGAGCATTCTTATGGCTGGCCAAGTTCAAGCTAACAAATGCTTCATTTTTGATTGCATGTTTGCCAAGGTTGTTTAACAGCATATTTACTTGTGCAGAAGTGCGCGATCGTCGAGGTTTTTATCAAAATAATGCCCGGCATAGGAGCAAGCGGGGATGATTTTCAAGTTTTCTTCCCTGGCGTATCCGATCACTTTTCGTACGAGCTCATCGGCAATGCCTTGACCTCGAAGCCCTGGAGAAATATAGGTATGATCGATGCTGATCACTCCGTTTCCTTGTGGGGAGTAGGAAATTTCGGCTACTTTTTTGCCGTTGTCCTCAATATAAAAGCTGCTTGGCCCCGTTTGTATATTTCGTTTGTCCATGATGTCTAACCTCCTTCATCTGGTTGTACTATACCCGTATCGGCGGTGCATTAAACGGATTGCGGATAGGCGAACACCCTTGAGAGGGCAATTGCATACAATGCGGGTAGAAGAGAGTGAAGGAGGAGCAACATGAACCAATATTCAACTCAACCGCAAATGCTGTTTCAATGCGATCACCAGTTGGTACATTCCATGAAGAAACATAGAGAAAGCGCCCATTCGGCCATGAAAAACGTGGTGAATCGCAAGGTAAGGGTGCATACGATGGATGATGAAGCCGTTGAAGGTATCGTCATAAATGTCGATGCAAAGAATGTGTACATTCTTGTAGAACAAGGCAACAGAGGTTTCTACCCGGGATACCCTCCATTTGTGCCATACGGCCCCAATCCTAATGTCGTATTGCCTTTAGCATTGTTCAATCTATTGGCAGTCAGCTTGTTGTGGTAGCCAACGAAGAACCTGCGGTCCGCAGGTTCTTTTTTTTATGAAAAATTTTAAAAAATAATATTTACATACATGCTGTATGTATGTTAAATTGGGATCATTCCATTTACAAGGAGATGTTTTCCATATGAAACTTCAAGGATTTTATCCCGTCATCATGACAGAACAGATTGCCGAAAGCGCAGACTTTTACACACGGTTGTTTGGTTTTGAGGTTGTTTTTGAAACGGATTGGTATGTAAGCTTGAAGAAGGAAATCGAGGGACCCATCGCTTACGAGCTTGCGATCCTGTCCAAAGATCACCCGACGGTTCCCTCTGCTTATCAGCAGCGTGTACAGGGGCTGATACTCAATTTTGAGGTGGAGGATGTGGATGCCGAGTACGAAAGGCTGGTCATCCATGAAAAGCTGCCGCTTCATCTGGACATTCGTGATGAGGAATTCGGCCAGCGGCATTTTATTATCAGTGACCCGAATGGGGTGCTGATCGATATGATTAAGATCATTCCACCTTCCCAAGCCTTTATGGAGCAGTATAATGAAGAGGTGTGGTCCACGAAGGATGACGGCACCGGCGAATGAGTACATCCTTTCGCGCAGAAGGATTACTTCGGGAAGAGAGCTTGCGGATTTTCTGTCAGATCGAGGTAAGCATGTACCGGAGCTTCCTCGGGGGCATTTATTAAAAGCCGCAAGCCGCTGACTTTTACATCCGGAATCATCTGATTATACGGTCCATGGATCCGTCAGCATTCGCTAAGCTCCATGGCGAAGGGTGTAAGACCAGGAAGTGCTGGGGCTTCCGTCGTTCTTGAGAACAGCATCCGAATGATGCATAGGAGAGAATAACGCAATCATGAGAAGAACCAAAAGCGAAGCGAACGAAACCATACAGCTGCTGCTAAAGGTGGCCAGGGCACAGTTTGCGGTAAAAGGCTATGCCCATGCGGCTTTAGAAGAGATTGCCGACGAAGCTCATGTTACCCGCGGCGCGCTGTATCATCATTTTAAGAATAAACAAGGGCTGTTTCTTGCCGTGCTCGAATTAGTGCAGACGGAAATTGGGCAGCGCGTGGAGGCGGAAGCCGACCGTTACGTGGATCCTTGGGATCAGCTGCTGTTTGGATGTCGGGCCTTTATTGCGACCGTGGTCGAACCGCAGAATAAGCGCATTATGCTTGTTGACGGCCCGAGTGTCGCAGGCTGGGAGTCATGGCGCGAGATGGACGAGCAGAATTCGATGAGCCACCTGAGGGAACAGTTGGCATTGATGCAGCATCAGGGAATGATGAAGGCCGCTCCGGTTGATGCCTTGACGCATGCCCTGTCCGGAGCCTTAAACGAATGCTCGCTGTGGGTTGCACAAATGCCGGAAACGGATAAGGGCATCGAGGAAACCATGCATGTGATTGCCGGCATGCTGCAGGGATTCAGGGTTTAAAGGGTTTAAAGCATATGATAAGGTTCACCCCTAATATGGGCCGGATATCCAGCAAATCTTACAATTTGCATGAATGTTGTAAGCTGGAGAGGTACATCCAAAAATCCATGAAATGGAAAGGGGTTAATATGAATCCATTGAAACCGCTAAAAGCATTTTTGGAAGCACAGCAGGACAACCCGATCGAAGCCATCGGAAGCTATATTTCCGAACATATTGAACAGAACTGGGAAAAGGTGCTTACCGATAACCGGGAAAAACTGCGAAGGGCATACAACGAGGGTGGGGATATGGCGTACGGGACGTATTTAAACCTGTTATTCTTGCCGGTACACAGGCAGCTCAAGGAAATGGGAATACGTCCCGCACCGAAATTCCCGGGCGACTTCGACATTTCAAGGGAATGGGGAAGCGAGGAAGGAACCGACCAGCAGCGCTGGATGTGGAGCACCGTTTTGTCGCCGGAGGAAGAGCCGCTAGGTACCATCGTCACGATCGTATATCACGACCATACCCAGTTTCGGGTCCCAAGGCAGCCGCGTATTCTAGCCTTGCATGAGACAGGCAAGGAAGACGTCGTTGCGGTCCTTTCACTGAAGTCGGATGACTTTAGCGAGGCGCTCGAATTTACGGCAGAATATGAACAATATCTGCGGAGTTTGCAGGAGTAGGGGGGCCCGGGAACCACGGATTCATCTACCTGATTTCAGATTGGGCCTCCATGCCTGAGTTGAGTTACTTGATGACTCACGTCAATTTGAAAATAGAATACGCCTTGAGCCTGGCTCAAGGCGTATTTCTCGTTAGGAATCAAGATCGTTGATCAATCGTCAGGTCTAACCAGTCTAATTCTTCCTTCGTCAGCCGGATGTTCGAACCCTCGTCGCAGGATTTCAATTCCTCGGCCGATTGCGCGCCGATCAGCGCGCAGGTAGGGAAGGGCTGGTTCAGTACGTAAGCGAGCGCGATCTGTATGGCTGTCACATTTTTCGAAGCGGCCAGCTGTTTGGCACGCTCTAACCGCTCCCAGTTCGCATCGCTGTAAAATACTCGCACAAGATCCGCGTTGTCCCGAATCTCCGGAGTGAATCGCCCGGTGAAGAATCCTCGCGCTTGGGAAGACCAGGAGAGCAGCGGAAACTGCTCAGCTTCATGCCAGGCCATCGTTTCCGCATCGGCTGAGACGCAGCCTTTCCAGAAGGGTTCGTTCGGCTTAGCCAGGCTGAGGTTCGGGCTGCTGAAGGAAAAGCCGACCAAGCCGTTTGCGTCGGCATAGGCATTGGCATCCCGAATGCGTTCCCAGGTCCAATTGGATACCCCGATGGCGCCTACACTGCCGTCAGCAATATATTCGTTCAGAGCCTCGATGACTTCCCCCGCCGGAACCTCAGGATCGTCACGGTGCAATGCGTACAGATCGATGAAATCCGTCTGGAGTCTTTCGAAGCTCGTCGTGATGTCGTTTTTGATGTCTTTTTTGCTGACGCGAGGGCCGTTTTGGTCATGGTGGGCACCCTTTGTCAGAATGACGAGCTGATCCCGGTTCCCCCTTTCCTGCATGTATCTGCCGATGACTTCTTCGCTCTGACCGCCGCAGTATATATGTGCGGTATCAACGGAATTGCCGCCGATCGCAAGGTAAGCATCCATATTGGCGGCAGCTTTCTCGTACGAATCATGATAGAAATAGTCCGTTCCTTTCATGAGCGCAGAGACGGGTTTGTTTAATCCCTTGATTGATATATATTTCATGTTCATCTCCTCCTTGAGTGAATTTACAGCTCGATTCTCGTACGTTCGTGGGCAGATTGCAGGCAGGCATCGATGACTTTCATGTTGCGAACCGCATCCTCCGTCGAGTAGCGGAGAGGCTTGTCGTACAAAACGGCTTCCGCTATCCGGTCACCTTGTTCGCTGTATGCGTTTGCATGAGGAACCTCGATTTCTTTGCGTCCATCGCCGGTCGTTAAGAAGAAGTTTGCTCCGTTCTCAGGCAGGCTGTAGGCGTATGGGACTTCAATCAGGCCATCCGTGCCAACAATTTCAAGGGGATTCCGATAAGCTGCCCACATGCCGCAATCAAAGGTCAGGGCAACGTTGCCTTCAAATTCGATCAAGCCGGAGGCCATCATGTCGACATGATCATGCTCAGGCGAGAAGAAGGCTTGAACGGTAACCGCTTCCGGTTCTTTATCCAGCAGGATGCGCGCGGCATTGATCGGATAACAGCCGACATCATAAATCGAACCGCCGCCCCAATCTTTGCGAAACCGGACATTTCCATGATTGGCCGAGCTGTTAAAAGTAAACGCGCTGCGAATGCCCCGAATTTCCCCAATGGCACCGGAGTCGATCATTTCCTTCAGCAAGTCGTATCGCGGATGATAGCGGTACATAAAGGCTTCGGCGAGAATCACGCCCGCTGTCGCGGCCGCGTCAGCCATTTCGGCCGCCTCTGCTTCCGTCAGCGCCAGCGGTTTTTCGCACAGTATATGTTTGCCGGCTTCCGCTGCACGGATGCTCCATTCTTTATGTAGATGGTTAGGTAGCGGGATATAGACAGCATCTATGGAAGAATCCTCAAGCAAGGACTCATAACTGCCGTATGCAGTCGGAATCTTCAGTTCCTCGGCGGTTTGCTCTGCTTTTGCCTGGTCGCGGCTGGCAATGGCAACGACTTCATTGAGACGGGATTGCTGCAGACCGGGTATGACCGAACGTTTGGCAATGCTGGCGCATCCAAGTATCCCCCAACGAAGTTTTTGAGTCATGTTCATCAGCTCCTATACAACTTATTAAGATTATATTGCGATTATAAAAGACAAGAAATAAAATTGATATAATATTATTTTGTAGTGTAATAAAACAATATTGTCATTATAGGAGGATGGAGATGAAACGACAAAGCCATCTGCTGACCCTTCCGCAAATGCCGTTCTTCTG
The DNA here is from genome assembly GCF_000024685.1 of Paenibacillus sp. Y412MC10. Lineage (NCBI taxonomy): Bacteria > Bacillati > Bacillota > Bacilli > Caryophanales > Paenibacillaceae > Paenibacillus > Paenibacillus sp. Y412MC10. Next base: position 2,650,038 of record NC_013406.1, read on the forward strand.
TCTGCCGGAATCGGTAGGGATCTACCGGGATGAGCCGGATCACACGGTGACACGGGCAGCCGGTTCTTTAAACAATTTCAATATTCACTATGTTGCTACCGGAAAAGGGCATGTTGAAATCGACAATGTCGTTCATACGCTCGGCCCAGGGGAAGCCGTGCTGTATTTTCCCATGCAAGCTCAGCATTATTACAGCAGCGAGGACGATCCTTGGGATGTCCGCTGGTTCCATTTTTATGGCAGCGGCCTGCAGAATTATTTCATCGAGCGCGGATTTCATAAAAGCCAGCTTTGGAGCATTCGGCAGCCGGCGGTCTTTGAAGAAGCGCATGAAGCGCTCTTGAATGAGGCGGAAACCCATCGCATGCTGAAGCCTGCGCAATTGTCCACCTTGACGTATTCCTTGTTAGCCGTATTCGTCGAACAGGCGTCCTCCTTATCGGATAATAAATCCAACAATTCGGCGAACCGAATTCACGAGCTGCTGCCCATCATGCAGCAGGAAGCTGCGCAGCCGTTTATTTTGGAAGAGTGGGCGGCTAGGTTAGGCGTATCCACGTACTATTTTTGTAAATTATTCCGCAACGTCATGGAGATGACGCCGATGGATTTTGTGACGCGCTGCCGTCTTCAGATGGCTAAGCAATGGCTGCTCGATCATAAAGATAAAACGATCGGACAAATTGCAGTGGAAGCGGGTTACCCGAGCGTCAGTTACTTTAACAAGCGATTTATGGAGCACGAAGGCATGACGCCGTCTTCCTATCGTCGCTTGTATGGGGTATAGTTATATGGATTACGTCGTCAGGTCAGGTAAGAACTCGACTTAGGTCCAGGTCCTAATCACACCTATAGTCGGTTATGGAAACGGCTTGCCTCAACTACAATGAAGTTAACGAAGGATTTGACGAAATCCGGATTCTATGAATAGTTCATCAATGTATGTGGGGGAAAGCCAAATGTCCGATAACAAAAATATATATGTTCTACTGACTGATACGGGAACGATGTTTACGAAATTGATCAAACGAATCACTGCTGCGCCTTATAATCATGCCTCGCTGGCGCTCGACGAGAACTTGAATGAAGTGTTCAGCTTCGGACGAAAGTGCGCCAACAATCCTTGGGTCGGAGGATTCGTGGAGGAGGATGTGTATGAAGGAACTTTTCGCCACTTCCCCGGAACGCGTTGCGCTCTGCTTCGTCTCGAAGTCACCCCTCAGCAATATGAGGCGGCAAGACGCGTGATCCGGCATTACCAGGATGAAGAGGAAGCCTATGGCTATAATCTCATCGGCATGTTCGGCGTGCTGATGAGACTCGATATTACGAGGGAACGATCCTATTTCTGTTCGCAATTCGTTGCCGAAGCGATGAAGCAAAGCAGAATCCATTTATGGGATCGGCCTTCCTCGGCAGTAACGCCGAATGATTTCTTTCAGCATCCGGCGTTTGAGGTTATCTATGAAGGGATGTTATATGATTATCCGCTGCTCGATCAATCCAGATTGGCCGGATGCCAATACCCTCTCCAAACGGTTGCTCGATGAGTTATAAAATGCGAATCATTATGTTAAACATCGCCCCCTTCTACCTATGGTGGAAGGGGGTTCTTATATCATCGCATTGCCGAAATGTCTCTATATGCTAGGATGGACTCGGTAAAACGTTACCTTAATTGTGCATTAGCGCGCGAGATGACGGACTCGATTTTTTGTTCGTAAGTATGGATGCTTTTCTTTTTGGCCAGGATCTGCCCTGAGAGCGTCAGCAGCCTGGACAGGGCATCGCTGGTTCTGGCGGATTCATTGGCCTTTACGGCGGCTTTGAAATTTTTCCACTCGGTTGTCATTAGTTTATTTGGCGTAGTCATAGCGCTTTTATCGCCTTTGATCTTGCTTTTGTACGGATCGATTTCGGACAGGATGGAACGGACTTTAGCCGCTTTGGAAGTTCTCTCTTTCTTGGCCGCCGTAAGCGCCGCCTGCTTGTTACGTATATCCTCACGTCCCAAGGCAACCAGGATCTTCATGCCGCCGGCCTGCGACTGCAACATTTTGGATAGCGATTTGTCCTTCAGTTTTTTGGCTGCGGCGATTTGTTTATTGAGCGCGGAATAGGTATCAAACAGCGGCTGGTATTTGGATTTAGCTGCTTGGAGCTGATCCTCCAGCCTGCGGATTTTGTCCTTGTCGATTTCGCTGATTCGTTTGCGAGTTTCCGAAGCTTTGGCTTCATTGGCATAACGAAGCGAAGAAATCCGATCGTCCCAATCCATGACCTGTTTCCGTTCCGATTTAAAATCATCGTACTGCTTCTTCAGTTTCGAACGAACGGTTCCGCCGGCCCGGTCTGCCGTGGCATTCAATTGAGCTTGAACCGAATCGGTGAACTCAATGGCTGCAGCATTCGCGAAAGGAATGGGGGTAAGGGTGAGCAGCAGTACCATTGCAAGGATAGAAAACCATAATCTTTTCAACATCATAATCGCTCCTTCTCTTATTTCATTCCAGCCCAGAAGATCAAGCTGGGGAACCTCCGCCAACGACAAAAAGCACCCGTTAGAAAGGCGTAATAAACGCCAGACTTACGGGTGCTTCCTTCGTAAGGGTTATTGATTGCTTTTTTTGTAAATATACGGGAAAATACTGGTTTTGTCAAACGTTTATTCCCCTGTAGTGAGCGAAAACCCACCAAGAAGGGTCTTCCACGCATCCGAATTTCCCTCCCAGGTCGCCCCCTTCGGGATTTGCTTGATAAGCACCCGATCCGAGAACGAGGGAAGATTTACGACTTGTTCACGGTTGCCAAGCAGGACAAATAACAGAGTTACGTTCGGGTTGGCATATGTTTCGCAAATAACCCGGTCTATCGTTTCGGCATCCTTTATATGCGGGATGATGCGCACGAGAAGCGTCTTCCGATCCGAATTCAAGCAGCGGTTAAAACGCTCGATTCTTCGATCCAGCCGTTCGCGGAAAGCAGGGTAGTCATATAGCGGCTGCTCTTTCGGGTCGTTCCGGAAGTCGTGGAAGGATAAACAAGAGGATTGTTTGTCCCGTACATAATAACAGTTGACGGATTTGCCGTAGATGTCCAGGTTTTCCCGGAGCATGAATTCGCTGAATCGATGATGGATGACTTTGCAAAATTCGCGGGTTGAAGCGAAGTTGAACCAGTCCCATGGACCTGCCGTGCGACGCAGGTTGTTTCTTCTGAGCTGAGCGGCAACCTGACAGTTGTGCCCCAGGCTGAAAACGGCGTCGAACTCCATTTGGGTTGTCATGCTACCAGACCTCCTCCAATCTATGGATTTGATATCATATGCAGCTTGATAGAGTTGGTATGGAGTAGTGACCAAGGGAAGGCTTGGGGACCGCCAAATCAGCATTGATGTTAGCTGAGGGAGCGGAACACCGCACCAATAAACGAAGCGAAAGATGGATGCGCCTCGTTTTTTTCATATATTCATATTTTTCGCGAAAGATGTCATTTGCAACAAAGAGTCCCCGGTTTCAAACCATCATATAAAGGTTTATCACCTGCGGGCTCGCATGAAGCTCCATATATCAGCGGTTTACGGTCATTTCCTGTGCCTTGCATTCGTTGACAGAACCCGGGTCTGGTGATATCCTCCAATCAAAGACGGGGTTTATCCGGGATCAATGAATCCATCCGTATTGTCCCCTTGGCGAGGGAGTGAGCTCTCCCAAGCGACGGTTACGGCAGCCATTTCTAAATACCGTACGTAAGCCTGAAGCTCTTCGCATGAAGAGTTTTTTCTTTTTATATTACAACGAAAAGAATGTGATGACAGATGTTGGTTCGATTACGAACCCGAATGAACGGTTTACTTCAACATCATTTATCCGGCGAGTCGATGGACTACCGGCAGATTTTTGCTTTATTTTTTCCGATATTGATCGACCAGGCATTCATCATCGGGTTGAACCTGGTCAACACGGCCATGATCAGCTCGTCGGGCGTTTCGGCGGTCAGCGCCGTGAACATGGTGGACTCCCTGAACATCTTCTTGATTAATGTGTTTGTGGCAGTGGCAACCGGGGGCACCGTCGTTGTGGCGCAGTACAAAGGAAGCGGCAACGCGATGATGGTATCCCGGGCATCCGCCGCCACGGTAACTTCGGTAGCGATGATTGCTTTAGTGATCGCGCTGCTGATCATCGGGCTTCACCAGCCGGTGCTGAATCTGTTGTTCGGCTCAGCGTCGCCCGAAGTGCTGGAGAGTGCGCGGATTTATCTGATCGGAAGCAGCACTTCCTTTCTCGGGATTGCGATTGTGCAGGCGGTCTGCGGCGCGCTGAGGGGTATCGGCAAGACCCGCGCATCACTGGCGTTGTCGCTGATCATGAATCTGCTCTACGTTCTGCTGAACATCGTGTTCATCACGCTGCTGAATATGGGCGTTATGGGCATGACGCTGGCCATCAACATCGCCCGTTTTGCCGGGGCGGCCTGCGCGCTTTATTATCTGTTTAAAGTAGACGCAACGCTGCATATCCGCCTGCGGGACCTGTTTCATTTTCCGATATCGATGCTGCGCAAAATTATGTTTATCGGGCTTCCGTTCGCAGCCGAGCAGATGTTCTTTAACGGAGGAAAGCTGTTAACCCAAGTGTTTATCGTCAGCCTGGGCACGTACGCCATTGCAACAAACGCGATCGGGTCATCGCTTGCGGCCGTCTTCCAAATTCCAGCCAGCGCGTTGTCCTTAACGATTGTGACCGTCGTTGGTCAATGCATCGGCCGCGGTAATATAGCGGATGCCCGGAAGTTCATCAAATCTTTTTTGTGGCTTGGCGCTATCTCGCTGGCCTTGATGGGTTTGATTTTGATGCCGCTCTACCGCCCGCTGGTCGGGTTGTTCAACCCGCCTCCGGAAATCGTGAACGATCTGTTTGTGGTGCTGTTGATTAATACGCTTGTACAGGTTCCGCTATGGTCGATAAGCTTTATTCTGCCTTCGGCGCTGCGTGCGGCAGGCGACTCGCGTTTTACGTCGATCACTTCGATGCTGACCATGTGGCTGTTCCGGGTGATTCTCGGTTATATTATGGGAATCGTTCTGGGCTGGGGCATTCTCGGCGTATGGCTGGCCATGAACTGCGAATGGGGCGTAAGGGGAGCCGTCTTCCTATGGCGCTTCCGAGGAAAGAAATGGTATGCGCATAAACTGATTTAGCCATTATTTAATTTTAAGAAGAAAAGCCCCGTTTTGGCGGGGCTTTTTTGCATGCTGTTCTGAATGGCAATCGTTGTGTCCATCGATTCAAGGCATTTTCAGTTGGGATCGATTAGGACGGCTTATTCACGGACGAGTACGTTTTCCAGCCGCCGTCGAGATTCTTAACCCGGAAGCCGTGCTCGGCCAAAATACGCGCTGCCAAGTATCCGCGCAGCCCAACCTGGCAAGTCACGTACAGCGTTTCATTCTCCGGCAGTTCCTTCAGTCGGCTGCGCAGATCGTTAAGCGGAATGTTGATGGAACCTTGGATATATCCTGTTAACCTCTCCTTAGGCTCGCGGACGTCGATCAGGGTTGCACCTTTTTCAACCAGTTCGTCGATTTCATGCCATTGGACCGTTTCAACCAAGCCATCCAAGATGTTGGCGGCAACATATCCGGCATAGTTAACCGGGTCTTTGGCGGAGGAATAAGGGGGCGCGTAGGAAAGCTCCAGCTCCGTCAAGTCCCATACATTGAGATTTCCCTTGATTGCTGTAGCAATGACATCGATTCGCTTGTCCACGCCATCTGCTCCAATCGCTTGCGCCCCATAGATTTGACCTGTTTCCGGATGGAATAACAGCTTCAAGGAAATGGGATACGCCCCGGGGTAGTACCCGGCATGCGACGAGGGGTGAATATGAATGGCGTGATAAGGTAGGTTCATCTGCTTCAGGCGCTTTTCGTTAACACCTGTCGCAGCAACCGTTAGATCAAAAACCTTGGCAATCGACGAACCGAGCGTGCCTTTGTAACGATTGTTTTTACCATAAATATGATCCGCAACCAAGCGTCCCTGCCGATTGGCAGGACCGGCGAGCGGGATAAAGGCCTGGGTCTGAAGGACATAATCCTTTACCTCAATCGCATCGCCGATGGCATAAATGCTCGGGTCGGCGGTCTGCATATATTCGTTAACTTGAATTCCGCCGCGATCATTGACGGGAAGTCCGGCAGCCGACGCCAGCATGCTCTCTGGCCGAACGCCTATCGAAAGCAATGTCATCTCCGTTGATATTCGTTTGCCGCTGGAAAGCTCGATTTGTTGGCCGCCGTCATGAAATGCTTCTACGCCATCCTCAAGAATCAGACGGACTCCTTTGTCTTTAAGGTGCGACTGAATGATCGCGGCCATTTCGTAATCCAGCGGAGCCATCACCTGGTTGGCCATTTCGATGACTGTCACCTGAACGCCGCGATCCGCCAAATTTTCGGCCATTTCCAGCCCGATAAACCCGCCCCCGACAATAACGGCTTCCTTCGGCTGGACTTCATCCACGTACTGCTTGATTCGGTCCGTGTCCGGGATATTCCGTAAAGTGAATACGTTACGAGCTTCGGACAAGCCGGGAATATCCGGCACCACGGGCTTCGCGCCGGGTGACAGGATCAGATAATCATAGCTCTCGGTGTAGGTTTCGCCCGTAGCAAGGTTTTTAATCGCAACCATTTTTTTATCACGCAGAATGGACGTAACTTCGCTAAGATTGCGAATATCCAGCTCGTAGCGGCGGCTAAGGCCGGGTACGGTCTGCACCATAAGCTTATTGCGGTCGGTTATAGTTTCTCCTATATAGTAGGGCAGACCGCAGTTGGCAAACGAAATATATTCCCCGCGTTCCACTAAAACAATGGCAGAGCTCTCATCCAATCTCCGCAATCTGGCAGCTGCCGAGGCACCGCCTGCTACACCGCCGACAATGACGATTTTTTTGCCCATCGAATATTCCTCCCTGATTTGGTGTAAATTACGTATGGATTAATATATACCCTATGGGGTATCATAGCATAGAGCAGCATAAAAAGGTGTGACAAATATCAGACATGTCTGTTAAGCGGCAAGTTAGACTCATCTCGATGAAGCTGCGGCAGCCGAAACTTGACAAAATACCCGCGGGGGTATATATTAAGGGCATGCAACCTATATGCTTTAAATCATGCATCCTAATAATAGTACACAGACAGGAGGGGGATCCAGATGGATTACAATGATCAGATGAAGAATCGGGTGAAACGCATTGAAGGTCAGCTGCGCGGCATCCTCAAAATGATGGATGAGAACCAGGATTGCAAGGAAGTGATCACCCAGCTGTCTGCGACACGGACGGCGATCGATCGGACAATCGGCGTTATCGTCAGCTCAAATCTTGTGGAATGCGTACAGCAGGCCGCAGAGACCGGGCAGGATACGGAGAAGCTTGTGGTTGAAGCGGTAAATCTGCTTGTTAAGAGCAGATAATGGGGAAGTGTCCTTCATTTCAATATCAGGATCCACCAAAATGATTGACAGGACCTTCGACATTGTTTAATATACCCCCATGGGTATTTAATTGAACCATATACTCTTTCATTTTAAGGAGGAATCATGATGAACGCGGATAAACTATTGGACGTTAAAGGCTTGACCTGTCCCATGCCGATCGTGAAAACAAAGAAACAGATGAAAGAAATGGAACAAGGTCAAGTGCTTGAGATTCATGCAACGGATCAAGGCGCGAAGAGCGATTTGACGGCTTGGGCCAAATCGACGGGCAACGAGATGCTGGAACATCAAGAGGATGGCGGCGTGCTGAAGTTTTGGATTAGGAAGGGATAATTTTTTTTGAGTGTTTTAATACCCATAGGGGTATAAGAGGCTTTGCTTTTGGATCTATTAATAAACTTATTACAGGGGGAGATCATGACGTGACGGAAACAAAAAAGACAACGATCGTATTATTCAGCGGCGATTATGACAAAGCGATGGCAGCCTATATTATCGCCAACGGTGCGGCCGCATACGACCATGAGGTGACGATATTCCACACCTTCTGGGGGCTGAACGCATTGCGGAAGGATGAGGATGTCCTGCTGCCCAAGAAAAAAAGCTTCATCGAGAAGATGTTCGGAAAAATGATGCCGCGCGGATCCAACCACATGGGACTTTCCAAAATGAATTTTGCCGGGATGGGTCCCAAAATGATCAAGGACGTAATCAAGAAACACAACGCCGTTCCGCTTCCGCAATTGATCGAGATGGCACAGGAGCAGGACGTGAAGCTGGTTGCATGCACGATGACGATGGATCTGCTTGGGCTGCAGCAAGAAGAACTGCTGGACGGCATCGAGTATGCGGGCGTTGCTGCGTATTTGGGCGACGCTCAGGATGGCAACGTTAACTTGTTCATTTAAGGAAAACAGCAGCGAAGGCTGCTGTTATAAAGAGAGGGAATAAAAATGGATATTCTCAATGTATTGTTCATTGCACTTATCATTCTGTTTGTCGTTTGGAGAATTCTCCCGGCCAAAGGAGTCAGGCAAATTACCGCGGCTCAGCTAAACCATGAGCTGAAGGATGCCAATACGAACAAGCAGTTCATCGATGTCCGGACGCCGGGAGAATTTAAGGGAAATCACATTCGGGGTTTCCGCAATATTCCGCTGGATCAGCTCTTGTTGAGCAGCGAGTCGCTCTCCAAAGAAAGGGAAGTGGTATTGATCTGCCAAAGCGGTATGCGAAGCAACAAAGCGAGCAAAACATTAAAGAAATCAGGCTTTGTGAAGGTAACGAATGTGAAAGGCGGCATGAATGCCTGGTCGTAAACTTAAAAGTAAAGGGAGTACTGATCAACATGAGAGAATTTCTCCAAAAGAACTAGAGCGGATGTTGAGTGACGGGACAGCCGTGAATATCATTGATGTGCGAGAAGCGGAAGAAGTCGCGGAAGGGAAAATTCCGGGTGCCGTCAAGATTCCCCTCGGTCTGATTGAATTCCGCAAGCAGGATCTTGATCGGTCGAAAGAATATGTCATGGTATGCCGTTCCGGCGGCCGCAGCGGCCGTGCAGCTGAATATTTGGAAGGCCAAGGCTATCACGTCGTCAATATGACGGGCGGCATGCTCGCATGGGAAGGCGAAACAGAGTAATCGTGTCGATGTGAAAAGAATGGGTGTGTTAGTCACCCTTTTTTTTGAAAAGAAATATACCCCTAAGGGTATAAGGGATTTAACAAAAAAAGTAATGGAGGTTGTATGTGATATGGCAGCAATTGAATCGAATATGAAGCTGGACGCTAAGGGGCTGGCATGCCCGATGCCCATCGTCCGCACGAAAAAAGCGATGAAGGATCTTGAAGCCGGTTATGTGCTGGAGGTAGAGGCAACCGACAAAGGTTCCAAGGCCGACATGCAGGCATGGGCGGAAAGCACGGGCCATCAATATCTCGGTACGATTGAAGAGGGGGATGTGCTGAAGCACTACCTTCGCAAATCGTCAGGGGAAGAAACCGCAGAACGAAGCTATCCACATGTAGCGTCTAATGATCAGCTGGAGGAGAAACTTGCGTCCGGAGCGCCAATCATCGTCCTGGATGTGAGGGAAGCGGCGGAGTTTGCTTTCAGGCATATTCGCAATGCCGTATCGATTCCGCTTGGCGAACTGGATGAACGCATGGTCGAGCTGAACAAAGAGGATGAGATCTATGTCATCTGCCGGACCGGGACAAGGAGCGACCTCGCTGCGCAAAAGCTCTCAGCTAAAGGCTATGCAAGCATTATAAACGTGGTGCCGGGCATGAGCGGCTGGAGAGGAGAAACGTTGGGCTTGAATGAGGGCGCAGATGCTTAAGATGGCTGTCCAATAAGCATGCTTAGCACTTCGTATTTACAATGGGCAGCCGGAAGGAATGTGCAATTTATCAGATCCAATGACTGAATTTAAGAGGAGGAAGAGCACCATGACAGTAAGAGAAATGAATACGCAAGAAGTGGCCATGAAGGTGATTCGCAAAGAGAGCCTGTTTCTATTGGACGTGCGGAACCCTTCGGATTTTGAAGATTGGAAGATTGAGGGCGAAGGAGTTCGGCCTTTGAATATCCCTTATTTTGATTTGATTGACGGCGTGGAAGAAATATTGGATCAAATCCCGATGGATCAAGAAGTGCTGGTTGTATGCGCCAAGGAAGGGTCGTCGGTGATGGTGGCCGAGATGCTGGCCGAGCACGGACGGAATGTCGCGTACTTAAAAGGGGGGATGAAAGCCTGGAGCGAACATCTTGTCCCGCTGAAGATCGGCAGCTTGGCGGATGGCGGCACGCTATATCAGTTTGTTCGTATCGGCAAAGGCTGTTTGTCTTATATGGCGGTATCGAACGGCGAAGCGGCATTGTTTGACGCTACCCGCATGACGGAGGTATATCTTGAATTTGCCGAAAGCGTGGATGCCCAAATCAAGCATGTGTTCGATACCCATCTCCATGCAGACCATATTTCCGGCGGTCGAATGATTGCAGAGCAGACAGGAGCCGTATACTGGCTTCCGCCAGAGGATGCCAGCGAGGTCGTGTTTAAATACGAGCCGTTGAAGAACGGCGATCAAGTGGTGATTGGCGGGAGCACCATCCGCATCGATGCGCTCCATTCTCCAGGTCATACCATCGGGTCCACTTCGTTTGTCATAGATGACCGTTACCTGCTGACAGGCGATATTCTGTTTATCGATTCCATCGGCCGTCCGGATCTGGCGGGACTGGCAGACGATTGGGTCGGCGATTTGCGGGAGACGCTCTATGCCCGCTACCCCCATCTATCGGATGATCTGACCGTGCTGCCGGCCCATTTCATGATCATGGACGAATTGAACGAGGACGGGACGGTCGCGAAGAAATTGGGAGAGCTGTATCGGGAAAACCATGGCCTCAACATCGCCGACGAGACGGAATTCCGAACATTGGTAACGCAGAATCTGCCGCCGCAGCCTAACAGCTATCAGGAAATCCGTCAAACCAACATGGGGAAAATGAACCCTGACACCGAGCGGCAGCGTGAGATGGAGATTGGGCCGAACCGCTGCGCCGTTCGTTAATTTGGACCATGACAATCGGATGTTAAGAGGCAGGATTATTCATAATTATGAGTCATAGCAAGGGTCGATAACAAGATCGGCCATGGATATAAACGTATGAAACAAGATATAAAGAGATCCGAGGGAACCTGAAGGTTCCCTTTTCTAAAGAGAAATAAGGGGGCAGCACGATGGAACTAAGTATATCCTTCATCATTACGATATTTTTAATCGGATTCATTGGCTCTTATATATCAGGGATGGTTGGCATCGGCGGATCGATTATCAAATACCCGATGCTGCTGTATATCCCGCCGTTATTCGGCCTTGCGGCTTTCACCGCGCATGAAGTATCGGGCATAAGCGCCGTACAGGTATTTTTTGCCACGATCGGGGGCGTGTGGGCATACCGCAAGGGCGGATATCTGAACAAAACGCTCATTATCTATATGGGTTCGGCCATATTGCTGGGCAGCTTCATCGGCGGTTTCGGCTCCAAGATGATGAGCGAAGGCGGCATCAATCTCATCTACGGCATATTGGCGCTGATTGCGGCCGTGATGATGTTCATCCCGAACAAAGGGGTGGACGATATCCCCCTGGATCAGGTCAAGTTCAACAAATGGCTGGCCGCTGCACTGGCTCTTGTGGTCGGAATCGGAGCCGGTATCGTCGGGGCGGCCGGTGCGTTCCTGCTCGTTCCGATCATGCTGGTTGTATTGAAAATACCGACGCGGATGACCATTGCCACCTCGCTTGCGATCACCTTCATCTCATCCATCGGTTCGACGGTTGGCAAACTGACGACGGGGCAAGTGGATTATATCCCGGCCCTTATTATGGTTGTTGCCAGCTTGATCGCTTCTCCACTTGGAGCTGCCGCAGGCAAGAAAATGAACACGAAGTTCCTGCAGATCATTCTGGCCGTTTTGATCCTGGCTACAGCCATCAAAATTTGGCTGGACATTCTATGATGGTTCTATCGTTTAAGTAAGAGGATATGCTGCAGAGGATGAAACAGGCATGGTAATATGGTGATATGCCCAATGTTATCCAAGTAACTGATGATCAATAGGAGGGATCCAATGATGAATCCATGGAATGAACGGTTTCAGGGCGAAGACTATGTCTTTGGAACCGAGCCCAATGTATTTATAGCCGACATGCATAAGAGGTTGGCATTAACGGGTAATGCGCTTGCGATCGCGGAGGGCGAAGGACGAAATGCGGTGTTTCTGGCTCGCGAAGGCATGAACGTTACCGTGTGGGATTATGCGGAGTCCGGCCTGAACAAAGCCAATAAGCTGGCCGAAGCCAGTGGCGTTGAGATTCACACCGAGCTTGTGGACCTTGGGGAAGCGCAGTGGACGAAGGAGCAATGGGATGAGATCATTTGCGTGTTCGGACATTTTCCCAAAGAATTGAGAACAAGGACGTTGGAAGGCGTGAAAACCGCGGTGAAGCCGGGAGGATATTTTCTCACCGAAGTGTATTCCCCGTACCAGATTCCTTATCGAAGCGGGGGACCGCAAGATCCTCAGTTTTTATACGCGCCCGGGGATTTCCTCGAAGCTTTTGCGGATTGGCGAATTGTCCATTTTTTCATGGGTGAGGTCGTTAGGCAGGAAGGACAGGGGCATCAGGGCTTGTCCCATGTCATTCAGTTTGCGGGGCAAAAGCCGTCAATCAAATAAATATTTGCGATTAAGCATTAGGTGAACAGCTTGGATACATCGGACCGGTCGCCCTGTTGCACATAGTCGGAGGGTGAAAGACCGGTGTATTTTTTAAACATGCGATAAAAATAGGACGTATCATAATAACCCAGATAGTGGGCGATATGAGCGATTGTCATATCGGAATGAAGCAGCAAGCCGCACGCTTCCAGCACGCGCAGCTGGTGCATGTACCGAATCGGGGAATGACCGTACACCTCCTTGAAGAGGGCGGTGGCATAATTGGGGGAACGATGGATTAACTTTGCGAGTTTATCGATTTCGATCGGTTCGCGATAATGGTCCAACAGATACGATTTGATGGTGTCCGCATAGTTTCTTTTGCTTGGCGGCAGCTCGGTCTTCTCTAGTTCCCGGGCCAACATGCCGAGCAGCTCCTGCATGATGCCTTGACAGATCATGGAGCGGTAGCTTTTGCCGCCGCGCATCTCCTCGAATAATCGCTCGCAGCGGCAGTAGGCATACTGAATATGCACAAGGTTGAATTTGAGGAATTGCCCCCCATCCAGAAACGGGATGCCTGTGGGTATCTGAGGATCCATCGTAAAGAGAATGGTGTATTTCCGATGGGGGATATCATTCCAGTTGCCGCCGCTCCGTTTCGTCGATTGCGGGATGAAGAGCACGTCTTCTTCTTCCGCAATGATCTCCTCCCCATTGATTTCATACCTCACTTTGCCTTCTCTTACCACAACAAGCACGTTGTAACGGATCGTCTCAAGCTGAGTCCGCCAGTTCGGGATATGATCATCAAAATTCACGCTCATTAATTGGATCACAGACAAGCACCTCGCAGTGATTTTATACCTATAGCCTAGCATATTTTTGCTTTACTTGAGTAGGTGTTCATTGGTGTTTTCAAGTCTCCTGACTAAACTTGGAGTAGAATCGTACAACAAATTAACGAAATGTACATCGACTCAACACGAAGCATTGGCCTATAATTTCTGTCAAAAGCAGTCATTCTGTAAACGCTGACAGGAAGGATATGAGAAAAGGGATGAGGAAGGAAGCGATGCGTGTATGAGAGTATTATTGCTGGATTTGGACTCGACCAGACCGGATCATTTAGGGTGCTACGGATACCATCGGAATACGTCGCCCAACATTGACCGGATAGCGGCGGAAGGCGTACGCTTCGACAATTACTATACCTCCGACGCTCCATGTTTTCCATCAAGAACCGCGCTGATGACCGGCAAGTTCGGCATTCATAACGGGGTCGTGGGCCATGGAGGCTCGGCAGCGGACGTCCGGCATGAAGGCATTACGCGGGATTTCCGCGACAAGCTGGCTTCGGAGAGTTTTCCCGCCATTTTTCGCCGTGCCGGCATGAAAACCGCGTTGATCAGTCCGTTCGGAGAGCGGCATTCCGCCTGGACCTTCTATGCGGGCTTCAATGAAATGTATAATACAGGCAAAGGCGGCTTGGAGTCGGCTGAGGAAGTGTCTCCGGTCGTGCTGGACTGGCTGGATCGCAACGCCGATGAAGATAACTGGATGCTCTATGTGAACTTCTGGGATCCGCATACGCCGTATCGTGCACCTCAGTCGCTGGGCAATCCGTTCGAGCATGATCCTCTTCCGGAGTGGTTATCCGAAGACGTGCTTCAGGAGCATCAGAAGAAGGTCGGCCCGCATGGTGTAAACGAAATTAACATGTATAATAGTGATGTATCCCCCGATTACCCGCGTCATCCCGGAGAGATTCGGACGATGGAGGATTTGCGGACGATGGTGGACGGCTATGATTGCGGCATCCGGCATATGGACGAGCATATCGGGGCCATCTTCGAGCTGTTGGAATCCAAGGGTGTTATGGATGACTTGATCGTAATCATAACGGCGGATCATGGCGAGAACATGGGGGAGCTTGGGATTTATGGCGAACATGCCACAGCGGATCAGGGAACCTGCCGCATTCCGATGATTATCCGAGGACCCGGCATCATGCAAGGGATATCGGATCGCAATCTGCACTATCATCTGGATCTACTGCCTACGATGGCGGAATATATGAACGTGGCACCGGCAAGAAGCTGGGATGGAATCAGTTATGCCGAGACCCTGCGAAGCGGACGCGAGAGCGGCAGGGAGTATCTGGTGGTATCCCAATGTGCACACGTCTGCCAGCGAAGCGTGCGGTTTGGAGATTGGCTGTACATTCGCACCTATCATGACGGTTTTCATCTGTTCGACAAAGAAATGCTGTTCCATATCACCGAGGACGTTTATGAACAGCACAACCAGGCGTCTCAAAGACCGGATCTTTGCCGGGAGGCCGTCTACCTGCTGAATGAGTGGCATGATCAAATGATGTCGACAATGCCGTTTGACGTGGATCCATTGTGGACGGTCATGAAAGAGGGGGGACCTTACCACGCCAAAGGTCATTTGCCCCGGTATATCGAGCGTTTGAAGAACACGGGCCGGGGAGAAGCGGTGCCGGAGCTGATGCGCCGCCATCCTCGGGAGTTCGTGTAATCGCAATAGCAAGGTGAAGCAGGATAACCGCTTTGAAAGCGGTTATCCTGTTCTCCGTATCAAGGATAGGAGGAACAGATAACATGGGAGAACCACATTCCTGCTGCGCAGGATCCAGAGCGCACGTGCAGTCGACGGGATCCGGCCAGAAGGCTCTTATTGGCACTATGGGAGACGAAAAGTATGATGAACAGTCTCATCCTGATCTTCATACCGATATGATCAAGCTGCCTGGAGGGACGTTTACGATGGGCACGAATTCGAATGAAGGTTTCCCTCGTGACGGCGAAGGGCCGGCTCGCAGCGTAACCGTCTCCGGATTTGAGATCTCGCCCCATGCCGTAACGAATGGGGAATATCAACGTTTTGTGGAAGCCACCGGTTATGTGACGGAAGCGGAACGGTTCGGCTGGTCGTTTGTATTTGAACTGCTGGCTTCGGAGGAAACGAAGGCAGCAGTAGCCCAGGTGCCGCAAGAGGTGCCTTGGTGGCTGGTGGTCGAAGGGGCTTACTGGGCAGCACCCGAGGGGGCGGATTCCAGCATCGAAGACCGGATGGACCATCCGGTGGTACATATATCCTGGAACGATGCCGAGGCTTACTGTCAATGGGCGGGCGTGCGGCTTCCGACGGAAGCGGAATGGGAATATGCGGCGCGCGGCGGATTGGAGGGCAAGACCTATCCATGGGGAGATCTGCTGAAACAGGACGGAGAGCATCAATGCAACATATGGCAGGGCAAATTTCCGGTCAAAAATAACGCCAGCGACGGGTACATCGGAACCGCGCCGGTGATTGCTTACAAACCGAACGGATACGGACTGTACAACATGTCCGGCAACGTATGGGAATGGTGCGGCGATTGGTTCAGCCCGTCGTATCATCAACAGACCACGGCCATCAATCCGTTCTATGGGGAGCCTACCGGCAGAAGGTCGATGCGCGGGGGTTCGTACCTGTGCCACAGATCCTACTGCAACCGGTATCGAGTCGCGGCGCGGAGCGGGAATACACCCGACAGCTCGACGGGCAACTGCGGTTTCCGGGTGGTGAGGGATGGTGGATCATGATTCAGCAGCTTCTGCAATCGTATTGGCCCGAGTGGTACGGAGATACGGTGAAAGGCCCTACGGGCTGGAACAATACGACCCTTTTTATTCATAACCCGCATCGGCGTTCGGTCATGCGCATTTACAATACCCATCGTGACAAGGCAAGGATCGAATTCGAGTTTGCGGTTTTGGACTCGCTCCAGCGGGCACCCCTTAGCTTTAAGGTCCCAACGCCTGTTCCATCAACGTCTGGCGATAAGATGGTTCGGGTTCAGGACGGAAGTGCTCGATACGCTTGCCTATTCGAATACATTGAAGGAGCGCGACCGGATGAAGAGAGCATTCAAGCGACTTATTCCTTCGGGGAAAAAACGGGAGAACTGGTAGGTGCACTTGCGGCTTGTTCGATTGGAATGGAGCCGGTGTATCCGCCCTATTACGAGCTGCTTCAATCGTATCCTTCATGCAGCAGGACGTTCATTCAGGATTTCTGCAAGCGACCGCCCGTCGAGTTCCAGGAACAAGGAAACGCGCTGCAAATCCTTCAAGAAGCGTACACCGAGATATCCGGCAGGCTGGAATCCCTGAAAAATCTGCCGCAGCAGCTGGTCCACGGGGACCTGAACTTTTCGAACCTGCTCGTAGATTCGGAACAATCGGGCAAGGTCATCGCTTTGCTCGACTTCGAGTTTTGCACAAAGGATGTCAGGGCGATGGAACCTGCGGTCGTTATTTCGGGATTTTTGGGAATGGCGGAAGAGAAGGACGCTATCCGGCAGTTCTGCGAAGGCTTTGCCAGCCGCGTACGGCTGACCGAAGAGGAGATTGCTGCCATACCGGTACTGCTGCGCTTGCGTTTGGTTGACGTTTTCTTGCATTTTTTGAGCCGCTACCGGGAAGGGACCGATGAGTCCCATGTGCTGCAGGAGCAGATCGATATGCTGGCAGCCGGATTGAAGCGGCTGGAGCAAAGTCAGGCATGGATGGAAGACGTGTTAACACAGTATTTGATGTAAACCAAAAACCCCGATCTCTTCAAGAGACCGGGGTTTTTCTTAATGTGACGAACCGTTATTCAAGAAAATTAAAATGAATTGATTCAACCGTTACTTTTTCAGCAGATTAATATGATCCAGGTCCGTGCTGCTGTTGAAGATAAACTCCAACTTATATGCTCCACGATGGTAAGTCAGCTTGGTTTGCTTCGTTTTTCCGTTCTTGAATGTGGTCGTGGCATCCGGAGCAAACCAATTCTTCTTCAGCATTTTCATGGTGATGCCGCCGATGTTCGTCTGTCGTTCCACATTGGTGCCAAAATAACGCATTTCGCGAATCTTATTCAGCTTGTAGGAGAAGGCGTAGCCCGGATTCCCCATGTTGGCCCCGTATACGTCGAAGGCATCGGCATCCTTGCCTGGCACGGAAGGCTCGCCAATGGCCTTGTACACGTCCTGCTTCGTGCTTTTACCGATCGTTAAGCCGCTAACCGCACCGGGGAATTGTCCCTTCAATGCAGGTTTATAAAAGCTGTTGAGCGTCTTGAGCGCGTGCTCGGCAGCATAATCCTCGGCGTTTGCCGCCGTGGCGGCTTCAGCCTGCTGCAGTGGCAAAACAGCATGATTTGCTCCGAATGCACTAAGGCCGACGACGCCCGCCATAGTCAAAGTGACGATTGCTTTTTTAGCTGGTTGCTTCAAGTTCATGTTGCATCCTCTCCTTTGTAACAACTACTTACCACATGCGCTGCGTATCAAACAAGTGATCCTGACTTATCTTCCCATGATAGTTGATGCTTAAGGGCAATGGGTTACGATTCTATGAAGATGACATTGCAGATTTGATACCTGAAATAAGAAGCCTTGCTTGACTAATGGTTTGAACGATGAATCGGGTACGCCAGTCGGCCGAACATTGATGAATCCGTCCATGACCTGAGCGTTATTCGGAAAATGGGGTAATAGTACAGAGGTGATATGAATTTTTGGAAAAATCGTGTAATCTATATAGAACCGACTTTTTCAGGAGGAATTATGGAAACCGAATCCTTACTCAAGGTGGAGCAGCTTGCTCTCAAAAAACACAAAATTTTTAAACAAAGCCAGCTGCGCTACATCGCCCGCTCCATGCTCGCCAGCATGTTTATCGGCTTTGGCGTCATTGTCGCTTTTAAGACGGGCAACTTTTTTTATCTGGAGCATTCCCCGCTGACTTATCCGATGGCTGCCCTTACGTTTGGCGCGGCGATTATCCTGATCGCGTACGGGGGAGGGGATTTGTTTACAGGGAATACGTTTTATTACACGTATGCCGCTCTCCGCAAGAAATTAAAGTGGTTGGAAGTAGTCAAGCTGTGGATCTTCAGTTATGCAGGAAACATCCTGGGGGCCTGCACGTTTGCGCTGTTGATTTTCTTAACGGGATTATTCACCGATTCCTCCGTGAACGGATTTCTGCTCAATGTGGTGGAACACAAAATGACCACCCCGACGGTGCAGCTGTTTTTTAGAGCGATACTGTGCAACTGGCTCGTATGCCTTGCCTTTTTCATCCCCATGTCCCTGAAGGGCGACGGAGCCAAAATGTTTGCCATGATGCTGTTTGTTTTCTGCTTTTTCATCTCCGGATACGAGCACAGCGTTGCGAACATGTGCACCTTTGCCATTGCGCTCGTGCTGAATCATCCGGGCACCATTTCGTTTGATGGCGTATTGCATAATCTGATTCCGGTAACGTTCGGCAATTTGATCGGTGGCGTTCTGTTGATGGGCTTTATGTATTATTTTGTGAACAAGCCTTTTCTGGATGCGAAGGAATCCTCTGGTGAATAAGGTTTGGAAGTGCGCAAGCTTAGCTCCGCTAGCCTTGTAACAATGAATACACCCGCGTATCGTGCGCCGTGCCGTTCTGATAGATATACTGGCGCAGGGTTCCTTCCGCTTCGAAACCGAGCTTGGCCAGCAGTGCGTGGGAAGCCTGGTTCTCAATAAAAACGACGGCACCGATGCGGGTTAGGCCAAGCTCCTGAAATCCATATGCCAGGATGGCGGAGGCCGCTTCGCTGGCATACCCTTGCCTCCAGAAGTCGGGATGAAGCTCATATCCGATTTCTGCTCTTCTATGCCGTGGGGACCATGCGTTATATCCGATCGTCCCGATCAGGCCGTGGGCTTCTTTCCTTTCGATGCCCCATCGAATCCCGCGCTGTTCTGCGTAGTTGTTCGCGAACAGCTCAATGAATCGGCGAGCTTGCTCGGGGCTGGTCAACGTGTCTTGACCGTAATAGCGGGTCACCTGCTCATGCGAGAAGCAGCTGTAGATCGCCTCGGCATCCTGAAGACGGATTTCACGCAGCCTTAATCGTTGAGTCTCTAATTCTGGAAACATGATCTCCCTCCCTGGATAAACAGTATTGGCTAATATGGATTAGATTTCATTATATAAGATGTATTGATAAAGAGAAGAGGATTGCACGGAATTCGCGTTGTTTCCATAAAAAAATAAAGGGCTGGTCGCAAAGTCAAATGGACGTTGGACCAGCCCTTTACAATTTTATCCCTTCACTTCCTGTTACAGGCTCACCCGCGGTTCTAAGCTTTTAACGCAGCGAAATGCGGCTTAAGCTGCCGCCGTTCGCAAACAAACGCTGGATGCTGCGTTCAACCTCCGCGTCCGGTATCAACGGAGGGGCTTGGTGCGGTTTCGTACGGGCATCGATAATGACCGTGTCGCAGCCCCAATGCTTGTGCTCATAGCGGCTGTTGACGCCGTGTATGTCGTGGGAAGGATTGCTGCGCGTAAAGGTTGCCCAGAGAAAATTGTTGAGCGTTGCGCTCATGAATTCACTGTCATCGCACAGAATGATCATCGGGCAGGAAGGAAGCGAACCTCGTTCCCGGATGGCATCGCTAAGGCTCGACATTTCCTGCGCCACATCGGAATAACTCGTAAAAGGGGCTCCCTGGATGGCGACGATGCCGGGCATGATCCATTTTGCGGGCGCATACCCGGGAAGATCCGTTAACGCCTCAGGCACCGCTTGGCACAAATCCCTTTTTTTATCCCCGACCGCCGCAAATACGACCTTGCTGCCGGTGTTGAGTCCGGTTCCGGAATAATCGAGCGTATCGATCGTGGTATTGGTCTGAAAATGGATGTCCCGTTGCAGATCGATGCGTTCCAATATATAGGTCAAGAAGTCCTCGATGCGATGCGTGCTTAAAGGCTGCTTCTCTTCAGCTGCAATGAATAAATACTTGGCCAAGCTTAATTGGCCCGTGCCCAGTATCCGGTTGGAGATGGTGAGAAGCTCAGCCGGCTGCTTTACTTGTTGATATGGGGTATACCGCTCGCTGCCGATGGCAAAGAGCAAGGGGTGTACCCCGGCAGCATCAACCGCATGGACTTCCTTGACCCCCGGAATTTCTTGCCGGATCGCCCCGCCGGTCAGCTCATGAATCAGCTCCCCGAAGGACGTATCTTCCTGCGGCGGTCTCCCGACGACCGTAAACGGATAGATGGCCTGCTGCTTGGCATAGACTTTATGCACTCGCATGACGGGAAACGGATGGACCAGGCTGTAATAACCCAGATGATCGCCAAAAGGTCCCTCGGGCTTGGTTTCGCCGGGATGGATCTCCCCCGTAATAACAAAATCCGCATCGTGGCTGATGCAGTAACCATCCTCATAGCTGTACCGGAAATGTCGTCCCGACAGCAGTCCGGCAAAGGTAAGCTCGCTCATGCCTTCCGGCAGCGGCATAACCGCTGAAATCGTATGGGCAGGGGGCCCCCCGATAAAACAGCTCACTTTCAGCGGCTGACCCAGCTTATTCGCCTTCGCTTGATGGATGCCGATGCCCCGGTGGATTTGGTAATGGATGCCGACTTCCTTGTTCAGTTCATAATCATTGCCTGTGAGCTGAACCCGGTACATGCCTAGATTGGAATTCATGACGCCCGGCTTCTCCGGGTCTTCGGAATACACTTGGGGCAGCGTGACGAAAGCGCCGCCGTCGTCCTTCCAGTGCTTAATGAGCGGCAGATCGGAAATTTGGATTTCCTGAAATCCGGGTGGCAGGGCACCTGTTTTTTTGATCGGCAGTGCAGATTTGGCTGCCAGTCCCGTCCCGATATATTTAAAAGGATTTTTGAGCGCCTTCATCGGATCGTTGCGCAGCGCGATTACGTCTTGCGTAGATTCGAAGGTTTCACGAAAAATGAATTTGCTTCGCTCGATCGTGCCGAACAGGTTGGATACCGCGCGGAACCTTGAACCTTTTACATTCTCAAACAGGAGCGCCGGGCCGCCTGCCTCATAAACCTTCATATGTATGGCCGCCATTTCCAAATGAGGATCGACCTCTTCCTGTATACGAACCAAATGCCCATGTCTCTCCAAATCAACGATGCATTCTTCCAGATTATGATATTTCATTACATAGCTCCAATCGAAGATAGTGAACTTATTCTACTATTATCGACAATCTCGGAGCACAGGTCAATGACACCTAATATAGATGGGACGAATCGTATCTTCAAAGAACCATATCAGAGAGCTTTTTCTGATAGAACATGCAATACACGGCTAGGGCGTTGATATATTCTTCATGCCTTAAAGCAAATCCCCGCCTTAGATACAGATTTACATTCTCCTTATTCTCAGTATCGAGCGCGATTCCATGTGATTTGTTATCCGCATGAACCACTTGGAGCAGGTGCAGCAGCATTGCTGTTCCAATTCCCCTGCCTTGGACCTCCGGATTCACTCCGAACGAGATAATGGTGCGGAGCAGAAGGTGCAGCCGATCTCGTAATTCTCATATAGGAGTTCAGGAACCCTAATGTTTTGACTGGGAGTTGGAATAACAACGGTAAGAGTCTCCCAATCAGCCCCAAAGCGCCCTTAAAACGCTTAAGCTTGCTTAAGCCGGATTTCTCTACAATGTAGGTACCAAGCAAGATTTCGTTTTCAAAAAAGCCCCATACTTCTTCATTCAGCAGAAAGCTTTTGTCAAACATGAAGGAGATAAATGCGGCCGCCCTGCTTCTTGATTTACGATCAAGCCCCGGATCGCCAAATGCATGCAGAAACAAAGGATCCCGGGCAAATGCCCGGCTCATAATGGATGAAAATAAGAGTTTATCCGATTTGGCCAGCTTGGATACTCTGCATGAAGTATTCATGCTTTCTCTACAGCTCCCCCATAATGATCGATAGCAAAGCTGTACAATACTTTCAGCATAAACAGGGTGCCGGCCATTAACATGTAGGGCTGGATGCTGGACAGCAAAAACGTACCCCCTATGCCGATCGACAGGAGCAAGCCTCCTATAAAATGCTGTGATGATTTCCCGATCAGCGCATTCACGATCACGGCTCCAGTGATGGTATATGCCCATATTCCCACCGCATACGCCATGTCGGTATCCAGCAATACGGCTACCAGGAGAATATGGACGTGAATGGCAATGAACACGATCCGCTGTTTTTTACGGGCTGCATAGAAATTACTGGTCGAGCGAGTGAAGTTGGCGATACAGCCGCAGAAAATATCGAAAATAAACAATAAAGCAAGGATACCGCGCCATAAAGGCAAAGAATGCAGGATATCCGGAAAAACAAGGCTTGCCGCTGTGGTCAGACATCCGCCGAACGCCAAGATGACGAGAATCGTGCCAACGGATTGCTGCTCACCGAATACCTCATGCAGAATCGAAGGAATCCTTATTACATTCATCACATACCGCCCTCATTTCGTCGTAATTTAGTTTAAAATTATGTAGTGAATAAATCGTTTTACTACAAAAAGATTATAACTTCGAATAGGTGGTTGTCAATTGATTTATAGTGAAAACATTGAACTACTCTAAAACTTGATATATACTTCACTTGAGGTGGAGAACGCATGAACGGGTATGAGCGCAGAAAGCATAAAAAAATGGAACAGGTCTTCGATGCTGCTTTCCAGCTGTTTTCAAGGCACGGTTACCAAAAGGTTAGCGTTAACGAAATCGCACAACAGGCAGGCGTGTCACCTGCGACGATATATAACTATTTTGGAACCAAAGATCAGCTCTATCTGGAAATGATCATGTATTGGACGGACAAGCAGTTGGAGGTGTATGAGCGCATTCTGGATTCCGCGCGCTCTTTTGCCGAGAAGACCCGAGAAATCATGCTGTTGGAGGCTAAGAATCTGACCTTTTTATCGGAAGAGTTCCGGAATTTCCAAACCTCCGAGGAACGTGGCATTAGTCAGACCATCCAACGGTACAGTGAGGAGAAGGTGAAAGATTTTTTCATGAAGTTTGTCGCGCTGGGGAAACAAGAAGGTTATATTCATAAGGACCAAACCGAAGAGGTTACGATGCAGTACTTCTCGATGTTCATGAATGAGCTAGGGCGGCGCTGGGATTCGGGGAACCGGGAATATGTCAACGGGAGCATGGAGACCTTGATGGAGCTTTTCTTTTACGGTTTAGCCGGGCAAAAACAAGAAGGCAGTTGATACGGTTTTAACCATAATCAGCTGTTACGGGAGTGCTCTAAACGGGGGATGTCTTGAATGGTGTAATGGTAGGGGAATGAAAATTCGCTTAAGCGGTTGAATAACTCTGAGAAGGAATTTATTCGGCGCTGGATCGATTACTAGAAAGGACTGTACATGAACGAATTATTAACGAAAGCGCAAATCGTTGATCTGGTGACAAGACTGTATAATGGGGAAGGCAGCGAGGAAGAGGCAGGGGAATGGATAAATCTGCTGCAAAGGAATGTGCCTCACCCTGACATCAGCAATCTGATTTTTTGGCCGGAAGAAGATCTTACACCTGAGGAAATCGTTGAAAAGGCATTGAATTATAAGCCAATAGTACTGTGAGCGATATAGAAACTGGAGATAAAGACAGACCACCACCAAAGTATTTGATATACCTCCGTTATATCCATCATGAAGGTAAAGAAATATGGCGTTAAATTGTAGGAAGCACAATTTACGGGGTGATCGCGACGCGATTGAGAATCATCTGCTTGTCGGCACATATGGCGGAATGCTGCACCTGATTAACCTGGCAAGCGGCATCCGGGATGAATACAGTATAGGCACAGCCCAAATTTGCGAAACAGAACGCTGGATATTCTGGAAGAACCGAGATCCCTTGCGTTGATAAAACCATTAACCATCCCGCGTTGTTTACCTGGCTCCTGAGGGGGATAGATGTCCACTATGCTTACAAAACTAGAAATAATCGATCAAATCCTTCATCTGCTTCATAAGACCTCCATATATGATCCTGAATACGAGAGCGTGGCCACGCTACCTTTTGAAGAGTGGTATATCGGTGATTTGAGTCCGGTTGTGCGGGTCGGAGAGCAGGATTGCGAGCTCGCTATGTATGAAAGAGGCGTGAAAATGCTCAGCAAGCGGACCAAGGATCCCGATGAAGTGGTCTTCTGGATCCTGGAGGATACCATTCATACCATAGCCCATCTCAAGCTTCTGCAAAAATACAAGGTGGATAACGTAACCACCCATTTGAAGTATACCAAGGATGAGATCCAAGAAATGAAGGACATGATCAATGAATCCTTTCTTCAGATCGGAGGACAGTATGAGGAATGGCATAAGGCAGGCAAGCGGAAAGAGCTTGAGTCGTCTAATCCGGGCAGAAACGCAGGTAAATGCACTGAGCGAAGCTAATCATTATGGCGTGCGTATAACTCGCATGATGAATAGGAGAGGGGCCCGAAATGGTTGAAGTGCTTTTCTTGGACGGATATTTTCTGAGGTGTACGAACTGATCTTCATGTTGGTAATTCAAAAAGGAGCCCCTCGCACAATGGCGAAGGGCTGCTTTTTTTAATTCATAGTCTTATTGCTGAACAATGGCGATAATTTCATCTTCCAGCTCAAGTCTTACCTGCTCGCTGTATGCGCGGATATTGTACTCGGAATGAAGGTAGCGGAGAATGGCCTCGATGAGGTTGGCCTCGATCAAATACTGCGTTCTTCCGTTGACCCATACTTCGGCCGTATATCCCGTATCTTCGTCCCAGCTAAGCTCAAGCGATACGTCCGTTGGTTTGACGCCTCTGCGTTCCGCTTGGTGAAGGCAGACCGCATTGACGATTTCGTCCATGCTTAAAACCATGGATTAGTACCGGTTATTGTGATTGTTGTTGTCGCGAGGCTCGTTTTGTTTACGACGATTCTTCACGGCACGTACAACAGCCATAACGATCATAATCAAAGCCCAAATTGCGATCAGGTTAATGAGCAATCCCATGATTTCGCCCATGAAGCCCATGCCGGCGAACATGCTGCCGAAGAGCAAGCCAGCCAGACCGCCGATCATAAGTCCTTTCATCAAGCTGCCGCCGCTAAAAAATCCTGGTTTTTTCGTGTTAGCCGCTGCCCCTGTATTGGAACGGTTGTTTGTTTGTTGCACATTATTGGTATCATTCTTTTTCGGAGTGCTGTTGTATGACTTGGTTCCGGATTTGAAACCTCCGCCACCTCTTCTGGCATCTGCGGAATCAGGCGTCAGCGCTACAAAGAACAGTGTAATCGCTACTAGAATCGTCAATACTTTTTTCATCGTGTTCTGTCGAACCTCCCAGTTAATTTAGAGTATAAAGAGTAATACGGACGAGTCACGATAAGGTTTCAAAATTTGTGCGGCCATGGTTTGAGGCTGTAGCGCGCTGCTGCTGTCTCAGTAATTCCAGTACCCAATCGCACCATTTCAGCTCGGTTTCAGCCATCATCAGTCCTTTGGTAGCGAGCACATAATTGCTGAATGCCTTGCTTCCGATCTCGCGGGTGTCCTCCGGAATCCCCGCTAAAATCTGCTCATAGTAACGCTTTTTCTCCAGATACCCGATTCTGCGGTCCTCGAAAATATCGACGGCGATGCCGATCTCCGTCAACCACAGGCAAAAGGTTCGAAGAGAAAGCTCATCCTTGGTGACTGCAGGCGCAATCGGTTGGTACATCCATTCACGCAGCTTCTGCATGCCTTTTTCTGTAATCGCATAAATTTTTTTGTCCGGTTTATCGCTTTGCTGAACCCAGTGCGAGGACAACAGCTGTTTCTCCTCCATGCTGGACAGCAGCGGATAGATTTGACTGTGTTTGGCTTGCCAAAAAGGCTGTATGCGAAGCATCAAATCGTATCCTGATGATTCTCTTCTTGCTAGTAATCCTAACAAGCCGTATGACAACGTATTCATGGACATAACTCCCTTTGAAACGCATATCGTGGACGCCAAGGCAGGAATGATAATCCGCCTATCGGTCCGGTTGATAAAAAGTGTACACTGAAACTGTATGGTTTGACAACCGGGGGAGGGGGCTTTCTCTCTGCTTTTGGCAAAATTGTGACTAAAAAAGCACAAACGCGTACGCGTTTGTGCTTCCATTTGACTTTGGTTGCTTTATTCGTTCTCATATCCTTCCACGACGAGATCAAGCGCACCGGTGTTGGGGTCGATGACCATGCCATGGACGGGCACGTTTGGAGGAAGGAGCGGGTGGTTTTTAATCAGGCTGACCGTATTTTTCACGCCGTCCGTAATGTTATCGAAACCGCGAAGCCATTTGGATAACCGGATGCCGGAGTTCTCCAGCGTGGACAGCACTTCATCGGAAATGCCGCGGTCTCTCATGTGCTGGATCATATCCTCTGCGTTCAGGGATGCCATGCCGCATTCATAGTGGCCCACAACGATGACTTCTTCCGCGTGAAGCTCGTACAGCGCAACCATGACGCTCCGCATCACGCTCCCGAAAGGCTGGGAAATGATTGCGCCGGCGTTTTTGATGATTTTGACATCGCCATTCTTGAAATTCATCGCTTTTGGCAGAAGTTCGACCAAGCGCGTATCCATACAGGTGATAATCACGAGTTTCTTCTCAGGAAAACGCCCTGTCAGATAGGATTCGTATTCTTTATTCTCTACAAAGCTGCGATTGTGTTCCAGTATGCTGTTAAGGTGTTTTTCCATCGATTTTTTCTCTCCTTTTGTGTATCTATTATTCGTTTAGAATGCTGCTGCTTACGCTCTGGTATCCACTACCTGGATATTGGTGCCATAATGCTGTCCGCTGCTGTCCAGACGGAAGGCGTAGGCGGCCGGATCGGCATCGAGTTTCATCTTCTCTTCAAAAAAAACAGCTTGCTTGCGGTTCACGATAAACGTTACCGGGCTGTCCGTTTCGACAGCAAGATCATCCGGCGTCGGCTCATCTACAATACGCAGGCCTGGGACGCCGTTGACGGCACATCCGCATCCCTCCGTGTCATAGATCAGCCTGATTGCGCCCGGCTTGTCCCCGAGTTTGTCCTTCAGCTTCAGCTCGGCCTGCGGGGTGAGTTGAATATTCACGGCATCCTGACACTCCTTTATATGTAGATTGTTATTTATTCTTTCTGGAAGTTGATTATATACCTTGTAAAAAGTATCATCAATAGAGTAAACAAGAATCCTATCATAAAAAAGAAGGTGTGCCGGTATGGCAGTACAACATTTCCAGCAATGGGAACAATTTGAACGATTGGTTCGCAAAATCATGAGTTACTACGAAGCTATTGGCCTACTTCATTGGGATTTACGGACAGGCGCTCCGCGCAAAGGAACCGAGATCCGCTCGGAAACGATCGGGGTTCTCTCCACAGAGGCATTTAAACTGCAAATATCGGAAGAGATGGGAGAGCTGTTGTCTTTCTTTGCCAAACCGGAACAGGCTGAGCAGTTGGATGATCGCAAACGCCGCATGATTGAAGAGGTGCGCAAGGTATACGACCAGAGCAAGTCCATCCCGCCTGAGCGCTTCCAGGAATATTCCATTCTCGCCGCCCAATCGGAGACGAAGTGGGAGGAAGCGAAAAAGAACAGCGATTTTGAAGGCTTCGAACCTTACTTAACGAAGATCGTTGCGTTCAAGCAAGAGTTTATTGATTATTGGGGCGTGAAAAACACCAGATACGATACGCTCCTTGATATGTATGAGCCGGATTTAACGGTGGAAAAGGTGGATGCCATCTTTGACCGCTTGAAAGCGCGTTTGGTACCGCTGGTGCATGCGATCCAGGAATCGCCTTTCAAGCCGAAAGCAGACTTCTTGAAGCAGCTGTTTCCGAAAGCACAGCAGGAGAAATTCAGCTTGTTCCTGCTGGAGCAGATGGGCTACGACTTTGAAGCGGGACGCTTGGACGAGAGCGTGCATCCATTTGCCACGGGCTTGAACCCGGGAGACGTGCGCATTACGACCATGTATCTGCCGGACGATGTGCTGAGCGCGGTATTCAGCTCCCTGCACGAGGGAGGCCATGCCCTTTACGAGCAGAATATCGACAAGGAGCTCGCGGGGACACCGCTCTCCGGCGGTACCTCCATGGGCATCCATGAATCCCAATCCCGTCTGTGGGAAAATATGATCGGCCGCAGCCGTCCGTTTTGGCGCCGTTATTTCGCGGATTTGCAGCAGCACTTCCCGGAACAGTTGAAGGACGTGGACGTAGAGGACTTCTACCTGGCCGCGAACAAGGTGGAGAACTCCCTGATTCGCATCGAAGCGGATGAGCTTACGTATAACCTGCATATCATCATTCGTTATGAGATCGAGAAGAAACTCTTTAACGAAGGTTTGGCGGTGAAGGATCTTCCGGAGACCTGGAACGCGAAGTATAAAGAATACCTCGGCATTATGCCGCCAAACGATGGGATGGGCGTGCTTCAGGACGTTCACTGGTCCGGCGGGGATTTCGGGTATTTCGCCTCGTACTCCCTTGGCAACATGTATGCGGCCCAGATGCTGCACACCATGCGCAAAGAGCTGCCGAATCTGGACCAGCTCATCGAAGCCGGGAACCTGGCTCCGATCAAGGAGTGGCTGACGGACAAGGTATACAAATACGGAAAGAGCGAGAAGCCGTCCGAGATCATCGAACGCGTCACCGGTGAAGAACTGAATCCGGATTATCTGGCCGATTATCTCGAAGAGAAATATAAAGAGATCTACAAACTGTCATAATCACGAGAAGCGCAGCCCGAGAGGCTGCGCTTTTTTTATTCGGAAGAGTTTTGAAACCGGGTCCTTTTTATTCGTTCCCTGCGTAAGTGGAGCCAATCCAAATTTGCCGGCCTGCTCTAACCAGGCGTTTAACCTTTGGGCTGACGCTTGCATATGCTGAAAAGAAACATTGGGTCTATGGGAATGGAGGGTTATCGAATGAAGCGTCAAAAATGGTGGGGGCTGGCTTTATCCTTATTTCTGGTCTGCGGAGTTGCGCTTGCCGGGTGCGGGGGCGGCGGATCGGCCACGAAGGTCAAGATCGGCGAAGTGACGCGTTCGATCTTCTATGCGCCGCAGTATGTCGCATTGGAGAAGGGATTTTTCAAGGAAGAGGGGCTGGATGTCGAGCTGCAGACGACCCCGGGCGGAGACAAAACGATGACGGCTCTGCTGTCCGGAGCCATCGACGTGGCGCTTGTCGGCTCGGAAACTTCGATTTACGTGTACCAACAGGGGTCTGAAGACCCGGTCATCAATTTCGGGCAGGTGACGCAGACGGACGGCACGTTTCTGATGGCCAGGGATGGATCGGGTGATTTTGACTGGAACAGCCTGAAGGGCAAAGTATTCCTCGGTCAGCGTAAGGGCGGAATGCCGCAGATGGCAGGCGAGTTTACGCTCCGTAACAAAGGAATCGATCCGCATGCGGACCTGGAGCTGATTCAGAACATCGATTTTGCGAACATCGCATCGGCATATGCTTCCGGTACGGGTGAGTTTGTCCAGCTCTTTGAGCCGCAGGCCTCCATATTTGAAAAAGAAGGCCGTGGCAAGGTGGTGGCTTCCTTTGGCGTAGAAAGCGGGCATCTGCCGTACACCGTGTTTATGACAAAGCAAAGCTATATCGACAAAAACGATGCCACGGTGCAGAAGTTTACGAACGCCCTGTACAAGGCACAGCAATGGGTGGATGCGAGCAGCCCCGAAGATATCGCGGATGCGATCCTGCCTTATTTTAAAGACAGCGACCGCGACATCGTGGTGTCATCGGTCAAGCGCTACAAAGAGCAGGGCAGTTATGCCAGCGATCCGATCGTGGATGAGGCGGAGTGGAACAATCTGCTGGACGTGATGGAGCAGGCCGGGGAACTGAAGGAACGGGTAGCGCCGGATGCCATCGTCAACAACAGCTTTGCCGAAAAAGCCAAGCAAGCTAAATAATCACGTACTCCTGATCCATAGAACGAAAGGAGAGAGCACCATGGTACCGGTAGTTGAATTGAATGATATCGCTCATGTATATGTCACCGATCGGGAAGCCTCTCTGGCTGTGGAAGGAATTCATTTGAAGGTGGAGCCGGGGGAGTTCATCAGTCTGGTAGGGCCTAGCGGATGCGGGAAAACGACCATCTTGTCCGTCATTGCCGGCCTGCTTGCCCCCTCCAAAGGGGCTGCTTACGTAAACGGCAAACCGGTAAACGGACCGTCGCCGGAAGTCGGGTACATGCTGCAGCAGGACTATTTATTTCCTTGGCGCACCATCATGGATAACGCCTTGATCGGATTGGAATTGACGGAGAGGCTGAATCCGCAAAGCCGAAGCGTCGTAGGGAATCTGCTCAGGGAGATGGGGCTCGGGGAGAGCGGTAATCTGTATCCGGCGCAGCTGTCGGGCGGGATGAGGCAGCGGGTAGCGCTCGTCAGGACCTTAGCTACGGATCCGGGACTGCTGCTGCTGGATGAACCTTTCTCCGCGCTGGACTACCAGACGAAGCTGCAGCTTGAGGATTTGATCGTGGAAACCTTGAAGGAGCGGGGAAAGACGGCCATCCTGGTCACTCATGATTTATCCGAAGCGATTGCGATGAGCGACCGGGTCATTCTCTTGAACCGTAATCCCGGGCGGGTTCATCGTTTGTTTGATATTCCCGACAACATCCGCCGGGCGCAGCCGTTTTTTGCTCGCAAGGAGCCGGGGTTCAATGAATTGTTTCATGAAATCTGGGGCGAAATGCAAACGATCGGGAAGGAGTGAAGCCTATGACATCAAGGGATGAGCCGTCAGCTTCTTCTTCGAAGGGCTGGCTCCAGAATATCTATGCAAACCACATGAAGCGAAAGAAAAGCATGCAAAACCGGGTACTGACCGTCCAGCTCAGCCTGCTGCTGCTGTTCTTTATCTGGTGGGAAGCGGCGGGCAGATTCAAATGGATCGACGTGCTGCTGTTCAGCTACCCCACCAAAATCTTCGCGAACATATGGGATAACATGATCAGCGGCGAGTTATGGGGACACCTGGGGGTCACGGTAGGGGAGACGGTTGTCGGATTCCTGCTCGGCACGCTCGTTGGCACGCTGATGGCCGTATTGATCTGGTGGTCCCCGTTTCTCAATAAAGTGCTGGATCCTTATATGGTCGTGTTCAACAGCATGCCGAAAGTGGCGCTGGGTCCCATATTCATCGTGATGTTCGGCGCCGGCTTTACCGCGATTGTCGTCACTACGCTATCCATTACGGTCATTGTGACCACGCTCGTCGTATACAATAGCTTTAACGAGGTGGATTCCAATCTGATCAAGGTCGTCCGCACGTTCGGCGGAACCAAGCGCCAGGTATTTCAACGGGTCATCTTGCCGGCTTCCTATCCCGCGATCGTATCGACCCTCAAGGTTAACGTGGGCATGGCATGGGTCGGCGTCATCGTCGGCGAATTTTTGGTTGCCAAATCGGGTCTCGGTTACTTGATTATGTACGGTTTTCAGGTATTCAACTTCACGCTCGTGTTATCGAGTCTGCTCATCATTGCCGTTGTTGCAACGGCCATGTATCAAATCGTGGTATATATAGAAAGGAAATTGTTGACCCATCGCTAAGCAGGCATCACCTGCGGCGTCAGGCATGGTTGTTAACGGCATAAAAATAAGCTAGGATGAAGATACCTTATATATGCGTATATGCGGCTAACATGATAAAGAAGCAGATATAGCCATCAACAACTCGCCTGGAGGCTCTTCATCACATGGGATTTCGTGTCATCAAAACAGCAGCGGCCAGCCTGCTTGCCATTTTAATTACAGATGCTTTGAACATACCGGGGGCTACGTCCGCCGGTCTTCTTGCTATACTCGGCGTTGACGTTACGCGCAAACGGAGCGTGCGCTCCATATCGTCCCGATTTTTTGCGTCATTGCTGGGACTTATACTGGCGTGCATTTTATTTTATTTTCTCGGTTTTCATTACTGGGTGCTGGCCTTGTACATATTGCTTGCATTTCCCGCGATATCGAGGGCTAATTTCAAGGAAGGCATCGTGACCAGCTCGGTTGTGGTGTTTCGGGTGTTTCAGGGGGAAGAGATCGGACTCGGCATATTGCTCACGCAAATCGAACTCTTGATTATCGGCCTCGGGTCGGCTATGCTCGTGAACCTGGTTTATATGCCGAACAGCGAGGGGGCGATGATGGAGATCCGCCGCAAGGTGGACGGGCTTTTCTCCGTCATTTTCCATCATTTCTCGCTGACGCTTCGAAACCCCGAACATATATGGGACGGAAAAGAGCTGATCGAGGCCAATCGGCAGATCGAAAAAGGGATAGAGGAAGCAAAGCGGGCTTCGGAGAACCAGATGATTCATCCGGACGGCTCCTGGAACATCTATTTTTATATGCGTAAGGAACAGATGGAGAATATCCAGAGCATGATGCATCAGATCTCCCAGGTGTACGAGCGGCTTCCGCACGGCGTGCTGACGGCTGAAATTTTCGATCAGTTAAGCCAGGATGTGGTTGCCGAAGGCTATACGGGGAAGTCCGAAGGTCTGCTGATTGAGCTGGAGGACAGGTTCAAGGAGATGGAGCTCCCGACGACCCGCGAGGAATTCGAGGTCCGCTCTGCGATATTGCAGCTCTGCCACGAGCTGGAATACTATTTGAATATCTCGAAAAAGTATAAAGCGCCCACGGCGAAAAAACCGCAGAAGCGCGCGGATTCGGCCGTATAGCTTAGCGATTTTCAAAAATAAATCTGATATTTTTAGCATCATATGAATTTATTTGGACCACTTCATTCAACATTCGCCCATGTCTTGCATACACATGTATGGAATGATTGTATGGAGGAGGTTCGAAGATGTCATTGAGTCATAAACACCAATGTAGAGAAATCATCACGAAGGCGATCTGCGGCAAGGGTCGTAAGTTCTCTACCGTAACACATACCGTGACTCCGCCTAATAATCCGACCAGTATTTTGGGGGCTTGGATTATAAACCATCAGTACGAGGCGGTTGCCGCCGGAGACGGAATTGAAGTTATTGGTACTTACGATGTAAACATCTGGTATTCCTATGACAAAAATTCGCAGACCGATGTGGCGAAAGAAACGGTATCGTATGTAGAACGCGTGCCTCTTTCCTATCTGGATCCGAAGCATCGTGCATCCACGGTGGAGGTTTCGGCTGAAGCGACGCAGGAGCCGAGCTGCGTCGAGGCCAGCGTATCCTCGAATGGCACGAGCGTCATTCTGCGGGTAGAGAGAGAGTATGCGGTGGAACTGGTAGCCGAAACGAAGGTCGTTGTCAAAGTATGCAGCTACCCTCACGGCGACTACGAAGACAAAGAATTCGACTACGTCCTGGGAGACGACGTCGATGATTACGAAGATTACGAAGGTCTGGAGGATGAACTGTAAGTTAACCCTCCTGCAGGAATGATTATAATCTTAGCATATGCAGCGAGGGCAGCTTTGCGGAGGGCGGATGCCCTCTTTTTTATTTTTATTTGCAGGGGGAATGGGGATGGTTAGAATGATCGTACAACCGGCGGTCGAAAAAAAATATGTGTCGCTTCATGGATCTGCTTTGCTCTTGGCGCAAGCACGGTTGATCCGATCCGGGATTCCGTGTCGCTTGAATTCGGGTTCAGTCGAGGAGAAACGTTATGCCGCCAGGTACGCGGTGCATGTCGACCGGCTGGCTGCAGCCAAGATCCGCCAACATCAAATGGGCGGCAGCGAAGCGGTGTTCATGCCCGATCCCGAGAGCGGAAGATATGAAGATGGCCTGCATCGAAGATTGGAGAAAGCGGCCCTGCGGTCGCTGTACACGCTGGGCGTCGATGAAGGGGAGGTCATCATTACGGCCCGCCCCGGTCGAAGATACGTAGTGGAGGATGTCCGCATGCCAGCTGACCGCAGCAAAGCCGTAATGAGTGCCAAGGGTCAGGGGTCACGGCGGACGGAAGGGTACCCTGCTAACAACGAAGAAGGCGATTCTTCTCTTGTTTCATCGTTACTCATGGGCATGGATCCGGAGTTTGTGCTGATGAAGGATAACGGAGACATCGTGTTTGCATCCGAATTTATGGAACGCGGCGGGTCGGTCGGAAGCGACGCCGTTCGTTTACGGGGCGAGGTGATTTATCCTATTGCCGAGCTCAGGCCGTCGCCCAAGGCGAATCCGAAGGAATTGCTGCTTGAAATGCAAAAAGCTCTGCGCGAAGCTCACCTCCTGATTCAGGACCGTTCACTGGCATGGAAGGCAGGCGCCCTGCCTTATGGCGATTTTCCGCTGGGAGGCCATATTCACTTCAGCGGCGTGCCGCTGTCCCTGTCTCTTCTTCAGACCCTGGATAATTATGTGGCTCTGCCGCTGACGCTTCTCGAAGACCCCAACGGGCGTCTGCGGAGGCCCCGTTACGGTTTTCTTGGGGATTTCCGCAGGCAGCCTTACGGCGGGTTTGAATACCGTACGCTGCCCAGCTTTCTCGTCTCGCCGCTCGTGGCGAAGGTGTCGCTGGGCGTGGCTTACCTGGCTGCCCGCTACAGCGATCGCCTGCCGGGGAGGCCATTAAACACCGAACGGTATCACCGTGCCTATTACGAAGGCGATAAATCCGTGCTCAAAGAGTGTATTGCAGGCTGGCACAGGGATCTGTCGGCACTGCCGGAGTACCCGGATTATGCCCGTGAAATCGAACGGGCTGTAGCGCACATGGAGACGGGGCGAACCTGGGATGAGAGCAGGGATATCCGGCCGCTGTGGAATATTCCAACCAAGCCGTGATGCCTTACGGTCAATTTCTGTTATAATGGAGGTCAAGCTAGAAAGGTAATGGAGGTACGTCATGGCTAAATATACGCCGATGATTGAACAATATTTGAAGGTCAAAGAACAAGCGCGCGATGCGTTTCTTTTTTTCCGCTTAGGCGATTTTTACGAAATGTTTTTCGATGACGCGATCCTCGCGTCGAAGGAATTGGAGATTACGCTGACCGGCCGCGAAGGCGGCGGTGCAGAGAAAATACCGATGTGCGGGGTTCCTTATCATTCCGCGGAGGGTTACATCCAGCGGTTGATTGAGAAAGGGTACAAAGTCGCCATCTGCGAGCAGATGGAAGATGCTTCTGTCACCAAAGGCATGGTGCGGCGGGAAATCGTCAGGGTCGTCACGCCGGGGACCATCATGGACGGCAAGGTCGTTCACGACAAATCGAACAATTACATGGTGTGCGTAACGGAAGCGGGCGGCTTGATGTCCTTATCCGCATGCGATTTGTCCACCGGCGAGCTCTACGTGACGTCGGTGCCTTCATCGGAGGAATGGCTGAGGGACGAGATTGGCATTTATGAGCCTTCCGAAATTATCGGGGATGCATCGCTGCTGTCGATTATCTCATCGCAGGCGCTGCCGGGCAGCCGAAATATCGTATATACGGCCTGGGATCGAAGAGAAGACGCATTGGTTCGGACCCAATTCGGAGAAGCGGCATGGGCCCGCCTCGAAGAGGAGAGAAGAGCCTGCGTATCCCTGCTCATCTCGTATTTAAGCGAGACGCAGAAACGGTCGCTGGGGCAGCTGACTCAAATCGCTTCCTACGAGCCGGGACAATACATGGTTCTGGATCCGTTCACCAGGCGGAATCTGGAGCTGGTCGAGACGGTTCGTGAACGCTCGAAGAAAGGCTCGCTCCTATGGCTTCTGGATCGTACGGAAACCTCCATGGGAGCCAGGCTCCTGCGGCGGAGAATCGATAAACCGCTGCTGTCCCGAAGCCGGATCGAGGAGCGGCTGGAGGCCGTCGAGCATTTGTATAACCAGTACATACTGCGCGAAGATTTGCGGATGGCGCTGAAAGAGATTTACGATTTGGAGCGGCTGGTCGGCCGGATCGCGTTCGGCAGCGCGAACGGACGCGATTTGAATGCGCTCAAGCTGTCATTGAGGCAAATTCCTTCCCTGAAGGAGCTGTGTGCCCAGTCGCCTTCCGAGACGCTGCGGCGCGTGGCAGCGGATACCGATGTTTGCGACGATCTGTGCGAACTGATCGAGAATGCGATTGTGGATGAGCCGCCGGTGTCAGTGCGCGACGGAGGAATCATCAAGCCGGGGTACCACGAACGGCTGGATGAGTTTCGGGAAGCGAGCACCAGCGGCAAACGCTGGATCGCCGAGCTGGAGGCCAAGGAACGTGCCGCTACCGGGATCAAGTCTTTGAAGATCGGTTATAACAAGGTGTTCGGCTATTATATCGAAGTCACCAAATCCAATCTGTCATCCCTGCCGGAAGGCCGCTATGAGCGCAAGCAGACGCTGGCCAACGCGGAGCGTTACGTCACGCCCGAACTGAAGGAGAAGGAAGGACTGATCCTGGAAGCCCAGGAGAAAATGGTGGATCTGGAGTATGCGCTCTTTACCGAGCTGAGGGATAAGCTGAATACCCAGGTGAGCCGGCTGCAGAAACTCGCCGAACGCATCGCCGAGATTGACGTCTATCAGTCGCTGGCTGCCGTCAGCGCGGAGTACCGGTTCGTCAAGCCGGAGCTGAGCGAGGGCTATGATTATATCGTTGAAGGCGGCCGTCATCCGGTGGTGGAAGCCGTCATGAAGGATTCGTCGTTTATCGCGAACGGAACGGATTTACGCAAGGACGGATCTTCGATCCTGCTCATAACGGGTCCGAATATGGCCGGCAAAAGCACGTACATGCGCCAGGTGGCTCTGATATCCATTTTGGCGCAGATGGGCTGCTTTGTCCCGGCGGAGCGGGCGGTTATCCCGCTGGTCGACCGGATCTTTACTCGCATCGGCGCCGCCGACGACCTGATCGGCGGTCAGAGCACCTTCATGGTGGAAATGGCGGATATCCAGGTGATGACGGAAAAAGCGACGCCACGCAGCCTGATCATCATTGATGAGCTTGGGCGCGGTACGTCCACGAGTGAAGGCATGGCCATTGCGCAAGCCGTGATTGAATACGTGCATGATCATATCGGCTGCAAGGCATTGGTATCGACCCATTTCCATGAGCTGGCTCACCTTCAGGAGAGCCTTGGCGGGCTTAAGAATTATTCCATGGCGGTTCAGGAAAGCGGCGACAAGGTGCATTTTCTCCGCAAGCTGATCCCTGGCGCGGCGGACAGCAGCTACGGCATTTATTGTGCCAGACTGGCAGGTTTGCCCGGCAGTATCATTGATCGCGCTTATGGGCTGCTGCAGGGCCTGGAGATGGCTTCCCTGGCCGCAGTGGCATCGGAGCAAGGGATCGCGGTCCATCGGAAGGAGCCAGCGTCCGAATCCTCTTCGGATGTGAGACGCAGCGGACCGGAAGCTTTGCACGAATTCCGTGAAGAGACGATGCCCTATGCCGGCAGCCTGAACGGAGCAGACCCGAAAGGCGGCGTGGTGCAGCTCTCCATTTTCGGCGAGGAGGAAGTGCCTGAATCCCGGAACGCCAAGATGGGCAAGGATCAGCACTCTTCTCCGCAAGAAGCTCTTCACGATCCTGCTGTTAAGAGCATCATAGATGCCGTCAAAGGTGCCGACGTCATGAACATGACGCCGCTTCAGGCGATGCAGTTCCTGAATGACCTGAAGCTTCAAGCGAAGGATATGTGATGTCTGCATGGGAATGAAAAGGAACGGAGGTAGGAACAATGGGGATTATTCGGATTTTGGACGAGCATATTGCAAACCAGATTGCTGCCGGCGAGGTGGTGGAACGGCCTGCCTCCGTTGTCAAGGAGCTGGTCGAGAACGCCATTGATGCCGGGAGCACCAAGATCGACGTCTCGGTCGAAGAGGGCGGACTGGACAGCATTCGCGTGACGGATAACGGCGCGGGCATTGATCCGGAGGATTGCGAGACGGCTTTTTATCGCCATGCGACAAGCAAAATTGCCGAAGGCCGCGATCTGTTTCAGATCACCAGCCTTGGTTTCCGGGGGGAAGCCCTGCCGTCCATAGCAGCCGTATCGAAGGTGCGCCTGGTTACGTCCAATGCCCAGGATGGCCGCGGACGGAAGATCGAAATCGAAGGCGGCCATCTGCGCGTGAACGAAGAGACGGCCGCACCCAGAGGAACGGATTTCCTCGTGAAGGAATTGTTTTACAATACGCCGGCAAGGCTGAAATATATGAAAACGATCCAGACCGAATTAGGGCATATATCCGATTATATGTACCGTTTGGCGCTTTCCCGGCCGGATATCGCTTTTACGCTCCGGCATAACGGGAACTCGCTGCTGCAGACGCTGGGCAACGGCGATGCCCTTCAGGTCATAGCGGCCGTATACGGCACCCAATCGGCCAAAGCCATGCTGCCGTTCGCAGCCGAGAATATGGACTATACGTTAAGCGGGTATATCAGCCGTCCGGACTATACCCGGGCCAACCGGAACGGCATGTCGCTCATCATAAACGGGCGGTATATCCGGAACTACGGGTTAATGCAGGCGATATTGAGAGGTTATCATACGCTGCTGCCGATCAACCGGTTTCCGCTCGTCGTCATTCAGCTGTCCATGCATCCTTCGTTGATCGATGTGAATGTGCATCCTTCCAAGTTGGAGGTGCGGTTCAGCAAAGAGCAGGAGCTGTTCGCTTTCGTGGAGGAAGAGGTTCGCAAGGTGCTGCAGCAGGAAATCCTCATTCCGCGTCCGGCCAAACAGAATATCGGCAAAAGCAACAATGCGTATATCCAGGAACAGCTGTCATTTCCACAGGCACAAGGGGATGTCGGAGCGGCCCGCGGCGGGCAGGATCGGGATCTTGAGATCCCAGGCAGCGACGAGCGATCCGCGGGAGGAAACACGCCGCTTCCAACGCCGCCTGCAGCGTGGCCTGATAAGCAGACCCTTGCAACGTCCCCAAACTGTATCAAGCGTTCTTACGGGGACGGAACAGCAGAAACAGCCGCAGCTTCGCAGATGCGTGAGACGGCCGCTTCGTCTTCGTATCGGAGCGATTACCGCAATGAGGCCAGGGGAGGTGCGGGAATCCCTGCCGTGACGAAGGAGTGGCTGCAGGCCGTTTCAGGGCCGGCTCCCGAAATTCCGCCTTTTCCGGAGCTAACGCTTATCGGCCAGCATCACGGCACCTATCTCATTGCACAGAATGATACCGGTCTGTATCTGATCGATCAGCATGCCGCGCATGAGCGGATTAACTACGAGTATTACTACGAGCAGTTCGGCAACCCGGCGGACGCATCTCAGGAGCTGCTCCTGCCGATTACGCTGGAATTCACGCCCTCGGAATCGGAGAAGGTAAAGGATCGGCTGCATTGGTTCGAGAAGGTCGGCGTTTACATGGAGTTTTTTGGCGGCCATACCTTCCTGGTCCGTTCGCACCCCTTCTGGTTCCCTAAGGGCGAAGAGAAGGCCATCATCGAAGAGATGGCCGAATGGGTGCTGAATGAGCGTAATATCGATATAGCCAAGCTGAGAGAAACCTCATCGATCATGTGTTCGTGCAAGGCTTCCATCAAAGCCAACCAGAAGCTTACGGAGCAGGAGGCGATGACGTTGATCCAGCGTTTGGGCGCCTGCCGGCAGCCTTACACCTGTCCGCACGGACGACCGATCGTTGTTTCGTTCTCGGCATACGATTTGGAGAAAATGTTTAAACGCGTCATGTAACAGCAAGGAGGACCTTCATGATCATTACAACTGGAGAAGCGGAAGCGCCGGACATCGTCGAGCGCGCCAAACGTTTAGCCCAGGAAACCGGCTGCCGTTACGTCCAGCGCGGCGGCCATTCATTGCGAAAATTAGCCCGCAGGTTCGGGGACGACGACGTACTGGTGGTACTGAACGGACATGTGCGTTTGAGCGGACCTGGCGGCTCTGTCATGGAATTTCACCCGAGCATGGGCTTTGTCCGATTGAAGCGGGTGCTGAACGGAAAACCCGATCCCATGCTGGAGGCATCGGGGATGGAGGAAGGGGACTCCGTGCTGGATTGCACGGCGGGCCTTGGAGCCGACTCCCTGGTATTCTCGGGTAAGGGAGGGGCGAACAGCCGGATCACCGCCCTGGAAAGCTCGCTGCCTTTGTTTGCGCTGCTGAAAGAGGGGCTACGGACCTATGAAAGCCATCTGGAAGCCAGCGATCAGGCGATGCGGCGAATCGAGGTCAGGCATAGCCATCATCTGGATTATTTGAAATCGCTGCCGGACCAAAGCGTCGACATTGTCTATTTTGACCCGATGTTCCGCGAACCGATCACCGACTCGGCTTCCATCAACCCGTTAAGGCATTATGCTAACGGCGAGCCTTTGGATGCGGAAAGCGTGAGGGAAGCGATCAGGGTCGCGCGCAAAACCGTCGTCATGAAGGAAGCGCGGTCCAGCGGAGAATTCGAGCGGCTCGGCTTTGCACTGCCTGAACGGGGAAAATCCAAAATAACGTACGGAGTGATTTCCATTGACAGATGAAACCAAACCGAAGCTGCTGGTTCTCATCGGACCGACAGCGGTAGGCAAAACCAAAATGAGCATTGAAATTGCGAAGGAATTCGGATGTGAGATTATATCCGGCGATTCGATGCAGGTTTACAGGGGCATGGATATTGGCACGGCCAAAATTTCCGAGGAGGAAATGGAAGGCGTCCCCCACCATCTCATTGACATTCACGA
Organism: Paenibacillus sp. Y412MC10; assembly: GCF_000024685.1. NCBI lineage: Bacteria > Bacillati > Bacillota > Bacilli > Caryophanales > Paenibacillaceae > Paenibacillus > Paenibacillus sp. Y412MC10. Next base: position 2,691,311 of record NC_013406.1, read on the forward strand.
ACCTGATCACCCGTACTCGGTAGCCGAATTTCAAGAGCAATGCCAGCGGCTGATCGCCGAGATCACGGAACGGGGGAAGCTTCCGTTCATCGTTGGCGGAACCGGGCTTTACGTAGAGTCGGTATGCTACGGTTATCAGTTCAGCGAGACCGGAGCGGATGAAGTTTTTCGGGAGGAGCAGTTCCGCTACGCCAATGAATATGGAGCAGAGGCTCTCCATCAGAAATTGGCAGAAGTAGATCCTGAAACTGCCGAGCGGCTTCACCCTAACGACCTACGCCGGGTCGTTCGTGCTTTGGAAGTATTTCATGTGACCGGCGTCCCACTTTCGGCCCAGCTGGCGCCTCAAACCAAGCAGTCTCCCTATGACTTATGCTTGGTCGGTTTGACAATGGACAGGCAAATGCTATATAACCGTATTGAAGAGCGAATTGACCTTATGCTGAGCCAAGGACTTGTCGATGAGGTGGCGGCGCTCATGGACAAAGGATTCGCTCCGGGGCTTGTATCCATGCAAGGGCTGGGTTACAAGGAAATCGTGTCGTACCTTAAAGGGGAGTTCAGCTACGAGGAGGCCGTCGTGCTGCTTAAGCGCGATACGCGCCGTTTCGCTAAGCGGCAGCTATCTTGGTTTCGCCACATGAAGGACATCGAGTGGGTAGACGTCACCGACTCGGGAAATTTTTCTGCTAACTATCAAAAAATCCGTGCTATAATAGCAGGAAAGTTTCACTGAAATCTTGAATATATTTTCAAAACAATCTAATTGAACCATTGGGGGTACGGCTAATGAACAAGTCCATTAACATCCAAGACACGTTCTTGAACCAACTGCGCAAAGAGAACATTCCGGCCACGGTATACCTTACAAACGGCTTTCAGATCCGTGGAACGATCAAAGCTTTTGACAATTTTACCATCGTGATTGACAGCGACGGCCGTCAGCAAATGGTGTACAAGCATGCTATCTCCACGTTCATGCCGCAGCGTAATGTGTCCCTGATGCAGGATAACAACAGCGAACAATAGATTTTAGAATGGATTCATAGAGAGCAAAATCATACCGCCTTTGATTAATTTGAAACTTTTTGGTTTATAATTCGTTTAGCTTATAAGGAGTGCAGAGAGCAACCTGAGAAGGTTGTTCTTTTCTTTCCGAGGCACGACTCGAGAGTCAGAAGGTTTGATCCCGCAAGGGAGCAAGGAGGGGGACAAATGGCTGGAAAAGATAATCAGATGTCTCGGTTGAATAAAAACAAAGACAACTCGAAGACATCCAAAACCACGAAACCGAATGCGAAGAAGAAAAAGGGCAAGGGAAAGCGAATTGCATGGGCGCTGTTTTTCACGGCCGTCATTGCGATCTTCTGCGCGCTTGCAGGTTATTTGTTCATCCTGATCAGCGGAGAAAAGCTGCTGGAACAGAATCAGGATAAATTGACCGCTTACGGTACTTCCAAAGTTTATGACCGCAACGGAACGCTGATGGGCGAGTTGTCCCTGCAGAAGAGCGATCCCGTGAAGTACGAGGATATTCCGGAGAAATTGATACAAGCATTCATTGCAACTGAAGATAAACGGTTCATGGAGCATAACGGCGTGGACATGTGGTCGATCGGCCGTGCAGCCGTCAAGGATATCATGGCCCGGTCCATGGTGGAAGGCGGAAGCACGATCACGCAGCAGCTGGCGAAGAATATATTCCTGACCCGGGACAAAACTTTCTTCCGTAAGGCGACTGAAATGTCGATCGCGCTGGCGCTTGAGCGTCAGCACAGCAAACAAGAAATTATCGAGATGTATTTGAACCGGATTAACTTCGGTGGACCTTATTACGGCATCAAAGCCGCATCCGAGCGTTATTTCGGCAAGTCGGATCTGAAAGAGCTGGATTTATGGGAAATGGCGACGCTTGCGGCAATGCCGAAAGGGCCGTCCCGCTATAATCCGCTCAAGAATCCCGACCTTTCCAAAGAGCGGCGCGCGGTCGTCCTGACCCTGATGGAACAACAGGGATATATCACGGCCGAAGAGGCAGCGGAAGCCAAGAAGGTGGACTATGCCTATACGCCGCCTGAAAGACAACAGAAGTATACGGCGTTTATCGATTATGTCATGGAAGAGGCCGAAGAGAAGTGGGGCCTTACCGAGGATGACGTTAACATTGGCGGTTATCAGATTTATACCACGATGGACGTGAATGCCCAAACGGCCATGGAAGAGGAATTCAATAATCCGGCCAACTTCGAAGAAAGTCCGGATGACGTGCAAGTTGAAGGCTCCATGGTCATCATTAACCAAGAGACCGGCGGGATCGTCGCCATGGTCGGCGGTCGGGAGTATACGCGCGGCGGGTTCAGCCGGGCTACCGACAGCCGTCGTCAGCCGGGCTCCGCTTTGAAGCCGATTGTATCCTACGCACCGGCGCTCGAATCCGGCAAATTTACGAAGGATTCGAGACTCAGCAACAAGAAGCAGTGTTTCGGCAGCAATTACTGTCCGAATAACCTGCACGGTTACTCGGAGACGATCGGCATGCCGGAAGCGATTCAGCGTTCCGAGAACATCCCGGCCGTATGGCTGTTGAACGAAATCGGCGTGAAAACCGGATTTGATTTCGCCCAAAGCCTCGGCATCAAGATGTCCGAAGGGGATGCGAACCTATCCTTGGCCCTCGGCGGCATGGATACCGGTACGAACACCTTTGAGATGGCTCAAGCTTTCAGCGCTTTTGCCAATGGCGGAGAATTCAAAGAGGCTTTTGCGATCAAACAAATTAAAGACAACAAAGGCAAGGTTGTGCATGAGAACAAAGGCAGCAAAGGGAAGCGCGTGATGGGCGAGACGACGGCTTCGCAAATGACGGACATGATGCGACGCGTCGTAGAGGACGGAACGGGTAAGAATGCCCGGATCAGCCGTCCGGTAGCCGGTAAGACGGGAACCACGCAGAGCGGCTACAAGGGCGTCAGCTCGAACCGCGACGTATGGTTTGTCGGCTATACGCCGGAATTAACGGCAGCTGTATGGATGGGTTACGATAATCCTGACCGCCAGCATCTGCTGAAGCGAAGCAGCTCGATCTCTGCTTCCTTATGGGGCAAAGTGATGGAGAAGGCGGTTCAAGGCTATGAAGCGAAGAATTTCCCGAATGTCGAGCCGGTACAGCCGCCTGTAGAAGAACCGGCATTAAGCGCAGTCAGCGGTTTGACGGGCTCTTATAACGGGGAGACCCAGACCGTATCACTGAGCTGGAATCCGGTTCAAGGCAATGTTCAGTACCGCATATACCGTAAGGAAACGTCCGAGTCCGAGTACACGCGGATCCTCGATTCTTTGGGTGGAACCTCCATTGAGGATATGAGTGCGATGGAAGGATTGACATACGATTATTACGTAACGGCCTTCGATCCATCAACCGGCGATGAATCGGAACCTTCGAACATTTTGCAGATCGTGGCTGTTTCCGAGGAATTGCCGCCTGAGGATCTGGAACCCGATCCGGGAGACACTCAAGAACCGCCACCGGTGGATAATGGTGAGAACGGGGAAGGAAACGAGATGCCGGGTAATGAGAATGGGAACGGCAACGGGAATGGTAACGGCAACGGCAACGGTTCGGGCGAACCGGGCAATGGCAATGGCGAAGGCCATGGGAATGGAAACGGAAACGGAAACGGAACGACTCCGCCTGACAATGGAAACGGAGCTGGGAATGGTCAGGATGGCCAAAATCCCGGCGACGGAACGGATGGCTCAGGAGATGGAACGAGCACCGGTGACGGTGGCACGGGAGGAACCGACACGGATAGCGGCAATATCCCTACGGTTCCGGGAACGATCGTGGATCCGTCGGATCCGGCGAACGCGCCTGACCAGTCCCAGGACAGCCCATAATAAATTCAGAAGCCTCCGCATGTTTGCGGAGGCTTCTTTGTTTTGAGTGTGTTACCCAAATGTGGTAAGCTGGGAATACGAATGGGGAGGAAAAGTTCCATGAAACGTAAATTCGGAGATCGGGCGAATTGGCGCCGTATCACGCGCCGGCACTTCACTTCCCGGTATGTGGAATGTGAGCAATTTACAGGGTATCTCACGTTATATACCATCTATGGCCTGAAAGAACCGTTGTGGAAGACGTATGGCCGTCATACTTACCGAATCGCGGACAAAGGCTATTCATGGCTGCAGTATTATCCCAAGGACAGCCATTACATCGTTACGGCCATGTTTGACGACAAGCGGAATATTGTTCAATGGTATATCGATATTTGCAAGAAACAGGGTGTAACCGATCAGGGCGTTCCATGGTTTGACGATCTATACCTGGACGTTGTGGTCGTCAAGAATGGCGAAGTGTTCTTGCTGGATGAAGATGAGCTTGAGGATGCCCTGCGCCGGAATGATATTACCCGGGATGATTACAGGCTTGCCAAGGTGACTGCACGAAACCTGCTTCGGGCCATCGACGCACATGAATTTCCTTACTTTATGATGTCACTGAAGCATCGCGACCAGTTATTTCATAACGGAGAGTTCAGGAGGAAGAAATAATGCGTCAGGAAATACATAAAGGCCTGCCGACCGCAGGCACAAGAAAGAGAGCGTGGTATCGGCGAGGGATCTATACCCTGCTCTCGCTCGTCGTTCTCGGAGTTTTATGGTCAGGTTATGCGTATTGGAAAATCGAAAGCGCCGTCAGCAGACCGGCGGAGAAAGCGGACGTCGGCATCATTTTGGGCGCATCCATGTGGGGGGATCAACCTAGTCCCGGCCTTCGCGAACGCCTTGAGCATGCGCTGGTTGAGTATAATGCCGGTCGATTTGATACCTTCATTGTTACAGGCGGTCTGGATAAACCCGAGTACAATTATACCGAAGCCGAGGGGATGAGAAACTTCCTGGTCGAGGCAGGGGTGCCCGAAGAACGAATCTTCCTTGAGAACGAAGCTACGAGCACTTACGAGAATTTGTTATACAGCCAAGCGATCATGGAGGAGCACGGGTGGAACACCGCTATCATTGTAACCCATGATTACCATGGGACGAGGGCCATGGAGGTCGCAACAGCCCTTGACTACGATCAACCCTCGATGTCGCTGACGGAATCTACCGTTCTGCCCATGGCCAAGCACAAGTCCCGGGAAGTGCTGGCTTATACGAAATGGACGGCCGATCGGCTGTTGATCGCCATGGGTGTCCTATGAGGACGAAACTTCTAATAAGCAGGCTGTAAATAGAATACATTGGAATAGATAGTCAGCCCTTTGGATAAAGAGGTGAGGAGCAATGAACGGGCGTGTAACGGCCGCAAACGGCCGATCTGAAGGACGGCCATCCCGGCAGATAAATGTCGTGCTCCGCAGCGCGGAACCCCCACTCATCAGCAGTGCGGTTCCGGAACGCGAACCGGCCCCTTCGCCGAACCCTGTTTCCCAGCACAGTCTATTCCAGGAAATACAAAAAGAGCTGGATCAGCTGGTAGGTCTCGAACAGATCAAAGACCTGGTGTTTGAAATCTATGCTCTGCTTCAAGTAGCCCAGATGCGTTCGGAAGCAGGCTTATTAAGCGGCGGTCATGTATACCATATGATTTTCAAAGGAAATCCCGGTACGGGCAAAACGACGGTCGCCCGCATCGTGGCGAAGCTGTTTCAGAAGATGGGCGTGCTGAATAAGGGTCATCTGGTCGAAGTGGAGCGGGCGGACCTCGTAGGTGAATATATCGGCCACACGGCACAAAAGACCAGGGAACTGGTCAAGAAGGCGTTGGGTGGCATTTTGTTCATCGACGAGGCCTACAGCCTCGCGCGCGGAGGCGAGAAGGATTTTGGCAAGGAAGCGATCGATACGCTTGTCAAAGCCATGGAGGATCATAAAAACCAGTTCATTCTTATTCTGGCGGGTTACAGCGATGAGATTGATTTTTTTATGGATACGAATCCCGGTTTGCATTCCCGTTTTCCGATCCAGATGGACTTCCCGGATTACAATCTGGATCAATTGATCCAGATTTCGGAGCTGATGGCGAAGGAGAGAGACTACATCTTGATGCCGCAATCGCTGAACAAGCTGAAGGACCACCTGCAGCTTGAGAAGGAACATGGGCTGCACGCCTTCAGCAACGCGCGTTATGTACGGAATGTCATCGAAAAATCGATAAGGAATCAATCGGTTCGGCTGTTGAATCAATACGTAACGGGCAACCCGGGCAAGCTGGAGCTTATGACCCTGCGGCCGGAGGACTTTAAGTTAAACGGAAAATTACAATGATTTTAAGCTTGTCTTCGAACATAATGAAGGGGTAACGCTGCTTTCTTTGGATCATAATGTTTATTGCAGGCAGCAGCGGTTAGTTAAATTAGTAGACGTATCGTTAGAAGGAGTTGGCTATATGACAAATATAACGCATGATACCCGGACAGAGATCGAAGATAAGGCCGTTCTGGTCAGTTTGGTAACGGACGCGGTTAAACGCACCGGGATTAATCCGGAACACTCGCTGCAGGAGCTGGTTCAGCTGGCCGAAACCGCTGGAGTAGAGGTGCTGGATGTCATTACGCAAAATCGGGAAGTGCCGGATTCCAAGTGGTTCATCGGCAAAGGGAAAGTCGAAGAGCTGCGCATGGCGATTGATGGATTAGGCGCAACCACGGCCATATTCGACCAGGAATTATCGGGGGCGCAGGTTCGAAATCTGGAAGAATCGCTTGATGTCAAGATTATCGACCGGACTCAATTGATTCTGGACATTTTCGCGCAGCGGGCGAAAACGCGTGAGGGAATTATCCAGGTGGAGCTGGCCCAGCTTACGTACCTGCTCCCGAGGTTGTCGGGACATGGCAAAAATCTGTCCAGGCTCGGAGCGGGAATCGGAACGCGCGGACCGGGGGAGAGCAAGCTCGAAACCGACCGCAGGCATATTCGCGACAGAATCAGCGATCTGAAGCGGCAGCTGGATGAAGTCACCCGGCATCGGACGCTCCATCGGGAACGCCGGAAGAAGAGCGGGGCCGTGCAGGTTGCGCTTGTCGGTTACACCAATGCCGGCAAATCGACTTTGTTGAATCGATTAACGGCCGCAGACGTTTATATCGAAAATCAATTGTTTGCGACGCTGGATCCCACTTCGCGCGTGCTGGAGCTGCCAAGCGGCAAAGAAGTCGTGCTTACGGATACCGTAGGATTCATACAGAATCTTCCCCATGATCTGGTGGCTGCGTTCCGTGCGACGCTGGAAGAAGCCAACGAAGCCGATCTGATCCTTCATGTCGTGGATGCTTCTTCACCTATGCGGGATGAACAGATGGCGGTGGTACAGTCCATTCTTCAGGATTTGGGAGCCTCAGATAAACCTCAAATCGTCCTGTTTAACAAAAAGGATGCATGTGAGCCGGGCCAGCTGGAAATGCTGCCGACGGGTGAGGGGCAATTAAAGATCAGCGCGTACGTTGATCAGGATTTGGAATCGGTGCGCGAAGCGATTCAGGACCGGCTCTCCGGAGGCAACGTCACGTTCCGGATTCCGGCCGACCGCGGCGATTTGAACTCGGTAGTATACCGGGTCGGAGACGTGTTGGAGCAGTCTTTTGACGAGAATGATATCCTCTATGAGGTCCGGATCAATAAAGCGGATTATGAAAAGATGGGTTATTTGCTTCATGATTACGTTCAGAATGGATCTTAAGCATAGGTAGTAAATGCGCATAAGCCCCTGTTCAGGGGCTTATATTGCGTGTTCCGGGCGGTTTTGAAACGTTGATGAGTTCTATGTAACAAAAATATGTGTTAAGATGAGACATCATGTGTATAAGAGGAGAGAGCAGTTCGTCATGGCAAGATTTTCGCAAGATATACTTGAATTGAGCAGTGAGATTGAGTCCAAAATCAGTCGGCGTATACGGGAGATTGACACCATTGTTGATTTTAATCAGTGGAAGGTCATTGATGCTTTCCAGAAGTTTCAGGTGAGTGATTTCCATTTTGCGGGTTCCACCGGCTATGCCTATAATGATCGTGGCCGTGAGGTGCTGGATGAAGTTTACGCTGACGTCTTCAGAGCCGAATCGGCCCTGGTCCGGCCCCATTTTGCTTCGGGTACCCATACGATCTCGACGGCTTTGTTTGGTGTATTACGACCGGGAGATGAGCTGCTTTATATTACAGGGCGTCCCTACGACACGCTGCATAAAGTCATTGGCGAGCCCGGGGACGGCACCGGATCGCTGCGCGATTTCGGTATCGGCTATCGTGAGGTGGCCCTGACAGAACAAGGGGACATTGATTGGGGGCAGGTCGAGAGTGCTATCGCGCCTTCAACGAAAGTTATCGGTATCCAGCGTTCCCGGGGATATGATTGGCGGTCTTCGTTTACCGTTGCCCAAATTGGCGAGATGGTAAGCCGTATACGGTCCATTCGCGAGGATGTAATCGTGTTTGTGGATAACTGCTACGGTGAGTTTACGGAGCGTCTGGAACCGACGGAGGTCGGCGTTGATCTGATGGCGGGTTCCCTAATCAAAAATCCTGGCGGCGGCATTGCCGAAACCGGCGGCTACATATGCGGCAAAGCAGCCTATGTCGAGCAGGCGGCGTATCGGCTGACTGCACCCGGAATCGGACGTGAAGTCGGGGCTATGCTGGGAACAACCCGGGGAATCTATCAGGGCTTATTCCTGGCACCTTCCACCGTCGGGCAAGCCATCAAGGGAAGCGTCTATGCTGCTGCGATGTTTGAAGCCGTGGGATTTACGACCAAGCCGGGCTGGCAGGATGAGCGTACCGATTTGATCCAGGCGGTATCTTTTAGCGGAGCGGAACATCTGATCGCTTTTGTTCAAGGGATTCAACGGGCCGCTGCCGTGGACAGCCATGTGGTTCCCGAACCTTGGGATATGCCGGGATATGAGCATCCGGTGATCATGGCGGCAGGCACGTTCATTCAGGGAGGAAGCCTGGAATTGTCCGCGGATGCACCTATCCGTTCACCCTATATCGGCTACATGCAGGGTGGTTTGACTTATTCTCATGTTAAATATGGGGTACTTATGGCACTCCAAAGCATGAAAGATCGTAAACTATTGTAAGTTATCCTTACATGCGGTTGACGTGGCTGATCAGGAAATGTACAATAGGATCAGAATAACCACTTGGAAGGTTGATGAGATATGGGTGATGAGATTCGGAGGAATATGGCGTTATTTCCGATAGGCATTGTTATGAAGCTTACGGATCTATCTGCCAGACAAATTCGCTATTATGAGCAGCATAATTTAATTGTCCCAGCCCGTACGTCGGGCAACCAACGCCTGTTTTCCTTCAATGATGTGGAGCGACTGCTAGAGATTAAGGCTTTGATTGAAAAAGGCGTGAACATTGCCGGCATTAAGCAAGTCATGAACCCGGTCACGAAAGAGTCTGAAGAGGCTACCGTCATTACGCCGGATACGGAGAACAGACGCCGTGAGATGTCGGAGTCGCAGCTGCGCCGTTTGCTGAAGCAGGAATTGATTACCGCTAAAAGACCGGGTCAGGTTTCATTGATTCAAGGGGAATTATCCCGGTTTTTTAATAAATAAGGATTGCCATGCTGTCATTCTTCATGGAGTCTAGTTTTTTTATTTAAAAAGGAGAGGATAAAGTGAGTTATACGAGAGAGGACATTCTACGCATCGCCAAAGAAGAAAATGTTCGATTTATCCGCTTGCAATTTACAGATTTGCTGGGAACGATCAAAAACGTTGAAATTCCGGTAAGCCAGCTGCCTAAAGCGCTTGATAATAAAATGATGTTTGACGGTTCTTCCATCGAAGGGTATGTGCGTATCGAGGAATCCGATATGTACCTGTACCCGGATCTGGATACCTTCATGATCTTCCCTTGGGTATCCGAGGATCGCGTCGCGCGTCTGATCTGTGATGTTTACATGCCGGACGGCACCCCATTTGCGGGAGATCCGCGCGGTATTCTGAAGAGAGCACTGAAGGAAGCCGAAGAGATGGGCTTCACTTCCATGAATGTCGGTCCGGAGCCGGAATTCTTCCTGTTCAAAACCGACGAAAAAGGCAATCCGACCATGGAGCTGAATGACCAGGGCGGATACTTTGACCTGGCGCCTACGGATCTCGGCGAGAACTGCCGCCGTGACATCGTGCTGACGCTGGAAGAGATGGGCTTCGAAATCGAAGCTTCTCACCATGAGGTTGCGCCTGGCCAGCACGAAATCGACTTCAAGTACGCAGATGCGATCAAAGCGGCTGACCAGATTCAAACCTTTAAATTGGTTGTTAAGACGATCGCTCGTCAGCATGGACTGATTGCAACGTTTATGCCAAAACCGCTATTCGGCGTAAACGGCTCTGGCATGCACTGCAACCAATCGCTCTTCAAAGGCGGCGAGAACGCGTTCGTTGATGAGAGCGACGAGCTTGGCCTGAGCGTAACGGCTCGGAACTATATGGCGGGTATTCTTAAGCATGCACGCGCGTTTGCTGCGATCACGAACCCGACGGTGAACTCGTACAAGCGTCTCGTGCCTGGTTACGAAGCACCTTGCTACGTGGCATGGTCTGCAAGTAACCGCAGCCCGATGATTCGTATTCCAGCATCCCGCGGTCTGAGCACGCGCATCGAAGTGCGTAACCCGGATCCGGCTGCGAATCCGTATCTGGCTCTGGCTGTCATGCTGAAAGCTGGCTTGGACGGCGTTAAGCGTGAGCTGTCGCTTCCGGCACCGATCGACCGCAACATCTACGTGATGACGGAAGAAGAGCGCATCGAGGAAGGCATCCCAAGCTTGCCGGCAAACCTGAAAGAAGCGCTCAACGAATTGATCCGCAGCGAAGTCATTTCCGATGCACTCGGTGACCATGCGCTGGCTCACTTCTACGAGCTGAAAGAGATCGAATGGGATATGTACAGAACGCAAGTTCACCAATGGGAACGCGATCAGTACATTACAATGTATTAATAGAGGAATCCCCGCTGCCAAGTGGCAGCGGGGATTTTTTAATGCAAACATGATTTCAGCATTTAAAAATCATTAGTAAACAGCATGAATTGTGAGTCGGTATGGATTTAATATATTGAAGCCCATGTTCCCGTATACCATAACATAGTAATTAGGGATGGTACCGTCGCTTTTTAATCCCGGTACACTAACGCCGGCGACACCGTTTATTGCATAGGAGCGAGCAACTTCAGTATATCCATTTTGGCCAGGCACTTTTTCGTAGACTGCAAAGTTATAATTAAAGTAAGAGTCAGGCGAATATAGACTGATATTATAGGAACTTGCGTTATTAGTCGGCAAGTGCCAGAAATCAAGATCGCCCATGCTGCTAATATATCCATAGTTCGTACCGTTGTCCCATTCATACAACACTGCAGTGTCAGCAGATTCATAATTATCGTTGGGTTCACTTTCATAATTCGTCAGTGCCTGAATAGTGGCTGTATCTGAATCAGGGTTCGGGCTTGGGGAATTTGCAAAGGCAGAATGAGCAGTAGCAAGAATTAATACCGTTGCGATAAATGTTGCTATGGATAATTTCTTCATTTAACTACCTCCCAAAAAACAGTTTAGGTTGGCCAACTTCCTAAATAATACCATTAAATATTAGAGATTGTAAGTTAAATATGTTAAATAGTGTCTTTATATCTACATTTTAGCGCAAATGAAAGATCGGGTTGTTTATACTTTATAGAATAGACTCTTCCCTTACCTACGGGAGATTCTTTTTTATTTTACGAAAAAAGGAACCTTTGCTCGCTTCCATGACTCTAATTAGATGAGGTGAATCGGTTGGAGCTCGAATACTTAAAGCAGATGACGGTCATGGACAGCCAGACGCTGGATAAAATCATGAATGAATATGGAAACGATGTGTGGAATTATGCGTATTTTTTGACCAAACAGCATGCCTTGGCAGACGATATTGCACAAGAAGCCTTTATTAAGGCCTATTACGGCATACATACCTTTCGCGGTCAGGCGACGCTGAAAACGTGGCTGCTTACGATCACGCGACATACGGCGTTCCGGTACAAACAGGCTTTTTTCTTTCGGAAAGTCATCCTTAAAGACAAGCTTACCGCCAGTTCGTCAAGCCGGTCAGCGGAAGCGGAATATTTGGACGAGCAGTATACGGATGAAATATGGGCAATGATTATGACTTTGCCGAGCAAGCTTAGGGAAGTATTGGTCCTGGACCTATACTATGAAATGCCGATGCATGAGATTGCGAAGCTGCTTCATATTGCGACAGGCACTGTAAAATCCAGATTGCATCGGGCCAGGAAAAAAGTACAAAAACTAATGAAGGAGAAGAACGATGAGTGAGGATAAACCAGACTGGTACAACCGTGCTAAAAAAGCTCCTTTTTCAAATGAAAAGTTCACGTCCGAAATGAAAAAAAACGTGCATAGGTCCGTGATTTTCACCGACAGCAAACCTAAACGTCGAAAGTACTTACAAGTTGGATTAGCTGGCGGGTTCATGCTTCTGATTATTTTATTTGCCTTTCAATTGCCTTATGGCAGGGACGAACAACAGAGAGCAGGGACTATGCCCCCTACTAAGGAGGAGACAATCCGGGCACAAGGCGTAACGGATGAAGGACGGTTAAACGTTATTGCAGTTGGACAGGAAAAAATAACGACATTGGGTGCACCGAGCTGCTTCGGTATCGAAACGGATCGGTCGTTTACCGGAAACTACAGCGTGCAGTATAGTACTAACCAAGTTACAAATGAAGTCACTACGCTGGAGGGGCTTACATTTATTCAACCGACATCTGCTCCGGTTGATATGATTCGCCTGCCGTTTCAAGATGCCGATGTATTTATACTCGCACCGCAATATAGGGACTGTCATGGCATACAAATCTATGCGTTCGCCGTAGAGCATGAAACGGGTAATGCCGTTCAGCTCCGATTTCAGGATGAGTCCTTGGCATCCTACTTTTCATATTATAGACCAGGTACGGCTCCCGAGGTGAAGGAGAATAAACTTGTTCTGCAGTCTACGGAGGGACCGGGAGGCGAAGGTTCGCCGGATTATAAACCTAAGCGGATGTATCGACTGGATCTTAAGCAAGGCGTTATGGTGTTGGCAAACTAGTCAGGATTATCTTCCATTATCTATATACAAAAAGCGAAGAGGTTACCATCCAAATAAGGAAGGTAACCTCTTATTCATAATTCTATGGAATTAGTGTACGTCCCTGAAGAGACCGATCACTTTCCCGAGAATCGTAACATGGTTCAAGCGCAGCGGCTCATAGGTAGGATTCTCCGGCTGCAATCGTACATGATCCTTCTCCTTATAGAAGGTCTTCACGGTTGCTTCATCTTCTTCTGTCATTGCAACGACAATGTCACCATTGTCCGCGGTTTGCTGCTGGCGAACGATGACGTAGTCACCGCTGTGAATACCGGCTTCAATCATACTGTCGCCGACTACGGACAACATGAACACTTTATCGTCGCCCACGTAATGCTGAGGGAGCGGGAAATAGTCTTCAATGTTCTCCATGGCCGTAATCGGCACGCCTGCTGTGACTTTCCCGACGACAGGCACTCTGGCTATGGTGTGCGTAAACAGATTCGCGCTCTCGGATTCTTCTTGGCCAAGCAGCTCGATCGCTCTTGGTTTCGTAGGGTCACGGCGGATCAGGCCTTTCTTCTCCAAACGGTCCAGATGACCATGGACCGTAGAACTGGAAGCTAGTCCGACAGCCTCGCCGATTTCCCGGACAGAAGGCGGGTAACCCTTGCTACGAACTTCGTTGCGGATAAACTCTAAGATCGCCAGCTGGCGGCTGGATATTTTCGACATGCCGTATCAACCCCATTTAGTAACGTTTGGGAAAATTATAACATAGAACTACCGTTCGTACAAACATAAGTTCTAAAATAAAATAGAACAAATGTTCTTTTGGGTATTGAATCAAACAAGTGTTCGTGTTAAGATGAATCCAATAGAGAACACTTGTTTGGGAGATGATGATTCCATGTTGAAATACAGTACATACCGCAGCATTTATGAGAACGTTCCGGTGGTAACAGAACAATCATCGAAGAATTGGGGCATTTACTTGAAATCGAAGATAGCTTCGATCCCTTTGAATAAACTGTTGTTCACCCTGCTAATTGTGGCCATCTTTTGGACAGGTGCATATTCCGTTTTTGCCGGTGGGACAGAGAAGCCGACTGGAGAGAAGCAGGTGATCGTTCAATATGGCGATAGCTTGTGGCGAATTGCTTCCCTTCACAAACCTGCGGATATGGATACACGCGTATATCTGGATAGCATACGAAGAATGAACGGATTGAAGGGTCCGGACATACAGGCTGGGGAAGTGCTGTCATTGCCGGTTTGGTGATTTGACGTTGCTTCAACCAATAGGCATTCATACTCCATATAATCACCACATACGGCTGGTTACTTCCTGTTTAATGACACATCATATTCTGCTTGTCAGATTGAATCATTTACGCGTAATAGCGCGTTTACAATAGATAACTATAGATTTCCTCCCCATAGACGGTATTCGTTTATGCGCATCATATATTCCTATTTGTTCTGAGAAGAGTTTGCAAGGGCTCAGTTGCCTTGACAAGCTCTTTTTCACATGTTTAAGTTATACATGATATCGAAATTGGAGGAGAAGTCATGGACATCGATACTTTGGTAGAACGCATCAATGTATTAGCAAGAAAGAAGAAGAATGAAGGGCTGACCGAGGAGGAGCTCAAAGAACGGGCCGAGCTTCGGGAAATATACCTTAACAATATTCGCAGTAACTTTAGACAACAGCTGGAATCGATTGAATGGGTTGATGAAAACGAACAAAAAGGCGGCCCGCGATTAAAGCACTAGTCGATAACCGTTCAAGGATATATATTTAGAGGATCCGTGAACAGATCGAAGGATAGCATAATACTACTTGGGGTACCGGCCATTCGGATAATCGATTACGGTTACCCCAAGTTTATATGGTTTATAAACATTTTGATTATGAGTTCAGGGGGAACCAAATGTCACGTTCATGGGAAAGAAAAGTCAGCAAAAATATGTCGCAACTTAACAAACAGCGCAAAAAGCAGGGATTGACCTCGTATCAAGGGTCTGCGATTAATGATAAGCATGACGTGTTTAAGGGACGTAAGTATGTACTTCCGTTAGTGCTTGTTGCATTGGCCGGTTTGTATGCGCTTCTCGGAACGGCAACTTCACAGGCAGCCGGCGGAAGCAATGATGTATTGAATTGGGTTGGCGTCAGCTTGTATATCCTGTTGGCGCTCATGATATTTCTCCGCAAGCCTTATTTGAAGATTGAACGGGCCTCCGTGTCGACCATGAAGTTCAACCGGGAACGCCGTCTGGCCGTATCGGATATCGAGAAGATCAAATTGGCTTCGGGTTCCGTCGTGATCCAAGGCAAGGGAAAAGCAGGCAACTGGGTGTTCTCACGAATGATGAATCTTTACGATACCAAAGCCATGGGCGAAAGATTGGAAGAGTTTGCAAAGACTCATCAAATTCCAGTGGAGCACAACTAACCCGATAGAGTAGATCACAATGTATATGAGGAGTGGGAGAGAAATGCCGATTGCTGCGGTTTTGTTTGATTTGGACGATACGTTGTTGTGGGATGAACGCAGTGTAGAAGAAGCGTTTGAAGTGACATGCCAAGCCGGAGCGGCGGAGACCGGCGTTGATGCCGGCGCGCTTTTGGCCGCGGTGCGTGAAGAAGCAAGAGCATTGTATGAATCCTATGATACTTTTGCTTTTACCAAAATGATCGGGATCAATCCGTTTGAAGGCTTGTGGGCTAATTTTACGGCTGGATCCCAGCCCGAATTCCGAAAGCTGCAAGAATTGGCTCCCGTATACCGCAAGGAATCCTGGCGTCGCGGACTTCATCGCCTTGGCGTTGATAATGAAGCGTTGGCGGAGACGTTGGCAGCGCAATTTGCTGCGGAACGCAGAACAAGACCTTACGTATATGAAGAAACCTTTGAAGTGCTGAAGGAATTACAGGGTAACGTGAAGCTGCTACTTCTAACGAACGGAAGTCCGGATTTGCAGCAGGAGAAGCTTGATGGCGTTCCGGAACTGGTCCCTTATTTTGACCACATTATTATCTCGGGTGATTTCGGCAAAGGCAAGCCGGATGTTTCCATATTCAAGCATGCACTTGATCTGTTAGGCGTCGAAGCGGATCAGGCCGTGATGGTGGGAGATAAGCTGACCACAGATATTAAAGGCGGGAATGCCGCAGGACTGCATACGGTTTGGATCAATCGGGTAGACCGGCCTCATGATCCGGCCATTCAGCCGAAGTTTGAGATCAAACATTTATCCGAGCTGCATGCTATTGTGGCGTCCTTATAAATGACGTGATCAAGAGTTCACGACTATTCTACAAGATCTATTAGCGAGATATATTAGCGTACATAGGAACAGTCCTGCCAGCATCTGATGCGATTCGGGGCTGTTTTTTTGTTGGTTGCCATGTTTGAAAGGAAAGAGGCTGTTGGCAGTGACAAACGTCACACAATTGTAAGCTGCATGAGATAGAAGTTAAAGAATAATGCGATATAATGAATTAGGAAAATGACGCTGTTTGGAATGGACCATTACGTGAATAAATCATACATAGCATGAATTCGTAAAAGAGGTGGTTGGATGACCAGGAAAAAGATGGCCTTTATTGCAGCCATGGTGTTGATGGCGGTTGCGCTTGCCGCATGCAATGACAGCAAGGCGGCGCCCAGTGATGATGTGATGGCGGAGCCGATTATCGTAGAGCTCTCTCTGACGCCAGAGAGCATTAAGGCAGGCGAGAAAGTGTTGATCGAAGCGAAGGTAACACAAGCAGGCAGCCCGGTCGAAGATGCAAACGACGTGGAATTCGAAGTGACGCTGGAAGGCGGAGGCGTTCAGGCAAAGGTTCCGGTTAAGCATGATCAAGGCGGGGTCTACAAAATGGAGAAAACCTTCGAGGAAGCAGGAACCTATCGCATCGTTTCCCATGTCACGGCTAGAGGGCAGCACTCCATGCCGCTGAAGGAATTGACGGTAACCGAGTAATACACAATACACAGCCAATAAATAAGGCAGCGCATCCATCCGTTGGGCGGATCATGCGCTGCCTTATTCCATTTTCCTATTCAGTCAACCGCTTAAGGCTTATTGAAATTGGGGATCTTCTACCGGAGTAGCTACCCAGCCGTTCTCTTCAATAAAGAGACGAACCGCGATGATCTGCTTGTTCTCCATCAGCGTGAAGAAATGAGGCGTGTTTTCCGGTACGGAGATAACGTCGCCCGGCTCAAGCTCTACGTTAAAGTAACCGACATCGTCGGAGCCTTTAATAATGAAGATCCCTTTGCCGCCAACGATCGCACGGATTTCGTCTTCCGAGTGGGTGTGAACTTCTTCGAATTTTTTAAGCAGGTCCTCTATATTGGGCGTGGACTCGGAAAGCGTGATGACATCCCAGATTTTGTAGCCGCGTCTTGCAGCCAGGTCGCGAATTTCTTCGTCAAAAATGTCCAAAATGCGCTGCTTATCTTCATCACTCAGCTTGAAATTTTCTTGAAGATCTGCCGGGAGTTTATCCATATTCCAATGCTCATAAACAACCTCTTGGTTATTCAGGAATTCCCGAACATTTTCTTCCCCAGTAATGCGTTCGTTCGTGTTGCGAATCACGATTTCTGCCATAGCTTTAACCCTCTTTCTCCCGTTGGATTAATATGTATTATAGCCCCCCTCACAGCATTTGTCATCTGCAAATGTTGATTTGTACCGATAGCTGCGCAATATTTCGACTTTTCTATTGAAAAGTATTCTGATACACTAAGATTTAACGTTTTCGGGGGAGGTTTATGAGTTGAACAAGCCTAGCTTACAAGAAGTGCTTAAAGAACGAATATTAATTCTTGACGGTGCCATGGGCACGATGATCCAGCAAGAGGACCTCTCGGCTGAAGATTTTGGCGGCCCGGAGCTGGATGGCTGCAATGAAATGCTGGTCATTCATCGGCCCGACGTCATTCAAAAAATACATGAACAATATCTTGAAGCAGGTGCCGACCTGATTGAAACCAATACATTTGGCGCAACCTCCGTTGTGCTTGCTGAATACGATATACCTGAACTTGCCCGGGAAATCAACCTGAAAGCGGCTCATCTGGCCCGCGCTGCAGTTGAGAAATATTCCACGCCGGACAGCCCGCGATATGTCGTGGGAGCGATGGGTCCGACAACCAAGACGCTGTCGGTTACCGGCGGCGTGACCTTCGCCGAATTGATTGAGAGTTACGAGGAGCAAGCCGTGGCCTTGATTGAAGGCGGCGTGGATGCCCTGTTGCTCGAGACGTCGCAGGATACGCTAAACGTGAAAGCGGGGAGCATTGGGATTCGACAAGCGTTTGATAAGACAGGCGTCACCCTTCCCATCATGATATCCGGCACAATCGAACCGATGGGAACAACGCTTGCGGGACAGAACATCGAGGCGTTTTACATTTCTTTGGAACACTTGAATCCGGTATCCATCGGCCTGAACTGTGCAACGGGTCCGGAGTTCATGCGCGACCATATCCGTTCCTTGTCCGAAATGTCGAGAAGCGCGATCAGCTGTTATCCGAATGCGGGTCTGCCTGACGAGAATGGTCAATACCATGAATCTCCTGAATCGCTTGCCCAAAAGATGGGGGCTTTTGCTGAAAAAGGTTGGCTTAACATCGCTGGAGGATGCTGCGGTACGACACCTGACCACATCCGGGCTTTAAAACAAACGATGGATGGCTTCACCCCACGTCCGCTTGAGGGTGGGCACTTGCCGGCATTGTCCGGCATCGAGCCGGTATATATCGAGCAGGAAAACCGCCCGTATATGGTGGGCGAGAGAACAAATGTTCTGGGTTCGCGCAAATTTAAGCGTTTGATCGTGGAAGGAAAATATGAGGAAGCCTCCGAGATCGCTCGTGCTCAAGTCAAGAATGGCGCCCATGTCATTGATGTATGCGTACAGGATCCGGACCGCGAAGAAGCCGAGGATATGATCCAATTCCTGGAGCTGGTGGTCAAAAAGGTGAAGGTGCCGCTGATGATCGATACAACCGATCCGGCGGTCATTGACTTGGCCTTGCAATATTCGCAAGGGAAAGCGATCATTAACTCCATTAACCTTGAAGACGGCGAGGAGAAATTTGAGCATGTGACTCCGTTGGTGCACAAATACGGCGCTGCGGTCGTCGTAGGGACCATCGATGAGAGCGGTCAAGCGATTCATCGCGACGACAAGCTTAAGGTGGCGCAGCGGTCTTATGATCTCTTGGTGAACAAATACGGCATTTCGCCTGAAGATATTATTTTCGACACGCTTGTGTTCCCTGTAGGTACGGGTGACGAGCAGTACATCGGATCAGCCAAGGAAACGATTGAGGGCATTCGCATGATAAAAGAAGCCATGCCCAAAGTGCATACGATCCTCGGCATCAGCAACGTTTCCTTCGGATTGCCGGAAGCGGGCCGTGAAGTGCTGAACTCCGTGTATCTGTACGAATGCACGAAGGCCGGATTGGACTACGCAATCGTGAACACGGAAAAGCTCGAGCGTTATGCCTCCATTCCGGAGGAAGAGCGGCGTCTGGCGGAGGATCTGATTTATCGAACCAATGATGAGACGCTGGCGGCATTCGTCGCCGCGTTCCGGCATAAAAAGGTAGAGAAGAAGGTAAAGGTATCCAATCTGACGCTGGAAGAAAGACTTGCCTCTTATGTGGTGGAAGGCTCCAAGGAAGGACTGATTCCCGATTTGGATGAAGCCTTGACCAAATACGGCGCGCTGGAGATCATCAATGGCCCGCTAATGGCAGGGATGACCGAGGTTGGTCGCTTGTTTAACAACAACGAGCTCATTGTGGCGGAGGTGCTGCAAAGCGCCGAAGTGATGAAAGCCTCCGTGGCGTATTTGGAATCCTTTATGGAGAAAAACGAGTCGTCGGTCAAAGGGAAAATCATGCTGGCCACCGTGAAGGGCGACGTCCATGATATCGGTAAAAACCTGGTGGAGATCATCTTGTCCAACAATGGTTACCAAATCATTAATTTGGGTATAAAAGTACCACCGGAGCAAATTATCGAGGCTTACCGGCGGGAGCAGCCTGACGCCATCGGGTTATCCGGTTTGTTGGTCAAATCGGCACAGCAGATGGTATCCACCGCCCAGGACTTGAAAAACGCGGGCATTAGCGTTCCGATCATGGTTGGCGGGGCTGCGTTGACGCGGAAGTTCACGAAGACGCGCATCCGCCCCGAATATGACGGAATGGTGCTCTACGCGAAAGACGCGATGGACGGGCTTGCATTGGCCAACCAGCTGAGCGATCCGGTGCTGCGGACCCAAATGGCTGAAGAGATTAAGGCGGAGCAGGAAGCGGATGCAGCGGCACCACAGGTTGTAAAAGTAATGCCGAAGCTGTCTGAAGGACTCCGATCCAAAATATCGACCGAAGCCCCGGTGTATATACCGCCGGATATGGAGCGGCATGTGCTCCGGAATTATCCGATTTCGCACATCCTGCCTTATATCAACATGCAGATGCTGTTGGGACATCATCTAGGCCTTAAAGGATCCGTGGAACAGCTGCTCAAAGCGAATGATCCGAAGGCGGTATCGCTTAAGGAAACCGTTGACGGTATTCTGGAAGAGGCAGTTCAATCGGGAATCATACAGGCACATGCCATGTACCGTTTCTTCCCGGCGCAGTCGCGAGGAAATGATATTATCATATACGATCCAAAGGATGCATCGAAAATATTGCATACCTTTACGTTTCCAAGACAGCAGGTGGAGCCGTATCTGTGCTTGGCGGACTTCCTGAAATCCGTAGAGAGCGGGGTGATGGATTACGTCGGGTTCCTGGTCGTTACGGCAGGGCACGGCGTCGGGAAATTGTCCGGGGAATGGAAGGATAAAGGCGACTATCTCCGTTCCCATGCACTTCAGTCGGTTGCCCTGGAAACGGCTGAAGGGCTGGCAGAGCGAATTCACCATATGATGCGGGATACGTGGGGATACCCCGATCCGGCAGACATGACGATGAAACAGCGCCTGGGAGCGAGATACCAAGGCATTCGCGTATCCTTCGGATATCCGGCATGCCCGGATCTGGAGGATCAGGAGCCTTTATTCAAATTGATGCAGCCAGAAGATATCGGCGTTCATCTTACCGAGGGTTTCATGATGGAACCGGAGGCGTCGGTATCCGCGATGGTGTTCAGCCATCCGGAGGCTCATTATTTTAACGTGGATAAAGCTTAACATTTGAATACCGGTACAGCCGGTTTGAAATCCTCCGAATGTTTCGGGGGATTTCTCCGGTTTACAACCGAAAGGGGAGAAGAGGGATGGAACTCTATTTTCTAGGAACAAATGCGGGGGTTCCGACGCTGCAGCGTAACGTGACCTCGATTGCACTGCGAATGCTGGAAGAACGAAGAAGTCTGTGGCTGTTTGATTGTGGAGAAGGCACGCAGCATCAAATATTAAAGTCCCCGCTCAAGCTGTCCAAGCTTGAAAAGGTATTCATTACCCATATGCATGGTGATCATGTATTCGGTTTGCCAGGTTTGCTATCCAGCCGAGGTGCCCAAGGGGTAACATCACCCCTGACGATATATGGTCCCCCAGGCATCAAAGTCTTCATTGAAACTACGCTGAGCATCAGCCAATCGCGCGTCCCTTATACGATGGAGGTCATCGAGCACACCGGTGGCGTGTTGTTTGAGGACGATAATTTCCTCGTGGAATCGGCCAAGCTGGATCACAGGGCCGAGAGTTACGGCTACCGTGTCGTGGAGAAGGATCTCCCCGGCAGTCTGGACCTGAAACGGTTGGCGGACTATGGACTCAAGCCAGGGCCGCTCTATGGCAAGCTGAAAAGAGGGGAAAGCGTGGAACTCGGCGACGGCCGATGGATTCATGCCTCGGATGTGCTCCTGACACCGAAAAAAGGGAGGGTGGTCACGATTCTCGGGGATACGCGGCCATGCGCAGGCGTGGAGGCTTTGGCCAAGGACGCGGATCTCCTGGTCCATGAGGCCACGTTCATGGAGGATTTGTCGGAGCTCGCGCACGAATACTATCACAGTACCGCCAAACAGGCGGCGGAAGCGGCTAAACGGGCTGGGGTAAAAGCGCTGTTCTTGACCCACTTCAGCTCCCGGTATAAAGATATCGATCATTTACAGCCGCTGCTAAACGAAGCGCGGGAGATATTTGCGAATACGCGATTGGCGGAGGATTTCGGGTTGTATCCTATCCAGCGTCGTTCCTAGGCAGCGGTGAATTACGTGGAAATATCGGGTGGTCGGGGGCATTATTTTCCGGGAAAGCGCAGGATGCGACAAAGCGGTTCATAAACGCTAAGACTTGGACAGTCTTCGATTTCTTTCGACGCGTCGACCGTCAGAATGAAGCGATCGGCATGAACCTTGCAACCGGTAATGGGCTTCTTTACAATAATACTATCGGTATTTCTAAGTTCATTATAGTAAAGGACAGCTGAATGCCTGCAGCCATACATATATTAAGGATGATTAACCCTTACAACACGGCCTTGAATGGTCACCTTTTCATCAGATGAATCATTTATGCCGTGAAGGAAAGAAATAAAGAAGGTGCATTTATTCATGGAAAAACCAAAAGGATTGCTGATTGACCTGGACGGAACGCTGTACCATGGCCGGAATCGAATCGAGGGGGCTGACCTGCTGATCGAGCGGTTGAAAGAAATGCAGATTCCGTTCCTGTATGTAACGAACAATTCTTCGCGCACGCCGGAGCAGGTGGCGGCTCACCTGATGGAGATGGGGATTCCTGCCTTGCCGGAGGAAGTATGCACATCCTCCCTCGCTGCAGCTAAATATATCGCTGAGGAGTCGCCCGGTGCCAAGGTGGCGATGCTCGGCGAAGAGGGACTTCGCGAAGCGCTGTTGTCCGCTGGCCTTACCATCGTGGAGCAGTCCCCTGAATACGTCATTCAAGGAATCGACCGCTCGTTTGATTACGATAAGTTGACCCGTGCCGTTCGCTGGATTCAGGAGGGAGCTGTGTCGATCTTGACCAATCCGGATCTGCAGCTGCCATCCGATACCGGCCTGATGCCTGGTGCTGGTTCGCTTGGGGCTTCGATCGAGGCCGCTTCGGGAGTTAAGCCGACGGTTATCGGTAAGCCGTCCTCGATCTTGATGAAGTATGCCTCGGATCGCTTGGGTTTGGCTCCGGAAGAAACTTATGTAATCGGAGATAATATTCGTACGGATATTGCCGCTGGCGTGCATGCCGGCTGCAAGACGGTCCTCGTCATGACCGGAATCACGACCGATCGCAATATGGAAGCGCATATGGAAGCCGCCGGCGTCACGCCAGACTATATTTGCCGGGATTTGAGCGAAGTGATCAGCCTGCTGTGTTCATGATAAGCAAAAGTATTATACATAAACTTGTGTGTTGACGAAAGGGAAGATGAATCATGCCGGAACTGCCGGAAATGGAGAATTACCGAAGATTGTTATCTCAGAGCATTCTGAATGTGCCGATCACCGATGTGGTCGTGAACCGTGAAAAATCCTTGAATGTGACGATTGACGAGTTTACTTCGGCCCTGAAGGGAAGCAAGGTCATTTTTGTGGAGCGGAGAGGCAAACATCTCATATTCCATTTGCATAACGGAGGCAGACTCCTGCTGCATCTGATGCTGGGGGGCATTTTGTATCTGGGACGCAGGGATGATGAGGAGCGCCCTTCCCGTTCGACCCAGGTCGAGATCACGTTCGGTGACCAGGTGCTGTATTTTATCGGCCTTCGCCTGGGTTATCTGCATTTTCTAACAGCGAGGGAAACCGAGAACGCCCTAAAAGACCTTGGTCCTGAGCTTCTGGATCGGCGAATGACCAAAGCGCGTTTCGTCGAACTGATTGGAAAACGGCGGGGCGCCTTAAAAACGACGTTGGTCAATCAACAAGTCGTCGCCGGCATCGGCAACTGTTATGCGGACGAGATCGCTTTTGATGCCCGAATCCACCCGCTATCCAAAATTCAGGATTTGCCGGAGGAGTCACTAGAGCAGCTGTACGACAGCACCGTCAAAGTGATGCACGAGGCGACGGACGGCGGAGGATACATGGAAATGCCCTTTCAGGAAGGGGATGTGCTGACAGGTGCTTATAACGACGAATGCAAAGTGTACGATCGTGAAGGAGAGCCCTGCGTTCGCTGCGGTACGCCGATCGTGAAGGCGGAGCACGCCTCGCGCAAAGTTTTCTTTTGCCCGAATTGCCAGCATGAAGTCTAAAGTCCGGATTGGAAGCCATGTCAGCACACGGGGCGGATTTCTTGCGGCAGCACAGCATGCAGCCGGGATCGGTTCACTGGCGTATCAGTATTTCCCGAAAAATCCGCGCAGTCTTCACTTGAAGACGCCGGATGTCCGCAATGCCGCCGCATGCGCCAAGTTTTGTCAGGAACAAGGGCTTGTTTCGATCGCGCACACACCGTATCCGACGAATATGGCGGTTGGCTTAACCCGGGGCGAAGCGTTTTACCAGTTGACCGTAGATTCCCTCAAGAACGATCTCATGATTGCCGAGGCTTGCGGATCGCTGGGTATCGTGGTTCATTTTGGGCATCTCAAGAGCGAGAATGTCCTTGAAGGGTATCAGAATATTATTCGCTGCATGAATGATGTGTTGTCTTCCTGGACGGGCAGGGCCAAGTTGCTGATCGAGAATCAGGCGGGAGACCATGGGTCCATGGGGATGACGCTAGAAGAGAGCGTGAAGGTTAGACAGCTTGCCGATTATCCGGAAAAAATAGGCTTTTGTCTGGATACCTGCCACTTGTTTGCCGCCGGAGGCTGGGACTTATCGAATACGGATGAGCTCCTTGCCAGAGGCAAGGAGCTAGCCTATTGGGAATCGGCGGTAGCCGTTCATTTAAACGATTCGAAATATGGAGCCGGCTCAAGAAAAGATCGCCATGCCCGCATCGGGCAAGGCATGATAGGAACAGAAGCATTGAAGCGCTTGGTTCTGGCACCGGAACTTGCGGGTAAGGCATTTGTCCTGGAAAGTGAAAAAGGAGCTGACGGCACGCATCGGGAAGACATCGCCAAGGTGCTGTCCTGGTCCTGATAGGGAGAGGGTAGGATGATTCATCTTTATTTAGACGACTGGCGCCCCAATCCGAAAGGATTCGCGCTGGCTCGAAACGGGGAAGAATGTTTGCTGATGCTCCGTGAATGCGAAGTGGACGTTCTGTCGCTTGATTTCGAACTCGGGCATGGCCAAATGAACGGCGGCGACGTCGTTGCGGCCATGATTGCCGAGAATCTACAGGCTAATGAAATATATTTGCACACCTCAAGCCCGTCGGGCAGAAGAAAAATGTATGAGCTGCTGTATGAGCACATGCCAAAAAGCGTCAAGGTCCACAATGGACCGATGCCCGAATCCGTGCTGCGGGAAGTCGCCCAAGGTTCAAGATGATTGAGGTTACGCAGCGCGAACTGTTGGAGAGGCTGGAATGGCAGGAGCGTCTGATGAAGCGTGACGCGAAGGCGGATCCTGTCATCGTTTTTTTGCATACGCCATTATGCGGTACTTGCGCGGCAGCGCGTAAGATGCTGGATGTCGTGGAGTTTGTGGTGCCCGATGTACAGATGCTGGCAGCGGACGTGAATTTCCTTCCGGGCATCGTGGAACGGTATCAAATTCGAAGCGTTCCGGCGCTGCTCGCGATCCCATCAAGCCCTGGCGCAAACGCTGAAGTGCTTTACCGGATGGGCTCCGTGCAGGATATCGTCAGTTTTGTAAGGAGCGTGAAGCCATGATTTCTTTGCAGCACCTGTCGCTCATTCGGGGGAACCGCCACATTTTGGATGATGTCAGCATTGAAATGAAGCCGGGTGAAAATTGGGTGATCCTGGGCAGGAACGGATCCGGCAAAACGACGCTGCTGGAAATGATGACGGGATATAAGTTCCCTTCCAGTGGACACGTAGAAGTGCTGGGCCATGTATACGGCCAATGTGACGTTCGGGAGGTTCGTAAATCCATCGGTTATATCAGCCAATCGCTGCTGGAGAAATTGACGCTGAGCGACCCGGTGTGGGAGGTTGTGGCAACAGGGGCGTATGCCTTTTTACGCTTTTATCAGGACATTCCGGAAGAGGCCAGAAGTTTAGCCTACAGCCTGCTGAACGAAATGGATTTCGGCCGTTTGGCGGTGCTGCCTCTCGGGACCTTGTCCCAAGGGGAACGGAAAAAAGTGATGCTGGCACGCTCCCTTATGGCCAATCCGAAGATTCTGATTATGGATGAACCGTGTGCCGGTTTGGATTTGTATGAACGGGAGAAGATGCTGCATGAGATTGACCGGCTGAGGCAGCGTAATATTACGGTCGTGTACGTCACGCATCATGTCGAGGAGATTGTCCCTTTATTTACTCATGTGGCGCTTATTAAAGACGGGCGGTTGACGGCCGCGGGACGCAAAGATGAAGTATTAAACCATGAACTTATCAAACAAACTTATGATATCGACGCTCAGCTGGAATGGGATGGCGGACGTCCCTGGATCAAAGTTATTTCTGGAGGTTAATCCGTTTGGACGAATTAAACGTAATGCAGGAACATGAGGAACAGAATCAGAACCATCGGGATTTTCACAGTAAATGGGTATGCACAGCAAATCATGGTTTCGCTCCGTATGCCCAGGAAGAGCTGCGCCGGATGTTTGGCAGCCTAAAAAGCACCATGATGATGCCAGGCGAGGTGTTTTTGATGACACTCGGCAGCTCCGAAGCTGAGGCTAAGCGGCTGATTACGTCAAAGCCGCCTATTTTCCTGCGGCATCTCTTTCCGGTACAATGGGAAATCGCGGCCGAATCCGTAGACGCAGCGCTGCAATTGACAGCAGATCATGTGCTGAAGCGGGAGGAGATTAGCCAAAGCCGCGCATCCATCCAAATCCGCAAGACGGAGAACAGCTCATGGACTGAGAGCCCCGCAGCCCTTCGGGACGATTTGCAGCTTCGCTTGGCACCGCTTGAGCTGGAATACACGGTCCAGGCACCCGAATGGATCATTTCACTATTCGCTGCTGACAATGTCTGGTATGCCGGTGTGTCGCGTCCGGAGGACAATCTGTCGGATTGGAACGGAGGCGCGGTCCGTTTTCAGCGGGAAGAGGGTCAAATCTCAAGAGCCAAATTTAAGCTGCTTGAAGCCGAGAAGCAGTTCGGGATACCCTTCGATACGTTCCGCAAGGCTGTCGATATCGGAGCAGCGCCTGGAGGCTGGACATCCTTTTTATTGGAACGCGGCTTGCAGGTTACGGCGGTAGATCCGGCGAAAATGCACCCCTCCCTGGATGGGCATAAAAACCTGCGTGTCATCCATAAAAATGCTGCGGACGTAACGTTTAGAGAGCATGAATTCGATCTGCTGGTATGCGATATGAGCTGGAGCCCCAAACTGATGGCCCGAATGGTGACCGGGCTGCTGCACAGCCTTGAAACGGGCGGCACGGCCGTCGTTACGGTTAAGCTGCTGACCAAGAAGCCAATGGCATTGGTGAAGGAGATCATGTCGGTATTTGAAGCGTCCAGAATGCAGATTCAGGGAGCGAAGCAGTTGTTCCATAATCGGGACGAGATTACGCTTTATATGATTAAGTATTAAAAAAGCCTTTACAAGTTCAAGTGTTTTGTTCTATAATGATTCCAAAATTAACCAACGGCAACTAAAGGGAAAGCATCCCGCTATGATCACGTTTCAGTGATAGAGCGGAGTGCTTTCCTTTTTTTGTTGTGCTTGTAAGTCAGAGGAGAGGGCATTGAGATGAATCAGCCTTGCAAATTGGTGCATGGGGATGTATTGGGTGAGCGTTACGTCATTGACCGCGTCATCGGCGAAGGGGGCATGAGCTGTGTATATCTGGCCGAAGATCTGAAGCTGCCTGGGAAGCAATGGGCGGTGAAGGAGACTTTGTCTGAACCGGGTATGCAGCGCACCGTTCAGGATGAGGCACAGCTTCTGATTAAACTGAGCCATCCGCGTCTGCCGCGCATCGTCGATTTTTTTCGTGATGAGGACAACGGCTATACCTATTTGGTTATGGATTACATTCAAGGCATGACATTGGAAAAATATTTCCGGGGTTACCGTGGAAACGTGAATCCGGACTTCATCATGGAGCTGACAGAGCAGCTGCTGGACGTCCTGGAGTATCTTCACCTTCACGAGCCCCAAGTCATATTCAGGGATTTAAAGCCTTCGAACATCATGCTGACCGATCAGCTGGAAGTCCGACTCATCGATTTCGGAATCGCGAGAAGCTACAAGTATGATAGCGGCGAGGATACGGTCAAGCTCGGCACGGTCGGATTTGCGGCACCGGAGCAATACGGAGGCAGGCAAAGCGATGCCAGATCGGATTTGTACGGATTGGGGGCGCTTCTGCTTTATCTCTCGACCGGCGGCAAATTCAGCGAATGGATCACGGGAGTGGAGCGCCATATTCGCGGCGATTTGCCAAGAGAGTTAGTGCCGGTTATCCGAAAGCTGCTTCAATATGCTCCGGAGCATCGATATCAATCGACAGCTGAAGTTCGGTCCGCGCTGAAGCGGCAGCATTCGATTTCCGCGAATCTATCTGCGGTCCAAACCAGCACGGTGCCCGGGACGCTTGTTGCGGCCGTACTAGGTGCATCGTCCGGCGTAGGAACCACGCATAGCTGCATCGCCTTCGGACATTTCCTTGCTTCAAGGTACGGAAAGGTAGCCGTCGTTGAAATGAGCGCCAAATCCACCTCGTTCAGCCGCATACAGGAAATAGCGGAGGGCGGAAGGCTCGGCTCTATCCGCAAATTCGAGATTAACGGGATCCACTTTTGGCGCCAAACAGCGAGGACGGAAGTGATTTCGCTGCTCGGGGGCAGTTACGATGCGGTTGTATTGGATTTGGGGGCGTACAGGGACAGCGAAAGGCTGGAGGAATTCCTGCGGGCCGATCTGCCGATTGTTATCGGGTCGGGAGCGGAGTGGAGGCGGCATGATGTGGCAACGCTGGCCCGAATGCTGTCCAGGCACCCGCAGCCGGGCCGGATCTATGCCCTGCCCCTTGCCGGAGAAGAAACGATTCAGGAGATGAGGAAAACGCTAGGCACGAATAAGGTTTATGCCTTACCCCTGCAATTGGACCCTTTCGAAATACCTGACAGCAGTCGGCAGGCGTTCGCCCGGCTCTTTCAGGACTACTTGCCGCAGGCTGAACGGAAGCGAAGATTCAGGTTTTTAAAGAATTGACCGCATTTGAACTGAAGGAGATGAAGCCATGCCGATTATCAGGAGGCGAAGCCGCAAACTGATATTTGCCGGACTTGCCGGCGCAGCCGTAACTGGGGCTGTATGTGCCGGCGCCATGTTGTATTATGTGCACGGCTCTAAAGAACAGCGGCACGTGGAGCGCACCCAATACGAGCAGCGAATCGCGGAGCTTGAAGAGACCCAGCTGCAGCAGCTCAATTCGATGCAGGCGGCATGGGTCCCGGTAAGAGATATTCCGCCTGGTCATTTCATTGAGGCCAAGGACATCAAGGAAGTGCGTTTGCCGTATGACGGCACGTCCGGCAATCTCTTTTCGGGCAGGGAAGAGATCGCGGGGAAGGGCGCCAAGATCGAGCTGCTTCAGGGAATGCCGATTACCGGCGCGATGCTCTTTGAAGAGGAGCCGACTCGGCCCGATCTCCGTCACCGGGAGATGAAATCCGTATATCTGCCAAGCGACTTGCGCAAGGGGGATGTCATTGATGTTAGAGTCCAGTTTCCAACCGGACAGGATTACATCGTTTTATCCAAAAAGAAGATTGACAGGCTCCAAAATCCGGCATTTTGGACAACGTTAAGCGAGCAGGAAATCTTATTGCTCTCCAGCGCATTGGTTGACGCTTATCTGCATGATGCTACGCTCTATGCGCTTACCTATGTAGAACCCGAGCTGCAAGAGAGAGCGATTCCGAACTATCCGCCGAACGCGGAGGTGACGAAGCTGATTGCAAGCAACCCGAATATCGTGAAGAAAGCCGAGAAGCAATTGGAGCTTACGCTCCGAAACACGCTGGAAGATGATTTAAGCAAACTCCAGCCGAGTCAGCAGGCGCAAGTGTCCGACATGCCTCCTAATTCCGCCTATGCTGGCGGAGCCAGGAGTCCGGATTCTTGGAGCCCGGCATCCCATATAAATCCCCCTGCAAAATCCGCTACCGGAACGAGTTCCGATGGCATTCTCCCGGACGATGACGTGAATACGGAGGTTACGCTTCGGGAAGAGAAGGCTTCGGAGGCCGAGCAGATTTTGGGGTCAACCGGGAGGATAGATTCCCAGAACGGCAGTGATAAGACACCGCCAGAGGCTGATTTCATATTTTCGAGTCCGTAGAAATGACAACGTGAGCCCCGGAGAACAGTTGGTAAGTGAAGGAGTGTAACCAAAGTGAAGAGGTGGATATTTTCGGGCATCTGTGACAAGAGCGATATGCTCCTATACATGTGCAAAATACTAGCCAATGGAGACAGCAGGGTGCTGCTCGTCGATGGCGCGATAGATGCGAAGTACAGACATTGCATTAGCGTAATGCATCCACAGCTGCCGGTCATGGAGTTTGCCGGTTTCGACGTGGCAACAGGATTTGGGAGTTATACGTCACTGATGGATTATCTGGAAGAAATGAATGAGAAGAAATATGACTATATTGTGATGGACGTGGAGAAGCCGCAATTTATGGACAAGGATCAGTGGGATACGGCGGATGCCCATGTTTGGGTCAGCGGATTCGAAGTAACGGGATTGCGAAAGAGCGCGGCCTTGCTGGATGAACTAAGAGCCGCAAGAACAGATGACCCGCTGCCGCCTTTCCATCGCGTATACGTACAGGTTATCGAAGACCTGGCGGACGGGTCCTATATTGAAGGCTTTATGGAGGATAGCCGGATTCAATGGCTGGGCCCCCCTGTGAAGATGCCTTGGGATGAGTTGTTTTTTGCGCTGAAAATAAAAAATGAACATGCAGGTAGACTGGGCATCAAGCCATTGTCACGACAGTATAAGCGGTCGCTTACCGAACTGATTCGGATCCTGACGGAGATGGAGCAGCGGCATATCCGCCGGGCGTTTAGGCAAGCGGGAAGGAGGCATGCATGAGTCTGATTGCTGTATGGAGCCCATTAAAAAGCGGGAGCGGCAGCACGCTGTTGGCCGCATGTTTACCGATCGTATTGGCGTTTGAATACCAGGTCAAAGTGCTGCTTGCCCATGGTGGACAAGCAGGAGAACGAGTGGAACAGGCCTTTGCGCTGAAGGAGGAAGCGTTCGATTATATGGCGGCGTTTCAGGATACCGGATTGGATGCCCTCGAACGGCTCAATGCAAGCGGGAGGCTGAATCCGGATAATGTCCGCAATTATGCCCTGCCGCTGCTGTCTGATCGGCTAGATCTTTTGTGCGGACCGAAGCCGACGTCGGCCAATGATTTCAGTTCTGCTAGACTTGCGGAAGGCGTGAATCGGACGGAACTAATGTTCAAGGTCTTGGCGTCCTCCAAACGAAGTTATGACGTTACCGTAGCGGATGCCGGCAATGGTGTTCCCCGAGCTGCGGATCGTGCAATACTTCAAGCGGCAGACTTGATCATCGTTGGATTGAATCAGAATTTGCATGTCCTGAAGAGAGAGCTTGAGAAGGAAAGACTTCCTCCGGAGCTGAAGGAAAAAGACTGCTTGTACATGATCGGCAAATATGATCGGGAGAGCAGCTGCACACTGCAAAATATGAAGCGCCGCTTTGGAATCAAAACGATGGCGGTTGGCGTTCCGTATTGCTCCCGCATGACGGATGCATGGAATATGAGTTCGATTATTCCCTACATGCAGCGCAACCGTGGGGGCGCGGACCTGAAAGGTTTGAATTCACTGTATAATGCCGTCCGTCACCTGGCTGATGCGTCGGCTGAACAGCTCGGACTTCCGTCCGGCCGTTCGAAAGCGGGGGGCCTGCATGCTTTTGGGTAATGCCTTGAACACGATGTGGATCATCATCCTGGTTTTGTTAGTCTTGCTGTTTGTCTATCTGCGTTATATGGATACCCGTAAACCGGCGGCTGCTTTAACGCGGGGCTCGGATCCCTATTCGATCGAAGCCATGACGGCATTTGTTAAGGAAAGCCTGCATCAGCTGACGCACAGCCAATTGTCTGATTTAGGGCTGCACGAAGAAGCGTATCGCCGCAGGCTGAACAAGCGGAGCGAGTTGCGAAGCGCGCTCAAGGGCTGCGTATCCGGTGATGCGATGGACAAGGCGTACGTTAAGGATTTTTTAAAGCAGCTGCTTGTCAAGGATTTGGGATTGAACGAGTCCAACATTGATGCAGCCATTCCGTTTGAAAGCCTAACCGAATTAACGGCCCAGGATCAATTCGAGATTCTCTTGTACCTGTACCAGCAGCGGCACGGGGAGGATGCTTTATCCGTACTTCTGGAGACATACGATCTTGCGCGGCCTCGCGTCATTCCCGGTTACGGGGAGGGCAGCGTTTATGCGGTTACCGCGGAAGACATTGCTTATATTTATGAGTCAGAGCAGCGTCCGCTTCTGTTTCAGGAGAAGCTGGATATCGTCGTTCAGCGCATTTATCAGCAGTACAAAGGATTTTCCGTCGTGGATGAAATCAGGGATCAGCGGATTGACGGGATCAGTGGGGGAGTCAGCGGCGTTCCCGTCGACCGCGACAGCGGACAGGATACCTTTTACGGACCGGATGATTTTTTGGGGCTAGGTCTTTCGAATGCCGAATTGCCTGCATCAGGCTGTGAGAGCGTTTGGATTTTTTACCGGGGTGTTTCGCTTCATCTTGCTTTTTTATCGTTTGGTTCGATGCTGGAGCTTAAGCGGGTATGTCAAAACATATACAAATATAATCATCCGGGACAGCTGTCGGAAGCCAGCGGTTACAAAGTGAATGAGATGAAGGATGGCTCCAGGGTTGTTGTGGTAAGGCCACCGTTTGCCGAATCCTGGGCATTTTTTGTACGCAAGTTCGATTTGCCCAAGGCTACGCTTGATCAATTGATTACGGGGAGCGGCTCCGAGCTGGTGATCGGTTTATTGAAATATTTGATGAGAGGCAGCCGGATTACGGCGATTACCGGTGCTCAAGGATCAGGAAAAACCACGCTGCTGATGGCAATGGTTGGCCATATCTATGCCTCCTATACCCTCCGGGTTCAGGAGATGGCCTTCGAGCTCCACTTAAGGAAAATCTACAGCCGCAGGAACATTCTCAGCTTCAGGGAAACGGAGCATATCAGCGGACAGGCAGGGCTGGATCTGCAGAAGAAAACGGACGGTACGGTCAATATCCTTGGTGAGGTTGCCAGCGACGAGGTTGCGTCATGGATGATACAGATGTCTCAAGTAGCAAGTCTGTTTACCGTATTTACCCATCATGCCAAGACATTCAGGGATTTGGTTCAATCCCTGCGCAACTCCCTGCTCAAGAGCGGCGCGTTCAGGCAAGAGCACATTGCCGAGCAGCAGGTGGTCAGCGTGATCAACTTTGACATTCATTTGAGAAGAGACGCTTTCGGAAACCGTTACATAGAGCGAATTACAGAGTGCATTCCGGTGGATAAGGGGGCGCTGCCGCAATTCGAAGCTTCTACGGAAAACAATTGGAAGAGCAGCATGGAGGAGTATTTTCATTTAAGTGCAGAGCATATGCGGAGACTGAACGAGGACCGCTGCTATGTGTCCCGCAATGTGATTGAATACCGGGACGGTGCATATATTGCTTGCGCCAAACTATCCGAAATCAGCATTCGCGAAATGACCGAGCAGATGCATCCGGAGGATGCGGAGGAATTCAGAATATTTCTGGACTCGGGCTGGGGGGAACAACGTGGCCTCTAAAGACGTGTTAATCCTAATATTCATTACATCCCTGACGCTGTTCTCGATTACGTTCGGTTTGGTGTCGTGGATGTCCAGAAGACGAGGAAACCGTGGGAATTTTGCCGGAAGGTTCGATGCGGGTGAAGGAAAGCCGTTTCGCGGTATATACCGCCAATGGTTCCAATTGGCTTATATGTATGGAGTGAAACTCCCGCTCGTCCAATCGTATATCAAACGGATCAGGCAGAGAATCGCGATCATCCATCCTTACGATGAAATTTCGCTTCGGTATGAGACGGTGAAGCTTGCTTGCGCGATTACAGGGATTATCGGGTTAACTGCCCTGCTGCTGATATGGAGTCATCCGGACCTGGGATTTATCGTGATAGTCATCCTTGCCGCCGTGGTTATTAACAATATGCTTGTTGAGATGTTCATTAACCGGCTGGAGCGCAAGCTGCTTGTTCAATCGGTTGAATTGTTCTCCCTCGTCCGTCATCACTATCAGCAGCATGGAATGGTCGAGGAGGCTTTGTATGAAGGGGCAGAGACTTCGGGACATGAAATCTCCATACATGCCCATCGGATCTATAATGCCCTCGTATCCCAAGATCCTAATGATGAGCTGGAGCGATATTATGAGGTAGCGCCTAACCGGTATTTAAAGGCGTTTGCGGGCATTTCCCATCTGGTGATGGAGTTTGGCGATCATGCGAGAAAACAAGGCTCTATTTATCTTCTTGGGCTCAGCGGATTGACCAAGGAAATCCAATTGGAAATATTGCGAAGAGACAAGCTTGATTACTTGATGAAGGGTTTGAATGCAATTGCGCTGGCCCCGGTTTTTTTTACGAAACCGATCGAACGGTGGGCGAGAAGCAGTTTTCCGTCAATGGATGAGTTTTACATGAGCAAGCTCGGATTTGTGACCAAGATATCCATTTACGTCATTATCCTGATTTCTTACATCCTGCTCCAGAAGCTCCAGCAAAATCGGGAAACCGATTACCGGGCAGTAGCACGGAAAGTGACGTGGGAAGAAAGAATGTACCGAATTCCTATTATTCGCTGGCTTGTAGGGATCATGACCCCGATCCCAGGCACGATGAAATATGACAGCCGGGTTCGGCTGCTGAAGGAGAGCAATGCGAAAATCAAATTCGAGTGGCTGTATATCAGAAGGGTAACGTTTTTTTTCCTCGGTTTCTTTTTAGCGCTGTCGCTGGCCGTTGGACTGCATGTACAGTCTAGGCATCATTTGTTATATGTCCCCGTTCCATTAAATCATTCTCTGTTCGGACAGATGAATGATGTTGAGCGCTTGCAGGCAGAGGAGACTGCACGGCGGGATCGGGTGATCATGGAGCAGCTGCAAATGTCAACGAAAGCAACGCATGACCAGATCCAACAGGCCGTAAGAGATACAGATTCTGTTGGTTTGGCCAAGGAACAAATTGAGATTGCAGCCGATCGAATCATGACCAAGCTGAATCGGTATGATAGCGAGTATTTGAAGTGGTGGGAGCTGCTGCTCTCCTTCATGGCAGGTATTGCAGGTTATGGGGCGCCACTGTGGCTGCTGTATTTTCACCGGAAAGTGCGAAACATGGAAATGCGGCATGAAGTATATCAATTTCAGACGGTCATATCGATCCTGCGCGGTATGGAGCGAATCACGGTTGAAGTTATATTGGAATGGCTTAACCGGTTCGCCGTTATTTTCAAGGTTCCCATTCAAAAAAGCCTGCTTCACTATGAACATGGCGCGCAGTTGGCTTTACTGGAGCTGAAGGAAGACGTCTGGTTACCCGAATTTCAACGGTTGGTGGACAAGCTGATCCTTGCGGTGGATAAAGTTCCGATCAAGGACGTATTCGACGATCTCGACGGGGAGATGATATTCAGCTTCGAGCAGCGCAAGCAGGAATATGAAGCGATGATCGACACGAAAGCCGCATGGGCGCGGATGATCGGTTTTACTCCGATGTATGCGCTGATCTTTATGTATCTTGTCATTCCGCTGATCGGCATGAGTTTCTCCCAAATGGAAACGTATTATGAGCAAATTCAACGACTTTGAAGTAATACAAGGCCTGAGCACTACTGAAACGATAATCACTAGGTTCATATAAAAATCAATAAGGGAAATGAGGGAGATTTCAATGAATAACGCATCATCCGCATTAAAGGTTGCAGCAGGCATATTTTTGACCATTGCCCTGATTACGATCGTTGTCATTTTGTTTATTTCGGCCCAGGAGGCAACCAAAACCGCCCAGAACAATTTTTCGGATATACAGACGGAGCTGTCCCAGGCAGCCTTTACCGTGTATGACGGAACGACGATCAGCGGTTCTCAAGTTACGAATGCACTGCGCAAATATAAGGACAAGGATCAGTTCGGCGTTTTCATTGCAACAGGTAAAAATAAAGCAGGGCAATGGTACGGCAACGTACTGGAGTCGGACGGATCGATTCTGAATCCGGATTCCAGGCAAGGGAATATCAACCTCGTCATGGATGAGAAAAGCCCGGAGTACGTCAACCCAAGCGGGAAGTTTAGGGCGACCATCGTGAAAGACAATTCCAACGTGATCCGGGGAATTAAATTCGATCAATAGTTATGAATAGAAAGGTGACTAATCTTGCGAGATGCAACAATAAGCATGCTAGAATTGGCTGCGGGGGTGGCGTTGTTTCTCGGCGCATCCTTGTATGCTTTCCATATTCAGGCAATGGTTGGTAGCGGGATAACAGCCGCGGACCGAATGACTCAAGAGCAGCATGCCGGAGTGACAACCGTAAAGATGACTAACGAGAACGGGAAGCTGACCTATGTAGGAAGCGAAGTCTTGTTTACGCTGCGAGAATTAGAGGCAGGCGACTTTACCGTTGATGTGGATGGAACGGTGTTCCATTCAGGCAGTCATCCGGAGGAGCTGGATGTTTCGATCATCGACTTGAACGCACGGTATCATGCGGAGTACATTCGGGGAGCGGATGGGGAAATAGAACGGATCCAGTTTGTAAAAGCGAGGTAACAACCATGTCAAATTCGGTTTCGAAATGGTTTGCGGCATTTCTGGCGCTCCTTCTGTTATATTTGGTTCCCGCTGGCGAGATGGCAAGAAGACAGGATGATCTGTCACGACTCATCGTTTATCAATCCGTTACCAAATTCGTAGACAGTGTTCGCACTAAGGGATATATTACCCCGACCATGTACAATGACTTCCTTCAAGAGTTGGCGGCGACAGGGAACATTTACAATGTCGAGATGGAGCATCATCACAAGAAATACCACCCGGAATATGCCGATCATTCGGATCCCGGATCATTCTTGAACCGTTATTCCGTCGTATATGATGCTTATTATCAGGATGATCTGATGGGGTATCTGTTCCCGGACTCGAATCTGGATAAAAGCGATGATAGCCGCCGCTACCGTCTAACTGCCGGCGATCACTTTCAGGTTAGCGTCACCAGCTTGAATCGCACACCCGGATTGGTGATATTCGATGCGTTGACAGGATCCAATTCAGAAGGAACAGCAGCTATCGCATTCCCATACGGAGGATTGGTTCTGAATGAAGATTACTGATCTTGCCATCGTGTTTACTGCCGTGTTCTTCCCCATGTTTCTCATCCTAGGCATGCGCGCCGAGAGCCTGGAGGATGTCCGGTTTGCCGAGATGAAATATACGGGTGCTCTGCGCACGGCCGTTCAAGACGGCGGGATGAAACTGAACGATAACGAGACGCAGTCCAAGGAGTCGGCTTATGATTCCGTGAAGTATATGCGTGCGGATAAAGAACAAGCGCTGGAGTCATTTTCCCGGACATTGTATATCAACATGGGGATCGGAGATGACAAGGCTGCACAAGCTGCCTTATGGTGGTATATTCCTGCCATCGTTGTGCTGGACTATGACGGGTATTATTTGTTTGTATCACAGCCCTATGTTGACGATGACGGCGAGGAGCTTATGGAGCATCGATGGACTCCCAAAATTCCTTATGCCTGGAATGACGGCAGCGGCAACAGCATTCAGTTTACGCTGGATTCTTACGTTCAGGTATATGAATCCAATTCCTCTATCTGGCATTCTGGATTTCGGGAGGATCTCATTGGCAGAACAGGCGTGGCTTTGTTGGATCATGAGGATGTGTTTGAACAAGTCCGGCGGATCACCATCGTGAATACGGTTCAAGAGCGTCTTGCCTATTACATACAGCGCCACAATCAAGTTGCGCTGCGGAACGGAATCTCTTATACGTTTACGCTGCCTTTGATTTCCCAGGAAGAGTGGGTAAATACGATTGACGATATCGGTATGATGGCTTTCATTCAAGGCATTCCCATGGGCGAACAATATTACAATAACTACGCGCTTGGAGGCGGCCGACTCGTTAAAGCTCCGACCTATTTCGGCGCGGTGGATGACAGGGGGCTCCCCTATTATTATCGGGATACCTGCTCATTCAACGATCGGGTGGAGGAGGTGTTTCCGAGTGCCAAGGAAGCAGCGGCAGCCGGTTATCATGAGAAAAGCTGTTATAATCCCGGTGTCCCGTGATCCCCGAAAATCGTAGTTTCGGCCAGACTCGATGATGTGTTACAATAAACTCTTGACTGTGTACAATTCGCTAAATTAACATGAAATAAGTTCATTTTATACAGACAGGAGTTACTATAGCCATGAGTTTATTGACCGTAGAGAACGTATCGCATAATTTCGGGGATCGTACTCTATTCAAGAATGTATCTTTTCGTTTGCTGGCCGGAGAACATGTCGGTCTTGTCGGAGCAAACGGCGTAGGCAAATCAACGCTAATGAATATTTTGACGGGTCAGCTGCTTAAAGACAGCGGCAAGGTAGAGTGGACGCCGAAAATCCGTTACGGATACTTGGATCAGCATACCAAGCTGACACCGGGCAAAACGGTGCGCGATGTACTGAAGGATGCCTTTCTGCCCCTGCTGGAGCTGGAAAAAGAAATGATGGAAATCACCAATAAGATGAGTGATGCGACTCCTGAAGAGCTGGAACTTCTGCTCGAACAGATGGGCGAGATTCAGGAGCAGCTGGACATCGGGGATTTCTACATGCTGGACGTAAAGGTTGAAGAAATGGCGAACGGTCTAGGGTTGTCCGTGATTGGCCTGGATCGCGATGTGGCGACATTAAGCGGTGGGCAGCGCACCAAGGTGCTGCTGGCGAAACTTCTGCTTGAGAAGCCTAACGTTCTTCTATTGGACGAGCCTACCAACTATCTGGATGTTGAGCACATTGAATGGCTGACTCAATATTTGAAGCAGTACCCTTATGCGTTCATTTTGATTTCCCATGATACGGAATTTATGAACCAGGTGGTCGACGTCATCTATCATTTGGAATTTGCGAAATTAACGCGTTATACAGCGAACTACGAGAAGTTTCTGGAAATGGCCGATATCAACAAGAATCAGCATATCGATGCCTACGAGAAGCAGCAAGAGTTCATTAAGAAACAGGAAGACTTCATTCAGCGGAACAAGGCCCGCTACTCCACGTCCGGCCGAGCAAAGAGCCGGGAGAAGCAGCTGGATCGCATGGAACGGATTGACCGTCCTGAGGAAGCGGCTAAACCCGTGTTTAACTTCAAGGAAGCCCGCGCCAGCGGTAAAACGGTATTTGAGGGCATTGATTTTGAGATCGGCTACGATCGGCCATTGCTTCCCAAAATGAGCATCATGATCGAACGCGGAGAGAAGATTGCCATTGTCGGATGTAATGGCGTGGGTAAATCAACGCTGCTCAAGACCATCTTAGGGAAAATCCCGGCCTTCTCGGGCAAGACATATCAAGGGGACTTTCTCGTGCCCGCTTATTTCGAGCAGGAAGTACGTCCGGGGAATATCACGCCGATTGATGACGTGTGGAACGAATTCTCACATTTGAACCAGCACGAGGTTCGTGCGGCCCTTGCTCACTGCGGACTCAAAAACGAGCATATTACCCGTCCGATGAAGGCGCTTAGCGGTGGCGAACAGGCAAAAGTTCGTCTGTGTAAACTTCTGATGCGCGAGAGCAACTGGATTCTGTTTGACGAACCGACAAACCATCTTGACGTTGTGGCCAAGGAGGAACTAAAACGTGCCTTGAAGGAATACAAAGGCACCATCTTGTTGGTTTCCCACGAACCTGAATTTTATGAAGATTGGGTAACGAAGATCTGGAACGTCGAAGATTGGTCCAACCAGAACGCTTGACCCAATTGACGGATCACAATCCAGCGCACAAGTTGGATGATGAACCTGAATCTAAACGAGTTTAATCGTTTCTCCTTAAGGATGACCGGCAGCACGCTGCTGGTCATCCTTTTTGGCGTTACTCGATCCTCTGCGGCTCTCAGTCCTGCTATGGATGAATCCTTTTTTATGATATGCTATAAGCAACTTGACATGAACGGAGGAGATGTTGATGGAAGACATGGATTTGACCATCGGGGCATCAATATATGAAGGGAATACACTTCCATAGCCCCATTAACCGTGTTATTCCCTTCCGAAGGGGAGACGAGTTCATGAATTCGGAAAATCCAACAGGACAGGGAGAGAGCCTTATTCTCTCCGCCGAGAAGTCGGTTGTACGACGAGGTCAGGTTGTGTATCGACCATGCGGGGAATGGACCCCGTCCGTACACTCCTTATTAAGGCATTTGAAGCAAGCAGGGTTTACGTCCCTGCCCGATATTATTGACTCGGGTCGGAATGAGGAAGGTCAAGAGACGTTAAGTTATGTAGAGGGCGAATTTGTTCATCCCGGACCTTGGAGCGATGAAGCCATCGTCGCTGTAGGACGATTATTACGTCAGCTTCATGACGCTTCCGCTGCATTCTCGCCGGGTCCCCAGGGAGTATGGAAACCGTGGTTTCTACGTGAACTAGGCGATGCCGGGGTTGTATATAGCCATGGTGATATTGCGCCTTGGAATATGGTTACCCGCGATGGGATGCCTTACGCTTTAATTGACTGGGAATTCGCGGGACCTGTACATCCGCTTGTTGAGTTAGCCCGGGTTTGCTGGCTCTTTCCGCAGCTGCACGATGATGATGTTGCCGAAAGAGTCGGCTTGCCGGATGCTAATGCCCGTGCAAGGCAGCTCCGTTTATTGGTTGACGCTTATGGCGTCGAACCTTCTCTTCGAACGGACTTGTTGGATATGATCGTAGAGGTGGTCGTGCGGGAAACGGCTGAAGAAGCCATTGAGCAGCAGGTATCGCCGGAAACGGAAGGTCTGTTGTGGGGGATCGCCTGGAGAGCTCGGAGCGCTGCCTGGATACTGCGTCATCGTGGTATCCTTGAAAAGGCGCTGAATACCCGATTGTATTAAGGCGAAATTCGTTAAACCGCCCATCCTCTTTACGGGATGGGTATTTTTGATCATGAATAGCTTTTAGTCTGATTTTATGAAAGTCAAACTCATTAGCATGTTCGGAGAAATGGATCGGGAGGAAACTTACATGTCTGGATTACACGATAACAGGGGGAAGGCAATCCTCGAGGGGTACCAAATGAACACTGCTTTGGAGTCCTCGGAGGGCAAGGAGGCTGCTAAAGCGGAAAGAGAGGATCGGTATTCCAGGCAAGAGCGGTTCACGCCATTGGGAAAGGAAGGACAGATTCGCCTCCGGAACAGCCGCGTGCTCGTTCTCGGCGCAGGGGCGCTGGGAAGCGCCGTGTCGGAGACCTTGGTTCGCGCAGGCATCGGACAAGTGACCATCGTGGACCGGGATTACGTGGAATGGAGCAATTTGCAGCGTCAGCAGCTGTTTACCGAGCAGGATGCCATCAACCGGCTGCCAAAGGCCGTAGCTGCAGCCAAGCGGTTATCCGAGATCAACTCGGACGTCACCGTGGAGGGTGTCGTTATGGATGTACGAGCCCACGAATTGTCGGTGCTGTGCCAAGGCGTTGACTTGATGATGGACGCTACCGATAATTTTGGAACCCGGCTGATCTTGAACGATATCGGTTTCAAGCATGGAATTCCGTGGATTTACGGGGGATGTGTCGGGAGCTCCGGGATGAGTTTTACGTTTTTACCGGGAGAAACCCCATGTTTGAACTGTTTGCTTGGAATGATTCCTTTAGGCGGCGACACTTGCGACATTAACGGCATTCTCCCCCAAGCGGTACAGATGGTCGCTGCCCATCAAACAATGGAAGCGCTGAAGCTATTATCCGGAAACCGCCAAGCCTTGAGGAAAAAGATGCTGTCTTTTGATTTATGGCGTAACGAACAGTTGGAATTTGGAGTAGAACGTGCGAAAAAATCGGACTGCTCCACATGCGGCGAGGAACCGACATACCC
Source organism: Paenibacillus sp. Y412MC10 (assembly GCF_000024685.1). NCBI lineage: Bacteria > Bacillati > Bacillota > Bacilli > Caryophanales > Paenibacillaceae > Paenibacillus > Paenibacillus sp. Y412MC10. Next base: position 2,733,701 of record NC_013406.1, read on the forward strand.
TTATCTGTCGGCTGAGCATGCCGATAAAAGCGAAGTGCTGTGCGGCAGGGACACCGTGCAGATCAGGCCGGGCAGACCCATGCAGCTTCAACTGGAGGAGATGGCGGATCGATTGAACAGCCTGCGTCAAGGAAAAGCCACCGTTACCCCATATATGATCATTTTTCAGGCAAGTCCGCACCGTTTGGTTATATTTCAAGACGGCAGAACCCTGGTGCATGGCACATCGGATATCGCCAAGGCTAGATCGCTATATAATCAATACGTTGGCGGTTAAATAAGAAGGAGCAAAGCTAACGTGCTTCATCCAACATCGTAAACGACAAAGGAGTGAGCCTCACAGGCCCACTCCTTTTATCGTTTAATCCCCAATCGCTTCATTCAAAAATTAAATGGAAACCGTTCTGGATGAAATAGAGATCAGGGTGAGCGATATTTTGCATGGTCAGATTGTTGAATGTTGCGGACCCGTTGCCCGTGTACGTGTAGATCGCCGCACCCGGATGCGGACTCGAGAATCTCGAGGACGTTACTCCGTCAAGTCCCGTACCGTCTATACGGATATGGTTAAACACGATGTTCTCAAACCCGCCGCCATAACCGAACTGTACCGCACTGCGCTGGGTGTTCAGAATATCGATGTTGGTAAACGTAACATTGCGGATCGGATCGTTCGATGCTTCAAGATCGATGGCCCCGCGCTCCCCGTTATACAAGTCTTTACTGGTACCACTGCCAATGATGGTGGTATCGGAGAACAGAATGCCGGTATTGTTCTGGAAATGATATCCCGGGAATACCGTGTTCATTCGGATGCCGGAACCGCCAACGGTGTCTACAATCAAATTGTGAGTGGCCTTGTGACCGCTTCCCCCAAAGAAAGCGATGGCCGCCGCGCGCCAGTTATTTTCGATGGTGTTATAGGAGAAGGTGTTGTTAACACCCGCTGGTGCACCGTTCACGTTACTCGTCCAGACAGCGAGTCCATCGTCGCCGTTATTTCGAATGCTGCTGTTGCGCACCGTCGAATGGCTGGTCCCCTGCGCAAAATTAACCCCATCCGCTAAGTTGTTACGGATCCGGCTGTTTTCTATGATCAGCCCTTCCGCGATCTTGGCCGGCGTATGGGCATAATCGCCAACCCAGAATCCGCATTCGAAATGCTCCACCCACACATTGTGAATCTTGGAGTTGGTGCCGAAATTGTCCATGAATCCTTTGTAAATGGCATTCTGATTATATCGGGACCGCAGATTCGAGTTGAGATAGATATGGCTGAAATCCAGCTGGCCCGCGATTCGAAGCGAGATCCCGCCGGAAGCCGCATTCGGGTTGGTAAATTGGATGTTGGTGTGCCAGATGCCTGCCCCCATAATCTTCATGTCATCGATCAGATTGCCGACCGAGCCGATCTTCCACATATTGCCCAAATGGAACGTCCCCTCAGGAATATATAGGGTTTTGCCTGATGAGGCCGCTGCCTGCACGGCAGCCTCAAATGCCGTTAGGTCATCTTGGCCGTCGTTGGGGATCGCACCGAAATCCGTGACGGAGACCGAGTTGGCAGGACGGGCGATAGCGGCAGGTACCGGCTCGATTTCGATGAAATCGACGCCGTATTCCAGGTTATCCGCATTAGACTTCTGAATACGGATTTTGTCTCCAGGCTGAAGCGGCGTATCCAGTTTCCAGTGTACTTCATCGAAACGGAATAGAGGACGTCCTCCTCCAGGCGCATCTGCCGGATGATCGCTGGAAAAATACTGCCAGCTGTAGTAGGACGTTAATGGAACCGTCTTCTTCTTCGAGCCGTTTACGTAGACGTCGAGCGAGCCGTCTAATCCCATGCCGTCCGATGAGTCCGGCATCGTATATCGCATGGTAATGCCGGCGCCCCCTTCGCCTTCTCGAACCGTCCATTCGAGGTTGGATCCGCTTGAAGGGAGAGCAACATAACGTTGTCCGGATGCTTCCGATGCCGTGAGCGCTTGATCGAACGTGGGCGCTGACTTTAGCAATGCGCCGCCGCCGCGTATGGCGTCATCGGTATCATAGCGGGTATACGGCATGCTGGCACCGCGTGATGAGTACACGGTTAGGTTGGCATGACTGACATTGTTCTCCCGTTTAACCGGTACTTCGTTAGCATCGGGTGCCACGGAGGTTGTTAATGTATAGCTGCCGTTTGCAGCGGTCCATGTGCCGGGAATTTGGACGGTGGCGGATGCGCCTGCGGCAAGGGCACCATGGTAGCTACCGTTAAAGGTCTGGATCGTTGAGCCGGCCGGATTCTTCAGTGCAACGGTAATCGCATGCGAGCCGCTAGCCGTGGCTTTGTTGCCTTGGTTCTTAAGCTTGACGGTGAAGGCTACGGCATTGCCGGCCATAGGCGTGGTTGGCGTCCACTGTATCGTTCCTACCAAATCGGAGCTTTCCACGCTGCCAATAACCAAAGGGGACGAATGGGAATAGCTGTTGTTCCCATCGTTCAGCTCGATGATGTTGTCATCCTCGTCGACCTTGGCGCTGAGGGCATACGATGCAGCCGCTGGGGCTCCGGTTTGCAGGGATACCGTGGCGGAAGCTCCTGCTGCAAGCGGCCCTACCGGCGAGGAGCCTGCTTTTGCGTCATTCAGGTAAAAATTGACCGTCGTAGCGCCGGCTTCCGCGCTTCCAATGTTTTTAACCGTGGCATGCAGTGTGATATCATCGTTTTCGCTCGGAGAAGACGGCGTCCAGGACATATCCGTAATGGTAAGGTCCGGGTTCTCGCCGGCGGTGCCATACACTTCAATTTCCGCAATCTGTCCCGCAGGAGCGCCGGAATTCGATGTTATGTTCAATTGCAGACGTTTAACCGTTGCATTTACCGGAATCGTTACGAAATTGCCGGAAGCGGGGGCGAACGTATAGGACTGAGCCGACACCAGATTACTAAAGGTCGTTGTAGTTTGGTCATGCCCAAGGACTTGTATGGTTTGCGTGCGGGCGCTCCATTCCGTTGACGGATTCAGTTTCAGTACGATGGAGGCAATATCATGGTTTGATTCCAGATCCAGGGTCAGCGTACTGGGGTTGCTGCCGCCTTCCCAGTAAGTTTGGACGTTGTTGTCGTTAGCATGGGTCGCTACATACGTGAAAGTGCTTGAGGAGGCGGTGATCGGTTTGCCGCTCGCGACATTGTTTCCCGTTGGAGGCGTCGGCGGGGAGACCGATGGTCCATAAATTTCAAATTCAGACAGCTGCGCAGCCGGCCATGTCGTATTGTTGATTACACTTAAACGAACATATCTCGTGCTCGTTTCGTCAAAACTCACGGTCACCGAGTTTCCTTCGGCAGGGTCGAATGCATAGTCGGCCGGACCCGTGATATTTGTGAATGTCGTGCCGTTCAAGCTGCCTTGTACGCTCAGCGTTTGAGTCCGCGGCTCCCAGCTGGCAGGAAGTTTTAGGACGAATTCGTTGATGCTGGTGGCGGTACCGAGATCAACTTGTATCCATTGCGGGAACGCATGGTTGGTGCTTTCCCAGTACGAATTTGGATTGCCATCGTTTACGTTGGACGGCCCGTAGGTTTGGGATTGGCCGCTAGCCGTCACGTTTTTACCGATGGATAGGTTTATTCCGCCTGCTGCAGAAGCCTTAGCGGGAGGCCCGGCAGCCGTGAATACAATGGATACCAGCATGACTACGACTAGAGGCCATCCCACGAGTTTGTTGCGCATATTATTTTTCCTCCTTCATCATGGTTGATGAGTTATACCGGGTAAAGATATCCCCCTTTCCTGATCTTATATCCATTATAAAAATAACGTCTCGACCGAAATAAGATGCAATTCTACGGAAATCGTATGCGATCCCAGCATCTTTTGGATCAGGCTTGAATTTTTGTAAGAAAATGCGTTCTGGTTGTTCTTCATCCATTGCAGGAGTGAAAGCAGGATGAAACAGACATACTTACATTATTAAGCGATGAAAGCGGGGGAGAACCCGTGGACAAAGTCATTTTGATCGCGGCAGACAATCAAGCTCGGATCCAGACGATAACGGAGATACTAGAACAAGCGGGTTATAAGGTTACAGACGCTGCGAATTATTCGGAAGTGGTTGCCGCTCTGCAGCGCGCAGGCGCAGACCTGCTGCTCATCGACAGCAGACTGCCGGGTATGAACCAATTCAATCTCGTGGAGCGACTGACGGGCAGAGGGGAACAGCTCCCGATCATTGTCATCGGAAGCGACGGTTCTAACGAAGCGATTCATGCTTTGGAGGCTGGAGCGCATGACTACATCCCAAATGACAGGGATGAGAGGGAGTTGCTGGCGCGAATTGCCAATTTGCTGAGGCTTTTTCAGACAGGACGCGCGGAACAGGAGGAGATCATCCGAATCGGAGATCTGGTGATCGATCCTTTGAGCCGCAATGTAATTCGGGAAGAGGAGCCCGTGGAACTGACTCATCGCGAATACGATTTGCTGTTGTTTTTGGCTCGAAGGCAGGGGCAGGTATGCACGCGTGAGGATATTTTAAAACAGGTATGGGATTATGATTTTCATACGGGTACCAACGTGGTCGATGTCTACATTCTCCATTTGAGAGAGAAGATCGATAGAGGGCGCAAGCAAAAACTGCTTCGTACGATACGGGGGGCCGGTTATAAGCTTTTGTCCCAGGAAGAAATCGATGCAAGCAAAAAAGACCGCCTTCCCTGAGCGGAAAGACGGTCTTCGATATGATAAGTGGAAAATAAGACTACAGTACGCGACGAGCTTTCAGGTAAGTCTTGCTCCAGTTGCCGGACAGGCTGGAGATCGTTACGCCAGGCTTGCCGTAAGTGTGCAAGATTTTGTTGTTGCCCATATAAACGGCAACGTGTGTTACGTTTCTGCCATTCGCACGGCTTCCGCTCGAGAAGAATACCAGATCGCCGGCTCTCAAGTTCGATTTCGAAACGGCCTTGCCGACCTTGGATTGGGCAGCGGACGTACGCGGCAGGTTCACGCCGTATTTTTTAAAGATATGTTTCATGAAGGAAGAGCAATCAAACACTCTTGTCGTGGATGTGGATGCTCCGAATTTATAAGGTGTTCCCATATATTGTTTACCGAAGTTAACGACTCGAGTTCCTGTGCTTACGGATGCTGCTTCTACAGGTGCCGGCGGTGCAACAGTTAGTACTGCGCCTACGCCCAAAGTTGCGCTCAAGCTGATGACTACGGCCTTCTTAATCCAATTCTGTCGATTCATGTTGTATGACCTCCAAGCAGTTATTGTTTTTTGCGATGAACCGAGTATATCAGATTTGAAACCGGCCATAATCTGGATAATCGTCGGAAGCCCTTGGGCCGTATGAAATGAAAGCGAATTATTAAAATATCATTAAAAGTAACAAAAAATTAAGAATTGCGGCTGATTCACGAGTTCTAAACAAGAAAAAACCCTTGATACACAAGGGTTTTTCAAAAGAATTACGAGGTTTAATATTTTGCGATCAAAGATGACAAAATAGTAATGATTAGCGATCCTTGCTTTGAATAATGAGCAGCAGACCGCCTTCGATCCGAACCGTTCCTTTCTCCTCGGCCAGCCTGTTGCTGACCCCGAGCGACTGCCCCAATCGCAATGTGGCATCTTGGAGCGGATACTGAAAACCTTCGAGATAAATGCCGGTAACTTCCGTGGTGAGCGGCAGAAGGGAGACATATGTAAACCCTTTGTTCTCGACAAGACAGCTGGAGCCCGTCAGGGTAATAAAATTGTTTTCATCTAATATAGAACACGGGATATGATGCTGAAGGCCGCGTATGAGCATGTGGATATTGGCCAGCGTATGATCCAGGCGCGTGCCCGTAGCCCCCAGAATCATGATGGATTCAGGCGAGCGTTCCATAGCCAGCTCGAAGGCAAGCTCGGTATCGGTCAAATTTTTATCGATCGGGTCACAATCGATGACCTTTCCGCTCATGGAGTGGACACGATCCATCTGCTCGGGCGGAATGGAATCGAAATCTCCGACGGACAGATCGGGTTTGATTCCATGTTCAATCAAGAAGAGAGCGCCGCGATCGGCTCCTATAATGAAATCCCCTTCTTGGACCTCATTCAGGAATCCCGTTGACAACTCCCCACCTGTGAAGATCAGGACGCGAGTGTGTTTCATTATATATTCCTCCTTTTTCGAGAGAATTGTCATTGAATTCTAGTATAGTGCAGTTTTCATGCTTGCACAATTTTAATAGGCGCGGCTACAATGTAGTATGTAAATTGACGGGGGAGCGGGGGAACTGAATTTTGGACATGCATGTGTTTGACGTATTCAGCATCATTGGCACCATTGCGTTTGCCATGTCCGGAGCTTTTGTGGCAATGGAAGAGGAATACGATATTTTGGGGGTTGTGGTGCTTGGATTGGTCACGGCCTTCGGCGGGGGTATTATAAGAAACGTCCTGATCGGCGTGCCGGTTACCACCCTGTGGGGTCAGGGAGATTTAATCATGCTGGCGATGATTTCGGTTTTCGTGGCGTTTGTGCTGCCGCTCGGCTTGATTCAGCATTGGAAGAAAACGGAGGCCTTGTTTGATGCGATCGGGTTATCCGCCTTCGCGATTCAAGGAGCATTATATGCTACGCAAATGAATCATCCATTGAGCGCGGTCATCGTGGCGGCTGTGCTGACTGGCAGCGGCGGAGGAATGGTCCGTGATTTGCTGGCCGGGCGGAAGCCGCTCGTGCTGCGCGACGAGATTTACGCGGTCTGGGCCATGGCAGCAGGTGTCGCTATCGGCTTAGGGGTCGCCACCAAGACCTGGCAGTTGTTGACCTTATTTGTTATAGTCATCGTTTTCAGGATGCTGTCCGTTCTATATAAATGGAGATTGCCCAGAAGGTCGCTGCACGCAGCCCAGTCTTCGGCAGCCAGCGGAAAAGAAGTCAGATCCGGTTAAAATAAGGTATGGAACAGATTAAATAAAAAATTTCTCGATTGCGATTCATCATAGCGTGGAGGTGGAAGGACCATGGTATCCGTTTTGTTTGTATGTTTGGGCAATATCTGCCGCTCGCCCATGGCGGAAGCGGTGCTGCGGCATAAAATTGTACAGCGCGGGCTGCAGGATCAAATAAGCGTGGATTCGGCCGGCACCGGGGATTGGCATATCGGCAGCATTCCCCATGAAGGCACGAGAAAGCTGCTCGACAGCTGGCGAATCAGTTATGAAGGAATGGTCGCGCGCAAGGTAGTCAGCGAGGACCTTGAACGTTTCGATTACGTTATCGGCATGGATGATTCGAATGTAGCGAATATCCGCAAGTTAGCGGGAGGCGATCAGGCTGAGATTCTGAAGTTCATGGATTTGCTGCCGAACGAAAAATTGCGCGAGGTGCCCGATCCGTATTTCACCGGAAACTTTGACGAAGTGTACCGGCTGATTGATGCGGGGTGTGACATCTTACTGGACAAAATCATGGAAGAAAAGCTATAATCGATTCGAACAAGCGGTGAATCAGCCGCTTTTTTGACGAACATCATTGAAAGCGATACCAAGAAGAACGGGCTGCTGAACATAAAAGATGAACAATGCACATTCCATAAAAAATGCGCGGTTGTTCATCTTTTTTTGGAGTGGGGCAGAAGCTGAGGGCGATTACGACCGAGCTTTGCCTCACAGGTATTCTTTTTGCCAACGGATTTCAATCGTAACGCGTGGAGTCCCGAGTGGGACAGTTAAACCATTTTGCAGTAACAGGTCATTTATATAGCCCATGGATTTTGCCGATTCAAACATTTAACCAAGGAAGTACATAAGGGCAGCAGGGAGCTCTTTTTGCCAAAATCCCCAGAGGTGACGACCTTCTTTTTCAAGATATGATACGGTAGCACCCCGTTCTTCCAGCAAAGCCTTTGTTGAGCGATTTAATTCGACGAAGTTATAGACACCTGTATCGGTTGCGTAGTTGTCTTCTTGCAAGCCTACAATCATGTAAATGTTGAGCCAGGACAAATCACGCTCTTCCTGAATCATGTTCTGGGTCTTCTCATAGTAGGCCCCGGACAAGCTGATGATTCTTGTGAAAAGATGCGGATAACGCAAAGCCAAATGCACGGAGACGCTTCCCCCGAGGGAGTCGCCGGCAAGCACTCTTTCCGCAGGCTCTTTGCGCACGGGATATTTTTGCTCCACGAAGGGAATAATCTCTTCGGCGAAGCAGGACAAGTAAGCATCGAAGCGGTTGCCGAACGGGGCATACTCCTCGGTTCGTACCTTGGTGTTCACTTCCACGCCCACAATGATGAACGGCTCCACGCCTTCTTCGAGAATGAGCTGGTTGGCCCAGGTCGCGATGCGGCCGAAGTTGAAAAATTCCTCTCCGTCCTGACAGTAAACGACGGGATAGCTGAGGATTTCATTGTATCCGGGAGGAAGATAGATGCGCAGCGTTCGAGTCTCCTGCAAAAACTTGCTGTCAATCACTTCTTTTACGATGGTTCGCTTCAATAAACGTTCATTCGTCATCATTCGTCACCTTTTTCGGGTTAGTTTTTGAAATGCGGTAAACAATAAGTTAAAATTACCCTGACATGTTGAAGTTGTCTGCTGTTCTATGATGTTTGTCATACTGTTATAGTATTATTCGTCAACTGTTATACATACAAACGTGAAAGAATATGAAATTTTATCCCGTATTTCTTTGACGAATGGAGTGAAACAGGTGTATAATAATTCTATAACAGCGGAACTTGATATTCAAATATTTATTGAGGTGAAAAAAATGACCAAGGTTCCTTATGAAGTATATACCGAGGAAGTAGGTACTCTATCTGTACTTTCCCCGGATGGCAAAATCGTAAACAAAGATCTTCTGCCTGAATTGTCGGACGATCAACTGAAAGAAATTATGTACCGTATGGTATTTACCCGTACTTGGGACGACCGCGCCGTAAACCTCGGCCGTCAAGGACGTCTCGGTTTCTACGCTCCTGTATCTGGTCAAGAAGCTACGATGGTAGGCAGTGAGTTCGCGCTTGAGAAAGACGACTTTATCTGCCCGGGCTACCGCGATATGCCGCAAATCGTATGGCATGGACTTCCGCTTTACCAAGCATTCCTTTATTCCCGCGGACATCAGCATGGCGGACAAATTCCCGAAGGCGTTAACGTATTGATGCCTCAGATCATCATCGGCGCGCAAATCCTGCATGCCATGGGTATCGCTATGGGCTACAAATTGAAGAAGCAAAAACAAGTGGTTATTACCTATACCGGTGACGGCGGCTCTTCCGAGGGCGACTTCTACGAAGGCCTGAACTATGCAGGCGTGTACAAACTGCCGGTCATCTTCTTCGTGCAAAACAACGGCTATGCAATCACGACTCCGTTCTCCAAGCAGACAGCAGCATTGTCTATCGCGCACAAAGCTGTTGCAGCCGGCATCAAAGGCGTTAAAGTTGACGGCATGGACGTTCTCGCGGTGATCAAAGCGGTTCAGGATGCTGCAGAGCGCGGCCGCAACGGTGAAGGCGCAACGCTGATCGAAGCTGTGACATACCGTTTCCGTCCGCATTCCTTGTCTGACGACGCTACGAAATATCGTACGAAGGAAGAAGAGGGCGAGTGGAACGAGAAGGATCCGATCGCGCGTCTTGCGAAGTACCTGGAAGCCAAAGGCCTCTGGACAGAAGAAGATACAGCTCGCGTGAAAGAAGAAGCGAAAGCGAAAGTCAACGAGCAAATCAAAAAAGCAGAACAAACGGAAAAAATGACGGTACCTGGTTTGATCGACAGCATGTTCGAGCAAACGCCGAAGCATTTGGAAGAACAGAAAGCCGATTTCCAATAAGAGTGACGGGCCGATGATTGTCAAAGGTTGATCCTGGATGATCATCCGGTTTGTCATGGGCGCATCAGGTCTTGTTTTTAAATAACGTTTAACATCGATATATAGCCTTATAAGGCATCACACTGGAAGAACAGTGAACTGTATTTCTTAAGGAGGAAATGAAGCAATGGCACAAATGAACATGAAAGAAGCGATTCGCGACGCCATGCGCGTTGAATTGAGCCGTGACCCTAACGTTGTCATCTTCGGTGAAGACGTAGGTAATGTTGGCGGTGTTTTCCGGGTAACGGAAGGCCTTCAAAAAGAATTCGGGGAAGAGCGCGTATTTGATACGCCGCTGGCAGAGTCCGCTATCGGCGGTTTGGCGGTAGGTCTCGGCATCCAAGGCTTCCGTCCGATCGCTGAAATTCAATTCGTTGGATTTATCTTTGAGGCGCTCGACCAAATCGTCGTTCAAGCAGCGCGCATGCGTTACCGTTCCGGCGGACGCTACAACTCCCCGATCGTGTTCCGTACACCATTCGGCGGCGGGGTTAAAGCGGCTGAGCTGCATACCGACGCACTCGAAGGTTTGATCACACAAACCCCGGGTATTAAAGTTGTAGTACCTTCCAATCCTTATGATGCAAAAGGACTCATGATCGCAGCGATTCGCGACAATGACCCTGTATTCTTCATGGAGCACTTGAACCTGTACCATGCGTTCCGCGCTGAAGTTCCAGAAGGTGATTACACCGTTGAGCTTGGCAAGGCTAACGTGGTTCGCGAAGGAGCGGACGTTACGATCATCGCTTACGGCCTGATGGTTCATACTGCTACGAAAGCGGCAGACGAGCTTGAAAAGAACGGAATCAAAGCCGAGATCATCGACCTGCGCACCATTTCTCCAATCGACATCGATACCGTGCTGGCTTCGGTTAAGAAAACCAACCGCGCCATCGTGGTTCAAGAAGCGCAGAAATCTGCCGGCGTAGCCGCAGAAGTGATCGCTCAAATCAACGAGAAAGCGATTCTCCACCTGGAAGCACCGGTGCTTCGCGTTACGCCGCCAGACACCGTGTATCCATTCGCTCAAATCGAGGACACTTGGTTGCCTACTCCGGCGCGTATCGTTGATGCCGTAAATAAAGTATTGAATTTCTAATAGCAGCAATTTCTAGGGAGGTTTTTCAGTTGGCAAAATTCGAATATCGTTTTCCAGAGCTGGGCGAAGGTTTGCATGAAGGTGAAATCATCAAAATGCATATCAAGCCGGGCGACAAAGTAACAGACGACGACATCATCATGGAAGTACAGAACGACAAGGCGGTCGTAGAAGTTCCTTGTCCCGTGAACGGTACGGTTCAAGAAGTTTTTGCCAAGGACGGTCAAGTATGCCGTGTCGGTGAAGTGGTTGCAATCATCGATGCTGAAGGCGACATTCCTGAGCAAGAGGCTCCTGCCGAAGAGCAGTCCGCTCAAGAAGCCGACGCAGCGAAAGGCAGCGCAGATACGACTTCTTCCCCGGCTCAAGATGCTCCGGCTGACGCTAAACAAGGCGGAAACGGCGAAGCAGCGACGCCTGCAGCACCTAACCGTGAAGTTCTGGCTACGCCAAGCGTGCGCAAATTCGCTCGCGAGCAGGGCGTTGACATCGCACAAGTTCAAGGCTCCGGCAACAACGGAAAAGTGACCCGCGAAGATGTAGAAGCCTTCAAGAACGGTGGCGGCCAAGCAGCAGCAGCTCCGGCTCAAGAAGCTGTTTCCGAGACGAAAGCGGCTCCTGCAGCAGCATCCGCAGCGGTGGACACTCGCGCAGAAGAAGAGCGCGTGCCATTCAAAGGTATCCGCAAAGCGATCTCAAATGCTATGGTTAAATCGGCTTACACGGCTCCTCACGTTACGATCATGGACGAAGTGGACGTAACCGAGCTGGTAGCGTTCCGTACCCGCATGAAACCGATCGCTGAGAAGAAGGGCACGAAAGTTACGTATCTGCCATTCATCGTTAAAGCACTCGTTGCGGCAAGCCGTCAATTCCCTGCTTTGAACGCGATGATCGACGAAGAAGCGAACGAAATCGTGTACAAGAAGTACTACAACATCGGTATCGCCACGGATACAGATAACGGTCTGATCGTACCGGTTATCAAAGATGCGGATCGTAAGAGCATCTGGATGATCGCTGACAGCATCCGTGATCTGGCTGCACGCGGCCGTGAGGGCAAACTGGCTCCTAACGAAATGAAGGGCAGCACGATTTCCATCACGAACATCGGTTCCGCAGGCGGCATGTTCTTTACACCAATCATCAACTTCCCAGAGGTTGCTATCCTCGGTACCGGCCGCATCAGCGAAAAAGCGGTTGTGAAGAACGGCGAGATTGTAGCAGCACCTGTTATGGCATTGTCCTTGAGCTTTGACCACCGTATCATCGACGGCGCAACGGCTCAAAACTTTATGAACTATATTAAACAACTGCTCGCTAACCCTGAGCTGCTTGTTATGGAGGTGTAACTAATGGTAGTTGGAGATGCTTCTTTAGATATTGATACTCTAGTCATTGGTGCTGGTCCTGGTGGTTACGTGGCGGCGATTCGTGCCGCCCAACTGGGTCAAAAGGTTCTGATCGTTGATAAATCGGAACTCGGCGGCGTTTGCTTGAACCGTGGTTGTATTCCTTCCAAGGCTTTGATCGCTGCAGCTCATCAGTTCGAATCCGCGAAGCATGCCGATGCATTCGGTATTTCCGTGGAGAACGTAACCGTTGATTTCGCGAAAACGCAGGAATTCAAAAACGGCGTTGTCAAAAAAATGACCGGCGGCGTAGCCGGTTTGCTGAAAGGCAACAAAGTGGAAGTTTTCAACGGCGAGTGCATGTTCATCAACGAAAACGAAGCGCGCGTATTCAATGATCATGAATCTCCGCGTTACCGCTTCAAGAACTGCATCATTGCTACAGGTTCCCGTCCAATCGAACTGAAGCCATTCCCGTTTGGCGGACGCATCTTGTCTTCCACCGAAGCATTGAACCTGCCTGAAGTACCGAAGAGCATGATTGTCATCGGCGGCGGCTACATCGGTGCCGAGCTGGGTCAAATGTACTCCAAATTCGGTTCCAAAGTAACGATCATCGAAGGTCTGGACAGCGTTCTGGCTGGCTTTGACAAAGACATGACAAGCCTCGTTACCAAGAACATGAAGAAAACCGGTATCGAAATTATCACAGGTGCTAAAGCTGAAAGTGCTGAGCAGAACGATAAAGAAGTTACCGTGAAATACTCCGTGAATGGCGAAACCAAAGAAGTAACAGCTGATTACCTGCTGGTTACGGTTGGCCGTCGTCCGAACACGGACGGAGAGCTTGGTCTGGACCTGATCGGCCTCGATATGGATGAGCGCGGATTCGTGAAAGTCGACCATCAAGGACGCACCAGCATTCCTCATATCTTCGCGATCGGGGATATCGTGTCCGGCCTGGCGCTTGCACATAAAGCTTCCTACGAAGGTAAAGTGGCTGCTGAAGCGATCTCCGGAATGCCGTCCGTCGTGGATTACAAATGTATCCCGGCCGTTGTGTTTACGGATCCTGAATGCTCCAGCGTAGGTTACACCGAAGCTCAAGCGAAGGAAAAAGGCCATAAAGTAAAAGCTGGCAAATTCCCTTACGCAGGCAACGGACGTTCCGTATCCTTGAACCATCCGGAAGGCTTCGTGAAAATCGTGGCCGAAGAGGGAACAGGGCTTATTCTCGGAGCGCAAATCGTGGGTCTGGAAGCTTCCAACCTGATTGCCGAGCTCGGCCTTGCTATTGAAATGGGCGCTACGCTTGAAGATGTAGCTTTGACCATCCATGCGCATCCGACGCTGGGAGAGATCGTTATGGAAGCGGCGGAATTGGTAATGGGTCATCCGATCCACATCATTGCCCGTTAATCCGTAGACGTATTTTCGAGTCATTATATATTCAGCCAGGAGGCAGAGAACGCGCAGGCGGTTTCTGCCTCCTGTTTTTTTATGTAGATATGCCAGTGGATATCCGCACTCCCCGGGCAGGGTTATTTTAAGCATCCCAATCATTCCGTGAACATGGTAGACTGAGGATATGAGATTTTAGTGAGGTGACTATGAGATGAAACAATATTTGGAGCTGCTGCAGGACATACTGGATCATGGCGTAGAGAAGGGAGACCGGACGGGTACGGGAACGTTGTCCGTATTCGGAAGACAGCTGCGTTTTGACCTATCCCAAGGGTTTCCGCTAATGACAACCAAGCGGATTCACCTGAAATCGGTCGTACATGAGCTTCTGTGGTTCTTGAGCGGCGAAACGAATATCCGGTATCTAAAAGAGAACGGCGTGCGGATATGGGACGAATGGGCGGATGAAAACGGGGATTTGGGTCCTGTCTACGGCTCGCAGTGGCGGGCATGGGAAACGCCGGATGGACGCCATATCGATCAGATTGCGGGTGTCATCGATTCGATTAAGAATAATCCCGATTCCAGACGCCATATCGTCAGTGCCTGGAACGTGGCGGAGATTGATAACATGAAGCTGCCTCCGTGCCATTTTGTATTCCAATTCTACGTGGCGGGCGGGAAGCTTTCCTGTATGCTTACCATGCGCTCGGTGGACAGCTTCCTCGGGCTGCCGTTCAACATTGCCAGTTATGCGCTGCTAACCCATATGGTTGCCCAGCAGTGCGACCTGGAGCCGGGTGAATTCATCTGGTCGGGCGGCGATGTCCATATTTATTCCAACCATATGGAGCAGGTTAGAACGCAGCTTGAACGCGAGCCATATGCGCTGCCGAAGCTGGTGATCAAGCGCAAGCCGGACAGCATTTTTGATTATACGTTCGAGGATTTTGAATTTGAGGGTTATCAATACCATCCGACCATTAAGGCGACGGTTGCCGTATAAGTTTAAATTGGGTTATGGAGGCTCCATGCGGTGACATCCATAAGATGAATGGAAGGAGAGACGGTGTAATGATATCGATGATATGGGCAATGGGCAAGGATCAGGTGATCGGGCTGAACGGCACGATGCCGTGGCGCTTGCCGCGGGATATGGCCTTCTTCAAGGAGAAAACCCTCCATAAAACGATCCTGATGGGGCGCAAGACTTGGGATTCCTTTGGCGGCAAGCCGCTGCCTCACCGAAAGAACATCGTGCTGACGAGAGATGAGAGCTTTACGTTGACGGAGGATCAGGGCATCGTGATCCATGACATCGAGAACGCGTTACCCTATTCGAAGAATGAGGAACTGATGGTGATTGGCGGATCGCAGATTTATGAATTGATGCTGCCGAAAGCGGATCGTCTGTACTGCACGTTCATTGACGAGAGTTTTGAAGGGGATACGTACTTTCCCGAAGTGAACTGGGATGAATGGAAGATCGTCGAAGAAGTTCCCGGCATCACGGATGAAAAAAATCCGTATGCCTACCGTTTCGTTACGTTTGAACGGAAATAAACAGCTTGATGGCACGATTCGGAGGGATAGACTTACTGCCTTCCGTCCATGTTGACAATGCTTTCATAGTAGGATAATACAAATGATCATGCATATAGTCCATTTAACAGGCGAAAAGCGAAATGCTACTATATTTCTAATGTTTATGCAAATGGCTGCTTAAATAGCCGCGAGTAGTGGGGATTCATGCTTTGATAAAAATTTTTTTAGCATAAATAGAAAAAATAAATCAGGCTGAAACCTGTTTCTTGGCTCATCTGACGATAGATGTCGGATGATTTATGATATGATAAATTGTACATGGTAATCAGCATGGATAGAACGGATGGGGGTAAAGCAGTATGTCTACACCAACAGGATTTATGGAATATCAGCGCCAGCTTCCGGCAGACCGGAGCCCGGCTGAACGAGTTAAAGACTGGGAAGAGTTTCATAAACATTTAGAAGAAGATGAGCTCCAGACCCAGGGAGCACGCTGCATGGACTGCGGTACGCCATACTGCCATACAGGAATCGATATGGTCGGCGGCACATCGGGCTGCCCGATCCACAACCTGATCCCGGAATGGAACAATCTTGTATATCGGGGCTTGTGGAGAGAAGCTCTGGAGCGTCTCCACAAAACGAACAATTTCCCTGAGTTTACCGGACGCGTATGTCCAGCGCCTTGCGAGGGTTCTTGTACCGTCGGCTTGATCGGGGAGCCGGTTACGATCAAATCCATCGAGCAGGCGATTATCGACAAAGGCTTTGAAGAAGGCTGGGTCGTTCCGGAGCCGCCCGAGAAGCGCACGGGAAGACGCGTAGCCGTTGTCGGTTCCGGTCCGGCAGGACTGGCGGCAGCAGCACAGCTGAACAAAGCGGGCCATTCCGTGACTGTCTACGAGCGTGCAGACCGCATTGGCGGCTTGTTGACCTACGGGATACCGTCCATGAAGCTGGACAAGGGCATCGTGCAGCGCCGTGTCGATCTGCTCGCGGCGGAAGGCGTCGAATTTGTTGTGAACACCGAGATCGGCAAGGATATTCCCGCCAAGCAGCTGATGGAAGACTATGATGCCGTCGTACTCTGCGGCGGTGCAACAAAGCCGCGCGAATTCAACATTGAGGGCAGTGATCTCAAGGGCATCCATTACGCGATGGATTACCTGAACGGAACGATCAAGAGCCTGCTGGATTCCGGTCTTGAAGACGGCAACTATTTGTCGGCAAAAGACAAGGACGTTATCGTCATCGGCGGCGGCGACACCGGCTCCGACTGCGTGGCCACAGCGCTGCGTCACGGCTGCAGCAGCGTTACCCAGTTCGGTACGCATAAACAGGCTCCGCTGCAGCGCGATCCGATTGCGAACCCTTGGCCGCAATTTCCGAACGTGTATACACTGGATTACGCCCACGAGGAAGCCAAAGCGCTGTTTGGCAACGATCCGCGGGAATTCTCCATCATGACCACGAAATTCGTCGGGGATGATGAAGGGAACCTGAAAGAGCTTCATACCGTTCAAATCGAGCGCATTGTAGATGAAACCGGGCGTAAAGTGTATCAGCCGATTCCGGGCACGGAAAAAGCGTTTCCGGCACAAATGGCGTTCATCGCGATCGGTTTTGACGGACCGGAGCAGACGCTGGTAGAACAGCTTGGACTTGAAACGGACCGTCGTTCCAATGTTAAAGCGCCGTATGGCAAATATACGACGAATGTGGATAAAGTATTTGCAGCCGGCGACATGCGCCGCGGACAAAGCCTTGTCGTGTGGGCGATCAATGAAGGCCGCGAGGTGGCACGCGAGGTAGACAAATATCTGATGGGCGCGACCGTACTGGTTTAATCCTTCTCCTAAATATGCTATCATGAATATAGTAGTTAAAGGGACTTCGCGAGAGCGAAGTCCTTTTTGGAGTTAGCCTCCGCGCCAGGCTGCTCATCGGGGAGGAGAATGTCATTTGAAAACGTTGGTCATTGCCGAAAAGCCGGATATGGGACGGAATATCGCTGCGGTCATCGAGCCGCGGGCCAAAAACAACCGTACATATCTTGAAGGTGAGCAATACATCATAACTTGGGCTATCGGACATCTGGTTGGGCTGGCGGAGCCGGATGCATATGATCCGAAGTACAAACGCTGGAATTTGCGGGACCTGCCTATCATTCCGGAGCAATTCAAAATCATCCCGAATCCGAAAACCAAGGATCAGCTGAAGGTCATTGGAGAAGTAGCCAAGCGCTGCAGCCATATCGTGAATGCCTGTGATGCGGGACGAGAAGGACAATATATTTTCGCACTAATCCAACAACAATTAAAACTGAAACAGCCTGTAAAAAGACTATGGATCTCGGATTTAACGCCGGAAAGCATTGGCCGCGGCTTTGCGGAGCTCAAGGACGGCGTTGAATTCGAGAATTTAACGCAAGCTGCGCGCGCACGCAGCGAAGCCGATTGGTTGATCGGCATGAATGCATCGCGCGCCTTTACGACCCGCCATCAGACGTTGCTGTCGGTTGGCCGGGTGCAGACGCCGGTGCTGGCACTGATCTATGACCGGCAGAAGGAGATCGAAGCCTTCGAATCGCAAACGTTCTACGACGTGAAAGCTTTGTTCAAGCAGGATCAGCTGGAGTACACGGGAACCTGGCAGGGAGAGCGGCTGACCTCGCAGGAGAAAGCAGAGACGATTGCAGCCAAGGTCAATGGAAAGAATGGCACCATCACCAAATATGAAGTGAAGGAAACGAAGGAATATCCGTTCAAATTGTATGATTTGACCCTGCTTCAGCGTGAAGCCAATGCCAAGTACGGTTACTCTGCCAAAAAAACGCTGGACCTTGCGCAAGCGTTATATGAACGCCACAAGGTGATTTCCTATCCGCGTACCAACTCTAACTATGTGAATGAACAGAATATCGAAGGCATGCACAAGGCCCTTCATATGCTCAAATCGACCTCGTATGCATCAATGGCCGCAGGAGCGGATCCAAGCCGGGTGCACGTCAACAACAAAGCGGTATGCAATCCGCAGCGGGTTGAGGATCACCATGCCATACTGCCGACATTAAAGCGGCCGGGCACGCTCAGCAAGGAAGAGCAGCATATTTACGATCTGGTCATCACCCGGTTTCTGTCGCATTTTTATCCTCCGGCCATGTACAAGCAGCATACAGTGCTCACCGAGGTCGAGGGGGAAACATTCAAGACGGGAATCAAGGAGCTTTTGTCGCTTGGATGGAAGGTGTTGATTCAGGATACGGAGAAGAAGAAATCCAAATCTTCCAAGAAGGGGAAAGAGGACGAGGAAGAGGAGAACCAGGAATGGAACGACCGTTCCTTTGACCTTACTCCCGACAAGCCGGTGCAATGCAAAAAATCCGAAGTGAAGGAAAAGGCTACCCAGCCGCCAAAAAGTTATACGGAAGGCACGCTGCTGAAGGCCATGGAAAGCGCCGGTAAGTCCATTGAGGATGAAGCGCTTCGGGATGCGATGAAGGATAGCGGTCTTGGAACGCCGGCAACCCGGGCAGCCACCATCGAGCGTTTGAAAAAGGTCGGATATATTACGATGCAGGGCAAAAAAATCACCGTAACGCAAAAAGGAAGAACGGCGGTGGAGCTGATCCGGCATGCCGGCGTCGAATTGCTGGCTTCGCCCGAGATGACAGGCCAATGGGAGCGGCGCCTCCACCAGATCTCCAAAGGCGAAGCTTCTGCTGACGTATTCATGCAAAACGTGCAGAAGTTCACCGTTTCGATCATCAACAAGGTATCCTCGCAGCGTCCGGCGCCTTCGTCGCTTTTCGGCGGAGATGAGGACAAGTCCAAAGGAAGAGGGAAGCGAAGCACGTCTAAAGCGGCCCCAGCCTCGAAAGCGAAGGATGAGCGCACGAGCAAGCCCACTCCGAAATCAGCGCCTGCCGCTTCAAATGAAGCGCCGTCCGTACGATCTCCCTTGGGGCGCTGCCCAAGACCCGGATGTGACGGGCATATTATTGAAGGACGCAAAGGTTACGGCTGCGCGAATTTCAAAACCGGCTGCAGTTATGTCATCTGGAAGGAATTTGCCGGAAAACAAATTTCTCATGCGATGCTGAAATCCTTGCTGCTTCAGGGAAAGACCCAAGTGTTATCCTTTAAGAACGAGGACGGCAGCACGTATAAGGGCAGGCTTGTCCTTGCTGCCGGCGGTAACGGGCAGTTGGCCGTTCAGGCCGTGGACTCCAGTGCGTCCGTAAAATCGTAACACGTCGAGGGTTACGCCAAAATAACGAGCCGATCCGGGATATTACTCCAGGATCGGCTCGTTGTCCGTTCGATTAAGTTAAATGCTCTTCAATGACTTCCGGCACTTCAGTCAACGCCGAAACGGTATAGAGCACATTATGCGGCTCTTGCTTCAGCTCGACCAGATTATACTGCCACTCGCGCTGCTGCTTGATGTAGATGCTGTTAATGCCTGCCGTCAATGCCGGAACGACATCCGTGCGGAGCGAGTTGCCGATCATCCACGTATTAGAGCGGACGAACGACCCCATGCCGAGAATCTCCTCAAGCGCCGTGATGTTTTTATGCTGGCGGATATAAATCCGGTCTTTAAAATAGTCCGCCAGCTTCATCTGTTCGATTTTTCGCTTCTGTATTCTCGTTTCGCCCCCGGTATAGAGGTGAAGGCAGTGGCCATCCTCTCGAAGCTTCTCCAGCGTTTCGACCATGCCGGGGTAGGCTTCAATCTCCTGCTCGTATACGCTGAGCCCCAACTGGTAGAGAAGCTCCTCTTCCTTAGGCGAGGTATCTCTCCCGTGAATTCGGCCGAAAAAATGGTATGTATCGATTAGGGACTGGGGGAAGTTCGCGCTCGCGAATCCCAGCTTGTCGATGCCGGCTACGTCGATTTCCATTTGCTTGGCTCGGACTTCTTGGGTGGTTACTCCATAAGGCTGAAACCATTCGGTCATCCATTCGAAATAATCGCCGAGAATCAGGTCGAAATACTTGTTGCAATGTATTAATGTATCATCCATGTCGAAGATAATATGCTGAGATGTTTTACTCATGGTACGCTCCTTCATACTAGGAAAGTCGAATGTAAGTCTCCAGGAACATTTGCAGCTCGGCCGCACCATCCGGCCGCAGGCTGAATCTTTCGTTATTTTCGGATTTCAGATGGGAGCGCAGCAGGCCTGCCGCCCTCAAGATCATCAGGTGGTGCATCAATTGCTCATAGGGCTGTCCCAATTCGGACGCCATTTCGGACACGGCCTTCGGCTCATCCGCAATATATCTCAGCAGACGCAGACGTTCCGGATCCGCGAGAGCCTCGGTCATGCGCAGGAGAACGACAGGCGGCTCATCCTCGTCTTCTTCCGGTATATCAATAGGGTACTGCAGCAGGAGTACATTATCATAGAAGCAATAGGTATTGATCGGACGAAAATGCGTACCCGGGAACAAGACCACGTTTTCTTGCGGAACGTTATCCAGAATGACTCCGCTGGAAGCATATTCGATCAGATTTTCGTCGTCCATTTTCGGAAGCAGCATTCGTTTCTCTTCGGCATCTTCCTCCAGAAGATGGTACAGCTCAGGCTCCACTTCGGAAAAGTAGTGCTCATACCAGAGCTTCATCAACGGTGTGTAGTTTTCTCGAATTCTGGACGTTTCATCCCGCGTGAGGGACGGCAAGTGAGGCTGAAGCAGGCCATGAAGCTCTTCCACCGGGGAAGATTCGATCCAGCCCAGAAAATCAGGGATTTCAAGGTGCTCTCCTCGAAGCATGATCAGGGCGTATAAGACATCGTAATCCGCGAGCGGCCATGAGCGGGCTCCACTGAACTGGACACGTACATGCTGCGGCAAACGCTCATCCATCTCCGTTATCAGCTGTTTTCCAATATCCAGGTTATCGGTCCATTTCCTTGTTGCATATATCATGAAGCTGCCCAGCAGCTCATAAACCATGGATACATCGATACTAACTTTATATTTCATGAACGGATACCCTCCCAATTGATGGCATTGTTATTATTATGGCTTGTATCGATTGGGCTTGTCCACTATAATGTTCATTTGGCTGTTTAAATTCATCGTTTTTTCATATTAGAGGAGGACTATATTTCAGTGACAGAAGCTGTTACCCCCCGTCAAGGGAGAACTCATTATTTTATTTTAATTGCCGTCGTGGTTGCGGCTGGTTTAAGCCAGGGACTGCTATTGCCGGTGCTGGCTATTTTTTTGGAACGGATGGGCATCTCATCCTCCATGAACGGATTGAACGCGGCTGCTTTATATGTAGGTTCATTTGCCATGACGCTTGTTGCGGAACGGCTTCTCGGCTGGGTCGGTTTCAAAAGACTGATCGTATCGGGTCTCGTGCTGGTGATGCTGTCGCTGGTCGCTTTCCCGTTGATTCCGAGCGTAGCCGTCTGGTTTGTGCTGCGGGTGCTTGTGGGCATCGGCGACAGCGCGCTGCATTATGCCGCCCAGCTGTGGGTGCTGATGATGTCAACCGTGAAGAACCGGGGGCGGAGCATTTCCTTTTACGGCATGTCCTACGGTCTGGGATTTAGTATAGGGCCGCTCGGCATTCCTCTTCTGAAATACGGCGAGGCGGTACCGTTTCTGATTCTGGCTGTGCTGTTCTTGTTCATTCTGCTGGTCGTTCTGTTCAAACTTCCGAATTTGAAGCCGGAAAAAAGCGAGCAAGGAGAGCAGCAGCCGGCCGGCCGCTATCTCAAAAGCTACCGGCTGGCCTGGTTTGCTTTGATTCCCGCATTTTTGTACGGATACATGGAAGCGGGGATTAACAGCAATTTCCCGGTCTATGGGTTAAGAAGCGGGTTCACTTTAGGCGAAATTTCGACATTGCTGCCCTTTGTCGGCATCGGCGGACTCCTGCTGCAGCTTCCCCTCGGCATCTGGAGCGATAAATTCGGACGCAAGCGGGTGCTGACGATCGCGGGGATCGTGGGAGGCTGCAGTTTCCTGCTGATTCCGGTAGCCGGAACGAATTTCTGGGCAACCTTACTATTACTGACGATGGCCGGCGGCTTGGTCGGTTCTTTCTTCTCCCTCGGTCTGGCTTATGCCGCGGACATCCTTCCCAGGGTACTGCTGCCGGCGGCCAACGTCGTGGCTTCCTTCCATTTCAATGCCGGCAGTATCGCAGGGCCGAATGCGGGCGGCGCTATCATGGAAACCGGGTGGAACGGGGGAATCTTCGTTTTGCTCGGCGGCTTGTATATTGTGTTTGCGTGCACGGGTTTATGGTTCAAAGGCAACAGCGTTTCACCCGACAAATAGAAACATGCGTTCTCATGGCAATTGCTTTCGCTTTCTTCTAAACTAGAGAGTAGGAATATGCACTTGACGGGAGAGACGATAACATGATTAAAGTGGATCGGCTGAAGAAAACGATGGGTCCTGAACGTACACCGGTGTTAAAGGATATCACATTTCAGATGGAACACGGGGAAATGATCGGTCTGATCGGTGCGAGCGGAAGCGGAAAAAGTTTGCTGATGAGCTGTCTGTCGATGCAGCAAAAATGGGACGGCGGCAAGCTGACGATTGACGGCGAAGATATGATGAATCCCGCCGGAAAACGAAGAATTCGACGGGAATGGGCTTATCTCGAGCAGAATCCTTCCCTAAACGTAAATCGAACGGCGCTTAAGAATGTATTGATCGGGCAATCCAGCCAAACGCCGCTGTGGCGGATGGTTACCGGGATGGTCCGGTCTGATGATTATATGGGAGCCATGGATACGATCGAGCACCTGGGTTTGCTGGACAAGGCAAAACGCAAGGCCGGCGAGCTGAGCGGCGGCGAGAAGCAGCGGATTGCCATTGCCCGGGCGCTCGTTCACGGCGCTAAGGTGATTTTGGCGGACGAGCCTGTCACGGGACTCGATCCGGCCTCTGCCGAGCATGTTTTGAAGACGCTAAAAACCTTGTGCGAGGAAGAGCGTCTGACGGTATTTACCGTCATCCCGCTGGAGCTTGCGGAGAAATACTGCACCCGAATCATGGGGCTGTCGGGCGGCCAGCTGGTAGTGGATGTGACCGGAAGACGTTTAACCCATGGCGAGAAGTCAAGACTGTAATTATCGATCACTTGACGCAAGGCGAAAGCATAGAAATGAGTTGATACTTATTGAAATATAGAGTGATGCAAGCCCTCTTGGCCGGCTTGTTACTATTTATCATAAGCGGCTGTACCTTTATCCAGGATCCGGTGTCTTTAATGAAGCGACCGGATCTGCCGACGGACAAAGCGACGCTGAACGGCGCCATCCAGTCCGCGCTCCAGAAGATCAAACTGGACAACGGCGCTATCATTCGGCCGCGAAGCGACGTCGACAGCAGTTCGATCCGAATTCATGACCTGGACAACGACGGCGTTATGGAAGCCGTCGTGTTCTATCAGACGCCGGATGAAGAGGTGAAAATCCACGGCATGATCATGCAGCAGCAGGGTGATACCTGGGTGAAGAGCCTCGATTTCGACGGAGAAGGGACGGTTTTGGAGTCATTTGATTTCGTTGATTTTACGAACGACGGCAAGGTTGACATCGTAGCCGGTTTCTCCCGCGGAGAAGAGAATCTTCAGAACCTGCTGGCCGTGTATTCATTCTCCGGGGATTCGCTCGAAAAAATCCCGGCCTTGCCGTATACGCACTTCAATATCGGAGACATGAACGGCGACAAGGTCAAGGATATTACGGTGGTATACCTCCAGCAGAAAGAGCTCTCGTATATCAGCACCTATCAATACGACAAATTCGAGGATGCTTTCGTTGAGCTGAACAAGCTGGATTTGGGACCAAATATCGAAAGTTATTACAATGTTGTCGCAGGTAAAGTGGCCAAAAACAAAGAAGGTATCATCTTGGATGCTTCGGTCGTGTCCAACTCTTCCTATTCCAAGCTCATTATCATGGAGGACAACAAGTTTATTGACGTGCTCCAGGATGAACTGCTTACTTACAAGGAACTGCCGGTTGAGAGCGAGGACGTGAACGATGACGGTATTTTAGAGTTTGGTGTGCTTACAAGGCCAAGCGGCTGGGAAGATCGGCTGATCCTGGACGAAATCCCGTTCTTCACCACGTACTTCCAGTGGGACGGAGAGGTGCGGGAGAGCAACGAAGTAGAAGGGCTTCAATTCGTGCTCCAAAGATACTACGATATGAATAATCGCTTCTATCTGGATTTTCCGCCGGATATGTACAATAAAATTACCATTACGCCGGAATCCAACAAAAATGCTTATCTGAATTTTGTCATGACCGACACGGGGGAGTCCGTCGCGGAAATCAAGTTTTTCTCCACGGCCCAGTGGGGGAAAGCCGAATCCGATTGGGAGATCTTGGTGAAGGAGAAAAACCGCGTCATCGCTTATCGAAGCCATGGCGATCTGAAATTGAGTAAAAAAGATAAAAAGCCAAGCAGCAACAATGTGGCTCCTATCGAAAGAAAGGGGAACTAGACCTTGAGTAAAGTGCTCATATTAGAAGATGAAGAATCCATTCGCAGTTTTATCGTTATTAATCTGAAACGGAACGGCTTTGAGGTGCTGGAGACCGAGAACGGCAATGAGGCCCTTCGCTTGCTGCAAACGACGCCAGACATCGATATCGCCTTGCTCGACGTCATGGTTCCGGGAATCGACGGCTTTGAAGTATGCCGCAGAATCCGGGAAACGAACGAGCGGATCGGCATTATTTTCCTGACGGCAAAAGTTCAGGAGCAGGACAAAGTGTATGCCCTATCCGTCGGAGCGGATGACCACGTAAGCAAACCGTTCAGCCCGACGGAACTGATCGCCCGGCTGCAATCCCTTCTGCGCAGGGTGAACGTTCAGCGTGCGGGTGCCGCCAAGGTATCCTTCCAATCGGGTCCGTTCACGCTGGATCTGATTTCCAAGCAATTCAAGAAGAACGGGCAGCCGGTGGAGCTGACGCCTACGGAGTTCTCGCTGGTCCAGTTCTTCCTGGAAAAAGAAAACACGCCGCTTAGCCGTGATGTGCTGCTTGATCACGTATGGGGCAAAGAATATATGGGAGATCCCAAAATCGTGGACGTGAACATTCGGAGACTGCGCCAAAAAATCGAAGGCAATCCTTCCGAGCCGGAATACCTCCAGACGGTATGGGGACACGGCTATAAATGGAAGGGTCAGGGACAATGATCATCAAAAAAGGCATTCGGCGGCAAATCGTGCTGCACTACTTCCTGGTAGTGTTCATCGCCTTGCTGCTGATTGAGGTTATTTTTCTTATCGCTTTACGATCGTATTATTACGATACGGTGTACAACCATATGGTGAACCATATCCGTACCGCCAACGATTTCTATCAGCCCTTTCGACTGACCTCGTCGGACAACGTCAATCAGCTGAGCGAAATGGTTCGCCATTTTGAACTGTATAATACGGAGCTTCAAATTTTGAACCCGGCTGGTCAAGTACTCTCAACTTCGACCGGCTTCGAAATAGAGCAGACCATCAAGACCAGCGATGTCACCCAAGCGCTTGCAGGCAATACGAGCCGTTGGATCGGCAAACAGCAAGGCACGGGCCAGATCGTGATGGCGGTGTCCCAGTCCGTTTCGAACGGTTTTGAAAATACGTATATTCTCCGTTACGTGACTTCGCTGGAATACGTAAACGACAAGCTGATGAAAATGACGCTGTTTGCCGTCAGCATCGGGGCGGCCGTTCTGGCGATCGTGCTTGCTTTCAGCATTGGGCTGGCCAATTCCATCGTAAAGCCGCTCAACAACATTACCACGGTGTCCGCTCAGATGGCCAAAGGCAAGTTCAACGTGCGGATCAAGGGCGACTACAAATACGAGCTTGGCGAGCTTTCGTCGACCTTGAACTACATGGCGCAGGAGATTGTGCGAAGCAATCAGGTGAAGGATGACTTTATCTCCTCGATCTCGCATGAGCTGCGAACGCCGCTCACAAGCATCAAGGGCTGGAGCGAAACGCTTGACTCCGGCGGCTACGATCCGGAAGAAACGAAAATCGGAATGCAGATCATCTCCAAGGAAACCGACCGGTTGATCGGCCTTGTCGAAGAGCTTCTGGATTTCTCCAAGCTCCAGCAGAATGAGATGAAGCTGGTGAAGGGCATCGTGAATTTACGGGAGCTGCTGCAAGAGATCATGCTCAATCTGTGGACGAAAGCCGAGAAGAAGGGCGTTCAGATCAAACTGGAGTCCGACGAGAAGCCGATTATCTATGGGGATGTCAACCGCTTGAAGCAGGTATTCCTGAATATCGTGGACAACGCGGTTAAATTCTCGCATGAGAACGGGGTAATCAACCTGTCCTTCGCGATGGAAGAGAAGTTTGTTATCGTTACCGTACAAGATCACGGGATCGGCATCTCGGACGAGCATCTTCGGCGGGTAAAGGATCGGTTCTTCCAGGTGAATCCACTTAACGGGGGAACGGGACTGGGATTAGCGATCACGCAGCAGCTCGTTGAGCTTCACGGGGGCACGATGGAAATGGAAAGCGAGCTCGGGCACGGAACAGCCGTGATCGTCAAGCTGCCGCTGCCTGAGGGGAAAATACCGATGGCCGGCGGGTTGGAGAACGGTGAGGATGACGCAGCCGGGCCGATGGCCTAAGCTTTGCCGGTAATCCGGCAAAGCTTTTCTCAATAATACAGAATTTATAAGTATACGGGAAATCGTAAGCAATACTGTATTCGCATAGATAAGTTTTGTCCCCACAAAGTATATGGTATATGCCTCGGAGTACAGGCTCCACTTTGTGTGGCTATGTTATAAAGGGGGAGTACAGGGGTGGAATCCGCAGCAATGTTTTCAACGGAGCAGGGGCGGTTTGAACTACGACGGGCAGAAGCCGTGCACGCAGGAGAGATGCTGGCGCTTCTAACGGAGGCGGCCGAGGTGATGGAACAGCAAGGGCGCAAGCAGTGGAGCCCCTCGCTTTTTTCCCTGGAGCTAATGGAACAGTACCTGGAAGAGCGTGAAGTATTCATCCTGTGGCATGAAGACAAGGCGGCCGGCATGTTTACGCTGCAGTACGGGGACCCTGACTACTGGGGAAAGCGGGACGATCCGTCCTACGGTTACTTGCATCGTCTGACCGTACGCTTCGCTTATCGGGGGCTGGAGCTTGGGAACAAAATGATTTCCTTTGCGGAATCGTATTTGGTTTCCAAAGGGAAACGGGGCTTCCGATTGGATTGCGTATCCCATTTGCCAACGCTGAATCGATTTTACCAGCGTCAAGGATTTCAATTCGTGGCCGAGCAGGATATGGGCGGTCGCATCGTGAATTTATATGAAAAGACTTTTGTTTCTTGATCTTAAAGTTTCAAAACCTCCGTCGCATGCGCTTAGACAAAGTCAGCAGGGCACGATACATGAGAAAAAGCGATCCGTTACGGATCGCTTTTTGTGTAATACGCCTGAAGAAATTCTCAGAGCTCTATTCTGTTCATGACATTCGTTCAGGATGAAGAGACATTTGCACGCAAGCGTCCTTTTTCGTATACATCCTGAAGGAGCCGGGCCGGCTGGGTACGAACCGTTGGTTTCGGAAGCACCGTCTCGTACGGTCCTACGACCACGACATTGCCAGGAGCCCCTTTCACAACGGCTCCGTCCTTGATCACTGCACCTTCCCCGATGATGGCGTGCTCGATATGGACGCCTTTGCCGATTTTGGCATTCGGCATGACCACGCTATCTTTCACGATGGAGTATTTGCCGATTTCTGATCCGCAGAAGATGACGGAGCTTTTGGCTTTTCCTTCGAAGCTGCATTGGTCATGAATCAGGCAGTCCGTATGCTCCACATTTCGGGTCCGTGCTGCCGACAGCTTGGTTTTCCAAGCGCGCGTATACATAGGCCAGTCGGCTCTCTCAAGGACGAGCTCATTTTGGCTAAGCACATCCATATGGGCTTCCCAGAGGCTTTCTACGGTGCCGACATCGCGCCAGTAGCCCTGGAAGCGGAATGCTAGCAGCGACTCTTCTCCGGACAGCATCTTAGGGATGACATCCTTTCCGAAATCATGGCTGGAGTTCGGGTCAGACGCATCTTCGATCAGGTGCTGCTTCAGATAGTCCCAACGGAACAAATAAATGCCCATGGAGGCAAGATTGCTTTGCGGTTCTGCCGGTTTTTCGGCAAATTCAATGATATTGAGATTATCGTCAACGCTCATGACGCCAAATCGGCTGGCGTCTTCCCATGGTACTTCCATCACGGAAATCGTGGCAGGAGCTCCTTGCTTCATATGGGCTTCAAGCATTTCCCGGTAATCCATCTGGTAAATGTGGTCCCCGGACAAGATGAGCACATGCTCTGGATTTTGATCATCGATGTATTGAATGTTTTTATAAATGGCATCTGCCGTTCCCAAGTACCCGTCTTGGTGTGTGCTGTTGGATGGAAGAAGGGCAATGCCTTCACGTCCTGTATGTGTTAATCCCCAGGGTTCGCCTTCGCCGATATGTTCGTGTAATGATTCTGCCTCATATTGCGTAAGCACTCCAACCGTATCGATTCCGGAGTTTACACAATTGCTGAGAGGAAAATCGATTATACGATAATGTCCGCCAAACGGAACGGCGGGTTTTGCCAGCCTGGACGTAAGGGGAGCCAATCGTTTACCTTCTCCACCCGCCAGAAGCATAGCAATACAGTCTTTTTTCTTCATCACGTTTCCCTCCCAATGTATTTTCACGTTGTACATTACATAAACGACATTCCCGGGGTTTGAAACGATTATATTGAAAAAGTAATTTGAAAATTACAAAATTATTTTTCAGGGACATTTTTTATTTTCAACCTGGTTAGAATGGGGTAATAGCATTAATATTATTGGATTTTTAAGAAAAAGCAGGTGACGACGATTGAACCAAGCAGTTAGGGAAGGAAACATGACTCCGGAACAAGTGTATTTATTTCATGAAGGAACCTGGTTTCACAGTTACCAATGTATGGGTGCACACCTTGCCACAGAAGAAGGAGAAGAGGGCGTGCGTTTTACGGTGTGGGCTCCGAATGCCAGGCAGGTAGGACTTGCCGGAGACTGGAACGGCTGGGATGGTTCCCAAGACCCGTTATATAGGATGCCCGATTCGGGAATTTGGAGTCGGTTTTTCCCTGGGATGGAGACTGGAACTTTTTACAAATATCAGATCACGGGGCCCTTCGGAGAAACATTCCTAAAGGCCGATCCTTATGCATTTCATGCCGAAGTACGACCTGCGACGGCATCGGTGGTGACCGACCTCTCAGGATATCGCTGGAATGATGCCGCATGGAGAAGGAAGAACAAATCCCCATATGCCAAGCCGGTGAACATTTATGAAATGCACTTCGGAACCTGGCGGCAAAAAGAGGACGGTTCGTTCTTTACATATCGGGAATTGGCCGATCAGCTGATTCCTTATTTGCAGGAAATGAGTTATACCCACGTAGAATTTATGCCCTTGGCGGAGCATCCCTACGATCTTTCGTGGGGCTATCAGGGCACAGGATTTTATGCGCTGACGAGCAGATACGGAACTCCCCATGATTTCATGTTTCTCGTCGACCAGCTGCACCAAGCCGGCATCGGCGTGCTGCTCGACTGGGTGCCCGCACATTTTGCCAAGGATGCCCACGGGCTTCGGCAGTTTGACGGGGCGCCTCTTTATGAGTATGCAGACCCCCAAAAAGCCGAGAAACCTGGCTGGGGAACATTGTCTTTCGATTATGCCAAGCCGGAGGTAATTTCATTCCTCATCTCCAATGCCTTATTTTGGATGGATATGTATCATATTGATGGTCTTCGCGTTGATGCCGTGACGAGCATGATCCGTCTTGATTTTGAGAAGCGTGAGGGTCAGTACAGCCTTAACGAGCACGGAGGCTTGGAAAACCTTGAGGCGATATCCTTTCTGCAGGAATTGAATAAAGCCGTGTTTCGATATTACCCGAATGCCTTGATGATGGCCGAGGAGTCGAGCGCATGGGCGGGGGTTACGGCACCTGTGCATGAAGGGGGTCTTGGCTTCAATTACAAATGGAATATGGGCTGGATGAACGACACGCTGTCTTATATTGAACAAGAGTTCGATCAGCGGCCTACCCATCATAATTTACTGACATTTCCCATTTGTTATGCCTATTCGGAGAATTTTACATTGCCGCTTTCACACGATGAAGTCGTCCATGGAAAGAAATCGCTGCTTAATAAAATGCCGGGAAGCTACGAACAAAAGTTTGCGGGACTGCGGATTTTGCTTGGATACCAGATCACCCAGCCCGGGAAGAATCTGCTGTTCATGGGGGGAGAGTTCGGCCAGTTTATCGAATGGAAGGATCAGGAGCAGCTCGACTGGCTGCTGCTGGACTATGAAAGCCACCGCAAGCAGTTGGCATATACGGCAGCTCTAAACCGCATGTACGTGGATGAAAAGGCGCTATGGGAGCAGGATCACCGATGGGAAGGCTTCGAATGGCTCAGCGCCGATGATCATGAGCAGAGTGTCGTATCGTATATGAGAATGGGCACCAAGCCCGGCGATACGCTGATCATCGTCATTAATTTTCAGCCAAAGGCATATGACCAATATCGGGTCGGTTTGCCGAGAGCGGGGCAATATGTGGAAATTCTGAATTCCGATCATGCCGATTACGGCGGCTCCGGACTGCTGAACGACGGTGAGATGAAAGCGGAGAAGAAGACCTGGCATGGCCAAACCCACAGCCTGGAGATCAAGCTGCCTCCATTAGGCATGGTTGTTTTAAAGAAAAAGCCGCCTCGATCGAGGAAATCGCAAGATCGATCGGACGCGTCGCTGAAGGCGGCAGCGGCAAGAGAGAAAACAGAACAAAAAACGAAACGGAGCAAAAGGGGGAAGCAGGATTGAAATTGTTATTTGCAGCTTCGGAATGCGGACCATACATCAAGACAGGCGGACTGGCGGATGTGATCGCTGCTTTGCCTAAATCCCTTCGCGGCATGGGCGAGGATATTCGAGTCGTGCTGCCGAAATATCGCGGCATTCCGGAAGAATACAGAGAGCGAATGGAGCATGTGGGAGAAACCCGGGTGCGGGTAGGCTGGCGCGAGCAATATTGCGGCATCGAGTCCCTGGTGGAAGACGGCGTAACGATCTATTTCGTGGATAACGAGTACTATTTTGGCCGAGACGGCATTTATGGTTACATGGACGATGGCGAACGCTTCTCTTTCTTCAACCGTGCCGTGCTTGAGGTTCTGCCGGTAATCGGATTCCAGCCGGATGTGCTTCACTGTCACGACTGGCATACCGCCATGATTCCGCTGCTTCTTGAAGACGTCTATCGTCATGATCCCTTCTATGCGGGGATTCGAACCGTGTTCACGATCCATAATCTGTTGTATCAGGGCGTATACCCGTACGAGGTGTTGGTTGATCTGCTCGGCATTCACAGCCGGCATTTCACGGCCGAAGGCGTGGAGTATTATGGAAACGTGAATTTCATGAAAGCGGGCATCGTTTACGCAGATCACGTAACGACGGTCAGCCCAACCTATGCCACGGAAATCCAGACAGGTTATTACGGATACGGACTTGACGGACTTCTGTCGGCCCAGGGCTCGAGATTGAGCGGGATTGTGAACGGCATTGATACCAAAAGCTACAATCCGGCGACAGATCCGCATCTCGCCATGAAGTTCCGGAGCGGACTGAACAAAAAAACGCAGAACAAAATCGCCTTACAAGAAGAGCTGAATCTTCCCGTGGCGCCGCATATTCCGTTGATGTCGATGGTAACGCGATTGGTCGATTCGAAAGGACTCGATTTGGTTATCCGCATTCTGGATGAGCTGCTCTACTATGACGAGATTCAGTTCGTTGTCCTAGGAACGGGAGATCCTTCCTATGAGCATTGGTTCAGGGAAGCGGCAAATCGCTATCCCACCAAAATGTCGGCCCAGATCCGGTTCAATGAGCCGTTATCGCGGCGTTTTTATGCCGGCAGCGACCTGTTCCTGATGCCTTCCAAATTCGAACCGTGCGGCATCAGCCAGCTGATCGCCATGCGGTACGGCAGCGTACCCATTGTCCGAGAAACGGGCGGACTGAACGATACGGTTCAGGCATACAACGAGTATACGGGCGAAGGGAACGGCTTCTCCTTCAAGGATTACAATGCGCATGACATGATGAACACCATCCGTCGCGCGACCTCCATATATCGCATGCCCGAGCACTGGCGTAAAGTGAGCAAGAACGCTCTGGGCGGGGATTACAGTTGGAACGTTTCGGCGAAGGAATATCAGGAAATCTATCAACAGATCACCAGCCGATAATAACTATGGCTTTCATGACACAGGGGTGCCCGGATAGCGAAGGAATAACAAGCTATCCGGCACCCCTGTGCTGTCTGAATATGATCGAAGCTAATGTTTCAATTCCCGGCATAAAATGCGATAGGCGTACGGTTCCAAATCGATATGCATCGTACCGTTTACCGGCTTTACAGGCTCTTGGGTTTCGGCATCGATCCAATCGGTCGTGACGATGGGATGCGATAGGGTACGCTTCCAGTCGCTGTTGTTGATCCAGACGATAAAATGCATGGTTTCGTCGGCACGTTCGTACACGATGCAAGGATCATGAAGATTCGCCTGCAGGAAGCGGAAGCGACCTTGCCTGAGGGCCTTATGCTCTTTCCGCAGCGCGATCATGCCTTGATAAAATGCATACAGCTCCTGGTTTCGCTTCTTGGGATCCCATTCCATGCATTTGCGGCAATCCGGGTCTCCATCCCCGGTCAAGCCGATTTCATCCCCGTAAAAGATGCACGGCGTGCCCATGAAGGTGAACAGGAATACGACGGTGAGTTTCATGCGCCGGATATCTTCTCCCACGCGGGTAAGCAGCCTGGGCGTATCGTGGCTGCAAAGCAGGTTGAAGACCACTTCGTTGGTCTGCTGCGGATAACGCATCAGGATCGAGCCGATGCGGTTGGCGAAGGTGAGTCCGTCCATGTTGCCGTTGAAAAACTCCAGCACCTTATCGGCAAAAGGGTAATTCATCACGGAATCAAATTGGTCGCCTTGCAGCCAGATCAACGAGTCGGACCAAACCTCGCCCACGATGTATGCCTCGGGGTTGGCCTTCTTGACAACCTGCCTGAAATCCCGCCAGAAATGATGGTCAATTTCATTCGCGACATCCAGACGCCAGCCGTCAAGCTTGATCTCCTTAATCCAATACTCGGCGACGCCCAGCAAGTACGCCTTGACTTCGGGATTGGCAGTATTGAATTTCGGCATGTTTCCGAAGAAGCCGAAGGTGTCGTATGTCGGTATGCCGTCCTTGATCTCGCAAGGAAACCGGTTCACATGAAACCACCCGGCATATTTGGACTTTTCGCCATGCTTCAGGACGTCCTGAAAGGGCGGGAACTCCTCGCTGCAGTGATTGAATACCGCATCCAGAATCACTCGAATGCCTTTTGCGTGGCAGGTATCCACTACCTTTTTCAACAGATCGTTATCGCCAAAGTGCGGATCCACCTGCTTATAATCTACCGTGTCGTATTTATGATTGGAGGGGGAGAGGAAGAGGGGGGTAAAATATATGGCGTTAATGCCCAGGTCAACCAGATCATCCAGATGATCCAGCACGCCCTGCAGGTCACCGCCGAAGAAATTGTCCACCTCCGGCTTGCCGCCCCAGGCTTCGGTTCCATCAGGACTGATGGCCGGGTTCCCGTTGGCAAAGCGTTCCGTCATGATTTGGTAGAATACGGCTTCTTTGGCCCATTCCGGTACTTTGAATACATCGACTTCATGTATGTACGGAAATTCAAAGTAGCCTGCCGGCGGATAGGGGTAATCCCATCCGATTCCGCTGTCGACCATATACACCGTTTCATCTCCAGCATGAATCCGGAATCCGTATGACAACCTTTTGTATTTGGGCCTGACTCCGCATTCCCAGTAATCAAACATGTCGTCAGAGGCGGCCTTTTCCATGGTGATCTCGAAGTACGTACGGTCCCAATCATATTTGTCGCCCGTCATGGCAACAACTGAATCAATGTCGTTCTTCTTGGTTCGAATCCGAAGATGAATGGTATGTGTATCGTAAGCATAAGCCCATTTATCTCTAGGAACATGATACAGCGCTTCTAACAGCATGGTTACACCTCCTATATGAGTAAAGCTATAGCTAATTAATAACCAGCTGCTGGCTTGCCTGAATCATGCGGTGAATGAGACAGGCGGCTTGGAATGTAGATGGACCGAAATCATGCGCTTCTATAAGATGGGAAGGCAGCCGATAGATTATGCATCCGTCCTTAAAGTGTTCCCTTCCTATATTCCATATCTTTAATTCCTATTTTGGATAATTCTAAAGTCCTGCGTTTACATTTTAATGTAGGGAGATGAGAAGCTTGCGGATAGGATGAAATATAAACATTAATTTCCATTATTATAGGGATTGAATGGATTCAAACCCGCTTGATTATTTTAATAATTAGTTATAATCCACAAACTGAATCATGTGTGACATGATCACTTTAAGGGTATGATGATTTGACCGTTGTATTAAAATAGTGGAATGACATACTACAAGCTGATCTTGCCTGTAAGTTACAAATTGAAAACCCATCAATTTTCATTGCATATTCATGCATCCTGTTTTATAATGACTCAGTTGCTTTTTTTTCTAAAGAATTAATCTATTTGTAACAGTTAGGGGAGAAACGAGACATATGAAACGTAAATTTACAGCGTGGATGACCCTGTTCATGGTGGTCGTGCTGTCTTTCGGCAGCCTCGTCCATGCGGAGGGCGAGAAGAAAACGGTCATTCTCGGGACCAGTGCCGACTATGCGCCATATGAGTTCCATAAAACGATAGATGGCGTGGATACCATCGTCGGATTTGATATCGATATCGCGAAGGAAATCGCCAAGGATCTTGGCGCAGAGCTCATTATCAAGGATACGTCCTTTGATGCGCTCTTGCCAGAGCTGACGAGCGGCCGCGTGGATTTCGTCATATCGGGCATGAATCCAACGGAAGACCGCCGAAAAAGCATTGATTTTTCGGAGCCTTATTACGCTGCGGAACAATCGGTCGTAGTCCGCAAGGAAGACGCCTTGAAATTCAACACGCTTGAAAGCCTGGAAGGAGCCCGGATCGGAGTTCAGAAAAGCTCCATTCAGGAGTCCATCGCAAAAACGATACCGAATGCCAATGTAGTATCGCTCGATAAAATCCCGGATTTGCTTCTGCAGCTGGAATCCGAGCGCGTGGACGTCGTCCTTGCGGAGTATCCGATCGCAAAGACCAACATGAATGAAGCGACCATGGCCATTACGGATGCCAAGCCGACGGCGGAGAACGACGCATATGCCATCGGGGTCCGCAAAGGAAACGAAGAGCTGCTTGGCAGCATTAATGCTACGCTCGAGCGCTTAAAAGAAAATAACCAGATCCAGAAATTTGTCGACGATGCCAGCGATCTGGCTGCAGGACGAACAGCAGAGAATTTGAATACCTTTGAATTTTTCTGGAAATATCGCGACTATTATGCCAAAGGCATTCAATTTACGTTGCTTATTTCGGCCCTCGGCGTATTTTTCGGATTCATTCTCGGATTGATTGTCGCGTTAATGCGGATGTCCGGCGTAAAAATCCTTAAGTTCTTGGCTACCGCATATATTGAAATCATCCGCGGCACGCCGATGCTGGTCCAGCTGTTCATTATCCATTACAGCTTGGCGGCGTTTGATATTAAATTCTCACCGATCCAGTCGGGTATTTTGACGCTCTCCATCAACAGCGCTGCATATTTGGCCGAAATATTCCGCGCAGGCATTCAAGGCGTGGATCGGGGACAACTGGAGGCCGCACGCTCGCTCGGGATGACCAAGGGCAAAGCCATGCGCCACATTATTTTGCCGCAAGCGTTAAAGGGCGTTCTGCCTGCCATCGGCAATGAGTTTGTTGTCATCATTAAGGAATCGTCCATCGTATCGTTCATCGGGGTATTCGATATTATGTACCAAGCTCAGATTTTGCGCGGTTCAACCTTTGCCCCGCTGAATCCGCTGCTTGTGGCGGCCATGATCTACTTTATACTGACATTCGTTCTTTCGAAGCTTCTGGGTGTCTGGGAAAGGAAGTTGAGTGCAAGTGATAACCGTTAAGGATCTTCATAAATCGTTTGGCAAGCTGGACATATTGAAAGGCATCAATATCGAGATTGCAAAAGGAGAAGTGGTGGTTGTCATCGGACCGAGCGGTTCCGGTAAAAGTACCTTTTTACGCTGTCTCAATTTGCTTGAAGTGCCGACCAGCGGCGAAATTTCGTTCGAGGGTGAGCTGATCACTGCCAAGAACCACAATATCAATGCTACCCGCGAAAAAATGGGCATGGTGTTTCAGCAGTTTAACCTGTTTCCGCACAAAAAGGTCATCGATAACATTACGCTCGCCCCTATCCAAGTTAAAGGGGTCTCGGCGAAGGAAGCCGAGGCTACAGCAGACGAGCTGCTGAAATCGGTTGGACTGCAGGACAAGAAGGAGTCTTATCCTTCCCAGCTGTCCGGCGGACAGAAGCAGAGAATTGCCATTGCGCGAGCACTCGCGATGCAGCCCCATGTCATGCTGTTTGACGAGCCGACCTCCGCACTCGATCCCGAGATGGTGGGCGAGGTTTTGGAAGTGATGAAGAAGCTTGCCGAAGGCGGAATGACGATGGTCATCGTGACCCATGAGATGGGCTTCGCCCGCGAAGTGGGAGATCGGATCCTGTTCATGGACGGCGGCAAAATCGTGGAGGAAGGCACGCCGGACCAACTGTTCGGCAATCCGACCCATCCCCGTACGCAAGAGTTTTTGAGCAAGGTATTGTAACTTTTTCATCCGGAATGTAACAAATTAAAAACAGCGCCTAGCCTGGTGTTTCAGGCAGCGGCGCTGTTTTTCTTTGTGTGTTGGTAACAATTGCTTGCGGTATAGGTTACAAAATTGTGATATATTCATGTTCGTTGACATACTACATCCGATTTACCAAGCTACATATAAGGGAGGCATCTCTAGATGTTACGACAAATGAAATCCTGGACAAGAAATCGTGGACTTAACAAAAATAATAAGATCGCTGGAAGAACAGCAAAATGGTTTACCGTTACAGCCGTGGCACTCGGACTGACTTTTGCCGGAGGCGGGCTGCAAGCACATGCAAGCTCCGTGCATGTTGCCAAGAACGGCGATACGTTCTATTTCTTGTCCAAACAGTACGGCGTTAATATGGACAAGCTGATGAAAGCTAACCCAACAATAAAGGCAACGAATATTTACCAGGGGCTCAAAATCAACATACCAGGGACGGTATCGATGAACTCGGCGGCATCCGCGGCGCCGATCGCTCCAGGAAACTCCGGTTTCACGCCAAGCTTGAATGTTATCCCGCAGAATAACGTAGTCGAAGCATGGGGCAAGACGTTTAATTACAGCAAAACTTTGTCCGTTAAAGCTACAGCGTATTCCTCTGCTGCAAGCGAGAATGGCGGTTGGGGCGCGGTTGACTATTTCGGGAATTCCCTTAAGCTTGGCACCATCGCCGTTGATCCCAAGGTAATTCCGCTCGGTACCAAGGTGCTTGTAACAGGACATGAGCATCCAGGATTGCCTAAAAAGGCATTTGTAGCAGAAGCACGTGATATCGGCGGAGCCATAAAAGGGAATAAGATTGATATCTTCATCCCAGGCTCCCAATCATCCGTAAATCAATTCGGCATCCAGGATATCAAATTGTTCATAATCGATTAATTCATATATCATGATGAATCGTAAAGACGGCTTCACTGGTCAACTTCCAGTCAGCCGTCTTTTTGGCGTTCATGCAGGCTCTATCGCGATTCCGGCACGTTTAACATATCCGGAAGCGTCACGAAGCTGTACCCTTTGTTTCGCAGTTCCGTTATGATGTCCGGGAGCGCATCGATGGTACCGGTAAGATCGGATCCCACGCCGCCGCCGGCATGCTGGAGAACGATCGATCCCGGGCCGACCGCAGTCATAATATTACTCTTGACCTCTTCCTTCTGCAGTCCTTTCCAATCGAGGGAATCGACATTCCAATTCACGACCTTGTACCCGTTTTTGCGCGCCCATTGGAGCTGCTCTTCATTAATATCGCCATAAGGCGGTCGGATCAGCCGCGGGTCGACTCCGGTCAGCGACTTCAAAATCGTGTTGGTACGCTCAATTTGGCTTTTGAATTTCTCCAGGCTCAGCTTGTTCAGTTGGGCGTGATTGTAAGAGTGATTGCCAATGGCATGTCCTTCTTCATGGATACGTTTCATGAGCTCAGGGTGTTTCTTGGCACGGTCTCCTACTGCAAAAAAGGTGGCCTTCACCTGCTGTTCCTTCAGCACATCGAGTACTTTACCGGTAAATCGGGGATCCGGTACATCATCAAAGGTAAGCGCCACCTGTTTGACCCGTGGTCCGCTTGCGCGAAACGTGTCCGGGTATTTCCTCAGCAATTGGCTTAAAGACGGCGCGTCGTCTGATGGTTTGCTCTGATTTCGCTTCGAATGATCCATGACTTGGCCGGACTCCGACATGACGGAAGCATCCTGAGGTGGTTGTGACAGATTATGTAAACCGGACGCGTTTGCCGGGATGCCCGGCACAACGAAAAAGAATGAAAGGATCCACAGCAGGCAGATTCCTGCGCGGCATCTTTTGAACATCACGATCGGCCCCTTTAGCTTTTTAGTATGGTATGCCCAGTTGGACAAACAATTATCCTCAATATGGGAATTCGACGGTTTTTAGTTTTCCCTCGGAAAGGTGTATAATAACCCCTAACAGATTTTATTACATCTTAATCATTTGGATGTGGAAGGAGATAATCGCTTGGCTGACTTGTTTACACCCTACAATTTCAAGAATTTGACCCTCAAGAACCGCATTGTTATGCCACCGATGTGTCAATATTCCGTAAAGGCCGGGGACGGGATTCCGAATGATTGGCATTTTGTGCATTACGTCAGCCGTGCCGTGGGAGGCACTGGCTTAATTATTGTGGAAATGACAGGCGTTCACCCGGACGGACGCATAACGAATCAGGATACCGGGATCTGGGACGACAATCAAATTCCTGCCTATCGCCGCATTGTCGATGCCGTGCATTCTTATGGAACCAAGATTGGTATCCAGCTCGGCCATGCCGGCCGAAAGGCGCAGGATGCCGAGCCGTCGGTAGCCCCGTCGGCAATCCCGTTCAGTTCCCATTACAAAATGCCGAAGGCACTCTCCACTGCCGAAGTGGAAGATCTCATACAGGCCTTCAGGGAAGGAGCTCGCCGGGCTGTTGAAGCCGGATTCGACACGGTTGAGATTCATGGCGCGCATGGTTACCTGATCCATCAGTTTCATTCGCCGCTGACGAATCAACGCAGTGACGAATATGGCCAAGACCTCCCCCTGTTCGGTGAACGGGTTGTCCAGGCCGTTAAGGAAGTGCTGCCCGAAGGCATGCCGATCATCATGAGGGTGTCTGCAAAAGAATATGTGGACGGCGGTTATGATGTGGAGTACTGTGCGGAAATCTGCAAACGATACCGGGATGCCGGGGTCGATATTTTTCATATCTCCTCCGGAGGAGAAGGGGTCGTCGGTTCCAATGGCGGTCCGGAAGCGAAGCCGGGTTATCAGGTCGATCTGGCTGCGGAGTTCAAACAACTGCTGAAGGTCCCCGTGATTGCGGTAGGGCTGCTTGATGATTACAATGTCGCCCAAGAGGTGGTTTTGTCGGGCAAGGCCGATATGGTAGCAATCGGAAGGGGCATGCTGCGGGATCCGTACTGGGCGGTTCATGCTGCCAAAGCGCTTGATGAAGAACAGAAAGTTCCGAAGCAGTATGAACGTGGATATTAAAAATCAGTGCGTGTTCAAAATTCAGATTTCAGCACCGATAAGGTGATCCCAAGATGACTTTTAACAACCACTAAAAAAATTTTGAAACCGTTTGGGATCATGCAACGTAAACATTTAACATATACCAGTATTTTAAAGCGAAAGCGAGAGGAAGAGAACGATGTCCATATTTAAAAGATTGCGTGACTTGACCATGTCCAATATTAACGCCATTATCGACAAGGCTGAAGACCCGATCAAGATGACGGACCAGTACATCCGCGATATGACCGAAGACCTTGAGGATGCCGAGAAGGCGGTAGCTGCCCAAATCGCCATCGAGAAACGCTTCAAAGCCCTTTATGAAGAGCAAGCTGCTCTCGTGGAAAAACGCACGCAGCAGGCTCATACGGCAGCGCAGGCGCAAAACGTTGAACTTGCCCGTCGTGCGCTGGAAGAGAAGAAGGCAGCTGAAGCCAAGCGCGACGAGTACAAAGCAAGCTACGATCAGAACAAGCTCGCAGCCGACAACCTGCGCGGCAAGCTGGAGGAAATGCGCAAGCAGCTTACAGCGATGAAGAACAAGCGCGAGACGCTGGTTGCCCGTTATAATGCGGCTAAAGCGCAAACCGAGATCAACAAAGCGATGAACGGTTTCGGGTCTGACACGGCTTCTGCCGGGTTGAAGCGGATGGAAGAAAAGATGCTGGCCATGGAAGCGCGTGCCGAAGCAAGCAACGAAATGTCGACGCGCGAGAAATCCCTCGATGAAGAGTTCGAGAACCTCGGCAAGGACAAAGCCGTTGAGGATGAGCTTGCAGCCTTGATGAAGCAATACGAGAACAAGTAATCCGGGTCTGGTGGTCTGACAGGTAAATAGTATCGATGGCGAGGGAGACGCAGCAGGGCTGAATACTACTGTGCTTCTCCTTCGCTTTTGTTTGATACCGGATATATACGGGACTACCCCTTTAAGTTTGTCTATCTTCGATTGAAGTAGTCTGATCAGGGCAAGTTGATATGTATGTTGAATGTGTGGAGGCTTAGAGATGGATTTTGATATGATCTTGCGTGTATTGCTTTGGACGGCTGTCGGCGGGCTGCTGTTGTTTGTATTGATGTTCGTGGATTCCCTGTTCACGAAATATAACGATCTTGAAGAAGTGAAAGCGGGTAACATGGCGGTAACCACAAGGCTGATCCTCAAGCTGGTCGCCCAAGGGTATATTTTATCCGTGTCGATCGGAACGTCCTATCACCTGCTGGAGGCGATTGTGGTATCGGTCGTTTCGTTTATCATATTGTTTGTTCTCGAAGCGTTGACAGAGCTCATGCTGCGCAATTTTGGCAAGCTGAACCTGGATAAGGGAACCCGCGAGGGCAAAACCGGTTACGGTTTGTTTGCAGGATCGCTGCATGTGGTCGGAGCGTTAATTATTACCGCTTGCTTATAGAACGCATAATGGAGATAGGGGATTAGGAAAGATGAGTATGTGGAAAAGAATCAGCAATTTATTTAGCAAGCCCGAGCCGCCAAAGGTAGAGAAGAGCATGCTGCAGCTGGCTCCGGGCGATATTTGCGAAGTGTCTCTGGTTACTTACGAAGTCACGGGCCGCGTGCACAATCGAGGCCGCAACGCGGTCGTCCTGACGCTTCAGGATGGCAGCACCATTGCTTATCTTCACATCGAAGAACGCGAGACGGTTCAATATGCACTCTATGCGCCCATCGATGGACGCCTGGATTCGCCGGATGAGGTGCCGTCCATCATCGATCTGGACGATCATGTGTTTCATTTGGAAGAGGAATACGGTGGACATGTTTCGATATCCGGCCGTACCGCGTTTATGCAAAGCGGGGAGCAGCACGTATGGCAGTACCAATCGGATGATTACAAGCTGCTGCGAATCGAATGGCAGAATGGACGGTTTATGCTCTATGAAGGCGAGAAAGTGATACCGGGGGACGTAAGGGTTATCCGGGCGACTTAGGAGTGGTGGCATGAAGGAACGCTCTTTTTTATCTGTAAAAATCATACTGGTACTGAGTCTGTTCGTATCTTTATTAAGCGGATGCGGAGCGCCGAATATCAAGGACACGTATCCGCTGGAGTCCGTCAATCGGGACGGAAATGCAACATCCTACGTGTATCGGGCAGCTGATAAAAGCGTTCCCGAAGTGGCGAGCGAGCTCATGGCGGCGAATACGCCGGATCAATCTTCTCCTGAGGATACGGAGCGGATGTTCTTGGTCTATGGCGATGAGTATTACCATTTGCAGCAGGATCCCCAGAAGCCGGCCGATACGCTGATCGAAATCGATTCCAAGGAATATGTTCAGCGCAATTACGATTCCAGTTTCCTGCAGGGATACTTGACCGCCGTCCTTATCGGGAATTTGTTTGATTCGATGGGCGGCGGGGGCTATCGCGGCTATACCAGCAAAGATGTGTATAAACCGGCTCAAGGGAACTATAAAAAGCCGACAAGCCAAGATAAGAAGATCGCTCCGCCGTTGACGGTTGACCGGAGCGGGAAAATTACACGGCGCGGTCAGGATACGGTCGGCACGGGCGGAAGCCTGTTCAGACGGAATCCGGATTCGAGCGGTGACCGCGGCTCGATCAAACGCGGCGAAAGCGGCGGAAGTTTGTTCGATTCGCCGAAGAAATCGTACAAGAAGCCCAAGACCCGGATCGGATCCGGTAAGATTTCCCGAAGGGGCCGAAGGTAAAACAATACGTTTCATGCGCATGGTCTAAGGCCATGCGTATTTTAATGTTTCGAAACGAAAATATACAGCCGTCAGATACGTACAAGCGATTTCTTGGAGATCAGCCGCTCGGTTTGAAGATTGCTCAGAATGTAGTACAGTAAGATTATCAGTCTGGGATATAGTCAGAAAGCGAGGAATGCGTTGTGAAAGATCATGAACCGATATCGCCCAAGAAACCAAACCATAAATTCGATCGGCGTGCACTACAGGTATCAGACGCGCAAGCGTTAGCAACTTCTTATGCGGATTGCGGCCAGGAGGAGCTCATTTCGCTGCAGGACAGCGATGGCCGGGTGCTTGCATCCGATGTCGTCGCTCCCCACCCGTTCCCGGCTTTTGCCCGTTCGGGCATGGACGGTTATGCGGTGTCGTCAGCGGATTTGGCGCCATGCGATCAGGGGGAAAAGGTTTGGCTTGAGGTCGTCGACCATATCCCGTGCGGATATGTCTCCTCCGTGCCGATCGTACAAGGCAAGGCTTCCCGTATCATGACGGGCGCCCAGGTGCCCGAAGGCGCGGACGCTGTCGTGATGCTTGAAGCGACGGAGCTTCGCGTGGAGGATGGCGTAACCTATGTAGGCTTTAAGCGTTCCATCGAGAAGGGAAAGAATATTACCCCTCTCGGGTTCGAACTCCAGGAAGGCGATATGATTCTCCGCCGAGGGACTCGCATCGGGCCGGGAGAGATTTCGGTTCTGGCTACGTTTGGCATACATAAGGTTGGAGTGTATCGTCAACCGGTCGTGGGGATCTTCGCGACGGGCACCGAGCTGCTCGACATAACCGAGCCGCTTGAGCCCGGTAAAATCCGTAACAGCAACACCTATATGCTTGCATCGCAAATTCG
Source organism: Paenibacillus sp. Y412MC10 (assembly GCF_000024685.1). Lineage (NCBI taxonomy): Bacteria > Bacillati > Bacillota > Bacilli > Caryophanales > Paenibacillaceae > Paenibacillus > Paenibacillus sp. Y412MC10. The sequence continues at coordinate 2,777,538 of NC_013406.1, forward strand.
GGAAGCGGGCGGCGTTCCGGTGATCATGGAGGCCATTCCCGATCATATCGAGCTTGCCCGTCAGAAGGTGGAGGAAGCGCTCCGGGATTATGACATCGTGGTTACGACAGGCGGCGTCTCCGTAGGCGATTACGATATTATGGGAGAGCTGGTGACATCCGGCGGATTGGACATGCTGTTTAATAAAGTCACGATGCGTCCGGGCAGCGTGACAACCGCGGCGGTGAAGGAGGGGAAGCTGCTATTCGCGCTCTCCGGTAATCCGGGGGCATGCTTTGTCGGATTTCTGTTGTTTGTCAGACCTTCGATTCGAAAAATGATGGGCATGGAGCAGCTTTATTTAACCGAATGGACAGCCGAGCTGGGTTCGGATTATGCAAAGGTGAATAATTTTACCCGTTTTGTCAGGGGCAGCCTCCAAGCGGTAAACGGCAAACTTGTAGCCACGCCCGCCGCCCTGGATGAATCAAGTGTCATGATCACGATCAAGGACAGCGACTGTTTGATTGTTATACCGCCAGAGCTGAGAGGAGCGGTTAAAGGCCAAGCCGTGCAGGTGCTCGTTCTTCCAGGGGTTTGGTCATGAAGGTCTTCCAGTTCTGCGGGTATAAGAACAGCGGCAAAACCACGCTCATTGCGGCTCTGATTCCGCAATTGAAACGACAGGGCATGAGGATAGCCGTCATCAAGCATGATGGGCATGGCTTTGATATGGACCGCGAAGGGACGGATACGTACAAATTCCGCGAGGCCGGAGCCGAGGGGATTGCCATTTCCTCGCCGGGCCGGACGGCCATGCTGAGGGAAACGGAGCTGGACCTCGATACGTTGATACATATGTACACTGATTATGACATGGTGCTGGTCGAAGGGTATAAGATGTTGCCTTTCCCAAAACTGGTACTGCTGCGAGGAATGGAGGACAGGGGGCTGCTGGATCAGGTCGAGGAGATCCGGGGAATCGTCGTGAATCCCGACATGCTAAAGGAACCGCCCGGCCTGCAGGAGATTCAGCATCGGCTGGCGGTTCCCTTGTTTACTTGGAATGAGACGGAGCGGATCGCGTCGCTTATACTATCACTGTAAAAAACCATAATTACTCGTCGGAACGCCGCTCAATCGCCTCGGACATCGTCTTGTCCGTCAAATGGGCATACACTTCGGTCGTTTCGGTGGAAGCGTGCCCCAATTGTTCTTTCGTTTTATATATGTCATTTTGAAGATAGTAATCCGTTGCAAACGAGTGTCGCAGCTTGTGCACGGTCAGGGACGGCTTGCCAAAACGCTTGGCGTATTTGATGATCATTGCCTGAATCGCCCGTTTCGTCATGCGCTGTCCTTCATTCTGGCCGTTTCGCAGCGCGACGAAGAGAGCTTTTTCTTTTTTCGGCACCTTGTAGCGGGTCTGCCGCAGCTGCAGATAATGCTCGAGATCGTCTTTGGCCTGCGCCCGGAAGTAGACCGGGGTTTTAAAGGTTTCATCGTTATTGCCCTTACGATACACATGCAGCATTTTATTGTTCAGGTCGATGTCTGCAAGATTCAAGTTGACCACTTCGGATACGCGTAGACCGGAGTTTAGAATAAGGCTGGCAATGCAGGCATCTCGGACTTTGTTCTGTTCATGCGCGTATAGAGCCTGTTTGTTATTCTCCACATCGTGCCCGTATCCTTCGTGAATGTAAGTGATGAAATCCTGAAGCTCTTCTTCTTCCAGTATTTTTCCTTTCAACTTGGCAGCCGTATCTTTGGGCTTGTGAATTCGTTTGATCTCCACTTTGGCCATGATGTTGCGTTTAAGGAGCGGGTAAAAATCTTCATCCTCCGCAATCTGGCTTAAATAATGGAACAGAGAGCGAAGCGATGACAGCTTGCGGGAAACCGTAATTCGGGAGTTGGTGCCTTCCCGGCGCGTGGTCAAATATAATCGGTAACCTGTGATGCTATCCATGCGAAGGGTCTCCAGCTCAAGCAGCGTCACGTCTCGGTTAGAGGCGGCTTGTGACAGCCCTTCCGACCGGAGCCAATTAAAAAACGTTTCATAGTCCCTTACATATTCGAGCAGCGTGGAGGGGGAGAGATCCGGAAGTTTGTAGTCGATAAATTGCTGCACAAACCATGGCATGGCCGGCGCTTTCTCATCGAGTCGTGCGCGGTCGATATCTTTTTGTATATTCATGTTCCACCTCGAATGATTGTCTTTATAGCGTTAATCGCTGTCATTATATACTAGTGTAACATATGGAAAGTCCGTCGTGCTTAATGCCTCACACGATCGTCTCCTCGATCCGATGGCGCTTGTGTTTCAACATAGACGGATACTATGATGAAGATGGGAAGCATTTAATATGATAGTGAAATGCCTAGGGAGGCGGCAGCATGATTTCAGAACGAGCGGAACGCATGGGAATTGAGCTGGTTCCCAAACGGAAGCAAGCCGTTATCGTAAACTTGATGCAACTGTACTTGTACGATTTTACTAAATATCTGGATATCTCGGTGAACGATCAAGGATTGTTTTTACCCTATCCCGATCTCGATGAGTTCTGGAAAAAGCGGGAACGGAAATATCCGTTTCTGATTACGTTTGATCAACGGCCGGCCGGTTTTGCCTTGATCGAGCGTATGGACAACGCTGCGGAAGCCGACTATTACATGACGGAATTTTTCGTTATGCAAAAATACAGACGTACGGGATTGGGGACTTGGGCGGCGACCTGGCTGTTCAATCAATTCCAGGGACGCTGGAAGGTGACGCAGGTCAGCAGCAATATACCGGCCCAGGCTTTCTGGCGAAAAGTCATCGAGTCCTATACGGGCGGGCGTTATGAGGAATACGTGGACCCGGTTCGTTTTAATCCTTCGCAATATTTCAATTCCTAGAATTGTTCCAGGGATTTGAAGGAACGGTCCATTGTTTGATTACAAAATTTGGTTACAGAACGATGCTTAGGAGTGATTCGGATGTATTTACCGAGCTTTCAGCTGGAAGGAAAAAAAGCTTTTGTTACAGGGGCGGGACGCGGGATCGGACGCGCCATCGCCATAGGATTGGCAGAGGCAGGCTGCGATGTCGGCTTGATGTCCCGAACCCGAAGCGATCTGGAGGAGACCGCGGGTCTGATTGCCGGCTTGAAGAAAGGTCAAGCCTATGTGCTGCCGGGCGATCTGACGATTCGGGAAGAGATGGAGGCGGCGATCCGCGAATTTGTGGACCAGGCGGGGCAAATCGATATATTGGTGAACAATGCCGGCATGAACATTCGTACACCGGCGCTGGAAGTGACCGATGACGAATGGGACTTAATCGTGCAGACCAATTTGAAATCGGCGTTTGTCGCATCTCAAACCGCTGCCCGTTATATGAAGGAGCAGGGGAATGGAAGAATCATCAACATTTCTTCCGTAGGCGGCCATACCGCCCTACGCACGGGCGTTGTCTATGGATCGACCAAGGCTGCTCTAATCCATATGACCAAGGTGCTGGCGATGGAGTGGGCGCAGTATGGAATCCAGGTCAACGCCGTCGGGCCTTGGTATTTCCGGACGCCGCTGACCGAGAAGCTGCTGAATGACGACACTTACATGCAGGCTATCCTGGACCGGACGCCTCTAAAACGCGTAGGAAACCTGGAAGAAGTGGTGGGGCCCGTCGTTTTCCTGGCTTCCGAAGCCGCCAATTACATGACCGGGCAGACGCTGCTGGTTGACGGAGGGCTTAGCATTTATGGATTTTGATAGGGGATTCTTTTCATGGATGCAGGTGCTTGAATCCTTTGGCAATTGTATCGGAACAAAGCTTTCAAGATTATCCATAACGGGTAATGTAGAATGGTAATCATAGGGAGGAGAGTGAAGGACGATGGAACGTAGAGCATTTGGGCGGACGGATATGCAGGTCAGTGTATTGGGATTCGGCGGTGCCGAGATCGGAAAGTCGGATCAGAAGACGGTGGACCGGCTGCTGCACAGCGCGATTGACGCAGGCCTTAACATGATTGATACCGCGGAATGTTACGGCCATAGCGAGGAATTGATCGGCAAAGCGTTGTCGGGCCGCAGAGATGATTATTACCTGTTTACGAAATGCGGGCACGCTTCCGGACTGGACTACCCGGATTGGGATCCGGTGATGCTTGAGCAAAGCATTGACCGGAGCTTGAAACGGCTGCAGGTGGACCACGTTGATGTCATACACCTTCACAGCTGCTCTGAGGAAATTCTGCGGCAGGGCGCCGTGATCGAGGTGCTGAAAAAAGCAAAAGAGCAGGGGAAAACGCGGTATATCGGCTACAGCGGCGATTCGACGGATGCACTGTACGCCCTTCAAACCGGCGCATTCGACAGCTTTGAAACTTCGCTGAACATTGCGGACCAGGAGGCAATCGACCTCACGATTCCGCTTGCCATGAAGCAGGGAATAGGGGTTATTGCCAAACGTCCCGTAGCCAACGTAGCCTGGAAGCATGAAACATTAAGCGAACGGGACTATGCCTATCCTTACTGGGTTCGGCTCGGCGAGCTGAATTACGATTTCCTCTCTGACGTTCAGCAAGGCGTTGAGACGGCATTACGGTTCACCCTGAGCACGCCGGGCATAGCGACGGCCATCGTGGGTACGGCAAATCCCGACCGTTGGGGGCAAAATGCCGCACTGCTCGAGAAAGGGAAATTGCCGGAGGAGGTTTACGAGTCGATCCGCAACCGCTGGCGAGAGGTTGCCGGTGCGGATTGGGTGGGCAAGGTATAAGTGTTTTAATAAAGAGCCTGTCGAGTTCTCTCGACAGGCTCTTTTTTCTGCAGACAGGAGCGGGTGTCGATATGTATGGGACAGGTAAGATACAGCTCTAACGGAAGGGATTCCGAAAAAGTCATCAGCGGAACAGTACAAGTCATGAACGTAACCTAACAACTTTGCGCAAGTGTCCCTATAATTTAGATCAACAACAAAAATGATACCGCTTACATTGAGGGGCATTTTTTGTTCAAATCTAAGTAGGGGCAGGAGGAATGGAGAAGAATGCGAAGACATTGGATTTCTGTCATGCTTGTATGTTTGTTTATGTTGGGAGGAATGGATCGTGTAGGTATAACCGCCGCAGCGGATGGCGTACCGTCAAGAGAATGGAACTTTATCACGCGCAGCGGGGATCGATTGATGGATGGCGAGAAGGAGTTCCGATTCATATCCATGAACGGCTCAAATCTCACGTATATGCCAGCTCCCGTATGGCATCGCCCTGATCCATGGGAACAGGAGGATGTATTTAGATCCTTGCAGCAAATGGGTGGCACTGTAGTCAGGCTTTATACGTTCACGATCAAAGGGGGAACCGCCAATGGGGATCAGCCAAGTCATGTAACTGGCTTAAGGCAGTATAATGAGGATTATTTCCGGGACCTGGACCATGTGCTGAGACTGGCAAATGAGTATCATATCCGCGTCATTATTCCTTTTATCGATACATGGGAGCATGTCGGTGGGATTAAACAGTTTGCAGGTTTTCGAGGGAAGACCGCCGGGGAGTTCTACACCGATCCCGAATTGAAGGAAGATTATAAACACCTGGTTAGCTATGTGCTGAACAGGACGAATACTTATACCGGCATCAAATATAAAGACGACAAAGCCATCCTTGCTTGGGAAACCGGAAATGAGTTATACCCGACGGACGCTTGGACACAGGAGATGAGTGCTTATATAAAAAGCATGGACTCTAATCACATTGTAATGGATGGACGGTACGGTATCAGTCAGGCTTCCCTTGAGGATCCCAATGTGGATATCGTATCCAATCATTATTATGAGAGCGGAGGAGCGGATTATGCGCTGCGTGCTGCTGCGGACCGAAACTTGAGTTTGGGTAAAAAAGCGTTTGTTATCGGGGAGTTTGGACACTCGAACAGGACAAATCTCACCCGAACGGCTGATGAGGCGATCGCTAACGGTACATCCGGAGCCTTGTTATGGACGTTGAAGTCTCACAACAAGGACGGCGGCTTTTACAACAAAGAAGGAGATTTCCGTTGGCCGGGCTTTCCATCGGGTGAAACCTATGACGAAAAGGCAATTATGTCCATGATTCGCGAAAAAGCCCATGAAATCCGCGGACTGCCGGTCCCGCCGATGCCAGTACCTGACGCACCTCAGCTACTGCCGATCGAATCGGTGCTTGGCATCGCCTGGAGAGGATCTGCGGGAGCGGAATCCTATCAATTCGGAAGAGCAGAACACCTGGATGGGCCATGGACCATCATAGGCACTCAGGTACTGGATAGTGATATTCCGTTTCGTCCTTTCCAAGATACGACGGCTGCGGAAGGAATGAATTATTATTATCGGGTAAAAGGGATGAACGGAGCCGGAATCTCGGAGCCTTCGAATGTCGTTGGCCCCATTACCGCCTCTTCCGTTCCACCGGTACCGGATCAGCCGATGTGGATACCTTTTACCTCAGTTGCTTCTATGACCTGGTACCCGGTAAAGTGGGCTGAATCGTATGATATCGAACGGGCTGAAGCGCCAAACGGACCTTGGTCGGTGGTTGGGGCGGATCTCGCGGAAGCGGATCAACCGTTCAAGGATGCGTCCGCAAGCAGCGGCATACCGTACTATTACCGAATTACGGCCAAAAACACGGGCGGTGCCTCGGAGCCGTCTGAAATATTCGGACCGATAACCGTCCGCAACATAGCCCAGCTCGCAGCTTTGACTGTGGATTCAACCAACGGATCTAACGTTAAGGAATATGCCGTTGATGGAAATCTATCCACCCGCTGGTTGTCTCAAGGGCAGGAAGAGAGCCATTTTATTGAAATGGAATGGACGGTTCCGCAAAAACTCAACTACTTAAAAATTTGGAGTGGAGCCGCGAGCGGTGAACAATGGCATATCCGTGATTTTAGCGTAGATTACTGGGACGGAACCGTATGGGTGCCGGTGGCATCCGTTGTCGATAATGACAAGGACGGCTTTTATGGCGAGTATAATGATATGCACTTCGAAACAGTTCAAACGACAGCCTTGCGCTTAAATATTACGAAGCCTTCATGGCAAGGGATACCGGTGAATCCGAATGATAAAATCGCCAGGGTTATGGACATGGAGACAGGCTACAACGACGACACGGCACCGAAGGAAGTGAATGGCGCGGCGGTAGTGGAAGGGGACGGCCAGCTGACCTTATACTGGACGGATCCGGAGGATGACGATTTCGCCCAAGTCGTCGTTTTGGAAGAAGGTGCAGCCGAAGCTGAAGCGGTTCATGTAGGCAAAGCCGTACAAACCGTTACAATAAACGGGCTCGTGAATGGGACGGAATACGCGTATCGAATCCGAACGGTTGATGAGGCGGGGAATAAGTCTCTTGGCGTCACGGTTTCCGGTACGCCGGGAGTCGATCGTCCGGGTAACAGCTGCCCAGGCGGCGAGAAGCCTGATCGAGGCAAGCCGAATTACGGTCAAACAAACCTCGGGAGCAAACCCAAGGATAAACCTGACAAGGATAAACCGTGTAAAGATAAACCCGGGCGCATTCTCACATAAAAGGAAACTAAGTATCATCGAATTTGGATGAGAGTGTTCGTTAAAGAGCTGTTTTCGCAGGTTCCTGCCTGTGAATTAGCTCTTTTTTTATTTAAAGCCAATGAAAAGGTCATGATCCGAACAGTGAATGTCATCAGCGTGTGCTAATCATGACCGCCATTGGGATCTAAAATGTAGGTATACCCGAATGGATCGGGCCATTTCGAGTTTACCACTGGAGGGTCTAAACATGACAACGAAAAGAACATGGACGCTGCCGCCGGAAGAACTGCCTATCATGAACCAGGTTGATGTCGTCGTCGTCGGAGGAGGGCCGACCGGCATTGCCGCTGCCATCGCTGCCGCCAATAATGGAGCAAATACTTTGCTGATTGAGCAAAGGGGATTTCTAGGAGGTATGGGCACGACGGCACTGGTACCTGCCTTTTGTCCTTTTACCGACCATGAGAAGCCTGTCATTCGCGGTATCGGGCTCGAGCTGATGGAGCGAATGAAAGCGAATTGCAAACCTTCTTATATCACGGAATATAAAGAACAGCTGGATTGGGTTCCGATTGACGTTGAGGTATTGAAGCGGGTGTACGATGAAGCGCTGCTTGAGAGCGGAGCCAAGGTTCTGTTCCATACATTTGTTGGACAGCTGGTCATGAATCCGGGGGGGCATGGCGTGAACGGTCTGGTGCTTCTGAATAAGTCCGGAAGATCGATCGTCGAGGCCAAGTACGTCATTGATGCCACAGGTGACGCCGATATTGCGGCGCTGGCCGGCGCTCCGTTTCAGAAAGGCGGGGATGCCGGCGAGCTGCAGCCGGGGACGATGTGCTACCTGTTAACCAACGTGAACCGGGAGCGCTTCAGGCAATATATGAGGGATAGCGGTGACACCGGACAAATCCCGCAAGCGGTTCAGCTGGCGCAGAGCAACGGCGATCTTCCTCCCGGCCGGAAGGAAGTCTCCGGCTTTGCCTGGGTGTCGGATTACTTGGTTGGGGTCAACTTCGGGCATGTGTTCGGCGTAGACGGAACGAAGGCGGAAGATCTCACGAAGGCTGCGGTAGAAGGCAGAAAGCTGGTCAACATTCAGGTCGAATTTCTGCGGAAGTATGTACCCGGATTTGAAGACGCCCATTTGGTCAGCACAGGCGAACAAATCGGTATACGTGAAACCCGCCGCATCGTCGGTGACTACATGCTGGTTCAGGATGACTTTATATCCATGCGAAGCTTTGAAGACGACATTGCAAGAAATGCTTATTTTATTGATATCCATATGGCTACCAGCAAAGAAAACATGGAAATACACCATCTTCCCCCCGGTCGGTCGCATGGGGTTCCATACCGCTCCCTTCTTCCGCAAGGTTTGGCAAATGTGTGGGTTGCGGGACGGGCCGCCTCCGCTGACCGAGTCGTACAGGGCTCGCTTCGGGTGATGCCCAACTGCTTTGCAATGGGGCAGGCAGCGGGAACAGCCGCGGCCATCTGTGCAATGACGGGCAGTACATCCCGGGAGGTCGATATCAAACAATTGCAGCGTCTTCTCATCGAGCAAGGGGCCTGGCTGGGCGAGCTTGCTGAAGTTTAGGCGGAAGCGAGTCCATTTTTTATCATAGCGACAAGACAACAGAAGAGAGGTGAATGCCGTGGCACAACATAAGGCTGTCACCGTGCCCAGACCGTCCGGCACCAGCACCGATACGGTCTTAAACAAAAAACGTTTCGCAAACCTCAGGCAATATTGGGATTTGTACTTGATCATGGTTCCTGGTATCGTGTATTTTCTCGTTTTTAAGTACCTTCCGATGTGGGGGATTGTGATCGCCTTTAAGGATTACAGCATATTTGCAGGATTTAATGCCAGCGAATGGGTAGGACTCGACCACTTTGTACGGCTGTTTCATGATACCCAATTCTATCAGGTGTTCTGGAACACGGTCATTATCAGTTTATATAAGCTGATCTGGGGTTTCCCGGGTCCCATCATCTTAGCACTTCTGCTCAATGAGATCCGTAGCATGTTTTATAAGCGGACGATCCAAACGCTTGCTTACTTGCCGCACTTTCTGTCTTGGATCATTTTAGGCGGTATATTGGTAAACGTCCTGTCTCCCGCCACGGGCGCAGTCAATGAAATCATGAAATGGCTTGGATTTGAACCCGTGTTTTTCTTAGCGGATCCGGCTTGGTTTCGATCGGTGCTGGTCATCAGCGATATTTGGAAGGAGGTCGGTTGGGGGGCCATCATCTATCTTGCGGCTCTCGCGGGCATTGACCAGCAGCAGTATGAGGCAGCCGTCATGGACGGTGCAGGGAAGTGGAAGCAGCTATGGCATGTAACCCTTCCATCCATTAAAGGGACGATCATCGTGCTGTTCCTGCTTAGGCTTGGCAGCATCCTTGATGTGGGGTTTGAACAAATATTCGTTCTGTATAACTCGCTTGTATATGATGTTGCCGATGTCATTGAGACCTATGTGTACCGGATTGGTATCGGTCAGTCCGAGTTCAGTTATTCGACTGCGGTTGGATTGCTTAAATCCGCCATCAGTCTGGTGCTGGTCGTTATCGTCAACAAAGCCGTTAAAAGAACGGGTCAAGAAGGGATCTACTGATTATGAAAATGTCAAAGGGAGAAAAATGGTTCAGCGGCATCAATCACTTTGCGCTTGCCTGTTTTGGGCTTCTGGCTTTGGCGCCCTTCATTCACATTCTGGCCCAGTCGTTCAGCAGCTACCGGGCGATTGTATCCGGCGAAGTCTCCTTCCTGCCGGTAGAATGGACGACGGAAGCTTACGTGAAGGTGTTCAATGATCCGGGGTTCGTTCAATCTTTTCTCGTCAGCGTGCAGCGGACGGTTGTGGGAACCCTCATCAGCGTAGTCATGACCATGCTGCTTGCGTACCCTCTATCAAGATATTACATTAAAGGCCGCGGTCCTATCATGTTCCTTATTGTCTTTACCATGCTGTTCAGCGGCGGGATGATCCCGACATACCTGGTAATCAAGGAGCTGCATCTGATGAACACCTTCTGGGCCTACGTCATTCCGGGTGCCGTTAACGCATTTCATGTGGTCATCATGAAAAATTTCTTTCAGTCCATCCCGAATGAACTGGAGGAATCCGCAAGAATCGACGGTTCGTCCAATCTCGGGATTTTATTTCGCATCGTAGTACCGCTCTCCATGCCGGTGATTGCCACGATCGCCTTGTTTAATGCGGTCGGACAATGGAATTCCTTCTTCGATGCGGTCATGTACGTTACCGACTCTTCCTTAAAGCCGCTGCAAATCTATTTGCGGGAGCTTGTGATGTCGGGGCAATCGAACATTAATACGACGGATAGCCTGGAACGGCAGCTCCTGGCGGTGGAGTCGCTGAAAGCCGCAGCATTGATAGCGAGCACATTGCCAATATTGCTCGTATATCCGTTCCTTCAGAAATATTTTGTGAAGGGAATTATGATCGGCTCGGTCAAGGGGTAATAGGACATATTGTTCTTGTATCCGTTTACATTTCGTAATATTTTTATATAAAGGGGCTGAAAGTATGAAATTGCGAAACATGTTGTCAGGATTGGTGATCTCCGCTATAGCGGCCGGTTTGCTCAGTGGATGCGGAGGCGGGAAGGAGGCTTCCGGCAGTCCCGATTCAGGAGAGGTCGGCAAAAGGCAGACCATCAATATTGTGCAGCCTAACTTTGGTCGAAAATTTTTGGACGGTATGAACGAGAACAACAACCCCTATCAAAAATACGTCAATGATAGCGTCAATATCGACGTGCATGTGGTATACCCGCCCTCCGACGGCTATCAGGACAAGCTGAATGTGATGATGTCATCCGGCGACGATATAGACATGGTATTTACGCAGGATGCTTCCTGGTTCATTAACATGGTAAACCAAAAGGCGCTGCAGCCGCTGAATGATGCTATCGAGGCATCAGGTCCCGATCTGAAGAAGTCGGTTCCACAGGAAGCATGGGACTCCGTTACGGTGGACGGTAATATCTACGCGGTGCCAGCGGTCAATTATATTCTCGGTAACGATTTGATGTATGTGCGTAAAGATTGGCTTGACAATCTGGGGCTGCAGCCGCCGAAGACGCTGGATGAATATGTGAATGTGATGCGTCAATTTGCTCAAAATGATCCCGACGGTAACGGCAAGGATGACACGGTCGGCTTGTTGATGGGGGAAAATCTCATCCGATCGGCGCCTTTCTTTGGCTCTTTTGGCGTACCGTTCAATGGTGCGTCTGCGGTCAATCAATGGGTGATGAGAGACGGCAAGCTGGTGAATGCTACCACTCTGCCAGAAACGAAGGAAGCTCTCCAGTTCCTGGCGGACCTCTATAAAGAACAGCTGATTGATCCGGAATGGGCGCTGAACAAGAACAACAACATCGAAGAGAAAGTAGCCAGCGGCAAAGCCGGCCTGTTCTCGGCAACCTGGTTTGATACGCGGGGGCCGATCTTGACGAATAAGACAAACGATCCAAAGGCGGAATGGATTCCCCTTGACTATCCGGTGGGCCAGGACGGGAAGTCCGGCGTCCTTGCCTCCAGTATGGTGATGGGCTACAGCATCGTGCCTGCAAAGAGCAAGAAGGCGAATGAAGTCATCAAAATGTTCAATTTTGCCAATGGTGAAGGCCATGAGCCGATCAAACTCGGCTTGCCTGAGCACAACATATCGAAGAGGGAAAACGGCAAGCTGGTCATGGACTTTGAGGAACACAACAAGCACGTTTACCGCAACAACATTTTGGACTATGCCGCCCCATGGGATCAGGAGCTTGACTATCAGCGGCTTGATGCGCTCGGTCCTGAATTCAAGCTTAAGGATAACGTGACGCGGATCAGCAGCAACCTGATCCAGAACGAATACAACGGACCCCCGACGCCAAGCATGGGCAAGAACGGGGTGCAATTGACCAAGCTGATGCAGGAGACGTTTACGAAGATCATCATGGGCACTGTGCCGGTCGAAGCATTCGATCAATACGTGCTGCAGTGGCAGAGCCAGGGTGGTGAATCCATCACCGCTGAGGTGAACGAGAATTATGCAAAGATGAACAAATAAGCTGAATAACAAAGTGAAGGGGCTTCCTCTAGAGGCGCCTTCACTTTGATTTATGTAGACAAGGATGATGCTGAATGATCAGAACATGGAAAAACCGTTTCAGACAATCGATTCAGCTACGGCTTACCGGTTATTTTATTCTGATCCTTATCCCCCTCGTTGTGATATCCACCTTTTCGAATCATCGCTCGCGCACGATTCTAAAAAATCAGATTGGCGTTCGTACGCAAAGCGCCATGCAATCCGTCGTCCATTATGTGGACCTTACGATGCAGGGGGTGTATGAGCTGACCACGGTCCTTGCGAACAATTATGATATTAACCGCAGATTCGAATACGCCGGTAAAGTGCTCACGCCGCAGTCGATTTTGGATTTCCAGTGGATTGATCAGCAAATCTCCGCTATCTCCTCTGTTAACCGGATGGCTCCGAAGGCGTCCCTATTTCATTATGATTCCGGCATATTATTGTCAACCACCGGATATCAAAAAGAACAGAATCCGGAGCAGCTGGAATGGGTCAAGCAGGCCATCGAAGCCGATGGGAAAATCACGTTATTCTTCCCGGAAGAGAACCGGTACAATGCGAACCATATGATAGACCCGATCTATAACGAGAACGTCATGGTGGTTATGAGGCGGATGAGTTTGCTCAATCCTGAGCGGAACAAAAACATCGTTATCCTGCCGCTAAGCAAGGATTATTTTGTGAGCCAATTGAGGCGTTTGCTTCCAAGCAGCCGGGCAGAGGCTTTTCTGTTTACCCAGGACGGGAAATTAATAGCTACGACGGCAAGCAGCACCGCGACTCCTCCCTCCTGGCCGGACGAAGGCAAGGATCTGATCGCAGGCCATCTCCCGGGCTACCCTGAGCGAATGCTTATGGTTCGGGTAACCTCACAGGACTCGGGCTGGAAACTCGTCATGGTACAGCCCGAGAAGGATATTTTGCAGGAATCGCATACGTTGCAAGGGTGGACGTACTTGATCATCGCCGTAAGCGTGTTGATATCGTTATGGATATCGTGGATCGTTTACAGCGGCATATCCAAACCGATGAAGAAGATGGTAGCCGCGATGAAGGAAATGAGGAGGGGGCAGCTCGATACCCAGATCATCCATCGAAGGGAGGATGAGTTCGGGTATGTCATGGATACGTTCAATCATCTGGCCAGTGCGCAGCGGCACCTGATCGAAGATGTGTATGAGAAGCAGATTTTACTGACGAAGACAGAGTTTAAATTGCTGCAGTCGCAGATCAATCCTCATTTTCTGTACAATACGCTGGATTCGATCTATTCGGCAGCGGTATTAAGCGACGCCGACGATGTGGGAGAGATGGTCATCAATTTGTCCAAGTTTTTGAGATACAGCCTGGGTAAGGGAAAGGAACACTACACGGTCTCGGAGACGTTTAACCATCTGACCTATTATATTAAAGTGCAGCAGAGACGATTTGATTTTGAAGTCACTTATCGGATGGGAGAAGGTACGGAAGATATCCTGCTGCTTAAATTGCTGCTGCAGCCGTTAGTGGAGAATGCGATTTTGCATGGGCTTGAGCGCAAACACGGCGGCCGGGCACTCGAAATTTCTGCAGTGAACGACGGGGAATGGTTCGTTGTGGAAGTAAAGGATAATGGTGTTGGAATGGCTCCGGATCGTCTGCAGTATATTCAACAGCAGCTGGATGGAATCTCCATGATGAATTTGGATCTCTCAGCGGGAAGGGACCGGATGGACGCGGAATTATACGGTTTGAGAAACGTGAAATCAAGGCTGAAACTGCACTACGGGGAGAAGGCAGATCTAGTGATTGATAGCGATGAACTGGAAGGAACGCGTATTCGATTGTATATACCACGGGTTGAATGCGGAAGTATCCGGTACATGGAGGGGGACGGGGCATGAATTTAATGATCGTGGAAGATGAGATCGGTATCCGGGCAAGAATGGCGGGAACCATCCCCTGGGAAGAGAACGGCATCGACGTGGTTGCTCTTGCGGAGAATGGGAGTGAAGCGCTTCAAATGATGGAACGTACCCGCCCGGATATCATTGTGCTGGACATTCGGATGCCGGAAATGGATGGACTCACATTGGCGAAGCGGATTCATGAGTCCAACGAAATGGTGAAAATGATCATCCTCAGCGGTTATGAACATTTTGAATATGCGCGTTCTGCCATGGAGTCCGGCGTACTCAAATATCTGATTAAGCCTGCAAGCAATGAGGAGATCCTGCAGGCCGTTCTGGAAGCGTCAGCTATCCTGAAAAGCGAGTTGGAGAAGCGGCATAACTATGAGATGTTGGTCTCGAAATGGAAGAATCATCTGCCGAGACTGCAGGAAACTTTTTATAATAATTGCATTTCCGGTGCCTTTGCCGATTGGGAATATGAAAGCCGAAGCAAGGAATTGTTGATTCCGTTTGAAGCGGAACGACGATTATCCGTTGTTGTCTTGGAGCCGGATCCATTGATTGACGGGGGGAGATTTCGGGCAGAGGACACGCCCTTGCTTCAATTTTCACTGCGAAGCATTGCGTTTGACGTGATATCAGGCATGGATTCCGAATTATTTCAGGATGCGAAGGGCTCTACGGTCATTATTTTTCATAGCAGGCCGGAGGAGGTCCCAGGTGAATTCCAGCTTCGTGTCAGCTTTACCACAACCAAAGTGTTGTCCATGTTAAAAGAGTGTCTGAAAGTGACAGCAAGTGCGGGAATCAGCAGTACCGCGACCGGACTGCGGCATCTTCCCATGTTATATGCTCAGGCTCAGCATGCACTTCGGAAAAGAGTCGTATATGGACATGACCTTGCAATACCTTATGCGGATGAACTGGGGGAAGATGATTCGGCGAATTTAACGATTGCTTCTGATGAAAGAGCACTTGAAACAGGAATCGAGCTTGGAGATATTCAAAAAGCGGAAGCGGCGCTTGATCGATTGTTGGAGAAGGTGTTCGGGCATGCTTCCGCGGTAGAGGAGGTACAGGAGAAGCTGCTTTATCTCATGCATGGTTTGCTTCGCGTCATTCGCGAACAACAGTGGAACCTGCGCCAGATGGTGGGGGAGGATGCCGTTTATTTTTACAGTGTGCTGAACCTTCATTCAAGGGAACAAATTCAGCAAACCCTGCACCGGATCGTACGTAAGATTACGACCCATTCGCAAAAGCGCCCTCAGCAAAGCGGACATAAATTGATTCAGCGTCTGCTCGTCCTTGTCGATGAGGAAATCGGTCAGGACTTAAGCCTGAATTTGTTCGCGGATCGGTTATATGTAAACAAGTCCTATTTAAGCCGACTATTCAAGCATGAAGTTGGTGAGTCGTTCTCCCAATATGTGCTTAAACGCAAGATGACGCTGGCCAAGCAATTCATCCAGGAGGGGGGACAGGTTGGACATGCTGCGAGACAAGTAGGGTACATCAATAGCGGTTTTTTTTCAAAGGTATTTCAGAAGTATTGGGGGGTTCTGCCGAGTGAGATTAAGCAGAGTTAGAGATCAGATTCACTCACCCAAGAATAGTTGAATGAGGGGATTCACGTGTAGGGCCAACCGTTAAGAAGGGGTTGGTCTTTTTTTGCTGTGCTATGAAAGAAGTCAATAAGGAAGTCATAAGTTCATAATATTTCATTACATGAAAAATTCATAATAGAAAAATTCATCACCCATCCTTACTTAACATCTCTTAGTTTTAGCATAACCTCTTCGTTACCTAGCACATTCCTACTCTAAAAAGGGAGGTATGAAGCGGAAAAAAGTCAATATGGAAATATTTCCCCCTGCTAAAGATGAATGTCCCCCTTTGAAAGCAATAGGGCTTGGAATAAAATTCTGGTAGACAGCAAGTGTTTGCATCAGGTTCTGAAAACATACTTAGGGGGATTAGAAATGAAAAGGACTTCCATGTTACTCATGAGTGTCATGCTGCTGCTCTCCATGTTCCTCGCAGCCTGCGGAAACAGCGGTGGCACCAACACTCCTGCCGCTGAAGGAGATGCGCCGAAGACGGAAACAACTCCGCCGGCGGAAGAGAAAAAGGATGAAGCCGCTCCGGTTTCGCTTCGCGTGTTCTCGACCTTTGGAGGAACTGACGCAGCTCGCGAAGCCTTCCAGGCCGCGTTGGATGAATTCACGAAAGAGCATCCAAACGTAAAGATTGATAACGACACCATGTCAGCAAATGATGACGGTTTCAGAACGAAAGTCAACACCGATATGAACAGCGGCAACGAGCCAGACCTGTTGTTCTACTTCATCGGGGCTGACGCAGAAGGGTTCGTCAATGCCGGCAAAGTCGTGCCGCTGAACGAAATTCTCGACGCTGACGCTGACTGGAAGAACGGATTCATTCCGGATGCGCTTGAGCTTGCGAAGCAGAAAGACGGCAACATTTACGCTGCACCATTGACCGGTTTCTACGAAGGCTTGTTCGTTAACAAAAAAATCTTCGAAGAAAACGGTCTGGAGCTCCCAACCGATTGGGCGAAGCTGACCACAGCCGTTAAGGCATTGTCCGCAAAAGGCATTATTCCTTTGTCCGTACCGTTTGACCAATCGCACTACCTGATCGAGCATACCATTTTGTCTGCGGCTGGTCCTGAAGGACAAAATAAAGGCCTGCTCGATGGCATCGATCCAAACTGGGAAAAAGCTTATGCCGCTATGAAAGAATTGTATGATCTTGGCGCATTCCCTAAAGATGCCGCAACGATCGACCTGAGTATGTCCGGCAACTATTACAGCGAAGGCCTGGCAGCCATGACCATCGAAGGATCCTGGGCCATCGGCGGCTGGAGCGACGATACTCGCGACAATTCCACGGTTGTGCCATTCCCGACGGTTCCTGGCGGCGTTGGCAGCGGCAATGATATCGTAGGCGGCTTCGGTTCCGGCTTCTACCTCTCTAAAGCCACTTATGACGATGCAGCCAAAAAAGAAGCAGCCATCGCATTGCTGAAACACCTGACTTCCCCGGCGTCCATTCAAAAAATAGCTTCGGCTAACGGCGGCACACCGGCTGCTGACGTTGAAGTGACCGGATTGCCGCAAGTAGCACTCGACGGTTTCGCTATGGCAGCAAAAGCAGCCTCCATCAGCGCACCGGTTGACAGTAAAGTTTCGCAAGAAACGTTCGGTAACCTTCGCGCCAGCGTTCAGCCTGTAGTGGAAGGCAAGAAAACTCCTACTCAAGCGATCGAAGAAGCGAAGAAAACCGAGGATGCCAACAAAAAATAGTTGTTATCAGAAACGGTAGAAATAAAAGTGACGTACGCCGCCCCTCTGCTTTCATTCGGGCGGCGTAGTCATTTCGGCATGGACGATGAAGAAAAATAAACATCAAGGGTGATTAATATGAAGGGTGATCGCAAGTACATTGTGCTGTTTTTATTACCCGCAGCGGCCATCATGACAATCTTTCTATATTATCCGTTCTTCAAGAGTTTGTATCTCAGCTTTTATCGCACAAGCGGCTTTTTCGACAAAAAGTTTGTGGGCTGGGCAAACTATGAGAGACTCGTTACGGATAAGCTGCTTGGCGCTGCAACGCTGCACACGCTGGAAATTATGCTCTATGTTATCGTGTTCCAGGTGGGAATTGCGCTAGTGCTGGCCGTCCTGGTAGATAACATATCCAAGCTGAAAGGGTTCTATCGAACCGTATTCTTCTTCCCGGTGGTTATATCCGGTACGGCTATTTCTTTGTTGTTTGTGCTCTTCTACAACTACAACTTCGGTTTGCTGAACAACTTGCTGGCGAATTTCAACATCGAGAAGGTATTGTGGCTGGATGCGAAAAATGCGCTTAAAGCGGTATCGATCCCAACGGTATGGCATTATGTGGGCTTTTATTTCGTTCTGTTCTTGACCGCCATGTCCAAAATACCTTCGGATTATTATGAAGCCGCAAAATTGGAAGGAATCACGGGCCTCAAAAAAACAACGATGCTTACAATTCCGCTTATCATGAGTGACATCAAGGTCGTCATTACCCTTGCCATTACGGGTACGTTGAAGGTGTTCGAGTTCATCTGGGTCATCACGAGCGGCCAGAACGGAACCGAGGTGCTGGGGACGTACATGTACAAAAAGGCCATGGTGGACCAGAACTTTGGTTACGGATCGGCGGTTGCGATATACATGGTGGTCTTTGGCGTGCTGCTTGCGTTGATAGCCAACCGTTTGTTGAAAAGAGACGAGATTACATACTAAGCATTATAGGGGTGTACTGTTATGGAGCCAACCATCGTCGTTGAACACAAAACTCAGCGCGTTAGGAAGCGTCGGTTTAGTCTAGGCACCACGTTGATGTACGTGATTTTGACAGCGTGGTCCTTAACGACCATCTATCCGTTATTCTGGATCGTGAACAACTCGTTCAAAGTATCCCGCGATGTGATGAATAATTCCTTTGGCATCGCCTGGGAACCGGTATTTGTTAACTATCAGAACGCATTTGACCGCATTAATATCGGAAGAAGTTATATCAATAGTTTGGTGATGTCCTTCAGCACCGTATTCTTGGTATTATTGCTTGGAGGATTAGCTGCTTACGTATTGTCCAGGTTCAACTTTCGAGGAAAGCGAACCATTTATTCCATTTTGTATGCGACGCTGCTGATTCCTGCGTTTGCAACCGTGGTTCCGGTCTATGAGCTGCTTATCAAAACCAGTCTGGTCAATACATACTGGGGTTTGATTTTTCCGCAAACGGCAGGCAATCTGACGTTTGCGACCTTGGTTATTGCCGGTTACATGGCAACCATTCCGAAAGAACTTGAAGAAGCGGCATTCATGGACGGCTGCAACCGATGGCAGATGTTTGTGAAAATCTTCGTTCCGATCTCTCAGCCCGTATTCGCGTCGGCAAGCATCTTCGTGTTTATGTGGTCGTATAATGATTTGTTCTCGGCATTGATCTTTGTGAACAAAGAGAATGTTCGTCCAATCGTTGCCTTGCTCAATGAGATCAGCTCGCAATACGGAACGGACTTTGGTCTGATGGCGACGGCCGTATCATTGACGGTTATTCCGGTTCTGATTGTATATCTGTTTATCTCGAAATATATCCAGAAAGGTCTGACCGAGGGAGCCGTCAAAGGTTAAGGAAACGGCGAACTCAACGAATAGGCAAGTCAAGAGGGGACATGAAGTCGCCTGTTTGACTTGCCTATTCGTTGTTAGGTTTCATACGAGTATTAAACTGCAGCGAGCGTGATCGGTCAATTATGGCGAGGTGAGATTATACTCGATCAAGCGGGAGAAGCCGTTTTCTCCATGGCCGGCATGGATTGCTTTTTCGGCAATTGCTTTTGCTGCGATTAAGACGCTGCTATCAATTCCATGATGTTCGGCAGCGTGGATGATATGCTCCATACTCGTTACATTCGAGATTAGGTTGGAACTGTCCCCAGGGTAAACGCCCCGATCCGCATCATGCGCCATATAGGTCATGATATCCGGCATAATGCGAATGATATTGTGCGCATAAGGGGCGATGTCTTTCGCAGCGATGTTCTCCGCCCGTGCAATGGCCAGCGCGTGCACATAACCGCTCATGGCTGTCCAGAACACATCTAGCAGCGCCACGTCATATGCCGCTGCACGACCCGGATCCTCGCCCAGGAACGAAGCGGTTCCGCCCAGGCTGGCGAGTATACGATGATGGCTGCGATAAACGTCTTCGGGCCCGCTGTACAAAATGACGGCCGAAGGCTCCCCAATCGTAGGTATCGGCGTCATTATGGCGCCATCGATGTAGTCAATTCCGTTGTGGTAAGCCCATTCCGCCATTTCCCGCGCACGTTCAGGTACGTCGGCTGTCAGGTTTATAAGCGTTTTTCCTTTCAATGCACTTGTCTCAGAAGACAGAACGGCGTTCACCGCATCATAGTTGAGCACGCAGATGATAATAAGCTGACTGGCAAACACCGCATCCTTAACGGACGGAGCTAGCACGGCACCTTGCTTTACCAGCGAGTCAGCCTTTGCCGATGTCCGGTTCCACACCGTTGTGGAATGGCCGCTCCTGATCAATGCACCGGCCAGGGCTTGCCCCATGGGTCCAAGCCCCAGCACCGTTACGGCGGTTTGGCTGCCGTTTGCCGGCGTTTGCCGAGTTTCAGTTTCGAGCATTTGTTCTTGATGTTGTTTCGATGGTTTCATTGTATACCTCCTTAAGGATTAGTTTCGAATACAGTGTAGACCTTGACACTAATGACAAGGTCAACGATTTTTTACTACCCTTGAGGAGGGAATAATATTTCAACATATGAAAAATTCATAAAAGTACTAGTAACACGTTCTACCATCAGTGGAGCATGCTTACGGCTGAACCCGAACTTATTGACAAACGAAAGAGGAAAAAGCATTGAAACTAACTAAAATAAAGTTGTTGACAATAACATAGTTAAATGTTAATTTGTATATACAAATGAGAGGTGGCTGGATATGAACATCGATGATTCCATTTTAAGCTCGTGCCTGTTTTTTACGTCAAATCGGTTTGCACGATCCATGACCAAGATGGCGGAGGATGCATTTGCAAAAGCCGGCTTATCCCCAACGTACTCCTATGTGCTGGTGGTGATCCATCAATATCCCGGAATTACGCACAAAGAGCTTAGCGATAAATTGTCGATTGCTCCATCCACAAGCACCCGATTCATTGATAAGCTGGAGGAGAAACTTCTGGTAAAGCGCAAATCCGAATGGAAGGAAACGCATATTTTCTTGACGGACGAGGGGATGGCGTTATACCGGGAGCTGAACCAATATTTTGAAAAGTTATACGGAGAGTATGTTTCCCTCTTGGGGAAGGAGCATAGCGAACAGTTAGCGAAACTTCTCCATGAATCCAGCGAATTGCTGAAAAGGGGAATGTAGCCTCTGTCTTTTTCACCACTCATTTGTACATACAATTGATAAGGAGAGATTCGAAATGCAGATTGGTATTATCGGTGCGACAGGGAAAGCGGGAAATCTGATTCTCAAGGAGGCACAAGCACGCGGTCATGAAGTAACGGCGATCGTGCGTAATGCATCCAAAATCTCCGATTCCAGCATAAACATTTTGGAGAAGAACGTGCTGGATCTGACCAGCGCCGATCTTCAGCGGTTCGACGTTGTCGTGAATGCATTTGGCGCGGCGCCTGGGCAGGAGACTCAATATGTGGAAGTAGGCCGGGTGCTGATACAAGCACTAAAAGGCACGGATACCAGACTGTT
The DNA here is from genome assembly GCF_000024685.1 of Paenibacillus sp. Y412MC10. Taxonomy (NCBI): domain Bacteria; kingdom Bacillati; phylum Bacillota; class Bacilli; order Caryophanales; family Paenibacillaceae; genus Paenibacillus; species Paenibacillus sp. Y412MC10. The sequence continues at coordinate 2,799,403 of NC_013406.1, forward strand.
TGTTGTCGGAGGAGCCGGCAGCTTGTTTGTGGACGAAGCCAAAACGCTTCGACTTTTAGAAACGCCCGATTTTCCGAAGGAATATTATCCGACGGCATTCCATGCCGGCGAGAATTTGAAGGACCTGGAACAAACTTCGGATGTAAAATGGACGTATCTTAGTCCGGCAGCGTTCTTTAATCCGGAAGGTCGGCGAACAGGGAGTTATCAGGAGGGCAAAGATCAAGTCATTGGCAACGCCAGCGGTAAAAGCTACGTCAGCTATGCCGATTACGTCATCGCGGTGCTCGATGAGCTTGAGCAGCCCAAACATCTCAACGAGCGCTATACGGTCGTTTCCGAGGCTTAACAGGCCCGGACATGCGGCCTTCATATAGATCTTTGAATAAGCTGGTTTCTTAACTGAAATCAGCTTATTTCTTTTTGATTATGTTATTTCAATATATGAAAAATTCACAATAGAAAACACCTCATGCGATATCTAGCTACATCCTCTTAAATACAGCCCGACCACTTACAAAGCAGCCATGATAAAGGTTTAAACAAGGAAAAACTCCCATTACGATATCGCAATTCAGTCATCAATAAGTATTAGATAAGATGAGTCAAAACAACCTGCAAACAACGGATATTGCATGCAAGTTGTTTTGAACGGTGCTTCTGTTGGCTGTCCTTGTTGTTATCCGTCTGATTCACAAGAAACGAATATTGATATCGCGCAGGCGGCCGGGAGACATTTTCGGCATCTTAATTTGAAGCGTAGGCTGTCTAAAGGTCGCAACGGATTGCGCAGGCAGTATGGGGACGGGTAAAGATATGGTTTGGTGTTGTTCTTTTGGCAAGCCGTTGATTTTGATCTGCGTCCGGTTCAGCTGAATCCATAAATTTTCGGGATGGATGCGTTTAGGCACATAACATTTCACGATCAGAAAGTTATGAGTATCTAACGTTTCATAGCGAAGCGAATGCGGGTCGGGAAGAATTTCATTTCCGGCAGTCGCTTTTCGTATCGTATCCTTTACATAATCCTCAATGATCGTCGGATCCAGCTGATAATCTTCATTGAGATGATTCAGATCCTTAAATGGAAAGGAATTGTTGTTAAAGAAAGAGTCCTGTGTCAACCAGTCCGGCTTTTTGGATCTTGAGCTCACGATAATCCCTCCTACGTTCTTTGTTCCAGTGTATGGGCGAAGGAATGTTATAGTGACATCTGGGCATCCGACCACATAGAATAAATCCAAGCGGACGATTTTGAACAAAGAGGTGGAATTGTGGTTTCAATTATCGGCAATATGAAAATCGTAAACGTGGGCCCCAGTTCTACGGTACTAGTTGGAAATACAGGAGTAATCGATTTAAACAGCACGACAAAAGCTTATTCCGGCGCCAACTCGTTCACCACCGGAGACAGTATTGGTACGAATATAACTAATAACCAAGCCAACAGCACGAATACATTCGATCCAGACCTTATTGATTCGCCTAATGCTTAATTAAGGTTGTGAGCCCCAGTGAATCTAACGATACATCAATGCATTAATATACAGCAGCTTCGGGTTGACGCGGTGACCAATTCCTCGGTGCTTCAGATTGGAACCGCAGGTGAGATCCGCGCATTATCCAATATATATAACACGGGCGGTTTTACGGGCCCTGCTCCGGAGTTCGAGCCTCCGAATAATATGGCCCCCCTGGTTCCGTTACCTGCGCCGATTGAAGATCTATATCGGCCAGAATGAGGCTCATATCATACGCATACAATCATTAGGGAGCGGGGGGAGATGCTATGTATCAATACCATATCCAGCAATTGTTCCATTGCCTTCAATCCCAGACGGAGCAGCTTAACAGAATGGAACAAATGCTAAAGGAAATACGTAATGAAATAAATCAATTACAGCAGGGCAATCAAAAGTCGACGGATCACGTCGAATATAATTTTGATTTATTGAAAATCGAAAAATTGGAAGGAACCTTAAACATTGGACTGACGCCCTCAGATGGGAAGTCTCTGGGGGATATCACCGTCAATGGCCAGCCGGCAGAACAATTACAGGCGGTAGCTGCCGGAAGGGATCTTTACTCAAACATACATCAGCAGGTATCAAGCCACTTGGAACATGCCGTGCCGGCGCGACTCGAGCAAATGAATCCCCAGTCCAATCACGAACTTGGAGATCAATATGCTGCGGTGATGATAGAAGATATCCGAAAACAACTCGGAGATCGTATCAACGTTTACTTACAGCAATACCACTCGAACAGTACCGAGATAAATCCAGGTGATGTTGAGCAAATGATCGCTAATCAAATGAAAAAAGAAATCGATACGGCAGTCGAGCATCATCTTCATAATTTGCAACATGGAAAGAGGAATACGAATGAAAATGACGGTCATCAATAAAGAGCTCCGGGTTGGTTCGATCCGTATTACGGCGATCTCCAGCTCATCCGTGCTGTTGATCGGAGATACCCGGGTCATTAATAGCAGTTCCATCTACGACACTCCTTCCGAATCCCTGCAGATCACCCCGCTCGTTCCGTTATCACCGGCTACCGCACCATGAAGCGCCATGTACTCGTTGATAACGTATATATCATCAATATCTCTAATAGTTCGGCGTGCATCTGCGGCGAATCGGGACATATCGATGCCTATACCCGGGCATTGGCGATTCAACGTCAAGTTCCGGTTTTTTTTGAGGACGAAGGCAATTATGAGGACTATCCGATTTTTTCGAGATCCATACCTGCATGGCAGCTTCCGTCAGAAGTAGACTTAGACGTTATACATGACCATAAAACGATTCATGTGGGATGCCTGGACGTGATATCGACAGCGTCTGCATCGGTTGTGCAGGTAGGTTCGAACGATACGATGGAATTGGAATCAAGGGTGAAGGCGATCAGGCACTTTATTACGGATGCGTCCCAAGAATTAAAGGATTATAAAGGCGTCATTGTCAGAAAGAGCCCACGCTAGTGCGGCAAAAAACAGGAGGAGCTTCATAAGCTCCTCCTGTTTTTTTGCGGTCTGAAGATTATTCTCCTTGCTGGTGGGCAGCCTCGTCTTTAATCTCTTCCCGGAAGCCGGAAATACTCTTTTCGCGACGAGCATTGCGGTCTTGAATCTGTTCTTTCTCGCTTGCGGGGATCTCATCCCCGAACTCCTGAAGATAATCTTCTGCCTCGCGGAAGTTCTCGATCGTGTTTTGGACGGCCTGCTGCAGATGTTCGACATTGTCTTCGCGATTATCAGGTTTAGCCATGAAAGTTCACCTCCTTGTATGTAATGATCTTGCTCATTCGCACACCTCAAAAGTCTTCCATAATCGAAACATCCTTATGCATCTGAGAATGACGCTATCAAAAAAGCTACAGTATTGTAAATTTTGCAAGCCGGTTCTTTACATTTCCGTAGGATGTAATATGTTATAATGTCGAAAAAGCAGACTTGCCGGCATGACATCGAATAAGAGGAGGAAGAATTCTTGATATCTAGACGTTTTATATTCTGGCTCGGTATGCTGATGATGATTGTATTCATGTTAGCAGCCTGTACCTCAGAACCGATAAAACAACAACAGCAAACTTCTACTGTAGAAGACCCTCCTGAATCAATTGAAGATGAAGAAGAAGGTCAGACCATCACACTAGTAACGCCGGATACGGCCATGAAAGCACCTGAGGAAAAAAGCAAATATCAGATACATACACGGTTGACGGATTTCCATCTGCTCAATGAGTCAACGGGGATTGCTTGGGGGATCACGAACACAGAACTGCGTCTCTATCAGACCGAAGATTACGGTGAGACCTGGGTCGATATCTCTCCATCATCCAATGTCCAATTCGTTGATAAGCTGGAGTATGGGAAAGACATCGTGTTCACGGATAAAAATCATGGTTGGATTATACGAAACAAACAGAGATCGGCCGAAACGATCCTGCTCAATACGACCGACGGGGGCGGCAGCTGGAAGCTCTCTTCGCTTCCGGAGACGGGAGTCGTTACGGCAATGTCCTTCGTTTCATCCCAGCAGGGATGGATTATGGCAAAAGGCGATCTCTCCCGGGGATCGGAAGAGAAGTCGCTGTTTCACACTAGCAATAATGGCGGAGTATGGGATGAGATTATGCAGAATACGGAGTATCCGACATCCCGAATTCCGGGAAGCGTCATTCCGCGAACCGGATCCGTCATCGGATTAACGTTCACGGATTCGCTTGTCGGGTTTGCGACCATCCGTGAAATGCAATCTTCCAAGTTGTATATAACACGTGACGGAGGACAGAAGTGGAAGTCTTCCGGCCAAGTATTCAAAAGCAAGCTGCTGGATGCGTGCGGTTCCGTTTTTGCCGGGACTCCCAAGTATCTGGGCAAAGGTGGAAGCGGAAGCGAGATTTATATACCGGTTACCTGCGTAAAGGAAGATCAGGCGAACTATTTGGGTTACTTTACGGCCGATACGGGGAAGTCATGGAATTTGGTGTCGTTCCCCATGACGGGAAATAGCGGGAAGGGGACCATCCAGCCTGTCTTCCGTCGTCTGCATGACGGATGGAGAATGGTGAACGGCATCGTCTATCATACGAGCGATATGGGCAAGACCTGGACACCATTCCCTAGAAGCAAGCTGTTGTCCGATAATCTTGCAAAATATCCGAATGTGGTCAAATTGCAATTCACATCGTCGGATGTCGGCTGGATGCTGATTGAAACGACGGACAAAAACCGATCGCGCCTGATGAAAAGCAGTGACGGCGGCGTAACCTGGCAGGGGTTGTAATACCGACTAATAACCTACAAGCAGGATCTGATTCGCCAATCGAAAACTATCTCGATGACGAAGGCTTTATCGGCTAAAACCAACGGTTCCGATAAAGCCTTTATAAACATATTATATTGTGAAATTAATCACAAATAAAATTCAACCTGTATGCTACTATAAAGATGTAATCAGGTACGTCAAAATGTTTGGAAGGGGACGATCCTTATGCATACCGATCAAATGACGATAAATTTCCTTCGCTTGTGCTACCATTGCGATGATGCATGTTTATGTCAGACGGAGGAGCAATGTCTGGCTTGCTGGAACGAGCAGGACATGGCATCGCAGGACCATGAAATGACGGGACAAGAAGAAACGATGAAGTGGATGAGATTGGCTTACGATTAAGCGGGTATGAACAAGATGAAGACAATGAATGGATCAGGGCGTTATAAGGTTCCGTGAAGAAGCTGATGACTGGCAAAGTGCCGGCATCAGCTTTTTTTGATGCTCCCAGAAAGGGACAAGTTCTTTAAAATTTCAATCAAACTTTCCATGATGCATGAGTTAAATTGTCCGACATAAAGCATATACATATTTCAAGACAAGGTGGAGGGGGGGAGCCGTATGGGATCGGGGTCAGATTGGATGTTCGATTTTTTCGGCAGCGTTATGCCCGTGTTTTTCATCGTCGTCATCGGGATCATTTTGCTGTCGGCCGGTAAGGGAATCTTGCAATGGAGTCAGAATAACCGACAGCCTTTGCTATCGGTCGATTCCAAAATTGTGAGCAAGCGAACGGAAGTGAAACATACACAGCAGACGGATGATACGATGTCGAGCCGTACTCGTACCACCTATTATCTGACATTCGAAGTGGAGAGCGGAGATCGCATGGAATTTGCCGTAAACGGCGAGGAATTCGGCATGTGCGCGGAAGGGGACGAGGGACTGCTTCGTTTTCAGGGAACCCGGTACTACGGATTCGTCAGGCACCCCAGAGCGCATCTTCATGTGGTCCGGGGTTATGAACAACCTAAATAAGAGGCTGGTTCATTTTATGACGCCTTCTCCTGTGGTATATAATGTAGGAGAAGGAGGAGCTGCCTATGAAATTTCAGGATAAAACGGTGGTGATAACGGGCGCTGCGAACGGGATAGGCCGCGGATTGGCTGAGGCTTATGCGGCTAGCGGAGCTCGAGTGATAGTAAGCGATGTTCATGAAGATCAGGGCAATCTGGCGGCAAACACCTTGAAGGATCAAGGATTTCATGCCGTCTTCATCCCCTGCGATGTGAGGAAGGAAGAAGAGATTAGACGCCTGATGAACCAAGCGGCCCAATATGGGGGCACCATCGATATCTTAATAAACAACGCAGGGGTCTCCCGATGGAAATCACCATATGAGCTTACGGTGGGAGAATGGGACGACGTAATCAACACGAACGCCAGAAGCTGTTTTTTGGCTACCCGCGAGGCTGCCGCATATATGAAAAAGAGTGGGAATGGCGGGGCTGTCGTCAATATATCCTCCACGCGTTCCATCATGTCCGAGCCGAATTCGGAAGCCTATGCGGCTTCCAAGGGAGCCATCGTTGCGTTGAGCCATGCCATGGCCGTTAGTCTGGGGCCCGATGGAATTCGGGTGAATTGCATAAGTCCGGGCTGGATTGAAACCGGGGATTATGAAGAGCTTCGATCCAAGGACCATAAGCAGCACCCTGCGGGTCGGGTCGGGATTCCGGCCGATATCGCCAAAGCCTGCTTTTATTTTACCGATCCGGAGAATGACTTTGTAACAGGGTCCCATCTGGTGGTGGACGGCGGCATGACCCGCAAAATGATATATGAACCTTAACTTGTTGCGGATAAAATAAAAAAGGATCGTCTCCTCGGGGACGATCCTTTCCTGTTTATAACCCGTATTCGCAAAACAGTGGCGAATATCTCAATATAGCCGCTTGGACTTAACGGACGGTTATAGCCATGGAATCCATCTTGCCGCTCGTCCGGTCGGTTACGCTGACAACGGCAATTCCGCTTTGATTCGCGCGGGCAACTCCCTGTGCGTTAACGGAGATGATATGGGGGTTGCTGCTGCGATAGCTGAGTTTGTCGAGGGATTCCTTGCGGCCATCGGGGTGAAGAAGTTCAGCCCGAAGCTGCTGCGTTGTCTTGGAAGTCATTAGATCCTTGCCCAGCAGCCGGAGAAAAGGCTGATTTCCATCGAATGCGGCCGTGACAGGGAGCGTTTCAACGAATCCGTAACGTTGGTCCTTAACCGAGATCGCAGCGCTTCCCGGAGATATCGCCTTCATCCGTCCGGTTGAACTCACTTGAATGATATCCGGAGCATCGGATGTGTACGTCAGCTCTTCCGCCTGTTCACGCATCCCGCCCGGAAAGCCGTACCATGCTTCGATTTGTCCCGATTCGCCCAGTTTGAGCTCATCTGAAGCTTCCACGCGCATCACGATCGGTGCTAGCGGGTACACGCCGACTTCGGTGAAGCTATTCCACGGGTTGGCATTATTTCCTTTGCCCAGTATCCGAATGTATCGGGCTGTCGTTTGCTCCACAAGAAAAGTTTCAGGCTGCACAGTCGTGCCGGAAGTCAGCCCATTCTCGTAGATGGTCGACCATTCTTCGCCATCGACGGAGGCAAGAACATCAAACCGGTTTTTACGGGTATCCCCTAAATATATGGCCAGCGAAACAGCGCCCACTGGCTTCGGCTCACCCAGGTCAAGCTGTACGTATTCCGTACCCGGCGCGGACCAGCGAGTGCTCAGGTTGCCGTCGACGGTATGTTCCGGAATGTTCGCCGATTCGGGAACGGCGCTCGCGGTAACATGCCGTACCTGATATTTTAGATGGTTCGGCGGTTCGCCTATGGCCGGATTCCGGGTGAATTTGATGGTATATCTATTGCTCAGATTCGGTTGAGCGTCGTTCTGAATGACGATGGTTGCCGTACCCGGAATCGTATCTGCCTGATCAATGGCCACGGCATGATCCGCTTCGGCCGTCATCACAGGCGGAGAGGGAGCATCAAACGGAAGTCCGACTTCATAATACGTGACTTCTGGACGAAACCCATGGAGCGGCATTCCGTCCATTAATAAACGGTTAGCCATAGGTCGGGCTGCCGGTTCGGGCAGATCGCCGTCAGGTATGGTCCATTCCAGCAGGGGAGTAAACCCCGTCTCCGCTGGAGGTATCGGATCGTTTGCGTATAAAGGAACCATGCGAACGGACAACCGGACATTCTGGACGTGCTCCAGGTGTATGGTCAGCTTGCGCATGCCTTCGTTGCTGGATTGGCCATCCGGATTCGGGGAGGTGGCCAGCGGCGCTGCATCCATGACGGAGAACCGGGCACCGGCCGGTCCTTCGACCAGCTCAACATACAGCCGCTTATCCTGTTGTGAAAGAATGGCGGCGCGTCCATTCGCAACAATCTCCACGTCCGCTCCGGTGTGCATGAACCAATACAGCTCTGAAGGAAGCTTCAGTTTCATCTCATCCTGGACGACCAGCTCGCGTCTATCGGCAGAGAGTTTCATTCCTCTTAACATCTCGCCTGCGTCTTTCCGGTACAGGTCGGTCATATTCAGAATCGTATAGGCTCCTCTTGGCTTCGATTCCTTTTTTATCGTAACGGCTGTGCCGTAAGGCTCTTGCTGAACAATCGGATTCTGGACGGGATTGATGACGATGGTATTATGTCCCTCGGTTTTTTTGCGGTAATACGTCCAGCGATTATAATTGTAATCCCAGAAGCCGGGCAAGCTGTAGGATTCGTTCCCCAGATCGGATGCCCACCTTACGCCCAGCGCGTCAAAAACGAAGGTACCGCCATCCAGATCGTTATGGCTTCGCATCGTTTCGTTAACGCCTTTCATGGAAGCAAACAAGGCATAGGGATCATCCCATGCGCTCCGCATGGAGGCCGATTCAATGCCGGTGAAGAAACGATCCAGCTCCGTCGGAACCGTTTCAAACATGCCAGGCTCGTAAAACACCAGATAGAGAGGGTGGAAGTAGCCCTTGCGCTCATACAGATCGCCAATAAACCAGGCGTATTCAGGTTTGTTGAAGAACGAGGCGAACCATAAGGATTCATACATGTTGTAGCTTACACCGCCATCATAAAAATTGAACACGCCGCCTTCGCCGAGCAAATGATACGGATATGCACCCGATGCCTCGTATCCCGGCAGCAAGGAAAGCCCAAAATCGGTACCCAGGCTTTTATTCAAGCCTTGAATATACATGGCCAAGTATTGGCCTCCATAATGCCAATAAGCAGGACCTTCCGGCCAAGAACCGTCCTCGGTATAGTGACGAAGCGCATATTGCAGCTTCTGAAACGTGCTCTGGATGACTTCCAGCGCCTGATCCTCGGTCTCAGGCTCATCCGCAACGGTTAACGCAAGCAGGCCAAGGCCTCCGTTGTCGACCAGGTTAATGTTATTGTGCTCCCCGTTATGGCGGAATTCCCCCCGGTACCAATCGAGCGCGACAGCAAGCGCATGATCTCGAATCGCCGCATTCAATTGGGCTCGCTGAGCTTCATTCAAATCGTCGTATATCCAATCGTAGGCCAGCGCAACGGCAAAAGACAATTCGGACAAGGCAAGGATGTTATTGGTTCTGCCGCCCCAATCGGGGTAGTGCGTCATCGCCTCCAGTTCCTGCCACGCACGTTCGGCATAACGGGATTCGCCGGTCAAGCGATACATGAGCGCGGTCGGAATCAAGCGGTCGCGTAGCATGTAGGCATTGCCGCCATTAGGTTGGTAGGTTAGCGGCGAAGTTCCAAGGACGGGGTCCGCTTGATTTCTCAAGAGTTGCATCCACTCCGTCATATAACGATCTCCGCTTGCCAGCAATTGCTTGGAGCGGTTCAAATCGTCCGTGGATGCGAGAAGGCGCGGATGGGAACGGGCGGATGAGGCATGACCGTGTAGCGATTCCGAAATTCGATCTGCCGTCGGCCCGACAAAGACCAGCATATCGCTTTCCGTACGTCCGCCACGTCCATCTTCAGCCGATACGCGAAAACGGTCGTACCCCAGATAGTTTTCATTGGGAGCATATCGATAAGTACCCTCGGCATCCACTTGAACCGTGCCCTGTGCCGGCGGTGCTTCAAGTTTCCATGCGATCGGATCTCCATCCGGATCCTCCGCTTTCGTGAACTGGCCGGAAAGGGAAGTATTCATCGTCGTATAACCCCATTCCAAATCCAACAGGGGAGCAGCATTCACAGGAGTAACGTGGATCGTGCCCTGGCCGAATTTGGCGCCGCCCGTATCAGCCTGCAGGGCAGCAAACTGGAAGCGGTCCGTACCGCTAAAGCCGCTGTCGGGATAGTAGGTAAAGCTGCCGTTCTCCTTTACGGTAATCATGCCGTGCGCAGGCTGGGAGATGAGGAGATACGTAAGATCGGCACCGCTGCTGTCGCGCGCGGACAATTGCCCGAGCAAAGCTTGGCCTTGAGCCGTTTCGCCTTCGTAATCGTCCACCAGCAAGGTGTCCGGCGCATTGACGCTGACCGCCATTGAGGCGGTATGAGCACCGTCATAAGTCGCTGCCGTTACGGTTGCAAGTCCTGTGGAAAGGCCGGTTACGTCGCCTTGATCCGTCACTTCCACGACTTCCGGCTTGGACGCAGACCACTGCAGCTGAGGGGGAGGTGACGAACCTGGCTCATAACGGACGGAAGGTGTTATGGTCTCTCCCGTATTCAGATAGGCCACATCCGGTTCGATCGCGATGGATTGAAGCGGCTCCTCAACCAACACATCGTCGAACCAAGCTTTGCCCGTTCCGGTTTCCAGAAACAGCTCAACGGTCAATAGGGGCGGTGAGGCTGCATTATGCGGAACGGTGAACAGCTTCTCCATATACGTCCAGTCTTGGGTGCCCTTGAGCGTTCCGACATGAACCAGCACATTGCTGGTGCCGGTTCGTTTCATTTGATATCGGATGAGCGCGGCATTGCTGACGGATTCCGTTTTGACCCAGCCGCTGATCCGATACGTTTTCCCGACCTCTACCGGGATGGACTGGGTTATGGCTGCCCGGCTGGACGTTCCTGCGGGACCTTCGATGCTGACCGATTGTTTCCCGGATTTGAATATTCCCGAATCTACTCTCAATATGGGCGAGCCTGTTGGAAGCCACTGTCCCCAATTTGCCGGCTTGATTCCGCCTGACCAACTGGCCCCCGCCTCAGTTGCCTCAAAACCGCTGTTCACAAGCAAACCCTCCTGTACCTGATCTCGTTCGCTCTCTGCCCATGCTAATGGGGGCGGCAAAAAGCCATGAAGCCCCGTAATCAGCATGAGTACAATCAGAGCCATTCGTTTCACATCCATTCCCTCCCGACTGATATCGATTTCCGGCCATGAAACCGGAACACTTCCATCGTAGAGGAAGCCGCAGCGTTCGAGTATGATACAATTTCGTGATGCATTAACATTTTTGAAGAAAACCTGTTCATGTTAAATAAAAACAGTATGATGTAATTAATGTAAGTGCGGAAAGAACACATCTTAAGAATGGAAGGAATGAGGATATGGGGAAATTGACGACAACCACTGCAAGAAATGAGCGATCCAATCGCGTATCCGTGTTCGTTACGTTGCTCATGTCCTATCTTGTGGTACTGCTGATCCCGGTCATCGTGTTCTGGGGTCTGTATACCCAAATCGAGCGAATTATGATCGAGAATGCCAACAACTCCAACATGGCACTCATCGAACAGGCCAAGCAGGTCGTGGACAGCCGATTGGATGAAATGCATTTGATTTCCCGGAACATTACTTCACATCCGAGACTGGATGCGCTGTTAAAGGCAGGATCCCCTCAAACCGGAGCGGAGCATTACAATTACTACACCTTCATGCAGGAAATGCAGCGGTACCGAAACAGCAGCAGTTTTATCACCGATTTTTATGTGTATCTTGATGAGAGCGATACGGTTCTCAGCCCAACCTTAAAAACGACGTCCAGCGTCTTGTTCTCCGATATCTACGGATATGAAAGCTTAACCTTTCAACAATACCAAGCGGATATACTGCGCGGCGTTCATTTCAACCGGTATCTGCCCGTAACGGAGGTCGGCAAAGGCCTGAACCAGAAACGAATGCTCACTTATATGCAAACGCTTCCATTTGGCGAGAAAAACAACCCCAAAGGCGCCCTTGTCATGCTGATCGACGAAAGGCAGATTACAGGCTTGCTCGAGGAGATCGTGAAAACCAACAACGGAACGATATCCATTAAGGATGCCAGCGGTCAAGTGATTCTTCGTGCCGGTGAAACCGGAGTATCCAATGTGGGTAAAGCTGAGGATAAGCAGGCCGTCATGACGGTATCGTCCAGATCCGCACGCAGCGGGTGGGAGTACGTGTCGGTCGTGCCGGAAAAAGTGTTTATGGAAAAGGTGAATATGGTCAAACGAATGGCCGCAGGCGTTCTCGGCATCTGCCTGGCCGCCGGAGTTGCCGCTTGCGCGTACATGACGTACCGGGCGTATTATCCCCTGCGCGACATTATCCGCTTTATTCGCCAATCCCATCCGGTCAAGGAGGGGAAGGTACGCAACGAATATGATTTCATCAAATCCACGATGGCCGATTCCTTTGGCAAGCAGACGGAGATGAAGGAGCAATTGTCGAGGCAAACGCCGGTGATCCGGTCCAACTTTTTGCAGCGTTTATTGAAGGGAAACGTGGATGCGGCCGATATGTCGGAGCATGCCCTGGAATTCATGGGGATATCGTTTCCGTTTCCCGGCTTTGCCGTTGCCCTGATCGAGTTGAGGGATGCCAGCGGGTTCATTCATAACGAACGGGAAAGCGAATGGGCCCTGATCCGCTTTGTCACCGGGAAGGTGGCCGAAGAAATTCATCCCTTTACCGCGTATTCCGTGGATCTGGAGAAGAACCAGGTTGCCATGATTCTGAATATGCCGGAACCTCTGCAGGACAAGGCGGGCGAGCTGTACGATTGGGCGGAACAAGTGAAGCTGGTGATCGAACAGCGCTTCAAGTCCGAGATCACGATCGCGATCAGCGATATCCGTTCGGATCTTGGATGTTTGGCAAGCGGATATACCCAAAGCTTGAAGGCGCTGGAATATTCCATTTTTACGGCCTATAAACCGATTTTATTCTACGATGAAATGAAGCAGAAAACGGGGGTGTATTATGATTTTCCCATTGAGACGGAAATCCAGCTCATTAACGCCATGAAAAGCGGGGATACGGATAAGGCTCAGGATATCATTCAAAGTCTGTACCACAACAACTTCAGCGGTCAATCCATCTCGCCCGAGCTCGGCCGACTCATGTTCGCGAACCTGCTCAGCACGATGTTCAAGCTGCTCAATGCCTTAAATTTGAAATACGAGGACGTATTCGGTCAGGCAGGCAAATCGATCGAAGACATTACCGAGGGCAGCACGGTAGAGGAGCTGTACCGGGAAGTGAAATGGATGTTCGGCCAGGTCTGCCTGTACGTAAGAGACCAGAGAGGCGATTCCTCCTCGCAGCTCCTGGATAAGATAAAAAGCTACATCACGGAGCATCACGACGATGCCATGATCAGCCTGGCTTCCATTGCCGAGCAATTCGATATCACGCCGCCCTATCTGTCAGCCTTCTTCAAGAAGAACAGCGGGACCAATCTGACCGATTACCTGGCCAAAATTCGGATCGAGCGCTCCAAGGAAATGATGCGGGATGCCAAAAATACGATTTCGCACATCGCCCGTTCCGTCGGTTATACCAGCGATGTCGGTTTTATCCGGGTATTCAAGAAATACGAAGGGATCACCCCGGGAAAATACAAGGAAACCCTGCATTCCCTATCATCAACCTTAAGAAATGATCATCTCAATTCTTAATCGCTGTATATGGATCCAGAAACTGTACGATATACGTTGAAAGCGCTTCAGCATTAATATTTGAGGCAGGGCCGGCATCAACTCGGCCTGAACATTTCGGATGATCATTCATTAGGAAAAAAGGGAGGCGTCGTGATTTGAAAACAAACCGGAAACGTATGACGAGACTGGCCATCTTCATGCTGATTGTGGCTATGATTGCCGGGTGCAGCGGAAAAGGCTCGGGAGCCGAGGAGCCTGCCGGCGACAAAGGCAAGGAAGGAACGGGCGTTGCCTCAGGCGGAGAAACGGGGTATCCCGGCCAGCTGACCTATTGGGTATCGCTGAATGCCAACGCATCGGCAACGATGCAGGATATGAACGGCATTGCCGCCTATCAGGAAATGGAGAAATTGACAGGGACCAAGGTTAAGTTCCAGCATCCGCCGGCAGGGCAAGAGGCAGACGCCTTCAACATTATGGTCTCGTCGGGCAACTTGCCGGATGTCGTGGAGTATGGCTGGGCCAACGTATCCGGAGGGCCGGATAAAGCGATATCGGACGGTTCGATCATTCGCCTGAATGAGCTGATTGAAGAGCATGCTCCGAACCTATCGAAACTGCTGAACGAACACCCGGAATACAAAAAGCTGATAACGACGGATGGCGGAAACATTTACGTATTCCCGTTCATCCGCGGAGACGAGTATCTGCTGACCTTTAACGGCCTTATCATTCGCCAGGACTGGCTGGATCAGCTCAACCTGCAAGTGCCGGAAACGATTGACGAGTGGTATGAAGTATTAAAAGCGATCAAGACCCAGGATCCCAACGGGAACGGCCAGGCGGATGAAATCCCGCTCCTGCTTGATATGGATATGACGGGCATTAACCATGCATTTGTCGGCGCGTGGGGAATTACGACAGGATTTTATCAGGTGGACGGGAAGGTACAGTACGGCCCCATCCAACCGGAATTCAAATCTTATTTGGAGACGATGAGCAAATGGTATGCCGAAGGCCTGATCGATCAGGATTATGCGGCAACGGACGGGACGCTCAAAGATGCCAAAGTGACCAACAATCAAGTGGGTGCCTTCTCCGGATACATGGGCAGCAGCCTCGGCCGCTATTCCGAACTCATGTTAAAAAGCAATCCGGACGTCAGTCTGGTGGGCGCTCCCAACGTTGTGCTAAAGAAGGGGGACACGCCGCTTCTTGGACAGAAGGATTCGCCGTTCAACGGATTTGGGGCGGCTGTGACGAAAGCGAACAAATTCCCGGCGGAAACGGTGAAATGGCTCGATTACAAATATGGGGAAGAAGGGCACATGCTGTTTAATTTCGGGGTTGAGGGAGTCAGCTACGAGATGAAGGACGGGTACCCGACCTATACCGACGAAGTGATGAAGAATCCAGATGGGCTGTCGATCACCCAGGCGTTGTCGAAATACAACCTGGCCAGTTATTCGGGACCTTTCGTTCAGGATCGCCGTTACGTCGAGCAGTATTCCGCGCTTCCTCAGCAAAAAGCGGCCATTGAGACATGGATGAAGGCGGAGAACGACCGTTTAATGCCGATTATTTCGCCGACGGCAGAAGAGAGCACGCGTTATGCCTCGATCATGAACGATATTAATACGTATTACGAAGAGATGGTCAACAAATTCATTATGGGCGTGGAGCCGATCAGCGGCTTTGATCAATTTGTCCAAACGGTGCAGGGAATGGGCATTGAAGAAGCCCTTCAGATTCAGCAGTCTGCGCTGGACCGTTTTAACAGCCGGTAAGTGTAGAAGCGCATGAAGAGGGAGAAAACGGGCGAGCCGTATCCTTCTTCATGCGGGTTATTTTTCACAGAGGAGGGCATACGGTGCAGCTAAAGGAAGAAACAAAACGCATGACGATACAGAGCAAATCCGAGAGCTTCAGCGCAAGAACAGCGAAGGACTTTCGCCGGAATTCCACGATCTACCTGATGCTGCTGCCGGTTGTGGCGTTTTATGCCGTGTTTCATTACGGACCGTTATACGGCCTGCAGATTGCGTTCAAGAACTTCTCCGCAGGGCTCGGCATCTGGAATAGCCCATGGGTCGGCTTTCAACATTTCAGCGATTTTTTTAACGGATTTTTCTTTGAGCGGGTCGTTTCCAATACCATTATCCTCGGCGCGTACGATCTTATCTTCGTATTTCCCGCCTCCATCGTGCTGGCCTTGATGCTGAACGAGGTGCGACATCGGATCTTTAAGCGGACCGTACAATCCATTACGTATATTCCCCATTTCATTTCCGTTGTCGTTGTAGTCGGGATGCTGGTGGATTTTTTGGCGGTGGACGGCCTGATCAACCATATCATCACCTACTTCGGCGGCAAGCCGATTTCGTTCATGCGGCTGCCGGAATGGTTCCGCACCATCTATACCTCGTCCGCCATCTGGCAGGGGATTGGCTGGGGCTCCATCATTTATCTGGCGGCGATTTCCAATATTGATCCGTCCCTGTATGAGGCGGCGAAAGTGGACGGTGCCGGCCGCTGGAAGCAGATGCTCCAAATTACGCTCCCTGGCATCCTGCCGACCGTGATCATTCTGCTTATCTTGCGGATCGGTTCTTTTATGGCGCTGCAGGATGAGAAGATCCTGATCATGTACAACCCGGTCATCTACGAGACGGCAGACGTGATCGGGACTTATGTCTACCGCAAGGGGATACTGGAAGCAAGCTACAGCTTCAGCGCCGCTGTCGGCATGTTCAATTCTTTGATTAACTTTGCGCTGCTCATTGGAGCCAATTATCTCAGCAAGCGGTTTACCGACACGAAGCTGTGGTAGAGAGGGGGATCTCATGCGAACTACTAGATCGGTCAGTGAAGTCCTGTTTGATTCTGCGAATGTCTTTCTATTGTGTTTGTTATCGATCATAACGTTATATCCATTTCTCTACGTATTGTTTGCTTCGATCAGCACGCCCGCCGAATTCGTTCAGCACCGGGGCATCCTGCTGTGGCCAAAGGGCTTCTCGCTGGACTCCTATCGAATGGTATTCGAGAACCCGAATATCATCCGAAGTTACCTGAATACGATATTTTACGTGGTCGTCGGCACGACGCTGAACATTCTCATGACGGCTCTCGGAGCCTATGGTTTATCCAGGAAAAACGTGATGTGGAAAGGCGCCATCATGATGCTGATCGTGATGACGATGTTTTTTGACGGCGGGCTCATCCCGAAATACCTGCTCGTGAAAAATATGGGTCTGCTTGATACGTACTGGGCATTGATTATTCCAAGCGCCATGACGACATGGAACTTGATTATTATGCGAACGGCATTTCAAGGGGTACCCGATGCGCTCGAGGAATCCGCGCGGATCGACGGAGCCACCGACTGGACCATTCTGTTCCGGATCATCATCCCGTTATCGCTGCCGGTCATTGCGGTCATGGTGCTCTTTTACGGGGTGTGGCATTGGAATAAATGGTTTGATGCCCTCATCTATTTAAGGGACCGGGACTTGTTTCCGCTGCAGTTGATCCTGCGCGAGATTCTGATCCAGAACGATACCAGCAGCATGATGACCTCGGTAGGAGGGGGAGATCGGATGCCGGTTGGCGAAACGATTAAGTATGCGACGATTATGGTGGCGACGCTGCCGATCTTGTTTCTGTATCCGTTCTTGCAGAAATATTTCGTGAAGGGCGTCATGATCGGCGCCATCAAAGAATAGGAGGTATGTGAACCATGTGGGAACAGGCCATTATGGATGCGGTTGAAAAGACCAAGAGGAACGTCGGTTTATTTCCGATGAAATTCCCTCACATCACGGCGGAGAAGCGATACGAGTGGGGAGAAAGCAATGACTGGATTGAAGGATTCTACACCGGAATGATCTGGCTGTGTTATGAATATACGAAGGACCCGCTGTTTAAGGATACGGCAATCGCCCAATTGGAGGATTACAAGGCGCGGCTGGAGGAGAAGCGGCATCTGGATCATCATGATATCGGATTTCTGTACCAGCCCTCCGCATTGGCCGCGTGGATCGTGGATGAACATGAAGAGGGCAAACAGCTGGCCCTAAAAGCAGCCGACCATCTGATGCTGCGCTGGCGGGAAGAAGGCCAGTATATTCAGGCCTGGGGCCGGAAGGGCGACGAGAAGAACGGCGGCCGCATTATCATCGACTGCATGATGAACATACCGCTGCTGTATTGGGCGTATGACCAAACAGGCGACGAACGCTACAAACGCGTGGCCGTCGCGCACGCGGAGAAGAGCCGCCGTTATTTAATGCGAGGGGATGATTCTTCGTACCATACCTTCTACTTCCAGCCGTCGGACGGGAAGCCCATCGGCGGTGGGACGCACCAAGGATATCACGACGGCTCCACCTGGACGCGCGGGCAAGCATGGGCCGTCTACGGATTTGCGCTTTCCTACCGTTATACCCGTGATCCGAAGTATTTGGATACCGCCGTGCGAGCTGCCCGCTATTTTATCGAGCATTTGCCGGAAGACCATGTCGCCTATTGGGATTTTGACGTTCCGATCGAAGCGGGTACGCCTCGCGACAGTTCCGCTTCCGCCATCGCCGCATGCGGGATGCTGGAGATCTTGGAGCACCTGGAAGAGGAAGATGGCAATAAAGGGCTATTGACAGACGCCGTCGAGAAGTCCATGATCTCCCTTGTAAACCGTTATTCCACTATCGGTGAAGCTGCCGAGGAAGGCTTGATCAAGCATGGTTCCTATTATGTCAGAGGCGGGATGGGACCGGACGATTACATGATCTGGGGGGATTATTATTATCTCGAGGCCTTGCTGCGACTGACCAAAGGGATACCTGGCTATTGGTACGAGAGAGGATAGTAGAACCGGATCCGTGAACTATAAAGGGAACGCCGCAATATGTGCGGCGTTCCCTTTTTTGTGTAAAATAGGATAGGATCATTGTTCACAATATACTCATTAGCATTGAGAGAACGTCTTTGTTATGATGGGGAAGATTCAAATTTAAGATAAATGGTTTGGAGGAGATAGGCATGTTGAAACATGTGAAAACTTCGGTTCTGCTGACCTTGGGTCTGCTGCTTGTACTGGTGTTCCCGACAGCAACGTGGGCGCATTCCAAGCTGGAATCCAGTACGCCCGCCGCGGACGCCAAGATCACGGAAAGCGTGATGGAAGTCAATCTGTCATTCAATGAAAATATCGATGAAAATTTAAGCACCCTCAAGGTGAAGAATGCGCAAGGCGAAGCGGTTGAAGTATCGGAAGTCAAGGTTAACCAGAACACTATGGCTGGAACGCTGGCAGGACCGCTTCCATCCGGTTCTTACACGGTGGAATGGAAGATCGTTGGCGGAGATGGACATCCCGTTGACGGAACGTATGCTTTCGAAGTCGATGCACCGGAAGGGGAAGCAGCTCCGGAGACTTCTGCCGACACCGAAGAACCGCCTGCGGATACAGGAAATACACCGGATGAAACAGCAACGGCGGATGATACAGCCGCAGACAACGCAGATCCGTCGACGGATACGAATCAGCAGGCGGAGAATACGCCGGCTAATGACACATCCGAAGGAAACGGGTCGACCGTGTGGATCGTGATTATCGTCATCGTGGCCGTTGTCGCAGGATACTTTGGAATTAAAGCTTCCCGGAAGAGAAAGTAATGTCTTATTATTGGTTAAGCGAGCCGTTTTTATATTTAGCATACGCCATTCTGGCCGGGATCACGGTGTTGTCCCTGGTACCGAAGGCTTATAAGCCGGACATTTCGGTACCGGCCTGGCTCGGCCCAGCGGCGGGGGCAGCCATCATCCTATTCGGCTTTGTGCCGCTGCTGCAAATCATCATGTTTTTCAAGGATGATATCGGATTCTGGCAGTCCTTTAACAGCATCATGTTCAAATTCAGAGAGGGCGAGCGTTATGCCTGGATACTGGTTCTTTCGATCCTATTGGCGGTACTGACCCTGATCGTCCGCCGGAAACCCGGCTCTCCCTTACGCTGGCTTATGCCCGCTGTTCTGTTGGGCATTGCCGTCGCCATGTCTTCGTTCAACCACGCTGCATCCCTGTTCGACGGCGTTGGACAGCTTGCTTTCTTCGGCCATTTCACGGCGATGGCCATATGGACGGGAACGCTGCTGCTTACAGGATGGTTCAGCACGGAACATGATCGCTGGAGTGCGTTTCTCCGATGGTTCCATCCATTAGCCATCGCCTGCGTCATCCTTGTCATCGGATCGGGTCTGTTCCTGATGACAGCCGTGACGCCGGAACCCGTAAACAGCTGGACGCTGTCCTACGGTCAGGCCCTGCTGGTCAAGCATATTCTCATTCTGCCGCTGCTGGTGTTCGCGTTCGTTAACGGTTATCTCGTCAAGCGCAAGCTGCGCAGGGATAGAAGCTATCGACCTGCGGCATGGGCACGAAGCGAGGGAATCCTGATCTGGCTGATTTATATCGTCACCGGCTACATGAACCAGCAGCCGGCGCCGCACGAGGTCGTGGATACATTGGCGTCATACGGCCCTGCAGCAACGTTTGTCTGGTTCCATCCCGGGTTTACGATCGGTGATTTGGCCTTTACGTGGAGCTGGATCGGGATACTCTGCCTGTGCCTTGGGCTTGGTCTCCTCTGGAATGTCGTGAACGTATTTCGCAGGAACCGGGCAGCAGCCGTCGGGCTGTTAAGCGGGTTAGGCGCCGCCATGCTGATTTATTGCGGCTTGATGTTCTCGGTTACCGCCGTTTAATTTGTTTGAAGTGAAAGGTCCTTGCTGTTTAATCAGCAGGGCCTTTTTTTGGTATGGGAGCAATGATAGATGGCTGGATAAAAGTGGTATACTTGGGGTGAAGATCGAACATGGACCAAATCTTGAACTGGGGGGAAATATGATATGGAATAAGTGAAATTTATTCGCTTAGCATCTCCTACGGATGCATCCGTACTGGACCGATTAAACGAGGAGTTTAATGGGGTTAGGATGCCGCTGGAGGAAATTAAATATAGTTTGGAACAAGCGGATGAGATCGTGGCCTTCGCTTATTTAGGTGATGATCCTGTTGGATTTGCCTGCGCCCAATCATTTAAGTCCTTTTGTTACCGGGAGCTTGTCGGCGAGATAACGGAAATGTACATTCAGGAGCGGGCAAGAAGGCGGGTCTGGCAGGAATGCTGCTCGTTCTTCTGGAGGAACAATTGTTCGCGCGCGGGGTGAGGACGGTTAAGGTGCTTACGGGTCATGATAATCACCAAGCCATCGGGGCATATGAGAAATCAGGTTATAAGCGGGAGGATGAAGTGCTTCTTGAGAAAGAGCTGGGGGAATAGGAACGTGATAGCATCCAGGATATCAGATAAGGGTCAGCGAATAATCGTGCATGTACAAAAGCATGATATCCGAGTTATATAAGGATCATCATGCTTTTATTATTAGCTGGAGAATCCGGTCATTTATCCATGATGCTGCGTTTCGGAGCGATATTGCCCCGGCGTGAGTCCCGTGCTTCGCTTGAATACCGAGTTGAAGGAATGCATGTCCTTGTAACCGACCTTTTCGGCGATCATACTGATTTTGTCTGTCGTGGTTCGCAGCAGCTCGCGGCTCATTCGAATGCGTACGGTCTGCAGATAATGATGCCAGCTCTGGCCGGTATATCTGCGGAACAATCGCTGAAGATGGCGTTCGCTGAAGCCGCTGATCTGCGCAAGACGCGTCAGCGTGAGCTCATGCATGTATTGTCCCTCCACGTATTGAAGGACATCATGAAAAGAGGGATGCGAAGGCTCCGAGGTGATAGGCTGCGAATGCTCGATGGCCCGGCTGAACTCAATGATCAGCTGTAGCAGCAGCGTATGCAAATAGACGGCTGAGCCGCTGATTTGCATGGCATATTGTTCATAGAGGGAGACGAACAGCTTCTCGAAACGGTCATGCCGATCCGTAATGGCGCGGTACCCAAGCGTGCCGTCTTCCATCTGTTTCAATAAGGAGGCTGTCCTCGAATCGGAGGCAAAGGCAATCAGTTTCGGCAGAAGTTTAACGGAGAATATGCAATTGTTCACGATGAGCGGCTTCCCGTTGGAAGAGGTAGGCCGAAATACGTGAGGCATTCCGAGCGGTATATAAAACATATGTCCTTTGCGAACCCGCTGCACCGAGTTCTCCATGTGATGGAAGCCTTCTCCCTCAGCGATATACGCAATTTCCAGAAAATCATGGTTATGGTAAGACCCCGTAAAATTCTCCGCGTTACGATTTACATACATCAGGGTGTCGTCCCGGAAAAAATAATCTCCGTAATAGGTTTCCATCGGTCGTTTCATCCTGTTTGCTCCTTTTCATTGATCGAGGATGGATGTCCGTTTTACCACATTAAATTGTCCGTTATCCCCATCATCTTGCTTGTAGGTTCACTTATAATAATAGTTGAAACAGGGACAGAAATGAAAGCGTATATCAAGCCAAGCGGCTAATTCAAACGGATTGTTGAAGCAGCCTTCTTGAAGTGAACGGAGGAATGAGCATGTTCAGCGTAACGGATGTACGATGCGAATATCTTCATCAACCGATAGGTATCGGAGAGCGAAAGCCGCGCATCAGTTGGAGGTTGGCCTCGGACGAAAGAGCCGTCAGCCAAACCGCTTATGAGATTGAGGTTTCCAACGAGAAGGAATTTGCCAAGCCCTGCTGGACATCAGGGAAAACAGCCTCGTCGCAGTCGGTTCACGTGGAATTAACGGGGCTGAGCGTAACATCATGTAAGCGCTATTTCTATCGCGTGCGTGCCTGGAACCAAGCCGGGGAATTGACGGAATGGTCCGACACGGCCTACTGGGAGACAGGAAAACTGGAAGGGGAGCCATGGGTCGGACAATGGATATCTGCACCACGATCCTTGCTGCCTGTTGAAGCCGGTCACCTCCCGCTCCTCCGCAAGAGCTTCAGCTTAAAGTCGCCCATTACGAAAGCAAGAATATATGTTACGGCGCTGGGCCTTTATGAACTTGAGCTTAACGGACAGAGAGTGGGAGACTGTTATTTCACGCCAGGCTGGACGAGTTACGATCATACGATTCAGACGCAGACCTATGACGTAACCGAGATGTTGAAATCTGGCCAAAACGCGATCGGCGCTTGGCTCGGTAACGGTTGGTACAAGGGACAGCTGGGCTGGGAGGATCGGCACGCGATTTATGGAGATCGATTAGCGCTTCTGCTGGAGCTGCATATCACGTATGCTGACGGCAGCGAAGAAGTGATGGCAACCGATTCAAGCTGGCAGTCGGCCAAAGGCCCGATCACCATGTCGGAGCTATACCATGGCGAAACCTATGATGCGCGCCTCGAACTGGACGGCTTCAGTTCGGCAGGTTATAACTCCGTTGATTGGCATGGCGTGGAAACGATCGACCAAGGTTACGACAAGCTGAAGCCCCAGATCAACGAGCCCGTGAGAGCCGTTCAAACGGTGCGGCCCGTGGAATGTCTGACCACGCCCAAAGGTGAAACCGTCATCGACTTCGGGCAGAATTTGGTAGGCTGGGTCCGTTTTAGCGTGTCCGGTGCGGAGGGCACAACGGTGACGCTGCAGCATGCGGAAATCCTGGATGCCGAAGGTAACTTTTATACGGAGAATCTCCGAACCGCTAAACAAACGATTCAATACACGTTAAAAGGCGGCGGAAACGAAATCCATGAACCTCATTTTACGTTCCAAGGCTTCCGATATGTGCGTTTAGACGGTTTCACGGAAGAGCAGCTGGACCTCCGGCATTTTGAAGCGGTCGTGCTCCATTCGGATTTCGAAGAAACCGGAACTTTTCAATGTTCGGATCCCATGGTGAATCAATTGCAGAGCAACATTCGATGGGGACTGAAGGGGAATTTCCTCGATGTGCCCACGGATTGCCCGCAGCGTGACGAGCGGCTTGGCTGGACCGGCGATGCGCAGATGTTCATCGGGACGGCGGCCTATCTTGCCAACGTGGCGCCTTTCTTCACGAAATGGCTGTCGGACCTGGCCGCGGAACAGCGCGATGACGGAGCGGTTCCGTTCGTTGTTCCGCATGTGCTCGGCGATGAAGCCTATGCTTCGGCCGCATGGGGAGATGCAGCGGTCATTTGCCCGTGGACGGTGTACGTCAATTTTGGCGATCGACGGATATTGGAGCGTCAATATGAGAGCATGAAGCGCTGGGTCTCCTACATTCAAGCTCAAGGGGAGCATGAATATCTGTGGAATACCGGCTTCCATTTCGGCGATTGGCTGGGACTGGATGCGAAATCCGGGGACTATGTGGGTGCTACGGAACGGGACTTTATCGCTTCGGCGTTTTATGGTTATTCGGTGGAACTGCTTAGGAAAACCGCGGTCGTATTGGGACGAGAACAAGATGCTGCCCTGTATAACGAGCTTAAAGAAAAGGTTGTCGCTGCATTCCGTAACGAATTCGTGACCCCGTCCGGAAGGCTTGCGGCGTCGACGCAGACCGCGCACGTGCTTGCGCTTATGTTCGGGCTGCTGGATGAGGCGGCGGAAAAACGCGCGGCGGATCGTCTTTATGCATTGCTGGAGGAGAGCCGGTTTCATTTAACGACCGGTTTTGTGGGCACACCTTATATTAATCATGTGTTAAGCCGGCACGGCATGCACGATGCGGCGTATAAGCTGCTGCTGCAGCAGGACTATCCTTCATGGCTGTATCCGGTGACGAAAGGCGCCACGACGATTTGGGAGCATTGGGACGGCATCAAGGAAGACGGCAGCTTCTGGAGCCGTGACATGAATTCATTCAATCATTATGCATACGGAGCCATCGGCGAATGGCTGTATCGTTCGGTTGCCGGCATACAGACCGTGGAGGATGCGCCGGGTTATAAACATATCCGGTTTGCGCCTGTACCGGGTGAAGGCCTGACATGGGCGGAAGGCAAAATCGATACGATGTATGGAACCGTCCGGTCATGCTGGCGGATGGAGGATGATGGCGAGTTTCAGCTGGAAGTGTGCATTCCGCCTAATACGACTGCTGAAATTTGCCTGCCGGGTGTTTTTGACGTTTCAAACGTTAAGGAGGGCAGCACGATCCCTCTAAACGAAGCGAAGGGGATCCATACGGCAGTTGATGGCGAAGCGGGTGTTGTGATTCAAGCGGGCTCGGGGGAGTATACGTTCCGTTATGTATACAACAATCCTAAAGCGAAGTAAGGCATGATAGCAGGAGACCAAAGTTCTTTACCGCGATGGACGCGGTAAGGAACTTTTTTTTCGTATCCAGGCACATTTCTGGGCGAATGCACATACGATACAAAGTGATCTTAAGGAAGCGAGGGGAACTCTGTGGCAGTCATCAAAGCGAATTCGAATGATGTGGATCTTCTGGCAAGATTGATCCGCGCAGAGGCAGAAGGCGAAGGTGAGCAGGGCATGCTCATGGTAGGGAATGTCGGGGTGAACCGGATACTGGGTAACTGCCTGGATTTTCGAAACATCCGCAACATGAACGATATGGTATTTCAGAGCCCGGGTGGTTTTGAAGCAACACAGAAAGGCTATTTTTATCAACGGGCCAGGGATCGGGATCGTCAGCTAGCCCAAAGGGTCATTAATGGGGAACGCATATGGCCGGCTAGCAACGCGCTATGGTTTTTCCGCCCGGCAGGGGATTGCCCGGCAACCTGGTACAATCAGCAGAACACAGGCCGATTCAAGGCACACTGCTTCTTCACCCCGACATATGCCGATTGCCCGTCCGTTTTTTGATTCATGTTATAAAACCGCTTAGGCGGGAGTTATAAATTAAAGGAGGAAATTACTTATGTACAATCAAGGTGTGCCGCCTGTGAACTTCATGAATGGAGTCCGTTATCCGGGAGTGCCAAACCGCGGGACCGCTGGTTATACGGCAAACGTTCCACCGCAGGTGCCCAGCGGAAGCCCAATGACGCCGGGAGGCACCGTTGTTCCGGCACCGCCGCAATTCGAACAATCTTACGTGGAGAATATCCTTCGATTGAACCTTGGGAAGCAGGCAACGTTTTACATGACGTATGAAAACAATTCGCAATGGAATGCCAAGGTGTTCACGGGCATTATCGAAGCCGCCGGTCGCGATCATATCGTCATCAGCGAACGGACGACAGGGCGCCGGATCATCCTGCTGATGGTGAACCTGGACTATGTCGTGTTTGACGAGCCGCTCAATTACCAATATCCGGGCGTGATCGGCAATCCGCCACCAACGGCAAGATAAATCTATTTTTGCGAATGCCCCAATAACCTTCGTTTACACCGATGTGAAACGGAGGTTATTTCTTTTGGACTTTGGCAGCATATTCAACGGCATGCGTTTTTTTAACGCCACTGAGTACGGCCGCATCGTTTTATTTTAACATTATGAATGTTTATTCATAGAATCGTTCAATTCATCGGAAAACGAGTGTTAACGGCTGAGAATCAAATTAAAGCTCATAACAACGATGATTAATGTCATAAGACAACGTTTGACTGTGTATCGTAGTACTATATAATTACTTATATAGCTTGAATAAGTCGGAATAAGACAAGGAGATGAGACCATTGGGAAGTTGATGCGTAGTCCGAACACGCTGTTATGCTTGATGGCACCACACATTTTTAATAACCGAAGGAGGTGTTCCTATTCGTCATAGCATGCTGTATGGCGGGTAGGAGATCGATTGAGTGACCCCTTACCGAGTTTGATAAGTTTAACCTTGGTATTGATTCTCGTCCTATTAAACGGATTTTTTGTATCGGCTGAATTGGCTTTTGTTAAAGTGAAGAGGAGCCGTATTGACGCTTTGGTTGAAGAAGGACATAGACGTGCACAATTTGCGCAGAACATACTGAAGAACCTGGACGGATATATATCCGCTTGCCAGTTTGGCATTACCATCGTGTCCATCGGCCTTGGCTGGATCGGCGAGAGAACGATTTCCGCCATGATTACGCCTTGGTTCAACGGAATAGGATGGAGCAACACAGCCGTTCATGCGGTGTCCTTGGTATTAGCCTTCATCTTGATCGCACTCATGCATATCGTATTCGGTGCATTAGCGCCTAAGACGGTGGCCGTACGCAAGGCGGAACAAATCACGCTGCTGTCCGCAGGCCCGCTGCGGGTATTTTACACCATCATGTTCCCGTTTATCTGGTTTGCCAATGGGCTTTCCAATAACGTTCTTCGCATATTCCGGATGAAGCCGGTGGTTGAACGCAATGTTCATACCGAGGAAGAACTGCGGGATATGATGAAAGAGAGCAGCGAGAGCGGTTTGATGGATAGCACGGAAATGACACTGGTAGACAACATTTTTGAATTTGCCGATACGACGGCAAGGGAGATCATGATCCCCCGTACAGAAATGATCTGCTTATACAACAATCTTTCATTGGAAGAAAATCTGAAGATTGCAAGCGAGGGCATGCGAACCCGTTATCCGATCTGCGACGAAGACAAGGATCATATCATTGGCTTTATTCACATTAAAGATCTGATGCGTGGCTTCGTTGGCGACCAGCTTTCCCTGATTCGCCCGATCATTGCTGTTCCTGAGTCAATCAAGATCAGCGAACTGCTGCGAAGAATGCAGCGGAGCAAGACGCAAATCGCCATTCTTATCGATGAATACGGCGGGACCTCGGGACTAGTGACCCTGGAGGATATTATGGAAGAAATCGTCGGTGAAATTCAAGACGAGTTTGACGAAGAGCGTCCAGGCATTGAAAAGGTGGGGGAGGATGAATACTCCATTGATGGATTGATGCTGATCGATGAAATCAATGACCAATTTGGTCTGAATGTGGATACAGAAGATTACGATACCATCGGTGGATGGCTGTCTGCGCGCCTTGAGGTGCTGCTTCCGCACAAAGGCCAGTCTGTTATATACGAAGACTGTCGCTTTGTGATCGAGGAGACGGAGAATAAACGCATCTCCCGGATACGCCTGATCAGGCAAGAGCAGCAGCTGATACAGGAAGAAGCGGGCGCGTAAACTGGATATTAGAAGAAGCGGCGACATTTTATGTCGCTGCTTCTTTTTATTTGCAGAAAAGTTTCAAAAATTATATCAAACCGTGAAAAATTAGAAACTTTTGCGCTTACACGACGTGTTAAAATATGGATGTTCCTATCATATTGAAAGAAAGGTGATATTATGTCGAAAGTACGAAGTCCAAAACGTATAGCTTCAGCACTTGCAGTCAGTGTTTTATTAAGTTTATCCTTGGCAGGAGGGGCTTACGCGGACTCCGCTGCAGACATTGCACCCGGTGCTTTGACGACTCCGCCTCCGGTTGAAATGAATTTGAATTCTTCCATCAGCCTCTTAGCGAATAAATATTTGATCAATTACTATTCTACGATTAGCAAGGCAAGCGGTACCCAAGTGAGCATCAACGGATTTACCGGCGCTGGACAAGCCGTAGACAGCATCGGCATTAATTATGTTCTACAGCGCTGGACAGGGTCGGCTTGGGTGGATGCTGGCAGTGCATATGAAAACGGAGCCAACAAGCTTTCGCTTAGCGGCACCAAAAATTTCAACGTTCAGACAGGCTACTATTACCGTGGCAAAACCATTCATTGGATTAATGAGAACGGTACATATGAGGAAGGCACTTATTATACGAACTCGATATTAGTAGAACAGTAATTTCAATAGGTTATAACAAAGAAGGACACTTTATGCAAGTGTCCTTCTTTGTGTGTGCAGGCATGGTTTTAGTGTATGCTGTTGGCGATTTTAATGAATTCTTCTCGAGAAAACAATCCGCTAATATTCACCAATATTTTGTCATTGTCATGCAAAAAGCGGAGGTTGGTTTCAGTCAGGTAGGCTACGGCTCCGGATTTCAGCTTCAGCGTCTCGGTAACCTTTCCTCCAAGGCCGATGGACCGTTCTGCCGTCATGTCGATTAAATCGATGTAGAATACCTTTTCATCCGCATTCTTGTAGTGAAGATGAAGATCCAGGATCGGCGCGCTCTCGCTTTCCGCGATTCCCGTCGCCTCATAGAACTCAAAGCCAGGCGGAATATAGCCGATTTCAGGGATCTTGAATAATACGCGCTTTTGCGATTCGATTAAGGATTCGTTAGAATCCGTAAAGGGAACGTCTTCGGTTTCCACCAATTCAGCGGGCGGTACTTGGTCGGCGTTATCTGGGACAGGGCTTATATCCGGCGGAGGCGCAGTGAGGGCCTTGCTGGGATCGACGGGCTCTTTCTTGCCGAATATCTGGCCCGTTATGCCATTGCCCCAATCCACGATTTGCTGATAGATCGGCGATACGGCCTGCGTGACGGTAGGCTGGGAGAACACGAATGCCCCGAATGCCATGGAAGCTGCAATAATACCGGCCAACTGAAATCTGCGGCTTCGCTGTTTCCGATTGTTAAGTTTCTCGACCTGCAGCTTGACTTGCTGCCAGGATTGTCGCTTGGATTCGTTGTCCGTAGGGAGTGAGGAAAGTGAAGCTGCACGATCAAAGGCTTCATCAAAGGCCTCATCAAACCAATCATCGTATTTTTCGTTGCTCATCCAATTCACCCCACTCTCTATACAGCATTTTCTTAACGGATTCCCTGGCCCGGAACAAACGCTGCTTCACGATCTCTTCGCGAGTATTCAGCAGCTCCGCGATTTCCCTGTAGGTCAGGCTGTGCTTCCAACGATACTCAATCAATAGCTTGTATTCAGGCTTCAATTGGTCGAGGTACTGCCCGATCGATTCCTCCAGCAAATTCGATTCCACCTGGTGTTCGACGTTCGTGGAAGAAACTACCACGTCCTCTTCATTAATAAAAACACTATCGACATCCACTTGGTTACGGTATTTTTTATTTTTTCTTAAATAATTCATGGTTGAGTTTTTCGCGACGACACGGAGCCAGCCCCGCATCTTGCTTTCCGTTTCGAACTTCGGCTTGCTTGTGATCACTTTGATAAAGGACTCCTGAATGATATCCTCAACAGCAGCATGATCCCGTACGACATACAGTATTTGCCCATAAACGAGGTCATAAAATTCATAATAGATTTCTTCCTGAATAGGTTCGCTCAGATCAGCGAAATCTGCTGCAAGGAGGAGCTGTAATCGGTTGGACACGCGATAATCCCCTCTCTGGTGTAACCATCCTATTTCTCTCATCATTTTACAACATATCGGGTAAAAAAGCCCTACAAATTCTAGTAACAGCCGACTCTGGAGACCGTAGGCATCCCGGCTTATCCTATGGAATTCATGGTATGGGGCCCGCTTTTTCGCCTCTATTATCGGCAAGTCAATGAGCTGCGCCCATCTCTTCATCATATGCTCGGCCATCAATGGGTATTAATCGAATCTGGGATTGACCCGGCAAGAGAAAGGGCGGGGATGGACCAGATAAAAACAGGACAGCCTCTATCAGGCTGCCCTGTTGAACGTTCTTAAACGCATGCTGAGTTGCTAGTCATGCTGTAACGGCAAATATGGCGATTATGCCCAGTTACCATCGATGAAGACCGGCTCTTCCTTGCCATCATGCGTGATTCCCGTAATCTGAAGGTCCTTGGAGCCCATCATGAAGTCGACGTGGGTAATGCTGGTGTTCAGGCCGCTTGCCTGGAGCTGTTCGGACGTCATGGTCTTGCCGCCTTCAAGGTTGAAGGCATATGCGCTCCCGATGGCCAGGTGACAGGATGCATTTTCATCAAATAGCGTGTTGTAATACAGGATGCCGCTTTCCGAGATCGGGGAGCGGTGGGGGACAAGAGCCACCTCGCCCAGATAATGCGACCCTTCGTCCATGGAGATCAGTCGGGTTAAAGTATCCTGGCCTTGTTCGGCGGAAAAATCGACGATGCGCCCGTTCTCGAACGTAATCGAGAAATTGTCGATGATGTTGCCACCGTAACTCAAAGGCTTCGTGCTGCGTACGGTGCCGTTGACGCCGGTTTTGAGAGGAGCGGTGAATACTTCCTCCGTCGGGATGTTGGCAACGAAGCGCTCGCCTTTTTCGTTGTGGCTGCCCGCCTGGGCCCATATATGACCCTCCGGCAGCTCGATTGTCAGATCCGTTCCAGGTGAAGTGAACCGGAGCTTGTGATATTTCTTGGCATTGAGTTCATCCGATTTGCGTTGAAGGGTATGGATATGCTCTTCCCACGCCCCAATAGGATCTTCCAGGTCCGCGCGAACCGCGTGGAAAATCGCGTCCCACATTTTGTCCACCTGCTGGCCTGCAGGAACGTCAGGAAACACCTTGGAAGCCCAATCGGGGGAAGCGTACGCTATGCCGGTCCAGCTCATTTTGTCGGCCTGCTGGTATTGCCGGTATTTCGACATGGCTGCGCCATATGTACGTTGATAATTGGATATACGCTCGGGATCGACTCCTTTTAACAGGTCGGGGTTCGAGGAGAGGATCGTCAAGAAAGCGGCTCCTTGTTCGGCAAGTTCGGTTACTTCCTCTGCGTAATAAGTCGGCGGTTCCAAAAAAACTTCGTCGGGCGCCAGATCGTACCGAATCCGATTCACGATCTCGTCACTGTAATTCACTTTCACTTGCTTGGCACCCGTTTCGTAGGCTTTCTTCACGATCAGACGCACCAGCGGCGCCGCATCAATCATGGCGTTAACCACCAGCGTTTGTCCCGGCTGCACGTTGGCGCCGACCTTAACTGCTAGCTCCGCATAGCGTTCCAATTTTTGTTCAAAGCTGGACATGACAGACCCTCCATTTCTTATATGCTGCCTCATAGCAACTTCAAGCGTTGTTTAGATTATCGCACAATTTTTAAGTTTGTAAATCAACCTCGGGTCAATTAAAGTCCGAAAAAGTTAAAAGAAAGCAGCTACTTCGCGAGAAATAGCTGCTTTATGCTGCATCTTATTCTTAAAATGCCCAGTTTCCTTTCAGGAATACGGGTTCTTCCTTGCCATCTGCCGTAACGCCGTAAATATCCATGTCGCCGGAGCCGATCATGAAGTCGACATGGGTTACGCTCGTATTGAGGCCGTTCTGAATCAGCTGCTCCTGATTCATGTCCTTGCCGCCCTCGAGACAGAAAGCATAAGCGCTGCCGAGCGCCAGGTGGTTGGAGGCATTCTCGTCAAACAACGTGTTGTAATACAGGATGTTCGACTCCGAGATCGGGGATTGATGCGGCACAAGCGCCACTTCACCAAGGTAACGTGCACCTTCATCCATGTTCAGGAGACGCTCCAAAGTCTCATACCCTTGCTCCGCCGTGAAGCTGACCACCTTGCCTTCTGCAAAAGTAAGGGAGAAGTTGTTTATGATGTTACCGGCATAACTTAATGGCTTCGTACTATGTACGGTGCCATTGACGCCTGTTTTGAGCGGAGCGGTAAAGACTTCCTCAGTCGGCATGTTAGCCACGAAGGAGTGTCCTCGTTCGTTGATGCTGTCGCCTTGTGCCCAAATGTGCCCTTCCGGCAGCTCGATGGTAAGATCGGTTCCCGGCGCAACATAGTGGAGCTTCTTGTATTTCTTGGCGTTCAGCACGGAGGATTTGGCTTCAAGCACTTCGAGATGTTGGTTCCAGGCCTCTACCGGGTTCTCCTGGTCCACACGTACGGTGTGGAAAATCGCATCCCACAATTTGCCGACCTGCTCGGATTCCGGAACATCCGGGAATACCTTCGCGGCCCACGCAGCCGAAGGAACTGCGACCAGGCACCAGCTAAACTTATCGGACTGCTGATAGGCACGGTATTGCTTCAATGCTTCGCCGCGCGCCTTGTAGAAGTTTCCGATGCGCTCAGAATCGATGCCGCTGAGCAGATCGGGGTTCTCGGCCAGCACGTGCAGAACGGCTGCCCCGTTCTCGACCAGCTCCGTCATTTCTCCGGCATACCATTTTGGCGCTTCGGTAAACACGTCATCCGCTGCTTTTTCGAATTGAAGCTTTGTTATCGTTTCGTCGGTCCACAGGATCTTAACGAGGCGGGCCCCCGCTTCGTATGCCTTCTTAGCGATCAAGCGGGTAAACTCGGCGGAATCGACAGGAGCATGGACCACCAGCGTTTGCCCTTCCTGTATGTTGACTCCAACCTTTACGGCCAACTCGGCATATTTGTCCAGGTATGTATTGAAATCGGACATTTGGAACCCTCCAATGCAATTAATAATGTAACACCCCATATTATACTAGATCGAGCTGTATAAGAAAAACCATAATCAGCGATCAAGAAAAGTGATATACTGAGTCTTGTGAGTGCTTTACAACGTAACGAAGGAGCGTGAAAACGTGTCACAAGTCCGAATCGAGCGTGCGGATATGAAGCGGGATGATGCCGATCAATTCGTGGGATATACCGTATTTTCTATAGATGGACATGCCTCATCCTACGAGATCACCTTCCTGAGCAAGAACGGCCGGGATTGGGATTACAGTCTGAACTTTGCCGGGGAGCCGGGAATCGAGGAGCAGTTTCTCCAGATAGACGAACGGATCGAAAACGATGACGAGCTGTTTGACGATTTGCTGGATGCAGCCATTGATGCCAGCGAATTCGGGGAATCAGAGGCGGACTAAAGAAACGTATTTAAGAAACAAACCGTACACCTCTCTTAGATCGAGGCGTACGGTTTGTTTACATGCGGCAATGAGCGGGCCGGATAGCTTATCCTATTGTGATTCGTCCCTCGGGATGCCGGTACAGCTCCTTGTTATTCTTGCGGCTAAGCGCGTACGCAAGCGTTAGCGGTCCCAGCCGTCCGAGGAACATGAGCATGGCAATGGTAATCTTGCCAACCCCGGAGAGCTCGGTGGTAAGACCCATGGATAACCCGGCCGTGCCGAAGGCGGATACGGCTTCGAACAAAATCCTTAAGAATTCGCCTGATTCCGTAACGGACAGGAACATCGAGGCGCCTACCAATAGCAGCAGCGATAGAATCGTCAGCGTGATGGAGCGGTAAACCAGGGCTTGGGAGATGCGGTTGCGATAGAGCACCACATCGCGTTTTCCCTGAATCATCGTGACGACGGCACCGATCAGCACGGCAAAGGTAGTCACCTTGATGCCGCCTCCGGTCGATCCGGGGGCTGCCCCGATGAACATCAGGAGAATCATGAAGAACTGGGACGATTGCTCCAGACTCGCAATGTCCAGGGTGCTGACGCCTCCTGAACGGGGAGTGATCGATTGGAATATGGAAGCCATGATCTTTACCGGATACGAAAGAGGCCCCAAGGTTTTGGGATTGCTGTGCTCCAGGATAAAGATCATGACGGCCCCGATCACGATTAACAGGGACGTCACCGTCAAGACAACCTTGGAATGAAGCGAAAGCTTTTTGCATTTCGGATACTCGATGAGATCAAAGATAACGATGAAGCCGATGCCTCCAAGGAAAATCAGGAACATCACAATGATATTGACAAAAGGATCCGATACATAGGTGGCAAACCCTGAGAAGGGGCCGTGAATTTGGCCAAAGAGATCAAAGCCTGCATTGTTGAAGATGGAGATGCTCTGGAATATGCCGAAGTATGCCGCATCGGAAAGAGGCATGGTGGCAGAGAACCTGAGCGTCAGCAGCAAGGCGCCCGCGCCTTCTATGATCAGCGTGTAGACCAGCACTCTTCGGATGAGATCCACGATGCCTTGTATTTGGTATTGTCCCATCGCTTCCTGAAGGATCATGCGCTCCCGGAGCGAGATTCTACGGTTGAACATCAATGCAATCCAGGTAGCCGAGGTCATAAACCCCAAGCCGCCAAGCTGAACCAGCATAAGCATGACAATTTGTCCAAATATCGACCAGTGGGTGCCCGTATCCACGACGGTTAATCCCGTCACGCTAATGGCAGACACGGCCGTAAAGAGAGCATCTACCAGCGGAGTCGAAGTCCCGTCGGCGGTAGCGATAGGGAGCTTAAGCAGAAAAGTTCCGATCAGTGTGATCGATGCGAAACCGATTGCCAGAAATTTAGGAGGTGTCATTTGATTGCGTAGGTCTTTCTTTTTCATGCCGATTATCCTTTACCGAAAGTTTAATTTTGAAATCAATCTCTAATATAACACGAAAGGTGAATCATTTAACCATCATGAATTCGAACCGAGCACCGATTCCCGTTTTTATCCCGTTATTTATAGGGATTATAGCCATATCCTTTTCATCGATTTTCGTAAAATGGTCCGGCAGTCCCGTTTCCATTCAGGCCATGTACCGATTGGTGATCACGTTTCTGATCATGCTGCCGTTCGCGGGAAAGTACATGCCCGTTATCCGATCGCTGAAGCGCTCCGAAGTGCTTCTGCTGATTCTGTCCGGTGCGATGCTGGCCCTGCACTTTTTGTTATGGATGGGCTCCCTGAAGTGGACGAGCGTAGCCAGTTCTACGATCATCCTGGCCCTGCAGCCGGTATTCGTCATGATCGGCGCCTACATCTGGTTTAAGGAGAAAACGTCGCTGGCGGCCATAGGAGGTATGGCCATCGCCTTTCTCGGCGTGTTCCTACTCATTGGCAGCAGCGGTTTCAGCGGTAGCAAGGGACATCTGACCGGCGATATCATGTCTTTGCTGGGGACGGCCGCGGTGGCCGTCCATATGCTGCTCGGACAACTGCTGCTCAGAAGGCTGCCGTCATTCCTGTACAGCTGGCTGGTTTTTGCGGTAGCTGCTGCCGTATTGGCGGTATATAACGTGGGCATGCAGATTCCGCTGACCGGGTATTCTGCTCGCGAGTGGGGGATATTCGCCTTGTTGGCCGTCGTGCCCACGGTATTCGGTCATCTGTTATTCAATTGGCTGATGAAGTATGCGACTGCCTCCACCGTGTCGATGAGCGTTCTCGGAGAGCCGGTTGGAGCGAGTCTGCTGGCTTTTCTCCTGCTGAATGAGTCGATGAATTCGCTGCAAGCCGCAGGCGGAGCGCTGGTGCTGTTAGGGCTGGTATTGTTCTTGAAGGTCGGCAGAACCAAAAAGCAGCAGGTGGACGTCCAGCCTGAAGCGCTGGGCTGATCCCGCATTATTTTGCCTGGATAGACTAGTTCCCGCAAAATTAGCGCACACTGAACATTAAAAAGCCAAAATATTACAATTATGGAATAAAGGCTTAGAACGGGGGGCGCGCGTGAAAGCAGTCACTTATCAAGGCAGACATCGGATCAAAGTGAAGGAAATGAAAGACGCCGTTCTTCGGCACAGCGACGATATCTTGATTCGAGTCACCACCACGGCCATCTGCGGATCTGACTTGCATTTATATAACGGCGAGCTGAAGCATCTTAACGATGATTACATTATCGGCCATGAGCCGGTGGGGGTCGTCGTGGATGCAGGGCCGGAAGTAAGCAAGGTCAAAGTGGGGGATCGGGTGATCATTCCTTTTATCGTGTCTTGCGGCAAATGCATCTTCTGCCAGAATCAAATGGAAAGCCAATGCGATTATGCGAACGAAGCAAAGAATACCGGCGGTTTTTTTGGATACAGCGACGCGTACGGCGGCTTTCAAGGCGCGCAGGCGGAACTGCTGCGGGTACCTTACGGTAATTTCATGCCCTTTGTCATCCCGGAGGATGCCGAAATGGAGGATGAGAAGCTGCTCATGCTGTCCGATGCGCTGCCAACCGCCATGTGGAGCGTGGAGAACGGAGGAGTTAAGCCCGGCGATGTCGTCATTGTCCTCGGATGCGGCCCGATAGGATTGTTAACGCAGAAGTTTGCATGGCTGAAAGGAGCGAAGCGGGTCATCGCCATCGACCATGTGGACTACAGGCTGGCGCATGCCAGCCGCACCAATCATGTGGAAACCTACAACTTCGAGAAGATACCCGAGATCGAGAACTATATCCTTGAGATAACCAAGGGCGGCGCCGACGTGGTCATCGATTGCGTCGGCCTGGATGCCAAACGGACCGGCATCGAGATGCTGGGTAGCATGCTGAAGCTTCAGGGGGGCTCCTTGGGAGCTTTTCGCATGGCTGTGAGAATGGTGCGCAAATACGGGACCATCCAGCTCACGGGCGTATATGGGCTTATCTACAATGCATTTCCGCTAGGCGAACTGTTTGAACGCAATATTACGTTAAAAATGGGTCTTGCCCCGGTTATTCATTACATGCCCCGCCTGTATCAAATGTTGAAAGAGGGGACGGTGGATCCTTCGGATATCATTACCCACCGGTTTCCGATGGAGAAGGCTGCCCTTGGCTATGATATTTTCAATGAGAGGAAGGATGGCTGTATCAAAGTCATCCTGAAGCCTTAGGTCACGGCGATCCAACTAAAACGAGGAGCGTTTCGGTAGATGAGCAGCACGACCGGAACGCTTTTTTATTTGTATGGAAAAAAACGATCCCTGGCGTTGACAAGCCAGCAAGAAGTATTCATAGTAATGAAAAATAGAATTGTAGAGGGAGAGAGAGGAATCGAACACAGATGAGCACCAAGTCAGAACGGCTTCCCGCCGATATCGAGGGAAACCAGGCCAATTCCTATCTTCAAGGATTTAAGGATTGCATTCCAACTCTGTTGGGCTACCTGAGCATCGGTTTTGCGGCAGGCGTCGTCGAGCGTACCGCAGGTTTCAGCCTGCTCGAGATCGCGCTCCTTTCGCTGCTGCTCTATGCGGGCTCCGGACAATTCATAGCCGCGGGGATGGTAGCCGCCGCAAGCCCGGTCTTATCCATTATTGTCACGATATTTTTCGTAAATGCCAGGCATCTGCTGTTAAGCGCAGCGATTGCACCGTATTTTAAAGGGCTGTCCTCGGGAAAAAGCTTCTTCATCGGTTCCCTGCTAACCGACGAAACGTTTGGTGTGGCTGCAGCCAAGGCGGCCGAGCAGAAGAGACTGGGTTATCGGTGGATGGTCGGACTGAATATCACAGCGTATCTGTTCTGGTGTGCAGCGAACGTTGCGGGAGGTCTTGTCGGAGCATGGATACCGGAGCCGGAGAAGTTTGGCCTTGATTTTGCATTGCCTGGCATGTTTATTGGATTGCTGGCCCTGCAATGGATCAGCCGAAAGAAGTATAAACTGGACTTCATGGTGATTATGGTTGCCGCCGTTTCGGTGATCGCGGTCAGTACGATCATGCCGGGAAGCGCAGCGGTCATCGTTGCGATTATGGTCGCGGCTACGGCAGGGATGGTGATCGAACGATGGAAATAAGATGGCATATCGCCATACTGATTATCGGATGTGCTGTCGTCACCCTGATTCCAAGGGTTCTGCCGCTCATGATTCTGAGCAAGCTCCGCATTCCGGAATTGATGATCCGTTGGCTGGATCATGTACCGATCGCGGTCATGGCGGCGCTATTAGCGCAGGAGCTGCTCGTCAGTGATGGACGCGTGGATCCGGGGGGCCATACACTGGAACTGATAGCGGCTGTCCCTGCTTTTCTGACCGCATTTCTTACGAAAAGCCTGTTTGCCACCGTCATTGTGGGGATCCTGACGTTGGTGGGGCTCCGCTTGCTGATCTGACCAAACGAAGCGTTATGCATGAGATGTTGTTCATAGCCTAACCGGAACGCTTAAAAAACGGCCGTATTCCTTGGAATGACGAGGAGTACGGCCGTTTTATGTTCATTTGCTACTGGTCCCTATGGGAAAGGGAAACTAGGATGTGCCAAGCCAGTGACGGTAGGTTTCTTCCATGCCTTCTTCCAGGCTGAACAACGGACTCCACCGCAGCCGCTCCCGGGTCCTTTCATTATTCAGGCAGCTGTGCCGAATATCGCCGATCTTCGCAGGTAGATAATCGACATCGATGCGGTCTGGGTGCAGCCGGCTGATGAGATCGACGATCGTATTGACGGAATGGTCGGTGCCGGTGCTAACATGAAGCACACTCTGATCACCATGAAGGATGGAGGCAAGGTTGGCGTCAACCACATCTTTGACATAAATGAAATCCCGGGTTTGCAGACCATCGCCGTATATTGGGAGCGGCGCGCCTTGATACAGTCGTTCGCCGAAGACCGCCACGACGCCGCCTTCTCCCTTTGCGGTCTGACCCGGCCCGTAGACGTTTCCATAACGAAGAATGGTGTATTGCAGGCCGAAGAAGCGATGATAAAGACGGATATATTGTTCGCCTGCTACTTTCGATAGCGCATAGAAGGAGACCGGGTTAACCGGATCGTCTTCCGTTAGCTGAGATCTCTCGAGGTCTCCATACACACCGGCTGTCGAAGCAAACACGATCTTACGAACGCCAGCCTTACGGCAAGCGTCCAGTATGTTTAGGGTACCCATGACATTGGCATCCGCATCAAGCCGAGGTTCCTGGATCGATCGTTGCACATCGGCCTGTGCTGCTAAATGAAATACGACATCGGGCTTCAGCACCGAGATGTATGCCGTTGTCTGCTGACTGTTTACGTCAGCTACATGTAAAATCGCCTCACTGTGAAGGCGACCTGGTTCTCCGGTTGTCAGGTTATCAATTACATGGACTTCATAGCCTTGATTAACGAGTCCGTTCACCAGGTGGGAGCCGATGAAGCCCGCTCCGCCGGTTACAACCATCTTCATGCATAAACCCTCCAGCCTTTGATTGGGATGCATTATCCTACGTGGTACGGATGGATCATGCATTGGACACTTGACGGGGGAGCGAAGGAATGGGCGGATTAGATCGGTGTTTACATTCCTGTTATAATGGAAGCTGCAAATTAACATTACTTTTACAAAAGAGGGAATGGGAAATGGAACGCTACCTTGAACAAAGGTTGAAATTATGTGTACTCGTTTTTTTGACGCTCTTAGTCAAGCTGATCCTTCTAAGAGTGTTTCTGTTTAATGGGATTGCATGGGGGAAGGTGCTTACCGATGCACTGTCGCTCCTCGCCCTGATTAGCTTTCTGGAACTGCTGCTGCCGGTCAGAGGGAAAAAGACGGTCTATGTGATCCTAAATGTCGTCTTATCTTTCATCATGTTTGCATCGGCTGTTTATAACGTTCATTTTGGGTCCATACCGACGTATACCGCGCTTGCGGGTATCGGTCAAGTAAATCAGGTACGGGCCAGCATTACGGCTTTGCTAGAGCCGGAGCATTTTCTATTCTTCCTGGACCTGCTGCTCCTGCTGGTCATATGGGTGGTCCGGAAAATACGTTCACGCTCCCAAAGGGGCTTGCATTTCGGTGGAGCTCGTTCCGGATATTCCGTAACCTACTCACGCAGGCCTGGTCTGATGTGGCGTACTTCCATGACCGTTGTTCTTATCGTAGCGGTTGTTCTGTCCGGACTGATCATTCGTAAAGAATGGGGAATCGAGAATGAAATCGTGCGGGCGGAGCAAATGGGGTTCATGAACTACCAGGTGTCTGCTGTCGTACGTAACTCGCAGGAGAAACGTGCGCTGGCCGAGGGAAGTCTGCAGGACACCATCCTGCGGTCCCAGCAGCTGCTGGCGACGTATCCTTACGTCAAGGAAGCAAAGGATAAGCCGGACTATTTCGGCGCTGCAAAAGGCAAAAATCTGATCATCGTCCAGATGGAGTCCTTGCAGAACTTTCCGGTGGGTCAATCCCTGAACGGCCAGGAACTGACACCGGTGATGAACGAGCTTGCGGATGGCGGCCTGTATTTCCCCCACGTCTTCCAACAGATCGGCCAAGGCAATACATCGGATGCCGAATTTGCGGTGAATACCTCGATCTATCCGACAGGAACGGTTGCCATGTCCACCGGTTTCGGAAATAAAGAGCTGCCGGGCCTTCCGCGGCTCTTGAACAAGCATGGCTATGCAACCGGCACATTCCACGTGAATGACGTGAAGTTCTGGGATCGCAGCAAGATGTACCCGGCGCTTGATTTTCAGCATTATTACGACAAGCCGTATTTTACGAATGATAACTTCAATGAATTCGGTCCTTCCGATGAAGAGCTGTTCCGAGTCGGCGTAGACAAGCTGCTGGAGAACCAACAGCAGAATAAACCTACCTATGCCCATTACATCACGGTCTCCAATCATTCTCCATACCATGTAAAGGATGAATTCGCGAAGATCACCTTGCCTGCCGAGCTTGAAGGGACCCATTTGGGAAACTATCTGAAGTCGGTGAACTATTCCGATTATGCGCTGGGAACGCTGGTAGACCGTCTGAAGGAGAACGGGCTGTGGGATGAAACCGTCCTGGTCGTATATGGAGATCACTTCGGCATCAATCCGGCAGAAGCGGACGCGGAGATGATCTCGTCAACGCTGGGCATTCCTTACCATGAGCGCGTCAGTCGATTTAACATTCCGCTCATCATTCATGTTCCCGGCATGAAGGAAGGGAAGGTCGTTGAGCAGGTAGGGGGACAGGTGGATATTCTGCCTACCGTCGCAAACCTTCTGGGCGTCTCGCTCGATGAGGAGGGGTTTAACGCGTTTGGGCATGACCTGCTGAACGTGGACCGCAACGTTATAGGAATGAGGTATTATTTGCCGACGGGATCATTCTTTAACAACGACATTCTGTTCGTGCCGGGAGACGGGTTTGAGGACGGTACCGCAGTATCCTTGAAGACGCTTGAGCCCGTAACGGATTTCGAAAAATACCGCAGCGATTACGACTATATATTGCAGCTGATGAAAATGTCCGATGAGTACGTGAAAATGCTGCCCAAGCGGGCACCGTAAAGCCAACAATTCGATAAAATAGGAAAGGGATTGTTTCATTAAGCCGGAAACTGGCTTTGATGAAACAGTCCCTATTTTTTGCGGAGGCTTCAGTGGAGGATTGCCTCACTTTCGTGGCCTGTGCTATTATTATCCTTATTGTTAACCTATTTATTATTAAAAATGGTTGACAATCAGAATGGAGAGGGAGATTTTGATTATGACAACACAAACCCATTACGATTGGTTGACGCTGGCGGATCGGGTCGTGAAAGGACATGAAGTGACCCGGGCCGAAGCCTTGGCGGTTCTGAACAGCGAGGACGGGGAGCTTCTGAACATTATGCAGGCCGCCTATCACATTCGTCGCGAGTATTATGGAAACAAGGTCAAGCTGAACATGATCGTGAACACGAAATCCGGCCTCTGTCCTGAGGATTGCGGATATTGCTCCCAGTCCATCGTGTCGGAAGCGCCCATCGAAAAATACGCATGGCTGACCAAGGACAAAATTCTGGAAGGCGCGCGCGAGTCGATTCGCCGTAAAGCGGGAACTTATTGCATCGTGGCATCCGGACGCCGACCTTCTAATCGGGAGATTGATCATGTAGCCGAAGCGGTGAAGGAGATTACCCGGACGACCGATCTGAAGGTGTGCTGCTGCCTGGGCTTCTTGAATGAGGAACATGCGCGCAAGCTCGCCGATGCCGGGGTCCATCGATACAACCATAATCTGAATACTTCCAAAGATAATTACGGGAATATTACGACTACGCATACATACGATGACCGGCTGGACACGGTGAAGCAGGCAAGCTCTTCCGGAATGTCCCCTTGCTCCGGAGCGATTTTCGGAATGGGGGAGAGTTTAGAAGAACGGGTGGAGATTGCGTTTGCTCTGAAATCGCTTGGAGCGGATTCGATTCCATGCAATTTTCTGAATGCGATCGAGGGAACCCCTCTGGAAGGACGCAGGGAATTGACACCGATGATGTGTTTGAAGATTCTTGCCATGATGCGGTTTGTTAACCCGACGAAGGAGATACGGATTGCAGGGGGACGGGAAGTGAACCTGCGATCCCTTCAACCCCTTGGCCTGTACGCGGCGAACTCCATATTCATCGGCGATTATTTAACGACAGAAGGCCAGGCTCATACGGCCGACTGGGGATTGATTGAAGACCTTGGGTTTGAAATTGAAGAAAACGCGCTGTCGTGATGTATTGACAATTAGGTGCGGAGCACATACTATATACCCGTAGGGGTAGGATTGGCGATTTTTTAAGCCCGTGATCTTACCGCCATGGATCATGCTGAAACACATGATATTGATGGGGGAATGCTTCGTGCTGATTGCATCTGCCGCACTGATAATCTTTATATCCGGTCTCTACTACCGGAGGTATGTACCTATAACAGGTTTGCGCTTCATGAAGTGCAGTGATCTTCGTCTGGCACAGAAGGAATGCCCGAATCTGAAAGTGCTTGATGTACGCGATGTGTCCGAATTTATGGAATGTCCGAGGAAAGAGACCATCAACATCTCGCTTGGAAGGTTGCCGTATGTGTGGGAGAAGGAGCTCAAGCCAGATGATTCCGTAGTTATCGTAACGCCCAAGCGCTCGGATGGAATCCTGGCTGCGCGCAAGCTGAAGAAGGCCGGCTTTACTTCGCTTTTTTATTTGCAGGAAGATTGCACGGCGTGCAATTCCGTGCAGCGCGCATCGATGAATTGATCCCAATCTGATCAGCAGGTTCATGCTGGTCTTTTTTTTTGCAAAAGTTGAACGCCTTAACGGTTTGACAATGATAATCGTTATCATTTAGAATGGTATATAGTTCGTTTAATTAGGCATATTTTCGCTAAGGGAGTGTTTATGGATATGTTGATCGAGACTAAAACGATTATTGTTAAAGCAGGCACCTCCAACCTGGTCGTGGAACGTTTCAGCAAGCCAGGACCCATTGAAGAAATTGAAGGGTTTATCGATCTGAACGTTCTTGTGAAGAATGCGAAACGTACCGACGAAACGGAAGAAGTTATCGTGATGATCCGCTGGGAGTCGAAAGAAGCGTGGAAACGCTGGGAAACCAGTCCCGCGCACATCCAAGGACACCGCGACAACCGCGGAAAGCCGCAGCCTGAGCATGTCATCAGCTCCAGCCACGGCATGTACGAGGTCATGGCATCCAAAGGGCCGAGACCGGTTCAACAGGCATAATCATTCTCTATATTCCAGAAGAAGCGGCTGCTGCAGCCGCTTCTTCTTTTTTAGT
The DNA here is from genome assembly GCF_000024685.1 of Paenibacillus sp. Y412MC10. Classification (NCBI taxonomy): domain Bacteria; kingdom Bacillati; phylum Bacillota; class Bacilli; order Caryophanales; family Paenibacillaceae; genus Paenibacillus; species Paenibacillus sp. Y412MC10. Next base: position 2,842,978 of record NC_013406.1, read on the forward strand.
TACCTTGTCGATTCTAAGGGGCTGACAGGGGTTAAAACGACGGAATTTAGGGAACCGTAAAGGGATGAAAGGCAAGAACAACTAATCATTCCACCTTCTGCTGGGAGGAAGTCAACCATGTATCATCTGTACAGCCATAACGATTTGGATGGCGTCGGCTGCGGCATCATCGCCAAATGCGCCTTCGGTGAAGGAATCGATGTCCGTTACAACTCCATTCACGGATTGAATCAACAAGTCGAAAGGTATTTGAACCGGACCTCCGTACAGGAGAACCCATACGATATGCTGTTCATTACGGATTTGTCGGTATCTCCTGACATCGAGAAGGAATTGAACGTGTTTGTCGAAGAAGGGGGACAGGTGCAGCTTATCGATCACCATAAAACAGCCCTCCACCTCAATGAACACAGCTGGGGACAAGTGGATGTAACGCATCGGGACGGCCGCTTGGCATCGGCAACCTCGCTGTTCTATGAATATTTAATCGAGCATGGACATCTCGGCAGAACCGAAGCGCTGGACGAATTCGTTGAGCTGGTGCGTCTCTATGATACATGGGAATGGGAAGAGGGCGGCAAGATCGAGGCTAAGCGCTTGAATGACTTGTTCTACATGTTGTCCCTGGACGAATTCGAGAGCAAGATGTCTGAGCGCCTCCGGGAATCGCACGAGGGCTTCTTCTTTGATGAATTTGAACAGAAAATCCTGGACATGGAAGAGAATAAAATCGAGCGTTACATTCGCCGCAAGCAGCGGGAACTCATTCAAACCTTCGTCGAGGAGCATTGCGTCGGCATCGTTTACGCCGAATCCTATCATTCCGAGCTTGCCAGCGAGCTGGGAACGAGCTATCCCCATCTTGACTACATCGCGATACTGAATATGGGCGGAAGAAAAATGAGCCTTCGAACCATTCATGATTTTGTGGACGTGTCCGAAGTGGCGATGCGGTATGGCGGTGGCGGCCATGCCAAGGCTGCGGGGTGCACCATTACAGAGGATGTGTATCAATTGTTTGCGGCGGACTCGTTTGAGCTGGAACCGATCCGGTTCGATGCTTCGCGCAATCATTTCAATATCAAAGGAAGCGAGTCCGGCGTGCTGTACGAAAGCTGGGGCGAGGATTTGCTGTTTGTTTACGCTTATGCCGGGGAATGGGTGATCGAGTGGAACGGAGAACCTCTCCCATTCCGGTTCAGGTCGTTCGAGGAAGCAGAGCGGCATATGAAGCGCCAGTACGGGGTCTGGTTGTCCCGGGATGACGTATTTGTGAAGATGCTGAAGGAACAATGGATCCGAAACCGTACCCATGAGCGTCCAGGCTTGCCGCCGGATATGGATGAGGAGAAATTAATGGAAGATCTGTAGACGGATCAGCAGGAAGAATGATCTCGCACGATGCGCTGTATTGTGAAGACAGGAGGAATATTCGGTGAAAAAAATGATCGCCGGCTGGGCCCTAGCCCTGCTGACGGCAGGTATCCTCGCTTGGAGTCAAACGCAGAGCCATTCCGAGCCCTCCATTCCCTCGGCGGTTCACAGCAAAGAACTGCTGAAGGATGTTCCCGTACCATGGTCCGCCACAAAAAACACGATTCGGTTGAATACATCCGATCCAGTAAGTGCGGCCGTACTGACTTCCAAGACGCTGTGGCAGTCCACGAACGTGCACAGCCGCCCGCAGACCGTGATCCTCGTGGATTCCGCTCACTGGTCGATCGCGGCTGTCAGCGTCGATCTGACCCAGCTTAGCGAGGGGCCTTTACTCTTCGTTGAAGAAGGGGGGATCCCGAAGGAAACCTTGGAAGAGCTGAGACGGCTGAAGCCGAGGGGGGCGGAGCACAACAAGGGGATTGAGATCATTACCGTCGGTCCGATCTCGGATCAGGTGATGAAAGAGCTGAACGGACTTGAATACAAGGCCGATCACATTCCTGCCGGGGAAGCCGCGGAAGCGGCAGCAGCAATTGATGCCTATGCTTCCAGGGTAAATGGTTCAGTACCGACCTCGGTTATTGTCGGATCGATGGAACGGCCCGACTATACGCTGCCCGCGGTAAGCTGGATTGCCCATATGCCGGAAACGATGCTGTATGTCAGCGAGAAGGACGTGCCCGAAGAGACGGCGCAGGCCCTAAGGCAGCGTAACGGGAAGGCGAATATCTACGTCATCGGACCTGAAAAGGTGGTGTCCCAGGCCGTTGAAGACGAGCTGCGGCAATATGGGAAGGTAACGCGCATATCCGGAGACGATCCGTATGAGAATGCCATTCATTTTGCCCAGTATCATGATCCCGGGACGGGTTTTGGCTGGGGAGTACAATCGCCGGGATACAGTTTCTCCTTCTCGAGGCCGGACTCGCCGGCATTGTCCATTGCGGCCGCTCCATTGTCCCATATGGGTAAACACGCCCCTCTATTGTTTACGGAGCGCGACGGAGTGCCACGCTCGATTGCGAAGTATGTTGACTCGATCAGGCAACAGAGTGACGCCTCCAAAGTGGAAACTCCCTATAATCATGCCTGGATCATCGGAGATGAACAGACCCTGACCACCAAGCTCCAGAGTGAGATTGATGAAATTCTGGATGCGCCTGCAGGACATGACTAATGGAGCCGCAAATGGCATTGGCAGATGAAGCTGCATATGGAATGCAAAAAGAAACCGTTCCTCGTAATTGGCGGGCCGCACGTCCCTAGTTCCGAGAAACGGTTCTTTTTGCATGTTTGAAGTACGATGGGGGAATGATCCGCATGCAGCACCATCAATAGAAAAAAGAGGGCATCCCTCGAGATCCAGGATCTTTTGGGACGCCCTCTTTGATATTGGTGATATGTTCGTGATAGCGAACGATGATCGACGGTACACGTTCACCCCAGATTTTCGCGAGACTTAAGCGTACCAGCCCCATATGAAGATGAACAGCGTTCCGAAGATGGTAACCAGCCCTACGAACAGGGCGAACGCGATGTTGATATAGACGGACTTTTTGTCTTCGCTTTCCCCGACGTGCATGAACAGCATAAGCTGAACGGCCGCCTGCAGAATCGCGGTGACCAGCAGAACGGCCACTTTCGAAGCTGCCGGCATATCCAGCAGAACGACGAGCGCGACAGCTGAAAGGACGAGGGACGATATATAACCCGCTACATGCTTAATTGGAAACAGCTGTTTTAACATGTCACATCAGTCCTTTCAGATACACGAAGCTGAAAATGAAGATCCACACAACGTCCAGGAAGTGCCAGTAGAGCGAGAAGATAAAGGACTTGTTGGCTGTGGAATGATCCAGTCCATGCTTTTTAAGTTGAATCAGAATGGCGGTTCCCCACAGGAGACCGAAGGTTACGTGAGCTCCGTGCGTGCCAAGCAATGTGAACAAGCTGGAGGAGAAGGCGCTGGTTGAGAGCGTTACTCCTTCATGAACATAGGTGAAGAATTCAAAGATCTCGATCCCGAGGAATCCCGCACCCAGCAGCAGGGTGATGACCATGAAGATCATCATCTGCTTTTTCAGGCCCAGACGCATCGCATGAACAGCCAAACCGATGGTGAAGCTGCTCGTTAAGAGCAGGAACGTCTCGAGCAGGACCGGCGTAATTTCAAAGATTTCCGCTCCGCTCGGACCGCTGGCAAAGCGGTTCACGAGAACGAAGTAGACGGTAAACAAGGTAGCAAAGAGCGCAATTTCAGCTCCGAGGAACAGCCAGAAGCCGAATATACGATTGCGGTTTTCCTCTGTTCCATATTCCAGCGGCTGAGTGGCATCTATTTTCATACCGTATCACCCCGCAGTTTCTGTTCGGTTTGAACAATCTCTTCAACCGGAATGTAATACCCGTGATCACGGTCGAAGGACATGGTAGCCATAATAATCAATACCGCGATACCGGCAACGATGGATGGAATCCACCAGCTGAATACCAGGAAGAAGCCCAGGAAGAAGAAGGCGATGCCCAGTATAAATGGTTTTCCGGTGTTGCTTGGCATGTGAATCTTCGTGATTTTCTCGTCCGAAAGCGGCTCGTTGTTTTTCTTGGAGAACCAGAAGGCATCACGGCCTTTGACTTTCGGCGTTACCGCAAAATTGTAAACAGGAACCGGACTTGGCGTCGACCATTCCAGTGATCGTGCATCCCATGGATCTCCCGTTTTGTCGCGCGGCTCGTAACGTGTACTCCAGTAAATGTTGTACACCAGAAGGATGAATCCGATCGCCAGGCCGACCGCGCCGACCATCGACAGCATATTCAGCGGACCAAAGCCAGTTTCGGCCGAATACGTGTACGTACGGCGGGTCATCCCCATAAGTCCCAGGAAGAACATCGGGAAGAACGTTACGTTAAATGAGATGGCAATGAACCAGAATGCGATTTTGCCAAGCTTTTCGTTCAGACGGAAGCCGAACACTTTAGGGAACCAGTAATGGAAACCGGCAATGACGGCGAATACGGCGCCTGGAATGAGCACATAGTGGAAGTGGGCAACCAGGAACATCGTATTGTGATACTGATAGTCGGCACTGGCCATCGCCAGCATGACGCCGGTTACGCCGCCGATCGTGAAGATCGGAATAAAGGCAAGCGAGTAGAGCATCGGCGTCGTAAAGCTGATTCGACCCTTGCGAAGCGTGAAGAGCCAGTTGAATATTTTGATCCCGGTCGGTACGGCAATCGCCATCGTCGTGATGGAGAAGAAACCGTTGACCATGGCCCCTTGACCCATCGTGTAGAAATGGTGGGCCCATACCAGGAAGGACAATCCGGAAATAATCGCCATACTCAATACCATGGAGCTGTAACCATACAGGTTCTTTTTGGAGAACGCTGAGATGATCTCGCTGAAAATACCGAATGCCGGCAGAATAACGATATATACCTCAGGGTGACCCCATACCCAGAACAGGTTGGCCCAGAGCATATCCATGCCCCCGTTGGCCATCGTGAAGAATTGCGAGCCGAAGATGCGGTCGAACATCATAAGCAGAAGCGCAATCGTAAGCACAGGGAAAGCAAAGATAATGATGACGCAAGTGATCAATACCGACCACGTAAACATTGGCATGCGCATCAGGGTCATACCCGGCGCGCGCATTTTCAGGATGGTTACGATAAAGTTAAGGCCTGTCAGCAAAGTACCAATCCCTGAAATCTGAAGCGACAGAGAGTAGTAGTTGTTGCCGACCGTCGGACTGAATTCGATACTGGCCAGCGGGAAGTAAGCGGACCAGCCGGCATCAGGCGATCCTCCGATAACGAAGGAAATGTTGAACAGCATCGCTCCGGCGAAGAACAGCCAGAAGCTGATTGCGTTCAGTTTAGGGAATGCAACGTCACGGGCACCGATCTGGAGCGGAACGATGACGTTCATCAGACCGAAAATAAACGGCATGGCCATAAAGAGGATCATGATGACCCCGTGAGTCGTGAATACTTCATTATAATGCTGCCCGGTCAGAAACTTCATCTCCGGTGCGGCGGTTTGCGCACGCATCATGATTGCGTCGACGCCCCCGCGGAACAGCATGATCAATGCACAGATGATGTACATGACGCCAATTCTTTTGTGATCCACGGTCGTCAGCCATTCCCGCCACATATATCCCCACTTCTTGTAATAGGTCAAACCGAAGAGGATTGCGAGCGAGACGAGCACGATACTCACCATGGCGCCGTAAATTAACGGATCACCGGTAACGAAAAATTCGTCCCATTTCATAAAGGCCTAGCTCCTTTCTGGATGTATGAAGTAGATCGGGTGAACAACGTTTCACTCACCGATTTAATGTCCATCATGTTGATGATTTGGGCTTTCTTCAGCCGGGAAGTTCGGCAGCGGTTCGTTTGGATCCACGTTCGTTTCGCTGTCAAATTCCGTTTCTTCCGTTGTTGCAGGATCCGGGTGGACGTCTTTATGGTCCTGATGCTCCTCATTGCCGTTGACGTCACCGCCATGGTGATGGTCTTCGGATGGCGGCTGGCTGAATTCCAGATGCGTGTTGGAGAAAGTCATCCGACCGACATGCGCGGTATCCAGAAGCTTCTTGAACTCATCTTCCTTCAGTTCAGGCGCGGTGTCCTTTACATCCTTAACCCACTCATCGTACTCGGCAGAGGTCATGGCAAGAGCTTCGAACTCCATATGGGCAAAACCTTCGCCGTTGAAGTTCGCGTTACGGCCCATCATCGAACCCGGTACGTCGGCAACCATGTTCAGCTTGGTGATCATGTCGCTCATCGCGTACTTCTGTCCGTGAAGCTGAGGAATCCAGAAGCTTGTGATCGGACCGAACGAATACAGTCTGAACTCGATCGGACGATTGGTCGGAATGTTGACGTAATTAACGGTTTCGATTCCTTCTTCCGGATAGCTGAAGTGCCATTTCCAGTTGGAAGAGGAAGCGTAAATAACCAGAGGCTTTTGGTTCTCATAACCTTCAGGCACATTCTCGACGGCCACCGTCGTTTTGACGGTTACGACCGAGAGCACGGCAACGATCAGAATCGGAATGGCAGTCCACAGAATTTCCAGCCATTTGTTGCCCTCTTCATGAGGCGGCTCGTAACCTTCGTTGGATTTCTTGGCTCGATATTTGGTGAGCATGTAGATATAGAGCGCGTAAACTACCGCTAGAATTCCGACCATCATGAGAATAGAGAATATGATTGTATCGGATAGGGTTCTGGCAGCCGGTCCTTTCGGATCTAATACCGTGAGCGAGCTGCATCCCGATAAGAGCAAGGTAAAGCATAAAAACATTGCAAATAACGGCCCTCTTTTGTTCATGATGTACCCCTTTCCTTGAAACGTTCGTTCGATTCAATGTTACTGACACATCTATAGTAGGAAGTTCCGGTCGGCTTTGCAAAACACATAAACTTGTATAATTAACAAATAAATCCACATTCGTGTCAATGTATGTAATTTTATGTGTTCAATTTGTTACAAAAGAGTACGGTTGTGAGCGAAATCATTGTAGTGGCGCGGTTTTGAGGCAGTTCATACTTTGTTCAAATATTCACGAGAGTTACCAGTTTCGTCACAATTCCGGGCCTGTTTTTCACCGCAATCGGCCCCTAAACCTACCGAATAAATCCCAGTATTGATAAGGGGTTAGACGTGCATGTATAATTTTTCACAATAAATCCGAAGCCGATTTTTATTTCCAGTTTACTTATTTAACCAAAAGGCTCGAAGAGGCTTGTGATATGTTATAACCAAAAAATTGGAACGAGATATTTTGCTGGGAATTGTGAAACGCTTGATAGGAAAGAGAGGGGAGCCAGTGAGGTCGTTCTGGATATGGTTTTTATTTCTTGTTTTGAGCTGGCTGTGCGCCTTCGTCCCTGTACTGCAGCATGTTGATCCGGATCCATTGCCTTGGCGATTAGGGAGCAGCGCCATTTTTTTCGCGGGCTTTTTTTGGCGCCATTATACCGTGCCAGGCCTGCAATGCTATTTGTCACACTGCTCGCAACGTCGGTATTTTCGGTAATCTCCTTGTGGCCCGCGAGTACGGATGCAACGAACCCGTACGATATTTGCGATGAAAGCTGAGAGAACTCGATGAAAGTGAGTGTTCTTCAAAGTTTGCTCGACGGACTTCTCAGCATGGTTAATTGCTGCTCATCGGGGTATTGTGCATGGGTATTGGGATCAATCTGATGGAACGGCGTCATGTGTAGGCTGCAAGCAAGCATAAACGATAACATGATGGCGCGCTAAATAAAGAAAGGGCTAATCCAGAGAATGTACGGCATTCCTCGGAATAGCCCTTTGCTTTTGCTGTTTACAACACATGGAGGCGAATAAGCTCCGCAAGCCGAATAAGTCCCTTCTCCAGTTGATCGTAGGAGGCGTAGGCAAAAGATAACCGCAGATGCTGCTGGTCGTTACGGTCATAAATATTTCCGGGATTGAGCAGCAGGCCTTCCTTCAACGCCTGCTCGAATAACGTACGAATGGAGATCGGCTTTGCGATGCGGAGCCAAACATAAAATCCGCCTTGGGTTTTATTCCAGTGGGCAATATCTTGAAAATATCGTTCCAGCAACGACAGCGTAAAGTCTCTGCGCCTCATCAGCTCTGCCCGGATCTGAACGAGATGCTTCTCATAGGATCCGCTCGAGAGCCACTCCGCGACAGCATGCTGGGACAGCGAGCTGGACCCGTAATCGGTCTGCATTTTAATGTCGGACAGCCGATCGATGACAGGCTCCGGTCCGACGACCCATCCGATGCGCAGACCAGGCCCGAGGGTTTTGGACATGCTGCCCATATAGAGCACGAGTCCTTGTTTGTCCGAAGCTTTCAAAGGGGGCGGAGAGGGAGTATCCAACCATAAATCGCCATACACATCATCCTCGATGACGGGCAATCTTTCTACGGCACAGATTTGCAGCAGCTCCGTCCTTCTGTCGGAAGACATCATTGTGCCTGTAGGGTTATGAAAGGAAGGGATCGTGTAGAGCAGGGCGGCTCTGTGCTGACGCTTGAGCCTTCCGATAGATTCCGTTCTGATCCCTTTGGCATCCATCGGGATGCCGTGCAAATGCATGCCAGCCGACTGGAATACATGAATCGAGTTCAGGTAAGTGGGATTCTCCACCAGGATGGCGGAACCGTGATGCAGCAGCCCCAGGGAAATAAGCTGCAAGCCCTGCAGCCCGCCGGAGACGATAAGAATGGAAGAAGGAGAGGCGGATATCCCCTTCTTGTTCAAATAATCGCTGATGATTTCCCTTAAGTATAGGCTGCCTTTCGGTTCCGAATATCCCAAAGTGAAACGGCTGGACATGCTGCCGTTAAACGTCTCCCGCATTTGGGCGGTCGGGAGGAGCTCAGGCGAAAGCTCGCCAGTACCGAGTCGGATCACTTCGGGATCGGTTTCCGCACGGTTGATCTGCTGGATCATATGGATGTTCGGCTGATAGGAGCCGGATTTCACGTATTGATTCCAATCAGGCGGGGGCGTGGCGGCCAATACGCTCCAAGTATTGTTCACAATAACCGTGCCTTGTCCCACCCGGGATTCTATGAAACCGTCAGCCGCAAGCTCACCCAAGGCATAAACGACGGTGCTGCGGTTGACTTGAAATTTGGCGGCAAGCTCCCTCTGAGGGAGAAGTCGGGTTCCGACCGGCCATTCCCCGTTCATGATTCGGCTCTTCATGTGATCATAAATTTGCCGATGCAGGGGCACTTCGGAAGCTTTATTCAATTTCCATTCTTCTGTCATGGACAACCTGCTTTCTGACAACGTTTCTATAGAATCATGCCCAGTATACATCATTGGTTGGGTCGATTGCCAACCAATTGGTTGGAGACGCAGCCATGCTCCTCCATTACAATGGTGAAAATATGTACTGGAGGTTTGCTTTCAAATGCTAGGCGTTATACTTCATGGATTCATTCTGGCTCTTGGCCTAATTCTTCCCTTGGGCGTGCAGAATGTGTTCGTATTTAATCAAGGTGTCGTCCAACCCCGGTTTATTAGGGCGCTGCCCGTCATGATTACCGCATCGTTATGCGATACGCTGCTGATTTCATTGGCGGTATTGGGCGTATCCGTGATCGTTTTGGAATATGAATGGATCCGATTGACGTTATTTACATTGGGCATCTGCTTCCTGGTCTATATGGGAGCAGCGACGTGGAGGAGTAAGCCTTCAGGTCAGGACCCGGAAAGCGCCCGTTCGTTCTCTCCCAAGAAGCAAATCGTATTTGCCATGTCCGTGTCGCTGCTAAATCCGCATGCGGTTCTGGACACGATGGGCGTCATCGGCACGAGCTCGCTTCAATATGAAGGGGCGGACAAAATGATTTTTACCGTTGTATGCATCGCCGTCTCCTGGCTGTGGTTTCTGGGACTCGGAATTGCCGGCAGGGCGGCGGGAAGAATGGATCCGACAGGCAGGCTGCTGTCCGCGCTGAACCGAATATCGGCGGTGATTATGTGGGGGACGGCCGCTTATCTCATGCTTCGATTGATTCAAACCTAGTGAGGAGAAATTTAGAAGGGACTAGGAATTTATGCTAATTAAGGGATAGAAAATGTGGTAAGTTTGTATGTAACCCTGGAATAGGAGGAGGCAATGCGATGAACATTTCGATTGGCGGCTATTCTTTTTATAACACGTTTCTCGACGGCAAAATGGACGTGTTCGGTTATTTGGAGACGGTGAAGTATCGATACCGAATGGATGCGGTTGATTTGTGGAACGGTTTTTTCATCGATCGAAGCGGCCCCATATACAAGCTTGCCGACGAAAGCTACATACGGAAAATCAGGGAAGCGCTGGATGAGAAGGAGATGAGCGTGGTTAACTTTGCTGTTGACGGGGCTCATCTATGGGATCCCGACCCGGATATGCGGGAGAAGTTGTATGAAAATGCGCTTGCCCATCTGGATGCCGCTGAAATTTTGGGAGCCGAAACGGTGCGGATCGACACCGGCGGCGGTTATAAAGAAGCGGAGCCGATGCCGGACGAACAATTCGAATACCTCGTAAAGCGCTATCGGGAATTGGCGGAGCGTGCAGGGGATTACGGTTATACGGTAGGCCCGGAAAACCATATGGGCGCCTCCCTGCTCCCGCGGGAAATGAAGCGGATTGCGGAGGAAGTCCGGCATCCGGCTTTTGGTTTCCTGCTTCACCTAGGAAGATGGAGGGCGGATGAGGCCGAAGGCGACGAGATGGTTGCCCCGTGGACGGTGCATACGCATTTCGATGCGAAGACCGCGGTTCATCCCGATGCGGAGGAGAAGGTGCGCAGCCTGCTCGCGGGGGGCTATCGGGGATATTGGGGCGTCGAATACAACGCGCCGGGCAACCAATACGTGGAGATGGAATGGATCATTGGGGCCGTGAAGCGGATCGTGAGCAATGCCGGTCGAGTCGTACAAGAATGACATGATGTTTTCTCTTAAGGATAAAAAGAGGACCGATTCTAGAGAATCGGTCCTTGAATGATTTTGCCAGTAGCAGCTTAAGAAAACTTTCAACACCCGTTAGCTGGTCAGCTTAAATTGGCTGTTGTACAACTCGTAGTAGAAGCCGCGCTTGGCCAGCAGCTCTTCATGTGTGCCGCGCTCCGCGATTCCGCCATGATTCATGACAAGAATCTGGTCGGCCTCGCGGATCGTGCTTAGACGATGGGCGATGACAAAGCTGGTCCGGCCTCGCATCAGGGCGCGCATGGCGGTCTGAATATGCATCTCGGTTCGGGTATCGATGCTGCTGGTTGCCTCGTCGAGAATCAGAATAACGGGATCGGCAAGCACGGCGCGAGCGATCGTCAAGAGCTGCCGCTGGCCCTGGCTCAGGTTGCCGCCGCCCGACAGGAGCTGCGTATCATAGCCATCGGGCAGCTTCATGATGAAGTCATGCGCATTGGCAAGCTTGGCGGCGGCTTCGATCTCTTGGTCCGTGGCATCCAGCCGGCCATATCGAATGTTCTCCCGGATCGATGCCGAGAATACATAAGCATCCTGAAGCACGATCCCCAGCTGACTGCGCAGACTGTCTTTATCCAGTTGGCGGATAACGCTGCCATCTATGGTGATTACGCCATCATCAATCTCATAGAAGCGGGTGAGGAGATTGATAATGGTGGTTTTGCCGGCGCCTGTCGGGCCGACGAGCGCAACGGTCTCACCCGGCCGGGCGGTAAGCGAAACGTCCCTCAGAATCGGGACGCCTTCCTTATAGCTGAAGGACACATGGTCAAATCGTACCTCGCCATACATATCGTCCGCTTTTTTCGTCTGTTCATTGCCGCGGTATTCGGACTCCGTATCGATAATCTCAAAGACTCGTTCTGCCCCGGCAACCGCAGATTGCACCAGGTTGAACTGGTTCGCCAGATCGTTCAAAGGCCGTTGAAACTGCTTCGAATAATTCAGAAACGCAACGACGACCCCGACGGTTGTGAAATCCTTGAAAGCCATGTAGCCGCCAACCGCTGCTATCAAGGCAAAACTGACATTGTTCAGTACGTTCATAACCGGCCCGACCGTGCCCGAATAGATCTGGGCTTGAATGCTGGCTTCCGTCAGCTTTTTGTTCATGTCATCAAACTGGGCAGCGGCATGCCGTTCCCGGCGATATACCTGCACGACCTTTTGGCCCGAAACGGTCTCATCAATGAATCCGTTAAGCTCACCCAGCAAGCTTTGCTGCTTGGAAAAATGCTTTCTTGTCCGGCTTGCCACCGTCTTCGTGAACAGCATGACAAGCGGAATGGTCACCATGCTGAGCAGCGTAAGCCACATGTTGAGGTACAGCATGATGGCAAGGGATCCGATCAGGGACAGAACGCTGGAGATGAGCTGGGTTACGCTTTGATTCAACGTACCGGAGACATTCTCGATATCATTGGTCGTGCGGCTCATCAATTCGCCGTGCGTCTTGCTGTCGAAGAAGCGGAGCGGCAGGACTTGAAGCCTTGCAAAGATATCCCGCCGCATGGCCAGAATGGACAGCTGGGAGACTTTCACCATGACATGCTGCTGAAGCCATGCCGTGAGCGCGGTGCCAGCATAAACGGCAAGAAGTATCGCACATAACCCCATAAGTCCTCTGATGTCTCCCGGGATGATGTAATGATCCACGGCGTTCCCCAGCAGATAAGGGGCAATCAGTGAGAGCAGCGTCGTTACGAGCGTGAATACGAAAACAGCCATCATGCCGCCTTTGAACGGACGGATATAGCTCCATATCCGGCGTATCGTATCCATCGTATGTTTCGGCTTGGCTTTGGCTATCGTCATTCCGCGGATGGCATTGCCGCCTCGCATGCTAAGGTCCGGACCGTCCGTATGATGGGCATGCTTGGAATCCTGATTCGGTTTAGCCATGAGAAGACACCTCCTTGCCGAATTGCGATCGATAAATGTCCTGATATACTTCACAGGAAGCAAGCAGCTCGTGGTGCGTGCCCTTCGCGATCAATTCCCCGTCATCCAGCACCAATATCAGGTCGGCGTCGATCACGGATGAGATCCGCTGGGCTATCATAAGGCAGGTCCGGTCTTTCATCAGACGGGCCAGCTCTTTCCGAAGCCGCGACTCCGTTCCCGTATCGATGGCGCTAGTGCTGTCATCAAGAATCAGAATGGCGGGTTGAAGCAATAATGCCCGCGCAATGGATATCCGCTGTTTCTGTCCGCCGGACAGGTTCACGCCGCGTTGTCCAAGCACGGTATCGTAGCCATCCGGCATGGAAGTAATGAAATCATGCGCTTGGGCAGCTTTAGCCGAGGCCATTACTTCTTCATCGGAAGCGTCCGGTTTCCCGTAGCGGATGTTGTCCCTTATAGTGCCTGTAAAAAGGATGGATTCTTGCAGGACGATGCCGATTCGTTCGCGCAAAGCGGACAGCTCCATTCTCCGCACATCGGTTCCGTCGATTCGTATCTGCCCGGAGGTCACATCGTACAGACGGGGGAGCAGGGATACCAGAGAGGTTTTACCCGAACCTGTTGCACCCATAATGGCTACATGCTGTCCTGGTCGAACCTTGAAACTGATGTCGCGCAGTACGGGCTTCTGCATCTCCGAGTTATAGGAAAAGGTAACGCGGTCAAACATGATCTCTCCTTGCTTGTACGCATCGGTTGCCGGTTGAACCTCGTTCACAATTTCGGATTCTGTACGCATGACCTCCTGAATACGGTCAGCGGAGACCTTGGCCGTAGAAATCCGTACCAGCATCATGGCCACGGACGAAACCGAGAACAATACCTGCGTGACATAGTTTATAAAGGCTACCAGGCTACCGACCTCAAAGGATCCGCCGATAGCATCCTTTCCGCCGAACCACAGGACGGCCACGATGCTGACATTCAGAATCATGGTCAGGATGGGCATGTTGAGCGCAACGATCCGCTGGGTTTTTACCGAAACTTGCGTGAAGTCCTGGTTCGCATCATGAAATCGGTCCTTCTCGTAACCGGCACGCACGAATGCCTTGGAGACCCGGATTCCGGCGAAATTTTCCTTCAGTACCGTATTCAACTTATCGAGTTTCTTCTGAACGGTGGCGAACAAGGGCAGGGTAGCCCGGATCAGGAAAAACATCACGATGAACAGCAACGGAACGGCAATAGCCAGAATGATGGCCAGCTTGGGGCTGATGATCACCGCCATGATCATGCTTCCTATGGCAAGAAACGGTGAGCGTACGAAGATGCGCAGCAGCATCTGCACCATCGTCTGAAGCTGAACGATATCGCTCGTAAGCCGGGTGATGAGCGACCCGGTTGAGATGTCGTCCAGATTGCGGAAAGACAGGGACTGAACTTTGCGGAACAAATCCCGGCGAAGGTCGGCGCCAAAACGCTGTGAAGCAATGGAAGAATAAATCGTGCACCCGAGACCTCCAAGCAGCCCGATGGCTGCAGCTCCCAGCATGAGCAGCCCTGTACTGAGGATGTGTGTCGTATCGTTCTGCATGACGCCGCGGTCGATAATGCTGGCCATAAGCATGGGCTGAAGCAGATCCATGGCGACCTCCAGCAGCATCAACAGCGGTGCAAGCAGGGCCGCTGTCCAGTGAGGACGTAAATAACGAAATAGTTTAAGCAAGAATAATGGCACCTTCTTTATTCTTATTAGTCTAAATACCAAGGTAAGCCATGGGCTTCAGCCTTGTCAAAGGGTAAAGAGCAAAAGCCCCGGGAGGGCTTCGCATCTCTTAAGAAAAACTTTAACTTTTCTCTACTTTTCCTTAAACTATATTCTTTAAGATGGTGGGACAAAGATAGAGGGAGTTGTTGAAATTGAAGAAGGGTTTGATATTGCTCGTGATCTTCCTGTTGGTCGGATGCGAGCCCGCACTAACGGAGACGCCAAACGCGAACGATAACGAAGGAACACATAAGGAACAGGATATGAACGCTGGCTCCGACGCGCAGGCGAATCCTCAATCAGAATATGATAACGATGGAAATAAAGCGGCTCAAACGGTCTCAGTGACAGATGAACAATTAACCCAGGGGAATCTGGTTTTGGTCAACAAGGATCACCCGCTGGATCCGGCAGCCGTACCGACGGATATCGTGAATTTATTTCAGGATCAAGACTTAATGAACGGTTACGTCGTTCTTGACAACACGATCCGTTTATCGCGCACTGTGGCGGAGCGTTTTGGCGATATGATCCAAGCAGCAGGAGAGGACGGGGTCAATCACTTCATGATCAGCAGCGGGTACCGGGATGAAAGCGAACAAGAGGTGTTATATCGCGAAAAAGGCGCCGATTATGCATTGCCTCCAGGCTACAGCGAACATAACCTCGGGTTATCCATGGATATCGGATCTACGCAGAAGGCGATCGATCAATCTCCGGAGGGCAAGTGGCTGAAGAAGCATGCTTGGGCGCATGGATTTATTTTGAGATACCCCCAGGACAAGACGGACATCACAGGGATCCAGTATGAGCCGTGGCATTTTCGTTATGTTGGGCTTCCGCACAGCATGATCATGCATGAGCTGGATTTTACGCTCGAAGAGTATCTGGATTTTCTCAAGGAGAAAAAAACCTATAAGGCAACCGTAAACGGGAAGGCCTACGAAATCGCGTACGTACCCGTCCAGGCGAAAGAAACGGAAATTGAGGTTCCGGCCGGCAGCGAGTACGAGATATCCGGCAACAACATCGATGGCATGATTGTGACGGTGCAGCTCGGCAAGGATGAGAATGAATGAAGCTAACGCCTAAATGGATGGTATTATTGCTGTATGCGTTGTATGTATATGTGCTGGTCAAAATCATTCTGTTTAAATTCGGCGACGTGAACATTTCGTTTCTGTGGCAGCAGCTGCAGCGTTCGATCGATAATCCCGAACATATGCAGAATCGATTGCAATTTGCCAATTTGACGCCGTTTAAGTCCATCCATCAAAATATGAAACGGCTCTCGAGCCCGCATGACGTGATCAATCTGTTCGGAAATATCGCGATTTTCATACCCAACGGCATATTCGTCAGTGTATTGCTGAAAAACAAGTGGATGGGATGGCTTGGCGCTTTCGTGACTTCCTTCGGGCTAAGCCTTGGGCTGGAGTGCTCGCAGATTCTCTTTTCGATGGGAAGCTTTGATGTGGACGATTTAATCCTGAATACGGCTGGCGGGGTGATAGGCTGTTCCATGGTCCTCGTCTTAAAACTAACCTTATCGGAAAAACAATCCCATATTGATGAGGGTAGGGGCGGGAAGGGCAAGCCGTTATCGGAGGCGAAGAAGCAAGAGGCCTCATCTTGAACCTGATGATGAGTGTCGATTTAACGTTGAAGATATATCTATAAAGGCGGTGGTTATAATCGTGAATAAACGCTGGAAAAGGATCTTGTTCGGTTCCATCGGATTGGTCTTTGTCATGTTCGTCATAAATATCGCATTATATATCCATTCGATCGGTTGGAATCATATCAAACTGATGTATTCGCTTCATACCACCGACAAATCCGTCGTTAAGATCGATGATCCTTCGAACGGCCATGGACTGTATCTTACGAAGATGAGGCAACCGGCTGAAATGATTAAGGAGAGGATGCAGCGCGAGGATTGGCATTATGTTATGCAGGAGGGCTCCGGATATTTTTTTGAAAAGGATGACCAGGATGTCGTGGTGACAACCAAAATATGGCCGAATCGTTATTTTGTCAGAATTTCGGTTCAGCATGACGTCGTGAATATAGCCGACTGATGGCATGGCTGTTATCCCAAACAAAAAAAGCATCGATAAGATGCTTTTTTTGCGTGGGTGCCCGCTAATCGACCGTTTCTTTGGCAATATGCCGTGAAACGGTCGCAGCGTTAATATGGATCTCGCTTTCTCTCACGCCTCAGCCGATCCGGTCTGCGCGCCGGATGGCACGCCGCGGAGCCAGCTGCGCCGCCATTTCAGCTGCATCACAATCGTAAGGGCCAGCGATGCCGCGGCAATGAAGCTCAGAATGATGAACCCGGCGGTGTATGAGCCTGTCGCTTGGTACAATCGACCCAAAATTAGCGGTAGCGCGTAGCCGCCCAAGCCTCCGGCAGCCCCGACAATCCCGGTAACCAGGCCGATCTCGCCGGCAAACCGTTGAGGGACAAGCTGAAATACGGAACCATTCCCCGCGCCCAGGCACATCATGCCGATAAACAGCAACGTGACGACAAGCCATAGCGGCGGCAAGAAGGAGACGCCGATCAGCATAATGGCAGCTCCGGCATAGAGAAACATCAGCATTCGCGAGCCGCCGATACGATCGGCCAGAAAGCCGCCTACAGGACGGAAGAAGCTCCCTGCAATGACGCAGATCGTTGTAATGTCCGCAGCCTGAACCGCGGAAAGGCCATACTGGGCGTTGAAAAAGATCGTTAAATAGTTGGCGAGCCCGACAAAGCCGCCAAACGTCACGCAGTACAGGGCACAGAATACCCAAGCATCGCGCTGTTTAAGCACATTGCCATATTCGGACAGCCGTTTGGGAGCAGGTCGATTCGGACTGTTGCGTGCAAACACCGAGAAGTAGATGAAGACCAACACAATGGGTATGATGGCGAGACCGAAGACAATCTCCCAGCTTCCGAAATGCTGCGCCAACCGGTTGGCGAACAGGGTCGCCAGGACGGTACCGCTGTTCCCGGCTCCGGCGATACCCATCGCCAGACCCTGATGTTCTTTGGGATACCACTGTCCCGCAAGAGGAAGCGCTGCGGCGAACGAAGCTCCCGCGACGCCGAGAAGAATCGCAACGACGTACAATTGATCAAGGGAATCTACCCATAACCAGCCAAGCAAAAGAGGGACCAGCGTGACGACCATCCCGATCTGAGCCGTTAGCTTCGGGCCGATGCGATCGGCAAGGAAACCTAATACGAGTCGAAGTATCGAGCCGCCCAGAACGGGAAGCGCCACCAGATTTGCCTTCTGCACCGGATCCATCGGATAATCTCCGGCAATGACTACCGCAAGCGGTCCGAGCATGCCCCATATCATGAAGCTGATATCGAAATACAAAAAAGCACCGAACAGGGAGGGCTTGTGCCCGCTTTGCCAAAATCCTTTCTTCTCCATGGTTATCGCTCCTTATCCAAATGTGTACGTTCTCTATTCCTGGTGCGGGTCTTCAGATGCAGGCATAAAAAGGCCGCAATTCGCCCATTGCAGAACGACTTGCGGCCTCGTTGCCAAGACGCAGACACGTCATTGTGTCTACCGTCTGTAAAAAATATATGATTTTTCTGATTCACATTATAGATAACAGGTCAAATAAATGTCAATATACATTACACAAAAAATCGAATAATTATTAATCATTAAAATTTCGATGAATATATGTCACATATATTGACATATTGAATTTCGTCAACTAAGCTAGATGTATGTTACGAATACCAATATGGCACAAGGATGTGCCGGTTTTGAAGGCAATGACGCCCTTTCCTGTTCCCAGGGAAAGGGCGTTTCGTATTTTCTTACATGAAAGTGACAAGGGTGGAGTGGAGGTAATTCATGAAGAGAAAGAAGCTCATTGTTGTCGGAAATGGAATGGCAGGGATACGATGCGTAGAGGAAATACTCCAGCTTGGGCCGGAGCTTTTCGATATTACGATATTCGGCGCCGAACCTCGCCCCAACTATAATCGGATTCTGTTGTCCAAAGTCCTTCAAGGCGAACATTCCCTGCAGGATATTATCCTGAACGACTGGTCCTGGTATGAGCGGCATGGCATCCGGTTATTGACCGGTGAAGCCGTTCATCATATCGATGTCAAAGCCCGCTGCATCGAGACGGTCTCCGGTAAGCGGGAAGGGTATGATGCATTAATTCTGGCAACAGGCTCATCCCCTTTCGTTCCTCCGATCCCCGGGACGGATAAGGAAGGCGTCATTTCATTTCGGACGGTGGACGATTGCACGAAAATGACCGAAATGTCCAGGGTTTACACAAAAGCGGCCGTCATTGGCGGGGGATTGCTGGGATTGGAGGCTGCCCGGGGCCTTCTCCATCTCGGCATGGAAACCCATGTGGTTCATAATGCCCCTTATATCATGAACCGGCAGCTAGACCGGACGGCAGCCCATATGCTGCAGCGAGAGCTAGAAAGCCAAGGGATGCGATTCCACTTGGCGATGGATACCACGCGAATCGTTGGCCGAACAAGGGTGCAGGGTCTTCGGTTTATCGACGGAACTCGGCTTGATGCGGATGTAGTGGTGCTTGCCGTAGGGATTAGGCCTAACGTGGAGCTGGCCCAGAGAAGCGGTCTGCTGACGGGGCGGGCTATCCTGGTGGATGACTTCATGAGGACAAGTGAGCCGAATATTTATGCGGTGGGAGAATGCGCGGAGCACCGGGGGATTAGTTACGGTCTAATCGCTCCCCTGTATGAGCAAGGAAAGGTGCTTGCCCGGGTTATCTGCGGCCGGCAGGCCGAGCCTTATGTCGGTTCGATTCCATACTCCCAGCTTAAAGTCTCGGGTGTGGATGTATTTTCGGCCGGCGCGATATCGGGGATCGATGTGGAAACCGCCATTCAGCAATACGATGCCGTAAGCCGCACGTACAAAAAAGTGATCATGCACAAAGGCAGGGTTACGGGTGCCATTCTGTTCGGAGACACGACTGAGGGATCCACGCTGCTGTCCATGGTGAAGAAGGGCGCGGCTGTCTCAGAGCTTATCCCGCAAGAAGGCATGGTAAGCTCGGCGGAAGCAGCTGCACAGACGCTCCCGGATCATGAAACGGTGTGTGCTTGCAACGGCGTGAGCAAAGCGGAGATCATGCAGGCCGTTACCGATCGCAATCTCCAAAGCACGGATGAAGTTAAGCAGCTGACCAGGGCATCCGGTTCGTGCGGCGGCTGCCGGCCTATGGTGGATGCTCTTGTCAAACATGCGCGAAGCGGCAAAAAGGGGGGGGCGCAGAGGGCGGCCATAACGCAAGGCGAGATTCCCGTATGTGAATGCACGAAGCTGGGGCACTCCTCATTGAAGCAAGCGATTGCCCATGCGGTGAGTCAAGGCTGTCATACGATATCGGATTTCATGCTCCATCAGGGCTGGAAGAAGCCGGGCGGATGCATGGCCTGCCGGCCAGCTCTGCGTTATTACCTTGAAATGACGGGGATAGGAAACGGTGATGAACCAGTTCGGAAGACTTGGCATCATGTCTCCGATGCGGATCATGGACTCTACCAAGGCGTTCAGGTATGGATGGGAGACACGGAAGGCTCGAGGATGGAGGCGGCAGGCATTCAGCGCATTGGAGAGTGGCTTCGCCTTCGCTGGCAAGAGGTATCGCTGCCTTATCCTGTACATGCAGGGGTGTCCGATCGTTTAGCATCGTCCGTCAGCATACTGGTTCAGGGGATCGGGATTTCTGCTTCCCCCGCAGGCTGGGAGGTTTATCTCGGCGGTCATGCGGACCATCCCGTCCGTGAAGGCCAATTGATCGGCGTTGCTGAACGAGAGGAAGATGTAATGCAGCTCGTATCCGCTTGTTTGCAGTGGTATCGGCAGAACGGCTTGTATGAGGAACCGTTGTGGAAATGGGTGGAACGTACGGGTGTGACCTCGATCCGGGAGCATGTTCTGGACCATGATCTGCAAAGAGAGCTTGCAGAGATGCTGTCTCGGCGGGAATGGAAGACACAAGTGGGTTAAACAAGCGAAATATAGGGAGAGGTGGTCAGTTATGGTTTATTCGGAATCGTCCGCTGCGGGAGGAGCTGCGGCCGTGGTAGAGACACAATGTCCTTTCTGCAGCGTACAGTGCAAGATGACGGTTGAAGAGGAAGAGAAGAGCATCCCGGGACGGTTCAGGGCCAAGTATAAGGTGGAGGGGATACCGAACCTCGCTTCCGAAGGTAGGGTGTGCGTCAAAGGCATGAATGCGCATCAGCACGCAGTCCATTCGCAGCGGCTGCAACATCCGTTGATCCGTTCAAACGGCGAACTCGTTCCTTGCTCTTGGGATGAAGCGATGGCCGTGATTAGCGAACGATTTCAGGCGATATCCGAGAGATATGGTCCCGATGCCCATGCCGTATACGGCGGCGGGTCGCTGACCAACGAAACGGCCTATTTGCTCGGGAAATTTGCCAGGGTGGCGCTTGGCACCCGGTATATCGATTATAACGGTCGTTTCTGCATGTCGGCCGCAGCTTCTGCCGGGAGCAAAACCTTTGGAATCGACAGGGGACTGACGTTCAGGCTGTCCGATATTCCGCTTGCCGACTGCATCGTGCTGGCCGGCACCAATATAGCGGAATGCCAGCCTACGCTGCTCCCTTACTTCAACCAGGCCAAGGAGAATGGGGCGAAGATCATCGTCATCGATCCGCGCAGAACGGCAACGGCCGCAATAGCCGATATGCATTTGGCGATCAGACCTGGGACGGACGCCATACTGGCGGATGCGATGCTGAAGATGATCGTGGATGAAGGTCTCCTAGACGAAGGCTTCATTCAAGCAAGAACTACGGGTTACGAGGAGCTGAAAACCTATTTGGACAGCTTCGATTTGTCGCGGGCCGCCGAATTATGCGGATTAGATGCGGAGCTGATCCGGGAGGCAGCCGTAACCTATGCTATGGCGGAAACAGGGATGGTGCTGACGGCCCGAGGGGTGGAGCAGCAGACGGATGGCCATCTTGCGGTACGTCGTTATCTGAATCTGGTCTTGGCAACAGGAAAAATCGGGAGGGAGGGCTGCGGATACGGGGCGATCACCGGTCAGGGAAATGGTCAGGGAGGAAGAGAGCACGGGCAGAAGGCCGATCAGCTGCCAGGCTATCGATCGATCGAGAACGAGGAGGACCGGGCATATGTTGCCTCCGTTTGGGGCGTTAAGCCTTCCAGCTTGCCTGGAAAGGGCGTCTCTGCCTACGAGATGATGGAGCTGATTCATAGGGGTGAAATTAAGTCGCTCTTCGTGATGGGGTCCAACCCCGTCGTTTCGAATCCGAATGCGGGGCTTGTGGAGGAAGGCTTGAACCATCTCGATTTTCTGGTGGTTGCGGATATGTTTATGTCCGAAACGGCCCGATTCGCCGATCTTGTCCTGCCGGTAACCTCCTATATGGAAAATGAAGGTACGCTGACGAATTTGGAGGGACGGGTTCTTCTCCGGAAGGCGGCGCGACAGGCGCCGGGGGAGGCGCGTCATGACTGGATGATTCTATGTTCGATCGCAGACAGATTGGGCAAGGGTGAATATTTTGACTTTCATGAGCCTGAAGAGATATTTAATGAGCTGAGGCTTGCAAGCAAAGGCGGCATTGCAGACTATTTCGGCATCACCTATGATCGATTGCGCCGGGAAGAGGGAGTATATTGGCCGTGTCCCTCTGAAGAAGAATCGGGGACGGGGCTTCTGTTTCGGCAATCGTTCGCCCATCCAGACGGAAAGGCCGTGTTTTCCGTGACGCCGGGGAATCCATGGGTGGGGGTGTCCGAGGAGTATCCGCTCATTCTGACCAATGGCCGTGTTCTGTCACACTACTTGACGGGCGTGCAGACCCGGAGAAGTCCTTCCCTGCTTGCGCGCGAGCTTGAAAATTTCGTGGAGATCCACCCGAATACCGCGCAGCGTTACCGAATCCGTGACGGGGAGTGGGTAGAAATCGTGTCGGAGCATGGACGTTTTTCCGTACGCAGCAGGATTAAAGAACATATAAGAGTAGACACGCTGTTTGTCCCGATGCATTGGGGCGGCGTGCAGAATGTCAATCATGCGACCCGGCCGGAGCTGGATCCGTTCTGCAAGATGCCCGGTTTTAAGACAGCTGCTGTCCGGATCCGGTCATTGAGGTAATGGTGATGCAACAATGAAGTCCGTTCTTCATTGACAGGATGAATATGGAAAATTATAATAGGAACAATTTTATATACAAACACAATGATTGGGAGTAGTAGAAATCGTTCATGGTTCAGAGAGCTGCAGCAATGGTGAAATGCAGTCCATGAGGATTCCGAAGCTCGCCCATGAGTGGTGAGGCAGAAATGGAGTATGCCTTGACGTTTAGCCTTCGTGATCGGGCTTCAAGCGGATTTGATGAAGATCGGATCAAGTAGAGTGGTACCGCGCGGGTAGTTAGCCTGTCGTCTCTTAGGGGATGGCGGGCTTTTTATATTTTATCGAAGGGAAGGGTTCATATGGTTAACGCGAAAGAGCGCGATTGTTTTATCTGTCGAAAGCATCGGGGAGAGATCCAGCTTCCGGGGGGAGCGATTTATGAGGATGAACTGCTCTACGTAGGCCATATTTCTTCCGATTCCAACGAAGCTTATCTGGGATATATTATGATCGATATCAAGCGGCATGTATCGGGATTAGCGGAGCTGCGGGACGATGAGTCGGCCGCCGTCGGACGGATGCTGACCCGGGTGAGTCGCGCATTGAAAGCATGCATAGGCGCGGAACATATCTACTCCTTCGTGCTGGGAGATCACGTCCCTCATCTGCATATCCATCTGATTCCGCGTTATCCGAATACGCCCGCGTCCTATTGGGGGTTTGGAATTAGCGGTTGGCCGGAAGCCCCCCGAGGTGATGCCGCTCAGATCGAAGAAGTGTGTTCGCGAATCAGGCGTTGTATGGCGCAGGATGAGGTTTCTCCATGAGGCCCTATATCGTGAAGTGGCACGGCAGCTCCAGCATGTTCCTCGACGATCCGCAGACGATTGCGGTTTCCCATGGGGTACTGGGCCGGTATGGCGGCAGCTTGGCAGCCGGGGCGGATAAAAACGAGGATGGCGCTTATATCTGGATCGATGCGGAATCTGATTTGGAATTCGTCCTGCTGCTGGATGCCCATGAAACCGATGAGAGCGCCCAGCTCGTCTTATCCTATATCGATGGGGCCGCTTCCGAGATTGCTGGTATCCTCCGCGAGCCAATCGAGCAGTGCTTTCAAGTCCTGCATGACTATTTGCTGGGCATGTTGACTTCCGAACGCTTTCGCGAGGATTGCAGGAGAATTGCCGGTGAAACTTCCTGTCTCATATGCTGCAGACGCGAAGAATACTTGTGGTGGTTTAACGTCGGGGATTGCCTGCTTTATCTTCTTCATCCCGAATTGACAGCGCTTGGGCAAACCTTGCTCAATCAACGGAATTTCTACGAATGGATAGGGAAGGTAAACACCTTCGATAAGCAGGTCCCTTGTTATTCCACGGGCGTAAGAGAGCTGCGCTCTGGGAAAAACGTGATTGTATTAAGCACCGATGGCGCTTTAGAATGGGGACCGTTATTTCTGGAACATATGAAACAGCTGCGTGGCGTTGATCTGGAAAAAGGCGTGAAGGATTTCATGCAAATGTCGCATGAACGCGGGATCAAGGACAGCGTCACCATGATTGCATGGCAAGTGGAGCTTGGGCATCATCCCAGCTATCCATCCGATGATTCAAGATAGGAAATGCATGTAAGGCATGATGAAATCAATTGAAAAAGCTAGGAAACCCGGTCATTGACCGGGTTTCCATTGATTTAATTAAGCTGGTGCTGGAGATTTTTCGCCCACTGTTCATGAAGATCTTCCTTGGAAAGATGGAAGATGCCGTAATAATCATCCGGATTGCGAATGAATTGGTTCAATGAATCTAACCCGTATTTTTCAATCATGAACGCAACGAGCAAATATGAAAACTGAAATCCTGTTTTGCCGAAATCCCAGGAATCATCATTCAGATCCTCGAAGCTTGGAATTGCCCGACTAAGAATAGCTTCGGTCGTCGTGCTTCGAATGAAGTCTTCCGACATCTGCTGAGCTTCGTACCCCCCGATGCCCTGACGGATCCATCTAGGTGCCAGTGGATTAATATCACTAATCAACCACATGGCATACAAGTGCAGGGTGGACCGGAGGATCGAGTGATAAGTATGCTCGGGTCCCGGGTTCAAGGGAGAGACGATTTTTAAAGTGTTGTTATCGAACGTGCCCATGAACCAATTAGGTGCATCGCTTTCGCCTACGGCTTGATGGAATGTGGGCAGGTCGGGATAAATTTCAATAACGATTTTGCGGGAAGGCTGATGATTATATTTCGCTGCCATCTGTTCTACATTATTCTTGAGTTCTTGAAACAGGTCCTGATGCACCTTGTTCTGATGATGATTTGCCTCACTTTTACTTTCAATGGATATCAAGTCGAGTATCGACATAATCGTGATGTCACCCCATTCTCTTAATTCTTTCTTCAGCTTCGCTAAGGACCGATACAATCGGTTTTTCACCGCACTCTCGCGCATGCCGACAATCTGGGAAATTTCCTGCAGCGTACAATCCACAAAAAATCGTAAAGATATGATTTGCTGATCCCGTTCACTTAACTTCTTAAGCGCCGCTCCGATATCAATTCGAATATCAACATAACCTGCAAAATCAAGGGAGATGGACTGCGATTCAAAACGTGTAAAGTCGTAAGGTTTTTCATTTTTTCGCGCTAAACTTCGATACTCATTTTTGACTGTGTTTTGAGCAATTTTGAAGATCCAAGTGAACAGACTGGATGTTCCGTTAAACTTATCAAGGTTCTCCATTGCCTTTAAAAACACTTGCTGGGTTAAGTCATCTGCCGCCGTCGGATTCAATTTCAGTGCGAGATATTGCCGGATCCTCGGACGATATTCGTCATACGTATCTTCAAATGTTCGCTTTGTTCCTTGATTATCCGGATAACCAGGGAGTTTGTCATGAGCTCTAGACATGGATAAGAACCTCCTCTTGACCTTACAGTTTATTAGACACCGGAGGTATGCAAAAAGCCACAGTGGAACGAAATATTCTCGCAATCTAGGTTTTTATGCATTTATATCATCATCCTATAAAGGCACAAGAAAGAAAGGCGTTCTGTGCATATGATGTCATCATCATGGATATGGGAAGCGAGGTGATCCTTATATGCCTTCGAAACGCGTAAGGAAGTCCAGATCCGCTTCCAAGCCGATGCCACCGCAGCATTGGGTAGGTCAGCCGGTCGTGGTCGTTCTGAAGGACGGCAGCTATTACGTCGGCGAACTGAATCAGATCCAAGGCGGGGAAGTAACGCTATCAGGGCTCCGAGCCAACAATAAGATGCCGGCTGCGATTGCCCGAAGCGGAGACAAAGCGCAAATATCCGGATTTTTAAGCGACCTCTTTGGCGGTCCTCCAAGCGCTCCGTCAGCCGAAGGAGCCGAGGAGGGAGTGGCGGCTGCGCCTGCAGGCCCTCTCGGCTTCCTGGGACAGATCGTGCCTCATATTAAACTGGGCATGAACGTGATAAAAGCCATCATGCCATTAATGGGAGTGTTGAAAATCTAACCAAGGGCAAAGGTCTAATTGAACAAAAAGAAGCTTGAACCCTCAAGCTTCTTTTTGTTATGCCGTTTGATACAAAAATCTCATGGATGCATCAAATCGAGATGGCACGCTTCATAATCGATTTGGCTTCCTGTGCAACGGCTTCATCCTTATCGTCGATAGCCTGCATGAAGATAAGCATGGGGAAATAAACGGCGATTAAACGAGCCAGCACTTTCGTTTCTTCGTCCACGCTGCCATAGGCTTCAAAAAATCCCTCCCTTGATGCCGGAGGCAAGAAGCTGTAAGCAATGCTCAGGTCGCAGGCGGGATGTCCGATGCTCACGTCGCCCCAATCGATGATGCCGGAAAGCTTGCCTGTTTCGTCCACCAGCATGTTTTTGAAATGGAGATCTCCGTGGATGAGGATGAGCTGCTGCTTGACCCGATCCAAGGGAATGCCATGCAAATAGTCGGCGATCTCCTTCATTTCTGCTTGCGTGAAATGGGGGGTTAGCTGGGATAGGAAGTCCAGCATTTTATCTTTGCGCCCAGCGAGATCGGTCAGATTACGATGGTCCACCGCTACACCTTCTTGCTGCGCTATGTCCACGGGAAAGGCATGCAGGTTCTTCAGAAAGCGCGCGAGCGCTGCCGCCGACTGCATCCGTGTTTCATCCGTCAGTCCAATCGGAAACGACCCGGAAAGATAGGTGTACCCCAGGAAAGGCGCGGGATAGTCTACGTTCTCTTTTCCGAAGAAGAGGGGCTTCGCATAGGGTAACGTTATGTAATTCGCCAGCTTGGGCAGGATTTTGGCTTCGGTTTGAAGTAAAGGGATGGCAAATGCTCTTCTGGGAAAACGAAACACATACTCTTCGCCGATGCGATAGACAGTATTGTCCCAGCCGCTGCCGATCTCTTGGATGGGTAATGAGGACAGCTGGGGAAATTGACGGTTAAGCAGCAGCCGGACTAACGGCTCCGTCACTTCCCATTCGGCATCCCATGGATTTTGTCCCATACTTGTCTTCACCTCCATAAATGAATAACTTCCACTAAACGGAACACTTACCCAGTGTATCGGAAACGCATCGTAAGGGGCAACTGAAAGGACAGCTGTAACTGAACTTTACCGGCCAATTTAGATATCTGCATCATAGTGATTCCTTTCACAATAACATTATTGTATAGTAGAAGAGAGATAAAAGTCACTTGCAGACATCCAGAAGACCAATAAATCGATGAAATGAAGGGATAAGTGTGCCATATTTACGTTTTAAAGGATTTTCAGAAGTTTTCCTCGAAGAAATAACGCCAACCGTGGTTGAAACATTCGCCGGTATTGTTCAAATTCCGAAAGAAATCGTGAAAATCGAACAGCTTCCATATCGGATCATTACAAATACGCCGTTATCCGTCGAAATCCTGATGTTCCAGCGGGCTCAGGAGACCCATGATGCGGTTGCGGCCAGCATACACGAGATCCTGTCGGAGCACGGGTACCGGAACGTACATATATTCTTCGTGATTCTCAATCGGAATCTCTATTATAAAGAAGGCAGGCCATTAGAATAAAATAAGATATGATGAGTGAAAACAAGGATGCTAGAAGAGCATCCTTGTTTTTTTAAATTAAAATGAATGATGGACTTTATGTCATATCTTCTTACCGTTATGATAAATCAAAGAGATTATTAGGCATGGTAAGTGCATAGATAGGAGGAAAAATGGACCGACTACAGGGCATTTTGAAGGAATATTACGGTTTGGCTCATCCCGTTATTGTACCCCAGCAGGGCGGTTGGGCTGCGCTCGCTTACAAAGTGAGTAACGGCGCACAGAACTATTTCCTGAAAGTCTATGAGAAAAGCCGGGCCTCCACACCCAAATGGACTGCGCTGATTGACGATTATGTTCCGATCCTGCTGTGGCTTGAGGAGCATAGTCGTTTAAAGGGCAGCATTCCGGTGCCGATGCTGACGACAGACCAACGTTATCGATGTGAGGATAACGAAGGCATTTATTTGTTGTATGAATATATCGACGGGGACACGATCGCAGACCGCAAGCTGACGGAGAATCAAGTGAGACAACTGGCACAGATCATCGCTGAGCTCCATCGTTACGGGGAAGATTTTCCGCTGGTGACAAGTGCCATGACGGAAAGCTTTTCGGTGCCTTTTCTTGGTCAGCTAAGGGAGGCGCTGGATACGAAGAAGCCGGTTGACATCAGTGAAGTCGTGAATCCCCATATCGACTGCTTAATGCGTTTGATGCTTGAAGTGGAAGCGCTGTCCGAAGCGTTGAAGAAACGCGATCTTCGCCTGGCGCTGTGCCACACCGACGTGCATGCCTGGAATCTGATGTCGGATGGTCAGCAATTGATATTGATTGACTGGGAGGGGCTTAAGCTGGCGCCGGTCGAAGCGGATATGATGTTTTTTGTCGCTGAACCCTACTTCGAATCATTTATGAGGATTTATAAAGAAACGCATAGCGATTACGAGATGAACAGCGAGGCGTTGACGTTTTATCAAGGCAGACGTAAATTGGAGGATATCTGGGAGTTCATGGAGCAGCTGCTATGTGATGTCCAGAATGACGAAGAACGCGCGTCCACGCTTAACAGCCTGAAGAAAGAGCTTGAAGAGATCACGATCTCTAAATCCTAATCAGCGTTGGGTTTCAATATGTAAAAAAGCCTCCTGGCAGAGTTCATTGCATCTACCAGGAGGCTTTTGCTTTGCTTGTCCATTGGAATGGTTCACATGACGTATTTTGCCAGCACCCAACAGAGCAGAGCCATAAACCAGGAGACAAAACCGAAGATCATCACGATTTTATTCTCGCTCCAGCCGTACTTGAGACTGAAGTGGAAATGGATCGGAGCCATCCGGAACAGGCGCAGCTTGGTCCGTTTGTAATACCATACCTGCAGGATAACCGAAAGCTGCTCCGCCAAATAGATCAGGAACAGCAGGGGAATCAGAATTTCGACTTTCTCGATCACCGCAAGGAATGAAAGGGAGCCGCCGATAGCGAGGGATCCCGTATCGCCCATAAAAGCCCGGGCCGGATGAATGTTGTAGAGCAGCAAGCCCAGCAGACAGCCGATCATGACCAGCGAGAACATCTGAACCTCCGGTTTGTCGGAGATCAGGAAGAAGAAAAAGTAGGTCGGTATGGCCACATTGATCAACAGTCCGTCCAAACCATCGGTAAAGTTGATCGCATTCGCCGAGCCTACAATGAACAGCAGCATGATAACGATATAGACGCTGATCGGCAGGTGAAGTTGGAACCCGTTGAAAAGCGCGATATCACTTGTCAGCGAGAAGGACTGGAACAGGACATACAATAATGCCCCGGTAAACAGGAACTGAAGCACAAGCTTCGTTCGGCCGGAAATTCCGGACGGGTCCTGCCACGCTGCTTTTTTGAAATCGTCCATAAACCCGATCGAGCTGAACAGAAGAAAGGTGGAGCATAAAAAAACGGTCAGCGGCGTAGGCTGAAACTGCAGCGACATCCCAATGCCAATCAACAAAATAAGGCCAGCCATTAACGGCGTCCCGCGTTTGGCCTGATGATCGGGAGGCAGCTCGGTCCGAATCGGCTGCGTTAGCTTTAAGGTGCGCAAACCCCAGATGAGCAGCGGCGTAAATAGCGTCACCAGCAAAAACGATAGTCCGGATACACCCAGAATTCCATTCATCTCATACACATCACTTTCTATCCATTTCCGTTAGTTCATTGTATTTCGATGGAATGGACAAATATTCCTTCAAATTTCTTGAATTGATAGGGTCTGTTAATGGACAAGCGTTGGCTGTCATTTCCCGTGGAGTTTTCGAAGACGGCGTGAACCATCAAGACTGACTCGGCGTTACTTGTCATGTTCGACTCGAAGTGCAGTACTGTGATTTATTGCTTGCATGGCATCTCCGTTCTTAAAGTAAGGTGAGAAATGAGGTAGCCATGGCTACCTTGATTATGGTTTAATCAATTTAATCGCTATAACAATTTTAAATCCCTAAACGTGATATTACTGAATTGGATGCGGTTAGATTATAAAGGATACAGCACCGAAAGTATCGGGAGCTTACAACGTCGATTACGGCGATTGTGAGCTCTTTTTGCTTTCCAATAATTAGGTTGCTGCTATAATGGGAGGGTGGGAATGTGAGTATATGGTTGTCTCGGAATGATGGAAATTCCTTGTATGTTCGTTTTAAGTATGATGAACAAATGGTGATGAAGATTCGAGAAATTCCAGGAAGGAAATGGGTCAGTGATAAAAAGGTCTGGATAATTCCATTTACACTCGAATCCATTCGACAGTTGAATATACTTTTTGAAGGAACAATGATTCATGTTGATAACATGTTGATGAAAGAGTGCAGCTTGTTTAACAATGAAGTTTACATGCAGGAACACACTCCAATCTATTCATGAGATGAATCGATAAAAAGGTCTTTCGTTCATGCACTGCAGCTTCGAGGTTATAGTAAAAAAACGATAAAAGCTTATTGTAGTCAAGTCCATCGATTTCACACTTTTGTACAACAGCAAAATTATGGGATGGGTCACGAGAACATGATTCAGAGTTATTCCTTGCACTTACTTCATAGGAAATGTTCCCATTCCTATGTTAATCAAGCGCTCAACGCGATCAAATTCTATGCTCAAAAAGTACTACTGCATGAGGAAACAGTCTCTTATGTTCGCCCTAAGAAAGAAAAGAAGTTGCCGAATGTGTTATCGATGAACGAATGATGTTGATCTTAAAAGCACTCCATAATGTAAAACATCGTGCGATCCTATACCTTACCTATTCCTCAGGATTACGGGTAGGTGAAGTGGTCCGGTTGAAAACTCAAGACATTGACTTCGAGCGAAAAACGCTTCGAGTTTCTCAAGGAAAAGGTCGAAAGGATCGTCTTACGCTATTATCCGATACAGCTATGGATATTGTTCAACCGTATTTACAACAAGAAAAGCCCGAGAAATGGATGTTCCCAGGTCAACACTCAGAGCGCCATATAACGGAACGAACGGTTCAAAAAGTGTTCGAACAAGCACGTACTGCCTCTGGAATCCAGAAAAAGGTTAGTATTCACGCCTTACGCCATTCATTCGCTACCCATCTGTTGGAAGGTGGAATTGACATTCGCTTCATTCAAGAGTTGCTCGGTCATCAAAGTGTACGCACGACCGAAAGGTACACCCATGTGAGTGTGAAGGACATAAGAAGGATTAAAAGTCCGTTAGATCAAGTGGAATAGGAGATTCCGGGAGAGAAATCGTAAACATGGTTGGTGAAGGAGTGTTCACGAACTTCGTAAACACCTCAAGAGGTGATGTTTTTGCGAAGTTCGTGAAAAAGACGTTATGTGAAATCAGCATAAATAAAAGATTGAAAGAGTGGTATGAATGACTGGATGCAGATATTTATTCATTTCTAATGGAGATAAAATTATAAAGATCTCCCAACCCAAGAATCACAAATATAAGTCTGTACCTCAATTAGCAAATCAGGATGTACTTGAGGTCATTTTGTATTACAAAAATAAAGATAGGAAGCCACACCAATTGCTTACGGTCGAATTTGATCGATTCCGATTAGATTCTAATGGTAATTATGAAGTAACAGAAGCAGATAGGAAAAGAGCTTTTCATAATTTCTTTGCTTTTGGAATGCCTAGTTTACTCGAAGAAGTAGAAGCAGAAGATAAACCACTGCCTATACCTGTTGCCCCAATAAATCCAACCGATAATGAGAAAAGATTGTTATACAGTTACATAAATGAGAAATTACCTCACTTAGCAGCTGATGCCCCGTATGTAGTAGAGAGTAAAATTAAAGCATCAAGAGAGAAATATGAAGAGTTTAAAAATATGGCAAAGAAATCAAAGAACCGAGTCAAGTAGTTCGAAGAAGATGCTGACATCACATAACAAAATATTCAGGCTGCGGCTCCTAATGGAGCCTTGGTCTGCTGGATGGATTTCGTAGGAGTATTTTCAGCAGACACATCCGACTTCGTCGGACGTCGTGAATACAGGAACGTTATAAGAAATTCCCGCAATATCTGTAAGACACACTACATAGGGATGTAATAGGAAGGACGAAGACAAATGCCGTTTGATATTGAGAGTAAATTTGTTATAGCAGTTGCTTCAAGTGCATTATTCGATTTAACAGAGTCTGATCGCGTATTCAGAGAAGAAGGAGAGGAAGCTTATCGAAAATATCAAAGAGAACATGAGAATGAAATATTAAGTCATGGTGTTGCGTACCCACTTATAAAGAGATTGTTAAGTATAAATACACCTGATGATCAAATCGTAGAAGTTGTCTTACTCTCACGAAATGACCCTGATACTGGCTTGAGAGTCTTTAAATCTATTGAACATTATGGTTTAACAATAAGTCGAGCTGTTTTTATCGCTGGAAGCAATCCCTTTAAATATATGTCAGCATTTAATGCAACCCTTTTTTTATCTGGAAACCCAGACGACGTCAAAGAAGCGGTCGCACATGGGTATCCTGCAGGATGTATCTATCCATCTGATTATATTGATGATGAAAGAGATAATGAAATACGATTAGCATTTGATTTTGATGGAATCATTGCAGATGATTCTGCTGAATCTATTTTTCAAGTTGGAGCTTTAGCAAAATTTCATTCACATGAAAAGGAGTTAGCGGGTCTGCCTTTACCAGCTGGACCTTTATTAAAGTTTTTTACAGAGATATCTAAATTACAACAAAAAGAGATTTTAAAAAATCAGAACGATCCTAACTATAAACCTAGAATTCGAATAGCAATTGCTACGGCTAGAAATGCACCTGCACATGAAAGAATGATTAACACACTTAGAAAACTTGATATCAGAGTTGATGAAGCATTCTTTCTCGGAGGAGTAGAGAAAATAAGAGTGTTGAGCGTTTTTATGCCACACATATTCTTTGATGATCAGGTAGATCATATTGAGGGTGTCGCTAGAATATTTCCCTCGGTACATGTTCCGTTTGGAGTCGTGAATAACAGGGATGATGACAAGTAATAATAGGGCTCAAACTTCGAAGACGGGAACATCTTATAACAAAATATTCACGCATCGGGGCTAATGCACCTTGGTCGTCCGATGTACAATCATGGGAGACAACTCGGACGACACACGAGCCGGCCTAAGATAAAAGCTATCTAAGGCCGGCTCGCGTCATGAATACAAGAACGTTAAGTGAAATATTCGTATGATTCATAATATAAACAATCATAGCCGATCAAGGAGCTGTGGTATGCAAATCAAACAAACTAAAGTGCACGAACTTAAAAATTAACTCAATCAAGAAGTACAGAATATTCATGCCACAATGAACATAAAGATTTTTTGGAGGGATTAGTAATTTAACGGCTTTATACAGAATATGGCTTGTAATATCTCTTATATTTCCGTTAATAGGTGTAATTAATTTTTGGCCTAATTATATTGATAATGAATTCCCGTTGTTTACTGATGTTGTGAGTGTTCTAATATTTCTTCCTTCATTTTTTATATTATTCTTCTCTTTATTGACACTTCTGATTAATAAACTACTGATAAAAAAGACTGTTTATAGATTTGTAGTTGGTATCACATTATATTGTTTAACATTTTTGGTTTTGTATTTTTTTTCAAAGATATCTGGAACATCAATATTAGAATAGCAACAATTTCATTAACTTCGTTAGCTGGTCTTATACACTATTGGATTTCATTTTTTATATCATTTAAATTCAATGCCGCTGATGGAATCAAAGAAAACATTTGGAGAAAGTAATACCAGTAGGTCATTAGATTATTGGTCTAACAATGGTATTGCTAAAATTTTTACGAGAAGATTGGATACATTAAGTACCGAGAATTCGTAGATAAGGACCTATAGATTCAGGGATTTTCAGATGGATAATTCGAGGAAGACGAATACATCACCTAACATTGCATTACCACAGCGGTCGCTACGCTCCCTTGGTCGCCAGGAGGAAGTTTCGAAGAAGTTAATTCAGGTGACACATCCAACCGGCTAAGTGGCAGAGTCACCCAGACCTGCGGTCCTTAAGCCGATTGGACGTCGGTAATGCGCGAACGTTATCCGAAATCTCTGCAGGAAAAGAATAAGGAGAAGAGTAAATGATAAGAGGAATTAGTTTTGAAATTCCAAATGAATACGGAAGATTTCTCGAAGATATATTAAAACCTTTTAAAGTAGAAGATCATAATTGGTGGATTGATGGGGAAGAGTCATACATTATACTAGATGGCAAACTGGATGCACTTTTTTCAGGGTTAATTGAATGTATGGATGGTGAAACACTAAGAAACGTCATTAAGAACAACGATTATTATTTAATATTCCAAGACCTTAGAGCTTTTCCTAAAGGCAGTAAACCAATTGAAATTAAAACTTACGATGATTTTCTCAGAAGTAACTGCGAATTGGCATTATTAGTTGTCGATAGTTCTTATACAACAATTTATTGCAAAAATGCCAAGTTAGTAGAAGGGCTGTATTCTAACGCAAAAAAACAGGCCTATACAAATATAAAATACATAACTGACGAGAATGATTTCAGAACAAGCCTTTCTGTATGGTAGGAAAGTATTAATGCAATTAAATCAGGAAGGAAGAGACATCGGATAACATTACATTCCTACTTCGTCGCTGACGCCCTTGGTCGCCAAGAGGGATATCGGAGAAGCTTATTCAGGCGACACATTCAACCAGCTAAGTCTTTCGACCCGGCAACTTTGTTGCCTTAAGCCGCTTGAACGTCAGGAATGCGGGAACGTTAGATGAAATCATCGCAATATTTTTATTGAAAGTAATTCATTGGAGGAATAAATGAAAAGGGTCTTAGTCATTGGTTGTCCTGGCTCAGGTAAGTCAACTTTTTCATCAAGACTAAGTAAAGAATCAGGCTTACCTGTAATTCATTTAGATTCATTTTACTGGAAACCAGGATGGATCAGTTGTAGTAATCAGGAGTTTGATGAAATACTACAAAAATTATTAGTTCAGGAAACCTATATCATGGATGGAAACTATGGAAGGACATTAGATTATAGAATTCCTTATACGGACACTGTTTACTTTTTCGATTTTCCGCGATATCTATGTCTTTATAGGGTAATGAAAAGGACAATCTTAAATCATGGTACAACTGGAGAATACATGGGGAAGGGTTGTCTAGAAAGTATTGATTATAAATTTATAAAGTCCGTATGGAATTTTAGGAAGAATCATCGGATGAGAATAATTAATATATTAGAGAAGTACAAGGGAAGTAAGAGTATCATAATTTTTAGAAAGCCCAAGGAAGTAAAAAACTATTTTAAGAGCTATTCCAAGTAATTCGAAGAAGGCGACAACATCATCTAACATAATATCTACGCTGCGGGCCGTTCGGCCCTTGGTCTGCGAGATGTGATTCGGGGTAGCAATTTCGGCAGACAACCCTGCGAGGCTAAGTCCGTCGGACCCGGCGCGTTTGCGCCTTAAGCCTCTCGGGTTCGTAGATACAGTAACGTTAAGTGAAGTTACTGCAGACAACATTGCAGACCATATATAAATAAAAATAATCAACAAAACCTATAAAAGCGTTATAAAATGAGTTATACTGAGGTAAGAATAAGTAAGGAGCCGTGCGCTAACACGACTCCAAAGTACAATAACTGCATAAAGAGCAGTCGGCCACGTAAGATGGGTCGGAAATAGACCGTTATCCTAGCCAGGGCGGTCTATTTCTTTTTCATGTAGGTGAGCAATGCCAAAATGAACATGCCAAACATGAACATTAAGGAAAGTGCATCTTTGACCTCCATGGGCATCACCTCCCTTCTGGGAGATTAGCCGACCGCCCTTTTAGCCGTATATTGTACTAGAAAATTATAACATATAGAACATGATAAAATACCATATAGAATATTATAAATAACTAGAATACATAGAAAAACAATATTTAATCTAAATAGTTATGAGAATGTAAATACAGAGAAGGCAGTAACATCACTTAACAATGCATCTATGCTGCGGGGCATTCGCCCCTTGGTTGTCAGAAGCAAGCTCATAGGCGAATATTCAGACAACACACGGCCCGGCCTAAGATAAGAACTATCTCAGGCCGGGTCGCGTCACAGATGCGGGAACGTTATATGACATACCCAGATCAGATCTCTCAAAGAAGTGAGGTGAAAATCATGAACCAAGAATATAAAGATTATGATGATCTTCAATTATATGATTCTGTTATTGAAAGTCTAGAGATTAATCATAAAACTAGAACCTTGTCGTTTCGGCTGCTAAAAGTAGTTAGTAGATTAGATAGAAATGAAGGCAGGAACTTTACATATAAAGTGAAGCAAGGAAGCCTTATTTTTCACAGTGTATTATTTACCAATTTTTCATATGGACTTGAGTGGGGAGAGTGGAGTGAATTCTATAGATCAGCAATTCTGGATTCATCAGATCTATTGAATCGATTTCAAAATCGATCTAATAAGTCACTTAAACATGTCTATCTTGGAATTGATAATGGCAATGAATACAGAGAAATTGATGTAATTTGCTCAAAATATGAAATGCAATTAGAAGATCAAGAGTTTATATTACATGATGATTTTGATTGGCTCTATGAAGAATAGAAATTTAATGAAGGCATCTCAGGGAAGTGGGTACGTCACATAACACCGTTTTCACGCATCGGGCTTTCGCCCTTGGTCCGGCAGAAGATAATGAGAGGGAGCTGAGGCAGCCGGACACATCCGACATTCGTCGGACGTCGTGAATACAGGGAACGTTAGGCGAAATATCTGCAATAACAAATCTTTAAGGACTGATATGATGGAAATATCCAATAAAAAAATCAATGAAATTCTTAATAAAGAGCACAGTCTTAAATATCATGACAAATCAGAACTAATTGATGTAGTATGGCCAGACTTTGTGGAGGTAGAAGGTTGCATTTTAATAAAAAGTACACTGAAGATAATATAAAAATTAATATTGAACATATTATTCACCAGTTTGGGGATCGAACTGGATTTGAAACAAGTGAAAGTCATGTACATATGATTGATATATCAAAAACCTTTAAAAAACATCCTTTAGAAGGGTTGATGTTTGCAAAGAAGCTATTAGAAATATGGTCTATTAAACTGAAAATTGATTTTCCAGAATATGAATTTATACTTATCTTAACTTATCATGACGATGACACAATTTTACGTTTTCATAGATTAAGAGAATCAGAAGAGACTTGGATAAACATTAATAATATAGAGGATTTCGAAGAAGGGATCATTATTAGGAAAGTGTAATCAAAGAAGGCAGGTACATCGCCTAACAAAGTATCTACGCTGCGGGCTTTGCCCTTGGTTCGCAAGAAGTGGTGGGAGGAGAAGCTGAATCAGCTCACAACCCTGCGAGACTAGGTCCACTGGACCCGGCGCATATGCGCCTTTAGCCTCTCGGGTTCGTAGATACCTAACGTTAGCTGAAATACGATGCTCTTTGATTATGGGGTGAATTTAATGAAGGAAGAATTTATAAACATACAGATCAAAGTTCATAGGGCAACTAAAACTGATAGTCAAAGTATACTTGATCTTTGGAAAGGATCTGCTAGATGGATTCAATCTAAAGGGATTAATCAATGGAATCCGGATCATTTTAATATTAATCAAGTTCATGAATGCTTCGATAGCGGATTTGAATTTTATTTAGCACGAATGAACGGAGAAGTAGTAGGAACCTTATATATCTGTTGGTCAGATCCGATTCTATGGGAAGAACTTGACAATAACAATTCCGGATATATCCATAGATTCGCGGTAAGTAGAGCTCATATCGGGAGTGGAATTGGCAGACAGTTAATTAATTGGGCTGAAGTATATATTAGAAACTCAGGTAAAAACATAAGACTCGATTGTATGGCTGAGAATGCTAGATTAAATCGATATTATATTGATATGGGATACAAGCAGATTAGATACATAGAATGGAAGAATGGTTGGAAGATCAATTTATATGAGAAGTACTAATTTGGGGGCAACTCAGGGTGCTTCAGCTAACATTATATTCACGTGGTGGGCCGACTTTCGTCATCCCTTGGTCCACCAGAGGATATTGGCAAGGAAGTGGAGCCAGGCGGACAACCCTGCGAGGCTAACTTCGCAAGCGCAGCCGGCGACGTTGTCACCTTAAGCCTCTCGGGTTCGTGAATACGGGAACGTTATAAGAAATCCCCTGAAATCATTGAAAGAAATGGAGGAGAGATCCATAGAAAATTCTTTGTTCATTCATCAGATGGAAACTGCGGGTTTAAATAAAGAAATTAAAGAACTCGAACGACTCATCCGTTCGTTAAGTCTATCCGATCAATTAGGGCTACATAGTAAACTAAGTCTACAGACATTAGAAGTCATTAAAGATTATAAGGATCAGATCGATATTCGTAAGCATGTTAAAGAACATATGATTTGGTATTACTTTAGTCAGCAAGAGTGGAGAGAAGCAGTTTTAGAAGAGGTCATTCATGTCTATAACGAAGAAGGAATTATTGCGATGGAAAGTATTGTTGTAAGCGCCTTAAAAGAAGATCAGGTAGAAGAACATCAGATTGAAACGATAAGAAAAGCATTTGATACAAAAGAAGTTAAAAAGCAAATTAATAAGTGGCTTGAAAGAAATGGGAAAAACTAATGCAGCACACTCATTGAGGAAGGGGACATCTTATAACATAATATTCACGCTGCGGACATTCGTCCTTGGTACGGCATTCGCCGGACACCCGACATACGTCGGGTCGTGAATACAGGAACGTTATCGGAAATTCCCTGAATGCGTAAGGAGGTAGGTCGAGATGTTAGTTGAAAACCAAGTATTGACTAGTAACTATCAACTCAAAGAAGGTTCTTTCCTGTACTCACTTTTAGAAGAAGCATCATTCAATGAAATAGCATTTTGGAACTATTACAATGCAGTTATTGAAATAATTGATCAAACTAAAGATAAACAATTAGATAGAGAATTAACAAAGATCATACATTGGACATACAAGAGGGTCATGCGATCTTTTTTATGTCATTTTGATCCCAGTGATGTATTTAAAATTAGTGACTTTCCGGATGATAGATTTATTTATTTTTATGAACGTCTTGATTTTATGATTGATGGTTACTACGAAGGATTCATAATGAGCGAGAAGCAATTTGGTGACAATATTAAGAACCCAAAGTATCCAGAATTATATTAAAGAGAAATTGAAAGCAATTCAGAGAAGAGGGAACATCCGATAACACCATATTCACGCATTGGGGCATTCGCCCCTCGGTCCGGTAGCAGTCAGATGTATTTCGATGAGGCATTTCAGTATACGAAGAAGCAGAATCAGCCGGACACATCCCACCACCTAACCGCATCGCGGCCGCCCTTCGGGCTTAAGGTGGTGGGACGTCGTGAATACAAGAACGTTATCTGAAACCTAGGCAGAGCAAATAAAAAGAATTTTTTGAACAGCTTTATTTAACTAAATGATCATAACCTTTGATTAGTTCTTCAAGTGCATTTAACTTAATCTCTGTCATCTTTTTAACAATATCAAGCGTCACTGAACCTGGTTGCGGTGTTTCCCGAACCTCTTTAGAATATTTATCAAGTACTTCCATAGCATGAATCCATTCAAAGATAAGTTCTTCTTCGTTCTTATTGATATGTAATAAACTCAAGTAGTCTCTAACTTGTGAATCAACTATAGAAGGTGCAAGATAATAGTGATCTCCTTGCTGATAGTCACTTTTTGAATGTGCAAATAATGCATTTATTTGACTGTAAGTATATTTCAAATAACTGAATAGTCGGATCTTTGCTGTTGCTCTAGCCCCAATCTAAGATGTCCCAAACATCACATAACAAAGTATTCACACCGCAGGCCTATCGCCCCTTGGTCGGCAGATGTATAATCTTTGAAGAAGCTCAGTCAACAAACGAGCCAGTCTAAGATAAGAGCTATCTAAGGCTGCGTCGAGTCGTGAATACAGGAACGTTATGTGAAATACCTGTAGAGTAATAAAACCCATAACAGATAAACATTCTATGTTTGGAGATGTCAAAATGATCGATTTGAAAGAATATCATGAAACTGAAGTAAGCTATTTATTGGCCGAGTGTATGTGGCCAGATAATGAAAGAATATTTCAAGAACTCAATAAGTACAAAGCGGATGACTCAAGGAAACTTTATGGGAGATTCATGAATAATGAGCTTATAGGGCTAATAGGACTAATACATCTTTCGACAAAGGAAGTTGAGCTGAAACATATAGCGATTCGAACTGATTATAGGAGGCAAGGAATAGGAAGAGACATGATTAATGAGTATATAAAGAAGAATGAAATAAACAAGATGATAGCAGAAACACATGAAGATGCAGTCAATTTTTATAGAAATATTGGATTTGAAATCATGAGTTTAGGGGAGAAATACCCTGGTGTTGAAAGATTTCAATGCATTTTACAAGGATAATAAGATCATGTGAGAGAAGATCAGGAAGATAGGTATTTCACATAACAAAATTCAATGTGAAATACCGGGACTGATATTTAAGGAGGGAGTGAATTCATGAAGAAAGCAGATATAACTAAAACCCTCGAAAGAAAGAAACCTTAAAATGAGTTCAATTTTGAAGATCCAAGACTATTAACAATACAACAAACTAGTTTAAATTTTCTATTCCCTTTAGTACTGGAGCGATTAGAAGAGAATCCTTTACGATCAGGGGACTTATATGTTGGGGATTTGTTTTATTCAATACTTAAAGTTGATAAAGAATATTGGGAAAGCAACATAGAAGTAAGGAACGAGTTGGATGAAGTAATAAGAATTTACGAAATGCCAGAGACACAATAGATAATTATATTAACAAATTGTAAGTATACTCAG
Organism: Paenibacillus sp. Y412MC10; assembly: GCF_000024685.1. Lineage (NCBI taxonomy): Bacteria > Bacillati > Bacillota > Bacilli > Caryophanales > Paenibacillaceae > Paenibacillus > Paenibacillus sp. Y412MC10. The sequence goes on from NC_013406.1 coordinate 2,884,257, forward strand.
AAAGCCGGTACATCCCATAACATAATATTCACGCAGCGGGGCTTACACCCCTTGGTCGTCCGATGTATAATCATGGAAGATGACTCGGACGACACACGAGCCGGCCTAAGATAAGAGCTATCTATGGCCGGCTCGCGTCGTGAATACGGTAACGTTAGACGAAACCGCCAGAAGCAAAACAAAAAGGATTATTAGGAGACCTTATGGAAATCAAATTCAACCCAGTTACTTATAAAGAGAAGAATACATTATCTAATTTGTATCAATTTTATGAGTATGATTTTAGTCTATATACTAATCGAGAAATTAATAAAGATGGAAGATTTGAAGTAAACATTGATTATTTTTGGGAAGGCGACAAGAGAGTTGTTTACCGAAGATGGGTGGATATATAAATACAGTAAGTACGAAGAAAACAATGAATAAGAGGTAAGCAGATTCGAAGAAGTCGGTTCCTTTATATAACTCCGCATTCACGCATCGGGACTAACGCCCCTCGGTCCGCGAGAAGCATTTTCTAAAGCAGCTGATTCAGCGGACAACCCTGCACCACCTAACCGCATCGCGGCCGGGGACCCAGGAGGCTAAGATAAGAGCCATTTAAGCCTCCCGGGTCCCCTTAAGGTGGTGAGAGTTCGTGAATGCCATAACGTTAGATGAAATTGCCGAAATGAAAGGATAACTAATGTTATGGGAAACACAATAGATTTGAATAATAAAAATAGAGACAATATTAAACCACTCTCAATGTCTAATACTTTGACGGCTGTTTTCTTAGAAGTATTAGTTTTAAGTGGATCTATGACAGCAAATACCAATCGTGAGAAAGAACTTATCATATGGTTGGCTCAGCGGGATCAGGAAGTTGTTGGCATAGGTACAGTAGGTTTTGATATTGATGAACTCCCATGGACAATTGAAAGTTTTATAGCGGAGAAGCAGTTTCTATTAAAAGCATTAGATAATGCAATAAGTGAGCTGGGGTGGAGTAAGTTAAGTTATGAACCTAATAAAGAAATGATTATTAGCTGTCTTGATCATTTCAAAAAAATGATTATAGCGTTTGAGGTAAATGATGTAGATGAGCGACAGTATTTAGATTGGATAGAAGACAATGAGCAAGATGAGACACCAACAATACCAAGAGGTTACCCAAAATGCGAAAAACATAATATATTGTTATCATGTCATGGATGCTTGATTTGTAATAATGAATATTGAGTATATTCAAGAAGCCGTCAACATCATCTAACATTATATTCACGCATCGGAGCCTAAACGGCTCCTCGGTCCTCAAGAAGTGATTGGTAGGGAAGTAATTTCAGCGGACACACCCGCACCGCGGCCGCTCCCGTTGGTCGCATAAGTCAGTGGGACGTCGTGAATACGGGAACGTTATAGGAAATCAGCGCAAATCAATAAAAATAAAGGATGTAATTAAATGCTTGATTACATATGGATTGATGACGAAACATCAATATTAAATCAGGTCAAAGGTCAATATAAATATGCTTTAATCATTACTAATCCTTTTATTCAAATGCCGCAAGGCTGGTACAACAATAAAAAAATTAGTGGCCTTGAATATACATACCCAACAAATGAGGAAATAATTGAGTATGGTAAACCTGTTTTGTGGAGTCAAATATTAAAGCTAACTGAACTTGAAGATTTAAGAAGTTTAGCTTTAGCGATGAAAACATACATATCAGCATTAAATAAATTCTATGCAAGGTCTGATTTAATGGAGAAACTTAAACTAGGGTTGCAAGAAGACGTATATTTGCCTAACGAAGATAAGATCTCTCAGTTCTTAATTCCAACAATAATTGAAGTGTTTAAATCAAGGGGAATTACAAAAATTCAATACTCAGAGCCAATATTTGATACAAGTGGCGAAATACTAGTAGATGATATTACAATTCAAAACTTTTATGAAATGACACCTTCAGAAATTATTGTAACGGACGAAACTAATGATACAGCATTTTTAAGTGTTTATGATTCATTTATTACACTCATGTTAACCAATGATATAAACACGAAGGAAACAATTCTTAGTGCAGGTTGGGAAGCGATTGAATGTAATGAAGATACAATGATTAATTGGTATCTTAAGTAATAAACTTCTATATGTAGATGATTCAAAGAAGTCACTGACATCCTATAACATAGTATGTACGCTGGGGCTACGCCCTTGGTTCGCAAGAAGTAATAGCAGAGAAGTGGAATCAGCTCACAACCCTGCGAGGCTAAGTCCGTCGGACCCAGTCACTACGCTCCTTTAAGCCTCTCGGGTTCGCAGATACAGAGCCGTTATGGGAAATACCTGAGGAAGGAAATAACTATGGGATACCAGAGTAATATTTATCTATTCATTTTTTTATTTGTATTACTCTCAGGCATTATACTAGCTGTCATGCTTAGGAAGAAGAAGAGTATCGTAGTTGGAATAATAGCGATAACTATGCTTATCTGCATTCCGATTATTTTTATCATTTCTAATTTACATGAGGATAATTTGAAAAAGGAAATAATCAAAGTAATTGAATTTCGCGGCGGTCATGTAATAACTATAGAAAAATTAAAAGAACAGGACTTTACAACACCATTTAACTATGAAGTTAGCAATTACAACATTTTATTTAAGATAACATTTACAAAAGACAGTAATGAGCATGTGGCATGGTACAGAGCTGTTAAGACAATTAATAATATTCATGATCAAACCCCTGGCAGATATAATGATGGTTATGGAGAAAAGTGGATTTTTGAATGAGAATTCATGAAGTCAGGTACTTCACATAACACCATATTCCCGCAGCGTGGACATTCGTCTCTTTGTCCGCCGAGGATGAAGCGAATTCACTCCGGAGTATATTCAGCTACAGGGAAGCGTTGGCGGACAACCCTGCGAACCTAACCGCGTCGCGGCCGGCCCTTCAGGCCTTAAGGTTCTCGGGTTCGGGAATACATAAACGTTAGGCGAAATATCACGAATAATGAAAGGGATAAACCAGTGAAAATCAGTATTCTAGCAAACCGAATACTTGAATTTAGGGAAATTAACTATTTAGAACTGACTCAAGAACATCGAGCTGTAACTGAAGAAAAGTTCAATAATCTATGTAAAGAGTATTTAGACAATCTAGTATTGAGCAATGAGAATGAAGAAATGTTTAAGATCATCACTAATGATTGGAATAGCTTGTCATTTCCCATACCACTTATGTTTAAAACCTACCAGAGAGTTATAGAAATAAAACCAACAGAAATAACTTTATATTCAATGTTTGTCGATTATTTATTACTCTATGGTCCTGATTGGGAAGAGGAAGCATTAGAAATTACAGAACATATTAAACAAAAAGACTATATAAAAGCATTGGAAACAGTAAATAGAGTAGACTATTATAAGACCTTTTAGCAGATTATTCAAAGAGGTGTGGTACTTCATCTAATATTATATTCACGCATCTGATCCTATCGGCTCCTCGGTCCGCAAGAAGTGAACGGCAGAGAAGTGAATTCAGCGGACACATCCGCACCGACTAAATGCATCGCGGCCGCTCCCATTGGTCGCTTAAGTCGGTGGGACGTCGTGAATAAGAGAACGTTATGTGAAATTAATGCTGAATTGAAAATCTCAAACCAACTAAGAAACTTACCCATAACCTAACCTTCAAATTTATCTGAATGCATTTACTTAGTAATTATGAAAGGTGTTGTTTAATGATAATAGAAGTGGATGGTTACTTTAATCAAGCCTTACTTCAGTCAGAGGTGAATTATTCTTTAGAAGAAATTGAACAGATATATTTAGTTTTAAAAACCAAAATAGAATTGATAGATGAATTACCTAAATTACTTTGTGAACATTACAACATGCTTGAAATTGATAAAAATATTGAAAATAAAGTGGATATAGTAATAGACACTGATACTGATAGAATTTACAAACCAAATTATTAAAGAATAATAAAACTAGATTATTTGGGGGTGAATTCGAAGAAGGCATTAGTATCATCTAAGCAAGTATTCTCGCTTCTGTTCATTCGGCCCTCGGTCCGGCAGATGATCTTTCAGGAAGTAGATCAGCCGAACACATCCGTTCCCCTAAGATAAGAGCTATCTAAGGGGAACGGACGCGTGAAACAGAAACTTTATAAGAAATCACCGCAAAACATAAAAACCAAATCGATGAGAGTGATTATTTGAATGGGGAATAATAAATTTCTATTAGTACTTTTAATTTTTCTTATTCTAGTTGGATGTAATGGAGAAACATCCAAATCAGAAATAATAATGAATAATGGCAATGGAGAAACATTTGAATCTGAACAAGCGACTAAAGAGAGCAAAACAATTGAATTCATTAACGATGACCATGATGTTTATGTTTATGGGAGATTATCAGAACACGGTGATAAGATTTCAGATTTTGTTATTAGATATAATAAGGGTGAAGTAGGCCCGTTTCAATGGATCCAAAGTTCGTTGAGAGATCCGATAATTTACTCTGAAGATATTAATCAAGATAATCAAAATGAAATCGTCTTTATCAACATTTTAGATCATGGAACTGGAATTATACTTTCGGAAGCGCATGTAGTATCAATCAATTCGGTCGAAGCCATCGTTGAACCTATACAAGATATTATCAAAGAGAATGTAACATTTTCAGGAAGAAAAGTTTATTTAGGAGATAGCTTGATATATGAATCATCAAAGTATGGTGACTTAAAGGCATATTATGACGATTGGATAAACTATAAAGTGGTCGATGGGAAGTTAATTGGCGGTGTGAGAATTGGTGATGGCAGAACAGAACAATATGCCGGTTATTTGGAAGTGGAGTATGCTTTTTGCGAGGGGAAATATATTGCACAAGAAATTAGACACATTGATGACGACAAGATGCAAACCGAAGGAACACCGTTACAATTTACAAAACGAAAGAACTAGTGAGTAAGGCTTCGAAGGCGAGGTCATCTTATAAAACCATGTTCACGCATCGGGCATTCGCCCTCGGTCCGGCACAAAGTTAGAAGCGGAATCAGCCGGACACACCCACCCGTACCACCTAACCGTCATCGCGGCCGCCCCTGTCGGGGCTTAAGGTGGTGGGGCGTCGTGAACACATTAACGTTACCCGAAAGACATGTGAAACTTAAAAAACATAGAAAAGGAAGATCATATGAAACGAATAGACGTTGCGTATTCTTTGATTACAGATACAGACAAAACAAAAATCCTCATGGTGAAAAATCATAAAAACGGTACTTGGTCATTACCAGGTGGAGGCGTTGAAGAAAACGAGTCCTTAGATGCGGCTGCAATCCGCGAAGCAAAAGAAGAAACAGGATTTGATATTAAAGTCCACGGTGTAGTGGCTATCAATGAAGCAATATTAACACGACATGATGAACACGTAGTGTTTATTACCTCTAGAGCTGAAATAATAGGCGGACAACAAGAGATAACTAGACCAACCGAAATTAGTCATGTTGAATGGGTAGATATTGATAGAGCAGATGAATTTATGCCTTATTATCAAGAAGGATTAGAAAATATTGCAAGAAACGAGATTGAAATCAAGTATTTTAATGAAGGAAAAGTTTAAAGGAATTGTAAGTAAATCGAGGATTTCGGGGGAGTAGGATCAACCGGACAACCCTGCACTGGCTAAGTCCGTCGGACCCGTTGATTCGCCCCTTAAGCCAGTGAGAGGGTTCGTGAATACAAAGACGTTATCTGAAAGATTGGCAAAAATCATAATAGAAAACATTGATGGGAGAGCATTTTATGAGCCGCCTGGTAATCATGACGGTTGGAAAAACTCATAGTGGAAAAACCACTTTTGCTAAAGAATTAGAATCTGTACTACAACAAGCCATAGTCATTGATCAGGATAATCATGCTGAATTTATTAATAGCCATTATATGAAACTTCGCCCTATAGAAGGTCCCAATACTTTAAAATTCTCTATAACAAATGCTATTGTTAACTATGCTATGGAGCAAAGCAATTTCCACATTATCTTAAGCAATTCCAATTTAAATAAATCAGGAAGAACAAATGTACTCCAGAACTTTCATGACAATGGATTTGAAAGTATTATAGTCCACTTTAATTTACCAATTGATTTATTGAAAGAACGTGTTACACAAACCCAAAGAAGTAAAGCTATATTTAGAAGTGCCTTGAGCTTTTTGGAAGTATTGGAGAGACAAGAAAATACGATAGAAATTCAACCTACTAAAGATGAGGCTAATTATCTATTTGACATCAAGGACCCCAATGATACTTTGGAAATTATTCAACAAATAAAAGAGATAAGTGAATTTAGATAATTTGAAGATGGTCGATTCATCAACATGGTATTCACGCTGCGTCGCTATCGCTCCTTGGTCCGGCCGAGGTAGAAGAAGTGGAATCAAAGAGGCATTTCATTTGCAGAGAAGCTAAATCAGCCGGTCAACCCTGCACTCGCCTAACCGCATCGCGGCCACTCCCTACGGTCGTTTAAGGCAGTGAGTGTTCGTGAATACAATAACGTTAGCCGAAAGAAGTTCTTAGTTTAGGAGGAGTCTATATGATATTAGAAAAAGTTATAAATAGAATTGCAATACAAAGTGAATATAAGGATTTTGTTGATAAATATATAAATCATATACTTACCGAATTTAAAGGTAAGATTCATAGCATTTATATGTGTGGCTCGATTCCAAAAGGAACTGCTAAACCTTTTAAGTCAGATGCAGACTTTACTATTGTATGTGTAAATCCCAAAGATATTGATTACGAAAGATTGTCAAATATTAAAGACAGGCTTTTAGAAGAATATCCAATAGTAACTAAGATTGATACGATAATTTGCTCGATTGACGATGTATTAAGTAAACCGAATGAGTGGGGTTTTTGGGTTAAGATAATTTGTGTTTGCATACATGGTGATGACGTTGGTGAAAAAGTACCACCGATCATTATTTCTGCAGAGTTCATTCTAGACTTAAATACAGAGACCAAGGAAGAAGTAAATCGTGTACGTCGTTCACTTTCTACTGCTAGTGATCACACGATGAAAACTAGATATATTAAAGGGTATTCGAAGAGATTAATTCGTGCATTATACTCTTTGGTTTTAGAAGATACAGGTGTATGGCAAGATGACATTATTAAGATGAAGAATGCCATATTAAACTATTGTGAGATTGACTCCGCTTTAGTTGATTATCTGTATGCTTGTTACTTGGATAGTGATGTACTTGTTGAAGAGTTTCTGGGAATTACAGATGAAGTATATAGCTATTTTGAGAACGCCTTAAATACAATGGCTGCTTCCAGAACTTCCCTCGGCTAACACCATATTAACGCTCGGGGCCACTCTCTAGAAGCGAGTGACCCCATCCAGCCCTCTAAGCCCGTCGGGACGTCGCTGCATTAGGTGTTCGGCAAGCCTCACAACTATAAGCAGCGACTCTAAGGGGCCAGGACGTCGTGAATACAAGAACGTTAGTCGGAAACTCTCAAAACAATAGCAACAATTATGATAATACCTCTAAATATTGAATAAAACATTAGGAATATAAAAACATGAAAAGGTTCTCTGTTCAGAAGTCAGAATGGTCTGATAAACGTGAAGAAGACTATAAAAAAGAATGTTTTAATATAGTGTATGAATTTGGTCATAAATTGAATGTTGAGGATGACCGAGTATTTTTAATGATGAGTGAAATGAATATTGAAATATTGAAACCATTAAAGTTCGGTTCATTTTGGTATGAAACATGGCTAGAGATCAGAAAAATTTATAAAATAGATTAGTATAATAATGATTGAACGAGAAGAAAATGAAACGAGAATTTAAATCGAAACTTTATAACGACCATGTATTAGGAGAGCATCGCCTAACATAGTATCTACGCTTCGGGCCATCGGGCCCTCGGTTCGCAAGATGAGGGTAACAGAGAGGTTTATTCAGCCCCCAACCCTGTGAGGCTAAGTCCGTCGGACCCGCGCTGACGCTCCTTTAAGCCTCTCGTGTTCGTGGATACAATAACGTTAGGCGAAATCATTATAAAGAAGGAAACCATTATATGAACATTAGGGGAATTATCCTTGAAGGGTTTTCAAACGCGGGTAAAACATCGCTTCTTAAAGCGATAAAACAATATCAAGCGATTGACGAATCAGCCGAGTTGAGCATTGTTATACTTGGTGAACATTATTCTCAGATTCTGAATAATGTTCATGGGGAGTTTGTTCGATTATCAAGATATCAACATCTTGAACTATTAAGAGATAGAGTTGATATGCTAAAGAATTTAAATGATTGGGCGATTAATTTAGGACCCTGGAAAAGAAAATCTAGAGGACTCTTTTTTGTATTAGAGAGGTTCCATTTAAATCATCGAGTCGCATTCTCGGATTCAGAAGATACAGAAATAACTAGTATTGAGAACGATTTAAATAAAATAGGAGCTAAATGTATCTTGTTAACTATATCTAATGATATTGTTGAAGAAAGAATAATGAGCAGAAATCCAAATAACTGGATTAACAAATCAAGAGAAGATATTGATGTGGCGTGCAAAGAATTAATCGAAACCCAAAATAGACTCAGAATTCAATCGTCCAAATCAATGGTACCAACAATTGAAATAAACACTGATAATAAAGAATGGGATAAGTATGCAAGATTAATCATGGAAGAAAATGACTTCGCCTAACATAATATTCACGCTTCGGGGCATTCGCCCCTCGGTCCGGCCGGAGTAAGAAGAGGATTCGGGGAGGCAATTGACATTAGCAGGGAAACGATTTCAGTCGGACGCATACGACTAAGTCGTGAACACGAGAACGTTATCTGAAAGATACGCTTATAAGTGAGGGTGATTCGTTTGAAGCAAGGACAGATTGTGTTCTTGAACGGAACTTCAAGTGCAGGAAAGACTAGTATTTCTATGGAACTGATCAATCAGAAAGAGATTCTTTTTCATCATTTATCCATAGATGATTTTTTTCATAATTTCAATGATCTTATTAATAACAAATTTCCAGATTTAAAACCAGTAAAAGAATTGGATGATGTAGTTATCGGACAAATAATGTTTGATCCTATAATCTCCATGTATTACGCCACAATTAAACTGTTTTTAGAATATGGTCTGAATGTAATCGTCGATACCGTAATCGAAAATGACAAGTGGTTTAATGATTATCTTGATGTACTTATTGATTATCCTACATTATTCGTAGGTGTAATATGCTCGAAAGAAGAACTCACAAGAAGAGAGCAACTCAGAGGAGATCGAATGATTGGACTAGCAAATTCCCAGTTCGACAAAGTATATTGCTTTAATGAATATGACCTTGAAGTAAATACTGAAGAGTTGAATCCAACAGAATGTGCCGAAAAGATATTAAATTTTATTAAGTCCGATCAGGATTACTCGGCATTTAAGAAATTAAGTAAAAGAAATGTTAGTAGTTCATAAAAGGCATACCCATCAGATAACACCATATTCACGCTGTGGGGCTATCGCCCCTGGGTTGTCAGATGAATAATCATGGAAGAAGCTCAGTCAACAAACGACCCAGCCTAAGATAAGAGCTATCTAAGGGCGGGGTCGTTTCGTGAATACAGAAACGTTATGCGCAATTACCGTAAATATTAAAGATAATATTTAAGGAGATCATTTATGAAAGGTAAGATACTCTTATTATTTTTAATTACGATAGTGTTTTCATCTTGTCAAAATATTAGTCAATCGACTACCTTGAACAGCGAAACAACATCAATAGTGAATTCTGAACTGCCACCTGATGTAGCGAGTACAGGTAATGGAACAGAATCGAAAGAAATAACTGAAGGTCGGTCAGATCCTTCTAACAATGAAGTGTTAACCATGAGCATTGGGAACCTTGATTTGAAAGGAGAATTTTATGATGAAATGCTTCGAAATCCTATAGATCATGATTATGAGGTGGAATTTAATGAATTTCAAAATTCCAAAGAGATTATTACAACATTAGAATGGGGGGCGTTTGAAAGCAAATATACAGAGATTTGGGATGATGAGTTAGATCATATATATAAAAAGCTTCTTTCTAAATTGGATAGAGAACCAAGAGAAGCACTAATTGAATCGCAGAAAGAATGGTTACAGTATCACTTAAGGGAAACAAAATTTGTAGAGAAGACATTTATTAATAATGGTTACCTTGGATCACAAGGGTCGGTAAGCCTAGGCAGGGTTATAAAGGAGAGGATTAGGGAAAGAACAATGCAATTATTTGAATATCGATATTTACGAGATGGTGAAGTTGAGTTTTTATACCAAAGTAAAAAATAGAGTTGGAATCTTGTTCAAAGGTTTTTAGGTGATGCTTCGAAGACAGTAACGGCGCATAACAATGTATTCAAGCTGCGGGGCTATCACCCCTTGGTTGTCAGATGTATAATCATGGAAGAACACTCAAACAACATACGACCCAGCCTAAGATAAGAGCTATCTAAGGGAGATGGGCGTCGTGAACACACAGAACGTTATGTAAAATCAGCCTAAATACAGAGGAGAATGTGAATGATAATTCGTGAAGCTGAAACAAATGACGCCGAAGCTATTGAACGACTATATAAAGAGTTGCTTCCAAACAACACAAAAATAAAAGTGTTGGAAGATAGAATAGAAGAAATTAAACAAGATCCTAATAGTTTCTTGTTCATTTGCGAAGTAGACCAAGAGATCGTTGCAACTGCACATCTGCATCTATGTTTAGATGCGTTGATAGAGTCACGCCCTTTTGGGGTTGTAGAACGTGTAATTGTATCTGGAAACAGACAAGGTCAAGGTTATGGATCGCTCATTATGAAGCATATTGAAGAGCTGTGTATTTCAAGGGGTTGTGTTAAGGTCTTTTTAACCAGCGGAGCTTCGAGGAAGCAAGCACACGAGTTCTATACAAAGTTAGGTTATGACGGTGATTCGAGTAAAGCCTTTAAGAAGTACTTATAATTTTTGAAAGTTTTTCGAAGATGAGGCAGACATCACATAACATCATATTCCCGCAGCGGGGCGTTCTCCCTTGGTCCGCCAAGAGCGAAGGGATTTCACTGCGGAGCGAATTCAGAGGTGCAGGGAAGCGTTGGCGGACAACCCTGCGAACCTAACCGCACCGCAGCCGGTCCTTCAGCCTTAAGGTTGTCGGGTTCGGGAATACAGAAACCTTATCTGAAAGCTAGGCACTAATATTTTATCTAGAGGGTGGCTGCAATGACGCAAATTGAAGAACATTTTCAAGAGTTCCCTGTTCTTGAAACTGAGCGAACAAGATTAAGAAAGATAAGTTACTCGGATTTGGATGATATGTATAGTTATTGTAGATTTCCTATGGTATCGAGATATACCGTTTGGGACACTCATCAGTCACTTGATGATACAAGAGCATTTATTGAATTTGTGTTAAACCGTTATGACACACAGAAAGTAGGACCTTGGGGGATTGAGCACAAACAAGCCAAGAAACTAATCGGAAGTTGTAGTTTTGTGAGTTGGGATAATCGAAATAAAAGAGCAGAGCTTGGTTATGTATTGTCAAATGAATATTGGAATCAAGGATACATGTCCGAGGTAATTAGAAGGATTTTAGAGTTTGGGTTCAATGAATTAGGATTAGTTCGAATTGAAGCAAGATGCCATCTGGGTAATATCGGATCCGCCAGGGTAATGGAGAAGACTGGAATGCGATTTGAAGGGGTATTGAGAAGGCATATCTTAGCGAAGGGTGCATTTCAGGATGTAAAATTGTATTCAATAATTAAAGACGATTTTGCAAGTGAACTCGAAGAAGTCACGGATATCAGATAACACCCCATCCCGTATCACGACTAAAGCCCCATGGTCCGCCCGAAGTGGGAGCAGGGAAGCGGAATCAGGCGGACACTTCTGCGAAACTAAGTGGCATAGCCACCCAGCCCTACGGGCCTTAAGGTTATCGACGTCATGAATGCAAGAACGTTATATGAAAGAGCTTAAATATATTATGAAGGTGAGTTCCATGTGGGTATACAGTTCAAAAAATGGACTTGATCAAATCGATTTTCATGATTGTATTATTGAAGTTATTAACATCGAACACAAACTGATACTCAATTTAGAATCGGTAAATGTACTATCTGAACATAAATTAAACCCATACGATGTTGCAAAGAATACTGATAAATGTACATTGGAATTCTACAACGTTGAAAGCTATGAATCAGGAATATTTGATAGAAATGAAGAAACAAAAACGAATATTGATTTAACTAATAATAAAGATTTTGAAATACTTAAACTAGATATAATTGAAGAAGGAAAACGAAATTTATACAGGATATTTGGAGTTTCAACTTCTTATAATAATGAATTCTCTGAAATAATAATTAAAGCAGAATATACTATAATTAATTGGAATGATTATATAACAGATGCATGGTTTGTTGATTGGCCAATGAAGTGATGAAGTTTGTAGGAAAATTCTAAGAAAAATCCAATTCATATAACATCGCATTCCCGCTGCAGGCTTACACCCCTTGGTCTGCTCCGAGGTGTTTCGGAGATGAAGATGCTGGCAGACACACCTGCGGCCCTAAGATTTAAATCTAAGGGCCTCGGCGGCGGGAACACACAAACGTTATTAGAAACTGCCGAAACCTGATAAAAACCTAAGAGCGAGGGAATCATCATGCCCAATGTGTCTGTCAGATACATTCATAAGAATGAATTAAAATCAACTACTTTTGCTATATAAGCATTTAAATGCAGATGATCGGAGAGGTATTTCAGCAGACAACCTCTTTTGGAGTTCAACGTTATCCGAAATCTTTGCAGGTAAAGAATAAGGAGAAGAGTAGATGAAAAGAGGAATTAGTTTTGAAATTCCAAATGAATACGGAAGATTTCTCGAAGATATCTTAAAACCGTTTAAAGTAGAGGATTATGATTGGTGGATTGGTGGGGAAGAGTCATACATTATACTAGATGGCAAACTGGATGCACTTTTTTCAGGTTTAATTGAATGTATGGAAGGTGAAACACTAAGAAACGTTATAAAGAACAATGATTATTATTTAATATTTCAAGATCTTAAAGCTTTTCCTAAAGGCAGTAAACCAATTGAAATTAAAACTTACGACGAATTTCTCAAAAGCAACTGCGAATTGGCACTATTAGTTGTCGATAGTTCTTATACAACAATCTATTGCAAGAATGACGAGTTAGTAGAAGGGCTGTATTCTAACGCAAGAAATCAGGACTATACAAATATAGAATACATAACCGACGAGAATGATTTCAGAACAGGCCTTACTGTATGGTAAGGAATTATTAATGCAAGTAAATTAGGAGGCAGAGACATCGGATAACATTATATTCCTACATCGTCGCTGACGCTAATTGATCGCCAAGTGGGATATCGGAGAAGCTTAATCATGCGACACAATTAACCGGCTAAGTCTATCGACCCGGCAACTTAGTTGCCTTAAGCCGTTTGAACATTAGGAATACGCGAACGTTATCAGACATAATTTGCACGAATACGAGGTAATTAAATGAAAAAAAATATCGCAATCATACTGATGGTTGGATTGATAATAAGCATGTACTTCAACTATCAATTCAAAGAGTACAAAGACAATCAAAAAGTTGATTACACTATTAAACTAAATCATGGAATACAAATTGGTATAAAAGAATCAATTCAGAATTTAGATTATGTGATAAAAAGCTTAGAGGACAATTCTTCGAAGGAAACAGTCATTTACACATTAGGAAATTTGGCAGTATCTTTGAAAGTTGGTGAAGAATCATTCACTTTTCTTGATTCCGATTTCAAGGAAGATAAATTATCATCAACATATTTAATCTATAGTGTGTTTAGAGATATGTATTGGTATATAAGAGCAGATATCACAGACGACATTTTATCGAATAAGGTGTCGCTTGAAGAAGAATCGAGAAATCAACTTATTAAGGATATAAGAGTTCTTAAACATGATTTGGAGTATATTGATAGTCAATTTGACGAGGATATTCTGAAAGAACAAAGTCCTAAGTGGATTGAAAATAAATGGAAAGAATTAATTGGAGAGATTGTAAGTAGAAATACAGATTTTAAGTTATATGAAAGAATCAGAACGAAGTACAATTTATAAGTAGTACTACCTAACCGCATTGCGGCAAGTCGCTGCACTCCTTACCTATTTGGATCATTCATTCTTGTACTTTTAACTTACATTAATAATAACCACAAGAGAAAGTAAAAACCCACCCTAAGGTTGACCGCCAAAGGTGGGTTTCCGATCGTAATAAGAAGGGATTACCCATCCAAGCCAATTGGATGGACCGAGTGTTAGCGCACTTGGTCTTTATTAAATATAAAATACCATAATTGAAAAGATGTATCAAAGAACTAATTGAGTTAGAGAACGATATATAGACTGAAATTGAAAGTTATTCGAAGATGGCATACGCATCAGATAACATCGTATCTACGATCCGGGTCGTTCGGACTTGATTCGCGAGAAGTTGTAGGCAGAGAAGACTGGTATAGGGATCATAAGGATTATTTAGATATCAAGGAACAGTATGAGACTCTTTTTTTGATTGGAAGTAAAGAGGTCTTTGTAAACATTTCTATTGATAGTGAAGAAGTAAGGGATGAAGGAAGAAACTTATATCTACGTTATCCAGGTTATCATGCTCATGAACATATAGATTATTATGAAAGAAGAAAACACACTAAAGACTATAAGCCGGTTGGATGGTCTCTATGCTTAGATTTTTATGATCGTGAGCTTTGGGAGAGATGAACATCTCCATAATATTCATGCGGCGGTGCTTTCACCCCTTGGTCGTCCGAAATAAATAAAATTGTACACATAAGGAGATAAAACAATGACAAACAACAAATTACTAAGAATGGACAATGTGGGCATTGTTGTAGAATCCCTTGATGACGCTATCTCTTTCTTCGAGGAGATTGGCTTGAAGCTCGAAGGGCGAGCCACGGTCGAAGGTGAATGGGCTGGTCGCGTAACCGGACTGGGTTCTCAGTCCGTAGAGATTGCTATGATGGTTACCCCAGATGGCCACAGCCGAATTGAGCTTTCGCGGTTTCTCACCCCACCTACTATATCAGATCACCGGACTGCTCCTGTAAACGCCCTCGGTTATCTACGCGTGATGTTCACCGTGGAAGACATTGACGAAATGGTATCCAGACTCACTAAGCATGGTGCTCAACTCGTTGGCGAAATCGTTCAGTATGAGGACTCGTATCGGCTCTGCTACATTCGTGGAACCGAAGGAATTCTAGTCGGTTTGGCGGAACAACTCGGTAACAAATAAGTAACTGACGTTTTAATAAACGTCAGTTACGGAAATATACATTTTTGGAGTATAAATAGATAAAGAAAAACAGTGAGAAAGTAACTCAAAGAAGTCAGATGCACCATATTACAACCATTAAAGCATCGTGCTGACGTGAAACGAATGATGGTCTTATTAAAACTTTAACCGTTATCTGAAAGACATACGAATCTTAAAAAAAACATAAAAAGGAAGATTATATGAAGCGAATAGATGTTGCGTATTCATTGCTTACGGATAAAGACAGAACAAAAATCCTCATGGTGAAGAATCACAAAAACGGTACTTGGTCATTACCAGGTGGAGGCGTTGAAGAAAACGAGACCTTAGAAGCGGCTGCAGTCCGCGAAGCAAAAGAAGAAACGGGATTTGATATTAAAGTCCACGGTGTAGTGGCTATCAATGAAGCAATATTAACAAAACATGATGAACACGTAGTGTTTATTACTTTTAGAGCTGAAATAATAGGCGGACAACAAGAGATAACTAGACCATCCGAAATTAGTCATGTTGAATGGGTAGATATTGATAGAGCAGATGAATTTATGCCTTATTATCAAGAAGGATTAAAAAATATTGTAAAAAACGAGATTGAAATCAAGTATTTTAATGAAGGAAAAGTTTGAAGGAATTGTAAAGTAAGTCGGGGAGGACAAGTCCTTCAAATAAAACACCATATTTACGCATTGAACCGTTCGTTTCTCGGTCTGGTATGAGGGATTTCAGGGGAGCGGTCAACCTGACAACCCTGCACTGGCTAAGTCCATCGGATCCGGGTATTCGCCCCTTAAGCCAGTGAGGGTTCGTGAATATAAAGAAGATATCGGAAATCAGCGCAAACCACAATTCCTCATCATAAGGTGGTGAGACTTTTGATAAGTAAGTTCAAAATCGAAGATGAACAGCTTATTTTATTCATACAAAAAAACTACGGAATTCTTATTAAGGATATTGAATTTATTCCGGTCGGGGATTCGGCGTATTCCTATAAAGTAAATTGTATTGACGAACAACAATATTACTTGAAGTTATTTGATCATCATAATGATAGACAAAGAGAGGGAATACGACGACTAAATTATTACCTGCCTTTGACTTGGGACCTTTATCATCAAGGGTTGTTTATAAACATTACTCATCCAATAAAGAATTGCTTTGGGAGTTTATTTACTAAATTACAAGACATCACTATAGTTTTATTTAATTTTATAGTTGGAGAGACCTTGGCTGAGGCATATCCTTTCTCAGATGAGATTCTTGTAGGAATTGCAAAGTCCGTGGCTACATTAGAACAGATTACTTCGCAAGTGAATCGGACTTTATTACCAAAGGAATCATTTGATATCACTTTCGAATCCGATCTTTTGAGATGTATTTTGATCCTTGAGAAATCCAATCTGAACAATTGCTTAAAACAATCACTGCGAGAGCTTGTTTTATTAAAGAAAGAACAAATTCTTTCTTCCATGAACGTAGTTAGAGAAATTCGGAATTCAGTTCACATCAATGCTAGCCAACTTGTTTTGTGTCACGGTGATATGTGGGGTGGGAATATCATATATCACAATAATCAGTTGTTCTTTCTAGATTGGGAATCGGTGATCTTAGCACCACCCGAGTATAATTTATTTGGCTATATTGATTCGAGTTTCTACATCTTTATATCTTCCTATATTAAACAGTTGGATCGAAAAATTCAGATTAATCTGGACTTGATTCGCTTTTACTCTTATCGTGCACATCTTCGTAATCTATCTAACTGGGTTATGAATATTCTATTTAGGAATAAAGATGACTCTCAAAGTATTAATGACTTAGAAATGATTCGAAACCACTGTTTAAATCGATTTGATCAAATTGAACCCAATATAAGAAACATTAGAAGAGACATAGTAAGTTGAATACTTATTCGAAGAAGGCGCTGACATCTTAATAACAATGTGTTCACTCATCGGGGCATACGCCCCTCGGTCCAGGCGGGAAGTCGGAGAAGTAATTGCCGGCTAAATTCGCACCACCTAACCGCATCGCGGCGCGGCCTTTCGGGCCTTATGGTGGTGGAGTTCGTGAATACACCAACTTTATTAGCCATGGGGGAGAGTGCGATTATAACCAATCTAAAGAATAGAAGAACATTTATTGTCCTCATACTCGTTATAGGGGCTGTATATTTTGTTCTAGGTGATATGAATGGTTTCATGAGTAAGTCAAACTTGAATAAAGAAATTCAGGTAAAACAAATCTCCAGCACGGAGATGTCCAAAGCACTATACACCAGAAAAGGATCTGGTGCATATATCGATTGGATAGACGTTGAATTAAATCAGGATGAAATCAATAATATTGTAAATTGGATTAATTCTGTACCTGATTCAGATCGTATAGCGTTGAATCAAATACCATCAAACACCAGCATTAGTGCAGGGATTGTTTTTAGATTAAAGACCGGAAGAGAAATAAGAATTCAATATGATCTTGAAAAGATATATATTACAAGAACAGATATATGGACTAGGCAAATGATTTATACAATCGATCAAAAAAACTTACGGGATTTCTTTGATCAACAACTTAAAGGGTTTTATTTTGGAGAAGACAAGGTAAATAAATCTTGAAGGTGATCCCAGAAGCCCGCCCCACATCATAGGCGTTGACCTGAACCGTGATGAAGCGACTGAGGAATTGAAGCGCAGTCTTTTTAAAATCGATCGAAGCACAGAATTGATGAAAGGTCCGGCCATTAAGAATGTGGCCGGACCTTCGTCGTTGTTTTGACACTTTGGAATCTGGAGGATTAACTCGGTTCAATATGAACATGGACGTCGTAAACGCCGTGCGTTTCTTTTAATTCATGCTCCACCTGGTCCGAAATATCATGGGCAACCCGAATGTCCAGATTGGATTTGACCAGAATGACGATGTCGACCACCGTGTTGCTCCCGTAATTTCTTGCCCGAATGTCTTTGACCCCTTTGACGCCAACCACTTGTTTCACGGTTTCTTTGTAGCCTTTGATGATGTTCTCATCGAATCCGTCGGTTAAATGATGAGAGGCATCGCGGAATATATCCCAGGCGGTTTTGCATATCAGAAAACCTACCACTATGGCCGTCAGCGGGTCGAGCCAGGGAAGTTGAAACTGGGCGCCGATGATGCCGACAACCGTGCCGATGCTGACCCAAGCGTCCGAGAGGTTATCCTTCGCGGCCGCCATTACGGCTTGGCTGTTAATTTGGCTGGCAAGACGCTTGTTATAGCGGTAAACGCCGTACATGACAATTGCACAGCCGATCCCGGTCCAGGCGGATATGAGATCAGGCGATTCGTGGGGACCTTCAAACATGGAAGATGCGGCCCCGAACAATACCTGGATCCCGACGGCCATCATGATGAAAGAGGCGATCAAGGAGGCCACCGTCTCCGCTTTCCAGTGTCCGTAAGGATGATCCCGGTCCGCAGGTTTTTGCGATAATCGTAGTCCGATCAATACGGCAATGGATGCCACGATGTCGGTAGCATTATTTAAACCGTCGGCACGCAGAGCTTCGGAGTTCGCCGAGTACCCTATCAATAGCTTGATTGCAGATAGACAAATATAAGCAATGATGCTGATGATCGCACCTTTTTCACCCAATTTTAAATCCTTGTAACGTTGCTCTTCCACGTCTGGCCGACTCCTTCCGCACACCCCTAAAAATAGTACCTGACTATAATACCAATCCACGCATGGGTGGGTCTAGAGCAACGTTTTTTCCTGTCGCTTAATATGTGACAAGGGGCAAAAAATGTTGCGCCGGACTAAGAAAGATAGATTCCGGTAAAACGCAAAAAATGCCGGCGATGCGCCGGCCGTAATTTGTTGTATATATCAACCGTAGATAGGCAGCCACAATCGAATATCCGCCTTTCGTAAGCTATCGATTGTTTCTCCGAGATTTGCGGCGGAGGATGCTTATCGTGAGCATGATGGAAAGAATCCCGATTATGGCATGCATAGGCCTCTTGCCTCCTGAAGGTTCATGATGGAACATCGGTTATGCATCCATCTTATTCACGATGAAAGGTTCGTGCTTGGGTTGTTATGCTCGACAGGCCGCAGAATCGAGAGAAAACGTTAAGCGTCCCCCTGGCGAACATAATCCTTATGCTAGGGCGTTCGGCTCGTTTCCCTGGCTTTTCATCGCTTTAGGGCATGCACAGGCTATTTTTGTGCGGGAAGAAGAAAAATAGCGGGCGAGATTCTCTCTCGACACCGCTATCTTTTACATCCTGAATGCATGGCCCGCCTAACGCGAAACACGCAGAGCGACATACCAATGTAATTCTATGAAGCCGCATGTCCGCCAGTGTTCTTACATGATCTTGTTTAAGTAAAGCATGTATTCACCACGGTTCAGTGGGTTGACTTGCCGCCGTGTATTCACTGGGAAGGGAGCTTGCACCTTCGTATAACCTCCTGGTTTAACGGTGAGCATGCCTTCGCCGCTCGTAAGGGAATGAACCTCGGCTTTCAGCAAGTCGGTAGTCCGCACCGGAATGGTGCCGTGAACGTGGACGGTACCGTTATGGAACGCGGGTTCCTGATAAGTGCCGTCCAGCGCGGCTAATTTGGATAGTACTTTGCTTAAGCTGTTTTCCGGCAGAATGAATTGGATCACGTTCATGGGCTCGTATACTTCCGTCCCTGCTTGGTCGAGCGCAGCCATGAGGACTAGAGGAGTCAAGCTTCGAAAGTCCTTTGCCGTCGAAACCGGGCTTGCGTAACCGGTATGGGTCAGCGTTACGATCGTATCGGTCACGGCCCATCCGTACAAACCTTCCTGAAGCACCTCGAATACCGTGTCTTTAATTGCTTTCTGAAAAGCTAAGGGAAGGGAGCCCAGCTCCACTTCCAGTCTGTACTGAATTCCGGTACCGAACTCGCCAGGTTCGACCCTGATGCCCACCGTTGCATAAAAAGGACACTCGCCGATATATTCAACAGCTTCTCCGGTGCCATAAGGCTTCTCGATGCAAATCACCCGCGGAGCGGAAAATACGGCTTCGATGCCGTACTGCTGCAGAATCGTTTCCAGCAGAATTTCTTGCTGGACTTTGCCGAATACATGGATGACATTCTCGCTAGTTTTCGTATCCTGGCTATATTGCAGAAACGGATCTTCTTCGGTGAGATCGCTTAAGGCGGCATGCAGCTGATGTTTCTCCGCGGAATGAACGGCCGAAACCTGGACTTGAATCGGCGGCTTTTGAAAATGAACCGTCTTCATCCTCCCGGAAACGCTGCCGATGACATCGCCCACCTTGAGTTCGCCGTCGATGAGAATGGCGATGTCGCCTGCGCCGATTCCATGGACCGGAATGGATTTGCCCTGGTGCAGGGCATGAAGCTGCTTCACCTTGAGCGTCGAGGTTTGTCCGTTCTGATGGATCACCGGAATTTCATCACGATACTGGATGCAGCCTGCGTACAGGCGGAGGTATACATTCCGCTCTCCATTCGGTCGTCGGATCACTTTGAATACCAAGCCGGATAACGGTTCATGCTGAAGCATCGACGATGGGTTAACCGGGAAAAAATCACCGAGCGCTTGAAGCAGCGGTTCAATGCCGAGGCCTTTGGCTGCTGAACCTGCAAATAGGGGATAAGCTTTGCCTTGGCGCGTTTGCCTCCGCAATTCCTCCTGCAGCCGCTCTTGTGATATCGGAATATCCAGGGCATAATCGTTCAGTAGATCGTCATTGGACAATGCCAGGGTTTCTACCCAGCCTGCGTGGTGGGGATCGGCCGCGTCCGCCTGAACGGCTGCGCCGCCTTCCTTGATGACCGAGCTCATCTCGCAAATATGTTCGTCAAGCAGATGGCGTATCATCGCATAAACCTTCCGGTAGTCGGCGCCCATTCGATCGATTTTGTTCATGAACAATAGGGTGGGTATCTTTTGTTCCTTCAATGTCTGCATGAGCACCCGGGTTTGGGACTGTACGCCTTCGACGGCGGAAATGACCAGAATGACGCCATCCAGTACGCTAAGCGAATGCTCGACCTCCGAGATGAAGTCGGCATGGCCGGGCGTATCGATGAGATTGACTTTCAGATCGCCCAGCATGAACGATACCGCGGCGGATTTGATCGTAATGCCCCGTCTCCGCTCAATGTCCAATGAATCCGTGGTCGTATTGCCATGGTCCACCGAGCCTGCTTGTTCAATAATCCCGGCCTTAAATAGAATTTGCTCCGTCAGCGTAGTTTTACCGGCATCAACATGGGCCAAAACTCCAATGTTCAATATGTTCTTCATATATCGTAACCCTCATTCGTTTCATCATTTGTAGTCCTTTCGGTTGGATGTCGTTGTGACATTGCCGCATAGATATCGCCTCCATGTAGAATAAAGTTACTTCTAGTTTATCCATTGGGAAGTGAACGGAATATGGAATAAATGCTTATAATCATTCATTATCTTGCACGGTACCTGACAACGTGCTGCGTCCTGTTTGGATTTACATATTTATTACCGTGAAATATCGCCCGAGTTGAATTAGGATAGAGGCATAAACCATGTTGAAGGAGTCTTGCATTTGATATCACTTCATGTCATAGATAAAGATAATTGGGAGGATTGCATCCGCCTTAAACCCAAACCTGAACAGGAGAAATGGATTGCCCCTAATCTATATTCCATAGCGGAAGCTCAATTTATGGAGGGTTTCGAAACGAGAGCCATTTTCCATGATGATGAAATGATCGGATTTGTTATGTACGGACTGCACCTGCACGATGACAACTATTGGATATACCGATTTATGATCGACGGCAAATTTCAGGGAATGCATTATGCCAAGCCTGCGATTCGCCTGGTTCTTGATGAGATTCGGCATTCGCCGAATCGTACGGACGATGTTATGCTGTGTTACAAACCCGGGAACGAGCGTGCAAAAAGGCTCTATACCCAAATCGGGTTTACGGAAGCCGGTTATGCTCCCTGGGGAGATGTGATGGCTAAATATAATTTTGTATAATATAGACGTTCATAATAAAACCGTGCGTTCTGCCATAACTTATGGCGGACCTATAAAAGGGGAAGGGAGGGGACTGCGATTCGAACCTTAGCGATAAGCGACATTCATGGCTGCTATGATGAATTCAATCGGTTATTGTCCGAAGTGCGGTATCATCCCGCACAGGATAAGCTGGTCCTGCTTGGGGATTATGTGGATCGCGGATCAAAAAGCAAAGAAGTGATTGAACAGGTGATGGGGATGCGGGATTCCGGCGTCATCACCCTCCGCGGGAATCATGATCAAATGATGCTGGATGCCATTCTGCTGGATACGGACGAAGTGAATTCACGCTGGATTCGCAATGGTGCGCGAAATACGATTGAAAGTTATTGCGGCGCCGATTTTTTTGATGGCGATATGGATCGCTCCAGATACAATGAAGGCAAAGCCTATATAAAAGGGCAATATGAGCATCATCTATCATTTCTCGATACACTGCCCCTGTATTATGAAACAGACACCCACATATTCGTGCATGCCGGAATCAATCCGGGCGTGGAAGACTGGAAGCAGCAGCCTCCACATGATTTCATCTGGATACGGGAACCATTCTTCAATTATCCCACCGGCATCAACAAAACCGTGGTATTCGGGCATACCCCGGCCGTCAACTTGCATGACTCGGAGCATATTTGGTTCTGTGGCGATGGGGACAAAATCGGCATCGATGGAGCATGCGTATACGGTAAGCAGTTGAACTGCCTGGAAATCACGGAACAACTGGAATACCGAACGTATTTTGTCCGGTCCGTGCCTGCGGAGTGATAGGAAGAGTATGTTATTCTATCATTAAAGCCATGGTTTAACAGACATAATAGGAGGATCAGTCCATGTTGATGATGAACGAAAAGATAAAAGCGCGCGAAGTCGAGCTTACCGGCTTGAACGGCGAGGAGTTGGGCGTCGTCTCCAGGGAAGAGGCGCTTGCCCTGGCTAAGCGTCACAAAGCCGATTTGGTGTGCACCTCGTTGTTCAGCAGCCCGCCGCCATGCAAGCTCGTAAGCCGCGGCCAAGCGAAGCAGGAGGCGGTTAAAGCGAAGCAGCAGGTTTCGGGCGGTCCGATCAAAGTCAAGGAATTCCGCCTGTCCGTACATATCGAAGAGCATGATTACGACACCAAGCTCTCGCAGGTGCATAAGCTGCTGGCAGCGGGCAAAGCCGTCCAGCCGGTCATACGCATCCAGGGCAAGGAAGGCGAAGCGGCCCGTAAGCTGCTTGAACGACTCGTTCAAGATCTGGCCGGGGTGGGCAAGAAGGAAACGGGCATTCAGGTCAGCGGCAAACAGGCTGCGGTGAAGCTGCTGCCGGTATAATCTTGCGGAACGTCTTACAAGAGCGTTTCATTATTGGTGACGTACAGCGGTTTACTTTTTGAGTTTCTGGTGATATTATGGATCAAATTATAAACGCCATGAAGAGAAGAGTAAATGAACAGGAATCCCCACAGAGAGCTCCGGTATGCTGAAAAGGAGCGGGAAGCCCTTCATTGAACCAAGCCTCCGAGCGGCGCATCGGAACTTATCGATAAGGGATGGTGCGACAGGAGCTCCTGTTACAGAGCTAGGGTATAAGCGATCGCGTGATGGCCGTACCCGATAAGGCTGGTATCGAGAGATATCGGCAAACCGGGGTGGCACCGCGAAACGAATCTCGTCCCCAAGACTTATGTCTTGGAGACGGGATTTTTTGTTTTATACGGCATTGCGGCAGTAAAAAAACATAAGGAGGATTCGATTATGAGCAACGACAACAACAAGGAAGCGGAAAAGGCGGATTTTTTGACCAGGATGATCAAGGAGGATGTGGAGAACAACGTATATCACAGGCCGGTGGCTACGCGGTTCCCGCCAGAGCCCAACGGTTATCTGCACATCGGCAGCGCCTATGCAATCCACATTAACCATGCCATCGCCAGCCGGTTTAACGGGACATTCAATCTTCGGTTCGACGATACGAATCCGCTGAAGGAAGACATGAAATACGTGGATGCGATCCGGGAGGATATCGAGTGGCTCGGACTGAAGCCGGGCGTTTATTTCGGATCGGATTATGCGCATCAAATCGCTGAGGCAGCAAGGAAACTCATCACCAAGGGGAAGGCATATGTCTGTGATCTCACGCCGGAACAAATGACGGAATACCGGGGGACGCTGACCGAAGCCGGCATGAACAGCCCGTTTCGAGAGCGCAGCATCGAGGAGAATTTATCGTTATTCGAACAAATGCTGGCAGGGGTATTCCGAACGTCCGCGAAAGTGCTCCGGGCCAAAATCGATATGTCTTCGCCCAACATGAATCTGAGAGATCCTGTCTTATACCGGATTATTCATGCCGAGCATTATCGTACGGGAACTACGTGGTGCGTGTACCCGATGTATGATTTTGCCCATCCGATCCAGGATTGGATTGAAGGAATCACTCATTCGCTGTGCTCTGCCGAATTTAAAGAGCATCGACCGCTGTACGAATGGGTGCTGGCCGAGCTGGAAGTGACGGAGCCCCCGAAGCAGCGGGAGTTTGGCAGATTGAACATCTCCGGATACGTAACAAGCAAGCGATACCTGAGGGAACTCGTCGAGGGAGGTTTTGTGGACGGGTGGGATGACCCCAGACTGCCTACGTTGAAAGGACTTCGGCGACGGGGGGTGACTCCCGAGGGAATCCGGCATTTCCTGGACGAACTTGGCGTGATTCGCGGCAACAGCATGGTGGATTCGGCGATGCTCGACCATTTCATCCGTCAGGACTTGAAGGATCGGTGCCGCAATGCGATGGCGGTCATGAACCCGCTGAAGGTGATCATTACGAATGTTCCGGAAGATCGCACCGAGATGCTGAGCATACCGAATCATGAACATGACGAAGTGCTAGGGATGCGGGAGGTTCCTTTTTCACGGGAGCTATACATCGAACGGGAGGACTTCATGGAGGAGCCGGAACCCGGATTTCATCGGTTATCGCCCGGCAAGGAAGTGCGCCTGAAAGGCGCCTACTTCATCAAATGCGAGCATGTCGTGAAAGACCCGGCAACGGGGGACATCATGGAAATTCACTGCACATATGATCCACTGACGAAGAGCGGCAGCGGATTCAAAGGGCGCAAGGTGAAATCCACGCTGCACTGGGTCTCAGCGAAGCATGGGATTCCGGCGGAGCTTCGCTTGTACGATACATTATTGAAGGAATCGGCCGAGTTGTTGGAATCGGATAATATCTGGGCGGATCTCCTGAACCCCGATTCGTTGATTCGGATCAAAGACGCCATACTGGAGCCCTCCATGAAGGAAGCGGCCATGAACCGAACGTACCAATTTATCAGACACGGCTATTTCTGCTTGGATTCCAAGCATGCAACAGAGCATAGGCTGGTGTTTAACCGGGTCGTTTCGTTGAAGGATTCATGGAAGAAGACCGGCAAGAATTAATGGATACGATCAAGGGGCTGCGATCGTCGGGTACGGACACTCAGACAGCACAAAAAAGCCGGCAGCGAGTGGCTGCCGGAGAATCCTTTGCGAAGGTCTTGATCAATGATCCTGTGTATGCTGCTATTCATGGGACGTTAAGCCGTCCAATGTGCCGGCCGGGATAAGGATGAGGGAAGCCGGGTGTTTGCGTCTCCCTTCGCCGCGTTAACCTGGAATTGAGTAAGGAAGAGGCTGTTCGTTAAATTAGCTCCCCTTAGGTCCGCATCCCGGAAATCGGCCCCGATCAAATCCGCGGCCCGCAGATCGGCTCCTCTGAGGTCCGCCGCAATGAGGTAAGCTCCTCTCAGATTGGCGTATCGAAGGTCAGCTCCTTTAAGCTTTGCTCCCATGAGATCGGCACCACGGCCCCCGATCTTCCGACGCACGGGCGGCCCTTTATGCTTCTGTCGCGCATCGTCCCGCACAAGCTTACTGGTTCGAAGAAGCAGCTGGTTCACTTCGGCGCGATGAGCTGCCACATCCAGCCGTAACAGGGATGCGGCTGGAAGCTGGGTCAACCTCCTCGTCGCTTCCAGCGACGACCTAAGATCAGAATGTATGCCATGCGCCGGCTGCAAACTCAGCGCTTCGTTCAGGTACCATAACAGCTCGTGAAGCTGTCGCATAATCGGAAATACGTCGAACATTTCTTTGGCCGTCTCAGGGGCCTGCCGCCAGTCGCGTCCGTTATAGGTAACCTGTGAAACCATTTGTCCCGCGCCGAAGCATTCATAAACGGTGCATCCCCGCATGCCTCGCTGCCGCAGGCTGTTGTGCACGCCGCATCGGAAGTCGGATTGCAGATGGCGGCAAGGAGTCCCGCCGTCTTTGTCGATGGCAAAATCGGTGGAGGAAGCGAAAGGCAAAGCGACGCAGCATAATCCAAAGCAGCGTTCGCAATCCGATTGCAGTTGAATTCGGCCCTGTTCATCAGGGTTGTGTTCTTGTCTGTCTAGCATGTGTAGAGGAGCTCCTTCCGGTCATAGAAACGTCAATAAATGACTCATTATAGTTATATTTTAAATCAAAATAAGGATAGAGTCATAGATGCAATGTTGGTTTTAACTGTTTTATACCTTAAGAATGCGTGAGAGCCCGATCTGCGCATCCATCGTTTAGTCTGCCAAGGAAATTTAGGCAGCTTTTTGTGCATGATCGATGAAAAGCCAACAGATAGTATATAATGAAATTCGTGTCTTCGGACAGGCTTGATGTGGAATCCCGTTCATTTCAGGACATATGTCCTTTCCTGCGTCCGGTGAGATCACTTTTAATAGTATACAGATCTATAGATGAAGGAGTATGTATCGTGAGAGGAATTTTATTTGCATTCATTGGCGGTGCCTGCATTACGCTGCAAGGTGTAGCCAATGCACGGATCAGCCAGGATATGGGGACGTGGCAAGCCGCCGCGGTCACGCAGCTGACCGGGTTTTTGATGGCATTGGTCATTCTGCTGTTCGTCCGGGACGGCAGCAGGCAAGGCTTCGGGCAAGTGAAGCCGCTGTATCTGATCGGCGGAGCGTTGGGCGCGCCCATCATATTCAGCGAGGTGACGGCGATTCAGAACATCGGTGTTACATTAACGATATCTGCGTTATTAATCGCCCAGTTATTCTTGACGTTCCTGATTGACAGCAACGGATGGTTCGGCGTGGCGAAGAAGAGAATGAGTTTGCCTCAATTCATCGGGATTGGGATGATGATTGCCGGAGTCGTGATTATCAAATTATGATGCGGATAATAAGGGGCCTTTAGACGGGTGATGGGGAAAGGAGACAGGGACGTGAAGGAAATTCATGATGCCGAGCTCATGCAGGATTTTTTGTTAAGCAACCAAATCAATTCCATATTTCCCGATGGGCTAAGGCCTTATTTGGTGTTATATCATTTTGACCACGGCGACATCATCTGTACGCAAGGCGAGCCTGCCGAGATGCTGTACGTCCTGGTTGAAGGGAAAATTAAAATCTTCACGACATCCGCGGAAGGCAAGGCGCTGGTCCTTTCATTCAAAAACCCGCTCGAGGTGATTGGAGACATCGAATACGTTCAGGGAAATCCGATGATCAATACGGTGCAGGCCGTGTCGCCCGTCTACATGATCGGCGTGCATTATCGCTGGCTTCGCAAATACGGGCAGGAGCATCCGCCGCTGCTTCAATTTTTGCTGCGGATCATCACGCGGAAATTTTATATCAAATCCAATTTCTTGAGTTTTAATTTACTGCACCCGGTTGAGGTGCGACTGGCCAGTTATTTACTGTCCGTTTCGGAGGAAGCGTCGGGCACGTTTGTCATGAGCGACCCGGCCGCATACCATCTGACGGATGTCGCGAATCTGCTCGGAACCAGTTATCGGCATTTAAACCGGGTGATCCAGAAATTCAGCCATGAAGGACTGATCGTGCGTCGCAAAGGTTCCATTCTGATTAAAGATCGGGAAGCGTTGATGAGTGTAGCCGGCGGCAATATCTACGAAGAATGACGATGGTGAAAGAAACCGTAAGGGAGATAGAGCATGGTAGCAGGATTGGTATTAGCGCTGATCGCGGGTTCGTTGGTTAGCTTGCAGAACATTTTCAACAACAGGGTGAATGAAAAAACAGGCTCCTGGTCTACAACGACGTTGGTGCTAGGCATGGGCTTTGTGGCTTCGTTCGTCATGAGTCTTGCCGTAGAGGGAAAAGGGACATTCGACATTCAAAACATGGAGCCTTGGTACTGGATCAGCGGAATGATCGGAGTCGGGGTCGTGATCTGTTTGGTACAAGCGACAAGGCTGCTTGGTGCTACATTCGCGATTTCGATCGTTATGACCTCGCAGCTCGGCTTCGCGCTGCTGTGGGACTCCTTGGGCTGGTTGGGTCTGGAGAAGGTCCCGTTTACGAGCAATCAGTTGATCGGTGTTCTTGTGATTGTCGGGGGCATACTAGTATTTAAGTTAGGCGGTAAACAGGAGCAGCAAGAGACGGCATAGCCATCAGCAAACGAAGAATGAGGGAGGAATCCATATGATAACGGAAATTGATAAAATCGCTTGGATCCACATCGTGGATGGACGCATGCTGTGCGCACGTTCCAAAGGCAAGGACACGTATTACCTGCCCGGAGGAAAGCGGGAACCGGGAGAATCCGATATCGAAACCCTGGTTCGGGAAATTGAGGAGGAGCTGTCCGTTCGCATCAAACCGGAGTCCGCGGCGAATGCAGGGAGCTTCCGCGCTTCCGCCCACGGTAAATCGGAGGGCGTTCGGGTAACGATGTCCTGTTACACGGCTGAATATGAAGGGAAGATAAACCCGGCTTCGGAGATTGAAGAGCTGGCATGGCTCACGTATAAGGATCGGGGACGGGTCTCCGAGGTCAGCCAGATGATTTTTGATCATTTACATGAACTGAAAAAGCTGGCGGATTAGCCCTCAGGGAACATCATCTTGCATCCGGGCTGCCAATTTGACGGGCGCTTTCGATATTCATGCTCGCCCTGACAGCAGGCCCAAGTGAATACAGCCATGCAACAAAGAAAGACGCTCCGAGGGGAGCGTCTTTTGTATTTGGAACAAATGTTCGTTTTATGGGTCATCTAAATTGAAAATCACTATATTCGGCTTTGATATTATTAGTATAACTCAGCGTTAAATATAAGTCTATATTTTGCCAGGAAAATGCCCTATAGTTTGTAATACCCGGCCGGGAGAGAAACTGCATCGCCAAATGTTTAACTTGTGTTGTTTGGACGGAAAGAGGGAGTTATATGCCAATTCGATTATGGAATACCAATTTAAAAGTTCGATTGTTCGGTGAAGCGCTGTTCAATATGCTGTTTTGGATGTATTTCCCTTTCATAACGGTTTATTTCGGCGCTGCTCTAGGCAATCATATTGCGGGAATCCTGATGACGGTTCCTCCGATATTCAGCATCGTCGGCAGCCTGCTCGGCGGCGCCTTGGCCGATCGGCTGGGACGACGCCCCGTCATGCTGCTTGGCGCCTCGCTGCAAACGGTCATGTTTGCGCTGTTCGCGCTGTCGCCTTCGCACTGGACCGATTATGCCGCATTTATCGGCATCGGATTCGGGGGAGCCATCTACAGGCCGGCCAGTTCGGCGATGGTAGCGGATTTGGTTCCCGTTCAAGAACGACGGCAGGTATTCGCAACGTTTACGACGGCGAACAACCTAGGGGCCGTGCTTGGCCCGGCGCTTGGCGCCATTTTCTTTTTTCAGTATCGGCAAGAGCTCCTGTGGTCATGTTCATTCGTATTGCTGGTCTATTTCATCGCGATTTACTTCATTGTTCAGGAAACCTTACCGGCTTCAGCGAACGATCCGGAGCGATCTGATTCGATCCTTCAGGTGTTTAAGGCGCAGTGGAAGGGATACGGCATCATTTTTCGGGATAAAGTGTTTCTGATATACATACTGGCAGGGATATTTGCCCTTGTGACCATCATGCAGCTGGACCTGTATTTGGCGGTATATGTCATCGATTATGTGCCATCCCAGACGCTGTTCTCCTGGAACGGTCATTCGCTAATATTATCGAGCACGGAGATTCTTGGGTGGGTACTGGGCCTTAACGGGCTCCTGTTCGTTCTATTTATTCTTCCGGTCACCAAGTGGTTTCGGAACTGGAAGGAGCGTGACGTATTCGTTCTTTCTTCCTTGCTATCCGGTGTAGGCACGTTTGCGCTCGGGCTGAACACCAACATCTGGTTTTTATTCTTCGTAACCATTATTTTTACTTTCGGGGAAATTGTCCGCTCGCCGGTAACGCAAAGTTTTATCAGCCATTATGCGCCGGAGCATGCAAGAGGACAGTATATGGGAGCTGACAGTTTGCAATTTACGGTAGGAAGATTGCTGGCGCCGGTGACGGTATTTCTGTCAGCTTGGGTACCGCCGATGGGCGTATTCGGCATCATACTGTTATCGGCCTTGATCAGCACGGTGTTGTACATTCTGCTATTTCGAATGTATGTAGAAAAAAGGCATAGCTAGCGGACGCTTGAATGGATCGTATAACGAAAGGGCCAAGCCGGGTTGGGACGCAACCGGCTTGGTTTTTTACTTTTTCATTCGAGGCTCGACGTGGAGGTTTGGAAAAATGTTGTATTTTAATATTTACAAACCGCCGGTCGGTATATATAATGGAGTTACAAATTCACGGAAGGTTGGTGAAGGCCATGATACCGTTTATAGCCATGTTCGTGTCGCTTCTTTTGTTTCGGGTACTGGGCTTTGCAGGTTGGGAGTATACGAATGATTGGGTTATTTCGCTCAGGTTTGCGGTTGCGGTCATGTTCCTGATTACGGCTTCTGCCCATTGGGGAAAACGCCGAGCCGATCTGATCGCGATGGTCCCGCCGGGGATCCCTAATGCCGCGTTTGTCGTTAGCGTCACAGGGGTGCTGGAGATTGCGGGAGCTATTCTGATCCTTATTCCGGCCACGGCCGCCTTCGCCTCTTCAGGCCTGGCTCTTATGCTGCTGGCCATGTTTCCGGCCAATGTGTACGCTGCAAAACACCGATTGCCGCTCGACGGCAAGCCGGCCACTCCGATCGGACCGAGAACGCTGATGCAAATCGTATTCCTGGCGGCGGTCATCATGGCGGGATGGCTTCCGCCTCAGGGGTAACCAACCATCATCAAGGAGGATAACAGATGAAGCAGGAAGAACGACGAGAGCAGACCAAGCGAATACTGCTTGAAGCCACGGAAGAACTGATACGTGAGCAGGGCGCAAGCCAAACCACGCTCAATGACATCATGAAGCGTTCCGGCTTGTCCAAGGGAGCTATTTTTCATTATGTTTCAAGCAAGGATGAGCTGTTTGTCCTCGTGTTAAGAGCAAAGCTTGCCGAACAGAACGAGCAGTTCATGAACGAGGTGAACAAGCAAGGGGACATGAAACAGTTTGACGGGCCGATGAATGCCATAACAAGCGGCATGTCGAGACTGGAAAGCAGGGACGATGTCAGCAACCTGATCTTGATGTACCTGATCGGCAAAAGCGATCAGCCGGAAATTGCCGACATTGTGGCTGGCTTCTACAGGGAAGCGACGGCCACTTCCAAGGAATGGATTGTTACGGGCCAGGAAGCCGGCGTCATAACGAAATCCATCGATGCGGAACGGACGGCGGAGCTGTTCGAGCTGTTGTCTTTCGGATTGCGGATGCGGGGGCTTATCGGCGTAACAAGCGATGTATTCAGCACGAAGGAATATTCGGATTTCATCATCGATATATTGCGGCCCGGACATCGGAAGGAGGGGGATGACTGATGACGTTATGGCTATTTCTTCACATCTCCGGATGCGTATTGTTTCTGGGCAATATCGTCACGGCGGCATTCTGGAAGGTGCGGGCGGACCTGAAAGGGGATCCTGCAGAGATCCATCACACGGTAAAAAATGTCATGTTAGCCGATGCCGTGTTCACGCTTCCCAGCCTGCTGCTGATCATCGTTTCAGGCATGGTGATGGCCGTGCAAGCCGGATATGGAATGAGCGGGATGAGCTGGCTTACGGCTTCCTTGGTTTTGTTCGGCGTTACGGGAATTTTGTGGGCGGGCATATTGATTCCTCTGCAAAAAGGAATGATTCGGCATAGTTTGCAGTCCGTAAAGGATGGAGGGATTTCAGCAAGTTATAAGCGAGTTTCAACGTATTGGGCGGTAGGCGGGACGATAGCAACACTGCTGCCGTTCGTTATTTTATACCTCATGGTGAGTAAACCATTCTGAACGATAATGACGATCTGATCGCTAAACCGCGATCGGGTCGTTTTTAGTTAACGGTCCGTAACGAAACATGTCGCGTGAAGCGCCGTCTCCCTCTCGCGTTAGCGCATATTTGACAATCGTCTGCATACGATTAGGCGAGAAAGCTTGCGAATAGGGAGGAAAACTTCATGTCCGTTTATGATCCGCAGCTGGTTCAGATGGTTAAGGCTTATCTGCCAAACGGCGCGGAAATTGTACACATGGGTCATACTGCCAAACATGCTGCCGTCATAACCGCCGATGTCACGGGAGATAAGGTGCCTGAAATCATTGGAGTCTATCGATTGGATGAAGCATTGTATCTATTTGTGCTGTTTTATCGAAATGATGGTTACGAAGTCGTTGCCAATGTCATGGGACAGGGGTATGGGGTTACTTTACTGACGGCAGCTCCCGTGTTAAACCCTAGCCTGAACCATGTGATCGTAGGTTGGCAGCTCGGCTCTATCTGGTCCAAATTGTCGATCTACGCATGGACTCCGGAGGGATATAAGGATATCGCGCCTGCTGACGTGAATTTCAGTTATATCGATATCGTGGATCTGCCCGGTCCGGCGGGCTCGGATGGTCTTGCTGAAATCGCGTTATGGATCCACGATACGGGGGAAGCGTATCGAGTCGAAGTGGTCAGGTGGGACCGAGGAACGTTAGTGTCTGCAACGGATGCTTACCCTTATTATTTTCCTGCCGTCGTTCAGTATTACGAGAGATTGACGCACGAACATCCGGATTACGCTTATTATTGGTACTACTTGGCAGACGCGCAATACCGGGCAGGGATGCCGGAGGCCGCGCTTGTGTCGGTCCGTAAAGCACTTGAGTTCGCAGAGCCTTACCCTTCACGCGAGATTCTGTTTGAGCTTGAGAGCCGGATCAAGGAAATGCTGGCAAGCAGGGGGCAATCGCAGACCCTGGGCCGCTTATATCCGGCATCCGTGAAAACAACGAGCGGAACAAAGTGGGGATACATTGACCGTAGCGGCAGCATGGTCATTCAACCCAAGTATGAGGATGCTCAGGATTTCCAGGACAATGGCCTTGCAGTTGTTGGCGCAGACGGCCTTTATGGGCTCATCGACCGGTTCGCCCGTTTCGTCGTGAAGCCCAAGTATCAATCCATCAGTCCATTCTTGGAACATCGAGCGACCGTGATCGATCGTCAAGGCTTTCAGATGATCAACGAACAAGGGAAAGTGCTGACAAGGCAGAGTTATCCGTATATCGCGGGGCTTAGCGAAGGAAGAGCCGTTTTCGATGTCACCGATTCCGGCGGCGGAGATGGCGCAAACAGCCGATACGGCTACCTCGATGCCGAGGGTCAGGAGGCGATCCCTGCGCAGTATGAGGAAGCGAATGATTTTGCAGGCGGCAAAGCCGTTGTGAAAGTAAAAGAAAATCTGTATGCCCTCATCGATCCCCAGGGACGCCAATTCGCCACCTATCCGTTCGCTTACGTTGGACCGCTAGGTGAGGGCATGCTGGCCTTCCAGAAGGAAAGCGCCGGGAAGTACGGATATATCGATGAACAGGGGAACGTTGTCATCCCGCCGGCTTACACTTCGGCATTTCCTTTCCATCGAGGCAGAGCTATCGTTAATACGTCTGAAGATTACCGATCAAAGTATGGCGTCATTAATGTACGAGGGAAATGGGTCATCCAGCCGGAGTATAACGACATCCGGGATTTGAAGGAAGACCGGTTTGCGCTCGGTCGTGCGATTGATCCGGAACAGCCGTATATTGGATCCATCTATGCCATCGCAGATTGGGACGGAAGGAAGCTGTCCGATTATGTATATCGTGACGTTCTTGAATTCAAGCATGGTTTGGCCTCGGTATATGATGCAATGCAGACGTATTTCATCGATCGATCAGGCCAACCGGCGCCGGGATATCCCCGCGTGAACGGCAGCGGTTCATTTACGCTGGAACCAGGCGGCTTGATAAAGGCCATGGTCGATCAGAGGCTGTCGTATCTGGATCGGTCGGGCCGCGTCATATGGAAGCAGAATACCGTAATTCCGTTACACCCTCCTTATCAGGTCGTAGAGGAGAAGTATAAACCCAATCCGGATTACTTAGTTTATTATCCTCAGATCGAGGGAATGCGGGATCGGGCTGCCGAGCAAGCGGTTAATAACAAGCTTAAAGACATGTCTCAAGTAAAGTTTATTCCGGCGGACCAGCTGTTGGAATATGCTTATACAGGCGATTTTGACGTCATTTTCTACAAGGAGCAGCTGCTTGTACTCGAGCTGAACGGTTATCATTATCCCTTCGGTGCCGCGCATGGCATGCCGACCCGAACCTTTGCCTTGATTAACCTGGGGAACGGCAGCATGTATTCGCTGAAGGATTTGTTTAAGCCAGGCAGCGATTATGTGCAGGAGCTCAGCCGGATCGTCGGCAAGCAGATCAAGGAAGATCCTCAGTATTCGTACGTGTTCCCGGACAGTTATACGGGAATCGCTCCCGACCAGTCCTTCTATGTGAAGGATCATGCGATTCATCTGGTGTTTGCGCCTTATGAGATCGCTCCTTACGCGGCGGGTTTTCCGACATTCACCATTCCGTTCGCACAGATCCGGGATATCATCAATACCGAAGGTGAATTCTGGAAGGCGTTCCATTCCTGACATTTCATTCAGCGCGCCGCTTTCGAGGACAAAAGCCGTGCCTGGCCTTTTCATAAGACCGAACAAGGTTTAGAATAGATGAATATTGCCCGATTGATTACAACATAGAAAGGACCTTCATGGTGGTAACATTTTTTCTTCTTATTATTTATCTTGCCTTCATTAGTTTAGGGCTTCCGGATTCGCTGCTTGGTGTCGCCTGGCCGGCCATGCAGCCGGATATCGGAGCGGCCTTTGAATCTGCGGGTTTACTGTCAATGATGGTAACCGGAGGCACGATCGTGTCCAGCCTGGTCAGCGGAAGCGTGATCGAACGCTTCGGGACGGGGATTGTTACATTTATCAGCTGTTTGCTGACGGCCAGCGCGCTGCTCGGGTTTTCGTTTGCTCCATCGCTGTTCTGGCTCATTCTGCTGGCGATTCCGCTTGGTTTAGGCGCAGGGGCAGTGGATGCAGGGTTGAACAATTACGTGGCCAACCACTATAAGGCCCATCATATGAGCTGGCTGCACTGCTTCTGGGGCGTCGGCGCAACGTTAGGACCGATCATCATGTCCTATTCGATGGGGACCGGCAATGCATGGAGAGACGGATATTATACCGTATCGATCCTGCAATTCGTGCTGGTCTTCATCCTGCTGCTTACGTTACCGCTATGGAAGATCGTGGCGAGCCGACATAAGCCTCAAGACATGCAGGACGTATACACGGGAACCGACTCCGCGAGCAGAGGGGAAGCCATGGTCCAGAAACGCGGGAATCCGCTGCAGATCAAAGGGGTAAAGGTTACCTTGCTGGCATTTTTGTTCTATTGCGGTGTGGAAGTGACCGTCGGTTTATGGGGAGCAAGCTTTCTGGTAGGGACCCGAGGTCTGCCTTTGGAAACAGCGGCAGTCTGGGTGTCCATGTATTACGGGGGCATTACGGTCGGCCGCTTCATAACCGGATTCGTCACGCTGAAGATGAACAATCTCACCCTCATACGAGCCGGGCAGGTGACGGCTATTGCCGGGGCCGTCCTGTTATTACTGCCGCTGCATCCCTATCTGTCCCTCATCGGATTGATTGTCATCGGACTCGGCCTTGCGCCGATATTTCCTTGCATGCTGCATGAAACGCCGGCGCGCTTCGGCAGAGCTCAATCGTCCAGAATCATGGGGTATCAAATGGCTGTTGCCTATACAGGCACAACGATACTGCCCCCGCTCTTTGGGATCGTTGCAGCCCAGATATCCATCGGTTTGTTTCCCGTCGTCATCCTATTGTTTGCCTTGATCATGATGCTGAGCTCCGAAAAGGTCAACCGGATCCTCTATAAAAGCGGGAAGAGTACGGTTTGATTCGAACCGGGCTCTTCTTTTGTAAAAAAAGCGTTTCCAAAAAAGTTATTGAAACGTTTCCAATTTGGTGTTATGATGATTTCCATAAAAGAGATTTAAGTGGGGGGTTAAATGTCAAGTATCAAAGATGTAGCCAACTTAGCTGGTGTGGCTGTGGGCACCGTGTCCCGTGTCATTAACAATTCGGGTGCCGTTAAGCCCGCTACACGCAGAAAAGTGGAGATGGCCATACAAGAGTTAAATTATATCCCTAATGAGATTGCCCGAAATTTCAAAATGCGAAAGTCCAAGATGGTAGCCCTGCTGCTACCCAGTATCTGGCATCCTTTTTTCTCGGAATTAGCTTATTACATAGAAGATGAGTTGGATCAAGAAGGTTTTAAGCTCATGCTGTGTAATAGCGGCGGCAAACCTGAGAAGGAATTGTATTATCTTGATATGCTTCAACAAAACAAAGTGGCAGGTATTGTCGGCATTACGTACAACGATATCGAAAATGACGTAAGCAATGACATCCCGATTGTCAGTATAGACAGGCACTTCAACAAGAAAATCACATGCGTAACTTCGGATAATTATGAAGGAGGGCGTCTGGCGTTAAGGGAGCTTGTCAAAGCGGGTGCCCGAAAGCCGGCTTTTATGGGAAGCGTCACATCCGTTTTCAGTGAAACTATGAATCGGAGAGAAGGCTTTATTCATGAAGCCAAAGCAATGGGAGTCGACTATGTTATTTACGAAAAGCCAGACCCCGTTGTAGACGATGAAGCCTATTTTTGCGAGTTTCTAGATAAGTATCGGGATGTGGACGGCATTTTTGCTATTACGGATATGTTCGCTGCCAAGTATATCGAAAGAGCAGGCAGACTGGGCATTCGCGTTCCGGAGGATGTAAAGGTCATCGGATATGACGGGATTCAGGATCATCCGTATTTCCATCCGATATTGTCAACGATCAGACAACCTGTAGAGGAGATGGCGCGTACGACGATCAGGCTGCTCTTCAAAAAGATCGATGGCAAAACATTGGACCGGGAAGTTTATCGTCTTCCTGTCATATTTAGACAAGGTGAAACGACTTGATTGTTACATGGAAGCAAATGCTTTACCCTAGGTTATTCATTAGAAAAACATCAACTGCTACGGAAGAAGCTTTACTGGTATAATTACTGGTTGACGTTTTTCTTATACTAAGTTGGAAACGTTTCAATTAAATTGGAAACGTTTCAAATACAAATTCCATGCTGTGAAGAAAGGGAGTATGACGGTGATTTCACGAGATTCCGGGGGACAACAACCCCTCATTAAAGAAAATCGTAAAACTTGGAGTCGAGTCAAACGCAACTATGAGCTGTATCTGTTCCTGCTGCCGATCATTCTGGTTTATCTCCTGTTCAAGTACTATCCGATGTACGGAGTACAAATTGCATTTAAGGATTTTTCACCGAGCCAGGGCATTTGGGGCAGCGAATGGGTGG
This sequence comes from Paenibacillus sp. Y412MC10, assembly GCF_000024685.1. Classification (NCBI taxonomy): domain Bacteria; kingdom Bacillati; phylum Bacillota; class Bacilli; order Caryophanales; family Paenibacillaceae; genus Paenibacillus; species Paenibacillus sp. Y412MC10. Next base: position 2,922,441 of record NC_013406.1, read on the forward strand.
GTTTCCAGCATTTTATTGATTTTTTTAATTCTTATAATTTCTGGACCATCATGAAAAATACGCTAACGCTCAGTTTCCTATCGCTTGTGTTCAGCTTCCCGGCTCCGATTATTATTGCGATCATGCTGAATCAGATGCTGGGCAAGCGTTACAAGAAATTTATTCAGACCGTCATTTATGCACCGCACTTTATATCTACCGTTGTGCTCGTCGGTATGCTGCATGTTTTTTTATCTCCAAACAGTGGTCTCGTGAACCTCATCATTACCTGGTTCGGCGGGGAACCCATTCTATTCATGGCTGACGAAGGATGGTTCCGTCCATTGTACATTTTGTCAGGCATATGGCAAGAGACCGGTTTCGCTACGATTATTTACCTGGCTGCGCTTGCCGGGGTCAATCCGGAACTGCATGAAGCCGCGATTATGGATGGAGCAAGTAAATGGAAGCGAGTATGGTACGTGGACATTCCCTCGATCTTGCCAACCATTGTCATTCTTCTGATTCTCGCACTCGGGAACGTCATGAGCATCGGTTTCGAGAAAGCATTTCTAATGCAAAGCGATCTGAACTATGCGACTTCGAATATTATACCGACCTATGTATATGAATTGGGGATTCAGAAGGCGCAGTACAGCTTTTCTACGGCAGTCGGACTGTTTAACTCCGTCATCAATATCATCCTGATTGTCACCGTCAACCGGGTCGCCAAAAAATTAACGGAAACCAGTCTTTGGTAGGGGGGATTCACTTTGAACCAGTTATTGAAGAGTAAAAGCAGAGGAGACGCATGGTTCGACGCCATCAACTATTTCTTCTTGACCGTAGTCATGCTGATCGTATTATTTCCGCTGTATTTTGTGCTGATTGCTTCATTCAGTGATCCCAATCTCATCTATTCGGGGGAAGTCTGGTTATTTCCGAAGGGCTTTACGCTCGATGGCTATGAACGAATATTCAATGACTCCTCCATTTGGATCGGGTATGCCAACTCCCTGCTATACGCGGGTATTGGAACTTTGATCGGAGTAGCGGTTACCGTATTTGCCGCTTACCCGTTAGCCCGTAAGGATCTGGTTGGAAGACCTGTTATCATGTGGTTCTTATTGATCACCATGTTTTTTAGCGGCGGGTTGATTCCTACGTATTTGCTAATCAAGGATCTTCACATGCTTAACACGATCTGGGCACTTGTGATCCCCGGTGCCGGCGGCATCATGAATGTCATTATCGTAAGGACCTTTTTTCAGTCCTCCATCCCGGATGAAATGTGGGAAGCTGCTTCGATCGACGGTTGTTCCAACACCCGATTTTTCTGGAGCATTGTATTGCCTTTATCGAAGTCCATAATAGCCGTCATGGTACTGTATCATGTCGTCGGTTTCTGGAACGGTTTCTTTGATGCTCTGATCTATTTGAACGACGAAAGTAAATATCCGCTGCAACTGGTGCTTCGCAACATTCTTGTCCAGAATCAGGTGAACTCCGGCATGATGGTGGACGTGGAATCCTACGCGGCGAAGATGCGCGTAACGGAGCTGATCAAATACGGCGTCATCATTGTATCCAGTCTGCCGCTGCTGATTCTCTATCCTTTCCTGCAGAAGTACTTTGTCAAAGGCGTTATGATCGGATCGATCAAAGGATGATGAAGACAGATACTTGAAAGGGGGGATGCGCAGCAGAATCGATATATCAGCATCCAGACCACTATAGATAAAGACAAAGTAATGTATCAATCTTGCGTAATGATCTAAGGGAGGTTATGTACGATGAAATCTGTATTCAAAAGAGCGGGGATTCTTATGTTAGCCGGAGCTTTTGCGCTGAGTGGATGTTCAGGAGACGCCAAGAATCAGTCGGATAATCCTGATCAGGCTGCGAATTTTAACAAAACGGGTCTTCCGATTGTGAATGAACCGGTATCGTTAAAGATGGTATCCCCGAAAGCAGCATTGGCGCCAGAGTATTCGCAAATGGAAATTTTCAAACGATTGGAAGCGGAAACCAACGTTAAGATTGAGTGGGAGAACATTCCGGATACCGACTTTACAGAGAAGAAAAATTTGCTGCTGGCCAGCGGCAACTTACCGGATGCTTTTTACGGAGCCGGATTCTCCGATTACGAGCTGGTTACTTACGGAGAGGATGGTACCATCCTCCCGCTGGAAGATTTAATTGATCAATATGCGCCTAATCTGAAAGCGCTCTTAGATCGCCGTCCTGACATTAAGTCCTCGATCACGGCACCGGATGGGCATATATACGGGCTGCCTTCGTGGGAAGAGAACAATCTTGGAACAAACCCCTTCTTTCACGTCATCAATAAAAATTGGCTCGACAAACTGGGCCTGAAAATGCCGCAAACATTGGATGAATATACAGAAGCATTAGTTGCCTTTAAAACGCAGGATCCAAACGGCAACGGCAAGGCCGACGAAATTCCGTTAAGCTTTATGCACATGCAGTGGTGTATGGATATTGCTGGCATATTCGGAGCTTTTGGACTTCCGGATAACATGGAACATCGGATCGTCCGCGACGGAAAAGTGATCTTTACTGCTACGCAGCCTGAATATAAGGAAGCATTGAAATATTTCCATGAAAAATGGTATAAGCAGGGCTTGATTGATCCTGAATCGTTCACCCAGGACGCCGCTCAGTATCTGGCCAAAGGGAAAACATCAACCGAAACACTCGGTTCCTATATCTGGTGGGAAGTCGATGAGGTGGTTGGACCGGAGCGAAGCGAGGATTATGCGTTGCTGTCTCCGCTCAAAGGACCGAACGGGGATCAATTGATCGGTCGCGGCAACGGTGGCGGTCCAGGACGCGGCGCTTTCGTGATTACAAAAGAGAACAAGAATCCGGAAATTACGATGCGTTGGATCGATCAGCAGTATGAGCCCTACATGGCTGCTCAAATCCACTGGGGTCCACTGGATATCGTATTCGAGAAGGACGAGAATGGGAAATTGGTAAACCTGCCGCTTCCCGAAGGGACTTCTGCAGGCGAATTCCGTCAAAAAGTCGCTCCAGGCGCTGGAGGACCAGGTGTTATTACCATCGAAGATTTGGGAAAAGTCGTTGATTTGGAGCCTAGAGCCCAGCAGCGCGTTAAAGACTTGGAGAAATATTACGATCCCTATATGGAAAAGGAAAACTATCCGAGTATCTTCTTTGAGCCGGAGGAACTGGACAAAATCAATCGAATTGAGCCCGAATTGATTAAATATGTCAATACCCAACGAGGAAAATTCATTGTTGATGGCGGCGTCGATGAGCAGTGGGACAGCTATGTGAAGACTCTGGAGAAAATGGGCTTGAACGAATTGATGGAGATTTATCAAAATGGGCTAGATCGTTATAACGCAAATCTAAAATAGATAGATAATCAAACGATAGGTGGGGAGAAACTGTGCTTGATGTAATAGCCATTGGGGAATTATTGATAGACTTTACTCCGGTAGGCCGTTCAGTTGGGGGCAACGAGCAATTAGAATGCAACCCCGGAGGGGCTCCGGCTAACGTAGCAGCTGCGCTGTCCCGTTTAGGTGCCAAAGCTGCATTAATAAGCAAGGTTGGTAAGGATCACTTCGGTTCGTTTCTGCACAATACGTTGCTTAGCTGCGAGGTCGACGTGAGTGCGCTTTCGTTTACGGATGAAGCCAAAACAACGCTGGCATTTGTCCATTTGGATGACAGCGGAGACCGATCGTTCAGCTTCTACCGGCAACCGGGAGCGGATACCTTGTTGCGCTCGGAGGATGTCCCGCTCGACAGGATTGGGAACTGCCAGGTGCTCCACTTTGGTTCATTGTCAATGACCCACGAGCCGGCACGTTCAGCAACAAGAGCGGCAGTCGTTAAGGCCCAGGAGGCCGGAGTTTTGCTTTCATTCGATCCGAACATCCGATTTTCGTTATGGGGGAGCAAGGAGGAAGCGAAGCAAAATATCCTGTGGGGCATGAAGCATGCAGATATCTTGAAAATATCAGAAGAAGAGCTTTGCTTTATCACGGGTATAACCGATGTTGAGAAAGGCTCACTCATGTTACAGCAACAATTCGGCATCGCCTTTATTGTCGTTACGATAGGTGAACAAGGCTGCTATTACCGGGTGGCTGCCCATGAAGGTTATGTCCCAGGTTTCAAAGTGAATACCATCGATACGACCGGGGCCGGCGACGCTTTTCTAGGATGCTTATTATATCAAATACTGGAATGCAACATTTCTTTAAATAAATTAGAAAAACAGCAAATCATTAGCATGCTGACTTTTGCCAATGCTGGCGGTGCATTAGTGACAACACGGAAAGGGGCTCTTCAGTCAATGCCGACGATAGATGAAATCAATAAGATCATGGAGTCACATAAACAGATGGGCGAGAAATTTAGACCGGGAATTCATTTTTCGCCTCCATCCCATTGGATGAACGATCCGAACGGATTAGTCTATTACGAGGGAGAATATCATCTGTTTTATCAACACCATCCATTTAGCAATAAATGGGGGCCGATGCACTGGGGTCATGCCGTAAGTCATGATCTGATTCACTGGCAGCATGAGCCTATCGCTTTGTTCCCGGACGAGCATGGAGCCATTTTTTCCGGCTGCTGTGTAGTTGACTTTAATAACAGCAGCGGATTTTTTGCGGGCGCCCATGGATTGGTTGCGATTTTTACCCATGCGGACACAAGTCCAGAGACCGGGCAGCCGCGCCAGCGGCAAAGCTTGGCTTACAGCAGCGATAAAGGCAGAACCTGGCACAAATATGAGGGGAACCCGGTTCTAACCGAGCCTGATCTGGTAGACTTCCGGGACCCGAAAGTGTTTTGGCATGCACAAAGTGAGCGGTGGATAATGACGATCGTCGCGGGAGACCATGTTCGGTTTTATGGATCAGAAAACTTGCGTGATTGGTCGTTTACCGGGGAATTCGGCCGTGAGGAAGGCTCGCATGACGGGGTTTGGGAATGCCCGGATCTCTTTGAATTGCCGTTCGATGACAGCGGGCGTTCTAAATGGGTGCTTGTCATCAGCATTGGGGATAACCCTTCCAGTCCGGAAGGATCACGCACGCAATATTTTATCGGAAAGTTTGACGGAAATACCTTCATCAACGACAATTCGCCTGATCATATCATGTGGCTGGATCATGGTCGGGACAACTATGCAGGTGTTACCTGGTCGGATCTACCTGAGCAAGACGGACGGCGCGTGATCATCGGATGGATGAGCAATTGGAAATATGCCAACGAGACGCCTACCGGCGCCTGGAGAGGCGCAATGACGCTGCCACGCGTTTTGTCATTGACCCATCGGGATGAGGGCATCGTACTAACCCAAATGCCTGTCGGGGAAATCGAGCAGCTTCGAAAAGAATCGTGGGACTGGAATATGCTCACGGTAGCCCCTGAGTTCCCGTATGTGCTGAAGATGAAGGATGACTTGCTGGAGATTGAAGCGGACATCGATATTCGATCAGCCGGCGAGGTTTATATCAAAATGCAATCGTCCGGGCAAAGTGAGACTTCAATCGGATATGATCCTGTACGCCAATGGCTATTCATCGACCGTTCCAAATCAGGCATGACGGATTTTCACGCGTCGTTTGCGTGTAAGCATGGCGCCAGATTGGTTCCGGATAACGGGAAAATCAGGCTGCGCATCTGGCTGGATCGCAATGCGGTTGAAGTGTATGCGAATGAAGGGCTGGTTGCTCTCACGGATCAAATTTTCCCGGATTACCCGATTAATGAGCTTTCCATAAGTACGGAATCAGGGCAGGTTGTGCTGAACTCGCTCCATGTCCATGCACTTCAGTCTATTCATGCTTCCAATAACAACATAGGACAGACATCAGGGAGGGATGAAGCGTGAGCCAAACATCCGACAATCAGGGGCTGATGATGTATTGGCCATTCGATGAAGGAACCGGAGCCAATGCTGTGGAGAGCATATCTCAAGTACGGGATGATATTCAGTACGTATTTAATCAAGCCGAGTTTACGCAATCCTGCGATCCGCAGTGGAAACCGGGAGTCATGGGAAACGGGCTGCTGTTCGACGGCTACTCGACATACATTTCCCATCGGTTTAAAGAGGGAAATGTGAACCGAAAGACAGAATATCGATCAGCACTGAGTATCGGAGTATGGGTGGCTCCCCGTTCCTATGAATGGGGATTTGAAGGTAAGCTGTCAGCCATCGTGAACCGCTACAACATGGATCGCCAGCAGGGTTATCTACTGGGCATGTTTCGTCATGGCTGCTGGTCCTTCCAAGTCGGGCTGGAAGGAGGAGACTGGAAGGAACTTTGGTCGCCGGACGGTCTTGAACTGCCAAAAAACAATTGGTCTTATATCAATGCTGTGTTCGATGGGCATCAAGGGGAAATGAAATTGTACTTAAACGGCAGCGAAATCGCTTCGGCTGAGCTGCCTAGAAATTCCCGTTTGGCCGAAGCGGTCGACACGGAACTACTCATTGGCAAAAATAATCACAGCAGCCAATGGGCGGGCGAATTTAGCCTTCACATGTTTAGCGGTATCATGGATGAACTCAAAATTTATAATCGCGCTTTGAGCGCGGAGGAGATTGCCTCATCTTATCGGCAAGTGTTGAATGATGCCTGCGGAGGAGTCCATCCGCAATTAGCGTATGATGAGATCAAATTGGATCGGACACCTTTGCTTTTGGATCGACACAGACCGCAGTATCATGCCAGCCCGCCGGCGCATTGGATGAACGAGCCCCACGCTCCGATCTATTTTGATGGTCAATACCACCTATTCTATCAACATAACCCTCTTGGGCCATTTTTTTATCACATTCATTGGGGACATTGGGTAAGCGAGGACCTGGTGCATTGGCGTGATCTTCCTGTGGCATTAGCCCCTGAAAAGGATTCGCTCGCACCGGATGGGATCTGGTCTGGAAGCGCGACCTACGATGCAGACGGCCTGCCTGTCTTGTTCTTTACAGCGGGCAATGACGGTGCTTCGCCGAATCAGAGCGTGGCGCTTGCACGAAGTACCTATACCCGGGATGGAGACCCGGATCTGGTTCATTGGGTCAAGCATCCGGTACCGTTGATTGTACAGAAGAAGGGCATGGGCGTATTCGGTGATTTCCGGGATCCGTTCGTGTGGAGGGACGATGACGGATGGTTTGCATTGGTCGGGTCCGGGATCGAAGGCGAAGGTGGAGCAGCGCTGGCTTTTGCGTCTCAGGATATGCTGAACTGGACATACAAAGGGCCGTTGTTTAAAGCGGATATTCAGAGGTTTCCTTATCTGGGCCCCATCTGGGAGCTTCCCGTGCTTCTTCCCCTTGGCAGTGATAAGCAGGGCGTGAACAAGCATCTTTTACTGGTCAGCCCTGTGGGACAGGGAGCGGATGTCGAGGTATTCTATTGGATCGGGCAGCTTGACAAGCAAAATCTATCATTTATTCCGGATCAAGAGGAACCGCAATTAATTGACGTTGGTGATTTTCATTTTACTGGCCCGAGCGGAATGGTCGATCCGAAGACCGGCAGAAAAATCATATTTACGATTGCCCAAGGCGACCGAACTCTCGAACTGGAATATCAATCGGGTTGGGCTCATAACGCCGGTTTGCCGCTAAGCGTGTATTTGAGGGAGGACGGACGGTTAGGTATTGAGCCGATTCAGGAGCTTCAATCGCTGCGTGGCGCCAAACGGATATCGCTCCAGGACAAATCATTGACTGAGTCGAATGAACGGCTTCAGGATGTTCGAGGCGATATGCTTGAAATCCAGTTGGAAATCGATTCGGGCAGCGCCAAACGATTCGGGATCAAGATCCGCCGTACATCGGATGGAGAAGAAGAGACACTTCTGTTTTATGATATGAACCAATCCATGTTCTCTGTCGACCGAACCAAAACCACACTTGACCCGCGAGAAAAGTGCGGAGGAATCCAGGGCGGCAATGTGGAGCTCTTAGGGGAGAATCTAAAGCTTCACATTTATTTGGACCGCTCCATGGTTGAAGCCTATGCCAACGGATTGAAAAGCCTTACGACCCGGGTGTATCCGAGCCGTACGGATGCTTTGGGGCTTGAAATTTGGGGAGACGGCAGTCTGACAGTCAAATCGATGGAAGTATGGGATATGAAGCCCATCTGGGAAGAGAGGAGAATTTGATATGAATTCAACGGAACAGCAATTTTATTCCTGTCAAGACCTCGTGAAGCGATTATATGATCTTGAATCGCTTGCTGCTCTTTTGAGGGGGTTATTGAGAAATACAAAGGGGATTATTGGGGGCTAAATAACCAATGTTTGAATGCCGCCACCGTTTACTGGTATCAGGAGCAGGGCACAAGCGATGCGTACATGCCCGTTTCCTTGGATGAACGATTAAGCCACTTAAACCATCAGGAGGGATGAAGATGAAGGAATTTTTCTATCGACCGGAGAACGCCTGGGTAGGGGACGTTATTCCCTATTATGAAGACGGGGAGTTTAAGCTGTTCTATCTGCACGGCTGGCGGGATAACTACCGGGAGGGCCTTGATCACGGCTGGTATCTTGTCGGAACGAAGGACTTCGTCAATTATCGGGAAGAAGGACCCTGTAAGATTGAAGGCGGCACCGGTCATATTCTGAAAGTGGACGGCATCTACCATATGTTCTATTGCATATTCCCACCGGGCAAGCAGCTGGTATGTCATGCGATCAGCAGAGACTTGAAGACCTGGGAGCCCATTCCCGAGGATACCTTTGCAGCTGACGATCGCATCTATGAGCTTTCCGATTGGCGCGATCCCTTCGTGTTCTGGAATGAAGAGGAAGGCCAATATTGGATGCTGCTTTCGGCGATGGCGAAAGGGCCGACCAATCGAAAAGGGTGCACCGCGCTGCTGTCATCCAAGGATCTGAAAGCCTGGGAGTACCGTGAACCTTTGTACGCGCCGAATCTGCACGTGGGGGCTCACGAATGCCCCGATTTGTTCCGAATCGGGGATTGGTGGTATTTGATTTATTCCTCTTACACGGGAAGATTTGCGACATTTTACCGGATGAGCCGCAGCCTGAATGGCCCTTGGATTACCCCAAAGGAGGATACTTTTGACGGGAGGGCCTTCTATGCGGCCAAATCCGTGGCTGACGGACAGAAACGTTACCTGTTCGGGTGGAATCCAACGAAGAATGACGATTTATTCGGCTGGAATCCTCCGAAGTCCCAGGGCAAGGATTACGACACTTGGGACTGGGGCGGGAATTTGGTTGTACATGAAATCATACAGCGTCCGGATGGCACCCTCGGCGTCAAAGTGCCAGATACGGTCGATGCTGCATTTAAAGAACTGATGCCCGTGCGCTTTAACCGTGTTGAGGGAGCGTGGCTCGATTCGGATTGCTCGCTCTCCTGCGAGTCGCCGTATGGGTTTGCTGGCTGCACGACCCGGGAGGATCTCCCAGATCAGTGCAAAATATCCGCGAGTGTTTCATTCTCCGGACAAACACAAGGACTTGGGTTCATGCTCCGAACAGAAGACACCCTGGATGCGGCCTATTATATTACATTTGAACCGCAACGAAACCGCCTTACTTTCCGGGGATATATTATGCAGTCGGAAGAGGGCGGAAAGACATTCCCTTATGAGGTAGAGCTGGAGCGTCCGATTGAGCTTATTCCCGAACGTCCTTACGAAATCAAAGTGTTTATAGACGGCTCGATTTGTGAGATTTACGTGGATGAGAACATAGCGATGAGTGCCAGAATGTACGATATCCAGCATGGGAAGCTCGGTTTGTTTGTCAGTCAGGGCAGTGCTCAATTCAGCGATGTGCGAATCGAGGGTAGAGGATAAAGGGAAAACAAAAAAAAGCATAAGTCTAAGTAAAGATAATGTGATCATCTCAATCACCTCACATTCCATTCCTTGGCTAAGAAAAAAGCCTAAACCGTATACACTTTGTACCAGCTTGAGGGCTCAGAAATCAAGAAAGTTTACAATACTGTAAGCGCGGTTACGTGTAAGGTATTTGGGGAAATCGTTACTTTCCAGCTTAGAAAGCAAGAGGGCAAGCTGCAGGTTCGGCTTGCCTTCTAACTAAGCAAAGATACATGACTCGGGGCGGGGTGAGTTCTCGTGAAGATGAAAGTGGATGACATTATCCGTGGGATTCCAGAGCTAGAGCACAAAATTCTGGGCTTTGAAAATCTTGGCGGAGGCTTGTGCAACGAAACTTATAGGGTGCAAACCAAGCATAAAGCCTATGTTCTTCGCATCAATAGCAGGCAAAATGAATATTTAAATCTGACACGGCGCTCAGAAATCGAAGTGATGAAGAAGGCGCATCGGGAAGGATTTTCCCCTCAAGTCATTGCCGATGATCATCCTGAACATTATGTGGTCACGGAGTTTATCGATGGTCGAATGCTAGAGAAAGATGACCTGGCAGACGAGAACATCAAAACCATGATTATGAATCGCCTCAAAGTTATACATGGCATGGAAAGTCAGGGTCGAAAATGTACGCCTTACGACTTGATTCATGGCTATTTGAGGGGGGCGGATTCGTTTCAAGTCAAGCGCCCGTATGGCTTAAATCGACTATTGGACCGCATAGAAAAAATCGCGCATCAACGGAGTAATGATAAAACTTATAACAATAGGTTCTGTCACAATGACTCTTTCCTGTGCAACATGATCTATACGGGCGACCAGTTGCAGATCATCGATTGGGAGCTTTCGGGAATTGGAGACGTGTTCTTCGAATTGACGCTTATTCCGTTTACCAACCAGTTCAGCGAAGCAGAAGAACGGGAGTGGTTGAGGCTATATTTCGGGCATTTCGAAGAAGATACATTCCACATTTTTCAAGATATGAAATATGTATCGATGGTTCGCGAGGTAGCGTGGGGATTATTCTACAGCTGCCTTACGGAGGACAACAAACATCATGATTTCGATTACTACAAATTTGCCGAGTACTGCATGGAACGAATTGAGCAAGGAATTTATCAGTTGTAGGGTCCTCGTAAGTCAGGCCGATTACGTGGAATGCGGCGTCTTATGTGGGCACGTCAAGCTATATCAAGATTGTCGATAGTGCAGCGGAAGACTTCGGGCATCTCAATGTGGATGATGTGAACGTTCCGACATTGAAGTAGTGAAATTAATAGGAGCACATTCGCGCAGCATGCGGACGTGTATAAAATACCATGAAAGCGTGACTTCATACAACTTCAAGAATCGTCTGGATGAAGTGGAAAGCGTGCAGTGGACTTATGTGTTCCCTTTTCCAGCACGGTGAATGGTTGGATTCTAGAAGGTAAAAGTAGAAAATAATCGGGCAGGGGCCCATTTGCCCTTGCCCGATATTTTGCTTGGTCTATTCCCATAGCATGTTCGAGATCAGCTGGTTCGCCGAACCATCAGTTCTGTCGGAAATACTTCTTCGACAGGTTCGATGCGCTGACCGTCAGACTCGATCGATTTGATCATCAGTTTGGCAGCGGTCTCGGCTAAATCGTTGATGGGATGCCGTATGGTCGATAAGCTAAGCAGTTCGGAGACGGTTGGCATGTCGTCGACGCCCAACACGGCGAGTTTATCCGGAATGGAAATGTTCAAATCTTTGCACGCTTTTAAGGCTCCGATGGCGGATATGTCATTTAAGCAAAACAACGCTTGCGGCAGCTGGTTGTTTTGGACCAAGTTAACTACGGTATCGTATCCGAAAGTTTCCGTCATATCCCCTGTAATAACCGTCGTTAGTTTGCCGTTCTGCCGCAAAGCCTCGCTGGCTCCGTTCAGCCGATCGTCGAATCCGGGAACGTGACCGTGCGGATAAGTCAATATGACCAAATTCTGATAGCCTCGGGATAATAAGTGATTCACGCCGGTCTGACCGCTTAGGTAGTCGTCGACGCGGAGCATATGCGCGCCGTAAGATAAATTGTGGCGTCCTATTGTAATGACCGGTACGTTAAGGTTCATTAACCGGGGCATGAATTTTTCCGTATCCATGGTCGCTTTGACGATGATTCCATCGACCATCTGGATATTCATGAAGATTTCTTCAAAGTCCAGCAAGATAATCTTATATCCCAACGCTTTTAATTGATGTTTGATGACTTGGGCAAAATGCAGGAAATATAAGTCTTCAAAATAACCGTCGTCCGTACTGTCTGATAAAACGAGTCCAATTGTGTGCATTCTGCCAGTGATGAGACTTTTGGCAACAGGGTTCACTTGGTAACCTAGCTTGGTTATCGAGAGACTGATTTTTTCTTTCGTCTCCGAGCCCATTTTCTGAAAGTTTCCGTTCAGGAAATGGGAAACCGTTGCGGGAGAAACACCTGCATCTTTTGCGACTTGAACTAATGTAACCCTTTTATTAGCCATTTCTATACCTCTACTTATATGATTGCGATTTTATCGTCGGTTAGCGCGGACGTCTTTCCAGAACACCTGGTAGTGTAGGAAACGCTTGATGCGGTTCGGTCTGATACCAATAGCAAACGGAGCTCACGTCGTCACTTCTTTCAAATAAGGCCTTCCCGTCATGTCCGATCTGTTGGACGGTGACACGTAAATCCTCTTCAAACAAAATGGGGTCAAGAATATGCCAACGATAGAAGCCGCGCATAGGGCAAGCAGCTCCATCGTAAATATGCGATCTCGTATTGTCTGTTACTTGGAAGTGCGGGAAACCCATAAAGGGAGTGGAGTAGGTTTGTTCATGCACCGGATTACCGTTATCGTATTTCACGAAGCCCCATGCACCACCGAAGTAATCCTCCGCACCCGTCCCGCAGATGGTAGGCCATTCTTGGTCGCCGTCGAGATAAAATTTCACTTCCCCTTCACCATACCAGTAACGCGATAAGGAAGTCCAGGCCATGTAAGTGCCGATATACTTCCCTCTTCCTTTAATTCCATCAATAATTGTATAATCCTGCCCGAGCTGGGTTGGATTTTCTCTGCGAAATTGGGCATGGAAATATTCCGTATCCTCCGGGAGTTCGTCGACAAGCACATAATCAAACTGGTAGAAAAACGCCTCGATCTCTTGGGGATGTTCATTCGTTATAGTTACTCTGGCGGCTTTTTTGAAAGGCATCGCGAAGTAACTGTTCATGCCACCAACCGGATTCACGACAATCGGCAAAGAATTGACGATTGCTCTGGCGCCGAAGCCGTTGCAAAAGAAATCGCCCAGCGGAACTTCCACAGAGGGGGTTTTTTCATCGTCCCAATACATCCGCAATACCAAGTCACGCAATACAAACCAACCGGTCTCGGTTTGGTCCGTCACGGTCATCCAGATGTGTTGGATGATGCCGGTGCCTTCAATGTCGACGAGTGTGGCGGTTTCACCTTGGGCTAACGAGATAAAAGCCTTACCTTTGCGAGCAACGCCAAGCGGGCCGGCTGCTTTTCCTCCTTGGCCTTTTAAGCCATGCGGATTTTCCGCTGTAATCGCTCTGCTTTTTCCCTTCATTCTACCAAAAAGTTGATTCATCGATTGCATGGTTAATCTCTCCTTATTCGTTATCCTTTAACAGCACCGTCGGAAACGCCAGCCATTACATATCTATTCAGTAACAAGTAGGTGACGATGATCGGGATGATACTGATGCAGATGGCCGCAAATGTCTGTCCCCAATCCGTTGCTCCGAAAGCACCGATGAACTCTTGAAGGCCGACGGCAATGGTTTTATATTGTTTGTCGTTCGTAAACGTGTTAGAAAAAATAAAATCGTTCCAAATGAAAATGAAATTGATGGAAGCAACCGTGATTGTGGTGTTGATCGTCAGTGGAGAAATGACTTTCAAGAAGACCTGATAAATGTTACATCCGTCGATGACGGCAGCTTCAATCAATTCATTGGGTACATATCGGTAAAAGCTGGTGAAGATCAAAATCGATAGAGGCAGGGCAAATCCGACCTGGGGAAGGATCAGTGCCAGATATGAGTTCAGCAGCCCAGATTCTTTGTACATAATAAAAAGCGGGATTAAGGTAACCTGAATCGGAATCATGATTCCAATCGTAAAGAAGAGAAGCAGCTTTGAATTCAGCCTTGACTGCATTTTGACGAGAGCAAAGCCAGCCGTTGCACTTAAGAAGACGATGAGCAGCAGGCAACTGAACGTAACAATGGCCGTGTTTTTGATATAGAGCAGCAGGCTGCTATCTCGAAATACAGCGGCATAGTTGTCGAATGACCATAACGTCGGAAGCGAAAACGGTTTTGTCGTTAATTCGATGCTCGATTTGAAGCTGGACAACATCAGCCAGACCACCGGGTAGATTTGGACGATTAGGATTGCGATAACGATAAAGTACAATAGGAAGGATAAAGCTTTTTTTCTGGATAGCATGTTATGCTTCTCCTTTCCTGGAATTGAATATAGCTCGGATAATGAGTACAGCCAGTAGGCTTTCGATGACGATAAATACGGCGATCGCACTTCCGTAGCCATATTGAATACTAGTGAACGCTTTTTTGTACATATAAGTCGTAACCAATTCAGTTGTTGACCCTTGTACACCGATGATATAAGGGATATCGAATCCTCTTAGTGCCCCGGTGGTGCACATGATGAGTGCCAAACTGAGCACATGTTTGATGCTCGGTAATTTGATATGGCGGATCAACTGCCATCCGTTTACGCCGTCGATCGTTGCGGCTTCTTCTATTTCTTTCGGGATCGCGATGAGAGCCGCGTAAAAAATGACCATGTACATCCCGGTAAAACGCCATCCTTCGGGAATGGAGACAGCGATCAATGCGGTGTGCGGATCCGATAACCACGCGCTTTGCAAATGACCTAATCCGATCCATTCTAGAAACATGTTGAGAAGGCCTAGTGGCTGCAGTGAATAAAAGTTACGAAACATCTGAGCGATGGCAACCGTGACCACAACTGCCGGCAAGTAATACAAGGTTCTAAATAGGCTGGCTCCTTTTTTGACGTATGAGAGTAATAGAGCAAAAAACAGCCCGATAAACACCTGCATGAGTACGACGATCACAACGTACACCAAGTTATTTTTAACGGCATTCCAGAAATAGGGGTCTTGGAACATTTTAATATAGTTGCCTAGTCCGATATAACTGGCGTCCTTGATTCCGTTCCAATCCTGAAATCCGTAATTCAGTGATTGAATGATCGGAACAAATACAGTTACTAAATAAAACAGCAAAGCAGGCGCGATGAAAATTAACCATGCCTTCTTATCCTTGAGCACATTCATGTGAATCTCCCCATTTGTTTTTATTGAGAGGTATCCACCCGAGCCAATGATGCCCGGGTGGATGACATACATTTAGAGCAACCATTAGTTGCTGGCGTTTTGGGCAATGGCGTCGTCAATCTGTTTGGCAAAGTCCTCCGGCGTCATTGTTCCCATTGCCAGCTTGATGATCAAATCACTCATGACAGAGTTGGTATCGGCGTCCAGCAAGGTATCCCATGGTTTGGCAAACTCCGAACCGTAATGATCCATATCCTTTTTGATTCGAAGGAATAGTTCGGAGTACTTGGACTCATCTTCAATCGTGAATTTAAGCGGTGACATCTGCTGTTTAGCGACGTAGACATCGCTATAGTTTTTTAATACGTAACTTAGGAAGTCCTTAGTTGTTTCGTCGAAATTGTTGGTTGTTGCGGCCAGTCCGATCCCGCTGTTTCCGAAAAATTCGTTATCCGGTGTTTTGGCATCGTTGATGGTCGGTAGATAGAAATAATCCACTTGGCCCTTGAGTTGTTCCGGCAGATTTTCGTCTACGAAGGATGGGATTTCCCAAGTACCCATACGATACATGGCCGCTTCGCCGTTAAGGAACATATTCTTGGCCGTCGTATAATCTGTCGATGCAAATCCTTTCTGGAAATACTGCCCGATCTCGGATACAAAATTTGCCGCTTGAATGCCGACGTCGTCGGCCATTTTAGCTTTACCTTGGCTCAGATTCCGTGCAAATTCATTTCCTGTGGTACGGAAAGGGATCATAGCTGCATAACGCAGTACAGGCCAGACGTCAACACCATCCACCGCAATCGGAGTAATGCCCTTGTCCTTTAGCGCCTTGCTGATGGTAAGCATGTCATCGATCGTTTTCGGAACCGTGAGATTATTTTCCTCAAATATCTTCTTATTGTACCAGGTCATTTCCAGATGATACTCCAGAGGGAGAAGGTACAGGCTGCCATCGGGCAGCTCCTGATATTTCAGCGCAGGTTCGTAGAACTGATCATACAAACCTTGCTCTTCCAGGAATTGCTTCATGTCAACGAGCATTCCGGCATCCGCCAGTTCCTGGGCGTACGGATCGGCGTCCGTATCGATAAAATCAGGCAGTTCACCAGAAGCAACTAGCGTTCTTAATTTGGTTAGGTAGGAAGGTCTATCAGCGGTCACTTGAATATCCAGTTTGAATTCGGGATGATCCTCCGAATAGCGGTCCGCCAGTTCTCGAACCGTTTGTATGATTGCTCCGTTTTCCGGCCGGGCTGTTAACCACGTAATCGTATTATCTCCCTTAGTTCCAGCACTACTGTTTTCCGAGCCGCCGCAACCTGCGAGAGCGGTTGCAACTAATGAAAAGATTGCGATAAGCGAGAGAACCTTAGACATTTTTCTCTTTTTTGTCGTCATGTGAATACCCCTTCATTTTTTATTTTTCCAATCAAAGTCTCCTTTAAGGAGACTTTAATTGTTTTGAAACAGGTTATTATAGTGATCCTGTCTTGAGCTTGACCTTATTGACTTTAACGGAGCCCTCGTTAGCAAAAAAACCGAGGTGGCCAGTTTTGAAGTTATAGACACGCGTGGTCATCGCGATCTTGTCGTTGACATACAGACATAAGATATCATCTTCCAAAATCACTTTAACCGTGATCTTGTTATGTTCAGAGAACGAAAACGGCCTTTCCAGCTCGATCATCTGAGGTTTGTCGCCGGCAATTTGCCATTGAAAGAATCCAGGTTCGGTTCTAGGCCACATATCGAAAGCGATGCGGTTGTGAAACGGATCGAATTTAATGAAATATCCGGAATCGAGAACTTTGTCGGTTCGCAGCGCGATCCCAAAGTCCTTTGTATCTTTCCAATCCGTAAATGCTGCTTCGACTAGAACCTGGGAAGGCACTTCATTAAATACACGGTAAGCCAATCCATCGGGAGACTCCAGTTCGAATCCGCTTTCATCGTTGTGGCGGCAATGTTTCTCTGATTCTGGAATGACGTCTGCTTCCGTATTAAAATGCTCATAAACCGATTGAGGCATCCGAACAAGTAGATCGCCGTCATTATTTTGATAAATCTCATGCACGACAAGTGTTCCAGCCCATTCCCAATCCCCAAAATCACTTGCTCCCTGCTTGGAAGGAACCCAGCCGAAAGCATATCTTTGCTGGCCATCCGAGGCCGTCTTCGCCGCGTAAAAGCCTCTGCCGTCAAAGGTGTCAAGAATCGGTGAAGAGTATACGCCTTCGATACTTTTGCTTTTTTTGTAATGTGTCACGAACTTTTCGCTAAACGTCGAGTAGACCAGGTAGTGCCAGTCTCCCATTTTGAAATAATCCGGGCATTCCATGGTGATGTATTTGTCCGGACTGTAAAACGGTTCCCGATAACGCCAGCTCTTAAGATCATCGGAAGTAAGAAGGGCAACGCACCCACCTCTTCTTTCGGAGGAATTCATTTGCCTTGAGGTGACGAGCATCCAGTACTCTTGCCGTTCTTCGTTGAAAAACACAAATGGATCGCGCCAATCGAATTGCTCATAAATGACTCCATCTCCATAAAGCTTAAAATCTTCATCTTTCGTCCAATGGATTCCATCGGTACCGGTAGCCTTCAACACGACCTGTAAGGGCTTTCCGTCAACGCAAAATTCAGGGTTGGGATTATGACCGGTGTAGAAAAGGTGATAGTTACCGTTTCGATCCTTAATCACTGAACCGGTATATGCGTTACGGTCCGGCTCGGTTTCGCTACCGTTTGGCAAAGCTACGCCATAATCTTCAAAATCCAAGCCGTTTTTGGTGGTGATCAGGTTCCATGTCGTATGATTCCCATAATCTCCACCAACTCTTTGATCATGGAGATAGTAGAGCTTGTACTCTCCATGGTCATAGAACGGGATCACATCTCCGACCCATCCGTCTTTCGGTTTGTAAAATACTTTTTTCATCTCGTCATCTCCATTTAGTAAAACGTTTTACAAAAACATATTAACACAATTATTATAGTTGTCAACGGTTACAATAGCTTTGTGATATAGGGTTATAAAAAATATTACCAGATATTGAAAACTGAATAGTAAAACGTTTGCCAAACGTGTAGAATAATATCGAAACCATTTACAATTCAGGAGGAACAAACATGAGGATTGGTGCAATTGAAGCGGGAGGAACGAAATTCATTTGCGGGATTGGCAATGAGGAAGGAGAAATTTTGGACCGGATCAGTTTTCCAACGGATATACCCGAACCGACACTTGAGCAAGTAGTAGCGTACTTTAGAGACAAAGACATTGAGGCAATTGGAGTGGGTTCCTTCGGACCGATTGACCTGGATCGTTCCAGTCTCACTTATGGGCAAGTTACCACGACCCCCAAGCCGGGATGGAGCGGGTTTGACTTCGTGGGGTTTATGAAACGAAATTTCCCTGTTCCGATCGGTTTCGATACCGACGTGAATGCTGCGGTGTTCGGTGAGGCAATGTGGGGAGCCGCCAAGGGATTGGATAGCTGTGTATACTATACGATTGGGACGGGTGTTGGTGTAGGTGTGTTTGCGGAAGGCAATCTGATTCATGGTCTTGTCCATCCGGAGGGTGGACATGTATTGACCCGTCGGCATCCAGAGGATCCATTCGAAGGCTTCTGTCCTTATCATGGCGATTGTCTGGAAGGCATGGCCAGCGGACCTGCGATTGAGAAACGCTGGGGATTGAAGGGAAGCGAGCTGCCTGAAGACCATCTGGCTTGGGAGATGGAAGGATTTTATTTGGCTCAGGCCATTTCGGGGGTAATTCTGTTGCTGTCGCCTAAAAAAGTGATTCTCGGCGGGGGGGTTATGCATCAGAAACAGCTTTATCCGCTCATTCGTAAGAAAGTGGCTAAATTTTTAAACGGATATGTTGCATCCCCAGCTATTCTTGACGATCTGGAGAATTATATCGTTTCACCAGGCTTGGGTGATAATGCCGGATTGTGCGGTGCTCTTGCACTAGGTATTGAAGCTAGTAGCAGTAAAGCAGGAATTCATTATGGCGGGTTAAAGTTTGACGACTGACATTGCATCAATAATATGTACAGGGGGCTTTCAATAATAGAATTTTTGGAGACCCCTATTTTATTCACAATGAGATAAAGCTGGTGGTTCTTTAATGGACTCTGGCCATGGAAGGGGGAATAATGATGTATCACGTGCTTATAGTAGACGATGAGCCGCGTCATCGCCGTGGTATTGCTGAAATGATCAAAACGCTCCGACCGGACTATCGTTTATTTATGGCCAAGGATGGGGCAGAAGCTCTGCGTATTGCTATAGCCAATCGGATTGATATAACATTTACGGATATTCGTATGCCAAATATGGACGGTTTTGCGTTGATCGAGCAATTAGTGGAACGTAGCGAATCGATGAAAATCGTAATTCTGAGCGTGTATGGGCATTTTGATTATGCCAGGAAGGCGCTCAAGTTTGGCGCGTTCGATTATTTACTTAAACCATTAGAATCGAGAGATATGTCGGATATGCTGAACAAACTAGACACCGCGATTGAAAAGGAGCGGATGCGCCTTCAAGACGGAGCGAATCTTCAGGAAAAACTGAATTCAACTATCCCCGTCTACGAGCAGCACTTGCTCAGTCGCTGGGTACGGTCGGTGGCGAATGAAGACGAGCTTCGGGAAATCGAAGGGTTGGTCCCGCAGGGCCAGGTCGGTTTTGTCATCGTCGCCAAGCTTTCCAAGTCCGAGATCGATGAGAAATATCATGGCGAGGAATTCACGGAAGTCAAAGCAAGCCTCAAGGACTGGATGGGTCAGGTCGCCGAATCGATCGGTCCGACCCTATCCTTTTACCTGGACGGAGACGAGCCTATGCTTATCTCCGTCATTACGCCTGCACATTCCTTGGAGTGGCTGATGAAGAGGGAGGCTGAGCGGTTAACCGAATTTATCGACCGGGTTCGCCTGGAATTCGGACTTACCTTGTCGATAGGCGTAGGCGACGGCGTAGTCGATCTCTACCGGGAAGCGCCGCGCTCCTTCAAGCAAGCCTTGCATGCGCTGGACTATACCTTTTATTGCGGCAGCGGGAAAGTTGTCGTTAATTATGGAATCGCTTACAACCCGTACAAGCCGTCATTGGAATTAGTTCCCGCCGAAACCGGAATCGCAGCCGCCGTGGCGAACAGGGAACGGGAGAAGGCGATAGAGTCTTTGAGCTTGTTGATCCGGCAGCTGTTGGATGGCGACTATCCTTCTCCTTCCCACTTGAAGCACAGCATTTTGTATGTGCTGGTGAACCTGGTCAAAGCAAGCGAAGCGTCTATACGGAGCGAGGAAGCCAACAATTTCGTTTCCGAGATGGAATTTCAGATTCCCGCTTGCGCGACGCTTGATGAAGTCGAGGAGAAAGCAGGCTATTATTTGAACCGGATCATCGACAGCATCGAGAACCGGAGAAACAACAAAAACGAGCGGATCATTGCGATGTGCAAAGCGTATCTCGCGGAGCATTACATGGAGGATCTTTCGCTGGAGCTTGTCGCGAAACGGTTCTTTTTCAGCCCTGCCTACTTCAGCAGTTTTTTCAGGTCGCATACTTCGATGACGTTTACCGAATATTTACTGAAGCTCAGGATGGATAAAGCCATGCAAATGCTGGAGGGCGGGAACCGGAAAATTTCGGAGATTGCCTTAAGCGTGGGATTCAGGGATGCGGGTTATTTTACCCGGATTTTCAAGCGGGAGACCGGCCTTTCGCCGGAGGAATTTCGCAAGAAAGACCTGCTGTAGGTGACGCCATGAGACTGAAAAACAAGCTGATTTTATCTTATATCATCTTGATCACGCTGCCCCTTGTCACCTTAGGGACGGGATCCTTCTATGCCAGCAAAAATATGATGCTTAAGCTGGCACGGGATAACGTGACGGAAATCGTGCAAAAAAACAACCAAATCATCGACGAACGGTTGAAAATCATTCAGGACAACAGTCTTTCCCTGATGGTTGAATGCGACCTATTTCAAATTTTCGACGGTGCCGCCCCTGCTCAAAGCAAACTGTTGGCGACAAATAAACAGGTTACGGAAATTTTAAACCGTTACTTCTCGCAATCCCGGGATCTGTATTCGGTGGAGCTCGTGACCCGGGCATTCGTTTACGGAAGCAAAGCGCGCAATACGTATCCGCCGGATCATTTTTACGACTCCGAACTGTACCGTCAGGCCTCCGAACAGAAGGGGCGTTTGGCTTGGGTGCCGACTTATGATTATAGCCTGATGCATCAATTGCCGGATTTGGCCGGTGCCGATATCGAATACCGTTATTTATTTTCCGCCGTTCGGCAAATGAATCCTTCCTGCGTCCGCAATGACGCGATCGTGCGGGCTAGAGCAGGTTCGGAAAAACCCGTTCTTGTCATGAACTTCCGGGACGGCCTCTATGCCGATCTTTTCCGGAACAGCATCCCGATCGAAGGTTCGGTATTTTTGGTGGCCGGCGCAGACGGCACGATCATTTCCCATGCGAATGCGGAATTCGTCGGCCGGAAACCGTCTTTCCCCTGGCTGGCCGAAGTGCAAAACCGCGGTAGCGGAGCATCCTTCGTTATGGTGGACGGAAAACGGACGATCGCCTGTTACACGACATCCGCGATCACGGGCTGGACGTCGGTCGTGTTGATTCCCCCTGGCGCGTTGACCAAAGATATCGGACAAACGATCACCTTTTTTATCCTTACCCTGGGCGCTTCGCTGCTGCTGCTTTCGCTATTTTTCGCCTACCTGATTTCCATGCGGATTACCTCGCCGGTCAGAAAACTGCTGCTTGCTATCAAACGTGTCGGAGGCGGCGACTTCAACGCCAAAATCAAGGTGGAAGGGAAGGACGAGCTGGGGCATGTGCTGATGAAGTTCAACAGCATGAACGAGAAGGTGAGGCAGCTGATCGAAGAAAATTATGTGGCCAAACTCAGGGAACGCGAAACGGAAATTCTGGCGCTGGGCATCCAGCTCAATCCCCATTTTCTTTACAATACGCTGAATATCATCAACTGGATGGCTGTTTACGGCGAGAAGGAGCAGGTCAGCCGAATGTTGGTCAGCTTGTCTCGCATGCTGCATTATACGACGGACAACCGCAAGGATTCGATGCCGCTCTCCGAGGACATCGGTTGGCTGCAGGATTACATCGTCATCATGTCCAACCGGTTTGAGCATCGTTTCCGGGTTGATTTTGACATCGAGCCGGAACTGATGAAAGCCCGCGTACCTAAGCTTTTTCTTCAACCCCTGGTGGAGAATGCGATCATCCACGGCTTCAGGGATATGGAAAGCGGCGGACTGATTACGATCTACGGGCGCAGTTTGGGGGACGATATCGAGTTCTGTGTGGAAGACAACGGTTGTGGGTTCGAGCCGGAACGCCTAAAGGAGGCGCTGGCGGAAAACGCCTCCCACATCGGTATCCATAACGTCGACAAGCGGATCAAGCTGCTTTACGGCGACCGTTACGGTATCGGTATTGAATCTGTTCCGGAGCTCGGTACGCGAGTCAAACTGGTGATCCCCCACCATAAAGCCGTAAGGAAAGCGGATTGAGCGAAAAATCGTACAGGAAACGAAAAATCGTCCCATAGGCTTTCACGCGCGGCGATTTTACAATGAAAACAAGCGGCTGCAGCGCATACATTTAAAATCGGGGGGGAGCATTACATGACAAAAAGAACGGGGAAATGGAAGGTTGCATTTATTTTCCTAACGATCATGGCGCTATTTGTAACCGCTTGCGGAACGGGGGGCGGGGGCTCGGAAACGAACGCGGGTCAAAACGGCGGCGAAAACGCTGGAACCGACAATGGAGAAAAAGTAACGCTGAAATTCACGTTCTGGGGCAGCCCGGAGGAAAAGAAAGCGGTGGAATCGGCGATTAAAGCTTTCGAGGAGAAGAATCCGAACATCACCATAGACCCGGTGCACATTCCGGGCACGGATTTTCTGCAGAAGCTGAATGCCATGATCGCTGGCAACGAAGCGCCGGACATCAGTTATTCGGCCGCCTGGAAATTAAAAATGGGCGAAGAAGGACTGATCTATAACTTCTTCGATTTGATGAAAGACGATCCAAGCATCAAGAAAGAGGATTATCTGGAGTATGCCTGGTGGAACTGGGAGCAGGACAAAAGCGCGGGTCCGTATCAGGCTTCCGTTGTCCCCTCCTTAATGTACAATGCGGACATGTTCCAAGAAGCGGGAGTGGCGCTGCCGCCTACGAAGGCGGAGGAAGCGTGGACCTGGGAGCAATTCGTGGACGCGGCCAAGAAGCTGACGCTGGACCGTAACGGCAAGCATCCGGACGATCCGGGATTCGATCCGAAGAACATCAAGCAATACGGCGTTAAACTCAACCTCGGCTGGTCGTCCTATATGCCGATGGTCCTCTCAAACGGCGGGGATTATTTGTCGGCCGACGGCAAGGAATTCGGGCTGTCCAAACCGGAAGCGACCGAAGCACTGCAAAGAATAGCCGATCTGATTAATGTGCACCATGTCTCGCCGTCGCCGGTCCAGGCTAGCAGCATTCCCGCTCCGGCTACCGCCTTGCAGTCCAAAAAAGTGGCGATGATCATCGACGGCAGCTGGAATCACCTCGATTTGAGCAAAACCAACATCAACTGGGGCGTCGGCGTACTTCCGGTCATCAAGGATTACAAAACGTTTTTCCTCGGCGGGTCATTGATTATTTTCAAAAGTTCGAAGCACCCGAAGGAAACATGGGAGTTCTCCAAATTCCTCACCGATCCGCAGAACGTGCTCGATTTGCACCAAGGTTTGTGGATGCCGCAGCTCAATAAATGGTACGAGGATCCGGAATTGATCGAGGAGTGGGCTAATGAGGAGTTGCCCGGAAGACCGGCCGGCTTCCAGGATGCCGTGATGCGCTCAACCTATGAACATGCAGAGCCGTCACCGGAAAACAACGTCAAAAACTTTGTTGAAATCGACGCTGCGGTAGCCGCGGCTTTGGACCAGGTGTGGCTCGGCGAGAAAACGGCCGAACAGGCTATGAAAGAAGTAGAAACGAAAGTGAAGCCGCTAATACAGGGTACCTATTTGAAATAACGAGCGTTTGTCCGAAGGCGGTGCCGCGACACCGCTTGAAGCGGAACCGTCTTCGGCAGCGTTTCGACGAAGGGAAACTTGCTTATGGAGGCCATCTCTTCCCATACCGGGAACCGTATGCGAAAAAAACGCCGCACACAAAGAGAGCTTTACGGTTGGCTGTTTGCTTTGCCGGCTATTCTGGGCTTGCTGATCTTTACGCTCGGCCCGATGATGTACAGCCTGTACATGAGCTTCACCAATTACACCGGGTCGAATACGCCGAGCTTTATCGGGCTCGATAACTATAAGCGAATATTCGGCGGCGAAGACCAATATTTTTACAAGTCGCTGTCCGTTACTTTTTATTTCGTCATCCTTAGCGTACCGACCGGCATCGTCTATTCCTTTTTGCTGGCGATTCTCCTGAATCAGAATGTCAAAGGGAAGTCGATCTTCCGAACGGTTTTTTATCTGCCATCGATCGTGCCGATCATCGCCATTTCATTTATTTGGCTGTGGCTGCTCAATCCCGATCTCGGCCTTGCCAACGAGCTGCTCCGCTCCCTGGGCCTTCCTGGAAGCCAGTGGATTTTCGGAGAGAAATCGGTCGTTCCTTCCCTGGCTTTAATGAATCTGTGGACGACGGGCGGAACGATGATTATTTTTCTGGCGGGCTTGCAGGATATTCCCCGTTCGCTGTACGAAGCGATTGAGATGGACGGCGGATCGCGGCTCAATAAACTGCGGCATATTACGATTCCGATGATGACGCCGACAATCTTCTTCAACCTGATCATGGGCATCATCAACGGTTTTCAGGTGTTCTCGCAGGCTTATGTCATGACGAACGGCGGCCCTAATAACGCCAGCTTGTTCTATGTATTTTATTTGTACAGGGAAGCCTTTCAGTTCTCGCGAATGGGGAGCGCCAGCGCGATTGCCTGGGTGCTGTTCGCGATCATTATGGTATTGACGTACGTGGTGTTCAGAACATCGAATAAATGGGTTTACTATGAGGGGGATGGCGCGCGATGAAAGCCAAGGCTTGGTTTGAAAAAGGACTGATTTACCTGGTGCTTGCGGCCGGGGGAATCTTTAGCCTGCTGCCGCTGGTTTGGCTCATCCGCAGTTCCTTGATGAATATGGGGCAAATTTTCGAGCTGCCGCCCGTGTGGATTCCTCGGCCCGTCCAATTATCCAATTACAGTGAAGCGCTGACCATTCTCCCTTTCGGCCAATATTTCATGAATACTGCGATCATCGTTGTCTTTTCGGTGCTGGGCGTCATCGTGACCAGTTCGATCAGTGCCTACAGCTTCGCCCGAATGAAATGGAGAGGCAGGAACATGGTGTTCGGCTTGCTGCTGTCCAGCATGATGCTGCCGTACGCGGTTACGCTGATCCCGACGTTTATCGGCTGGAGCAAAGTGGGCTTAACCAATTCCTTTATCCCGCTCATTGCGCCGGCCTGGTTTGGGGGAGGCGCGTTCAACATCTTCCTGCTGCGGCAGTTTTATCTCAGCATCCCCCGGGATCTGGATGAGGCGGCTTACGTGGACGGCGCCGGACACTTAAGAATCTTCCGGTCGATCATCCTTCCGCTGACCAAACCCGCGCTTATCGTTGTCGGTTTGTTTTCTTTTTTGACCGCGTGGAACGATTTTCTCGGACCGCTCGTTTATTTGAACGACGAAACCAAATATACGCTTGCCCTTGGTTTGCAGCAGTTCAAAGGCATGTATTCGGCCGAATGGCATTTGATGATGGCAGCGGCCACCGTGGTGCTGCTTCCGGCCATTATCGTATTTTTCATCGGGCAGCGTTATTTTATCGAAGGCATTACATTAACGGGCATTAAAGCTTGATTTCGAATGCGAGGGAGGAGCTGAGTTAGCATGAACCAGTTATATTTGCGTAAAGAAGGAACGTCCCGTCGGCAATCCAGCTGGGATCAAACCGGAGGTAACCGTGACTTTATCGCGATCGAAGCGGGCCAAACCGCGGATATTGCGAAAATTGCCGGGTCGGGCGTGATCCAGCATATCTGGATGACCATCGCGGCCAGGAACAAATACGCGTTCCGCAAAGTGTTGATCCGCATGTTTTGGGATGACGAACGGGAACCCAGCGTGGACTCACCGGTCGGCGACTTTTTCGGCGTCGGGCATGGCGTTGCCAGCCATTATGTTTCCATGCCGCTTAACATGATTACGACCCAGGGCTTGATCGAAGACAAGGCCGCCATGAACTGTTTTTTCGAAATGCCGTTCCGCCAAGGGGCCCGCATCGAAATCGTCAATGAGTGTGAAGACGAAATCGTTTTGTACTATTACGTGGACTATGTGGAAAAAGCGGTACCGGATGACAGCTTTTACTTCCACGCTTCCTGGCGCAGGGAGAATCCGACCAAGGGGCTTGTGGACCTCTCTTTGCTGAAAGTGGAGCAGGACAAGCAGGATAAGGCCAATTATGCCGACCAGAAGGTGTATGAGCTAAAAAATCTGACCGGCGACGATAATTACGTCCTGCTCGATGCAGTGGGCGAAGGCCATTATGTGGGCTGCAACCTGAGCATTGACCACTTGAATCCGATGCCGGGTTTTAGTTGGCCGGGCGAAGGGGACGACATGTTTTTCATCGATGGCGAACCATGGCCACCCCGCCTGCACGGGACGGGGACGGAAGATTATTTCTGCGCCGCCTGGGGATATCCGGCTGGGAAATATGATGCGCCCTACCACGGCTTGTCACTGTACGCCCCGATCCGGGAAAACGGCGATGCGTGGAAAGAGAGCCATACCATCTCGTTTAACGATTATTCCGGGAAAATGACACAATACCGGTTTCATATCGTCGATCCCATCATCTTTAGAAAGTCGATCCGCTTCAGCATCGAGCACGGGCACGGAAATAGCCAATCGAACGACTACTCGTCGGTCGCATACTGGTATCAGCGCGAGCCGCATAAGGCTTTTCCGCAGATGCTGCCCGTCTCGCAGCGCTTGCCGATTCCGGAGAAGGAAAGTGCAAGGCTGTTCTACCGGACGTTCTAAAATAAATGCAGCGGCAAGCCGGAGGATTCCGGACTTGTCGCTGTTTTTTGCTAGGGTCAAATCGCTTTCCTTCATTATTCGGAGTGTCACCGCTGGTCGGGATTAACACGAATCCACCGCCGTGCCGATGGGTGCCATCCTGTTCGTTACCTCCGTGCTGGGTGCGGGTTCGTTCTTCAAACTGACGAAAACGCAGGGGACGGCAGCGGATGATTGATACAGACCATGGGAGAGAGGGCGATAAGCGACCTCTCTTTTTTAAGTTTGAACATGCTGCGAATATGCAAAATATTCCTTGCATGACATTCCCATCTCTGTGACAAAATGTACGAAGGTGGTGAATGGAAATGCGGATACAAAAAATCTTATTCGGCATGCTGTCTCTTGTATTGATCACGGTAATGGGATGCCAGCACCGACAACCTGCCGAGCAGGATTTGCTGCGGGTAAAATCCGATCAAGGAGCGACGCATAAGAAAGTCATATTTTTGATGATCGACTCCCTAATGGCTCAGGCCATCGATAAGGGCATATCCCAAAAGCAGCTGCCCACCTTTCAAACCTTGATTGAACATGGGCAATACTACAAGGATCTGGTCAGCTCTTTTCCTACGATGTCCGTTACGATCGACAGCACGATGTTAACGGGAGCCTATCCGAACGTACATGGCGTTCCGGGTCTGTTATGGTATTCGACCGACGATAAAAAATTGATCAATTACGGCACCGGACCGATGGAAATCATAAGGCAGGGGATCAATCCGGTCCTGACCGATGCGTTAATCCATCTGAACGGGAAGCATTTACATGCGGATTCGCGTACGATCCACGAAGATTTAGCCCGCAGGGGCTTGAAATCGGGGTCGATCAACGGCTTGGTATATCGCGGAACGACCGAGCATACGCTGACGATCCCGGATTGGATACAGGGGCCGACGTCGCTGCAGAAAAAAATAAAAGTTAAAGGCCCGGATTTTTTAACCTTGGGAGCTCTGTCCAATCCCTTCGACGGTAACGAGAAATTGCCTGACGATCTCACCGAACGGATGGGGATGAACAATAAGTTCGCGATAGGGGCCGTAAACCATCTGATCCAAGCTGATAAGCTGCCGGATTTTTTGTATGTATATTTGCCTGACTTGGACCAGAAGCTTCATAAAAAGGGGCCGTCGGAGCTCGAAGGCGTCAAAAAGGTGGATCAGCAGCTTCAATCCTTACTGCAGTCGTTCGGATCGCCGGAAAAAGCGTTCGAAGAGGCTATATTCGTCATCGCCGGGGATAGCGGCATGACGCAGCTTCTTCCACGTGAGCAGCGTTCGGAGATTGATTTGCCTGCTATGCTGAAAGGCATCCGCATATTAAAGCCGGGTGAGGATCTCAAGGATGAAACCGAGATTGCGCTGGCGGTGAATGAAACGATGGCTTACGTATATAAGTTCAAGCCGGATCGTACGCTCCGAAGCTTGGCCGAAATCATAAGCAAGGATGACCGCATTGATTTTGTTGCATGGAAAGAAGACGAATGGATTCACGCCATGCAGGGATCCACGTATAAGGAGCTCCAATATAAAGAGAAGGGCAGCCTGATCGACCGTTATAAACAAGCGTGGACCGTGAAGCAGGACGCCGAAGTGCTGGACCTTCAATTGAACGCCCAGACTCGCACTTTGGACTACGGGCAATATCCGGATGTGCTGGCGAGATTGTCAGGGGCGCTGAACTCCCATAAAGGGCAATTCTTGGTGGTCACGGCTAAACCGGGATACGAATTGGCGGACCGAAGCTCTCCGACCCATGAAGGGGGCGGGGGCCACGGATCGATTCGCCACACGGAATCGCTTGTTCCGCTTATCATTGTCGGAACAAACGAGAAGCCTCCGCATTTACGTATGGTTGACTTGAAAGCCTATTTGCTTGATTTGCTGGCGAATCACAATCAAAAGGCAAAATAGTTATGCCGATAAATCTGCCTGTGCTAGGCACCCTGTTCCAATTTTTTTGGAACAAGGTGCCTTTTTAGTAGCGATTTTTTTGGCCTTTGCCGTTATAATATGATGTAATTCTTGCCTAGAAAAAGAGAAGGAGTTGGTCTAATATGTCATCAAACCGCTTGATTCATTCCGTTATTTTTTCGCTTAAGCACGAGAAAGGCTCGGAGGAGGAGCATCGTTTCCTGGAGGACGGACGAGCTGCCCTCAGCACGATTCCAACGGTTCAGGAGTTTAAGGTATTCAAGCAAATCAGTCCCAAAAATACATACGATTTCGGCTTCTCCATGAAGTTTGCGAGCGAGGCCGATTATGAAGCCTACAATGTGCATCCTCAGCATGTTGATTTTGTCGAGAATCGCTGGGAGAAGGAAGTCGAGCAGTTTCTGGAGATCGATTACAGCGAGATATAGAAGTGGCCCATAAATAATGGCACCATAAATCATGGTTAGGGGGAGAAAACATTGACTAGAGCAGGGGAAGGGTCGGAGCCTCAAATAACGCCGCGGCCGGCGCTAGGACGTCTGAAGCCTTACACGGCGGGTAAACCCATCTGGGAAGTGCAGCAAGAATACGGACTGGATCGCGTCATTAAGCTGGCTTCCAATGAAAATTCGCTCGGTCCTTCGCCAAAAGCATTGCAAGCCATTCAGAATCAGCTGCCTGACCTGCACCGTTATCCCGATGAACGCTCGGCCGTTCTTGCGCAAGCGCTTGGCCGACACCTGGGATTGGCAGCGAATCAATTCATCGTGACGAACGGCGGAGATGAGCTGATCATGCTGATTTCACGGGCGTATCTGGAGCCTGGCGACGAGATTGTGGTGCCCGATCCGACATTTAGCGAATACGAATTTGGCGCATTTCTCATGTCGGGCACGGTCATTAAGGTGCCGCTGCGCGAGCCATATGCTTTCTCTGCTGAAGATATGCTGGCCGCCATTACGGAACGTACCAAAATCGTTTATCTGTGCACGCCGAATAATCCTACAGGCACCTACATGCCAGAGACCGAAATGAGAAAGCTGCTCGACAGCCTTCCTGATCGTGTGCTGGTTGTCATTGATACCGCATACCGCCATTATGCCACGGCCTCCGATTATTCGGACGGCATCGGCTTCATCAAGTCGGGATATCCGGTCATCACCCTCAACACCTTCTCTAAAATTTACGGGCTTGCGGGCATTCGGGTCGGGTACGGCGCTGCTTCCGAAGGGATCATCCGTACGCTGCTGCAGGTTAAGGAGCCTTTTAACGTGAATGCATTGGCACAGGCAGCGGCAGCGGCTGCGCTCGGGGATGAAGAGCATGTTGATGCATCCCGCCGGATGAATGAACAAGGGAGGCTCCAAATCTATGAGGGACTGAGCCGATTAACGATTCCTTACGCCGAGAGCATGAGCAATTTCATTCTGGCAGAGCTTGGCGAACATGCAGACAACGTATACCATCAGCTGCTGGAACGGGGGATCATCGTACGGTCAGCCAAAGGGTGGGGGCTTCCGCGTCATATTCGGATTTCGGTAGGAACCGCGGAAGAAAATCAAGGTTTGCTGGACGCTCTACGCGAGATCCTGGTCCATTCAACATAAACCGATGAAGAAGGATACATGTATCATAACCGTGGAGGCAAGGATCACATCAAAAATCTTACAGCAACCAGCTCATCCAAAACAAAAAAAGGGCCGCAGGCGCGGCTCTTTTTGTTTTGATTTTTGATCCATTTTTACAGGTTTTTAAGATTGCCGCGATTCTCAATGACGGTCGTAACGCTCAGCTTGAAATCCAGATCGGGATAATACGTCGTTCTCCAATCCTGCAGTTGTTCGCGGGTCAGGTGGTTTCTGAAATGTTGTCCCAGGGCCAGTATATCCGCTTGTTCTTTTTGCGTTTGCTTAAACATCTGATTCAGCCTGGTGGTGAGCAGTTCTTCCAGCTTCCCGTTGATCTGCTCTTCCGTCGGGTGTCCCCTGGAATCCAGGATGGTGACTTTCAGCCTGAGATGGCTTCGAAGGTAAGGTCTTCCATCCTTCATCCAGCTGCGATGAGTCAGCCTGTTGCTAATGATTTGAACGGTGGCGCTATTCATAACCTCGACCTTCCCGAATGCGCTTTTTCCGTAAAAGGCATTGGCAACAAGGGTTTCGTCAGGCCCGATTCGACCTGTCATCCTGCCATTCTTGATGATGGCTGAGCCTACGCATTCGATACTGGTGGATCTGCCTGAACGGATGATCGGGACGATCACGTCGTGCGTATAGGAATGAATGCTTCGAAACATTTGCCATATGCGCGTGTCTGCCAACTGGGGGTTCCATCCGGCGTTTTTTTCAAAAAAATCATATACGATGCTGCCGCTGTACTCCGATTTCTCCTGCATCTTTGAAAAGAATTGATCCAGCTCTTCATCGCAAATTGCTAAAAGCGTTTTGGATGAAATGTCCCTGGACCGATTAAACGCGGAAATAATATCTTCCATGCCCTTGCTTGCAAAGTTCTTATCCACGATGACGATTTTCAAATGAAGCAGATCCACTTGAGTCTCCATGTTCATGCTCATATGATCGATGATTTCATTGATGGTGTTGCCCGTATCCGAAACGATATTGACGGTACTGGTCTCATTTGTGACCGGAATGTCCAGAAACACCTTGTATTGATTCTCCTCGGTTAATGAAATGCCCATGATCACCGGAAGCGAGCGATGGTTAATGTCTTTGTTATCCCAGCAGCCTGCTAGCAAGGGGACCAGGGCAGCCAGCATGAGAAAGCACTTCAAAGGATGACCGATGTTGACTGGGTTGTCCATTTCAGGTTACCTCCGTTGCACGGTTTGCTTTGTGCTTGTGCCGCCATCCGATAAGGAACGTGATCAGCGGAAGCACCAGGAAAATATACATTCGCAAAGGAATAATCCACACCTGTAGATTCTTGAGGGAATTCCAGTTGGGGATGGCCAAGGATATGGCAAACAGACCAGCGGTCAAAGCAATCAACAGATAGACGCTGGGGACGTTCGGGACGGCCTTCTGGGCTAGCGTCGCAAGAACCCATAAGGTAACTCCCAAGTACAGCAGCGAAAATGCCATCAGACTTAACAAGAAGAAAATCGTGATCCGATCAAACAACAGCCAGGTGATATTCACGGTGTCTATGGTCATCAGCATAGGAAATTGGTATAACTCGGCGGTGGATTGACCAAAGGTCAGAAGCGGCAAATAGACCGATAAGAAGAACATGGGCAGCAGCAGAAGGCAGCCCAGCATCATTTTCTTGAGACTGATATGTATGGAAGGCGGCAGCAATCCCAGGAAAAAGGAGCCGCCTGCGTAAACGAATAAACTTACCAGAAAATCGGGCTTGGCGATGAAATTAAAGGATTGCTCGCGGTCAATGAGCGGCAGCAAGTAGTACCAATCCACATTTTGAAAGCCTAGGCAGAGAACAAACAAAATGGGGAACATGAACAAAACAACCAACAGGACGCTGGTTCGCGCCATGCTGGGCATTCCTTGCCATGCCATGAGTAAACCAATGGCAATCAATAGCAGCTGGACCGCCCACAGCGGCGTGCTCGATAAAAAGACCAAGGTTAACATCTCTGAATAGGCCCTTAGTGTTACGATGATAGCGATACCGAAATAAAAGAAAGCAGGAAGCAATAAAATCCACGCGAGATATTTGCCGGTGCTGCGGAACATATCCACGACGTTCCTCTGTGCGGCCCATTTCAGACCTTTAATGTACATATAAAGGGCAGCCGCATGCAGCGCATAGCTGATCGAGATTCCGATCCAGTGCCCCATGTCCATGCCGGAGAACATATCGGAGGGATAGAGAAAAAAAATAAGCCCCATATGACAAACCACGTACAGGATGGTTGCTTGATAACCGTTCTTATCCATTTCGCTCATCCTTCTGATTCAATGTAGGTAAAGACAGGTAGGGAATCCCCATACTTTTCTGATGACCCATATACGCACAGATGACAACGATTCCAGCAAGTAATCCCAGCATGCCGTAGATGGCGGACAGTATGATCAGCATATACTTGAACACTCGCACGGATACGGAGTTTTGGAATCCCACCACCGTAGAAGAAGCAATGGTTGTACCCGCCAGCACAATAATCAACAGGTTGCTGACGAGTTTGGCGGATACGGCAGCTTGGCCAAGTATGATACCGCCTACCATCGTAATGGTAGGCCCCACGCTTTTAGGCAGACGGACGCTAGCTTCCAGGATAAGCTCCAGAACGATAAGGAGCAGCAGCGTCTCGACAAAGGCGGGATAAGGGACTTCTTGCCGGCTATTAGCTATCGAGAGGGCCAGTTGAAGCCGAAGAACCTCGGGATTGACGGATACCAGAGCAACATAGAGGCCGGGAATAATCGTCGCGATCAAGACGCCGACGACTCTCAAGATTCGGATCAGGTACATGAAGGGGAGGGGGTAATTATGATCGTCCTTCATGCAGAACATATCCATGACAAGGCTGGGGATAATGATCGCGAACGGATAACGGTCAAGCATTAACACGGCCTTGCCCTGCTGAAGGGAGTGGGCTGCGTTCTGCGGAAGTTCCGTCATGTTGAAGTTGGTTACGAGGGACCACGTGTTTACGCCCAGCATCTTTTCGAGCTGCTGGATATGATGAACATCCTGATCCAAGTCCGCTTTGATTTTTGCTTGAATGGATTGTAATAAACGGGGTTTGATCTTGTCTTTCTGATAAATTAACAATAAGGATTTGGGATGACTCTTCCCGACGGTGTACGTTTCCACCTGTAAGGAGGATCCGGTGCAATGTTTTCGAAGAATGCCGATGTTCGTATTGATATCTTCCAGAAAGGCGCTGCTGGAGCCGTAAAGTGTATTCTCGGTTTCGGGAGATGTGACGGAGCGGGTGACAGTTTTCGATATCGGAAGAACGGCGCTGCAGGCTCCGGACGCGGGTTCCAGAATGATCAGGTGGCCCTTCATGATGTCGGGTACAACCACTTCCAATTTCGGTTCAACAAGCTCGCCCACGATTTTAAGCAGATCAGCGGGCGCCAGGTCGGTTTCGGTTAGATTCGAGGTTTGGGTTTGAAGCGATGCGATGCTCTGGGGAATATCCACTAATGAATCCAACCCAATCACCTGGACATGATATTGCAGCAATCGAATTTCAACATTGAAATAATCGGCATTCGCTTTGAAATATTCAGCCAGGCTTTCATTGAGGTTCATATCTGCATCCGCTCCCCCGCCATACTTAATGTTAGATATCATTTCCATTGCAGCCCCTGCTTTATGCATGAAAAGTACGGCCGGCTGATGTCACAATCGCATTGCCTTATTTGTCTATATGTTGGAATAGACGAAAAAGGAGAGAAATTGAATGGAAAAAATGCTCATTATTAATGCTCATCCGAAGGTGGAAGCAGCCGCCTCTGTCAGTTTACAGGTGCTTCAGCATTTTGTAGAGGCGTACACGAAATGGAATCCAGCAGGGATAATCGAACAGGTAGATTTATACCGCGATCCTATACCTGCGATTGACTACAGGGTTCTTGAGGCATGGAGCAAACAGGGAAGAGGGGAGCCGCTTAACGAAGAGGAGCAGCAGATCACGGATCGGATGTCCGTCATCCTGAAGCAGTTTAAGGATGCAAGGAAGTATGTCATAGCCATGCCATTGCACAATTTCAACGTTCCGTCCAAGCTTAAGGATTATATCGACAACATCCTCATCGCGCGGGAGACATTTCGGTACACGGAGAACGGTTCGGAAGGTTTGTTAACCGATGGCCGCAGTTTGCTGGTTATTCAGGCAAGTGACGCCATTTACACGAATAATGACTGGTATACCGAGGTGGAATACTCTCATAAGTACCTGAAATCCATGTTTAACTTCATGGGGATCATGGATTATCAGATCATCCGGGCGCAAGGGAATGCCATTCTGGATCGAAGTCAAATTCTGGAGAAGGCCTTTCAGGAAGCCGAAACAGCTGCGAAGGCATTGGCTATTGCGGAGACTTCGAATAAAGAGCCTATACGAAGTGGATTAGCGGAATAGGATTGTATCATGAACAAGGCTGCCTGATGGCAGCCTTTTTTATAAGTAGCCGTGATTCTTTAAATAAGCATGCAGGAGCATAATTCCGTCACGAATCTCGCCAGGCTCAAGATGGCCGTAACCAAACAGCAGCTTGTTGGCGTGGAGACCTTTTTGAATGCTGTGATAATCCAGCGGCGTGATGCGTATTCGATCTTGCCTGATCCTCTGCCTGAAAGCCTCGTCAAAGACAGCCCCGGGAAACTCTACAGCAAGATGCAAACCGGCTGCATCTCCCCAAGAACGCCAATCATCTCCGAAGTGTTCATGTAATGAAGACAAGAGGACCTGTCTGCGTTCGCCGTAGATCTTACGCATTTTCCCGATATGCCTGTCAAATTTCCGGGTATGTAAAAATTCGGCCAAAGCAGCCTGTTCACAAGGGGGATTCTGCACATCGGTATGGGTACGTAACCGGCCCCAGCTTTGTTGAAGCTGACGGGGAACCACCGCGTAACCGATGCGAAGCGCAGGGAATAGAACCTTGCTGAATGTGCCGACATAGACGACCCTATCGGGATCCATGGCATATAAAGGCGAGACGGAATCCCCGTAATATCTGAACTCGCTGTCATAATCGTCCTCAATGATATAGCTGTCGTTCTTTCTGGCGTAACGAATAAGGGCAGCGCGCCGATCGGCCGGCAGGATACCGCCAAGCGGAAATTGGTGGGAGGGGGTGACATACACGGGACCACTTGATTTGCCGCCCAGGAGATCTGTTTGCATGCCGCATTCGTCCACGGGAACTGGATGTATGCGATACCCTTTATTGATAAACGTCTGCAGCATCTCGATATTGCAGGGATCTTCAAACCATATCTCCTGACGGTCCCGATAGAGCAAATCGGCAAGGATGCTGAGCGCATGCGTCGCGCCTGCCGTTATGTATATATCCTGGGCATCCACGCTGAGTCCTTTGCTGCGATATAGCCATAAAGCGATTTCATTGCGCAGCGCCGGCAGGCCCTGGGGACCCGTATAACCCAGCAGGGCGGAGCTCATGCCGCCAAGGGTTTTCGATGAAATCTGCTGCCATGCGTACCGCGGGAATAACCTCAGTTCAGGCTGGCCCGTGCGAAAATCCGCTGCAAAGTCAGGAGGACCTTTTTTCTGCGACCGTGGTGCGGCGTCAATCGGAGGATCCAGCACGATACCTTGGGCGACGCGCGTCGGCGCTCCTTGCCTGCTGACCACATAGCCCTCGACGTTCAGCATGTCCAGAGCTTCGTTGACCGTGGCACGAGATACGTTCAGATCCCTGGCCAGTTGACGGGAAGAGGGGACGGCTTCTCCTGACGGCAGGTATCCTTGAACGATCTTATCCCTTATGGCCAAATAAATTTGGCGTTTGAGCGAAACTTCGCTGTTCCGATCTACTTTGATTCCCCACATGTTGGCTCGACCTCCAACTGGTATGCTTATATTTGTGATCAACTGGCTCTTTCATCATACCAGTTAATTTCCTATGATTGTAGCATAGATTAGCGGCTATCGATTGGAGATTTCAAGGGGATGTGATCGTGTTGGAACGATGGAAAGGGATGCTTTATTTAATGGGGGCTTTCACGCTGGCAGGAACCTCTGTCATCACGGCGTGGCTGTTGAACGGAAAGTTAGGTACGTTTACGATAACGGCGGCCAGCTTATTGCTGGCTTTGTTATGCATGATTCCTCTTTGCATGAAGGATTTGAAGAGAACGGTTGGAAGACTGTCATGGGGTGAGTGGGGGTATCTGTTTTTTCAGGCGCTCTTGGGTATGTTTCTGTTCCGGATGCTTCTATTGCATGGCCTTCTTCATACGAGCACGGCAGAAGCCGGAATACTCACGGGGACTATGCCCGCTTTTACCGTGATGTTGGCATTCATGCTCCTGAAGGAATCGGTTAGCGGCAGCAAGCTGGCAGGCATTCTCAGCACGGTAGGAGGCATCCTCGTATTACAAGGAATGCTTACGCCCGGCCTTTCTTTCAAGGTGCAGCACATATACGGGAACTTGCTGGTGCTCTGCGCGGCTCTAAGCGAATCCGGCTTTAACCTGCTATCACGTATCGGTTCGGTGAAGCAAACGGCTTCCCCAAACCATGCCATGCATCCTGTTGTCCAAACGACGCTCGTCTCGGCGATCGCCTTCCTATTATGCTTGATTCCCGCAGGTTTCGAGGATCCTGTCAATTCTTTGGCCGCCATCGGGTTACGAGAGTGGCTGGCACTGATATGGTATGGTCCGATCGTGACGGCCGTGGCGTTCATCATGTGGTATGCCGGCATCAAGCGCTGCCATGTTTCAACAGCTGCCGCTTTTTCCGGCATGATGCCTTTCACGACTCTATTGTTATCTGTCATGGTACTAAAAGAACCCGCAGGATGGGAGCAGTGGGGCGGAGGCATCCTGGTCGTTCTCGGTATGTTCCTCATTGGCAGGCAGCAGGCCAAAAGCCCTTCTTCGGCCAAACCGCTTCAAGGAAAAGTTTGAAAGGATAAAATTGGGTTATAGATTATACATGTGGTCGCTATCGTTGCGGATGCAGGGCCGGTACTTGTCATGCTCTGGCTTATTGGCGAATTGGCGAACTGGACACTTGAATTCCCGGTGATTCTACTCATCGTGGCGTTAGCGGGAATCTTTGAATATTTCTTCCACATCTGGCTCCTGCGTGATCATCAGCCTGTCAAGAAGCAGCAGGCTTAGCAATGATCCAATAGTTTGCAAAAAAACAGTGAAAGCACTCTGAGCTTTATCAGCTTAGAGTGCTTTTGTGTTTAAACGCTATTTTTACTCGGGTCTCTTGATTTGAAGTGGTGGCGGAATAAGCCAGCCTTTTTCCTTATTCATCTGAAGGATTCGCACACCCTGCGCCGTCTTGGCGAGATGATATTTAGCGAATAATGCACCGATATCCTCCCGGATCGATTGTCCCATGATTTGGCTGCATGATACCAGTCCGAGTGAGGTATCCGCTGCGATTTTGGCCGCGATTTCCGGATCCGTGAATCTTGCGCCAGCCGGAATATCCTCAAGTTTGACAGAGGGTCTTTCGGGAAGCCCCGGTGCAGGCGGGATTCCGTTGTCGGTAAGCAGCTCATCGCATTCTTTAATCTCGAGTTTCGCCTGATCCAGCAGATCATGAAGAATTTTTTTAAGGTCTTTATCTCCCGCGTGATTCAAATAAGCCTCGTAGCAGGATACCATGCCTTTTGCCAGCATCGAAGCTGACCATACGCTAAATATTTCCCCATAATGCATGGGCTCATTTTTAGGATTACCGCTTAAAATTCCCAATCTTATTCGCTCCTTTAATATTTATCCAAACAGAGTCATTATGTACAGGAGATTATTTTTTCATTCTTTTCTAAAAAACAAAACGGGAGTCTCGGGCATTTGCAGGAAATCATTGTATCGGGTGCAGGCGCATGGAACAAGAGAGGCCAACGCAAACTGGATGCGTGACAATATAGAAGAAGCGGAGGATATCCACATGTATTTTTACAAAGAGGATCTGATTAACCTTATCGTTCCGGATAAACCAGATCCCGCAGCTGCCAAAGTCCTGCAAGAAACGTTAGGCGGCCGGTTCGGCGAAATGCGGACGATGATGCAGTTTTTCTTTCAGAGCAGCAATTTTCGAGGAAAGGCAACGCAGTACCGAGACTTGATCCGCGGCGTTTTTTTGGAAGAAATCAGCCATGTCGAATTGGTTCAACATACAATCAACCAGCTGCTTACCGGTGCTGGAGCAGAAGGAGCGGGTAATTCCGGCACGGATGCGGCCCCGCTGAATGAAGCGATCCAACATGCCAATCCGCATCATTTTATTATGGGAGCCCAAAGTTCTTTGCCTGTGGACGCCGCCGGAAATCCGTGGACGGGAAACTACGTGTACGATCACGGCAATCTGGTAGGTAATTTGCTCGATAATGTCGTACTCGAATCTACGGGAGTGCTTCAAAAAACACGGATTTATGAGATGAGCACGAACAAGGCCTTCCGCGAAACGTTGGCTTTCCTCATCGTGCGGGATAATGCACATCAAAATGCTTTTGCGAAAGCTTTGGAGACGCTTGGCGTGGAATGGGGTAAAATATTTCCTGTACCGAATTATGACATCCATAAATACCCGGAATGTCAGAAATACGTTGATATGGGCTTCCATAATGCTCAGTTCAATTTCAGGCTGGATGACACACGCATCGGCGAAATATTTAGCGGTCAAACACCTAGCAGAAACGGCGGGGAATTACAAGTGGTTCAACCGCCGGAGGGTTTTCCGTTACCTGAGATGCCGGAGCTGGCCAACGAGCATGCACCCGGTTTATACGATTTGAATCAGTAAGTCTGCATCCGTTCGGATATGCAGGTTATTGAACAAAAAGAGGCAGTCATCGGGCTGCTTCTTTTTTGCGTAGTTCTGATGCGTCTGAAGTCATGAGAGTTTATTGTCTTTTTGTGATTATGACCTACCTAGGTTTATATAAAAAATAATTATAATCATACGGTTTATATATAAGAGTTTGTCGAGGATGATACCCTTGAGTACAAGGAGGGATTTGGATTGAGTTTATTTCCTGTCACTTACTCGCTTCTGTCTAAACAAGCGGTAGGGTTACATATCCAACACCATTATGAGATCGGTTCCGTTGTGAAAATTCAGTATGTCTTGCGGGGTATGAACGATACATACGCAATAGAAACAGATGTTGATAAGTATATCTTCCGTATCTATAGGGCTGATCGAAGAAGACGGCCTGACATCGAGTTTGAATTGGATTTGCTGCGGTTTCTCAGTGCGAACGGGATCAGCGTGTCAGAGCCCATTCCGGGAAAAGAAGGCGCGTACCTTAGCGGATTTAACGTCATGGAGGGAACCCGGTACGGGGTTCTATTTCAATATGCGGAAGGACACGAGATGCCGATTCACGCCGCCGCGGACAGTTACCGGTTCGGTGAATCCATCGGCCATATGCATAAGGCGGCGGATCAATTTGAAAGTCGGTTTGCAAGGGAACGGCTGGATATGGAGTTTCTTATAGAGCGGCCTTTATCCATCATCAGATCCTATATGGAGCATCGGTTGACGGATGTTAACTACCTTAGTGAAATGGCAACGGAACTTAAGAAACGAATCTCGGAGCTCGAAGTTCAAGGTTTAGATTGGGGCGTGTGCCACGGAGATTTGCACGGCAATACGAATGCTGCATGGACACAGGACGGAAAGCTGACCCATTATGATTTTGATTTATGCGGTTACGGCTGGAGAGCTTACGATATTGCGGAGTTTAGGCTGGCCAGAGAAATACATAGCAGACATGACCCGGAGGAAGTGGAAAGATTATGGGACGCCTTTCTGAGAGGGTATTGCAGCGTCAGGTCTCTCAGCGGAAATGATCTTGCTGCGGTCCCTGTATTTGTTGCCGTTCGGCAGCTTTGGCTCTTTGGTCTATGTTTTCGTGATTCGGAATTTGAGGGCATTGCCGACATTGATGATGGTTTTATAGATAGCAAAATGCAGTATTTCAAGAGTTTGGAATATGTCTAGGAGGGAAATATATGAAAGTTACCGTGGAGTTAACCGATGCTTCCGCCAAATTTATGATTAACAATCTATATCCGCTATATTTGCATGATTTATCGGAGATATGGGGGTGGAAGCCGAATCGATACGGCGTCTTTGAGGATGACGATACTAGAACCTTATATGACCAGAATCAAGTGTTTGATATATGGTGGGAGAAGCCCTCGGTTTTGTTTCCCTATCTGATTCGAGTGGAAGGTATCCCGGCAGGGTTCGCCCTCGTAGCAACCCCGCCATACACTTTTGGCAGTGAATTTTATATGAATGAGTTTTTTGTTATGAAACCCTTCCGGGGCAAACATGTTGCTGAGAATGCTGCATCGCAAGTGTTCGGCAAGCATGCCGGCAGCTGGGAAGTCCAGACGAATGCCACCGATCGCAATAAGCGGGCGCAGGCATTCTGGAGAAAGACGATGCACAACTATGTTTCGCCCTCTCGCATGCAGGAATTTGTTGCAACGAGGAACGACAAAGAGATGCTGATCTTTCAGTTTGTATCCTCGCGGGAGTAAAGTCTGACACACATATATTCTTCTAAACAAAAGAAGTGATCGACATGGCGGAAAAACAATTCATACTTGAGGTATGAGTTGTTTTTTATTTATGTTTCGGGTGTCCCTTTTTTGGAAGATGAGGGGTTATACAGACGTAAATAAGATTTACACGGAGGTGCGTCTTCGAATTGGATTCGATCGAGGAGTACGTGGGACGTGTTAAGGCCGGTGAGGTGGATTGTTTTGAGCCTATCGTCGAAACGTACAAAAAACAGATTTACCTATATTGCTGCCGAATGCTCGGCTGCAAGCAGGATGCGCAGGATGCCGTCCAGGATATCTTCATCAAAGCGTTTACCAAGCTTTATACCTATGAAGCCAAGGTTTCGTTCTCATCATGGTTATACAAGATTGCATATCATCATTGTCTCAATATTCTTCGTAAGCGACGGGTTCGCATGCGAGTAAGTCGGCTGATCAAACCGGCAGGTTATGCTGATAGCGTGGAAGAGACGCTGGAGCGCAAATGGTTTAGCGAACCGCTGGAATATGCCATGACCAAGCTCTCGGTAGAGGAGCGTAATCTGCTCGTGTTGCGGGTTTTTGAAGATAAACCATTTACGGAGATTGCGCAGATTCTGGATAAGAATCTAAGCGCTGTGAAGAAAAAATATGCTCGGATGAAACAGAAAGTTATCAAGCTGATCCAGGAGAAGGAGGTGACGGGGTTATGCGAGATTCGGGACAGCCGGAGCAAGATCGAATTCTGAGAAGCATGGAATTGCACTCTGTGGATGAAGAAGTTGACGTGACCCCCGCCATCATGCAAAAGGTGCGACGAATTCACCGGAAGAAA
The DNA here is from genome assembly GCF_000024685.1 of Paenibacillus sp. Y412MC10. Classification (NCBI taxonomy): domain Bacteria; kingdom Bacillati; phylum Bacillota; class Bacilli; order Caryophanales; family Paenibacillaceae; genus Paenibacillus; species Paenibacillus sp. Y412MC10. Next base: position 2,964,852 of record NC_013406.1, read on the forward strand.
CACGGTAGAAATGGCAATCGGAAGAAAACCTTAATTATTGCAATGCTTACTGCGATTTTGATTCTTTCGTCGCTTAGTGTTTACGCAAGTCAATACTTGATACAGATCAAGAATAAGGAAGGCGAAGTCATTCTGTCTACCATAAAGCCATGGGAATATTCCGAATCGGAATATAACGCCAAACGTGTAAAAGAGACGGAAGAAGAGCTGAGAAATAGGTTAAAGCCGGGAGAACAGGCGGTGTTTTATATCAAGGACCTGCATATGACTTCACTCGTCAAAGAACAACCTCTGAAATATTTTTATATGTTGACTAAGCATTCGAATTATCAGGAACTCGCAAAAGAAATCGAGGAAAAAAACGCTCCCGTGCTTCTAGAGCCAGATTATGTACCGGTAGGGTATCGATTTGATTATGGACAGATTCAAATTAGGAATGAGCCCGTATGGGGTACACCGGAGTATGAAACTCTTCTGAATGAACTCAAAGAGCAGGCTGAGCAGTCGGATGAAGAACAGGGACTGTTCTATAAGATTGTTCCTTGGTACAAGATTGCATCTACAGGAATGGAATATCGTAAAGGTGAAAACCGGATCAAGATGGTAGCTTTTGCCCGAGAGAAGGGCTCCAAGGCCGGGGTGCCCACAAACCAAGCCGTAAAAATAAAGGTGAAAGGGAAAGAAATGATTCTGTCAGCCAGTCCATCCAGCCCTTCGCGCAGCTTGACTTGGCTAAGCGACAGCGAAGAGGTGCTGTATATAATTACGGATGACCCAAAGGATCCGTTGTCCAAGGATGAGTTTGCGAAGATTGCGGCAGGGCTTATTCCGTAAAGGTATCCGATTTCTTTACAAAATGTCCCTTTTGATGACGGCAAGGTGTTATACGAGATGTTAATAAAACCAACTCAAAGGCTTTGCCGCCGAAAGGAGCACGAATGGTAACATGATAAAAAACAAGGTGAAAGTCGCATTATTTCTCGCAGCCACGATGATGGTCGGATCTGTCAACGCATACGCAGCCAGTACCGAAAGCGTATCGATTTCGAAGACGATGTCTGCCAAACCGGAGAAGAGAATCGTTTCATATGACGATCAAATCAAGGACTTGGTCAACAGACTTAAGCCAGGTCAGATGATTGCCTACTATGCTGCCGATCAGGAATATAACCGGGCAGATCAAATCTTCTTCACATCCAAAGGCTTTGCTTTCACCAAGTATACGGACTATCTGGCGAAATCGAAGGCAATGAAAGCACCGGCCCTGACCAAGCCTGCAGCCTTGCCGAAAGGGTACACTTTCAAGAACGCGGTTGTATACTTAAAGAGTCCTGAAAGAACGTCGAGCCTGTACAAGAAGCTGGACCAGGAATTGAAGGGGAAGGCCGCGAAAGGCGAGAAGTTCGTGTATTCCGACATCATAAAAGCGAATGAAGCGTCCGCTGCGATTCTAAACTATGAGAAAGGCAAAGTAAAGCTTCAAGTCGTAGCGAGTGATATCGTTCCCGAACAGCCAATAGGCGGAACGCCCGTACCGCAGGACAAACCCAACGAATCCAAGGAGACCATTGTCATTAACGGTGTCGAATGTGTCTACACCGCCGACTTGAAGGGAAGGGATCACCTGGATTGGGTAGATGAGGAGCAACAGATTCGTTACAGCATTTGGGCCGAAGACGTCAAGTCTGATATTCTTCGCTATGCTAAGAATATGCTTGCTCAAACATAGAGGCTTTGCCATAAAATCCAGGTCGATGCAAAAATCCATGTTTTTATTTTTGCTCTAACGTCTAAGCTCTTTCATATAACGAGCATAGGATATTGTGTTCCGAAAATAAAGGAGGTTAGAACCATGGGTGAAGTTGCCGGTTACAATGGCGGAGGATACGGATCGGTTGGAGCGGTGCTGGTTCTCTTTATTCTCTTGGTCATCATCTTGTCTGCTTTCGGATTTGGAGTTTAATAGGGTATGAAAAAAACCCGCACCGTTTGCCCGGTGTGGGTTACTTCCGTTCATTGCTATGCATGCCTCCCCATAGGCGAGACCGCATCGCCTTTCGGGGTGGATTCTATAAGCAGGGACAACCATTTGCTATATAACTCCCACGGTTTCCCTGAGTCCAGCAATGCTTTGCAAGTATAAATCCCTTCCTCGACCGACCTGACTTTGTCCGCCAATTGTAGACGTACCGCACCATTCAGCAGCACCTGGTAGATAAATGCGAGGTCCCCTTTGCCTAGCAGAACCTCCGCCGTAGCGTCAGCTTGTTCGGAAGGAGTCCAGCTGATCTCTGGAACCGGCACATCTAGCCCGTACGCTTCGGGATCGATGATCTGGAGACTGGCTTTACCGTTCTCGATCCGGTATGTCCGCGTGGGCCGGTGAATGAATAGTTCATCCGAGCCTTCACTGCCTTGAATAATGATCGCTTTGCGGTAATCGAGTTTCATGATCAGTCGGCTTAACCGGTCAAAGACCGTATTATGGTAAACACCAAAGGTTAAATATGGGGAATGAGAATAATCGACAAACTTTTCCGCCGTGTTGAGCACGGTCCGCATCCCCAGTTCCTCGCGAATCGGGCGAAGTTGCTTAAGCGGAGGGCACCATTCTTCCGCATCTACATATAATACGCCCGTCCGTTTGGCCGCCCGGATGCATGAGTCTTTGGCCAATGCCGGTCCGGTTATTCCTTTCGCCGCGAGTATATCCGACAAGGTAATCCCCCACTTTGGCGGGAGGGATGCAGTCCCGTGCAGCGTAACAGGGAGATCGGCAGCCGCGAGGACAAAAGCAGTGGCTAGCGTCGAGAAAAAAGATGACTTTCTGCCGTCATAAGGACCTGCGCAGTCGATACCCGCATGTAAAAACGAACGGTCCGCATATTCACGACTGACCTTCACGAATGCTTCCAATTCTTCCACGCTTTCCATCTTGATGCGTTCAGCGATGAAAAAGGCGCCGATCTGCGCAGGAGTAGCCTGTGCACCTAGAATCGATGCTGCAGCCTGAAGGGCTTCCTCGTAAGTCAGGTCCCGAGCGCCGCGTTTGCCGCGGCCGACTTCTTTCAATAAGTGGATCATGATTTTTTGGCACCTCCTGAACCGGTCTCTTGCAGCAATTGATACAGCTTAACGATCGAGGTGGCGACGTCCACCATTCTTTTTCTTTCATTCATCGCCTGTTTGCGCAGGACATCGTAAGCTTCGGATTCCGAAATTTGTTTCATTTCGCATAAAATGCCTTTGGCCATATCAATCCATTTTCGTTCTTCAATGCGGGCTAGGAGCTGCGTTTTTTCGTCATGCCACTGTTGACGTTCGTAAAAATGCTTTGAACTAAAATGAAGCGTCCAATGCAGCTCGTGCTCCTTCATGGAGGGGAATAAAAGTCCATCAATTGTAACATCATCTTCACATGCTTCGAGAGATTGCGAAGCGGCATGATCGCTGCACCACCACAGAACCGGCACGCGCTTTTGTTGTTCAAGGGTGCTGCACCATGGCTTGATCGAGGAAACCGGAAGATGGAGAACCGTTCCGTCAGCCTCCATGATTCCGGCCAACGCTTGCTTCTCATTGCGAGCAAGGTGGATCTTATAGCCGTATGAACGAAGGATAAATTCCGGAAGAAGCGCCTTGGCAGCTGTGTCACTTCGCTCTGAAGCAGGGACCGGATGGTGGATAACCAGCAATGAACGCATGGATTGACGCTCCCTTCATAAATGAAATCCTGTCAGAGGTTAAGCTTTAGCACAAAACAGAAACTATGTTAATTTATATAACATAAATCACAAGTAGATGTCGATAATTAATTAATTTTCTTAATTTCGTGTCAAATATATTGACAGAACTCAAATGCGTAGTGTATATTTCCCTCAAGAACTTTATACTTCCCGGATACAACGTTGTATCCCATTAGCGGCAAAGAAGCCTGTTTTCGTTCCCGGTAAGAGTGTGCCAACTCTACTGGATCGAATGCAGGCTATTTTGGTTTTTTAAGATTTGTTGATGGATGAGTATATCGAAGGTGTTAGACGGAGGGAGAGCGAACCATGACAAAAAAGAAGTTAGTGATGATCGGGAATGGCATGGCAGGAGTACGTGCTATCGAGCATTTAATCAAGCTTGCGCCCGAAGCGTATGAGATTACGATATTCGGGGCGGAGCCTCATCCGAACTACAATCGGATCATGCTGTCATCCGTCCTCGCAGGCGGAACCGATCTGAAGGAAATCATTATTAATGACTGGGATTGGTACAAGGAGAACCGGATCCAATTGCATGCAGGACATACGGTGAACCGGATCGACACGCGGCATCGCAAAGTATTCTCCGAGCAAGGAGCTGTCGCTCCATATGATGCTTTGATTATTGCGACCGGCTCCAATCCGTTTATGCTGCCTTTGCCGGGTGCCGACAAGGAAGGCGTGATCGCCTTTAGGGACATCCAGGATTGCGAAACGATGGTGAAGACGTCGCAGCAATATAAGAAAGCGGTGGTCATCGGGGGAGGCCTCTTGGGCCTGGAGGCCGCTCGAGGTCTTCTGCATCTGGGCATGGATGTATCCGTGGTTCACCTGAATCCCTATTTAATGGAACGGCAATTGGACGAGACGGCAGCCAAAATGCTGCAGCGTGAACTCGAAACACAAGGAATGACCTTTTTGCTGAATAAAAATTCGGAATCGATCTCGGGTCGGAAGCGGGTGAGGGCGCTCCATTTTACGGACGGGAGCAGCGTCGAGACCGATCTGATCGTGATGGCCGTCGGGATCAAGCCAAACGTCTCTTTGGCACAGTCCTCCGGGATCGAGGTTAATCGCGGGATCGTCGTTAACGACTATATGGCGACGAACGTCCCCGGCGTCTATGCGGTGGGCGAATGCGCCGAGCATCGGGGCATTGCTTATGGTCTTGTAGCCCCGCTGTACGAACAAGGAGCGGTACTCGCCAAGCATCTGGCAGGTGTGGAGACGAGTGGATATGGCGGTTCCGTCACGTCAACGAAATTAAAGGTATCCGGCGTGGATGTATTCTCCGCAGGTCATTTTGCAGACCCGGAAGGAACCAGATCCATGCGATATCAAGATGAGGTCGAAGGGGTATACAAAAAAATCGTCGTCCGCGAAGACCGGCTCATCGGGGCTGTTATGTTCGGCGATACGGGGGATGGACCGAAGCTGTTTTCGCTCATGAAGAGCGGGGAATCCATCAAGGGCAGAGAGAAAGAGCTTCTGTTAGGCTTCGCGCCTAATGCAGGCGTTGTATCACCGGAGCAGCGGCTGGCTCAGCTGGCGGATGATGAGATCATTTGCGGCTGTAACGGCGTATCGAAAGATGCGATCAAAGATGCCATTCTTACGAAGAACTGCAATACCGTCGCATCCGTTAAAGCTTGTACTAAAGCTTCGGGATCCTGCGGCGGCTGCAAACCTCTTGTCGAGGGACTCGTTCAATTATACGCCGGGGATGCTGCCGGGGAGCCGGTAAAAGAAGGGATATGCGGATGTACTTCGCTGGGGAGAGATGAAATTATCACCGAGATCACCCGTCTTGGACTGGGTACCGTGAAAGAAGTGATGAATGTGCTGGGATGGGACAATCCGGAGGGGTGCTCCAAGTGCCGTCCATCGCTGAACTACTATCTCGGCATGCTGTTTCCGGAATCCTACGTGGACGAGAAGGAATCCCGTTTCACGAACGAGCGGTACCATGCCAACATTCAGAAGGATGGCACGTATTCCGTGGTGCCTCGGATATACGGTGGGGTGACGTCGCCTTCGGAGCTAAAGAAAATCGCCGAGATTGCAGAAAAATTCGATGTGCCGATGGTCAAGATTACGGGCGGACAGCGGATCGATCTACTCGGCGTCAAGAAGGAGGATCTGCCGAGGATGTGGGAGGAGCTGGATATGCCTTCCGGTTATGCTTACGGTAAAGCCCTCCGTACGGTTAAAACTTGCGTAGGGTCCACGTTTTGCAGATTCGGCACGCAGGACTCCATAGGTATGGGCGTGCGTTTGGAGAAAGAATTTGAGCGGCTGAGCACCCCGGCCAAAGTGAAACTGGCGGTTTCCGGATGTCCTCGGAACTGCGCGGAAGCCACCATTAAGGATTTTGGCGTTGTGGCAATTGATGGCGGCTGGGAATTGCACGTCGGCGGCAATGGAGGCGTTCATGTCCGGGCCACGGAATTGTTATGCGTCGTAAAGACCGAAGACGAGGTGGTCGAATGGGCCGGAGCCTTTATCCAATATTACCGCGAAAACGCACAATGGAATGAACGGACGTCGGTTTGGATCGAGCGAGTGGGCCTGGACCATGTGAAAAAAGCATTGGAGAAGAAAGAGGACCGCGCCGCTCTTGTTTCCAGAATAAAGCTGGCTTTAAGCAAGCAAAAGGATCCGTGGAAGGAGATTACGTCAGACAGCGGGCTTCGTAAAAATTTCGTGCCTTTGCCTGACGCCGAAGCTGTGACGAAATAGGGGGAGAACCAATATGGCGAAACTGCATGTAGGATATGTGAACGAAATCGATCCTAAGGGATCAAGAACCATTGAAATCGGGGGAACGGAAATTGCGCTGTTCCGCTTGTCGGACGGGAATATTCTGGCCGTCGAAAACAAGTGCCCGCATAAAGGAGGCAAGCTTTCGGAAGGTATGGTGTGCGGGAAGCAAGTGCACTGTCCACTGCATGATTGGAAAATCGATCTGTGCAGCGGACAGGTTCAAGAGCCGGACACGGGTCATGTAAACACTTATCAGATTGAAGTGGATCCGGCAAGCGGCGCGATTTACTTGCTGGATCGTACAGCATAACGCATTGTCAGTCATATTCCGCTGTCATGTTTGAGGCTGTCTTAAATGTTAAGGATTGATTTCATTAGAAGGAGTAGACCGACATGGATTATGTGAAACCGGATCAGGAGATGCATGACATGATCGAGGCTGAGGCCGCGAAGGCGCGGCTGAAGACTTCGCAGATGCTTATTCGCGGCATACTGTCCGGCGCTATCCTGGCATGCGCCACCACGCTAGCATTTACAGCTTCGACTCAAACGAATATCCCGATGGCGGGCGCGCTCCTATTTCCGGTTGGCTTTGTCATCATTGTAGTGCTGGGCTTAGAGTTGGTCACCGGAAGCTTTGCACTCTTACCGTTAGCCGTCCTGCAGAAGAAGGCGTGGCTCTGGAATCAAATCCCCGTGCTTATAGGTAACTTTATCGGCGGATCGTTATTTACCGGGGAGATGCTGTACTTTGCCCGATATGGATTCGGCAAGAGACGCGGGGTTGCGCGGATGACGACCGGCTATTCAGGCCGCAGAATAATGGAGGCGACGGCAGTTTCCGTCGAGAACAGACGATGAGGCCGGGCATGGTGTATATCGTCGGCGCAGGTCCGGGAGACCCGGAGCTGATCACACTGAAAGCCCTCCGGCGTATCCAGGAAGCGGACGTCATCATGTACGATCGGTTGGTGAACGATGAGCTGTTGAGTTACGCGAAGAAGGATGCTTTGCTTGTATACTGCGGCAAGGCACCCGGACGCCATTCTCTTCCGCAGGAAAGGATCAACGAGAACATGGTGGCCTTTGCCCTTGATGGTCATCATGTCGTCAGACTCAAGGGAGGCGACCCGCTGATCTTCGGTCGAGGGGGAGAGGAAGCATGCGAATTGGCTGCACGCGGCATTCCCTTCGAATTCGTACCAGGCGTTACCTCGGCGGTGGGCGCTTCCTCGTCCGCAGGAATTCCTCTGACTCACCGCGGAGCCAGTACCTCGGTTGCTTTTGTCAGCGGAACGAGCTGCCATGGCAATGAGCAGAGCGTGAGGTGGGACTTGCTGGCGCACAGCGTGGATACGCTTGTGGTGTACATGGGTGTCAGCAGAATGGACGGCATCTGTAAAGAGATGATCGCTCATGGCAAGCAGCCGTGGACTCCCGCTGCCATCGTCGAGCAGGGAACCAGGGCGGAAGAGAGAATCTTCACGGGTACGCTCGGAACCATCTACAGGATTTCTCATCGGATGAACGTGAAAAATCCGGCCCTGCTGATCATTGGAGAAGTGGTGCGGGTCAGAGAGCAGCTCTTGAAACTGGCGGCGGAGGCGCAGGAGAAGACCGGTTAACCCTTGTACAGATATGAGAAAATGTATGCACAGCCTACAATTTCGCTGGTGCGATACGTAGATACTTTTAACCATGGAGTGAACCCTTCTTGATTTGGGGTTCACTTTATTTTGCTGTGGAACATGTTAGCGGGGATGGGAAGGCATACAATAATACGGACCCGGCATTCGAGAATAGCCGATTTTATGCCGTCGCGATAGGAAAACGCTTACAATGCAAAGAATATCATGTTAACGCCATCTGTAACGATCAAGCTGGAGTGAAGTTGAAATTACTTGTTTTAGAAAAGGGAAAGAACGGGGGAGACGCATGAAATATGACGTCATCGTGGTAGGAGCCGGCTTATCAGGTCTCGTAGCTACCGCCGAAATGGCCGAGGCCGGCAAGCGGGTACTGCTGCTTGACCAGGAACCGGAAAGCTCTATTGGCGGGCAGGCATGGTGGTCTTTTGGCGGTTTATTCCTTGTCGATTCGCCTGAGCAGAGAAGACTGGGGATCCGGGACTCCCGTGAACTGGCATGGCAGGATTGGCTGGGAGCCGCTGGTTTCGATCGGGAGGAGGACGAGGATCTGTGGGGGCGAAAATGGGCTGAGGCCTATGTCGACTTTGCCGCCGGTGAGAAGCGGGCATGGCTGCATTCGTTAGGAATTCGGTTCTTCCCAGTCGTTGGCTGGGCGGAACGCGGCGGATATCTCGCCGAGGGCCACGGCAATTCCGTGCCGCGTTTTCACATTGTGTGGGGAACAGGGCCAGGTGTCGTACAACCATTTGAGTCCAGGGTCAGAGACGCCATCCGTTCCGGCGTAGTTGATTATCGTCCGCGTCACCAAGTCGATGAGCTGATTACGCGCGAGAATGCCGTCACTGGAGTAAGGGGTTCGGTACTTGCACCGAGTTCGGCCCGCCGGGGCGAAGAAAGCTCCCGCGAGGTCGTTGGCGACTATGAATATTATGCGGAGGCTGTGGTTGTCTCCAGCGGAGGCATCGGCGCCAACCACGAGCTGATCAGGCAGCATTGGCCGTCCCGGTTAGGCAAGCCTCCACGAGCGATGCTCTCCGGCGTTCCCGCGCATGTGGACGGACGGATGCTGCGAATAACGGAGCAAGCCGGCGGGCGGGTCGTCAATCGAGACCGGATGTGGCACTACACGGAAGGGATTAAGAACTGGGACCCGGTATGGTCCAAGCACGGCATCCGGATACTGCCGGGTCCATCGTCAGTATGGCTTGATGCCAAAGGGCAACGGCTTCCTGCTCCGAATTTCCCGGGTTTCGATACGCTGGGAACCCTGAAAGCCATTCAGGATACGGGCTTTGACTATTCCTGGTTTCTTCTGACCAGAAAGGTTATTGAGAAGGAATTTGCCCTGTCCGGCTCGGAACAAAACCCGGATTTGACCGGCAAGAGCATCCGTAAAGTGCTGGGAAGAGCAGGCTCGGGCATTCCTGGCCCTGTGCAGGCATTTCTGGATCACGGCGAGGATTTTGTTGTGGCCGATTCACTGCCCGAGCTTGTGGACGGCATGAATAAGCTTGCAGGCAGCGACCTGGTCAAGCTGGACGATTTGAAGCGTCAGCTTGCCGCCAGAGACCGCGAGATGGACCAGGCTTTTACCAAGGATCTGCAGATTACGGCGCTCCGGGGAGCAAGGAATTATATAGGCGATCGCTTGGTGCGCGTAGCCAAGCCGCATAAATTTCTTGATCCGGCCCATGGTCCATTGATTGCGGTGCGCCTGCATATTCTTAGCCGGAAAACACTGGGCGGGCTTCAAACGGATCTATCGGGGAGGGTGCTGAGTGGATCCGGCGAACCGGTTCCCGGGCTCTACGCGGTTGGGGAAGCGGCCGGCTTTGGTGGTGGGGGCGTTCATGGTTACCGTGCATTGGAGGGAACGTTTTTGGGCGGCTGCCTGTTTACGGGAAGGCAGACGGGGCGGAGCATTGCACAACTGTAAAGTTCAGGAGGTCGTCCATCCTTGGAATATTATGCAAAATCCCCCTTATCGTTGTCATCCTCTCCCCAGCCATAATAATGAAACAGCCTCCCATCGAAGTCGATAGGAGGCCGTTTTCAGTTATGGCTTAAGGAAGGATGTTGCCGGCCGCGCGGTAAATGGCGTACCATTCCTCGCGAGTCAGCGTGACATCGCCTGCTTTGATGCAGTCCTTCAAACGGTTGATATTCATCGTTCCGATGATGGGCTGCATATGTGCAGGGTGGCGAAGAAGCCAAGCAATGGCAATCGTCGTATTGGTAACGTTATATTTTTCAGCGATTTCATCGATCTTCTGGTTAAGCTCAGGGAACTTGTCGCTTCCAAGGAATACGCCTTCGAAGAACCCGTATTGGAAAGGCGACCAAGGCTGAATCGTAATGTCGTGCAGTCTGCAGAAATCCAGAACGCTGCCATCGCGGTTAACCGCGGCGTCGTTCTCCATATTCACGTTGATTCCGCTTTGAATCATAGTGGTATTCGTGATGCTAAGCTGCAGCTGGTTGGCTACGAGCGGCTGTTTCACCGCTTTTTTCAACAGCTGGATCTGCATCGGATTCTGGTTGGATACGCCGAAATGACGCACTTTCCCGGAGCTTTCGAGCTGATCGAATGCTTCAGCCACCTCTTCAGGCTCAACCAAAGCATCCGGACGGTGGAGCAGGAGAACGTCGAGATATTCGGTACGAAGTCTTTTGAGGATGCCGTCGACGGAATTCAAGATATGCTCTTTGGAGAAATCGAACATGCCCTGACGGATACCGCATTTGGATTGAAGAATGATCTTCTCGCGGACTTCCGCATTCATATGTATCGCATCTGCAAAAATCTCCTCGCAAGCTCCGCCGCCATATATGTCGGCATGGTCGAAGAAGTTGGCTCCTTCCTCCAGTGCGGATTGCACGAAACGTTCGGCTTCGGCTTTTTCCAGCGAATTTATGCGCATGCAACCAACGGCTACAACAGGTACTTCCAGTGAACTGCTTCCTAGTTTCATCGTTTTCATGATTGCGGTCCTCCCATTCAAAATAGGTTGATTGTTCGGCCGCCGCGCTATAATGCAGGGGCAGCCGAGAACGTGTAAGCGAACGACTAGATGAATAGGTTCATGCTGACAGTCTCTAGTGTATTGTGACATGCAGACGGCGCAATGTACAAGCTTTAATTTTCTCTCCCAGGCAGCCATGTGGGTTATGGATCCCGCATGCGATTTCGGAAGCGCCTTGGATTCATCGCATCCTAATGTAAGGCCTTTACTTTTCGAAGCGATCCGGCTGTGAGGAAGAGAAGGCATCTCATGAAAGCTGAAGCTTACGTCCTGTACGGGCACTTCATAACTCATCCGGTTAGCCAGAAAGTCCAGACTCTCCTTCATGATCTCAAGCGTAATCCATTCCCCGGCACAGCGGTGACCCGTATGATGATCTCCGCCGCCTTGAGGGATGAAGTTAAAGGGACTTCCGTTCCAATGTTCGAAGCGATCCGGCTTGAACAGCTCCGGCTGATCCCATAGGCCGGGATGATGGTTCGTTCCGTATAAATGGTCTCTTCCGATTTGAACAATTTCACACCGCTGTTCTCAACTATCATAATCCAAGCCAAAAGTTGAAACCGGGCTGCTCCCTTGCAGGATTCCCTTGCGTTGACGAGAATTCATTAGGTAATAATTCAAAAAGATGAACCCAGGAGGTTAAGAAAATGGCTGCAGAAGTAACCAGGGTGTACAAAGAACAGATCCCGTCAGCGCGCTTGATCGGCAAACGGTATACGGACGAGCATCGAAATGCGGCAGGAAGCTTCGCGGACCAGTGGGAAGAATGGTTCGCCAATGGCTGGTTCGAAAAGATCGGGCAGCTTGGTTGTTTGCCGGAATCGGAGGGTGCTACTTATGGTCTTATGCGAATGAACGGGATTCAGTTTGAATATTGGATCGGTATGCTTTTTCCGAAGCATATCGAAGTGCCGGAAGGATTTGACCATGCGGATCTGGAAGAAGGCGCTGCGGGGATATGTTGGTTATATGGCAAGGATAACGGGGAGCTATTCGGTATGGAGCCTCATAAACGATGCATGGCGAAAATCGCCGAACAAGGCTGGAGCTTGGACGAGAACCCGTGGTTCTTTGAACGTTATCATCCAGTCCGTTTCATGACGCCGGATGAGCAGGGGAATGTCATCTTGGATTATGGCGTTTATTTGAAATGAGACGTTCGATTCGCTAGGGATGAATGAGAGCCGCTCCAATGGAGTGGCTCTTAACCGTTCTTCTGATTCAGTTAAACAAACTACACGCCATATTCGAGCTCGCTGTTTCTGTGGAAATGCTCGAGTCGCCGGTTCATTCACTGCGATATACGGAACATTTAGATTCATGCAGGACTTAGCCTCTACTCACGAATTTCTTTGCATTGTCTACGTTCAGCTTTTTAACATGTTGAGTTAATAGATTCTTGTCACTGACGATCCAGGTGTGATTGGTGGAGTTGCGTCTTCGATTCGCTAAGAAATGATACGGACTTCCCGAGTATATTCTATAGTTACGAGCTATACAATCAGCACAAAATTTGACGCACTCGCTGCGATTTTGATTCGGGAACGCTACTTGATCGAATACATGCCGTTTAACCAGCAAGGTCGCCCCTTGAACAAGGGGAACCCATTGATTGGCCATGTTAGGGTAACGGTGCAGAAGAGCTTTTTGCCCGGCAAGCTGCATAAAGTGCGCTCTCTTTCCTACAATATCAGCGCTAGTCTTGATCATGAGACGGACGCTTTCGTTCAAATAATCAGGTGCGTAATAGTCATCATCGTCAAATTTAGCAATGAGGCCGTGTTGGGAGACCTTTACACCATAATTAAGGCAGCTGCCGAGTGATAATCGTTCCGGTTTGCTATATATTCTGACGTTGCGATATGACTTGGCTGCCATTTGATATTCCGGTAGCTTGAGACTGCCATGATTTAAGATGACGATTAACTCTTTGTTCCTGTAATTCTGTCTGGCGTAATTCTCCAACAGATTGTGCAGGCATTCCGGTCTTTTGGTGCAGGTGATGATCGATACGGCAGGCTGTGATGGGGATGATGACCGGTGCGTCATGCTCGACTGCCTCCGGTCGTCCGCTGTACGAATTTTTTGAAATCTCGCACATTCGGAACTTTAGGGTGCTTGGCCATGAGTTCCTGATCGCTAATGATCCATGTATGACCGGATGAATTTTTCCGCCGCACTGCCGTAAAATGATACTTGTTGCCGGAATAGACTTTGAAGCCCTTGCTTTTACTTCTTGTGCAAAAAAGATCGTCTTCACCGACGTTTTGATTCGGAAAGCGTACTTTGTTAAAGACGTTCTTCTTAAATATGAGCGTAGCCCCCGGCAGCATGGTTACGGTTCGAGTTTCATCGTTGGGAAACCGTAGAATTAGAGTTTTGGAGCCTTGTAAATACATATAATGTGCACGTTTCCCTATAATATCGGCGTTCGATCTTCTTAACGACTTCAGGCTGTCCGACAAATAGTGGGGGGCGTAATAGTCGTCATCATCGAATTTGGCAACGATGCCGTATTTCGTTTTGCTTACGGCGTAATTTAGGCACGCACCCAAAGTGACATGCTCCGGCATGCGGTAGATTTGTATGTTTCGATGCTTGTTGGCTATTTGCTGGTAAGGAGAGAGGGCGATTGTACTATCGTTGACAACGATAATGAGCTCTTTCTTGGCATGGGATTGTCTAGCGAAATTATGGAACAAGTTTTTAATATAATTAGGGCGATTCGTACAGGTAATAATGGATACGCCTTGCGTTTTGGATGAATTGTTGAAGCTTGCTGCCATTCCATCACTCTCCTTATCTATGAGGATAATTTCTATATCACAATAGAGTATGTAAAGTATAAATAGAGGTAACGGCATTACGACTCGACCAACTTTTAAAATTTTTATAGCAGGAGGGCATTGCATTACAGATCTTGTTTGTCTATAATGGATGTCATAAGTCCATAATATGATTTGTCCTTGGCATTCTTCCTTAGGCAAAGAGGAAATAAACAAGAAGTCATGTCTTATTTTGTTTATATTATGGACATTAAAGATCCAGAAGGGTGATGGTATGCATGACGGAGCAATTGCATGATGTCGTTATTATCGGCGGAGGTCCGGCAGGATTGAATGCTGCGCTGGTATTGGGAAGAGCGAGGAAAGACGTGGTGTTGATTGACGAAGGAAAGCCGCGAAACAGGGTTACGCGGGAAACCCACGGTTTTCTTACGAGAGACGGCACAAGCCCATCGGAGTTTCGCCGCATAGCAAGAGAACAGATTACCGCCTATCCCTCCGTCCGCTTCGTAGAGAATACAGCTGCCGCCGCAGAGGGAGTCGACGGTGATTTCCGGATTACCACGGGAGAGGGAACGATATACCGGAGTAAAAAGCTGCTGTTCGCCGTTGGGAAGAAGGACAGCCCGCTGGATATTAACGGATTAGCTGATGTATACGGAAAGAGTGCCTTCGTCTGCCCATACTGCGATGGATGGGAATTGCGGGATCAACCGCTCGTCGTCATTGCCAAGGGGGCGGGGGCGCTGCATTTTGCCAAAGTGATCGCAGGGTGGAGCGACCGGTATACCATCTGTACGAACGGACCGGATGAACTGACGGATGAACAACGGCAGGAATTAAAGGATCATGACGTGCCTCTATTCAACTCCCCGATTCATCGCATTGAATCGAACGAGGGGATGGTGCGGCAAGTCGTATTGGAGGATGGAGCGGTCATTCCGTGCACAGGCATCTTTTTCGCGCCGAAGCTGGTCCCTGGTTCTGAATTGCCTGCGGCTGTAGGCTGCGATATCAATGAAGGTGGAAGTGTGGTCATTGATGCCTTCGGTAAAACGAGCGTGCCGGGCATCTACAGCGCCGGTGATGCAGCCACCGAGATGTATCAGGCCATTGCGGCCGCTTCGATGGGAGCCATGGCAGCGGCCTCCATCAACGGCGAGCTGCTTAACGAACGATGGAATCGTTAATCCGTGAGTATACGAGAGGCAGGCTTTGGTTAGCATCCAAGCCTGTTTTTTCGTTCCTAGGGGATTTTTTAATTCTAAATCATTCTTACACTCCGGATTGGGGTCATTTATCGGCTATGATGAAATTATCAAGTACAAGGAAGGGTGTTTACGATGAGAACAACAATGGAGTTTATCATGAATCAAGTTTGGAGGGATATGAATAATTAACCCTCCGGCATATTGGAGGAGAGCGAATTGAATTCTCGGACCAAGAAATTTTTATCCTATTATAAACCGTACCTGGGGTTATTATTTGCAGATTTGGCATGTGCTTTTGTTGTCTCGGCCATTACGCTGACGCTTCCGCTCTGTATACGATACATCACCATCAACGTGCTGGAAGGGAATTCTCAAAGCCCGCTGATTCAAATCTATGCGGTGGGTGCCGTCATGCTGGCCATGGTCATCATCCATACTCTGTGCGATATGTTCATTTCATACAAAGGACATATGATGGGGGCTTATATGGAAAGTGACATGAGACGGGAGCTGTTTGACCATTTTCAGAAGCTGTCCTTTGGATTCTACGATGAGCACAAAACCGGGCAGCTAATGACACGGACCACCAATGACATTCTGTCGCTGACCGAATTGTATCACCATGGTCCCGAAGATATCGTCATTTCCGTTCTGAAGTTCCTGGGTGCATTCATCATCTTAATGTATATCGACGTGAAGCTTACCCTGATCGTTTTTCTCTTTCTCCCGATTATGGCCGCGTTTGCTTTTTACTATAATAAGAAGATGAACGCGGCGTTGCGGGTAAGCAAGGACCGGATCGAGGATATCAACGCACAGGTAGAGGATTCTCTTTCGGGTATCCGCGTGGTGAAGTCTTTTACGAACGAGCATATAGAGAAGGGGAAATTCGCCTATGCCAACAAGCGGTTCATTGACAGCAGAAGGGAAGGGTATAAGAGCGAAACGTACTTTCACGAAGGGCTGGTCGGTTTTACCCAACTTATTACGATTACCGTTATTGTGTTCGGCGGAGCCGCAATCGTGGATACCTCGCTGGAACTGGCGGATTTGCTGACCTTTTTCTTATGCATCGGCATTCTGATCGAACCGATCCAGCGCATGGTTAACTTCGCCAGACTGTACCAGGAAGGCATTACGGGATTTGACAGGTTCATGGAGATCCTGGAGGTAGAACCCGATATCGAGGATGCCGATCGTGCCGAGACGATCACGCAGGTTCAGGGGAACATCGAGTTTCAGAATGTCAGCTTCAGATACAAGGACCGCTATGGATTCGTGCTGAACCAGGTATCGCTGAACATCAAGCCTGGCGAGTATGTTGCTCTGGTTGGTCCCTCAGGCGTAGGCAAGACCACGTTGTGTTCGCTGATTCCGCGTTTTTATGAAGTAAGTGAAGGACGCATACTGCTGGATGGGCGCGATATCCGGGAGATTACGCAGCACTCTTTAAGAAAAAATATCGGGATCGTGCAGCAGGATGTATATTTGTTTGCAGGCTCCGTCTTCGATAACATCCGGTATGGCAACATGGAGGCCAGCAAGGATGAGATCATCGCAGCAGCCAAAAGAGCGAATGCCCATGATTTCATCATGGCACTGCCGGACGGTTATGAAACGGATATCGGCCAGCGCGGCGTCAAGCTCTCCGGAGGACAGAAGCAGCGGCTCAGCATTGCGCGTGTGTTCCTGAAGAACCCGCCGATTCTCATATTTGACGAAGCGACCAGCTCCCTGGACAATGAAAGCGAGAGAGCGGTCCAAGATTCGCTGGAACGGTTAAGCGATAATCGAACAACGCTTGTCATCGCTCATCGGTTGACAACGGTACGGAATGCGCAGCGAATCGTCGTATTGTCCGAAGACGGGATCCAAGAACAAGGCACGCATGAAGAATTGCTTGCCCGTCAAGGCGCTTACGCGAATTTATATCGTATGCAATTGACAATATAAGCATGAAGAAAGGCGATTTGTGAACGGTTGAAGCACCGTCAGCAAATCGCCTTGTCTTGTTTGATGAATCATGTTATGAAGTTGCCTCATGCGTGGTATACATTGCACGCGGGAGGGGATTTAGCCTTGCAGCGTTTTGCCCGGCTGTTGTTCTTCCACTTCCTTGATGGCATTGTCTTCATCCTGCACTTTCTCTTTCGAAGAGCTAAACCATCCGATCACGGCAATCAGCACGAGAACGATGTAGAAGGAAGCCTTCCAGATCGAGCTCTCAGGGAAGTGATGGTCGATCAGGGCTACATCAGGGTGTGCAAGGGTAATCACTGCAAGCTTGACGCCTACCCAACCAACAATCAGAAATGCCGCCACTTCCAGTCCGGGACGCTGCTGCAGCAATTTTACGAAGTAGGATGCCGCGAAGCGCATGATGATCAAACCAATGAATCCGCCCAGGAAGATGACGATGAATTGACCTCCATCCAGGCCGCCGATGTTCGCCAATCCGCTTGGCGGCAATGCGACAGCCAACGCTACGGCTGCAAGTATCGAGTCTACGGCAAAGGCGATGTCCGCCACTTCGACTTTGAAGACGGTCATCCAGAAGCCGGATTGCTTCTTGGGCTTGTCCGCTTTCGGTTTTGCGTCTTCCGTCGGTTTCTTGCCTTTAATAAAGTGTTTCAACGTGTGATTGATCGAAATGTAAAGAAGATAGAGTGCGCCGATGGCTTGTACCTGCCATACATCCACCAGGAACGAGATTAAGAACAGCGATCCGATCCGGAACACAAAGGCTCCGAGCAGCCCGTAGAATAACGCCTTTTTGCGCTGGTTCTCCGGTAAATGTTTGACCATGATGGCAAGGACCAGCGCATTATCCGCCGCCAGCAATCCTTCCAGTGCGATGAGCACTAACAGCACCCATCCATACTCCAATAAAAGCTCCATGCCATTTCCTCCTTGTAGTATTATTGAAGGCACAAAAAAGACCTCCACCGGCAGATGAAGGCCTTTTGAAATCAAAAAGAGACCTTCACCACAGAGTGTGTGGTAAAGGTCTCGCAAACAACGTATCGTTGCCAACAAAGCCGGGGACATTTCCCGTAATGACGACTTTGCTGTGACAGCTACTCCCCTTTAATCACGTTCCTGCATAACTGATATCGCCCTCAGTTAAGCCGTGATATAAAGATATAAATTTTTTGGAGATAAGTCAAGCTTTTTTACTTGAATTCTGCAGAATAGGACTCCAACGCAACGGGTCTGTTTTTCATGGCCGACCGTTTCCTGAAGTTCACATCAACGCTGGATAGAACAACGCTAAGAAGGACAAGCGCAGCTCCTGCATACTGGTTGGAATCCATGACCTCGTTGGCAAACCAGTATCCGAACAGCGCAGCGAATACAGGTTCCAGCGAAAATACGAGACCCGTTCGGGTGGCGGTTGTATACTTCTGGGCGATCGTCTGGAAGATGAACCCCAATCCGCTGCATACGATGCTGAGGACCAGGACAGCCGTCCATGAGTCGGTAGAGCTTGGCCATGCCGGTGTTTCCAAGAGAAGTGACGAGAGGAACGCATACAATCCGGTAAATCCCAGCTGCAGGATGCCGAGGCTTAACGCGTCGACCTTCTGCGCAGCCGTGCTGACGATATTGATATGAAGCGCATAACATAATGCCGCCGCTATGCAGAACAGGTCCCCGATCTTAAATGCAAAAGGGAGCTGGATAGTCAGCAGCGCGATGCCCGTTAAGGCCAGCAAAATACTGACGATCAGTTTCATCTCTATTTTTTTCATAAAGAGGAACGTATGTATCAATGGGACAAACACCACCGTTAAGCTGATCAGAAACCCGGCATTGGATGCTGTCGTTGTTTTCAAGCCAAAGGTCAAGGCCGTGAACATGATAAACAAAATAAAGCCCAGGAGCATGGCGTAACGGATCGTCTTCAGGTTAACCCGGCGCAAGCGCGGGAAAAAAATCGCTCCTGCAAGCATAAAGGCCAATCCAAATCGTAGGGCTATCAAATTGAACGCTCCCAGCGAATCCAGTCCCATTTTCATAAAAAGATAGGACGAGCCCCAGCACATGGTGATAAACAAAATCATAAGATCGGCCTTCAGCGGTTTCAAGTTCTTCTTCCTCCTTCAAGTGATTGAACAGAATCAGTATACTCACGTACAATAGACAAGTAAAACGAATGTTCTTAATAATAAACATGAGTAAAATTCATGTATAAAATAATGCCGGAGGATTCCCCATGAGTATGAATAAATTCAAAGTTCTAGTAAAGGTCGTCGAGCTCGGAAGCTTGACCAAAGCCGCCGAAGTGATGGGATTTACGCAGTCCGGCGTCAGCCATATGATCAACAGCCTGGAAGATGAGTTCGGCTTCTCGCTGCTGATTCGAAACCGTTCAGGCGCGAAGCTGACGACCAATGGCGAGGAGATCGTGAAGACGATGCGGGAAATATTGAAATGGAACGAGCATTTGGAGCAGCAGGTGGCTTCCATTCATGGAATCGAGCTGGGAACCATTCACATCGGTACCTTTACCAGCGTCGGCGTTCACTGGCTGCCTGGGATTATCCAGGATTTCCAGCGGGATTATCCCCATATCGAGATTCGTTTGGTCGAAGGAGATTATCGGGAAATTGAGGATTGGATCGCGGAGGGCAAGATTGATTGCGGCTTTCTGTCACTTCCGACGTGGGATATATTCGATGCGATTCCTCTGCATCAAGACCCGATGCTCGTACTGCTGCCAGTGGAACATCCGCTTAGCTCCGAGGACTCCATTGCCTTAGCCCAAATTGAGAATGAACCTTTTATTATGCCCAGCAAAGGCTCCGATTACGATGTGAACCGGGTGCTGGAGAAAGCCCTGACCAAGCCGGATATCAAATATACGCTTGGAGACGATTATGCCATTATGGCCATGGTGGAGAAGGGCCTGGGCATCAGCATTCTTCCCGAACTTGTGCTGCGGGGGCAGCGGCGGAATATACGGCAAATCGAATTGAAGGAGAAGAGCTTCAGATCGCTCGGCATTGCGGTAAGCTCCTTGCGGGAAGTATCTCCGGCAACGAAACGATTCTTGGATTACGTTAAAAGTTACCCGAAGCTGTAGCCGCCCGTAACGACACAGAATTATGCCCTTTTCAGAGCATCCGGACTCTATTAGCGGCAGGGTCTAATTCATGCGCATTCTCCACATCAAATAAATCGTGTCACAAAATCCCTTGTTCGGATTGTTATATAGGTAAACAAAGAAGGAGGTGAGCTCGCTTGCAGCCAACCATCCCCGGGGAAGCGGAAGGAAAAAGAAAGGCCATTGAAGAGGTTATCGAACAAGTCAAAGCAGGAGACAAACATGCATATCAAGCGATCATCGTCCAGTTTGAACGGCAGATGTACACCTACTGCTACTATATTCTGAAGAACCATGCGGAGACAGAAGATGCCGTGCAAGAGATCTTTATCCGTGCTTATGAGCATCTTCATCTGTATAAGAGACAAGTATCCTTCTCTGCCTGGTTGTATAAAATGGCCTATCATCATCTGATCAATATTAAGAGAAAGCAGAATCGTTTTCTTAACCTGATCGAGCATTGCAAGGAACAGCAGCCGGTTATGCAAATATCTCAACATGAGCCGGTTGTGTACGAGCTGTTAACCTACCTTACAGCAGAAGAACGCCATATATTGCTGCTCAAGGCCGTAGAACAGTATACCTTCGAGGAAATCAGCGGCATCATGGGACTCAAATCGGCGACGATCAGGAAAAAGTATGAACGCTTGCGTCATAAGTTAATGGACCGAATAAGCCAAAAAGGAGAGGTGGCACGTGGGACAATTGCCGGAACAAACGGAATACGCTGAGATGAATGCACTCGAACAAAGGATTCGCGAATCGTCTTTACCGATGAGAAGTATGAGTGATCAAATCATGAACCGAATTGGAGAGCGTGAAATGACAAGATTATCAACCAAACCTAAACCGAATGTTATTAAAAGAGCGATACTCGTTGCGTCCGCAGCAGCTGTGCTGGGAGGAACCGTGATCGGTTCGGGGTTTGTATCGCCGGTAATGGCAGCAACCCTGAAGCAAATTCCAGTGCTCGGTGTGCTATACGAAGGAACCAGCGAAGATGCAGTGAAAGCCGCCATAGAGCAAGGAATCCTATCCGAACCTAACTTGAGCTTAACTCACGATGGCGTGACGTTGAAGGTAGCTGACCTCCTATATGATGGAACCCGGTTGTCCTTTATCCTGGAGCGCGAGGGAGTGGATTTACCGGGTACAGCTTCTCCGTATATTAGCGAAGATGCTACGTTAATCGGTAATCAGGATAGTGAGTATGTTAAGTCGAGGAAAGTAGCTAAGGAAGATCAGGAAAAAGGCTATATCGAAATGCCGCGAATTCTGGTAGACGGACAAGAAGTGGCGATGGGCGAGGGGACCTTTGGAGATTATCCGCAACAGGACAATGCCTATATCGTTGAGCTTGCCAAGGGTCTGAAATTACCCGATCAATTCGAGCTGACCATTCAGGCCAACGTAACTCAAGTGAACGAAACCTTCGAATTCAAGATCCCTGTAAATGTCGCTAATCCATCGATTGTCGTGAAGCCGGACCAGGCCACGAAATCGGATGGGCCATTCAGTTATACCGTCAAGCAATTGGATATTTCACCGGTATCGACCCGCCTGGTTCTGGACAGTAAAGGCGAGGTGCCGGCTTCTGTAGAGCAAACAGGCGATTACAGCGCCAGCATGGTATATTACGAGCTAGTGGATGATCAAGGAAATGTCCTGAGTCCAAGAAAATTCGAATATTTCCATAGCGAACCCCAAACCGAATATCATATCGACCAATTGTACAGTCCTCTGAACGGAACGCCGAAATCCATTACGATAAAGCCGTTTACGCTGACCGTCAATCCAAAGGATTGGAGTGTTATAGGACAAGATCAGGATAGCGTAGGAGATAAAACCTATCTGAAGGATCTGGAAATGACCATTCCGGTCAAGCCGTAAACCACAAGCATGAACAGGAATGGCCCGCCATACATGGCGGGCCTCTTCTTTATGCTCCAGAATATTAAGTTTCGGCACGAAAGCTTTTGCCTAATGACGGGCCGAGCCCAAAATAGTGCCGGAAATTGTAGATGAGCGGACTCCATTTGCCAGGGTCAATGTGTTGTTCATTCGTTATGATGCTGCGATGGGCATGCACCTGTACAGCCTGTGTTTCGACAATGGCAAAAAAGGGCGAATCGTCAGGCAGCCGAATGTGGTTCACCTTGGCTTCAATCTGAATCGGACACTCCGTGATACGGGACGGCCTTACGGTGACAGAATCCGCTGGCGTTAATCCGCTTTGCGCATACTTATCTTTTTCAAATGTAAATCCGCTCATCAGCTTGTGGTCCGGAACGGGATATTTCCCTGTCAACGGGGCTAATCGTTCGACATTCTCCCATAAGGAAGGGTCCGGAATATTGATGACGCATTCAGGATGCCGTTCCAGGTTCTCAATCGCCTTCCCCCCGAGTCCGATGCCAAGAATGATATGTTCTCCCAGCGCCCATGATGAGGAGATGGGACTGATATTGACGGTGTCATCTTCATTCAGGGTGTTGAGCAAAATAACAGGGGTTCCATAATACAGGATTTTCGGTTTAATTAGTTCAGTGTCGATCATTTGAGCGGTTTTTTTCATAAAATATTCCTCCCATTAACGGTTCTATCCCAAATCATTGTAGAATAGAAAAGGTTCGATGCTCATCGAAATATGGATTACATCAGGAGGGATGGAGATGAATGCGAGTCCGAACATAGCACAGGTAGCCTCACTCGTAAGCGATGCATCGAGAGCGGCCATCATGACCGTCTTATTGGATGGGCGTTACCACCCGGCAGGAGAGCTGGCGTACATGGCAAATATCAAACCGCAAACGGCCAGCTTTCATTTATCCAAAATGGTTGCGGCGAATCTGGTGGCCGTCGAAAAACAGGGAAGGCACCGTTATTATGGAATCGAGAACCAGGAGGTTGCCCGGATCATGGAGACCCTTCTATCGATTACGCCTCCCGTTGAAATCAGATCATTCAACCAAGCTTTGGAGCACAAAGCCATACGCCATGCAAGGACTTGCTACGATCATCTTGCGGGGAGTTTGGGAATACAATTGACGGATTCGCTTCTAAATGCAGGGATTTTATCCGAAGTGGATCATCAATTTACGGTTACCGAAAAAGGAGAAGGCTTCTTCAGGGCGTTTCAAATCGATCTGGAACGCGTGAAGAGAAAACGCCGCTCCTTCACGCACCGATGCTTGGACTGGAGTGAAAGACGTCATCACCTTGCCGGGGCGCTGGGCCATGCGCTGTTGGAAAGACTATTGGAATTAGGATGGGTACAAAGGATGCCAAAAACCAGGGCCATTAAAATCACGCCCGAGGGCAAGAAAGGGCTAAACGAAACGTTTCTTATTGATATCGAATAGGCGCAGGTTTTCGGTATGAAGCGTGGATGCCAGAAAAAAAGGACTGCCGCAGCCTCATCGGAAGATGAAGCGGCGGCAGTCCTATTTATTAGAGATTAGCGCAGCGTCTTCAAAGCACCGCTCCAAGCAAGCACTTGGTCAAGCATGCCATTCAGGTTGACAAGATGCAGATCAGCCGGTTTGAACACAGAGCCGTTCTCAAAATCAGTGAATAACGAGAGGGCAGGATGTACGCGAACGTCCGCTACGGACAGCTCGCCCAGGATTCCGCGCAGATGCTCGGCAGCGCGTGCGCCGCCAACAGAACCGTAACTCACGATGCCTGCAGCTTTATTGTTCCATGCCTCGCGGGCATAATCGAGTGCGTTCTTCAATGAGCCGGAAATACTGTGGTTGTACTCCTGAACGATGAATACAAAGCCGTCCAAACTTGCAAGTTTGGTATTCCAAGCCGTTGCTTGTTCAGTCGCGTCGGCTTCACCCAAAAGCGGAAGCTTGTAATCCGCGATATCTACGATTTCGTAGTTTGCATCTCCGCGCTCGTCAGCGATACGTTTAACCCATTCACCTACTTGCGGACTTAAACGACCTTGACGGGTACTGCCTAAAATAATACCGATATTCAATTTGGACACTGTTCTTACCTCCCGATTATTCTGAATATATTGTGATCATGGTGTGCTTGTTATTTTGCATGAGCTAATCATAATCTTAGTGGGTTATCTTTGTCAAGTAGCTTACTAAAAGTTTGTGTAAAATATTCTAAGTTTTTTTGTATTCATGCACGGATGGATATTCACCTGAAATCGAACGGTGTTTTGTACCGCATAGGCAGCTGTGATGTTATACTGGTCATGTGCCTTGGAACCCACTTTTTCGTGCCGGGATAACACGCGTCATTCAGCAATTAACGTACATATGAAGATTGGAGAGGTGAAGCAAGAATGGAACTTAGACAATTAAGAACGGATGAATTTGACATCAGCACGAAATTATCCGAATATGCCTTTCAATATACGCTGACGCCGGAGCAGCGAGAGTCCAATCAGAAGCATTTTAAACCAGAGCGATTCTGGGGGATTTTTGACGGGGAAGAGCTGCAGGCGAAACTGACCATCATTCCGCTGCAGGTCTATTTGCAGGGGAACACTTTCGCGATGGGCGGCATTGCGGGCGTGGCAACATGGCCGGAGAACCGCAGACAGGGACATGTCTCGACGCTGCTTAAGCATGCATTGCAAGAGATGAAGGGCAAGGGACAGACTCTTTCCTTCCTGCATCCGTTCTCGATCCCGTTTTATCGCAAGTTTGGCTGGGAATTGTTCGCGGAATATCATAAGTACGTCATTCCGGTGTCCAAATTTCCGCGTAAAGTGGAGGTGCCGGGCCGCGTTGTAAGAGATGTAAACGACATTGCTGTACTGGATGGCATGTATCAGGCCTATGTCAGCCGGTATAACGGTACCCTTGTGCGCGAAGAGGCATGGTGGACAAGATTCGTCCTGCAGGGAGACAATCACAGCGTTGTTTATTATTCTGCCGAGGGCAAACCGACGGGTTATGCGTTATATGAGCTTAAAGACAAAGAACTGGTGTGCGACGAATTTGTTTTCCTGAATGAAGAAGCCCGAAGCGGACTCTGGACTTTTTTTGCAAACCATGATTCCAGGATCGAGCAGGTGACCATGACGATGGTGCCAACGGATGACCAGCTGCCCTATATGCTGCCGGATCCCCGCGTTACCCGGGAAACGGTACCTTACTTCATGGCCCGTATCGTGGATTTACAATCCTTCGTGGAGCAGTATGCTTTTGAAGCGACGCAGGAAGCTGTCCTGACCATCGAGGTGGAGGATTCCGCAGCGCCTTGGAATGCAGGCCTGTGGAGGCTATCGATGAATGGAGAGGGGAAAGCGGAGCTGTCGGAGCTCCCATCCGATCGAGGGGAGCAGGCGG
Source organism: Paenibacillus sp. Y412MC10 (assembly GCF_000024685.1). Classification (NCBI taxonomy): domain Bacteria; kingdom Bacillati; phylum Bacillota; class Bacilli; order Caryophanales; family Paenibacillaceae; genus Paenibacillus; species Paenibacillus sp. Y412MC10. The sequence continues at coordinate 2,990,461 of NC_013406.1, forward strand.
ATCTGTCTACCGACATTCAGACACTGTCGGCCTTGTTTACCGGATATAAAAGACCGCAGGCACTGTATTCCATTCACCGCCTGACCGGAGATGCTAAGGCTGCAGCACTGCTGGAAACGATGATTCCTGCAGGCCAAACCTACCTCATGGATTTCTTTTGAGAAAGGGATACGCTTGGTGCTCCGGAAGAATATCGTCGAATTCGCTTTGTCGTTAGAATATACGAAACACAAAAAAGCCTGGGAATCAGGCTTTTTTGCGTTGCGATCATCTAAGGGTATAAATTCAATCCTGAACCTCTTTTTTGGAGAAAACATAGAGCTTTCCGTCATCCCCATACTCCGCGTATGCGATATCTTCCAAGGATTCAAAACCTTGTTCCCGCGCTTTCGATTGAATCTCATTGTGTTCGATGTGTTTGCCCAGCATGGATTCCTCGAGCAACCTTCCCTTGTCGACAACCGTTACCGTAAAGGGATCCGGCTTGGCTTCGATGCCAAGATCCTGGGCCGTCGGCGGCTCGTATTCGGGTTTGCGCATGACGGATAGCGAGCCGTCCGTTTCCAGAATGGCGTATTTGACTTCGGTTAATGAGAAAATATTTTGCCGTCTGAGCATGGACAGCAGCTGTTTATATTCCATGTCGTATTTATCGAGCAGCTTCTGGTTGAGCTTTCCGTTATCGATCAGAAGAACCGCCCGCCCTTCCGTTAAATAGCCGAACTTGACAAAGTGGGTGGTTGCCTTCTCGAAGAGGAAAGACATGATTGTCCATAACGCTAGAGCGAATAACAAATGGGACAATTTTACTTTATCATCATAGAGGCTTGCCCCAACGATTTCACTCAGGATTAAGGAGGATAGGAAGTCAAGCGGTGTAAGCTGACTGATGGTTTTGCGCCCAGTAACAAAAGTGATGATCCATAGCCCGAAAAAGCTGATGATCAGTTTGACTCCTAAATCGATAAACATATCCATGGACAACCCTCCTTCGGAAGCAGTGTAATATGGTAAGTTATTAAACGTTTTCGCTTCACGCAGAAACAAGGGAGATTTATCCGGTTAGGGTATTCATTGACGCAATGAACAATATTCAATAATCGATCTTTATGAATGAGAGCTGCTGGTTAACAAGCGGCTTTTTTGTTTTCAGTTATGGATTCATTCGTGAATTTGACAATTTCTCAATAGACGCTTGAAAGTGACGCGGCGTCATCTTGTAAGATATAATTCGTCAACGAAAATCACGGAGAATGTCATACATGTCGACAAGGGAGTTGAGAGAATTGAAAAAGGGAGATATCATTATTTACGCTTGCGTCATCATCGGGGCCGGGATCGGTTTAACGCTACACCATGCTTTTCCGGGTGTTCTGGTCGGTTTGGGTATTGGATATTTGGTCAAAATGACCCTGAAGGACGAGGAATCGTAAACATGGAAAAGATGCTGACATAGGATACATGAGGGAAGGATTTGTTATCCAAATTAACATCGAACTATCTTTGAAATTAGGTTTGACAATTAGAAAAAACTGACTTATAGTACTTTACTATCAGCAACGATCAAAGACATGATTCGTGAAACGACCTGTCCAGAGAGAGAAGCGATTGGTGAAAGCTTCTTCCGCGCTTGTTTCTTGAATTACCCCTTTGTAGCTGTGTTTTTGAACCCAGATCGGTCGTTCGACAATCGAAATGGAACTAGAAAACACCGAATCATCCCCGTTACCGGATGTCTGAATGAGGATCCGACAAAGCGCGCGGCAGTACGAGCGTTTGCCATTATCGGATCAAATTAGGGTGGAACCACGAGCTGAACGCACTCGTCCCTTAGGGATCGAGTGCTTTTTTGCGTTCAATCTAAATTTGATGGAGGGATCACCATGTCAATTGTAGTAACGCTGCAGGACGGAAGCAAGAAGGAGTATCCCGCACAAACGACGATGTTCCAAATCGCGGAATCCATCCATTCAGGACTGAAGAAAAATGCGGTTGCAGCCAAAGCGGATGGCAAACTTGTGGATTTGAATCAAGAGCTTCGTGAAGATGCGGAAGTAAGCATCATTACACTGGATTCCGAGGACGGATTGTACGTATATCGGCACAGTACGGCCCATCTGATGGCTCAGGCCGTGAAACGGCTATACGGCAGTGAATCTGTTCATCTTGGGGTGGGACCGGTCATTGAGGATGGTTTTTATTACGATATGGATCTGGGGCATTCCATTACGGCCGATGACTTGATTACCATCGAACGAGAAATGCAGAAAATCGTTCAGGAAGACCTGCCGATCCTTCGCAAGGAAGTGGGGCGTAAGGAGGCTGAACGTATATTCCAAGATGATCCGTATAAAATGGAGCTTATTCGTGAACTACCGGAGGACGAGGTTATTTCGGTATATGAGCAGGGCGAGTTCGTTGACTTATGCAGAGGGCCGCATCTTCCATCCACGGGCAGAATCAAAGCGTTCAAATTAATGAGTGTGGCGGGTGCTTATTGGCGGGGGGACTCCGACAATAAAATGCTGCAGCGAATCTACGGAACGGCGTTTCCCAAGAAGTCGCAGCTGGATGAACATTTATTGCTGCTAGAAGAAGCCAAGAAACGGGATCATCGGAAGCTGGGAAAAGAGCTTGGCCTCTTTATGTTCTCGGAAGAAGCGCCCGGCATGCCCTTCTTTTTGCCGAACGGGATGATCATTCGCAATGAGCTGGAGCAATTCGCAAGAGGGCTTCAATTCCATCGCGATTACGATGAAGTGCGGACTCCGCTGATGATGAACAAGCGCCTGTGGGAAATGTCCGGTCACTGGGATCACTACAAAGACAATATGTATTTTACGCAAGTAGACGAGACGGAGTATGCGCTGAAGCCGATGAACTGTCCAGGGCATATGTTGGTCTACAAAAACTCGCTGCACTCCTACAGAGAGCTGCCCATTCGCATATCCGAATTCGGTCAGGTTCACCGCCATGAGTTCTCAGGCGCTCTTAACGGCATGATGCGGGTGCGCACGTTTTGTCAAGATGATGCGCATATTTTTGTAAGGCCCGATCAGATCCAGGAAGAAATCAAACAGGTTATCGATTTTATCAGCCGTGTGTATCAAGTCTTTGGCTTTGAATATACAATCGAGTTATCGACAAGACCGGAGGATTCCATGGGCTCCGAGGAACTATGGGAGCAAGCGGAGACTTCGCTGCAGCAGGTACTGGATCAATTGGGACTGCCGTACCGGATTAATGAAGGGGATGGAGCGTTTTACGGACCCAAAATCGACTTTCATATCCTCGATTCCTTAAAGCGGAGCTGGCAGTGCGGCACCATCCAACTGGATTTCCAGTTCCCTGAAAAGTTCGATCTGTCCTATATTGGGGAAGATAATCAGAAGCATCGGCCGGTTGTCATTCACCGGGCGGTGTTTGGATCCATCGAACGTTTTATCGGGATCCTTACGGAACATTACGGCGGAGCCTTCCCGATGTGGCTTGCTCCTGTACAAGTGATGATCATTCCGGTGTCAGATCACTATATCGATTATTCCTTGAAGGTGAAGAAACGTCTGGAGAATGCCGGCATACGGGTGAACGTCGATGTCCGAAATGAAAAGCTGGGTTATAAAATCCGTGAAGCGGGACTGTTGAAAACGCCTTACACGCTTGTCCTTGGCGAGAAGGAAATGGACTCCGATCACGTATCGGTTCGTAAACGGGGCGAGGGAGAGCTTGGCGAAATCGCGATAGATCAAGTCATTGAACGGCTTCGGAACGAGATAGAGTCAAAAGAATATTAATTCTTCGTTATGGCTGCGGCTTTCCGCATAGGGAGCGGGATGATCTTCGTCACCGTGTGCGGCCCCAGGGCATGGTATGATTTGAATGTGCCTGTTAAGCGGTACATGTTAATGATGAAGGAGAGAGTATCGTTGCAAACATACCCGAGCAAAGAGGCTTTCATCGCTGAAATTCGACGAACGTATATGCTGTTTGACCAAGAATTTGATGCTGTTCCGGAGGATAAAAAGAATCATCGCATTGGCGAAGTCGACAGAACGCCGCAAGAAATGATCGCCTATCAGCTTGGTTGGCTGTCTCTCGTCATGAGCTGGGAGCGGGATGAACGAGCCGGCATCGAAGTTACGACGCCGGCCCCTGACTATAAATGGAATCAATTGGGGGCGCTGTATCAGCGTTTCTACCAAGCGTATGACGGCTATTCTTTGGTAGAATTGCGTTTTATGCTGAAGCAGAGGACGGATGAATGGTGCGAATGGATCAACCGGTTGACCGAGGAAGAGCTGTTTCGTCCGGGCGTTCGAAAATGGACGGTAACCAGCGCCAACTGGCCGATGTGGAAATGGCTGCACATCAATTCCGTCGCCCCTTTCAAAAGCTTCAGAACCAAGATCAGAAAGTGGAAAAAGTTCGTAGCGTAACGCTTTACCGCTTCAAGGGCAAAATGGACGATCCGAGGTAAACCTCGGATCGTTTTTTTGGTTGGATTAAAGCAGAGGCTTGTTCCTTTTTTACCGCCTTACGGCTGCAAAAGTCAAAATAATGCACATCAAGGCAAAAATCGGCTCTACTAGAACCGGGCGACTCTCCTTATCATGAATCGTAATCAGGATCGATTTGAAGGGAGCAAGGTGTTATGTGGAGCAATGCGATTCAAGATGCCGTAGAGAAAATCCGGAAGAACATGGATGCCTTCGGGGCAAGATTTCCCCACGTCAGCAGGGACGGAGCTTATTTGCTGAATGACAATGACGACTGGACGAACGGCTTCTGGAGCGGCCTGCTCTGGTTGTGTTATGAATACACAGGCGACGAGGCCTTTAGATTGGGAGCAAAACGAACGGTGGAAGATTTTCGCCGCCGCTTTGCAGAAAAGAAGGTGCTTGATCATCACGATATCGGGTTCCTGTATTCCTTGTCCTCCAAAGCGGAATGGATCGTCGAGAAGGACGAGAGTGCCCGCCAGTTGACGCTTCAGGCTGCGGATCTGCTGCTGAAACGCTGGCGTCCAAGCGGAGGATATATTCAAGCCTGGGGTCCGGAAGGAGACGAACAGGAAGGCGGCCGCATCATTATCGATTGCTTGATGAATCTGCCGCTGCTGTTCTGGGCGGGACAACAAACCGGAAAGTCCCAATATCGGGAAATTGCAATCATGCAGGCGGAGAAGACAAGGCGCTATCTGGTACGGGGAGACGACAGCTCATACCATACCTTTTTCTTCGATCCCCATACGGGGGAGCCGATCGGCGGTGCCACGCATCAAGGCTATACGAACGGTTCGACCTGGACGCGGGGACAAGCATGGGGGGTATATGGCTTCGCGCTGGCTTATCGATACACCGGAGATCACGCATACCTGGATACTTCCAAACGAATGGCTAAATATTTCCTAAAGCATTTACCGGAGGATCATGTCGCCCTTTGGGACTTTAACGCTCCCGTAACCGCCGAGACTTACCGCGACAGCTCGGCTTCCGCCATCGTGGCAGCAGGCTTGCTGGAACTGGTAGGACATTTGGAGGAGGGGGATCCCGATAGAGCGGAATTTGAACAAGGATTGAAGGATTCCATGACCTCGCTGGTCCGCCACTATTCCACGATCGGCCAAGAAGCGGAAGGCCTGCTGCAGCATGGCTCTTATCATGTGCGCGGCGGATTGTCCCCGGATGATTTCATGATCTGGGGAGATTATTTTTACCTGGAAGCTTTAATTCGGCTGGAGACCGGCAGCAAGGGGTACTGGTATGAACGCTGATGCCATGGAAGCTTCGGCGAATGCTGTTTTAAAGATTTTGAACCTGAAGGACCCCGCTATGGGTTCGATGCAGGATGCAGACGATCAAGGTCATCGGCACGATTTACTGTGTAAACTGCATCAATACTTCACCTGCCGGAGGACACCCGGATGGTGGATGAGTGGCGAGGATAAGCAGTATACCACCGATTACGTGAAGCAATATTGCGCAGATGAACTGGAAACCGTGATGAAGACAGCGGAAGAAGTGGTACAGCAGACGTTCCTGTTCCGTTTTCCGTGGGATATGGAACGGAGCCAAATTCCCGTTATATTTGAAGGAAGCGTGAATTGGTGCCATATTCCCGATCAAGACGCGGAGTGGGCTTACATGCTGAATCGCCACCGCTATTGGGTGGCGCTGGGACAAGCGTATGCAATGACAGGCGACGAGAAGTATGCGGAAGCTTTTTGCCGCCAGCTCGAAGACTGGATCGATCGGAATCCTATCCCCGAAGAGCCGACGACGGATACGCTGACATGGCGGCCAATCGAAGCCGGTCTGCGCAGCGCGAACTGGATCAAGGCACTTCGATACATGATCGGCAGTCCATCCCTGACTCCGTTGCTGCTCGGTAAAGCCCTGATTTCGCTTCATGAGCACGGGGACTATCTGGCTGCTTCCTTCACCAGCTGGAAGCATATCAGCAACTGGGGTGTTCTGGAAACGTGCGGTTTATACCATATCGCACTGTACTTCCCCGAGTTTAAGAGCTCGGCACGATGGCGGGAACTAGGGGAAGAGAGACTGAAGGAGACGGCCCGGCTTCAGATCATGGTAGACGGCATTCACTGGGAGCAGTCGCCAACGTACCATCATGAGGTGCTGGCTTGTTATCTGGACTGCGTTCACCTCGCCAATCTCAACGGGTTGGAGCTTGACGGCCTATTCCGGCATAAGGTACGCGAGATGGCCGAAGCCTCCCTGTACTGGGCAAAGCCGAACCACAGGCAGCCGATGCTGGGAGACAGCGACGACAGCGATATCCGTTCCATTCTGACCTACGCCGCGTGGTTATTTGAGGATCCCGTTTTGCGCTTTGGCGGATATGCTCTGCCGGATTACGACCATGCCTGGCTGTTCGGCGTGTCGGGCATCCGGGATTACGAAGCGATGGTGCCCGCGGAGCCGCCATCCCTAAGCCGAGCTTTTCCCCATTCCGGCCATTATACGATGCGAACGGGCTGGGGCGAAGATGCGCTGTACCTTTATTTTCACTGCGGTCCGCTCGGGGGTGGCCATGGTCACGCCGATATGCTGCACATGGATCTCCATGCGTTCGGCCGGGATCTGCTCACCGATCTCGGAAGGTATAACTACAGCGACCATACACCGCTGAGAAAAGCTTTAAAGGAGAGTTCAGCCCATAATACTACGGTCGTCGACGGGATCGGGTTTACCGGGGTCAAGGATACCTGGTCTTTCGACCGGATTGCCGGGCCACTGGGCTGCAGATGGATCAGCAAGCCGGAGTTCGATTATGTCGAGGGGGCGCATGACGGCTATCTCTATGGGAGTGATCCGTTGTACCCGCGCAGAAGGATCATCTTTATCAAGCCTTATTTTTGGCTGCTGATCGACAGCTTGGCGTGCCTTGAGCAGCATACCTTTACTCAGCATTTTCATTTTCCGCACCCGCCAGGAGAAGTCCGGATGGAAGGGGAGTCTTTGATTTGCCGCACAACCACCCGTGGGGAGGCGAATCTATTCATTATCCCCGTTACTGCAGACGGCCTGCGTGGGGAAGTCGGCGAAGGCGTGATTTCCCGCGAATATAACCTGCTGGAACCGAATGCGAATGTCGCTTACTCCAGGACCGGGAAAGGATGCATCAGCATCATGCAGGTGCTGTATCCTCATCGCCCAGGCGAAACGGCCTTGCCGCGAGTCCGTAAAGTGCCTGTTTATCGCCATACGGGCGAACGGGTTCATGAGGGGCAAGCGGAGGCATGCGGGATTCAGCTGCCGGGTATGGAAGAAGAGTTTATTCTCGTGGTTAGTCACCGTGCGCCGTCCGGCCATTATGACTCTTATGTGGTGGAGGGCATGCAGATCTTCGGGGAGGTTGTGCTGATGACCCTTCAGGGTAGAAAAAAGCAAGCAACTGTCATCATTTAATGAATGCCGCCAGCACAAAGGACTGATAGAATAAAGAGGACTAGAGCATAAGAAAGGCGCAGAGAACAATGTTCAAATTCACCTTCTACAAACGCATTCAGCTGTCTTTTCTTTTGCTGATCTTCATTCCGCTGATCGCGGTTTCTATCATTTCGTTTGTGCTGATCCGAAATACGATGGAAGAGAAGCTGCAGCTCAGCAACGAGAATGTCCTGAACGTCATGACCGACGAGCTGAGCAAGACGATTGACGATGTCACGTTTGCCTCCCATTTTATCGTGAACGATACGAATGTTCGCAATATCCTGAAGTCATTTGCAGACACCAAACGGCTGGCTACTTATCAGGATTATGTGCATTTCAGACAAATACAGGACGTGTTCTCCCTGATAAATTCGAAGCCGCTGAATAATAACGTCCGCATGTACCTGGTCAACCGTCAGCACTTCGTCATCTCTTCCGGCACGGAGGATTTGACCGCAATCAACGGAAGCCTCGACAAGCTGATGGAGCGCGTCGATCTCAGTAAACCTGAAACCCTGCAATGGCTTGGGATGGCCGGCGGCGACTCGGCAGGGAGCGGAAAAAGCTATTATATAGCCAGGGTCATCTATGACAGCCGCGAGAAGAGGCAAGTGTCCGTATTGCTCAGCGCCATTTCCGATACGTACTTCAACAAGCTGCTGGGTACGATCGACTTTGGCAAGGTGGCGCTCTTTGACACTAACGGGGAATTCATCGCAGGCCATTCCGGGCTGATTCCGCATCATACGGAAACCAAGGGCAGCGTCCGAACGGACAGAACCATATTGAAATCGAACTGGAAGCTGGCTTACGAGGCCTCGGAGAAAGAGTGGTCGGGGCAGATTTCCAGGACTTTTTATACTGGTCTTGCCGGTGTTCTTCTGCTGTTTCTGGTGTTCTCCGGGATGTCCATCCTGATGGCCAAGAGGCTCCACAGTCCGATTCACAAGCTGCAGCGGGTGGTCCGCCAGTTCGGGATGGGAAACCTGGATGTCAGACTGGAGGTCAAGGGCAAGGATGATATCGCCGAATTGGGGCAGACGCTGAATACGATGCTCGATCAATTGCAGCGGCTGATTCACGATATCGAACAGGAGCAGGAACAGAAGCGGGTGATGGAGCTCGAAGCCTTGTTTATGCAAATCCGCCCCCATTTTTTGATCAACACGCTGAATTCGATCAAATGCAGCCTGATCTTGACGAAAGATACGCTTCACAGCGGCATCATAGATTCCCTGATGAGTTTGCTCAGGGCTTATCTCAAGGTTAATGAGCCGGCCACTTTACGCGAGGAATGCAAGCTGCTGGGCCATTATGTCGACATTATGAAAATCCGCAACGAAATCCCGCTTCATTTAGAGGTCGACCTGGAACCGGAAACCGAGGGGCTTATTTTGCCCAAACTCATTTTGCAGCCTATCGTTGAGAATGCCATCGTCCACGGGCTTGTCGACCATCAGACTCCACGCATTGAGATCCGTTCCCGAAGCAGCCTGGACGGCATAAGGATTGAGATTACAAACAACGGTACAGGGGCCGATGAAGAACAGCTCCAATGCCTGAACCGCAGGCTGAGGAAACCAAGCGAAGAGCAGGACGGAGCCTACGAGAGGGTCGGTCTGATGAATGTGGTCCAAAGACTCCGATTGACCTTCGGACCGGAAGCGAGTTTGACGCTCGCCAACCTTCCGCATGGCGGAATGTCAGTTACGCTCTGCTTGCCCTTAAGTCATCATCATGGTTTTTTGCCGGAGGGAGAGGAAGAATGATGTATAGAGTCATGCTCATAGACGATGATGTTCCCATGCTCAAGGTATTGCAGCAGATGATTGACTGGGAGGCCAACAATTTGCAGATTGCCGGCAGTACGTATTCCAGCGCCAAAGCGCTGCATATGTTTGAGGAAGTGAGGCCGGACATTGTCATTACGGATATCGGGCTGCCGCAAAAAAACGGCATGGAGCTGGCAGAACATTTTATTCGCATGAAGCCGGAGGTTCGGATTATCTTCCTGACCTGCCATGAAGATTTTCATTATGCCCAGCAAGCCGTAAAACTGCAAGCAGACGACTATTTGATCAAAGATCAGCTGACGGCCGAGCAGCTGGAACAGAGCCTTGGCAAATCCATGCATTTATTAAAGACGCGGACCGGTCTGATTCATCGCGAGGCGGCGAGTTACAACAGCCAGCTCTTTCGGCAGGATTTGCTGCAAAGGGTAATCAATGGCTCGCCTTCCGAGTCCACTTTGGCATATGCGGGGCAGATCGGCATCTCCTGGACGTATCCGTGGTTTATGCTGGGACTGGTCACCATTCGGCTCTCCAGCTTTGATCAGCGTTTCAGAAAAACGGAGCTGCCGCTGATTTTATACGCAGTCTATAATATCGCGATGGAATTGTCGGAATCGTTTGAAGGCATTACGCCGTTCATGGAACAGGGGAACATAGTGATTCTGCATAACTTCAGGGTGAATCTCGCACGGAATGCCAGTTTGCATCTGCACAATTATTTGCAGCAGCTGCGATATCAATGCGTCCACTTTCTCAAAATTCAACCGAACGTGATCGCGGTTTCAGATAAAATGGAACTAAGCTCGATCGGCTCCATCTATCAGGAAATTCTGCACGGCAGGTGCGAATTTTACGAAAATACCGATTATACGATAACCGAGGTTTCTCAAATCCGATCAAGGTGGTTCCAATCCGCGCCTCAAGGGTTTCTTGACGGCTACGTATCCGAGCTGGAACGGAAACTCATCAAGCAGGACCTAGAAGGTATACGTTGCACGCTTCAGAAGATCGCCGGTACAGCAAAAGAACTGTCTATTGATCCAGGAGACTTTGCCAGGGATTTGTCTTCCATGCTTCGCGGCATCGAATTGATGATGTCCAGTCTCAAATTCGATGAGGATCTATTCGCCTATCTTGCTTTATCCCGCACCTTGGATGATATGATGGAACTGGTGGAGAGAAAGCTGACCCAAATGACGGGAACCCGGCAAGCGGGGGCGGGAAACCACGCTCATGAGCCGAAGCTGCAGGTGATCCAGCAGTATATCGATCAGCATCTTGACGATAACATCACGTCGATCGACATGGCACGCTATCTGTTTTTGAATCCGAGCTATTTTTCGCGATATTTCAAACGGATGACGGGACTGACCTTTACGGATTACGTGCATCAGTACAAAATGAAGATGGCCACCAAAATGCTCAGAATGTCCGGACAAAATCTGGAGTCGTTGGCCATGGGTTTAGGTTATTCGGACCGGACGTATTTTTCAAAAGTGTTTAAAAAATACGTGGGAACCACGCCGAGCGAATACAAAGCGAAGTACACCGCGCGTAAATAAGCGGACCGTTGCGATTCAATTCACAGCTGCAGCAGCAAGCCGCCCGAACAAGGCGGCTTTTTTGATTTTAGAATGTATGAGTTTTCAGAGGAGCGCAAGCCCCGTAAAGTATTTGGAATAAGCCTCGAAGCATAGGCTCCACTTTGTGGGGCTTTGTTCTGGGGTCCCCGCAAAGTATTTGGAATAACCATCTAAGCATAGGCTCCACTTTGTGGGGCTATTTATAGGTCAAAATCTTGCACATGGCTGGTCATAATCCCTCCTTCTTGCCGATGGCGGATGTATTACTATAATGACAACTTACAAATTGTCGAGGTGATGCTGCATGGAGGCTGTACAACAACCAGTGCCCAAGAGCCGGCGGAAGTTTTGGACTCCCAAGCGGAAAGAGGCTTTGATCGGGTGGCTGTTTTTGGCCCCGGAAATCGTCGGGATGCTGCTATTAAACGTATTTGCCCTTGGATTTTCTTTGTATTTGAGTTTATCCGATTGGGATATGCTGTCGGGAGTCCAGGGCATCGAATTTACCGGACTGGATAACTACATCAAGATGTTCCATGATCCGACCATCATTCAAGCGATCAAGAACAATTTGATCTATATGGTGCTTACGGTGCCGATCCCGATTGCGATCGCGCTGGTGCTTTCGGTCTTGATTCACAACAGCGTGTTTTTCAAGAGTTATTTTAAAGTGGCGTTCTTTATTCCTTACATCTCTTCGATTATCGCAGTTGCTGCGGTATGGAGCGCATTATTCCACCCATCGCTGGGTCCAATCAACCAGTTTCTGATGGAGCTCGGGATCAGCAGTCCGCCGAAATGGCTGGTCGATCCGAAAACGTCGCTCTTGGCGATTTCGATTATCAGTTCCTGGGCGGGCCTGGGCTACACGATCATTATCTATATGGCCGGGCTTACGAACATTTCGAATGAAATTTACGAAGCCGCGGATATCGACGGCGCTGGTGCGATGAAAAAGTTTTTTGCGATCACGGTTCCGATGCTTCGTCCAACGACCTTCTTCCTGTTGATCACGATGTTGATCGGCTCGTTTAAAGTGTTCGACATCATCGCCTTTCTAACGGAAGGCGGCCCGAACAATTCTTCTACCGTGCTTGTATTCCGCATCTATGAGGAAGGCTTTAAATACTACAACATGGGATACGCTTCGGCCATTTCCTGGCTGCTGTTCGCGATTATCGGCCTGATTACCGCGCTCACCTGGAAAATGAGAAATGAAGAATAAGGAGGGAGAGGAATGTACATGCAGCTGCTTCGAAAAAACATGTCCAAAGTGGTAACCACCGTTATCATGGGGGCTTTGTCCATCGTGTTTCTCGTTCCGCTCATCTGGATGATTTCCGCGGCTTTCAAATATGAGAAGGACGTTATGCGTTTTCCGATTCAGTGGATACCCGAGAAGGTGAATTTGGCCTATAATTTCAAGATGGTCTGGATGGGAAGAGTCCCCTTCTATGATTTCTATTTCAATTCTTTTAAAATAGCGATTATTACGACCTTAATCACGCTGATCATCTCATCCATGGCAGCCTATGCGCTGACGAAGATCCGATTCAAAGGCCGGAATCTCGTCTTTATGGCCTTGCTCTCGTTCATGATCATTCCCGACCAGGCAACGCTGATTCCGCGATTCCTGCTGATCCGCTGGTTTGGTCTTTACAATACGCATGCGGCCATCATCTTCATGAGTATGTTCTCGATCTACTTCACGTTCCTGCTGCGGCAATTTATGATCGGGATCAGCGATGAATATTTGGAAGCGGCCAGAATTGACGGAGCGGGCCATCTGCGGACCTTTGCTTCCATTATGGTGCCGCTGTGCAAGCCTGTGCTGGCGACGGTTGCGATCATTAAATTCATTTGGACCTGGAACGATTACCAGAATCCGTTGATCTTCCTGCTGGACAAGGACTTATACACCATTCCGCTGGGCATGACGCTGTTCCGCGATGACTACACCAACAACTATGCCATTATGATGATGGCGGCGGTATCAGCGATCATTCCGCTGGTCATTGTGTTCATCGCTTTGCAAAAGCAGGTCATAAACGGCATTGCTTTAGGCGGGGTTAAAGGCTGATACGAAGTCTAACGTCAACAATCAGAAGTTACCGGAAAGTCAAAAATGTAATCCTAGAACCTCAAAATTTTGCACTTGGTCGGCCAAGCCACTGCCTATAATGAACATGAAAGCGCATCAACTAATTTATCTGTGCAGGGGGAAGTAAGATGAAGAAAAAAAGCAAACACAGATTATCCGTCATTCTTAGCACGATTCTGGCGAGCACCCTGGTATTAAGCGGCTGCGGGAATTCCGGGTCGGAAACGGGCGCCGGCAGCAACGGTGGAAGCGGTCAGACGGACAAGCAGGTTACCGTCAAGTATTACAACTGGGATAACGAAGCTCAACAGGCGGGTACGGACGCCATGCTCCAGGAATTTATGGATCAGAATCCGAATATCAAGGTCGAGCATGTGGTTCTGGTTCCCGGCGGTTCCGTGGAAATGTTGAAAAAGTTGGATTTCCTGATCTCATCCGGTGAAGCGATCGATGTTATTCAGTTCCCGAGCTTGGGCGGAGTTCTCGAACGGGCGACGCGCGGAGCCCTTGCTCCCCTGAACGAGTTCTATGAGCAGGAAAGCCTGGTTCCGGAAGACGAGTATTTTGTAAATGCCAAGGTAGACGACAAGTATTATGGCATGCAGTACACCAAGAGCATGAACTATGTGATGCTCAACAAGGATGCTCTAGATGAAGCGGGACTTGAGGTTCCGAAATTCGGCTGGACGTGGGATGATTACCGGGAATATTCCAAGAAGCTGACCAAGGGCGAAGGCGTTGACAAGCGTTACGGGTCTTACTTCCATACGTGGGAGCTTTATATGAACGCTCCGGCGCAAACCATGATGAAAGATCCGTTCGTATATGAGGACGGAACGACCATTCTATCCGACCCGACTTACAAATACTTCTTCCAGCTTCGCAAAGATATGGAGGAGACGGATAAGTCGGCCAAGCCTTACAGTGACGTGCTTGCCGCGAAGCTGAACTACCGTACTGAATTTTTTAATGAAGAAGCCGCTATGATTCTTACAGGCAACTTCACGATCGCGGACCCGGGCAATACCGAGCAATATCCGCATGATTTCAAAACAGCCTTCGCTCCGGTGCCTGTGCCGCCTGCTGGCTGGGAGCCTAAAGAGTATGAAGGTAAATATTTCACCAGCGGCAGTATGCTGGCGATGGGTGCCAATTCCGCCAACAAGGAAGCTTCCTTTAAGCTTATGAGATTCATGACCACAGCCGATTCGGACAACAGGCTTGAGTTTTCTGGCTACAAGAAGGCGAATAATGAAGAATTGCTGACGAAGCTGGTTGCCGGTAAAGAGGACAAGTACGATATGGACTCCTTGAAATATACGCTGTTCAGCGATGAGATCCAGTATCTGGATGCAGCCAAAGTCATGATGACGGCTACCTCGGAATTGACCAAAATCATTGATGACGGATTTGCGAAATTCATGCTCAGCAACGAGCCGATTGATGAGGTTCAACAATGGATGGTTGATGAGGCTACCAAAATCATTAACGAAAAAGGCGTTGTTAAATAATCGGTCCGGATGGAATCCAAAAAGGTTGATGCTTAGCTATTGATTGGAAGGGCTGTCTTCAGTAATCATTCATCTGAGGCAGCCCTTATTCTGTTGAGATACTCAAAAATAGGAGCAGAGTGATGATCAACGAAACGAGAAAGCTTGTGGAACGACGGCCTGCGCAGGTCTGGACGGAGGCTTTTCCCGTCGGCAACGGGAGACTCGGAGCGATGGTATTTGGCGGTGTGTCCACCGAGCGGATCGGTTTGAATGAAGATTCGGTATGGTACGGCGGACCGAAGCAGCATGACAATCCAGAAGCGATAGAAAAGCTGGATGATATCCGATCACTTCTTCGCTGTGGGGAACTGAGAGAGGCGGAACAGCTGGCGCTTACCCATTTTACGAATGCTCCGCCATACTTTGGACCTTACCAGCCGCTCGGAGATCTGCTGCTTCAGTTCAAGTCCGGCACGTCCGAAGTGAATCATTACAGGCGGGAGCTGAATCTGAGGACGGGCGTTGCTTCCGTAAGCTGGGAAGAGAACGGCATTCTCTATGAACGGGAAGTCTTTGCTAGTGCTGTTCATCAAGTGCTTGTCATTCGTATTTCCTCATCGGAACCTGCAGCGATTCATTTATCAGCCCGGTTAAGCAGGCGGCCCTTCGATGGAAACATAAAGCGGGAAAATGAACGTACATTGGCGATGGAGGGCATATGTGGGCCGGATGGTGTTACATACGCGACAGTGCTTCAAGCCCATACGATCGGCGGCAAGTGTCACACGGTTGGCAATTACCTCGATATCCAGTCTGCCGATGCCGTTACCTTGCTGCTCGCCGCTCAGACATCGTTTCGCTGTGACGATCCGTACCGGGAGGCGCTGCGACAAGCGGAATCCGCTGTTTTGCTTCCATATGCCTCTTTGCTGGAAGAGCATATAACTGATCATTGCGCTTTATTGGAGCGAGTAAGTCTGGAAATCGAAGCGGCCGATACATCGATAGCTCCGGTATCGGAGGAGAGTGCTTCCGAGGCAGAAGCTGTAGCTGTGGATAGACCTACTTCGGAGAGATTACAGCTATATCGGCAAGGGGGGAATGATCCTGGGCTTGAGGCATTGTTCTATCAATATGGACGTTACTTGATGATGGCAAGCTCGAGACCGGGAAGTTTACCTGCCAATTTGCAGGGAATCTGGAATGAAAGCTTCACGCCCCCTTGGGAGAGTGATTATCATCTGAACATTAATTTGCAGATGAACTATTGGATTGCCGAGACAGGCAATTTGCCGGAATGCCACGAGCCATTGTTCGATTTTATCGATCGTTTGGTCATCAACGGGCGGAAAACCGCGGCATCTCTGTACGGGGCGAGGGGCTTTACCGCGCACGCTTCATCGAATCTGTGGGCAGAAAGCGGCTTGTTTGGAGCATGGACACCCGCTATTTTCTGGCCGATGGGCGGGGCTTGGCTGGCCCTGCATTTATGGGAGCATTACCGCTATAATCTGTCAGAGTCTTTCCTGAGTGAACGGGCTTATCCAGTACTGAAGGAGGCCTCCTTGTTCTTTCTTGATTTTCTTGTTTTTGATGAGAACGGCAGTCTGGTGACTTCGCCTTCGCTCTCACCGGAGAACAGTTATATTAACGAGAAAGGACAGATCGGTTCCTTATCCTCCGGTCCTTCGATGGACTCGCAAATGATATATGCATTATTAACCGCTTGTATTGAAGCAGCGGAGATTCTGGGGCTGGATAAGGAATGGAGCAGACAATGGATGGATACGCGGGCGAAGCTTCCTCAGCCCCAAATCGGCCGATACGGACAGGTCATGGAATGGGCTGTTGATTATGAAGAGTTTGAGCCGGGCCATCGTCATATCTCACATTTATTCGCTCTGCATCCCGGAGAACAGATTATTCCTCATCGAATGCCCGAGCTGGGAAAGGCTTCCAGGGTAACGTTGGAACGGCGCCTGAAGTATGGCGGAGGACATACCGGCTGGAGCCAAGCGTGGATCGCGAATTTTTGGACTCGACTTGGCGAGGGAGAGAAAGCGCATGACAGTCTTCGCGAACTGCTGGCCAAGGCCGTACATCCGAATTTGTTCGGTGACCACCCCCCTTTTCAAATCGATGCCAATTTCGGCGGAGCAGCCGCGATCCAGGAGATGCTGCTGCAATCCCATGGCGGCGAAATTCGTTTGCTTCCCGCTCTGCCGTCCTCATGGGCAAGTGGTTCGGTGAAGGGACTTCGTGCTAGAGGCGGTTATACAGTGAATATCTGGTGGAAGGAAGGCAAGCTTGAAGCGGCTGAGATATATTCTGGGCATTTTCGGGATTGTGTTTTATTTAGCGGGTACCCGCTTGTAATTCTTGATTCCACTAATGTTCCTGTACCAATAACATGCTTAAGATCCGCCTCGGGTTATCAATATACGTTTGCGGCAGAGAAGGAAGAGACCTATCAGATTGTATTAAGAAGATAATGAACCGTGTCATTGCTGTGTTGAAACCAAGTTTCATATTGCAGCATAACTCACGTGAGGGAGTGAAAAGAGATGAATCATGATTTGAAGCAACATGCGGATAATCTTGTTGCTTTGCCGACTCCAGAGCAGCTAGCCTGGCAGGACCTGGAGCTCGGGATGTTCTGTCATTTCGGTATCAATACGTTCTGCAACCAGGAATGGGGGGAAGGCAAGGATGCTCCGTCTTTGTTTAATCCGGACCGACTGGATGCCAAACAGTGGGTCCGATCCGCGAAGGAAGCCGGATTCCGTTATTTCATATTGACGGCCAAGCACCATGACGGCTTTTGCCTGTGGCCGACAGCGACGACGGACTACTCCGTAGCCTCGAGTCCGTGGAGGGAAGGTCGGGGCGATGTCGTTAAAGAATGCGCGGATGCATGCCGGGAAGAGGGCATCGGCTTCGGTATTTATGTATCCCCTTGGGACAGGCACGAGCCGAGTTATGCCGACCCGCAACAGTATGATGACTTTTACTGCAGGCAATTGGAAGAATTGTTATCAGGCTATGGCCCGTTAGTGGAAATTTGGTTTGACGGCGCGGGGTCGGAAGGCCGCGAATATGACTGGCCTCGAATCATGGAACTGGTCAAACGATATCAGCCCCGTGCCATGATCTTTAACATGGGGGCTCCTACGATTCGTTGGGTCGGCAATGAGGATGGGGTGGCGCCGTATCCTTGCTGGAACACGGCCGATTCTTCGCGGGGCAGCATGTTCAGTGAGGAATCGTTGAAATGGCTGCCCGAGACGCCGGGCTGGGTGCCCGCGGAATGCGATGTTCCGATTCGAAAAGACCGCTGGTTCTGGCATCCGGACGAAGAACACTTGCTGTTGTCCGTAGATCAGTTAATGGACATCTACTATCGATCGGTCGGACATGGGGCGACCTTGCTGCTCAACGTCGCGCCTGACCATCATGGCCTGCTTCCGGAAGCCGATGTACGACGTCTTCTGGAATTCGGCAGAGAGATCAAGTCTCGATTTAGTCATGCCCTGGCTGAAAGCTCGGGATCGGGCAAGGTCGTTGAATTGTCTCTTCCTAGCGCATGCGTGATCGATCATGTTGTTGTTATGGAGGACATTGCTTACGGGGAACGGGTAAGTCAATATGTGCTGGACGCCTTCGTCGATGGAGAGTGGCTTGAGCTTACACGCGGCAGCGCGATCGGACACAAGAAAATCGATGCCTTCGCTCCGGTATCTGCCGTGAAGGTGCGTTTACGGGTCCTGAAATCGGCGGCAAGCCCGAGAATCAAAAACATGGCGGTTTATCATTGCGGGCAATAAGCCTTGGATTTTTACATGAGGTGGAGGGAAGCTGAATGGGAATGCTGACATGGGAGAACGGACAATACTTGTTGGACGGACAGCCGTACCGGATCATATCGGGAGCGATTCACTATTTTCGTGTCGTCCCTGAATATTGGGAGGACAGGCTATTAAAATTAAAGGCCTGCGGCTTTAATACCGTTGAAACTTATATCGCATGGAATGTGCACGAACCCCAGGAGGGGGAATTTAACTTTAGCGGTATGGCAGACGTCGCATCGTTTATCGAATTGGCCGGGAAACTGGGCCTGCACGTCATCGTCAGACCCAGCCCGTTCATCTGTGCGGAATGGGAATTTGGTGGGTTGCCGGGCTGGCTGCTTGGTTATGGAGAAATACGGCTTCGCTGCAGCGACCCGCTCTATTTGAGCAAAGTGGATCATTATTACGATGAGCTGATCCCCCAATTGGTTCCGCTGCTATCCACGCACGGGGGGCCGATTCTGGCTGTTCAGGTTGAAAATGAATACGGCAGTTACGGCAACGATCACGCTTATCTGGAGTATTTACGCGAAGGACTGGTGCGGCGCGGCGTCGACGTGCTTCTCTTTACTTCCGACGGGCCAACCGACGAAATGCTGCTCGGTGGGACGCTTAGCGATGTGCACGCAACTGTGAATTTTGGTTCCCGGGTTGAAGAATCCTTCCGCAAATACCGGGAATATCGTGCGGAAGAGCCGCTGATGGTGATGGAGTTTTGGAACGGCTGGTTTGATCACTGGATGGAGGACCATCACGTGCGGGATGCCGCGGATGTCGCCGGCGTACTGGATGAAATGCTGGAGATGGGCTCCTCGATGAATATGTACATGTTCCACGGGGGAACCAATTTCGGCTTTTACAGTGGAGCGAATCACATCCAGGCCTATGAGCCTACGACGACAAGCTACGACTATGATGCCCCTTTGACGGAATGGGGGGATAAAACGGAGAAATACGAGGCGGTCCGGAGGGTGCTCAGCAAGCATGGGTTTGCGCCGGGGTGTGCCTTCCCTGAGCCCGTTCCAAAAGCAGCCTACGGAAAGGTTGCCATGTCTGAAATGGCCGGCCTGTTTACGGAAACCAATCTCCAGCAATTGTCAGAGCCGATAAAAAGCGTGTGCATTCAGCCGATGGAAAAATGCGGACAGTCCTATGGTTTTATCATGTACAGCACATTTATCCAGGGACCGCGGCACGGTCAGCAGCTGCATATTCAGGAGGTTCGTGATCGCGCCCAGGTATTCCTGGACGGTCGCCCGCTTGGGGTCGTCGAACGCTGGAATTCAAAACCGCTGGATATTACCGTACCCGCAGACGGAGCGAGGCTGGATATTCTCGTCGAGAATATGGGCCGGATCAATTATGGGCCGCTGATTCGCGATCCCAAGGGAATCACGGAAGGCGTGAGAATCGATAACCAGTTCCTGTACGACTGGACGATCCGGACCCTGCCGCTCGAGCCGGAGAAACTGTCATCGCTCACGTATACGCCGGTTACGCAGGAAGGGCAGGCGCGGCAAGAAGAACCGTCCATGCCGGAGAGGGGCGACGCGGGTCTGCCAGGGTTTTACCGTGGATGCTTCGAGGTGGAGGAGATCGGAGATACGTTTCTTCGCTTTGATGGTTGGACGAAGGGCGTCGCCTGGATCAATGGCTTTAATCTCGGCCGGTACTGGAAGGCGGGACCGCAGAAGGCACTATATATTCCCGGACCTTTACTGCGCAAAGGGGAAAACGAGTTGGTTCTTTTTGAACTGCACGGCCGTCCCGAATGCTGCGAAGCAGAACTGTCAGATCAACCGGACCTTGGACAGACCGCGGCAGTGGACGAAGCTGTGCTTAATTTCGTTCAAGAGGGAGAAGACAAGTAGCTCATAGCGACAGGATAATTTCAGTTCATCGTGTTAAAAAAGCCGGCCAGAGAGAATCTCTGGCCGGCTTTTTTTGTTAGATGTGCCCTGGAAGAGGAGGCCAATGTCAGAAATGTATACCGCTTTTATGTCAAAATGCTTAAAAAGCATAATATATCCAACTCCGGGAACAGTAGAGGAAAAGATAACTGAAGGTGACTTGAATTCCTTGTAGGGCAAAGCTGGCCGTGTAGGCACGAGGAGTCGTTTCCATGATGATGAAGAACTTAACGCCGGGCGAAGCCCCGCAAGAAAATTTGCCGGCATCCCTGACGCTATTTATTGACGATATGAAGAACCGCTTCGGTCAAAGCGGAGATATTATTTACCGCGAGCTTCAACTAGGCGCCATACCCTCGGTCATGGTCTATATTGAGGGGATGGGAGATCCCCGTTATCTAATCGAAGCGATTCATGCCGATATGCCGCTGTTCATGAATCTCCCCGACCAGCGTCCGGAAGAACGCATGAAAATGCTGCAGGAACTGACGATCACGATGGGAAAAGTGGGAGAAGCCCGGACCTTTCAAGAGGTTGAAAAGAAATTGCTCTCCGGCAATACGATCATCTTCATGGATGGAACCGCCACCTCCCTGTATGTGGGAACGGAAACGCTGAAACAGCGGGGAGTGGAGGAAGCCAGCTCGCAATCCGTGGTAAGAGGTCCGAGGGAAGGCTTTACCGAGTCGCTTCGAGAGAATACGGCTTTGGTCCGGCGGAGAATTCAAAGCCCTAAACTGCGCTTGGAAGAGAGAACGGTCGGCGAGCACACAAATACGCAGCTGGCCGTGATGTACATGGAAGGATTATGCGATGTCGATGTACTGAACGAGCTGCGCAGAAGACTGGATGGAATCAAGCTGGACAGCGTCCTGGAGAGCAATTACATCGAGGAGATGATTCAGGATCATCGCTACAGTCCTTTTCCTACGGTATATAATTCAGAACGGCCCGACGTCATTGCATCTGCTGTATTGGAAGGGCGCATTGCTGTTTTCTTAGAAGGAACGCCCTTTGTTCTGGTGGTTCCCGCCCTGTTCGTCCAGCTGTTTCAATCAAGCGAGGATTATTACCAGCGGTGGGATTTTGCCAGCTTGGTTCGACTGCTTCGATACTTGTGCTTCGGAATAGCGCTCCTTACTCCCTCCCTGTATATTGCGATTACCACGTTCCATCAGGAAATGCTGCCGACCAACCTGTTGACCAGCTTAATCGGACAGCGGGAAGGGGTTCCCTTCCCTGCATTCATCGAAGCCCTGATCATGGAGATTACGTTCGAGATTCTGCGCGAGGCGGGCATTCGGCTGCCTAAATCGATCGGCCAATCCGTCTCCATCGTAGGCACGCTGGTCATCGGGCAAGCCGCCGTGGAAGCGGGTCTCGTATCGGCCGCGATGGTGATCGTTGTGTCCATGACGGCGATTGCGAATTTTGCCCTGCCGGCTTTCAATATCGGAATCTCGGTTCGGATCTTGCGATTCGGGCTCATGGGAATCGCTGCGTCATTCGGATTGTACGGGATGATTATCGGCATGATCATCATAGGTCTTCACCTATGCAGCCTTCAGTCCATGGGGGTTCCGTATATGACCTCTTTCGCCCCCATAAGATGGCGGAGCCAGAAAGATGCCTTGTTGCGATTATCCCGTCACAGCATGAAAAAATACTTGACCAAATCCAAGACATAAGCCTTCAAATAACGAGGACTTGCATTCGAAGTCTCTATTTCATGCAGAGGGGACTGGTTATCGTGTTGGAAAGAAAAATACTACTTTCAGTCCTGCTCGTATTATGCTTGACCTTCACCCCTGGATGCTGGAGCAGAAAAGAACTGAATGAGCTGGCCGTCGTCATGGCGCTTGGCATCGACACCCATGAGAATGGGTATGCCATTACTGCTCAGGTGCTTAATTCGGCCGAGGCCGGCTCCAAAAAAGGCGGATCGATGGGCAGTCTTCCGGCCGTGACCTATAAGTCCGTCGGCAAAACCATACCCGACGCCCTGCAGCGCATGTTGAGCATGGCCCCCCGGATGCCGTATCTGTCCCACGTTCGCGTGTTGGTATTCGGTGAGGATCTGGCCAGGTCAGGGCTCAGCGATGTCCTCGATTATATCTCCCGGAATCATCAGCTTCGAACGGATTTCTTTATGCTCGTCGCCAAGAATGGAAAAGCTGCGGAGATTCTGGAGGTCGTTACGCCATTCGAATATGTTCCGGCGAATTCGCTCTATACCTCCATTCTTATCTCGGAAAAAAAATGGGCGGCGACGGGGAAAGTCACTTTGCAGCAGTTCGTGACGGAGCTAAAGCGCAGCGGGTCAGACCCGGTATTATCCGGAGTCCAATTAAGCGGCAGTTTAGCTGAAGGCCAGTCCATGGAGAACGTGAAGCAAATCAATCCTTCCACGCTTCTACAGCATACGGGGCTAGGCGTATTCAAGGGGGATCGGTTGGTCGGATGGCTGGGGGAACCTCCCAGCAAGGCCGTCAATTATGTCCTGAATAGAGTCGACACCACGACGGGATTCATTGCATGTCCGGACGATGGTATTGTCGGATTCGCCGTGAACCGGGCGGACACAACGCTGGACGTTAAGCTCAATGCGGATGGAACCCCCGCTTTTTCCGCCGAATTGGAGATCGAGGCCGACGTGAATGCCGTTCAATGCGCGATTGATATAAGTCAACCTGCCGTCATCGACGAATTGGAGAAGGACATCGAGGATAAATATAATGCTAATATTCGGAAGCACATCGGGCTGGTCCAGCAGCGTTATGGAGCCGACGTTTTTGGATTCGGCGAGGTTCTGCACCGAAAATATCCGGACGTTTGGAAAAAATACCGGGATCATTGGGGCGAAAGCTTTAAAACGATGAGTATCCGGGTGGACACCGATGTAGCGATCCGCCGGGTCGGATCCATCATACAACCCTTAAACCAAAAGGTGGATGAGCCGTGAATTGGCATTGGTTATTCATATTCTTTCTAGCCGTCGTTCTCGTTACGGAAACCCGTCATCTTCTGAAGCTGCGCTCCATCCGGGACATCATCGTATTCTATGCGGTATGGGGAGTAACCTTGCTGGCTTTGATCGGAGATATGATGGAGGTGCCTTATTTAAGGCCGCTGGACTGGATCGGCGCCTTGGTGCAGCCCCTGAGCGGATTGATCTCATAATGAGGAAGGGTTTGGTAATACGTGATCAAATACAAGGATATCGCACCGCGGCAATTTTATATACTGGCATTCGGTTTGACCATCGGTACCTCGATCCTGGTTACGCCTTCCGGATTAGCGCATACCGCCCGGGAAGATGCGTGGATGGCCTCTCTCTTCAGTTTGCTCATTAATCTCCTCATGGTCGTGCTGTATATAGCCATTGCGCGTCTCTATCCCGGCCAATCGATCTTCGAGATCCACGAAAAGGTGCTAGGGAAGCTGCTGGGCAAACTCTTCTCGCTGATCTATTTGTTTTATTTTTTGATTCTTACAGGTACTTTGCTTGGCAACCTGGGCTTTTTTCTGAGCAGTGAAATGATGCCGGAGACCCCGATCGAGGCTATTCAAATCTTGTTCTTAATAGCGGCCGTCATGTGCGCCAGAATGGGCATCATTCTGTTGGCCCGCGTCGGTGAATTGATGTTTCCGTGGATCGTATTTCTGTTTATGGTCCTTGTCCTCTCGCTTATGCCCCAAATCGATTGGAACCATATCAAGCCGATGCTGGAGGAAGGCTGGATGCCCGTGGCTAAGGCCGGATTCCATTCATCCATGTTCCAGGAGCTGATTGTGTTAATGGTATTCCTACCCTTGGTCAAAGGAGAGAAGGAAGGGGAGAGGGCATTGATGCGGGGAGCCGCTTCAGGCGGGCTCGTCCTTAGCATTACCGTCCTGCTCAGCGTGCTAATTTTGGGGATTGAACAGACGGAGAACAGCACGTTTCCGGCATATGCACTTGCGAAGACGATTAACTTAGGAAACTTCTTTCAACGTGTCGAAGGCATATTGATTACGCTGTGGATCCTGACTTTTTTTATCAAGATTTCTCTCCTGTATCTTTCGATTCTTCAAGGCATGAAAACCGTGTTCGGTCTGAAGGACCAGAATTCGTTAATCTATCCGTTGTCCGTGCTGTTTGTCATCGTGGCCTGGAATACATACATCAACACCGTTTATGTTGCCGATATCATTCAGAACGTGTGGTCAAGCTATGCCCTCCTCCACTTGATCGTGATTCCCATCGTCCTCTATCTGGTCGGGATAACGCGAACGAAAATCCTCAGCTTGAAATGAAACCAGCATGGTATGGAAAAAGCCCGAAAGCCGGGGCTTTTTTTGTTTTTTATCTGCATGGACATGATTTTTTTTGAAAACGACTTGAAAGTGACGTTGCGTCATCTTGTATAGTGGAGTTACCGGAGAACTTAAGAAAGCAGGTGATGAAATCGATTCCCATTCAAGAATTGTCCAAACAGACGGGCATTACGGTAAGAACGCTTCGCTATTATGATCAGATCGGCCTGCTGATTCCGGCAGCCAAGACTCCGGGTCAACACCGGATATACAGCGAGGAGGAGCTAAAGAAGCTGCAGCAAATTCAGTTTCTGAAAAAGCTGGGCTTCAGCTTGCAGGAAATTTCGGATATGATTTCGAACCCGGAATGGAACTGGTCATCCAGTTTGATGAATCAGTTGGACTTCGTGAAGAATGAACAAAACAAGCTGAACCAAATGGAATCCGCGCTCCGCGCCGTCCTGCATAGCATCGCCGTGGAAGGGGAGACAAGCTGGGATGTGATTCAGAAGCTGATCCATCTCTCAGGAAGAGACCCCTCATTAAAGCATGCGTTCCGACAACAAATGTTTGAGAGGCGCGAAGAAGAGCTGCTGGACCTCCTCCCGAATATGAACAGCACAGATCCGGATTCGCTTGAATGGATCGCTCTGCTGGGACAGCTTAAAAAGCGCATGGAGAACGGACCCGGTTCTCCTGAAGTACAGAGGATCATCAGACGCATGGACGAAAAACGCCGGGAGCATTTTGAAGGCGAAGACCCCTTCGTGGATAAATTGTGGGAGATCCGCAAATCTCCTGCGCAGTCCGAGCAGATGGGCTTGTATCCCATTGAGGAAGAGCTTCTTCAGTTTATGGAGCTGGCATTTAACATCTATGCTACAGGACTGGAAGAAAAACTAGACGAAGAGGGGGAGACATCATGACAACGGAACTGCTGCTCTCCGTAGGTGCGTTGTCGCTCTTGGATACCTTGAGCCCCGCCACGCTCGGCGTAACGGTCTATTTGCTGTTGACGGAGCGGGATCGGTTGATCACCCGATTATGGGTCTATTTGTTCACGGTGGCAGGCTTTTATTTCTTGGTTGGTGCCGCACTGATGCTCGGTTTGGATGCTGTTCTTCAGAGCGTAACAGGCATTTTTCAGAATCGAACGGTAAGCTGGGTTATGGCTGTTACCGGCGGCGTTTTGTTTGCAGCCAGTTTTTTTGTCCCGACGAAAAAGACGACGGAACCGCGACGTCCAAGATCCAAAAGCCTCGGGGCGATGATAGGGCTGGGCTTCACCACGTCCCTGCTGGAGGTGGCAACGGCATTGCCCTATTTTGCGGCGATCGGTCTCATGACATCGGCCCAACTAACACCGGTTGAATGGGTACCCGTCCTGGCTGCATATAATGTGATCATGGTGCTTCCTCCTCTCCTATTGCTCGGTGCACACCTTGCATTTGGCCGCATGATGCAGCGTCCGCTGGAGAAGCTGCGGCTGAAAATCGCCCAGAGCTCCGGATCGGTGCTTTCGTGGGTTTTGTGCATTGCGGGACTGATTTTGGTGCTGAACAGCATAGACAACCTATAATGATCGCCTCTCGTTCTTATCGTTCCCGGCTACTGAAACCGAGGAGCCTGCTATGTATTCATATGAATCTCGTTATGATATATTTATCGCAGGGTTCATCGACCGTCAGACACCTCGGTTAATGGTTTGCTGAAGATGTGCTTTGATCCAGCAACACAGCTCGAAACATGATAGGGGGTTATCCATTGAGCACACGGATTTTAGAACGGTTAAGAGAAGAGACGGCACCGCAGCATGAACAAATCGAACAGAATCCTTACGCGAAAGCTGCATTCGACCAGACCCTGACGATCGATCAATATCGATCGTATTTAGCGAAGTTTTACGGATTCATTAAACCGGCCGAAACGAAGTTTATGGCAGAGGATGCCGTCAACGATATGGGATTGGATATGTCGATGCGGATGAAGTCGGAACATTTGGAAGAAGATCTGATGCATTTGGATATGACTCAGGATGAAATAAATCAGCTTCCGCTGTGCAGTCGGCTGCCCGAGCTGGGCACGCCTGCGCAAATATGGGGGTATCTCTATGTGATGGAGGGGTCCACACTCGGTGGCCAAGTCATCACGAAACAACTGATGAAGTTCTTGCCCGTGAGTCCCGAGTCGGGCATTCGCTATTTCCACGCATACGGTCAAGAGACCAAGCCAAGATGGACCGAATTCCGGGAAGCGCTGCTGTCGAGCGGCTTGAATGATTCCGATGAAATCATCGATTCGGCGAAGGAAACGTTCCGTTTGCTGGATGCTTGGATCCGAGATTCGGCATAGACATCACTGTCATCTCATTTCAAATAATAGAATCGCATGAAGACCGTGATGAGAAACCGCGTAATAACGCGGTTTTTTGCGTTGGTTCTTTCAGATCATTCATATGACAAGCGCTTGATCGGCAAGAAGGAAGGAGAGTCTTCATTCATCATCTCAGCTGCCTCGCTATAGCCGCAGGCTATAACTAGATATAGCTTATTTGAGTTACACTATACCGGGCGATACGTGATATCTTTCTTGTAACAATTTGTATAGGAGTGTTACATAGATGGCAAAAAGCAGTGTACTGGGATATCCGCGTATTGGCGCTGATCGGGAATGGAAGAAAGCTTTAGAAGCGTTCTGGGCGGGCAAGCTCGAAGAATCGGAGTTTCACAAGCAGCTGCGGGAGATTCGGTTGAATCATTTGCGCAAGCAGCAGGAGAGCGGAATCGATCTGATCGCCGTCAATGATTTTAGTTATTACGATCATATCCTGGACACGGCCACCATGTTCGGCATCGTACCCAAGCGGTTCCCATATGAGGGCGGCATTGTTCCATTGTCTGTATACTATGGGATTGCACGCGGCACGAAGGATGCTACAGCAAGTGAAATGACCAAGTGGTTTAACACCAATTATCACTACATCGTGCCGGAATTGGACGGAGCTGTTCCGGTTCTTACCGAGAATAGGCCGCTTGCAGCCTATCGGGAGGCCAAAGAAAAGCTCGGCATTGAAGGCAAGCCGGTCATTGTCGGTCCG
Source organism: Paenibacillus sp. Y412MC10 (assembly GCF_000024685.1). Lineage (NCBI taxonomy): Bacteria > Bacillati > Bacillota > Bacilli > Caryophanales > Paenibacillaceae > Paenibacillus > Paenibacillus sp. Y412MC10. The sequence goes on from NC_013406.1 coordinate 3,018,537, forward strand.
CTCACCTTCCTGAAGCTGTCCAAAGGCTACCAAGCCTCGGAAACGGATGCCTGGCTTGATAAATTGCTGCCGCTGTACGTTCAGATCCTTCAGGAGCTTGCACACGAAGGCGTTCAATGGGTACAGATCGACGAGCCGATCCTGGTTGCGAAATTAAGCGAAGCCGATCTGAAGCGATTAGCCACCATCTATGAAACGTTTGCGGCTTCGGCACCCGGCCTCAACATCATGCTGCAAACCTACTTCGAATCGGTGGAAAACTACCAGGACATCATCCAGCTGCCGGTTAGCGGCATCGGTCTTGACCTGGTGCACGGATACAAAGGCAATCTGCAAGCCATCCAACAATCCGGATTTCCGGTGAACAAAGTTTTGGGGGCTGGAATCATCGACGGACGCGGAATCTGGAAGGCGTCGCTTCGCGAAAAGCTGTCGCAATTGGAGGAGCTGACGAAATACGTGGCCGCCGAGCGCTTGATCGTGCAGTCTTCGTGCAGTTTGCTACATGTACCGGTGACGGTAAGCAAGGAAACGAAATTGCAGCCTGATCTAAAGGGTGCTCTAGCTTTTGCAGACGAGAAGCTGATTGAATTGGATCTGCTGACAAAAGCCATCTCCACGGGAGCTGCCCGGATCGCGAAGGAACTGGAACATAACGATCTTGCGATTCAGGCGCTTAGCCAGTCGGAAGAGCGTAATCGGCTCGACGTTCAGCGAGCTGTAGCCGAGGTTAGCGCTCAGAATCCGGCTCGCAGTCTTCCATTCGCGGAACGTCATGACGCCCAACAGAACAAGTGGCAGCTGCCCATATTCCCGACGACGACCATCGGCAGCTTCCCGCAGTCAGCCGAGGTGCGCAAGGCTCGCCAGGCTTGGCGCAAGGGGGAGTGGAATAACGAGCAGTACGAGCAATTCATTCAGGAGCAGATCGATATTTGGATCAAGCTTCAGGAAGAGATCGGTCTGGATGTGCTTGTGCACGGCGAGTTTGAAAGAACGGATATGGTGGAGTTTTTCGGAGAGAAGCTTGGAGGATTTGCTTTTACCCAGTTTGGATGGGTGCAGTCTTACGGCTCCCGATGCGTGAAGCCTCCTGTTATTTTCGGCGACGTGGCATTCGAGCAGCCGATGACGGTAGAAGAAACGAAATATGCACAGTCGAAGACCAGCCGTCCCGTGAAAGGCATGCTGACCGGGCCGATCACGATCATGAACTGGTCGTTCGTACGCGAGGACATCTCGAGGGAACAGATTGCGTACCAATTGGCTTATGCCCTCAGACAGGAAGTCGAAGCGCTCGAGCAAGCCGGAATCGGGATGATTCAGGTTGACGAGCCCGCAGTTCGCGAAGGGCTGCCGCTGAAGGAAGAAGACCAAGCGGAGTATCTTGCATGGGCTGTCAAAGCCTTCCGCATGACGACCTGCACGGTCCAGCCGACCACGCAAATTCACACGCATATGTGTTATTGCGAGTTCCATGACATGATCGATTCGATCGAGGCGATGGATGCCGACGTCATCTCGATCGAAACCTCCCGCAGCCATGGCGAGCTGATCCATAGCTTCGAGGTGAATACGTATAAGCTTGGGATTGGGCTCGGGGTTTACGATATCCACAGTCCACGGGTGCCTCGCGTGGAAGAGATGACCAGCATGATCGAACGGGCACTGCGCGTATTGGATCCGAAGCTGTTCTGGATCAATCCGGACTGCGGCCTCAAGACGCGCGGGATGGAAGAAACGGTTGCCTCCCTGCGTAACATGGTTCAAGCCACGGAGATTGCCCGTTCCTCCTATTCGCTGAACGTGTAGCAGCCGCAGATTCAAACCTTCGGCGGTTCGATTGAGTACGATAAGACTTTGGACGTTTCGTGTGATTACTCGTCGCACTGGCTTAATGGTTTTAACAGGATATGAATTTCGGGAAAGCCGCACCTTGTGCGGCTTTTTTGTGCTGTAGTCGCGGCAGATTGAACGATAGTTGTTCGGTCCGCCGCTTTTTTCATGGATTCCGGAGGACATTCATGTCCATTTAGAGATTCGGCATTCTTTTGTAGAGAGGATTGACAGATCAAACCAAAAGATGTTAAATTATCCGGCAACTAAACCTAGGCTGATGGGGTTTATATTATGAGAGTGCCGTGCCATTAACGTGCATAAGTGGAGGGGGATATGAAAAAAGTGAATGAGATCGCCCGTAACCTAAAGGGAATCAAGGCGGTATCGCAATGAGTGACAGGTCATGGCGTATTTTTTTTGCAATCGTGGCGTTGATCATATTGTCGGGAGCGGTCTTTTCATTAGTTCAATCCAGAACGACCTACAAGGAGTTGATGGGCGATCAGATCCATGACATACAGAAGATAGATCATATAACCATTGAGAAAAGGGGCAGTTCGTACGGGGAGAATCGAATAAAAATTACCGATCCGGCAACCATCGAGCGCATCATGAATAGCTTCTCCGACGCGAAGTTATGGAGGACCGACAATTACCCAAGGGGGACGGAGTACTGGATCTGGATTAATGTCGAATACAAGCCCTTTCAAATACATTATACGGAACCGGATATCATCCGAATCTCTCCGAATAGAGGCATACATAAGAAATATACTTGGAGTTACAGGATCACCAATGGCTATGACAAGTCGATCATTGAAGATCTCTTTAAGGAAGAATAACAGGGGACTTCAGACTAGGGCAATTTTGTAATCATGGCAGAATAAAATTCATGAAAAGATGAGGAACCGGACGATGAAGCTAACCGAACAAAATTTGAGCAAAATGCAGGATATCATCAAGGAGCATCAATTCGAACATGCCGAAGAGTATTTAATCGAGCATACGCGGCAAGGCGTACGATTATCCAAAAAGAAGCTGGAGGACTATGCCGAGTCAAACAACTCGCGCTTTGGCGGTGACCCGGATCTTCCCGAAGAGGTGGAGTGGCCCCTCAATTCGGAGGGAACACCGATGACGTTTCTGGCACAGCTGCAGTTGAAGGATGTGGCAGTCCAGGACGCCACTAGCTCGCTGCCGACAAGCGGAATGCTGTATTTCTTCGTTGGCGTGGATGAACCCGCCTATAACATTGAGCACCGAGTGCTCTATCTTCCCGAGGGTCAGAGTTCGGGAGCGGTTCGACGACGCGCTCCCGAGGAAACCGCGTTAGATGAGGTGTTCACCGGCTACCGTGTGGAGGCCCGAGCCACGTTGGAGCCGCCTAATTACGGTTATGTGGATGATGAGCTCATCGAAGATGACGAGCATGATTATGAATCATATGAGGAGCTGTGCTTTCAATTGACGGGCCTGGATTCCGGCGACATCGGGACCATCTTTGGCTACCCTTCTACCCAGCACGGCGACTGCGAGTTTGAGGCTGCGCTCATGCTGTTAACCGGCTCGGAGTACAATTACTCTATGGATGCGGCCATGCAACAGATCACCAAGTATTGCGGCGGCAGCGCGGAACGCGCGCAGCAGGAAATTCAGGATACGGTGCTGCTGCTGGCTGTCGATTCGGACGACGATGTCGGTTTTTGCTGGTGGGATGCGGGGGAACTGCAATTTTTCATTCGAAAGGAAGATCTGCTGGCCAACCATTTCGAGCGTACGTATTGTTCCCTGTACTCAAGCTGATCGTCAATCAAACGTGTTAGTGCGATTATAAGGCGCAGCAATGGTAGAGGACCAGGAATTCAGCAGGTACATATGGAGGTTATGGAACCATGAAGGAGAAGGTTTTGAAGGCATACGGCAAGCTGGCTGGGGACTACGAACGGCATGTGGATTCGCAGAGCGGGCACAATGCCTTTTACGAGAGGCCGGCCATGCTCGGGATGCTGCCGAAGAACATGGAGCGGATGACCGTATTGGATGCCGGATGTGCCGCCGGGTGGTATACGGAGCAGTTGATTCAACGGGGGGCTAGGGTAACGGCGATCGATCTGAGCCCGTCGATGATTGAAGCCTGCAAAAGGCGAGTGGGCAGTGAAGCGACCATCGCTGCATGCGATCTGACTGAGGCCCTGCCATTTGCAGATGAAGCTTTTGATTACATCGTAAGTTCATTGACGCTTCATTACATTGAGGAGTGGCTGCCAACCTTTCGCGAATTTCAGCGGGTGCTGAAACCCGGAGGCAGCTTGATTTTCTCCGTGCATCATCCCTTTATGGATTTTAAGCATTTTGACCGGCAAGACTACTTTGCACGAGAGTTATTGACGGAGATTTGGAACAAACCGGAGTCCGGTCCCGTCGAGGTCGCTTTCTATCGAAGACCGATGCAAGAAATCATCAACGTGACTTCCTCCTGTTTCAGCATCGAAGAGATTGTCGAGCCGCAGCCGAGCTTAGAGCATAAAGACAAGCCGGAGGCGGAGGCCTGGATGGCAAAATGGTATGATCGATTAATGACGAATCCTCATTTCTTGATCGTGAAAGCCCGAAAATCAAAATAGCAAAAGGAACCGCGAACCTGCGGTTCCTTTTTGCTATTCATCCCGCATGGAGGAGCGTCGGGCAAGAAGACCGAAGTCAGCGGTACCTTTTACGAGAGCGCATCGTTTCCAACAGATGGAACATTGTTCCGATAGGTGTACTATGGTACGATCGGAATAAGATTCGATCGGTGATCATGGGCGATTCACCACACGCAGATTTGGAGCCTACATAATGGGAACACCTTACTCCGCTGTTATTACGCTGATCGTCACGGCAGGCGTACTGAACATTATCATGGGTCTTTACGTGCTGTCAGGACGCTCGAAGCTTGCAACGGTAAAAACCTTCTTCATCTTCAGCATGCTGGCCCCGATTTATACATTCGGTGCTGCACTCGAATTGTCCAGCCGTTCGCTTCAAGAGATTCAGTTCTGGATCAAGTTTGAATATCTGGGGATGCCGTTCTTACCGCCCCTTAATTTATTGATCATTCTGACTTACTTGGGCATGGAACGATATTTGAGACCCGGACTGCTGATTTCAATGTTTGTCATACCGGTCGTAACCCTGCTGCTTGTTATGACCAACGAACGACATCATCTATATTATCGGGATATCCTATTACGGCCGGACGTTTCCGTTTTGAAAGTGGATATCGTAGCCGGACCCTGGTATATCATTCAAGGCGCCTACACTTTCGCCTGCTTGATAGGCGGGGTCGTACTGCTGCTTCGCAGCTGGCGCAAGATGCCGTCCTACCGCTTTCAGCTGGGCACGATGCTGGTTGGTCTTGTCCTGCCCCTTATCGGCGATTTTCTCTATCTTGGCGGACTCACGCCCGATGGTATGGACCCGATCCCCGTCATCATGACGTTGACCTCGGTCCTTTATCTCTGGGCATTGACATCCAAGGGTTTGTTTCATGTGGCGCCGATTGCGAGGGATAATCTCTTTTCGAGCATGCGGGAGGGCGTCCTCGTATTGGATCTGGACAACCGTTTGGTTGACTTCAATCCGGCTGCGGCAACCATGATGCCGGAGCTGAGCCCTTCGGCCATTGGAGAACCGTTACATGAGATGTGGCAGCTTCACACCGCAGAGCCCATTTTCGGTATGGGGGAACGGGAAGGTCCGGATACGGGGGAAGCGGACATTGAAGAGATTCGCTGGCAATTAGGTAACCATTCGCTTCATTATCAGATCAGGTCTTCTACCGTTCGCAACCAGAGAGGACGAGAGGCCGGACGATTAATCGTCCTGATCGACGTAACCGATAAGGCGCGTCTTCAGGAAGAGCTGCGGCAGATGGCCTACTACGATGGTTTGACTCGAATCTATAACCGCTCGCACTTTATGAAACTCAGTTACGCCCTTCTGAATCAGGCGGTTCGGAATCGTGAGCCGCTCGCTTTCCTGCTGTTCGATATCGACCATTTCAAACGGATCAACGATGTTTACGGCCACGATATTGGCGACCAAGCCCTGCAGCACATCGTCGAATTAACGCGGAAGACACTGCGGGCTGAGGATCTGTTCGCCCGTTATGGCGGCGAAGAGTTCGCCGTTGCCATGCCCGGTCAATCGACTTCGGAGGCAACTGCCGCTGCGGAGCGGATCCGTGCCAAGCTGCTCGCGCAGCCGATGACTACGCCGCAAGGATCGCTGATGATTACAGCCAGCTTCGGCGTTGCCGCGGTGAAGACAAGCTCCCATAACGGCACAGTCGATGCGGAAGCAGAAGAAGCTTGGTGGGATACCGAATTAAAGAAGGTATTGAAGCAGGCGGATCGCGCGCTATACGAAGCCAAACGCTCCGGTCGGAACACGATTCGGGTGTCGGATGAGGAATAATACCAGCATAGACTCAGGCTCAATGGAACCTTCATATGAAAAACAGCGGAATCTATGTGTATAATAGCTATTGGTTGTATAATGAATGCAATGCGATATATCACATCCAAGGGAGAGAATCATATGTTATGGAATGAAATCACGACACTGGAAGAATGGGACCACATTCTGAAAAAATCCTCTGAACGCGGTCAAGTCATTTTGAAGCACAGCACGACATGCCCGGTTAGCGCCAACGCTTTGGCAGAGTTTGAATCTTATTTGAAAAAGACGCCAAACGGCGATGTGGATTACACCTTGGTCAAAGTCATCGAATCCCGTCCGGTTTCCAATAAAATCGCCGAGGATTTGAACGTGAAGCATGAATCGCCGCAAATCATCTACGTCAAGGACCAAGCGAAGTACTGGACGGCTTCCCATTGGGCGGTAACAACCGAGCACATCACAGCCGTTCTGGACTGAACAACAGCCTGCATGTCGACGGAAAGCAAGGTGTTCATCATGAAAGATCTGGAAGAACTGACATCGATCGAGGCGATCGAACGATTTATTGAAGATCACACCTTCAGTTTTGTATATGTATCCCGGGAAGATTGCAGCGTATGCCATGCGATATTACCCAAACTTAGAGAACTGTTAACGCAGTTCCCGCGTATCTCGCTGGGCCGTATTCAGGCCGAAGCGGTAGGGGAAATCGCTTCGAGATTTTTGATATTCACCGCACCAGCGCTCCTCCTATTCGTAGAGGGCAAAGAGCTTGTGAGGGAAGATCGATTCGTACAGTTCGGGGAGTTAGAGCGAAAATTAAATCAAATCATGAATTTCGTTAACTAGGCCTCTTTTTCATGCAATGAATGCATTAGGCGATATTCCAAAGTCTTTTGACTTACCGGAATGTCGCTTTTTTTGCGTTTGTTTTGTGATGCTTCTCCACGCGATCCCTTCGGATGAAAGTTCGAATAATTGTCGAAAACCGGGACTTATTTGCACTCGGATATTACTAAAGTATTAAAAATCGACATGGAATAGCCGATCTATTAATAGTACAAAAGATGTAAGGTTATGGAACCATGTAGAGCAAATGCATCGTTGTTCCCCCGTTTCGCATAACAAGACGGTTTCGAGAAACACCCCTTTACCAGAATCATAACGGAGGAAGAAATGCGCTTCTTTACATCTGAACAATTTTGAAAACGGTCATGTATTACGAAAAATCCCTGAAATTTTCATTGTATCCAGGAAAGTAGGTGATGCGAAAAGTGAGTTAAAAGGGATCCCTGTTATATATGAAAATACATATGAGTTATCAAAGGAGAGACACCGAGTGAGTAAGACAAAAACGTTCTCTAAAGGTATGCGTTTCAAAAATCTTAGCATTGTTACAAGAAACATGATATGGACAAGTCTCTATATCATGATCACGGGCGCCATCGTCATTGGTGCAAGCTTTTATATCCAGGACAACGTGCTGACCAAGCAGCTGCAATCCGATTCGGGGAAAATCATGGATACTTTGGTCAAGTCCGTATCCGTTCAAGATGCTGAAGCGGTTAAAGGTTCCACCGACCGGAATTCGGACATCCAGAAGAAGCTAACCGGCACGTTTGATGAGCTGTCCGTTACGTATCCTAACATCGCGCAAGGATATATTTTTGGACCTGAGCTGGAGGACGGCAACAAGACTTCGATTATCGCTATGCCTACGGCGGTGCTCGACATGTTTGCCGAAGAGAATTTGAATCTGGGCGACCTATACGAACAGCCGAAAATTCATGCCGACGCGGTCCGTGAAATGATGAAAACGAAAAAAATCGTTTATACCAAAGCGTATACAGACAATTACGGGACGTGGATCACCGTGCTGCATCCCTTCCAGAATTCGAACGGAGAAATTTTCGCTTACATGGGCATCGACGTGGATGCCAGTTTGATCGCCTCCGGGAAGCAGGAACTGCTCACCAACACGCTTTTTGCGCTGTTGATCACCCTGCTAATCGTATTGGCCCTGCAGTACTTCACGATTAGACGCACATTCGCCCCGATTCAGGCTTTAATGGGAGCGCTGGACAAACTGAGCAAAGGCGATTTCACGGTTCAGTTAAAAGCAGGCGATGATGAACTCGGGCAGGTCAATGCCAAGTTCAATACGACGGTGAATCATATCAATGAGCTTGTTACCACGATCAAATCGGTGTCGGAGCAATCCGCTGAGCAGTCCAAGTTCCTCTTCTCGGCCGTGGAAATCAACAATAACAATTCTTCGGCGATTACCAAGAACATGGAGGAAATGTCCGATCGGGTCGCTGTCCAGAGCACTTCCATTACGGAAAGCGTGGTGTCGCTTGAGGAGATCTCATCCGGCGTATCGACGATTGCCGGCAATACATCGGATTTATCCGAAATATCCATCCAGATGAAGGCGCAGTCGGAACGAGGGAACCACAATGTGGAGCAGGTGATCGAGCAGATGAATTCGATTGATCATTCGGTCAAAAATTCGGTGCATATCATCGAAAAGCTGCAGAACCGCTCCCATGAGATCGGACAGATCGTACAGGTTATTACCGAGATCGCTTCTCAGACGAATTTGTTATCGCTCAATGCAGGAATCGAGGCGGCCAGAGCGGGCGAAGAGGGCCGAGGTTTTGCCGTCGTTGCCAGCGAAGTGAAGAAGCTCTCGGAGGAATCGAGAAAATCGGCAGACCAAATCATTGAATTGGTTCGTTACATCCAGGATGAGACGGCATCCGCGGTAGAAGCCATCAGCGAAGGCGAACACAACGTCGCCAAGGGGATGGAAGTTGTCAAAGAAACCGGTGAGCTGTTCAAAGGCATGCTGGTGGCCACGGATACGGTTACCAGCCAAATTCAAGAGGTGTCTGCAGCAACCCAGCAGATGGTGGCCGAGACCGAACAGATCACCGCTGCGATTAAACAACTGGCTGAGCTCGCAGAGAAGAACTCGACCGTGTCGGGCGAGATCCGGATCAGTGCCCAGGAGCAGCAGGCTTCCTTCGCCCAAATCTTCGAATCTGCCGAGCAGATCAATCAGGTGTCCGCCGAACTGGAGGCTCTCGTAAACAGACTGCGAGTGTAATGACGCCGGAATAGAAAAAGCATAGAAAAAGCATAGAAAAAGATGGAGCTGAAACCTTTGAATACTACGTTGATGATCGAACAAGGCAAAGAATATTGGTTGAATGAACTGCAGCTACCTTTACCGGGATTCTATCTGTACACCGATGGTCCAGCGCATCTTCAGCATCAAGATTTCGATCGCATGACGATTCCCCTTCGTATCGAAACCGGTAAAATCCAGCGGTTCCGCGAAGCGTATAACATCAAGTCATGGATGCTGACAAGCTATGCGGTGTTTCTGTACCGCATGACGCACGATTCGGATTTGCTGATCGGCGTGAACAATGAGAAGGGCAATTTGCTTCCGCTAAGAGTGAGCATAAGCGAAAATGATTCATTTGCTCGTTTGTATGAGCAAATTTCTGCCAAGATGGAGCAGATTGAAGCAAGCATCCTTTCCCTTTCTGACATCGAAGGTTTTATCGGTCAGCCGCTCCATCTGCGGACGATTTACGGCCGGAACGGCAACGGCTATGCCTACGGTGAAAGCGGGCTGAACTGGGTGGTTCAGGAGGAGGAAAGGGATCAATGGACACTTTATGTTTCCTATGCCCAGCCATTGTTCAAAGAAGAAACGATTGAAAAATTCAGCAGGCACTTCGAGCTGCTTGCGGCAGCCGCTCTTGAGCATCAGGAGATGCCGGTTAGCCGTCTGCCTATGCTGACGGAAGAGGACCGGAATGCCTATGCAACCCTTAACGACACGAAGATGGAGCTTCCGGAAGATCCGACGCTTGTGGCGATGTTCGCTGCGGTTGTGGAGAAATATCCGAAGCGAATTGCATTATCTTCCGGCCAGGAGCAGATCACGTACGAACAGCTTGACAGGCAGTCGAACCAAATTTCCCATATGCTCATAGCCAAGGGGCTGCGCAAAGGCCAGTTCGTCTCGATATTTATGAAGAGAAGCCTCGATACGATTATCAGCATGCTCGGCGTCCTCAAAGCCGGGGGAGCCTATATCCCGCTGGATCCTTCCCATCCGGATGAACGAAATGCCTATATTATCGAGGATACGACATCAAACATCATTCTGACGCATCCGGATTTCACGGCGAAACTGAATGGACTATTGGCCCAAGTCCAAACCAAACCGGAATATTTTTGTCTCGATGACCATGTCGATTCCTATCCGGCAGAAGCTTGCGGCGTGGACGTGACGGGCGATGATCTGGCTTACATCATTTATACGTCCGGTTCTACAGGCAAACCGAAGGGCGCATTGATCGCCCATCAAGGCGTCGTGAATCTGGCACTCGCCAATCGGGAGAATTTGCAGATGAGCGAACAGGATATTATTCTTCAATATTCCACATTCAGCTTTGATGCTTCCGTTTACGATATATTTGGCTCACTGGCTTGCGGCTCGCGTCTGCATCTCCTATCGGATGAGCAGCGCTTCTCCATAGACGCCTTTACGGAAGCGGTGGCAGACACCAACGCAACGCGCGTCGCGATATTGCCTACGGTATTCTTCAATCAATTGGCAGCGTATTTGCCAATGGAGGACACACACAAATACCGTAACATCAAAACGATCGTGGTCGGCGGGGAAGCTTTGGCGGGAGAAACCGTTCGCATGTTCCGGAAGAAGCTTCCGATTCCAATCGTGAACCTTTACGGCCCTACCGAAACGACCGTCGTAGCAACAGGGCATGTCGTGGATTATCCGATTTCGGAGGATCTGGCTACCGTGTATATCGGCACGCCTTTTGCCAACTATGAATTGTATATCGTAAACGAACATGATGAATTATGTCCGACTTGCGTAACGGGAGAATTGCTCATCTGCTCGGTAGGCGTAGCCAAGGGATATTTGAATCAGCCCGAGAAGACCAGGGAAGCCTTCATTCCGGATCCGATAATGCCCGAATCAGGCAAACAGTACTACCGTTCGGGCGACTTGGTGCGGCTGCTGCCGAACGGGCAGGTGGAATACCGGGGAAGAAAAGATTCACAGGTGAAAATCAGAGGCTTCCGGATTGAGATCGGGGAGATCGAGGACAATCTGGCAAAGCATGAATGCGTGAAGGATATCGCGGTCATTCCGAGAACGGATGAGGACGGAAGCAAAATGCTGGCGGCATTCTACACGTCCCATGATGGACAGGCCGTCCCCGCCAAGGAATTGGTACAATTCTTAAGCCGGAAAGTGCCGAGTTACATGGTTCCTAAATACATCTGTTTCGTGGAAGAAATGCCGTTGTCCCCGACGGGTAAAATAGACCGCAAGAAGCTGGCTATATACGACCTGTCGATGGAGGCGGAAGAGGATAACTCCCGATACGAAGCCCCGGTTAACGATACCCAACGGGATATCGGCGCAGCCTGGGAAAAAGCGCTGGGACAAACCAAAATCGGCATCCACGACGATTTCTTCGATATTGGCGGCTATTCGCTGAAAATCCTGGAGATTCTGGTCCTCCTTAAGCCTCGATATCCGCAGTTGAAGATCAATGATTTCTTTGTATTTCCAACCATAGCGAAACTGTCGGAGAGAGTTGCGGAATTAAGCAGCCAGGATATCCTCGTCGATCCATTGGTTGAACGGGATCTGCCGATTCAGGATTTGGCGGAGTATCCGATCTCTTTTCCTGTCAATCATGCTTCGGAACAAACGGTGTATACCCAGCAGCATATTTTGCTAACCGGCGCAACGGGGTATTTGGGATCTCATTTGCTGCACGAACTGCTGTATCAATCCACCGCAACCGTATATTGCCTGGTTCGGCCGTCAAAGCTGATGGAGCCGTATATCCGCCTGGAGCAGGTCATGACGGGATATTTCGGCGAAGACATACAGCCTCGAATGGACAAGCGGGTGATCGCGATTCAGGGCGACTTGGAGCAGGAGTCTCTGGGGCTTGGGGCAGAAGACCTCGCCCTGATTGAAGCGCGCATCGATTCCATCATCCATTGCGGAGCTGAGGTGAAGCATTTCGGGGATGCCGACTATTTTGCCCGAGTTAATGTTGAGAGCACGGACAGACTACTAGCTTTGGCCCAAAAGAAACCTAATACCCGTTTCCATTTTATATCTACGCTTGGCATTCCGGAGGACCTGGCGCTGGGCGGCCAATGGGAGGCGATCGTTGCCGGAGCGGGATACGAGGAGTCTTCCATTGAGAATGTCTATACGAACAGCAAGCTGGAAGCCGAGAAGCTGGTCATCAAAGCCGGTAAGGAACGAGGCATTCCGGCAGCGGTATACCGGGTCGGCAATTTGTCCTGTCACTCCGAGAACGGAATATTTCAGAAGAACATAGACAACAACGCGTTTTATCGCATGCTGAAAGCGATGGTGCTGTTGAAGAAAGCGCCTAACGTGAAGTGGCAAGTGGATATTACGCCGATTAACTATGCGGGGGAAGCGATTACTGCGCTGCTGCTTCAGCAAGAGACCGTCGGTCGAGTATTCCATATTTGCAATCCGGTTGCCATTCCTTACGAGGACATGGTGGAGCATTTTAAAGATTATGGATATGACATTGCCTTGATGGACTGGAAGGAATACGAGGCATGGTTATTGGATCCGCAGCAGCCGAAGAACAAGGAAGGCCTGGAGCTGGCCATGGCACAGTTTGAAGGCGACGGGGCGAAGAATTCCGTTTACCGGTATACTTGTCCTCAAACTTCGGAGTTCCTCCGCAACACGGGCGTGAAATGCGCTTTGCCGGACAAGCCGTTTTTTGAAAAGATGATGGATTATGCCGCTGGCATTGGATATTTCGTGAAGCCTGAGTATTGATATTCAGGTTAGCAAGCAAGAAACCGCGAATGCTTTCGCGGTTTTTTTGTAATTTTTTGTGCGTATGGTACGGCAAGTCGGCAAAGATGTTTTTAGGGCTCGATTATGGTACGATCATACTGAATTAAGTCCATAATCACCAAATGAGGTGGCCCATGAATAACGAACAATGGAAGCAGGCAGAAACCGCGCTGGCTTGCATGGAAGTGATCAAGAATGGCACCAACGACCCGGTAACGATTGAAGGCGAATCGGATGACCTGCGCTGTGTCGGAATCGGTACGGATGCTGCGGTATTCGTCTATGAACCTATGCCGGCATATGCATATAAATTGTATGCTGTGGAGGCGCTGCCCAAGAAGGAAGCGGAGATCAAGGTCTATCAAGAGCTGATGGGCAGTCCTTATTTTCCTGTATTTTATGGGACAGGCGAGCGTTATGTGGCGATCAGCCATGAATCCGGATTAACCTTGTACGATTGCTTGCTCTATGGTGTGCCCGTTCCTAGGCAGGTCATAGAGGATGTCGAAGCAGCACGCTCCTTTGTGCGTAGCAAGGGCTTGAACCCGCGGGACATTCATTTGAAGAATGTACTGCTGCAGGACGGCAGAGGGAAAGTGCTCGATGTATCCGAGTATGTTCAGGATGGCAACGACAAACGATGGGAGCATCTCGTGTGGGCTTACGACAATGTATATCCGCTGCTTGAGGGTAAGAAGCTGCCGCTCTGGGTATTGGAAGCCGTGAAGAACGGATATTACCGTCTTGATCCATCCAGCGTGAACATGCAGGAATTCGCGGATCGGATCGGCAGATTGTTTTTCAGAAAATAGCAGTTGGATTCATACGAAGATGGCAGGAGGGTTTGACCGAAGAGAGGCGGACACTTCCTTATGTTATGTTGTCGTTATTATATTTGAGAAAAATGCTGCGAATCAATCCCCCTTAAGCATATGCTCTTGCTTCAGGGGGATTTTTACTTAGAACATACTCCAATCCATCTCCCGGGACAAGGTTTGCAGGAGATGCACGCCGGCATAACTGTTCCCTTTATCATTCAGTGCCGGGCCTACCACGCCGATGCCGTAACGTCCCGGTACTAATGTTAATATGCCTCCTGAAACGCCGCTTTTGGCCGGCAATCCTACCTGAATGGCAAATTCGCCCGACGCGTTGTACATCCCGCATGTCGTCATGAACGTCTTGGCGATTTGAACATACCTGCGAGGAATGAGCGTTTTGCCGGTTAGCGGATCCAAACCGCTGCAGGCCAGGACCAAGCCCATCCGGGCTAAATCGGCACAATCCACAACAATGGAGCAGTGCCTGAAGTATACCTCCAACACCTCTTCAACATCTCCGCTGAGAACCCCGTTTTCTTTCAAAAAGAACGCTATGGAACGATTTAAATTTCCGGTATCCGATTCCGAGCGGTAAACGCCCATATCATAATCCAAGTCGGCGTTCCCGGATAGCTCTTTAAGAAACTGAAGAATTCTGCTTGACTTCTCGTACGGGCTGCTTCCGTTAATCAAGGAAGAAACGGTAATCGCGCCTGCATTAATCATCGGATTGAAGGGAATGCCGGGCCGAACCAGCTCCAGCTTCAGCATGGAATTGAAGTTGTCTCCGGTGGGCTCCATGCCAACCTTGCCAAAAACGGTTTCCTCTCCATTGTCCATCAGTGCCAGGATCAGCGTGAATACCTTGGAGATGCTTTGCATCGTAAAGCGAAGCCCGCAGTCCCCGGCTGTGACGGATTCTCCCTGAGCGCTTAGAAGGGTAATGCCCAAGGCATCATATGGAGCTTTGGACAGTTCGGGAATGTAAGAGGCGACTTTACCTCTGTCTGAGCATGGCGAACTTGCTTTCAGCCAGTCCGGCAGCCGCTGCCGGATGGCTTCGAGGTCGGGAGATGTCATCGTTTATACCCCTCCATGGATACATATTGATGAGTCCGAGTCGTTACTGCTGTTTTGTTAAGCTTTATGTAAGGTTCGTATAAAAATCGTGTAAGGTTCGGCTAGAAATCCATCTTGAGTTTCGCATCCGCAAAAATTCACAAATTACTTTTTATATTTCGCCTCGATGATTAGTAGTATCGTCAATTACTTCACATTTGTTTCAGTGAAATACGATAGGCGATACAGTCCGCCGCGGAGGGACTCAACAAAAAACAGTTCGGACACAAATCAGACTGATGTTATTATATGAAAATTTTCTGATGGGCATGCTTGTTTCACTGCTGGCCGGTATTGCGACGTTGGCCAAGGTATGAAAGCTGAGAGCATAGAGACAGAGGCTATCCTTTTCAGATAGGGATCGAGTTGGTCGTTATGCGGACGATGGCCAAAGTATCCCGCGGCTCGTCAAATCCCTAACGGGCGGGAATAACCCGGAGTAATCATAGCAGAAGCTGGATACACTACCGTAAAAGGAGTGTATATGTTATGAAACTGCTTGTTAAGTTATTGGTGCATGGGGTTATGATTACGGCACTGTTGGTTTCCCTAACCGATGCTTCTTTCATCGGGGCTGTATCAACATCAGTGGGGATCGCCATCATTGCTTACTTGGTAGGGGATTTATTTATTCTGCCTCGCACCAGCAATATGATCGCCACGATAGCGGATGCCGGCTTGGTATTTGTCATGCTGTGGATCATCGGCGCCGTTGCCAACTGGACCATTGATTTCTCGGAGATTCTGCTGCTAGCAGTACTTGCGGGGGCATTTGAGTATTTCTTTCATAGCTGGATCAGGGGCGAGCATCTTCTTAACAAAAAACAGCGAGCCTCGTAACTGCGCATTGCGTAATGAATCACGGACGTGCGCTTCTATAAGCAATATCACTTTAGCCTGAGTAATCAGGCTTTTTTTATTCTCTGAGTCTTGGACCAGCTGCCGTGGCATTGTGACAAATATTATTTCTTAATCAGAGAAGAGGGAATAGATTCGATGTAGGCGACCTTCGAATCTTAAAGAGAATTGAGGCATGTTAGGAGATGGTCAATATCAAAGGAAAGCGATCCCATGCCTTGATTGGCCTTCAAGCATTCTTGGCGATCGGCGCGTTGGCAGGGGGAACGATGCTTATAACGGATCCTAGTGGTGAACTCATTGGGATGCCCAGCTCATTATTGAAGGACTCTTTCTTTCCTGATTATTTAATTCCAGGCATTCTTTTATTCTGCGTGTTTGGCATCCTGCCTCTGATCACGGCTTCCGGACTGATTCTAAAGTGGGAGTGGGACGCAGCTCAAAGATTCAATATTTTCAAAGAAAAGCATTGGTCCTGGACCTTTTCTTTATATTCGGGTTTTGAGTTAATCATCTGGATTATGGTTCAGGTGTATATCCTGGATTCCGTTTCCTTCATACATCTGGTATATGCCATGCTTGGTTTGATGATCCAGATGGCCACGATACTACCATCCGTACAAGCAAAATATACGATGCAATGAAGAGAGTAAGTCACACCGGCTGAAACGTCAATGAAATAACCCCATCGCTCCTTTATGAGCAATGGGGTTATGTTCTTTCTCTTACATTTTACGGCTTCGCGCTTTTCCAATACGCATAAGCATGCACGACGCTGCCGGTAAAGGAAGGCGAATCCTTTAATAAAGCAGGCAGCTTGGCAAGCTCTTCCTCCATATAGGCGGCACCTTCTTCGTGGAAGGTGATATGATCGCCTTCATGACTGGCTTTGATCTCTACCGATATCTTGATGGGCTTGCCCAGCTCATCGGCAAATGCAATCTCTTCCTTGGAAACCCCGACGATGCCGTTGGATCCCTCCGCTACATCCCGGAAGGCCATGAGGGAAACATGGTCCATACGATTGATCATCCACTTGCTGAGCGACATGTCTTCGCCGGTGACTTTATATTTATCCAGCCACACGGCCATATCCATGCTGGCTTCCAATGAAGAATCCTTTTTCAATTCCGTAACGAATGCATCCAGATTCGCGGTCCATTCTGAAATAACCTGCTGCGAATCCTCCTTCCATGCCGGCAGCACGTAGGGCTCAATGTCCAGGTGAATGCCGTGGAAACGCTCATCGCCTTCAACGGCGCGATTGTAGCTCTTCACATAATTGACGAGCCGCATCATTCTCGGCCGGTTCTCCTCAAGGGCCCATATCGGATGCCCGCCCATGGCATGAACCTCGATTCCTGCCGCAGCCGCTTGTTTAACAAACGACGAGTACGAGCTGTACGGCTGTTCCAGATCAAGGCGTACATATAGCCAGTTCAATTTCTTCTCTTTGGCAAAATCAAGAATTTCCTGACTGTTTTGAACGACTTCATGGGCTTCCCATATATAAGTGCCTCTTACCATAGGATCCCTCGTCACCGGATCCGCATCCGGCACGCGATCGCCTTCACCGGGTTCTGGATCTGGATTCGGCTCCGGGGCCGGTGATGGGGAAACGGGATCCGTGCTTCCAGGGGGGACGATCTCATCAGCAGACATGCTTTGCCAGTTGCGAATATCGTGGATTGCGACACCGGCAAAGGATGGGTAAGAACCGAGCGCACTGGAGAGATGATCCAATTTTTGATTCAACTTGTCCTTCCCGTGTCCATAAAAGGTGGTATAAGACTCGCCTGGCATCTCCTTGGTATTAACTCCGATCAGGATCTGTTTCCCAAGCCTGTCGGCAAGCTCAAGCTCAGCCCGCGTCAAGTCCAGGATCCCATGCTCGGATTCCACTTCATTCCGGTAAGCCATGACGGTAACATGGTCAAACGCACCGATCAGCCATTCATTAAGTCCGGTTCCATCCGCCAAGGCGTATTGGTCAAACCAGAAAGGAATATCGATCCCGAGCTCGAGTCCCTTTCCGGAAGCTAGGCTCAGGAACGCCTTAAGATTTTGTTCCCAGGTGGTAATGATTTGGTCCTGTTCAGTTTGCCACTTGGCAAGCACATACGGTTCTACATCCAGATGAATCCCGTCGAATCGAGCACCTGCCGCAACCTTGCCGTTATAGTCAATTACCCAATCAGCGAGACCAAGCATGTCATCGAGATGTTCGGTGAGCGCCCATCTAGGGTCTCCGCCCAAGGCATGGACCGCGATTTGGTCCTCATGCGCACGCTCTATAAACGCCTCGTATATCTCCGACGACAGCTGACGATCGATCTGCAAGTAGATCAGATTAATGCCTTCTTCGCGGGAAAAATCAAGCAGCTCTTCGCCGCCATCCCGTATCAGGTCCGTCTGCCATATCCAAGTCGCTTTTTTTGAATTATTTTCGCCGTAAGCCGGGGTATGCAGCCCCACCAGAAGCATAACAACCAAGAGACTAGCAAGCTTCTGGTAACCTTTCACTTTCATGTTTTCCCTCCGTTTCTCTGCGAGAACTCCACGTATTCTCTGTTTAGTAAACGGGGTTATTATAGCATTGATAGTTCAAAAAAAGATGAGCCCAAGTTCTTACGGGACATTATAGACACCAATCAATCGAACGGGTGATCGGTATAAAAGGAACTAGATACAAAATGGAATAATATAACTAAATGACATAAATTATATGAATATGAACAAGAATAAGGCTAACAGCTCAGGAAGAAAGTTGCGTTTTTGGCGCTTGGTTGGTCCAGTGTCACTGTTTTGGGAAAGGTCAGCATTATATTTAATAGCTGCGATCCAGAATGGGAGAGCTATGTCATCATGACTAGTAATTTAAGACAGTGGGCAAGCATAAGCGATTTCAGCACCCGAACACAATCGGTCATCAGGATACCGCAAGCAGCAGCGAACCGTATAAAGGCGGGAGTTCACGTCCATCCTAGAACTAAAATGTGAAGGTGGGCGTTAACATGATTAATTTGGAATCGCGACTGGAGAATATGGAGGATCGTTTCGTAAACATCGATACTTATCTATGCAAACACGATTTTACGTTAGCCAGCAATTGGGATTACAAGCATGGCTATTTGGATAGGAGATTGGATCAGGAGCGGATGGTGTGGCTTCGCATTCCCTTTCACGTAACCAAGGGCAGCTTGGATGGCGAATGCGGCGGATGCCATGCAACGATCAAGCTTGGCCGACCATTTGTCTTCAGGCATATATATAATAAGGGGACCGATAAGCATGCGAGACCACGTTTATTGGGAGCTCTCTTCGATCAATTCCAGTCGCCGATCGACCCTGACGCCTCGGTGGACGATATGTGGGTTGAACAAGCGAGAAAAGTCTTGGACGAGGTGGAGACGGGGTATTTGCATTAACATTAAGATATCCTAAGAGATTCGGGACGCTTGGTCTCTTTTGGCACATCTGCAATATAATGAAGCAAGGGCTCTGATGCATGCTGCATGCGAAGGGCTCTTTTTTTTTGTCCAGTGCAAGAATATACATAAATTAAAGATCATCCTTTGAAAACCTTAGAACTTTTTTGAAGAAGGCTCAAATGATAAAGCATCCTGATATAGTAAGATTGACTGAATTTGCGGTCCTCATTGATTAATAAATAGACGAAGAAGGTGATATCACCCATGAATAAAAGAGCTTTATTTAATGATGGATGGACGTTTGCAAAAAGCGGTTTGGACGTTGAAGATTCGGAGAATCTACAATTTCAGCCTGTTGATCTTCCTCATGATTGGCTCATACATAACACGGAGGAGTTATACGAGAACAGCATTGGCTGGTACCGGAAGGAATGGTTGCGGAATAATGACGGCGGTCAGGTCTTCCTCTGTTTTGACGGTGTGTACATGGATTCTTCCGTCTATGTCAATGGTCGTCCTATGGGCGAATGGAAGTATGGCTATTCTTCATTTGAACACGAGATAACGGAGGCGCTCCGGGACGGTGAGAATGTCATCGTCGTAAAGGTTGTGCATCAAAGCCCGAACAGCCGATGGTACTCCGGGGCAGGCATTTATCGGAATGTATGGTTAAAGACAAGGGAATCCAACCACATCGTCACGGACGGCGTTTATATAGCGACTAAGCATCAGGAAGATGGATGGCTGGTTGAAGTCGAGACGGAAATGAAGGTCGTGGATGATGTGCTGATCAAGCATGTGATTTTGAAGGATGGGCAGATCATCGCCGAGACTTCTGACCGGGTCGACGCCAATCACACGTGCAGCAGTGCAGGCAGCATCCTAAATACGCAAACATTAGCTGTCAAGGATCCGCTGCTCTGGAGTCCGGAAGAACCTAACTTGTATCAATTGGTGACCGAAATGAAGCTGAGCGGAACCAAGCGTTCCGCAGTTTCGCAGTATGCAATCTTGGAAGCCGTCACTCATAACGTGGGATTCCGACACATTCGGCTGGATCCTCATCAAGGGTTCCTGCTGAACGGCAGCAAATTCAAATTGAACGGCGTATGCGAGCATCATGATCTCGGCGCTTTGGGAGCAGCCTTTAACAAAACCGCATTGGCGAGAAGGTTTAAAATTCTGAAAGAAATGGGGGTTAACGCGATTCGCACCGCCCATAATATGCCGGCTAAGGAGCTGATGGAGCTGGCGGATGAAATGGGGCTGCTGATTGTATCGGAAGCCTTCGATATGTGGGAGCGGCCGAAAACGCCTTATGATTATGCCAGGTTTTTTCGGGAATGGGTTCAGCGTGACGTGAAGAGCTGGGTCAAACGGGACCGCAACCATCCGAGCCTTATCATGTGGAGCATCGGGAATGAGATATATGATACTCATGCGGACGAGAGGGGCCAGGACATCACAAGAATGCTGATGGATGAGGTTTATACATACGATCCTAAGCAAAATGCAAAGGTTACCATTGGATCGAATTATATGCCTTGGGAGAACGCGCAGCAATGTGCCGATATTGTGAAGGTAGCAGGATATAACTATGCCGAGAAATATTACGAGAACCATCACCGGGAACATCCGGATTGGATCATATATGGCAGTGAGACCGCGTCCGTCGTACAAAGCAGAGGCATCTACCATTTCCCGTTCGAAAAATCCATTCTGGCCGATGATGACGAGCAGTGTTCCTCCCTCGGTAACAGCTCGACTAGCTGGGGAGCGAAATCGGCGGAGGCATGCATCCTGGCTGAACGGGATACGCCCTTCTCGCTCGGTCAATTCATATGGACAGGGTTCGATTATATTGGTGAGCCTACGCCGTACCATACTAAAAACTCCTATTTCGGACAGATTGATACGGCAACCTTTAAAAAGGACTCCTATTATATCTATCAAGCCGCTTGGACGGATTACAAAACGAAGCCCATGGTGCATCTGCTGCCCTATTGGGATTTCAATGACGGTCAGATGATAGATGTTCGCATCTGCTCCAATGCGCCAAAAGTAGAATTACGACTCAATGGGGAAACCGTGGGTACGCATGACATTGACCATGCACGAGGAAGAGAGCTGGTTGGGTGGTGGAAGATTCCTTACGTCAAAGGCGAATTGAAAGCGATAGCTTATGACGAAACAGGCCGTATCGTAGCCACGGATGTAAAACGATCGTTTGGCAATGCCAAGCGGATCGTCCTGCGTCCGGATAAAGAAGAGCTGAGGGCCGATGGAACAGATCTCATCTTCGTTGAGATCACCATGGAAGATGAGGATGGGTACTCCGTCGAGAATGCCAATAACCGGGTGGAGGTCCATGTCACGGGGGCGGGACGGCTGCTGGGTCTCGATAATGGGGACAGCACGGATTACGATCCGTACAAAGGCCTAAGCAGAAGACTGTTCAGCGGCAAGCTGATGGCGATCATCGGTGCGACATTGGAGCCCGGCGGAATCGGGATCGAGGTGTCCTCCACAGGCATGGAGCGTCAATCCCTTCGTTTGACTTCCATACCCGTACAGGATGATGTGACGCAAGGAGTATCCGCAAGCATGAGGAATGAGGAGGGACCATGCCTGACAGGAAACAGGGACGAGATTCCGCTTCGCAAGATTGAGCTGATCAGCGAAAAGGGTCAGGTCTTTGATCCGGCGAATCGACAAATGACAGTGCGGGCCATATTGCATCCACTGGCAGCTTCTTATCAGGAAGTCGAATGGGCCGTCGTAAACGATGCCGGCATCGAATCCAATATTGCGAGCGTCGAGGCCAATGGCCATGCTGCCATCGTAACAGCCCTTGGCGACGGGGAATTTCGATTAAGATGTACGAGCCGGAACGGGACAGGTAAAACCCGGCTCATCTCCCAGCTTGAATTTAAGGTCGACGGTTTGGGTGCAGCATACAAGGATCCATACTCTTTCATATCTGCTGGATTATATGATTACAGTCAAGGTGAAGTCGGGAACGGAAACGAAAGAGGCGTAGCCACGAGCAGAGACGGCGAGACGCAGGTCGGGTTCCGGGACATCGATTTTGGCCCCCATGGCTCCGATACGATTACGATTCCGATATTTGCTCTTTCAAGCGAAGCGTACGCTTTGCAAATCTGGGAGGGCATGCCTGGCGAAGAGGGCAGCTCCCTGCTGGCCGATTGCATTTATCAGAAGGAGTCCAAATGGAACGTGTATCAGGAAGAAACCTACCGATTGTCCAAGAAGCTGCGCGGCATTACGTCGATTTGCTTTGTCCTTCGCCAGAAGGTGCACATCAAAGGGTTTTATTTTCAACCGGGGAATCGAGCCTTTGAGCCCAACTTTGCCGCCGATTGCGACCGGATTTACGGGGATACCTTTACGGTGTTGGACAACAGGTTTGTTCAAGGGATAGGAAATAACGTCTCCCTCGAGTTTGACGAGATGGATTTTTTAGCCGACGGTGCATCGAAACTGGTGGTGTACGGCAGATCCGCCTTAGATAAAAATACGATTCATATTCGGTTTGCGCATTCGGATGGCGAAAGCAACCGGCTGGTCGAATTTAGGCAAGCCTACGAATATGAAGAGCAGGTATTCGATCTGGAGCCCGTGGCCGGCAAACAGAAGGTGACGTTCATCTTCCTGCCGGGAAGCCAATTTGATTTTGGCTGGTTCCGATTTGTGCGAACAGATTCATAATTTGCGAGATAAACCAAGCTGCCGACCGACTCGGCAGCTTGGTTTCGTTATGAAGGATGTAATGGATTTCCGAACAGGCGCGTAGGAATTTAATTAACCCTGCGGTATAATTTGAAATGACATCATATTTGGATTGAAGGGACCGTGATAGACATGAAGCAAACCCATAAACCGAGGAGCAAAAGATGGATCAGGCCATTCGTTTGGATATTGTCCATCTTAGCCATCATTATCATCGTGGGTCTTGCCATACTGGATTCACTTACTTACGAGCCGCTGGATGAAGCGAAAGCGGTATTTCAAAGCGACACGAGGGTAGCGGTTGAACGCATCCAAGACGGCTATCGCTTCGAGCCCGTAAACGGGCAGATGATTCAGCCCGACATTATTTTTTATCCGGGCGGATTGGTGGAGCCCGAAAGTTACGCGCCTTTTGCCAAGAGAATGGCAGAGAAAGGGCATCGCGTGTATGTTGCCTCCATGCCGCTGAATCTCGCCATATTCGGACAGAACAAGGCGGATTCCTTCATAGCGGAGCATCCAGACAACCGATATGTCATCGGCGGACATTCCTTAGGCGGCGTTTTTGCCGCGAGATATGCCAAGGAACATGCGGATGTCATTGAAGGGGTCTATTTCATGGCCTCATACGCTGACGATGGGGGCAATCTGAACGGATTAAACCTGTCCGCGCTTCAGATCACCGGTACGCAGGACGGCGTTCTTGATCGAACGAAATGGGAGGCTGCCCAAAAGAATCTACCGGACGCTACCACCTATGTAGAGATTGAGGGCGGAAATCACGGGCAATTCGGAGCTTACGGTATGCAAAAAGGAGACCATGAACCCGCCATCACCGAGGCCGAGCAGCTGGACGAAGTGTCGGAGGCCATGGGGCGTTGGCTTCAGTCTATGGATGATTCCCTGTAACTGTAACTGAAATGTAACCCGATTGAAACTTCTGCGTATAAAGGTTATAAACATGGATGCATGTTTAACATTTAAAGAAGTTGAGGGATTCCATCATATGAATGTGGCATATACAGATTACGCCGATACGGGATATCGGCAGGCTGAGCAGAAGGCTGCTCAGTATTTTGCATCGCTCCATGTACAGGTAAAGGATAAGAGTTATGTGCCTATCCTGACAGAAGACATTCTAATATGGAAAAGAAAGCATGTTCAACGTCAATCATGGCTGTCCTCTATATTGCCGGCGAAGAAAAAGCCGGATAACCGGGATTATCATAGATACATCGGATGGCTCAACTATACAGGCGAATTGGATGATTATTTGGATCGAAGCATTTCCTATATTTATATGAGGGATCTGGGCATGGCGCTGGATTCCCCTGATACGAAAGAGAGAATACGACGCGTTGTTGCGAATACCCGAAAACTTCTGGTTCGCTCAAACGGAGCAAAAGAGGGAGACACGCCGGATTTTATGAGTCTGGCGGGATTGTACCGTTGGGCGCAGAAGGAAGGCATTGAAACAGCCGTGATTTGGGTCATCAACAAACTGAAGCATGTAGCCTCCCATATCCCGGACAAGATGGATGCAGAGCAAGCCCAGCGCAAATTAATCAAAATTATCGTCGGGGTTGTCATGCATGTTATGGAAGATTTGAATGGCGAAACATCGCCAGCTGAACGCTCAGCGCGTCTTGACGATGCGATCCGGCTGGGTTATTCCTACGGATTAACCTATCCTTTCATAGACGATCTGCTCGATTCAGGGGTCTTGAACGCCCAGGAGAAGGAACAGTACTCCCACATGATACGGCAGGCCCTGCTTACCGGGAAAGTACCGGAACTTGGCCAGTGGAGCGGTAAAAACATGGAGCTCGTTCATTTCGTGCATCAGGAGCTCCGGGATGCATTCGAGTATATTCAAGGGCGGCAGCGCCCGGAAACGCAGCAAACTTTTTTCGAGCAGTCCAACGTGTTTTTTCATTCCCAGCATATTGACCGCATCAAGGACCTTGCGAATCCCGATTATACCAATGAAGAATTATATCTGCCGATCATCCTGAAATCCTCTTCCTCGCGATTGATTGTCCGTTCTGTTATAAGCGCTGCGGCGGATGGAGGCTTCGAGGACCGAACGTTCTATTATGGGATTTACAACCAGTTGGCCGATGATTTTGCCGATATGTTTCAAGACTTGAATGACGGGGCGGTAACACCTTACACTTACTATCTAAAATATCGCGGACAACGCCAGGACCTCATCAATCCTTTTGAATTATACTGGGCGGTGATTTCCCACCTGATTCATAACGTGTACCATTCGGACGCCAAGACGCGAGAGGTGATGCTCGACCGGGCCATCAATGGACTGAAGCGCTGCAAAGAACGCGTCGGCACCGAGAAATACAATGAAATTATGGATATTTTCGCTTCCGGGAACCCGGAATTCAATCGTCTTATCCAGCACATGGTTTCCAAAGCCGATCAGGTGGATTTCCTTGATAAATTGCTGCGTGATCAGATGGTTACCGTACTTAGAAACGAGCGGAAAGAGAAGGATTATTTTATCGATACGTTTAAATCCGTTCGAGATGAGATTAACCAACATTTGCAAATCGACAAGACTCCCGGCATACCGCCGATGAAAGAGTCGCTGATCGATGCGGCCAATTATTCGCTCGAAGGGGATGGCAAGCGCCTGAGACCCATACTGACTTGGGTAATGGCCGTGAAGGAATATGGACTGCAGGCAACAGCCATCGTGCCGCTGCTGAGATCGCTTGAATACATGCACACCGCTTCCTTGATATTCGATGATTTGCCTTCCCAGGATAACGCCTCTACTCGTAGAGGGCGGCCGACCTTGCATCAGGTTCACGATAGCGCCACGGCGGAAATTACCGGGTTGTTCCTGATACAGAAGGCGATCGAAGAGCAGTCCTCCCTGGAAGGGTTTGACCCGAAAACGGTGTTGAAGCTGATACGCTATTCGTCCCAGCGAGCGGGAGATATGTGTTCCGGCCAGGCGATGGATTTGAATTCAAAAGGGAAGGCCTTGTCGTTGGAGCAGTTGAATACGGTTTGTTACTACAAGACGGGGATCGCGTTCGAGGCATCGCTGGTTATGCCCGCCATTCTGGCTCAGGTGAAGGAAACGGAAATCGCAATCCTGAAGAAATTTGCTTACCACGCAGGCATTGCTTTTCAGATTCAGGATGATTTGCTGGATGTGCAGGGAAACGTGGAACAGCTTGGCAAACCCGGGGGACAGGATGCGGAGAACAACACCTCGACCTTCGTGAGCATTCTGGGGCAGGAAGGGGCCAGCCGGGAAATGTGGGATCATTATTGCCAGGCGATGGAGGCGCTGCAGGAAATGCCGCGCAATACGGCGTTTCTCAAGCATCTATTGAACTATATGGTTAATCGTGAACGTTAAGATGATCCCGTAAATTGTCGGTATTCTAATCGAAGGCAAGCGATTGCTCCGGCTGGAGTCGTCAATCGTTCTACTCCCACGGCAGCTGCATATATTTTCTGAGAATAAAGCTGCCGGAGGAGGCAAGGCCAATGAGTGATCCATTGTATGAGCACCGGTTTTGGCTGCAGATTCTTGGGGACCACTGCCGGTTTATTTTTACTGCGCTGTCGCCTAAGGAAAAAGCGGACATCGCTACCGCAGAATCCTTAATGACCAGATTTGATAGGCTCCTCAGTGAATCTCGTCGACCGGATGCATCCGCATTCATCGCTAAACTGAACGAAGAAGCCCTTCATGCTTCGCAAGAATTGCGCGAATTTAAGTTGAATTTATTAGAACGGCAGCTTGCAGGCACCATAGATTTTCTCCTGACCCCGTCCTTCGTCAACCACATGGTAAATGAATTGGAGGAATACCTGCGAATTTTGCAGGCCTTGCAAGAGGGGAAGGGAGTGCCGCTGTTCCATCCTTTGCATTACGATATGGTCTGGCTGCAGGATGCCTTTGGTCATGCGGCAAGTCTGGCCGCGGATCTGGATTTTGCCGAAAAGCCGTTGATTGCCAAAAGCATGGCGTTCCAGAAAGATTTTGAAGGGTTTTATCTGAAGGCTGTTGAAATGACAGGGTACCTGCGGACCCGCCTGAAGGATTTTCCCGCCCTGCGCAAATTTCATGCCGATGTAAACCTGGAAATGAGAGTGTTCATGCACTTTCTGTCGGAACTCGAGGAGCTTGAGCTGCGCGGGGAAGTGCTGGACCGGATCAATCCGCTGATGCCGGATCATATGTATCGGGAAGAATGCTATTATCTGTCCAAGCTGGCTGCTCTGGGCGAAGTACAGAGCCCGAACTGCGATCCGACGAAGCCGAGAGTCACAGGTTGATGGATGAAGGATGGGCTCTTTCTCGAGTTAAAAAAGGCAATCTTCACTTTCTTCTCATGGGGCTAAACATTCACTGGAAGAAGGGCCCCGTCGCACTTATGGCGATCTACGGGAGCGGCATCTCCAAGCAAGCCGACCAAGTTAACAATTTGAATGGAAAGCAGTTCTCTTGCTGTCAATGAAGAGACTGCTTTTTTGATTTTGCCATGACGAGATCGAATTTTTGATAAAAAAGTACAGTTCGCCTTCGCTGAAATTTGGTATGATGTCTTCATAGGAAGCTACAATCATAAGTGAGAGAAAGGACAAGAAATGCAGACCGGTGAAATCGTTCAACGCGCCATTGATTTTGTCGAAGATCATCTCACGGAACCGCTGGCACTCGAGGAAATTGCCGGCGTGGCAGCCATGTCATTGCCGAATCTCTATCGATTGTTTCACAGTATAACGGGACACCCCGTCAAGGAGTACATACGAAAACGCAGGATCAGCGAAGCCGCCAGCTGTTTGCGCAATACCGACCTGCCGACCATCGATATCGGGTACCGCTGTGGATTTGAGTCCTACCCGGCATTTATGAAAACCTTCAAAAGGTGCACAGGTCTAACTCCAGGAGCATACCGGAAAGCTCGGCTGGTCTACAGTTTTGAACGGATGAACCTGAATGAACGGATAACATTCATGGGAGAGCGGGATGCCTCTGAACGCTTTCCTGAAGTAAGGATTACCCGTTTGCTTCCCCGGAAAGGGATCGGTTGTCTGTTTGCTGCAGAGCATGAGAAAGGGATAGAAACCGCGGCGATCGATTATTTCCGGACGCTTATGTCTTCTCACCATATCGATATCCATGAGCTGAGGCTCTTCGGTTGGAACGTGGATCTGGAGGATGAAAGCAAGCCGTTCGGATATCAATTGCTCGCTGTTGACGTGAAGGAGCGGGCCCGGATGATGAATCATCCGGAACTGCAAGCCATCGTTCTTGATGGCGGGCTGTATGCAGTGGTCCGAACGCCATCGGTGGCGGAAGACTGCATTCAAAACACATGGAACCGTTTGTTCTCCGAATGGCTGCCCCGCAGTGTGTTTGAGCAAGGAAAGCATCATTTCATGGAAGAATATGTACTGAACAAGAATCAAATCGTTCGCATGAAGCTTTACCTTCCCGTGGAACGAAGCAAGTTGATGGGAAGGATCGAAATTGTGGAGTTGTCTACGCTTAAGGCGATAGCCTTTCGCAGAAAGGGGCCGGACTGCGTGGAACGAGCGGATGAAGCTTCGATTGCTTGGTTATCGCGTAACGGGTTTAGGGGTGACTCGCGTATTCGCGTATTCATGCGCTGTGACGACAGTCTGCTGGAGGAAAGCTCCGCCTACGAGGTTTATATAGTTCCTCCGGAGGAGTTCCTTCCATCCCTTGAAGATAAGGACGTGCAGGTTGAGTTGGAAGGAGGTACCTATGCCTGCCTGGAATCAGGTGCTTATGGCACGATGACAGGCGTACTTCATCGAATTTATCGATGGCTCGATGCTTCAAGCGAGTTTACGCCGGATCCAGAACGCCGGTGGTATGCCAGTTACGACCTGGAGGGAGCGTCAGATGATGGAATGATCCCAGCGAAGTGTTATGTTCCGGTTAAAATCAAGCAGCAGATATAAGAATGGAGGGAGCTCATGAGCAGATGGCCTGTCGGAAAAGAGCTGCCGGAAGGGTATCGACCGTTTAAGGCACCACGCGTGCTAAAGATGATCCAGGGAGGAAAAACCATGAACGAATCCATGCAGAATACGGACAACCATACACAGGCAAGCCCCATTAAGAACAAGGTGGGCAGCATCTTCATTCCGGTACGGAATATCGAAGCGTCGCGTAGCTGGTACTGCCGCGTGCTGGGCATACCAGAGGCTGATTGCCAGATTATGAACGGACATTTATGTCCTTTGCCCATGGAAGGTACGGGCGTGATTCTGGATACGATGCCGAAGTGGGGAGGAGATCAGCCCGAGGGAGCACCGTCAATCGATACTCCCGCCTTCATGCTGATGACAGAGGACCTGGAAGGTTCTTTGGAATATATGAAGAAGCTCGGCGTGGAACTCGTGACGGAAATCGAGCACAACCATTGGTTCGTCGTGAAGGATCCCGATGGGAATAAACTCATGATATGTCGTGAATAAGTTAGAATTTGTACGAGGAAATAGGGAAGTGTCAGAAGCCGGCTCTAGCAGCCGGCTTTTTGATATGGAGAGAAGCGTAAGGAATTTAATGAAAGAAATAAAAAGACGAATGTAAAATAATATAAATTTAGGTTGATAGTGGCATACAACAGGAATATAATGGAAATGTAAGCGCATTATTTACGGTGTTTTATAGGAGAACAACAAGTGAATCTTCCATCATAGATTGGTTTAAGGCAAGACAAGAGAACGAGAAAGAGAGGTGATACGAAGCTTCAGTAGACGGTCCGCACGATGCTGGCACACGAGGTATCCATGAAACCTGAATCCGATGAAAATAGGAGGGAACATGATGCTAAGAAAATTAATATGTGTAGTTCTGCTGTTTAGTCTTCTGGTCGTTCTATTGCCTGTGAACAAAACCAATGCGGCGCCGAACTGGAATTTGATATGGAGTGACGAGTTTAACGGGACCTCGCTCAACAGATCCAATTGGACGCCGGAAATCGGTACCGGCAGCGGGGGATGGGGAAACAATGAGCTGCAGTATTATACCGATCGCGCACAGAACCTGCAGGTCTCCGGCGGTAACCTTGTCATTACGGCGCAGAAGGAATCCTATGGCGGGATGAATTACACCTCTGCCCGGATCAAAACCCAGGATTTGAAGAGCTTTACTTACGGGAAAGTGGAGGCTCGAATCAAGCTGCCGTCGGGCCAAGGTTTGTGGCCGGCGTTTTGGATGCTCGGAAGCAACATCAGCACGGTCGGCTGGCCGAAGAGCGGAGAGATCGACATTATGGAACGGGTAAATCTGAATCCATACGTGAACGGTACCGTTCACTGGGATGCAGGAGGTCACGCCGAATTCGGTCGGGTATCCGGCAATCTGGATTTTTCGCAGTTCCATGTTTACAGCATTGAGTGGGATTCTAAATACATCCGCTGGTTTGTGGACGGTCAGCAGTTCAATGAATTTTATATTGAGAACGGAACGGGCAATACCGAGGAATTCCAGCGTCCGTTCTTCTTATTGCTGAATTTGGCGGTTGGCGGAAATTGGCCGGGTAGTCCGAACAATTCCACGCCGTTCCCATCGCAGATGCTGGTGGATTACGTACGCGTGTACCAAGACACGGGTGCATCGAATGTCATCAGCGACGGGATTTATACGATCGCTTCCAAGGCGAGCGGCAAAGTGATGGATGTCGTGGATGTGTCCACGGTCAGCGGCGCCAAAATCCAGCAGTGGACCAACTACGTCGCCAATAACCAAAGGTTCCGGGTGGAAAGCACGGGAGACGGATACTACAAACTCACGGCCGTGCATAGCGGCAAAGTTCTCGACGTGCCGAATTCGTCCACTTCCACCGGCGTTCAGCTGCAGCAATGGAATGATAATGGTACGGATGCACAGCGATGGAGGATCATTGATGTTGGAGGCGGTTATTATAAACTTGTGTCCAAAGCGAGCGGGCTTGCAGTCGATGTAGCCAGTGCCTCCACCGCGGACGGGGCTGCCGTTCAGCAATGGACGGACAATGGCACGGATGCGCAGAAGTGGGCTTTCACCAAAATCAATTAAGCTTGGACAGGCAGTCCCGTTTGGGACCGCCTGTTTCATTTTGGGGAGGGTTGCCTTGGGGCGGCGCCGGCTGACGAGCTGAAGGCATGTTTGGTATAATGTTGGGAAAAATCCGGAGGAATCAGACACATGGAACCTGTCCTTTTTACAAACGGTCTTCTTTATTCACCGCACGCTGCAACGACTGCGGATTCGATATATGTAGAAGACGGCATCATTCGTGCCATGGGAAGTGCGGCTGAGCTGCGCCTGCAGTTATCGGGACGGGATTATCGAACGGTGGATTGGGAGGGGGCTTTCGTGCTGCCAGGCCTGGTGGATGCCCATATGCATCTCGGCATGCACGGACTCAAGCTGGGCATGCTGGACTTCACCGAGGCGGCTTCGAAAGACGAGATGCTGGCTATGCTGCGAGCTCGGGCTGCGGTAACGCCGCCTGGGGAGTGGATCATGGGGCTGAATTGGAACGAGAACCATTTTCCGGACCCGGTAATCCCGAATATGATGGAGCTTGACGACATCACTACGGAGCATCCTGTATATCTGACGAGAACCTGTTTCCATGCTTTCCTCGGTAATTCGGAAGCGTTTCGAAGAGCGGGGATCACTGCAGACACGCCCGATCCGGAGTCCGGCGCTTTCGGCCGGGATGCCGATGGCCGGTTGAACGGCTGCATTTACGAGAATGCTTCGGTGCCTTTTACCATGGTCCAGCCGGAGCCTGACCCGTCCAAGCTGAAAGCTGCGATGCTTCTGGCATGCCGTGATGCCCTTCGGCTCGGCCTGACGGCAGCGCATACGGAAGACCTCCGCCTGCTGGGCAGCGTGGAAGCGATGCAGCGGATCCATCGTGAACTGCGCGAGGAGGGACTGCGCTTCCGTACCCATCAGCTGATGTTCCATGGCTTTCTTGATGAAATGGAGGAGCTCGGCGTCAAGGCAGGCAGCGGGAACGAATGGAATCGCATCGGAGCGGTTAAATTGTTCGCGGACGGGGCGGTTGGAGGAAGAACGGCGCTGCTCAAGGAGCCTTACCATGATGCGCCGCATACCCGCGGGCTGGCCATGCATACGCCAGAGGAGCTAAGGGAGATTGTTGGCAAGGCGCGCAGGCTGGGTTATCCCGTTGCTTTTCATGCGATCGGTGACGGCGCGGCAGAGATGATGACGGATGTGCTTGAAATCCTTCCGCTGAGCAGAGCTGCGAAGCTTCCCGACCGCTTCATTCATGCCCAAATTGTACACCCCGATACAGTTAAACGAATGAGCAAGCTGAAGCTGGCCGTGGACCTGCAGCCTCGGTTTGTGCCCAGCGATTTTCCATGGGTGCTGGAGCGCGTAGGTCCTGATCGGACAAGCTGTTTGTATGCATGGAAGAAGTGGCTGCGTTCGGGGCTGCCTTGTTCCGGCGGCAGCGACGCTCCCATAGAGCCGCTGAATCCGCTGCTCGGGATTCATGCTGCCATTACCAGACGCAAGCCGGAGGAGAATCACGCAGGCTATTTGCCGGAGGAGAAGCTCAGCCTGACGGAAGCGCTCGGGCTGTTTACGCTCGGCAGCGCGGGGGCAGCGGGAGAAGCGGATCAACGAGGAACACTGGAATTGGGCAAATATGCCGATTTCACGGTAGTGGATCGCTGCTTGCATGATGGGATGGAGCCGGACGAGCTGCTGGAGGCGAAGGTCAGAATGACGGTGATTAACGGGGAAATCGGTTATGCCGAGTAGGTGTCACGACAGGAACAGGTCTTAACCATCTTGATCATTCTCGTGAAAATTTTATAAATATGGTTTACCGACGAAATGGTTTTATATATAATAATCATAACAAATGCGATGACGAGACGAGTAAATAAACGAATTCTTGTACAGAGAGCTCCGGCAGCTGAAAAGGGGCAAAGCGTTCTTTATTGAAAAAAGACTCTGAGCAGCACAAGGAACTCTCAACGGAGGGGGATGGTGTGCCAGGAGCTCCTGTTACAGAGCTAGAGTATCTGCATTCCAGTGTAATGCCGTACTCGATGAGGCGAATATGGTGACATATTGGCAAATTTGGGGTGGTACCGCGAGTATAACAATCTCGTCCCTGAGACTTACGGTCTTGGGGGTGGGATTTTTTTGTTAAGTGATCCAAAAGGTTAGGCATCAGTGGCTTGCCGTTCGTATATCGTAAGTAACGGTCTGATATAAGCGGTCCGTCTTCTGAGAAAGTAAACTTTTCTTATATCTAAAGAAATACGAAGGTACAAGGCGGGAAACCTACACGGATCTTGCCGGATTGAATAATTATCTTGTAGTAGCTTATTTATTGCATGCTTTTGTCCGTACGGTACATCGATGTATGGGGAACATGACGCCATTATTGAAAGGATATGAGTAGCGAATGTCACAAAAACTTAGAGTGGGTATAGTCGGTGGAACAGGAATGGTGGGACAACGTTTTATGCAATTGCTGGATGGGCATCCATGGTTCGAAGTGACCACCATTGCAGCCAGCCGCAATTCGGCCGGCAAAACGTATGAAGAATCGGTACAGGGCCGCTGGAAGCTGGCTACACCGATCCCCGAGCAGGTGAAAGGCATTGTCGTTCAGGATGCATCGCAGGTGGAACAGGTTGCCGCAGAGGTTGACTTCGTATTCTGCGCGGTCGACATGAAGAAGAACGAGATTCAGGCATTGGAAGAGGCCTATGCCAAAACGGGCACGCCCGTCATCTCCAACAACTCCGCCCATCGCTGGACGCCTGACGTTCCGATGGTCATTCCGGAAATCAATCCGGGTCATATCGACGTGATTGCCGCACAGCGCAAACGTCTGGGAACAACAACCGGGTTCATTGCGGTGAAGCCGAATTGTTCCATTCAAAGTTATGTGCCGGCGCTGCACGCTTTGCTTGATTTCAAACCTACGAATGTCGTTGCTTCCACTTACCAGGCAATATCCGGGGCCGGCAAGAACTTCACCGATTGGCCGGATATGCTGGACAACGTGATTCCGTATATCGGCGGCGAGGAAGAGAAGAGCGAGCAGGAGCCGCTTCGCATCTGGGGCAGCGTTGTGAACGGGGAGATCGTGAAAGCTGAATCCCCATTGATTACGACGCAATGCATACGCGTTCCCGTAACCGATGGCCATTTAGCTACCGTATTTGCATCGTTCGAGAACAAGCCCTCGAAGGAGGAAATCCTGGATCGCTGGCAGCAGTTTATAGGCAGGCCGCAAGAGCTGGAACTCCCTAGTGCGCCTAAGCAATTCATTACGTATTTCGAAGAAGAGAACCGGCCGCAGACGAAGCTGGATCGCGACATTGAGCGCGGAATGGGCGTTTCGGTTGGCAGATTGCGCGAGGATTCCCTCTACGATTATAAATTCGTGGGCCTCTCGCATAATACGCTGCGCGGTGCAGCCGGCGGAGCCGTTCTGATTGCGGAACTGTTGAAAGCGGAAGGTTACATTCAAGCGAAATAACGATACATCCTATATATGATAAAAGACGACTGCAGCAAGCAGTCGTCTTTTTTTGGTGATTGTTCATGATTCCTACATTGACGGCGTCCGCCCTTATCGTTTATAGTGTTACTCTGCGCTTCAATGCAAAGCAGCCAAAAAGCCGAAAAGCATAAAAGCGAAAAAGTCAAACATTCATCATCAATGGACGGGAGGTTTCTCCCGCCACGACAATGGATAAGGAGTCTTAGCATCATGGAACGTCATCTCAGTTTCTCAAAAAGCATCATTCTTATCGCGTTTATTCTGGCGCTGCTGTTTGTCTCCATCTTTTTGCTGAAAGCAGAGCCGCATCTTCCGCTCTTGGCAACCACCGTCGGTACGGCGGCCTTGCTGCGTTTGTTCGGGTTTTCCTGGAAGCAGCTCGAATCCGCCATCATTCAAGGAATTCAAACGGCGATTATGCCGATTCTCATTCTTTCGCTCATCGGCATTTTGATTGCAGTATGGATGATGAGCGGCACGGTACCGACCATTTTATACTATGGCATGGATTATATCGAACCGCATTATTTTGCCGTGAGCGCATTATATGTGACCATCGTGGTCTCGATGTTCACCGGAAGCTCCTTCACGACAGTCAGTACGGTTGGCGTTGCCTTTATGGGAATCGCGGTAACGACAGGAATTTCTCCGACGCTGGCAGCCGGAGCGGTGGTCTGCGGCGCTTGCTTCGGTGACAAAATGTCGCCGCTCTCCGACACCACGAACTTTGCTCCCGCGGTCGCCGGCATATCCTTATTCACCCATATCGGCAATATGATCTACACGACAGTGCCGGCCCTTGTGGTGACAACGGTCTTTTTCCTGCTTGCGCCCACAAGTAACGCGCTGGATTTGTCCTCGATAAATCTAATCAAGGCGGCGCTTCATGACGGATTCCATATTCATTGGCTGACGTTGATGTCGCCGCTTGCCGTTATCGCCTGTTCCGTCAAGCGCATGCCGATCCTGCCGACACTCATCGCAGGCATTGTAACCGGACTGATCGTGACGGCCTTCGTTCAGCAGCAGGCAGCCGTCGATGTCTGGTTCAGCGTGATGCAGAGCGGCTACAAGAGCACGGTTGCCAACGAAACCGTTGCTTCCATTGTCAACCGCGGCGGATTGCAATCCATGATGTGGTCCGTATCGCTAATCTTGATTGCATTATCCTTGGGAGGGCTGCTTCAGCATTGCGGCGTCATCGAAGCCTTCTTCCGTCAAGTCCTGCAGCCGCTGAAGCGCAGCAGCAGCGTGGTCGTGATGACGGGTGCATCTTCCATCGCGGTTAACGGCATGACGGGCGAGCAGTATTTATCGATCCTTTTGCCCGGTCAAATGTTCAAGGAGGAATATACTCGCCGAAACATACCGGCCAAGACGCTGTCACGCACATTGGAGGATTGTGGAACGCTGGTTAACCCTTTAATTCCATGGGGCGTCAGCGGTGCTTTTTTTGCCACGACCCTTGGAGTACCGGTCATCGAGTACGCACCTTATGCAACTTTCCTGTGGCTGAGCCCGCTCTTCACGTTTGCGTACGCTTTGATACCGCGATTGCAGCGGAACTCGCTTGGCAGGAAGATATGACCCTAGATAGGCACGATCCCATGTTGGCCTTGTTTCCCTGTTTCAAAGGGAGACAGGGTCTTTTTATTTATCGTTTATATTCATTTGTGCCCAACCTGTGGTTCGAAAAATCTGCTACGATGGAGATATGTGATGCGAAACTATGGTTGAAATATTCTTATGGGGGTGAAAGCATGAACCAGCGGATTGGAAATGAGCCAACCGCTAAGGATTTGATGGAGATGCACGCACGGGTTATGTTTACGCATGACCTGGATAGTCGGATACGAACCATTAACGAGCCTTGGCCGGGAGAGGAGCCGGCTCCCCGATTTTTCTTGGGTCGAACGATCGACGGTTCAGCCGTTTGCCGGCTTCGTTATGATATTCCGGACAAACTTGCCAAGCAACTGACGGCGCTGGTTGAAAATGAACCGTCTCTTAACGAAGATTTTCAAACGAGACCCAAGCACTTCGATGACTACATGAATCTGCTGGCTGCTGATCAATATACGAGCGGACCTTGTTATCGGATTCCTGACATCACAATGTCATCGCCGAACATGCAGGCGGTATCGATCACCGGAGACAATATAACCGAGTATTCGCTCGCCGGTTTGGAATGGCTGAACGCGGAAATCGACTACGCCCAGCCTTGTGTCGCGATCATTCAAGATCAGAGGGTGGTGTCGGTCTGCCGGAGTGTTCGCGTTTCTACGGAAGCGCACGAAGCCGGACTGGAGACGTTAGCCGAATTTCGAGGGAGAGGTTATGCGGCCGCCGTTACTGCCGGTTGGGCAATCGAGGTGCGGAAAATGGGAGCATTGCCCCTGTACAGTACCTCATGGGATAATGCTTCTTCCCAGAGAGTGGCCGGTAAATTGGCATTGTCCTATTACGGCGTCAACTTCACGATTCGGTGAAAGGATAAAAAAAATCCCTCAACAGGCAACCACGTTGAAGGAGGTAGTGTGCTATATGATGTTGAATGATTAGCTTGAGCTGCCTCTTCTGTTTTTATAATAGCCATGACCTTGGTTGCCGTGCCTGCGTTTGTAATCGGATGACGATCCTTTGCGGCGAGAATACCCGTGACTGCTGCTGTATTTTCTTCCGTAATTCTTCGCGGAACTGCTGTACCGCTTGCGGCCATGACTGTGGGAAGTCGAGTGGAGAAATTTGTTCATGATTTTTCTTAACATGTGGAATTTCCTCCTTTCTTGTTCGGAATCATTCCATATCATTTAATCGGATCGTAACATAAATGAAACCCC
This sequence comes from Paenibacillus sp. Y412MC10, assembly GCF_000024685.1. Classification (NCBI taxonomy): domain Bacteria; kingdom Bacillati; phylum Bacillota; class Bacilli; order Caryophanales; family Paenibacillaceae; genus Paenibacillus; species Paenibacillus sp. Y412MC10. Next base: position 3,056,130 of record NC_013406.1, read on the forward strand.
GGAATCAAATAAAACGCTGCCCATCTTATCAGAGGGGCGGTTTTTTTGCATTCGCGAGCGTCTGGAGCTCGTTCATGAACTGCAAAGAACCGGAGTAAGGACTGCTCAGTTGCAACAAGCGTTTGATCATCTCCCGCAGTTCTTCCGAAAGCTGCAGTTCTTCCTGCCAGCTTCGTTCCCCGATTGCGCTCGGATCGTCGTCCGGATCATAGGCAGAATAGAGCATGAACAACATAAAGTGACCGATGTCGCGGAGATCCTCGATTTCTTTCGACTCTTTATATTGAACAGAGGAGCTTGTGCCGCCGCGCCGGAACTTCTTTCGGGCAGGCTGCCGGAGAGGAGGGGGTTCACCGATCCTTCGTGCCAGCCCAAAATCGATGAGATGGATACGGCCATCCTTAAACAGCACATTGGGAATCCGCAGGTCGAGATGAACATAGCCTTGTTCGTGCAGGTAACGGACCAGCTCCAGAAGCTGCAGCGCGATATGGAGACATTCGGCTTCCCCGTATTTCATGCCATGTTCGAATATTAAATCCTCCAGCGTATCCCCGTCCATATAAGACATGACCAGATACGAATGGCGGCTGTCCGTGAAAAAATCCCGATATGCCGGAATTTGCGGATGCTGAAGGGAGCTTAATATCGCGGCTTCCCGATTCAGCAATTCTTTGGCGTAATCGCCTTTGCTTGGCCGTGACTGTTTGACGGCTACTATATGACCGCTCTGTTGATCCCGACATTGATAGATGATACCGTAACTTCCTTCGCCAATCATTTCTTGGACGGTGTAGCGACTCCCCAGCACCGTATTCTCTTCAGCCGGGTAATCCCGCCATGCGTTGATAAAGGAGCCAAGGTTCGATAAAAAGCGCATTATATTCCAACCTCTCCTTTTTGGGTCCTTCGCCTAATTCTGAGCGTGTGCCATTTCTGATTATCGTACATTATAAGCGATGTTACGCATCGAGGTATACATCGGATTGGGGCGAAGTTCGTTAGTCAGTCGGCTTCCATCTGATGTTTCCGATACTCCAGGGGCGACAGTCCGTTAAGTTGACGGAACAGCTTCGAAAAATAATGGATGGATGAGAAGCCGAACTTCTCGGCGATCTCGGTAATGCTGATGTCCGTATTGCGCAGATCCTCCTTGGCCCGATGGATGCGAAACTGGTTAATATACTGCGTCGGCGGCAGCCCCGTCGAACGCTTGAACAATTCGAAGAAATAACCTCTGCTGATCCGGAGCTCCTCATAATATGCTTTCAATGGCCGCAGCTTGCCGTGAAGGATATCCTGATCCAATCGCTGCAGCAGCTTGTTCATTCTGTGATCGGGTATCGCCTCGTCCTGCAAGGCGAAGGCAAGGAAGTATTCGATGAATTGCAGGAATTGGCTCTGCGTCTTTACGCTGCGCATATAGGTATGCTCATTCTCATACTGGTTCCCGGTGTAGAATTTTTCAAACCAATCGCTCCATAGGCTGACTTTCTCTACTCTCATGAACTCGGGTATGGCGTAAGGAAAAGCAGGGCCTACATAGGAAGGATTCAGTTGGGCCATGTCATAACAGATAACGCTGAGGTGATCGGCCAAATGCCTGCGGTCCACATGGGCCCAGTCGAAATAACAGCACACATGGACCATGGGATCCCGGTTGTCCGCTATCCAATCATGCGGCTGACCTGCCGGTATGTACACAAGGGAACCTGGGTCGGTGATGTGCCTTCGCCCACAGGTGCGAACGATGCCCCGTCCCTCGGTAATGAGATAAAGGGATGACGAATAACAGTGGCGATTGTTATTGCTTTGACCTTTGGAAAAGGGGTATCTGGTGGCATACAGCACATAGGGATGGAAGACGGCAAAATCCACGTATTCATTTCCACATCCTTCAAGAAAAGATTCTATTCATATTCGCATGACGATTGTACAAAAGCCTGACGTTTATGTAAATACAAGGATCGCAGCCATTGCTATACTAACACTAATTCATTTCATGCTTGAGGAGGGAATTGAGATGTTGGACAGTCAATGGCTGTTGACGGATGAACAAATCTGCCAGTTTATCATGAAGGGGTATGTGGTGCTTCATAACGAATTGCCGGATCAGCTGCATGCTGAAGTCAGGGACAAAATCAACGCCGTACTGCACGAGGAAGGAAATCCCGGCAATAACATCCTGCCCCGTGTACCCGAGATTCAGCAGTTCTTCGAAACACCGGTCGTTCAAGGGGCTTTGACGAGCGTGCTCGGACCGGACTACTACATGCATCCGCATCGGCATTGCCATTACAATCAGCCGGCGATCCGCTGCCGGGGGGCGGGCAGTGGCATAAAGACGGTTACTGGTCCAGCATGCGCAGCCACCGACCTTGGTGGGCGATGATATTTTATTACATGCAGGATATCACCGAGGAAATGGGACCTACCGCCATCATGCCCGGTACCGCATACTACGATAAGTTCGTAGGCGATCAAGGTGAGACGATACTCCCGACCGGCAAAGCGGGGACGATGGTTTTGGTGCATTTTGATTTGTGGCACAAAGCTTCGCTTAATGTGTCTGGCATGGATCGATACATGCTAAAGTTTCAATTCGTTCGATTGCGTGCGCCGGAATCGCCGAGCTGGAATCATCTAGGGACCGAAATGAACCTAACGGGGGGAACCCCTTACGCGCACTTGAATCTTTGGAGGGATGTATGGAACTGGATGCGCGGCGAACCGGGTCAGGAGAACCTCTCGGCAACGGAAGACGAAGTCCCGATCGAGCCATTGGCCGAAGAATTAAAATCCGAGGACGAGGTCATTCGCGCCAGGGCGGCGGATCAAGTTGGAATGTTAGGAGAGAAGGCCGCTTCCTTAGTTCCAGAACTGGGCCGAATGTTGAATGACAAGGAGCCGGTGGCTTTGAATGCCGGTTATGCGCTTGGCCGGCTGGGATCCGCAGGAACCGATGAATTGCTGCGCCTTATGTCCGAAGGTACAAGGCAAATCGCGGAAAGAGCGGCTTACGGACTGCAGAGTGCCGGCGCTGGAGCCGTTCCAGGACTGCTGACACTGCTCGAACATACGGACGAGAAGCGCAGAGCGCTTGCTGCTTTCGCGTTAGGGGCGATTGTGCCTTCGACGCGTGAGGTTTCGTCTGCATTGATTGCATGCTTACAGGACCCGAGCGATTGGGTTCGTCGAAACGCAATCGAAGCGCTGGGCATGATGGGGAGTGAGGCAGGCGAAGTGTGCCAGGCCTTGGCCAACATATTGGAAGAGTCGATACTGCAAGAGGGGGACGGAACAGCGGAAACAACGACAACACGCAGCAAAGTTATATCCTGAACAAGCTCGGATATACGGCAGCCTTGTCATTGCTGCGAACGGCCTCGCCACAGGATGTTCCCATCGTCATCCATTCGCTTGAGCAAGCGCTTCTCAGCAAGGATCGTTACGTCAGGGCGTATGCCTTCGAAACGCTTACCCATCTGCGGACACCCGAAGCGATGGAGGTCCTGATCCGATATTACCGACCGGCCAGATGGTGTCCGGACACAACGAAGGCGAGCACGTTCTGATATCCGTATTTTCCTTTCAAGCCCTTCTCATTCCAAGCCGAAATGAGAGGGCTTTTCGGCATGCCCGTGCTCTGGCTCTATTCACGCTAGGTGTCCTTATTTTGCAAAAGCATGACCCTATCATGCAAAGACTTGCTCGATGCGCTCTAGTAAAATGGGCTCAAAGTTCGGCATTAGCCGATCATTGTTGAAGGAGGCGGTCATGCATGGCAGCATCAATCAAAAGAGTTCATGTCGTATTCAAGACCCATCTGGACATCGGGTTTACCGATTTGGGAAAGAACGTAATCGACCGATATATGGAACATTTCATACCCCAGGCCTTGGAGCTGTCCGAACAGCTTGCGAATGAAGAGGGGGATGTAAAATTCGTATGGACCACCGGCTCATGGCTAATCCATGAATTTCTGCAAACGGCTTCTCCCGACATGCGGGCGCGCATGGAAAAAGCCATTGGGGATGGACGCATGGTCTGGCACGGGCTGCCGTTTACAACGCATACCGAGATCATGGATGCCAGTTTATTCGAATTCGGGCTGTCCATTTCGGGCGATTTGGACCGAAAGTACGGAAAAACCACGATTGCCGCAAAAATGACGGACGTTCCGGGCCATACCCTAGCCATGGTGCCTCTGCTGGCAAAACACGGCATACAATATTTACATTTAGGCGTTAACATGGTCTCCAAAAATCCCAAGGTGCCGGAGATGTTTGTATGGCGTGCTTCCGACGGCTCGGAGATTATCGTACATTATGCGGATAGTTATGGTAAGCCCTATCGGATGGAAGGGCTGGAGGATGCCTTGTATTTTGCCCATACCCACGATAATCATGGTCCATCCACGATGGAGGAGATCCGGGCATTATTCGAACAGCTGCGACGGGAATATCCAGGGGCGGACATCATGGCCTCGACATTGGATGCTTTTGCCGCGCGGCTTCAAGCGGTGAAAGACCGATTGCCTGTCGTCAGCGAAGAGATCGGGGACTCGTGGATACACGGGATTGCCTCGGATCCTTGGAAAATCGCCCGCTACCGCGAATTGTTAAGGCTTCGGGATCGCTGGATCGAGGATGGTCGATTGGATAGGGACAGTGAGGCGTACGCTCGATTTTGCAACCGTCTGATGTTGATTCCCGAGCATACTTGGGGGCTGAACAATTCTGTGTATCTCGTCGATTTCGTGAATTATTCCTCGGCTGACCTAGCCGCAGCAAGAGCACGGGATATTGTTGAAGACAATACACGGAAGAAATTCGATTACCTATGCCAGCAGGCAAACGGCACCAGATCGTACAGCCATTACGAGAGTTCCTGGCAGGAGCAGCGGGATTATCTTGAAGAAGCCCTTCAATCGCTGCCCGCGGCGCTAGCGGCTGAAGCGAGAACCGAGCTGGATCGGATGAGTCCGCAGCATACCGTCCTTAACTCGGAGCCGGTGCAGCCTCAGCCGATCGAAACGAACGAGCTTTATGAATTAGGCCAGTTTCAGGTGAGCTTCGCTGCCGACGGCTCGATTAACCGATTGATGGATCGATCCGGAAAGGCATGGGCGGGAGAGCATCAGAGACTTGGCACTTATATGTATGAAACCTTCGGCCAAGAAAACTACGACCGTTTCTTCAAAGAATACATGACGAATCTGGATATACATCATGGCTGGGCGGATAACGATTTCGGCAAGCCGGGAATCGAGTATGTCAAACCGAGGCCGGAGCATCAGCGGTATACCGCGTCCTTGCGAACATTGCACCTGGAGAGGCATGCCGATTATGATATCGTGACCGCAGAAATGAAGCTGCCGGAGGTTCTCAGCAATCAATACGGGGCTCCACGCCAAATCAACGTATTCTATTCGTTCCATGCGAATGAGCCCGTCATTGAGGTATGCCTAAGCTGGATGGGCAAACCGGCATGCCGTCTTCCGGAAGCAAGCTGGTTATCATTTGTGCCGCTTGTGGATAATCCTAACGCATGGTCGATGGATAAGCTGGGAATGCGGATATCTCCGTTATCCGTCGTCAAGGACGGCAACCGGAACATGCATGGCATCAATTCGGGCTTATATTATGAGGGGGCGGACGGAACAGCGGTCATTGAATCCTTGGACGCGCCGCTTGTGTGCCCGGGGGAACCGAGGCTGCTGCAATTCGACAACTCCTATGCTCCGTTGACCGGCGGATTTCATTTCAATCTGCACAATAACGTATGGGGGACAAACTTTATGATGTGGTTCGAAGACGACATGAGGTATCGGTTCCGCTTAAGCCTGCATTCCCATTCGTAAGCTCATTGTGTTTGTAATGAAACGGAAAGATGTGAGTTATGGGCTCGCATCTTTTTTTCATGCCTAATCATCCAAACCGTCAAATTATGATGAAGTATCGTTCTTGGCGATAAAATCCTGAATCCTGTTCCGCAGCTGATCATGCTGTTCAAACTGGTTATACATGCGATAGGCTACCGTCTGCGCATTTCCGAAGAAGAAGCGTTCAAACTGGGTTTGACGGCCCCCGAAAGAGCCTGCGCCAAGCTCCCAGGCAAGGCGGAACAAGGCGATTCGATCACGCGCCTCCGTGGTCGAGCCTCTTAAATATTGGTTCAGGTAAGGACCTGAATCCGACTGGAAGTCCATTTCGGAAGGGATCATAATCAGGCCGCTGGAACCCAGCAGCTGTATCATCTCCACCATCTCGGGATAAAAATGGGGGAATAACATGCTGGATGCGGTAAGCGGGCCCGCCGATGGAACGAAATAACCGAATTTATCCCGGCTGGCGCCCAGTTCGGAAGCCAATCTCAGGGCTTTGAAGGTCTCCAGATATGCAATGATTTTTGAAACGTTCGCGATCATTTGGGGTTCGAGCCCAACGTTCTGCTCGTCTGCCAAGCTCTCCAGCAAACCTAGCATAAATTCGGTTTTGGCGATATAACGGGTGGCCATTTGATGGGCAATATGGGTGTGAAAGCGACTCTCGCCGAATAAACGTCCGGCATAGGCCTCGTCCCCATAGTAAAAGATCCGGTCATGCGGGACCAATACGTGGTCAAAGATGACGAGAACGTCCATCTCTTCGTATCTTGCGCTCAAGGGATAATCATAGGAAGAAGCGGCACCATAACTCTCACGGCATATAAACGTCATTCCGGGCAAATCGTTCGGTACCGCAAAGGCGAATGCGGTTGGATTGACATCATGGAACAACGTGGGCGAAGGCGACGGGAATACCAGCATTTCCTCGCACGTGGCTCCCTGCGTTGCCATCATGAAAGCTCCGGTTATGATCATGCCTTGATCGTTGATCTCAACCACCTTGGCGGCAATCGTGTCCTCTGCAGCATCTTGCTGTCCGGACATTTTACAAGCATAGGGCTGAATGAAGGCATGGGATAACGTAATATCATGATCTCGACAGTACCGGTAATAGGCCCTGAGGTTGTCCGCATACTTCGGATTGTGTTCCTCCAATATATCGGCAGCCGTGTACAGCGACATGATCGCCGTGTTCATATAATCGGGAGAGCGGCCTAAAAAGCCGTTGTGCCTCTTGGCCCAAAGTTCCATCATCAATCTGCGTTTCTGCAAATCCTTGGCATTCCTCGGCGGGAGAAAAGACAGGCCCACCCGTTCTCCGGTATCGGGCGAGGGGTACGTCATCTGCTCGATATAACACGCTTCGCCTTGCATATCGTAAAGCTCCGCTTGGGTCTGAATGATACCCTGGAATGCAGGGTGCTTGGATAAAGGTCCCTGGATAAGCTCCCCTTTATACCAAAGGTTGATGTTTTGCCGATCGATCCGTTCGATGTACTGCTTCCCTGATTTGATAGGCACATTGTTCACCCCGTTTGCGAAAATCGTAAGCTCTAACTAACCTGTCTACTGCTGTTAATGTACGTGCTTCGTCCAAGCGGAGTACATTGTCCGCAGGAAACGCTGCAAAATATGCGGATGTACCTCAGAAGGCGCGACCGGAAGGCTTCATACGAAAAAAACGGACCCGTTTGGGCCCGCTTTTATAAGATTTGCGATTACCGGGCTTGACCCAGATACTGCTCCAGCGTCAGTTGTTGTCTCGTAATTTCTCCGGCAATATAGACGCCCACATAGCGTACATGCCAAGGCTCGTAAGCGTATCCGGTTAATTTCTCCTGACCTTTTCCATAACGAATGATAAATCCGTACTTCGGTGCATTGGCCTTCAGCCATTTGCCTTCCTTCGTATTTCCGAAGCTCTGCTCCAGGGCATAGCCTACGGAAGCACTGGAAATATCCATGCTAAGTCCGGTCTGATGCTCGCTTTGCCCCGGGCGTGCGCTTGTTTTGTTAGCGACAGCCTCGCCCTTGATACTGGCGTTACGCGCGAATATGGCTTTTTGGGTTGCATAGGAACGATAACCCGATACGGCTTTGAGGTCGATCCCGTCCCGTTTGGCAGCAGCGAACAGCTTTTCGAGCGCAGTCGCCGCTATTTTTTTCATCTGCTTTTTGGGGCTTGGTCCCGAGAAGCTGAACGGAATTTGGGGTACGACCAAATCTTGCGGTACATAATTCGATGGTAGATTTCTTTGTTTGTTGACGAGCACAACCGTGCTGAACAGATTGGTGACCGTATTTATCCCGTTAACCGACCTCAGCGTCCGTTTAGGGGCGTTGTTATCCAAAAACTTCGAAAATGATAGGCTGGCAGAAGATGCTGCGGCCGCTTCCGCCTTATCCAAGCCGGAACCGTTCGGGAACCCGGATAAAGCCAAACTTGTTACGACTGAACCGATGATGACGGATGGAAGGATTGTTTTGATAAAAGTATTGCGCATGTGTAGTCCCTCCTCGTTAGCTGTCTATAGAGTATATAAGAGAGTTATATCGATAGAATCTCCGGATTGTTTCTGAATTGTAAACAAAATAGAATAGATTGAATCTAATCATAACCCGAAAATAGATTATATTAATATATGAAAAAGGGACGATTTTCTACATAAGGAGACTTTATACATGGAAATACGCGATTATATCAAACAAGGGTTTGAGGCCTATTACGCTAAATACAGCGAAATTTCGGAGGATGGGTTCTGCAGGTGGATGCGGCCGGACGTTCCCGCGGAGATGAAGACCGTTGATACCGATGAGGAATGGTCCATATGGAAATTGCTCCCTTCCATTGTGAGCGAAGAGCAGATTGGGGCGATGGAAGCAGAGTATGGATTGAATTTTCCCGAGTGGTATAAAGCATTCATCTCCACGTACCATCATTACTTTGACGTCATACCTGAACAGGCGGTAGACGAGCCGCTGGAGAACGTCAGGAACATGTACAATCCCTTGTTGTGCCGGCTGGGATATCTCCCTTTCACTTAGGATTCCGAATACGGCAAGATCTGGTGTATCGATGTATGTGGAGACGCCGGTGAGGGGATCGAAGCCATCTATGAGATCGAACATGAAATATTGTTTGATCTGGATGAAGAACACACGGATCGGACCGAACTTAAAGAGTCGCTAGTATTTTTGTACCCGGATTTTAAGGCGTATTTTGACGATACGTTCGTGGAGGGCTGACGGGTTCCATTTCAGAAGTATAAGGAGAAGTTTCAAATGCGAAATGAACAGCTGCAGGAAATTTTGAATGAATACGATATCCGGGAACCGGAAATTGCCTTTATTCGGCATAATGAAAATCGAACGTATAAGGTAATAGGCCATGACGGAAGTACATATCTGATGCGCATTCATCAACCGCTAAAAGAAGGCATGGCTGGTCAGCAGCATACCTACGACGGTCTGCTGGGCGAACTGCAAATGCTGGAGCACTTGTCAGGCTGGGATCATCTGCTTGTCCAGAGGCCTATGCGTAATCGGAAAGGTGAATTGATCACGATTTTCGAACACGAGGGGAAGCGTTGGAACAGCTCCGTGCTTACCTGGCTGGAAGGAAGAGACTTGCAGAAGGATGACGTAAGCGACCCGGTACTGGTCGAGAAGCTGGGGACTCGCATTGCAGAGTTACACAAATTTTATGGCTCATACGAGCAGGAGGGCTTGGACAAGCGTCCGAGTCAGGGGATAGCCTACAATCTATATATGATTGAAGTTATAAAGCAAGGATTGGCGAAAGATTTGTTTACTACCTCCGATGTTTCCATTATTGAAGAAACGATATCGTTGGTTAACGCGCGCCTTGTGGACAGTGGTAACGTTGAGGCCTGGGGGCTTATCCACGGTGATTTAAGCTTGGGGAATATCATCATGACCTCAGATGGAGAACTGAGTTTTATCGATTTTGGTTTTTTTGGACCAGGGTACCATTACACGGATGTTGCCATGGGTGCCATGATGGTTCCTTCAGCCCTTCGGGATATATTCCTGAAAGGATATTATGGCAATGAACATACGGGACAAGAGAAGCTTGTTTTGTTAGAAGGTTTCATGCTGCTGGCCATTATCGGCTACTATGTCTTTCAGATGGAGAATGAATCCGTGCATGCATGGATGCGTGAACGAATGCCGAAGCTGTGCGCCGATTTCTGCACGTCTTATTTGTCGGGTGCACGCATATTTTATTCCGTATAGTTCGATGTCGAATCACACGGTATCCGTGAAAGATAATTATAAGCATTCAATCCCTTGGAAAGCACGCTGATCGGGTGATACCATATGAGATATCAACGATATGATTTGAGGTGAACACCTTATGGCGGAAAGCGAACTTCAACTACAACAAGAGGCTCTCCAGGAGGAAGCTTCTGAGGTAGCAGATGAACTTCGACTTTACGAGTTGTTAAGTCAAGCAGGCGAACCGGTGCGTGTCGGCAGCTCAGCCCTCGGATTGATGGTATGGAGAGACCTGGACATGACGGTAAAATGTTCTCGGCTGAATCAACCATTAACTGCACACATCGCATCGGAGCTCATGCTGCAAGCCGGTGTACGGGAGCTGAAGTTCATCAACGATACCGGTGATTATAATACGGATCCCGCGTATCCCGATGGATTGTACATCGGACTAAAATATAAATCACAGCGCGGTAACGAATGGGCCTTGGACATTTGGTTCGTGGATGAACCGGAGAGACAACCTGACTTGAAACATATCATAACGATGCCTGGACGGCTGACTCAGGAACGCCGGGAAGCTATTTTGAGAATCAAAAATCGTTGGGCAAGCCTTGCTGAATATGGAAAAAGTGTACGAAGCTTCGATATTTATACAGCGGTTCTCGAAGACAACGTAAGCACGCCGGAACAGTTTGAAGCCTGGCTGGATCAAAGGTCCGTGAATAAAAGCTGAAAGCCCATGATTCAATAATAGGAGATCTGCATATGGAGATTATCAAGCATAACCAAGACCAATGGGAGCTTAAAGTCAAACAGAAAAATCAGTGGACTGTTCCTGTAAGCAGCGAAGAAATCCAGAAAGCCAGAATGGGCGATTGGTCTATTATCGTCACTTCAACCAAGCCTGTGCCCAAAGAATGGTTTCCGGAACTAAACGGAAAGAATGTGCTCTGCCTAGCTTCTGGAGGAGGGCAGCAGGGACCCGTATTGGCAGCTGCGGGAGCAAATGTAACCGTGTTGGATTTCTCCGAATCTCAACTGGAGCAGGATCGCTTTGTTGCTGAACGGGACGGATTGTCCATTCGGACGGTTCTCGGTTCGATGACGGATTTAAGCATGTTTGAATCGGAGAGCTTTGATTTGTTGGTTCATCCGGTATCTAACCTTTACGTGCCTGATATCCAGCCGGTCTGGCAGGAGGCATATCGCGTGTTGAAGCCTGGCGGCATAATGATTAGCGGCTTTATGAACCCGGTCTTTTATTTATTCGACTGGGAACTGGAAGAACAGGGCACGCTTCGGGTGAAGCACACCCTTCCCTATTCGGAACTGGATTATGCGACGGAAGAAGAAATCGTGAGAAGCGGGGTAGCATTGGAATTCGGACATACGCTGGAACAGCAAATGGGAGGTCAGATTCAATCCGGATTTATGATTGCCGGGTTATACGAGGATTCCTTCGGAGGCGAGAAATTGTTGGACCGATATGCAAACAGTTTTATTGCGACAAGAGCCATAAAGCTTTAACCTCATGCCTACTTCCATGTCTTCACCAGAAGAGTCATCCTAACGGGTGGCTTTTCTTTTTAATGTATATGTAAAACTTAAGTGAATCCTATATTTTTAATATTATCCATATAGATGTTCCTATGATAGCATAATCGTATATCTGGAAAGGGAAGGAACGATGGATATGAGTACCGCATTTTGGTTAACGAATGCTCGTTTAGAGAGCGGCTATGAAGTTTCAGAAGGCGTTATTACGGGAACAAAAACGGAGATTTGCCACGTATTCATAGAGGACGGGAACATCGCGAAGATCGTGTCATCCGACAAGACCATCACGGATTCATGGCCGCGACACGACGTGAAGGGATTGCTGCTTTTGCCGTCCTTTACCGAAAAGCACTGCCATCTGGATAAAACGCTGCTTGGTGACCGGTGGCGATCCGTAACGCCGGTCTCCAGCATTTTCGAGCGTTTGGATATCGAGAAAGCAACGCTTCCGGCCCTGGATACCCGGACGCAGGACCGTGCGGAACGCCTGCTTCAGATGTACCTGGAGTCCGGGGTGACGCATGTGCGAACGCATGTCGATATTTATCCGGAAGCGGGTTTGGCTAACTTCGAAGCGGTTCAACAAGCATTGCACGCATTTGAAGGAAAGTTATCCTACGAGATCGTAGCTTTTCCTCAGCATGGTTTGCTGCGCTCGAAGTCAAAGGAATGGGTGAGACAAGCACTTCGCGGCGGAGCAGGCTTGGTAGGCGGGGTGGACCCGGCGACGGTGGATGGTAATATCGAAGCCTCCCTGCAGGAAATGGTGGAGCTTGCCGTGGAGGCGAATGCGGGAATTGACCTGCATTTGCACGATGCCCATCATCTGGGAACCTTCACTATGAAGCGGTTGGCACAGCTGACCATCGAGGCGGGCCTGCAGGGCAAGGTGGCGATCAGCCATGCATTCGGACTCGGCGATATCCCGACGTCGCAAGCCATCGAAATGGGGGAAATGCTGGCTGATGCAGGGGTTGCCATTATTTCGAGCGTGCCGATCGGTCGCAACATGCCGCCGGTCGGTTTGCTGCACGAGTGCGGCGTAGAGGTAGCCGTCGGTTGCGATAACATTTTTGACGTGTGGTCGCCTTTTGGAAACGGGGACGTGCTGGAACGCGCGGGCCGGCTGGCTGAGGTGTCCCGATGGGTGGATGAACGCTCTTTGGCAAGGACGCTTCAATATATCACCGGCGGCATGACGCCGCTTGGTCCGGATGGCGAGCAGATATGGCCGCAGGTCGGGGACGCCGCCAGCATCGTGTTTGTCGAAGCTTCTTGTTCCGCCGAAGCCATTGCCAGAAGATCGAAGCGCGTGGCGACGATGTTTAAGGGCAGCATCGTTTCCGGTTCGCTTTAGGCGACGCATGTCGATCAGGATCAAGCTGCTGCTGTCCTTTACCGGCATGCTGGTCATCAGCTTGTTGGTTTTCGTCTTGACTGCCAGTTTGTTTACCGTCGCGGCTACCGGGGACATTCGCGGGGTTCGGGATTTTTATAAAGTTCACTATCAGGTTAACCCGCTGACCGAGCAAGAGGAGTCTATATTCCTTGAATTAAAATATCTTGCCAAGAACGAACCGGACGGTCTGCTGGATCAAGAGCTGCTGAAGGAATATGATTTTAAGCTGAGAACCGTTCGGGCAGGCCTGTACGTCCGTAAGGAAAGCCTTCAGGTTTACGAGTCCAATACGTTAAACCAGCCTGAGCTGGAAGCGAATCTCCCTCCATTCGACCTGAACAACAATCAAATCCGCAATACGCTGAGCATCGGGGAACGCTTTTATGCTTATGCCAAATTCGACTTCCGGTTCTCGGACGAGACGAAGGGAAGCGTATACGTGATCCGAGAGCGAAGTCCTTTCGGCGAGGTAACACGCAAGCTGTTGCCCATCCTTGTATTGAGTCTCGTTGGCATCATTGTGGTTGCGAACGTGATGTTATATCGCTGGATTACGCGCAGCGTGGTCAAACCGCTTGACTTGCTCCGAAATTCGGCCGAACACATCAAGGAGGGGAATCTTCAGTTTTCCCTGGATATGCATTCGAAGGACGAAATCGGCCAGCTAAACGAAACGTTTGAGAATATGCGAAAGCGGCTGCACGAATCGATTCAGCTCCGGCTCCGGGACGAAGAGAACCGAAAAGAGCTGATCTCCAATATCTCACACGATCTGCGCACACCCATAACGAATATAAAGGGTTATGTCGAGGGCATTCGAGACGGCGTCGCGGATACGCCCGAGAAGATGGATAAATACGTGAATATCATCTACACCAAAACCATCGATCTGGATAAACTCGTGGATGAGCTGTTTCTGTATTCCAAGCTGGATTTGAAGCAGGTGCCGTTTATGTTCGAGCATGTCGATATCATCGGTTTCATTGACGACTGCATCGAGGAGCAGCGCTATGTTCTGGAGGAGAAGGACATTCGGCTGGAGTGGAAGGAACGCCCCGGTGATCCTGTCGAAGTCATTGCCGACCTTGAGAAATTAAAGCGAACCGTGCTCAACATCATTGGAAATGCCCAGAATTTCATGGACAAGGGGCAAAAAAACATCGGCATCTCGATCCGGCTGTCTCCGGAATGGGTAACGGTTGAAATCCGGGATAACGGCACAGGCATCGCACCGGAAGCGATCCCTTATATATTCGAAAGGTTTTATCGGGCCGAGTCATCCCGCAACTCTTCAACAGGCGGCAGTGGTCTGGGTCTTGCGATTGCGAGCCAGATCATTGAAGGACACGGGGGCCAAATCTGGGCTGAAAGCGAGCTTGGCGTCGGAACAAGCCTGTATTTTACCCTGAAACGAGCGAACAGGAAGGAGGCGCGGTAACCCATGGCCACACGCATTCTCATCATTGAAGACGAAACGACCATCGCCCAGTTGGAGCGGGATTATTTTGAGCTGAACGGTTTTGCCGTCGATTTATGCCATACGGGTGACGAGGGCTTGAAGCTTGCACTTAACGAGGACTACAGCCTCATCATTGTGGACCTTCAGCTTCCCGGCATGAATGGCTACGAGTTGTGCAGCCATATCAGGAAGAACAAGGAGGTCCCGATTCTGATCGTATCCGCCAAGAATGAGGAGATCGATAAAATCCGTGCGTTTAATCTCGGTGCCGACGATTACATTACCAAGCCTTTTAGCCCGAGCGAATTAGTCGCAAGAGCCAAAGCCCATTTGATGAGATATGTCAGGCTTCTGGGCAAGCAAAGTCCGAGTCCAAGCTCGGAAATTCACATCCGGGGCCTGGTCATCGACAAAACGGCGCGAAGGGTGTTCGTACGCAATCAGGAAGTCGCGTTTACGACACGGGAATTTAATTTGCTTGAATTTCTGGCGAGCCATCCGAACCGGGTGTTCAACAAACATGAATTGTTTGAACGGATTTGGGGCATGGATTCCAGCGGGGATATCGCTACCGTCACCGTTCACGTCCGAAAGCTGCGCGAAAAGATGGAGCTGGATCCATCCAATCCGCAGTACATTGAAACGGTATGGGGAGCGGGCTATCGTTTTTCGGTCTGAATGAGTTTAGAAATTGTTAATAAATATTTTCGAAACGTTTAATCCCGGATTTCTTGGGAGTTTAGGACTCTCATCTATCATGGAGATATGACGATTATCGTTCATATTCATCGAAGATAGGGAGGACTTACTTATGAAGAAGTATTCGAATAAACTGGCGGCCATGATGCTGGCCGCCGCACTGGGAACGGCGACGCTTCCGTTTCATGTCCTGCAGGCCGATGCTGCACAAGCGCCGCTCGCTGCCCAAGATATAGAGCAAGCCGTTCAAGGGCTGTCCCAGCTGCGCGTGATGCAGGGTTACCAAGACGGCACGATGGGGATAACAAGTCCGATCACACGGGCGGAGCTGGCGAAAATGCTGGTGCTTGCGTTTGGACTTGAAGGCAAAGCGGAGACAGAGCCAAGCTTCACGGATGTGAAATCAAACGCGTGGTATGAGCGGTACGCAACTGAGCTGGTAGCACTAGATATTATGCAGGCACCGGACGGACGTTTTGATCCAAGGGGAAGCGTTACCCACGACGAATTGGTACAGATGGTGACTAAGGCTCTGAAACGAGATGCGAAGTCCGTGGATTACTGGGCGCAACGTTTTTATTCCGAGGAGGGCCATGCCACTCGAGGTCAAGCTGCCTATTTGATAAGCATTGCACATGACGCAATACCGTCGGAAAAAGCAAAAATCACGAGCGTCCGCGCACTGAATGCCATCACCTTGATCGTCACCTTTGATGCTCCATTGACATCGGACGATGAGTCGTTTGCCAAAGCCAAAGAAGATTTTAAATTTAACGACGGTCTTGCCCTAACGAATATGCCGCGTCTGAAGACGGGTTCTAATTCCACCTATATCGTTCCAACTTCCGTTCAAAAACCGGGGACATCGTATACGCTGACCTATAAAGGGAAAACAGCAGGTACATTTACAGGAAACAGCACGAAGCTGGACATGACCGAGGCTAGACAGGTCACCCAGGATACATTTGAATTGGAGGCGCTCAAGGAGAATGGCGTCGTTGACTACGGTTATGTTATTTCCGCTTATAGCGGAGGCCGCGGAGCCAATGCCTTCGTATTGGATGAGAACAACAGCGCCGATGGCAAGGTCTATCAGATCATATCTTCTGGTCAAGCCAGGGAAGTTACGATTACGCCTGCAGGCGGACAACCTATCGTGGCCAAATACGTACCCTTCACCCAATCCACCGACGGCAAGCAAGAGCCGAAATTCCGATTGCCGGAAGGCCAGACGTTGACGCCGGGTGTCACTTACACCGTTTCTTCGGACTGGGCTCAGATCGCCAATCCGTCATTCGTTGCAGGATCGTTTGCTCCGCTGGACATCATCGGAGCCGAGGCAGTCAGCGACAGTTCCATTGCCATCACGTTGTCCGAGGATCCGGGGGATGAGCTGTTCTCCGGCCGGAGCGTGGAATTGACCGACGCTGACGGCAATCAACACATTGCGACCTATAAATATTCAAGCCGAAAAGGAGCCGTAGGCATATTCGATCTGACGCAGGAAAGTAAATTGAAGCCGGGATCGACGTATACCATCAAACCGGTAGGCGAGTGGGCAGGAGAAACCGATGCGTCCCTGACCGTCAATTAATCCATTACAGCATGGACATGGCTGTCCATACACAAGAGGACGAGCGTAAAGCTCGTCCTCTTGAACTTGTTTATATGTGACTATCTAAGTGGTTCTATCATTTGTAAAATTAAGGGTAAGAACTTATACTGGTTTCAATATCTGCTATATTCGAGGTGTACATATGGTCAAAGAGCTTGCAAATTATTTAAGCGAATGTGATATTGAAGTTTTGGATTTGGATGGCTTAACGCTCCCTGTCCCAAAGGAAGGGGAGCACAAGATTCTCATCGCTCCCGGCTACAATCTGGTGGAAATGATGGAGGAAATCTGCGAATAAGAAACCCTTTCTGAATACGTGAACAAGGAGCTGGAGCAAGTTCAGCGGTTAAGCATGAAAGATGTGTTGGGAAAAATCGTGGCTTCGCGATTATCCTATACGGATATTGCGCTGGAACCGGAAGAAATAGAAGGCAAGAGCTTTGAGGAGTTATATCGTTCTTATTCATTATTATGGGAAGGCAGCGAAATGCTCAACGAAGAGTTTGGCGAATCGGATACTGAGCCCTTTGACTGGAATACGTCATGGGTACAGGGAAAGGTGGAAGAGGACGAGCAGGTGATCCTGCTGACGCTGCCGGCCGAAGCCGGATATGAAGCACCGCTGTGGGTTCCGATGGGAGGTTATAACGAATGTCCGCTGCCCGAGCATCAGTCGGTGATTTTTAAGCATTTTCAGCAGAGGTATCAGATTAACATTGTGGCCGTTTCGCAAGATACTTGGATTCTTCAGGCCGGAAAACGACCCCAAACGTTTGAAGAAGCATTACGGCTCGCCAAGGAGCATTTTATTTTCTGCCAATATGTCATGGACGGGTTTCCGACGCTTGGACATTATGCGGACTATTTAATGAAGCGCGATATCTGGTATTTTTGGTGGGATTAAACGTCAGCTGCCGCGTGAAAACGCGGCTTTTTTTATGTGGACAATGGTCAAAATATCCAAAGGCATGGTTATTTTCCGTTATTGTCATAAAGCATCATGAACCTTAACAATCGGATATTTACCAAGCTTGCCGATTCCCCTAATATGGAGTTACTTTCCGTCATTTAGCCGCATGCAGGCCTGGTATGGAAAAATGTACCCTGCCATACGCAGAAGTACCTACCCTTGCGCCGCAAACATCCATTATGATCAAATTTATAGCTGGCGGGAGAACTTGAGTCGTTATTTTTTGAAAACGCTGTCACATAAGGGGGGATATCTATTCTTAAGCAATCGAATGTTTTTCGCAGCTTTCTCATCTCCTATATTGCCATTCTGCTCATTCCCACCATCGGAGGATACATATCCTACTTGACCTCCATCTCCGTAACGCAATCCATTTCGATTGAGAACAGCATCGTTCAGCTCGAGAAAAGCCAGGAGCTGCTGGAACACAGGATGGAGGAAGTGGAAGGGATGACGCGGCAGCTGGCGATCAATCAGGACCTTAACGTGCTGCTCAACGATCATCTTGCCCAAAGGGATGTTTACGGCATATGGAGAACGATGCGCAACGTGCTGACTTTCGGTCAAACCAACGATTTTCTTCAGCATTACTACATCTATTTGGCGAACTACAACTTGATTGTAACGTCAGGCTCCTCTTATCGGCCGGAGCATTATTATGAGTTTTTTCATTATAACGATCTCAGTTTTGAGGAATGGAAACAACAGATCCTGGAGAAAGCCCATCGCAGTGAAATCAAACCGCTCTCTTCCTTTTCGGAAAGGGACAACGAAACCTCGGTCATTACGTACATGCAATCGCTCCCGCTGGACAGCTTTAACGATTCCTCCCCGGCCAATGTTGTGGTCGTGATCGATGCACGGACGATTGCCGGATTATTCTCGGGGTTAACCGACAACTACGGCGGCTGGGTCCACATCCACGACGGGAACGGGAATACGCTTGCTATTCAAGGAAACATGGAATCCGATGTAAGCCAAATCATGAACGATCCGGCATTCGATCAGAACAAAACCAGCCAGTTCTACAAGAGTGACCTTGTGATCACCACGCGCTCCGCTAAGAGCGGTTGGGTCTATCAGGCCGGCATCCCCCGCAGCGCCCTAATGGAGAATGCCGATCAAATTAAACAAGCGTCCTGGTTCATTACCGGGGGCGCCATGATCGTCGGGCTGCTGTTCGGGTTGTATTTGGCTCATCGGAACAGCGTGCCGATCCATCGAATGATTAGCATCATGAAAGAGCAGTTCGGCAGGGATGAGCTGACGGAGCGCAATGAATTCGACTTTTTGATGAATTGGAGTATGACGAATTGAAATAAAGGAGGCAAGGCGAGTGGAGGCAAACATGAAATTACAGTATGTGAAACCGGCGACGGTCTGGACCGAGGCGCTGCCGATCGGCAACGGACGTCTTGGAGGCATGGTCTACGGCTGCGTGGAGCGTGAAACGATCAGCTTGAACGAGGACACGCTCTGGTCCGGTTATCCCAGGGATTGGAACAACCCGTCTGCCCTGGAAGCGTTGCCGGAGATCCGGGAGCTGGCAAGCCAGGGACGTTATATGGAGGCTGATCAGCTAGGGCGCAAGATGATGGGGCCCTATACGGAATCTTACCTGCCGTTAGGAGACTTATGCCTCCGGTTTGATCATGGAGGCGTGTTTCATTCTTACCGAAGAACGCTGGATATCGCCAATGCCGTTCAACGAACGGAATACCGCATCGGAGAGGTGACCTACACAAGGGAATGCTTCGCGTCCAGCCCGGACCAGATGATTGCCTTGCGGTTAACCTCGAGCGCTGCTTGCGCCCTGAACTTTCATGCCTATCTGGAAAGCCCGCTGCGTTATACCGTAAAGACCGAAGAAGATATGTATGCCATGTCGGGATTTGCGCCGGAACGCGTCGAGCCCAGCTACGTTTCCTCTGATCATCCTATCCGTTACGGCGATCCTGATCATACCGCTGCCATGGCTTTCAATGGTCGGCTGGCGGTGGCCGAAACGGATGGCCGCGTTACCGTGGATTCAGCTGGCATTCATGTACTGGATGCGAGCGAAGCGGTCATTTACTTCACCGCGGCCACCAGCTTCAACGGATTTGACCAAATTCCCGGTCACCGCGATGGCGGAGACCATCCGGCGGCTGCCGCCGCTGCTCTGACTGCGGGGACCATGAAAGCCGCATGCAGCCAGTCCTGGACAGAGCTGCGCGATCGGCACATCAACGATTATCGCAGCCTGTTCGACCGCGTCAGCCTCCGATTAGGCGAGACGCTGGCTGCAGAAGATATGGACACGGGGGAGAGAATCGAGCGATTCGGTGCCCGGGATCCAGGCTTGGTCGAGCTGCTGTTCCACTATGGCCGCTATCTCCTGATTTCAAGCTCCAGGCCCGGAACGCAAGCCGCCAATCTTCAGGGGATATGGAATGCCTCAACCCGGCCGCCGTGGAGCAGCAATTGGACCTTGAACATCAATGCGCAAATGAACTATTGGCCCGCGGAGGTATGCAATTTGGCGGAATGCCATCAGCCTCTGCTGGAGCTGATCAGAAGCCTGTCGGTAAACGGTGCGGAAACCGCCGCCGTCCATTATGGCACCCGGGGCTGGACCGTTCATCACAATACGGATATCTGGGCCCATACCGCACCGGTCGGCAATTACGGGGACGGCGATCCTTCCTGGGCGCTTTGGCAAATGGGAGGAATCTGGTTAACCCAGCACTTATGGGAGCATTACGCATACAGCGGCGATGAAGCTTATTTACGATCGTTCGCTTATCCCCTGATGAAGGAAGCTTCTTTATTTGCTTTGGACTGGCTTATAGAAAACGACGCAGGCCATCTCGTGACCTCGCCGTCGACCTCGCCTGAGCATAAATTCCGCACGTCTGAAGGGATGGCGGCCATCAGCGAAGGGGCGACCATGGATATTTCCCTCATATGGGAGTTGTTCACCAATTGCATGGAAGCCGCCGGCATTCTCGGCGTGGATGAGGAATTCCGGGAGGAATGGAGCAGCAAACGCGAACGTTTGCTGCCTCTGAAGGTCGGCCGATACGGCCAGCTGCAGGAATGGTCCCATGACTCCGAGGATGAGGACGTATTTCATCGGCACACGTCCCACCTGGTCGGGGTTTATCCTGGACGGCAGCTATCTGCGGAAGAAAGCCCGGATCTGTTTGCAGCTGCCCAAACCTCTTTGGAGCGTCGCGGGGAGGAAAGCACGGGCTGGAGCCTGGGCTGGCGGGTGGCGCTATGGAGCCGTTTCGGTGACGGCAACCGTGCGCTCCGGCTGTTAACCAATATGCTGAGATTGGTGCGGGACGGGGACTCGGAGCGTTACGACCACGGAGGTGTGTATGCGAGTTTATTAGGAGCGCATCCTCCTTTTCAGATCGACGGCAACTTCGCAGCTACAGCGGGAATTGCGGAAATGCTGCTGCAGTCGCATCGCTCCTTACTCATGCTGCTGCCGGCTCTGCCGGATGCATGGCAGGAAGGCGAGGTACGTGGATTGCGGGCACGAGGCGGCTTTGAAGTCGGTATTCGCTGGAAGAATGGAAGACTGACGGAGGCAGAGATCATGTCACGTTTAGGGAATGTATGCAGCGTAAGCATAGGCAATGGAAATGGGATTGCGGTTTACCAAGGCGATACCAGCATTCCCGTACCGGTCTCCGCCAAAGGCGTAGTTTCATTTGAAACAGAACAGGGCTTAACCTATCGACTGGTCACGGATCACGCAGGGGAGCCCGGAGCTTGATCGGCATAATGGAGACCTTTTCGATGGTATCCATACATTATACTATGTTAAAAAAAGACTCCTTCAAGGAGTCTTTTTTAAGTTAACTCAGAAGAAAATTCCAATTAAATTATTATTTTTGTAGTCGAAACGTCCGGGAAGTGGGTATTAATTGTTAAACGGTTGACAACCTGTATATACATGTATATGATTTTCCTATATGCAACCTGTATATACAAGATGACGAGGAGGACCCAGTTACATGCAGAACCCAGGAACCCAATCTCAAGATTGGTGGAGAACTTCGACGGTTTATCAGGTATACCCGAAGAGCTTCAACGATACAACCGGCCGGGGTACCGGCGATATACGCGGGCTCATGGAAAAGCTTGATTATATAAAGGGACTTGGCATCGACATTGTGTGGCTCCAGCCGGTGTATGTTTCTCCGCAAAATGATAACGGTTACGACGTCGCGGATTATTGCAGCATCGATCCTGCATACGGGACGATGGACGATTTCGATGAACTTGTTGCCGAATTAAAAAAGAGAGACATGCATTTGATGATCGACATCGTCGTGAATCATTCTTCAACCGAGCATCGATGGTTTAAAGAAGCCATTTCCTCACGCGATAACCCGTATCGCGACTATTACATCTGGCGGGATCCCGCGGAAGACGGCGGCCCGCCGAATAACTGGCAATCCAAGTTTGGAGGCCCGGCGTGGCAGTATGACGAGGGGACAGGGCAATATTACTTGACATTGTTTGACAAAACGCAGGCCGATCTGAATTGGGAGAACGAGAAGGTCCGGGCGGAGGTTGTGGACATTCTCACGTTCTGGGCGGACAAGGGCGTCAGCGGATTCCGGATGGATGTCATCAATCTTATTTCGAAGGATCCCGCTTATCCCGATGATGACGGTTCCGTGGCGCCTGGCGACGGGCGCAGGTTTTATACGGATGGCCCCCGCGTGCATGAATACATTAAGGAATTGAACGAAAAAGTGTTCAAGCCTTACAATCTCGTCACGGTAGGAGAAATGTCCTCCACAACCTTGGAGCATTGCATTCGTTACTCGAACCCGAAGGAGAACGAATTCTCCATGACGTTCAACTTCCACCACTTGAAGGTGGACTACCCCAACGGGCAAAAGTGGGAGCTCAAGCCTTACGATTTCGAAGAATTGAAGCGGGTGCTTTCCGATTGGCAGATCGGCATGCAGAAGGGCGGAGGCTGGAATGCCCTCTTCTGGAATAACCATGATCAGCCGCGGGCGCTGACCCGGTTCACCAATGATGGCGAATACCGCTCGGAAAGCGCAAAAATGCTGGCTACGACGCTTCACGGATTGCAGGGCACGCCATATGTGTATCAGGGCGAAGAGATCGGCATGCCCGATCCGAAGTGGAATGACATATCCGAGTTCAGGGATGTTGAATCTCTAAACATGTATACCATCCTCCAAGAGCAAGGAAGAACGCCGGAGGAGGCTGCCCATATCGTCAGGGTGCGCTCGCGCGACAACTCCAGATTACCCATGCCTTGGCATGACGGCGATCAAGCGGGATTTACGACGGGGACGCCTTGGATCAAGCTCGATGAGCGGTATCCGCTGATCAATGCGCAATCCGAAGTGGATAATCCGCAATCGATCTATCATCATTACCGGAAACTGATTGAAATGCGTAAGAACCTTCCGGTAATGACGGACGGTGAATATGTTCGTCTGGATGAAGGCCATCCCGAAATATATGCGTATGCCAGAACGAACAAGGAGCAGACGCTTGTTGTCATTTCCAATTTCAGCGACCGCGACGTATCGTTCGAGCTGCCCGAGAAAATGAAAGACAATCTGACCGAAAGTCGATCAGTTCAGCTGTTAATTGGCAACACAACGGAAGAACCCAAGCTCATGCCAACAGTTGCACTTCGACCGTATGCTTCCTATATGTGGCTTATTCACAATAACTAAATTCATAAATGTCAGGAGCGTAGAGCTATGGCCATTGATCGCAAAAACGTGGAGCGCATTGTCGAGGCAGTCGGCGGAAAAGACAATATCGAAGCCGCTACGCATTGCGTAACCCGATTAAGATTTGCCCTGGTGGACGACAGCAAGGTGGATTCCCGGGCACTTGATGAGAACGACCTGGTGAAAGGGCAGTTCTCTTCCCAGGGTCAATTTCAGGTCGTAATCGGACCGGGTCTTGTAGACCAGGTTTACAACGAAATGATGGATATCACCGGCGGTGCGAGAGTATCGAAGGATGAAGTGAAGAACATTGCGAGCAAGAAGCAAAATCCGCTTCAGCGTGCCATTAAAACGCTTGCGGATATTTTCATCCCGATTCTGCCGGCGATCGTCATGGCAGGTTTATTGTTAGGGATTAACAATCTGCTTACGGGGCCGGGCATATTCTATGAAGGACAATCGTTGATTCAGGTCCATCCCGAGTGGGCGGACGTAGCCTCGATCATCAATCTGATTGCAAGCACCGCCTTTACTTTCCTGCCTGTCCTGATCGGCTGGTCGGCGGTACGTCAGTTCGGTGGCAATCCGCTCCTTGGAATCGTGCTGGGCCTGATCCTGGTAAACCCGGATCTGCTTAGCGCCTACCAGTATGCGGATGCCAAACTTGAAGGCACGGTTCCGGTTTGGAACCTGTTCGGCTTTGAAGTGGAGAAAATCGGTTATCAAGGCCAGGTGCTGCCGGTTCTTGTCTCGGCTTATATTTTGGCCAAAATCGAGAAGTTTCTGAACAAACGCGTCCACGATTCCATCAAGCTGCTTGTCGTGGCACCCGTTGCCCTGTTGGTGACCGGGTTCCTCGCGTTTGTTCTGGTGGGGCCGATCACATTTGCCATCGGCAACGTTCTTACTTCAGGCCTCGTCAGCATTTTTGATTCCTTTGCCGCTCTGGGCGGTCTGATCTATGGCGGACTGTATGCACTCCTTGTTATTACGGGGATGCATCATACCTTCCTTGCGGTGGACATTCAGCTCATCGGCAGCGAAGGCGGAACGTTCCTGTGGCCGATGCTGGCGCTGTCTAATATTGCTCAAGGTGCCGCAGCGCTGGCCATGATGTTTATCATGAAGGAGCAGAAGGCGAAAGGACTTGCCGTTACATCTTCCATCTCGGCCTTCTTGGGGGTTACGGAGCCCGCCATCTTCGGGGTCAACGTTCGCCATAAATATCCTTTTATTTTCGGTATGATCGGATCCGGGATTGCCGGCGTGCTGCTGGCCGTGAACAACGTTCTGGCTTCATCGATCGGCGTGGGCGGAATTCCGGGATTCCTGTCCATCTTCCCTAACCAGTGGGGTGTCTTCTTCATTGGTATGGCGATTGTACTGGTCGTTCCGTTCGCGGGGACATTGCTGTTCGGGCGCTACCAGTTGTCCAAGCAGTCTAGACATGCAACTGCAGCGGATGGGAATGCTGCCGGCATAGATGGAAGAGCGCAAGCTGTGAATACGGAATCGAACGGCAGTCTTCAATCCGGGTCGTTCGCGTCGACGGAAACGGCAAACCCTTCAACCGTGGAAGCGGAGCAACAAGGCGCTGTAGAGGTCAAGGCACCGATCAAAGGGAAAGTGGTTCCCCTGTCAGAGGTACCGGATCCTGCCTTCGCCGATAAACAAATGGGCCAGGGGATTGCCATCATCCCGTCCGAAGGCAAAGTGTATGCTCCATTTGACGGCCAAGTCGCCCATCTCATCAAGAAGAGCAAACATGCGATTATTTTGACGGATGCGAACGGAATCCAGATCCTGATTCACGTCGGAATCAACACCGTTTCGTTAAAAGGCGAAGGATTCACGGCACATGTCGAAACGGGTGCGGAGATAAGGAAAGGGCAGCTGCTGCTTGAATTCGATATCGATCGCATTCAGCAAGCCGGATTGCCGGTCATTACGCCGGTCATTATTCCGGATGGGCAAGACCACATTCAGAACGTGACGGAGTTTGAAGGCGAGGCGCTTCCTGGCGAAACGCGAGTGCTTCAGGTGACACTCGGTAATGGAAGCTGATAGGTTCCTATTTAACATGTGTTGGCTGCTGGAAAATGGTACAATAGCTGATGGTGATAAAGGATGACGAACAACATTTATTGGACGCTGTATAAAGACTATGCCGACCAAATCGAAACCGGCGCTTTGCAGCCCGGCAGCAAGCTGCCCTCGGAGAACGAGCTTGCGGCAACCTATCAAATTACAAGGGAAACGGTCCGCAAGGGATTGAATTTACTCGCCCAAAACGGCTATATTCATAAGGTGAAAGGCAAAGGTTCGTTTGTGCTGGATACAGGAAGAATGAATTTCCCGGTTACGGGGCTTGTCAGTTATAAGGAAATGGCGGAGCGGATTGGCCGGAAAAGCCGTACGATTGTGCATGAAACGGAGTGCGTTCCGGCCGGGGAAGCCATCGCCAAGGAGCTGCACACCCGCCCGGACCGGCTCGTGTGGAAGGTGATCCGATCCAGGGAAATTGAAGGGGAGCGCATCATCCTCGATGTGGATTATTTGCTTGCCGACATCGTGACGGGTTTAACGAGAGAAATTACGGGCGATTCCATCTATCAATACTTGGAGCAGGAGCTCCATCTAAAGATCAGTTACTCGAAAAAAATCATCTCCGTGGAACGAGCTACGACGATGGACCAGTCCTATATGGATCTTGGAAGCGATACCCATGTCGTCGTCGTCCGAGGTTACGTCCACTTGGAAGATACCACGCTTTTCCAGTACACGGAATCCAGACATCGATTGGATAAATTTCAGTTTGTGGATTTTGCAAGAAGGGAATCCAATCATGATTTTGGAGACAAATAGAAGTGAAGTTAGCCGCGAGTTTATCGCGGCTTTTTTTATTGGCTTCCCATGTCGCTCATTCGTAAAGGCCATGCAGATCAGCAGCGTAATAGATGAAATAAAGAGGAAAACTCCTGGTTGATGTTGAAGCTGTACTTAGAGGCAAAGATTCAAGCAATCCAGTTAAAGGAGCTGATGGATCATGGATTTGGGACTCCATGGAAAGGTTGCGTTGATTACCGGGGGGAGCAGGGGGATTGGCCTTGAAACCGCCGTTACGTTTGCGTTGGAAGGGGCTAAAGTTGCCATATGTGCACGAGATGAGGAGCAGTTAAGGGCTGCCGCGGATCATATCAGGCATCTATCGAAATCCGAAGCGTTAACCATCGCAGCGGATGTTACGAAACCTGAGGATTGTATGCGAGCCGTAACCGAAACGCTCAGAAGCTACGGACGGCTCGATATCCTGGTGAACAATGCCGGAACCGCCGCAGCGAAGCCGTTTGAGCAGATCGACGACGAATCATGGGCATCCGATCTGGATCTCAAGCTGTTCGGCGCGATTCGTTTTTCGCGTGCGGCCGTCCCTCATCTGCGGAATTCCGGCGGCGGCGCGATTATTAATGTGACGACATCCTGGGCCAAAACGCCGCCGGCTTCATCCATGCCAAGCAGCGTCAGCCGCGCAGCGGGACAAGCCATGACCAAAGCGATGAGTCACGATTTGGCGAAAGACCATATCCGGGTAAACACCGTATGTATCGGAACGATACGGAGTGCACAGCTTGAGGCGCGTTGGAAACGTGAATCACCTGAACTCACCTGGGACCAGTACGCCCGGGATCCGCGCCATAACATCCCGCTCGGGCGTATCGGCGATACGGAGGAAGCGGCAAAAGTCATCGTATTTTTGGCTTCCGATGCTGCTTCCTATGTTACAGGAACTTCCATCAATATTGACGGGGGTTCAGCTCCGGCTTTGTAAGGGGTCAGCATTTAAATGATGGGGATATGATTTGGAGCATGGAGGTTCATGCATGCTGGTAAAATTTATAATATTTTCATAACGAATATTATGTAAACCATGGTGCTTCGGAACGGGCAGCCCTTGTTTGAAGACATGGCGATGATGTCGTAATTTTATATATGATTTGTCGCATAGTTGGACTAAAAAAATGTGCAAGATGTGATACCTTATATGTGGATGTTCGGAAAACAAATGACGGGCTGCCGGAAGGAGTGATTTCCCTCATTGTTACTTTTTTTCTAAGACGCCATAGGGATAGAGCAGTCATAGGACCACTTCCCTAAACGTGGTGCGTACACCAACCCTTCGGATGGATGAAGGTTATCCACATGCCGACTGGAGGCCGCTCTTTGTTGAGGGTGATGTGCCTTTCAGAGATTCGTAGAGGTGTTGTGACAGAATTACATACAACGATCTGCTTGTTTTATAAGGCGTTTCGAATAAGCAGAAATTATGAATTTTAAAAAAACAATGAAAAGTGATGGTGATGATCCATGTCTAAAGTGTATCGTATTGGAATTATCGGCTGCGGCGGAATCGCAAACGGGAAGCATCTTCCGAGCTTAAGCAGATTAAACAACGTGGAGCTCGTGGCATTCTGCGATATCGTAATTGATCGGGCAGAAGCAGCGGCTAGCAAGTACGGTATTGAGGAAGCAAAAGTGTATGGCGATTATAAAGAGCTGCTGCAGGATCAAAGCATCGATATTATCCATGTCTTGACCCCTAATGATTCTCATGCCGAGATTTCCATTGCTTCGCTAGAAGCGGGAAAACATGTGATGTGCGAGAAGCCGATGGCCAAAACGGCCGCCGATGCCAAGCTTATGATGGAAACCGCGAAGCGCACAGGCAAGAAATTGACGATCGGATACAATAACCGATTCCGTGAAGACAGTCTTTACCTGAAACAGGTATGCGAAGCCGGCGAACTCGGAAATATTTATTTTGCCAAAGCGCATGCCGTACGGAGAAGAGCCGTGCCGACTTGGGGCGTCTTTTTGGATGAGGAAAAACAAGGCGGCGGGCCGCTTATCGACATCGGCACGCACGCGCTCGATCTGACGCTCTGGATGATGGATAATTACAAGCCGAAGATTGTACTCGGCACCACATACCATGAACTGTCCCGCAAGGAGAATGCGGCCAATGCTTGGGGACCTTGGGATCCCGAAAAATTCACGGTGGAAGATTCCGCCTTCGGCATGATTGTGATGGAGAACGGGGCAACCATTATGCTGGAATCCAGCTGGGCGCTCAATACGCTTGAAGTCGATGAAGCCAAATGCTCGCTGAGCGGTTCGGAAGGCGGAGCCGATATGAAGAACGGTCTTCGCATCAACGGCGAGAAATTCAGCCGCCTGTATACAAACGAAATCGAATTGAACTCCGGCGGGGTTGCGTTCTATGACGGCAAGAAGGAGCAAGCTCCGGATGTTGAGATGAGAAGATGGATCGAGGCTATCGACCAGGATAAAGATCCTGTGGTAACCCCAGAACAAGCTTATGTTGTATCTCGAATCTTGGAAGCTCTATACGAATCCGCAAAAATCGGCAAGGCCGTTTATTTGGACTAAGTCCATCTTAAATCGGATTCATCCCGCAGAAGCCCTGATCATCAGGGCTTCTTTTAGTTGCGAAAGTATCAAGTCTAGCAATCCATGAATCGCGGGCGAATGAGATTTGCATAATGGGTAATAATAAGCTCATTAAATCGGAAGGATGGGGTCTTGGACATGATATTTATTTATAATGATTATGGCGGAACCCATACAACATCTCTGGCTGCAGCTTATCATTTGAATAAATTGCCGACCAATCGCCAGCTTACGAAAGAGGAGATTCTGGCGGTAGACTATTTCGATAAACTGAATACGTCCGATATGGGTAAACTTATCTTTCACGGTCTGGACGAGAACGGGAACCCCGTGTACACCATTGGACGGGGTTCATCCAAAGTCGTTGTTCCCGCGTTGGAAAATGTGTGCTTGATTCTTCAAGACAAATACCAGAATGACGAGCCGATCGTATTCTCCAACACATCGCCTACCGTGCCCATCATCATGTCGATCGGGGGATTTTTGTCCAAGAGGCTAAAACTGAGTTTCGTCGGCAGTCCGTTATTGGTGGCAGGGGCCAAGCAGTGCTGCAGCACGATCCGCGAGCTGGTCTTATATACTAAACAAACGGCGGCATCGAGGTCCGGCTCGGAGTCCGTTATCGTGATGGAGAACAAGAATTTCTCACCTTAACCATAGCAAGGCATCATGAAGCTGAGAGGATAATCCTGAATTTGCAGGGTTATCTTCTTTTTTTATCATTCGCTGAGCATCTTATGAGCTGCTTGATCTGGTATAATTTAGGGACGCTTGATCGGATCGGGGAACCGTCTCGCATTTATAACTCAGTCCCATCGTCCCGCGGTCCATACGGCAACATGAAGGGGAGTGATGGTAATGAAACGTTTATTCACAATCAGCACTTGGGTTGTCATTGTGACGTATCTCTTACTCCTGATGATGGGATGGTTCAGAGGAACGTTATCCATTCGTGCCGTTATTTTCATGACCGTCATTACCATCTTGATTATCGCCATTGTGTATGGGCTGACTAAACTGATTCGATACTTAAACCGTAAGCTGTATAAAGAGCTGAAGCGCATGATGAAATAATCGTTCGGCTGGTGAAGCAAAGGGTGACGCCGGGGGTCAATCGACTCCGTGGATGTCATCCTTTTGTTTGTTCGGACAACATTTTCGCAAAAGTTTACAGCCTGTTTTCTTCGGCAATAATGGAGGAATAGCATCTGTGAGAGGAAGAATGTTCTTATGCGGTATCGAAGAAGAACCGGCCATTCCAACAAAAACAACACCAAAGATACCCCATCGGCTGCTGCAACGAAGAAAGATTCTAATGCTTTAAGCCCGGAACTCGAAAGCAATCTGAACCATATCCGAAGGACTCTCGGTAACAGCACCGATATCGTCATCAGGGAAATCCCGCTTGACGAAGGCGAAAAACACTATATGGCTGTTGTATACACGGACGGCCTGGCCGATCAAAAGATCATTTCGGAATCCATCATGTCCGCTGTAGCCGACATTGCGAAATCCAGGGCTAGAGAAAATACGGAGTATGGGAAACCATTGGAAGCTCAAAAGGTACTAGAAGAAATCTCTTTTATAAGCAAAGAGATACAGTCCATATCTGACTATAAAACGCTGTTCCATTCTTTATTGTCGGGAGACGCGATCGTGCTGGTTGATGGCTTGGATCGAGGCATCGCGGCCGGCGCCCGGGGATGGAAGGACCGCGGAGTCATGGAAACATCGGCTGAAAATGTCGTGCGCGGCCCGCGCGAATCCTTTACGGAGGCAGTTCGAACGAATACGGCTTTGATTCGCCGAAAGATCAAGGATCCTCATCTATGGATGGAAACGAAGCAGATCGGACGCATTACGCAAACGGATGTCGTTATGATGTACATCGATGGCATCGCCAACGAGAAAATTGTCGGCGAAGTGCGCACTCGGTTGGAACGAATCGATGTTGACAGCATCTTGGAGAGCGGTTATATCGAGGAGCTTGTGCAGGATAAGACCCTGACTCCTTTTCCCACGATTTATAATACCGAGCGACCCGACGTGGTCGCAGCCGAGCTGCTGGAAGGCAAAATCGCGATTATCGTGGACGGCACTCCATTCGTTCTGATCGTTCCTGCCTTATTTGTTTCGTTCTTGCATGCTGCAGAGGATTACTACCAGCGCGCGGATATCAGCTCGTTTCTGCGGATACTGCGCTATCTGAGCATATTCATTTCGTTGCTTGGGCCATCACTTTATGTGGCGATAACCACCTTTCACCACGAAATGCTGCCGACACGGCTCCTATTCGGGCTAGCTGGACAGCGCGAGCAAATCCCATTTCCCGCCTTCGTTGAGGCGGTCCTCATGGAGGTAACCTTCGAAATTCTGAGGGAGGCAGGCGTTCGGCTGCCTAAAAACATCGGATCCGCTATTTCCATCGTAGGAACGCTGGTCATTGGACAAGCCGCCGTTGAAGCAGGGATCATCTCTCCAGCCATGGTCATTGTGGTGGCTATTACCGCTATATCCAGCTTTGTTGTTCCATCTTTTAACATGTCTATTGCTTTTCGGATGCTCCGGTTTCCGTTAATGGCGCTTGCCGGGTCCTTCGGACTGTTCGGCATCTTAGTTGGGGTCATCGCGATCATACTCCATTTGTGCAGCCTTCGTTCGTTCGGAATTCCGTATATGTCGCCTTTTGCCCCATTAATTCCGGAGGGGCAAAAAGATTCCATTTTGCGGCTGCCACACTGGATGCTGATAAACCGCCCCCGACTGATCAATCAGGACAACGAGAAGCGCAGGAAAGACACACCTCCCCAGAAGTCGCGGGAATAGTTGAATGCAGATCAGTGGGAAAGCGAGTGAAATGGAATGAAACGGATATTGGCGCTGCTGCTCCTGCATATCGTAATCATGCTTCTTCTTAGCGGATGCTGGAATCGCAGGGAGTTAAACGAGCTGGCCATAGCGGTGGCCGCAGGGGTAGATTGGGTGGACGGCCGCTACCGACTGTCGATCCAGGTCGCTATCCCTGGGCAGGTTACCGCCAAACGAAGCGGCGGTCCCCAAGCGCCAGCTACGCTGTATACAGCCGAAGGCGACACCATATTTGAAGCGGCGCGGAGGATGACCCAGATTAGCCCGCGAAAAATATATTTTTCTCATTTGCGGATGTTTCTGATGGATGAGGCGATGGCAAGGGAAGGGATAGCCAAAGTTCTGGATCTGTTATCCAGGGATCACGAATTCAGACCTGATTTCTACCTGGCAATTACCAAAGGGGCAACGGTCGAGGAAACCTTGAAAATCATGACCCCCATGGAAACGATTCCTGCAAATAAACTATACGATTCCCTGCAAATCTCCGAGAAGGTATGGTCACCGAGCATGGCCGTAACGCTGGATGAATTGATCAACGACATTACCAGCATTGGAAAACATCCCGTGCTAACCGGACTTGTGATTACAGGGAACCGGGAAATTGGAAAAACAAAGAAAAACGTAGAAAATATCCAAACGCCAAGCCAATTGAAATATTCGGGGTTTGCTGTTTTTAAAAATGACAAGCTGATTGGCTGGTTAAATGAGAAAGATAGCAGAGGATATCGATTTATAATGGGGGACGTTAAAAGCTCTGTAGGTTTCATACCCTGCCATAACGACGGCAAGGTCGTAGTGGAGACGCTTAGGACCGATGCGAAGCTTAAGGGAAGAATCGTGCAATCCCGTCCCGAGATGAGCATCAAGTTAAATATCGAAGGAAATATCGGCTCCGTGGAGTGCAGCGGGTTGGATTTATCGCAGCCTGAAACGGTGAGGGAACTTGAAGAGGAAATGGAGGAAAGGTTAACTCGATTTTTGGAGTCGGTGATCGATAAAGTACAAACGGAGCTTAAAGTGGACATATTCGGTTTCGGAGAAACGTTTCACCGTTCTCATCCTAAACAATGGAAAGAGATGCAGGATGCGTGGAATGACCGATATTTCCCGAACCTAAAGACCCATGTCAACGTGGATTACAAAATCCGGCGAACCGGCACAACCAATAATTCATTTCTAAATGATATTAAGGAATGAGGCAAATTCATGCTGAATATCGCATTAATTGCAGTTTCAGCCGCAATTATAACCTGGCTTGAGCTGCCTAGGATGCTGCGGGAAAAAGAATACAGGGAAGTCTGGGGATTCGCGGCATTCATGATCATTGCCATAGGAATCAGTGTGGCTCAAACGATCTTGAGAGATATACCAACTCCCTTGGTCATGATTACGATTGCCTTCAAGCCGCTCAGCGATTGGCTTACAGCCATCGGTTTGATCCAATGAGAAAGGGAGCGGGGAAGATGCCTGTAGTAAAAATTTCATTGCGCCAAGTTAGCATTTTAACCGCTATGTATACAATCGGAAGCGCAATTCTTATCGTTCCTTCGGGTACGGCTAACATTGCCAGGCAAGACGCCTGGATTGCCGCCTTGGTTGGGATCGGGCTGGGCTTCATCTTCTTAGCGGTGCAGCTGCAATTGTCCCAAAAATACCCGGAATCGAATTTAATGCAATTGACTGAGAAACTATTGGGAAAATGGATCGGCAAAACGGTAAACTTTCTGTTATTACTAACATTATTTCTAAGTGGTCCAGCATCAGTGTTGCACGAAATTAGTGACTTCATGACCATCCAAATGCTGCCCGAAACCCCGGTTCAGGCGATTATTTTCCTCTACGGAGCACTTGTTGTCTTGGGGGTACGTTTAGGGCTCGAAGTGCTGGCCAGATCAGCGGAGATGCTATTTCCATGGTTTCTTTTTCTGTTTCTGTCCATGAGCATTTTATTGTTGTCAGAAATTAAATGGGAGAATGCACTTCCCATTTTCGAATCGGGAGCCAACCCTATTTTCCCGGCTGCGATCTCTTTCGCTAGTACTGCGTTTCTGCCAAACATCGTGTTGATGATCATCTACCCGGGAGCCGTCAACCGCCCGGCGGAGACAAGCAAGGCCGTTTATATTGGAAGCCTATTGGGAGCGGGGGTGCTTCTTACGATTATTGGATTAGCAATTTTGGTCTTGGGTCCGGACATTGCGGCACGAAATATGTATCCAAGTTATATGCTGGCCAAGAAAATCAATATCGGTAATTTTCTTCAGCGCATTGAAGCGGTCATGGCGGTGATGTGGTTTATCACTTTGTTTTTCCGAATCTCCTTGTACTTTTACGCCATTGCAATCGGCATCAGCCAGATATTTAATATCAAAAATTATCAGCCGCTGGTCGTGCCGCTAGGCTGGATACTTGCCGCGGTTTCCGTCTTTATATATCCCAATGTTCCTTACAAGTTGGAATGGGACGCAAAGACTTGGATTCCGTATACGATCACCGTCGGATTTATATTTCCATTGGTGTTGTTCGGGATGCACGGACTCCGTAAATTGCGGTCCAAAAAAACAAAAAAGTCCTCGAAATCCGCCTGAACGATTGGAGGACAAAGTGGGTTGTTCGATAATCCACTGTAATCGTGATTGGAATGGAAATAGCTTGGCTGTGCGATCCGTCTACTTGTAGACGGTTTTTTTATGTTGAACCGGCAGGAAAGGGTAGATTTTCTCTTGCGCACTAATATATGAAGCCACTCAGACTTCATAAAAGAACGGCAATTGTGCTTTATGCAAATCCTAAGGCTTATCACCGATTAAGCCCAACAAAAACATTTGAGAATAAGCGTAACCTTTATAAGTCTTGGATAAACACGAAGGAATCGTAAGATCCAGATCCATGTAGGTAGTCAAGATCAATTGAGTGAACTCCTTCTGGTTCGTCAAGGAATGCTCCTGCAATTGTTTGGCGAATTCCTTGCTGACATGTTCTCTTCCTCCAAGTGCTTGCTGTAATAGGTAACCTGCCAAGTATAACTCGGCAGCTGTATCTTCATCTGTCCCTCGATGCTCAGCTACATAATTGCTGATCCAGTCGCGAACAAGAGTTGAAGGGTCTGTGTTATTCTCCTTCGCAATCTCTTGAAAGCTCTCCTTGAGGTCTTTGGATAGACGGATGTGCAGATTGGTATCCATGGGCAAAGCCTCCTTAACGTAGTGAATCTATTGTACGCATAATGTAAACACGTTGTCAACACAAAATATAGACTCGCGAAAACACCGGAAAAGCTCCGGTGATAACCGATAGAGGGAGCAACTCCCATCCAGTGCTTGAAATGACGGTTGAAGCAGATACCGTGATAGCCAGAGACAAGAACATATACACACTAGAATCCGCGACTATCGCGATTTTTTATTTTATTTGTTTTAAATGATGTGGAAATCAGCAATTAAGAAGAAATCATTGATAGTCGAGTACGATAAAATCAGTGAGTATGCTCAATATGTGAATCGAGGAGGACTTAATGATGGGTAGAATCATTCTGACTATGCAGACTACGATGGACGGCATTGTATCAAATGAAGATCAATGGATGACATTAAATGAGGAAATCTTTGAAGATTATTTAGAGTACTATAATACTATAGACACGATTATTATAGGCAGCAATTCGTATTCATCATTAGCACAGCATTGGCAAAATGCAGAGAATTCATCTAACGACGACCTTGAACGAGCTATAGCCAAGCGCATAAATGCCATCCCCAAATTTGTGATTTCCAGCACGAAAATGGAACTAACTTGGATAAACTCTCAGCAAATTCTAGTAAATGGTGAAAATTCCATGGCTCATGAAATCGAGATGCTCAAAAATAGAGAAGGGAATATCTCGGTAGAGAGTGGAGTAAGAACGTGGCAATTATTTATCCAACATGATTTATTTGATGATCTGTGGTTATTTATACATCCGGTAATCGTTTCACAGGGAGAACGGTTGTTTGCGCTTGCAAATAAACGATTCACTATGAACCTTAACAGCAGTAAAACCTATGGCAACGGTGTACTTGGACTGTACTACAGTAAATAGGGCACTGCTATGAGAAGAGGTCTTCTATTCGAGGAAACCAGTGCGGCCAGCGTCTCTAAGATGTACGCTGGCCGCCTTTATTTCAATGGGGATAAGCCGTATCGAATTCGATGCCGCACGGACCGCCATTCGGATTGACGTCAAGGTTGATCTCCGTGCCGTCTTCCCGGAACAAAGGCCGATAAAATGCACCGATTTTGGTAGCCGACGAGTTGGCGTAATGGCAGATAAAAGCGCGGCGGAACCGGTTGGATTTGTTGCGGTAGGACCCGTGGATCAGGTTGCCGTTAAAGAACAGGACGTCCCCTTTGTCCATGATCGCGGGGAGGACCTTTCGATCCTTGGGCGGCTTCACGAAATGAGTGGTAAACGACTCGTTCGAATCGGCTTCTTCCGGGCATACCAGGTCATAATCACTTGTTTTCGGAACGACGAGCAAACCGCCGTTCTCTTCATTAGCCGCGTCGATTGCGGTCCATGCCGCGATGCAGTTGCCCGGCTCCACCTGCAGGTAGAAGTTGTCCTGATGCAGCGCTTGGCCGCGGGAGCCTGGAGGCTTGTAATAGAACATGCTTTGGGCGGCGAGCGCTGGTTCCCCGTACAAATCGGCCAATACTTCCATGACCGGTTTATGCAGCATGTATTTCTTCGCGGTTGCATGAAAGCGGTGCGGATGCATAACGCGGGGATAACGTTTGAGCGGTTCAACGGTTTCATCGTCCAGCACAGGTTCAAAGTGGCCGGGCACGGTCGTGTGGCTGATCTCCTCAAACGTTGCTTCGATCTCCGACAGCTCCTCCTCGCGGAAGAGACCTTTTACAATCAAATATCCCTCCGTTTCGAATTTGTGCAGCTGTTCTTCCGTCAATACGTGTAACTTCTCTCTCATAGCAATTCCTCCCGCGAATTAATGGTTTTCCTGTTGACAATAGAATAAGGTCTGCTTAACTTGAGAGGAAGTATGATTTCTGCTTAATATTACCGGAATTCTGCTATTCGGGGTACAGAGGAGGAGAGACCGCTTGAGAACGCCGGCTGATAGGCATGCCATATCCTTAGAAAGCACCGGAACCATATTCGGCGATCATTTCGAGCAAGACGATTCTTATCGCCTGCGTCGTCCTAACGGAATGCAGGACTGGCTGCTTGTTTACACGCTGGAGGGTGAGGGCTATTTCCGCACGCCTGCCGGGGAGAAACGCTGCGGATCCGGGCAGCTCGGCCTGCTGCGCGCCAACATCGCCCATGAATACGGGACCGTGCAGGGGACGCATTGGAACTTTCTTTGGATCCATTATCCCGGGCTTCCGGAAAACGGGATGCTGCCGAACGAGGAGTTTCTGGTCGAAACCTTGCCCGATGAACGTGTCCGAGGCCGTGTCGAGCTGGCCTTTCGTAATGTGCTGCAAGATTCGCTGGACCGGTTAGAACTGTGGGAAGCTCTGAGCGAGAACGCCCTGCGTGAGATTTTGCTTCTGCTTGCACAGCGGACAAACAAGAGGCTAGATCCCAGAGTCGAGCAAACGCTTGGGTTGTTATCCCGTTCGTTAAAAGAAGACGTCAAAATTGATGCCTTATCCCGAGAGATCGGAATTTCGGGATCCAGGCTGGCGCACTTGTTCAAACAGCAAACGGGATCCACCATTTTGGAGCATCTGAACCGGATGAGGGTTCGCCATGCCGCTTTATTGATGAGCCATTCGGGCCGTACGGCGAATGAAGCTGCCCACGACGTAGGGTTTAACAGTTACAATCATTTTGCCGATCAGTTTCGCAAGCAGTTCGGGGTTTCGCCGAGGCAGTACCGCCAGGCATGCAGGCATCCATGAATGTGCCGGGTTTACATTCGATGCCTGAATGAAGACGGTGCAGATATATCAGACTAACATACGAAATGACAGGGAGGACTGCTGAAGGGCAGTCTTTTATTTTTCTATTCCCGCATTTGAGATATCATCGGTTTCTCAGCCATTTCGCTATGATCCCAATTGTAGATTTTCATAAAGAGCTTGATAAAATTGAGCAAGATACCATCCGTATGACGGTCCCTTGCTGTTTATGCGGGGCCGCTTATGATGCGGCTTTTTTGTCGTTTGGCCTTAACTTTGTGACAGAATCGAGCTTGGTTAACCGCTAGAAATAACAACTTTTCTGCTGTGATGCTTCTGCTTCTTTTGAAATATCCACATTGTCGAATACAGGGACAAGAGGAATATGGCATGATCGTTATGGATTGACACCATCCCGGTATTTGCCTAATATACGGCCAGACGGTTCCGCTAGTCTTCCATATTCCACCAGAGCGGGTTGCGTCTAATCATGACCAAAGGAGGTTCAGATTACTAAAAAACAGAGGCTGAATGCCTGCCGGATTCGTTCATAGCTATCAGAGCGGTCTTACGGGATAGTCAACACCGAAATCTAAGGAGGTCATTTATGAGATTTGCAAAAAGCGGCAAGTACCAGGTATTTATGCTGGCATTGTGTCTGTTATTGGTTTGTTCGGGCGGCGGTCTCGCCGCTGCTTCCGGGGAGAGCAGGCTTGCTCAAAAAACATACGGAACACCGGAGGAAATTCTCGTTCCTAACAACTATACGGTTGCCGTGTTCAACGGTACGGCAGGGAAGGAAGAAGGCCGCAACGTTCTTTATGCGACCAGTAAAGGAAAGCCGGGGCATCTTAACGTGATCGATCTGGAGGATTATAAACTGCTTCGCAGCATTCCGATCGGCCCCTCCGAAAGCTCCTGGGCACATACCACGGCACCGGACGGTACCTTGTTCCTTGCGGCCGACGGCGGCGGAGCGAGGCTGTGGAGTTACTCACCGGTTACTCATGTCCCTGTGCAAGTTGCACAGTTCGATGGCCAGTCGGTTCCGAACAGCATCACCACGGATGAACAGGGCCGCGTGTATGTCGGAACCTATCCCGGCGGCAAAGTGTACCAGTACGATCCGGCTACGAAGCAAACCAAAGATTATGGCCGCGTCATCGGGTCGCTTGACCAGGAGTATGTGCGCTCCATCGCTTACCAGGGCGGCAATATATATGCCGGTACCGCGCATAAGCAGATCGTACGCGTGAATTTAGCGACCGGTGAGAAAACAAATATCGCGGCTTCCCTGCCGGTTAAAGAAGACACCGTGTATGACCTGAGCACGATTGATAACCGTTATTTGTTTGCCCGATATACGGACGGAAGCGGCATTCCTGGAGAGGCGTTTATCTACGATACACAGACGGAAAGCTGGCTGGATGTTGTGCTGGAGAACGTAACGGGGCTTCACGCAACGGACTCGCTTGACGGAAAACTGTATTACATGTCCGACAAGAAGTTGAAAACGTTTAATCTTGCCACGCATGAGGTCGAGTTGACCGGCATGGAGTACAACAGCGGATTTCGGGGAGTAGATTGGGTGGAATTTCCCAATAATCCGGAATACCCGGGCAAAAATCTGGTGACCGTCCGTTATGACGGCGGTGTTACGATCATGAACATCGAAACCAAGCAGGTGCACCTGATGCCGCCGGTCATCCCGGGTCTGCCCGGCGTTGTCAACCGGTTGAAAAGCGTATCGGACACTCAATTGATCACCACCGGCTCGCAGGCCCGTTCCTCGCTCGTCGATCTGACCAATAACACCGCAACGCCGTTCAGCATCGGCCAAGCGGATAGCGTTCATGCCGTAGGCAATAAAGTCTATATGGGCGTGTACCCGGAAGGCGGACTGTACGAGTTCGATTTATCGACAGAGCCTGGAATGAACAATCCGAAGAGACTGGCCGTTCTGGGCAACGATCAGGAGAGGCTGGTTGATATCTCCAGTTCCAAAGGCAAGCTCTACATTTCGACGATTTCCGGTTACGGCACTTTGGGTGGCTCGTTGACCGTTTATGATACCGCCACCGGAGAAATCAACGTTCATCGCAACGTCGTCCAGAATCAGAGCGTGCTCAGTACGACGGTTCATGACGGCAAGGTGTTCGGTTCCACCACGATTCGGGGCGGACTGGGCTCCGAGCCGACGGAAGCGGAAGCGAAGATTTTTGTATGGGATGAAGAGACGCAGCAAAAAATCACCGAGTTTCCGCTCCGGGTTCCGGGACTGGATAAACCGATATTCATCGGAGATCTTTCGGCCGGTCCGGACGGCTTGATCTGGGGAGCATCCTATGAGTATATTTTTGCGATCGACCCCGATACGTATGAAGTCGTGAAGAGCAAAAAAGTGTATCCAAGCTTGAATTTCAGCCAATGGGCGCATCACCCGCTCCGCTGGTCGGAGGATGGTCTGCTTTACGTGCTGTTCAACAACAAATTGACGGTCATCGACCCTGAAACGCTGGAGCATCGGACATTGGCCGACACCTCAAGATTCGATTTACATGCCGACGGGAATCTCTATTTCACGGACATGCAGACCAATACGATTCTGTATCGGATGGAAGTTGACGGAGAAGTCGTGGAAGAACCGCCGCATACGGCTGTTCCCGTCACCAATCCTGGTTTCGAAGAGGAAATGAAGGGATGGAGTCAATTATTCGCTCCAGGCAACGGTTATCGCTATGATCTCAGCACGGAACGCAGTTTCACGGGAACGCACAGCCTGAAGATTACGGACACGCTGAGAACGGCATCCGTTGCCGTCCAAAGTGATGCGA
Organism: Paenibacillus sp. Y412MC10; assembly: GCF_000024685.1. Lineage (NCBI taxonomy): Bacteria > Bacillati > Bacillota > Bacilli > Caryophanales > Paenibacillaceae > Paenibacillus > Paenibacillus sp. Y412MC10. The sequence continues at coordinate 3,096,768 of NC_013406.1, forward strand.
TTCCCGTCATCCCGGGAGAGGAATATACGGCAGGCATGAATCTCTATATTGAATCGGGCCAGCCGGGCTTTATGTTCCGATTCTTTGACAGCAATAACGCCACGATTTCCACACTGGAAACCCATTTGGATGAATCGCGATTGGCCCAATGGCAGAAAGTGACGCTCAGAGGGAAGGCTCCGGCTAATGCGGCTTATGCGAAACTGATTGCGGTAACTTCCAGATACAATGTGGCAACAGCCTATTATGACGATTTCTTTGTAACCGTAAAAGACAGTGTTCCTCCCGTCTCGACGGTTAGCCTATCGCCTTCTCCCAACGAGAACGGCTGGGTAAATGCCGATGTGTCCTTGTCCATCTCGTCCGACCGCGCATACTCTATTGCATATGCTGCGGAAGGGGCGCAGCCGATAGAGAAGACCACGGTAAAAGGGAGTACGGCTCAGCTTCAAATCACTGAGGAAGGCGTCACGACGGTTACCTATTCTGCCACCAACTTCTCAGGCGTATCTGAAGCACCTGGAACGCTGAACGTGCAAATCGACAAGACGGCTCCCGTCGTTGAATTCAGCGGTGAGCGAACGTACACGGTAACCGACTCCGTATACGTTTCGTGCAGTGCCGTCGACAGTCTGTCAGGGTTAGCTGACAATCCTTGTTCTCTTCCGCTGCTCGAACGTCCTGCCTATTCCTTTGAACCGGGCTCCCATGAAATATCCGTAACGGCAGTCGATCTGGCCGGAAATAAAACGGAATCCGTCTTTCGTTTTGAGGTAGCCGTGACCTATGACAGCTTGATCGGGCTGGTAGAGCGTTTCGCAGGAAGCGATCAGGGAATCGCACAATCGCTGTCTACGAAGCTGCAAGGCGCCAAAGAGGCGGAGGATCGGGGCAACGACTCCGCTAAGCAAGGCAAGCTGAACGCTTTTACCAATCAAGTCAGGGCGCAATTCGGCAATAAATTGACGGATGAACATGCGGATGTGCTTGCAAAGCTGGCAGCATATCTATAAGCAGACTTAAAGCAAGGTAATGAATATCGACCATGCGTTTCTAAACGCTCGTTTATTTAATAGAAACAGCCGCGTAAACCATGCGGCTGTTTCTTTTTTTCGGAATGATACCGGCCCTCCCTTGTGGGATCGTTCGACAAACTACGGCACGCAGGACGATGTTAATAAGGCTGCAACCGTCGAAATTTGTCATAACAATTCCGCGTTTATACAACTAAAGTAGCAATTATTCGATGTCATATTGACTGGAAAATAAAACCTCACTAAAATGTGTTATAACAAATTATGAATTACATAACAAATGTTAGTACAAGTGAATAGAAGGGAGGTGTCATATTACTGTACCAAGCAGATATTGCTGATGATCTCGCACAGCTCAGACTTCTGCTACACGCCATTCGATTAGATAAAGGAGGTCATGATTAAGCATGGACGCCCGATTAAACTCGGCATCCCCACAGCCCGCTCCCAAACCCACCCGGTGGACGCATGTTAAGAGGCAGCTAAAGCGAAATATCGGGCTGTATATCATCATTTCCCCGGCAGTGCTTTACTTTTTGATCTGGCATTATTGGCCGATGTACGGCGTACAAATCGCTTTCAAGGATTTTATGCCCGGGCTTGGCATCTGGAACAGCCCATGGGTCGGGTTCGAACATTTCGAGCGGCTGTTTGACGCCTATTATTTTTGGACGATTCTGAAAAATACGATCGGGATCAGTTTATACGGACTGCTGGTCGGCATTCCCGCACCGATCCTGCTGGCGCTATTGTTCAACGAGATTCGGAATCGCAAATTCCGCTCATTCGCTCAAAGCATTTCTTATGCTCCTCACTTTATTTCGGTCGTCGTTGCAGTCGGTATCCTGTTTTTTTTCATCTCGCCTACGAATGGCGTCTTTAACTCCATCCTAGTCTCCTTGGGGAAGGAACCGGTCGATTATTTGGCAGAGCCGTCTAAATTCTGGCATCTCTATGTCTGGTCGGGCGTATGGCAGGGAGTTGGCTGGTCTTCACTCATCTACAGCGCAGCCATCTCGGGCATCTCGCCGGACCTGTACGAGGCGGCATATATGGATGGCGCCAGCAAATTTCGCCGAATTTGGCATATTACGATTCCCGGCATCGTCCCGACGATCGTCATCCTGTCTATCTTGAGTGCAGGCGGCATCATGAGTGTCGGCTTCGAGAAAATCCTGTTGATGCAAAACGCGATGAACCTGGAAACCTCCGAGGTAATCTCCACTTACATGTACAAGAGCGGACTGCTTAACACTCAGTACAGCTTTTCGGCGGCAGTCGGCCTGTTCAACAATGTGATCAATTTTATCATCCTGATCATCGTTAATGCGGTTGCACGCAAGGCGGGGGAGACCAGCTTATGGTAAAGGCCGTCGATGCAGGAAAAGGGAGGGAACCTTAGAAGTGCTGTTGAACATTAAACGAACGCCAGGAGAAAAACTGGCCGATATCATAATACTAGTGCTGTCGATCCTCGTGACCATCGTCATTTTGTACCCGCTCATTTTTGTTTTGTTTGCGTCATTCTCCGATCCGCGCCAAATATGGGACAAGCCGCTGCTGCTCTTTCCGGCAGGCTTCAACCTGGACAGCTATGCCAAAGTATTCGAGAACAGCGAAATATGGAGCGGGTATGCCAATACGCTGCTTTACGCTCTCGTGGGTACCGCGATCAATATCATGATGACGGTATTCGGTGCGTACCCGTTATCCAGAAAGCGCTTTTATGGCAAGGGACTATTCACGCTGCTGTTTGCTTTTACGATGTTTTTCAGCGGCGGGCTGATCCCGCTGTACTTGGTGAACAAGGAGCTTGGATTACTGAATACGATGTGGGCATTGGTGCTGCCCGGAGCGATCAGCGCCTACAACATGATTATTATGAGAACCTATTTTCAGACTCGGATTCCGGTGGAACTGGAAGAGAGCGCCTACGTCGACGGCTGCAACGATTACCATATGCTGTTCCGAATCGTGCTGCCTTTGTCCATGCCGATCATTGCTGTGATGATTCTGTTCTATGGAGTGGGCCACTGGAACTCGTATTTTGACGCTATGATTTATTTGACGGACCGGGAGAAATTCCCGCTGCAGCTGATTTTAAGAGAAATCCTGGTGCAGAACGACTTCAAGGAAATGGCCGGAATTTCGGTCGGCGCCGAATACGCGGATCAGATGATGGTTAAGGAAGGACTGAAATATGCAATCGTCGTATTATCCGCGCTGCCGCTCTTGCTATTGTATCCGCTGCTGTCGCGATTCTTTGAGAAAGGCATCATGGTGGGAGCTATCAAAGGGTAAGCCGATATAGGAGCGGTCAATTACCGCTTGGAACTCATAATCATGAAAAGAGGGGATATGGATTTATGAGAAAAGGAATGAATCTTCTGCTTGCTTTCATGTTGACATGCACGTTGACGCTTTCCGCCTGCGGCGGATCAGGGGGAAAGGCGGAGCCGGAACCAGCCGGAACGGACGGAGACACCGGGAACATCAAGCTAAGGATCGTCAAACGCGGATATACCGATGTGCATCCACCAGCCGATCAATTATGGATGTGGCAAAAATACGAGGAGATGTCCGGAATCGAGGTTGAGTTTGAGGAGCTGGCCGGTTCCGCCGTAACCGAGAGGAAAAATGTCATGCTCGGCTCCAACGACCTGCCCGATGCGTTCTACCGTATTGCCTTCGGCACCGACGAGCTGATGAAATATGGCAAGCAGGGCTTGTTTGTTCCGCTCGAGGACTTGATTGAACAGCATGCGCCGAATTTAAATAAGCTGCTCAAGGACAACCCGGATATCAGAGGAGCGATTACGATGTCGGACGGACATATATACGCTCTTCCATACGTTGATTTTTCGAAAGCGTTCAATTCCGTTCGCCTGTATATTAATCAGGATTGGCTGGATGAAGCGGGGCTTGAAGTGCCCAAGACGACCGAGGAGTTCCGCCAAGCGCTCATGAAGGTTCGGGAGAAGGACAGTTCCCGTCTCGGCTGGGTGCTTGAATCGCAGTACTGGACCTTCCTGGAGAGCTTTCTGGCCGGCAGCTTCGGCATGGGCGAAGGCGGCGCCAAGGCTTTCGGACAGTATCTCTATAAGGACGCTGACGGACAAGTCAAGACGACGTTCAACGATCCGAAATACAGGGAGCTCTTGCGTTATATGAGCGATCTGTACAAGGACGGCTCGTTGGCTCAGCAGAATTTCACGACCGGCTACGATTATGCCAAATGGTCTACGGACGGCTCCAACAATTTGATCGGCTCGTTTGTATGGGAAGGGCCGGGATATATCGGAAAGGAAGCGGCCGAAAATTATGTGGGCATCCATGCCCTGGAAGGTCCGAACGGCGATAGAGTCGCGGGGGTGCTGGGACCGCCGGCCAAAGGGATCTTCGGTTTCGTGATTACCAACAAAAACAAGTATCCGGTCGAAACCATCAAGTGGATCGATTATTTCTACGGTGAAGAAGGGATTAACTTCGCTACCTTTGGATTGGAAGGAGAAACTTACGAACTGGTGGACGGCAAACCGAAATACAAGGACGAAATATTGAACTACAAGGGTGGCGTGCAGCTGGGTGCCTTCCAATATGTTGATAATGTGTATGGCGCTTATTATCCTTATGTTGAGCCTGACGACGATTTGCGGATGGCGGCTCGCGGGACGACGGTCGCTGACGAGATCAAAGCGGATCCTGCCGAGCTGGATGAGCTGGCGCCCAAAGAGCTTTGGCCGGATTTTGTTCCTACGGATGACGAAGCCAACCAAACCAGCGCGATTCTGACCGACATCAATAAATACATGGAGGAGATGCGGGTCAAATTTGTTACGGGTAAAGCGAGTCTGGACACGGATTGGGATAACTACGTTAAGACCTTGGACAAAATGGGGGCCCAGCGTTACCTGGAAATCAAAAGAGCGCAGTATGAACGCTATACGAACGTGAAGTAACCATGACGGGACGCAGGCATGATCGATCGGGGCGGTTTACATGCCAATGATGCAAACGCTATAATTTTAGTTGGACTAGATCAAACCGGAAAATAGATAAAGATGGGATGAGAACCAAGTTGACCAAAGACAATAAACCGCTGTACCGCGTGATGATGGACGAGCTAAAATCGAAAATTTCATCCGGCCTGTACCCTTCCGAGGCCCAGCTTCCTACCGAGGCCGAGCTGAGTACGGCCTTCGGCGTGAGCCGCATTACAACAAGAAGAGCGCTCGAGGAGCTGGAGCGGGACGGGTTCATCTACCGCGTCAAAGGAAGCGGCAGCTTTGTCAAACCCCGGCAGCGGGGGCAGGAGCAGCGATCGGTTGGAACGGAAAAAATGATATCGCTGATCCTGCCTTCCGAAGACGACCGCGGCACGATGGGGTATATTCGCGGCGCTTCGGACTGGCTGAACGCGAACGGCTACTATTTAAGCATTCATCAGAGCGATTATGACTCCCAGAAGGAGCGCGATCTGCTGGAGATGCTGACCCGAAAGGGCATTGCGGCCATTATATTGTACCCGCGGAACGATCATACGAACTACGATATCCTGCATCGGCTGTGCCTTGAAGATTATCCGATCGTGACCATTGATAAATATTTTGACAGCCTCCCGCTCGGGGCGGTCGTTTCGGATAATTGGAGCGGCTCTTATCAAGCCGTATCCCGATTGATAGAGCTTGGACACCGAAAGATTGCGTTTCTGACCGCGGTCAGCATTGAATCCACTTCGTCGGTGCGCGACCGGTATTTCGGATACTGCCAAGCGCTAAAGGACCATGGGCTTCCCCTTGACAGTCGTTATATCAGGCTGAACATGAAGGGTTACCGGGAGAAGGTCGGCGTGGAGCAATTTTATAACGAGCTGCTGGACTCGTACAAGACGGAGGGGGTGACGGCCGTTCAGACGGAAAATGATCTGATTGCTGCCAACCTGCTAAACCTCTGTTTGGAGAGGGGGATCCGCATTCCGGACGATATCTCGATCATTGGCTTTGATAATAATCCGGTCACGGAGCATGTGATGATCCCTCTCACTACCGTCGAGCAGAACTTTTACGAGATCGGCCGCCAAGCGGCCGAGCATGTCGTAAACTGGCTGGAGAGAGGGAAACCGACACCGGGCAGGGCGCTGATCCCTGTTAAGCTGGTGGAGCGGGATACGACCGCTCCTGCTCCGAAAGCGAGATCGGGCAAGTAGATACGACATAAAGGCTGATTGTCTGAGGATGCACTTTCTGCAGGCAATCGGCTTTTTTGTTCGGTATGTAAAAGTTGAATATACATATTCTTTGCTTACTCAAGCAAAGTGCAAGCGTGGTACATTATTTGGAGGGATGAAATTCGATTGGCGATGTCCATCAAAGAGATTGATTCGAAAGAATATAACGCTCAGCCCCTCCGAACAGGTAAACCATGACACTGACACCATGTTAAGCTAGTCGCGAAAGGAGGTGAATTTCATGAGTACGATTCATATGCTGGTCGGGATACCCGGCAGCGGGAAAAGCTATTATGCCAAACAATTGTGCAAAAGCGAGCGGGCCGTGCTGGTTGCGACGGACGCGATACGCGAAAGATTGTTTGGCAGCGAATCCAAACAGAAAAATACGTATATGGTATTTGACGAGGCTTTCGCCGAAATCGAAGAGGCGCTGAAGTCGGATCGAAACGTCGTATTCGACGCAACGAATGTCAGCCGGGAACGAAGACTGAAATTTCTGAAACGGTATGGCGATCGACGGGTGGAGTGCCATATCTGCACGACTCCTTATGAAGTGGCACTGGATAGAGTTAAGAGACGAAAACGCCGGCTTGATGAGAAGATCATGACCAAGTATGCCAAGAATCTTGAATTCCCGGTCATGGGTGAAGGGTTTGTCGATCTGCACCTCGTTCATGAGGCGGGTGAAACTCAGCTGGCAAGAGAGGATTTGGAACAGCTGCTAACGCGCAGGCCGGATCACGATGAGTTGTTCGGTTACTTATCGCAATCCCCCTATTTTCAAACGATGCTGGGATTTGATCAAGAGAATCCGTTCCATTCGAGAACGTTGTCGGAGCATACGTTTGCCGTGCTGGAATACATCCAAAATTGCTATGAAGGTGAAGGCGATCATCTGCTGGCTATGCAATTAGCGGCTCTGTTCCATGACGCGGGCAAGCCGTTTTGCAAAGTATGGAAGCAGGCTCGAGGATACTATTCCTATTATGGACATGAGCATGTATCGGCCATCATGGCATGTCATGCCTTAAAAGACCTTGGGTATGAGGATGAATTTGTGCTTCATGTCGTCCAACTTGTCAGCTTCCATATGGAAATATTGCATGGAGGCGATGCCGGCGCATCCAAGATTTATCATTTGTTAGGCGAGGATTTGCTGGCTCAGCTGTATTTCTTCGCAGAGGCCGATACGTTCGGCAAGTAAGAGAGGTGAACAACGATGAAAATGAAATACCCCAGAACGATGCATCTGCCCTGGTCCAGAGGTTATACCGACGACGATAAGATTTTGCGGAATACCGACCATTTTAAGGGGCAGGAGGTCGTCATTACCGAGAAAATGGATGGGGAGAACACCACCATGTACCCCGATTTAATCCACGCCAGATCCCTGGACAGCAAGGATCATCCTTCCCGTCATTATGTCAAGACGCTGCATGGGGGCATCAAGTATTTGATTCCGGAGGGATACCGTCTCTGCGGGGAAAACGTCTATGCCAAACATTCGCTTTCGTATTCGGCGTTGCCGTCCTACTTCATGCTGTTCTCCGTGTGGAATGAGTTGAATGAGTGCCTGTCATGGGATGAGACGGAGGAATGGGCGGAACGTCTGGGGCTGGTTACGGTTCCTGTGTTGTACCGGGGCATCTGGGACGAGGAGGCTGCCAAGGCTTGTTATACGAAGCAGTCAGGCTGCGGCGGGGAGCAGGAAGGTTATGTGGTTAGGCTGGCTTCCGCATTTGCATATGACGATTTTAAGCATAGTGCTGCCAAGTACGTCCGCAAGAATCATGTTCAAACCGACGAGCATTGGCTGAGCAAACCGGTGGAAGCGAATCATTTGGCTGCAGGAGATTTGAACGGTAAGTAAGTATTTTATTATTTTTAGAATATGAGGTGTTGATCATGTAATTTCTAAATGCTTTTTAATAAAATGATGTGGATACATAGCACTGATATGAGCTGCCGCTAAAATCGGGGCTTTTTTTATTGGGTTATTGCAAATCAGGTTACCACATTTTGTGAGTGCAGGTATAATGAGCATATACTTTAAGGTGAATACAGAATCAACCTTATTCGATGATAGGAGATCACATGAACAATAACAGGATGTTTAGCGTTTCAGCCCCGTCTGGCATTAAATTAATGGTTTCCATGCTGCTCTTAATCGTTATTCTTCTTGGAAATATCATGTTGGAACAGGGAGAAAGGGACTTCTTTTATTATGCCTGTATAGTGTGGTTAGTTTTTTGTTCCACCGTATTCATCATCTCCTTCTACAGAACCTGCCTGATGAAACCAGGCGTGATGAAAATGCATCAAGACGGGATCATAATAAACGGAAAAGAAATGAACGCAGATTCCGTGGCATGTTTACTGATCAACCAGGACAGGAAACCGGTGATCGGAATCAAGCCGAAAGGGCGTAGAATCGTGCCTTTGAAGCTATGTTTTACGTTCACGGAGGATCAGGTGGAGGGAATCAGGCAGCTGGAGATTTGGGCCAGCGAAAGACATGTGAAGGTTTCTAAAGGTTTTTTTATGAGATGGTTGTAGAAAGCACTTGCATTTTATTCCACCTAAAGGAGGATGGTAAATGGAGGGATTATACTCATTTATAGTCCTTGTTATTATAGTTGGACAATGGGTCCTAAGGAAGATTATTGATGTAGGCGAAGAAGAGATGCGTGACACACCGGTGTATAAATGGTATCTTCTGGGCTCATGGGCTTTATTAATTCCGATACTCATTCTTGTATGGACGATGGATAGAAGCAGACCTTATCCCATATGGCCATTCTTATTATCCCTAATCTTCTGCTTTCGCGGATATATGGAGTGGAAATACATACGCGAAACCAGGCGCCATCAAGTTTCAATCCTATTGGCTGCAGTTTCACTTTTCTTCACAGGTTGGATGATATTCATTCTCTTATTAAAATATTAAAACAAAAAAGCAATCCAAAAGAAATGTCCCGTAGATGGGTCAGCTATCATATAATCAGGTGTTTAGACATGGATTTCACTATAGGGAGAGACAAACATGAATAATATGTTCAATCATTTCGATATGACCCAAATATTAAACCGAATCGACGCATTAAGCCCTCAATCACAACCGTTATGGGGAAAAATGGATGCTGCCCAAATGCTGTCTCACTGCTCCGCGTTCCAAGACATCGCCATGGGCATCACAAACCCGCCAAGAGGCTGGCTAGGTAGGTTGGTAGGGAATTTCGCGAAGCCCGTGTTTTATAATGAAAAACCGTTACCTCGCAACATGTCGACTATTCCGGATATTTTGATTGCGGATCCAAGAGAATTTGAAACGGAAAGAGAACAATTGAAAGAAAAATTGATAGCATTCCAAAAGCACGGACCCGAGAAATGTACCACGCATCCTCATCCTTTCTTCGGTAAACTGACCTCGGAGCAATGGGGGATGGGATTATACAAGCATCTGGACCATCACTTGAAACAGTTTGGCGTTTAAGGCTCAAGAAACCTATGTAATGTGGATACGGATGCAACCCGTAGAGCCATGACTACGAAGGTTGGCTCTACGAGGTTGAAGGGTCTTGCTGCAGATTATGTATTCTTCTTTATAACCATTCCACGTATTTCTCCATCGTAAACTCGCCTTCCAATTCCAGCCGGGTATCCGGCTTACTCCCATCATAATAATTGACGTCCATCGTCGTTCCAGTCCAATATACGTAAAATACGCCATTTCCTCTATACTCAATGCGTCCCCGGTTATCATTTACCTCCTGATGTTCAAAATAATAGAGTCTTGCATCCAGGCTTCTGGAGTTCTCGTTATAGCCCTGGGCAAGCGTAAATTCCAGCGGTGCAAACTCATTCAGTTTTAGCGTATCCAGATAAATCGTAAGCTCCGCGTCCGGATTGTTCAGCAGCTCATCCGAATCCGGGAAATCCTGAAGCGGTTCGGTCTCGGTTTCCGTTTCAAACCACAGCATGATTTGCGGCCGTTCATTGACTTGGCTGCGGGTTGCATAGGCTTTGGATTCGGCCAAAGCGTGTTTTTCGGTTCCGTTATAACGGATTAATGTGATCGTTCCCGGCATGTGATTCTCCTTGTCTATTGTATTCGATTATTATAGAATGTCAGATTTGCCTTACTAAATGGTAGCATAAACCAATCATCGCACCAATAAGTTAGCATAACTTTCCCTTACCTTATCTGGCGAATGGAACGATAAAAGTAGAATGTGCAGGGGCGGGATATGGAATCTCCTATTGCGAAAATGATATTTTATTGTAAAATGACCGCAACAGATTAGTTACGACATGGCAGGACTTCTTGTCATTTCAGGAGAGGTTGATCGAGTATTGATTAAACGACAAAGACACGAGCATTTTACCGGAAAGTTCAGCAAGTGGGTTTACGGGATCACGTTTAAACAAAGAGTTCGCTTATCCTTCATCATTATGATAACGCTTGCAATTGGAGCGGTAGGCATGACAACCTATTGGATCGCCTCCAAAGAGCTTCAGAAGAACGCTTTCGAATCCAGACAAGAGACCGTGAACAAAACGACTCAGATTCTGGACGACAAATTGGCCGGGATCTCCAATTCGGTTCGTTCCCTAATGTTCAGCTACGCCTTTAAGGAAATGATGCTGGATGTGCAGAGCAACGACATCTCGAATTATTACGTGCATTTGTCCGAGCTTCAGTATGTGTTTTCACAGGTTACCTTTAACGAGCCACTGATCGAAAGCATACTCATTGCTACCCCGATCGGGGATTTTTATCCAGTATCGCAGCGTCGTTCCCAGACCCAGTCCTTTTATGAATCCAGCATGTATTACGACGTGAAGGAGAATTATGGGGGGATCTGGGTTAAGGGGCACACCGACAAATTTTTTACCGGGAACAGCCGAACGCTTTCCTTTGTTACCAAGGGAACGCAGGAGAACGTTTCCAACACCAACGTATTCATCGTGGTGAACGTGAACGAGAGCGGGTTGATCGGCATGGTCAACCAGCATTCTTCGAATGATGACAGCGATTATTTTGTCATTGATTCGAAAGGCGAGGAAGTCATTCGGACCGCCTGGTCGTCCAGCCATAATCTCATGAAAGATAAACCATTCTTGTACAAAGTATCGGAAGGTAACCAAGGTTCTTTTTTTCATCATTTTGACGAAACCGATTACCTGGTGAACTACACCCGATCCGCCGTGGTCAAAGACTGGAGTCTGTTCGGCATTCAGCAGAAGGATAAGCTGCTGGAGCAAATGAACGGAGTCAAGCGAACCACCTTTTATATCATGCTGTTCTTTCTGGTCCTTACCTGGTTGCTGTCCACCAAATTAACGGCAATCCTGCTTAACCCGTTATATAAACTGCAGCGGCTCATGCGGGAGGTTGAGGACAACCGATTGAACGTCCGTTTTGCCAGCCGGTCTACCGACGAAGTTGCGCAGGTGGGTTATCAATTTAACCGCATGCTGGACGAAATCAATCGGCTCATCGATGATGTAAGGCTGAGTGAATCCGGGAAACGTAAGGCGGAGATGCGGGCTTTAACCGCGCAGATGGAGCCGCATTTTTTATACAACACCCTGAATACGATCTACTGCAAATCGGTGCTTGGCGAGAACGATGAGGTCAATGAGATGATTTTGTCCTTGTCCCAGATGTTCCAGTTAGGGCTGAGCGGAGGCAAGGACTGGAACACGCTGGAGGATGAGCTTCTGCATGTGGAGCAGTATTGTCTCCTGCAGCAAAAATGTTATGAGGGGCTGTTTGAGTTTGAAGTTACCGTGACAGACGATTCGTTGTTAACTTGCCTGATGCCCAAAATTCTATTGCAGCCGATCGTGGAAAACAGTATTCAGCACGGGTTTAGGGACATCGGCTCAGGAGGTCAAATCCACTTGCACGTTTGCAGGCAGGGCCAGCTGTTATATCTGATCATTGAGGATAACGGAATCGGCATGGATGCGGATAACGTCATGAAGGGGATGCTGGAGCCGCCGGTCTCCAAGAAGGGTTATGCCTTGAATAATATCGTGAACCGGCTTAGTCTCTTTTATGGTGAAGATGCCGGAATCAAGCTGACCAGTCTTCCCGGCAAAGGATCAAGAACGGAAATATGGATGCCGATTAGAGAAGGGGACGTTGAATCATGACGAATGGATTACCCGTGATTAAGTTATGCATCATTGATGATATTCGAAGCGTGGTCGACATGATCGCACGGAAGCCGCCTTGGAAGGATCATCATATCGAAGTCGTTGGCACGGCACTGGATGGCGAGGAAGGCATCCGCCTCGTGAAAGAGACGAAACCCGATATTGTCCTAACGGACATCCGGATGCCGAAGAAGGATGGGTTGGCCATGACGCAGGAAATTCTCGAAAGTTCTCCTTACACGAAGATTGTCATTCTCAGCGCATACACCGATTTCTCGTTCACGAGACAGGCCATCCGCTTGGGAGCCTTTGATTTTGTGAAGAAACCGTTCTCGATTGACGAAATCATCCAGGTCGTTTTGAAGGCAAAGGCTGCGTACCTGGAAGAATTGCAGGAGCAAAGCAAGGTCTTGGAACTCAAGCAGAACATGATCAAAAGCTTGCCAGTCCTGCAGCAGGAATACTTGTCATTGCTGATCCATCACCGTACGAATCCGGAAGCGGCATATCAGCAATGGCAAGCACTTGGCATCAAGCTTGAGCCACGGCGATTCAATCTCTTTATCGTGGAAGTGGACCGTTTCATGGACAAATATAAGGAGCAGCCAGCACGTGAAGTGGAGCTAATCAGGTTCAGTTTGCGCAATATTTTGGAGGAAACGATTGGAGGGGTTACCCATGGCGTCGTCTTCAGCGAGGCATTGAACCGCTTGATCTGCCTGATCAATTGCGAGGATATGGGGATGGCGGAGCAAATATCGGAGGCTTGCCGGCAAAACATTTTTCAATTTACGCATTCGACTATTTCCATCGGGATCGGCATGTGCGTTCATTCAATCGATGAGCTGCCCGATTCCTATCAGCAGGCTCTGAATGCGCTGGATTATCATTTTTATACAGACGGCAATGGTGTAAGCAGTTATTCCGGCACTTCTGCCGAAGAGAAGACCCTCTTGAATTATACGGCTTCGACGGAACAAGAGTTTCTGTTTGCCTTACGATCCGGGCACAGGGAAAAATGCCAGCTGATTCTGGAGCAGATATTTAATGACTTGCTGCAGCGTGACCCGCTGCCCAAGCCGCAGCATGTTGAAAACTTATGTTATGAGCTGTCATCCAAGATCTGCAGAGTCATGTCGGAGCTGTTCCCTCACGAGCGGGTGAAGAGGCTTGAAGGACAATGGAACACGGTGAAGAGTTCCGGCCATGGTTCATTCCAGATCATGCGGGATACGGTAAAAGGGATATGCCTTGAAGCTTGCTCTTGGGTCGAGCAGGAGCGCTCGGACGAATCAACCAAATTAATCTATCAGGCAAAGGATTATATATGTGCGCATCTACATACGAACTTATCGTTGGATACATGTGCGAAGCAGTTTAATATCAGTCCAGGGTATTTCTCGAATCTGTTCAAAAAAGTGCTGAATATCTCCTTCCAACAATTCGTGATCCATCAGCGAATGGAAAAAGCCAAAGAAATGCTGATCGATGATTATCAGGTACAGGAGATCGCACAGAAGCTTGGATACGAGCATCGCCGTTATTTTAGCGAAATCTTCAAGAAGCATACTAACATGACCCCGTCCGAGTTCAAGCTGTATAGTACGGGGAAGCTCAGCACTCCTATGGATTTGGATTGAGGATCATCCTATAGAATACAGCCTTGTTTCCCGTAATTCTGGATGCAAGGCTTGTTTTGTGAAGAACGGATTCATGGGGAAACCTGCCCTCGATGTGTGGTTACCCGCATTATGCGAGTGAGAGGGGCCCTTTATAATGAGAGAGAAAGAAAGAGGTTCCGTAGATAAAAAGGGAGGTAACACGGATGAAAATAAGCAAGAGATTCTTCATGTCCGCGATATGCCTGATGCTTTCTGGAAGTCTGGCAGCTTGCGGCAGCTCGACGTCCACAGATCAAGGGGCGGAAGCCGGATCCAATGACAAGACAAAAATCACCTATTGGACCGGAGATCGCCATGATTCCGAGTTTGTCAAAGAGACCATCGATACATTCAACAAGACGAACAAGGATAACATCGAGGTGGAACTGGTCATCAAAGGTGACGATTTCGATCAAGCACTGGATATGTCCTTCCAGACTTCAGAGCCACCGGATATCATCCGCGTGAAAGAGAACACCATCCAGACCTTCTATAAAAAAGGGTTTCTTGCACCGATCGACGAGTTTCTGACGGATGAAATGAAGGAAAAGTTTCCATTGATGGAGGATCTGAACAGCTTTGAGGGAAAACGCTACAGTCTGCCGAACTACGGCACGACCATGCGACTGATTTACAATAAAGAGCTTTTTGCCAAAGCTGGCATTGAGCAGCCGCCAACCACTTTGGATGAGCTGGTCGAAACCGCCAAGAAAATAACGGAGGCAGGAAAGGCAAGCGGAGCCTATGGATTCGCCCAGAATTTCAAAAATCCTTCCAGTGCGTTAGGGCGTTCTGCGCGCGTCATCGCAGAGGTAAGCGGTTTCGGAGGCTTTGGCTATGATTTTAAGACGGCCCGATATGACTTTAGCGGCTTTAAGCCGATCATGGAGGCGTTCAAGCAAATCAAGGACGACGGAAGCATGCTGCCGGGTGTCGAATCGCTTGATATTGATCCATTGCGTGCTCAATTCGCTGAGGGAAAAATCGGCATGTACTTATCTTTTTCCGCTGAGGCGGGAGTCTACCAATCCCAATTCCCGGCCAAAATCGAATGGGCTGCGGCACCCGTTCCTTCCATAGACGGTCAATTCAATGGCGCTTCCGGTTTCCTTGGCGGTCAGTGGCTGGCCATTAGCTCGGAGTCGGAGCACAAGGAAGCCGCATGGAAGTTCCTAACGTACATGTACGATGAGTCGATCCTCCAACAGTACCAAGAGAAGGGATTCGGCATATCGATGGTTCCTTCGGTTAGCGCTGTTGCCGCGAAGCCTGAAGTGAAAGGGATCGACGGGTTCCTGCCTAATCAATACGACGGTGTTTGGCCGGTCTATCCGACCGTGCCGGTACAAGGAATGAAGTCGGACGACGCCTTCTTCAAATACATCCTCAGCGGAGGCGATCTGGATTCCATCATCGACGATTTGAATACCCGCTATAATGCCGCCTTGGATGCTGCCATTGCGAGCGGGGAAGTGAAGGCGGAGCCGATGGCAGATTTTAATCCGCTGGATCTTGCCGGACAATACGCTAAATAGAAAGTGTCACAGGGGATGGGGCATGCCCCATCCTTTCTTAAATTCTAAAGAGACCGCAAGGAGTTGAGAGGATATGAATAAAGCGAAGAGTGTTGCTTTTTCATACAGCTTTCTGTTGCCGAGCTTTATTCTGACCATGGTTCTTGGCATTTACCCGATCATGTGGGCGATGAGGTATATGTTTTACGATTATAAAGGATTTGGCGCCGAACGATTCGTAGGATTGGCCAATTTCGAACGTGTCGTGAAGGATCATCAGTTCTGGGAATCCGTAGCCAACACGTTCATATACGCCGGAGGCAAACTCCTGCTCTCGATACCGCTTGCCCTGATCTTGGCCGTTATTCTGAACTGGAGGATCAAAGGCAGAAATTTGCTCAGAGCGATTTTCTTTATGCCGACGATCATAAGCACCGCCGTAATGGCGGTCGTATTTTTTACGATCTTTAACTCCTATAATGGCATTCTCAATCAGTTTCTGCTGAAATATCAAATCATCGGAAATGCCATCGATTGGCTGGGCGTGGATTATGCCATGCTGACCGTCATTCTCGTGGCCGTATGGGGGGCGATTGGCAATTACATGCTACTCTTTCTGGCGGGGCTCCAAAACATTCCCGAGGATGTTTATGAGAGCTCTGCATTGGACGGGGCAAGCAAATTTCAGCAATTCCGATACATTACCATCCCTATGCTTGGACCCGTGATGCAAATGATCATCATGTTGGCCATTATCAATGCCCTAAAAGGTTATGAGAGCATCATGGTCATGACCGATGGCGGTCCGATCGGAAAAACCAATGTCATGTTCCTATACGTATATAAATTGTTCTTCCCTCCGGCAGGCTCCACGGCATCCACGCAAATCCAGGAGTTCGGCTATGGCAGCGCGGTAGCTTTTGTTACGGCCGTGATTGTCGGCGTCATTACGATACTGTACTTCTATGGCTCGAAACGCATGAGTCATAACGAATAAGGGGGAAACGTTCATGAGAATCGCATGGAATACTATACTGTGGGCGTTTCTGATCGTCGTCGCATTTTTAACGCTGTTTCCCGTCGTGATTACCTTGCTCGGTTCCTTCAAAACCAATGCCGAACTTACGGCGGGAGCCACATTTCTGCCGGCTGATTGGCAGTTCTCCAACTATATCGAAGCTTGGGAGCAAGCGAATTTCTCAACGTACACGCTGAACAGCCTGTTCGTTGCCGGAGCCGCGACCATCGGAACGTTATTGGTGGCTTCCATGGCGGCTTACGTCGTGAATCGGATGGACTTTATCGGTAAAAAGCTATACGTCGGTCTCCAGGCATTTACGATGTTTGTCGCCATCGGCGCCGTGGTGCTGCGTCCTCAATTCGACCTCATGATTCGCCTTCATCTTCATAACTCGCTGTGGGGCGTAATCCTGATATTAATCAGCGCCCATGCTTCAGCATTCTTCATCCTGCTCAGCTTTATGAACGGGATCCCCAGAGAGTTGGATGAAGCCGCGCGCATCGACGGTTGCTCGCCGGGCAGAACGTTCTGGCGAATCATCATTCCCTTGCTGACGCCCGGGCTTGGCGTGTGTGCTCTGTTTGCTTTTCGCGGGGCATGGAATGAGTATCTGCTCCCGTTTGTGTTTACGCTCAGCAAACCGGAGCTGCAGACGTTGACCGTGGGCCTTGCCAATCTGAAGTACGGTGTTGCTGCCGCTTCCCAGACTCACTTCATGATGGCCGGAGCTTGCCTTTCCATACTCCCGATTCTTATCGCTTATATTTTTGCCAACAAATCTTTTATGCAAATGACCGCCGGCTCTTTAAAGGGTTAGCGGCAACTTACCATAACAGGAGGCTTTTTGCCATGAACTCACTTCATATCGGAAATCTCATCTCAAGTTCCGTGATTCGGCGTCATCCGGATAACCCGATTCTGGATGCGTCCCGCGTTCCATATCCGACAGCGCTTGTATTTAATGCCGGTGTGACCAAATTCAACGGGAAATACGTGATGGTGTTTCGTAACGACTACGGAAGTGTAGAACGCCGGACGCTCGAGCCCCATCATACCACCGACCTTGGCGTCGCCTTTAGCGATGACGGAGTTCATTGGGAGGTGCAGCCAAAGCCGTGCTTTAAGCTGCATGACCAAGAGATCATTCGGGCGTATGACCCTCGGCTCACCGTTATCGATGGTCGATGTTACATGTGTTTTGCTGTGGACACGCAGCATGGCATTCGCGGAGGCGTAGCGGTTACTGACGATTTTGTGAGCTTTGAAATATTGAGTCTATCAACGCCGGATTTGCGCAACATGGTGCTGTTTCCCGAGAAGATTGGCGGCAACTATGTACGGCTGGAGCGGCCATTCACGGTGTACAGCCGAGGGGGAGTCGATCGGTTTGATATGTGGATATCGGAATCGCCGGACCTGAAGTACTGGGGAAATTCCGGTTTGCTGCTCGCTGTCGAAGACGTCGCGTTTGCCAATGACAAGATTGGTCCCGCGGCTCCTCCAATAAAGACGAAGTTTGGCTGGCTTACGTCTTTTCATGCGGTGGATCTTGATCCTGCAAGAGGCAAGAACGGGTGGGAACCCTCCTGGAAAAAACGTTATACCGCCGGCTTGATGATGCTGGATTTGGATAACCCCAAAAAAATCATCGGTATGTATAAGGAGCCCTTGCTGACGCCAGAGGTTAGTTACGAGACCGAAGGAGGCTTTCGGAACAACGTGATCTTCCCTGGCGGCATGATACTTGAAGAGGATGGCGAGGTTAAAATTTATTACGGTGCAGCGGACGCGGTGGAATGTTTGGCTACGGCACATATTGATGAATTGATCCAATTATGTCTCAACGATTAGAGCGAGGTGGGATAAGAAAATGACGGTATGGAACCTTCTGCAGCATCCTCCAACCCGTTATCGAACGGTGCCGTTTTGGTCCTGGAACGACGATCTGAATAAGAACGAACTCTTACGGCAGATCGAAGAAATGCACGGGGCTGGCATCGGCGGTTTTTTCATACATGCCCGCGGGGGACTTACGGTACCGTACATGGGTGAGGAATGGATGGAGGCCATCCAGGCCTGCATCGAAAAAAGCCAGGAGCTCGGGCTTGAGGTATGGCTGTATGACGAAAACGGCTGGCCCAGCGGTTTCGCCGACGGTAAGGTGCCTGCACTTGGCCCTGCTTATCAGCAGAAGCGGCTGGCTTATGAATGGGCTCCGTTTACGGACGGAGAAAACGTGACGTTAGCCTATTATGTTCAGAGCGGTGAAGAGCTGCTGTTACTCACTCCGGATGATCCTTGCAGTCCTGACTTTCGTGTATATTACGAGGTCAATCCGTACTATATCGACACGCTAAGCAAACAGGCCGTGAAGGCGTTCATTACGACCATCTATGAAGCTTACTGGGCACATTTCGGCAATGAATACGGCACTGTGCTCAAAGGAATATTCACGGATGAACCGCAGTTTGGACGGGGGGATTTTCCGTGGTCGCTGGAGCTGGAAGAAGCCTTTGAAACCCGGTTTGGGTATTGCTTGTTGGAAGCACTTCCGTCACTGTTTCTGGAGACGAAGAATTGTCGCAGGACAAGATACGATTATTGGGCGTGTGTTACCACGATGTTCACGGAAGCCTACGCCAAGCAGATCGGAGCGTGGTGCGGGGAGCGGGGGTGGTCTTCCGCCGGACATGTCGTGGACGAGCAGACGCTTATGAGCCAAGCGACTTCAGTAGGCGATCCGTTGCTCTTCTATGAGTACCTTCAAATTCCCGGTTGCGACTGGCTCGGCCGATCCGTTAGCGAAGAGCCGCTTGTTCCCAAACAAGTCAGCTCCGTTGTGCGTCAACTCGGTAAAAAACAAGCCATCACCGAGAGCTATGGCTGCACCGGATGGAATATCAGCTTTCAGGATCTAAAGCGGATTGGGGAGTGGCAATTCGTTCACGGCATGAATCTCATGTGTCAGCACTTGCAGGCCTATTCCTTAAGAGGGCTGCGCAAAAGGGACTATCCGCCATCCTTGTTCTATCAGCAGCCTTGGTGGGAGCACTATCACCGGTTTAACGATTATTTTGCCCGTTTGTCCATGCTGCTTATGGAGGGAGAGCGACAGGCCGAGGTACTCCTGATGCATCCTATTCGGACTGCTTGGGTGGAGCAAGCGGGCTCGGACTCATGCAGGATAGAGCCTTACCATCAAGCGTTTGCCCAGTTGTCCCGTTGGATGTGTCAATCGTTCATCGAGCATGATTACGGCAGCGAGGGAATCATGGAACGTCATGGTAAGGTAGCAGGCGGACGATTCATTGTAGGAGAGGTCGGTTATCGGGTCGTTGTCATCCCTCCTTGTGTTACCTTAAATAAGGTAACCGTGAAATTGCTGCATCAGTTTATCCTTCAAGGAGGAACATTGATCGCTTTTGAACCTTACCCTTACTTGATCAATGGGGAACGTTGCGAGGACATCATGCGTGTCGTAGACGCTGCAATGAAACCTGATATGAGTCGATTATCTTTGGTGAAGATGCTTACGGATACGGTTTCACCTCCCATTTCTGTAACTGACGGAATCGGGAATCCCATTATCTCGGACATGGTTAACGTTCAGACACTTGAGCTGGACGGCTCTTATCTTTATTACCTGGTGAATTCCGGAGAAGAGCGCTATCCGGATACGGTGGTGACTATTCATCGAAAGGGTTCGCCTTTTCTTATTCATTTGGAGAGCGGCGCGATCGAGCCGCTGAACCATAAAGCAATGCCCGACGGCATTCGGTTGAACTTGACGCTGCATCCAGCTCAATCCTATATGATTCGGGTTGTCCCGGATCATGAGGAGCTAAACGATTCTGTTACGGTAACAGAACAGCATGCCGAAGGGCAGATTCTACCATTGGGTGAGCGGTGGAGAATTGATTATATCGATAAGAACAGTTTAACGCTGGATACGTGCAGGTATCGGGTGGAACAAGGCGAGTGGTCAAAACCACGGCCCCTTATTTTTATCCAGGAAGAGCTGCTGAAGATCGGAGCACCGGTGCAAATCGAATTGGAATTCGAGGTTGCCGTTGCATTTGATCCCTTGATGAAACGGGAATTGTATCTTGTCTTAGAGAATCCGGAGAAAACGAAAATCCAGGTGAACGGAAACGAAGTAGCATCCCATAGTTGTGGCTGGTGGAGAGACGTTGCTTTCAAAAAATTAGATATTACAGGCTGCCTTCAGCACGGACGAAATACCATCAGGCTTGCGCTCAATTTTTGGAACTCGCCCGAAACGTATACGGCTATAAAGCGTGCCAATCAATTTGAATCTGAGGCAAATAAGCTTACGTTTGATTCGGAGCTCGAGAGCGTGTATATCATAGGAGATTTTGCGGTAACCTCGGAATCGCCGTTTGTTGATGGAGGGGATAGTGTCCTTTTTTCGGACGGCCCGTTCATTCTTTCCGAACGTCCGCACGAATGTTCGCTGGCAGAAGATTTGGTCAGTCAGGGCTTGCCGTTCTTCGCAGGAAGCCTCCGCCTGGCGCAGACGGTTTCCATCTGTCTGGATAACCGTGCTAAATGGCTGTGGCGGTTTGACGCTAGGCCGAATGCAATTGTCACGCGATTAACCATAAACGGACAAGAAATCCACACTTTCTTATGGGAGCCGTACGAAGTTGATATCTCTGAATATCTCATTTCAGGAGAGAACCTGATTGAACTAGAGTTAATCGGAAGCTGCAGAAACTTGCTAGGTCCGCACCATCATGTGAAAGGGGAACCCCTTAAGGTCGGCCCGGACAGCTTTAAGAATAAACCCGGATGGACGGATAAGGACCTTGATCAGGACAGCCCGATCTATCAAAACCGCTATGCTTTCGTTCGTTACGGTTTGTCACATGTTCCAAGCTTGGTTCCCCAGAATATGAAACCGGAGAGGGTACGTCCCGAATGAATTAGCATATAGGATCTGCCCTTTTTGTGGAATTACCCTCATTAATCGTCCTATCCATGAAGTCTATAATGAAGAGGCGCCATATGGAAGCAGACAGGTATGAAAGGGTTTTTGAAAAACGAACGAAAAGGAGGCAATATGTAATGTCATTCGTCAAAACATGGTTTCGTGCGGCACTTGGATTTACGCTTGCTGCTGCCTTGCTGGCACCATCCGTGAATCTACAAGCGGAAGCATCGGAGGGAGGGGCTGCATTTACTCCAGCTACAATCGTAGCCTACGAGCCATCGGAAAGGTATGAAAGCTCCGTCAATTATACGCTCAAAGCGAACGGAGTACCCGTCCCGGTGGTGAAGGGGTTCAGCGATTATGACTATGCGCATTTTTCCATGTCCGACGGTCCTGTCACTTACGAGTTAACGATCCTGAATACGGACAAGGTACACGAATACTCCATAAGTCCCAAGAAGCTGGGCATCCAAGCCGATAAGATTGAAGGACGAACCATCACTTTCACGACCCAATCGGACGAGTATTTGATTGTGATGATGAATAACCGCAAGACGCGTATGGTCATCGCGGCGGATCCGCTCGAAACGGATGCACCCGCCTCAACCGGCGAGGGCATTTTCAATATTACATCCGCTCCTTATCATGTTGTATCCTCAGGTTCTTCAGCGGCCGAAGTTTCGGTAAGAACCGGGGCCATTCAGCAGGCGATTGACGATGCCAGTCATTACGGTACCGCTCGAGGAGACGGTGCGCAGGGTATTGTCTACATGCCGGCGGGAACCTATGAAATCGGCAATTTGGTATTAAAAAGTAATACGGCCCTCTACATGGAGCCGGGAGCCACCTTGGTCGGTACAGGACGAACCAGCGATTACACCGAGCACTGGTTTAAGGATTCCATGGGACGACCGGCTACCTGGTGGATCTCAACCGCATTTCAATCCGAGAATATCCGGATCTATGGACGGGGCACGATCGATGGCAACGGGCAAGCGCTACACGACGACAAAGGAACCAATGGCAAGGGAATGATCAATAACCTCGTTGTTCCGATAGCTACCTCCCATTTTGTCATGGAAGGGATCGTGATTAGAGAATCATCGGGCTGGGCGGTGGTCACGGTACGTTCTAACGATCTTGCCTTCAGAAATCTGAAGCTGTTCAACAGTTTGGGGATGGGGGAAAATGACGGGATCGATATTTGCGAATCCCAAGACGTCGTCGTACAAAATGCGATCGGCATTTCGCTGGATGACCCGTTCTCCACGAAAGCCTGGAAAGAGGATACCGATATCGCCTCGGGCAAAGTGCCATGGCCGGGCAATCCGGAGCCCGTTCGCAATGTGTTATTCGAGGATACGATTGCTTGGACCTTATGCTACGGTTATAAGATCGGTCAAGGCGTCATGCAGGATCAATCCAATATCGTATTCCGAAACGGAGTCGTTTATAAAGCGGCTGTGGGATTCGCCATTCATCATAAATACGGCACCGGTGCGGTGAGTGACGTAACATTCAAATCGATGGACGTCGAAGATATCAGCGGCAAGAACGAGGACAATAGCGCATGGATGACCATGTTCACGGTAAATGGAAGCAATAACGGCGTGGGACCCGTCAGAGACGTTAAAGTGAAGGATATTACGGTGCGCGACGCAGGTGAAAGTTTTGCCAAGATCAAGGGTATGGAAGGTGCCGAGATTACGGATCTGATGTTCGAGAATGTTTATATGCCAGGATCAAGCTTGCCGGCAACTACACTGCACGAGATGAACTTCTTGAGCAAAGAGCATTACGGCGATGTCACGATCAGACCCGTTCAGAATGAGGAACCTCTGCCAAAAACCAATTTGGCGCTGCACCGTCCAGCCATGGCTTCGTCCAATGACGGATTGGAGGATACCGCGCCGTACGTTAACGACGGAAGTTTAACTACGCGCTTCGGTTCGAAGCGGGGCGTGGACCCCGGCTGGATCTATGTGGATCTCGGAGAGACGCGAACGATAAACGAAGTCAGGCTCTATTGGGAGGCCGCTTATGGGAAGAGCTACCGGATTCAGGTAGCCGACGATCCAAGCGATGAGGCGAATTGGAGAGATGTATACAGCACCACGACAGGCAAGGGCGGTCTTGAGACGATAACTTTTGACGAAGCGGACGCGCGGTATGTACGGATGTACGGAACAGTCCGGGCTACAATATACGGATACTCCATTTGGGAATTTGAGGTATATGGGCCTGAAGAGTGAAGACTAGGGGGACGGTGGGCAGTTGATTAATAAGCAAAGGACACATTCTCTTAATGAGGTGTGTCCTTTGCTTATGTTGGCAGGCAGCCCTCTTCGTTTATCGAAGCGATAAATATTCCAGCAGGGCATCCATTTGCTCGCTTCCCAAAAGATCCGACAGTGGCGGCATCACATGGGCGAGAAAATCAGGCTTCGTCTCATAAGTTTCTTCGTCGCTGGTTTCACCTTGAAAAAGCAGAGCGCCTTCAATGAGGATGGACAGCGCGTGAAAGCAATCCGCAAGCGAATTCGCGATCAGTTTAGGCTCGCCACCTTCGAAAGCGGCATATACGGGTGAACCACTGGCTTGAACATCTACAATCAGCGGATCATCGTTCACATTGGCAATGACAACGTGATGAGCTGGCCAATTGCTCGATTCTATGGTTTCCCCCCTATCGCTAATCCAGCGATAGCCCATTTGCTGCCGGACCAGATGCTCGGGAGAAACAAAGTAAATGACAGCCGATTCGCCGATCTCAACCGCCGCGTTTTTCATTTTATGGGTTCCTTCGGCCATAGCGTCAATCATCTCATAATGGCTATATAGATAGGTCAGCTCAGGGGACAGCGTGATACGGTCATCCACGGGCGGCAGCCGGACCTCGGACCGCTGCCGTATTTCATGATCGGTGAAGAGCCCGAAACCCCGATTATATAAGTCCTGTTGTTCTATGAATCTAGTTAAAGCCGCTTCCAGTTTCAGCATTCATTTCATCCCTTCCAGCATGTTAACCGAATTATAACACGCCGAGTCATCGCGGTTAAGCGCGAGAAATTCTATCTCTGATTTGATATATGGTAGAATATCCCGTATGTAGAGAATCTATTAAACGAACTGAAGATGGTATCACGAATACGAATAGGACGTTGATTCTGCAGCAAGCAAGGAGGCGGCAAGGGATGAAATATGAATTCAATATAACGGCTTCGATCTCCGAGCTTGTATGGTATCCGGATGAGCTGTCTGACGAGTATAGGGTACACCCTAACTTTAAAGCCGTGATGGATCGGCTTGGCATAGCGGTTCCCGTAAAGGAGATCTATGAGCGGTATTTCGATAGTCCGGTGAACACCGGTCATGTTCTGGTATTCCAGGAGACGGAGGGCCCGGCTTCCTGCATCGTGCTGGACATGTATCGCGATCCATTGGACCAGCTGGATATGATCCAGATGGGTTGGCGAAGCCAAGGCGAAGATCACGAGCTTCGCCGGCTTTCCCGCAAATTCTATGATGAATGTGAATTTGCGGTCCGTTATCAGGAAGGTCAATCGGTATTGTCCGAGAAGCTTCGCGAAGATCGATATCCACGGACCTTCCGGTATCATGCGGTATTCGAACAGAGAATGAAGCGATACGTCAATTACGCGGATTCCCCTAATTTGAAGGAGTGAGCAAGCTATGAATATATCGGAATCTCATATTCGTCCTTTTCCGGCTTACGAGGATGTATTCGAAGGCGACGTGGAGCGGTACCGGAAGCATTTTCTTCCGATTCTTTCCCTGAATCTGAAGTGCCTGTTTCCGGGCGAGGATCAGTGGCTGCACTTTGTGTCCGTCAAAGAAATATACGACGGCAGCGTTGGCGAAGAAACCGCGTCCGAACACCGGCCGTATACCAAGGAGGATATGCTTGGTTTTGATGTAGTGAACGGAAAATACCGCTTTGAAGCGGATTGGAACTACTTTTTGCTCGAGCAGGAACCGGAGCATGAGACGCTGGCAGAAGCGTACGCCGACAATGAGCGGGACTTTATGGCCCGCAAGCGGTTCTATGAAGAGAAGGGGCATATTTTCCCTTACTCGTCTTTTGGTCGTGCTGCGGAATCTGCGGACGCGCTGATTCAAGAATTCAAGGAAAAGCAGGAGAAGGGCTGGGGATTAAGCTTCCCGGAGATCCATGGTCTGCTGGATGACATTGGCTTTATGTCAGAAGAGGTACAGCGGGATCTGCAGGAAGAGGGGGAATCTCTTGAGGACTGGCTGCGCTTCGAGCAGACCAATCTGTCGCATGTGCCGCGTACGCTGGAAGGAGAGACTTTTACCTATGTCGGCCGGTTGACGGGATATTATTTTCAGGCGTACGGAGCAGACGCGCTGTATTTGTTCTATTCGAAGAAGCTGGGCAAGGCCGTCGTTTGTTTGGAATATACTTGAGCTGCGGCTCTCGCTCAATGATCTGTCCCTAAGAACCATTTGGCACGATAAACCGCCGGAGAGATGCCTTTGAATTGGGTGAACAGCCTTGTGAAGTAATGAACGGAAGAGAATCCGGTTCGTTCCGCAATCAGCTTGATGGGATCATGGGTTTGCTGCAGCAGAAGCTCGGCTGCCCGGATCCGTTCGGTGCGAACCATGGACGAAAAGGATTCATGGATGCTGCCCGCAAGCAAGCGGGACAACTGCCGCTCCGACACGTTGAGGTATGTCGCCACTTCCGGCAAGGATAACGGTCCGCTCAGATTATCTCGAATGTACAGTTTTGCCCTTTGGACAAGCTGCACCGTGGTTGAGTAGCTCGGAGCCGCATCGAGGTTGCGGGCAGCCCCGAACAGGGCAGGGAAGGATTCGAGCAGCGCATGCGCAAGTTTGGGCAGAAGCGAAGCAGGCAGCGAGTCTTCGGCTTCCGAACGAACCAGCATGGATTTCCATAATTGGATGGCCGGCGATTCGCTGGCAAACTCGGTCCAAACGGTACATCGCCGAAGCGCCTCCAAGTATGCCGCCGTTACATCCGAGGCTGAAGGTTTCTCCCTGGCATCATATGCAACGAACAACAGATTCAGATCGTGAACGTCCTTGATCTGATGGAGCTGACCTGGACGTGTACAGAAAGCGACCCCAGGATACAAGGGGTATGTCCTGTCGCCTTCGAGATACACGCCGGTTCCGCCGTTTACATAACAAATTTCAACGAAAGAATGCCGATGCAAGGAATTGGCCGTCAAATGACGAACGGTTCCCCAGTAATGGACAAGGAACGAGAGGCTCTCGCCTTCTAACCGGCCTGCAAAACGATTAAGCCGTTCCTCGCTTTTGCTCCAATGGTACAAGGCAATAACAGCTCCCTTCTGGCGTAATTTTGCAAAACGTCGTCTTTCCCGTGCAAATACGATCCCGCTTGCCCTCACTATAATTAAACTAGATATTCCATAAAATATCGAGAGGGTGCATGGCGATGATTGACGAGAAGGATGTGCAATTTTACAAAGAGAATGGGTATTTGCTGGTCCGAGGCGTTTATAATCAACAGGAAGTCGAAGATATGCGAACGGCCGTTGAAGGGATTATCCAAAGGGCGGCACGCGCCAAATCGGATCAAAACCATGCATGGCAGGGCGATTTCCTGCCGCCTGAACAGCTTAAGAAGCTGGTTCTGAAAGGATTTCACGACGTGCAATATCATGATGCCGCTTTCATGCGTGCCGCGATCCATCCTCGAATGACCGAAGTGCTGAACGGGATCATCGGACCGAACGTGCAGCTGCATCACTCCAAAATGCTGGTTAAGCCCCCTTCTAACGGGGCCGCATTCCCCATGCATCAGGATTATCCGTATTTCCCTCATCGGGATCACACGATGCTTGCTGCCAGCGTTCATCTCGACGACGCCGATATGGAGAACGGCTGCCTCTGCGTCGTTCCCGGCTCTCATAAGCAGGGCGTATTGCCGCATGTCGGCGCTTACTATTTGAACCATAAAGAGCATCCTTTATCTTCGGGGACTCCATGTCCGGCCAAGGCAGGCGATGTATTGTTCTTCAATTACTTGACCATCCATGGGTCGGACGTGAACCGGAGCGAGCGTACGCGCCGAAACATCCTGTTCCAATATCGCGATGCTTCGGATGTGCCGACCGCGGATGTTCACTTCGATTGGGGCATGGGCTTAATGGTCAGCGGAACCAACCCGGATTTTAACAATGTGAAGCCGAAGTATGAAATCATCAGTGCGAAATGACCACATAACAGCACCGATCCCTGTGCTGAATGATAAACCAGCTTAAAAGCCCCTTACGGGGCTTTTTTTTATGCCTGGAACTCATGACTGTCATGTTTGCACCTAATATGTAAAAATAATTCGTTGTAATGTCAGCCGGCCCCCCTATACTAGATGATAATGGATGGAGTGATAACGAATTGGGGGAAAAGCATGAAACTTCAGGCTGCGGGCAAAGCATCGAAATGGTTTGTTTATCAAAAAATCGTCATCGTATTTATCGTATTGTTACTTCCTCTCATCTCGATGAATATTTGGTTGAATTATAAAGGAATGTCCGTCACCAAGGAGTCTATCTTGAACTCCGCGGCCGCGGGTGCGTCCTTCTATTCCACGCAGCTCGATAAAGAAATGTATTTTATCCGGAATTTGCAGCTGCAGCTGTTAAATGACAAGGATCTGCAGAAGCTTAGTTTCCGAGGCAGCATGCTGGAGGATTACGAAGAGGTGGAGCTCATCGACCAGGTCAGGGATCGGCTGGCAACCTTGATGGTTTCCAGCGAATATGTCGTGAGTGCCGGCGTGTACGTGAAGGATGTCGGGAAAACGATCTCGACCACGACGGGGGTGACCAATACCCCGAACAAGGAAATGGAACGGATATCGTCCATGATGGCGGTGATGCCCAAGCCTTCATTCTATAGGAGCGGTGACCGGATCTTTCTGATCGAAACCGAAAACAACGGGGCTGTATGGTCATACATCGAGATTTCCCGGCCCAAGCTGCTCGGGGCTTTAAGCGAAATCGCCAAGCTGTATCCGGAATCCGAAGTCCTTCTGGGGAGTAGAGAAGGCAGCACCATCTTGACGACGGCGCCTGCGGCCGATGAGTCAACAGAGATCTTGAATCATGTCCTGGACAAGCCGGATACGGATCGAAATGCGCCGGAGACGGGGGAATTGGGAGGCGTAGATTATTTTATCATTCAGAATGAAGTCGGCTCGCTGGATCTGTCCTTGGTCATGTACGTGAATCAGAATGAAATTACCCGCCCCATAAGCCAATTCATTACCTGGTTCTATACGCTGTTTATCCTTGCCGTGATTGTGATGGTGCTCTATTCGTTCTCGGTCAATCTGATGATCCACAGGCCTTTGTCCAAGCTCGTTAAAGCCTTTCATATGATCGAAACCGATAATTTGAATATCCTGATCGAGTCCAGAACCAAGGATGAGTTTCATTACGTGTTTAACGGTTTCAACAGGATGGCCTTGAAGCTTAAACAGTCGATCGAAGAAAACTATGAGCAAAAAATAGCACTGCAGCACTCGCAGCTGAAGCAGCTGCAATCCCAGATTAACCCGCATTTTTTATATAACAGCTTTTTTAATGTGTATATGATGTGCAAGGTCGGAGATTCGGATAGTGCGGCGGAGCTCTCGCAAAAGCTCGGCAGCTATTATCAGTACATCACGAGAAGCGGCTCCGACGAAGTGCCTTTTTATACGGAATACAGGCATGCTCTGGATTACTGCGACATACAGGGCATTCGCTTCTCGAACCGGATTTCATATGAGCATAGGGAATTTGCGGACATTCCCCAAGGTATCACCGTACCGAGACTTATTGTTCAGCCTATCGTGGAGAATGCGTTTGAGCATGCATTCGAGGATGGCATGGAGGAAGGCATGCTGTACATCAGCGCTGATTATCGGGAGGGCAGACTGCGTATCACGGTGGAGGACAACGGGAATTTGCTTACGAATGAGATGCTGCAGCGTCTGCGCGGCAAGCTTGCCATGGATTCGAAGCATGTGGAGCAGACCGGATTGGTCAACGTGAACAACCGGCTTCAGCTCAAGTATGGGCCCGGCAGCGGATTAACCGTCTCGCGCAGCGTCCATGGCGGTTTGAAGGTGGATTTGATCATTATGATTCATGAATCAGAGGAGGCATCGTGATGTACAGACTGTTGATCGTGGACGACGAGCCCGTCATCGTGAACGGCTTGGTTCAGCTTTTTCAGGAGCAAACGCAATTCGACCTGGATGTATGGAAAGCCTATTCCGCCAAGGAAGCGGTGGAGATCGCCATGAGAGTGAAGCTGGACATCTTGGTCAGCGATATACGAATGCCCCATAAGAACGGGCTTCAGCTGATTGACGAAATTACGTATTATTGGCCGCACTGCCGAATCATTTTTCTGACCGGTTACAGCGAGTTTGAATATGTGCACGAAGCCCTGCGCAAGAACGTGGATAACTACATCCTGAAAACCGAAGGAATCGATCCGATCTTTCAAGCCGTCCAAGAGGCTTCCTCCAGGCTGGATGAAGAGAACCGACGCAGAATCCAGGCAGAAAAGGCTAAGATGCATTTTCAAATGGCCGAGCCTCTGCTCAAGCGCGAACTCATACAAAAGGCATTGAAGGGGGAAGACCTGGGTTCCCTGTTGTCGCAGCCCCGTTATGAAGAGGTGGGGTTCGGTATCGACGCAGATCGGCCGGCATTCCTTCTCGTTGGAAGGGTCGGAATGGCCCCGGAGGCCAAGACGAAGAATGCGGTGCAAGCCGTTCAGATGATGTTCATCAACGACCTGCCCAGCTCGTTTGCCTGCGAGCATGCCGTACTGGATGAAGACTTGCTGGTATGGCTGCTGCAGCCGGGCGAGGAGCTTCTGGACCGTTATCGGAGGTTTGAGCCGGAGGACTTGCTTCATTGGCAGGGCATGATGTCGTATATGAGGGGCATCCTGGAGCAGGTGCAAAATGAGTGCGAAGAGCTGCTTGGCGTTCAGGTTTCTTTCGGGATATCGGGCAATCTTCTGCATCAATGGAACACGGCGGGAGAGCAGCTTCATGCTTTGCGGACCATGCTGCACAGCAGGGCGGCGCTGGGACAAGAGATGGTCGTTGCCGATATCGAAAAGGCCAAGGAACACGAAGCGATGATACATGGAAACAGCCAGTTGAGGCAGGATGACATGAAATTCGATGTGATCGATCGGATTCACAGGTACATACTGGAGCATATATCCGGGGACGTCTCGTTGACCGCCATAGCGGAGGAAGTGCATTTTAACCCATCCTATCTTTCGCGCTACTACAAGCAGCTGACAGGTCAAAATCTGCTGGAGTATATTCAGGCGAAAAAGATGGAAGGGGCGCTTCATCTGATGCAGCATACGAACATGAAATTACAAGAGATTGCCGTGCGGCTCGGGTTCGAATCCCCGTCGTATTTCACGACGTTTTTTAAGAAAAAGATGGGCGTAACCCCGCAGGAATACCGAAATACCCAATAATAGGTAGTTCAAAAAGTCCGCTTTTGATAAGAAAACCTCTATCGAGGCCACTTCAAGGATGAGCGACCGCGATTCAGAAGTAGGTTTTCTTGCGATATAGAATTTCATCAACTCCGTTGATAACTTATAAATCCTATATCTAACACGAAGTAACACTGAAAGCATATTCGGCATCGAATCTTGAATTCAGCCGGGATTTCCGGTGCTCACGTACCCAAAACGTACGCTCCGCTCCTCACTCCCTAGCTTCATCCAACTGAAGCGTTTTGAAAAAACGCACATCGGAAGCATAAGCTTCGGTGCTGAAAATCGATCTTTTTGAACACGCACAATAAGTAAAAAAAGTGAAAGGGATGTAAAAAACTTAAAATTGATAGCGCTTTCGTGCGGAATCTATAATGATATCTAAGCAGCACGGATATCAAGAATACGCCAGATCAAGGGGGATATAGCCATCATGAAATGGACCAAACTAGCGAAAATGATGTTGATTAGCACGATGACGCTTTCGGTAATGGCGGCATGCTCGAATCAGGGGAACGAATCGGAGGGGACACCGAACAAAAGCTCTGCCGAGGAGACGAACTCCAATACGCCGCCGGATCCTCTCGGCAAATATCCTGAAACGGTAACGGTCACGCAAGTGCTTGGCTACAATCCGCCCGAGGACCCGCGGACGCCGCAAGGGATTACGCCCGAACAGAATGCTTACTTCAAAGATCTCAAAGACATGCTGAACATTGAAGTCCAGTACAAATGGACGGTGCCTTCCAGTCAGTTCGAGCAAAAGTTTTCATTAGCCATGGCTTCGGCCGACCTGCCGGACATTATGGAGCTGGACCAGAAGAACTTCGAGAAGCTGAAGAAGCAGGACATGCTTGCCGATCTCACCCAAGCTTATAACGACTTCGCTTCGCCGGCATTGAAAAAATACATGGAATCCGACGGCGGTTTTGCGATGAAGACGTTTACCTCAGACGGAAAGCTGCTCGCGATTCCCGGTTTCGAGGATCCGTTCCTGTCCACCCAGCTGCTCTGGATCCGCAAGGACTGGCTCGATAACCTGAATCTGCAGGCGCCGAAAACGATGGATGAGCTGGAGCAGGTTGCTAAAGCCTTTGTGCAGCAGGATCCCGATCAAAACGGCAAAAACGACACCTACGGTATCGCCATGCAAAAGAATCTGTTCTTTTGGGGCTTTGACCTGAGGGGCTTCTTCAATGGATTTGGCGCTTACCCTTCCATCGGGGACAATCAATCGGCCTGGATCAAGGACGACAGCGGCAAGCTGATCCCGGGGCTCATACAACCGGAAGTCAAGACCGCGCTGGGCAAGCTGCAGTCCTGGTACAAGGAGGGAATTCTGGACAAAGAATTCGCCTTGAAGGACGAGAACAAGTCCGTTGAAGATATTACGGCAGGCAAGGTGGGCATTTCTTACGGGGAATGGTGGTATCCGAACTGGCCGTTGAATCTGAATGTTGACAAGGATCCCAAGGCAGACTGGATTGCCCTTCAGATTCCCGGACTCGACGGGCCGGGCAAGTCCATGGTTCCCAAAATCCGCAGCAACAAACTCGTGGTCGTGAACAAAAAAATGAAGAATCCGGAAGCCGCCATCAAAATGATCAACTTCTACATCGAGATGGGCAACAAGAAATACATGGACCAGAACAAAGCGGAAAAAGGATACGTCTATAATTGGTTCAACCCACGGATCTATAATCCGGCACAAATCGAAACGATCTATACGGAAGTAAACAAGGCTCTCGATGCAAACCAAACGGAAATCACGCTGGATGACGAGAACTACAAAAATGTGGCGGACGTCTTTAAGGCGGCAAAGGATTATCTTGCAGGCAATACCGCGAATGCCTCGAAAGGCGTAAACTGGGGCCAGTATTTCAGCCGGGCGGCGAAAGACGGCGGCTGGGGCATGACGCGGCAAATCAAAGAGAATCAAGCTTACGTAAACAACGAGTTCTACGGACTGCCAACGGCAACTCAAGTCGAGAAGGGCTCACAGCTTGATAAGCTGATGCAGGAAACCTTCACCAAGATCGTCATGGGGGCTTCGCTGGACGAATTCGATAAATTCGTTCAGAGCTGGAAATCGCTGGGCGGGGATCAGATCACCCAGGAAGTCAATGATTGGTACGGCCAGCAGGGCGCCAAATAATCTTGGATTGATAAAGCGGGAGGAGAAGCCCTTGAGGAAGCCGGCAGACTCCTCCCGTTTGAAATGGACGGGGAGGTTTCATCTGTGAGAACGCTGAAAAAAGAATATTTGCTGCATTTGATGCTGGTGCCGGGAGTCATTGTCACGTTGATTTATGCATACGGGCCCATGGCCGGCCTTGTGATGGCCTTTCAGCAATTCGAGCCGCTGGCTGGGTTCTTCCGCTCGGATTACGTCGGATTCGATAATTTCCGCTATGTCTTCGAACTGCCCGATTTCAAGCAGGTTCTGTGGAATACCATCGTGATTTCCGTATTTAAAATGGTTTTGTTTTTACTGGTGCCCCTGATATTGGCACTGCTCCTCAACGAAGTCACGCGAAGATGGTTTTCGCGCTTTATCCAATCCGCCATCTTCCTGCCGTTCTTTCTGTCCTGGACCGTGCTCGGCGGCGTCATCATCGAATTGTTCTCCTTGAATGGTCCGGTGAACGGCCTTCTGGGCGCGCTCCATATGGAACCGATCATGTTCATGCTGGATAATAACTGGTTCCGCGGGATCGTCATCGGATCGGATGTATGGAAAGGGATGGGTTACAACATGATCGTCATGCTTGCAGCCATCACCGGAATCCATGCGACGCTGTATGAGGCAGCAGAAGTAGACGGAGCCGGAAGATGGAAGCAGATGATTCACATCACGCTGCCGGGCATGGCGCCGATTCTCATTTTGCTTGGCGTGTTGAGCCTTGGCGGCATTCTTAACGCAGGTTTCGAGCAGATCTTGATCATGTACAACCCGACGGTTTATGAAGGGGCGGATATCATTGATACCTTCGTTTATCGACTGGGCATGTTCAGCCAGCAGTTCGGTCCTGCCGCCGCCGTCGGTTTCTTTAAATCCGTCATCTCTCTGGCGCTCGTGGCCGTGACGTACTATGCGGCTTACAAATATAACAATTATCGGATCTTTTAGGCTGGAGTGGAGGTAGGAAGATGCATAAACCAACGATCAGCAGAAGACTGTTTGTAATCACGAATACGCTGGTGCTGTCCCTCATCACCTTGCTCGGTATCATTCCGTTCGTTCATTTGCTCTCGATTTCGCTAAGCTCGAATACGGCCGCAATGGCGGGAGAGGTGAGACTCTGGCCCGTGGGCTTTAACCTGGACGCTTACCGGTACTTGGGCGAAAAGGTAGAGTTTTTCCGTTCGTTCCGCGTCTCGCTTACCCGGGTCGTGTTGGGGACGGCGGTGAATATGCTTCTTGTATTCATAACGGCGTATCCATTATCGAAATCGAATCATCAATTTAAGTTCCGTACGCCGTATGTGTGGTTTTTTGCCATAACGATGTTTTTCGGCGGGGGATTGATTCCCACGTACATGGTCGTGAAGAATACCGGACTCATCGACTCCGTGTGGGCTTTGATTCTGCCCGGAGCGCTTAACGTATGGAACATGGTTCTGATGCTGAACTTCTTCAGGACAATCCCGAAGGAGCTGGAAGAAGCGGCAACGATTGACGGTGCGGGACACTGGAGAATACTATGGCGAATTTACCTGCCGGTTTCGCTGCCGTCCATTGCGACGATCGGTCTGTTCACCATCGTGGGGCACTGGAATGCTTGGTTTGACGGTATCCTGTACTTGAATTCGCCGGAAAAATACCCGCTGCAAACCTATTTGTCCACCCTCATTATGTCGATCAATTCCCAAATGACCTCGATTTCGATCGAACAGATCAAGGCGATGGAGAATTTGAGCGAAAAAACGCTTCGAACGGCCCAAATCTTCATGGGCGCACTGCCGATCATGGTCGTGTATCCGTTCCTGCAGAAGTATTTTGTCAAAGGGATGACGGTCGGAAGCGTGAAAGAATAAGACCTACGGAGGGAGAGGAAACGGATGAATAAAGTGAAGGTCGCCCTGATCGGAGCCGGACTGCGGGGGATCAATTATATGGACTATGCCCTGCAGCATCCCCATGAGATGGAGGTGGTCGCCGTCGCAGAACCGAATCGGCAGCGGAGGGAACAGTTTCAAGTAAGGCATGGGCTTAAAGACGCGGCATGCTTCGAGAACTGGAATGATTTTTTTACAGCACCCAAGGTCGCGGACGCCGTGTTCATATGTACCCAGGATAAGCAGCATTTCGAGCCGACAATGCGGGCGCTTGCGGCCGGCTACCATGTGCTTTTGGAAAAACCGATGTCTCCGGATCCCGAAGAATGCATCCGGATGGGTGAGATGGCTTCGCAGGCCGGTTTGGTATTTTCGATCTGTCATGTGCTTCGGTACGCGCCGTTTTTTTCCACCATCAAGGAGCTGCTGGAGCGAGAGGCTATCGGCCGATTGATGTCGATTCAGCATAACGAGAACGTGGGTTATTGGCATCAGGCGCACAGCTTTGTGCGGGGGAATTGGCGGCGGACGGAAGATTCCAGCCCAATGATACTGGCCAAGTCCTGCCATGATCTGGATATGCTGCTCTGGCTTGCCGATTCGGATTGCGTCCGGGTGTCCTCCTTCGGCTCCTTGAGCCATTTTACGGCTGCACAGGCACCGGCAGGCGCACCCAAGCGCTGCTTGGACGGATGTCCGGTCTCGGATGAGTGCCTCTATTATGCACCTGATCATTATTTGACCGAGGACACGAATTGGCCGACCTCGGCGATCAGCGACGATATGAGTTATGATGCCCGATATCAAGCGCTGCTGGAGGGGCCGTACGGCAGATGCGTATACCATTGCGACAATGACGTGGTGGATCATCAGGTCGTCAATATGGAGTTTGCCAACAGCGTGACGGTCGCCTTCACGATGAGCGCGTTTACGCGAGATGTCAGCCGCACGATCAAGCTGATGGGAACCCGCGGGGAGATCCGCGGAGCCATGGAGAAGAACGAAATAGAGATCATTCACTTTGGCAGCGGGAAGGTCGAGCGAATTTCTTTTGCGGACCGGGGCGGCCATGTCGGCCACGGCGGCGGAGATATGGGTCTGATCATGGATTTTCTGAGATTGGTGCAAACGGGAGGAAACAATCAAGGACTTACATCGGCAAGCCGTTCCGTTCAAAGCCACCTTATGGCATTCGCGGCTGAGCAGTCGAGAGTGGATGGAAGGATCATCTATCTAAATGAGTTTGCGCAGCAGTTCAGTACGCCTATCAGAACGATGTCGGGGAAATAATGTTTAAATCTTGAAGCCTGATTGCAGTCGCAATCAGGCTTGTTTGATATAGTAAAGAAAAGAGCCGCGCCCAAGCACCTGGATATGGTAAAATAAACCGGGTGCCATATATAAAACACTCATACGGTTCGTAAATCTGAATCTGGAATGGAAGAGGCACTACGCTTATGAAGCGAATAGGGAAAATTGGGAAGATTCAGCACCTGAAACCATTCCTACGGGCCGACTCTCTTTTCTGGCTTGTGCAAGCATATAGGATATCGCATATTTGGTTTGGCCCGAATCGGACGACGCCATAGAGCCGGAGCCCGAGGTGTGGGTTTATTTAAGTCATAGCGAGAGCCGCCACCGGAACTTGGCCGAATTTCTTGAACGGTTGCTCAGCTGATAGGAGGACGATTTTTGAAATATCTGAAAGATGTTCAGGAACCGGGAATGGGGACCTGGTATTTTGAAGTGGATCACGACGGAACGGCTTACAGGCAGATGGTTCATGATGAGGACGGCAGCTGGATCACGTCGAACCGAAAGCATGACTCCCGTCATTTCTTGCTGGCGGAGCATCCACTTGATCCGAAAGAACCCTATTATGAAGAAATCAGTCAAGCTGCATTCGAAGAGCTCTGGCAGAAGCAGCTTTTGGTCTGGATGGAGGACTGGCAGCGGATCCAGCGCATGTTTCCTATAGGCGCACGAGTAGAAGGCTGGATCGAGGCCTTTTTTCCGCAAGGCACTTTGATTCATTTGCTAGAGCCGCATGCGGTCGGTTTGACGGACACCTCCGCTCTGGAAGCCGGTACCCCTCCCGAATGGATGTACCCTCGATATCGTGTGGTTGCCGAGGTATCCGGTTACGACCAATCCAACCAATGGGTTCTTCTTGCCCATGCGGAAGTTCTGGGAAGTCAGGATGACGAAGCTGAATCCGGCAAGTAATATAACCGAAGATCCGTTGCGTTCATCCGTTCAGGATCAACAGCCATTGCTTTTCCTTTGATGACAAGGATCGTCGAGTCTGAAAAACCACGTGAATCGTGGTTTTTTTTGTTTGCGGATGCGATTTTACAAGTGATTTGGTTTGAATTGGATATGATTTGCTATGTTCGGGTTATCCTAACCTCAAATAGAAGTTAAACGAATTCAAAAAGCCCCGGGGTGGGTAATCATGTATAATTCCAAGACTGCAGGAGGTTTGACCATGAAGCAAACAAACGGTAGATCCGATGTCGCGATTCTCGGGATGGGCACGGCATTGCCGGTGCATTCCGTAGCTCAGTCGGATATCGCAGAATTAATCGCATCCACGCTGCAGGACAGACCTGATCTGGCCCGCTTTGCCCGAAGAGTATTTCGATCCTGCGGTGTCGAAACTCGTTATACTTGCGAATCCAACTATTTGGATCCCTTGGAGAAGTGCCGATATTTGCATTCCCATGAAGCGTCCGTCATTCCGACAACCGAAGAGCGTATGGATACATATAAGAGAGAGGCCCTCCCGCTTGGCGTAGAGGCTGCCGAGAAGGCATTGAAAGATGCCGGCATGTCTCCGGATCGAATTACGCATCTCATTACGGTTAGCTGCACGGGTCAATACCAGCCGGGGATGGATGTTCTGTTGATCCGGAAGCTGGGGCTTTCTCCGCGGGTCAATCGTTTGCCGTTAATCTTCCAAGGCTGTGCCGCTGGTCTTAAAGCAATCCAAATGGCGCGGGATGTTGTGAGTGGGGCGCCGGGTTCGCAGGTGCTGGTCGTGTGCGTGGAGCTTTGCACGCTTCACTTCCAGCCGGTTCGGGAGAGGGAAGCATTGTTTGCGGCCTCATTCTTCGGCGATGGTGCCTCGTCCTGTGTCATCGGTCAGCCGGAAGCAGAGCATCGGCATTATGTGGAGCTCGGCACGGGATATTCCGTCCTGCTCCCGGATTCAACGGAGGATATGACGTGGGAGGTAGGCAATACGGGCTTTGATCTTTTCTTGTCGCCGCGCATTCCCAAACTGCTCGGTGCTCATCTGGAGGATGAGCTCCGGCATTTAAGGCGGTTGAATCGCATATTCGCGGCACCGGGCCCGACCTTGGATGGCGTGGTGAAGCTCTGGAAATCGGTCGGCTGTCCGAACACCCTTAGCATCATGGATGTTGGCGCGGGTTCCGGCGATGTGAACCAGAAGCTGCTGCAATGGTCGGATCAAATGGGCGTGGAGCTGAGCATTACCTTAGTCGATGTGACGGAAGAAGCGTGCGAAGAGGCGAGACGGCTGTTTCGTCATGAACCGAGGGTTCAAGTACGCCGCGCGGACGTTAAGGAACTGCCCGATGCGTCGGCTGATATCGTGACCGGATCCCAGTTCATCCACCATTTTCAGGGACAGCAGCTCATGGAGATCGTGTCGCATATGCTGCGAACCTCCGTTCATGGCGTCGTCATTAACGATATCCATCGGCATCCTGTGCCTTACGCGGCCGTCTGGATCACAACGCGTCTCATCTCCCGCAATCGTTATATTCGTCACGATGGGCCGTTATCGGTTGCCAAGGGGTTTAAGGGGAGAGATTGGAGAGAGCTGAAAAAGCAGCTTAATCACGCCACCTTAACCTATCGATGGAAGCCATTGTTCCGCTATTCCGTTGTTATCCCAAAACGATAGGAAGCCATAATCGGTTGCCAAAACCGATGATTAATTCTTCATGCAAGCTAAAAGGCGGGTGTTCACATATGTCAAAGCAAGCCGATGTAATGGTCATCGGAGCGGGAGTTGCCGGAACGAGCTGTGCCCTGCAGCTTGCCAAGCAGGGGCATCGTACGATCCTGCTGGATCGCCAATCCTTTCCGCGCCACAAAACCTGCGGCGAATTCATGTCCCCAGAGACCCGAGAGATGCTGGAATATCTGGGTGTCCATCTTCAAGTCCAGGAGGTGAACCCCGCTGCGATGGATCATGCCTCTATCGTGATGCCTCATGGCGGCGTCATCACCGCTCCGTTACCGGGTAAGGCTACCGGCATCAGCCGTTACGAGCTGGATCGCCTATTGCATGAGAGTGCCGTAAGCGCGGGTGCGGAAATCGTAACGGGGTCTGCCGTGACCGAGATCCGGAAGCGAGGCGATCATCGATATGAAATCGAAACGAGGCAAGGGAACGAGCAGATTCGGTATGAGGCAAGAGCCGTCATTGGAGCCTACGGTACTAAGAAGCCGCGCGGTGTTGCTTCAGCCGAAACATATCGCGATGATACCGTATATGTCGGCGTAAAATCGCACTTTGCCGGCATCACTGTGCCTTCCAGGGTGGAGTTGTATTTTTGCGAGGGCGGTTATGTCGGGATATCGCCTGTCGAGAATGGGAAGGTCAACGTGGCTGCATTGCTGACCTTGAAATCGGTACAAGGAAGCGGCAAATCGGTACCCGAAATTCTCAAAGCCGCATCGCGCTCGAACAACAGGTTAACTGAACGGTTGGCTGAAGGAGAGCCGGTAGAAGGCACCCAGGTATCGATTGCCCCGCTTCGTTTATCCGTCAGACCGGAACCGTGGTCGCAATATCCGCACATCGGCGATGCCATGTTAATGCTTCCGCCGCTTTGCGGAGACGGAATGTCGGTTGCCCTGCGTTCATCTCTGCTGTGCTCCGGCTGGACCGACAAATATTTAAACGGAGAAATCAACTTCGCTCAATGGCAAAATCATTACACGTACGAAGCCAATCGCACCTTTGCGCAGCTGCTTCGAAGGGCGAGAAGAATTCAGAATCTGGCTTTTGCCAAAAGCAATCGCTTCTATCCCGGCATCGTCCGGATGATCCCCGGACTGGCTTCCTATATCGTCAAAGCCACCCGTTTATCCGAATCGGGCATGGGCACCAGATAAGCCGCATCCTTGCGGCTTTTTTGTTTGCTTATGTTCAGATCCATGGATTGACTGGTGATAAACAACATCTTATTATATCCTTATATTAATAGACGAATGTGTATAACGTCTATATTATAGTTAATCGATGACGGAGGGATGTACTATGCAGGACGAAAATACGGCTAACCCGCCTTGTATCCTTCGAAACACCCTTGATTTCCAGTTCCAAATCGCTTGGCAGTTGCTTGATCTGCATCTCACGGGCCTTCAAGACGAGGAGTTTTTTTGGCGGCCTGCCTCGAAGGGGCTTCATGTTTATCGCGAATCCGGAATCTGGCGTGCGGAATGGCCGGAATCCGAGGAGTACGACATCGGCCCGCCCAGCATATCCTGGCTGACATGGCATATCACCTATTGGTGGACGATGGTGCTGAACCATTCGTTCGGAAACTGGGCGATGACCCGCAACGATATCCATTCTGCTGGAAGCGTTCAAGAGGCCAGAGAGCGGATTAACGATTTGAGACTGCGATGGGAACGTGAAGCGGCGGCTTTGACGGACGATGCTTTTCTTTCGACGGAACGAACCAAGTGGCCTTTCACGGATCAACCCTTTCATAAGCTGGCGGCCTGGCTTAATGTCGAGCTGATGAAAAATGCGGCTGAGATCGGCTATGGTCGCTTCCTATATGCCGTAAACAGGAAATAATAGAT
Organism: Paenibacillus sp. Y412MC10; assembly: GCF_000024685.1. Taxonomy (NCBI): domain Bacteria; kingdom Bacillati; phylum Bacillota; class Bacilli; order Caryophanales; family Paenibacillaceae; genus Paenibacillus; species Paenibacillus sp. Y412MC10. Next base: position 3,137,817 of record NC_013406.1, read on the forward strand.
GTATCCCCGGTTTCAAACATCGTATAATGAAACTTAATAGGATATGATGCGAGTCAATATCTTAAATGGGAGGAACTTGAATGCGCATACAATATGACCGTTTTCCCAATGGCGCCAAGAAGGCATTGACGCTTAGCTTTGATGATGGCCGCGAATATGATCGGAAATTGGTCAAGAAGCTGAATGAGTACGGAATACGGGGCACGTTTCATTTGAACAGCGGAACGCTTGGCAAAGGCGGATACATCGCCCCTTCGGAAGTCGCATCCTTGTACCGGGGGCATGAGGTATCCGCGCATACCGTGGATCATCCCTTCCTGGAGCAAATACCTACCGAACAAGTGGTGGAGCAGGTTGTAGAGGACCGGAAAGCGTTAGAAGCTTTGGTTCATTACCCCATTAAGGGAATGAGTTATCCGTTCGGCACTTACAGTGAACAAGTGATCGGCCTTTTAAGATATGTCGGCATGGAATACGCTCGCACGGTAAATAGCCATGGCTCGTTTCATAAGCCCGATGATTGGCTTCGTTGGCATCCGACTTGTCATCATAAAGAAATGGTGGAATACGCGGAGAAGTTCGTGGATATGCAGCAGATTTTCTCCAGGATGGCCATCCTGTACGTGTGGGGCCACAGTTATGAGTTCGAGAACGACCGCAACTGGGATCTCGTGGATCGGTTCGGGGACATGATCGGCGGCCGGAATGATATCTGGTATGCCACGAATGCCGAGATCTATGCATACTGCAGTGCCTTGGACCAACTTCGTTTCTCGGCAGATAGCCGGATGATCCATAACCCCAGTGCCTTAAACGTATGGATTAGCGTAGATGGCGAGCCTTTAGAGATCAAAGGTGGTCAGATGGCGCGTTTGTAGATTTGGAAGGTAGAGCCCAGCGTGGACTCAAGTTCTTAAGCATAAGATAAAAGAGGGATGCAGGACTGCTGTGTGCAAGTCTTGCATCCCTCTATGTACATGAGTTCAGTTTTCGATGACGATGCGATTTAGCTTAAGATTCACCGGCGCAGCAATCGTATCGCCCACAGGGCATTTACTCTCCAGGAATGCCACGAACGACTCCACCTTATCGGCGGGCGATGGTGTCTTGATGTAAAACGTATATCGAATGTCGGAGTATCCGGGGCGTACCTCGGAGCGGTTAAAAAATCCGTCCAGATCCAAGTCGCCTTCGACGTCTACCCTGAAATCCTCGAGCACCACATCGAATTTCGGCGCATAAACACGGGCCACGATCGATTGGCATGCACCCAAGGAAGCAAGCAAGGCTTCGACGGGATTCATTCCGGTATCCGTACCGCCGAGACTTTGAGGCTCATCGATGACCAGCTCGAATTGTCTTGCTTTCGTTATAACTTTTACTCCTTCTTGCAATTGGGCGGTAGCTTTAAACGTTTGAACATTTGGCATGTGGATCTCTCCTTTTCCGGGCAGCCCAAGGTTGGACGGTTATTTGTCGTTCTATAAAATATACTATTTGTGTAGGATTAGTATGAATTATAATTCTAGTGATTCGGATCTGTCAATATAATATAAGGTCGGCAGGGATCGCCATGTGATCCGTAGTGGATCAAAAAAAGAACGTGTTTTCAGATTGAAAACACGTTCTAATGGAATCCTGTTTTATTTTTCGGAGGCCTGGTTTTGCTGTTTCAGCAAATCGCGAATCTCAGCTAACAAAACTTCTTCCTTCGACGGAGCCGGCGGTTCTTCGGCTTTGGTCTCTTCTTTGCGTTTGAAGCGGTTGAGCGTGCGGATGAACATGAATATCGAGAAGGATACGATCAGGAAGTCCACGACGGTTTGAAGGAAGACTCCGTATGTCAGCGTTGCGTCCCCGATGGTAGCCTTCAGCCCTGATAAATCCACACCGCCAAGAAGCAAGCCAATCACCGGCATAATGATATCGCTCACGAGCGAAGATACGATCTTGCCGAAGGCTGCCCCTATGATCACCCCGATGGCCAAATCCAGCACATTTCCCTTGAGTGCGAAGGTTTTAAATTCTTTTAACAAATTCATAATCGGTCACCTGCTTTTCGATCCATATGATTAGGCAGCTAGCTGCCACTCGAATTATCCTAACAGCAACCCGCTATTTGCGCAAGATCGGAAAGTCGGATATGATCCATGGTCTTCGTTCAGAATATTAAAACGGTGAGGCTCCCGAGCAGGTTGACCAAAGGGAGGTTTTCATGTTAAGTTTTTTTATATTCGGACTATAATGAGTGATCATACAGAGGAGGGATAAAGCGATGACTGAATTAGAGGTTGTAGATGTTTATGTGAACCTGTCGAAACGGGGAACACTAGACAAGGTTCACATCATAACCAATCAGATACCGGAACTTTATCCTTCTATATTCATATACAGGCATGCTTAGCGATGACTTGATCCATCGCTTGGTTTCTTTATGGTATAGTTAGGTTAACGTTAGCGTGGAAAGCACCGGGGATCTGGTGTTATCTGCGCTTTTTTCGTTCTGAAATTTCGCCATAGAGGAATGAGTAAAATGTCATTAATTAATGTAACGAACCTAACCTTTGCTTATGAAAGCAGTTATGATCCTATATTCGAGAATGTGAGCTTTCAAATCGATACCGATTGGAAATTAGGATTTACCGGAAGAAACGGCAGAGGGAAAACCACGTTCTTGAACCTGCTGCAAGGCAAGTATGAATACAGCGGGAATATTTCGTCCGCCGTGAGCTTTGACTATTTTCCTTACCATGTCGAGCACAAGGAGTATCTTACCCTGGATGTAATCGAAGAGATTTATCCGGAGTATGTTCATTGGCAAATCCTGCGCGAGCTTAACTTGCTGAAGGTATCGGAAGATGTTCTATACCGGCCTTATGCATCATTGTCGAACGGAGAACAAACCAAAGTGATGTTGGCGGCGCTCTTCACCAAAGAGAACCGCTTCCTGTTGATTGACGAGCCGACCAATCATCTTGACATGCATGCGAGAAAATCGGTCAGCGACTATCTGAGCAAAAAAAGCGGGTACATTCTGGTATCTCACGATCGAGCATTCCTGGATGACTGTGTCGACCACATCCTGTCCATCAATAAAACCAATATCGAGATCCAAAAGGGCAATTTCTCCGCATGGTGGGAAAATAAAAAGCGACAGGATCAATTTGAGCTTGCCAGTGACGAGAAACTCAGGAAAGACATTAAACGGTTAACCGATTCTGCCAAAAGAACGGGAAATTGGTCGCATGAAGTAGAAAAAACGAAAAACGGCACCAGAAATTCCGGCTCCAAAGTCGATAAAGGCTATATTGGCCACAAGGCAGCCAAAATGATGAAACGCTCCAAAAACCTGGAGCAGCGGCAACAATCCGCTATTGAAGAAAAATCGAAGCTCCTTAAAAATATCGAGAGCTCCGAGAGTCTTGCGATTTCCCAGCTCGAGTATCACAAAAAGCAGCTGGCCGAGCTAGAGAATGTATCCATCTCATATGGCTCCAAGACGGTGTGTGAGAACGTAAGTTTCACGATCGAACAAAGGGAGCGAATTGCCCTTTCGGGTAAAAACGGATCAGGAAAATCCAGCATCCTGAAATTAATATGCGGAGAAGATCTGCAGTACACGGGACATCTCAGCAGGGATCGTCAGCTGAAAATATCCTACGTATCCCAGGACACGTCCCATCTTCGGGGCAGTTTGTCGGATTATGCCACCAGCAGCGGAATTGACGAGAGCCTGTTTAAATCGATATTGCGGAAGCTCGATTTCTCGAGGCTTCAGTTCGAAAAGGATATTTCGACTTATAGCGGGGGACAGAAGAAGAAGGTCCTGATCGCCAAAAGTCTTAGTGAGCAGGCTCATTTGCATATTTGGGATGAACCGCTTAATTTTATTGACGTGATTTCCCGTATGCAAATTGAAGAGCTATTGCTGGAGTATGCACCGACCATTCTGTTTGTGGAGCATGATCGTGCATTTTGCGAAAATGTTGCAACGAAAATCGTTGAACTTGAAGGCAATCAAGAAGCATAAGAAAGAAAAAGGCGGTTATCCCGGGAAGAAGCGTGAGTATGGATTAGCTAGCCCATGTTTTTTATATAGTAAATTTCAAAAAAAGCTGTCCGCTCATTAGCGGCAGCTTTTTTTTACATTTTATTGTTATATCACAGAAACCCAGCCTCGCTTGATTTCAATTGCACTCTACCTTAATTGCCTTCTCGAATCAACTGGAGCAGCTGATTCGTGTAAAAAGTCAGCTCGTTCTCCGAAGACAGATCCTTTAGCAGCGCTTGGATCAAAAAGGGTCGAGGACGTTCTGCGGAGAACTCTTCCCGCAGCATTGCCGTTACCTCAGACAAGTCATTTTTTCTAGAATTCGTAGTGGACATATCGGGGATAATCGACTCGATCGTATCCATCAACGCCGTTCTTCGAATTTCTTGCGTATGGGTAAGTGCTTCTAGATCAATCATCGAATATTCCTTCATGAGTTCGTCGGTGAGCAGGGGACGGGGATCACGTTTTTCCAATCCCAGTACGAGATCATCCATTCGCTCCGCAATGAAAACAGCCAATTCCTTTTGAATGAGCGGCTTGAATCCAAACAAGACATGAAAGGTATACTCTCGGATCAATCCGTTAAAGATCGCGGTAGCATCCCATTTCCATTCCGCTATCGAATTCCCGTAATGACGGAGCAAAATATCCTGGTAATAACGAAACATATTCAATTGGAGCTGATGAATGACGGAGCCGATCTTGTCACTGTTCGCCGGTGGGAGCTCGTTATGATCACGCGAAATATAATATCCATGCTCGATGAAAAAATCGAATTGGTAAGCGATCTCCTCAATAAATGTTTCCCTGCGGGATAAGCTTTTATTGCGGATCTTCTCTACGGCATCAATCATATCTTGCTGTCGTTTCTCCAGAATACGGATGTACAGCTCTTCTTTGGAACCATAGTATTTATAGATTGAGCCTTTAGCGATGCTGCAATCATCCGCGATATCTTGAATCGAAGTGGCTTGATATCCTTTTTCGGCAAAGGAACGAATAGCCGATTGCATTATTTTTTCTTTTAGCAAGCTCATAGCGTGACCCCCTAACGATGTTCAAATAAACCGGATTCGATCATTATCATATCGTTTTTTGCAGAGCTAATCCACAGGCACAAGAAGGCTCCTCAATCTTGTACGAGATCGATATCCGGATATTTTTTCGACAGTTCATCCATGGCGTTATTCCGTGTTCCTTTGAGATACTGGCCAAAGAAAGCAACGCTTACCTCATTTATGATGCGATGAACCGATCTGGGATTCTCTCCCGGGTTAGGCAGCAGCGGAGAGAATAGATGAAAATCCGTATAACTCATATGGGAAGTATGGGGAATCGTCATCGTGTATCCCCCTCCTTGCAGAGCATTCATGCGACGCCGTACCGTTTCTTCCCAAAATTCTTGGTAATACTCCCGTGTATGGCCGCTTTGGGCCATGGCTTGATCGAGTGAGTTATCGAATATCGATTTATCGATACTCTTCTCGCCATTCATCTGTAAATATGGCTTATTCGGTCCCGTACTCGGCATGGGGTCCCCATATAAGGTTCCATCCATATTGAGCGCAGCTTTGATACGAGAATCCTTCAGCAGCATTTGGGCAGCGGTGGCTCCGCCGTAAGAATGCCCGAACATGCCGATTCGCTCCAAATCAAGACGGCCGGTAAAACGGTCTTGTTCATCCTGTCCATTCAATTGTTCCAGCCGATCCAAAATAAAGGATACATCCTGAGTCCATAATGTCATGTGCTCGTCAAGTGCCTCAAAACCAGAAAGCTGCTGCTTGTTGATCAAAATCTCTCGGCCGTCCGGGAATACCGTTGCAGCCGCATCATAGGCATGGTCGATTCCAACCACGATATATCCATGGCTGGCCAGCTCTTCGATCTGGAAGGTATTCTGATTGCGAAATCCCGTCATGCCGTGTGAAAAGATTAAGATGGGATATTCCTCTTCAGTGGAGGACAGCGGGGGATTGCTGTAGGCATGACTTCCCACGAGCCCCAGATGGCTTAACGTCCAAGCAGGGAAAGACAAAGCCTGTTCGAGACCTTTAGTAATGGCTCCTACATCACGCATGTAGGGTGCGGCTTCTTCCCCCGTTTCGGGCTCGGAAGGATACCATAATTGTACCATCAGCTCGCGGTGATCCGTCGGATCGGCAGAGTACTCATCGGGCCGGTCATTGTCGATAAAATGGTATACCGCAGTTCCCACACTATAGGGTCCCTGAGGTTGATTAAATGCGAATACAGGGAGCAGGAGAGGCAGCGCGACCATGACCGATGCGTAAAAGAATAATACCGTTGTCCACAACCAGGCTGTCCATCTTCTCATGCTCTTACTGCGCGGTTTCTTTTCGTTTTTTCTAAAAATGATGCAAATCGTCAGGATAACGGACGCCGCATAACAAGGAATCATTTGCCACCGGCAGTCCTCCACGATGATCTGTACAACCGTAACGATATATAGAACGATTAACGAGTAAATCAGCTGGCTTTTCTTCGATTTTGGTCCCCAAATCGTAGCTATAGCCAGAGCGATAATGAATAGTATGATAACCATTTCCCCGAATCTCAAGTAAGCCACTCCTATGTGTAACGGTTATTGTGGTTTATTAGATGTCTGCTGTTCAATGAAACGAAGAATCATCGGTTATTTGTTTTGGTTTTCTAAGAAATAAGCTGAGAGCCAGTCCCATACATGCAATGCAGGCAGCCAGGAAAAAGGTGTCCGCAAAGGATGCGGTATGGGATTCCAGAGGGTTGGTTCCAACAGGCTTACCCGGCAGGTCTGATGTCATCCGGGAAGATAAATATCCCGTGAAGCCTGCTACGGCAAATGAAGCGATCACCTGCTGCGACGCGCTTGTGAGCGGAGTAACCCGGCTTACAAGGTGCTTAGGGGTTGCATTTAATACATGCGTATTCAGGGACATCATCGATAACCCCATGCCGGAGCCCATGAAGAACAATACGATCATGATGAGAAATAAAGGGGTATCGATTCGAACAAAGGACATCGTTAACAAGGCTACAGTCATCAGCGCCATTCCGGCCACGAGCGGGGGGCGTGCTCCCACTTTATCAAACAGCTTGCCTGCCATCGGCATAAAGATCATGGAACCGACTGCCTGCGGCAGCAGGATTAATCCGGTCGTCAGCGGAGTGAAACCTTTAATCTGCTGTAGAAGGAGCGGGAACAGAAGCACGGAGCCGAACATGGCAGCCTGCATGATCCAGGAGATGATGATACCGCGTGTGAAATCAACCGATTTAAACGCACGCAGTTCAAGCAACGGTTGTTTTTGCCGCAAGCAGGATCCAATGAAGAGGAGGAGCGCGATCCCACCGATGGTGATTCCGAATAACGTTCTGGGGGAAGTCCAGCTTACCCCTCCCTCACTGACCCCATAAGTAATCATGGCAAAAGCCATGGGCGCAAGAATCATGCCGGCAATGTCCAGAGTAGGTGCCTCCTTTCCTGGAAAGGAAGGAAGATGTTTGATACCCACAAATAATCCGATCATGCCGATGGGGAGGTTGATCCAAAATATCCATTGCCAGCTGACAAACTCAATCAACCAACCGGATAATACGGGACCGAGCGCTGGGGCAAGCAGTAATGGTATTCCAAACATGCCTATAACAGATCCTCTTTTATCGGGAGGTGCCAAACGGTACACCATGGCCATCCCGATCGGCGATACCATGCCGCCGCCCATTCCCTGAAGAACCCGGAAGGCGATAAGCTGCTCGGCTGTCTGGGCAAAAGCACATAGCACGGATCCTATCGTAAACAATCCGATCGATATGAGAAACACTCGTTTAGGCTTAAATTTATCAGACAGCCATCCCGCGAGAGGGATAACTGCTGACAATGCAAGCGTGTATGCGGCTATCGACCATTGCATGGTATGCAGGGGGCTATCAAAATATTGAACTAACGTTGGTACGGCGACATTGACGACCGTGCTGTCCAACAGGACCATAAAGGTGCCGATGATGACTGCAAGTAATGGCGCAATAATGTCTTTGATTGTAAAAGCTTTTTCTACTGGGGTGTTACGGACGATTGCTGATGGATCTGACATGATGGTGAACCTACTTTCTGTAAAAAAATATAGAATATGAACTTAATAGTTTTTTGAAAAACTATAAAGTCACATTTAATAGTAACGATGAACGTATCTTGTGTCAAACGGGTATCCGTCAAGTTTTTTGAAGAAGTCAGACAGAAATTTAACCTAAATTCGCAATTGAAAAGAAATATGTATACATTTGGCATGTTAGGATATGAAGAGAAAAGGAAGGCATGGAAGCAGGCTGGATTGACATTTCATTTACTTATACGAGGGAGTGTAGAATCGATGATTAGCAAAGTTGGTCAAATTATGGTGTATGTATACAATCAGGATCAAGCCGTGAAGTTTTGGACTGAGATGCTAGGATTTGAAGTTATCGCTGAAGAGAACAACGGTGAAATGAGATGGATTGAAATTGCTCCAACGAAGGAAGCTGAAACAAGCATCATTCTGCATGATAAGGAATTCGTAGCCAAAATGTCGCCAGGATTACATTTGGGCACACCGTCTTTAATGTTGTTCACGGAAAATTTCGATGCGCTGCATCGTCATTTAACCAGCCACAATATCACGGTCGGCGAAGTGGTACATTTGCCTTCCGGCAGAGTTTTCAATTTTGCGGATGAGGAAGATAACTATTTTGCAGTCATGGAAAAATAAGATGAACCGTTCCATCAGATCAACCATAGATCATATGGATGTAAAGTCGCCTATTTGGCGGCTTTTTTGTATGAAAGAAATATCCCTGCTGAAATATGCATTAGCCGCCTGATCTAAACGGCTAGATGGCGGGCGTTATACTTTCTCCCTGTATTCGCTATAATGGATACAGTGCTTTGAGGAAGGGAATGTCATACATGAGGAAAGTCATCGTCATAGGGTCTGGTATACTGGGGGCATCGACCGCTTATCAGTTAGCCAAAATGGGAGCGGAAGTCCTCGTTATAGACCGCAAAGATCTAGGGCAGGCTACCGATGCCGCGGCAGGAATTATATGTCCCTGGTTGTCGCAAAGGCGGAATCAGGCATGGTACCGATTGGCCAAAGCAGGCGCACGCTTTTATCCTGAATTAATAAACGAGCTTATCAGCGAGGGCGAAACGGACACGGGCTACGCCCAAGTCGGCGCCCTTAGCATTCATGAAGATGTGAACAAAATCAGTAAGATGGAGGAGCGGGCTTATGCGAGAAAAGCGGATGCTCCGGAAATCGGCGAGATCACACGGCTGAATGAGGAAGAAACCCGTGAACGGTTTCCTTTGCTCCAGGAAGGCTATCATTCCGTTCATATCAGCGGTGCAGCCCGTGTCGATGGTCGGGCGCTGCGAGATGCGTTGATCCGATCAGCGCAAAGGCACGGAGCCGAGCTAATAACCGGTAATGCCGAGCTGCAGTATCAGGCGAGCCGCGTAACTGGAGCCGTAGTCGGATCCAAGCGCTACTCGGCTGATGAAGTCATCGTCTGTGCCGGCGCCTGGGCAAACCAACTGCTGCAGCCTTTAGGCATTCATTTTGGGGTTCACTATCAGAAAGCGCAAATCATGCATGTAGAGGTGTCCGACCATCCGGATACAGGAGACTGGCCGGTGATCATGCCGCCTTCGGATCAATATTTGCTCGCTTTCGATAACCGAAGGATCGTAATCGGGGCGACTCACGAAAATGATATCAAGGACTACGATACGAGGGTGACTCCTGGCGGCATGCAGGAAATCCTGAATAAAGGATTGGCATTGGCGCCTGATTTAGCAGACAGCAAGTTTCAGGAAGTTCGAGTTGGTTTTCGTCCGTTTACGCCCGGTTTTCTTCCCGTCATCGGCCCAGTTCCCGAGTGGGAAGGGCTGATCACGGCAAACGGGCTGGGAGCGTCCGGACTAACGATGGGCCCATTTCTAGGGTATCAGCTGGCAAAGCTGGCGCTCCGCATGCCGCTGGATATCGACATCCGCGATTATGATGTTCGTAAAGCCATGGAAGAAGCCCAAGGTTGAACCTTTGGCTGATCTGAGCCATGAATGGATCACAGAAATATCCTCCATGCAGAAGAATATTGGATATCAAGAAAGCCGCGATCATATCGCGGCTTTTATTGATGAGTATGGCGAAGACTCCGACATTCTAAACGGTCGTGAGGGATTCGTTCATGCGGTTGGCTTTCAGCTTGCCAAACAGGAACCGCACGATCGGGCCTATAATGAGAAGTTGAAGCGGCAGCGCAAACACAAAATTTTTAATGAAAATGGAGAAGTAGCTTCCAAGCAGCGATTCACCAGGCAGGCCGTCGGCAAAGTAAGAGGACGCCAGACCGTACATGGACATAAAAGTCACCATCCCAATCACCATAAAAAAGGCCATTGCCACGATCATGATAATTTTGCTGGATTTGTTGCGCGTTATGGAAAATACGATTTTTTTGGCTGCAGGGCCGACAACAAACAGCTCCAGAAGGAAGGCAATCATAAAGCCCAGAACAAACTGCGTGAGTACGGCTGCAAGCGATATGTTTCCGATCAATCCGTTCGTGATCAGATTGTAGGTTGTCATCATGATGACCATCCCTACACACATCATCATACCGAAATAGAAATTTTCTTTCTTTGTAGTTGGCACTTTCATCATCCTTTCTAGTTACCTTTGTAATTATAGGGATGGGGAAAAGCTCCTCGTAAGTGAAAATTCTGTGAACATTTACAGAAAAGTTTCTAATGCAACAAAAAAACTGTGACTTATTATATTGCGAAACTGCAACCGCTTGTTACGATTATCATCTTGAAATCATGCGGTTTGATTTACTGCTCTTGGGGGCCAATTTGCTAATTCCATCGTTTATGGATTGATTATCCAAGACCAGCATTTTATAATGAGTAAAAACTCACTCAATAAAAAGGAGGGGCAACTTGCCACGTACAAAGGAACAATACGAAGAAATGCGTAACGCAACCAGACAAAAAATACAATCCGCCGGAATGCGGCTTTTTGTTCAAAAAGGGTTCGGCTCCACGAATGTGCAGGACATAGCGGATGCAGCCGGTATCAGCATCGGGCTTTTATACCGGCATTACAAAACAAAAGACAGCTTGTTTAATGAACTTGTTGAATTTGCGCTTAACGGCTTGACCCAAATCATCCAAACCTTCGAAGACGCTGATTCGCCGAAAAAACTCATGACGCAGTTTGTTGACGAAATTTATCACGATATGCAAGAAGGGGAAGAGCTTGCCAATTTGCTGATTCTCATGAATCAGTTGTTTTTCTCCGGTGATGGAGCCAATCGGAAACAAGCTGAGGTTTTAGAGGTAAATGGTCGGCTGTTGCGTTCTACCGCCGCACTTATTAAGAAGGGACAGGAGTCAGGCGATTTCCGTTCCGGAGATGCCCATGAAATGGCCGTGTTGTTTTATTCGGCATTGCAGGGCCTGGCTGATATGAAAGCGATAATGAAAAACAACTTCGTTATGCCATCACCGAGCGTACTCACATTATTCCTGTTCAAGGAGGTAGAGTGACTATGTTTACAGTTAGGAAAGCCGATCAATTACAAATGGATGCAAGAGTTCAAATGTCCCGTATTTTTGCAGATGGGTTCTCGCAATGGCTTGGATATTTCTCGAAAGATAAGGAGCAAATCGCCAGAGCCTTTGCGCACATGTTTAACCTGGACCAATTTTATGTTGCCGTTGCCGGCGACAAAGTGGCTGGAATGGCTGCATGTTCGGACGGCACCTCTTTATCCGTGAAACTCAACAAAAAAGAGCTGCGGGAGCATTTGGGATTATATAAGGGCAGCCTTGCGCACACGTTTTTGAAAAAGGAATTTGAATCGCCACTTGCGAATCCGTCTCCGATGAAGTGTTCGATTGAGTTTGTGGGGACGGCCGCGGAATATCGAGGACAAGGGGTAGGCTCGCTGATCATAGGCCATATTCTTGAAGCTGCTCCATACCGTGAGTTTTTAATAGAAGAGGTAGCCGATACGAATATACCAGCGATGAAACTCTACGAAAAGATGGGTTTTAAGGAATACAAACGGACCACGATTCCCCCAAAGAGAGCAGGGAAAATAGGCATTAATCATATCGTATCTCTAAAGCAAGTAAAGTGAGATCACGGCTGGATCCATTAGCATAGATCCGTGAATGTCAGCTAGCATGTAGGGTTATGGCCATATCGGTTCAAACGATATTCTGGATTCATAGTCCAAAAGTTGTAATAACGGGTCACTTCCTGGTTGAAAAGTAATAAACGAATAACAGCGGACCTATACGATATTACGGACCTCCGGCAGATGTGCGGATATCCATATCATGATAGGGTAAAGGCAGGATCAGGCAGCCATTGTAAGTGAAAACAAACGATGCCGCGTCGAATCCTCCTTTTTTACATGAAAATGACCGTATTACGAAATTGGTCAATCGGTTCTGTGACGGGAATTATTCTGCCCGAATATGGGCAAATACAAAGAGATGACAGGGATGATGGAGGGAGATCGCATGACACAAACCAAGGAAGTGCCTCAGCCTAAAACCTACGGTCCGCTCGGCAATCTGCCGCTGCTGGATTCCGCCGCACCGGTCCAATCGCTTGTGAAAGTTGCCTCTGAGCTCGGACCGATCTTTCAATTTCAATATCCAGGCGGACGCAAGGAACTGTACGTTTCGGGACATGAATATGTCAAGGATGCTTGTGACGAGAAGCGGTTTGATAAACGAATCTGGGCACCGCTGCAGAATGTCCGCCCATTCGCGGGGGATGGATTGTTTACGAGCGCCACGCAGGAGCCAAACTGGAAAAAAGCCCATAACATTCTGCTCTCCAGCTTCAGCCAGCGCGCGATGCAAGGCTACCACACCAAAATGGTCGATATCGCCATGCAGCTGATCCAGAAATGGGCTCGGCTCAATCCGGACGAAACCGTGGACGTTCCTGCCGACATGACGCGCTTGACGCTGGATACGATCGGCCTTTGCGGATTTAATTACCGGTTTAACAGCTTCTACCGCGAAGACAACCATCCATTTATCGACAGTATGGTGCGGGCGCTGGATGAGGGCATGAACCAGCTTCATCGTCTGGGCATCCAGGACATGTTTATGATTAAAAAGAAACGGCAGTTTCAGGAGGATATCCAGTTCATGTTCTCCCTCGTGGATGAGCTCATCCAAGATCGCAGAAAGCACGGCGGGGAAGAAGGGGATTTGCTCGCGCATATGCTGGAAGGCGTCGATCCCGATACAGGCGAGTCTCTCGATCATGAGAACATCCGTTACCAGATCATCACCTTTCTGATCGCCGGACATGAGACGACAAGCGGCTTGTTGTCCTTTGCCATTTATTATTTGATGAAAAATCCGGAAGCCTTGTTTAAGGCAGTCAGCGAAGTGGACCGCGTACTGAAAGATCCCGTTCCGACCTATAACCAGGTGAGGGAACTCAAATATGTCCGCATGGTACTCAACGAGTCGCTGCGCTTATGGCCAACGGCGCCTGCTTTCTCCTTGTATGCGAAGGAAGATACGGCGATCGGGGGAACCTATCCCATGAAGAAAGGGGACAGCGTGACCGTCCTGATCCCAGCGCTCCATCGGGACTCGCGGGTGTGGGGGGACGACGCGGAAACGTTCAGACCTGAACGCTTCGAGGATCCGAGCCGGGTGCCGCATGACGCTTACAAACCGTTTGGTAACGGCCAACGCGCCTGCATCGGGCAGCAGTTTGCGCTGCAGGAAGCAACCCTGGTGCTTGGTTTGGTTCTCAAATATTTCGAACTGATCGATAACCAGCCTTATGAGCTGCAAGTGAAGGAAACACTCACTCTGAAGCCGGAAGGGTTCCGTATTCAGGTTCGAAGCCGTCAAGGCGGGACGGCTCTCCTGGTACCGGGTGGCGGTCAAGTTGCTTCGCTCGAATCGAAGAAGCGGGATGATGCCAAGTCCGATCCTTCGGCGGCATTTGCCCATCATACGCCGCTGCTCGCATTGTACGGTTCCAATCTGGGCACGGCTGAGGGAATTGCCAGAGAGGTGGCGGATGCTGCGAAGCACCAAGGGTTCGACAGCCAGGTGGGCACACTGGACGAATATGCAGGAAAACTTCCGAAGGAAGGCGTTGTAGTCATCGTTACTGCATCGTACAACGGACAACCGCCTTCCAATGCCAAGGCTTTCATGGAATGGCTCGAGAACGCGAACGAATCCGAAATTGAGGGCGTTCGTTACGCGGTATTCGGGTGCGGAGACCATAACTGGGCAAGCACGTATCAGCGCATTCCCCGCCTCATCGACGAGCAGCTTTCACTCAAAGGGGGGCAGCGTTTGATCCACCGCGGCGAAAGTGATGCAAGCGGCGATTTTGAGCGGGAAGTCGATGAGTGGACGGAGCATTTATGGCCGGATTTGATGCAATCGCTCGGATTGCCGGTTACGGCGGTCCATGGACAGAAACGCAGCGCCTTGTCCGTTCAGTTCGTCCAGGGTACGGCCGCCGTTCCGTTGACGGAAACCTATCGCGCCGTGACGGGGCGTATCGTATTTAGCCGCAATTTGCAGCATGAGGGCAGCGGAAGGATCACGCAGCATATCGAAATCTCGCTCCCGCCGGGAACAGAATACCGCGAAGGCGATCATCTGGGTGTGCTTCCGGTCAATCCAAAGACACTGGTTCAGCGAGTACTTCGAAGATTCAAACTGAACGCGGGTTCCCATCTTATTTTGTCTGCCGAAGGAAGAAGCGGAGCGCATTTGCCGACCGGCATACCTGTCCGCCTTGACGATCTGCTGTCCCGCAGCGTGGAACTGCAGGAACCGGCTACAATGGCACAGATACGGGAAATGGCCGCTAGCACGGTATGTCCGCCGCATGCCAAAGAGCTTCAAGAACTTATAGAGGAAGCGAGCTATCAGGCCGAAGTTCGGGCCAAACGGATCACCATGCTCGACCTGCTGGAGCGGTATGAAGCCTGCGAACTGCCGTTTGAACGGTTTCTTGAGCTTCTGCCGCCATTGAAGCCGAGATATTATTCGATTTCCAGCTCACCGAAAGTTAGCCGGAATACGGCAAGCGTCACGGTTAGCGTCGTTCGGGACCGGGCATGGAGCGGCAAGGGAGAATATCGGGGCATTGCTTCGAACTATTTGGCCGAATTGGAAACGGGCGCGGAGGTCTTGATGTTTATACGCTCTCCCGAGTCGGGTTTTGCGCTGCCGGAGGATCCGGCGACGCCTATGATCATGATCGGACCAGGCACGGGCGTTGCACCGTTCAGGGGATTTATCCAAGCGAGACAAGCGCTTCGGGAGGCAGGTCAAGAGCTGGGCGCCGCGCATCTGTACTTCGGCTGCCGGAATCCGGAGCAGGACTTCCTGTATCGCGAGGAGTTTGAGCGGGCAGAGCAGGAGGGGCTGGTCACGTTGCATACGGCTTTCTCGAGGGTAAGCGGAGCGGAGAAATGCTATGTTCAGCATTTGATGAAACAAGACGGAATGTTATTGCTTTCGCTGCTTGAGGGCGGAGCGCAAATGTACATTTGCGGCGACGGCTCCCGGATGGCTCCGGAGGTGGAACAAACGCTGATTCAATCCTATCAGGAGCGCCATGGCGTGAATGCTGAAGATGCTGCTGCCTGGCTGTCGGGTTTGGAATCGACAGGACAATATGTAAAAGACGTATGGGCTGGTTGAATCTCATGCCGGAAGGGAATCTCCTGAGTTTCCAGGATCGTATTTGTGATAAAATGATCCTGATATCGAGCCTTGGAAACAGATCGGAAGGAGAGTGTGGCTTGTGCGGGAAAGCGAATCCTGTGTACCGACCGGCGTGAAACCCCAAGACACCGGCTTTGGATATACATTGTCCTTAATCGGCGGCAAGTATAAAATGATCATCCTGTACTGGCTGTCAGAAAAAAAGATCATGCGGCATAACGAGCTGAAACGAAGCATCGGCTCCATTTCCTTTAAAACGCTTAGCATCATGTTAAAGGAGCTGGAAACGGATGATCTTATCGTTCGGACGGAATATCCCCAGGTTCCCCCGAAAGTGGAATACACTTTATCCGAACGCGGACTTTCTCTCATACCTGTATTACACATGATGTGCGAATGGGGAGAGAAGAACAGTTTGCTTGCTTCAGAAGGCGTACAGCGTGAAGCGTGACGAAAGCCGATGTAACTAAAGAAGTATTTCCTACAGCAGGAAATACTTCTTTTTTTACTTTGTTGCAGCAACTCATCATAGGTTGTCTAAGAACTTCAAATACTGCCGGGTGCTTATATCCAATGTGCTTTGGGGCGGCCACGGCTCCATGTCGGGCGCGTTTCCGCCAGGTTCCTTCTCCTGCCCGTAGAAAGCATAGAACGAACGATAATCGGCATCGCAGTATAAGAACGTTGTCTCCAATGGAGCCAGCAGCTGCCCCAAGGTGTGGCGATACCTTCCGTCTTCCCGATAATCTTCCTCTTTAATGCCGGCGGATACGGCTAATGCGACCTTGCGTTTCTTTAGTTTATCGCCTCCATTCGAACCATAAGCCCAACCATAAGTCAAAACATCATCCAGCCATTTTTTTAGGAGCGGCGGGCAGCTAAACCAATAAACGGGGAATTGCAAAACTAAATTTTGATGCGATTCTATGAGCTGCTGCTCTTTTTTCACGTCTATGATTCCGTTCGGATACGCTTTGTGCAATTCGTGAACGGTATACTTATCCGGGTATTGCCGGAGTTCTTCTACCCAGCGCTTATTGATGATCGATGTTTCTATGTTCGGATGCGTTACGATAACGAGAGTTTTCAAAAGATGATTCCTCCTTGGATATGATGTATGTTCTAGAGTATAAAGGGCTTGCCGGATTGATGTAAGTATGCACTTTTTTTACAGGTACTTACCTAAAGGTGAGCGTTCAGGGGAAACGGCAGGTCCGATCCGGTGCCACGGAAAAACAATCTATCAACTTTATGAAATTTATGATATATAATTATTTGCATTGAAATGCATCGGAATGGACGCGTGCGGGTACATATTCTCTAGATCGATTTCATTATCACCGACAAATGCATGTAAGGCTCGCATTAGGAAATAGTATCAGTATCATATAAATTTCATCGAAGGGGTTCTTTGTTGCATGGTAGACTTTTTTATGAATTTCAATCCCATTATCCAAGCATTGCTGGCCACCTTGTTTACCTGGGGGATGACGGCGTTAGGTGCGGCTCTTGTTTTTGTTACGAAAACATTGAACCAGCGCTTGCTGGATAGTATGTTGGGGTTTGCCGGTGGCGTCATGATTGCGGCCAGCTACTGGTCATTATTGGCACCGGCCATTGAACTGTCGGAAGGCAATCCGATCGGGAACTGGTTTCCGGCTGCGTTCGGATTTTTATTAGGCGGAGTATTCATATGGGGAATCGATAAGATTCTACCCCATCTTCACCCCAATTCTCCGATGGGAGGAGCGGAGGGATATAATCCGAGAGTGAGGAAAAGAAGCACCTTGCTGGTTCTGGCCATCACGCTGCACAACATTCCGGAAGGATTAGCGGTGGGGATCGCATTTGGGGCTCTTGCGAACGGGGGAACGGAGGCATCTCTGGTGGGAGCTTTGACGCTGGCCCTAGGTATCGGCATTCAGAACTTCCCGGAGGGCGTAGCGGTCTCGATGCCGCTCCGCGGTGACGGGATGTCGCGGAAAAGAAGCTTTTTTTATGGACAGTTTTCAGGAATGGTCGAACCTATCGCCGCGGTGATAGGCGCGGTCGCCGTAGCCTTCATTGAACCCATGCTGCCTTATGCCTTGAGCTTTGCGGCCGGAGCGATGATCTTTGTCGTAGCCGAAGAGGTGATTCCAAGCTCGCAGGAAAAAGGCAACAAGGATTTGGCTTCGATGAGTTTGATGTTCGGTTTCGTGCTGATGATGATTCTTGATGTGGCATTGGGATAGGTAAGGATGGATTTTTATTAAAGAAAAGTCGCGGAATTGGCGGCTTTTTTTGTTTTCAAGCATAGTCTGAGGTTTATTTCCGGCGAGCTGGCTTCCCTTGCCAGGATTGAAGTTGTAACGATTTGTTCTCCCATAGGTTGTGAGGTATCTCAGCATTACTAGACTTAAGTCGGGGTTCCAATCTCATTCGCGGGGCCAATGCTCATTTCCCGTAGGGATGGTATACTGAACAGGACTTCAGATATTGGAAAAACAAACCAGAGAACTCATAAAGGGATGATACGGAAGGAATGAGGAACACGTTATGAAGAAGAGAACAGGATATTTGATCGTGGCAGTCGGTGTGCTGCTGTTGATCTTTACGATGAACCCAAGGAACATTTTTTCGGATATTCAATTCGGCTTTTCCTTTGACACCAAGAAGATAAATGAAGAGCAAACGCATGATGCGGATATCTACCGGGATTTGACGGTGAAGACCGGAAGCATCGACATACATGTCGTCCCAGGAGCAACGGATCAGATCAAGGTGCGGCTGAGTGGAAAGGCAAGTTCGAAATATGCGGACCAAGTAAAATTGAAGGTTGAGCCGAACGGCGATTCGATGACGGTTGGCGTCGAAGAAGATCATGGCATTAATCTGGGTATAAGCATTATGGATCTACAGTTAACGGTGGAGTTACCGGAAAAGAACTGGGAAACGGCCAAGATCGAAAGCGGGAGCGGTAATATCGAAATAGAGAGCATACTGGGAGACGAGGTTACCGTCAAGGCAGGCAGCGGCAATGTCAATGTCCAGCAGGTGAATGCCGGGGAGCTGGCTATGCATACCGGCAGCGGCAATATCGAAGTTGAGGAGATTGAAGCCGAATCGGTGGCGCTGCAATCGGGGTCCGGCGAAATCTCGGCAGACGGCTATCGTGCCGAACAGCTGAGCTTTCAAAACGGCAGCGGCAACGTTGAGCTGAGTGATGGAGAAGCGGCTTTGCAAGGCAAGACGGGATCCGGCAATATCCGCGTGGATGCGGAACGATTGGTCCATGATGCCGATCTGCGAACCGGCAGCGGCAACGTGAGCATTGATCTGGCTCAGGAACCTACTTCGTTGGAAGTCGATTACCAGGGAAGTTCCGGTGAGGGAAATATTCGGTTGGATGGAATGCGTTACGAGGTGAAGGACGAAGACAAAGGAAGACTGAAGGGAACGCTTGGCAGCGGCGACGTGCTGTTGAAGGTTCGCACGGGCTCCGGAAACTTCAAGCTGGAATAATTCTGTGAATAAAAGAGACGAGAAGACATCCTAACGGGGATGTCTTTTTTGTTGTGCATGAAGTCAACAAGGTGCAAAAGCCAAGGTGAAAATTTATCGATTGAAGGCGAATGCAGTGTGTATAATGAGGAAGAATATTTGCTTCCAATTTGTAGGTGAGGTGACATGATATGCTTCCGATTCAATTGCATGAAATACCCGAGTCGATTATAGATGAAGTAGGTACGGTATCCAAGCTGGAATTTCCAAGACAGGGTCATACATCGGATGTAGGAATACTGGAAAACGAGCAGGGGCGATTTATTCTAAAGCGAACGAAGGGAGAGCAGTACGGCTCGTGGCTGGCACAAGAAATCCGCGTTCTGCATTCTCTGCAAAGAACATCGTTGCTTGTCCCTTCGGTTTACAGGTTCGTGGAAGATAAAGAAAACAATCAATCGTGGGCGCTGTTGAAGTTTTTCGAGGGTGAAACATTAAGGCAGGCACTGGTCCGCGAGAAGAATTCGGAAAAAAAACATGAGATGATATTCAATTTCGGTGCGATTTTGTCCTCGATTCACGCTACGCCCTGCCCTGAAGAAATGAGGGGAGAATCCCCTTGGCTTGATGACATGCTGCTCCGTGCGGAATATAACCTAAGACATTACAACGTTGATGGAACGGCTGAATTATGGGATTCGTTGAATAGGAACAAACCCCTGACTATAACAAACACCTTGATACACGGCGATTTCACGATTGATAATGTTTTGGTTCGCGACGGAAACATTACGGGCATCATAGATTGGAGCGGCGGAGCGCTTGGTGATCCAAGGTATGATGTATCTTTGGCGATACGCCCAAAACCGAACGCGATTGAAACCGAATCGGAAATCGACGTTTTCTTTGAAGGATATGGAAGAAGAAGGATTAGCGAGTCGGAGTACAAGTACTTTGAAGAAGGATTATATGCATTTTTCTAGATAGGATCGGGCGGTCTAATCACCATTACCTGATAATGATTCGTACTAGAACAGCTGACGATTCGAAACCGTCAGCTGTTCTTATTCAAATATTAAGCTATGAATGCCAAGCTTTCACTAGTAAGCAGCGGACCAAATTAAAAACCAAAAGCCTGCTGAATCAGTTTCGCGTAGATGGCCGCCGCTTCCTTCCGCAGAAGATTGTCCGTTGGCCGGTAATCGGCCGCACCGTTTGCATCCTTGGTCACTTCGGGACCATGCATGCCGGTTCCGACCATAAACTGCACCGCTTCATCCGCCCACGCAGCCGGTTTCGTACGGAGTTTGGCCGGGACGGCCTTCGCGCCAAGCGCATGATGTGCAGTCCGCCATATGATAGCTGCAGCCTCTTGACGCGTGATCGGCTGATCGGGTTCGAAATTTTGATTCGTCTTACCGTTCACGGCACCCATATTCGCAGCATTCTGCACATAACCAGCGAGCGGGTGCCCTTGCATATCTTTGAATATGCTTACGCTTTCGCTAGGCTTCATGCCGGCCAGCCTGCTGATGACGCTGACAAACTCGGCCCGGGTAATCGGTTCATCCGGCCGGAAGCTGGATTGTCCTTTATCCCCGAAAGCCTGGAGAGACTGAGCGAAGTAAATGTCCTTGGCATATGGATTTTCTTCAGGGACGTCGTTGTAAGGAGCAGGATTCGGGAGCTTCTCGGACATACTGTCGATGGCCGTGTAATACATGTACGCAACATCACCGTTATCATCTTCCTTAAACGCGGCGGGTACACCGTTCTCATCCACAAACCGCAGCGGTCCGACCGGTTTGAGTTTATGCTCGCCCATGGCATCTTTAACCAGCAGCTCGCCTTGTCCGGCAGTCACCTGGGTGGCGATAATCGGAGTCCTCAGGCTTCTATATAGGCCCTCGAATTTCTGCAGCTGCTCCTGATGGAGTGGGAATGAATTCTCTGAGCCCTGCTTTTTCGGATAGAAATGATCCATGAACGCGACGAAAAATTCGCTGCGGATCGAAGCGCTCTTGTCGCTGTTAACAACGATCAGACCACCGACATTCTGGTCGGGAAGCAGCCAAAGCCAGGAATGGTAGCCCTCCAAATCGCCGCCTTTGCCAATCACCGTTTGGCCGTTATGGCTGTTGTGCATGAACGACTCGAAGCCGTAAGACGTCAACGGAATGCCAGCGGCATCATAATGCGTCTTGTGCATCAATCGCGTCGTTTCCTCCTTCAGGATGCGGGCAGATCCGAATCGGCCCTCGTTCAGATGGGCAGTAATGAAATTGGCCATATCGGTACCGCTGGCGAACATGCCGCCTTCAGGTGCGATGGTAGGCACATTCTCGTAAGGCTTTATCGGTTGTTGATCGACATTGTACCCCGTGGCAAGATTCGCGATGATATCGTCGTTCATTCGAAATGCGGCATGCTTCATGTTCAGCGGGTCGAATATTTGCTTTTTGATATATTTCTCAAACGGCTCTCCGGATACGCTCTGGACAATATATCCCTGCATGGAGGATGCCAGATTGTCATACCGGTAAACTTCACCAGGCGTACGAACCACAGCCGGAGCATTCACCCGGATAAAATCGGCGAGCGGAATCTCGCCCTTCTGAATGATATGAGGCGGAACCGAGTAGCTGTCCGTAAAGTCGAAGCCTGTCGTATGCGTCAGCAAATGCTCAACGGTGACGGGGGCGCCGGTATGGTTAGGGATCTTCACATCCGGCATGTATTCGGTTATGTTTTGCTTCAGGTCGATTTTTCCGTTCTCGATCAGCTGCATGACCGCCGTTGCGGTAACCGATTTCGATATCGATGCCATGCGGAACAATGTACGATCCGGATCAATCTTCTTCTTGGATTCAAGATCGGCGTAACCGTAGCCCGTATTCAACAGCACCTTGTCGTCTTGTACGACCACTACTAGTGCGCCTGCCAGCATGTCCGAAACCTGGGGATCGGCAAAATAAGCGTCAGCGAATGCCTTGACTTCGTTGGAGCTTAGTACCGGTGCCCCCGCATGCCGGGATTCGACTGCGACTTCTGCGGATTTGGCCGCTGCCGCATGAATATCGACTGGGAAAGCCAGCAGACTGGCGGACAGCACGGAGGCTGCCAATACACGAATGGTTCTTGACTTGCTTTGTTTCTTCGGCTTCATGGGTTCCTCTCCTTATCTCATATGCATTGGATTTCCACTTAATGGTAGACCATGCAGGGAGCAGGAAGAACAGTCCCAAGAAGGAGTTTGAACTGGATCCGCGGCAGGAAACCAGACTCGACTTTGGTCCAGGGAATTGTATTGGCAAGCCGTGCAACGCATAATTTATACCATGGATAGTTTAAAAGTATAACAAAATTCTAAAAAAACCCGTTAAATCTTCGGATTAATATACTATAATTGTATTAATAGTAAATGTTATATATTGGGGATGATACAATGAACTTATTCATGAAGGAGAGCGGAAACATTCATGCGTCAAGGATGATCGTATTTTTGCATGGGGGCGGGGTAAGCGGCTGGATGTGGAACAAGCAGCTTCCCTTTTTTAAAGACGATTACTGCCTGGTTCCCGATTTACCCGGACACGGCGGCAGCTCCGCCAACGGGCCCTTTTCTATAAAACGCACTGCAGCGCAGATCAATGAGGTCATGTCGAATAAGGCGGACGGAAGGGAAATTATTGTATTCGGTTTTTCCTTGGGGGCGCAGATTCTCGTGGAAATGATGTGCCAACGACCTCAACTCATCGATTACGCAATCGTAAACAGCGCTTTGCTTAGGCCGATGCCGGCTGCGCTGAAGCTGATCGAACCTTCTGTACGAATGACCTTTCCGCTGACCAAATACCGATGGTTCTCCAGATGGCAGGCAAGCACGCTGTACGTGAATCGGGATGATTTTGAACAGTATTATTCGGAATCCCTGCATATGCCTTCGGAGCTGCTGGTTTCGGTGCTCAAGGAAAACATGTCCTATGCAATCTCTCCAAGCATCAAAGAATCTTCGACGAAGGTATTGGTTACGGTCGGGGAGAAGGAAAGAGCCAGCGTTAAAAAATCAGCCAGGGACCTCGTGCAGCTATCCAACCGTGCGGAGGGGATCGTGTTTCCCGGTATCGGGCACGGCATACCGCTTGCCGATCCGGCATTATTCAACCGCGTAGCGGGGAAGTGGCTGAACACCGGGGAACTGCCGGAAGATCTTCCTCAGGTGTAGTACGGAGGCGAGGAAGATCAGGGATTCCATTTTACAAATTAGCAGTGGACTTTGCCCTAAGGGCAAGGTGTAAAGTGATCTTGAACCAAGAGTCTATATACGGAAAGAGGTGGATCCTTGCTGCCGATCGGGGAATTCTCCAAACTATGCGAAGTATCGACGAAGACGCTTCGGTATTACGATGAAATCGGATTAATTCATCCGGATCAGATCAATCCGGAAAACGGGTATAGGTATTATTCCATCGGTCAGCTAAAGAGAATGCTCTATATTAACCGGTTGAAGTCTTACCATTTTTCACTGGACGAAATCAAAGAAATCTTAGCGGGGGAACCGGGTCACTCGGATGAGAAGCTTTACACGGCCCTTCACCGCAAGCGTCGGGAAGTCCAGCACAAATTAGATATGTATCATCATGCCCTGAACCAAATGGACCAGGATATCCTGAGCCTGGAAAAGGGCATCGACGTGATGTCGTACCTGAATCGAATTGAAGTGCAGCTTGTGGATCGGGCGCCAATGCATCTTCTTTTCATGCGCCGGATGATGAGCAGGGATGATTATGCTCTGGGTTATGGCAGGTATTTTAGCGGATTATATGAACGGATTGCCAAGGAGAAGCTTACATTGGTTGGTACGCCCATGACGATTTATCACAGCTCGGAATACAATCCCGCAGGCAATGACACCGAGTTTGCCCTCCCGGTTAAGGAAAGGGTTATTGGAACGAGGGACCTGGAGGGAGGACGATGTGCCAAGTCTGTTTGGAAGGGTTCCTATTCGGATTTGACATCGGTATATGCCAGGCTCAGGGAATGGATAGAAGAAGAGGGATACGCATTGAGCCAATCCCCGTATGAAATCTATGTAACCGATCCGAATCAAGCCACGGCAGCTGAGCATTTGGTTACCGAGGTCTATTTTCCCGTGTCGAAAAAACAAATAAAAAATGTGAGGTATCTCTAATGAAGAGAGAGTATTGGCCAACGAAGGCATGGCAAACCGCTGCCCCTGAAGCCTTGAGTTTGGATGCCGGCAAGCTTTCGGCCCTGGATGCTTTGATCCCATCCGAATACGGCAACATCAACGGTATGGTCGTGGTGAGAAACGGATATATCGCATATGAAAAATACGATCATGGTTACGGCCCGGAGGATACCCACCACGTGGCATCCGTCACCAAGAGCGTTTTATCCGCCCTCATAGGCATTGCCATCGGTGCTGGCTATATTGACAATGCGGATCAAAAGGTGCTGGATTTCTTCCCCGAATATGATCACAGGTCCGCTGGTCGGCAAATCCAACAAATTACGCTTCGCCATCTTCTTACGATGACGGCTTCGTATCCCTTTGAGGACTGGCGCGAGCCATTGGACAAAATGTGCATGCACCCTGATTGGGTAGCATATACGCTTGATATGCTGGGGGAAGGCGGAACCCTGGGAGCGTTTAAATATTCCACCGCAGGAGTGCACCTGCTGTCAGCCATTATCACCCGCACCACCGGAAAAAGCGCACGCGCCTTTGCGAACGAACACTTGTTTAAACCGATTGGCATGACCGAAATCCCGGATCATGACATGGGATCATTCGGATTTGATCATTTATTCGGTAAAGACGTCAGGGGATGGGTCAAAGACCCCGGCGGCAACACTACGGGTGGATGGGGCCTTACGTTAAGCCCGCGTGATATGGCGCGTTTCGGTTTTCTGTACCTGAACCGCGGCCTATGGGACGGACAACCGATTATACCGGGAGATTGGATAGACCAATCAACGGCGATGAACGCTAACCAATACGGTTATTTGTGGTGGCTGAGGGATGAGGACGGAATTTATACATATTCGGCCGTAGGCGATGGAGGCAATATCATCTGCTGCATTCCGGAAAAAGATATGGTTGTAGCGATTGCATCGTCCTTTACCGTCAATCCGCGGGATCGATGGACCTTGATAAAGGAAGGCGTGCTTTCAGCTGTCATAGAATAAATCGAGGAACGTAAACGCCATTCGCGCTATCTTCTTTCCTTGTTTCGTACCTGGTTCTCATCGCAATTCCGTTCTGCTAGAATATGTATAATCCGATTACGCAGCGAATACACCCAGCTCCTGAATATCTGACATCCATTTGCCCTCGATGAAAGAAGGGGCGAACGGAACGTATGATGTCTTATATGGGCACACAACGGATGTGGTACGGAGCTTACATCATGGAATATAACATTCAATTGTCGGTATGATCTTCAACGTTAGAGGATTTAGATTCATGCTAGAAGGGAAGGATCCCATGAATGAAGCATTAATGGAAAGATTACAGAATTTCCTCTTCCGGGAGGATCGAGCCTCACTTGTAGGAAGTCCGGCAACCCAAGAGGAAATCGCACATGCGGAGCAGCAGTTGAATGTAAGGTTTCATGAGGACTATGTACATTTTATAAGAAAGTTCGGAGGAGCCTATGCGGGCCTTGCGGTACATGCATTCTCTAATGGCTCCAGCATTGGAAATGAAACCGTCGCAGATTTGACGCTGGATTTCCGCGAGCAGTATAAGGAGCTTCCTATTGGAGATGCATTACAAACTGGTTATGTCATCTCGATCGACGGATCCGGCGACCCGATAATCATCGACCAATCAGGAAAGGTGTTCATCTGCCATCACGATACGGGAGAGGTCAAACTCTTGGCAGATTCCTTTGAGGCGCTGATCGAGGAAAATTTCTATGAATGGTAGGTCGTTCTTAACCGATCTATCAAGTGGAGATGAAATCAGTCACTGAACTCGATTGAGCAAAATGAGATGGGAAGGAGTTTTCGAAATGTATGAACGATTGGCTGAGAAACTGGAAAGCACGACAGCCGTGAAATGGTTTCCCGGACGCGGCGCGAAAGAGGAATGGATCGCCGAGGCAGAAGCGGAGCTGGGATTCAGCCTGCCGCCTTCCTATCGCTGGTGGCTCAAGAATTACGGCAGTGCCACGTTGAGCGGGACGGGCATTCTCATGTTAGCTCCTCCGGACGTGAGGGAATATACCGATACGGATATTCTATACATACATCGCCTGAATCAGGATGATGAGGAGTGGCGTGAGCAATATCCGCACAGACTGGATCTGTTCGTGCCGGACGAGGACGAGCTGTATTTTTTCGATACGTCCGCCAAGGATGAGCAGGGGGAGTTCCCTGTCATGCGTTATGATCTCATGAACGATTTGATCGAGGAGTATGCTCCGACATTTGCAGGATTTTTGGAACAATTGATAGACAAACGCAGTTCAGTATATTGAACACATAACATGAAAACCTGCAAAATGAACCGATATGATGTGAACAGCCGCAGTCTCCAGACTGCGGCTGCTTGTATCATATGGAAGAGTTGTTCCCTCATCATGAAGGCAAGCATGTTGTTTACGCCAGTTCCAGCACAACCATTTGATGATTATCCAGATTGGGAACCGTGTAGTTGATCTCCCCCTCACTCCCAATGGTGTATGGAAGCTCATCCATCGAGGGGGCCAGATAGACCCGCCGGATCGAAGGCACCGCAGGGAGGCGCAAGCGGACGGAAACGTCCCGCAGCGGCACGATGTCCTCGATGACTTCAACGCGCCCCTTCAGGACAGGTGAAGCATAGAGTAGGTGATTAATATAGCGGTTTTCTTCCTGCTGATACTGCAGCGTCGCGATGCCTCGTGCCGGCAAATCGCAGCGCAGAGTAGGCTGCGGCAGGAGCCGGTCGATCGCATGCAATACCATCTCCTTCAGAATGAGATGGCCGTTGTCCGCATAGTCGCCGAACACATTCCAAGCGATGTAGATGCCGTTTGTGCTCTCGATCATGCCCGGGCCGCCGTCTTCTCCGGCGCTTGGCGTGTGCTGATGCGAGCAGAACGTGAACACATCGCGGTTGAAGTACGGATTCTCCCGGCTGCCCAGCGTTCGGCCGCCGTTCAATTCAACCAGCTGTCCTTCACCGTACATTACGAATGATGCAGGCATGAGAGGACCGGGAACAAAGTCCGGGCGGAAATAAGACGGACGGTATGGGCTCTGGCCTTTCCAGTTCAATCCGAGATCCAGCGTAAACGCGTCGCCTGCCGCATTCAAACCCGAACGACCCGAGGCAAGAACTTTTCCTCCACCCGCGGTGAATGCACGGATATCCTCTTCCAATTCGGGCCATATTGGCACCTCGTCCGGCAGTATCAGCACGTTGTAGAGGCTAAAATCAGCAGTTGCATCCACGATGTCGTAAAGGTAGTGCCCTTCGGTCAGGATGCGTACCGCACCGGCATCCGCCAGGTTGTTCCGGTCATCCGACTTCCGTGCTTCCGGACAAGCCTCCCAAGCAGCCTCCAGCGACAGGACGGCGATGTCCGCCACGGAAGAGGTTGCGCTGCACCAAGGCTCCTTCGCTTCCACCTCAGCATAGGCTGTGCCGATCAAGGCGTAGGTTGCTTCATCCATGAGACCCGAAGGATGAAGCTGGTCGCCGATCGAGCACTTGGCGCCGTGGGCGAGACTGAGCGCCGTTTCGAATCGCAGCGCGTTCGGATGCTTGTAACCGCCGAATTCGCCCCAGGAGGTATGGAATTTGCCCGTCATGCCGAGATAGTCCATGCCTAGCGTCTGGGCATAGCGTGCGGACAGCGGAAAGTGATCGTAACCCCAGCCACCGGTTGGAAGCGATTCGAGTTCCAAATGGCTGTTGACTTGAGCAAGGTCGCGGCGGCCGCGACGCTGATGGCCGCTGTTATGGAAGACCGGCAGACCGGGTTTGATCTCATCGATCGTTTCTCTTACGCGGCGGGCATAGTTCAGGTAGGTGGATTCGCCTAACGCGGCAACGGCAGCTTCATCGCGAGGGTCATGACCGGCTGATCGCAGCGCGGCCACGCAATGCTGGCACCGGCATTGACGGATTCCGACGATGTCAAGGAAAATGCCGTCCGCATCATACCTGGAAACTACCTCACGAATTTGCGCCAGCAAGATGTCCAGGTAAGGCGTGTTGAAGCAAAATTCATGGTAACCGGGCGTCATGAAATCTCTCGCCCAGCGCGTACGGTCTTCCGCGTCGCGGATCAGCCATTCGGGATGGCGCCGCGCCAGCTTTTCGTCCAGCCCTGCGGATAAGTACACCGGCGTCTTGACGCCGATTTCATGGGCAGCCGAGATCATTTCGCCCAGCAGATCGAATGTGAGATGCGGATGTATTTCATTAGCTTCGCTCGGGTGATATGCCCAGCCGTGATGGCATTTTGAAAACACCGTGATGGAATCGACATGCCCGGCACGCAGCATGTTCTGAAACTGGGGTTTTGAAAAACGGCTTCCGATGCCGGCAATGGCCTCGGATGTATGGAAGTCGAGATGGACCTGACGAAAACGCATGCGTAAACAGCCTCCTTAGTCGCTTTATGAGAGCGGTTTCTCGTGATCAAATGTACCTCTTTTTCATGCGGGCAACCAGTGATAATATAGACTTTGATTAGCACAAAATGAACTTGCGAAAAGGAGGGGGTGGCTGTGCTGTGCTTAGAATTCGCCATACCGCCGCTGCCGCAATTCGTTACGGCCGGACATGCCGTATGGAAGCCGGGAGACAGGCATTTCGCCCGCACCTTCGACGTTTATGACCTGCTTCTGGTCACGAAAGGAACGCTCTATATGACGGAAGAACAGACGGAGTATGAGGTCGGCGCGGGAAAGCTGCTGGTGCTGGAAGCAGGACTGGCGCATGTCGGGCACCGAGCCTG
The DNA here is from genome assembly GCF_000024685.1 of Paenibacillus sp. Y412MC10. NCBI lineage: Bacteria > Bacillati > Bacillota > Bacilli > Caryophanales > Paenibacillaceae > Paenibacillus > Paenibacillus sp. Y412MC10. The sequence continues at coordinate 3,167,119 of NC_013406.1, forward strand.
CTCTGAGCACACGGAGATTTATTGGGTGCATTTCATTCATGGTCATCCGGCTGCGCACATCCGTCGGGAAGAGATTCCCTGGTCGAACCTGCTGTCCAAAGGCACGGTCGAAGACGTTGAGCCTTCTCCGCAGCAGCGCATGTACTTGCCGAAGTTTGCGCCCTTCGAGGTGCAAACCTTGGAGCCGATGCTGCGCGGATTGAACGATACCCACAACAGACTGAACGGGGAAAATGCGCTCAGGCTCCACCTTATGCTGACCGAACTGTTTGCCGCGCTGCAGGCTGGCTGCGCCCGGACGTCCGAGCCGGAGCCTTCCGTCCGGCTGGCCCAGGCCGCCGCAGCCTATTTGAACGAACATTGGAAGGAGCCGTTTGAACGGGCCGCGCTGGAGGAAAAGCTCCACTTCCAAGCGAGTTATATCGCAAGATGCATGAAGAGGCATATCGGCAAAACGCCACTGCAGTACGTGCTGCACCTGCGCCTGGAGGAGGCCAAGAAACTGCTTGGCGGCACGGTGCTTGGCATTTCCGAGATCGCGGAACGCGTGGGAATCCGCGATTCGAACTACATGACGCGCCTGTTTACCGCCAAGGTTGGCATGACGCCAGGTGCTTATCGGCAGATGCTTCGGCAGAAGAGGGATGGCGATGGGCGGGTCACCTGAGCAGCCCTGATCATACGACGATACCCAGAGATACGGTCAGTGCGTATCCCGTACAGGGTAATATTTCGAAAATGCAGATTGACAATGAAAATCCCGGCGGCTTATAGTAAAGCCACCTAAACTTGCAGGAGAGTGGTCCCATGAACTTGCTGCAAACCCTCCGCTCTCGCAAATATTTGCAGCGGATTATCCTGAGCTTTATGCTCGTCGTCGCCATGCTCGCCATAGCCTCCCTCTTTCTGAACGCCGCCGCCCGTGACAAAGTGTTGAGCCTCCAGCATGAGGCCGACGTCAAGCTACTCACCCAAATCAACTACAACATCGAGAACATGAACGGGATCGTGAAGGATTTGGCGGTATCGCTGTATAACGACGAAGAGCTCATCGCACTGAAATCCGGGGCGGATTATAAGCAGAGCATTCTGAAGATTGAGCGTTTGAACCGCACGGTTGCCGCTTCCCCGTACTTGCACGCCGCCGTTTTTTATAACGGCAAACAGGGCCGTTTTTTCTCGTCGCTGAGCCATGATATGGATACGCGCGTCCTTTACGGCGCACTGGAAGATTACATGGACGCTCGTGCCGACCTGCCGAAGCTGCAGCTCATTCCGCTCGACCTCGATGGGGAGAACGAAGGCATCGACGTGTTCGCATTTTTCATATATGATGGGCCGAGCCTCGGTTCCGTCAATCGGAACGTACTGATCTTGACCGTGAAGCCGGGGTGGATGCTGGATAATGTGAAAGCGCTTAATCGGGTCGCCGAACGGGAAAACGACGTCCTGTTCGTTACGGACGGCAATGGTCAAGTGCTGATGGCGGGCGACCGCAAGCTACCGCCCGGGCTGGACATCAAGAGAGATTTACTCGGACGGATGGGCTCGGCAAACCATGCACCGGACTCCTTCATCCATCAACAAGGCGATAAGAAATATAAGGTCACCTATTTAAGCAAAGGCTTAAACGACTGGCAGATCATCAGCCTTCAAGACTATGACGACGTGCTGGGCAGCGTCCGCCAGATGCGGTGGACGGAAATGGCCGTGACATTGTCCGTGGCCATGCTGGCTTTGCTGCTGTCCGTACTGATTTCGCTCCGGCTTTACAAACCGGTAGGCCGCCTGCTCACGCTGGTGCCTTATGATGGACGTGGAGATGCCAAAGCCAAGGATGAGCTGTCCCTGATCACGGAGAATGTAACGGAAATGATCGGCAAGCTTAGAGGATTGGAACAGGAGCGGGCCACGCAATGGAATATCGCCAAGTTATATCATCTGCGGAGCCTGATCGGCACAAGCGACAGCATGGACGAAGATGCGTTTATGCGGATGAAGGAGCAGTACGGGATCGATATCGCGCATCCGTCGCCGCTTCGACTTGCACTTGTGCAACTGGACGACCTGCAAAGCCAGGTCCTGCAGCCGGTTCCCCGAGCGGAAGAGCTCTATTCCTTCGCCATCGCGAATATCGGCCAGGAGCTGCTGCGCCATGGCGGCTCCTGCGAGGCGGCGGATATGAAGAGCGGCCATCTCGTTTTTGTTGTCGGGGGCGATTCCGGTCACCTCGAGTCCTTGGACGAACGCTTCCGTGAACTTCAGCAAACCATTCTCCGCTTCTATCGGATTACGTTCACCGTAACGCTAAGCGATGCCTTCGAGGATTACCGTCAGCTTTCGAAACATTACAATCTGGCGCTGCGGCATTCTAACTATCGCATGATATTCGGTAAAGGCGCCGTGATCCGGCCGGAGATGATCCGCAGGAACGAGCGGAACGAATCGCTTACCATTCCGAAGGAACTGGAACGCCGGCTGACGGAGGGCTTAAAAGGCGGCAATTCGGAAGAGACGGAGCAAGCCATTCGGAGTTGGAGGGAGCATCTTGCCGAGTTTAGCTTTGACGGCATGTTTTCGGCGCTGCTGCATTTGACCATGACGCTGAGCCATACACTCGGTGAAATGAATAATAACAACTTGAACCCGGTATCGGTCAATCTGCAGGCGATCAACCGCCGCATTCTCGAAAAAGAGACGCTGGACGAGATCGAATGCGTGCTCCTGGACGTCGTGCGGGAGGTGTTCGAGCAGCGCAGGAGCGGACGCGAGGATAAAAACCGGCTGCTTGCGGATACCGTCAAGGAAATGATCGACAAGCATTATGCCGATCCGGACCTCAACGTACAGAAGATCGCCGATATGCTGAAGATGAGTTCCGTTTATTTGGGGCAAGTGTTCAAAGCGCAGGAAGGTACGACGGTAGTCGACCAGATCAACGCGACTCGGCTTGCCCGTGCCCAGCAGTATCTGGAGCAGCAGCAATTGACCGTGGCCGAAATCATGGAGAAGGTAGGCTTCGGCAATGAAAGTTATTTCTATCGGCTGTTCAAGCGCCGGTACGGAACGACCCCGAAAGAGTACCGCCTCAAGTGCGCCATCGAGCGCAGCACTTGAATCGCACAGGTTTCATCAGACCCGCAGGCGTGTTGCCGTTTGCGGGTTTTTGCCATGCCGTGCTTCGGCAATGGTATCCATTCGGTTACGAGTGAACCGGAAGATTCGATACAAGTGTTTATGCTGCGAGCCCCTATTGAGCATTTGGATCAATGCGGAGCTAACAAAGTGCCGTCTTCTGCACCCTGGGCATCGCATCTAGACAGAAGTAAGGTAGTCCCTTAGTGTCGGCAGAGGCCCTAAAATTCTTCAAGTGCAGCAATCTTGGATCTATACAGCCGGCTGTACAGCATTCCGAAATCCCTACAGTCCGCCTGTACAGCAATCCTGAAATTGTACAGTAACGGAAAGTACCGCTTTTGAGCTATCGTTAAACGTGCAAAGCCTGGAACGCAGGCAAGAAGTGCACAAGGAAAGGAAGGGGCTTTCGCTATGTTGAAGAAGTTACCACTATCGGGCTCAATGGGCGCGGAACCGGCGAACCGACCGGGAACCGGTACCGACCCGGATTCAGAACCAGTCGGCACTCGCCCAAAAAAATCGGCGTTTCGCAGGGAGCTTCGCCATTTTCGAAACAACCGCGAGCTGTTTCTTTTATCCCTGCCGGGGATTCTGTACAAGCTGATCTTTGCCTATATTCCATTGGTGGGATTGATCATCGCCTTCAAGCATTACCGCTACGATCTCGGCATATTCGGCAGCGAATGGGTAGGTCTGGAAAACTTCCGTTATTTGTTCTCGACCGATACGGCTTGGCGGATCACACGCAATACCGTGCTGTACAATGCCGCATACATTGCAGCTACCACCGCCGCTGCGCTGCTGTTGGCCGTTCTGATGAACGAGCTCAGGGCGAAATGGAGCAAATTTTATCAGACCGCGCTGTTCCTGCCCCACTTTCTATCCTGGGTGCTGGTCGGATACGTGGCCTATGCCTTCCTGAACCATTCCGACGGTTTCATAAACCGCACCTTGCAGATGTTTGGCATGGATCCGATCAGTTGGTACCAGACGGCCGAGGCATGGCCGGCCATTCTCATTCTTGTTCATTTATGGAAGGCAGTCGGCTTCAACACGCTGATTTATTTTGCGGGCATCATCGGCATTAACAGCGAGTATTACGAGGCAGCCCGGATCGACGGTGCGACGAAATGGCAGATGGCCATGAAAATTAGCATCCCGCTGTTGGCCCCGCTGGTCATCATTCTGCTGATTTTGTCCATCGGCAACATGTTCCGCGGCGACTTCGGACTGCATTATTTCATCCCGAACAACTCCGGCTTCCTGTACGGATCCACGGATATTATCGATACGTACGTATACCGCGCACTCCGCGAGATCGGTAATGTCAGCATGTCGGCCGCCACAGGCTTCTATCAGTCGATTGTTGGCTTCGTGCTGGTGCTGGTAGCGAACGGGATCGTGCGCAAAATCAATCCAGAGCATTCCCTGTGGTAAGAAGGAGGATAACCGATGCCGAAGAAGTTCGAACTATCCAAAATGTTAATCCATCTGCTGTTCATCCTGCTATCGCTGGCCATCGTCCTGCCTTTTCTGCTCGTTGTCGCGGTCTCACTGACGGACGAAGCGTCGCTTACCGCCAAAGGGTATCAGTTTTTTCCCGAAACGTTGAGCCTGGAGGCTTATCGCTATCTTCTCGACGCACCCGACATTTTGCTGCGGGCCTACGGGGTCACGATCACGGTGACCGTCATTGGAGCACTGGCAGGACTTCTGCTCACCGCGATGACCGCATACGTCATCTCGAGGCCGGATTACCGCTACAACAGGGTAACGACGTTTTACGTATTTTTCACGATGCTGTTCAGCGGCGGGCTCGTCCCTTCCTATATTCTCATCACCCAATACCTGCATTTAAAGGACAGCTTGCTTGCACTAATCCTGCCGGTTCTGCTCTCTCCCTTCAACATCATGGTCATGAAGGGATTCATGTCCAAAATTCCGCTTGAAATCGTGGAATCCGCCAAAATCGACGGGGCAAGGGAGCTGCGCATCTTTTTCCGGATTATATTGCCGCTCTCCACGCCTGCCTTGGCCACGCTGGGTTTGCTGATCTCGTTCACGTACTGGAACGAATGGTTCAACGCCATGCTGTATATCGACGATCCCGACAAGGTGCCGCTGCAGCTGCTGCTGGTGCGGACGCTTGGCAGCATCGAGTTCATTACCTCCAATTCGGAATTTTCACAGCAGCTGGGCATCGATTTATCCAGCTTTCCGAACAATTCGGCAAGAATGGCGATCGCGGTGCTGGCCGGCGGGCCGATGCTGATCATCTTCCCGTTCTTCCAACGGTTTTTCGTGAAAGGGCTTACGGTTGGCTCCCTTAAGGGTTAACATACAACAACCAATAAACATTCAGGAGGTCATGTCATGAAAAAAAGATTATTAGGATTGCTCGCGGTCATCCTGATCGCCATGTCCGCGCTTGCCGGCTGCGGGAGCAGCGGCGGAAATGGCGATACGGGCAGCGGAACGCCCGGCACGCAAGGATCGACACCGGAGGCAGGCGGCGCAAGCGGACTTGAGCCCGCTGAGCTGACCTGGTATTATCCGCTGCTGCAGCTGCAGCCGGACCAGAAGAAGGTCGAAGAGGAGATCAACAAAATCGTGAAGGAGAAGTTGAACGCCACCGTCAAGCTGATGCCGGTCGCAATCGGGGATTACGTGCAGAAGATGAACACCGTACTGGCGGCGGGCGAGAAATTCGATATTCTGTGGACCGGTTACATGCTGAAACCGGAAGAGCTTGTACGGAAAGGGGCCATACAACCGCTGAACGGGCTCTTGGATGAGTACGCGCCGCAGCTGAAGACGGACGTCCCTCAGGTGATGTGGGATGGCCTCTCGGTAGACGGGGAAATTTACGGCATCCCGAATCAGCAAATCAACGGGTCAAGATACGGCTTTATCGTGCAGAAGCGGTTTGCCGACAAATACGGCTTGGATCCTTCCACAATCAAAACGATAGCGGATATCGAACCGTTCCTTGAGCAGATCAAGCAGAACGAGCCGGGCATTATCCCGATCGGCCTGTTCGGCGGCTCGTTTGTCAACCCGCAGGCGCATGACGATCAATATTGGGTCGTTCCGGGGCTTGACGATCATTTCTACATCAAGACCGATGACCCGTCCTATACGTTACATCGCTATCCGGAGGAGGAGCTGGACAATTTCCGCCTGGCCAGCAAATGGTATAAAGCCGGGTACATCCACAAGGACGCGGCCACGGAAAAAATGACCGACTACCAATCCAAGGGCCAGATCGCGGTCGAGTTTGACGTCACATTGAAGCCTGGGGTCGAGGCAGAGGTCAAGCCGAAGAACGGCGGCAACGATGTCATCATCATCCCGCTCAGCGATTGGTTCTCCAACGGTTATTCGGCAACGACCAACCAGTCGATCAGCCGCACTTCGCCGAATCCGGAACGGGCCATGATGCTGCTCAATCTGATCAACACCGATAAAGAGCTCTACAACCTGATGATCAACGGCTTAGAGGGCGTGCACTACGAGAAGCTGAGCGGGGAGTATATCAAAGCGATGCCGGATTCCAGGTATCGTCCGAACATGGATTGGGTCTTCGGCAGCGTCTTCAATTCCTACCTGAAGGAAGGCCAACCGGAGAACATATGGGAGGAAACGAAAAAAATCAACGAAAGCTCTGAAATCAATCCGGTCGGCGCCTTCAAGTTCAATTCCGAGCCGGTCAGCACGGAAATCGCGAACCTGAATGCCGTATGGGGCGAGTACAAACGGGGACTCGTGACCGGCACGCTCGATTTCGAGGAGACCTGGCCCGTTCTTTACGGCAAGCTGAAGGAGGCGGGCGAAGATAAATACGTGGAGGAGGTGACGCGTCAGTTCGAGCAATTCCTGAAAGATAAGGGCTTGAAATAATCGGTCAGTAAGCTTATAGACGGATGGAGACGAAACGGGAGAAACCTGCTGCCCGGGTGGGCTTTGACGACACTGCGCACGGCGCAGACAGAGCTGACCGGATTCCACGATGGAGGAAGGGGAGCGATTTATGAAGAAGCTTGTGCTTGCGGCACTGGCGGCAAGCCTGTTGTTTGCGCTGTATCCATTTCTGCCCGCCGCCGAGACGGCGTCGGCTTATGGAAATCCGCACGGGACGGCTTTTTACGTAGCCTTGGACGGAAATGACTCGAACAAAGGGACGATCAACAAACCGTTTCGAACGTTGGAAAAAGCGCGTGACGCCATTCGGGCGTTGAAAGCGAAGAAAGGGCTGCCTCGGGGCGGCGTCACGGTCTATCTTCGGGAAGGCCGGTACGAGCGCGCAGCCAGCTTTGAGCTGGGTTTGCAGGATTCGGGGGAAGCGGGCAAGCCGGTAACCTATACGGCCTATCCGGGCGAAACGGTCATCTTGTCCGGTTCCAAGCAGCTGGAGAAATCCGCATTCGTTCCGGTAGCCGATCCTGCCGTACTGAACCGGATTATTAGCGAAGAAGCAAGAAACGAAGTGCTGGTCGCCGATCTGGCCGCCCTCGGCATTGCCGATTACGGCGAGATGAGCCGGCACGGTTATTACTTGGCCAACGATTTGAGCAAGGTGCCGCCGATGGAGTTGTACGTTGACGGGCAAGGGATGACGCTGGCACGCTGGCCGAACGAGGGAACCGTCCAAATGGACGAAATCCTCGATCCCGGACCGACGCGGAAAGATCCGAACGGGGAGGTCCATACAAGAGGCGGGACCTTTACGTATACGTATGACAGACCGCAATACTGGACACAGGCGGACGACATCTGGCTGGATGGCATTTTCGGCTACAGCTGGGAATGGTCCTACAACAAAATCGCTTCCATCGACACCGAGGCCAAGAGCATCACGCTCCGGTACGGGGAAATGAGCGGCATTTTCAAAAATTGGTACCCGGATTTCCATTTCGCCCAAAACCTGCTGGAGGAGATCGACATGCCCGGCGAGTATTACATCGACCGCCAGGCCGGAAAGCTCTATTTTCTGCCGAACGCCGAATTCATGACCGCGAATCCTTCCATTGAAGTGACGATGCTGAAGACGCCGATGATCAATGCATTGGATGCATCCCATATCGATTTCTCGGAGCTGATCCTGGAGAACGGGCGCGATTCGGCGGTCGTCTTCATGGGCGGAAGCCATATGCGCGTCCTCCATAGCGAAATTCGCAACTTCACCAACAGCGGCGTGCTGGTCAACACCCAGAGCCGGTTTCATTATAACGACTTTACGGGGGTTCCCGGAACAGACCACACGATCGAGTTTACCCACATCCACCATATCGGGGGAACCGCCGTCACGCTCACCGGAGGCGACAAGACAACGCTCGCGCCGGGCAACAACGCCGTGGAGAACTCGCACATTCATGATTTTGCCTATTATCATAAGGCTTACAATCCGGGCGTCCTCTTGTCCGGAGTGGGCAACCGCATGTCGCACAACGAGCTGCATGATGCTCCTCATCCCGGTGTGCTGATCTTCGGCAATGATCATCTTGTAGAGTACAACGACATTTATGACGTTTGCAAAACCTTCTCGGATCTCGGCGCCATTTACATGAACGCGGGCGAAACGCCGCAGCAGCGGGGCACCGTCATCCGCCGCAATTACTTCCATAACATCGGCGAAGCCAAGCCCGGCGTGGAAGGGGTATATCCCGATAACTTCACGATGGGATTGAAGATCGACGAGAACATCTTTTATAAAATGGGCAACTCGGCGATCAAAAACAACGGCGGCGCGCATATTTTGACCCGCAACAATATATTCGTGGACAGCAAGATTCCGTACGACTACGCGGATTTGTTTCTCGGCGACGAGCCGGACGATCAGGTTCCGCTGAATTACATGCCGAAGTGGGAGGCGCTGTTCGAGGCCAACAACGACTTCATCGGGACGCCATATCTGTCCAAATATCCGGAGCTGGCAAACTTTTTCACGGAAAACCGCTTTTATCCGGACACGAACACGTTCCACGGCAACGTCGTATACAATCCGACAGTTCCGCGAAGCTCGACAACCAACGCGGAAGGTGCGTACGACAAATTCAATCTGGTCCAATATGCGGATAACTGGGTTACTAACGAGGATCCTGGTTTCGTCGATCTGGCAGGAGGCGATCTGTCGCTGCGTCCGGATGCGCAAGTATTCCAGGCCATCCCCGGCTTCCCGGATATTCCGTTTCACGAGATCGGCATTAACGGGAAAGCAGGTACCACGAGCAGTCCGGACAGCTATCCGGTGCAAAACGTGGTGGTCTATGACAACCAAATCACGGTAGATCGTTGGAAAACGGTGAAGCTGCGCACGGCGGTCCTCCCATGGAACGCGGATAATCCGAAGCTGGTCTTCACGTCGGCCGATCCCGGTGTCGCCACGGTCGATACTAACGGCATCGTCACGGGCCAGGCGGTGGGCCAAACGGTCGTCACCGTGGCGTCGGCGGAGAATCCGCAGCTCACGGCGGCGGTGGACGTCATAGTCGAAGCCGGAGACGGCGTCATGGATTTCACGAATTTCGAGTCGGGGGCGAACGGCTGGCCGCAGGATGCGAACCGCAGCATCGTCAAAGAAGGCGACAACCGCTGGTATAAGATACTGAACGGCGCTACCGCCCTCAGCCAGAAAACCTTCACCGAATATGAGCTGAGCTTCAAGCTGAAGATGCCCGAGTCGATCAGTGAAAACGCAACGCTGTACGTGTTCGATCGCCAGGCGGGCAGCGGCTCGACCCGCGTCGGTTACAAAACGCGTCCGGACGGATCCTCCTCCTGGCTGCTGTATAATGCAGCCTGGACCGTGCTGCGCGAAGAGAAGCTCCCCGGCCACGACCTGCAGCCAAACACGGAATACGAGATCAAGGTGCTGGTCAGAGGCGGCGATATCAGCGTATACGTGGACGGCCAATTCCGTCTCAAGGCAGCCGATCCGGGCCATAATGCGGCAGGCAAGGTCGGATTCTATGTCAACAACGTCAGCCACATGCTGTTTGACGACATCCGGTTCAAGGCGCTGAGCACGGAGCTGGCCGGCATCATACCGTCCGAGCGCGAAATACGGCTTGCCGCCGGCGAGCAGCATCAGATGCAGGTAACGTTCGATCCCGTGGATACCCCGGATACCGGCATTGCTTGGCAATCCGCCGATCCATCCGTGGCGGAGGTAAGCGATACGGGCGTCGTCCATGCCGTATATGAAGGACAGACCATCATTACCGCCGTGTCCGTCGTCAATCCGCAGATCAAGGCGGATATCGCGGTGACCGTTTCGGGCATCATGCACGAAACGGACTTCGAATCGGGCGGCAACGGCTGGCCGGTAGACCCGAACCGCAGCATCGCGGCGGATCCGGACGGCAATCGCCGATACAAAATTTTAAACGGTGCCACGGGTCTGCTGGACCGCGTCTTTGAATCGTATGTACTCGAATTCAAGCTAAAGATCCCGTCGTCGATGCCGGAGGACGGAACCTTTTATATTTTCGACCGTCAGGCGGGCAGCGGTTCGACCCGGATCGGCTATCGATCCCGTGCGGACGGTACCTCGTCCTGGATCCTGTACGATTCGGCATGGCAGAAGATAGCCGAGACCTCTTTGCCGAATCGCGACTTACTGTCGGACACGGAATATGCGGTCAAGGTCGTCGTGAAGAACGGGGATGTCGCGGTTTACGTGGACAACGCGCCAAGACTTGCCGCCACGGACCCGAATCATCAGCCTTCAGGCAAAGTGGGCTTCTATGTCAGCGGATTCGATTATATGCTGTTTGACGATATCCGCTTCTCGGTGGTGCCATAAGATATGCGGCGTGTCCTCCCGGTATCAGGGGGGGCCGCCTTTTACTATCGCAAAAGAAAGCTTCAGCTTCTTGAAATTGAGACATCCTGTAACATCAAAATTGACAGCAGGAGGTGCTGCATGCCATTCATGCAACGATGTTTATATAGGGCCGAGGAAATCGAGGGAAATATCCGTTCCCGTTTTCGCGGGGAACGGTTTATTCAAGCGGTTGAAGATGCGATGAAGCGGGAGGGCGTACCCCGATTAAGTTTGTTTGCGGATGGAAGCCGATTGTTTCTTTATTATGAATGCCGAGGTGAGCAGGTCCTTCCGGAAATTCTGTTGCCGGAAGCCAATTCGTGGCTGGCCGTTTGGCCGGGAGGGGGATTAGAACGACGATGGGCGGCCATGACCGATATTTTTCATTACCAAGCCCCCGCTTCGGAGCAGCATTGGGAACGCAGGAATAAAGACAGCGTGCCGTATGGAAGGATCGCCCGGCTGAAGCCCGAGGAGACGGCCAGCTACGTGTACTATCATTATCAGTACCAGGAAGAACGGCCAGGCGATGGAGACAAGTACGGGATCATCGGCCTGCATGAGAATATGCTCTTCTTCTACTCCGAGCTTCCCGCTACGCTTGAGCCAGCGCCCTACAAGGGAAAGCTGAATACTTCGCTCCGGCCGGATGATTGGGCGGCGGCGATGGATCCGCATTTTATCAAGTGGGAGGAGGCGTCGAGCGGACAGGAGATCTGGCGGGAGCTGGAGCTTGTACGGGAAGTGCGCATCTCCGACGAAAGGCAGGATACAAAGCATGCGTAACCGATGGTGCCTGAACGGAGAGTGGGACTTCATGCCGCTGTACGATCAGCCGCAGCGCCGGCAGCTTCCGGATGAGATCGTCTACGAGCCGGAGCCCGTCCGAGTTCCTTCCAGCTGGAGACGGTCGTACGAGCAGCCAAACGGCAGAATGTTCGGCGAAATTCACGAGCACGGATATGCTCCGATGGATCTCTACAGCTATCCCAAGGCGTGGGACGCCGCGGAAGCGGGCGTTCTGCACCGCTGCTTCCGGATTCCCGAACACATGGCCGGTCAGCGGATCGTCCTGCGGCTGGACGGCATTATGCAAAAAGCCGTCCTATTTCTCGACGGGGCGGAAGTCGCGGTTTGGGAGGACGGCTACCTGCCGCTGCGGCTCGATATCACGTCGAGCGTAGCGCCGGGCCGTGAGCATCATCTCCATGTCCTATGCGGGAGCTTCGACAGAGTGAAGCTGCCGTCCGGCATGGAGAAAGTGACGGGATTGACAGGTTCATGGTTTGGCAATGTCGCCAGAGGGATATGGCAGGATGTCTATCTGGAAAGCTACCCGGTTCTTTCACTGGAGGATGTAACCATTTGCACGTCTGTGCGGAAGAAGCGCTTGGAGCTTGCGGTCATCGCCGGGACGACAGAAACGGCTGCGGCTCTTGGGCCGATCCATGTGAGGCTGAGCGTGCGGGAACTTGGCGTATTGCGACAGGATGGAGAACTTTCGGAGGCAAGGGATGCCGATTCGTCAGGCAGCGGCATCCATCGATATGGGGCTCAAGATGCGAAGCCGCAGCAAGCTCAGGGGCGTGGAATTGAAACGGAGAGGCACCTCGTGGAGAGAAGGACAGGAGGCAGATCGGAAGCCGAAGACAAGCTGGCCGTTCCGGTCCTCCTGGCGGAGCAGCTCGCTGAACAGGTCGATCCCTCGGCTGTTGGGATGCTTCGGTTGTGCGAGAACGAACGCGTCGGAGCGGTTTATCGCGCCTCCTTCACCCTGGATTGGCAGGACGCCAAGCTGTGGAATCCTGACACGCCATTCCTTTATGTCGCGGTGCTTGAACTTGTAGCAGGTGAGCAGGTTCTCGACCGGCGCGAAGAGGTATTCGGTTTCCGCGAATTTTGGTGCGAAGGTCCTCAATTTATGCTGAACGGGATCCCGATCCATCTTCGCGGCGATTCGTGGCATTTTCAAGGCGGACTCCAGCAGATGGAGACGTATATCCGTAATTGGTACCGGATGTGCCGGTCTGTCGGAATCAACAGTATCCGTCTGCATGCCGAACCCTATCCGGAAGATTATGTGCGGATTGCCGACGAGGAGGGCATGCTGATTATCGACGAAACGGCCATATACGGATCGGGCAAATCCATGCTCGCCGACCATCCCGAATACTTGGCCCATTGTCGGTTGCATGTTCAGCGGCTCGTTCGGCGCGACAAGAATCATCCTTCGGTCATCATGTGGAGCTTGCAGAACGAAATGCGCTGGGTAGACGGCCGGGACGGCTACAGGTCGCAGATTCCCGGCTTCATGGAGGCAATGCGCGAACTGGATCCAACGCGGCCGATCATCGCAGAAGGGGACAATCGGCTGCTGTCCAAAGCGCATACGGAAGTGGAGAGCCGTCATTACAACATCGACGGCACCATTGCTCAATGGGACCGTTCCATCCCTTTGACATTCGGCGAACACGGCGGATGGTGGTACATATGCCCGCAGAACGCCAGCATGTACGCAGGGCTGCAGGCCTATCGCGGTACGGACGAAAGCACGGCCGGGCTGGCGCACAAGGAACGCCTATTCGTGGAGTATGCGCGGCGGCAAGGCGTCTCGGGCATAGCCACGTTTAATTTCGCCCATTATTTCATGCGGTCGATGCCGGAGAACGACGTCGCAGCTCCGCCGTTGGAACCGGGCTTGCCCGGCGTAAGCCCCAAGAAGATCCCGGCCTATTCGCTGACGATCAACAACGGTATGCTCCCGGATCATCCGATGTATCTTCCTAATCCGGCTTTCGCCATCATGGCGGAGGCGTTGAAGCCGGTTACGATGTTCGCGGCCGAATACAACGGCTGCTTCTTCGACGACGCGCCCATCTCGCGCAGCTTTGACGTCTTCAACGACACGCTGTCCGCACAAGACGTGCGGATTGAATGCGAGGTCATGCAAGGGGAGACGATCGTGCTGGATCGTATCTTCACGTTCCGTCAAGAGCCGGCCGAGTCCAAGGCCTTTGAAATCACGTGGATTCCCATCCCCGTGGATACGGAAGGGACGGCGCTGCTGAAGGCCTCGCTGTTTCATGGCGAGCGTCTGATGTTTGAGCTGCGCAAGGAATACCGGCTTGTGCCGGGAAGCTTGCTCCATGATCCTGTCGAAGTCGGCCGCCCGGCGGCTTACTGGGGTTCTGAGGAGGATTATATCCGGATCCGCCGGCTTGTACCCGGCTGCGAACGGGCGAACCGCGACGCGATCGCCTTGCTGTCGTCCGATGATTTGCTGATTATTGGCAGCAATGCGGAGGATCCGGACGGCAGGCTGGAAGCGGAGCTTAAAGCCTTCGTTGCAAGGGGCGGACGCCTGCTTCTGCTGGAGCAGACCGGCCTGTCGCTCGGTCGGATTACGCTGTCGCGCAGGCCATTTCTGCGCGCCCATGCCGGGGATTACCGTCACCCGGTGCTGAAGGGCTTGAGCGACAAGGATCTGATGTTCTGGCACGAGGAGCTGCGTGAAGAAGGGCCGTTGCCGATCATACGCGCCGCGTTCGAAAAGCCGGTCCATGGCGATTTCACCCTGCTGCTGGAGTGCAGCGCCGGCGATTTCGGCGACGGGGGGGATCTTTGGTCGCCGCTGCTGGAATATCGGAGCGGAAGCGGCATGTTTCTGGCCAATCAGCTGGAGATCATGGCCAATCTAGACCGAGTACCGCAAGCCTGTCTGCTGCTGCGCAACCTGCTGGCTTATGCAGGGCGGTCCGAGGAAGCTGCCGTCCCGGCCATGCGGACGGCAGGAGCGCTGGTAAGCCCTGGCGGGACAACGGCAGCGTTCCTCGACCGACTTCGGCTGCGTTATAAGGTGCTGGATGCCGCAGCGGTGATAGGTGAAGCTGCGGAGCGCGAATCCTCCGAGCCATCATTCGGCCTGCTCATGGCCGAAGCCTGCCTGCTTGGGTCGCCTGGCGCTGCTGAAGCCGTCAAGCGCTATGCTGAAGCCGGCGGGCATGTGCTTGTCCTGCCGGCGGACAGCAGTCAGCAGGACACGCTTGCCCGCTTGTTGGGCCGTCCGGTACGCGTGGAGCCGCACGAGGCCTACCATCTAGCGGCAGATTACTCCCACGACGCCGTGCGCGGCTTTAGCCCGGTTGATTTGTTCGGCTTCGATAAAGTGTTCCTTTCGCCGCGTGATGTCGTGAACCGGCCGCTGGCCAGCGATCGGCTGGAAGTGCCGGGCACGGCGGATGTGTGCGTAAGCATCGAGGGAACTGCCTGGAAGGATTATTTCGTGAATGGTTACACATCCGAATACAGCCGTCTTGCGCTGGTTGAAATCAACTGCAGGAACGCTCGCCGACCCGGTGCTTTTCTTGTTGGAGAGAGGATAGGGGCAGGTTCCATTCTCTGTTCGCAGCTTCTGACTGATCTTGACAGTGACAAAGCGCTGCGATTGTACACTCGTCTGCTCGCCAATCTGGGCGCTGCCTTCGATGACCGCTTACTGGTGAGCGAGAAGGCTGACGGCGCATGGGCCGTGGAAGCGGTAATGGCGCTGTCTTGCCCGCCTTACGTCGATTTCGAAGCCATGAAGACGTATTATACCGATCCCGAATATTCGCTGAATAATTTGGGAGAAAGCCTGTACGGCTGGATGCAGAAAAAAGAGCGGAGGTCCGAGGACGGGAAGATGCGGATCTCCCATGTCGCGAATGAGCCATGGTTCTTGAGCTGTTTCGTACAGGTGCCTGATGGAACCGAGCCGTACCGCAAGGGATACATGAGAATCCAATCGGATGTACCGTACGCCATTTTTTTGAACGGCGAGTTTATACCGGAGCCAGAGCTTGAGCTTGCCCTGAAGAGCGGCCTTAACCGGCTGGTCGCGATCGTCCATGGAAACGGCGGGAATATGGACTTCGGTATGGTCATTCTGCACGCGGATGGATCGTACATGAAAGATCTGGAATACCGAATGACCCTGGACGAAGTCGAGCCGAAATAGCGTTGAGAATGGAAGAGCGGGCTCTGTTTGGATGGAGCCGCACCAAATGAATAAGTTATGGGAGGGCAAGATGGACTGGAACGCTGTCATAGAACAAACCTTGCATACGACCAAAGCGAATATCGCCCGGTTTGAAGATCGGTTTCCGCATGTCGGAAACGGAAACGGCAAATACCGACTGGTGGATCATACGGATTGGACGGAAGGATTTTGGCCGGGAATCCTGTGGCTGAGCTGCGAGTACGGTCAGGATTCCTATATCCGTGAAGCTGCAGTCCGATGCACGCATTCATTTCAAGCAAGATTAGCGGAGCATAAAAATCTGGATCATCACGATATCGGTTTCTTGTATTCTTTATCTGCACTGGCGCAATGGATGGTTGAACGGGACGAAGCGGCCAAGATCACGGCTCTTCAGGCGGCTGATGCGCTCATGAGACGATGGAGGCCCACGCTTCAGCTTATCCAGGCGTGGGGCCCTGAACATGACCCCCAAAACGGCGGCCGGATCATCATCGACTGCTTGATGAATTTGCCTTTGTTGTGCTGGGCAACCGAACAGACCGGGAGATCGGCATATGCCGAAGCCGCCCGCATTCATGCTGACAAAAGCCTGAAGTTCCTGGTTCGCGGCGATGCCTCATCCTATCATACCTTTTATTTTGATCCCGAATCGGGGGATGCCGTGCGCGGAGGTACCCATCAAGGATTTCAGGATGGTTCGACGTGGTCGCGGGGGCAGGCATGGGGCATATATGGATTCGCGCTGGCCTACCGTTATTTCGAAGAACCGCAATATTTGGACACGGCGATTCGAATGGCGCGTTATTTCATCGACCGCCTTCCAGATGATCATGTCGCCTACTGGGATTTCGACGTTCCTCCAACGGCACTTACGCCTAAAGACAGCTCTGCTTCTGCGATTGCCGCTTGCGGGATGCTGGAAATCGCCGACCAGCTGTCAAGCGATGATCCCCGCAGGGAATTTCTCCTTGATGCCGTTCGGCGTTCCATGGATTCCATGGTACAGGGATATTTTACGAAGGGTAATCCGGACGAAGAAGGCTTTTTGCGGCATGGTTCGTATTTTGTCAGAGGGGGAATTGCGCCGGACGATTTTGTCATCTGGGGCGATTATTTCTTCCTGGAAGCGCTCATGCGTTTAAACAACGGGCGGCCCGGTTACTGGTATGAACCCAAGAGGTAAAAAACAATAGAATGATTTGCTAATAAAGTGAGAGACCCTGTCATTTCAGAAACAAGCAGGGTCTCCCGATATTATAAGCCCTTGCTGTGCAGGGCTTTTTTTGATGTACCAAATAAAATGAGACAGGTCAGCCTTATCGATGAACACGGATAGGAAGCTGAGTCAACATTTGTCCTGCCGCAGAAGGACTCAGGTTATCTTCCAGTTTAAATTCAGGAACGGGTTCAATGCGCGGGAAGAAATCCATGAACCTGCTTATCGCAATATTTGCTTCCAGCCGTGCCAGCGGAGCACCCAGGCAGAAGTGAGCGCCATTCCCAAAGGTTAAATGTTTTTTGTTATTGGTACGGTGGATGTTCAAGGTGAAGGGATCCTCAAATACCTCTTCATCCATATTGGCAGCACTCATCCAAGCGACGACGAGATCCCCTCGTTTCATATCTACGCCGAGTACATGATTGTCCTGTTTGACGGTTCGATCCATTTTTGCAATGTTAAACCGATAACGCAGCATTTCCTCGATGGCATTGGGAAGGAGCTCGCGGTTAGCCTGGATTTCCCCGTAAATTTGGTTGTTGTCATATAAGAAGGAATAAAACGTATTAGCTAGCAGATGAGTCGTCGTTTCAATGCCTGCACCCAGGATAAACATCGTCGTTCGGACGATCTCATCGTCCGATAACCGATCCCCGTCCACCTCGGCTTGAATGAGGTCGGAGATGATATCGTCCGCGAGATTGGCTCTTTTTTGGACGATATGAGGATAGAGATAGTTGTAATATTCCTTGGCAGCATGACGTTTCAGTTCTTGTACATCTTCCGAATGGTTTTTGGGCAGGGGAAGGAACAGATGGTTTACCCACTCCTTGAATAATAACCGGTCTTCGGAAGGGACTCCGAGCAGATCCGCTATGACGATGGTTGGCAGCGCACTGGCATAATGTTGGACGATATCGATGACATGGGCGTCTCCCATTTCCTGCAGAAGCTGGTCTGCAATCTCTTGAATGCGCGGCTCCCAGAGCTTCAAGCTGCGAGGGGTGAAAGCGGCGGATATCAAGGCACGGCTTTTTTGGTGTTCCGGGGGGTCTGATTGCAGGTTGATTTTGCTCATTTTCTGGCCTTCGTCATTATCGGCGCCAACGCTGATCATCGTCCGCGTTCTTACACTAGAGAAATATTCATGATCCTTGAGAACCCTCTTGACGTCATCGTACCGGAAGACGTTCCAGGTTTGGGTCGCCTGATTATAAACGATGGGCTCATGCTGCAATTTGTGTTTGTACCATTCATAAGGATTGAATTCTTCGATCGGTGAACGGAATTGCGTGATTTCCTCTAAGGAGATGATCTCATGATTCATTACATTCCCTCCAATGCTAGTGTAATATAACATATGTTAATTTAACATATAGTTATAATTGGTCATAGTTTCCAATGACCCATGTCCAAAGTTCTGTTTATATTCTTCCTTGTCGGATTTTGGTTGAACATATACGCTAGAGATGTGCTGTTAAATATGCAGCGGTATTGTCAAATCCGTCGACGAAAGGCCTGAACGATCATGTATCTTGAACTTCTCATTCTGATCCAAATCGATAAATCCCCGAAACACGGGTATGAAATAAAAAAAGAAATACAGAAAGATCTCGGTTATTTGATGGACGTGAATCACAACATGTTATACCCGACATTGCGAAAATTTACGGATGAGGGATTTGTTCGTAAACATCGAAATGAGCAGGTAGGCAGACCGAATCAGTATGTATATGAAATTACAGAAGCAGGGAGGGAACAAATCGCAAACCTCATTAACGAATTCACCGAAAAAGATGCAAAACATCAAATCGAATTCATGGTTAGAGTGTCCCTGTTCGATCGTATTTCGAAGGAGGACCGGAATCGGATTTTACATAGGAGAAAGAAGGATTTGGAAGAGCTGCTGTCAGATATCGAGAGAAGACTGGATGAAGGCGGGGACGAGTTGTTCCGGGACGAGGTTCTGCGGTATTCGGTATCCCAGGTTCAAGGCGAATTGGCGTGGATCGATAGGCTGGTCAGCCGCTTAACCTGATGGGTAAATACGGCTTCGACCAGAGCTTTAATCATCGCAGCTTTCAGCGCGACGATGTTTTAGCGCGAGGAAGAGAGCCGCGAAATCGCGGCTTTTTACCAGTAGATCTTGAGGGCTTTGGTAGTGGATGGGGTGTTGGGCTCGCAGGTTCGAAAATTAAGCAAAGGGTTCTCCGTTGATCTTGACGTGCTCCATAATTGTATTATCCCAAACCGGTAGAGCTTCCGCTTCACTTACGAACCGGCTTCCGGATAAGGAGCCGTTATGAAAGATTGCTTCATTGAAGCTGCATTCTTCAAAGAGGCAGTACATCAGATGTGCTCCGCGAAAATTAACATTGGAGAAGTTACATCGAACGAAGGCCGCGTCGCGTGCGATGGCGTGACTTAAATTGGCTCCGGTAAAATCGCAATCCTCAAACCTTTCTCCAATCCGGGCTTTTTTTAAATTTGTTTTTCGAAACGAGCAATGATTGAAATGACGAGTCACAAACGAACCGCCAAGTTTCATTCCATCAAAGCGGCAATGCGTAAACCTGGATGAGTTCAGACCCGTTCCGTCCATAAACTTGGCAAAAGATAAATCAACATGCTGAACATCCAGGAACTGGATAATCTCACTCAAGGTGACACCTCGGAAATCCTCTTGCCCTGCATCTGTCAATCCAAAGGGAGAGGAAGGGAATCTCCGTTCTTTTTTATGCATATTATGTTTGCCTGTAACGGCAGCCAATGCCTGATTCACTTCAGTGGATTGCTCCGTATCCCATCTTGCGATCCATTGTTTTGCGCTCAATGAACAACCTCCTTATTCCAGAAACGAATGTATTCTCTTAGAAATGATCTTTAAATGAGTCGGTTTTATAGTATCATAGATGAAGCAGCATATTCCAAGATTTGGTTGGAATCAAATCGATGAGGGAGTGGCGAATGGAGGCTTAAGTCATGATCAAGGAGAGTGAAAGGGTATGAAGGAGAAAGAGAGACAGCCGCATTTGGCCAAAGCTGTTAGCGCAGATGAGGAACAATACGAAATGATATAAAGGAGTATTAGTGGAACATGGATCAGACACTGGAAACACTTTTGAATGAAATGAAACAGGAGATCGACAAATGGATGGCTTATATCAGCGATAAAAACGCGGACAAAATCGTAAAGCGTACTACGCTGCAGATCGGGATTCACGACTATGCGCTGCTCGAATATAACAAGGGCAGAGTGAGCATGACGGACGACGAGCTGGACTTATCGATGCCTGGAGACAGGGGCACACCTGGGGAGCCGTTGACCAAAGAACTTGTGCGAGAGCACATCGTTCCTAAATTATCCTCTTACATGCAGCGTAAATTGGACGAGATGCCAAGCTCATTAATCGATTATCAGTTTACGTTTAACGGCAAGTTTCGAGTGCGGGAAGGCGATCTTAACCTTTGTATTCTTACATACGCAGATGAGACAAAGAAGAAGCAATTACAGGAACGAATCTCAATCTATATTGCCAATAAGCTAGAAGCGGGAACCTATCCGACGAAACCGTTGGAGACGTTTTTCCTGTCCAGGCACATCCTGGACGAGGGACTGTTTCCAGACGCGGATCCCGCCTGGATCATTGCCGTTTTTGAGCGGATTCAGCAATTGAACAAAGGGAACCAACATCTCGCAGAGCATCGTTCTAATCTAATTACGGCTTTGCGGAATTGGGCGGAGCAGCGTTGGCTTCCTCGTTATTTTGATAATATCGGGACGCAGTGGCAGCGAGAATACAAGAAAAAAATCGACATTCATTTGGAAAATACCGAGCAAGGTCCAATCGATCTGCTGATCTATGCCGCCATCCTGATTCTGAAATACGAGCCCTCTTATAGCAGAAGCACAGGATTGGCTATGTTGAATTGCGCCAAGGATCTTGGAAGCGAACGGGCCCAACGATTGAGTAAAGAAGGAAGCGGGACCTTCGCCAAGGAAGACGTCTGTTTACGTGACGAAATGGTGGAATGTACGGCCAACGATGTGTTTGCCGAGGTCTCCATAGCCATTAAGGAGGAAACGGGGGAGAGTTACGCTCGCGCGCTCCGGTTTCTGACACGCCTCTTCAGCTTGGGATTCCCGAAAAGCTACCAAATCAAACTGAAATCCCCGGTCAAGCAGTGGCTGCCGATCAAAGGATTGGCTAAGTCGGGAACGCATCGGTTCTTCGCCAACGCCTTGGAATACCCGGAATTGTATCCCTTCATGGAGGAGTATGCTAAAGCAGCGATGGAGCCGTTTGAATGGTATGCGGATACGGAAGGGGAAAAAAACTGCATGCCGGGAAGCTACGCCGTCTTTGGCCTCGGATTGAAGGATACAACGTTTTTCCCATTGGTGGAGGAATACATGGGCAAAGTTGATGACGAACACCAATCCGTTCAAAACCATTTCACGATAGCTTTTACTGAGCGGCATGGTGTTCATACGGAAACCATTCCAACCTTGGTAAAGTGCATGCTGCACTGCAACGATTCAATGAAAATGAAGATCCAATCGGACATGGAACACGGGCTAAACGTCAGACTGCTGCTCGATCAAGTTCGCGGCCTCCCGTATTACCAGGTGGAGCGTATCGTATATTTGATCTGGGGCGGTACGGACAAGCTGAAGAAGATAGCCGCCAAAGCCGAGGGGGAGAGGGCGCAGTGGCTCACCGATTTGGCGGAGGCCGCTCGTCGGAGGTAATCGTGTTTACTTAGGCCATCCTTAAATGAGTCCAAAATCAGCTGCTGAAAGGCAGCTTTTTTTATCCTTATCTAACTGTTCCAGGCAAAATGATGCGAAAATGATGGAACCGAAAGCCGTTTATATAGTAGCTAAATGGAGACGCATTGATATAAAATACGGACAAGAAGACAGGAAAAGTTTGGAGCCATTCGAAAAATTGAAAGCGTTGTCTTTAAGAATCTGCGGAACTTATGAATGTAGGGAAGGGGGCCTTGGAATCGGCACGTTATGGGCATTGCGAATAGAAGAGGCTCAGCTTCGAGCTGGAGTTGCCTTATATTGAGACCATGAGGACAGAGGATTCGCTATTTTGCCGAAATGGGCTCATTATGGTGACCTTGCGGACCCAGGATCCGTTATTGCACCATAATCGTAAATGATTCCACGCTAAATCCTGCAATAGCGGATCTCTTGTCCGCATATGGCTGTGAAAATAGGTAAATCAAAGAAATAGCGGAACCAGGGTCCTCTATTATCGCAAATCCATGAAGTTAAACGAAGCTGGATCGATAGCCGTGGTCCTAATGAGGGAAATGGTCATACGGCGCAAATCCCTGGTGTTATTTTGGTAATATCGGACGAATATTGAGATCACGAGGACAGCGGATACGCTATTTAACCGAAATGAGCTTATTATGGTGACCTTGCGGACACATGCTCCGTTATTGCACCATAATTGCAAGTAATTCCACGATGAATCCTCGCGAGGAAGGGACCCCAGGCATCATTCGCGGTCCAAACGGGCAGCCCGTCGTACAAATGAAGGGCATCACGATGGGCGCGAGCCAGCGAGCGGAATGGATCGTTTCTATCAAGCCGCGAATTCTGGCCGCCCAGGGAAACGCCACCGGCGAAACGCTGGAATGGATGAAAACGGATAAGAAGCCGCTGGAATTCAACAACCATTTCGGCGAAATCAGCAGCGGCTACATCGGAGTGCTTAAGGAGTTGTTTCCCGAGTGCGAGTACGGATGGTTTGCTTATTATCTCGACCACGTGCCGAACTACATGCCTTATATGACGCCGGACAACATTACGATGATTTCGGTCGGCCGCTCTTCAAGCATAAGGAAATTGCGCTTAAGCTGATCGAGAAGGCCCACACGGATCGTACATATTACAATCTCCTGCTGTATTGTATGGCGTGGAAGGGGAGAACTACAATCTGGAGGGGGATTACATCAGCTACGCGGGCATCAAATCGGAGAACAATAAGCCGGGCTGGACGGGATTGTATGACGGCAGCATGAGCCAATTGGAAAAATAACCGGGAGAATGGCAGGCCATCGTTGAGCATTTGCATTCGGAAGGCGCGAAACGGGCCGTAGAGAACGGAGAGAGCCCGCTGGCGGGATTCCGCTTCGATACGGTACCGATAACGGCGGAGCTCGCAGCCATGGAGGCAGTCAGATCGCATTACATCGTACCGCTGTCCGTCGGCATGTCCGAAGGTATCGATGCTGATCTTGCGCTTGCGAGGCAGCAGATGAGCGAAGCTGGATTCCCGAGTTTCATGAAGGAGCTGCAGATTCAGCTGGATGCATTCGCAGCCATGAAACGATAGGGGATAATCACGAAGCAATCAAGTGATCCGACAAGGAAGCGAGGAGGTCTCAAATGACGAATTCCAATATAAACCTTAATGCTGAACCTGAACGCATCGAACGCATCCCTACAACCCTTACCGGTGATGGTGCCTGGTGCTGGTTTGCCGATCCGAGGGCGCTGCGACATGTCAATGCCGCAACGGGCAGCGACAAGACATACATCGGGTACATCGATGTTGCGGGCAGCATCCAGGCGGTTCAATATGATCATGTGACCCAAGAACGCAAGCAAGTGCGGGTGCGGGCGGGTTTCCAGCAGGATGACCATAACAATCCGACGTTTTTGGTACTGCCCGACGGCCGGGTGATGATTTTTTATGCCGAGCACTCGACAACCCCATATTTTTATTATCGCGTCACAGCCCGTCCTGACGATCTAGAAACCTTAGGGCCTGAAAAAATCATCGCTACCACGGGATATGGGAACACCACCTATCCTTCTCCCTTCGTGATGACGGATCAGCCCGGTTATTTCTATCTGCTGTGGCGGGGCATGAATTGGCACCCGACCGTCGCTAGGTACACGCTGCCGGATCCGGATGGCGACGTCACTTGCGACATGGAACCGAAACAGATCGTGGATTCCAGGTGTTCTGAACAAGAAACCGGAAAAAGGCCGTATGCCAAGTACGAAACGAACGGCAAAGACAAAATTATGATGTCGTATACCTATACGCATCCGGACAATATGATTCCGAATTCATTGTACTATTCGTATTTGGACGTGAATACCCTGACGCTGCATGGCGCTGATGGACATCAGCTCGCAGATCTGAACCGCGGGCCGCTGAAGCTGGATAACAAAGAAACCGATCCGGCCCACTTGGTCGATTGCCAGCCGGGCATACGCAACTGGAACTGGGATATAGCCGTCGATAAAGAGGGATACCCGGTGATCTTGTTTGTTAGGATCAATGGGGATAAGGATCGCCACCATTATTGTTACGCTAAGTGGTCCGGCTCGCATTGGCGGATTACACCGTTGGCGGATGGCGGACGATGGTTCCACCAAAATGATCAAAGAGAATTATGCTATTCCGGGGGCATGACGCTGGATCATAACAACCCTTCCACCGTGTACATGTCAATCCCTGTAAAGGGTATATACGGTGAGGTTTTCGAAATTCATCAATGCGTCATAGCGCATGACGGGACGATCGCCGAAATAAACCAAGTCACCGAAAACTCGACTCATAACAACGTTCGACCTTTCGTTGTCCGCCATGCAGCTCTGGGCGAAGCGTATGATTTGATATGGATGCACGGGGATTACTACTATTGGGATCATTCGCAAGGGCGATTGGGTTATACGACGGGGCTGCGAACCTTGTGTGAAATCGTAGCGATTGAAGACGAAGGGAAGACCGATCCTTCGGCATAAGTCATAATATCGGCAACACCGAAAAGCATCTGGGGAGTCGACCGTTTCCCGCTAGGGAGAAACGGTCGATTTATTATTTGAGGTAAGGAATTTTGTGTTAAAGAAACTGCTTCCCGATGAAGGCAGCATGGATAATGGCAAAATAAGACAAGCGCCTAAGGACACTCCATCATAATACATTTAAATGGATCCCTAACCGTCCGTTCTGAAGGATTGCTCTATTCGTTGCCTGCTATAGAAATTACGGTAAAAGGTGCTGATCACGACCAATCCGATGATCAGGATGATCACGATGCTGGCGAAGAAAACCCGCCGATTCCGGTTCAGAGGCTTCAGAAAATCACTCATTCGCCTATATGTAACGAGGTAGGCATCGATCGGTTCGATATATTTGGATAGGACAAAGTAGTCCCCACCCTGAGAACTGTAATCGAATCTGAGAATATGCTTTTGGTCCGGCGACATATGGCTAGGCGTGAAGATTGTCCTGACTTATGTAACCCCGGTTTTCCAGGTTGCCCTGCCGTTCATGCTGCTGTTGACGATATGGATCAGAAATAAGCCGGTTGCCTGAATACTTTTGATTCATGTAATGAACAATAAACCTGGACTGCAAATGCAATCCGTTCGCAGCGCCACCATCGTGGATTTATAGCTGCATAAAAATCGAAAAACCCATAGGAGGTACATGAATGCAATTCGAACAACAGCAAAATCATCAGAACATGGAAACCGGCATGATTCCACCGCAATTGAACCATGGCGGTCATGAAATGTTCGATGTACACGAGGTACTGGCAGGAGCCATCAATACGATGAACACGTATACCATGCTGAGCGGACATGTGCAGGATCCGGAGCTTCGGGATATCTTGCAGCGCCAAAAGCAATTTATGGCGGATGAATATAATATCACCTTAGAATGCTTCAAAACAGGACAAGATCCATCCAAGTCGACGCAAAGCTATAAAATGAAGCAGGGGAACGACTTTATCTACGGCATGAAACCGGGTCAACCGAAAAAACCGATGCAGTCCACTGCCGAGATCAATGATGAAACCATCGCGCTCAGCATGCTGAACGCCGTGAAATCCGGCGCTACCATGAAAACGAATGCAGCGATGGAATCCACGAATCCGGTTGTGCGCCGCGTCCTAGCGGATTCCCTTCCCAACTGCATCGAAATGGCGTATGAAATTTCGCTGTATCAAAACAAGCACGGCTACTATCAAGTGCCGCAGCTGCCTCAGCAAGATATGCAGTATATGCAGAACAGCTACGCCACGGCTCCGATCCAGTCGCAAATGCCCGGCAAAATGGCCCCTCACTAAATCCATAAAAGCGCCAAGTCCACAAGGAAATGGCGCTTTTATTTTTTCTGATTTCATCAGTTATAAGAGAGAATTCAGCTAGAGCTAAACACACTATTTTATTGAGAATGATTATCAATGAGATTATAATAGGTTAAAACAGGAGTTCGTCAGAAGGAGCGCCAGCATGGAAGAAACGCAATATTCGCTGTTGGGAGTACGGTACATAAAGCAAGGTCACGCCGAAGAGCCAGTCGGGGGTTTCATGGAGACGCATACCCTATACCTGATCCATAAAGGCTCCGGCGACTTATATTTGAACGGAGGAAAGCACCGACTGAAGGCGAAGGCTGTCTGTTATTGTCCGCCGGGTTCGATCGTCGACATTCAACGGACGCCGTCTTCCCCGGTGCCGCTGGAGGTTTACGAATTGCGTTATGAAGTATGGGATCTCAAGGAGAGCACCACGTGCAACAGGGTATACATCAAGAATTTGTCTGCACTGATGGACACCGGCAAGCTTCCCTTCGCCGCAACGCACGAAGCTCTTGTCCTGATTCAAGAACTAAGCCAACGAATGCAAGATCAAGCAGGAGGCGGAGGACTTGCAGCTCGTCTTTGCATCGACGCAGTATTCAAACAGTTGTTGAGTGCGCTGCTGCGATCAACGAACGATAAGAATCGGGAAGAGGATTGGCTTGAGCGTATGAGACTTGCAGTTGAATATATGGAGAAGCATTATCACATAGCCTTAACGCGCAACGACATGGCAAAGAGGGCTGGATTTACGCCGGAGCACTTTTCCGTATCGTTCAAAAAAGCAACGGGCTCCGGTTTCACGGAGTATTTAACCCGGCTGCGACTCGAGAAAGCCAGAGAGGCATTGCTTGATGGCGACGATCGCAATCTCGACTGCATTGCACGGGAGGTCGGATACCAAGACGGCATGTATTTAAGCCGGAAATTCAAGCAGCATTTCGGCCACTCTCCACGCGATTATATGCAGCGGCCAAAGCGTATTGTGGCGCTTCAATACCTGGGCCACCTGCTGGCGCTCGGACTTACGCCCGTGGGAACGTCATCGAATCTGCTGCGCGCCCGCCCCTTCAGGGGAATGCTTAAGCATGTAGCGGATATCGGAGATGCCAAATCGCACCGTGCGATTGCCTCCGTGCAGCCTGATCTGATCGTTACGTCCGGACCCAACAGCCAGCCTTTGTCCCGGCTCGCAACAACGATCTCGCTTCCATGGGGGCAGGAAGACTCCTTAGACGAGCTGCTCCGGTTGGGCAGAGCGCTGAATCGCGAGCGGGAGGCGGAGAAGTGGATTACTGCGTTTCGGGCGAAAGAGGAAGCTGCAGCCTCTATGGTCGCCAACAGAATCAGTACTCATAACGCGACGGCAGTTGTACTGGAGTTTTGGCAGGACCGGTTATGGGCGGTCAATATCGCCTATGGCAGAGGCCTTCGCAATTTATACCGGACCTTTTCCTTTCAGCCGCCGGAGCCGCTGACTGATTACGTCCTGGGAGAAGGAATCGGCTTGGAATTAACGCCGGATATGCTTGCCGCGCATGCGGCGGATTATATATTCGTAACCGTGTGGGAAGCGGGTGGAGGTGCAGCATATGCAAAACGGGTTATGAACAGCAAGGAATGGAGGAGCCTGCCCGCCGTTCGCAACGGCAAAGTGTTCTTACTCGATCTGGAGCTGTTTAAGCATAATGATCCGATAGCGTTAGAGCAGCAATTAAGCATCCAAACCGAACTTCTTACAAATGTCCATAGAACCGCAAACGGAGCGCAATAGACGAGCCTTCTCCCTATTAATATAATAATGATAATCATTATCAATAGGTGGAGGGTTTAATGGATGCAGTGGCTTAAAGGTTGGAAACTGGCTCTGATCGGAAGTTTGGTCATCGTATTGGGAGCATGCGGGGATTCTGGACAGCAAAGCGAGAAGGTGGTGAACCAAGCGGGTCAACAAACAGAAGCAACACGCAAATTCGATACGGTTATGGGAGAGATCGAGATTCCTAAGGAACCGAAGCGAATCGTTGCGACGCAATACCTGGGCCATTTGTTGACCTTGGGCGTTAAGCCGGTCGGGGCAGGTACGGCCAGCTTGAATCAATATTTTTTGCAGGACCTGACGGACGGAATCGAGGATATCGGCGATGATCAAGCGGCGCTTGAGAAAATCGTGTCCCTTGATCCCGACCTTATTATTCGGCCTTCGGACAAGAATTATGAACAATTCGTCAAAATCGCACCGACGATTGTCATTCCATGGGGAGCTAAGGATTTGTATGCAGAGCTGCGGGAATTCGGCGATTTTCTCGGGAAATCGGAGGAAGCCGAGGAGGCAATCCGGCATTACGAGGAGAAGCTGGCGGAGGCCAAAACCAAGCTGAACGGCGTGGTCAAGGAAGGAGAAACCGTTGGCGTTTACGAGATTTGGGCGAAAAACTTCTGGGTTGTGGGAGAAAGCTTTGGCCGCGGAACCCGTAATCTCTATTCCGGTCTCGGCTATCAGCCGCCTGAAGCCGTGAAAGGGCAGGTCGTAAACGGAGGCGCCGGTTTGGACATTTCGCTGGAATCGCTGCCGGACATGGCCGCGGATTACATGTTCGTGACCGTCTACGATGCGGACGGGGGCGGGGAACGAGCCAACGAGATATTGGAGAGCGCGCTGTGGAAATCCCTTCCGGCTTACAAAAACAACCGTATCTTCACGCTGGATATCAACCAGTTCTCCGCAGGCGACCTGATCTCGCTTGAAAAGCAATTGGAGATTCAGACGAATCTGCTGCTCGGCAACGTGAAGTAACCGCAACACGGGAAAACCATGTCGAAACCCGCATAAAGTCGCGATCCTCGCGGCTTTTTTTGGTATGACGTTAGCCGGATTATCAGTTGTCGGATATTGTGGAGGATCTTCTCACTTTGTTAACTACTTGAAATCGTTTATAATGATTAGATAATAATAGATATTTTAATCTATCAATATTTATAATAGACTATAATATGGTGATTATTGACACAGAAAAGGTGTGTTTTCAGAAGACGCCTTGCTTTTTATCGACATTTTTAGCAGGGACGCCTACTCTTTTTTCAAATATATGGGATAAGGAAGGGTATAATGAGCAACATGGACAAAAAAACAGACGTAATCTTGATTGGTGCCGGCGTCATGAGCGCGACATTGGGAGCCTTACTGAAGGAGCTAGTGCCCGAATGGGAGATCAAAGTGTTCGAGAAACTCGCAAGCGCGGGGGAAGAAAGCTCCAATGAATGGAATAATGCGGGGACCGGCCATTCCGCACTGTGCGAGCTTAACTATACGTCCGAAAAACCTGACGGATCTATAGACATCAGCAAAGCGATCAACATCAACGAGCAGTTCCAGGTCTCAAGGCAGTTCTGGTCTTATCTGGTAAGCAGCAATCTGATTCGCAATCCGCAGGATTTTATCATGCCTATACCTCATATGAGCTTGGTTCAGGGCGAAAAAGACGTGGCCTTTTTGAAAAAACGTTTTGAAGCGCTGTCAAATCATCCTCTCTTTCAAGGAATGGAATATTCCGAGGATCCCGAGCAGCTGAAGGAATGGATTCCGCTTATTATGGAAGGGCGCACATCAAACGAACCGTTAGCGGCAACCAAAATCGATTCTGGGACGGACATTAACTTTGGCGCTTTAACGCGCATGCTGTTTGAGCATCTGAAGAACAAAGACGTGGAGGTCAACTACAAGCACAGCGTGAAGGATATCAAGCGTACTCCCGATGGCTCGTGGAAAGTAAAAGTGTTGGATATCGATAACGGCAGAACCGAGTTCCATACGGCCAAGTTCGTCTTTATCGGCGGCGGAGGCGGCAGCCTGCATTTATTGCAAAAAACCGGCATTCCCGAATCAAAGCATATCGGAGGGTTCCCGGTAAGCGGACTGTTCATGGTCTGCAAGAATCAAGAAGTCGTTGCGCAGCATCATGCCAAGGTATACGGAAAAGCCAAGGTCGGCGCACCTCCGATGTCGGTGCCCCATCTGGACACAAGATACATCGATAACCAAAAAGCACTGCTCTTCGGTCCGTTTGCCGGCTTTTCGCCGAAGTTCCTAAAAACGGGTTCGAATTTCGATTTGATCGGTTCCGTCAAACCGAATAACGTCTTCACGATGCTGGCGGCAGGGGTTAAAGAAATGGCGTTGACCCGATACCTGATCCAGCAGGTGGTGCTATCGAATGAGAAGCGCATGGAAGAGCTGCGCGAGTTCATCCCGAACGCGAAGAGCGAGGATTGGGAAATCGTCGTGGCGGGCCAACGCGTACAAGTCATTAAGGATACGGCTAACGGAAAGGGCACGCTGCAGTTCGGGACCGAAGTGGTTAGTGCCGCGGATGGTTCGGTCGCAGCCCTGCTCGGTGCTTCGCCCGGGGCTTCGACGGCCGTTCACGTGATGCTTGAGGTATTGCAGAAATGCTTCCCGCAGCAGATGAAGGAATGGGAACCGAAAATCAAGGAAATGATTCCTTCTTACGGGATGTCGCTTTCGAAGAATCCGGCCCTCTTCGAAGAAATTCAAGATACAACTTCAGAAACGCTAGGTTTAAGCTTAAAAGCACTGGTGCATAGTTAATCTCTTTTATGATGGAAAACCAACCCGGTATAGCGGTTGGTTTTTTTTCGTTCCGTGGGCTTGCAGTGAATTCAGCGATGCTTCACTTCAAGGATAAAAACTTGGCATTGATAAGTCATACCTTCACCCATAAAATATAATGAGAATGTTTCTCAATAACAAAGGGGGAAGTTGATATGTTCGAGGAGTTAACGGAAATGCATGGCTATCTGTACAAGCTTGTCCATGCACGGTCTCCGGAAGATACGCCCGGTATGAAAGTTGATAACAACAATCACCTTATGCTTCTTGTGTTCTCTGATAAGCAGAAGATAACAATTGAGCGGAAGCCTTATCATGTCGGCCCTCATAAGGTCATCTTGCTGCCGGCAGGTCTTTGGATTGAGGATAAGTCCGAATCGATGGGCAGTTTGGCATTGGAGTTTGTCATGCTGGAAGAAACGCAAGCTTATCGTTATGCGCCTGTAAGCTTAAGCCGAGTTATCGAGGTTGAGGTGGGTCCTTTCCCGTCGTTGTACCAATCCGTGCTGGATATCAGAACCAAGTGGAGTGGGGAACGTGTGGATCAGCTGAAGGCCCAGCATATGTTTCTAGAGCTGCTGATAATGATCATGGAGAATGCAGCCGAAAAACCTCATACCGAACATGAACGAGTGGTCAAGCAAACCGTTGAATACATTCATCGTCACTATCATCGCAATATCAGCCGAGAGCATTTGGCAGAGCGTGCAGGTCTTAGCAGCGATTATTTCACGAGAATCTTCAAGCGGCAGCTTGGAAAATCGCCGATGTCTTACTTATCGGCGGTCAGGCTGAACCACGCAAAGCAAGAGCTATTATTAACGAAGGACTCGTTTCGGACGATCGCCCAGCGCATCGGTTATGCGGACGAATTTTATTTTAGCCGCAAATTCCGAATGATGACGGGCATGTCGCCGTCCATGTATGTGAAGCAAATGAAAAAGGCGGATAAAATCGTATCCCTTCACCACCATCTGACCGGCCATTTGCTTGCACTTGGAATTGAGCCTTACGCTGCCATCGTCAATTCCTATTATCCGATCGCGTTACATAATACGATTGAAATTGGTCATTTCCGACCTGATCTGGACAAGCTGGCCTCGGCGAACCCCGATGTCATTTTCACATGCGATATCTATGACGAGGAAACCTCTGCCAAGGCAAAAATGTTTGAGCATATCACGCAAACGATAAGCATTCCTTTCTATGACGATTGGCGTACCCAGTTTTGTAAAATAGCCACGGCAACCGGGAAGGACAAGGAGGCGGGGCTATGGCTTGAAAAGTATCAGGCAAAATCCCTGAGTGTTCGCGCAAGCATCAAGCCGTATGTCGATGGAAAAACAGCCCTGATCATCGGTCTCGGCAACGGTATACTCTGTCTGTTTGGTCAGCGCAACGTAGGTGCGGTGGTTTATGACGATTTGGGGCTTAAGCCGCCCTCGGGCTTGGGCTCCATTCCTCTGTACCGCGAGATAGCTTATGAGGACATTTTCGATTACGATCCAGATATCATTTTTTTGACCAGCTTTCGAAATGACGGCTCGCAGCAAACCAAAGCGGCCATCCGGCAGACCTTGAATCAATGGAATCGGGACCCGAGATGGAAGTCGAAAAGGGCGGTGCGGAATCAGGAGGTATACTCACTGTTGGAGAGCCAGCATTTATATACAATGTATACTGCCTATTCGCATGATCTGCTGCTGGACCGTCTGCATGACTTGCTTGTGTCGGATTTGTCCAAAGAGTGGACGTAATTACCTATGTTCATGCCCTAGGCTTTTTTTATAATTAATAATGAGAATCAATATCAATGGTATTGACTTATTAATTCATAGAGATGACGGGGGAGAAGAAACAGATGCAAGTTTGGAAAAAACCGTGGCTGTTTGCCATGTTGCTGGTGATTGTACTCGTAGTATCGGGGTGTGGACAAAATCAGGGAAGTGTATCGAAGGAACCTGCTTCGCAACAAAGCGGATCGCCAACAATAGGCAGCCAGAGCGAAGCGATAACTCCGGCCAACGAATCGGAAGTTCGTACCATAAAACATGAGATGGGCGAGACCAAAATTCAAGGTAACCCGACTCGCATCATCACCTTATATCAAGGAGCGAACGATGCAGCGGTCGCATATGGGGTTAAGCCTGTCGGCATTGTCGAATCCTGGCTACAAAAACCGGTGTATGAATATTTGCGAGATGAGTTAGACGACGTTCCCCAGCTCGGCACGGAGGTTCAGCCAAATCTTGAAGAAATCTACAAGTTGAAGCCAGACGTTATCTTCGCAACGAAAACGAGACATGAAGGCATCTATGATCAGCTCAGCCAGATTGCACCCACGGTCATGATCGGTGAAGTATACGACTGGAAAGCCTCGGTCAATTTGATGGGTGAGGTTCTGAATCGGGAAGATAAGTCCAAAGAACTTATGGCAGAATGGGACTCCAGAGTTGACGACTTTAAACAGAAAATGGGGGATCGCCTCCCCATCGAAGCGACCATCACTAATTTCAGGGCGGATCATGCGAGAATCTTCTACATGGGTTATGCCGGAGGCATTCTGAAAGAACTCGGATTCGCTCGTCCTGAGGGACACGATGCGGAGGTATGGGGCGTTCAGTTGACTTCCAAGGAGAGCATACCCGATATGAATGCTGACGTTATTTTCAATTTCAACTCGGGTGACGATATGGCAGCGGTAGAGAAGTATTACAAAGATTGGACAAGCCATCCCCTCTGGGCAAACCTGGATGCCGTCAAGAACAACCAAGTCTATATGGTTGATGAAGTCTCCTGGAATATGGCCGGAGGCATTCTGTCGGCGCACCTAATGCTCGATAGTCTGTACGATTTGTTTGAGTTGGACAAATGAACAAGCGCAATGCCCTGTTATTGCTCAGCGCATTCATTCTGATGGCCGGCGCGTTCATTGCGAGCCTGCTGCTGGGGCGGACGAATTATTCTTGGGTTACGCTCGTATCTTCGTTTACCCAGTATAATCCGGAACAGGTCGACCATCTCATTATTCGGACTGAGCGTCTGTCCCGGGCAGTCATTGCTTTGTCGGTAGGGGCTGCGGTCTCCTTGGCAGGGGCCATGATGCAAGCATTAACCCGGAATCCGCTTGCCTCCCCGGACGTTTTCGGCATTAACTCAGGCGCGATCCTGCTGGTCGTGCTGGCAACGCTCCTCAATCCAAGCAGCCCGATGCTGCATTTGGCCTTATACGCGGTAGGAGGTGCGACGGTGTCCGCATTCATCGTGTACGGGCTGGGCTCGTTGGGACGCGACGGGCTCACTCCTATTAAGCTAGTTCTAGCCGGTTCAGCGATAACCGCCTTATTCTCGTCCGGTACGCAGGCTATTCTTGTCATGAATGAAAACGGGCTGCAGGATGTGTTGTTTTGGCTGGCAGGTTCCGTGAGCGGCCGCTCGATTGATCAGGTCCTGCCACTGTTCCCGTTTATGGCGGCAGCGGGCGTGGCAGCCCTGTTCATGGGCCGGGCGGTCAACCTGCTTATGACCGGGGAGGACGTTGCGAAAGGACTCGGACAAAACACCGTGCAGGTGAAACTGATGCTCGGCGTCCTGATCGTCGTTCTTGCCGGCGGTTCGGTAGCCATCGTCGGCGCGGTGGGTTTTATCGGCCTGTTCGTTCCGCATTTGGCACGCTCTTTGACAGGACGGGATTACCGTTGGGCTTTGCCCTTCTCTGCCGTATTGGGGGGGCTGCTGTTAATCATCGCGGATATAGCGGCACGGCTGTTGATTATGCCTAATGAAATTCCGATCGGCGTAATGACGGCGGCTATCGGAATTCCGTTTTTCATTCATGTCGCTCGTAAGGGAGGGGCGTGGAAGTGAAACGATATACCCATATTCGAAGTCGAACGGGAAGCATGGACCTACAATTCGAGACAATAAGTTTGATCTGGATACTACTGGGTTTATTGGCCTTTGTCGTGGCCATTGCCATGGGAACAGGGTGGGGAGATACCTACATATCGCCGAATGCCGTCCTTTCAACCTTATTCGGCACGGGATCGGGAGAGCACGATTTTATCCTGCTAACGCTTCGGCTGCCGCGGGTATTGACCGCCTTGTTCGTCGGAGCGGCTCTTGGCGTAGCCGGTGCCATTCTGCAGGGGATCATTCGCAATCCGCTGGCATCGCCGGATATTATAGGCATTACCGGCGGGGCTTCGGTAGCCGCGGTGAGTTTCATTACGTTTGCCGGCGGTGTCGCAAGTATCAAGCTCCTGCCGTTAGCCTCCATTGCAGGAGCGCTTCTGATCTCCTTGCTAGTGTATGGCCTGTCATGGAAAAAGGGAGTTACGCCGATTCGTATGGTGCTGATCGGAATCGGCTTATCCGCTGCCGCTAAAGCGGCAACGACGCTAATGATTGTCATGAGCCCCGCCATATCGGCCGGCAAAGCATATCTTTGGCTTACCGGAAGCGTTTATGGGGCTTCCTGGCAAAACGTATATACGATTGTTCCGGTTGTTGTGCTTGGTACTTTGCTTGCCCTGGCATTCAGCCGAAGCCTGAATGCCCAGGAGCTTGGCGATGATATTGCAAGCAGTCTGGGCGTCAAGGTACAGCGGCATCGATTCCTGCTCATCCTCATTAGCGTAGTTCTGGCGGGGACTGCCGTATCCGTCGCGGGCGCGATCGGTTTTATCGGTTTGATCGCGCCGCATATCGCGCGGCGATTGGTTGGCCGATTGTATGGGGGAATGATGCTGGTGTCCGGTCTGATCGGCGGGCTTCTCGTCTTCATGGCCGATCTGATCGCCCGTACCCTGTTCTATCCGCTGGATATTCCGGCAGGTATCTTCACGGCCGGTATAGGAGCTCCGTTCTTCATCTATTTACTGTTCAGGAACCGCAATCAGATATAGCTAAGGAGGGAAGCCGTTTTGACAACGCTGCAAGTAAAAGAGCTGACCGTAGGGTATGGGCCCAAGACGGTAATCAAGGATATGAACCTGATGATTCCTGAAGGAAAAATAACCGTATTCATTGGTGGAAACGGGTGCGGAAAATCGACTTTACTGCGCACGCTTGCCCGATTGCAGAAGCCTGACACCGGCGCGGTTTTGCTGGATGGCAGGCAAATTGCCCAGATGTCGACCAAAGAGGTGGCCAAGAGCTTGTCCATATTGCCTCAGGGTCCATCGGCGCCGGAAGGCCTTACTGTCCGTCAATTGGTTCGCCAGGGAAGATACCCGCATCAGAGCTGGTTGAAGCAGTGGTCACCAGTTGATGAAGAGATGGTGAACGTTGCATTAAAGTCTACCCGCGTGGAAGCTTTTGCCGATCAGACCGTGGACTCCCTCTCCGGTGGCCAGAGGCAGCGAGCGTGGATTGCCATGACCCTGGCTCAAGGAACCGGTATGCTGCTGCTCGACGAACCGACGACATATCTGGACCTGTCCCATCAGGTAGAGATATTGGATATGCTGTATGAACTGAATGAGCGGGATCAGCGCACCATCGTCATGGTGCTGCATGACCTGAATTTAGCTTGCCGTTATGCACACTACATGGTGGCTGTAAGCGAGGGGAATATTTATGCGTTCGGAGCACCTGAGGAAATCGTGACGCCGGAAACTGTTAAAGACGTCTTCCAATTGGATTGCAAGGTCATACCAGATCCCTTGTTCGGCACGCCGCTGTGTATCCCTAGGGGAAAGGGTAGAATTATCGGGCAGTTTTAAGCGTCCCTGTTTGGATTGTTGTTTGTAGGAAGGTCTTTCATACTTGCTGCATCGGTACGGGTATCCGTTGAAGGTTGAATACGAACAGAGTGAGGACAAACGATATGGAACCAAAGTGCTTGGACGAGTTACAAAAGAAGTTCGGCATTCGGACGGATGCCGTGACGGGCAGTTATTCAATTGAGCTTCGCTTACTGCTGCAAGACGAGGAAGCGAAGCGGTTTCTCGATGAATACAATGTCGTTATTCGTGGGGAGGATCGAGCAGTCGCAGCTGTTTTTTGCGCGGGTTGGCTGAGCAAAATCGCCTTGGCTCTGCAATATGCCATTTCCGTTTGGCAAATCGCACCCGATTTTTCAATACCGAATATGACTCTTCATTGGACGACCAACAACCATAAAATGAGCTATTTCATAGAGATGAGTCATTGGCAGGCTGTATTAGCTCCTGAGAACGAAGTGGATCGACGGGATTGGTTAGAGAGCGTCATGGAGAGATTTTACTTCGCTACAGCAAGACCTCTATTGGAAAGCTTGTCGGCGGCAAGCGGACTCCACATCCAACAGCTCTGGGGGCAATGGCCAACCCGATTCTATCGGGAACATCAGACATGGCTGGAGGAGCAGCACAACGAAGCGATAAAGAACCGTCTTCATGAGGATTATCGATTTTTACGTGAAGAGCTGGACCCCGAGGCAGCTTTTGCTCGGAAGAAAAATCCCTTCGCAGTGAAAATTCGTCCGCTTCCGCCGTTGGTTGACCCCGACTACCGGCCACCGATGAAAACGGCCTGCTGTCTTTATTACCGCACGGAAGGAAGCGATTACTGTTATACCTGCCCGCGTTTGAATGAACAGCAGCGTGAAGTGAAAAGAAAGGAATACATAGCGATGTTACAGGAAAATACGCATTGATGGGGACCATTCGTGCTCTTAATGCGAAAAACATGAGTCCAGCGGTTCAATGTTGAACCGCTTTTTTTTATGCTGCGAAGCATCACAGATAACAATATTTCGGATAATATTGAAAGTTTACAGGATATTATGAATGGACCAAGCCTCTTATAATGAGTTAAAGAAAGCAGCTTGATAACACTTACATAGCAATCACGAGGAGGCTTATCCATGAAAATCACCCGGCATGCGGAAAATCCGATAGTAGTGCCTGGACTCTACGATTGGAGAAAGGTGACGGTATTCAATCCGGCCGTCATTATCGATAACGGAAAATTCTATATGATTGAACGGACGGCAGGATCCCTGACTCCCTGCAAGAACTACCTGGGTTTGCTGGAAAGCACGGACGGCGTGCATTTCACCCATGTGCTGGACGAACCGGTGGTAACGCCGGACCAGCTGGGATTCCCCTATGGCAGCATCCAGGACCCGCGAATCGTCAAGATCGACGACACCTTTTATTTGAACTATGCCTTGCGCCCGTGCGCCATGAACTATTACCCGACTGGAGCCGGCATCCCCGAACGCTCGATTCCCGAATATCCGGACGGCTGGGGCGAAGAGGAAGGCCATTGGCTGACGCGTTCCGGGATCCTGACTTCGAAGGATCTCATTCATTGGGAGTACCTGTGCGATACAACGCCGCTTGATATCAATGATCGCGACAACATTCTGTTCCCGGAGAAAATCAACGGCAAGTATGTGCTGCTTCGCAGACCGGAAGAATATGTAGGGGAGGAATACGGAACCGAAAAAGCGGCCATGTGGATCAGCTACTCCGAAGACTTGGTGCATTGGGACGAGCCGAAGCTGTTGGCAAAAGCCGAGAACAACGATTGGGAGTTTAAAAAAATCGGCGGCTCGACGCCTCCGGTGCGGACGGACAAAGGCTGGCTGGTGCTCTACCACGGCGTAGACCAAGATACGGTGTATCGCGTGGGGGCGTTGCTGCTGGATCTGGAGAATCCCGAGAAAATCATCGCCAGAACCCGCCGGTTCATTATGGAGCCGGAGACGTATTATGAAAAATTCGGCTATCAGATCCCGAACGTCATTTTCCCGACAGGCAATGTGGTCAAGGACGATCTCCTCTATATCTATTACGGCGTAACCGATACGGCAATTGCCCTTGCGACGGTACCGTTGGATGACTTAGTGGATTATATTTTGAACGAACCGCAATAAAGACGCTTCAGAGCGTGGCAAATGACTTAGTTCAATGCCACGCTTTCTGTAGAACCTAAGATGTAAGCGATACCATTAAAATGGAAAAACGCGAATTTAATGTGATGAAAATTAACGCATCCGAGAGAAATATGATGAATAAGAATTCCGTTTTGTCCAAAATGACTTAAAAAAATTAGATGAAATCGATTTTTTAGCGGATATTGAGATCGATAACCCGATTGTATAATTAATATATCTTATATTGTTAAATATAAGAACATGATATGTAACGTATAAAGAGAGGGGTATAACAAATGAAAACGTCTAAGAAGCTTAGAACGATGCTTCTCACCGGAACAGCTGCGCTGCTGCTCATGTCAACCGTCGCTTGCGGCTCCGGGGAGAAAGACGCTGCCGAACCGGAAAAGGTTACCTTGAACATCATGCATCCATGGACATCGCCGAACGTGGATAACGAGGTGTACAAAGAGCGGATCGCCGAGTTCGAAAAACAGCATCCCGACATTATCATCAAGCAGGACGGGGTAGCTGCAACGGAGTATAAAACGAAGCTGCGCACGTTGGCTGCCGCCAACAACCTGTCGGATATCAACGTCGTATGGCCTGGTGCCGACCTGGCTCCTCTGGTAGCCGGGGATCTGCTGATGCCGCTGGATGACCTGATGGATAACTGGAAGGATATTTTGCCGGAGGACGCATTGGCCGGATTTAATCAGAACGGCAGTCAATTCGCCGTGCCGACCAAACAAACCTTCGTGGACATTATTTATTACAATAAAGAGATGTTCGCCGGGGTCGGTTATGACCAATTTCCGGCTACCTACGACGAATTCATCGATGCGGTGAAAAAGCTGAAGGAAGCCGGCATTACGCCGATCTCCTTGGGCAACAAAGAGAAATGGCCGCTTCAATCGTCCTTCTTGTCGATTATCGGGGACCGTTACGTAGGCAGTGACTTCTTGCAGAAAATTTTGAACAAGGAAGCCAAATTTACCGATCCCGAATACGTGAAAGCGATTGCCGTCATCGACGAACTGTCCAAGCTGGGAGCATTCAATACGGATGCCAACAACATGGATTCCGTCCAAGGGCAGGACTATTTCATTCAAGGCAAAGCAGCGATGCATATTTCTTCTTCTACCGTTGACGGAAGAATCCGCATCAACAACGAGGAAGGGGACAAATTCGGCATTGCGCTCTTCCCGAGCGTCCCTGGCGGATCCGGCGATCCGGTGAAAAGCGCGGGCGTCGTTCAGTACGGCATCTCCATTAAAAAAGGATTGAGCGATGAAAAGAAAGCGGCTGCCGAGGAATTCATTAAGTTTTTTGTCAATGAGGACCTGTACAAAGATCTGATCAGTAAAGGCGTTGTCGTACCGGCCAACGTTGAGATTCCTGAAGATGCGAGCCCGTATCTCAAGGAGATGCTGGAGTTGACCAACAAGGGAACGGCACCGGTGTTCGACAGCGTCATTCCGACGCAAGTTACCGACGTCATGCAGAACGGATTGCAGGCTCTGACCATCGGCAGAGGGACGCCGGAGGAGCTCGCCCAAGAGGTTCAGGAAGCTTTCGACAGCATGAAGTAAGTTGCGAATTTCCTTCCTTAAGTCAAGATCATGATGGCACAAAGAAAAACCCGGCAGCGGGTTTTTCTTATTAAAGGCAGAAAGAAAGGAGTTACGCCAATGCATACGCTTAAGCATACGAAATGGGCTATATTCTTGGGCTTGGCGCCAGCACTCATTATCTATATATGTATTGCCATATTTCCCATCGGCTTATCGGTTTATTATTCATTAATGAACTGGGACGGAATCACGCCCATGCGTTTTATCGGGCTGGACAATTTCGTAGATATTTTCAAAGATGATATTTTTTGGCTGTCCGTTAAGAACAACATCATTATCATGTTTACCGGGATAGCGGGTCAGATTCCGCTTGGCCTGCTGCTGGCCCTGCTGCTGAATCGAGGACTCAAGGGCTCCAGCTTCTTCCGGACCATCGGATTCCTGCCGGTCGTCATTTCATCGGTGATGGTATCCCTGATCTGGGGCATGGTGTACAACACGGAATACGGGATGCTGAATAACCTGCTCGGCGTTCTGGGTCTTGAGAGCTGGCAGCAAAATTGGCTGGGGGATCCGTTCTGGTCCATGATCTCCATCAGCATCGCTTATATATGGCAAAACTGCGGCTTATATATGATCATTCTATTGGCCGCGCTGCAGAATATCCCCGATGAAGTCAATGAGGCGGCTGCCCTGGACGGGGCGACCGGACTAAGCCGGATCATGCGGATTACGATCCCGATGATCCGAGGAACATTGCTCGTCTCCGTTGTCTACAGCATAAGCAATTCGTTCCGCGTGTTCGATCTGATCCAGATCATGACGGGCGGCGGACCGGCACATGCGACGGAGGTTATGACCGTCTATATGTACAACAACTCGTTTATGAATATGAGATTCGGCTACGGCAGTGCAGTGTCCGTATTGATTCTGCTGTTTAGCCTTATCGTCATCACGATCGTAAATCGATTGGCGAGAGAAAAAGAATAGAAGGGAGAGGGAGGAGATGTACAGACAAACGAAATGGTTCCATTTATCGGCATACACTTTTTTGGGGATATTCGCTATTATTAATATAATCCCTTTCTTTTGGATGATCGTAGATTCGTTCAAAACCGAGCAGGAATATGCGGCGAACCCGTTCTCCATACCGACCGAGCTGCAATTCTCCAATTACGCGAAGGCATGGGAAGTGGCGAATATGGATACCTACTTCCTTAACAGCATCATCGTAACGGTCGTATCGTTGGTCGTGACGGTCCTTCTTGGATCGCTTGCGGCGTACTTCTTGGCAAGGTTCAATTTTAAGCTGCGCGGTGCAACTTACGCGATATTTCTGCTGGGCATGGTCGTTCCGATTCATGCGACCTTGATTCCGATTTTCTTGATCATGCGGAATCTGCATTTGCTGGATACCCACTTATCGCTGATTCTTCCATACACGGCGTTCCATTTGTCCTTGACGATCTTTATCCTGGAGGGTTTCATGAGAGGGTTTCCGAAGGATTTGGAGGAGTCGGGCGTCATGGACGGCGCGGGCGTATTCAAGATTTTCTGGTCGATCATATTACCGATCACGCGTCCGGCGATTTCAACCGTCGTGATCTTGAACTTTATCTATAATTGGAACGAGTACTTGTTCGCACTCGTCTTGATCAGTTCATCGTCGCTGAAAACATTGCCGCTTGGGCTCGCCAACTTTGTCGGCATTGAGACGGCCAGCCTTACGCTGCAAATGGCTGCGTTGACGATCGCGCTTATACCGATCATTATTTTTTACCTGCTCCTGCAAAAACAGCTCGTTAACGGCATGACGGCAGGCGCAGTTAAAGGTTAATCCGGTTTCAGCTCAACATCATGAAGACATCGAAAGAGGGAATGGACATGCGCAGCAGTTTGGGCTGGATCGGGAATTATGGTCTGAAACAGAAGGCTCTGGTCATTTTCCTCTTTTTTGTCATTCTGCCTACGCTGGGGGTCGGCGTCCTGGCCCAAGACAAGCTGAACGAAGTGCTGCGCGGCCAATTTATCCAATCAAGCCAGCGCAGCCTGGAGATCGTAACGAACCAGCTGGAAGAACAAACGGCCATGATCGAGGATATAGCCGATTATTTGATATTGAGCAATGACATGCGCCAATACCTGCGCCTTGATCCACCGCCAGAGAGCGGGAGGGCGGAGCAGTTGAAGCAGAATCTTGAAGGATTCCTGACGTTTCAGCTCATGTCCAAAAACTATATCAAATCGATTTCGATCACCGGGTTTAACGGCAATTCCATTGAGATGGGCGAGCCGATTCACGGCAACGAAGAGTCTTGGAACCGGCTGGCGGACGAGCATAAAGGCGGAATCGTGTGGAGCAACGGCTATCCTTCCACCAGCGGCTGGTATGGTGAAGTAAACCTCGTCTCATTGTTCCGGGTTCTGAATTCCTATGACGAGATCACGCTCCCGCTGGCTAGGCTCGTCATCCGCATGGATGAAGCCAGTATTCTTAAACAGCTGCAGCGGGGGTTGACGCGGGACGAAGGCATGGTATTCATTGTGAATGCCGAAGGACAAATCGTACTTCCCTCCAAAGAATTGCTATCCTTGGATATCGGCGATGGGAAAGCGATTACGGATATCATAACCGCCGGGACGATGGGCTCTTCCACATACCGACACGACGGGGAAGCGTATTTGACCTTTCATCAACGGATGGAGAATACCGATTGGACGATCGTTTCCATGGTGCCCAAGGCTGCGTTGGATCAGGATGTACGCGGCGTATCCATCTTGATGCAGGTCATTCTCATCGGAATTCTCCTGTTGGGCTTATCGGCCTTGATCGGGTTCCACTATACGATTATCAGGCCGATCCTGCGCCTGAAGATTGAGACCAATCGCGTTAAGCTCGGCGATTTCAACGCTCGGGTCCCCATTCGTTCCAAGGATGAGATTTCCGAGCTGAACCGCAGGTTTAACGATATGGTCTCCACGATTCAGGAACTGATCGAGCATAAATACAAGCTGGAACTGAGGGAGCGCGAATCCGAGCTGCGCCTGCTGCAGGAGCAGATGGATCCGCATTTTCTCTATAATACGCTGGATATGATCCGCTGGACCGCCAGGCTGGAGAAGGCCGTCGAGTCCAGCCAGCTCATCGAAATTTTGTCCCGATTCCTGCGTTCCAGTCTGAACAATGGCCATTACGAGACCAGCCTTGCTAAAGAAATGGAATTCGTACGCTCCTATTTGTATTTGCAGCAGAGACGGCTGGGGCGTAAACTGAAATATGCGCTGTACATGGAATATGATCTGGCGAATTCGCTTACCTTGAAGGCTACCATTCAGCCTTTGGTCGAGAATTTTCTCAAGCATGGCCTTGATCGGCGCGAACCGGTTGCCAGGATAACGGTCATCGCGTATAAGCGGGAGGATGAGATTTGGATCGACGTGCAGGATAACGGCCGGGGTATGGACGATTCTACTTTGGAAGAAGTCAGGGAATCCCTGCGAATCGGAGTCCAAGCCGGCCGCACACGAGGTGCGCTCAGCAACATTCATGAACGTTTATACCTATTTTTCGGAGAACGCTACGGACTGGAAGTGATTGAGGCTTCATCGCAAGGAACCTTGATTCGCCTCAAGCTTCCATATTCTGAAACCTACGGTGGTGAATCGTACGATGCAACACGTGAAGAC
Organism: Paenibacillus sp. Y412MC10; assembly: GCF_000024685.1. Taxonomy (NCBI): domain Bacteria; kingdom Bacillati; phylum Bacillota; class Bacilli; order Caryophanales; family Paenibacillaceae; genus Paenibacillus; species Paenibacillus sp. Y412MC10. Next base: position 3,211,208 of record NC_013406.1, read on the forward strand.
AGTAAAAATGCTGATCGTTGACGATGAACCGGTGATCTGTCAGGGCTTGCACTATACCATTGACTGGGCGGATTATGGAGTCGAGGTCGTCGCCGAGGCTTATGATGGCAATGAAGCTTTGCAGGTGGTGCAGGAACACGAGATTGATCTGGTTCTGACGGACATCCGAATGGAGGGAATGGACGGGCTTCAGCTTGCTAAGGAGCTGAAGCTCCGTCATCCTCAGATTCGGGTCATCATGATCAGCGGTTATGAGGAATTCGAGTATGCCCGCCAAGCCATCAAGCTTGATGTAACCGATTACTTGCTGAAGCCCGTCGATATTGACGAATTGGTGGCCGCCGTGACGGGAATCGTGGAAGACATTCGCCAAGATACCCGTGTCGACGGATCATCGAAGGATGCCGAGCTGTGGCTTTCCGACATGGCAGCGCATAATGAAACTTCATTGACCAAGGCGGTGCCCGGCGATTTAGTAAACGGTGCCGAATATAAACTCATGGCTACGCAGCTGGAGAAGTTCTCGAACCTTGCAGCTTCCGTATCGGAACAGGATTTAACGATGCTGCAGCATGTATGGATCCGGACGGTTCGTGAAAGCCTCGAAACCAGCGGAATTCGTCAAATATCCGTGTTTGTGCATAAAAATTTGCTGTTGACCCTGCTGATGACGGATCAGCCTCGCCCGAAGCGGCAGTGGGAAGAAATTCTGCAGGCGATGCTGGATGCCTGGCCGGAAGAGCATCGTTTGTACGGCGCGGTATCGGATGCTTACGCTTCCCCGGACCAAACGGCAGCCATCTGCTCGGAGGTGCGAGCGTTATTGCCTTATTATGCCTTGGAACAGCGCCCCTTGCTGGATCGCGAATATAAGTCCGAGGTGGATAACGGCCGGGCCAAGCACGATTTCGACAGTGCCGATATGGTCTCGAAACTGTCCGTGGCTTTATTCAAGCAGGATGCCGAAATGCTGGAAGAGCTAATCGACGGCATGTTCCGATTTTTCCGGGATCAGCGGTACCTGTTGACGGATATGGTGAACGTGTGTGATGAACTGTCCATCATGCTTAGGCAGCGACTTCGTCAAAGCGGTCTGACCCAGCTGGAGCATGGCCTGGAGAGAACGATCGATCTGGAGGTGTTCAATCATCCCGACGCGATTCGTCTGGCGATATCCTCGGAAGTGTTTGATCTGCTGCAGCTGATCGACAGGGTCGGCATCGACAGATCGTTCTGGATCATTGAGAAGGCCAAGAAGTATATGGCGGATCATTATCTCAGCGACCTGAAAGCGTCGGAAGTGGCAGCGTATTTAAAGATTACGCCCAGCTACTTCAGCAATATTTTTAAACAAAGCACGGGAAAAAGCTTCAGCGAATACATGAACGAATTGCGCATCAACGAGGCGAGAAAGCTGCTGCTGACGACGCAGGACAAGGTGTTTGAGATTGCCGACCGCGTCGGCTACAAAGAATACAAGTATTTTGTATCCGTCTTCAAACTGTACACAGGCATGACGCCGAAGAAATATCGGGTCTTGAATATCAAAGAATGATCAGAAGCGTGACGACCAGGATGGAAGGAGTATGGGAATATGGAGAAATATCGGAATGCTGCGCTCCCCGTAGACGAGCGCGTAGAGGATTTGTTGTCCAGAATGACGCTGCAGGAGAAGGTTGGGCAGCTGAACCAGCACTTGTACGGCTGGATGGCATATCGGCGAAGCGAAGGGACCGAAACGGAGTTTGAACTGACCGACTTATTCAAGGAGCATGTCGAGTGGGGGGCCGGCATGGGGGCGCTGTACGGTCTGTTCCGGGCGGACCCTTGGTCCGGGGTGACCTATGAGAACGGGATTCCTACGCAGGACAACGCGAAGGTGGCGAATGCCATCCAGCGTTACGTGATCGAGCACAGCCGGCTCGGCATTCCCGTCCTGCTCTCGGAGGAATGCCCCCACGGCCATCAAGCGCTTGACGGAACGCTTCTGCCCGTCAATACGGCCATCGGTTCCACCTGGAATCCCGAATTAATTGAAAAGGCCTATTCCCATGTGGCCTCCGAGATCCGCAGCCGAGGCGCGCATTTAGGTTTGGTCTCGGTACTGGACATCCTGCAGGATCCGCGGTGGGGACGCTCCGAGGAATGTTACGGAGAAGATCCTTACCTGGCTGCGCGAATGACGGAGGCGGTTGTGTTTGGCATGCAGGGGAGAAACCCGGAAGAATGGAAGAGTCCGGATAAGGCAGCTGCCGTGCTCAAGCATCTATGCGCACAAGGAGCAGGGCAGGGTGGAAGGAACGCAGGCCCGGTTCCCGCAGGCGAGCGGGAGCTGCGGGAAATTCACCTGCCTGCCGCAGAGGCGGGGATCAAAGCAGGAGCGGCTGGCGTCATGGCGGCCTATAATGAACTCGACGGCATTCCATGTCATGCCAATGATAAGCTGTTAACCGGCATTCTGAGAGATGAATGGGGATTTGATGGGATTGTCATGGCGGATGGAACGGCCATCGACCGTTTGGTGTCCATTACGGGAGACTATGAGTCGGCAGCGGCGCTTGCTCTGTCATCCGGGGTCGATCTAAGCCTGTGGGACAAGTCGTTCACGACGCTTGAAGAAGCGGTGAAACAAGGGAAGGCCGATATGGAGAGCATCGACCGCGCGGTTGGTCGAGTGCTTGGCCTGAAATTCCGATTGGGGCTGTTCGAGCAGCCGTACGTAGACGAGGGCTTGGCTGCTTCGACCGTGAACAATGCAGCCGCCAGAGAGTTGAACGTTTCCGTCGCAAGAGAAGCGGTTGTGCTTCTTAAAAACGATAAAGGCGTACTGCCATTGAATCACAACAGTATCAAACGGCTGGCGGTCATCGGTCCTAATGCGGACCGTCTCTACAACCAGCTCGGGGACTACACCAGCGTTCAGCGCGAGGGCAGTGGAGTCACGGCGCTTCAAGGCATTCGGATGGCCGCTCCCGAAGGCACGGACATCGTCTTCGCTCCCGGAAGCAGCGTTCGAGGCATGTCCGCCCAGGGCTTGCCTGAAGCAATCGAAGCGGCTCGTTCCGCGGACGCGGTCGTGCTCGTGCTCGGCGGCAGCAGTGCTCGTCAATTCGGGGGCATGTTTGACAATAACGGCGCAGCGATCGTAGCGGAGGGGGATCCGACGGAAATGGACTGCGGGGAAGGAGTCGATCTAGCCGAACTGCGCTTAGGCGGGATACAGGAGCAGTTGGTTCGGGAAATTCACGCGATCGGCAAACCGGTGATCACCGTGCTCATTCAAGGACGTCCGCTCGCCGTCGGCGAGGTGGCCGAGCTTAGCGATGCCTTGCTGTGCGCTTGGTATCCCGGCAGCGAAGGAGGCCGTGCCATCGGAGAAATCCTGTTTGGCCAAGTGAACCCGAGCGGAAAGCTGCCCGTCTCGATTCCGCGCTCCGTAGGTCAATTGCCGGTTTATTATAATCAGAAAAACGCAGGGCGCCCTCGTCCCTATGTCGATATGCCGTCAAAACCGTTATATCCGTTCGGATTCGGCTTGAGTTACAGCTCGTTTGAATATGGATCTCCGGCCATCTCCCAGAATGAAGTGACGCTTGACGAGCTTCGCTCCGGAAGTCGTGTCGAGGTGTGCGTGGAGGTGAAGAACAGCGGAAAGCTGAAGGGGGATGAAGTCGTTCAGCTTTACATACAAGCCGATCAATCAGGGATTACCCGCCGACTTCGAGAATTGAAGGGATTCAAGAAGGTAATGCTGGAGCCCGGGGACAGCACCACCGTTACGTTCAAGCTCGGCTTCGAGGAACTGGCCATCTGGAACCGCAACATGGATTACGATGTCGTCCCTTGCCGAGTCAGCATCGTAGTAGGCGGCCACTCGGATTGGGAGAGCGGCGTTGTTGAGTTGAAGGTAAAGGCCTGAGCGTAAGCCTATTTCAAAGGGTTTGCCTACATGTCTAAGCTATCGATATTTTAGAGACAGCATTCCATGCTGTCTCTTTTCATTGTGATCAGCCATTCGTTTGACACAAAGAAGGAATCGGGATAATATATAAGGAAAATATGGAAAATGATACTGTTTATAAATTTTCCGGGATGGGGGTGAATTTCATTGAGAGAACGAATCGTCGAGGCGGCAAGCAAGGAAATCCGGAGAAGCGGATTGCGATTTACGATGGGTGAACTGGCCAAACAGCTGGGGATGAGCACGAAAACCCTGTATGGCGTTTTCCCGTCCAAAGATGAGCTAATTGCCGAAATTCTCGCGGGGGCGATCGATGAGCTTCAGCATAAAGAGAAGGAAATCATGAATAACGCGAGCCTCAGCACATTGGAGAAACTTAGACGATGTCTGATTCTGATCCCGGCTGATTTTCAGTTTATCGAGCTAAACCTCATCACGGAGCTGCAGCGTTATTATCCTAACCAATGGAACCGTCTGGACCAATTTCTAAATGAGCAATGGGGCAGCATTGCCGAATTATTTCAGGAAGGCATTCGTCAAGGCTTGCTTCGGCCGTTTAACGCCAAAATATTCATTGATCTGTATGTAGGGGGCTTCTATCGGTTAATGGAGGACTCGGCGGCAAACAGGAGCAGTATGACTCTTCAGGAGGGCCTGCGCGATATGGGAGAGATTCTTTTGGCCGGTATCATCAAGAGGGAAACTTGAGCCAACGATAGACCACGAAGGAGAAGAGAGGGTATGCCTTGAGCAAAACATTAAAAGGTTTGTTCTTAGTGACGGATATCGGATTTATTATGTATTGGGTCATTACCGCACTGGCCTTCATTCCTAAAGAGTATTTATATCAGGATTATACCAATGAGCTGTTGGTTATTTGGAATTGGTCGTTCTTTCCGCTGGACATATTCATATCCGTTACCGGGATGTATAGTCTGTACTTACATAAACGAAGAAATGCGAAATGGAAAAATCTCGCCTTAATCTCGCTTACCCTGACGTTTTGTTCCGGACTGCAGGCGATCGTTTTTTGGATCATCAAGTCGGATTTCGACCTCATGTGGTGGGTGCCCAACCTGTACCTTTTGTTGTATCCGTTGTTTTTCATCCCTAAACTGCTAGAGACAAAGGAAGCATTCGCCGAATCTTAAAGCGGATGCTCCTTTTCTTTATGATCTCTTGGGCGTTCCACCGAAAAAAAAGGGCTAAAGGACCATGATTTCCTGAAACTTTAAGTATGATAAGCACAGGAAATCCTTGGGGGAAATGGTAAACTCAAAATGTACATTCACTACCTAGGAAAGGGGGCGCCGAGGAACTCACGGATTTCTATCATTTCATGGAGGTGGATTGATGTTTGACGTTCAAGGGCTGAGCCTTAAGAAAAGGCAAATCAAATTACTAACGTCCTTCATCCTTGCAATGCTTATCTTTTGTATGTCCGGTTTGCCCGCGTTCGCGGCAACCCCAGAGAAAACCGTCAACGCTTCGGCAACGCTTGCCTACAATTTAAAAGGGCTTCAACACAACGTGGCTGTTCAAAAAGCCTACATCGCGGATAAATATCTGTATGTCACGCAGCGTTCCAAGGGAACCTGCTATCTTTCAAGATTGCTCATTAACGGCAATGACGCTACTTTTGTAGATAAAATGACCGTCACCAACACGGGGCACTGTCAAACGCTGGATATGTATACGTACAATGGCGTCAATTATTTCTATTTCAGTTCAAAAGCAGACCCTTCAACCGATTATTACTGGTCGCTCCAGGTAGCAAGACTGCAATATTCGGCCGGCAAGACGGTCGATTATACGGATCTGCATCGATTTACCTATATGAATTACGCCAATAAAACGGGAGCAAGGCTAGGCGAGACCTACCGGGTTGATGGCGGTGGCAACAGTACGCATACGGTGTTCCGCGTTCAGACGAAAGAAGGAACCGTGACCTGGTCCATTTATGACACGGTCGCGCTCAATAAGCTGCTTGACAGCAATGAACAGGTGCGGATGGACAGCGCAGCCGCGGTGAACGCAGCGGTTGACAGCTTCACGCATTCGGGCAGCGGCATCGTCAGACCGAACGGATCTTTCCAGGGGGCGGATATGCTCGGCCAAACGAAAATCTATACGTCAGGCGGAGCCGAAGGCGAAACCCCTCAGATTGCCATGATGACGAATACCGGGACTTTCAAAACCCTCGTGAAAATTACGAATGTAGGCAATCATGAAATCGAGGGAGTCCAGACCAAGAACGGCAACGTATATTTTACGATCGTGACGGATCCGGTCAATAAGCAGAATACGCAGAAGGTATATTACGTTCCGGACAGCATTTTTAATTGATGCGCAGGCGGTTTTGACTCATTGAATAGTTGCGGTCAAGCAAGCGAATGTAAGTCGCAGGTCACAGGCTGGACCATATTAAGGGTGTCTAGTCTGTTTCTTTTTTACCATTTTAAAGGAGCAGCTCGTGGCTTGATCTGGCGAAAATAAAACCCGTATATAATCAATTTGATTCTTACAATATTAATCTGACTAATGGAAGGAGATTCGTTCATGAAAAAAAGCCTCATTTCGCTAATCGCTTGCTTGTTCATCATTCCCCTGTTTGCAACGGGCGTCATGGCAGCGGGAAAGGGTCAAGGCAAAGAAGTAAGCACCACCGTGATGTCTTACAATATCCATCATGGGGTAGGAATCGATGGTCAGCTGAGCCTGCAGAGAATTGCGGATGTGATCCGCGACTCCGGCGCTGAGATTGTCGGGCTTCAAGAAGTGGATCGGCATTACGGGGAACGAAGCGATTTTAAAGACCAAGCCAAGGAATTGGCTGATTTGCTCGGCTATCATTACGCTTACGGCGCGAATCTTGATTTGGAACCGGGGGAAGGACAAACAAACAACCGTCAATACGGGACAGCCATCGTGAGCAAGTATCCGATACTCCGATCCGAGAATACATGGTTAAGCAGCTTCGGGAAGGAGCAGCGCGGCGTTCTTCATGCCGTCGTTAATCTGAGGGGAATCCATGTGGATGTTTACAACACGCATCTCGGGCTGGATGTCACCAGCAGAACGGCACAGGCTCAGGAAATCATTGACCTTGCTTCCAGCTCTCAGGGACCTGCGCTTCTCATGGGGGATTTTAATGCGGAACCGGACAGTTCAGAGTTTCAATTACTGTTAAACAGCGGTTTATTCGTAAACAGCTTTGAGGGAATAGACGATGCCTATACGTTCCCTGTCATCAATCCGTCGGCAACCATCGATTATATTCTGACTTCCCCTAACGTCCGGCATGCCAATCAACGCGTGATCCAAACCGAAGCATCGGATCATCTGCCGATTGCAGCCGATGTGGTATTCAAGCGATAGCGCTCTTTACCCGTGTTCAAGTTCATTATTTTTATAGCTAATTACTGTGTTGTGGGTCTGACACCATCATTCCGCCTTCATGCCGACTCTTCGGACTTTCGATGTTACACGGAAATCAAAGGTTGTATGTTTATAAATTTCACTCCATTGATCCGCGGTTTTGACATGGCTATTCCAATAGGATGGTTTTCTGGCTCGTACCAATTCACCGAATCCGAAAATATCGGATTCTTTTTTTTGCGTTTTTTGGATTAGTCCGAGCATGAGTTCTTTAACGGATCGTTCATTCTCCCGAGCAATTTCCTCAAGAATATGTGAGTTATTGAGCGGGAGGGTTTCCGTGTTTTTCTCTTCGACATTCACTTCCGTCACTGCCGTGATCGTAAAATGAGGAAGGCCGTTCTTGATGTCTACCTTGATTTCCGATTCCCGGTTCGTTGCATGGATGGTGACGACCTGAGAGTCGTCTCCAACATGAATGATTCCCCGATATCCTGCCGGACTGATTCCCTTAATGACCAAGTATCCGGCAATTTCAAACGGTTTTGTCACGCCGACCAGTGTGGCGCCTTTGAAAAAAGCCATGCCGCTGATTTCCACGTTATCGCCCTTCATGATTTGGATGTAAGGCAGAAATCCTTCCTGCCCCTTCTTCGACGAATTGTTCCAGAAGGTTCCGATATAGTCGCTCGGGAACTTGCCATGCTTAACGGCGTCGTCCAGCGTGGAGGACAAATACAATGCCGGGACGCGCTCCAGCTTCGGGGCTGCTTCCATCAGTTCTCTCGCTTTCCCTTTGGATACCATCAGCCAGGCCATACGGCGAACTTCCGCGTTTCGGTGGAGATAGTCGTTTAAATTCTCCATCCCCTTTCTGGCAAACTCTTCCGATACAACGATGACGCGGAGATGTCCAAAAAACAATTTGCCTGATATTTGCTGCTGGAGATTCATCATCGCATCATCGACGGTATGTCCTACAACATCAAGCACCCACACGGTTTCTTGGGCGCCTTCTCCTGAAGCACCGCCTTCGCCGGGTCCGAGCGGTATCCTGCCGGGAAGAGCGATTTGAACGGATAACTGGATCATTTCCTGTTGCGGTGCGGGATATTTCCCTCGAAGATGAGAAATTTCATCTTCACGAATCTCGCCATCCTTGCCGGCCGTGTCGATCGAAATGCCAAGAACGACGGCGCGTTCCTCAATCTCCATCCGATCCCAGCAGCCTGTTAGAAGTGAGCAGAGGAGAAGAAGGATCATGAATTTTAGGTTAAAGCCGGCGTTTACTCTCTTACTCATTGAGATCCTCCTGAACTCAGACATCTAAACTCACACGAAGACTTTAACAAGGACGATAACCAGAAACCAAACCGTTACGATACTGATATTGATCCAACCCAGCACGCGGGATACTTTTTTTTCCTTGGTCATGTTCGATTGTCTGTACTTATTCATGTCGATGAACAGATTGAACAAGCCGCAGAAGAGCCAGATCAGAATGGCAACATCCAAATAACCGCTGTAAATTTCCCCGATCATTTGGCGGCACCTCTTTTTTTGCGCAGAATGGCGATGATCAGCAGGATTCCGGGATACGCGATAGTAATCAGCAGTCCATATTTGGATATCATGCCGTTCACTTCATTCAATTGAATCAAGCTTTGGGGCAGCATGGCCAACACAAACAGAAAGGGGAGGATGAAGAAGGACAACATCCCATGGTCCGCTAACCGGAATAGCTTGCTTATCGAGTAAAGCGTAAAGTAGTAACAGGAGAACAAGGATGTAAATACAGCCGTTACCCATACGGCTAGAAAGACTGCATCCAAGCGTTCCAGCACATTGGCAGGCAATGAAGTTGCTTTGGCAAGCTCCAGTGTCGGCCACAACAGCTTTTTGGTTTCCTCGGCTCCGAACACACCCACGGTGGCAGCCACGATCAAAATATACAAAGCGCCGGTTACTACCATGGCCCATAGGCTGGACCGCATCGCTCTTTCAGGTTTGCACATGGCCGGAATGACCATCATCATAATAAAGTATCCTTGGAACACGGTGGAGAGCGTAATAATGCCTGCCGGTATGCCTCCGGGTTCATTTCCCCATAGAGGGAGTACATTGACCAAGTCTGCATTTTTTAATGAAAGGGCGACGATCAAAAGGGCAGGTATCAGAATAAAGGGGCTGTAAAATAAGTGGATATACGAAAAGGTCATGATATTCCGGCGTGAAGAAAATGCAGCCAACAGCAGCATGACCAGTACGGTTATCTCCAGCGGTGTGTTCTTCAGGACAGCCGTAACGACAACCTCTCCGAATTCTCTGGCGACCAGTGAGCTCAAAACCGCAAAAAACGCAATCGAGATCAAGCTTCCGATTCGACCGAACCACTTGCCGATGATGACTTCGCTGTACTCCACGTAAGAGTCGTTCGGAAACCGCATGCCGAGCCGGGTCATGAAGAAAAGTCCGACAAACGCCAGCAGCATTCCCAAAAAAGTAACGAACGGAGCCCCGGCATCCGCAGCTTTGACCGCAGACAAAGGGAGTGCAAGAACGCCTACTCCCACGATGGTGCTGATCGTAATGGCAGAGGCCTGAAGAACCGTGATTTGGCGCTGTTCATTCATGGTTATCGACCTTTCTCGTCATTAGGTTGGACGGGATTCATGATATTGGTTGAGGAATGATCCACCTGCTCCTTCATTTGATCACCGAGCCTTGATGTGTCAAGCGGGTGGAGGAAGGAAGGCCTGTTCTTCATCTTCCACAGCGGTCCGCGAGTCAGAAGATCCCGCATGCCTTGAAAGTTGCCTGGGACGAATGGGCTTAGATACGGAACTCCGAACGATTTAAGCGACAAAAGATGATTGGCAATCAGGATGATGCCGACCATGACGCCGTACAATCCGAAGATCCCGGCCAATATGATCAGCGGAAAACGCAGCAGACGGAGCGCAAGCGCCGCGTTGTAGGCCGGCGTTGCGAAAGATCCGATGGTCGTTAATGCAATGATGACGATGGTAATCGGACTAGCGAACCCGGCAGATACCGCGGCTTGCCCGATGACGAGCACGCCGACAATGGATAATGCGCCGCCCACCTGCTGCGGCAACCGGATCGTGGCTTCCCGCAAAACCTCCATCGAAATTTCAATAACGAGCACTTCGACCATCGCCGGAAAAGGGACGCCTGCACGTCCGCCTGCGACGGCGACCGCAAATTCCGTGGGAATCAGCTCAGGATTAAAGGAGATAATCGCCACATACAACGAAGGAAAAACCAAGGAAAATACCAAAGCCACCAGGCGGGACAGCCGAATCGCGCTCATCAATAGAAATCGTTCGGTATAATCTTCGACCGTTTGATAGAACTGGCTGAATACGGTTGGAGCGATCAAGGCGAGCGGAGAACCGTCGACCAGAATGGCCACTCGGCCTTCCAGCAGATTCGCCACGACTTTGTCGGGCCGCTCCGTATACTGGATTTGCGGAAACGGAGACCAATGATTGTCTTCGATAAACTGTTCCAGATACCCCGAATCCAGCACGGCATCGATTTCAATGGCGTCCAGGCGCTTATTCACTTCTTTAACGATGCCGGGATTGGTGATGCCATCCATGTAACAGACCGCAACCTTGGATTTTGTTTTCGTTCCGATCTCCATGGATTTCACGCGGAAATCCGGCGTTTGCAGCCGGTAGCGGAGCAGGGAAATGTTGGTACCGAGCGTCTCGATGAATCCTTCCCGTGCCCCGCGGATCACCTGTTCCGTCGCCGGCTGTTCTATTGAACGCTGCGATATTTTTCGCGTATCAATGATGATGGCCTCGTCCAGCCCTTCGATCGCTACGACAGACTGTCCCCTTAGAAGATTGTCGGTGAGCACGGAGATTTTTCGTTCCGAGTATCCTTCGCTGTGATAAAGCGTATCCTTCATCAAAGTGTCCATCAACGCATGGCGAGGGAGGTCTGAAACATCGAGATGGCGAGGGCCATATTTAAGTGGTCTTAATAAAGTATTATTAATGACGGCGTGATCCGTCATATCGGAGAAATAAAACAATACGGCCGGATGCTGCCCGAACACATGGAAGGGATGTATCATAAAATCGTCGTTATCGCCGAGAATTTTCTTGATTTCGGATGTGGTCTCTTCTAAGCTCTCCGATATGTTCCGGCCATCTGAACTCGCATCATTTGAGTTGGAAGAGGCTTCGTTACGGGATTGGTTTGAACCCGTCCATGTGGAAAATGGCATGGTTGTTTACACCTCACTTGTTTAAACGGTGGTCCTTAGCTGTTGGATAGTTTGATTAAGTATTTCCTCTGTTTGTTATTTTTATCAAACGAAGCCCTCTAAGTATTGTATTTAATATATGAATGCGATATATTGCATATAACAAACTTAAAGAGTAAGGATGATAAGTCATGCCAGTTCCTAAGAATTATGTCTCTCCCGTACGAATGACCGCAAAAGAAAGAGCCTTCTCCCAAATTCAACGGTGGATTATCGATGGCACGCTTCAGCCCGGCGAGAAATTGCTCGACGCCGAATTGGCGGAATCGCTTGGCGTAAGCCGAACGCCCATCCGGGAAGCTTTTCAACTGCTTGAAGTACAAGGACTCGTGTCCACGCACCCCGGAAAAGAAACAAAAGTTACGGCCATTGAGAGGGAAGATATCTTTAAGATGTATTCGACCATGGCCGTTCTTCAAGCATTGGCCGCTGAAGTGACCACTACCATCATTGTTCCGGAGCAGATCCAGCAATTGCGGGCGATGAATCTGGATTTTGAAAATGCCATGAAGAGCGGGCAAGCTTATCAAGCCATGGAGTTGGATGAACAGTTTCATAATTTCATCGTGGAGCTGTCAGATAATCCTTATGTCGCTGCATATAGTGCCTCGCTTCAGATGCATATCCGGCGGTTTAAGTACGTGTTCTTAAAACAGCCGATTGCTGCCACACAGGCTTCAGTCGATGAGCATGCCTCGATCATCAGCGCTTTCGAGCAGAAGGACGGTGATCGGGCGCAAGCTATGATGAAACAAAACTTCATGCGTCCCATGCAGGAACTACACGGGTTACTCTAAACAGAGGGGGAGAAGGAAGGATGACAAACAAAAAAGATTTACGCATTCGCAGTAAGGTAATCAGTGAGGGCGTCAACAGGGTACCGAACAGGGCGATGCTGCGGGCTGTTGGTTTCACGGATGCGGATTTTAAGAAACCGATGATTGGCGTAGCCAGCACTTGGAGCGAAGTGACCCCTTGTAATATGCATATCGACAAGCTAGCCATAGAGGCCAAGCAAGGGGTACGCAACCATGGCGGCGCTCCGCTTATTTTCAACACGATCACGGTTTCCGATGGCATTTCGATGGGACACGGCGGCATGCTGTTCTCCCTGCCCAGCCGAGAAGCCATCGCAGATTCGATTGAGATCGTGACGGGGGCCGAACGTTTCGATGGTCTGGTGGCGATCGGCGGTTGCGACAAGAATACGCCCGCTTGCCTGATGGCAATCGGACGGATGAATCTTCCTGCGGTTTATGTTTACGGCGGTACGATACAGCCCGGGAAGCTCGATGGCAAGAACGTGGATATCGTCACGGCTTTCGAAGCGGTCGGGCAATATCATGACGGAAAAATGACGGAGGAGCAGTTACACAAGGTGGAATGCAGCGTCTGCCCGGGACCGGGCTCTTGCGGGGGCATGTATACAGCCAATACGATGGCCGCTGCGGCAGAAGCCATGGGGATGAGCCTGCCCGGCTCCTCTTCCACGCCGGCTATTTCACCAGACAAAGCAGCGGAATGCGCTGCGGCTGGAAGACAGGTCCTCTCCTTGTTGGAGCAAGAAATCTATCCCAGGGACATCATGACAAAAAAAGCGTTTGAGAATGCGATAACCGTCGTCATGGCTTTGGGCGGTTCAACCAACGCGTTCCTGCATTTGCTTGCCATCGCTCATTCGGTTGGCGTAGATTTGACGTTAGACGATTTCGAGCGAATCCGTTTGCGAGTTCCCCACCTTGCAGACCTGAAGCCAAGCGGACGACATGCCATGCAGGACTTAAACGAAGTCGGCGGCGTACCGGGCGTCATGAAATTATTGCTCGCCGAGGGGCTTCTGCATGGCGATTGTCTGACGGTCACAGGTAAATCATTGGCAGAGAATCTGGCGGAAGCTGCGCCGTTAGAGGGCAGCCAGGAAATCATTCGCCCCATCGATAAGCCGCTGAAGCCGAACGGGCCATTGGTTGTATTAAGAGGCAATCTCGCGCCAGAAGGTGCGGTTGCCAAAATGTCGGGTATGAAGAAGCTGCGTTTTGTCGGACCGGCCAAGGTGTATGACAGCGAGGAGGATGCAACCGAAGCGATCTTGAGAGATGAAATATGCAAGGGCGACGTGTTAGTCATTCGTTATTGCGGTCCTAAGGGCGGCCCGGGTATGCCGGAGATGCTGTCGGTCACGGCACTCATTGTAGGCAAGGGTCTCGGCGGAGAGGTTGCGCTGATTACGGACGGCAGGTTCTCTGGCGGCTCGCATGGGTTCGTTGTCGGTCACGTTGCGCCTGAAGCACAGGTAGGCGGGCCGATCGCGCTGCTGAGGAATGGAGACATGATCACGATCGACAGCGAAACGCAAGAAATGACGTTCGACGTATCGGATTCCGAATTGGCTGCGAGGGCACAAGCATGGCAGCAGCCTCCACTCAAAGTTTCCACGGGCGTATTGTACAAATATGCAAAATTAGTGTCCTCAGCATCGAGAGGCGCGGTTACCGACTCTGCAGAATAAGTGGAATTTCCAGCCTGAAATCTGGCTTATGGTAAAACAAGCTCTTGCGGTTCGCAAGAGCTTGTTTCGATATGAGTGGACCGGTGGCCCATTATCGCAAAACAAAAAGACATCATAATGCTAACAAAAAAGCATGTGAAGACTAAAAATTAATGCTCGGGTATGTTATGATTTTTAAATTATTATAATGCAAGCGTTATCATTCGGTTGTACATATCCATTTATTCGGTCCAGGTGATCCTGTTCTTTACATCCAAGGCCAAGAAGGAGCAGACGATATTGGGAACATTCAAATCCAAAATACTCATATACAGTTTGCTGCTGGGATCCTTTCCGACGATTCTTATCGGATTCTTCTCTTATTTCATCGCCGCCAAAGATGTGGAGGAGAAGGTGAACGAAGGCAATATGCATCTGCTGAACCAGACCCGGATGAGGGTGGAGCAGGTGCTCGATTCCATGCAAAGAACCGCCTTGCAGTTTGAGAACTCTTCGCTGCTGAAGTCCGTGATGGACAGCAAGTTAAGCGGACAGGATTTTATCAAGGTCCGGGAACTGACGAAGGAAATGTTCAACCTGCAGACGCAGACCATATTAAACCAGGTGTACGTCGTCAATCTGAAGCATGAATGGGTCGTGGATTTAAACTCACTCAAACCGCTGGAGGGCATGAACAAAGCCGAATTCGACCGGTATCTGAATACCCATGAAAGCATATTCTGGGCAGCGGGATCGGGGGAAATCCCGCAGACCTCGAATCCTGCGGAGACGGATTACTGGAACAGTGCCGAACAAACGGCGACAACTCTTCGGCTGGTACACAAATTACCGCTTCTGTCGAAAAACGCCGCTCCGTCCGGCATTCTGATTCTGCAAATCACCGCCAAAGATATCCGGAGCATGCTGGAACCCGTCAATTTGCGGGCCAGCCAATATATCCTGAACGAGCAGGGAGAAGCGTTCCTGTCGCCGGTTCAGGATCGGGAGGCTTACCGCTCGATCAACGGAGAGGTCTTATCAAGGATTGGGCAGTCCGTTGAACCCCAAGGCGCATTTCACGCAGAAAGCGAAGGCAATAAGGTGAGCGTGCTGTACACCAAATCGGATTATAACGGCTGGACCTATGTATCCGTCGTATCGCTGGATAAAGTGACCGATCAGACAGGGAACATTGCACTGATTACAGCCGCAGCCTGTTTCGGGATTATTGTGACCGTGCTGATCGCTTCCTGGTTTGGCAGCCGCAGGATGTATTCTCCAATCCGCAAACTCCACGAGTTCGCGACGAACGTTCAGCCGCAGCAGACCGATGACTACCGGAAAGATGAGTTTGAGTCCATCCGGGAGAGCTTGACCTCCCTAGCCGTTTCAAGAAACGAGCTGGACAAACAGATGAAATCCCAGACGGTGCATCTACGGGAATTCTATGTCCTGAAGCTGTTTACCGAGCATATGTCCGGAGCCGATGACCAATACGCTTCCGAACGCTACGGGTTTCCAACGGGCTGGGGAAGCCTCGGCGTGCTGCAGCTTGAGTTGGATAACCTTCAGCAGTCGCGGTTTCAGGAACAGGACCGGGAGCTTCTTCTGTTTGCGGTCAGCAATATCGTGTCGGAAACCTTGCCCGTAGAGGCGCGTTTCAGTCCGATCGTGCTGAATCATTCCCAGGTAACGCTGTTAACCAGTAATGAGAAGAGTGCCGAAGCTGGTCTAGCTATGTTCTATGAGACCGCTCAGCATATCAAAGCCAAGGTTCATGAATACCTCGGGCTCGAATGCAGCATCGGCATCAGCCACCCGTTTAAGCGGTTGTCCGATGCGAAGCGTGCCTATAAAGAAAGCAGTGCGGCACTCAAACTGCGATTTATTCTCGGGTCGAATATCATCGTGCGTTATGCCGATATTGAGGATCAAGCTAATACTGAGAAGACGGTATACACGAAATTAAGGCTGATCGAGGATCAGATGATGCTTGCCATGGAAGAACGACAGCTTGAAAAGGTGGAGCAGCTGTTTCAGCGTTATTTGGACAAATTGCTGTGCAAGGACGGGTTTCATCAAGAGCATCATTTATTGCTGCTGCAGCTGGCGTCCAGGACCGTTGGCATAGCCCAGGAGCAAGGACTGTCGATGCAGCAAGTATGGAATGGCGAAGAGGAGCTGAAGCATCTGTTCAGGCTGCAGACACGAACCGAAATTGCGAGCTGGTTCCACTCCAGGTTGTTTAAGCCTGTAATCGAAATTTTGGAAGATATGGCCGATAAACAGTTCGTGAACATCACCCGCCGAATCGTTGATATCGTGCAGGAGCAGTACGGTCAAGATATTTCGCTCGACTATTGTGCGGCGGTCATGAATTTTAATCCGGCTTATATCAGCCGTGTATTTAAGAAAGAAATGGGCGTCTCCTTCAGTGAATACATTAGCGAGTACCGAATGAATATCGCCAAAAATCTACTGGCCACGACCGAGATGAAGGTCTCGGAAATCGGCAGGAAAGTGAGCTACACGAATATTAGCGCCTTTATCCGTACGTTCCGTCGTGCGTTTGGGTTAACTCCCGGCCAGTATCGGGAGCAGCTCAACAGTGAAGAAGGGAAGGGATGATTAGCACCTCCTTTCAAAGATGTAGACACACCCAGGCATGATGGAGCGGGCTCATCTTATGATGAAATCACCATATCAATCCAAGAAAGCTGTTCCATCCCTAGCATGTTTTACGGTGATGGAGCAGCTTTTTTGCTCCAATAAACGCTCGAGCGGGGTTACGGAAATCGCTGCACGAATCAATCAGTGTGCTGCTAACGTACGGCGCGAAGAACCAACTAAGACTGTATGTCATCAGCGGCACGCTATAGGTAGAATACGGCATATGCGACGGAAAACCGTGATATCTTACCTTCCTTGCAGGATAGGCATTTATCGAAGGTTGGTGCTTGAAGTCATGAACGGAGTATAGCCTTACACGAATTTCGTGACGGATAATAAAAACATGAAAACGCATACAATCGGGCAACAAGAACGATGTTCAAACAGGCAATGCCGATGCTTCCGAAGCGAGTTTAGTTCGAAACCGATTCAGGAAGCAACGCTCACAAAACTTTGAGGAGAGGTGCTATGAAATCTAATCAAACTCCGGCTGCGGCAGGCATGCAAGTAAAAGGGGAACTGAGTCTGGAGAAAAGAAAGCTATTACTGAGGGATCTGGTCAGGGACAGGTGGATGTATCTGATGCTGCTGCCCGGCGTGCTGTATTTTATCGTATTTAAATATGTTCCGATGTACGGGGTGACGATGGCTTTTCAAGATTACAAGCCGCATACCGGATTTTTTGGCAGCCCGTGGGTCGGGTTCAAGCATTTCGAGCGCTTTTTCAGTGAGCCGCAGTTTTGGATGCTCTTTCGAAACACCATTATTTTAGCGTTATATAATCTGATCTTTTTCTTTCCGCTGCCGATTATATTGGCGCTCATGCTGAATGAGTTAAGGCGGGAACGCTTCAAACGATTTGTACAAACGTTGATCTATATTCCGCATTTTGTATCCTGGGTTGTCGTTGTAGGTATTTTCTATATTCTGTTTACGACCGAGAACGGCCTTCTCAATGAGATCATTTACCAGATAACGGGCGAGAAAATCGCATTCTTGCTGGAGAAGGATTGGTTTCGGACGATGATTGTTTCCCAGTCGATATGGAAGGAAGTGGGCTGGGGCACCGTGATCTTTCTTGCCGCCCTTGCAGGCGTAGATCTGCAGCAGTATGAGGCCGCACGGATCGACGGAGCCGGACGCTGGCGCCAGCTGTGGCATATTACGCTGCCGGCCATCCGAAGCACGATCATCATTTTGCTTATTCTTCGTTTAGGCAACTTCCTGGACTCGGGCTTCGAGCAAATCTTCCTCATGATCACGCCCACGAATCGGGAAGTGAGTGAAGTATTCGATACGTACGTGTACACCAAAGGGATGACGCAGGCCCAGTACAGTTACAGTGCCGCCGTCGGCCTGTTTAAATCCTTTGTCGGATTGATTCTGGTTCTCGGATCAAACTGGATGGCCAAGCGATTCGGGGAAGAAGGCGTGTACTAGGACGACGCTGCGGATGCATTTTTTCTAAGATGACAGGAGGGAATACAAGTGCGTCAAGATCAAACCTGGGGCAATCGCCTGTTTGATATCATTAACCATTCGGTATTATTCATCGTTGCGATCGTGTGTGTTCTGCCATTCGTGTATGTGCTGGCGGTATCCTTTGCCAGTCCGGCGGAAGTCGCCAAAGGCGGGTTGATTCTATGGCCCAAAGAATGGTCGCTCGTATCGTATCAATATATTTTCTCGTCGGATACACTGCCGCGAAGCTTGCTCGTGTCGATCTATATTACGGTAGTAGGAACGCTGATCAACCTGGCGTTTACGTCGCTGATGGCTTATCCGTTGTCCAAGCCTCATCTCCGGGGGAGAAATCCCATCCTTCTCGGTGTATTGATCACGATGCACTTTAGCGGTGGCATGATTCCAACGTACTTTGTCGTGAATGGATTGAATCTGACCAACACGTTATGGTCTTTGATGATTCCCAATGCCATCAGTGCGTTTAACCTGATCGTGCTGAAGAATTTCTTCCAGCAGATTCCCGACGGGCTGGAGGATTCCGCAAAAATCGACGGCTGTAACGACCTGGGAGTCCTGATACGGATCGTGCTTCCCTTGTCCCTTCCGGCCATGGCGACATTTGGATTGTTCTATGCGGTTGCTCACTGGAACACGTTTTTCAATGCGATTCTGTACATCAATGATAACGAGAAGTGGCCGATTCAGGTCCTGCTTAGGGAAATCGTGATTTTGGCACAGAGCCGCGTGGGGGATGCCAGCTTTGACGAAATGGACGTGCAGCCGTTAACGATCCGTATGGCGGTCATCGTCTTTGCCACCGTGCCGATTCTGCTCGTGTATCCTTTTCTGCAGAAGCATTTTGCGAAGGGCGTCATGCTCGGCTCTGTGAAAGGTTAATCGGTTCGATGCGCCTTCTTCCCAAAGAGGGGTTTCTTATAGAATAAATATGATGGAGGGGTAATGATGAAGAAAAGATGGATGACAACCGTGATGGCGTTGCTGGCGGGGATGATGGTTGTAACGGCTTGCGGAGACAAGAGCGGCGGGAGCGGGGTCAATGGCGACGGGCCTTATCCGCTCACTCTGGTGGTGAACCAGGTGGGAGAAATACCTGACCCGAACAATCCGATGGAGGAAAAAATACGCGAATACACGAACACGGATCTGCGGATTCAGTGGATACCTTACTCCGCATACGACGAGAAGGTTAACGTCATGGTCGCTTCCAATGAGCTTCCGAAGCTGATCAAGCTGAACTATACGCCAACAACCATCAGCTCGCTCGAAGCCGATCTGTTCTGGGATATCACAACCCATTTGAAAAATTACCCGAATTTGGCCGCACAGCCGCAAGCCTATTACGATAATATCAGCGTGAACGGCAAAGTATACGGCATCCCTCTTTTCCGGGACATGGGCCGGGCGATCGTCAGCTACCGCAAGGACTGGCTCGATGCAGCCGGCTTGAAGGAGCCGGTGACCCTGGATGATTGGTATGAAATTATCCGGTACAGCACGGAAGAGGACCCCGATGGCAACGGTAAAAGGGACACCTACGGAATGATGCTGGACAAAGGCTATAACCAGGGTACCGCATCAACATTGACCCGGCTTGCCGTTTCCCAAGGCGCACCTAATAAATGGGGCATCGACGAGCAGGGCAATTTCTATCCGGAGTTCGAATCCGAGCAGTTCTTCGAGGTTATGAACCTGTTCCGAAGATTGTATGAAGAGAAGCTGATCAACCAGGATTTCGCCGTGGTGGATTCCTCCGAGCTCAATAAGGTGTATGAATCGGGCCGCGCGAATATCCGGATCTCCGGCGGTAACGGCCAATCGCTGCAAACCAAGCTGGAGAAGGTCGTTCCGGAAGCGGTTGTCGACGTATCGGCGCTGCAAGGACCTGAAGGCGTTCGGGTTCCGGGGGAAAGCGGTAATACCGGCTTTCTGGCGATCCCGAAATCGACGGTCAAGTCTGAAGAGGAGCTGGCTAAAGTGCTGACCTTCGTTGACAAGCTCCTGGATCCGGAGATGGTTAATGTCATTAATAAAGGTATCGAAGGCGTTCATTACGAAGTCGAAGGCGATTATACCGTAACGATCGATGCGGATAAGGACGCTCAAGAGGTCAAGCCTTATCGCGATACGTTTCCGCAACGGGGAGATTTGTACAACATGGAGAAGAAACCGAAAGGAACGGAGCTGTTCAACAAAAATAAACAAATCGTGTACGAGAACGAGAACTATATTGTGCCGAATCCGGCGCTTACCTTGAAATCCAATACGTATAATGAACGCGGCGGCGAGCTGGAGCAGATCATCACCGATGCGCAAACCAAGTTTATTATGGGACAGATTGACGAGGCCGGCTGGAAGGCCGAAGTGGAGAGATGGAGAAAGAGCGGCGGCGATCAAATGGCTGCGGAATATAAAGAGTCCTACGAGAATCAAGAATAGCGGTCATTAATAATGATAACGAGAGACAAAGCGGCAAGGAAAAGGAAGTACCTTTTACGTACTTGGCTGCTTTGTCTCTCGGTTCATGGAGCATCGATTTTCGTTCCGATGAGCACGAGGTCCAAATGATTCGTGCTGAGCGCCCCTGCCGGCTTGATTTGCAGCACAAGCCCATCGCGGTCGAAACGGCAGGTCAGGATAAACATCTGCTGCACCTCCAGCAGTTGAATGTGGATCAAGCAAGTCGACGAGTCTGCCCATACGGCACCACAGGCGGAGGGAAGGCCATAAAAAGGATCAGGACCGATATGCCAATCGTTCATGGAGCATAAAACCCTGGCATGACCGGTTTCATGTACGAAAATGAGCTCGCATTGTTGCTCACTGAACGTAAAGCGACAATACATCCAACCCGGCTCATTTGCTGAGAGGCGGTATTGCTGCCCAGAGACCTCCGTGGCCGCTGTGGAGGAGGAGCTTCCCTTCGGCAGATGGAGTTTCAAAGCGCTCAGACGCTGCTGCATCCGTTGATAATCGGCATCATCAAGGGGGCAGAACGCACTCATTGAAGGAACCAGATGCGTCCAAACGCTATCCAGGATCCCTTGGTGCTCATCCCGGTTCAGCATGGTGTTGGCCGTCGAGACGAAAACGGCATCTTGTTCCGGCATGACGAGGATGAATTGTCCACCCGCGCCGAAAGCGCAGTAGGCTTGACGCCTGGCCCGCCAGAACTGGTATCCGTACCCGCTTCGACCTTCCAAAAGAATTCCGGCACTGGAGTTATCGACCGCCTTGGATGTGCTTTGTTCTACCCAGCCCTCCGGCAGAATCCGGATCCCGTTCCAGACTCCGTCCTGCAGATAAAGCTGGCCGAACCTTGCCATATCCTCGGGCGTGCAATAAGCTCCGCTGCCGCCCTGGTTAATGCCGAGCGGACAGGTCTCCCATTCGATATCCTGCATCCCGAGGGGCTGGAACAAGCGTGTTTCGAGATATTCGTGCACGGTGGTTCCCGTGACTCGTTGGAGGATGGCACACAGCGTATGCGTACCCGTCGTATCGTAAGCAAAGACGGTACCCGGGGGATGGCTTGGAGGCGTATGAAGATATTCGAATACGATATCCCGGGCCTCTTTATTGGTGGATTTCCGGTGAACGGTTTGCATGCTCAGCAGATGCCGGATGGTCATGCTGGCCGTATACGGGTGTACGGCCTCCGGCTGCTTGTCCGGAAAAAATGCAATGACCTTGTCCTCCAGGGAGATTAGCCCTTCTCCAATGGCGATACCGATGGCTGCAGAAGTCAGGCTTTTGCTGACGGAGAATATCGGATGCCTTGCATTCTTTCGAAAAGGGTAGTAGTGGCCTTCAGCAGCCACTTTGCCATGCCGGAGCAGCATAAAGCTGTGCAGGTTCATATTTCTTTCCGTCATATCCTCCATAAAGCGGAGGATGGCTGATGGAGGAATACCCACCTCCTCGGGACGGACTCGTGCCAGTGCAGTCATCATCATCAACCTTTCTTCAGCTTAGATGAACCTGGTGCGTAAGGCGAACACCAACCGTCTTGTCCACTGAGCACTTGTTCAATCGTAAACGGTTTAGCCTCGGCTTCGGTAAGGTCCCTAGACCACGAAACCCGCAGGGAGGGGGCTGCTCCGGGGCCGCGGCTGTCGAATTCGGCATAACGGGATGTCTGCTCGCGATCCGGCTGGTTCCAGTTATGCCAGCCTTGCGGATGAACCGAGCCGTCCATCTCGCATCGGATGAACACCACATTGGCGTAATCGCGCCACGGCCGGCCGAGGTATACGTTCTCAACGCCAGGCGCTCCCGATATAGTACAGTCCAGAAAGACATAGCCGAACTCCGCTTCCTTCGGCGTATTGGCTGCGGTCAGGTAACCGCCGGACCGCTTGCAGCGGATCATGCACCTGTCGAATACGGCCGCTGCCGGCCCAAATATAAAATCGACATCTCCTTCGATAAAGCATTCGGCAAAGTAATGACGTCCGCCGGATACATAGAGCGTATCTTGATCGTCTTCGAGCCTTACATGCTGAAAGGACACCCGGTCGGCATCGATAAAGGCGGCGACAGCCTGGCCCGTTCCAGGTCCGGAATCGTTGCGGACGGTCAATTGTTCGGCGCTGAAATCGTCGGCGTAGACATACAAGCTTCCACTGCGAAAGGTGCCAAGGGGCTGACCATCTTCCCCCAGGGTGTGGGCGTTATCCGAATAGGTAAGAATCGTTTCTTCGGCTCCTTCGCCGATCATGCGAATAGTTGGCTTCGATGAAGGGATCGTGATTTTCTCGCAATACACACCCTTTTTGATTTCGAGGATCACAAGGGAATCGGCCTGCTCGGGAATCGAGTCAACAGCGGACTGTACCGTCACGAAGTCGCCTTGTCCGCTGGGATCTACTGTGATTTTCATCGATGAACACGCTCCTTCTATGGATTTTTCATCCATGTTATCGAATTGCAGGCTCTAATAATAACACCTCCGATGTTTAAATCGGTTCATTCTTTGCCTTTTATGCCGAATTTATAAAAATGGCAGCTTATTCTGCTTGTCTTCTTGAACGAAAGCTGATTGGGAAACAGAGCATAAAATGCAAAATATGCGGGAGATTCGGCATCAAATCCGGATTTTTTATGATTTACGTTTCTTTATAATTAGTTAGTGATTAGAACTTCCAAGGATATTGAGGTGAGGCGGTTTTGAAACAAGAGAGCAGATGGTCCGTCTTGACGGCGGATACCATTCTCAGTCAAGCGGACAGCGAGGGACTTCACTCTGAAATTGCCCGTCGTTGGGCGTATGTACCCGGGATGATGCTCATGGCGATCGCCCGCACAGGGGATTGTTATAGCAAGGATGCTTATATTGATTTCATGAAAAGGCATATGGATCTGTTTGTTCAAGCGGATGGGGACATTCGGGGATATCGCATCGAAGAGTATAATCTGGACCAGATCAACCAGGGGAAAAATTTATTTGCTCTGAGCGCCAGATTTCATGACTCCCGTTATGAAAAGGCTTCACATACGCTTGCCGCCCAGCTGATCGGCCAGCCCAGGACGACGGACGGCGGGTTCTGGCACAAGAAAGTTTACCCGTTTCAGATGTGGCTGGATGGGCTCTATATGTCTTCGCCATTTCTGGCGCAATATGCGAAAACCTACAACCGACCTGAATGGTTCGACGAGGTAGCCCATCAGCTTCTGCTGGTGGAGCGAAGAACCCGGGATCGCACAACGGGGCTCTTGTATCACGGATGGGATGAAGCGAAGGAACAAGTATGGGCCGATCCGGAAAGCGGCCGCTCCCCGCATTATTGGAGCAGGGCCTTAGGCTGGTATGCAATGGCGCTGGTGGACAGTCTCGAGTATTTCCCGGTGGATCATCCGAAGCGCGGTACGATCATGGGCATATTCGAACGGTTAAGCCGGGCGCTGGGACGGTATCAGGAAAAAGAGAGCGGGCTGTGGTTCCAGGTGCTCGATCAAGGCTTCCGGGAAGGCAATTATCTCGAAACCTCCGGCTCCTCGATGTTTATTTATGCATTGGCCAAGGGAGTGCGGCTTCAATACCTGGAACAGTCTTCAAGATCCATTGCGGAAAGGGCTTACGAAGGTTTGGTACAGCGGTTTGTCGAGGTTAACGATACCGGCGTGCATCTACATTCCATATGCCATGGAGCGGGGCTCAGCGACGACCGCAACGGCTCTTACGAATATTACATCGGCGAGAAAGTGGTGTCGGACGCCCAGATCGGCGTCGCGCCTTTCATCCTTGCAAGTCTGGAAATGGAGCGGTTAGAAGATTCAAGGGTAGGAGGTTCTATATGATGCACTCATCGTTAACAATGCAAGCATTACAGAACAAACCGTGGTTGTCGGATCAGGGAGACGGAACGTTCGTGAATCCGGTGCTTCATGCGGATTATTCGGATCCGGATGTGATCCGGGTAGGGGAAGATTTCTATATGACAGCCTCCAGCTTTGGCCATCTGCCGGGACTGCCGATTCTGCATTCGAAGGATTTAATTAACTGGAAGATCATGAATCATGTGCTGCCACGGATGGATCTGCCGGGCTATGACGTCCCGCAGCATGGGAACGGCGTCTGGGCTCCGGCCCTTCGATTCCATGACGGCAAGTACTGGGTGTTCTATGGAGATCCGGATGTCGGCATCTTGATGAGCACAGCAGAGGACCCGGCAGGCAGCTGGACGCCACTCCATCTGGTTCAAGAGGGAAAAGGCTTAATCGACCCGTGCCCGTTCTGGGACGATGACGGCCAGGCTTACCTGGTTCACGCGTTTGCCAAAAGCAGATGCGGCATCAAGCATCTATTACGAATGTGCCGGATGTCCTCGGATGGAAAACAGCTGCTGGATGAAGGTCAGATCGTCTTCGACGGGACCGAGCGCCATCCGACGATGGAGGGCCCGAAGCTGTATAAACGGAATGGCTATTATTATATCTTTGCTCCTGCCGGAGGAGTATCAACGGGTTGGCAGACCGTGCTTCGGTCTACCTCGGTCTTTGGCCCTTATGAGGACAAAATCGTGCTGCATCAAGGCGATGGCCCGGTTAACGGTCCGCATCAAGGCGGCTGGGTGGAGCTGGCATCGGGAGAATCGTGGTTTATGCATTTTCAAGACAAGGGGGCTTACGGACGAATAACACATCTGCAGCCCATGCGCTGGGTGGATGATTGGCCGCAGATCGGGATCGACACGAATGGAGACGGGATCGGCGAACCGGTTCTGCGTTATCCGAAGCCAAGTGTCCTTGGGGAGCATATGATTCAAGCCCCGGACGATTCGGACGAATTCGAAGGCGCAACGCTTGGCCTTCAGTGGCAATGGCAGGCCAATCCGAATCCGGATTGGTACGCATTCGAGAAGGACAGCCATTTGCGATTATTCTCCTTTCCCGTGCCGGAGCACCGGCCATCGCAAACGATCTACGATGCCCCTCACTTGCTGCTGCAGAAATTTCCGGCTGAAGTATTTCATGCGGAAGCCAAACTGGATGGAACGTCACTCAAGCCCGGTGAACGGGCGGGTCTGATCATATTCGGACGAACCTTCGCCTATGTCGGCGTTCGGATGAAAACGGACGGATCCGGGATGGAGATTATTCAAGCCAAAGGGAATGACAAGGAGGAGAATATCGTATGGTCCGGCGGATGGAATGATGGGAAGGTAACGATTCGGGTCACGGTTCATCCTGGTGCGATATGCCGCTTCGATTACGCTGCTGCTGACGGTCGTTACATGCCGTGCGGGAAAAAGGATTTCGTAGCGGAAAAAGGTCACTGGGTCGGAGCCAAGGTTGGATTGTTCGCGGTTTGTAAGGAGGATCATCCAGACAGAGGGTATGTGGATGTCGAATGGTTTAGGGTCGGAAGAGGAGAGATGTAGTAAAGGCGGGGCTGTCCCAAGACGGGTGACTACTTTGGAACAGCCCCGATTCTATCCGTGACGCTTGCGATACTGGAGAGGCGTCGTGCCCGCTATTTTTTTGAAGGTTTTATTGAAGTGGGCAATATGTTCAAATCCGGCCAGCTCGGAGATGATTTGCACGGAGTCCCGGCTGCTCACGAGCATTTTTTGGGCTTCGCGGATTCGTACCACCTGCACGTATTCACGAAAGTGAAAGCCTGTCAGCCTGGTGAATACCCTGCTGAGATAGGAGGGACTGATGTAAAACTGCTTGGCAACCTGTTCCAGCGTGAGCTTTTCATGGAAATTCGATTTGATATATTGGGCAATTTCCGAAATTTTTTGATGCATCGGATGCTCGTATTCATGGGTTTGGGATTGCAGCGTAGTCTCAATCCGGTGGAGGCGGATAAGCAACTCGTTCATCAGCGAGCGAACCAATGAGCTGTAGTGAGTCTGCTCCGTTTGGCATTCTGCGAGCATGGAATGCAGCAGCCGCTCGATTTCCGGCTGATGCTTAAGCGGAATACGAATGAGCCTGGACGTCCCATGATCGAGCAAATTGGCGACGCCGGCGTCCCCCTGTTCGATGAAGGTTCTGGAGAAGCCGATCAGCACCCGCTCGAAGAGCAGCTTCTCGGAGCTTGCCGTCGAGTGCAGATCATGCGGGTTCACGATCATCAGATCCCCTTTTTTGACGGTGAACACGTTATCGTCCATGAAGTAAACTCGCTCCCCGTTGAGCAAGTAGTACAACTCGAAGTAGGGATGCTCATGGGGGCGCGGCATGCTGCTGGAACCGTTTCGCGACATGTATTGGATGGAGAAATTATGATCTCCGATGTGGTATTTAGGCTGCAGCCGGTCAATCATTCCTCTCAATCTCCTTTATACGCATGGTTGGATTACCATCGATAGTGATCGTAGAAAATTATATATCATGCCTGCAGCCGATCTTCAAGGGTTTTGGCCGCAATCACCAACTTTTTTAAAACGCTTACAAATTCTTAGCATAAGAAGCTTAGGAGGACAGAATGCCATTAACTTCAGAAACCTTGATATGGTTCGATCAGCCGGCCCAGAACTGGAACGAGGCTTTACCGATTGGGAACGGACGTCTTGGCGGCATGGTATTCGGATGCGCCCAGCAGGAAAAAATCCAATTCAACGAGGATTCGGTATGGTACGGAGGTCCGAGGGACCGCAACAATCCGGATGCGCTCCGACATCTTCCGCTCATCCGCAAGCTGTTGTTCGAAGGGCGGCTGAAGGAAGCCCACCGGCTGTCGGAGACGGCTTTTTCCGGGACGCCGCGCAGCCAGAGGCCATATTTGACGGCGGGCGATTTCTGCATTCAGGTCGATCATCCGCAAGGCGAGTTGTCCCACTATCGCAGGGAGCTGGATCTTGAAAAGGCGATCGCCGTAACGTCATACCAATACGGAGGCGTTACCTTTACCCGGGAAGTGTTTTGCAGCTATCCGGACCAGGTGATGGTCATCCGGCTGGAAGCCGATCGACCGGGTGTTCTGACCTTGACAGCGCGATTTGAGCGGCAGAAAGGGAAGCACATGGATGCAGTCCATCGGCATGGCACGGACACGGTGGTCATGACGAATGATTGCGGTGGGAAGGACGGGCTTACCTACAGTGCCGCTGCAAAAGCCATAACTGCAGGCGGAACCGTACGCGTTGTCGGCGAGCATTTGCTGGTGGATCAGGCCGACGAAGTCGTCATTATCCTTGCCGCGGCCAGCACCTTTCGCGTAGACGATCCGAAATTGCGCTGTGCTGAGCTGCTGGAACATGCAGCGAACCAGGGCTATGCCGCTTTGAAGAAGCGTCATATTGCGGATTATCAGCCGTTGTTTGAGCGGGTAAAGCTGGACCTGAGAGCTCCTGCAGATCAGGAGCGCCATTTGCTGCCGACGCCTAAGCGGCTTGAGCGTGTGCGGGCGGGAGAGGACGACGCAGGCCTGTACACGCTGTATTTTCACTTCGGAAGATATCTGCTTATTGCCTGCAGCCGCCCTGGATCGCTCCCGGCCAATCTCCAGGGCATCTGGAACGATTCCATGGCTCCACCCTGGGACAGCAAATTTACGATCAATATCAACACCCAGATGAATTACTGGCCGGCGGAAAGCTGCAATCTGTCCGAATGCCATGAACCGCTGTTTGAATTAATTGAACGCATGAGGGACAACGGGCGCGTAACGGCACGAACAATGTACGGCTGCCGCGGATTCGTCGCCCATCATAACACCGATATTTGGGCCGACACCGCGCCCCAGGACATTTATCCTCCGGCCACCCAATGGGTGATGGGCGCCGCATGGCTGACCCTTCATCTCTGGGAGCATTACAAATTCAATCCGAATCCGGATTTCTTGAAAAGAGCCTATGAGACCATGAAGGAAGCGGCACTCTTCTTCACCGACTTTCTGGTGGAAAGTCCTGAAGGATACCTCGTGACGAATCCATCCGTTTCGCCGGAGAACCGTTATTTGCTGCGGAACGGCGAATCCGGAACGCTCTGTTACGGACCGTCCATGGACACGCAAATCATATCGGAGCTGTACAGTGCCTGCATCCAGGCAAGCCTGGAGCTGGACATCGACGAAAATGCTCGCCAAGAATGGGCGGCCATCATGGATCGTTTGCCGGAGATGAAGGTAGGAAGGCACGGGCAGCTGCAGGAATGGCTGGAGGATTACGAGGAGGCCGACCCCGGGCACCGGCACATCTCCCATCTGTTCGGTCTTCATCCCGGAACGACGGTCAGTCCGGACTCGACGCCGGACTTGGCGGAAGCGGCCCGGGTTACGCTTCGGCGGCGTCTCGCCCACGGCGGGGGACATACCGGCTGGAGCCGGGCCTGGATCATCAACTTCTGGGCGCGGCTGCTGGACGGCGAACAGGCCTATGTTCATCTTAAGGAATTGCTGAGGCAATCGACGCTCCCCAATCTGTTCGACAATCACCCGCCGTTCCAAATCGACGGCAACTTCGGGGCTGCCGCGGGAATTGCCGAAATGCTGATCCAGAGTCACCTGGATCACATCCGTCTTCTGCCGGCGCTGCCAGAAGCCTGGCCGCAAGGGCGCGTACAGGGACTTCGCGCCAGGGGAGGCTTCCAGGTGGATATCGATTGGAGAGACGGGAGCCTTGCGGAAGCGGTGATCACTTCGGTAAGCGGTCGGAAGCTTCGTCTCCATGCGAAGCGGTCCGTACGGGTCACGACCTCGGATGGAAGGGAGGTGCCGATGGAACGTCATGGCCATGTCATCGAAATGGCTACCGAAACCGGCGGAAGGTATTTCGTCCAGCCGATACAAATCGAAAATGAAATCTTACAATAACGGAGGTACCCATGATCATGATAACCGAAGAAGCGATATGCCCTGATTTGCCCGTGATCCCGGAACATACGGTAACGATTACAGACTATGGCGCGGTCGGAGACGGTGTTTATGACAATACTCAAGCATTTCATCAAGCGATTGAAGCCTGCGCAAAGGCAGGAGGAGGCACGCTGGTCATCCCTCCGGGGATATGGCTCACCGGTCCGATCAAGCTGCAGAGCCGGATTGAGCTTCATGCCTCAGCCGGTGCCTTCGTCATGTTCAGCAAGTTTTTCGAAGATTATCCGATCCTGATGTCCACGTATGAGGGCCGGCAGATGTTTCGCTGCCAGTCTCCGCTCGATGGCGAAGGGCTGGAGGATGTCGCGATCACCGGGGGCGGGATTTTTGACGGAAGCGGCGAAGCCTGGAGGCCTGTTAAGAGAGGGAAGCTGACGGAAAGCCAGTGGGAGCGCTTAATACAATCCGGCGGCGTCGTGGATGACCAGGGATTGTGGTGGCCAACGCCCGCTGCTCGGGACGGTCAGGAGACCCTGGACCGTATTGAACAGACAGGCAGCGAGGAACCACAGGATTATGAGCCCGTCAGAGACTACTTGAGACCCAATCTGCTCAGCTTGAGAAACTGTAAGCGGATCCTGCTCAGCGGTCCCACCTTTCAAAACTCCGCAGCCTGGTGCCTGCATCCTTGGGCATCGGAGCAGATCACCATTCAAAACATTACGGTCCGCAATCCGTGGTATGCCCAGAACGGGGACGGTCTGGACATTGATTCGTGCAAATACGTAACCGTTGAAAACAGCTCGTTTGATGTAGGAGACGACGCGATCTGCCTGAAGTCCGGCAAAAATGAAGCCGGGCGCCTGCTGGGAAAGCCGAGCGAGCGGATTAGTATCCGGAATTGCACCGTTTATCACGGCCACGGCGGCATCGTGGTCGGCAGTGAAATGTCCGGAGGCATCAAGGATGTATACGTATCCGATTGCACTTTTATCGGCACCGATATCGGCATTCGCTTTAAAAGCTGCCGCGGGCGCGGCGGCGTGGTCGAGAACATCTTGATTGAACGGATTCGGATGCGGGATATCGACGGGGATGCCATCTCCTTCAATTTATATTACGAAGGGAAAGCCGGCTCCGGCGAATACCAAGAGGAAGTAATGCTGCCCGTTACCGAGGAAACCCCCGTGTTCCGGAACATTGTCATTCAGGATATCGTGTGCAGCGGCGCGCATACTGCGCTCCTCATCAACGGCCTGCCGGAGATGCCGGTGGAGAACTTGACGGTGAAGCGGTCCGCCATCACAAGTCGGGAAGGCATTGTATGCCGAAATGGACAAAACCTGAGCATTCAGGACTTGGTCCTTCGCACTCAGGATAATCCGCTGCTTCTTTTTCACCAAAGCCGAAATGTTCAAGTGGCGAATGTCAGCGGAGAAGGCGGTTCGCAGGACGACCGCCTGTTGGTGGTGACCGGGGAACGGTCCAGCCAAATCGAATGCTCGGGGCTGAAGGCCGATAAGGCTAGGGGGATCGAGATCTCTCCTGAAGTGGAACCGGGGGAGGTCGTGATCAAGTAGCTTTCGGATTAAATATGGCTTAGAAAGGAGGTGATCGAATTATAACCGTTGTCAGAATCTCAAAATGATAAGGAGGTACGCAAATGAAAGCAGCAAAATGGTTGAAGCAAATGCTTGTCTTCACGATGCTGTTTACCGGTTTATCCGGCGGAGGTGCTTACGCTGAGGAAAATCCTGAATCCCCAGCCCCGGCAAATTCCCCGCAAACGCCTGCGTTTCCGGGGGCCGAAGGCGGTGGGAAATATACGACCGGCGGCCGGGGCGGCGAAGTGTACGAGGTAACGACGCTTGCCGACTCGGGAGCGGGGTCGCTTCGTGACGCGGTCAGCGCCGGGAACCGGACCGTCGTATTTAAAGTCGGCGGCGTGATTCAGCTGAAATCCCCACTGAAGATTCTCGGAGACAACCTGACGATTGCCGGTCAAACGGCGCCGGGCGATGGGATTACGGTTATCGGGTATCCAACGTCCTTCGATGGAAACAACCTGATCATCCGTTACATGCGCTTCCGGCTGGGCGATATGAATGAAACGGAAGCAGACTCTTTTGGCGGACGGTACAAGAAAGACATTATCATTGACCACTCCTCGTTCAGCTGGTCCGTTGACGAAGTGCTCAGCCCTTACGGCAACGAAAATGTCACCGTGCAGTGGTCGATCATCGCCGACGCCATGCATATTAGCAGACACGTCAAAGGCAGACACGGGTACGGCGGGATATGGGGCGGAAAGAACACCAGCTTCCATCATAACTTGATCGCTCATAATTCCAGCCGTAACCCGGCGTTTGACAGCACGGCCGGCAACTCCCATGATTTCCGAAATAACGTGGTATACAACTGGGGTTTCTTTGCTTCGTACGGAGGCAAAGGCGCAGTTACCAATATCATCAACAATTATTACAAGCCCGGCCCGGAAACGGAAGTCGTTCGGTTTATGAATGCGGAGAGCACCGGAAGTTACTTTATCGACGGCAACGTCATGGACGGGTATCCGGAATATACGCAGGATAACTGGTCCGGCGTTCATAAATACCCAAATTACGTGAAGCTGGAAACTCCCGCTTCCTTTGCCAATCCATTGCCGACCGAATCCGCCGAAGAGGCTTATGAAGCGGTCATGCAAAGCGCCGGAGCCACCCTGCCGAAGCGGGATGCCGTCGATGCCCGGATCATCCAGGATGTGATCCACCGAACCGGCATGCATATTAACTCCCAGAATGAGGTGGGCGGATATCCGCTCGTGGAGCCGGTTGTTTCCACAATAGAAGATGACGATCAAGATGGAATGCCGAATGATTGGGAGATCGCCCACGGGCTGGATCCGAAAGATCCGAGCGACCGCAATATGACCAAAAACGAAGGATTTACGAATCTGGAGCTGTATCTGAATTCCATACCAGGAAACGGATCGGCCAATCCCTCAGCGGTCATTACCGCCCCGGCAAACAACACGGTGGTAAAAGCCGGCTCGAACGTCACGATTGAAGCGTCCGTTTCCGATGAAGACGGCAGCGTAACCAAGGTGGAGTTTTACCGAAACGGAGAAAAGGTTGGGGAGGACGAAAGCATGCCGTTCCGCTATCAGTGGACGGATGTTGCGGATGGCACCCATTACTGGGCCGCAAAAACGATCGACGATACAGGCACGATGGCATTCTCAACGAGCGTGGTCGTTCATGCGAACACTAAAGGGAGCATCAGGCCTTGGAAATCGGCCGATGTCGGCAGTCCGGGAATTCCGGGACACACGCAGCTCGGCGGCGAGCCGGGCGAAGTGACCGTCAAATCCGCGGGTGATATCGGCGGCACGAAGGACGTCTTTCATTTTGCATATCAGAAGGTAAAGGGAGATGCTGAAATCGTTGCCCGGATTGAAAGCATCACTCCTACGAATGAGGAAGCGGAAGCCGGGATCATGTTCCGCGAGAGCCTGAAAGAGGATGCCCTGTTCGTTTCCCTTGTTGTCCCTTATATTCGTACTGGGAAAAGAGGCGTAACCCTTAGTCGCGCCGAGGAGGGCGGCGAGGTCGCGAGGATTCAGCCGGATCAGGAATTTCAGCTGCCATATTGGATCAAGCTTGTCCGCAAGGATAATCAATTCACATCGTTCGTTTCTCAAGATGGAACCAGTTGGACCACGGTTGGAAACGTCCAAGTCGATTTGCCGAAGCAAGTCTATGTCGGGCTTGTGGCGGATGCGTCTAAAGTTAACAATGAGACGTGGAAATACAATACTTCCACATTTTCCAATGTAAATATCTCGGCGAAGACAGGCATCGGTCCGAAGGCCGAGTAATGTGAACGATGACGAAGAAACTGGGCAGCTTTGAGAACAAAACAGGGATGATTTCATCCATGATTGTTGTTGTCCTGGGTCCCGTTGTCCTTTCGATACTATCGTTCACATAGTGTTACATTTCAGTATGACTGCAATCACATATGCGGGGATGGGAGTTTCATATACTTGAGTTGTAAGAGTGAAAAAGTTCACAAACACGTATTTAGTCTAGGGAGGTTTGAATATGAGTTCATTCACGCTTCAGAGCCAAGTATCCGATATTGTGACATCCATCCCGCAAACCGCGGATTTATTTCGATCCCTCCGCATCGATTTTTGTTGTGGCGGCCAGGTGCCTTTGGAAGAGGCAGCCAAGCAGCGTCTTTTGGATCCAGCCGCCGTTCTGGAGCAGGTTCGGTCCGTAGAGAGCAAGTTTGCCGATTACCAGGAAAGCCGTCCCGCTTCATTGAAGGAATCCGAACTGATTGATCACATCCAACAAAAACATCATGCCTTCCTCCGTGATGAATTACCGGCATTAACGCCCTATGTAACGAAATTGGCCCGTGTGCATGGTGAGCACCATCCCGAGCTGCTTCGCGTGCAGGTGCTCTTCACGGAATTGAAAAAGGAGCTGCTAGAGCATACGAAGGACGAGGACGAACGTGTATTTCCGCTCATCTTGAAATTTGTGGCGGACCCTAGCCACCAAGCGGCAGCAGAGCTTAAGCCGCACGTGTCCGAACTGGAGCATGAACATGCTCATGCCGGCAGCTTGCTGCAGGAGCTGCGGGACGTAACATCCGATTTCGAGCTTCCGGCTGATGCCTGCGGTACGTATCGGCTTGTCTTTCAACGGTTAGCCATGCTTGAAAAGGACACGTTCGAGCATATCCATCTGGAAAACAACATATTGTTTGAGCGGCTGCGACAAGCGGTATAACCTTTCGACAACGTCCCTTCCTCACCGAATGAGGAAGGGATTTTTATTGTTCCAGCCCATCATCCTGCTCAACGATTCGCTGCATTCGGACGATAAATATAGTGATCAGAAGGGAAGATGCAGTTCCCAATGATACGCCAATAAGCTTGATGACACGGTATGGCGGACAATAGCACCCATATGAAGGGTTGGGGGAGATAGCATGAGCAATGTTACTGAAGAACAAACACAGCACGAGATGATAGGGGCCTTTGTCAAGGTAGCTCCACTTCTGAAAAGTCTTACGAATGATGACATCACGATTGGCATTTACGACACGGAAAAGCTCATCATCAACATTCCGGGAAGAACCTTTTCGCTGAATGTCAAGCCTGGGGACCCGCTCGTGGAGGGGGATATCGTAACCGATGCCATCCGCAATAATAAAGCTTTATCGGCAGTCGTTCCGAAAGAGCTGTTTGGATTTCCGCTTGCTGCACGGGCGATCCCGCTGCATGACGAATTTGGCAGGGTAATCGGCGGCGTAGGCATGGGTACAAGCCTCGAAAAAGCGAATATGCTGTTTGAGATGGCCGAGAGCTTTTCCGCAATTGTCGAGCAGACCACCGCATCCATTGAAGATATTAGCCAATCCATCGCCCGACTTACCGATCGGGTGTCGGACGTAACCGGTCAAATGTCGGAGGTTAGCTCCAGTGCGCAGCAGATCGGCAAGATTTCCACCGTCGTGAAGGAAATTTCGGATCAGAGCAGCATGTTAGGCCTTAATGCTTCTATCGAAGCGGCAAGGGCTGGGGAAGTTGGTAGGGGTTTCTCGGTCGTTGCCGATGAGATTCGGAAGCTGGCGACAAGCTCCAAAGAGAACGTGGACCAGATTAATGGCATCACCAAGCATATTCAGGAATTTTTACAGCGGCTCAATCATGCTTTTGCCGATATCCACACGCTGACCGATACCCAGTCAAGGACGATTCAGGAGTTCTCGGCAACGATTCATGAGATTAGCATCAAGGCTGAGGAACTGGCACAGGTTGCTGAAGAAACCTTGTATTCCAAAGAAAATAAGCAATAGGATAACTGAAACTCTCCTAATTCTTTAATTTTATTTTGCAAGGAAGAAGAAATACGCTGATGTATTTCTTCTTTTTTTATTTGATTGATGATCTCCCTTATATACTCGATCTTGTATAGAGATTGCAGCATAAGGGGAACTTACTGAATATGTCAGATTTTGTGGGAAAGGGCTGAAGGTATTGGATTTTTTTGAAAGCCAAGAAACGCTGACGTCCGTCCAATGGATCTTAAGAGGCATCGTTAGCTTTGTTTTTTTACTTTTAGTAGCGAAAGTAATGGGACAGCGTTCCATTTCTCAATTAAGATTTCTAGATTTCATTGTCGCTCTCATTCTCGGCAATATAATAGCTCACCCGCTCTCAGACGAGGAATTGGGCTTGGAAGGATCTATGATCACCACCATCGTGATCATTGTGCTGTATGTTGCGGCGACATGGTTGAGCCTGAAGTGGCCGTTCATCAAACGTTATATAGATCCGCCACCCATCACGCTCGTTAAAAATGGACTCATCCAATTCCATAACTTGTCTAAAGCTAGGATCTCTGTCGATTATTTATTCTCCGAGCTTAGAAAAGAGAAAGTAGAGGATATACAGAAAGTATCGCTGGCTTTGTGGGAACCGGGGGGAACCATTTCCGTATTCGTGGACACTCCATACCAACCGGTTACTCCGTCTGATATGAACATAGTGACCCAACCATTTACGATCTCGAGGCCGATTATCGTGGATGGAAAAATCGATATGCTGCTCCTTCAGGAAATCGGTAAGGATCTTGATTGGCTCAAATCAAAAGTAACGCCCGTTCATAAGAATATTCAAGATGTGGCATTAGCCACCATTAACGATCATGAAGACTTGCGCTTTTATTCCATCCAAGGCAGCCAATATACGCATAAATAACTCTTCCGATGATGACGTCGAAAGAGTTTTTTTCTTGCTAAAATGTTGACTATTTCGAAAAGCCATGCTATATTCTCATCATTCTTAATCGTAATAATTACGATTAGAGAACATCAATCCAACTGGCAATCCATTGGAACAGAGGGAGCCCGTGATGAAGCAGAAGATCGATTTTGTGAAATGCAATCCCACGCAGAACATGACGATTCTCATTAACACCAAGCTTCCGCCCGATGAACATAAACGCGTCGCTGCTAAAATCATGTCTTACGACAATGTTTATGCTGAGCAGGTTGGTTTTATCGAACAATCCATGAAAGATGATGCGGATGCGTTTCTGCGGATGGCAGGAGGTGAATTTTGCGGGAATGCTTGCATGGCCCTAGCGGCATACCTGGCTGAGGTCCAGGGGATAAAACGACATCTAACAACTGAGTTTCGACTAGAGGTTTCAGGGGCGGAGCGGTTAGTGTCATGCCATATAACAAAAAACAAGGAGGATTATCGCTGCAGGGTCAACATGCCGCTTCCGGTGAGAATTGATCAAACGATCCTTCAAGACGGGTGCTCCCTTGTTGATGCGGTTGTCGTTCGATACAAAGACTTTGTTCATTTTGTGATTGAAGTGGAGCGCTTCGATGCGCAAATGAACAGCAGCATGTTGGCCATGGCCAAGCACATCGGACCCTTTCTCGATGCAAGAATGGTTGGAATCCTGTTATACAACTCCCGCATTAGGGAACTGACTCCGCTCATTTATGTACCGGAGCTTAATAGCGCGGTGTGGGAAAGAGGTTGCGGATCTGGCACCGCTTCCGTAGGCGCCTACTTAGCTTGGAAGCATAAGAGGGGTGTCGAGGCTTCCATCAAACAGCCCGGCGGGACGATTCATGTAAAGGCCCTATTTGATCAAAACCGGTTGACGCATCTGGAAATCGAAGGGTCCGTTGGGATTGCAGCTCAAGGCATCGCATTCATTGATCTGGATGAAGACCATATCGCGGGGGTGGGAAATCGTGAAACTAACCATGTTTGATCAATCCTTGGCTGAATATTTAACAAGGTTTAAGTACTACGCAGACCGCTTCGATGATATTTCCCGTCACCGAACGGAGCTGGAACGTCTGGTCGATGATTATTCAGCATTTATCACCGACCAGTCCAACTCCAATATTTGGGATGAGCTGGAGCGGCAAGGAACTGGAGGTTTAAACGGGCTTGCGGAGGAATTGAGAGCGTATTCGGCACGCTGCGTAGCGACCCTGGAGAAATATCGCGCATTGAAATTGATCAGGGGAGACACGGGGATCACCGATTATTTCAGGAATATCGAAGAATGCATCGAGAAAGAGTTCGGAAGCTTCCAAGTGACTTCGAAGTCGATCATACTGCTGGTTGGCTCCGGCGCATTTCCGATGACGGCTCTATTGATTGCCAAGCGAACGGGAGCCGAGGTGATCGGCATCGACATTGACGATGAGGCCATTGGGCTCGGGGTCAAGGTTATCGAGGCATTGGGCCCGGAGCTGAAGATCCGGCTGATAAATACACCAGTAGAAAATCTTGATTACATACAAGAGGTCACCCACATCATTTTCAGTTCAACGGTTGCTGAAAAGTATGACATATTGGAGCGGTTACATCCATTAACGAACGAAGAGGTCGTTGTGGCCATGAGGCACGGAAACCGTTTGAAGTCTTTATTCAATTACCCCATGAAAGAAACGGATGACGACAAATGGAAACTAGTTGATACGGTTCTGCGCCAAAACGATATATTCGACATCGCGTTGTACAAAAAGGCACCATAACACATGGATAATCGAAGTGAGGTGTTCTTATGAGAGATATGAAGCGAGTCCTGATATTGGGAACGGGTCCAGCCGCCTTGCAGCTGGCAGTGATCCTTAAGAAAGGGTACCGTTGTCATTTGGGCATTGCGGGTCGGGAATCGGTCCGTTCCGCGGATTTCTTTGAATCGCTTGCGGCCAGCGGTCAAAGGGTTCGCGTAAGCATCCAAAATGAAAAACATCATGCCTTGGAAGGCGAGTGCCGCTTGGATGGCGTATTCCGTGGCATTGAGACGATCGAAGGCCAGTGGGATACCCTGATTTTGGCAGTGACCACAGACGCCTATTTGGAAGTCATGAGACAAATCGACCAAGACGTCCTGCGAAAAGTCAAAAGCTTGGTGCTGATTTCCCCGACATTCGGTTCCAACAGATTGGTATCCGGTTTTATCTGGGAGTTGAATCCGGGTGCGGAAATCATAAGCTTTTCTACATATATCGGGGACACCAGATGGGTGGATGACCGGGTTTCCAATCATGTCATAACGACGGGGGTCAAGAAAAAAGTCTATATCGGCTCGACACGTGGCCGCTCGGATCTTGTCGACAGGCTGTGCGGTCTGTATAAGCAATCGGACATTGAAGTGGAATTCATGAGGACGCCCCTGGAGGCAGAAGCGCGAAATATTTCGTTATATGTCCATCCCGCTTTGTTCATGAATGACTTCTCATTAAACGCTATTTTTGACGAATCGGGTACTCGCAAGTATGTCTATAAGCTATTCCCCGAAGGCCCTATTACGCAGGAACTGATCCGCAATATGTTATCCCAGTGGAAAGAAATGATGAACATCTTGAGTCGATTAGGGATGAGAAGCATCAATTTGCTGAAGTTTATGACGGATGATAACTATCCGGTGAGAAATGAGAGTTTATCACGACAGGATATCGATTGCTTCGAGCACCTGGAAAGCATTCATCAAGAGTATTTATTGTATATCCGTTACGCCTCATTGTTGATCGATCCCTTCTCTCAGCCGGATCCTGAGGGAAAGTACTTCGATTTCTCGGCGGTGCCGATCTGGAGTTTGTTTATCAATCTGGAAGGCTGCCTGGATATCCCGAGAATGCCGAAGGAGGACTATTATCGGATCAAGATCATACAAGGCATCGCCGGCTTCTTAAAGGTGGAATGTCCAACCATCGATCGGTTCATTTCAGCATATGAAGGCAAAATCGTCAGCGTGGCACTTGCTCATAAGGACCGGTCGTTGTCCGGCGCCTTCGCGGTTCAGAGTTTCGGAGAAGAACTGGCCATGATATGCAAGGACCTAACCAATACATGAACGTTAACATAATCAAGTGGGTAGCAGGAGGAAAACCGTGAAAAGAAAAACCGTAATCATATGGATGTTTTTATGCACATTCGCGCTTTTGGCAGGCTGCGGAGAGACGAATCAGGAAAACAAAGCCGCATCGGCTGTCCGGGATGAATTAATCTATGCGACAGCAAAAGATATTCATGATATGAACCCGCATTTGTACACGGGGTCCATGCCGGCTCAGGGCATGGTATACGAGTCGCTGGTGGAGAACACGAAGGAGGGCATCAAGCCGCTGCTTGCGGAATCTTGGGACCTTTCCGAAGACGGCCGGACCTATACCTTTCATTTAAGAAAGGACGTGAAGTTCCATAATGGAGAACCGTTTAATGCCGAAGCCGTCAAATTGAACATCGACGCCGTGCAGCGTAATGCCGAAAAACATGCCTGGATTAAGCTGTCGAGCAAAATCAAAAACGTGAAGGTCGTGGATGAATACACTGTCCAATTGATCTTAAGCGAAGCTTATTACCCAACGCTGGTCGAATTGTCCATGACGCGGCCGTATGTATTCCTATCGCCAAAGGACTTCATGCAAGGGGAAACGAAGGATGGCGTTAACGGCCATAACGGTACAGGTCCTTACAAGTTCACGGAGCATAAAATCGATGAGTACGCCATCTTTACCGCCAATGAAGAATACTGGAACGGTCCGCCGAAAATCAAGAAAATTACGGCTAAGGTGCTGCCTGCCGGCGAGACGACGTTTTTGGCCATGCAGAAAGGAGAGGTGAACTTCGTATTCACCGATGATCGGGGGGCAGACAGCATCGACGTGCAAGCGATGAATCAACTGGTTGACGCCGGAACCTATCAGCTTGTTCGCAGCGAAGCCATGAATACGAAAATGATAGTCGCCAACAGCAGCAAATCGGACAGCCCGGTAAGCGAAACCGCGGTGCGTGAGGCAATCTGGTATGCAATGGATCGCGAAACGATCAGCAAGGACATATTCGAAGGAACCGAAGCCGAGGCGAACAGGTTGTTCTCGTCCAACGTGAACTATGCGGATGTCGAATTGAAGGAACGCGGCTATGATCCGGGAGCGGCCGAGTTAATCTTGGAACAAGCCGGATGGAAAAAAGAGCTTGGCGATGAGGCCCGGACCAAGTCCGGTCAGCAGCTGGCCATGAGCTTATATTATGACAGCAATTCATCCTCGCAAAAAACACAGGCGGAATTCATTCAGCATGCGCTAATGCAGATCGGGATCAAGCTGGATATCATCGGCGAAGAATCGAGTTCGATCGCGAATCGAAGGTCTACGGGCGACTACGAGTTATTGTTTAATCAGACTTGGGGATTGGCGTATGACCCCCAAAGCACCATCGCTGCGTTCACTTCCGAGGCTTCTTATCTGCATACGACCAAAGGGATCGCCGAAGCGGATCATCTCTATGACCGGATACAGCAGGTTATGGTATCGACTGACGAGGAAGCCAGAAAGGCGTTGTATGCCGAGATCATGCGGACGGTTCACGATGAAGCCGTATTTATCCCGATTTCGAGCGGGAGCGTCACGGTTCTCGCACCGAAGAACCTGAAAGGCATTACGTTCAAGCAAACCCAATTTGAGCTGCCTTTTGAACGAATGTATTTCGAATAGGCTGCATGCTCATCAATCGATAAGGAGTCATTATGGGAAGTTATATAGCTAAACGATTATTGCTGTCCGTTCCGATTCTGCTCATGATTTCATTCTTGACCTTTCTATTGATCAACCTGTCGCCCATGGATCCTGCCGAAGTGGTGCTCCGCGCCCAGGAAGTTCCCGAAATCACGGAGGAACTGATCGATAAGACGCGTGAAGAGCTGGGATTGAATCAGCCCTTCCTGAAACAATATGCCGACTGGGTGATGGCCTGTCTTCAATTGGACTTCGGGGAGTCCTACGTCACGGGACAATCGGTGTGGTCCTTGATCAGCCCGGCGTTTCTCAACACGTTAAAGTTAACGTTGGTTTCGTCGATCATCATTATCGTCATGTCCGTCATCTTGGGGGTTGTCTGCGCATTAAACGAAGGCAAAATGCTGGATCGATCGGTAAGAGGCGTTTCTTTCTTTCTGACTGCGATGCCTTCCTATTGGCTGGCTTCGATCATGATCTGGTATTTCTCCGTCCGGCTCGACTTGCTGCCGACCAGTGGCATGGACTCCTATCAAAGCTATATTCTTCCCGTAACGGTCATATCGGTGAGTTATGTCGGCATTTATTTCAGAAACGTAAGAAGCTCCATGCTGAGTCACTTGCACGAAGACTATGTGGTCTATGGGAGAGCTTGCGGTTTGCCCGAGAGGAAGATTACGAAACATATTCTCAGAAATTCGCTGCAAGTCGCCGTATCCATCTTTTGCATGGCGATCCCTATTATACTGGGCAGTACCGTAGTCATTGAAAATGTATTTGCATGGCCGGGACTTGGGCGACTGAGCGTGAAATCCATATTGAGCAGGGACTTTCCGGTCATTCAGGCCTATGTCCTGATCCTGGCTGTAGCCTTTGTCTTATTCAACACCTTGTCGGACATGATCAATGCTGCGTTCAATCCGAAATTAAGGAAGGAAATCTGATGAGAGCACTGAAAAATCTGAGCAGAGACAAGCTGGCCAGCCTGTCACTGCTCCTTATTGCCGCAATCGTAATCTTGGGGCTGTTCGCCCCCATATTCGCGCCGCACGATCCGAACCATGTCGATATGAAGCTGCGTTATGCCGGCTCGTCCTGGGCGTATTGGTTCGGCAACGACCATTTGGGGAGATGCATCCTGTCCCGGCTGATTTATGGCATACGTCCCAGTATATTATGGGTTCTGGCCGCCTTGTTGGCATCAGTAGGCGTAGGTGCGGCCGTTGGATTCGTGGCAGGCTACTTCAGAGGCAAAACGGACGCGATTCTGATGAGAATTTGCGATATTATGCTTTCTTTTCCCGGGTATGTCATGACACTGGCGGTTGTCGGCATTCTGGGTGCAGGCCTTGAGAACATCCTGATTGCCTTTGTTGCCATGAAATGGGCGTGGTTTGCCCGCGTCATTCGAACGTCGGTCCAGCAGTATGCCGAAAAGGATTATGTGAAGTTTTCAAAAGCTGCCGGTATCAGCAATCGTAGAATTATTTTGAAGCATATCGTTCCCGTAACATTCTCGGATATTGCCGTCATTGCCAGTGGTTCGATGTGTTCCATGATATTGCAAATCTCCGGATTATCCTTCTTGGGGCTGGGCATCAAGGCCCCTCACGCCGAATGGGGAATGATGCTGAATGAAGCGAGAGAGGTTATGTTTTCACACCCCGAGCTGATGTTGGCGCCCGGCTTGGCGATCGTCATTGCCGTATCGGCATTTAATTTTCTGGCGGATGGGCTCCAAGTCGCGCTGGATCCCAAACGAATGAACTCCGGCAAGCAGCCGCGAGTTGCAGAGGTGGAGAAACCGAATGTTGAATATGCTAGAGGTTAACCATTTGAGGGTATGGGATGCGAAAGAGGGCAAAGAGATCATTCGTGACAGCTCTTTTCAGTTAAAGCCCCAAACCTGCCTGGCTATAGTAGGTGAAAGCGGGAGCGGAAAATCCCTTACGTGCAGATCGATCATCCGATTGCATAAGCCCTGGATTCGTCAATCCGGGGAGATTCTGTTCAAAGGCGAGAATTTGAATCAACTTTCGGATAAAGAAATGAGAAGAAGAAGGGGGAAACACATTGGGATGATCATGCAGAACGGCATGGGATCGTTTGATCCATCTTCCGTAGTCGGCGTTCATTTCCAAGAGACGTTAAAAGCGCATTTCGGCTGGAGCAAGAGCCAAGTCGAAACCACGATGAAAAAAGCGATGGAGAGCGTCATGCTAAACCATCCGATCGAAATCATGAATAAATACCCTTACCAATTATCGGGCGGCATGCTGCAGCGCTTGATGATTGCGCTCACGCTGGTTCTTTCGCCCGACATCGTGATCGCCGACGAGCCAACGACGGCACTCGATACCATCTCGCAGTACGAGGTCGTTGAACAATTCATCCAGCTCCGCGAGCGAATGGGAGGCTCCATGATTTTTGTGTCCCACGACTTGGGGGTCGTGAAGAAGATTGCCGATGAAGTATTGGTTATGAGAAACGGCGTTATTGTAGAAAGCGGGAGCGTTGAAGAGGTATTATCGGCACCGCGGCATTCCTATACGCAGTACCTGGTTTCTACCCGTCTTGAGCTGAGCAACCATTTCAACGAGATTATGAGGGGGGAGTAACGTGCTGAAGGTAGAGAACGTACATAAATCCTACCGGGTAGGCGGCCTGTTTTCGAGGAAAAAGCAGCAAATTCTGCACGATGTAAGCTTCGAATGCGGAAGCGGCGAGTGCCTTGGCATCATCGGCGAGAGCGGAAGCGGAAAATCTACCCTTGGACGATTGATTTTGGGTATTGAACAACCGGACCAAGGGGCCGTTTTATTCGAAGGAAACGATGTGAGGAATCGTCGTGTGCGTTCCGGCAATATGAGTGCCGTTTTTCAGGATTATACGTCTTCGATCAACCCGTTCTATACCGTGAAGGAAGCCATCATGGAGCCCTTAACGGCGCAGGGTCCGGTACGTTCCGACCAAGACGCCCGAGTCGATCGTTTGCTGCATCAGGTCGGGTTGGACGCTTCCTACAAAACGAAATATGCGCATGAGTTATCCGGCGGACAGGCGCAGAGGGTCTGCATTGCCAGAGCGATTGCCACGGAGCCCAAGTGCATCGTGCTCGACGAGGCGATCAGCTCTTTGGACGTATCCGTACAGATACAGGTCCTCCGCTTATTGAAGGAGCTTAAAGACATCTATCAGATGAG
This sequence comes from Paenibacillus sp. Y412MC10, assembly GCF_000024685.1. Classification (NCBI taxonomy): domain Bacteria; kingdom Bacillati; phylum Bacillota; class Bacilli; order Caryophanales; family Paenibacillaceae; genus Paenibacillus; species Paenibacillus sp. Y412MC10. The sequence continues at coordinate 3,255,539 of NC_013406.1, forward strand.
TTACGTCTTCATCACGCACGACATTCAAGCTGCCGCTTATATTTGCGACAGGGTTCTTATTTTCAGAAGCGGCAAGGTGGAGGAGACGATCGACGTCAAGCAATTAAAGCATGTTCAGTCGGATTATGCCAAAAGATTAATGGAGCATTTGATTACGTTCTAACGTTTACATGCAAGCAGGAGGAGAAATATAGTGAGTGGAGCGATGTCTTGGCCGTTTTTGCGTTTATATATGCTGGCCCTGCTTTATTTCAGCGCCAATGCCTTACTCAACGTCATCATTCCGCTTCAAGGAGCCGCATGGGGAGCCAGCAGCACAACCATCGGTCTCGTCATGGGGGCTTACATGTTGACAACGATGTTCTTTCGGCCCTGGGCCGGGCATTTGATCCAAAAGCATGGGCCCGTTAAGGTGCTTCGCCTGGTTCTGTTGGTAAACGGCACTGCCCTGATTCTGTACACTTGTACCGGATTAGGGGGATACCTCATGGCTCGAATTTTGCAAGGCATTTGCACGGCTTTCTTTTCGATGGCATTGCAGATCGGCATCATTGATGCACTGCCTGAGAAGGAGCGTTCGCAAGGCATTTCATTTTATTCATTGTTCACCTATATCCCGGGCGTGATCGGTCCGGTTCTCGCATTAGGCCTCTGGCAGACGGGCGGCATGGACTCATTCACGCTTATTCTTGTTGCTATCGCCATTTGTACAGGTTTATTCGGGTATAGCGTCAAGATGGACACAGAGAAGGCCCCATCAGAACAAGCGACAAGCCGTTCAGGCGTGTTCCATTCCTTCGGGCAAATCGTTAAGAATCGGTTCCTGTTCCGATGCAGTGTCTTGATGCTGTCGGCATCCATCGTATTCGGAGCGGTCACCACGTTTATGCCTTTATACGGCGAGCAGCTGAACAGCGGCAGCGCCGGGATTTACTTGATGCTCCAGGCTGCGGTCGTAGTCGCTTCGCGGTTTGTCCTGAGAAAACGAATTCCGTCCGATGGCAGATGGCATTCATGGTTTATCATGGGTACCATGCTTCTTGTAACCCTGGCTTCGGCATGCATCAGCCTGTCTTCAGAGTTGGGAAGCATGCTGCTCTACGCAGGCGCCATTCTTATGGGCATGGCCCAGGCGCTGCTGTACCCTACGTTAACGACTTATTTGTCATTTGTATTGCCCTCGTCCAATCGCAACGTGTTAATCGGTCTGTTCATTGCGATGGCCGATTTAGGCGTATCCTTGGGCGGGGTCGCGATGGGACCGATCGCCGATTATTTGTCCTACTCCACTATGTACATGATCTGTGCAATGTTAAGCATCATGATGGTTATTTTCGCGTACGAGCGAAAAGGAGGCTTGGCTGCTTCAAACTCCAGCCATATCAGGGAGAGAGAAGGGGATGTTTAGCAATGTACGCCTGAAGGTTCATGAATCTCTGCTCGCTGGTTGAGCAGAGATTCTTTTTTGATTTACTCAAAAGCTTCTTATACTGTCTACGGGATCGATCCATAAGCCATCATTTAAGATCTCTGCCGCTCAGGCAGGGAATATTGTTGAAGCTCATCCCAATGCGGCGTCGCCATATTCGCGCTTTTCTTTAATTCGGCAAAAGCTTGCTGCAGCGCCGTCACCTCGTTGGCCGACACCGCCTTATCACTTAACAGAATTCTGCTGATCGGGATAGACAGCATCATCTTCAATAGAATGTAAAAGAGCTTTCTGTTTTTGCGGGCGAACTGCTTTTGAGCGGCAGGCGTAACCGTGAACCCGTTTTTCTCTAATACTTGATGCCCCTCATCCATAGCATGGATGACAAGATGAAGAAGCTTCCTGTCTTTGGCGGCTCTGCGCAAATTCCCGTTATATGCAGAAGCAATGGAATTCAAAGCCAAGATCATAACATAATGACTCTTCAGCCACTCATTCATATTTTTTTGGTAGGTCCATGCATATTTGGTGTTTGCCAAAGCCTGATCGATGAACGGCCGCCAAGACAGATCCTCGCCTAAACCTCCGATATTGATTTTGGTTCTTGGGCCGCGCACGCTAATGACAAGGCCGTTCTCTCTCCAGCCAGCGATCGATTGAAAAGCGAAGGCCACCTGTTTCGTCACAGAACTATGGGCTTGCAAGTAGGTTTGCATGTCCTGAGGGCTTGCATTGTTGCCCATGATGACGACATGGCGGCTGTGATTCGCAGCCAGTGCAGGCAATACGGCCTCGAAATCCGGATATTTCATCACGACAAAAATAAGGTCATATACATCGTCCGGCTCTAGCTCGCGAATGACCCTCACGTTATGAACCGTAGTTTTGAATTGAAAATAATGACGGATGACATTGCCATTCTTCTCCAGCTCGTTCGCTCTTTGTCCTCTGGCCAGCATCGTGACGTTGTGTCCTACGCGCACCATCTCGTGAGCTAAATAACTGCCCAGAACGCCTGCGCCGTAAACCAATATTCGCATAATAGGTCCCCCATTGTAGATTAAACGCTTGGGTCAAAACGTGTTTGCTCAAGCGAATATTTCATGTATTGCACATGGTTTTTAAATAATCGACTCGATATTTAAAAATTACAGCTTGATTCTATATGGATCTTGCTAAGACTGTCAAGAAGTTTTTAAATATTTCTTGTGTAATTTAAAAACTGTACAGGTTATGTTAAACTACGTGTAGTGATGAATGCGGAAGCGAGTGAGGATCTTGATGAACAAATTCGAAGTGAGAACGCAGCAGAAGAAGGATGCGATCGTTCAAGCGGCCTTAAAGCTGTTCAAAGAAAAAGGCTTCGTCCACGTCAGCATCAAAGACATTGCCGAAGAATCCGGAGTGTCGTCCGTATCGCTGTATAACTATTTTGGCAGCAAAGAAGGGGTGGTCAAAGAATGCGCAAACGTACTGATGCAGAATACCATCCGTATGGCCATGGAGCTGTTAAACCAAGATATCGAGTTTAAAGACAAGTTATCCCGCGTACTTGCGATCTGCGCCGACCAAGACTATCAATTGCTTTGTACCCCAGGCGCGGTCGAAGATCAGGTGCTGGCGAGCTTATACAGCGAAAGCACCAATAAAATTAGACTGGAGCTTATTCAGGAATTTATTGAGCTGGGGAAGAAGGAAGGGGCAATTCATTCTTCGGTCTCGCTGGAGACCCTATTGGAATTATTGAATGCCGTCGGGACGCTGCAAGCTTCCTGGGCAAGAGCCGGGAATTATAACGACAAGATGGCTGAGCTTAACCAGCTTCTCTTGTTTGGTTTTATCGGACGCTAATGAATCAATCATAAAATGACCTCCGCCGTATCCGGTGAGAGGTTATTTCTGTTTAATAATGCTGACGAGACAACGCAAAAAAGGAAATTAGCCTTCCAAGGAGAACCCTATACTACTTGAAGGAGGATGCTATTTATGCCCAGAACCATACTTGTGGTCGATGATGATCCGGATATCGTAGACATGCTGAAACTCTATTTAGACGCAGAAGGATATACGACTTTGGCAGCCTTCGACGGACTTGCAGCGCTTGAGCATCTCCGAAGCCAACGCGTCGATCTCGCTCTGTTCGATATCATGATGCCGGTCATCGACGGATACCAGCTGCTCCGCACGATTAGACAGGATTATAAAATCCCGGTCATTCTCGTATCGGCCAAAAATCAGGAGCTCGATAAAATCACGGGTCTCAAGCTCGGAGCAGACGATTATGTTTCCAAACCGTTTAGCCCGATGGAAGTAATGGCAAGAATTCAGGCCCAGTTAAGACGGTCCTATGAATTCAATGAGTCGTCGGAACCTGACCCGGTTTCCGTCACCCGCATCGGTGATTTGGTGCTGGATCATCGCGAATACATGCTGTATATCAATGGAAAGCCCATTTCGCTCAGCGCGATCGAATATAAATTGTTAAACCTGTTTATGGGAGAACCGGGACGCGTATTTACGAAACGTCAAATGTTTGAGCATGCCTGGGACGAGTTGTACCTGGCCGACGATAACGCCGTTATGGTGCAGATTAGCAGGCTGCGGGACAAAATCGAGACCAATCCGAGAAACCCCGTTTATATCAAAACCATCCGCGGCCTCGGCTACCGGTTTGCCAAGAAAGATGAGTTAAACGCATGAAAACACCTAATCGTTTGCAGCGTTCGCTGATCGGACAATACTTGTATTTCTTTGTTTCGATTGCCATCATTGCGGCGTTATCGTTGTTTATATTGAATGCCCAAATCATGAATTATTTTCTCGATTCATCCGGGCAGACAAAGGTGGAGGAGACAACACAGAAGGGCTATTCTCCCGCTACGCCAGAGGAGAGCTACAGCGATCAACAAAAGCGCGTATTTTATAAAATGGCTCTTCAGACCCTGCTTCTGTTTCTCGTTTTGTTTGCGATCACCGTGTATGCGTTCGGAAGAAGGACCGCTTCGAGGCTCACGACTCCGCTCAGCTCCATAGCCGACGGCATTCGAAACATTGCCCAAGGTCAATACCGCAAAAGGCTAAACTTCAAAGCAAGCTATGAGCTCGCGCAGATCCAGGACGATTTCAATGATATGGCAGAGCGTCTCGAGCGGATGGAGCGGGAAAAGCAGGAGCTGGAAGAAAGCAAGCAGCGCATGCTGATCGACATCTCCCATGACTTGAAGACACCGTTGACTACCATACGGGGCTATATCGAAGCGCTGGAGGCGGGACTCGTGGATACGGAAGAGAGAAGACGCCAGGTCTTGCGTTTGATATCCGACAAAGCCAGTCTGATGTCGGAGCTGATTGACGATATCTTTGACCTGTCCAAGCTGGACAGTCCCGATGTTCCTTTTTCCGTGGAATTCTCCGACATTACGGAATTTACGAGGGAAATCGCAGCCGAATATTATGAAGTTTTCGAAGATAAACAGCTTGATTTCCGTTACGATATTCCCAATCGGGAATTGAGGGTCCCGTTCAACGCGATCTGGTTGTACCGGGCGGTTTCCAATATGCTGTCCAATGCATGGAAATACAACCCTCCCGGCACAACCGTGGAATTGAAATTGGTAACCGCAGAGAACGGGGTTGAGATTCACGTTTCGGATGATGGCGCCGGTATCCCGGATGATCTGAAGGATAAGGTGTTCGAAGCTTTCGTTCGCGGAGACAGGGCACGGACCAGCGATGGCGGCACGGGACTCGGTCTGGCGATTGCCAAACAAGTGGCAGAGAAACATGGAGGAAAGATCAGGCTTACAACAACAAACGGGCAAACGAGTTTCATTCTGTTTCTGCCGAGCAATATGTAAGATTTCTGAAAGAATTGAGAAAGTGCACAGAAAGAGTGATCCGGTATCCTCAGATGTAGAACGATCTACTAAATAGAGTGCAGGAGGACTGGGAAGAGTGGAAATACAAAAAGAGAAAGAGAATGAGAAGGGCATTGCCATTATACAAAGAATCGTTGCAAACCGGAAACGTTTGCAGCCTTTAACTCCTGGATGGAAGGGAGCGTCGCTTGGACTAGGAGGCATCGCCTTCATTCTAATCCTGATCCAGGCCGATTATTTATTGACGGGGCACGGTTTCATAAAATATATCGCGGGCACGTTTTTGTTTGTCCTAGCGATTGCCTTGATAAGCGGCTTGACAGCGTTGCTGCTGCACGGAGTCAAGAAACTGCCAAGCCGTTATATTTGGACGTTGACAGGCTCACTGACCTTGCTTGTATTCTGCTTCACCGTGCCGCCGAAAGTATCGGCCTTGTTCATTGCATGTTTTGCCTTTGTTTTTTCTTTATTTGGGGCATTGCTTTATAAAATTGCAGCCGGAAGCTACAGGCAAGTCTCAAAAGCAAGGAGAATCGGCGCCTTGGCCTGCTTGTCCTTGATCGCCATCGTGATCGGAGCGGGCAGCTTCTGGCTGATTCGGGAGGGAGATGAAGCTGCTCCGGGCGTCACGTTACAACAGCTGAAAACCTCAAGCCGGTATGAAGACTCGACGATGAATAATCCGGCAGAACAAGGCCCATATCCCGTCCAAAGCCTGTTATACGGAAGTCCTGACAACTACCGGAAAGAGTTTAATCAAAGTGGTTCGCTGACGACCAAAACGGTGGATGCAACCGAGTTTGTCGAGAAATGGTCCTCAGGGCGTACGAAGTCGCTTGGATTCGGACCGGATGCCCTGCCGTTAAACGGAAAAGTATGGTATCCCGAAGGGGTGGGGGCATTTCCGCTGGTCCTGATTGTGCATGGAAACCACTTAATGAACGATTATTCCGATCCCGGTTACGAATACCTCGGCAAACTGCTCGCGAGCAAAGGGTATATTTTCGTCTCCGTGGATGAAAATTTCTTGAATGCCGCCCCATACGAGGACCTTTTTCTGGTTAGCGCCCTCCAACGCGAAAATCCGGCAAGAGGTCTGCTGCTGCTGGAGCATTTGAAGACATGGAAGGGCTGGAACAGCGATCCGGACAACCCGTTTTATCAAAAGGTCGATATGGAACGAATCGCCCTCATCGGTCATTCCAGGGGAGGCGAAGCGGTCGCGATCGCCGCAGCCTATAACAAGCTCGGACGTCACCCGGATCACGGCCATATCAAGTTCGACTATAACTTCTCGATCCGCTCTCTCGTTTCCATTGCGGGAACGGACGGGCAGTATCAGCCGCAAGGCAAACCGCTGCCGCTGCAGGACGTGAATTATCTCTCTTTGCATGGAGCTCATGATATGGACGTCAACAGCCTGGACGCTGCCAAACAATATCATCGGATTCGTTATACCGAAGGCAAAGATTACATGAAGTCGATGATTTATGTCTATGGGGCCAACCATGGCCAGTTCAACGGAGGCTGGAACAGAGGGGATGGAGCAGGTCTAGCGAATCGTCTCTTTAACCTTCGTCAAATCATGCCGCGGGAAGAGCAGGAAACGATTGCCAAGGTGTTTGTTTCCGGTTTTCTCGATGTAACGCTTAAGGACCAACGTCAATATCGGGAGATGTTCACGGATTTGGGTTACGCCAAGGAATGGATTCCCGACAACCTGTACGTGGGCAATGTTTACGATTCGGGGACGACCATGATTGCCGATTTTGAAGAAGACATCGATCTGCAGAGCACGACGCTGCCTGGCGGCAGCCTGATGGGCGAACATCTCCGGGTATGGAAGGAGGAGAAGGTAAGGACCAAGCATGGCTTGGCCGATTACAGCGCGGTTCGCTTAGGCTGGGACTCGAGAGGAGAATCCGAACCTGCATCCTTCACGGTCACGCTGCCGGAACGCGGCATGGAAACGGGAACGGAAAGCTCTGTCGTATTTTCGATGGCGGACGCCCGTGGAAAAGACGCGAGCGGCGACTCGAATGAACTGATCAATGCAACGGTTTCCGTTGAAGACAAGAAAGGCAATCAGGCCCATCTTCCCCTCAGCCACATATCCAAATTGCCGCCTGTTATAGAAGGTAAACTTCTCAAATGGCCGTTCTCGAATTCCGGGAACATTTCGGAGCCCATATTTCAAAGCTATGATTTCCCGTTAAGCGATTTTGAACAAATGAATCCGGACTTCAACCCGCAGCAGCTGAGCAAGGTCCGTATTCAATTCAACCTGACCAAGCGGGGAACCGTGCTTCTGAGCGACATGGGGATCCGATCGTAACATGCTTGATATGGTCTTATAGGATGACTTTGATGACTGCCAGTCGACAAGAACTAAATACGCTAAAGAAGCCGCCATATTGGCGGCTTCTTCGCTTTAGATTGAGCAGCGGGCTCATACCGTTACCGCTTTATAAGCGGTAATACGTATCCGTTTTCGGAAAATGAATCGTGACTGCTGTATACCTTCCAGCCTCCGACCGGATAGACAAATGATGTCCCAGCTTATGCGCCAATTGTTTTGCAAGATAAAGTCCCATGCCGGTCGATTTGGGATGGCTTCTTCCGATAGATCCGGTAAATCCTTTCTCAAAGACTCGATGGAGGTCTTCCGTCTGGATCCCGATCCCCGTATCTATAATGTTCAACCGCTTTTCTTTACGGTCTTCTTCCACCGTAAATGTAATGTTCCCGCCTTCGTCCGTATATTTCAACGCATTTGAAACGATTTGATCAAGGATAAATCCAAGCCATTTGCGGTCGGTATGGATGGTTTGCCGAATGTCCTCCATATGTAACCGAATCTGTTTATTGATAAACGTCTTGGCGAATTTTTTCGCGCAGGTTTTAATGATCGCTTCCAACGGTTCTTCCGTGATGAAATAATCCTTGGAAAAAGAATCGATTCGAGAATAGTACAGTGCCTGCTCCACGTAATTTTCTATTTTATCCAGTTCGTCCTCAAGTTTATCGGCCAGGGAATCTGCCGTTTCCTCCGTGCTGTTTTCCATGAGCAAACGACTTGCTGCAATCGGTAGCTTTACCTCATGAATCCAGGACATGATAAATTCCTGGTGATCTATTTTCTCTTCATTGAGTTTCCGGAGGTCCCGTTCATGATGCCGGTGCAATTTGGCAAAAAGCTCGAGATACAGCCGCTGCTGCGAATTTTGCGGTTCAGGGGCAGCGACAGGCCAATCTTCCCGGTCAAGATCGATTAGCTCCTGCAGCTTGCGGTAATAGGATCTGCGATAAACATAGCCAATCAGTAAGTAGGCTGCGGTGAAGGCAAAACAAACGATTTGAATATAAAGAATGCTGCCTAAGGCGTGGCCCGTGTTGACGGATAGGGCAACAATCATCGAAATAAAGCCCATCATCCCGGCGTACAGCAACAAAAAATAACGTTTGTCCTTTATATATCGAAAGAAGCTCATGGGATCATATAACCTTGCCCTTTCTTGGTTACAATCCAGTTTTCCTTGCCGATGCCGGCCAGTTTTTTGCGCAAGCGGACGATGTTGACGGTTAACGTGTTTTCGTCCACGAAGCTTTCATCCTGCCAAAGATGACGCATGATTTTCTTGCGGTCCACAACGGTTCCCTTCTGCTGCATCAGAATCTTCAATATGCTGACTTCGGTTTTGGTAAGCTCCGCTTGTTCGGTTTCATACGTTAGCGTCCCTTTGTCCGGAAGGAACACGACCCCCTCATGCTCGAACACGTTGGATTGCATGTCCGAATAGGAATACGTCCGGCGCAGCAGCGCATTGACTTTAGCGGTCAAAACATCCATATGGAACGGCTTCTGAATATAATCGTCACCGCCCATATTCACCGACATGACAACATCCATGGGCGAATCGCGGGAAGAAAGAAAGAGCACCGGCACATTGGAGATTTCCCTAATCTTTTGACACCAGTAAAATCCATCATACGACGGCAAGTTGATATCCATGATCACAAGATGAGGCTGTTCATGAATAAAGCATAACGCGACCTGGTCAAAGTTATCGACGCTGACCGTTTTCAGGCTCCATTTGGTTAAAGCTAACTGGATCATCCCGCGAATGGTCGGGTCATCCTCTACGATCATGATTTTCATAAACGATCCTCCCGGGCGTTACTTGCGGCAAATTAAACACATTGTATACGATCTTCCCGCGGCAGACAAGCAAGTTTCCGGGGCTGCTTCCTTTGTCTAATGTGACAGGAATGTAAGGTTGAAAGGGAAGTTGTAAGCTAAAGTAAAGGTGACCTGTATTAAGATCAGGATAAGAAATACATGATTTCGAAATCGTGTTGACATTGTTTCTATATTGATAACCAGGAAGGAAAGATCAACATGAAAATGGTAGTGAACGCGGCTCAGGTTCGAAAGGTTTATGGCGTAAAAGGAAATGTCTATACCGCCTTGGATGATATCGATTTGTCCGTGCAGGAGGGAGAGTTCGTAGGGATCATGGGGCCGTCGGGCGCAGGCAAATCGACTTTGCTCCATGTGCTGGCGACGATCGATCAGCCTACCTCCGGAGACGTTGTGATTGACGGGATGGACGTGCTGAAGATGGATGAGGAACAGTTATCCGCTTTTCGCCGGGATAAACTGGGATTCATTTTTCAAGATTACAATTTGCTGGACACTTTAACCGTGAAGGAGAACATCCTGCTGCCCTTGGCGCTGGCCAAGATGAATGTCAAAGAACTGGAGTTTAGAGTGGGGGAGATCGCGGACAAATTCGGCATCACCCCGATTCTGGACAAATACCCGTATCAGATTTCCGGAGGGCAAAAACAGCGGACTGCGGCTTCACGCGCCATGATTTCCGGCCCCAGCCTGCTGCTGGCCGATGAGCCGACCGGCGCTCTGGATTCGAAATCGGCGACCGACCTGCTGGAGAGCCTGAGGGACTTGAATGAATATGATCAGGCAACGATTCTGATGGTCACCCATGACACGTTTGCGGCAAGTTACTGCAAGCGCGTGCTGTTTATTAAGGACGGTCGCATTTTCACGGAACTGACGAAAGGCGAGGCATCCCGCAAACACTTTTTCAAAAAAATACTGGATGTATTGACCGTACTGGGGGGAAATGCAAGTGACCTTGTTTGACATCGTGAAAAAGAACATGAAAGGGAACTTCAAAAACTACGCCATCTATTTCATTTCCATCCTGTTCAGCGTCATTATCTATTATACTTTCCTTTCTTTGCAGTACAGCCAAGAAATTGCAAGTTCAATCGAATCGTCGCAGAGCATGCAATCCGTTTTTATGATGGCGTCCATCCTATTGATTGTGTTTGTTGCTGTCTTTATCATGTACTCCAACCGTTTTTTTTCGAGACAGCGTAAAAAGGAAGTAGGCTTGTACGCGCTATTTGGTTTGCCCAAAAAAAAGATCGGAAAAATGCTGTTTTATGAAAACCTGATCATTGGGGTAACGGTTTTAATCATAGGAATCATGATCGGCACATTGTTATCCAAGCTGTTCGCCATGATATTAATCAAACTGCTGGGGACGCCTGTACAGGTAGGCATGGCATTCTCCCTTCGCGCGCTGGTTCATACGCTCATCGTGTTCTTGGTGATTATTTTGGCGACGTCGATCCAAGGCTATCGATTGATCTACAGCTTTAAACTCATTGAATTGTTTCGCGCGGAGCAGAAAGGGGAGCAGGAACCGAAAGCGTCGTTTCTATCGGCGGTGGGTGCAGTTCTCTGTCTTGCTGCGGGATACGGATTCGCTTTCCGCGATTTTTCCGTCACCGAAGAAATTCTTGTCAACCTGAGCGTGATGACCGTCGGTATTATCGCTGGAACGCTTCTGCTCTTCTCCTCCTTGGTCATTGTCTTGTTGAGAACCGCCAAGAAGAGAAAGCGAAGTTATTATAAAGGCATGAATCTGGTCATCACCTCTAATTTGGTGTACCGGATTAAAGGAAACGCTCGTTTGTTAAGCGTCATTTCCCTGTTATCCGCAGCAGCTCTGTGCGCTTTCAGTGTCGGATTAGGTGCATATTTCACTTTTGACAAAACATCGAAGCTCACGGCACCGTTTAGCTACATGTATATTGCCCAGGACAAAGCCTTTAATCAGAATGTAGACGATATCATACGCGGGGATGAAGCGCATCCGATTATAGCGCAAATGACGATTCCGGTACTGGAGACAAAAGGGGAGGCTTCCGATCCAGAGATCCTTCCGGAGAGAATGATCGAAGCCGATAAAACCCCGCTCAAAGTGGTTTCGATCGATCAATACAACCAGGTGGCAAAGGTGTTGCGCTTTCCCGTTCTTGATCCGATCGAACAGGATGAAGCCGTTGCGATCCGGCCCATGTATACGGATTATGAGTGGTCCGATTACGAAGGCGAAACGGTCGACATCGAACTGCCTGATCAACGGCTAACCCTTGCTTTTGCGGGGATGACCGTAGAACGAATCATCAATTGGAGTTATCCGGATGTGATGATTGTTGTGAGTAACGGCACCTACGACAACATCGAGGCTCAAGTTTCGCCGACCCGCTATGTCGGATATGCCGTGCAGGAACAGAAGACGACGAAGCACACAGCCGACGCGCTGGCGGCGCTGAAGACACCGGAATCGAACTTGTCTTCTTTTTATTCCGAATACCGGCTTGGGATCGAAGAGGCGGCCTTCAATGTGTTTATATTAGGATTTTTGGGGCTCGTTTTTGTCATGGCAACAGGAAGCATGATCTATTTCAAGCAATTGACAGAAGCGGCGACAGACAAACCTCGGTTCGATATTCTTAAAAAAGTCGGCGTAAGCGGAAAAGAAATCAATATGGCTATCATCAAGCAGAACGCCTTCATTTTTGCTTTGCCGCTCGCGATCGGGCTTGCCCACTACATGGTCATCCTGAAATTGTTGAAAAGGTTATTCAGCAATATGGCAGGCGCCAGTCTCTTGCTGCCCATCCTGATCTGCGTCGCTGTGTTTATCATGATCTATACGGTTTATTATGTGCTCACGGTCAACTCCATCAGCAGGATCGTCCATGGAAAGGCTGCCCCCGTGGCAAGAATTGCAGTTATCGCCATTACGGTCTGTCTTCTGGTTCTGATTGGCATATTCTTCGGCACGGAAACCCCTGCAACGCAGGATGAAAGGGGCCCGGCAGAGAAAATCCAGTTACAGCTTCCAAAACCTACTGGAGAATACGCTGTGGGGTCGATGGAAATGCACTTCAAGGACGACAACCGGGTGGACCCATGGAAACAGGACAGAGACAGGGAGCTGATGGTCAGCATATGGTACCCGGCCACGGGGAAAAGCGAGCAGAAGGCTTTGTACATGCAGCCCGAAGCAGCAAAGTATTACGATGAAAACACGATCTCCACGATCGGGTTGGATCCCGGCAGAGTCGATCTATCCGGTATCGGCACACACTCTTGGGTGAATGCGCCTCCAGTGAACAACGGCGATGGGTGGCCGATCCTCATCTACACACCTGGCGGGTCTGTTCCAAGAAACTTCGGGACGGCTGTAGTCGAAGACTTGGTCAGCAGAGGTTATGTAGTGGTTGCAGTCGATCATACGTATGAAGCCTCTGCGGTCCAGTTTCCCGATGGACGTGTGGCCACGGAGTCATTACCGCCTTTCAGTGCAGAAACGGTACTGAAAATGCTAGAGATAAGAGTGGATGATATCCAATATGTATTGGATCAACTCGAACTCATAAAGGAAGGCCTTCATCCAGGCGATCAGCCTTTACCCGCGGGACTTCAAGAAACATGGGATCTGTCAAGGATCGGAATATTCGGACATTCTGCCGGAGGGGCTACCGCTGCTCAGGTGATGTATGAGGATGACCGGGTTGACGCCGGCATCGATATGGATGGAACGATGGGGCATATGCCCGATAACCCGCTCCCGGTGGCGGTGCACGGTTTGGATCGTCCTTTCATGCTCATGAACTCAGGCTACAATAAGGAGGGCGAGGTTGATTCCCATCTAACCGCGATGGACCGTCAATCGTTCTGGCAGCATTCGACCGGCTGGAAGCTCGATTTAAGCATACCCGAGGGAGCACATTATACGTTTACAGATTATCAGTCGCTCCTTCCACAGCTTCAAGAGAAGCTGAGCCTTTCGCCGCGAGTTGTCCAGCAATTTATCGGGACAGCTGAGCCTGTACGGACGATCGCCGCCCATCGAGATTATGTCGCTGCTTTTTTCGATTATCATTTAAAGGGTGCTCTGCAGCCACTGCTGCAGTCTCCGTCCGAAGACTATCCAATGGTTGATTTTATTCCATAATGTCAGAGGCGTGATCCTCTAAAGTTGCCAAAACGGGGAAAACAGGGATGATATCATCCCTGTTTTTTATGTTCCGGTTCAGGATCATCATCATTATTATTTACGGCTTTTGTTATTGTTTTTGCCACATTTCTCCTCGAATATCAACAGAAAAAACAGTATAATAAAAACAAACAAAACTAAACAAAAACATTCGGATAAGGCGGTGGCAGGAATGAATCAGGATTTTATGCATCCGGCAGATCAGCTTCTTCTCTTTATCAATCGCATTTACAACCATGGGATGACCACCACGTCGGGGGGCAATTTGTCGATCAGGGACCATAACGGGGATATATGGATTACGCCAGCGGGAGTGGACAAAGGGTCGCTTAACCGGTCGGATATGGTATGCGTGAAGGAGGACGGCAGGGTAGAGGGAATTCACAAGCCTTCCAGCGAATTTCCCTTTCATCGGCTCATTTATCAAGCCCGCCCGGATTTGAAGTCGATCATTCATGCCCATCCGCCTGCACTGGTTTCGTTCAGCATAGTAAGGCGCATTCCGGATACAAGGCTGCTTCCGAACGAAAGGCAAATTTGCGGCGAGATCGGAATCGCGCCTTATGCGCTGCCCGGAAGCGAGCAGCTCGGGGAGAACATCGCAGCCGTCTTCAAGCGAGGGATCGACACCGTCATGCTGGAGAATCACGGGGTCGTGGTCGGGGGAGAGGATCTTTTTCAAGCGTTTCGTCGGTTCGAAACCCTCGACTTCTGTGCACGCCTTGAGATTGAGGCACGTCGAATCGGTAAACCGGTCCTGCTTACCGATGAGGATTACGAAACCGTGCGCAACAAAAGCACGCTGCAGATGGATACGTTCATCCGCGATTCCTGCACGTCGGAAGAAAAAGAGCTGCGCCGCGATATGTGCGGATTGATGAAACGCGCGTATAAACAGGGATTGTTCACCAGCACGCAGGGCACCTTCTCCCATCGATTGCAAGGAAACGATTTTGTCATCACGCCATATGGCAAAGACCGCAATGATCTGGAACCGGAAGACCTCGTCCGCATAGAGAACGGCAAAGCGGAAGCGGGCAAACAGCCGAGCAAATCCGTTCTCCTCCATGAAGCAATCTATAACACGCAGCCGCATGTCCATTCGGTCATTATCGCGCATCCTCCCAACATTATGGCATTTGCGGTCACCGATACGGCCTTCGATTCGAGGACGATACCGGAAAGCTATATATTGCTTCGCGGAACGCCGAAGCTCCCCTTTCATGCGGTGTATAATGAGCCTGAGCGTACCGCTTCGCTGTTTAAAGCCAATACGCCGATTGCCATTGTGAACAATAACTGCGTAATCGTTGCCGGTCAAAGCCTACTCAACGCTTTTGATCGATTGGAAGTTGCGGAGTACAGCGCGAAGTCCATTTTGTCGGCGAGAACGCTAGGCGATGTCATCCACATCGATGATGAACGGATCCGCGAGCTTGAAGCAGCATTTCATCTGGAATCATGAGCAAGAACCAGGCGTTCATGATCTATAGCCTTTAAATGAAGGAAGAGCAGCAGAGTTGCCGTGAATGATACGCGGCCATCTGCTGCTCTTTTTATTATGATAGTTGAAATCCGTTTATCATGCTATTTGGTCCATGAACCGACCTTATAAGCTCCGTCTGAAAGCCGGTTTGTGTTAGCGAAATCAACCGCCGGCTGGTTCGTCGATGGATCGAGAATCGCTATGGCTAATTCATAAGTACCGCTCGGCAGTGTATTCGTAGGAAGAGAGCCTGTGACTGTGTGCTGCCCAGTTCTCCAGGTCGTTAAGTCCGCCGATGTGGTTTGGCGTGCCACGATCTGGCCGCCGCTGCGCAGCTGGATTTCAAGAGGCCAATTGAATGGGAAGTGTTGAACCCCCTTATTCTCCACCGTGACGGATACTTCGAGCGTGCTTCCGCTATTTACTTGCGGGTATGCAGCCTTGTTTACGACAAAGTGATAACCCATTCGTTTCTTGAGCGTATCGATGTTGCCTTGCAATGGATTCCCCACCGCCAGGGAAGCCGGAGAATTCGGTCCCAGCCAGCTTGGCTTGCTGAGCTCGGTTTGCCGAAGGGTCTCATTGAAGCCGCTGCCTGACGTAAGCGCAGCATTCATGCCATAAGCACCACCATAGAATTCGCCGCCGGAGACGCGAGTGTCCCAAAAGTTTGCATGGGCGGGTTGCTGCTGGCCGATGTCATCCCAATATCCGTTCTGGGTGCCTGTATACCAGCCCCATTCGGAATCGAAGCTCGGCTGATCGCCGAAGACGTCATTGTACATTCCCAGAATCAAACCCTTGTTGTTATTCTTGGCCAGCTCTACGCTGCGTCTAATCAATAGCTGCGTGTGATCCTCCTGATCGGCAAAGGCATCGATATAATGCTGAATATATTGGTTGGATACGCTGTTCGGAGGAAATGCCCCCGTATAGTTGCTTTCCCCGTTCGGTCCGACATAAGGCCAGGTATGGAATTCGGCCCAATGTCCGAGCGAACCGATTTGCACAAAAGCGATCGGGCTATCCGGGGAGTCGTAATGGTCCGCAATCGCCTCGATTGCAAGTTTGTGCCTGGCGATCAGATAGTCGGAACTGTAATTAGGAGAGAAGCCCGTGTTGTTGCCGGCTCCCATGCCTCCAGTATCGTCGCGATAGGCCTTGCCCGGCGATTGTCCCAGGCTTGCCATGTCGTTGTACAGCCAATCCGGGATATCCCGGTGAGCCACGCCGGAAGGACTGTCCAGAATAAAGCGAAGGATTACCTTGACGCCGCGGCTTTTCCAATAGTCGAAATGATTGGAGGCTTCAATCGCACTGAAATCATAATTGCCCTTCGTCGGCTCAAACTCCTTCCAAGTCACGCCGGCATATACCAGCCGATGAGGTTGAGGATAATTGGTAGATTTTGCGGATGGAGCCCAGCCTTTAAACGGGTTATTCAACGGATCATTCAGCTCGGTTGGATAGAATTCGATCATATGGCCTCCCGGATGATGTGCTTGTAAGGTATAGACCGGAAGCGGCTGGTTCTGTGCCGGCAGGCGGTGCATATCCGAATTGTTATCCAGATACCCGATGCTCACGCTGCTGCCTTCGCCAAGTCCAAGCGTAGAAAGAGGGATCGCTGCTTCAATCACAGATGAGGAACGTACATATTGAGAAGAAGTCAGAGTCGATGAAAAATTCCAGTTCCAGCTGCTTCCATTGCCTGAGTAGCGGTATAAGGATTGGTTCTCGAGAAGCCACTCAACGCCTGTCGTGCCCCAGCCAAAAGCTTGATATCCGGTAGAAGCATTCCCGTCCGTATTCAACCAGAAGCTTCCCATCGTAGTGCTAAGGCCTGAGCCTTGTACAAGCAGATAAAGATTCTTGTCGTCATGGGAAGCCTTTAAGATTTGAGCCGTTCCCGTATTCGTGGATAGGGCCGGAATGCCCTCCCAGTCGCTCGGATCGCCGTCAACAACAATAGAGGCAGAGGCAGTTTCCGCAGACCAAGTAAAGCGGGGAAAAGGGAATAAGGCAAGTAGAATGGCCGTCATGATAATTAGTGCAAACGGCTGCTTCCAATGGATACCCCGTGCTTTCATGTCAAACCTCCTCACAGAATTGTTCTTTTACTCTCAAGAAATCGAACCCTTCACCTCCTTTCCGAGCAGGCAATTAACAATTCGTGATTAAGCCGTTTAAGTTGAGCTGCGTGCCACCAAGCGGGTAGGCAAAATCACCTTTTTGGGCAGCAGCTTGTTTCCGTTGATTCGGTCGATTAAGTTATCGACAGCTACCATGCCGATTTCTTTCATCGGCACATCGATCGTAGACAGCGGCGGATTGGAATACTTGGATACCTCAATGTTGGATAGCCCAATAACCGCTACTTCGTCAGGAACGGAAATACCGTTGTTATACAGGCCGTTGAGGGCGGCCATAGCCATTAAATCGCTGCCGGCAAAGAAGGCAGTCGGGAAATTTCGGGTTGTACATAGATGATTGATTTTTTCGATGCAGACCGCCTCATCCCACATGCAATCAATAACCCAATCGGGATTGACCGACAATCCGGCAGCATGCATGGTTGCGTAGTAGCCCCGATAACGACGGCTGTCTTTGAGGTTGCTCGATAATCCGCTGCCCCCGATATATCCGATTCGGGTATGGCCTTTTTCAATGAGATGGCTGACGGCCATCGAAGCGACATTGTAATGATCGTAGCCGACATTGTCGATATCCCCGCGCTCCGTATCGATCCCTACGATGTACGGGACCTGCTTGCGAATATATTCGTAGGTCTCGTGATCGAGCGATTCCATGAGAATGAGGCCGGTAATCGGTTCGCTAAATGTATTAAATAGGATCTTGCTGTCGTTCAATTCAATTCCCGTCCGGATAAAGGACATGTTGTAACCGGCGCCAAGCAAGCGTTCTTCCACGCCGGATAAGATCGACATGAAGTAGGGATCGTTGTATTTATCCTTGGTGACGCTTAAGACGCATCCGATTTTGATATGCGATTTGCTTTCGGCTGGGTCCTGAGCAGAAACCTTGCGCTTGGGCCCTGATGCGATTTTATAGTTCAGCTGCGTAACGGCTTGCCAAACCCTTTCCCGGGTTTCGTCCGTGATTTTATACTTCGTATCATTGTTTAACACTCTGGACACGGTGGCTGTGGATACATTTGCAAGTTTAGCAACATCCCGAATCGTACTCATGTATAAACACATTCTCCTTTTAAGTTACTAATAATCGCCATTTTAGAGTTTATAGGAATGTTACATTGTAAACAATGATTTGCTTTTATTACAGACTATGTTACGTTGTTTGTTGCGTAATATCGTTACGTTACTTCATTTTACATTCCTCCTTAATCAAAATCAAGAGTGACATGTATATTCCATGCGTTGTCACTAGAAATTTCGTAGTATTTCAAAATTGATATTGCCAGATAACATGCGAATGATATAACATGAAATCACTAAACAAATTGTGTAATAAAACAGATTTAACGCAACAAACAACGTAACAAACAAAGGCTTCTGTTTAGTACATGGGGGAGTTGGGATATGAACAAGAGAGTTACGGTTTACCCAATGATATCGGATGAAATGTTGACCAATCCGGGGATTGGCTTTACCACGGCGCCGGGCTTGATGGGAGATCCGGAACGGATTGTTGATAACCGGGGGGAAGCGCAGCGCAAATACAAGTTTGCGGAAGACAGCAGGACGTACAATCATCCGGACAGCAAAGTATATTTCTGCAGCGTTCGTTGGCGTGACATCGAAACGGATAAAGGGAGTTACGACTGGAGCGTGCTGGAAGAAAAGCTGGATTACGCCAAATCATTAGGCTGTACTGCCGTGGTGCGCTGTTCGCCATATGCATTAAGCGAAGAAGACGATATTCCGTCTTGGTTCCGGGCCGAATATCCGGAGGAACCCGAGTTTCCGTTCTGGAGAGTAGACCCTCTGACCACCCCATATGCCGAGTATTGGTCTGATTTCATCAAGGCGTTTGCCGCCCGCTTTGACGGCCATCCGCTTATCAGCTCGATCGATTTGACCATAGTCGGAGCCTGGGGGGAAGGCGGCGGAACCGAATTTCTAACGACTGGCGCGATTAAGCAGATAACGGATGCTTACTTGGACGGTTTTAAAATAACGCCTCTCCAGGCACTGCTGCATGATCCGCTGTCGATCGGGATCATAAATGAACGCAAAGCCAAAGTCGGATTTCGCGTGGATTGCTTGGGGGATATGGGCGGCTTTCATGGCGATCAGTGGTCGCATATGACCGATTTCTATCCGCAAAATATTCAGAATTTTGAGATGGGCGATGCCTGGGAGAAAGCGCCGATCCTGTTCGAAGCATGCTGGCATATGAATGACTGGTATCTGCAGGGCTGGGATATCGACTATATCATACAAGAAACGCTCAAGTGGCATATTTCATCCTTTAACAACAAAGGGACGGTAGTGCCGGAACCGTGGAAAGAGAAGGTCAAGGCTTGGATTAACAAGATGGGCTACCGCTTCGAATTAAGGAAATTCGCGTACGATTCGATAGCGGACGTTGGCGGAGAGCTAAACATCGATGCGTTGTGGGCTAATGTCGGCGTCGCTCCGATTTATCATCGTTATCCGCTGGCGGTGAGGTTAACCGGCCAATGTCGATCGTTTACGCTGCATAGCAGTGAAGACATCAGGGAATGGCTCCCGGATGAGGATATTGCTTGGATAGAAAGGTTTTCGCTTCCTATCGATATGCCGGCGGGTGAGTATATGTTGGAGATTGGCATCGAAACCGGCGTGAAGGAAATCGGGAATATCCAGCTGGCAATCACGGGATATCAAGACGGCTTTTACCCGATGGGTAAGCTATTCGTCGAAAGGGGGAGGCAGGCTAATGGAAAGGCCGATGAATTATAGAGAAGTAACAGCGATCTGTGATTTTGATTATCTGCCTGATGGATTGGAAGCAAAATATGATCGCTATCTACCGGATGGCGAGCCCTATCTCATACCAAGGGGCTTCTTGAATGGAATCTTTGAGCGATATCAGACTCCCGAGGAGACTCGGCAATGGATTGAACAGGGGATTTTAGCGATAGAGGAAGACGCCGTATTGTTTCATTTCACCAAATTTTTGGTGGAGGATCTGTGCTCGGCTCGCAATCGCTGTGATGAAGCCCATTATACCAATATGACGCCCGCATGCATGAAGAAGCACGGCGAATTATATTCGTTTTTATTGCTGCTAGCCTGCGTGGTGCCTTCCATGAAGATGCTGGAGAAGCGTTCCGTACCCCTAATCTATTATGAGGACATTCCGCATCAACCGCTGAAGCTGCAAATGGAAAAATTGGCACTGCAGGGCGATGCCAAGGTTCATGATTTCCCGTGGGTGATGAATTTCTATACCTGCTCCATCTTTCTGTTGGACCGCTTCTATTTTATTCCGTACCGATTCGAGGATTCCTTCACCATGTTCCGCCATAGGGATACGCAGGAAGTTCTTGCCCTTCGCCATCCCGGAGAGGATTTCCGCAGCGATGGACAGCGGAATGGAATCAACAACGTTTATGATTCTCAAGGCCGCTTCACATCGGAATGGCAGGAGAATGCCGAATTCATCATCGCGAATCGGATCAATCCCATGGGATTCGTCGAAAGAGAAACAACGCCGATCTTAAAGAAGGACTGGGATACCGTGCTTCAAAAAGGGGATACCCTGTTGGCGCTTCACATTCCATCCGGGCCCGGGTACACGCCGGACAGGCTTAGGAATTCCATGGCGATGGCCATCGAATTCTATGATCGATATTTTCCGGAATTGCCCATTAGAGGCTTCTGGAGTTCAAGCTGGCTTTATGATACCAGGCTCTCGCTCGTTTTGGACAATGAAAAAAGCAATATCGTCCACGTTCAACGGCAGTTTTATAATTATCCCACCGATGAAGGGGACGGCATGCTGCGCTATGAAGTCTTTGGAGACCGGAATGCTGATCCGGCGTTGAATACCGGCGAATATACGACCTCGCTGCAAAGAGCGGCTGCTGAGTATATGCGGACCGGAGCCCGATTCAATACGTTAAGCATGATCGTGCTGAAGGAAGATATCGGCCGGATTGGCAGCATGACTTATATAACCGACGCAGATATAGAATTGTTCCGCGGAACCGTTGACAGCCATTTACAAAGGAGCGAAGAGGATGGGGAAATATTCGCTTGAGAGCCACGAGAAGTATAAAACCGTCAAAATCAGGCCGAAGCCCTTATCGGTCAAGGAGTACGATACAAGCCACGGTCGATTCGAATATGCGGCTTTTTCATGGAAGGAACTAGAACCTGCGCGAGGAGAGTATAAGCTCGGAGGGATCGAAAAGGCATTGAAAGCGATTACGAATCCTGTTCTTCTCCTGACGCCGGACCTGCCAGAATGGGCGAAGGATAGCCACGAAGCATGTTATGCGGCATTGATCCGAAAAGTAGGGAGTATGATCGATTCGGATAAACGCCTTGCAGCCGTTTTGATCTCGACCTTGGCAAACAGCAAGGAAGAATGGAACGCCTATATCGATTCCTTTGGATCCCAGGTACTGCTTGCAGATTTGCAGAATGAACCACTGATTCAATATTTAAAGGAGCGCGGCCGCGGCTTTGGCCTGCTGGTGAAGTGCGGCGAGGAGAATTGGATCGAATGCTGCGAAGCCTTTGCCAAACATCATTTGCAGCGGGTATGGAAGAGCTACCCGGTGTTCCTCCATGCGACCGATGAAGCTGGCGGTTCCCACATCAGACGGGAGGCCTTTCGCTGGCATGCCGGGATGTCCAACGTAAACCTGGGGCTTGGTTACAACCTTGCTTTACGTCGGCTAACCTACCCGGAAACGGTGTCCGGCAGCGGGAGCCTGCCGCTGCGATTCTGGTTCGTAAACTCGGGAAGCTCAAGAATCTATCGAAAATTTCAGCTGCGGCTGCAGCTAAAGCAGGAAGACGTGTCCCATGAATTTCCGCTGCACGCGGCAACGCATTCCTGGTTAACCGGCGACCTTGTCCATAACGAGATCGTACACTTGCAGGACATCGCAGCGGGAACCTATTCGCTTGGCATAGCGCTCTGCTTCGAAGACCGTTCTTCACTGACGCTGAATATACAGAACCGGCAACTGGATGGTTTTTATGAGATGGGTACGATACAAGTCGAAGCCTCCCGCGAGGATCCCCTCAAGAATATATGGGACACTTATTATCCGGAAGGATATTATCCCCTGGAAGATCCCCAGATGCCGGGACAAGAATAATCGATCTAGACAAATACGAGCTCGCTGGAGGTTATGGAGTTGAAACTAGCATTAATTGGTGCAGGACAAAGAGGCATGATCTATTCAAGGCACGCTTACCAAAGCGAGGAGATTGTGGCGGTGATCGAGCCGGATGCCGGCAGAAGAAAGGCAGCGGCGGATGAGTTTCAGATTCCGCTGGAGAAACAATTTGCATCCGTGGATGCGTTTTATGCAATGGGGAAAATTTGCGATGCCGTCATCATCTCTTCCATGGACAAGGACCATTACGAGCAAACGATGATGGCGCTTGATCTTGGCTATGATATTTTGCTCGAGAAGCCCATTTCACCAAGTCCGGTAGAATGCATGAGAATTCAGGAGAAAGCCAATGAAAAAGGCCGCAAGGTGATTGTATGCCATGTGCTCAGATATACGAACTTCTTTGCGGAAATTAAGAAAATCATCGATAGCAATGAACTCGGGAAAATCGTGACCATACAGCACAACGAGAACATCGGCAATTTCCATATGGCACATTCCTTCGTAAGAGGCAATTGGAGAAGAAGCGATCTGGCGAGCCCGATCATCATGCAGAAATCCTGTCATGACATGGATATTCTATCCTGGCTTGTGGACAGCGGGGCGAAACGCATCTCTTCGTATGGAAGCCTTACGTATTTCAAAGAGGAGAATGCACCGGCAGGCAGTGCGGAACGATGCCTCGACTGTAAGGCAGCCGCGAACTGCCGATTCGACGCAAGAAAAGCCTATTTGCCTATAAGGGGCCAATGGCCCGCTACCGTCATTTCGGCGGACCAGAGCGAAGAGGGACTGCTCCAAGCGCTAGCAACGAGTCCTTACGGACGCTGCGTATATCGGCTTGACAATGATGTATGCGACCATCAAGTCACCCTGATCGAGTTCAAAAACGGGGTAACGGCAACGTTTAATTTAAGCGGATTCACCAACAAAATGTACCGTACGCTCAAAATCATGTGCGAGCATGGGGAAATCCGAGGCGACGATAACTTGAACATTATCGAAGTCACCCGCTTTAACTCCAATATGGCAGAACCCGTTCAGCAAACCGTCATTCGGCCGGCAACGGTGAGCGGCGGACATAACGGCGGCGATACCGGTCTGATGAATGACTTCTTGGAGAATCTGGGGAATGCCGACTTCAGCAGCAGATCCTCCATCGACATGTCCGTTGAAAGCCATATGATGGCCTATGCCGCGGAAGAGGCGAGAATTACCGGTACCGTGATCGATCTGGATGAACTAAAGATGAAGCTGCAGCAAGGCATTACAGCTTAGTCGTGTAATCACATGCAAAGGGGTGATGGAATGAGTTCGGCTGTCAAGGGATTTCTCTATGAAATAAAAAAACACAGGATCCTGTATCTCATGTGCGTGCCCGCGCTGATCGTGCTGATCATGTTCTCCTATATCCCGTTTGCCGGGATATGGATGGCGTTTACCGACTTCAATGTGGTCGACGGCATCTTCGGCAGCAAATTTGTGGGTCTGGACAACTTCAAATACTTTTTTTCGGAAAACAGCATGGGATGGAAGGTTACATATAACACGCTGTATATCAACTTTTTCGGTCTCATCTTAGGCATTATCATTCCTGTCAGCATTGCCATTCTGATCAATGAAATCCGGCATAAAGCCTACAAAAAGATCGCGCAAAGCATGATGTTTTTTCCGTATTTCATATCTTGGGTTGTTGTCGGTGCGATTCTGTACGGAATCTTCTCCACGGATGTGGGCGTAGCGAATCATATTTTGAAGTTCTTCGGTGCGGAGCCGATCTCCTGGTACTCGGAGCCAAAGTATTGGAAGTGGATCATCATTCTGTCGAGCGTCTGGAAATGGAGCGGCTACAGCTCCATTGTCTACATGGCGGCGATGTCCAATTTTGACGGGAGCCTATACGAAGCGGCCAAGGTGGATGGCGCCAACAAATTGCAGCAAATTCTTTACTTGACCGTGCCCATGCTGAAGCCAACGATCATCGTTTTGAGCTTGCTGAGCGTCGGACGAATCTTCTACGGGGACTTTGGGATGATTTACGGTATCGTTGGCAACAACCCGGTCCTGGCTGAAGAAGTAACAGTCATCGATACCTACGTTTATCAGTCGATGCGTACGCTGGGCTTTTCTTACTCGACGGCCATCGGGCTATTCCAGTCATTGATGGGCTTGATCCTGATTACGGCTGCTAACAAATCCGCTAAGAAAATAAACGACGGAGAGGGTCTATTTTGATGATGGAAAAGAATAGATTGCTTGGCGATAAATTGGTAATTGCCTTTGCCTATGCATTCATTGGCTTATTCGCACTCGTTTGTCTGTATCCTCTTGTATTAACGTTAAGCGTGTCCTTTTCTTCGGAACAGGCCGTTGCAAGAAACGGATATTCGATCATCCCTCTGAGCCCGAGCTTGGATACATATAAATATATCTTTGTTAATAGTGGGATGAAACTGCTTAAATCCTACGGCGTTACCCTGTTTGTAACCACTGTGGGGACGTTTGGGGCTCTGTTGATTACCAGCATGATTGCATTTTCCCTATCTATCAAAAAGCTGAAATACCGCAACGTGCTCGCTTTCATTAGCAACTTTACGATCATCTTCTCGGCCGGCTTGATACCGTGGTACATGGTCAGCGTCAATTATTACGGGTTGAAGAACAGCATTCTGGCTTTGATCCTGCCGTCCATATTCAGCGTATGGAACATGTTTCTGATGCGAACGTACTTTGCAAGCATTTCTCCATCTTTATATGAAGCGGCCGAGATGGACGGCGCCAATTATTTTACGATCTATGTCAAAATAGCCCTTCCGTTAAGCAAAACCGCACTGCTGACGGTTGGTCTAATGTATGCGCTTCAATATTGGAATGATTGGTGGCACGCGCTGATCTTCATTAACGAACGCGATTTGTTTCCGCTGCAGTATTTCCTCTACAACATTCTGTCGAACGTCAATGCGATAAGTTCCGGACGAATTCCGTCAGGGGCATCGGGCAACATCACATTGCCTGCCGAAACCGTGAAGATGGCCATTACGGTCATTACGATCGGTCCGATCATTTTCCTGTATCCGTACATTCAAAAATACTTCGTGCACGGGATTATGGCCGGAGCGGTAAAAGAATAGACACCTGCGTGGTTATTGGCCGATTCAGGCTTTTAACATAGATTAACCATTTCATAGGGAGGGTCTTTCATGAAAGCAAAAAAAATGCTGATCTTGTTGGTTTTATTGATCGCATCCGTTTCGGTAATGGCAGGATGCAGCGGCAAAAAAGAGGGGGCAGCCGCGCTCGAAACCGTCACGATTTTGTATCCGGGGGAACGAAGCGATCGCATGAACGAATTTTTAAACAATGAATTCGCAGAGAAAATGGCTGCCGATCTCGGTCTAAAGGTCGAAGTCATATATGTGCCGTGGGCCCAGTATTGGGAACAGAAAGATATCATGCTGGCCGCAAACGAACCGATCGATTTGTATTGGGATGGTCTTCCTGATCTTTCCACGATCGTCAACAAGAAACAAGCCATGGTTCTGGATGATTTAATCCAGGAATATGGTCAGGATATGTTGAAAGTTTTGCCGATGGAACAGCTTCAAGGCGCAACCATCGATGGGAAAATTCACGGCATTCCGTCGGCCTATGCACCGTCCTCGGCCATGTACCAGCTGGTCGCCGTCCGCCAGGATATTCTGGAAGCCGTGGGGATGACCGACGTGAAGACACCCGACGATTTAAAAGAATTCGCGACCAAGGCGAAAGAGAATTTTCCTGAAATGAAAGGACCCGCCGACATTATCTTCAAACCGTTGACTCGATACTTTACCGATGAACAATATAACTGGATCGCCGTCGAAGATTTGGTTGTATTCGGGGAAGACAGCAAGAAAGCATACAGCTATTATGAAACGGAAGCATTCCAGGAAGTGGCGAAATTTAACCGGGGAATGTATGAAGCAGGTTTATACACAGAGGATTTGACCATCAAATACAACGAGAGAGACTCCCGCATGCAGACCGGCCTATATTTATGGGTGGAAGGATCTCTGGGCAAGGAAATGGAAATCGTCGATGCCATCAAAGCCAATGCCCCGGATGCTGAAGTTAAGACCTATCTGCTAGCCGAGGATAAGCCGCGTTATGTGACCGCCACAGGCGGGGAAGTTCTGGGCATTCCAGTCAATGCTCCGAATCCGGAAGGAGCCATGAAGTTTGTGAACTGGATTTATAAATCCAAGGATAATTACCAGTTTGCTCTCTATGGCGTCGAAGGCAAGGACTACGAGATCGTGGACGGAAGAATCAATAAGCTCACCCCGAGTGAATTCTTTTATGAATGGATGTTTAGAAACCAGAATTACCAATTGTTCGGGCCGAACGTGGCCCAGGAATCCATCGATCAATATAAGAGCTGGGATGATCAGGCTGTTCGATCCGAATCCTTGGGATTCCGATTCAATAACGAAAAGGTTAAGTTGATCGAGACATCCTTGAAAGAAGTCGCAGGCAAAGATCTAGCTGCGATCCGTTCCGGATTTGTCGATTTTGAGACAGAGTATCCCAAAGCGATCCAGAAACTGAAGGCGGCTGGGATTGACGAGTATGTCGCCGAGATACAGCGTCAGCTGGATGAATTCTTGGCAGGTAAATAAAGGGGTCATCTCCTTGTTCCAGCAACGAAGCAGCTGAAATTGATAGCTGTGGGTGAAACGAACATCATAAATTCCGAAGAAGTATCTCCTGAACATGGGGATGCTTCTTTTCTTTTTTGTTCAATTCATAAATTCACGCTTTGCTGGGCGTTACCAGTCAGGTATTTACAACAATTGAATATATGTCTATTATATAGATAGATAATAAATAAAATTGTTTATTATAATAATGAAATTGATTAGACCAATATGTTCTTATGGCAAACGATGCACGTGAATTATTTGTGGAAGATCCATTTCTGAGAAAAGAGGATAAATGATGAACATACACGCTTCTATGAATCATAAGCCTGTCATTGTGTCGGATAATTACGGGGAGGTCGATGGGCGGTTTGCCGGCGCCACCGATGTCAGGGCGTTATCCCTCGGACTGTCTCAAGGTAACGAGGAAGGCCAGGCAAATGTTGCCGCCAGAGTATGGAGAGATGCGGACGAGCAAGCAACCGAACAATCGTTAGAGCTTCCGATTCATCGCATTCTGGATTTGTCTATTCTCGTTTGCAGCGCACTGGCGCATTTTAGCGAAGCCTATCGATACGAGCAGTTCTATGATCCGCAGAATCCCGTGATCGACCGGATCGGGCTGCAGGGAAGCGCCATGACGGTAGCCGTATGCACGGACAATGAACAGATCCATGAGGATATCAGGCTGTTTAACGAGGCTTTGAGCGATAACGGCGAGATGATTGGTGAAAGACTGCGGACATTAACCAGAGCATTGAAAGAATTGGGGTACGAATAATGAGGAGGCATCCCAGATAGCGGGGGAATGGAGCGAGAGTGTCCTTCCGCGCTGGGAAAAGCTTGGAGGCGATAGGTTATGCTAGAACAGAATGACAATGAATATTACGTGCTGTCTCCCGGGAGAGCATTGACCGAAGAAGAAAAGAGCCTTGTGTGGACAAAACCGTTAACGCATAAAGTAAGTGAGGAAGAACGGCGAATCTCGAATGATATTAAGCGGAATTGGGATCGGGGCGAGATGAAAATCGCCAATGTTTTGTTAGAGGGGGATGCCGGATCCGGAAAGACGCAGCTCGCCAAAGCTTTATCCGCGAACTTCAGGCTCCCCTACACCAAAGTCACATGTTTTGCCGATATGGATAAATCGGATATTATCGGAGCCATTTTACCGGTCATTACTTCCGATCAAATAGAGCACTTGGAACCTGACGATCGGGCTGCCTTGAAAGCCCTATACGATAGTGACGGCTTTCGAAGTTCGACGGAGATTCTAATGGAGGCTTTGGGAATTTCGCGGGAGCATGCTTCAGCGAAAATGAAGCATGTATTGAAGCTGGCCGCGAATGCCGCAGAGAATAAGGCGGTAGAATATCGATTTTACGCTTCCGAGATCGTCAGAGCCTTTCAGAACGGCTATCTGCTGGAAATACAGGAACCGAACGTGATACGTGATGCTGCCGTATTAATGGCGCTGAATTCCGCGCTGGAGCCCGGCGGCACGCTGAATCTGCCGATGGGTATCGTGCACAGGCATCCGGATTTCATTGCGGTGATCACGGCCAACCGCAGTTATGCGGGATCCAGGCCGCTAAATGAAGCATTGCGAGACAGGATACAGCATTCGGAGAAAATGGATCTGCCAGCCAAGGATATGATGATGGAGCGCGCAAAGGCCAAAATCGGCTGCGAGGACGATGAAATGCTGGACATCCTCGCAAGGGTCATCATTCTGTTAGACAAAACAGCCCGGGCCAATGCCATTAAGGGGGTTGCCGGCATGCGTTCCTATTTCTATTGGGCGGATGCCGTGGCTCAGGGAACTTCTGCAAGAGAATCCCTTTATCACAAAGTGATCTACAAGATTACGACCGATCCGGAAGAAATCAAACTGCTGGAAGATGCGCTGGAAGGCCAAGGCCTGTTGGGGCTGCTGGACGAAATTCCGGTTGAACCCCCAAGCAAACGAAGAGGGGATGCCGTGGAGATCTCAACCTGGGAAATCGATATGGATGTTGACTCCAATCCGGATCAGCAAGTCGGGGAAGAAGGGATCCGCTTAAAAAAATCCGCTGAGAGCGAAGGCAGCACATCCGTTTCATCGGATGAATCAGCGGAGATGGAGAGCACGGATTCGGGCGAGGAGGGCACGCCGAATTATCACCAGGCTAATCCTGAGCCCATGTCGGAAGAGGAGAAGCAGAAGGAACGGGATTTCCGCAAAAAGCTGAATCGGGTTTCCAGAGAAATCGTGTCCGATTCCCTTCATCGGTCGGTAAAGCTGATCGTTCATCGCCCTGATTATGATCCGAACCTACAGGAGGAATATGGGCGGTTAAGTCAGGGGCTTATGCCCGTTGTACGGGAAATCGCCAGAAAAACGCTGCCGCTCTTGGAGCACGAAATCACCGCGGAGTATGCCAAAAATCAATACTATGGATCAAAATTTCAGGCAGACAGCGTAGCCTACCGGGACTTCAGGTTATTTTCCAAGAAACGTCCTCCGACGGAATCCCCTGGTCTTGTGGTCGGACTGAGGGTCGATGAATCCGCATCGATGGCTGCGTTCGGTAGATTGGAGGCAGCCAAGCGAGCGGTCATTGCGGTCTATGAATTTTGTCAGATTTGCCATATTCCTGTTCTGATCTACGGCGATACGGCCGATGTGTCCCGCTTGGAGCAGATGTCGATCTTCGCTTATGCCGACTATGATCATCCGGATGTTCGCGATCGCTTCAGGTTGATGGGAATCCGCGCGAGAAGCAACAATCGGGATGGTATGGCGTTAAGGATCATGGCGGAACGGCTGGCAGCTTCACCGAAGCAGACCAAGCTGTTGATCAGCATCAGCGACGGGCAGCCTAAGGCGATGGAAGACTATACCGGAAGTCTTGCCATTCAAGACATGAAGCAGACCTTATCCGAATATGATAGAAAAGGAGTCAAATTTCTGGCCGCGGCCATCGGACAAGACAAAGATGTCATTAGCCGGATTTATGGAGCTGAGAGGTTCCTGGACATTACCAACCTGAATGAGCTGCCAGCAAAATTAGTGCGCATCATTTCCCGATATTTATAAGATCGAGGTTTGTAATTACAGCCTAAGCCTGTGTGTCTTCATGACACGCAGGCTTATTCCATTATAAATATGACCGCCCATAAATGCGCGAGCCTCACGCTGGCCCTGGGTTGACTGGACATGTGCCCTGAAGAAACATTATAGTTAAAAGAATGGAGTCAGCGAAGCTATGCTCGATGATCTCGACGCCATGAGTAGCTTGCATCGATGCAAGTTTTGTGTCTGGAATCGATAAACCTAAATAAGGGAGGACATATATGGAGCAACCTCGCATTTGGCCGGATCGGTTCAAGCGCTTTTTTCTTAACAATAAGTTTGTGCTGCTTTTGCTTGTTCTGTTGCTGGTCGGTTTAAACATCATGGTATTAAGCAAAATCTCGTTTGTGCTGCATCCGATCGCGGTTTTGATCAAGACGATCGTACTGCCGATCATTTTATCCGGAATCCTGTATTATTTGCTGAATCCCTTGGTGGATATGTTGGAAAGAAGGAAAATCAAACGCGGATGGTCCATCCTGATATTATATCTGTTGATTGCCGGAATTTTAACGGTTGTGGTGCTGGCGGTCATTCCGGTGCTCCGCACCCAGATTATGAGTCTCATTGACAATTTCCCGACATACAGCGAGAAGGTCAGGCAGCAGTTCGAAGAGCTTACCGGCAGCCAGTTGTATAGTCAGCTGCAGGAGGCCGTGAACATCAACTCCCAGGAGTGGTGGGGCACGATAACGCAGAAAGCAACCGAAATCCTGAACTCGACATGGAGCAAGGTAGGCGGTTTTCTTGGCGCGTTTACGGAAATCGTGTTGTCGATCATTACGGTTCCTTTTGTCCTGTTCTATATGCTGAAAGACGGCAAAAAGCTTCCTCGGAAAATCTTGTCGTACCTGCCGACCCAGAGTCGTTCGGGGATCCTGCATGTGCTTCAGGATATCAATCACCAGATCAGTTCGTTCATCCGCGGTCAGATTATTGTCAGTGTCTGCATCGGTATTCTGCTGTACATCGGGTACATGATCATCGGCCTGGATTACGCGCTTATTCTTGCCATTATCGCCTCGTTCACCAGCGTAGTCCCCTATTTGGGGCCTGCCATTGCGATCACGCCCGCGTTGATTGTGGCTCTGGTCACTTCTCCGGTAATGCTGCTGAAGATGGTAGCGGTATGGACGATCGTGCAGCTGATCGAGGGCAAATTCATCTCTCCGCAAATTATGGGCAAAACGCTCAAGATTCATCCCATTACGATTATCTTTGTCATACTGACAGCCGGTAATCTGTTCGGCGTTGTCGGCATTCTGTTGGCGGTTCCCGGCTACGCTGTTCTCAAGGTTTGCGTAACCCATATATTCGAATGGTTCAAGAACACATCGGGGTTATACGATCCTCGAAAATAATGGCCGCAGGTCCAAATAACAAGACGTGCCTATTGATGAATAGGAGGCGTAACCTTGATAAACATTAACCGAGATTTATAGAAGCGTATGAAGCTGCGCTTGCGAAGCCGCCGTTTTGGCGGCTTTTTCATGTTCGATTCTGGTCACCATGATTTATTCTGACCCTCGCGGATTCATTGCAAATAAGAAACTGAAACAATATAATGGATATCATGGGTCTATGGTAAATAAAATAAAGCAAAGGAGGAAACCGCCATACAGTTTTCCAAAAGCGTTGATTATGCTCTGCACGCCTTAATTCATCTGGCTCAATCGGAGCGTGACCACAACATCGGAATCAAGGAGCTGTCTGCGACACTAGGCGTTTCGGAAAGCTATTTGTCCAAAATCATGTCCAAGCTGAGACAGGACGGAATCGTGCGTGCCGTGCCGGGGGTAAACGGAGGTTATGAGCTGGCAAAGCCTGCCCGGCAGATTACATTTTTAGAAGTGATCCAGGTGATTGAAGGAAGGCAGCAGCTGTTTGAATGCTCCAATCTCAAATCGCAGCAGCATCGATTGTTGACTGAAGAGAAACCTAGCGACAGGAACGAAGACAAGCCAGGTGCTTGCGTATGTCTGGTCAAACAGGTGATGGACGGTGCGGAACGGCAGTTGAATCAATACTTGGAGGAGCAAACGATCCAATCGGTATTGGATGCTGCTTCCAAACGCGGCAGCTGCTCGACTAACAAGGAGTGACGAAACAGTTGAACTTCGCTTCGGAGGGATCCTTATCGATAAGCTATACGAGAAATTGCAAGGGTTTGGGGAAAGAGAGAATGGGCTTTTACTCCGTCGGTTGCTGAACATAGCGATCCAGGATGCCACGAACGGCGGGCATGAAGAGAAAAGGGCTGCTGAGCGATTGTACAAGCTGATCGAACACCATGCAGAGATCGTTCAACATGAGCGGCTGCAGGAGGAGAATCTCCAAACGCATGTTCATATCATTTTCAGCCTCTCGAATGCCGGTTCATTAAAAGTAGCGCTCAGTCAAGTGGGGAATCGGGAGAAATCCCGCGTATTGGCATTTAATGAATGCTTTTCCACTGGCCCTATCAGGGATTTAAGCACAGCGGAAGGGCAGCAGCGCAGGCTAATCTGGTTGATGGAACATGACAGAGATTACTACTTTTCTTACACGAGCAATCTGGAACACCAAATCGAGCGCATGATAGAAACGCTAAAAACCATACCGGAGAGCAAGACCGTGGTTATATGGTGCGCGGATAACGCCCATGATCAAACCGGGCTTCGCTTTGCATCGTACTTGCTGAGGGAGCGGAAACGCCCCGTTCATGTGGTGAATGTCACGCAAATTCTCAAAGATTCGGGACACGATGATGCTCCGTTTTCGCAGGCACTCATCGAGCGAGGGACCTACATCGAAATCGTCAAAAGTTACGGTGATGGGATTCCGCTGGACTCGGATCTAAGGAGACGGTACGAATCCGAATGGCTGGAGCTGGCAGGACAAGATCATGTCCTTCGATTCTGGGAAGAGGACAGGGTCATCGGTTGCGAAGAGGATCGAATGGATGCGCTTATCTTACAAACGGTCGCTGAACTGCAAGAGCAGCACCATTCTGGTGATCTGGTTAAAGCAGGGGACGTCGTATTCAGCATATTGGAAATGTCACGTCAATTCGTAAGTTATTCTTATATCGTGTACAGAATCTGGTTTTTAGTCAGTGAGGGTGTCCTCATGTTCAAGGGGTTACCGGGCTTTCCCCATCAATTTTCGATAGGTTTGCCTAAAGCTTAAGGAGCCGCCAAATGGGCGGCTTTTTTGATTTGACTGGAAAATCCATTCGCATCTTGGCATGGTTTCCTTGGATTAGTTGCAACCGCAGGTTATTTACAGTAAACTGTCTGTTACAACTTGTTATACGGAAGGATGAAAGATAACCATGACCATACCTTCATTGCATAGAATTAATGAACTGAGCCGCAAGCAGAAGAGCGAAGGTCTGAGCCAAGAAGAATACACTGAGCAGCAGCAGCTTCGTCAGGAATATTTACAAGCCATCCGAGGGCAGGTTCTCTCGACCATGTCTACGCTGAAAGTTGTGGACCCGAATGGTGAAGACGTTACCCCGGAGAAACTGAAAATAACGCAAAAACAGAATACGTCTAAGCTCCATTAAGCTTCGACCTTGGTTAGTTTCTGTTTGGATTCATTGGTCTCCGCACCCGCACAGGGATAGGCAAACGTTTACCCTGTGTATGGTGTGGAGTTTTTTTGTGCGGAATGAACTTTTATCATTGCTTCTAGCTCTTATACGAGAGAGAGGGGGAGAATATGCGAGTAAGCCGTCTTGTGAAACAAGCCAAACGAGGAAATAAGGAAGCTCTATTACAGCTGATCTTAGCCGATCAGGACGCTTATTATCGTCTAGCCTACAGCTACATGGGAAATGAGCATGACGCGATGGATGCCATGGAAGACATGATCGTTACGCTGTATGAAAAGCTGGATCAGTTGCAAAAGAACGAAGCCTTTTATAGCTGGAGCAAAACGATTCTAGTGAACCGCTGCAAAACACTACTCCGAAAAAAGGAACGATTTCTTCCGCTGGGAGACGATCAGGAAACTGCTTTTAATACTTTAACCGACGATAATCCCTATCGCTATGCGGAGTCAGAGATGGATATGCAGGTGCTGCTATCTCATCTGAATCCAAGGCAGCGAGAAGCGATTGAGCTCCGCTACGTGCATGATTTGCCGTATCAGACCATAGCGGATATGACCGGTGCACCGATCGGTACGATCAAATCAAGAATTTCGCAAGGCATACTGAAACTGAAAGTCATGAACGGAGGTGATCGCCATGAGAACGATCGAGGAGAAGCTGCAGGAGCATCAACAGACCCTGAATTCCGTACAGGCCCCGCCAGAACTTGAAGGGCGACTGCGGCATGCGCTTGAGCTAGTTCCCGCCAAGAAAAAGGACCGGAATCGAGCTTTTACATGGGCCGCATCCATAGCCGCGGCACTGCTCCTGATTGTTGGTACCTATCAATATCCTGCGTTTGCTTACTATGGCGTAAAGCTGCTGGATAAAATCGAGCTGAACTCACTTAGCTTTGCTGAAGTTACGGAGCAAGGGTATGGACAAACGGTCGGCAAAAGCAAAACGCTGGATGACGGTACGGTCATAACCATTAATGGAGTCATCGCGGACGATAACGCATTTCTTATGTATTACAGTATCGATCGACCCGCCGGCAGCGTGCTTTC
The DNA here is from genome assembly GCF_000024685.1 of Paenibacillus sp. Y412MC10. Taxonomy (NCBI): domain Bacteria; kingdom Bacillati; phylum Bacillota; class Bacilli; order Caryophanales; family Paenibacillaceae; genus Paenibacillus; species Paenibacillus sp. Y412MC10. The sequence continues at coordinate 3,290,475 of NC_013406.1, forward strand.
CGACAATGGTTCTTTTCGTTACAACGTTGGTGGAATACAAGGCTTCATGACGGATTCCCGTCCGAAAGAAGGAAGCGGCAATTATAGCAAAGACGAGACTCGGTACGAGGGCGTGTATAAATTCGAGCCGGTCAGCCCATTTTCCAGAACATTAACCGTTACCTTCAGTGAGTGGCTGGATAACGGGGAGAGGGCAGGTTATCCGGTCTCCTTCAAGTTTGAAGCGAACAAAGCGATGAAGAGTATGATTAAGGAGGATATTTCAAAATCCGTTTCGGTTGATCAGGGGACTGTCCACTATGACTCGATTACGGCTTCACCAACTTCTACCATCGTGAAGGGTCATTACGAATTTGAGGACGAGGGATTTCCCAGATTTCCTGGCAAAACCAAGCTTTATGTCAATGGCACGGAAGTGAAATTTTGGGGAATGCGGTCGGATCGATACGCCGAAAAGGGCATCCCAGGATTTGAACTGGAATACGACGTCCTTCCTACGGATCAAATAGAGACGATTGAAATCGTTCTTAAAACCTTCGATGGATATCAGAAAGTAGCAGAACCCATCTCCCTTGCTTCACCGTCTGATCAATCGATTCAGGTTGGCAATGAAAAGTTATGGATACGAAGCGTCACGAAAACCGATGCCGGTTATGACATCGTGATAGCCAGAAAACAATTTACCATCCTGGAGAAGGATCAATTATCCGTACAAACGGGCGGGAAGAAGGTTCCTGTATCGTCCATATCCAGATCACGTCCTTGGGATTTGAAGAACGGCAATATCCTATGGGAGCAGACGTATTCATTTGATACAACGAATAGGCCGGAATTCCTGCTGCTGGATGGATACCGTTACATTAAAACCTATGATCAAACGGTATCTATCCCAATAAAAACCCAAAAATGATGAGCGAGCTATGGTAAAAGAAATATGAACGCCACGATCGAACTCGAAAATAAAACGAACCATTCCAATCAAGGAATGAGTTCGTTTTTTTCGGTTCGGTTCGTTCTGATGATGATTTCAGGAATAACGATCAGCAGTGCAATAGAGCCGTAAAGGCCAATGGTGTAGCTTGTGGCGTAAACCATGCCGAAACCCTGATGAACAAGAGAAGTGATAAGATGAATCAACAGGTTCGTGAAGCAGAAGGCGTAACTCCGAATCATCCAGTTCCGGTGCCGGTCGATTCGTTTCCTCTTGATTTGGATGAGCGCCGTCATGGTGACAAACAGCCAGATCAGATTGAGCGCGTTGAATCCCATGCTGCTGATTTTTCCGCCGGTGGCGTATGGCGCCATATATCCGGAGGTCAGAACAACCAGCAGTACGGACACGAGGTAGACGTAGCCGTTGAAACGATGGAACCTGCGGCTTTTTTCAAACATACGATTGGAAAAGTTGATCAAGCCCGACGCCATGGCCAGACATGCAAATCCAACATGAACGTACATGACATTCAACCAGACCGGAAGATTCAGCTCCCGCTTCAGCCCGGTTTTACGGCTTAAAAAACCAGCAGCACCGGGATCGATCCAATAGTTTTTGACCAGGGCGTATAGAATAAATACAAGGCTGACACAGGCCAGCAGCCGGTATAATGATTTCCGTTTCTTCATGCAGTTCCACAACCTCCGAATCTTAAGAAACCCGTGTTCCGGTTAATTTGGATGCCGGCAGCATGCCGGCCTTGGCGGATCCGGTCATAACATCTCCGTCCGCGGTAACTTCGAATTTCAGGTTCAGGCGCATGGGCTTCGTGATGGGAAGCGACCAGGCCAGCTTGCCGTTCTGGAGCACCGGGCTCCTGAATTGGATGGTTTCATCTCCTTGCGTTGCCGTACCTTCGATGATGTCGTTCCTTGCCGATATGGAAAGCCTGACTTCCATTTTTCCGACAGGCGTAGCGATGATCGTATCCCAATCCCCTTCGAACATAGAAGCCTGCGTGAGTTGGTAACCCGAGGCTGGGTTAGTCAACATCCCATGGTTCGCTGCTGCGTTCGGTTCGTTATCGTCCGGCAAAGATTTCTGCGTGCTTGGTGCCAGGCCGATCCCCTTCCAAACCGTCCCTCTTCGCTCGTACTCGAATAACTGCTCTACCGCGTGTGCGATGCGCGGTCCGAGTTCCCGTTCAACCAAGTACAGTGCCACATCAAGCCCGGATGTGACACCGCCCCCGGTAACGAGGCTGCCGTCGTCCACGACCCGTGCCTTAATCGGGACTGCCCCGGTTGCACCAAGCAAGTCCATGCCGAGGTGATGCGTTACCGCAGATCTCCCTTCCAATAGTCCGCCCATGGCCAGCAGCAGAGAGCCGCCGCATACGGTAGCGACTACGATGTCCTGCCGGTCGAGCGCCTGCCCGATCATACCGGTCAATTCGGTATTCATTGCCCGGCCCAAAATAGCTGGGATCGAATCGGGGCCATCACCGTCGACCTCGCCCGAAGCTCCCGGTACGAGAATGATGCCCGCGCATTCCGGATTCAGTCGGCTGCTCGCTTCAATTTTTAATCCTTTAACGCCGCTAGCCACAGCCCTTGACCCTTCAGCCGTGACCAATTCCACGCTTAACTCATGTTCTGCATACAACGCTGCCGCGCAAAAAACCTCGTAAGGCGCGATGGCATCCAGCAGGTCGAAACCATCAAATAACACGATTTGTACAGTTAGCAATATTAATCCTCCCGTCTTTATTGGGTTAGAAGCTCTTTCAGCATGCGATATTCCTTCTCGTCCAGCTCACCCTTTGCCAATCGGCTCTTCAGAATCAATGCGATGTCCCTGTCCTGCAGACTGTCGTCTTTGTAGCGATGGCGAATCGCGTAGATCCGAACAGCTGCTATACTAAAAAGCGTAAGACAAAACAAAACGCCGAAAGGAAAAAACGAAAACCCGTCGTTTTCCAATCCCATAAGATAACCTCCCTTTAACATGGATTGCCCGGACGACCTCCGAATGAAGCCCGTCCGTGTTCGCAAATAGAAGCATAACAAGCGAATATCTCAAACGAAGTCGTAAAAAGGTCACAAAAGTATAAACAAACCATCACAATTCATGGGCTCTTGTCAGTTCCTGCAAAAAAAATGATAAACTAGATGGCAAAGGTGGGATTTGCATGAGCGGAGACAATACGATACTCGTTGTAGACGATGACCAAAGCATCGTCGAACTATTAAGGGACTTTCTTGAGAATGACAGCTTTCACGTGAAGACTGCTTGTGATGCGGAGGAGGCGTGGGCCATATTCCAACAGCATCCCATTCAGTGCATGGTTCTGGACATCATGATGCCGGGACAAAATGGATTTGAGCTGTGCCGCCGGATTCGGGCGGAAAGTCCTGTTCCGATTCTCTTTTTGAGTGCCCGCAGCGACGACGTGGACAAAATCCGGGGGCTGACGCTCGGCGGCGACGATTATATCGTCAAAACGGCTTCTCCCGCGGAGATCGTTGCCCGCGTGAAAGCCGTACTGCGGCGCTCCGCGACCCGGCGGCCAATGGAGGAGCGGGTGTTGGATTACGGCCGCCTCCGGTTGAATTTGTCCACAAGGGAAGTGGTCGTGGATGGCAATAACGTCGTGCTCACGCCGAAGGAGTTCGAACTGCTGCGAGTATTCGCCGAGCATCCTAGACATGTTTTCACCTATGACCAGCTGCTTGCGAAATTTTGGGACGGGGTGGGCGACAGGCATACGATCCGCGTCCATCTCAGCCGGCTGCGCGAGAAAATCGAAGCCGATCCGAACCAGCCGCAATTCCTCGTTAACGTGTGGGGAGTAGGCTATCGCTTTGAGGGTCGTTGACATGAAGAAGCTGCGCATTCGAACCTTTACCATGCTTTGCTTTTTCTTTATCCTTCTGTTACCGTGGATCTTTTTTGTCACTGCCCATTTTATGGAGACCAAGACGCTCAGCTTCGAAAAAGGGCGTCTGCAAAATGAGACGATGCAAAGTAATTTATCGGAAATGATACACTTCATTGAAGCAGGCTCCGGCCAATGGACGGAACCGGCTTGGCAAAATCAATTGAAAACGGCGCTCCATGAAGCGAAAATGGATGTTCTTATTCAATCCGCGGAAGAGCGGGAGCTGTATCGGTCTAATCCGGAACGCAGCGGTACGTCGTTGTCAACGGAACGATTCTCCGTCATCAAGGATGGTCAATTGCTGGGTAGGGTAACTCTGTATTTGCCAAGAACCAATGAAAAACAGGTCATGTCGGCTTTTGCAGGACTGCTGCTTGCTATCTTGATTGTCGGAATGGGAATGAGACGGTTCGTGCTCAAACCGCTTGAGAAGATGGGGAATGCAGCCAGACAAATCGCGACAGGCGATTGGAAGGCGCGGTTGCCCTCATCCAGGGTCACCGAAATCGCCGAAGTACGCGATGGATTCGAAGTGATGGTGAAGGGGCTTGAGAAATCCTATCAAAAACAAGCCGAATTGGAACAGGAACGCCGATTCGTGATTGCTGCCGTTGCGCATGATTTGCGGACGCCGTTGTTTGCGTTGCGGGGTTATTTGGATGGCTTGGAACAAGGAATCGCTCAATCCCCGCAAATGGTCGCCAAATACGTAGCGGTATGCAAGGAAAAATCGGTGCAGTTGGATCGTCTTGTGGAGGATCTTTTCACATTTACGAGGATGGAATATTTGGAGGCGGAACTTAGCCGCAGCCTCGTTGATTTGAGAGATGTTATCCAGAATTCGATGGACAGCCTGCGGCCGCTTGCGGCTGACAAGCATATTGCCTTTACCGCACAATTCATGGGCGATTGTCTACTAAGCGGCGATACGCATTTATTGGAGCGCGCTATGAATAATCTCATGGACAATGCCGTCAGACATACACCTCTGGATGGTGAAATTGCTGTGCAATGCTGTAAGGACGGCAACCGGATCAGGTTTACGATACGAGATACCGGACCGGGCTTCTCCTCGGAAGACCTGGAGCGCGTTTTTGAACCCTTGTACCGTGGGGAAGCGTCTCGAAGCCGATCAACTGGAGGGAGCGGTTTAGGGCTGACGATTACACAAAGAATCATAAGGCGGCACGGAGGTGAAATAACCGTCAGCAACCATCCGAAGGGAGGAGCAATGCTGGAAGGATGGTTACCTGCCACAGTCTCCGAACAAAAGGCTATGGATGGTTGTGAGTCTTATTCCTCTAAGTGACACGCTTAAACAGCCGCGAACAATCGCGGCTTTTTTATGATGAACATCCATATTGACTCAATCCACCGATCAGCCGGATTTGGATGAACGGCCTCCTTTGATTAATATAATCAAAGCAAGAAGCAATGGCAGTCCGATCTGAAAGATGGGAAAGTGGTATTTCAAATTTTGAGCGAACCCGATCCAGATATGATAAATAAAGTTCGGCGAAGTGAACGATATGGTAAAAATGAAAGCACCCACGATCATGGTGGTTTTTTTATGGCTGATTTTGATCAGGCTGGAGAGACCGAGTACGGCACCGAGGTAGAATGCGGTCATTTTTACGAAAATGCCGATATAGATCAGCAAGATGATCAACGGGTCCAAACGCTCCAAAAAATCGGCGATTTCGATGAGACGAACAGACCGAAGCAGCGGAAAAGTAGATATGCTCGTTATGGAGGGATCCAATATAGCAAGGTTTAAAATGTTGAATATCATTAAAAAGATGCCCACGAATATGTAGGAAGACAAGGATGTCTTGGACAGCGTTTTCTTGTCATCGAGATGACTCCAAAACATGAGAAAGACCACGATTTGACCGAACGGAAAACTGATCACCTCCGGCAAAGCTGCTTGCAGCACCGGCTGGATTCCGTTTTCAAGCATGGGCATAAGGCGGTCAAGGTGAATGATCTTCGAACCGATGAACATAAGGACGATCAAGATATATCCGATCATCGTAAAAGGAAGCAGAAATTCCGTGACGCGAAAGAATACCTCAATGCCTTTCCAAACGGCATAACCGGACAGCAAGACCATCAAGAGAATCAGGATGAACAGCGGTGTGCTGGGGAGAAAGGAGATATTGATGATGTCCGCGAACTCGCGGGTATTTCGCATGGATTCATACGCAAAATAAACGATATAGGCTGCAGTAATAAGGGAGCCCAAATATTTCCCGAAATGCCGATTTAGAATTTGGGGAAGTGCATGCTCCGAATTTTTGTTCTGGATATAGAGGTAGACGCACAACAGCAGCAATCCCGCGAGCATGGCAACCAGCACGACCAGCCAAGCATCTTGTTTAGCTTCAATCCCCAGCTCATACAAAGGGGTGCTGCCGATCATAAACAAGATGGTCATGGCTATGATTTGGTATTTACCGATCTTCTCCATTGGGGACCTCCTTGTTGTAGGTATCGATTGCGGTCTATTTATTGGGTTCAATCAGATTCGAGAAGGGTTTATTGATCATATTCGTGTGCTCCACGTTGACTTCAATATTCAGGTCGAGTTCCAGCTCCTGAAGCGGCTGCTCCAACTTTGAAAGGCGTTTGCTGGCTGCCGGATATCTTCTGTGAATCATGTCCAAAAAACCAACAACATCCACATTCAAATCCTTCATCGTTTTCCATGTAGCCAAGACTTCTTCCTTGATCTGCTCGGCTAAAGCTTCCTCGAGTTTCGAAATGACTTCCGGTTTCGTCAAATCCATCGTACAGCTGGTTTCATCAAGAGCCCCCTTGGTTTGAATATGGACCATTATGTTGACCGAACCGTTGACCATTTTGGGATCTACCCGGGTCGAGGAATGAGTGACGCGGTAACTCGATAACCGGGTTGCGTCTTGATCGCTGCATGGGGTAACAATGATCAGGTTTTTGACGCTGTTCGAAAGCCAAGCGACGCCTCGGCTTTCTCTTCGCTTCATCCATCCGACCAGCCTGTCTCCGCGAAATACGCCCAAATCCCCAAGTTTGAGTACCGCTTGATTGCGGGTCGACTTTAAGGCATCCAAGGTGGATTGCTCCTCTTGATTGCCGGACACTCTCAACTCGGGTGCCATGGCGCTTTGGTACGGATTGGCGACCATGGATGCAAAATCGATCAATTTAATATTTTTCACCTGGGACAGATTTTCTTGCCCTTGCGTAATGACCCGTTGAATCGCATTGCCCGATATTTTCTCCAAAGGAATAAGCACTTCCAACAGATTGGAGGCTTTGTCCTTGGTCAGCAGAACCGACATGGTTTCCCGGCTTTCCATGGGACGGAGGAAAAAATCAAGGATTTGTTGTACGCCTGCGTTCCGAACGACTTGTTCATTAATAATCAATATGGAGTTATGGGCGAAAAACAACGCGCGCGGCGCTTCTAAATTCGCATTCTGCATGGCTTCGCGAATGGTCTTGCCCCTGGTGGAGAAGATGGTGATCGGAGATTGACTTCCCCCCGATCCACCACCGGTCTGGGTGGCGATGGACTGCGGAATGACGACTTGGAAGGAGATGATCCATTCGTCTTCGCTGCGGTCTATGGACGTCGCCGAGACAATGCTAAGCGAGTTTAACTCTTTACTGTCCCAGCAACCGTTGAGAAGCAACGAGGCGGTCATCATGAGAATCAGAAGTTTAAGCTTCCGGTTCATCTGTTCTTCACCTCCGACTTATACCATTTGTATACTATTTGTTACCATCGGAAGGTGATGGACGCTGGTTCATTTTTTGCCGTTTCGCGTTTTTACGATTGATTAAGGTGGGTCTTGTCACCATGGCCCACCATGGAACTCGCACCAGCACGTCTTTTTGGTCTAACGGGATAAATGGAGCGAACGGCGTAAGATACGGCAAACCGAATGATCGCAAGCCGGCTAGGTGGATCAGCATGGCAAGTAATCCTGCCATAATCCCAAAGAGCCCTAAAGTTGCCGCCAATATCATAAAACCGAATCGGAGCAGTCTGGCGGAGTTGGCTATGCTCACGGAAGGCGCAACAAAGCTCGCGATGGCGGTAAATGCAACGATGATCACCATGGCAGCAGACACTAAACCTGCCTGTACAGCGGCTTGACCCAGTACTAATGCGCCTACGATGGATATCGCAGAACCCATCGCCCTGGGCATGCGCACACCGGCTTCCCTTAATACTTCGAATGTAATTTCCATGGCCAAGGCCTCGACAACGGCGGGAAAAGGGATGCCTTCCCGCTGTGCTGCAAGGCTGATTAGCAGGGTCGTTGGCAGCATTTCTTGATGGAATGTGGAGATGGCAATATAAAGCGAAGGAAGAAGCATCGACACCACAAAGGAAATGATGCGCAACAGGCGCAAAAAAGTGGCGATATCGAACTTTTGGTAGTAGTCTTCGCTCGATTGAAACAATTTGAATATGGTGATGGGAGCAATCAGCGCAAACGGTGTCCCATCAACCAAAATGGCGATTTTCCCTTCCAGGATCGCACCGGCGATAGCATCGGGTCGCTCCGTATTGGTGATGGTAGGAAAGGGGGTGAACGTTGTATCTTGTATAAACTCTTCGATATACCCGCTCTCCAGAATGCTGTCGGTATCGATCCGGTCTAAACGATTCAATATTTCTTGTACGATCTTATCATTGGCGATGCCATTCAAATACATAACGGCAACATCCGTTTGGGTGACGCGGCCAATCTTACGATCCACGATCCAGAGGTTTGGGCTTTTAATCTTCCGACGGATCAAGGCGGTATTCGTGCGGATATTTTCGGTGAAACCTTCCTTCGGGCCGCGAACGACGGTCTGAGATTGGGGCTCTTCTACTCCGCGTTCTTCTCCTCCGATAGAGCTGGCGATAACGCCATGAGAGGATCCGTCGATGAGAATGACAGTATTGCCTTCAAGGATGGCGGAGATCAATGGCTCCATATGCTCCAAATCGCTAATGCTGCCAATGGATAAGAATCGATTTTTGATAATGGACAAGATTTCTGCAGGGTCAGAGGTATGCAGCTCTTCGTCGTAATCCTTTGAGGTTAAGGATTGCATGATCGAGTGATTGATGGTGAGCGTATCAACCAATCCATCGATATAAATAACGGCTAGGGTATGATCGCTTCCAAACATATGACTTAGGGTGCGAATGATGATATCCCGGCTGTGGCCGGTTTGTTCCCGGATTCTATGTAAATTATGATCCAAGCGGTCGGATAGACGAGAGGCTTCGGCGGTTTGCTTCGTTTGCTCGTTATGATGAAGCAGGGCTGTATTCGATGGGGGTTGCTTTGTTCGTTTAAAAAAGGCCACGGGATCAGCTCACTTTGACAAGATTCATACGATCTAAAGTTCCCTAATTCTGGTTTAATATTCTTTGGGCGAACCGCTCGAGATCGAACCGGCTATCGTCTCACTTCTCGGAAACCGTTAACCCGTCCGATCTCATCGCTTTAGTGAATTTGCGAGGCAGGTTAGTTTAACTATAAGTGTTTTATCGTCTGCACAGATCGGCGAATCCATGGTACTTTATAGTTAGCTTGGATCTCTCGAATAAGTGGAAAAAAACTTGGAGGCTTAGGGTAATGAAAAAAAGGCTTGAAACACGGATAGAAGGGGACCGCATTGTGCTCCGTCCTGTAAGGGAAGATGAATTTGATGTATACTTCGAATTATTGCAGGATGGTGAGTCTAACCGATTAACGGGAACACAGCAGACGTTCACCAAGGATTCGATTGCGGCTTGGATTCATAACATCGGCTACGCCCATGAGGATCGCCTGGATATGATGATTGCGGAGAAGCAATCGGACGAATTAATCGGAGAAGTGGTCCTGAACGAAATCGACCTCAACAATCGCAGCGGCAATATCCGCATATCGATCTCCGGTCGGCACAGCAATAAAGGATACGGCACGGAGGCCTTGAAGCTTATGCTGCGTTATGGGTTCGAAAGTTTACGTCTGCACCGTATCGAGTTAGGCGTATATGCGTTTAATCCCCGGGCCATCCATGTCTACGAGAAGCTTGGTTTCGTACGGGAAGGTACCCTGCGAGACTACCTATATTGGGACGGAACATTCCATGACATGATTGTAATGTCGATTCTGGAGGAAGAATTTCGGCAGCTGCCATAGTCATTCCTGTATCCCTATATCATATTACGAAAGAAGTCGCCAGAATCGGCGACTTCTTTATTTGCTTTTATAATTGGAGGTTCTTCTTAATCAGATGTCGAGTAGCGAAACCTCTTGGGGCTCTCTTTAGTGAGTTATTCAAAAAACTAACAATAATATATAAAAATTCAACCTCAGTTGTTAAATCTAGGAACCAGCTTTCGATACACTGGTCAAGGTAGAGGGAAATTAGGTACAATAGCTAAACAATCTCATTATTTAAGATTGGAGATAGCGACTATGGAGAATCAGAGAAAAACCATATTATTTCAGGGTGATTCGATAACCGACGGCAATTGGGGAAGAAACCAGGACCCTAATCATATTTTGGGACATGGCTACGTCTATCTCATAGCAGCGCAGCTCGGATTGGAATTCGCCCAAAGCCAGCCGCTATTTATAAATCGCGGGGTCAGCGGCAATCGCGTATCGGAGCTGTATGCAAGATGGAACGAAGATGCCTTTAGCTTGAAGCCTGATCTCATCAGTATTCTGGCAGGTGTGAACGATGCAGGCCGTATCATTCAAGGTCAGCCCGAAGGAGCAACAGACCGTTTCGAACGAATCTATCGCCAGCTGCTGAGCGAAACAAGGGAAGTTCTCCCGGAAACCGGCCTGGTGCTGTGCGAGCCTTTTGTTTTGCAAACGGCGGCTACCGCGAATGGATGGGATCAATGGCGCAGCAAGATCGATGAATACGGTTCAATCGTTCGGCAGCTGGCAGAGGAATATCACACGCTTTTTGTTCCTTTGCAGGAAGTATTCAACCAAGAAGCCCAAAACGTTACGGCGGAATACTGGTTATGGGACGGTGTTCATCCTACGGCAGCGGGACACCAGTTGTTGGCCAGGGAGTGGCTAAAGACCGTCCAGCAAAGTGACTTGGCTATCCGATGATGAATAGGAGTTCTATAGATATGAAGTCTCATGTATCCGACCGGATTAAACTCCCTCCGGGATTTTGGACAGGATTAAGACAACTGGGGATTGACGCTGAGGACGTGGCCCGCAAAGCGCGCTTGCCGCTTACGATCATCACTGGAGCGGAAGTCACCACCGCCCAATACTTCGCGATTTGGCAGGCGTATTCCGATCTCGTGGGTGATCTGGCCAAAGGCATCGTCGAGCTTGCAACCGTCTTTGAAACGGCGAAGTACCCGCCAACCGTCTTAGCGACTTACCATGCTCGTGACTATCGCGAGGCTTTATATCGAATGTCCCGGTACAAACAGCTTTGCCCGCCTGAAGGTTTGCGTATCACCGAGGAGGGCGAGCTCTGCACGATTGATCTGGAGTGGGGGAACAGCCTGCAGACCGGTCCGCCGATGCTGGTCGGAATCACGCTGGCATATCTGCTTGAGCTCGGACGCCGGGGGACAGGTCAACCGTTGAGGGCACGACTCGTGGAATTTTCCGAGCCTATGGGCGATGTAGAGACTCTTGAAGCTTTTTTTGGCTGCCGAATCCGGTTCGGCGCAGCACGCAATCGGCTCTCGCTGCTTCGACAAGATCTGGACCGTCCCTTTATCTCTTACAATGAAGAGCTGCTGGAGATTCTGACTCCCGCCCTGGACCGATCGCTTGATGAACGGCGAAACAGCCGTTCCGTTTCCGATATGGTCAAATGGATCTTGAAACGCTGCCTCATGGGAGGGCACCACGACATTCACGTTGTCGCGAAAGAAATGGGAATGAGCGACCGTACCCTGCAGCGCAAGCTGACAGATGAAAACACGAGCTACAAGCAGCTGTTGACACAAGCCAGACATGAGCAGGCGATCGAGTACTTGGCAGACCCTTCTATCGATATTAAAGAAGTGGCGTTTTTGATTGGTTATGCAGACCAGAACTCATTCTACCGCGCGTTCCGCATGTGGGAAGGCGATACCCCTTCGAATTGGCGCGCTGCAAATGGCGCGAGAAGCAAGAACTTTGGCGCCATAGGCTAGTTACCCGTCTATCCAAACAAGGTAATATAATCATGATCCAGATTACAAAGGAGAAATGTTTATATTATGGATATGGAATTAAACAATAAAACAGCGTTGGTTACAGGCTCTACGAAAGGGATAGGCAAGGCGATTGCCATGGAACTTGCCAGAGAGGGAGCCCATGTTCTCATTAACGGACGAAATGATGAAGAGGTTGAACGAACCGTACATGAAATAAAGTCGAAATTTCCGAATACCTCTCCGCAAAAGGCAACCGCCGATTTGGTGGATATCGGTCAACGGGAGGCTCTATTCGAAAAATACCCTCATGTTGATATTCTGGTTAACAATATGGGGATATACGAAATCATGTCGTACGAGGACGTTGACGATGAAGTATGGGAGACGTACTTCCGTACCAACGTGCTTGCTGCAAACGGATTAACCAAATTTTATTTGCCTGGCATGCTGAAGAATGATTTTGGCCGCATTATCTTTATGGCGAGTGAAGAAGCCGTGATGCCTTCCGGACAAATGCCGCAGTACTGCATGACAAAATCCATGCTGTTATCCTTGGCCAAAAGCTTGTCCAAATTAACGAGAGGAACCGAAGTTACCATCAATACGATCATGCCGGGACCGACTCTCTCCGAGAACGTGCAGCATATTATCGAGGGTATATACGCGAATGAAGATATGACCTTTTCGGAAAAAGAGAAGGCATTCATGGCCGCAAACCTGCCACAATCTGAAATTCAACGATTCATTAGGCCTATTGAGATTGGCAGATTGGCAACATTTTTATGCAGTCCTTATGCTTCCGCGTTTAGAGGCTCTCCCATTCGTATGGATGGGGGAATGGTTCCGACCATTTTCTAACGTTCACGAAATAACAATGTTGGCTTCAAACAACAAAAGCTTGGGATCCCAATATGAGATCTCCAAGCTTTTTTGTTGTTTTGCAGTAATGAAGGGTTGTTCACTCGCTTATCAGCTCCAGCTTGTTCAGCCTTTTGTGGTACACCATGCGAGACAGTCCGATGCTGATCTCATATAAGAGGAACAGCGGCACGATGACGAGAATATCCGACACAAAATCCGGCGGCGTTATGGTGACGGCTGCAATCGTCAGCAGCAAATAGGCAATTTTCCGCATTTTCGATAAGCGCAGCGGATTCAGAATGCCGATCGACGTTAAGAACATGATGACAACCGGCATTTCGAACAGAACGCCGAACGGTACAGTCATATTGATCATGAAGCGGAAGTATTTTTCGGCGGTATAGGCCGTAATGAAATGATTCGAAAGCGAATCCAGGAAGGACAGGACCATAGGGTATACGATAAAGTAGCCAAAGGACAGACCTGCGAGGAAGAGCCCCCCGATTGCGGGGATGTACGCCAAGGAAGCCCGGCGTTCCACGGTGCTCAGACCGGGAACGACAAATCGCCATACTTGAAAACCGGCTACCGGCATCGTCACCGCAAGGGCGATCACGCCGGCAATCATGAAGTATACCCATATCACATCCGTCGGTCCCAGCACTTGGAGCTGCCCTTCAACGTCGCGAGTCAGCATTTCGTACAGCGGTTCCACATATAGAAAAGCGGCACAAAGGGCCACCAAGAAGGTGCCCAATGTGATGAGGATCCGCTTGCGGAGCTCCGTTAAGTGCTCTAATAGATGCAGCTCCTGCTCCTGTCCCTGCTCGGTCATTTCAATTTATCCCCGTCTTGGATATCTTCCGCTGAAACCAGTTCCCGTGTGGAGTTCTTGAATTCGCTGAGCGTTCGGCCGAAGGCCCGTCCTAGTTCAGGCAGCTTCGAAGGGCCGAAAATAATCAAGGCGATCAACAAGATGAGAATCAATCCTGTCACGCCGATGTTTCCTAGTGGCATATGATCAACTCCTTTAGCTATTTTTTATCCGAAGCCATCCGAAGCAGCTCCGAAATATCCCTGGCTATCGACTCGTCGCGCGGTGAATCATGAAGCTTCGTGGCAATGCGGTCTATCAGCGCAGGGGCTTGCGGATTGGTCACCGTTAGAATTTGCACTTCTTCATTAAACATCTTCTTCACTTGCTCTTTGGCTTGCGACATATTATCGTTGCCCGCGGCCTTGACTCCCATTACACCTTCGTTCGGCTCACCTTTGCCCGACATTCCTTCCGTCTGACTTAACACCTTCTTCTGCATGCTGTCATAGTGGTTGGAAGAAACCTGTGATTCTGCGCGTGCCAGGACAATCGTGTCATTCAGGACAAAAGCCTTCACTCCGTCAATGCCTTGACCTGCGAGTCTTGACTGTACATGGGAAGAGACGCCGCCTTCATGCAGGCTGGATGAACCGATCATGCTGTACACGGACATGCCCATACCGCTTGTGGTTTTGCCTTGGACGTTGGTTGTTTCGGTTTTCGGCCCATGATAGCTCGGAATCACATCGGCACTGTGCAGGTGAACGGTGTCGGCATTACCTGGCTGGGTGGACTGTGCATTTTGTTGATTGTCTGTTTGATTCAAGCAGGCTGTTAATGAAAGAAGCAGTACGGATCCCAAGAGGGGACCTTTCCACCTGCTCCAAAATGGTTTCATGAGCATTCGCCTCCATATCGGTAGTAATTTTATCATGCCCGGATGGAGAATAATGTATGAATGAAATTTTGATGGGGACAATACCCATTATTCAAAATGATGAAGAGTAGGGGTGCTGAAAGTTTGAGCGAACAAGACCAACAACAAACCAAACCAGCGAAGCCTGACGGCTCGCAGACGATGTCACGGCGGAAGTTCCTGAGAAACTCCGGTTATGCCGTGGGAGGTGTCGTGCTGGGCGGTGTACTCGGATATCTTCTGCCGAAGCAGAAAACTCCGCCTGCAGCACCGGCGCCTGCGCAGAATGAAAACAACTACAACCAAGCGTTAATGTTCTTTAACCAGGAACAATACAGGATCACGGAGGCAGCCGTAGAGCGCATTTTTCCTGCGGATGACAATGGTCCTGGAGCCAAAGAGCTGGGCGCTGCATTTTTCATCGACCACCAGCTGGCCGGTGATTGGGGCTTCAATGCAAGAGATTATATGCAGCCCCCTTTCTATGTTGGAGAGAAAACGCAAGGCTATCAAGGCCGATTAAGACGGCGAGAGATATTCTATATCGGTCTCCGCGAGATTCAGAACTACAGTCAGAAAAAGTATCAAAAAGACTTCCCGAGCCTGGCGCCGGAGGAACAGGATGCCGTGTTAACTGCCTTTCAGAACGACGAGGTCAAATTGACAACGATCTCGGCCAGCGGGTTCTTCAACCTGCTTCGCAGCAGCACATTGGAAGGGGTTTACAGCGATCCCCTATACGGCGGCAATAAAAATATGCAGGGCTGGACGATGCGCCAATATCCGGGTAACCAAATGGCTTACACGAATATTATTGAGAAGAATTTCACCGTCATCCCGCCGAAGAGTTTAAAGGACCACCTATAACAGCTCATCCATAGCGAAAGGAGTACACAAATGGCCAAAAAATTACCGAAAACGGATGTTGTCATTATCGGCGTCGGCTGGGCTGGCGGGATTATCGCCTCGGAATTGACCAAGAAGGGTTTATCCGTCGTCGGTTTGGAAAGAGGTAAAGAAAGGGTAACGGAAGACTACTACATGGCTCACGATGAGCTCCGTTACGCGCTTCGGTACGATTTAATGCAGGACCTTTCCAAAGAAACGATTACATTTCGCAGCACCGAAAAAATACGTGCACTTCCGATGAGGCAGTACGGATCGTTTCTGTTAGGGGAGGGACTGGGAGGAGCCGGCGTGCACTGGAACGGGCAAACGTTCCGTTTCCTGCCCTACGATTTTAAAATCCGGAGCATGACGGAAGAACGTTATGGGAAAGATAAAATACCGCCGGAAATGACGATCCAGGACTGGGGCATCACCTACGATCAGCTCGAGCCGTATTTTGATAAGTTCGAGAAGACCACCGGCATCTCCGGCGAGGAAAACCCCTTGGCAGGGAAACGTTCGAATCCGTACCCTACACCGCCTATGCTCCACACGCCATCCATGAAGATGTTTGCGGATGCTGCGAAAAACCTGAAACTCAATCCGTATACGGTTCCTTCTGCCAATCTGTCGGAAAGCTACACGAATCCGGATGGCATATCACGAGCCGCATGCCAGTATTGCGGATACTGCGAGCGGTTTGGCTGCGAATACGGAGCGAAAGCGGATCCTGTCGTTACCGTGATTCCTGTTGCGAAAAAAACCGGAAAGTTCGAAATCCGAACCCATTCTTATGTTCGAAGAATTCTGCATACGGGCGGTAAGGCAACGGGCGTTATGTACACGGACCTCACGACCGGAGAGGAAATCGAACAACCAGCGGATATCGTAGTATCCACGGGATACGTATTTAACAATACCCGTTTGATGCTCCTCTCTAAAATCGGCAAACCATACGACTCGTCCAGCGGGTCGGGCGTGATTGGCAAAAACTATGCCTATCAGGTGATCAAGGGGAATGCCGCCGGATTTTTTGAGGATAAATTCAATTTGTTTGCCGGTGCGGGAAGCCTAGGTATGGGTCTGGACGATTTTAACGGCGACAATTTTGATCACTCGGACTTGAAGTTCATTCATGGGGGGAATATTGCCCACACCATAACCGGACAAAGACCCATTCAAAACAATCCGGTTCCGGAGGAATCACCGCGTTGGGGAAAAGAGTTTAAGGCGAATTCCTTGAAGTATGCAAACAGCGTGCTGTCCGTAGGCTCTCAGGGCTCATCAATGCCTTTCCGTCATCACTATTTGGATTTGGATCCAACCTATAAGGACGCATTCGGAGACCCGTTGATTCGAATCACGTTTGATTTCGAAGAGCAGGACCGCCAGTTGGCCAGGTATCTTTCCGATCGCTGCGCGGAGATCGTGCAGGAGATGGGAGGCCAGAACATTATGAAATTGAAGGAACTGGGACCTTACGAAATTACGACATACCAATCGACTCATAACACCGGCGGGGTGATTATGGGAGAGAACCCTGGCAATTCGGCCGTCAACAACTACATGCAAATGTGGGATATGGAAAATTTGTTTGTGGTAGGCGCATCCGCTTTCCCGCATAATAGCGGCTATAATCCAACCGGGACGGTCGGGGCTCTTGCTTATCGCACAGCGGAGGGAATTCTGGAATACAGCAAAAAAGGCGGGCTGTTAGTATAGCTTGCATTATACAAAAGGAGGCAGTTTCAGAAATGTTCAAAAAAGGGTTACTGTTTGTACTGCTATTGACAACTTTTGCTTTTGCAGCGGTAGCATGCGGCGGCAATAATACATCCGAGCCTGCTCCAGCTCCTGCAGAAAACGGCGGACAAGCTCCGGAAGGAGCAACCGGCGGGAATGCAACCAACGATGAAGCTATGACGCTGTACAATGCCAACTGCATGGCTTGCCATGCTACCGACTTAGGCGGAGGCGGAAGCTTTCCCAGCCTGCAAAACGTAGGATCCAAATACGATGCCAGCCAAATTGCGGGCATAATCACGAATGGGCGCAATGGAATGCCGGCGTTCCAAGGCAAGCTGACGGAAGACGAAATTAATGTACTGTCCCAATGGTTGGCTGCCAAAAAATAAGACGAACCGATTGAAAGAAAGCAGGACCCTCATGATACAATGCAGATACGGATGCATGGTAATCATGAGGGTTTATTATATTTGTACAAGGAATTTTGAAACGATCTAGGAGGGGCTTAGAAACATGACAGAAGCATTTGTATCCCCCCATAGTACCTGTTCCCTGGATTGCAGTACGGTCGTTTGTTTTTTTGCCGGTGTTCTGACCTATCGAAATAACTTTGAAGACGCAGCCAGCGAGATAGCCCGAAGATACCCAAATGCCAAAATCGTGATGATCTTTCCTTACGGGATGGCCAACGGCAGGGAGGGGGCCGCTTTATTCCGTCTGCTGGCCCGGCAGCTTACTCAAGTCGGCTATGATCTGGCGCGTGATCGCTCCCTTCGAGTAATCAACGCTGCGGAGATCCTCCGCGACCATGCCGCAGGCTGCGACCGCCTGATCCTGATCGGGCACAGTGCTGGAGGTGTAGTTGCCTACCGGACAGGATTATATATGAAAGAGAAGCTTGGATTGCAGGAAGTTCAGGTGTTTGCCGTGGGGTGTCCCAAGTTCTATTTGAAGGACATCCCCTACAATAATCGGTTTACATATATCACGGGCCAGAATCCGGACAGGATCACCCAAATCGGCAGCTGGCGCAAACCCGGTTCGAGAGTGTATCGGGGAAGGCCGGGGCGTGAGATGCAATTGGATTTTAATCCGGATCATCAAGGATGGCGGTTTCATGCGTCCTACTTTCTGAAATCGGCCTGGACCGATTCGAACCAAACGTTCCGTACCAATTCGGAAGACCTGGTCTCCAAAATCCATGAATTGGATTCAGAGAATGATTAGTTACCGTAATAAATATTATGTAAACTAATATTTTCTTTTTGCTTCCTTTACCGAAAAGGTTATACTAATCATTGGGTTTATACGATCGTCATCAGGAGGATATGCATATGGCAATACAAGATGGAGATTCACTACAGAAGAAATTGAGGCCAAGGCATATCAGCTTTATGGCTATGGGCGGCGTCATCGGCACCGGCATATTTAAGGGAAGCGCCGAGACAATCGGTCTCGCCGGGCCTGGCGTGATTTTCTCTTATATCTTTGCAGGACTGCTGCTGTTGGTCGTCATGGGTGCCATGACGGAGATGGCTACGGTATATCCGGGGCGAAACATGAAGGACTTTGTTCGGCTAGCGTTCGGAGAGCGGGTATCCTTTGTCATGGGCTGGATGTATTGTTTTATGTGGCTGTCGGTTTGCGTGATCGAAGTGATTGCGGCAGGCAGCTTTCTGCAGTACTGGTTTCCCGACGTACCGCTGTGGATGCTGAGCCTGGCAAGCGCAGCGCTCATTATTCTCATCAATATGATGAGCGTGGGGAGCTTTGGCGAAGTGGAATTCTGGCTTGCGGGCATCAAAATCGCCATGATCATTATTTTTATCGTACTCGGGAGCTTACTGATGTTTGGCGTGATTCCGAGCTCTGATGCCCCGTTCCTTCACAATTTCACAGCACACGGCGGGTTCCTGCCAAACGGATGGTTTGCCATCTTTTCTGCCTTACTGGTCGTTACCTTTTCGTACGGCGGCTCTGAGCTGATCGGTCTCACATTGACAGAAACCGAGGATGCGGACAAAATCCTGCCGAAAGTCGTGCGCAATTTTATTTTACGGGTGATTTTGTTCTTCACGCTGCCGATTCTGATTATATGCGGATTGATTCCGTGGAACCAACTTGGCGGAGAGGCGAGTCCATTTGTTCAAGTGCTGTCGGCTACCGGGCTTCAGGGAACGGCCCACATCATGAATTTTATTCTCGTGACGGCCGTGCTGTCCGCAGCCAATTCCGGCATCTATGGCGCGACGCGCATGATTTATTCCATGGCAGCCGCCGGAGAGGCGCCAAAGAGCCTGGCCAAAACCACGAACAAAGGCATACCTCTTAATACGTTGAAACTCTGTGCGATCATACTATTAGCGGGTTCGTTGCTTGGACTGATCGCGCAAGACCAGCTGTTTCGGGTTTTGATGGCGGTACCTGGCTTTGTCGTTGTGCTGGTATGGATCTGCATTTGTTTCTCGCAGCTGAAACTGCGCAAAGCTTATCCGAAGCAGCCCAGCTTTAAGGTATGGGGGTTCCCCTACATAACCGGGGTAACTGCCCTCTGCTTGTCAGTGATTGCGGTCCTGTTTCTTATTGACGGTCAGAACCGGGTCAGCATCAGCGTATGTCTGGCCGTTCTGCTGCTATTGGTTGTCTGGTCTATCATGAAATTCAAAAAAGAGAGCAGAGTCGGATAACTGAAGGATGACGGGCTTCAACTTCACGGCAATTGAACAAGAACAAGCCGGACATGGTGTCATGATCCGGTTGCGAGCCGCATGGCTGCAAACAAGAAAACCGAATGAAGAAAGAGAAGGCGGCAGAGGAAAGAATCCTCTGCCGCTTTTTTATGCGCGGGAACAAGTAAAGAAAGTGAAAGGAATGTAAAAAAGGAGAAATTGATAGCGCTTACTTATGGAAATTATAATGAATTATACATAATTTGGAGATGCCTTGGTAGAATCGTCTTCATTAAAAATCTAATGACGAGGGTGCTGATGGGTTTGATGGTACATAAATTTTGCAGTCTGAAATGGCTGTTCATAGCCGGATTCTTCATCTTGATCGTGGTGACGATCCTTTTAATCGCAAAGCCTGCATTTACACAAACACATCATGAAGACGCTTATATCGCGACAGTTGACGGAGTAGAGATTCATGTAAGCGAATTTCAAAGAGCCATCGATGCCAATCGAGCCGGTATCATCAAGTATTTCCATGAAAAATATGATGCTGCACCGTCGGCCGCATTTTGGACTACGCCATACGGAGGTAACGAGATTCCGCTTGAGTTGATCAAAAAGAAGGCGCTCGAAGATAGCATCAATCAGAAAATTCGACAGATCCTTGCCAAAGAGCAGGAAGTGCTCCCCGATATCAGTTACGCCGGTTTTATTCAAAATTTCAACCTTGAAAACCAGAGAAGGCAACAAGCCATCAAGAATCATCAGGTAATTTTCGGTCCTGCTCAATATACGGAGGAAGCCTATTATGAATACATGATGGCGAATACGGCCTTATCGGTAAAGAACCATCTGATGGAACATGACTGGAAGCCGAGTGAACAACAGCTGATCACGTTTTACGAGGCGAATAAGAGAAGGTTGTACCATGCACCCGCAACGGTGAAGGTACGCCAATTATCGTTATCTTTTCTGGATGCCAATCGGAATGTCGATACACTTCTCAAAACGCAGGTGAAACGGAAGATTGAGAAGGCTAGGGAGAAAATCTCATCCGGTATTTCTTTTGAGCAAGCCGTAAAGGACATTAAACAAGATGACCGGGTTACGGAGGAGGTCTATAACTTGGATAGTTACAGGCACAATGTCAGAAGTCCGGTAGCCCAAGCTTCGGCTGACCTTCTTCCAGGGGAGGTAAGCGAAATTATTGAAGAGAACGGTCGCTTCTATCTCATGCAGTGCATGGAGAAAGATCAGTTAGGTTCCAAGTATCTGGCATTTGACGGTATAAGAGAACAAGTGTTAAAGGACTATATCGATAACCAATATGAGCAGTACGTACGTGAACGGTTAACCGATGCGAAGGTTGTATTGAATGAGGAGTTGTACAGAAATTTCCTGATGTAATCGCCGATTTGGCATTACATATATAACAATGAAAGGAATGAAGAGGATTGAGCCAATCGTTTTTCAAAAAGCTTATCTGTATGGTTTCGATTTTTTCTTTCGTTTGCAATTGGGTTACCGTTTCACCGTCGACCGCTTTAGCTGCGGGAACCACTTATTATGTGGACAGCACAGGGGGAGATGATGGGAATAACGGCACAAGTCAAGACTCTGCATGGAGATCGTTGGATAAAGTGAACGCGACTACCTTTGCCCCAGGCGACAAAATCTTGTTCAAAGCCGGGGAGAGTTGGAACGGCAGACTGTGGCCTAAAGGTTCAGGTTCAAGCGGAAATCCGATCATTATCGATATGTACGGTTCCGGAAGCAAACCATTAATCGCAGGAATTACGTCCGAACTGGAAGCCGTATTTTTGAAAAACCAGGAGTACTGGGAAATCAACAACCTGGAGGTAACAAACAGCTCGCCGCTGCCTTTTGATCGAGATTGGGAGAATCCGCGGGGTCAAAGGCGCGGTGTTTATATCTTGAATGAGGAAGCTGGTTTATTGAATCACATCTATATCAAAAACATGAACATCCATGATGTCGATGGATCGTATACCACGCGCTCCGGGGGGATTATTTTCGATTCGGTTGGGTCGATGACACCCAGCGCTTTTAACGATGTTCTCATTGACGGAAATATACTGACGGACGTGGATGCCTATGGCATTTACATTGGCTCCAATTGTATCTTGCGCTACGGAATGGGCGATTTATGGCCTTGGGTGCCTAAACCATACGGGCCCTGGACGCCGTCTACCCAAGTGAAAATATCCAATAATACGGTCATCAGAGCAGCAACAGGCGGCATCGCGTGGAATGTCACCGATGGAGCGGTAGTCGAGCGCAACACCGTCCAACAAGCTACGTATTTGGCAACCAATGCTTCCATTTGGTGGGCGTATGCGGACAATAATCTCGTTCAATTCAACGAATCGTTTGCCAGTGTGAACGGCGCGGAAGACGGGCATGGCTTCGACGTGGATGCAGGAAACATCAATTCGTTGGTTCAGTACAATTACAGTCATGATAACGCTGGCGGCTTTATGCTGTTCGTAAACGACACGTACTACACCATCAATACCATCGTTAGATACAACATTAGCCAAAACGACAGAAAAAGCATATTCCGATACAGCGGTTCCATTGATAACGTCTATAACTACAATAATACGATATACGTAGGAAAATCATCCGGCAACCCGGTCATGAGCGATTACTTCACCAAGGCTTCGGGTGCTCCGCGCAACATTTATAACTATAATAATGTGTACTACAGCGTCGGCGATAAGGGATGGGACTTGACGGGCCAAACGTTTGACTACAACGCATATTACGGAGGAAACACACTGGTGCAGGCCGATGCCCATAAGATAACGGACGATCCAAGATTCGTTGATCCCGGTAGCGGCGGGAATGGCATGGATACAGTACATGGGTACCAATTGCAAGCGAATTCGCCACTCATTGGAGCAGGCATTCGTGTAAGCGATAACGGAGGGCGGGATTATTTCGGTAACCCGATATATCATGGCGCTCCCGATATCGGTGCCCACGAATACGAGGGCAGTGTGCCACCAGCCGGGAACATGCCTGATCCGATCGTCATCATTCCGAAACGGCCAGCCAGCACACCTGTTGACAATCTGGCTACGCAGGCAGCTGCTAGTACGACATTTGAATCGTCCTCTTCAGGTCCGATCGAACATATCATCGATAATGAATACGACACGGCATGGGAAACCGGCATAACGCCTACATTTCCGAACGATATCACGCTCGATTTCGGCGAGCATACGCTGATCGCCAACCAATTGAAGTTAAATACTAGATACGGGCAAGAATGGGGAATCACGAACTTTGATCTTGAATACAGCAATGGTTCGGGGTGGATTCCCCTGCGCACAAATATAAATCTGACTTGGGATCGGAACACGGGGGCAAACGAGGTCAAATCCGTGGAATTTCCACTTACTCGATTCTCTAAAATCAGATTGAAGGTCCATGACGGTGCTAACCAACCGGGGCGAATCGCACTGAACGAGCTTGAATTGTATAACAATCCCGAACTGTCCAAAGATATGGTCACCACAACCTTTGCTACGGGGGCAGGCACCATTACCAGCATCATCGACAACAATTTGAACTCTGCATGGGGAAGTACCGGTGATATTGCCTTCCCAGGTTATATTACCCTTGACTACGGCAATCATAGCGTACCGGTCAACAAGGTTACGTTAGTTACGTTTTTTGGAATCGGCCAAGGCATCACTAATTTTGACGTGGAGTATTTCGACGGTAGCCGATGGATAACGGCTTTATCTGACGCATCGATCGAATGGGAGTTTAATGACAGCACCAAAGAGCGCCAGAGCGTTTCTTTTCCAACGGTAAACGCCAATAAACTTCGATTAAAGGTGAATGACGGGAATCGGATATGGGGAAACATTGCATTAAATGAACTCATTGTTGAGCATACCTCTAATATCGTCCCCGTTACCGGAATTACGTTGGACAAACCGGAGCTCGTGTTTAATTCCTCTTCCGGCCGGAGCGTAGGACTCCAAGCAACGGTTTTGCCGGATCATGCAACCAATAAGAATGTGACATGGAGCACGAATCAAGACCAGGTGGCAACGGTAGACGATCATGGCATCGTGACTGCAGAAGGGGAAGGAAGGGCTGTCATCACGGCCACGGCGGACGACGGTGATTTTCAAGCCTCCAGCCATATTACGGTGGATTGGACGGCTCCGGAGATTACGATAAACCAAGTCGCATCCTCCGAATTCAACACGGGTGTGTTTCAACCCGAATTTGAAATGGCAGACACGCTGTCAGGTATCGACCAAGCAAAAACCGAAGTCATGTTGGATGGGAAGGTCATAACGGATCTAATGGATATTCCTTTATACAAATTTGAGCTGGGTACACATACATTTACGATAAAGGCTGTGGACTTAGCAGGGAATACATCTACACAATCCGTAGACTTTCAAGTGAAAACAAGTTATGCCTCTCTTGAGGAACTGGTTCAACGTTTCGCAGACGAGGGAACAATCAACAACAAAGGGATTGCTAACAGTCTGCTGAAAAAATTGCAAAAACAAAACCTGAGCAGTTTCATTTCAGAAGTCCATGCACAAAAAGGGAAGTTTATCTCCACCGAGACAGCGGAATATTTGATACGTGATGCAGCAACGCTCCGTAATCCATAGCAGATTATTTATTCGCCGTCATCCATGCCAATATAATGCTGGCTGACTCATTAGATTGATAACCTAAAACTCCATTATTCTTATAGCTACGGCTCATGCGCAAACTTCCTTGCATGTGAGACCGTAGTTTTTTTGCCAGTTCATACTCCGTTCATATTGTCGTTACGGGGAGTACATCTTCATTGGTTAAGATTTCATTAGCGGCACATGGAGGAAGCCTAACCAACCGATCAGGACAGGAGAAGATGAGCGTGACACAAACTGAGAAAATGAATACGAGGAACGGGACGAAATCAAAGAAAGCACGAAGTATATTGCTAAAAATCATTGGAGCAATCGTTATTGCCATCATTCTTTTTCTGGGCATTGTTTATATCAGCAATGTGATCAGCAGCCATTCCGAAGCGAAGCGAATAGAGCCCTATGGCCAACAGGTATCTGTCGATGGCAAAAATATGAATGTATATATTCAAGGAGAAGGCGAAGAAACGATTGTACTCCTTCCAGGTGCCGGAACAGCAGCACCCGCTCTTGATTTTAAGCTGCTGATCGATGAATTATCTCCATTTTATAGAGTTGTTGCCGTTGAGCCTTTTGGTTATGGCTTAAGTGATGGAACCGATAAAGAACGAACCACGGAGAACATCGTAAGTGAAGTCCATGAAGCGCTGCAGCAGCTTAATATTACCCGTTATACGCTCATGGGCCATTCCATTGCAGGTATTTACGGAATTGATTATGTGAGCAAATATCCAAACGAGGTGACCGCATTTGTCGGCATCGATAGCAGTGTTCCGACACAACCAGGCATGGACGTTAAATTCCCAATAAAAAAGTTTGCGTTTCTTAAACAATCAGGTCTTATGCGATTGATGATGAAGCTCGGTCCCGATCCCTATGCTGCTCTGGCATTTGATGACCATACCAAAGAACAAATGAGATTGATTACGAATAAAAACGCGTTAACCGCCACGATTTTTAACGAGATGGAGCATATTCCTTCTAATTTTAAAGGGGCTCAGGATTTAACCTTCCCTAAAGATCTTCCGCTTCTTCTCTTTGTACAAGCGGATAATCCAGACTTTCCAACCTGGATTCCATTGCATGAAGAGCAGGTAAAGGATTCTGACTACGGAAAAGTAATACCCCTTGAAGGAGAGCATTATTTGCATCATACCAAGTACAAAAACATTGCAGAAACCTTTAGCGAATTTATCGAAGAAGTAAAGGGGGGGCCCACCCTTTAACGAAAATGTATGTATAGAATGTATTCAAATGAAAAAGCCGGGTTTTCCTTCATGAAGGAATCCGGCTTTTTGTTTGATCAATAAGTTATTTCTTTGAAGGCGTTACCGTTTTGTATTCGATAACTTGCAATACTTTCGGTTCAATAGCTTTTAACATTTGATCATTTGAAAGGTTGTTGGCAGGAAGTTCGCCATTCGCTTCACTTTGGATTTGTAAATCAACCTGTGATTGTGCAATGACATCCACAACCTGCTGCTTCGAGACATTTTTGGATGCTGCAATCTCCACTACGGATTTACCTTTAGCTAATTCTTGCTTTAGTTCAATCGGGCTCATGTTTAGTAAGGAAAAAAGTTTGTCGTCATTCAAAAAGGCATCTGCAAAATAATCAGGCTTGCCATTCGTAGTGAAGAAACCTTGTACTTTATTGTCTGAGGACGACGTTTCACCTCCAATCAGCGAAAGACTGATGGAATGGTCCTGAACCAGGACCTGGTAGAAGGGGGCTGTTGATCCCTTTTGGATGTAATTCAGCATCAACGTTTTCTGATCCGGGTTCTCCATTGGCTCCATAGCAAACTCGTACGCTTCGATGCTGCCGTATAATGCAATGATCAGATGATCGACCTTCGACTTGATTTCCTGTTCGGTTAAAGCCGTCAGCGGCTTCTCCTTAGGCTCCCAATTCTCTTGAATCACGTGTTCGATCTCACCCGTTATACTGTTGGTATGAAGGGTAATCTTTTTGCCGGTTCCTCCTTTTTCCTGAAGGATGATGCTGGTTTGGACACCTTGAACGGTGCTTGCATCGATGATCTCAAACTTTTTGGTTTCGGGAAATGCGCGGTACAGCTTCTCAAGGGTAGCTTTGCCAATCTCATCCGTCTTGACTTGTTCAGCCGTCATCGGCGTTCTGGTCAGCATATCAATCAGGGTAGGTGCAGCAAATGCTGCGGTTGGAATCAAAATCGCCGTTGCTATTATTCCAGCTATAAAACGTTTTTTCATGGTTTTTCCGCTCCTTTGTCTTTGCAAATATTGTGTATAGGATTGCTCGATTCGGTTGCTAATGGCTTGAGGGCAATCCATCGTTTCTGCTTCTTTGCGCAGATGCTCTCGGATTTTGCGTTCAATAGTCATTGATCTTTTCCATCCTTTCCGGGGGGAGATTCCATATGTTTTTTCGAAGCGCCTGGATGCCCGCATGATATCTGGACTTGACGGTACCCAGCGGAATATCGAGTAGGGTCGCAATCTCCTCCAGCGTATAGTCGTGAAAAAAGCGGAGGATAATGACCGTTCGCTGTTTATCCGTCAGTTTGTGGATGGCCTGCGATATCATTTGGTTCGTCCCGTCCATTAACACCGAAGGTTGATCCCAATGCGACTCTTCCCGGGCGAAGTCACGAATGCGCTCGAAAATTCGGAATCTCCGCCAGCGCTTGACTCGAAATCTTTGCACTTGACGGATGACGAGGCCATGCAGCCAGAAATGGAAAGGTCGGTTCGTATCGTAATTGGCCAGCGACGTCCACATTTGCATATAAATCTCATTCATGACATCTTCCCGGTCCTGCGCATGATCCACCAGAAAGGAAACGGTCCGGTAGACGTCCTGATAGGTGGCATCATACATCGCATGAAATGCCTGTTGATCACCGTCTTTCATTTGTTTGAGTAATTGGAACATATATTCACTTTGCATTCAGAGGGCCCTCCTGGGTATGCAGCTTACACCCTATATTGTCTCTCTATCGAAAAAAGGTTCGGGTTCTTGATTATTTTTTCTTAAACGTACGCTACGTTACTTTGAGTTTCAAAGGCGATGTAAGGTGGAGGAATTAACATTGGTTGATAAAATGATGACTCGGCAGTCTCTATTATAGAAGCGCTGGATATGAATTTACTATGGAATACGTGGAAAAGTAGACGGTACTCGATTTGTGGGTCAACAAGTAATAACTTAAAAACCTCGTATCCTTCACGGATACGAGGTTTTTTAATCATGGAGGGGATATGAAGATCCATGCCAATCAAAATCAATGGTGTGACATTGTTATTGGCAAGATCATAACAGTTCTCGAATATAAGAGGGAGGTTGCACGTTAATGGTGAATGTCGCACTTGTTCATGATGAAGGAGATTTGATTCTCCAATCGGTTCAATCGTTCCTGCGTTTCCGAGTCTCCAGTGCCTTGTCCTCGCAACGCAGCAAGCTCTTGCTTAAGTTGATGGAGATCGTCGCCGGCTTTGGAGCAGTCGTAGTCGCTTTCCAAGTTTTCGAGCATTAGGGTTCCTCCTAGGTTCAAATATGTTGTTCTTCCCTAGTATGGAGGATGCTTCCAAAGTTATTCACGGTTTGGTTATACCAGCTTTTTCCGGAGCGATCCCGAAATGAAATCGACCACGGTGATCATCACGATGATGCCGAGCAAAATGATGCCGACGCGGTCCCAGTTCCGTGAGCTCAGCGCAAAAATGAGCGGTGTGCCGATGCCGCCTGCACCGATGACCCCGAGGATGGTGGCGGAGCGAAGGTTAATCTCGAAACGGTAAAGGATATACGAGAGAAAACCCGGAAGCACCTGCGGCAGTACGGCGAATCGCACCATTTGGAGCCGCGTCGCCCCCGCGGCGATCAGTGCCTCGGTCGGACCCGTATCAATCTGCTCCACCTCTTCGGAGAACAGCTTGCCTAGCATGCCGACGGAATGCAGGCCTAATGCGAGTACGCCGGCAAAAGATCCGGGCCCGACCGCCTTGATAAACAGCAGCGCCATCACGATTTCGGGAAAAACGCGGATTAAGCTGAGCAGCGTTTTGCCGGAGCCGGAAGCGAATACCGTCCGGCTCATGTTAGCTGCGGCCCAGAAAGCGAACGGGATGCAGATAAAAGCCGAGATGACCGTCCCCAATATGGAAATGGCCAGCGTATCGAGCAAGCCCCGAAGCAGATCTTCTCCGCCTGGCAGGTAGACAAAATCCCAATCCGGCGAAAACAAACCGGAGAATATGGCCTTCGTCACCTGCCCGGCGGTCTCCTTGACTCCGGAGAACGGAATGCCCGCGAAGGCCCCGATATAAACAACGGCAAGCAGGGCGTAGATCAGCCAGCGAAGGCGGCTTTTTTTCGGTTGGGGAACGACGTCGTTCCATGATTTGCTCATATCCATTTCTCCCGCAATTTCGTACTAAGGTAATCGATCATCAGAACCACGATCAGGGTGAAGATGATGATCATGCATGTTTTGTCATATTCGAAGAAGCCGAGCGTCACTTCATAATAATGACCGATGCCGCCGGCCCCCACCAAACCGAGTACGGCAGCGGCCCGAACGTTGATTTCGAACGTGTACAAGGTGAAGGAAGCGAAATGCGCCCGAATTTGCGGGACGACGCCATACACGATCAACTGTGCCAGATTTGCACCGACTGCAGTCATGGCCTCCAGAGGACCGGGATCTATCGCTTCCAGCGCTTCATAGGTGAGCTTCGCGATCAAACCCAGCGAAAAGACGGATAGGGCAAAGATCCCCGGCAGTGGACCGAGTCCCAGTATCGCGACAAAAAAAGCGGCGAGCAGCAGGTCCGGAATCGTACGGACCAAGTTCAGCAAAAAGCGGACCGGATAAGTGATCCAGCGGCTCTTGATCAGATTGCCTGCACATAGGAGCGCCACTGGAACCGCCAAAAAGGCGCCAAGCGTGGTCCCGATCAGCGCCATGCGTATCGTCTCCAGCATCGCCTGCCAGATGTTGTCGAGATAGCTCCATCTCGGCGGGAACATTTCCCGCAGCAGGTCGAGCATGTTCGGCAGACCTTCCACAAGCTCCTTGAAGGTAGCATCCGTCTGAAGCGAACTGCTCCATACCAGAATCAGCAGGAAAGCCGCCGTTAAGTAATGCTTTAGTTTGCCCGGCGGTTTCGGGCGGAGCAGGGGAGACTGCCCCGGTTGCTCGAATGGGGCCGTGTCGAGTTCCATCTTCATACCGCCGTTTCCTCCCATATTCCATCCTTGCCGAATGGCCGTCCGTATATTTCCGTAAATCGCTCGTCCGTCGCGTCCGACACGGGTCCGTCAAAAACAATCTCTCCGGCGCGCATTCCGATAATCCTCGTAGCGTACTGCCTGGCCAAATCGATCGAATGAAGATTCACGATGGTCGTAATATCGGATTCCGCGTTAATCCGTTTCAGATCATCCATGACCTGCTTTGTGGTCAAAGGATCCAGGGAAGCCACCGGCTCGTCCGCCAGAATGATCTTGGCCTCCTGCGCCAGCACGCGGGCGATGGCGACCCGCTGCTGCTGTCCGCCGGACAGCTCGTCCGCGCGGGCATACGCCTTTTGGACAATGCCTACCCGATCCAGCGCCTGAAAGGCCAAGTCCATATCGGGCTTGGGAAAACGGCCCAATAGGGTGCGCAGGGTGGAATGGTAGCCGACGCGTCCGGCCAGCACATTGCGAAGCACGGAAGAGCGCTTCACCAGGTTGAAGCTCTGAAAGATCATCCCGATATCCCGGCGGATGCGGCGCAGTTCTTTGCCCCTGGCCGATGTAATCGATTGGCCGCCGATCACGATTTCTCCCTCGGTAATGTCATGAAGCCGATTCATCGACCGCAGCAGGGTCGACTTACCGGCACCGGACAACCCGACGATCGCCACGAACTCGCCGCGGCCGATCGTCAGATTTATATGATGTAATCCCTTGGTTCCATTAGCGTATGTTTTTGAAACATTGCGAATTTCAATCATGGCCTTCAGTCCCTTATCTTTTACTCGGTCTTTACCTTTTCGCCATATTCCCGGACAATCTCAAATTGAGTGTCGTCCGATTTGACATAACCTTCATGCGTATAAATTTCGGAAATGATTTTGTGGCCTTCCTCGTCTTGGCCGATCTCGATAAACGCGTTTTGCAGCTTCTCCACCCATTCCGGGTTCATATCGGAACGCACGCTGATCGTATCGTTCGGAATCTTCTCGGTATAGGTCAGAACGCGCGTATCTTCAAACACGGTCGGGTAATCCCCCTTGACGACATTGCGGGCATCCTGGAAGATGGCTGCCGCATCGACATCGCCGTTCAGCACGGCAAGGACTGCCTGGTCATGACCTTTGACCGTAACCGGCTGGACATCCTTCAGCGGATCTATTCCGTTATCCATCAAGACCGCAGCCGGCCATACATAGCCGGCAGAAGACGAGACGTTCTGGTAGGCGATTTTCTTTCCCTTCAGATCAGCCACGGATTGGATGGCAGCGTCTTTTTTCACGATCAGCATCGCCTTATAAAAATCAACAAGCTCTTCCGTCGGTTCGCCGGTTTCATCCTTGACGCCGAAACGCTGGGCCTGAAGAATGACTTCGGAAGCGCCTTTCTCCTTGGCTAATACATAGGCGGTGGGCGGCAGGAAGCCGACGTCCACTTTCTTGGATGCCATTGCTTCTACGATGGTGTTATAGTCGGTCGATACGCTGACCTCTACCGGGATGCCGACTTTATCGGACAACAGCTTCTCTAGCGGTTTAGCTTTGGCCTCAAGCGTGTCCGCATTCTGGGAAGGGACGAATTGCACCGTCAGTTTTTCCGGGACGTATCCGGTCGGTTCCGTCGCTGGGCTGCTGTCCGCATTCGTGCCTTGCGATTTCTCCTGGCTCGCGTTGGCAGCGGCTTTGCCGCTAGTGTCGGCATTCCCTCCGCATCCGCTGAGGACAGCGACGGATAAGAGCAGGGGCATCGTGAATTTCATCCATTTTTTCAAAGCAATGACCTCCGTTTTTTAGATAACGTATTTTGTCTTACCTGCTTCACTATAAGGACGGAGTGTTAATGGTCTGTCAATAATTTGATAACTCTTTGTAAAGTTTTGGAATTTTAATATAAAGCTGCATCACGGTTGATAGAATAGCAAGGAGAAGGTAAGAACAGGAGGGATGGCATGAAATCGACGATCACAAGAACGATCGCCGTGCTGGCTACTAGCGACCTGCATGGGCATCTGTATCCAACCGATTACCGAACCTGGGACGAACGGGATATCGGACTCGGCAAGCTGGCGTCCCTGATCCATGATGAACGGCGCAGACATCCGGACTTGCTGCTGATTGACAACGGAGATGTAATTCAGGGATCCCCGCTGGCTGCCTATGCATTGAAAAACAATGCCGAAATACACCCCATGATTGCGGCTATGAATGGACTTGGTTATGATGCGGCGGTGCTGGGAAACCACGAATTCAATTATGGTATGGGGACCGTGGACAACGTCGTGCGAAGTTCCGTGTTCCCTTGGCTGTCAGCAGGCATCCGGCTGCAGGGCAGCAAGAAGCCGGCTTTCGGACAGCCTTACCTGATCAAGGATCTGAACGGCATCAAGGTTGCGGTTCTAGGCGTGACGACGCACTATATTCCGAAATGGGAGAACCCGTTTCATATTCAGGGTCTTGAATTCCATGATGCATTGGAAACCGTCAAGGAATGGGTGCCGCGCATCCGAAGGGAAGAGCGGCCCGATGTGATGGTTGTGGCATACCACGGCGGATTCGAGCGTGATATGGTGACGGGGGAGCCGACGGAAAATCTGACGGGAGAAAATCAGGCCTATGCGATGTGTGCTGAGGTAGAGGGCATCGATGTGCTGATCACCGGGCACCAGCATCGCCTGCTGGATACGTTTTTGCATGGGGTGGCGGTCGTTCAGCCCGGCTGCAACGGCCAGGCTATCGGGAAGATCAGCGTTGATCTCGTTCGGGAACAAGAACGCTGGGTCATCGTGGAGAAACGAGCCGAGCTGCTGCGACCGGAGCACGGGACGGCGGCCGATAAGAACGTGCTTTCTTCCAGCGGGGACCTCGAAGACCGGACTCAGGCATGGCTCAACGAAACGATTGGACGCGTTCACGGCAATATGAGCCTGAGCGATCCGGCAGCCTGCCGGCTTGCAGAGCATCCTTTTATCGAGTTCATTCATCGCGTGCAGCTTGAATTCGCGGGGGTTAACGTTTCCTGCGCGGCTTTACTAAGCGAATCTTCCAAGGGCTTCGGAGAGATCATTACGAGGCGGGATATCCTTACGAACTTCATGTTTCCGAATACCTTGGTCGTGCTGCGCCTGACCGGTAAAGACATCCGGGCCGCGCTGGAGCAGACGGCCTGCTATTTCGTGGTCGGCCCGAACGGGAGCCCTGCCGTAAATCCGGCATATTTGGAGCCGAAACCCCAGCATTATAACTATGACATGTGGGAAGGCATTGAATATACGCTAAACATTGCAGAGCCCCCGGGATCCAGGGTGATCAAGCTGAAACACAACGGAGTGGATCTCCCGGACGAGAAGGAGCTGGATGTGGTTATGAACAACTACCGGGCTAGCGGAGGAGGAGACTACGTCATGTTCCGGGGTAAGAGAGTGATTCGCGAGATTCTCATCGATACCGCAGAGTTAGTGGAGGAGTATATATCGGGACGTGGGTTCATAAAGGCTTCATGCAATCACAATTGGAAAGTGGTCGTCGAAGCCAATGCCCCGCTTCCAAAGATCGCAAATAAAATCTTGTATTGATGACAATACTTGTCACTATTAGCGATTATGATTGGATTGAGCACGTCATCGCGCTTCCTCTCTCGGGGGAAGGGAACGTGTAGCCGATTTTACCAATCAGAGAACGAGTTTCTCAAGGAGGATGGGGTTATATCATGTATAGAACCGTTGCCGATTTCATTACGGAATGGAAGAAGGAAGCCGATTTAACGCAGAGGATTCTAGACAGTTTGACGGATGAATCATTGCAGCAGCAAGTATATCCCGAAGGGCGGACGCTCGGAAGGATTGCATGGCACTTCGTAACGAATATTCCTGAATATTTGTCTGAATTTGGCCTTGTCATTGAGCAGATAACAAATTCAGCAGAAGTACCCGCGGCGAAGCAAATCGCGGAGACGTTTAAGCTTCTAAGTTCTGACGCAGCGAAAGCAGTTGAAGAACAATGGACGGATGAGACGTTAACGCAGGTTCAGAATGCTTTCGGTCGTCAGGAATCCAATGCTACCATCTTCATGGGATTGATCAAGCATATTGTCCACCATCGAGGACAGGTTACCGTTCTCATGCGACAAGCGGGATTGAATATCCCGGCGGTATATGGTCCTTCAAAGGAAGGGTGGATACAAATGGGAGTGGAACACCCGCCGCTGTGAACGTGAACGAGTTTGTAAAACTCGCCATTTGCAAGCAAATGAAGTCGCGAAATTCGCGGCTTTTTTTGTTGAATCTTTCCCTCACGCAGCGTGGATTTTGTAGTAAAATGAAATTTGTGGGTTTTATGATAGATCAGGATCGTGAATTTTGGGTAGAGGAGTTATTGAGCAAGGTGAAAAAATTATATTCAACATGGTTCGGGAACTACTGGAGCCCCTATCTGGTAATGGCTCTGGCCGGTATTCTCAGCGCAGTCTATTTCGGAATCACCCATACGGTTTGGGCCGTAACCGGTGAGTTCACCCGTCTGGGCGGGCATCTTCTGGAATTCGTGGGGGTGGATGTTTCCGGCTGGGCGTACTTCGACCTCGTCCATATGAACGGCACGACCTGGACGCGGACCGACGGCTGGATTGTATGGGGGCATGTTTATCGGAGCCCTGATTACGATTCTGCTAAGCGGTAATTTCAAGATCCGCATGCCGAGACAGAAGCGGCGGTATGTACAGGGGTTTGCCGGAGGCATTATCGCGGGTTTCGGAGCCCGACTGGCCCTGGGCTGCAACCTCGCGGCCTTTTTTACCGGTGTGCCTCAGTTCTCGCTCCATGCCTGGATCTTCATCGTGGCTACGGGGGCAGGCACTTTCCTTGGCGCCAAGCTGGTCAACACAAGATGGTGGAAAGGCAAGCCCGTGCTGAAAAAGGGAGGCAGCCTGCCGAGCGTTAAACAGGGTAAAAACCGGCAACCGCTCTTTGGGGTTGTACTCGGTCTGGCTTACCTCGCGCTGATTGTCTGCTTCTATGCAACGGGCCGAACCATGCTAGGTACCGCTGCCCTGTTCGGAGCGGCATTCGGCATCCTGATTGAACGAGGGCAGATCTGTTTCACTTCCGCATTTCGTGATCTGTGGATCAGCGGCCGGGCCACGATGACCAAAGCGATTACTCTGGGCATGGCCGTCAGTTCCGTCGCTACGCTGGCCATTATTCTTATGTACGGATTAGAGCCGATTACGAAAATTGCCGCTCCCAGCACCTTGATCGGCGGACTCCTGTTCGGTCTGGGCATCGTCATGGCCGGCGGCTGTGAAACCGGCATGATGTACCGTTTGATGGAAGGACAGGTTGTCTTCTTGCCTGTGTTTGTCGGGAACATTGTAGGAGCTACCGCATTAGCATACACCTGGGATCACATGGGGGTATACAAACTGCTTGTGAAGAGCGGCTCGCCTGTCAACCTGATCACCGCCATGGGTCCGGCGGCTGCATTAATGGTTACACTGCTCGTACTCGGGGTTGGATTCGCTGTCGCCGCGTACTGGCAAAAAAACTACCGCTTCGGCGTAGGATTCAAGAAAGGGGATGCAACCCATGTCCGTTGATTTTACACTGGATCTCCGGGGGGAATCTTGTCCTTACCCGGTCATCTATACACTCGAAACGCTGCGTGATATGAAAAAAGGACAAACGCTTCAGGTCATTTCGGACTGTCCGTCCGCGTTTCGGAACGTGCCGGAGGAAGTCGTCAAGCACGGCTACACCATGGCACAGGAACCGGTCAAAAACGGCCAGGAGTTCAGCCTGTTCATTCAGGCGTAACAGGATCATCATATTTGCAGAAAAGTCCCCTTGTGAAAGGGGGCTTTTTCGCGTGAATGGGGGTCTGGGGATTCGTCACCTCCGTTGTCAACATCGTTGCTGCTGTTTTCACATACATAAAGAACATGAGCGGTGACCCCGTCACAGGAAGAGTCATTGCAAACCGTGTCCTTCGTTATGGCTTGGATGAGAAGAGAAGGGGGATCGCCGGCCGGATTTTGTTCATGGCGCGTTCTTTTGTCTCATCCAGCACATGGGTATAAATCTGCGTGGTGGATATATCCTCGTGTCCGAGGAGCTCCTGCACAGCACGCAGATCAGCACCGTTACGCAGCAGCTCGGTGGCAAAGGAGTGTCTTAACTTATGTGCGGATAGAGATTGCCCGGATAACTGCGGAAACTGCTCGGTCATTGCCGCAAACGTCTTCTCGGCTATCGTCTGCACCATGCGTTTACTGATTCTGCGCCGAAACTGCGATACGAAGAAGGCGTTATCCTTTGAGCTTCTGGGAGCCATCCGCTCTTCCAGGTACATTTGCAGCAGCTTGTTCAATTCGGCAGGGAGGGGGATGTATCTCCATTTACTGCCTTTACCCAGCACTCCGATGCTGGAGTTCTCCATATCAACGTCCGTTACATTCAGCTTTACGATCTCGCTAACCCGAAGACCCGCATAAGCCATAAGCGCGATGATGGTCACGTCGCGGATTCTATATCTTCCTTCAATTCCATTCAGACAAGCATCCAGAATCGGCTTTTGAAGATAGGTAGGCTGACGGTTCTTCTCCACTTTGGCTTTTTCGATATCCATCGCAGGATTGGTGCTCGCCAATTTGAAACGGATCATGACTTTATAAAAGAGACGGATGGCGGACTGGCACCGATTTCGATATCGCGCGCCGGCACCGCTTTCCCGCACCTGTGTCAGATAATACATCACATCAATGTCCGTGACTTCCGTGATGGGTTTCCCCTCAAGGCTGTTCAGGAAATGCTTGATATCATGAAGATAGGCCTGTTGTGTATCCTTGGCGTATTCGCGATCCTTCATATAGGAGAGAAACAGCTTCATTTCCCGCTCATAGTGCTCAAAAACTTCGGTATAGTTCATTGCTTTACACCCGTCCAATCGTTTAGAACAGAAATTGCATTAAATATAGATTTAATGCAATTTTATTATAGCAAAATCGAGCAATTTGGCAAAATGATAGCGGCCGCCCAGCGTATGCCAGTTTCAAATTCCTCAAGGAGTGGAAGCCGTCAACAAAGGCTTAGTCGTGGAAAATTATAAAAAGCACGCCAAGTCCATATCGATGGCTAGGCGTGCTTTGTCGGAGAGTTGATTCGTTAAATTCAGTACTTGATTTTAAGAGTGTCATCAGGAAGATACACGCCCTCGGAGCGGGTAATCGGAAGTTTCTGTTCCGCGGAGAAGCCGATGGTTTCCCCGTCCCTTAGCGTGACGTCCTGCTCCACGATGTATAAAGCAATGTCCATCAGGAATTCACGGAGCTCGGCAGGGGTCACCTGGCTGTCCAGCACCTCGATCTCATCCTTGCCGAAGGCTCTGAGCCCATAGGTATATCCGTTGATTCCGGTTTCGGTGCCAACTAAACCAAAATATACGAGATTTAACAGGGGAAACAGATCTTCGGTCTTCATCGTTTCGGCCATATCGATATAGAACTCAGGCTGAAATACGGTGCCGGACGAGTAGAGCCCGACGGCATTCGGCAGCTTCAGGCAGCTGGCCGCCAGTTTGGCGTACACTTTTCCGCTATCCAGCGGAGACGCGGAGCGCTTAAGCACGGCCAGAATAAGCTGGGCGACATGGGTTTGGGTGACCTCGGCGGCCTCGGGCCACAGGTAGTTCCCTTGAGCGTAATGCTCAGCCTCGCCATCCGGCACCGGGGCATTGATGAAGCTGACTGCAATCATGCAGCCCTCCGCCTCAAAGACCAGCATACCTTCCTTCTCCTCTTCGGCGCTGCCGTCTTCCGGGGAGCAGGAGATGCTCCAATCGCGCAGAAGATTGGCTTTGACCTGCTCCAGATCGCATTCTGGCGAGTTCAACAGAACGAAGCCGTTGAATATGCCGGATGACGTTTGGTTGTCTGCTGCGTCATCCTCTGGATTCTCCGACGATTCATACTGCGCCGCCTGTTGCATCCAATACTCCCGGATCATATTGACCATGGATATCGCTTCCTCCTCCGCGGTGGCAGGATGATAAGGCTGCATCTCACTGAATACATGACCGCAATGCTCGGTGTCCGAGGCATGTCCATAACCGCCGCACACGCCAACCAGCCATTTACCAAGCATGGATTTCTTATATTTGAATATGTAGTAATGCATGCCATGGAGATTGAATTCTCCGGCTAATTCGATTTTGCTGGGCTTATGTCCAAGCTCTCGTTCATTTGCCAGCCATTCGATCATGGCTCGCTTGGCCGCTTGCTGTTGGACTGTCGTCATGGGTTTCTCTCCTTAACTATGTGTGATATATTAACTGTTATATTTTACTAGCTATTGAATGGCTCGGCAATAGATGGAAATTGCTAGTCTATGAACAGAAGATGGTATGACCATTGCCGTCTTCACATATAACTGGCAGGATGGTTACATAGAATGTGGAATAGTCGTTAAAATTAAAAAATGCCTGAGATGGCATGAGAGGTGAGAATGTGAAACTTGCAAGGATTTCATATGAACAGAAGAGCGTATTGCGCAGCCTCATGGAGTTATATCAATACGATATGAGTCCGTATGAGGATGACAGCGATAATGACGTTAACGAGAACGGTCTTTACGATTATAAGTATGTAGACCATTACTGGACCGAGGAGGGACGCCACCCTTACTTTGTCAAAGTATCCGGGAAGCTTGCCGGATTTGTGTTGGTAAGGGGAATCGAAGCATCAGATCTTTCAGCTCCCGGTTACTCCATGGCAGAATTTTTTATTCTTAAGAAATACCGCAAGCGGGGTATCGGCAAACAGGCGGCATTCCAAGTATTCGAATGGTTCAGGGGGAAGTGGAGCATCGCTTGGCTGGAAAAAAATCTGCCGGCGCAAAACTTCTGGACAACGATCATCTCGGAATATAAGGCGGGCGAATTTTCGGAAACCACGTATGCAGGCAACCCTGCCATCGAATTTTATTCTTAGCATTCAGCACTTACGAAAAGTTCTTGTTAAGCGAGTCGGACGATTGTATTATGGAAGGAAAAGTAGCCGGAGATGATCTTATGAGCAGGATTCAATTCTCAGTTCAAGTTCGATTGGTATCCGATCTTTCCCGATCCAAGCAGTTTTATGAAGAGGTGCTCGGTTGTGAAGTGAACGATGTTTGGGCGGTCAGGGATGATTTTGCGCTCGGTTTCAAACTGATTCAGGCGGCAACGATGACGGACGTTAACCCGAATCCGCCAGGCCAGGATCAACAGACGCCTTGGGATACGTACGCCTATGTGGATACGCACCTCGAATTAGAGGAGTTGTATGAAGAACTAACCTCTCGCGGGGCAGAAGTGGTACAAGAGCCTGTGCTCATGGAAGCAGACTGGGGCGTGTGGAAGGATTTTGCGATCAAGGATCCGGACAATTACGTGATTGCATTTGGCTCCGGTAAAAGGAACTGACGGTGTGATGATGGACATCGATCTGAAGCGGATTTTGATAAGCAGCGACCCTTCCCTCCTGGATATGGACGCCATTGTACATTTTTTGCGTCAAAGCTATTGGGCTAACGAACGCTCCGATGAAAAAATTAAGAAATCGCTAGAGGGATCAACATGTTTTGGCGCCTATATCGACAACCGGCAGATCGGATTTGCCAGGGTCGTGACCGACGACGCAACCGTGTATTGGTTATGCGATGTATTTGTGGATGAGTCTTATCGTGGGCATGGCATAGGAAAGAAGTTAATCGAAACGATTACCACCAGCGATGACTACCGAAATTTATTCGGCATCTTGTCGACGCGGGATGCTCATGGTCTATACGAACAATATGGATTTGTCCGCGATCACGGAAAAACATTGACTCGATTGCCGGACTTTCTGAGAAAAGCATAATTTTACATAAGAGACGACATTTGATACAAGCAAAACCCTGATAAGGAAGGGGTTCTTTCATCTATGATTATTTGGGTGAACGGCGCATTCGGCTCGGGCAAAACCCAGGCTGCGCATGAGCTGCAGCGAAGAATACCGAACTCGTGCGTGTACGATCCGGAAAATGCAGGTTATTTCATTCGCGATAATCTTCCGAAGGATGCCACACGCGATGATTTTCAGCATTATCCGATGTGGAGGGAGTTTAACTACTCCATGTTTAAGTATATGGACCAGGAATCCGATCAATTGATCATTGCTCCGATGACCATATCAAACGCGTCATATTTCGATGAAATCGTTGGGAACCTGAGACGGGATGGCGTTGTTGTCCGGCATTTCACGTTGTGTGCTTCCAAGGAAGTCCTGCTAAGACGATTGCGGAGCCGAGGAGAAGGTCCGAATTCGTGGGCAGCGCAGCAAATCGATCGGTGCATGAGCGGTTTCTCGAATGAAGTGTTCCAGCGTCATATCGATACCGATCATCTGTCAATCGACGAGGTGGTAGAAACCATCGGTGCTTTGGCCGATGTGAAGCTATTGCCCGATAACCGCAGCAATAGCAGGAAGAAATTCGACCGTTTAAAAACCAAGTTTGCGCACATTCGGTTTTTTGGGTAACCCAAGGGTTGTGATAGATCAAACAATAGGAAAAAAAGACGATTTCTCTTGAAGAGAAGTCGTCTTTTTTTGTGCATTGAACATGAATGCAATCCTACCCTATTAAAATATTTAAATATAGCTAAATATTTTGCCTATGCGAAAAATAGATCCAGATTGCTCGGATATTATGGATTAAATCAAGCTTTTGAGGAAGTGGATTGAGACACCGAGTATACGAATTTATAAAATAACATTGACAAAAACCTAAAGATGGATTATTTTTTGTACATAGGAATTAAAGTTGCGTCAATGCAAAACAATTGGATGACGGCAGGACGAGGTTTTCATTTACATTAGAATGGTCGACTCATTATTTATTTGGAGTGGAGGAGAAGAAGATGAAGAACAAGAGGACTAGTAGAGGCAGGATATTCATGGGGGCAGCCATTCTGGGTTTGTTGCTGGTATTATCCGCATGCGCATCGGGAGAAGCGAAGCAGAGCGGAGCGGCAACCGAGCAGCAAGGCAAGAAAATACGCGTGGTAACCACCATTGGACAGATTGCGGAACCCATCTCCGTTATCGGAGGAGATCGGGTGGAGGTGCAGAGCTTGATGGGACCTGGCGTCGATCCGCATTTATATAATGCCACACAAGGCGATATCAAGAAGTTGGATAGCGGGGATGTTATTTTCTATAGCGGACTTCATTTGGAAGGCAATATGACGGAAATCTTCGAACAGATCGGAAAAAACAAACCCGTGCTGGCGATAGCGGACGCCATCCCGAAGGATCGGTTGCTTCAGGATGACACGCAGGCGACCGATCCCCACGTATGGTTTGATATCGATCTATGGAAGACCTCCTTGGACTCTGCAGTGGAAGAGCTAAAGTCGCTGTCTCCCGCCGATGCCGACTATTTTGAAGAGAACAAGCAGAAGTATTTTGCGCAATTGGATGAGCTGAAAGCGGAGGCGAAGGATAAGCTGGGGCAAATACCGGAAGAGCAGCGGGTCATGGTTACCGCTCATGATGCTTTTGGGTATTTCGGCCGTATGCATGGTCTGGAAGTCGTCGGCCTTCAAGGCCTGAGCACTGAGGATGAAATCGGCCTCTCGGATATTAACGGCACGATCGACCTACTGCTGGAACACAAGGTGCCTGCCGTGTTCGTCGAATCCAGCGTCAACCCGGCTTCGATCAATGCCGTCATTGAAGGAGCTGCCAAGAAAGGGCTGGACATTAAGCTTGGAGGCGAGCTCTTCTCCGATGCAATGGGCGAGACGGGAACGACGGAAGGCACTTATATCGGAATGTACCGTCATAATGTCGAAACAATCTATCATGCGCTAACAGGAAGTGGTGAATAAGATGTCTGTACTTAAAGTTCAAGATCTCCATGCATCGTATCGAAAAAATAAAGTGCTTCACAACGTGTCCTTCAACGTCGAGCAGGGCTCGCTAACCAGCATTGTCGGGCCGAACGGCGCAGGCAAATCCACCTTGCTGAAGGTCATGCTGGAGCTTCATCCGAAGCTGTCGGGGAATGTTTCCTTCTTCGGGTCCAGCTTAAGCCAAACGAAAACCCGCGTCGGCTATGTGCCGCAGCGGGGGTCCGTGGACTGGGATTTCCCGACCGATGCGTTGGATGTCGTCATGATGGGTTTATACGGACGGGTGGGGTGGCTGAAACGGCCAAACAAGAGCCACAAGGAAAAGGCGATGGCATCGCTTGATCAGATGGGCATGGCAGACTTTGCCGACCGGCAGATCAGTCAGCTCTCCGGCGGACAGCAGCAGCGCGTATTTCTCGCAAGGGCGCTCGTTCAGGATGCCGATCTCTATTTCATGGATGAGCCGTTAGCTGGAGTCGATGCCGCAACCGAGCGGGCGATTATGACAACCCTGAAGGATCTAAAAACGGCGGGCAAAACCGTGATGGTGGTCCATCATGATCTGCAGACGGTTGAAGATTATTTCGACCATGTGCTGCTGTTGAACCGTACGGTCATTGCGCACGGGAAGACTGAAGACGTCTTCACGAAGGATCAAGTTTACCGCGCATACGGCGGTTCGCTTCGCTGGATGAAGGAGGCGTAAAGCATGCTCAATTCATTATTGTCGCCGAACACACAATGGGTACTGTTAAGCACGTTAATCCTGGGCATGGCAGCCGGCATGATCGGCTGTCTTGCCTATTGGAAGCGGCAAAGCCTGATGAGCGATGCATTGTCTCACGCGGCGCTGCCGGGTGTCGTGATCGCATTCGCTTTGACGGGAAGCAAGAACCTGCTGGTCATGATTCTCGGGGCAGCCGCCAGCGCTTTAATCGGGGCCTGGATGATCCAGTGGAT
This sequence comes from Paenibacillus sp. Y412MC10, assembly GCF_000024685.1. NCBI lineage: Bacteria > Bacillati > Bacillota > Bacilli > Caryophanales > Paenibacillaceae > Paenibacillus > Paenibacillus sp. Y412MC10. Next base: position 3,333,216 of record NC_013406.1, read on the forward strand.
TCGGACTTCCAGCCGCATTAAAGAGGATACGGCGATGGGCATGATTCTATCCGTGTTTTTCGGTTTGGGCATTATGCTGCTGACGATCGTGAACCGTACGGGCGGCGGGAATCAAAGCGGACTGGATAACTTTATTTTCGGGCAGGCGGCATCCATGGTTCGCAAGGATGTGGTTACGATGCTAATCCTGGCTGTTCTGGTCATTCTCGTTGTCTCGATCGGTTTTAAAGAATGGAAGCTATTTCTGTTTGATCCCAATTTTGCCCGGGGGTTAGGGCTGAACAGCAGACTGATGAATACCCTCTATATGGGAGTGCTCGTTCTCGTCATCGTCATCGGCATTCAGGCCGTCGGCGTCATATTGATGGCGGCCATGCTGATCATTCCGTCGGTCAGCGCAAGATATTGGACTCAATCCTTCAAAATGATGGTCATTCTGTCGGCGGTATTTGGAGGCGGCGCCGGGTTTGTCGGTACACTCGTGAGCACTCTGGGAAAAGGATGGCCTACAGGGCCCTTCATCGTTGTAGCTTCCGCCGTGTTGTTCACGATCTCTCTGGTCTTCGGCGCAGAGAAGGGTCTTCTGATTCAGGCTCTGCAGCTCCGCTCCCAGAAAAAAGAGCATAGGGACGCGGGCAGTCAAACCGTTCTTGGTCCCCGGATTTCCGAGAGGGGGAGCAATCAATGACTTATACCGCATGGATCTTACTCACAGCCTCGCTCGTCGGATTGTCCTGCGGCATCGTCGGCGTGTTCCTGATTCTGCGCCGAATGGCGATGATGGCCGATGCCATCAGCCACACCGTGCTGCTCGGCATCGTTACGGCGTTTATCGTCACCCGAGAACTCAGCGGTCCGCATATGCTGGTCGGTGCGATCATAGCCGGCCTGCTGACGGCGGTACTGGTTCAATGGTTTCATTCCCGGGGCGTACAGCAGGACGCATCCATTGGCGTTGTTTTTACAACCTTGTTTGCCATCGGCGTCATCCTGATTGCGACCCAGGTTGGCAACGCCCATCTGGATACAAAGCATGCGCTCATGGGCGAAATCACGTTTGTGCCATGGGATGTGATGCACGTTCCGCTTCTAGGCGAGGTACCGAAAGCGACCTTTATGCTGGCAGCCGTTCTCTTGGTCGTGCTTATCGTGATCCTGGCATTCTATAAAGAATGGAAGATTACCTCCTTTGATCCGGCACTTGCGGCCAGCATCGGCATTCCCGTCGTGCTTATGCATTATGTGTTCATGTCGCTCGTCTCCATCACAACGGTGGCATCCTTTGATGCCGTGGGGGCGATCATGGTGGTGGCTATGTTAATAACGCCTGCCGCGGCTGCTTATCTATGGACCGATAAACTTTCCATCATGCTGGCGCTAAGCGGGGCCTTTGGCGTCATATCGGCATTTATGGGATATTATATCGCGGTATGGCTGGACACCTCCATTTCGGGATCCATGGCATTCGCAACCGGAATCGTATTTATCATCAGCTTTCTGTCCTCTCCGCGACATGGCGTGCTTTCCCGTTATATTCATAAGTTCAAAACGCATGACAGGGAGAAGAAACTGGAAGGGATTTCCTAATGTGAGATATTGAAAGAAGCTTGGGTGATAGGCTGCCCGGCTTCTTTTTTTATCTGCGACATACAGCGTGGTATAATTGGAAAAAATCACCTCCGCCTGTGCCGGAGACTTCATGAAGGAGTGAGGTACCTATGCAGTTAGAGTCCCCTAGACTGACGATCCGCGATTTCCGGGATGAGGATTTTGCGAGTATTCATGCCTATGCTTCAGATCCAAGAGTGACCGAGTATACGATGTGGGGACCCAATACGGAAGAAGATACATGGAAGTATGTAGGGGAAATCCGCCGAATGATAGAGCAGAGCCCCCGTGACAGCTACGAGCTGGCGATCGTATTAAAGAATAGCGGCCAATTGATCGGAGGCGTGGGGCTTCATCGATCCGATACGAATGCAGAGCTTGGATACTGTCTGAATCCTGCTTATTGGCGGCAGGGTTATGCTACCGAGGCCGCTAGGGTCATGTGCCGCTTCGGCTTCGAGGAACTGGGAGTCAACCGGATCTATGCCACTTGTCGGCCGGGAAACGTCGGATCTGCCAGCGTCATGCGTCACATCGGAATGAAGCAGGAGGGGCATCTACGGCAGCACTTATGGTTTAAGGGCCGTTATCATGATTCCTATTTATTCTCCATCCTGAAAGAAGAATTCGACGGGAGGAAATGACCAACCGTCTTGAAAAGGAGCACCTGCCCGTATGGTAAATAGCGAGTTATTGATCCGCCATAACGGAATATCGATTTACGAGGAAACGTCAGGCAAAGTGTATTATACCAAGGAAAATTATGTGTCCGTTGTTGTTCTGGCAAAGGATGGCGATCAGCTGCTGCTGATCCGTCAATACCGAGCGGCCGTGGATGATTACGTTATTCAGCTGCCTGGCGGCGGCGTAGGCGAGGAAGAGGACCTGGAATCGGCGGCTCGACGTGAAATGCTGGAGGAAACAGGCTTCATCTGCTGTAAGCTTCACTACCTAGGCAAGCTGTACCCGGCGTCCTGGAGGTGCAACGAGATCGCCCATGTCTATTATACCGATGAGGTAACAAGCCAATCCGGCCAGCTGCTCGAGGGATACGAGCGCATTGACGTGGTACGTATGAGCGTCACGGACTGCTGGCGCGGGATAAAGGAGAATAAGCTGCAGGATTCCGAACTGATTTTTGCCATGATGCAGGGCTTGCTTAAGGAATTCATTCAGCCATCATAAAACGGAGGTTCTTGACTAAATGGATTTTGTAGAGATTTCATCATTAGAATGGATGCCATGCTTCAAGAGATGAGAGCATTGAGAAAAGAAATTCAAGAGAACCATGCCAATGAACATATTATCGATAAAAAAGTTTAGTTATCAGTCAAATTCATTGGAATTTTACCGCTGCCTTTAGTGTAGGTTTCATTCTACGCCATGGGCAGCTTTTTATTGTTAATGATGGACGTATTCATCATTTTGCATGGACTTGCAAACTTGTCGGGGAGGAGTCGAATATACTCTATTACGAGCGGATAAGGAGGTCGACATTATGGGAAGGCACTTGCTGATCTATGACGTGCCCTGGTGGATCCTGGGTAAGAATGCCAAGGTTATTCAGCAATATCATCCATCGTTGGACCTCATGTCTATGAGCGAATTGGATCTCTATCTTGAACACAAAAGCAGTGGAGAGTTGAATCACCAATATGATCACATATCCGCCATGTGTCTTGGCATTGCGGCTTATTGCGTTTTCAAGAATATCCGCATCGATTCAGCGGCAGCCGTCTCCTATTATTACTTCAGTAAACACTATGAAACCTATAGGGAATGGAAGGATGAACTCGTTCCCGATCCTGACTTTCTCAGGCTGGTCATTCCTAGAATCGGAAAGCTAGGCGCTATAAATCGGAGACTGGCCTCCATCTTGCAGGCCATAGCACCAAATACATCTGTGGAGTATATCGGTCATTTCGTGGATGACCAATTGTTTCAGCCATTGCCTATAGCTCGAATAGACAATGCTCCATTCGTGATCGGCTGGGCCGGTGATCCCTCGAAAACCTCTAAAAACTACAATACTTTGTATATGCGGATTAAAGAGCATTTCAAGAGTGACGAAGGAATCGCTTTTATCGAAACTTCTGGTGCTCACACTTACGAAAGCATGCCGGGTTTTTATCATAAGTTGAACTTGTTGTTGAACACGGGAGCCAATGAAGGAAGCGGGGCTACTGTGCTGGAAGCGTATGCTTGCGGGGTCCCCGTTCTTTCCACGAATGTCGGTAATGCAAAAGATGCAGCTCACCCGGCTGCCCATGGACTGATATTGGATAGTGACTCTCCCGAAGATTTTATACACAAGATTAACTATTGGAGAAGTCGGGCGGATGAACTTCGAGAAATCGGGTTAAGGTGCAGGAGTCATATAGAGTCAGGTTGGAGAATCGACCATGCGATGAGCCGATGGCTCCGCGTTTTGTTTCAAATTTAGTCAAGCTCTGCAGGTGAGGAGGAAGAAAAAGATGTTTGACCAAGTTTCCGTTCTGATTCCCTACCAGTCGGATCATGGCGGGCCGAGGGATGCCGCGTTCAGGTGGGCGCTGGATTTCTACTCACGGACGATGCCGGGCATAGAAGTATGTGTCGGTGAAGTCTCCAGTAATCCATTCAGCAGGTCGAAAGCCATTAACCGCGCAGCCCGCCAAGCAACCAGAGATGTCTTCATGATTGCCGACTGTGATATTGTATATGATCCCAACCTCGTGCTGGAAACGATATCTTACGTGAATGACCGTCAATGGGTTATCCCGTTCAGTCGTATTTTACGGCTGCCGGAGGACATCTCGCAAATGATCCTGTCTCAAACAGCGGATTGGCCGATCCCAACGATACTGGGAAATAGAGATGAGAACAGCGCTTATTATCTGGGAGGGTTGAATGCATTAAAACGAAATGCGTTTGATGCGGTGGGGGGATATGATGAACGGTTTATCGGTTGGGGCGGGGAGGATGAGGCCTTCGCATACGCAATGGACACCCTTATCGGTACCCACGTTCGATTGGACGGAGAAATGGTGCACTTCTGGCACCCGTTTGTTGGTCCTGAAGGCAATCCCCATTATGAAACCAACTATGCCTTGTACAAACAATACAAGGAGGCAAGGGGGGATGTTCAGTCTATGCGCAAACTGATCCGCAGAGGTTAAGCGTAAGGGCCAGAACAGGAAGGAGAGGATATTCCATGAAGCTGTCGGTCATTGTACCGGTTTTGAATGAAGAAACGTTCGTCCCTTTATATATCGAAAGCGTGAGCCGTTTTGCTCATGAAATCATTATTGTAGATGGAGGAAGCACAGATGGCACTTTGAAGCATATTGAGCGCCTGCAGGATCGTTATCCAATCCGGTTGTTTCGTTTGCAGCAGAATGGAATGCCTTACACCGATGATTGGAATGAATCCCAAGTACGTAATTTCCTGATCGATCAAGCTCAAGGAGACTGGATTATGAATCTGGATATCGATGAATTGATGGATGATCGTTTTCAACAAGCACTGCCGGAGCTTATGGCCAACGCGGACGTGGATATATATCAGTTCCCGTTCGTCAATTTTTGGGGAGATCCGTGGACCATTCGAGTGAATAGCCCAGGGGATGAGCGATGGTCCAATGATATAACGAGAATGTGGAGGGCGAATAAAGGGATTCGTTATCGTGATGAGAAGCATCATTGCACGCTTGAGGCGGCAGAAGGGCAGAGCATATGGAGTATTCCAAGAGGGCGAAGCGATGTGTTTATATACCATTATCATTATGCTTTGGGACGTAAGATCAAATTTAATGACAACCGGAGAAAAGACGTTAATTTACTTGAAAACGAAGGCGTGCCCGATTGGAGTTTTAAGCATTCGGAATACGAGATAACCACAACTCCCTTTCAAGGTCGTCATCCAGAAGTCATTCGGCGTTACTTAAAGAAAATGGAAAAAGAGCCTCATTCAAATTAAACGCCCTGACCATGCTTCTGAACGAACTTCAGAAGCATGGATGGGCTTTTATTCTCCAGTTATTTAGGGAGTTCCATTTTATACTATACGGTCGATATATCCCTTGTAAGAGACATGACATTACGTACGGTATGAGTCACAAGAGCATCCCCAAACACCTTGATATTGGGCAAGTTGGATTGAAGAGCTTTGAGCCGATGATCATGATAACAAAGCGAATCCGCTACAAAATGGTCGGAACGCAGGTAGGGGTAAACATCGGTTGAACCGCAGTATATTACATGATCAAATGTGACTTGAGAGAATAAATCGATCCTGTTTGTGAAATACAGTCTTGGACCCACCTTGCGAGTTCCGATTATCGGGTTGCCGTGGTATTCATGCGCATATACGATGACATACAAGTTCTCATCCTCCGTCAATCCCATGACGATTTTCTGCCAGCGTTTGGAATGGGCATCCCATACTTTATCACCCAGAACCAAAGCGAACTTCTTCCCTGTCACATGAATCCGATTGGCGATTTCCTGCGGATGATCCGCCAAATGAAACAGGCTGTGAGGACCTTTCGGTAATCTCCAGGTTTTGTTCCATTTCTGCTCGTAGTATGCCTTGTTCTTTTCCCACAACGAATCGTATGCTTGGGGCTTCAGCTCTTTAATGGTGGCACTGCCGTAATGATATACAAAAGCATCCTCGACGATAGCCAGACGGTAACCTGCATTGCGTACCCGTTCACAGTAATCATCATCCTCGAACATGCCAATTCCGTAGGCCGGATCGAGGGAGCCAACCTTATCCCATACACTGCGCTTCATGGCAACACAGAAGAATCCAAGCAAATCGGTATATCTGATTTTCTCATGGTACAGCTCATAGAAATCATGCAACCAACGAACATCGGCACCGTATACCGCGTCGCCGATGAAATGATCCAACGCTTGATCATTACCCACATAATTGGACATCGGGCCCGTCATTCCGATTTGCGGGTCTTCGTGAAATGGCCGGAGCAATCGGGTAATCCAGCTGCCATCAGGTACAAGCGTATCGTTGTTAAGCAGGATCATATACTCACCTGTTGATTCCAGGCATCCGAGTGTGTTCCCTGCGGAAAAACCAAGATTTTTCTGAGACGAAATAACTTTAACTAGCGGGTTGTTAAGAGCTTTAAGGTGGAAAGAAGTTTGATCCGTCGAGGCATTATCGACGATAACAACTTCCAGGTTTGGATAATGTCCCTTTTGCAGTAAACTGCGGAGACATTGCTCGGTGTAAGACCATTTATTGTGAACGACAATAATGACGCTAACCTTAGGAAACAGATGCTGTGTAATGTAGTCGTTTAGAACCTGGTATCTTTGAACCCAGTTATTGTGACGGGCGAATTCTTGCCTTCGTTTGATCTGCTCGGTACCGGATTCCTGAAGTGCTTCATGAATCGCCTGTTCGAATTTATCAGGCGTATCTGCAATGGAGACCATATCGGAAGCAACGGCTTCAACCTCCGGAAGGTCGGTAGATACGACTGGTTTTCCAGCCGCAAGATATTCGTACAGTTTGACAGGATTTGTAGCCTTGGTGAGCATATTCTTCATGAAAGGAATTAATGCAACTTGGAATCGATGTAAATAGATTGGCAGCTCATGATAGGGCTTCTCGCCCAAAAGCACGACGTTGTCCAGCTTCTCGACGTCAGTGGTATCACAACCAAAGGTGTGTCCAATCAGAACGAATGTCCATTCGGGTCTGTTTCTGGCCACTGTTTCGATCAGACGTATATCGAACCAGTCGGATATCGCCCCGTAATAACCGATAATCGGCTGCTTTATGGACTTCAGCTCCGTCAACGATTGTTCAGGCGGTTTTAAGAAATGAGAGATATCAGCGGCATTGCGGATAAGGACCGTGGATGGATTATGTTCAATAGCCCAATCGTACAAATGCTGTGAGGACGTTACGACAAGCCCGGCCACCCGAAGCAGGCGTTCCTCCTGATGGAGCATGGCAGGATCATTGGTCGAGAAACCCGCATGATGATCCATGCAATCATACACGATATGATGTTGCTCCATGGCCGTGACAAGAGGAGTCCAGAACGGTAAATCGACAATCGATACCACTTGGGATATCCCGAATTTGTCTCGTACGTGCTCTATAGACCATTTTAGGTACTGGATATCCCAGCTGCTCATCTCATCTTTATATAGATTTAGAGGTTTATGCGCGCACAAAGTAACGAGCCATACGTTTCGATCGATGTTCTTAATGGAGACAAAACGTCCTACCTCTTCTTTGGAAGCCTCTTCCTTGCGCACACTGTTGATCTCCGTCGTTACATAGAAGACACGATGCCCCTGTTGAGCGAACTGTTCGGATAATTGCTGCGGCCGCTGCCATCTGAATTGCCAATCAATGACGGGAAAACGAATAATGTCGTATAACGGCGTTATCCCGGGTGCGATTAACCCCGTTACCTGGGGCGCAGCACGGGCATGGGCAGCTTCGGATTCAAAAGGTCTGACGGATTGTTGATGAGTTGTATGTGATAGGGAAATCGGAGGTACCGGCTGAACTGACCTTTTCTTTTTGTACAATTTATAGTTTGATTTACGAAGCTTAATCTGACGGGGACTCGTGCGATTTGTAGAAGATCTGCGCCGGTTGTTTGTGATTTTATTCAAGAGTAGCCTCCTCTCTCGTGTGTGATTGTCTCTTTAACAAAGTATGTATCACCCCATGTATCTGTATGGGTAGAACACCATCCGGCATTGGTTTTATCAAAATGGGTATGTATGATTCCCGCATTGAATTATCTTGCAACAATTTACACGGATCTATAGTTGTAGGCCCTTTTCTTATCTTTAGCTAATCCGGTTTCCATTGGATGGATTTATACATATTGTACCAGTGACTATACGGAGGGAGGCAGCTAGTGTGAGGAGATATTGGAACCGAAGCCATCAAAAAGATTGCAAATTCATTGTTGGCAAGAGAAAACATAAGCGTGCCAAAAAGCCGATAACGGTTCTGAGTAAGCTAAATCGGTTGCGTCGAAGATTGATTCATAGCATATCTCAAATCAAATTACAGCTCAGACGACTTACCATACGGGTAAACGCTCTTCAGAAGCAAGTGGAGGATTATGGCTACGCGGATTGGAATAATGTCACTGCTTATTTAAGATCGCGTCTGAATACTCGAATAACCATCGAAACTCCGGCTGGTTCGATTTTCGGTTCATTGGTGTCTATTGGAGACAATTATATTCAAATCTCGGAGCCTAACGGAAGTATTGCCATAATACCGTTGAGTAGTGTTTTATCTATTGAATAATGTTGAACAGGGAGGTAAGAATGGATGGATTTTTCGGAAATACTGGCAACTTTCCTTGGCAGGACAGTGGAGGTTATCCAGGCCAATCAGTTCCTTCAAGGACAGTTATTATCGGCAGCAGGCGGCTTGATCACAGTTCAGGTTGTAAGCTCAAACTATTTGCCGTCCTCAAGGCAGGTCACCATCATCAACAATAATATATCATTGGTTCGCATACTTCCGTAGTCATTATTTGAGATGAGGAACTTTGCAATAACTATTTCAAAATATCGAGTTCTTCCATTTCTCATAGTGATTAAGATGCCGATGCGTCATGCTTGAGCTCCTTATTCTTCTATGATATAGCGGTTGAGGAATGTAAACGGGATGGAAGCTTGAAACCTTGGATAACATCTCGATATCTTCGTATAGACGTCCTTCGAATGGAACCGAGGTGTTCCATCCTCCTAGCTGCTTGATTACAGAGATATTGAACATTCTTGGGGCTACTGCCATAGCTTCTACGAGGAGTCGCTCCGCGGACAAATGGGAAGGTCCGGTTCGGACCCCCTGGTAAAGGAGCTGTTTATTCAAACGCTCGACCCATTCAAAATGATTCGCATACAGTACACCAACATTCGGCTCCTTCTTAGCTTCTTGCAGAAAAACGTTCAGAATATCTGGTGACAGCCAATCATCGGCATCCAGCTCAAGAAACCAGGCCCCCCTTGCCATTTGAAGCGCTATGTTCAGGGCATGAGCCTTACCCAGATTTTGATGTAGTCTCACTGTATTTATACGCTTATCTGCCGGTAATCCCGCCAGGATGCTTGGAGTATCATCACTTGAATGATCATCAACTATGATCAGCTCCCAAGCTGTGATCGTCTGTGACAATACGGAGCGAATAGCCCACGGCAAGTATTCACCATCGTTAAATGTGCACAGCGCAATGGTAACTATAGGAGGGATTTGTTTTTCATTGATAGTCTGAACGCGGGATGGAGCATGAAGAAGCGGAGAGATTGCGTTCCATTCCTCTGCTTCCTTCATCCAGGGAGGGGCACCGCGATGATGGTATAAGATCCCCTCAGAATCTACTTCCTTCCATTCATAGTGGCTGGTTAGCTGGATCTGCTTATCGATCAACACGTATTTCTGGAACGGCAGCTGATCATTGCTCGAAAAACCCGGTGTCTGTCCATTCATCACGATGCTCGTACGCCATAACAGGGGGCCGCGGGGAGTATGGAAGTTTGGAACAGGTCTTTTGTGAAATACTATTGGCTGGTCTGTTTTGGTTGCGGAAGTCAGTATAAAGCCAGCGGAGCCGTCAGCGTAAGTTTGCAGCCATCGTTCGATTTCTTTCTTCGCCATAGGCTGCACAGTATCTCCGGCACAGAGTGTCATGAACCATGGCGTATTCAGGTTATCGGACAGCGCTTCGTTCATTATTGCTGCAGACTCCTGTTCGTTTTGAATCACGATAGGACGGGCATTTGAAAAAACACGCAAAACCGAGGATACGGTATTCTCGCTTAAATGAGGATATAATCCAGGTAGAATAAACACCAGCATGGCTGTCATGTTCCTTTCTGTATCCTAACCGAAGGTGACTCTATACGGTTGTAATGGGTCATCAACACAGTTCTGTTTATCATATGCCCCCATTCGCATGGGGGATACAAATGCCGATAACTTACTCCATGTTGCGGCGTTTAGGTAAATCGGGAATAATAGAGCTAATAGACCGGAACCCGGGATAGGAGATGTAGAATCAAATGAAATCGACCCAGAGTCATATCATTCGGCAAGCCCAAGACTTTGCTCGCGCCGTACACGAAGGGGATGCAAGCGGCCACGACTGGTGGCACGTTCAGCGTGTCACCCGCATCGCCCGGATACTGGCTCATCTTGAAGGCGCCAACGCATACATATGTGAGTTATCGGCAGTCCTCCATGACGTAGCCGACGAGAAATTGAACGAATCAAAAGAAGCAGGTTACGAACGGGCTCGCCATTGGTTGAAACAAGCCGGCGTAGAAGCATCTGATCAGGAGCATGTGCTGGGGATCATCGGTACGATGTCATTCTCAGGCGGAACAGGGAGTGCTATGAAAACGCTGGAAGGCCAAATTGTCCAAGATGCGGATCGGCTTGATGCGATGGGGGTTATCGGAATCGCTCGTACTTTCGCATATTCCGGATGGAAAGGACAGAGTATGTACGATCCGTCTGTTCCACTCCGCGAGCATATGACCCTGGAGGAATATCGAAAGGGAAAGAGCACAGCCATTAACCATTTCTCTGAAAAGCTCTTGAAGCTGAAGGACCGGATGAATACCGAATCGGCCAAGCTGCTTGCAGAGGGTAAGCATCAAAGTCTGGAGCTCTTCCTAGAGGCGTTCGATAAAGAATGGGCGATGGGGAATGAAGCCTACCTGCGGGAATCGCCGATTCATCGCGGAAACGTATCGCGAATCCATATTGCCTTTGATGAGTCGACGGCAGGATCGCTCAAGATCATGCTGCTGTCGAAACCCGGTGAAATCGTAGTGACATTAGGCGATAATCTCATGGCCGGACCGCTTCCGAACGATCATGCTTTCGCCCGTTCGTTCTCCGCCCGAAAGCAGTGGTTTGAGGAATGTTATAGCACCGCGCATGCGGAAGATAGGAAATTAACGATGCTGCAGGCAGCGTTCGCGTGGCTAACCTGGCCTCAGCAGATGAAAGAGACCCCATGCCTGATCTGGGCTGGCGATTCCGCGGCGGAACAGCTGGGCCTGCGAAGACTGCTGTCCTTAATGCCGGACCATTCTGAGGTGAGATTGGTGAATGCGACAAGCGTGCTTCATCAGCAAAATCCAAATCAATGGTTCAAAGGAACATTTGAAATGAACGCGAATCAGCTTCAGCATGTTCTGGACGCAGCCGAGCCGGTCCCATTGTCGCTGCAAGAGCAGGCTGGCTATCGCGCAGACTGGGAGCGCCTTTTGAGCGAAGGTGGGTTCCTTCGGGTGCTTCAAGGTGATATGCTGTGTACCGTTCCAGAATCTTACTACGATGAAGAAATTCTGAAAACCGTATACCGCCTTGAAGCCAGGCATGGATTCTTCAAGAAATCCGCTCGGGTTATTGGCGAGGTCATCGGACAGGGGGAATTAACCGTTTCCGACTTTTTCATCGAGTACCGCATACGTCATCTGATTCAGAGAGGTGCTTTAGCTTACTCCGGCGAGTTGGATGCCATGCGGCACTATAGCGTCTCGCTTGTGGATACATCGAGTCCAAAGGAGCGGTGGAGTCATGAACAACGCCTGGCTAAGGCTGCGAAGCTGAAGTCGCTGTTAAGTGAGATGATGGAAATGAATCTTACGGAGACAGGCTTCATGGAGGAATTGCGGCAGTTAGATGCAGAAAGCCTAGGATTGTCTGAATTGTTCGGCTCGGATGCCATAAAGGGCAGCATGCAAACTGAAATCGATCACCTGTTGAGCACTTATGAGGATCATAGGATACAACGAGTGTCTTTGATGCGCTCCCTGGAAAAGGCGTTAATTCAGATCGATGAAACGGCTCCTAAAGAATAGATTAATAAATTCATAGATTATGATTTCATAAAGAGCAGACGATCATTCTGAAAGAGAAATGATCACGGAAAGCGGTGGAGACATGTTATTTACGGAGCAAGAGATTCAAACCATAAGAGAACAAGCGCTTGGGATGGATAAGCATAGACAAGTAACTCCCGACGTGCTGAAAACCATATATGATCATCGTTTGTTTCACCTGTTTGTTCCCGACGAGCTGGAAGGAAGGATGACCCCTCTGCCGGATGCAACGCGTTTCTTCCAAGAAAGTGCCCGAATCGACGGCAACCTCGGATGGATGGTTGCGATTGGAGCAGGCGGAGGATTCTTTGCCGCACTGATGAGCTCGGATATCAGCCGCCGGGTGTTTGCGCGCCGTGAAGCGGTGATTGCGGGCAGCGGCATGCCGACAGGTACCGCCAGACAGGTGGACGGCGGTTATATCGTGACTGGCAGCTGGAAGTATTGCAGCGGGTCTACTTATGCCACGACCTTTACGGCCAACGCAGTTGTTGAAAAGGGTTCCACGCTACAAGATGCCCCTGGCGAGCCGACTGCAGATCAGGGCGAACCCGAGATCCGGTCCTTTATCATGAATCCTGACCAGATCGAAATCCAGCAGGATTGGAATGCCTTTGGCCTTCGGGCAACAGGGAGCCACACCATATCCGCTGTAGAGGCATTCGTTCCGGATGAGATGACATTCTCGCTTACGGAAACGAAAGGGTATGAGGACGAGCCGATTTATCGCTATCCATTCCTTCCGTTTGCTCAAGTATCCTTTGCCGGTGTTGCAGTCGGGATCGCGGAGCATTTCCTTGAAGCTGCGGAATCGCTTGCGGTCAAGCGGGGGAGTTCCTCCCATGTGATCGGCAAGCTGAATGAGAATAAATCGGCATTGCATCTATCGATCGCTGATTTTTATAAGTGGGTAGAAGCGTCGTGGGCAGAGCTGATGGCTAACGGTGCCTTATCGGATGCCACGGAGGCACATGTAACGGCCCAAAGCATCGAAACAGCCCAAGCTGCGTTATTCTGCGGCCAGCAGCTGTTTCCGCTGTTCGGTTTATCTGCTGCCATGGAAGATTCCGAAATCAATCGCTGCTGGAGGGATCTTCAGACGGCATGCTCGCATGCACTGCTGAGAAGCTATGAATAAAACGAACAACCATGAGCGGCAAGCCGAGCTGCTCATGGTTGTTCGTTTAAATGTGGATTATAAGAGGGATCCTTAATTACGCTTGCATGGATCTTTGGCCATTATACCAGGAAATAGCGCTGGGATAACGGCAGATGAGACGATGGGGCGCTTGTCAGCTTCTCGCCGTTAACGGTTACGGCATAGGTCGCCGGATCGACCATGATTTCCGGCGTCTCCCCATTGTGGACAAGATCCGCCTTTCTTACGGTTCGGCAGTTCCTTACAGGCAGGAGCTGCTTACGCAATCCTAATGGATCCAGCGTCCCTAATTGCAGGGAGGCTTGGGAAACGAAGGTGGCGCTTAGCGCTGCCTGAGCGCCGCCATAGCTGCCGAACATCGGCCGATACATATACGGCTGCGGTGTAGCGATGGAAGCGTTGGGATCTCCCATGACGGCATGGACAATCATGCCGCTCTTCAGCACGATCTCCGGTTTAGCTCCGAAGAAGGCCGGTTTCCAAAGTACGAGATCGGCCATTTTTCCTACCTCGACGGAACCGACATAATCGGATATCCCATGGGTCATGGCCGGGTTAATGGTATATTTGGCGATATAGCGCTTGATGCGGAAATTGTCAGATTTGGAATCCGGCCCGAGCGGACCGCGCTGCTGTTTCATTTTGTCGGCCGTTTGCCATGTACGGATAGCGACCTCACCAACCCGTCCCATTGCCTGCGAATCGGAACTGGTCATGCTGATCGCCCCGATGTCATGCAAAATATCTTCCGCCCCGATCGTCTCCGCACGAATCCGTGACGCGGCGAAGGCAACATCCTCGGGAATACGCGGATCCAGATGATGGCAGATCATCAGCATATCCAGATGCTCGTCAACCGTATTCACTGTATATGGCATGGTTGGACTGGTCGAGGAGGGGAGGACATTCGGCATGGAGGCAACCCGCAGCAGATCCGGTGCATGACCGCCTCCCGCACCTTCGGTATGGTAGGTATGAATCGCCCGGTCGTTAAAGGAGCGCAGGCTGTCTTCAACATAACCGGCTTCGTTCAACGTGTCGGTATGGATGTTGACCTGCACATCCAGTTCTTCGGCAACGCTCAGGCACTTGTCGATAACGTAGGGCGTGCTGCCCCAATCTTCGTGGATTTTGAGTCCAGCCGCCCCGGCATGGACTTGTTCGGCCAGCGCTTCCGGACGACTGCTGTTTCCTCGTCCCAGAAATACCATATTGATCGGCAGCGCATCGGTCGCTTGCAGCATTCGCTGCAGATTCCATACCCCCGACGTACAATTGGTTGCCAAGGTGCCCGTTGCGGGACCGGTGCCTCCGCCAACGAATGTAGTGATCCCGCTCTGGAGCGCGATTTCGACTTGCTGCGGACTGATGAAATGCACATGCGAATCCACGCCGCCGGCCGTTACGATCAAGTTCTCTCCGGAGATGACTTCCGTGCCCACGCCGATGATCATGCCGTCGGTGACACCATCCATCATAAGCGGATTACCTGCTTTTCCGATGCCGCTGATGTACCCGTCCTTAATCCCGATGTCCGCTTTCACGATTCCCCAGGTATCCACAATGATGGCATTCGTAATGACCAGATCCAGTGCCCCTTCCGCTCGGGTCGCGAGCGGATGCTGTCCCATGCCGTCACGTATCACTTTACCGCCGCCGAAGACGCATTCATCCCCATAAACGGTATAATCCTTCTCTATCTCAAGCCAGAGGGAGGTGTCGGCAAGCCTTACCCGATCCCCTGTCGTAGGTCCATACATGCTGGCATAGGTCGCGCGGTCGATTGTTGTCATAAGCTCACCATCCCATTGGTTTTTCCGTTCGTCAGACCTGCAAAACCATGAATTTCCTGGCTCCCGCCAATTTGAACAAGCGTCACCTTCGTGATTTCCCCGGGCTCGAATCTTGCCGATAAACCGGAGGCGATATCGAGCCTGTATCCTTGCGTTCCGTTCCGGTCGAATAACAAGGCGGGATTGCATTCGTAAAAATGGAAGTGCGATCCTACTTGAATCGGACGGTCGCCGCTATTTGTAACCTCACGCGTAATGCGGGGCCGGTCCGGCACCAGCTGAATCGGCTCGTCTCGCAGGTCGTATTCACCTGCAACAATGCCGGAAGAGGACGGAGCGCCTTGAATCGGGTCATGAACGCTGACCAGCTTGGTGCCATCCACAAAGGTAGCTTCGACTTGAACTTCCCTGAGGAGTTGGGCGACGCCGTCCATCACTTGATCCGCCGACAGCACATGGCGGGCTTCCTCCATTAATTCGGCTACGGACTTACCATCACGAGCACCTTCGACAACAAAACCCGAAATGAGTGCGGCCGCTTCCGGGTAGTTTAATTTCAACCCGCGGGCTAATCGTTTTTGCGCTAATTCCATTGCCACAAAAAGCATTAATTTGTCTCTTTCCTGGTAAGTTAAATGCATCTTAGCCACTCCTTTTGCATTCAGATGTGTTAATATTCATAACATAAATGAGGCTAGGTATCGACTGACATGCTGCGTAATGGTGTTTATTTTGGATAAATGTAGCATTATACAAAGAAATAGTCAATATTAATGTCATGATACATAACATTAAGCTCACGAGTTTTATCGAAACCTCATAAGGAATCGATTTCTTTAGGCAACAAAAAGACCCCGATTGGGGTCTTTCCAAGTTTTATCTAAATTTCCCGTAATCTTTGATATGAACGTCAATCACGCATTCGACCTGCAGCTTTTGCAATTCTTGCCGCCAGTCCATCTTTTTCCATTGCTCATAGCCAATCCGGTTACGGACGTACCTGCCGATTCCGAGGCTGTCTATCTGATGCTGTTTCATGATCGAGATCATGGCATTTCCTTTTTTCGTAATATATTGGCTGATCCGCTGCTCCAGCTCATGCCGCTCGCGGTCATTGCTTAACCTGGCATCGCCGATGTATTCCAGAACGGACCCGGAAACCTTGACGTAAAACATCACTTTGTCAATGCCCTGGTCTCCGCGCACGACCTTGACTTTTCGTGAGCTGATCAATGAACTGAACATGACGACTTCTTTCTTGTCCTTAGGATCCTCCGACAGATCAATGTTAAGTTGACCTTCTCTGAACTTGCCCTTCAGAAAGGAGAAAATCAATGCATCCTGCGGCTCGATCTTAGCAACATAGCGATCATCTTTGAATAAAGCAATTCCGTTCGTCGTAATGTAGTTCTTGTCATGCTTCTTAATTATCGGAGCAACCGGATCTACGCCCTGATCGAAATAATCCCTGGCAAAGTTGAACAGCGTTACCTTGGGGATGGTCTGACCGAGCGCCTCCTTTTCAAGCAGCATGTCGATATACCGCCCTGTTCGCGGATGCTGCTTGTAATCGTCTATTAACAGTTCGCCGGCATTTCCTTCAACCACGCTTATTTTTACTTGAGACGATATGGAAGGATCCCTGTACAAGGTATCCAGATGTCCGTGCAGCCCTTGTTCCGCCATCGAAAGTCCGAACAGGACGTTCCGCAATTGCCCGCTTACCAGCAGCATGCCGGTTTGTCTGGACATAATCATCTTCGCTTCTTTGCTGCTCTTGGCCGTTGCCGTCAGCACTTCCCGCTTAGAGGCAGTTTCCGGATCCGCTTGCGGAATGGAGACCGATATCGCTAAATTACCATCCTGCAGCAAGTCATAACTGGTCGTCTGGATGAACCCCAGATCTTCCAGGATGCGTTGATCGCCGCAGCCTGCTAGAGGAAGGATGCATAAGAGTAGGAACAAGCATGCATATTTTTTTAACATTGCGCATCACGCTGCCTTTTTCTGCGCTGCCACAGCAGCAGCATAATTAGTATCAATGGCATGATGTAAGCAAACCCGATTTGGATGTAACCCAGAAACAGAAGCCACTCCCGGATTCGGTTCAATACCGCGGGTATGTAGGATATCAGCAGTGCTACAAGAATGATAAAGAAATACTGCACATTCATCTTGATTTTTGGAAAGACACGTTGGGTGCTTTCGCCCGCTGCCCAGAAATAAAGCACTAGCGTAATGAGGGTCGTGAACAGGAAGAAGCCGTAAAAAAGATTCTCGATTCGCTCGATAAACGGAAGTTTGATATACGCCAGCAAATCCAGTAACGGGAACAGCATGACCTTCAGCATATCGCTGCCAACCACGCCAAACGAAACAAAACCCAGGATGGTATAGGATACTGAACGTATCAAATTTCCGTAGATGACGGCCCTGAACAATTTGGTTTTCTTATCGGTATAAGGAAACAACAGTAAGCATAACTCATACCCTAGGTATGCCAAATAGATTTGAAAGATTCCTTCCAACATGTTGGAACTGTCTTTAAATATATAGGGGGTTAATCTTTCAATACGAAATTCCCCTGCATAATACAGCAGAAGCAAACTCATCCAAATGGTACACCAAAAAAAGACCGTGGAAGCTTTGGAGATATTGTACAAACCCTTGGTCAGCAGCATGAAAGCAAGGACATCGATTGCTATCTTGAATACCATCGGGTTGGTTGTCGGGAACGCAAACATCTGAAAGATCAGCACGTACTGCTTGGCGACGAGGCAGCCGATCAAAGCCCATACCGTACTGATCGCCAGATAGAAGGGGGCCAGTATGAACTTGGGAATGCTTTTCTCCAGAATGACGAATATCGACTGTCCTTCGCCCAGCCGGTACACCCAGTACATCTGATAAATGTTCAGACAGACCAGGATGGATGCCGGGATCGTAATGAGCCATCCGTTTGTACCAAAATATTGGGCCTCCACCTGCGTAATGCTGAATACGTAGACCCCCGTTTGAATCATGTAGATGAGGATCGCAGTGTGAAATTGGGATAGTTTTTCCTTCAAGTTGCCTCACCTTTTCATTTTTAATTTGACCTTGTTTTTGGCTTTGACTTGGGTAGGCCGCTTGGCCAATGTGGAAAAGGGAAGTCTTAGAAATACGTCTTTCCAGTCATACGGCTCGAATGGTGCGATGGGTGTTAGATAGGAGGAGCCGACACTCGTCAAGCCGCTTAAGTGAATGACCATATAGGCCAAGCCAAGCGCAAGTCCCATATTCCCCCACAAACCGGCCAATACGATAAGCCCGAAACGGAACAAGCGAAAAGATGCGCTCATAACATAGTTCGGGATGACAAAGGAAGCGATGGCCGAAGAGGCGACGGAGATGATCAGAATATTACTGGTTAATCCGGCTTGCACTGCCGCCTGGCCGATGACGATGCCGCCTACGATACCGATAGTCTGTCCAATCTTGGTAGGCAGCCTGGCCCCGGCCTCCCGCAGCAGCTCGATCGTCGTCTCCATGAGCAGCGCTTCGAAAATGGGAGGAAACGGCACTTTGCTTCTGGACTCCGTCAGCGTAAGGATCAGATTCTCGGGAATCATTTCATAGTGAAACGAGGTAACCGAGACATATAGGGCTGTCAACGTCACCGTTATCAAAAGGGCTGCAAACCTTAGGAACAAGGTCGCCGTACCAATGCTCCACCTCTGGTAATAATCGTCGGAAGACGAGAAAAATTCAAAAAAGTTGGCGGGCGCGCTAAAAGCAGTGGGACTTCCGTCCATAATTCCAACGACTCGTCCCGAAACCAGCTTGGAGGCAATGGTATCCGGCCGCTCTGAGGTCAAAAATTGCGCAAAAATCGAGTACGGATCATCGTCAATGCACTGGATCAGCATGTTTGTATCGTGAATGGCATCAATCTCTATAGCTTCGACCCGCTTAATTACTTCTTTGACGTATTTCTCATTCGCGATGTCCTGGATATACAGAACATAGATATCCGATTTCGTAACTTCGCCGACGGAAAGTTTGATGACCTTGAGATGAGAACTTTGCACTCTCTTCCGGATTAAAGACAGATTCGTATAGGCTTGTTCGGTAAACGCTTCGTGCGGTCCGATAATGATGGATTCCGTTTCGGATTCAGCCACCGTCCGGGATGTCGGGAAAATAACATCGATCATGAAAGCTTGATCTTCATAATAAAACGCGGCCATACCGCTTAGAATACCTTCCACATAGGTTTTCGAATCCGTTACATGCTCATATTGTGATTGCTCCGTCAACAAATCGAGCGGGTTGTCGGAATTCAAAATGGGAGGAAGCAGATCCCGTTCCAGCCGATCCTCATTGACCAAATGGCTGAAATACATAACATGAAGGCGCCCATGAAGATAGATCTTATGGACAAAGTCGGCCGAATCGTCAAACTGATCCGCAACATGCTTCAGCGTCAGCGAAACCTCTTCCTGGGGGGTGGGATCCTGTTGATTATATAGAGATGTGCCGGATTCAGAATGCTCATGAGTGACCAAAAAAATAGATTTTAATATCTGTTTCATCCCCACGCGTACTCACCTCGGATTCATGCATAGTCCGTCACAGTGTGTGTATTTTTCAAAGGAATTATCCAACGAATCCCAAGTCAGGAATAAGAAGAGCGTCCGCGGGAATCTTAGGATCAGGCAAGTCTGCCAATCTCTAGGAGGAGGAATAACATGCTGGGCACCCTTTTATTCGCTAGCATTTTGTCGCTCGTGGTCACACCCGTTAATGATCAGGCGACTATGGAATCTTCGGAGTTTTCGTTTCAGCAAGCCATTTTTGAAAGCGGTGCCGAGCTTGCAGAGGAGGCGATAAGGGCTTGCGAGAAGCGTTTCGGCAGAGAAATCCAGCTCCCGCCGCAAGTGCCTGCCGTAGCTTTTACGCATCAATATGGTCGTTGTTATGGCACGCATGCCGGACTTGACGAGCATTTGGAGATCCATTATCGAAACGAATTTAAACCCGAGAACGACTACAGGATCGAGTTATATCCCGTTGAGAATAGACAGCAGCTGGAACACCTATCGTTTCAAGCATTAGAATTGACGGAGCAGACAACCGCTAATTTCTACAAGGGTCCGCTCAATACGCTGCAGCTGTTGGTATTTGAAAAGGCGGATTGGCAATATCTCATAACTACAGCAAATCGAGCTTCCACAGAGATCGGACAGCGTGAACTGACCGATATTGCGCAGTCTTTGATTCATGCCGTGAACAGAAGAGAGCCTGCCTATGCCAAGTGGGGAACCTTAGCCGTCACCGAAACCAAGCGGAAATATAATATGGACGTCGTGGATTATTTGTATATGGGCAGAACCAAGATATCCAGTGTTTTGGCGGAGGAGAAGTTCAAACTGTGGCTTAAGAAAGGGAACGTTGAATTCGGCGTCTATGTCACGGTTTCGTATCATCCGGTAACCGATCAGATTCTATCGATACGTTATGAGGAAATTTAGCTGAAAATAGCAATTGACGGCAGGAATAACGCCATTTTCAGGAAAAAATAAAGGGCGGCTTTGTTGAAAGTGATGTTTTCCTGCTGTTCAGACGCATGTATATGGTGTACCATATTTGGTGGAACTTGCCTCGTTGATTTCTTCAATATGCGCCAGTAATAGCGATTTAGGAGTGATTCGCTTTGTCGTTTTTAGTCCTTAAGCTCCTATTTGTTCCCTTGATATCGATTTTTATCATAGTATCGTCGGTCTATCTCGGTTATCACACGTCCATTCCTTTGATGCTGCTCACGGCAACTTTGTTGTACGTATCCGTTGTTTTTGATCGAAAGTACGAATGGCTTCGTTATGTTCATTTTCTGTTTCTTGGGGCGTTTCACTATGTAAGCCAATTAAACTGGTGTATCCTCCTGTATTACATACTGATCATTAATACCATTCATAACAAAGAACGATTTAAGGAAACGATGCCGCTGTGCTTCCTGATCATTCTTCAGTATTCCTTAATCCGTCTGACTTACGTGCCGTTAACGAAATACAATGTTCTGGTCTCCGTGTTTGATTGTTTGGCTTCCTTTGTGATTGTGATTTCATTCCACTTTGTTAACTTTCTGGAATCGGAGAAGAAGAAATTATATAAGCAGAATGATTACTTAACGTACCATGATGCATTAACCGGTCTTCTGAATTATGACGGGTATTTGCATAAAGTCCAGCAGCTCATTGAGGTGAACAAGCCGTTTCAGCTGGTGCTGCTCGATATCAACAACTTTAAATCGTTAAATGCAAAGGACATTTCCACCGCAAATGAGATACTGATCAGATTCTCGCGTGCTCTGCGGAGATTGTTCCTGAACGACATGCTGGCCGCCTCGCGCTATGCGGGAGACCGCTTTGCCGTACTGCTACCGGAGCATGTCAACATCGACAGCACCATGTTCAATTTTGAGCATATCGGCGTACAGGTGACGTATAGCATTACTTGCTACCCGCATGAAGCTTTAACGTATCAGGAGATCATCAGCACGGCGGAGGACCGGATTTTTCAAATGCGCCGCAACTCCTGGATGAGAAGCCAGGAGGAGATGATCCGTACGGAAAAAATGAAGATGGTGGGGGAGCTCGCTGCCGGAATGGCCCACGAGATACGCAATCCGCTGACTTCGATTAAAGGCTTTATACAGCTTTCCAAAAATCAAAGTTATAATATACAGCCCTGGTATGAGGTTATCATGGGGGAAATCACGCGGGTAGGGGAGCTGACGGCTGAATTTTTACATTTTTCTAAGCCCCATGCCAGCAATATGAGGGTTGAGTCCCTATCGGACTGCATGACGCGCGTTTACTCCTTATGTGAATCCGAAGCGGCCTCGCACGGACATGTGTTTCTGCTCGACTTAAGCGATGAGCCGATCCAAATCGTGATGGACCGGGACAAGATCATCCAGGTGCTGATCAATCTGATTCGTAATTCCTTCCAGGCGATGGAAAACACCGGTTCCGTTCGAATCTCGCTTAAAGCAGAAGAGGGGATGGCCGTTGTTCAGATCGAGGATACTGGCAAAGGGATCGCTGATGAAAATCTTGCCAAAATTTTCGATCCGTTCTATACGACCAAGGAGGAAGGGACGGGGCTCGGGTTATCCCTCTGTCAGAAAATTGTAGAAGATCATGGCGGGAGAATTACAGTACATAGCGAACTGGGCATTGGCACAACGTTTACTTTGCGCATGCCCCTGTCCTAGTAAAAATGGTTGGTAATATCCAAAAAAATAACCTATGATAGGATAGTTGCTTAGCAATCAAGATGGATTGCCAGCAGCATATCACCCATGCATCAATGTGTTGCAAGAGAAAGGAAGTATCTGTCAGTATGTCGATTTCCACCAAAGAAACCGGTTCAGCCATGGTCCTGACTCGTGGAAAGAGGCTGCAGTTTGCCTTGATTCTCGGATCCCTATCGGCATTTGGACCGCTCTCCGTTGACATGTATTTGCCTGCACTGCCTAAACTTTCGGAAAGTTTAGGGTCGCCGGCATCGTTAGCCCAATTAAGCTTGACGGCATTTTTGCTTGGCCTGGCGCTTGGACAGCTCGTAGCCGGGCCGCTCAGCGATATACGGGGGAGAAAAGCACCACTGATCATATCTCTGATTATTTATTCGGTCACCTCCTTACTGTGCGCATTTGCACCGACGATTTGGGTTCTGGTTGCGCTCCGCTTCGTGCAGGGAGCCAGCGGAGCAGCCGGCATCGTCATATCCAGGGCGGTCGTGCGGGATTTATACACCGGCTCGGAGCTGACCAAATTTTTCACTTTACTGATGCTGATCAACGGATTGGCTCCAATTATCGCTCCTGTATTCGGAGCCTTTATTCTAAATTTTGTATCTTGGCGCGGCGTATTCGTCGTCCTGTTTTTGATTGGATTGCTTATGCTGCTTGCCGTATGGTTTGGTCTTCCGGAAACGTTGAACAAGGAGAATAGAGCCAGCGGCGGGATCAGGCAAACCTTTCAAACCTTCGGTACGCTGGTTCGGGATCGCGTGTTTATCGGATATGCGCTCTCCCAAGCGTTCGTATCGGCCGCGATGTTCGCTTATATCTCGGGATCGCCCTTCGTGCTGCAGGATATCTTCGGGGTGTCTCCTCAAACGTACAGCCTATTCTTTGCCGTTAACGGGGTTGGTATCGTACTATTCTCCCAAATTACCGGCAGATTGGCTTCCCGCACAGGAGAAACCAAACTTCTGACGACGGGACTTCTTATTGCAGCCTTTGGCGGCACATCGCTGCTTGCCATTACATGGCTTGGCGGCGGACTGTTTCTCATTGCGCCGATGCTGTTCCTGATCGTCTCTGCCGTAGGGATGGTTAGCGCAACGACAACATCCCTGGCGATGCAGAAGCAGGAAGCCCATACTTCAGGCAGTGCATCTGCATTGCTAGGCTTGCTGCCTTTGCTCTTAGGCGCCGCCGCAAGCCCTCTTGTCGGGCTTGGAGACGGAACGACGGCAGCTCCTATGGGCACCGTCATCGGGATCGCGGAATTGCTGGCCGTCAGTTCGTTTCTGTTTCTCGTCATGCCTATTAGCCGCAGGAAAGAGACACAAGTCTCTTTATAAGATCGTACTTTTGCAAAGAAGCTCGCACGATGAATGTGCGGGCTTCTTTTTTTGTTAAGAAAACAATTCTGAATGAATTACCTAGAATGCAATCATAATACCAAAGAGATGTGTAAACGGGCATAGCAGGAAAAACGCACGAAGACGAGGAAAACACAAAGATAAAGCAGGTGAACCCACTTGAAATGGATGTCGGTCATTAGCCTACTGTTCATGCTCCTGCAAGGGACTGAACCGGAGAACGACAATTTAACGATTACCCAGGAAGGCAAAGTCATGGAAAGCGTGAATCGAAGCGAACATGCGCTTGATGTGTTCCCGCTGCTAGATATGGACAAATACGATCAATGGGTGGATAAACTTGATCGCAAGACCTATATGGAAGCCCGAAATGCCAAGATTGGCAGCAGCGGCCAGATCGTTCCGGGTCAGAACGGCCATCGTCTGGACCGCCGCAAGCTATTGGAACAATACTACTCGTATTGGTACGGCACCGGGGCTTCTTCCATCGAAGCGCCGAGGTATCCGATATATCCGAAAGTGGACACCGAGCTTCTGGCTTCCATTCGCGTCAAGCCGATCGGCTACTATGTAACCTATTTTAATTCCAATAACAAAAATCGTTCCCATAACATCTCGTTGGCTGCTCAAGCGATTGACAGCGCAGTCGTATTCCCCGGGGAAACGTTCTCGTTCAATGAGGTCGTCGGCATGAGAACGGCGGACAGGGGTTACAAACGTGCCGGCGTGATCGTAAGAGGCGAATTGTCCGAAGGAGTGGGGGGCGGAATCTGTCAGGTTTCTTCGACTCTGTATAATGCGATTGACCGTGCAGGTTTGCAGATTGTGAAGCGCTACTCTCACAGCCGGAACGTCCCTTACGTGCTGCCTGGTCGAGACGCTACGGTTAGCTGGGGAGGCCCAGATTTTGTCTTTGAGAACGCCTATAATCAACCCATCCTCATTCGGGCATTCGGGAACGGGGGAAGAATGACCGTAGCCATATACTCTTCGGAACTCATTGAATATAAGCCGCGCAATGTACCGAGCATATCCAACAGCCTGCCGGAGGAGACCAGTGACACCAAGCATAATCCGGTAAGCGGCGATTAATCCGAGATTGGATGAAACGATGCCGGTCGCGGACGGGACGACCTATACCATTGCATGCACATCCACAACACGAGAACGAGATCCACGGCATCGCCGCCGTAATACATCAGCATTCCACCAAGCTTTGCCTGCTCGAAAGGAACACCGTCGGGCGGATGGGCATATAAGTATTTGGAGAGTATCCCGTGTCCCGCCATGGCAATGATCAGGATGAACGCACGAAGCCGAAAGCTTCGGCGGTAGGGAACCACATCCACGTAGATCAAAGAAACCGTAAATAGATATCCGGCTGCAAACACATGAAAATGAACGGCTATATGAAGAATTAGGCTATGATGCATGGCCGTGAACAACCCGGTGGTGTAGAGGATCCATAAGCCGCCGATATTCAACAAAGCGGCCACCAATGGATGTGAGATACAATGGACGAGCTTGATCTTAAGCAATCGGCTAATTCTTCTTGCGACCGGCACTGGGACTGACCGAAGCAGAAGCGTCATTGGAGCTGAAAACGCAATCAGCAGTGGCCCGAGCATGCCGAGTAGCAGATGCCCAAGCATATGCACCGGGAAATTCGCAGGGGCAAGCCGGGCCAACGGGCCAGCCAGCGACAAACCTATGCAGGTCAATCCCGCAATCCAGCAAACATAACGATGGGCAGGCCATATGCGGTGGCGTCGATTGGAAACCGCAGCAGCTGTCCAATAGAGCAAAATTAGGCCAGCGAGGAAGAAACTCAAAATCCATTCCCAAGGGTGCCATACAGCAGCGCCTTCGAACATTCCGGCACCATGATGATGAAACGAATGGCTACTCATCTTAGGATGCGGCCTTCCCGGAAGGAACGCGGTTTCGAGTTCGTGCAATGAGTATGATGCCAGAGATGGTCATGCCGGCAGCAATCAGATTCCAGACCCAGTCGTAGGGTCTTATATCGACGAAATAACGAATCTGATGCAGTCGCATCCACTTGTGCTGGATGATGCCGTCGTACAGCTGGAAAGCGCCACCGCCTAACAGAATGCCTCCAATCCATCGTTTAGCCCAAAACGCGTTCCTTCGGTGCAGATCGGCAATCAGAAACGAGGAGCCGATGGTAGCAAACCAGCTGAACGCATGAAACAGACCATCAGAGACAAGGCCGATATCGCTTGTAGACTTATCGTAGAAATGATGCCAATGCAGCAATTGGTGAAATACCACCTCATCGATAAATCCGACCAGCCCTAACCCGAACAAGATGCCGGCCCATAGGTTGCGTTCGGCGTAGTTTGAGCGCTGTGTTTGATTTTCATGGGTTTTAGAAGACTTCATTCAGTCTCATCCTCTTCCGTTATAAAATTCTGAAGTCCATCGATTTACAAAGTGATACTTTCTAAGTTTACCCATTATTACCATATCAATAACTTAAACACCGGGTGGATAAAACGAGTAATATATTATTATTCGCTTCGGTAAAGGACTAAAGCTCGTTGTTCATTAGTTAAATAGTTTACATAATGTTATATATGTTAACTGAATTGAACATATCCACAAACAAAAGGCGAACCACTTTTAGGGTTCGCCTTTTTACTAGGTGTAAATATATTCTGCTGGTTTTTAAGAACGAAGTGAAATGGGAATCTCCTTCACGCCGCGCACGATCATACCCGGCCTCCATTCCAGCTCGTCGATATTGCCCTGAAGCTCGAAATCGGGAAAGCGGCGTAGGAGCGTGTTAATCGCGATTTCACCTTCCAGCCTGGCGAGCGGTGCTCCGAGGCAGAGGTGTATTCCCTTGCCGAAGGCTAAGTGCTGGCTCTTCTCCCGGGTGATATCGAACAGATCGGGATCCTCGAATTGTATGGAATCGCGATTAGCGGAATTTAGGGCGATGACAACCAAGTCGCCTTTTTTCATATGGACACCGTGAAATTCCAAGTCCTTCGCGGCCCATCGTGAAGTGCTGAATTCAACGGGACCGTTGTAGCGGAGCATTTCTTCAATGGCGCCATGAATCCGTTCCGGCTGTTCCTGCAAAAGCTTCCGCTGCTCCGGATGCTCCAATAATGCTAGCACGCCATTGCCGATCAGGTTCACCGTCGTTTCATGTCCGGCTATGATCATCAGGGTAACGACGCCGTATAACTCCTGTTCGGATAAGCGGTCACCTTGGTTCTCGGCAATGACCAGCTGACTGATCATATCGTCGCCGGGCTGTTCGCGAACCTTGGCGAACCAGTCCCTCAAATAAGCGATGAATTCGTTCATATGCTGGACGACCTGCTCGTTCATTTCCTGATTGGAAGCGCCGATGATGGAATTGGACCATACCCGGAACTTGTCCTGATCCTCGGCAGGTACGCCAAGAATCTCGCTGATTACTATAATGGGAAGCTTAAAGGCATATTCGTCAATAAGATTCATGGTGTCTTTGGAGGAGACGGCATCCAACAGGCCGTCCGCGATCTCTTGAATATGGCTGCGCATATCCGCGATTCTCTGCGGCGTGAAACCCTTCTGGACCAATCCGCGAAGCCGTTTGTGATCCGGCGGATCGGAGAACAGCATATTGGTGCTGAACACGCTGGTCTGTTCCCCGCCCATTGCCTTCGTGACGTCCTTGCTGAACCGGCCATCCTTGAGCGCTTCGACGGCTTCAGCGTAACTGCTGATCAGCCACCCATGACGACCATCAGGAAATTGCAGATTCATAATGGGATCGCTTTGCCTCAATTTCTCGTACACCGGATAAGGGTTATGGGTAAATTCCTTGGTAAACAATGCATTTTTCAGAGATTCGTTCACATTCATCGGTATGGTCTCCTCTCGAAAATGATAGTTTCATATCCAGTATAAGGGATAGCGATAAGGATAACCAATTTACGGTTGAATTGACGACAGTCTCCAGTTCCTTCAATCCATTCGTCGTTCCGGTGTAACCGTGCATGTTGCCCATGAACAGATCATGCATACCTGCAGCAGAGGGATGCCCTTTCCCTTGCGCACATGCCGGATATAGGATATGACGAAGCTAGGAAGTACCGGGTTCAACGGAATGGTCGAATCTGATCTGCACAGGCGGGTCTTTTTGCGTTTACGGACGCTTACTAGGGGGGAAATCAGTGCCTTTTGGTCTACTGACTACGCGCATCAATCTTTGATATATTGGATCATATCTGAAGGGAAGAAAGGGGGAAAATGCCGGTGAAATCCGTTTCGGGAGAGAAGGCAGGGCTGTTGTTTCGATTTTTTATACCGTATGCCGTCATTCTGGTAGGCTCCCTATTGGTTGGGTGGTTTGCTTATGGAAAAACCTCGGAGCTGATTGAAAACGAAACGGTAAAGAGCACCTCTGCGGCACTGCAGCAAATTCAGGAAGCGCTGGATCAGCGATTTGCTGAAATCGAGAACATCGCACGGCAGATGTCGAGCGAATCGAAGATCCAATCCTTTCAATTCGAGAAAGAACCGTTTGCCGGCACAGGTCCATACCGTCTGTGGGATTTGGAAAAGAGCTTGTTTAACTACAAACTGTTTAATCATTTCATCGTGGATTATTACATCGCGTACAAGAACAGCAGCATGGTCATCTCTCCCCGCAAGGTGTATACGGCAGACCAGTATTTTCGTTTGCTGCTGCGTTATGAAGGCCAATCTTTAAGCGAATGGAGGCAAGCATTGTTTGGGCAGTATCATTATAAAACGTATACGCCGGGACATTCGGTTGTTTATGAAGGCAAACCGTACTCCGTCGTGAGTTACATGCATTCCTTCGGGAACAAAAGCAGCAGCGGGGTCGTTACGGTCCTGATTAACAATAGGCAGATCCAGGACATGCTCCGCAAAGTCGATCCGGAACAAGAGGGCTTTGCCTATATAGCGGATGCTAACGGAAACCTGATCAGTTCCATAGGTTTGAAAGAACAGGATTTTATGAAAGCGCTTCCTATAAAAAGTGGCGATACCCATATCCAATGGAATGAACAGGAGATGCTTGTGACGCAATCCACATCCGAATACAACGGATGGAGCTATGTATCCGCTCAGCCTAAATCCGTGGTGCTCCAAAAGGTATATTATATCAAGCAGCTGACGTTAACCATCTTCGTTACAGCTCTGCTGTTGGGGTTAGGCGTAGCCGGTTATTTGGCATATCGAAGCAGCAGGCCGTTCCTCAAAATCCTTCAGCTGCTGCCTTCAACCCGATCGGAAGCAGCTCACGCTGCTTCGCGTAACGCCGTTGATTATATCGGCCATTCCGTTTCCGAGCTGGTTGAAAGCCATGATTCGCTAAAGGAGCGGTTGGAAGAGCAGATTCCGATGCTGCGAAACGTTCTGGTAGACCGTCTTCTGAAAGGGGGCTTCACGTCGATGCAGGAGCTGGAGGCTGCCATGGATCACGCGCAGGTCCAGCTCCGGGGATCTCACCATGCGGTGGCGCTGCTTCATATTCGAGGTTACCATGAGCCATTCATGGAAGAGATGCTGATGGAGCTCGATATTGTCAAAATCAACATCCGCGACCGGATTCAATCATTATGCGGAGAAGGGGCGCTGCTGCATGACTTTGGAGAAAATCAATTGGTTCTGGTCCTGTCGGGAACGGCAGCGGACAAAGCGGAATTCACGATACAAATGCGTGCACATCTACAGTCGATTTATGAACATTTGATTGGAATTTCCGGCACGGGCCTGTACATGGCCGTAGGCGAGTTCCGGTCCAATATTGCCGAGCTGTATCGTTCCTACGGGGAGGCCAAGTTTGTTCTGCATCATGCGGGATGGAGCGAGAAGTCTCCTATCTTTTTTCATGCCGAGATGGAAATGCCGGCCTTTTCCTATTATTACCCGGCAGACGAAGAGATGCGGTTAATCCAGCTCGTGAAGGCCGGCAATCTGGATGAGACAAAGCAGCTTTTTCGGCAGATCAAGGAGAAGAACAGGTCGGATCGGCAAATGCCGATGGCCGTCGAGAAGCTCCTTGTCCAGGAGCTTAGCGGTACCCTGATGAAGTGCAACGAACAGACAGGGAACGATGGAAGCCACAGAACGGAGGAAACGGATGCCGTCATCCGAGCGTTAAATCCCGAGTTATCCCCTGCTGAAGCCATGAATATTCTCTATGCCGCTTTCGTTCGCCTCTGTCAGAAGAACGAGGAGAGGAAGAAGAGCCATAATGCTCATTTAACGAACCGGCTGCTGAGCTATATCGAGAAGCACTATGGGGAGAGCGATCTGAGTTTATCCGCGCTCGCCCGGGAAACCCACACTTCCGAAGCTTATGTATCGTACTTCTTCAAGGAGCAGACGGGCTTGAATTTCTCGGAGTATCTCGAGAAGCTCCGAATGGATGAGGCAAAGCGGGAGTTGGCAACGAGCGATAAGCCGGTCAGCGACATCGCTGCAGCTTGCGGCTATTTGTCACTAAACACCTTCAGCCGGGCGTTTAAACGCGTAAACGGGATAAGCGCCACCGAGTACAGACGTCTTCAACGGACCGGAGATTATGCTTAATCTAAAGAAATGCGTACTGCCGGATTGATGAATAACAGCCCATTCTAAAATTCTGAATAGTTGACCGAAAACATGAAGATTTACGCGGAACAAGCCGGCTGTATATACTCCAATCACGGACCGGATCGGGACGAATCCCATTGAAGATTGGAGTGGTAACTGCTGAGTGGCTGGAAGAGTATCATCCGCAGCTGGCAATTGTACGCGCTTTTTTTGCTCCCGTTATTGTACATCATCATCTTCAAGTATGTGCCGATGTACGGCGCGCAGATTGCGTTTAAAGAGTTCAACGTCACAAAAGGAATCAGTGGCAGTCCATGGGTCGGATTTGCCCAGTTCGAACGTTTCTTCCAATCGCATGAATTTTGGCGTTTGCTCAAGAATACGTTCTCGATCAGCTTGTACACGCTGATAGCCAGTTTTCCGTTTCCCATTCTGCTCGCGCTCGGTTTGAATTATGTTAGAAACCGGCGTTTCAAGAACACCGTCCAGATGGTTACATACGCGCCTTATTTCATCTCTCTGGTCGTACTGGTGGGCTTGATGCTGCAGTTTATGGACCCGAGAACGGGACTCATCAATACGATGCTCGGCTGGATCGGCGCAGGTCCGTATCATTTCATGGCCGAGGCCTCTTGGTTTCAGTCGATCTACGTGTGGTCCCATATTTGGCAGAACGTCGGGTTTTCCTGCATCATCTTTTTGGCAACGCTTTCAGGCATTGATCCGGCACTCCATGAAGCAGCCGTCATCGACGGCGCTTCGAAGATGCAGCGGATGCGCCATATTGACCTGCCGGGCATTATGCCCATCGCCATCATTCTGCTCATTCTGAATACGGGGCAAATGTTGGAGACCGGCTTCGAGAAAATCCTGTTAATGCAGAATGCGCTGAATTTGCGATCATCCGAGGTCATCGACACGTATGTGTACAAGGTTGGGCTGGTATCCCAAGCGATGAATTTCTCTTATGCCACGGCGATTGGCTTGTTTAAAGCGATCATCGGCTTCGTGCTGCTGCTGATCGTGAATCAGACGGCCAAAAAGCTGAAGCAGGAAAGTCTTTGGTAAGTAAGGGAGGACATGTATGCAATCACCTGCCATGAAGGAATCCGGCTCGGACCGCGTTTTTACGGTGGTGAACTACGTCATTTTATCCGTTTTCTTAATCGTTGTGTTATATCCGTTGATTTATGTGGTCAGTGCTTCGTTCAGTTCCAGCAGCGCGGTTTTATCGGGAAAGGTATGGCTGTGGCCCGTCGAACCGACGCTCGAGGGGTACCGTTCGGTGTTCAAAAACACGATGGTCGCCAAAGGCTTCATGAACACGCTGTTCTATACGCTGGCAGGCACCTCGATTAATCTTATTCTGTCCGTCATGGCGGCTTACCCGCTATCACGCAAAGATTTTCGTGGGCGCGGCCTGTTCATGCTGCTGTTTGTGTTCACGATGCTGTTTAATGGGGGACTGATACCGACCTACCTGCTGGTGAAGGATCTCGGCATGATTGACACGGTATGGTCGATGCTCATTCCCGGCGCGCTGTCGGTGTGGAACGTGATCATCATGCGGACCTACTTCCAGACGACAATCCCTACGGAATTGCTGGAGGCTTCGCAGCTGGACGGCTGTACGGATTTTCGGTTCCTGTGGCGCATCGTGCTGCCGCTTTCGGGTCCCATCCTGGCCGTTATCGCTTTATTCTATGCCGTCGGCCACTGGAACCAATATTTCAACGCCATGATCTATTTAAAAAGCGCGGATTTGTACCCGCTGCAGCTGGTGCTCCGCGACATTCTGGTGCAGAACGAGGTCAATATCGAAATGCTTGGCGACGCCAAAACCGCGGCGGCCCGGCAAGGGCTGCGGGAGCTGCTGAAATATTCGTTGATCGTGGTGACTTCGGTTCCACTGCTGATCGTTTATCCGTTCCTGCAGAAGTTTTTTGTCAAAGGTGTCATGATCGGTTCGTTAAAAGGATAATACATCCATCATTTCAGGAGGGCGGGACGTTATGAGAAAAAGAACGCGGGTTATTATGGGTGCTATCACCGCATTCAGTATCCTTCTTGCAGGCTGTACCGGGTCACAGGGCCCGAAAGGCGCGGATGAAGCACAGAATACGGGGACCGAGCCAATCGTTTTATCCGAACCGGGAACCTATCCGCTGGTTCAAGAGAAAACCACCTTGAAGGTGATGGTGCGGGGAAATCCGCTGGTCGAGAATTTCGAAACGAACGATTTCACCAAATGGTACGAAGAAAAAACGAATGTGCACATCGAGTGGGAGGTCGTTCCGGAGCAGAGCATGCAGGAGAAGCTGAATCTCGTTCTTGCCAGCGAGGACTACCCCGATGTCATCCTGGGATTGAACATATCGCCGGCGCAGCAGATGATTTACGGCTCGCAGGGCGCCTTTCTCCCGTTGAATGATCTGATCGAGAAGCAGGGGCCGAACACCAAGAAATTGTTCCAGGACAATCCGGAGATCCAATCCACGATTACCGCGCTGGACGGCAATATCTATGCGCTTCCGGAAGTGAATGAATGCTACCACTGCTCCATGAGCCAGAAAATGTGGATTTATGAGCCTTGGCTGAAGAAACTCAACCTAAAGATGCCGGAAACCACCGATGAGCTGTACGAGGTGCTGAAGGCCTTCAAAGAACAGGACCCGAACGGAAACGGAATCCAGGATGAAATTCCGCTGTCGATTTCACCGAAATCCTGGAGCTCCTCCATCGATGCGTTCCTGTTGAACTCTTTCATTTATAATCCGGTTTACGGCTCAAGTTACAAGCATATATTCATAAAAGACGACAAGCTCGACGTCGCCTTCAACAAACCGGAGTGGAGGGAAGGGTTGCGGTATATGAACAAGCTGTATGCCGAGGGGCTGCTCGCTCCGGAGTCATTCACGCAGGATGACAATCAGCTGATCCAGATCGGGGAGAATCCCGATACGGTCATTCTGGGTGCTTCAACCGGCGGCCATCAGGGTATATTTACCCAACTCCTCGGCGAAAGCGGCAGATGGTTGGAATATAAGACGGTGCCGCCGCTCAAAGGACCGAACGGCGTTCGTTATGCGGCTCTCGATTCCACCGGATTAAACCCGGGTGCGTTCGTCATCACGAAAAAGGCCAAGCATCCTGAGCTTGCCCTGCGCTGGGCAGATGGCCTGTACGAGCGGGAGCATACGCTGCGCAGCGTCTATGGCCGTCCGGATCAGGAATGGAGGGAAGCGAAGGACGGAGAGGTCGGCATCAACGGGGAGCCTGCGGTCTGGTCTGAGCTAAAATCATACGGTACGGTGCAAAATATTGCCTGGATACAAACCGGCCCGAGTTTGCGGACAAATGATTTCCGCCTGAGCGCCGTTGCCAAAGGAGACGACGATCTGGAAGTCGTATTGTACAACGAGACGAAAAATAAATACGAACCTTACAAACCAACCGATGTCAGCACCGTTCCGCCGTTGTTTTTGACAAACGAGCAGGCGTCCGAGGTAGCGGATCTGTCCAAAACGATCAACGATTACGTGGATGAAATGATGGCACGCTTCGTGATTGGCGATGCCGATCTGGATAAAGACTGGGACAGTTACGTGAAGCAGCTGGAGGCCATGAATGTAGCCCGCTATCTGGAAATCTACCAGGAAGCTTACGATGGAAGAAGCAAATAAAGGAGGAATCATGCAATGAGGGTTGGTGTAAGCACCTACAGCTTGCTGCCGGCTATCCGCGCAGGCGAGATGACGGTGCTGGATGTGGTGGATTGGATTGCGGAGAACGGCGGACAGCATATGGAGATCGTGCCCTATGGATTTACGCTGGAGGACAATCCCGGACTTGCCGATGCGGTCCGTGAACGGGCGGCCGAAGCCGGTATCGCATTATCCAATTATTCCATGCCCGCTAATTTCGTCCAGGAGAGCAGAGACGACTTCGATGCGGAGGTCGAACGAATCAAGCGCCACGTGGATACGGTCAACCGGCTGGGAATGAAGCATATGCGGCATGACGTAACGGCGTTCACGCTGCCGCCGGAGAAGATGGGCATCGATTACGTGGAAACCCATTTGGACATGATCGTGGAAGGCTGCCGTCAAATCGCGGATTACGCGGCCCGGTCCGGCATCACGACCACAATCGAGAACCATGGCGTGAGCGTGCAGGCAAGCGACCGGGTACAGCGCGTCCTGCAGGCAGTCGACCGTCCGAACTTCAAGACGACCTTGGATATCGGCAACTTTCTATGCGTTGACGAGCAGCCGCTGGTCGGCGTGAAACGCAACTTGCCGCTGGCCTCGCTCGTCCACGTGAAAGACTTCTATTATCGTCCGTATGATCAGGATCCGGGCGGGGGGAAGTGGTTCAGAACGTCCCATGGCAATTACCTGCGAGGCTCCATCTTCGGGCAGGGGGATCTGGATGTGCGGCGAATCCTTCGACTCATTAAAGAATCCGGTTATGACGGGGATATTACGCTGGAATTCGAGGGCATGGAGGAGTGCAGGGAAGGAACCCGATTGGGTTTGGACAATCTGAAGCGGTTATGGGAGGAAGCGTGACAGGAGAAGCGCCAGATTATTTAAACGAAAACCATTATAATACACAGGCCTGCCATGGAGAAAATCCGGGCAGGCCTGTTTGCGCAAAGCGGCAACCGAAAGCAGCTCAGTACGAACCGATAATCACCTATATCTACTAAAAATGGATTCGGGAAGGAACAAAGACGATGCCATAGCCCAATTTCAGTGATTGACAATTTATGGGTTGCGTTTAGTATTAAACTGAAGGACAAAATTCATGGTGAATTTCACCAGCCAAGGGGGATAATATGAACCAAACTACCGTTCCTTATAACGAGATTGAGCCTAAGCTGCAGACCGGAGATATTCTGCTCGCTCATGGGGTAGCCAAGGGAAGTCTTCGAATTGAAGCACTGGAACATTGTCCGTGGTCACATGTTGCGATGGTCGTACGCGCTCCGAACGATGAAGTGCTGTTATGGGAATCCACGTCGCTCGACAATTTGGAGGATACGTGGTTACATATCAAAAAATCAGGTCCTCAGCTCGTGAAGTTACGCGATCGATTGTCAACCGATCTCAGCAACCATTACGATACGATGTTTGCGATCCGTCATCTGCATGCAGATCGAACACCCGAAATGTACGAGCTGCTGGATCATTTTATCGAGCAGGTGCATGATGCTGTGTTTCCGGATAAAAAACAGATGTATTGGGAGATCATCGAAGGCAAGTTTGGCATCACTACTTCGTTCCGCGACTTCTTCTGCAGCAAACTTGTAGCGGAAACCTATATCCAACTAAAGCTGTTGTCCCCCGCTAAAGCACCCAACAGTTACGAACCCAAAGATTTTACATCCAAGCGACATCTTCGTCTGCTGGGGAATGCCCGGTTAGGCGATGAAATTTATATCGATGTTGCGTCCATTCTCGCATGAGATGGCGTAAACACGCGGCTGCCCTGTTTTTTTTTACCTGATCCTATCTTTAGCAGGCCATTCGGAGATTGCTATTGCGAAGTCGTCCGTGAGCGTGCAGAACGGTGAGCTTCGGCTTGAAGGGTGGGATTTCGGCACAGACGGATCCATTTCGCTGAACGGAAAGTGGGCATTTTATTGGAACCAACTGCTGGATCCGGACGATCTGAAACAGGAGGCTTCTCCTGCCGTAAGCGCATACGTCGATATGCCCGAGTATTGGACGAATTATTCGTTGAACGACAGAAAGCTTCCAGCCGACGGATATGCAACGTATCGTTTGACGATTAGCGGGCTTGATTCTGAAGAGCCGATTGCACTCAAACTGCGAAACATCTATTCGTCATACGCCCTATGGGTCAACGATACCCTGGCGGCATCGGCGGGTAAACCTGGATCTACGCACGAGGCATCCATTCCGAAGTATGGTCCGTCTGTAGTCGTACCCGTTAAGCCGGACTCGGACGGACGATTGATGCTTCTGGTTCAGGTCGCCAATTATACGTATCCCAAAGGCGGGATTAATAACGCTATTGAGCTTGGAGATGCCAAGCAGCTGCAGCAGGAGAAGTCGGTAGAGCTTGTAAGAGACAGTCTTGTGATCGGTTCACTGCTGGTGATCGGTGTGTATCATATTATCTTGTACTTGCTCAGACGCAACGACGTAACTCCGCTGTATTTCGGATTGTTCTGTATGTGCATTGCCGTTCGAACGATGCTGGTGGGTTCGAGATTTATACTGGAAATATTCCCAGCGTTCTCATGGGTTTGGTTTGCAAAAGTATCGTATTTAACGATTTACGTCGGCGAATTATTTTTGATCTCATATATATATCACTTGTTTCCCCAATTTCTATCCCGCAAGGTATGGCGTTTGACGCAGTTTTTCACGATATCTTTGACCTTACTGGTGCTTACAACAGATATCCGGGTGTATGATTATTCCCTGATCCCATTTCAGATCTATTCCATCGGGCTTGTTCTCTATGCCGTCTATGCATCCATTCGGTTAGCAAGGCAAAGACAAGAAGGGGCTGTCCTCCTCATCCTCGGATTCAGCCTGATTTTCCTGACAGCGGTCAATGATACCTTAAACCGTAAAGGAGTCTTTACTACGCCAGCGTTGCTGCAGTTCGGTGTGCTCGGGTTTGTATTTTTGCAGGCATTATTGCTGTCCATGAAATCCTCCCGGGCATTTTTCCAAGTGGAGCGATTATCGGAG
The DNA here is from genome assembly GCF_000024685.1 of Paenibacillus sp. Y412MC10. NCBI lineage: Bacteria > Bacillati > Bacillota > Bacilli > Caryophanales > Paenibacillaceae > Paenibacillus > Paenibacillus sp. Y412MC10. Next base: position 3,370,643 of record NC_013406.1, read on the forward strand.
CGTTTGTTGACATTAGACAAACTGAAGGATGAATTTTTGGCGAAAACCTCGCATGAGCTGCGTACTCCGCTGCATGGCATTATCGGTCTGGCCGATGCCTTGATCGACGGAAGCTCCGGCAAACTGCCATCGCCTGTCATCGATCTTTTGCGGCTCATGAAGGTCAGTGGCCAGCGGCTTGCCCATTTGGTAAACGATATATTGGATTTCTCAAAGCTCAAGCACCAGGAGATCGGTTTGGTCCTCGTGACGGTTAACTTGCGTCTGGCCGTCGAGCTGACCCTTCAAGTGCTCAACCCATTGGCCGAGAAGAAAGGGCTCCGGCTATCCCATCAATTGCCGGACGATATGTACGTGATGGCCGACGAGAATCGATTGCAGCAAATATTGCATAATTTAATTGGAAATGCGATCGCTTACACGGAAACCGGGACGGTTACCGTCACGGCAAAGAGGCTGCAAGGACAAGTTTCGGTTCAGATAACCGATAGCGGAATCGGTATCTCAGAAGCTGATCTGGACCGTATTTTTGAATCATTCGAGCAGATTAATCCTCTGGATCGATCTCAACAAGGCGGTACGGGGATCGGGCTCTCGATTACTAAGAAGCTAGTCGAACTGCATGGCGGAAGGATTGGAGTAACCTCCGGTGTTGGAGAAGGCTCAACGTTCAGCTTTACGCTCCCCATGGCTGGCGAAGGAGAGCCGAAGGGCCCTCCTCTGCCCGTCGCAGATTACATTCCGACGGAGTCATTTCCACAATGGGAGATCGTTGAGCCTGAGCGGGAGGCAGCCCACTCCAATAAACAACTGCCTTCAGTGCTCATCGTGGATGACGATCCGATTAACGTCCAGGTACTCTTGCAATTCCTGGCGGGAAAATATTCACTCAGGTCGACATGCAGCGGACAAGAGGCCCTGGAATGGATCCAGAATGGATACAAACCGGACATCGCGCTTCTCGATGTCATGATGCCGTACGTATCCGGACTCCAATTAGGTGAAGAAATACGCAGGCATTACAATTCTGGCGAATTGCCTGTCATCTTCCTCAGCGCAAAAAGTCAAATGACGGATTTGGTTGCCGGTTTTGAACACGGCGGTAATGATTATCTTGCGAAACCCGTCGACAAGCAGGAGCTGTTGGCACGCCTTGAACTGCATCTCCAACTGGCACGCTGGAATGCAACGCTGGAACGCGAAGTGGAGGCGAGGACCATTGAGCTTGAGCATTCTTTGGAAGAACGGGCCAGAGCATTGTCGGAGATATCCGTGCTCGCCGAGCGGAACCGAATTGCCGGCGATATTCACGATCACGTAGGACATATTCTAACAGCCAGCGTCGTTCAGTTAGAGCTCGGTCTGAAAATGTCTTCGCAGAACGCACCGGAATCGACGGAGAAATTGAAGCATGCGTCCGACCTGCTCCGCAAAGGGCTTCATGAAATGCGGAAATCCGTGCATATGCTTGCCGAGGAAGCGGCTGCTTCAGCAACGTTCCGGGACTCCTTGCTGCAAATCATTAACGACTCCCAGCAATATGCGGAAGTCAACGTGGAGCATAAGATTGAAGTCTCCGACGGAAGTCTTGAGCCGGAGGCCGAGAAGTTGATCCGCCATGCCTTGCAGGAGGGAATCACGAACGGTATTCGTCACGGCCAATGCACGTTCTTCCGGTTTGAGTTGATCGAGACAGAAGACGCTATCCAGTTTACGCTCGAAAATAACGGACTGCCCTTTACGTCCGAACGGCTTGGATTCGGATTGACCATGATGCGCCAAACGACCCGGCGAAGGGGCGGTACCTTCCAGGTCAGCACGAAGGATGGAGCAGGCTGTGTGTTATTACTCACCATGCCCCGTTCCGCGCTTAAGGAGTGATCAGAAATGTCAAGCATAAGCATACTTATTGCAGAGGATCAAACTATTGTCCGTGAAGGCCTAGAGACCATTATCAATATGGAGCCCGAAATGGAGGTCGTTGCTACGACGGACAATGGGCAGACCGCTTGCGAGCTGGTGGAGCAGCTGCGTCCTCAGCTTGTGTTAATGGACATCGAAATGCCGGTTATGAACGGAATTGCGGCAACGCACCAGATTAAGCAGTCCAATCCGGATACGATCGTGCTGATCCTCACGACGTTCACCGAAGAGGATTTCATTATAGAGGCACTGGCCAAAGGAGCATCCGGATATTTGCTTAAAGACTTTACGTCCCAAAAAATCATTGCCTCGATCCGCGAGGCGATTCGTGGCGAGCTGATGCTCCCTTCGAAGGTGGCGGCAAAGTTGGCGGCCCGGTTAAGAACGACCGGAGTTCCACAGTTTCCGGTGCAGAATTATAATCTGACACCCAGGGAATTGCAGATTGCAAAGCTGATGACGGAATATAAGAACAACCGCGAAATCGCCGATATGTTATATATCACGGAAGGTACGGTTCGCAACTACATCAGCGTCATCTATGAGAAAATCGGCATGAATGACCGGACCAAGGCGATTCCGCTGCTCAAGCAGGCACTTAGGGATCCGGATTGATTAAGGCAAGAACACCGCTTTCAATGAAAGCGGTGTTTTTTTGTCATGTGTTTCTATGAGTATAGGGTTTGGCAGTCTATCGAAACAGTTACTTCTGTCATATATTAGCCATACACCTGTCATGCTTTTGTCATGATTCGGTCATATCCTAACATGGCTGAACAAGATCATGCCATTAGCACGATCCCGTTCAGCATTATATGAGATGAACGCGATTCTTAGGTTTTACATTTGAAGCGGGCTGATATATGATATAACGTGGATATTGATTATCCGCTTTAAATATGAATAGCATTTTAAATCAAATCCATACCGTAAAACGAGGTGCTGTTTATGCATATGAAAACCGGCGTGGAACAGTCCGTATATGCCCTGGTTCTGCTCAACATGCTGCCGGACAGGGCGGTGCTGCCCGGGGAAGCGATCAGCCAGCAGCTGGGAACTTCCGTGACCTATTTTCAGAAATTGTTGAGAAAGCTGGTAACCGCTGATCTGATCACGTCCGTCCCCGGCATCAAGGGCGGATTCAGATTAAGGAAAAAACCTGAGGATATCCGTGTATACGACGTTTACCTCGCGGTGGAAGGACAGCAGTCCCTATACTCGTCCCACGGAATTCTCGTAGACATGCTCGACCTGCAAAAAGAAGAGAGCTGCTGCCTGCTATCCGATTTGATGGAAGAAGCCGAGACTTCCTGGAAAGCTGTATTAAAGCGAGAGACCATCGCTTCGTTGTCGGAGGAAATGCGCGGAGAACGCTTTAAGGACAAGGTTAGCGCCTTGGAGGAATGGATCAGCAGCAAAATGGTCATCTAATCGAACCGAAGAAGGGAAGATATCATATGAGATTAAGCGTACTGGATCAAGCTCCCGTCACCAGCGGCAATACGGCGGAAGGCGCATTGATGAAAGCTGAAGAGCTGGCTGTTCTGGCCGATGGATTGGGATACAGCAGAATGTGGATGGCCGAGCATCATGGAGGACATACGTTTGCCAGCTCCGCCCCTGAAGTGACGGCCGCCCGGCTTGCGGCAAAAACCGAGCGGATACGCATCGGCACCGGCGGCGTCATGATGATGCATTATTCTCCACTGAAGCTCGCGGAAGTATTTAAGACGTTAAGCGCATTTACGCCGGGAAGGATTGATTTCGGCGTAGGTCGTGCGCCAGGCGGCGATACGAGTGCTATGTACGCTCTGTCCGAGGGGCGGCAGCTGATGCTTCATAACATGTATGACAAGCTCTCCGTCACCATGCAGCTTCTTCGCGACCAGGTGCCGGAAGATGAACTGTATGCCACGAATGCCGCCGCGCCTACGGGAGTCGCCCTGCCTGAAGTGTGGCTGCTCGGCTCCAGCGGCAACAGTGCGCTGCAAGCGGCACAGATGGGGGTCGGTTACTCCTTCGCACAGTTCTTTAACGGAGCGATGAGCATAGACATATTGGACCATTACCGAGATAACTTCCAACCATCCCCGTACATGGAGAAGCCTGAAATTAACGTATCCTATATGGTGACAACAGCGGAAACAAAGGAAGAAGCGGAGTATGAAGCGCTGCCGCAGGATATTTTCCGGCTGATGATGAGCAAGGGCCGAATTACGCAGGTGATGACACCCGAAGAGGCTCAGAATGTATCTTTATCGGAGATTGACCGGATGGCTATCCAGGAAGGGCGCAAAATTCATCTGGTGGGAGCGGTAAAAGACATCGCGGCCCGCTTACAGGAAGAGCAAGCGCACTACGGATTCCAGGAAGCGATGATATGCAGCATTCCGCATTCGCAGGAAAAGCGGCTGGAGGTATATCGCCTGCTCGCACGTGAACTGCTGTAAATCATGGTTTTGAGAGGGCAGGCGGAAGCCTGTCCTTTTTCGATTGACGAAAATATCGTATCCCTTAGAAGTGTGTTGATGCTAGAATAGTAAAAAATCGTTTATACATAAAATTAGCAGTTAGGAGAGATTATGCCTTTTACATTCGCGCATCCCGTCATCACGATGCCGTGGTGGAAGAAGAAGTCGTTACCGGTGTCCGCGCTCATTATCGGGTGCATGGCGCCGGATTTTGAATATTTCGTCCGTTTTCGGGCGGCTGGCGTATGGGGGCATGAGGGTCCGGGTATTCTCTTATTCAATCTCCCGATGATATTGCTGCTGTACGTTGTGTTTGAGAAGGTTATACGCCCGGTTCTGCACGTCTATTTACCTTCATGGTTCCCTTACCGCTGGCAGAGGGATGGAAAACTTCCAGTCTCTCCCATAGGGTGGCTGGCCGTAATCCTCTTAGGACTGGCAGGCGTTGGCACGCATCTGCTCTGGGATCAGTTCACGCACAAGGGAGCATGGATCGTCAATCAGATTCCGCTCCTTACGGAAATGCTGCATATCGGTGCCTTACAAATTCCGGTGTACAAATTAGGCCAACACGGCAGCACCCTATTTGGATTGGTCCTGACCGCATGGTGGATTCACCGTCATTTGTACGTATCGCCCCCGAAAAGAGCGCATGCGCATCCGGTTATAACCTTTTGGTCCGTATTCGTTACGGTCTATATCCTTGCAATGTTCACGGCCATGTTGACGGTTGTAGAAGGGAGGGGACTGCCCTATGTATTGCAGCTTGTCGTCCCGGCCATTAGCAGCTTTCTGCTCGCACTGCTTGTAACTTGTATCCTATTTTGGAATACGGCCAGGCGAAAATAACGAATCCAGCAAATAAACCAGAATTCATTGTGTAGGAGGGGCCATTATGGTAACCATTGAGCAGTACACCCTTAAGGGGATCCATTTTTTAAATGAAGATGCACTTATTAATCATGAGCAGGCCGGATTGTACGGCGTGTTAGACGGGGTATCCTCCGTGGTTCCCTACCTCAGCGACAAGAAGGAAACGGGAGGGTACCTTGCTGCTCAAGCGGTGAAGAACTTTTTTGAATCACTGGATCAAGTGGAACAGCTTGCGGAGCATGCTGCGGCAGCAAACGATAAGTTAAGAGAACTCATGCAGCAAGCCCATGTCGATATGGAGAAAAAAGACGGGCTCTGGGGAACGGCTCTTGCTCTCGTACGAATTCAGGAGGAACGGGTGGAATTCCTGCAGACCGGTGACTGCATGATTCTTGCCGTGTACCGGGACGGGGAGGTTCGGCCGTTAACCTGGAGACAAGTCGCTCATTTGGAAACTCCAGCCATCGCGAAATGGGAGGAAGGCGTGAATCAGGGACTGACCCGTCAACAAGAACTCCTCGGCACGGTAATAGATATCATTAGGGAGAACCGCTTTAAGAGCAACGTGAATGGAGGCTACGGCGTCTTGAACGGGGATCCCCGTGCCGTTGATTTTCTCGAATACGGAAAAATCAATAGATCCCGAATAGCCCACCTGATTCTATTAACGGATGGTTTATTCTGGCCTGTGAACGACGTGCCGAGTGATCGATCCTATTGGGACTACATCGCGCAGCGTATACTGTTAAAAGGCCTTGAGCAGTATACGCATGAATTACAGGATATCGAAGAGGCTGACCCGGAATGTTTAACCCATGCAAGATTCAAGAAATCCGATGACAAGACGGGCTTGGTGCTTCATCTTAACGACCTATAGTTGGTCCATCGAACCTATAAGCTATGCAAAACTGCTGGTGAAAATGAGAGAATGGCATTTGGGTGAAAAAGAGAGCCGCAGTCATATGGTTGCCATGTCCGATCCGGATTAACTATACTCATACGATATAATAAGCGTGCTTTGCCTAACAACATTTTCATGTATGAATCATATTTTATGGTAACGGCATGAAAGCGGGAGGTATGCAGTATGGGCCGAGGAGTGCAACGTAATCGAAGACAGCAAGGGAAATCAAACAAAGCTACGGTTAAACAATTGGCGTTCATCGCAGCCATTTTGGTATTAATCGCCTCAGCCATAGGCCTCTACGTTGCTTATGATGACTTGTTTGAGGATGAAGGTGTGGAAATTGTCGTGTAGCCAAGCGCGTACGATCAACTTAACAAACAACATTTATTTCATTTTCATCATATATGACATAGGAATTCTACCTGCTTCAAAGCAAAGGCAGCCGTTCTTGACTCCAAGAAAAGGCTGCCTTAATTATGGATTCATTTAATGGCAGATCGTCTGGATATTGTTTCGTTTTGGGTCGAAGGTGCAGCAGGTCCATTTTGATGAGGGAGCAGCTTCATGCCGGCATGATTCAGATGGACTTCGACATGAACCTTTTCCAGAGAACCTTGATCCATCGGTTGGGGAGACGACTGATGGATTTTTTTCCAAAGCCGGGTGTCCTTCTTAAACAATACGTGCTCCAAGCTGTACAGGTCTGTCTTTGAAGCAATCCCATTCTTAAACGTGGACAGAATCTCCTCCTGTACTTCCGTGGCCGCCTGTTTTTCCATTTCAGTCTTAATCATGTCGTCGAGAGCTTCCACCACGTTGCCATTTAACTTCACGTAAATGCTGTATTGGGGCTTTCCGTTGACAATGTTCAATTTCTTGCGAATTTTAGGGTTCGACAATACGACGATCCCCGCGTAGTCGCCGTTCTTATTCGTAATCATGACAGGAGAGCGTTTCGTATCGGTTTCCATCCAGCGCAGACCGGTAAGCTTGTCATTGGTGAAGAAGCCATTCAATTTCTCTTTGGAAATAGCGTATACTCCGTTAATCTCCAGCTTCGGATTTTCTTTTTGATTTAGACTCCAGGTCCTTTTATCGATCGATAGATTAGGAAGAAGTACCGTGCTTGCCGGTTCTGTGGTCAACGCCATGAAATCAAAATATCGAATCGGTACGACATAGGATTTCTGTCTATACTCTTCAGAAGGTTCATGGGCTAACGTATTCAACGGGGATAGATTGAAGAAAGCAGTAACATTAAATAATTGTTCGATGGAGTCTTTTGTTCCAAATACCCATGGCGTCATCCGGATTTCTTGATAACGGCCGATCGTATCCAGTTTGGTTAGGACATTGGATTGTAAGACGGTGTCACTGATGAGAATACAAGAGATATGGCTCCAGCTCGTGCGCACCTGCGCTGAATCATAGATGGCGTTAACCGCCATATCGAACGTTTTGCCTCTAGTTTTGGAAGTCCATACTTGAGGGGGGGTATCCGTTTTTCCCGATTCGTTTTTGGCTACGGACGTAAAATCCATCATCTGGGTGTAAACAACAAAATCACCGTCCTCTTGATCGATGCCGATGGCGGTGATGTAATTCATGTCTTGTATCTCCTTGATGTCCCAGCAGCCCGTTAACATATTGAGCATAACCGTTAACCATATTAATTTTAGGATATTGGTACAGTTTCTCATATCACGTAGGTTCCCTTTCTTCAGATGTGTTATCTATATTCTGCAGCATATCCGGTCGGTTTTTGTTGAAAGCCCACGGTTTTTTCAAGAGGGCATTCATCAAATCCTTGAAGGTCAGCGGCGATAGAGGAGCAAGGTACGGAAGTCCGAAGGATTCCAATACGGAGAGGTAGGCAACGATACTGAATAAACCGATAAAGAATCCCAGCATGCCAAGCAACGAAGACCATATCAGCACATACAGCCGAATAATGCTGACCGTTCCGCTCAATGTCTGGTTTACCAATGTAAACGTTGCGACTGCCGTCGTTGCAGATACGACCAGCATAGTGGGCGACGTTAAACCCGCGCGTATGGCAGCATCACCGATAATGAGGCCGCCTAAGACCGCGATGGTTTGACCCACAGCTTTCGGCAGCCTGACGCCAGCCTCCCTGAATAATTCGAACATGCCCAGCATCAATAAAATTTCCATTGGCGACGACAACGGAAGCCCGAATCGGGAGACGGTGACGGTCGCAAGAAGCAGAAAAGGAAGCTGATCCATGTTGTAGCATGTCAAGGCAACCCAAAACCCCGGAAGCATTATGGCAAGAGATAAACCTATCAACCTTAGAAGCCGTTCAAATATGACAAAGTGGTAAGGAAAATAGGAATCTTCAGGCGACTTTAACAACTCCAGCAAATTGCAAGGCGCAATCAATGCCATCGGCGACCCGTCCACAAGAATGACAAAACGCCCTCTTAACAAGCACTCCACGACGAAATCCGGTCTTCCAATGTAATCCATGAGTGGGAACAGGGATAGGGTCGAATCGGAAAGGGCTTCCTCCAGCTGGCCACTTGTTACTAGCGCATCGACATGGATGCCTTTTAAGCGCTCCTTTGCCTCGTTGATAAATTCCGGGCGTATAATATCGGAAATATACAGAAGAGCTACTCTGGTCTGGCTGCGATCGCCAATCATCATTTGCTCATTGTGGAGTGTGGCTGTACGCAATCTTTTTCGAACGAGTGCCACGTTCATGTTAAGATCTTCCGTAAAAGAGTCGCGTGCCCCTTTGATGGCCACCTCTGTATTGGACTCATCAGGTTGTCTATTGGGAAGCGAGGCAATATCAATGGAATAAAAGCACTTCTCTTTTGAAAAAAATAGGATCATTCGTCCGGCAAACAGAAGTTTAACGACATCGGCAGGCTGCTTCACTTTGCTCCATTCCATCGATTTATCCAGTTCTCTGGCTAAAGGTTCCCAATCCTTGAAGTGTTCCAGTTTTTCTTCCAGATCCGGCAGCACATATTGTGTCATCAGCATGGTATCAACCATACCTTCGCTATACAGCAGCAATACGGGGATAGCATCTTCATGATTTCCTGGGAAAGATTTGATGATGACATCCGCGGAGTTGGCAAACATGGATCGCAGGGCTTCCTCATCCAATGCGTCGGAAGCAGGTTGCCGGTCCACTGCGACCGAGGATGGTTTCTTTTTTCGGCGGAACATGCTATTTCGATTTCTGTAGTTTGACATCATCTACCCTCCTTTGGTATTAGCTCGAAATGTGACAGCAATGGCAATCAACAGCGTCAGCGAAGAAAGGAAGACCAGGTAGGATGGCGAATATTTGCCCAGCACGAATAACTCGATTTGCCGATCGATGACCGGGATCAACGAGATGATGGATGTGGCAACACCCATCCCTAACAGGTACCACAAGCGCCGTTTGGTTTTTTTAAAGGAAATGCCGTCCGCAATAATAAACAGGAACAGGGATATACGTATTAACGTCCCCGATATCCATTGGTACAATGCCAGAAAATCGACATGGGTGATATATTTCGTTATGGTGACCAGCATCCACTGTTCGTAAGCGGGATAGCGGGATTCCATGGCGGGAACAGGACCGAATGTGGCAATAGCTCCCATCAACGGTCCCAGCGTGAGACCTCCCAGCAAAATAGACAATATGACGATCGAGAGGTATTTCATCTTTCGTTTCATGTGATGCTGAAGATAGATCAGTACAATCATCTCCATGAATCCACCGCCGGCCACGAGCATGCTCTTAAGCATGGGCGTATAACCTTCCAAGAAGAGCGGCGTCAACAAGGTATAGTCTTTATATTCCAAATTAGAAACGGCGACAAAATGGCCCAACACCCATACAATGGGAAGCAAGATTCCCGATATGATGGCTATCGAGCGAATGCCGTTATTCGCCACATACACGCATAGGAGGATAATGGTGAGCGAGACGACTGTTTTGGGTGTTTGCGGCAGGTAGGTGACCTGAATCCACGTCACCGTTTCTCGCAAAATCACCATGGACATCCAGAAAAAATAGAGCGTTGTTAAGCTAACGAAGATCCAGCCTATCACGGGTCCGAAGCTGTCTTTGAACCATGCGAAGATGGATTGTTGTCGGGTCCGCTTCATAATGAAAAACAAGATATACACCCAGCCAATATGCAGGATCATGGTTAGCAACGTGCCCATCCACGCGTCCCGGCCTGCTTTCTGCAGAAGAAGCGGAATCAGGACAACGTGATTGGTGATGCCCAAGGACAGCAGCATGATGAAGTAAACGTCGATTAAGGATATCTTTTTAGTTGCGGCCATAATACTAATCTCCATATGAGGGAATACATGCTAATTCGATACAGTGAGTATTCACCATTTGCCGTATTTTATGTATGGTGCGAGGAAGCACAGCCGTAATATGGCTGCGAGTCGTATGGGGGAGAGGATCTTATTCGCCATGTGATTGCCGACTGCAATAGAGTAGGGAAGAGAATCGGACATCAGATCGGCTGTCGAAACGATGTGGTTTTTGCGATTACCCAAGAAATAATTCAGCCGCTTCTCACAGATCCAAGCAGGCAAGGAACCATATTTTCCTTTTAAGAGATAAAGAGATGCGAGGAGAGACGGAGTACTTTATGAAGGCGGTCCGATGTTATTGGAGGCACAGTTCCGATTGCAGCATGATGAAGGACAAGAGATGATTAATGATATTAATCAATTAATTCATGGCATTAATTATATATAATTAATGATATTAACTACATATAGTTAATGCTATGAAATATAGCAACAGACCCCGCGTTAATAAAACAGGCAGCGCAGACCCGATTGGATCGGGCCTGACGCTGCCTTGAGAAATATGCAGTTCGCTTAACAAGACATCATCATTTCTTGCTTGCCGGCAAGCCGTAGCTTTCGCGGATCAAGGAGAAATAGTGATCGGCGCGTACAACTTTGAAGTCTGTTCCAAGCTGTTCGGTTAGAGCCAGCGCATCCGACGGAGTCATGCTCCAGGCAAGCATGCCGAGGGAAACGAAGAGCGGTGACTTACCGTCCCAATTCGCTTTGGCCTCATTCAGGACCTGCAATCCGTCCTGCACGGTGCTGATCCCGCGGATCGTTGATACGGGCAGGCTGTCGCCAACGATTTCAACCCCGTATCTGTCTTCATAGCTAATAAATAAACCGGGTACGTTATATTCCTCCTCATATGCTTTGGCTTTAAACGGAGATAACGGCACATTCTCGCTATCGACTCGATTCAGAACATAAGGGATCGTCATTCCCGTCTTTTTCAGGTATTTCTCGGTAGACCGCAAGAACTGCTGAAAGCTTGCATCCGGCCATGGGCTTGGGTAAAAATATCCGGCACCGGACGGCCCGGCAATCAGCAAATCGTTCTCTGTAGCCGAATTGAGATAATAATTCAATATCGCTGGAGCACCTTCATAAAGCAGCGGGCTGGAGGTCCAGTTGATCGGGACTTTGCCGCGAGCCGGGTCATCCCACATGACGCGCATGCGATGCTGGTTGTATTGGAAGTTGTCGCCTTCCGTAAAAGTATACGTTACGTAAATCTTATTCTCCAGGGCCGGCTGTGGAGGTGTTTTCGCCAGCTTGAAATTCGGCTTGGTTCCCGAGAAGACAGTCAGATTGCTGAACCAGTCGGCCGCCAGCACATAAACGCCATAACGGGAAGCGATCTCGACGGAACTGAACTCGCCTTCCACATCGTTGCTGAACCAGCCGAGATACGGGGTTCCCGGCTTCACATCAGACAGGATTTTTTCGAACAGCGCTTTTTGCTCAGGCACATTGGAATCCAGCCAGAAGACCATCGCTTTGTTGGCTACGGCGTAATCTCTTAAGTAACCATAAGGTTCCTGCTGCTCAGCGGATAGCGGACGGACATTTCCAGCGGAAACCTTATACTGGTTCCACATATCCACTTCGGCGGTCAGGTTCTTGGTTCCGGCAGGAGGGGTGAATTCGTACACAAAATAACTGCCGTTATCGGCGAAGCGGTGACCGCCCTGTCCTTCACTGAACTTGGAATTTTGCCGATCATATAGATAGGTCTCTTCTTCCGGTGTACCTGCGATGAAACTCGCAATCACGTTGCCGTCGGCCTTAACCGTTACTTCGTGTACGGCAGGGCCCCAACCATCCTGGGTGAAAGCATCGTCGAACCGAAGATATACCTCTGATTTTCCCAAGAGGAAGGATAAATCAAGCTGGTAAGTATCACGATTGCTTGCATCGCGAATCTGCTCCTTTTCCTCTGCAATCGTTACAAACGATTCCGGTAGGCCGGAAGGAATTCGAATCGCCGTATCCGGGTCCAGTCCGACTAACATCTGATGATTCGTCTGTTTCCACAGATTCTCGTACTGCCAGGTGTAAGCTTCGAGCCGGTTATCGAATTTGCCGCGCAGATCGTCCAGCGTCTTCAAGTTGTAAGGGGCTTTGGACAATTTGGCGGCCAGCTCCGGGCTGGCAACGACAGCCTTCTTCAGTCCTGCGAGGGTGGTGGCGACATTAATCGTGTCGGGAACTTCCGGATCATAAACAATCATGCCTTTGGCTTCGCCTTGATAAGCAGCGAATACGTCCCAATAATCTTCATGAAGCGTATAAGGCACGTTTATATCTTCAAGCCAGGTCATTTTCCCTTCTTCCTGGGACTCAATCAAATAGATTCGGGGCTGTTCCCTGTTAACGATTCCCTGCAAGGTCCCTAATAGCAATTTAATGTCACCTGGAGCATCATAAATATCTGCGGCATCCAAATGCTTCGGTTTCTTGAAACTTGGCAGTTCGCGGTTATCGGAGCCGTCGGGTTTGGCTGGCCATGCATCCGTTCCCGAAGCAAAAGCTGCGCCGCCGCTTAATGAAAAAGCACAAAGGATGGCTAAACAGAGAATCGTGAATCTACGGGCCATGGCGAATTCACTCCTTGTTATGTTCTGTTGTCAACTGGAAGCGCGTGCTCATCCGTAAACATCCAACCTCCTTTTTTCGGTACCATACCGTGCAGCACACTGCTTACCAACACATATTTAATATATTCAAATATTATTTTACAAGAGGTTCGACAAAACTTCTTATAATTCTTGCAAATCAGGCATGTTAAACGCTATTGCATCAAGGGGTTGTCGTAACAGTCGTTGTCAGCTCATGCTTGTTTATTGCGCTTGTATGTGTAAGGATATATTATATATTTCAAATATCATGAATGAATTGGTGATGTGATTAGAATGAGTACAAATGATCGAATTCCGTTGTATCAGCAAATCCAGGACTATATCCGACACGTCATAGCATCAGAAAATATGAAGCCCGGTGATCGCATTCCGACAGAGAAGGAGCTGATGGACCAGTTTCATGTCAGCAAGATCACGGTTGCCAATGCGCTGACGGGATTAGCGAACGAGAAATTGATTGCCCGCGTGCCGGGCAAAGGAAGTTTTGTTGCGGAAGAAGCGGACTTCTCACCCGGTAACCAGCCGTTGGCTTCGTCGCTCAAGGGAAAAGAGAGGACGCTGGCAACGGGCATGATTGGCGTGATTATGCCCACGATTCATGATTACTTTGCCATGAGACTCATCGAGGGAATCGAGCAGGCTCTGAATGATGAAGGTTATCGAAGCATGATCATGCTGACCGACGGCAAACTCGACAAGGAAAAAGACGCCATCAAGGATCTGAAGGCTCTCGGAGCCGAAGGCCTGCTGATTTTCCCGATCGACGAGGAGAACTACAACGAGGAGATACTGGGCATGAAGCTGTCCGGTTTTCCTTTTGTGTTGATCGACCGGTATTTGCCTGGCGTCGAGACTCATTATATTGCCGCCGATGGCAGGCGGGGCACCCGGCTCGCCGTTGAGCATCTATGGGAGCTTGGGCACCGGGATATCGCCATCTGCTCGGATTCCCCCCTTCAGACCGTGACGGTTCAGGAGCGGATCGAAGGGTATATCGATGCATTGAAGGACAAAGGCGCGCTCATCAATCCGGCGCATATGATTACGGATTTCAAACCGCTGAACGTGCTTAAGGATGCGGAAGCGCACCCATTGTACCGATACATTCGAAATCGCATGGTAACCGCCTATATTTCGCTTAACGGGAGACTGGGCGTGCAGATCTATCAGATGGCAAAGCAAGCGGGGCTTAGGGTCCCAGAGGACGTATCGATCGTCAGCTTCGACGATCCGACTTCCATCGTGGAGGAATTCAGCATTTTCACCCATGTCAAGCAGTTTGAGCGGGATATGGGATATCAAGCCGCCGGCAAACTTCTGGAAGTGCTGCGCGGCTCAGGCGAAGGCAAGAGTTACAGCAAAATGCTGATTGAGCCTGAGCTTGTGATCCGCCAAACATCCGGCCGCGTTCCACGAACTTAATATCCATGCGAAGAATAAGCCTTTTCCGTCATCCAACGGAGAAGGCTTTTTTGGTTTGTCCAAAAAACATATTGAATATATTTATATTATATATTATATTCTAGAAAATGATGGAGGTTCATGAAGTGAAAGTACATTTAACCTGAGCAGGGAGGTTTAAACACGTGCCGAGAGATCGCAGGGAAGAACGAACCGGGTTTCAAGAGTCCGCACCGTATCACCCCGACTATGATCTTCAGACAGACTTCGTGATGGTGTACGGGATTGACGAAACCATGCCTGAGCGCATTCGGAAATGGAAAGAGAAGGGGTACGTCGTCCATCTCATGACCGGAGTCGCATGGGGGCAATACAACAGCTACCTGGATGGGGAGGTAGACGGCGTACCGCATTGGGATGAAGCCCAGAAGGATCGCCAAGGGGAGATGATCCTGCATGGCAAGCAACCGGTCATTCCTTACATGGTGCCTACGATTTCCTTTGGCCGCTTTATCGCGGACCGAATACGCATCGCGGTGGATGCGGGCGTGGAGGCCATTCATCTGGAAGAGCCTGAATTTTGGGTGAACGGGGGTTATTCGGAAGCGTTCAAACGGGAATGGCTGCTGTATTACAAGGAGCCATGGATTCCGCCACATGCTTCGCCGGACGCACAATACCGGTCTTCCAAATTGAAAGCGTATTTATATACCCGGGTGCTCGATCGGCTGTGCGCAGAGATGAAGGATTACGCGTTAAAGCGTTATGATCGAATCCTTCGCTTTTACGTTCCGACCCATAGTCTGATCAACTACACCCAATGGCGGATCGTCAGTCCGCAATCAGGGCTCGTGGAGCTCCCGTCCATAGACGGGTACATTGCACAGATCTGGACGGGGACCTCCCGGACGCCGAATGTATATGAGGGGCTGCGCAAGGAACGGACGTTTGAAACCGCTTACCTCGAATACGGCGTGATGCAGGAGCTGGTTCGGGGAACGGACAGACGCATGTGGTTCCTGCATGATCCGATCGAAGACAATCCGAACCACACGTGGGCGGATTATCAGCAGAACTATCTAAAAACCGTGGTCGCTTCACTGCTGCATCCAGGGGTTTCCCATTATGAGGTCTCGCCATGGCCGCGGCGAATCTTTAAAGGGACTTACCCATCCCAGGACGGCTCAAGCAAAGAATCCATCCCGTCCGACTATGCAACGACGCTGCTCCAGGTCATGCATACGCTGGGCAATATGGACCAAAAAGTGATCGAATCGGAGGAAGACGCCTTGCAAGTCGGCGTTCTCATTGCAGACTCCGCGATGTTTCAGCGAATGAAGCCTGAGCCTGGAGCGCCCGATGCCGGGAAATATGACGGCACGGACCCCCAAGGATTTCAGGAGGCGGGGGACACGGAGCTTCTCGATTTCTCTCCTTTTTACGGTCTGACGCTGCCCCTGTTGAAGCATGGCATCCCGGTTCGCCCGCTTCAGCTTGATAATGTAAGGCGTTATCCGGGTTATTTGGCTCCTTACCGCGTCCTTGTATTGAGCTATGAATTTTTCAAGCCGGAATATCCAGACCTTCATAATGCCCTCGCGCAGTGGGTGCGGGATGGCGGCGCACTGATCTATGTCGGCGATGACAGCGATCCGTACCACGGCATACGCGCATGGTGGAACACGGAGGTTGGGGTCGGATCGTTCAGCTCGAAATATAACTCCCCGCGGGAGCATCTGTTTGAGCAGCTTGACCTGAAGGGAGTAGCGGAAGGTATCCATCAGGCAGGAAAAGGCGTCGTATGCTGGCTGGATCAGCATCCGGCCGACCTGAGCTTGTCGAAGGAAGGGGCAGACCGGCTGCGCCGCGCCGTCCAGGCCACGATGGAGGCACTTTTCGGCACGGAACCGCCGTGGCATACCAAACATTATTTCAAGCTGCAACGCGGTCCTTATATCATTGCTTCGGTCCTGGAAGAGTCCGTCTCCGATAAAGACCTGACAATCTCGGGTCCTGTCGTGGACTTGTTCGATTCGAAACTCTCCGTTCATGATCAAATTTCGTTAAGCCCCGGGAAACAGGCGCTTCTCTATGATGTTGAAGCCGGACGTCCTTCCGGAGGCAGAGTGTCCATCATCGCAGCCTCCTCCAGAATCGAGGAGCTCGACCAATCGGACGCCGGTTTCCGATTCACGGCCAAGGGACCGGCCAATATGCAGGCCAGCGCGAGGCTGTATTGTCCGACCGAGCCGGCGTCCGTCCAGTACGTCATCGGGAATCAAGCGATGCCTGCCCACTGGGTATGGGATCGGGAGTCGTTAACCGTCCTGCTGAAGTACGAACACGGCGCGGCGAACCAGGCCGTGATTCTGGTGGATTGGATATCCCAATCCGTGACGGAACCTGCAGCCGACTGATGCAATAGAGAGGAGCAGATCATCATGCCATACGAACCGATAAGGACTGAACCGTTAAAACAAATATTAAGCAAACTTCGGGAAGCCATATATGAGCCGGTTGCCGAGTTGGAAGTGACGGCATGGGTTACGCCTGAGCCTGTATCGTACTTGGATCGAAAGACGGGAACGAAAATGACGCTTGTCCATGGACAGCGATGGGGGGACCTGTGGGACTGCGCCTGGTTCCGTTTTTCGGGCCGAGTTCCGGAGCAGAGCCGCAAGGAGGACCTCGTCCTCCTGCTGGACATCAACGGCGAGTTGTGTTTGGTGGATCCGAACGGATTTCCAGTACAGGGTTTGACCACCGTGAATTCCGAATTCGACTTTTCCTTAGGACTCCCCGGCAAGCGCGTCGTCCGGCTCCATGACATATTCCTGAGTGGATCGGATATTGAAGTGTGGGCCGATGCGGGCAATAACGATCTCTTTGGCAAATACCGGGGAGGAACTTTGAAAGAAGCCGTCATCGCCAGCTGCCGGGAAGATATCCGGAGCGTATATTACGATGTCGAAGTACTCTTGGAGGCTGCCGAGCAGCTCCCGGCGGGAACCGCTCGCAAAGAGAGAATCTATCAGGCACTGTATGACGTTTCATTGCGGCTCACGGATTTCTCGCCGGAGCGCATCGCGGAAGCAAAGAAGAAGCTGGCTGAACCATTGAGCCTGAAGGGCGGCGATCCGGTCTTAACGATCAGCGCCGTGGGTCACGCGCATATCGATTTGGCCTGGCTGTGGCCGATTCGCGAAACGATCCGGAAAGGCGCCAGAACGTTCTCGACCGTGCTCCGCATGATGGAACGCTACCCGGACTACGTGTTCGGGGCAAGCCAGCCTCAGCTATATGACTGGATGAAACAGCAATATCCGGCACTGTATGAACAAATCAAGGAACGGGTGCGCGAAGGACGATGGGAACCGCAGGGAGCCATGTGGGTAGAATCGGATACCAATGTGCCGGGCGGGGAGTCATTGGTTCGTCAGATCTTGTACGGCAAGCGATATTTTCAACAAGAATTCGGGTTGGAGATGAAATCGCTCTGGATGCCGGACGTGTTCGGTTACTCCGCCAGCCTGCCGCAGCTGCTCAAGAAGTCCGGCGTGGATTATATGATGACCCAGAAGCTCTCTTGGAGCGAGTACAACCGGCACCCTCACCATTCCTTCCTCTGGGAAGGCATCGACGGCTCCGCCGTTCTGACCCATATGCCTCCTGAAGACACGTACAACAGTCCGGCAGCCCCTCGCTCCATTGCCAAGGCGGAGCGGGAGTATTTAGATAAGAACGTATCCGGCCATGCCTTGATGCTCTTCGGCATTGGAGATGGCGGCGGCGGTCCGGGCGAAGAGCATTTGGAACGGCTGGCTCGCGAGAAAAACCTGCTCGGTTTGTCTCCCGTCCAGCAAGAGCCTTCGTGGAAGTTCTTCGAACGGTTGAATGAAGAGCGCGAGTCGTTCCAGACGTGGCGCGGGGAGCTCTACCTGGAGAAGCATCAAGGAACCTTGACCAGTCAGGCCCGGAGCAAGCGTTACAACCGGAAGATGGAGAAAGCGCTGCGCGAGCTGGAGTTTGCTTCCGTCCTGGCAGCCCGGTTAGGGCGGGCTTATCCATCCGAGAAACTGGAGACGATCTGGAAGGAAGTCCTGCTGTATCAGTTCCACGATATTCTTCCGGGATCTTCGATCAAGCGGGTGTACGATGAGTCGCTGGCGCGGTATGAAGAGCTGCTTGGGCAGACGGAAACCATGATTGCCGATACCTACAGCTATTTAGCTGATCATATAGCACACAGTAAAACGGCTTCCGGGCAAACCGTCATTTTCAATTCGCTGCCTTGGGAGCGGCGAGAGTGGCTAAGCGTGAATGGACGCTGGCATCACGTGCAGGTTCCATCGATGGGATACGCTGTTTTATCGAATGATGCCGGTCTGGAAGCGGATGGAGAAGCCGCATCCTCCTCTGAAATCTTAACTAAAACGCCAGGGGTGGACGCAGACGCTGCAGCTGGAGGACGAAGCCTGGAGAACGACATGGTCATCGTAACATTCGACCAAAACGGGGCTATCCTGTCGGTTCTGGATAAAGCCGAAAACCGCGAAGTCATCCAGCAGGGACGATTAGGCAACGATCTTCGCGTATATCATGACGACGGGGACGCATGGGATTTCCGCCATGACTATGCGGCGAATCCGGGTACACCGATACACCTGCTGAGCATGCGGGAGCTTCGGGAGGGGCCGAGGATCGGGCTTGTCTTCGAGTACGGTTACGGGGAGTCCTCGCTGACCCAGACCGTCGTGTTGACGGCGGGCAGCCGGCGCATCGATTTCGAGACGGACGTCGATTGGAGGGAGAACGGCAAGATGTTAAGAACGTCGTTCCCCGTTAATATACGCACGGATCAGGTCCACTGCGAAATCCAGTTCGGCAGCCTGAGCAGACCGACCCACCGCAATACGCTGTGGGATTTTGCGAAGGATGAGATCTGCGCACATCAATGGGTGGACTTATCGGAGCCGGATTACGGCGTCGCGCTGCTCAATGATTGCAAGTATGGCCATCGCGCCATCGATAACGTGCTGGATCTTCATCTGCTCCGCAGCAGCTCTTATCCAGATCCGGAGGCGGACCGCGCAGAGCATCGATTCACGTATTCGTTGTATCCGCACCAAGGGAATCATGTGCAAGCCGAAATCTACCGAAGAGGCCATGAACTGAACGTCCCGCTTCGCACGATGTCCTTGCCTGAGGTATCGGATCAGGTAACAACAAAGCTGCCTTCTTCACAATCGTTTATCTGGCCTGATCATCCGCACATCATGGTAGAGTCCGTCAAAAAAGCCGAGGATGGCGACGATGTCATCGTTCGTCTGTATGAAGCTTCAGGAACGCACGCGAACACGTCGCTTCGGCTTGGGTTTGAAACCGCCGAGGCCTGGATCGCTGATCTGATGGAAAACTGCCTTACGCAGCTGCCGATGAACGATCCGTCCGAGGTCACGCTATCGTTCACGCCGTTTGAAATCATCACGCTGCGGTTGAATGTACCAGAACTATAGAGGACGGGGCGGCATCGCCGCCCCATGTTAGAAAGGAGAGGTGGGAATGTGAACAAGTCACGTTGGACAAGCAACCGAGTATTCAAACGAATTTGGCAGCACAAGCTCTTTTACTTGTTCATGCTGCCCGGCATCGTCTGGTTTTTTCTATTTTCCTATGTGCCCTTATACGGAATTCAAGTTGCCTTCAGGGACTACACCTTCATAGGCGGATTTACAGGCAGCCCTTGGGCCGGATTCAAGTACTTTGAACAATTCTTCAATTATTATCAGTCCGGGGACATCATCCGCAACACGGTCATCATCAGCCTCATGAAGCTGCTGATCGGATTTCCGATGCCGATCATTCTTGCGCTCCTGCTGAATGAAGTCCGGAAGATGAAATTCAAGAAGACGATTCAGACCCTGTCTTACTTGCCTTATTTCGTATCCTGGATCGTGGTCGTTACCTTGATGCAGCGGCTGCTGACCCCATACGGCGGTCCGGTCAATGACCTCTTGGGCTCGTTCGGGGCCGAGTCGATCCAGTTCCTGAACAATCCAACCTGGTTCTATCAGATGATTGTAGGTTCCGATATCTGGAAGAACATCGGCTGGAATTCCATTATCTTTATGGCCGCCATTGCGGGTATCGACCAGCAGCTATATGAAGCTGCCAAGATGGATGGCGCGGGGCGCTTCAAGCAGATGTGGCACGTGACGCTTCCAGGTATCCGCAATGTGGCCATCATCTTGTTTATTCTCGCGGTGGGCAATCTGATGAGCGCGGGGTATGAACAGCTCCTTCTCCTGAACGGACCGGCGACTGCCAGCATGGGCAGCGTTCTGGACGTGCACGCCATCAATTCCGGTATTCGGGAAGGACGCCTCAGCTACGCCGCGGCCGTCGGGCTATTCCAAAGCATCATTGGGCTTATCCTGGTTCTGACGGTCAATCGGATCGCCCGCAAAGTCAGCGATGTATCCCTGTTCTAAGGAGGTGACGTAATGAAACGCAAATGGTCTTTCTTCTCGGTGTTTAACTACACGTTTCTCGCATTGATCGGCTTCTCCATGATCTACCCGTTCATATACATTTTGGCTTATTCCTTGAATGACGGCAAAGATTCGATGATGGGGGCCATCTATTTCCTTCCACGTAAATTCACGCTGGAGAATTATGCTCAGGTGTTCGATAACGCCCGCATATGGAAGGCATACCAAATTACGCTTATGCGCACCGTGCTCGGAACCTTCCTGCATGTGGTGCTGTGTACGCTCATGGCCTATGCGCTTTCCAAGAAAACGCTGCCCGGCCGTTCCTTTTTCACTTTCTACATCTTTTTGCCGACGATTTTCAGCGCCGGGTTCATCCCGTTCTTCATTACGCTGCAGAAGCTGCATCTGATCAATACCTTTTGGGTGTACGTGCTGCCGATGCTGTTCAATTTCATGCACATCGTGATCATCCGCACCTTCCTGCAAGGCATACCCGAGGAGCTGGAGGAATCCGCCCGCATTGACGGTTATGGCGATTTTCAAATCTTCGTGCGGATCATACTGCCGCTCTCGGGACCGGTGCTGGCAACCATCTCCCTCTTCATCGGGGTGGCCCATTGGAATGATTGGTTCTCGGGCGCATACTACGTATCCAACAAAGATTTGATCCCGGTGCAGACCTTATTGCAAGAAATGCTGACCGAAGCAGAAGCATTATCCAATTCGATGCAGCGCGCGGCGCAGCAGGGTGGTCAGACGGTGGGCGGAACCAGCGGGGCAGGCGCGACGCCCGAATCGCTTCGCATGGCCTTGCTTGTCATCACGGTCTTCCCGATCCTGTGCATTTATCCGTTCCTGCAGCGATATTTCGTAAAGGGGGTTATGATCGGTTCGGTTAAAGGTTAGGTCATCCTGACCCGGAATTTGTCCAAAGCTTTACCAAGATCATTGATATCCATATTCCAGGAGGCGATTGGTTTGAAGAGGATTTGGTCGAAAGGCGTATCCGCATTGCTCGTGTCCATCATGGTTGGAGGTTTGCTGATCAGCTGCACGAATTCATCAGGGAACGGAGATAACGGAGAAGGCGCAGAAGGAGAGAATTCATACAAACTCAAAATATTACACAATTGGAATGGCTCAAACGGTTCCGATGCGATGACGCCGGTCGAAGAAGTCATCAAGGAGAAGACGGGCGTTACCCTGGAGTGGGAATATACCAAGGGCAGCGAGACGGAGAAGGTCAATCAGATCTTCGCGACCCAGGATCTGCCCGATATCTATACCGGACCTGCCTGGGGCGGGGAGCTGGACGGAATCATCAAGGCGGCCAAAGAAGGACAATTGGTCGATATCTCCGAGAAATTGAAGGATTATCCGAACTTATCCAAATCCATTGCGGAAGAAAATGTCCCGCCGGCATTGTATGAAAAAGCGATTAACGCTTACGACGGCAAAAAGTATCTGCTGCTGCAAAATCAGCCGGCGACCAACGAAGATGGGATGGACTGGCTCTATGGCTTCTATGTGCGCAAAGACATCGCCGAGAAGGTTGGCGTAGACCCGCAATCCGTCGTGACGAAGGACGACTTCTATAACTTCCTCAAAAAAATCAAGGATGCCAATCTGCAGGAGAACGGCCAGCCGGTCTTTCCGCTGGGCGGTTTCAGTAACGGCTGGGCCGTAGGCATCGGCAACACCATGTTTTATTCCGGGGCGAGTTACGTCGACAAAGGCGACGGCACGCTTGAGCATAACTTCTTCACGAAGGGCTACGAAGAATACACGCTGTTCTACCGAAAGCTGGTTGAAGAAGGGCTGATGGATCCTGAAGCCTTTACCCAGACGGACCCGATCGCCAAGGAAAAAATCAATCAAGGCCGCATCGCCATCCTGGCCGCCCACTACCCGGCTATACTGGATGCTTCCAAGGAATATGTCTCTTCGCATCCGGGCAGCGACTACATTCCGCTCGGCCCGCTGGAGCGCGCTGACGTCGAACCGGACAGGCCTGTCGATCTCGGAATTCAAGGCAACAATGTGACGGCGATCACCAAGAACTGTAAAGGCGCTTGCGTGGATGCTGCGCTCAAGTTCCTCGACTTCATGGCTTCCGATGAAGGCTTTATGCTGGCTAGGTACGGGGTGCAGGGCGTTCACTGGGACATGAAGGACGGCAAGCCTGTCGCGAATCAGGAATGGTTTGACAAATTCAGCACGGACACCAACATGAAGCTGCGCAAGAACGAAGGCATCAGCATCGGTCTGGAATCGCTGACAGGACTTGACCGCATCAATTCCGCTGCGGGAGGAGACATCTGGGCGGAACAAGAAAGGCTGGACGCGATGGAGAATGCTCGCAAAATCCTCCGTCCGAACGGTATTCAGGTCATTACGGCGTACAACCCCGGCGATGTCATCACCAAAGCGCCGGAATGGGAAATGCTGAAGCCTTCGATGGATCGGATGGGCGATGCCTGGAAGGAAGCGGTTTTTGCCAAATCGGATGAAGCCGCCATGAACATTATCAACGAACTGCGGGATCAGCTCCGAAAGACCGGATACGATAAGGCGATGCAGTTCACGAACGAAAATCTGAAGGGTAAAGACGTTGTGACCGTTCAAATGCCGAACTAATCATATCCATGATCAGGGGAGCCCGTTAATTAGGAAGGCTTCGCATGACCTTGTCATCCAAGGGGGCGAAGCCTTCGCTGTTTATTGAATCAATATTTCCAAATCGCAAGGAGATCCAGGCAGCCTGAAGAATAAAGAAGACATGAAGGAGTTGACGATAGATGACAACGAATTTCAGACCCCCATCCGTGCCGCTGGTAACTGTAGATCCTTATTTCAGCGTATGGTCCGCAGCGGACCGTCTATATGACGACCATACCCGGCATTGGACGAACAAGATTCAGGGCATGACGGGAGTAGCCGTCATTGATGGCGCGCCACGACGATTCATGGGAAAAGTTATCACCCACACGGAGGAGCCGTCAGAACGACTTGAGCCTGAAGCGCTTGAGCAAACCGATCTGACGGTTGAGCCCGTAACGACCCGGTATACGTTTCAAGGGGAAGGCATTGAACTTCAAGTTCAGTTTACCACCCCGCTCTTGCTGGACGATCTCGATCTGTTATCCCGGCCCGTCACCTATCTAACCTTTCACGTTCGTTCGTTGGATGAGCAACCGCATGACGTTAAGATTTACTTCGATGTAACGGGCGAATGGTGCGTCAATACGCCGGATCAGAAGGTGACCTGGGAGCACCGCGTGATCGACGGACGATTGAATGCGATGTCGATGGGTACTGTCGAACAGCCGATCCTGCAGCTTGCCGGTGATGACACCCGAATCGACTGGGGGTATATGGTGCTGGCGGTGCCGCGTTCATCGCGGATACAGACGGTAATTCATTCGGTCACAACTCGGGAGTCGTATGTGAGGACTGGTCAATTACCTGTCCAAGATGATTCGAAGAAGCCGCGCCCCGTCTCCGATCACGTTCCCGTCATGGCTGCCGAAATCGATTTGGGTGCTGTTCGGGATGAATGGGTATCCGAATATCTGATGCTTGCGTATGACGATATTCATGCGATCGAATATTTCCTCAAGCCGCTGGATGCTTATTGGAAGGTAAATGGATGGACCTTTCATGACATGCTGTTAGCGGCAGCCGATCAGTATGAAACGATCATGGAGCGATGCGAGATATTTAACCGCGAGCTCATGACCGAGAGCCAAGCCGCAGGGGGCAATCGGTACCGGGATATTTTGGCGCTGACCTATCGGCAGGCGATTGCCGCGCATAAACTGGTTGCTGACGAAGCGGGCCGCGTGTTGTTTTTCTCCAAGGAGAATTTCAGCAACGGGTGCATTGCCACGGTCGATGTCAGCTACCCGTCGATTCCATTGTTCCTGAGATATAACCCTGAACTGATCAAGGGCATGATGCGTCCGATTTTTAAGTATGCGATGAGCGATGAATGGACGTTCGATTTTGCGCCCCATGACGTGGGCACGTACCCGAAAGCCAACGGTCAAGTGTATGGCGAGAACAAGCTGGAATACCAGATGCCGATTGAGGAATGCGGTAATATGCTCCTGATGGCGGCTGCGGTATGCAAGTATGAAGGAAATGCGGAGTTTGCCAGGGAGCACTGGGAGCCCCTTACCGCATGGGCTGGGTATTTGCTGAAGAATGGACTCGATCCGGACAATCAGCTGTGCACGGATGACTTCGCCGGACATTTGGCGCATAATGCTAATCTGTCCATCAAGGCGATCTTGGGCATTGCCGCATACTCCTACATGTGCGATCGGCTCGGCCTCCCGGAAGGGGAAGCTTATCACGAAGCTGCACGGAACATGGCGAATGAATGGATGTCCATGGCCGATGCCGGTGACCATTACAAGCTTACGTTCGACAGCGCCGGCGATTCCTGGAGCATGAAATACAATCTGGTGTGGGATCGGCTGCTGGAGTTCAACCTGTTTCCAACAGCAGTGGCGGAGCGGGAACTGGAGTATTACCAGCATCTACAGAACCGTTACGGCCTTCCCCTGGACAGCCGCGATACGTATACGAAATCCGATTGGCTGGTATGGTGTGCAGCCATGAGTACCACGCAGGCCGGGTTTGAGTCCATGATCGCGCCCCTATGGGATTTCATGAATGAAACCTCCGCTCGAGTCCCGGTGACCGATTGGTATGACACCATCAGCGGCAAGCAAATGAACTTCCAGAATCGCTCCGTCGTCGGGGGATACTTCATTCGATTACTCATGTCAGGATCCAGATCAAATTCGAACAAAGACAGGTGATGTGTGTGAACAGCCTTCATGTTAAGGAAGAAATCGAAATGGATCTCATGCGGTTGAAGCAGCAATTCCAGAATCCGGACGCAACGTACCGCCCGCAGCCTTTCTGGTTTCTGAATCACGAGCTCAAGGAAGCGGAGCTGGAAAGCCAGATTCAATCGATGTTTGAAGCGGGCGTCGGAGGGGTTGTTCTGCATGCGCGTCATGGAATGCAAGCCTCATACCTCTCGCAGGCTTTTATGGAAGCTTTGGAATTCTGCACCGTGGAATGCCAAAAACGCAACATGGTCGTCTGGCTGTACGATGAGGATAATTGGCCAAGCGGGACGGTGGGCGGAAAGCTGACGCGACAGCATCCGGAATTTCGCATGCGTTACTTAAGAGTGGAGGAAAAGAGATGTTACGGCGGTTCCGGGCAAGAGAGCTTGAAGCTGGATTTTGCACGCTATGAGAATAATGAGCTGATTGCCATTCTGGCCTATCGTGCCGTCGAGTCTGACGGGGAATGGCTGCTCCATGAAGAATCCGAGGACCTCACGCATGAATGGGGACGGGATTGGACGCCTCCGAATGCGGAAGACTCTTATGTCGTGCTGGCCTGCTGGTCCTGCGAAATTGCGGAAGGCATCACGTTTGCCAATGGGTACTACTTGGATACGTTGAATCCGGAGGCGGTCCAGGCGTTCATCCGGATGTCCTATGAACCGTTTCTGTCCTTGCAGAAATATTTCGGAACGACGATACAAGGCGTTTTTACCGACGAGCCGGGGCTCATGATCCACGACGGTTTCTTCGGGGTGGAAGCGATCCGGACGGCTGTTCACGATGTAGGCGCTACCCTGCCTGGTATGGTCTTTGCTTGGTCTGAAGGAATGGGTGAGCGGTACCGGCAAGAGAACGGGTATGATCTCATCCCGCGATTAGGAGCTTTGCTATATAACATGGCAGACGGCAGCCGTGCAACGAAACAGCAATATTATGATACGATTACGCGCTGGTATGTGGAGGGGTATCATCAAGCGGTTTCCTCATGGTGCGAAGGGCATGAACTGCTGTACATCGGTCATACGCTGGAGGAGCCGGTCTGGGGGCAAGCCAGGTCGCAAGGCAACCAGACGCGCGTCCTGCAGCAGTTCCACTATGCAGGCGTGGATTATTTGACGCCCGGCATCGGCACGAAGGAGAATCCGCACCGGATCGTGTCCGTGAAGACGGCGGCTTCCGTAGCCGGGCTGGATAATAAAGAACGTGTGATCTGCGAGGCCTTTGGTGCCAGCGGTCACGGCTATTCCATGCGTCAAAGGCGGCTCGATGCCAATTTCATGGCTTTCCTCGGCGTTAATCTGTTTATCCCGCATGCGTTCTATTATTCGTTTGCAGGGTATCGGAAAACCGATTTTCCTCCCACGGAATTCAAACATGCGCCGCATTGGCCGCATTATCGTGCTTTTGCCGACTATCTCGGTCGATTGAGTCTGCTCGGCGCAAGCGGAAAACGAACCCCGGAGGTTCTTCTATTATCGCCTATTCAATCGGTGTACGAAAATATGTTCGCATCGGGACAATCTAACCGGTTTCCTTCATCCGATACCTTGTTCTCGCTTTTGTCGGATCGCATGCTGCGCCATTCCATTGATTATGACTATGTTGATGAATGTCAGCTTCGTAATGCTGCCCTTGTTGATGGAGAAGGGGTACGATTCAGTGGTGACGGGAACGTATATTCGGTTTTGGTTATGCCCGAGGTGGAAGTCATGTCGAGAGACATCGCCGTTCTTCTGGTTGCCTATGTAAAGCAAGGCGGAACGCTGGTTGCCGTAGGGGCAATTCCGCGGCATAGCGAGACCGTGCACCAGGACCCGGAGCTGGCAAAGCAAATGCATGAGCTTTTTAGCCCGAATCCTCAGCATGGGGCTTTACGCCCCGTTGGCAAAGGGTATGCTTTATTTTATTCGTTGGAGGACAAGGACCACGAAGATACATTGATCGAGGATCATCTCGATTCCGGAGAAAAGCGGATACTTGCCGATCCAGAGATGTCCGGAGGCCGTATAAAGGAGCAGGCTCCAGATCTGTTCGAGCCCTTGTGTGAAACGGTAAGCGGGTTATTAAAGAAATCTGCTGCCTTACGATGGAAGCTGATTGAAGGACAATATGAGGATTTGATCTATGTAGAACGTGTGTTCGGTAACCGTGTATTTGTATGGTTTATGAACTGGACGGAGCATGACGTTTCCATGAAGCTTGATGCAGGAGAAACCGGGAACCTTATGGAAGAGTGGGACTTGGAAAGCGGGAACATTCGCCGGTTAGTAGGCGATTCCGTTCTTACCTATGCACCTGGAGAACTGCGAGTTCTATCGGTTGGACCTGAGGAGTGCTCAATTAATGAAATAGAACAAACGTTCGGCAAGGTGCAAAAAACCGAGGATATTATCGTTCTCGAAGATAAGTGGCGTTTTCAGTCTCTTGAACCCAACGTTTTATTACTGGACCAGTGGCAGGTCACGCTGAATGACCGAAACTCCAGGATGAACGCCACGATGCCTGGGCAAGTGAACACGTACCGTACAACGTTTACCATTACGCAGGCATTAATCGAACAATTGCATTCACCGAATGGCCGAGATCATTCGCATCCACCAGATGTTCATCCATTGCCGAGGCTTGAGTTGATTCTGGACGATGTGAAGCAGATAATACCGGCCCATATCGGCTTCCTGCAGCGCAGGCGCAATGTTGAAATCTTCGTGAATGGCGTTAGGCAGAATGCGCTGAAGCCATCCGATTGGCAGGATTCAAACTATGCCTCGCTGGATATCACGGACTATTTGGTGGCCGGCGAGAACGAGCTCGAGATTTTGACGGTTTCCTTGCTGGAGCCAATGCCGGCGATTTCATTCCCAGCCTATTTGATTGGGCCGTTTGAAATAGAAGATGGGGTAAGGTTAAATGCGTGTTCGGAACATATGTTTGGTTCTTGGGTTTCTGCCGGCTATCCTTATTATGCGGGAGCGGGTGATTACTCTCAGCAGCTAGACCTGACGGAGGTCAGCTTAGCTCCGAACGAGGAGTTGTGGTTGGAAGCCGAAGATATTAGGGAGACGGCTTGCCTATATGTGAATGATACTAATGCTGGCATCCGGCTGTGGCCGCCGTATCATTGGAACATAACGCCGTATGTGGAACAGGGG
Organism: Paenibacillus sp. Y412MC10; assembly: GCF_000024685.1. Taxonomy (NCBI): domain Bacteria; kingdom Bacillati; phylum Bacillota; class Bacilli; order Caryophanales; family Paenibacillaceae; genus Paenibacillus; species Paenibacillus sp. Y412MC10. The sequence goes on from NC_013406.1 coordinate 3,399,721, forward strand.
ATCCATCAACTTACCATCCGTGCAGCCAATACGCTGGAGAACTTGTATGGCAAGAATGCTTTGCCTTCGGGGGTGAATGGACAGGTAAAGTTGGTACGTCGAACTTTATCCAAAGAAATGTAATCTTAGAAGAAGCTCATCGAAATGACTACAACGAATGCAGGTTGTAGTCATTCTGTTTATTGATAGTTTACATAATATAATATATGTAACCTAATGGATGAAGAGCTGCTTATTTCGAGTTACAAAGACGTCAGCTTATTTATTCTATTGGACATAGAATAACGAGGACTATTCTTACAAATGTATCGATTTCTCATAACATTCTCTTAATCAAGAAGGCTTACACTTAAGTAGTTTTTACGATTGATATCAACTCGGAGGTGCCATGAAATGCAGCTAAAGAAGAAAACCATCATGGTTTTGGCGCTCAGCTTGTCCATCCTTTCGCAAGGCATGGTTGTTCATGCGAAGTCGGATGGGTCTAAGTTTAAGCCGGAAAGCAACGGCAAATGGATGACTGGGGAGTATCACGCGCATACGTATCAGTCCGATGATGCCAGTCAATCCTTACAGGAATTGTTGGACAACGGGTTCGAAAAGTACGGTTTGGATTGGATCGCCGTTTCGGACCATCTTAGAGTTTCTAAACGGGATGATGAGGGAAATCCTCTTGCCGCCGGACCTGTTCCGTTCTCCCAAGGAATGGCACTGTACCAGATTCCCAAGATCCAGCAGCTTCAGACAGCAGGGAAATACAAGAACAACATTATCTTTTCGGGTTTTGAATGGGACATGCCTACATACGAACATGTGGGAGTCGGCATTATAGCAGGCTCATTCGGTTCAGAGGCGAGCCTTAGGGCAGCCCGTCAGTTCGAGTATCTATTCACGGATCGAGATGAAGCGATCTTTGATCCCAAAGAAGTCGCCGATTGGAAAAAAACAGACAACCGGGCCTATACGACGTCCGAAGATGCCCGAACGGCACTGGCCTGGCTCCAAAAAAACTACGCCAACAGCAGTTATGCATTGCTCAATCATCCTTCCAGAAAAACCGTATATACGATTGCTGACATACGGGATTTCAACAACATCGCGCCGAATGTTGTATTCGGGTTGGAAGGAATGCCCGGGAATCAGATGGAACCGGATCGTGGCGGGCTAAATTTAACTACGCCGGAAAACAGAACCTATGGCGGCGCTGATTACATGATTGCCAAAGTTGGCGGCGTATGGGATGCGCTGCTCGGCGAAGGACGCGAATTCTGGAACTTTGCGAACTCGGATTCTCATTTTGAGATTAGTGACAATCGTTTATACTCCAGCGGTTATTGGCCGGGACAATACGCCAAGAATTACACATGGGTGAACGGAAAGGATATGCAAAGCGTGCTGAACGGCATGCGTTCAGGCCAATCGTTCTCCGTGCACGGCGATTTAATCAACGCGTTGGATTTTCGCGTTCGCCATGGGAATAAGCAGGCCGAGATGGGGAGTAAACTTCAAGTGAAACAAGGGAATCCTATCGAAATTATGATCCGATTCAAAAGTCCGAAACAAAATAACAACGGCGACTCCGTAGCCGTGGATCATGTCGATTTGATCTCGGGTGATGTCACCGGTAAAGCACAACCAGGTACGGCGGCATACAGCAAGAGCACCAACGATTCGACCAAAGTGGTGAAACGGTTTACGAGCAAGGATTGGACAACCGATCGGGATGGATACAACGTGATCACTTATCGGACGAAAGCAACGAAGGACCAATATTTCCGGTTAAGAGGGACGAACCTTGGCGTGAATGTTGACGGAGAAACCCGCCATGGCGATCCGCTCATGGATCCGAAAACGGACATCGAAGACAATGAGCAGCGCTTTGCGGAAATTAATAAACGGAATTACAGCGACCTGTGGTTTTATTCTAATCCGATCTTTGTCAGCGTTAACGATAAGCCGGTTAAAGCTCCTAAACAACAGGGGAAACATTCGTAAGACGCGACTTGCGCTATATTCAGAAGACTGCCGATTATCCGGCAGTCTTTTTCATTTTTCAACTTTTAAAGAAGCCTGAGGTCTGAATTCCTATCTGGCTGCAACTGAAATCGCTAAAGACAAATGGCATACCGTTTGAGATTGGCGGGTTTTCTGTCGTTACTCTGCATTACGACTGGCGCATCCATTGTTTCCCGTGGTGCATAAGTTTTGCGAGAACTTCAATAATATAGGAGGAACATCATGCATTGAAAGATATGGACCTAGGCGAGTAGAGACAAGGAGGCAACCTAGCCATGAATATAGCTGAACAAAAATTGCTGGTCGCCGCGCTTGGCGGGGTGAATGAAATTGGCAAAAACATGTACTTCATACAGTACGATCAAGATATTGTGGTGATTGATTGCGGCTCGAAATTTCCTGACGAAAACCTGCCCGGCATCGACTTGATTGTCCCCGACTTCACCTATTTGCTGGACAACGCGGATAAAGTCAGAGCCCTTGTCGTCACTCATGGACATGAAGACCATATTGGTGGTATTCCCTATTTACTGAGGCAGCTGCCGATCCCTGTGTATGGGACGAAGCTTACGATTGAGCTGATTAAAATCAAGCTGAAAGAGCATCGTATTCTGCGTAATTCCGAGCTTCACACGATCGACGCGAATTCCACCATTCAAGCGGGTGCCATCCATGCCTCTTTTTTTTCGACCAGTCACAGCATCCCGGATTGCGTGGGCATCGTTTTTCAAACTCCGGAAGGCAATGTCGTCCACACGGGAGATTTTAAATTCGACATGTCTCCCGTGAAGGGACCTTATCCCGATCTGCACCGAATGGCAGAAATCGGCAAGCAGGGCGTGAAGGTGCTGCTATCGGAAAGCACAAACGCCGAAAGACCCGGGTTTACCCCTTCGGAACGCCTGGTTGGCGGTCATATCCTGGAGGCTTTCGCCCAGGCCAAACAGCAGGTATTCATCTCCACATTTGCTTCGAACGTCAACCGTGTTCAGCAGATCATCGATGCCGCGGTAGAGACGGAACGGAAATTGATTCTGCTCGGCCGGAGCATGGTTAATGTCGTTGCGGTGGCCAAGGAGCACGGGTATCTCAACATGCCCGATGATTTGCTGATCGATGCTGGAGACAGCGAGCGTTATCCGCCGGACCAAATCGCCGTGTTATGCACGGGAAGCCAAGGAGAGCCTATGGCAGCCTTATCACGGCTAGCCAACTCCAAGCATCCCCATATCGAGATTCTGCCGGGCGATACCGTCATTATTGCTGCAGGGGCGATACCGGGTAATGAGCGGAATCTGGCTCATGTCATCGATAATTTATATGTGCTGGGAGCCCAAGTCATCTATGGATCGGGTGCGACTTCTGGGATGCATGTATCCGGACATGGCAGCCAAGAAGAATTGAAGTTGATGCTCACCTTAATGAAACCGGACTATTTGCTCCCCGTTCACGGTGAATTCCGAATGCTCTATCAGCATCGTCAGCTGGCCGAGTCCGTGGGAATCCCAAATGAGAACGTGTTTATCGTTCAGAATGGCGATACGATACAAATCCAGCAGGGCATGGCATCGTTAGGTCCCAAAATCCCTTCAGGCAACAGCCTGGTGGACGGATTGATGATCGGCAACGTAGGCAATATCGTCTTGCGGGACCGGAGGCAGCTGTCCTCCGACGGGATGCTCATTATCGTCACCACGCTCAGCAAAACGGAAAAGCAGATGGTGGCCAAGCCCGAGCTTATATCCAGGGGGTTTATCTTCGTAAAAGATTCGGAGGAATTCATGGGTCAGATCCACGATATCGTCTCGTCTTCAATGAAGGATTTGACTGAAACCGGATCCACCCAATGGAATCTGATCAAGCAAACCTTGAAGGATCATGTCGGCAAATTCATATACAGTGAGACCAAGAGAAGGCCGATGATTCTGCCCATCATTATCGAAGTTTAAGCCCTTTGAATATATAAAGCACAGCCTCCAATGGGCTGTGCTTTTTTTTATGCGTATCGATATGGGGTTCAACCTAGGCATACACCCGGAAGCGGGCAGCTGCATACACTGCCGATAAAGAATCGCTTTAAGGTGTTATTCTTTCATTCACGTCTGTGAAAAAAAGAATAACACATAATCCGGATTCATCCACATAACCATGTACAGAATGGACATGAACGTCTTGTCCGATTGCCGGAATGGATCCGGTTACTAACGAAAGGAGGAGGATCGGTTTGTCATCCACCCCAGAAGGGAAATGGACTGCGGAACATGGAAATTGGGCAAAACGAAAGTTCAGATTTACGCGCAATGACTGGATGGGCTATCTATTCAGCGCCCCTCTGATTATCGGCGTCATCGTATTTGCCATTTATCCCATGTTTGCCGCACTGTTTATGAGTTTTCATCAGACATCCGGGCTCAATTTATCCGGAAACTGGGTGGGCCTGAGCAACTATCGTTACGCGTTAGAGGATTCCTTATTTTGGCAAGCGCTTACAAATACGTTCGTCATGGGGATATGGTCCGTATTGCTAGGGATCGCGCTTTCGTTTGTTCTGGCGAGCCTGATTAATAATCTGAAATGGCATCTGGGACGTAACTTTTTCAAAGCGGTCTATTTTCTGCCCAACGTCGTGTCTGGCGTTGCTACAAGCTTGTTGTTCTCCTTCTTGTTTTTTCCCTCCAAGGAAGGGCTGATCAACTTCGTGATTGGATTGTTCGGCATCGATCCGGTCGGCTGGTTCACGAACCCGGAAGTCGCGCGTTACAGTATCGTGCTGATGAGCTTGTGGGGTGCACTAGGGTATAACACCATTATTTTTCTGGCCGGTTTGCAAAGCGTCCCGCGGGATCTCTATGAGGCTGCCGAGGTCGACGGTGCAGGCACGTACCGGAAATGGTGGTATATAACGATTCCATACTTGCGTCCGATCTTTGTGTTCATGCTCATCATGGGAACCATCGGCGGAATGAAGCGGTTTACGGATGTATGGTTAATCGGCGGAACCGCAGGTAATCCTGGGGGAAGCTTGATGACCGTGGTGCTGTATATTTACCGAAATGCATTCCTCTCTTCGCAGATGGGGCTGGCTACGGCCGTATCCTATCTGTTATTCGTCATCATACTCATCTTAACCGTGTTCCTCATGCTGCTCAACCGACGTAAAGACAGCTTGGATTAATCCCAATATCCATTTTCGGATCCGTGGGGGAACCTTATTCCAGAAGACAGGAGGGTAACTATGAGCAGTTCAGCCTTGCCCAAGGAGCCGGTGCACCGTAAACGAGTCAAACTACCACAGCTGATGCTAACGCTGGTTCTATTGGTAGGTTCATTCATTATGATTGTGCCTTTCTTATGGATGCTGGTAACGAGCTTCGATTGGGCCGCACGATTAAATATTTCATTCCCGCCGAAAATATGGCCGGAGGAGCCTTCGATCCGAACCTATGAAGCCGCTTTCACCAACATCAATATGTTCCGATATATCGGCAATTCCACGCTTGTCAGCGCAGGGGTCATTATCATCAGCTCGTTGTCCGCGCTATTATCCGGTTATGCCTTATCCAAGCTTCGCTTCAAAGGAGCTAATTTCGTACTGCTGCTGGCGCTAAGCACGATGATGATTCCGTTCGAAATGACCATGATTCCGCAGTATCTTTTGTTCAGTAAACTCGGGTTGGTCGACAATTATCTGGCATTTTATTTGCCGGCCATGAACTATGCGTTCGGTACTTTTTTGGCCAAAGCGTTCTTTGATCAATTGCCCAGCAGTTTAAGGGAAGCGGCCGTACTGGATGGAGCTAAGGAAATTACGGTATTCAGCCGGGTTTATCTGCCGCTGTGTACGCCCATTATCGCCACCATGGTCATTCTGCTGTTCTTAGGCGTATGGAATGATATGCTGTGGCCGCTGCTGATCTTGAAATCGGCTGCCAAGTACACGATCCAGATCGGTTTAGCCATGTTTACGTACAACAACGGTATTAACCAACAGCCATCCATTATTATGGCGGCCACAACCACGAGCCTCATTCCGGTTATCGTCGTCTATATGTTCCTGCAGCGCTATATTATCGAAAGCATTGCGCTGTCCGGTATCAAGCAGTAATTCAGATAGTAAAGCTAAAAATTATGCGGGGGTGTTGACATGATGAAAAAAGCTGTGCTGCTGATCCTGTCATTCGTGCTGGTGTTTACATTGGCCGCTTGTTCAGGCAGTTCAGGTAAAGATGTGACAGGCGGCGTTACAATTGAAAAAGTATCGGATATGGAAGGAACGGTTCGCGTTGCGCTGGCAGGCTGGCAGCTGGATAACGGGATCGATGCGCTGACAGGCAACCCGACCATCGGACTCAACGAATATTTGGATAAAACGTTCAAAAAAATGTATCCGAACATCAAACTGGAGGTTTATCAAATCCCTTGGGAGAACGTAAAAGCCAAACAAACGGCCATGCTGCTCTCCGGCGATGCGGATGTCTTGTATACCGGGGGAGCCTTTGCATCGCAATGGTACCAGGAAGGGCTGCTGCGTGACCTGGACGATTTGATTGCAAAAGATACTTCGTTTGACCCAAGCATCTATCTGGAAGGCATTATGAATAATTCCTACAGCACCAAGTCGCCGGATGGAAGCAAACAGTTTGGGATACCTGCCGTTCTTGGCCGCCGGATGACGATTTATGATAAGAAGCTGTTTGAAGACTGGGGCGTTGAAACACTCTCGGCACAGCCGGGACCGGATGAAATTCTGGAGAAAGCCAAGCAAATGACCGGCAAAAACCCGAAAACCGGTGAAGACAATTTCGGTTTGTATTGGAGCGGCAACTCATTAAACGGATCTACCTTTGTTGCATTAACCCTTGCATATGGCGCCAAAGGAGCAGAAGGATCACTGAAGGATATCAAGAACATCAAGTGGCACCTGAATTCTCCGGAAATGGTCAAAGTGCTGGAATGGCTGAAGGAAGCCGCACAGCTGCCGCCGGCTGGATTCGTGAATGCCCAGGGTGCCGAGAATTTTGGGTTGGAGAAAAACAATATCGCCATCGCGCTGGATTCCACCGGCGGCTCCACGATGAGTGAATACCGGTCGAAGCAGAACAAGGAGCTGCTGGACCGTTTTGAACCTGTGCTGAACATGGGTCCTAAAGGCGAAGGCTGGGTGGCGGTTGACCCGTTCATCATGGCAAAGAACGCCAAAGATGTGGATGCATCATGGGAAGTGTTAAAGTTCTTGACCAGTTACATGACGCAAAAATACATGTATGAGAACTTCTCCAGTACCCCGACACTTAAAAACGCTGATTTCGTAACTCCGGAGGATAAGTTTGTGAAAAAAGCACTCGAAATCGCTGATGTTGGCCACTCGGAGCTCATGGATGAAGCCAATCCGTTCTACATGAGCGATATCGCTCCAGCCATTAATGGATTTATCAGCCAGGCAGCGTCCGGTAATGCGCCGGATATTCAGAAGTTTCTGGATGATCTGCAGGCTCGTGCCGAGAAGTGGTCTGCGAATCTGAAGTAAAAACAGGAGGGGACTGCACAGGTGCATGGGTTTGATAAGCGTGGTTGACTTACACGTTGTCCCTGACTTTGAAGAGACGGGCTAATCATGATGAGTATATGAGCCGAACAGCACAATATATTCCAATATTATGTGAATCGTGCATTGTCCCGATCATGCGGGAGAAAAACCGACCGAATATGGCCGGTTTTTTTATATTTCAAGGCGGATAAAATAACATATAATGGTAAATTATTAAGTTGTAGAGAGGGGAGGGTTAATAAAAAATTAGGATAATGGATGATAACAAGCAAGCACTAAATAGTTCATAAGATTGAGCATTAATAAAAATTAAATCGATTAAGAACCAACGAAAGATTAAAAATATCTCAGTAGCGAAATTCCGCTAAAATGTGAAGCGAAATCGTAATAATAATGAAACAACCAAAATTCGATGATTATGATGATTTATAATGGCACATGAACAAACTTGAACAAGTGATCGATTAATGACGATATTAAACGACATTTTAATTAATGCCTTAGATTAGATAAATTGTAATTCAAACGAATGAATCTAGAATCAAAGAATCCAATTGGAAAGTTAAAGTTGTTCGATAAATAGAAGATGCGCAAGAAAAAAGGATTATAACGGCTTAACATGATAGATCTAAATGAAAATCAGCTGTGGCGATTCTTTTCTCAACATCTGTTTCACAAAACTCGTATTTTGTACATATGTCTAAGATCGGCTCATGTTCTTGTCCTTGTCCTTTACGGCCTACTTGACGAGACGGGACTTACTTTTTTAGTTCCTCTATTGAATGGGTACAATTACTCCCGGATCATGTTCTTGTCCCTCGACAATTCCCGTTAGCTTAATGAATTATCTAATCGGCACAAGTTCTTCCATGTCCTTGAGGATTTTCTTTTCATGGACCAATCTGGATGGGGTGACATCATTACCTTCAGGATCAACCACTGATACCGAAAGCATCGATGTTAGAAGTTGCCCTCGGATCATTTCCAAGTAATTTTGACGAAGTTCCATCTGTTCTGATTTCTCCTGGTAGGTTAAACCATAATTCTTTTGTTTTCTGCTTAATTCATTAATTCTGTCCAGATACGGGATTAACATGTTCATACTCTCCTCTGTTTTTATTTTATTGAAACAGGTTTAATTACTTGGTAAGTTAAATCGTTATCTTATTTAGTATGCTAAGTATATATCGACTAAAAAGAGAGTTATACTATATTCCTCTCCATTTGTTGCAATAGCTTTCTTAATATCAACCGATCTTCTGCAGAAATAGATTGAAGCAATTTCTCCTGCTGCTCCCTCCATTTAGAATCAACTGGTCTTTCTAATTCTTTTCCTTTATCCGTTAAATAAATACGCATGACCCTTGCATCATGTACATCACGTTTACGATATATAAATCCGTTCTGCTCCAGTGATTTGACCATGTTCGTTACCGTTGGTGGCTCGCATTTTAAGTGTTCACACAGTTGCATCTGTGTCACCCCATCGCCCAACCACAGACGATACAGCAAATTATCTTGCCCTACATAGAGATTAAGTTCCCTCAGAGATTCACTATAATTCCGACGCATTTGAGAGGAAATCCGATCAAAAGACTGACGAATATCACAATCTACTGCATCTGTCATGAATTATTCCTCCTATAAGCTGGATGATATTTAGCAGACTAAATGTATCACGTCGATATTTAGGTGTCAATTCACCTTCGAGCTACCACCTACCGGGGCAGCTCAAAGTTCGAAAGTTTGGCTATATCTGAACTTATTTTTTTTCGCAAATCCTGCTTTTCAGATACTCCATCATTTGGGTTGTTACTTCTCTGGAGATGATCCTGGATATGGTCACTCCATCCTTTCACTATTTCACGGTCAGTGGGCTAGACTGACGATTTTTATAATAGTCAAGCATGGTTTCATCATAGATAGCTAATTTCTCTTAATCAGCAGCTCATAGATAGCTACAGATTCGAGCTCACTCGTATTAAAAATATTGGCGTTCACCGGTCTGTGCAGATTTTTCGACGGCATCCAGTAACTGATGAAGTTTCACCGCATCCGCAAAAGTAGGTGTTAAGGCTGTTCCTTCTTGAATATCTTGAGCGAACTTACGATAAGCCTGCGCTATATTCAGAACAAACCCTGAGTCACTTTTTAGAGAAAGTGGTGCAGAGTAATAAGCATCGGGAATGGTTAGTTCACGAAGCTCTTTGTCCGTAGGACCAGCGCCACGTAGCTGGTGTGAGCCGAATTGAATCGAAGCAGGTGCACTCAGCACGATTGTGCCCTTATCTCCGAAAACTTCGAGCGTTAGTCCGGTCTGATGTTTGACTCCACCTTGAATATGAACACTCGCTGTAGCACCATTTGTTAATTTTCCTGTTATTAGTATTTGATCATCTGTCGTCTTCTTAATGACCTTCTTAATATCCACCAATTCGACTTCAGGATACTGCTGTGCTGTGACGGCCGAAAGTTCGGTAAAATCCCCAAGCATGTAGGTAAATGCATCCAAATTATGTCCACCTACAATGGTCAGCAAGTTCCCTCCAATCTTACGATCAAAAAGATACGCACTTGATTTGTCCCCTACGCCACCCATGTCTTCTATAAAAATTTTTAGATTGGCAGACACCACCTTACCAACATAACCTTCTGCCAACAAGTCTTTCACATACTGAATGGCAGGGGCTTGTCTAGCCTGTAGTCCAATCGCATTTGGCAGTTGTGCAGATGCTACCCATTCCTGCATTTCGAGCGCTTCACCTGTATTGGATCCCAGTGGCCATTCACAATAGATCGGTTTTCCAGCCGGTACAATGGCTTTAACCGCATTATAATGTTCCTTTACGTTAATGCTGACAACGACCATGTCAACATCGGCATGATGAGCCAAAGCCTCCATGTTATCAAAGCCGTGATCTGCGTCGAAGGCTTCTGCACTTTTCATCGCACTCGCCATATTACTTGTCCCAACTGCAGTAAGCTCAAAATCATCCAAGTGCTTGATGGCTGGAATATGTGTCCCACTCGCCCATCCGTTATTAATGGATGCACCTATGATTCCTGTACGAATTTTTTTACTCACTGGAAACATCTCCTTATTATAATTTAACAAACAAATACGCTTCAGTTTTCCCTTGACCAGCACCAGCTCCAGTAATAATGGCTACTATATTCGAAAGTCTTCCCATTTAATATTCCTCTGTATCAATATTTTTGAGATCTTTATCCTATGGATTTAACAATTTCTTCAATCACTTCTTGACATGTCAGGATTTGCTGAATACCACCGGCTGCTTCAGAAACACTAATAGTACCGTTGATCAAATCGCCATCTAACATTCCTATTTTGAACCCTTCTCCATAATATTTGTAGGCTTCGGCATGATTCCCTTGATTAATGAGTTCTAATGCCTTTTTGCCCGCTTCTGTAGGAATGGTTCTCAAATGTCCTGAACCTGACTTAAATTCTATAAATTCTTCACTTTTCACCTTAATGATGGCTTTCTTCGTTTCCGTGCTAGCCGGGTTTTCCTTCGTGACAATGAACCTTGTCCCCATATAAACACCCTCTGCACCCATTGAAAATGCTGCTTTCGCTCCCTGACTATCTATTATCCCACCGGCAGCAATTACAGGTATTTTCACAATTGAAGTGATTTGTGGAACAAGCGAAAGTGTGCTGATTTTATAATCACTCATATGGCCACCAGCCTCATAACCTGTCACGATAAGAGCATCCACTCCTGTTTTCTCAGCTTCTACAAGCTTTTCTACAGTTGGGCTCAAGTCTCTGTATACGACCTTAATATCATGTTCTTTAAGTCGTTGCAGTTCACGTTCAACCACATGTTGTCCAATGGCGATCACGTACTTTACATTCTCTTGAACCAATACATCAAAAACAGCATTCGTAAATGGGTCTTCTGTGGCCCCTCCCATTGGGAAAATGTAGTTTACTGCAAAGGGTTTATTCGTTAATGCTTTCACCTTACGAATTTCTTTGGTCAGTCGATCTGCCATATCTTCTGCACTCGTTGCTTTTTCCGTTTGGCCAGCATTAGGGCCGAGCACACCCATTCCCCCTGCATTGGATACTGCTGCAACAAATTCTGCGGAAGTGACCCATGTCATTGCAGCTGAAATAACAGGATATTCTATTCCCAGTAGTTCTGTAATTCGGTTTTTCATGATTGGTTTCTCCTCTTTTTAAACTGATTGTTTGTTTATTTATTATTACTTCGTATATTTATTTTCAGGGTAAGGTAAACCTAAATTTCCCCGAAGTGTGTCGTCCTCATATTCCTTGCGGAATATGCCTTTATCTTGCAAGATGGGAACCACCCATCGGATGAAGTCCTCAAATCCTGCTGGATGATCTTGTCTGATAAGCAGTATATCCATGACGCCTTCTCGATACCAATGTTCTATTTGTTCGGCAACGTGCTCTGCAGATCCCATAAATTGAGGTTTCGGCATTCGATAACCTTTAGGCATCCATGATTCGATTTCCCTTAGCCTTTCCAAGGCTTCTTTTTCCGTTTCACCAACAATGGGATTGTGAGAAGGCATCATCAGTAGGTCATGTGGTGAACGGCCTTGATTTTGCACTCTGTGTTTAAGTTCAGCAGTGAATCCCTAGAGATACTCAAAATCATGCCCAGGCGCCATGATGACTTCGGCATGGTGCGCGGCAATATCCATGAATTCCGGGGAAGTACCAGCTTGAAAGACGACTGGTCTACCTTGTCGTGATCGACTAATATTTAAGGGTCCCTCTACTGAAAAGTATTTCCCTGTATAAAGTAGCGGATGCATCTTACTAGGGTCATAAAATACCCCACGTTCCTTATCACGTATAAAGGCATCGTCTTCATACGAATCCCAGAGACCTTCAACAATCTCTAGAAACTCTTTTTTCATAGAATAAAGATCTGCTTTCCTTAAATGAGAGCGACTGTAATTGGCTAATCCTCCTGGATTGGAGGTGATCGCATTCCACCCTGCTCTGCCTTTGCTGATCTTGTCGAGTGAAGCGATCTGCCTAGCAACCGTAAACGGGTCAGCATATGAAGTCGCTATAGTTGCGGCCAAGCCAATGGAGTGAGTTACCATACTCAGTGCAGACAAAATGGATACACCTTCAAACATACTTAGATAATGTGGAATCATACCAGGTCCAATATGACTTACGTCTGCCAAAAAGATGAGATCAAACTTTCCCTGTTCAAGTTGAATGGCTTTCTGTACGTAATACTCAATATTTTCACTGGCATCTGCTGGAATATCGGGATGTCTCCAGCCCGTGTAATTCCAACCCACGCCATCAATAATTCCTCCTAATTTTAGCGTTCTTTCTTCCATGGTTGAATGATCTCCTTTTCTCGAGTTCACTTATTTCTTTGTGTCAAACTTAATTCTTTTGCCAACAATTCATGACCTATCTTCCGGCTTTCTTGATTAGGATAAAAGTCTGCAATCATGATTTCATCTACCAAACTTGCTTTCGCAAGTTGTTGAAGTTTCTTAGCAACCTGTTCAACACTTCCAATCACAAAGCGTTCTTTATTTCGTTCCCTAGCCAACTCTTCATGAGGCGTGTATATGTGATTTTCGGCTTCTTCCGGAGTAGGAAAAGCAAGGTTTCGCGCCCCTGTGTTCATTTGTGCCCACATTAACTCCGCCGGACCTGCTATGTGTTTAGCCTCTTCTTCCGTCTCGGCTGTAATAACGATCGTCGCTAACATACTCTGTGGCTCAGTTAAATAGGACGAAGGCTGAAAATTCGAACGGTAAGCTCTCAACACAGGAATAGCCAATTGCGGTGCCAAATGTGCAGCAAATACAAACCCTAACCCTTTTTCCAAAGCAAAATGTAATCCCCCCTCGCTAGATCCCAACATGAACATATCCGGAACCATTGATTTATCTCCCGGAGGATTGATGTGACTAAACGGGTGGGTTTCTTTGAAGTTACGGGCAAAGAAGGCAAGCAAGTTATCTAATTGCTCTGGAAAATCATTAACCTCCATTAATTTTTGAGATCTTAACAATGCCCACATGGTTCTACCATCCGTACCTGAAGCTCGGCCAATCCCGAGGTCAACACGACCTGGATATAATCCTTCGAGAAGCGTAAAGTTCTCCATCACTTTCAAGGGGCTATGATTAGGCAACATAATCCCCCCTGAACCCACTCGGATACTTTTAGTGTGAGCTGCAGCATGTAGGCTCAGTAAGTCTGGTGAAGTACTCATCAAGGTTGTTGTGTTATGGTGTTCCGTAAACCAGTACCTGTTGAATCCCCACTGCTCTGCTAATTGAACCATTTCCGTCACGTTCTGGAGACTTTTCCTAGCCTCAGAACCCTTATAAATATGAACGAAATCCAAAATCGATAGCTTTAGACTATTTTCTGTATTCACTTATCAGTAACTCCTTTCTTTGATATTTAGCTTGCTAACTATTATTTCGTAAGGTATAATTTTTATTTAGCAAGCTAACTATAACACCAAAACGAAATTATTATTCTTTCAAATTTTAGACAAACTAAAATTGTTTTGTTTGGTTGTTAACACAATCATAAGCTTGTTTGTTTCGATTGCGAAGAGGGCAATATAGATGAACATAGTACATCTTTTTGTACCTTTTAGATAAGGAGTGAGTTCAATGAGGGTTTGCAATGAAGGATTCGATCAAGAGTTTATAAATGAAAACAGGGATATGTACGCGATAGCCTTTACCCAGAATATCTTATCAGGGCGTTGGAAGTATTTTATTTTGTGGTATCTAAAATCTGAATCACGTCGTTACACGGATATCAAACAATTTCTTGGAGATTTATCACAAGGCACTTTAACGAAGCAACTTAAGGAATTGGAGAAGAGTGGAATCATTAGACGTGACGTTTATCCAGAAGTCCCCCCAAGAGTTGAATATTCGTTAACAGATAAAGGATCCAAACTACTACCTATACTAGAGAAGATGGAGGATTTCGGTAAAGAATTTGGCGAATAACTATAATTTGAGATATTTCCACAAACGATCAATTACCGAATTTTTACACTAAAGAAGAATTTTTATTAAGGCTATTGATACTGGATATGTTTGTTTAATTATGTAATAAAGATATGTTCTTATTAGAACTACGCTTTATTTTTATACTATGTATCTTATATACTGATCTAAAATTATTGAGACATTTTATTGATAAAAGTGGTTCTTTGTTTAAATCACCATTTAATCAGAAATAATACAGGGTTCTTGGCACATTACAGTATTAGGCACACATTTCCCGAACCTTACAGGAAAAACCAGCAGTTTTTGTCCGCTACCCTCATTGGTTGATGAATTTATCTCACCAAGTAAATATAGTTCTTCCCTAACTTCCTTAAAAAATATTAAACTAACCTGCCCGTTAGCTTAGTGAAATGGAAACATAATTAGATGCTTATCTAATCGGTAATCGGACCATGTTCTTGTCCTTTACGGCAATCGGTACAAGTTCTTGTCCTTGGCTCGGGACAAGAACTTGTACCGATAAAACAAAAAAGCCGCTAAAATAGCGACTTTCAATGGGACAATGTTTCTGTCCTCCGACAAACATGTACCGTTAAAGGACAAGAACTTGTACCCATTGCCGTAACTTGCCCTTTTCCCTCTCTTAGATTTCTTCCATTATCGTTTAATAAAAACCCGTTGGAATTAATCATCAACGGGTTTAAAAATTCAATTTTTTAACATATAGATCAACCGATTTTTGGAGTTGTATATTCTCATCATCTGGTTTGCTCATGACCAACATTGCAATTTTCTGAGGTGTAAATGATAACATAGATTGGATTACTTCCTTGCTTAGTTCATACTGATACGGACAACCGGAGAATCCCTATTAAAGTAACTTGCCCTAAAGGCCACTGGGTCAACCGCACAACTAAGCTGGAACGTAGGTCAACCTGATCACATTCTCGCCAATT
This sequence comes from Paenibacillus sp. Y412MC10, assembly GCF_000024685.1. NCBI lineage: Bacteria > Bacillati > Bacillota > Bacilli > Caryophanales > Paenibacillaceae > Paenibacillus > Paenibacillus sp. Y412MC10. The sequence continues at coordinate 3,415,261 of NC_013406.1, forward strand.
CGATCGCTTGCCACGAGGCGCAGAGGCGGCCGCGGACCGGCGAAGAACGGTTTGCCGTGACCCAGCACGACTGGATGGAGATAGAGTCGATACTCATCAACGAGACCGAGCTCCGTTAGACTGTGGGCCAACTCGGGCCCGGCAACTTCTATTACCCCTTCATGCTGAGCCTTCAGCTCACGTATGGCCGCTGCGAGGTCGCCCTCGATCAGAGAAGCGTTCGGACCGACGGACTTTAACGTCCTCGACACCACCCACTTCGGTTTGCTTTGCCATGCCGCTGCGAATTCCCGTTCCGGTGCACCCCATTCGGTTCCGTCCCAAACCCGCATGTTCTCGTACATGCGGCGCCCGTACAGGATGCCCGACAGGCTGCGCACGTCGTCGATGAAATGACGGAATAGTTCGGGGCCGGTCTGAAATTCCGGGTGGTCGTGGTCGACGAATCCGTCCAGAGACTGGTTCAATGCGTAAACGATCTTTGCCATGCGACTGACTCTCCTCCCTTGTTTTCTCGCACATTCATCATCAAGATTACATGTTCCATATTCAACCTCCTTTATGTCAACACTTTATCATGCAACAGCATGCCCTGTTTCTCTTGGATTGCTAATGTGCATAGACCTGGCCTGACCGTAAACAAATTTAATTTAACGAAAGATGGTAAATTTAACAATTCTGCCCGTTAGCCATCCATGCCCCTCTCGAGGCACCACAGCGTAATGAAAATTTTGATTCTTGAATGATGGTTTGTTTACTTTAAAATGAAAATTTGTCTACATAGTTATCAACGTATTCACGAAGTAATTTATTTTCTTGTGTTGGGTTGTCAAATATTTTCATCGCAACCATCATCAAGGCTTCTTTCTCTTCGATTCATCTCAAGGATAAAAACGACTATAAAGGCTCCTTCGAATTCTCTATTGGTCTTTTGTTTTTAAGTGAAAAGTTTCTTCTTTGTCATTCCATTTAATTTCTATCTTCGTTACTGCACAGCCTGAACAACTAGAAGGCATTTCAATAATTGCTCCTTTGTAGTTCCCCTCTTTACGTACGCGTTTTCCTTGATTAATGGTAATTTCCGAATTTTTAAGTTCTTTACCGGTTGCATTTTTATAACCAAAAATGAACTTTCCACTCTCCTTATCTCCATTAATGTTTGCTGTGTATTCGCCACTCCAACTATCACTCTCCCCAGTAAGTACCATCCTGGGTAACGGTTACCGCAAAAGTAACGTTGTCTCTGGCAGCAGGTTGACTCGGTTCGAGCGTGAATGTGGCTTCGACTGGTGTAGAAGAATGATGAGCTGTTTGTTGTTGATCTTGACCACATGCGGTCATGGCAAGGAGCAAGAGTAGGCACGGCAGCATGTACATCAAGCGTTTCAATTCCAGCTAGAATCATTCCCTTTCTGTTTCAAGTTCATTAGTTCCTGGTAGAAGAGCGAGTCACTGTGCTGAGTATGGTCTCGTCACCGCGCAGGATCGCCCAGCCCAGGGGATTCGCAATGCATCAGGTTTATCATGCTGCGGTCAATGGTAATGGTCAACAATTCAGTGCCGCTTCCCATCAGATTTTATGCAATTGCAAAGGCATCCTCTCCACATGTTACATGAATATCGGTGCGAGCAGAAAGGCTGCAATAAAAAAATCCAAAACAGTGCACCATTCCGCATACCACCGCCAGACGATCTTGTTGCTCCGAAAATGAGCAAAGTCCCAGACCGCATGGCCGATATAACCTGCCGCAAGCAGAATCAGTCCCGTATCTCTGTCGACATACAGAGATACTAAGGCGATAATGCTGAAAAACAGTAATGCGGCCGCCTGTATCAAGATGGTACGAACCCCGCGGAGATGACCGCGAATTGCGCCTGCAATCGGGTAGACAAGCGCGATGAGAATCAGGATAAATGACATGGGATCCGTCGAAGCAGGGAGCCCTGTTGCGGCCATAGCTAACGCCACCAATGAGGGCCATCGTTTCAGCAATTGTATGCCTGTAAACTTCAATCTTCCTCTCTCTTTAACATCTTCGTCTTTTCTGGCCAATTCCATGGCAATCACTCCTCGTTTTCTTTTGCACACCAAAAATAACACAATGCAATTCCTTTTACGTCTATCTGCAGTTGATTTTTATTTAGCGTCTATATCGATCGATTGATGAGCAAGACGGATTCATCTGTTATGATGAAGTAAACCACCCGAATGAAGGAATGAAAAATGAATAAAAACATATTTCAGCACTTTAACGCCCGCGCCGCACATACTATCTTTATCGTTGCCTTTTTCATATTGATCATGCCAGAGTATCCGTTTCTGCATATCCACGTACTTATCGTTTACGCTGCCTTCGCGGCTTGTTACATATGGATGGCGGCAGCACCTAAAGGATGGTGGAATGCTAAGAGGTATGTTCTTGCGGTTTGCATTCTTGCTGGCATAACCCTCATCATTCGCATCGTTCATTCCGATTACCCTGATCACCGCATTTTCTGGCCGCTGCTGTATATGCTGGGTGTGGCCGATCCGAAATGGAATCGTTCAATCGTTACTCTCGCCGTCTTCACTGTTTGCCTCATTCTTGCAATGATGCTGGTCGACAAGGTCTCATATGGCGCTCTAATTGCAGCCGTCCTCATGTTTATCGCGGTCAGAAATCAAAGCCTGCTTCGCGAAGCGCATCGCACGAACCGAAAGCAACTGGAACAACTGAACACGGCATATTCCGAATTGCAGCAAACATCTGTTCAGGCGATGGGTTATGCTGCGATGACGGAGCGTACGAGATTGGCACGCGACATTCATGATGGGTTTGGACATCAGATGACCTCGCTTATTGTTCAGCTACAAGCATTGAAGCTGATGATTCCGCAGGATCCGGCTGGGGCGGCAAACAGCGTAGACGAGACTCTGAAGGTTGCTAGGAAAGGGATGAATGAGGTAAGGCTTGCAGTAAAGGAATGGTCCGACGATGAGAAGGGCCTTGGACCGATCGCGCTGAAGGGCCTCGTATCTCAAATCGAAGCAAATTCTATGGTACAGATACAATATAAAGAAATCGGACCTATCGGTGAGTGGCCGGTTGAATGCAGCGTGATTTTATACAGAATCTTGCAAGAAGCGTTAACCAATATACTCAAGCATGCCGATGCGAAAACGGTTAACATTGTAATTGAAGAAGAGAATGAACATGTAAAGCTTCTCATTACGGATGATGGTCATTTCAGCGGCCAGAAACCTTTGAATTTCGGATTTGGCCTAAGTGGTATGATCGAAAGATGCAAATCTGCCGGAGGGAGCATCGTTTTCTCCACAAATTCACCCAATGGTTTAAAGATACAAGCAGTTATTCCGCTTAATATTACATCGAGTACGGCTAATAAGGAGACGATTCATGCAAACCGAGAAAATGATTCGAATCGTACTGGCGGATGACCAGCCTTTCATCCGCAAAGGATTGCGATATATTTTGGACATTCAAAAAGATATGCAGGTTATCGGAGAGGCTATGACCGGAGAAGAAGCTGTTGACATTACATTGCGAAACGTTCCGGATATCGTCTTGATGGATATCCGCATGCCGGGCGGAACAGGTATCATGGCAACAAAGTCTATCGCTGAAGCTTTGCCTAACACAAAAGTGGTCCTCTTAACGACATTTGATGTTGAACAGTATGTGTTTGACGGGATTCGTGCCGGGGCTTCCGGCTATTTATTGAAGGATACAGAAACCGATGAATTGCTGAGCGGTATACGGGCCATGCACCGGGGGGCAACCCTGTTCAATAGCAGCACGGCCAAACGCGCTCTAGACCAAATATTAACTTCAGGCATGCAGGAGCCGGATTCGGATTCACCCGGGAAAGACCGGCTGCTTGGTGCCTTGACGGAGCGTGAAACGGAAGTATTGCAGCTGCTTGCTTACGGTAAGAGGAATCACGAAATATCTGCAATTTTATGTATTTCTGAAGGCACAACAAAAACGCACATCCACCATATCATGCAAAAACTTGGGGCGCTGGACCGCACACAGGCAGTGGTCACTGCCATTCGAATGAAGCTTGTGAAATAAAAAGATTCACCATCTGGGAAGAAGAAACAACTGTTTACAGTGATTGCAAATGGCTTGGATTCATTAAAGACCAGATCGCCACATATGCGGGGATCTAATAATTATCTCGGTGCTCAATACAGACGAATCGCAGCCGGCAAAGGAAAGCACTGAGCAGCCGTTGCCGTTGCACATTCCATCATGACGATTGCTTACCATTTGCTGACCCGGCAGGAAGATTACAAAGATTTAGGGGCGGATTACATTGAAATGCGACACCAAGATACCATCGTCAGACAGACCGTACGAAAGCTAGAGAATCTTGGCTTTACCGTAACGCTAGCCACTCGAGAAGCGTCCTAATCCATCCCCGCCTAGACGAAGAAGGCGCAGCTTTTTTAAAACCGTTTAAGCTGCGCCTAGTTTCGTGTTGTCTTCTTTGGACTTACGTTATGAGTTATTTTCAGGGTAGCTTGATGAAACGGCATGGAAATATAGTTAGATACTTATCTAATCGGTAATCGGCTCATGTTCTTGTCCATTACGGCAATCGGTACAAGTTCTTGTCTTTGACTCGGGACAAGAACTTGTACCGATAAAACAAAAAAGCCGCTATTTTAGCGACTTTCTATGGGAACATTTTCTTGTCCTTCGACAGGATGACAAGAACTTGATAACATTCCCCACCCACCTCCGTATTACTCCAGGCGTACATAGTTTGTGTTACTGTGTAGCGATGCAAGAATATGATTGTAGTTAAGTTATTCGTTATAAAAAGAAACGGCCATCCGGGGAAGGATGGCCTTAAAACTTGCCGTTGATATCGCGGTGACTCTTATCATAAATATAATGCATTGTTACACTATCCTACCTGTTCGTATAATGAGGTCACCAGAACTTACTGGTCGACCTCCTTTTTGTGTGGTCATAAGATTGAGATGGCCGGAGATCGAACGTTTCTGCCCATGGGATTTGATCCCGAGAGCGATACCCAGGTGCAGTTCACTGTTGGGTGGCTGCCTTCGGCTATCGTGTCCCGTTAGCGTAATCACGATGGTTAGGTCCCTGCAAAGAAATGGTCAATACGTAGTTGTTAAGTCTAATGCTATCATTACGAAACAGTGACTACATCCAATTCGCCCAGATCTGGCGGACGACGAAAAAGTGTTGCCTGCTCAAAACTATAGGCGATGCTGATTAGCGTGGGCTCACTTAAAGCCCTCCCGGAAAAGACAACACCAAATGGCCCCTGCGTCGAATCGCCATCAGCATCAATTGTTCCTTTTGCTGAATAACCGGCGGGCACCGTAATAAGGGGATACCCTAACCGGGCAGCAATGTACATGCCATCAACGTCACCGGGTAACATTAAAGCATCTAAGCCGTGTTGATCGAGTACATAGTCAATCCCTTGCGTTACAGCCGGATGGTTATATTCTTGTCGTTTAAGTTGATATGTTGTCTCGTTTAGCGCATTTTGTTCCGAACGAATCAGATTATCTTGGCCAAACTTCAATGCGGATGCAGCGTGTTTCTGATTATAAGCTATCAGATCTTGAAGAGAATGTACGGGCAGATCCGAGTTCAACTTTGAAAAATACCGATTCAGGCCTGTTTTGAATTCGTAGCAGATAACATCATTGTTCCATGGATGCTGTTCCAAATGGAGGTCCACAGGATCGATAACTGTAGCACCTTGCTCACGCAGAACATTAATGGCGGATTCCATGATGGAAAGTCTTTCTTCATCCAACGACCGATAGTAATGTCTAGGAATCCCAATTCGAGTTTTACACAGAAAGTCTCGATCGAGATAAGTTGTGTAGTCATGAAAAGTACGATGTGTGCTAGTCCAAGTTGCCTTATCGTTTTCGTCAAAACCGACGATTGCCCCGAGTAGAATCGCTGCATCAGTGACTGTCTTGGAAATTGGCCCTGGTGTATCCTGACTTATGGAGATTGGGATTATGCCGCTGCGGCTCGTAAGCCCTACAGTAGGTTTTATTCCGACAAGAAGATGTTGGCTGGCCGGTCCAATAATCGAACCTGCGGTTTCTGTTCCGATCGCTGCTGCTGTCAGGTTCGCCGCTACGGCTGCAGCCGATCCTGAACTTGATCCGCTGACGAAGAGCTTGCCAGGTCCATATGGATTCAACACATACCCTCCTCTGGAACTGTATCCAGCTGGCATACGATTGGACATAAAGTTCGACCACTCGGTCATATTGGCCTTACCTAGAAGAACAGCGCCAGCAGCCCGGAGCTTTGCGGCTACGAACGCATCTTCAGGAGCAAACGACTCAGCCAATGCGATTGAACCAGCGCTCGTATGCATCCGGTCGTACGTATCGATGTTATCCTTTAGCAGGATTGGAATTCCGTGCAGCGGCCCCCTACTACCTGTTGTATTTCGCTCAAGGTCAAGATTCCTTGCTATTTCAAGAGCATCTGGATTGATCTCTAATACGGCATTGATCAGAGGATTATACCTATGAATGCGTTCGATATATGCAAGGACGAGGGCTTCGGATGTACATTCACCCGAAGACATTGCCTTTTGCATGCTCACCAAATCGGCTTCCTGAATCCAATCTTGTAAGTTAATGCTCATATATTAAAATACCCCCGGTACTGGTAAATTTTCGGACAACAGTAATATGGTAACATGCTGCCTTGCCAAGGGTATAGGTAAAGTTTTGATTAGATAAGAATGTATCGGTTGGGCATCGCAGTAGAGCTTGTATTTTCCTGAAGGTTAATGTTGTAACTAAAGTAATCTGCCCGTTAGTTCAATAAGAAGGACGCTCCCGCGCCTTCGCTTGGGCTACATCCTCCTCATTTTATTCCATTTCCAATTATAATTAAAGAACGTACGCGGGTAGCATGTAGTGCTTAAACAAGGGATTTAACTTAACCTAAGCACTAAGAAAATACTTTATTATTTCAATCCTACACTTTATTCTCTCAGGACACTGTTATGAAAGAATATAAAAACCGGCGATCATCGTATATAATTGTCGGTATGCTCGTGAAATCACTTAGAAAGTTCAGTTCTTCACAACTTCCTTGTTTTTATTCAATAATTGACCCTTTTGGTGTCTTACGTTTAGCAACCTCAACCATCTTTTTGAATAATCAACGCCAACTACCTTTTGAGCTCCTTGGAGTGATAAAAGACGAGATAAATATCCTTCATCGCATCCTGCATCTAGTATGAACTTGCCAGATATCCTTGCCTGATACCTTACCAATCAATTTGAAAATCACTGGATTCAATAAGAAACGGCGATTAAGATCGCCATGGGCAGTGTACGATTTACCCATTTCTTTACGCATACTGATCCTAACGTTTTATCGCATCTTCATTATCCCACATCATTAAGTCACCCCTATCCTTTGATCAGAGTCAAGAAAAGCTCAACCTACACCTGAAATTACTCAAGATCCCCATAAAAGGAGTAGGGATCCAGCTTATTCTTGTTATAAACTTGCTATAATATTTTTGTGGTTACGATTCATTTAAACCCCACCCTTTCCTTATTTTTGAACTTATGAGGCTTTTGTCGTTTTCCGTGCTGGCGAAGTAAAAATAGTCCAAGCACAATGGCGAATGCAAGAAAAGCAGCGAACAAATAAAAACCAACATTAGACGCATGAATAAGGGCATCCCTTGATTGTATTAACTCATCACTTTTAGCTCCTGACAACAACTGAGAAGCTACATCGGACTTCGCTACCCATTGAATAATGACCAAAACAAGTGCTTGGCTGATAGCCCGGCACATATTGTATACCGTCCAAAACACCCCGGATGCAGGCCCTGCTTGATTTTTTGGGGCAGCTGACAGCACTGCCTTAGCAAGCGATGGCCAGGAAAGCCCGGTCGCTGCAGATATGATCAAAAGGGGAATGATGACAGCTGCATTCGACAGCTCGGTCCCAAGCTGCCCGAGTAATAGGATTGCAAGACCGATCAGAAACGAACCGAGCAATATCATTTTTGTTGTGCCGAAACGATCTGCAAGCTTGCCTCCAATTGGGGCCGTGAACAGCTGGGGTACGGATAAAGGGATCAACATAAGCCCTGCCTCCAATGGACTTAGGTTTTGAGCTCCTTGTAAATACAGTGTCAAAAGAATAGAGACTGCAAAATAACCGATGCAATAACTAGCGGTGATACCAAGCCCTATCGTATAATCCCGATAACCGAGGAGACCCAGATCAAACAATGGGTGTCGAGCTTTTTTTTCAATGATAACAAAAGCGATCCAAAGGAGAATTCCTATTGCAAGCAACCCAAGCGTTCTACTCGACGCCCATCCCCAGGCTTGCGCTTCGGACAGGACAATGAGAAAAGCGGTTAAACCCGTCCCATAGGTCAATAAACCAGGCCAGTCTGTCTTGGCTTTCTCGAGTTCCGCGGATTCCTTTAAAATGAGAACTCCAGCGATCAAACCCAAGATTCCTAGCGGAACCACTGCATAGAACATGGAACGCCACCCGAACCCGCCGATGAGTGCTCCACCGACAACAGGGCCAAGGAGAGAACCAGTCACCCATGCGATGTTGTTGATGCCAAGAGCCCTACCAAGCTCATGTGGAGGGAATGTCTTCATCAGAATCGGGGTGGATGCTGCCATCGCCATAGCGGCGCCGGCTCCCTGTAGCAGACGAGCGAGGATTAATGCCGTACCGGAACTTGCCATTCCGCAAAAAGCGGTAGCTATGGTGAATATAGCGAATCCCCATAGAAAAATCCGTTTCGTTCCGAACATATCGGACCAACGGCCGGAAGGAAGCAGAAATACGGTACTAGTGATGTAGAACGAAGTAAGCGTCCACATCCCCATTTCAAGCGAAAGATGCAAATCCTCCATGAGCGGAGGGATACCGTTGACCACAATCGTCGCATCCAGATTCGTAATAAAGGACACAAGCGTGACAACGAACAGTACGGACCATTTGCCAGATTGCTTACGTTTGATCATAAGGGCACCGCCTTGATGGAGGTGCCCCTCTTATGATCCAGTGCTAATCCATATTCGGATTTTTTATCGATTAGGGCCTGTTGTTTCAATTGTTCCGATATCATGCTACGCCTCCTTGATACTGCTTGTTTTGACACTTATTCTTGTATGGAATACTGAATTATTGTAGCAATCCAGAAAAATAATGCAGCCGAAAATCGAGCATTCATTTGTCTTCGTAGTTTCTGAATGCTTGCATCCTTTTTGGCGGCGGACGGATTAAAAATTCTGAAGTATCGCTCGGAATAAGTCGATAAAAAATTGTGTACTGGATTCGTGCAGGAAATGAACAACTTCACTTACAACATGAAATAACCGGCTCCTCGTACAGGAAGCCGGTTATTATGATAGCAAATGATGTTCTCCATAACGAACTCACTAACTTGCATATCAGTTAGTATATTTCTCTGAGGTACTTCACCGTACCCTACACTTAAATAATTAATAAATAAATCATTTAGTGACCCCTTAGGTTCCTACAGCTTTCAAACCAATGATTGAAAAAAAATCCGCGAACGAAGGACGCGCGAAGCTTAAGGAAGAGTGACAACTGATCCTTCCAACCATCTGGCAGCAGTCTGTCGACCATTTTCAGTATAGCCTAGTGAGAAATGCTCAATGAAGAGTTCATACTGCACTTTCCGTTCAGTCTTCGAACTTTCCCGAATACATAATCCCAAGCCTAATTCTCCAGAATCATTTCCTCGCTCTTGCCACGTCACGATCAAGAAATGCATTAACGGTCACAAGCATTCTTTCCATCTAAAAAACGGCTGTAAGCATAAATTTGTTTATTTTATTTGGAATCTAAGCAGTTTCTTTTCGTCCCGCTTGATTCGAGCCATGAAGTTTAAAATATCTTCCATCTCGGTCAGCTCCCCCTCGTGTCTCTCTACCATGGTACCATCCTCATCAATTAAGACCGTGAGGGGCATCCCGACGACTTGGTAATTTTGTTTGATATTCAGGTCGCTGTCCAGTACTATCGGAAACTCGAGCTCATACCGGTCCACGAATTTTTGAGCCGTCTCTTTGTTCTCTCCGACATTAATCGCAAGCATTTCCACATCTGACAGCTTATACGCCTCGTTCAGCAGCGGCAACTCATTTACGCATGGATTGCACCAAGATGCCCAGAAATAAGCTACCCTTCTTCGATCCATTCTATCGTCGGTACTCAAGGTGCTTACGTCTAATAGCCAAGACCATCCTCCAGAAACATCGCAACAGACTTGACTCTTGAATTCGATGTCATATGTCTTTTCTATTTCGCCGATTGCCCCCCCCCCCCCCCAAGTTGGCTTTAATGCGCTCTTAACACACTGTCTACAAAAAGAGAATAATATCTTAAATGCGATTTCTAATGGGACTATGTTCTTGTCCTTCGACATTAGAGAAACCATTCTGTGGGACAAGAAATGGATAAATAAATGGATGGTTACTTATACTAACAAAATCAAAAAGTAAAAATGGAGAAATCTCTATATGATGAGTATGTTATCGGAAGTTTTCAATGATTGTATGGATTTTCAAAAACGCTCATTTTGCGAAGATCATTTACAAGTCGCGTATCTTAGCACGTTAATTGGCAATGACGAACTCGTGCGGGAACTTCTTCATCCGTTGTCAAAATTGGAAGAAAGGGACATTATCGACCTATTAACCCAGTCCCCTTTCCTATATTCGATGACCAGGTTGGGTTGGTACTACCGAAAGTTCATTATTAGATCAGGTTGCTGCTGGCAAGCTGCTTCTTGGTACATCGAATCTTGGGTTCGTCGGATAGCCGACATTCAGATAAACCACTTGTGGGATATAATTTCGCTCAGCTAAACTGCCCGTTAGATTTGATTAAATTGCATGGAAACTTAGTTAGACACTTATCTAATCGGTAATCGGCTCATGTTCTTGTCCATTACGGCAATCGGTACAAGTTCTTGTCTTTGACTCGGGACAAGAACTTGTACCGATAAAACAAAAAAGCCGCTATTTTAGCGACTTTCTATGGGAACATTTTCTTGTCCTTCGACAAAACCAACCGTATTAATCTGATCTAATTGTTAATAACACGGATTCACCCTGATTATGGTAATAATACATATAAACACCTATTTTGACAACTTTACTACCGATTCAAAGGAATATACATACTCTGTATCTCCAGTACTCCAGGAATAAACCCGAGGTTAAGATAGACTGACTCTGCATCATTTCCTTCCATTACGTATAGCCTTAGAACTGGATATTTATCTTTAAGGACACTCAGGGCTCTTTTCAACATACCTGTAGCCAACCCTCTTCCCCTGTAAGTGGGCATAACGCCAATACTGTATACTGCTGCTTGATTGTCTTGTAAACAAAGACGACAATTTGCAATAAGCTGACTCGTATCCTTATCATATATAAGTGTAGAAGCTTGAATTAAAGTCTCGTTTGTAAAATTAGGATCTTCCTTAGGTATAAAATCTTCAAGAGAAGATTTTTTTCTCCGTATTGCTTCAAAACCTCCTGTGAAGCTATTATAATCACACCAAGCGATTTCATCTTCGTTAATGAATCTCTTTGCACCCGTCTCATCTTCCTTAATCTGAGGGCATTTAACTGTAAGATTACTATCCCAAATAACCTGAAAATGATCTGTAGGCCGTTGCATCCAACGACATCTAAATTCATCTGGCCAAAATCCTGCTCTTGTAAATAAATTAACTTGATCTGGAAGAATCTCAAAGGTTCTTATGTGTTTAGTTCTATCAGACCAGTGTATTAACATTTTTTTAAGAAGCTTCAGTACCTCATATGAATTATTAAACGGGGGGATATAAAATAAATGATAAATAGTATTTGGTGCCATCCTTACTCCACCTATTCTAGACTCTCCTTTATAGATCCAAAAAGAATTTCTTCGTGGAGTATTGAAACCTTCTTCCCTGAAAAAACCGTTATAACGCATATTATAATAAACCGAACAATACAGTCCCCACTCTTCATGATCGGCCCTACGAATTGAATATTCATTTGATAAATCAAAAAAATTTATGTCTTCAGACCAATTAACTAATTGCACATGTTATCCCCCTAAATAAATGAGTTCGTGATTTGCAGTGATTGTAAATTAAGTAGAGTTCTCACAATTAAAATAATAACAGAACGTTAAATGTGGTTTCTTGTACAAATTAATTATATTTAAACTAATCTGCTCGTTAGCTTAATGAAATTGGAAAAACAGTTAGATATTTATCTAATCGGTAATCGGAACATGTTTTTGTCCTTTACGGTAATCGGTACAAGTTCTTGTCCCGATAAAACAAAAAAGCCGCTATTTTAGCGACTTTCTATGGGACCATGTTCTTGTCCCTCGACAACAGATACGCAACAAATCATTTTGGAAACGACTAGAATGGTACTGATGTTCATGAATAGGATCAATTTCAACAAAATCACATGTATCTTCTGGAGCTGCATTAATTATCAATTTCAAGTTACAATGCTGCGCATGAATGATCCATTTAGATAGTGATTTTGTTTCGTTCAAGTTATATTGAACCCAATTAAATACATCTTATTTTTTGATTTATACTATCCGGTCCTCTCCTCTCCATTCTTTCCAACTAGAAGAATGCAAATTAGCGAGTAAATGTCCACACTTACACATAAAAGCTTGATCCAACTGTTTATTGGTTAATAAAAAAGGTATCTTTCCTCTGCAATCAGGACATGAATTAATCAACTCACCTCCATGAAATACACATTCATCAAGAAGCTTAAACTGATGAAACCATGAATGGTATCCCCTCTTTATACATTCCCTACACCAATGGAGTTCATCGTGAAACCAATGTTCCCAGGAACTATACAATCCTAAAAATGGTTTAATCAGAGACAGTATAATATTCTCGTTGTATTCTTTTAAGTTTACACCCAGTGTTTGCTGAATTAACTCATGATCGAAACCATTTAACTCCAGAAGGCCCCTTCTTTTATCTCCAATGTTATGCTTTATGGACTGTGTTTCCATATTTCCAAATACTCGAAGTATTTCGTTGCGATCAGCGATGTTTACTAGACCTAACTTTTCGAATACGGACCACGGGGATTCAAATTCATGAAGCCGATTATCGACGGTAAGCTCATTCCAATCATTTCATTGATCTGTTTCCATTTTGGTGCGACAGTAAGTCTTGCCCCTTCTTCAGCAATGGCTAACCATTGGTGGAAATAATTTAATATTAATTCTGAAGTGTAACGATTCAGAATTTGATGAAATACCGGACTACTTTCAACATTAGAAAGATTCATTTGAGAAATCAGTATTTTTTTTATGTTCGCCCATCGTTTAGAATGGGACCTCCCTGCACTTCCCTGAATGACTATCTGTTTTGACTTTGCGTAACTGTGTCCTTTTCGCTCGTTTGGATTGCAACGGATTCACCATGTAATAGGTGTAGTCACTTCGATCCAAATATGAAACCAATGCACGGTGGTAATGCCCTGTTGCTTCCAGAACCACCACTGGAGCCAAACCCGTTTCAGCTTGAAGCCTACTCAGCATTTCCGCGAATTGTTCGAATCCACTCGTTCCATGCTCAATGTCTACAGCTTTTCGTTAGGGTTTGCGCTAACGCTTTTTTCAGCTTCTCCTCTTCGAAGGGATCAAGTTTTAACTCGGTTAATTTCTCTACATATAAACTGTACAAAATCGTTTCTTCCGGTTCGTATTCCGCAAATTGCTGTAACTCGTAAGCATTTCCTTCAGAAATTCAGAAGCAGGGACAATACCTTTCTCCTGTCTGTCTTGAATTCTATCTATGACATGCGCGACTTTATCCGAAAACCCGTTTAGCGCAATGAATGAACGCATTCACCTCTATGAAAGCGCTTTTGCCCTATACATAATGGTGTTAGATCGTAGTAATGTAAATATTGCAATAATATAGAATAAAAACATCGAATTGTAAACTTTGTATGAAAGGAGGTGAAAAGGGCTCGACAAACTGTAGTCTCGCTTATTCACCTGGACATAACTACGACAACGAAAGCACCGGAGAAGCCAAAAGATTATAATCCCCTCGCAAAGGAGCAAGAAGCGGCCTTTCTTGAGAGGTAGAGCATAGACCCTGGTTAAGTACAGGCTCTATTCCCGCCACCGGCTATTAAAGAAAAAAATCATATTTTTCAATTATCCTCCAAACGCTTCTATATGTCGAAGTTAAAAAGCTAAGAATGAGCGAGAAAGCAGGAGAAAACATTACTTTATAATGGGAGGGAATTTGAGATGTCCAAGTCCAAAAAAGGTTTAAGTCTAATGCTGATGTTAGCTATGACTGTTAGTTTTGCGCCCCTTAGCTCCGCGGCCGAGGACGGCACGGGCAGCATAAGCATTCCTAACCGATACAACACACCCTACTCCGTCGATGACAATGAGATCTACATCTTCGCGGCCAACTACAAACCGTTCGAATATAGCACGAACGAGGACGACCACACCGGCGGCGACGTGGTATTCAACGAGATCATCGGCGACAAGCTTCGGGAAGCGTTCCCGGGACTTAAAATCAAGGTTGGCACCTGGGACTATCCGGTCCGCTATGAGGATCTGGATGCGGCCGGGATCGTACCCGATATTATCATCGATAACCCGTACAACCGGATTGATCGTGATTTCGAGCATCGCAGCTGGGTCCAGGATATGACTCCTATGATCGAGCAGAGCGGGATCGACCTGGGCTCGCTCAACCAGGCCGCAGTGGAGATGGTAAAGTCGCGGTCAGATGGCGGGATCTACGGCGTTCCGCTCTTTATCGACGACTATGTACTCTACTACAATAAGAAGATCTTCGATAAGTTTGGCGTAAAGTATCCTACGCCAGGCATGACGTACGACGAGATCTTCAAGCTGGCCAAGAAGCTGACCACCCAGGACGGGCTTGACGCCTACAAGGGTTTCATGCAGCATCCCGACAACTACTTGCAGTATAACCAGCTCGGGCTGTATCCCTTCCAGCCGACTGACAGCGAGGAGCCAGCATCTGCGGACGTGAAGGTGGACATCACGTCACCGGAGTGGAACCAATTGGGAGAGAACATCGATCGGTTCCTCTGGCTTCCTCGTAACGGGTTCACCACGGTTAACGATTTCCTCAAGGGCGACATGAGCCGTCCCGGGCATGTCGCGATGGCGGTGGACACATTGCAGAAGCTGCCGGCATACGTTGGCGACGACCTCTTCATCAAGGATGAGGATGAAGAGATCTACCATGAATGGTTGAGGAGTATCGATGTCGGTGTCACGTCGGTGCCAGTGCTCAAGAATCGTTCAGAAACGACTTACCAGCCCAACACGATGGCGGCGTTCATTCCGCCGCAGGCGCGCCATCAGGAGAAGGCCATCGAGATCGTAAAATGGCTGGTGTCGGAGGAGGGACAGGTAGCGCTATCTCGCAATGCCATCAAGGGAGTCCTGGAGACGCCGGCAGTCGTGGACAGCTTTGGTGACGACATTCCAGGGCTGGCCAACGTCGACACCTCGGGTGTGTATTGGGGTTCCAATGCTGTCGTACAGAACTACCAGAACACCGAGTACTGGGATATTCCGCTGTATTCCGTGTTCCGGCAGCACGTGTTGAAGGACGCGATGTCGGTTGAGGCGGCGTTTACCGTCACCGAGACCGTGGACATTCCCAACTACATCAAATCCCAGTCGGAATCGGGTAAAGACTGGTAAGCAAATGTCGTACCCTTGAACAGACTCTGAGCTCAAAATAAAGAAGATCGGCTTATCGTACCTGTGCAAACAGGCGTAAGCCGATTTTTTTACAACATATGAATGTTTAAGCTCTTTAAAGCGATAAAGCGTATCATGATTCACACTTCCTCCATGTTGTTAACCAATCGAATGGCTCCGTTACAGGCTTGCATCACCTTCCTTGCAAGCATATTCAATCCGAGGGAGCAGTTTGCGGTAAACGTCCTCGATGTCAAGGATCGACATCGGCTTCGGGTTGTTGTCCATCAATCGCTTGACTTGGAAAGCGGCTTCGGCGAGTACGGGAACATCCGAGGACTGCACGCCGTAGACGGCTAGATTCTGCGGAATTTGCAGCTCTTTCGTCCACTCCGCGATCCGTTCGACGACAAGCTCCGCCGCATCGGCGGAAGCGCCCGCTTCGGTCACGATGCCCATGGCGGAAGCGACGCGCCTCAGCTTATCCTGAACGCTGTCCATATTGAACGCCATGACATGCGGAAGGAGCATCGCGTTCGCCGCCCCGTGAGGGATATGGAACCTGCCGCCGAGCGGATACGCCATCGCGTGAACGGCCGCCGTGCCGGAGCCCGCGAGCGCCATTCCGCCGAACATCGAACCAAGAAGCATCGCGCTTCGGTCTTCGACGGCGTGTCCGTCATGGAACGCGGACACGATGCTTCCCGAGAGCAGACGAATCGACTCCAAGGCCAGCATGTCGCTGATCGGGTTCGCTTTGTTGGACAGAAAGGATTCCAACGCGTGCGTGAAAGCGTCCATGCCGGTTTCCGCCGTGATCGACCGCGGAAGCGACAGTGTCAAGGCGGGATCCAGCACGACCAAGCTCGCGTATAAGCGGCTGCTGACGATGCCCAGCTTCAACGCTTCCTCCTCCAGCGTCACGATGGCGTTCGGCGTGACTTCCGATCCCGTGCCGGACGTCGTCGGGATAAGCGCCGTCGGTACTCCCGCATGGGGAATCCGCTCCGTGCCGATCATCTCTCTCACGCGCAGCCGGTTCGTACGCAAGACGGACAGGAGCTTCGTCGCGTCCAGGACGCTGCCGCCGCCGATTCCGATGTAGACGTCGAAGGGCTCTTGCCCGATTCGGTCGGCCAGCGCTTCGATGTGGTCCGCGGTCGGCTCCCGCATGACGCCGCCGATCGTTTCGGAGGCGATGCCGCTTCCGGCCAGCCGCGCGGCCAGCTCGTCCGTTGCGCCTTGCCTTCGCATCGCGTCCGATGCGACGATCAGCGCCTTATTGATCCGGCCCAAGCCGCGAAGTTCCGGCCCTAGATTTTGCATCGCGTGAAGTCCGGCGATGATTTTGCCGGAGGTTTGAAATTGATAGATTCTTGCAGGCTCATTCATTCGAATTCCCTCCCGGATTTGCCCCTCGTTATTCGTGCGGGCTGTCGCCGCCTTGCTTGTGTATCGCGATTCTCGTAATCCGGTAATCCTTGATCGAATCGCGATTTCATCACATTCGTTCTCTTTCCATCTCGGTCGTTCGATGATTCGCGGCAAAGGTAAAGCAATAAGAGCCCGGGCCCGAACGATAGACCGCGTGACCGTCTTCGTGTCCCTCGTATGCGACGTCCGGCCCGCTCGCGAGCACCGGCGTGTCCGGAGAGGAGGGAATCCGGATCAGACCTTCGCTGTTCGCCGGAATATCGACCCGGACGGTCATTTGGTTAGACGGGCCGAGCTCCCAGCGGACGCTCGCCCTGCCGGAGCGAAGCTGCTGCCACGCTTCCGCCCATTCGACGCCTTGGACGACCGTCGGCTTCGCCTTGACGAGGTAGCGTCCGACTTCCGGGCGATAACGATAATCCAAGCCGGCAAGGCTGGCGTACAGCCACTCCTCCAAGTGGCCCAGCATGAAATGGTTTTGCGATTTTCCGACGGTCGGTCCGTCCCAGGCTTCGGTCAGCGACGTCGCGCCGTGAGCGACCTGATAAGCGTAGCCGGGCGCATGCGGGTTTCTCGCCATCTTGCCGACGACATCCGACCGGCCTCCGCTTGCAAGCGCCGACAGCACGTAGCGGTGCCCGACGTCACCGGCGGTCGTCTGCCAGCCCCGCTCCCCGATATTGCGGACGAGGCGGTCCAAGAGGACGCCGCGCAGTTCCTCGGGGGCAAGGCCGATCGCGAGCGGCATGGCGATGGCCGTGTCGCTCCCTTCGGCGTACATGGCGTTAGCCGTATCGTAGAACGCCGAATGAAACGCCGTTCGAATGGATTCGGATAGCCGCGAATGGGCGGAAGCGTCCTCGGCTTTGCCGAGCACCAGCGCGATTTCGCCGAGCGCTCTCGCCAGCCCGAAGAAGATGGCCGTCTCGACCAGCGCGACGGACGTATTCTGAGCGAAGCCGGGGCCTTTCGGTCCGATGTCGTACCAGTCGCCGAGCCCGCCGCGCAGAATGAAGCCGTCCGATGCCTCGGTCAAATAATGGACATAACGGCCCATCCCCTCGTAGTGCCGCTCGAGCGTTCCGACGCTGCCGTAACGCCGAAGCATCTCCCACGCGAGCAGAATATAGGAGCCCCCCCAAGCGGCCGCGTCGCGAAACATGTGCCAAGGCTCCTCGAATACGACGTACTCCGGCGCCGTCGTCGGCACCATGCCGTTCGGAAGCTGGGCATCCGACATGTCGCGCATGATCTTCTCGAGCAGCGCTTCGCATTCGTAGTTGAACATGACGGAAGGCCCCATGAGATGTAGCTGCTCCAACCAGCCCAGCTTCTCGCGATGCGGACAGTCCGTGAAGACGCTCTTCATGTTGCTGAGGATCGCCCAGTTGATGATCTCGTGAATCCGGTTGAGCAGCGGATCCGAGCACCGAAAGCCCCCGGCGTCCTCGACGTCCGGACCGATCATGTGGCCTTCGAGACCGTGCAGCACGGGAAGGTCCGATTCCTCGACGCCTTCGCCGGCGGGCGCCGCGCCCTCCACTTGCACGTACCGGAAGCCGTAATACGTGAACCGGGGATGCCATTCTTCGATGCCTTCCCCCTTCAAGACGTAATTCAGCTCGTATGGCGATCCCGAATATTTCTGATTGGCCAATCCCTCTTCCGTCAAGAGCTCCGCGGGCTTCAGCTTGACCCGCGTTCCGTTCGGGCCGCTGACGCGAATGCACGGCCAGCCCGAGAAATTTTGCCCCAAGTCGTAGACGTACACGCCCCTCCGCGGCTCCGAGACGCTGCGTGCGGGCAAGCGCTTGGTAATCGCGAGCGGGGGAGACGATTGCGCCGTCAGTTTGCCGGGCGGGGGCTCCAGCTCGCAAGCGCGTCTCCAATCCCCGTCTTCCACGAAGCCCGGACCGTCCCAGCCCGTCCGCTCCAATCCGGCATCGTAATCCTCGCCGCCGTAAATACATGAGAAGGTAAGAGGGCTGTCGCTTAGCGACCAAGTTCCGTCGGTGACGATCGTCTCCGCGGTCCCGTCGGCATATTCGATGACCAGCTCCGCCAAACATTTCGGGTTGCCGAAGCTGCCCTTGAACTTGGCGTAGCGTCCGCCGGCCACGCGATAGAAGCCGTTGCCGAGGAGAACGCCCACCGCGTTCTCCCCCTGCCTGAGCCCGGGCGTCACGTCGTAAACCGAGTACAGCACCGTCTTGTCGTAATTCGTCCACCCCGGCTCAAGCTGCCGGTCGCCGACCTTCGCCCCGTTCAGGCGCAGCTCGTAATGTCCGAGTCCGGTTACGTAAGCGCGCGCGCGGGCAACCGGCTTCTTCACCTCGAAAGACTTCCGGAGCTGGATCATCGGTCCGCGGTCCGCCGCTTCGGCGGCATCGCCGATCCAGCGCTCCGACCATTTCGCTTCGGCCAATAGGCCCGTCTCCCACCATGCCGCCTTGCTGACGGCCGGTTGACCTTGGCCGTCCCACGCCGTTACGTGCCAGTAATACCTCCGCCTCGGCATCAGCGACGCCCCTTCGTACGGGATGGAAACATGCTCGCAGCTTCTCACGATGCCGCTGTCCCATACATCCGGTTCGCCGAGCTTTAGACGCTCCTCGCTGGACGCGACGGCGATTCGGTAAGCGCTTTGGCCGCTTCCGGCTCCGGCCGGCTGCCCGAACGACCAGCTTAACCGGGGACGCTCCGCGTCCAGCCCGAACGGGTTAAGGATGCCCTCCGTCCGCAAGTCCGTCGCTTTAATCGCCGCCACGCTGCTCCTCCTTTAACTCGCGCGAAGTCGCCACGGCGATCGTTCGGTATTCGGGGAAGAAGTTGCAGGTCCTGTCGCCTTTCTGAGGCTTGCGGCATGCCGTATAGAAGTGGTACAACACGCCTTCGTGCGCTATGACGGAAGGCTTGTGGGCGTAGGATGCGTCCAGCTCTCCCGGCTGGCCGGTCTCGATGATCGGATCGGGATGTTTGGTCCAATTCAGAAGGTCGGCGGAGTAGGCGACGCCTTCCTGCGCCTTCTTGTAGTCGAAGCCGAAGAAGAACATGGCCCAGCGGTCTCCGTCCCTTAGCACGCAAGGATCGCTGACGAATCCGCCGTCCCATGCCCCCGGCGTAACGCGAAGGACGGGATTGTCCGGATGCCGGGTCCACCGGACGAGATCCGTCGAGGTCGCGAGACCCGTCTGCTCGATCCATCGGCCGTGCGTTTGGTTTTTGGCGTTGTAGAACAAATAAAAGGTTCCTTCATGCTCGAGCAAGCACTCCTTGTAGAGCCCGCCGCTCTCCCACGGCTCTCCTTCCTCCGGCGTCAAGATCGGCTCCGGAAGCCGATGCCACTCGAGCAGCTCCTCGTCCTCCGTCCAGGCCAAGCCGATTCGGGCCGAGCCTGCCTCGTAGCCCTCGCCCGGATAGGAGTGATAGGCAAGCCAATATTTGCCGTTCCACTTTTTGAGAGTGCCCGGCCCGTGCAAATCGTTGTCGCGCAGCATCCAGGTTCCCGCCACGTTTCTCGAATCCCAGGCCGAGCCTTCGTCGCGGCGCAATATCGTCGATAAAGGTTCGAACCGCAGCAGATCGTCGCCGACCGCAAGCGCCGTCTGATAGCCGATGCCGTCGTAGCCGACGTACATCATGTAGAACCGGCCGTTGTGGCGGAACACGAACGGGCAGTCCACCGCGTGGTAATCGAAAGCGCCTTCCTCCCCGGAGCCGACCAGAACCGGTTCGCTCCGTTTGTAAGGCGTCAGCCAAGCATCGATCGTCATCTTTCATCCTCCTCCGATTGCGTGAACCATGCTCGAACGGGACCGTACAGCCCTCCGGCAGGGAACGAAGCCTGCCATTCCGGCCTCGGCGTCTTGTCCCAGTAGGTGACGGCCGGGTTCGCGCCGACGAGACTGGTCGGGCGGCCGTGCTCATAGAATGTGCCTAGCGTATTCGTGACGCGTACGCGCAGCTTATGCGAGCCCGCGGCCAGCTTGCCTAACGCGAACCGATACGGGCGCCATACACGGACGCCGGCGGGAGCACCGTCCGCCCACACCTCGGCGGTCCCCCTCACGTGGCCCAAATCGAGCAATACCGTGCCTTCCGCCGCGAGCTCCAGCCGCGTCTCGTATTCGACGGCACCGCTGTGATGCGGAAGATGCAGCGCGGTCCGCCAGTCGCCAAGCTCCCCTAGGCGAGGTAAGGTTTCGAACCGGATCGGCGCGTTCATCACGGCGGCTTCCGTCAACGCGCCTTCCGGTTCGATTCGGACGGCGGCCATCGTTCCCGCCGCCTGCGGGGCGAAGGAACAGCAACCGCTTGCGAACGCCGTCTCTTGCCCGCCGATCCAAAGACGCACCTTGCCCTCGACCTCCAGGTGCATGCGATGCGTACCGACGGGCAGAGGGAATCGGAGCCAAATCGGACGGCCGATCCGGCTCGCGTCCGCCACGAACGGGACGGGCGCCGTCGAAGGCGCCGAGCCCGGCATCAGCCAGCCCACGCCGGGCAGCGGATGGGGACGATCGTTGATCCAGAGCGACTCCGTCTCGGCGAACTGCAGCACGCCGCCATGATGGACTAGCGCAGGTTCTCCCCGTTCGTCCAGCCAATCTGGACCGGTGCAGAAGGGAATCGCGCCGCCGTCCGCCAGCTCGATTCTCCCGTCGACGAACACGTCGCCTTTGCCTTCGGGCAGCAGCAGCGCGATGTCGTTCGCGCCTTCCCGCCAATAAGCAGTAATATCGACTTCCTCCTGGCCCTGCCGAATGTACGGATTGAAGTCCCCATGCTCGGTTACGGCAATCCCGTTCACTGCAAGGACCGCCCTTCCCCGCGCGGCGAACACAAGGCGCACGCGGCTTGCCGGCCGGTTCGGCGGCGCCGCCAGCCCGATCCGAAGGCGGGAGCTGGCAGCCGGCCGTCCCGCGTATATCCATTTGGGCAAGGGCATCGCGGCCGATTCGTTGATTTCGACCGCCGCGCGCTGCATGCCCTTCGATCTTGCTTCCGCTCGCAGCAAGACCGCGTTCGGCCCTTCCTTCAGCCGAACCCAAGCCGTCCTCTCCTCCGGTCCGCCGCTCCATTCGATGGCCTCGCCGTTCACCCATCCCTGCAGATCGGCATTGCTTTCCGTTCGGATCCAGAAGCATCCTTCCTCGCGAGCCATGGCGTTCGTGGCGGCCCAGACGGTTTCGCCCTTCGACGCTTCGCCAAGATGCAAATATCTTCGCGGCACGCGGCCCATCCGTCCGGCCCAGGACCGGAATTTCAGATCGCCGAATACCGTGCTGTAGACAAGCGGCTCCGCTTCTTTCGGATCGTAGGACTCGCCTTTATGAACGTGCCAGTAAGCGGCTTCGCTCCATAGCCGTTCGTCCCAACCCGCGTCGGAATACTCCTGCATCTGCCAGCCTGCCGCCGTTCCGTCCTCGCCGCGTTCCTCCGTGCGGACCCGCATCATGCGCCGCTCGGGAGGCATCAGTCCCCGTCGTTCAGCATGCAGGTCGAAGTCCCCGTACCGATTGTCCAGCGTCGGCTCGATCCGGACGCGCCACTCCTCCAGCGTTCGTTCCTCTCCGCCGCCTGCCGGACCTGATCCGATCTCCGCGGGAAAGCGTTCCCGATGCGAGACCAAGGCCGAAGTCCGTGCCGCCGCCGACTCGTCTGCCGCTCGGCTTCCCGCATCCCGGACGGACGTCGCGCCACACACGATCAAAGCGGCAGGCCAATGGTCGAAGGAGGCCTCTACGCGGATCCAATCGCCCTCGCGCACATACGCGACGGGACCGGTTCGGCCGGTTACCGGGTCCCATAGCTCCGGAACGCCGGCCGTTCGCAGCCGGTAGACGGCTGGCGGAAGCGGCCGCGCGGACTCGACCGCCGGTTCGTGCATCTTCAGCAGTTCACCGTTCTTCGGCAGCAGGAGAAAGATATCCGCGTCGTCCGTTCGCCGATGCAGCGACAGTCCCGGTCCTTCCGCTCGCTTCTCCGCCTTCCGCTCGGCGAGCGCGGCCGCCTCCTCCGCCGTGTCGACGAAGACGGCGCCCGGAATCGCTCCACGCTCCTCCTCCGGGACGTCAACCCCGACGACCAGCCCGCCCTGCCGCGCCATGGCCTGCGCCACCGCAAGCGCCGGCGCGTCCATGGCGGTCGTCCCGCATAACACGAGCACGCCGAATCGCTCGCCGGCGATGTCCAGCTTACCGTCCCTGACGAGGCTTCTCTCCAGCGCGGAATCGTCCACGACGTCGAAGTCGAGTCCAAGGTTGCGAAGCGAACCCGCATACGTCTCGGTATCCTTGCGGTGGGTTGTGCCCGCCACGCTCCAGTACGCCCGTCTCAGCTGCGTAATCCTCTCACGGGGGTCCCGGTTGGAAGCGCCCATCGGATGCTCTTTCGGCTTCACGTCGTCCAGGGACAGATACCCTACCGCCGCATAAGACGGATAATGAACGGCAACATCGGCGACATGGTTTCCCTCGCTCAGCAAGCGGCATACCCGGCTGACGGTGTCCGCGAACACCCCGTAGTGCTCGAAATAGGGCTGGCGCCACCCCGTATCCGGCGGCGCCCATTCCCACCATCCGCCGCGGGTGGAGTAATAGACGGCGTGGGGACTGAACAGCGTCACGCCCGTCTGCAGCCAAGGCACCAACCAATGCATCGTTTCCTCGAGCGTGCCGCCCCAGCCGCTGGAGTGAAAGCCCTCCAACCAGACGCGGGATCCGCCGTTCAAATGGACGAGGGAGGAGTGGGCCTTCAAGTCCCCGTCCATGTCCGCTCCGGGCGAATTGTACCACCGGTGCGTCCGGAAGTAATCGAGGTACAGCCGCTGCGCGCCGTTAACGTCGGCTCTGCGCGCCGGGCCGGCCTGGTCGCAGCCGATCAGCATGCCGTATTTGCGGTGCCACTCGCCGAGCGGCTCGAAGAACGCCCGTTCCGCGAGCTCCGCCGCGATCGCGTAGACGCGTCGGCGAACGTCTGCCGCACCCGGCCCTTCGTCGAACAACGCTGGAAGCGCCTCCAACAAATCGTGCCGGTGACGCTCGCGATAGAGGATCGGTACTTCCGGCGACCATAGCGGCAGCGGCGGCAGCTCGTCTTGAAAGCTGCCCGCGATCGTTCGGCCGAGATCGTCCGGAAAGCGTCTCTCGAATTCGCCGTGCACCCGGTCGAGCAAAGCGGCCGACGCTTTCGGATCCAGCCAGTTGAAGCCCTGACGCTCGGCGGTGTACCGGTAATCGTCCGTCTCCAGCAAGAGCTGGGAGCCAGTAGGCGCTTCCTCATCCTTCGGATACCTGCGCAGCTGATAGCCCGCGTATGCCGGCACCTCCGCGACGAGGCGCGCGAGTTCGTTCGCGCCGGAGAACCCGATTTGATCATAGAACCACAGTCTCATCCCCAGCCGCTCCGCTTCCCGCAGCGCGGCCTCGAACAGCGTCCACCATTCCTCGCTCATGTAAGCCGGGCGATCGCCGCAGGAGCCGTATTGCGGTCCGGTCGGCGCCAGATGGATAATGCCGATATTGCGCAGCCCTCCCTCCCGGAATTTCCGCAGCTGCCACCGGATTCGCTCTTCCGTCACCTCTTCGCCGCTCCACCACCAGAACGGCACCGGTCCGTATCGCGGATCCGGCTCCTTGAACCGATCGTGCATTCGAGTCCATTCCGAAACCATGCCCATTCCCTCTCCTCTCCGATACAGGCCTTCGCGCGAGCGTGCGATTCCCCCGCCTAGCCGGGTTCTGTTCGTTTGAACACCACTCTACACGGTTTAAAGGCTTTGTTTATAGGTTGCTTCCATCGACTTTATAGGTCATTTCTGAGTGATGTGCGATTCGTTGCGTTTCTTGATTTCGAGGACGAAAAAAGCAAGCCGTCACTCCCGTGCCGGGAAGCGATTGCTTGCTTCGATTGTTCATTTACGCCGCAGGCTGCCACGCTATCGCTCTCATCCTCCGAGTCTTACGCGTTCGAAATAATCGGCCCCCCCGACCTGACCGCCTTTCAGCGCCAGCTGAAGCCCGTCCAGCCGCGGATCCTCGGAGTAGCAACGGCATAACGGCCCCCCCGGGACGATGGCGCTCAAGCATGACAGGGCGTAAATGCCCAGCTCGCGCGTCACGTACCCGGAGGTATCGCCTCCGGCAATAAGAATGCGGCGCAAGCCCGTCGCCCGTAAGAGGTCCGAGGTCAGCCTGCCAAGCTGCGTGCCGATCAAACGTCCGGAATCCGCCGGCTCCATGCCTCTGGCGTTCAAGGCCTCCCGAAGCGCTGCGATGGCTGGATCCTCGGGTCCGTCCGCGGAATAGACGATGATATTCCTGCCTTGCTCGACGAACGGCAGCGCCTGCTTCAGCAGCGACCGTCTCGCCTCGTCCGCCCGCCCCGGTTCGAGCCAATCCCGCGCCCGCACCCGTATGCCGGCGTAACCTCGCTTAAGCGCCCACGCGATCTGCGATTGCGTGACCGGCGAACAGCTTCCCGAGACAACCAACAATTGATCCGCTTGTTCCGCCGCTTGCAGCCGCGCCCCTCCCGGGTCGACGAGCCCCTCTTTCGCCCAATGGGCGGCCAGCGCGTATTCCACGCCCGACGAGCCAATGACGAATAGTCCCGTCCCCCGTTCCTCGGCCTCCCGCCACATTAATCTGCCCGCCGCCTCCAGCCGCGGGTCGTCGATGACGTCGAACAGGAGAGCGGCCGGCTCCCCGACCTCCAGCCGATGCTCGAGCCTGGCCGACACCTCCTCGGGCACGCCGTCCAAGGCCGTCCACTCCATTAACGAAACGGGCAAATCCGTTTGCTCCCGAAGATGCAAGCGAAGATCGGATTCCCGCATGGGCGTAATGGGATGGCGGGACATCGTGGGATGGCGGTCCAGCCGGTACGTACCGCCGTCGGCGCCCGCCGCGGCGAAGTGGTGGCCGAACAGCGTGTAGCGCTTCAGGGCCGGCACGCCGACCAGGATCGGCACGTACCTTTGACGCGGATAGACGGACCTGCCCAGCTCCAGCACCTTGCCGATGCTTCCCGCGCGGGGCGAAGAATCGAAGGTGGAGCATACTTTATAATGCACGACGGCCGTTCCGTAAGCATGGAGCCGTTCGAGCGCCGGCCGAAGCTCGCGCTCCATCTCGTCCGGCGTCATCGACCGGCTTACGCCCGCGACGCCGAAGCACCGCACGTTCGGGAACCGTTCGGCGAGCAGCTCCGGCGGCGGGGGATCAAGAAACAGCACTGTGTCCGCGCCGCTCTTGGCGAGAGCCTCCATCGCGTCGGTGGAGCCGGTAAAGTCGTCGCCGTAGAAGCATAGCAGCCGATCGTTATGTTTCGGCATAGCTCCCGGTACGCTCATAGCGCTCGTTCCTTGTGCTTAAACTTGTCGAACGCGCGCCGCAGCTCGACCCGCTCCTTCGCGTATTCTTCGGCGGGAATGCCGCGCATCGCGGCCTCCCAGCCTTGCTTCATGCTTTCAACGCCGGCAGCCGGCCCGTCCGGATGGGCAAGAATGCCTCCGCCGGCGAGATGCATGACATCTACCGATCGCGTCCGTTCGAACGTCGTCTCCGCCGTCCCCGCCCATTGCCCCGACGAGAGTACCGGCATCGCCGAATAGCCGTCCCACATGGGCTGCAGACAGGCTTCCACGGACCTCGCGACGGATTCGTCGCTTTCGTAGAACTTGCTGCCCAGACCGTTCACGTGCAGATGGTCGGCCCCCGCAAGCCTGCACAGCTTCTGATAGACCCGGAAATCCATCCCGAGCTGTCCGTGCCGCGTCAGCATCCCCCACTGATTCCGGTGACCGTGGACGGGAACCTCGCTGAAGCCGTTCAAATAGGCGAGTCCCGCGAAACCGATGCTGTTGATGCTGACCATTACGCAATTGCCGCCCGCCTTGACCACATGCTCGTGGTTTCGTTGCAGCTCTTCGATGTCGCCCGTAATATTGCAGGCGTACATCGCCTTGCGCCCCGTCTTGTCCGCCGCTCTCCCGATGGCCCGCATCACCGTCTCCGCTTTTTCCCGCAGGGGCAAATAAGGCGGATTCGCGTTCAGCTCGTCGTCCTTGATGAAATCAACCCCCGATACGGCCAGGTCGTATACGAGCGCCTCCAATTCCGCACGCCCGAGACCCACGCTCGGCTTAATGATCGTACCGATGATCGGCCGGCCGCGGACTCCGGTTATTCGCCGGGTCCCTTCGATGCCGAAGCGCGGACCCGGATAACGGGTCTTGAAGTCCTCCGGCAGCTCCAGATCGACGAGACGCAACCCCGACAGCTCGCGGAGCTCGTACAGATTGCCGGCCACGCAGGCCATCAGATTCGGAATCGACGGCCCGAAATTATGAAGCGGGAACGACACGACAATCTCTCCGCGCGAATAGCATCCTTGAGCGGCCGGCGGAGCGAGCGCTCCGGGAAGCGACGGCTGCGCAACCTGCTCCAATGGCGTGATTCGTTCGATTCTGGCGCCGTGCCGCTCCTTGAGCGGCTCCGTCTCGCCGGGCACCGCCGTGAACGTGCCCGTCGATTGCTCCCCCGCGATGGACGCGGCCGCCTGCTCCAGCGTCAACGGGGTTTCCACCAAATAAGTAGCCGTTACCCGATTCGTTTCCAATTCCCAACACCTCGCCGTAGCATATCGATTAACTCAAAGATTCCAATGCCCGCTTCACGGCCATGACGCCCGAACGCGGACTCGACAATACCGGCTTGCCGGTTTTCTCCCGGAGCGCGGCTTCCATCCTTGCCATCGAGCCTTGCGCGAGCACGATCGCGTCCACCGAGCCGGCAAGGCCGGCCGCCGCGTTCGCGATCAGCGCGTCATGCTCTTCCGGCTTGCCGGCAACCAGGGCATCATATGCTCCCGCCGCCAGTCCGTCCGCCAATGCGACTTTTTGGCCGATCGCCTCCGCTTGGGAGAGCAGCAAGGCCTTGGTCGGCTGCAGCGTCGTCGGCAAAGTCGCGATGACGCCGATGCGGGCATAGCGGCTTACCGCTTCCAGAGCCATTTCCTGATCGATCTTCACGATGGGCACGGATACGAACGGTCTCGCCCGGTCGACCGCTTCGCTGACCGAGGAGCAGGTATTCAGAATGACGTCGGCTCCAAGCTCCTCTGCGTTCCGATAGTAAGTCAGCAGCCGCTTCGACACTAGCGGCGTAATCTCTCCCGCGCGAACGACGTCATGGATCAAACCGTCGTCGATCAGATTGACGAGCCGGCAGTCCGGCAGCAGCTCATCGAATATTTTCTTCAGCGGATCCGCGAGCCCTTGGCCCGTATATACCGCGGCAACCGTCCATTTCATGGATTCCCCTCCGTCTTTCATCATTGCGCTTCATGGCGCTACCAGACGAAATCGCGATCCGGTCTGCGATAATCGCCCTCCCGCATAGGCGCGCGGTCGTAGACGGCGCGTCCGCTGTACAGCGGCTTTTGCCGTCCCTTCGGACTGATCTCGACGACGTCATCGCCTCGCCACTGCGCCGCGAACGATTGGCCGACCGCATTCTCCTGCGTGGTTCGGAAGCTTAACGGAAACGTGATCGTGATCGTCTCGCCCTCGCGGGCCGCCCCGAGCAGCAGGAAGCATTTATTGATCCAACTGCTCGGAGCTTTTCCGTTGCTTTCCGCCGTCTCGCCGCCGAGCTCGCGGAGCACGTTTATTTTGGTAAAGCCCGCCCATTCCGGAATGCGAACGGCCAGCCGCCGCAAATCCCGGCGAACGTGAAGCACGACTTTGCCTTCATGCGGCAAATAACTGTCGACGTCCAGCCATTTCGAGCCTCGGTTCAGCAGGAAGTTGACGCTGATCATGCCGTCCCGCTCGGTAATGGCGTTGCTCCAGCCCATGAACAACCCCCGGGTTCCGGAGCCTAAGCAGCAAAGCTGCAAATCGTTCGTATGGCCGCGACCCTCGTTCACGTCGCAGCAGAAATCGTTGGGAGCGGAATAGCCGGCGAAAGCGCCGCGCGAACGGTCCGCGACCTTGTAATAGGAGCGGTCCGCGCGAACGTCGCGGGACTTGTCGTCCAACTGCTCGACCCAATTCAAGTCCAGCAATTGCGATTCCGCAAGATGGTTCCGGATGAACCGCTCCACGGTTCCCCAATACTCCACGTAGCCGTTCCTGGCGAGCGTGATCCCGGTCGCGATCAAGTCCACGAGCGAACAGGTTTCGTGCTCGTAAGCCTGCTCGTGCAGATCGCCTGGGGTCCAGCCGAACGATGTGCACTTCGTCAGCGCCCAATCGTAGCTCTTCTTCACCCAGGCAATCAATGCGGCGTTGCCCGTGAATTCGCCGAAACGGGCGATCGCGTCGAGCGTGCCGAGGCGGGTATGGAAATGTCCGCTCCGGTAGGCAGGCGCGTCGTTGAAGCTTCCGTCCTCCAGGAAGACACGGCTTCGTTCCGTAATAAGCGCCGTGAAATATTGGCAGAGCTCGAAGGCGTCCGGATTTCCCGTTAATTCGTGGTACTTCAGGAGCGGCATGATCAGCCTGCCGCAGAAGGAAGCCGGATCCGGGGCAAGCCGGAGCTGCACGGCGTTCGCGGATGGCCAGCCGGATTCCTTGTATTCGGATGCCGGGTAATACCAAATGTCGCGCTCCTTGACCGCGATCCGCTTCAACGCGGCCACGTGACGATCTGCCGCTTCCTTCGCCTTCTCGTCCCCCGTTTCCATGTACCATGTCGCCAGCGACAAGATGACCGCGCGCTGATCGATCAGATTGGCGTTCGTCTCCCAGCGGTATACCGGATTCAATTGGCGATAGCTCATGCCGTCTTCCTTGAAGAAGGAGAGCAAGTTGGCCCGGTAGCGCTCCTCCACCTCGCGTCCGAACGTGGCGCCGGACATATGGCGGGCAAGGATCATGCCGTCGATCATGCGTCCGTGTGAGGAGCCGTAATCCCAATCCCCATGCGTCACGAACGCGGGCTTTGCCATTAAATTAGCCGCGAAAAACGGGATATGGCCAAAATCCTCGTCCGCCATGCCCACCATGGCGTTCAATGCATGGGCCGCCCGTTCTTCCAGCATCAACGTGTCCGGAATTTGACGCGTTGCCATGCGAATTCCCCCTCTCGTTATTCGGATCGCCGTCCGCCGGGCGTCAGCTCGATCGCTTGGCGGATCGCTTCCTTCATGCTTTGCTCGTCGGCAATGCCTTTGCCGGCGATATCGAACGCCGTTCCGTGGTCGACGCTCGTCCGGATAATCGGCAGACCGACGGTAATGTTGACTCCGGCTTCCAGTCAGATGCCTGCATACGGCCTTCGCCGTGTCTCCCCCGGTCAGAATGACGCCTTGCAGCTCCGTCGTATCCATGCATTCGGAAGCCGCCAAACCGAGCAGCGACGCGATCCGGTTCGACACTTCCGCCGCCTGCAATCCTCTCGCGGCGCCCGCCACTTGGGCCGACCGGACTTGTCCGGGCGAGCAGCCGGCGTACAAGGAAACGTCAAAGCCTGCCGCAAGCGCCGTCCGGACGGCCGAGCTGCACCGCTCGAGCTCCCGGTCGCAGCCTTCGTCGGAAGTCATGGCCGCGATGGCGTCGAGCTCCACGGCCTTTGTTCGCGGGCATTGATTGAACGCGGCAACCTGGCTCCGGGTAATCTTGGAGATGCTGTCCGCAACCAATAGAACGGGTTTCCCCCTTTCGGGGACGACTCGCGACAGGTGCTCATGCGCTCTGTGGCCTCTCGCCAACGCGAGCGAATCCGGCAGGCATTCCGCGAGACCGGCCGAGCCTGCCCATAGCATTCGTCCCACGCCTGCCGCCGCGACGTCGGCGATTCGCCGCAAATCCTCGTCCGAGACGGCGTCGCATACGATGATTTCGATGCCGCTCCGAAGCAGCTTCCCGATTCGCAAGCTAGCGGCTTCCGCGCCCGCTCGCAGTGCTTCAAGCGGCAGCAGTCCCGCTTGCCGTTGCGATTGGGAGGCCAGCAGCTTGACGAGATCGGCTTCGGCGACGGGAGATTTGGGATCCTTAGCGGTTTCCGTCCGATCGATCCTTACATCGTTCACATAATGAATGCCGTTTCGGGTCGTCCTTCCGATCTTCGGATAGGCGGGTGCAACGATGATGCAATCCACGGGAATGGCATCCGCGACGGCGTCGATTTCCGCGCGAGATTGCCCCTCAGCGTGGAATCCAGCTTTTTGTACACGTGCTTGAAGCCCATCCGCGCGACTTGGAGCGCGGCGAGCCTGGTCCGCTCGTAGGCCTCGCCTGCGGCAACCGCCCTGCTGTCCGTATCCAGCAGATAATTTCGGAATTCCTTTCGATCGCCGAAACCTCTTCCGCATGCAAGACGACCTGCGTATCGAAGCCTCTCCGCGCGAACTGCACGCCCGAGTCGGTGGCTCCCATCAAGTCGTCCGCGATAATCGCAAGCTCGTTCATGGCAGACGCATCTCCTCGCGGCTCATGGTCTCGTCCCGCAAGAGCTTCCGCAGATGCGCCAGCCCGTTCTCGCGGAGCAGCTCATCCACGCGGACCGGCCTGCCGCCTTCCCGCATGGTTCGCTCCATCGCCGCCATCAAGGCGAGCGTCACCACCGCTTCCTCCGCGTCCGGCAGCGGCTTCGCGCCATTGTCCAGACATTCCGCGAAATAGTCGATGTAGTTCTGATATTCCCCCGCGTGATGGCTGTTGCCCTCGAATCGGAAGTAATAATCGCGCTTATTCTCGAAGGAATACGTCTTGCGGCCTTCGCCCTCGAATCGCGTATGATACAGCAGATTGGAGTACTCCGCCCGCGAGGAGCCCTTCGTCCCCCGAATGACGCAGCCGATTCCCGGCTCGACCTCCGAGCCTAACGCCGGCAAGGTATAGCTGCCCGATATTTGGCCGATCCTGCCTTCTTCGTCCCGAACGAGGAGCCGCATGGAATCCCACGTCTCGAGGCCGTATTGGCGGCTGTTCCCGCTGACGTTGCCGTATCCGGTCACCTCCAAGGCGCCCGGCAAATACCAGCGGACCAGATCGACGGCGTGTATCATGAAATTGTACATCCAGCTGAAGCCCTTCTGCCGGCTCCACGGCTTGTTCAAGAACCAGCGGCTGTCCGCGATATAATGAGCTTCAACCGTCTGGATGCTTCCGTGGCGACCCCGCTCGTAATCTGCGCGCTGGCGGATCATCGGTTCGAAGAAACGGGAGCTTTGCCCGACGAATACATGCTTGCCGGATCTCCCCGCCAGCTCTAGCAGCTCGTTCGCCCCCTCAAGCGAGGTCAACATCGGTTTCGTGCAGATGACGTGCTTGCCTGCCTGCAGCGCCTGAATCATGTGGGGGAGGTGCAGCGGGTCGGGCGAATAAATGGCGACGACGTCGATGGCCGGATTGCTTAACAGCTCCCCGTAATCCGTCGTCCACTGATCGAAGCCGAACTCCTCGGCCCGAAGCTTGCATACCGCCGGATTAATATCGCATACTTGGACAAGCTCCCATCTCGTGCTGCTTAACGCCGCGGACATAATGCTCCGGCCTTCCCCCAGTCCAACGACGCCAAGCTTGTAGGTGTTCATGTATCGGCTTCCTCCTCACCTTTTCCTAATTTCGAAATCCAGCATGAACCCGCGCTCGTCCGCCTTGTACATCCTTACCTCCGCGTCCGCGAACCGCTGCATCCAACAGTCGGAACCTCCGAGATGCGGCCCGGCTTCTTCCTTCACCCGATCATCCGACAGGAAATCGCCGGTTACCAGCCATTTGCCTTCGCCCGTTCGGCCGCTGGCCTTCCACGGCTCGGGGACGAGCCAGTCCGCGATCATGACCGTCGCTCCCGCTTCCGCTCTTCGACGGACCGCCTTCAGCGTCTCCGCGGAAAGGCGAGTGCCGGCAACCAGAATCAATTTCGGATTTCCGAGCTGCTCCTCGCGCACCGTTTCGTCGAAGACGAGAACGTTGTTCGTCGGATAATAGAGCGGATGAACCCGCTCCTCTATGGCATGAGGCCTGCCCCGCAGCAATGGAAATTCGTCCCTAGGAACCTCCGCTTTCAAGCGATGGCGCGGAAAGGCGAAGCCGGGAATATGCATGCAGCTGCCATGCGCGGGAATGGTGCCGTGGCTGAGCAGATGCCACGCGCGGAACACACTTTGCGCAGCGTCGGGGACGGCAAGCCCCCGGTTGCCGAACAACCTTGCGTTCTGCCCGTAATTGCTGTCGTCCGAATGGATGAACGCGATGTCGGGGTCGGCTTCCGCGTGCGACCAGGTCAAGGGATGCGCCGGAATAAAGTCCCGCACGAACTCCTCCCACACCTCTCCGAACTCCGTACGGCGGAAGCTGCCGTTCCCGTGCTGCAGCAAAGCGTCGATATTTTCCGTGAACAGATGGGTCGGTCCCATAAAGTAGCCCATCTTGAGCGCCGAAGCGTACTCCTCCGGCGAGTGCCCGGGGAATCCCGGCGTCCGGATGAACCAGGGCCCGACGTCCGGTCCCCACAAATCCGCGCAAATCCACAGCCCTCGGCCGTATTGCTTCGCCGCGCCGAGCGCCGTGGAAAGCTGAAGCGACTGGAACGACTCTTTCATGATTTTGGGACAAACGATCATTCCGCCCCTGGCTTTCGTGTGGAAGAGGGTGGGGAACACAAACTCGCCTACCAAGGGCACGCCCTCCGGATCGACTCCGGCATTCGCCAGGATCCCGCGCACGTGCGCCGTCCTCTCCGCCACCGCGCGAACAACCGAATCTTGCGATTGCCGCAGCGTGTTTTCTTCCGTGGTCCCCCAATGCGGAAGGAAGGCATCCTTGCGATATTGCGAGGCGTTGATTTGGAGATGCTCGGGCTCGTCGTACAGCAGGCCGATCAGCTTGCCGCTTCCCGCGGCTTCCAGCAGCGCCTCGTCGGGCACGTCGTACCGGTTCGTCCCTTCCGCGTAAGGTCCGTTAATATTTCCGTATTCGTTGCCCAAGCACAGGTCCATGCCGTGCTTGGCCATATCGCGCACCATGGCCGATTGCCCGGCCCCGTTCGGGAACATGTGGTGCACGTAGAAATCGCAGCCAAGCTCCTTCAGCACCTGAAGGAACAAATCGGGAGCCGGGAGCGCCTCCTGGGAAGGATAGACGCTGCCCGTGCCCGTTCGCATGATTTCGTCGGACGCTGCCCCCGCCCATGAATCCTGCCAGGCGATAACGGGCCCCTGCATGCCCAGCTTTGGTCTGGCCATTTTTTCGTTCCCCTTTCCGAATCTCTCGTTCTCTCATTCTGTTATTCTTTTATTCTCTTATTCCCTCGTTCCGTCGGTATTCCGCTAATTTGTCGGTACCGCTTTCACTGCCTTCGTCGATTGACTATAATTATAGGTGCAGAATAACCAGAGTTCTCTATCTGATGTTGCTCGAAAGTTAAAGGATCTTGCTCTTCGGGGGGACCAAATGGCAAGGGTCAGCGATGATTCCTTTCATGATGATTCTGGGCCTCATTCCCACTCACGCTGCCTCTTGGACGTCCCGGCAAGCAAAGAAGCAACAGCTGTTTGCCAGCCTGACAAGCGTCTGTTCCGTTCAGACGACTCCATCAACGGTTCATATCGTGATCCTTCATGCGTGCAATTTGGCAAGCTTTC
Source organism: Paenibacillus sp. Y412MC10 (assembly GCF_000024685.1). NCBI lineage: Bacteria > Bacillati > Bacillota > Bacilli > Caryophanales > Paenibacillaceae > Paenibacillus > Paenibacillus sp. Y412MC10. The sequence goes on from NC_013406.1 coordinate 3,450,096, forward strand.
CGGCGAGTTCCAAAGGCCAATGGCAAGACCACCCATATAGACGGAGCCCATCGCTGATCGTTCGGCTATGCCTGTGCGAGTGACCGGCTTCCGCAGCAGGTCCGCCTGGAATTGCATCAAGATCGCATTAACCGTGGCCCCTCCGTCGGCGCGCAGCTCCTCCAGAATGACGCAGGATTCGCTTTGCAGAAGCTCCACTGCGTCATGCACCTGATAGGCGATACTTTCGATCGCGGCACGGACAATATGCGATTTGTCTGTCGCGCGGTTCATTCCCGTAATAGCCGCTCTTGCGTCCGGCTGCCAGTAGGGCGCGCCTAGACCGACAAAAGCAGGTACGAGGTAGACGCCTCCATGATCCGGTGCACGCTCAAGCAATTGCTCCATTTCCTGATAGGTCGCGAACAGTCCCAAGTTGTCGCGTAGCCAATTCAGGCTGTCTCCGCTAGAGCGAATGACAGCTTCAAGCGCATACGTTACCCTTCCGCCGCAGCCCCAGGCGACGGTCGAAACGAGTCCTCCGCCGGCATGGGGAGCAGCGGCTCCGACGTTCATCAGCACCGAAGTTCCTGTGCCGTAGGTCGCCTTTGCCATTCCTTCCTTCAGGCACAGGTTTCCGAACAGCGCCGCCTGCGAATCGCCGATTATGCCGGTCACCGGGACGGAAGCCCCGAGCCAGCCTTCGCTCTCCGTATAGCCGAATACTTCGTCGGAATTCCTTACTTCCGGCAGAATGCCGCGCGGAATACCGAACAATTCGCACAGCTCCTCATCCCAAGCAAGCGTATAGATATTAAACAGAGAGGTGCGGCTCGCATTCGTGTAGTCGGTTGCATGCGTCTTGCCGCCCGTCAGCTTCCAGACCAGCCAACTGTCGATCGTTCCCGCAAGCAGTCTTCCCTCATCGAGCTTCTCGCGCGCGCCCTCCACATTGTCCAGAATCCAGCGCCACTTCGTTGCCGAGAAGTACGGGTCTAGCGTCAAGCCAGTCTTCGCGGTGACCGTCCCCTCATGTCCCTGCTCCTTCAATCCCGCGCATGCTTCCGCCGTACGCTGGCATTGCCACACGACTGCGCGGCCAACCGGCTCACCCGTCATCCGGTCCCATAGGACGGCCGTTTCCCGCTGATTCGTAATCGTAACCGCCACAAGCTGCGCGGGAGATACATGCGCCTCACGCATGGCATTGAGCGCCGCAAGCTTGACATTGTCATAAATTTCTTGCGCGTCGTGCTCCACCCAGCCGGAGTTTGGGTAATACTGGCGATGATCGCGGCTGCTTCGGCTCCTCACCGTCCCGCTGGCGTTCACGATAAGCGCTTTCGTACCTGAGGTGCTTTGATCAATAGCCAATATAAATTTATCACTTGCCGACATAACAGACCTCCCTATTGCCCTAACAGTTCCTGCGCGAGACTACTGATATGTTCGACGCTGATGCCATAATGCCGGAACACTTCCGCCGTCTTGCCCGCGATAGCAGGTTCATCCGGAATGCCAACAATCCGCATAGGCACGGGATGATGCTGCACCACGACCTCGGCAACGGCCGCGCCCAAACCGCCGTGTATGCTGTGCTCTTCAATCGTAATGATTCGTCCGGTTTCGAGCGCCGCCTTCAGAATGGCTTCCTCGTCCAGCGGTTTGATCGTATGCATATTGATGACGCGCGCGGAAATGCCGGCTTCCGCAAGGGCGGCTGCCGCGTCAACCGCAACCTTCACGGTCTCTCCTGCCGCAATGAGCGTAATATCTTTACCGTCTCTTAGCGTGACGGCCTTGCCAATCTGGAATTCGTAATCATCCGATTCGTAGACGTCCTCAACTGGATTCCGCCCGATTCGAATATAGGCTCCGCCTTCATATGCAACCAAAGCTTCCGTCATCTTTTTCGTCTCATGCCGGTCGGCCGGCAGAAGTACGGCAATGCCCGGGATCGCGCGCATGACCGCCAAATCCTGTACGGAATGATGGGACATGCCAAGCGCTCCGTAGCTGACGCCGCCGCTTATGCCGACCAGCTTCACATTTGTTGCGGAATAGGCCACGTCGACTTTAATCTGCTCGATGCTGCGCATGCTCAGGAAGCAAGCCGGCGATGTGACGAACGGTTTTTTTCCGCTGTGCGCGAGACCGGCGGATATGCCGACAATGTTTTGCTCCGCGATGCCTACTTCCACGAACTGTTCTGGATACGCGCTCGCGAAAGGCGCCATCGCCGCCGAACCGCGCGAATCGCTCGCAAGGACCATAATGCTGCCATCCTCTTGAGCCAGCTCCAGCAGCGTGTCGCAAATCACTTGTCTGTTGGCTATTTTGTTCGCCATTCCTTACACGGCCCCTTCCCGTTGATACGTATCCAATACAGCTTCCAGCTCCGCGATCGCCCGCTTTAGTTCGTCGTCGCTCGGAACGTGATGATGCCAATGAGGAATGTTTTCCGCAAAAGACACTCCTTTTCCCTTCACTGTATTGGCCATCACCAGGGTAGGTTTGCCAGGTTGTGCCGGGGCTGCCTCGAATGCTTCCACAAGGGAGTCCATGTCGTTGCCGTCAACGGTTACGACATGCCAACCGAATGCCCGCCACTTATCCTCCAGCGGCTCCAGCCCCATGACTTCCTCCGTCGATCCGCTAATTTGCAGCCGGTTGCGATCGATAATGCCAATGAGATTGTCGAGCTTGTAATGCGGGCCAGCCATCGCCGCTTCCCAGACGGAGCCTTCCGCCTGCTCGCCGTCGCCCATCAGGCAGAACACGCGATAATCGCCGCCGTCCCGCTTCGCGGCAAGCGCCATGCCGACCGAGATGGCAAGACCGTGGCCGAGCGCCCCCGTATTCATCTCGATGCCGGCCACCTTGTTGTTTGGATGGCCGATCAGCCTTGTTCCGAAAGCGCTGAACGTCTTCAGCTCCTCCTTCGGGAAGAAGCCAAGATCGGCGAGAATGCACCATAATGATTCCACTGAATGGCCTTTGCTGGCAATAAAGCGGTCCCGTTGCTCCCATTTCGGCTGTTTGGGATCTACTCTCATGACACGATAATAAAGTGCGGTAAGGATGTCCGTATTACTTAATGATCCACCTGTATGTCCGGTCTTGGCAGCGTGAATCATGCTCAGCAGATCGATTCGAATTTGCGCTGCTTTCGCTTTCAATTCCCGTACTTCCATTTGCCCGTCCTCCTCCGTCTGCTTCTATAAGCCGCTGCCGCGAAGCCATGCTTGAATTTCGCGTTCTGTCGGATCGACCGGGTCCGGCGTCAATCCCGGAATATAGCTGCAAGCCTCATATAACGCCGGGATAACATTGGCATGAATGCCGACGGAATGATGCACATAAGGCCCCTTAACGAGCTTCTCTTCCCATAGCGGCCAGTCGTTGACCTCCACCCACACATAAGAACCGCGGGTATATGGGCCTTTGATACCGCGCGCTTTGCCAAGGAACAGCTGGTAATCGCCATGATCGCCGTCGAAGCGCGCCAAAGTCATATCGCCGCCTTTCACTTCGCCTTCATGCGTGCCCGGCGAATGATCGTCGAACAGAAAGTGCTTACGGAGCCTCGGCTTATCCTCCACCGACATGGATACCGGGAAGTTGCCGCAATGGAATAGCAGCTCGCCGTTCGCGTTCTCGGGATGTCGGACCGTCAGATCGGCGAAGAAGGTCGGATGCTGGTTCATCGTTGCCGCCTGAACCATGATGGATGTAATTGCACCGTGAATATCCGTTTCGCAGGTAACCGGAATTTGCTCATCGGTCAATATCGCGTTCGCCAGACAAGGCATGATGCCCATCGCATCCTGCAGTGAAGACCAGCATTGAATCGCGATCGCGGAGCTTCCCGTCCGGACGGCGAACGATTTCATGGCCGCCTTCAGAGCCGCGATGCGGATGACGTCCGCTTCGGCCACCTCCGACCAGTCCAGCTTGCGTTTAATATAATCGACGGCTTCGGCTAGCTCCGGGCTTCCGTTTTTCTCGATGCGCTTTGTTTCCCTTTGAATATCGACAAGCGTAATGGGATGGATCTCAATGCCGAACCTCTCCAGCAATTCGCCTTCGTTGCACATCATCGTCCAGAACGACGAAGGACGCGGCCCGATTTGCAAAATGCGTAAGCTGCGGAAGCTTCTGACCACATTGGCTGCCGCGACGAAATTGGTAAAACCCCGCTCAAACACCGGATCGTCAATACGGCTATTGGTCACATAAGTGAAAGGAACATTAAAACGTCTCAGCACCTTGCCTGTCGCGAACAGGCCGCATTGCGTATCGCGCAGCCGCATGCCGTCCTCCAGCGGAGATTCGTCGCGAGGCCCCCATAGCAGCACCGGCTTGCCAAGCGCCTTGCCCACACGCGCCACCGTATCCTCCGTCCCGAAATTGCAATGAGGGAAGAAGACGGCATCCACTCCCTCCTTCTTGAATCGATCCACTAATGAATCCGCATTGATATTGTCGTCATAGAGCAGCCCTTCTTCGTTAATGCCTTCCAAATCGACGATGTCGATATCCATACCGAAGCTTTCGATTTTCTCCTTGATCAGCACCTTGTACTTGAATGCGTCCTCCGCGCTGAAAACAAACCGTCTTGTTGGTGCATATCCCAATTTAAATTTTTTCAAGCATGCGCTCCTCCTTGTTTTAACTAAACAAACTTAACTAAACAATCGTATTTTCAAATAAACAGTTCACAAAAACCAAGTCAATTAAACTTATGACACCTTTAAATTAACACCGTATTTTTGTTTAGTCAATCAGTTTATATAAACAAAAGCAAATAGTTTAGTTAATAGACATAAACGTTAATATAAACTCACAGCGTGATGTTGCTTATTATTCATGGGGATAGTAAACTAAACGTACTAAACTTCGATATTTGGAAGGAATGAAATGAGGCTGAAGTGGATTGAAAATGGAGGATATCGCGAAGCTGGCGGGCGTGTCCAAAGCCGCCGTCTCGCTTGCATTAAACGGAAAGCAAGGAATCAGCGTTGAAACGCGCGAAAAAATTATTCAAATTGCGGAGAAAAACGGCTATACCCACAAATCGAGATCGTCATCGGACGAGCCGTCTATCAAATCGCTGACGTTTCTCGCGATCGCCAATTCCGGCATTGTTCTGGAGCAATACTACCAGCAGCCGTTCTTTCGCGAACTGATCCATCATATCGAGGAGAGATGCCGTTTCTACGGCTATTCGCTTATGTTCACTTCGGTATCGCCAGATCAGTTTGCGGAGCAGCTTAAGCTGATTTCGGAGGAAAAGAGAAGCGATGGCGTCATTTTGTTAGGTACCAACCTTGGCCGCGAGCAAATTTCCGACATCGCGGGAGCGATTACGATGCCTCTTGTCGTATTGGACAACTGCTTTGAAACGCTCCCCGTTCATTTTGTATCCATCAATAATGTGCTGGGAGCCTATCAGGCAGGGATACACATTTGCGACAGCGGGCATTCATCCATCGGATATCTGGCATCTAATGTAAGAATTAAAAACTTCGACGATCGCCGGATAGGCTTCGAGTCAGCGCTTCGGGAGCGAGGGCTCGATCCAGGCGATGTGTGCGTCTTCTCGGTCGCGCCGACGATCCTTTCCTCTCAGGAAAACCTGTCGCGGCAGCTTACGGATTATTTGGCTGACAAGAAGCCGATGCCTACGGCTTTTTTCTGCGAGTGCGATTATATCGCGATCAGCGCTGTCAGAACGCTGCAAGAGCTTGGTCTTCGCGTGCCGGAGGATATATCTGTCGTCGGCTTTGACGATATTTCGGAAGCTAGAATCGTCACTCCCGAACTGACCACGGTTCAAGTAGCCAAGGAACGAATGGCCCATCTGGCTGTTGATCTGGTCATACAGTCGGCGACATCAGGCGAGACCGCCGCTTCCAAAGTCATGATCGATACGACGCTCGTACAAAGGAAGTCATCGGCATCTTCCCTAATTGCAAACGGCGAGAGCTGAAGCCAGCAACTCACATAGCCGCGGAAATCGAGTAGGCCTATGCGCATGCGCATAGGCCTCTCACAGATCCGGACGTGCGGGTCAACGCATCCGGCTCCTCCATGCATGCTGTCATACGCATCTGTGGCATTTCTTCGCATTTCCCGGTGGAGCTTTCTCACTTTTCGCCAGCTCCGCAATTGTATCGAACGGAGTCGCCTTCGGATCCAAGCATCCAAGTCTTGAAATCGTTTCAGAACATCACCTGATCTTCTGAAGCGCCTTATGTGTAGCTTGAATGGTCATAGACTCCTCCCGGGCTTTGAGCGCATCAACTTGATTTGACCCATAATGCCATAGGGAAACGTGATATAATCCGGCGTATGCTCCTTGCCTTCGGTCCGAAACGAGCCCCAGCTCGTCACTCGCGATTTGCCTCTCGCCACGTGAAAGGGTCCGAACACATTGCGCGGACTGCCCATCACTTCGATCTCCAGCCGATTGTCGCCTTCCGCCAAAAAGCCGGTTATATCGAGACCGTCCGCCGCCCTCCACGGGATGTAGCCGGCCGTTACGCCGTTCACCCTCACTTCCGCAACGACCGCCGATACCTCGCCGAGCTTCAGAATCGCACGATAATCGGGTTCATGACAATGCTTATAATCCAAATGATAGATTATGCTGCCGCAATAATGATAATAACCTTGCAGGCACCAATCGCCCGCGTGCAGCAGGGTCGGCTCAGCAATGATGCTGCGTTGCGGGCTAATCCCGAAATTGCCGATCACATAGATGTCTTCCATTTCCATATCGTTCGTGTATTCGCAGTCGAGAATCAGCTCATTGATTCCCTTGCGTAAGCCGCTTAGTTTCACGCATGAGATCGAACGATCCATATACCAGCCTTCCGCCGTTGAAGCAAGCTCTTCGCCGTTGCAGCGAATGCGGAATCGTTCCGCCCCCTCGAGCGCGAGGGAAACTTCGCTCTCTGGCACCTCATCGATATGTAACTCGAACCGGAATAGAACCTCCGTCCCATCGTTCGGATGCTTTTCCCCGATCCATTTGTACCGCTGCGTGATGCCATTGTAAAATACTTGCCTCATCCCGAGCGTATCGCGAATATGGCGCTGCGCTTGCCACACCTCCATCCGCTCGGACCAGCTTCCGCCCTGCATCCGGTAACGGCATTGATCGAGAGTCAGCACGTTGGGCATCGACCGGGTGAACCGGAACCTCGGCCCGAACGCCGCATACAAGTCGTTGTCGTTAAACGCTACCGGCACCGGGGCCGGTGCTTGTGCGGCAGGAGCCGCTGTTTCATTAATCATGTACAGCTTCGAGCCGGCCGGTTCGAATGAAGCCCGAAACCGCAGCTTGCCTTCGCAGAGCCACGACTCAACTTGATGAACCTCGCCAGTCAGCGCATCCCATTCCTCTACGGTACCGATAACGGCCGTTTCGATCCGCGCGTCATGGCCGCGATTGCGGTCATTGTTAACGATGAACAGCGAGCTGCAGCCTTCAGACTTCCTAAGCATATACAACAAGCCGTCTTCTTCGGTCCCTTGCTGCCCGCGAATGGATACTTGGCGCGATAGGCCCGAGCATTGATCGAGCCAATCCATAACCCCAGCCGTATCCGCAACCGCCGTGAAGTGCGGATGATTCGTCAGCTTCGCTAGATCTTCCGACGTTCGGCCTTCCAACATCATTGGCAATGGCTGCATGGCAACGACGCGGCCGCCCGCCTCCAGAAAAAGCAGCAGCAGCTCATAGGTGGTGCGCAGCATGGTGGAGATGCTTGGCATGACCACCGCCTTGTAGGCCGCCTGTCCGATGATCAGCTTGCCGGGCTTCACTTCGCCGATCTCGCTCATAATCGTCTCGTCTCCAAGGTCGCAATCGTGATGCGCGCCGAGCAGCGCCCTGAGCAAACGATTGAACTCGTCTCCGTACCGATTAATGCCGGGGATATCGCGATCCCTGCCCCGGTTCGGCATGCCGTATGGATTGGAGCCAAGCAGCGACCAAGCCGTCGAAGCCGGATGCAGCACGAGGATGTCCCTAACCGCGCGCCCTTCGGTCAACACCGCGCCGAGCCGTGCAAAATAATCCTCGACAACGTGATTGTATTTCCACCAGCTTGTATTGTAATTAAACACCGGCGGATAATCCCGCTTACGGCAGCCTTTAATGGAATATAGCGCCAAATGTTGCGAACGGAAGTTGACCCCGAGCACATATTGCCAGTCGCCGATCCACTTCTGACCCTCGAACGTAAACTCCCATCCAGCGCAGCCATACGTTTCCGTCATCACGCGCTTACGGCCGTATTGATTTGCTACGCTCGTGCACTGCTTCACCGTCATATGCTCATCGGTCGATTCCGTCAACATGTCGATGCCGGGTATATGTTGATACCGATAATGCGGCATGATGGCGCCGCCGACCCGGGTGCCCAGACCGAGCTTATCCTCCTGCAAATAATGCCCTGTAAACGACAGGCCGTTATTGTCGCACCAATCGTAAATCTGCTTCGAGAACGCGTCGGTGAATTTCTCCGATACGGTGCGCCAATAATCATGGCGAGCCCAGGAAGAGCGGTCGCTGTCAAAGAACAGATGAGGGACTTCCTCGAGCAGATCGTAACCGCGCCGGCTCTTGAAGTAATCGGGGAATGAATACGTCCACGGCACCCAGCCGCGTCCTTCCGTAAACCTGCAATGCCGGTCATTGACGCTTGGTTCGTCGGTGAACACGCCTTTGATCGTTTGGCCGAACCGGTCGCCGACCTTAGCCTTGTATACCTCGTACGTCTCGTCGATGAACCGGCGAACGGCCTCTGGATTCATGCTGTCCGGCGGCGCCTGGTCATTAAACCATTCGGAAGGTGCTGACACCTCGACCCGAAACACGAGAAGCCCCTCGGCCGCTTCAAGCGTTTTAACCGGCTCCGCAAGCGGCAGGCGCTCACAGCGGTACAACTTCATCTGGTCGATACGCGCCTTGAAGAGCGCCACTGTCCGATCATCGGCTAGGTATGGAGCAGAGGCCGTTCCGCATCTGCCGTCTTGAAGCACCTCTACCGTCAGTCCCTTGGAGCGATACTCGTCGCCGATCGCCGGCACTTTGCCGCCCGCCGTGCCGGAAGGCCAACGATCCTCGTCGTACAGCCATGCCTCCATGCCGAGCTGCTCTGCCTTCATCACCGAAGCTTCGACCGCCTCCATCCATTCCTCTCCCAGATACTCGGTTTCCAGTCCGTCCCTCGCATGCATAAAGAAGCCGCCGATTCCTTGCTCCTTCATCCCTTCGATTTGCCGCATCAATTCATCAACATCCAGCTTGTCGTTCCATGCCCAGAAGGGCGCGGACCTCGCTTCTACAGGCGGTTCCGCAAACTGCTTGCGCAGCATAGCCAAGTCGCTCATCTTGCCAACTCCTCCCCATCAAGCAACGTAGGATTACTTCGAAGCAGCTCGGGAACGGCCTCCGCATTCCCCCCGACACAGGCTGTAAGCATGCGCCATACGTCGTTGCCCGCGCCGCCGCTGAACGGGACTTCCCTATCTGTTTTCAGTGTGTCCGGTTGTACAAGCTTCCTCATCGATTCATCCGCCTCCTTAATCAGCTTAATAGGTTCAACACTTCGAGCAGTCTTGTTGATTTGTGCGCGTGAACAAAAATCAGCAGCCAGCCTTGCGGCCTAGCTGCTGTGTTTGTTGCAAGGTGAGTAGGACCCTGAATTAATTAGGCTTCAATAGCGCTTGTTCCTGAACCGCCTCCATCAGCGCGACAGCGCTCCCTTCTTGTTGGCGCCGTCATATAGCCAATCCAGCGTTCGGGAGCTTTCGCTGAACGGCGATACGTCCCGCTCCTTCAGCTCCTGATCGGCGGCGATGACGCCGAGCACCGCGTAGGCTCCTATGCCCAGGTTCAGCATATGGCTTCCGGCCTCGTACAGAAAAGCGTGAACGTTAACGCTCGGGTAGAAGGAGGTCTTGATTCCTTTGCGCAATACGGGAGATAAGCCTCCCCGTTCATCCGCATGCGTATTCTCGTCCAGGGTCGGAACCTGAAGCCATTGCGGGTCGGAGGAATTGAAATAGCCGACTAGCACGCGAACCGGCGCGTCCGTCTCGAACTCGACGGCCATTCCGCCCTTCGCCGCTTCCGCGCGGCTGAACCGGACGCCGGTCAAGCCTTCGAGCTCCTCGGCGCAGTTCTGCACGTATACCTCGCCGTCGGTGAAGAGCAAGCTGTCCTTCGACAGCGTATACGTCTCCATGCCGGTGGATTTCAGCCTGAAGGCGGCTTCCCGGTACGGCTCGATCTTCACTTCTCCGCTTACCCGCGATGGCAGCTTTCCGGCCTTCAAGTCATTCACGCTGGCTCTAAAGCCTGCGAGCTCTTCCTCGTAAATCGGGAGGCAGTCCGTCCAATGCTTAAATTTCCGGCCGTCGGGCACCGGAATTTTACGGTGCGCCGTCAGCATGCTGTTCGCGTACAGGTACGTGTTCTTAGTCAGCTCCGTCAGCTTGCGGTACCAATCCACGCTCTCCTGCAAATAAGGAACGGCTTCCTCCAACAGATTTGTATGTTCCAGGTAGTTGCCGTTCACCGTGTGTTTGTACGTCAGCACTTGGACGGCGGCCCGCACCTTGGCGCCGTAGAAGCGCACCATGTACAGAATCGCTTCCACGTCGCTCGCGATTCGGTCAAATTCTTCCCTATTGTCTGTAACATGAGAGCTTGCGCGCTGTATCGCCGTCCAGGCTTGCTCCGCAAACAGCTCGGCCGATTCGATAACGTCGATCGGCGTCTCCCCGATGTGCGGTTCATCCGCCAGCTCTCGCTGGACATACAATTCGAGCCGCTCGCCTTGCGGCGCGTGATCCTCCCACAGCGCTCGATATGGGGAATAACGGTCCGGATTGGTCAATTGGCTCATCGTCATCCCAAGCGACAGCGTCTGCCGGTTGCCCTCCGTAATGCCGAAGCGGCGAAGAAGCCGCGGCGCACACTCGCCAAAAGCGTCATAGGCTTCCAACAGCGCAGCGCCCGCTTCCCTTGACCCGAACAGCGAAGCCAACTCCTCTATCCAATAGTGGCGTTCCGTCTCCGGATCGCGGTCAGGGTTCCATGCATAACGCGCCCATGCGGCATACCACATCCAATCCCGCTCCGCCTGCTTCAGCCTTGGCGTCGTCTTGTCGCCGCTGTATGGCCAATCCCAGAAGAAAAGTGGGTAAAGGTGCAGCCCGTTCGCCTTCTGCCGATCCTTTGCCGCTTGCATGCTTTTCTGAATGAAGGCGGGCGAGCCGTAGCGGAATGGCTCCAGATTCGCGAGCACGTGGACGTTGACGATATGAACCGACTGCATCCCGCTCAGATTGTTATGGGTATGCTTCCAGCCGCCTCGCGGCGTCCAGGTCGTGAGCGACTCGCCGTTATACTTGGCTTCGGTGAATAAATTCGGGTAATGCGAAATCGCCTTCTCGATAATCGGCTCCGCCTTAACCGCGTGCGCGCGGAGGATGATCGGCGGACGTTCCTTCACCTTCAGATCCCGGAGGCCTTCGTTAACGCCTGCCAGAATCGTGTCCGTGAACCATTCGGCGCCGTACACGTCTCCCTGCATCGCCTCGCCCAGGCACAGCATGAGCCCGACGCTCGGGTAGGACCTAACGAATTCCGCGATCGATTTGCGGGTGTAATCGGCGGTGATCGGAAGCGGTTTCGGCTGATGAAGCTCCAAGCCGTGTTTTTCCGCGAACGGCAGCGGGATATGAATGTTGTAGAAATTCAGCACGACCCAGATGCCTCGTTTGTCCGCTTCTACCGTCAGCCAGCCGAACGTCTCGACGTTGAGGTTGTACTCCTCTTCCGTCACTTCCAGCGCCTCCGGATAATCCTTAAGCTTCAACAAGGAGGAGAACGGATGGGCCGACCAGATGTATACGATATTGCTCCGCTGCGCGCAGAGCATGTCCAGGTATTCCGTCCACAACGCCTTGTCGTAGAACCAAGGGAAGCGATCCGGCGTAATCGGGTACTCGTATGTGCGGCGCGGAGGCTCGATTTCCGTCTTTTGCAGGCCGAGCACCGGGCCGCGGATCACAAACTTCGGCGTTTCGCCATGCGCAAGCAAATCAGGAACCCGTCCCTCGCGACGAATCCGTCCGGCCAGCTCCTGAGCTCCGTACAAGGCGCCGGTATCGTTGCCGCCCGAAACCACGATCAGATTCCCCGGCAGCGTGGCGATGTAGAAGCCTTCCTTGCCCGGCTCCTCCGAATGATAAAGAAGGACCTCCTGATTCTCAAGCGTTCGGATAAATTCCGATTCTTCCCGGTTGCCGACGTAAATTTTGAGCTCCGGCGATTTCCGGTAGGTCAAGGAGCTCCACTCCCCGTCCGCAGTCTCCGTCTCGAAGCCGCATGCTTCCAAAGCACCCTTAAGCAGCGTCAAGCCGTAAACCATCCGAGGCGATGCTTGTTCCTGGATCCCTAATCTGATTTTATTCATGTCGATCCTCCGCTTTCCATTTATTCTCTAACGATTGCCAAGTCGATTGTAGCCAATGATAGATATTCCGTCCGCTAACCTCGTGGACGCCGGGGAAAATATCGGATTGTAGCCTATGCTCCGCCCCTTCTTCTCGGTAGATGTTCCGCAGAATCTCGACGGCTTCGCGAACGGAGCCGGCAGGGAAGATCGGGTCGTTCTCGCCTGATTCGACGAACAGCGGACGCGGCGCAATGAGCCCGATCCAATCTGGCAGCTCGGCATAATCAAGCACGCCAGAAATGTAATTGTCGATGCAGTGATTAATCGACAAAATGCTTCCTTTATAAGTGCTGGTGAATCCACAAAGGACAGCGGCGTTGATCCGCTCGTCGATTGCGGCCGCGTAAGCCGCGAGAAAGCCTCCACCTGAGAAACCCATGCAGCCGATTGCCCGAGGATCGGCCTCCGCCCGCATCGCAAGGTAATCGAGCGTCCTGATTGCTTCATAGACGCGCAAGCCAGCAAGGGACATGCCGTGCATGAGCAATTGTCCCGTTAAGGAATTGCAAGAGCTGCGTTCTTTGCCGGGAACGGTATCGCGGAGCAGCCTGCGGTCGCCAAAGCCGATCATTTCCGGCGCAGCGACGATATGGCCCTGCCGTGCAAGCTCCAAGGCGAATCGGTTATGTCCGCCTTTCTTCACGCTCATCGTCCCGTCAGGCGCAAACCCCGCAACCTCCCGGCTTCCGTATCCGTGTCCATGCAGCGCCAGCATGCCGGGAAGCTTGCCGGAAGAATTCCCGGGCAGCTCCCAAGTCCGACTGCTTTCTTTAGGAATGAGAACGTAGACAGGCATGCGAAGACCGGTCACCGTTCCGATCTCGACGCGCTCCCGGACATAATCGTCATACTCCGTTCGTTCCAGGAGAATCGGATCGAGCGGCGCGCGCATTTCCTCGAACGGAACAAGCGCTGCTCGCAGATGTTCCTTCTGAAGCGCTTTCCGCTCTTCGCGGCCAAGTTCGGATTGCTTCTTTCTTGCCGCTGCGGACCGTTCATATAAAGTTTCCATAAATTTGTCAGGATTCCACATGTCGTAAACTCCTTTCCCAAATAGGCGCTATCGCAGGACGTACGAACGTAATGCCCTATTGAATCGAGTCAAGCACCGTCATACGCTTGTAACGTAACAGCTTCACCCATGGGGTAAGTTCAAAGCAGCTGTTAAATAGATCTGGAGGTGTCTTTTTTTATGACGTATTCTGTAGAAGCAAAAGAGTTTATTTTTGAAGAAGATCGCCCCTTCGCGAGCTGTCATGCGTCCACGCTGGTCGTCCTGCCGGACGGCGACGTGCTGGCCGCATGGTTCGGGGGCTCACGCGAGGGCGCTCCCGACGTGGCGATCTGGACGGCGCGCAGAACGGACGGCGGGTGGTCCGCTCCGGTCAAAGTCGCGGACGAGGAAGGCCTTCCGCATTGGAATCCCGTTCTATATCTCAGACCTGACGGCAAGCTGCTGCTCTTCTACAAGGTTGGCCCCCGCGTTGCCGAATGGCACACCCGCATTATCCATTCCGACGATAACGGCTTTTCCTGGTCCGAGCCCAAGGAGCTCGTGCCCGGCGACATCGGCGGACGGGGACCTGTCAAGAACAAGCCGATCATGCTCCGGAACGGCACGCTGCTCGCGCCGAATTCGCTTGAGCCCGCATGGGACGCTTTTATCGATATTTCCTCCGATCATGGCGATACGTGGACGCAAATGGCGATCGTTCCGCTCGATCACGGAAAGCTGAAGCTCAAAGGCATCATCCAACCGACGCTGTGGGAGTCGGAGGACGGCTCCGTCCACCTGCTGGCACGGAGCACCGAAGGCGCTATGTACCGCAGCGATTCACAGGACGGCGGCTTCACTTGGTGCGAAGCTTATCCGACCGATATGCCGAACAACAACAGCGGCTTCGATCTTGCGCGGTTATCGGACGGAACGCTTGCCATGGCCTACAACCCGACTGTGCCGCGCGAGGACGATCCGAAGGGAAAAGGTCCCCGCACTCCGCTCGTGCTTCGGTTATCCCGCGACGATGGCGCGACTTGGGGCGAAGAGCTTCCGCTCGATTCGGGCATCAGTCAATATTCGTACCCCGCGGTCGTCGCCCATGGCAACAACATCTATATTAGCTACACATGGAGAAGGGAGCGAATCGCTTTCTACCATATCGTCTTGAAACAATAGTCAGCGATTGCTCCCGAAATCAACCCTTTATATAACGGCCGCGCGCACCTCTTCGGGATTCCAGCCGTCGCGGCCTTCCAGTACGCTTCGTACCGTCAATGCCGACGCCTCTTCTTCCGTCAAATATCTGGCCCACTCTACCCGGGCCGCAGACTCCGCTCCCGGTCCCACGCTTCCGTATTCCGCATACCTCGCCGTTTTTTCCTTCGCTGGATCGCGCCAGTTGTCCCAGCCTTCCGGACGGATATGGCTTCCCATCCACGTATGAACGAAAATCACGCTTCCGTGCGGCCTCCAAGGCCGGCCGAGACTGACGGTCGCGGGAGGCGCGGCTCCGGTTAGTCTGCAGTTCATAAAGACGTAGCCGTAAGGCTGCGATTCTTCCGTGGAAGCCGCCGTCACAAAGCCGTTATGACGATCGAGACTATGAAGCTCGCAATCCTTGAACACGGCTGTCGCAGATCCGAATATGAAGTCGACGTGTCCCTCGATATAGCAGCGATCGTACAATTGTCTGCCGTTGCCCGGCGTATACAGCGTATCCTGATGGCCGAGTATCGCTACGTTCCGGAAGATTGCGCGATCTCCCTCCACATGTAGCGCAAGCGCTTGTCCCCGCTTCTCCAGCCTGCTGGCCGAATTAGCAAAGGTCATATTTTCAGCATAAAAATCTTTTGCCAATATCGTGAAGGATGGCGTGTCGTACGTCGTCATTTTCTCGCCGTTCGGCTTCAGGGTCGACACTGAATCGTCATAGAAGATGACGGCTCCGTCCCGGCTTTCACCCATCATGCACAAATTGGTTTTACTTGCGGGAACCGTTACCTTCTCCTTGTAATGCCCGTTTTTCACGACGATCAGCGTGCGTTCGACGGCATGATCCGGCGCTGCCGCGATCGCTTCCGCAACCGTTCGGAAATCGCCGTTTCCGGATTGATCAACGACCAATGTTCGCATGCGAGTTCCCCTCCTTCAGCAGGCCAGCCGCGCGCAGCGTGGCCGCAATGGTATTTCGCGCATCTGCGCCGACGGGCTGCACCGGCAGACGCGGCGAGCCGACTTCGATTCCCAGCTGGCTCAGAATCTCCTTGAGCCCTGACGGGACCGTTCCGAACTGCATCAGCTTGCGGACAACCGCGATGTCGGCTTGCGATTTCGCGGCTTCCTCCAACTGCCCTTCCTGCCAGTGTTTATAAATCGAGACAACCGTATCGGGAGCGACGTTGGCGGATGCCGCAATCGCTCCGGCGCCCCCTGCAAGCAAGGTCGACAAAATGAACGAATCCGTGCCGGCCAAAACCGCAAAGTCGGGACCCGATTGTTGAATCAGCTGAAGCACATGCTCGTAATTGCCGCTTGAATCCTTTACGCCGACGATATTGGCAATGCCGGACAACGATGCCACGGTTGCCGCTTCCAGCATAATGCCCGTGCGCGCAGGTATGTTATAGAGAACGATCGGCAAATTCGTCGAGCCTGCCGCCGCTTCGAAGTGACTGTGAAGCTCCGATTGGTTGAGTGGAACGAAGTGAGGCGTAATGACGGATAAAATATCGGCGCCCGCTTCCTCCAATTTGCACGACAAACGGATCGTCTCTGCTGTCGTAATCGCGCCGGATCCCGCGTAGAGCGGGACGGCTCCGCCGATCTCGTCGGCCGCGATTCGGACAAGCTCAATCTTCTCGTCTTCCGTTAGCGCAAAAAATTCGCCGTTCGTCCCGAGCACGAATATGCCGTGCGCTCCCGCTTGAAGCAGACGCCGAATCATCTGGCGGACGACGGGTTCGTTAAGCCGCCCCTCCTGGTCGAATGGCGTCACCATTGCGGGTATAATTCCGTGCGGTTTAATCATATACGATGAACTCCTTTGCCCTGATTTTGGTTTTCGCCATGAGTGGCCGCCTCGCGGAAGCGAAGCGCATGATGCAGCACTTCCGAAATAACCCAAGAGGGATTCCAGGTATTGGATCTGCCTCTTCCTTGGAAGTTGGACTGGAAGAACCCTTCCGCTTGTTCCCCGACGACGGTGAAGCCCCACTCGCCCGGCTTGGTGCAAATGCCTTGGCCGAGTGCGCCAAAGATCGTGCGCGCCAAGCGCACGTACGTCTCGTTGTCGGTCATGAGGCCGAACTGCCACAGCTCGAAGGTAGGGAAAAAGACGTCGAGATGATGGTTCTGCACGCTCACCCCGGGCCAGCCGACAGCCTGGAAGCCGCTTTCCCTGAACGCCGTGCCGCGATCGTAAGCCGGGTTCCACATATACACGTAGGTAAGCTGCCAATCCGCGGCGATCTCCGCCCAATTGCGGAAATGAGGTTCCCCGGTCAGACGGAAGAGCTCGAAGGCCGCGATGAAGAAAAACATGCCCGCTTCCTTGTCCTCGCATCTTGCGTCAAGCGTAGATCTGGCGAACGGCCGTTCAAAGGTTTTGGCATGCAGCGCGTAATAGCGCTCCATGCTGGCGCTGGCGGCGTCAAGATACGTCCGCGCGCCCGTCACCTGCCAGGCTTTGATTAACGCGATCAGGCATGGAATGCCGGCGGCCGTAATCTCCGTGTCCGCGGCGCTGCCGTCCGGCTTAAAGGCGGAAGGGAATATGCCTGAAGGCAATATGGCCCCAAGTATAAAATCCGCGGATTGCTCGAACGCGGCCGTCCAAGCGGAAGGAACCTGCTCCCCCCGGCTGCGGAACAGCAAAATGATATCGGCGAGGTCGCTGACGGTTTCGCCGAAGGCGCGGCTCGAGATGACGGGCTCCTGCTGCCAGCGGAAATTTTCCCACCGGTCATCCGACAAATGATACGCGCCGTTCCTGAGACCGGGCACCGAAGTGCCGCTCTCGCCGAGATAAAAGTCGACGGCTTTCCTGCATCGCTCGATACGCTCGCGCGATTGACCGTCTAAGCCCAAAGACGCATCGCACCAAGCCAGCTTCAAGCATTGTCCGGTCCAGCCGTACATGTAATGAAGCCCATGCTTCTTCGACACGAGCCCGAACGAATTCCGGTCGTTGAACTTCACGTAACCGGCCGACCGGTCCGTCTCCCGCCATCGGTCATCCATGGCCGCCGTCTTGAGTCGAATCAGTTCATCCAGCGATAGCGGATTGGCGCCCTGCGGATCGTACAGCCGAACGGCGCGGTGCACGACCTTCGAGAAAGCCTGGCCGGGCTTCTCCTGCGGACCCCATTCCAAAGCATAGCTTTTCTCGAGCGCAAAGCCCGGAGCAAAATCGGTATAGCCGCCGGAGTATGGCTCGATTTGGCTCTTGCTCACGTACACGATATCCTTCTCGCCACCAAACATCAGAACGCCGCTCATCGCCGCGATAGATATGTTTCCATCGCGCTGATACGCGCCAAGCGAGCCGTAATGGAC
The DNA here is from genome assembly GCF_000024685.1 of Paenibacillus sp. Y412MC10. NCBI lineage: Bacteria > Bacillati > Bacillota > Bacilli > Caryophanales > Paenibacillaceae > Paenibacillus > Paenibacillus sp. Y412MC10. Next base: position 3,468,171 of record NC_013406.1, read on the forward strand.
GACGCCTTCCGGATCCTCGATATAGGAAGGAAGCGAAAACATCGAAAAGTATCGCCCGCCGGAGTTCTCTTCGTTCCACTCGACGTTCACGCATGGGATCGGGAGCCGATGCTCCTCGCAAATAAAGCCCTTGCCCTCGCCGATGCCGAGATGCGGCACAAGCCTGGCGGGATCCGCCGACGGGTTGTTGTTGTAGATCATATGGGGGATCGTCACGTTTTCCTTGCCGCGGGAGGCGAGCTCCCATTCGAGCCCGACCGCAGCGTCGCACAGGGTTCGATCAGAACGATTCTCCCATTTGGGGCAAACCCGTAGCAGCCCTTCCGCATCGAACTTCAGTTCCAATGCGAGGAACATTTCGCCGCCGTCCGCCTCGATCCGCAGCGTGCCGCCATGCTGCTCGATTCGCGCGGCATGTAGCCGAATCCGCTCTTCACGCCATGGACGTCCCTCCGAGTAAACCGCCATAAGTCCTAGCTTATTGCTGAAATAAGGCTCGGAGTCACCTTCGCGGGACAATTGGATATAAACATCGTTGTCCGACTGCCATACATCCACGCTTCGGCGCTCGGCCGGACTCGTTATACGATAAGCGTTCATTTCCAGCGCTCTCCTTCCGATTTCCGTTCTGCCGCCCGGTTGGACGGTGAAGTCTTCGCCTTCTACGCCGACGCTTGCTCCTTCTCCGGTTCGTCCTGCTCCGCGCCTTCGCCGATTTTGCGCAAACGGAGCGCGTAGTAGAGCTCTCCGGGCAGCTTGATCTGGAACCGTTGCTGATACGTTTGGTCCAGCCGTTCGATCGTCATATTCCATGTATCGATAATATCCACCGCGAATTCGCCTGTCTGCATCCCGAAGTCGCGCGACGAGAACCGGTGCGGTCCGAAATATTGCAAATAATATTCGCCCCGCTTCTCGAGGGTCGAGGCATCGTGTCGCTGCCTGCTGTATGTCAGATAGCCTGGCGCATCCTCTAGCAGACCGCGCAGGAAGGCGATCCGCTCCACGCTCTCGCCGAGCAGCTCGCCGCCGTGAACCGACCAGCTTGTTCCGTCCGGCCTGCGAAGCGATTCCCCATGGGCCGCGAAGCCGCCACGGGACAAGCCTTCCCAAATTCTGTACGCCATGTCTTCCGGCGTCAACGCGTCCCAAGGCTCCGCTCCAATACCCTCGCGTCCGCAATCGTCAATGACGATCGGCTTCTCGTATTGCAGCGTGAAGTCGGAGGCAAGCATCACGTCCTCCTGACGGAGGCTGACATGCGTCAGCCAGGGAACGCCCCAATCGAAAGCGGAAGGCGTGCCATGGATCGAGCACAGATGATGTCCGTAATCGCATTCGCGAAGCGTCTGTAAATAAGCGCGCCAATCGACTTCCCGCCTCCGCGTTCCGTCGCCCAGGTCTGCCATCGTCCACCATACGTTGCGATAAGCGGCCAACCGGGAAACCGCATAACGGATATAACGCTCTTCCTGCTCCGGGGTCAACCGAATGGAGCCTTCAAGGTCCATGGAGGCCGGGAATAGGATCAGCTCCGCTTCCACGCCAATGCGGGACAAACTCTCCACGCAGGCCTCCAGCTTCGCGAAATAAGCCGGCTCGAAGCAATCACCGTCCGGCTGGCCGTCCTGGCGAATGGCAAACGGAGATATAACCGTCTCGCCGTTCCCCGCATGACCCGCCTGCGGGACAACGCTCATCCGAGCTTTGTTGAAGGGCGATGCCGTCAGCGTCCGGATCGTCCGGTCGCGGCTCGATTCGTCCTGCACATGCCAGGCCTCAAGCAGCGTTCCGAACGGCGTATACGGCTTGCCGTCCGCATAAGCGAACAGCGTCGCGTTCGATACGCTCACCGGTCCGTGATTATCGGCCCCCGCCGGCAGGCAATGGAATTGTCCGGCGTATCCTCCGGCTGGGGCGGACGCGCCTTCGATGCGAAACGACCATTCCCCCTCCTCGTCCGGCATGAACCGGATCAATAGTCTGCCTTCGCCGTCGTAGAAACCTTCTGCCACGAAATGACGATCCTCTTTGCTGAATTCAGCCCACAGACCGGAGTCCGCGAACAGCCCGTCGTCCTCGCGCCCCTTCAGTTGCAGCTCGAATATGCCAAATCGCTCTACTTCTTTTTTATATTGAATCACGCCGTTCCCTCCTCTCAAACTGCTTGCGCGCGCAAGGCGATATAAGGTCTAGCCGGCAATGCCAAGTCGCTCTGCCCCGTGAAAGTGCCGTCAAGCGGCGTTATCGTCATCTTCCAAATATCGATGAGCTCGATCCGGTATTCCCGATCTTGGGACAGCGGGAGCTTATAGGACGAAAGCCGGTATTTGCCCAAGTACAGAAGCGCATAGCCGCCTTCCTCGCGAGCCTGCATCCAATCCTCCGGACCTTCCTCCATCACTTGGCGCAGGAATCGGATCCGCTCCGGACTTTCACCGTACATTTTGCCGCCGCTCGATATCCAGGCTCTTGTCGGCTTGTTCTCGAAGCATTCGCCATGGGCGACGAAGCCGCCTTTGGTCAGCCCCTCCCAATAGCGGTGGATCAACTCGAGCCCCGTAATGTTCCCCCATCGCTTGGCGACGTTGCCCTCGTAGGAAATTTCGTCGACGACGATCGGCTTGCGAACGGCTTCCCGCCATTCGGTGGTCGGACTAGTATCCCAATGCTGGATGCTCTGGTGCGTGAGCCACGACTTGGAGAAATCGTACAGGGACGATTGTTCGTACATTTTGGTGCCGTTATGAATCGACCGCAGCCGCTGGTACGGATCCTTCCGCTGCACGTATTGCAGCAGCCGGTCCCAATCCTCGATCGTCTTCATCTTGTTGAAATCGTATTCGTTCGACAGCGACCACCAGACATTGCGGTACGCGCCAAGACGGGCGATGACGTATCGCAGATAGTAGAAATCCTGTTCGCGCGACATGCTGTTGAAGCCCCAGCCGCCTTGCTTGTCGTAGGGATGGAACAGAATCAGGTCGGCTTCCACTCCGAGCTTCATCAAGTCGCCGATCCGTTCCTCCAGATGGGCGAAGAACGCCGGATTGAACCGGGTCGTATCCGCATCCTCCGGGCATGTTCCCGCGAAGGCGACCATCTCCGGACGCATATCCCGCGTAGGGAGCAGGCACATCCTGACTTTATTAAACGGGGACTGCCCGAGCTCTTCCAGCGTTTGCAGCTCATGCTCTTTGCTCCCCGTATGCGTCCAGTGATAACAGGTCGTGCCGAACGGCATATATGGCGTGCCGTCCTCGAATGCAAACAAATAACCGTCCTTGACTCTTACCGGCCCGTGATTTCCTTTCGACGGCGATGTGCAGAGGAAGCTTCCCGTCGCGCCGTCCAGCTCAGACGTGCCGCTCTTCGTGACGTATCGCCACGTTCCTTCCCGATCCGGCATGAACCGGACCCGATAGATCCCGTCCCCGTCATAGAATCCTTCCACCTCGACCCGATCGTTGCGGTATTCGAAGGTCGCCGACACGGCGACCTCCTCGAACGGATTGCCTGCCGAAGGACCGGATAAAGCAACCTCGAATATTCCCCAGCGTTCCACTTCCTGCATTCCCATTAGCGCACTGGCACTCCCTTCCATTCGTTGTTATTCCACAAGGCCGGTCCGCTCGACGCCTTCGGTGAACCAGCGCTGCGTAAAGAGGTACAGCAATAGCGGCGGCATGACCGCGAGAAACGACTTCGCCATGTCGAGCGACTGGGCGAACAACTGCCCTTCCTCCGTCGAGATGTCTCCCGTCGCCTTCACCAGCGCGATGGAGAGCGGAACGTCCTGCATCTTGAACAGGAACATCATTGGAAAATAACTGTCGTTCCAGCTCCAGACGAAAGAGAACAGGAATACGACGACAATCGCCGGCGTTGCGATCGGAAGCATAACCTTGAAGAAGACTCTGTACAGGCTTGCGCCGTCGATCTTCGCCGCTTCCTCCAGCTCCTTCGGCAGAATGGAGAAAAATTGGCGGTAAATGATGACGTATAGCGCGCCCTTCAGGCCGTGCCCGAACAAGGCCGGGATCAGCATCGGGAAGTACGTATCGATCCAGCCGACTTCCCGGTACATAATAATCAGCGGCAGCACCGTGACCTGCGGCGGGATGACGAAGGCGAAGATCAAGCACACGAACCAGAAGCGCTTGAACGGAAACTTTACCCTGGCGAACGCGTATCCGGCCATCGCGCAGGCGACGAGCTGAAAGAGCGTCGCCCCGATCGACAGTCCAAAGCTGATGCCAAACGAAGTCGGGTAGTTCAGCAGCCTCCACGCCTCTTTCAGATGCCCCCAAAAAATCTCCTTCGGTATCCAGTTCACGGTCGGATCCAACAAATCGCCGAGGCCTTTCACCATGGTGGATACCATATATAAAATAGGATTGAGATACAGATAAGCCGTTTCAATCAGCACGATGTAAATAAATACGCGAAACAGCAATCCCTTATCGGCTTCCCGCCCGAGCAGCAGCAATCGAAGACGCTCGAGCAATCCAACCTGGCTGAACCGCTGCTGCCGCTGCCTTAGGACATTCCAAACTTTCTCCATCCTTCTCTCCTCCTACCTCGTTTGCGTCGTGTTGCGGACCGCTCTTCCGAGCAGCAGCACCACCAGTCCCAAGAACAGCAGGATGATGATGAAATAGACCCAGATCAATGCGCTGGTCGGACCGTATTGCGTCGGATTGACGCTCGCAATGACGGGATTGCCGGGGAAAGTAAACAAATCCACAACGGTATAAATCGTATTCAGCAGGACGAACGGCATCATGCCCGGCAGGGTGATTTTCCAGAACATCTCCCACGGATTCGCGCCGTCGATGCGCGCCGCCTCGTAAACGGACGCCGAAATCGTCTGGCGGCCCGCAAGGAACAGTAGAATCTGCACGCCGGAATACCACAAGATAAGGACGAACGAGTTCAAGACGCTTACGATCGGCGTCGCCCAGGAGCCCGGCAAATATTGCGTGAGCGTCGTCGAAATGGAGAACTGCTCCAGGAATCCGAGCTGCCCCCTCCCTTGACTCAAGAAGCGTTCAATGATATTGCCGGAGGAGAAAATAACCGGCAGGAAGAACACCGCCCTGAACAAGCCCCTTCCCAGAAACTTTTGGTTCAGCATGATCGAAATCATAAAGGAGAAGATGACGATGATCGGAATCATGAACAGAATCTGCCTCAGAAACGGCAGCAGCTGGTCGTAGAAGACGCCGCCGTCCTCGAACAAAAGATTATAGTAATATTTGATGCCCACATATTCATGCAGGATGCCCGTCCCGGTAATGCGAACGTTATGAAAGCTCATATAGAGCGAATAGAAGAGAGGGAACGATACGAACAAGAGAAACCCGATAATCCAGGGCAAAATAAGGAAGATGCCTTCGTATCGTTGCGACAATCGGTTTTTTAATCGTAACAATCCGTTCACTTCGCCTCTCCCCCTTTCACCACGACAAAATCTTGCGCTGGAATCTTTATTCCCAAGACGGTTACCTCGGTATCGTTGTAGTTCACGATAATTTTCTTCCCGCCGGAGTAAACGGACTCCTTCACCTTAGGAGCGAGCGTGCGGTTGTACGTCATGAATTGGCCCTGAACATCTCCGAGCGCTTCGTTAAAGCGCTTGTACTCCTCGATGATCGCGGCTTCCCAATCGTCGTAATTCAAGCTGTAATGCCAGATCGTGTACGCCCTCTTCATCTTCTCCGTCTCTGCTTTCATGACGCCGAATGTCGGCGCCGCTCCGTATTCGATGCTCCGCAGGAAATCCTTGCGGTATTCGTCCCTCGCATTGCCCCAGTTCATCGTATACGGCACTAGGCCGTGCAGCGACATTTGGGCGAAAGGAACCGCTTCGTCGAAGAACAGGTCGTACGAATAATCGCCAGCCAGTTGCCTAACGGCATCCGTGCTCTGCAGCGAGTAAGCATTGCCGCCCGCGACCGTTACCGAAGGAAGCTTCGACTGCACGGCGTTCAGCAGTTCGCTTTGCAGCGATGCAGCCTCTTCCCGGCTGGTGAGGGATCTGCGATTGTAATCGCTGTACAGCATGTAGCCGGTTCCCGTGAGATGAAGTCCGTCTATGCCCAGCGACGCGAATCTCTTCAAGGCGTCTTCCATCTTGTCTAACGTTACCTTCGGACTCACGATCGCAACCTCGTCGTTCGATTGCAGGCGAGGGAACTTCATGATGGAACCCGCTTGGTCCTGCGTCGCTTGCCTCTTCGGATCAAAGTCGTCGCCGTCGGTGTTCAGCGTGAAATCCGTCTCCAGAATGACCGTATCGCCCTTTGACTTCGCGTATTCGGCGAAGCTTCGCATGCCGTCGTTGCCGCCAAGCCGCTTGTCGACCTTCACGCCGAAGCCGAGTCGGCTCGCGCCTCCGGTCTGCCAGCCTTGATAGGTGACGATCAGCCGGGGAACGCCCTGCGCATGCAGCCGATCGACGATCGACTTCGCTTCGTCCGTCGTCGTGCCGGGAATGAACCGGTTGCTAAGAAACCCCTTCTCCGAATCTCCGCCGATAAGATCAAGGTAAAGCGGCAGCTCGGACTCGCTTGCTTCCAACTGCTTCAGACCGTTTTCCTTCATCAAATGCTCTCGGTATTTCGCGGCCATGCCGGAATAGTCGCTTTTCGATTCGGGAAGGACGTAGTAACGGATTTTGCGGTCTCCGCCGAATTTGACTTTGCTGAACGTAAAGAAGCCTGCTGTCTTGTCGTACGTCGTCGGCTGGAAGTATTGAAGCCGGTAATTATGTTCTACGGTAGCCCAGGCATACTGGCTGTACACCCCTGCGGGCGCCGCGAACATATATCCGTATTCCTCGCCTTCGTCCGCAACGGCCAGAAAGCCGCCGCTTCCCGATTTAATGCCATAGATCGGCATCGTAATCGGCCTCCGGTTCGTGTAGACCGAGTTGAACGCGTAGTCCGTGCCGTAGATCGGTTCGCGGTATACGCTGCGGTCGTTCGAAATATTTTCCTTGATCCGGTAGACGGCGCCCGAGCCGTCCGGCAGGAGCATATACTCCTCTTCTTGCCCGCCGGGCTGCTTGGCGCCCAGAAACGGATATACCTTCAAATTGATCAACGCGTCTTTGCCTTCGACGATCTCCGAGTCGATGACCTTTGTTTCCACATAATCGTTCTTAATACGGACCTCGACCGGAATCGCCATCTGAATGGACGGCATCGCATAGGTGACGGCGAAGCCGTCCTCTAGCTGCTTCCAGCTCATGATGCCGCCGTTTAGCGAAAGAAGACTGCTCACCTTCACTTCCGTCTTGCGCACGCTCGTGGCCGTCTCCAGCATGATCGGCGACAAGAGATGGCTTCGCCAAGTACCGGAAATCGTCTCCCGCGGCCAGTCCTCCGGATTCGGATAAGAGCGCAGCTCGTGCCCGTCCCGTTTGTCGCGAACTTTGAAATGACCGGTGTTCTTATCCGCCAATAACACAAGCGTCTCGCTTTCGGCTACTTGCACGAAATCGGCTTCGTTCGGCAGCTCCCCATTCGTGCTGACGGCTGACTTGATGCCTTCGGGAATGACCGCCTCCTGAACCTGCTCCGTCCGTACCACGTCCGAGCTTGCGGAATGGGTCCACAAGTATATGCCGACCGACGCTACCGCCGCCGCCAACGCCGCCGCAGGAAGCAGCTTGCGCAGCTTGATGTAGGATTTGCTTGCTTCCGTCAACGCGCCGACACCTCCTGTATGATCGAATAGATAAAGCTGCGCAGCTCGGTGCTTAGACCGAACAGAATAAAGCACAGCACGCCGATAATAATCATCGTTACGGCCGTATACAGTAAATTGACCACGGTCTCGCCTACCGTGTAATTTTGAAGCGATTGCACCTTCCACACGAGCAGAAGGAAAATCCATACCATCATGCCTGTGTGAAGAAAATTGTAAATCGATTCTTCGCTAAGCGACATGCCGTTCGAGATCAGCGTAAGCGGCAAGCCGACTACGATAAACGGCGTAAGCGCATAGGCGCTGCCGACGAACACGTCCTTGAAGCGTCCCTCGCCCCGCATGATGCTGCTGACCAAATAATTGGATACGACCCAGCCGATCCATACCAGGAAAAATTGGAGGAATACAGTAAGTCCGCTGAGCGGCATGATCGCTTCCATATTAAAGGTGAAGCTTGTATGCGTTCGAGACACCGCATAGGAGATATACGCCAGCGCCAGGATAACGAACGCGCTCGCATAGCTTCCCTTATGCTCGTAGCGGAGCGCGGAGAAGCCGTCGATCGGATGCCTCAGCACGTAAAGCGAATGTTTCATCTGCCCCAGGAAGCGCGATCGCGGCCGGAACCGGATCGGCGAATTCAGCAGAACGGGATAACGTTTCGCCGCCATTCTATAAACGACGTACAAGGCGACCGTAACCATGATCAAGTTCATGAACAAACCGAATTTGTCCTGGAACCACTGCAAGCGGATTTGCCAGAACGCGTTCGAGTAACCCTCTTGAACGCCGGCGTCGCGGAACAGCTTTTGCGATTCCGCGTAATCCCCGCGGGCGTAGGCGGACTGAGCCAGCCCGATCATCGCGGGCGTATAGTACGCGTTAAGATGGAGCACCTCGCGCCAAAGCGGCTCGGCTTCCTTGTACCTGCCGTCGACGGTTAGGTTGTTCGCCTTGTAGACGAGCGCTCCGAACTCGGTTTGGCGGTACGTCTGGATCAAATTCGCATTGTCGTCCAGGATGAACAGTTCGTTCTTCGAGTTGATGTCGATGGCCGACGGGCTCTTGACGATGCCGAGCTGCGTCGTGTTCGGACTTGCGTCCCCGGACCAGAAGAACAGCAGGTTGCCGAACGCGTCGTATTGGCTGATCATCTTCGAATCTCCGTCGACAACGGAGAAGTTGCCGCTAGCGTCGATGGCGATGTCCTTCAGATTCACCATCTGTCCGATCTGGCGAAACCGGTATTCGCCGAACTTTTTATTGCCGTCCCCCAAGGTGCTGCTGGAACCGAGAAAATACTTGCCGGCATTGTTCAGCTTCTTCACTTGGTCTTCGGTCAAACTTTCTCCGAATGAAACGGTGTACGTAAACCCTCGCTCGTCGATGTTTACGTTGTTGATGGCCGGAGGCAGCTTGCTGAGCTGCTTCTCGTACATCTCTTTCGAATAGATCATTCGTTTGATCGAGTCCAGGACGGTGAAAGGCACCTTATTGGCCGCGAAGAAGCGGACAAAGCCGCCCTCGGGATCGAGCTGAAGCAGACCGTTATAGCTGCCGAGCGATACGATATACAGGAATCCGCGTTTATCGACCGCGACCTTGATCGGCTCGAAACGGTAATCCGCCGGAATAAACCTTGATTCCGGAAGCTTATATTCCTTCAGCAGCTTCCCCTGCTGGTCGAGCATCACGATCCTGGCGTTTCCCGTATCCGCGACATATATTTGGCCCTTCTCATCGACGTGCAGCCCCTGCGGATTGGACAACGGCGTACCTTCAAGCGCTGGCAGCACGCGGTCGAATTCGCCGTTCGGATGAAACACGACGACCCGATTGTTCCCCGAATCGGCTACATAGATCCGGTCCTGGGCGTCGATGAACAGATCTCGAGGCTGCATAAGCGGCGACTGCGCTTGTTTGGCGGGATCATTGGGATCGGGGACGAATATGTCCCTGCCAAGCACCTGCTCCGGCGCAAAAGCGGCTTGCGTCCAGACAAGCGATCCGGTGGCGGCCGATCTGTAATTCGTTGAATAAGGATAATCGGCGGATACTGCCGCCGGAAAGACGACCCATACGAGGCACACGGCCAGCAAGCCCCGCAGGAGACGGATCATTTTGGATTGTGCCGGCTTCATAATTTCTCCTCCCGCGGTTTCATTTAATGCCGGAATGGGCCATTGTCGCAATGACCTTGCTCTGGAATGCAAGAAAAATAATAAGGTTCGGAATGAACATAAACAGCGCCGCGGCTGCGGCCGCACCCTGCCTTGCCACGTTGTTCGCCATGTTCGAAGTCAGCGATGAGATAAAGAACGGGAACGTCTTCATCTGCTCGTCCTGCATGAACAAATTCGATGTCTCGACGTTGCCCCACGCGGTCTGGAACGAGATGATGCCAATGGTTGCGACCGCTGGAAGGATGACGGGAACTACGATCCGCAGGAACACCGTAAATTCTCTGGCGCCGTCCAGGCGAGCCGATTCCAGCAGCTCGTTCGGAATTTGATCGATGAACTGCTTCATTAAGAAGACGCCGACAGGTACGGCTACCATGGGCAAGATGTGGCCCCAGTACGTGTTCATGATCCCCAAGTTGCTGACGACGAGATAACGAGGGATCGTAACCGTCTCCGGCGCGAACAGCAGCGTCAGCATAATCGTTGCGAACACAAGCTTATAACCGGGAAACTTATGCTTCGAAAGCGGGTAGGCGCATAACGCGCTTACCCCCGTCACCGTGATGACGCTCAGCACCGCTACGGTCAAGCTGTTGAAAATGTAGCGCGTGACCGGAATAACGGAATCCGACGTAATATGGAACAGCTCGACGAAATTTTGCAAGGATGGGGTGCGAGCCCAAATCGTCGGTGGATAAATGAACAGTTCTTCGTACGGCTTTAACGCGTGATTGAAAATATAAACCAGCGGCAGGAGCATAAACGCGCTGAATAGGACGAGCAGAAATACGACAGCCTTCTCGAAGCGGCTCATCCGATGCAGCCTGGATTGTCTCTTGAAACGGAATCGCTTGCGCAGCAGCGGCATTGCCATCTTATTCATCTCCCTTCGAACCGAACAGACCCCAGCAAAACTTATTGGATAAATACATAAGCAGCAGCAAGAATACGGACAAAGCGGATGCATAGCCCAGTTCGAAACGAATAAATCCGTAATCGTCGATCTGGTTCATAATGAGATGGCCGGAATATTGCGGCGTAGGGTTCATCCCCGACAGCTCCGTGCCGATGCTGCCCGCCTTGAAGGTTCCGACGATGGCCATAACCGCTCCGAACAGCATCTGAGGCTTCATGGACGGAATCGTAATGTACCAGATTTCCTCCAGCCTGGATTTGATGCCGTCGAGTCTCCCCGCTTCGTACAGGTCGGGATTGACGTTCAAGATGCCCGCCATCATCGCCAGAAATCCGATCCCCATGCTGGACCACAGCGTAACGACGATCATGGACGACATCAGATGCTCCTTGCTCGTCACCCATAACACGGGGTCGCTTATGAATCCCCATTCGAGCAGAAAGCTGTTCAAGTAACCGATCCGGTCGCCGCTCAGCATCGGCAGCCAGACGATGGTCATTGCGATTCCCCCCATCAGCGACGGGGAATACATCGCGAGGGCAAACCATTTGCGCAAGCGTACGGGAAGAATCGTGATTAACCAGGCCAGCAGGAAGGCGGCAATGTAGCCGCACGGTCCTGCGATGATCGCGAATTTGAACGTATTCGGCAACGCGTATTTCAGAAACAACAGATCCTCCGAAATCATATAACGGAAATTCGCCCAGCCGACAAAGCGAGGCGGCTCGAGTGAGTTATAGGTCATAAAGCTGAGCAGAAACGCGCTTACGACCGGAATTAATATAAATAGGACAAAACAGATCATAAACGGCGCAATGAACAGGTACGACAACCGGAAGCGCCAAATTTCCCTCAGCAGCTCGGACGCCTTTCCTTTCGCGCGGAGCGATGTTCCGCCGGATGCGGAAGGTTTTTTCAAAGCCTGCGCGTTAATCTCTGACATATGGATTCACCCCTTCCCATGGCTGGTTGACCTCGGGCAAATCAAGCGGCCGAAGCACCTCGCCCACGCTGTCGATAATGCCGAATTCCTGCAGTTTTCTTTGCATTTCCCGTTCGATCTCCAAAGTCGACGTCTCGAGCGAACTCCGGTAATTGATGCCGTCGACGACGCTCCGGTTCCAGGCGTTCTGCAGCTCCCTTTCCAGGAAGTAGCTGCCCGGCACGTTCGGAATTTCCTTGAACCAGCGCCATTGCTCGAGAATGCCGTTCAAATCTTCCTGCTTCCACGGAAGGTGGACGAACGCTTCGATATTCGAGGTGTTCCAACGGAAGGATAGGCCGTTAATCGTCTCCAGATCGGAGCCGTACCTCTCCTGTACCTCGGCGGAGGTCCACCACTTGAGAAACTCCCAGCTTTGCTCGGCTTTTTTGGTCTTCTTGAAGATGACGGACGATTGCAGGTTGCCGCCCATCCACCTGGCCACTTCTCCGCCGCTCTGCTTGACGCCCGGAATCGGCGCGATTCCCCAATACCCGTTCAGCTCGGGAGCAGCTACCATCAGCTGGATGTACATGCTGAAGTCCGAGATGCCGATCGGGACGGTGCCGCTTCTGAACGACTGGTAAAAGCTGGCCAGCTGTTGGTCTACGGCGTATACGTTATACAGGTCGGTCCATTCCTTGAAGGCTTTGTATCCCGCTTCCGTTCCCAGAGCCGTCTGCAGGCCGTTCTTGTTGAAATAATCGGCCCCGTTCTTGAAGAAAAACGGCATATGCTGAGTCGGCGCCATATTGAGATTGTTCTGCTGCAAGGTAGGGAGCATATCATAGACCTCTTCCCAGGTGTCGGGCACCTCGAGTCCAAGCTCCTTCAATATATCTTTGCGGTAATAGAGCATGGAGAAGCTCTGCGTCTCCGGTACCGCGTAATAGCCTTTGTCGTAGTAGAAAGGCGTCCAGGAGCCCGGCGCGAAACGCTTGTATACCGCATCGAAATCCTGGAACCGCGTCAGATCGTACAGCCCGTTGCGGATCGCGTAATCGAACGGCAGCGTCTCCGGCAAACCGAGCGCGACGTCCGGCGCGATATCGGCCGCGTTCATCAGGACGAGCAAATTCGTATCCGGAAGCAAGTTGACCTTTACCTTGATACCCGTCTTCGGCGTAAACTGCTCTTCGGCCAGCTGTTGCAGAAGATTGACGTAATCGCGTCCGCGGAGCACCCATACGTTCAGCACATCGTCATCCATGCTGCTCAGCTGCTCCTTCGACTGGAACGAAGAAAAGAAATTAACGAATGTCCCTTCCAGCTTTTTGAAGAAACCCGCTTCCATCTTTGGAAACTTCTCCTTCTCCGGCACGATATAAATGCGGTCAAGCCCAAGCGGCTGGGTCTTCAGCTGCTGCAGCATCTCGGCGACCTTACCCTGCATTGTGACGAAACGGTCGGTTTTGTACGGAATCTGATTCGGATCCGCAAGCATGGAACGGATATCCTTGATCGTCGTGAACAATCCTTGCGTGACGGCATCCTTCTTGCCGTTGACCTCGATCAGCTTTTTCTGAACAGCGTCCAGCGAGTCTCCGATTGTACCGAGCTTATCCGTAAAACCGGGCAGCTCGGTATTGATTTTCCAAGTTCTGTTCGTGTCGTTGGAACCTCCGGTCAGCGCTTTCAGATCGGTCGCAAGCTCCATCAGCTCGGTTACGGTTTTCTCCAGCTCGGAGATCATCGGTTTGACGGGAGCACCGGTCGCGCGCATCGAGATCGTATTGCTTCCTTTTTCCATATAGAACAGGTATGGCTCCTCCTGCTCGTCCTCGAGCCGGACGCCCTGCCAGCCGGACTCGTACGGGAACCGGTACGCCTTCATTTCGGCGAACGGAATTTCGCCGTTGACCATAATCGTCCGGAAGGACGAACGGTTGGAGGAGTAATTTTGTTTGGTTCGCATTCCGATTTTGTAATATCCGCTTTCGGGAACGTCGAAGGTCCAGCTGATTTCGCCGTTTCCGGTTGACCAGCGCGAGCCGTCGATCGTGTTGAACGTGATTTTCCCGCGTTTATACGGCGTGCTGTTGATCTCGTTGTCATAGCGAAGCGAGATTGAGGAGACGCTTTTCCAATCGCCCTGCTCGGCTTCGATAACGATCGGCTCCCCGCTCGTTCCGGCTCCGCTTTTGCCGGCATTCACCTGCTTTGCCGTCTCGTAGTCCGGAACCTGCTCCGGATCCGACAGCTCGATGGAGCCGAGCGCGAACGGCTCGTTGCTGGTAAAGCGGAGCGTATGCTTCCCGGGCGTCAAGTACCACTGCAGCGGTTCGACGTAAGCCCCTCCCGAATCTCGCAGCGATGTCGTAATCCAGCCGCTGATATCCTCGGCCATCGGACGGATCTGATCGCCGTTCGAGTCGACGGCAGCCGGGAAAGGATCCTTCCAGCGGCGGTCCAGCGTGATGGATCTCGCTTCAAGAAACGCATTGTTTCCGTCGAACGAGACGTTAAGCAGGATCGGCCTTCTGCGGTTGCCGTCCGTAACGGGACGGTACGTCAAATCGATCTGGTACAGCCCGGCTTGCTCGATGGATACATCGTATTCAACCCATTCCTCGTTCGTAAGGCCCCAATCGAGCGCCTCCGCCCGGCCGTCCACGGTGCCGACTTGAACGCTGGCGCCTTCCGATGTACGCGCAAAGCCGGCGCCGGACAAGCTGACCTTTCCGTCATGTTCGGAAGGCGCTCCCGCTTGCTTCCATTCCGCCAGCTTATCCAGAAAGTAGGGCTCGCCCGTTTCGTTCGCTGCTGCCGTCTGCGATTCCTCCGGCGATTCCTTCTGCGGCTCCTCCGCCGACACGGCTGATGCTTCCTCCGCCGAATTCGCCGACTGCGTTCCCCCGGCGTTCCCCGCTGCTCCGACTGTCCAAGGCAGCAGCATAGCGAATGCCAATGCCGGCACGATGATTGCACGCCATCTCGTAAGCGCCCTTAACATTCATCTCTCCCCCTTTGCACCCATCATTCGTACATCAAGCTTTCCGATGTATCCTTATCGAAGTAAAGCGCTTTCGACATGTTCAGCGTAACGGTGATTTTTTGGTCCTCCTTGTAATCAAAGCCAGAAGTCGTACGGACGGCAAAGGGCGTGTCCGTTCCGATATCCACATACAGATACATATCCGCTCCCATTAGCTCCGCCACCTTGAGCGTGCCCGTTATCTGGCTGCGCGGATGACGATCGGCCATTTCCGGCTCTGCATGCGCATACTCGCATCGAATGCCGAGCACAACTCTCCGGTTCACTTTGCCGTGCTTCCGCAGCAGCTGCGCGTGCTCGTCCGAAATGGCCAGGTAGCTCCGCTGCGTCTGCAGATCCAGCTTGCCTCCGTCCGTTTCCACGACCTTCCCTTCGATGAAGTTGATCGGCGGCGTCCCGATAAAGCTCGCGACGAACATATTTCTCGGATTGCCGTAGATCAGGCGCGGACTGTCGACCTGCTGAATCACGCCGTCCTTCATGACGACGATCCGGTTGCCCATCGTCATCGCTTCCACCTGATCATGCGTTACATAAACAGTCGTCACGCCGAGTTGTTTATGAAGCCGGATAATCTCCGTACGCATCTGAACTCTTAGCTTGGCATCAAGGTTCGACAGCGGCTCGTCCATCAAGAACACGCTAGGCTTTCGGACGATCGCCCGGCCGAGCGCGACGCGCTGGCGCTGACCGCCCGACAACTGTCTCGGCTTGCGATCCAGAAACTGCTCGATCTCCAGCGTGCGCGACGTCGATTTGACCGACAGATCGATCTCGTGCTTCGGCTCCTTGCGCAGACGCAGGCCGAACGCGATATTTTCGTAAATATTCATATTCGGGTACAACGCGTAGTTCTGGAAGACCATCGCAATATCGCGATCCTTAGGCGGCAGATGATTCACCAGCTTATCCCCGATGTACAGCTCGCCGGAAGTAATATCCTCCAGCCCGGCGATCATGCGGAGCGTCGTCGATTTGCCGCAGCCAGACCCGCCGACCATGACAAGAAACTCGCCGTCCTCGATCTCTAGGTTAAAATCCTTTACGGCATATTGTTTGTCCTTGCCATATCGTTTCTCTACATGCTTTAGTACAATGCGCCCCATGGCGGCACCTCCGAACAATTGGGTATGGAATAGTCCGCTGTCTTTGTCCTGGCAATGTTCAACCTTTATTGCATGCTCCGCCGAATTCGCAGCGCCAAATACGGCCTGCCCGGCAGGCTGATCG
The DNA here is from genome assembly GCF_000024685.1 of Paenibacillus sp. Y412MC10. Classification (NCBI taxonomy): domain Bacteria; kingdom Bacillati; phylum Bacillota; class Bacilli; order Caryophanales; family Paenibacillaceae; genus Paenibacillus; species Paenibacillus sp. Y412MC10. The sequence continues at coordinate 3,484,193 of NC_013406.1, forward strand.
CGCAATCGCCGGAGAAGGTCCCCTCGATCGGCTCGATCGTCATGTTCCAGGTATCGATAACTTCCGCGGTATACGCGGCGTCCTCCGAAAGCTGGACCGGACGGACGATCGGCCGGTGAATGCCGAAGTACAACAAGTAATAGTCTTCCTGTTTGCCGAGAGCCGGCACATCCTTAATCGTGTCGATGACTGTTAAATGCCGCGGCGCATCCTCCAGCACCTTCCTAAGAAATCCGATTCGATCGGGACTCGTGCCGTGCAGTTCTCCTCCGTGCGACCACCAGATGATGTTCTCGGGATGCATGTACGTCTCTCCGTGACCGACGTAAGCGCCGCGAACGGTTCCTTCCCAGAACCGGTGCGTCATCTCTTCACCTGTGATGTTGCCCCATCGGCGAGGGATATCGCCTTCGTAGCAGCACTCGTCCACGACGACCGGCTTCCCGTATGCGCGTCGGATCGAGTCTACAGCGGTAAGATCCCAGTGCTGCAGGCTGACGTGATCGACCCATGGTTTCGAGTGGTCGTAGAGATCAAGCGACGTGGGATCGTACATTTTCGTTCCGTTGTGGATGGAACGGAGATGCCCGTAAGGATCGTTTTCTTGCACGATTTGGAATAACCGGTCCCAGTCTTCTTTCCGCTTTTCCCTCATGAAATCGTACTCATTGGCCAGCGACCACCATACGTTGCGATAAGCGGCCAGGCGCGCGATGACATATCGCAAATAAAATTCATCTCGATCCGGGCTCATCCTGTCGAATCCCCAATGTCCCTTGTCGTAAGGGTGAAACAAGATGACATCCGCTTCAATCCCCAGCTCCGCCAATTGCTCAATTCGCCGTTCCAGCCCCTGGAAGAACCGCGGTTCGAACCGTTCAAGGTCGAAACCGTCTTCCTTCGAGCCCGGAAAAGCAAAGAGCGCCGGTTCGGTGACGTTGAAGGTATACCTTTTGGGAAAGACGCACATGCGTATTTTATTGAAGGGAGAATTCCGCAGCGCTTCGAGCGTCTCCGCCTGCAGCGGCTCGTTCTGGTGTACCCAAGCGTAGCAAGTCGTTCCGAACGGAATGTAGGGCGATCCGTCCGCATATTCGAATGAATCCCGCGATGCGACGCGAACGGGTCCGTGATTGCCGGCTCCGGCGTCCGTGCATTCGAACTCGCCGGTTAAGGCATCCAGCGCCGGAACGTTGCTGCTTGTCAAGAATGTCCAAGGTCCGACAGCATCCGGCATAAATCTGATTTTGTAGACGCCGTCCCCGTCGTAGAACCCATTTGCCTTCACCGTCCGCTCGCCGCTCCGGAATGCAGCCTTCAGCTGGACGCCGCTGAACGGATTTTCAAGCGTTTCATCGACATTGATAGCGGTTTCAAATACAGCCCATCTTCCAACTGTTTTGTTATAAATCACGCGTTGTCTCTCCTTCCGCATGGCCAAGCCCCCAAACAGGCCCGCCGGATGCGAATTTTCCTCATTATACAATGCTAATCTCCCCCTTTTATAGGCGATTCAGGCCGTTTCTATAGGGGGATGCAATCCGGGCAAGCGGTTCTCCGGCATTCCGGAAATTGGATTGACCCATTAGCCATGCAGAAGCGCTCGAATCATGCTGCGCGGAGCTGCAGCATGGCAAAAAAAAGCGCAATCCCGCTAGGGAATGCGCTTTCATTTTTACATTGAGGCCATTCTAAATTCCGGATCCGGCGTGCTTCTCCGGTACTCTCTGGGCGTAACGCCCGTCTTCTTGCGAAACAGCGAGTGGAAAAACTTCATATCCTGATAGCCAACCTGATTGGCGGCCTCCTGAATCGATATTTCGGTCGATTTCAGTAGCTCGCAGCAGCGCTGAACCCGGATATTTTGCAAAAATTGCATGAACGTGACGCCTGTCGTTTTCTTGAACAACCGTTGAAAGTGGCTTGGGCTCATGAACGACCTCTCCGCTACCTGCTGAACCGTGAGGTTCGTGGCAAAGTGATCGTTAATGTATTGGATGGCGTCATCCATGTTGTTCGTCGGCGTGGATACCATGCTCCCGTCGCACTCATAGCGCTGCAGCATGGCCAGGACCTGGATGAGCTGCCCCATCATCAGAAATTCATAACGAGGTCCCTTCTTCAAATATTCTCTGAACATCCCGTGCATGATGGACAAAAACTTGTCGAACTTGTCCTGGTATTGAAGCCACTTGGCCGACGGTGACGAGCCATACAACAGACTGTGCAGCTTGGTCGATTCGCAGATGACGGACTTCAATTGCTCCAGCAGGCAAGTCCGGAAGATGCAGTTGTAGATGACAAGTTGATTGTCCTGGGAAGAAGGCCGGAACACATGCGACGTGCCGATCGGTATGACGAACAGATCGCCGCGTTTGATCGGGATCAACTGATCCTCGACATAATGATATCCGCTGCCTTCCTCCACATAGCTGATTTCTATAAAATCATGGGTATGCTGCGATAGACAAAACCCTTCGACTTCGCGATTAATGAATATGTCAAAATCAGGATTAAAAAAAATATCCCCGCTCAATTCGATGATGCGCCAATTCATACGATCACCCCGGTCGAGTGTGTTTGTGATTCTACACTTCGTAAACACTTCATTACCGTTTTAATAGTAGCAAAATTTCTCAATTAAAGCGATTGCAAAAAAAGTCTATTCCGCTCTAAATTTTCATGAACGTTCGTTAAACGGGCGTCCTCCCGTTCTCCTTCACCCATTCCTCGGTAAAGCGCACATATTTGATCGCTTTCCTCAGGTACGAATAAGCGGCGTGGATGCTGCCGTCCTTTGTTCCCATAATGCTCGGATAAGAATATCCGGTTTGCTTCTCCTTATGCTCGAGATCCGACATCTGGACGTTTTTGACATGGGGCCAAGTCTTGCCGCCATCCTCCGAGATCGCGACGGTCAGCGGCGTCCGCAGCGTCTTCTTGAGCCATTCGCCATTCCTCTCGATCCAGCGGTATTGATCTCTCTCCATCGTAGAATCGTTATAGATAATCGCCAAATGCCCGTTCGCAAGCTTCGCCAATTGAATGGAGGAATTGTTGTTCGGCAAAGATGTTTTTGCCGGCTCGCTCCACGTTTTGCCGAAATCCTTGGAGACGCTGCCGTAGATGCGGTCGGCATGGCGGCTGCGGAAGACGGCGAACAACGTGCCGCCGTCGAGCTCCACAACGCTCATTTGAACACGATGAAGGCTGCCTTGCACCTCGTATTCCGACCATGTCTCTCCTTGGTCGGCCGATATAAGCACCACGCTGTAATGTCCGCCGGGCTTGCAGTAATAACAAGGCAGCAGCCATTCTCCGTTGCTCATCGCGAGAATCGGCTGACGGAGGAACATGCCGGGGCCCTCATGCAGGACAAACGGCTCCCCCCATGTATATCCTCGATCATCCGAGATGCGGCCGACGATTTTGGAGGTCTGCTGGTTGTGCGGCTCATTCGATGTATGCAGAAGCCACACCTTGTTGTCCGGCGCCTGGAAGACGAGCGGATTTTGCTCCGAGCGCTCCGGATCGGCCGCTACCTCGATCGGCTCCTCCCACCGTTCGCCGCCTGCGGGAAGCCTCGACAGCAGCACGTTCGTATCCGGATTGCCCTCGCCGCTTCCGGAGAACCAGACGCAAAGCAAATCTCCGTTGTCCAGCGCCAGCAAATTCGCCGAATGGCTATCGGGCTCGTAACGGATAGGCAGCAAGGCCTCCGTCAGCTGCGGATCCTGCTCCGATTGACTTAATATCCCGTTGTACCGTTCCGTTAATTGCATGAGTTATCCCTCTTTCGTCATTTATTCTTCGGCAACGTCGCCGCCGCCAAGCTATCCGAGGCAAAGACCGGTTGTCCGTTCAAATACAGCTTGTAGCCTGCTTCGATTCCGTCCGGATACCTGCCGAGGCCCGGCTTTCCGTAAGTGATCCGAATGTCTTGTCCCGCCGCCTTCACATGGTCAAGCTCGAAATAATCGAGACCGATATCGAGCGGTTCGAGACGGAGGCCGCCATCTTCGACGGAGAGACCCGCCACGTGGCTGACGATCAGATCGATATAATACGAGTGGTTGTATTCTTGTTCATCGCTTAACGGTTCTCCGGTGTCGCTGTTGTAATGCTCAACCAGTCCCGGCCTGTTCAGATCGCGGTTCTGGAAATGGAGGAACGAATATTCCTTCAGGCCGCGCGCGAACGCTTCATTATAAGCGTTGCCGCGGCGCTTGCTCTCGCGGGCGAGTGCGTCCAGCGTAATCGCGTTCGTGTACGGCCAAGTCGGCCCGTTCCACATGCAGCCGTTACGGCCTTTAAGAAAAAAGCCGAACCATCCGCCTTCCTTCGAGTAGGCGACGCTGTCGGCCGACACCGTCGGATAAGGGCAAGCGGTCGCGAATTGTTTCGGATCGAGCAAATGGGCAACCAGGCCGTCATGCCTCTCGTCGAGCATCTCCGCCCACGCCGGATAGAAGCCGACTATATTTTTGACAAGCGCCTTCTCGTCCGTCTGGTCATGCAGATCGTAGAAAAACGCCGACGCTTCGTCCCACATCTTCTCCAGCACGTCATGTTTGATTCGCTCCGCAAGCTGCAGGTATTTAACTGATTCCGGATCGCCCGCCGCTTCGCACAACCGGGCTACGCCGAGCGTGTTCAGATAATGATAGACGGTTCGATCCACCCGCTTCACATGCGTGTACGTTTCCGGATCCTTCGGATTGCGGGGATAATCGTGGAAATACCAATAGCTTGGCTGATATTCCTTCCCTGTCCGGGTATGCCGGTATTCCGTCATTAATCCGTCCCGTTCGTTGCCGTACACTTCCTGCCAGCTCGAGATTTGGTCTTTAAGTCCAGGAAGCGCCTTCAATATAGCGTTCTCATCGCGATGGACGAGAAACAAGCGGTAAGCCGCCCAACCAATATAGTTGGCGAAAGAGTGCATCCTCTCGTCCGCCATCAAGCAGCAGTACATGCCGTTTTCCGCCGGCGTTTCCTGCATGTTCCGCAGCGCTCCCAAGCTGGGCGCGGGATCGTGATGCCACCTGGCGTCCATCAAATGAAGCGGCACCGATAAATTGATCAGCTTGCTGAACTCCCATCCTCCCTTGGAGAACGGCCGCTTGCCCTTCTTATGGGAACGTCCTTCATAGAACAGCGGATGCTGCAGCAATCCGTAACGCGGATCGGCCATGTTGTGCCGGAGCAGGAACCACCTGTACGTCCACGTCTTGTCCAGTACCGGGTCGCTGCTCTTGAAGCGCGGCGCGGCGTCGAACCAGCGCTGGTACTCCTTCTGCTGCACGGATGCTGTCTCCTCAAGGCTTGCGGGCTTTTGGATGAAACGATTTGCGTGGCTCATTAAAGCTTCGATGCCGTCGAGCGACCGGATGCCGAGCGCCGCGGCTACAATAAACGTTTTTGTCTCGCCGGGCTGCAGGCTTACTCCGTCGCTAAGCAGTTTCGGCTCGCTTGCAACGAGGCAAGCGTCGATGTCAAAGCTGAAAAAAGGGATATCGAAACCGCCCTCCAAACCTGCATCGCCGCAGGCTCGAAAATCCGGCGGGGCAGTCGCTTGCAGCAACAGCTCGCCATCGGACCGGTTCGTCCAGGTCTGGCAGGAAACGGCGCAGTCCTCCCAAGTAATAAATTTCGTCTCCGCATAGCCGATCCGGTCGTCCGAATAGGCGAGACGGAGCTGGCTGGGATACCAATCGGCTGAAGCCGTTTCCATTTTGCAGGCATGGCCGTTAACCGTTATGGTGAACAGGAGCGGAATATTTACTTTGTGAATGAAGTCGAATCGGCCGATAAAGCCCGGTGCGGCTTCCACGTAATCGGCCCATAATCGCGCTCCCGTAGGACCGAGCAGCAGCCCTCCCGGGACGGTGCGCAGCGCCTTTCTCCCGGCCCTTAACTCCTCGTCGATCATGCTATTGCCCCCCTGTCGTACAGATTGAAACCGCCAAGCCGCCTAAGACGATGTAAGCCGTTTCACCTTATTTACCAGTATATCTGCTAGACTTTTTTTGTTCTGTGGGGTTATCGGCAAATTTATAGGGCAATCCAACCCGCTTGCCAAATCCCCTTCCTTTTTCCAAATCGAAATCACCTATGTTTTAGAAACCAACACGCGCAAAGCTATGTTTAACCCACAACGTTTCCACCGATATGAGAATTACCTGCTAAACCACATAGCGCGCAAAAGGGGATGGTCGCCCATCCCCCCTCTTGGCGCAGCTGCCCCTGAGGGCGGCGTCAACCTTTCACGATTGTTACTTTTGCGACAATTGCTCCTGGATTAACTTGTTCGCATTCTCTTCCGCTCTGCGAAGCGCCGTATTGACATCGAGGTTGCCCATCGCTATTTGCCGGACGGCATCCTTGTCGAAGGCATCCTCGATGACAATTTCATCGAATTGCGTAAGGACGCGGGATGGCGCCGGCTTGCCATAGTAGAGCGCGTCAATGTTCTTTTCGCTTGCGAACGGATAGTCGGAGAACGCCACATCGCGAACCGATTGCGTCGTAAGCGGCGTTATCATGCCTTTCTTGGACATGATCGTCTGATACTCTTCCGAGATCAAATATTTGAGCACTTCCATGGCGGCATCCTGGTTTTTCGAAAGAGCCGAAATGCCTGCATAAGTAGCATTTGGCTGCGTATTCACCCCGGGCATATCCTTGAAGGTCGGAACGGCCGCAATATCCCAGTCCATGGCGAGCGAGCTCTCGGCATCCTGCATCCAACCCGACGTATAGATATACATGCCAATTATGAAATCTCTGTTGAAGTCGACGTGCGCGAGCCAATCCTCGGTCGCGCGTTTTTGCACGCCCGGATCCCGGGTGAAGTCGTAGAACACGTTTTCGAAGATGAATTTCCATTGATCGTTATTGACGGTCGCCTTATTCGTCTCCGGATCGACAAAGCCTGCCGAATTTTGGGCGACGCGGAGATAGTGCTTCGGCGACATCCACAGACCGATGTACTGTTTGCCCCCTTCATTGCGGGTAATCTTTTTGGACAACTCCAGCGCTTCGTCCCAGGTCATTCCGTCCTTAGGATATTCCACTCCGAACCGGTCGAAGATGCCCTTGTTGTAATACATAACGAATTTGTTGTCGCTGAGCGGCAGCAGATTCACCTTTCCGTCGATTTTGACCGGCTCCAGATAGGCCGGCTCGATGGCGCTGATGTCAACGGCATGCTTCTCAATTAATGCGGTGAGGTCAAGAGCCAGATTGGCAGGTACGTAATCTTCCCTTAACTCGCCTGCCGACGACAGATACATATCGATTTGCGTGCCGGATGCGATAACCTGCTCCAATTTCTGCTCGTCCGTCTGGTTGATATAGGTAATGTTGATATTCGGGAATTTTTGCTTGATATGTTGGCCGTAGCGCTCTTCGAATTGTTCGGGGCTTGCCAAGCCGAACCAGGTCAGATCGGCTTTAAGATCCGCCGGATTTCCGGCGCCGGCATCGGCGCCTTCAGGCGGTGTCTCGTTCTGCGGGGACTCCGCATTGCCCTCGGAATTGCCGGAGCATGCCGCCAGGACGGTGAGAAGCATGACCAAAGTCAACATCATTGAAACCATTTTCCTTGCCATAATCATCATTTCCTCCCTTTCTCTATACGAAACGCGATGCGGCGCCATGAACGGGGGCCCCGGTTCACCTTGCTTCATCATTATATCGGCCAGGCTATCGTTTTTCACCGGGGTTAAAGACGAATACATAGGGCAATCCAACCCTAAAAAATAAAAAAAGGGAGATGGTCGCCCCTCTCCCTCTTCGTACGGCTGCCCCTGGAAGGCTTCGTCATCCGTGTCTGCTTGTTAATTTTGCGCCAATTGTTCCTGAATCAGCTTATTCGCTAGCTCTTCGGCATTGCGGAGCGCCGTATTGACATCGAGTTTGCCCATCGCGATTTGCCGGACGGCATCCTGGTCCAAAGCATCCTCGATAACAAGCTCGTCGAATTGCGTAAGCACGCGGGAAGGAGCCGGCTTTCCGTAGAATAGCGCTTTGATGTTCTTTTCGCTTGCGAACGGATAGTCGGCGAAAGCCGCATCGCGAACCGATTGCGTCGTAAGCGGAGTAATCATGCCTTTCTTGGATATAATCGTCTGATATTCTTCCGAGATCAAATATTTGAGCACTTGCATGGCAACATCCTGGTTTTTCGAAAGAGCCGAGATACCTACGTAAGTAGCATATGGCTGCGTGTTCACCTCAGGCATATCCTTGAAGGTCGGAACGGCTGCAATGTCCCAGTCCATGGCGAGCGAAGTATCGGCAGACGACATCCAGCCCGATGTGTAGATATACATGCCGACTAAGAATTCCTTGTTGAAATCCTTGTGCGCGAGCCACTCTTCGCTCGCTCGTTTTTGCAAGCCAGGATCCCGAGTGAAGTTGTAGAAAATATTTTCGAAAATGAATTTCCATTGGTCGTTGTTGACGGTCGCCTTATTTGTCTCCGGATCGATAAAGCCGGCCGAATTTTGAGCGACGCGGAGATAGTGCTTCGGCGACATCCACAAACCGATATACTGCTTGCCGCCTTCATTGCGGGTAATTTGTTTGGACAGCTCCAGTGCTTCATCCCAAGTCATGCCATCCCAAGGATACTTCACGCCGAACCGGTCGAAGATGCCTTTGTTGTAATACATGACGAATTTGTTGTCGGTGATCGGCAGCAAATTTACATTTCCGTCGATTTTGACCGGCTCCAGATAGGCCGGCTCGATCGTGCTGATATCGACGGCATGCTTCTCGAGCAACGGGGTGAGATTAAGCGCCATGTTGGCCGGCACGTAGTCTTCCCTTAACTCGCCGGCCGACGACAGAAACATGTCGATTTCCGTGCCGGATGCGATAACCTGCTCCAATTTCTGCTCGTCCGTCTGGTTGATATAGGTAATGTTGATATTCGGAAATTTTTGCTTGATATATTGGTTGTAACGCTCTTCGAATTGTTCGGGACCCATCAAGCCGAACCAAGTCAGATCGGCTTTCAGATCCGCCGGATTGCCGGTGCCGGCGTCGGTGCCTTCAGGCGCTGCCGACTCGGAAGGCGTGTTGCTCGCGCTCTGCGAGGGCTCCGCATTGTTTCCGGAATTGCTCGCGCAAGCCGACAGGACAGTTAGAAGCATAACCAAGGATACCATCATCGAAACCATTTTCCGCACCATAATTATCAATACCTCCCTTTATATTCAACCATTGTTTTGAATATCTTACATTGTAAGCGCTGTCTAAATTGCTATAATAACCCCCCCGTTATCCTCCTTTCAAATGAACGGCGTTATGTAATTCCTGCTGTTGACAACAATTATTATATAGACAAATCCGCTGCCAATCTTAGGGGGAAACTGCTTTTCTATAGGGGAATACGATGCATTTGAACAAGGGCTCGCCGCCATGCCGTCGCATGTCTGGCGAGCCCTAGATCCGTACTTTCTGCATCGTGCAGCCTCGAATGTAGCCTGAAATTGTACTGCATTGTGTCGGCTGGGCACGTGACGTTATTTTAAATATTTCTCGTAAATCGTCCGCGTTTCGTCGAGCCCTACCTTCTCCAGATCGCTCAAGTAGCCGTTCCATGCTTCGTCGTTGCCGATATCGATCATCCCCATAATCGCTTTCGTAGCGAACTGGTAAGCCACATCCTCGAGGGCGCTGACCGTCGAGCCCACCGTCTCTTGTTCCTCCTCGGTAAGCGGAGCGTTCTTCGGCGTCACGTTATAGTTCGGGGCAAACTCCTTCATCGCTTCCTGCTTTTTCAAATACCCGGCATCGGATTTCATGAATTCCGCGCTTTGGCTTAGCCACCAATCGAAGCCGTGCTGCTCCGCCACCTTCTGACGATCGAGCCCTTCCTTGTATTTCATCGTCCCGCCTTCGTTCACGTAGGTGACGTTGTCCAGGCCCGCCTGATGGAACAGCTGTCCTTCCGGCGTGGCGCCCCATTCGACATATTCGATTAGGCGGTCCAGCTTCTCCGGCTCGTCGGCAAGCTTGCTGCTGAAGACCGGACCGAACAACGAGAAGTTAAGCGGCTTGAATTCCAGTGCAGGTTGCTCCGAAGCGCTTGGCAGCATGCGCGCGAATTCCCACAGGCCTTCCGGAATATCCGTTAAGGCGTAGTCCGGGTCGACCGTATGGCTTGCGTATTGGAAGTCCAGCAGCACCTTGCCCGTGAGGCGCTTCGCTTTCCACTGATTTTTACCGCAAGGATGCGTTCGATAAGGCCGGCATCGCTTCGTTCCCGGCCACGATGGATGAGCTGTACGAGTCGGCGAAGAAGCTGAAAGAAGTCTATCCCGATTCCGTGCCGATCGGCGTTCGCGGCTGCAAGGAAACGGCGGCGTCAAAAACTTGATGATCGGCTTCCGCCAGGCGTTCCGCAATACGCAAAACAGCAACACGCGCGGATGCTTTGTCAACGCCAGGTTCCATACCACCTTGCCGCCTTCGTCCGGATCGTTCCAGAAATCCACGTCATCGGGTCGCTGCTCGCCACGGTCGGCAGCATATAGAGCTTGCCGTTGCTGCTGCCGTTCCCGTTATTTGCCTGGCTGCAGCCCGTCGCCGCGACCACCCCGCAATCGCGAGCAGCGCCACTTTCCGTTTCCGGCCGAACGGGACGTCGCCGATCCACAGCGGCTGAGCGTCCAGCTTGTCGAGCCGGTTCGCGGAAATGACGGCTTCGCTTTTCTCCAGGTAGACAAACAGATCGGAGAAGAGCTGGTTCGTCGACAGCATGTTCAATTCGTTCTACTGCAGCTGGGAGAACTTGTACACCGCCTGGGGCTGCCATGAAGCGTCGGCGGTAATCATCGCATTCAGCAGCTCCGAATCGAGCGACAGCTGGGACACGATATCGCGGATTTCCGTCAACAGCCGGTTTAGCGCCTCCTCGCTCTGCTCCAGCATCGCCAGGTTCAGCTCCGCCGCGTCCTCGCCCACGACCTGAACCGTCTGGTAATAGGCATAGGCGCCTACCAGCAGCGGAATCAACAGGATGAGCACGTAGGACAATAAAAATTTGCCGAACAGCTTTCGATTGCCGTTAAATTCGAACACCTGTTTTCGTTCCATCGGTCATCGCTCCTTTGAAGCCATAATCGCCCGCAAACGCAAACGGCCGACGCCGCCTAAGGCAGCGTCAGCTCGTATGGGTTGACCCTCCGCTACTTCCACGTCAAGGGAACGTTTCCCGGTCTGTCCTGCAGCGCTTCCGCTAGATGAAGCAGCGCCAGCGGCAGCGGATCGTCGGTCAAAATCCGTTCCTCCGAAACAAACGCGCCGTTATCGGCAACTTTCGTAAGCAATTGCTCTCCCATCTGCCGGGCATAGGATAAAAATCTGCGGTCGTCCGTCGCCTTATACAGCTCCAACAAGCCGTACAGCAGACGGTAATCGGCGTTGTCCTCCCTCTGCTCCCAAGTGCGGACGCCGCCCCCGCTTGGTTGGCCGATATCTCCCGCGCCCATCCCATCGGCGATGGATTTCGCCATCTCCCATAGAAACGGATCGCGCGAATGCCGGTAGCCTGCCGCGTACATCCAGAAAAAATCCGGACCAGCGGGGATTGCGCCAAACACCCTCCCTTTCGGCCCGAAGTAGCCGTCGCGATCCAGCGACAGCCCTTCGATCGGGTATCCGTCGGTCAGCATCGGGACAAAGCTGTTGTCGGATCGGCGGTATGCGATTCTCCCCCAAGCCGCTATTTCCTCGCAGGCCCATCGGATGAAGCATTCCGCCACTTCCCCCGCTTGTTCGCCGATCGCCAGCATACAGCGCTGGACGACGGGCCGCGGCTTGAAGAGCGTCCCTTCATAGACGTCATGGCCTTCCGGAATAAGCGGCGCCAGCTGATACTGCGCCCGGTCGCCCTTTACCGCTGGGCCGTTGCACCAGGAGTTTGCGGATTGGCTGAATTGGTAGCCGCTGATCCCGATGCCGGGCTGTCTCGTTTCCACGTAACGGCGCGCCAGCCGTTTCGACCACGCCAGCGGCGCTTTCTCGCCCGACAGCTTCGCCAGCATCGCGGCAGCGTAATACAGATCGCTGCCGGCGTTTACGAACGTCAATCCGCGTCCCCAGAAAAATACGTCACCGCCCTTGTATTCATGCTCCCATAACCGTCCAGGCGGCGTTCCGTAAGGTCCGTGTCGGTTGAAATCCAGGCGCGACCAGTCCAGGATATGCGCATTCCACATCGCTTCGATATACCGTCTTGTTCCTTCCGGATCCGCCCGCCACATCAGCTCGTAATCCGGGTAATGAAATTTCAGCTCGTGCACCTTCGATTTGTCTTTGGCGTATTCGATCGATCTGTTCTCTACGTTGTATGCGGTATGGCCTCCCCACAAGAGCAGGCCGCCGTCATCTGTCTGGCTATCCAGTAGAAAGCGGTTGACCGCGAGCGCGCGTTCTTCGTACGCCGGATCGCCCGTCAGCCGGGTAAGGCCGCATAGCAGCTTTTGCCAGCGCTGCTGGCTTGCGGGACTCGCGAGCAGCGCTTCGCGGTTCACATGATCCGGATCGTATGCGACCGGCGATAGCGTGCGCGAATCTAACGCGTTGACAAACAAGGGGGTTTCTCCGGCTTTGTCCGATGCGTGCTTCAGCAGCAGGCCGGCGTGCTTTGCTACTAGCCCGATCAGCCCGGCCGCCGCTTCCGAGTCGGTTTTCACTGGACCATCTCCACCTCCTTCATTTCGTACAGCCAATCGAGTAGCGTACGCTCTTCGTTTTGCGGATCGAATTCCCGGTCGGACAGGTTCTGATGCAGCTCAATGACGCCAAGAATCAGAAACGCCCCTTTGCCGAAACGAAGCGTATGCCGGCCGGCCTCGTAAGGCAAAGCATGGACATGGACCGAAGGATAGACGAACAGCCGTATGCCTCTGCGGATCACCGGATCCAATCCGAATGTATACTGGTCGACGGCAGCGACTCCCCCAGGCTTCATCCATTGGTCGTCTCTGGAATTGAAGCATCCTACCAGAATCAGGGAAGGCTCCTTCAGCTCCACGTCGAGCCGAATTTCTTCGTGCGCCGCCCGCAGCTGGCTGTACCTTATTCCCGTCAAGCCGTACAATTCCTCCGCGCAGCTTATAATCGGAATGTCGCCGTCGGTGAAGACGCGGGCGCCTTTCTCGATCCGGTACAGCTCGGCATCCTCGCTCAACAGCGTAAAGCTTGCCTGACGATATCGCCGATAGGAAACGGACGGCGCCTGATTCAGGGACGCCGGCATTTTGCCAGCCCGCAGCTCTCCGATACGCTGTCGGAAAACGGCAAGCTCCCGTTCGAACAGGGGGAGACAGTCCCTCCAATGGTTGATGAATTCCCCCTCGCGGAACGGGATTTTGCGATGCGCCGTCTGCATGCCGTTTGCGAATCCGTAATGCTTCTCCGTCGTTTCCGCCAGCTTGCGGTATGCGGCTACGCTTTTGTCCAACCATTCCGCCGCCTCCTCCAGCAGCGACACCCTTTCGGCGTATTTTCCGAAGGCGGTATGCTTATACATGAACACGAGCAGCGCGGCTCTTACCTTGTACGTATACGTATTCGTCATCGCTTTGATCGCGTCAATATCGGCAGCAAGACGTTCGAACTCGGCTTTATTTTTTTTCACGGTCATCCTAGCCTGCTTTGCCGCTTTCGAAGCTTCTTCAGAAGCACGCTCTACTTCCTCCACGATATCGAGCGGCGTCTCGCCCAGATGAGGCATGCCCGCCAGTTGCTTCAACACGAACTCCTCCAGCCTCTCTCCTTGCGGAGCATGCGATTCCCACAGCTCGGACCATGGGACGTGCCGTTCCGGATTCGTCAGCTGACTCATCGTCATGCCGAGGCTCATCGTCTGGCGGTTGCCTTGCGTTATGCCAAAACGACGCAGCAGCTTGGGCGCGCAAGTCCCGATCGTTTCATAGGCGTGCAACAAATGCTCGGCCGACTGCCTGCTTCCGTACTTTTCCTCCAGTCGGGCTATCCAGTGGCTTTTCTCCGCCTTCCCGTCCCGGTCCGAATTCCATGCGTAACGGAGCCACGCTTCAAACCAGATCCAGTCGCGGTCCACCTGCTTGATCGGGTGCTCCGACCTGTCCGGCGAATAAGGCCAGCTCCAGTAGGACAGCGGGAAAATTTGCAGCGCCGAGGCTTTTAAGCGGTACCTCGCCGCCTGAACGCAGCGTTGAATAAAGGATGGAGCTCCCCAGCGGAACGGTTCCAAATTGGCATTCATATGCACGGTGACGAGGTGTTTGCCATCGCGCTCTGCCAGCCGCCGATGCAGCCCTTGCGCTCCCCCCCTTGGCGTCCAGGTGGTGAGGGATTCCCCGTTGAATTTCATTTCGCTGTGAAGATTGGGATAAAGCCCGTCAGCCTCTTTCATCACCTTCTCGATGTCGATGGCGTGCGAGCGCACGACGACGGGCGGCGGCTCCGCGGCAGCCGACTGGCCGAAGCCTTCCATGATGCCGGGCAGAATCGTTTCGCACAGCCATTCCGCCCCGTACATTTGCCCCTTCAGCTTTTCGCCCAGACAGACCATCAGGCCGACCGAAGGGAAAGCGCGTACAAACGCGGTCAGCAAGCGGCGGAAATAATCGCTAGTCTCTGGCAAAGGCTTTAACTGCTTATAAGACAAACCGTGCTTGTCGGCAAAACCTTGCGGAATATGAATGCTGTAGAAGGCCAAAAAGCACTGTATCCCGCGCCTGTCCGCCTCTTCCGTCAGCCAATGCAGCAAGCTTGCATTCTCCTCCAGTTGATCCTTCGTCACCTCCCGCGCCTCCGGCTCGCCCGGCAGATCGATCAGCGAGGCGAACGGATTCGCGTTCCATAGGTAAAGGGAGTTGCCCCGGTGCTCGAGCAGCATGTCCAGGTAGTCGAGCCACATGACTCTGTCGTAAAACCAAGGAAAGCGGTCTGGCGTCAGAGGATATTCGAAGGGCTGCCGCCCGGGTTCCACGTGCTGCTTCTGCATGCCGATGGCGGGTCCGCGCCAGTCCAGGCATGGCGTGTCCCCGAACGACAGCTCGCGCGGCAGTCCTCCTTCCTCGCGGATTCGGACCGCCAGCTCCTGGCATCCGTACAGCGCGCCGCTATCGTTCCCGCCGGAGACCACGACTAGCCGGCCCGGACATGATGCCAGATAGAAGCCTTCGCCGGTAGGCTCATCCGTATGATAGAGCAGCACATCGCGCGCCTCGAGCTCCGCGAGCAGCTCGGAGCCCGTGCGGCGCCCTACGTAAATTTTGCGGTTGCCCGTATCGCGATAACGGTTCCATGCCCAACCACCCGCCTTTTCCTCCACCATGTAATCGCAAGCCTCGAGCGCTTCTCTCAGCAGCCGCACGCCATGCAGCATACGGGGAGAAGCGTCCAAATCGTAGCCAATCGCAATCATTTCCAGCATGCGGCTTCCTCTCCTTCATCAGGTCTGTTAATCGGTTATGGTAACCGCCTCGGTATTGACCAACGTATAAGGCTCGCCGTTCTCCGGAAGCACTTTCGTCTGCCGGAACGTAATGTTCCGGGCATTCGTACAGGTCGCGCCGTTGCGGGCGGTTAGCTGCACCCGGTCGAAGACGATATTTTCAATCGGCATTTCCGGAAGCCCTTTGATGTGCAGCGCCGTATGCGCTCCGATGCACGTTGTGTCGCTGATATGGAAATCGCGGAATACCGGCGTTTCCTCCGTAACGGCCACCGGATCGTCCGTATTGTTTTTGCCTGAGTAATAAGAGCTGAATATGATGGCTTCCTTGGCGATTTCCTTCATGAGGACGCCTCGGATATAGATGCGTTCGACCGTTCCGCCGCGGCCTCTCGTGCTCTTGAAACGCAGACCTGCGTCCGTTCCGATAAACACGCAATCCGTTATGGCAATATTCCGGACATCGCCGGACATTTCGCTGCCGATGACGAAGCCGCCATGGCCGTGGAATACTTGGCAGTTCCGTATCGTGACATATTCGGTTGGGACTGCCAGCGCCCTGCCGTCGGCATCTTTGCCGGACTTGATGCAGATGGCGTCATCGCCCACGTCGAATACGGAATCGTATATGTTCGCATACCGGCAGGAGTCGAGATCTAGACCGTCGCCGTTCTGCGAATGCCACTGATTCCGGATCGAGACATTGCGGATGGTCACATGCTCGCACAGCCAAGGATGCACATTCCAAGCCGGCGAATTGCGGAAGGTAGGGCCATCAAACAGCACTTTGCGGCACCGGTCCAATTGCACCAGCGTCGGCCTTAAATGGTCGCGGGCCGGCTCGAACGCGGACGGATCCTGCACATTCTGCGCAATTAAGCTCTTCACGAGCGCCGCGCTCTTAAGCGACTGCTC
This sequence comes from Paenibacillus sp. Y412MC10, assembly GCF_000024685.1. NCBI lineage: Bacteria > Bacillati > Bacillota > Bacilli > Caryophanales > Paenibacillaceae > Paenibacillus > Paenibacillus sp. Y412MC10. The sequence goes on from NC_013406.1 coordinate 3,500,571, forward strand.
CGTTGGCCACCAGACTCCGCCTTCCTCATAACCGCCGGACTGGATCAATTGCTTCCACTGCCCCTCCGTCAGCTTCATTCGTTTCACCGGCCGCCAAGCCTCTCCCGAGCCGTCGAAAATACCCGTTCCCGTTATGGCGACATTTTCCAAATCCTCTCCATAAATGGCCGGCATGCATCTAACGGTGCGCAATCCTTCGTAGCTCGTACGGATCAACGGATAATCGTCGCGGTTCGCGCTGAAATGGACGAGGGCCCCCGCGTCGGCATGCAGCCGAATGCCGCTTTGCAGCCGAATCGGGCCGGTCAGCCATAGACCTGCAGGAATAAGGACCGTGCCTCCGCCCTGCGAGGCGCATGCTTCTATCGCTGCAGCGAACGCCTCCGTATTGTCGCTTAGTCCGTCTCCGATCGCGCCGAAATCGGCAATGTTAAACGTCCCGTCCGGAAATACCGGCAATTCCACTTCAGGCATGTCGAACGGCAATGCTTCGTTGCCTGCTTGTTTGGTCATCGCCACTTGTTCGTGCCTCCTTCAATCGTATGGATGTTAACGTTGTTTATATAGTAAGAAACGGCCTTCGCCGGTTCGTCCGCTTCCGGCAAATCCGCGGTCACAAGCGGCGTTTCCGCATGCGGCTCCCGGCGCATCGGTCCAGTGCGAAGCACGAGCTTTTCGAGCGTGTAAGCCGGCATGGAGAACTGGAAAGCCTTTGGAGCCGGCTCGCCGTCTACTTCGAATTCAAACCGCTGTCTATCCGTATCGAAGCGGACGGTCAGCTCGTACCACCGATCCGGCTCGTAGCGCTGCAGCTCCTTCCAGGTGCCGGCTTGCAGTACTTGCAGCGTTCCGTCCGAATGAAAACGAATCCGTATAGGCGCCGCGCTCTTGGCATCGCATAGCTCGATATACAGCTGGCCGTCATTCGCCTGCTTCGCCAATATCCGGATTCGAAGCTCGCCTGCGGCGCATTCCTCGAACACGCGCTCCGCCTTCGCGTAATCGTAGGGATCCGCGTCGTTCAGCTCCAGGCTCCTGTCGCGCTCGGATGGAAACGCCGCGACGGAGACGCTCGCCCATTGCGGGCTGTACACGTTCCAGTCCTGCACCCGATCTTCTGGCGACAGGTTGTCGAACGTATCGTTGACCGGCCCGCTGACCCGGTACTCAATCGGCACCGGAATTTCGCTGACCCAGATATCCTCCTTGTTCGCGCTGTAGGTCACCCACATGCTGCCGCCCGGCGGAGAACCGTCTGCCGCTTCGATGCCGCGGACATAGCTGTTGCCGTAATTTTTATGAAACCCGAAATAGCGCCTCGGCGGAACTTCCCCGTTTACGACGAGCAAATCGTCAAACGTTAACCCGTCATCGCCCGTCACGACCGCAAGCGGCCATCTGTGGTTGCCGATCGGCGAAGGATTGTATAGAAGCGCATATTTGGAATCCGAGGTGCGTTCTCCCCACACTTTTCCGCCTGCCATAATAAGGGATGGAGAGCGCGTCTGCTTGGACCATGTACGCCCTTCGTCCTCCGTTACCGCATGAACCGAATGCTTCCATAGCCCAGCGATCCGTCCGTCAGGCAGCCGGTAAGAGTTGAAGGCCGTTCCCCCTTCCACCGCGTAGAAGCCGTCCCGGCTGCGATCCTCTTCCCACCATTGAAGCGTGGTCACGCGGTCCGCCAGCAGCTCCTCGCAGGCTTCGCGAAAGCCTTCGTCTCCGGACTCCGTATACAAGGGATACTTTATGTTCTCCTCGGACCAGCCGGAATGACGGTTCAGCCGGACGAAATGGATCGGCCCGGAGCTGCCGTCCTCTCCGATCTCTCGCACGACGCGGCCAATGCCTTTTCCGTTGTTCGGACTGACGCTTGGCAGCGGGCAAAATCCGTAAAACGCCGACGCCAACAATCTGCCGTTCGAAGCGGCGAAAAAGCCCATCCGTTGATGCATGACGCTATACGTCCCCTCCGGAAGAATCTCGCCGTCCGGATAATGATGCTCTTGATCCAGCTGGTATGGAGGAAACAAGACGACGGGCGTCGACCAATGCCAGCCGTCCTTCGATGTCGTCAGCAGCGTCTGGCCTGGCGGCACATGCTCGTGAACGGGGCAGCTAAGATACTCCAAATAAAAGCAGCCTTTCCAGTAGGCCAGCATCGGAGCATGGTTGTAGGTCCAACCGCTGCCCTCCGACAACTCCGGATGCGAACGGTTTGCCCGCAACACCTGCCTGCTCCGGACGCCAATCGCGGGACGCAGCTGTCCATGATGATAGTCCAGGTTGGCGGTCACGCCGCCGATATATCGAATTTGGTTCTCCGGTTGATCCATTAGGCCCTCCATTAGTTAGGTTAACTACACTTTACACGGTTTTGGAACTATATTTATAGGCTAATCGCACCGTGTTTATAGGGGAAAAAGAATTTAGAAAAACGGCGGTGCAGGTGTCGGAAGAAGATCGTGTAATTAGCATGCCAAGTGGCTGCAGTATGTTAAGAAGATCGTCATTTCCGGCACGATAGACAAGGTGGAATGGCACAATACGATGGGAAGTCTGAAAAAGCCGGGCCCGTAATGATAAGTCCCGGCTTACCTGTTCATGCTGTTATGATTGATTGTCCATCCGTTCGATTTCCGTGCTGGCGAGAATAAACGGAGCAACGCCCATCATCGAATCCTGTACAACCGGTTCGCTGAGGTAATATTCATAGGAACCATCTCTGTACGGATCGCCTCCAAGTCCTGCGCCTGCGCAAATTTTCGTCAAGTGAACGCCGCCTTCGTCATCGAGCTCGATCAGGCGGTCCAACATTCCCTCATATCCCCGTTTAGCTGCCGAGGCAAAGCCTTTTGTCAAGTAATGAAGTCGCACTCCTTTGGCGAGCGCATATATAAACATCCCCGAACTGGATGCTTCAAGATAATTGCCTTTCCGTCCGCCTTGGTCAAGTACTTGATACCACAGACCGCTTTCCTTATCCTGCACCTTCACGAGCGCGCCAGCCATTCGTTCGAAAATGCCGCAGAGCTGTCCGCGCATCGCATGATCGCGAGGGAAATATTCCAGCGTATCGGCAAGCGCCATTGCGTACCAGCCCATTGCCCTGCTCCAGAAGTGAGGAGACTTGCCGGTCGACGGGTTAGCCCACGCTTGCTCGCAGGTTTCGTCCCAGCCGTGATATAACAGGCCGGAATTCCGGTCGCGGGTATGCCTCTCTACTGTAAGCAGCTGATGTGCCGTCACATCGAACCACTCCGGCCGATCGAAGACAAGCGCATATTCCGCCATAAACGGCGATGCCATATACAGACCGTCCAGCCACATCTGGAACGGATATCTTTTCTTATGCCAGAAACCCCCGTCGCTCGTCCGAGGTTGCCCCTTTAATTGATCGGCCAGCAGGTTGATCGCTTTCTCGAAGCACGGATCGCCGGTTTGCCGAAGCATCAGATACAGCAGCTTGCCTTGGTTAATATTATCGAGGTTATAATCCTCCAGAACGTATTGTTCAATCGTGCCGTCCGCATGAATGTGCCGGCTCATATTCAGCTTAATAAAGTCGAAGTATTTCGAATCAACGGTCAGCTCCCATACTCGTTCGAATGCTTTCAATGTCATGCCGGTGACATAAGCCCACTTTTTCTCAAGGCGAGGGTGATATCCTTCCGGAGAAGCGTTTTGCAAAATGTAGTCAGCCGTTCTTACAGACCAAGCATGGGGTCGGTTCATTTTGTCCTCCTTCAGTTCAAGTTAGGTGACCTAATCAATCGAGAGGAAACGCGCCCAGCATCCTGAGATAGAACGGATGTAAACGTATAGCTCCCGGACTCAAGCTCATAGATCGCTCTGCCATTCGTATAGTCGACAAACCTAACTCCTTCTGCCATTTGAATCGTCCGTCCGCCCTCCAAGACAGGCTGTTCGCGATCCGCCGGCAGATAAAGCTTGGCCGTCGTATTGGCTGGAATCGTTACGGAGTATGTGAATTGTTCCCCGTTTAGCTCCCACTCGCTTCGAATCACCCCGCGAACAGAGTCATATGACCCTTTGACCCAAGTGATCTGTTTGTCTATGTCGATATGAGGCTGCAGGATAATGTTCTTGAAGCCGGGTTGCGTTGAATCCGCGGCAATGCCGACCATATATTTATACATCCATTCCGCAATCGCGCCATAAGAGTAATGATTATATGAATTCATGCGTATATCGCCAAAACCGTCTTCAGCCGAATAGGAATTCCAACGTTCCCAAACCGTAGTGGCCCCATTTTTTACCGAATATAACCATGATGGCATGGCATCTTGCAGCAACAATTTATAGGCAAGCTCCGTCAGTCCCACATCGGATAAAACAGGTGCGATCACGTTTACGCCAAGGAATCCGACAGACAAGGTGTTCTCGGCATAATGGACCCGCGAGCTGTTTGGATGCGCTGCTTTGTATGCCTCATTATTTTGGATGTTGTCGGCCAGCAAGTCGATCATTTGCTGCTTTTGGACTTCGTTTTCATAGAAGCCTAACTTCAAACACCATAGCAGCGCAGCTTGGCTATTGTCTTCCAAAATAATGTTCTCGACGCCTACTTGATCCGGGTCGACATCATACTCCAATGACGCATAACCGCCTGAAGACAGGACCATTAACGCTCCATCTTTATCGATACGAAGATAGTTTTGAATAAAGACTGTTTTAATATGTTCGAACAGTGTTTCGTATTTCTCCACGTCATCCTTGTTCCCGATTCCTTCAGCCATGCTCGCCATCAGCTTGGCATCATATGCGTAATAAGCATCGCTCATGAGCTGCCGGTCTGTTCCTTGGAAGTTCAACCAGTCCCCGATGCTTCCCGTCCCTCTATACGTTTCGCCTGTCTGTTCATAGATCCAATCCATATGACGGTTCATTGCCTCATAATTTTTGCTAATGATGGTTATATCCCCGGTCATCTGCCATACTGTCCACGGCACGACAATGCCCGCGTCAGCCCAACCGCCGTTGCCGGCAAAACCTCTGAAATTCGCATACCTTCCGCTCGGAGCCGTCGATGTAAACGCGCCGTTTCCATACGTATCTTGATTTTCCACGAGCATATCCATCCAATTCTCGAGAAAGAGGGCGGCATCCATATTATATAGAGCGGTATTGGCAAATAACTGCGTATCGCCCGACCAGCCTACGCGTTCGTTTCTTTGCGGACAATCGCTTGGAATCCACAAATAATTACCGCGTTGCCCCCACATAATGTTGCTATAAAGTTGATTGATATCCGGATGCGATGTTTTAATACTCCCCGTTTCCGGAAGGGCCGACATCGCTACCTTCCCCGTCAAACTTTTAATCAGCACGGATTCGCCCTCGACAATAGCGACTTCAACATATCTGAACCCATGATAGGTTAAGGTTGGTTGGTAGGTTTCTTCCATCGCGGATCCTTTTAACGTGTAGTAATCCGATGCTTTCGCATTCCGCAAATTCGCGGTATATATCGAGCCAGCCGGACCGTCTGCGCCATTGCTGTAATCATTCAGTATTTCCGCATAACGAATGCTGATTTGAGTCCCTTTCCGACCCTGGACCGTAATCCTCGGAATGCCGACCATGTTTTGTCCCAAATCATAGATCGCAACATCGCCTGAAGCAATCGTTACGGCACTTCGCCAGGCAACCTCTAAGTCCGTAACGCTTCTTGCATGGTCGACTTTGATTTCTCCTCGGCTGGTTGCGCTAGCTTTATTGACAACGTCGGTATATACGGTAATTCCTTGAGGGACACGGTCTAAACCATCGATAATCTGCACGGTATGACCATGATACGATGTCACGTTTACATTCGGGAAGGTGCTTCGATAATCATGCTGCTTGACCTCGCGCCACTGTGAATCGTCAAAACCGGCTTCCGTCCAGCCTTCCTGTTCCATCGTGGCATCATACGATTCGCCGTCATAAATATCGTCGGCTCTCACTGGACCCGTATCGGTCGCCTTCCAGCCGGAATCGATATCCGTCACAATCGCTTGAGTCGTTTGATCTTCATAAGTGATGAATAGCTTGCATAATAACCCCAGATCATTCCGTTCATCGTTATAATACACCGTTTGTTTCTCAGGGGACGGCGCCTTGGAAATTCGGCCATTCCACCACCCATTTCCTAGCGTGAATGCTAGCGTTGCCACATCATCTCTTATAAAAGGGGTAACATCATACGTCATGTAGTTAATGGTCTGATCGAAGTTCGTCCAGCCCGGAGGCATGAGCTCGTAGACGCAACTGCCATCCTCTTTGACAATCCCTAGCTTATGCCCATTGATATAGGCATCGTATACGCCCAATGCCGAAATATACAGTCTGGCTTGCTTGATCGCCCCGTTCAACTTCGTTTCTTTTCTAAACATCGGCGCCCCGGAGCTTTTAGGCTTCTTGCCATCCATCGCGATCCACTTGGCCCCATCCCATCCCGTTATTCCGTCTGTTGACCGTAATCCGGTTTCAAAATACGCCTCCTCTTTTGCTTTAACCATGTGACCATTCTTATCCCAAACGATGATCGTCCAGTAATAGCGAGTCGTTGGCTGCAAGGTTTTGCCCATATAGGCGATCGCTACCGATTCATTGGACTCGACTTTACCGCTATTCCACAAATCGGCAGTGTCTTCCGCCAATTTCTCCGGCATGGTTGCTGCTAGAATCTGATAAGCAGTCTGCTTCTGTCCCCGTTCGGCGGAATTCATCATCCAACTAAAACGCGGCGCCTCTACATCAATGCCGATTGGATTGCTCCTATGTTCCACTCTTAGATTTGTAATCAATACATGGTTGCTCAAATCCAGTTCCTCCCGCTAGGTTATCTTGCGCGCTTCGTTATGAAGATTGAGTGACCAAATGGACTCCCGACTCGAGCGTGACGCATTCGCCCGAGCGGAGCTTAAGGCTAATGATCGCCTCTTCCGTCTCGACAACAGCCCCGTCCTTCCTGATCAACGACCTACCTCCGAATGGATTGACGAGACGGATCGTTTCATTGCGTTCGCTGTACACGGTAACATGCTTTACCTTTCCGCCTTCTTTGCTTCCCGACAGCAGAAACGCTCCCTCCACCCGGATGCCCGCGAACGAGGCGTCTTTGAATCGCCGGGACAGCCCCGTGAACACCCGGACGGTTCCTCTGACGCATTGCACGTACATTTCCAATACCGCCGCCGCCGCGGCGATCGATGCTTCTGCCTGCATGGTATCGCCCCCGGTAAACTGGCAGAAGCCTTCATAGTTGGCGTTATGCCTGGTCGCGTAGCTCGGCATCATGAACACCTCCCTCAGCAGGTGTAGAGAAAGCAGCGCCATATCCGCACGGCCCATCCGGTTGTGCAAGATCGAAGCCCAAGGCATCGACCAGCCGGCCCATCGCCCCATGCCTTTGTCGATCCATGACTTATAAGCGTTCGAGACAGCCTCTTTCTGCGCAGGATCGTCCATTTGGATGGTGTCGAAGGGAAAGATGCCGGCCAAATGAGAATGATGGCGATGCGATTCGGAGAGCGGCTGTCCTTCCCACAGATACAGCTCGAGCCCGGGCTTCGTGCCGAACTCTTGGAATTGCCGCGGTCCGGCCGTGTAGGGAGGCAGCTTCTCGCGGATGTCGGCTGCCATGGCCGCGGCATCCGGATCGATTCCGTACTTTTCGTCGAGCTCCAACAGCTTTTCGCATAAGAAATGGACATTGACAAGAAAGAAGGTCGAATTCCGGCCGAGTCCGGCTTGCGACGAGCCGCCGAATTCCGGCGAAACGGTTACCGGAAGCGAATAGCGATCCCCTTCGGTCTCCATCATTTCCCTGAATACGCGAAGAGCCTTGCTCATGAATGGAATCACTTCATCCAGCAAGTATGCCTCGTCTCCGGCATACCGGGCATACTGCCACATCATCTGGGCGACCCACGAGGTGTTCGCCTGATCGATCGTCCCTGTCCACATGCCGCCGACCGGACGGCCGCGGTCGTCTACCGAATGGCCAAGCATATATCCGTCATCGATGCCGACAAAACGTTTGGCGTTCAGCGCCAGCGTCGGCTTCCAACCATCGATCATGGAGAACAGCGGCTTCAGGCTGTCCAGCAAATTGGAACCGTATGCCGGCCATAAGCATTGTTGAACATTAATATTGAAGTGATAATCGCAGCTCCATGGCGGATTCCGGTATTCCTCCGCCCAAGGGCCTTGCAGCGTCGGCGCGATCCTGCCCGGCATGGAATTGCCTAACATCCGGTAGATGCCCAAGTAATACATGCGTTCAATCTCGGCGTCGGGCAAGGAGATATCCGCCGCCTGCCGCCATAATGCCAGCCAACGCTCTCTTGTTTCACTTGTTGCGGCGGCATACCCTCCGTTAGAGGGAGAAACCGAATTCAGCAGCGCGTTTGCCGATTGTATTGCCTGCTCCGGATCAGCGCCGTATTCCGCGGCGATCGCGAGCGTTCCCCCGCGCTGCCTCATCCTTACGGCGCATGCCGGATCCTCCGGCAGCTCCTGCACCCAGCCGTCTTCTATTGCTTCAGGGGCCGGAATCCCGAAGTCGTCGAAGTACGCCTTCGTTTTCTCGAAGGAATATGACGGTACGGGCGTTATGCTCTCGAACAGCTCTTCGCCGCCCGAGAGCAGCAGCATCGGCTTATCGATCAGAACGGCAAGATCGATAACATGCTCGCGTTCGCCAAGACGGCACACCACCCGGACCTCGCCTTCGTTCATATGCAGGTTAGCCGAAACCAATCGCACATCCGGCTTCAGCCTCGCTTCGATCCGTCCCATCGCCAGCCGCGTCGGCCGTTTCTCCTTGCCGTTCATCAGCGTAATCGGGAAGAGCTCCCGCGCGCCTTGGAAATCGCCGCTCTCCAGCAGCGATTTCAGTTGGCCGTACGTACAATCGTCCCGCCAGATCGTTCCGCCGCGATGATCCCAATAATCGGCCCGATTGATCGTTAGCATAACGGTCTGGTCCTGGAACCAGATCAACGCGCCGAACACGCCGTTCGACAACGGAATCCCGTCATGACAATAACCGGTGTCCAGCGTCCACGGCACATCATAGGACGGACTTATCTCAATGGCTTTCATAATCCTCCGCCTCCTTCTCGAATCGTTAACTCTCCTCTTCCTTGCCTGCAGCCGACAACCAACTCTTGCAAGAGCTGGTCAAGCGGCGGGTTGCAGCCCAGCCGTCCTTCGAGGCGAAGTCCCACAAAGATCAACTCGCCGCGCCCGTGCCGGACCGAGCCGACGACAGGCACTCTGCGTTTGCGCGCTCCGCCCGATGGGGTCCCGCCCTTCGGCTTCGCGTACGCATAAAGCAGCGGCGACATAGACTCCGCGTACCAACCGCATCCGGTCAGAGCGTCTATTCGGTCCAAGGTTTGGTTATAGAAGAATTGGAAATCGGAAGCCTCGAATCGCTCGAGCCGCTTATCGGCTTCGTCGAAGGCCAGCGTATACAGGCTGCCCGTTTTCTCCTGCCGCACGGCGATATCTCCGATTCGCCATTCGGCTTCGCCTCCCTCGTCCGGGACGATGATCGCCTTTGCCCCCGCTTCGATCCTTCCCGCGATCTCGGTTTCGTGGAGACGGAATGCCTCCGCGGAAGATAAGAAGATCACGTCGAAAGGGAGGCTGGCTTCATAAGTCCGGCAAGGCAAGCCCATCGCGGCGAGCAGCGCTTCCGCTGCGGTTCCGATCGCTGCCGCATTTACCGCGGCTGTAGGTTCGCCATCGACGAACGTAACGTCGTTCGGGAATACCTCGATGTCGAACCGCTCGCTGTTGAGCAGTTCTCCGGCACGATTATAGGCGGATATGTCCGCTTGAAGCGTGCGGCGTCTATCGACCGCCGGCATGACAAACGGCACGGAGCCGACATAAGCGGAATCGGCGCCGCCGATGTCGGCTTCCAGCTCGAAGGAAGCGTAATCCTCGGTCTCGCTCCGAAGCATCGCGACTAGCTTCATGCCTTGATAATCATCGGGCGTATCATTAAGCAGCCAGGCTTCCAGCTCGAGAAGTTCGCCTGCATATGCGCGCCATCGGTCGCTCCGCCAATGTACCCGCAGCGGCTCCAGAGCGTCTTTGTAAGCAAAATAGGCCGGCTTCGGCACCCGGTCGGCTCCGACAAGCGATTTCATCCACCCCGACGGCCAAGCGTCGATGAGCAGATGGATGGCTGACTGCACGATCAGATCGGCGCGCCGGCGGATCGCGTCGGTCATCAGCCTTGTGACGAATGCCTGGTATCGCTGGCTCCGCTCGATCCAGTCTCCGATGCGGTCGGCTTCCGGATACCAATCGCCATGATGCGAATACGTCTGGCTGTCGACGATCGCGTCCGGCATCCAAGGGTCGTCCGGGTTCTCCGGCAGCCATTCAAGCGGATAGCGCTTGTGCATGAGGGCAAGATGATCAAGCGCCTCCGAGCCGTATTCCCCGCATCCGGTCTTCCAATCCTTCTTGAGCGGCGGAAGCCCGCCCTTGTAGAGCTCTCCGAACGAGATCATATGATTCGTATACCACATCGTATAGCAGTGATAATCGGAGAGCCCCGTTTCCGTCGGCGGATCATAATCGCCTTCCGCGTTTTTTACGACGCGGTCCGGATTCTCGATATAAATGGCATGCCTTGCCGATGCGAAGAACGCTTCCATTTCGTCCCGGTACAGATGCCGATGTCCTTTGCCCCGCTTGGCGGGACGGGATGGCTCGTTGATCAGCGATACCATAATGACGCTCGGATGGCTGCGTACGAGCCGCTCCATCTCTGCAGATTGCCTCACTGCCTCGCAGAACTTGTTTCGACGGATAAAACCGAACGCCGGCAAATCGCATTGGTTCATCATGCCGAGACGGTCCATGTAATCGTAAATTTCTTCTTGCACCGGTCGTTGCGTGATCCGATAAAAGTTCAGATTGGCCAGCTTCGCAATCAAAATATCGTCAATGAGCTGCCCTTCGTCGCCTTGCATGACGCATTGCTGGAGATGCCCCATCTCGTTCGCGCCCCGCAGCAGAATCGGCCGTCCGTTCAAATACAGCGTCCCTTTCGGCGTCGCCGCTTCGTCCATCCTGAAGGATCTCATGCCGAAGCAACGGTCTTTGGCATCCTGCAGCTCCCCTTCGCGGTCCAGACTCGCCCTAAGCCGGTATACCCGCGGCGCGTCCGGTTCCCAGCTGCGGAATGCCGGGAAGGCGATTTTATAACGGTAATTGTTCATGCCCGGACCCGCATAAGCAATCGGGAAGCGAATGCCGGAGAGCCCTTCTCCCTCGAAATTGTCCGCAAAAACGTCGACCGTCAGCTCGGCTCCTTCGATGAGACCCGCCGTCATGTTCATGACGTCGATCCACGCCTCAAACGATCCGTCCTCGGGATTGGGTCTAATAAAGATGTCGTCTACGAACAGCTCCGCCCGTTCCTCCAGAATCACATGGTTATAAATGCCCGCGCCGGGCGGGCAATGATGCCAGCCGTACACCGGCTCGTCCCAGCCCGGACCCGTGGCGGCGTACATCTTGTCTCCATCGAGCCGCGTGCCGCCGACGCCCATCATCGGATAATCGTTTTTCACTTCGACAACGAGCACGTTGGTCTCCTCAAGCAAAGAAGTGATGTCGAACTCGAAGGGAGCAAACAATCCTTCATGCCGACCAACGCATTTGCCGTTCACGTAAACGGCCGCTTCATAATCGACAGCCTTGAAGACAAGAAACGTTCTCCTTCCTGCTTGCGGCTTCGGATAGCCGAATGTCGTCCGATAATAGCCGGTCCAGCGTCCCTTCTCCTTCGTCGGCCCGCGGAAGTCGGGGATCGAGACCTGTTCCCACTCGCCTTCGCCCCGCAGCACGCGAGCGAATTCCCCGCTTCCTCCCTCCTCGTAACGGAAATTGAAGCTGGTCAGCTTCCCGTTGGGACGGGTATAGGCTGGTGGCGGCGATAGCTGCCTTAGATAGGGGCGATATCGCTCGCGAAGCTCGGCCAATTCCTGCCCGAATCGGCTCAGCCGTTCCTCGAAGCTCGGCTCGATCATTCGCTCGGCAGTAGTCTCCCCCCTCCCGAACAACCTCTTCGTCCATTCGCGCGGCCGGATTTCGGTCATGCCTTCCTTTACAAGCGGATGCTCGCGAAGCGCGATTTCCGCGAAAGGATCCACCGTCTGTGAACGATTCACCTGCGTTGATTTCAATGAAATGCCTCCTTCTCCAAGAAAGAATGATAGTCTCTGGCGCCTGTCTAGCACCGCGTAATCGTATAGGTTACGCCCGGCTCCGTTCGAAACTCCACGACGCAAGGAGCGATCTCGCGAACCTCGACCGCTTCCGTTCCGGCGGTTACCTGCACATTGCCATCGGTTCGAATTCGGCAGTGCTCGCCATTTGCCGATGCTATGACGGCTTCGCTAAGGGCGCGATCCGTCCATGCCAGCGATACCGTAAAGCCGCCGCGCGCCCGCAATCCGGATACGCGGCCTCCCTTCCACGCCTCCGGCAGCGCGGGCAGCAGGTTGAGCTCGCCGGCATGGCTCTGCAGCAGCATCTCGGCAATCCCCGCCGTCGCCCCGAGATTGGCTTCGATCGTAAGCGGATAAAAGGTCAGCATCGGATGCCGGTGGGCGTTGAACAAATTGTCAAACGGATTTTTAAGCAATTTGGTCAAATAACGATGCGCCATCTCGCCGTCATCCAGCCTCGCGAACAGGCTGATCAACCAGGCGAAGCACCAGCCCACCGCGTCTTCCCCTTCGTGCTGCAGCCGAAGGTCGATCGATACCCGGCAAGCGTTAGCAAGCTCGGGGGTGCGTCGATGGTCGAGCTCGCTGCCCGGATGCAGCGGATAGAGATGGGCCATATGCCGGTGCCCGGGCTCCGCTTCTTCGAAATCCGAGAACCACTCTTGCAGTTGTCCGCGGCGGCCGATCTGGAATGGGCGAAGGCGCGCCCTTGCAGCGGCCAGTTCAAGGCGCAGCTCCCGATCGATCCCCAGGTGGTCGGACGCTTCCATGCAGTTTCCAAAGAGCTCGCGGAGCAAGGCAATATCCATCGTGGCGTCCATGCTGACGGCCGCTTTACGTCCGTCCGGCAAGGCGAATGTATTCTCCGGCGAGGTGGACGGATTGGAAACTAAGTAGCCGTCCGCATCCTCGACGAGGTAGTCCAGGAAAAACAACGCGGCTTCTTTCATGATCGGATAGCCGACCTGGCTCAGAAACGTCCGGTCTCCCCCGAACCTGTAATGCTCCCATACATGCTGGCTGAGCCAAGCTCCCCCCATCGGCCAGTACGCCCAGCTTGCGGGGCCGCCCGACGGGCCGCCGGACGGCGTCGTGATTCGCCAAAGGTCAACGGCATGATGGCTGACCCAGCCTCTTGCCTTATAATGGGCAGACGCCGTTTCCCTGCCGGCAATCCGCAAGTCCTCCAATAGACGGAAGAGCGGCTCGTGACATTCCGCAAGATTGCATACCTCGGCTGGCCAATAATTCATTTGCGTATTAATGTTGACCGTATAGTTGCACGACCACGGCGGTCTCATCGACTGATTCCAGATCCCTTGCAAGTTCGCCGCTTGCGTTCCCGGCCGGGACGACGATAGAAGCAAATACCTTCCGAATTGGAAAAATAGAACGGCTAGCTGCTCGTCTGTCTTGTCTTCGCGAAGCGCCCGAATTCGTTCGTCGGTCGGCAGATGCTGCAGACCGGGGGCATCAAGCTCAAGCTCCACCCGTCCGTATAGCGCCCTGTAATCCTGGACGTGCCGGTCCAGCAGCTCGCCGTAGGAAAGCTTGGCAGCCGCATCCAGGCAGGAGCGGCATAGCTCGGCGGGGTTTCGCCCCTCCAGGACGGGATTCTTGTCGAACCCATTGAAGCTGGTCGACGCCGCCAGGAGGAAGGTTACGGCGTCCGCGCCTTCGATCCGGATCCGTCCTTCCCCGTCCTCCGTCGTCGCTCCGCCTTCCGGCAGGGCGAGCAGCTGCGCCTCGAAGCGGATGCCCCGTCCTTCCTCATAGATGACCGGATCGTTGCTCCGGGCATGAAGCGGCTCCACATGCGACGGGCTTCGTCCCTTCATCGCAAGCTTATCGGCGGAGACCCGGAGCGCCTGATGCCGCAGCTGACTGTCAAGCGATGCAGAAACGGCTATCCGGCCGGGCTGATCGGCGGTAAAACGCACGACCATGACCTGATCGACCGCGGAAACGAACGTTTCGCGCACATACCGAACCCCGTTCAATGTAAACCGCGTCCGGCAGACCGCATCGTTCAGGTCAAGCTCGCGCCTGTAATGCTCCGCTTTGCCGGTCTCCTCCAGCTCGAGATACAAGTCGCCTAGCGGCTGATAGGACTCGGACCACGGCCCCAGCATATGCTCTTCGATCGTCCGCTGGGCTTCCGGGTATTTCCCTTCGAATACGAGCTTCTGTACCGTCTCCAAATAGGCTGCCGCCTCCCGGTTATTCGGATCGTACGGATGTCCCGACCATAACGTATCCTCGTTTAGCGAGATGCGTTCCCGAAAAATCCCGCCGTACACCATGCCTCCCAGCCGGCCGTTTCCTACGGCGAGCGCGTCCACCCATTCCGCAGCAGGATTGCGATACCACAGCATTCCTTCGTATGTTCCCAAACCGTCAACCGTCTTCATACCCATCACTCCGTTCGCTCTTCCAGAATCCAGACGCCGTGGGCGGGAAGCGAGGCTTCCCCGCTCACGTCCGAGCCACCGAGCAGCTCGCGCAGCGGCGCCTTGCCAACATTGACCTTCGCCGGCTGGTCATTATGGTTTAGCAGAAACAAGTACCTTTTGCCGTCCTTCACCCTGGCGCTCGCTTCCACGCCGGGAGGCGTCGCGGCAACCGGAACGATATTGTTCCTGGTCGTCAGCTCGGAGAACAGATCGATCAAAAACCGTTCTTCCGGATCGGACGATATGTACCAGGCTTCACCCTTGCCGAATGTATTGCGCGTAATCGCGGGCATCCCTGCATAGAAATCCGCGCCATAAACGGCGACGGTTTCCGCGCCCTCCGTATGCAGACGCTCGCATATTAATGAGCAGCTATACGTGACAGCCGGCAGGCTGGTTTTTCCTTGCATGACGAGAAAATTCGACTGGCCCGGAAACAGCGGATCGATTTCTTCCACCCAGATGCCGAGCAGCTTCCGAAGCTCGCCGGGATAACCGCCGAGCGTCACCAGATCGGTTTCCTGCACGATGCCGCTGAAGAACGTCGTCACGAACGTGCCGCCGCTAGCCGCATACGTCTCCAGTTTCTCGGCGAAGCCCGGTTTGACCATGTACAGCACGGGCGCAACGACCAGCGCGTATTCGTCAAGCCTTGTCTCCGTGCCGATCATATCGACTTGCACGTTAAGACTGTAGAAGGCATCGTAATAGCGCTGAATCTGCTGCAAATATTTGAGCCGCGTCGTTGGCCCGCTGGAATGCTCGAGCGCCCACCAATTGTCCCAATCGAACACGATGGCAACCTTCGAAGCCGTTCTCGCTCCGATCAGCGCATCGCCCAATCGCTGCAGCTCTTGTCCGAGCTCGGCGCATTCTTGGAAGACGCGCGTATGCTCATGGCCGGCATGGTCGATAACGGCCCCGTGAAACTTCTCGAAGGCGCCCGCGGATCGTCTGAGCTGGAAAAACATGACCGCTTCCGCGCCGCGCGCGACCGCCTGGTAGCTCCACAGCCGCATGACGCCGGGCCGCTTAAGCGGATTGACTTCCCTCCAGTTCAATTGGCTGGGGCTCTGTTCCATCAGCAGGAACGGCTTGCCTTGTTTCAGCCCCCGCATCAGATCGTGCCGCATCGCAATTTGGCTCATCGGCGTGCCGCTCTCCGGATAGCTGTCCAGTGCGACGACATCCAGCTCCTTGGCCCATTTGAAATAATCTAGCGGCTTATAGGTGCCGTTGCTCTGGAAATTGGTCGTCACGACCGCATCCGGAATGACGGCTTTAATCGCGTCGCGCTCCAATTGGTAGCAGGCCAAAAAGCTGTCGGAGTTGAAACGGTCGTAATCGATCGACATCGCCGGGAAAGCCGTCGCTTCATGGCCGAACGCGCTGAAATGCTCGCTCTGCTGGCTCGGCAGCACGATCTCCTCCCAGTCGTAAAACGTATGGCCCCAGAACGAGGTGTACCAAGCGTTGTTAAGCGCATCGAGCGTTTCATAGCGCTCCCGCAGCCAGACTCGAAACGCCTGCTCGCAGTTGTCGCAATAGCACCGCCAGCCCATCTCGTTGTTGACATGCCACAGCAGCAAAGCCGGGTGATCCTTGTACCGTTCCGCCAGCTTCCGCGCCATCCGCTCCGAATAGAGGCGGAAGGTCGGGCTGTTCGGGCAGGAATTATGACGCCGTCCGTACTTTTTCTTGCGGCCCTGCGAGTCCACGGTCAGCACGTCCGGATACGCGCGCGCCATCCAGGCGGGATGGGCCGCGGTGCCGGTCCCGAGGCAAGCGCGAACCCCATTCGCGTGCAGCATATCGAGGACGTCGTCCAGCCATTCGAAGCGGTACGTCTCCTCGTCCGGCTGATTGCGCGCCCAGGAGAAAACGTTGACGGTGGCGATGTCGATTCCGGCGAGCTTGAACAGCCGCATGTCCTCTTCCCACACGCCGCGAGGCCATTGCTCCGGGTTGTAGTCCCCGCCGTACAGTATCTTATTAGGCAAACCGTTCATTACACTCGCTCCTTCTCCTTTGTTTCCCACTCGATCCGCTCCGGCAATCGCAGCCTAGCGCCGTTGACCCGCTCCGGACCCGCAACGATCGGCTTCAATCGAATCGTGAACGAGACCGGCTCTGCTGGAATCAAATAATCCGGCAGAGTCGGCGCATAGCCGCAGCTGTGATTGCCGAGCCCCGACTGGCGCCAGTCGACGCTGACTTCCGTCGCGCCGAGAAGCTTCAAATCCGAATGATGCCGGGCGGCGCCCAAAGCTTCGGTCGAATACGGCCGTGCGCCGAACTGGCCGAGCGGGGCATCCGTCCCCGTAACCAATAGCCCGGCTCCGCCAGCATCGGTCAGGCTCGCCCAGCGGACATCGGCCTTGCTGCCGTTCTCCTGGGGTTTAATGTACGGAACAACCTGTTCGCCGACGGTTCCTTCGTACAAGCCCAGCTTGCCGCTTTCCTTGCGGTCCGCATAACATTCGTGAGGACCGAGGCCAAGCCAGGACATATGACCGAACCGTGATGGCATCACGAACCGGAGTCCAACCCTGGGCAGCGGCGGAAGCCCTTCCTTGAGCGGCTCGAGCCTCGTTTCGACCGTCACGTCGCCGCTGCCGAAGACGGTGTAGAGCTGAACGGCCGCGAACGCCGGCCGCAAGCCGTTCACCCCAAGGACCGTCTCCGTCCGCACCTGGACGGCTCGCCCGCCAGCGGCATGGCGGGCTTCCATCGTTCTGACGTGGGTCTCCAGCTCATGATAGCCGGCCTCCCGCCACTTTTTCGCAAGATGAACATCGTTGTCGACCGGCGCCCTCCACAGCTGGATGCGGGGCCCCGACTCCAGCAGGGGTAAGCCGTCATGCTCCCAACGGTCCAGCGCGCCGGTTACTTTGTCGAACGTTAACGAAAACCCTGCTCCGCTTGCCTTGACGTACCGGCTTCCATCTTCTAAGGCGACGGCGCTCATCGCCGATTGCGATACAGGCTGCAAGGAAGCTCCTGTTGCCGCCGATGAAGTCAAAGGAATATCCGCCCACGCCACTTCATGCCCCGCAGGCGCCCAGCATGTCTCCTCGCGGAGCGTGAAGTTCAGATGGAGCCAATATTCTCCGCCGCCGCTTCGCTCCTGCTCCTGATTCAGCTCCGGATTCGTCCGGTAAGGAACGGCGACGAACGCTTCTTCTCCCGCGGCAATCGCAAGCGGCTGCAGCTCTCCCTCCTCTACCGCCACTCCCTCCCGGTAAACGATCCATTTGACCGCCAAATGCTCCAGCGTGACAACATCGTACCGGTTGCGGATCCGAAGCAGACGATCCGTATCGGTCGGCAGCACATTGACCGGCTCGATGGCCTTCTTGAACTCCAGAAGCGCCGGCTTGACGGTACGGTCTGGAAACAACAAGCCGTCGACGCAGAAGTGACCGCTGTTGGGGCTGTCGCCAAAGTCGCCTCCATAAGCGTATTCGAAGCCGCCGCCCGGCTTCCACCGGAGCAAAGACAGATCCGCCCATTCCCAGATCAAGCCTCCGCACAGACGCGGATAACGGAAAACCGCATCCCAATACTCCTTCTGGTTGCCGAGCGCGTTGCCCATCGCATGCCCGAATTCAATCATCAGATAGGGCCGGGTCTCGTTCGATTTCTCGCCTTCCGCAATCAGCATATCCACGGAAGGATACATGCTGCTTACAATGTCTACGACGGGCGCATCGTAAGCCCGCTCGTAATGGACCGGCCGCGTTGGATCGTTCTCCCGTACCCAAGCCGCCATCGCAGCGTGATTCGCTCCGTAGCCCGATTCGTTGCCGAGCGACCAGATGATGACGGACGGGTGGTTCTTGTTCCTCTCGACAAGCCGGACGATCCGGTCCATGAACGCCTCTTTCCATGCCGGGTCGTTCGCCAGGCGGCTTTCGAAAGCTGTTTTTTCATCGGGATTGTCGATCCATCGGCTGATTTCGCCGAGAAAGACGCAGCCGTGCGTCTCCAGGTCCGCTTCGTCGACGACGAACAGGCCGTAGCGGTCGCACAGGTCGAGCCAGCGCTCGTCATTCGGATAATGCGAGCATCGCACCGTATTGATGTTGTGGCGCTTCATCAGCTCGATGTCCTCGATCATCGCTTCCATCGTCATGACGCGGCCGAGCTCGGGATCGAATTCGTTCCGGTTCACCCCGCGGATGATGACCGGCCTGCCGTTGACCAGGAGCCGTCCGTCCCGCACCCGGATATCCCGGAAGCCGACCGCGTACCGGTATACCTCCTCCACTTGTCCTTCCGCGCCGGATAAGGTGACGAGCAGCGTATAAAGATTCGGCTCTTCCGCCGACCACAGCTTGGGAGCGCTAACAGGAAGCTCTACGGCGATGTCTGCTTCCGGTGAGCTCCCGATCTGGCAGGGAACGCCGGCAACGCTGGCCGTGACCGTCGATTCGTGGTCATCCAGCAACTCGGCCCTGATCTGATAGCCCTCCCCATTGCTGCCGGAAGACGCCGCAAGTCTTAAGCCAAGCTCGAGCACGCCGCTGTCGTACGACTCGGACAGCCGTGTCCGGATACGGGCGTCGCGCAGACGGACCGCCGACGGCGAGCTCAGCAGGTAAACTTCGCGGAATATGCCGCTTAGCCGCCACTTGTCCTGATCCTCCAAGTAACTGCCGGTTGACCATTGGTAGACGCGAACGGCCAGCTTGTTGACGCCTGGGCGGATCAAGTCCGTCACCTTGAACGTCATCCGGTTATGGCTGCCTTGACCGAAGCCCGCTTCCTCGCCGTTGACCCACACGTGAAAGGAGGAGTCTACGCCTTCAAATACAAGAAAAACGTCGCCGCCCGCCCTTTGCTCCGGCAGCTCGAACGTTCGCAGGTAAGAGCCTGTGGGGTTCTGCTTCGGTATGAATGGCGGATCAACCGGAAACGGATATTTGCTGCTGCTGTACAACGGCGTTCCATAGCCGAGAAGCTGCCAGTTCGACGGCACCGGAATGGCGTCCCAATCCTCACCCTCGAACGATTCGTCATAGAACCGCTCCGGCGCATCCTGGGGGCATGCCGCGTAATGGAACTTCCATTCGCCGTTAAGCATTTGGACGTACGAGGAGGCGTTCTTGTCACAGGTTGCGGCTGCCGCCAGCGCCGTCTCCCTATCTTGATAAGGAATGCCCCGCGCATCCGCCGGCTCGGCATGGATCTGCAAAACGTCCGGGTTCTCATAATCCGGCGACTCCTGATTGAATCGCAATCTCATGTCTCTACAGCTCCTTGACTTCTAATTTCGTGGCATCTATCGCTGCGTGAAAGAGATAGGCGCCCGGATCCGTGCTATAAACCGCATATCCAACTGTTGGCCGACCGTAATAATCGGCTCGGGATACTTCGTCCAATGCAGAAGATCGTCCGAAAAGGCAATGCCCTCCCCGTTACTTTATGACAGCCTTTTGCGGGTAAAATGCTTCTGTTGTTTGAAGACCACTTTACACGGTTTCAAGACTTCGTTTATAGGCTAATTCAACTGTGTTTATAGGGGGGTTTCACGAAGGTGAAACGGCCGATGCTATCCACGTCTACGCAGCGACTAGACCGCCGAAATCTATGATCATAATGCGCCCACTGGACGTGAAAACCATTGAATGTAGCATAAATTTCGACCACAATGCCCCCGTTGGACGTTCAGACCACCGAATGTAGCATTAATTTCGACTACAATGCCCCACTCGATGTGCAGACCACTGTTGGAGTGATTCTCCAGCATTCAACGGTTACCACAGCGCTTAAATGGCCTGTTTGAGCGCTTTTCATCCTGTATGAGGAACGCTATGTGACCAAAATCCGCAAAAATGACCTACTTTCAGCCGAATAAGCTCCACTGCAAACGTGACATCCGGAAGGAGGTCATTTAAAGGCGATTAGGCTCCGTGTTGACCGTTAGAGTCTGAAAGCCTCCATGAGCCATATATTTTAAAAAAACAAAAGCAACCTCCGCTCTGTTGAGGGTAGGTTGCTAAGACAGGTTTGCTAGGACTGGTCACTTTGATAGGTTACTTTGATAGGTTGCTTAGACAGGTTGCAGTAACAAAATTGCTATAACAGATTGCCATATTCGTCTACCAGCTAGTTAAAAATAGTGTCTCGACTCCCCCGGCTCATGAGTCCTGCCAGGCGATGACCGGCCCCTGCAACCCCAGCTTCGGTCTACTCATCGGCTTTTCAAGAAAAGCTCGATGACAGGGACGGTTACGTTCGGCTTCTTGACCGGCAGCAGCAGCGTCAGGATATCGCGCGGCCTTCCCTCGTTGAAAGCGCCCGCTTCCATCGTCATTTCCTCTTCGCCTTGCTTCATTTTAATTTCCGAAGCATCGTTCAGCAGTTGTGCATATTCCACCATGCCCGTCAAACCGCGCAGATGAATATGCTTGAAAGGCCAGCTGTAAACGTGCAGATAAAGACGGTTGTTCTCCGGATTGTAGGTAAAACGGCAATCTTCCGGACATTGAAGCTCCTCCGGCGCGGCCGTACAGCCGTAAATCGACTTGCTGTGGCGTTTCATCCATTCGCCAATTCCCTTTAAACGATCGATGGCACGTTCATCGAATTCACCTCGACCTGTCGGTCCGACGTTAAGAAGCAGATTGCCTCCCTTGCTTACCGTGTCTATTAACATTTTCACAAGGGTGTCGACGCTCTTCCACGTTTCTTCGTCGCGGTAATACCCCCATGAGCCGCTGAAGGTATGACACGCCTCCCAGACAACGCGCTTGCCGTTCGTTTGAATCCACTCGCGCGGTTGATATTGCTCCGGCGTCGTGATGTCCCCTTTCACCTGCAGGCGATCATTCAGCAAAATATGCGGCTGCAGCTCGCGAATAAGCTTCACCAGCTTCTCGCTTTGCCACTCTTCCTTGCCTTTGCCAGGGAAGCCTTGTTCCGACGGGATAGAGAAATCGAAAAACATCAAATCAATCTTGCCGAATTTAGTCAGCAGCTCCCTCGTCTGCTCATGCATGTAGTCGACATACTTCTGCCATTCGCGGTGCTTCTGGTCTTCCAGAAACTCCTTATTATATCGAAGCGGATGTTTGACATCGAGCGTATAATGCCGATGATGCCAATCCAACAGGGAGTAATACAGTCCCGGCCTAATGTTCTTTGACTTGAATGCTTCTATCATCGGCGTCAGCAGGTCCCGGCCTGCCGGCGTGTTGGTCGCTTTGTAATCAGTCAGAGCCGAATCCCATAAGCAAAAGCCTTCATGATGCTTCGTGGTGACTACGAAATATTTCATGCCGGCGTCCGATGCAAGAGTAGCCCATAGCTCGGGATCGTACAAATCCGGGTCAAAGCGCTTGAAATATTTGTCGTACTGCTCATTCGTCATAAATTCCCGGCCCTTCATCCACTCGTGCCTGGCGCCCAGCGAGTACAAGCCCCAATGAATGAACATGCCGAAACGATCATGCGTATACCAGCTTGAATCCCCTGTTGTCTGCTCAATTTCAAATCCCATTCGATAATCCTCCCGTAACCGTTATTTGGCTGTTCTTGTTTTGGATATCGCTTTCATTACTTTCATTCCAGCGGTTGATAGTCTATAATTATAGATGCTTCCTATTAAAAGTTCTCTAGCTGATATTGCTGTAAAGTTAAGGGATATTGCTTTTCGAGGGGACTGCGGCATGACAAATCCTTATCAAATCAAGCAAGACGTCCCGCATCGCGATCAGGACTTTCCGTTTGACGTCTTCCACATCATTCCGCCCGGCAAGGAAGTACTGCACCTGCATTGGCATGATGACTTGGAACTCATCTATTTTATCAGGGGAAACGCGACCTTCTATATCGGCTCCGAGACGGTTAAACCGGAACCTGGCGATTTGATGTTCGTGAACAAGGGCATGATCCATACGGGGTTTGCGGATGACGAGCATCAGGTGGAATATTACGCGCTGGTCTTTCATTCCGTGCTAGCCGAAAGCCGAGTGGCAGGCTCCAGTCATGTGCAAATCACAAATCCTTATGCTTCCGGAAAACGTTTTTTTCCCATCCTTCTGCCGGTAACGGATGCGTATAATTCGCTCATCGCTGGTATTGTCAAGCAGATGATCGCCGAATACGAGCAGCAGGCTATAGGCTATCAGGTTGCGATCCAGTCCATGCTGCATCTGCTGCTCGTACATTTATCCCGCCATCACCATCTGCATGGAC
Organism: Paenibacillus sp. Y412MC10; assembly: GCF_000024685.1. Classification (NCBI taxonomy): domain Bacteria; kingdom Bacillati; phylum Bacillota; class Bacilli; order Caryophanales; family Paenibacillaceae; genus Paenibacillus; species Paenibacillus sp. Y412MC10. The sequence continues at coordinate 3,523,495 of NC_013406.1, forward strand.
CAACCGGTTCCGCAGATACGGTAGGCGCGGAATTAACCGATAGATTCAAAGAGCTTATAGCGTTTGTGGAGCGGCATTATCCAGAGAAGCTCACCGTACAGCAAGCAGCCGGCATCGTCAATTTGAGCGAATACCACTTTTGCAGAACCTTTAAGAAGGTAACCGGCAAGACGTTCGTGGAGTACGTCAATTTGCTCCGAATCAACGCCGCCGAGCAATTATTAATCCATTCCTCCGATCCGATCACGGAAATCGCGTTTAAAGTCGGCTTCGGCAGTGTCAATTATTTCAGTCAAATGTTCAGGCAGTACAAGAGGCATTCCCCTTCGCAATGCCGGAAGCGGTATGCGCGGGGACTCTCATAAACCGCACATCGATTGGCGGGTGTGCTCCAGATGGAGAACGCCCGCCGATCCAGCTCGAAGACGATCTCGGCCGACTCGCCGGACCTCTGTGTATACGCTTACTTCAAATTTTTGTAAGCCTCTTGTCAGCGCTCCTTATCCCCTCAAGAAACTCGCCGCCCTTTAATTCCCATATACCCTGCAATTTCAAACGGCTTTATTGTCTCTACCATCTTTGCGTCTTTAAAATAAGCCATTCCGAGCAGATTAATATTCTGTTCTTTCTTCACTTCAACATAAGGAAGAAAACCTTCTTGCCCTATCTTAGAGGAATTGCTCCAAAACTGGCCGACTTAATCAATCCGATACTTGCCTAGCTTAACGGCATTGTCCAACATGGATAGCAAGTAAAGACTCGGAACGCGTTCCAGTTTCAGGGAAGCGGTCCTGTTTTTTTTGCATTTCCTTTTGATATCATAATCCACAGCGTTCTCGTATCGTCCCTCTTGATGGGCTGTCGATTAAGAGCAGCACCGTCCAATACCCGGTTCCGAGAATCAACAATAGATTCGATCGCCCTATATTTACGATTATAGCCGTATATTTTTGATGGAAACACTCCTATACAATAGTGCCAGATACTTGCAAACGCGAACGCAAAACTTGTATGCGCTTACAGGCAACGGCACAGACTTTGAGAGGGGGTGGTCTGGATTCGGGTTTTAGGATTATCCACTTCAAACTAAGGGAGGGAAAACGAAATGTTGAAAAGAAGAATGGGACTGCTGTTGGTAATTATTCTGATTTTAAGTATAATTGCAGCTTGTACTAACGGTAATACTGAAGGTACTGTTAATACTGAGGGTACTGTTGCGCCGTCGGGCGGTAATGATCCGACAGCAGAACCTCCGGCGCCGGAAAATGCCGAAGTCACATTTTCTACAATATTTTCCGATGAAGAATTTGAAGCAAATGTAGGGAGTTACGTGAAGAAAAAGTTCCCTACATACACGATTAACCATATTTCGAATAGAGGACTTTCATTGGAACAACTAGTAGCCGCTCAAACGAAGTTTGATATTTACTTCACAAGAGCCGGTGGATTTTTGAATGCATACGAACCGATGAAGTTGACTTATGATATGACGGAGCTAGCTAAAAAACATGGAGTTGACTTAGCTTCGTTTGCCCCGGGGTTTATTGAATCTGCCACGTTTGATAACCAACTTTACGGCCTTCCTATTTTTAACGATTCTCTTGTTTTGTTCTATAACCGAGATTTATTCGACAAATTCGGGATTCCATATCCGAAAGATGGCATGACGTGGGAGGAGACGTTTGCACTCGCCCATCAATTCGATCGGAATGAAAACGGAACGCAGTATATGGGACTTTGGATGTCTCCGAAGCACTACTTCCGCATGAATTCCTTATCGCAAGGTTTCATTGATCCGGAAACTAACAAGGTGACGGTAGACAACGATAATTGGAAGAGGATTCTTAACCTCTTCACTGAATTGAGCAGAAATCCTGGCGTGCAGGAAATGGCTAAAGCAAATTTCCCAAGTCATGATCACTTTAGAGGAGCAGCAGGCGTTTCCGCCATGTATGTATTTTTAACCGAATGGATCGCGGTTTCGCAAGAACAACTTCCGCTGAACTGGGACATGGTTTCGATGCCGGTCTTCAAAGATCTTCCGGATAATGGCACTCAACCTTACGCCAACTATGCTGGTATTACTTCCATTTCCGAAAATAAAGATGCGGCAATGCAAATTTTAAAATATTTAACGTCTGAAGAGTTCCAAATGGAAGTATCAAAAAAAGGAAAGATTTCTCCATTGAAATCACAGCAGGTTAAAGATCTTGCATTTGAAAACCATCCAGACCAAGATAAAAACTTCGACGCAGTGTATGTGAACGGAAATGCTCCAATGCGTCAATTACATCCATTAGAAGATCACATCGTTGACTTAATGAATGACAAAGTAACTGAACTTGTAACAGGGCAAAAAGATGTCAATACAATCCTAAGAGAGGTACAAGAACTGGGGCAACAAACGGTTGATCAGGAAATGGAAAAATTGAAGTAACGGGAAAACCCCCGACTCTGAATATGGAGTCGGGGGTTTCCTATCGCGATCCATTCAACTATGGCGATAGAGGGCAATCTGCTCCCCCTGGTGACCAACTGCTTGATTTAATCTGCGATGAAATTAGTGAGATGTACCCACCAACTTTTCTCCCCCTTCCCCTTATTTCATCTAAAAAAGACAGCCGGTCACGAGACCGGCTGCCACATGGTTTATTGAGCTATAGTCTTCTTAAGCGCTGATAAAATTCGGAACAGGTCGGAAGCGGAGTTGCTCGTTCAAACCCTCTATTAATTTACTTCTTGTCAGCCTGTCCTTTTATTCTAATTGAACGATTGATCGAAGCGTGGCTTACATTGCCTGCAGCATCGGTTGCCGTTGCGGTGATGGTATACGTTCCGTTGTTCAGTCTTGTTGATTCGGCACTAAATGAACTGTTCGATTCAGCCGTTGTCGTCAACGTTGCGTTTTTTGTCGATCCCGATGAAGTGCCTGTCAATGTGATTGTCACGATGCTGCTCGGTTCTGCCGTTCCGCTTATGCTCGGAGTACGCATGTGGATTTCCGCCGACTCTGCCGGAGCTATAATAACAGGTGCTTCTGGCGCTGTAATGTCCTCGTTGACCATTAGACCCGCATATCGAGTAACAAGAAAAGGAATATCCTCGGCATCATCCAGTTCGTAGGCGTAGGGCGGATTGGTAAAAGGCGCCACGCTGTCGTAGCCCTCTGGTGTAACGGCACCCGTATCCATTAATCCGCTTGTGTTGTCATAAATATTGCCCGTAGCCGTGATGTACGCCGGTCGACGGTCGGGGTACATAAACTGGTGCGGATTTTTTACGTTCTTGAAGTAATTGTTTTCCACCAGCATCGACGCGAAGACGCCTACGCCGATGGCGTAATTGTTGTTACTGGCCGTGTAGTAGTTGTTGTAGGCGTGCGCCTGACCGAAAAGGACGCGTGGCATCCGCTGATCGGTATTGTTGGCGAACCAGTTGTGATGATAGGTTACCTTGTTCTTGCCTGTGTCGGTAGCATCATGTTCCGCGCCTCCGCCGTCCAAGCTGACCATACGGTGAGGATTATCCGGATCGGTGTAAAAGAACTTGTTCCATGAAACGGTGACGTAGTTAGTTCCTTGGGTGAGGTCCAATAAGCCGTCACTGGCATCCCAGATGTTCAAGTGATCGAACCAAAGATGATGCGAATTTCTCACGGCGATCGCGTCGGCAGGGCCGAAGATAGGCCAGATGCCTTGGAAGTTCAAGTGGCGAATAATGATGTTGCTGCTATCGTCTATGGTGATGCCGCCGCGGATGGTCGCGTACTGGTCCTCCCCCAATATCGTCTTGTTGCTGCCTACGCTGATAGGCTGAGCCCCGGATGTGATCGTTCCGGAAATGACGATGACTCTTGGTTCGTCGTCTCCAGCCAGTTGTTCCAGTTCTTCCAGCGTTGTCACCGTCCGAGGTTCGGCATCGCCGCCGCCTGTCGTCCCGCCCTGTCCATCAGCCTCCACGGAGGCCCACCCATGAAGCTCCATGGCAGGTTCCGTGTGCGGCCTTAAACTACTTTGAAGCGTCAGGGTTGCCTCATCCCAGGAGACGTCCAAGGCCATGGCTTCGGATATTTCCCGAATAGGAAGCATCCAATTGCCATCCAGAACAAATGGACGAACCTCCGATTCGATTTCCAAACCGTTCACGATCAGCTGAGTCGACTGCTGTTTGAGCCTTGCTTGACTCGGCATTGAATTAATCAGAACGGCATTCTTTTCCTCATTCCAACCAACATCAGCGCCAAATTCTTCAGCTATCATATCTACAGGTACCATGACTTGGCCGTTCGCTCTAACCGGCGGAACATCCGACTCCGCCTCTTCTCCATTGACAACAATGATTACGGGAGTCCTATCAATGTCTCGTGGTTCTTCAATTACAGGGTCTACGGGATCAATAGGAATCGGAACGTCAAGCGACTTGATTTCAATGTAGTTGATCTTAATGTTTTCCGTGGCGGAATCTTTCGGATCGAGGGTCAGTTTGCCGTCGGTCACATCCGCTTCTACCGTTTTGGAAACGTAAGTTTGTCCAATCGGTTTGACGTGTTCCCATTTGCCGTCAACTTGTTTGTTCTCGAAGATGACGGTCTCTTCAGCCAAGAGCAACAATTTTCCTTTGATTTGGTCCGGATATCGAATATCGCCTATGCTGACCGTCACTTCATACTTGCCGTTCGGAACGGCAATTTCCCAAATAATCCCTTGGCCAAATTGGTTCAAGGTTGCTAGTTTAAGATCCGGTTCGATTAAGCTGTAATCTCTGGCGGCTCCAACAATGCCTGGGGTCCATCCATACGTAAAGCCATTCCCGCGTTCGCCGTACGCATCCCCGTTGTCGGGCAGATACCCTTCTGCCGTTTGAGACCCTTTGGTCTGGAAGTCGATTTTGACCTCATCGGTTGTATCCGGATTCGTAACCGGATCTGTGAGCGGGACGATTTCGTAGGATTCCGCAGCCGGAACTGCCGTAGAGAAAATCACAATCAATGGAAGTAAGAGTGCCAGTATCAGAACCGAAACTTTTTTTGATGCCTTCATCAATAATCCCTCCGCATTCATTCATAGCCTCTCGGCATTCGCCGAGGCAGATGGGACAAGGGGTTTCTTGTACCACCAAACTTACTCTCCTCCTACTTCGTAGGGGTTTTTTTCATTAATTTCCTTTTTTCATTATGGGAAATATTCTAGAATATTTGGTCATTTTCTTCGAAAAAGCCTTGACAAATCCTTCATTTTTCCAAAATTGCGTTGTAAGGGTTCCTTTTTCAACCTATAAATCGCGATTAGAGTGCTTCTCTTGAAACCTATTTTTGTTCCGCATGCGGACTACCAAGGCTTTGTTCTTAAGCAACTTCGTACTCAGATTGGGCCCGGTATCGTCATCATCAATAAAGACTGGCCGCTTCTAGCAAAATTATGGATGACTGACCTTTCTCCCCTCACAACGTTTCTTCGAGACACTTACTCGGATCGGGGCCCTGAACCTCGAGATCCAGCATCTATGTTTCGATCCTTTTTCTTGTTCCTTTTGACCAACCCTGAAAAGGGATTAACCGAATGTGTAAATGTCTTGAAGCGGACACCTATCTATGCCATTCTTTACGGCTTCGACTATGACGATCTTCCTGTCGTCGGGACCTTCTATGAATTCTTCAGACGCTTTTGGCTTGCGGTAGGCAATAATCTTAAACCGATGAAGCAACCCAAACGCAAGAGCAAACCAAAGAAAGGGAAGAAAGGAGAGAAAGCGCCTACGGCTACACCGGGCAGAGTGAACCGTCTTGTCACATGGATGATGCGTCACGCGGATAAGAAAACACCAGGATCGCCGCAAGTGGAGATGCTCTTTGACCTGCGGGGGTACTCCGATGCCAAATACGGGCGGACATACCATACACACAGCAGCGATAATCTTCGCCTGTTTCCCAGAACCGCTCGCGGGTCGGAGAAGTGGAGGTTGATTTACAAACGCTGCACGTCCATTGAGCGTTCCAACAAGCAGGAGAAGATCGATTACAAGTTCGAATCCGGTAGGCACCGCTCGACGATGATGTGGTACATTCGCATCTACGGCATTATGACCTGCCAGCACATGTATGCCTGGTATGTAAGCCAGAAAGATGAATGGGACAAGCTGAAAGCTACCATTTGCCCTACTGTCGCTTAAGTTTTTCAAAAAAGCGTTTCGCCTAAATTGTCGAAGTCTGCCCATTCTTGAAACTGGTTTTCAATTTCCATACTTTCCAGCTCCAACTGTCTTCTTCTTCCAATTTCACCTCTAATGATGTTCCGAGAGACTATATTCATTCCTCATTCCGATTACCAAGCTTTTGTCCTCTAGCATCCACGAACCTCTTACGGTCCCGGCGTAGTCCTCATCAACAAGGATTGGCCCTCCTTTATCCCCCCCTCTAGAAGTCGTTTGTCGTCACAGACAAAAATTTGAAGATCTTTCCTTGTAAGCGCTCTATTCTTCTCATATTATACGGACTTCACAATTGAGAAACTCTAGCGGATATTGCTTAATAGTTAAAAGATTTTGCTCTTTGCGCTTTGCCCCATTCGTGCTGAGTTCGCGAACGGCATCTTATAAGAGGCGGTGCAACGTGCTCTTGGTAATTTTATAATAATTATTTTTTCGTTTTCGAAGTCGATTTTACTAACTCAACTTTCGCAGCAACAAATTAGCTTGAATACCTTGCGGCTGTAAGCGTCGAGCCATAGTTTCCGTCTTACGAATGTAGACAATATTCTGAAATTCTGTTTTCTGTTTGGGGGAATTGTCCTCGAATACATTACTAACAACAACTTTTACACGTATTCATCTGCTTTAATTCTAACCGTTTTCACGATTGTTCGTTTAATTGAATCCATCATAGAAATAACCATGTACTCACCCTAAAATGAAGATCCTGTTGAATCATAATTAAATAGTTTATTATGACCTGGACCCAAAATCAGATAGATCCAAAAACAGGGTGACATAAAGTCACCCAAAGGTTACTTTATGTCCGAAACCCAAGTTGAAATGGTCTATTAGTCATTTTTTACACCTTGATTGATTATGATGGTCATAGGGATAGTACTAGCGTAACTGACACGAATCCCCGCGTCTGAAACCGTACCCTCAACTGAAGGAACGTACTCAAATAAGCCCTGATTCCACGGAATCAGGGCTTCGTTTTTTATTGGGAATTGGATTAGGATAGAGAGCTAATGAACTCCATAATCGCCTTATTATAGTCCTCGTCCGTTAGATCTCCGAGAAGTCTCTGAAATAATAGATCCTTTTCATGAGCAGACAAAGCCGAATCTTCAAAACTCCAGGAAGCATTTACTTCACGAAAGAGATTTTCTAATCTTTCTCTAGATATTTGAGTCATGTGACACAATCCTCCCCGCTTACTCACTTGCTTGGATCAAGGATGAAGGAACTCACGACCATCTTTTGCTATATGAGCGGTCAAGGTTGGACTTACATCCTCCCATTGTAGTCTTCGCATCCCTCTCCTCTGGTTCCTTGGGTTAAGGATAACGGCATGTAACCTTTCCGGACTAGGACTCGCCCAATTGGTTGTATGATTAGGAACTAACGGTTGCTCGTAGGTATTCTTGGTTACCGTTGCGGCCTGTGGCAGGTCCCCAATGGCTTCATGAACAGTTCGCCGAATTAGCGGCGGTTCAGGGAAATCAAAAAAGAATCCTAAATCCTTTCGAATCCCTACGATAAACAAACGTTCCCGGCTTTGGGAAACCCCGAAATCAGCAGCGTTTAAAAGCCGAAACCCCATATTGTAATACCCAATGTCGGTAAAAGAAGATAGGAGCCTATATAAGGTGTCTTTGTGCTACAGAGCCATATTGGATACATTCTCTAAGAGAAATGCCATTGGTTTATTAAGAGCGATAATCCTTTGATACTTCCAAACAAGCCCCCCGGTAAGTCCTTCTGTGCGTAAATCGATCAAATCGGTCGTTCTAATGGTTACAAATGAGACTTACACCATTGAAGGTTACCCTGTTCAAAGGTATATCGGTATTGTGACCGGCGAAGTCATTATGGGCGCTAATGTAGCGAGGGACTTTCTGGCCTCCATTACCGATATTGTCGGCGGGCGCTCGGGGGCATACGAAAACAAGCTGCAGGAAGCAAGGGATGCAGCGTTTGTCGAGTGGAAGATCGAGCCGTGCGCCTGGGGGCAAACGCCATTATAGCGGTGACATCGACTATGAAGTTATTTGTGAGGGAATGCTGAGGGTGGCCGTCAGCGGAACCGCAGTAGTGGTATAGCCGATACAGTGACAATTTGCCACATTTAAAACAAAAAAGCAGCATATATGGTATTCCCCCCTCATGGTGGACAACGAAAAAGAAACACCTGTTAAGATGGACTTACGGTTGTCTGCTGGAGGGAGTTTTTTTCATGGGGAAAACAGGACGTACAAACAAGAATTATTCTAGGATGTTAAGAAGGAGGCCGTGCGGCCGGCTGGCTATTGAGGAGAACATGTTATCATACTTTTTTTACATAGGGCATTGCTAAACCGGACCGATTATGCCGGGTTTATTTTTTTATTAACGTTTACTGCCCGAACGCAACTGACGGCAGCCGAATATTTTCGTCGGCTGCCGTCCTGTCATGATTGGGCTACTGTATCCCGTTAGTTTAAAGATCATTTTCATGCTCTTCGATCCTCATGCGGGCTCGAATTAGGGAGTAAGGCGATTAGCCCGCTTTCTCCTAGTTTTTAGAGTACGCATTGCTTAACTGCCTGGGTAATCATCCATGAAGTCGAAATATCCCAGCGCTCCAATCGATACGGTCGTAAAATAGAAATACCGCTTCTCGAGCTCCTGATTCTCCTCGCTCATCTCCAGAAAACCCGGGTCTTTTATGATTTCATCATTCATAATGCCTTCTCGCCAGAAGCACAGCTCAAGTTCTTGAATGGCAAAGGAAAATCCCGTCCTCGGATCAACATCTCCGACCATTGAATAATATTTGCTAAACGTGTGGATCAAATCCTCTGCCTTGGTCGTGAAGACGTCCACACCTTGAAACAGGCAGGGAATACAGATGTTACCCGAGTATTGCGGATTTATCAGTTGAATGAACTTCACCCGGCTATTGGCATCGTATTCGAAATGTTCGCGCATAAACAGAATTTCTATATAGCTAGGATTACCGGGTATGCCATTATCAGCTCTCAAATGACCCAAACTCTGGAAAGTCCGCTCCACCTCTTCCCTGCACATCCCTAGCCGAAAAGGACCGATACCGACATGCGGCGTTATGATAATTGCGTCCACTGCAAACTCCTTTTAATGACAATTTCTAATTATTTTTCTTCTGGAATGTCAACAATAATATAGTTTTCCTTCAGATTAGTTTGAGGCAGTTCGGCTTGTTTAAAAACAACGTCATTCCAATTCTCCTTAGTGATTAAACCATATCCAGTAGAAGTAATATGAGGCATCCAGCGAAAGTTGGCGAATGTCGTATCTTTAAAATTTGGTAGGGAACCGTTCTCTTTTATAAAGGCGCGGTTTATGAAATAAAGGTTATCTTGCGTAGTGGTCTTTTCGCTAATGAAAGCTTGCCACTTAAGGTAAGCTGTGTTCTTCGTAATTTTATAATAGCGGATTACATTATTATTGACCTCGATGAATCGGTCATGGGTGTTTTCCGGAAAATAATATTGAAGACTGGATGCTTCCATAATTGGTTTAAAGTCCTCCGTGAGCTGTGATACTCTAGGAAGATTGATTGCAGCATTTCTGGCCGTGCTTAATGCACTACTCTTAACGTCCGTCAGCAGTTTCGTGCTTGGTTTTGAAACAAACGCCGTTTGGGTCTTTTGATTCCAAGTTACTGAACCGTCCAACGCTTCTGCAACAAAACGTAAGGGAATCATTGTTTTACCGTTTTGAATAAATGGAGCAGTACTTAATGAAACTGGAGATCCATTTTTTTGTGCTACTTTATTATTCATAGTCAACTGCAAGTTTGTGTCGCTCCCCTTCACTGTCGCTTGCTTAGTAGTATTATTCCAGGCAAACGTTAAGTCACCTAAACCTTTGAGTGAAGTCAGGCTAAAAAACACCTGATTGTTCTTGTTGAGAATGTCTTTTGAATCTAAGTCATTATTATTCACAACAACTTGTGTTCTTTTTAGACTTTGTACTGCTGCGGCTGCCTCATTGGTTGGAAGTATCAAAAGCGAAGAACATAGAACAGCAAAAGAAAATAATACTAATTTCTTCATCAAAAAACCTCCTGAATTTTACAGTCCATATAAGTATAAACGCAAGAAAAAACGTAAGGTTATCTCTAAATAGTGTAGATTCTTGAGAATTTCTCCACTCTTACTAAAGTTAGATATTTATCTAATCGGTAATCGGACCATCTTCTTGTCCTTTACGGCAATCGGTACAAGTTCTTGTCCTTGACTCGGGACAAGAACTTGTACCGATTAAACAAAAAAGCCGCTTAATTAGCGACTTTCAATGGGCCTATGTTCTTGTCCCTCGACATCTGTCGTAATATATACGGCTTCAAATCTGGAGTATTTGCGGTTCATCGGATGACTGGAGTTGTTTAAATGTATTCGAGAAAAGATAGAAAATTTTCAATCTCCCTAACCGTCAACTTCTCCAGTGTTTCTAAATCTACCATTAATAAAAATATTGAACAACTATAAGACCAACAATAATAACAATAGTTAATACTAAAGTGCCTTTCCAACCTAAATCGACTATACTATACCGAGCCCTACTATTTCCGTGATTCATATGACCAAATGGATTATTTTCCAATTCTTCTTGTCTTAGTCTTTCTCTTGTTCTTTCAGGAGTTTCATAATCTTTGCTCATTGCTTACCTACCCCCTAGGTTAATAATTTTAATTAGATATCCAATACCAATTTATTGATGCAGTAGTATAATTATAACATTATTATGTTATTTAATGGGATTTAATTGAACATTGAATAGATCTTAAACTATCCTGTTAAAACGTCCGCTAGCTGCAAAAGCATTTAGCCGGATATTCCTGTCTCAATTCTTCGATGATCTCGCAACGAATGGCTTTGCTCGTCACTCCCGGTGTTGATTTGGATACAGCTTTTTTAGGTATGCGATCTCCGCCTTTAAGGCTATTTCTTCTTCAAGACGGGTAAGCTTTGTCTTCGGCCGTCCTTTATGAAAGGCTTCTTGCTCTATAGCTCTACCTTCTTGCTGCCATTTCACCCATACCTCAACTTGTATCTTATTCCGAATCCCCAGTCGCCTAGCCACCTCTCGATAGGACATGTTCTCTTCAATAGCCAGCCGCATGGCATCCTTCTTAACTTCCTCATTTATTTGTACGCCTGTTTTCCCCATAAAAAAACCCCCTCCAGCAGACAACATGTAAGTTCATCTTAACAGATGTCTTCGTTGTCTATCATGAGGGGATAATACTAATTCAGGGGCTTCTAATGTTGCTATGTTTTTGTCACCCGTCATCTCTTTATGACATCAGACACCAGTTGGTTGATTGAGTACAACTGAGTTCCATAACGGTCTTAAATCGGATATTCATTCAACCCAATAAATGCTTCGTCATAATTATCAAAAAAATTTACAGATTCTTTTGTGTTGGATTGTTGCAAATCATTCATTATCTCCCCTTCTTCAAGAAGAAACACAATTGCAATACTTTGATTCAGAATGGTTTCATTGAAGAACTTATCTTTCCATGTTTTTTGAATGGAAAAATGATCTAGAGTGTACCCTTTTCTATCCACCAACAATTTGTATTGCCGACCCTCGGAAATGAATTGCTGGCAAACCTTCTCGAAGCCGTTATACCATTCATTAACATCATCTGTTTTAATCTTACCAATTAGATGGGTAACAATGATATCCCCTGAAACTGTTGTGCTGATATTCTGTTCACTCAACTTGGAATCATCTCCCTTAGTTACAATTATGGATAAGGAGCTTCATAAAAGCAATAAGTAGACCTTCTTGATGTTCGGCGCATGCTCTTCAATAAGCGGCGTTAAATCGATCAATGCGCCAGCGTCCTTCAGCTTGCCCACGCTGCCTTTGGCCGAAACGATGTCCGGATATTCGTTGTTTGCCACCATCAGCGCGAACATATCCGTGTCATTAACGCTTATCGGAAATTGAGCTTTCATCGAGATGCCGGTTTTTTCCGTGATGAGCTTGCCGACATCGCTTTGCATGCCGTCCCAAAGCGGGTTATTGTCCCCTGCTGCATATGTGATCGTCATGGGCGCGAGTTCTTTGTTCGGCGATGCGTCAGGACTGCCTGAGCTATCGGAGTCCGATCCGTTGCTGCAGCCGCTGGCTGCAAGAAGTGCTCCGATCATTAAAAGGCATGTCACTATTCCTGTGCTGGCCTTCATGAAATCCCCCCACTTTAAGAATCTATGATGTTTCCAATGAAAATGTCGTGGCCTTGGAAGGAGACCTTTGATCGAAGAGGGGGAAGCTGCTACATATTTCTTGAATTTGCTATGGAAATAATCCACATTGGGATAACCTACGAGCTCCGAGACCTCATAGACCTTGTACCCTTCCCTGAGGAGCCGGATCGCTTGCTGAATACGGACCTTATCCAAGAAGGTATGGAAGGAATCGCCCGTATGCTGCTTGAACATTCTGCCCAAATATCCTTTGTTGTAATTGTACATCTCCGCCAGCGTCTCCAGCTTTAGATTTTCATGGTAATGCCGCTGGATAAAATCCATCACTTGCTTGACCACGGGTAGGTTTCCGTTCGCCCCCAGCCTTCCCGCCAGCTCGGCGAGCTGGGAATAGGCCGCGCTCATCACCCTATCGTAATGCGCGTGCTGATAAAGCTCGGCCAGCAGGGGCGCATATTCTTGGATATCGACGCATTGATGGAGAGCAGCCAACTTGCTTAGCGCGACGGACAACACTTTGGCCAGGCCGGTCTTGATCGCGGTTTCGGAAGAATCGTATGCCACGAGTGCCTTTCCCGCTTCCTCAAGCGTCTCCGCCACCCCCTCGCGTCTGCCTAGATCCAGCATATAGAACAGCTTGGTTGCGAATGCCTCCAGATCCGGAGCAGCATACCTGACCATGTTCTTGTCCCCCGACACTTGTCCCTCAACAAAGATCAAGGCTGCTGCTTGCCATTTGTGCTGGACCGTACGGCATTATAGCCACTCAACCGACGAAAAGAAAAAAGACTGTAATGTAAAAAAAGCCGCATTTTATGCGACTCTGAAAGTATTTATGTTCTTGTCGTCTGACAATACCATGGATATTCTAATAAAAATCAAAATTAGTATTTCACTATCCTACCCGTTGCCCCTCTCGGGCCACCACAGAGATTTCCTCAAGTTCTACTTAAAAATTTATAATCACCTTCCCTTTTGGACGCCCAGTAGCGACCAGTTCTAATGCTTCATTGATTTCTCCTATAGAAAATCGTCTATGATGAAGCGGTGGAACAATGTTGTATTCTTCAATGACGTTGGTTATCTCTTTTAATTGTGCACCGTCAGAGCGCACGAAGATAAATCGGTATTCCACGTCGCGCTTCTTGGCTTTGTTGTCGTATTTTGCGCCAGCAAGCGAAAAAAGTTTCTGTTTCCACCAAGGGAAGTTATTGTCTTCAGCGAATCGTTTATTGGGTCCTGTACGGAGAGAGAGCAATTTACCACCTGGTTTAATGACTTTTAATTCATTATCGAATTCTTTGGCTCCCAAGGTATCAATCACATAATCGACATTCGACAACAAGTCAACATAGTTTTCCTTTGTGTAATCCAAATATCGGTCAGCACCGATTTCCAAAGTACGTTCTCGCGCTTGCGAGTTACCACTAACAATGACATTTAATCCCATTGCCTTTGCAATTGGGACAGCCATCTGACCAAAGCTACCCGATCCACCTGGAATAAAAACCGATTTACCCGGTCGTGCCTCAAGTTCTTCATGCAGGCCTTGATAGGCTGTAAGTCCAGTTAACGCTGCAGCAGCAGCTTCTTCATAGGATAAATTTTTTGGCATAGGTGCAATTGCAGCAGCGTCAATTGCGGCATATTCAGCAAAAGCGCCAATTTTTTTCAATGGCAGACGTGTATAAATTTCATCTCCTGCATAAAACTCCTTCACATTTTTACCTACTTTTTCAATAACCCCTGCCAATTCATTACCAAGCGTCAATGGGAATTTATAATCTTGAATCAACTTCACGCTACCTGTGATAATTAACATTTCGAGTGGATTGACTGCCGCAGATTTTACTCTTACTAAAACTTCGTTATCAGTAATTTCTGGAATTGCAATATCATTGACTTGAGCTTGGATTTCTTTTGAATACTTGGCAATTTGTGCTGCCTTCATGTGTGTATTCATTAAAAATCAGCATCCTTCCGTTAGTGGACATTGTTGGTTTCTTGCTGTACTTGAAACTCAAAAATGCATAGAATAAAACCAATTTATGGCGTACAATTTTTCAATTGTACGCCATTTCAGTATGACCTTATTGCTGATTTACAATCTAATCTATAACCTTACCTTGTATTTACTCCTGTTGTGATTTTAATTCTTCCATTGTTGGATAGTCTGTATAACCCACGCCTCCGTTACCCGCGTATAATGTTTTAGGATCAACTTCATTTAAAGGAAATCCTTTTTTAAGACGTTCCACTAAAACCGAATTAGCTAATGACCAAACACCAACTGGAACCACATCAGCAATGCCATTATCAATATCTACGCTAATTTCTTCAAGTGCCCGTCCTGCTCGATTAACCAGTAATGAATTTGTCCACATCGAACGAATTTCACGGAGCAGCGTTTCGTTCCCTAAATGCATAACATGTAGGTATGCTAAATTGTACTTAGATAATTCTTTTACAAGATGGAGATAAACCTCAGGTCCTTGATCACCTTCATCAATCCCACCAAGAGGTGTTCCAGGTGAGATACGGAAGCCGGTTCTTTCTGCTCCAATTTCTTCAACGACTGCTTTCGTTACGTCGATTGCAAAGCGAGCGCGGTTCTCCACAGATCCACCGTATTTATCGATTCGTTTATTTGAATTTTCACCAATAAATTGATTGATTAAGTATCCGTTGGCTCCATGAATTTCAACACCATCAGCTCCTGCTTTAATTGCTGCTGCGGCTGCTTTACGGAAGTCTGAAATAGTAGTTTGAATATCTTCTTCACTTAATTCTCGTGGGACGGGTATTTCCTGCATTCCGTTAGCAGTAAACATTTCTACACCAGGTGCAATCGCTGAAGGTGCAACTGCTTGACGATGATGTGGAGTATTGTCTGGATGTGACATACGACCGACATGCATTAATTGTATGAACATGAATCCGCCAGCATTATGCACTTCATCCGTAACTTTTTTCCAACCTTCAATATGCTTTTCAGTATAGATACCTGGTGAATTTAAATAACCTTGCCCATCCTCAGATGGTTGGGTACCTTCACTAATGATGAATCCCATAGATGCTCTTTGAGCATAATAAAGGGAACTCAGTTCACCCGGCGTACCATCTTCTTGTGCTCTACTCCGTGTCATGGGTGCCATCGCTAAACGATGAGGCAATTCCAAATTACCAATTTTTGTTTTACTCCATAATTTTTCCATTCCCAAAACTCCTCTTCAATTATTATGTTCCATTCCCTCATTGCTCCACTCTATCCTGCACCGCTCTGACTGCTCAGGTCATCAGTTTGCGCGGTAGCAACCGCGGCAGAAATGCCATAAACCAGTTATCCTCTACCTGTGATTATTAACATCTTACCGCGCATAAATTGACGATATCCTTCGTCGGCCATTTGACCGACTTCCATGACGCCGCTCATAAACAATTTTGAAGAGGCCAGCCCCGCACGATCGACAAAGCCAGTCGCTGTGGTCCGAGACAGAGTGCTGCAAAGCCCCGCCGGTACAACTCAACTCTCCAATGCTTCAGTGAACGATAGCAAATACGCCTTGTTGCATAGTAAACCGCCATTAGAGGTCCCGGAAAAAAAGCAACCAACCAAGCCAAAGCCTGCATTATTAACGAGGTAGAGTTGACTGCACTCCCTTTTTCTTAGGAGAGCTGAGGGTATAGCACAGCTATACCACCGGCCAGGCTCCTTTGGATCATGCGACTTGAATCGTCCGCAACAATTTCAAGGCTATCCGATTCGATACCATCAATCGCAATTTTTGCAATATCGGCAGGGTTGGATTTGGGAACTTCTAAGCCCGACGTCATGTCGGTCTCCATGTAGCCCACATGTAATCCAGCTACTCGCACATTGTGAGGATACAGATTTAAACGCAGGTCGTTCGTCAATGCCCATTCTGCTGCCTTAGCAGCTGTATAAGCGCCTACAGTTCCCGAACTAACCCAAGATAATGCCGAAAGAATATTCAGAATCGAACCACCGCCGTTCTTTTCTAGAATTGGTGCAAAAGTGCGAACCATGGAAAGTGTGCCAAAAAAATGCGTATTAAACTCCAAATGTATTTGGTCAAGATCACCGTCAAGCAAGGAAGCGCCTGTAGACGATCCCGCATTGTTGATTAACAGTGTGATATCCTTAGCAACCTTAGCAGCTGCGGCTACCTCTTGAGGGTTCGTAATATCAAGCTTCATAGGTATTACACCTGGAATATCAATGGCTTCTGGATTTCTAGCACCAGCATACACCTTAGCCCCTCTGGATAGAAGTTCAAGTGTTAGTTCTCGGCCAAGGCCTCTGTTTGCACCAGAGACAAATGCGATTTGTTCAGAAATTTTCATTTTAGGCTACTCCTTTGTCATTTAGTTTGGGTACATAGAATTGGGTTGTAGGGAGCTGGAATTGTATGAGAACGATCATTCTAGAATGAATGTAAGAATAATTCCTTCATGTAGAGAACATTGTTAACTCACCATGTAGGAATTATCATTCATAAAACTATTTTGGAGTGATAAGCTTCAGAACACTCAGCCTAAACTAACAATAAGAAAACTCATACTAACGATATTGAATTATTTAGTTATAAGTTTTATGGATATATTAGCTGTTTGGCGTAGTTTTTCTTTGGATATGGAGGTTCTTGTCATTACTCTCAACCCAACACATACTGCATGTAGATGTTCTGCCAATTCTCCGGCATCGTAATCTGAAGTGAATTCACCATTCCGCTGCCCCCATAGAATAATATCCTTAAACAATTGCTCTGATAATGTAAACGATTCAGTGGACTTGGAATCCACATCGGCATCACGCATTGCCAATTCCACAGCCGAATTCACCATTAAACAGCCAGAAGGTGAGTCCTCTTCACCATCTATCATTGAATTAATTATCAACTGAATAGCTTCCGCAGCAGTCTCCGAGCGTTTTACTACTCCTGAGAGCTCCGTATTAATTTTAGCGCGAAATCGATCCATAGCTTTCAGAAACAGCGTATGCTTGTCGCCAAATGTGTCGTACAAACTTCTCCGATGGATTCCCATATGCTCAACCAGATCCGTCAAAGATGTCTTTTCATAACCTTGTTCCCAAAACAGCTTCATCGCCTTATCCAGTACAACGCTCTCCTCAAATTCTTTGCTTCTTGCCATTCCATTTCCCTCCTCCCATTGTTAATTTAACATATTGAGAACGATCAGTAAAGAAAACAAAAACATAATCCTCATACCAATTCTTATCTGCTGTAGTGATACCACCTATCATTCAAATTACTATGTTTTTGTCACCCAACAATGAGATATGAACCTATAAGCAGCCGATCACATTTATCGGCTACCAGTCCACTTGCTCTTATCTTAATATTTTTTTGGTTATTTAAACTATCCTGCCCGTTAGCTTAATGAGTTTGCATGGAAACATAGTTAGATACTTATCTAATCGGTAATCGGCTCATGTTCTTGTCCTTTTCGGCAATCGGTACAAGTTCTTGTCCTTGGCTCGGTACAAGAACTTGTACCGATAAAACAAAAAAGCCGCTAATTAGCGACTTTTAATGGGCTCATGTTCTTGTCCCTCCACAAGTTTGTCCCTGCATTCCATTCCCACCGGAATCGGTCCGTCGTACTCTCTTGATACCGGCATCCCTTAAAAGTATCCCTTTTGTCCATTCTGGTAGAACCATCCTGCGGTCTGGCCCAATTGTTCTGGAAGTGTAAGATTGGACATACTTTCCAACGTGCCGCTAATCTCGTCACAGGATCGTCCACCTTGCCAGAATTCCCCATAACTTGATGATGTGATATCCCAGATCCCAATAAACTTGTGCGCTGGAATATACTCTACTTTGATCTCTGCCTGTTGCAAATGTACTTTGCTCATCTCATCCCGCTCCTTGATCAAATAATGATAAGGCGAGAACACTCCAGACGAATGGCTAATGGAATGGGTCTGGGGGCTTTCTGATAGGCTGCGGGACTAAGCTGAAAAGCCTTGGTGAATGCTCTCGTAAATGCCTCTTGCGAAGAGAATCCATACTTAACGGCAATATCCAGTACCCGTTGGTCCGTATCGCGGAGCTCCAAGGCGGCACGACTAATTCTCCGGGTCCAGACGTAATCCCGTAATGTCATCCCGGTCAATTGATTAAACTGCCTTGAACAATAATAAGGGGAGTACCCGAACTGTTCCGACATCTTCAGCAGCGATGAACTTTCCGTTAAATTGGCTTCCACCCAATCCACCATATGCTGTACCATTTCATTCCATTCATACACTGGAAGTCCTCCCTCCTTTCACTTCGATCATATCACCGGCGTATATTGCATTTTTGATTTGAGTTGCACAACAAAAACTTGCCGTTACTTATGGATAAGGTTCACCGGAATTAATATTCAACTATCCTGCTCGTTAGCTTAACGAATTTGCATGGAAACATAGTTAGATACTTATCTAATCGGTATTCGGATCAAGTTCTTGTCCACGGATCGGGACAAGAACTTGTACCGATAAAACAAAAATGCCGCTCAATTAGCGACTTTCAATGGGACTATGTTCTTGTCCCCCGACATTTATATATATTTGCTGCATTCTTCCCTTACTTTCCGCCTCATAATGATTAACAATCTCATCAATCACTTTTTCCACGTCACACGCCACCTGAAAACAGCATAACACCCCGGTTCAATATTCTTCCACATGTTTAATCCTCTCATTTCTCTCTTTTAACCATGACAACGAAATTACTTTGCTAACGTAGACACCGTCGTGTTCATAAAGAACTAACGATACCCGTTAGCTCAGTATCAGCACCGAAAACCCATTACTTACAATGTTGTTTTTTTGAGTAAGACTAATTCAAAAATAAGTGAATCTCTATCAGGGTAATCATTTTGAATTGGCAAATCCTCTTTTGCAATCTCCTTAAATCCAACCTTTTTGTAAAAGCTGTGTGACCTAGTGGCTTTGGAAGGAGTGTCCAAAATCACCTTAGAAAACCCATGTTTCTGCGCAAAATCAAGCAAAGCTTCGTAGAGTCCCGTTCCTATCCCAAACTCTTTACCACGGTAATCTTTATAAACAAAAAATTTCTTTAGTACGGCAACCTCGTTAGTTTTCTTTTGCAAACCGATAGAGCCTACAACCTCATCGTTATCGTTTAACGCTACCCAAAAGTTACCCCCATCCTTAATATAATACGATTGAATATCTAGTATATCTGGTTGTTCTTCGACACTAATCCCTACACCATATTCGACATTCTGTACATGCAATATTAGTTTAATGACCTCTTCTTTATACCTATCAGAATAAACCGTAATCATTTTAATAACTCCTTTCAGGTTTTTTTATAACAGAATACATCTTTTTGTTTTGTAAATGAAACTATTGAGCTAATCTGCCCGTTAGTTTAATCAAAGGGCGTCAACCGCCGTCGATGAAATCATATCGGGAATGTAACCATGTTCTTGTCATCCGTCGGGAATGTTATCAAGTTCTTGTCATTGTGTTTTGACAAGAACTTGATAACATAAATATAAAAAGCTGTGTAATCAGCGGCTTCTAAAGTTACTATGTTTTTGTCACCCGACATGAAATTGCATGGAAACGTTAACATCGATTTGTAGGGGATACACCAATTTCTGGTAAACCAAAACTTCTTTCGCCATCTCATTCCCACCCGTAGGAATCATTCGATCATTCCCATTCTCTCGTATCCCGTTAGCGTAATAAGCTATTGATTTCAACAGAAATCATGATTCATGATGTAGCAATGCTTCTGCGTGAATAACATTGTCAACAAGGAAAGAACATTCTTCAAGTGATGAGCCTTTCTCCAAATCGTCACATAGCCAAATTGCAGTTTCCACATAGAGACAGAGCTTAAGTATTTTGCTCGGAATATCAAGTTGCTTAGCTAAGTCACATAATAACTCTTCAATTTTTTGATGCTTCTCTGGTGATAATGTATCGCTGAACTCATTTAATATAAAACGTGAAATATCAAATATAGGGTCACCAATTACTCCTTTAGGGTCAATTATGGTGTATTCGAAATAATATTCCCATGATGAAGGTCACCATGAAGCAGCATCTTACGAGGATATAAAGCAGAAACCGACAAACATATTTCTTTTGCTTTTTCTATGTGTTTGAATAGTTCCATGCAGTCCTCTCGCTTGCTTAGATAGTTCACGCTCTTATCTACCCATTCTATATAAGTAGGATATTGAGCGGTTCTAATTGGGGCGATATGTAAATCCGTTAAAAAGTGAACAAAATATAGATATTCGTTCTTCATATCCATTTCCGTGGAACAATGAATCACCAGGCTGTATGCATTCTTCAAGGATAATACCGTTCTCTACGTCAGACTCATAAACTTTGCACAATCGTCTGCCGTTATATTCACAAAGAGTATTGTACTCAGTTATTACTTCTTTTCTTGGCTTACCTACTTTTAAGACTGTATTTCCATAAAGCTCAGAACGGCATTTAAAAACGCAATTAGCAGAATATGAATGTACAAATTCAAAATCATACAATTTCCACTTTTCGGTGTATGTTACGATATCGCGTAATACCTTTTCATAAAAGCTTTCTCCAAAACGACTGATGATTTTCTCGGTTTCGTCCTGTTTAAAATAAGACATACCACGTTCCTTCTTCCAGTCCTCGTTCACCGTATCCCTCCAAATCTATATGATTATTCTTTTCCATTAGTCAACTATCCTGCCCGTTAGTTGAACTAGTTGTTCGTTTTATACAGGGTATCTAGATGGCGCAATTCATTCACAAACCCATGCTCCTGTAGCAAACTTTTCACGGCTACTCTAATTTTCTCTGGGAAAGGCACTTCGATATAATTCGTCTCTTGAACATCACGAACAAAAGCAAGAACATTCTCAAGACTCGTCGAATTCACAAACGTTAGTAAACGCTCTTCCATTTGCTCGTCACTCTCAACATAATCCAAGTCCACCTTTTGATGGGTAAAATGGTCCGTTACTCGCTTTACACCAATACGATTGAAAGTTTGAACGACAATGTGTTTTTCGCGTTCTTGCATAAGTTGTTGCTTATAGGCACTAATACTTTCAAAGGGCTCAATTTGAAATCTTTCCTGAATGCGATTGAAAATCAACTCAACTGTTGGTTCTAGATCACCCTCTAGTTCAACATCTTCTTCTGACATTAATCCAAATATGCTCTTGGTGGTAATAAGCAATCGGAGAAAATCAATAAAGTTATGTGCAATAAGAGTGGAATGTTTATCTAGACCTATCGCTTCATGCTGAATTATCGGTGCATTTGAAAGGTCATCCACTGTACTAAACTCCGTAAGAAAGCCAAAGGTGCATTCCGAAATGACCGTTGAACCCAGCAAAACCATATCTATGGGCATACTTTCCCACTCATAATCGGCATTGTCATCTTCTGGCCAATAATCGAAGCCGATCCCGATCGTTTCCCAAAAATCTATACCGAGTTCCGCTCTCAGTTCTTCTTCTAATTGTTCTAACATGTTAAGCTCTTTGAAGCTTGAATAAACATTTTGCTTGTTAAGTGGCTTCATAGATATACCGCCTCCTTCGGTTGCTGTCTGTCTCGAGCTATTGTCTCTCGTTAGATGAACAGCATAATTGAGCATACGATGATAAAAATAGCTCCACCAATACGGTGAAGTAAATGAACTAGAGAGGATGGTTCCTCAGTTGAAAAACAAACTTCCCTTCCCTCAGTCTAAACATAAACTGTCCAATAGACCATATTTTATAGGGGAATGCAACATTGAGTAGTCCAATTATGATGCAAATCAACTCGGCTATCATAGTGACCTCGTATCTTTCTTTGTAAGTCAGCATATTTCTACATCGTCTTCACGTTATCCTGCCCGATAGCTCAACGACAGAAGGAGCAGCTGCCATGATGGCAAATTGCTCCTGCACTATGAATGCTGCCTTGGTGCGGTTCTTGTTAATTGTTTTTTATGTAATCCCTGTTTTCAAACAAATCTTGAATTTGGGTACTCAATTCCTCATTGTGGATGTAATAATGCCCGCCCTGCGAATTAGGAGTAAATCCGAGCTTAATCTCGCGACCTTCCCGCAAAGATACCGTGTACAGAAAGCCGCTCCTGTCTTCTTGGTTAGGATCAGGCTCGAATTTCATGTCTTTCACTTGATCGAGCCACGCTTGAATCTGTTTTTTGTTAGTGAACAATTTCCGTTCACCTGAGCTGCCGTCCGTAATCTCAATAGAATCTACATTAGCAATATCCCCTGGGTAAAGTTCTTGCAATTTCTTTGTAGTCAGATTCTCAGTCTGAGGTTTGCTGCAAGCTATGATCGCAAGCACTATGAGTAGCAACAGTAAAATGCACCATAATTTCCTCATGTTCCACCCCTTGTTTTTGTACATAGACGTACTCAGGGCAACTTAGGTTGCTCTCAACATAACTGCCCGTTAGCTTAATGAAATTGCATGGGAACATAGTAAGATATTTATCTAATCGGGAATCGGCTCATGTTCTTGTCCATTACGGCAATCGGTACAAGTTCTTGTCCTCGACTCGGGACAAGAGCTTGTACCGATAAAACAAAAAAGCCGCTAAAATAGCGACTCTCAATGGGAACAAGATCTTGTCCCGCGACATTTGACCATTTACTTCAACCATTACTCCATATGGAGTAATTTTTTCTAACTCACTCCAGCAGTTGGCCTCCCAAGAACTATTGAATACTGCTGGGCAGTTGTCCCGCAACGAGAACTGGCATTCGACGAGACGCTCAGACAATGTCTGGTCGTCGCAGCCCCGTCCACCGACAAGGTGGACGGGGCTTTTTCTTTGTCCAGACGTAAGTACCACTCACCCTCTACGATCGTGATCTAAAGCATCTCCGTTTCTGCAAGCGAAAGTTCCGTCAGAAGCGCGTTCGCTGCCAGCATCGACACTTAGTAAACTTTAAAAAGTCTCATCTATGTCGAACCCTTTACTTCTATAAACTTAGGCCTTTTTTCTGAACCTCATATATTCATCCGTTTTCATCGATATGAATGCGTGTCGATTATAAACCAATTATTATTCGCATCATTCCTTATTCTATCGTATTTTTGTTATATTAAAACGTAAACAATTGTACCAATTATAGATAAGGCCATCATCGATAGTGAAATAATATGTTTTTGTGAACTTCGAATATATTTCCATTGAAAGATAGATCGAACACCGAACACTAGAGTAAGTAATATGCCAATCCAAACATATTGATAAGGAGGTTCTTTAACAAAAATAACTGACAAAATTATGGCAATTCCCCCAATCACGACGAACCACCTATATGGGATAACACCATCCGTGTCTGATATCTTCTCATCTGTTTTGCTGATACCTTTATCCAGAACAAATTGAATCACAGCTGCGATAAATAATACAATAGCAAAATTCATTAGCATCTCCTTCTTTTTCTATTTGTAGTGTATTATTTTGTTTCAAACTAGATGTTTCTTTTATGGATATCTAAAACTAAAGAGTAAATTCGGAGAATCAAGCCTATTAACAATCCTAATTCTAGAATCAATCCTAATGCCCCCAAGGATATTAAGATGTAAGAAATTACACAACCTAATATTGTGAATGCTAAAAGTTTCATCATCTGGTCTCCTTTGTATTGGTTAGTTAACTATTGATCAGCTAGAGAAAAAACACTTCCTAAGTATAACAACACCTATCTAGATGAAATAGTTATGGGTCCTTCTAAGGGGTGAGATCGAGTGCGGGGTGAAATCATATCGGGAATGTAACCAAGTTCTTGTCATCAGTCGAAAATGTTATCAAGTTCTTGTCATTGTATTTTGACAACAACCTGATAACCATAAATATATGAAGCCGCATAATTGGTATTATCCCCTTTTAGTAGACAAGAGAAAAAAGACATCTGTTAAGATGGACTTAATCTTGCCTAACGAAGGGGATTTTTTCATGGCTAAAAAAGGACAAACTTACCAACGGTACTCCTTGGAATTAAAATTGGAGGCGGCCCGGCTGGTCAACGAATAACATATGAGTATTCGTGAAGTAGCAAAACGTTTAGGTATTCAAAATAAATCTCAAGTACAAGTATGGGCGGCGAAAATGAAACGTGGAATGAGCCTAGAACCTGCCACATCCAAACGGGGACGCCCCAGAACGAAGTTTTCCAGTATGGAAGAAGAGATGGCATACTTGCGAGCGGAGATTGAATATTTAAAAAAGCAGTATCCAAATCTACACAAGGAGTGACGAGTAAAGCTGCTAGATTTCAGATCATAGAGGACTTGCGAGTACGCCATCGTCTTGTTTGGCTCTTGAAGTTAACCGCGGTTTCCCGTTCAGGCTATTACAAGTGGAGAAAGAGCTTGCAAGCGGCAAAAGAACGTAGACAAAAGCAGCATGAATTGGAATCGCATCTGCTTGCCATCCATCGCATGCATCCCTACTTTGGTTATCTTCGAATGACGGTAGCTTTACGGAGGGAAGGCATTAGGGTCAACCACAAAAAGGTGTATCGATTAATGAAACAATTAGAAATCTGTTCTGTCATTCGGAAGAAGCGTCGATTCTTTGGAAAACAAGCTTCCGTGGTGAATCCGAATCGGCTTCAGCGCCAGTTTAAGGCGGATACGCCACGAACTAAACTGGTCACAGATATTACCTATATTCGTGCTGGAGAACAATTTGTGTACCTGTCTGTGATTCAGGATTTATACAATAACGAGATTGTAGCTTGGCAACTTTCGGAACGAAATGACCTCGCTTTGGTTCATGAAACGCTGGATAGACTCCGTCAGCACGTGGATGTGAGTGGGGTAATCCTACACTCGGATCAAGGATTTCAATACACGTCAAAACCATTTAACCGTAAACTGAAACAACTCGGCATGCTAGGCAGTCACTCTAGGAGAGGAAATTGCCTGGACAATGCCTGTATCGAGTCTTTCTTCTCTCATTTAAAAACCGAGAAAATATACTTGAATGAAGCAGCGAACAAAGCTGAGGTTGAACAGCAAGTGAGTGAATACATTCTGTTCTATAACCAGAACCGATTCCAGAAAAAATTAAACGACCGTTCCCCGGTAGAATACCGGGAAACGGCCGCAGCTTAAATCTTGTCTTTTTTGTACTGTCTACTTGACAGGGTTATGACCAAATCAGCGGCTTCAATGTTACTATGTTTTTGTCACCCGACTTGTGTTTTATCCCTATTCTGTTGCTTGGTTTTACTTAACAATGGGTTGGACTAAATGCAGTTATCGTATGTATTCCAAAAGCTACTCTGAGAGTTCTGATCTAAGTTTCCAACGCAGATGAAATTACCTCCTCAATATAGTTTCTTGAGTATTGAATGAACACGCAGTCTCTCAACTTCTTTTGAAAGTTCCATTTGCAATTCCGTTATTAACATCAGTTTTTTACTTTCTTGTGATTCAGGATTTTGCTCAAGCTTTTTGAGCATTTTTGGCACTTCCCATATCGAACGCAAGGCAAATGCAGCTAGGAATCCGAAACGAGGCAGGTCTTCGTCTCCATCCCACCCAGTCTTCCTCATCCCTTTCATATAAGAAGTAATAAATAATTCAAGGTACATCTTGAAATGTTCAATCGGTACCTGGCCCCGACTAATACTTAAACCTAAGAACCGACCTAAATCCTCACCGATTCCTGAAATACTTGTGAATTGCCAATCAATTAAGGTTAGTTTCCCCTCTTGTTGTTGAACAGAATTTAACATGATATTCATCTCATAAAAGTCCTGGTGAGCAAGTGTTTTGGGAAGTAGCTCGATACTATATAGCCAATCGTTGATCCATTTTTCAAGTTGAGTAAATTGGTCCATTATAGCCGCCACTCTTTGATCAGATAACAAAATGCGTTTAGAGTGAATATCAGGCTGATATTGATATGCATAACACTCATTTAACCATGAACGCATCCATTGCTGATTTACCCAGTGGAATTCCGGTAACGGCTTTCCAAGTAGGTAAGCGGCTTGAAACTCCCCAAGCTTTTCTGTTACGAAACCATAATCATCCCACTCCCATTGCCGCTGGTCTTGCTCTATATCCTCAATCCATAGCCAAACGGATCTATTGTCTTTTTCATCAATAGCAAAACACTTAGGAGTCAGTATATTTTGGGGTAAATTATCAAGCAATCCAGAACTGTATGCCAAGATCTCTCGCCGCCAATAATTATAATGAGCTGGGTCCTCACGCAAGGGATCGGGATTGATTACTTTCAGAATAAATGACCAAGATTGTTGCGCCCCACTATCTATTTCGGTTGTCCCAGATATCCGGTAGACCCCACCTGTCACAAAATTCTTGTCAACTGCACCGATCGAATTGCAGGACCAGTTCGTAATGATTCCTTTTTCAGAGTGAAGATAGTTGTTTGATAAGGTTCGAAGCCAATCTGTATCTATCATTTCTGAGATACGTTGTATGTCCATACGTCTCTCCTTTCCTTAACTATTGAACAAGTTATTCAGGTTCCTTTTAATATTCCACCAAACATTGTAACTAACCTGCCCGTTAGCTTAATGAAATAGCGATTGGAAAATGATTAAATATATGAATAACCGGTAATCGGAACATGTTCTTGTCCTTTTCGGCAATCGTTACAAGTTCGTGTCCTCGAACCGGGACACGAACTTGTAACGATATAACAAAAAAGTCGCTAAATTAGCGACTTTCTATGGGATCATATTCTTGTCCCCCGACAGTGTGGTAGAACCATGATGATTAGTTTTTATTCTGTCTTGCTTTAGCCACTCTCGGTAATTGTTTCTCAATAATGGATAATACATTTGAAATCAAATGTTCGCTCGGACTTTTGTTGTCTTTTAAAAGTGCATATATAAGGTTCAAGAAAGTCTTAGCATCTTTCTCTGTTAAATTTTTGATTGATTCCATGGTGTTATCATTTGGAATTTTTTCTTCATTCGTCTCCATAATTTATTCCTCCATCTTTAAATATCATTTATTTCTTCCGTTACAAAATATTAATGCGTTGTTTCCATGCTAGCTCCCTTGTTTAAAACGTTTCCAGTGGTTGGAAAGTTGATTTATTGTTTCCCGTTAGTTTAATCACCTATTGTTAGCTGCTCTTCGTAGCCCTTCTTCATAGAACGCTTTATTTGCTTCGACCCAAGCAATTTTTAATGCCTCTTCTGGTTTGAACAGCCCTCTTCCGTTTGTTTCATAAGTATTTTGAAAATCATCAAGCCTTATGATTCTTGCAGAATAGAAGACCATATAGCTCTCTGGATATGGATACTTATATTTCTCTGGCTTGTTATATAGTCTTATCAATTCATATCCGAGAACGTGAGGAGATTCAATCAAAGCACCTGTCTCTTCATAAAGTTCCCTTTTCATTGCCTCCATTGGCGTTTCCCCAGGTTCAATATGCCCTCCAGGTATATCCCATCCTCTTTCATTCAAATTAGTTAATAACAATGCGTCTTCTTGAAATGCAAGCACAAACGAGCACGTTATTAATTCTTGATGAGGAATAATTTCAGACAATACTAATTGTGTTTCGTTAGGCAACGGGAGCCCTCTAACGTTTTTTTCTTCTCTGATAATTTTCATTTCAAAATTTCACCTCTTCAATACATTGGAATTTAAAGCAATACTTTAGAGTCACAAAATTTCCAAAAAACTGCCCGTTAGATTAATCAAGGCAGCTGATCAATCTGACAAGACTGCCTTCGTGTCTTTGTTAAACTAACATTTTGCAATAAGCTTAATTGATTAGAGTCTTTTGGCGTTATTGAATCTATATATCCCATATCCTGTGAAGTCAGAAGCTAATATTGCCTCCTTAAGCGGATATAAATTTGATGTGATTCTTAATTCAATTCCTTTTTGGAGTAATCTCTCCAACAAATTCTCATATTTTTCAACTGATTTGGGTTTTACTACTTGGCGAGAAATGTAGTAGCCAGCTGTTTTATCAAAAAGCTCAAAACCCTCATCGTCAAAACGATATCGAAATATGATCTGCTTTGATATCCTCGTATACCAGTCACTTTCTTCTGTAACTATGGTATTGGCGATTGAATTATTAAAGAAGAGTTGTAAATGTTCGTCCGTTGTCGCCTCATCTTTCCTACACACAATTCGGGGACAATCCCTAGGGAAATAGTACCTATACTCGTGCTCTTCATCAAGTGCTCAAACTACCGCAGGAAAATCCGGACGATTTTGCTTCTCTTTTGGTACAAATATATTGATACTATCGTCTTCACTGAAGTGAAAAAGCATGTGCGCCCCCTCATACCATTTATTGTTATATTCCATAAAAATATTGAATTATCCTGCCCGTTAGCTTAATGATATTGCATTGAACATAGTTAGATATTTAACTAATCGGTAATCGGTTCATGTTCTTGTCCTTTACGGCAATCGGTACAAGTTCTTGTCCTCGACTCGGGACAAGAACTTGTACCGATAAAACAAAAAAGCCGCTATTTTAGCGACTTTCATTGGGAATATGTTCTTGTCCCCCGACATTCCAATCTGACTCAAACCGCCCCTCGTCGCTCATACGGCACTTCGTCAGTTTAACCATTTCCGTAAAATATGTATCCACGCGGCTGCTCATTTGATTCGTAATTTGTCGGCTCATTTCATTGTGTTGTCCTGAATCGTCAGCGTGGTCATGCGATACCAGTAAAATCCCACCCCTGTCAGTAGTATGCATAGAATGACAAACATAACGATAATCTTTTTGCTTATCGAAAAGGATCTCATGGTTCCACCCACTTGTCGGTTGTTCACAACCTCATTGTATTGGCTTCCCTGCCGGTTAGCAATAACTCTCGTGAACCATTTATTCGTTTTAGATTGTAGGGCTCCTATCGCGTTCTAAAATAATAAACATTTATTTGTCTATCGCATTACCGATCTTGCATGCATAAGCTAAGTATTATTAATAGAGGAGGTGAAGACGCTATGTCTAAGTTTCTTAGCTATCTCGGCGGAGTCATTGGTGGTTTCGGCCTAATTTACGTCCCAGTTTCGGAATTACTGTCAAGCCTGGAACCTGTACTTGACACAGTAGGCATCATATCTGTGATTGTGTTCTCCATCGCCTTAATCGTCAATGGTGTGCGTTCCTTGATAAGCAAAGCGTAACGGATTATCTCGCTACTAAGATAGAGATATATTGACATTTGGGAATAGGGTGCCCAGAGAATCTATGAAAACAGGGAGCAGCCTGCCGCGCGGCGTTCTGCTCCCTAGTTATTGCACTTTCGTTTCCCGATAGCTTATATATCGTGCATCACAACTTATGTCCATTACAGCAACATGACAGAATATTGTAAGTTCCACATAATTGGTAAATTACACCTATTGGGAGGGCTATTAGATGTACCAATTGTTCATATCAATCAATCGGTTAAGATTCATAATCATAGTCTCCTTTATACAATAATTAGGCTTCCAATTGCCTCCTTAAAATCTTTAATTGGTGCAATGACTGACTATTGTATGGATGACCTTGATGATGCTGACAATGCGCCTTTATTATAGTACAATCTCTACATCCAATTTTGTAGGTGATTGATAATGCTAGTGCTTGAGCTGAAAGTGCCCCCATTCCCCCTGCTAGCCACGGTCGGCCATACCCTTATGGCCGCCGGGAATTGTCCATGCAAGGCGTCAATTTGATGTTTTTGACATTATTATTTGCGTCAGTGGCACACTCTATATGGAGGAAAACGGCATTCAATATGAAATCAAAAAAGGCATGGTATTGGTGCTTGAGCCTGGAAAAATGCATCGCGGCTATCGCCCAACTGATACAAATACGGAGGTGTATTGGATTCATTTTGAATATCCGCTATTGTCGAAGCCTGTGCTAGTCGATAAAAACAATTGGCAGCAGCCTCTGCTGAACAGGACGGACCAGGATACCGAGGCTCCTCCAGGCATGGTGTACATCCCCAAATTTACCGGGATAGATTTGCGTACGGTCGTCCCCCTTCTGAAGGAAATGATAAAAGTGCACAGCATCCTTTCAGCATACCGCTCCTACGAGCTGCAAATTTTATTTGGCCGATTCCTCATTGAAATTCAAAGCAGCATGAAAAAAAGCAGCCCACAGGCCCGATCCCTTTTACTTGGGGAGAAAGTTGCCTCCTATTTGGCAGATTGCTTAGAAGATCCTTTTGATTCCGTACAGATGGAGAACGACCTGCATTACCACTTCGATTATTTGGCGCGCTGTCTGAAACAGTATTCGGGAATGAGTCCTCTGCAATACAGGCATCGTCTCCAGATCGAACGTGCTAAACAGCTACTAGCGAATTCAGAAATACCTTTAATCCAAGTCGGTGAACAATGCGGATTCCGTGACAACAATTATTTTACGCGCCTATTCAAACGCCAAACTTCGTTTACACCTGGAGAGTACCGGAAGCGGTATCAGGTATTTCGAGTGGATTAACACAAGAATAAACGTCCTCCCAATTGAAAAAGCGCTGCTACCATTCAATGGTCAAGCGCTTTTTTAAGCTGTGTGCTTCGTTAATAATGATCAAGTTATTTTCTAATCAGCCAGTTTGCTGGAATACTTTGGAGTTCCACCGGATGACGATATCGTTTTCCGATTTCTTTAAAACGTTCTAACACATTCGCATCAAACAAGCCGCGCTGATCTGGAGCTCCATTTAATAAAAATGACACGTTATGGTTGTTCGCATCCTGTACTTTATCCAATACCCAATCAGTGGTTTTGAGTTCCATTTTCGTATCCGAAGCTCTCCAAAACCACGTTTCAGTTAAGATATTGCAGCTCGCACCAGGACCTACAAAGGATTCTTCAATTTCTTGCCCAGCAGCATTTTCATAAAAAACGATATCTGTATGATCCAAAGTCGATTCACAGCTAATATTCATCAATAAGCACTGAGGCTGCAAACTTTTCACGAGTTCATTAATTTCTTCAAACGGAAGGTCCTCATAATTAGGGCCTCCCCAATGGGCGTTCCATCCGTCAATGATCAAAAACGGAAGTTCGCCATAGTTTGTCAGCAATTCTTCGATTTGATTTTTAATGAACCGCTTATCTTCCGCTGTGCATTTTTTTCGACCGATTTGATGATGCAAGTCTAGCATAGAGAAATAAAGACCCGCATTAATACCTTCCTCCCTAAATGCATCAAGATATTCTTTGACGACATCTCTTTTGTCGGTTGCATTACGGATGCAATGCTCCGTATATCGGGTAGGCCACAAGCTGAATCCTTCATGATGCTTTGCTGTCAGTGCAGCGAATTTCATCCCCGCGGATCTAGCCGCTTTCGCCCATTGCGCACAGTCCAACTGCTCAGGATTCCAGAGTTTTGGATCAAATGGGAATCTGCGAGGTTCATCATGATTCTCATGCCCGTATTCCCAATCCTTAATTTCCGTTTCAGCAAACTGAAATGTAGCACTATTAAAGTGAATAAACATCCCAAGTCTCTGATTCACAAACCATAGTTGTCGTTGTACCAAATCATGATTATCCAAATGATAACCTCCTCTAATTGTCCGGTGAATACTCACCATCATATGATATCTACCACTTTAATGGATTATCATCCTTGATACATCAATCAAAAACGACATTTTACCATACAATTTCTACTTTTCTTTAGGATTTTAACGATTTATTTATTCTCGCGGCGAGGTAACGAACCCACTGAAACTCAGCAGTAATCAGATGCTTATCTAATCGAAAATCGGCCTATTATTTTGTCCTTTAAGGCAATCGGTACAAGTTCTTATACTTGGCACTGGACAAGAACTTGTACCGATACAACAAAAAAAGCCGCTAAAATAGCGACTTTCAATGGGACTATGTTTTTGTCGCCCAACATTCTCTGGGTTTAAGAAGGATAATTAATTTGTCTGTTTGGATATCGTCCCGAAATATTCCACAACTACCTCACGGAATTCGAGAGCAGCCCGCGAAATGTACCGACTCCTATGCCATAACAAAGCTATCTCCCGTACCAATTCATGATTCTCTACTTTGAGATATTTGATATGTTCCCCAGAATACCTTGCCGTACTTGGTATAAAGGCTATGCCAATTCCCGCTTCTACTAGAGAACTTAGCCTTGCAGGTTCGTCACCCTCATACACATATGTAGGTACAAATCCAACCGATTTGCATATAGAATCCACCAGATCACGAGTACCGTAGCCTCTTTTTACACCAACAAAACATTCATCCCTTAGCTCAGTCAAAGATATGCTGTTTCGGTTAGCAAGCCGATGCCCTGTGGTAACAGCTACAAGAATCGGGTCGATGAACATGATTTGACATTCAATGTCTTCCCCTTTTATAGGAGGTGAGGACAAGCAAAAATCAACCTCTCCTCTATGAAGAAGCGTAACCATTTCCTGCGTGGTGAGCATTTGCACATGAAATTGGATATCGGGACGCTTGTTCCGAAACTCTCGAAGGATCTGAGGCAATGTGCTTGCGGTGGTCACCGCCAATTCGAGTGTGCCATGTTCTTGGCTGGACACATCGCTAATCTCCTGCTTCCCCTGTTCCAATTCAAACAACGCCCTTTCAGCACGGCGATAGAATCTGCTTCCAAACTCATTCAATCGCAGTTTCCTCCCTATTCGATCGAATAACGGGACCCCCAAATCCTCCTCCAAGCGCCCAATCGTTTTGCTTAGTGACGATTGAGTGACATGCAGACTTCGTGCTGCTTCAGTCATATGTTCCAAACGAGCTACCTCGAGAAAATATTTCAGTTGAAGAAGTTCCATTTCACACTCTCCTTTCATTCCCTTGAGTCAATGAAATCATAACATAAAATGCATTGGAATAAATAAATGATTTCAAGTACGATGATGACACTAACATACAGATCGGAGGGATAAAAATGAGTATTCGCAATAGGTGGTTGATGATCTCCGTTGGACTAGGGATTCTATTGAACCCATTGAATTCTTCAATGGTTTCAGTTGCTATTCCAAGGCTACAAAATGTGTTCCATCTCGACTTTACAGTGGTATCCTGGATTATTTTTTCGTTCTACATTGCGAGTGCTATCGCTCAACCGATCATGGGAAAAGCCAGCGATTTATTCGGTCGGAGGAGGATATTTCTTAGCGGACTTGTTGTATCCTTCGTTGCATCATTATTAGCTCCACTATCGCTAAACTTTGGTTGGCTCATCGTGTTCCGCATTGTACAATCCATCGGAACAAGCATGATGGTTGCAGTTGGAATGGCCATTGTGCGAATTCATATTAGGGAGAAACAAGCAACTGCACTGTCAGTCTTGTCCATATTCCTATCCGGAGCGGCAGCGGTTGGCCCCTTCATTGGCGGGGTCATCATTCACTGGTGGAGCTGGCCTGCTATTTTTTTGGTTAATATTCCGTTCGTGGTGACAAGCTTTCTATTAGCTTGGAGGCATATTCCTAAGGATGATCCGTCTACGACATCCGTTGCTCGCAACATGTCCTTTCGCAAATGGTCTGATTTGATTGATGCGCCAGGAGTTCTGCTATTCACCGTGGGTCTGGTTGCTCTGCTCGTTGGAGTATTGTCCGCAAAATCATCTGGTCAAATTTCATTTAGTAACGTTATTGTCGGGCTGATTGGCTTCGTTGGATTGGGAGCTTTCGTGCGACATGAGTTAAAAGCGAAGGCCCCCTTTATTCCTTTACGCACATTCGCTAAATATCCTGCAATGACTTGGGTCAATGTCGAATTCATGGTCGTTAACTTGCTTTTTTACTCTCTCTTTTTCGGGCTTCCGTCCTACTTGCAAATCGTACGTCATGTCAGCGAGTTCCATACCGGGATGCTCATGCTAAGCTTAGGCTTGTGCTCGCTCGTTGCTTCTCCAATGGCAGGACGATGGATCGATAAATCAGGACATCGACCAGCATTGCTTATGTCCGGAATGCTGATGACATTTGGGTCCGTATGGATCGTGATCATGACACTGGATCAGACTTCACCGGTTATCAGTGTGTGTCTGGCTTTAGCTGCATTCGGCATTAGCAACGGGTTAAACAGTGTCGCTATGCAAGCGGCCTTATTCAAAAGTTCACCAAAAGAAATTATAGGTGTAGCATCTGGAATATTTAATACCTCAAGATACCTGGGAACCATTCTCTCTTCATTACTCATTAGCAGCGTAATGGGAGATAACTTCAGCTTCGAGGGATTTCGAGTACTTGGGATTATCCTCACGTTATTTGCATTGTCCTTGTTATTCGTTAATTTGCGTCAGAACTTGTACCGATATAACAAAAAAAGCCGCTAAATTAGCGACTTTCAATGGGTCCATATTCTTGTCCACCGACAAGAAATCTCATTAAGAACTACTGCCCTAGTTGAATAACACTGCTCGTTAATTAAGATCATTCCACCCAGCACGGTTTAGTATGTCTCTTACAAAATCGCTTTTTGCATTTGTATAACCGGAACGGTCACCTTTAAATTGTTTAACAAGCATTTGTTTCAACTGACTGTATCTTTTTGCGTCTACCGGATGATTTCTCAAGTAGTCTCGAAAAAGAATATGACGCTTATACTCAGCATTGTCAACAGTACATAAATAAAGGTGATGCCAATCTACATCTCTTGGCGGGAGAAAAGCTTCTCTTCCTGGTATCCCTAGATCTCCTTCATGAACATAGCCTAGATTTGCAAGTCTTTTAACAGCAACAAGAATATCTGATTGTGTAGGGACTACCACATCTATATCAACAATTGGCTTTGCTGCTATTCCTGGGATTGCAGTGCTTCCAACGTGCTCTATAGTGACCTTAAGATCACTTAATACTGGGAACACAAAATCCCTTAACTCTTCAAATTTTTTAACCCAATTAGGATTGTACTCAACAACGATTAGCTTGGTGCCCATCAAACATCCTCCTAATCCATAATAACTACCTCTTCTATGATTATCAGAATCATTGATGGCGTTAAATCATTACGAAAATTGAACATTGCCTGCCCGACAAACCATTCCATGCTATTTTCAACTAACCTTTCTCGTTAGTTGAATGGCAGGGCTATCAGAATATTGCCCGCTTCGCGAACCATTGATTCAAATCGACAGACCCTTGTACTCCTAACAAACGGTAGAAGTAGCGGTACACCTTGCGATATTTAGATAAATCGGGGGGATCCAGGATTGTCGAATAACCATTAAGGAAAGAAGCTGCAGATAACTCATCCAGCACATACTCGAGTCCGACAAAATCAAATTCACGTGGGCCTATCGCATAGGCTTCAACATCGACGACCGCAGACAGCATCCCGTCTTGAATTAAGAACTGAGACGGATCCAGATCAATAAACACAGGACAGAAGTGATCCGGTACAGGCAGATTAAAAAGCTCACTGATAATAGCATCGACCTGCATCTTTATATTGCTATCATTCTTATAATCGCGCTCGACAAGCTGCCGAATGGTTTGGGACATACGAGCATGAAAGGATTCTTTTCGATCAATTTGGCCGGAGGAAAGGTTCCCGAAGTAATCGTAACGATTTAAATGCACTTGGGCCAGCCAGACACCTAACTGATGAAGAAGCGCATCAGATTGCCCGATGAATGACCGAAGTGCCTTTCCATTCATTTTCTCGACAACGAGATATTCCTTATTTTCGATAACTTCACGCGCATACACCCGAGGTGCCGGAATTCCCGAAATAGCACCGAGCATGGCAACGTTTGCTTCGAAATGTCGCATTCGTCTGGGATCGATCCCGAATAGATCGAGACACCCCCACCAAAACTCACGTGTCGGTGCCTCGGTCCATCTGGACGAACGCACGACACGCTCCTCCCGAGCTGTTTTGACCAACCACACATCGCTGGCATGCCCGGAATAACCAGGATCAAGATATGTGATCCGTTCGATCGGTTCGCGAAAGAGTTGCTGGAGTTTAGACTCGATAGCCATGGATGGAACTCTCCTCGTTAAAATGTTATTGTACCTTCATTCTTTGTACCCACTTATATTCAATTAATATATTCTACAAATTTCCATTTTAACCTGCCCGTTAGTTAAACAAAAGCAGCCGATCCACGTGGATCGGCTACCTTCTTGTTCTTATTGAGCTATCGTGTCCCGTTAGCGAAATAGTTAAGCTTTTGCAAAGCTCCAGCCTTTATAGGCTCCATACTTTTTACCGAACATACTCATGAGATGCGTCTGATAATCAATAAGAGCTAAGGCTTGTGTTTTGGTAGCTATAAACGTAAACTGATCATCCGTAATAGATAAGCGCCGAATCGCGAATGACGTTAATGAGATTTCTCTTTCAAACTTATCGGCGTTTTCGGACGGAATCTCAAAATGATGCAATATATGACAGGTATTAACTCGCCTTAGATTTATTCCAGAATCAGAAACCTTTTTGTTATCAAGTGTCCACCGAAGTTTTTTTTCTTCGTCCGTTTCAATGATACCGGCGAGTCCCTCATCGAAAATGCTGTCAATTTCGTAGCGGTTATAATCCAGGATCCATTTTCGGTGTAGATGGTAGAGTGGCAGAAGAGCGCTTTTGTCGGAACTGAAAACATCACAGCCCCGATCGTCATACATGTGAAACAAAATGTCATTTGATTTGTTGTATAGGTAAATCCGCCCACCGGATGTCGGTTTACGCTTGAAGTCGACATTTTCAATGGATTCAAGTACATAAGGCATACGTAATTCTTTAGCTTTAACTTCAACAATCCATTCTCTTGTGTAAAGCTCGTCATCCGATTCATCGAACTCATATGGCAAAGTGCGCGATTGCATTAGCCTTAATCGCGTTGTGAAAAAGCGCTTTAAGTGGATCTTTTGAACTCGTTTTTCACTCTTACTATGGCTAGTGCGATGAATAAAAATCACATCGTCTTCAGAACCAAAAATTGAACGATAAATGGCTAGTGCACGACGAAGACTCTCCCTTCGATATGCTTCATCCATCAAGCTGTCGAGTCCTAGTTCAAAACGAATGTAAGGACCATGCGCTTTCATTTCTTTTATAATATTCACCACGTATATCCCTTCGTTTTAAAGTCTTACTAAGTAGCTGCCTACATGTCTTGATTGAGCTATCGTTTCCCGTTATTCAGCGCTATCCATTTATTTGAATATTATAGAAAATCGTCGATCAACGAAAATCCATTGATGAGCCGCATCCTACTATCATTCAGAAAATCGCGAGTCCAATTATCCGGCTGACGTAAATTCCAGCACAGTCCCCACTCTTCATGATCGGCCCTACGAATTGAATATTCATTTGATAAATCAAAAAAATTTATGTCTTCAGACCAATTAACTAGTTGCACACGTTATCCCCCTAAATAAATGAGTTCGTGATTTGCAGTGATTGTAAATTAAGTAGAGTTCTCACAATTAAAATAATAACAGAACGTTAAATGTGGTTTCTTGTACAAATTAATTATATTTAAACTAATCTGCTCGTTAGCTTAATGAAATTGGAAAAACAGTTAGATATTTATCTAATTGGTAATCGGACTATGTTCTTGTCCTTGGCTCGGGACAAGAACTTGTACCGATAGAACAAAAAAGCCGCTATTTTAGCGACTTTCTATGGGACCATGTTCTTGTCCCTCGACATCCGCCCTCAGACTTGTCGGACAATATTCCACTGCACCTTTAGCGTTGATTTCGTGACGGGAAGATCCCCGGCCACGCCTGAATTCATTTTTCCAATGAATAAATTAAGTTGTTGATAACTCTACCATCCTGCTGTCCCACTTACAAGATCATATAGAGAAGTTCTATCCTCGCTTCTTGATTCCCTATTAGAGCCCTTAATCCACGGTGATTATGGCAGCGCAAAAACCACGATCCACGGATTCGAATCGTGGCGGCTCATTTCAAGATCACGTTTCTGGGGACCAATGCGTCAGACAACCTGCCCCTGCCGCTCTGCCGGTGCAGCCGAATATCGGGCCAGCTCTGCCTGCAGCTCGTTCAGCGCGTCATCCAAGCGCTCTCTGAGCTGCTCCGTTATGTCGTAACCGCCGAGTTCTAGTCGGGTGACCCACTGATCTACGGCAAACACCCCGCTGAGAATGTTGGTCCCTCCGAGTGCGGATACCACCGGCTTCAGGGCATAATCCACGGCAAGCAAATGCGCGATCGTGCCTCCGATAAAGAGCGGGAGCACAACCTTACCCTGCAGGCCTTTTTGGGGAAGGAGATCCAGAATCGTCTTCAACGCACCCGAGTAGGAAGCTTTATACACCGGGCTTGCAATGATTACGGCAGCTGCTCCTTCAACGGCTGCGATAGCCTGCTTGATGGCCGGACTGTTAAAATCGGCCCGCAGCAAATCCTCAGCCGGGAGATCCGCTGCCGAGACGAATTCGATCTCGTAGCCGGCAATGACCAGGCGGTCCTCTAAGTATTGCGTCAGTCCGAACAAACGGGACCCTTGAGTCGGGCTTCCTGCTATAAATGCAATTTTTGTCATGGTCTTCCTCCTTATTCGTAAACGTCATGTACGGCTAAACGTACCCATATTCGCGTCCCATGCACCAGGACATCCTCATCCAGATCGAATCGGGGCTGGTGTATCGCATGCATGATTCCCCGATCCGGATTCCCGCAGCCGATGAATCCATAGGCACCAGGGACCTGATCCAGGTACCAACCGAAATCCTCGCCCGCCAAGCTTGGTGGATGGAGCCCCTGCACTTGCTCCTCACCCAGCACCTTCCCTGCGGCTTGCGTCATACGACGCAGCGCGGCTCCGTCATTGACTACGGCCATCCCTTCTCTCAGCTCCAGCTTATAGCTGCCGCCTGCTTGGTCTGCAATGGATGCGGCCAGACGCCTTAGGCCTTCCGTAATCGTCACCACGATGTCATTCCTAAACGCCCGGAAGGTTCCCGTGAGCTCGCTGTGCGCAGTGATGACATTGATTGGAGCTATCTGCATGAAGCGTGCCGAATGCCAGCACCGCCGCTTCAGACGGATCCACCCGGTTGGCCATCAGGGCATTGACCTCCGTAACGTAGCGTGCCGCCATTTGGAGTGCGTCAAAGGCCAGGTGCGGGGAACTGTGATGTCCCGGCGTTCCATAGAAATTTACTCTAAAATGGCTTGACGCCGCCATGGCGTAACGGGTATGGACCCCGAACGAACCGACGGGCAGCTCAGGCATCATATGGAGGGCATAACATTGATCCGCATGCTCCAGCACGCCATCTTCGATCATATCGCGTCCGCAGGCATGCATCACTCCCTCATGCCGAGAGCGGTAAGGCACGTCGTTCTCCTCCCGGATCGGATGGGCATCCCGGCTCGAAGCAGAAGGGTCGGGTCGCTCCCTGCCGTTCCGTGAAGCGTGCCGACCACCCCCATCCCGAAATGTCTGCCCACATTCCGCCTGACCTCAATCCCCCAAGACTCCAAGAGATCTGCATCCAGCTTCGAGGTGAGGAAGACATCGTGCAATAACTCGGGATACTGATGAAGGTCCCTCCGTATCCTGGAGAGCTCTTCCCGAAGCTCCCCCGCAAAAACCATCATTACTTCATGCTCTACAGCAGCCTTCATTCGCGTCATCTCTTAGGAACGGACAGCGACTGTCTGAGCCTTGCTGTACCGGTTCTCGGGCACGGGCAAGCCCAAATTGCCGCGCAGCGTGTCGCTCTCGTACTCGGTTCTGTAGATGCCTCTCTCCTGCAGAACCGGCACGACATGATCCACAAAATCCTCCAGCCCGTTCGGCACCGCTGCGGCAATCATGAAGCCGTCGGCTGCCCCGGCTTCGAACCAAGCCTGGATCTTGTCTGCCACCTGCTCCGGCGTGCCGATAAACCCGCCGCGCGGCGTGGCGGACTGCAGCGCCACTTGCCGAAGAGTAAGCCCCTTCTCCTTGGCATCCCTTTTGATTTTGTCGGTACTGCTCTGGAAGCTGTTCTTGCCCAGATCGCCCAGTTCAGGGAACGGCTCATCCAGCGGATACTGGGAGAAATCGTGATGCTCGAAGAATCGGCCGAGATAATCCAGGGCATTCTCGATGGTCACCAGGCTGGCCACCTCCTCATATTTGCGCTCGGCCTCCTCCGGCGTGCTGCCGATGATCGGGCTGATGCCGGGAAAGATCAGCACATCATCCGGATTCCGGCCGAATCCCGCCGCCCGCGCCTTCACGTCCTGATAAAAGGCTGCCGCATCCTCCACAAACTCATGTCCGGTGAATACCGCGTCGGCTTCCTTGGAGGCATAGTTCTTGCCGACCTCGGACGCTCCCGCTTGAAAAATGACCGGCTGCCCCTGCTTGGAACGGGCGATGTTCAGCGGCCCCTTCACGGAGAAGAACTCGCCTTCGTGATTCAGCGCGTGCATTTTCTCCGGATCGAAGAATACGCCCGTCTCCTTGTTCCGCACGAAGGCATCGTCCTCCCATGAATCCCACAGACCCCGGGCAACCTCCAAATACTCCGTTGCAATCCGGTATCGCTTATCGTGCTCCGGATGCTCCTTCTTGCCGTAATTCAAGGCAGAACCCTCCAGCGGTGAGGTAACGATATTCCAGCCTGCGCGTCCGTCGCTGATCTTGTCAAGCGACGCGAACTGCCGGGCCACGGTGAACGGCTCGCTGTACGAGGTGGACAACGTACCGACAAGACCGATGTTTTTGCTGACGGCGGCCAGAGCGCTCAGAATGGTGATCGGCTCAAAGCGGTTCAGAAAATGCGGTATCGATTTTTCGTTGATATACAAGCCGTCCGCGATGAAGATCAGGTCGAACTTGCCCTCTTCGGCTTTCTGAACCCACTGCTTATACAGATCAAAATTGACGCTTGCGTCGGGCTGCGCATCCGGATGCCGCCACATGGAGGTTCCTCCGCCCACACCGTGCAGGAGCGCCCCCAATTTCAATTGTCTTTGCTTTGCCATGTTCCATTCCTCCTTATCGATCTTAGCGCCATCGTCTCACACGGGAGCGGCAGCCAGTTTAATGCGTTCGATCTGCCCGAGATGATTCTGTACGTGACGGGTAAAACCGCTGACGATATCCGAGACGCTGACGGTCTCCCCTTTGAAATTGATGCCGGTTTTGGCCGCATCGGCCGCGCTCAAACGACGAAGCAACAAGCTGTTATAGTGCAGCAGCGCCCGGAATGCTTCCAAAATATCCGCGGCTCTGCCTTCGTTCGAATATTGGCCGCTGACCCAGGCATCCTGATTAAACGCGGGCAGCTGGGCCGTCGTTCCGGCCAGAATGTCCCGGATTCGGAACGAGATCACGATGCTGTGATCCACCAGATGGGAGAGCACCTCCTGTACGCTCCATATGTGCGGTGCCTGCTTCCATTGGAGCTGATCCTCGCTAAGGCCGGCGACGGCGGCCAGCAGTTGATCATGCGTATTGACAAAGGCTTCAATAGGGAATTTGCTCATTCGATCTCCTCCAATACAAACTCGATAATGACCTGCCCGTTAGAAATAACAAGGAACTGCCCTTCGCATAACGCTACCGTTCATGTTCAGGAACACTTCACGGTGATGCATGAAATATGAACTAGGCTTCCATTTGAACGACAGTAACAAAAGAACTCCTTATCGCGAAGTCTCCCCGCCGGCGTGGTAATGCCGGAGCGCCCGCTCCGCCAGCCTCGTGAAGAAATCGATGCTGACCGGAATCGCCCGCTCATCCAGATCAAAAGCCGGATGGTGCCACTCCTGCGTGCCCGCCGTTCCCATGAAGACAAACAACCCGGGAACCTCGCGCTGGTACACCGCAAAATCCTCCCCGGCCGGCGAAGGAACCGGTATCACCGCCTCATATCCTGCTTCGGCAGCAGCGGCATAACCGAGCTCCGCCAGCTTGCGGTCGTTATGGACCGGCGGCGGTCCTTCGATCCAGCGCACGGCAGCCGTCGCTCCGAAAGCTGCCGCCACGCCTTGGACGACTTGGCCAAATCGTTCGAGCACCTGATGCCTGACGTCGTCGTCAAAGGTGCGGATGGTCCCTTCCAGCAGCGCTTTATCCGGAATCACGTTCCACGCGGTTCCGCTATGCAGCTTCGTCACGCTGATGACGGCACTCTTCAAGGGGCTCACATTGCGGCTTACAATGGACTGGAGGGCCGTAATGATATGCGACGCGGTCACGATCGGGTCAAGGCCCGCTTCGGGTACGGCCGCATGGGACCCCTTCCCCGCCACTTCAACCACGAAGCCGTCGGCGGCGGCCATCAGCGGACCTTCCTTAATGCCAATAGTCCCAACAGGCAGGTCCGGCTTGTTATGCATGCCGAAGATCGCCTGCACGCCTTCGAGCGCCCCGCTGTCGATCACCTGCTTTGCGCCCTTGGCCTTCTCTTCCGCCGGCTGAAAGATCAGCCGGACGGTTCCTCTTAGCTCCTGCTCCCGCTGCTTCAGCGCATACGCCGTCCCGATCAAGGCAGCCGTATGAAAATCGTGCCCGCAGGCATGCATTTTGCCGGGAATCGTCGAGGCGTACGGGAGTCCCGTCTCTTCATGGACCGGCAGGGCGTCGATGTCCGCTCGCAGCGCTATGATCGGCCCCTCTTGAAATCCGCCGACTTCGGCGATTACGCCTGTGCCCAGCGGATACCCCGCGACCCGTATCCCGGCTTCCTCAAGCCAGCCCCGGATCAGCTGCGTCGTCTCAAACTCCTCGTTCGACAGCTCCGGGTACCGGTGGAGATGGCGCCGGATCTCAATAAACCGTTGAATGTCGATGTCTGTGGATATAACATGGCTTGGCATTCGTAAAACCTCCTAAATAGTCACGGATCTATGGCCGGATCCATTATGCCTCTGCAGGAACCTCAGCCAACGCCTCGCTCAGCAGCTCGAATGAGCGGATTCGCTTGGCAAAAGGCTGGATATTGCTGGTGACGATGATCTCGTCAACGCCCGAAGCCTGCTGAAGTCGGAGCAGCTGCTCGCGCACGACCTCCTTCGTCCCCTTAGTAATGAACGGCTCCTGTTCCTCAATCGTGTACGGCTCGCCTGCCTGGCGACCGAATTCTTCGGCCTGTTCCCTCGTCCCCAGCGTCAGCGTCCGGCCGCTGGCCAGATGAATCTTCACCAGCTTCAGCGATCCTGCCAGCTCCGCCGCTTCCTCCTCCGAATCGGCCACGATCACGGACAGGGCGACAAGAATCTCCGGTTCCCTGCCATGGGAGTAGTCAAACGTGCTCCTGTAAACGCGAATGGCCTCCAGCGCTGCGGATTCATCCCCGTTGATGAAGAGGGAGAACACATAGGGCAGACCGAGTCCGGCCGCAATTTCCGCGCTGCCTGCGCTGGCACCCAGGACGTACAGCTCAGGCGCGGTCTCCGGCAGCGGAGCGGCGCGAAGCCCGGCGAGCGGATGATCCTCCTCCAGTGTGTTATGAACAAATTGGCGAAGCTCGACGATTTTATCCGTTAACGACGCGTCCTCCTGCACGCCCCGCTGCAGCGCCTGCGTGCTGCGCGGCAAACCGCCCGGGGCGCGCCCGATGCCCAGATCCACGCGTCCCGGCGCGAGCGCAGCCAGCACGTTGAAATTCTCCGCTACCTTGTAGGGACTGTAATGCTGCAGCATGACGCCGCCGGACCCCACGCGGATGGTTTGGGTTTTGGCTAACAGGTACGAGATGAGCACCTCCGGCGAAGACCCCGCCACATGGTCCGAATCGTGATGCTCGGATACCCAGAAGCGCCGGAAGCCGAGCTCCTCCGACTTTTTGGCAAGCAGCACGGTGTGCGCGAACGCCTCTGCTGCCGTTTCCCCGGGATATATTGGACTTTGGTCAAGCACGCTTATCGTAATCCCCATATTGGTTGGCCTCCTAAATGCTATAGTTAAGCTCAGGCGTGATCCGCTTCAGGAACTGCTTGGTCCGTTCTTCCCGCGGATGATGGAACAGATCGGACGGGGGCCCCTGCTCCACGATCACGCCTTCGTCCATGAACACGACGTGGTTCGCCACATCCCTCGCGAAGCCCATCTCATGCGTTACCACGATCATGGTGATCCCCTCCTTCGCGATTTTGCGAATGACCGCAAGCACCTCGCCGACAAGCTCCGGGTCGAGCGCCGACGTCGGCTCATCGAACAGG
Organism: Paenibacillus sp. Y412MC10; assembly: GCF_000024685.1. Taxonomy (NCBI): domain Bacteria; kingdom Bacillati; phylum Bacillota; class Bacilli; order Caryophanales; family Paenibacillaceae; genus Paenibacillus; species Paenibacillus sp. Y412MC10. Next base: position 3,568,099 of record NC_013406.1, read on the forward strand.
ATCACCTCCGGCTCCAGGGCAAGCGCCCTGGCAATGCCCACCCGCTGCTGCTGTCCGCCCGAGAGCTGACTCGGGTAGGCATCCAGCTTATCGGCCAGACCCACCTTTTCGAGCAAGGCGATGCTCTTCAGCCTTGCCTCGGCCTTTGGCATTTTTTTGACGACGACCAGGCCTTCCATCACGTTCTCGATCGCCGTCTTATGCTTGAACAGATTGTACTGCTGAAACACCATGGCCGATCTTTGGCGTAGTTCATGAATCTCCTTCTTGGTGGCGCGCTTGCACTGGACACGGTAATCGCCGATAGCAATCTCGCCGCCATTCGGCTTCTCGAGATAATTCACGCAGCGCAGCAGCGTGGTTTTGCCGGAACCGCTCGGCCCCAGAATGACCACCACTTCCCCTTTGTTTATCGTCAGATCAATGGATTTCAGCACCGCGTTCTTGCCGTATGACTTTGAAATATCGGTCAATTGAATCATGCGACGCCCCCCCGATTGTAGAGATTGATTCGTCTCTCGAAGATCGCGGTCAGTCTTTCGATGAGAAGCGTAAGCCCCCAGAAAATAGCTGCCGCCGCCAAGTACGATTCGAAGAACTTCCAGTTGGTCGAAGCCACGATCTGCGCCTGCGCGTTAATGTCCACAACCGACACGGTAAATGCCAAGGTCGAGCCATGAAGCATGCCGATCACCGAATTGGAGAGGTTTGGCAGGCTGACTGCCAAGGCTTGGGGGAATACGATCCTCCGCAGCGCCTGCCACGTCGTCATGCCGATCGAATAGGCTGCCTCCAGCTGCCCCCGGTTGACCGCGAGCAGGCCGGAACGGATCACTTCGGACATATACGCGCCTGCCGTAATCGAGAATGATATGAACGCAAACCAGATCATCGGGATGGAGGATGACTTAAAGCCCCAGCCCATCTGGGCGGACAGCGCATCCACCAGCACCGGCAGGCCGAAATAGATCAGCAGCAGATGCGTCAGCATGGGAGTGCCCCGGATAAAAGTCACGTAGGCAGTGGCGATCTGGCTGAGCACAGGCACCTTATAGATCCGGGCAAATGCCGCAATAAGCCCGATCATAAATCCGGCCGTGACCGATACGGCGGTGATCAACAGCGTTGTCGGGATCGCGGACAGCAAGTTTACAAATGCCGTCCATATGAAGGATGGATCGATTTTCACAGCTCCGCGCCTCCTTTTTCAGGTCTTATTCCGGCGATGATACGGCGGTAGGATAATTTCTCTTGTATACGGAATCTCTTGCGCGCCGCCGACTCCGGAACCTCGTGGCGCATCAGGCGCCGCTCCGCACGCAGCAGCAGTTTCTCAAGCGTGAAGCTGATGACAAGATAGATGAAAGCCAGCGCCAGATAAGCTTCGATAAAATGCTGGGTGATATTGCCCAGGGTTTGCGCTTTTCCCGTCATCTCCATGAGCCCGAGGGTAAACGCCAAGGAAGTATCCTTCAGGAGGGCAATCACCATATTCGAAAATACCGGAACCGCGATCGCGAGCGCTTGAGGGAGGACGATCCGAAGGAAGGCTTGATGTCCCTTCATCCCCATGGCGTACGCCGCTTCTACCTGGCCTCTGTCCACCGCCGTTACCGAAGCCCGGATCATCTCCGACATGAAGGCTCCGGTATGAAGCCCGTAAGTCAGGATCACGAATACCATGACAGGCGCCCGGGACAGGTCGATATGAACCAGCTTCAGCATCTCCGGCAGACCGTAATAGAACAAGAAGAGCTGGATCAGAATCGGCGTTCCCCTGAAGAACGAAATGTACACCATGGAGAATGCGTTCAGCATCGGGATCCGGTAGAGGCGAGGAAGGGCAACCAGAAATCCGACGACGATTCCCACCAGCAGAGAGCCTGCCACGATCAGCATCGTGACGCCTAACGTCGACAAGAGCTTGGGCAGAAAGCTAAATACGTACGAGTAATCGAACGGTGCACCCATGGACCCCTTCTCCCTTCTACTAGGTTTATCTCATCATGGATTCGACGACGTGAAGTCGTCGCCCAGCCATTCCTTGCTCAGCTTGGTCAGCGTTCCATCCGATTTCAGCTCTTTGATCGCATTGTCAACCGCATCCGACAGCTTCTGGCTCTCCGGGTCATCCTTGCGGAATACGAACAGGATGTCGGCCTCCGACAGGTGGTCGCCCGTTGTTTTTAGCTTTCCTTGCGGGTCGATTAGCGGCAGCGTAAAGTCCGCCCCTACGGTTGCATCCACCCGGCCCGTCGTAATCTGGCTCACGGTATCATTCGCCGCGCCGTTCTGATAGACAATGTTGATCGCATTGTTATTGTCCTTGTTGTAGTTCTCCAGAATCTGAGCAGCCGCACTGGTTGCACCGGTCAGTACCTTTTTGCCCTTCAAATCATTCAGCGATTGAATGGAGTCGTTCTCCTTGGCGACGATGATCTTATTCCGCCAGTAGGCGTAAGGCTCTTTATTGAATAGGTACTTTTCCGTTCGCTCCGGATTCTTCTCCATCTGGTGGGCTACAAAATCAATTTTCTTCGTTTCCAGGCTCAGCAGCAGATTGGAAAACTCTTGGGTCTGCAGCTCGAACTCATACTCCGGCAAACGTTGATCAATCTCCCGTACCAGTTCAACGTCAAAGCCGGTCAGCTTTCCGTTCTCGTCAATAAAGCAGATTCTAGGAAAGGCCGTGCCCGTGCCGACAACAACCTTCGTTACTTTTCCTTCTGCAGCGTTCGCCGTGCTATCTTTTTGCGCCTCTCCACTCTTCGTGCCTGTTCCGCATCCGGCAATCACCCCTGCCAATGCGATTACAACGGCTGCCACGATTGATTTCTTCACGACCTCATCCCCCTTCAATCTTGTCCCGATTCGTAAATTAATAATTCCTATAGTTTTAGTAAGAATTATGTTGTCACTAACTTTACCGCGATTTGGGAAACGCGTCTAATAGAGTTTTTCTATTCATCCATGCATTTCATCAATAGGACAATTCGCGGCCGAGCTCCAGCAAGGAATCCAGAAACTCATTGTTGTGCCCGTTCAAGGAGATGAGATGGGTCTGCAGAGAAATGCCTGCCGTCTCGGCAATATCTACGGGAATCAGGCTTCCCTCGGCTACCTCCTGCTGAGCGCATCGACCCGGAAGAAAGCAGATGCCCGCCCGCCCCAGCACAAGCTTCTTAGCCGTCTCGGAATTATCGACCTGAAACACGATATTAGGCGGCTGTTCCAGACTCTCGAATACCCGGTGAATCCTCAGCCAATCCAGCGAACCGCATTCGAAGAAGACCAGCGTCTCATGCCGGATATCCCGAATGGAGGCTCTCCCGGCAGCAGCAAGCGGATGATCCTTATATACATAGAGGCGGATAGGGTCTTCAAAGAACGGATAGGATTGAAACGCCGGATTCATCAGCTTGCGGACGAAGGCCAGATCGATGTCCTTGGACGAGAGCTTGCCGGCCAGCTCTTCCGTGGGGCCTGTCGTCAGCTTGAAGTTCATCTCTGGAAACCGTCGGTTGAGCACCATAAGCAGATAGGGCATTAAGTAATTGGATACCGAAACTGTGCTTCCGATTCTGAGCTCATTGGGCATGGACGCTTTGGATTGAAGATGGTGTTTCCCTTTTTGGAAGGTTTGGAGGATCTGCTGGGCATAGGGAAGGAATTGTTTGCCTTTGTCGGTCAGATGAATCTGTTTGCCCAAACGGTCAAACAGCCTGCAGTCGAGCTCCCTCTCCAGCGACTGGATGCGTGCAGTCACCGTCGGCTGGGATAGAAACAGAACGTCTGCCGCCTTGTTGAAGCTGCCGTAGTGGTTGATGTAGACAAAAGCCTCAATATTTTCGATGTTCAAGATAACACCTCCGGTATCATCATTATACACACTATTCCAATGAATATAGATGGTTTTAAGACCGCAGTTTCCTTATAAATTATCCTTATCTTAGGCAGTTGGAAAATTATTGTCAATCCAAATATGCTTATAGATTTTTTTAATGCAAGCATTAATATTTTTGTTTTCCAATGTGTTTAATTGGAATAAACTGCTATACTAATCTCACCTTATCAGGATATGGCCGTATCCTCTGAAGTTTAAATGACCGAAAAAAGGAGTGGTAGCGTTGAATTCAATCCAAGAAGTGATCGTACGGGATGCACATGAGTGGGAACGCGAGGCTGTTGCGGCTGTGATGCTGGAATCCTATCAGCAGTATGCCTTCGATCTGTCTGCGGAGCGATGGGAGGAATATCGGAATTCCATTAGGAGTTCGGCGTACAGCCATGCGCCTTATGCCCGGATCGTCGCCGAGTTTGGCGGGGAAATCGTTGGCAGCGTCCAACTCTTCCTCTCCTCGGAGGCCGCTTACGGAAAACCGGAGATGGGGATTCACTCGCCTATTATCCGCCTTCTTGCCGTATCTCCGGGTTCCCGGGGACGCGGGATCGCCACGCTGCTGATTCAAGAGGCTGCCCGCAGATCGATCCAGCTTGGCGCAACCACGCTGAATCTCCATACTTCCGACATGATGGCCTCTGCGGTGAAGTTATATGAGCGGCTGGGCTTTGAGCGGGCGTATGACACGGATATCATCAACAATGAAACACTTGTCAAAGGATACCGGATCGAACTTCCCGGATCCTTGCTGCTACAAAGCGCCTTATGAAAAATAGAGGCCCTAATATTCTGCTTCCTTATGTAAAATGAGATTCTCATCTGTATTATATATATCGTTCTGCAGCAACGCCCTTATCCAAGTATGAAGTCGTCCTGAGATCCTTCTCGAAAGTTTGGCCAATTCGTAACGACTTCATTATGCCTACTTCAAAGCCCTGAAAACTCTTTAATCCCTTGCTTATAAGAAGACCCGCCCTCAAGAAACCGGGCGGGTTCGATCATGAATGGAAGCAAGATCCTCGGGATGTTCCATGATGTATACCTCATACAATGCGGGATCCAGTATTTTTCGCATAAGATGCATTACGCCGTCGCCGTTCTTGGGGTCGAAGTCCAGTATTGAAGCATAACCGTTGCGCCGATACATGTCAGCCAGCCAGGGATGACGCGCGGCTGTCGCTAAAGTAACCGCAGGTGCTCGATGTTGTCCGAGAAGGACGGACCGTTCAACCCAATCCATTAACTTCGACCCAAGTCCCCTCGCTTGGAGCAAGGGATCTACCGCAAACCATTTTATAAAAGGCAGGGCCGTCACGTCCCGGACCTCTCCTTCCAGCGAATAGGTGAGCGTCGCCGCGATTTCACCGTCCTGCTCCAAGACATAACATTCATTGCGCTGGATATTGGACGCAACGAGTTCCGCCGTGGCGTTGGCGGCAGGCCATTTCAGTTCCAACTTCCGAATCGGTTCATAGGCACGGAAAAGGATATCCCTTACCGTCGCAGCATCTTCCGCAGCTGCCAACCGTATGGTATCGCTCATCGAATATACCCCCTTCCATTCTTTCATGATAATATTTCGACAGGAGCGGCTTCCGGGCTTGCGTATTTGCCCTCCCACAAATGGCATCGTACGGCGTGACCTTCCCCGACGCCGGACCACCCCGGCATTTCAGACTCGCAGCGTTCGAAAGCATGCAGGCACCGTGACCGGAACGGGCACCCGCTGATATGAGCCGTTGGATCCGGCAAGTCTCCGCTAAGAATGATCTGCTCCCGCTTGGCAGCGCCCCGTTCCGCCGGGATTGACGATACCAGCGCTTGCGTGTAAGGATGGAGCGGCCTGTCATACAGATCGTGCACATCCGCAATCTCGACAATGTTCCCCAGATACATCACGGCGACCCGGTCACTGACATAATGAACCACGTTCAGATCATGGGAAATAAACAGGTAGGTTAAGGACAGTTCATGCTGCAGGGATTTCAGCAGATTCAAAATTTGAGCCTGAACGGAAACGTCCAGGGCGGACACGGGCTCATCCAGCACAACAAATTCCGGATTCATCATGAGGGCTCGCGCAATGCCAACCCTCTGACGCTGGCCGCCGCTTAGTTCATGGGGATACCGGTTCCTATACGAGGCGTTCAGGCCAATCCGGTCCAGCATCTCCAGCACATCGCGCTTACGCTTCAATCGGTTTCCCAGCTGATTGTACTTCAGCGGCTCCTCCAATAAGCGCCCAACGGTAAATCTCGGATTCAGCGAAGTGTACGGATCCTGAAACACATACTGGATTTCCTGACGCAGCTGTCGTAGTGTCCTTCCCCCCGCATCTGTGATATTACTTCCTTTATAGTGAAGCTCTCCGGCACTCGGCTCAAGAAGGCGTGCTGTCATCCGTCCAACGGTGGACTTGCCGCAGCCGCTCTCGCCGACAAGTCCAAGCGTCTCTCCCCTCCTGATGGACAGCGAGACTCCGCGAACCGCCCGGAACTTCTTGATGCCGGGCCAGGACTGCTGCGAGTAGGACTTCTCTATGTTTCTAAGCTCTAACAGCGGAGCTTCATACGACAGCATTAGCGTTCACCTCCTCGAGCAGGAAACAAGCAGCCGTATGCTGCTTCCCGACTTGGATAAGCGGTGGCTGCTCCTGCCGGCAGCGGTCGGCCGCGTATTCGCACCGGGAAGCGAACCGACAGCCGGCTCCTCTTTCATGGAGGGCCGGGACGGTGCCGGGTATGGAGTACAGTCGATTGCCCTTTTTCGCGGGAGTCGGAATGGAATTGAGCAGCCCTATCGTATACGGATGGCGGGGGTGATCAAAGATCTCCGATGCCGTTCCATGCTCCACCACTTTGCCGGCGTACATGACGATAATGCGATCGCACATATCGGCGATCATGCCCAGATCATGGGAAATGAGCAGAATCGCCGTACCGTCATCCTCGCGAATCCTGCGCATCAAGTCCAGTATCTGGGCCTGGATTGTAACATCCAGTGCCGTCGTCGGCTCATCCGCAATCAAGAGACCCGGGTTGCAGGAAATGGCGATCGCGATCATGACACGCTGCCGCATGCCACCCGACAGCTGATACGGATATTCGTGCAGCAGTTTCTCCGGCCGGGGGAGTCCCACCTTGCGAAACAGCATAATTGCGCGCTCCCGTGCCTCGCTCTTGGAACAGCCCAGATGGAGTCTTAGGCTCTCCGTCACCTGATAACCGACCGTCAAGCCATGGTTCAAGGAGCTCATCGGGTCCTGGAATACCATCGATATTTCCTTCCCTCGAACCCTTTGCAGCCTGCGGTTGTCATAAGCGTGAAGCGGCAGCTTATCCTTGTACCACAGTTCCCCCCCGCTGATCCGCATGGCCGGAGGAAGTAAACCCAGCACGGAAAGCGACAGTATGCTTTTGCCGCAGCCCGATTCGCCGACAACGCCCACGATTTCTCCTTTTCTAATCTGAAGGGACACGTCCTCCAGCACATTCACGGCCGTCCTGCGGGACGTTTGCAATTCGATCCTCAAATTGCGGATATCAAGAACCTGTTCATCCTGTTTGGCTCCCAGTTCCATGCCAATCACCTCTATCCTCTCTTATCCCGGACATCGCGGACCCCGTCGCTTAGGAGATTAAAACCGAGCACGGTCAGCGTGATTACCAGCCCCGGTGCGAGGGTAAACCATGGCGCCTTGCCCAGAAAGCTCTGCGATTCGTTCAGCATTCTTCCCCAGCTTGGGTCCGGCGGCTGCACGCCTAGTCCCAAATAACTGAGCGCGGCCTCCACCAGAATCGCGGTCGAGAAGCTTAAAGCTGCCGTAGTGACGATAGAGGACGCTATATTGGGAAGAATCTGAATAAAAATAATGTTCATGTGACCTGCGCCGATGCCTCTTGCGGCCTTCACATATTCCGCCTCGCGATGCTGCAGCACCCCGCTGCGAATGACCCGCGCAAACGACGGAATGGATAATATTCCGATGGCCAGCATCGTCTGGAACATGCTGGGCTGGTAAATCGTGACGAGTAGCAAAGCGATGAGTATGCCGGGGAATGCAAGCAATGCATCGGTCCCCCTCATGAGGAGCTCATCCAGCCATTTGCCCGCGTAACCGGCCAGGGTTCCGATGATCAATCCTCCGGTCAACCCGATTCCGACGGATACGGCTCCAACCATAAACGCGGTCTGGGCTCCGACCATGACGCGGCTAAGCACGTCTCTTCCGAAGTTGTCGGTTCCCAGCCAATGATTCCAGCTCGGCCCTTGCAGCCGGTCCGCAATCTTCATGACGTTGACGGCGTGCGGGGTATAGAATAGGCTGATCAGCATGATCGCAAGCAGCAACGATACAAACGTCATCCCCAGCACCAAACTTAAGCTGTATTTTCTATTCATCATAGCTTAGCTCCTACTTTAATCGGATTTGCGGATCCAGCCAGCGGTAGGACAGATCAACCAAGAAATTAATCGTAATGACGGTAAAGGCAATGATCAGTACCAACCCTTGCACCAGCGGATAGTCGCGGTTTCCAATGGCCGTTATGAGCAGGCTGCCGAAGCCCGGGAGCGTAAATACCTGCTCAATGACCAGGCTGCCGGCGAGCAGCTCGCCAAAATGAATGCCGATAATCGTAATGACGGGCAGCAGCGCATTCTTCAGCACATGCCGGTAATGAACGTCTTTCTCAGGCAGCCCTTTGCTTCGAGCAGTCCTTACATAATCCAGGTTCAGCTGCTCCAGCATCGTCGTCCGCAAGTACCGTACCACGATAGCAATCTGCGGAGTCGCAAGCGCGATGGCGGGAAGCAGCAAGGATCGCAGGGCGAATAGCGGACTCTCCGACCATCCGACGTACGTGCTGACCGACACCCATTTGAGGGTAAGGCCGAAGACCAAAATCAGAATGATCCCCATCCAGAACGACGGAACGGCTAGACCGATCTGGGTACCTATCGATACAACCATATCCACGAGCTTTCCCTTGGTCCGGGCTGCCAGTATGCCCAGCGGTATGGCTACGCATACCGTAATTGCCATAGCCAGCACAGCCAGGGAAAACGTGACCGGCAGACGGGCTGCGATTAAATCCAAAACTGGCTCGGAGAACCTTAAGGATTCCCCGAAGTCCAATATCGCAATGCCCTGAATCCAGTCGATAAATTGCTCGCCAAGCGGGCGATCCGTGCCGAGCTTCGCCTCCAGCATCGCAATTTGCTCATCCGTGGCCTCTACGCCAAGAATGGTAAGCGCCGGATTGCCGGGAATGATGCGGAACACGGAGAAGGTCAGCACCACAATAAACAGCATCGTCAGCAGCAGCGTGAACGTTCGTCTTGCATAGTAGTTCATCCGGGCACCTCCAGCCCCCTATTCCGTGAAGTAGACACTCGACAGATCTTGGACATAGAGCGGATACTGCTTGTAACCCGCAAGTTTCTTATTGAGCGCCACATTGGAGTTCGGGTCCATGATGTAAATCGCAGCAGCATCTTCGGCTAGAATTTGTTGGGCTTTCTTATACAGCTCCACCCGTTTCGCATCATCCACTTCGGTTACCGCCGAACTGAGGACAGTATCGAATTCAGGGTTGTTATAATTGAAGAAATTGTTGGATGCATCGGAAATATATTTGTTCAAAATCTGATACGGATCCAGCTTGCCGTCAAGGCCAATGATCGTCAGCTCATAATCGCGGCCCTTATAGATCCGTTCGAGCCATACGGCCCACTCCACCGGTTCGATTTTGACTTTCACGCCGATCTGCTCCAGCTGCGCTGCGACGACTTGGGCCGTATCCACATGGAACTGGTAATTGGAAGGCACGGAGAGCGTCGTCTCAAACCCATTCGGATAACCCGCTTCGGCAAGCAAAGCCTTGGCTTTCTCCAGATCGGTGGCATATTGATCTTCGAGACCTTCCTGATAATACTTTGCAAGCAAGGGGCTCAGGTTCGAACCGATCTTCGTACCGTAACCGAGCGCAACCCCTTGAATGATTTCATCCTTGTTGATGGCGAAATTCAGGGCTTGGCGAACTTTAATGTCGTTGAACGGTTTCTTGGCGTTATTGAAGGCAACCAGCTGCACCAGATTTTGCGGCGCGCTCAGGGTGGTATAGTCATTGGCTATCTCCTCCAGCCGCTCCGTTCCGATCCGCGGGAATACATCCACCTCTCCGGATTTCAAAGCCAGCAGTCCTGCTTCCGCATCTGTTATGATCCGGAATTCGACCTTGTCGAGCGAAGGCACATCCTTCACATAATAATCCGGAAACTTCTCGACGACGAGACGCTGCCCGGGCAAGTATTCCTTATACTTGAACGGTCCTGTGCCAATCGGGTTCTTATTGCTGTCCTCGTATCCCTTCGGAATGACCGCAGAGGTCAATGCCGTCAAAAAGGAGGAGCTGTTCTGCTTCAATTGGATCTCGATCGTGGAAGCGTCCTTGGCCTCAACCGACTGAACGTCCTCGAAAGCCGACTGCAGCGGTTTTCCTGTATCCAGCCCAGCCAAGCGGGAATAAGAATACGCCACATCCTCTGCGGTTACCGGGTTCCCATTATGGAATTTTACCCCGCTTCGCAGCTTGAACGTATAGATCAGACCGTCATCCGAAACTTCGTAAGATTCCGCAATAGCCGGATTAAGCTCGCCCTCCTCGTTTGGCTTCAGCAGCCCCTCGAACACATTGAACAGCACTTCATTCGTGCCGGCTGCCACCGCCAGGTGAGGATCGAGGAAATCAAGATCCTGCAAAATAATGACGACAACGTCGCCGCCCTGCACCTTGGCTCCGGCGGATTGCTCCGTCTTGATTTCCGGTGCCGGCGGAGATGACGTATTGGCAACGCCGTCGCCGCCTCTATTGGTTCCCCCCTCTGGACTGCCTGTTGGAGCGGCAGCGTTGTTATTGCCGCAAGCGGCCGTAAACAGAATCAATAAAGCCATCGTTAAAATACCCATGCCATGACGCAATCTGCGATTTTTTCTCATAGGTATGACCCCTACCTTTCTTATTTAAGAGATAATTTGGATGAAACGGATAATCGCTGCGGAAGCTCTTGTATCGATGAAATCAGCTGGACCGAATCCAGCTCCTCGATCCCCAGCATACCGAACCGGTTGATCAGGTAACTCTGCATGCCCGCCCGCTCACTCCCGATGACGTCATCGTAATAGTTATCACCGACGTACAGGCTTTCCTCGGGGGATATCCCGGCGCGCTCCAGCGCTAACTGAAATATCGCCCGATCCGGCTTCTCGATTCCCACTTCCGAAGAGATCACGATCTCATCCAGGAGCGGCAGCAAGCCATTTCTCTCCAGTACATCCCTTGCGGTATGATCCCAATTGCTGATAAGGCCCACCCCGTAGGAGTGCTTTTTCAAGGTCTCCAGTACGGGGAGGGTAAATGGAAACGAACGCCAGCCGACGCACTCCAGCTCCCGCTGAACCTCCAAAATCCGCCGGTATTGCTTCGTCAGATCAAAATGCAAGCCCAGCGAGTGATTGAGCACGCCCAAGTACCATTGAAAAAAGGTATCGCGTTCCTTGGCCAGCACCCCCGGGTAATCCCTCATGAAATGTTTATCCGCCAGATGGTACGCCTCTTCGATCCGCTCCTGCGGAATGCTCACCCCTTGCTCCGCCAGGTAGCGGACGTAAACCTGTTCCCTGTCCTGATACACTAATGTGTATCCCAGATCAAACCAAATGAAGTTGATCGCCAATTTCCTTGTACCTCCCTGTCTTATTCATGGATGATCGGCAGCCAAAGCTTCGATGGATGCAGCTCATCATGGTATATCGTCTGAGTCGCCGTCACGAAGTCGGCCTCCGTCGCTTCCCCCGGATTCATCACTCGGTTCGGATTGCGGTCAAAGGTCGGAAACAGCGAGCTTGTGACATGAAGGCGGATGCGATGGCCTGGGCGGAACACAGCTGCCGTCGGCCCAAGCGATATTTCGTATCGGTGCACTTCACCCGGCACAACTGCCTCCGGAGCCGATAAACCATGGCGGTAGCTCGCTCTCACGATGCCCTCCGCGATATTATAGGAACGCCCGTCCGGGTACGCATCGACAAGCTTTGCGACAAAATCCGTATCCTCGGCCGAAGTGGAAGCATACAGCTCAACCGTTACCTCCCCGCTAAGAACCAGCTCCTCCTGGAGAGGCTCCGTCGAATAGACCAGCACATCGTTCCGAACCTCATTCGGTATCTGATTGCGAGGACCCATCGGCGTTAAATCGGGCACGGCGCCGGATCGGCCGCCGAGTGCGGGCACCGGGATCGAAGGATGGTACACATACGTGTCCGGATACTCCTCAACCGGCGCGCTCGTGGTCAGCGTTCCGTCACCATGGATCGAGTTCGCTCTCGACGCGCTGTGAAGATAATAAGCCGTATCCTGAGCTTCGGCTGGAGGCCACTGCTCCGCTTCGTGCCAGGTATTGCTTCCCATCCGAAAATAGGTGACCGGGGCCAGTTCATGAATCGGCTCCTTCCCTTTCAGCCAACGGTCAAACCACCGGAGCTGCAGTTGATCTACCCGGTTGGCCGCTTCCGGTCCGAAATCCAGCTCCCCGACATATCTCGACCACGGCATGTGAAACCACGGCTCTATGTACAAATACTGATGTGCCTTTGCGTTCTCCGTGGCCCCCCGCTTACGGATCCCGGTGAAGTTCTCGATTGTCCCGTCAATAAAAATGTCGTACCACCCGCCAATATGAAGCGCAGGCACCTCGACCGATTCATACTTTTCCTTCAAGGAAGTAGCATGCCAATACTCGTCACGGGACGGATGCCTCAGCCATTCCAGATAGTAAGGTGCGAGCTCCTTAACCGACTCGGGCGGATCGTTCAGCGGCAATCGCTTGTAAAAGGAAAACACGTCCCCGTATAACGCCGACAGCTCGGCTGCCCAGTCCCCGCGTCCGCGGCGAAGCGCGGTGTCCTGGGCAGCGAACAACATCCACGATTGCTGCAAGGCCAGGCTCAGGGCACCGTTTCGGTAGGCTTTGCCCTGATAGGAGTCGGAGCCGATCATAGCCGGTGCGATGCAGGCCAGATGAGGCGGCCTGCTGGTGGCCGCCAGCCACTGCATGGCACCCGCGTACGAGAATCCGTACATGCCGACCTTCGGTATGGCGTACGGAAGCGAGGCTGCCCACTCAATGGTGTCATAGCCGTCCTCTGCCTCATGTATGTATGGATGAAACGCTCCCTCCGAGGACCATCGGCCTCTGGCATCCTGCACGACCACTACATATCCATGCCGGGCATACCAGCTCGGATGCGCGTAATTCATCGTCTGCGCATCCTCCCTGTTGTACGGAGTTCGCAGCAGCAGCACAGGATAAGACTTGTCATCATTGGGCCGGTAAACATCCGCATACAGCCGGACGCCGTCCCGCATCGGAACGGGAATTCCCCGTTCCGTTCGGATTGAATCTTGAATGGACATCGATATTTCACCTTTCCGACAGAAAATAAGGATAAAAAAAGAGATGCCGCGCTAATCTTCCGATTAGCAGCAGACATCTCCAGTTGACTGGTAAATGGCATTATTCCGACAATGACAATTGGTTTTGTGTGATATCGTAACGCAGTTTGTACGTCTCGTCAATAACCTATTTTCGCTGGCGTGTTTCCTCAAGTCAGCGATTCATATAATGAGCAAGTTACGGGTTGACAACGGCGGCATTGCTTATTAACATTCAGTTAAGCTTATATAGTCCATTATTCCGATCTTGATAATGCTAGATTAAGTCTACCAGTCAACTGGAGACACTTTTCCCCGATCTTTGGAGGAAAGTGTCTTTTTTTATTCATCCATAAGGAGTGAAGACCGTGACCCGGAAGAAAGAAATCAAATTATCGGCTTACCTTGTAGGTACCGGCATGCACGCCTCTTCTTGGCGGCGCGACGATGCTATGCCCGGGGCAAGCATCGACATCGATTATTACCGAACGCTTGCCCAAACTGCGGAACGTGGCAAATTCGACATGGTGTTTCTGGCCGACAGTCTGGCCATTAACGAAGAGTCCCATCCTAACATCCTGAACCGGTTCGAGCCTATCACACTAATCTCCGCCCTGGCGGGCGCGACCTCCCGCATCGGGCTGGTCGCCACGGCTTCCACCTCTTACGTGGAGCCCTTCAACCTGGCGCGCCAGCTGATGTCCGCAGACCATATCAGCAAGGGGCGGGTAGGCTGGAACATCGTCACAACCCGGGACTTATCCGGCAACACGGCACGGAACTTCGGCGCTGCCGAGCATTATGAGCTGGAGCATCGCTACCTTAGAGCTGCCGAGTTCGTAGATGTCGTTCGCGGCCTCTGGGATTCGTGGGAGGATGATGCCTTTGTCTTCGACAAGTCTTCCGGACGCTTCTTCGAGCCGGATAAGCTTCATCGCCTTCAACATCAGGGCGAATTCTTCTCCGTGGAGGGGCCGCTTAACATCGCGCGCTCCCCACAGGGGCAGCCGGTTCTGGTCCAAGCCGGCAATTCCGCTGCCGGTCAGCAGTTTGCCGCAAACGTGGGCGAAGTGATTTTCGCAATTAAATACAATTTCGAAGATGCACGGGAATACTATCAAGCCTTCAAACAGAAGATTGCGGCTTCCGGCAGAAATCCGGATGACGTATCCATTGTCCTTGGGATCTCGCCGGTCATCGGCGCGACAGAGGACGATGCGCTGCGCAAGCGCAAGCAGTTTGAGGAGCTGCTTACGGATGAGACGATTCTGGATTTTCTGGCGGATTATTTTAAGGATGTCGATTTTACCGGCTTCACGCCTGAAACCACCGCTCAGGAAGCCGGACTGGACACCCTGCAGGCGAGGAATCCGGACTATCCCAAACATCAGCCCGTCATCGCAAGGGAGAATCCTACGCTGCGCGAAATCTATTCGCTCATTATCGGCTCCTTCAGCGGGGACCACTTGGTCGGTACGCCGGAGAAAATCGCGAATACGCTGGAACATTGGTTCAATGAAGGCGCCGCGGATGGCTTCATGCTCATGGCTCCCGGCCTTCCCGATGGGCTCGAGGATTTTGTGGACGGGGTTGTCCCGCTCCTCCAGGAACGGGGACTGTTCCGGCGGGAATATACCGGAAGCACGTTACGGGAGCATTTCGGTCTGCCGATCCCTCCCAACCGCTTCCGTACAGCGTCTGAGGCGCAGGCTGCCACGCGTTAAGCGCTAGCGTTGATCGATAGGACCGACAGATAACCTCCATGTCCCGATCGTTGGAGGAGTCATCGCCCAGCATGCTAAAGCGCCCACCCGTAGTGAAACGGGGGGCGCTTCTTTGTACCAGGCCAATGTGATGATACCGTTGGCCGTTTTAATTACTCCATTAGAATAGCCGGACTACACCGGCCCCCTCTGACGGTCCAATTTCATCTTCGTGAAAAAGAAGCCAGTCAGCTTACGGACTGGCTCGATCAGCTTCTTATGATTGCAGCGTTCCTGCCGGTTTCCCGGCTAAACTTCCGGCCTTCTGCAAGGCCTGCTCCAAATCGTCAATAAGATCCAGCGAATCCTCGATGCCAACGGACAGTCGGATCAGATCCGGCGTTATGCCGCCGGAGAGCTGCTGCTCCGGCGACAGCTGGGCATGGGTCGTACTGGCAGGGTGAATGACCAACGATTTGGCATCCGCGACATTGGCCAGATGGGAGAACAGCTCCAGGCTGTCAATAAATCGATTGGCTGCCTCAAACCCGCCTTTTAAGCCGAAAGTAAAGATAGAACCTGCGCCTTTCGGGAAGTAGGTTTGACCCAGTTCATAGTAAGGGCTTGATGCAAGTCCCGGGTAATTGACCCAGGCCACTTCGGGATGCTCGTTCAGATACTGCACGATGCGATTCGTATTGGACAAATGCTTCTCCAGCCGCAGCGACAGCGTCTCGAGTCCTTGCAGCAGCAAGAAGGAGTTGAACGGGCTGATGGCTGCCCCGATGTCACGCAAAAATTGAACGCGCAGCTTCGTAATATAAGCGGTCTCGCCGAATTTCTCCAGGTACCGGATACCGTTATAGCTTGGATCAGGCTCCGTAAGCCCCGGGAATTTGCCGCTCTCCCAATCAAACCTGCCGCCGTCCACAATCAGGCCGCCGATGGTGGTGCCATGGCCCCCGATATATTTCGTCGCCGAATGGACAACGATATCGGCGCCATGCTCAATCGGTCTGATCAGATACGGCGTTCCGAAGGTGTTGTCTACGATTAACGGAATTCCATGTTCATGGGCTATATCCGCAATGCGCCTGAGGTCCGGTACGTTGAGCCCCGGATTTCCAATCGATTCAATGAAAAGGGCTTTTGTATGCTCGTTGATGGCGCGCCGGAAATTCTCGGGATCATCCGGGCTGACAAACGTCGTCCGGATGCCAAGCTTGGGCAGCGTGACGGCAAGCAAGTTGTAGGTTCCTCCATAAAGGGTGTTCGCGGCTACAATCTCATCGCCGGCCCCTGCAATATTAAATATGGAATACGTGACGGCCGTCGAGCCCGATGCCACAGCGAGCGCGCCAGAGCCACCCTCCAAGGCAGCGATTCGCTGCTCCAGTACCTCATTCGTCGGATTGCTGATTCGGGTATAGGTGTTCCCCGGCTCTTCAAAATTCAGCACAGCACGAGCGTGCTCCGTATTCTTGAATACAAAGGAAGAGCTTTGGTAAATAGGTACCGCTCTTGCGCCCGTCACCGGATCCGCCTCTTGCCCAGCGTGCACTTGCAACGTATCGAATCTCCATTTTTTTGAAAGGTTCTGCTGATCTGTCACCATGGTTCATCTCCTTTTTCTCCTATACAAACCAAAAGGAGACTGAAGGCATGGTCCCCTAGGGAACCCCTTCAGTCTCCAGTATTTCTGGTCAACTCCGTATACAGCACTTATATCCAATTATTCCTACTTATATAGTAGTTATATTGTACTTCCAACCGTACAACGTGTCAATGTGATGCGTTCAGCGGATCCTTAATCGATTATCATGGCATTCTTAGTATGATCCTTATCCCTTGACCGCTCCTAAGAAAGCACTCTTCACAAAATACTTCTGGAGAAACGGATAAATACACAGAATGGGCATAGTCGCAATCACGATTGTAGCATATTTGATCGTTTCTCCGATGTTTCGAGCTTCTCCTACACCTGCTCCAAAAGAAATGTTATCCGTCCCGTTGTTGATCAAAATCTCGCACAACACCAATTGTAGCGGATACAATGTACGATCTTGTATGAATAGCGATGGGATAAACCACATGTTCCATTTGTCTGCCGCCGTGTATAGCATAATTACGCTAATGACTGGCATGGACAACGGGATCACTATTTTTAGAAGCACGGTCAAGTGATTGGCACCGTCGATCTGGGCCGACTCCTCAAGTTCAACAGGCAACGACAAAAAGGCGGTTCGCAAAATAATCAGGTGAAACGTATTTACCGCAAACGGAAGGAGCAGAGCCCACATGGTGTTCATGATACCCATATCTTTTACTACAAGATAGAACGGTATGAGCCCAGCATTAAAGAACATCGTTACGACAATAAACAACATTAGGAACTTGCCCCATATGAAATTGCAGCGCGATAGCACGTATGCCGCCATAATCGCCATCGTTACATGTAGAATGAGACCTCCGCCAACCAGTCGAAGCGTGTTCCAGTAGCCCGACCAAACCGCCGGATTGCCAAGCGCTCTCTCGTAAGCCAGTGTACTAAAACCGGCCGGTTTCCACAGCAGTCCCTTTTTAGCCATAAGCAGGTCGCCATCGCTGAACGAGGCGAACAAGACG
The DNA here is from genome assembly GCF_000024685.1 of Paenibacillus sp. Y412MC10. Taxonomy (NCBI): domain Bacteria; kingdom Bacillati; phylum Bacillota; class Bacilli; order Caryophanales; family Paenibacillaceae; genus Paenibacillus; species Paenibacillus sp. Y412MC10. The sequence continues at coordinate 3,585,822 of NC_013406.1, forward strand.
TAGATCAATGGATAAAGCGTAACAGCAACCAACGTGGTCAGCAGAAAGTACACGGCAATGTCAAGTATACGGTCGGATATACGCATAGGGTCCCCTCCTTACCACAGACTGTTTTGGTTTGTTTTTCGGGTTAGCGCATTGGCGATAACAAGCATCAGGAGATTGATTGCAGAGTTAAACAATCCAATGGCCGAACTGAAACTCCAGTCATTGTCGAGTAAGCCTTTACGATAGACGAACGTGGAAATAACGTCCGCCGTTTCATAGATCACTGGATTATAAAGCAATAATATTTTTTCGTACCCTACATCCATCAAATGACCTACCCGCAAAATAAACATGATTGCAATCGTCGGAAGAAGCCCTGGCAGCGTTATACTTCGAATTTGCCGCAAGCGACTTGCGCCATCTATACGCGCTGCCTCGTATTGCGCCTGCGGGATCGTCGACAGCGCTGCTGCATAAATAATCGACTCCCAACCGACCCGTTGCCAGATTTCGGACATCACGTATATGCCGCGGAACAGCCCTGGCTGCTGCAACAAATCCTGTCCATCTCCCCCCGTCAAAAACGTAAAGGCGAGATTCGCGACGCCGCCGCTCTGGGTTAGATCCTTGACCAAGCCGCAAACGACGATCAGCGAGATAAAATAAGGCATGAACGAAACCGTCTGCACGAATGATTTGATATATCGCGAACGAACTTCGTGAATCAAAAGCGCCAGTACAATCGGAGCTGTAAAATCGAACACCAGGGAGTAAAGGCTTAACAGCACGGTGTTCCGAAACAAGCGCCAGAAATAGTGGCTGTTAATAAAAGATCTGAAATGTTCCAATCCGACCCATTCGCTTCCCCAAACCCCTTGAATCGGTGAATAATCTTTAAATGCGATAACCGCGCCGTACATAGGCAAATACTGAAACAAAACATAATAGGCGACGATTGGAATAGCGAGCACATAGAGCCATTTGTTACGATTAAAATCTTTGGCGACTCTTCTGATCATCGGTTCAGGAAACGGTCGTAAGCAGCCTGTTGAATTTCTAGCGCGCGTCTGATACCAAGAGACTCCAACTTCTCCGTAAGCTCACGAAAAGCTTCATCCGCCGGTTCTGAACCCAGAATGACCTTTAGTGTGATCTCGTTGACTAGCGTGTCGACATCAGACATAATGCGCGCAAATTCGTTCGATTCCTCAGATGTAATCGACACGGGCGGAAGTACGTGCTTAAGGTTGTCCGTTTTCCAATTGTCGTAATTGTGGTCCTCATTCGTCACGGCCAATTTACCGATCAGCTCCTTAGATTCCACGTACGGACCTGGATTTACAGTATGGGTGTAGAGCGTCAATGCTTCTAGGTAGGACAGATTGTCCGGGTTACTCGTGATTAATTCTGTCAGCTCCGGTTTGCCGCCTTTCCAGTTGAATGACTGTCCTTCGATTCCATAATTGAAAAGCAGGTAGCCCTCTTCTCCGTAGGCGTAATCAAGCACTTGAACGGCAAGCTCTGGATGCTTGCTGCTGGCGGATATCGCAGCAGACGCTTCAGCCCCGTACAACCACGCTTCCTGTCCAAATTTCGGAGTCTCCCCTTTTTGCAGCACGGGATAAGGCGCGAACACGAAAGTCGCTCGCGGATCTCCATCCCTAAGAGCGGCCTCCCATTTGTCGATATTGGCACCCGAGGAGACGGTTGCTCCCGAAGCCCCTGTCATCAGATTCGCATCCTGCGTTTTTCGGTCGTTCTGCGTAAAGTTCGGGTCGAGCAATCCTTCTTCGTACCATTGATTCATTGTTTTCAAAAACTGTATATATCCAGGCTGCAGCGGACCATACAACACTTTCCCGTCTTCGTGATAAAAATCGCGGATGACGCCGAACGCCCCGATAAAAGCTCCATCCAGAAAACCTTGCAGCGCATGGGTTTGGCTGCTGAAAGTCAATGGTGCACGTACGCCTTTTCGCTCCTTGAACGCGATCAACACTTGGTGCCATTCATCGATCGTTGAGGGGACTTCCAAATTTAGTTCCTGAAGCCAATCCTTGCGCAGCACCGGACCTGCCCACTGTGTGGTCATGCCGCCTTCTTTAAGAAACGGAAATGCATAATAGTCTCCGTTGTCCGTTTTCACCAATTTGTCGATATCGGGATGCTCCTGTAAATACTTTTTCAAGTTCGGCGCATGCCGGTCGATGAGTTCGTTCAGTCTTAAAATATATCCGTCTTTCAATGCCTTTTCAGGCCCACCTGATACACCATCCAGCCAATTATATTCGATAATGTCGGGTAAATTTCCTGAAGCAAGCATTACGCTGAACGATTCCTTTGCCTGTGTTGCAGACACCTCAGAAAACCGAATCGGTACCCCGATCCGTTTCTGCCATTCCTGATAAAAAGGAATATCGTTAACGCTCGGTTTGAGCGTCGTCTGGCTTTGCAGCCAGTACGTCAGTTCGGCCCCATTTTGGATTGGGTAGACAGCCTGCCCGTCTACCGTTTCACCGTTCGAAGAACGGCTTGCCGATTCGGTGATTTGATCGGAGACTTCATTCCGTCCCGAGCAAGCTGAAATAAGGATCAATATCACCAGCACAAGCGGCAGAACGGCAACTTTTTTAATGGTCAACATATCTGGTTACTCCTTTTGAGCATGGGTTTCATACTTGAAACGATGGGCTCGGTTTGATAATATTCATATTAAACAGGGACGATTAGTCGATTTTAATAACAAAAAAAGAGGGGTATTGAATATGATCGAATACCGCAATAGCGTTTTTCTTTGTACCTCTGAAATCACTCTCGGATTAATAAGCGGAAAATGGAAGCCTTTGATTTTAAGTCATTTATCGAAACAAACCTACCGCTTCAACGAACTTCAGAAGTTGATGCCCGGAGCTACGCAAAAAATGCTGACGATGCAGTTAAGAGACTTGGAAAACGACGGATTAATCGCCCGGAAAGTGTATGCGGTAGTTCCGCCAAAGGTCGAATATTCGCTAACCCAATTGGGGGAGGCGCTCATGGTTATATTAATCCAGCTTCGCGACTTTGGGACAGATTATATGCGGTTATTTCCGGACGACGAACTGCCATCCGCAATACAAGAGCATGAGGTTAACGGGTAACAACTTGACGAGAATAGCTTCCATTCAACAGAATTAACCCTCTTAATTTACTACCTGCCAGATGCGGCGCCTCCACCTCATCGGCTTGTTCGTCAATGATTACAACCACATTTAGCGGAAACAGTTTGCCAAGCAGTGCCCACACCACGAGCGGATTGCCTCCAACTGAAATGTAGTGAACGCCGTCATCATCAAAGACCGCGAGTCCTGTCACCCCCAATATATCCGAAGCAGAGTGTTCGATCCATGCGGAACGGGCCGGCCAGGCTGTACTTTCCGCGGATACGTGGATTTGCTCAGGACGATACATATATCGGTGTCCTCGCATAGCCTGCCCAACATCCACACAATACTCGTAATTCCCATCCGACAATCTCAGATTTAATATAACCCGGCCTTGTTCATTTGCTTCGGGTACGATATCTATTTCGTTTTCGAAACTCACTTCATTGTTATTCTGTTGCTCTGATGTACGGGAACCGATCCAACTGCGGGTGACTGCGTAGTAATCTCCCTCAGCATAATCGATGACAAAGGAGTCTGTCCCCCCGGCCTTCTCATACGGCAATAGATGAGCGGGATGCCAGCAAAGTAAGCTTTTTGTGGCGGTAATCGGTTTTCCGATTGCCGCAGGCAGCACCATCCCGAGACGGTATTGAAATCCGTATCCAACCATGGAGAGTTCAGGGCTTAGGAAACTTTGCGCGAAGCGTACAACCTCTTTGTGTGGCATTCGTTTGACCATCAGTTCTGTGAGAAAGCGATTCCGCGCCGGCTCGATAAATCGAAGTCCCTTCGCTTGATCCCCCTCCACGATCATAATAGGAACTTCCTCCCAGTTCTCAAAAGGCATCAACGCATCTCTCAGGAGGATCAGTTGATGCAGATACTCATTAAACAACTGCATGATTTCGGGGCTACCCTTAGGCCCCATTAAAATGCTCACCACCTCTGGCGTCCACCGATGATTGTCACACTGGCTTCTATGAACAAGCTGGAGTAAGGATTTTTCTCCGTACATCAGCCAAGCCGACTTCTCTAAATAATATTCTCGAGCCCAGCTAGACAACGTGTTTCCGATTTGTTGCGCCTGATCGAGGAACGGGCGTTTCGTTTCATCTCCCGAGGCGATTAAGGCCAACGGCAGCACGGCTTCTCTTCCGGAAACTCCTAAGCTGGATTGGAGATTCCTTAAGAGCGACTCAGCGGCTGCAGAGTCCCCAAGCTGTAAGCAAACCGCCTCGAGTAATGCACTTATTTCACGGACGATATCTTTTGCGCGGTACACTCCAGCAGGGAGATCCCATTGCGATTTCTCTTGAGAGTCTACAGAACGAAACGTTGTAGTCTCGATATCAATTCGCGACCCAAGTCGCAGACTGCTATCCTCTATTTTGATCCGATATTCCAATTAATCTCTCCCCCTTTCGTTATTTCTGACTCAGTATAAATTCAATTGACATACTTGAAAAGTACGCACTTTTGGGTATGTCAATTTCAATGAAGTGACTTAGTTTCATGAAGGAAACCGTAATTAACATTAGGATAGAAGATACCGATAAATTAGGGTACACGGGTTTACAAGCCAATCATCATTCCATCCTATAATTGCAAATTGATAAGAAATTTATCTAATCGGTAATCGGACTATGTTCTTGTCCTTCGACATTCGGATTAGTACCTTTTTCGGCTGTTCACTTTACACAGAAAAAAAACAGTCAGATCTAAATATGTAAGGTCTGACTGTTGAAATTATTCACCTGTCAATTCATCATTCATTCTTTGTATTTCATATAGATATCAATAGCGGCCTATCCAACATCAATTTCGGCCAAATGTTAAAGAATATGCTTGGTCAACTGATATAATTTTAGTGCGTCCTTCTTGCTAAGCGTCGGGAGATCGAGATCAACGGGCTTGGTTCGGTCCCAGGCGATGAGGGGCTGGGATGGAGGATTATCCATCAGCTTAATGATCGGTTGAATACTCCTCTCCACCGGCTGTGCGAAGAGCTTGCCCATTACGCGCAATATTCCCTTGAAAGGCTGGGCCAAATGATTCGTACCGCTATGGGTATATCCGGGATGGTTAAGTATGAAACGCGTCTTCCCGTTCTTGTGGTTCTCAGCATACGCAACCCCCAGCAAATCATTCGCCCGTCCTCCCTGCAGAGTCGCCTTCAACAGACCATACCCCTGTTGAAGTGTAAGGTCATCGTAGTGAACGAATCCCTTCGTCATTCCAGTGCCTCCGATGCTTACAATGACCGGATTGGTCCCCCTCTCCAACAATTCCGTTAAACCATAACTCAGAATAAATCGGCTGACATAATAGAGCGCAAAAGTGCTTTCAAAACCATCTGGAGTCAATTTCCGTTTAGGAAATTGTTGCATCGCTGTAAGCACCAGTCCGTCAAGCGACATATGGTGTTGTTGAACTTCTTGAATGACGCGGCGGTTCTCAGACAATGATAATAGATCAGCTTGAATAAAGAATGCCCGGTCTGCGGCGCCAAGTCGTGCAGCCTCGTCTAGAAATTCCTTACCCCGGAGACGGTTGCTGCCTGTCACCGTCACTCTGCTGCCCTGGCGTAAATAATAAATGGCGAGCCCTTTGCCCATCCCGGAAGTACCTCCTGCTACGAATAAGTCCTTCACCTTCCCACTCTCCCACATATGAATTAAGCTATAAATGTTGACTAGTCAACAGTTGTCAATTACCATATTAATAGTAATCTCCAATGCGAATCAATCAGCAAAAGAGCAGATCTGTTGTGTAGACAACAATAGATCCAAATTGTATTCTTCCCGACTACGGATCACGATACAAGGAGATGGTGTGGGATGGGTTTAGTGAACCCGAATGATCCTCGCGCAAAGCGAACGAGGAAATATATTCAGAAAGCATTTACGGATTTGCTTGTAGAAATGGACTTCGAAAACCTCTCGATTCAGGATATTATGGATCGTGCTGAACTGAACCGAGCCACCTTTTATAACCATTATCAAGATAAATATGAATTGCTTGAGTTAACCATGACCAGCGCATTTACGGAAATTCTATCAACACAGATTCCTCCCGGTACGCAAATGCAGGGTACAGAGCTGTTGCGCAATCTAATGCTGGCAGTCTGTGAGTGGCAGATTGAAACGACGAAGCTGCTAAATGCTCGGCGAACCCTTTCGCGGGCGATGGAGGACAATGCCAAGCAACAACTGTACAATGTCATCATCTCTTGCATGGCGCATGTCAAAGACCTCCCGGCGGAAGAGCAGCGAAGAATGGAATGGGTCGCGACGATGATCAGTTGGTCAATTTATGGGGTGGTTGTGAAGTGGAGTCAACGGCAGGAAGAGCCGGCGGAACAATTCATCGAGCATGTGCTGCCCTTCCTGATGTCGAACTTGCGTACGCTTAATCTGCAAGGCTCACAAGAGGAATCGGGGTAATCCAAAAGGGTATTTAAGTCTATCCACACCCCCTATTTTTTGCCGGCGCGTATGGTATGGTTCTCCGTGACTAATCTTCAACTAAACTGCTTGCATGGAAACATAGTTAGATACTTATCTAATCGGTAATGAGGCTATGTTCTTGTCCTTTATGGCAATCGGTACAAGTTCTTGTCCTCGAATCGGGGCAAGAATTTGTGCCGATAAAACAAAAAAGCCGCTATTTTAGCGACTTTCAATAGGACCATGTTCTTGTCCTTCGACACCTATGTTTGTTTGCTTGCCTCTTTTTCGGCAATGGCTAAACCATTGGTGTAAATAATTCAAAAGTAATTCTGTAGGGTGATATAATACCCCGGTTCCATATTCCCCCACATGTATAATCCTCTCATTTCTCTTACTAACCATCTCTACTAACTCATTAACAAAAGATTCCTTTCCTTCTTGGTATTTATCTGGGTACTTATTTGCTAATTTCGATATGCTTGCTCCGTAAGTGTCCCTCTAAGTTTCATCTTATCCTTCTTCCCCATGCCCACAATTAAACTAACGTTTCCCTTGTGGTAGATTGCTTGAATAATCAAATACAAAACTGGTTACTGTATGACGATTAAATAGAAGAGCGCTGCTAAGACAAAACGGTATAGAGCAAACCATTCCAATCGAAGTCGCTTAATCAGTTTGATGAACGTCGCTACTGCAATCATTGCCACAAGAAAGGATGTCGTAAAGCCAATTATCATTAGAAAGAAATCCTCAGAATTCAGCAAATCGCGACTATCGTACAAATCCAACAAGCTTGCACCAAACATAACAGGCACGGAAATAAGGAACGTAAAATCTGCGGCGGCTTTTTGGCTAGTACCAAGTAAAAGACCACCTGAAATCGTTGAACCCGATCTCGAAAATCCCGGCCACAAAGCCAAACATTGGAACAGTCCAATCCCGAAAGCTTGTTTATAATTTATCCCATCCATCGTATCAGCGGTTTCAGTTCTCCTACTACGTGCAGCGATGATCATCAACAAGCCACCTGCAACTAGACCGATCAAGACGGGGGTTGGGCCGAATAATTGGCTTTTTATTGTGTCCTTGAAGAGAAGATATATAATTAATGCTGGTAACATAGCCAAAATCATATGAACTACATTTAAGCCTTTACTTTGGGAAAAATCCAATCTAATCAGATTAGCACCAATCTCCAAATATCTTTTCCAATAAAGTATTAGAACTGCCATCACCGCACCCAATTGAATAACGATTTTAAAAGTTATTGCAGCGTCTCCCTCAAAGTTAAGCAAATTGCCTGCTAAAATCAGATGTCCAGTAGACGATACTGGTAAAAATTCTGTTAACCCCTCTATTATGCCAAGTATTATTGCTTTAATTACCTCAGTCATCTGTGGATACCCCCTTTTGGAAATTTGGTTGGTGGCAATAAACTACACCTTGTTTAATAATTTCCAGTATAAGGGGGACATCTATGTATTCCCATCGAATAACATAACAATATTCAATTTAGTATTACATTATTGTCACATTGCTCATTATTTTAGTCTTAATACCCCCTTTGACTAACTAATGGCAGGAACTGCAATATCCTCCTTTTGAATTCTTGTTTGCTATCCAAGAAACTCATCTTTTGATCAGTTCTACATCCAGTCTTCAAAATTATCATTTAGAAACTCAATCTCACGCTCATAGTGCGCCAAGTGCCCTTCCTCAACCTTTTTTTGATAGGCAGGATTTCCATTGGCAGCACCCTTTCTTCAAAATTCACTTAAAATCATAGTAAAGGCACTAGCAGGTTAGCTTCAATTTTCCATTGTGAGATCTCGCCTTTGGTCACTTCTGCTTTAAAAGTGTTGTACTCCTGGTCATACATCACTACAGCGGCATTCATGACTTCATTAAGATTTACGCTTACCAGGGAATCATTCTCTATTTTATAGATAGATGTTTCCGCTGCTGTACCTGCAGTAGCAACGATTTCCTTTATCCCGTCCTGGTCTACATCAACCTCCACAGTATGTGCTTCTATACACAGCACCTGGGGGGAAGTACTGAGCGACAAATACTTGGAAATAGGTGCGTTAGCTCCAACAGAGCCGGTCACTTTAACGTAAGATTGTCCCAAAACATCAACTGTACTTGTCGAATAGTCGCTGGCCCCTTCATACCCGATCTGTCCTATATCATAGGTTCCGTCTTTGGAATGAAGTACAGCATAAATTTTCTCTACATCATCATTCTTTTTATAAGTTAAAACCTTGGAATCATCAACCGCTTGGCTCTTCAATTGTTTAGATAGTTCTACTGGAGTGACTTTAGTTAGTGGCTCGGCAGTTAAAGACGTTGTATACTTCAACTGGAACTGCTTTGTTTCAGGTGCTACTACATTGGCAGTAGGCTGCTCCGTTACACTGTTAAAATTTGTTGCTGAAGGAGCATCTGAGGACGGGGTGCCACATCCCGTAATTACTCCTAATAAGATTAATGCCAGTACTGTTTTTTTCATTAAAGAGCGCTCCCTACTTTCATATTTGTTCTGATCTCTGACACATATCCCAAGCATTATAGTCGTCTATATAGACGGTAACATTCGCATATTTGTTGTTTAAATATCCAATTTTTTTAAAACGTCCGCTAGCTGCAAAAGCCACTTAAGCCGGATATTCCTGTCTCAATTTTTCGATGATCTCGCAACGAATGGCTTTGCTCGTCACTCCCCGTGTAGATTTGGATACAGCTTTTTTAGGTATGCGGTCTCCGCCTTTAAGTAGGCTATTTCTTCTTCAAAACGGGGAAGCTTTGTCTTCGGCCGTCCTTTATGAAAGGCTTCTTGCTCTATAGCTCTACCTTCTTGATGCCATTTCACCCATACCTCAACTTGTGTCTTATTCCGAATCCCCAGTCGCCTAGCCACCTCTCGATAGGACATGTTCTCTTCGTTCCCATGAATCAGTGAACTCATAACTTCTTCTGTTTTCTTGTGCTGACGGAGAAGGGCCACCCGATAAAAATCGTGCTTCGCAGCCTATGAAAAAACTTGACATAACATAAACCTCACCTTTGACTGCCACACGTTATAGAGTATAGAATACCATTTTGATCGGCGTTTACCCTTCATTGACTGTGCCAAAGGTATAATACGGTTTTATCCCATTTGCAAATAGGCTATCGATCAGCTTGACCAATTCTTCCGACGATAGATCTTTGCCGTTGCGTATCCACAGGCGAAACATAGATAGTAACGTGGATATGTAAAACTCAATGATGTAGGGTGCCAAGACATCGTTTGTGGGAAATTGTACAATCAATCGCTCAAAGGGAATTTCTCTTTTCAGCCGTTCAATAAAATGAACCGCACCATAGTCGCCCAACAGGGCTTTCAGAACTGAAATTTCCTCTGCATTTTCCAGGCATTGCAGCGCATCCTGGAACGTATGGGTAGAAAACTCGCGGCTCGCCATTTCCTCGTGAATGGATTTTAAGACACGCTCTTCAACGAAATCCAACAACGCATAAATATCCGTAAAGTATTGATAAAAGGTGCTGCGATTATATCCTGATTGCTTGGCAATCTCTTGAACGGATATTTTTTCAATTGGTTTTTGGCAATACAAATCGCAGAATACATTAATAAAGGTTTGCCTCGTTTTGTCCGTCATTTCAGGTTGCTTATTCATGATTGGCCTCCATGTTCTGTTTCATCGATTATGCGACAGATCTTAAAAATCTGATGGTTGATGACCCTATTATGAATCTATACAATAACATTATACAACACGTTGTTGGATGATCAACTATTCTAGGGAGGCTAACATGAGAATTTTATTCTTCGGTCGAGGCGTCATATCAACCCAGTATGCTTGGGCATTCGAAAAGGCAGGGCATACCGTTGAGTTTTACGTTAGAAAAGGGAGAAAAGAAACCTTCGGAAGCCATATCGCGCTTGAAATGTGGGACGCACGAAGAGGGAAACAGCTCATAAAAGAAAACTGGAACGTCACACTGCATGAGGAGATAGGGTCAAATTACGATCTCATTATTGCGAGTGTCAACACGGAGCAACTTCCATCAGCAGCACAGCTCCTATCGACTGCCGCCGGGAACACCCCAATCCTCATCTTCAATAATCTTTGGCAAGACTTAAAATCAGCGATCTCGCCATTGTCTATGAACAAGGTGGTCTTTGGATTTCCAGCAGCAGGGGGCGGCATCACGGACAATAAGCTTAGAGGCGGCTTTTTGAAAATGATATTTCTGGAGAAACCACGGGCAGGCACGGAACAGATGAACAACCAGATCAAAGAACTATTTGAAAGTGCCCATTTTAAAATCAGTTGGATCAAGGATATGCAAAGCTGGCTATGGAATCACTTTGCCATGAATGCGGCGATGGAGGCCGAGGTGTTAAAACGCGGAAGCTTTCCAGCACTTATGAATCATAGTGACTCCTTCGCAAATGTTGGTAAGCATATGAGGGAAATGATGCCCATACTTAAAGCAAGAGGCGCAAAGATGGACGCGATTACTCTACTGCTGACCAAGATTCCACCGGCACTTCTCGGCCCGCTTTTTAACAAGGTTATTTTTGCAAAGAGCAGCTTACCGCGACTTTTCGTCGAATACAACAATAGTAAAGCAGGTTTTGCGGTACTTGAAGTTGTGAGAGAAGCAAAAAAGTTAGGCATACCTTTGCCGCGTCTTACGATGGCATTTGAAAATACGGAATATGCAAAAGAAATATAAAGAAGCCTTCCGATGGTTTCGAGCGTAAGCCAAATCTGCTTCTTGGCATAAAAATACACGCTTTAGCATGCATCGGATTACCCATGGGTTTTCCAATGTCTATTCTAAGGGGTGTACTCTGTCGATGCGACGGGCGGCTTAGGCAGTGAGGACGGGAAACGAGGGGTAAAGCTATTAAGGTTTCGGGCGTACACTAAAAGATTTTCACTCAAATCGACTCCAGTTACTTTTGCTCCAAGCTCGGATAAACGGTAGGCTAATTCACCCTGACCACAACCGATGTCACAAATTCTTAGGTCGGCTAGAACAGATAGATTCTTTAGTTGTTGTAAAATATATCTGTAGGAACCCTCTGGCCCTCCCGAGTTCACCATACCGTTATATTGCTCAGCATCACTATCGTAGCTCCCCTTATTCATCCTCCTTTTCTCATCAAATTTAAAGTCCTTAATCCGTTACAAGTCCATTTATATTCCATACTGGTGTTACGTAATCCTGCCCGTTAGTTTAATAAATGGTGTATAAAAAGCCGCTGATTATGCGGCTTCTAATGTTACTATGTTTATGTCACCCGACACTCGCCTACTGTAATGGCCACATTTCCCTTTTTGCGTCCTGTTTCTGCGTATCTGTGAGCCTCGGGGATCTGCTCCAACGGGTAACATCTGTCGATAACTGATTTCAATTTTCCCTTTTCCATAAGCTCTTTGAGGAAGTGCAAATCCTTGGTGCTTACTTTCGCTATGCCCTGACCATCCACGGACACATAGGTTCCATTAGGAGCTAAGACTTTAGAGGATCTCGCTTTTGAAATTTTCCCAACGGCATCAAAGATAACATCATATCGCTCATTTCTGTTCACGAAATTTTCTGTGGTGTAATCAACGACCAGATCAGCTCCCAACGTCTTCACCAAGTCTATATTTGTAGTGCTAGTAACACCGGTAACCTCTGTACCAAAGTGCTTAGCGAGCTGAACTGCCGATGAGCCCACTGCACCAGAAGCTCCATAGAAAGGAACCCTTTGACCACTCTGAATGTTCGACTTTTTTAAGAAATACAGGGCCGAAAGCCCACCGAAGGCAAAGGCCGCTGCTTCTTCATAAGTTGAATTTATGGGTTTCATAACTACCATTCCGTCTTCATGAAGACACGTATACTCGGCGTAAGTACCGAAGTTCATTCCTCGATAAGCCATAATCTCATCGCCCTTTTTGAATCGTTTAACGTCTTTACCTACATCTTCAATGATTCCAGACAACTCTACTCCTAAAATGGTTTTTTTGGGTTTTCTGAAGCCGAGCAGAAATCGCATTGGGATCCACAACAATAGAGGAAAGTCAGAGCTGCGAATTCGAACATCCATTGCCGCTACGGACGTTGCGCGAATCCTCACCAGTACTTCGTTCGCCATCGGAACTGGTTTGTTAACCTCTGTCAGTTCAAGAACGTCCGGTGATCCGTATTTAGTGCAGACCATCGCTTTCAAATGGGTTACCTCCTTGGCCACAACTTAAGCCAAGTATATCGGTCGCATCACTGTTCGAGATAGATACTAAAGTATTGTATTTGTGGGGAACTGTTTACAACAGACGGTGCTTACGAACGCGTGCTACAGCCTCGTTCCGCCTGCCTGCTTGACCTGAAGTTTATCAACACGATTTGAAAGACCATGGGCCATGGGCAATAAGGTGTAGAACTTCTAATTCACGCTCGCTAAGTGGTTCGATCAGTGAGTTGTTATACGGACCGCTGTGACGTTCGGATGCACCTTCGCTGTCACGTAGATCGGTTTCAATCTCGGCTAACAATTTTTCAACATAACTAGGCATTATGCTCTGTACCTTAACTTCTAACAGCAAAGTGTAGACAGGCGAACCTTCGTCAAGGAAGATAAGAATGCCCCCGTTCATCACCAAGCCCTTTTCCTCAACTTGGCGTCGCAATGACCACAGTAACGCCAAAGCACGATGGGCGTTTCCCCGTGCGAGGTTGACTCGAATTTGACTGATTGTATGTTGTGCTCTTGCACCTCTGCGGCTTTACTATGTTTATCACCTCCTATCCTCTCAAACATAAGAAAACACAAAAAAAGCCACCAAATTAGCGACTTCCAATGGAACGATGTTCGTGTCCTTCGACAAATAGCGACTTTCAATGGGACTATGTTTTTGTCGCCCAACACGAATTCCCTGCCCGTTAGCCCAGAAAAAGCTGTCGACCATAAAGCCGGCTGCCTCTATATGTCTTCATTGAGCTATCGTTTCTACGTTTGCGTAATGCCCTGGCATATGTGATACGGTTCATCTTAACAGTCTATCGGCGAAAAAAAGGAGCTATCTTCGGTAGTTTTTTACAAGTCATAAACTACTCCGGTTAACTTCTCGGATTGTAACCAAAGCTTTTCCGCAAGCTGCACATCCAATGCCTTTTTGGGAAAATCTACAAACTTTGGTTTCTTAGCCTTTAGAGGATTCATTCCTAGCCCTACGTAAACATCTCCGGTGATTGTCGAATCCGTCGCCGCAATAAGTGATGGCCAAGATGATTGATCAGGAGGAGTTCCGAATATTTTCATTAATAGCAGTCCGAATGCTTTGGTTCCCTTCGGTACGTTTCTCCCGATTCCTGTAGGACTCGTACCAGGATGTACTGCTATAGAAGAGATACCTTTCTTCTTCGCACGTCGATTTAATTCTCGGGCAAACAGTAGGTTTGAAAGTTTCGAGCGATTGTATCCTGCCATTGGTCTGTATTTATTATCCATCTTTAAATCAGAAAAATTTATATCACCCATTTGAGCTGACTGTGCGCTAACTGTAACGATTCGACCGTGGTTCTTTTCAATTAACGGCAATAACAGACCCGTCAACGCGAAGTGTCCAAGATGATTGGTTCCGAAGTGCATTTCAAAACCATCGGCCGTCAGTTCACGAGTGGAAACGGCCATTACCCCAGCGTTGTTTATAAGGACGTCTATTCCTTTCACTTTCCCTTGGATCGTGTCGGCAAAGCTTCGAACTGACTTCAGATCAGCCAAGTTTAATGGCTCCACTGTTACATCTATATTCGGTGCCGTTTGTTTCATCTTTATGATTGCTTCTTCGCCGCGCCTAGGATCACGGCTTCCAATGATCACTTTGGCACCGTGCTTCGCTAGCTCTAATGCCGTATAATAGCCTACCCCGCTATTGCCTCCCGTCACGATAGCGGTTTTTCCTATTAAGTTTGGGAGATCGTCAGGCGTCCAGTTTGGTCTCATGATTTATTCCTCCGAAAGCTTATATTTTATATGTAATTAGGTCATTACTACATGCTAAGCTGTTTCAGTCAGTCATGAATAAACGAGGATTGTTTGATGTAACGAGCATGTTCGACTGAATCGATCATGAATCTAGCCACGTCGTCACGAGAAATTTTAGCTAGCATGGAAGGAGTAAAAGCACCGTGCTTATATCGCCCTTTGCCCGGCTCATTGGTGAGCCTTGATGGCTGAACGATAGTCCAGTCCAATCCACTGTTCCGCACAATACCATCCTGCCTTTCCTTATCGTAAAACTCTCGGAACGTTATTAAAGAAACCAGTTTTACAATCATTCTCATCCCAATTCCGAGCTGATTCCTGCTTTCTCTGCTGGTGCCAAATCCCGTAAGAACGACAAGTCTCTTTACTTTATGCCTTCTCATCGCGTTCACAATGGAACGAGTCCCACGTAAGCATAGATCTGAAGGACTTCTTGCTGTCGCTCCTAAAGCTACAAACACCGCGTCTTGCCCCTCAACAGCCGATCCTACATCCTCTTCACTAAATACATTGCCTTCTACAACTGTTAATCCCTCCCGGGTAAACGGGATTCGATCTGCGGCACGTGCAAAGGCTTTTACGGTATGCCCCTTGTTGATCGCTTGGTCAATTAGCTGTAAGCCCGTACCCCCGCTAGCTCCAAAGATGGTAAACTTCATTGTTCTTTGCCTCCTTTAATCTTCTCTCCATCTTAATAAGTGAACGATCATTTATTATTAGTGGAGAGAAAAGCGATGCCAGGCATCGCTAAAATACTTTGTTATACTCGGGAATTATAGATCATGCCTTAATTGCGTCCCAACTCATCTTGATGGCAGAATCTAATTGTTTACTATTCAATATGCTCCCGTTCTTCAAATGTGCTTTCAACAATTCGGCTATTGGCAAGATGGAGTAAACAACCAGCATGTTAATATCCTCCTTCTTCAATATCCCTTGTCGGATGCCAGCGTCAAACATCTCGAAGATCGGCTGAAACTGACTTGCCGTATCCTCTAGGCACCATTTCTGGGGCAAAGGCGAATTCATGATTTGCTCCAGAAACAAAAAATATTCTTTGTACGATTGAATAAAATCAACATAGTTACGGATGATAGCTTCAAATCGTTCGTAAACTGTTCGGGTATGATCCACTCCCTGAAACATTTTCTCGCTCATCTTGTCTTTAATCTTCAAGTAAGTCTTGTAGAGCAGATCCTCTTTGTTCTCATGGTAAATATAAATCGTCGCTGCCGATACACTCGCTCTTTTGGCAATTTTTGATATCGACGTTTCAGAGAAACCGATCTCATTAATTAGCTGTACGGTCGCGTCAAATATTGCTTCGACTTTGTTATCATCTCTATATCTCATGAATCAATAATAAATGATCGTTTATTTATTGTCAACAATAAGGTATTGCTAAATATTCGCTCTACTTGTGATACGGTTCACCTCGCATGACCTTAAAGTATCCTGCCCGTTAGTTCAATAAAAAGACGCTCTCGCGCCTTCGCTTGGGCTACGTCCTCATCAGTATATTCCATTTCTAATTACTAATTAAAGAACGTACGCGGGTAGCATTAGTGCTTAAACAGGGGACTTATCTTAACCTAAGCACAAAGAAACTACTTTATTTTATAATTCCAAAAGAATAGGCTGCAGAAGCATCCGTATGTACAAATTCTTTAATCTCAATGTAAGCTCTACAAATATGGATCTGTTTAGATCTTCATCAACCGGTAATCGGACCATTTTGTTGTCCCTTGACATCGTCGGAAGACAACGTGGATTTCCGTTAACTCTTTAATCACATCACCTTTATGAATGCATAATGCATTGTCCATGTCTCGACTGTTTTTTGAAGGATCTTATGTTCATCACTTGGATAAAAGTTGTGTATGGCAAAATTGTACCATGTCTAAGTTATTTAAGAGACAACCTGTCAGCTCGATACTATTCTATAAACGAGCTATAAACGAGAAAATACGAGAAAATACCTGCCCCTCCCGGGCAGGTATTAAAGGTGAATCGTATGAATGCTTACCAACATCGATCACTAAATATTAGTCCAGAAGGCTGTAGATCTGAATGCTCTCCACCTTGGCATCCTTGATATGAAACGACATCACATCCACATAATTGGATGGCTCATAACGGAAGTCATCCTCCTCATTAGGGGCTCCATCACCAAGCAGTTTCCCCTCAGGGTAGGCGTTTTTGAGTGTATCCAGGCTATCTCCTGCTTTAATGTTTCGCACTGTCGCGTACTTAGGATCTGTAATTTCGATATGAAAGATGGAGTCTTGTTTCCCCTCCGGTATACTGATTGTTTTAATCTCCAGACCAGGATACGTATAAACCTTTTCTGTAAAACCGATTAACGTATCCATGTTTGTTCCATCGCCAGCACTGTACGTATGAGATTTCAGGTTATCCGGTTTGCCCAGCATCTGTTCCATCTGATCTTCATTCGCTGTATCCGAAATCGCAATGGTGTGCTCATTATAGACAAAAGCAAGCTCCTTCAGCACCACATTGCCTTCCTTCTCCATGGAACCTTCCTTAATGGCTTCAGCGCTTTGTCCTTCCGAATTTTCTGAAGCAGGCGCAGTAGAATTGGATGCTCCTTCGCCTTTGACCTGTTCGTCGGGCGTGTTTTTTTCAGCCGAGTTCTGCGCCGCTTCTGGCGGCTTGGCACCATTGGATAGACAGCCCGTCAGTGCCATCGTTAGTAAAATACTCAGCAGGATAACAGATGTAGCTTTGTTTATCAATTTCATCATGATCCCTCCATAAATGTGTGATTTCTTCTTATGAAGTGATTATAAAAAAAGCATTTTTTAGTCTCATAACAGAATTGTATCAATCTTGTAACGTTAACTATTTTCGCGCGTGTTTACGCACGGGGTAACACAATCGTAACGGTCGTTCCTTCCCCGATTTGACTTTCCATGTCGATATATCCATTAAACCGCTCTACAATCTCTTTGCAAATCGAAAGTCCAAGACCTGAACCGCTCGCTGTGCTTGCATTTTTCGCCCGGTAAAAGCGTTCCTGCACTCTCTCCAGCTCATCGCCCGCGATACCGATACCTTGATCACGTATCCTTATAACTACCTCGCTTGGCGTATGGTCCAACTTTAATTCGATTAGCGATGGACTGCCTGAATATTTTATGGCATTGTCCACAAGGTTGGCGATCGCATGGGACATCAGCATTGGATTCACGTTGGCGTGAACTCTCGTCATAGGCTTATCCTCCGGTTCCGCTTCCGCCTCCCTGAACATAATCTCGATTCCTTTATCTTTGGCCTTGGCACCCATACTCATTGCGACTTGCTGAATCAGTTCGTTCATTTCCGTCTTCCGGGCTTCCAGTTCGTTAGAACCAGCCTTGTCGAATCGGGATAGCAACAACAGTTCATTAATCAAGCGCGTCAGCCGATCCGATTCCTGCAGAAGATGAGCATAGATTTTTTGCAGCTCCTTGTTCTCGTTCTCCCCTTCAACCAAGTATTGAGAGAAACCACGAATGGCTGCCAATGGTGTTTTTAACTCGTGAGATACGTTGGAGACAAATTGTTTCTGGTACTGAATGTAATCATGAAGCTGCCGCCCCATGGAATCCAGCCCATCTGCCAGCATGCCCAGCTCATCCTTCCGGTTTAGATGAACTCTCCGAAACTCCTGTCTAGAGAAACTTTGTGCAGCGCCAAGCAACAGCTTAATCGG
Organism: Paenibacillus sp. Y412MC10; assembly: GCF_000024685.1. Classification (NCBI taxonomy): domain Bacteria; kingdom Bacillati; phylum Bacillota; class Bacilli; order Caryophanales; family Paenibacillaceae; genus Paenibacillus; species Paenibacillus sp. Y412MC10. The sequence continues at coordinate 3,604,173 of NC_013406.1, forward strand.
CTTGGTTGTGTTGCGGGCAATCCACAGACTGGATAACGTAATCAGTACAATAAATCCGCCTGCACCCGCAAACAGGATATAACGGATTTGATCCATAATCGAATAAAAGTAGGAAATGTCCTCCACGAACTCATACACATAAGCGTTTTGGTAGTATTGATCCTGAATGGGAGTGGCAAAATAAAGCAGATGATCTTCCGTTACGGTGTAGGCGTAACTGCCGCTCAGGGCTTTCTCAATATTCTTTTCAAAAATAAGAGGTTTGCCATCATTAATGATGATGCCATCCACTGCCAAGCCCAGCAACTGCTTGGAGCTATCATAGATACGTACTTCCTTGCCTGAAGCTTTCAGCTTCTCCAGAGCAAGTCTGACGATTTCTTCTGTCTGCGGTTCTCCTGTCGATGATCTATGCTGTGCCAACACCTCACGGAAGGACAACTCGGACAGATCCGCCTTCTCCATCATCTGTTTTTCAATGGTAATGAAGCTGTAGTAATCGATGGCTTTATTCACCGCAAAAATGATGATGCCAAAGGACAGCACGGAGAAAAATAAATAATTCAGTAGTAACCGGGTTGCATACTTCAGGCCTCGCCACCTCCAAGTTGATAGCCAAATCCATAGATCGTCCTGACATACTTCGGTTCGTCCGCGTTATCCTCCAGCTTCTTCCGTAATCGCATGATGGTCATATCCACACTGCGACTGTCTCCCATAAAGTCATATCCCCATCCGATCTGCAGCAGCTCATCCCGGGTAAAGATTTTGTCTGGCCTTTTGAGTAACGATTCCAGAATTTTAAACTCTTTGGCCGTTAAAGACACGGGTACACCGTTTTTCAGCACCCTTCGGCTTTCGAGATCAAATGTCAGCTCTTCATGAATGATGCGTGTAGATTTCACTTCTGTTCCTTCACTTGATTCCTCCTTGCTCTCGTTTCTTCTCAGAATCACCTTGATCCGAGCGAGCAATTCGCGATTGTCAAAGGGTTTGGTCATGTAATCTTCCGCCCCTAGCTCTAGTCCCAACACCTTGTCGATTACCTCATTTTTGGCAGAGAGCATGATCACAGGAACGGCACGTTTCCCGGTGATTTCCTTGCACAGGTCATATCCGGAGCAGTCAGGCAGCATCAAGTCAAGCACCACCAGGTCCGGCCCAAAAGCATCCAGCAGCTGCAGGGCTATTTTTCCGTTTTCAGCCGTTTGAACGACGTAGTTTTCTCTTCTCAGTACGAGCTCGATTAAATCTCTGATTGCGACTTCATCGTCAATGACAAGTATTTTCTTCAATGTGCACCCCTTCTAGCCTTGTTCCCCAGCTTGAATCATAATTTACCCTCATCTTAGCACAGACACTTTAGATTCCTCCACCAACTGGGAGATGAGGTATATTCCACTGAGCCCAACATAACTAGTAATAAATCCGAAGAATGGAGAACAATCCATGGATCTGCTCTGGGTACTCATTGTTGGTGGGCTTATTGGCTGGTTAAGCGGCAACTTGTTTGGGCGGGACGTACCGAGCGGTGTACTTGGGAACATTATTGCGGGTTTTATCGGTTCCTGGTTAGGAACAGAATTGCTGGGACCAAGGGGGCCGACGATTAGCGGATTCCATATTATTCCATCCATTATTGGCTCGATTATTGCCCTGCTCATCTTCTTCGCTCTGGCACGCGGCGGAGCATTTCCGAAGACGTTAACAAAAAAGAGGCGGAAACCGGTATCGTCGTTCATTAGATATTTTTTATATAGATGCTGCCAGGTCATAAGATGAACACTTACGGTCCTTTTTATATTTTTGTACTGATTATGTCTGCGATTTCAGAGCATAGTCGTGACAATAGCGCAGGATGACGACCATACGAAGTTTGTACGACTTATTAATAAAATGATCGCTAAGTCTTGAATTGAAATGCGAAAACTGTCCTACATAATGCTACTTATGAGGTTTTAATCGCTTTTCATTTAGATACTCATCTAATCGGTAATCGGACTTTGTTCTTGTTCCGGTAATCGGTACAAGTTCTTGTCCTCGGCTTGGGTCAAGAACTTGTACCGAGACCTTCAATGGGACTATGTTCTCGTCCCCGACATCTTAGGCTAGTATTTTTCTGTTTTCTCTGGCCCATTATTTTTCTTGTACCGATAAAACAAAAAAGCCGCTAAATTAGCGACTTTCAATGGGTCCATCAAACGGGTTTTAAAAAAAATTCAATTTTTAAATTTATAGTTCTACCGATGAAGTTCTTGTATATGTAGGAGGCAATAGTTTAATAACCATTTTTAATTATTTCAACAGCTTTCTCAACATACTCGTCCCTACCTTCCATAATTCCTTCAATGGTGGGATCAAGACGAATATCAGGCTGCACTCCTATTCTTTGCGTTGGTTTTTTATCTGGATAAAATATTCCGATTCCACTTATGGCAGTTTTTATATTTCCTGGAAGAGTAATTCTAAATAAATTGCCATCCGCTCCAGCAGTTGGCCTCCCAAGAACTATTGAATTTTCTGTTTTTCTGAGTAACATCGTTGTAAACTCACCGTTACTCATAGTATGCTCATTGATTAAAATCACAACTTTCCCTTTATAAACCTCGTCATCTTTCCGTTGAGGCTTCACTGAGGTAAGAGGTTCAAAATAATATTCACCTGGTACTGCACGATTAGGAAGTGACGCTTTAGCAAACTCTTCCTCAGAAGGGATCAGATATTGGGCCAACTTATAGTCAACTGAGCTAGAAGGGTAGTTTCTAAGATCAACAATCAGACCTTTAGTGTCCCACCATTTTTTCATGATGCTATCAATCTCGCCATCTACCAACAGACCGGCATTAATATAGTAGATCTCTCCGTTCTCCATTGCTTGCGATTTCGTATAAACAAAGTAATTCATCTCTTGTAGGCTGCTCGTCGCACTGATATTCATCGTTTTTCCCTGTCGAATTACGGTAACGTCCATATTCTTTTGATGAGTTCGGAATAATGCATTAAAGAAATGAGCTGACGTGTCTTCTCGTGATTGTGAGATGTATTTTCTTCTATCTTCTAATAATTCATCAATACTCTTGTCACCTACTTTTAATACAATGTCTCCGACCTCAAGTCCACATTTGTTATAGACTGTACTTATAACAATCTGATTGTTAATTTCGACAAAGTTTACGGGAAGTCGATACGTTCCAAAATACTCAGTAATGGACTCTCTATTTTTGCCACCCAAATAAACATGAGAATCGTGTATTCTAGTTGTTAGTTCTGCTAAGGTCATGAAATAGGAATCATAATCAGACCCATCTATCATTTTAGGAATAAACTCTAGCAGCACTTGATCCCAATCCTCTTCGATGACATCTTTATAAGGAAAATAGTATTCGATAATATTCCAATAGCGGAATAAACCAAGCAACCTGTAGCCGGTGTCATCAAATTTCATACTAGTATAAGCGTTTTCATTATGCATAATCCCTAAGGGTGATTGATCATTAAAGCTAACGTATGCATTTTTCCGTTCTGAAATGTTAGAATCTAAAATCTTAGATAATTCAAGACTCAGATCTGTTCCAAGATATTCCTCATCCTTGGACCAATCTGTGGTTGGACTGAGTTGTATGGAATCTTCGGAAAACTGGTATTGCTGTTCAAGATCCCCGGGAATGCTCTCATTACCTAGCGTATGAACCCAATCATAGAGAATTGAATTCACATCCGAATTTTCTTCTAAAATAGAAGGCATCACCCGAAATAGCTCATAGTCCCAATTTATATCCCCAGATACAACCTTAGGATGGTAATATTTCACCATTCCCCATACCTTACCGAGCTTAGCAAAATCCTCGATCTTCTGTTCAGAAAGGCTGGAAAATTTCATTCCACTTCCTTGGTCATACTCCTGCTCCTGCTCTTTCACTTGCTCAAACTGATGAGTCTCTTGTGATGCAAAACATCCTGCAGTCATGAGGATAAACAATACACTGATAAATACAAAGAACATCCGGTTTCTTCTTTTTTTTAGTTTCACCGTTTTCCACCTTTCAGCTCAATAATTTATCTTTTTTCTTGTAAATCTTTTAGAATACATTCTCACTCTTCACTCTGTAACCGTTCGTCCCGTCCTTTTTACTTCATATATTACACCAAATAATGGAAAAAGTAAAATTCTTCCTGCTACTACAACAAAAGCAGCTGATCACCTTGATCAGCTGCTTTCTTATTTTGATCGTGCTTTCGTTTCCCGTTAGTTTTAATGGAAAATTCAATTTGCCTTCACTGCTTTGTCTGAGATTCCGTTTTTACGGATAACTTTGCTTCCAACGAAGGTCAATCGTCAATTCCATGAATAACTATGTCATTTCGCATAACTGAACAAATTTTAATGAATAAGAGATCCTCTGACTGCCGCTACAGACGGAGAATCCCTATTAAAGTAAAGTGCCCTTTAGGCCGCTGGGTCAACCGCACACTAAGCTGGAACGTAGGTCAACCTGATCACCTTCTCGCCAATTCGATCGCTTGCCACGAGGCGCAGCGGCGGCCGCGGACCGGCGAAGAACGGCTTGCCGTGACCCAGCACGACTGGATGGAGATAGAGTCGATACTCATCAACGAGTCCGAGCTCTGTTAGACTGTGGGCCAACTCCGGTCCGGCAACTTCAATATCCCCTTCATACTGAGCCTTCAGCCCACGTATGGCCGCTGCGAGGTCGCCCTCGATCAGAGAAGCGTTTGGACCGACGGACTTTAACGTCCTCGACACCACCCACTTCGGTTTGCTTTGCCACGCCGCTGCGTATTCCCGTTCCGGCGCATCCCATTCAAAATGGTCTCCGTCCCAATACCGCATGGTCTCGTACATACGACGCCCGTACAGGATGCCCGCGAGGCCGCGCACGTCGTCGATGAAATGACGGAATAGCACGGGGTCGGGCTGAAATGCCATGTGGTCGTGGTCAACGAATCCGTCCAGAGACTGGTTCAATGCGAAAACAATCTTTGCCATGCGATTGACTCTCCTCCCTGGTTTTCTCGCACATTCATCATCAAGATTGCACGTTTCATATGCAGCCTCCTTTATGTCTACATTTTATCATCCAACAGTATGTCCGGTTTCTCATGGATTGCTAAGTGCACAGTTCTGGCCTGACTGAATACAAATTTAATTTAACGAAGGATGGTAAATTAAACAATTCTGCCCATTAGTTTAATCAAAGGACGTCTACCACCGTCGATGAAATTCTTTCCGGCATGTAACCATGTTCTTGTCATCAGTCGGGAATGTTATCAAGTTCTTGTCATTGTGTATTGACAAGAACTTGATAACATAAATATAAAAAGCCGCATAATTAGCGGCTTCTAATAGATGTTAAAATACGTTTCTCTGTTTGGTTAATATGATGCAGTTGCACGTTGATTGTTTGTTGTTATATCAGGATGAGGTGGAAAACACCCATCAACTACTGCGATAGCAATGTTTTCTCCTGTAAGATGCGATGGGACATCGAGGAAATCTCTTATGGATGGCCATTCCATGTTCTTAGCTCACTTCTAAAAATACAATCGATCAGCACAATTTACTTATTTAATTCCTATCATTTAAAGGCTCTTTGATGTGTGTCCTCGTGTTCTTGTCTTTCGATATATGTCATTCCACATATATCCCCCTCAGATCATCACGATTTTCTCAACCGGCTTCATGAATTGTGGAGGCGTAACACTTTTCATCTTTTTTTTATTACTTTCCTCCAACACATTTTCGCTCCTTTCCCACTCTTCCCTCTGTAACCGTTCGTCCCGTCCTTTTCACTTCATATAAATCTTTTATTATGATATTAATATTTCAACACTGCTTGACATGTGAATGAATTACCGATATAGTGTGAATCAATTCACGACTCACATAAAGGAGTAATCTATGCCAAAAAGTACTTTCTTTCGTTTAGATGAAGCAAGGCGCGCGGAAATATCTAATAGCGCTATGCATCTTTTTGTTGATCATCTTTACGAGGATATAACTATGAAGATGGTTTTGGATCGTTTGTCCATGCACCCCGGAACATTTTATCGGTATTTTGAAGACAAAGATGACCTATATTGTCTCTTAATACGTAATGTGACCCAGAAAAGAGCTGCGTATTTTAATAACAGTAATGAAGATTCCCTCCTCCAGTTTTTCCTTACTGGCTTATTTGGTAGCGTAAATGGCATTGTGACCGAGCCGCTGAACGAGTTGGAAATCAAACTCACTGAAACACTTTTATACATTCCTGAGAACATTTTGCTTAAAATATATCTGAATGTGCTAAAGGGCGAGTCATTCCCCTTAATCAAGGATATTTTACGCCGAATGAGGGTTGATGGATATCTCCGACCTGATATTGACGACGACCTGATTTCTTTTATGTTTGAGTCGATGCAGTTTAATTTAGTCATGTTTTTTAGGGAATTCGATATTAAGGACTCTAAGCTGCAACATAAGATTAGCAAGTATTTTGCTGACTTTATGAGTCATGGGCTGCTTGAAGATCATAAATATGCTGAAATGCTTAACGATCTCAAGAAAGCCAAGGAGTAGAAGTAATATATATTTCACATTCGCCACTTTTATTAATTAAGGGGAACAAGAAAATGAAAACTTATGACGCATTTCCGGAACCAATTGGCAACTATGCTGTCGGTCGAACCCAGATGGATTTTGAGTATACGGCATCAGATCATTCAAAAAGAGAACTGACGGCGTTTGTGTACTATCCGTCCGACAGTAGCGAAGGTAAGACTACATCAACGTACATGTTTCCAGAATTCTACGAAATGCTTGATGAGCAGCCACTTCTCGCTGCGTTGAAGGATGCTTACTCTATAGATATCAAGACCCAGTGTTACGACGATCTTGCTCTCTCCAGGAAGGAAAAGCGCTATCCGGTGTTATTCTATGTTTGCGGCGGGGGCGGTTCTCCAGAATGGGGTACCGTGATCTGTACTGACTTGGCAAGCATGGGATATGTTGTGGTAAGCATCGGGCATCAGAATAGCACGATGTATAAGCGTAAAGATGGGCGCCTGTTTAATGTATCAAAGGATTTTTCGGATGTCATTATGGCGTTTTCTGAAGATCCGGAGATGGTGGCGTTGGCTGGTAAGATGGAGATGCGGCCTGACGATGAAACAGCCATTGAGATGTGCCAAAACGTGCTTACACTGCCGATACTTGCCAAGTTAACAAAGTATAGCGAATTACAGGCAGAAGATGTAAGGTATGTAGCCGATTATCTTTACAAACTGGACTCTGGAGAGCTGAATTCCATCTTTAAGGGCAGATTGTTGCTTGACATCGGCATGGGCATAGTCGGACATTCTTATGGAGGGCCTACTACGGCGATGGTTTGCCGGGACGACGATCGGTTCGCCTGCGGGATTGGCTTGGATAGCGGTGCGTTCGGCCTTCAGGGCAGCGACCTTAAGAAACCCTTCTTGCTACTGTTTTGTGAACCAAACTATAACATGAATGCGATAATTGGCGCTAACAATAGCATGGAAACCTATTATTTCTCTGTTGATCGTGTTGCGCATTTAGATTACTGCGACATCGTGTTTACCAGTGTTAATGAGGAACTCAGAGGCGAACGGGATGCTATGGAGATGCGAAATCTTGTTACAGACTACACGAAGAACTTTTTTGATCATTACATACTGCAGAAGGCTGCAAGTGTGGAAAGTTTGGCATACGATGGCGTGGACTTGATCAAGAAGACCAGCAACAAGTGACATAACCAAGAGGTTGCTGATAGTCGCATGTCAAAGAGCTAGTCGTACAGACACAGAGCCGATAACCCTATTACGCGGTTATCGGCTCTCTCATATTTCAGGGTTTGTTTTCTATTTGAGATGGTAAGCGGTGTTTTCAGCGTTGAAAAAAACACTTGAAGATGTTAGTAATTGGCTGAATTCTAACAGACATTGAGATTACAAACCAAAGCTTCTCCTTTGTATTAAATTTATTTTTGTGTATACATGACAACTAAAACATTTACCTTTCTTCCTGAAGAGGCATGGGACCATCGAATGGGAAGAGCTAACCAAGATAGGATGAATTGAATCGAAGGTTTGAACCATAATAGTGAACTCCACATAAGGACTTGCTTTATGTGTGTCCGTTTCGCGGTATCGAACCCAGTACGTTCCGGTCGGCAGATTGGCAAGTGTATCACCTTCTACATTTAGCCAGGTGCCGCCATGATCTGAAGACCATTCCATGGAATCATTCACCCCGGTGATGCGTCCATCCTTGGCGCCAGCCGCTGTTTCATCGACTTTCCCAAGACCCTCTGGCGCTGCCTATGGTCCTCCTATGACCATAGCTTTGAAATCATCAAAATCGATGGAGGCATTGGCGTATCCGTCGATACCGAACCGTTGTCCGATCAGCTTGTCACCGCCTGTATGGCGGAAATTGTAATCCGTAGCTACCGGAACATCGTCGAGATAGACGGTGTAGGTTTTGTTATCCCAGTTGGCCACCATTTTGATTTTGTACCATGTATTGTAGGACACGTTTTTGACTGCTTTCTTGGATCCGCCGTTCTGTACAATAAACTTACCGGTATCAAAAGCAGTGACCATCGAATAATTGCCGGTACCGCTGTCGTTTCTCATCATGGCGCCATTCGCGTATGGGAAGCTGCTGTTTAATCTGGCGCGGTATTCGATGACGATGCGCTGATCCGCCCCAGCCTTTACCTCGCCTGTATATGGCAGGAATAGGTTTGCCTTGCCCGAGGTAGCGGTCGTGGTCAGTCGAAGAAAGTTATTCCCGTCCTCTTCCTTTACCGTTGCGGTAGCTCCATTGGTCAGATCTTCGGTGGTGATACCGTAAGGGTATTTGCCTACCGTATCGCCGGAGAAATCCCGGTAAGCGTTATAGACAACGCCATCCTGTACGAGGTTAAGTGAAGCTAACAGAGCCTCTTCCGCTTGAGCGAGATTATCCAGCTGCCCGTCAAACTGCTCTTTGCTCAGATCGGGGTTGGAGGCCATCTCCTCCGCTTTATCCACCTCGGCCACAAAAGCGTCATACTTGGATTGGCTATAGTTGCCTAACCCCGTGCCCAACGGATAAGAGAAATTCGCCAGTCTATTGCGGAGCTGGTCCACAATGTCATCAAGGCCCCATCCTGCAACAATTTCTACGGATACAGTGGAAGGAATATCTCGGCCATCCACCTTCAGAATGACTGGCACCTGAACCGTACCAAGAGAGCTGAAGTCCATTCCCTCCGGCTTCCAGCTGACAACTTCCGCCGTCATCGACTCGCTATTGTATACAACATCCACAACGCTGGGCGAATCAGGAGTCACTCCGGAAGGAGTCCTCAATTCGGAAACCACCTGAACCGCGTCAGAAGCCTTGATTACCGTCAAATGGATTGCCGTTTTGCTGCCGTTGTATTCGGCTGTAATAAGAGCTGTACCCGGTTTATCTGCATATACCGAAGGGGTGACCGAGACAGTATCAATCCGGGCCACCCCGGGATCGCTGCTGGTATATTGAGCATCAGCTGTCACATTCTTCATTTCATAATTGTTATAGCGAGCAGTTACCTGTAATGGGAGGCTTCGCTGTCCGCTGGTAAGAACGCTGTCCAATCCGCTCATGTCAAGTGACTGCACCGATCTGGGCTCTGCGACAACGGTTACCGCAGCCGTTGTTGTTTTCCCATTATATGTTGCGGTAATTGTCGTACTGCCCGCCCCGACAGCTTGAATCTGATCCCCTTCATCAATAATGGCTACCTTCGTGTCGGAAGAACTGAAGGTAGCTCCTGTATCGATAGCGGTATAGGTAGCGCCCGTTACCGTATACAGGGGCAAACTGCGGGTTTCGTTCAACCCCAGGGTGAATCCCGGGAATTCAAATAAAATTTCCGATGTATCCAGCTTAAATAGATCCATACTGTCGATTTCGGCCAGATTGCTCCCTTTCGAGAAGCGGATGATGTTGTCGCCTCCCTTAAGGAAGACTTTCGCCGTGCAGGCTCCCCAACGATTCGGACCAGAATAGACGATGTTCAATTTGGCACCGGAACTGCCGTTGACCGACAATATATGGGAGGCATCCGCCGCATTGGGGGAGCCGTTGGCATTGGGGGAGCCGTTGGCATTGCGCACGGACAGGTTATAGAATCCCGCCTCCTGCACATTTACTGTAAACTGGGCATAATCATTAGCGTTCTTAATTCTCGCGACTTTCATCCCGCCTGATGCCGTGCTTTCCCGCCGGACAGCCGGAGAAGTTTCTCCAATCGGATCCTTCACCAGCAACGCATGTTCCGCTTCATAGCGCTTCCGCATCGGCTCGCCGGAAGGTATGGCAATCGGTATGTTCGGATCTACCGGCTCTCCCAGGTTCGGCGTCATGTCGTCTTTCCAAGTGAATTTCTGTGCATAGACTTTGCGGGTCCAGCCTGACCCCGGCCAGCGGGCAGCATGGTAAATAATCCAGTTCTCCGCGCCATCAGGAGATGAGACGATACTATGGTGGCCGGGGCCGTAAACACCATTGGCGCTAGAAAAGATCGGCTTATCCCGCTTTACCCAGGAGCCAGGGTTCATTAAATCGTCGCTAATCTTGGCCGTGATCAACCCGAGGGAGTAACTGTCTGTCCAGCTTCCGTTGGCCGAATAGATCAGATTGATGGTGTCGCCCTTTACAGTGACCTCCGGCCCTTCATTGATCCTCCCCGGGGAAGTTTCCCAGTCATATTCAGGCGTTGAAATCAGAACCCGTTCCGAACTGATGGTCCGTGGATCGCTCAGCTTTGCGATATATAAATTTTGAAAGCTTCCGTCGTTTTCCTCCCAGCCGGACCAAATAAAATAGTGATCCTCATTTACAGTCAGCACTGTGCCGTCAATTGCCCAACGGTCGGTGGAATCGGTAATTTTCCCTTTGAACTCCCAGGTTCCCGTCATTGGATTATCACTGGCGTTCTCCAGCACGTACATGCGATGGTTTGCATTGGTTCCGTTGTCGGCTGCGAAGTAAATATACCATTTGAATTGGCCATCGTTATCTCTGAGATAGTGCATCTCAGGCGCCCAAACATTGGAACTGTACATGGTACCTTTAACCGGTGTCCAGGCTAAGCTTCTCTCGCCCGCATCAATGCCGGTAATCGTCTTCGCTCTGCGGATCATGATACCGCTGGCATTGACAAACACATTGTAGTAGTAGCCGTCCGTATGCTTGTAAACCCAAGGGTCGGCCCCTGTCTGCATGATAACATTGTAGAAATCAGACATATCCTTTCCCTCCTGTCGGGATGCCAAATCCGCCCTATCTGGCGGTACCCCTGCCGCCATAGCCGCTCCGTTCCATTGCGGCAGCATCAGCAGCACTGCGAGACAAAACAGCAAATACCTGAATCTTTTCCTATCCCATAAAACCGCTTTCAACTTCATCCATCCCCCTGTCATTGATTTTTTCAGCCATGTCCTCATTCTACTTTCAGAGAAAATTTAAAAAATGTACTATCTTAAATTGTTTTGGTAACCGTTTTAGAAAAAGTGTCTTGACCTTCGGATTATGCTTAATCCTCTCAACGTCTGATTGTTATCGCCGGGAATCCGAAGAAAAAAAAGGACACAAACCCCAATTAAGGGATGTGTCCTGAAGAAAAACATTACATTGTAGGTAGTGTGTCTGACGTATCGACATAACCTTACTCTTCCGAATGTTTGCGGTTGTTTAACAGCTTTTGAATCCTCACGGTCACGGTCGTCCCATGGCCGATCTGGCTTTCTATGGCGATCCCGTAACCCTCTCCGAACAATAGCCGAAGCCTGTTATGGATATTGGAAAGTCCGATGCTTGTAGCAGGTTGGCCATCTGGTGCAGGTTCCGGGGATGCCATGCCCAACTTAGCCTGAAGGGAAGCCAATTGCTCCGGGTCCATTCCCTTCCCGGTATCCGTGATTTGGAAGCACACGTCCCCATGCGCATCTATGCTCCCGGTAACTTGAAGCCGGCCCCCTTGATCCATCCGCTCAAGCCCATGATAGACCGCGTTCTCCACAATGGGTTGGAGAATCATCTTGGGGGTTTGCATCTCCAGGAGTCCCTCGTCCACATCGATCTCGATGATAAATTTATTTTCATACCGGATGGCGATAATGTTCATATAAGCCTGAATACAGTCCAGCTCTTCCCTTATCCGTACAAGATCATCTTTTCTTATACTGTACCGGAATATTTTGGACATGCAAGATGCAATTTGCGCGATCTCCCTGCTTCCGTATTCCAATCCGATGCTGCTGATGCAATTGAGCGTATTATAGAGAAAATGGGGGTTGATCTGGCTTTGCAGGGCAGCAAACTCCGCCTGTTTCTGACTCAGCTCAGATTCATATAATCTGGCCTGGGTCTTGATCATATCTCTTGCCATCTGTTCCCTTTCATTGATTACCCGGTTAATGTCGCAGGCCAGCATGCCTACTTCATTGGTAGACCGGACTTTAATGCGGAAGTCCATGTCCCGGCTCCCCACTCTCTTCATATCCAGAACAAGTCCCATCACCGGACGCATCAGATTGTTCATAAAGAAACTGCCCATGATAAGCATGCTTAGAATCATCCCAATCCCCACGATAATGCTGACTTTCCGTATAGGGTTCATGTCCGCAGTAAGCTCTTGCACTGGAATCATACTCACAAGCCGCCATCCGTCCGCCTGCTCCAAACCCTTAACCTGGACAAGAATATCTTCCCCATCGATAGTTGTTTTGACCCCTTTAAGCAGGAGGCCCTTATCCATAGACAGAACATCTCTGAATAACGCACCTCGGGCATTGGAATTGGTGGAAGCAATCACCTCATCCCGGCTATTCAGAATGTATAAGGTAGAGTTGGGCGTTAATTCCGTATTTTCTACAAGCCCCTGCATTTTGTCCATATTGACCAAAACGGTACAGTAACCCGTAATTTGGGAGAAATAGATTCCCCCGATGGCCTCCACAATCGGCGCTATATAAAAGAACTGTTCCGTTCCTGTTCTGTCGTCTTTTAGAATCGAAGTGAACATCCCCTTGTCCCGCAGCGAGGGATCTTCCTTATACTTCTGGATAAAGGTATCGTAGCGATTGAGAAAAAAAATATCTCCGCTTGCTGATGCCAAACTGTAAAGCCGTCTTCCCTGTATATCATTAATTACAATTCCGTTCACATACGAATTAAAGGATCTCATATATTCCATGAGATCCAATGCATTTGGACCGCTATTAAACGCCCTTTTGTAATCATCATCCACTACAGAAAATTCCTGAACCCGTCTGCTATTGACCGCAATGCTGGTGCTGACTCTGATATCACTAAATGCAGAATCAATTTTGCGGCGTGTTTGTTCTATCATCTGGTTACTGTAATGGGCGGCTCTCTTCTGAGTCAAATTAGAGAAACTATAATAATAATAAAATTCCATGACAGTAAATATGATGATGGAGAAAAAAAAGATAAGCCATATCTGATGCTTCAATTTCAGTTTACTGATCTTCATGGCCCGCCGCTCCGTTCATATCAACTTTTTCTGAATTTGGTGGGGGTCATCCCGCAATGCTTCTTGAACACTTTATTGAAATAATAATAATCGACATACCCGGCCTTAATGGCCACTTCTTCAATGGACAGATCCGTCCGCTTCAGGAGCTCACGGGCTTTCTTAATTCTCAGCTCCGACACATATTCAGAGAAGGTTTTGCCCAGATTTTTTCTGAATAATTGACAGCAATACACCTGGTTAATGAAGAACTGGGCAGATAGATCCTTCAAATACAATTTCTGCTCAAAATGATGGTTGATATAATTGATCATCCTGTTGAAGCAGGACTGGATGTCCCCTTCCTGCAAAGAGCGGCTGTTTCCTATCCTGATGGAGTCGAGAACCTCATGTAAAAAGCTGCATAGCGACTCAAAGTGTTCAAATCGTTCCTTGATCTCGGAATAATTCAGGAATTCCAGTTCCATATCCTTCAATTCCTCAGAATATGCTTTGATAAGGATCCCGACGGCTTGATTCCACAGGTAGACAACCTCAGACATGCCCAGATGATGATCCCTGAAATATGCCTGCAGCCCTTTAATGTACGCTTCCACATCGTCAAATTGATTTCCCTGAAGGATGTGGTGGATTTCATCGATACATGACTTCACCAGATGAAGCTTCGGCTCGTAGTGAACGACGCCCCCAGCTTCTTCAAGAAAAACCTGGGAAGCGGACAGGTCTGCTTCTTTAATGAGCTTGCTCATATGCTTTAGTTGATTAGAGATGCTGCTGACGCCCATAACATGGATGCCCGTCTTATTCAGAACCCGCTTATCCGAATGTCCTTCCAGACAATCCCTATGCTCCGTCATCAGGACAACTAGCATTTTTCGGGCTCCAGCTTCAACTTCCACAACATGAACAGGCTTTCCCTCCAAAGAAAGCAGGTTCCTAATATTTTTATGTTCTCCCTCGAAATAGATGGTCAACACCTGATAATAGTACACAGCTGCATCATCGGGAAGCGGTAGGAAGCTCTTTATCGCGTCCTCATTCACCGAGGTCAGCGCATCCAGAAGGAGTTGGTTGCGTGCTGTGCTTCTCCTGGAGAAGTGCATGGCCAGTTTCGCGATGAAGGGGTCAGCCTTATCGATATCCAAGGGTTTCAGGAAATAATCCAGTGCGCCATAGCGCAGCGCTTCCTGGGCATATTCAAATTCCGCATATCCGCTTACGATGACAAACTCAATGTCCAGCCCTTCTACTTTGGCTCTCTTCATCAGATCCAGTCCGGATATTTCAGGCATACGGATATCCGTAAATACCAAATCGGGTTCATTCGCTTTTATGGCATCCCATGCAGTGTAAGCGCTTTTAAATTGTCCGATAATTTCAAATCCATATTTATCCCAATCGAAGGCGTTGCGGATTCCTTTAATTGCCCACGGCTCATCATCTACAATCATGACCTTGTACATGGGTATCCTCCTGAACATATGGATTCTCCCGAATAATAGCAAAATTATTCGGGAACAGCAACGAAATAAGGATAAACCACAGACTGGTTTATCCTTATGCCATGGATTACTTGCTCTGTGCTTTGATATCTCTATAATTCTTTATATTCTCATCCTGAACAGCCTGACCGCCGGCATCCATATATTCTTTCACCAGCTTGTCATACAAGGCGTCGAACTCTGCCGGCTTGGCAACGACCAGCCTGTCACTCATCTGCTTGTTCATGTCACCCAACGTTTTGCCGTACTTGATACTAGCTTCGTTCGAGACGCCGTAATAGAAGCCTGTATAACCATCCGTCGTATTGATCTTGTATGAATCTACAGCCAGTTTTTCATAGCTCTGATCTCCGGCTGCTAAGGCTGCTGCGTACGTTCGGACATTCTTTTCGGTATCGCCCAGCTCTGCACCGTTTACAATTAGAGTATAATCCATATTCAGATTGCTCGTTTGCATATTTTCGCCGGTTTGCGCAATCCCTTGCGGGATGCCGTTTACAAGGTTATGGTTGACGCCTTCTTCGCCAAACTGAAGGAAGAACATCACCTCCGGATCAGCCATCCAGTTCAGATACTTTATGGCCAGTTCCGCATTCTTGCTGCTTTTCGGGATGAAGGAGAAAATCCCGTTTTCATTGTACATCTCTTTCAGGTATTTCCCCTCATCGTTTTTGAAGGTATCTACAGCAACATAGTTGGCATCAGGTGCATTTTGCTTCAGTGGTTCACGAATTTTTTGTGAAAGTGGATAATCCCAGTTGGCAGCGTAGAAGCCTACCTTGCCATTGGTCACATCGGCATCCGCTTGTTTGGTTGTTTTATCCAGCGCAAAGTCGGGGCTGATCAGCCTTTCATTGTACAGTTTGTTCAGCCATTTATAAGCATCCTTGGTACCGGGCTTCAGCCAATTGGTGGTGGTAACGAATTCCTCCTCCGACATCGGACCCCAGAACGAAGGAATCAGGTTGCCAAAGGTGTAGTTCATGCCGGATGCCGCAGTTGCCCACGGAATGACACCATCCACATTACCCGGGTTCTTGTCACGGAAAGCAACGAGGGTATTATATAATTCATCCCGATTCGTTGGAACAGGCATTCCCAGCTTATCCAGCCAATCCTTGCGGATAAACATGCCGTTCCAAGCGATCAGAGTCCGCTTGCCTGGGATCGAGATTTGTTTGCCCTCATATTTCCCGTAGGAAAGAACTTGCTCGCCCAGATAAGACTTTAATTGCTGGCCATGCTTCTCCAACAATTCATCCAGTGTATAGAGGCCACCGCTTTTTGCGAAACGGGTTACGGTATTCCCGTCATAAGTGAAGGAAATATCAGGAGCCTCGTTGGCAGCCATCAACACATTCAGCTTGTCGACTTCTTGGGAACGGGGGACAGGAACAAATTTTACAATGGCGTTATTAGGCTTCCCGAATTTTTCATTGACATATTTGGTCCACGTGTTGTTGTTCAAGTCCGGTTGTCCCTGAATACCTCTGTCAAACACTTCCACTGTCAAGGTTACTGGGGAACCGGAGCCCGTTTCCGATGCGTTGGACCCTTTTGATACCGTCTCCCCATTGTTATTGCCTGCGCCACCACAGCCTGCCACTCCTACGGCTAGAAGCACTGTGCTAAATAGAATTGCTGCTTTCTTCTTTATGCCCTTATACACTTTAACCACCCTTTCGTTCTTGTGATTGATTCTCTTAAATCATCCGCGAGGCCGGGATCCCCCCTTCATCATAATCTGTTTCCCCATCAACCCTTGATAGCCCCAGTCATCACACCATCCACGAAATATTTCTGCAGTTTAGGATAGATCAGCAAAATCGGAATCGTTGTAAACATGACACTGGCCGCTTTCAATGACTCAGGGACAATATAGGAGCCGACACTTCCTTCTCCTCCCTGTTGGCTATCCAACTGCTGATTGGCCGAAATGATCTGATATAGCTTCATCTGCATAGGGTACAGCTCTTTTTTCGTAATGTAGAACAGCGCATCCTGGAATCCATTCCATCTGTCCACCGCATAGAAAAGGCTTAACGTGGCGATCGATGGCAACGAAAGGGGGAGCACAATCTTGATGAGAATGCCCAGATCCGAACACCCGTCAATGGCTGCCGATTCCTCCAGGCTCTCCGGAAGATTGCTGAAGAAGGTTTTCAGGATGATCATATTAAACACGCTCATGGCACCCGGCAAAACCAAGCTCCAAATCGAATTCATCATGCCCAGGTTTTTAACCAGAATATAGGAGGGAATTAAGCCGCCGCTGAAATACATGGTGAAGACCAACGCCGTCAAAATAAAGTTTCTTCCCTTCAGCCGCTTCTTCGTTAACGGATACGCTGCACATATGGTCAGGAACATGCATACCAAAGTGTAAAATATCGTAAGCACAATACTATATCCAAGCGTATATAGCATATCCATATCGCTCAATATGGTTTTGTACGTTTCTGCTGTGAAGTCTACTGGCCACAGTCCTACCTTTTGAGAAATAATCGCTTCGTTGGAACTGAAAGAAAGCGCAATCATGTACAGAAACGGTACGATACATGTGAAGGACAATGCCACGATAAATACAATGATGGCAATATCCGCTACAGTCATTTTTTTCTTCTTGCCCCTATTGCTCGCCACCCTCACCATATCCCATCCTCGCCTAATTTTTTCGCAACAAAGTTTGCAGATAACAGCAGGATCAGGCCGACCACGGATTGGAACAATCCTACCGCCGTTGCCTGGGAGAAATCACCCGAACTAATACCAACTCTATACACGAAAGTACTGATAACATCAGAGTAATCGCTAACCAGTGAATTCCCCATCACAAAGGGACGGTCAAATCCGATAGAAACCATTCTGCCTATTTGGAGAATCAACAAAATATTGATGGTTGATTTAATGCCAGGCAGTGTAATATGCCACATTTTGCGAAGCCTGCTGCAGCCATCAATATCGGAGGCCTCATACAACTCCCTATTGATTCCGGTAATGGCCGCCAAATAAATGATGGTGCCCCATCCGATATTTTGCCATACGCCAACGGCAATATAAGTAATCAGCCAAGGTGTTTTCCGCGACAGAAACTCAATCTTCTCCAAACCAAAGCTCGACAGGAAATTGTTGATCATGCCGCCGTTAGAAAACATCAGATAGACCATACCGCCAATAATAACCCAGGACAAAAAGTGGGGCAGATACAACACGGTCTGGGTCATTTTCTTGAATTTTGCTTGTCTTACTTCATTGAGCATAATCGCCAGAAGAATGGGCGCTGGAAAACCCGCGATCAAGTCCAGAACATTCAGGACCAGCGTATTCTTCAATGCACGGTAGAAGCTGTCCTGCTCAAAAATAAACCGGAACACATCCAGTCCTACCCATTCGCTCCCTCTAATTCCTTCAAAAATGTTGTAATCTTGGAATGCCATCACAAGGCCATAGATGGGTGCATACTTGAAAATCAGGATATACGCCATAGGCAGCAGCAAAAGAAAATATAACAGACCGTCTCTTTTGATGTAGTACAGAAAGTTATTTTTCCTTTTTGTTGCGCCGTACTTTCGGGAGCTGTCTAAAACCGCTTTCATTTTTCCCATCCCTCCGACTGTAATAAGGAGCTCTCATGTTTATCATTTTACCTTCAGGATTAAATAAAAAAATGTACTCCCTTAAATCAATTTGGTAATAACTTAAAAAGGTAGTTGTATGTAAACTGTAGAGTGCGGAATTAGTCAGGTAAACAAAATAAAGAACCAGAGACCATTTGGTCCTGATTCATTTAAAAAGGTATCATGCCTCCAAAAATACATAAAATGAATTTTTAATACATGTAACATGGTCGGCTTCCCCTCGCAACAAGAAACCCCATCTTTAACTGTTTTGGAATCCAAAAAACAGTGAAAAGTGGAGTTGCCTCGGGAAACTATTGATTTACGGTTTAACTTTAGATTAAACCTCGACATTGTAAAAAGTAGAGCCCTGAAGGAACGCCTCTAATTGGTCGGTCTACCGTTATTTGTGCTCATAGTGGCAGGCAGCTCGAATCGGCTGTAGCCCTCCATCCGGAACAGCCGGGTCGGCGTCGCCCAAGGAAGCGGATATTCACTGTACAGTTGCCGCTTCGATGCCGCGTCTCTCATCTTCTCGGACAAGCTGGGCAGCAAGCGCACCGTGGAATCTCCATCCTCCCGCTCGGTCACGAACCGGCCGGGAATGGCACGAACGGCGCGAGCCGACTCATAGGCGCCGTTGGATACCAGCACGAAGCTTCGGCTTGCCTTGAGCGGCGAGAAGAGTGGTTTCCCAGGGTTTTCAATCGCTTCCATCAGATTCAGATACATGCTGCACATCAAATCGGTTGGACCAAACGCCAAATCCTCTTCGGCGTCCTGTGCGCGAATGGTCAGCTTGTTCTGGTAATTCCAATGCGCTTCCCCTCGCGTTCCGTACACGGCAATCGAAGGCACTTCGCTGACTTCGTGACAAAGCATGGCGTAAAAATGAACGCTCACACCGTTAGCCATAACGGCGCGAAAACAGGAGACATCGTCCCCCTCGATGTCATTGACGTGGTAAAGCTCGGCCTGCACCGATTCCGGGTACAAGTCTGCGGCGCCTCCTCCGGCCGCCAGCAAGCTATGGTGCAGCAAGTGGGCGAACGGATTGTTGAACGTCCCGTCCAGCACATACTGGCCGTCGCTGACTAGTTTGCCAGCCCAGCGGGTTCGATCGTAGTAAGAGCGAAGCCGTTTCCACATGCCAATGCCGACCACATGCTCCACCTGCCCAAGCACACCGGAGCCGATCCTTTCCAGCAGCGCTCGGAACGCCTGGCCCGACGTATTCTGGAAGTTCACCTGGCACAAGCGCCCGGTCTCCAGCTGCACCGCGATCATCTCGTCCAAGTCCTGGATCGTTACCGCCGGGGGCTTCTCCACCAGCACGTGAAAGCCCATCCGCATCACCTGGATGCACATCGGCTTGTGGAAGGAGATCGGCGTGACGATTACGACGAAATCGATATCCGGATGCAGCGTGAGCATCTGCACGTAATCCATATAATGGACGGCCCCAAGCGCGGTCAGCTTGCCGTAAGACTCCTGATGAGCGTCGACATTCGGCTCCGCAAAAGCAACAACCTGCAGGCTACCTTCTTCGACCAGCTTCTGCATGATATTCACATGTTCAGCGCCGAATCCCCCGATCCCGATCAGCGCGGTGCGACAAATCTTCACATTCCTTCCCTCCAAAGCTATGCCTTGACGAGCCGGGAACGATTCTCCCAGCCCGCCAAAGCTGCAAATTTATAATTCATACATGCTGCAAATAACGTTCCTTGATGAGCGTGAGCGCCTCGTCTCCCGGCATATCCCATACCTGCCGGTTGAAGATTTCCACCTCGATCGCCCCCACGTAACCGGCCGCTTCAACGGCATGACGCATCCGGCGCAACTCGATAACGCCGTCCCCCATCATCCCTCTGCCCATCAGCAGGTCGGGTACCGGCACGA
Organism: Paenibacillus sp. Y412MC10; assembly: GCF_000024685.1. Classification (NCBI taxonomy): domain Bacteria; kingdom Bacillati; phylum Bacillota; class Bacilli; order Caryophanales; family Paenibacillaceae; genus Paenibacillus; species Paenibacillus sp. Y412MC10. The sequence continues at coordinate 3,624,747 of NC_013406.1, forward strand.
TCCAATCGGAGACGTGAAAGCCGAGGATACGCCCCCTGGCCCGCTCAATTTGCGCGTACAGCTCGGGGTCCCACCAGACGTGGAACGCATCGACGACGACACCGACGTCTTGCGGGTCGTGCTGCTCCGCGAGCGTGTTGGCTTGCGCCAGCGTATTGATGACGGAACGTTCAGCGGCGTACATCGGGTGCAAAGGCTCGATGCCGAGCTTGACTCCGTGCGAGCGGGCGAACGGCACAAGTTCCGCGATCGCTTCTTCGACCGTCTTGCGGGCGAAATCGATATCTCGGTCTGGCGCCGGTCCGCAAACGAGCACGAGCACATCGGTGCCGAGCTCGGCCGCTTCCTCGACAGCGCGGCGATTGTCGTCCATCCGCTCTTTGCGCGCAGGCGCGGTGGCCGCCGGAAAATAACCCCCACGGCACAGGCTGGAGACGCGCAGGCCCGCGTCCCGCACAAGCCGCTTGCTCTCGGCCAGGCCGGTCTCGGCCACTTTATGCCGCCACAGCGCGATCCAAGGCACTTCGGCGCGAACGCATGCTTCCACGGCCTCACGCATATTCAGCCGATCGGTCGTAATCTGGTTCAAGCTGAGTCTGTCTATAGAACGAAGCGGTTCCATACTGATCCCTCCCGGATTTCAAACATCTCTATAAATGATTACGGCCAAATACCCGCCAGCACCAAGACAGGCTTCATCCGTTCGGCGGCAAGCTCCGGATCGGCCAATAGCCCGGCCCTGTCGGCAAGCACGAACAGCTCGGCCAAATGGACGATCGAGCGCGATCCCTCCGCGCCCCCGATCATGCGGAAATGCGGTTGGCGGCCGTTCAAGTAGGCCATGAACACAATTCCCGTCTTGTAGGCGTACGTCGGCTTCTGGAAAATATGACGCGACAAGGCAACGGTAGGCTCCATAATTGCCTCATAACTGACCAGATCGCCTGCGTCTAGCGCATGAAGCGCCTGGGCGGCGGCTGGCGCGATCGCGTCGAATATGCCGAGCAGCGCATGGCTGTAGCCCTGCCCATCACCCTTGATCAGTTCCGGGTAGTTGAAATCGTCGCCGGTGTACATTTTGACGCCTTCCGGCAGCAGCCGGCGCATCTTGATTTCTTTGCCGGCATCGAGCAGCGAGATTTTAATCCCGTCGACCTTGTCCGCGTTTGCCCGAATGACGCGCAAACAAACGTCCATCGCCTCGTCCAGATCGTCCTTGCATCCCCAATAGCCGGCCAGAGCGGGGTCGAACATGTCGCCAAGCCAATGCAGAATGACCGGCTGTTTCACCTGTCCCAAAATGCGCCCATACACCCGCTGGTAATCCTCGGGCCCTTTCGCGCAGGCGGCAAGCGCGCGGCTCGCCATCAGAATGACTTGACCGCCCTCGCCTTCGATGAAGCCGACTTGCTCTTCATAGGCAGCTTCCACGTCGGCGATCGTGACCGACGGGCCCGGAAACAGATGGTCGGTTCCCGCACCGCAGGCGATTTTGCCACCGACCGAGCGCGCTTCCGCGATCGAAGCGCGGATAAGCTCCTTCGAGCGGTTCCAGTCGAGGCCCATGCCGCGCTGCGCGGTATCCATCGCTTCCGCCACGGCCAGACCGAGCGACCACAAATGGTGCCGGTAGGCGAGCGTCGAGTTCCAATCAATCTGCGAATGAAACAGCGGATCTGCGTCCGCAAACGGATCGCAGACGACATGGGCGGCCGAGAAGGCGATGCGGCCCGTAAACGGCTTGGCCGGCACGGAGTACGAGCCTGCTTTGCCCGGAGTATATTCATACAACGCTCCCCCTGCGCGGGGGAGGAGCAGCGATTGGGTCATCTGTACTCCCCTCCTTAAGAGGTAATTAAAAAATCGGCTTTTGATCACGAAGTATAGCTATGAAGCTTACTCGACGTCGAATCTTGAATTCAGCCGGGCCTTCCGCTACTCACGTAGGCTCACCTACGCTGCGTTGCTCAGTCCCTAGCTTCATCCAACATTCTCGGTGCTGAAAAGCCGATTTTTTTAGTATTTATTTTTACAGGCTCAGCTTCGGCACGTCGATCCAGCGGCGTTCCTGCCACGACTGCAAGCTGAGATCGGCAAGCTGGGTGCCCTTCGCGCCTTCGAGCAAATCCCACGGAAACGGCGTGCCGATGACGACATGCTTCAAGAAGAGTTCCCATTGCACCTTGAACGCGTTGTCGTACGACGCGTTGTCCGGCACCTCCACCCATTGGTCACGGAACTGGAACGGGTTCGGAATGTCCGGATTCCATACCGGCTTCGGCGTATTGACCCGATGCTGCGTCTTGCAGTCCCGCAAACCCGCCACGGCGCTGCCTTCGGTGCCGTCGACCGTAACCGTGAGCAGATCGTCGCGGTCTACGCGCACCGCCCAGGACGAGTTGGCCTGCACGATAATGCCGCCTTCCAGCTCAAACATGGCGTACGCCGCATCGTCCGCCGTGCATTCGTACGGAACGCCCTGCTCATCCAGACGTTTCGGAATATGCGTAGCGGCAAGACAGGAAACAGCCTTCACTTCCCCGAACAAATTCTCGAGAACATAGCGCCAGTGTGCAAACATGTCGACGATAATGCCGCCGCCGTCTTCCTTGCGGTAGTTCCACGATGGCCGCTGACCCTGCTGCCAGTCGCCCTCGAACACCCAATAGCCGAACTCCATCCGCACGGACAGGATACGCCCGAAGAAGCCAGAGTCGTTTAAGCGTTTCAGCTTGAGCAATCCTGGTAAAAACAGCTTGTCTTGCACGACGCCGTTTCTCACCCCGGCCTCAGCGGCGATGCGAGCCAGTTCAAGAGCCCCTTCAAAATCGACGGCCGTCGGCTTCTCGCAATAAATATGCTTTCCCGCGGCGATCGCCTGCTTGATGCTTTCGGCGCGGCGCACCGTCGTCTGGCTGTCGAAATAGATTTCATAGTACGGATCGGCGAGGCATGCTTCAAGATCGGTACTCCAACGTTCGACGCCGTGGGCGGCGGCCAGCGCCTGCAGCTTGCTCTCCTGTCGTCCGACCAGAATCGGGTCGGGCATGATGACGTCGCCGTCCGGTAGCGCGACGCCCCCTTGCTTGCGAATCGCAAGAATTGAACGGACCAAATGCTGATTGGTTCCCATCCGTCCGGTAACGCCGTTCATAATAATGCCGATGTTGCGAACTGCCATCGTTCATCGCTCCCTTCGCTTCGTATAACCGTATTGTAGTCGATGCAAAACCGCTTTTCTTACGATTACGGGAACACGATTCTCAATTTTGGAAGCGAATTATTCGAGCGAAAAACAAAATCCCCGCCGACGTTTAGCCGATGGGGGATGAAGGGGGAAATATGTTTCGATCAATCGGCCGGTCGTCCTTTGATCGTTATCTGGTTCGTTTGATCGCATTGTGCACTCGCTGTCCATTTGACGGAAGGATCCCTGCCTACTCAGCATGCTCGGGCGCGTTCAGCTCCCGGTACGTTTTTGGTGACAGCTTGGAGACAGCTTTGAACGACCGGTAAAACGTAGACACGGAATCGTAGCCGACCTCGAAGCAGATCGATATAATGTCCTTACCCGTTTCCACCAGCAACTTCTGGGCGACGCGGATGCGTACCTCGGTCAAATATTGCATCGGTGTCATGTTGTACCGTTCTTTGAAGATGTTGTTCACGTGCCGCGTGCTGATGTCCAGCTTGGAGGCGATGTCCCCCGCGGTCAGCGGATCAAAATACTTCGAATCGATATAGCTGCGAATTTTCTCGGCGCGCAGCTTGTTGGAGCTGGAGCCCGCTCCGGCGGCCTCCGTTCCGGCCGATCGCACCAGCAGGAGCAGCAACTGAGACAGCTGGACTTTGAGCGAAAGCCGGACGAGCGGCGACAGCTCCCTGGACTGCTCGAACAGCATTTTCCTCAGCAGCTGACGCAGTTCGCTCGCAGCAAACAATCCCGGCTTCATCAGGCAGGAGGCCGGAAAGTAGGCGTGGAGCAGCTGCGCCCTCATATCCGGATCGAGCACTGCCTCGTCAAACGCCAACACTAACAAGGTCAGCCTGAAGTCGGACATGACGGAGTGGACGGAATACGGAACGATCAGCGCCGTATCGTCGACCGTAAGCTTCCGTACTTCACCCCCTAACCGGATAGTGCCTTCCCCTTCCAGCACAAATAGCAGCTGGTGCGTCTGATGATAGTGCTCGGACACGAGATGCCCGCCCCTATGTTTCTGCTCGTATAAGTCTATCGCATTCCTGGACAAGTCAATCCTTTTCATCGTCACGGCGAAGCCCCCGTTTTTTTACCGTTACATTTAAAGCCATTTTAGCGCGATCTGCGGCTTCTATACAACATTTGACAAAATCAGCGTAGCACATCCAAGGATGCGTCTGAGTCTAAACGGGGCGCATCCGTTCAAAATTAGAAATTATCATCCGAAACGTAAACGGCTAGACCCTAACTCCAGTAATAGTAAGTGGCGATAAGTTTACACTTTTTCAGATTAAAGGAATAAATAACGACAATCCCGTCATGTTTAAAAACTTAACGTATGTTTTCGTAAAAATGTTGGCGGTCCCCTATTTGAAAGTTTATCTTGCATGGCGCTTTCTAGTTGGAAACGGTGAATATGCTTTAACATCCAATTTGCTCCATACACTCATGTCTTGGTCAATCGAATATGAACAACGGTGCCCTCCGCCTCCGGATCAAGCCAAATTTGCCCGGCATGCCGCTCAACTGAACTTCGTGCGATGGCTAAGCCGAGCCCGCTGCCGCCGTCACTTCTCCTAGCCTGATCACCGCGCACGAAAGGTTCGAACACCGTCTCTCTCATAGGGTCCGATATTCCCGGACCGTCGTCTCCAACGGTAAGCAGGATATCTTCAACGCATGCCTCCAGCTCCAGCCATACATGAGCACCCTCCTTATTGTATTTCAGGGCATTCGTCAATAAATTCGAAAGAGCTCTATACATGAGACCTTCGTGATAAGACAGCATGACTGGCGATTCCGGAATGCGGATGTCCAGCGTAATTCCCTTCCGTTCAAACGAATCGTACAGATCGGCTGCCGCAGTGCGGCACAGCTCAGCTAAATCGCCTATCTTCCGCTTGTATGACAGTTCCGTGCTCTCCAGTTTGGTTAACTCAAACAGGTCATCAACAAGCGAGGCGATAAATCTCGCCTTGGTATGTATGCGGTTCGCATATTTCTGTCGCTGCTCTTCGCTCTGTTCCATACCGAGCCGCAGCACCTCTGCATAACCCTGTATCGTTGTGATCGGCGTTTTCAGATCATGGGAAATGTCCATCATCAGCCGGCGGCGCTCTTCTTCAAGTCTTCGCTTTGCCGTCTCCGCTTGCTCAAGCCTGTCCGCCATCCGGTTGAAATGAAGCTGAAGATCCATTAACTCCTTGTTGGCTCGAAAAAATAGCCGTTTCCCTCCCCTGCCTTCTGCAATCTGTGCGAGTTCGCGGGAAACTTCCGTGAGCGGATTCGTGATCCTTCTTGCCGTAATCCGGCCGTATAACCATAAACTCAATAAAAATGCGGCGGCAAACCACAGAAATCCATCAATCAGAAATCTCGTGAAAACTTTGGTTATCTCGGCGTTTGTCTTCACCAAATGGCTTTCCTTCATCACAACTCCGCCCGGTATCGTAACAAGTAGGTGGTATTCCCGGCCTTCCGGTGAAACGAAAGGGGCAAGGGAGTGATATCCCGATCCGTTCCCTTCATAGAACAGGGCAAGCAGCTCCTCTTCCGTATAGCAGGCTTTTGCCTTCTCCATTCCGCTGCCCCGCGAAAAGACAACGTTCAGGCTCTTGTCCAGCACCTGGATGTAACCGCCAAAGGATTGGACGGTTTCATAGGGGATGCTCTCCCAATCGTCCCGTATCAGCAGGTTCGCTTCAACCCTGGGAAGTGTCCGACTTATATATTCCTCACGGGCATCATACATGTTGTCATATACCACAAAACCGATAACCCCTAGAATGACGGAAAACAGGACATAATTTATCATCAGGCTGTTATGGACCCTTCTTCGATTCCTCATGGTGCCACGTCTCTCGGTACGAGCTTGTACCCAAGTCCCTTAATGGTGATGAGTAACCTCGGTTCACGAGGATCGTCCTCAAGCTTATCCCTCAGTCTACTGATCTGCACCATGACGGTGTTGCTGTCCTCCAGATACGGCTCGTTCCACACATTTTCATAAATTTGACGCTTTGTAAAAATCCGCCCTGGCGCTTCCATCAACAACCTGAGCAGCTTGTATTCCAGCGGGCCTAACGTTATCGCCTCGCTTCGCTTGTAAAGGACGCAAGCTTCATGATCCAGGGTTAGTGATCCGCACACGGTCTTTAACATCTCCGACCGCTGGGCGGGTTCCGCGCCCATCAGTTCGTAATAACGACGAAGCTGCGCCTTGATTCTCGCTACGACTTCGATCGGACTGAACGGTTTGGAGATAAAATCGTCCGCCCCGAGCCCCAGCCCGGTAACTTTATCTACATCACCGTTTTTAGCCGACAAAATAATGACAGGAAGCCTGTGATTCTCCCGGATCCGGGCGATCAGCTGATAGCCGTCAAGTTCAGGCATCATAATGTCGACTACCGCCAGGTCGACCGGCTCCCGATGCAATATATTCCACGCTTCCCGTCCGCTTATAGCTTCCAGCACGCGATAGCCTTCGCGCTCCAAGAACAGCCTCAGCAGCTCCGTGATGTCCGACTCGTCGTCCGCTATCAAGATCGTCCGTCCTTTTACTAGTCTAGTATCTTGTTCCATATCGTTCCTCCATATGTATACGGCAAAGCCGAGCTCTCTTTATAAAAATATACACTGTAATTATCGGTCAGACGGAGCCATTATTAATTGTAAGGATTATGTAAGGTTGGCTACAGCTAGGCTAAAGCTCCGGTTGATAAGCTTATTTTACGATAAAACAGGAGGATACTTATGCGTATATATGAAACGGCATTATGGATCATGAATCTGGCACTAATCATAAGTTGCGTCTCGTTATTGGGAAAGCACAAACATTCTGTACACCTCTGCTTTTGGGCAGCCGGACTGTCCGGGGGCCTAAGCATTATCCAAATGTTAACCGAAGGCTACCGATGGCAGATGATCCCGACCTATGCGGAATGTCTAATCGTAGGAGGACTGGCTCTTTATCATTTACGGCAATCCACCCACTCGAAGGATCATCCCTCGGTCCAGCCTGCAAAGCGGTTTGCCGTAATGACATCAATCAAGCGCTGGATCACCGCGCTGCTTCTGATCGTGTATATCGGCGTTTCCGCTGCATTGCCGATACTCCTTCCGGTTTTCTCCTTTGCCGAACCTCAAGGACCATATCCTGTCGGGTCGACCACGATGGTACTTGAGGACGAACGCAGAGAAGAGCCGGCCACGGATGATCCTGCGGATAGCAGAAAGCTTAAGATCCAATTCTGGTACCCTGCGTCACTGGGCACAGGGACCGGGAAATCTCCGTATATAAAGCATCTCCCGGTCGTTCTTGAAGGTTTACGGCAGGCCATCTCCATCCCCCCGTTTTTGTTAGGCCAGCTGAAATACGTGCAATCCCATTCCGAGCAAGATGCGGAGTTATCCACGGACCAGGATCGTTATCCCGTACTGTTGTTCTCTCACGGGCTGACCGGCTTCCGTAACCAGAATACGTTTCAGGTTGAAGAACTGGCCAGTCGAGGATACGTTGTCGTTGGCATCGATCATCCCTATGATGCCGCCGCCGTCGTCTTTCCGGACCAGGCAGCCATGTTGAAACTTGAGAACCTGTCGGGATTCGATGCATACGAGAAAAAGAGCCAGCTGTGGGTCGAAGATGCCAAGTTCGTACTGGATCAAATAGAGCTGCTAAACGAATCGGACCATAAAGGGATCTTTTCCGAAAGACTCGATATGGATAAGGTCGGCATGTTCGGCCATTCCTTTGGCGGAGCCACGGCAGCCCAGATGCTGCTGGCGGATAGCAGAGTGAAAGCTGCCCTTAATATGGACGGAACGCTTTACGGCCAGCCGGTGCCTGAGGGCGGATACGGGAAGCCGTATATGCAGATGAATGCGGAGTTTAGCGTAGACCGCCTCGCATTCGAGCGATCCTTGGACCAGGCAATTGAATCTTCCGGCCGTAGTCGGGAAGATTACGAGCAGTTTTGGGCCGAGTCGGCGGATCGCCGAAAACGGGCTGGTGCAGGAGAAGCATACTCGGTTGTATTCGCCAATGCGAACCATATGAGTTTCACGGATTTTTATCTGTTCTCTCCATTACTGCCGCCAACAGGGGCTGCCCCTCGTCAGATGCACCGCTCCATTAACGAGCTCTCATCCGCTTTCTTCGACCGGTATGTCAAAGGAGATACTAATGTCTCGCTGAAAAAGGTCTCTCAAGGCCTGCCTCAGTTGACCATGCCGTAGTTTCTATAAAAAAGGTTGTTGGTACAAGGGGGCTTCATCCTATTCAGGATGAAGCCCCCTTTCCTCGTATACTTAAAAAGCAACACCCATCGATAAAGGATTTTGCAATTTTCCGTTGTACTTTCGACACAGAACGGTATTGACGCGCGTCACTACTTTGAGGGGGCTGAAGGGCTCGGTGATATAATCGTCTGCGCCTAATCTCGTTTTTCAAATTCCATTCTGCGTATATAGTTTAGATTATTGTAATGGTGGATCAATATGAAGATCTTCGTCAGGGGCAGTTACCTCCCAACGGGTAAACGTAGCCTCAAAGCCCTCGCGCTGCGGCGAGCAGGCAAAAGGACCGGCTTGATTATTCGAAGGGTATGGAAATCTTGCGACCCTAATGGTCCTCCAAGCATGCTTACCGCTCCGTGCCCGAATAACCGCAGCATCTTTAATGATCGATGCCCGCAAGGTAACTTCCTCCCCCTCCCATTCCGGTACAGCCGTAAGCGACCAATCTGAATATCCGTCTGTAACTACAACGGCAAGTTGAGGAGTCCCGTCATTCATTTCAATGCCGGCTTTAATCCATTGTTCCTGGCCATGATATAATAACAGACCCGCTTGATCGTATAATTCGACAAAGGAGTTGAGCCGGAAGGAAACCTCAACTCCCGTATTGCGATCCCATTTTGCCAACAATGCCGGTCCATCTTCAAATTCAAAACCGTACAAAGTCTTTTTCCAGAAGTCTCTGCCTTTCTCCGGCACAATCTTCAGCATCCCATCTTCTATGGTAGAAGACTGAGGGGCGTTAAGCCATACACCCTCATTCCAATCCATTAGGGTTCTATTTTGCCTGGACATAAATAACCTCCTAAAAATTATGTTCATTCATAACAACAGTCTATTGGGGCATTCAGCTTACATGGTACCCAATTATTGTTATGTAATTATATTACAATAAAGAGCCATGCAAATTTACATTTTTGTCACTGCCATTTCCGGATGCGACACGCCTGCCTCGTACCATATCCATCTTGATACCGTCATAAATAAACGGCTCAAAGGCCTGGACTGACGATCTATCGACAGATCAGTAATAAAATATTGTTTAGTCGTTACAATAATCTCATCAATCTTTAAGTCTTTCTATCTGACCAGCTTTAATTTGCGGGGGATCGGATTTCATTACAACATATTCACCTTTGTCATTCGTTTTGGGGGTTACATGAACTTTTTCGCCTATCATAAGCTCATTATAGAGTTGGGAATCCTCAACAATATAATTGATTAATTCGATGTTACTCTTTTTGAGTTCAGCGAAGGTCTTACTTTCAGAATCCTTCTTTGAAATATTCTTCGCTACTAAGATTCTTTGGCCTTCTTTCGAAATAATATAATCCCCCTTTTTGGCTTCGGGCGAGGCACTGCAACCACTAAGCATACATATGGCAAATACTAAAGCAGCTCCTAAAACTAACGTTCTCAACATTTCAACTCCTCCTCGTAAAATCCAACCTACTTTTTAGACGAACCCGGAATAAATTTGTTTTGTTAAACTTCCCGTAACTTAATATAAATTGCGTGGAAACATAGTTATATATATATATTTATTAATCGGTAATCGGACTATCTTCTTGTCCTTTTCGGCAATCGGTACAAGTTCTTGTCCACGACTCGGGACAAGAACTTGTACCGATAAAAAACAAACATAGCGACTTTCAATCGGAATATGTTCTTGTCCTCCGGCAACAGAGGCTGCCCCATAGCCATGTGGATGACTTATGGAACAGCCCCGGTTTCAGTTTATACGCTATAGGCAAATGTGCCGCACTCGATCAAATCTCTCGCGTTCTTGCCGACGAACACCTTGAAATCGCCCGCTTCTACCTCGTACTGCTTCTTGGCGGTGAAATAAGAGAGCATTTCCGGCTCGATTACAAACTCCACCGTCGCTTTCTCCCCCGGGGCCAGATGGATTTTCTTAAAGCCCTTCAGCTCAAGCAGCGGTCTCGACGTGCTGCCCCATAGATCGCGAACGTACATTTGTACGATTTCTTCGCCGGCGTAGTTCCCGGTATTCTGCACCGTCACCTTCGCCTTCACGCAGCCGCCCGGCGTTAACGTATCGCCGATCAGCGCGGCGTCCGAATATGTATATTCGGTGTAGCTCAATCCGTAACCGAACGGATAGAACGGCGCATTCGGAATGTCGAGATATTTGGAGAGGAAACGGAAGTCGTTATCCTCATGCCCTTTCGGTCTGCCGGTATTCAAGCAGTTGTAGTACACCGGCACTTGCCCGACGGTATACGGAAAGCTCATCGTCAGCTTCGCCGAAGGATTCGCGTCCCCGAACAGCAGGTCAGCGACCGCGTTTCCTCCCTCCGTTCCCGGGAACCACGCTTCCAGAATCGCGGGAACGTGCTCGTGATACCACTTGAGCTCCAGCGGACGTCCATTGAAGAGGACCAGAACGGTAGGCTTGCCGAGCTTCAGCACTTCCTCGACCAGCTTCGACTGAACGCCCGGTAACGTTAAATACGCGCGGCTGCCCGCTTCGCCGCTCATATGATCCTCTTCGCCCATGGCAAGAATGACGACCTCTGACGAGGCGGCCGCTTCCAATGCGGCTTCGAAGGCGGAAACGTCATTCGAGCTGTAGTCGCACCCGGCTGCAGCCGTAACCTTCACAGCATTTCCTAATTTCTTGATAAGACCTTGCTTGACGGTAACCGCCTCGTCCGGTTTACCGAGCCCGCTCCATGGGCCCAAAATCCGGCCGTTGTCGGCGAATGGTCCGATAACGGCCACCGATTTGATGTCCTTCTTCAGCGGAAGAATGTCATCGTTCTTTAACAGTACCATCGATTTCTGGGCAGCCTCTCTCGCCAGCTGACGATATTCAGGCTTCAGGTGCGCCTTTTTTTCGCGTTCAATGTTGAGGTAACGGTACGGATCGTCGAACAGACCGAGCTTGAATTTCAACGTGAGGATGCGTCTGACCGCCTCATCGATCAGCGCAACGTCTACCTCGCCCCTTTCAACCAATTGCTCAAGGTGGCTGATGTATTCCGTCGATATCATCTCGATGTCAAGACCCGCTTCCAGCCCCTGCTTCGCTGCGTCTTCGCCGTGTTTGGAGCTCATATGGAAGATCGTTTCCCAAAGCGAGGTGTAGTCGGAAATGACCACGCCCTCAAAGCCCCACTCCTCTCTGAGCACTTTTCTCAGCAGGAAGGAGTTGGTTGTAGCCGGCACCCCGTCGTAGACGTTAAAGGACGTCATGATCAATTCGGCGCCTGCGTCGATCCCCGCCTTGTAAGCAGGCAAATAGTAATTGCGGAGCGCAGCTTCCGACATATCGACGGTGTTGTAATCCCGTCCGCCCTCCGCCGCGCCGTATGCCGCAAAATGCTTCACGCATGCCGCAACCGTATCTAGCGCCTTCAGATCGTCCCCTTGAAAGCCTCTTACCATCGCTGCGGCCATTAGACCGTTCAAATACGGATCTTCTCCGGGGCTTTCCATTACCCTCCCCCATCTCGGATCGCGAACGAGGTCGGCCATCGGCGCGAAGGTCACGTTAATGCCGGAAGCGGCGCCTTCCGCTGCGGCAACCCTGGAGGTATCTTCCGCAAGCTTCGGCTCCCAGCTGGAAGCAAGGCCGAGCGGTACCGGAAACACCGTGCGGAAGCCGTGAATAATATCGAACATGAAGAGCAACGGGATTTTCAGCCGATTATGTTCAAGGAACACCTTCTGCACTTCGTACGCCGTTTCGGCATCGGTCGCGCTCAAGATCGAGCCCAAATTCGAAATGAGTTCCTTGCTGAGTGTACGCTCGGATACGGGGCCGGTCATCGGCGTCGAGACTTCGATTTTTGAATGGTAGGAACGCAGCACGGTTCCCGGGTCGGTCTGGTACATTTGCCCGATTTTTTCGGCAAGGGTCATCTGGGATAGAAGCTCTTCCACTTTCGTTTGAATCGTTGAATCGGTGTGCATCAAGTTGTAGTTCCCTCCTATGACACGAAATGTAGTGTTAAGCGGTCGTTTACTTTGGCGTGCTGGCGCGACACGATCCATGTTCTGCTGCCTTCCTTACGGACCGTGAAGCTTTCGTTCGGAATCAATTCGCGATCCGTCTCGAGCACGATGATATCTTCAGGCTGGGTCAGCCGGAATTCGAGGCGGTCCTGCACTACTTTGACAATTTCCGCGGTGGAATACACAATCTTCACTTCGCCGAGGGTCACATTGAGCGGCAGCATAACCCCGTCTTTGCTTTGCAGCAGCAGCTTACGTCCGCCGAACAACGGTTGGCCGTTCTCCTGAATGCCGATCTCTTTATCGAAGCCGTCCAAATTCAGCACATGGACGAACCGTTCCCCTTCGTTCGTTGCCGTTGAAGTCATAAAGATGCCGTGGTATTTGCAATCATGCGTCAGCCCCGCTTTCGCGCCGAGAAGCTCCAAGGCTGTCCGGAACAAATCGATATCGCACCGGTACGAATTGCCGAATACAATCGCGCGTCCCGCTCCGACCTTCGCATCGAACGCGGTCACTTCACCGCTGCCGTACACGCGCATGATCGGCGTCTGATCGCCGACATCGAACGTTTGGGCAACGTATGCGCGCATTTCCGGCCGCGGGGCCGCCCACCCTTCAGACACGATCGACAGGTAGAAATGGCCCGAATCACGGAGCAGGCCAAGCGGCTTCACTCCTAACGCTTCCGTCAAAATCGTGCACGGCTTGCCTTCCATATCGAAGCTCGGCAGCTCGCCGTAAACGAGCAGCTTTCCTCCCGCATGCAGGTAGTCGGCCAGCTTCCGCTGGATATGGCCGTGCATATAGCGGGCAGACGGCAGCGCGAGTACCGGGGTGGCCGAAGGATCGAGCGGCTTATTTTGAATATCGGAGGCGCCGAACCGATAGCCGGCGAGCAGCATAGCACGTCCCATGATCTCCCAAGCGCCGTGCGCACGGTTCCCCTCGATATTTTGCAGGATTTCCTTCACGCGCTCACTGCCCGGATAACGGTATTCCGTCATGTAATAATCCGGAATGAACGCAAAGCTGACGTCGTCGCGTTCCTCGTTCATTCGTGCGAGCTTCTCCCCGACAGCCAATATCGTCTTGTTCGTGCGCGCCATTCGCGGGAACGTATAGTTGTACTCGCCTTCCGGGCTAATCGGAGCGGCAAAGCCGTGGCGTTCGCCGGTAAAGGCGATTCGGTCGTTCCCGTCGCTAGGCGGCATATCCATCCGATAGTTATAGCCGCCGGTCAGCAAATAATAATTGAGAAGCCGGTTCCCTTGCGCGATGCACATCCGGGCTTTAAAATCGGCAGCCGAAGGATCGTTGCGTCCTCCGTACGTCTCGCCGAAGTTGCTGTCGCCGCAGTTGAATTCGACGGAGGTGAGCGGCTGGTCCGGCGTATGCACCGCGTCCATAAATCCGTTGATGATATAAAGATCCTGGAACGTCACCATGTCCAAATCCCCGAAATAGATGTCGGAGCCCGATAGATATCCCGGCGCCTGCGTATACGATTCATACAGCTGGCTGATGCCGATGGGGAACGTGAACCCGCGGCCCCCGTCCGTCCCGTGAATGTTAACGACGAACGGAACGTCCTTGACGCCGAACTCTTCGGCATAAGAGCGAAGAATAGCAACATAACGTGCGGCACGGTTCCGCATGTAGTAGCCTAAGTCGTGCGTCAGCTCCGGCGCGTACGCTTCCTTCGGAGAGCGAATGCCGATCTTGCGCGCTTCGGCGTCATCCAAGGAGAACGGATAACGGGCAGACAGCTGCTCCCCGGAATACCGCTGCTGGAGCCAAGCGGCGAAATCGCTTAGCACGTTGTCCGTAAGGTCCGGACAATTGCTGACCCAAGCGAGCATGCCGATCTCATTGTCCAGCTGCACCGCAATAATATTGCCTCCGTTCGTGTAGAGACGGGGCGCCACGACCGCCATCACCGCCCGATACCAGTTTTTGCTGGCCTCAAGAAATCCGGGCGCGAGGTAGTCGACCGTCTTCGTCGTCGCCGGGTTTCCGTCCCAGCCGACCGGAATGATTTCCGGATACTTGGCATACACCCAGTACGGCAAACCTTCGTTTTTCATTTCCGCCATAATGAACGGGCCCGGTCTAACGAAAAAGTACAGATCGTTCTCCTTGCACAGATCGATAAAGCGGATGAGGTTCAGCTCCGGGTGCGTATGACCGTCAAAATCGAACTCCCCTTCCGCCGGCTCATGACAGAGCCATGGTACATAGCTGGCAACCGCATTGCAGCCCGCTTCCTTCAGCTTGTCGATGCGGTCCTGCCAATCCTCCGGCTTAAGCCGGTAATAGTGAATTTCCCCGCACATGATGATTTGCGGCTTGCCGTCGATGAGGATTTGCTTGTTTTGGATTTCAATCATCGTTTCAAACCCTGCCTTTTTCATTCGAATTGGTCTAGCGGATGATAACGGCGAAACGTTTCGACAAACAGTGACAGCAATTACTTATAGTGCGCGTTCAAAAAGTCGGATTTTCACGAGATTCGATGCCGAGTCGCTTCTAGACTCCCTTCGTGATCAAAAAATGACTTTATGAACAACCTCTTCTCTTATAGATGGTGTTATCTCAACCGGTCCGTGAAGAAAGACATCCCCCGTTTAAAGGCTGTCATGCCGTACAGCATGGAGCTCCAGTCGATCACTGTCACTTTCTCGGGGTACCAGCGGTCCCTTCCTTCCAGATGCCACCAGGAGTAACGATGCAATCCGTATTTGTAAGCCGCTCTATATTTCACTTCATCATCCCGATCCCTCGGATTGGAATAGGTGTCGTACGGAATGTGCAGCCGATATAACGCATAGAGGTCGTGGATGCCCGCAGGGTAAACCGGCAGGAAGCCGGCAACAATGTAGGCGGAAGCGACGTTGCCAGGTGAATCCTCGATTTTATCCGCATGATAAGTGTTGTACAGACCGTCATTGGCGCCGGCTCCATACCCCCATACGTAGGAAGGCACATCGGTAAGCTCTTTCCACTTCAGCCGGTCAGCCGTGCATGCATTCTCATAGTACTGAGTGTAGATCTCGCTCTTCGCATAATCCGGAACCAAGAAATAAGGGAACTGGTGCACAAAAGAAGACAAGAACTTCAAATCGCTCGGATCCTTCGTGTTCGTATCGGTAATAACCGGAATGTCCCGGTAATATTTCATAGGGAATTCATTAATCTTGTGTTCCGCAAATGTGCTATCCCACAACTCTTGGATGTCCGGGTCTTCCGGCTGGGCGATTTTCGCCAAGTGGGCAACCAGCACATATTCGTTGTAAGCCGGGAGCGGGGCGATTCCTTGGCCGTCCTTCACGATCATGTTGATGATGCCTCTATGCTTATCTGAAATAACAACACGCCAGTCGATTTGCTCTAACAATTCATGAGCCATCTCGTCGATTTCGGGCATTTTATCCTTAAAATGCTTCCCCGCGAACAAGGCTCCCGCTACCAGCAACGATGTATCGATCGTCGAAATTTCGGAGCCCTGATTCGCGCCTGTCTCTATGTCGATGAAGTGCGCGAAGAAGCCCGTCGCGGCGTCTCTAGCCGGCTTGCAGCCTTCCACCTTGCCGAGAACGGCATTAAGCGTAAGCTTGACCTTCTCCGCCGCCTGGTCGTCCCAGCCCTCGTAATCGGCAACAACCAGGCTGATCAAGCCGACCCCGGTTGCAGAGACCGAGCAGCGGGCCTCCGGATTTCTCGCGAAACTGTAATATGCGTCGCCGTAAAGGCCTGTGCGCGGATTGCGGCAAGCATCGATCAACCGGTAGGAGTCCTTATGCTGGCGATCGACAAACGCCTTCACCTTCTCCGAAAGCTGATCATAAACATTGGTCGTTTGTTTCATCGTACTCTCTCTCCATTCGCCGCCTGAAATAGCCTATTTATTTTTGAATTGCAGAGCTTCAAGCCCTTTCTTCACGTAAGGAACCTTCATGAACATGTTCCATACCGTCTCGTCCCGGTAATTGGCGGCCATCAGCAGCGTGATCCCTTTATCGATGCCGATATAATCGGGACCGACCCAGTCGGCATTCAGATTGAACGCATCCTTCAGCCCATATTCGCCGCTTAGATCCGGAACCGTTAGGTAATACTTCAATGCCTCTATGGATTCTTCCGGTGTAAACACAACCGAGCCCAGCGCCCCGGCCGGCGGAACGGTGCCGTCCGCTTGATGAGCCGCATTGTCATAGCCGGAAGGCGGCGAACCGAGCAATCCGTTATAACCGGCGGGCGAATCGGATGCGGTAAAGCCCCACGACTGCTCGCCCACGCCTTTAAACTTCTCGCTTAGATCGATGGCGAACTGCCGGCTCGCCTGGGAGGCGACGACCGAGTTGTTGAACCAATCAACCCCGTCACGGTCTACCAAGCCGCGAAAGTCGACCCAGGCATGCGAGAACTGATGGGTGAACAGGGAACCGAACCAGGAATGGATGAACGGCTCGGAATTCTTATACGAAGCTTTGTGGCGTGTAAAGCCGTCGTAGACGTCAATCGGATGCGTCGGCGAACCGGCGGCCAGCACGTAAAGGGACAGCTGCTCGGCATAGAAGTCCCAATGGCCTTGAAACCCTTTCTCCGGGGAATATGCCATATAGAACTGATTTTTGCCTTTGTCTACGAACCAGGGCCACTCGACGCGCTCATATAACTGCTCGCTCTTCTTCTGAACATCGCCGCCGAAATATTGCCCCGCCGTCAAGACGCCGTTCATTAGGAGCCCGGTGTCGATGCTCGAAATTTCGCTGTTCCACTCCCGCTTGCCGGTATCGATGTTCACGAAGTGGTAAAAAAATCCGTGCTCATGCTCCATCCGCAGAAGCGTATCGA
This sequence comes from Paenibacillus sp. Y412MC10, assembly GCF_000024685.1. Classification (NCBI taxonomy): domain Bacteria; kingdom Bacillati; phylum Bacillota; class Bacilli; order Caryophanales; family Paenibacillaceae; genus Paenibacillus; species Paenibacillus sp. Y412MC10. The sequence continues at coordinate 3,642,088 of NC_013406.1, forward strand.
GCGTGCGGTCCGCTCTGTCATAGCCTTCCTCGCGGCTGATCCAGCCGTTCTCCACGCCGATCGGAATCGCCGTGAGCGCGAATCCGGTGGCTGCCGTGCTGGCGATCTTCGGATTGCCCGGGTATCGGTCCCTCGTCAAGCCGTAGCCTTCGGAGCCTTCCTCGCGGTTCGTCTGCTCCCATAGATAGTCGAACGACGCCTTGGCCTCAAGGTCCAATTCGTCCGGCTGCTTCTGCGAGCATCCTACCGCTGCTGTCAGCAGCATCATCGCACCGGCTAAACATGCGATCCATCTTCTGCGCCGCAAATCCGTGCCTCCCTTCTCAAGCGATCTTATTCGCCTGTGATGCCTGATCGTTCAATGCTCTCTACGAACCAGCGCTGCGTAAAGAAGTAAACGATCAGCAGCGGGATGATATTCAAAAACGTTCCGGCCATATTGATCGCTTCGTTCAAGCTGCGTCCGGTCTGCGCATTCGGATCGGCCGGGAATACCTTCTGGTACGTTACGGCGAAGTTTTGCAGCTCCAGCGGCAGCGTCGTCAGCTTATCGCCCAAGTACAGCGCCGCGAGCAGCGTTTCGTTCCAATACCAAACCATCGAGAACAAGAAGGAAATGATGAAGGCCGGCACGGCCATCGGCACGCAAATAACGGCAAATATTTTGTAAGCGCCGGCTCCGTCGATTTGTGCGGCCTCCTCGAGCGATTTCGGAATCGACCGAAAAAACTGATAGAAAATCAGAATGAACAGACCACTTTTAATTCCCTGTCCGAACGCCGCCGGAATGATATAAGAAAATATGCTTCCGATTAATCCGAGATCTTTAAACATCAGGAACTGCGGAATCATCGTAATTTGCGGCGGTATGATGAACGTTGCCAGCACGAGCGCAAACAAGACGGATTTCCCCGGAATTCGGAAACGGGCAAAGCCGTATCCGATAACGGCTGCCGAAACGGTCTGGACGATGGCAGGAACGAAGGAAGCAAGAACGTTCTGCCACAAGGTATTAAGAAAGTCCATGACCTCGGCTGCCTTGACGAAATTGTCCATATAAAATCCCGACGGAATATAGGTGATCAACGGATTGATCAGGTCTTCCGTATTCATGAAGCTGTAGGTGATCATATAAAACAACGGGTACAAATAGACGAAGCCGATCAGAGACAGCAAGAAGTATACGGCTATTTTGTAGACAATGCCTTCTCCCGTAAACCCCCACAGGATCCGCTTCGTCTTGTCGATCGTTCTGCGGTCAATCCCTTTCATACCATCCCACCTCCTAACGGTTCGTTTCCCGCTGCCTTGTAACGAGCACCAGCACGCCTAGCAGTACCAGCATGACAAGGAAATAGATCCACACCATCGCAGCGGAATATCCCATTCCGTATTTCGCATCATACATCGCGCTCTGGATCTGAGTAATGACCGGATTCAGCGAAAAGACGGACTGCATGATGACGGTATACACCATATTGACGATAATCATCGGGTTCAGCGCCGGCAGCGTCAGCTTCCAGAACGATTCCCACCTGGAGGCGCCGTCGATGCTCGCCGCTTCGTACATCGAGGAATCCAGCTTCTGCAGGCCTGCTAGGAAGATCAGCATCTGCACGCCGGAGAACCAAAGAATCGTAATAAACGACGTCAGCAGAAACACGATCAGATCGGCGAGCAGCTCCGGCATGCTTTCATGAAGCTTGCTCATTTCGATAATCGTCTGAATGCCCGGGAGCGTAGTGGCTCCTTGATCCATCAGCTGCTTGATGACAGGTCCGCTTGTAATAATGACCGGAAGAAAGTAAATCGTCCGGAAGATGCCTTTGCCGCGGATTTTCACGTTCAGCAGAAGGGAGACGATTAACGCGAACACGACGATGATCGGCACGATCACAAGCGTCTCAACAAAATAGGTAGCCAAGGTATCGCCGAACTCGACGTTCAGGAACAGCGCGTTCCGGTAATTTTCCCAGCCGATGAACGTTGTCTTAACTCCGTCTGCAGTAATCTTTACTTGGCTGAAGCTGAACAGCAAGGTGCGGATCAACGGATAGCAGGTGAAGACCAAAAAACCTACGATCCAAATCCAGATAAACGATAGGCCGATAAGCGCCTCTCTGAGCCGGTAACGAATTTTCATGAACGGCCTCCTTCCCGGACCAAGAACCCTTGCGCCGGAATCTTGTTCCCGTCCGCCGTAAATTCATTCATAGTGTAATTGACATAGATGACGGTACCGTTCGAGTAAGTGTTTCTAAATACGCCTTCCCGCACTTTTTCACGTTTGTCAAAGGTCGCATCCGCAACAGGCTTCAGGGCTTCCACAACCGTCCGATATTCTTGAACGGCCTGATCCTTCCAAACCGAATACTGGGATGTGAAAAGCCACCATGACGCCTCCGTATTGGCCAGCTTGATCGGATCCTCGTCGGTCAGGATGAAGGACGGGTAGCTGCCGTAATCGATCATTTTCAGTTGCTCCTTCTGCGGGTTCGCGTTGAAATTGGAGGCCTGGGCGTAATAATCGACATGTCCTTTCAGCACAAGCTGCAGGAACGGCACCTCTTCGCTCTCCAGCAGGAAGCTTGAAGTGCTCATCGGCAGATCCATGATCCGGTCGGCAAACCTCCACAGGTAATAATTCGGCTTGTAAAATGCGTAGCTGTTGATGGAATCACGGGGCAGCATCGACGTATACGTCTCGATCGACCCGCTGCGAGTAGACGTGGACTTCCCATAAGCGGAAAAAAGCTTGCTGCCTATCGAGTCCATCGCGATATGGTCGATACCGTGCTTCTGGAATGATGAAATTTCATTCCCAAACAGCTTCGCGGACGCTGCCGGCTGCAGGTAGTACGACGTGTCATAGAACGAAAGCAGCTGCTTGGAAACGGACTGGGCGATGTCCCCCTTGCCGTATCCGTCCGCCGTCGCACCGGCCATCACGTAGTCGGTATAAAAGTACACGGGAATGCCTAACGCTTTATACTTTTCCACGAATGCGTTCCAATCGTCCCCGCTGCCTACCTTTTCTTCAAACGGAAAATGAGTAGGAGATGCTCCGGTAGCGCCGCCCTCCGTGTAGCCGCGGACAACAACCATCATGCGGTCCACTTCATTTGCCCGCAGATCGGTCAGTATATCGTCCATTTGGTCCACGTTGGTCATGGGGATTACTTCGCTCCCAATCAATTGCTTTTGGTTGTCCGCGGCGAAAAATTCGATGCGGAGCGGGAGCGGATCCGCGCCGTCCTTCTTGGCGGGCAGCTCCCCCCGCTGCACAAGCTCGCTCTGCACCCGGTTTGCCATTCCGGAATAATCGGCCTGCTTGCCGGAAAGAAGCATGACTTTCATGGAAGCGTCGAATTTGTTCTTCTCTTCCTGGTTTAAGGTGATGCCTTTGCCCTCTTTGTCCAAGGACTGGAAGTAGTTTTCTCTGTATATCCATTTGGCCGTGGTCCAATTGTAAGCCGTGGTCACATTGCCAGGATAAGAGCGAATTTCCGCGTAAGGGGCGCCGCCCGTGATCATGGAAACGAAAGCGTTGCCGCCTTCCTTATGGGCGATGCCGAACACCGGCAGATACACTTGCTCTATGGGAGTTGCCATTCCTTCTGATAGCTGCGTGCTGCCCTTCATCCCGAGATCGTCGCCGAACACTCTCCCGATATAGGGCTGCGTCGCCAGCGTCTGCTCGTTCAAGCTGATGAGCGCTCCCGAGCCGTCAGGAATGAGCATATATCCTTTATCCTGCTGAACTCCCTTGGTTGCCCCAAAGAACGGATACACGTAGAGCGACTGCAGCCGGTTGTCCTTATTCGTCTCCTGAATCGAATTCTCCGGAACCTTGAATTCGATCGCGTCTTCCGTCAACCTAACTTCCAGCTTCAGCGAGATTCCCAGCCTCTCGTAATTCACGTTCGCCGAGAAGCCGTCCTCCATGGGCTCAACCGCAATCTTTGCTTGCTCTCCGGTTACCGGCGCGGTGCTGATTTTGCGTTTGGCATCCATGTATTCCACGCTCAAGCCCGACTCGAAGAGCGATTGCCACGATTTGTTCAGCTTGTCATCCTTCTCATCCAGCGTGCCGTCCCACACATAACCGTTCTGTTTGTCTTGGACTTTGATGCCGAGCGTGTTCTTATTTACATAAAGCGCCAAGCGGGCGTTTTCCGCAGCTTTCTCGTATGATGCGAGTCGATCGCCCGATGCGTCCGCACCGGCGACTGGAGCTTCCGGTTGGTTCACTCCCTGCTGCGCGAGCGCCGCGATCGAGATCAAACCGGCCAACAGCAGGAACGTTAACGATAGAGCAGCTATTCGTTTCACTTTGTTAAGCACGGTTTCTCATCTCCTGAATGATCGTTTGAATGAATTCCACTTCTTGATTAAATAAGAGCACTAACAAGAAAATAACCAGGGCAGCCAATACGATGCCGAACACCGTTAGGAACAAATTCCGCACCGTCTGCCTGAACGTATAGTCATGCAGCTCCTTCACCATGATGCAAACGAGAAGCAGCGACCAGCCTTGGATCAACATCATCGAATAGTCGTAGACGAATTTTTCGTTATACGTCAGCACGTTGCTGATCAATGCGATCGGGAGCGCGAATATCAAATAAGGCGACAGCGCGTAAACCGTGCCGATATAAACCTCCGACAGCTTTCCCTCTCCGTCGCTGATCGTGCTGACCATGTAGTTCATAACGACCCAGAATAATAGCGGAACGGCCGACGTTAGCATGATCGGCAATAAGTCCATTTGGTCGGGATCTCCGCTTGCGAACAAATATCCTTTGGCATAGACCAGAATGACTTGAAGCAGCAGCATCCAGACATACAGAACCGTCGCCGAGCGGACGGTCGCCCTTTTGTGTTCCTTCAGCTCCTGGACCGCATCGATCGGATGCTTGAGGAAGTAGAACATGAACCCGATTTCTTTCACCAGCTTGATGTCCGCCACGCGGTTTCTCAATCGTACGAGCGGCTGCAGCACGCGATACCGCCGATGCAGAATTCGGATGACGTAACCCGCAACGATGATGGCAAATACGGTATATACGACGACATTAATGTTTTGTTGAAGCCAATCATTGCGGATTTTCCAGAATGCGTCGGAATAGCCCTCTTTGTCTTCCGCCATCCGGAAACTCTCCAGAGCCTTGCCATTCTGGTTTTGCTTGAAATACGATTCAGCCAACGATTTATATGACAAAATAAAATAGCTGTTCATCTTGAGGATCTCTTTCCAGATGTCCTCGCTCTGCACGTATAACCCTTGCTTGTACTGGTCGACGCCTTCATACACCTTCGTTCCGAACGGGGTGATCGAATAGCGGTTAATGACGTTCCGCTCTTTGTCGGCGACGTACAGCGTACGCCCGGAGTCGGTGACGTCGATGGCCGAGGCGCTTTTAAACAGCCCCTGGCGTTCATACTTATCGTCCCATCCGCCAAACATGAACAGCAAATTGCCGAAGCTGTCGTAAACGCAGATGAGCCCATTGACGTCTACCGTATAGATGTTTCCGCCCGCATCCACGTCGATATCGACCATCGCTTCGCTGGTCCAAGAGCTCGAAGATAATATGTTATCGCCGACAATATTCAGCTTCTTGATGCCGTCACTGCTAATTCCATTGGTTACCGTGTAAAGCAGCCCTTGATAATCGAGCACAATGCTGGTCGGGGATGGCGGCGTCGATTTGAACAGCTGTGCCTTCTGTCCTTCCGTAAAGATGAAGCGTTGAATGAGCATTTTCATCGACAGGCTCGTTCGGTTCGCGCCGACGTAACCTAGGAAATGCCCCTCGTTGTTCAACTGAACGACACCGTTGATGGAGCCTTCGCTGATGACGTAGATGTTGCCGCGTTTATCCACCGCAACCTTCTTCGGCGCAAAATCATTCTTTTTGCCGTAAATCGGTTCCTCCGGACGGCCGAACTGTTTCACGAGCTTTCCCTGCTCGTCGAACACGACAATTTGCTTCAACCCGTAATCCGCGACGTAAACGAGTCGATCGGCGGCCACATATACGCCGGAAGGATTCGATAAGACGTCTTCTCCGATCGTTTGCGGTGCGTTGTTCTCTTCATAAACGACAATTCTTGCATTCCCGGGATCCGCGATATACAACTTTCCGGTCGGCTCATCATAGAACAGATCCGCCGGCTGGTTTATGTCGAGCCGAATCATTCCGTCCGGTTCATATGCGGTTTGCGTCCCGACGATCATGCCTCCCGGGCCTTCGGTCCCTGTTTGGTACGGCGCAGCGGCCATAGCCGGAGCCGGGATTTGAACGAGCAGAAAGCATGCAATTACGACGAGCAACACCCATCTGCCTACCGTCTTCTTTTTCATCTGCTTCACACCTATTTCAGACCGGAATGAGCCATCGTATTCATAACCCGGCTTTGCATAAAGATAAAAATCAGCAAATTCGGGATAAACATGATGAGCGCGGCGGCCGCGGATATCCCTTGACCGGCCACTTCATTGTTGGTCGCCGTAAAGGTCGACATATAATAAGCAAAGTTCTTCATTTCCTCGTCATTGACGTACAGCGTCGCCGGCTCTATGCTGTTCCAGCTGAGCTGGAACGCCAGGATCGCAATCGTGGCGATCGCCGGCATCGTCATCGGAATGATGATTTTCCGGAAGATCGTAAAGTCGTTTGCTCCGTCAATCTGGGCAGCCTCTATCAGCTCATTCGGGATTTGGTCAATGAACTGTTTCAATAGAAACAAGCCGACAGGCATCGCCAAGAGCGGAAGAATATTAACCGAGAAGTCGTTTATCAATCCGAGCTTGACGACGAGGAAGTACCTCGGAATGGAGACGGCGACCGGAACAAACATAAGCGCGAGCGTATTGATCGAAAAGAGCGTGTTCTTCAGCTTGAAGTTTTTCTTCGAAAAGGCGTACCCGGCTGCTGCGCTGATATAAATGGTCGCGAACACCGTCACGACCGTAATCACGACGCTGTTGAATATATAGCGGCTGACCGGAATGCCGGAAACCGTAAACGTCGACAATAGGAACCGAAAGTTATCCATCGTCGGATTTTGAACGAAAAACCTTGGGGGAAAAGCAAACAGTTCGTCCATCGGTTTAAGCGAATGAGAAAATATAAAAATGATCGGCATCACCATGAAAACCGAGAGGGGAGCCAGAATCAGGTAGAACTTCAACTGACTGATATGAAATCGGCTCGGATTCATCTTTGTTCCTTGAAAAGAAGCCATACTTGTTCCCTCCTACTCTTTCTCGGCGAACATTTTCCATACGATCTTCGAGCAAAGCCAAATCACCAGGAGAAGAACGGTGGAAATGGCCGAAGCATAACCCATCTCGTAGCGGATAAAGCCATAATCCTCAATGTGATTGACGATCAACTGTCCGGCATACGACGGCGTCGGGTTCGTACCCGACAGCTGAACCCCGATGAGCCCTGCTTGAAATGTGTTAACGACCGCCATGACGGCACCGAACAGCATTTGCGGCTTCATGGACGGAATCGTAATATGAACGATTTCTTGAAAGCGGTTCGATATCCCGTCGATATATCCCGCCTCATACATCTCCGAATTGATGTTCAAGACGCCTGCGAGCATCGCCAAAAACCCGATGCCCATACTGCTCCAAATCGTGACGACCATCATGATCGGCAGTAAATATTCGGGCGATTGAAGCCATTGGATCGGCTGCGTGATGAAGCCGTTGCGGAGCAGCAAGCTGTTAATATAGCCCGTCGGGTCTCCGCTGAATATCGTCTTCCATACGACCGCCATCGCGACGCCCATCGTAAGGGACGGCGAATAGATGAGCAAGGCGAGCACCGTTCTCGGACCGCGCTGAATTTGCGCCAGCATCCAAGCAAGGAGGAACGATAAAATATACGAGATCGGGCCCACGATGAGCGAAAACTTCAATGTGTTCGGCAGTACGTACTGCATAAACACGCTATCTCTCATAAATAGATCGATATAATTTTTGAGACCCATAAATTTCGGCATTTGAATGGCGTTAAAGCTCGTGAAGGAGAGCCCGACCGCAAATATAACGGGAAGCACGATAAAGACAAAGAAAAGCAACAAATAGGGAGCGAGGAAAAGGTAGGCAGAGCCTTCCTTTTCTCTCCATTTCTTAAATTTGCTGCGGGTTTGTGGCATCCCGTCGATTCGGGGCAGCGCTGCTGTATCGGACTTAGTTTCCATCTCTTCCTCTCACCCAACTTTCTACATCCTCGATGGTTGCGATACGGTAAGGAGCGACAACCTTGCCCTGTTTCATATAACCAAACTCTTCCATCTTTCTTGCAGTTTCCTTGTCGATCTCGTTCACTGCGTCTTCCACGGCTGAACGGATATTTTCCCCGTCGAATACAACCTTGGTCCAAATGTTGCTCAATTCGCGTTCGATTAAATAGGCGCTCGGCGACTTAGGCACTTCCTTGAGCCATTTCCATTGCTCCAGAACGACCTGTTTGTCTTCTTCCGGCCAATACAGTTGTGAGAAGGCTTCATTATTTGCGGTATTCCACAGATACTCTTTGCCGTACAACGTTTGCAGCTGGTTTGCAAAGTGCACCTGCGTCTCCGTTGAAATCCACCATTTTAAAAATTGCCAGGCTTCGTCAGGATACTTGGTGCTCTTGAAGATCATCGACACTTGCGCCGAACCCGGCTCCCATCGTTCCGTCACCCCGTTGCGCTTAATCCCTGGCGCGGGAGCGATTTTCCACGAGCCTTTCAGTTCAGGGGCCGCCACTTGCATTTGAATATACGTAGCGAAATTACTGACGCCCAGAGGCATTTTTCCGGAACGGAAGTGCTCATAAAATACGGGAACCTGCATCTGCAAACCATACAGCTTGAACAAATTCGTCATCAGCTCTATGCCTTTCAGCGACTCCTTGCTGTCGATTCCCGTCTCAAAGGCGTCCTTCCCGAATATATCCCCGCCCGCTTGATAAATGAAAGGCGCGGTAGCCATGAACGGTTTCATTCCCGTCGCGCCGGCGATCGGCGAATAGAAATTCATGCCATACCGCTGCAGCTCCGGCATGATTTCGATGACGTCGTCCCATGTATCCGGCACAGGAATGTTGAGCGAATCCAATATATCCTTCCGATAGAACAGTACGTAAAAATCTTGCGTTTCAGGAACACCGTATACTTCGTCATTGACGATGAGCGGCAGCAGCGCCCCGGGCGAGAACGGCTCGATCACTTGGCCGAAGTCGTCAAATTGCTTTAGATCGAGCGCTGCGCCCCGGAAGCCCAAATCGAATGGAATATTGTTACTGATTCCGAGAGCCAAGTCGGGGGCAATTCCGGATGAGGCGGCAAGCGTAAGCCGCTGCTCGTTAGGCAATGTCGAGAAATTCACCTTGATGCCCGTCTTCGGCGTAAACTGTTCATCCACCATTCGCTGCAGGAGCTCCATATAGTTTCTAGGCCGGTTCATCCAGACGTTCAACGTTACTCCATCGTCGTTGTCCTGCCGTTTCGGCGACCGGAACGTATGGAAGAACTGTTTTGTGCTTTCATATACGGAGCTAGCCCAAGAGGCTTTATGCTCCGGGTAAGAAGCGTCTTTGTTCGAAATGTACAATTGATCTACCGTTAGGGGCTGCATTTCGAAATCGGTGATCGCATTCGACAAGTTCTGCGTCACGGAACCGGCCCCGCCGTTCAGCTCATTCAGCTTACGCGGAATTTGGTTCGGCTCGGCCGCCAGCTTCTCCAGGCTGCCCACCGCCATCTTCATTGCAGTCAGGCCCTTGGAGCTGTCTACGCCGCCGTTCAGCATGACCACCTTCTCATACTCTTGACTAAGAGCTTTCGCTATATCTAGTAAATCTCCCTGAATAGTCGGGAAGTGCTCCGTAATCTCCCACTCCCGATTCTGATCCACGTCGTTGCCCACTAATTTGCGGATATCCAATGTCAGATCATTGGTTTGTTTAATGGAATGCTGCAGCAATTGCATCACATCGAAATAGGGGCTAGCATCCGCCATAATCCCGATTCGATGCTTTCCTTTGCTTAAATAAAACAGATAAGGGCCTTCAGCTCCTTGCAGCACTTCGGTCTTCCATGAAGTCGAATACTCGAAAGGATACTGCTTCGCTTCCGCGAAGGGAATTTGCCCGTCGATCGTAAAGGTTCGGAACACTCGGGAATTCGGTTTGTCCTCTTGCTTATATTTAACACCGATTTGGTACAGGCCGTCGTGTTCCACATGGATGTCGTAATAAACCGTTTGGCCCGATATATCCCACGTTTTTCCGCCAAGCGTGTTGAGCAGCAGCAGGTTCGTCGCATAAGGGCTTACTCCCAAGTTTCTGCTTGGCAGCGGGTTGATCGTCGTATCGTTTTTGAAATCGGGTTTTTCCGCTTCCTTCACAATCATCGCCGACTTCGCTTCTGTCTTATCGATGTGCTGTGCGGCATATTGCGAATACGACGGCAATGCAGCCGGAACTGCAACGGTAATGCTGCCGTTTAACAATTCTCCGTTCATTAATGTAAATTTAATGATGTTTTTCCCTTTGTTCAGCTTGATCTTGATCGGCTCCGGATTCATCCGGTTCGGATCTGCGAATTCAATCGTCTGCCACTCGTCCGCCCGCACCTGCGTCGGCATCACTTCGTTGCCATAGCGGTCCTTCGGAAACGTGTCCGTGTTGCTTTTCCACAGCGGCGGGAGAACAAATCGATTGGCTTCCAGAGCAGGGGATTTTCCGTTTACTTGAATGCTGTATTCCGTAGATTGCAATCCTTCGGCAAGAATAAAATAATCGAATGACAGGGTATACTCGCCTTCCTTCGGAACTTCAATTTCGGCTGCGAAGGAGTCGCCCTTCTTCAGGTGAATCGCGCCGTCATCGTAACCGTAGGCAGCCTCTCTGGCAAGAATCGGTAAGTTGGAATCGGCTATAAAACGGGATGGGGCGATCCTGAAGGATCCCCCGTCGGCCGGAATCATTCCTTCTTTCTCCCTTTGATCCAGAGAGGCAGAACTGCGGTTATTGACCATATTGGAATTGGAATCGGCATCACCATTCCCTCTGCTAATGAAGCCGCTGATGCCTGAGATCATGATGATTCCAATCAAGATCAAGCTGAAGGTGATCTTGGCTCCTCTACGCCTTAACATGGATTCTACCTCCTCTGGCCACCGGTCGTAGGTTACTGCGTCAAAGCGGAGATTGCGTCGGCTGCTGCCTTGTATTCATCGTTCGCAAGCTTATTGATTTGCTCCGCGTAATCTTCGATCTTCGTACCTCCCTTAATGCTGTCAAGAATCAAATCGCCGAGGTTGGCGTTTTCCTTGTCGCCGACTTTGACGCCGGTTGGCGCTTCCCATCTAGATCTTACAACGCCCGGAATGAACTTGACGCCCTCCAAAATCGCGTTGTCGATGTTATCGTAAGCCTCCTTCAATCCCTCATAGCCGCCGTTAGCGAAATATTGATCAAGGATGCTTTGGTCCGTCGTCATCGGCAGAGATGTATAGGATCCGTCCGTGTTCAGCTCCATGCGCTTCAAAATGCCGTCTTTGCCGAACGTCATATATTTAGCGAATTCGTATGCTTCTTGTTGGTGCTCGGTGCTCTTCGAAATACCGATGAAATCGCCGATCAAAATAAATTTGCCGCCAGGGATGCCGATAAACTTGGATTTGAAATTCAGGTTGCTGAAATCCTTCGTTGCCCATGTACCTTCCCACCGGACTGCGACCTTTCCTTGATTCCACACATCGCCGTGCCAGGTGGCATTGTACTTCGCTTTTTCGTCTTCGGTCAGGCTGTCGAACGTGTATTTGCCTTGCATAATTTCCTTCGCCTTGTTCACGCCTTCGATAAACACCGGGTCGTTCAAGTGATACTGCTGTCCGTCCCATGTGAACCAGCCGAGCTGCGAATTCACGGAGGCCGGGTACCAGTCCGGAATTTGAACCGCTTCGGACAATCCGAGAACGTCTTCCGAAGGATTGTTCAGCGTTTTTACCGCGTTCAGGAATTCATCCCAAGTCGGAGAATAGTTCAGCTCCGGCAGGTTTGCTTGCTCAAACAAGTCTTGATTGATGAAGTAACCCTGGAAGAACATTCCCGCAGGAACTGCGTAGATTCCGCTGCCGTAATGCGTGGCGTTCTCGAGCGCCTTCGGAATGTTTGCCCACTCCGGATCGGATGCAGCGATTGTCTCAAGGTTGAGCAGCCATTCGTTCGACAAGCCAAACGGAATGTTTGGAAGCATCATGACGTCGGGCAATTTGCCCGCAGCTGCTGCAGCCGCCAGGGAATCGCCGTATTTCGAATAGTCGAACGATTCGTCCAGCTGGATATCGATGTTCGGATGAGCTTCTTCGAACGCCGCGATCATTTTTCTTTCAATGTTGTTTTCGGCTTCGGTGCCAAGGTTCCAGTTCACATAATTGATCACAATCTTCTCGCCCGAGCCGACATTTGCATCATCGCCAGGCTTATTCGTTTGTTCCTGGTTCTGCCCTTGGTTCGGCTCCGTTGCGTTGTCGGTCTTGCTCGACGAACAACCGCTTAACAGTGCGACCAGCAGCGTAAGAATAAGAGCGAATACAACGGTTTTCTTCATACTGATCCCTCTCTTTTGATTATTGTTGTTTATTTTCCATCGCCTTCCGTGAAAAGCGTACGGCGCTCAAACCGGGTCTTGGATAATGGCAACGCTTTCACTTTAACTTTGCGAAGGCCTAGTAGCGAAGCTTGCAGGATCTTCGCACGACCAGCTCCGTCGACAGTACATACTCATGCTCAAGCTCGAGGCCGTCCAATAGCTGCACAATCAGGTGGGCAGCTAGCGAGCCGATCTCGTACTTGGGCTGACGGATTGTCGTGAGCGGCGGGTTCATGTGCTCGGCGAGGAAAATATCGTCGAAGCCGACGATCGAAATATCGTCGGGAACCCGGATACCGGCCTCTTGGAAAGCTTTAATGCCGCCTGCCGCCATCTCGTCGTTCGCATAAAAAATCGCATCCGGGAGCTGGCGCTGGCCGATCAGCAATTTCGTTGCCATATAGCCGCCATCGATCGTAAATCTTCCGTTGATATTCAAGTTGGATGTGCATTCGAGATTGTAATCGCTTAAAGCTTGCAAATACCCTTTGTAACGCAGCTTGTGATCATAGGAATTGCTTGAACTGCTGATGTACGCGATTTGCTTGCAGCCGTTCTTGATCAGCAGCTCCGTCGCCATATAGCCGCCTTTCTCGTTATCGACAAGAACATTGTAGATATAATCGCCCTTGAGGTACCGGTCAAGCACGACGATCGGGAAGCCTTTGCGTGCGGATTGCAAAATCGCTTCGTCATGGAGATTGTGTTCCGAGATGATGACGCCGTCTACTCGCTTCTCTCTCAGAAATTTAATCGCGGTCGATTCGTTGCCGCCGAACGAACTGCAGGCAATAAGGTCGTAACCGTTCTCGAGCGCGACTTCCTGCACCCCTCGGATCAACTCCGAATAATACGGACCGGACATGTCGCTTAAAATCAGCGCAATCGTCTTCGTGCTGCTCCGCTTCAGGTCAGTCGCCAAACCGTTCTTTTGATAATTCAACTGTTTGGCCGCTTCTATGACCTTCGCTCTTGTCGCTTCGCTGATCTTGCTGCTGCCGTTGATCGCGTATGATGCGGTCGACAAGGATACCCCCGCCGCTTTGGCTACATCCTTCATAGTTGCCATTCACGTGACTCCTTCTTCTCTCATACTTATATAAATCAATTGAAACGTTTCACTTAACGCTATCATAATGGAGAAAAATGACATCGTCAAGATTTTTTTGTAACCGCTTTAATATATTTTTGAACATGCTCGTATTCTTGCATAAACGCTTGTATACCAAGGGTTATTCGAATTCAGCCAGACAATTCCTCGAATTTTTATTTTGGTGAACAAGAGGTGAAATTTAAGTGAAACGAATCGTATGTTAACCTCTATCTCCGACAACCTGCCTCGGAGTTTGGGCGCCGACATTGATTCCCAGACAAAAAAGAGGAAACTGCCGTGACGACAGTTTCCCAAAGGTTAAGTTTTATGATTCGTTACACTTCAACTTTACGATCAAGCGTTGCGCATGCCAAGAACAAGGATGACGCAATGTTCCATACCGAGAGAACGGGAAGCAGTCAACTGTGGTATGCTTTAATGTTGCTAGCGAAGTTCTTGCAGGTCACCACGAGGAGCAGCATGCTTGCGGAGTCATAGGCGAGCAAACTCAGGATCATCCCAAAGGGGGGACTTAGTGTCATTAACTCCGACCAAAATGGTAAACTTTGTGTCATATTTATCCATATTATTAATAGCATTTCGCATTTCTTCGAGCGCGCATCTCAGCAGTTCCCAAAGGAGTTAATGTACAATGAGGACTGGGCAACTTGATAGCTGTGAAACCTTGTGGCTGACACTTCCAAGCATCATTTCTTTTACGCCCCTTAGCCCACGGCTTCCGATAATAATAAGTTGCTGCTCTGTATCCCTTGCATAATTCAATATTTCATGCCCAGGATCTCCCTTTAGATGAATTGTTTCCGGGTTAATCCCCGCAGACTTTAATTTAGATTTGGCTTGGTGCAACAGTTCCCAACTCGCTTTTTCCATTTCGTTCAGTATGTCTTCCAAAAAATTCTCTGGTATATATGTCATGCCATTTGCCACATAATCCTGGCTGACATGAACCAAGGTAACTTGAGTTTGTTTATTTTGGGCTATTTCAACGGTTGCATCAAGGAGTTTGTCCGTTATTTCAGATTTATCAATGGCCACCATAATTTTGTCAAACATAGTTATCATCCTTTCCGTGGCAGTCGTAACCATCTCGACTACCTACAACACGATTACTCGCTGCTCCTATACCAACTAAAAAGAGTAAGACCGAAGCCCCAAGAAGAATGAAAAGTGGCAGGTTCCAACTATTTGTTGCATCGTGCAGATATCCTATAAGGGCTGGACCGATTGCGGCAAGAAGATATCCGACCGATTGGGCCATGCCAGACAGTTCCGCTGCTTGATGCGCATTGTCAGTGCGTAACCCGAAAAACATCATGGCCAAACTAAAAGCGAAGCCTCCACCAATTCCGAGTATGATGATCCACAACAGAATGACATTGGAGCTTCCGTAAAGAAGTCCGAGCGTCCCCGTCAAAAGCAAAACGGTTGTGATGACCACTAACAATCGTTGGCTAGACATACGCCCAGCAATAACAGGGACAATAAAGGTAAATGGAAGCATCGCTAACTGCATGATCGAGAGGAACCATCCAGATTGGTTGGAGTCAATTCCTTGCTGCTTTAAAATTTCAGGCAACCATGCGATCAACACATAGAAAACCATAGACTGTATACCCATAAACAAGGTTACTTGCCAAGCAAGCGGGGATCGCCAAACATTCACATCGTTGCTGACCATCTTTTGACTTGTCTTGGCTGTTTGATTCGCTTGATTTCTTAATTGGGGTAACCAACAGAGGATCGATACAAAGCTTAGAATCCCCCATATTCCCAATGCTCCCTGCCATTTTAGCCCTGCGTTCACGGCTAGCGGTACACTGATCCCCGATGCGATTGCTCCACATAAATTCATTGAAATGGAGTAAACTCCTGTCATGGAGCCAATTTTATCTGGGAAATCCCGTTTGATTATACTTGGCAATAATACATTACATATGGCAATGGCGAATCCAAGAACTGCTGTTCCAATAAACAGATTAACTGCGCCAGATAAAGATCGTATTACAATACCAACAGTCAGAAAGATTAGGGCAATCAAAATGATACGCTCAACCCCATATCTTCGTCCTAACTTTGGTACTAGAGGCGATAATAAAGCAAAGGCAAGCAAGGGTACCGTTGTGATCAGGCCTGCTAATGTATTTGAAATATGAACGTCATCCTTTATAAAACTCACTAAAGGACCAACTGAGGTTAAGGGAGTACGTAAATTAGCTGCAATAACAATAATGCCGAGAATAATCAGCCCTATAGAGGACGGTACATTTTTTGGTTTGTTCGGCATTCTTCACTTCTCCTTCCTGAATTCTTACGTATTATTTGCTACCTGCTGATTGAAAAAACTTTGCTATAACATCCGCGCGAACAACAAAAGTATATTATAATATATTAAATTTAACAATAAATATTTTGAGATATACCAAATCTCATCTGACAATAAAAAAACAACTCTGAATTCCCGCCATGAATTCGGAGTTGTATTTAATAAGTAGAATTTATCGACTTTTAGAAACCATATTTTAAGGATATATGGAGCACTGTTTCGCTATTCGTATGATTGGTATAAGAATGAGGACAATCTGCACGAAAACTGATCGTATCATATTGATTCAATGTATAAATCTCTTCATTGACTTGAATTTCAATGGAGCCAGTCATTACTGTCGCGATTTCAGTTGTATTCACATGATGACCTTCAGGGTAATACGAGCTATTTGGCTGAAGGTATGCCCGACACATTTCCATATCGTTGCTTTTAAAGACTGGTTCAATGATCCAATTTTTTTCATCATTAGAAAACCGTAGTCCTTCGCCTGCTCGATACAAACTAACAGGGTTCTCTGATTTGAACAAAGCAAATAGCGGTAAAGATATGCCTTTTGAAATTTTCCAAATAATCGCTAAAGTAGGATTTGTTTCGCCACGTTCGATATTCCCCAGAGTAAGTTTGCTTACGCCCGTTATTTCCGCTAAATCGTCTAAGCTCATATTTTTTTCTTTTCTGTACTTTTTCAAGGCACCGCCCATTTGTAATACAATTTGTTTTGATTCATTGACTTCATCCATTTAATATTCACCTCAACAATAAACTGTTATAGCTAGTATATTGTTAATCTAGATTCTTTTCCATACGATACCACTTGTAAGTCCAGTGGATTTCCATACTTCCCTTACGTACTTAAATTGTTCACAAGTTCAATATAAAATAAAATCTCGATAAAAGTTGAAGGTTGACCCCGGTTCGAGCTTGAGTTTTACCAAAACTAACTTTAACTCCATACAAATTACAGCTGCAGGGGCCACAGCCGACACCGGCGACAGGCGAGATCTGTATCACCTCATGCTTTCGGATATAAAAAACAGAGCGATCCCTCCAAATGGGACTTCGCTCTGTTTTTATATT
Organism: Paenibacillus sp. Y412MC10; assembly: GCF_000024685.1. NCBI lineage: Bacteria > Bacillati > Bacillota > Bacilli > Caryophanales > Paenibacillaceae > Paenibacillus > Paenibacillus sp. Y412MC10. The sequence goes on from NC_013406.1 coordinate 3,659,274, forward strand.
GGATCCGCCAACATTCTCTGAACATTAGCGGTCATTTACTTGGAAATCAGTTTTGAAATGCCCACACGTCCTTAATGTATATTTACGTTAAATTGGTGGCCCCACCAATCTTTTATCGTTTAGCAAAATTCCAATTAGTATGATGGTTGATTTTCGTTTTGAACGGTGCGTTTTCCATAAGCGCAAAGAAAGACGCGTACGCCTTCAGTGATGATACGTTTGGTTAGTTGTTCCTCCTCTAATGTCCCGGTTTTTCTCGGTTGATCAAATACCAATAAAAACGTTAAGGCAGCGAAGTGCTTTGTAGCCATTACAGGATCTGGCACATCGAGCAGTCCGGTTTGTCCAAACTCGGTAAACCTCCTGATAATCCCCTCTTCCGTTGCGCTATCCAGCTTTTCTAAAAACGAGGCTGGCAGGTTGGCGGCTTCCATTGTAACCAGACGGATCAAAGCACTGTAATCGGACGAACCGTTCGCCGAAGCTACGAATTGTTCGCAGAATAAGATGAGCGCCTCCTCCAGATCCTCGAATTCCCAGAGGTAGTCTGATATCCCTTGCTTGATCATGTCCAGAACCGCCCGACTGGTTTCTTCCACAACAGCAAGCAGCAAGTTCTGTTTGTCGCCATAATAATCATAAACGGTCCTCTTGGAAACCCCCGCTTTAGCTGCGACCGCATCGACGCTGGAGCGATCAAACCCATCTGAAAGAAACAGATCCCGTGCCGCTGCAATAATTTTAGCTCGTTTGTCTGAAGAGCCTTTGCGGATTTTTTTGTTTTCCGTATTATCCATGCTTACGTTTCCCCCCTACAGGTATACTATCAAAAATGAGTTCCACTTTACAAACTACACTGCACGGTGTAGTATAATCAATGCAACATATCACAATCAATGATCAAGGAGGATTTTATCCATGACAACCGTGCAGTCTTTTGTTGATGTTCTCATTGTCGGGGCCGGACCAACAGGGCTTACACTTGCCTGCGACCTTGCCCGTCGAAACGTCGACCATCGTATTATAGAACGAAGCGCCTTATATAACGCAGCGTCTCGCGCCAAAGCAATCCAGCCCCGCTCGCTTGAGGTCGTCGATGATTTGGAGGCCGTTCATTACATTATGGACACAGGTGTTGTGGATTTGCCTGTTCGTTACTATACCGCAGATGGCAGGAGTGTCGACAAGCCTGCTATTACCGTTGCAGCCAGCGCCGAACTGGAGACACCCTATCGTGATCCGGTCTGGATTGCTCAGTATGATGTGGAAAAAGCATTGCGCGGCCGCTATGCGGCGCTTGGCGGTCAAGTCGAGTTGGGCGTGGAAGCTGTAGGGCTTGAACAGGATTTGGATGGTGTGACGGTAACCATGAATACACCTCAAGGAGAAGAGCAAATTCGCGCTTGTTATGTCGTCGGCGCTGACGGGGGCAAAAGCAATATCCGCAAGTTTATTCACTTACCGCTGGTTGGGAAAACACACGATCAGGAGCGATGGTATCTTGGCGATGTACGATTGGAAGGGTTGGATCGCGATCATATTCATATCTGGACATCTTCGGAGGGGATGGTCGGGGTGACACCACTGCCGAAATCCGATATTTGGCAGCTGCAGGCTACAATTCCGGCAGATATCGAAGAACCTGAGCAGCCATCACTAGAGGCGTATCAAGCCATGTTTGACCGCCGGGCCGGGGCAGGACTTGTTCGGATCACGAATGCTTCCTGGCTTTCCATCTACCGGGTGAACGTCCGTATGGTTGAATGCTACCGCAACGGCCGGGTCTTCCTTGCCGGCGATGCTGCTCATGTTCATTCGCCGGCCGGCGGTCAAGGCATGAATACGGGGATGCAGGACGCGTACAACCTCGGCTGGAAGCTGGCGACTGTCATACACGGAGCGGACACCGCCTTGCTCGACACATACGATGAGGAGCGCCGCCCAGTGGCTCAAGCCGTGCTTGAGGACAGCACGAAGAAGATGCACGATGTAATAGGAAAGGCGACTGAACGCGGAGCGTTATCCCAATCCTTGAGCACCATATCCGACGATCTGACGAGCGGGCTTCTCATTTCCTATCGGTCAAGTTCGCTTACCCAACCGTCTGCTCGAACGAATGCTATCCGTTCATTGCCCGGGGATCGTGCTCCTAATGCCGAGGGTCTGCAAGGTACAGGGTTTGCAGGAAGTGTATTTGACCTGTTGCGCGGCCCACACTGGACGCTTTTGGCTTTTGTAAACCGCACAGATCATCTTTCTTTGGAGAACTTCACCTACGACGAACTCCATGTGCATTCCATCCTGCCATCGCATGTGGAGGGAGCGGAAGGCATAATCGACACAGCAGGGAATGCCTATCGAATTTACGATGTGGCAAGCGAAGAACTCGTATTGATTCGTCCCGACGGTTACATCGCACTGCGTACCTCCATTGATGATACCGCATCGATCTTGAATTACTTGAATTTCATTTATCGCTAAAACTGATTTGGACGAGGCCGGCGGAATTCTTTTACAACATCTCATATCGCTGCCAGTCTTATATTCGTTTAATTTAGGTTATGGAAGGACTGTTACTATGGAAGAAATTATTCGAACCGTTAACCTGACAAAGCAATACGGAAATAAAGTCATTGTAGATCGCGTTTCGATTTCCGTTAAAAAAGGAGAAATTTATGGATTCCTGGGGTTGAATGGCGCAGGAAAAACGACAACCATCCGAGCTCTTCTCGGAATGAGTAAGCCTTCTTCCGGAGAAGTGTATTTGTTTGGTCAGCGCTGGGCGAATGGGAATCCCGATTTGTCGAAACGAGTAGGTTACATGGTGGAAGTTCCTTATGCCTACCCTAACTTTACGGTTAGGGAAAACTTGAGTTTGATGGCCAGGTTGCGAGGATTACCGGTTCCGAGGGCAGTTGACGAAATTATGGAGCAATTGAATTTGACCCAATATGCGGATAGTAAGGCAAGAGATTTGTCACTCGGTAACGGGCAGAAACTTGGATTGGCCAAAGCGTTAATTCATAAGCCGGACGTTCTGATTCTTGATGAGCCAACTAATGCACTTGACCCAGCCGGAATTGTCGAGATAAGGGAGATGCTGAAAGCTCTAGCTTCTCAACAAGGGGTTACCGTGTTTATATCGAGCCATATCCTTGAGGAAATGTCCAAAATGGCTTCTCGAATCGGCATTATTCACAAAGGCGTATTGCTTGAAGAACTGACAACAAAAGACTTTGAAACCATCCGCCGAAAGCAGTTGATGATCGATACGAAGGATGCTCGGAAGGCTCAAGCTATTCTTTCAGACTCCGGGTATGCGGTACATTCGACTTCAAATAACTGCCTTGCACTACCGGATGATCATGCCGTGAAGCATCCCGAACATATTGCGAAATTGCTTGCTCAGCATGAAGTGCCGCTCACGATGCTTAACATTGAAGAAGAGAATTTGGAACATTATTTTCTCAAAGTGATCGGAGCCCAGGAGGGAAAACGGAATGAGACCATTGCTGACAGCCTGTAGCGTTGAAGTTTACAAATTGCGTCGATCCTTTGTTTTATGGGGCACGCTTCTGTTTATATTGTTTGTCATCACGTTGTTCTTGGGACAGCCCGATTGGCCTTCTTTTTTTGAACGAACTGCGTTTTTGTATGCATCCGTGTTTGGGCTGCTGGGGTTCGGATTGGTGACAAGCTGGACATTTGGCCGCGAGTATTCTGATCGGACGCTCAAGGATTTGCTCGTTTTGCCTATATCGCGCGGTAAAATAGCGATTGCCAAATATGTCGCAATTATATTCTGGTGTTTGGTAATGATGTTGATCAGCTTTGCTTATGCCTTAATACTTGGTTTTGCTATTGGACTTCCCGGCTTTTCGTTTGCGATTGTACAACATTATTTGTTCCTGATACTTATCATTGGTGCTCTCCACCTATTATTAAGTGCGCCTCTTGCCCTACTGGCCTGTATATCGCGCGGTTATCTGGTGCCGATCGGCTTTGCTTTTACAACTTTAATGCTGGCATTGGTATTCGGTCCCACTGCCATTGGCAAGTATCTCCCCTGGTCTGTACCTGCTTTGCATTTGCAGGAAAACGGCATCGCATCATTTCCCTTGGCAGAAACCAGTTATTTTCTAGTATTTTTAATAGGACTGGCAGGCTTCATTGGGACGTTTAAATGGTTGCAAAACAGGGAGCAACGATGATTAACTAGAAAATACTTCTGAATAGAAATACATTTGGAAGGAGACTATTGTAGGAAAATCGGAAGCCGAGACAAGGTAGCTTGCAAGCAGGGCACGTCACCGGGTTCGAGGGGTGAAAGCAAAGGAAGTCTTAAATTTACGAGTAGTCACGTGAGGATTGCCGAAGTCGACCTGATCTCCGATCCTGCTTGAACTGGCGGTGTTGAGTAATTGAGCCTTAAACTCAGCGTCTTCGACGGTGTTAAAGACATAATCCCCCGGATAAAATATAACAGTTATTAAAACCATAACACGCTCAAGCGGCACCCAAAGGGTGCCATTTTCTTTTTAATGTCCTTTTGTATCGCCTATTACATAATTACGTACGTATTTCTCGTAAAGACCTTACCTTGGAAATGGACTGCATCTCTTATCCTTTGTACAGTGAAATATGACAGGAGATGGTAGTTCGTCTATGGGGAAAAATCTAATTTCATCAACTTCTCCTTCTTCATTTAAAATTGTAAAACTTATACCGATAATACAAAAAAGCCGCTATTATAGCGACTTTCTATGGGATCCTGTTCTTGTCCCTCGACACCGTTAGCTTAATTATTTGGGAGTGCTCTGAGCTATGGCATATGCGGTAAAGTTCTCCCCGATCTGCAAGCCGTATTGATGCCCTTCAACTTAAACGTCTGACAATTAGATAAACACCAGCTGCTTATTTCATGTCCTGCCAGCTTTTAAAATCGTGAACGGCAAAGCCGGCATAGCTTGCGTAGCGAGCCAATTGATTATGGGCAGTTTGAAGCTCCTTTTCCATCACTTCATTGCTCATGGAATAGAATGAGACCCGCGGACCCTCTGTGCTTTTGACCGTTTCTACAGCAACAACAACTTTCTTCTTCAGAGTGGATGCTTCTCTCAGCATGGCCTGCGCATTTCCCACAATTCCATTGCTGCCTAATGCATGATTCCGATAATTCATTATGACGAGGCAATCGAACTTCTCGAGCATCCATGCGCTCATACTGTAATCCTTCCCCGGAACATTAATCGTATTCAGCCAATACGGAACATCGATAGCAATTTTCAAGCCGCTCCCTCTGGTTTCTTTCTCGATCAGTCTCAAATTGTCCATCCAGCTTTCAATAATCGCCTTGTTGTCCTTTGTCCATTCGCTTAGCGCATAAGGTTCAATATCGAAATGCAGTCCTGTAAAACTTGCTTCCGGGCCAACAAAGGAATTATAGGTTTTAACCCACGTGATGAATTTTCGAATATCCTCCTGCTTAGACTTATAGACCCATTCGGGACGCCCCTCAAGTGCTTCCACTTGAATTCCTTCGCTTTTGGCTTTTCGTATAAAACCTTCATATATCGCTGGATCGATATCTCTATTCACCTGAAGGTAAATAGATGTCACACCCTTCATTTTTGCGAAGCTTATAATTTTCTCTTGATCCTGTTTGATGATGTGACTGTCCCATATCCATGTTCCTTTCGGAACATTGGCCACGGAGGTCATAATGCTCACCAGATTGCGCGTGGGCTGCCACTCCACATTAGCATGCAGGGCTTCACTTATAAAACGCAACGGAACCATCGTGCGGCCGTTTTTGAGCACTGCCGACCCTTCAAAGTCTACTCTTTTACCGTTCACCAGTGCATGATGATCGCCAATCACCAAAATAACAGTGTCACGGTTAAGCGAGATCGTGATTTGTTTTAATTTTGAATCCCATTTCGTAGCAGCTCCAAGCTTGTCGGATAAAAAAGCAAGTGGAACCATCGTAAGGTTGGATCTCTGATCGACATATGGGTGCTCATCCGGGAATTGTACATCACGCCCATCCACGGATACTTGGACTTCAGAAGCGTAAATAGCGGGGGTAAACGCAGCTAAACTTAGCATGATAGCTAACGTGCATACTAGCAATTTTCTCATGGGTGATTTCCTATCTTTTTGAATTTGTTCTTTTTCTTACTGTGCACGCATTGTCACATAATGAGATTATAAGGTATGTAATAATTGGTAACAAGATCAACAGGCTCGATCGATTTGCAGAATTTGAAATAAAGGATGGCTTATACATAAATCTCGCTTATCGTAATTGATAAATTTTCCCAGGCCCAAAGGCGTAAGCCCGCCCCATTACCAACGAAATACTAAGGGCTACAACTGGGAAAGAGAATAACTTTTATTATTCACTACTATTACCTCAAAGAGTAGTGTGAATGCCAATATAAATGATACTTTAAAATCACCGTGATCCCAAAGCTTCATGCTCGGAAAGGTACCTGAGGGCCGCACTCCCGGATGGTCCGTCTTACGAACGTTCGCAGCTTCAAGCAGACTCCTACCTTCGGCAAGCGCTCCATAAACACGCTGTCCCCATTCCCCACGGTAAATGTGATTGGCGACACGGTTACTGGGTAGACGGATCAGCTTGGGACACATCGGCACATGTTCTTGTCCTTTTCTTTTTTATCCATGAAAAAATCCCCTTCATTCGTTAGGCAAGATTAAGTCCATCTTAACAGATGTCTTTTTTCTCTTGTCTACTGAAAGGGGATTTTTCCCAAAAAAGTGATCAATGTCTGGCAAATTGTATAAATTGAGCTCCACTGCTTAATCATATCCGGTTTCGATAAAGTTTTTTGAAAATGTCTGAGACAGCTCAAAAAACAAAAAGCTTCGTCAAAAGCCGAAGCCTTTTGACGGAAACTCACCGTGTCCAAGGCAAATACGTTCCTCTGAGCATCTACGCAGGTCATTTGCCCATGCGGAAAGTATCGGCGTAAGTTCGGAAACATCATCGGGATATACTGGATATAGACAGACGACCATACCTCGACATTAGTAAGCCTGACTCTACTGTATCCGAAAAAGAAGACTCTATGCCAAGCCTATCTGTGCCAAAACCGTTTTATCGTTGGTCAGGCAGACGTAATGCATTTGCTGAAGTTTGCGCTTGATCTAAAAATTCCTCTGCTTGGGTCAATTGCTGCCGGGCCCTCTCCAAAGCTTGTGAATTTCAATCTTCGGATCCGGCACCTCTTTGACCACGACATTTTTAATCCCTTGATAGGTTACCGCCTTCATGCTTTATGTCCTCCAATATGTTCATCTGGGGTCCGATCAAACATCCCTTTACGCGACGTATCATCCGGGAACAAATTCATCTGTCCGATCATCACTGTATTTTTCGCTGAAAGCTGGTCGAGTTGGTACTGTTCGTTCAGTTCGTAAGGATGGAACCATTTTTTGCGAATCATGAGCTCCGTGATTTCTTGGTGCATTGCAATCCCCTGCTTAAGATGATTGTGCAGCAGGGCTCTTACATCCGGTGAAGCCGCCTTATAGATTCGTGCTATGGAGACAAGCAATTGGATAAACAATCCTTGTACCATCGGTTTACTTAAAAAGATTTTCATGCGCAGTTCTTCAAAAATGTTATCGAATATGCTTTTTATGAGACCATTATCGTCCTTCTCCACCCGATTAAAACCGATTTTGTAATATTCCACTTCCAAGCTTCTCATCTGCTCGAGATTAAAGCCAAGGTAATACAACCTAAACGGCAAGTCTCCAGCGGCAGCTCCCTGATGACTTTCGCCTGGTTTCGTTATAAAAAGATCTCCCTGACTAACCGTGTAGTAAGATCCGTCTATCGTAAACCACCCTTGCCCACTTTCCACATAACACAGTTCAAAATGTTCATGATGGTGACCGGGCACATGCCATGTTTCGTATAAAACGACTCCGATATAAGATAAATTTTCAAATTCGGTCTCGTAAGGAAGCTCGAAACGAATTTCTTTGTCTGATTCAAGCAAACGTGAATCCTTTGGTGTGTTATATTTGGTGGAACGTTTCTTCTCCATCTGGCCACCTCCCTTCTTCAAGAATATACTTAAGATTCAAGTACAACAAGGGTTTTCAAGACTCCAAAGCGAATGGTCGTTACACCTTGAGCCCGGTCTTTACTACCCCATCGATAAGAGTCATAGGCGAGTAACGCAGGCCGATTCCATCCATCAGACTTCTTATTTGTCCGGTCTTCTCTCCACACCCTTGGCATATTAATCATACTCACCAGTTTCTGCGCGGCAGCCACTTTTCAGGACCATTCCAACTGGTCGTCCGTAGGCTTCCGGGCGATGGGATCACTGAGAGAATCGCCGCTGATCCTAAACATTTCATGCACTTCCTCCAACTTATTTGGGGTGGCTTAAACTGATTGTTCCCAGCAGCTCTGTGATAATGTGCGACAACGATATCAAAAAACACGTATAATACAAAATCATGTTTAGAATAACAAGCTGATTAGATAGTCATCATATCGGTAATCGGACCAATTTCATGTCCATTACGGTAATAGGTACAAGTTCTTGTCCTCGACTCGGGACAAGAACTTGTACCTATAAAACAAAGGAAGTCGCTAAATAAGCGACTTCCTTTGGGACCTTGATCTTGTCTCTCGACAGAACTTGATAACATTCTCCCACCCATACAATACTTGAGAGAGATCTCGAATGGTAACAATGACCCCCCGTCTGGCATTTCATGTTAAACGTCCTCTTTTGTCGGTGAAAACAATGAAGATTTAGGCGGAGTTTCAATACTTCCGACAGCGTTTTACGTTCAGGAGTCAAAACGATCGAGTTTCCAAAAAAGCTAGGTACCTTTAATGCAATTCCGTCTATACCCGATTATGATTCCCCGAATCGCTTAGCGGCTCGTTCCCGGGCCCGAGCGATCTCGACCTCTCGATTGCGGGGTTCGGCTTGAGTCACCAGAGAATCCAGCAGTTGCCGTGCAACGACGGTAAACTCTTGCACCGCTTGGTTAAACGCCGCTTCGTTCGCTTTGGAAGGACGGTTAAACCCCGAGAGCTTCCTTGCGAATTGCAGCGCTGCAGCCTGAATTTCTTCATCCGTCGCAGGCGGGTCGAAATTGAATAAGGTCTTGATATTTCGGCACATGGCATTTTAAACCCCTTTCTTGAAATGAACGCACTTAGTTGTATCCAGCATAACATAGTTTGTTCATTCAAGTAGTTCTTCAACCTCTCATCCCTCCGTTTACGAAGTTTTATTCTGTATCGTCGAAAAAGCACACCCCGGGCGCGTTGCCGCGCTAAACGGAATGTGCTTAAATCAATTGCTCCAGCGTCTACTACTGCTGCTGCCCCTCGATTAATTGAAGAACGCGATACAAGAACGTCGCCGCTTCAGCCCTGCTGGTCGTACTCTTTGGCTTCATGTAGCCGTTAGAGCCCGTAACCAGCCCATACTCGAACATCGTTGCCACGCTGTCCGCAGCATATGACGCAATCTGGCTCGCATCACGGAAGCCCTCAAGCGCCCCACCGGATGCGGACGGCTTTATTGCCCCCGTCGTTTGCAGCGCTCGGGTCAGCATAACCATAGCATCCTGGCGGCTGATTGAATCACGAGGAGCGAAGTTAACTTCGTTCACTCCCGAAGCGATTCCCAATTGCTTGGCGATGGACACCGCATCGTAGTAATAATCATTCGGCTTAACATCGGCGAACGTCGAGGCGATTTCGGCACGCAGGTCAAGCATGTTCACCAGCATCAAGATAAAATCAGCTCGCGTTACCTGATTTGCGGGGCTGAACGTGCCTTTTTCGATCGAGTTGCCTTTGACGATGCCTCTTTCCGCCAGCTTCTCGATCGCCTCGCGCGCCCATTCATGCTTGCCAAGGTCGGTAAATGCAGCCGGTTTCTTGCCGCCGATAGCATAGACGCCGACATGGTCGATGGAGAATCGCAGCATATCCTTGTCTTTGTCATAAGAAGCGCCATTAATTGCCGCCGCGCTGTTGCCCATCAACTCGAAAGCTTGCAGATCAGCAGCTTGCTCTCCCGCTTGAAGCGAATACGGAATGGCAATCGAAATCGGTGCCTTCGCATTTTTCCAAGACAGAGCTTCACCGTCCAGTTGCAATGCAACTTCTACGATTGGCCTGTTGCCGATCCGCCCGGCCGCTTCGTTACTGCGATACTCGCCCGCATAATCGTTTACGATTACGAGCAGCTTTCCAGCATTCTCCTTGACTCCTGCCAGCATGTCACCAGTCAAAACAAGCTGAGCGTACGGCGTGGAGATATGCAGAATCAGATTAGACTGGTTCGTCAGATTAGCCGCCGGAAGCTCCAAAGCATAGCTCCCAGCCGCGTTCGACGACTTCAATTCAACATGAACATGTTTATTACCTTTGCTGTCGGCCACTGCCCTCTGAATGGCGGCATTCAGATCCGACGCCCCGACCGCAGCGGCAGCCTGCTGGCCGTTCATCGTCGGGACAAGCACGGCTTTGACTGAACCGTCCGCTTGTAAGGTATACGGATCTTGCGCCTGACCGCCTCCGCCGCTGCCTCCACTGCTGCCACCACCGCTGCCACCACCACTGCCTCCACCGCCGCCTCCATTGCCTCCACCACTCGTAGGCGCCTTGCGGTATTCGAAGGTTACCAGCTCGGGAATCGTCATGTCATCCGATTCAAGCTCGACCGTATACTTCCCTTGCTCTTCTCCGGTCAACGTAAAGGCGATGCGGAAGCTTCCGTCATCCTCAGTGCCCGTCTGACCGGTATATTGAATGCTGCCTTTTGGGTCAAGCACTTTCACATACAAATGTTCTTTCTTGCCGTTCATGACCAGACCGTCAATCGTGACTTTCTTCGTGGAAGCGTCCACAGCGGCTTGTATGCCGTCCAACGTCTTTAGTTCTTGCTGCGGAGCAAGATCGTACACGCCGAATTCATAGAAGGAATAACCGTAAAACGTTGCCCGATTCAATCCCTCGAACTTAATGTATCTTGCCGTCGTTGCCGGGAATACCAGGGTGTTCTTGCCGTCGGCAGCTTTAACCACGCCATTGTTGCCGACTTTCAAGGGCTCCCACGTTTGCTTATCATTAGAGACGCTCAGGCGGTATTGGTCCGCGCGCGCATATTCCCAATCGATGCGGATCGTATCGAATGTTTGCTGGCTGTCCAGATCAACCTGGAACCAAGCCGTATCGCGCACTTCGCTTGCCCAACGCGTGGCCGGGGCGCCGTCGAGCGCCTTCGCAGGCTCCAGACCTGCGGCTTCCGTCGAGGATGCCTCTGCTTCTTTATCTTGTGCGATGCTGCCAGCCTCGTAATACACGCCTTCCTTCAGCGCCGTATAAGCGCCTTCCGTTACAAACTCAAGGCCTTTAGCTTCTTCCAGCTTCGCATTGAATGCCAGCAAATAGTCCCTTGCTTGCTCAGGGTCGCTCTCTTGCGTACGCTCCATCATGATCAAGGCGTTGCGCATAGCGCGTACCGTATCGGCATTGCTAAGCTGCTTGTTGTCCGCGTACTTATCAACAAGAGCCAATAGGCCTTCAGCGCCTAAACGAGCTTCTATTACGAATTTAACCGTCTTGGATTTGGCAGCCGCCACGGTCAGCTCCAGCACATGTTTGCCCGGCTTACCCGTCAGACCTACAACAGTTCCTTCCGTATAAGGCTTGCCGTCATACTTGGCCGTAACTTTAACGATCCCGCTCCCGTCATCTCCCGGAATGGTCCAGGAGAATGCGGCCTGTGTCGTATCAGGCACGATCGTATGCTCCGAGATCGGCTGCCCGTTCATGAGCGCTACAACATCAGGCGGAGCAGCGTCTTGCTTCTGATAAGTGCCTTTAGCGAATAGGTATAGCCAATCGTAAAGCACGCGGGTAGCAGGGTCTGTGCTTTTCGCCGCGTTGTATACAGCGTTGTTGCCTTGATAGTAAGCTTTATATCCATGCTGCATCAGACCGGTATCCACGCCGCTGTTCAAGTACTCGATGAACCGCTCGCGGAAGACGGCGTCGTTGATCATCCGGTCGTCGAATTCCAGCTCCAGCGACATGCCGTACCGCTTCGCCATATCCGCTGTATCCTCCAGACGCGAAGGGTCCAAGCTCTCGAAGAAATAGTTCGGCTGCAGAGATACGGCATCAATGCCGACATCCTTCCACATGAATGCCTTATAGGCCATAAAATGAGGAATCCAGAACAGCTTCAGGCCTGCGTTATGAACGATGTCGCTCGATCTCTTGACCATCTCCGGCCCGGTCGTATGCGTGCTGATTTGTTCCTCCAGCCAATACATGCCGACGAGCTCCAGGTTCGAGTAGCCCGCAGCCGTCCATCTGGCTTGCACTTCATCGACCCACCACTGAATCGCTTTGGCCCTGTTATCCAGCGATGCGGCATCGCCGACCGCACCTACATCGAAGTTCAGATCCTCGCCGTCAATGCTGCCGAAGTCGGACTGATACTCGCCCGGTTCTGGAATCATCAGAACAACTTTCGTCTTATGGTTGGGCTCGCCAAGCTTCACGCCTGCCTCGACCGTCGCCTCGTTCAACGCGCTCATATCGCCGCCAGCGTTAAACGTTTTATCCAAATACCATTCCCATTCCTGTTTTCTGGCTTTGCCGGCCGCTTCTGCCGCTCCGAAGCCTCTGCCGTTATCCGATGTCAAGCCCAGATACAGCACGCCGTCGAACAGCCAATCGACAGGCTCTCCCTGCTCGTTCACATAACTGATATTAGGGATAGCCCGTTCCTTCGTCCAATTTCCTGTGCCGTCCGCGTAGTGTCCGTTATACAGCAAGCCCAGGTTTTGAATCCCGCCAATAGCATCTCCAGGCTGCAGGAGGGCGTAAGGCTCAGGCTGTACCGGCTGCGCTCCGGAAATCAAGCCATCCGCACCGGTAATCGTCACCTCGTCGATCATGCTCCATGCCCTCGGATGCATGGAGAACACTACTTTCACATACCGAGCGTATACGAGTCCTTCGGTATAATCGCCACGCTTGACCACTCCAGTTTCAGGGCTGCCGTCCCATGCAAATGTCTCGATGTTGGTCTGGTCTCCCCATAACAACTGAGTTGCATTATGAGACAATACGCCCCAGCTCACCCCATCGTCCGACGCGTAGAACGAAACGGTGAGCGGCACAAGCGTTTCGTTGTTCGGCCAATCGTGCAGGAAACGCGCGCTCACCTCCTGAACCGTCTTTTGCTCGCCTAGATCAAACACAACCGAACGGGATTTCTTGTTGCGGTGGCCCACCCAGTTGCCGCTGTCACGCGAGGGGTCGACGGCATTGCCGTCCGTCAGCTTCGTCCCGTCATCCGGGAAAGCGCCTTCCGGCTGTTCCGACCATGTGTACGTTTTCCCTTGGGCCAGATTATAAAAGCCGGCGCTTTCTCCGCCCGCCTCCTCCGCATACACGGAGGAGATTAACGATAACAGCATGACCGGGACAAGCAGCATAGCAGTCAAACTTCGTCTAGTTTTCACCTAATCTCACGCTCTCTTTCTATGCATAATTAGTTCTGCTCCTGTTCCTTCAACTCCCCAAGTGCATCAAGCATATTCAGAATAACGGTCACGGCTTCAGCTCTCGTCGCCGAGGCGGCCGGTGCGAAACGGTTGTCTCCGCGACCGTTCATCACTCTCGCCTCCTGGGCTGCTGCCACGTACGGCTTCGCCCAAGCCGGGATTTGATCCGCGTCCGCGTAAGAGAGCTCATGCCCTTCCGCAGTCTTCAGACCCAAGCCGCGAACAATCATTGCTGCCAGTTCTGCTCGACTAATCGAAACCTTCGGTCGGAATGTCCCGTCCGCATAACCGCTGATCAGGCCGGATGCCAAGGCCTGCGCAATATAAGGCTTCGCCCAGGTTTGAATCGAACCTGCGTCCGCGAAGTCCAGCGAACTGTTCGCACCCTGCAGCTTCAACGCTTTGACCAGCATGACGACGAATTCGTCTCTGCTGACCGTCTTATTCGGCTTGAACGTCTTGTCGGTGTAGCCCGTTACGAATCCAAGCTCAACCGCCCGTTTGATGGACGCTTCTGCCCAATGGCTCGCAATATCGTTCAGCCGAACCGTTGTCGATCCGCCGGACTCCCCGCCGTTGCCGTTGCCGTTCTCGTTCCCGCTGCCGTTCTCATTGCCATTGCCTGGATCTTCACCTCCCGGATTCGAACCGCCGTTTTGGCCTTCTTCCGGATCAGGAGTTACTGGAGTCGGAACCCATCCTCCGCCGCCGGAGCCAGGCAGCGCTTTGATTTTGATCTTGAACGTTTTCTCCGCGGATGCTGCTCCCTTGCTGATCGTCGCGATCAGCACGACCTCCATGTCGCCTGACCCGCTTGACGGACGTTTCAACAACTGTCCATTCGCATTCAGGTAGTCGGGTTTTGAGCTGCTCCAGACGATGCGCGTACCGAACTGCCCTTTCTGCGGGAGGTAAAGGTTGGATGTGATACTTCCGTTTACATTAAGCACGATCAGACCCATTACGTCTTCGATCGTTAGACGATTACGCGCAACGCTCAGCGCTGCATACGCCTGTTCGGCCTCAGAACGGGACAGCTGGGCGGTTTGAATAGCCGCAGTCGCTTGCCTAATCGCTTGCTGAAGCTGTGCCCAGCCCTCAGGAGAGTAATGGTCCTCCACAAGCTTGTCGGCTTCGATAGCCGTCAACAGGTCGATAATCGGCCGTAGATTGCCGAGTTTATATTCCTCGCCGTACACTTCAAATTCCTCAAAGGAATAGCCGAACATCGTAGCTCTGGACACGCCTTCGAACTTCACGTATCTGGCTGGCGTGCTCTGGAAGGTAGTCACGACTCGTCCCGGCTTTCCGTTAATCTCCCCATTGCTGTCTTTCACAACGTTCGTCCAGTTCTCCTTGTCCTCGGACACGAGAATGCGGTACTTCGAACCATAAGCCGTTTGCCACAAAATAGATACAGCATCAATGTTCTTCACTTCACCTAGATCCACCATGAACCAGGTATCGTCCACCCAATCGCTGGACCATCTGGTATCCCCTCTGCCGTCCACCGCTTTATCAGCCGTGTAGGACGAGGATTCCGGCTGCGAGGATTCGGCTTGCTTATGCAAAGCCAGATTTCCATGCAGGTCCAAGTAGGTGTTCCTTACGATGAGTTCGTCAATCAAGCCTTTAAAAGCATTCGTTTCGCTGCCGATTTTGGCTACCGGCAGAACGAATGTTTCCAGCTTGGAGCCGTCTTTGAGAGTAGCCGTATATTCACTGCCGTTAATGAAGATGGAGGTCCCCGTGTCGTCGCCGATCATAATGACATGGGTCCAGCGATCGGTCGGCAGCTTATAATTGAATTCGCTGACGTAATTTTCTTTTGTGATGGCGATTTTGCCGCTGCCCCCAATGTTGTATTTCAGCTGTCCGTCCGGAGATTCCAGCAGCACAACTCCTTGCGGGTTGTCAGCGTCCGGTTTGATCCACATGGACATCGTCCAGCCGAAACCAAGCGTGCGAAGCGGCGTTTCCACGTAGCTGGCCCCGCCGTTTAGCCTCATGGCTTGACCGAAGATTCCCTTCTCTGTGCCTGCATTCACCGCGTTGCCGTCAAAGCCGTTCCCCGAACGGTCCGCGAAGCCTTCGTCGAAGGTATAATCCAGCACGAGTTGCCGCTCATTGTCGATTTGAAGCTTGTGTGACTGATGAACACCCGGCGGGTCCACGTACCTTGCGGCATCCGCCTGGAAGCTTGCGAAGTTCCGATCGATGCGGTTGCCTCTCCACAGCTTTTCCGCCAGCACTTGCATGGAAGGCAAGATCCGCTGATGAGAGTCCGCCATGGATACGCCCTTCTCTACGGACACATCGTTCCAGAGCGCGAACATGCCGCCTTTGACCTGCGGATGCGCATAAGGAAGCTTCGTCTCCAGCCAATCGTTGGGCTCCCACTCGTTGTAAATAAAATCGTAATTCAAATAGCTGCGGTACAGCTGCGGAACGATGTAGAGCAAATTCGTATTGGTATTGATAATATCGTAGCCGAGCTCCACGGCCTGCTGAGCGCTTCCGTACGGCTCATACCAGATGTCCATCGTCGCATTGTTGCTGACCGGCGTCGTGCCGTCGTATGCTGACAGACTGCCCCATAGACGGGCGCGTTTGCCTTTGCTGTTAATGTGGTTAAGGAGCATATCCGCGTACCTGCGGAACGCCTCCTTGTCGTCGCCGAAATATTCATCCGTGCCGACGTGCACATCCGGGCCGACAAAGGTCGGATTGCTGCCATCGAGATACTCGTCAAAGAGTGCTTTAATGAAGTCGAGCGTCTCTGGACGCTTGATATCCAGCTGATTGTTGCTGCCCAATCGAGGATCGTAGGCAATGAACGCGCCGGAGTGGCCCGGCGTATCAATTTCCGGCACAACGTTTACGCCGTATTCCATCCCAAGCAGCTGCAGGTCTCTGAATTGCTGCTTCGTATAATAGCCGTCCTTGCTCGTCACTCCCGGAAATTTCTCGCTCTCCAGACGGAAGTAACCGACATCGCCGACATCATCGTTCAGGTGAATCTGGAACCGGTTCATTTTATAGTAGGACATCAGCTTGACATAGTCCTGCAAAAACTCGATCGTATAAAACTTGCGGCCCACATCGAGCATAAAGCCCCGATCCGGGTATTTCGGATAATCGCGCGATTGCCCCTTAGGCATCGCCGTATGATCGGCAGCGTGGCCGAGCAACTGCAAGATCGTTCTCGTGCCGAACATGACTCCCGTCTGCTCGGATGCAGCAACAGAGGCATACTCGCCGATATTCAGCTCATATCCCTCTTTCCCCAATCCCGCTTGCGCGGCATCCAGCATCAAATAGATATCTCCCTCTTGAGGAGAACCAACCTCAACGGTCAGTGACAACTTCGTTAAATCCAATAAGTCCTGCTGCAAAATGTCAGCCGTCCCCCGCAGAGCCGCTTCATCATCTGCGCGGATGACGATTTTGGATTTGTCCGACAAGCGGAACTCGCCGGTTGCGCCCAGCCACTCACGCAAAGAAGGAATGACGCGCGGCTCCGGGTTCCGATCGCTCGTCTGCTCGTAGAGACCGGGTACGGTGACTAGCGCATTATCCGTTAAGAGATATGTCGGATCGCTGTCGCTCTGGATTTGCAGCAGCAGCTGAACCTGAGTATCGACAAGCGGCGCATGAATATTGCCCTGTACGTCGATCACCGGCAAGCTGTCCGTGTTCACCAGCGTCAGCGTATAACCTTCCGGTACAGCGGGCAGATTCAGCAGGGTATCCCCTTCGGAGACGACAATGCTGTTTTTCACCGCGTCCATGATTGGCTGCAGTTGCGGTCTGCCTTTGTATACCTCGAATTCCCAGAAGGAGTATCCGTAATAAACGCCCTCAATAGGACGTCGCGTCTCCCCTTGAAATTTGACGTATTGCGCCACTGTCGGCTCGAAATCGATCGTATCTTCACCCGGCCCGGACGCGACGAGCACGCGGTTGTCCGCGAATACGTTCCGCCAGGATACCGCATCGTCGGATACGAGAATTTGATATTGCTCCGCCGGAGTCTGCCAGTTGATGATTACTCTTCCGATTTCTACAGGCTCACCCAGGTCAACGTAAAACCACTGATCGTCCGTTCTTTCCGAAGACCAGCGGCTTGCATGTTCGGTGCCCCCATCGACCGCTTTCTCAGGTCCGAAAAAATCCACTTCGTTCGACGACGAATAAGCCGTCTTCCCTAGAGCCATATTCCCTGTTGCGGCATTGGACCTCTCCGAAGGGGTGGTCACCATTATGAAAGCGGTAACAAATATGACTAAAAAAATAACCCTCTGCCGTAAACCCACGAATATCCCTCCCTTTGTCATTTGCACGAATTACCACAAGCAACCCGCATGACCTTCCATGCTATTTGCTGCGGCAACTTCATTATAAGTAGAGGGCAATGAAGCATCGATATACATGTGTTTACCTTCCATATACAAATATGGACATTTGGCCTTCTACGATGAATCATGGCTATGGATGCCAGCATTTCGATCATATCTGGTGCCACTATCAAGGCGCTTTCCACTAATTTCGGACACAGTATTATTCGAATCTCGTTAAATAGAAGTGAATTTTCTTCATGTTATCGAATATCGAATCCTTCTATAGTGTTCCTCTTCAACTTTTACGATCCTCCAATAATGTCTTGCTGCGACCAAAATGGTTTCATCCGAAACATTTTCTTTATGCATCGCTACGCCTGCGAAATAGCGCGGTCTGCTTAACGCAACATAAGCCAGTTTTAATGTATCTTTCACAAGCGATTCTTCAATCAATTCAGACTGGTGAGTAATCCTGCCCGTTACCTTAATGAAATTGCACGGAAACATAGTTAGATGCTTATCTAATCGGTAATCGGCTCATGTTCTTGTCCTTTTCGGCAATCGGTACAAGTTCTTGTCCTCGACTCGGGACAAGAACTTGTACCGTAAAACAAAAAAAGCCGCTATAATAGCGACTCTCAATGGGACTATGTTCTTGTCCCCCGACAGTCTTATCAGACCATAGCAACCACCTTAGTTAAACGGATATTCAGCGCTTAATGTCACCCATCTTGGTAATCGCCGTTCCCCCACATATGACTTCTTCATAAATTATGATTAATTTTATTTCTGAGGAGATGTGAAGATGAAAAAAGGAAAGCAATCACTCAAGAAAGCACACCTTTCACAAACCACCGATCGTTTTCAGCATCGGATGTCTGGCAACACTTCCATTAATGAGGGACATCGACATCGCTTTCGCAATTTAACAGATCGCTTTATTCCTGGTATTGGCACACATCGACATTCGTTTAATGGGATTACTCAAATAGCTGACGGACATCGACATCGCTATTCGGGTATAACTGGAGCAGCAATCAATGGTCAAGGACCTCGTCACTTCCATCGGTTCCGTCAAATGACTCAATTCGCGGATGGTCATAGACATCTTATTTCTGGCAGAACGACTGTGCCGATTCGAGTAAGCGGTTCTACACTTCATCGTCACGGGATTATTATTGAAAACATTAAGCGCGTGTAATACGAATAAAGGTTCTATCTATGGATTATTTCCATGGGTTGAACCTTTATCTTTCTATTCTTGTTACGCTTCTAACGTCTCGATTCACAACCGCACCAACACAGCCACACATTTTTATACTCTTCGTTATCGCTATTCTCACTCTATACTTATTCGGGCTACAATGATAGTTCTTCACATAAGGGATGCATGGGTGATCTACGAAAAGGCCACCCTTTTCCATCCCCTTTTCTTTAATTAAATACTCCATAATTTCATAGACTGAAGAATTCTTAAGGCTTCGTACTCTACGCTCTTTTCGGCACCGAAAGTCATGATGTAGCTCTTTATTCTTAAAATACTCCTCAATGACTTGTCCGTATTACACTTTGAACTCTTTATAAGGGTGCCGCCAGCAAAACGCAAATTTACAACAAAATCAGCCTCTGCATCTCCTCGGCGAGCGAGCTGCCGGTGACCTTCTCGATCAGCAGCCTGGCCAGTACGTAGTTGGTGTTGGAATAGCTCCAGTCCGTTCCCGGCTCGAATCGCACCGGCTTTGACAATGCCAGCCGTACCAGCTCCTCCGGCCGGTAGGTTTTGAACCGATTGTCTACCCACTCCTGACCCTGCCAGGGGATCCCCGGCATGACCGTCCCGTCTTCGTAGTACTCGCCGGTGAAGTTAAACACCCCGCTGGTGTGTTGCAGCAGCATCCGCACCGTGATCCGCCGGTCCAGCCCGAACTCGGGCAGGTAGTCTACCGCCGGTTCGTCCAGCCCGATCCTGCCCTCGGCAACCAATTGCAGCATCACGGTCGACGTGAAGGTCTTGATGTTGCTGCCGATCCGGAAGTGCCCGTTTGTAGGCGGCTTCGCCTCCTCGCCCAACCTGCTCACCCCGGCGCTGCCGACCCACTCGCTGAACTAATATTTTTTAGCAAAAGGTTCCATCTGAAACGGTAGGACCTTTATCTAAAGTGCCTAAGTGCCAGACATACCACGTTCACGCGTTGAACCACCTGCAATTAATTAGTTTGTTCACCATGAACATTCAATATCATGATATACACTCAAAGATATTTCAATCTAAATTACGAGACAAAACAAAATTCAAACCATAAAAAATCCGCGTAAAACGCGGACTTAAATGGATATGTATGTTCTTTCCTCTAACATGAATACTATGCAAGTGGCAATATAAACTTTTCTATCTATTATTGAGCCCGCTATCGTCCTTAGTCGTGCGATTGTAGACGACGGTTTCTTTGGTGCCGTCCGCGTATTCCAGGTCAACTTCGTCGATACGGATTGAATCCAAAGCACCTTGATACGTGAAGAGCTCAAACACACCGAGTTCTAACCCCGGTATGACCGGACCGACATATTGAAGATTGAAAGAGTTCTTTCCGGAGTGCTCGTCATACGAAGGGTCTCCAACGGGATTAAATGTGCTGACCTTCACGGTATAGTAGTTGATCGTTTTGCCGGTCAAATTATCGACGAGCCACGTCAGCGTGATACCGTTCGCTGAATTGACACTGTATCTGAACTCTCTTGGGTCGCTGAAACGATTCTCCGCTGTCACTCGGGTAGCTTCGGGTTCGTCGTTGGCCGTTTCGTTACCTCCTTGATTCTGAGCCGTGGAAATCGTTGCGCCTTTTTCGCCATCTCCGTTGGAAGGTTCGTTTTCGGCATCCACTGTTTGCTCATCATCATCTGCCACTGTTTGCCCAGCTTTAACTATAGTTGGTTCACTCCGACTATAACCCAAGTCTTCCGAGAAATACACACCGCAGCTGAATGCGATGATAATAGATATTAGAAAAGATAAAAAGATATTCAATTTTTTAGCCATGCTGATGTCCTCGCCTTTTCCGTTATTTGTTTTATAATAACAGATCTAGGTCCAATAGGACAGACAGAAAGCAGTAATATCGAACTATGTTTATATAGTAAGACCTAACACGCAACTTGATAACATAAATAGAAAAAGCTGCATATTCAGCGGCTGCTAATGTTACTATGTTTTTGTCGCCCGACATTAGCCAAGATCTTCCTCCAGGAACATCGCAACAGCCTAGCGCTTGATTTCGATGTCATATGTTTTTCGTATTTCGCCCATGAAAAAAGTCCCCTCCAAGAAGACTTTAATGCGCTTCTACACACTGTCTACTTAAAGGGGATCATATCAAAAATGCGGCTTCTTTAGTTTACATGGATAATGACTATGCCAGATCCTCTCTATCCATTGAGCTGGGCATGATTTGGTTAGATATCACTACTGAAGATCGGGTTCCAGGCTCATATTAGGGATCTGTCTCAAATGATCGCTTACCTTGTCCACCTTCCATGCACCATTAGTATAAATAATGTGCGCTTTCCGATCAAAAACATAATGCAGCTCGCCCGTTAATATATTTCCTGGAATATAGGATTGAATAAGCATCGCGCTAGTATTGCTTGCATAGTTTACCGTTGCCGTATTCATATCAAAATTCATTTCTTTAAAGTGAAGTCCTTCCTGCTCTATGATTTGCTGAATTAGACGATCCGTAAAATAAGGTTTGAAGTAAGTGCGAACCTGTTTCACTTTCGATAGATCAGATGCCTCGTTCAATTTCTCCGATAATTGCGCAATACGAGTGTCACTTAGTCTTTGTTTGGTAGGTACTTGATACTTCGGCTTCATCAACTTAACGACGACTTGCTTGCCATCCAGGATAACGGTGACTTCTTTGGTTTTCTGATCCCACTTCACATCTGCTCCCATGGTTTGGCTAACGAACCTTAAAGGTACATAAGTTGTGTTTTGGATGAGCTCAACCGGAGCATCAAAATCAACGCGGTCCTGGTTTACTAAGGCCCTTTTGAATTGAACCGCAAGTGTGATTACAGTTTCGCCTTTGGTCAATTGAGCTGTTTTTTGAAATTGGTTCCATTTCACATCGATACCCATGTTCTGAGATATTGCCCGTATAGGGATCAACACTCGATTGTTCTTTAGAATACCATGCTCGATTACTTCATTGCCTGATGCTTGTGTTGGAATGACGTTCGCAAGAAAAAAAATCATGACCGTCGATATGCTAATCAATAACTTTTTCAAATGCCCTCCCCCTCAAATCAGCCCTAATTTGTTCCAGTCCTATTCATTTAGACGTCCTATTCCATGAAAAAGTTGCCCAAAATGAACGGAATACCTATTTTCGCCTCTCCGCTGTTGAATGCAGCCACATGGCCCGTCTCCTTGTCTCGGCAAACCACTAAATGTGGCTCGGGCTGTACCGAGATGGCGGGGCCTGCCTGAAGCTCCTCCTCCACCGCGGTCCAGAACGGGGAATCTTCAGCAAGTGCCAGCACAAGAAAGGTTTTAAGCGCCCAATACGGCGAACCCGGCGCATTATAATTTTCCGCCATCACCAGATTCGGATAGGCATAACCGAGGGTAAGCACGCCGGTCCTGTCAAAAAGGTATCTCACGCCTAACGAGCAGAGCTCGAGTAAAACACGTCCCCGTGCATATGCTGAATTCTGCCCCAGTGGGCGGGATTCATCGTGTCTGGTGAGCGGTTCTCCAGAATGGCCTGGTACAGTGCCGTCTTCTCTTCCAAATGGGCAACGTGCTGTTTGGCTTCTTCCAGCTTAGCGAGCGCAGCTTCTTTATGCTCCATCATGAGTCTGTAGCGTTGTGGAATGGTAGAATCCCCCTCGAGACATAAATCGATATACATTTTTATGACATCGATCGGCATCCCGGATTGCTTGAGGCATTTGATGCCATGCAGCCAGTTGATCGATTCTTCGTCGAATAATCGAATATTATTCTCATTGCGCTGTACGCTTGGCACTAGAGCTTTATCCGTGTAAAAGCGCACGGCGTGCTCAGTGAGCCCCGTGATTTGAGCGGCTTCTTTGACCGTATACATGTGGAATCCCCCTTGGATAAAAAAGAATAAGAGCCTCTTGCCTTCGTGTAACACGAAGGTACTATGCTTATTGTAATGCAACTGTGTCGTAATCGGAATTCCCGCTGCAGTCCCCGATGTTGGGGTTACGCGCCGGTTGCTGTTATACATTTGAACA
Source organism: Paenibacillus sp. Y412MC10 (assembly GCF_000024685.1). Taxonomy (NCBI): domain Bacteria; kingdom Bacillati; phylum Bacillota; class Bacilli; order Caryophanales; family Paenibacillaceae; genus Paenibacillus; species Paenibacillus sp. Y412MC10. The sequence goes on from NC_013406.1 coordinate 3,682,475, forward strand.
ATAGGAGGAATCGCAATGCAAACTGTAACTTTGAACAACGGTGTGAAAATGCCGATCCTAGGCTTCGGTGTCTACCAGATTCCCGATACTGATGAGTGCGAGAACGCGGTGTACGAAGCGCTGTCGGTCGGTTACCGCTTGATCGACACCGCCGCCGGTTACCTTAACGAGGAAGCGGTCGGACGCGCGATCAAGCGCAGCGGTGTTCCGCGTGAGGAGCTGTTCATTACGACAAAGATTTGGGTTCAGGATGCCGGCTACGAGAGTGCCAAGCTTGCATTTGCAAAATCCCTGAAGAAGCTGCAGCTTGATTATCTCGATCTGTACCTGATTCACCAGCCATTCGGTGATTACTACGGCACTTGGCGTGCGATGGAAGAACTGTACCGTGACGGCAAAATCAAGGCCATCGGGGTCAGCAACTTCATGCCCGATCGTCTGATGGACCTCATTGTGCATAACGAAATTGTGCCCGCCGTCAACCAGATTGAAACGCACCCGTTCTACCAGCAGATAGAGAGCGCTGCTTTCGTAAAAGAGCAGGGCGTGCAACACCAGTCGTGGGCGCCGTTCGCTGAAGGACGAAACAATATGTTCGGCAACGAAGTGCTGACCTCGATCGCGGGAAAACACAACAAATCCGTCGCCCAGATCGTATTGCGATGGCTTGTTCAACGAGAAGTTGTTGTCATTCCAAAGTCAGTACGAAAAGAGCGAATCGTCGAAAATTTCAACATTTTTGATTTTGAGTTGGGCGCGGACGATATGGAACACATTTCCACTCTCGATACTCAGGAGAGTCTATTCTTATCGTACCGCGATCCGGGAGTCGCCAAGATGATGGGCAACTGGAGAGTCGAACTGTAAACCTTGGTCCGGTTTCTCCATTAAGAAAGGACAGGGTCGGAACTCCTGTCCTTTCGTGTTGTAAACTCGCTTGTCCTTTAAACTCATTCACTTATTGTCCTCGACTCGGGACAAGAACTTGTACCGATAAAACAAAAAAGCTGCTAAATTAGCAACTTTCAATGGGACCATGTTCTCCCCCGACAGGTAATAATTGAGTCGCATATGCGGCTCTTTTATTCTGTCTATAAGCCATGCACTGCTAAGGGTTCGCTCTTGATCTATCGGTTTCCGAATAACGATATATCTACGAACTTCGTTCACACCTTTTCTTAGAGACGCACTCAATTTCCAACGTTTCCTGATTGAACGTTATGGTGTTATGAAAAATCTCGCTGTAACTAGTATTTATCCCAACCCTAGTTCCGTAGAAATCACATTATCGTCATATAAGATTCTAATTACTTCCTCTCTATTGTCTATCAAAACCTTTAACCACTCATTGAAATTATCCAAGATTCCATACAATTTTGGGTTGTGACTATCGAAATAAGCAACTTTGTATTCTTCATTCTTCATCTGGTTCGCAATGAAACACCACGCATTCCCATTATGATCTAGAGAAAACGGGATTAAATGGCCTATTTCCACTGATCCACCCTCTCTAATATTAATCATTTTATGAGTCTCAACGCTCGTCATTCTTTGTAAAGAAAGTCTCTGGATCGATAAGATTTGTTTGTTTCCATCTCCTACTGCACTTACTTCTTGAATCATGTACAGAAATGCACCATTGCTAAACTGTGATACAAAATCACAATAGGATTTTGGTAGTTTGTAATTCAAATCATTTTCTGTTTTTTCTATATCTTCTTTCGATGCTACTTCATATGTTTCATGGATCTCTTTTTCTTTAACAAGGGATTTTAATGAGGTATTGTCCATACATTCTAGAACTCTCCTTTTTGCATTTTTGACTTCGCACTATCATTCTATCTACCTTCGTAAATCATTCCATATGTAGAGTATTCACGAAATTATTGTACTACCCTGCCCGTTAGCTTAAAAGGAACAGCTGCCTACAGGCGAACTGCTCCATGCTATTTTAAATTAACGTGTCCCGTTAGTGTAGAACAACTTCATTTCCTTACCATTAAAGAATGACCTAGAAACCAGCTGTATAATTCCGGATTATCGTATGTTTCTGTCCAAGAGTTGTGATTCGACTCAGGATAAATTGTGAAAGAGACATTTCCACCGTTTTCACGAAGTGCGTCTACCATTTTTTTTGATTCAGCAATGGGCACTATATCATCCTTCGCGCCATGGAATGCCCAGGTGGGTGTTCCTATTAGTTCATGTACCCGGTTGGGGTTACCTCCACCACATATTGGAGCGATAGCTGCGAACCTTCCTGGATATTCTGCTGCTAAGTGCCACGTCCCATAACCACCCATGCTTAGCCCCGTCAAGTATATCCGATCTGGATCTACGTTATAGTTTGCAATGATCTCATCTACTAATGCCATCAATCCGTCTTGTTCAGCATTCCAAAAAGAATCCTCCGGGCATTGAGGGGAGATCGTAATGAATGGAAAAGAAGGATCGCGTTCTGCTATCATAGGAATTCCATGTGCTTTAACCAACTCCAGATCATCTCCACGTTCACCTGCCCCGTGAAGAAATAAGATTAAAGGCCACTTAATTGAGGATTCTTTTTCATGTTGATCTGGCAAATGTAAGAGGTATTTCATCCGCACTCTTTTAGTTATTTCTTTTTCAAATTTATTTGCGGTTTGACTCATCGTATCTCCCTCACTTTACTGATATCTCCCATAGGGGGTAAAAATAGAATTCCCCATATTTCCCGGAATTCCTTCAGTTGCATTAAACTGCATGTTAGTTGAACAAAAGCAGCCGATCTCGTTAACGGCTGCCTTCTTGTCTTCTATTGAACTAACGTTTCCCGTTAGTGCAATGGAGTGTCACCTAAATATAATTCTGAATTGTATAGATTGTTTTCTAACGAAAAAAAGGAGCAGCTGTCAACCGGCAACTGTTCGATGTTTAAATGAATAGACGAGAAACTAGTGAGTCAGCCTCGTGGTTATACCCTAATAAACGAAGATCATTGGCAATTCGGTCAATTAAAGTTTTATCACCAGAGCAAGTATGTTGAAGATGGCGAACGAGAGCTAACATTTCTATAGTTTCATTAGACACTGCTGGCATAAATTGTTTGGTGCCTATTGAATCTAGAGTATTTACAGTTACTTGGAATGATCTTTCTATACGAAGATTGTTTATATAGGAAAATGGCTGTTCAATAGGCAAAATGTCGAACCGATTCTTTACTTCATTTAACACCTTTCCTTTTTCGAACTTCCACCGATCATGATCAAACCATTCTGAATTACTTTCCCTACTTTGTTCTTCTTGGAGATGACTTAAATATCGATCTTCATTTTGGAATTCGTTCCATGCTAACGATTCATTGTAAAAGTGAAGTGAAAAAAAATCATTTATATTTTTCGCAACTATACGAACACGTTCATGATCCATAGGAGACACTCTAATAACTAAAGCTTCTTCTAAATCTTTAACTATTCCAAAATCTGTTAGGAGTGCAAAGTGTACACCGTCTCCACCAGTGCTGGCAAATGGAATACTGTCTACGGGAGTACAGAAGTAACCATCTTGACTATAATCTAATCCGAGGAAAAGTCCTGATGGTTTTTCTAGATATGCAACCTCATGTGCAAAAGAACCTTCCCATTCCACAAGTTGTTGCAGCAATTTAGGTGCCTTGCAATTGGAGTTCATATTACACCTCACTATGTAATTGATAATTAACTATTTACCAGTAAAATCTTTGTAGTACTAATATTTAGGAGATATATTTTATACATTCGCCAATTGGCCTATAATTTCCCTTTTACCAGACAGCAAAATTATTGTTTTTAAACTAACCTGCCCGTTAGCTTAATAAAATTCCATGGAAACATAGTTAGAGACTTATCTAGCCGGTAATCGGACTATGTTCTTGTCCCTCGACAGATGAACACATTAGCTTTCCATTTATATTCACAAGGTGTGTATCTTTTAAAGTTGAAAATTGATGTGCACAGATCCCCCGTCCTGTTTTGGATGGGGGTAAAATAAAGTTTTATTCAACAATCTGAACAGTTATCCCAGCTTGAGGATTTCCAAGAGTCGCAAGTACTGGAGCCTTTTATGCCGTGGTCGTCATCGCCGCCAACCTGCATGTCGCATAACATAACCCTTACTATCTACTGTATACCTGCGCCCATTTGATTACTAGCTGGGCTATTTGACGCTCACGTTGAAACCTATTGCTTATCTTTTTTCGAAAAACCTTAAGTAATCTTTTTGAAAATCCGGTTTCCGAGTGTTTTGATAACAACTTGATAACATAAATATATAAAGCCGCATAATCAGAATCAGCGGCTTCTAATGTTACTATGTTTTTGTCACCCGACAACACGGCCGGCCCCTATGAGCCGGATGTGTTGAGTCAGCCCTTCCCCCTACTTTAGTAAAATACGATGCTCTCAGATTAATGAATACTATTATAAATGCTTTTAAAGTCATGAACAAAGTCAATCGGCAGCATAGGCTCATCAGAAGCGGCTATTTGTTGAATCTCTTTTAACCTGTTCATTGATTCTTCATCCAAATTTGACACATCGTTTGCTTGATGAAAATAAATATACTGCAATACATAACGAAGTTTAATAGACTCTTGTAAATATTCTATTTCTTCTTCTTGGATTGTATTTTCCTTTAGATATCCTTTTATAAAATGGCGGAAAAACAATCTATAATATTCCGTTTTATTTTCAAATTCCTTATACGGAAAAAAAAGTGCATAACACAATGTAATCCCAATATCGTTTACGAAATACGTATAACTGCAATCATCGAAATCGAACAAATAAATGTCGCCGTTATGCAGATAAAAATTACTTTGACTAAAGTCACTATGAATCAAACCGTATGTATCTTTGGACTTGGGCAGAGAAGTAAGTTTTGTTAATCTTTCTTTTAGAATTGAAATCATTACATCATCAGGTCGCAGGTACTTCTCCGCCTTTAATTGAACTTCTTGGTCCCAGGCTTGTCGTTTAAATGCCGGATTACGCCATTCATAACCCTTTGTGGCATGATGGATTTTCCCTAGAAATTCGCCCCATTTTTCGTAAAGCGATTCATTCCAATCTTCATCCGACACTTCTTTTCCAAGAGACATTTCGTATGAAATGGCTAGGAACGAACCATTTTCTGCAGCAATTTCTTCAACCATATTACCTCTGGTTGATGGAACAGCATTTGAAACTGCCAGTCCTTTATTCGACAAAAAATTTATAAATTCAATTTCACCCCGTATATTATTTCTTGATCTTCTAATTGTATGTGAGATTTTTAATATGAAAAATGCGTTGTTTTTCTGGTATTCATAAACAAAGCTTTCATAACCGCCCAATGAACGAACAGTGTCTTTATTAATGTCATATCGCTTTATTGCTTCGGTAAGGATCTCTTCAGTGAATTGCTCTTCAATTTCTCGTATCATTTTCTATACCTTCTTTCATTCAACACATTTTCGCTTCTTTCTCACTCTTCCCTCTGTAACCGTTCATCCCGTCTAATTTGATACTAGCGTATTCGCTAAAATGAAAAAGCACGCAAATCTTCCTTTAATCGATTACCTTTATATTCCATACGAACATTGAATTATCCTGTCCGTTAACAAGAACTAGTACCGATAAAACAAAAAAGTCGCTAAAATAGCGACTTTCTATGGGATCATGTCTTGTCCCTAGACATCTTGGGATCTTTTCTACATAAAAAAGCTTAAGGACAGTTTATATTTCCTTTTCTTCGAACTTACGAACTCCTTTATTTTTAGACGTCACTGGTTTCAGACAACCGTAGCTTTTTTTTACCTATTTAGACACTTACTGATATAATTGACCCAACCCTCTGAAGGATCAACAATCCGTTATCAATACTCTCAATGAAGTACTTCATATCATCTAAAACAACAACATCACTTTCCTTCAATTTGACTTCGCTTTTAAAATAAATGAAGTTATCTGATCCAGGTACTGCTCCTTTATAGTAAATCATGCTGTTCTCAACTCCTTATAAAACTTATTTCACTTAAACCAAAAAAAACCGACTTTCCGCCTGTACCTTTGGTTCATGACTTCTTTCACTGGAATGCCATCCAATATTCTGGTTAACTAACTCTTGTTGCCAACGCAAAAACACCTCCCGAAATTGTCACCATATCTTATGACATGGTTTTCTCTTGAAGGTGTTATTAATTTATCTCACGCTATGGAGCCAGTCCCACCTGCTTCATCTGAAACGCTACTTGGTTTTGACTATTTGCCCCTGTGCTTCTTCTTCGCCTTTTGAACTCTAAGTTGATATTTTCTTTCATTTTCCACAAGATTTTGTTGACGATTATGCACTTTTCGTTGCAGTTTCCTGGATTCGAGGTCCAGCTTTATTGCCTCCTGAGCATGGCTAGATAAACCTCGTTGGGCAATCTCTCTAGACGCCTGCCGAGCTAGTCTTTTCGGATTTATTCGAGTGTTTTTACTTCGTTTCGTATCCGTTCCTACCTTCGTAAGGTTCATCAATTCCATCATTTTCTCGCTAACGAACTCTAATATCTCCGGATCCTTTGGCTCGTTACCAAAAATATGACGACAAGCTTTTAGACGTCCTTGTTCTTCCTGCTCAATCACACCAATCCAGTACTTACAACTTTCATCAAACAATACGGTAAGCTTCACACTTACTCCCCCTCTGTTTATACTGGAGTGATGGACATCCCGAGGGGGGAAGGTCACTGACACTGGAACTGACCCTGTGCGACCGGACTACCAACCGATCTGTGTTTTTACACTCCTTTAAGGTTATATCACATTTTTCAAAATTCTTAAACCGTTCCACTATCCTGCCCGTTAGCTTAATGAAATTGCACCTTGAAACAGGCAGGGAATGCAGATGTTATCCGCGTATTGCGGATTATCAGTTGAATGAACTTCACCCGACTATTGTCATCGTATTGAAATGTTCGCGTTTAAACAGCATTTCTATATAGCTAGGATTTCCGGGTATACGATGATTAGCTCTCCAATGGCCCAAAGCTTGGAAAGTCCGCTCCACCTCTTCCCTGCGCATCCCTAGCCGAAAAGGACCGATACCGACATGCGGCGTTACGATAATAATTGCGTCAACTGCAAACTCCTCTTTATGACAACTTCTAATTATTTTTCTTCTGGAATGTCAACAATAATATAGTTTTCCTTCAAATTAACTTGAGGCAGTTCGGCTTGCTTAAAAACAACGTCATTCCAATTCTCCTTAGTGATTAAACCATATCCAGTAGAAGTGATATGAGGCATCCAACGAAAGTTGGCGAATGTCGTATCTTTAAAATTCGGCAGGGCACCGTTCTCTTTTATAAAGGCGCGGTTTATGAAATAAAGGTTATCTTGCGTAGTGGTCTTTTCGCTAATGAAAGCTTGCCACTTAAGGTAAGCTGTGTTCTTCGTAATTTTATAATAGCGGATTACATTATTATTGACCTCGATGAATCGGTCATGGGTGTTTTCCGGAAAATAATATTGAAGACTGGATGCTTCCATAATTGGTTCAAAGTCCTCCGTGAGCTGTGATACTCTAGGAAGATTGATTGCAGCATTTCTGGCCGTGCTTAATGCACTACTCTTAACGTCGGTCAGCAGTTTCGTGCTTGGTTTTGAAACAAACGCCGTTTGGGTCTTTTAATTCCAAGTTACTGAACCGTCCAACGCTTCTGCAACAAAACGTAAGGGAATCATTGTTTTACCGTTTTGAATAAATGGAGCAGTACTTAATGAAACTGGAGATCCATTTTTTTGTGCTACTTTATTATTCATAGTCAACTGCAAGTTTATGTCGCCCCCCTTCACTGTCGCTTGCTTAGTAGTATTATTCCAGGCAAACGTTAAGCCATCTAAACCTTTGAGTGAAGTCAGACTAAAAAATACCTGATTGTTCATTATGAGAATATCTTTTGAATCTAAGTCATGATTATTCACAACAACTTGTGTTCCTTTTGGACTTTGTACTGCTGCGGCTGCCTCATTGGTTGGAAGTAACAAAAGCGAAGAACATAGAACAGCAAAAGAAAATAATACCAATTTCTTCATCACTAAAACCTCTTCTCTTCTTTATTTCAACTATCCTCTCCCGTTTGCTTAATTAATCATTTCTTTTAAAAATAGAATAAGAAAAATAGATCACTCCACCAACACCTAAAATCATTGATATCCCAAACAATATCCACACTATTTTCACATCAGTATCACTAAGACCGTTACCTACTGGACCAACTTTTGGTTCGAAAAAATGATTTAGTTTCCATATACCATAGAGAATGAGAAATATTGATGCGAACAATCCAACAAAATTTTTCTGTTTAATGTTTCACGCCCCCATCCGTACTGATATAAGAGTAACGCGGTCATTAAGTTAATAAATAGATAATACCACATATTGGAACTATCCTGCCCGTTAGCTTAATGAAATTGTATGGAAAGCAGTTAGATATTTAGCTAATCGCTTATCGGCTCATGTTAAAGTAAAAAATGGCCATTAAAAATTGAAATGACGGGTGACGATCATAAGGCATAAATCACTCCCTATGATCGCCACCCGCCACCAGGTTACATAACTTGGGGTTATTCCAGAAGCCCAGCCTCCCTGGCTTTTTGCACCGCTTCCTCCCGGTTGCGAACCCCCAGCTTCATATAAACCGATGACGCATAGTTTCGAACCGTACCGTCGGATAAATACAATTTGGAAGCAATGCTTTTATATCGCAGCCCTTCGGACACGAACTGTAAAATTTCAAGCTCCCGCGGCGTTAAATCATAGGCCGATGACGCTTTGATTGACGAAGGATCATCACGGCTATTGTCCGCTTCCAGTTGGGCAAATAATTTGTGCGACATGCCCTGATCGATCAGCGTGCCCCCGCGGTGGACGGTGCGAATCGTTTCAGCCAGCTCTAACGGCTGCATGGACTTCAATAGGTATCCATCCACTCCGCTTCGCATTGCCTCCAGAGCCTGTTTGGTATCCTCGAACGTGGTGAGAATCAGAATCCGGATGTGGGGCCACGATTCTTTAATCGTACGGGATGCGGAGATTCCATCCAAATTCGGCATTTCAACATCCATAAGCACCAGCTGCGGCCTAACTTGCCTGCACAGCTCGATCGCTTGCTCGCCATCCTCTGCCGTCCCGACAACCTGAAAATCCTGCTGCTCTTCCAGCAAAGTCCGCAAGCTTTCACGAATAACGGGGTGGTCATCGACGACCAACAGGCGGATGACTTCATCCTTAAGCTCCGTTTGTCTGGGTAGCGTGCAGGTAACGAGAGTGCCTTCTCCCCGCTCCGTATAAACGGCCACATGGCCTTGCAAAATCATCGCCCGTTCCTTCATGGCGCTGAGGCCAAAGCCCTCCCTTCCATGCTCCATCCCGCGGCCGTTATCTTGAATTTCCAGTCTCGTTTGCTGGGGCTCGAAATGCACGGAAACCTTAATCTCTGTCGAGTGTCCATGGCGCACGGCATTCGTCAACGACTCTTGCAGGCAGCGGTAGAGCGCTGTCTTCGCTTGCTTCATTACAGGGTATTCCTCCCCGTAGGCATGGAAAGTAACCGGCACCTTGGCATGTTCCTGAAACTCCTCCGCCAGCTTCCTCAAAGACTGAAGCAGCGGGAGAGTCTCATGCGGCGATTCGATTTGATGCACGTAACCTCTGACCTCCTCCATATTTTGGCGGGCCAGGTTCAATAGGGAATCGAGACTTTCGGTTCCCGTATCCGTTGCCATCTGAGGACGCAACGTTTCCAATCCCATAATGAGCGAAGTGTAGGCATGACCGACGGTATCATGAAGCTCTTTGGACAGCCGGCTCCGTTCTTCGGCAAGCGTGATACGCTCGATTTGGGACAGGTACTGCTCCAACACCGCATTTTGCTCGCGAATCGTTTCGCCTTGACGATGATTGAGCACGAGTAAATGGAAGGAGAATCCGAAGATATACGCCAGCCCGATGTGAACGGCCATGACCCAGTATTCACTCTGCTCTGCAAGCTGCTTGATTATGGCGGGCAGGAGCAAGATGGTTACAGGCCCTGACCAGAGATAGGTTCTATGGGCGCTGTGAGCAGCAATGAAAAAAGCATACAGCAGGAATGCTAAGTAGGCTTGGGGAAAAAATGAAGCCAAATACAAACACAGCCCACCCGAGATCACAATTTCGGTAAATAGGTAGTATTTATAATCGAGCTGCAAGCAAAGCCATGGAACGGAAAAAGCAATCAGCTGCCATAGGACAAGGACTACAATCGGCAGCGTGAAATATTGTTGCAGACTTATTGTCGTAAACACGAGAGAAATGCTGGATATCAGGCGGATTATAAACATGAGCCAGTCGTACCAGTACCATTGCTTGACCATATCGAACAAAACCATCATCCCCTAAAGACTTTCAGTATGACATTACGTAACTATTATAAAGTAAACTGCTATAGAGTAAACTATCCTCCGACGACCTACGAGGCTAAGCGGGGCATTCGTCTATTAGTTCACATGCTTGATCATTAGACGCGTGTAGCCGCCAATCCAGCGCGCCATACGGTCCGCAAGCCAGCAGCTCACCATCATCAGTACGACCCCTGTGGCCGATACCATTATAGCTTTGGCAAACGTGTCTACCGTCGCACCCATAATGGAAAGGCTGATAAACGGATAGAGGAAAGGGACCGCAATCAATACAGGCGGCGCCACATAGAGTAAGGCCGCACTGACCAGACTTAAAATCCCTACCGGAAACTTCAACATCAGCCAGCCAATAGCGATCCAGTTGCGTCGGTTCAGCAACTCCTTTTTCGCTTGGAGCCAGTTGGACACTTTCGGGGTGACAGCTTTAACACAAGGCTCGGTGGTGATATCCATATAGATCTTGGTTTGTACTCGTTCGAATTGCAGGAAGGCAGTTGTCGTTCGCAAAACGTTAGCCAGGAGAGGAACGCCCACGACAGTAAACGCAAGACTCAAACCCAGAATAATGGCAACCAGATAAAAGCAGAAGTAAAACAATCCAGTGACGAAAGTAAACAGCAGGAAATAGCCGTTTTGAACAAAACAGGCGACGGTTCTTGCCATCAAAGAGCTCACATCCTTTGCAAGTAGTAAACGTATCCTACTGCTCTTGATGTCAAATCTGCCAGTGTCAAAATGTCATATGACATAAAATGAACGGAGCGTGAGCTACGGTCATGACCAACTGCACAGTAGAATTGTTCAAACTCAGAATGGTCCCTGCGTGCCAGTAATACAGGTACAAACCGCAACTCATTATGTCTTTTCTTATACGATGCTATTACGCTACGCTTACCAGCACCATACGCTTCAGATACAGCTACATTAACAACGTCTCCCTTCGTCTATTAGGTTGTAGAATTTACTTACTCTACAACTAGCCCTAAGAGTATTTCTGAGTATTTCTCGTTACGTTCATTATTTGAATTATTATTTCGAGATTTCAATTGACCAGAATAATCCGAGTCTTACCCACCATAACTTGACTTTCCTTAAAGTCGCCTTTCAACCAAATTTAATATGTACAATCCCCAAGTATTCTCTTACTATCTTACAAGGGAAAAAGTAATTAAGCACTATGCCAAATCAGCAGTCCATATCATGGAGCCATATACTCCAGACGTTCCTCCTACAGTGCGCATAATTTTATATATAAGGCATTTAGACCAGATGGATCCCTGACGCCATTTGACAAAAACATAAATCGTTAAAAACAAAAAAGCCGCAACTAAGCGACTTTTAAGCATACATAATTAAGATTTTATTGATTCAGTTGAGATGGCTTCACTTTCTGAATTTGAACGATGATGTCAAATGTTTTACCTAATGATACTTCAACAGTTGTTGGGATATCTGGACCTACCGTTGTTACTCCGGCAAAAATGGGATGTTGCTCGTTTAGCCAAGTTTTAGTCACTCCGCTTGCCTTACGTAAATCAACAAAGAACTGGTCGTATTTTACTTGTCCAAAGGTGTGGTTGAAACTATTCGGGTCATCTAATTTTAAGATTCCATAGGGCCCGAATTGTTGGCTGGTGTTATAAACATTGTAACGTCCCTCGAAAACAGATGTTCCAATGGTTACATACCGTTTTCCATAATGTTCTGCTAAATGCTGCCCAGCTACTTTAGGGTATACGAAAGGGATCAGGTTTGTTTTCGAAACGTGCCCATTATGGCCCCACACGATTGTTTTTCCTATATGTTCTTCTGTCCATTTCGCATTCTCATACATGGCAATATCGTGCTTCAAATAAAAGTCTCCCAGGTTATCAGGATATGCGGCTGTCATTGTCGTAAATTGCTCGATAATACGGGCATTTTGTTTGATCCATGCGAACTCTGGGGATTTTCCATTCAGTTTATGTTTATTTTGCTCTAATAAAGCGCTGATTTGTTTCGCATCTGAAACATACCGTGCTTTCGTTTCTTTCTTAAGACCGCCAAAGGTATCTAAATCCTTGGTTACAGGAATAAGGCCTTTCATCTTTTGTTCGAAGCGAGTGACAAGTTTCGGATCGTATTTCTTTACATACGCTAGGATATTGTTATAAACACTCTCGTTCACGGTCTGGATATCCATCCCGATGATCCGTATTTTGGATTTATGCTTTGGATCAGCATTATATTGGCGTATCCATTGAAGCAGATCTATGATTTCTTTCGTGTTAAATACAGGACTTAGATATTGGCTTGGGTCCCCTTTACCCGTAAGAACATAGCGATCGAGTCCCAATGCTCTGTCCCATCCCTCTTCTAACACTAAGGCCTTAAAGCCCATTTCAGCTGTCAAATAATTAACAATGCGATGCTTCATGGTAAAAACTTCGTGAGCTCCATGCGTCGCTTCGCCTAAACCAACAATTGTAGCTGATCCGATCATATCCTTAAGCGGTCTTAAATCCTGAAGAGATGCTGTTGGATCCGTTGACTTTAATGGCATGGCATGCTTTTCTAACCATTTTATCTGCTCGGCTTTTTGATTTGAGTTGTAGGGAGCTATAAGAGAAGCACCTACTTTCGAAGTTGCATGAATATTTCCTGTAAAACCAGCCAGTGTGAACATCGAAGCAGCAATTGCGATACCCATTTTCTTTTTCATAAAATCTTCTCCTTAAATACTTTGTGATTTGGTTTGATGAGATATATTCTAGTTCCCAGAACTCTCTTCTGTATCCTACTGCACTCGTTGTTATGTACAACAGTGTCAAAATGTCATATGACACGCCCTTCCCCCTTAACTTAATAAAAAGACGTCTGCTGCCTCGATGAAATCAAATCGGGAATGTAACAATGTTCTTGTCATTGCATTTTGACAAGAACTTGATAACCTAAATATAAAAAGCCGCATAATCAGCGGCTTCTAATGCTACTATGTTTTTGTCACCGACAATTTTTACTAACTTAGTCAATCTCCTCCCCCTCCGCCATCTCCCGAACCTCCATCATTGCCCCTGTCACTACTGTAGTCGTATGAGCTCCCACCGTCTGCTCCACTGTCACTATTACTGCTCCAAGTTCTCCCGGAAGTTGTCCCCCCAGGTATTCCCTTCCAAGAACGATTAAAGACATAATCGATAGCGGTATCCACATCGTTATTAAACAGAGAAGAAGCCTCTGAGAAAGTAAAATCCGGGTTTTCTTTGCTTACATTTCTCATAAAACGTTCTCCTACACCAAGTAATAGCGCATCTTCCCTCATCTTTTCCAGCCATTTGAGGTCTTTACCAGCCCTTCCTAAGTCATGTCCGCCTCTAGCCAGCTTTCGTCGATACCGCTTTATAGCGCTTCGGAAAGCTGCCGAACGCCGATCTAATGCTCCTCGGGGTAAAAACCCAACAAGTAAAAACGAAAGAATTACGAAGTTCAAGTATTCGTCTACCAGAGGATCATACAAAATTGGAGCTGCCACGAAAAAGCAAACGACCAAAAAGACGATGATGTATCTTTTGAGGCGCCAGCGATAAGAAGCCAATATGAGTCCGCCGCCCAAAATAATGGCCAATATTCCAACCCAACCCCAAGCTGTTACGTCTGCAATGTACAGATAGATGAGCAAAGCCAAATGTATGAGAGCTAGAGCAGGTATGATGACTTTTCTCGCCGCGTATTCCTTGTACATGATCCCTTTGCTATTCTCAGTCTCCACAAGTTCCTGCCAGCGGCTTAGTCCCTTTTTAAGACTTCTCATGCGCTTTATGTATTTACCTTTAGTCGCTTTATTCCTGCGCTCTGTTTTCGTAGGGCCAGAAAATTTATCCAGGTTCAGGACAGTCGTACCGTGAGACAGCCAACCAAGCAAGTAACGGTCTGGTTTTTTCAGGGCTGTACGATTACCCTTGAATGTAAACTCGGGAAGCCTCTTCGGCGCTCTCGAATCTTCCTGGAATCGCATAGCTGATGGCACTAAGGAAACACTCACCATGCCTTTACGGCGCAGCGAAAATACACCGGCCAGCCCATCTGCAAGCCGGAGCTTTCCCTTCCGGAAAAGGTAAATCATATCGATTGGATCCATCGCTGCGATATCTTCGAAGCTGATCCGCCTACCCCTCCACCAGGATGAAATCCTACGCAGTGAAAGGGAATAATAAACGATACCTGCTATGGCTGCATAGGTCAGCCAGCGGCTGATATGTTGACCCGCTTTCAGTAAATGTTCACGCTTTTCGAATCTTTGCTGAAGCTTCTGTTCAGCTAACAGTCGTTCCGAGAGTGAGGCTGAGGTCTCTTCTGTTTCCTTCTCCGTCAGCATCTCTGGGGGGAAATACAACTTCAGCCTCGCACTATCCCCTTCAGGTAATAGCGTGTTTTCGTACCTGATCCAACGATTGTTTACTTCTGTCAAGCTGCCTCTTGAGCGATCGTAGGCAAATCCAGATAAATTTTCTATTGCAGGCTGTTCTGTATATACCCTAACGGTTACGTTGTGATGATCAAACCTGTTATCTTTGAGTACGGTCCAATCCAGCTCTCCAGGATCGTCATATTTCACAGCTTCTCGATCAAGCCTATAGCGATAATAAATCTGCCTCGTTTCATCTTTAGCTTGTAATTCGATGTAATAAGAACCCGATTTAGTTCTTAAATAGACCGGATAACGCTCCAAATTAACATATCCAAGATTACCGAGCTCTCGGTCATTCGGTGGTACATAAGCTTCAAAAAATTCAATATTCGCTCCCCCGAAATTATCCATATATCTAGGAATTCTTTCATACTCTCCTTGTACTGTGTAAGTGAATAGCTCTTCCACATATAAGTCCCCGTCCGCCATTACCTTGGCCATAACGTCCACTTGATCAATCGTTAACTCATTGTCGTTGCCACACCCGACTAAGATAACAACCCAAACAATACTAACTGCCAAAAGCATCGCATGTTTAATCCTTATTTTCACAGTAAACCTCCCGTTAATATACCAGGGTCTCACTGTCCATTTGTTGAACAAGAAGGCAGCAGATCACGTTGATATAAGCATCGTGCTACTATTGATAATAGATGTCTTTCTGCTTCCAGAGGCCATTGTCACACTCTATGATGGATCTTAACTCTACGTTTACATAATCTCCCCAATATCCCAGTGTAATAGAGTTTTCATGTAATGAAATCCACTGCAATGACACGATAAAATGCTCTATTTTAAAATTACTGTTTTCATAGACCTCTTTACAATAAAGCTGCACTCCATTATCAAATACATCCATTTTAGATAGAAAGTGTTCAAACATTTGATGAGAGATATTTTGGATACCGTCTACTTCTATTGACCAATCCGAATGGGCGGATTCTAATAGTATTACATCTTTTGATTTATCCGCGTTTTCCCATGCTGTCAAAACTTCATTTGCTGAGAAGCTGTTGAATTTAAATAACAGTTGTTGTTTTATCATTAGTGTCACTTCCTTTCAAACTTCAATTACCTCTGCTCCAAAAATCATCAAGCGTCTTCTTGCTTTCTCCTAATGAGCGAAGCTGAACAATATCCCCTCTTTCATTTAAAGTAAAATGTCCTTTGAAAGCATCTGGCATGGCATTATATTGTTTTTCTTCCTGCTCATATGCCTGGACAAAACAAGCATATCCATATTGATTTACTAGATACGGCAGCCCAAAAGCAGAACGAAGCAGTTCATATTCTTGATAGTTATAAGGCGTGCTTTCAGGACGCTTCATCAGAATTTCTATGAATTTAGTCATCAGTTTCTCTACTTCTTTCTCAGTTGCATACTTTGCATAGCCTCGAATTGCAGTCAATCTCATATCTAGGTAGCGCTCTTTTTTAAACGCTTTTAAGAAGAATTCCTTTAAATCAATATCTTCACAGAACACAAGTGCTTTCAATATTGTGTTGCGAATGTACAAATTTTTAGCCTTAAAATACAGTTCTATTAAAAATTCAACATCTTCATTTGACAACGTTATATCCTTACATCTTTCCAGCAGCTGTTGAAAATCGTCTTTATTTTCATACCCTCTTTTTTGGGACATCTTCTTAAGCTCTTCAATTATGTTTATCATTTGAATCCCTCCACCATCTCCTTCTCTTCTCTGGCTTTACCCTATTGGCACATCATTCACCCTTATCCTTTTAACTTCTTAAACCTAGTTAAATATTCACTGAACAATTGGATTAAATTGCGGATAAAAAACAGCTAATCGCTTATCTTGATCTGCTTGTGTTAAATTGCACTAACATGTCCCGTTAGTGCAATGGAGTGTCACCTAATATTATAAAGGAAACATTCCCCATCTGCCTGATAATAATGACCACCCATTACGCAAAACTGCCAGTTAGATTAATGAATTTGTTTGGAATACATAGTTAGATGCTTATCTAATCGCTAATCGGCTCATGTTCTTGTACCGATAAAACAAAAAAGCCGCTATTTTAGCGACTTTCTATGGGACCATGTTCTTGTCCCTCGACATGATTTCTTTTTTTGGCACCATATACCTATAGCTATCATTAAAAAAAGGCCAACCGAATGGATTGGTTGACCGCATTCTCCTTTTGTAATTGCGTGAATCATCCCTTCTTCGGTGCGGCGATCTGACGTGCTACCCTATCGGCTAATGTTGCATCTGCCTGGAATAAATAGCCTAACACAACCCTCTGAATCTCATGAGAAACCGCCGATAAGTCATCAGCGAGGTTCTGAACAAGATGATCCTGCTGAACTTGTGTGAGCGATTGGTAGAATTGTCCCGCTTGCGTGAAATTATCGGCCTTCGGAATATCGGATCGAACGAGCCGGCCAGCTACATAGCGCCCTGCTCCGCTCGTTACCTGTTCAGTCGGTGACCAGTTTGCTTGATGGTTAATCGGAATTTTGCGGAAATCCGTTCCAAGGCGATGCCGCTGTGAATCCCAATAAATATTGCTTCGACCTTGCAGCATTTTATCATCGGACAGCTCGGCACCATCCAGAAGATTTGACGGGGAGAATGCCAACTTCTCGATCTGCTCCTGATAATCAGTAGGGTTCGTATCCAATACGAGTCGACCAACTGGCAGCAGAGGGAATTGATGCACATCCCACACTTTCGTGTCATCCAGCGGATCGAACGACAGCATCGCCTCATCCTCTGGGTTCATCAACTGCACATACAGCCCGTATTGGACCGGTGTGCCTTTGGCAATCGTGTCATACAGATCTTTACCCGAATAATCCGGGTTCTCGCAAGCCAAACGAGCTGCTTCTTGCGCATCGATATATTGCTCTCCAGCCAACGGAATCCAGCGATATTTGACGTAGAAGCGGTCGTTCTGTGCATTTTTCCAAACATAGGTGTTAACACTGTGTCCTGGCGTATGGCTGAAGCTCTTGACCGTCCCTTCGTCCGAGTACAGACGTACAACGAAATGGGTTGCCTCTGGCGCTGTAGCAATGAAACCCCAGAATCGATTCGGATCGATGAGATTGTTAACTGGTGATGGCAGGAAAGCATGAATTGACTCAGGGAACCGGATCGGGTCTCGTACGAGGAACACGGGGATATGATTACAGAGCAGGTCGAATACGCCATGCTCGGTATAAAATTTCGTCGAGAATCCACGCACGTTGCGGGATGTATCGGGTGTCCCTTTGTTGCTGACCGCAAGTGAGAAACGAACTGTAACGGGTACCCGTTGTCCCGGCTGCTGCAAGAAGCACAGTTTCGTATAAGCGGCCATCGAGTGAAGGGTTTCAAAATAACCCATGGCACCAAACCCCTTCACGTGGACCGGACGCTCTAATATCTTTTCGTGGACAAAGGTTTCAAGTGTTTCATGCAGCATGCTGTCCTGTTCAAGAATCGGTCCCCGTTCCCCCACCGTTTGTGAATGGTGTTCCGGCGACTGCATAGCATTCCATTGTGATTGAGCATGGCCTCTTTGCCAGCTTCGATCGTTTGCCTGATTGTTAGCTTTGTTACCGTCCATTGCCCCGCCTCCCATACCTACATTCTCGGGGATATATATGCATGGCTATGTACGGGTATGACAGCATGTCAAATTGTATATTGAATTGAAATGAGTAAATGTGCATTCCATCACATAGTAGAGAAATCCTGTAAACACACTACGTTATCCGCATAACTTTCTGCTGCGCTTTCAGACACAGTTCTGCCGCCATAAAAGCGGTTCGAGCGCAACAGCGGCGATGATAAATTCGCCCGGTATCACCACCGGACTGGGCTTCCCCTTCGGGGCATAGTTCATTCCGTCGCTTTTCTGCATAATCATAAGCCTCCACCCATATCATTTTTTTTCGCCATAATTGCTTCCTGTCGTGATCTTCCCATCCTCAAAATTCTCAATGCTCTTGCCCTTTTGGTAAAAATAAGGAACGTTTTGTTGAGCACCCTCTTGCGTATAGAAGGGATCATTCTTTTGTAGCGGGAGTTGCACGTTCTCTCCCATGCTTGCGGATTGGTAGATGCTCATGATCAACTCCAATGTGCTGCGGCCGTCTTCTCCGTCGATGAGCACCGGCGTTCCATGCTCGATCGCGCTCAGCACATTGTCGATCTGACCAGTATGACCTTCGTACGGCAAATCCGGCAATTCGTCATAGTATTTCTGGATTTTTTCTTCCAGTTCCAAATCGCGTTCAGGGAATCCGTTCGGCAAGGAAGTGGAAGCCGTTACCCGCCACGGGGCAGAAATCCGTGCATACTGTCCTTGGAAGATGTATTGCTGTTCTTCTCCGTGGTGGACGACCGAACTGGTAAGTTGTCCCAAAGCTCCATTCGGATATTTCATCATCGCGATGGATAAATCCTCAACCTCGGCATTGTCATGCGCGACATTAGCCATGTAGGCTTGTACGTGGCTAGGACGACCAAGCATCCACAGCAATCCGTCGATATGATGTACGGCATGATTCAGCGTAGGGCCTCCCCCCTCTTTCTCCCAAGTGCCGCGCCACCATAAGTCGTAATAACTATGGCCCCGCCACCAAAAAGAATCCACTTGGGCGTGCAGAATCTTGCCGGCCAGACCGCTATCCAGCACTTGTTTCAGCTTCATAATCGGATTTCTGAATCGATTCTGGGCAATCACGGACAACACCTTGCCGTTATTCCGTGCCGCTTCGATCATGTCATCACATTCCTTAAGCGACGCTGCCATAGGTTTCTCAACAATGACATGGCTTCCTGCGTACAGGAAATCGACCGCAACCTGCGCATGAACGTACGGAGGCATACAAATGGACACGAGATCGATTCCGTCTTGAAGCAGTTCCTTATAATCGTGTGCGATCTTAGCCTCCAGTCCGTACTGCTCCCGCCTTACTTCAGCCTTCTCTGGGTAAAGATCGCATAAGGCAACAATTTTACAGCGGTCCTTAAACTGCAGATATGCTTCGATATGACTGGGCGAAATTGCACCCGTACCTATAATCGCAACCTTTAACATACGTTATTTTTTACCTCCCAACTTTATTTTTTATATAAAAATTATATCCGGTGCAAACTTGTAAATGTGTTTTGCTATGAGGGAAAAATAACGCTAGATTGCGGATTGTATGGTATATTCAATGCATGTACGAAGACGAGGAAGAAGGAGGCAAACAAGTTGTCATTCGTTGCAAGCAACTACAGTATCTCTCCCTTGTACTTTGCCTATAGACGTAAAAGCGAAAATTACGAGCATAAAGAGACTTTCCATTCCCATCTTGGCCTTGAGGTGTTGTTCATTCATCAAGGAAGGGGAACCATGATCGTTAACAACAACAGCTATGAGATTAAGCCGGGCATGCTTTGTATATTTCAGCCCTGTCAACTCCACCACCTAAAGCTTGAATACGACGATCATCAATGTTTCGAACGTTCGATTGCGATTTTTGAACCGACGGTGTTTGAGGCTTATTTTAAACAGTGGCCCGCTCTTCATGAATTTTACAATTTTATTTATCTAGGCAATCTTCCTTTCCCTTGTTTATACGAGGTCGACGACCCGTATCTGGAAGGTGCATACAAGAGCATGAACGATCGATTCCCGACGCTGTCCGACACGGAAAAATATGAAGAAATTTCGCTGTTTCTTGTCGCACTTTTTCGCTCCTTGAAACCAATCTGGGATAAGCGGAAAGTACGGAGTTCAACTTACCAAACCCGTAAAAATCATCGGGTGGAGCACATCTTAACCTGGATTGAGACGAATTATACGATTCCTTTCCGATTGGACGACATGGCGAAGTCGCTGCATCTATCTCCCTACCATTTGTCACATCTCTTTAAAGAAGCGACAGGGATCAGCATCACGGAATACATAGCAGCCCGAAGGATTCATCAATCCATACAGCTCCTAGCGACTACAAAAAAACCGATCTCGCTTATTGCAGAGGAGATCGGATTAACGAATAGCTCTTATTTTTGCAAATTGTTTAAGTCGCAAATGGGAATCACGCCGCATCAATATCGAAAAAAATGGACGAGTACTTAAATAACGGGAATGCGCCTGATATTTATATGGACCTTAGATAAAAAGGTTAATCGTGTCAAGCATGATCAAAGATAGTACACTCATGCAGTGATGAATAAAGCTAAAAAAGAACCGATGCATCACTCACCGGTATCGGAGCGTTTCCGCCGGACTTATTACGAACTGGGATTTGAGAGATATAAGATCAATGATTGATATAATGGTCATATAATTGCTCGAAGGTTGTAAAACGTTCGACTTCTCTACCGACCTTACCATATTCGTCTACATATTCATCCATCATTTCAAGGAACTTCTCTTTCATTACTGATAAATCACTTGCATCAAAGTATTGCATGAGATCAAATTTCTTGGTTCCTTTCTCCGCAGCCATTTCATCAAGATATCCTTGTGCTCCAAAGGCCGAAAGAAAGGCATAGGAGGCATCGTTCGTTTTAACACTGTTCAAGATTTTATTGCGGTAGTTGCACCACAATTCTTCGTAAGTTCCCTTCAGATTATCAAAAGTCGGAGCGGGTTTAACAATGAAGTTATCACACATCTTGCTATGTAACCTCGTAACGCTGTTCAACATATTAAAAGAGGCAATTCGGATATCTTCAATGGTATGAGCTTCGATGACAGACATGTATAAGGATTCGAGGTCATCTGGAACATGGCGATACGAGCGTATTTCTTCTAAATATCGCTTGACACCTCGTTTGATGCACGTGTTATTCATGCTAACCAAGGCATTGACCAGATTGTACAGAACGCCGGCAGATGCATGTCTCACTGAACCGATATGATCACCCAGCATCGTATCGCTGTATGCTTGCTTAGCCAGATCGATCCATTTTTTTGCTCGATTAAGACACGCTTCTCCTATCGGCTCCGCAAGCGCATCAAGAGCTTTTTGCCTAAAGTCGTTCAATTTCTCCAAATCCTCAGACTTTGCATAATAGAGAATTTTGAGCTCGGTTAGGCTCGACACGTTGGGACTCTCTAAGATGGATTGTGCGTGTATTCTTGTATCCCATGGAGTGCAATAGATGTCATAGCCAACGTCATCTAAGATGAAGCAATCGGATATTCCCCATCCCTTTTCTGTATTATTTATGATAATTAAATCAAGATCGCTCTTTTCGTGAAAGTCCCCGGTGCTAAACGAACCCGTAAGCCCAATAATTGCGATATCGTCTTGAAAATCTCTTCTTGCGCGTTCGATCACCATGTTGATCAGCAGTTCATTTTTGTCCAGCAGCTTCTTCTTTATGATTTCGTTCATTCGTTACACCCCTTCGTATGAGCTGGCCGTCCTTCATCACAACAACCTCAACTAGAGTCTATCGATTTAGAGGTGCGGTTGCTATGTATAAGTTGATTTAATTCATCTTTGCACAAAATCCGCTAAACCGTCGATATGACGATTAAGCGGATTTCAGTAGTTCTTTTTATGCTTTCGCATGACAAGGAATGCCGATCCGCCAATAAACAGTCCGTTAGATTAATGCCTGCAGCAAGTTTAGTTTTGTAACTCCGTTTATGCGGGCATCCGCTTATTGTTCTGTGAATTGAAGAATTTAATGGAAAATAAAATAAACCTCACCATAATACTTTTAACAAAAAAATTACTGAAGATGTATTTCCGATTTGACATCATTTTGATTTAAAAATTTCATTAAATCATGACTCAGCTGCACAATCTCATTATTCGCATGCAAGCGTATCTTAATAATTCTTGATGAGGAATAACTTACATTGAATTTAAAGCAATACTTTAGAGTCACAAAATTTCTATAAAACTGCCCGTTAGCATAATTAAGGCAGCTGATCAATTGACCGGCTGCCTTCTTGTCTTTGTTAAACTAACGTTTCGCAGTAAGCTTAATTTAGAGTCTTTTTGCGTTATTAAATCTATGTATCCCATATCCTGTGAAGTCGGAAGCTAATATTGCTTCCTTAAGCGGATATAAATTTGATGTGATTCTTAATTCAATTCCTTTTTGGAATAATCTCTCCAACAAATTTTCATATTTTTCAACTGATTTGGGTTTCACTACTTGACGAGAAATGTAGTAGCCAGCTGTTTTATCAAAAAGCTCAAAACCCTCATCGTCAAAACGATATCGAAATATGCTTTGCTTTGATATCCTCGAATACCAGTCACTTTCTACTGTAATTATGGTATTGGCAATTGAATTATTAAAGAAGAGTTGTAAATGTTGGTCTGTTGTCGCCTCATCTTTTCTACACACAATTCGGGGACAATCCCTAGGGAAATAGTACGTAAACTCGTGCTCTTCATCAAGTGCCCAAACTACCGCAGGAAAATCCGGACGATTTTGCTTCTCTTTCGGTACAAATATATTGATTCTATCGTCTTCACTGAAGTGAAAAAGCATGTGCGCCCCCCTCATACCATTTATTTTTATATTCCATAAAAATATTGGATTATCCTGCTCATTAGCTTAATGAAACGGCAGGAAAAATCTAGTTAGATCCTCATCTAATCGGTAATTGTCTCATGTTCTTGTCCTCGACTCTGGATAAGAACTCTCTTGTACCGATAAAACAAAAAAGCCGCAAAATTAGCGACTTTCAATGGGATTAGTTC
Organism: Paenibacillus sp. Y412MC10; assembly: GCF_000024685.1. NCBI lineage: Bacteria > Bacillati > Bacillota > Bacilli > Caryophanales > Paenibacillaceae > Paenibacillus > Paenibacillus sp. Y412MC10. The sequence goes on from NC_013406.1 coordinate 3,706,050, forward strand.
TTGTCGCCCCGACAATAAAATTTCCTGGCTCTCCGCTGCATAGGAGTTACTTTATTTTAATGACTACCTTACCTTTGGCACTTCCGCCTTGCAGGTACGAGAATGCTTGCGCTGTCTCTTCCAAATGGTACACTTTATCGATAACGGGCTTAATGTGGCCACCTTCAATATATTCTTTTAAAACCTTCAATTGTGCTCCACTCGATTTCATAAAAAGGAAATGATATCTTGTATGGTACTTCTTCTCAAGTGCTGTGATCTTACGGCTCACGATGGACAAAATGGCCGTTTTCATCCAACCCAACTTTGCTTCTTTTCCAAATCTTGCGTTTGGCAAGCCAGAGATGGATACGATTTGTCCTCCTGGCTTCAGGACACGGAACGACTTTTCCAAAGCCGCTCCTCCTAGCGTATCAAAAACAGCGTCATATCCAGTAAGCACTTCTTCAAAATTTTCTTTTTTATAATTAATGATCAGATCGGCGCCCATCGATTTGACCAACTCATACCCTTTATCACTTGCTGTTGTTGCAACAAAAGCTCCCATCAATTTGGCCAGTTGAATGGCGAACGTCCCCACGCCTCCTGATCCTGCATGAATCAGAATTTTTTGGCCCTTTTGGAGATGCAAAATATCGGTAAAGGCTTGGTAAGCCGTAAGTCCGACCAGTGGAATAGATGCAGCTTCTTCAAAGTTTAGATTCTGCGGCTTTAACCAAATATCTTCCTCGTGTACTGCAATGTATTCCGCCAATGTGCCAATACGACTCTTTCGTGGTCTGCCATAAACTTCATCACCAGGTTTAAATGCACTCACCCGTTTGCCAACCTTAACTATAACGCCGGAGAAATCATTGCCTAAAATTAGTGGGAACTTGTAACTCAGCAGGAGTTTTACTTTCCCTTCCTTAATTTTATAGTCGATAGGGTTTAAGCTGGCTGCATGAATTTCCACTAACACATCATGTTCTCCGATATGAGGTACTGGTTGTTCTGTCAACACTAAGGGTACATTTTTACCGTATTTCTCAATGGTTATAACCTTCATTTAATATCACTCCCATTAGGATTATTGGTTTAAACAAATGAACCTATCGAGCGAAAATGATCTGCTCTACCGTATTCAACTTAAGTCTTTGGGTTGTCACTGAGGCTAAGTGCACTCTGCTTCTATGGCATTAATCAAGGTTTTGAGTTGTTCAAGCGGTTTGCGGACTGTCAAAATATAATAATTTTCTACGCCCTTTTTCTCGGATTGAATATAACCAGACTGTTTCAGCACCTTCAGATGATGGGAGACGGCTGGTCTAGATAAATTGATGTGTCCTGCTATCGCATTTACATTAAGTCCCGATTTGTTCTGTGCTAGCACCATAATAATAGCTTGACGGTTTTCATCGGTCAGCACTTCCAAGAGCGGGATGGTCTCTTTGAATTGTTGCAGAACTTGCTCGGTTCGCTGGCTCATTCGATCCATCCTTTCCGTTCGTTCGTTTAATCGCTTAAACTTAATTTTAACTATATTCTTGATAAAATCAAGCGTATGCCGTTACTATATGATGCGTTTCAGCGTGTTTGATCTTCAATTATCCTGCCCGTTAGCTCAATGAAATTGCATGTAAACTTAGCTAGATACTTATCTAATCGGTAATCTGCTCATGTTCTTGTCCTTTACGGCAATCGTACAAGTTTTTGTCCTCGCCTCGGTACATGAACTTGTACCGATAAAACTAAAAAGTCGCTAATAGCGACTTCCAATGGGACTATGTTCTTGTTCCTCAACACAATACGCTGATTATCTGTCGGAGGACAAGAACTTGTTCGGTTAAATGATTTGGGCAAAATCGATTTAGTTGCGGACACCAGTCCACATCCAGTGCAATCTCTCATACACCGTAGAATAGATTTCTCGTCCGCCCTAATGATAGCAGACCCTGCTATTCATCGGATACGCCAAGCGCTTTGTTTCGTTCTTTAAACCTCTCATTATGCGACGATACATATGCCATTCTTGGTGCCTCGGGATCCATGTATCGTTTGGCGCTATTAAGCGCCAAAGCCGCATCCGTGAACGCCCCTGCAATAAGGTTGAGCTTGCTTTCGTAATTGGCGAAGTCGCCAGCCCCGAAAATGCCCGGCAAGTTCGTCTCAAGTCTGGGGCTGACGAATATGTTCCATTCGTCCATATCCAGTCCCCAATCCTTGATACCTGTAAAATCGGACTTCAGCCCGTGGTTGACGATAACCTCGTCTATTTCTATCTGGCGCGAGTCCCCTGATTCGAGATGGGTAATCGTCACCCGTTCAATCGTCTTTCCGTTGCCGCTGAATAACTGAGTGACTTCATACGGCGTAAGCACATCGGCAGAAGACTCCTTCATTCGAACAATGTTCTTCTCGTGTCCGCCGAAGCGGTCGCGCCTATGTACGACTGTGACCTGACCGGCGATGGGAACCAGCTCGTTCGCCCAATCGACAGCGGAATTTCCTCCACCCGAAATAAGTACTCGTTTCCCTCTAAAAGGCTCCAATTCCTGCACCGTATAGTGAAGATTGGACACCTCATAGCGCTCAGCTCCCTCCAGCTCCAGCTTCGCCATTCGCAGAATGCCGCGGCCGATAGCCAGAATGACCGTGCGTGTCCAGTGCCTCTCCCCCGTTGCCGCCTCCAGTATGTACGTCGAATCCGCTTGTTTCTCCAGTCCGATGATGTGCTGGCCGAATACAATGGTCGGGTCGAACGTCATCGCCTGCTCCGACAATTGGGCGATTAAATTCTCGCATAGGATCGGCGGAACCCCGCCAACATCCCAAATCATTTTCTCGGGATAAATAAGCATCCGCCCGCCGAGCTCGTCTTTCGCTTCTATTAGCTTTGTCTTCAAATCCCGCATTCCACTATAAAAGGCAGTATACATCCCCGCAGGACCACCGCCGATAATCGTCACATCGTATATTTCAAGCTGCTCAGTCAATTGATATCCTCCTCAAGCCGGCTCATGTAAAGTCCATGCTGTGATAATCATTATCAATATAATTGTAGCTTCGGCCATGTGATAATAACAATAGAGAAAATCGACGGTTGCTTTATACAAAATACTAAATGGAGGATGCGGACTTTTCAGTGGCAAGCAAAACCGAATCAAGCTAAAGAACGCAGTATATCATCGATTTTTTTACCGTTGGAAATAATTCCGTTATTCATCCAAGTTAGAAAATCAACCTCGTAAACGTGGTTGTTTCGTACAGCAGGCAGCTCACGCCACTCTGGCTGCTCTAGCAGTTCCCTCTCCTTTCCTTCTGCCTGGCTATGCCACTTATCGAAAGTTATGAACAGATGATCCGCAGTTAACGTGCGTAGGTCCTCTACAGAGAGATTGAACATGCCCGGCCTATTCGCTTTTGAAGCTACACCTACTGCAGAGTGGGAACGCAAGCCAACATCTCCATAGAGAACAGTCGAAACAAAGCCTTGCCCTTCTTCCGTATATTGAATGATGTGGTCCGCCGAGATACGCAAAAAAGTGACAGTTTCACCTTTTATAACCTGACTAAGCGTATGACTCGCACTCCGTGCTTTGAAATCATACTTTGCGATAGCATCTTCGGCCAACTCTGTCCGACCGAAATAATCGGCGACGGTACGCAACAGCGTACGCCAATTATTGGTCTGCTCACGCAGGATGCACGTGTTGGATATGCGTCGGCACTGCGAATATTGCTGTTGCTCATAACGATCCATAAGCAATATCAAATCCGGCTTATAACCGGAAAGGGCGTCAAAGTTGCCGCCGTTCTCGTCGAACGTCGGAATATGGTTTAAGCCGAGATAGTCTTGCTTGCCCCATTTCGCATGCCAGTACTGGGCGATAGGCTGCATATCCAGCGCGACCAAGAAATCCTCCAAATACGGCGCTACTACTCTAAGCTTTCCCTTGCGGCTGCGGCGGTATTGTCCGGGCGATATGCCTACCGTCTGCTTGAATCGACGATTGAAATAATATTCATTGTTGAAACCTGCATTCAGCGCAATATCGAGCAGCTTGTCATCGGTGCTTGCCAGCCACTTCTTAGCTTCATTAATCCGTACTTCATTCAAGTACTGAAGCGGTACTTGACCCGTAGCCTCTTTGAACAGACGGGTATACTTCCAGCGATCAATGCCTGCGAGGGAGGCTAACTCCTCCACGGTCAGAATCTCACGGTAATACTGATGAATATGCCGTATGCTGAGCTCTATCCCATGCCGCTCGATATCCGTTCCCTTATCCTCGGCTGCAGGTGCATTTTGACGGAATAGAAAAAGCAGCAGTTCTTGAAATCTTACAAATCGTTGGAACAGCTCGAGCCCGCCTGTCGCCCCGCGGAGTCCATATATCTCATCAAGCAGCTCCATTGTCTTAGCGAAAGGTGCGCAGGCAAGCTCTTGCTTATCCGGCAGCAAGCTCGAAGCTGCATCATAGCCGCTCGTTACGAAGCACACACGGTAATAGCTGCAGTTCATAATCTCTTGATCAACAGATAAAGATCTCCCAGGCCCCTGCAAATAGCATTTTCCTTGTCCCTTCCCGCTCATTATAATGAGCAGTTCAAAGCTTTCCTTATCGTTTTTATCGCTGCCGTCCAAATCACTAATTTCTACTTGCTCGCCCGCATCGATCAAGCGGATTGATCGCAGCACATAATGGACTAAAGGGGCAGTCCCAGCTTGTTTGCGCTGTTCGATATCCATCGTTACTATCAACCCCTTTTTAATTGATATTCATTCTCAATGAACATAGTGTAAATCAAAACGAGCCACCCATCAACCTTCGTTGAAAAGCGGCTCTTTCTCACTTATGGCGATGAGTCCTGCCAATGAACTTAATCACTCTTATGTCCTGCTAAGAAGCCAGCAATCGAAGTAAATCATCCATCTTCAATCCGTTGGCCGTAATGGCTCCCGTCTGCCAATACGATCTCTCTACGGGATATACATGGCCGTTCTTAAATGCAGGAACGGTTTGCCATAGCGGATCTGCCTTCATTTCCTCAAGCGCTTTCGCATTGCTCTCTTCCTCCCACGTTCCGTTGGACGGAAGCATAATAATATGGTCCGCGTCAAGCTCCGGAATGACCTCTTTCGACAAGACGATATTGCCCTCCGTCATCGCCTCGGCGAACCCCGGTGCCTTCAAACCAAGATCCTCATACAAGATTTGTCCGACAAACGTGTTATGAATGCCGAAAATATTAATCGATTTGTCTACAACGTTCATCCGCAGAACAACAAGCTTCTCATCGCCGATTGCCGCGTTCAGCTTCGCCTTTACGTCGACAATTCGGGCTTCGTAATCGGCAAGAACCTGCTCCGCCTTGTCGCTGAGACCAAGCAATTCGGCGATTAAGGTCAATGTTTTGCGCGAATCCGCAAGTACGTCGTCCGGCAAGCGGAACGTCGGCGCAACCTTGGAATAGAGCTCGTATTGTGCTGCATCAACCTCTCCGGCGCCGATGATCAAGTCCGGCTCCGACACAAGCATAGCTTCGATGCTGCCGGTCACGTCGAACAACGGCACGTCCAGCTTCAAATAATCCTGCTTGCCCCACATCGGGTTATAATATTGCACAATAGGAGTTACCCCAAGCGCAACCAAATAATCTTCACGATAAAGAGCTGAGATTCGCTTCGGATTTGTAGGAATCTCTACCTCTCCGAAACCATCGGTTACAACGCGCGTTTCCGTCTGAGGCGGAGCTTCACTTGGCGCTGCGGTTGCCTGTCCAGGCTGATCGGTAGTACCGCCTGTCGAGCCGCAGCCCGTCACCGTAATCATTGCTGCCGTTATAAGTGATATCCATCCTGTTTTCATAAATCCCGATCTTGCCATGATTTAATTCACTCCCATAAGTTTTATGTTTTGTAGCAAAACAATTCATTTATTATTAATAATGATAATCATTATCATTTTGCTTGAGTAGATTTTACACCAAATTGGATTACATGCTCAATATACATTCTCTACGACAGGCTTTATACAAACTCGTCACTACTCACCACGTTATTTAGATAACTATCGAATCGGTAATCGGACCATGTTCTTGTCCATTCCAGCAATCGGTACAAGTGGCTCTGGACATGAACTTGTACCGATAAAACAAAAAAGTCGCTGCAATAGCGACTTTTATGGGAGCATGTTTTTGTCCCTCGACATCAAACAATGAACTGGCTGGAGGCCGGTTCATAAATAAGAGCTACACATTTATCTTTCGACCATTCACCTTTCCCTTTTTCGGGTGCGGATCCCCCCTACCTCAACTAGCACCACCAGCCCCCCATTATACGAGCCCCAGCCTTCACCAACATAGTGCCGCAGCCTCAATTTGATTGGCCGCTTCTCCTATCAACACAGTACCTTGTCACGATCAGGCAGCAGCTTAACCACGGTACTTTATTATCTCGACCTCCCGCGATCAACAGCACTTTTGCTTTGCAGAAATATTGCACGTCGCCCACAGTTGCCACCCACCGAAATCGGTGCTTCACGCCGACGAAACTGCGCACCATCTCCTGGACTGACTCAATCGGAGTCCAGTCCATTTCTTATTAAGTAGCCATAGGAGTTTTAATCCTATTGTTCATTTTTTTAAATAACAAGATGGAAAGAAGTAAAGCTATGCTTACAGCGGCCAAACCCAGCCAATTTAAATAAAGGACAGATGTACGACTGATGACAACTCCGCCTAATCCAGATCCCAATGCAAAACCAAATTGGATGAACGAGGTATTTACGCTAAGGGCGATGTCTGGATTTCGAGGCGCTAGAGTAACCAGATATAATTGCTGGGCAGGGGAAATACTCCACGTTGCTAACATAAACATCAATAAATTCAGAATTAATACCAAGAGATGGACACCGGCTAGAGCGAATAAAAGAAGAGTCGCCCCTTGTAACAGGAGTCCGAGACATATGGTAAATTTCGATCCCTTTGCATCGGCCAATTGTCCACCCACTCTTGATCCGACAAAGCTGCAAACTCCCGCTAGGAATAAAACACCGCTAATTTGGGCTATGGAAAGAGAAGATGTAGCTTGCAAGAAAGGCGTAATATAAGTGAACAGTGAAGAATAGCCGCCGATATAAAATAAAGTAATAACCAAGGCGGTCAGAATGGATGAATTCCTTAGAATGGAGAGCTGCATTCTAAGGGTAACCTTTTCTTCTTCTTTGATTGCCGGAATCTTTTTATAGATGATAAGTAATGGAAAAACACTTAATAAACCGATTAATATAAATAGAATTCTCCAGCCAAACATCTCACTAAAAAATGTGCCCATGGGAACACCGAGCACTAGCGAGCTGCTAAGCCCCATCAAAATAATACCGATAGCATTGCCTCTTCTTTCTTTTTCAACGAGTCGTGTCGCTACTGCCATGGCCACTACGGTTGCGATTCCTCCGCTAGCTCCTTGTATAATTCGTACCCATAGTACTATTTCATATGAAAGATCTACCAACATAAATCCATTGCTGGCAATGAATACGCTTAGGGCGGCTATTAGTAGCTTCTTCCGATCTGCATTGATCGTCACTGCAATCAAAATCGGAGCGACAATGGCCGCAGCAAGAGCAAACACAGTCACCAGTAACCCAGTTTCGGAAGTTGATACTCCCAAGTCCACAGCCATCATCTCAATGATTCCTGTGATAATATATTCAATGGTTCCAATCAAAAAAACGGCTAGTGCCAAGACGTAGATGATCCCTTTATTTTTCAATTTATTCCAACCCACCTTCTTCAGTTATCTATTTAGTATTGGAATTTGTATTTCGATGAATTGTGCATCTCGTTCTGGAGATAACGATATATACAGTTCTCTACCCGCTTCGTTTTCTTTGATCTGATAGTTATTTTTCTCAATCCATTTCGCTATATGGGCACAGGCCGCAACATCAAATTTTGAATTTGAATGAAAAGCCATTGTAGCCATCATCGGTTCAGGAGGAAGAACCCGTAGTTGAAATGGCTCTAGAGATGATTGGAGCTCGCAGGTTAAGAAATAACCGACTTCAAACTCAAACTCATCCTCTTTTCCGTCTATGTTTTCCCATAAAACAACTTGAGGGCCTTGGATCAACTGGCGAATTTCCGTTGTTAATAACAGATCCAATTGATGAAATAACCCTGGAATGTCTTCTTCTCTTCCGTATGCTTTTTGAAAAAGAAATGTTTGTGCACCTTCGGCTTTGATTCGTATATCTTGGCCAGTTTCGAATTGCCCCTCTCTTTCTATAAGCTGCATACGCTCCTCAATCCTGACAAGTTTGGCTTGTTCCGAATCGATATTTTGCTGAATTTCGCATCTTTTCAGCTTAAACATGCCTTGAATATTCTCCAATGTAATATCTTCCTGGAGCAGCTGTGTGATTTGGGGCAATGTAAACCCCAATTCCTTATAAATTAAAATTCGATTGAGCTCAAGAAGCTGATCTGCTGAATAGTACCGGTAGCCCGTATCGTGATCTACCTTTCTCGGCTTAAGTATGCCAATCTGGTCGTAATAACGCAGTGTTTTTAAAGAGACCTTGCTTAGCCTGGAAAATGCACTGATTTTGAACAAAATATCATCTCCAATCTGTAACATAATGAGAGTATACAGTTTCCTGTGCAGGGGAAAGTCAAGCCCTTATAAGATATGCAACATGACATAAGAGTACGCTTTCCAGGAAACCGTACTCTCGAGCTCTATCCATATATATTCGACTTTAGTTTACTGGCCGAGAAGTGCAACAATCAAACTTACGGATTCGGCTCGGGTTGCACGAGCCTGGGAGCGAACAGCCCTTGTCCTCTTCCTTGAACCAGTTTCGCTTCAACTGCTGCGATCACGAATGGTCTTGCTCATGCAGAGATTTGATCTGCAGCGGTAAATTCGGCCCTCGCTTCCGATTCCAATCGAAGCTTTTTCCTCTGGCGGTCATAACGATCAGCTCCAGGCGGGTCAATTCATTTGCCGGCCATACATTTGGTTGGTATGTAACAAAAATATTCGATCAACTTTTTGAGGTTGCCCTGTTTTCAGGATGATGACATAATGTCGCAAAAAAAGCTGCCACAATGAAAATTTCTTGTTGTGGCAGGTTGTATTAAGTACTATAAATTAAAATAAATGATTTTGCTAAATTGTAGAACGCAATAGTAAGGATCGCTACTACCATAAGAAGAAGTGACCCTTTTATTATAGTACTGGTTTGATTTTTCTTTAGACCGTTTTTAATTTGTTTGAAACTAAACCAAATCGTAAAGACCGCTACAAATGAATAGAATATTATTCCTATAATAATATCTATCATCTATTTCCTCCTATTACTCATTGTGTTTTGACAACAAGAACTTGATTACATAAATATATAAAGCCGCATAATCAGCAGCTTCTAATGTCACTATGTTTTTGTCACCCGACAGTTGACCATTGTCCTTTACCTCACGGCGTTATCCTCACCTATAGGGCCCTTCCTATTTGAAACGAGAGACAAAGCGGCGTTGCCAAGGCGTCTCAACAGCTCGTGGACTGTATTGCTGCCGAATATAGTCGACAGCTTCATGATTTGGTAATCCATCAATCACAGCGAGACAGGCTAGTGCCGTACCTGTTCGTCCAATCCCGCCCCCACAGGCGATTTCAACCCGTTCAACTTCAGCCCGAGTCCATGCTTCGCGAAGCGCATCAGCGGCTGCAACCTTGTTTGTTGGCAGCCAGAAGTCCGGCCAAGGAATCCAGCGGCTTTCCCAAGTAACGGGCGCTGGTTGTCGTCCAAGCAGGTAGAGTGCAAAAGTGGGCTGAAGCCCTTGGGGAAGTGGACGTCTTAGTGCTCGGCCGCGGACGAGTCGACCTGAAGGAAGGCGCAGCACACCTGGCGATTCGGGGTTCCATGTATCATTCATAGTGTCACCCTCCTAAGGATTTAAGAACACGTACAACTAAACATTCCTTTGAAGCTTGACATTGCATTTTGACTTCGTCGCAGTGACGTACTCCATATAATTCACAGAGCCGTTAAAGTTCAAATAAGCTTCATAACGCATGCGGATTGCGGGTAAAGGGATCAAATCCAGAACATTTCCCTTTGGAACCCACCTGCATTCGTTAGATTCTTCAGTCGACTCAGCTAACTCTCTACCCACAGCTTTGCACACGAAATCAAACATGACCTTCGTAGGAACATCAGTTTCACCGTCATGCCACTATTGAATCGCTGTATATTTATTCCACGTGTTTCATGTACTTCCCTGCTTTCATAATGTATATGCTTGAAGTTACTCACCGAACGATTGGACTATCCTGCCCGTTAGTAATAACAGGGCGTCTGCCGCTGTCAATGTCGATGAAATCATATTGGGAATGTAACCATGTTCTTGTCATTATGTTTTGACAAGAACTAGATAACATAAATATAAAAAGCCGCATAGATTGCGACTTTCAAAGTCATCATGTTCTTTTCCCTCGACAGGTGTCTAAATAACAAGCCCGCTTCTTCCTATTCATCACGGCTGTGGCAATAGATATCGAAAAAGGTAGCCGGCTTTGGAGTCGGCTACCTTCAATGTCTTCATTGAGATATATCGTGTCCCGTTAGCGTAATCTAATTTTGGAGACAGAGTCATCGAACCGTCTGGTAAACGAGGCCTATGGCTCCAGAATCAAATGTCTTGTTTTCGATAAGTTTAAGATTGACCTTCTCCTTGAGACCTTGGAATAACGGCAACCCGCTGCCGATCAGGACGGGAGAAACCGTAATTTTATACTCATCTATTAAATCAAGCTGCATAAGGTAGTGTGCGAACCTAGGACTGCCGAGGATGACCATATCCTTGCCTGGCTGCTGTTTGAGGTTTTTGATCTCTTCCTCGACATCTTCTTTCACCAGTCTGGAATTGTTCCATTCGACTTTCTCCAGCGTCGTGGAAAAAATAATTTTGGCTGTCTTTTCGATCCACTCGGCATGATTAAGTTCATGCTGCGAAGCTGATGGGTTCGAGGGCACAGATGGCCAGTAACTGTGCATCATCTGATAAGTTCCACGTCCCCAAATGACAGTGTCGGCAGTACTCAGAATTTCTTTCGCGTGCTTCTCCAAATCAGCATCGTAAGAAACCCAGCCAATGTCCATTTCACCGTTCGGCCCTTCTACAAAACCGTCAAGCGATGCGTGCAAAAATAGAACAAGTTTTCTCATTTTCAGTTCTCCTTTGTTCATGAGGGATCTCTACATTAACTACATTATAGGACAACTCAGCTTGGGTTGTTTCTTACGGATTGCTAATCACAAATGGGTTCTCAGCTAGCTGTATAACTGACTCGCTGACGAATGATGGAACTGTATCAAAAGTAGTAGGAGATTAATTAAAGCATAAATTAGAAAAGGAGAAGCGCTGGAATGCCTCTCCTTCTTCTTCTATCAAATCACACCCATAAACGACCTGTCTCGCAGGTGTTCTTCCACTCGCGTTTATTGATCCATGGTTTCTATAACAACAGCCTTACCAAAATCTTCGCTTAGCAGAATCTCAATTAATTTGTGCGCAGTGTATTCAGGCGTTTGTAGCTTCCCTTCCTCAGAAAGTCGAATGAACTCATTAACATATGGGAAAAGATCATTACTTACGGATCGAATTTCCGATTGTAAATTGGTATCGATCATACCTGGATATACAGCGACTACTTTTGCTGGATATGTCACGAGCTTTTGCTCAATGTCTATGCTTTTGGTAAATGAGTCAAGGCCAGCTTTTGCAGTGCTGTAACAGCTTTGTGAGGGTAATAAATATTTTGCGGATGCTGAGGATATGTTTAGAATTCTTTTGTCCACATTCATATCTTGGGTACGTTTAAGATAGTTAGCTGTTATTATCATTGGTGCTAATAGATTTAAATGGATGTTCTCAATTATTTTATCCGTTTCTATCCGTTCAATTGGGCTCACAGGAGTCAACATGGCGGCATTATTGATAAGATAGATCGCTTTATCGTTGGAATTAAGCTCAATTTGACGGAAGATGTCCTCAAAAAGTTGATCAATCTCGCCAATGTTTGTTAAATCAAAATTAAAATAATCAATTCTGCAGTCCCTCTCCTGGGCTAGATCGATAATCCGTTGGTTCGTAGTTCTAGAAATGCATATAAGGTGATGGTTCTTATCGATTAATTGATTAGCCAACGATTCACCAATACCTCTTGATGTACCTGTAATCAATATATGTTTCAACCGGATCCCTCCTTATAAGTTAACTATGTATTTTCTCGAATGATAATTCTATTAACAGTTTCTTCCCAAATCATCTGATACTCCAAATCCATCTTCATCATCTTACATCTAGACAAATTATCAATAAGAAGGGCAAGAATTTTAGCACTGACTTCGATTTTTGTAGGTTCAACTAGACCCAGATCACTGCCTTTTGACATTAAATTACAGAAACCGTTGATAAAATCTTGTTGAACTTTCAATAAAGGAGCTCTAAATTGCTCATCACGCTCGGCTAGCATCGTGAACTCACTAAGCACTCTTAATGTTGAACGATACTCTTCATCATCGCTTGGCAGCATATTTAAACCGCCCCGAATTATCGTCTCTACAAAATTGTCTTTATTAACGGATTCAGCGTCAAAGTAAGCAGCAAAATAATGATCCCTAAAAATATAATCAAATGTTCGGCTAATCAACTCTTCCTTTGTTGCAAAATGGTAGTATATAGAGGATTTGGTTATGCCTACTTTTTTAGAAATCAAGCCCAAACTCGTTCTCTCTATCCCATGCTCTGCAAACAGCTCATATGCCGCTTGGACGATATGACTTGATGTAATCTCTCTTTTCTTGATAACCTTCAGGCTCCCTTCATCTGAATTAATGCCATTATAAGGATTATCATAATGTATTGTCAATAATTTAACGACCGATCGTTCAAAAATATTCAAATAAATCTATCTAATCGGTAACCGGCACAAGTACTTGTCCCCAGCCATGTACAATAAACTTATGCCGATATAATAAAAAAGCCGCTAAAATAGCGACTTCAATGGTCCATATTCTTGTCCCTCGACATTTAAAAAAAGACAACCGATCGCTCTAACCGGCTGCCTCCTCTTCTTTATTCAGCTCCCGTTAGCGAAATTGATCTGATTAATCGATTAAGGCTGCCAAACTTCCCATATGTTACCGTCAGGGTCAGCAAACGTTATGTTTGGTCCGCTTGTGACCCGTTCTCCTAAAATATTCACTCCGTTTTTCTTAAAACGTTCTAATAGCTCTTCGATCCGTGGTGTAATAAAACATGCTATTGCGTGGGGCTTGCCGTTGTCCAATGACCATGAAAAGCGTAATCGCCCGCCCGCTTCGTCTGATTTGTGAAGGAACAGAGCGGGTACAACTTGCCTTAAACCAGGTGAAGGCAGATTTCCATTCCGATTGGGAATATTCAAAACAGCCATGACCATCCCAGGCTCAACACGATCGTTGTTTGCAGGTTGGTACCCTAAATTCTTTTGATACCATTTAATAGACTCGTAAACATCACTTACTGGTACGTAAATACAAGTAACTCCCGTAATGTCTTCCAGCCCTTCTTCCATTTTGAATTCCTCATTTGCCTGCATAGCTTATCATCCCTTTGTTCATTCTTTTTCTAGCTTTTTATCAAAACAAGGTTAAATGCGATGTTTTCCCCTGGTGTAGCTTGGAGAAATACTAGAGGACAATGAGGAAATCTTTTCTCCATTGTGCTCTTCTCCATTCTTCCTATAGGAGGTGCGAAAAACGTTTCCAATTCCCTTCGGAGACAACTTCAACCGTTCCGTCGATCACTTTGATGGCGGTCTGATCATCGATCGCATACGCTGGCCCTTGCATCCCGGCAGCCCATCTCTCTGCATCAGCCATGGTGTTTCTCGGCAGCATTTCGTGATCCAGATGCGGAAATATTGCAAAATCAACCAGACTCAGCGCTTCATCGCCGCCAGTGGGTGGGGTCCAGCCAACGAAAAATTCCCCGATGTTAGGTGCCATCACCATACTCCCGGCACTCAGTCCCACATAAACTGCCTGCAGAGACGGTAAGAGGTCTGCCAGTCCGGACTGCCGCATCCAGTGGCACAGGTAGAGGGCGTCGCCGCCCGCAACCAGCAGGACGTCCGTCTCCCTTACTAGCGGCACCCAGCGGTCTTTGTCGATGCTTGGCAGCGCTGTGAGCTCCAGCACGCCGACGGACTTCCAGCCTAGGTCGACCATGGGATTCTCGGAATTCCCGCTAATGAATTGCCAGGCTTTGACGCCGGGGCCTACCCAGGGGTGTCCGTACATCGCGGTGGGAATACACAGGGCATTGCAGTCGGCGATCGGCTTGCCCAGCATGTCAACTAGCGCATTGTGTATGCTTTTGTTATTAATGCCGGCAGATGTGAGCAATAATTTCATAACTTCACTCCTTTGTTTGCGTTAGTCGTTTATTCTTTAGACTTTAGGGGGCGACATTAACTACAATATAGTACATTTCTGTGCGGATTGTTTCTTACAGATTGCTAATCTAATCTGCCCGTTAGTTCAATATAAGGGCGTTTGTCGCCGTCGATCAAATCATATCGGGAATGTTATCAAGTTCTTGTCATTGTGTTTTAACAAGAACATGTCCCGATAAAACAAAAAAGCCGCTAAATTAGCGACTTTCTATGGGTCTAGGTTCTTGTCCATCTATAACTTTCAATGAGACTTTGTTTTTGTACTCCGTCACATCTATCATATAGACCATCGTACTTTTTCAGAAATTTTTTAAAAAATCACTAGCGTTATATTTTTGAATGGATGAAACTTACACTCAAGCATCTCGTTTACGGTAAAATACAATAGCTGCCGTAATAAAAATAAGTGTCCATATCATTGAAATCCCTGTCCCTTGCATTGGTGAAAGGACATTTATTTCATCAGAGGAAGGCGGCATATACATATAATATCCTGCCGTATCCGGAAAATACATTTTAATACTAGGCAGAAAATCTCTCGATAATGGACTGACAACGAAATAATAACCAAGCAGTACCACTAAAGCAGGGGTGGTTCGTCTTAATAAAGCACCTATAGCTGCACTGAGAAGTGTGGTTAATGTCAGATAGCCTGTTGCACCTGCTAATGCTTCTACCATGGTATCTATATCAATCACTGCTGCTGTGTCTTTCATCATCATATAAGTATAGAGTACACCGGATGCAGCGATAATAAAGGCCGCGGGAACGGTTATGATTGCCAATGCCAAATGCTTCATGGATAATTGAATCCCACGACAAGGTATCGCAGCTAACGTAGTTCGAATCTGTCCACCGATATACTCTGAACAAGTAGCTAGGATCCCAAGAATAATGAATCCTGCTTGAAGATAACCCATCGAAGCAAACCCTATATTCAGTATTTTTTGCGTCCCTATTGCCCCTTGTAAACCAATAGAAGTAAAAGCTGCGGCTAATCCTAAATTAAGAATGAATGTACCCATAAGAGTGAGCCATATCAATGGTAATGTAGCTAATTTATCCAGTTCAGCACGAAGGATTTGTGTTATCTTTCTAATAGAAGGAACACTCATGCAGCAACGTCCCTCCTATGGAATACAATAGCTGCAGCAATGAAAAGAACGACTACCCAGGCAGACATGACTATTCCGCCTGTGAACGGGGTGAGAAATCTGTCGCTCAGAAACATAAACATTTCAAGGCCAGCCCGATCCGGTAGGTATAACGCTAACTTTGTAACTTTAGAAAGCAGGAAACTAAATGAAACAACGGATGTATTTATGATGAGCACAGCAAGCGGAATCGTGCCATTCTTAGTTAGTACAGTAATCCCGAATGCTAATAGAGCAGTGAATGTCCAGTAACAAACTGCACCGAGCAGCTTCGACCATTCTAATACAGGGGAATACTCACCAAGAACAAGATGCGTGGCTGACACAGTTGTCATTATAGCAACAATACAAAGCAGTATACTGATTACTGTCACAGCGCCTGCTTTTGCCAGCAAAAATTGAAGCCTTGATGAAACAACCGTTAAACTTGTTGTAATCTGTTGTCCTCCGCCAGATTCACTGCTCTCTGTCAAATACTCGCTGCTGACAGCAAGCACACCAACGATGATGACACCTTGTACACCAAGGGCTAATCCAATATAGCCAACTTCCAAAAGCCGTGTGCTAACTCCAGCTATAATCTCCTCTTTTTGAGCTATACTGTCTAAGGCGGCTATGACCGCAGGAGAAAATGCTCCAACAAGAATGGCAAGCCAAATGCCCGGCAGGGAGAACAATTTAGATAGTTCCGCGTTGAATGCTCTCATACAACACCACCTGCATGATCAGATGTCCGGGCAAAAAAAGCTTTCTCCAGCGTGGAATGGTTACCTATTACTTCATCCAACGTTCCATCTGCAACGATTGTTCCTTGCTTAATAATAACCACATCATCAACTGTCTCTGCAAGCTCTCCTATTAGATGACTGGATAGTAACACCGTGTTGCCAGACTCAGCCCGTTTACGCAAAAATGTCCGGATCCAACGAATTCCTTCCGGGTCGAGCCCATTTACGGGTTCATCTAGAACCAATATTGGGGGATCACCCAGCAGTGCAGCGGCCATTCCAAGTCTTCTCCCCATACCAAGCGAATATTTTCCCACTCTTTTATCAGCTGCATTAGTAAGACCTACGATTTCCAAAACTTCCTCGACACGTGAGTTAGACAATCCTGCGGCACGAGCAATCCAGCGTAAATGGGCCCGTCCTGTTCGGCTGCGGTGAGCTCCAGATCCATCCAATGCGGCACCTACTGTTGCTAGAGGATTATCTAACTCTGAGAATGGCTTGCCATTTATGAGTGCACTCCCTGATGTGGCGCGATCTAATCCAAGCAGGATGCGAAGCGTTGAGCTTTTACCTGCCCCGTTTGGACCTAAAAAACCAGTTACTCTACCGGGTCTAGCTTTAAAACTGATACCCGATAAGATTTCTTGAGATCCGCGATGTTTGACTAAGTTATTAATTTCAAGCAACCATAACACTCCCTTTCTGTTATGGTTCCAATTATAAAGTAGCAAAGTTACATCACGGTTATCATGGTGTTTACTTCCGGGTTACCTTTGGGTTACGCTCTACCAATAACTACACTTGTGCCATTTTCATTTGAGGTAAAGTCAGCTCTCAGCTTCATTTTTTTCAACATATAATTTGAAGTCGATAAACCAATCCCTGCCCCAAGCTCATAGGAAGAGTTATCCAAACCTGGACCTCTGTCTGCAATAATGATCTGTTCTTTTTCTACATCAACCACAATGTTTGCATATTTCCCTTCTGCTGCATGGCGAAGAATATTCTGAAATAAATTATCCAAAACCCGTGTCATCCAATTAGGATCTGCTTCCCAATAAAAAGTCTCCTCTCCCGGTAAATCAACATCAAGCTGAATTTCTTTTTCTTCAAATACAGGATACCATGCAGCAACAGATGCTCTTACTAGACGTCCAATATCTGTTGAAACGGGCACAAAAGGATGTTTTCCCGAGGTAAGCAATGTATAGGACAGTAAATCATCCATTAGATCTCCGACTCTTGTAATCGTATGGTTGATCTCCGTTAACGAGTTTTGTCCTTCTTGACTCATGGGTTCTTTATTTAAACGGGTGACATGTCCTCTCAAAATGGTAAGCGGTGTTCGTAAGTCGTGAGATAAATTCGCAATGAGTCGATGTCGTAATAACTCCTCTTCATATTCTCGTTTGCGACTGTCTTCAAGCTGCTGAATCATCCAATTAAAAGAACTTCCTAACTGGTCTATCTCATCCATACGATCATTTTGAACAGATATGGTTTTAGGAAACGAGTTGTTTTTAGCTGAAAATGACATGACTTCTTGTAAGCGGGCAAGACGTCTTTGAAGTTTCAAGAAGAAGCGCCAAGATAAGATCACAAATGCGACAATAATAAAACCAAACACTAGTACGGTAACGTAAAACAGATTTAACGTATTTACATTTTTATCATGGATATCTGAAACCCCAAAAAACGCACTGATGAAAATAATCGTAATGGGAGGAAAAAAGATAAATAGAAAATGTACTTTTAGAAAACGACGAAATAATGATTTGTTTTGCTTCATAATTTCACCCGATAGCCTATACCCTTCAACGTTTCAATAATCTCCGGGGAATCGGGATGACGTTCCAGCTTTTGACGCAGTCGGTGGATATGCACCATCAGTGTTTTATCGCCTGTTATATAAGCTTCTTCCCAAATAGCTTCATAAATTTGTTCTTTTGTTAAAACTTGATTAGGGTGGCGTATGAAGTACATTAAGATTTGATGCTGTTTCCCTGTTAATATAATTTCTTCTCCTGTGTATTTGTCAAATATCATTTGACCTTCCGGATCTACTTCAATCTGATTTCCTAATGAAATGCGATCGGATGTTGATCCACCACTACGACGGATTAATACTTCTATTCTTGCGACTAATTCATCTGTATGGAATGGTTTCGTTAAGTAGTCATCAGCAAATTGCAAACCATCTACTTTATCATCTATCGATGTTCGAGCAGTTAACAGCAAAATAGGAACAGCAGAAGCTGTCTTCTTTAATCGTCTTCCCACAGTAAATCCGTCTAAACCGGGTAACATGATATCCAAAATAACAATGTCTTGCTGATTGACTTCTTTTTCGGCTCCTTCACCAGTTAGCAGCCACTGAACTGAATACCCTCGCTGTTCCAATTCTTCCTTTACCCAACTGCCTATTTTCTCGTTATCTTCAATATATAATACGTTTCTTTTCAAGTAACATCCCTCTTTTTAAATGGAGTCCACTACAGATTAACACACTATTAAAAAAAGTTTCCAGTTAAGACAATTTTATCGTTCGCTAATAGAGTTTTATAAAAAAGAGGTCCGTCTAACGGATTGGCACTTTTCTGCTCATGACATTAGATTTAATACGAACAATAGAAAATCCCCAAAAACCCTTGATATAGCTAGGATTTCGGGGATTTGCGTTCCGAATGAATTATTCAAGTATTATGAGAGCCTCCGCCTAACCTCTTCCGATCCACAATGACGGCCATGGTTAATATCCTTCTTCCCGCATGTGTACTTGAACCGAAAAACCCTTTTTCAGACGCAAACCGGCAGCAAGTTCAATGCAGCCGGTTTACGAACATGTATTTTTTCTTTTGCGTTTACCTCGATTACACTTATTTAGAAGCTCCGAGCTTGGCTCCATGAACCCCTACAACAATCAGCCACGTAATCTCCGCCAAGATTAAGAATCGTCCGAACATACCGGCCAAAACCTCTGGTCCGAATTGCCCGTCTTGCGGAATTTGAAGAACGAATACCAGCATCGCGACGATTGCAATCATCGCGATTGTGAGCATCACTCGCTTCATGGGACGCCAAACATCAAGTCGACATAACGAAAGACTGATCAATAATGCGGCTAACGGCGTATAGTCCAGCATCGCACCGATAGAGTGCATGCTGCCGCTAAACGTCGCATCATCCGGACTAGCGGAGATAGGATCGGTCACGAAGATACCTGCGATTATTACGCCTATTGCACTGATTCCAAGAATAACAAGTCCAATGTATCCCGTAACCGTACGAATATGCGGGAATATCGTAATTGCTACGCTGATTTGAGCAAGAGCCAGCAATCCAAAAGCCAGGTGCATCATCCAACCGAAGTCGCCAAGAGCATATTCGCTGATAAAACGCCATGTTGGATCAAATTCGGGCTGCAGCAGATGCAGGCTGCATAGGAGAAGCACGAACAATGCTCCTGAGAAAATTGACACTAGCGCGAATATGGAGGCTGTCACCGTTAAAGGTTTTGCCATGACCAACTGCTTAACCAATCCCAATCCCTCCTATTGGCGAGACTCTCGTCATCGTCGTTTCATAGCCTCCTCCGCCAGGATAATGCCATGCCCCCGAATGGGTATCTCCGTCAGAGCGGAATGCCCCTTTATAATAGGAAGGCGATCCTTTGTCTCCAGCCCATATGACGAGCGTATCTCCTTCCAATTCATACACATAATCGAAGGTATTGCCTAACGTATCGTAATATCGGGACCGAATATCCGGACTCTTGCTTTCGCCGAAGGGTTTTAAATGCCCAATCATCTCGATCCCTTTCACTTCTTGACCATTTTGGGAAAGATGGACGCGTTGTATCAAAAAGTGCCCGCCTTCCATCCACTCATAGGTTACCGTTCCTTCTGCTCCGCCGCTGATTTGCCAAGTACCTACTAGTCGGTCCAACGTTATAAGATTCGTCATTCTCCCATTCTCCTTATCGTTCGGAATTTGCTACAGCTTTTGCTACTATATCAGGAGCCATGATACCATTCGCATCGGTGAATCCTATCAATACAGGTCCATCGCTTCAGCGTCGTTACACTTGATAGTGAGTTCTCTGCGATCGCGGTTTTTACGAATGATTGTTTTTCTGTTCTTTTGTAGTCATCCTTTTTAGGTAGCTTTCAAGGGAATCCAGTCTTTGATTCCAGACTTCGCGATAATTCAGCATGTAGTTCGCGATAAAACTGTTGATACCTGTCATAAATCCTCCTTCTTCTTGTATTCCAGCATATACTCCTTGAAGTTATCATGCGGCTGCCTAATGCCTAATGCCTAGCGCTTGGCGATTACCCCTACCAATTCGGGTCCATTCCTTGGTAACACAACATGTTGAATCGATGGGGTCCGGCAAAAGTAAATAATGCGTTAACTGCATGTTTGGTGATCTACTGAACAAAATATACACTATGGCGTATATACACGTCAATATATATTAAAACATATTAACTCGAATTAAAATCAGTAACACGAAAGGAACAGCCCCGCAGAGGTTTAAGCTTTACGAGGCTGTTGAGGATCAAGATTATCAAGAACTACCCGATTGATTGCTTAATCAATAGCTGTAAACTCTAGTTAAATAATTATTTAATCGAAAAAATCGACTTCCTTGGGGCCATGTTCTTGTCCCTTGACAAGAAAGCTTTTAATGTTTAAAGCCTCTGGCGGTTATCCAGCTTGCTTAATATCTGATTGATTTGATACTGGTCAATCAAAATCAGAACGACACCGAGAGGATTATTTAAAGCATCCACTGGAAACGAATGTAGATAATAGAGTACTTGATGTTGTTTCTTATCAGCCAGTTTCACTTGACTGCCGGTCAAGAATGTCGACTGATGAAACTATTTCCAGAGCATACGTTGAAATTGTTGTTTGTCTAGGGATGCATTGTCCCTGAACAAGCTCTTACAAAACCATTCTATGTCCGGAAATGCCGTATCTGATGAGATAATCACGAAAAAACCGCACTACGGTGCGGTTTACAGACGTTTCGCACTCAAGGAGCCGCTATAATAAACGCGGCATTTTATCTAACTTGTCGATAATTGTCATTGGCGCTACGTAAGTTCTTGTCCGCTGTTCGGGATAAGAACTTGTACCGATAAAACAAAAAAGCCGCTAAATTAGCGACTTCCTTGGGGCCATGTTCTTGTCCCTTGACATTGCCGAGGCATGTAATACCCAATGGAGCTAAGCTCCTTCCCTATATGAGTATGAATTCTGCCTGTAACATGCAAGTATGACGAGTGCCATCCTTTTCAGGATGGCCCCTTCTGTCCTGCAACCTAATCTCTGCCGGTCAACAGTCGTCTTCCTAACTGCAATCGTGCTTCAAGCTCGATCCTGTTTTTGCAATCTTCGCAGCAATGCATTCCATTGAAATTTCGTTTCACACGGTCGTAAGCTTGAGTCCCCTCAATGACATAAAACTCTCTTCTGCAATGATAACAGGTGGTACGAAAACGAAAAAATCCATCGATTTGCTCTAGCATTGCTTCCCTCCCGTCAATCACAACAAAGTCCAATACTATTGACGTTTTATTTGCGACGCGATATAACTAAATAAACTCTAAATAACACAGTGTGTTATTTATTTTAATTCATTGTGCTAAATAAAACAAGGGGGCGTTAGCCTTGCCGAAAGTCGTGGATCACGAACAAAAAAGAAAACTGATCGCCGAATCAGCATGGAATATTATTAAAGAAAAAGGGATCGAACACGCGTCAATCCGTGCCATTGCAGCTGCGGCAGGGTTATCACCCGGCGCATTGCGGCATTATTTTTCAACACAGGACGAGCTGTTGCTATTTATCGTGGATTATTATTTGACAAGAGGAGTTGCCAGAGCAGAAGAGCGCCTCGAAATAAGCCCTATTCCGATGAAGGCTGCGAGGGAAATTCTGTTACAACTGCTCCCTTTGGATGCAGAAAAACGAACTGCCGGCGGCGTCTGGTGGGTCTTCGCCATCCGCTCCCTCGCGAGTCTGGCATTACAAGCTAAAAAAGACGAGCTCACGGACGGACTCCACTACCTGACTAAAGCCGTCCTCGAAATCCTAGCTGAGGCGAAGCTTCTCCTCCCTTCGGTAGACATTCAACTTGAAACATTAAGATTGGCCGCGATTGTCGAAGGCTTGACGATACTCGCTTTGCTCCGCCCGGAGCTCTACACGCCGGAGACAATTGAGCAGATCGTCAGCCGACATCTTCAGGAGCTGTGCTCGCAAGCTATGGATGAATGAGTATGTAGACGATTCCCGAAAAGACTTGCTGTTACTTATGGTACGTTTCAGCTTGTTGGATCTTCAATATTCCAGTTCGTTAGATCAATGAAGTTGCATGTAGACTTAACTAGATACTTATCTAATCAATAGTCGGTTCATGTTCTTTTCCTTTGCTGCAATCGATGCAAGTTCTTGTCCTCGAGACATGAACTTGTATCGATATAACAAAAAAGCCGCTATAATAGCGACTTTCTAACAGGTTCCGATACTGTGTCTCCACCCTTCAATGAGGCCGACTCAACGAATGACTTCTGCAATTATTGCTCGTAGACGATGCCAGGATAACCCCGATCCCCTATCGCATGCAGCTAAACTTTATTTTCTTCAGAAACCCGGGAGGTCATAAACTCTGCTTTCATCCGGACGGTGACAGAGGTACCCGCACTGAGTTTCGACGAGATGCTCAAGCCATACCCCTCACCAGAGTGTAGCTTGATCCGCTCGTTCACGTTAAACAAGCCGTAGGAGCTTCCGTTGCCCGTGTGATCACTAGGGCTGACTCGCTCCTCCGTCAGCAGACTGCGGGACATCTCCTCGTCCATGCCAATGCCGTTGTCCGAAATCACGAAAACGAGATCGCTTTGATCCAACTCCACCGTAATATCGATAAGCCCTTTCCGGTCCTTCGCCTTGCGTATGCCGTGCAGCAACGCGTTCTCGACAATCGGCTGCAAGATAAGCTTAGGCATGCGATATGCCTTCAACTCATCCCCCGCAGCCACCTTGAAATCGAACGAGCCGAAAAATCGGCTCTGCTGAATTTCGAGATACACCTCTGCCAGCCTCAGCTCGTCCGTAACGCTTACGATGGTATTTCCTTTATTGAGACTGAGACGGAAATACTTCGCGAGACTGTCGATCATCATACTGATGTCGGTTGCACCCTTACCGATGGCAATCCAGTTGATCGTATCCAGCGTGTTGTAAAGGAAGTGCGGATTGATCTGCGCCTGCAACGCTGACAGCTGGGCTTCCCGTTCGCGAATCTCAGCTCTGTAGTTTTCTTCGACGAGCGTACGCACCCTTAGGATCAGATGGTCGACGCTTCGCTCCAGCATATGGAAGTCACCATTAACCGCCGGTAACTCATGCAGACCGTCGATCGCTTCCTTGCCCTCCTTCCCTTCCTTTCGGATGACGGTGATCACGTGGTTGACTCGCCGGTTCATCCCCCGCACGATAATCGCCAGAAGGACAAACGGAAGGATCAGAAACAACGCGACATATTCAATCAGCGAGCGCCATTCTGACTGCTTCGTCTGTCGCTGCGTAGCGGGCGACAGCTGGGATTCCGTTCCCTGGGCGACAAGCTTCCAGCCCGTCGGCGCAAGCGTCGTATACAGCACGTCGCTTTGTTCATTGTTCAGCAGAAGCGACTTTGTTCCTTCCGCCCCCTCGTTCAGCGCATCCAATAGGTGAGGATCAACCGCCTTGCCGATAAGTGCCTCATCGGGATGATAAACGATTGAGCCATCCTGAGCAACAAGGTAAACTGCTGTGCCCGGGGCGAACTGAAGATCGGATAAAATATTGGAGACGATGTCTTGACGGACGTCGATCATGAGCACACCGGACACTTTGTCATAATTATCGGGATCCCGCAGCATTCGGGCAGCAGATAATATCGTCTCATTGGAGCCGCCGAGATACGACTCCTCGTAGACACCCGTCCATACGATCCCACCGTTTCCATCGATGATGGAATGAAACCACGGTCTAACCATCAAGCTATCCAGCGTAAAGAAATTGATTCTCTCTTCTGCATACAGCTTAGATTTGTCCACGAACACCCGAACATGAAACACGTCGGAGTTAGACTGTACGGTCTCGACCAAATACCGCAAATCCTCAATCACCTTGATCTGTGTGCCGATGGACTGATCATCCGAATTAATGGATAAGTACGAATGCAGGTTTGCGTTCATGAATGCAGCGTCACTAATATCCTCGATGCGCTCCAGCCGGTAGGAGAGATTGCTCCCGGCCTGCTTTAGCGCTTGCTGCATCGTCCGGATGACCTCGCTCCTCAGAATATCCGCGGAACGCGCGTAATAACCATACAAGAAAATGCCCGCCGGAAGCACAATGAGCAGCAGATACGCGATTAACCAAGAACGGGGGATCGAGAAACGGCGAATCGCCGCTGGCTGGAGCAGCGGCGAAAGCAAGCCGGTTACGGCGACCCAGGCTCTACGCATGAGACCCCCGGTATGCGCTAGGTGTAACACCCGTTACCTTTTTGAACAGCTTTGAGAAGTAACTGGGGTCGGTATATCCGATCGCGTAACAAATATCATAAAACTTGTACTGCGGATCGCGCAGCAGCTCCTTCGCCTTATCCACGCGCACTTTAGTCAAATATTCGCCCACCGTCTGCCCCGTCTCTTGCTTAAACAGGAGACTGACGTACGTGGAAGACAAATAGACCGCCTTGCCGATATCGGCTACGGTAAGCCCGCCGTTGGCGTAGTTCTGATCGATATACCCGCGTACTCGCTCTATGACGTTTGCCACCCTGCCAGTCCGCTTCTCCCGAATGTGTTCCCCGACGGTCGCCAGATACGATTCGATCAGCCCCCGCATATCTTTTAACGTCTCCTTCGCGTACAACGCCTCTGTCAGCTCTCCCTCCATAACTTCCAGTTCGGGGTCCCCAGCGCCAAGCTCCATGAGCAGCTGTCCGATCGCGAGCACGAGCTGCATGCACAGATTGCGGCCGTACTTCAGGCCGTCCGGGCGGGTGTAGGACAAGCTGGCAAAAATCATCTCCACGGCTTCGCTAATCTTGTCCTCATCGTCCGCCTTGAGTGCGGAAATCAGCTTCTCATTGAGCTCGTAATCGTATTTCCGCATGGCGCCTTCCTCCGGCTCTGCGCTCTCCAGACTGTCCATTGTGATGATACGGTTTTTGCCGAGGTACCACTTGTAATCGACCGCTTCGCGAGCTTGCTTGTAAGCTGGCGCCAGTCCGGATAAGCCGCCTGCCATATCGCTAATGCCGATCGTCACGCCGATCTTGAGCCAGCGTTCCAGATTGGAGCGAAGATCGCCGGCCAGCGCAAACAGTGCCTCCGCCGCTTCGGATACCGAATCGCCGCCGGGCTCCGATACCTTCAGCACGCCTACAAATTCGCCGGTACGTTGCTCGAAGGCATACCCTCGCAGATGCGCATCCAGCAGCTCCTCGTAAATGTTCAGCACCGAATACCACAGCAGCTGGCGGTCGCGCTCGGAACGGCTGGCCATCACATCGGCAAGATCATCCACGCAGACGACCATCACCCAATAGGAAGCATTCACGGGCAAGTCCAATCCCAGAAACGACACCCGCTCCGCCAATTCCGACTTCGGCGCACCCTCTCTGATCATGGAGAGCAGGAACTTCTCACGCAGGAGCGGCATACCTTCCTTTAGTTTAACGAGCAGCTCCTGCTTATAAATCCGTTCGGAGCTCTCCGCGTCCAAATCGGCAACGACGCGCTTGATGACCGTACTCAGCTCCTGCAAATTAACCGGCTTAAATATATAGTCGACCGCGCTGACCTTCATCGCTGATTTAAGATAATCGGCGTCGTCGTGCCCGCTGACGAATATGATCTTCATGGCCGGATATTCGGACGAGATACACTGCGACATCGTAATACCGTCCATGTTCGGCATCCGGACATCCGTTAGTATAAGATCGGGCTGATCGCGGGCGATCATCTCAAGAGCCACGTCTCCATCATCCGCTTCGCCTGCCACTTCAATTCCGTAAGCGGCCCAATCGAAATAAGCGCGCAAGCCCGCTCGGACCGCCGGTTCGTCATCCACGATAAGCAATCGATACATCGCCCGCCATCTCCCTTCTCCTAATTTAACGGCCTAACAGTCTAGCGTCTTGATTGGCAAGCTCGGCCTGCACCTTGTCAATGTCTACTTCGCGAACGGGCACGGCGTCTTCGAGCGAGATCGCGGCCGCAATGCCTGCTGCTTGACCCAGCGCATAACAAGTCGCTTGGACGCGCATCGAAGACATTGCGACATGCGTTGCGGAAATCGATCTGCCCGCAACGAGCAGGTTGTCGATATCGCCAACAGGCACCATCGTGCGATACGGAATATCGTAGCCGTCTACGCGGCGCTCGTCGGTTGTCTTGCCCGCATCCGGGCTATGAATATCGATCTCGTAATTTGTTTGGGCGACCACATCCGGGAAACGCGTGCCGCTTACAACATCTTGTTCGGTCAACGTGTACAGCCCTTCAATTTGATTGGTCTCCCTAACACCTGTCTGCGGTGCGATGTGTGCGATGGCGTATGTCTCGAAGCCCGTTCTCTGCAAATAATGCGCGATCGAGAACACCTGCTTAAGCGCTTCGGTCTCCGCGTAATTGACTTGCTCCATATCGGCTCCGTTCGCCTTGACGCGCGACATATTAATGAGCAAAACGCCGTCTTCGCGCTGCTTCCAATATAACCTGCGCCCCTGCGGCAGATCGGATACCTCCTCGTAATAATAACAGCCTTCCGGAAGTATCTTCTCTACTGGCTTTCCCGTATCCTGCATCGTAAACATAAGTGTCATCGGCTGCGTGAGTCCATCAGACTCGCGGCCCGTGCGGTAAGGTACACCCGCATCGATGGCTACTCGCGCATCGCCCGTGCAATCGATGATGACATCGCCTTCTATCGCCCTTAGGCCTTCGCGCGTCGAGACGATAACCGAACCGATCCCGCTGCCGCTGCGGATCGTGCCCACGAATTCACAATGGAAGTAGACCGATACCCCTTCCTTTTTCATTTTGTCATTCAAGTATTGGCGAAGCAAAAATGGCGAATATTGCGGCGCGACCGATTCGTCATGGCCTGCGGGCAGATAGTCGGCCAGCATCTCCTTGATGATCTCGCGGTAGATGCCGGTCACATTGCCGACAGGCATAAACACGCTTACGTTGGCAAGCGTCCCCATCCCCCCGAGTTGAGCGGACTTCTCCAGCAAGATCACCTGTTTGCCGCGTCTGGCCGCGCCAATGGCAGCGGCCGTCCCCGCAGGTCCGCCTCCGATGACGACAACGTCGGCCTTGGCATGGGTTTTCACTTGACGTTCGAACGAATACATTGCATGTTTCATGATGATCTCTCCCTTAGATCGAAGTAGCGGTGTGAGCAAAAAAGGATCACCACCGCTTATCCTGTTTTTTATTTAGTCGTTGCGTACCAATCGTTAATTTCCTTTGAAGCCGCTTCCCCGCCCGCTGACATAAACTTGGATTGGAAGTCGGCAAGGCTATCGATGGACTCCGCGCCGGCGATCAGTTTGACCGTGTAGTCGCCAACCATGGTGCTCAATTGCTGATTCGTCTTCGAATATTGCTGCATGTACGGAGCAAGACCCAGAACGTTTTTGATTTTCACTTCGGCTGGCTGCTCGTTGTTCAGGAAGTTAAACGCATCAAACATAACCGGGTTTTTGCGAACGCGCGCTTGCCAGTATTGCGGATAGTTTTCTTCATCCGTTCCCGCCATGTAGTTATTCGCCAAGTTTCGCTCGTCGGTGAAGATCGGCTGGATTGGCTCGTATGCTCCGTCTACTACTTTATAATGCGTGCCTTCCACGCCGATCGCCATATTTTTGAACGTTTCCGGCTCCAGGCTTTCATTGATCCATTTGATCGCATCTTCCGGATGCTTTGATGCTTTCGGAATGAACGTCAGACGGTCAAATCCGGCGTTTGCCGCGAAGCCGGCTTCTCCGTTAGGCCCCTTGAGCGCCGGCACGAAAGCGAATTTGGCCTCCGGCTTGGTCTTCGCAAGGGAATCCGAGATGGCCGGAATGTCCGCCCAGTGAACAACGATGGCGCCAGCTACGCCGCTTGCGAATTTCTCCTTCGCTGTAGCGTCTTTGTTGGCTACGAATTCTCGGTCGATCAATCCTTTCTCGTACAAGTTGCCTACGTAAGCGACATAATCCTTAAATGCCGGGTCCATGACACGCGGCACGAGCTTGCCGTCTACGTCGTTCCAAGTATTGGAAATGCCGAACGCGCCTACGAGGTTGTCAATCATCGATTGGTCACCCTTGATCGTAAGTGGTACATTGCGGTCGCCGTTGCCGCCTGGGTCCTTCTCCTTGAATTGCGTGAGAACGTTTGTCAGCTCTTCGGTCGTCGTCGGCATGGACAGACCCAGCTTATCGAGCCAGTCCGTACGGATGAGTATGGAGCTGTTGATATCATAAGTAACGGTCACCGGGATTGCGTATAGCTTGCCATTTACCTTAAGCGCTTCCATCGATTCGGGCTTGATAGCCGCCTTAATATTTGGGCCAAATTCGTCGATAAGCGGCGTCAGGTCGACGAGCGCACCCTTTTGCGCATAATCCGAATATAAAGCCATGTCGTTATAGGAAGTGACGATGTCATACGCTTCGCCGGAGGACATGATTAGGTTCAGCTTCTCCGCCCACTTGTCTTGAGGCAGCATATCGTATTGCACTTTATAGCCCGTTTTTTCTTCGAGCAGCTTGGCTACCGGGTATGCATTGTATTCTTCGTTCTGCCATACGTTCAGTCGCTTTAAGGCTGGCTTTTCCGCATCCGGTTTAGCCGTCGCTTCGTTGTCCGTGTTCGTTCCGTTGCCGGAACAAGCAGCCATAGTCATTGCCAGAAGCGCAGACATGGCCATGACAGACATCAATTTGAATGCTTTTTTCATAATGAGACCCTCCTGCAATTAATATAATCTATATCATTAATTTTCCCGCAACGTCCCGATGAAGGGGCAATTCTCCGGTACCTGAAGTCATGCCTTGACGTTCATCGCCGTTGCTGGAAAAGCTAATGCCTTAGGAAAGCTGCTTTACATGCCTGCCATCAACCTTTTACGGAACCGATGAGCACGCCTTTGATAAAATATTTCTGCAGGAACGGATAAACGAGCAGAATCGGAATCGTGGATGCGATGACCGTTGCTGACCGGACGCCTTCCGCAGGCACGTTCATGAGATCGTCGGCCGTCTTGTCAAGCGCCGAAGATGTATCGGCGTTCATGACGATGTCCTGTAGGTACAATTGCAACGGCTTCAGCGACGAGCTGTTGATGTACAGCATCGGGTTGAAGTAGTCATTCCAATAATAAACGGCGTAAAACAGACCAATCGTCGCAAGCACGGGACCACTTAGCGGCAAAATAATACGGAACAGAACCGTTAAATTGCTCGCGCCTTCGATTTTGGCGGATTCCTCCAGACTGGCCGGCAAGCTTTCAAAGTAGCTCTTGATGACCAGCATGTTGAACACGCTGATGAGCGCCGGCAAAATGAGTGAGCCTAGATGGTTAATGAGGCCCAACTCGCGGATGAGCAGATAGTTGGGGATGATGCCCCCGTTAAACATCATCGTGAAGATGAACAAAATGATGATGATGCCCATCCCCGGTAGCTCGCGCTTCGAGAGCGGATAAGCGGTCAGCGCCGTAATGAGCAGCGATGCGAGGGTACCGATGACTGTAATCAGCACCGATATCCAGAGCGAGTTTAGAAACTGGCTGTTCGTGACGACGAATTTCATCGTTTCGAGCTGAAAGCCGACCGGGAAAATTCCGACCTGGCCCGACAGGATGGCCCACTCTTCACTGATCGACTTGGAAAATACGTTTACAAACGGAAGCAGTGTAATAAGCCCCATCGCGATGAGCAGAACGTAGATAGAGCCATCTAGCATGAAATCTTTGACAGTTTTCCTATACATGGTCGTTCCTCCTTTACCAGATGCTGCGATTCAGGAATTTGCGGCTGAGCATGTTGCCCATGACGATTAGCAGGAATCCGACCGCTGAGTTGAATAGGCCAACCGCCGTACTGAAGCTGTAATCCTGCTGGCCGAGTCCCATCCGGTATACATAGGTGCCGATGACGTCCCCGGTCTCGTACACGAGCGGATTATACATGGTCAAAATTTGTTCCGTCCCCGCCTCCAGCAGGCTGCCGATCCGCAGGATGAACATCAACACGATGGTAGGCAGCATGCCCGGAAGCGAAATCGACCACATCTGTCTGATCCGCCCCGCCCCGTCGATGGCTGCGGCTTCGTATTGCTCCTGCTCGATACCCGCGATCGCGGCGATAAACACGATAGCGTTCCAGCCGATTTCCTTCCACCCGGCCGTGAAGACAACCAAGCTGCGGAACAGGCTGTTGTCGGTAAAAAACGAGATCGGCTCTCCGCCGAACGAACGGATGATTTCGTTCACGATACCGCCGGTAGGTGACAGGATGTTAAGGAACAACCCCGAGATAATGACCCAGGAAAGGAAATGCGGCAAATAAATGATCGTCTGGATCGTCCGCTTGAAGAACATGCGCCGCACTTCATTGAGCATAAGCGCGATGACGATCGGAATCGGGAATAAAATCGTTATTTTGTACAAGCTGATGAGCAGCGTATTTACTAATACTTGCAGAAATTCATCCGATTGCAGCAACCTCTCGAACTGCGCCATCCCTACCCACTCGCTGCCGGATATGCCGCCGAAGATGTTGAAATCCTGGAAGGCGATAACGATCCCGTACATCGGCGTGTATTTGAACAATAACAAGAACACAAGGCCCGGTATAAGCAGCAAATACATATCCAAGTTGCCTCTAATCAGTTTCCAACGCCGTCCGCCGGCGTACAGGAGAGTACCTTCTCTTCCGCTACGTTTGCTCACGATCTCCACCTACTTTTCTCTGTCTTGTCTCTTATTGTAGGGGAGGCAGCCCAGAGGGAGTAGAGGTCGATCCTTTTATTTCTGGTCTTTTCCAACACAGTTTGCGAATGGACTTGGGACTTGGCCGGGCCCTGTAGTGTGCTGCTTTGCCAAAAATTTTAGATAACGCTTAAAGTCCTTTAAATCCTATCGGCCCCCCTAAACGATTGCTTGCTCACGGGATCCACATTACTAAAAAGGTATTGCGGCAGCGTCTTTAAGCTCGTTCGCCAGACGGTCATAAACGCACATTTGACCAAAACAGACGCATGTTGGGATGCCGGCATGATCAATATAAATCTGGATATGTCCGTCAGGAGCGCAGCATTATGGAGGTTCGGTTCGCCACTCATTAATCTTGTAAAAATGACCCTGATTGCATAAAGCAATAGGGTCATTTTTCTAGTGTACCTTCAAAGAATTGGTCAGCAATTTGTCCCTTACGGCAATTGCCCCAATTCTAGTCCCTCGACAGAATTCTATCGGCAAGTCAGGTTAGCCAATCGCCGTATCTCATCGCTTAACTTTCGATTGACTGGATACACCTCTTCTATGAAATTTAAAATACGAAGAGCCGATTCTGGAACATGATCGTATCCCTGTATCATATCTCCTATGATTTCAGCAAAACGCGGGTATCTCCTCTCTAGCCGCCTCTCGTTGCCAAACGGATCGGGAAAGTAGTCCACCTCTTGCTCCAGCAGATGGAGCACGGATAGAATCCGATCCACTGCGTAACCTTGAACAAACCTTGTCGCGGAGAGACGCTCTCCCCTTGCAAAGCGACCGAGCCCCACGTATAGATTGGTTAACGCTTCATTCAAAGGAAAGTCCAAGGAATCCACTTTTAGGTTGGGGACCGGGTTGGAAGGTTTGGCGATGGCCGTATTGGAATACAGGGGGTTCTTCCATATGACTCTGCCTTCCGTATAGGTCGCATTCGCCAGCTCCCACTCCTCGAATACAGCATATTCCCCGAAAATACCATCCTCGAACAATACTTTGTAGCCAACATCCGAATTCTTAAACGCATAGGCAAGAGGGTGTACGTCCTCGAGCCAATCCAATCGGTCTATATATCTGTTTTTCTCCCTTGGCTCTACAATGACAAAGAAATCTAAATCCGAATATTCATCCAACCGTCCTGTCTCGACCCCAACGGAACCAACGCCTAATAATAAAAGAGCTCCCCCCTTGGTTTCGAGCGACTTGCCGATCTCGCCCAGCCGCTGTAACAGCAATTCTGTTCTCAACATTACGAACCCTCCCCTAGTTTTGGAATGCAAAAAGGGTCCAACCCACTTTTCAGCGAGGTTGAACCCGAAGGTTGCATTGCCTTTATTATCCTGCCATCAAGGTATCACGTATTCTTATTGCCGTCAATCGAAAAAAACTTGCCATGATTTGTAATTACGGTTCACCGCACATGATCTCAATCTATTATGCCCTATATTTAATGGACTTTGAAGCTGCTGCCGGCGCCAAGCTGTTTTCTGGTGCGTTTGAGCTATCGTTAGGGCACCGTGGTATCAACATAACAAACCCTGACTTTCTTCATTCTTCTACCGAATACAATAGGGATGAAAATCCTTCCCATTGGAATGGATAGTGATAGCTACTTCGAGGATGGATGGATCAGCATGGATTTGAGAGGCACCATCGATTCCTCTGGAACGTAATAATTGAATTTGTTGTCGCTGATCTGTCCAAGCAGCTGGCGGCGTATCGGATCGGCGTCCTTCAGCAGACTCACAGACGCCGAGTGATAGTCAATAGGACGCATCCAGATCGGGCTGTAGCCCAGGAACAGCTGCCTTCTTGTGAATGTGGAGCGATTCGGCGAGCCAGCATGCCACAAGTTTTGGGCGAACACGAAGACATCACCTGGTTTTCCGCACACTTGTACCTCTCCGTCAAGCTGCTGGCGCACATCCTTGTGATTCGGATTGTACGGCTGCTTGTGACTGCCCGGAATCACTTTCGTATTGCCGCGATCCGGCTCTGACATATCGCTCAAAATATAACAAACCTTAATATAATAGGTTGCCGTCAAGCCGTTAATGACAGGAAACTGCGGATGCGGACCGTCTTGATGCCAATCGATAAAGCTGTGCGTGTCCGTTTGGGTTTCGCTTGGATTCGGTTGTCTGATCGTGAGGTGGGAGATATGAAGCTGGATGTTGTGGCCAAGCAAATTAACGATTAACGGAAGAATGGCAGGCTGATCGATTAATGCAGCAATCTCGGCATGGCGTTCTACGCTGTTATAAATATTGTGCGAAAGCGCTTCCGGTTCAATCGAGATAATTTCGTCGATCGCGGCATTCAGCCGGCTTACCTCTTCCTGCGACAAAATATCTGGTATAACCAAATACCCCTGTTCATGAAATTGCTCCATTAATTTCGGTATTCCCAAATGGGCTGTCTTCATCCTTTATACCTCCTACTTGTATTTAATTTAATTATATTTGCCGAACCATCATGTTATAATGTAAGAAAAATCGATTTCCCTTGTAAATAATTTCAATATACGAAAGGGTGTTGTCATGCAATGGAGTTCAGCGGATTTCTGGATCCCGATTTGCAATACCATGTCTACGTGAAGGATACCCCTCAATTTCAGAAAACGCATGATACATATGATCATTGGGCGTTGTTCATCGTCGAAGAAGGCGCTTTTAATTACAGAATGGGCAGCCAAAGCGGAAGGGCGGTCAAGGATGACATCGTATTATGCCCGCCCGATCTAACCTTCTACCGGCAAACGGACGGTTTATCATTCCATCTCATGGGGTTTCAATGGATCAATTCCCTAGAGGGGCCGCCGCGTGCGGCGGATTTCCCGACTTTCGGCAAGCTTCGGCTATTGAACCACAAACGCTTCCAATCCACCCTCTCTCAATTTCGCGAAGCCCAATACTTGCATGCAGGGATTGGTCATACGTACAAGAAACATCTTCTCAGGGATCTGCTCTATTTGCTTCAGATTGAGCAATCTGAGCAGCATACGATGACCTTGTTCAGCGAGGATCCGACCCTTGGGCGAGCCCTGCATTTGCTTCAGCAGCAAGCAGAATTCGGTCTATCGTTGAAGTCGATCGCTGTGGAGCTTGGTCTAACCCAGGTACAGCTGACAAGACTGTTTACACGCGAGTTCCGCATAACGCCAAGCGCCTACGCGACTAATCTTAGAATGGACAAGGTGAAGCAACTCCTTGTATACTCTTCGCTTACCCTTGCCCAAATCGCCGAGCATTGCGGATTTACCGACGAACATCATTTAAGCAAAAGCTTCAAAAAACTGTGCGGCGTCAATCCTTCGTCGTACCGAAAAACGCATAGCGTATAATAGAACAGGCCGACCTGCATCGAATGAGGTCGGCCTTTCGTTCCCGTTATTTAGTCCCCGTAACCGAGCGCCTTGAGCTGATCCATGGCGCTGTCCATTAACGCTTTGTAGTTCATGGACGTTTCCAGCGTCTTGATAAAGTCATCGTATTCGGTCAATGGACGTTTATCGTAAATAAACTTCGCGATCTCCTCTTCCATGTACCGATTCGCATCGGCAGGGTTATACCCCTCCGGATTGTCGACAAATCCGTTCAACGCTTCAATACGGGGTTGATCGTTCGCGAATTCGATTGCAGCCGATTGTGCGGCGAACTTCGCTTGCAAATACTCCATTTCCGGTCTGCCGGTGAATTGGTACAGCCAAGAATGGCCGACTTCGCCCGCTTTGTCCGTCATCTTCGGCTTGCCGTCCTCAAGTGTGAAGTGCGTATCCTTCACCCCGAACTGCACGAGCAGCGAGCCTCCGTCCGGATTCGAAATATAGTTGAGCAGATCGAACACCCGCTGCAGTTTCTCCGGGTCTTTCTCAAGCGCTTTCGGAATGGCATATCTCCCAGGCGCCGCGCCGATATCCCACGAACCGTCGAATTGTCCTCCTGTACCAGAAGGAGCGGCGATTTGCAGCCATTCCGCATTCGGATTAACGGTTTTGATCTGTTCCACGAACTGCTCCTTCGTCATGTTGGGCCAATCGATATAGACGATGCCCGCCTGCCCTTTGATCGCCTTCTCCTGATGCTGCAAACCGCTGTTGGCCAGCAGCTCCGGATCAACCGATCCGGATCCAATCATGTCCTTAATAAAGGCCAGAGCATCCTTCATTGCCGGTTCATGCAGCGAATTGACGACTTTGCCATCCTTCTCGTAGAAGTTGCCTGGCATTCCGACGCCGAAGGCTCCGAAAACGGTCGAGAATGCGCTCAGCTTGCTGCCCGTTAGACCAAAGGTGTCCGGCTTTCCATTTCCATCCGGATCGTTCTTCGTGAATGCTTCCGCTACGGAAGCCAACTGCTCCACGGTCGTCGGCACTTCCAGCTTCAGCTTGTCGAGCCAATCCTTGCGGATCCATAAGGTGTTGTAAGGGATTTGCGGAGATTTGGAGATGCCATATACTTTCCCGTCGACCATCCCCTTCTTGACGCTGTCCTCCCCGATGAACGCTACCGTTTGCTCCAGCTTATCCATATACGGCGTCAGATCAAGCAGCAGCCCTTGCTTGGAAAATTGAATGAGCTGCTGCCGGTCGACCATGAACAGGTCGGGAAAGTTCCCCGAGGACATCCGAACGTTTAGTTGATTGTTGTAATCGTCCGCTGCTGGATACACGGTCAAGTTCAGGTCGATATTCAGCGCCTTATCCAATTCCTGCTTAATCATGTCTTTGTCGGGCGACGGAAGATTGTTCCCCGTCTCGATAATGTCGAGCTTAACCGGTTTGCCGCTAGGCTGCTCCGTCGTTTCCGCTCCGGGCTTGGCTGTAGCGCCCGTTTGGTTCCCTGGATTATCGCCGCTGTTCCCCCCCGAACAAGCCGTAAGCATGGCCCCCACTAATGAAACGGCTACTAGCAAAGTCCCTAATTTCTTCATGATCTTATCCCCTCTCTGAATTGGTTTCATCGGTTAACCTTTAATCGAACCAAGCAGCATCCCTTTTGTAAAATGCTTTTGAAGAAACGGATAGATCACGATGACCGGCAAGCTCGCAATCATGACGGATGCCATTTGCATCGTCTGCGTCGGCATCATATTTTCCGCGTTCTCCAGCGGCTGCTGGCTTTGCATCAGAATTTCCCGGACGACGACCTGCAGCGGATACAGCGTGCGATCGGTCACATAAAAAATCGCTTGAAAAAACTCGTTCCAATGGCCGACCAGGTAAAACAATCCAACCGTCAGCAAGACAGGAACGGAAAGCGGCGTAACGATTTGCAGCAGGATGCGGAACTCTTTGGCTCCATCCATTCGGGCCGACTCGAACAGCTCCTCCGGGAGCCCTTCAAAAAAGCTTTTCATAATAAGAACGTTAAA
This sequence comes from Paenibacillus sp. Y412MC10, assembly GCF_000024685.1. NCBI lineage: Bacteria > Bacillati > Bacillota > Bacilli > Caryophanales > Paenibacillaceae > Paenibacillus > Paenibacillus sp. Y412MC10. The sequence continues at coordinate 3,742,868 of NC_013406.1, forward strand.
GCTCCAGACTGCATTCGGCAGAATCATCGCCCAGATCGAATCGAGCAGCCCCATCGACTTAACGACCAGATAGGTCGGAATAAGCCCTCCGCTGAACAACAAGGTGAACACGATCATGAGAAGAAAAAAGTTTCTTCCCGGCAAATTCCGGCGACTAAGCGGGTACGCCATCAGTCCCGTCAAGACGAGATTGACCGCTGTTCCGATCACCGTAATGAGAACGGTTATTTGGAACGCCTTCGGAATATTGGACTCCGTCAGCAGCGTGCGGTAAGCGGAAAACGTAATTTCCTTCGGGAACAATATGAATCCGCCGTTACGCAGCACTTCTCCGAACGGAGTGATGGATACGGATACGACATAAAGGATCGGCAGAATGGCGACAAGTCCGCATATTCCGAGAATGACGTATATGATTGCGTTAAAAATTTTATCATCGAGGCCTCTTACCATATGCCCTCACCCCATTTCTTCGCCACACGGTTAGCTCCTAGCACAAGGATGAGTCCGATGACCGATTTGAACAATCCGACTGCCGACGCCAAACTGAAATTAAGCTGCTGCAGACCGGTTCGGTAAACCCATGTGTCGATGATGTCCGCAACCGGGTATACCTGAATATTGTACAGAATGTAAATTTGATCAAAGCCTGCATCAAGCAGATGGCCAAGCTTCAGAACGAACAGCAGGACGATAATGCTTCTAATGCCAGGAAGCGTAATATGCCAGATCATTCGCATTCGGCTCGCACCATCCACTTTCGCCGCCTCGTAAAGCGTCGGATCGATGCCCGCCATCGCGGCTAAATAGATAATCGCACCCCAGCCGAGATTTTGCCATACCTCCGATCCAACCAGTATGCTGCGGAAATATTCCGTCGAGGTCAGAAACGGGATCGAGCTTCCCCCCGCTTCCACAATCCAGCGGTTGATGAGACCGCCGTTCTGGGAGAAGAGCGTCAAAAGAATGCCGAAAATAATGACCCAAGACAAGAAGTGCGGCATGTAGGTCAGCGTTTGTACAATCGACTTCAGCCAGCGAATGCGGCATTCGTTCAGCAGTATGGCCAGCATGATCGGCGGCAGCGTCCCCCATAACAGCTTGTAGAGGCTGATCAAAAGCGTATTGGTCAGCAGTTGACTGAAGTAAGGCGACTCGTAAAAGCTCTGAAAATGCTTATACCACGGATCAACCCACGAGCTGCCCGTTATGCCGTCCAGGATTGCAAAATCTTTGAAAGCGATAATGACTCCGTACATCGGGAAGTACCGAAATATGACAAAATAAATAATGCCGGGCAGCAGCATGATGTAAAAGGCTTTAAACCGCCATGCTAACTTTAAAATCATGAGCAGCCTTGTCCGCAGAGAAAACCGTATCCGAGGGGCTGGCGTTAGGCTATGATTGGCTTCCATCGTATCCCTCCCTAGTGTGAATGCGCTTCCAATTAAGGTAAGTATAAAGGTCCTGACGTCTCCTCGATATACACAAAAACGTAAAAAATGTAAGCATTTCCTTCATCATCATTAACATCGAACATGGATCCAACTGCATCAATATCAACGATAAATGAGTAAAGGCTGTCACGAATGGTCTGAAGAAACCACGTGACAGCCTTGGTATCGTTATTGGTTAACGCCAAATACCTAATCGTTCGTCGCTTTCCGTCAGGACGGGCATATCGACGCGGATAACAGTACCTGCCCCTTCCGCGCTTCCGATCCGCAAGCCGTACGCCTCTCCGTGATGGATCCGAATCCGCTCATGTACGTTCCGCAGCCCGATGCCCGTAAACCGGTACATGGAGCCCTGCCCACCGTCCTGATTTTCCAACAGCAGCCTCCTCCGCTTCTCCTGCCTGATGCCTATCCCGTTATCGCGCACATAGAGTCTCAGAATCCCCTTCCTCAGCCCGCCATTCACGACGATAAGCCCGCCGTGATTCGGCGTTAGTCCATGGAAGAGTGCATTTTCTACGAGCGGCTGCAGCGTAAGCTTAAGTATGCGATACTGCAGAAGATCAGGATTGATATCAATCCTAAACTGATATTGTTCCCCAAAGCGCACCTGCTGAATATGCATGTACATTCGCAGCCCTTCCAGCTCCTCCTCAAGGGATACGTATTCTGATTGCTTGTCGAAGCTGAAGCTTAACAGCTTGACCAGTGAACGAATCGTATCGCGTAACTCGTCGATACGCTGCTGCTTTGCCAAGCTGCTTATGCAGGCAAGGGTATTATACAGAAAATGGGGCGCAATCTGGCTTCGCAGCATCTTCAGCTCGTATTCCTTCTTCTGCTCCTCCGCATTTTTCGTCTTTTGGAGCAGGCTCTGAATCCTCTCGAGCATGGCATTGTAGCTCTGCGTTAGCTTGCCGATTTCGTCCATTCTCGTAACAGGCAGCTTCGCCACAACCTCAAAGTTGTTAAGACGGTCCATCTTCTCGACAAATCGGCGAATCGGATGTGTGAACGATCGGCTGAGCAGATACGCACTGATCAGAAGCATAATGATCCATACGATACTCGCGGTCCGGTAGTTGTTGTTCAGCCTCTGAAGGTCCTGATAGAAATAATCCTCTTCGATGAACGCCGCAAGCGACCAGCCTAGACGGTTTTTGGACGACTTCACGGCAACGAGCGGATTCAAAGAATCCCCTTCTATGCCGCTGACGCCGACTTTGAGCAAGGCGAGCTGCCCGCGAAAGCTCTCCTCCAGCTTCGGCGGATACGAGGCGGCTTGGAAGGGGAGCAGCTTATCGCGGGAATCCAGCCGATTAATGACGCTGCCTTCCTTCGTGAACAGTATATAAGATTGATAGATCATCGGCGCAATACGCTCTGTGAGCAAATCGAGATTAAGTTCGGCGACTACGACACCCTTCAACTTTTTGCCAGCATCCGCAATAGGCAGTACGTAAGCAAGCGTTCGCCCCGACATTGGCGAATCATAAGGTTCGCTCACGTTAATGGCCCCGTAGTTAATAAGCGCCAGCTCATAGAGCTGGTTCAGATTTGGATTGCCGATGATGTCATAAACGACCTGCGAGCTTGCAAATACTTGGCCGTCAGCTCGAATCATGTACAAAGTTCTGGCGATGGAGTTGTTAATCCCCGCAAACTTGCGAAGCGTCTCGACGGCTGCCTCCTCATTCCCTTCCTCCAGCAAATCGGCGCGGGTCGAGAGTAGCAGCAGCATATTTTCCACATTGTCCAAACTTGCATCGATATATTGATTCGTCCGGCTGACGAGCAGCTCTGCATCGCGAATGACTTGATTCTGAAGCAGACTTTCAGCCTCGTGGAGGTTTCGCCATGCAAGCACTTGAACGAGCAGCAGCGTCACGATGAACAAATAAATAAACTGCTTGGTAGCGAGACCAAGGCTGGCATACCAATGAAACAGTTTCGTCATTATCCCCCTTCTTTCGCGCCCGTTCTGACGCTCCCATGCTCTCAGCCATTCCGTTTATAGTCCGTCGGCGATACCCCGGTCCAATTTCGAAACGTAACGGTAAAATAGCGGTAGCTCGGAATGCCGACCTCTTCCGCGATCTCATATACCTTCTTATTCGAATGCCTAAGAAGCTCAATCGCCTTCTCCATACGAAGACGGGTAATATACTGATTGACCGTACTCCCCGTTTCCTCGCGAAACAATTTGCTGATATAGTGTGGGCTCAATCCTACCTGCTCTGCAATAACGGGCAGTGAGATCGGCTCCTTGAGATGGTCTTTGATCCATTGCACGGCCAACCGAATCTCAAAGCGCGAACGCGACTTCCCTAGCTCGACAGCTTCCATAACCTGAACAATATTGGTAATCATCTCGGCTAACGTTCCTGCGTCCATTAATAGCCCCATACGGACTGCGCTTAGGTCAGCGCCCTCTTGCTGCCTGTGCCAGTCAACCTGCCAATGGAGTATCCGTTCCTTCAGTTGACTTGGCTTCACTCGCTCAGCGATGCACCAATCCCTGAACTCGCCAAGCAAGCATTCCTTCAAGCTCGCAAGAGACAATGATGCTTTTCTCAGCATCTCGTTTAATTCCTTCGTTTTCTTTTCCGTCAGATCCGATAGAGGCAGCGAATGCTGCGCGTACACAGCGCTTTCCTCGGGACATCGGTCGTAAAACAGCGCATCTTTCCACTGGTTCGAATAGGCGAGCGCCGATGCAATTTCTTCCTTCGATGCGACCGGTTTGCTAAATAGGGCACATACTGTCGCCCACCGTCCCTGCTTGGTCTCTTCCCTATTCAACAGCTCCGTCAAATGCTGAACGACCGTGCGGAGTGACTCTAGAACAGCATTGGCAGAAGTTCTGCCTTCAAGCAGAACAAAATATTCCCGCTCCCGTACCGTCAGCCAAGTCAGCCAAGTTGGATCCCTTTTTTCCTGCTCGGTCAGTCTCTGCCGAACCGTTTCCTTCACGGGTAGATAGGCAAATGGAGGAATGTCTAGCTGAAGTCGTACCAGCCGAATCGGACGATCTACGCTTAGCGTCATCGATTGCCAATCGGAGCCGGCTGGCTCTTGCCCATGAAGCAGCTTGCCGAATAAGGCGGCTTGCAGCTGCCTCTGTTCCCTTCTCGCATGCTCCAGCACCATGCGCTCCTTGACGACCGCAGCTCTCACTTTGTCCATCGCCTGCTTAAGCTCTTCTTCCTCCAATGACACCTTCAAAATATATTCAAGCGCTCCAAGACGGAGCGCTTCTTGTACGTAATGAAAATCGCTGTGACAGGTTAACAATATGATCTGAACGTGCGGGTGCCGCTTCCGGAGTTCCCGAATGAGAGCAATGCCGTCCATAACCGGCATCGTAATATCCGTTATCACGACATCTGGCGTGCGTTCAGCACATAGCTGCATCGCTTCCGAGCCGTTGCTCGCTTCCCCTATCCATTCGGCTCCGCACGCCTCCCATGGAAATAGCCGAAGCTCTTGCCGCAGAGGAATTTCATCTTCGACGATCAATACGCCAAGCGGCTTTATGACCATGATATCCTCTCCTTTACGCCCTATAATGAAAGCGCTGTCATTTATTTTATTCCATTATAGAGCATAAACTCTTATTTCGGCAACCTCCGCGCGTGGTCCTCCGTTCGTTTCGTCGATCCATAGTCTAATCGTATGCGACGAGATGGAACGGCTGAGCTTATGCACTTTTTTGCGCTTATGGTTGTGCTTCTCTTCAACCAGTGTAACCCACTCCTCACCGATGAGCGCCTCGATCCGATAAGCTCGGACGAGCTCGGGAATCGCTTCGAAAGCTGTGCGATGATGGTGCAAATTGATTAAATCTTCATTAACGTCGTCGTTAAAGGTGACGTGGATCTCGGCGATCGATTGCACTTCAGCCCACTCCAGCTGCAGCCATTCCGGTTTGCCTGGAGACATCGGCTCGGACATCCATAAATGCGGACCGGCGAACGGCCGAATATACCCGTCCGTCACCGCTGCGGCAGCGTACGCTTCCGTATTTGGCGTAACCTGCAGACACAGCGGCTTGCGGTTCCAACGGCGCATGCTCCACTGTACGACCGGCTGATCCGGTTGACGATCCTCTAAAAGCGTAGAGACGATCGGCTTTGGTCCCTTCTCAAAGCACAGCACGCCGGTCATCGGACAATCCGATCCGTGTAGCTGAATCGCTTCGTTCGCCTTAATAATAAGGAATGCATTACAGGCTGCATCGGGCTGCCAAAATAAGTCCAGCTTAACCCACTGCCCGGTACCTTCGGCTACTGACACCGATGCTTCAGCTACCATCTGCTTTGGCACGTAGTTTTCACCTTTATCCGTATGCCACAGCTCCACTTCAAGAGTAGCAGCCTTTGCCGCATCGATCAGCAGCTTCACTGATTCAAGCGAGGGATTCACTGGAAACAGGATGCCCAGTTCTTTATCCAACGGGTGCGTATAGGTTGAGTCCGTCAGCGAAACTTTGGTCATTGTGCTGGATGCCGTAATACGGGCCGACTTGGCGTGATCGTAAGGGTCGTCTGCCGCGATCCCGATAATCGACGCATCCTGCCTGAGCATCGTCTGCTGCAGGTCGTTCATATGGTCACGGTGCAGCGCACGCGGCGATATCCCTTTCTGCACGCACAGTGCGGCACCGCTTCCGGCTGCTTCGCCGATGACCGCACAGGTTGCCATTACCCTCGTGGTACCGAATGCGACGTGAGTTGCGCTGATATCGCGGCCTGCGAACATCAGATTGCTGACGTTGCTGGAGTACAGACACCGAAATGGAATATGATAGATGCCGTCCGAAAATAAATGCTTTGAACCGCTCTCTGTCGAATACATGCCTTGCGGCGGATGAAGATCTATCGACCAGCCTCCGAAGGCGATGCGATCGGTGAAGGGCTCCTGCGCGATAATATCGTTTTGGTTCAACATATAATCTCCTGTGAATCGGCGATACTCCCGTTTGCCAGGGAGCGATCCGACCCATTCCAGCGTCATGCGATCGGCATCGAAATTGCCGGAGTTTTTGATATAATCCCATACCCCGTAAATGACCGACCAGAGCTCATCGCGTATTCGTTCATTATCATGCACCGTATCCAGCTCGCCGCCCCATTCGATCCACCAATAGTGGCAGCCTGAGTCGCCGCTGCGAATGACCCGCTTCATCGGGATCGCCGTTTGCGTAATGTCCTTCGCAAAGCTCGGCGGAATGTACTTGACCGGCCGATCGGCTTCCTTCGTATAGAACAGGAGCGTGCTGCCAAGCGTAATATCGTCCGCCGTCTCCGGTGCCCAGTCCTCGTTGTATTCCTCTGCGGCCTCGCGGCCGATCCGATATTTAGCGCCTGCCAAAAAACCCGCAAGGCCATCTCCTGTACAATCTATGTACATATCGCTTTCAAACCGGATTTTCCGCTCGGAGCCCATCATCCAGCCCGTGACCGACTTCATGATGCGCTCCTCCTCCGTGCCCTCTGCTTCGACCTCGTGCACATCCGTATTGAGAAACAAGGCAATGTTCGGCTCTGCTCGGACCGTCTCGAGTACGACGAGATCCCATAAATACGGATTTCCATCCGGGTTCCGGAATTGATTCTCGACGAACATTTCTCCCATGATGCCGGTTTCTCTCGCGTAACGCTGCGTACCATGCGCCGTAGCACCGCATACCCACACCCGTACCTCGCTGCTAGAATTGCCTCCGAGTACGGGTCTGTTGTTCACGAGCGACACGGTTTGGCCAAGACGTGCCGCTGCAACGGCAGCGCATACGCCGGCCAGGCCTCCGCCAATAACGGTAATGTCGGATTTTACTAATTCAAACTTCAATCGAATCCCCCCATGCTTAGAATTACTATCATCTTAATCGAGGGGGTCGTTATTTAACATGCACTGCGCTATCATATTGGCATATACTTTATTTCATTCTGGAGGCGGATTGCCGTGATGATGTTAAATCGAAGCCCCATCCTATATCCTAGTCTAATGCATCATGTCTTTTGGAATCATAAGAAGCAATTTCAATACAGCGTGGACACCTACGGACATTGGGTTCTATTTGCGGTGGAGGGCGGCAGCTTCCGTTATGGGATCGGCGATAGCGAAGGTACGGCGCAGATGGGCGACGTCATCGTTTGTCCGCCGGGCATCGATTTTCATCGCGACGTTATCCATGCGCCGTCCTTTCATTTCATCGGATTTTGGTTAGGCTTTATATCGGGAGAGGCGGTTGAAGGGCAAGAGGCAGTGCAGGACGTCCACCATCGTTTAGCGGCTTCTGCCTACAAGCCCGCCGTCGCGCATAAGGAGAGGTTTGCCGATAATTTGAGATATTTCAAGAGGCAGGACGAAGCTGCCGCGGAGATCGATCAGCGGAGCTATTGGCAAAACCATGCGCTGAACGATATTTGGCTCTTTTGTTTGCAGTCGATAGCGGTCGGTGTGGTTGGCGAAGACAAAAAACCTGCCGATCCTCTGATGGAACAAGCACGGCTCTATATCCAGCAGAACGCCTATAAGGACATGAGCTTACTGGTGCTTGCGGAAGAGCTGGGCATCAGTCCCGTTCAGCTCACCCGCAGATTCACACGAAGCGTGGGGATGACTCCTTCGCGCTATTTAAGCCATATTAGGCTGGAGCAAGCAAAGTCCTTGCTCGTCGATACCCATCTGAATTTAGAGCAGATCGCATTAGCTTGCGGCTTCAATAATGGCTTCTACCTCAGCCGCGTGTTCACGAAGCTGATGAAAGTCAGTCCTTCCGCTTACCGGAAAACGAACCGGGTCTAATGCCTGCAACAATCCCCTCAATTCAATAGAAGGAAGCGACAGGACAAATACACTTCCTTGTTCCGAGCTTTCCCTAATCGTTAGCTGCCTGCCTTGAGCTTGCGCCAACTGCCTGCGAACGTATGGCCAAGACCTGGCCGCGAACGGCATGCTTCTTGTTCTCGCCGCGGATGAACCGCTCGAAGATATTCTTCCTGTTGCGGCAGTGGTATGCCTTGACCGTTGTCAGACACCACGCATCGTCTCTCTCGCTTAAGAAGACGGAGATGCTAAGCGGCCGATCCGGATGAAGGGACTGTACGATATTATTGAGTAAAACCCGTAATGTCTTCCAGTCCTTCTTCCATTTTGAATTCCTCATTTGCCTGTATATCCGTTTCATCCCTTTGTTCATCAACGTTTCAAATCATTTTTATTGCTTGCAAGGCCACATGAGGCAGTGTATGTGAGACGGGTACAAAACTGGGACAGATGATCCTTCAACTCTCAGTCTTCTGTCCTGAACAGGTAGAGCGAAGGCCGCTTGCATTGCAGGTGGCTTTACTTGCTCTTCCCCCTTCTAGAACAACTAAAAAGCGGTACCACGCGCTTCGGTGTAGTTGGATTTTAATTATATGGTGAATCTAGTAGCCACCACGGCTAAACTGACCAAGCGGAGGCGAGCCTAGTGGTTACAGCAAGTCAAGCGCTCTTCTGACTTTTCTGGCGAAAATGAGCGGCTTTTGTACCGCTTCGATGTTGACATAGATCAATCTGGGGCGCTCGAACAGCCATTCGTTATGAATGGACGAAACGATGATGTCCTGTTTAAGAAGGCTTGCGATAAACCGATCCGTTTCCTTTTGCAACAGGGCAACTCTTCCCAAACACAACGCTCTACCAGTCACAGCATTTAACGATTCAAACGAGAATGATGAGGTTAACATAAACCTTTTCTTTAAAATCGTTGCCTTTACTCGATTCCGCGAAATGGTTGCGACGCATTTTCCGCCTGCAAATCCGGGAGTTCCTCCAATGATTTTGGCAAACCTTCCGCAAATACGTTCATTTCTACTCATGCTCAACCGACTTCCTCCTTAAAAGGGTAGCAGATTCCGGTACTGCTTTTGCTTGACCTGCTTCATTTTCGCTTCGTAATAGGTACCCCTGGCTCAGCGGAGCTTCTGCATTTGAATCGGGGGAATGGCCAACGGGGTAACATATTTTTTGAGCGGCACAGATATATCCTCCTACTGAAGACTAGACATTTGTAGGTTCAAGGCATTCGCCCTGAAGTCCTGATATAGTCTAATGCCGCATCGGAGAAGCGCGATACGTACAGCAGCCTACGGATATCATTTATTTTATTACGCTAAACTTGCGAAAGAGAAGATTTTGATAAGGCTGTTGTTTTGGAGACCATTGATCAATAAGCTCTGTGGGGTACGCCTATATATTAATTCATATGAAGAGACCCCACCTGAATTATACAGGCAGGGTCTTCGTCATGCGTGAAGTATTATACGAAGGCGTCACAGCAATCCGATTCCACCTCCCGTTCTCGATTTTGCTTGCCCTAGTACGCACGCAGCGGATCAGGCCGCCAGCTTGAATGCTCTCTGACCAGATCGCTGATCCTGACAAACTCTACTCTTTTATGGAGCTCCGGAATGGATTTTTCTGCGCTTCTGCCGTACGAATTCCGTACACGCCTACATGGCCTATTGCAATACAGAATGTCCGCTCTTCCGCTTGCTGTGCTGCGGTGAGGAGCTGCTTGCTCACGTGTTGTACGGTATGAACATCATCCAGGTATATATCGTTGGCAATGAAGCCATTCCCTTCGCCACAGCCAGTTTGCCGACAACGCTGTGGTCATTCGTCTTACTGTCGTTAAAGAACAATCCTCTTGCCCTGCAGACATCGAGCACGATAGACATGATTACGAATAACAAGGTCATCATGGGTTTGTGATCGTTCCTGCCAATGTGATGCTTATTGATTATTTTAAGCACAATAAAAAGCCGCACATTGTGCGACTTTGTTTATATCAGCCTATCGCCATACCGGTATCTGATAACAAGACATCTCTTGTATTCACTCTAGCGTCGTTGTCAGACAATCATGTGGTAGTGAAGATGAACAACGCCGCTTGGAAAGTGGCGCTCACCGAGCAGCTCGAGCCGCATGCAGAGGTTGTCCGGCAATGCTCGTTTACCTCCACCCAAGACGATCGGATTAAGAAGCAGATGACACTCGTCGATCAGTCCCGCTCTCATCGCCTCCCCAGCAAGCTCGGGGCCGCCAATCGTGATATCGGCTCCTGAAGACTCCTTCAGCCTCCGGATCGCTTCAGGATCGAATTCGCGCTCGATCCTAGTCCTGGCGCTTGAAACCGCCAGAAGTGTCCGGGAGAACACGATCTTCTTAGCTGTTCGCCAAATCTGTGCGAATTCCCGTATTACCTCTGGTTGATCATTGGGCTTGGCGCTCGCCGTCTCCCAGTACACCATCGACTCGTACATTCGGCGCCCGTATAGGTAGGTGCCCATCGGCCGCTCGAAGTCAGTCCAGAACGCAAATACCTCGTCATCGGAGATCGTCCACTCGATATTGCCGTGTTCGTCCTCAATGTAACCGTCCAAAGATACGTTTGCTGCGTAGATCAGTTTAGCCATTTCAATAACGCCCTCCAATTTTCAGTTTCCAGCCAGACCAAGTATTCCCCTCTGAATTTGCTCCTTGTAATATAAACGAAGCAGCCGACAAATGTATTTTGGCTCGTATAGCAGTGCCAAGCCGCGGTGATCAGCCAGGCATTGTTATCGAACGGGCGTGTAGTGGAGCACCACGACGCCGGAGCCGAAAGGCTTGGTCTCGGTCAGCTTCAGATTCAGTCGATCACGAACTCCCCCCAATAATTGGGGGCCATGTCCGGCAACGATGGGCTGCACCAGAAAGTGATACTCATCCACTAAGCCTAGTTGTGCCAGGGTGGACCCGAGTCCGGGACCGCCGTTAACGACTAGGTTCTTCCCTTCAGCCATAAGTCGCGGCACCTCCTCGGAAACAGGCCCTTTCAACAAGAAAGAGTTCTGCCACGACACGTGATCCAGCGTCCGCGAAAAGACGTACTTGGGTTTCCGATCGAGCTTGCGTGCGAAGTCGACCAAGAACTGAGGTCCGTCGCCGCTGCTGGCAATGGATGGCCAAGCACTTTCCATCAACTGGTAGATTTCACGTCCGAAAAGCAGACCATCAGACTCGTCCATCAAGTCCATCGTATACTGGTGGAGATCCTCATCCGCAATTACCTGCGTGTGGTCACAGCAACCGTCCAGTGTCACATTCATCATCAGGATTATACGTCCCATATGCAGCCTCCTTATGCCTACATTTTATCATCCAAAAGCAGGCCATGTTTCTCATAGATTGCTGATATGAACAGTCTGGGCCAGACCGAATACAACTTTAGTAAAATGGAGGATAGTAAATTAAACAATTTTGCCCGTTAACTTATTAAGTAGGTTTGTGTTTTAGTCATTGAGGATTTCTGTTACGTTCTTCTAGTCTATTTTCCAAGTCTACTTCTAGTTCATCAAAACAAATTTTTATCCCGCCCTTTGATTCCCAATATCAGATAAACTTCATCGAGACAGTCCCAAGTTAGTTCGTATACTTCACTATCTTAAAAGTGCTGCAGAACGATTTTACCCACTGTCCGGCCTGTCTCCAAAAGAACGTGCGCTTTACGCAGGTTCTCCGCGTTGATTGGCTCCAACTTCTATGCAATGGTCGTCAGTATGATACCTTGGCCCACGAGACGTGCGACTTCATTAAGGAGTTTATGCTGCTCTATCATATCGGCTGTCTGATAGGTGGAGCGTGTGAACATGAATTCCCAAACAAAGGTTGCACTTTTATTCTTAAGAAGTGTCAAATCCAATGTCAACCGCACCGATCGAATTGCAGGACCAGTTCGTAACGATTCCTTTTTCAGAGTGAAGATAGTTGTTTGATAAGGTACGAAGCCAACCTGTATCTATCATTTCTGAGATACATTCTATATCCATACGTTTCCCCTTTCCTTAACTATTGAAGAAGTTAACGGAATATATATTCTGTTTCTAACCAAAAACCTCCAACCCTATATTGCCAGTGGTGGAGGTCTTAACGAATGCAAAAAATTAACATTTTTGTTTCATTCCATTAGATCACTTTTTCTAAAATGGTGATTAATCCTTAACATCAATGCATAATGTAATGATCCAGAAACGTATTTCGAAACTTCCCTATTGGATCGTATCGAAGTAGTAGCTGACGGAAATCAGCTAACCGCTCATACCGAGCTTGTATCATTTCCGACTCCATCGTAAACAGTTTCGCCCAATGTGGGCGTGCTCCAAACGGTTCGAGTTCACGTTCTACAAGCGGAAGTAATTGGCGCACGCGCTCCCAATCCGGCTTCCATGTAAAATGAAAACCAACACTGTCTTGCCGGTAGCATGGGCTCATCCAAAAGGTATCCGATGCAATGGTTCGAATCTCGGAGATAAAGAGCAGAGGCGCAATTCTATCACGCAGTTTACCTAGCGCACGCATTGCCTCGACCGCATGACGCCTCGGAACGAAATATTCACTTTGCAGTTCGTTGCCCGCGCTGGGGGTAAATTCCATGCGAAAATGAGGCAACCGTTCATACCATGGTCCAGGAGCGCCTAGCTGCTCGCTACAGCTCTCTACAGATTGGCCAGTTACCATATGCCGTTTTTTCGGAGCTGGCAAAGCCCCGAAGAACTCTGGAGATATCTCATCCTCCCCGTTTATTCCCACCTTTTGTTTTACCCACACTTGATTGAATATGGGCTCTGCCCAATCCGTAAACAAGCTGATACTGTATGCGGAAGATAAAATTTCGTCTATGCCATGATCCAGTGCAGAAAAAGGAAGACGATCATATACGGTCTGACTTACCTGAAACGAGGGTACTAAATCCAGTTTAAGCTTTGTGACGACTCCAAGTCCGCCGAGTCCGACAACCGCCCCATCGAACTCGGGATCTATCCCGCGCGTGAGTACCGTTACTTCTCCATCCGATTTCATTAGCTCGATAGCACGTACAGAAGACGCCAGGCTTGCATTCTGATCGCCCGAGCCGTGCGTGGCTGTCGCAACGGCGCCTGCCACGCTGATGTGCGGCAGCGATGCTAAATTATGCAAAGCATAGCCATGATCATCTAAATAGCGGCACAGATCGCCATACCGAATGCCACCTTCGACGGTTACGGTTCTCTGTACACGGTCGAGATCGATTACCCGATTCATCTTTCGAAGCGAAAGATGGCTGCCCCCGGTGTCAGCAATCCCGTTAAAAGAATGGCGCGAGCCAAGCACGCGTATGCTTGTGCGGCTAACAACTAGGTCCTTAACTTCTTCTAGACTTTTAGGCTCAAGCAACTCCATCGAACAGTAGCGATAATTCCCGGCCCAGTTCAGTTTATCTCCCATATGAACGCTCCTATTTAATATGCTGGTTTTTGTCCTGAATCTATTTGATCATTGGTTTACCTGAATATCCAAATACTCCTCACTTCCGTCAAACGGTACTCATAAACTTTCACAAACAGAGGCTATCGCACCTTTGTGTTGATTTACCATTACCTTACAGGAAAATCAACTTAAAACTAGGTATTCGGCATAGCGCACCGCTTTCCTGCCCGTTAGCATAATGAAATTGCATGGTATCGTAGTTAGAAACTTATCTAATCGGCAACCGGACAATGTTCTTGTCCTTGGCTCGGGCCAAGAACTTGTACCGAAAAAAAAGCCGCTAAATTAGCGACTTTTAATGGGATTATGTTCTTGTGCCCGACAAAATAGTAATTTCTCATGGTTGTCGAGTAAGCTAGCTTCTGTTCCCTCTTACGATAGCAGTCTGCATATCCGCAGCCGAGGTGCCCTCGTCAAGAATAAGAATCGGCATGTTTCGAATCAGCGCCCGCGCAACAGCGTTGACCTCGGAAAAATTAGAGCCGTTTTCTCCGACGGCAGACGACAACCCATTTGGCAGTTGCGCAATCAATTTGTCGATCCCGCTCATTTGAACGGCAGACTGGATCTCTTTAAGTCAGGAATTGAAATGGGACACAGTAGATGAGAAGCAACAGCTCTATCCACCCCGCCTGGCAGGCCGGCTATGGCTTTTGAATCATATGCTTTTCCTTGTATTCCTGCGGTGAACAGCCGGTAGCCTTTTTGAAAAAACGAGTAAAAGAGGATGCGGTTTCGTAGCCCACACGGCGGGCAACTTCACCGACTCGAAGATTCTCGCTATGAAGTAAACGCTTCGCTTGCATAAGACGGGTGGAGTCGATAAACTCCGTCAGATTGTTTCCGGTTTCCTGTTTGTAGATGCGGGATAAATATGACGGATTCAAATATACTTGTTCCGCCAATCGCACCAAAGACAGGTCTTCATCCAAATGATTCCGAATGAATTCCTGCAAAAAATCGATGATATGATCCGCGCGTTTTTTCTGCTCTACTTTTTGCATGTCGAACAACACAGACGATAACTCCGTCAAATATAAGGAAGCTTCGCTCCAACTGTCAAAAAAATCGATCCGCATCAGTCTGTTTTGACCCAACTGAGCTTCAATCTTCTCATTGAGTGCCCATCGATTGATATAGGACATCAAATACAGGGACACGGTGTAATAAATTTCCTGGGCAAAAGCATTATTTTTCGTGCGAACGTCTCTGATCGGACCAAGAAGCAGCTCCAAGGCTTCAAAATACTTACTCCTTTGTCCTGCCTCCAGATATTGCTCGATAAGCGAAAGATCGTTGGACTTAAGCACCCGCCCAAGCCTTTCTCCTTCGAGATCCTCTTCCTTCAAACCCTGAACGTTGCCTGCCTCATCGGGTTCATCATGACTAACCGCATCGTCGATCAGAAGAACTGTATTTTCGAGTCCGATCCGGTAATTGAGCAAGTGGTGGAGCGAGTGATACTTATTGGAAACCGATTCCCATCCATCCGCTTGGCTGCCGATTGTAAAGCTGATCGGAAGTCCGATATTTTCCTGGCATGCCGACTGGATGACCTCCAATATTCCTTTAAGGAACGACACTGTTTTATTGAACGTCTGCAGGATCGTCTCCGCATTCTCAGTACCGGTAGCGGACAACGACTCCTTAGGCTGAATAAAAATCACGAATCTGCGACTATCATCCAGCACAATCACAAAATTGACACGGGTGGCTAAGTACCTATGCATGATTTGACGTACGGCATAGATTTGTTGCATCTTCTGCATATAACCGGTAGAGTCGGGGAATTTATCGATCTTGCCCACGACCAGGGCAACCGGCCACTTAACATTCAGCGGGATCGACAATTCTTCGAACTGTGATTGGCTGGCTTGTAACCCGCGGCTGCCTTTTAACATGCCTAGAAGATAATCTTCTTGAAACAAATTCAGCGCTATGTTTATTTGCTCTTTGGCCTCCCGGATCAGATCTTCCGTTTTGATTTCCTGGCGGATTTTTGATACGGTCTCTTCGACCACCTGAATCACTTTGTCGATATTCTCGGTCTTCAGAATATAGCTGACATCCTGATACTGAATCGCTTTGTATACATATCTGAATTCACTGTGCCCTGTCAAAAAAATCACTCTGCACTGAGGCCAGCTTCGAAAAATCTCCTCCATGAGCTGCAGACCGTCAATGTGGGGCATGTCGATATCGGTCAACACGATATCAATTCTTGTACGGTTGAGCCACTCAATGGCTTCTTCTCCCCCATATGCTTTATAGACATCGAGATCCAAATGGTCAAATCCTCGAAAAATTTCATAAAGATGATTCACTATAATCTCTTCGTTATCGACAATCAGGAGTCTGTACATCCCTTACACACTCGCTTTCGGGTCAAGTTGCAGCGTCACCTTCAAGCCGCCCATTGCGCTTCGTTCCAAAAACAGGCCGTGTTCATCACCATATATCAAACGAAGCCGGCGATGAATGTTAATCAGACCTGAGGTCTCGATATTGGACGTATCGTTAAGGAGCTTTTGGAGCGCGGATAATTTGGACTCCGACAGATCCGTTCCGTTGTCCTCTACAATAATACGCAAAGCGCGGTCCTCCTGCTGAAAGCGCATTGTGATCAAGCCTTTGACTTTGGTTTGTTCCACGGCATATTTGAATGCATTTTCAAGAATCGGTTGAAGAATCAATCTAGGCACCTGAATTTCCTTGACCTCATCCGGAAGATCTTCAAATTGGATCGTCAGCCGGCTTGGAAAACGCATGAACTGGATCTCGCTATAGGTCCGTGCGTGCTCCACTTCTTCACGCAGCGGCAAAAAATCCGAAGCATTTCTTGTAATAAACTGAAAATAATCACCCAGCAGCTTAGTAAACGGGATTAAATTATCGTCCCCTAGTTTGGCCATCGTGTTGATCAAAAACAAACTGTTATATAAAAAATGCGGACTAATTTGCGATTGCAATTGCTTTAGCTCCGCTCTCTGGTTTAGAATTTTCTGCTTGTACACCTGCTCGATCAAAGCAGATACGTTCTGTACCATGGAATTAAAGCCTTGATAAAGATAACCGAACTCGTTTTTGCTGTTTACGTGGATCGAGACGTTAAAATTTCCGCTCTCGACGTGTCGGAACGATCCGACAAGCTTACGCATGGGCTTGTGAATTAAGTTATAGGTGTAGATAGAGTAAAACAACATAATCATTGCGCCTGCACCGGTGAATACCCACAGCCAGATATAAAAATCCCGCAGCGGCACAAAGATGAGCTCTTGGGGAATATAACGCAGTAAGAGCATATTCAAATAATCCGATTTGACAGACACCACATACATTTTCTGACCGTTTATGTTGCTGTATGTGACGTTCCCGCTCTTCAGTTCATGGTAGTTTCCCGCCAAATCTTGTAAGCGTACATTTGCATCGTTGCCTTTGCCGCTAATGACGATGTCGTGCGTGAGATCAATTAAAAAGGATCCGCTGTTGTCGTAAGTATGAAACTGGCCCAGCGCCTCTTGAAACGCCGTCGTATCCAGCTCAATCTCGATCATGTACTTTTGAGGCAAGCCGGCATTCTCGGTATGTAGAGTGGTTATGTAAAGATTATTTTTGTATTGTACCAGCTGCGCGCCAGTTTCCCCCGCCGGAACGCGAATCTGATCGAATTTGTCCATATCGATCGGACTTACGGTAGCGGTGGAGGAAATGGTTTTTTGAATCGGTAAAATGTGTGCGCTTACATTCGAGGTGTAGGAGCTGCTGTTATGAATAGTGACGAGACGCTGATGGAGCTTTCGCATGCTTTCCATGATTTCATACTCGTCCATGATGGAATACCGTACCGCGAGTTTGCCCAGGTATTCATCAGTCAAGCTTTCGTGTTGCAAAATTTTAATGCGTTCGATCTCCTCCTCCAGGCTTGTAAGGTAGAACGAAACCTGTGCAGTCGAAGAATTAATAATTTCATTTTTTACGGTGTTCAGGCTCCAATTGTACAAATAGATGCCCAAGAAAATAATTAGGACGATCGCCAATAAGAAGGACGCGATCAATCGTGCGAAAATGCTGTTCTTGATCTGCCCTCCCTCCCTTATTCACGATTATTATTGCGGGAAACGAGGTCGGCCTTTCGTGTTTATCCTTTCACGCTCCCGAGTACAATTCCTTTGACAAAGAAACGCTGCAGGAACGGATACACGCAGATGATCGGCAGAGCTCCAAGGAAAATCTGGGCCGAACGCAGCGTCTTATCCGAAATGTCCGCCATGAGCTTGGCCTCTTCCGGCGTCATCGTGGCTAACGAGCGCTGAACGACGATCGTCTGAATGTAGCTCTGGATCGGGTAATGGCTGGGATCGTTCATATAGATTAACCCATCGAACCAGCTGTTCCAGTGCGTGACCAGTGAAAATAGCAGAATGGTCGCAAGAGCCGGCAAGGATACCGGAACGTAAATCTGCCACAGCGTTCGCCAATGTCCGGCACCATCGATAAACGCGGCCTCACTCAGTTCCTTTGGCACTGCTCGAAAAAAATTCAACAGCAAAATGACACTGAATACAGGAATTGCAGTTGGGAAGACCAGCGCCCAGATCGTGTCGATCAACCCGAGCTGCTTGACAACCATATACGTCGGAATTAATCCAGCCCCAAATATCATTGTAATAAAAAAGGCCCATGAATAAAAGGTGCGCAGCCGGAATTCTCCCTTTTCTTTCGAAAGCGGATATGCGACTGTAGCGATCAAAACGAGATTCAGCGTCCCTCCCAATGCGATGCGCTCCAGGGAAACGAGCATCGATTGCCAAAAGGCTGAACGATGTGCGACAAATTCATAGGATTTCAACGTAAATTCCTTCGGCCACAAGGTTACGGTTCCTGTTGCAGCGACAGCGCTGGAGCTTAATGACACGGCCAGGATGTGTATCATCGGAATCAGACACAACATTCCGACTGCGATCAAGAATATACTATTGCACACAACAAACCAATCCAGCCTCTTTTTTACAGGCATATCGGTCCCTCCTTAGAAAATCCTGTAGTCCGCAACTTTATACGCGATGTAATAGGAGACGGACACGAGAACAAGCGCGATAACGGACTTGAATAATCCTACTGCGGTTGCAACCCCGAATTGCGCATCCAGCAGTCCGATGCGGTACACGAAGGTATCGAGAATATCCCCGCTTTCATATACCATCGGGCTGTACATGTTAAAAATCTGGTCAAATCCGGCATTCAGCAAATTCCCCAAATTAAGAACCATAAGCAATACGATAACCATCTGCATCCCAGGCAGCGTCACGTGAAGCGTCTGCCTCCAACGGCTCGCTCCGTCAATTTGCGCCGCTTCGTACAGGTTCGGATTGATGCTTGTAAGCGCGGCCAGATATATGATGGTTCCATATCCAAACTCTTTCCATACGTCTGTCAAAATCATGGTGTTTGGGAACCACCGATTGTCCCCAAGGAAAAAGATCGGTTCAATCCCGAAGGATTGAAGCGCCCGGTTGACCAAGCCGTCATTCGGTGACAGAATTTCGATAAAGATTCCGCCCAATACTACCCAGGATAAAAAATGGGGCAAGTAAATCGCGGTCTGCACTCCTCTCTTCAGTGCCATATGCCGGACCTCGTTTAATAGAATCGCAATCACAATGGGCACAAGCAATCCTAGAATGACTTTCATCATCGCGATATAAAACGTATTCCACATGATGTTATCGAAGTTGGGCAGGTTCATTACATATTCGAAGTTGCGCAGACCAATCCAGTCCTGATCGCCGAACAAACCTTTCGCCGGTATAAACTTTTGGAACGCAATAATGATTCCGCCAATGGGAAGGTAGTTGAATACCAGCAAAAAAAGAAAACCCGGCAAAATCATAACATGCAGAGGCAATTCCCTTTTCCAGCTTCTTTTTTGCATAATAAATCACCCGTTTCTTAAGATGAGAATGAGGAAGGGAAAGGATGCCCCAGATCAATGCAGCATCCTTTCTCATGGTCCTAGGTACTTATTTTACAGATGCGTACCACTCATTGACTTCTTTGGTCATATCGGCTCCCCCAAGCGTATTCCAGTTCTCTACGAACTTGTCGAACTCATCAATCGAAGTGGCGCCCATAATGATTTTGACAAACACCTCGGTTTCCAGCGCTTTTAGTGTGGACTGCTTTTCCGCCATCGTTTGGGTAGGCGGTCCGGCAAACGCCTCAAGCATGAAATGGTCGTTCTCCAGGTACTTCACGCTATGCTGGAACACGCCGTCTTCCCCATAAATTTTAGGCCATCCCCATAAAGTGGTTTCTCCATTGTTGAAGGCTTCCATATTTTTCTGAATCGACAGTGCCTCGCCGGTTAGCTGATCCAAAGTTTTATTCTTACGCGCCTCCTCGATTTCCTGGAACGCATTCACGTTTTTAAATGGCGGGTAGGGTTGTACCGGCGAATATTTCCACACGCCTACACTGTCATTGGCGGAAGGCATATAATAATAATCGAAATCTCCGCTTTCTCCCCAGTTCAACTCAATGTGCAAATTAAACATTTTCACCAGGGCTTCCGGATTGGAAAATCCTTTTCTGACGACCCAGAACTCCGATGCGGCAAATTTCTGCGGTGACAGCACCGGTTCCCCGTCCACCGAAACCAAGGCGTAGCCTTTCCAATCTGCACCCGGATCGTTCTGATAGTTGCTGATGAGCGGGTACATCGGATTCCATTGTTGCCCGAACTCCATGCCCACCTTGCCGGCGGCTATCGTCTCAGCCACCTTGCCGCCGTCCTTAACTCCGAATTCCTTGTCGATTTCACCGGCCTTATACATCGAAGACAGCGCTTTCAATCCCTCCTTTACTTCAGGAAGCGTACTGCCCCAAACCAGATTTCCCGATCCGTCATCGATCCACATGTTCGGATACGCGTGGTAGCCGGCAAAAAAACCTTCCAGCCCCATGGCTCCGCCGTACAAATCCTTCGTAATTGCTAGACCGTAGGTGTCGTTGACCCCGTTCCCGTCCGGGTCCTGCGTGGTAAACGCTTTACTGATTGCAATCACATCATCCATCGTTTTGGGCTCTGAAAGCCCGAGTTTCTCTAACCAGTCGGCACGAAGCCAGATAAATACGCCGTCTCCGTATACCTCCGGCGGACCAAGCCCCATCATCTTACCATCAACCGTAGCGGCCTGAAGGACCGCAGGCCCTTGCACCGCGTACAGCTCCTTCATTTGGTCAGAAGCATATTCGTCCCAGTACGGTGTGAGATCCTCGATCATATCTGCTTCAGCCATCTGTTTCATTTGTGCGGCTGTGACTCGGATCATGTCCGGAATATCCCCGGATGTCAACGTTACGTTAACCTTTTGGGTATAAGCATCCCCGCCGCTGACCGTCCAATCGTATTTTACGTTGATTCCCAGTTTTTCCGAGAACGCTTTCAACCAGCGGTTGTCTTCCACTGTTTCGCCAGGTGTTTTGGGTATGATGTTATCCTGCATATCGTTGTCTACATCGCGGGCAAATCGAATCGTAAGCGGTTCTTCATATTTGCCGAACGGTCCTTCCGCTGCGGTGGCTCCCCCTTCAGATGATTTGCCTGAACTGCTTCCTGACGGATTGGTTGACTGTTGATTGTTTGAGTCGGAACTACATGCGGTGATCAATCCTGTTAAAAGTATTGTTGCTAAGATGAGGACGACTTTCGGGTAAACCCTTCGTTTCATGCTAATAACCCCCTTGAAATCGTTTTTACCTTGAATCACGTTTCATTTTAACCCTGAAATTTAGGAATGAATACAGGCGAGCTGTTACATTTCTAACATTTGTTTACGCTTTTGTCTCACCCCATGCTCGCAGTTTTCAACAAGTTTAGCATTTCTTTACGACCTCGTTCGGGAGCATGAAATCGGGTTGAACCGTTAAAATGAAAGCGCTATAATGGAACATCGCAAGGAAGTTCACAGGTCTAGCAACATATATTTTTCCGAATGGAGAGGAAGGCTATGGCGTTACTGTTCATCGATTCAGGGCGGAAGTACGGAAAAATCAACAAAAATGTTTACGGGCATTTTTCAGAGCATTTGGGACGAGGTATTTATGGCAGCATTTATGTCGACGAAAACAGCCCCTTTCCCAATATCCGCGGGATACGCACCGACGTTGTGGAGGCATTGCGGCATATCCGGGTGCCGGTGCTGCGCTGGCCAGGCGGATGCTTCGCTGAATATTACAATTGGAAAGACGGCGTAGGTGCTGAGCGCAAGCGCATCGTGAATGCAGGCTGGGGCGGCGTCGTGGAGGACAATTCATTCGGCACCCACGAGTTTTTGGATCTATGCGAGCAGATCGGCTGCTCGGCTTATATCGCCGCCAACGTCGGCTCCGGTACCCCTAGAGAAATGAGCGAATGGATTGAATACATGACCTTTGACGGAGACTCGCCAATGGCGAACTGGAGGCGCCAGAACGGCAGGCACGAACCGTGGAAGGTTGAATATGTCGGCATCGGAAATGAGAATTGGGGATGCGGCGGGCACATGCGGCCGGAATATTATGCCGATGTGTACAAGCAATTCAACACTTATGTTCGCAATTACGGCAATCATCGGATTTTCAGGGTTGCTTGCGGTGCCGACGGCAACGATTATGCCTGGACGGAAACCTTGATGCGCGAAGCGGGCACAAATATGGATGGATTGTCTCTGCATTATTACACCATGCCGGGATATTACAAATCTGACGAATATCCCGAGGAGCGCAAAGGTCCGGCTCTGGAGTTCGACAAGCCGACCTATTATCGCACCCTGCGCCGAGCGTTGTATATGGATGAATTAATTACCCGGCATAAACATGTCATGGATCGCTACGACCCCAATGGGAAGGTGTCGATCATTATCGACGAGTGGGGAACCTGGCACGAGGTGGAGCCTGGGACTCACCCGGCATTCTTGTTTCAGCAAAATGCGATGCGAGACGCCATTGTCGCCGGAGTGTCCCTGAATATATTTAACGCCCACAGCGATCGGGTTCAGATGGCCAATCTGGCGCAGCTGGTCAATGTGCTCCAATCGGTCATCCTGACGGAAGGCGAGGATATGGTGCTCACACCGACGTACCATGTATTCGATCTCTATAAAGGGCATCAAGATTCGACACGGATCGAAAGCTATATACAACCGCAGCTGACGGGGACGACCGAAGCCGAGGTGCCGGCTCTGCACGTCAGCGCATCGAAACGGGCGGACGGCCGCGTTCACGCGACAGTAGTGAACTTGTCCGCAGATGAGTCCCAGCAGCTCCTTTGCGTGTTAGATGGTCAAGCGTTTTCCTCTGCAGAAGTTCGTTACATTTCTGGGACCATGACGAGCCACAACGCGTTCGGACGTCCCCCGCAAGTCGAAATAAAAAAGATGCCGGTTATTCCAATTAAGGACAACCGTCTGGATATGCACCTTCCCGCCTGCTGCGTTGCTGAAATCGTGTTGTCTTAATGCATCCAGGCTAGCTAGTGGCCGAGTTCGTTGATTTGTCGATAGCTCCACTTCTCCCACACATGAAGCCGGATGGCTTCTTACTTGAGTCTTCTGAAAATGCTTGAATTTTGCTCTTTATTTGCATCATAAAATGCACCCCTAGAAATCATCGGAATAGCCAGGGGATTCCAATGTCTATTCTAAGGGGTGCACTTAATGGTCTGATACCGCCTTTGCCATTTACATTTCTTTATATACAAAATAATCAAAATCAGCGTGTTTCCGGGTCCCGCCAAGATCCTGCACGCAAAGACCGATGTAGGTTCCCGTAAACCGGATATATTCAGGAGATTCATCCGACAGATGCGTGATATCGAACCATCCGCCTGCCGGATGCCAGGACGGATCATCTTGTAACCCATAGTAAAAACAGGCACGGTCATGATCGATCACAACCTTTAACCGGATCCCGTTCACCGGTTTCAGCGTGATATCATCCAGCAGCTCGTCGTATATCCCGTATCGGGACTGAATGATTCCGAGGCACAGTCCCTTCTCTTCGTGATACGTTACCCGTAAATAGAGATAGTCTTTCGTGTCGTAATACAGAATCAGCCCTGCCATTTGCTGCGGATGGTCCGGTGCAAACTCCAGACAAGTTTCGGCTTCACACGCAAAAGCCTGCAGTCTTCGCGCGACCATGCTCTGCCTGTGCGTCGAGCTCATTGACTCCATGCCGCGCAGGCGCAAGCAACCGGGACGTTCCGTAAGGCTCAGCCACGTCGAGTCCGGCGGAATACGAAGCGTATTCCAATCGCTCCGAAGCATGGGTTGATCAAAGTGGTCCATTTTCGGTGCCGGTTCAAAAGGGTGTGGCATAATTTTCGGTGCAGGCACCTGAACTTCGGGGTAGCGGTCACCGCTCGCAAGCCGCAGCCAGCCGTCCTCGCTCCAAACACATTGCTGCAGAGCCGTCTCACGGCCAAGTGTGCAAAATTGTCCATTGACAGGCCGGCCGACCAGGTGGGCCATGTACCATTCGCCGGTGTGCGTCTCGACGAGGCTGCCGTGACCGGCCTTCTGGAGCATTAAATCCGGCCTGCCGTATGAAGTCAGGATCGGATTGGCAGGATCGACCTCATAAGGTCCCTGTAACATGCGGGAGCGTGCTACCGTCACCGCATGCTCGTAACCGGTTCCCCCTTCAGCCGTTATTAAATAATAAAAATCCTTATATTTGTACAGATGCGGCGCTTCCGTCAGCCCTAATTCCGTGCCTTTGAATATGTTAACGGCGGGCCCTATCAGCTTCTGTTCCTGAACGGAAAATTCCTGGAGCACGATGCCCGAGAACCGGTTCTTTCCCTTACGGTGATCCCAAATCATATTGACCAGCCACTTGCGTCCGTCCTCATCATGGAATAAGGATGGATCGAATCCGCTGCTGTTCAAATATACCGGCTCGGACCACGGGCCTTCGATATCCTTTGCCGTCACAAGATAATTATGGGTATCTTTAAAAGCGCCGATCCGGCTTTTGACATCCGTGTAAATCAGGTAAAACACGCCGTTGTCATAGCTAAGGCAGGGAGCCCATACTCCTCCGGAATCGATGTTGCCCTCCATATGCAGCTGCGAAGTCCGGCTAAGCGGAGATTGTATCGGCTTCCAATGAACCAGGTCCCGGGAATGGTGAATCCGTACACCCGGGAACCATTCGAAGGTGGACGTGGCGATATAATAATCTTCCCCCGCCCGGCAAATGGACGGATCGGGATGAAAACCGCGAAGAACGGGGTTCGTGATCATATTCATTTAAGTTCCCTCCGGTATGAAAATGATGATTGTACAAAATGGTTGATTTCAGTGCCAGCCCAGTACTTTTTTGCCGGCTTCCAGAGCGGTTATGATCCGTTCCACGTCGTACACATTCCCTCTCCATGTCCCTCCGCTGACGGACTGCAGCGCAGCCCACAGCCTGGTGTCATCCGGCAGAGCTTCATCCGGCCGCATATCCGGATGGAAGGGCCTCTGTGCAAGGATGAGAGCTCCCTCCTCCGGCGAAACCTCGATTTCCCCTTCACCGACAAAGTTCATGCTGCCTTCCAGCGTGTTGCGATCCACGACGATATCGATCAAGTCACCGTTCCGAAGCTTGCCGATCGGCCCGCCTGCCAGTGCTTCAGGGCCAACGTGGCCAATGCACGCCCCGGTGGAAACACCGGAAAACCGGGCATCTGTAATGAGCGATACGTATTTGCCGAAAGACAAATGCTTCAGCGCAGACGTAAGTTGGTAAGTCTCCTCCATCCCGGTCCCTGACGGCCCCCGCCCGAGAAGTACGACCACGTCGCCTGCCAGAACACCGCCGGTCTTAATTGCACGGATCGCTTCGCGTTCGGTTGTAAACACTTTTGCTCTACCTTTGTGACGATACACGCCTTGGTTATCCAGTACCGTAGGGTCGATCGATGTGGATTTGATCACAGAGCCCTCCGGAGCGATATTCCCTGTTGGAAATGTCACGGTAGAGGTAATGCCAAGACGCTGCGAATACTCAACGCTCATAATGACACTGTCCGGATCTATCCCGTCCTTCTCCTTCAGCTGCTTCCGCAGCAGATGACGGCGTTCCGACGATTCCCACCAGTCGAGAACCTCGCTCAGCGTCGTACCTGTTACGGTAAGCACGGACTCATCCAGTACGCCAAGCTGCCTAAGGTGAAGCATCACTTCGGGCACGCCTCCAGCCTGAAACACCCGAATGGTCGGGTGGAAGATCGGGCCGTTCGGCAGGGCGCTGACCAGTCTCGGCACATGTTTGTTGACCTGGATCCAGTCCTGCACCGCAGGCACGTTTAAACCGGCTGCATGGGCAATGGCGGGAATGTGCAGCAGCAGGTTGGTAGAGCCGCCGAATGCGGCATGAACAGCCATCGCATTGCGAATCGCCGCATCGGTGACAACGTCCGCCATTCTCAGCCCATTGGACTCCATCGCCATCAGTGCGCGTGAGGATTGGCGCGCCATTTCGATCCAGATCGGCTGCCCGGAAGGTGCAAGTGCGGCATGCGGCACCGTCATTCCCATCGCCTCGGCGACGACCTGGGCCGTTGCTGCCGTGCCCAGGAACTGGCAGCCTCCCCCCGGTGTAGCACATGCCCGGCAGCCGAGCTCCGCCGCCGCTTCCAGGGAGAGCTCGCCGCTGACGTACCGTGCGCCGATCGTCTGAATTTTGCCGGCGTCCTCTCCATCGACAGGCGGAAGGGTGACGCCCCCGGGAACGATTACTCCCGGCAGCTGCGGCATTCCCGCAAGCGCTAACATCATCGCCGGCAGACCTTTGTCACAAGTGGCGACGCCGATCACGCCTTTGCGCGTCGGCAGGGAGCGAATCAATCTGCGGAACACGAGCGCGGCATCGTTCCTGTACGGGAGCGAGTCGAACATGCCTGTCGTGCCCTGTGATCTGCCGTCACAGGGGTCGCTGACATAGCCGGCAAACGGAATTCCGCCGCGGTCCGATATCTCTTCCGCCGCGGCCTTCATGAGCAGACCGACCTCCCAGTGGCCCGTGTGGTAACCGAGGGCTGCAGGACTGCCGTCCTCATTGCGAATTCCGCCCTGCGTGCTCAGGATCAGAAACTGTTTTCCGTTCAATTCCCCAGGCTTCCAGCCCATTCCGACATTCTGGGACATGCCGAACAAGTCGCCGCTCGGAGCGTTCCGCAGCAAATCATCCGTTAAAGGCAGCCGTCCCGCTGCCCCCGGAGCTTGTGCTGTAATATCGAAACGGCTTGAGTCCATCTCTCCCATTATCGACATAATCTGATCGTGCATGGCACCCTCCCGCAGCTTATGACTTCACGAAGACCGTTTTGATAGAAGTGAAAAACTCGATCGCTGCTTGACCCTGTTCCCTGGAATGCGAGCTTGACATCTTCATCCCGCCGAACGGCGCCTGCAGCTCTACACCGGCCGTTTCCGCATTGATCCTGACCAATCCGGCATCCATATCCCGGATGAATGACAGCATTGCCCCGACATTTTGCGTATAGATGGAGGCACTCAAGCCAAAGTCGCTGTCATTGGCCGTCTCTATGGCTTCCTCCAGGGAATCCACCGCGATCAATGCAAGCACAGGACCGAAGACTTCTTCCCGGGCTATGGACATATGCGGTTCGACACCCTCAAATACGGTTGGCTGGACATAGAATCCCTCTTCAAGTCCTGGACCGTCCGCTCTTTTTCCGCCGGTCAGCAGCACGGCACCTTCATCCTGCCCTTTATGAATATAGTTCAGCACCGTTTCGAGCTGTCCTTCGTTCGCGCACGGTCCCATCCAGCTTTCGGAAGACATGCCGTCGCCCAACCGGATCTCCCGAATTTGCGACAGGAGCTTTTCTTTAAAGGCTTCATATACTTTCCGCTCAACAATGACCCGGCTGGTGGCGGTGCATTTTTGGCCGGTGGATTTCAAGCCGCCGCTGATGGTGGCCTCGACTGCCAAGTCCAGGTCCGCATCTGCCGCGATAATGATCGGATTTTTGCCGCCCATTTCAAGCTGATACTTGGCTCCCCGCCCCAAAGCGGCGGCGCCGACCCGTTTTCCGACTTCGTTGGAACCTGTAAACGTTATCCCGTTGACATCCGGATGCTCGGCAAGCGCAGATCCGATCACCGAACCTCTGCCGCATACAAGATTGAGAACGCCTGCCGGAATTCCCGCTTCCTCAAAGCATTCCATCAGTTTGGCTGCCGTGACCGCCGTTTCCTGCGCCGGCTTTAACACAACGGTATTGCCGTATATCAAAGCCGGGGCCGTCTTCCAAATCGGAATCGCTACGGGAAAATTCCATGGGGCAATCACGCCCACGACGCCAAGCGGTACACGGGTCGTAAACATCAGTGCTTCGCTGTCCGTGGAAGGAATGACATCGCCGATTTTTCGCATCCCTTCGCCAGCGTAATACCTAAGGATCGCGACGCCGCGCATCGTCTCTCCCTTAGCTTCTGCGAGCGTTTTGCCCATTTCCCTCGTCATCGCCTCGGCGACCTCGTCGACCCGGCGTTCCAGCACATTCGCCGCCTTGTACAGAACATTGCCGCGTTCCGAGCCGGTTAATCGCCGCCAGGCTCGGCCTGCTGCTTTGGCCGCTGCGACAGCACGGTTCAGATCCTCTATACCGGAAACCGGTACATACCCGACTACCTCATTCCGGTTTGCCGGATTGATGCTGGGTTCGTTTTCTCCGGACGCCGCCTTCATCCATTCTCCGTTGATATAGTTCCTGTATACTTGCTCTCCTTGAAATGCCATCATGGAAGTACGTCCTCCTTATTAAAAACTAGTTTGATAAAACAGGGTTCACCAGCGTACCGATACTGCTGATTGAAATTTCAATCCGGTCCCCGGGCTCAAGCGTGAACTCATTAGGCGGCACAATGCTTGTGCCTGTCAAAAGCACCGTACCGTCAAACAAATCATTGTCTTTTGCCAGGAAGGAGACCAGTTCATCCAGCTTTCGGTTTAATTCACTCGTACTGGCCTCGCTCTTAACGACCATGCGCCCCTCGCGGTAAATTTCGCAGACGATGCTGAATGCATATGGATTCTGCACCGTTTCCGCAAGCCGGATGGCCGGTCCGATGGAGCAGGATTTGCGCCATATTTTCGCTTGCGGCAAATACAGCGGGTTCTCCCCTTCGATATCGCGGCAGCTCATGTCATTGCCGACGATATATCCCACAATGCTGCCATCTGCGCCAAGCACCAATCCCAGCTCAGGCTCAGGGATCTGCCATGTGGAATCACTGCGCAGCGTGACGGCCTCGTTCGGTCCGATGGTGCGGGCGGCCGTGGATTTGAAAAAGATTTCCGGCCTCTCAGCCTCATAAACTTTGTCGTAAAATGTTTCCGCATCCAGTTTTCCATCCGTAGCTTCATAATTACGTGCTTCCCGGCTCCGTTGATATGTAACGCCTGCCGCCCATACCTCCGGAGCTTCCACTGGCGTGATAAGGCGCAGAGAAGTCCAGTCACCAGCCAACTCATTCGCAGGACTAAAAGCGCTTTCAACCAGTTGGACAGGAGAGATCCCGCGCTCCCTGGCTTGATGGATCAAAGTCATAAAATCCGGCTGCGGCAGACGATAGGCTGCTTCATCATCCGTAACGGCTGCCAGCCGCTTCTGTTGTCCGTCCAGAAATCGTATAATTCTCATTCAGGCTTGCCCCCATTTCTTCCCCTTCGGGTTGATATTACTACCATAGCACCACCGATCGTCTATGACGATGCGCTAATCTCTACGACGATTTACCCTTTTCACGCATGATTTTTCTGTTAAGATGAGTCTAACCGTTACTGGAAAACAGGACATACCGAGGAGGTTTGCTGTGACCAAGTTTTCCGAAGCCGTATATTTAGGCCGTCTGCCCGATGTTCGCATGTCTTTTCAATTATTGGGGCTGCATGCAAGAAAAGTGGGTTCCCGCTGGACTTATCCGTCCCACGAGCATTCCATGTACGAAATTCATTGGATGATGGACGGAGAGATGAATATGGTGGTAAATGGACAGCTGTACAAACAGTCCGTTGGAGACTTGTTGTTCATCCGCCCCGGTATGACGCATTCCTGCACTGGCGCCGGTCCGAAAGGTTTCACTTACTTTTCCGTCCATTTCAGCGTTCACGATACATCCTTTTGTAGAGAACTCAACCGCTGCAAGGACATTTATTATCCGGCTGATTCGGTTTTAGCCCAGGGACTGTCTTCTTCTCTCTCTACACTCTACAGTCTGGCCACTGAGCACTTATCCAGCCCGCTGCCGGCCTTCAAACAGATGAGAGTCCACGCTGCCGTATTCGAACTGCTCGGCTCCCTGGTCGGACAGCTATCTCAGACCCCATCCGTCATCTTATCGAAAAAAGAAGCAATCGCCCGTCAGATCGCCGAGCAAATTGAAGACTCCGTAAGATATATCCATCTTCACGGTGAAATTCAGGAGACCGAGCGAACCTGGATCCATGACATCGCCAAGTCGCTGAACCTTAGTCCGTCGCAGGTGAATCGGATCTTTCGTGAAGTGTACGGCAAAGCACCTCGCAAGTTCTTGTCAGAAACCCTTTTGGGCGAAGCTCAGCGGCTGTTAAAGCAAACGGATTTAAGCATGGACCATATCGCGATGATGCTAGGATATAAGACCAATGCGCATTTCAGCCGCCAGTTCAAGCGGTGGACGAGGATGGCGCCCAGTGAATACAGAAACGGAGTCCAGCAGCAGTCATTAGATTATGAGCCGGGTCAGTAACTCATTAAGAATGCGTATCACGAGCTATTAAGTTATTTGATGATCACTCATCCCTTTTCTTGGTGAACATGTAGGAGCGGCCGGCTTCCCCCGTAAACGAAACAGGGTCAAGTCCAGGTGCTTGTAAACGGCATGGACCGGAGACTGAGCAGGACACGACCACTTCAGTAACCTGTCCCTTCGTCCAGGTGAAATTCAAGGTGAAGCCGCCACGTGCCCGCAGCCCTCTGACTTCCCCATCGCTCCAGCTGTTAGGCAAAGCAGGCAGCAAACGGATCAAACCAGCGTGGCTTTGCAGCAGCATCTCGGCAATGCCCGCCGTGCCGCCGAAATTACCATCGATTTGAAACGGCGGATGGTTGTCGAAAAGGTTAGGCAGCGTAGAGTGGTGAAGCATCGCTCTTACGTTTTCGTAAGCTTTGTCGGCATCCAACAGTCGTGCCCAGAAGTTGATGATCCACGCCCGGCTCCAGCCGGTGTGTCCGCCGCCGTTAGCCAACCTTCGTTCCAAAGTCGTCCGAGCCGCTGCGGCGAGCTCCGGCGTGGAATCCACGTTCATGCCTTCGCCCGGATAAAGCGCAAACAGATGGGAGATGTGGCGATGTCCCGGTTCCACTTCCTCGTAATCCTCCATCCACTCCTGAATTTGCCCATATTTGCCGATCTGCGGTTTGGGCAGCCGCTTCAAGGCGGCAGCGAGCTCCTCGCGGAACGCCTCATCCCGCCCGAAAATTTCCGCACTCTGCATGCAGGCATCAAACAGCGCTTCGATGATCTGGAAATCCATCGTGGCCCCTGTGCACAGCACCCCCGTCTCGCCGTTTGGCAGCTTATAGCGGTTCTCCGGGGAAACGGAAGGGCAAGTCACGAGCCGCCCTTCGCCGTCCTCGATCAAATAATCGAGCAGGAACAACGCCGCCTCCTTCATCGTCTCGTATGCCCGCGCCAGAAAATATCGGTCCTGACCGAATCGGTAATGCTCCCACAGATGCAGGCACAGCCAGGCGGCGCCCATCGGCCAGAAGGAAGCAGGAAGGTACGTATCCTGCGGGGCCGTGTCCGCCCAAATATCCGTATTGTGATGCGCGGTGAAGCCCCGGCAGCCGTACATGACGCCGGCCGTAACCCGCCCGGGCTCCCGCATCCGTTCGATCAGCTCGAACAACGGCTCGTGGCATTCGGCCAAATTGCAGTTTTCCGCATGCCAATAATTCATCTGCGCATTGATATTGATCGTGAATTTGCTGTCCCACGGCGGAGTAAAGCTGTCGTTCCAGATGCCTTGAAGATTCGCGGGCAAAGAGCCCGGCCGGCTGGAGGCAATGAGCAGGTAGCGCCCGAATTGAAAATAGGTCGCGATCAGGCCGTGGTCTTCCTCGCCGTGTTGGAACCGCTTCAACCGTTCGTCGGTCGGGAGCGCGGCTTTGTCCGGATTCTCGGGCAGCTTCAGTTCGACCCGTCCGTACAGCTCGCGGTAATCGGCGACATGCCGGGCTAACAGCTCGGCATACGGAACTCGGCTCAACTCCTCCAGCCGCCGTTTGCCGTCAAGCTCCGGGTCGGGATGCCGGAACGTCGTTCCGGCGGCAAGCAGCAATGTGACCGAGCTTGCGCCGTCCACTAGCAAATACTCGCCAAGCGTGCGGCAGACGCCGCCTTCCGGGACCGCCTTCAAGACGGCGCTGAAGGAGCTGCCTCCTTCGCCGCCGCAATCCCCGCGCATGACCAGCCCGCTCGCCTCCCATTTGTCCGTCTTCTCCACGTACCTCCAGTTCCGGCGGTTGAACCGGGCTTTGAACGTGACCGCCTCCTGCTTGTCGGCGGTGATGCGGATGACGACCGCCTGATCCGGATAACTGGCAAACAGCTCGCGCGTATACCTGATCCCGCCGATCCGATAGCTGACGCGGGATACACCGCGCTCCAAATCAAGCTCCCGCATGTAATCCTCGGCAAGCTGGCCATGCTGGCCGAACGACAGCAGCAGATCGCCGAGCGGCACATAGTGCCGCTGCGCTTCGGGCAGCCCCGCCATCGTCATCGCCGCCAGCTCCTCCGCTTCCTGCAGCCTGCCTTCCATAATCAGCTTGCGGATCTCGGGCAAATGGGGCAGCGCATCTTCGTTGTTGCGGTCGCGCGGGCCCCCGTACCACACCGAATCCTCGTTAAGCTGCAGCTTCTCCTCGGCCGTGCCGCCGAAGATCATCGCGCCCAGCCGGCCGTTTCCGATCGGCAGCGCCTCATTCCATTCGGCCGCCGGTTTCCTATACCACAAGCGATGCTTCAGTTCCATGCCATTCAAACTTGTCATGCTTCTCCTCCAATCCGCTATCGCAATTTGAACTAGTTCAGCTCCACCAACGCCTTGATCACCTTCGATTCCGGCAAGAGCCAGCTGTCGAAGTTGTCGATCATGTCCTCGAGCGAGCTTCGGTGGGTAATGTAATGCCGATGTCAATGCAGCCGCCGGTTATGGCCGCAATCACCCGCTCGAAGTCCTCCCGCGTCGCATTTCGGCTGCCCTGCACCGTCATTTCGCACGCGTGAAAATCGGGATCGTTAAAGGTAATCGTGCTTTTTACCAACCCGACAAACGTCAAGGAACCGCCGTGGCCGACGAGCCCAAAGGCGCTTTCCATCGACGAGGCGCTGCTCGTACGGCCGTTTCGCTTAATTTCAGAATGAATTCGGTTTCCTCGATCGTCGGCGCAGCCTGAACAAGAATCGTATGGCCGATGCCGTGTCTCTGCAAATGCAGTTTGAGACCGGAAGGCAAATAGTCGCGGTAAAGCACCGGAATTTCGGGCGTCATCCATCCGTAATCGTTGCGTTCGATTTTCCAAAAATGCTGATGGGCGTCAATGCGCATCGAACACAACCTCCATTCCACCTTGTTGCAACATCCGATAACAGAATAGAAATTGCCGAATTCCGCATATTTGTACCTTTTTTTGATGTCACGGTCCCAAATCGAAGATCACTTAAACGCCGAACTTTAAAAATAAGGAAGACAAGAGCCCCGCGTCCTGAGCAAAGACTCCTGCCTCCAAGAAGCCGGGCTTATCGGGCCACGGTTTATTTCGATATTGTCGATGAATCGTAAGCAGCCTGCATGATTTCAATATAACGCGGCATGTTCAGACCCTCCAGCCCTTTCACGTAATCATCCCAATCCTTATCCAGGCTCTTGGCACCGGTGATGAACAGCAAGGCGTTCTGGTCAATATAGTCCTTGATGTTCGTCTGCATCATGCTGGCTTCGTCGGCAACCAGCGGGTCGACCCATAGCGCCCAGTGCGGGAAGATATCTTGCGGCTCCTTGCCTTCCATCAATAGCGTTGCCTCGTACAGGCGGCGTTCGTAACCGTCATCGGCGTAAATATCTGTGCCCTGAACCTCGGCATCGCGGTATGCCCGGTGATGGTTATATTGGGTTAATGCTCCCCAATTGTCATTGCGGGGCTGCTCCCCGGGTTCAAGCGGGATCGCTTTATAGAGCGGCTCCACTTTATCGTTCAGCGCGATTTCTCCATCCTGCGGCTTGCGCCAGCTTTTGCCTTCTTCACCGAGGTAGGAAAGCATCGCGCCTTCTTGCGTGTAGAAATAGTCCAGCATTTGAATGGCGGCAATTTGGGCCTCTTTGCTCGCTTTATTCGTCAGGACGAAGGATGCGCCCGGATCTATCGGATAGTTGAATGTTGCATAATCGGCATGCGGTCCTCGCAAAGGCGAAAGCGGGTTATAGTCCTTGCTGTACGGCGCGTCTTCTCCCGTCGTCAGGAACAAGGCGGGATGCATGCCGGCCCCGGCGCCCAACAGCTGTGCGTCCGCGTTATCCCCGATTTTTTTGTACGCGCCTGCATTTTGCGTAAAGGCTCCCGGGTCAATGAGCCCCCCATCATAAAGCGATTTGATGTAGGCCAGCGCTTCCCGCCATTCCGGTTTGTTCGCGGCGGTGTCTACCTGGCCCTCCTTCATGATGAGATATGTTCTGTCGTCGTTGTATATAAAGCCGTTCATAAGGTAAGGGATTACGTGAACGCCGAAATTTTCGACGGATCCGCTAAGCGGCACTTCGTCCGCCTTGCCGTTGCCGTTCGGATCCTGTGTCTTGAAGGCCTCGAGAACCGCTTTGAATTCTTCCGGCGTCGTCGGCTGCGCAAGCCCGAGCTGATCAAGCCACTTCGTATTGATCCACATTTTATTCGGGTAGGAGCAGTGGAAGCATTCGTTTAAGCCGGTCAATCCGTAAATGTTGCCATCCGGCGCGGTGTTCATCGCTTTATAATAATCGTTGTTCTCCAGCACTTCCTTAATGTGCGGAGCATGCTCATCGATCAGGTCGTTCAGCGGGATGATTACCCCCTGCTGTCCGAATTTCAATAAGTCCGTCTGCGAGAAACGGTCTACCCATGGAATAAGCATATACAAATCCGGATAGTCGCCGGACGCGAGCGAGATTTGCCGTTTTTCGGCCGCGCCGTCAAACGGAACGGTTGTCCAATTGAATTTGATGCCGAATTGCTCTTCCATTTTTTTCGTAAACTTGTTGGTTTTCAGATCCATATCCGATCCTTGATGGGAAAAAACGTTGATCGTTACCTTCTCGCCGGAGTCCGGCATGCCGCCTTCCTTCCCTGCGCTTCCCGGGTTGTCATTTCCGCCGGAGCATCCGGCAAGCACAAAACTAAGCATCAGTATGAGAACAAGCAGACGAGTTGCTGTTTTTCTCAAATCAATCTCCCCCTCATGAATTGGTAATGCAACATAACGGGCTCTGCCCACGATCAGCCCTTCACGGAGCCGATCAGCATGCCTTGCACGAAATAGCGCTGCACGAACGGATAGATCACCAGCACCGGAAGGCTTGCCACCACAATAAGCGAGTATTTCATGAGCTCGGCCATTTGCTGCTGCTTCACCATCTCCCCGGCGTCCATATTGCCCGTTCCGCTTCCCAGGATGAGAATGCTGCGGAGAATGAGCTGAAGCGGATAGAGCGATTGCGATTTTAAGTAGATCAAGGCATCGAAATAGGCGTTCCACTGCCCCACCGCGTACATAAGCGAGAGCACGGCGATAATCGGTTTGGCAAGCGGAAGAACGACGCTGAAAATGTAGCGGATGTCGCTGCACCCGTCGATGTCTGCCGCCTCGGAAAGCTCATCCGGGATCGAGGTCTGGAAGAAGGTTCTGGCGATAATGACCTGCCATACCCAAACGGCATTCGGAATGAGCAGCGCCCAGCGGGTATCGATCATGCCCATCGATTTGACGACCAGATAGGTCGGGATCAACCCGCCGGAGAACAGCATGGTGAAAGTAATGAAAACCATAAGCGGCGTGCGGCCGAAAAACGACTTCTTCGACAGCGGGTAAGCGACCATGATGGTCAGGGATACGCTGATGAACGTACCGGCAACGGTATAAAACAGCGAATTGGCATAGCCTGTCAGCACCTGGCCGTTTCGGAACACCGCCTCGTACCCTGCCAGCGATACGTCGACCGGCCACAGCCACACCTTGCCTGCAGAGACGGCGCTTGGACTGCTCAGGGACGAGCTTACGATGTAAATAAGCGGATACAGGACGGCAATTAAAACCAAGATCAGCAAGATGTAGGTTACGCTCAGAAAAATACGGTCCCCCAGCGACTCCTTGATCCTCACGCTCCGTCGGCTTCCGGAATGGGCCCGCAATGCGTTCATGTCACTCCCCCCCTTTCGTGAAATTTACCAGAGGCTGGTATTGGATGCCCGCTTGGCAATGGCGTTGACGACTAGGAGCAGCACCAGATTGATCAAGGAATTGAACAATCCTACCGCCGTGGCGAAGCTGTAGTTCGCGTTCAGCAATCCGATTTTGTACACATACGTGGAAATGATCTCGGACGAGGACAAGTTCAGCGGATTCTGCAATAAGTACATTTTCTCGAAGCCGAGTGCCATGATGTTGCCTACACTGAGAATCAGAATGATGACCGCGGCCGGCAGAATGCCGGGAAGATCGACGTTCAGGATTTTCTGGAACCGATTGGCGCCATCCACTTTGGCCGCTTCATATAATGACGGGTCCACTCCCGCCAGAGCAGCAAGATAAATCACCGCGGAATAGCCCATGGTTTGCCATACATCGGACAGCACGTAGATCGTGCGGAACATGCCAGGCTCTCCAAGATAATTGACCGCTTCAAAGCCAAGCGCGCCAGCAATGGTATTCACGATCCCAAGACGTGGGGACAGGAACAGCATGATGATGGACACCATGACCACCGTGGAGATGAAATATGGCGCATAGGTGACCATCTGCACGGTTTTTTTGAACCTTGCGCTCTTCACCTCGTTCAAGGCCAACGCCAGCAGAATCGGGATCGGAAACCCGACGATCAATTGATAGAACGAAATGTACAGCGTATTTTTGATCAGTGTCACGAACGCAGGGTTGCGAAAAAACATCTCGAAATACTGTGTGCCGACCCATGGACTCCCCCAAATCCCTTTCATTACGTTATAATTCTTGAATGCTAGCACGGCGTTTGCCATGGGCAAGTACTTGAAGATGATGAAGTACAAGACCGGCGGAATGACCAGCAGATACAGTTGCCAATGTCTTCTGAAGCTTCGATAGGCGGCTCTTCCGATTTCCGAGCGCTTGCCGCTCGGGGCTCTGACCGTTTTGGACTTGGAAAATAGAGTACTCAGTTCCATCCCTCCTTCGATGAGTAGCTGCCAATGAAGCCAGAACTTATTTGGCAGCGCTTTCTTGTGCGTAATCATAAAATTGCACGCTCGGCTTCGTAAAGGCACACTTTCTCCCTTGCCGTACAATTTCGGAAACGGATGCTTTCTAAGCCTTGATTTTACTAGGTTTTTCATTAGGCGGATTCGATTAAAAAACGTCCGCCAACACGTTCGATCCCCTTTGATTAAGCAGACGGCTGACCTCCCTTTTACGCAAAAGATTGGCGAGATCGCCGTCTCCTTAATCGGCCATTTGCCGGAATGTGCTCGGCGACACGCCGCGAACCCGCTTGAAGGCCCTCCGAAATGAATGGGCGCTGTTATACCCCACCTGCGCGGCGATCTCGTCAATCGTCAATATGTTCTCCTGCAGCAGCTCGGCCGCCTTGCCGATCCTCACCAGCTCAACGTAGTCCGAAGGATTCGTTCCCGTATGTTCCTTGAACATTTGGGAGATATACTTTTCGGGCTTGCCAATATGCTCCGCGATACGATAAAGCGTCAACTCTGCGTCGGAGTAACGCTCGTGGATATAGCGGATGATCTCACCCACGGTCTCGGCATGCATGTCGCATTTTTTCTTCCGGACGTCCATGCAGATATCATGAATGAGCTTCCCGAATCTGTCCCTGAGCTGATCGACCCCGTCCGTCGTCGTAACGGCCGCGATCTGTTCCTTGATATGGTCGGTCAACGACTCGTCGTGGAATATTTTTTGTTCGGCCAGCTTCAAAAAAGTTCCCTTGAGTTCCGTCACAAACTGCTGCGTCATATCGTACGACAGCTCCCTTTCTTCAAAGTTCCGGCTGAACAGCTGGTCAAGAAGGCGGCTTGTTTCCTCCAGTTCACCCGCCTTAAGCGTATTGAGCATACGCTGTTCGGATTCAATCGGATAATAGTACAGCTCCGTTGCTTTCATCGCATCCTCGAACCGGGTGATGCCGACTGCCCCAGTGTGGACGGCATATTCCAACGCTTGCTGCGCTTCGTTGAACGAGTCAGCTACGCCGTTCCACGCGTCGAACACCGAACCCAGCCCGATCGTGATCGACAATCGATGCTGCCGATATACGGTATCGACTAGTTCGAGCAAACCGGCTTCCAGGCGACGATGTAAATCGTCCAGCGGCTCTCCGGCAAGCGCATGCACGAAAGCGATCTGGTCCGAACCCCAGTCCGTAACCAGCACATCGGATTCCAGCCGGCTCAAGCCCTGCCGGACGATCAACCTTGCGACGCTGAGTTCCTGGATGATTTCCTCACTGTCAGCGCTGCCATATCCGGCAACTTTTAGAATGCCTGCACGTCCATGCTCGCCGCGGAGGCGGACTCCGGTTTGACCGGAGACCGCCTCGATCTCGCGCAGCGTATAGAAGTCGCCTGTCAGCAGCCGCTTGATAAACGCATCCCTAAGCAGCGGGAGCTGATCGTTCAGTGAAGACTCCAGCAATTCATTGTTTGCGATCAGCGCCGCGATATTGCCGGCCAGGAAATCATACTCGTTACCGATCTTCTCCCGAGAAATGTGGTTTTGCTCGCGAAACACGGACAGGAGCGAATGGAGCTTAGCACTGTGCCGGTACGCGAGCACAAGTCCGATCAGCAAACCGATGACCAGCGCAGCCAGCGTAAACGTCGTCGTGACCCGCTGGATTTTGTCGGCCTTCGTCAACAGCACCTGCTCGGGTATTCCGGCCATATAGGTCCACCCGTTCAGGTCGGACCGAATGGTAATCAACAGTTTGCCGTCGCCCGTGGGGCTGACTTCTCCGTTCTCGTCTCCCGGAGCTTCGGAGAAGCGCTTGGCTTCCTCTTCGCCGATGCCGCGGGACAGGATCAAGCTGCCTTCCCGGTCCGCAACCACCGCCCAGCCGCCGTATTGGTCCACGATGTTTTGCAGCAGGCTGCCCATATGATCTTCATCGATCATAACGCCGATCATCGCCTGTGGATTGTTGAAGCTGTTAAGCGGTATCGACTGCAGAAACGTGACTGCCGGCATTTCGACAAACACCGTATCGCGGATTTCCCGCCTATATTTCTTAAGCGGAATCAACTCATTTAGATGAGGTTTCTTTAATACGGCCTCTTCCCATTCCTCGAACGTCATTCCTTCAAGCCGATTCGCCTCGTAATAATGCTCAGGCCGGTAATAGACGGTGCTCGGCGTAATAATGGCGTTATAATTGCGTATGTAGATGAAGAAATTAGACAGGTAATCGTTCGTGCTGCTGTACATGGACAGACTGCGCTGCATCCTCCCCAAGCCGTAAACGTTGTTGCTGTCGAGCGGCTTGGGATCGGCGATCAGACGATATAAATCCTGATTGATCGCAAGCTGCTTCGTGAAGGCTTCCACCTCCACCAGATGCCGCTCGATGATCTCTTTTCCCAGATTCAATGAACTCAGACTGTTTTCGATCGAGCTTGATTTTGCTACTTCAATCGAAGCCCTGTACGATGCATAACCTGCGATTTGGGGGATTAACAGCACAATCAGGTAGGAAATCAGAAATCTGCGGAACACCGGGGAGAACTTGGACCATAAACGCTGCATATGTACCCTCCTCAATAGAAAGCGTTTTCAAATATGAAGCAATTCGATGATACACTTGACTGTTCGCAAGAAAAAGGTACAATTCCTTCCTCGGAGTACAATTGCATACGATATGGCAATAGGCTAGGAGCGAAAGGACGCAAATTCCTTTACGAGGCAATATGATCAATCGGAGTTAATATAAACATTAAGGGGTTTGGCAGGAACCACTGCGAGCTCTGTGTCGGCACTTCGTGGATTTCCTTACTGATTACCAGCCCAGAACAAAGAGCTGCCCTTCCAAGTCACCCTTGTGACTTGAAGACAGCCCTTATCATACGCTTTGTTAACAGTACCGTAGACGATGTGTTACCGTCCGAGTTCACCCACAAAAGTCGTAACGCTTTGCGCGGGAAGATGAGCCCAGAAATTGCTCCCTGTTACATTGAGAGACGTTCCTGGCTGGAGATTGCTGCTGCTGCTCGTGATCCACCTTGATACCTGCGAAACGGATCCATTCTGAAGGACAAAGTTCTGATTGACCCCGGAGTTGTTCCGGTTTATGGCAACGATAACGATTTTGTTGTCGCCTTTATAGGCGGATACGTAAACGTTCGTTTCTGGATTTTTCGAAGCATCCACCCTGACATAGCCGGGACGGACAAACCTGGAGAAATGAGCCATATTGTAGCCGCGGTTGCTGATCGTGCCGTCCTCTTTCATCGGACCGTAGGATCTGCGGATATACCACCATACGTAAGCTTGAAAATCTCCCTCTACCATCGCATTGTGGATATGGTAAGACACATCCAAGGCTTCAGGCCAGCGATCCGCCGAGTTGTTGTCGCTGTTCGGGTAATACACCTCGGTCATCCAGAGGTCTTTTCCCGCTCCTTTTTGTTTGAATAGTGGATACGCGAAATTGCTAACTTGGGTACCGTACAGATGAGCGCCAAGAATATCCATATTGGCAAGCGCCTGGGGATCATTTAGAATCGGGTCCGACATATTTTTCAGATATTGGAACGATTCCGGTGCGATCACTCTGCTGTTGATCGATCCGGCATTTTCTTTCATAAAGCGAAGCATTTCCTGCGGCGTCCACCACGTCCAGTCATGCGCATAATCGGGCTCGTTCTGGACGGAAATCGCGTAAAGATTCACGCCATTGTTTCTCATGTAGGTTACGAAATCGTTAAGATGCTGGGCATACGCGGCATACTTGTCGTAGCGAAGTCGCTTTGCCGACGTATCGCCGTTGCGGTTGAAGGTCTCGACCATGTCGGCGGGCGGATTCCATGGCGAAGCGAATACGATAGCTCCAAGGGCAATCGCTCGTTTGGCCGTATCCAGTTCACGGTACCACTGATTTCGGTCTTCGTGCACGTAGATTCTTAATATCGAGAATCCTAACTGGTTGTTTCCGTTTCCGAATGCGGTTTCTCTCTGTGCTGCCGTCAAATCTCCGATCCATGCCGGGTGGTTGATGCCTCCGAAACCGCGTATCACTTGTTTCTCCGACGATACATTCACAACGGCGTCGCTGGCTGCGGCAACATCGCCAGGTGCCGGCAAAAGGGACAACGCAAGGACAAGGGCCAAACATGCACTTATGGCTTTCTTATAACGTGAAATCAAGAAACGATTCATGAGACTGCTCCTCCCAAAAATTTTTTTTTGGATTCGTGTCAGGATGCACTCGGTTGAATTCATATCCGACCTTTCAATTCCACTCCATCCCTTCCACAGCTAGCAATCGCTTTATCGCTTTGGAAGCCTCGACGAATAGTTGGGGATTGGTGAATCCCTCGAACCTTCCGGCGGCCCGCAGATGCGGCTCCAAAGACAGAAAGCCGGAATACCGCCTGCGGCAAAGCTCTTGAAGGAGCAGACGTAGCTCGCCGTCACCATCGCCTGCGGGCACGACCATCCCCTTCCCCATTATGGCGTCTTTGACATGGATATACGCCGTATAGTCGCCGACCAATGGGTAGGCCTCGCCTACGGGTTTCACGCCGCACTGCACGAAATTCGCAGGATCGAACGCCGCCCGCAAATGGGGGGACGAAACTGATTGAAGCAACTCCAAGCATCGCTCGCCGGTGTCTCCGTAAATATGGCTTTCGTTCTCATGAAGCAGTACAATGCCTTCCTGCTCTGCCAACTGAGCGAGCCGAAGCATGCGCCGTATTACCTCTGGCCGATACTTCTCGTGGTCTCCGTCGGGAATGTAAAAGGAAAACACGCGGACATAAGGCGCTTGGAAATACTTAGCCAAACGAACGGCATGCTTGGCATGTTCGAGATGAGGTTCAAAGTCGTCGGTGATTTGGATTTTCCCGATCGGCGATCCGATTGAGGAGACTCCGACCCCCCGCTGCGATAATCGTTCTTTTATGCCAGACAACTCTTCTTCCCTCAACTGCAGCACGTTTTTCCCCCATACGCCTCGAAGCTCAAGATAACGGATGCTTTCGGATTCAAGGACATCCAGCTGTTCCTCCAAATCCTGGGAGATCTCATCCGCAAACCCGGTTAACGTGATCATTCAATCATTCCCTTTCTTAGCTGAAAATTTCGATAATAGCAAGCGGCGATTCCATGGTAAAATTACAATCCAATCACAGGTTGTAAAAGTTCATTAGGACGTTACAATTTTTTTAAAAGGAGGCGATTTTCGCATGGAGCTTGAATATCACCCTCATCTCGTACCGAATATCTTTCTGTTCGTAGACCGTAAATGTTATCCGGATTGGAAAATTCAGAAGTCCCGAATCGGATTTCATGATTTGACGTTCGTTGTTGAGGGCCGGGCAAACTACTACATTAACGGCAAAAAATTTGCAGTTGAAGCAGGCGACCTGATATACGTTCCCGGAGGAAGCGTACGAGAAGCCCATACATGTAAGGAGTCGCCCATGCATGCGTATCCGTTCAATTTTTTCTGGGCCGAGCCGCATAATTATATCCGGCTTCCGTTTGGCGTGGTCACAAAGAAATTGATCACCAAGGAGATTCTTTCCTACATCCGTGAGTTCAACCTCGTGTGGATGAATAAACAACCGTTTTATATGATCCATGCGCGCGCATTGTTCGAACTCATTCTCCATCGGCTGCTCCGCTGCATGCATCGCCAAACGACGATGCTGATGGATCCGCGGATCAAGAAACTGACAGCATTCATCGAAGAGCACTATGCGGAAGACTTGACGTTAAACGATTTTGCCGAGCAGCTCAATCTCCACCCCGTCTACCTTGGAAAGCTATTCAAGCTGAACACCGGTTCGACCTACAAGGAATACCTGCAGCGCGTTCGCGTAAATAATGCTGAAATCATGCTGGCGACGGGCAATTGTACTGTTACGGAAGCCGCGGAATGCTGCGGTTTTTATGACCTTTCCTATTTCAGCAAAGTGTTCAAGGAATCGAAAGGCTATCCTCCCTCTGCCATTAAGAGGCATTAATCGAAATCGCTTTCCAACACGAATGGCTTTACCTGAAGCCGCCCTCCTAATCGAAAGAGGATGCGAGGGCAGCTGTTATGGTTGACGATCCCTGCTCACTTTTTCCAAACTGTATCAATCGCGGCCTGGAACGGCGCTTTGTATTTCTCGACAACCGTTGATACCGGGATGCCTTCCTGAATTTCCCCTGTAAATTCGTAATAAGGCATCGATGGATACCCGGCGTTGGTATCAACTACTTTGATGCTCTCACCGGCCATCTTGGCATTTTGAATATCGTCCTCATTGCTGAATAGTGTTTC
Organism: Paenibacillus sp. Y412MC10; assembly: GCF_000024685.1. Classification (NCBI taxonomy): domain Bacteria; kingdom Bacillati; phylum Bacillota; class Bacilli; order Caryophanales; family Paenibacillaceae; genus Paenibacillus; species Paenibacillus sp. Y412MC10. The sequence continues at coordinate 3,786,496 of NC_013406.1, forward strand.
CAGCGTGGATTGTTTCGGATAATCGTAGATTGAGTCGATATCGTTGATTTTCTCGTAAATGTAAACCAGGCGTTCGGGGTGTTCTACCGCGCTTGGAATCGTCAGATAGTTCGGGATCGTATTATGCGAATGATACCCTGTGGCGCTTGGCCCTTTCGGGAATGGAAGAAAGCCGATATCGTAATCCGGCATGTCCTGCTTGAAGTTCTCCATTTCATAGTCGCTGCCGGCAAGCATCAATGTGTTGCCTTGGCGGAAAAATTGGCCCGCCTCAGTCCAGTCCCCTCCTTCCGTAGGCCTGCCAACCGCCTCGGTTGCAAGTCGCGATAAGAAGTTCAATACTTCCAAGGTTTTTGGATCCTCGAGTCCTTGCTGATCGAGAATGACCAGATTCGCCTCGTTCGAAGCCATGGCAGGAACCAGAAGGGAAGCGGTTGCAAGCCCCCAAATATCCAACTTGCCGTCGTTATTTGAATCTTTGTTCGCTTCTTTCGCGACTTGAATGAATGTGTCCCAGTTCCAGTTGTCTTCGTTGACGTATTCCTGCAACGGCTTTATGCCCAATTGATTCATTAGCGTGCGATTATAGAAAATGCCGGATGATGCGCCGTTGATGCCGGTCCGAAATCCGTAGCCTCTTCCTTCGTATTGGGAGTACTCGTTCGTGTACTGCTGTATGAATACCTTCTCATTCTTGGTATATTCATCCACTGGCGCGAACAAACCTTGATTTACCAGCGTCGGAATCATCCATGGCCTTGCAACCCGGATGATATCGCCGATCGGTTCGCCCGCTACCAGCGAAGCTGTCACCTTGTCCTGATACTCGCCGAAATCCACGGTTACGTATTCCATTTTAAAATTATGCTTTTCCATTAACTCTTCCAAATTTCGTTTCCGATTAATGTTGTCAGGGTTGTCTTCCTGAATGGACTCGTCATACCAGGACACCCATTTGATGGTGCTGCCGCCCATATCAAAATCCATTTCCGGCGAACCGGATATGTCTTCCTGGCCGCTTGGTTCGTCTGCCGGTTCCTCGTCTTTCACTGCAGGCTCGTTGACGGCCTCATTCGCTATGCCGGGTTCGCTCAACTTCAGATCACCGCCCGAACCGCTGCTGCATGCCATCATGAACACCAGAATCAGACTGCAGAACAGCAGGCTGATCTTTCGCATCCACATGCGTTATTCCCCTCCCTTGGTCATGGCTGCATTCATGTTGCAGCGCTTACATTTTGTAGCTACCAAGATCATATAACTGCTTGCGTTAACGGACCAGAGAGAAACTAAACATGATTTGTAAATTCTAAAAGTGTTGATGCTCTGGGCAACGCAAAGGGCCGGAAAGTGGAAAGCGCTTGAGCATCGGCTATACGGTGTGCCCAATCTGAATTCATCATTGGCAAAGGATTAACCTCGGGTTCACGTCGTCAAAACGCAAAAGAAGCGCTGCGTACCCGCACACGGGAACACGGCGCTTCTTTTGTTCTTCATGTTCAACAATTCGCACAAACCCAGAAAAGTTGTTGTTCCGTCAGTCTTCCACCAATGCTTCCACCTGCACATCCAGGTATACGGACGCAAGCGCTGGATTCAGGTCCTTCTCTTCCGTCAAGCCCAGCATCGGTTCACCGTCAACGTCGAAATGCACGCGACGGAGACCCGAGCAGCGGGGTTGGCCAATGCCTGGACGAGCGTGATATACGCTCCAGATCGTTCCTTCCTCGTCCTTCACATAAGAATTGTGTCCTGGCCCGTATTCGCCCGGCACGCTTCTGGAGGTTAGCAGCGGCTAATTTCGCTTCGTCCATTGGTTCGGGTCAAGCAAATCAGCGTCAGAATTGACGCTGAGCATGCCGACGCAATACGTGGCATCGACCAGAGCACCGGATATCGTCACGAAGATCTTCCGGTCTGTCATGAGTGCAAAGGGCCCTTCCTCCACGAACGTTTGATTGTTCGCCCAGCCGTAATCGGGCTTGGACAGCAGGACAGGCTCCGATAACAGTCTCCACGGTTCCCTCGGATCCGCCTCGGCGATATAGATCCACGAGCCCAGGTCATGCGGTACCAATTCCCTTTGCGCCCAGAGCACATATAAACGGCCTTTCCGCTCTAATACGGTCATGTCCAGCGTTATGCCGGCTTGAAACAGCGGGCTTCCGTCATTCCTGGCGACCCGGATTGGGGTCCCCCAATCCGCAGCCATTCTCGGATTGCCGCCATTCTTTAACCGCATAACATGCGATTGAATGTCTTTGAATTCGCCGCTGCAGCCGGCAAGAAAAATATACAGATCGCCGCCGATGCCATGAAGTTCAGGCGCCCACAGAAATCGCTTCAGATGATCATGCATGCCTGTATCCAGGATTTTGGTTTCTTCTGCCGAGACCAGACCGAATATGGAATCCGCCTCCCGGATCGATATCGTATGGTTGCCGTCGGCATCATTGGTCGCGACAAAATAATACCTTCCGTCCCACTGCGCAATGCAAGGGTCGGCACGGTTCGTCGCCATCGGAAACGTATAGCGATCCTGCCGAATGCTTCCAGAAATGCGATAAGTTCCGGGACGGCTCCAATCGATCTCGGACGCATCCCACTCAATCGGCTTGATCGCGGTTGTGCCATCACTGTATATCGCCGTCACTTTAACGGCTTGTAACTGTTCTTTGGACGTAACGGCCACACGCTCCGGCAGTTCATTACGCACATGAACCGGTACCGTAAGCTTATGAATCAGCCTCTGAGCCACGCCTCGCGATACACGTATCGCATTGCGGGGCACTGCTCCTTCAATGTCGACGCGTCTCGGGCTTAGCGTGAAAGCTTCGCACGGCTTCGGCTTGGCAGCGTCGTCCGGGCATGTCACATCCGCCATTTCCCTTTGATAATACCTTCCGTCTTCTTCACGCCAACGAAGGATATACCTTCGGGAAGCATGTTCATATTCGCACATGATATCTTGTACATGAAGCCCGTTCGTTAGGTTCAACAGACCGAGCTCCCGATACTGCAGCAAGTCCGGGGAAGTGAACAAAAGCACTGAGCCCTTGCTCTGCTGATCGGGAGAACCGTCCGCTTCCGTCCGAATGGCCAGTACGCCAAAGTTTCCGTCAGCCAAGTGGAACAGGTACGGATTCTTCAAACTCTTGGCGGACAGCGTGGCGTTTGAGAGCTCGGCGGCTTTAGCGAACAGCACCCCCGAGTTGTGATTAAGCTCCCGATAACTCATCCCGTCTTCGGTGTAAGCGAGATGCATGCTATATGCAAGCTTCGGGGAATAGATTTCCGGTTCAAGCGGTTCTCTCGTATAGCAGAGAACGCTGAGAATTTCATTTTCCATACGCTGCTCCTTCCCTCCTAACGGATAAGGCTTTTCAAGAATAATCTCTTCCAGCTTTGCACTCGGCTTCGAGTAATGAATATTCACTCCGGTCGTCCCGCCGAACAGGAACGTTATATGAGACCTCCGACAGCTTACATCTCTCAAATCTCCATTACGGAAATGGCAATTTTACCGATCTCAGTATCCGCCTGTTTGATCGTACTAGTCATCAGCCTAGATCTATCGCAGGAATGGATGTTGATCGGCTGGACACACAGAATATTTTATTTTTCTCTCTTCACTATAATTTTGTACGCGTTACTTTGAAGTAAATTTGATAAGGTTCGTACCCGATATCCCGAATTCGTTTGAACGTGATGGCAGGTTCCTGGTTGACTGTCTTGAAGAAATACCGCCAACTCCCCCATTCACGTTCATTTTCGTTCTCGATAGCGGACGCAATATCCTCATCCCTCATATAGAGCTGCTGTTCTGATTCGCACAAGCCTGCCAACACTTCTGGACCGTATCGGAAGGCACCTGTTCGTTCGTCGTCCGGTAGCGGAACAAACCGAATGCCGATTGGCAGCATGATCGAGACGGTATCGCCTTCCTTCCATGCTCTGTGAATGTCATAGAAGTTCTCGCTGTCCAGAGTCGTCCCCTGCAGAACGTCATTGACGTACACGGATGCTCCCGCCATGATCCACTCAGGTATGCGGAAGCGGAGCGTGAACGTTGTCGGTGCGGCAGCAGATACAATGAAATCGTATTTGCGAAAAGTAGGTATATTTTCATTTATCGACGCTGTATCATTAATAGCTTGGTACCCGGCCGTGTTAGACGAGGATAGGAGGCTACCGCTCATTTTGTCCTGCGTCTGTACGATCCGTATGAGGGTTCCAGCGATACTTGCGTCCAACTCGGAATCGAAATATTGACTGATATAGACGATATCCCCGTCCTGATAATAAATTCCCATGTTCCAGGCCGCATTCGCCTGAACCATCGTGCCGTGGCAGCAGAAGAAGCTGTCGGTTTCCGTGCTCCACTCCTTGCGCAGACCGGCCTTCATGGGGAGGAAATAGGTCAGCAGGCCGGTTCTAGGATAGTTATGCTGACTACCAGTCAAACCATATTCCTGATAATAGGCTTGCGCCATAATGCCATTGTATAGATTGTACTCGATATATTGCGCGTAGGTAGGGTCGCCAGATTGACGAAATAAGAAATCTGCTAGTCGGATCATGTTATAGACAGTACAATGCTCCTGATTTTTGTCACCTAGGCGGGCCTTCATCTTCATCTTCGGCATCCAGACCTCTCCAGCGGTTTGACCGCCTGTCGCAAGGCTTCCCCTTTCCGTTACAGCGCAATTCCAATACGCTTGGACGATGGACAGCCACCTGTCGTCTCCGGTAACCTCATAAGCTCTCGCACAGCCGAGCACTTCCGGTATCGTAGTGTTAGCATGCATATTCGTAAGCGGATCCTTGCCCTCCAGCAAGGGTTGAAACAGCCGACTGCGATAATACCGGTCTAACAGCACACGATATTTGTCCGCTCCGGTTATGTGCAACAGATCGGCCCAAACCTCAAGCATTCCGCCTGTCTCCACATCGAGAATATCGTCGAATTGCTCTCTTGTGAATGTGCCGCTCCATTCGACAAACCAGTCCGCGAACCGATCCACGATATCCAGGGCCTGCCGATTTCCGGCATATTGCCAGGCATCGACCAACCCCATTAATATTTTGTGACAATTGTATTGGGGCGCCCAGATGCTTTTTCCGCTTGCAATCCAGTGCAGATATTTTTCGGGTATCGGACCGACCCACTGACCGCCGTTATCGCGTTGGCATTCATGCAATTCATGCACAATAGCATCCAGTTTGGCCTTTAATTCGATGTCGCCGCTTTCTTCATAATGCAACGCCGCACCAGACAACCAATGACCAAGAAAATGGCCGCGCAATTGGCAGACCGGCGTTTCCCAACCGCCGTGCGCACCTTCGGGAATCGTTCTTCCATGAAATCTTCCGGCCTCCAAATGATAATTAAACAACAGATGACCGCTGTCCAGCTTCATCAGATAGCTTCTGTTCGCTCGTTCCCTGCGAATCAGTTCTTGCTCTTTCAAAATGACCTGTTTGCCTCTCAATGCTTTCATTGAGTTCCTCCTTTCGATATGTCGGCAGAACGAGCTTTTAATCTTTCAGCCCGTCTATTTCACAGTAAGCATCTGGCGGCGTCATACCACCACGGAAGGGTCGCTCTTGCCGGACATGCCGCGCTGGGCGGCAATCAGCTTGTAATAGATCCCCCGCTTATCCATCAATTCGCGATGCGAGCCGATCTCGGCGATCCGCCCCCTGTCGAGAACGACGAGCCGATCGGCATGGCGCAGCGTGGAGAGGCGATGCGCGATAGCGATCGTCGTGCGATTCTTCGTCACCCGTTTCAGTGCCTCCTGGATGGCCTCTTCCGTCTCGATATCAAGCGAAGCCGTTGCCTCGTCCAGAATGAGGATTCTCGGATCGTTCAGAACGGCCCTCGCGATGGCGATCCGCTGACGCTCGCCTCCCGACAGATTGTTCCCGTTCTCTTCCAGCCTCGTGTCGTAACCGTCAGGCAAGCTGATGATAAAATCGTGCGCGTTGGCGATTTTGGCCGCCTCAATAACCTCTTCCGGCTTCGCGCCCGGCTTCGAGTATTGAATATTCTCCGCGATCGTCCCGCTGAACAGGAACGTCTCCTGCAGCACGACTCCGATCTGCGAGCGCAAATCTTCCTGCCGGATCATCCGGATATCGATATCGTCGATCCGAATCTCCCCTTCGTTCACATCATAAAAACGGGAAATCAGATTGATCGTCGTTGATTTGCCCGATCCGGAATGGCCGACGAGTCCGATCATCTCCCCCGGCTTCACGGTGAGGTTGATTTCCTTCAGAACAGGCTCATACGATCGGTAACCGAAAAAAACGTCGCGGAACTCGATCGAGCCCCGAATCCGGTGGCCCACCGCGTTCTTTGCATCGATGACTTCCGGCTGCTCGTCGATCACCGAGAATACACGATGCATTGATATGACGGCATTCGCGATCCAGCGCGGCATGAACATCAACCAGGAGATCGGCCCGAATATCATTGCGGCGTAAGCGCTGAACTGAATCAGTTCGCCAACGTTCATTTCCCGGCCGATAATCATGTAGCAGCCGATCATGAGGACGAGATATTGGCCGATCTGAATCAAATAATTCGAGATCGGCGATAAAACGCTGTACAATTGCTCGCTCTTGATCGCGGCTGCGGCAAATTCGCCGTTGTATTTCCGGAATCTGCGGATTTCCCGCTCTTCCTGGCCGAACGCCTTCACGACCCGGATGCCGCTTAGAACGTCGTGAAGGAATGAGTTCGCCTTATCGGAGATTCGCCACTGCTTGTGAAACAGCTTGTGCAGCACGCGTCTCCAAATATGGTAGTGCAGATAAGCAACGAACGGAGCGGGAAGGAGCACGACCAGCGCTAGCTGCCAATCGGCGGTAAAGAGCAGCGCCGCTGACGCGACCAGGATGATCAGTTGGTAGATGGCCGTTGTGCACATCTCCTGAATCAAATGACGGATGCGGTCCGTATCGGCCGTCACCCTGTTCATCAGGTCTCCTGCCCGCTGGGACGTCAAAAATCCGAGCGACATGTTCTGAATCCGATCGAATACCGTTTTGCGCAAATCGGCCGCAATGCCCGTACTGACGCTGGCCATGATCCGGTTTTTGGCGATGCCGAGCAGCTCGCCGAAGGCCAGGGCGAACAGCATCCCGGCGAGGGCAAGGAAGAACACCCTAACGTTCGCTTCTTGCCCGGCGGGGGGCAGCAGCGCAGCGTTGACGAGTAGCTTCTGGAAATAGGGTCCAGCCATCGCCAGTCCCGAAGCGACGATCAGAACGCCAAGCCCAAGCATTAAGCCTCGCCAGTGCCTTCTCGACACGAGAAGCAGTCGTTTGAAAGCGGCTGTTCTGCTCATGCATCGGGGACACACCCGCGTACCCGGGACGAGCGATCGTCCGCAAGCTGCACAAACCGGATCCGCTTCATCATGATAAATACGGATGGGGCGAGTGGCAGCCATGTCATTCAAGATTTGGGCGATATAGCCGTACCTGGCCGCATGCTGCATCGTCACCCGGACGACGATTCGCTTCGTCTCGTTCTCCGTGGCTTCGAGCACTGCATTGCCAACGAACGGCACCAGCTTATAATCGCTGGCGTCCGCGATGTTTCCCTCGTCTCGCACCTGGCCGTCTTGCACATAGGCCCACCTGCCACCGCCGATCGCAAGATAGCCTTCCACCCGCCGCCCTTCCAGCGACAGGTCGGCCGGGACGCAATAAGCGATCTCCGCTCCGACGACTTGCCGTACCGCCGCTAAATCCTGCTCTGAAAGCGTGAAATTCAAATTCATCGATTTTCCTCCGTTACCGCCGTTTACAATCTCATTTCGACCATTCGGTATTCCTTGTCGCTCAGACGGTCCACCTGCGGGATGACGAATCGGTTTCCGTCGACGTCGATAATCAGCAGGCGATTCTCCGCGGCGAACTTGACGTTGCCGCTGCCGTTTCGCACCGTAAACCGGCACAGTCCGGCAGTCGTTGCAACTTCCCAATAGGAATAGCCGAACTCCTCGGTTACGGCAATAACCTTCGTTATTTCCGGCGTAAAATAGCGGATTATCATCTGCCTTTCAATCAGGGAGGCCGTGCCTTGGGGAAAATCGTCAAGATGGCGGATCATGCCGATCTCCTTGTTATCCGCCGTACGAATCGACAAGAATGAGCGCTGGTTCGTATGCGGAAAAGAACAATGCACGTAAACCGGCGAATGCACTTCGCCCCCGGTACTAACCGATAGCATACGTCCGTTCGTCTCCGTGAAATCCGTATTATCCGGGGTCAAATATCGGATGCCCGCCGCATCCGCCAGCTCCGTCCCCCGATGTTCGTCCATCGTCGTCATGCGATGATCTCCCCCTTCATTCTGAGCGCTTCGTCATGTTTGCGGACCAGTTCCCTATAGACGCCCTCCATCGCCATCAGCTCGTCGTGCGTGCCCGCTTCGACGATGACGCCTTTATCCATCACAACCAAAAAATCGGCTTGCCTTAACGTGGACAGCCGGTGGGCGATCGCGATCGTCGTCCGTCCTTTGACAAGCGAATCGAGCGCCTGCTGAATTTGCAGCTCCGTCTCCGTATCGAGCGAGGCGGTCGCCTCGTCTAGAATGAGCACCTTTGGGTTGTGCAGCACGGCCCTGGCGATCGACAGCCTCTGCTTCTCCCCGCCGGACAAGCTGTAACCGCCCGATCCGACCTGGGTATCATAGCCGTCCGGCAGCTTTTCGATGAAATCGTGCGCATTCGCGATTTTGGCCGCATGCAGAATGTCCTCCGCCTGGCAATCGGGATCGGCGTACGCGATATTTTCGGCGATGCTGCCCGAGAACACATAGACATCCTGGGATACGATCCCGATATGACGCCGCAGTGAAGCTGTCGAAAGATCCTTGACATTGACGCCGTCGATCCGGATTTCCCCCTCGGTTACGTCGTACAATCGCGACACCAGATTGACAAGCGTCGATTTCCCCGCACCCGAATGGCCGACGACGCCGATCATCTGCCCCGGTCTCGCGCACAAGGACACCTGCTTCAAAATCGGTTTGTTCGGCTCGTAGCCGAACGAAACGTTATCGACCACGATATCGCCTTTCATCGCCGGCAAATGAACGGCGCCAGGACGCTCAGCTACATCCGGCACGGCATCCTGGATCTCGAAGATACGCTGCGCCGCCGCCATGCAATTGGACCACCAGCCGACGATATTGTTCATGAACTGAATCGGCCCATACAGCATCATCATATAGTTGACGAACGTCAGCACGGCGCCGAACGACATCCGGCCTTGCATCACGTACCAACCGCCGAACGCCCAGATCAAGATCCCGCCCGCCTGCGTCAGAAAATTGAGCACCGGGAACACGGTTCCGCTCAATTTGTTGAAACGCTGTTCGGCCCCGGAGAATGCATCGTTCGCCCGCTGAAAGCGGCGGATCTCCACCTTTTCTTTACCGAATGCCTTGACGACCCGCGAGCCGCGAACCGAATCGCTGATGATTGAATTCAGGGCGCTCACCCTGCGGTGCCTTCGCCAGGACAAGCGCCACAGCTTCGGAAACGCGCTCCGGACAAGCCAAAGGACCAGTGGCATCGGCAGCAGGCAAATCAGCGTAAGCCGCCAATCCATCCAAAGAAGCACGGCGGTGATGCCGATGATGTTCAACGCATTTACGATGAAATAAGAAAGCCCGTCTACGAAGAAATATTGTAGTTCCTGTGCGTCGTTATTCACTCGGGTCATGAGATGACCGGTCTGCCTACGCATGAAAAAATCGAGCGACAACCGCTGCAACGCGGTAAATACGGCCGATTTCAAATCGAATGCGACCTTTGCCGCCAGTTTTGCGATAATGGTGCCGAACATGACCCCGAATAACAGCGATAGCGTTCGGAATGCGAGAATGATCACAATGACAAGACCGATCTTCCCCGCGAAAGCGCCACTTCCGGCAAGCGCCTGATCAAATAGCACCGTGCCTTGAAAATAAGGAATGACGAGACCGGTCGCCGAGTTGAGCAGCATAAACAAAACGATAAATAAGATGGACAGCTTATACTTGCCCGCAAACGACAGCAAACGTGCGAAGACGGCATGCCTCTTCATGCATTTCGGGCAGAATGGCCTGCCTTCTTCAGGGTATATCAATCCGCATGTCGGGCAGGAAGCCCCTTCCGATTCTTCGTCTTGTTCGAAGGCCTCCAACCGCTCGTTTTTCTTCATTTTGTCGAAGGCTCCCGCAAATCGGACGGCCTGTTTCATTTGACCGCTCGTGAATGCGCCGATCACTCGCTCTTCCCGCTCCTTGGCCACGACCATGCCGGAAGCGAACAGATTAACGATGACCAGGGATTCCAATCGTTCGACGGGAATGCGTTCCAATGCCCAATCGACGGAACGGTCTCTCCCCGGCTTGCCAGCGTCCTTGCTCCGGCGGGCTGCATCACTCCAAAACGTCTTCTCCTTCGAAGTGACGCTGCCACGAAAGATGTGAAGATATTCCCTGGACAAGACGAGATATCCGTCCGTATAGCCGCCGTCCAGCAACCGGTCACACTCCATCCAGTGCACCAGATCAGCGGCTTTTGTACCTTTTCTGTCCAACATGGACATGATTTCCTTCGGAAGTAACGTCATGATCTTTTCGCCTTTCGGTCATTTTGGCTGAAAGTAAAAAGCCCGGCCATAAACGGGCAAGGCTTCCTTGCACATTAGCTATCTTTAAAAAGGTGCTGTGAGAAATGATACAAATCGTTCTTCCATACGGACCAATCATGACCGCCAGGTTCCTCAAACCAAATATGTGGAACCTGGTGCTCCGCCAAATACGCATGCGTCCGGTCGCTAATTGGCATAAGACTGTCTTCGTCGCCGCATGACAGCCACAGCAATTTGAGCCCGGCCGACGCTTCATCCGGATGCGGGACGAGCTGTTCAGGAGATTTCGTATTGGGAGCCGGGGAAAAAGCGCCGATCCATGCGAAACGGTCGAGGTGCTTCAAACCGATATTCAAGGATTGCCCCCCGCCCATGGACAACCCCGCAATCGCACGGTTTTCCCGACCTGTCGATACCGAATAACGCGACTCGACAAAGGGAATCAGGTCGTTTAGCAAATCGAATTCGAACGTCTCGAATGCTTTCACTTTGTCCGGATCAAACAGGTCCCCTTCAGCCCGATCGTTCGGCATCGCACGGCCATTGGGAAAAACGACGATCATCGGCGCGAGTTTCCCATCCGCGCATTGATTATCCAGAATCGTCTGCGGATCCGCATGGCGGTGCCATTCCGACTCATCACCACCGATCCCATGCAATAAATAAAGCACGTTGTACGTTTTATCATCGCCATACCCTGGTGGCGTATAGATCGTCGCCTTTCGAAAGTTGCCTACCGTTTCGGATGCATATTCCACCGTTTCGATTATTCCCCTGGCGATATGTTCCCGTTGCCGGTCGAATCCGGCCGGGGCCTTCTCCTTCATGTTCCTCTCCCCTTCAGTTCATAGGTTTAGCGCCGGGCGATATCCAAGCAATCTCACCGAATTGGCAAACTGTGCTCTAATACAACCTTATGGAACATAACCGAAGCCCAGAATCGTGAATCGCTTATCCTCGTGGCCTTCCGCCATTTCGATTTCTACCGCATGTTCATCCGAATTTGGATCATTGTATAAAATCACAGCATTGCAGTGTGTCCAGTTCACTTCAAGCGGATCGGCGGTCTTCTTCAGCTCCCCGTCCACCCATATCTTCGCGGTCCCGAATTCCCGGCTGCCGGAGTCTTTATAAACAAGGATGAGACTCTTGCTCCGGAAGATCATCTTGAAGCTGTGCTTGCCGGAATCGGCCGTGTGCATCCAGTTGTGCGGAAATTGCGGCGTCCCGTATGCATGATCGTCCATTTCCGCCGTCTGCAGATCCGTGTCGATGTCCGAAAAACCGCCGGCATCAATGCGGGCGAAACGGTCGCCATTCAGACGGTCGAGCAGCTTCGTTAAAACGAAGTCGTTTCCGATCAGCGGAGGCTGTACATCCGTGAAGTCTTCCTCGTCGGTGGGGGAACGATCGGTTATCTCGAATAACCAGCCCAAACAATCGGCCATCACCCGATGTCCTGCATTGGTCGGATGATATATGTCGTAGAAAAACTGCCTTTTCGTAATCACGTTGCCTTGCTCCTTGCTGTATCGAAACTGTTCCGTGACCGCATCCTTCACGCTGACCATCGGAAGGTTGTAATGCCAGCCTAAGGGGGCTAGCCGGTCTTGAAGATTCCAGTCGTTCACGAATACGCTGAACAGCAAAATCACCGCCGGCTTGTGATCGGCACGAAGAGCCTTGAGGACCAGGCTCTCGTAACAGTTTCCTTTCGTTTCGTCGCCGGCGTCGTTGACGGCAAACTCGACGATCACGATATCCGGCTGCACCTCCCCTTCTCGAAGCACATCCCGATCATAGCGGACGATGCCCAGCTCCGACGGCGTGCCGCCTACGCCGGCTTTGATCAGACGCATCGGGCTGTCGGCGGCTGGTGCAAACCTTCGCTTGAACAGGTCATAGGATTGGTATGCGTAGCATTGGGAATGGAGCGGAACAGCACCGGCCCCTTGGGTGATGGAACCACCGATGTAGGCGATGGTTACGGGCTCGCCTCGCTTCGCTTTTTCGATCGCCGCTTTTAGTCGCTTGTTATGGCCAGGGCTTATGAGCGATTTTTTAATCATGTCTTGATATGCTTGTGATTCCACATCGACCGGCGGGTCGGCTTCAACCTCGGGAACTTGGTAACCGTCATGAAGATAGAATACGATGCTTGCCGTTGCCAACACGCCCCCTCGCTCAAACTCCAAGACGAATTTGCCCGGAACATGGTCATCCGAATATCGACCCTCGTCGTTATCCAGAACCAAGAGCGTTTCCGTTCCGTTGGCTGGACAGGTTATAGTCTGCCGGGATCCCGTTTCGTATGGATTCGCTTTTCCCCAGTTCCAAAATGTGAATAGGGCGCTCGATACGTCTCGTTCATGAGCATGAACGGAGATCCCGATACAGTCCACCAGCCGGCGGAGACCGCTGCTGCTCTTTAGCAGCTCAAGAATGGTTTCATCCGTCACACCTCCCGTAAATCGGGCTTTATCGACGAGTTGGCTCCCGTCCAGGTAAATCTCTTGCGTATACTTCCCATCGGGACGAATCGTCGCTTCGATCATCGTCTCATATAGGATGTAAAGTCCGCGGCGTCCGACTGCCGGATTCTGCGGTGCGGCCGGGCCTTCCGTTTCATTTGCCGCTGTCGTCCCATGGTCTGCCATGGCTCGTCATCCTCCTGCTCTACCGTTCGGCTTTTTCGTAGCGGAAATAATCGAAGTCGACATGGCCGCCGATTTGCGTGGTGGCATAATAAAATAACCCGATCCGATAACCCATAAAGTGATCTAACGTATACCGCATGTTCAGCTCTCCGCCGATCGGCATCCACTCCGACCCGTCGACAGAATAATGAAAGGAAGCCACATCTTTGCTGTTTTCAAAATCAAAATGGATTTTCAAATGCACATCCCTGCCGTGAAAACGTACGGTTTCCAGCTCCTTCTCTAGGCCATCCCCATCGTTCACGCTCATCCCGATGAACTTGTCGCCGTTTTCTGCCACCTTAACGCCTACGGTGCCGAAATGGCTTTGCAGGGCAACAAGCCCAGCTCGATCGCCCGGCTTCATACGATACGTATCCAGCAAGGCCAATCCCATGCAAGCAGGCCCTTCCGTACGCTGCGTTAACGTATTGCGCGCCTGAAGCACGCCTGCAGCCAAGCTGCCCGTCGTCAGTCTTAGAAAACCGGGGCGTTCGGTCACCGACCACAGCCGATGATCCGGGTTGTGGTTCCACTGCCAATTCAGCGCCAGCTTATCCGATTCGTATTCGAATTCGTCGCTGATCACGAGCGGCTTCGCCGCGCCTTGCGGCAAGTCGACATCAAACCGTTCCGGCACCTTGCCTTCCATGCCGAACACCGGCCAATCCTCCTCCCAGGCCACCGGCACCAAGCACGGGATTCTGCCGACGGCATCATGATCCTGGAACAGCATCGCGTACCACTTGCCATCCGGCGTGTCGAATATTCCTCCCTGGGCAATTCCCTTCTTACGGTATCTGAGATCGTCATCCAATACGATTCTTCGTTCATAGGGGCCGAGCAATTCCCGTGACCGGTAACAGATTTGTCTACGCCGGCCGTTGCCGAAGCCTGCTTTCGGCCATTCAATGAACAGCAAATAATAATAACCATTGATTCGATAGGCATGGCAGCCTTCGCAGCGAAGTCCGATACCCTCCGCTTCCGTTTTGAACAGCAGCTGGTGGATTCCGTCCGGCTTAAGAGCCGTGGTATCCGCGGTCAACTCGGTGATGTAAATATCCCCGTTGCCGTAGATTACGAAGACGCGGTCATCATCAAAAAGCAGGCCTGGATCATGCCGAAGTCCGTCGATGACCGAACGCTGCCACGGCCCCTGAACGATATTGTCCGTGCAGTACACGTAAAATTTCCTGGTATCGTTGCTGGAGAAACAAACATAGAATCTGCCCTGATGATAGCGTAGGCTGGCCGCCCAGGATCCTTGCCCGTATATATTTTGGCCGTCTTCCAAACGATGGGCCTCATTGTCTTCGAACGTATCATATACGTAACCGACAATTTCCCAATGCATCAAATCCTCGGATCTCATGATCGGACAGCCCGGCATCGAATGCATGCTGGTGCTGATCATATAATAAGCATCCTCTGCGCGGATGACATCCACATCCGGCACGTCCGCCCATATGATCGGATTTGTGATCAATGTCTTGTTCATAGATGGTTTCTCCCTTCAACTATTGGAGACTGCTGGAATGGTGCGCGATCAAACATCCTGAAATGTCTGATCCGCCTTGGCTTCCTTCAACAGGTTCCAGTAAGATTCCTTCGGATGATGATTCTCATCGAAGACAAACGGCCAATTTTTGCGGCCCCTTACCGGAAAATGATCCAGCCAGGTATAATCGTCCGCCGCGCCCCAGAAAGTTACGGAAGTTATGCTGCCGCTGTACTCTTTAAGCAGCCGGAACAATTGTCCGTAACGCTCCGCCTGGCGCTCAAGCATTTCTTCCGTCGGCGCCGCCAGATCGGTCCGCTTATCCTCATGCGCGAAAATGGATACGTCAAGCTCCGTTATATGGAGCATCAGGTCAAGGCTTGCATATCTTTCGATGGCCCTGCGGATATCGTCAAGCGAAGGGAACTCCAGATTCCAATGAGCTTGAAGCCCGACGCCGTGAATCGGCACATCCTGCTCCTTTAACAATTTAAGGAGCGCGTAAATCTTCTCCCTCTTCTCCGGTACGGATTCGTTGTAATCGTTATAAAACAGCAGCGCTTGCGGATCCGCTTCATGCGCGTATTCGAATGCCTTGGCGATAAAATCCTCCCCGATTGACGCAAGCCATGGGGAAGAACGAAGAAGATCGCTTCCGCTGTCGGCAATGGCTTCGTTCACGACATCCCAAGCATGGATATCTCCGCGATAACGGCCAACCACCTCATCGATGTGCGCTTTCATCCGCGCAAGCAGCAGCTCGCGGCCGGCTTTTCCGCCGGAGCTGTTTTGAAACACCCATTCCGGCGTCTGATTATGCCATACGAGGGTATGTCCTCGCACCGCCATTCCGTTCGATTTGGCAAACGATACAATCTGGTCGGCTTGCTCGAATGTATATACCTCTTCCGATGGGTGCAATCGCTCGAATTTCATTTCATTTTCCGCCGTAACGCTGTTGTAATGGTGCGTCAACAATTCCTTTTGAGTCACCATCGTGATCGGATTCACGGCAGCTCCGATGTTGAAGCTATTTCCAAAGGCTTCATGAAGCTTGGGCAGCTTCTCCACATTCATTCTCATCATTCGGCTTTCTCCTTATCACGTTTTTTCGGTAAGCGGCATTGAGCTATACAATTGTTTATCCATAATGCTTGCTCGACTCTGCGGTAACGTCTGTTTATAACTCGGTCTTCGCGCAACAGCCAAAATGCCGGTTTGGGCTGATGTCGTTGATCGAACAGCAAAGGCGCATTGGTACGTGCGACCGGAAAACCGTGAAGCCAGGTATGATCGTCGGCGATGCCCCAAAATACGACGCCGCTAAGAATGTCCTTGTTTTGGCGGAATGCCTTAAACAACTTGCCATATCGTTCGGCTTGCAGGTTTAGGATTTCTTGCGGGAGATCTTGGCCGTAATCGCTGCGGTCGTTCCAGGCATAAATGCTCATGTCGAGCTCGGTGACGAGATTGTCGAGGCCAAGCTCCGCGAATTTTCGCATCGACGTGATGATGGAATCCACCGATGGACCATAGATGTCAATATGCGTCTGATGTCCGACACCGTCGATCGGAACACCTTGCTCCAGCAAATCTTTCACCAGCTGAAACAAACGGTCCCTTTTCACAGGGTTATCCGTTCCGTAATCGTTAATATAGAGCTTCGCTTCAGGTCCTCCGACTTCCCGAGCCGCTCGAAAAGCCGTTGCGATGTAATCGGTATCGGCAATTTTATACCATTCGCTCGCGCGCATACCGTCCGGATCCCCGGGTTCAATGACTTCATTCACCACGTCCCATGACGTAATCTCGCCCTTATATCGGCCGACGATCGTCCTTACGTGGGTATCCAGACGTTCCAGCAGCAATTTTTTGTTCGCTTCCCGGCGCTTGGGGTCTGTCTCATCCACCATCGGCTTGCCTTCCGCATCTTGGAAAAACCATGCACCGACTTGGGTATGCCAGACCAGGGTATGGAAACGGACTTGCATGTTGTTCTCCTTGGCATATTCCACGATTCGGTCGGCGTTCGTCCATATAAACTGGCCTTCCGATGGCTGGATCTCATCCGGCTTCATTGCGTTCTCCGCCACCAGCCAGCGGACATGCTTCTTCAGCAGCTCCGACGATGGGCCGTTGGTCTGATTCGGTTCGATCGCGGCGCCGATCGGAAAAACCTCCTCGAATAGTTCATGAAGCGATGGAATATCTTGCCGTACAGACGGTTGTGCTTGAGGTTCAGTAGACGCGGGTTTGTTTGCACTGGCTGGGGATTCGGCACTCGAATTCCCGTTCGACACTTCGGGGTTCCCCCTTAGCTCCGCGGCTCCTTCCTCCAGTGTTCCTGGTGCCTGACTTTCCGCGGCCTGCTTGTTGCGGCTGTCCATATAGGACACGATTAAGAGGAGAACAACGGACGCTGCCACCGCAGTTGCCACTGATGTTACCGCCCATCTGCCGAGTTTAGACATACGAAACAAAACACAGCCTCCTTTCAGCTTCGAGCAAAAAACAGAAATCCGGTACGGAGCCCGGAACCCCGCCCGAATGGTCATAACTCCATATTAGCGCTTACATTTTTTTGCAACAACCTGCCAAATTGGGGTCCTTCACCCGTCCAATCTCAGGTTGTCAAAATTTCTTACGCGTTCACATACCGGTTATATTCGGTAAGAAGTAAATATCGGTTAGAAATATAAAGATCGGCACATTGTGATCCAGCCTTCCGTTCCCCATAATGTTATCAAACCGTATGTAAGCGTTATTACAAAGAAGTTAGGGGGAAGCATTGTGCATGATATTCTGCTTGTTGATCTGGAAACTCATGATGTAGAAACACCGGGAAGCCCGCCGGATTGGAATGGTTTGAGATGCTCGCGGTGCCGCTGCGTCAGGTCCTCCTCGTCCGCTATGCAATTCGTTGCCTTGGAGCCTTACACGGTAGTGATTATCCATGCGTTCGGTTCAGATTCCGCAGGCATGGAGTTATGCGAACAAATCCGGTGCGTAAGCCGAGTCCCTATCATTGTTGCCGGAGGCAGCACGGACTTTTATTGGACCCGGAAAGCCTTGCAGCTCCAAGTCAACGATTATTTGCCGGCACCGTTCACGATCGAAGAGCTCAGCTCCAGCTTGCAGATGATCACGCCAGCAACCGATTCCGGTGACGGGAATCCGTGTCTTAGAGTGTCCCATGTCCATGCGGAAAAGGAGGATCAGGTCATTCAAGAGGTCAAGGAATACTTGGAAGATTCGAAGTATCAAAACGTCACCTTGAAAGAAATTGCCGAGCGGATGCATTTCAACTACTCCTATTTAGTCCAAAAATTCAAGTTCCACGAGAAGATGACGTTTAACGAATATCTATTGCAGCAGAGAATGGAGAAAGCGAAATTCTTGCTGGTGCACACCAACATGAAGATATACGAAATCGCTGACATGGTGGGTTATAACGATATGGACTGGTTCTATAAAAAATTCAAGTCCTATGCCGGCGTAAGCGCTAACATGTTTAGAAAAATGCATGGATCGCAGACAGTACAGATCGCCTCTGGCCAGCATTAACTTGTACGTACATTATAACCTCGAAACCTAAAAAAGGCGCTGCTTTTTTCGGGAGCGCCTTTTTAGATGGCAATCATGTTATTAACGAACAGGCAATATCAGCAATCAATGATGAAATTGCCATGCTTCGAAATCAAATAGCCTCTGATCCCGCTGCCCGGTAAATATGAAGTAAAGATGATGGATGCCGGACGCGCCCGAAACCTCTATGGAGAATTCCCTTCGCTGTTCCGTACCGGATGAAGGCGGTACGTCCACCTTGCCGATCCGTTCTCCATCCGGACGATCCAGCCGAAGCTCCAGCCGCCCTCCCGCATCTATACCCGAGACCCAAGCCGTAAACGCAGATGCTCCTTTCCCGAAATCAGCATTGGCCACTGCGATCCAATCCCGGTCATGGATGTCCGTGACCCTCAATATCGGGCTTCCCTGCGAGTCCTCAGCAGCCATAGACGTATTGACTTGAATTCCGGCATTCCATGCCATCGTTACCGCCTCCGTTCGTTGGAAAGGATTGAGCGGCTGGATCCCTTTCACGCCTTCCATGTCAGCTACAATCTCCCTGATGGTACCGTCCGGCTCGAAATAAACCCGGTTCAGATGGGTTGAGCGATAGCCTTTGGGAACCCCCATGGACTTCGACAGCGTTTGGGCGTGATAGGCAATATACCAGTTTTGTCGGAGTTGAAAAATGACGTGATGATTATTCCCTCCGACCCCGAAGAAATGCCCTGGATTTTTCAAAATAGTCCCTTTATAAATCCAGGGTCCCATCGGATGCTCGCTGACCATATAAGCGATCTCGCCTGGAGGAGGACTGTTCTCCGGCCGCGTTCCTCCGGAGAAATTGGAACAGTACGTATAGTAATACTTTCCACCAAACTTGTTGATTCCTGAATCCTCGAACATATAAGGAGCTGGAATCGTGACGGCTTCTCCAAGCACGCTGACCATATCTTCGCCAAGCTGCATGACGCGAGCCGTATCCGGCATTTCGGCTTTGCCTTCCGGAACGCCGCCGCCAAAGTAGATATAGGCTTTCCCGTCATCGTCAACAAGCACGGCGGGATCAAACAACCACGTGACTCCTTCCACGCCAGGCGTGTTTCTTGTGATCAGCGGCTTTCCTATAGGATCTATCCACGGGCCAACGGGGCTGTCGCTCGTCAGTACACCGATGCTGCTGGCATTGTTGGCAAAATAGAGGAAGAATCGATCTTCCCCGTGAATCACCTTGTGCGCGGCCGCTGGTGCCCATGATTGCGTTGCCCATGCGGCAGCGCCGGTCGGTCCTGCAACCTGGATTGCGCCGTGATCGGTCCAATTGACCAAATCCGAAGAAGAGATGACGGACAGCTTGTTGATCGTGCTGTAGCTGTTGTCCTTGACGTTCCCGTCACCGTCATACTCTAGTGCGTCATACGTGTTATATAAATATACACGTCCGTCTACTGCCAGCGCATAGGGATCCGCGCCGAATTTATGCGAGACGACCGGATTCCCATTCGGAGGAATCTTGCCGATCGCGACCGCGTACGGCTCGCTGCGGGTGCTGTCCGCATCCCGAATCGTATCCACGCTGCTGCCCTGTTCCATCATTTCAGTTCCCGCCTTGCCTGCTTTGATTTCATCACTCATCTTGTCACTCAACTCCTGGTTTAACAGTTTTGGATCGTCTTGGCCACGATTCGCAAGTTTTGCAAAGACAAACATTATGCAAACGAACGCGAATACGGTAGATATGACCAGTAACGGCTTTACGGGCTTCATCCCTGAACACACCCTCCTCCATCGTTACTTGGCGACCTGTCATTCCCATTACGGGTCGACATTCCGGAAGTGGTCGTAAAAAGTGTACCTCTTGCTAAGCAAGGCAACAACCCGACATTCCATCTGAAAACACCGGACTAATGGTAGGTGGCCGGCCTAATTCACGAGATTGTCCCGGTACTCCTGAGGCGTTAACCCCGTCGCCTTTTTGAAGAAGCGGGTGAAGGAATGGGCTGCATCGTATCCGACAAGAGGAGCCACGTCCCTTACCTTCAAATCCCCTTCCTTAAGCAGTTCCTTGGCTCTTCGGATTCGGCATTTTTCGATATATTCGGAGATGTTGATTCCCCGTTCTTGCTTAAACAAGCGCGATAGATAGGACGGATTGAAATAATAGCGTTCGGCAAGATGCACAAGGGTCACGTCCTGATCCAAATGCTCCTCGATATATTGACATACCCGATCAATGACATGCGCCGTTTTGCCTCGTTCATCCATTCGTTTGAAAGCGAAGATGTCTTCGGCCGTTCGCCTCAAATACCGAAAAGCTTCCTTCATGGAATCATGGCCTTCCAAGTCCAGCAGCTTTCCCCGTTCACCGGTAGGATCCTGAAGACCTAGCCGGGTCAGCTTCGCATACAGCACCAGCGCAATAGAATAATAAGCTTGGGCAGCGTGCTGATGAAGATCGTCCACGGTCAGCACGATTTCCGACATCTGCTCCAATTCTTCCATAAATTCATTTTCCCTTCCGGCCTCCAAATGTGCTTCCAAGATGTCCGCCTTATGACTCGCCTCCACTCCTTCCTTGCAGTACGGCGATTTGTCAGAGTCGGTTTGATCCTTCAGAATCATCGGAAATCCGTCGCCCATCTTTAGCTGCTGCAGCCTTCGCAGCCTTTCATACTGTGGTGTCACATCCTCCCACCGGCACGGGAAGCCGCTTATGGTGAATGATACGGTAAGTTCAAGAGAATCAAGGCAGGCTTCCTGGATGAGTTCAAGCGTACCCTCCAAATAAAGAACCAGACGATCCCCGGTCGGGTTCTTGGACCGCGGCTGGAGCAACCATAATAAATCCCCGTGTTTGTCCACGACGCCGATGCTGCGGACTTGCTCCTCCATAAAAGAATTCCATATCCATCTTACCGATCGATGGCCATTTTTCTTTTCTGCATATGCTTTGCCTGCTGAATACGCTACGCGGCCAAGAGCTAACAGTACAGGAAGTTTCGGATCCAGCCCAATGTTCAAGGTTTGGAAATCGTCAATCATCGCTTCGTTATCCGCTCCAAGCAAGCTGCTGTCCGCTACGAATTGCCGGAAGTACTCCCCCTGCTCCATCCACTCCAGCGCTTCGATCTGCATGCGAGATTGCTTGAGCCATTCTTTCATGCGGTTGCCGCTCTCGATTTCATGGATAACTTCCTTCACGACCTCCATGACCTTATCGAAACCTTCCGTCTTCAACAAATAGCGAATATTGGGCATCTGGATCGCTTGATAAGCGTAATCGAAATTACTGTACCCGGTCAGAAAGATAATTCTGCACCTTGGCCAAAGAGCGCGGATGCTCTCCGTCAATTCCAATCCGCTCATGCCCGGCATGCGTATATCCGTCAGAACGATGTCGATTCTCGTGCGCGACATCCAATTCAGCGCTTCCTTGCCGGAGTAGGCCCGGCAAACATCAAGCTTTTCGGGCATCCATTGATGAAATACTTCGAACAAACTGTTCGTAATAATCTCTTCATCGTCGACGACCAGCAATCTATACATGTCCATTCCCCTCCGTCAGCCTGATTCGAATCTGGACCCGCAATCCATTCAATGGACTTCTTGAAAGAACTAATCCGCTGCTTTCCCCGTACGTTAAGGCAATTCGCCGATGGATGTTGATAAGGCCCGTCACTTCAGGGGATTCAGCGGATTCGGACGTCCGTTCAAGCCGCCTGTTTAGCTCTTCGATTTCGTTATCCGTCAGCCCGTTCCCATTTTCTTCAATCACGATGGAGGCTTCGTCTTTATCCAAATGAAACGCTACATGCAGCAAACCTTCATCCTGCATTTTTTCGAGACTGTGCTCATAGGCGTTTTCGATAATAGGCTGAATGATCAATCGCGGCACCTTGATGGTCTCCATTTCCTTCGGCAGCTCCCCGAATTGAACGCGGATCCGCCTTGAGAATCTGAGCTTTTGAATCTCGGTATAAATGCGGGAATGCCTCGTCTCTTCCAGCAATGGAACGTTGTCCGCATCATTGCGGGTAATGAATCGAAAATACTCTCCAAGCATGTTCGTGAACAACTCGATTTGCGCGACATCCCCCGTTTTGGCCAGGGAACTCAAGATGAAGAAGCTATTATATAAAAAGTGGGGATTGATCTGGGATTGGAGCTGTTTCAGCTCCGCCCTTTGCATCATGAGCTTATGCCTGAAATCCTGATCAATCAAATGCTGCAGCTTGATAAGCATATGATTGAATCGATCGTATAAATAGCCGAACTCATCCCTTTGTCCGTGCCTGATCCGGATATTAAACATGCCATCTTCCATTTTCCTGAAGCTTTGGACAAGCAGGAGCAGCGGTTTATGAACCAGCTTGTATGTCGATACGGCATAGATGGCGATGGCTAAGAGCGTCGTGCCTGCAAACAGCCAGGCCCAGACATAAAATTTACTTAGCGGCCGCTTCACCACCTCGGTAGGCAAGTAGGTGAACACGGATAATTTCAGCTTATCGGAATACGCCTTATCGATCAGATATCTGCCTGTACCGATCATTATCAGTTGGCGATTCGCATTTGGGATGGCCTGCATGGCCCCTCCCATTAAACGATCCGCCTCCTCATGGCTGGCCAGAGCAAATCCGGACGGCTCGGAGACGATAAAAGCCCCGCTTTCCGGATATACGCTGATTTGCATCAGGGATTCCCTGAGTTTGCTCGGATCCAGTTCGATCTGAACGATCAGGAACGGCTCTTCCCCTTTTCTAGCTCCGTATTTAGCCGCTACAAGATGGAGCGTATCGTCGATCTGCAAGAGTCTCGCATTGCCGTGCGCCTTTCCTACTTGGACATTGTTATACCGTATCGAGTCGAATGGGTTCATCCCGGTCATGGCTGAAATCGTTTTATCCATGCCGCGAATATGAACGAATACGTCTTTTATGTAGACACTGCTGTTTTTGATGGAGACCAGTCGAGGCAGCAAATAATGGAGGCTTGCTTTTCTATCGACCGTGCTCATCATCTCCCATGTCAGCACCATTTTGTTGAGTTCCCCGTCCTGCAAAATATCGTATTGCTGAATTTCCAACCATTCGATTTCCCGGTTCAACCCGTCCAGGTAAGCCGAAAGCTGCGCTTGCGAATTTTTGGATATTTCCTGGCTAGCGTATTGGTAACTCCAGTTATACAGATAAACACCGAGAATGATAAGCGGAAGAATAACGAATAGATAGGTAGCAACCAATCGAATAAAGATGGTATTTCGAATGGAATTCACGGGTAACTTAAGCAATTAAACTCCTCCGATGCGTGTGAATATGCTTGATGATTAGCCGCCTGATAGCCTTTGAAGCCAATCATGCTTGCGGGGCTCATGGTTCTATGGACGGCCTTTTCTTGTCCTCATGCCATTGATTCACTTCTGCCGTAATGTCCGCGCCGCCAAGCCGATACCATTCCTCGACAAACCGGTCGAATTGGTCGAGGGGTTCGCCGAGGATGATATTAACGAAGTAATCATGCTGAAGATTGTCCAGAATGTTTCTTCTTTCGATCATGGTTTCGGTCGGAGCGCCGGCAAATGCATCGAATAACAACTGATCGTTTTTCTCGTATTGGTCCAGGATACTCATCGCACCGGATGACCCGTAGATTTTTTCCCATCCCCAGCCGGATTCGCTGTCTTCTTTCTTATCCATATATCGAGCGATTCGGTCTTGAATGAATCCGGACTCACCTTGTAACTGTGACGTCAATCCTTGTTGACGCGCTTCGGCGATTTGCCGGTAGGCTTTGAGGTTTTTATCAGCAGGGAAAGGAGTCACGGGAGATAGACCCCACACGGGCGAGGAATCGTTGTAGTAAGTCCCGTACTCGGCCGTTTTGCCCCAATTTTTTTCAAGATGCATATTGAACATTTTCAGAATCGCTTCCGGGTGAGCAAAATCCTTTCTTACGGCGTAAAAAGAACTTGTGGTGAATTTAAGCGGAACCATTGGCGCCTTGCCGGAGTCAGTAACAATGGGAAAAGCCTGCCACTCTGCATCCGGATCGCCGCTTCGGCTGGATTGAAACAAGAACGCTCCCCATTGCTCTCCATAGGCCATTCCGATCTTCCCATCGGCTATGAGCTGTTTGGCTTTGCTTCCGTTTTTAAAAATGAATTCACTCTCGATTTCATGGTTGCGATACATATCCTGAAGTGCTTTGAGCGCCTGTTTCACTTCGGGCTGAATGCCTCCGTATACGAGTTTGCCGCTCTCGTCTTCAAGCCATATGTTTGGGTAAGCTCCATAACCGGCCATGAATCCGGTTAAACCCATGACGGGGTCCCACAAATATTGGGTAGCCGCTATTCCATAGGTGTCCTGTTGGCCATTTCCGTCGGGATCCTGTTCTGTAAACGCTTTCGAAATTGCCAGGACATCATCCATCGTTTGCGGAGGCAACAGCTCCAATCGGTCCAGCCAATCCGTTCGAATCCACAGAAACATCGCCTTTTCGATAGAGGAATCGGTCTCTGGTATGCCCATCAGCTTGTCACCGATTATGCCGGATTCCAGGGTGCCGCTCCCTTCCTGACGATGAACTTGCCGAGTCAACGCTGAAGCATATTCCTCATAAGCCTGCGTCAGATCCTGGATCAGACCGGCATGACTTAATTGCCTGAGCTGCTGGGCATTGACCTTGACGATATCCGGAATGTCCCCTGAAGCCAGCATAATATCCAGCTTTTTGTGGTATTGTTCGCTTCTCACAGCCCATTTGTATTTGATTTGAATGCCAAGAACTTGTTCGTACAACTGACTCCAGCGATTGTCCTCCAGCGTTTCATCAGGCAATGCCTTCAGAATATCTTCCAAGCCGTCGCCGATTTCTCTAACAAGCGTGACTTCGATCGGCGGATGATAAGCGCTTAATGACTTATCGTTGTATACGCCCTCCCCGCGTGTTTCCGGCCCCCGATTGTGGTCGATACCGCTGCTTTGGTGACAAGACGCCAGTGTTGAACCAAACAGTAAAGCGCTTAGCATGACCTTGGATAAGTTCTTTACGATGATCAGCAACAGATAACACCCTTTCCTATCGATTAATTGTATTATTATACTTTAAAGGCCCCGGCCCACAATAAACATTTTTTTACTTTCCATCCCGTTATTTACTTGTTGCTGCATGCAAGCAAAAACCGCCATCCCCTAGATTCGGGGTGGCGGTTTTCATCTTGAAATGTTAGCCTACGATACCGGTACGCTCGATACTTTCCACGAAGTATCGCTGGACGAACAAATAAATGACGATCAACGGAAGGATGGCCAGCAAGATGCCGGTATCCTGCACCATACTCAAATAAAAAGGGTCTGCCTTCGACGGATCACCGCCCAGCATAATGGACAGATTGTACGGCAGCGATGAAAGCTGGGTGGACATGACCTTGCTTGAAGTCAGATACGTCGTCGTGTAGAAGCTGTCGTTCCATTGCCAGACGAAGGAGAACAACGTCGTGGTAATGACGGCAGGAATCGCGTTCGGCATCATGATGCGGGTATAGGTGGTTCCGACGCCCGCGCCGTCGATATAAGCGGCCTCTTCCACTTCTTTCGGAATGCCGCGGAAAAATTGTCGGAATATAAAAATGTACAAACCGGCTTTGAGGGAATTGGCCGTCAGCGAAGTCAGAATGAACGGCCAATAGCTGTTTAACAGATTGACGGATTTCCCGGTTATGAGCGGGATCAAGCCCATCAGCGTAAAATCTTTCAGATTCAAGTATATAGGAATGAGAATCGTGGTTGGGGGCACCAGTATCGTCAGGATAACGCAAGCGAACATAAATTGGCTGCCTTTGAACTTCAAACGGGCAAAGCCGTATCCCGCAAGCGCGCAAGAAGCGGCTGTCAAGACCGTCGTCGTCGCCGACAGCGCAAACGTGTTGATGAGCGTTTCCCAGTAATCCATAATGCGGATGGCATCAAGGAAATTGCTCATCGTAAAATTTTCCGGAATCCATACGACGACCGGTGAATAAAGATC
Organism: Paenibacillus sp. Y412MC10; assembly: GCF_000024685.1. Classification (NCBI taxonomy): domain Bacteria; kingdom Bacillati; phylum Bacillota; class Bacilli; order Caryophanales; family Paenibacillaceae; genus Paenibacillus; species Paenibacillus sp. Y412MC10. The sequence goes on from NC_013406.1 coordinate 3,812,953, forward strand.
GGCCTTGTCTTTGACGGCCGTCGAGATTTTTTGCAGAATCGGATACAGAATAACAAAGGACAGGCCTGCGATCAATGTTAAACGTATGAAAGACCAGAGCCATCGTTTCCAATGTTCGAGCGATAGCCACCGAGATACCGGCATTGCATTCACCTTCTTCTATTCATGGTAAAAGACTTTTCTGGATACCAAATATGCGCTGATTAATAGGATGATAGTAATGGCTAAGAAATAAATCCAGGCCATCGCTGAGCTAAGGCCGAAATCGAACTGAACGAAGCCCGTGGTACGGATTAACTCTGTCAGCTCATTTCGGGAGAACGAGTCGATAATCGTATAAATCATATTGACCAGGATTAGCGGGCTAACCATCGGAAACGTGATTTTCCAGAAGGCTTCGTAACCCGTTGCCCCTTCCATCTTGGACGCTTCATACAGCTGGGGAGATATCGTCTGGATGCCAGCCAGGAATATGAGAATCTGTACGCCGGATTGGCTTACAATATCATAAATACGATCCACGGCTCCCGTTAAATAGTTTACGATGGTCTCGCTTACGCCGGCTTGAAGCATTAATCGCTCGAGCTCAAAGCTTCCCAAAGCGTTGATCAGCCCTCCGGAACCGGCATTCTGATCATTGATCGCCTGAACGAGGCTGCTGCTTTCCAGGGTCAGTATGACCCCGGAAGCAAGAATGACAGGCAGGAAGAATATCGATCTGGCAAAGGAACGGCCAAGGAATTTCTGATTCAGGACAACAGCCAGAAAGAGGCTGAAAATAACGATCAGGGGCACGTTTACCACCATATTAACAATCGCTTCGGTCAGCATTCGATTAAAGCTGGTGTTGACCGTAAAGGCGGTCACATAATTTTTCATCCCCATTAGGGTAATGCCGATTCCTTCGGAATTCGCGGTTACAGTGCTAAAACTGTAGATCAGGGAAGTCAGCAAAGGGATCAGGAAGAAAAATATAAAGCCGAGAAGCCAAGGCATAACATAAGCAATGCCCCATAAAGCCTTCTGTTTCCCATAGCTCCTTTGCTTTCCCGCCAATCGCTGGGTTATGAATTTCACGGCGCTTCACCACCTGTCACATAGCTTTCGGCTTCAATGGTTAGATCGTCAATCGTCACTGGTACATGATTATAATTCACGATGACATAAACGCCGCTCTCATATATCGTCTTGAATACGCCGTCACCCAATTCGACATGTCCGATGATCCGATCATGGCGAACCTTTTTCAGAAAAGCATTCACTTCCTCATAGATACGGGCGGCTTCATCGATCCATATCTCGTAATTGGCGGAGAACAAGTCGTTATGCGCTGTGTCCTTTATGTTGTGATTCGGTTCATAGATCCATTGGAAGTACACGCTGGAACCGTACTCCAAACACTTCAATATATACGGTTTGGGATCGGTATACGCAGTCAGATTGTAGGGTGAGCCTGTGTAATCGATATAACCGCGGACGACCATTTGATAGAACGGGATTTCCGCGTCCTCGATTTTAAACCTGCTGCTTGCCATGGGCGCGTGGGTGATATCGGTTAAGAAAGGCAGCGCATAAGCATTTCCTCCGTCAGCCATGACCTGAAGATTGGCATCTTCAATCTTGTTCAGCGCATCCTGAGACAGCTGCTCGGACTCCGTTCGGTCAATTTGGCGGTCCTTGCGAAAATCGCTATCGAGCTCGGCGGCCAGATCACTCAGCGAAACGGCATTTGCGCCGTATTTGCCATAGTCCTTTAAGAAAGCTTCCGTGTAACTACCTATAAACCGCGGCGATATGACATAGGTCACCGAACCGGTCCGATCCCGGCGATTCAATGCCGGATTGAATGAATAGAGCTCTGCGGGGACGCCTCGGAGCGTTCTGGCCGCCTCCTTCGTTTCGTTGAACCCGGAACCGGACAATGCGGTAAGGATGGCGACATCCGGATATAGCGTTACCCCATTCTCGTTTGCATAGGATAACAGACGCCGAAGTCCCTTCTCTCCCCCTACCTGCTGGTCAACGGAGACGCTGCCAGGCACCTCATGAGCCAGCCCCTTGTTGAACCAGCCGCTATATTTCAATTTGATGTCATGGATTCCACGCTGGCTCATGTCTGTCAGAATACTTTGCGCTTGTTCAAAGGTCGTGAGCGGCTCCAGCGCCCGATAGGGAATTCCTGCAAAATGCTTTTTCTTATAAATGCTGCCTACGAGCTCCAGATAGAACGGCATATTCTCCCCGTTCCTCTCGGCAATTGCGGGAAGACCGCCATGCTGCTCCAAATATTTCCTGTAATATGCAGCAAGTCCTTGATAGGAAGCCGACTGCTTGCCCACGAAGGCATATCGGACCGTAAAATCGCTTCGCATCGGAGCTTCCTGAAATTTCGGAAGCGAGCGCTGCTGGCCGTTCGCATCCAGGCTTAAGTCGCCTTTGTTGATCACCGTGAACGTCGGGTAAACGTAGTTATAGCTGTTCAGTCTGCCGCTAACGTCGGCATTGATTGTCGCGGCCGGAGCCCCTTCCTCGATGATGCCGATAAATGCCCCGGCTTGACGGATGATTCCGAACACCGGCAGCCTGATTTCCTGGCTGATTTCTGCCGTTTCGATGCGGCTCACGGTTCGGTCCGTTCCGTAAACGTTTTGTTGGTAGGCTGGATACCGGGTCTTGCCGTTATTAAAATGGATCAGCGCCCCCGATCCGTCCGGAATGAAGATCGAGCCTTTTTCTTCCGTTCCCCCGGCACCGAAGAAACTCAGGAACGATATGGTGTTCACCGGATATTCAGCCGGGAAATCGATGCTGGAAACCGGGATCTTGGCGAGCAGACTGTCGCCGTCCAGCGTGTATTCAACCGAAGCATGAAATACCCGCGGTTCAGGCTTGGTCTGATCCAAATGGTTTTCCTCAATGTCGACCAGCAAATCTTCTTCGGTATACCCGGCATCCTCAAAGGCTTTAAGCGCCCGCTCCAGTTGAAGGCCTTTAAGCGCGCCGTCGGACCGGACATACATCCCCTGTTCCGCATCCTCGGTGTACGCGATTTTCAGCGTTCGCTGGCCCGTGCTGTCCAGCTTGCTTAACAGGTTCTGCTCGAAGCGCGACTTGCTGATCTTCTTGGGCATGTCGTCGATTGTTTTCTTGTCCGAGCCGAACCGGTAGTTTACGCGAACGCCATTTGCGATTTCCTCCATGCCGATTTGTTTATAAGCCACGCTATCGGCGTGCGAATTGACGGAGTTTATTTGTCCGAAACTATTATAAAAATCAAGCTTCAACTGAGAGGACAACAAACTCTTGTTCACGCCTGCAGCCAGCGGATCCGACTCACGCCCGGGAGGATTGCTGTGCCAAACTTCCCCGCTCGCTTTATGCACGACGGCGATCGCCCCCGTCTGATCGTCCGCTAGCAGCTGCAGTTGATCGTTCTCGGCGATGCCTTTCATGCCTTGGACTCTTGGATTGGCGAACGACGCCTTAAGGGTTGAATCGGGTTTAAACGTTTCGGTGAGCCTGTTGACTTGATCGCCAGCTGCCTCATCGGGTCTTTTATCCGTGCATCCGGCCATGATCAGCGCTGTCAGTACACTGGCAGCAAGCAGCATATATCTAGCGAAATTGCCCATTTTTCCTCCTCCTTAAGTTCTCATGACGAATTCTTGATAGATGACGGATATAAAGGCCACGATCTGTTGGACCAAGCTGAAAAACAGCAAACTGATAAAAGCCATGAACCCCATGGCGACCAGGGTCAGCATCATAATTCCGATCGTTTTGGACGGGGAAAACTGATGTACGGTCATATTGCCGATAAACAGCAGATATACGAACCAAAGAACCGCAACGGAGTTGGAAAAATAATAGAAGGCGGTCTCTTGCAGCGAAACGAGATTGCTGAGCCAAATCCATGGAAATTGAATGATCACGAGCGGCATAAGCGCAAAGCAGGTCGACGTGAAAATTTCGACGAATTTGCCTTCTCCGTCCATCAAGGTCGTAAGCGACCAGTTGGCCACGCACCAGAACAATACCGGCACGATCACATACACGATTTCCATGAAGCTGTTCATGGTCTCCGGATTGTACACATGGACTAGAAAACCGCTGTACTGGCTCCCCAAAATGTTCGTAACGGCCACCAGAAACAATACGCAAAATGAAATGATCAACGTGAATTTTCGGTTGCGATCGTATTTCAGTTCCCAATAGCCTTCAAAGGGATGAACCATGAGATTTAGGGGGAATCGAATCCAATCCCTGCTCATGCGGAAGCCCCCTTTCTTCGTTCCTTCACTTTCCAAAGCCTTGCCGCGGCAAAAATACCGATTCCGGCTAAGAACAGCACGGTCATGATCAACGGAAAATGCTCTCTCATGACTTCTTTTCGATATAGCAGGAATGCTTTGGAATAGTTTTTCTGATCCAAACTGCGTTTAAAATGCTTCATGGCGTCCTTATAATCGCCTTGACGAAGCAAGGCTTTACCGATCCCCGCATAGGCAAAATCCAGATTGGCATTCATGGCGATCGTTCGATTAAACAACGCAAAAGCGGTTTCTTCCTCGCCACGGTAATAGCTTTTGACTGCTTCATTCAGCGTTCGCCCGTACTCGGTCGTTCGGAAGACGGTGATTTCGCCCAGCGCTTTATCCAGCACAAGAAAATCCTCGCCGATTCGATCGATGGCGGCCGGCGTATGAAACTGGCCCAATTGGTTCCCCAGCCCGCCGAATACGTACATCAGATGACCGTCCCCGTTGTAAGTGAACACCCGCCCTCGCTTGCCATCGAGAACGGAGTATATCTCGCTGTTTGTAACATCGATATCGATCAGCTTAGAAGGACCTTCGCTGCTGATGTAAAGAATGTCGCCCTGCGGGTCGGAATACCCTGTTCTTCGTAAAATGTCGCTGCCTTGCGCGTTAAGCTTCTTAATGTTGTTCCCCCACTGGTCTCCGTTAGTGGCATAGATAAATCCTTCCGAGTCAATATCCAGATTCGTAAACTCCGTAGGCGTAAACATGACCATCTGGCTGCGCTGCGCTTTAGTCGAGATCTGCTTCCAGAAATATTCGATCGGATCGATATAAACGCGATTCGCGCCAATGAAAGTAGTAAACGCCCCTTCGGCGTTGAATTCCATGAACCCGTCAAACACGCCGCCAGCCATGACATAAATTCGCTGTGCATGGTCCATTACGACCCGCACGGGTTCGAATTTAAACGAATCCTGCAATAGTTCCGACTCCGGCGAATCGATGATCTTGACCAGCTGAAAATCCGCATCTAAGTGAACCACCCGCTTGTTACCCGTGTCCGCTACAAGCACATCGCCGTCATCCGTCACGAAAATCCCTTGCGGTTGAAGGAATGTATCCGGCTTGCCCTCTCTCGTGAAGGAATCCACGGTGGTTACCAGCTTTAGATCATGGTCCAGCACAACGATCCGATTGTTGCCTGAATCCAGTACGTATACGCGATTGTCGGCGGCGACGTGGAGATCGCTGGGCTCTTGGAAAGCTCCCGTCCCCAGGTCCGAGCCGCTGATCCATTCGGTCGCCACATAAGCGGCCGGCGCTGCGACGGCATCGCCCCAATAGGAATAATTGTAGGAGTCCGCGGCGCTCTCGGCGCTTACGTTCCCCGTTCCTGCGCCAACCCCCAATAAGCAGCAGATCAAGATGAGGAGAGGCGTTTTCAGTTTGCGCAAGCTGTTGATCAATCTGGTCATGCCTCCTTTCTAATCCTTCATCCCTGAAGTGGCCATCGTCTGCATGACGCTGCTCTGGGAGATGATAAAGAGCGTGATGGGAACGATCATCAGGAGCAAAGCAACGGCCGCGCCGACGCCGGCTCTTGCGATTCCGCCTTCCGTGATCTGTCCCAGCGCGAAGTGTAACGTCTTCAGATGCTCGCTGTATATAAAGCTGCCGCCATCGCTGCCCCAAAGCGCGGGAAATTGCAAAATCATAAGCGTCAGCCAGGCAGGCTTCACGTTCGGCATCACAATGGACCAGTAAATCCGATACTCGCTGGCCCCGTCAATTTTGGCCGCCTCGAGCAGCGCGTCGGGAATTTGCTCCATAAACTGCTTCATCAGGAACAGCCCGAGCGGAAAAGCCAAGGAAGGCACGATGATGGAGGCATGCGTATTGATCCACCCCAGCCAAGACATGACCATATAGTTCGGGATCGCCGTTACATGGGGCGAAAACATCAGGGCGAGCACCACGATGGAGAACAGCGCTTTCGAGCCGGGAAACCGGTATTTGGCCAGCGGATAGGCTGCCGCGGACGCCAGCAGGATATGTCCGGCCGTTCCAATGATGGTGATCAATAGCGTGTTTGCGAAATAGCGCGATAAGGGTACCCAGGAATTCCCCATTAACACCATCAAGTCCAGGAAATTATCCATCGTCGGATTGTTTACGAAAAACCTCGGAGGGAAAATGAACAATTCGTCCAGCGGCTTGAATGCGTTGTTCACCGCGTAAATCAAGGGCAATGCCATGAAGGCTCCGAACAAGGCGAGCAGCGCAAACAGCAAAATGCTAACGGGCAAAGAACGGTTCAGCGTTCTCGGCAGCCGGAAATATCGAATCATTTTCGCAGCCAACGTTACTCACCTATCTTTCTCAACATTTTTTGCGTTAACTTGTTGGTCCCTACCATCAGCAGGAACAGGAACGTCGCAATGGCTGATGCGTAGCCGAGTTCAAAGCGGATCGTGCCGAAATCCATCAGATGGGTTACGATCGTGTGCGCCGCATAGTTAACGCTCGGAAACCCGGCTAGCGCGATGGAGATATCCGCGACCGCGAATGCGGTTGTAATCTGCATGACGGCCCCGAACATCAGCTGCGGCCTCATGGACGGCAGCGTAATATACCAGAGCTCCTGCCATCGATTTTTAATGCCGTCCATCGCCCCGGCTTCGATCAACGACTTGTCGATCGTTTGCAGACCGGCGATAAAAGCCAGAAAGCTGGTGCCCAGGCTGAGCCAAAGCTGTACGATAATCACGATCCAAAGAATATAGTTTTCATTCAGAAGCCATTGAATCGGTTCCAAGATAAAACCGGCTTTCATAAGAAATCCGTTTAAATACCCGTAGCTGTCACCGGAAAAGATGATGAGCCAAATGAAATAAACGTTTCCCGATATGGAAGGCGCATAAAAGACCAGCGTCATGAACGCCCGCACTTTGGGCGACAGTTCATTGATAATCCATGCGAATACAAAGCAGGCGATATAACTGACAGGACCGGTTACGACTGCAAACATCAAGGTGTTTTTCAAGGCGATCATAAAGATATCGTCATTCAGAAATAGTCTCGAATAGTTTTGCCAACCGACGAACCTCGGAAATTCCAGCATGTTAAAGTAAAAGAAGCTTAGGGCAAAGGAAAAGACCACCGGAATGACCGTAAACAGAAAGAAAATAATCATATACGGACACATCAGCAAATAGTAGTGCTTGCTGCGTTTCAACTCACTCATGAAGGAAACCCAACGGCTGTTCCTCTGCACATTCGATTTGGGGCTCTTCACGGTTTGAATTCCTGGTTCTCCTTGCATCGTCTACCGCACCTCCCCTGTTAATATGGCAAATTGAACTCCTTCCGCTTGATCTCGATTTCATCGTTAATGTACAAAATATAATCGGACAAGGCTTCTCGCGGATTTTCGCTGGCATTCACTACTTTTCTAAACGCATTGTCCAAATGCCTGCCCGTGAAATATCCTCCTGGCACTTGCGGAATTCCTCGCACCCATCTCCATTGGTTATTCAAATTTCGGTAATCCTTCACCGGCCATGGCAGCTCCTCCAGCGCTTCGATGTTGGCCGTCGGATAGCGGGCCGCCTCACCCATCAAGCCTTCCATCTCTCGTCCATACGCAATTTGCGTATCCTTGCCGGTCCACCACTTCAGAAATTCCCAAGCGGCCTCTTTGCTCTTCGAATTCTGAAGCAGCATGACGGCGGTCGTATGGCTGGCAACCTCGTGGTTTACGGTGCCGTCCCCGCGTTCAGTGCCCGGCACGATCGTGAAATCCCACAGTCCCTTAATCTCGGGGGCCATAACCGTCAGCATGTTGTACGTCGTGTAATCCGCAATCCCGATCGGCATCTCTCCGGTCCGGAAACGGTTCGGAAAATCCGCTTGAAGCGGGAACTTGTAGCTGGTATAGAACTGCGTCCACTTCTTGAAGGCTTCCATGGAGATGTCGGAATCGAGCGCGCTCTTCGTATCGTTATCGCGGTAGAACTGCCCGCCGTTCTGGTACAGCAGCATCGCGAACGTCGCATTCGGGACCAGGCTTGCATTGGTGGCTTCCAGCGGCAAATAAAATTCCATGTTGTGCTTCTGAAGCACGGATATCATGTCATAGATTTCTTGCCAGGTAGCGGGCGGCTTTAAACCAAGTTCCTCCAAAATATCTTTCCGATAGAACAACATCGGGAAGGTTTGCTGCTCAGGCAAGGCGTATACTCCGCCGTTATACTTGTAAGGCTCCAGCCCGCTGTCGCGAAACCGGGTAACCACCTGCTCGAAATCATCGAATTTCGTCAAATCAGCAGCAGCGCCCCTCATCGCGTAGTTGACCGGCACATCCTCGCCGATTTGCATGGCGACATCCGGACCCTCTCCGGCAAGCGTAGCTGGCAGAAGGATATTTCCCGGAACAAGCCGGAGATGCACCGGAATGCCCGATTCAGGCGTAAACGTGTCGTCGATCAATGCTTTCAGTACTTGGGCCTGATCGCGTCCGGTCGTTACCCAAACGGTAATGGCGTCTTCTTCATCGCCGGCGTTGCCGATCGTGTCATAGTCTTCCGTGTATGAAGCCACGTAAGCGCCTAGCTCATGGCCCGTTATCTCGAGAAACGACGCGTCCGGTTTGGGCAGCTTGCGATCCGGCGAGTGAATGATAAGGTAATCGAGCGAGATGGGCTGCTCTTTAATCTGCAGCATCCAGGTTCCCAGACCGCCTACGTTCACTTTATACGTATCCAAGCGCTTCGCGACGGTTTCGGGATTATCGGCAAGCTCGTTTAGCTGGTGCACCATCGAATGCAGGACGGCTACCTTGTCGCTTCGCTCGCCCGTAGCCTCTTCCAGGTAATCGGCCACGCTCTGAATGATTTCGGCCTGCTCGGCGAACACCTCCACCATATCCGGAATCCGCTTCTCCAATTGATAATCGCGGAACGGGTCCGGCGTATTGGAGGTGATCATCAATATTTTCCGGTACATTTCATTCAGTTCCAGCACGCTGGATTCAATCGTTTGCAAGAGAGGCGCAATCTCGCCAAGAGACACCATCATTCGGATCCGGTGCGTGCCTTTGGTGAAATGGAATAGATAAGGCTCTTCCACTCCCAGCACATTCATCTGCCAATCGCGGTCGTAATGAAAGCGGATTCGTTTCATTTCCTGAAAGGGAAACTCCCCGTCAATCATAAGGCTGCGGGTGGCGAATACGCCGCGGAGCTGGTCCTGCTTTTGCTTTAAGGCGATTTGGTATAAACCGTCTTCTTCCACTTCGAACTCCCATTCGATCCATTGCCCCGGCAGCTTCCAGTTGACGCCTCCGATGGTGTTGACTCTGATTTTGGAAACGTCGTACGGCACCACGGTCGGGCTGGATCTGTCGGATGTTGGATACAAGGTCGGCGACGATTTCCGCTTGGCGTCCTCCGCTTGGATCAGAATGTATTGATCTCGGCTCGGTTCCAAGCCCTCGGACTCATATTCATTCGCCAGCTCCTCGTACGTTCTCAAGGCATGATCCTGGTAGAGCTCGATATAATCAATGGCCATCGGCTCCCGCAAGGACGTTAGCGTAAGCTTCTGCTTGCCCCTGTCAAAATAAAAGGAATACGGCTCATCATAATAGCCATACCGATCGGAGAGCGGCGCAAGCTGCCATGAAGGCTTTTCGACCTGCCTTGACCGCAGATCGTTTCCCCGGTTATCCTGCCTGATTTCTTCGTCCCGATTTCCCCATACCCTGTCGAATAGCACGATATCCGCACCTTTGAAAGGCACCTCGTCATTGATAGAGAACTGTCTTTCGATCGCCGAACTCTTCCCTTCAATCGGATAATAGCGAATTCGGACATGATATAAGCCTGGCTCTTCCACGTTCACGTTCCAGGAGATGGAACCCGTCTCTGGCGTGATCACGGATTTGCCTTCGGATCCGTGTAATTTCTCCGCGATCTCGAATCCCTTCCCAGCGGTTGATACAAAAGACTCGCCTTCGATGCGGACAATGCGGTCCGGACGGTTTGCCGATGCATGGGCTTCTAAATACTGGCTGTACCCGTCCTGCCCTTCCGTTTCCGTGATCGCTTCAAAGTCGGCGGTCGCTTGAACGGTGCCTTGGTTTGTCGATTTCGAAGGGTAGAAGGCCCATAGAGACAAAAAAAATAGGACGATGACAAGTATGGCGCTGCCGAAACGCTTGTTCCTGGTGTTCATTTTCTCTCCCTCCCACACGGTTAATCCATCCAATGATCGCCCCTGCCGCAGCAATGAGCTCCGCAGGGACGATCGGTCTTCGGCTAATATTCAAGGTCAAGGACCATATACTTCGTCGATGGCCGCTTGAAACGTTGACTTATACTTCTCAACAACGGTGGAAACGGATATCCCTTCATTCAGCTCCCCGACGAAATCGTAGTACTTCAAATTCGGGAATGTATTGTGGTCAAGAATAATCATATTTGGCGCCACCATCTTGGCGTTGTTCAAGTCATCTTCATTCGAGAATATCGTTTCGTACGAGCCTTGGTCCGGATAATCGTATACGGAATCAATGTCGTTGATTTTCTCCCAGATATACAGCAACTGTTCCGGATTTTCGACTGCTTTCGGAATGGTAAGCGCCTGGAAGAGTGCTTCGGCAGAGTGGTATTCCGTTGCGTTCGGCCCTTTTGGAAAAGGTACGAAACCGATGTCGTAATCCGGCATATCCGTCTGCAAGCCGCTCATCTCATAGAGGGCACCGGCGTACATTAATGTATTGCCTTGACGAAAAAATTGCCCTGGCTCCGTCCAGTCGCCGCCCTCGGTAGGTCTTGCTATTTTCTCGGTAGCAATACGAGAAATGAATTGAAGTGCATCCAATGTTGCAGGATCATCGAGATTTTGCTTATCTTCTTTGGTCAGCCCCGTATTGTTGGAATACAAGGCATGGTCCATGAGAGAGGAGTTTGCTAGCCCCCAAGTGTCCAGCTTGCCATCGTTGTTCGTATCTTTGTTGGCTTCCTTAGCCACTTGGATGAATGTTTCCCAGTTCCAGTTATCTTCGTTCACGTACTCTTGAAGCGGCTTTAAGCCAAGCTGGTTCATAAGTGTACGATTGTAAAAGATGCCTTGAACCAGATTTGCCTGGTTTTCGGTAAACCCATACCCCCTGCCTTTATACGTGTAGTATTCCTTCGTAACCTTTTGATTAAAGGCGATGGGGTTCTGGGTGTATTCGTCGATCGGCCAAAGCAGATCCTGTTTAACCAAGGTAGGCACCGTATAGGTTTTGCCAAGTCGAACGATATCGCCGATCGGCTCACCGGCTATCAGGGAAGCGGTAACTTTCTCTTGGTACTCGCCATAATCGATCGCCACGTACTCCACTTTAAAATTATGCTTTTGCATCAGGTCTTCAAGGTTCTTCTTGCGCTCGATATTGTCCGGGGTATCCTCCGGAATCGTCATATCCCACCAAGAGACGATTTTGATGGTCTTGCCGCCTAAATCAAAATCCATATCCGGCGTTCTGTAGACTTCTTCCTCGCCGCTGTTTTCGGTCTCGTCCGTTCCCTTCGACGTCTCGTTTTCAGTGCCGCTATTCGTCTCCGATTCCACGGTTTCTTGGTTGCCGCTGCTTGGGCTGCCTGAGCCTCCGCTGCAGGCTGCAAGCAGCAGCGCCAATCCTAATAACAGAACCATTAATTTGCGCACACGCATCTTTAATCCCCCTCAACGATTGATGTTTGGTCCATATTCATCCAAAGTTTAGCGCTTACATTTCCATGCAACAACCTGGGGAAATCGGGATGTTCAACCTGTGAAACGCTAGATAGCCAGCTTGTTCTGCGGCATGTTCACCGATCTTTATAACCCAGCTATGAAAGAAGTAAAGAACGGCTAGCTATGCAAAGAAAAGCACATTGTGAAGAACGGGATCAGGGCAACATAATGTAAGCGTAATCATTTTGAATGATATTCCGTTTAAGGAAATGTACGGGGGGGAGTCAACATATCTAAGATGCTGTATATCAATCTGAGTTGCTATTCCGAAAGCGACATGCTTCGCCTGCAGGATTGGGGCAAATGCGGGATGAACATAGACATCTGCGAACATGATTGCGACGCATCGCTGCATCTGATTGAGGAGAATGGCTATTCGCTGACCGTCATCAACATGAACGGCAAACCTAAAGAAGGGTTGGAACTGTGCGGTCGGATCCGGAGGATCAGCCGATTGCCCATCATCGTCATCGAGGATGCCATGAAATTTGCCGTTATTCGAAAAGCGCTGCAGCTTCAGGTCAGTGATTACTTGCCGAGCACGTTGCCGGCTGAGGAACTGGTGAAGAGCGTAGCAGCTATAAAGGCGAACCATCACCGCACTGAGGATGACGTGATCCACAGAGTGAAGGAATATGTAGGAAAAATGCTTCACGAAAATATTACCCTGAAAGACTTATCGAGCAAATTCCATTTCAACCGCTCCTATCTTGGTCAAAAGTTCAAGAACCATGAAAATATGAGTTTTAACGAATATTTGCTCATCCAGCGCATGGAAAGAGCGAAAATATTGCTGGAGCAAACGGATCTCAAGGTTTACGAAATTGCGTATGAGGTGGGCTATACGGAAATCGACTGGTTCTATAAGCGATTTAAATCCTATACCGGCGTAAGCGCGAACGAATATCGGAAGATGGTCGCCTCCTAACGCCAAAAGTCCTTGGTTATCCAAGGACTGTCCCCCTTTGACCGGCCGTTTTGATGCTGCCAGGCTTTGACACCGGGACCCACCCAGGGGTTGTCCGTACATCGAGTTGGGGATACACAGTACGTTCGAGTTGGCAACGGCTTGCCAAGCATGTCAACTAGAGCGTCGTGCATGTTTTATGTTATTAACGCCTGCAGATGAGAGCAAAAATTTCATAACTTTATGCGTCTGTCGTTTATTATTTGACTTTTTAGGGGGCTACATAAACTACAGAATAGTACATTTCGGTTCGTATTGTTTCTTTCAGAGTACTAATCTAAAAAGGCAACTGATCGCTCTGACCAGCTGCCTTTTCTTTATTTACTTTCGTTTCCCGTGAGCGTAACATGATTAATATTCGAAGCTACCGTGCAAACATTTTAGAATCGAATCTGCACATTCTTCTGAAGAATTTACGTGTGTGTTGACAGTACAGTCGTACTGTATATCTTTTGCCATCAATTTGTCTTGCCAGTCTGATTGATCTTCAGCTCTATCTCCACGTTCAATATTTCTTTGGCGACAAATTTCCAAGGGACAAAACACTTCAACCATATAAAAGGGGTACCCAGCAAATATGTCCTTAACTTTTTCATAATGCGGCTTTAACTCAGGTCTTTCTACCAAGATGCCATCGATAAGCAAATTTTTACCATGGTCAGAAAATAGTTTGGCGGTATGATACATCATAATAATGGCATCACTTAAATATTTCCAATAATCTTCTCGAAGATAGTGATCGCCAATTGTATTTTCAAAAAGATCGTTTGCAACAACATAATAAAACTCGTTCGATTTTAATTGAATAGCGTCTACAATAGATGTTTTTCCTGAACTGGTTACTCCGTTCAAAAACACGATTTTCCCTTTGCTCATCTCTAATTCCCCAATTCGTTCAATTTAATTACAGTTTAACAGTTTCAACGTATAAACAGGATTGAGAAAACAATTATAATTGAACTATGAGTAATGAAAATGAAGCAGCTGCCAACCGGCAAACTGCTCCATCTGTTTTCCTCAACTATCGTTTCCCATTAGTTCAGATAAGTTAAATCTAAATAACATTAGATTCATTGTTTACCACTATTATATCGAATGTTGTCGGTGGACGCAGAACTGTAAAATAGTAGTCCTCAGCCGAGTCCCATCGAAGATGCCAATCCAAATCGTCGGTACCCTCCCTAATATCATGCCTATGACGGCGAATTTCGGGTGGTACATCCACAAGTACTGTAAGATGGTTAACATCGGGTAGTTCAAGGAGGGAGCTATAAATACCATCAAGGATAATTACCTTTGAAGGCTCAATCGTCACCAAGTTCGATCCCAAGCTGTTGCCAGATAAAAAGTAATAAGGATAGTATTGGGCTTTCCTACCTTCTAACAGAGGCAATAATGCTTCATTAAGCATACGTTGCCAGTCAATACAACGACGGCATTTTTGCTCCAATGAGTATGTATCCCAATCGTTGTCAGGGACAGTTGCATCAAAAAAGTCATCGCAGTGAATCACTGCTGCACCTAACTGCGAGGTTACCCCAGCAGCAAGTGTAGATTTGCCTGCCCCACTTCCTCCGTCCAATGAAACTACTAAAGGATATTTATCATTCATATGGAGATTAATTACAGAAACAATTGACTGAACGGCATTAAATGAATTTTGTGACAAATGGCTCTTTTCCAAATTTAACACTTCCAAACTTTCAAAGGGATTTTAAGCTAGTTTCTACCGATTTCCTCCCATTCACTTGAGATTCCGTTGTTCCCGTCCATATATTAAGTTATAATGAACCTCTATGATGATAGATATTCAACTTATACTTATTCTATCTTGCTACCGGAGGAATTATGAAACTAGTTGCTTTTTTTCCTTATCGAAATGATGTAAGGAAGATACTGATCCCTTATTTAAACCAATTGACGGAAGAACAGTGGTATGCAAAGCATCCCGATCATCCCAACACTATCGCCTGGATCGTTGAGCACATCGCACGCAGCGAAGACGAATGGATTAACGTGATTAGTTCTAAGGGAAAATGTCAACTTCCGCAGTCTTTGGATCACTCGCAGCAAATTTTACAGGCCTATATCGACATTCGGAACCAAACGGAGTTCAAGCTCAATTCCATGGTTTACGATGAATATGAACCAGCCATACAGCTCCCTCGTTTTTCAGACGGTTGGGAACCGCCTTCGGCGCCGACACTGCGATGGATTTTCCATCATGTTTTCGAGCATGAGTCGTACCATGCCGGTCAAATCGGCGTCATCGCACGTTTGAACGGATTCTCCGGTCCCCTCTTCTGAACGTAAAAACCATTTTGTTTTACGGTAAAGCCGGTTGTTACGTAACGTTGGGCTAATCTACTACTGCTGTCATCAGATTTCTCATCAGAAAAATGATGCTGAAATGACTTTCCGACTCTCCTTCTTCGACAGTTCACTTTATCTTATCCAGACCTTCAAGTTCCGGAAGGCCCGCTTCTCAACGTTTATAGAATAAGATGAGTTATATTCAGTGGTTGTTAAAGTTAAGGAAGGTGAAAAATAGCCATGCGTAAAAAAGGTAGGAACGTAACAGGTATTGTATTGGCCGTAATTTACTGTGTTGTTCTTTTTGAGATTTTAATTGATGCACCCCCTGGTGAAGCTCCAAATAATCCGCCTTGGGCATACGCAATGATTCCACTTGGAGCTGTTGCAATCACCTTTCTCTTTGATTATGTGATCAAGTTCGATTTCTTCAAAAAAAAGAAAGAGTGAATGGGATGCGATAAATGACAAAATTAAATATGGATAACCCATTTTGCGGAGTTCTCCTTTGATTGTTGAACTACCCGGATCGATGATGCTTGCTATGCCGAAACTCCCACTATGGTTTTTTAGCCCATGTTCTTGTGCCGCGGCAATCCTTGAACATATACCGTTAAAGGACAAGACCCCTTTCCCGCACTTGCCCCTTTTCGCCTATCACCTATCCAATGTTACCAGGACGAGAGCTCTGTTCTTTTCCACTTGTTTTCGGTAACGCAAACATATACATAATCGTCGTCCCATGCTATCTGACCCTGACTACAGGCAACTGTGGATGAAGCAGGCGTAAATTTGTCCCGGATTCGAAGCATATCCCCGTTTACATCTAACTTGGTATCGGGGTCATTCGTACCTAAACCGACATTACCGCTGCTGCGCTTTATGGTTAGCGGGGAATCAACGACGTTGCCGTCATCGTCATAACGAACGAACTGCATGTCGGCTCCGGAATTGTCCCCCGGTTCTTCGGAACTATCTGCCCGAAGGGCCCATCTCGTTATCGTCTCATTTTCCTTGCCGGCTACACTGAACTGGATATCCCGGTTAGTCCCTTTTTCCCCTGCGACTCGCAATATGCCGTTCATTACATTGAAGTTGGAAGAATGCGTACGAATCTCGCTAACGTCAGTATCGTAAGGAATTTCAAACCGGGTAAACAGTTGGTTCGGATATTCCCCCGTTGGCGACATCGTCGTCTCGAATGAGATATGCTTATGGTCGTGCTGATCAGGATTGTTAGCCTTGTCATGCGATATGATCGCCGTTTTGTTCATTCCCTTCTCGTCGAGCCACACGATTGCAGGTTTAGCCCTTTCCGCCGTCCATTGAAGCCGAATCAGATCAGACTGATGCCCTTCTTCCTCAACCCACCTCTGATCAGTAGACATATGCAGTCGGTCATTATGTGGTACGCGAATATTGTTATCGGATTGTTTGAGTTCGCTTAGGGTGATCTCCGATTCTTGTTTCTGAACGGTACAGCCAATGCCCAACAAGCAGATGCCGCCTACTATCATCATAATCGTCCTAATGTACTTCAAAGCGTTTCCCTCCGTTGTCGTAAATTCGAACTTGTTACGTAATAAGACTGATCGTATTATATTCAACAGAGGTCGTATACCCATTTCATCAAACTTCCCGGAAAAATGATTCTTTTCGTCTATACAATCAAAAGAGCACTCCGCCAGAGAGAAAGTCCTATAAATTACACGAACATAATCCCACGAGGGATATAACCGAACATGATTGTTATGGATTCACGAATGTATGATCATCCATATTAGCTTGTTCAACGTCCACCCAATTTGCATTATGCATCATCTCGGAAGAATCCCCATGAAATGCCTTCATGGCTTCCTGATCATCAAACAGCCGATATCTCATCCAAGCCGTCAAGTACCCCCGATGATTGCCACCATTACCTTCAATCGCTGTATGAGCAGCACCTTTCGCCATCCCCATCATAACTGGCGTGCTTGCATGAGTATTATGTAAGGCTAATTGATTCGTTGATACCGGTGATATTATGAAATCTCGTGTACCTCCCATAATGAGAAAAGGAACGGTAATACGTGCTGTATCGTACACATCTTCCGGATCACAATGCTTCAAATCCGGGAGAGCGATGGAAACAACCGTCTTAATCAACGATCCACTTTTATAGTTGGTATGTGCATTAATGACCCCTGTAGCCCCTTGAGAATGTCCAGCTACACCAATATGTTCCATTTGTATTTTTTGATAAAACAAGCTGTTTGCTTGTTCGTTTTCATTTTTCAAATAATCAATAGCCTCCACAATTTCTTTGCCTGTTCCTGTTGTCTTGCTGTACGAATCTATTACTATGAATCCCCAGCTAGCTAGATGAGTTAAGAGCTCATCATAACGATCTGGCGTGGCATCTGTTCCATTCCCCCATGAAATAATAGGATAGGATTCGTCTTCTTGAAATGCCGGGTAGTATATTCTAAATAAAGCCTCCCCGCTCATTCTCTTAACTTCTTCTACCTTTACATGATAGCTTCCTTTCTGCGCATACCGCTGCTCAATGCTTCCATCCGCAAGTTCTGGTATATTTGAATGAATGATGATTTGCATGAAAGTTGTTATTGGAACTGCAACGATCAGGACTAAAGCTGACAACCATAAAATCCACTTTCGTTTTTTCAGAACCGACATATACGTGACCTCACGATAGACTACCGATTTCTCTATCGTCTTCTCAGTTAAAGTATGAAACTGAATGGATATACGTTAAACTTTGGAATGTTTCATTTCAGCTCTATGCTTTCGAAAATCTTTGGGTGTTCTTTCGTGGTACTTTTTAAAAGACTGAATAAAATGATTGACATGATTGAAGCCTACCCTGCGGGCGATCTCGGTTATGGTGTCGTCCGTTGATATTAATAATTCGCTGCTTTTCTTTATCCGGTACTTGATCAGGTACTCGTAGGGGGTCATATGAACCGTTTTTTTAAAACATCGGGTGCACTCCGAGATGCTCAGATGCGCAACATCGGCAATTTCTTGCAGCGTTACAGGAAACGAGTAGTTTTGATGTATGAAGCTAAGCATGAATTGCAGTCTCTCCTGTTGCCGCTTCACGTGTTTTGGTGCTTCCACGGGAGAGACCGACATATTGGAGATCAAGATGTACCATAGCTGAACGGTTTGAATCGAAATCTCATATTCCCATCCCCAGCTTTTTTTAATATTAAACTTCTTTCTCATTTCCCAAAGCAGGTCCAATACCTGCTTCTCCCACTCCGCGTCTCCTGTGATCACGAGCGAAACGAAAGAAGAATTGGTAAAAGGGAGTACATAATTTTTTTCCATGGCACTGTCCGCGTGGAAGGCGAGCAGTTTCTCAGGAAAATTGAAACTCACATATTGACCGTCATGCGTTAGCTGCGTCGCCACATGAAGAACTCCCTTGTTGATCAGAATCGCCTGGCCGGTTTCCAGCTCATGATCCATCCCATTTACTTGAATACTCAGTTTTCCTTTCGTCACCAACGTGATCTGCAGATCTTCGTGCCAATGCAGATCGTTGAATCCTCTGCCTTCGGGAATGCTTTTATGAAGCGTATGCGTGTACATGATATAAGGAAACGAATCGTCGGGATACAAAATAGTTTCATGCAGCGGCTTAGCGATTCCAACTAGCTCCTTTCTATGACGATATATCTATATTATTGAAGGATATAATTACACAATCCAATATTATACGATGATATTATTATATCATGAATTTGGCTTATCACTAGCCTGTGCACAGACGATCGGATAGGCCCTCTTGGAGGGTAATCATTGAAAAGATATAAATTACAGTTACAGCTTCATCCGTATATCCTGCTTTTTATCGCCATTCTGTCGGTGTCCGTATCTTCGATCATGATTAAATCATCGGACACGCCAACCGCTGTAGCCGGTATGTACAGACTTTATCTATCGGCACTCATCATGCTTCCGTTTGTCCCCTGGAAAACGCTCCGCTCCTCAAAACTGGACTCGAAGGATTGGAGAACCGTTTTTTTGGCCGGCCTGCTTCTGGGATTGCATTTCCTGTTTTGGATGGAGTCGTTGGTATATACCTCCGTGGCGAGTTCCATGGTAATCCTGGCGCTACAGCCTTTGTTTGTGATGATCGGTTCGTACTATATGTTTAGGGAACGAGCGAGTGTGTTGACCGTTCTCTGCTTGGTTGCCGCCTTGTTTGGCTCGCTTATTATCGCTTGGGGAGATGTTGGAGTTTCAAGAGAGGCATTGATCGGGGACGGTTTGTCACTGATAGGAACCATACTGGTGTCGGCTTATATGCTGGTCGGACAGAAAGTGAGCCACAAAATCAATGCGAATCTATACAGTGTTGTCGTCTTCTTTATTGGGGGGAGTGTCCTGCTCGTCTACAGTTTGTGGAATCACCATTCTTTGACCCATTACAACGCATCGGATTGGACATACTTCCTTCTGCTTGCGATCATTCCCACGATCTTTGGCCAATATGTTTTCAACGTGCTGCTCAAGTCCATTGGTGCAACAACGGTTTCCGTAGGCATTATCGGCGAACCCGTTTTGGCCATTATGCTGGCTTATCTGTTGTTGGGAGAAACGATCTCCGCATTTCAATTTGTAGGTGGAATGATTACGCTGCTGGGCATGCTGACATATTTTTGGCTGCAAACCCTAAGATATTCAGCTCACAAAAATCTTTCGCATTGATCAGTGTATGCAGTATTAGTCCATCGGTAGAATGTAACTAACCAGCATCCTCCATATGGAATAGGATACAATGCATCCCTTACTGTTGCATGAGGTATAACATTATTAAGCTGCTCGTTAGCTCGAACACAAACAGCCGATCCACGTGGATCGGCTGTTTTTAAAACCTACTGTAATAATATCATGCAACGACATCTTAATTCTTCTGCCATATTCCTGTTCTTGTCCTGTATTATGGCTCTATAATTTGTCTGCCCACGTTCACATCGTCTACCTTCCATTGGTTATCAACCAATTTATAGAATACAAAACGATCAACAAGCTCAAGATTGATAGGACCGCTTTCAAAGTAAGCCGATTGGTGCATTCTCGCCGCTGTGGTACTACTGTAAGTAATATCGGCTTTTTTTGTTAGTATAGCGTTATTTTTAATGCCATTACTGTGAATAATCTTGTTTATAAATGAGTCCGTGAAATAAGGTCTGAAATGTGTTCGGATTTGGGAATAGCTTGATAGATCGGTGGCTTCATTTATCTTTTCATTCAGTACGTTTATTCTCTCTTGACTCATTCTCCAAGGCTTCTGCGGCTCTGTATGGATAAAGACCTGTTGCAGACCGATCGTAATGGTTGTTTTTCGTTCTTGTTTGGACCACAGCGCCGTTCCGCCAAAAGCTTCAGCAAAAACACGTGCGGGCACATAAGTCGTTCCATGATCGATTTTTGCTGGCACATCAAGGCTGAAAGCAGCGTTATTTAATAAAGCTGTGCGAGAGTTCACACGCAGCAATAGCTCTCGTTTGCCACGAATAATCGTAATGCTTTTTTTTGCCTGGTTCCAAGTTACTTCTGAATTGAATTTCTCTGAAACAGCACGTAATGGAATCAGCATTCGTCCATTTTCGATTTTCCCATTGTCAACCGTATTCGAAAAATTATCGGCGAAGCTTATCGCTGGATTACCGATTAGTAAGGTACACACTAAAGAAAATGTTAGTGCGAGTATTGTTTTTTTCATAGATGACTCCTCCCACGGTTCGATTATATCCTTGACCCTAACTCAATCCTTGTTATTTTAAAACAAACCCCTCCAGCAATTTACGCCGGAGGGATCAGGCAGTACGTAATGAAGCTATTTTTGCTCAAATATGATTACCGTTTTGGGATTCGACACGTATTCAACGGGAGATCCTAACAGCTCGGACACGAAGCGTACGGGGATAAACGAACTATTCTTCTTCAACAGTAACGGCGCATCAAATGAAACGGTTTTTCCATTCACGTTTGCTTTCTTTTCATTCACTTTCCAACGGATCGTCGTGTTGTCTTTGCTGATCGTTACCTCTTGTTTGCTTCGGTTCCACCCTACCTTCGAACCCAATCGCTCGGATACAAATCG
This sequence comes from Paenibacillus sp. Y412MC10, assembly GCF_000024685.1. Taxonomy (NCBI): domain Bacteria; kingdom Bacillati; phylum Bacillota; class Bacilli; order Caryophanales; family Paenibacillaceae; genus Paenibacillus; species Paenibacillus sp. Y412MC10. The sequence goes on from NC_013406.1 coordinate 3,834,401, forward strand.
AATCGGGACATAAGTGCGGCTCGATGCAATAAACGGCGCTTCGCTTAACCCAAAGGAACTCTCTCCTATGTAAGCAGTTCTACTCCCTATCACTAATCGCTGGGCTTTCAGTTGGCGGGATCCATCTCCACCGAGCTTATTGAGAAGTTGATACGTTTTGGTCGTACTTCTTAAATCCAAATAGTTACCGCTTAATTGCAACGCGTATCTTAGCGCTCCCGTGTCATAATGAGTATCGAACGAATGATTTCGAATGGGGTCCAAACTCCATACACGGTTATCCTTTAGATATAAATATTGAAGTTCCTTTAGGGATTTCAAAGGCTCAAGGTTGTAAACCAAATTAGAGTTTAGACTCAAGGAAGACAGGTTAGACATTTTTTTCAGTGGGTCTAGTTTCTTGATCTGATTGTTGTCCGCGGAAAGAACCCTCATTAGCGTCATCCCTTCAAGCGCACGGAGATCCGAAATTCGATTGCTTCCGATGTTAAGGCTCATTAAACTTTTGGATAGCGGCTTAAGTGGACTCAGGTCCGAGAATTGATTGCTCGCTATTTCCAAATTCTTTAGCTTGGTTAATCTGCTCAAGGGCTGAATATTCGCGATCTGGTTCCCGTTCAGTTGTACCCATGTTAATTCTCTGGCCATTGATAATGCCGTAATATTCGAGATTTGATTATCGTTCGCTTCGAATGTATGCAGACGCCCAAGCTGCTTGATCACATCAATCGACGAAATTTGGTTCCGGTTTACGATCAACATTTCCAAATCCGTCATGTCGGACAAATCCTCAATTGAAGCGATCTGATTGTCCGCAATATCAAGTTCGCGAAGCTTAGTCAATGACTTGAGTGGCGTAATATCGTCAATTTCATTATTGGACAAGTCAAGATATGTCACATTGGAAGCATATTGCAAGCCTTGAATGCTTTTAATTCCTCGTCTTGAAAGATCAAGTAATGTTAATGATTCCATATCTTTCTGTGTAATAGCCGCATTTTCATCCTTTATTAAAATCTGCTTTATTGCTTGCTCCAACTGCTCGTCCTGAAAACTTACTTCCAGGGAAGCCTGCTCCATAGATGCCTGGCCCGGTAAGCTGATCATCATTACCAAAATTAATACGAGCCCTGATAAAACCTTATTCATTTCCTTTCTATCCCCTCTTCTACTGGTGTCTTATGGTAATGACGCTTATAACCGATAAAAGTTGCAGTACATTTTTTTCCATTGTGCCATCAAGACGAGTACAAAAAAAAGGCCAACCAGTAGACTCTGGCTAACCTTTCCATAAATCCTCCAACCTTACACGATTCTTTATTTAGTGCTCATACGCTCGAGCATATTTCTCATGGTAGTCGATTATCTCGTCCAACTCGGATTCCTCGAGTCCTTCACTTCCATTCCTCATTCCTTTCTTTGCTCGCGAACTTGTACGGCGTCCGGGGTACGCACTTCCCAACCCCCGACGCCGCGGATGTCCGCCATGGTTACTGCACGGCAAGTAATTCTGTTCTATTTGCCTTTGCCGAATAGTTCCACAGATTTCAACAATTAAACTCCCGCTTCTTCCTTCTCATACATCTCTGTCAGTTTTATGCTTCTGCCTTGCTCCAAGCGAGATCGTTCGGAAGCGAACGCTATCAAATGGCTTTGCAAGGAAGCTGTAGCCGATGTGAGGCCTTGAGACGGGTTGCGGTCGAACTTATGTACATTTTTGAGGAAGGAGCCCACCATGCGCTCATCGCCTCCGCCGTGGCCGTCTCCCTGCACACTGCATTTAATTTCAATCTCTTCGCCCGTCGCATAGCGGTACAGCGTAAATGAGCCCTTATCCATGTCACCAATGATCTCTCCCTGCGTGCCCATAATCTGCACACGGCGGGTAGCGCTCTTGGTTAATCCCGACATAATAAAGTTAGCGTTGGCGCCGCTGGCAAATTCCATATTGACGACCTGATGGTCAACAACATTGTTATCGCAGCGATAGACGCAGCGGCCGAACGGTCCTTCCTTAAGCGCCCGGAGAATGCCTTCCCGTGATAAATCGTGCGTCATATAGCGCGCCCAATGATCGGCAGGTTGCTCCAAATACATTTTAATCGCCGAAAAGGCACATTCCCTCTCCGCTTCGCAACCATCGATGCAGCTGTCCGTTGCACCCTCAGGCGCGTTCTCGGCTTTAAAATGCAGCAATGAGCCAAAGGAGCTGACCGCTGTGCACGGCTCATCCATCAGCCAGGAGATGAGGTCCAGGTCATGGCAGGATTTGGCCAGAATCATCGGACTTGTTTCCTCGGAATTGCGCCAATTGCCGCGTACGTAGCTATGAACCATATGGTGATAGCCTACGTTCTCTGTCAGCTGAATGGTGCCGATGGCACCCAGCTCCCCATCCTCGATGCATTTTTTGATGCCCGACCAGAACGGGGAATAGCGAAGCACATGCGTGACCACCAGCAAACGCTTATGCTTAAGGGATGCTTGCTCCAGGTCTATGCATTCCCGCACATCCGGTGACATCGGCTTCTCCAGCATGACATGGTAGCCAAGCTCCAACGCTTTCATTGTCGGTATATAATGCATCCGATCAAGCGTGCAGATGATCATCACGTCGGCTATTTTCCCCTGCTCGAATGCTTGTTCCCAAGAATGATAAACATGCTCTTCAGCGATTTGATGAATCTCAGCAAAACGCTGTCTGCGTTCATCATCCGGCTCGGCTACGGCAACAAACTTCAGCTCATTCGGAAATTTCTCCGCATATGGTCCGTAGATGTATCTACCTCTACTGCCTGCGCCTATTAGTACGGCCGTTAATGTTCTCAATGTTAGTCCCCCTTGCATGTACAGTTGCATCCTAATTTCATTGTAAGGGGTGACTCCGCGCATCAAAATAGATCATTGCTTACATTTCATATACATTTATTGACCTTGGTGCATAGTTTCGGTGCGGGCCGTTCGAAAATCCTGCGGCGTCATATCATTTTGCTTCTTAAAAAAGCGGATAAAGGCAAGCGCTGAATTGTAGCCGAGCTTGGCGGCAATTTCATTGACCTTCATGGATGTATTGAGCAGCATATCTTTTGCTATGACATTACGGTAATCATTTACGTATTTAGAAAGACCGATTCCCGTTATCTGTTTGTATAGCCTTGAGAGATAGGATGGATTCAAGCTGACATAATCCCCGATCGCGGTTAGGGATATATCATCCGCAATATGCTCCTCTATATAACGATGCACCTTATTGACAACCTCCGCCGGCAGCTCTGTCCCTCGAAGCGCATTCCATTCAAAAAAGCAGTCCGCAATTTGCCAATAGTATGGAATCAGTTCCGTCCATGAAGCGGTCTCCTCCTGGCGGAACAGCATATCCATATTCATCTGGGTGTTCATATAGTCTCGCATATCTTTATTTTTGTGCAAATGCGCCAGAAATACCGCAGATAGGAAATGGTACAACTCAAGCTTGCGCTCATAAGGAGTATCCGGATCGTTCCAGATGTCTGTCAATTCAACAAACAGATGATTAAACTGCTCGCGGTGATTATTTTCAAGACAGCTCATCAGCAGCTGCACGCGAGCGTGAAAAAAGCTGTCATGATAGCTTTTCGCCTTCTCTTTTTCTTCGGACTTCTGAAGATCTTGATCGGTCATGATGACCTCATGGAACAAGCCATGGCCTTGCATAAGACCGTATTTCATCGCATGAAAACGATCCGACAGCCGATTCCAGGGGACAGCCTCGCTGCCAATAAGAAAAGATACGGAGAGGTTCAGCAGCCTTTTGCTGGTCGCCTGGATCGTCTCCAAATTGCCGCTCACATAGCGGTACGCCCTGGTCCATTCCATCGTACGGGTATCCGCCGTTATCTCCGGACCGGCTTTAGGCTGAAAGATCCATACCATTTTGTTCATATCAAATACGACGGAAAAGCAGCGCACATGGGCGGATAAATACTCATCGCCGATATTTTGAAGAGCGTAAGCGAGCAAAGCTTTGTCCGGCGCCGTGAACATTTCCTTCCAGGCATCGATCCGGCCAATCAGTAAATAGACGGGCAGCGATGCGTCGAGCGTAATGTCCATTTCCGCAAAAGCGTCCCCAAGCTGCGGCTCCGTCATCGTCTTGCCTTGAAGCAAGCCCCAAATATACTCCTTCTGCAAGGAAGGCATCGCTTTCCTCATATTGGACTGGGCCCGCAAGATCATTTGCGCCTGACCCTGTTCCTCTTCAATTTCATCTATCGCCCGTTCAACGGTATGTATGATCTTCTCATCGCTTTCCACTTTCAGCAAATAATCAAAGGCACCAAATGTAAGGGCGTTCTTCGCATAGTGAAAATCGTTGAACCCTGTCAATAAAATAACTTTGCACGCCGGCCACTGTGATTTGATTTCCTGCAGCAGCTCAATGCCTTCTATGCCAGACATCTTAATGTCCGAAATCACAATATCCATCCGATGATGGGACAGCACCTCAAGCGCCTCTTCGCCGGAATAGGCCTTCATGACTTCAAGCTCCAAATGCTCCGTCTTCTCGAACAATTCCAGAAGACCATCTACAATGATCGGCAGATCATCCACGATTAAAAGCCTGTACATGGCGATTCCTCCTTAGTTCATGCTCAGTTTAATAATAGCTTGAAGCCCGCCAAGCTCAGAGCGTGATACGGTAATCCCATACTCTTCTCCATAACGAAGCCGAATTCTGCGATGAACATTAAGCAGGCCGGTTGTCTCCTCCATCAGGTTGGTTGAATAACGAAGCCTCTTGTCAAGCGCTTCAATCTCCTCGTCCGTAATGAACTCGCCATTATCTTCTATATAAATGTAATAAGCATCATTGCGCAGCTTACTGTGCACCCATAGCTCGCCTGTGCCGCGCATATTGCCCAGGGCGTACTTGTAAGCATTTTCAATAATAGGCTGCAAAATTAATCGGGGAACTTCTATCGACTTGGCTTCAACTTCAAACAGCACTTCGATTCGATCCCCGTAACAGATCGACTGCATCTCCACATACGTGCGGGAATGCTCAAGCTCCATCTCCAGCGGAATGTCGTCATCATGCTGACGGGTAATGAACTGAAAATATTGCCCGATGTATAAGCAGAACTGATAGGCTTTTTCCTTCTGGCTATCGGATTTAATCAAACGGCAAAGGACGAAGAAGCAATTATATAAAAAATGAGGATTAATTTGCGATTGCAATCGTTTCAGCTCCGAACGCTGATTGCGAATTTGCTGCTCATAATTTTCCTCAATCAGTGTCTTCAAAGATTTCACCGTATCGTTAAAAGCCTGGTATAAATAGCCGAACTCATCCTTCCTGCGGTCGATCAAGATCGGCTCCAGCTCGTTTTGCTGCATGCGGCGGAAAGAACGCACCAGCTTGATTAACGGACGGTATATCAGCCGGATTAAAAAATAGGTGAAGAATAAAAATATAAAAACAGCAAGCGCGCAAGCCCACCAAAACAAAGTTTTATATACCTCGAGCGAACCAAGAATCGTCTCTTCCGGTATGCTCGTTACCATGTATGAATTCCAAAGGCTTGAATACTTAAATACGGTTAGAAATCGCTTATTTTTATAATGAATCGTATCATAGCCTTCATCCATGTTCGCTGCCTGCTTTTCAAAAGCCAGCTGCTTCATCAGATCATGCAATTCAAGGTCGGAGCCGCTATTGATTTCAAAGCCACGCTCCAGATTAAACAATACGGTCTGGCCTTCCCTGCTGTTGCCAATTTGCCCTAAAGTTTCTTTCATTTTGCCGGTTGAGAGCTCAACGCCTACCACATAGAGCGGGTCCTTCTTCCCTGCAGGGTACTGCATTGTAATAAACAGCCGATCCTGCCAATAAATAAAGGGCTCCGTATAGAGCTTCTTGTCTGGCTGCATCGCTTCGTATTCTTCCGCATTCAGACTGGTTTCAAAGCTGTTGCTCAGCACCGTGCGCTCGATTTGCGGAATGTACGCCTTCGCCTCACGAATAAACGGACTGGAATTTTTCATTAAATCCAATCGATGCTGAATATCCAATATTTTATACGACCGCTCATAGGAGTTCATCTGCTCGCCTGTCGCCGCCACCTCCATTAAATCCTTATCCATGACGTAGTTAGGCAAATATCGGCTGATTCGATCTGCTTCCTTATCCAGGGAGTCTATATAAAACCGCGTTGTATTCAAGATCGAATCGGATATTTCACTCCGGATATGATTGGCTCCTTGCTCATTGATCATCCAGGTAATCGCCATAAGCGGCAGTAAGGCCGCCAAAAAGGCAGCCATGATCTTTTTGAATATAGAAGAATCCTGTAACAAGAATATACTTTTCATCGTTTGTTCTCCTGTGCCTGAGATCTACGACCTTCCTGTCTATTCTTTTACACTTCCCATCACAATGCCTTTGATGAAAAACCGCTGCAAGAAAGGATAGACTATAAGAATAGGGAAAGCCGCAACGAAGATTTGTGCTGCCCTGCTTGTACGGTCAGACAGCTGGAGCATGAGTTCCACATTTTCTGATTTTAGAAATCGGAAGTCCATCTTAATAATAACGGTTTGCAAGAAGGTTTGCAGTGGATAATTTTCTGGATGATTCATATAAAGCATGCCATCGAACCAGCTATTCCAATGCCCGACCATCGTAAACAGCCCCGTTGTTGCCAGTGCGGGCAACGATAGCGGAACATATATTTTCCAAAGTGTTAAAAAATGTCCGGCTCCGTCTATCCGTGAAGCTTCCTCAAGCTCCTTGGGCAAATTGCGGTAAAAGTTCAATAGCAGAATGACGTTGAACACGTTAATCGCCATCGGAAACACTAGCGCTCCGAGAGAATCAATAAGTCCCAAGCTTTTAATTGTTAAATAGGTAGGGATTAATCCGCCACTGAACAAAATCGTAAACACGAAGATCCAGGCATAAACGGTTCTTAAACGAAACGTATTGCTGTCTTTGGATAAAGGATACGCCGTAATAATCGTTAACAGCATGCTTAATGCCGTCCCGACAACAACCCGTTGAAAAGAAATGCCAAAAGCTCTTAAATATTCAGGCTTGCCGAACACGTTATCATAAGCTGCCGTTGTAAATTCTACAGGCCACAGCCCCACCTTGCCGGCTGCCGCAGCTGAACCCGAGCTAAAGGAAATTGCCAAAATATGAATAATAGGCATTAAGCATAAAAACGATATAAAGGCTAGAAAAATTAGATTGCATACGAGAAAAGCTCTTCTTCCGAATGACGGTTTAATGACCACGATCTGTCTCCTTTCTGAATCACCGACTTTTTCGCTATTAGAAAATGCGGTAATTCGCTAGTCGGTATGCGAGTACGTAGGATACGGAAATGAAAATAAAGGATACAACGGATTTCAATAAACCGACAGCTGTGGCAAATCCGAACTGAGCTTGCTGGATCCCCATGCGGTAGACAAAAGTATCAATGATATCAGCACTTTCATAAACCGGTGCACTGTACAGGTTAAATATTTGATCAAATCCGGCATTCAGCACATTGCCGATATTAAGCGTAAGCATGAGGATAATGATCGGCATCATGCCCGGCAGCGTCACGTGAAGCGTTTGTTTCCATCGGCCTGCGCCATCGATTTGAGCGGCTTCATAAAGCGTAGGATTGATTCCTGTTAGCGCCGCCAAATAAACTATGGTGCCAAATCCAAATTCTTTCCATACATCGGAGATAACCATGACATAAGGAAACCAGTTATTGTCGCCAAGAAAGAAAATCGGCTTCATGCCGAACCATCCAAGCAGTTGGTTTAATATGCCGGAGGAAGGAGATAAAATGTCGACCAAAATACCGCTCAGCAGCACCCAGGATAAGAAATGGGGCAGATATACCAGGGTTTGGAACGTTCTTTTCATCCATTCTCTACGCAATTCATTAAGCAAAATAGCAATGGTGATCGGCACGAACAAACCGGCAACGATTTTCATTACGGCAATATAGACCGTGTTAAAAAAGATACGGCCGATATCCGGATAATCCATTAACAGCTGGAAGTTCCTCCATCCGATAAATGGGGAGCCGAACAACCCTTTATTCGGCACATATTTTTGAAAAGCCATCATGATTCCTGACATCGGAATGTAACTAAAAATAACAATAAAAGCCAAACCTGGCAGCAGCATCAAATGAAGCGGCCATTCCTTCTTCCATATGCGCATCAGTTTCATATCTTCACCTCGCTGATTCACTTTTCATGCTGTGCATTTCTTACTCAAGGACCTGATTGTTCTTGAAAAAAGGAGGGATTGCATAAAATCAATCCCTCCCTCCGCCACAGATTCTATTGAAGCGATTTATACCACTCGTTCACTTCTTTCGTGATTTCATCGCCGCCAAGCTTCTTCCACTCTTCAACGAATTTATCGAATTCGTCTACGGATACTTGGTTCATCATGATTTTGATGAATATCTCATCACGTTTCTTCGTCAAGATTTCTTGACGATCTGCCATCGTCGGAGTAGGCGCGCCGTAGAACTTGTTTTGCAGGTATTCTTTGTTTTGATGGATTTTAGGGTTATGCGATACCGCACCGTTCGGACCCGAAATCAGGTACTCCCACCACATGTTGATATCGCTGCCGTCAACATATTTCATTGCACGCTCATAACGCGTTTTTTGGTCTTTTGTTTCCAAAATGCTAGCATCTTTTGTTTCGATCGCTTTCGGCAAGATCTCCCCATTATTATCGATTTGTCTACCTACACGAAGCGGGTTAAGCAACCAGTAGTTAGCTCCTTTTTCTACCCGATCTTTACCGTATTCGTAAACCTTTTGTTCTTCTGTTGGATGAGACTGCGTTACGATGTATTGGTTCAGCAATTTGATAACGCCTTCCGGATGCTTGGCTTGTTTGGAGATTACATAGTACTCGTCAACGCCAAGGCCGATTTGATTCAACGTAGGCTTGTTATCGATTGAAGGGATCGGGAACGCTCCCCATTCTTGAACAACCTTGCCGTCTTTCACAGCGCCCTGCACAAGCTGGGCCGGTGTCCAGGAAGCGCCGAATACCATGCCGATGCTGCCGTCGTAGATGAGCTCAGCGGCTTTTTCCGTATCTTTAACGGCAAACTCAGGATCGATCAACCCTTTCTTGAACATGTCTTGTAGCGCTCCAAGAGCCTGCTTCATCTCAGGCTGAATATCACTGTTCATCAAACCGCCGTTCCCGTCTTCCATCCAAATGTTTTCATAAGCGTGATAGCCGTTCAAGAACGCTCTCAGACCGGTAACGCCTGTCTCTGTGCTAAATGGATTCTTGCTGACCGCAATACCGTAAGTCTGTTTTGTACCGCCAGGATTCTTCTCTTTGAACGCTTCGGCAATTTTAATGAAATCATCCATCGTTTTAGGCTCAGGCAGGTTCAGTTCTTTCAGCCAGTCCGTACGAACGAACAAGTACTGATAGTTGAATGGATTGTATGAGCTTGGAATACCCATCATTTTTCCGTCGATCATCGCTGTTTTCATTTGCATGCCGCCGTCCACGGTCAGAAACTTTTTTGTCTCTTCCGTAGCATGCTGATCATATATCTCTGTCAGATCCATAATCATATCCGCTTCAGTAAGCTCTTTAAGCTGTGCTGCGTTGACAAGCATGAAATCCGGAATATCATTCGATGCAATCGCGATTTTCACTTTTTCCTTAAATTGACTTACATCGGCAATCCATTTGTTTGTAATTTTGACACCGATATCTTGTTCATAAGCGTCATAAACTGAGTTTTTGTCGAAGTCTTCACCTTCGTCAAATTTCAAGTAAGGATCGCTTGGCGAAACCGTTGAAACCTCAATGATATCATTGCTGTTTCCTGTGCCTGTTGTTTGGATCGGTTCCTTGGAATTTCCAGATGGTTGGTTTGGCTCAGACGACGTTTTGAAGCCGCAGCCTGTAATCGCCAATGCAAGCGTCAAGGAGATCATTGCAAGTGCCTTTTTGCTCTTCAAATTTTACCCCTCCGGTACATTTCGTTTAGTTTTCTGCAAATTGTATTGCAGTCTTTCATAATTCCAGTATAGAAAGAAGCCCCCCGCTGTTCTATATACTAGTCTTTACTTTCGTATACACCTCTTGACACCAGGCAAAAAGCAAATAATTACCGTGATTCACCTATACAACGGCAGCGTTTACTTTTCATTTAGAAACACCTCATAATGTATGTATGAAAGTAAATAACAGTATCTGGTTAAAGGCATCCCTTGTCTATATACTTAGCATATAAATTCATGTTTGTCTGGAGGCGTTGGACATAATGAGACTTCATATTGCCTATGACCATCCCATTGCTATCAATGCTTTCGAATGGACCCCTGCCACTTATCGGCAGCCGCCTCATGTGCACGCAAGTCTGGAGATCGGTCTCTGTTTAACAGGCAAAGGCTATTTTTTCTTTGGCAACAAACAATATGCAGCAAAACCTGGCGACTTATTTCTGGTCAACAATGATGAACGGCATATTGCCCAATCTGCCCCCGATGACCCGAGCCGCTATCTTTTTATTAATTTTGATCCCGCGCTGCTGCTAGCGGAAGAGCCCGGTCTTCTGCTGCCATTCTCCTATCGCTCCACTCATTTTTGCAATCATATTATGGGCGGCTCGCCGCTCGCCAAACAGCTTACGCCTTGGGTGCTGGCTATAGCGGAAGAACTGCGGGAAAAGTCCCCGGGTTATTTGGCAATGGCCAAAAGCGCGCTCATTCAGCTGTGCTGCCGTCTTCTTCGACATTACGACGGTTTGCTGACCGATGATGAGCGTCATCATATGGTACATTCCGTTCGCCAGGCGCAATCGCTGGCCGCTTTGGTCGAGCATCGTTACCATGAGCCGGTTAGCTTAGGGGAATTGGCTGATGAACTTGGTTTAAGCATCTCGCGCGTGAGTCGGGCGTTTCTGGAAACGACCGGTTATCGCTTCTCGGAATATGTTTCCTTGCTGCGTGTTCAGGCTGCCAAGCGGGAATTGGCAGGAACCGACAGAGCTGTTGCCGATATTGCATTCGAATGCGGCTTTCAAAGCTTGCCGACCTTTTACCGTGTTTTTAAAGAGATTGTCGGCCTGTCTCCGATCCGTTATCGGCAATCTAGAGGGATGACGGAATGAGCAAATAATGAGATTTATGCTTTCATGATTTGAGAAGCCATTGTCGTCATGACTGGTTATAATCAAGGCATATTTTGATTACATGGATTTCAGGAGGGCAACCTTAATGACGAAATGGATTGGACTGAGGGAATTAGTTCGGGATGAAATAAAACAGCGCGGAGAAGAAGGCTGTCATGTTGAGGGGATGGCCGAGCGTCAGGAAGCAGCCGGCACAGACGAAGCAAAGTTAATGGAAGTATACCAGGCTTTAATGGCTCTTGAACCGCATGCGGATTTCAAGTATTTCGAGCCGTCGGAATTGGAGGCCATTCGCGCCGAACGTCCGGATGGACCGAGATTCCTGTCCGGAAACTGGGATGAGCTTAAATGGCAGGATAAATTTCATGGTGCGTGGCTCGGCCGTTCGGCTGGTTGCGCGCTCGGAAAACCTCTCGAAGCTCCTTCCTTCATGCAAGGCTCGGGCGGAAGACCCGGCTGGCACAATATTAAGTTGTGGTTCGAAGGCGCAGGGCAATGGCCGATTCGCCACTATACACCGGGCGATTCAACTGCAGAAGCCGAGTACGGTATCGAGATAGCAAGGTGGAGCAGCTTGGCCAGCTGCCGGGATAACATTCGTTTTATGGAAACGGACGATGATGTTCGATATACCGTTCTCGGTCTGCTCATGCTTGAGGAACGCGGGCTCGATTTCAACTCTTGGGACGTGGGCAAGCTGTGGCATCGTCATTTGTCATTCGGGCAGGTATTTACGGCAGAAGCGCAGTCCTATCTTAATTTCGCTCGCGTCACTTCACATATTAGCGGCGATCAGCCAGACGACTGGGAGAAACATATCCACTGGGGGCGTTCTTATTTGAATCCCTACCGCGAATGGATCGGCGCCCAAATCCGTGTAGACGGCTATGCATATGGTGCTGCCGGCCAGCCCCAGCTTGCTGCTGAGCTTGCTTGGCGGGACGCTTCCTTCTCCCATGTTAAGAATGGTATTTACGGCGCTATGTTTTGCTCGGCTATGATTGCCGCCGCATTCGTTGAACGTGATATGAAGCGAATTGTTGAGATCGGATTGAGTGAAATTCCGAAACACAGCCGCCTTGCAGAAGATATCGTATTAGCGGTCAACATTGCTGAGGAAACGGAAGACTCATTGGAATTGGTGAGTAAAATATGGGAAGCATTTAAGCACTATCACCCTGTTCATACCAATAATAATGCTGCATTATGCGCGGCTGCGCTCATTCATTCCGGAGGCGATTTCGAGAAAGGCATTACGACAGCCGTACTTGGTGGCTGGGACACCGATTGCAATGGCGCCACCGTCGGTTCCATTCTTGGCGCATCGCTTGGAGCGGCGGCGCTTCCTGAGAAGTGGATCTCGCCGCTGAACGATACGTTATATGCCGATGTCAGTGGCTTCCACCCCATTGCCATCTCCGAATGCGCGCAAAGAAGCTATCGTGTCTTCCGAAAATTGCAGCATTAACATGATTTAGGATGAATCGAGTATAATGCGGTATCATATTAAACTAATATGTCCGTTCACTTAAGAAGGCAGCTGATCGCTCTGACCAGCTGCCTTCTCTTTTTTATCAAATTCCTCTTGGCAAGTGTTCTGTACGCCCGATGAGCTCATTTCGATTATTCATTTTTGAAGGCATAAGCCATTTTCGTGTAGGATAATATCTGCTTTGCTGCAGGTCGGACGCCGATACATGCATCTTACTACCCGCGTCCTGCGTGTCGCCTTTGTTTTAATGACAATCGAAAAAGCGCCATCTATACTAAACCTATAAAGCGTATGGAATGGAGGAGCCGTCTATACATGAAAATTTCACTCGACATCGACCCGCGCAACGAAGAAACCACGGTGACGATTCACTGCAAAGAATTGACCCCAGCCATCCAGGAGATCCTCGAGTACCTCAATAAGAATGACACGGATTTGATCGTCGGAAAAGATGGAGAGAATCAGCACTTAATTAAGCACGAGGAAGTACACTACTTTCGTACAGAAGGCGATGTGGTCACAGCCGCCACCTCAGAAGGAATCTTTAAAGTAAAAGAAAAATTATATGAGCTCGAAAACTCCCTTCCCTCCCACCGGTTTATCAGGATCTCAAAATCCGTCATTGCAAACCTGCATGCAATGAGCCATTTCGAACCATCATTTAACGGGACCCTCTGTGTTCACTTTAAATCAGGTGAAAAAGAATATGTTTCGCGTCATTACATTGGCCGAATTAAAGAAATTTTAAAGATGAACAGGAGGGAAACGAAATGAATGCATTTCTTTTCAGAAGCATGATCGGGATATTCTTCGGGGCCTTTATTGCTGTAATGACTACAAGTGCGCTTATTTATTTTGGCGGACAATCGACAATAGACGGAATGCATTTTATTAAAAATGCATTTGGCTATATATTCTGCGGCTGGCTGTTTAATGTCACACCACTCTATTTCAAAATCCGCTCACTTCGCCTGCCCATACAAACAGCCCTGCACTTTCTAACAGTCACCATCGTCTACTTTTTATTAGGCCAATGGATCGGCTGGCTTCACATTAATGTGAAGAACTTTTTGATATTCCTGGGAATCTCTATTATCGGTTACGCCATCGGATGGATTGGATTTTATCTTTATTTTAAAAATGAATCGAAAAAGCTGAATAACGATCTTAGAAGACATTGAATAAAAGGAGAATACGCATGGAGAGTGTCATTACAGTTCACAATCTATCGAAAAATTTTGGCGGGACCAAGGCAGTAAAGAATCTTTCCTTTGATGTTTACAAAGGTGAAATCTTCGGAATTATCGGGCCGAACGGCGCAGGGAAAACAACCACCCTCGAAATCCTGGAAGGAATCTCTGATCCAAGCGAGGGAGCGGTTGAAGTCCTTGGACTCGTTCCCAATAAGCAGCTTCGGGAGTTAAACAAGAGAATTGGTGTCCAGTTTCAAGCCACTTCGATCCAGAAGAAAATGAAAGTAAAAGAAGCGCTGGATCTCTTTTCTTCATTTTATGATAACGCCACGAAAAAAGATCATTTCATAGAATTGCTTGGCTTAAACGAAAAGCTGAACGTAAAATTTGATGACTTATCCGGCGGATGGAAGCAGCGGGTAACCCTTGCTTTAGCCACTCTGCATGAGCCTGAAATCTTATTTCTTGATGAGCCGAGCATGGGTCTTGATCCCTCAGCAAGGCGGGAAATGTGGTCTTTGATCCGGCTGTTACGGGATCGTGGAAGTACGATTGTGGTGACCACGCATTATATGGAAGAAGCTGAGCAGCTGTGCGACAGGGTGGCGATGATTTACAGCGGTCAATTAAAAGCTTTAAACTCCCCTCGTGAATTATTAAACGAAGGTGCTGCTAATTGTCTTACCTTTATCAGTGAAGGACTCGCCCCCGAATATCTAAGCTCGCTTCCCGGCGTGGAGCGCGTTGAAAAGAATCAAGACGAATTCAAAGTGTTTTGTGATGACCAACAGACAACGGCTTATCACATTTTCAGTTACTGTCAGGAAAAAGGCATCCGATTGTCCAGCTTCAGGTTTGAAAAAGGCTCTCTCGATGATTTATTTATCCAGTACCTAGAAAAGGAGAAGATCGGATGAACGCAATCGTAAAACTCGCCAGTTTAGAAACGAAAATGTTCTTTAGAGACCGTTTAAGCGTGTTTTGGACGTTTCTCTTTCCAATTGTGATGATTGGGCTGTTTGGATCCATGTTTGTTGGAGATAACATGAGTCAAAAGGCTTTTGCTGAATATTTTGTTCCTTCGTGGATTGGCGTCAATATCGTAACCACTTCCTTTTTTACTCTGGGAACTGTTTTAACCAATTACCGGGAGACGGGCGTATTGCGAAGATATCAATCAACACCGCTCCAGCCATGGAAAATCCTCACCGCCCATACCTTTCAAGGAACCGTCATCTTTGCAATATCCGCCATGCTTCTGATGGTCTTTGGCATGCTGCTCTACGATTTAACCCTGCCGGCCTACATCGGAAGCACCCTGCTTTCATTGCTAATTAGCATCCTCGCCTTTTTCCCGTTTGCTTTATTCCTGACCTCATTAGCAAAAAACACTCAGGCTGCTTCCGCAATCAGTTCATTATTTCTAAACCTGATGCTGTTCCTCTCAGGAGCGACATTCCCGCTGGAAATGATGCCGACGGTTCTTCAATATGCAGCGAAAATACTCCCGCTCTATTACGTCATTCAGTTGCTGCGAGGGACGTGGACAGAAGCGCCAATAACGGAGTATGGCTTTGAAGCTGCTGTTTTGATTGGCATTGCTATAGTATCTGTTGTGCTTGCTACACGGTTTTTCCGGTGGAGCGGGAAATAGGAATATTATAAGAAGACTTGCATCGCATCATTTATAATCGGTTGACCCGGTTTCAAACCTAAAACGATCTACTCCATAGAGCGTATTCATATGCTCCATATGAGCCGCTCCCCAATTGTTCAATGCCTTTAGCACCGTGCTTAAACCTTTGCCATACTCGGAAATTGAATACTCTACTTTTGGAGGGACCTGGTTATAAACCTCTCGATGTACAATATCGTTATACTCAAGCTCTCTTAACTGTTGGGTAAGCATTTTTTTGTTTATACCCGGTATCGATTTTTGAAGCTCGCTGAATCTCATGGTGCCGTTGGAAATCAGTTGAAGTAAAATGACGGGCTTCCATTTCCCCACCAAAATATCAAGCGCTGATTCAAATTTGCAATACTCTTTCATTGAACTCCCCGCTTCCCTGTACCTTAGGTAACTTTTTATTCACTATGTTTAGATAAAGTGCCTACTTCATTGAACCCAATTACTAGACTATTATAACCTCAGAGAACGCAAATAAGTAATAAGGAGGTTAGCACCATTCATGAATATCGCATTATGGATCATTCAAGGGCTTGCTGCGCTGGGGTTTGTCTACTCAGGATGGTTGAAGGCGTTTCAGTTTGAAAAAGCCAACGCGTCTTGGGGATGGGTGAAAGACGTTCCCAAAGCGTTCGTCGTCTTTATTGGGGTAGCAGAATTGGTAGGAGCTTTCGGACTCATTCTGCCACTAGCGATGTATATCGTGCCCAAATTGACGCCTATTGCCGCTGCAGGTCTTGCCACAATCGTTCTTCTTGGCGCCCTATACCATGTTGCACGCAAGGAGCATCGAGAAATAGGCGTAAACGTTGTCTTCTTTGTGTTAACTGTATTTATTGTGATCGGTCGTTTTTAAACCAGCATCTGCCGAAGCTGGATTCAATGTTTCAGTAGTGAATATAGCAGCAGAGAATCGACCTGCAGGTCGATTCTTTGCTCTACCACGATCGATGGTACGGTCCACCGTTAATGATCTCAAACGATCCTGCCCTTACTCTCTCATTCTTCTACCTTTATTTGCTTGGCGCAATCCCTTTTACCAGCAATTCCGTCCACTGGGCGGTATAAGGGAGTATCCTTTGGTAGATATGCGGGCTGGATATCCCTTCAACCAGGGCCTGGAAATATATCAGAAGAAATTCATCCGAATATTTCAGATCAACCTTGCCTTCTTTGCGCCCACGATGAAATAAATCCAACATAAGACTGTAGCTTTCGTTGACGTACTCCTGCATCATCAGTGATAATCCGTTATCGTCCTTCTTTGTAAAATAATCCATTAAATCGAAATAAAACTGCTTGTTGATCTTCTCCAGAAAATGAATTTTGATCTGACTCATGGCAATGATCGTTTCTTCGAAGGGTTTATTTTCGGCCATGATTTTTCGGGCATTTTCCCCCATTTGAGTTAAAAAATATTTAAACACCTCGTGGATCAGGTTTTCCTTGCTCCCAAAATATTTAAATATCGTCGTTTTACCGACATTGGCATGTCTAGCTATCTCATCCACTGTTACATTTTCGATGCCGGCTTCGGTATTCAACAAGTTAAAAGTTGCCTCCAAGACTTGATTTTTCTTCGCTTGTGTCCTCTTTTCAAAACCATTCATTTCTTATTCCTGCTTTCTAACGATTATGACTAAAATAAATTATTGCGGAGGTTTTAGTTCGTAATTTTCCTTCCTATTTATTATATAGCGAAATTATGAATTATCAAACTCATAAGAGTTTTAAACTTTAGTTTTTTTGCATTGACTATGCCAATAAACGGGTGTATAACTGAAGTTGTAAATGAACTTTGGTTTAAAACAAAGCATATTCAGCGAATATATGAACTATTTCTAAATAATTAGTTCATTATTTATCAAGATGAAGCTTTGCTTTAGACTGGAAAGCACGTTACTAAAACTGGTTAAGAAGGAGTTTTAGTGCTATGACAAACATTGTAAAAGTGCAAGGCTTGCAAAAAAGCTTCGGGAAATTCAAAGCATTGCATGACGTGTCATTTACGGTAAATGCCGGGGAAGTTGTCGGATTTATCGGACCGAACGGTGCTGGGAAATCCACAACGATTCGTACGCTGCTCGGGATCATCCAGCGGGATGTCGGGGATGCGAAGATCTTTGGCAAGGATGTATGGAAGGACAGTCTTGAGATTCATAAACGAATTTCTTATGTTCCCGGGGACGTGGCGCTTTGGGGCAGCTTAACAGGCGGCGAAATCATTGATTTGTTTATGAAATTGCATGGCGGCGGAGACAAAACGAAACGCGACTATTTAATTAAACGGTTTGAATTGGACCCTAAGAAGAAAGCCAAAGGCTATTCCAAAGGAAATCGGCAAAAAGTCGGCTTGATCGCGGCTTTATCTGTTGATTCCGATTTGTATATTTTCGACGAACCGACCTCCGGCCTTGATCCGCTGATGGAATCCGTCTTCCAGGACGAGGTCGAGAAAATCAAGCTCGCGGGAAAAGCCATCTTGCTGTCCTCTCATATTTTGAGCGAAGTGGAACGACTGGCCGATAAAGTAGTTATTATTCGCCAAGGCAAAGTAGTTGAAACCGGAACATTGGATGAGCTGCGCCACTTAACCCGTTCGACAGTAACTATGGTAACGCAAGGCGATGTGGCTAAGATGGCAGCCGTTAACGGTGTCCATGATTTCAAGCAATCCGGCAATCAAGCGACATTCTCGGCGGATAACGAATGTATCAATGATATTTTGACCGAAGCGGTAAAATTGGGCGTCAAGAAATTTGAATCCGTGCCGCCTACGCTGGAAGACTTATTCATGCGTCATTATGAAGTCTAAGAGCGGAAACGGAGGAGACTAGGATGCAAGAAAAATTTGCGCGTTCGCGTGTACTGTTCGTCCAATATCTGAAACGTGATTGGAAAAAAGTCATCATCTGGGTTATAGGTTTAGGCTTGTTTTCAGCCGGATTTGTTCCGGCATTTGAAGAAATCGGCAAGGGGCAAGGATTGCAAGGAATGTATGAAACTCTGCAAAATCCTGCCATGATTTCCATGGTGGGTCCGACACCGATTGAGACCGCAGCGGATTATACTTTAGGCGCGATGTATGCGCACGAAATGCTGTTATTCTGCGGTTTGTTTGCGATGATTATCGCTGCATTGCATGTGGTAAGCCATACTCGCAAAGAAGAAGATCTTGGGCTTACTGAACTCGTACGCTCCTTTCAAGTAGGTCGTCAAGCCAATTCGCTTGCGGTGATTGCCGAAGTCGTTATGATCAATATTGTATTAGCGCTCGTGATTGGCGGAATGATGACTAGCTATGGCGCAGATACGATTTCGGCCGAAGGAGCCCTTTTGTTTGGCGCATCCATCGGGATGGCCGGGATTCTGGGAGCCGTGATTGCCTTAGTTATGGCGCAAATTATGCCGACCTCATCCGGAGCAACCGGTTCATCGCTCGGAATAGTAGGCTTGCTTTATATTTTTCGCGCCAGAACGGATGTGTCGAATCCTGATCTCTCCATGATCAATCCGATGGGTTGGACGTATCTAACCTATCCATTTACGGGAAACCATTGGGTCCCCCTGATTGTGGCGATAGTCTTCAGCGTCATTGTCGCGATCATCGCTATTGCCCTTGAAGGCGGTCGAGACATGGGGGCCGGTTATTTGTCCGAACGAGAAGGACGTGAATCGGCAAAAAAATCATTGCTGTCCGTACCCGGCCTGTTTACCAAGTTGAACAAAGGCGTAATGATCAGCTGGTTGATTGCTTTCGTCATCATGGGAGCAGCCTATGGTTCGATTTATGGAGATATGCAGACGTTCCTAGAAAGCAATGAAATTCTGAGTCAAATGTTTACGATATCCGGCGTTTCCATCGAAGAAGCCTTTACCGGAACCATTATGATGGTCATGACCGGAATGGTTTCCATCTTGCCGATTGCAATCGTAAACAAACTGTTCTCGGAAGAAACGCGGCTGCATTTAAGTCAGCTTTATGCGACCAAAGTGACGCGAGCCCAGCTCTATTGGACGAGTGTCATGTTGGCCATCGTTGCTGGAATCGTGGGCATGTTGCTCGCTTCAAGCGGTCTTGGCGGGACGGCGATTTCGACCATGGGTGACCGCTCGTCCATGAAAATGTGGGATTTTATCGCCGCTGGTTATAACTTTCTGCCTTCCATGTTGTTCTTTACGGGACTTGCCGCTTTGGCTTTAGGCTGGGCGCCAAGACTGGGTAAAGCCGTTTATGCGTATCTTGGCTATTCTTTTGCATTAAACTACTTTGGCGGCATTTTGGAGTTGCCGGAATGGTTCTCGAAAACAGCCGTTCAAAGCTGGATTCCGAGGATGCCGGTTGATCCGTTTGATGCTGCCACCTTTATTGCTATCTCAGCAATCAGTATTGCCTTTATGGTTTTGGGCTTTGTCGGATATCGCAAAAGGGATATGGTTGAAGGAGCTTAACCGATAAATAAACTGATCTCATACTTTGATATAAATGGAACAGAAAACGGGCTGAATCCTGTATATTCAGCCCGTTTTTTTCATTTACGAAGTTTATCTGTATAACTAACAATATTGCCAAACTGCTCGCCCGCCATTATTCGCTGAAACGCGGTAGTGCTTCATCCATCGCGTAGATCCGCCCATTGGCTTAAATCACCTTTAAGTATTGGAATAGGAAGCATCATTGTCGGGTCAGCCGGCGCGGCGGGAGAGGACCAGAGTTAGCCCAGCGAGGATCACACCGATCAGCCCCATTACAATAGCAATGATCGCCCCAGCTCTCCCGGCGCCGGTACCGAAATCACCAGTGAATATGGTCAAATGCACTATAGCGTAGACTAAGACGATCAGCCCTAATACCATGGCCACGATCGACCCGTTTCGCCCACCATTTCCGGTACGACGTACGGAGCGGGCCAGAGACAGCCCACCGATGACCGCGCTGATCAGGCCCACCACCGCGTCCATCGTGGCCCAGAGTCGCCCGGGGGTTAATCCGTATCCGACATTACCGTTGGTCACTTCAGCAGAGGCAATAGTTGGAGCAAGTAGAAATGCACAAAGCATTACGAATGTAACTAGCTTCAATTTCATTTGTTAATTACCCCTCTCGGTTGTTTCTTCATCATTTGCAAGGAGACTTCATGAGTTTGATAGGAGTTCCTGCTAGATCAACTAGTAAGATCTGTTTACCACCAAAACCTGGCGACAATATCATTGCGGGTACGTAGGCCCGCTTTAAGCAGGGTTCTCCTCCTAGATTCTCATTTCTGGCCTAGACGTTCCAACGATCAGTACACTCGTCCGTATGCAATGACTGTGCTGAACTCAGCTAATTCAAACGTTTTTGTTTATTTAGATCTGATCAAGCACTGTCGTACTTCCGTTCTACTCAATTGTTACGGAATTGCCGGATAATCCCCCCCTTAATGCCGAGTTCAAACAGCGCTTTCTCAATCGATATCGTATACAATCCGCAGTTCATCCTTCCGTTTTCAAAAATTACGTTTCTCAGAATCCGATTCCCATATTAATTGTCCTTGTTGTTCTTCGCGGCTATCTCTCTCCTTTCACAGCCAGTTTACAAAACAAATGTCGAGAACTTATGCAGATCTTCCGCTCTTTGTGTGGATTTCTTTAAGAACCTACCTAATCACGTTATAATTTTCGGTAAGCGGCGTGTACTCGCTATGGAATCAAACTAAGGGAAGGATGTGATGGGAATGGAACCGAAATTGTTGATTGTGGAGGATGAACCGGGAATGCTGGAGGAGATGCAGACCTATTTGCAACGTGAAGGGTTCAAGGTATTGACAGCCTGTACCGGCAAGGAAGCGCTCATGATCGCCCGGTCTGAGCGGCCTGATCTCGTCGTGCTTGATTGGATGCTCCCGGAAAAAAGCGGAATCGACGTATGCCGCGAGATAAGACAAACCTCGCATTGCGGCATTATTATGGTCACGGCCCGATCGGACGAATCAGATAAAATCGTCGGTCTGGAAATTGGCGCGGATGATTATTTGACGAAGCCGTTCAGCTTGCGCGAGCTCGCATCGCGCATCAGAGCTTTGCTTCGCCGTTTACGCGGACCCGAAGACAAGTCGATATTCTTGGAAAGAGACAACCTGATCATTTCCGAGGCCAAATGTCAGGTATTCAAAGACGGTCAGGAACTCCAATTGACACCTACCGAATTCAAAATTCTGTTCACACTCGCGGGTCGTCCCGGCATTGTCTTTAGCCGTTTGCAATTGTTAAAGGCTGCTTTGGAGGATGAGTACATGGGATACGAAAGAACGATGGATTCCCATATCCGGAATCTTCGCCGCAAACTGGGAGACGATCCTGCCAATCCTCGATATATTCAAACGGTATATGGTTTCGGTTACCGGTTCGGTGAACGTACATGAAGATGACGGTCCGCATGAAAATGTTTGCCTGTATGGGACTGATCGTTTTCATTGTAAGCATCACGTTCTCCCTGACAACGCAGGTTTACACAAGCGGCTTGATCGATCAATTTCAAAGGGAACAAATCGATGCCAACTATTTGAGCGCATCGCCCGAAGAGCAAATCGAAATTTTTAAATCTTATATCCTTGACAATATGCAGCTGAACGAACTGCTTAATGTCACGCACGGCGTGCGCTTGTTCTTTTTTGTTGCGATCGGGTTGTTCTTCAGTTATTGGATGTCGGGGGTGCTTACCCTCCCGCTCAAAAAACTTATAGCCGCCATAGAGCGCGTGGCGCAGGGTGACCTGAATGTCAAAGTACCTGTAGACACGAAAGATGAGTATGGGAAAGTTGCCCAAACGTTCAACGATATGACGTTCCGTCTGCGTGAAGCCGAAGAGACCCGCAGGCGACTGGTGGCCGACATTGCTCACGAGCTTCGCACGCCGCTCTCCGTGATGCAGCTTAAACTGGAGAATTATCAGCAGGCCGGTCATCATGTCCCCCCGGAAATGCTGCTTCGGCTTCACGATGAGGTAATCCGGCTCAGTCAGCTTGTGAACGATCTTCATATATTGTCGCTGGCCGAATCGGGCCGGTTGTCGCTCGAACGCAAACCGCTCGATCTGACGATGCACCTAGAACGAGTTGTGGACGACGTGAAATACGAAGCAGAAGAAAACGGTTTAGACGTTTGTCTTTATACGATTTCGAGTCCGGTTACCGTTATGGCCGATGCGAGACGGATCACGCAGGTATTCATTAATTTGCTGACTAATGCGATTCGTTACACGCCTCGTGGAGGGAAGATTACTGTTGAAATCGAAGACCGGGTCTTTGATAGGAATGCGTTCTTTGCGTGTGTCTCGGTGATCGATACCGGCATCGGAATACCGGCGGAAGAGCTGCCCTACCTATTCGATCGATTTTACCGCGTAGACGAAGCGCGCTCAAGGCATACAGGCGGTACGGGGCTCGGGTTATCTATCGCCCATCATTTTGTAAGAGCCCACGGCGGGTTCATCCGCGTTGCGAGTCAGTCTGATGAAGGTACTACATTTACCGTTTTTCTGCCTATAGGGCGATGATGTCTATAAAAGTTGATAACTCGGCATATAAACTTGCAGGAATTCCATTTACGTTCAATATCCTCATATATCCAGGTCTGGTAGCTTTATAAGGCTGAGACAAGACCTTTGGGGAGAGTATAGGCACAGCATATTTATAGAGAATTTAAAGACATTGACATTATATATGGCCCCTCATATAATCTATTTACATTTTTACCACTATTGAACTAGAAAGGAGAACGCAAACAACAAAATCAAATAGTTTATCGAAATTTACCGCATAAAGGAGGAAATTCATGAATTCCTGGATTAAAAAAACGGCCATCCTGTTAACTTATTCCTTAACTTTAAGTTCACTTGTACCTTTTGCTTCTGGATTTGCCCAGAGCTCCACCATGATGGTCTCCAATTCCTCTCCCGTCATTAACAACGCGGGTTTTGAAACCTTGGGAAGTGGTAGTGAAATACCGGGCTGGACTTATTATTGGTCACCACTGACTGACGAATATTCCATCTCGATCACAGATTCCAAAAGCTATGAGGGAAACTACGCTTTAAAGATGGTCGATGGAGGGCCAAAGTCACTGGGATTAATCAGTTCTTCCGTTCCGGTCACGGAAGGAATCAGTTATGTCACCTCCGTGAAAACCTGGCTGGAACAGGGTTCGGTGGCGATGATTGTTTATTACTACAATGCCGATAATAAGGAAATCAGCAACAGCCGCTCCTCCCTATCCTCCGTAAGCAGCGATTGGTTGGACTTTACGCATGAAAGCGTCGCGCCAGCCGGTGCCGTTACAGCCAAGATTATGCTGTACTCCGGTGCTGCCGGCTACAGTACCGCCTATTTCGATCATATGACCGTGTCCGCATCCACTGCAGCAGATATCCCCGTTGCCTTCGGGGATCCGATTGACCTGGGAGCCGCGACGAAAACGGTCAAAACCAGCGGGGCCGCCATGGCGAACGGCGAGGTTTACTTTGCAACGAATGGAACGCCTTCGACTTTCTATGCACTGGATGCCTCAACCGGCGAAGTCATCTATTCCTCTCCGGTCCAAGGCGTGAACACGGTATACGGTGTAGCAGCCGGTTCCGACGGCAATGTCTACATATCCGGCGTGGAGAACGGCATGCTGTATCGTTATTCCCCTGCCGCGAAAACGTTGGAGTCTGTAGGCGTCAATCCATCTGAAAAGCTGGTCTGGGATTTGGCAGCCACCTCGGACGGCAAAATTTACGGGGCCACGTACCCAAACTCCAAAATCTTCGAGTATGATATTGCTTCCAATCAATTCCGTGATCTCGGAAGCGTTCGTGAGGACGTCATGTACGCTCGAGGAATCGGTGTGACCGAGCAGTATATCTATGTCGGGGTGGGAAACCCTGCTTATTTATACAAGATTGATCGTCAAACAGGTGAACAATCTGAAGTCAAGCTCCCGAACTCAGGAGACAATGACATGATCGCCGACATCTGGTCGTATAATGGAAAGCTGTTCGTACGGTCCGGTGCTACTACCCTGTTTATTTTGGATGAAGAAACCGAAGAAGTGCTTCAATCTCTCCCTTGGCCTTCTCCAACCCGTTTTGACAGTATGATCTCCCCTCCTTCCCCACTGGACAGAGATCTGGTGTATTTCCGGAATGTAGTTAACAGTGAACTAGTCACCTATAATACGGCAACCAATGAAATCATCCCTTTAGAGGGTGTCGTTCTGCCAAATTCAACGGTGCGGGCCTATGATTGGGTTACTCCTCAAACCGGGCATAAAGCCGGCAAAACCTTGCTGGCCATGGTAACAGAAAAGCTGGAATACGTATTATTTGATCCTGAAGATCGGTCTGTCGAAACCATTATGCCTGAAATTGAAGCGGAAGGCATTGATATTCAGAGCATGGAGATGGGGCCGGAAGGGAAACTGTATATGGGCGGCTTCCATACAGCCTTATCCATCTTTAATCCAGTTTCCAATGCGTATGAACTACAGGAACGTGTCTTTCCACAAATCGAAGGGATCGGCTTTTTAAACGATAAAGTATATTTCGGCACCTATGGGGGGGCTGTCATCTACAGATACGATCCATCCCAACCGTACAAGAAAGACGTCAATCCTTCGCTCGCATTCAATATTGAGGATGGTCAGAGCAGGCCGTTCGCTTTTGCTTCAGGCGACGACCAGCTGTTCATCGGAACGATCGCCGACTATGGTCTCGTTAAAGGGGCATTGACCATGTACGATGAACCAACCGATACTTGGACCACCATTCCGGATATTGTGGAGAATCAAAGCGTGATGTCCGTTGCCTATAAAGACGGTCTGGTCTATGGAGGAACAACGATCCATGGTGGCGGAGGCTCGACCCCCGCAGCTTCGGAAGCCAAAATGTTTATTTTTGATCCCAAAGCCAAAAGCAAAGTTAAGGAGTTCTCCCCTGCGATCCCCGGCATGACATCCCACCAGCTAATCGGTGACCTGAAGGAAGGGCCAGACGGGCTTTTATGGGGTGTGACTTGGGGTAAAACAGCTTCAGGAACCACCGTATATTCCGTCTTCGCTATGGACGCAGCATCACAGGTGATCAAAAAGAGCAAGCTGTTATATCCGAATACCCCGTCCGGAAGTACATGGAGACCTTATTTTCTCCGTTTTGGCGACGATGGTCTGCTCTACACCACGGTCGGTCGTACTCTAACGGTGATCAATCCGGAAACAATGGATTCCCAAAAAATAGCGGACAGCGTCAACCTCATGACCTTGGCAGAAGATGGCGGAATTTATTATGCGGAAGGCTCCCATCTCAAGAAGCTCCCAATCGCCTTAAAAGAAGTCGCATTGAATTTGGATGAATCGTTACTCACTGTTGGAGACCAGGCACAGCTTGTGCTGAGCGGAACCCTGTTTAATGGAAAATCCGCAGACTTGGCCAAAGCTTCGATCAACTATAAGAGCTCTGACGAAGGCATCATCACCGTGTCCGATTCTGCTACCATACAAGCTATAGGTGCCGGGAGGGCAGAACTACAGGCCACGGTTGTTCTGAACGGTATCACCGTACTCTCCAACTTGGTAGTGGTTGAAGTCCGTGCGACAGCGGAACAATTGACAGAGAAACTTCAACAGGAATTCAATCTTCGACTGGCTTCGGGCGAGATTCTTAAGCCGCTCGCGAATCAATTGGAGAACAGCCTGAAGCAAACCGAACATCAATTGCTCAAAAAACATACGACTCAGGTCATCCACCATCTTGAGAAATTCACCCGAGATCTTGCAGATCCGAAAATGAATGACTATATCGTTCCGGCCGCCAAGGAGGCATTGCTGCTCCAGGCTGCGGAGCTGCTGAATATCTTAAATCAACAATTGGACAGTTGAAATCGATGCTAGAGTTAAGCCTAAACAGCGTGTACCTATCGGTACACGCTGTTTGCGTGGATGAATTCATTACCTTTAGGCTTTCGTGCATGTAGCCATTTGCCTCGCCTTTGTTTAATAATCAGCTTTAATTATTTCTACGGCCTTCTCAACATACTCGTCCCTACCTTCCATCATTCCTTCAATGGTTGGATCAAGACGAATATCAGGCTGCACTCCTATTCTTTGCGTTGGTTTTTTATCTGGATAAAATACTCCTCTTCCACTTATTGCAGTTTTTATATTTCCTGGTAGAGTAAATATAACTTTATTACCGTCAGCTCCGGCAGTAGGCCTCCCAAGAACTATTGAATTTTCTGTATTTCTCAGCGACATCGTTGTAAATTCACCGTTACTTATCGTATGTTCATTGATTAACATCACGAGTTTTCCTTTGTAAACCTCGTCATTTATATTTTGAGGCTTCCCTGAGAAAATATGCATATAATAAAATTCACCTGGTATTGCAGGATTAGGATATGACAATTTGGCAAACTCTTTTTCGGAAGGGATCAGATATTGAGCTAATTTATAGGAAAGTTCGCTAGTAGGGTAGTTTCTAAGATCAAGAATTAAACCTTTTGTATTCCACCATTCCTTCATGAGTTTATCAATCTCTCCTTCTTCCAACAAACCGGCATTGATATAGTAGATGTCTCCATTCTCCATTGCTTGCGATTTCGTATCAACAAAGAAATTAAACCATTGTCGATAGCCTGTTGCACTTATTTTCATCGTATTTCCCTGTCGGATAACGGTAACGTCAGTATTCTTCTGTTGAGTTCGGAATAATGCAGGAAAGAAATGAGCTGACGTGTCTTCTCGAGACTGTGATATATATTTTCTTCTATTTTCTAATAATTCATCGATACTATCGTCGCCAACGTTTAGCACAATGTCTCCGACTTCAAGTCCACAATCGTTAATTACTTTACTGATAACAATCTGATTATTAATTTCGATAAAGTTTACGGGAAGCTGATACAATCCAAAATAGTCAGTAACAGTCTTTCTGTTTTTGCCCAACAAATAGGCATGAGAATCATGTATTCTAGTTGTCAGTTCTGCTAAGGTCATGTAATAGGAGTCATAATCAGACCCATCTATCATTTTAGGGATAAATTCCAGAAGCACTCGATCCCAATCCTCTTCGATGACATCTTTATAAGGATAATAATATTCAATAATATTCCAATAGCGGAATAAACCAAGTAATCTGTAGCCTGTATCATCAAATTTCATATTTATATAAGAGTTTTCATTATGCATACTCGGATGGGGTGAATCATCCTTAAAACTCACGTATGCATGTTCTCGGTCTGAAATGTTCGAATTCAAAAGCATTGATAATTCAAGACTCAGATCTGCTCCGAGATATTCCTCGTCCTTGGACCAATCTGTAGTTGGTCTGAGATGTTTATAATCCTCGGGAATTTGGTATAGCTGTTCAAGAGCCCCGGGGACGTTCTCATTACCTAACGTATGAACCCACTCATAGAGGATTGAGTTCACATCCGAATTTTCATCTATAATAGAAGGCATCACACGAAAAAGCTCATAATCCCAATTTATTTCCCCAGATACAACCTTAGGATGGTAATATTTCACCAATCCCCATACCTTACTGAGCTTAGCGATATCCTCGATCTTCTGTTCAGAAAGGCTGGAAAATTTCATTCCACTTCCTTGGTCGTACTCCTGCCCCTGCTCCTGCTTCTGCTTCTGCTCTTTCACTTGCTCTTTCACTTGCTCAAGCTGATGAGCCTCCTGTGATGCAAAACATCCTGCAGTAATGAGGATAAACAATACACTGATAAACACAAAGAACATCCGGTCTCTTCTTTTTTTTAGTCTCACCTTTTTCCACCTTTCAGCTCAATAATTTATCTCTTTAGTCATTCTTGCAAATCTAGGACCTGCTTCGCCTTTCTAACACGTGGAATGTTAATATATTACATATTATATAAACTATCCCTCGAAATCTCTAGTGCAAATAAAAAGCCCAGCCTATATATTCTCCTAGGCTTGGGCGTATGTTGATCCGATTGATTACTCTTTCCTCAACATTGCTGAAGCATTTGCCGTAGTAACCTTCAACGAATTCCCTTCCCCCTTCAAAGGTATAGCTGTAGCGTTTGAAAAAATGGGGGGCTATAATATATATCATATTTGATAAAATTGTACATGACATAGATAAGCCACCTGGTTCCTTTCCAAGTGGCTTATTGATCTTGCTACATATTTGATTTTCTTCGTTTTATTCCTTGGAAAATCAGCATTAACGCCATGAAGAAGAATAAAGTATTGACTGAACTTAGAGGCTGTTTTCCTAAAAAATCCTTAATAATAAGATACGATTGGATACCCAAGATAATCGATGCATATAGAAAATACATATTGGATTTGTCTTTAAATTTCCGGCCAAGTAGCTTAATTATCATTGTAAATGCAATGGCATAGATAGTGATTATCCCAACAAGAATAAGAGCTAAGATTGATAAGTTCATAATATCAATCCCTTCCATTTATTGATAATTACATTTTATCACAGTGATTGTTTGTAACAAAATAATTTTAGTATTTCAGGAGTTTAACTAGTGCCTACCTCGCCTTATACCGCTGTCTATATTCGCTCGGCAGCATGCCTGTCTGCTCTCGAAAAGTTCTGCTGAAATATTTCTCATCCTCGTATCCGGTTTGCTTGGCAATCCAGACAATTGGCCTGGCCGTCTGTTCCAGATATTCCCGAGCCTTATCGATCCGTACCTTGCGCAGATATTCATTGAAGGAGTAGCCAACGATTTCTTTGAAACATTGATAGAAGTAGCTTCGGCTCAGATTGACCCGCTTCGCGACATCGATAGCGAATAACGGCAACTCAAGTTCGTCGTGCACGATTTTGACCGCCGTCATAATGCTACCGCTCACTTCGGGGCTCAGCTGCAGGCTGCCTGACAGCGTCATCCCATTTTCCCTGAATTGTTTCAGCCAGTCCGCAACCTCCCGCCAGCACGTAAATGTGTCAGGCATCTTGATATCATCAGGTTGTATCGCTCTATAAAGCCGGTTCCAGTCAACCATACATCCATAGATCCATTGCATTAGCTTGGAGACGGGTATACGCAGTTCTTTCAATCGACTGCAAAGCTTATCAAAGGCTTCATCGTCATGGACCCATGTGAAGGCGTGTAGTAATTCCTTTACAGTGGCCGTCTCTTCTTCTCCCGGTTCAGGACGTTCCGCCATCAGCTCCATGACAGACTTCTCAATCGGATAGGGCTCATTGCCGTCGCAGTCGTAGAAAAAATCTCTGCTCCTGTAGGCCCGTATTCGTTGAAGCAGCTCGGATGGAGATAAATCGGCTGTATGCCGTAGCCGTACCATATGCCATCCGGTGCTGCACGTTCCGTCTGGAAGCGGCGGCAACGGTTCTTCTTCGTCATTGCCATGAGACTGAACCTCCTTGGGACGATCCGTCAGCCACATCAGAATAGATCCATCCGCTTCGGCTGTCCAGCCCAATGAAACGCAATCCGCTACCATTCTGCTTGTTAATGGCTCATCCGGGTACGTCAATAGCGCATACGCCGTATCGCAAGGACAAGCCGCTACTATCGAATCCGACTCATTCTTGTGCTTCTGCTTCACTTCCTCAATGCGCGAGTGAATGCGCTGAAACACTTCTTCGAACTGTTCTTTTTCAAGCTCAACCTTGGCAATGTAATCAATGGCACCCAGTCTCAGCGCTTCCTGGATGTATTCAAAATCCTGATGAAGAGTCAGCACGGCGATCGCGATATTCGGATATTGCTTGCGCACAACCCGAATTAACTCTATGCCCGACATCACCGGCATGGCCAGATCGGTCATTAACAGATCTACCCGATTCGCCTTCAGAAAATCGAGCGCCTTCTCCCCGTTGGCAGCTTCGCCTACAACTCTCATTCCGAACGATTCCCAGGGCAAAAAAGACATCAGTCCCTTACGTACAAGCTTGTCGTCGTCTACGATGAGAACATGGATCATTTCGTTAAATTCTCCTCCTCGATTTGTATCGAAATGATGATGCGGGTACCTTTGCCAAGCTCGCTTGTCACCGTCAGACTCGCTTTCCCTTCGTAATGAAATTCTAACATTCGTTTGACATAATTCAGTCCGATTCCCATTCCCACTCGATGGCGCTCAGTCTGTTCCTGCTCAAGCAATGCCTCAATCTTTTCCTCAGAGATCCCCCCGCCGTTATCTCGAATTTCGATCTCAAGTCTGTCATTCTTTCTAACCACCACCTCGATTCTGCCGTTATCATCTAGACCGTGATACAGCGAATTTTCAACCAACGGCTGCAGAATGAATCTAGGAACCGTCACTTCGAGTAATGCGTCGTCCACGTGAATATTGACATCGAACTGAAAATTGTATCGAATCTGCTGGAGAATGAGATATTGCTTCAGTGAATCAATCTCATCCCTGATCGTCGCGACACTGTTGCCTTTGCGGAGATTGTAGTAAAGCAGTTTGTTCAGCGAAGTGACAAGCCTGTCGATCTCCTCCTGACCGTTCATAACGGCTAGCCAGTGCGCGGTATCCAGCGTATTCATCAAAAAATGCGGATTAATCTGATACTGCAGCTTCTCGATCTCCAGATCCGCTCTGCGCTTCTCTTTGGCCTTGACTTCAGAATACAGCTGCGTAATCTGAACCTTCATATGTTGAAATTGGTTTAACACCATCTCAAATTCCGGGATGCGCGATTGCGTGGCAGCCGCATTAAAATTGCTGCCCGCAATCGATTTGATCTCCTTATTAAAGCGCGACAGCGGCCGGTACACCATTTTCCATAGAAGCCAGCCAATGGTCAGACTGACTACAGCGAACAGCAGCGCCAGCCCCAGCATCTGCATCATCCAGCGATTTTTCTCACGGTTGTAGTCGGATTTCGCAATAAGCGAGACCACACTCCAGCCCTGATTGCTGACTTGTCGATACCAATAATAGTCGGACGTAATACCTGTTACCAGGGAAGGCGCTAGAGCGTCCGAAAATATTGAATTTTCAGGAAAGATATCTTGAAGCTCGCTGTATGAAATTCTTCCGTTGTTGTCCAGAATTAAATGATTGGCATGCTTGCTGACTTCATCCAAATCAAGAATGCTCTGCGTCAGCTTGAAACCGGACTCAATGTAAACATAGGCATCTTCCCTCTGCGGCAAATCAACCTTTCGCAAGGCGGAAAGCACATATTGATTGTTGAATCGATCTTTACTGATATGCGGTCCAAAATAGGTAATGCCATAATACGCTGCTATGATGGGAAGGCCATCGATATCGAATGGCTGTTTCATGCCTGTATTCTCAAAAAGAGTGGTCTGATCGTCGCGTAAATAATACAGCGTTAATCCGACATTGGGATTGGTGAACGTGATTAAATTCAGCTGGTTTTTGATTTCATCCGTCAGATAACTCCGGTCGTACGGCTGCTTCGCCATCAAAAACTTCTCAAGCTGCCTACCGACATTCCCCTTAAAGGTCAGTTGTTGGGAAACGTGATTCAGATTGTCCAGCGTGTTCTCAAGCGACAATCGGACCTGCTTTAAATTGCTTTGAATGCCGGATTGCAGCTTCGTATTCAGAATGGATGTAATGGTGTTGTATGACAGATAACAGGTGCAGATGAAAGGGATCAATGTTGCTGCGGCAAACAGTAAAAGAATTCGATTTTTCAAGGTCAATCGCTTCAGGCGGGACTTCCAATCCTTTTCCGGTTTCATCGTTTCATCCCCATCGATTATCGACTCCTCCTCTCTTTGAATCATATGGTCTATGACGTGCATAATCAGAAACAGGCGGAAAAATCTTTCTAGAATATAACACAAATTAAAATGATTATTGAGCAAAGATTTCAATAAATCAGGTGCCAAATCCGTTAACGTTCAATTGAAAAAATCACGGGTAGACAAATGTCTTCTCCTTAGTGGGTGAAATGTCCAACCACCCGCAGCAGCCGTAAATTTTTGTACATATGACCCCCTCATTTAGAAACCACCTTCTATCCTTGAAGGCGGTTTCATTGTGTTACAGTTAAATGGTCCATACGAATAGTTATTCCATTCATCTGAAAGAAGGGGTGTAATTATGAAAAACAAGTCAAAGACGTTAGCGCTTTTACTGGCCTGTTTTCTCGTTCTAGCAGCTTGCAGCAATCCAACGAATAACACGCCGGCTGCACCGGAGAAAAGCGCGGAGTCAAGCGAACCCGCCGATCCATTTGGCCGCTACGAAGAACCTGTCCAGATCAGCATCAGTATCGAAATCGATCCCACCGATAATGAATTGCCTCCTGGCGACACGCCGCTCGACAATCAATACACTCGTCAGATTAAGGAAGCGCTTAATGTGGACGTCGATCATCAATTTGCTGCCTCTGGCCAGAATCTTCGTCAGAGAATTAGTCTCGCCATTGCAAGTAACGATTTACCGGATGCTATGGTCGTCAATGCCGTTGAGCTGCGCCAATTGGTCGAAGCCGACCAAATTGCTGATTTAACGGAGGTGTATGAGCAATATGCATCCCCGGATATAAAGACAATCATTGAAAACACCAACGGTGCTGCCTTGGATGCAGTAACATTCGATGGCAAAATAATGGCCCTCCCGGGTGTGCAAGCCAATGCCGATGGCATTCACCTCTTGTGGATCCGGCAGGACTGGCTGGATAAGCTGAACCTTGAACCGCCAACCACGATGGCTGAACTTGAGGAAGTCGCCCGTGCTTTCGTCGAAAATGATCCTGATGGTAACGGTCAGCGCGATACGATTGGGATCACCGGACCGGAAAGTGGTGGCAAGCTGTATGCGAACTTCCTTGAGTCGAAGAACAATTTATACGGTTTTGACGCCATTTTCTCCGCGCATGACTCCTTCCCTGGATACTGGCTCGAGGGCGAGGATGGCAGCCCTGTATACGGCTCAATCCTGCCGGAGACTCGTGAGGCGTTAGCTAGTTTAAGAGATTTGTATTCCAAGGGACTTATTGATCCAGAGATGGGTGTTCGTAACAAAGCGGATGAGCCCATTATCGCCGGAAAATCCGGAATGTTCTTTGCGCCATGGTGGATGGCTTACGGCCCGCTAACCAATGCCGTAAAAAATGATGCCGAAGCCAATTGGCAGGCTTATGCTCTGCCTTTGAATCAAAATGGCGAATTTAGACCACATGCCGCTACACCTTCTACTGAGTTTGTGGTGGTTCGGAAAGATTACGAGCATCCGGAAGTTCCTATGAAATTGCTAAACAATCTGTTTAAAAACGAGCAAGAGAACACCTTTGACCCGAGCAAAGGCGGTCCTGGTTATTATCCGCTCCGCGTGGTTTACGCACCATCCGACGAAATTGAATTTACAGTCAAAGCCCTCCGTGACGTGCTGGCAGGCAATAAAACCGCCGAGGATTTTGCAAATGACAAGGCCTACAAACTGCTGCCTTCGGACATCGCAAGCATCAAGACGATCAAAAACGAGCCTTACGATTCCATGGATCTTTCAACATGGAACCCTGAAGCGAACTGGGGAGCATGGACTCGATCGTACTCCATCATGGTGGGCGGCAGGCCGCTGGTTGATACCGAGTTTGAGGAGGTGCCCAGTCTTCTGTATGAGCAGACACCGTTAATGGAGAGCCGTTGGGTGAATCTGCGCAAGTTAGAGGACGAGACTTTCCTGCGCATCATCATGGGGGCGGCTCCTCTGGAAACATTCGACTCCTTCGTCGAGAACTGGAAACGTCAAGGCGGCGACCAGATTACCCAGGAGGTTAAGGACGCGCTTGCGCAGTGATCTTAAGGCATACAACGAACCATAATAGCCAGAGCTCCCGGCAGCCGTCAGGAGCTCTGGAACACTCGATGCAGGATTCGGGGAAGGGAGTGCTGTCATGCGTATGAAAGGCTTCGCCAAACATTATTATCTGATGCTGATCCCGGGATTTCTATGGCTGTTCGTCTTCAGCATCGTTCCGATGTTCGGCATCATCATTTCGTTCCAATATTTTAATCCAGGCAAAGGTATCCTGGGCTCGGATTGGGCAGGGTTTGAGCACTTCAAGTATATGTTATTGCTGAAGGATACACAGGAAGTCTTCAGCAATACGCTTGTTATCGCGTCCATGAAGATTGTCGCCAATCTGATTGCGCCTCTGTTGTTTGCACTCATGCTCAATGAGCTGCGTCTGATGATTCTCAGACGCTGGATTCAGACCATCGTCTATCTGCCCCACTTTTTGTCTTGGGTTATTCTGGGGGGCATTGTACTCGATCTGTTCTCCTATAACGGACCCGTCAATCAACTGACTGCCTTGTTCGGATTCCAGCCTAAACTGTTCTTTGCCGACTCCCAACTGTTTCCGTTCCTCGTTGTCGGTAGTGACGTCTGGAAGGAATTCGGTTTTGGCACCATTATCTATCTTGCCGCGCTTACCGGGATTAACCCGGCACTGTACGAAGCTGCCAACATCGATGGCGCAGGACGCTGGAGAAGTCTCTGGCATATCACTTTGCCCGGGATCCGCACGACAGCCGTATTGCTTACGGTACTCAGCTTGGGTAATGTGCTTAACGCAGGCTTTGACCAGATCTTCAATCTGTACAACCCGCTCGTCTATTCTACAGGTGATATTATTGACACCTGGGTCTATCGTACAGGTTTGCTTAACCTGCAATATGAACTTGCGACCGCCGTCGGCCTGCTGAAGTCCGTTGTGGGCTTCCTGCTGATATCCGTCTCGTATTATCTGGCTTACCGTTTTGTTAACTATCGCATATTCTAAGGATTCATCCTGTTGAAAATCTATATAAACCAATCCCATTCCAACTAGTGTAGGAGGTGCTGACCGTGGTCAGAGACCGGACGTTCGGCAACCGTGTGACGGATATTATTCTGATTGTTGTCCTGATAGGCATTACGTTGTCATGCATCCTGCCGATCTGGTACACCCTCTCCCTTTCGCTTAGCTCCAACTCTGCCGCTGCAGCCGGTAAGGTCTGGCTATGGCCGGTCGATTTCAATCTCAACGCATATGCCCAGATTCTCAATGACCAGCAGTTCTTCCGGTCCTTCTGGACCTCGACCCAGCGAGTGCTGCTGGGGGTTATGCTCAATTTTATCATGGTTGTGCTCATGTCTTACCCGCTCTCGCGGACAGCGAAAGAGTTCAAGGGGCGCAATGTATTCATGTGGATTCTCATTTTCACGATGTTGTTCAACGGTGGACTGATCCCGCTGTATCTGACGGTCAAAGAGCTCAACATGCTGAACAGCATCTGGGCACTTGTCCTGGTCGGCGGCGCGCAGACACTCGTCTTCAACGTCATCCTCACGATGAACTTCTTCCGCAACCTGCCCAAGGAGCTGGATGAAGCTGCCCTTGTCGACGGCGCGGGACCATGGTACATCCTGTTCAAGATCTACATCCCGCTGGCCGTGCCGGTGCTGGCGACCGTCTCGCTGTTCAGTATCGTGTATCACTGGAATGAATTCTTGTATGGCCTGATCTTCATGTCCCGTGAGCAATTCTATCCACTCCAGACGTATATCCAGCAGCTTGTCGTCTCGGTCGATCCATCGACGATGTCCGAGGACCAATACCGTCGCTTGTCTGAGTTATCCAACCGGACACTCGATGCCGCCAAGATCTTCATCGCGATGCTGCCTGTCCTCATCGTCTATCCGTTCCTCCAGCGCTTCTTCATTCACGGGATTACGCTGGGTTCGGTTAAAGAGTAGCTCCGCCACCCAGGACAACAGCTTTCAGAGATCCGAGCCATTTTCTTTACATGAATATAAAAATATACGAAAACAGGCGCTGGGAGTACGTATCATCCCTCCCATCGCATGTGCTTTGTTTATCCTATGTACAGACAACCTCATTATCTTGGTTGTCTTTTTTTAATTCTACAAATATCCCCCTAATGGCTGACCTTCGTATGGTTCACCGTGTGTTAATCGCTTCACTTCGAGACCGTCCTCGATCGTTTTTCATAAAGATTTCAAACAGACGAAATTTCACGTAAAACACAATGTATCGTCATAAGTTCACAACATGAATTTGTTATTTTATAACGGTAAATAAGAACGCTACGGATTAGAAATTCAGAAACGAACATTAAGCCGACCCATCCGCTTTCGAGAAAATCAAGAATTTTGGTCCTCAGATCGTTCAATCACACCAGAAAGGAATTGTTTATAATGAAAACGTTCGATATCGTGAAAGAAAATTTGTTGTTTATTCTTGGACTTGGCGCATTAGCTCTAGTGAGGCCCATAATGAAGATGACGGGGATCATGGATCTGATCGGACAACAATTCGGCAGCATTCTCATGACGATTCTTATTTCCATAGCTTGGCTCGTTATCGTTTTAATTAAGAAACCCGCTTCTCCAGTGGTCATTCTTAGTTTTGCGGGTATGAGTTATGCCTTATATGCCGTCATCCTTAGCGGCTTAGTCTCTCCGCTTCTTGATGGAAAATTACAAGGTCCATTAACTAATCCGTTCGCTCTTGTAAGTGTCTTTACTATAAATGCGATATGGGGATTCATCGTTGGATTCATTGCCAAAACACTTCGTCGTTAACGTTTGATATAACTGTTATCTCTTCCCGCCATCTCTCGAATCCTTGACGTTGTAATTGTCATCGGCGCTGACGTCAGCAACTTCAGAGAAACGGAATATGTAACGGAAAACGGCCATCTCCGCCCCTATCGGACGGAAATGGCCGTTATGTCTGTACCTTGACACCCTTACCGTCAGCTCGCCTTCGCGAGTTTCGTGCTGCGAACCGATGCCACAGCGTATACAACGAGCGCTGTCCAGATGAGCGCGAAGCCGATAAGCAGAACCGGCGAGACCGATTCCTTGAACACGAATATGCTCAGTAACAGCATGATCGTCGGCCCGATGTATTGTACGAAGCCGAGCGTGGATAGCGCCATCCGGGCGGCCGCCCGCGCAAAGAAGAGCAGCGGCAGCGCCGTTACCACGCCGGATAGAAGCAGCTCGACGAACACCGGCGCAGGCAGCGTCCATGCCGTCGTCTTGCCCACGGCGGCCAAATAGATCCAGTAGCCGATCGCGACGGGCAGGATTACAGCCGTCTCTGACAACAAGCCTACAGAAGCGTCCTGCACGATCTTCTTCTTCGCGAGGCCGTACAAGCCAAACGATACAGCCAACGAGATCGCGACCCACGGGAACCGCCCGTAGTCGATGGCGATGATGAGCACCGCGGCGCCAGCGATGGCAATCCCGAGCCATTGGCCGCGGCTAGGCTTTTCACGAAGGAAGACGACCGCTAACAGAACGTTCAGCAACGGATTCAAATAATAGCCGAGACTTGTCTCGACAACATGGCCGTTGTTGACCGCCCAGATGAAGATGAGCCAATTCGCTGCGATCAGCAGTCCGCTGGCGGCGAGCGACAGCAGGAGCGAGCGGCTAGTCGCAACCCGCTTCATGTCACCCCAGCGTCGCTGGACGGCGACGAGAATACCCATGAAGACGAACGTCCAGACAACCCGATGCGACAGAATTTCGCCTGCCGGCACATTTTCAAACAACTTCCAATATAGCGGGAGAACCCCCCACATGATATACGCGATAATAGCGTTAACCAACCCATTGTTCATTATGATTTCTCCTCTTCTAGCTCCGATGTCTTAACGGATTATACGCCTCGATCCTCGCTTAAGTAAAGCAAATAATTCGTGTCCGATAGCAGACAGTCACGCTCTTGTTCGATTCTCGTTGTATTTTGAGCTATCGTTTTCCGTTCGTTCGCAGACTCGATGAAGCAAGCAGCTGACACATTCTGCGCTGTTAGTCATTGATTATTTTTCCAAAATAGGTTATTTTATAGACAGCTTAGCGATAAGCAAGTTCCTACAACGAAGGGAGATGTGTTTTAATGGCGACTACTTATATGGTGGTTTGGTCTTAAAACTGAATAGCAGGCATACGCGATTAAAGCGGGACAACGCCCGTATTATTTGGTGTGCCATTCAAAGTAACCTTTCGTGAATATTGCTGTTTGCGAGATACGATGAATGTCGTATCTTTTTTGCGTCCTGATGCCGCGCGACAGCAGCTTCTTTAGAGGCTGCTTGTCCGTGGCATTTTTGCGTCCAAAAAACAACATTAAAGGAGCTAACAAAAAACTATGATGGATTTGAAAACTTATGGCTACACAGAAATAGAAGCAATTCAAGGCGGCTTATTGCCCGGCAGGGTGACGGAGCTTCGGCGCGAGCGCTTCAGGGTCATGACCGAGCGAGGCGAGGTAACGGCGGTGCTCAGGGGGGCGTTCTATCACAGTGCGGAAACGCGAGTAGACTTTCCTTGCGTCGGTGATTTTGTTTTGCTGCACTACAACGAAAGCGGAGATTCTCTCATCGACAGGGTACTGCCCCGCCGCTCCAAGTTCTCACGCGCGGATTACTCAGGGCATGCCGCAGGCTATGCCAAAACCGTGCGGGAACAGGTCGTTGCAACCAACTTTGACTATGTATTTATCCTTTCTTCTCTGAATTGGGATTTCAATGTTACCCGTATCATGCGCTATCTGACACAAGCCAGGCAGAGTGGCGGCCAGCCGGTCATCATTCTGACCAAGGCTGATCTCGCCCCAGATTATAATCTCCTGCTCGCAGAAGTCACACAAAGCATCCCCGATGTGCCGGTTCACGCGATCTGCAGTCATACAGGCCTGGGGATGAACGAACTCGATCCCTACTTGATGCCTGGTAAAACGGTCGTCTTTCTCGGCATGTCCGGGGTTGGTAAATCGTCTTTGCTCAATGCGTTGATAGAACAGGACGTAATGAAGGTTCAGGCAATCCGGGAGGTCGACAGCCGGGGGCGGCATACGACAACGCACCGTCAGCTGTTCATGCTGCCCTCCGGTACGATGGTTATTGATACGCCGGGTATGCGTGAGCTTGGGATTTTTGATGCCGACGAAGGCATACGCGCAAGCTTTACCGATGTGGAGGCATGGTTCCCGCAGTGCCGATTTACGGATTGCCGCCATCAGGCCGAGCCGGGCTGTGCCGTTCTTGCCGCGCTTGCCGACGGTTCATTGCCGCGTGAACGGTGGGAGCATTATGTGGCCCAGAAGCATGAGAACAAGTATGTCCAGGATAAAACCAGCTACCTCATCGACAAGAGGGCTCGAAACCAAACGAACGCCATGTGGAGCAAGCAAACGAAAAAAAACGGAGGATGGAAGATATGAATATTCAATTCGAAACGCTGATCTATGCCTTGAGCCGACAGTTCAAGAAGGATATCATCTCGGCCGACTGCCAAACCAAGCCGTTACAGGGCGGAACTGTGGGAAATGTGTACCTGGTAACGGGGATCGCCGATACCGCGGATGGCGAACAATTGCCGTATCGTATCGTGCTCAAAATCCAGCAGAAATGGGAGCGTTACGGCGATCCGGGTTCATGGCGCCGGGAATATGATCTTTATGCGTCTGACTTGGGAGCGACGTTCTCGGATGCCTTCCGCTGGCCGACATGTTATCACGCCGAGATCAATGCCGAGGAAAATGAATTCCAGCTGTGGCTGGAATATATCGATGGCGTAACCGGTTTAGATTTGACCGGTGACATGTATGAACAGGCTGCGCTGGAGTTAGGACGCTATCAAGGCAAGCTGTATGCGGAGCAGCCCGCTGTGCTGCAGAGCCTGACCAACCTGAGCCATGCGGATCTCATGAAGAATACGTATCTCCATTACCGGTCTTGGCCGGTCGTCTACGATTATATACGCTCGGAGAACTGCGATTTCCCGCAGCACGTGCGGCAAATGCTCATCGACATCGATGAGCATGCAGACGAGATTCTCGACCGCATCGAAAAATTGCCTCTCGTGCTATGCCACCGGGACTTCTGGGTGACCAACCTGATCTATGCC
This sequence comes from Paenibacillus sp. Y412MC10, assembly GCF_000024685.1. Classification (NCBI taxonomy): domain Bacteria; kingdom Bacillati; phylum Bacillota; class Bacilli; order Caryophanales; family Paenibacillaceae; genus Paenibacillus; species Paenibacillus sp. Y412MC10. Next base: position 3,874,847 of record NC_013406.1, read on the forward strand.
GACGGGAAAATCGCACTCATTGACTGGGATACATCCGGATGGGGCTACCTGGGCGAGGACCTCGCAAGCCTGATTGCGGATGAAGCGGATATCGATCACATGGTCGAAAACTACCAGCGTTGTGTCCCCGCGTATTACAAAGGCTTTTCGGAATATGCGGATGTACCCCCTATCGCCGAACATTGCGTCTACGAGCTGATCCTTCTCGGCTTCGGATACAGGCTTGTGGAGTGGTATCTCCACACAGAGGACGATGACGAAAAGACGAAGCATTTCCATACGCTCCAAAAAATCCATGAAATGAAGACCACCCCTGTACTGGGTTGACTCTAAATAAAGAACTCCGAAAACCCTTGAATATAGTGGGTTTTCGGAGTTTCTTTCATAACTCCCATTCGATCGTCCCCGGAAGCTAGCTCGTGATAACATCTCATATTGCTATATCATACACGTTTTAAAAAGGTCCGGTTATTTTCACCTTGATTTTATTGGATTCAACCGTTACCCCGTTCAATGTAATTCGAATCGACAACTCGGCTTGCCCCGGATGCTTGGCGATAATCTTTCCTTTCGGGTCGATCTCCGCCTTTTCCGGACGGCTGCTCAAATATTCAATGACTGCGCCGGATAACTCCTTAGTCGTTCTTTCTTTATCAAGGAATACTTCGTAGGAATAACCGACTTCATCTCCCGGACGAAGCTGGAGCGATTCAGCCTCAAGCTGTACTTTGTCTAGCTGCACGACCAGATTCGGATCGCTAGACTTCATCAGCTCGCTGCCGTATTTGAAATATAAGTTGCCAAAATCGTCCTGGGCCAGTTTTTCCGCATTGCTCTCCAACAAGATGGACAGCGATTTGCTTGCAGCGTCAATCTTAAACATTTTGCTTGTGTACGTATGGTCAGCAACATATCCCGTAAAAATAGTACCGTACACATTCCCGTCGGTTCCCACGGTTAAGCGAGGATTGCTGTGTGCATAATCTGCTGCAGGAAACATATCTTCGCTGTAAATAATCTCTTGGCGCTCCGGATCATAGATAAACAGAGACCCTAGCGCCATTCCCCAAATGTTACCGTCCGGGCCCCATATCAAAGAGGTTACTGCTTTTTTGCCCGCAACAGGTACCTGTTCCAGCTCTACTCGGCCGGATGCTGTATCGTAAATGGCAAGCTTCCCCTCTCCGCCTGTCATCGCGCCGGTGGCCATAAACAGCTTTCCATTTTTGTAAAGCAACGAATTGATCGAATGCCCGGATATAATGTCACGTTTCACATCAAACGTTCCGGTAACGGGATTATAGACGGTAAGAGCCCCGCCTGTTTTGCCTGCGATTGGATAAGAACCGATATATAACAGGTTTTCTTCCTCGACCCCGAGCATGGCAACGGGCCGGTCTTGCTCTGAACCCAGCTGACCAAGCCGCAGCGGATTATTCGGCTCTGATGGGTCCGTTCGGTTCCATGGCTTGGCTGGATCGTATTCAAAGATAGTCGCTCTAGGATAAACGCCGAGATACATTTTCCCGTTCAAGGAACCGAATCCTTCGACTTGGCCGATTTGAGGATAATGCTTGGTCTCGTTACGGGTTGGGGAGTAAATTCCCATACCCCCGCCTGAAATGAAGCCAGAGGACAGCATCTGCCCATCTGTGCTCTTCCCGATATTAAACAATTCCACGAACTGTGCCGGAAACGGAAGCTCAGGCGTTTCAATCAAACCGGTTTCCAGATTGTAATAAAATGCTCTTCCGCTATTTCCGGCCAATCCGACTAATGTCCAGCCCGGATAATTTGTCTGGTCCAGCTGTACGTAACCAAAAGCTACGCCTGCTCCTTTGACGTCGACACCCAGCGAGCCGTAATCTCCCGTTCTCACGTCGTATGAATAGAGAGACCATTGCTGCGCGCCACCTGGAAGGGTTTCGTAATAGGTGTAGAATACCTCCTCGCCGTCAGGCGATAACGGTGAAAATCCTCGTGCATTATAGGCAGTATTATTGTTAACGATCCAGCTAGCGGTATCGGGATCATACACGAACATAACCGGTCCGGGATCCACGCGCACGAACAATTTACCTCCTGCATACTGGAGATCGTAAACCGAAGTCTTGCCGATAAATTCAGGATGATGTAGCGCAATCGACGTGCCGCTAGCAAGATCGTATTGATAAAGCTTAGCGACGTCTGCTCCCCCCACATAGATCATTTGACGATCGGAATCGTAAGCAAGGCTGCGGATATGAGCCTCTTTCGATGAAGTCTTGAAGGATTTAAGGATTCGAGTCTGGTCGGTAACGGGATCATATTCAAACAGCGATTGGGAATATCCTGTTCCTCCATACACTTTGCCATCTTCCCCGGCTACAAGCGTCCAGATGACGGTATCGGTAGGAACAGGTTTCCCGATGGCACGCAGCTTATCCTCTGCCGGATCATATTGAAACAACGTCCCGTTCGGCGTACTTCCGATGTATACCTTTCCGTCGGAGGCTGTCACAATCGCCCAAGCTGCCGAAACGTTGCTCCCGTCAAGCGCAACAAGTGGATGAGTGGATTTCACTTCTTTCGAAGCAACATCCATCACGATGAATTGTGCCGGATCACCCTGTGCGACCGTAAACAAAGCATCCTGACCATTCCTATCTTTACCGAATGCAGCCGTCATTAAGGTTAAACTTGAAGATTGCGGTCCTAAATTCGTTAAGTACGGGGAGGAAGCCTGCGACTCCAATGAGACGCTGTCAACGAAATACCTGCCGGTTAGGTCACCATTAAAACCAAAGGCTACCCTGACCTCCGTTGCATTTTTAGGGGCAGAAGCAGCCACTCTTAAATTCTGCCATTTGCCCGATGTTTCACCGACCAGGCCGCTCACGACGGAGACAAGCTTTCCGCCTGCATCATAAAATCTGAGGTCTGCTTTGCCGCCTTGGCCTTCATCCGATAGCACGCTTGCTGTCATGATGACATTGCCGAATGGTTGGGCGGTATATGCATCGCTCACAACTCCGGAGCCTGCGGCGGGCGACAGGCGTTCCACCTGAAGACTTCGTTCCCCTTCTGCGTACACGGACTCACTTACAGTTATGACAGCTGTGTCTTCATCGGGCTGCCAGCCCGGCAAGCGTCCATCTTCTTCGGAATCCTCGAAGCCGCCGTTGATCATAACGTTGGTCAATTCTTCGTCTGCTGCATACGTGATCGACTTTGCCCACCCGATACTTGCGAACATCATGATGACTGATAGGGCTGCGGCAAGCCGACTCCTCCACTTGCTTCTCACTAAACTCTCCCCTTTGCGAATAAATTTTTTCAACAGTTAGTAAACGCTTTCAATACACTCTCATCTTATCATATCCCTTCATTCGTATACAAGTAAAATACATGTAAGTATAATTCTTTCCGATAAACAAATAAGCCGTGGCATCGGGATATGTGTTAAACAGCGTTGCAATATTGGTCATGTATCAAAGTCCGAGTAACACAAATTCATGTGGATTAGCCTTGATCATCTCATACATAAAGGCAGGCGCTTCCGATTTTTCATAGAAGTCGTGTTCCCAGTTTGCCAATGCCGCCGCACCGTCCAGGGTCGGATATACAGGGACAGGCTGTAAAGTTGTATCCAATGCCGAGCCTCGTAAACCACCTTCCGTCCGTCCCTCCTGGAAGCAGCATCCGCACCGGAACGGCCTCCTTATCCACTCTTTCAGCACATCGGACAGCAAACCGAACATCCCCAGTCGGGATTTGAGGCGCGTGGGTCATGGTGTGGTACTGGGGCACGGCATGCCGTCTCCGTCCTCAGACGGAGACAAAAACCATTCTGCCGTCCCTCACTTCTTCTCAGAGCAATAAGTTATCGTTGTATTAACGCCTGTTGATATACCGTTACACAGTCAAAGAATTCTCTTTGAATTTAAACACGCAGCAGCAAAAACATAGTTCGAAAACTGAAAGGGGCAAGCATGATGAAGCTGATCTATCAATTAGAGCATGTGAATAAAACATACAAAAAAGGAAAGGTTGTCGCCAATCAAAACATAAGCTTCGACGTTCAACAAGGGGAAATTCTCGGTTTGCTCGGTCCGAATGGAGCGGGCAAATCCACGCTAATCAAGCAGATGGTAGGCCACCTTGCTCCCACCTCAGGTACGGTACGCTATAAAGGAACCAGCGTGCAGACACAAACAAAGCGAGTTGCCCAGGAGGTCGCCTACTACTCGCAAGAGCCTCACGCCCTGACCAGTTTAAAAACCTGGGAAGCCTTGTATTTTACAGGAAGATTGCGTGGGTTGACGACGGAATCCGCCTTAAAGCAAACAGAGGAATTGTTGGAACGCTTTGGTATGCAAGACCTCCGTCATAAGCTGTTGAAGAACGTTTCCGGCGGACAAAAGCGTTTAATCGGGATCGGAACTTGCTTGATCGGCTTTTCCCCCGTCATGATCCTGGATGAACCGACCAATGAACTAGATCCTAAAAAGAGAAGGCTCGTATGGGATCTGATTCAGGAACGCAATCGTCAAGGAGTAACCGTGATCTTGGTAACACACAACGTGCTGGAGGCCGAACAGGTCGTGGATAGAGTTGCTGTCGTAAATCACGGCAAGCTATTGGCCATCGATCATGTCAGTGTTTTAAAACAAAGGGTAGACCAGCGGATGAAGCTGGAAATTACGACTTCCTTTGGCGAAAGCGATTATGTTTGCCGAAGCTTAAGCGCTCTAGGGCAGTGGACCAAAACGGGAGAAAACCGAATCCGGACACTGATCGAGAAGCAAAACGCCAGCTACGCGATCGACTGCCTGACTGGGCAGCAATTACCGATTGAAGAATACTCGTTGGTCCCTCCGAATCTTGAAGATGTCTATTTTCATATTGATGATGATCAGGATAAGCCTGCCAAAGAGGAGGTGGTCTAAACATGGAAAAGATAAAACCATCCATGCAAAGCCATGACATGCAGCTGCAAGAAACCGTCTTTCTCCAAGGGCACGAACAGCAGAGCATAATCCAGCGCAGAATCACGGAATGGCTGATCTTAGCCCGCATTCAATTTACGATCATCCGCGAAGCATGGGTTTGGATTTTCATCATGGCATGCATGTTTCCGTTAACGACGCTGTTGTTTCTCAAATTCTTTACGGTCGACCCAACGCCGGCTGTCATGACACGTATTATTACGGGGAATATGCTTTTCGGCTTAATCGTCATGGGACTCAATTCCATGGCTCAAGAGATATCTTGGCAGAAGCATCAAGGCCATTTCACGTACTATTCGTCTCTGCCGATTGCCAAGGTAAACTTCATCTTCGCTAATCTGCTGCGCGGCTTGATCATGTGCGTACCGTCTTTTATTATCTTGGCGATGATTGGTCAACTTGCTTACGGCATTCAATTTCACTACAGCTGGGGACTTGTCCCTGTATTGCTGCTCACCGTTTTTAGCGTGGTTGGCGCGGGTGTACTGATCGGCTTCTGGTCACCTAGCCATCAATTGACCAACATGCTGGTCCAGGCGCTGATGATGTTCATCTCGTTTTTGACGCCTGTCATGGTGGATATGGATCAATTGCCTATGATCTTGCAATGGCTCTCTTATATCTTCCCAACCACTTACGCCGCTGAGGCCATGCGGGAGGTATTGATATCTGGCTGGTCCGGCTCTGTTGCCTGGAACACGCTTGTTCTCTTGTTTTTCTCGCTGCTCTCCATCGTATTGATCTTGAAAAAGGTTGATTGGCGTGTTGAGTAGTAAAGAAAAGTTCTCCTTGTTTACGGTCGTTGACTAGCAACCTCGACGAAAATAGATAATCACGAGCAGAACAAAGTCGTCTTTACAGGCGACTCTGGACACCAACTTGTACCTGTCAAAGCAAAAAAGCCGCTAAAATAGCGGCTTTTAATGGGAGCATGTCGTTGTCCCTCTGCCCGAAATTTCATAAACGTGGGCAATGTAAGTTCCAAATGGTTTCTGTTATTTGAACGCGATCTTAACAGCTAATCACCGTGTCTTCATTCCAAAATTCTTTTACTTCGTCTAATATTTCAGAAGCAGGCATTATGGTGGCCTCGAAAATCGTTCTACCTGTTTTCCTTAAATAATATTGGATTAGATAATATCCGCACGCGTATCCAGCACTATATGGCATGTTGACCGGTTTAAAGTTTTGAAGTTTGGCGATCTCGTCACCGTAAAGATAAGGAGCAATATTATCAAAACCCGTTAAATGCAATTGCTCTTTAAGCACAGGCTTTATGCGCCTGTTCAGTGTTTCTGCGTCTGTTTTCGTTACCCAAGGACCGAGCAATTCTTCTCCAAACATGAACGTAGCGTAATTTTCGGCTAATCCTTCACTTACAATGAGCTCGCCCAAATGAACGGTGTGATCCCACTGAATAAATTGATATCGCACATTATGGTTGCATTCGTGCGCGAGTGCAGCCTTCATTCGAGGAATCGTGTACGCATTTGGCAAGATTGTACCCCAGATATACCCGGGAATGCCCCCAAAACCGCTATAACCTTCGTTAATGGTTAAGGCACGGCTTTCCGGGTTCCCTAGTTGAATAGTAAATAAATAATCAGAAACAGGGAGGTTTATTTCATGTTCCATAAATAGTTGGAGGCTTTTCCTTACTGCGTGCTCACATTCTAACCAAAAAGAATCTGACGAAATCAACTCTATCTCATGTGAAATCTGCGGGGTAATCTGATCAGGAGATCGATGCATTATGCTATTAAACGTAATAACGTCAAAACCGTTCGACTCTTCCGCTCGAAAAGGGATCTGTTGAATTTGCCATTGTTTCATAAAGGGGGCCATCATTTCGTTTCTGAATAATTCAACTTTTTCCTCGGGCGAAGCTTGGGCAACTTTTTGATAAATATGGTCTGAACGCAATGTTCTTATGTTCATTTCTATCACTCCTAGTTATGTATTCATAGAGAGACTTATGCACGGGCTACGATCGATTTCTAACCGTAATACATAAACATCATATTTGAATAGAAGACAACGAGGATATGCCGATTATAGATATATTCATTTATTACCTCTTCCTGCCCGTTTCTTCATTTGAAAAAGGGAGCAGCTGCTGGCGCAATCTGCTCCCTTTCATTCAACTCGATCCAGTTCATTTTTGGTAATGCAATCGATCTACGCCATAATGGGATCTAATTATTTTATCCCGCCCGTAAAATCCCTAATTTTGTCCGAGATTTCTTTTGGATGAGAACGATATAAATAATGTCCCGCGTCCAATAAAACCATTTCTCCATGTACAGATTCCTCTAATTGCTTCTCATGCTCGGGGATCCATCGGTCCGTCACAGGGTGATTCGCTTGAACCAAGAAAAGAATAGGTAAATCGGGAGGAAAATCCAGCTGTTCTGCTGCTTTAAAGTTGGAATACATGCTCACTGCCTCATTTAATTGCGTGTTGTTATACATGTTTTTGCGTATCATAATGTTCAATTGTTCTTTGGTTTGTTGATCATACGGCAGTCCTTCATAAGGGTCAGCGCTTAGTTTCAATTGTAACCGGGCGAAGCCCAAGTTGCGGAACCATTTAACCGGTTCTGTGTCTGACGAATCAATCTTCTGTTCGCTCAGAGACGGAACGCTGCTATCCAGCCCGATAAACGCACGCACTTCATCTGGATATTGGTTCACGTAATCCAGACTATAGAGCCCCGAAATGGAATGAGCCATGAGGATATAACGATTGATCTGGAGACTTTGTAACGCTTCGTGAATTTCACTTGCGATATTTGCTGTACTGCGCTCCTTCTGGGTTCGATCGCTCAAACCGTAACCAAAAGGTTCAATCACGACGACTTTATAATAAGGGATTAACTCTGATATGAGCGGCTTAAAATCAAGTGCAGGTGCCGCTGTTCCATAACCGGGAAGAATCACAATGGTTTCTTCACCTTGACCTTGAATGAAAACATTCATCTGTTTTCCATCTACAGCTATACGCTGACCGTATGGCTCCATTCTTTTTTGTTCTGCATGACTGCTGATTTTATTTACGGTATACACGGTGGCGATAAAAAGCAGGATGGCTATAACTACTGCGACGATTATTTTAAGCAAAATATGTAGTACTCTCTTTGTTTTTGTACTATTCCTTACTTCCTTTCCTGCTGGTTGTGTCAAACTTTTCAGCTCCTTCTTGTTTATCTGTACATTGGCCATGGGGTCCACTAATGCAAGTCTAGCCAACCAAGATGTCCTCTCAATGAATGCAATATGAACGGAGCATGAACAAAGTTTATTGGTAATCGACACCCGCTTTTGTCCTCGGCTAGGGACTAGATCTTGTACGGACAAAACAAAAAAAGCCGCTAAAATAGCGACTTTTATTGGTATCTCGGAAGCACAATAAATAGCAAGTGAGCACTTTGCTGTAATCCGTAAACAGTGAGCTGATTAAGAGATGAAAAGATGCAATTGAGAGCAGTTATAACCTACCTTAAGTAAATAATTTATAGCAGATGCTTCCGACCCATACGGCGATTAATACCCATATCAAAATGAATAACGCACCGGTCACCCAGTTTTTCGGTTTTCCCTGCTTCCTGATCTCCTCCGCTTTAGCTCTACATTCTTCAATAACCGATTGTGGAATCATTTTAAGGGCGATCGTAATTCCTAAAGGCACGATAATCAAATCATCAAGATAACCTAAAACGGGTATGAAATCCGGTATCAAATCGATCGGACTGAAAGCATAGGCAACCACTAACACCGCAAACAACTTTGCGTACCAAGGTACTCTTGGATCTTTATAGGCCAGGAACAAAACAAAAACATTTCGTTTAATTTCTCTTGCCTTATTCTTTGCTTTTGTTAGAACCTTCGCTTCTCTCATTAAGACCTCCAAAATCATTTGCTATGTCCCTGGCGCAGCTCGTTAACGGAACAAATGGTGTTCTTTAGTTCAGAAAACGGCAGCTGGATCGGCTGCCGTTTCTTGGCTATCATTCCCTTATCTTTCGTCAGATTGTCAGTGAATTTTGGCTTCATTTAAAAAGTTGGCACCCGCCCACTCCCCCTCAAACTTAAACAACTCATACACAGCCTCGCGGTCCTTAGGCGGTTCATCTATCCAAGAACTCAATTGGTCTAGACCATAACCCGCTTTTTAAAATCCCAATTTCAATGACCGCCTTTTCTCATAACCCAGCACTTTCCTAATTATATCACCAAAATCATGTGGCTATAAAAGTAAGTTAAGATGCTCCATCGGCTCCTTAAAAAGGTTTTAAGACCATAAGCACCAATATGGCAATCATCATCAGCTGTGCTGCCGTCTCGATGGGGACGATCTTTTTGATCAGCAGTCCGAACTCGGCGGGTATTTCATTACTCTGGTCTTGATTTTCAGATATGAGCTTGATGATCTTTTTCAAACGGGGCTCGATCCATCCGTCGATTAGGACGATCATGAGGAGCGATAAAAGGATGGACACATTCAACCACATTTGGGATATCCCCATCTTGGTTATGATCATAAGCCAAACCCCGGTTACAATAAGTAGAATGCCGCCCATTTTAGGTATGATGGCAAGTTTGGTCGTTATACCAAAAGTAAAGTGCAGCTGGCCGACGGTTCTAGCGGATCTTCGAATGAAGGGCATTACGAAAGCGGGGCCAATGATGGCGATCGAAGCCAATATATGAAAAACAAGCAGTAATCCAAACAAACCCATACTCCCTCTTCTCCTCAGCGCACCGAAATCTTGCTTTGATAGGCTAGCCCGACCCTTTTCCTTTTAAATGCTCCTCCGAGCTCAAGATGGTTGAGCATACACATTACAACATCGTCATAAGCAACATTGAGTTCTTGAAATCGGCTGAACAAATGACCGGCAATTTCTGCCTCGGAAAATTCCTTGATCATCTCCGACATCGGAACGGGCAAGGTTTCCGCTGTTACATGTAGCTGAACCGGATCTGGATGCTCTCTTGAATCCATCATGGTTCCCGGACACATCATGGACCAATCGAGCCCAGTCCGTTGCAGCCTTTCGAAATTCAGGTTGTGATTTTTATACTCGGGCGGGAAGCCGGGTAAATGGTTGCCGATCAGATCGGTATATGGAATATCCAGCAAACCGGCTCCTCCCATGACCCATACCCGCCCAGAGAAACTAGGCTCCAATTCACATCGGCTTATGATGTTATCGACGATACGAACAAACTCTTCTCCCTGTCCCGCATGTCCGGCCGCAATAATAGCAGCGTCTTGATGCGCAAGCGCCTCGCTGACGCTTACTGGGTTCAACATATCGTCCACGATCACCTTCACATGCTTTGCGGAATGTTCACCTAGTTGATCATATAGCTTCTCAGAATTCCGCACAAACGCGGTCATTTTGTGCCCCATTTTTATTCCTTGTGCCAGCACTCTTCTCCCCGTATTCCCCGTCGCTCCAAAAACAATAATGTTCATTGTTCTTTCCTCCTCTTTAACGGCTCCAATATTTGGTTGACTCAAGCTTAGCATCGCTTCAAAAAGATGTTAAGAACCCACTTTAAAGTAGGGTACTTACTTAAAAGTAAGCTTCACAGAAAGAGAACCCATATTGTGCGCGGAGGTCGGGACGATAGGAAAAATCTTGTGGCAGATTGTGCGGCTGTAGACGAAAAAAGCTGCCCGGAATTCCGTGGCAGCTTGTGTTATGGGTTGATTGAATTAGATTCGATTTCTTTAAATCAGCTTTATGACGCTGACTCTTCATACTTCCGCTTATTATGATTTTCTCCCCAAGCACACATGACTTCTGCTACAGGAATCAATGTTCTGCCGTATTCACTAAGGGAATATTCAACTTTTGGAGGGATAGCAGGGTAGACCGTTCGGTCGACTATGCCTTCGCGTTCCAAATCTCGGAGATGTTGGGAAAGCATTTTTTGTGAAACATCAGGTATAAGCTTTTCCAGATCGTTGAATCGCTTTGTGGATTCAATCAAATGCCATAAAATCAAAGGCTTCCATTTGCCGCTTAAAACATGCAGGAGTGTTTCGACTGGACATTCGCGCTGATGAATCATGGATCAATCATCCCCCTTACTTTTGAGTACGTGTATTACCCGATATTAATATAACAAAATTTTACAATAGGGATATCATCAAGTCAATCATCGAAACTAAAAAGGGTTTTGGGGAAGCACCTGTTATCTTATTCGTCTACTGACTGCTCCACCTATCAAGCAGTCAGTGCAATAAAACAATGAGTCCCTCAGTTCAAGCATTGAACTGAGGGACTTTTCCTCTTATGCAATTTTCACCTCTAGTCCTGTTCTTTTTTCACCTGTACGACAGGCAGCATCATGCCGTCATCCATGCCCATCAACGTCACGCTGGATGATTCGGGTATCTCATCGTGCTGCGTAATATCTACCGGGGTATCAAATATCGGTTCCGCATAAGCAAGATGCGTCCGGCCGCGGGCCAAAATCTGGCGGTAATTCCCGCTTTCGCCTTCATAACCGTCATGGTCCCACGGAACGAACGACCGAGCGTTACAATAATGGCACACATAGGAGCGGCGATAACGGTCCTTCGTTCGGTTCCGATATGAACGGTGGAACAAATGGGAATCAAAGAACAGCACATCTCCAGGCTTCATTCGCACTGGAATGGGGGCCGGATAATTGGACACCACTTTGGATAACGTGTTGACCTCATCGTCAAGGTGACTGACATTCTCCACGGAATGGAGATCGGTGAATGCTTCTTTAGCATGAACACTGCCGCCGTTATCCCCTGGCGGTGGGTAAATCGGTTCGTGATTGGAACCGGGAACGACCCACAAACACCCATTCTCTTCATCGGCATCCTCCAGGGCAATCCAGGCTCCGATTAGTGTGTCGGGATGGGTCTTGATGTAATATGCATCCTGATGCCAACCTTGCCCCCCTTTTCCCGGCGGGTTAAAGAACATCATCGATTGCAGAGCATAGACATCGGGCCCGATAAGCGCCTCAAGCACATCCAAAATCCGGGGATGAAGCATCAATTGCTCCCCTTCCGGATGGACGCGGGAGATCATATGAACCCTCGTTTTCTCGGCAAACTCCGATTTGAGAGGGTCCTTATCTTCCGTAGATGCCTCTTGACGTTTCCCCTCATGTTCAATACGCAGTCTCTCTGCCCAAGCTGCATAATGCTCTATTTCTTTCGGATCCAACAGTCCTTCAACAATAAGGAAACCATCTCTGTGATAGTGCTTGTATTGCTCTACCGTTACATAATAACGGCCTTCTCTTAGTTTGGCCTTAGGTACATAAGTCTGCCCCATGCTGATCCCTCCACATGAATTGATTACCTTAAGTGTGAAGGATTTCGAAAGCGTTCTCAATGGAGAGGACACGGAAAACGGTGGACTGATTTGATATCCGTTATCATGTCCGTTCCTGATTCAGAGCGACAAAATGCCGGTTCAAGGGATAAGCGGACTCCTCCTCTTCAGTCATGGCCAAATGACGAAATAACGGATCCGCAAAACGATCGCGGAATTCCACGGCAGTGACACCACGTGTCCGTTTGAACATGCGGGAGAAATAGTGCTCATCGGCAAACCCGACATCGTAAGCGATTTGTTTGATCGTTCGCTCCGCTTGGATTAATAGCTGTTCCGCTCTCCGTAGACGGCGTTCCAGCAAAGCCTTCTGGGGAGGGATCCCAATCCAGCGGACAAACATTCGGGTAAAGTGCTCATGAGTCCAGCCGGAACTGCCCGCAATCTCTTCAATGGTAATTTGGTGATGAAGATGTTGTTCCATATAATCCAATGCCTTGATAATCGGGGCAGGCAGGTTCATGGAAGAGCGCGAATCGTCTTCATCGATCGCCTGCCATTCCTCCAGAACGCTCAATAGCAAAATGGCTCCTCTTCTCTGCCAGCCGCGGGGTTTTACATGCACAATTTTGAGCATTTGTTTCAATAGGGAGGGAACAAGACTTCCCCCGGCAATCACCGACCAGTCCTGGCATTCCCCTCGGCTATCGTCCTGTCTGCAGAAGGTTTCCCGGAATGCTGTATATTCGAAGTGGACATATAAATGCCTGGTGGGAACGAGCGGATCAAACCGGTACCTATGCGGCTCTCCGGGACAGGTGAATACAATGCCGGGCCGATCCAGCAGAAATTCGCCCCGGTCGTTTTCGTAAACGGTACGGGACCCCGTCGGAAAGAATACCAATTCGAAATCATCAATCGTTCGCACCCCCAGAACGGATCCCTTGTTAACAGTGATATCCCCCATGACATGAAGTGCGGGCAGCGTTAGCGACAACGTATAACCTCCCATTCCTTCCGTTTGTTCTAAATAATATGACGCAGGGCACAAGTTATAAGTTCCATTTAAAACGGTTTCAATTATATGCTACACCACTTAACTCGTAAGAGTTAGGAAATAACTGCCGAAAAAAATGGTATTAGTCTAATCGGTAAAAAGGAACTCCTTATCGGCGATCGGGACGAGAACTTGTAACGATAAAAAAAGCCGCTAATATAGCGACTTACAATGGGTGTTCTTATCCCTCGACACCTACAATTATTTTGTTTCAAACAATAGAAGGCTCTACTGCTTCGTGTTTTGTTGATCTTGATAACTAAACAAGAAAATCATCGGGCTCGGAAATCTCATGTTCCAATAACGAGTGCCATATTGGTTTAAGTCTCCAAACTACATACTCTTCATCAATATCAAGTTCTTGTAAGCCTCCTATGCTATTAATATCTCCTCTTTCTAAAATTATATTTTCAGGTAAGCTAAAAATGAAGGTAGCAATTGTCTGATCTTGATAGATGATATTAGTAGTTACTTTCTTTGCGCTTAAATCTACACTCGTAAATACAGCTTTCAAATTTAGCGGTACAAATTCTGTGTATCCTAATGTTCTAGTCATCTTAAATCCCCCTCCCTTCATCTTACCATGCCTTGTCTTGGAAAATGAAAAACCATGCCTCTACTCAAAAAGACTAGAAAACCATGAACTCAAAGGGTGTCAGATTCCCCGCAATCACTTAGTCAGGCAAGTTTCCAGACCGCGTCCCTACGGGTACACCTCCCTGCCGAAAATCATATGGACGATCTTTTTGCCAGTAAGACGACGGGACTTAGGAAGGGACAAAAAGCGAAAGGAACTAGCATTGGCCAGCTCCCTTATATACGTCTAACAAATAAAGCCGACTATCATTCGAATCTCAAAGTCACCTATATCCCACTTTTACTTTGTTTTATCCGTAATCTTTTTTATGGCCTTGCTTTGGTCAAATGATTCTTGATAGATATCAGCGTAAGTTTTTGAATCTTTGATAAGATCGTCGCAGAAAGCCGCTACGTCACTGCCCGTTACTTCGAGCACGCCTTTTCCCACGGCCGCGCCCTCTTCAAAAAGATCGATAATCCCCGAGAGCAAACCCGTCCCGTCGGTTAGTTCAACAGGGCCGACCTTAAAGAGATATTTTTGAATCTCTTTATAAACAATCTGATAATCTTTCGGGAGTGCTTTGACACGCGCCACATGCGCTCGCCACTCTTTTTTGCCTTCGATGATATCTTGTATTCTCATGTTATCCTCCTATTCACCTAATTTTTTAGCGATATTATTGTTGAGCTGCTCGCGCCACTTGTCACGAAAAGACTTTGCTCCTTCTTCGCCGGCCAGCGCTGAACAGAAACCTTTGATATCGTTACCCAAAACCTCTTGGACATTCTGACCTTCCGCCGCCGATTCTTCGAGCAAGCCAAGCACGCCGTCAAGAATTGGCATGAGGTTGCGACCGGTGAAATCGGAGTGCGGCCAAAGATTGGCATTAATTTCATTCCATGCAGCTTGATAATCAGCCGGCAGCTTCTTGGCTCGTGATTCAAAAGTTTTAAATTCTTTAGTCATGTCGCTGCCGGTGATTTTTTCCCAAAAATTCATGATTAATTCTCCTTTAACTCGTTAATTGTTGATGATACGAACTCCCATGTTTCCCAGAACCTTTTCAGCTCCGCGCACTCCACGTACAGCCTTCCCTCCACAACACGGAAGTTCAGTCGCCGCGTGATTTCGTAGCCGTAGGTTTCAATGCAGCATATAATTCCAAGGACACACCTTCAAGCATCCCTTTGAGCAATTCCGTTAGGTTTTCCAGCCAATTACCCCTGGCTATTCTGTAGCACTGGTATGAAGTGTTACTTACTACTTCTATAAAGTAACACGTAGTAGTTGGTTTGTCAATTGCATTTCCTTTGACACGGATATTACACGTTCAACAATCCTGGCCGTTGGTAGAAAAAAGGCAGCCGATTTTATGAACGGCTGCCTTTTTGTCTTCTATTGAACTAGTTCTGCTAAAGGCATGGCGATAGTTCCTATATACTAATGTTCCTCCGGCTAATTTTCATATGAGATAAGAAAGTCCCTCCACTTTCTCTGTTCTGGGAACACGGCTATGAATCCACTTCGCTTGCTCAGTTGCATGCTGCCATTACTCAACTGATCTCAGGACCAGCCGGATCGGTTTATAAGGTAAGTTACAAGTTCATCGTCGAAGACAATGCCGAAACCCGGCGTGGCCGGAACATGAATCTCTCCGTTTTCGATTCGATAGCCTGATACATCCATTCCTTCAATCGTGATGTCGTCATATTCCACAAATTCGAAGTTTCGCACCGCGGCAGACAAATGTCCCGACGCGTAAATGCCATAAGCATTGCCGTAACAATGAGGCGCAGACCGCAAACCATGGGCATCCAACTTCTCGCCTAATTCCATCCAATGCGTGAAACCAGGCCAAATGATATCGTACTGCAGTACATCAACACGGCCGCGAGTCGCCCACTCAATAAGATGAGGTGAGGCAAGCCCTTCCCCATCCGCGATAAGCACATTCTGCCCACGTTGCCCGAGCCATTCCTTCAGGTCCTCGTACAAGGCTTCATCCTCATGAAACGCTTCTTCCAGCCAATACAGATTCACATCCGATAAAGCCGCCAAGACCTCTTTGGTTAAGTTCAAATTATAGGCATTATTCGCATCGATCATGATCTTGCCTGCGGGACCTGCCACTTCCGAGATCCCGCGCACGATTGCGATATCTCGTTTCGTCCCTTCCCAGAGCGGCATATGGCGTCCGCCTCGGCCAACCTTAATCTTAAAATGACGTTGGCCCTTCGCATAACCTTGCATCGCTTCTTCCTGCATCAGCGCGACCGCGGCCCTCTCATCGGCCAAATGCAAATCGTCGAAGTATAGAGAGGTATCATAGCAGGGGACAACCAATGAGGCTCCCGTTTCCAGGTGGGCACCGGACACTAAGTCATACACTGGTTTGCCTTGTCTCTGTCCTAACCAATCGAGCACAGGGTATTCCAATTGCAAACGATACGCTTCCCGCAGTCTGCCACGGTCATCGAATAAATCAAGCAAACGGCGGCCTATTACATCTTCGGCCCATTCCGGTGTCATATGAATCGAGCTACCGTAACCTGTTTGTCCATCGATCGTAATTCTGGCGATATCCACTGTGCAGCTTTTGCCATGAACGCCGATTCTGCCATTGGCCCCCGCGCTTCTGGCTCGTTCACCCGTTAACTTGGCGAATTCGATTTTTTCCACTTTCCAGTCAGATTGTATACCGGTAATGTTCATACGATCCTCCTTAACCGATTCGAACGGTTTCTTGTCCGGATTTGATTCGTAAGTAGAATACCATATCATAGAATTATACTGTGAGTTGAACTATGTTATTCGCACGAATAAGCCGCCACGAATCGTATCGTGACGGCTTATCCTTTTAGCTATATGCGGTCCAATCAGGCCGATAAACCCCACGGCTCCGACCAGAGCGACCGATGATCCGGCAAGTCCCACGGCAATGAGAAGCAGCCATAGGCGTTGTCGCTGCACAGCCGCGCCCATGCCGGTTGCGATCCCTTCCCCAAGCGTGTGAATGTTCAAGTGGCGAGCATTCAACCAAGCGATTCCGCCGCAGAGCACCGTCCACGGCGTTAGCTTTAGCACCTGGTTCCAAGTAGCTTCATACCGCTGTCGGTTAGGCGGAATTTCATTCATTTCTAGAGGGAAGAACCCTCTGGCTGTCCGGCAGGCGATCGATGCACCACTTCACCGGAGATCGATTGCGGATATTTCAACAGGTTGTAAATCGGACATACGCGTTCAACCGCTTTATGAAGATCGGCGATGGTTTCAGCGGATTCTTCGGATACGATGTAAATGTTATATTCGATATTATGCGGATAGATAGGAATATCCTCGTATCCCGGTTTGCCGGCAAGCGGGTGCAATTGACCCGTGACTTCGACTTCAAGGGATTCCAGCGATACGCCCCGTTCCGCTGCCTGAATCAATGTAATATGAGTCAGGCAGCTGCCTAGTACGCCAAGCTGAATTTCTGGTGATGATGGACCGAGGCTATATCCGGCATAATTCTCGGGACTGTCGCTGATGATTTGGAAGTCGCGTATGCGTATTTCACGAACGCCGCTGCGGCCTTTCGCCTGTACCTTGGCCGAATAAGTATTCGGCTTGGGGTCTTGCTCCGCTTGAGAACGCAGGGACTCCGCCGCCGCTTTCTTTTGCGCTAAATATTCATTTAATGTAGTCATCGTATCTCGCTCCTTTAAAATATCAATGATTTTAACGAAAAAAGACACAGCTAAGCAGCATCTCTGCTTAAAGCTGTGTCTCCGACGATTCGGTCAACACTCGTTGCTCGGTGATACTATTTCATTAACTCGATTGGATAATAGGCTAGGGTTCATTCCCAAATAATCGAAGAGCCCCTGTTCGATTTGTTGAATTCGTTCCACTCTTAAACTATAGGTCGATACCGTCTCCCCGACGACATGAACATTGAGCAGCCCCGCGCAGCGCAAATTGAAAATATGGTCATGCGTTATGCCTTTGGATATGCCGAGATGACGAACCACTTCGATAAAAGTGCGCGGTTCGCTGCGCAAAAAGTGCAGGATTCGCAAACGACTCTTCTCGCTCAGGCTGCGGAGCAGCCGGTATAATTGAAGCGACGGCTCATCCTCTTCCTCGGAATGCGGCCAGATTCTGGAGGCATAATGGCAGAGGGTTAGGCTTCCGTACGAATAAAAGATATTGCCGGGCTGAAAATGGTAGTGCGGAATCAGAACCAGCTTCTCCAGCCCGTTCACCGGCTCGAAACAAAACCCGTTCGTCAAGGCTGCCGCCTTCTCGTAAGCTTCAAATCCACCCCATCCCGTCTTCTCTTCCGCTTCGGCACGCAAAGCCGTGACGATCCCCGGGTCGATATGTTTAAAATAGACTTCATTCCATTCAGACAGCATCCGATGCTGCCGGTTTCGTACCGCGCCGAAATCTTCGGGAAACGTCTGGACATACGGCGACAGCACGGCATAAAGTTCACCCAACGTGAGTTTTTGCAGCCAGGATAGAAAATCTTCGACGCTATTCTTGTTCGGGGACACATAGGCCAGAAGATGAAGCAGCTTCCATTCCAAATCGATTCCCGTCTGTTCCAGTTGATCGGCGAATTCTGAAGACAAGGATGCATGTACATTCTGAGTCCAGTCAGGACCAAGATCAATCCGTTTGTGCCAGCTTTTGCAAAGATACGTATGGAGGCTGTTGATCAGTTCGTTGACGGGACTGAACGATAATTCCAATTGATAGGACAACAAGTTGCACTCCTTCTTTGACCTGTTATGACGGACTGAATGCCGTTAATTCAGCAACTGTCTCGTTCATATTGTACAACATTTGGCAGCGGACGACACAGTCCCCAGGCATATCCTCAATGTGTTATAAAATGATCTGAAAATGGCGTGCCGCTTCAAACGAGATGACAAGCCACGTAATGATCGTCCCCCACGTTTCGGAGCTCGGGCACGACCTCCCTGCACTGCTCCAAGGCATATGGGCAGCGTGTATGGAACTTGCAGCCGGAAGGCGGATGGGCCGGACTTGGAATATCCCCTTTAAGCACGATTCTCTCCCGCTTCAGCCTCGGAACCGGAACAGGGATCGCCGATAGCAATGCTTGCGTATAAGGATGCAGCGGACGGCTGAACAGTTCGTCACGCGAAGCCATTTCCATCATGGAACCAAGATACATCACCCCGATGCGATTGCACAAATGCTCCACGACGCTTAGATCATGCGAAATGAACAAATAGGTTAATCCGCGGTTATGCTGAAGCCTTTGAAACAAATTAATGATCTGTGCCTGGATGGATACATCAAGCGCAGACACCGGCTCATCGGCGATAATAAAATCGGGATTCAGCACCAGAGCGCGGGCAATGCCGATCCGCTGCCGCTGGCCGCCCGAAAACTCGTGCGGAAACCGATTGTAGTGATAGGCAGATAAGCCGCAAGCCTCCAGCACATCCAATACCTGATTGCGAACCTCGTCTTTTTCGGCCAAACCGTGCTCAAGCAGCGCTTCGCCGATGGCGTCTCCGATGCGGATTCGCGGGTTCAGCGAGCTGTAGGGGTCCTGAAAGATAAGTTGCATTTTAGGTCTAAGTTTGCGCATCTCCGATTTGGGAAGCTCGTGAAACGGGATTCCTTTATAAAGGATGTCCCCGCTGGTTTTCTCATGAAGCCGAAGAATCGTGCGCCCGACCGTGCTTTTGCCGCTGCCGGATTCGCCGACCAGGCCGAATGTTTCTCCGGCCCGTATACTCAAGCTGATGTCATCAACCGCTTTGACATGACCGACGGTACGGTTAAGCAGCCCTGCGGTGATGGGAAAATATTTTTTTAAATGTCGTACTTCCAGCAACGCTTCACTCATGCCGCGCCTCCTCTTCATACAACCAACAGGCCGTCCTGTGACCGGGCTCCACTTCTCTTAATGACGGCTGCCGGGTTCGGCAGACGGGCATGCAGCTCTCACAGCGATCATGAAAATAGCAGGATTCCGTCAATTCAAGCGGATTGGGAACCTGACCAGGGATGGAGTATAACTGCTCCGAGCGCTGGCCGATGATTGGCTTCGATTTCAACAATCCCTTCGTGTACGGGTGTTTTGGATGGTCGAAGATCTCCTCGACGTCTCCTTCCTCGACGATTTTCCCCGCGTACATGACGATGACATAATCCGCCATCTCGGCCACTACGCCAAGATCATGCGTGATCAACAGCATTGACATATTGGATTGCTCCTTGCTTTCCCTAAGCGTTTCCAGCACCTGCGCCTGGATGGTAACGTCCAGTGCGGTCGTCGGTTCGTCGGCGATTAACAGCTTGGGGCCGCACGAGATCGCAATTGCAATCATAATCCGCTGCAGCATGCCTCCCGACAATTGATGGGGATAGGAAGCCGCGATTTGTTCCCCTCGGGAAATACCGACCAGCTCGATCAATTCGAGCGCTCGGGCATAAGCTTGTTTTTGGTTCATTCGCCGATGTAGCATGAGCGGCTCCATGATTTGCTTGCCGATGGTAATGACCGGGTTCAGGGAGGACATCGGTTCTTGGAAAATGATCGAGATGTCGTTGCCCCGGATTCGGCGCATCTCTTCTTTGCTGATCTTCAGTAGATCTTTGTCCCCAAATTGGATCCTGCCGTTCACCACCTTCCCGTGCGGCCCTTCGACCAGTCCCATGATCGACATGGCCGTAATACTCTTGCCGCAGCCGGATTCGCCCACGACGCATACCGTTTCGCCTTCGCGGATACGGAAGCTGATATCATCCACCGCTTTGACCGTTCCGGTTCCGGATTCGAAATAAGTGCTTAAGTGATTGATCTCGATTAATGAATTCATCATCCGTTCACCTGCTTGTATTCTGTTTAGGATCAAGTACGTCTCGCAATCCGTCGCCGAAAATGTTAATGGCAATGACCGTCAAAAAAATGGCCAAGCCTGGTGGAATCCACAGCCAGGGCCGTTTCTCAAAATCGATGACATTGTTGGCCGCATCGATCATATTTCCCCAAGTTGGCGTTGGAGGCATGACCCCCAGCCCGAAGAAGCTAAGGACCGATTCCGACAGTATAGCTCCACCGATGCTAAGCGTGGCGATGACAATCAGAAGCGGGAAGACATTAGGCAGCAAATGGCGAAACAGCTTCCGTTTATCGCTGAGACCAAGCACGTCGGCTGCCAGCATATACTCTCGTTCCCGCAAAGTCAGCATTTGGCTGCGGACGAGCCGAGCTACGCCGGGCCATCCGATGATGCTGAGCATGAGCATGACCAGATACAGCCGATAGTCGGTCGGAACCTTCCAATCCGACATCAGCGCACCCATGATAAAGAGAATTGGAAGACCCGGAATCGTGAAGAGCAAATCGGCTGTTCGCATGATCAACTGATCGACTACTCCACGATAATAACCCGAGATGACGCCGAGAACCGTCCCGATCGTCATAGACAGCGCCATGGATGCAAGACCGACCGTGAGCGATATTCGGCCTGCTTGCAAGAGTCGGGTCAGCACGTCGCGGCCGAGCAGGTCCGTTCCGAGCCAATGCTTGCCGCTTGGGGGCTTGTGCATCATGGCAGGATTGATTTTGCCATCCGCATACGGCGAGAACAACGGACCGATAAAGCATGCGACAAACATCAACACGATAAAGGCGAAGCCGGCTACGGCCAGCTTATTTTTCCTAAGTTGCCGAGTGGATTGCTTCCACAGGGAGTCTGGAACATCCATTCTTCGGGCGGCTTTTCCGGCTTGACTTGCCGTCGTTGGAATCGACAAGGTAGTCCCTCCTTTCTTTAAAGCCTGACCCGGGGATCGGAAGTGTGGTAGAGGATATCGGATATGAGCGTCCCGACGACCGTCAAGATAGCCAAAAACATCGTAAAGCCCATAAGGAGCGGATAATCCCGCACCGTGAAGGATTGCATGTACAACTGGCCGATGCCCGGCCAATTGAAAATCTTCTCAATGATGATGGAGCCGCCGAAAAGGCCCGGCAATTCGAAACCGATCAACGTAATCGCGGGCAGCATCGCATTTTTCAATGCATGGCGGTACAGCACCGTTCTCTCTTTCAACCCTTTCGCACGGGCGGTGCGGACATAATCCTGCCGGATCACCTCCAGCATGTTGCTGCGGAAATAACGGGTGAGCGACCCGACGCCGAGCAATATCATAACGGCGGCCGGAAGCAGCATATGGTGCAGCACCTCGACAACGTAGTCCCAGCCCTCGGCCCGGCTCCCCGTCGTAATCATTCCCCCTGGCGGGAGAATCTTTAAATCGACGGCGAATACTTTGATCAGGAATAATCCGATGAAGAACGAAGGAATCGACATCGCGGCGAAGATGCCGATCATAACCAGGGTATCGAGCAGCGAATATTGCTTATAGGCCGTAATAACGCCCACGACGACCGCGATGAACCAGGTGAAGAACGTGGATACCACCGCCAGCACAAAGGAGTTCCATATGTAATCCTGAAACAGGTCGAGGACGGGGCGCTGCTGAGCCAGAGAATAGCCGAAATCGCCTGTGAAAATGTTGGCCATCCAATTAACGTATCGTTCGATGACAGGTTTGTTCAACCCGTGGATTTCCCTGAGTTCCGCCTTGCGCTCCTCGCTCAAACTCAAGTTGTTATCGACATAATCGCCTGGCGTTAGGGAGTACAGGAAGAAGATTAACAGGGATGCGCCAATTAATATCAAGAGCATGTACAAGCATCTTCGGAGCAAATAGGTTCTCATGTTCTCTCCTTCATTAGTCATCTCCTTGCCTGATGGGTTCAGGCAGGAGATGTCTTCTTTGATAGAGCAGTCTAATCTTCCCTCCAGCTGCCAGCTGGCTTATTGCAGATTCCATCCCGGCAAGCTGTATGCGATTCCCGCCAGCGGGTTCAATTCGAAACCGTCGATGCGCCCGTTGATCGCGATGACCGATTTGGTATAGTTGGTAAACATGATCGGTAATTCGTCATTCAATATTTTGAACATTTCGTGGTAAATCGCTTTGCGTTCTTCGACGTCGTCCGTGGCAAGACCCTGGGCGTAGAGCTCTTCGATGCGCGGATTGTCGTAGCCCTTCGTTTCGCCTTTGATGAACCGCTCCACCCCTTGCGAAGGATCGCTGATAATCGTCGTCGAGAACGAAGCCATGTCATAATCACCGCTGTTGACCTTGGATACGAGTGTGTTAAAGTCCGGGAATTGCTCAGGCACGAAATCAACCCCGAGTTCTTGATAGTTCTCTTTGGCAACGGCAATGAAAATATCGGTATTCGGGCTCTTTGATCCCAGATAGTTGATACGAAGCTTGACCCCTTCCTTCTCCCGAATGCCGTCTGCGCCGACCGTCCAGCCCGCTTCATCCAGCAGTTGTTTTGCTTTTTCCGGATCATACGGATACGGGTTGATATCCTCCTCGGTATAGGACCACAGGATCGGAGATGATGGGATGTTGGCGATCGACGCTGCCCCTTGCCTGGAATCCACGTAAATCAGCTGACGATTCAGGCCGTAAGTCAAGGCTTGGCGAACCCGCTTGTCTTTCAATGGATCCCTCTCCAGATTGAATTGATTATAGCCGTAGTTGCTGGCCGTGGACGGAATCAGGTTCAGGAAACCAAGGGCTTTCAGTTTCTCGATGTTATCCGTCGTAGCCGAGAAGCTGCCATAGTCGACTTCTCCGGTTTCGATAAACTGCCAAGTGTCGCCTTCCGTCGTCTTGTAGATGAAGTATTCGGTCTCCGGTTTACCTAACACGTAGTGTTCATTGGCAACAAAACGCACTTCTTGGCCCGGAATGAACTTCTCCAGCTTGTAAGGGCCGTTCGTGATCGGATTGGCGTGCAGGTTCTTAATATAGTCCAGGTTGCCGAACTGATAATCCTTGCCGTAGTACGCCTTGGACAATATCGGTCCGCCAAGCACCGTCAACGCCGTTGCGTTGGTCTCTTCCAGCGTCACGGAAATCGTTCGCTCGTCGATAATTTGAATGCCTTCAATGGAATCCGCTTTTCCGTCCTTGTAGGCTTGACCTCCCTTGATCTTCGCCTCCACCACGCTGTTGAGACCGTCATACGACGGATCATGAAGCAAGGTCCATGTAAATTCCACGTCCTCGGTTGTCATGGGGGAACCATCGCTGTATTTCAGCCCTTCCCGAAGATGATACGTATACGTCAGCTTATCCTCGGAAATTTCCCATTTCTCCGCGAGACCAGGAACCGGTAAACCATCGGTATCGACGCGGATAAGCGGAGTGTACAGAACAGAGTTTACATTACCGTCATAACCCACTTGGGTGAAATATGGTGTGAATGCCCCGCTCGGATTCACCAGAGTGACGATAATGGCATCATTGCGCTGCTTCGCTCTGTCCGGTAGCTTGTTTAAATCGGTTGCCGCAAAGGGTTCTTCGAGCAAATGGCCCTCCGTACCTTGCTCAGCCGGCTCACTGGATGCGTTCGCTTCTGGAGTTGTCGGCGGCGATGCGGCCGTCTCCTTGTTAGCAGATCCGGAGGAGCAAGCAGACAATATCAAGAATAACGACAATAACCCTAACCATAACAAACCGGAATATCGTTGTTTTCTCATAGAAACCACCTTTGCCATTTTTTAGAGTTTAACTTCCAAGTAAAATTATAATTCAAATAGGTTAAGTAGGATTTATTGCCAAACTGATGCATCAGTAAGCTCATTTTAGCCAGCGTTATTGATTCTGTAAATAGCTAACTTCCGCGTGTTTCTGTCTAGACAGAAACATTCTGACTACTTTTGGACATTACAATGTTGGCCGTAACTTCGCCGGCATTTGTTCAAATGTTGGATATCAAATCATCTTTGATTCTCCAAGGTTTGCGATGGCTTCCTTCTATCGATTCTTGTCCTTCCATCTCCGTTCTATGGAATGACATGCCTCCTAATAGGTAGAAATCGAATCTTCAAGCTGCATCTGTTCTTGCATCGCTATGACCTATTGGGCCCTGGGAGATTCCGGTCCGTTATTTATCTTGATGTTGAGTTGTCCATATCGACCGAATTTAGTAATTCCATTCCGGTTTTCACATAAATTTTTTTTAAAAAAAAGTTTTTCCTCCCCCTCTTTTCCGATTTTTCCGGTTCCGTCTACCGACGGCATATCCACTTCCATCAAGGTACTTTTTTGTTTGAAACTGACACACCAATATTACTTTGATAAATTGGCCTAATTGAGTGTTTTGAAATTGGATCTTTAAGTGAGTCCAGTTGATTCTTATAATTTGTGTTATTTATGAAAGTTAACATTTGGAGGAGTGTAGCTTCATGTTCCATGGATTATCCGCCTTTCCACTGACCCCAATGAATGAAACAGGAATTAATGAAAATGAATTTGTTAAGCTAATTGAACGATTGGCAGCAGCAGGCGTAGACTCCATCGGGGCACTTGGTTCTACAGGTAACTATGCCTATCTGAGCCGGGAGGAACGCTACCGGGTTTTGCAACTTGCGGTCGGTTACGCTAAGGGCATTCCCGTGATGACAAGCATAAGCGCAATGCGCACGGCTGATGTGCTTCGTTTGGCAGAAGACGCACAAAGAGCAGGAGCAAGTGCGGTGCTGTTAGCTCCTGTTTCTTACCAAGCATTAACGGATGAAGAAGTATACTCCTTATATAAACAGGTGACATGCTCACTCTCTATCCCGCTTTGCGTTTACGATAATCCGGGGACTACGCATTTTCATTTTAGCGATGAACTGCATGGCCGAATTGCTGAGCTCCCCAATGTACGTTCAATCAAGATCCCTGGAGTGCCGTCTGAACCTGAAGCAGCCAAGACACGAGTAAGCCATCTCCGCGAGCTCATTCCTTCCGGCGTAACCATCGGAGTAAGCAATGATCCGTTTGCAGCCACCGGCTTGAATGCAGGTTGTGAAGCTTGGTACTCGGTGCTGGGAGGCTTATTTCCTAAGACATGCATGAGGATGACTCGATTGGCTTTGGAGGGCTTTGCAGACGAAGCCAATCGCCTTTCTAAACAGCTCGAACCGATTTGGACGTTATTTCGCCAATATGGTAGTCTTCGCGTAGTATCTGCAGCAGCAGAAATGGATAACTTGATTTCAAGTCCCAGCCTCCCTCTTCCGTTACAACCACTGAATCCTTCAGTCAGAGAGCATTTGAAGTCCAAACTTGTAGACATTCAACTTATGGAATCATCTTGATTGACATCTATATTGGGGCTGTTGCGCAGCCCTAATATTTTTATACATAGTAATTGACATGGATCAAAGTATGCTTTTATACTGTTAAATGAAACTTAATATCTTACCTAAAACCTAGTTGGGATGATGTGGACTTTTCTGGAGAGTTATCTCTCCATTTTCGCCACGCAAAGGCCGTACGGTCGTTTGTGTGGCTTTTTTGCGTTTAACTAAGGAGGATAATGATTAGATGAAATTATGGCACTATGCATTGATCGTTTTTTTAGGAGGCTGCAGTTATGGGGTTTTGTCCACCTTCGTTAAATTGGCCTATGCAGCAGGTTTCACCGTGTCCGCAGTAACCGGAGGACAGTATCTCTTCGGCGTTGTCCTCTGTTGGCTTGCCGTGTTATTTACCAAAAAGAAAAAACTGACTCGGATCCAAGCTTCAAAGCTTATCCTTTCTGGAATTCCCTTCGGGTTAACGGGCATATTTTATTATCAAGCCCTACAAACTTTAAGCGCCTCTCTAGCAATCGTTATTTTGTTCCAATTTGTTTGGATCGGAGCCTTGTTGGAGTGGGTATTCCACAAGAAAAAGCCAACCAAGACGAAACTTATTTCCATCGCCTTGCTTCTGGCTGGTTCCGTGTTGGCAGCCAATATCCTATTCCAAGAACCTATAGTGTTATCATGGCAGGGATGCCTCTGGGGAATGCTTGCGGCATCGTCCTTTTCCGCATTCGTATTTTTGAGTGGATCGGTTGAAAAGGAAACCCCTCCCATTTTTAAAAGCGCCCTACTTTCCACGGGAGGCGTATTGACCGTATTTATCGTTTTTCCGCCAACGTTTTTATTCGACTTGGATGTATTTGTGGGAATCATTCCTTACGGATTGGCACTGGGCATATTCGGCGGCGTCCTCCCCCCTCTTCTGTATTCGATTGGAATGCCGCATGTCGGTTCGGGATTGGGAACCATTCTTACGTCATCCGAATTGCCGGTTGTCATCGCCATGTCCTCTTTAGTCCTGGGAGAAACCATAAGCTGGTCTCAGTGGATTGGCGTGATCATCATTCTGGGCGGAATTTTTTACAGTAATATTCGATTTAATACTCGGAAGAGAAAAGCTTTGACTACCAATGTGTAAGCTAACAGCGAGTGACAAAAAAACCGCTAAACCCAATAGGATATGGCTCGATATCAAGTAGATGAAGTAAGAACAAAAAGATGAATCCTTCGGTTCCATACTAGAACTGAAGGATTTTTGTTCTTTACGCCATTCGTTGGGGATAAGCAGTTCGGGCATCTTTGCCTATTGCATAGCTGTGAACTCGTCCATATGCTGACCCTGGCATGTTTATCGTTCAATAGAATACATCAGCATTTTATATCGAA
Organism: Paenibacillus sp. Y412MC10; assembly: GCF_000024685.1. Lineage (NCBI taxonomy): Bacteria > Bacillati > Bacillota > Bacilli > Caryophanales > Paenibacillaceae > Paenibacillus > Paenibacillus sp. Y412MC10. Next base: position 3,902,398 of record NC_013406.1, read on the forward strand.
TAACCCTCTATGAATCAAGTTTGCAGTAACCGGCTGCTTTCCGATTTCTCGCGACCAGATAGACAATTGACCGATATGATGAATTTCATGGGCGATCACGTGACGCATCACTTCACCGAATGTAAATCTTTCATGTTCCCCGTCCTGGTTCGTGTCAACCATGATGCGATCTTCCAAGCTATCATTCCAGTCGTAGACGAAGGGAGCAATTTCCGCATGGGCTCGGGCCGAATAATCTCTTAATCCTTTGACGCTTGCACAATCCTCGAACGAAGGGATATCCAGCTCTTTCCCTTGCAAATCCCCGCACAACCAGGCATATTCAACGGTCACGATATGATACAGTGTGAAGAGAATGCTTCCTATGCCACCGGTGCGTTGTTTCAACAACTCTTCCTCGCTCACGGTATCGCACCAGTCAAACCAATCTTGGCGAACTTGCCAGTTATACTCGAATAGCTTCAACATGTCACAGCCTCCTGTAATCATAAACTTTGTCGCGTATACTCATGATTCGCGATCTAATTCCATTATCCTCCCTCTATGAAGATTCCGGATCCGAGGTTTACCTCTAACATATCATGTATTGTTGGATGAAGCGTCTCTATTCAAAGCTAAGAACAAAACCATAGCCATGATGCAGGACGTCCCAATCCAATCAGGTAGGATTTAACAGCACCAGCTATTTCATCAATCAATTCAGAAAAACAATGAACATGACACCTTTAACCTATAAAAAGCAGAAAAAATAACGTAACATGGCGATTCGTAATGGAGTGAGGAACTTTATATGCTTCAAACAAAAAAGCCGCATACCATGCGGCTTTTCAGTGTATTCATGTTCTTGTCGTTTGACAAAAAACAGCGGTACGGGTAGTTTACAAGACTCGCCGTCGATCGTGCAGCACTAGAAGAATGATCATTACCATTATGATCCCCAAGATCATCCCCGCTTCCGTGGTCAACACCCGCAGCAACGGGTACTCCGGCGAAAATTGGGAGTCCGTGCGTATGGCGGAAAAGAGATTGTATGAGAATAACATTCCCGACGAAATCCACACCGTTGCCATCGGGGGGAGAAACCTTCGCGATCCGTTATCCGAAGTTAGAACCCGAGCTCCCCACGCTCCCGCGAAAGACCATGCTCCGGTACTAAACGTCAGCAGATGCCACCACACATCGCGTTCATCCACTCTTGCCGGGTCAATGCCGAAGGTCCCTCCCACAGCCCAAAACACCTTGATGGTGCCGAGTAGAATACAGCCAACTCCAACAAACTTGGCCAATGTTTGCTGCAGCTTCAAAGTGTTCCCGGGTAAATCACGATAATCAAAGAATGTGCCGAAGGCCTCCGGCCAGCGTGTTCTGGCGTAACCTGCTAGGGCGAGAGGCAGACAAATGCCGACACCGACCAGCGATATCATGACGAAGAACTGTTCATAAACCCAAACATCGGCGGCGCCTGCCTCCTTATCCCGAGTCATAGCTGCCGGTCCTAGTACCGGAGCCAAGAGCAGCATAGGAACCAGCAGACCCGTACCCATCCAAATGGGGATGGCAACCAGCCAAGCAGGAAGACGTTCGCCCCATGGCATGCTGAACGCCAGCGCCAGCAGGATTCCGATCATTGCGAGCACTACGGTAGCTGCGTTGATCGCACGCCAACTAACATCGCCCATTTGTTCAGTCGGAATGAAGAAACCTAAAGTCCAAGCGATTTTGATCAACAGATACGGCAGCACCGATATGGCTGCTCCATAGCCGCATATACGACGCATTTTCTTCCATAACGGCGCGTGCAGCTCTTTCGACATTCCCATGTTATCATACCTCATGTTGGATAACTTACCTCCTTAAATAACGCTGCTTGCATATCCCATTCTATCTTCTGATTCGAAAAGTAAAGCGACCTTAAGTTTAAGAATGGGTTAAATTTCTGCATAAGTAGCCTTACGCGAGGTAATTGATCAAAAAAGAAACTGCATGCAACCGTAATCTAAATGCTGCCGCCGCTATCCTTCCAAAGATAAAACGAGCTTCCGTTTGCTTCGGACTTCAACTCCCATTGCAAACCCATCTCCCTGGTCATCATGGATACAATGGACAATCCAATTCCAGCTCCTTTTTCAGGAGACTCGTTACAAGTGCCGGGACCCTTGTCTTGTACGATAATAGCCTGATTTGGATAATCCGTGATTTGAATGCCGATGTATCGACCAGCTCCAGCATGACGCACCACGTTCTGGAACACATTGTCAATGATCCGATGAAGCCACATGGGGTCTACATTCCATAGGATCGGGCAATCAGGCAGCTCGACAACAACATCAAAGTCCTTTGCCTCGAAGATCGGATACCATTCGGCCACGCGGTTACGAACTTCTTCAGTGATATCGATCGATTGGATGTTAATGGGATACTTACCCGCCGATAGCAGTGAGTATGACAGCAGGTTATCCATCAACTTGTCGACTTCATCCAGCTTGTGATCAATGATAGAAAGCGACGTCTGTTCCTGGGAAGCAGCAGGATTACTTCGAACGGAATGAACATGCTGCCGAATGACAGTTAACGGAGTCCGGAGATCGTGGGAAATATTCGAAATGAATTGCTTACGCAGTTCCTCCTCCTCCCGCTCCCGCTGCTGACTTTCTTTAAGCTCGCAGACCATCCGGTTAAAGGCGCCTTCCAGCTCTCCAATCTCGTCTTCCTTGCTAATAACGACTTCATTCGGGAAGCCGGTCTTCCCGCTTAAGTTCATCGCTGATCGAAGTTTAATCAATCTTTTTCGAAGATTCACGAAGAACAGAAATGACAGTACCAAGAAGCATAGACAGACGGTGAAGAACATAATGGCTAACGGCATGTTTTCTGGAAACGACATTTCCGCAGATATAATATAAGATTCGGGAAGACTCATCACCATAAAGCCTTGTTTTGGATCGTTTCCGATGAGAGCCGTCAAGGTAAACGCTTCCTGATTGCTATCCAGGGTTTGAAGCGAGAGCATATCCTCATAACTCCATTGCACCGGGATATCGTTCGAGGTGAGCTTGATCGCATTCGTTCTACCCGACGAGTCGACCCAGAACATCTCCGCCTCCGGATATTCCTTGCTCAACGCGCCTAGTTTGGCATGAATCGCGGCACTTCCTGCACCATTCAGCTTGATGGCCTCCTCTTGCCACCTACGAGTGATCTCTTCCGGACGATACATCGAATGCTCGCTGAATAGGTAACCCGGTAAATAAAACATCGCTGGAATGACTGGCCATAGCAGCAATGCGGTCATCATCAGAGCCAGGTATTTGCTCATTAACGAGGTGCGCATCCTCATGTTCTCACTCGGTATCTAACGCGGCGAATCGTCTCGATCATCTGAGGGGAACGGGAGTCCAGCCCTGTTCTCCAGATCACCTCATAGCCTTGTCCGCATAGAAAGTTTCTGGGCCAGGTGCTAATTTCCTGATTGTTTTCCATGTACAAGATCGTGAATGTCTTCATCTTCACACAGGCTCCTAACAAGTGGTATAAGGTTAGTCTAACACAGGAAGGAAATACGGTGAGCGTTATAACGAGAACTTCTATACTTCAAGCAAAAAAGCCGCAACTTATGCGGCTTTCCTGATAGTCAATTTCGATCTGCCTATATATTCTCCTGCTTTAACGCATCAATAATGTTTTCCTTTTTTAATTTCCTGCTGGAAAAAATAATCGCAGAAACGACAATAACAAATACGGCGACGACAACAGAAAGCACACTCAGCCAGGGAACGGTGAATCCGTAGCTGAATCTGTTCGCAAATGACCTATAAATCAGAATCATCACGGCGAAACTGACGGGAAGCCCGAACAGCAGCGACTTGACTCCATAAAAAATACTTTCATAGTTCATCATTTTCGCAAAGCCCTTTGGCGTCATGCCAACGGATTTTAACATCGCAATTTCTCGCTTACGAAGGGATAAGCCCGTTGAGATGGTATTAAAAATATTCGCAATGGAAATCGCGGAGATTAATACAATAAAACCGTAAGAAAAGACGGCCGTCAATAGAATCTGTTGTTCTTCGCTTTTTCTGGATTGATATACATTGTAGACATTCAGATTGGTCTCAAACATCTCTTCGATTTCCTGCTGTGTTCTCATCGGCTCCGTACTTTTCAAATAGAGGTATGTCTGAAGGTTAGCCAGCTCCTCGTCGTCTGCCAATTGATCCATGATGTGTTCCGACACGATCATATTTAACCCACCCACGCCTGCCCCGCTCATCCCCATCGGCGCTTGATCCGTCAGCGCGGCAACGGTCACCCGGCTTACCTTCGTTTCTTCCGCATTATCTTTATAGCTGTTCGTTAGTTCGAAATTTTGACCGACATTCGTATACACGGCCTTTGTCTGGACATATCTCCCAGAATCCATATCTTGGTAGCGGATTGTATCCATCACGATCGCGGCAGGATGATCCGGATCCCTAAGCTGTTCGTAATTTGCACCGACGGCATTGGCATAGGCTTGCAGACTCAAATCGTTTAATGCATGGATCTTAATCTCGTAAGGGTATTTTCCGCCTTGCAGTAACCCCTTATCCTTCTTAACCATCTCTTGCAATTCATCGGCGATGTACGCTTCATCGACCCAAGCCTGCTTATAGAACTCTTGAATCAGGTTGTAATCCGTTACACCATCTAAGGATACAATCGATTGCAGCAACCGGTCGTCTATTCTTTTTCCATTGCTGTACGACAATTGAATATCATAATTGACGCCTTCCTGCGACAATTCCAGGGATTGTTTCATGCCGGTGGTAAAAAACGATACCGTCAAAAATAAAACGATGCTGATGACAAGCGAAAATACAATGGCATGATATCTCCGTTTGTTTCTTTTTAAGTTTTTCAATCCGATTTCCGCTTCGATGCCGAAGAGCTTGCGAATGAACCTCGACGTTTTCACGGCTTTCGCCGTAAGTTTAACGTCGGACGTTTGGCGAATTGCGTCCAAAGCGGAAACCTTGGATGCTTTGATCGCCGGAAGATACGTCGAAATGAAAATCGTCAGCATCGAAACAACACAGGCAATCAAGAGAGATAACGGCGTGACGATGACCGTCAGCTTTTCACTGCTCCATAATGCCCCTTCAATCATCGGGTTCATGAACCAAAAGGTGATTCCGATCCCAGCAAGACTGCATAGAATGCCAATCGGAATGCTGATCAAGCCAATAATGACACCTTCAAAAAGCACGGAATTTCGCTTCTGCCTTTTCGTAGCCCCGACGCTCGCGAGCATCCCTAAATGACGGGAACGTTCCGAGTCGGATATCGCAAACGCATTATAGATGAGCGAAACCGAGCCGATCATAATGACCGCCATCAGGATCGCCGATAAAGAGTACATCATGCTGTACGATTCTTCGTTTTTGGATAAGCCGTAATAATGCAGCAAGTCGTTATTGTATTGGACCGATTCGATGCCGTTTCTCTTTGCCACATTTTCCGCATGCGCGAACAAGGACGGTTTGATTTTCTGCAAGACCACCGCTGCATTCACGTGATCTTTTGCCCCCATCATATTTTCATCGACATAACTGATCATCGTATAACCCGGAGACCAAGCCGTTTCCCATTCGGGACGCTTGATGTAGCCGACCACCGTATAATCCCTTGTCTCGATATGCTGCAACGTTTCCGTCAAAGCGCCCTCTTCCCTACGCAGCGGTTCGGTCTGATCCAAAGGATGATCGCCCCCTTGTTCAAATCGTTCGCCGATGCGAAGGGTTAGACGATCGCCGATTTCGTACTTCACTTTGGCGTTCGTTACAACGGGCTCGGAGATAACGACTTCCTTGTCCGTAAGGGGTAGACGCCCCTTGCTTAGTTCAACCTGAAATTGCGTGAAACCTTGCGCATCATACTCCTTGATGAACAAGTATGGTTTATTGGGATTTTGTCCCCCTTCTAAAGGAGCGAAGCCAAGATCCCTTGTAATCGCAACCGTTTTAGTTGCCTCATCGGCTTGTATCGCCGCAAGCTGTTCTTTGGTAACATCTTGATATTGGACATGCCACTCCCCGCTATCCGCGATGGTTTGCCTGATCATTAAATCCGAGAAGGAGAACACAAGCGTAGCGACTGCTGTCACCATGGCAACCGAAATGATGACGCCGATGATGGTTACGAGTGTTCGTCTCTTGTTTTGCTTTAAATTCCGGATGGCAAGTTTGTAGACAATATTCATAGACGGATCACCTCGTCTTTGGCAATCTTTCCGTCTACAATTGAAATGATCCTGTCGGCCTGCAAAGCGATTCGTTCATCGTGAGTGATGACAATCAGCGTCTGATGATAGGTTTTATTCAACATTTTCAACAAATCGACGATCTCGCTGCTATTTTTGCTGTCCAAATTCCCGGTGGGCTCGTCTGCCAGCATGATGGCAGGGTTACTGATGATCGCTCTGCCGATCGAAACCCGCTGCTGCTGTCCGCCGGATAACTGATTGGGCAGGTGGTTTAAACGATGCTCTAAATTTAGCGTCTTTACGAGCCCATCGAATTGCTTCTTATCTTCCTGTTGGTTGTCAAGCAAGAGCGGAAGCGTCATGTTCTCTTTTACCGTTAAGGTGGGAATCAGATTGAAAAACTGGTAGATCAGTCCGATTTGTCGCCGCCGGAAGATGGCCAGTCGCGTTTCGTCCAATGCATAGATGTCCGTATTTTCAACGAAAACCTTGCCGCTTGTCGGTCGATCGACGCCTCCCAGCAGATGAAGAAGGGTCGACTTTCCCGATCCGGACGGTCCGATAATGGCCACAAATTCGCCTTTTTGAACCGAAAATGACACATCGTCAAGCGCCTTTACCGCCGATTCGCCTGTACCGTATATTTTAGACAGATGCTCGATGTTTAAAATTTCCATTGCCATATCTCCTAAAAAGTTTTGTGGGCGTTACTTCTTGAATCGACTTCGTACAAAACTCACTTCGGAAGCATGAGCGCTCCTTCATGCTCAATTCCAGCGATAGACCATCTCTTGATATCCAACATCCCACAGGGTTACATTTCCCTCAATGGTTATGGTAAGCTCATCGGCCTTGGGGAAATAAATCAAGCCCATATTCGGCTCGTGGCGTCCGGCTTCAACAGATACAGTCAGGTACTCATGTCCATCGGCGGTAACCCTAATGCTGCCTTGGGAATCCTGCTGATCGGGAATTCCATAATTCAAGAAAAGGTACAACTCCTTCTTAGTGCCAAACGTATATGTGTACGTTTCCTTGTTTTTACCTTCAATGTTGTACACATTATATTGGGGTTCCACATCTTGACCGCCAATCTCAAAACTGGCCGTTTTGAGTCCTGTTGAAGGATTCCCAGTACTATTCCTTAAATCGTTTATCGCCACAAAGGGACCCATCTCTTTGGTGAACGCTTGGTCAACCATCCCGAAGATCCCCCACACCCCGAGCATCAGGACAATGCTGGAAATACCCGAAGCAGCAATATTTCTCCAGTAGTTTTTTCTACGAAAGCTAAGTTTGTACGCCCCGAATCCGATGGCTGCGCCCGTTGAGTTCTGAATGATGTCGTTCATGTCGAAGCTGCCGAGGAAAGTTAGCGCCTGAATCGTCTCCAGCACAAGAATGGACAGGACGAACAAAGTCATGAAGCGAACAAAGTTGGTTCGATATAACAACGGAATCAATATGCCAAAAGGAATGAAAGCGGCGACGTTCCCGAAACCCACAAAATCCATCAACGTCGGATGTAGAAGGTCGGATAGACCTGGCAGCCTAAAAAAATCGTCCGGTAAAAAAATAAAGGTGTACCCCTTGATTTGATCTGCCTTACCTACTCTGCCGAAAGCGAAAAACAAAAAATAAAGAATAAACAGGGTGTAAAATATCGTGATAGCAAAAATAATCTTACGCTGTTGCTTCGATTGCATTGTCTTACCTCCATCGTTCTTCTGATGAATATCATTTTATCTGTCTAAAATGACTTTACAGTGACGATGGAGGTGACAATTCAGTCACTTACGGAGTGCCGCTAAATCACCTGCTTATAAAATTTAATCCGAAACTGCGTACCCTTCTCGCTGTCGCTCGTCACATCGATCACGCCGTTCTGGCTGGCAATGATGCTCTGAGCCATCGCAAGCCCTATGCCGATGCTCCCTTCGCTAGCATTCTTTCCTTTGTAGAAACGTTTGAAAATATACGGCAAATCTTCTTTCGGAATGCCTTTTCCGTTGTCGGCAATGACGATTTCCGTGTATAACGCGTTTTCGGAAAATGAGATGGCGATTGCACCGCCTTCAGGCGAATGCTCCACTCCGTTTTTCAAAATATTGATAACCGCTTCAGCAGTCCAATTGAAATCGCCGACAAAAGAGACATCGTCATTCCCCGCAATGGAAACCGTCTGTCCCTTAATATCCATCGGAATCATTACCGGCTCTAATGCCTTTTGGATAAGGTTTTTCATGGGTATTCGATCTTTTTTGAATGGGATGGTCTTCGCGTCCATTTTCGATAGCTTTAATAAAGAAGAAACAAGCCAGTCGATCCGTTCAAGCTGGATGCGAATATGGTGGGTGAACTCCGTTCTTTTGGCCGGAGGCAGGTCAGGGGCGCTTAGCAGATCCGCCATGACGGTCATGGAGGTGAGCGGCGTTTTGAGCTGATGCGAAATATCGGAGATGGCATTCGTTAATTGAAGTTTGTCCCGCTGCAATAGCGACCGGTGTTCCGACAGCATGCGCGTCACTTTGTAAATATCATTCTTTAGGATGCTAAGCTCGCCTTCTGTATTATCCCGTACGTCAAGGGTATCATTGCCGCTGCTAATCTCCCGCAAATAGACGGACAGCTTTTCAATTTCGCGGTATCTCCATTTCGTAAATAACAAGCTGCCGCCAATGAGCAAAATCGATAGAAAGAAAACGAGCACTGCGGCGGCAGGAGAGATCATAAGAGCTGCAACAATCGCCGCAAGGCTGATTGAACCCATAACGAACAATAACATATTAATTTCTCGATTGCGCAGCATCTAATCACCAACCTTATATCCCAGTCCGCGCACGGTTTTGATCAATGTCGGATGTCCAGGATCATCTTCCAGCTTTTCCCGCAGTCTTTTGATATAAACGGTTAACGTATTGTCGTTCACGAAATCGCCGGCCACATCCCAAATTTGCTCTAATAGCTGATTTCTTGAGAGAACCTGCCCGATATGATTGCCAAAGATGAGCAATAAGCGATATTCCAAAGCGGTCAACGCTATCTCGGCACCGTTCTTGAACACTTTCCCTTCCAGCGTATTGATGCGGATATCATCGATATCCATGATGCTGTTAACTTGGGACGGCTTTTGGTATCTCCGCAAGACGGACTTGATCCGCGAAAGAAGTTCGCGAACCCGAAAAGGTTTGGTAATATAATCATCGGCTCCCATATCAAGCCCCATGACGACATTAACCTCATCATCGATCACGGTTAAGAAGATGACCGGAATGTCACGCCGCTCCTTCACCATCTTGCACAATTCATAGCCGCTTCCGTCCGGAAGCTGTAAATCGAACAAACATAAAGCGAACTGATCGATGTCTTCGGCGAGCACCTGTTTTGCAGATGCGACATCATGGCAAATAACGGTGGAATAGCGCTCTTGCTGCAGCGAATATTCCAGACCGGACGCAATCGTTTTATCATCTTCCACTAACAAGAATTTCATATCCAAAAAGATCATCCTAACGTTATGATTAAATTTATGACCCCATCTTCATTCTGATAGTTTACCAACGCATTAGGAAAAATAAAAGCCGTTGCCACAATGAAAACGGCAGCCGATCATTTGACCAGCTGCCTCAATATGATGCTTCAACATCAACTACGGATAGGCAAATCTCGAATCTCAAGCTTTCGTTGCTGTTGTCCATACAATACAGCCAACGCAGCGGCAATCGCCATAAAGATGGCGCTGGATGCCACGCCGAATGGCAAGCCGTATTGTTCGACGATCAAACCTCCAACGATGGGACCGATGATCTGTCCAGAGGCAAAAAAAGCAGTGGCTATGCTGAGGCTTGGCGCATACGCGTGGTGAGGGACATGACGACGAAGAAGCGCTGTTGTCATCAGCGGAGGGGTAATAAAGGAAACCAACCCAATCGTGGTGGCTCCAAGTACAGTAAAGAACATATTATTAGTGATTACCCCACACGCACCGATCGTACCTAAGGTTAATCCCGACGCCAGCGTATACCCGTTCGGCCATCGGTCAATGGCTCTGCCTCCGATCCATCCGTTAAACAAACCCGCGAATCCGATACCGGACCATATCAGCCCGGCATAGAGGGATGGAATGCCTTGGTTCACCAGATAGGGAATCAAATACGTGAAATAGATGATGTATCCCCAGCCGAAGAAGAAATAAGAAGCGATTAGGAACAAGAGCTTATTGGGGTTCAACAGGAGACGATACACATGATTGCTTTCTTGGTCCCTTGGCTTCGATTCGGTCGGCGCGGGTATTTTTACGACTCCCCTCTCTCTGGTAACAACGAACTCGAAACCGAGCGCGGCAATTACACCGAATACGCCCATGATTACCCAAGCATACCGCCAACCCTGCAGGTGTGAAGGATCAATGATAAAGGGGGCGAACAAACCCGTCACTAGAATGCCGGCAGATCCGCCCAGCCATATAAGACCCGATGCAACGCCTCGTTCCGCCGGTCGAACGGCATCCATGGCAATGGACAGGACTAACACGGTCGCGAAGGCAGATAACAATCCGATGGCGAACCGCCAAAGCCCAAGCTGGGTAAAATGGTCACTAAATGCCGAGCCGATCAAAGTTAATCCGAGCAATAAGCACGTCATCCGATTCATGATATGCTTGTGGTCTGGAAACCGCGAGATCAATGGGGAAAGACACAACGTCCCGATTAAATAACCGATAAAGTTGACGGTGCCGAGTATACCCAACTGTCCATAACTCCCCCCGATGACCCTCTGGATCCCGGGCAAAAACATGCCGTAGGAGAGCCGGGAAAAACCGAGTATCACGACAAATAATAACGATGCCCATAGCGTAATCCAATTCCATGCCGATTTAGTACCCATATCCCCCATCTTCCCCCAAAATAATAAGGCGAACCATGAACCGCTACCCTTCCTGCAATACAATCTCGGCTTCGATGCCCATCTGTTCGCACAGCTTGTGAATCCGGCGCATGTCCTGTGTGCTGGTGATCCATTCGCAACCCAAGGCTGATGCCTCGTGAGCCGCCCATTGCAGGATATAGACTATAGCATCCGCATGGGCTTCCTTCGTAGCGAAGTCCTCCAGTATCAGCGTGCCGCCCCGGATCGAAGCACGCACGTATGCCCAGTGCTGTCCGGCAAAGCTGCGTGCGACAAAACGCGTTTCACCATCCGACGGAGACTGCATGGAGAGCGCTTGCAGCCATTTGCCGAAAGCTCCTGACCCCGTCGGAGCTTTCGGGTTCCCCCATTCAAGTGAATCGGCAGCCAGCTTCCGCAATTCATCCTCGTCAGCGACGCTCTTCCACTGCTCACTTTGGTAAGAGTTCCGGAGAATCGGTTTGAAGCGGACTTGCCAGCTGCGTTCGCCTGCCCTGATGCCATTGGCATGTAGCAGATCGGATACGGTGATCATATCAAGACCTTTGGCGTGAGCATGGTGTACAAGCGATTTTACGGCCTGCGGCGTTTCTTTGGCGATTTCATTGGCATGAAACATCAAAATCGTCCCATTATCCAGCTTAGGTATCACCCGCTCCACAAGCTGCGCGCTTGGCGGTCCCGACCAGTCGACGGTATCCTCCCCCTCGATGACCAGATAGTTCCACTCCCGAAGCCATTCCAAATTCTCTTCCCGATAAGAGGCGTAAGGAAACCGCATGAAAGTCGGAACCGGCCTTCCCGTTGCTTCTTGATAAGCAAGCTCAGCCCATTTCAACTCTTCCAAGAATACGGCTTTGGTCACATCTGCCATTCTGCGGTGATGGTAGGTATGCGTGGTAAGCTCATGGCCCCTGGCTATCATTTCTCTTGCTTTCGCCGGATACCGATCAAACCACTCGCCCGTTAAAAAAAACGTCCCGCACGCGCCTCCCTGCTCCAAAGCATCCAGCCATGCGTCAACAGGAATCCGCATCGGTCCGTCATCAAACGTAAAGGCACAGTGAGAAAGCGCCGGATTGCCGCGAGTAATGACCAAATTAGACATCGTAAATCCCCCTTCTGTAATATCTTTTCATCAGAATACCGGTGTGACCCTATTGTAAAATCCCGGGAATGTTTTGTAAAATTGAATAATATGAATGAATGATTCAGATAACTTAAACAAAGGTGATGGAAATGATGGATCTTCGAGCTTTAAAGACCTTTGAGGCTTGCGTGCGTCTTGGACATTTTTTGAAAGCCGCCGAGGAACTCCAATATGCTCCTTCTACGGTAACCCTTCAGATTCAGCGTCTCGAAGCGGATCTTGGCGTTTCTTTGTTCGTGCGCGACGGAAAACGCGTGATTGTGACCGAAGCCGGCCGATGGCTCTATCATGAGGCCTCGGCTTTACTGAAATCGATCGGAGCCATGAGGCAGACCGTCTCGGATATTGCAACGGGAGATAACGGCTCGGTGCGTTTTTCCTCTATCGAGCCTGTCGCAAGCCAGCAGCTAGCGGCCGTGATAGCCCGCTATTGCAAGACTAGACCGAAGGTGCAGTTAACGATGGAAGTAGGCGGCAGCAGATCCATTGCGGAGAGGGTTCGGGCCGGCGAACTCGATTTTGGTGTTTGCTCGGCTCCACCTTCGAAGCTCATGCTGGAGTTTGAGCCGCTGTTTGAAGAAAGATTAGGCGTCATGTTAAACATGAATCACCCATTAGCCGATCGAGATAGCATCACGGCGAGCGACCTCGCGGGGCATACCATTCTAGTCAAAGAACCGACTTGTATCTATCGGGAGCTTTGGGAAACGGCGATTTATGAGGCTGGGGATAACCTGTTCTCTTGTATGGAGGTTGGAAGCTTCTTTGTGATTCAACAAATGGTAAAGGCCGAGCTCGGTATCGGGATTGTTCCGATATACAGCGGTCTGGAACAGGAGGGCTCCTTGGTTATACGACCTATAACCGATTTGAATCCTGTCATTACGATAGGCATCGCTTATAAAGACAAAAACGTCCTAGGCAAGGCAGCTTTATTGTTAATGGAGGCCATTCGGAGCATCCGCGAACCCAAGCCTGCTCTCTAAAATTCGACAGGACCTGTATGGAAAATGACGATGAGTTAACTCCCATGAAAAATTTCGGCGGTAAAGCCGTACTGTTCATGCCCTTCTTGTTCAGGGCTGCAGCGTGCGCGGAAAGTTCGAAATCGTCCTCTTTACGTAAAATAAAAAAGCCGCAACTGTGCGACTTTTAAGCATATATGTTGTATCGGTCCACGGCCATACCCCAGGACTACCCGTTCTGGCCGGATACCTTCGCCCAGAGTTCCAGCTCGTTCGTGCAGATAAGCAAGGAAGGATATTGAGCTGCCAATTTCATGTCGCTTTCTTGATTAACTGTCCATGAGATGAGCTGAATGCCTTCTTCTGCACAGCGATGGATGAAAGGCTCCGTAATATGTCGATGTTCGATCGACATGTAGCCGCAATGGATCTCTTTGGCAAATGGAAAAAATGCCGGCGAAGCCCCGATATTGATCAGGCCAAGGCCGATTGTATCGTCAAGCTGTCTTACTCTTTCGAGGGAATAGTGGTCGAAAGATGTGATGAAGACCTGCCCCTGCATTCCTTTTTTCTTGACCATATCGAGCACAAGCTGTTCCATCCCCGGGTATAGATCGCCCATCTGCTTCAATTCAATATCAATGATGATCCGGTCCTTTAATAAATCGAGCGCTTCTTCGAAGGTTGGAATGCGCTCCGTCCGGTCAATCGTCAGCTGCTTCAGTTCGGCCAGCGTCAAGTCCTTCACTCGCCCCGCTCCGTTGTCAGCATACGGTCGACAGAAGTATCATGGATGACCACCGGAACGCCATCCTTGCTTAATTGAACATCTAGCTCCAGGTGAGTGAAATTCAAATCGCAAGCTGCTTGAAAAGATATTAACGTATTTTCAGGGTATTTACTTGGATACCCCCGGTTGCGCCATGCCTTTAATATGTTTTTTCATGCCATCCTCTCCTTTGGCCCTTTGCTTCGGGGAAGCAAATCCAGCGCTTCCAGCACTTCGATCATACCGTCGCTCATCGCCATTTTCGCGGCCGCAAATGAAAAAGCCTCAGGCCAGCAGCAACGGATGGATGTTGGCAATCGCGGCTAACGGACCCTTAACGATCTTATCACCTGTATATTACAGTGAGCGGCGCTATTGCACAATGCGTTTCTTCCAACTCTTGCATTCAGATCGTCAATAACACACTTCGCTTGTTCCCAGCGCTCAAAATGCTCAGTAGCTGATTGTCGGACTTCACATGCAAGATGCATGCAGCACTTGCTGAATCCGACAAACTGTGATATTTTAATTTCCAAGTAAACAATATGGAGTGTGAGACCGGAACTATGGATTACCCTGATCGCATCAAGTCAATCATTTATGAACAGCTGCTTCACTTCTCTCATTTGCATGAACAGCGAATGGAACTGGAACTTAAAGAAATCCAAGAGATGGTCCAGCTTCATCAACTGAAAGGCGTACCTGGAAATTTATCGACCATCCATGTCCTGGATTGCATCGGCCAACATGAACCGATCAATCATTCCGCGATTGCCGAAAAATTAAAATTATCGAAGGCAAGCATTACCAAAATCAGCAAGAAACTGCTTGCGCTTGACCTTATTCATCGGACCCAGCTTAACGACAATCGCAAAGAAGTATATTTTCGTCTAACGCCCCAAGGTAAGCAGCTGTTCGAATTGCATCGGACTTTGCACGAAGCAGAGGAGCAGCGCTTTATGCGATTTTTGGACGATTACTCCGAAAGCGAGCTGCAGACGATGTTGAAGTTTTTTCAAGGAATGGCCCGGTATATAAGCGAGAGATAAGTAAATTTTTTTAACATTATTGTTTACCTGTAAACTAAATTATATAAGGAGGAATCGAATTGAATATTCCCCAAACGATAAGAGAACGCAGAACCATCCGGAGATTCAACACAACGCCGGTACCTCCCGAACTGGTCGTATCCTTGTTGAACGATGCGGTCAACCTGTACGAAGACAAAGGTACGCCCCGCTGGCGCTGTCTTATCGCTGGCACGCCGGAGTCGCGTCAAAGATTGGTGGAGAGCATGATGACCAAGATGAAGGAAAACCGATTCGTTAAGCTCATGCCCCCTAAAATGATTGATTTTTTCATTAAACGAGTAACGGAAATTCCCGCTCACCTGATTTTCATCGCGGAATCGGCCTCCGATCGGCGGCAGAGCGACGAAAACTTCGCTGCAGTTTGCAGTGTGATGCAAAATTTTCAGCTGCTTGGCTGGGAACGTGGATTGGGCGCGCTGTGGGACACGGACCCCATGTTTCAAAGCGAGTCATTTCTTGCGGAAATCGGTTTGCAGGAAGGTGAAAGGTTTGCCGGGATTTTGCACATTGGATATTTCGATAAAGCGCCGAGAGCCCGAAGAAGAACGCCGGCCGAGCAGAAATGGACCGCCGTCGGCGAAGGCCGAGAAGCGAATGGGCTTCGGTCGGAACGCGGCCGGATTTCAGCGCAAAGCATTCTGGAAGTGCTGAATGACGCTGTCTGGGCCCCGAATGACGGACTAAGAGAACCGTGGCGCTTTATCTATGTGACGGGCAGCGAAGCGGCCGCAAAGCTCTCGAATTCGGAAGGATATACATCATCGGCTTTTCTCTTGATTATAGCAGAGCATGAAGAGGATCCCCACAAGCAGGAGGAGGATTATGCGGCGATATGCTGTTTGATCCAGAACGTACAACTATTGGTTAAATCCAGGCCGTGGAACGCACGCCGATCGATACCGGAATGGATTTATGACCAGGATCAGTGCAAAGCGTTCGGCATTCAGCCGGAGGAGCGGGTTGTAGCGGTGCTGGAGCTCGGAGAAAACGGTCGATCGTTGCAATCGGAATCGTCTCCTCCCCCGCTCCTTAACCTGACGCATCTATGATGATATAAGCGGGGTGGACCTCCCCAGATTGCTTGATGCGAAGTCCACTCCGTCGTATTTGTGCAATAACCCCGTTCAGATAGCCGTGATTTCGCCCTGTTCTTAAGATAAGCGGTTCTTCGGTGGCCGTAGCGCCCACGAGACGATATTAAGTACCGCATAAGAAAGCGGTAGGATAAGATTAAACCCGTAATCCCCGTAATCGTTAGCAAATGCATGAGATAATGCCGCACCCGTCATTAAAAAGAAAATGCCGGCGTGAACCCATTCTTTAAGTCGAGGTAAACCTGGCACGAGGAGAGCGATGGCACCAAGCACTTTCCAAATTCCGAGAATGGTCAATACATATAGTGGATAGCCCAGATTCGTCACCAATTCGAGGTTTCCCCCATATTGCATCAACTGTCCGATACCACTTAACATAATAGCTGCTGCGAGCAATCCTGTGACTGACCAATAAGCAACCGTTTTCCCTAGAGGGCGGGTATTTATTTTCATGCTTGTTTCTACACCGATCACCTTATTCATTGGTTTCCACCTCTTCATAATATTCTCTCTTGATTACAAAAAACGAGCCTCGAATCGTTCCTGCAAGTTTCGACTTCTGCATAGCGAACTTGAACTTCCCTTCTAACTCTTCGGGCACCTCCATCCCCTCCGAAAGCTTAATACCAACGGCTCGCTTCTTAGGATCATCAACTGTATACATTACGTTTAACCCGAGACCATTCTCGTAAAAAACATAGGCAAATTGAATGTTTTCCACTTGAAAACGTGACGTTTCCAATGGTTTGGCCGCAAACTCAAGATCACGCTCTTCTTTCAATATTCGGTTCACGTAATCCAGGGTCTCCTGGCTCTCGCTAGCCGGTACAACCGTAAATGCATGCTTATACTTGTTCATAAAGTAACGGGCTTCATTCGCTCGTAAACCAGCAAGCGCTTCTGCTACGGGCGAAGACTCTAAACCAGTTGAAGATATATGTTTAAAATCAACGATATTGGACACGATCATCCCTCCTAATAGTTTTGCGAGCTTTCCTTCTACTATGGGCAAAGCTCGCTCGAAAGCATTCGCGGCTCTTTATTTCCGAACAACAGGAATCCACATTTCGCCTAATATTTGGCCGTTTCGCTGTCCCATATCCACCATGGCATTCGGCCCGCCGACATAAGCGAAATTGTTGGCTTCCGGCAATACTTGACCAAAGGCGATACCAGCAAGCAATTGACTCAACTCATCAGCCGACTGCCCCTCCCCTTTTACAACGAGGTAATCCCCTTTAGGAAATTGGATAACGCGGGTTGCTTCGGGCACCGATTCCTCTGTCATGACGCCGGCGTAGAACATCATCTTGTTGTTAACCGCTTCGTTTACGGCAAAAATGTAGTCATTTGCGGCGATGCCCTTTAACGTGTCCAACCTTCCGTCTTGCTTCACGGCTTCCCAAAAGTCGGCCTTCTCTTTGTTAATGCCCGCATAGTCGGTGTAGTCGCTCTGAAGCTCAGTTCCAATTCCTAAAACGATAAAGCTGTCTTTTTCCTCGAGGATGTAATTTGTCATTTTCAATCCCTTCCTTTTCTTTGAATATTCATTTCGTTCGATGGGTTAATCATAACTTTTAATCATGTCAAAAAATGATACTGTTTAGAGGGGTTATGAAAAAATTTTAAAACCGATGAATTCCATCACTTGGTTTCTTAACCTCAACTCGGGACAAGAACTTTCAGCAATAAGACAAAATAGCCTCGATTCTCGCAATCTCTTATGCATGTATATTCTTGTAATCAAGTGCTTACAAGAATACAAGCAACAAAATAAGAACGGGAAGTTTCTCCCGTTCTTATTTTGTGAGCACTTCTAATTCATGTCTTTTTGCCTGATCCTCATGTTTTCTTTTGTTTATGAGGCTTCCCGGCTTTTGACCAGGTAATTGTACATCAGCTCGGCTGCCATTGCCCGATTGGTAACGGCCTTTGGAGACAGTTTGCCTCCGCCGGTGCCTTGAATCAATGCGGCTTCAAGCATGAAATCCATCGCTTCCCGCGCATAACCGGATACGTCCTTCGCATCGGAATAACGATCCATGTCGTCTCCTCCGCCCGGAAACTCGCTTCCGGCCGCTTCCATCATCGCATGAAGCATGACGACCATATCCTGACGCGTGATCGAGTCCTCCGGTCTAAACCGGTTATCTCCCGTTCCATGAACCAGTCCCAGCTGCTTCGCAGCGGACAAATACGGCGTATAATACCTGCTCCCCGCATCGGCAAAATTCATGGCGTCATCCGTTTTCCCTGGTTTGATGCCGAAGGCATTCATGGCCATGACCAGGAAATCGGCCCGGCTGATCTCATCCTGTGGGAGAAATCGCCCTCCGCCTGCACCTTTAACAACGTCCCTGGCAGAGAGGTAATGAACGGCGTCCGCATACCAGCTGCGCGGGTCTATATCCCGGTAAGATACTTGCTTATATGCGATCGCATACGTGCCAAGCTTGCCCGTTTCAAAGGTCAAGGTACGATGCTCGACATTGTAATAACCGTTTAGGACAGCGGATACGGATCCCATTGCATTGAGTTCCCACGCGACCAGCTGATCCAATCGCTCGTCAGCCTTGGCCTCATAATGGAGCGATACCTTTACAGGTGTGCTGCTTCCCGGCCACTCCACCGTCTTGCCATCGATCTGCAGCAGCAGCTCGACGATCGGTCTGTTCCAAATCCCGGCTAGTCGGTCCCCGGAAAGCCCGCCTTGATTGCCCGGACGAATCACGAGGCCCGTGAACTGCCCTGCTTCCTTCAGATTGTTCAGCATATTGGAAGGCACCTTCACAGTTGCCAGTGGGGTAACGATTTCGATCCGTTCCCGTGCGTGGTTCCGGTTCAAGTACGCTGACGGTACCTGGATGACGATTTCGCCGTTGAACGTTCGGACGCTTTCGTCCAGTTGAATCGTGACGGTCTTAATTCCCCGCCCATCTGCTGTTACGCTTTCGAAGGCTTCGCTGAGCTCCAATTCGCCGATGGCTGCCTGAGCCTTCTGACCGTTTATTGCGACTTCCGCCGTAATCGATCCCGGTCTGGAAGCTCCAGTGGTCGGCGGTGTGCCACCTGGCTTGCTTGGGCCTGGTTGATTGCTGCCGCCTCCATTATTGCTGTTGTTTCCGTTGTTTCCATTGTTTCCGTTATTGCCGTTATTGCCACCCCCATTGTTTCCGCCGCCGTCATTCCCGCCACCTGGAGGTGAGGATTTCTTTGAGGTCGTAAAACGATAGATTGGACTAAGCTGCTTGGCGCCGAATTCATCGGTAATATCCATATACCAATAATACGTCTCATCGGCTTCTCGTCCATTCCATACGGCAGAAGCAATTTCTCCGGACTTCACGTCTTTTTGCTCGCCAATCAGCGTATCTTTGTACACATTGACCGCAAAATAATCGGTTGCCACCCGTTTTTGAATATCCCTGAACGCAAACGGTTCCGTAAAATCCTCAATGGCGTCGTCAAAGAAATTATAATCGTCCAAGTAAGGCGAATACGTATCCACGTCCAGCGTGCCGGAGGTTGGATCGAATTTCAGCAGACGCAGATAACCGTTTCCTCCGTTCGGCCCTCCCTGATAATCCGCCAGCATTTCAATGACCTGTCTTGACGATCCGTCCGGATGCGTCACCGTTTTCACGACCCGGTTGGCAGCATGATAATGGCCGCTTAGCACCAGCTGCACGTTTTTGTTTGGCGCAATGACCTGGTCAAAAACGCGCTGCGCCATACTGGACAAGGTGCCGTTGCTCTCCAGATAAGCGTGCATGCCCACGATCGCGATGCGGTCCGCATGCTTCTTCAGCACCTCGTTGGCCCAAGCGATCGTCTCCGGTGTATCCTCCAGCCCAAAGCCGATATAAAGGAAAATAAAGTCGTGGCCTCCGAACGACACGAGGTCGTAATGGTTGCGGTTGTTATCCATTTCGCCGCCATACCATGGATTGTTCTTGTACCGGTCGGCCCCGACATATTTCCCGTAGTAGGAGTAGTCCACGCCGTCAATGATGACGTCGTGATTGCCCGCCAGCACGCCATACGGTACGCCCGCTTCGTCCAGCTTCTTCAAATTCCGGTCGGCTACGGCCCACTGCTTCTCGTCGTCGGCCACGTTCACGATGTCGCCGGTATGGATCACATAACTGAACAAGCCCTTCTTGTATTCTTCCGTGATCCAATCGCCCAGCTTATCGAAAATGTCCGGGTACGATTCCGCGTAATACTGGGTATCCGTAAACCATAAAATGTTGAACGGCGCTTTCGCGCTCTTCACTTCATCTTGGACCATGGCCTGGATTTTGCCGTTTCGCACGTAACGGCTAGGATCCACTTCCGCTGTCAAGACGATGTCGGATTCGGCTTCGTCACCGGTGGCCGACTTCAGTGCCGTCCACTTGCCGCTCTCATAATCCCAAGCATACAGCGTCACGATGCGGCCCGGAAGCGTGCGCCCTTGCCAGTGCAGCTCTACGGCATCCTGTTCCGACCATGCTTCGTCCAGCTGGATTTCGAATCGATGATAAGGGAACCCGGAATCCGTATCCGTGATAAGATACTCTCCGTCCGGGTAAGCCATTTTCTCGGCCTCCTCCTTGCCGATCCCTTTCTCTCCATCCGGCGCCAGCACGAGCGGAGGCTCCCGGTCTGCAACGTTGAAATGGCCTTCGATCCCGTCTTCGCGGGCAAAGTCGTATTTATCCCCTTCCAAGAAGCGAACGTCCATCGAATCTCCGCTCGGATCGCTGAGTCGTGCTCTTAGGCTCGGATTCAAACCCACCTTCTCCGCGAAATCGGCTGGGGAAACCTCGCCCGGAAGAAGAGGTTTCTCCTCTTCGATCATAAAGGTGCGAGAGATCTCCGCCGAATTGCCGGCCCCGTCGAGTACGGTCACATTCAGAGTGTGCTCGCCCGGCGCAAGCAGCGTGGAAGATGTTTCATAAGGTAGCGTGATTGGCTCGCCATCTAGCTCCGCCGTAATGCCCGTTACGCCTGTTAAATTATCTGAAGCGACCACATCCAGCATGAACGGCCCTTTGAGCTGCATGGCGTCGGTCAATAATTGCCCTTCCCCATACGATATCCCTTCAATCTCGGGTGCAGTGTTGTCCACAGTCACGTCGATGGACTGGAAGACTTGACCGTTCACCGACATGCTCAGCGGATATACCCCGTCCTTTACCGAAGCGGTGTCGAGTTCGGCATATCTTGCAGTGAACTTGTCTTGCGGAATCGGAAAATGGAAGTCGCTGATCATCGGCTTGTTCGGGTTGCTGCCGTAATCCGCATCGCCGAATCCGTAGTACGTATCCTCCCGGTAATCCACGGTCGACTGCCCAAGGTTGCCCAAGTAGTTCAGTACCTTATCCGGTTTGACCACCGAACCGTCCGGCAGCACAAGATGTAGATTCATCACTTCAAAATCATCATGGTTGTTCTTGCCGAATACCTTGTCATGGTCTTTGACTTGATATGGCGCATTCTCATTTCCGGTATGCACGGAAACCGTTGTCCCGGTGACGAACAGGTCAGGAGCCATATCGAACATCGACCAGGCGCCGTCGATGTATTTGGGCAGGATGCGGCTGAAAAATACCGTCTCCCCGCTTGCATCCAGCGCGCTTGCCGACGCTTGGTAAATCTGATCGATCCCCCGGGTCTGCATACCCAGCTGTACCTTACCCGGCAGTGCCTTGCGAAGCGGCAGCGGATTGGCCTCAAAGCGAACTTCGATGTCGTCTTCAGCCCGGGAGCCGTAAGCATAGAAGGATGACTTTCCGCTGATCATGCTGCCGTTTGATAAGGACAACCCCGGCTCCGGCAGCTCCGTTCCCGTATTCTCTTCGTTAACCGTTAGCAAGCCGCCTCGGGAGTTATATGGAACCCGAGTGCGGTTGCCGCTGCCGTCGGCAGCTTCAATGATATACCGATAGACGCCGGTCTCATTTAGCGTGATCGTGCCTTGGTAGACGTAAAGCCCATTTTCTTGGGACGCAAGCGTCAGCGCATGCTTGTCCGTAAACGCTGTCGGCTCCTCGGTGGCCGCTCCAATCAGCACTTCAATGGAAGCAAGGGGCTCATCGCTGATCACGGAAACCGGATAAGCCTGTCCCTGGCCCAAATTATAGGCGGTCTGCTCATGCTGCAGCGTCGGGGCAATCATGTCGACGCCTGCAACAGGCGGCACCTGGACGGGATCAATGCTGCCAGGATTGGCGTACATCCGATTATCCAAACGTTTCATGGTCGTTCCTGCATCCGGATAGGCATATCGAACGACCGCATTGCGGACGTCGTTGACCAGCCTGTCCGGGCTGTCCGGGGCGCTGGGATCGTACCAGGCCTGTACGATGTACGAATTGGCTTGTCCCGGCGCGGACAAGGCAATCCCTCGATGCAGCGAATTCGGAAGATTGAAATCCGAAGCTTTCGAATTATCGTAGAAAATAATATCGTTGTCGTTCAGCGTGCTGTTAAAATGCAGATTGAAGTCCGCCGTCGTCGTATAACCTTTGCCGTTAGCCACGGCTTCCTTCGCGAACCAGATAACCGCTGCGCTGTACGGCTCGATCGAGGTATGATCCGGTACCTTCCAGCTCTTAGGCGCCGTTGTGCCCGGATATAGATACCAGAGGGTGTAATCCTTGAGGTCCAAAACCTGATCCGAGTTATTGTAGATTTCAACGTATTCGTACTGGTTGCCGCTTCCCCACCGGTAATCCCCGGCCGGGTTCGGAAGAATTTCGGTGATTAGAATACGCGGTACGTCCCCGTCTGCAGAAGCTCCGGTTAAAGCCGTTTCATAATCGACAGATCTCGACTGCTGAAGTCCATCCACTGCCTCGATATAATACTGCAGCTTATCCCCGGTCAACAGATCGGCCGGAATGACCGCATCGAATTGATCACCGCCCCGATCGATCATGTCGATCTGGCTGTAGGGACTATTGACCGTCGTTTTGTAATACATCTTAACTACCAGCGCATCTCCGTCCGCGTCATAGACGCTTGCGCTGACGGTCAGCGGCTGTGTCCGCTCGGTAAAGGCAATGGGCGTGTGATTGATTTCCGGCGCACGATTGTCAAGCGGCGATAGCTGGCCCAAGTCAACGATTCCGGCGCTAGGCGCAGCTTCCCTGGCGTAAGGAATCATCGCCGAACCGCCGGGCGGCAGCTGAAGATGTACACTCTTGCCGTCGCCGACATCATTGGCAGTATAATAGAAGCCGCTGATCACGGCGGCGTCGTCGCCTTTTCGGGTTATGTATAAGCCGCGGTCCGTATTGTTGAGGCCATCCTGTCCCCGAAGCTTGAATACCGGTACCTGGTCGGGAATCGAATGATACCGGCGGAAATCGGATTCCGTCAGGGCAGCGGCTGCTCCGGTAATGGATGAGCTTGTCCGTTCCACCCAAAGCACGGCCGGGCTGTCCGCCGGGATGACCACCCCATCCGGATTGCCGTATACGGTGTCCGTTACCGTCAACGTCTTCACGCCCGTATTGTAGTCGTAACGCATGTTGAATTCGTCATTAAACGAGATCGGCGCTCCCGAATGATTGTATACCTCCACATATTCGAACAGGTCGGCCCCGCCCGCGCCTTCGATCGTCTGCTGATTCGACCGATCATCGGGATAAATTTCCGAGATCAACACCGGCATTGCTCCCGAAGGGGCCGCATAGGCCGAGTTGCTTGCAAGCGCAAGCTCAAACAAGCTGCTGCCAATCAGTATGCCGGATAATAATCCGGCGATCCATTTTCGCTTCATGTGCTCCTCCTATTTGCTTTATTTCTCTAAAATCCTAAAGCATAAGGGTCAAGCGAATATTAAATGTAATTGCGTGTTTCGTAAACGAATTCTGAATAAAAAAAAGCCATCGCTAAGAACGCGATAGCTTTAAACTTCATTTCATTATTTATTGAAAGTGACCTTCTCCGAACCGCCCTCAAGAATGATCGACGTGTCCCGCGGCTTCGTTTCGGCGATTTTGCGGCCGCCTCTGAACGAGTAGAGCACCCCGGCCTGTTTGCGTATAGCCTCATATTCGTTCTCGGCTTCAAGAACGATGAAGTTCGCAGGCTTGCCTTCTTCAATACCGTACACGTCCTCGATATGCAGCGTTCTTGCACTGTTTTTCGTAATGAGATCGATCGAATTCACGATTTGATCGTAACCGAGCAACTGCGAAGCATGGATGCCCATGTGCAGCACCTGCAGCATGTTGCCCGTGCCTAGCGGATACCATGGATCAAAGATATCATCGTGACCGAAGCATACATTAAGACCGGCTTCCTGAAGCTCTTTGACGCGAGTCAGCCCTCTTCTTTTCGGATATGTGTCAAAGCGTCCCTGCAGGTGGATGTTGACCAGAGGATTGGAGACGAAATTGAGGTCCGCCATCTTCAGCAATCTGAACAATTTGTAGGTATATGCATCATTGTACGACCCCATCGCCGTCGTGTGGCTTGCCGTGGTGCGGGAGCCCAGCCCGCGTTCGTAGGCTTCTTTGGCGACGACTTCCACGAAACGGGATTGCTCGTCATCAATCTCGTCGCAATGGATGTCGATGAGACGGTCGTATTTTTCGGCTAGGTCAAACGCAACCTTCATCGATTCAACGCCATATTCCCTCGTGAATTCGAAGTGCGGAATGCCCCCAACCACGTCAACGCCCATTTTCAGCGACTCTTCCAGCAATTCCGCGCCGTTCGGGTAGGAGTGAATGCCTTCCTGCGGAAAAGCGACAAGCTGAATGTCAATGTATGGTGCCATTTCTTCTTTCACTTCAAGCATCGCTTTTACTGCGGTCAAGCTTGGATCGGTGACGTCCACATGCGTTCGTACATGCTGGATGCCCTGTGCCATCTGCCACTTCAGTGCCGTTTTGGAGCGCGTCTTGACGTCTTCATGCGTCAGGAATGCCTTGCGTTCAGACCAACGCTGAATGCCTTCGAACAGCGTTCCGCTTAAATTCCATTCCGGCTCGCCTGCCGTTAACGTTGTATCCAGATGAATGTGAGGCTCAATGAACGGCGGCAGCACAAGCGAGCCGCCCACGTCAATGACTTCCTCATTCGCCGTTGCTTCCAGCGACTGCGTGATTAGCTCAAACCTTCCGTCTTTCACGACGATATTCCACAAACCTTCTTTACCCCGCAATTTTGCGTTCTGTATAATCATTGTTTTTCCCCTTTTCTTTGGATTCTTTCACAGGAGCGATCAGCATCAACACAATGTAGGCCACCGCCGTACCGATTAGTGCGTTCAATGGCGTTATGCCTGGAGCAAGCTGAGCGAACGCCACGCCGATAGCCCAAGCCAGCATCGCTATCCAGTTTACCTTCTTGAAAGTCATGTCGGCAAATGGCTTATAGTTTCTGCGCTTCACAAAAAAGTAGTCCGCGATGATGATGGCCCCGATGGACGGTACCGCCGCGCCCAGCACATTGAGGAAACCGACGAAATTGTTGTACATCCACATGGCAAATAGGGTACCCACGATGCCGTTTACGATGACGAAGAATTTTTTCGATATTTTTGTGATGTTGGCAAATCCCAGTCCGGAAGCGTAAAGAGCGTTATCATTGGTCGTCCAAATATTCAGCCCCAGTACGATGATCGCGGGAATGATCAGCCCTTGCAGGAACATGACCTCCGAGATATCTGCCAGGTTATAAGCCATGGCGCCAACCGCACCGAACAGGAACATGAGCGAATTCCCCAGGAAGAACGCTATGACCGTGGCGGTAACCGCCTGCCTCGATGTCCGGGAGAACCGTGCAAAATCGGGCGTCAAGGTTCCACCGCTAATGAATGAGCCGATACAAATGGTCAGTGCCGCTGCCGCGGTCAGTGTCTGTTCAGGCGTGTAATCGAGCAAGCCTTGCAGACCGCCCAGCATATCTGCGCCTTTGAACATGGAGTAACTGCCGAGAATGGTAATGGCCGGAACCGCGATATATCCCAGAATGACCAGCGACTTCATGCCGAAGATGGCCGATGCCGTCATGGCGAGACCAAACAGGAAGATCAACAGGTACACGTTCCAATCCATCGCTTTGGCAACCGGAATTGCGAACATGGCCACGCCGACGCCGAACCATCCGACCTGCGTGAAGCCAAGCAGGAATGATGGCAGGTACGAGCCTTTCTCACCGAACGCGTATTTTGCCAGCAAATGCGTGGAAAGGCCCGTTTTTGCAGCGATATGTGCCAGCGCTCCTGTGTAGATACCGAGTGCCAAATTACCCGCAAGCACGATTCCAATAAACTCCATGAACGTCAAGCCGACTCCGAGCGTCCCTCCCGCAAGCATGCTTGCCGAAAAGAATGTGAACCCTAACATGACGGATAACGTCTTCCAAAAATGGTTTCTCTGCGTTTTCGGTACCGCTTGCCACGAAAACTCTTGATCTTGTTTGCTCATCAGAATACCTCCAGGTTAAAGTGTTCTGATACCAAAGAAGCAGAAAAAAGAGGCTACTCGTCAAGTCTTCACTGACAAGTAGCCTCTTTCATCACATCATAACCCGCGCGAAGACGCAGAGCATCCCTGACGGAATACGCTCTGAATCACGCGTGATTATAAAAATCCGCTGCCCTTGCCAGCCTCTCTGGACTGAATTAAAGGTACCAGTATTCAATTACATTCTATTATTTTGGAAAAGCCTGCAGTTGTCAATGTTATAATTATCCAATGGTTAAAATCCTCTTAAGTATCTTTAATGCGGAAGGATATCGTAAAACTCAAGAGCACGAAGATAAATTGGAGAGACAAAGCCAATAAGATCCCCGTTAATATACCAAAATTCAGCGACTGACTAATCGCAACGAGGGCGCCGCCGATTCCAATGCTCAATCCAGGACTAAAGGCATCTGTAAACTGAAGACTGGCGGATATTTCCCCCTCTTCCCCTGCTTTTGCGTGCTGCAGCGCAATGGCTCCGGTGGTTGGATGTGCCAGACCGATGCCAAACCCAGTGAAAAGCTGCGAAATCGCTGCAAATCCAATTCCCCCTTCAGGTAGGCCCACAGCCAGCAATACGGATAAAACACCAATCATCATAAATCCAATACCGATTGTTACCCGTTTCTTTCGTCCCTTCCCGTGGTCTTTATCATCAAGCTTAGACTGCAGCCAAGCGGCCGTTGACCAACGTAACGCACCCGCGGCTACAATCAGTCCCGCTACATCTGCAGGGAGGTTTTTTACATCAGTCAATGCCAGTACGACATAGCTTTCAGTCGCATTATAGCAAGCCACGAAGAATGCTCTAGAAGCAATCGTAGCTGGCAGACCTGCTCTAGCGCTTAAGGTACCTGCAGGCAGCAATGTTCGCAAAGGCTGAATCAAGATCGCAAATCCTGCCAGTGAAAGCAAAATACCATTCCAATTGGTTATCAGGCTTAATCCAACCAGCAGCAGGCCCGTTCCTATTGTTAGAAGTAATGCAAATCCTTCTTTTCGGCTGTTCTTAAGAACAGAATCCCGTCTCACTGGAAATTTGAGAAAAGCGGGAAGCGTCAGCAGTACAGCCAAACCAATGAAAGGAAGCACCAGCCAAAAAACCAATCTCCAGGACATATACTCCGCAATGAGTCCGGCAATATAAGGGCCGATTAATGCAGGCAAAATATATGCCCCGGAAAACAAAGCAAGTATTTTCGTTCTCAGTTTATCGGGATAACCTAGAGTAATGCTGTAATACACGCATGTAACAATAGCCCCTGCACCAAATCCCTGAAACGCTCTCCCTGCGAGCAGCATCATCATGTTCACAGAAACAGCAGCAATCACGATGCCTGTCACAAAAATAAAAATCGATATGCCAAACGATGCAAAAACGCCGATTCGGTTGATCCGTTGACCTATAATCATCGTTCCGAGGATTTGGGCCAATAGATATCCAACCGAACAAATGCAGCCCATTCAACTGTTGAGCCAGGGTCGGTGCAATCGTCACAAGTGCCAGTCCTTCAAACGCAACGGTCGTTACAGCAAGAATGATCCCTATAGTTAAAAAAATCCCTTCAAGTAACAGTGCTGGATTTTAGCACGCTTGAAGGGATTCATAGGTAATTATTTCTGATAAATTATTTTTCTGATAGCGTAGGTTGATAAAAAGAACGATTCTGAGAGTTCCTCGACTGAAGCGCCAGATAAATACGCATCCACAATAGCATCATTTCTTTGGTTAATTTCTTTTCGTGCGCCAGACAGCTCTCCCCAGACTTTAAACTCATCTTTTCTAGCTGGTATATAGAGGTATTCGCCTTGGACATATTCCTGTAATTGTTCTACTAGTTCCTCCGGCAAGACGACAGAAGCATTAATATATCTCACGAACGACTCACTCCTTGAAATTATTGTTCAAGCAGCAAAGCCAGTTTCTATTTTGTTGGCTGCTCCATGCAAATACTCAAAACCGGCTCTGCATGGAGAATCACATGTGTTATAGATGTATTTTTTAAGAACATTGTATTCCTCCTGGTTAGTTGATCGACTTATTAAATGTTACCGTTTGATCCATATAGTTGACCGCATGCTGCGTTGATGTCTGATCCGAATTGGGTCCTCACGGTGACATGGATTCCCTTTGACTTCAAGATTCTAAGGAACATATTGATGCTGTTCTGATCCGACTCTACAAAACTTTGTGATGTGGCATCAGTGGAATTGTATGGAATTAGATTGACGTGATATAAATGTTCCCACGACCCTCTTTCACGCAACAAATCAGCAACGGCTTTAGCATGTTTAGTTGAATCGTTGATACCCCTTAGCAGGATATAAGCAATGTAAACCTTTCGCTTTGTTTGCTGAATATGCTCGTCCAACACGGTCATAACTTCTTCTAATGGAAAATGATTGTTAATGGGCATTAACTCGCTTCTCTGATCATGAAATGGTGAATGAAGCGAGAACGTTAAATTAATCTGTGGAAATTCCTTCGTCAACTTTTTTACTCCAGGTAATAAACCTATGGTAGAAACCGTAATCCTTCGATGTCCTAAACCGAAAAGTTTAGGATCCGTCAGCAAATGCAAAGCATCAAATACATATGGATTTGCAAGTGCCTCTCCCATTCCCATAAAAGACACACTGTCCAAGGGATGGTTATTCAAAGTAAAATAAAGCAGTTGATCCGTTATTTCATCCGTTGTAAGATTCCTCTTCAAACCGAGTGTTCCCGTAGCGCAAAATGTACAACCAAATCCGCAACCGCACTGCGAAGAGATACAATAGGATTCCCAGCCCGTTTGATAACTTAACCTTACGGATTCAATGTATTCATCGCCTGGGATAGCAAACAGAATTTTGCTAACTTGGTTGGATTTCTGCTCCATTTTCGGTGTGATGCTTAACACATTGTTTCCAAGCTCTTTGATTAATTCATTTCTTACAGGCTTAGGCAAGTTGTTCATTGCTTCGAAATTTCCGATCTTGTTCTTGAAGATTGCCTCTGTTATTTGCGAATATCTATAATTCGGTTGATTTAGAGCCGATAAGATCTTACGTATTTTTTCATACTTAGATAAATACTTCATTTCTATCTCCCTTTAAACGGAGAAAACGCAAAAAAGCACCAGCTTACCGGTGCTTTTTGCGTACATTAACCTAACTATACCTATACAAAAATAAGAGACTAACTATAAATAAGTCGCGAACTGTATATATGCATAGAAGGATAAAGTTCCGGTATCTGATTTGTAATTATGTGAACCTTGTCAAACATCGCTTTACATGACAGGTTCACGTTTACATCTACAATCTCAGAAGCAGTCATCACTTTATCCCTCCCATTGTTCATCATCGTTAATACATGAAAAAAATTTAACACAAGATATATATTTCGGTCAAGGCGAGTTAGATAGCAGGCACATTTCCTCCCCGCTTCGGACTTTTTATTGATCCTTCCTCATCTTCTATTGTTCAGTCGCGAACTTACGAGTCATGTTCCTATACTTTGTAGGTGAAATGCCTTTTTTAGCTTGAAATTGCTTAATAAAGTAAGTGTCATACTCGAATCCGGTATCGCGTGCAATTTCATCAAG
Source organism: Paenibacillus sp. Y412MC10 (assembly GCF_000024685.1). Lineage (NCBI taxonomy): Bacteria > Bacillati > Bacillota > Bacilli > Caryophanales > Paenibacillaceae > Paenibacillus > Paenibacillus sp. Y412MC10. The sequence goes on from NC_013406.1 coordinate 3,932,675, forward strand.
CTTCATACCTGTATGTGTCAGAAGATCGCACGCAACGTTTAAACGATAGGAAAGCAAGTAACCGATAGCTGTATTTCCGCATCTCTCTTGAAACAGCTTATTTAGCGTCACACGGTTCAAATGAGCGCAATTCGTCAAATCTTCCAACGAAATCTTTTTGGGATAGTTGGTGTGTATATATTCCAATACCAAATCAACCGGGGATTGTTCACTATTATGATTTAGATCCTCAAGTAAACCTAAAATTTGAATGAGGTATTTTTTTATTCTGCATACCCAGCGTTCATCACTTTGCGCTTGCACTTCCGTACCGAGTATGAAGAACCACTCGAATATAAGCGGGTATGCTTTTTCCGTTACACGGGGTACACCAGAGTTTCGATCATTTCTTTGAAAAAGTGAAAGACCCCTTTGTATACTCGGACCCGTAGGAATGTAACTCTGCGTTTCGGAAAGTGTTACGGTGTTAAGGAATGCAGGGTGAAAACGAAAGGATTGTGCAGCCACGTTCTGTCTCTCAACGACTTTCATCTCATCTTCTTCAGCAAGACAAAGGACGCCCGGTGCGGAAATTTTAATTGGTCGTTCGTTTAATATCCCGCTAAAACTTCCTGACGTAATGAGAACCAGGGTAAGACGTTCAGGATAAGGAAGCACACTAAAATCCTCCATTGCGGCAAATTCAATGTACACGGTACGGTTTTTGTGACGGTCTACTTGCGGCATAGCAATCACCTATCAAATCGTATAGTCAGATGCTTCATTTAAGCCAGTGTACCACACATAGGTGCGGGATATAATAGCGATGTAACAACTAAAGGAGGAGATCCATATGTCGATGGAACGTTATCATATTCACGTCTCCGATGAGATCCTTGCCGATCTCAAATACAGACTTCATCACATCCGTTGGCCTGATCAGCTAGAACACTCGGGTTGGGAACGGGGTACGGAATTAAGCTATTTAAAGTCGCTGGTTTCGTATTGGCGGGACCACTACGATTGGCGGGCACAAGAAGCTGAGTTGAACCGTTATTCCCAGTATAGCTGCAATATCGATGACATTGATGTGCACTTCGTGCACGAGCGTGGAAAAGGACCTAACCCCATGCCTATTATTCTTACTCACGGATGGCCCGACAGCTACCTTCGTTACCAAAAAATCATCCCCCTTCTTACGGATCCGGCCAGCCATGGTGGTCATCCCGAGGACTCTTTTGATGTGGTTGTCCCTTCATTACCTGGATTCGGGTTCTCAAGCAGCCCCAAACAACCTGGATTCAACAATAATCGCGTCTCCGAAATGTGGGCTAAACTGATGACAAAAGAATTAGGCTATAAGAAATTTGCTGCCGCAGGCGGAGATATTGGCTCCGGTGTTACAAGATATCTGGCAGCAAACCATCCCGAGTTATTATTTGGAATTCACCTGACCGATATCGGCATTATCAGAAATCTCATGAATGCATCTGGTCAGGCTAATCTCTCGCAAGAAGAACTGCGATACAAGACAAGCGCTTCGGAATGGATTGCTCTTGAAGGTGGCTATATGTCGATTCAATCGACACGCCCCCAAACCCTTGCATATGGACTTTCCGACTCGCCGGCAGGTTTGGCAGGCTGGATGATCGAAAAATTCCGATCATGGAGTGATTGTAAGGGTAACCTCCAGCAAAGATTCAGCAAGGATGAGCTCCTCACCCACATTATGATTTATTGGGTTACGAATACGATGGGATCGTCAACACGCATGTATTATGAGAATTCACATTCATTACCGCCATTGGGCTATATCGAGGTACCGACAGGCATCGCATTGTTTCCGGAAGACATCTTGCTGCCGCCTAAGGAATGGGCCTCACGTAACTTAAACGTTACTCGCTGGACTTCAATGCCATCCGGCGGACATTTTACCGCCATGGAAGAACCTGAGCTTCTAGCTCGTGACATTCGTGCTTTCTACAAGCCATACAGATTGGGAAATAGAAATTAATCTAAATCAAAACTATTTCATCATGCAAGCTATAGATGAGTGCTCATTAGGATTCAACGGCCTTTACTGTTTCGTCTTTAGTGCTGTTGAAGCCTGCACCTCTGATTGTTCTGGTGGGTAGAGGGTAAATCGTTATGAGTTTCTCATATATCTCCTTTACCTCTGATCGATTATCTTGTTTTATATGGACTACCAAAGATTCGAACTCCGGAATGTCCTTCTTTCGATACAAGTCATATCCAAGCTCTATCGTTTCGGCAAGTTGATTGCAAAATGCTTGAGAAACTTCCGGTCTTTCGAGATACATCTTAATGGAGTACATAATATTGGACCCATACCGTTCTCCGGCTTGGCTTAATTCGTCGGTTCCTGAATCAGCATGGGGATTCATATTCATGGACTCAACAGCTTCTTTCGTTGCTATCTCTTCTGGGATGCGTGGATTGCTTTGTTCACTAGCGCTGCAACCGACACTAAATGCAATGAACAACATCATAGTGATGCGGCCAGAATTTTTCACAAAACTCTTCAAGCCTGGTTCCTCCTCAAACTTTATATTGGTAGTTTACCAGGCCGAGGTTTATTTTTCTATAAAACCCATTATCTTCATTAGATTAAGGTGTAGCATGCTGCCCATTCCATTCATTCGTCTTATTTTTGACCTGTAAAGTCTTCTTGGATCTTTTTCAATCGTTCAAGATGTGGTTTCAACTGCCGCAGCATTTCCGCTTTATATGACTCTATTTGATCCTCGAAAAACATGTGGTGTGCGGCATCCTTGAACGACATAATCGTTTGGTTTAACGCACGGAGTTCAGTCGCAAGCGAGCGCAAGGTTTCTCTGGTCATGGCGTCAATTGTTTTAGGGTTAGACTTCCAATATGAATAGCTTATTTGGTATAACGGTCGCCATGTCCTTGCCTGAAAAGCGAGAATAAACATATCCTCCTGGTTATCCGTTGTCATTGCCGTATTATTAACTGAAAGCTTGGGAACCGCGTTGTTGGGGAAGGTGTCGCTAAATTCAATGATCGTTAATAGCTGCTCATCGATTTCCTCCGCTTGGATCTTCGCCTTATCGATCCATTGCCGTATCTTGGCAGGATCTTCATTTTCCTTCGACTCGCTGATCGCCATCAGCGTATCAGCAAGCGGAATCGTTTCAGAAGCGTGCTTCACTAAATAGGCAAATGCCGAGTCGTTCTTCAGCTGATACAGGGAATGGAGGCTGTTGTATCTAACAGATGCCTGGTTTTCCAAATGCCTGTACACCGCAACGTTTATAATGATGATAATAATAAGTATTGGTGCGTAGATCTTTATGTGCTTAGGCAAAGCTGTACTTCCTTTCTGATACATTCATCTTGTAAGTAGGATGATTTAATTGCTGCTATATGAAGTTGCTAGTTTATTTTCGCGAATGTTAGTTCATATTGCAGTCGAAAAAATAGTTTAACATACCAATTCATCAACCCTAAATGGATAATATATTCCATAAAAGTGCCCATTAACTTAATAAGCAGTAAATGCACCTGACTTAAGTAACAACAAGAATTTATATATTTCAAACCAAAAAAGCCGCATAGGATGCGGCTTTAAGTTCTTCAAGTTCTTTTCGTCCAATCAAAAGAAAGTCCAAAAATGATCCGCCATGATTCCCATTGGTTATCCCGAATTTAATAGAAGCACGTCACTCCGCGTTTCGATGTACAGTCCGTAACGCAAAGTCATGAAGATTGCGGAAACGCCGGCCCAGCAGCTCATATCCCTCGGCTCCAGGGTGTAGGCCATCCGTCAGAAAGGCTTCATCCTCCGGACCGAACCACTTCAAGCCGTCCTGATAGTATAACTGGCGATCGCCCCGAGCCCTTAGCAGCTCCACGGTCTCGCGGATGAATTCCCGCATTACGGGCAGGGTGAAGCCCAGTGAATTGAGCTGCGTTTCGCGGACTGTGCCATAAATCGGAGAAATGACAAGCAGCGGGGTATCCCTGTGTTTGTCGCGTATCGTCTCCAGCAGGCCAATCAGCAGCGGCTTGAACATGCGAGGGCTTAAGGTGCCCCCGCCATAGATGTTCACGCCTGCACATATCGAGATGAAATCGGCCGGCAAGTCGCGAATCAGACGCCCGATCATCGGTTCCATGTGGCAGTTGCCTGAGAAGCCGAGATTGGTCAAGCTGAAGCCGCAGGCTTCGGCGGCAATGGCTGGCCAAGCGCGGGAGGGGCTGGAAGCCCCGACGCACTGGGTAATGGAGCTCCCGTACGTAACCCAGCGGGGCCGGGTGTCCGGCAGCGGGACTCCGACGGCATGGGCATCAATCCGTAGGCCGGTGACGGTTATTCCTATATTTTGAGGGAGCCAAATCTCCACATCCTTGATTCCGTCCTTAAGTCCGCTGAACAAGGCTTCTGTTGCTCCGCCGGGCAGGCTGAGCGTCTGGCATAGTCTACCTTCTACAACGCAATCCATGGCGGCGGCGTCCGCAAGCGGTGCAAAAGATACTGTCACCTCGGTGGAGTCCGTCCGCAGCCGCAGGCGAACACCGGCACATATCTCGGCTTTGCCATCGATTCCCCCAGGCGGATACAGCTCGTAATCCATGTAAGGAATACGCCACGGCTTGATACCATCCTCCCCGTGTTCGAGCGACACGGCACCGTGAAACCACTCATCCGTTAATGGAAGCCGCTTCACGGCGCATTCCCGCCCTTCTGCTTATCAGCCGGAATGAAATCTTCTCCCAGCCATACATCCTGCTCCAACAGCCGCTGCTGAAGCTCGGCTACGGAAATGCCGCGCGAGCCGGTGCCGTCCCGCAGCGCCAATGCAGCCGCCGTTCCCGAGGCCTGACCCATGGAGAAGCAGTTCGGCATCACCCGAAGGGAGCCTTGCACTGCTCGGTCCGAGGATACGCAGCGTCCGGCAACCCAAAGGTTGTCGAAGCCAACCGGCAGCATGATCCGGTACGGTACGCCGTGTGAAACCCCGGGCGGCAGGTGGTTAAAGGTCATTTCGCTTTTGCTGTTGGCGAGATGAATATCGATGTAGTATGCGTTGCGGGCAATGTCGTCCGGGAAGGAACGCGCAGCAAGGAAGTCATCGACCGTCAGGATATAGTCCCCTTCGATCCGCCGCGTCTCCCGGATGCCGAGCTGCTCCCCGCTCGCTACCATATGGGCGCGCTCAAAGCCCGGGACGTAGCGGCGGAAGAACTGCAGCTGGCGTTCCGCCGTGCGGCGCCCTTCAATCGCCCCCCGCGTCAAGTCCTCGGCAAGGGTCCCGTCCACGCCGAATACATGGCCGAAGTTGACGCCTACCAAATAGTCGCTGACCCAAGCAAGGCCGGAGATCGACTTGCGGCCCTCCGGCAGCGCACCGTCCTCGATCGCCAGCTCCACCGTCTTGTGCAGTTGGCCCGTATCCCCGCTCTCCTCCAGGTACCGTGTGAACCTTGGACGGTCTACATTCGCAAGCAAATAGCACATGCTGCCAGGCTGAAGTTCGCCCGCTTCCCCGCCCTTCTGAAAAGGAGCTCCCGCCAGTGCGGCAATATCCCCATCTCCCGAACAATCGATAATATACCGGCAGGGAATGAAAGATCGTCCTGTCTTGTTTACGACAACGACACCCTCAACCTTCCGGCGGTCCTCAGACCGGACAACATCGTAAACAAAGGTGTGATACAGCGGCGTCACGCCGCTTTCCAGAATGGCATCATCATAAACCCGCTTCAGCACTTCGGGATCGATCGGCACCCAATCCAGCATCTCTTGATATTCCTCAAGGTACTGAGGATCGCATGCCTGCTTCATCCGTTCCATCAATTGAAGGCCGAGACCGCGGATAATCGGCTTCCGCTTATCCGTAAAGGGACAGAAAGCCGGAACGAGCGCAACCGTGCCCATGCCGCCAAGGAACCCTCGCTGCTCCACCAGCATTGTTTTCGCCCCCCCTTTCGCAGCGGCAATGGCCGCGGCGATGCCTGAGGCGCCTCCGCCGATGACAAGCACATCCACCTCGCGGCTGACCGGAATGCTGGCGGATGGCAACGTAATATGTCCTTTCATAGAACCCTCCCCATTCTGTATAGCTTTAACATGTCATCATTACTTATGGACTGTGCCTTTCAGACAAAGATGCAGCAAATCATCTACATGCGCAGTTGCCAGGCATTCTACGGTATCGGCGGCGCCGTAGTAGATTTTGACTTCCCCGGTATCTTCCAGAATCATGCCTCCCGGAAAAATAACATGATTGCGGAAGCCCCCATCGGTCTCGTAATCGGCTTCCGGGGCAAGCAGCGGCGTCTCCGCCCTGCCGATGATCCGGCTGGGATCGGCAAGATCCAGCAGTAAAATACCGGTCGTATAGCGCTTCTTCCAGCTGTCCTCCCAGCCGTTCTTGCCCCTGCTGGGATCGATGTCCACGGCATGGAACAGGGTCAGCCAGCCTTTGTCCGTTTTGACGGGCGGAGCGCCGGGGCCAACCTTGTCATTGGCATAAGCTACATCTTCAACCGCCAGCAGCAGCTTGGAGTTTCCCCAGTATTTCAGGTCAGGCGAGTCGCTCATCCACATGTCGAAGCGGTCTATCCCGCCCCGGCTGTATACAGGCATCGGACGCTCCAGCCGGACGTACTTGCCCCCGATCCGCTCCGGGAACAATACCATGTTGCGGTTATCCGGCAGCGACAGGCTCAGCACTTCAAAGGATCTGAAATCTTCGGTGACGGCGATGCCGCCGCGCAGCCCGTGCTTGGTATCGACCGCAAAGCACATATAACATTGTTCGCCGATTACCGTTAGACGCGGATCATACACGCGGATGACCTCTTCATCATGCCAAGACCAGCACGGCTTAGGCTGCACATCCCACTTTATGCCGTCATCGCTGAAGGCCAGACCAAGATTCGTTGTATGATGAGGAGCAACAATCCCTTTAAGTTCATCACCGTAGTCATTGCGAAAAACCATAACATATTTGCCTTTAAATTTGGCAACTCCGGCATTAAAGACCATCGCCGGACCGTAGGGCACATCACCCGGAGTCAGAATCGGATTCGCGGAATGCCGGGTCATGATCGGGCTGGAAAACAAAGGTCCCACGATTGAATCTCTCATATGCATCAAACTCCTTGTATATGGAATTATGAAATTAACCTTTGACTGAACCCGCCGTCACTTGAATAAAGGATTTGTTCGCCACAATATAAGCGAGAAGCATCGGCAGGATCGACAGGCATGCTCCCGCCATCATCAAATGGATCTGCATGGCCGCGGAAGAACCGTAACGAAGATTCGCCAGCCCGACGGTGAGCGTCTGCAGCTGCGGATTCGTCATCGTGAATACCAGCGGCAGAATGTATTCGTTCCAGGCATGGCGGAAAGCAAACAGCCCGGCCACGCCAAGCCCCGGCGTCAGGAGCGGGAGAATAATCCGGAAGAAGGTTCGGACGAACCCGGAGCCGTCCACCATGGCCGCTTCGTCAAGCTCGCGGGGAATCGCTTTGAAGAAACCCAGCAGCATAAAAAATGTGCTGGAATGCGCGCTGATCAGAATCAGGATCACGCCCCACAGCGTGGTATTCAGGTTCAGCGCGACCATCAAATCGAATTGCGGGCGCAGCACGATCGCACCGACGGATATAAACATCATCGACGCCTGCGTCGTCACATACAGGGATTTGCCGGGAAAATGGCGACGGTCCACCACATAAGCCGCCATGGCAGCTACCAGCAGGGTGCCTGCGGTAACCATAATGCTGACAAAAGCGCTGTTCCAGGTATAGCGGGCAAAATTAGCCTGCTTCCAGGCTTCGGCATAGTTGACGAACTGCAGCTTGGCCGGCAGCAGGCTCCCGCCGGTCATCATTTCGGCGCCGGTCTTGAGCGAACCGGACAATGTCATCAACAAGGGAAATAATGTCAGTATCGCCGTTATCAATAAGAACAGCCACATCACCGTACGGCCCACAATTCTGCCTGTGTGACCGGAAGGCGGGCGGGCGGCGATTTTGCCGCGCGCATCCGGTTGTTGGGGTAATACCTGTTCGTTCATCTGCTGATCCTCCTGCACGCCTGCAGCCGTTCATGATCAATCGGTCTGCGGCGTTGTTGTCAAATCGTAAGGGCCTTTGCTAAGTTGGCGTCTATTGTTGCATATAGTGCATGTTCAAAAATCATGTTAAGTGGGCTTTTTAAAAGAAACTCTAATAAAGCTTGTTCATTTTACGGCTTAATAAGAAATACAAACCCGTGATGGCTCCCACAATAACAGCGGTTGCGAAGCCAACGGCGCTGCCGTATCCAAGCTGCTGCTCCACAGGCGATCCCGTGGAAACCGGAAACAACAGTTTATACAGATAGAGATACATGACCTCGGTTTTGCCGATAGGTCCGCCTTCCGTGATGAGCATAATGCTCTCATAGCCTTTCAGGGATGCGATAATCGCAAGCATAATGACCAACTGGGCAACCGGAGCCAGCATCGGAAGCGTAATGCTCCAGAACCGTCTTCCTGCATTCGCGCCGTCCATGGCCGCACTTTCGTACAAATCCTGCGGAATGCTCTGCAAGCCAGCCAGAAACAGCAGCATATAGTTACCGACCGCGCCCCATACCGCCACAAGAATGACCGTAAGCATCGCATGATTTGGGCCGAGCCAGTCGATGGGCTGCGATACAAGATGCAGCTTCATCAATACGGTGTTTACCATCCCGTTATAGGAATTGAAGATCGTATAGAACACCACGGAGATAACCGCGGTGCTGATGATCGTCGGCATAAAATAGATCCCGCGCAGCAGATTTCCGCCCCGTAGCTTGCCGTTCAGGATGACCGCGAGCAGCAGGGACAACGGCAGCGTCAGCAGCAGCTTGCCCCCGGCATAGATAAAGGTATTGCCAACCGATTCCCAGAACAGCGCATCGCGCATCAGGCGACGGAAATTGTCCAGCCCAACGAACAGCGCATCGCCATATCCCGCATAGTCATAAAACATATAACGCAGCATCCATAACAAGGGATAGATGCCCAGAGCCACCGTCAAAATGATGCTGGGGGACAGAAACAGAGCATTCTCCCCCAGCCGTTTCCATTTAATACTCATGATTCGTTCCTCCTTCGGGGAAAGAAAAGGGGCATCCGCCAAAAAAGTGTGCGGCAGCCCCATCCTTGCCTGTTATTCTCCCTGCGGTTTAGTTGGATCAAAGGCAGGGTTCGGCGTTACAGTGACCTCGCCTTTCTCCACCGCCTTGGACAATGCGGCGTTGTATCTTGTGTTTAAATCCTCCGTAATCGCTTTCAGGTCTTCATCGGTAAGGATATATTTGAAGAAAGCGTCCGCATAGGTGGAACCCTCCGGAGTAACGTTTGGCGAAGCAGGCCAGAGCGAGTCGTGTTCCCCGACCAGGAAGCCTTCCATGCCATTGATCTCCGGATCTTTAGCCTGTTCTACAATGCTTGGCACAATGGCAATACCGAAGCCTTTTTCATGATAGGTCTTCAGAACCTCATCGCCGTACATATACTGCATGAATTTCCAAGCCGCTTCCTTATTGGCCGATTGGGCGCTGATGCCGAGCCACGTTCCGGCGGACACGATTTCGGAAGTTCCCTTGATCTCACCGTCCAGCGTTGGAGCCAACGCGCCCCCCCAGTTGATTTCGGTCGGGAATTGATCCATGTACACGCCCGGCTCCGTCGAGAAGGAAAGATACATCCCGATTTTGCCTGCGGCGAATTGGGCGCGCAGCGGGTCGATGTCCAGCGCTTCCGCGCCAGGCAGAATGCTTCCGTCTTTATGCATTTGCTTGAAATATTCAATGACCTGCGAGTAAGGCTCGAAATCGAATTGGCCTGTTTTCAGATCAAAGCCAAGTCCCTGATAACCGCTCAAGGAAAGAATCTCCCGGACGGAACGGTCAAATGCTTGCTTCGGATTTTTGAAGTTCAGCGCAAAACCATAGATGCCCTCGGCTTTGCCGACTTCGGTAATTTTCTTGGCATCCTCCACCATTTCCTGCAGCGACTTCGGAGGATTCTCGATGCCCGCTTTGGCAAAGAGATCCTTGTTGTAGACCAGGCGCATGGTGAGGCCGGTATTGGCGAGCGAGTACACCTTGCCGTCAAAACGGTTGACATCGTCGATCAGCAAGCTGCCGAACTTCGCTTTCAAGTCATCGGTCAGATACTCGTCAATTGGGGCGAGATACCCTTTTTTGACGAATCCGGACGTATTGGCGCTCTTTAGACGCAGCACATCCGGCGCCTGGTTGCTGGAAAAGGCAATGTCGACGCTTTGCGCGTAATTCTCGGACATGACCGTCAGTTCCACCTGGATGTTATCGCCGTTAGTTTCATTGAACTTGTTGATCAATTCCTTGATATACTCCTGGTCATGACGGTCGTCAGTCCAGTATTTAAGCTGTACGGGTTGGCCCGTCTCGGTTGATGGTGCTGTCGTTCCGCCGTCAGACTTGCCATTCGTCGTACCGCCATTGCTGCTGTTGTCGTTCCCGCCGCAGCCTGCGATTCCGGCTGCCAGAATGAGGCTCAAGCCGAGGCTTAACCATTTTTTTCGCATACATTCTACCCCTTTGATTAACGTTTGTATTGTGAGCTCGTTTTTTATTATAGAATCCCGTTCTCGGAAAAGGAGTGAGGCAAATTCACTCTCAAGGGATAGAATTCTATGGTCTCCTGCAGCAGGCACCTCAAGCCTCCGGCCGGTCCATGTGATAGCCCGCCCTGAATTCCGACGGTGTCTGGCCGGTGATCTTCTTGAACATCTCGCTGAAATATCTGCGCTCTTCATACCCTACCGCCGCAGCCACCTCCTGCACCTGCGCTCCCTCCACCAGCAGCAGTCTCGCTTTGTGAATGCGTTCCGAGGTGATAAACTGCGTGACCGTCATCCCGGTCACTTGCTTAAATAAGCTGGAAAAGTAGCTGGCGCTTAGATGCACATGCGCGGCGCATTCGCCAACGGTAATATCCTCGGACAAGCGGCCCTTGATGTAGCCTATGGCATTATAAATAACCTTCTGCCCTTCGGATAAGCTGTTTCGGCGAACCAGCTCAGCTCCCTCCGTGCACAAGGCATGCAGTTGACGCTGCAAAGAGGCCAGCGGCAGCCCCGCCGTCCCTTGTACCGTTCTGAATTTCTGAATCATCGGCTGTATCTCCGAATAGGTAACCATTTCGTAAAGCGTGCGGATCGCTGAAGCGGCCAGCTCATCGTACAGGCTGAGGAGATAATCCGGACTTTGCCGCGAGATCCGTTTCTGCAGCGCTTCCGAAATCGCGGACAGAATCTCGTCCGTCCGGGCGGCATTCCCGGAACGAAGGGCCAGCAGGAGCTCGTCCTTGTACTCCAGTGCCAACGGCTCCTGGCTTCCGCTCTGATGGATATCGTCATACATAATGGCGGCATTGCCTTCAGTGAATAAGTGATGGGAGAGCGCCCGATGAGCCTGGCGATAAGAATCCGGGAGCCCGCTAATCTCCTCCACTCTGCCGCCGACCCCGACCGAGATCGTAAACTTGGTGTATCGTTCAATATTCCGGCAGCACTGCTCGGCAATTTCGATCGGACTGGACGGTCCTGAATCGTTCAGTACGGCCAGGTACTGATCATGACGGGCACGGAAAAGAACGCTGTGCGCATAATGGGCAAGCGTCTCCTGCATAATATTCAACAGCGAGAACCGGATCAGCTCCATCTCCTTCACGGACTGCTCGGCAACTTGCTCCCGGAAACGATCAATTTCAATCAGCATCACGACGAAGCCGCGCGGCTCCAATTCAATATTCAGAAAATCCCACCGTTCCGAGGCCTCTTCCCATGATGTGCGGTGACTTACGAGCAGCCCAAAGTATTCCTGCCGCAGCGCCGGCATGCTCTCGCGAAGCTTGTTCTCCATTTCCCTCAAACTTATCCGTTTGGACCTCTCTTCCATAACCTCTGCTTTGGCTCGCAGCACAGCCGACATCATATCTTCTTCTGTGAAGGGCTTCACCACAAAATCAAACGCCCCCAGCTGCACCGCCTGCTGCGCATATTCAAAGTCGGCATAGCCGCTGATCAGAATGACCTTGCAGCTGGGATTCTCTTCCAGAACCAAACGCAGCATGCTCAACCCGTCCATGATCGGCATCCGGATATCGGTAATAACCAGATCCGGACACAACCCGCTGATCAGCTTCAGCCCCTCTTCTCCATTGCTCGATACACCTGCGACCCGAATCCCTTGCTCTTCCCAGTTCATGGCGGTCAACCCGTCCACCACGCTCTTAATATCGTCGATAATGCAAAGACTGATCGCTTCAGGATTGCTCATCCAAATGCTCCCCTTTCTTGGGTAAAGAAATCCGTATTTCGGTTCCGCGTTCCGGCGCACTGTCTACGCGAAATTCCGCACCGTCCCCATAATAGAGCCGGAGCCGCCGGATCAAGTTGGACACCGCATATCCCTTCTTCGATTCCAGCCAAAAGAGTGCGCGCACTTGGGCCTCATCCATGCCCCTGCCGTTATCGCGTACGGCAATCGTCCAGCGTTTCTCATCCCCGCTAATTTCGATTTCGATTAGGCCGCCGTTCTTCAGGTCGCGAAAACCGTGCAAAATGCTGTTCTCGACCAGCGGCTGCAAAATGATGCGTGGAATCGAAATCGATGACACCTCCGGTTCGCGTACATGGATCTCATAAGAGAATAAGTCTTCATAGCAGCTTAACTGCAGTTCCAAATACTGGCGCACATGCTCCAGCTCTTTCGACATTGTCGTAATTTCCTGACCATTGTTCAGCCCGAGTTGGAACAGGCGGGAGAGCGACATGACCATTTGCTGCGACGGTTCGATCTGCTTCAATTTCAATTTCCAGTAGATGGTATTGAGCGTGTTGTACAGAAAATGCGGGTCCATTTGCGCCGACAGCGCCTTGATCTCTGCAGTTCGCTTATGCGTCTGCGCTTCCGTAACCTCATCAATCAACACCACAATCTGTTCCAGCATCCGGTTAAACCGAAATCCCACTTGAGCCAGTTCATCTCCGCTGCCGCTCTCAAAACGGGCGGTCAGATCGTTGTTCTCGACCCGCTTCATCACCTTCAGCAGCCCTTGCAGCGGCTTTAGCAAATAGCGTGAAAATGCGCCCGAAATCAACGTGGTGACGGTAAAAGCTGCCAGCGTAACCCCGGCGATCAGCCATTTGACGTATACCATGTCATGGAGCACGTCGGCCCGGGAACGGATGGTGGTCATCGTCCAATCCGCTATGCCGAGACGGGCATAATTAAGCAGATAGGTTTGGCCGTCCAGATCAAAAGGCTGACTTCCCTCCGAGCGGTTCATCAAGCCGCTCAAATCTCCCGTCTCCACCGCTTGCCTGACCAGCGTTTCCTTCACGGGGTAAACCGTATCTCCATCAGCGTTCAGCAAGAAGCTGGACGCTCCTTCCGCGGTGTTTCCCTGCACCAGCTTGCGGAAGCCGTCCTCACGGATATTCACGACAATATAAACACCGCTGACCGGAGTGTCAAAGATCGGCTCCAGAATAAGCGAAATGACGCGTTCCTTGCCGGAGAATAGCATGTCCTCATGACCCTCCACCCACAGATTCTTTTTCTCCTGTTCGATGCGCGAATACAGTACGGTGTCCTCGAATGCGGTGAGCCGATTGCGGTTCATGGACGAAGGATAAAATTCGCCGATCGGCGTAAATACGTAGATCGATTGGATAAGCGGCTCGGCAATCCGCGCCTGCGAGAAAACGTTATCAAGATCGTTCAGATGCGTGTAATATCTGCTGGCATCCCCGGAGGCGGCATCCTTCAGCATGTCGTAGAAAGGCTGGCTGATCATAAACGTCATCATAATCAGCATCAGTTTATTCAGCTTCTCATCCACGATCTGTGCTGACCTCACCACCGTGTCCTGCGTGAGCTTCAGCGCATTCTTTTCCAGCGTGGCAGCCGAGATATAATAAGACAATCCTCCGGTCATCAGGACAGAAAGCACGATGACAGCCAGAAAAGCGACCTTGAGTTTGTTGCGGAACGATTGCCTGCGGAGATACTTCAAGCTTTTCACGCCTTCCGTTAAATTCTATCTACCCATGCCGAGAGTACTCCCACTTCTGCAAGTGGAGAGGTGAATCGGCGACTTCTTGTCCGGGCCTACAAGATGTTCTTTCTTTTCTTCCAATGTAGCGGTATAATAAACAGGAACATACATTCGTATTCCGGAAGTGAAAAGAGGTGAAATCTTGTCCGTTCCAGCACTCGGGTATAGAACCTATCAAGTATGGATCAAGCCGGGGCATCGGTTGTTCGCCTATCTGGATGCATTGGGTCAGTGTGCAAAAAACCTGTACAATACGGCTAACTTTTATATCCGGCAAGTGTTTACCGCAAAGGGACAGCTATCGGCTTGTCAGCCGTTGCAACAACAAGTGATGAACACCCTGTCCGCACATCTGGATGCGATGAACGAGCGAAGAAGCGTGAAAAATCGTTCCCGGCCCTTTACGTTGCCTTCGCCAGAGCAGCCCTTCCTGTCTTATTCTTTCTTGGATGCCTTGTTCAAAGTGATGGAGCAACCCGATTATCGCTCCCTCCCGGCCCAAAGCAGCCAAGGCATTCTGAAGGTCGTCTTCCAGAACTGGGCGGCCTTTTTCGCCAGCATGAAGGCGTATCGTCAACATCCGGAGACCTTTACCGGCAAGCCGAAGATTCCGGGCTACGCCCGCAGCAAGGTGAAGGAAGTGGTGTTCTCGAATCAAGATTGCGTCATCAAAGACCGAAAGTTCCTGAAGTTCCCCCGAACCAAGCTGAGACTGAACATCGGCAAGCTAGGGCGTACCGACGGCAAGTTCATGCAGGCGCGTGTCGTACCTCGTCATGGGCACTATGTTATCGAACTCGTCTTCACGTGTCCAATGGAAGAGCAGAACACAGAGGGGGAACAAGTACCGGACGTCAGCCATTCTAATTTCATCATGGCGATTGATTTGGGTGTAGACAATCTTGCAACCATGGTCACGACAACCGGCTTACAGCCGGTGATCGTGAAGGGCAGGATCGTCAAAGCGATCAATCAGTATTATAACAAGATGAAAGCGCACTACACGAGTATTCTTCGTCAGGGTAAAAACCCGCGTGAAGGCACACACACATCCAAACGATTGGAACGATTGCATCTGCAGCGCCACCGCCTGATCAAAGACCTGTTTCACAAAGCCAGTCATCATATCGTCAGACTGGCCGAAGAGCAGAGGATCGGTACGATCGTCATCGGTCATAATGCGGGATGGAAACAAGAATCCGCCATGGGACGGCGAAACAACCAGTCGTTCTGTCACCTCCCGCACAAGCAGCTCATTGCGATGATCCAGTATAAGGCAGCAGCAAAGGGAATCACGGTGATCCTGACGGAAGAAGCCTATACGTCAAAAGCGAGCTTCCTGGATCAAGATCCGTTGCCGCGTTTCGGTGAGGGAGGAACCTATCTCTTCTCCGGCAAGCGGATTTATCGCGGGCTGTATGCGAGCCAGGCGGGCGTGATTCATGCCGATGTGAACGGAGCAGCCAACATTATGCGCAAAGTATTCCCAAACGTATCTGCTAAGCCTTCGGATGGGATAGAGGGGTTGGATGGTAACCAGTCCATCAACGTGTCAACTCCAAGGGTGTTAAGCATCCTGAAACCTTCAGGTTGAGACATCTGAAACCCGCACTTCAACCGAAGCGACTGCCTAGGTAAGTGGCGGGAGTATTCATTCTTTGATTATGTCACTGCATCCCCTGTACGACAATGCAAAAAAACGAAGCTGTCCCTGGCAGCCAATCATGGCGTTAGGGGCAGCTCCTTCGTATGATCCTCTTAACGCTGACCGACCTGTGGATCGGCTTTTTTTGAAAAAGTACGGATGCCGTACTAGTTAGATCGAATCAGGTGCCAGTACCACAACATCATCAAAAGCTACGCCTGCCGAAGTGGTCCGAAATCCTATTTTTCCTGCTGTCAGTTCGGTCTCGGGATTGGTCCATTGCACTTTTAATTCTCCATCCACATAACCTTTTATTGCGTTCCCTTCAATAGAAGCCTTCATCGTATACCACTGGTTCGCCTGAGCTGTAAAGGGGGTACTGGATACAAGGGTCATGACGTTGTCCACGGATTTGTACAACTCCAGCTTTTGGGCTGCGGAATGGATTCGGAACATATAGAAATTACCCGCATCCTGTACCCTGAAGAGAATGCCTGCGTTGGCATTGGTGATGGGCATTTTCGCTTTGGCCTCATACGTATAATCCGTCCACGAATCGCCGGCAGCAATGACTGCAGTGGCAGCTTGATTCTGAATCAAGGCATTTGTGCCGTCCGTTGTTACATCCCAGGAACCTGAAGCAGACGTCCATCCTCCGGCATTTCCATCTTCGAAATCGTCGCTGAATACAATGACCGTAGGATCCGGATTCACGGGAGGTTCATTCACGTCCGTGACATGGATCGTAAAGGTCTTCTCAACATACAGTCCGCCTGAGTCTGTACTCCTCACCCGGATACTGTAGCTATCCTTGGCTTCGTAATCAGGCGTTACGGCTAGGAACAACTTATTGTCCGAAATGGTGAAGCTGCCGTTGTCCACATCTCCTGCCCCCGCTATCAGCATATAAGAAAATGTTTCTTCCGCATCAGGGTCGCTGGTGGAAAAGGTTCCGACCATGCCTCCCGCCGTCGTGTTTTCAACAACACTGTTGTGTGAAAGGGCAATCTCCTCAGGCGCTTTATTGAGGAAACTAACCACGGCATCGTCAAAATGGACGCCCGCCGAGGTGGTCCGGAATCCGATCCCCCCAGCCGTCAATTCGGTTACAGGATTGGTCCATTCCATCTTTAATTCTCCATCCACGTAACAGGAAATCGTGTTCCCTTGTATAACCGCCTTAACCTTATACCACTGTTTCTCAATGGCCGTGAACGGCATACTGTTTACAAGCGTCAGCTGTCCATTCACGGATTTGAACAACTCCAGTTGTTGATTCGATGAATGAATGCGATACATATAATAATTGTTTGCATCCTGCACCCTGAAGACCATGCCCGCGTTGGCATTGGTGATGGGCATTCTTAATCTGGCTTCATAAACGTAATCCGTCCATGAACCCCCGCTATTAGCGGTAATCAGGGAGGTGGTTGTCTGATTCCCGCTGGACAGCACGTGATTCGTTCCGACTGTCGGGACGGTCCAGCCGCCGGACATCGACGTCCAACCCGCCGTATTTCCATCTTCGAAATTGTCGCTGAATAGCGGCGGTTTGGAATTGGCAAAAACGATACCATATACATTGTTATTAACGGTAACATTCAAGTCGTCCAGGGTTGTTGCAAGCTTGCCTCCAACATAAACATCCGTGAACGTGACGCCGTTAACCCTTCCGCCTTTCGTGGCATTCCCGGAAATTCTGGATTTCTGGGTGCCGGTCTCGCGAACATTGATGTTCTTGACTACAACATTGCTTACATCGCCGGAAGTGCTGGTGGACACTCCAAGCCAATAGTTCCCGAATTGATTGATGCCGACGCGTTCGATGTCGATATTTTCAAACGTAATATTTTGGGCATAACCTTCCTCCGGGAGGGTATTCAGTTGGTATCCATGATCAATAAGCAATGCTCGGGCGCTTTGATACACATACGAATTTCGGATGGTTACGCCGATTTGCGGCTGGGCTACGCCCATGCCAATCTTGAAAGCCGCGCATCTTGTCCATGCAAAAGCGTCATCAAAGACCACATTCTCCAAATGTTCAAGCTCGCCCGGCCAGTCTTTGGACATCCCCGTCTGCAGCCAGGTTTTAGTGGAATAAGTGTCATCATCTGATATGGCAATCGAATGCTGAACAAGCACATTCTGACTCTCATTGATATCGATAACGTCATTCTCGATTTTGTATAAATCCTGGAATCCCTTAAGATTGTTTATGGTCACATTGTCGGAACGAACCACCATAAACGACCAGAAACCGCCATCCCGTAATATTAGTCCGTCAAAAGTAAAATTGGATGTTGCGATCGGAACGAGCAGGTTATTGAGGAACCCTTCATTCTTATTCGGCGCCGGCATCTTTCGCTCTCGCATCGCAATGCCTTTTCCATCAATGGTTCCCCGTCCCCGTATCGTAATATTGGTGGAATCTACGGCAGTACGAATAAAATACGTTCCATCCGCGTTTCGTGAATCCTTGCGAAAATCAATCACGTAGTCTTCCCCCTTTCCCGTGCCGACAATGACGGCGCCGCCGGCCAGGTAAAAGGTTACGTTGCTTTTTAATGTCAGGTTCCCGCTCTTATAAACACCGGCCGGTATGAATACAACGCCGCCGCCGGCTTGATGGGCGTCATCGATCGCCTGCTGAATCGGACCCGATGCCAGCGATGTACCCGTGTTATCCGCATGGTATGGCGACTGCGTCACATTATAAATCCCGGCACCTGTGGACGGGGGAATATCCGTCTCCAAGGGATCTGCTGCGATCACAATCTTCTTCCTCTGGTCATTGATTTTCACGATGACATAGGTTGAGGATGAAAGATAGAACGTTAGCTTGTTCCCGTTGACCGTGCCTTCGATATTTTTAGCCTGAGGACTGATGGAGTATGAAGTAATCGGCACATTATTGGTAACTTCGATACGGACCGTGCCGGAAAAGGAAAATTGAGCATAATCATAATCAGCCAGATAACTGATAACAGGAATCGCTTCGTTATTCGCTTTCAACGAAAACACGCTGGATGCGGTATAGATGGATGGCATCGGGTAATTTTGTATCGTGGCCGGAGCAGCGGCGGTCTGTGCCAAAGATGCCGGATCAGCGGCATCCGTCATATCCATTGAAGAAATTGAATAGCTATTGATTTCTACTGCACCCGCAGTTCGGGGTGAGAATCCTGTGATCATTACGGCAAGCACGACCAACAGACTAACTGCTTTTCTTGTAATGGTAAGCATAAATACCTCCTCAAGATTATTCATCTGCCACACGATAATAAGGCACCGCAGCTTCTGTTCTCCCGGTTGTATTCTTGCTTGTTTTTTTGTGAAGGCGCTAACATTTTATCGGAAGCAAGCAGCCCGCTTTCTGACGTTCACTCCCCCCTCCATCCAAACTTTTCACTGTCACGATGGATTATAATCCCTGCCCATAAAAAAAGGAGTGGGGCAAGCCCACTCTCCAGGGATACATTTTAACTGTTCTCCATCGCTACCGATTCGCCGGCAGCCATAGCGTTGCGGAAATGAAGATCTACGCAGGCGCTATCTCCGTTGATTGCTACCAAGGCTGCTTTTCTGATAAATCGTCGTAAGAAAGGACTCTCGAAGTCATGTGCTCAAAAGTTCCCTCCTCCAAAATTTCATGGCCCATGCGATCCAGAAGCGATATTGCGGCGCGAAAAGGTCCTGAGCCGGTGCTGATACGCTGAATCCCCAGCGCTTCAAGTTCTTTTGCGGAAGGCATTCCCGGCCCGGCCAATACATTGATCGGACAGCTTATTTCATGGCGCAGTGTTTGGATGTCGGTGATTTCCTGGATTCCGGGGACAAAAATACAATCTGCCCCGGCTTCCTGGTAGGCATGGGCCCGCTTGATCGTCTCTTCCAGCCTCCCTGCAGACGGCATAGACTTGATCCAGTAAGCATCGATCCGGGCATTGATAAAGAGAGGAAACCCCATGGTATTCCCCAGCCTTCGGATCACGGCTATTTTGTTTTGCTGGAGCAAAATATCATGCAGCGGCGCTTGTCGATCCATGCCGCTGTCTTCTATGTTAATCCCCGTCGCGCCTGCCTTGATCACCTGCTTAACCGATTCTGCGACTTCATCAGGCGTCTGTCCATACCCGTCTTCCATATCCACGGTAACCGGAATATCCACGGTTTGCACGATCCTGCGGACCGTATCCAGCATCCTATCGAAGGGCATATTCCGATCCGCATACCCATGGGAAACCGCTATGCCGGCACTTGTCGTGCCAATGGCCTTGAAGCCGCACTTCTCGAAAGTTTTCGCGCTTGCAGCATCCCATGCATTGGGCAAAATAAAGAAATTAGAGTGAAGCTTTTTAAAGGCGGTAAGCTTTTCAAGCTGTTTTATCATGTCCATACTATACCTCTCCCCATCTATTATCGACTGGCGTACTTTTGTATATAGTATAAACCGAGTACTATTCGATACCTATCGAAATATGGAATGCACATTGAGTTCCAGAAGGATATGGAACTGTCTGACTAGAATAATAATCAGAGCCTATAAGAAATTGGAGTGAATACGGTGGGAGAAGAGACCCTGAATGACAAAATAAATGAATTTATGATTTGGGCTGAAGAAAACGGTTGGACGATAACTAAGAATGAGGATCATCAATTACATTTAGCTGGCAGCTTGTTATCAAGATATAAGGAAATCCCTAATGATTATTTGGAATTTTTAAGTGTTGTAAAACGATGCATCACACCTGATGAGAAGACCTGGTTTCTATGCGAGGATGAATACAATAATCGCTCCGAGGCTGAATTTAAATGGAATGAATTTGAAATGCTCAGTTTGGAGGCAGCAAGGGACGATGAACTATGGAAATCAGAAATAACTGCGTGGTGGGATTCTTACCTGCCGATCGTGATGTCAGTTGATGGAGGGTATTCCTTCTATGCGATTGATTTAACCAATGACATTGGTGCTATCGTGCGCGGATATGAACCTGAATTTGAAGAAGTTGAACAAGCGGCACATAATCTTGAAGAGTTTTTGGAATTGATTATGTCGAACTCTATAGAGTTCCAGTGATAAAAAGGCAATGCATACAACCTTAGTTCGGTCACTCAACCAGACTAAGGTTGTTGGCCTTCGACCCAGGGAGTATTAATATTCAAGTAGACGGCCATGATCGTTCCATTGACCGTACATTTTGTTTTCTCTTGTGTTGGATATGAATTTGTCTAATCTGCTCTTGAATAATTCCGGCTGATTCTTATAGCTTTGTATCGTGTCGATCCGAACTCTTTTATAAAGATCAGGAAATGCCATGAAATTCTCAAATACTTGCTTTTCCTCTTTTAGCCTTTGTTCTATGACCCCATCTATTCTGAAAGAACCGGGATCCATGTCAGGAAGAACCCTTCTGCCTTCGTCACTCATGAAGCCCAACTTTTCGAGGCGGCGGACACGTTCTTTATTCAATTCGGTCCATGAGCTTTTTTTACCTCTAGGAGACAGTCTCTGGGCCAGCTCGGTTTCGGACATTTTCTTTTTAATGCCGTCAATCCATCCAAAGCATAAAGCTTCCTCAACGACGTCCAAATATAACAACATATCAGGGGTTGGCGTCATACTAACCATCACCCAGCAAGACTTCTCGGTCTTGCCATGGTTCTGCAGCCAAATCCTTAAATCCTCTCTCGATTTTGCTGGAATAACATGTTCAATTTTCATAGCTTACCCCGTCCTCCTACTTTCTAAAGAGAATATCAAAACATGGCCTTTCATTGGAAGGCCATGTTTTGAATGCGTTACTGTTTGTTTGAAATGACTTTGTCAAGGAAGCGATATGCGTCACGATTAAATTTCCAGGCAACTCCGAATTTATCAACCAGCATTCCAAAGCACGAAGACCAAGGAGTATTGGATAATGGCATCACAACATGGCCGCCAACAGACAATTGGTTAAAGTATTCTTCCAATGCTTGTTGATCCTCTATGACTAGACTAATAAGCATGTTGTTTCCTTTCACCAACTCACCCGTTACCGCCTTCATGGAAGGCAAAATATCCGACATCATGATTTTTCCGCCTGCAAATTCAACCGAGGACTCCATGATCAAATTGAGTTCATTTTCTGGCAATGGATAGTTTGGATCCTGCGGAAAATCCTTGAATTTCACTTTTTTTACCTCGTACGCCTGTAGAGCCTCCGAATAAAATTCAATCGCTTCTTCAGCGATCCCATCAAAGTTCAAATATGCAATAGCTGACATAAAGTTGTACCTCCTTCTTTTGATAAATGAAGTATAATTTATTAGTGGTGACAGACGTATGTCACCATTTAAAAAATTGTACCAAAAGAGGGGCAGCTATGGAGAAGGTTGAGAGATTAATATCCATTATCATGATATTGCTGAAAAAAGATATCGTCTCAACAAAAGAATTCGCACAATTATTTAACGTTTCCAAAAGAACGATTCTTCGCGATATGGAAACACTGAGCTTATCCAACATTCCCATCTATTCTGTTCATGGAATTCATGGCGGATACGGTATTATGGATGAATACAAGGTGGATAAGCGTCTTTTAAACAGCTCCGACTTAGAAAATATATTGACTGCGCTCGGCGGATTGGAACAAATTCTAATTAGCGAGGAAGTTGAAATCACGATTAAAAAAATGGAGGCCATGGTTCATCCCAAGTCCAGGAAAGGCTCCATCCAACTATCATTTTATAATTGGAAGGGTCGATCTGAGATTCTTCCGACCTTGAAGATATGCCAGGAATCGATAGTAGGGAAAAATTTGATTTCATTTGATTATATAGATAAAAATGGCATGATAACGAATCGAATCGTCGAGCCGTATCAGCTTCATTTTAGCGAAACCAGTTGGTATTTGAAGGGATTCTGTTTACATCGCCAGAGCTATAGAACATTTAAATTATCCAGGATCGATAATCTCAATATGAATGAAGAAACCTTTAACCCGAGAGATTATGCATTAGAACAAGACGCAGCCAGTTATCAGCCGCAATTAGTCGCCATTAAAGCGTTGATTGCGCCCGGCATAAAAGATCAGTTTATTGAAAGGTACGGTCGAAAGAGTATTGAAAGTCATAGTTCTGAATATTTCCTGGCTACCATCCAAATTCCTCGGAACCCTATTGGATTTCAGTTTTTAGCAAGTTTCGGTACAAATCTAGAAATCGTAGAACCGAAATCATACGTAGAGGAATTTCGCAATTATTTACTTAAAATGGTCGATAAATATTCTTAAAAGGTCCTTTCAAATGAACATGTCGGCAACTTCTAACGGATAGATGCATATTTGCTGCCAACACAAAAACACCTTCAAGACCGTCTCCATATCTTACGACATGGCTTCGTTCTCCTGAAGGTGCTCTTTTTTACCGAATCGTCATTTCTCCATCCCGGTACCGGCGTCCTTCAAGCCCAGCCGGGAGTTGAAGAGTTGCTCGATCCGGGTGCAGGTATCCGCCGGGGTTTCCATGCCAGCCCACAGCAGATTCAGTTCATCCAGCAGCGTCAATATTTCAGATTGGTTCATGTTAAGGATATGCAGCGGATAAGCATGCGGCAGCACCTCGAGATAACGGTTATAGTGCTGCGGATGAATGTCCGGATTCAGCAGGCTGTCATCCTCGGCTACAGACCGCAACACCGGAATGGTGCAACCGTACTGTTTTAGCAGTTTCTGTGCTTCCTCGCCCGTCATAAAATCCACGAGTTTTTCGGCGATATTCCGATGACTGCTCGCAGCGTTGATCGACAGCCCCCCGCCTAGCAGTATAGTGGCGGGTTTGCTCCCTTTCGGCAAGGTCATCACATCCCAGTCGATGGAATGGTCGCGGAATTCATTCATGAAATAATAAGTGGACATGATCATCGCAACCCGTTCTTTCATAAACAGGCTTTCGGCTAAATGGCTGCTGCCATGGGAAAAGATCGGCGACACATGCTCCTTATACATCAGCGATACGCAAAACTCCAGCGCTTCGATGTTCCGTTCGTCCGCCATCGTGCTCCGGCTGCGGTCTGCAGCCATGATGCTGCCGTCATTTTGAAGCAGGAAGACCGGCCAGCGGTTGGGGGACGAAGAGAAGCAGAACCCGTAATGATCGGTCATTCCGTCTTCGTTCGGGGCCGATGTGCTGGCTTTGGCCGCCTCCAGCAGCTGCTGCCAGTCGCCAAGACTGACAAGGTGAGACAGGCCGTGCTGACGGAAGATCGATCGGTTATAACAGATGACTACCGGTGAGAACACAAACGGCGCCGCGAGCATGCCGCCTTCATGATTGAACAGCTCAAAGACCCGCGGATAGCTGACCCCTTCCTCCATCAGACGGGGAGGAACATACCCTGTCAGCAGATTCGTGCGCCCGCTTTCGGTCCATTCCCGGAAATGCTGATCCGACATGATAAACAGATCAGGCCCTTGATCGTCCTCAATGGACCGGATGATGGTTTCGGTGTAGAAATCCTCGGAATACAGCACCATCTCCACCTGAACGAACGGATGCTTCCGCTCGAACGCCTCGATCATTTTTTCGATAATCGGAATCTCATAGGAAGAAGAGAACCATGCGAGTCTCAGCACGACAGGCGTTCTGTCCTCATCCGGCACCTTCACCCGGTTGCCCTTGCCCGCGATTTTCTCGATCAATCCTTCGTTCACCAGCTCATCCAGCGCCTTCCGGATCGATACCCGGCTCATTTCATATTTCTGGCTAAGCGTGTTTTCCGGCAAAATAAATTCACCCGGCTGAAGAACACCGGCAACGATTTCATTCCTTAATTCCTGGACAAAGCGTTCATAACGCTCATGAAATTCATTTCTTCTACGCAACAATATATACCGCTCCTATACATGTCTATAACAATCAGTATATCATGAGGGACATCAGGATTCCATGCACTCCGAATAAAGAACGTGTATATATTTTACTCCGCAAGCTGTTTTTCAAGAAAAGCGTAGGCTCGCAGCCGGATATCAGGCGGAAATTCGTGCCCTTCATGACCGATCCAACACTCGAAAGCAGATGAAGCGCCCAGAAAATCATACAAACCATCCAGCTCCCCCAGTCCCGTGGCAACCTCCCTCCAGTTCGGAAAAATCGGGTCTCGCGTTCCGCACCACATCAACATCGGCACCGGAGCCGCAAGCGCCGCGATTTCATGCCACTCGAACGAAAGTGAGCCGTCCTTCAGACTGTCCGTAATGGAAGGGATATGGGAAAACCATTCCCGGAGGCCCCAGCGGTTCGGCTCCGGATCGCCGCGGAACATCGTAAATCCGCAGCTCGAGACGACGGCTTTGATTCGTTTATCCATTCCGGCCAGAAACCAGCCGTTATAGCCGCCAAGCGAGTGGCCGATGACGCCGATCCGGCGTGGATTTACCTGTGGCAGCGAGGACAGCACGTCGACCCCCGCCATATGATCGGAGAGCATTTTGCCGACTGCGGTCCACGCAGGGTACCGTTGATAGAACGGAGCCGTTTGAAACGGCGCTTCTCCTGGATAGATTCGGGCGCCGAACGTGATAGAGTCCGGAGCCAGCACGGCAAAACCGCGCTGTACCAGCTCTAGACCGTACCGCCGGTTCACCCGTCCGGAGGCCAGACTCACATCGTCTTTTCCATTCTCGGTTGTCGGGTGAAGGGCAAGTACAGCGGGATATCCTCCTGCAGCAGGCTTTCCTGAAGGGAGCAACAGATAAGCCGGGATCGAATCTCCGTCCGATGACTGGTACATGATCGCCTGTCTTATATGATCTTCTTCCTCATGCACAGAAAGTACCTGGAAACCCCCGCTGTCTGCGGCCGCTCTCGGCTTATAATCAACCGTCTCCGGGGGCTCCCCCAGCAGCTTCAGCCATCGTGCTCTCAGTCTGGACTCCTTCTCCATCCAGGCTTCAAGGGTATGGATTCCCTCTAACAGCGGCACTAATTCCCCATTAAACTGAGTCATAAAAGTAATCACCCTCCCCTTCCATCCGATACCGCCACAGCTCAGCACCGGAACCGAAATACACGCCTCCGTTCAGGCAGGCGATTCCGCTGGTCGCTTCGACCGGAAGCACTTCCAGCAGTTCCGGCTGCATGTTCACCGTATTTAAGGTGAACAAAGCCCCGCTAAGCAGACCCAGAAGGAATGGATGCCCCTTGCGTTCTATCATGAGCAGTCCCTGCCGGACGATACCGCCCCAGGACGAAAGATCGCGGCAATGAATGATCTTTTGCAGTCCAGCATCGTAAACAAAGAACACCGATTCCGAGGTCAAGCCATAGACAAGCCCGTTTGTGCCGGATATCAGCTGAGCGATTTCCCTGGCACCCGGTACCGGCACCCAGCGCCGAATCACTTGTCGGGCAGGCCAATCCAACTCATACATCACCGCTTCCTCCGCCGTGCTGATCCCGCCGCCGGGCGTCTCAATGCTGGTGCCGCCGAATACCCTGCCATCCGGCAGCACGGCAAGCGAAATCGTACTCTGCCCGCTGATAATTTCCCGGTTCTCCAGCATCTCCACCTGCCCGGCCAGTACATCCACGATGCCGAGCCCGCCGCCGGCCGCACCATAACCGGGAAAGCCGCCATACAACACATGGCGGCCGTCCGGATGTGCGACTGCGCATCTCGGCCTGTGGACAGCGGCATTTTCATAGATTAGCCGGGGATTCCGGTGGGGTCCTGGTTCCGTACACCATTCTTTCGCCGTATCCATTAGGTGGACCATGCCGCCGGCATAAGCAGCACCCACGATGATGCTGCCTTGCGCCGCATAAGCGGCAATATTGCCGCCGCCTCCCCGCTCCACGATATCGCCGCCACAATCGGTCAGGCGCCCGGCTTCGGTATCGTACGTGAACAGATGAAGCGGGTGATTGGAAGTGCCGTAAAGAATGCCGTCCGGACCTCCGAACAGCGGAGAGAGTGACGTTCCGCCTCCCTTGTAGTCAAGCGGAATCCGGCTCAGGCTTCCGTCCGCTTCCATGATTTCGATCTGCTTGTCGGACAGCTGCCATTTCAGCAGCACTCGACCGGCATCAAGGTCCCGGTGCAGCTTGTTGTAACCTGCCCCCTTATACAGGGACGGGTTAACCTCCTCCGCCGACACCTGCTCTGCCCCCTGCTCGCCCAGCAGGTACCATATGCCGGCTCCGTCCTCCCCGGTTGGCAGCCAGCCGTAAACGGCGCCGTTGCAGCCTTGGTGAACGGCAGCGCTGCCTGTCGTACCCGGCAGTCCCTCCAGTATTATCTCAAGCTCTCCGGTCTCCTCATGAAAACAGGCAATGGCCGGCGACGTTGTGCCCAGTCCGGCATAGACCTTCCCACCGCTTCCACAGGCGAGCGTCATGGCATACTTCCTCTCGGCATCCAGCCTGCATAAGGTACGTGAGGATTTTGACGATGCATCGAGCTCAATCAGATAGCTTCCCGGGTAAGTTGTTGCGTAGACCCGACCATCTCCATTCACGGCAAATGCAAAGCCGGCTCCCTCTTCCCCTTCAGGTACCCGGTGCTGCCCGACAAAAGCCGGAGTGAACGGATCGATAACGTAAAAATAGCGGCCTGCTCCGGTATAGAACCGTCCTCGGGAATCACTGATCGACGCAAACGGGTACTGGCCCTCGCCCCCTGGAAAATAAAGCTGCGTGCTGTTTCCTGTTCCCGGATCCGCGATCAGCACATATCCCCGGGCTGCGATTACGATGCGCTCGGTGCCGTCGGCTCTTCGGCACACCGCCGCAGATCTGCTCTCGTCGACATCAACGGGTACGCCGATCCGCTCAAAAGCCCCCATCGTCCCCGTTGCCTTGCTGACGTTCACTTCTTCCGCATTATTCATGGCTTTTCCCATAATAGGCGCCCACCTTGGCAACCGCCTGAATGATATGCTCAATATCCTCGGGCGAGTAGAATTCGTTCATCGGAATCTGCACCGCCGTGTCTAATATCGCCTCCGCGACAGGACAACGGCCTTGCTCATAAGAGACGCTGCTGTTGTCAAACGGAAAATGGCTCCCCGGATAAGCCTGCCGGTTCTGGAACAGCGGCTGCAAATAGCATACCTGCGGGATATAGCCGGCACGGTTGGGGATCCCCTCAGCCTCCAGCGCCCTGCAAAACTCTTCGCGGCTGCACGTCAGCTTGCCCAGATCAAGGCGCAGCATGTAGAACCAGTATGTACAGTCATGCTCCGGGTCGACCTGCGGCGGAATGACGCCCTGGATTCCCTGCAATCCTTCATTGAGCCGGTCGCCGTATTGCTGACGCCGCCCGCAAATCCAGGGCAGCTTTTTGAGCTGGGCGATACCGACGGCTCCCTGCAGCTCGGTCATCCGGTAATTCGGCGCAATATAGCTGGTTCCCCGGTCAACCGTGGTGCCGAGACGGCGGTAGTTTTTGTCCGCGAAGGCGTGAGCGGTTTCGTAATCCTCGCGCGCTCCCGAATTGATCAGCACCATGCCCCCGTCCCCGGTGGAGATATGCTTAAAATCGTTAGTGCTGAAACAGCCATAATCGCCAATGGTGCCGGCCAGCCTCCCCTTATACCGGGTCAGATAAGCCTGTGCGCAATCCTCAATGACCTTAATGCCATGCTTTTCCGCGATCTCCATGATCGGGTCCATATCGCACGGATATCCCGCCAGATGGACGACTAGGATCGCTTTCGTTCTCGGCGTAATGCAGGCCTCGATCGAGGCCGGATCCAGATTGTAAGTGTAAGGCTCCAGATCGGCAAACACGGGGATCGCATTCTGGTACAGAATGCCGATCAGCGTTCCCTGGTCCGTAATCGGGCTTGTAATGACCTCGTCCCCTACGGAGACCCCAGCCGCACCCAGCGCGACATGAATCGCCGCGGTGCCGGAGGATGTCGCTACACTGTATTCCCGGCCGTACATCGCATTGAAATCGGCCAAAAACTGTTTAACCTTGGTGCCGAAATGATAAAACAGCGTGTTCTGCTCCAGCGCTTCGAGCAGATGCGCGGCCTCCTCTTCCCCGAATCTTTTGCCTGTGCCAAAAGGACCGGTCTTGACCGGCGCTCCCCCATGAATCGCTAACGCTTCCACTGTCTAATTCCTCCTCATTGCCGTTATTCAGCTGCTGTTTTCATCATGCTCGCCGCTTCTGCACACGGCCGCCCAAAGCGAATGTCCGTCTGCGAAGCTGACGGGTCCGCCTCCGCAGCCAACGGCTGGCGCACTACCGCTCCCTGCGGAAGATTCTCGGTGATGAGGGTACCGTCTGCGCTTACCCGGAGCACCGCAGCTCGTCTGGCCTGCTCCCAGCGGGTGATCTCCTCGCTCGTCCAGAACGCATAACCGAGCCGCTTCGCGGTTTCGACCGCTAGCGAAAACGCATGCCGGACGTTCCCTAGATGATGGATGTGCTGCTGGTGAAACAGAAAATGGGCGACGCCGCGGACTTCCGCCACCTTTTCGAGAAACGGGGCAATCACCGACGCATCCGAAAGCGTGGGATGCTCCAGGTCCTGGGTTAGAAAGCCGATCTCCAGCACCCGGTATAGCCGGTTGCGGTCATCCGAACGAGCGATCGGGTAATACGGATGGCTGGTACCGAACGGAAAGCCGACATTTCCTTTTTTGCTCGGCCCTCTAGTTTGGTCCGCTTCGATGCCGTTCTGCTCGCACCATTCATAGAGCTCTCCCCAACCCTCAAAGCGGGTATAGTGGTTCTTGTTCGAAATGATCGGCGCGCCGCTGATGCTCCGGATTACGTTCAGTTGGCGGGAAAACTCCTCGGCGCTCCATATCCCCTTCTCCTGCTCCAAAGCATTGTAGTGAAATGCCAGCTCATGCCCGGCAGCCTGAATTTCTTTGTAGAGCGACGGGGAGTAGCCCGGTTCGATCATGCACCAGGTCGAGCGGACGCCGTTTTCCTGAAGCACGCTCAGGGTCGTTTGGGCCGCATCCTCTATGTTGAAGTCGCTGTCGTGCGAGATCATGGCCACCTGATTGACGCCTTCCGGCCAATAGTCCAGAAACGGAAGCGTCATTCCCAGCGCATCTGCTTCCTCCATCAGTTGACGGACAATCACCTCGCGCCACCAGTCTGCATACGGCGTATCAAAGTATGGCATCCCGGTCTCCGTCACCGAGCGGTCCTCATTCCAGTCCATCTCACACCGGTCATCGGCCTTCAAAATGCCTTCGTCCACCGCTCCCGTACCGTCCGGCGCGGGGATGCCGTCCTGGACGACCGGGCCGACGCCCTGCTGCAGCATAACGATATTCGCGGGGATGTCCACATTCCAGCGGATCAGCCGGCCGGCACCTAGCGGAAACTCCAGAACGGCTGCGGCTGCCTCGGCACCAGCTTTATGGAGCCGGCACAGAACGCCATCCGCTTGAACCGGGATGTCGGATTTCTCTGACACCATCCACGGATCGCTGCTTACCGCCCTTAAAACCGGTATGCCTTGCGCATAGCTTATTCCTGACAGGTGCCCGTACACCGCATCCCTGATGGCAAACCGGGTACAGCCCAGCCGGCCGGCCATGCGGTTCAATCCGCCGTAACTGATGAGCGTCGCTCCACGGCGGGCCCACTCCTCCAGACGGTTCAGATCCTGTTCCTTCTCTCCCGGGTGCAGTACGACGATGATATCGGGTTCATATGACTCAAGGGTTTCGGCGTCATCAAACCTTGCATAAGGAATGCCTGCATGACCAAGCACCTCCTCCACATATAGCTGAAACAGATCCTGGCCATGTCCCCAGAAGTATTCCGCCGACTGCCTGTTAAACCACAGACCGATTTTCGCTGTCTTTTTCATGATATATGTCTCCCTCCTCCACAGCTTGCATTCCCATGGGTGCTAATTCTTCCAATGCAGAACAGGGGCAAAAAGATTTGCCCCGCTGTCCCACGGATCATGCATAAAGCGTCATCTCCAAAGTCTCACTTAAACAGTGCCTTCGGATCCTTCTCTTTGATATTCGCGTTGTATTCCTGGATGATCTGGGCACCGCCTTTGTCCAGATACTCCTGAACCAGTTTATCCCAATCCGAAACCGGACGGGTGCCTGCTATCATTTTTACCTGCTCATCCATGACATACTTTCTCAGCTCTGCGCCTTTCGAGTTGTCTGTCGGCGACTCCAGTCCATTGATCGGGTTTGCATAAAGCTTGATTTCCCTATACATGGATTCGATCTCCTCCACCAGATCGACCAGCTGCTTGGTCTGATACGTAATGGAGTAATCATTATCGAAATCCTGGGGCGCCCACGAAGTGTTATCAACAAAATAAGTGGAAGGCGCAAGTCCGTCGGATGCGAAATTCTCCTTGTTGACCTGCACGCCGTCCTTCATGTCATAACCCACACCGACTTTGCCCGACCACCAATCAAAATCGGCGTTTGTATCATTCCGCTGATCCTGCGGATAGAACTGGCGGCCGAAATCAATCATTTCGAAAATCTTCTTCAGCTTTTCCGGCTCATCGGCAAGTTTGGCGCTCAGCACGGTAATTCCGTTGTAGCCCGCCCCAGACGTAAGCCCTTTGTTGCCGTAATTGTCCTCGAAAGGACCAAGACTGATAAACTGGGCATCCGGATGTATACTGAGCAGGCCGTTCATGTAATCCTGCGACATGCCGCGCGGCGTTCCAATAAAGATGCCTGCTTTGCCGGAATAGAACTCCTTGTTGGTGTCTCCCCAGTTCAGGATGGCGTAGTCCTTCGTCATCGCTCCCTGTTGGTAGAGCTCAGACAGCATCGTAATGAACTCCCGGCGGCCTTCACCGATAATGCCCGGGATGTAGTTGCCCTGCGCATCTTGGTGGTACCAGGCATCCGGGTCCCAATACGGTCCCTGGTTGAAGTTCGGGTTAATGTCCTGACCAATGGCGATACCGTAGGTGTCCTTCTTGCTGTTGCCGTCCGGATCTCCGTTAGTGAATGCCAGCGCTACCTCTTTCAGCTCCTCGTAATTTGTCGGCGGTTTCAGGCCAAGCTTATCGAGCCAGTCCTTGCGGAGCACCGTCACCACCTGATACTTCGGAGAATACTGCGGGATGGCGTAAATCTTGCCGTTCACCCGCATGGCATCCCAGATGAAATCAGGCACCACTTTAAGCGACGGATACTCCTGGATATAAGGCTCGATATCTAGGAAAGCCCCCTGCTTCGCAAATTTATTGTAGCGGTTCTTGATGTCAGCCGACATAAGTCCGATCATATCAGGTATTTTACCTGAGGCGAACACAGCGTTGATCTTCTCATCAAAGGCGGTATTCGGCACAAAAACCGGCTTGTAGTCGACTTTAAATTTCTCGTTGATCATGTCAAGTCCCGGACTTGAAGTCGGTGGCGGATCACCATAGCGAAAATCAATCGTAGAGATTTCATACGTCTGCTCTGTCTGTGCCGGTTGTTCCTCCCCCCGAGTGGTCGTTCCAGGTTTCTCCTCCGCCTTCGGCTGGCCGCCGCATGCTGCCACGCTGATGGAGAGCAAGGCCGCCATCACTGCGGTAAGTCTGTGTTTCTTTAACATGAGCTTTCCCCCATTCTAATCAGTGTTGGAGTGTGACCTCCGTTTATGATTCATTCGAACAGCTCCGTTATTCGGCCGTTCGAAGTCATCAACCTTTGACGGCGCCCAGCATGACGCCTTTCGCGAAGTGCTTTTGCAAGAACGGATACACGATCAGAATCGGCAGCGTCGCCATGAGAATCGCGGCCATCTGGATCGTTTCCGGGGGCGGCGGATTATCCATGAACATGTTATCTCCTCCGAGCGTGCCCGTCGTTTCCCCCACCACCACAATCTGTCTCAGCACGACCTGTATCGTCCATTTGGCCGGATCATTGATGTACAGAATCGGCGCAAAATAGTTGTTCCAGTGCGTGACCGCATAAAACAGGCTGAATGCCGCCAGCGCAGGCTTCGAGAGCGGCAGGATGATGCGCCCGAAAATCTGCAGGTCATTCGCGCCGTCCACGATGCCCGCCTCGATCATATCGCTTGGGATGTTCATGAAGAATTGGCGGATGACAATCAGGTTGAAGGGCGCGATGGCCACCGGCAAAATAAGCGACCAGATGGAATCAAGCAGCCCCGTTTCCTGGACGACCAGATAGGTCGGAATCATGCCGGCCGAGAACAATAGCGCAAATACGACCATAAACATGACGGTACGCTGGCCGACGATCGGTCTTGACAAGGCGTATGCCATCGTCGCCGTAAAAAACAGATTGACGATGGTACCGAGCACGGTAACCAGCGACGTGTTCAGCAGCGCCTGCCGGAACGTCCTGGAGGCCCAGATATATTCATAGGCGTCGGTCGTCCATTTCGACGGCCAGAGCAGCAGTTTGCTGCCCAGAAAATCCTCGAACGAGGAAAATGAAACCGAGAACAAATATAAAAACGGAAACAGCATGACTGCGGATATGACAAGCAGCAGACTGATATTCACGCCGCTGAACAAGCGTTCCGCGATGGATTTTTGCTTCATATGTCGTTCTCCTCCCAGAAAGAATCGAAGCCCTAATATACGCCCTGTTCGCCGAATCGCTTGGACAGCTTGTTGGCGGCCATAACCAGCACGAGACCGACCAGACCCTTGAATACGCCGACCGCGGTCGAGAAGCTGTAGTCCGACTGCTGGATCCCCTTGTAATACACGAAGGTATCGAGCGTATTGCCGATGTGCATGTTAAAGGCGTTCAGTTGAAGGAACACCTGCTCGAAGCCGACCTCCAGCACGTCGCCCAGACGTATGATCAGCATGATAATGATCGTGCTGCGGATAGCGGGCAGCGTAATATGCCAGATTTGGCGGAAACGCCCTGCGCCGTCCATGACGGCCGCCTCGTAAAGAGCCGGGTTGACGCCTGCCAGCGCCGCCAGGAAAATAATCGTCCCCCAGCCGGCTTCCTTCCAGATGACCTCCAACACCAGAAAAGCTCGGAAATAATCGGGCTCGGTGAGAAAAGGGATCGTCTGCTGCAAGCCGAACCATTCGCGCAGCACGTCGTTGATCAAGCCCTCGTTGCGGAAAAAGATCGTCACGATGCCGACCACCACGACCCAAGACAGAAAATGCGGCATGTAAACGATGGACTGCAGCCCTCTTTTCAAGAGCGGATTTGCCACCTCGTTCAGCATGATGGCCAGAATGATCGGCGCCGGAAATGCGAACGCGATCTGCAGAAATGAAATGGTAAGCGTATTCCAGATAACCTGGATAACCTCCGGGCTTTCGAAAATCCGGGCAAAGTTCGTAAAACCGACCCAAGGACTCTCCGCGAACCCCCGGAACGGGCTGTATTCTTTAAAGGCTAGGGATATGCCCAGCATGGGCAGATACCGGTACACGATAAAGTAAAGCAGGCCCGGCAGCAGCAGCAGGTATAGATAACGATCCCTCCACATTCGGGTCCGGATTCGCTTCCAAGCGCTCTTCTTGACGGGAGCGGATGGATTGACCTCCGAAATCACGGTTTCCACACAGCTTCTCTCCCTTCCGCCTGACCACCTCTGCCGGTATTCATAAGATTCCATTCATAATAGCCGGGTGGTGCGGTTTGTTTGACTTCCACGCCAGCAGTTATCTGCCTCAGCTTGAAGGAGACCTCCACAGGGTGGGGGTTATGCACAATGCAGGTTAAGCGGCGGTCATCGCTGTATAAACTCAGAGGCAGCTCCGCCTCAAAAGCGATGTCTCCGCCGGACAACCGTTCAGCCTTCCACAAATTAAGCATGCCGTTACCCGATAAACGGGCGGCTTCTCCCAGGAAAGTTATGCCCCGGTAGCGGGCTTCCACAGCGTCAGCGCAAAACAGCCAGATATCCTCCGCCCCGCCGGGCCTTTCCACCGTTAAACCGGAAGTCAGGCTTCCGGTATCCTGCTCCTCCTGAAGGATGGCCAATCTCTCGCCGTAATGGACCCGCGGATTGATCAGCGTGATGAACCGCCGTCTTTTGCCTTTCGTGCCACCGACAGCTACATAAGGACCGTAGGTTTCAGCCCCAGGGTACTCGCGGAGGGTGAGCACCTTCTCCTTGGGAAAAGGAAACATGAGCTGCAGTGCGGCGCTTTCTCCCTGGAATACAACGGATTCACTTCCCAGAATCTCGCCCGGAGCCTTGGGCTCTTCTCCATCCAGAACCGCCGAAGTCGTATGAAACAGCAGCTCGGCCTCATCCGATTCCTGATGAAGCTCCACGTCATCCACGATGAAGTAATATGCCGAATCGATATGTAGGACAGATCGCCGGTAGCGTTTCAGCAGCCCGCCATAGCTTTCGGCAGCGTCCCCGACAACCGCCTCAAATGACGGGAGTAACAACTCCTCCCGGAGACCCCCGCCACCCAGGTGGATCTGCCCCTGACCATTGACGAGCAGCGAATTATGGCCCACCGTGCCAGTAGTGTAATCCGCCTTCGGACCGGGTACATAATCCTGGTAGCCGGGATTGGTCAACAGCCACTCTCCGCCGACATTGATCACCAGATTGTTCTGGTCCTTGTGATTATGGTCCTTCGCCGAGCTGCTTGAGGTGAAGCACAGCAAATGATCCTCATCGCCCCATCCCGACCGCAGGGCTGCCCAGCCTACGCTCCGGAATACTGCGGAAGCGCGCTTCCCGTACAGCTCCGTTGGACTTGCAGGTGAGGTCTCTTTCCGTAAATAAAGAAGCGATGCGTGATGCGTTGCAGCATGCTTGTGCAGGTACCAAACCGCTGCCGGATGGTCGTAATGGGTAGCTGTCATGGCCATGAGGTAAGCGATATCGAGCTTGTAAAACGAATCCGACAGATTCGGAAACGAGCTTTCCTTTCCCGGTGCCAGGAGCCGAAAAAAACGTTCAGGAAGCTCTTCCCGCAAATACGGATGCTGAATTAGGCTGTCATCGCCGCTGATTCTCCGATAAAGATCCGCCGCCATCCAGGCATGGCGCGCAGCCACATTGTCGTACAGCAGCCCCTCTGTTTCTCCGGACATCCCTTTTCGGTCCAGATAGCTTTCAAGATAAGTAAGTCCGGCCTGCAAATATTTGGCGGCAAACGGGTTCTCATCCATGATGGCCGCCGCGCCGTACACCATCGCCACCTGCTTGGCTGCCACGATGTTGTGCATATCACGGCTTCCGATATCGATGGCCAGCGGATGCAGCCCTTTATCCAGAATGGCTTGGCGAATGGATCGCCGCTCTTCTTCCGTCAGCAAGCTGTGAATGGCATCATAGGCGCAGGAAGCGCCTAGCAGGAGATGGGCGTTGCTCAGATTTCCTTCCGCGCCCCGCTCGTCGAACTCATACCATTTCCCGAAGGCGGCCAGGGACAACAGATGCTGCTTCACTCGAACCGCATACTTTCTCTCTTCCGTCACCAGGAAGGCCGTGGACATGACGACCAGCCGATCCTCTATCGCTCTGGCGTACATCGTCCAGAACGGGAAGAAGGTATGGCCTTGCGGTTCTGGTACCCGCTTCGGCTCCGTTAGGGGCAGCGCAACCTTCCACTGATCCGATATGGACGGATACAGCACCTCGAAGCTATCTTCCTCCACATAGTCGTCCGCTTTTGCCAAGTATCCGGCCCATAGCCCGGATGCATCGATCGCCCTCGCAGAACTGCCGTCATCCCGCTTAATCCGATCCAGAAAATCCGCGAGCTCATCGATCGAAAACAAAATCTTCGGACGGTCCTTCAGCTTCAATTTCGCGGGTTGACCAGCCGGCCTTACAAGAACCTTCCATTTAAACTCTGAAAATCTATCGTCCAGAAAGTCTACGGCAATTTCGGTCTCGCCCGGCTTTAACCCGGTGATCACGCTGCCGTTCACCTCAACGATCTCCGGGTCGCTGCAAGTCATGCTAAAGGCCGTATCCGATTGCGGCTCCATTCTTCCGCAGGGGTGCACAAGCATGAAGTTAAGCCGATGTTCCTCCCCGGGCTCCAGCAGCGAGGGCTTAATAAATTCCATCCGCAGCAACAACGCAAGGTCCTCCTTTAATAAGTGAGTTTCTTTCTTTTCAATCGATCAAGAAAACGCTGTCATAAGTTTCTGCAACAAAGCGCCAATCGAAGCCATCCGCCGTTACATAACTTCTGGTTGCATGCTTCAACTGTATTCTCTTTTAATATACATGTATATTACTTGTATTTTTAATGATCTGTCAATTCAAATTTTTGTTGTATTCGTCCAACTGCAACATGATCAATCGGAAGGAAATCCCCTCATACGGCCTGCTATAAGGAAACTTGCCCTTCTAAAGCGTTAGGCTGCAACCATATTTATTTCCAACTTTAAATCCTTGTTGTTAATCTTAATCCTTGACTTGCGGCGTCCGGTAAGGCGAAACCCAAATGTAAAGCGGCACCAAACATTCCATTTGGTGCCGCCTCTTTTTACCTTGCTATTTAACCGTGACTACACATTCCGACTTCTTGCTGCATTGAATCTTTGCCAAAAGTCTATGATCCATTCCTAAAAGTTAAGCAATTAACATTAAAACTACCTGCCGGGAAGCTTGATACCGCGCCATTCGCTTACATCGCATTGGCCATATTCATTATCGCCCACGGCTACGACCGTGCCGTCCGATTGAAGGCCGAGCGTATGAGCGCATCCTGCCGCTACCGCTACAATGTCGCGCCAGCCGCTTACATTGCATTGTCCATGCTGATTCCAGCCCGCGGCAATGACCGTACCGTCGGATTTAAGACCGATGGTATGATAACTCCCCGCCGCTACCGCCACTATGCCGCTCCAACCGATTACATCGCACTGGCCGTGCTTATTTAAACCCACAGCGGCCACTGTGCCGTCCGATTGAAGCCCGACGGTATGAAGGTAGCCCGCCGATGCTTCCACGATGTTGCGCCAGCTGCTTACATTGCATTGGCCGTACCGATTATTCCCCACGATCGTTACCGTCCCGTCCGCTTTTAGACCGACCGTATGCCAGTCACCTGCGGCGACCGCCACTATGTCGAGCCAGCCGCCTATACTGCATTGACCTTCATTATTTCGTCCCGCAGCCACCACTGCGCCGTCGGATTGAAGACCGACGGTGCGACGCCAGCCCGCCGCAACCGCAACCATATCGCGCCACCCGCTGACATCGCATTGATTATGCTTATTCCAACCCACGGCCGCCACCGTACCGTCCGATCTAAGACCGATGGTATGAGCATTCCCCGTGTTCGTTGCCATATGAACATTCCCGGCCGCGACCGCTACGATATCGCGCCAGCCGCTGACATCGCATTGGCCATTATGATTATCTCCTGCGACCGTGACCGTGCCGTCCGATGTAAGAGCCACGGAATGACGTCGACCCGCCGCTATAGTATGTTTGGGCCACCGTTTTACTTTGAACGCCGCTTCTGGCTGGGAAGTGCAATCCATGTCTTACCTCCTCGAAAAGTATGAGTTCCGTTCCGATATTTCTTCCGGTAAGTTCTCCTATTCCATCTCGATTATGATAGATCCAAATTTAAAGCAGGGCGTACGCCATAACCGACTATACTGTTATTTCCGTAGCTGCGAGTACTGCAGCCTGTCCCTACAAAATACGCACGCGAAGGCTTGTTTCCTTGCGTCCGCAGCCACCACCAGGAACAGCCGGCTTCTTTGCCGTCTATGATCATATAGTTGTCTTTGTTCGTTTTATCATATACATATAAGCTGCATCCATCGGGCTTAATCGTTTTGGCATAATCGGTTCCGACAGCGCGTCTCCAATCCTTGCCGTGAGTCTCAGATACATCGTTTATTTCGGCAACGCTGAGCAGAAAAACCTTATCCTCCGTATCCGGGCAGCCCTTTCCGTTGTCCGTGCAATGCGTCGTCTTGATGAGTTCTTTCTCCGAAGCATTGAATGCGACGTTATAGAATTCATGATTCAGCCACTCGCGCAAGTCGCAGTCATGCCACGATATATCCATGCAATCACGCCACGTCAGATCCGCACGCTTGCCGTGATACCTCTTGCAGTCCAAAATATGCTCGCTCAATACCAACAGCTCGCTTCCTGAGTTTTGAAGAACACGCCAAGTAATCGCCTGTTCTTTGCCGTCCACGGACTGCGGATACGTGCCGAACGTAATGAAATCGCCGGGCTTTAGGTTGCGATAGGATGCTAAAGCATAATCCCCTTTTTCCATAACGTTTACCTCCTTGATTTTTGTTCCTGCATCGATCATATAACATTCATGCAAGATTTCGCTTAATAAACCAAGGATCCTTGTGGGAAGAGTCATTGTCTCTTATAATATTGTTGCCGTACTTGAGAGTTTGACTTTAAGGAAGGTGCACGCAAATGGACAGAACCTTTACACCGAAACAGATGGCCAAGAAACTTCATGTCAGCACCACTACCTTGCGAAGATATGAAAATCTCGGCCTGGTGCCTGACGTACCTCGGACTTCAAGCAACAGAAGATATTACACGCCGCTCCATGATCAAGCTTTTCTTGCTTTACGATCCTTGGTCCAAGGATTCGATCTGCCTATCGCCTACGAGGTCATGAGTTTATTAAAGAAAGGTCATGTTGAACAAGCACTTTGGATGATCAATGTACAGCAGTACAACATTCAGGTAGAGAAGCAGCGAGTCGAGGAGGTTATGAGGCTCATTCATCAAACGGATTTCTCCAAGTATAGAAATATTCAGGTCACGGATGAAATGAAAATCGGGGAGGTCGCGTTGATCGCTGGCGTTAACCCCTCCGCTATTCGACATTGGGAAAAGGAGGGGCTTATTCGCGCTAAGCGAAACGCGGAAAACGGATATCGAGTCTTTACGTCCCAGGAATTAAAAAAGATTATAGTGCTAAGCAGTTTAAGAAAAACCGTCTTTTTCATTGAAAGCATGAAACAGCTGCTTGAAGCTCTAGAGACACATGATCTAACTACGATTGAACGCTCCTTCAAAGTGGCTCTTCAGAAGCTGAATGAGCAACTGGAAAAGCAAATGAACGGCATATCCGAAATGATGAGATACATACAATTTTTCAAGTAAAACGTATATTCTTCAAACGAAAAAAAGCCGCATTTTATGCGGCTTTTAAAGTATCCATGGCCATTCTGTTCGATGAAAGATGTTACCTGTTCTTTGATCATCTGAGGAGGCTAGGTGTATTTAACCTAACTGGCGTTTAAAGGCTTTATTAGCGAAAAAGTAAGCGATGACCATGATGCCGACGCACCAGGCAAGCGCGATCCAGATATCGTTGCCGACAGATCCTTCATGCAAGAGGGCACGAATCGCATTTACGATGGAAGTCACGGGCTGGTTCTCAGCGAACGCACGCACAATTTTAGGCATGGTTTCGGTAGGGACAAAGGCCGAACTGATAAACGGTAAGAATATCAGCGG
The DNA here is from genome assembly GCF_000024685.1 of Paenibacillus sp. Y412MC10. Lineage (NCBI taxonomy): Bacteria > Bacillati > Bacillota > Bacilli > Caryophanales > Paenibacillaceae > Paenibacillus > Paenibacillus sp. Y412MC10. The sequence continues at coordinate 3,972,831 of NC_013406.1, forward strand.
GTACGAGAAGGCCGTCGCCCCTTCCATCGTCTTTGCTGTCAAGCCGGGTATGACCGCCAGCCATGTCAGCGCCAGCGTAAACAACCCGAGTATCCCTGTTACCGCGAGCCAATCCAGGATATTAGCGCCGGAACGGAAGCCCATCAAAAGCGCGACGAGGAAAACCACCACGACCGTAAGCGCATTGGAAACAAGCGATGTCAACACATGAGCCCACAATACAGACGAGCGCTTGATCGGCATGGTAATGAAACGCGCCATCAGCCCGCTCTTTACATCTCCGAACAGCCGGAAGGCAGTATAAGAGACGCCGGATGCGATAGCCATCAGCAAGATTCCCGGCAATAAATAATTGACGTAGTTGGCCGTACCTGTCTCTATGGCGCCGCCAAATACGTAGACAAACAACAGCATCATCATTATCGGCGTAATCGCCACCGTGATAATCGTATCCGGGCTTCTCATGATGTTGCGCATTAAACGCCCCAATAATACCCCTGTTTTGCTTTTCATTTACATTTCCTCCTTTTTGCCGATGATTGCGAGGAAAATTTCCTCCAATGTCGGCTGCTTCTCGATATACTCTACTTTTGCCGGTGGGAACATCTCTTTGAGTTCGGCAAGGGTGCCGGTCGTGATGATTTTTCCGCCATGCAGGATGGCGATACGGTCCGCCAGTTGTTCGGCTTCCTCCAGGTACTGGGTCGTCAGCAAGATGGTTGTGCCGCTGCCGGCAAGCTCCTTGACGGTATTCCAGACTTCAATCCGTGCTTCAGGGTCAAGTCCTGTGGTCGGTTCGTCAAGAAAAATGACGGCTGGACTCCCGATCAGGCTCATGGCGATGTCAAGCCGGCGCTTCATCCCGCCGGAATATTGGTCCGCCCGGCGACCCGCCGCATCGGTCAGGCTGAATTTTGCAAGCAGATTGTCGGCGACTTGTGCAGGATTGGAAACTCCCCTGAGCTTGGCGATCATCATCAGGTTTTCTCTTCCTGTGTTCATGCCGTCAATAGCTGCAAACTGCCCAGTCAGGCTGATGCTCTGGCGAACATGATCCGGTTGACGCTGGACGTCAGAGCCGCAAATACTCGCTGCGCCGCCATCGGGCTTCATCAGCGTCGAGAGGATGTTGACCGTCGTCGTCTTACCGGCTCCATTGGAGCCCAGCAGCGCGAAAATTTCGCCGCGCCGCACTTCAAAATCCACCCCTTTTAAGACTTCCTTGTCTTTAAAGGATTTTTTTAACCCTTTTACAGAAATCGCCGCATTGCTCATATTTTTTTCCTCCTTATAATTAGCCCGATTAGGCCGCGCTTGAGAATTCCGAAAATTACGGTTAAGTGCCTTGAGTGCTACATTAACGCAACTAGTTAGTCTGACTGATATTCTGTATCACTTACTACTGGGCTAAAAATATAACTGAATAGCGAAGGTGGCAATTCACACGTGTAACCAGCTAATCAGTCGGTATTATTGTAATGAATTTATTTCTTACCCAATCGTTTCATGATGCTCTGATTCAAATCTTCACGATACTTCGCGACATAGGTTTTAGCGTTAGCAACCAGCTCGTCGGCAAAGGATGCCACGTCGTCCCCCGTGATTTCCAGCACTTGTCTGCCTTCTGCCGCACCGGCTTCGAACAGCTCAATTAATTCATACTGCATATGCAGCATATCCATTCCGTTGCCTGAGGAGAAATTCCACATGTAATTTTGAATTTTCTTAAATACATACTGGTAGTCTTCCGGCAGGGCTTCAACGCGTGCCATCATCATCTTGTATTCTTTTTTATCGCCGATCATTTTTTTGAATATTTCCATCATGTTATTGTTCCTCCTTTTTTATAAAACCGAACCCGACACTCCATATATCGGACGGAATATCTTATGATGCTACGTCGACTTCAAGACGTTGATTTTTGATGATACAAAATCCCACTTTTCCCAAAACAACTCAAGTTCCTGGCGGCCCGCTTCATTAAGCGTGTAAAACTTGCGGGGCGGTCCCATGTCTGACGGTTTTTTTTCGATGTTCACCAGTTTCTTCTTCTCTAATCGCACGAGAATGGTGTAGACCGTCCCTTCCACGACTTCGGTAAACCCCAGCTCGTTCAATCGGCGGGTAATCTCGTAGCCATAGGTTTCATGGCGGCTGATGATTTCAAGCACGCAGCCTTCCAGCGAACCCTTCAGCATTTCAGTTAAATTTTCCATGTTCAAAGCCTCCTCTTTTTCGTCCCTCCTCTATTTAGTCTGACCAATATTCAGTAGAACATAGTACCAAGGGAATGTTTTACCTAACAGATTTTATAAATCGAACTATTTAGTATTACTTACTACAGGTATATTGTATTACAGAGTAGATGGAGTGTCAACTGTTTTACTAAAATTATTCTCCACATTCCGCGGCTCGGTAATTAGTGTGACATATTACCGGTATATCGTAACACAAAGTAGTTGGTTTTTCAACATGGTTGGCTTTTTCCTTATCAGGGCGGATTCAATGACAGCAATTATTTTACCCGTCAGTTCTCGAAGATCTTTGGACAGTCTCCAAAAGCATAACGAACCAATAGGTAAAGTGCTTTCTACGCGCGGCATACAGGTTCTTTCTCCACACGCGCCGCCTCGCCAATGGAAGAAGCGACGCACCCATGTAAAAGGCGCGTCGCTTCATATTTACAGCTTCTGATAGATAAAGTTTTTAAACGTAACCTCGCCGGAACCTTTCGCCCGGAGAGCGATTCGCAATGCAAGAAATCCGCCCAATGTGTTATGATGCCAGCCTGAGGTTTCGAATGAATGCTCAAATTTATTCCATAATGATCCATCCGCACTGTAATAGAAGACGACTTCATGCTCGTTATTTTCAAGACGAACGATGACACGCCGATGCGGAAAAGGCTTTGATGGCGTCTCCCAGCCGCGAATAATCCCATAAAGCCCCTCTTGGGATATCCCGAATCCGCTATACGTCGATCCATTATAGAACAATAAAAACTGGGCTGCCGATTCTTCGGAAAGCTCAATCTCTACCTGCGCGGCATACGAATGGTCTTCCGGCATCATAACCAGTGGCGACGCCTCGGGAGCAGCTTGGATCGTTATCGCTTGCTTCTGCAGCGTATATTGAATATCATTGCTGGATTGATACCAGCTCCATGGATACCCCAGCCCGCCGGACACTTCTTGAAATTCACCGTAAGTCATGCCATGGGGAACGGCATCTCCCGGCGGTTTTGGAATAGGCTCATCTGTCTTGCAATGAAGCGGGACGCGGAACCATCCGTCCTCCGTCCATTCCAGCGGTTCGAGCAGCGTTTGCCTGCCGAGTGTGTAGTATCCTTTTTCGTACGCGTGATAAACGATCCACCAACCGCCGTCCGGGGTGTCAACCAATGAACCGTGCCCTTTAGAGCACCATCGTTCATTCCGGCTTTGCGTTCGAATAATCGGATTGTGGGGGGAGTGTTCATATGGCCCCCATGGCTCTTTGGATCGCGCAGAAGCGACCATATGGCTAGTCGAAGGCCCCGATGTACCTCCTTGCGCCACGGTAAGATAGAAATATCCGTTATGAAACGTTAGCTTGGGAGACTCCATAAAGTTTCCTTCCACGACCCATTCCTTCGGAAACGGCCAGCCATCGTACACTTTGCGCGGAGTGCCCACAGCCGACAAACCGTCCCCAGCCAGTTCTACCATATAACCATCGCTAAAAAACAAATACCGGTTACCATTGGAATCCGCGACATGTCCCGGGTCAATTCCTTGCACCCCCACCTTTTGCGGATCACTCCAAGGTCCGTGTGGGTGCGTCGCCGTCAGCACCATGATCTCTTCATTGATGGGAGCATAGATATAAAACCGGTCTTTGTAGTATGTCAAATCTGGCGCCCAGACATCTCCAGCATAATCGGTTAACGCTTTGGCGATGGGTTCCCAGTTCACCAAGTCTTTAGAGTGCCAAATCAATAACCCCGGCGCAAACTTAAAATTGGAGTGCGTCATATAATAATCGTCTCCGACTCTGACTACGCTAGGATCCGCATAATCACCGGCCAATATCGGGTTCCTATACATGCCGTTTCCTAAATCTCCGCTTGCCTGCATGATCAAACTCCTCACATTCCATGATGTTATGAACTGTCCAATCTACAATTATAAGGAGATCGAAATGACCGGACCTTGATTATTCTGTCATGGATTAGCATGATTGAGACATTGCTCCTCGCGAGTGCTCTTCCGAATTCGTTCATACAAATCATATTTGGCAAAGGATATAAGTTCGAGACCTTATCAACCTAACATATAGTGCTGTACGACTATGCTTTTTTTGCGTATATTGGGAAGTAAGACTTTTAAAAAGGAACGTGAACGGTGACAACCATACTCGCAAAGAACCACAAACGATTTCGAATCATTGCATTACTCCCGCATTTTGCGGCATTTGTCGTTTTTTTGAGCATGCTCCTGGGGATCCGTTGGCTCTGGCTTGAATCCTATGCCCCTCCTGCAGATCAACCGAAAGTCTCCAATGGAATACTCGATTTGAGAGGCTGGGATCTGTTGGGCGCAAAATCCATCAATCTGGACGGAGAGTGGCAATTCTACGCCGACATCCTGGCTAAAGAACAAGAAATGAAGCCGTCTCATGAGTTTACCTACGTAAATGTACCTGGAGACTGGAATAACAATCGTACGAATAAGACAAAAACTTCGTCGTTTGGCATCGGAACGTACCGACTTCGCATATTGCTGGATCGCCCGCTTTCGACCCCTATCTCGTTCTGGATCCAGGAGATTCAATCCGCGGCTACCGTGGACATCAACGGCGAAACGGTAGCTTCCATGGGAAGGACGGGCGAGCCCGGCCAAGCCTCCTATCTGCCGAACCGCACCTCTTTCGTTGTCGATTATGTTCCCGACCGGGATGCTCGCGAGCTCGATCTGATCATCCGCGTGGCGAACTATGAGCATCCTTACTTAGGCGGAATCGCAAAGCCGATCAAGCTGGGATCGCACCAGGCAATCCAGGATGAGCACGGCGTTTCCGTTGATCTTCAGCTGATTATGTTTGTCGTCCTGATGCTGCACGGACTGTACGCCTTCATTCTATACATATTCAATCCGCGGGAAAGGTCGCTGCTCGATTTTTTCCTGTTGCTAGTATCGGCCGCTTTAACCGTCGTGACATCAGACGACAGCCTCCTGCTGAAATGGGTGCCTTTAAACTATGAATGGGAGGTCAAAGTAACCTTTCTCTCTTATTCGTGGCTGTCGTATTTCATATGGAAGCTGAGCCGCACCTTTACCGCCCGGAACCGTAATGTGTGGTTTATCACATTCAGCACGCTTCTGGCTCTATATACGGTCGTAGTCTTTGCCGCTCCTGTGTCTTGGGTTCACTGGCTCGTAGAATTCCGGGTGTTCGGCGCCTTTTACCTGCTGCCGATGCTGATGTCGCTGTTCCTGTTTACCCGAATGGTCTTTAACAGCCAGGATGATTCCATATTCCTGCTGCTGTCGGCCAGCGGCGTGCTGGCAAGCGCCGTATGGGGGGCGCTTAATAAATATTGGGAACTCCCCGCCGTGTATTATCCGGTGGACGTGCTCGCGGCCATCATCGGATTTTCGGCCTATTGGTTTAAGCGATACTTCCGCAACCTTCATCAAATCAGCAAACTCAACGATAAGTTGAAGCTCGCGGATCAAATGAAGGACCGGTTCTTGGCCAACACGTCTCACGAGCTGCGTACGCCGCTGCACGGAATCATGAATATCGCCATAAGCCTTGCTGAACGGGAGAAAGAAACCCTCGGCAAACAGAGCAGCGAGGATTTGAACCTGTTGATTACGGTCAGCCGCCGGATGTCGCATTTATTAAACGACCTGCTGGATGCCGTCCGTCTTCAGGAGAAGCAAATTCAGCTGCAGCTAAGCCGGGTTTCCCTGGTTTCCGTCGTCAACGGGGTATTCGATATCGTAAAATTTATGACGGACGGCGCGCCCGTTCAGCTCAAGATGAATATCCCCGAAGCCCTTCCTGCCGTACAGGCGGATGAAAAGAGGCTCGTTCAAATTTTGCTCAATCTGATTCACAACGCCATCAAATACACGGAGAAAGGCTCCGTTACCGTCTCCGCCTTTACCAAGGGCAGTAAAATGACGATCTTGGTAACGGATACGGGGATCGGGATGGACCCTCAAACGCTAAACCGCATTTTTCTTCCGTACGAGCAGGGGAATCAAGGGTTGAATGACGCGAAGGGGATCGGCCTAGGGCTTAGCATCAGCAAGGAACTCGTTGAACTGCATGACGGCGAGCTGACGGTCGAATCGGAATCAGGGAAAGGAACGACTTTTGCGTTCACACTCCCGCTTGCGGACACAAACGCAGAGTACTCTGCTTCGCAGCGGGTTCACGTACCCGCTGTAGACACAGCTGTCTACAAAGAACTCGCTGCCAGCTGGGACGTCGCAGCTGGCGGTACCCCTATGCAGGTACCCACGAAGCTATGGTCGAAAGAGCATCCCGTCAGTATCCTGGCCGTGGATGACGATCCTGTAAACCTGCGCATCCTTGCCGGCATTCTTTCGGCAGAGCCGTACAACCTGAGTGTCGTTGCCTCGGCTGCCGAAGCGCTTGAGCTTCTCGGCTCGCAGCCGTGGGATCTCCTCATAGCGGATGTCATGATGCCGGAGATGTCCGGCTACGAGCTCACCCGCACCGTAAGGGAGCGCTTTAACGCAGCGGAGCTGCCCGTACTGCTGCTGACGGCTCGAGGCGAATCGGCCGATGTGTATGCAGGCTTCCAATCCGGCGCAAATGATTATGTAACGAAGCCGGTTGATCCTGTAGAATTGAGATACCGCATCCATTCCCTGATCACGCTGAAGCATACGGTGGATGATCGCCTGCGCATGGAAGCAGCCTATTTGCAGGCACAGATCCACCCTCACTTTTTGTTCAACACCTTGAATTCGATTATGGCGCTTAGCGAAATGGACATCGATCGCATGCGAAGCCTTGGCGAGGCTTTCAGCTCCTATCTGCAGATCAGCTTCCATTATCGGAATCAGGATCGGCTGGTACCGCTGCAGCAGGAGCTTGAGCTTATCCAAGCCTATTTATACGTAGAGACGGAACGATACGGGGAACGCCTGAACGTGACCTGGGAAGTTGATTGGGATCTCAACGTCCTCATCCCGCCGCTGGCGATCCAGCCATTATTGGAAAATGCGGTGCGGCACGGCATTATGAAGAGGGCCAGTGGCGGTACGATACGGGTCAGGATTGCAATGCAAGAGGACTTTATCATCGTTGAAGTGACGGATAACGGGCTTGGCATGGAACCCGACCAGGTTACCCAGCTGCTGAATGCACCCGACCATCGAAAAGGCGGCATCGGTCTCTACAACACGAATCGTCGTCTGCTCCAAACCTTTGGCAGCGGGCTGGTTATCAAGAGCACGATGAATCAAGGCACTACGGTTTCTTTTCAAATTCCAGCGCAGCTTCCTTCACATGCATAATTCAAAAAAACCCAACCTCAATAGGTTGGGTTTTTTTTGTTATAAAGTGGGGGGGTACAATTGAAGGTAAAGAGCGGTCTCTTTCTTTCCGGAGCAAACGACATTCTTCACCTTTTTCCTATGACCTATTATCCTCCTCTGAAGCAAGAATCTCCCTTGCCGCTTCTATGAACGACATCATGATTGGTGAAAGCCACTTGTCCTTATGCCACAGCATTTGTGTATACACGTGCAAATCCGGAATTTGCCATGGAAGGGCAACCAGTTCGCCTCGTTCAACTTCGGCTTCCACTACGATTTCTGGAAGAAAGGCAATGCCGATTCCCGAAATGGCACATTGTTTAATCGCTTCGGCACTTTGAAACTCTAAATACGTAATACTGTCAATGCCCTCTTTTTCAAAGGACCGGTCAAACATGGTTCGATAGGGACAACCCTTTTCATTCGTCAAGAACACTTCTTCGTGAAAATCTTCGAGCCGCAGCACCGTCCGTTTTGCGAGCGGGTGGTCTGGAGCGGCGAATAAGCGGAACGTTTCTTCCAGCAAGGGTTCCACGGCAAGTCCGCTTGAGCGAATGGGTTCGTCCAACATAAAGACGACGTCCGCGCTTCCTTCAAAGAGTGTTTGTTTGAGCTCTTGATTGGGAACGGAGCGGAAGATGAGACGCACGCCCGGATGGCGCGAACGAAATAACTGAAAGACAGCCGGAAGCCGATAGGCGCAAATCACCTCATTGGCACTGATCGTTAGGGTGCCGCTTAGAACCTCGTTGTCATGAACGACGGTTTTAGCTTCTTCCAATTGGTCAAGAACACTCTGGACATGTGTTAAAAAGCGTTTACCCGCCGTTGTGAGTACGAGCTGCTTGCCCAAACGGTCAAACAGGCGAACCCCCAGCTCATCCTCCAATGCCTTCATTTGCATCGTGACGTTGGAAGGGACGTAGCTCAGCACTTCCGCAGCACGACTGAAATTTAATGTGGACGCCACCGTGCGGAACGTAATCAGTTGGCGTAATTCCATATACGATGCCCCTTTTACCTTCAATTTTATTGAATACAGCTTTGAATTCTATTCACTTTTATTGAGAGTACCATGACCCTATACTGAGTACAAGAACTACACTTTAAATATATGGTTTCATTTTGAAGGGAGCAAACGATATGATGGATTATGAAATTTTTGATTTGGGTGACGTAACCTTGCAATCCGGAGTGACGTTACCGGACGCTTTTCTTGCTTATAAGACATATGGACGATTGAATGAGAAGAAAGATAATGTCATCATCTATCCCACAGCCTTTGGGGACCAGCATACTCAGAATGAATGGTTGATTGGAAACGGTATGGCATTGGATCCGCGAGAATATTTCATTATCGTTCCAAACCTGTTGGGCAACGGATTATCTTCCTCTCCCAGCAACACGCCCCCCCCATTCGACCGGGCTCATTTTCCGCAGGTAACCATCTATGACAACGTTGAATTTCAGCATCGGCTGGTGACCGAGAAATTCGGCATTCACAAGATCGCTCTCGTCGTTGGGTGGTCCATGGGAGGCATTCAAGCATTTCAGTGGGGTGCGAGTTATCCCGACATGGTGGAGCGAATCGCCCCTTTTGCCGGCGTTGCCAAGACTTGGCCCCAAACGTACGTGGTCCTGGAAGGAATGAAGGCTCCGCTCATGGCTGCAGTCGGCTTCGATTCAAGCAAACTAAACAAGTTGACTTCCGCAGACATGCGCGCCGTCGGACGCGTCTATGCCGGGTGGGGCGTATCGCAGGCGTTTTATAGAGAGGAACTTTATCGTGAGATGGGTTTTGACTCTTTGGCAGAATTTATGGCGGGCGTCTGGGAAGACAGCTTTATGAAGATGGATCCGCACAATGTCCTGGCCATGTTATGGACAGGTCAACATGCAGACATAAGTGCGAACCCCTCCTATAACGGAGATTTCGATAAAGCGCTCAAAAGCATTTCGGCGCTTGCCTGCATCATGCCGGGTAGCACGGATCTCTTCTGCCCGGCCGACGACAATGAATACGAGGCTAATCTTATACCACATGCTCTATTTAAACCCATTGAGTCGATCTGGGGTCATTTTGCCGGACGCGGAATCAACAGCGCCGATAATCAATTTATAGATGATAACTTAAAACGCTTGTTAGCGCTTCGTTCTAACGAATAGAACATCAATAGCTGAGGTCACCAGAGCTTGCTGGTCGACCTCTTTTTATCCTTCGCCCTCCAGTCCGGATAGGATGGGTAAAATCCTCAATGCAAAGAGTCTATAAGAATATCCAGAATCGTCTTACAACGTTCCCATTCTCCTCCACATACTCCGACTCAAACTGACCACCATTCTTCAGAATCGTTTTTTCCGATGCCACATTTCCTTTATCACAAACCAGCAGCACTTTGTTTAGTCCCATATCTCTCGTGATTTCAAGGGTTAATGCTAAAAGTACGGAAGCATAGCCCTTTCTTCTTTCCGACGGACGTATTCCGTAACCGATATGCCCGCCGCTATTCAAGAGTTTTTCATTAAGTCTGTGTCTAATATTGACTGCACCCATTACTTTTTTTGAATAGCTGTCGATAAGCCAGTACGTAGAATGAGGGACAAAGCTCTTGTTCTGTAGCTTCTCTTCTGTATCTTCCGCATATAAAAATTCGATCATGGAATCAAAATCAGCTGGATCTTTCCTCACTACCCACGGGGTAATATCCTGTTCATCCGACATCCAATCTTCGTAAAAAGACAGATACTCCCTCTTATATGCAGCTGAAGGTTTCACCAACTCAACGGCGTTCGACATTACACCATATCCCATCTGTTAAATTTTATATATAGTACTCCTAGTAAAATGAATTTACCTTTCTTGTCGTCCGACCTTTTTTATTGAAGTTTGGCTGAATAGACATGGTCAAGAAACTCGATAGAGATGCGTTCTGCTTCCGTTTTGGTTACAATTTCCGATGCCTGGCGTAAGCTTTGGTACAACGCTATCGTATTTTTTAAAGCCTGGTAGCAACTATCCAAGTTGTGGAGGGAAATCGTTCCTTTAAGCTCCTCTAATTCCTGGACACCGTATTTCTCTAATTTTCGAACCCCTCGCGGTTGCTGGCCGTTACGCATGAGAACGAGCGGCCCCAAGACTGCGCTTCGCATAAATGTTAAAAGATCTATTACTTCAAACAACTCGCCTCTCCCTAGTTTTGTTGCACCGTAATGAACCCATACCCAAAAGCGGTCTTCAATCCATTGCGGATCAGGGTTAGGAAAAGACAACGTCGTTTTGTTCAGTATCGTTGTAATGTCAGAACCTCTCTCCCATAGAATTCTCGGGTCTTCGATTCGAGATTCGAGCTCTTGCGGCTGTACAAATTTGAGGTCGACATGAAGCGGATCGGGGCCGTATAGGCAAATAACCAAACGAGGCTCACCAACATGCTCCCCGGTGAATGCCGACAGCAGGTTACCCAGCCCTTCCGCAATTTGAAGCCGTTGATCCATGATCTCACTTCGGAATTCATTACGATAAACCAGAATTAAATCTAAATCACTGTAATCCATAGCGCCGTGCACCATAGAACCGCCTGCGAGCAAACCTGCAAATCGTTGATCTTGGCGAAAATGCGTTATTGCCTGTTCAATGAATCGTTCATGCACGGGTAACCTCATACAAAACACTCCTTAAATGATGACCCATAAAATGGGTATTATTAAAAAGTAACATTGAAGCAATACGCATGTCAATCAAATGAAATCCAATTTGCGAAATATGAAAAAAGCCGCAGTTTATGCGGCTTATCCATGTTTATCTGTTCTTGTCGTCCAACAATAGAAGTTGACAAGGTAGTTACCAGCTGGACTTCGTTATACCAGGAATTTGCCCCTTATGGGCCAACTCCCGAAAAACAATGCGTGAAACGCCAAATTTACTGATATAACCTCTTGGCCGGCCGCTGACCGCACAGCGATGATGAAGCCTGGTCGCCGAAGAGTCGCGGGGCAGTTTTTGGAGCGCTGCGTAGTCGCCCTTCTCTTTCAGTTCCTTACGCTTCTGCGCGTATTTAGCAACCATCTCTTGTCTTTTCCGTTCTTTCACGACTTTCGATTTTTTCGCCACTTGGAACACGCCTCCCTTCCTATTCGTGATTATTCATTCAAAGCCTTTGTTAAAGCGTCGAGGTTTTGACGCATAATGGCAATGTAATCAAGGTTATCCGCGATATCTTCCTCGGTTAATCCTTCGATCGGATTAAGTACGGAAGTCGAAGCGCCGATCTCAGAGGCTATCGTCTCTGCAACGTTTGATGACACAAGCATTTCAAAGAATATCGTTTTTACATTGTGCTCCTTGGCAAATTCGATCACTTCAGCCATTTGAGCAGCCGAGGGCTCTTGGTCCGGAGACAAGCCTGCAATCGGCACTTGAGTCAAACCGTATTCTCTGGCTAGATACCCGAACGCAGCATGCTGCGTAATGAAGTCTTTTCGTTTGGTATTTTTCAGTCCGTCTCGAAACTCTTTGTCCAATGCCTCCAGTTTACTAACATAAGCATCTGCGTTTGCTTTGAATGCCTCTTGATGTTCCGGAGCTGCTTCAGCCAACCCTGCCTCGATGTTGCGGACTTGTTTGACAGCCATGGCCGGCGAGAGCCATACATGCGGATCCAGTCCACCGTGGTCATGGTGATGCCCCTCTTCCTCATGATCATGGGCGTGCTCATCATGGCTGTGATCGCCCTCTTCATGATCATGGGCATGCTCATCATGGCTGTGATCGCCCTCTTCACCATGATCATGGGCATGCTCATCGTGGCTGTGATCCCCCTCTTCACCATGATCATGGGCATGCTCATCGTGGCTGTGATCCCCCTCTTCACCATGATCATGGGCATGCTCATCGTGGCCGTGATCCCCCTCTTCACCATGGTCATGAGAATGACCGGTACCTTCCATGATCTCTATTCCCTTACTGGCCTCAATTGCCGATACCCCGGTGCCCTGGATGCTCTCCAGAACCTGATCGACCCAGCCTTCCATGCCGGCGCCATTATACACCAGCACATCGGCATCGGATATCCCCGCCATGTCCTGGGGTGTCGGCTCCCAATCATGCGCTTCAATACCCGGAGGAATTAAATTCTCCACATCTGCCAGATCGCCCGCTACCTGTTTAGTAAATTCATACATGGGGTAGAAGCTGGTTTTAACTTTCAGCTTTGTAGTTTCCGTTGTGGAAGCATCTGATGCTTCGTTATTGGCGGAAGAAACGTTTCCCTCATGAGTAACAGTCGATTTTCCCGAGCCGCAGCCTGCAATAGCCAATACTGCAGATAGGGATAGTAGGGTTAATACTCGCTTAAATCTCTTCATAATTCTTATGACTCCTATTACTATTTATTTTTTGTAACGATCTTCGATTATGTAACCGAAGTAATTTTTGAAAGATAACGGCCAAGATTAGAAATCCTAATAGAATCAGGGCAATGGTACCTCCTGGCGGCGTATTGAGATAGTATGAAGCAGCAAGGCCCGAAAAAACACCGCTCAACCCAACAAAGACGGCGATCCCCATGGCTGCTAAAAAACCTGTTGCCATCCGCAGTGCGATCGAGGCCGGCAGCACAATTAACGCCGAAACCAACAGCACGCCAACTACCGGCATGGCGGCGGCAACCGTCATTCCCGTAAACACGGCGAATAAAAAAGACAGGAGCGAGACACGCATACCGGATGCCGCAGCGGTCTCCTCATCAAAAGCAAAATTATAAAGCGGCCGGCGCAGTCCAACAAAAAAGATCATTCCCACTGCTGCTACCACCGCAATAAGCCGAAGCTGCGTATCGCTAACCGCAACAATCGATCCGAACAAATAGGAGCTGAAGCTCTTGCTCAGATTTTGATTCAAGCTCATCAGGACCACCGACAGTGCAAGCCCGGACGTCATAATAATGGCAACCGGAACCTCGGTGTATGTACGATACACTCTTCTAAGCTGTTCAATCACAAGTGCCCCGATCATAGCCATTGCAAAACCGCTGAGTGCGGGATTCAGTTTCAAAAAAGAACCCAATGCGACTCCCGCCAAGGATACATGAGAGAGTGTGTCCGCCATGAGAACCTGGCGCCTGAGCATTAAAAACACGCCCAGAACGGGACCGATCACGCCGATCAGGCCTCCTGCCCAAAACGCGCGCTGCATAAATTCGTAACCGAGCATCGCCATCCCTCATTCTCCTTTCGCTCCAAGTGGACGACCTGGTCCAGATATGGACCGATTTCATCAAGCGAATGGGTGACCATAATGACCGTGTTGCCTTTGTCCTTGACATAATCGTTTAATAGTCGGTACAGATCCGTACGACTCGACACATCCATCCCTGTCGTAGGCTCGTCAAGAATCAACACCTGCGGCTCCTGGGCCAACGCCCTGGCAACGCATATTCGCTGCTTTTGCCCTCCCGATAACTCGCCGATCCTCCGATGACGATATTCCCACATCCCCACTTCCTTCAGGCTTCGCTCAACGATCTCATAATCTGCGGATGTGAAACGCTTGAACAATCCGAGTCGTCCGTAGCGGCCCGATCGTACAAGCTCAATCACTTTACTGGGAAAGCCAGCGTTGAACGAGGCCACTTGCTGCGGAACATATCCAACAGATAACCTGGATCCGTCCTCCAATACTCGCTTAAAAACGATGGACCCGCTCCAGGGCTTTATCAAACCAAGCATCAATTTCAGCAAAGTTGATTTTGCGGCGCCATTTGGACCGGATATACCGATGAATTGTCCCAAATGAATGTCGAGCGACAAATTCTCAACGACAGCTTGATCCCCGTATCCAAACATAACGTCGCGCATGGAAGACAATAACATATCCCCATCTCTTCCTTCCTTGTGACAGAAAAACTGTTTTATTCAGCATGAAACCCGGTGTATCCTATTGCTAATCCCTTTTCCAACCCGGCAGGAGGACAGCCATCCCCCTTAAATCTTCGCCAGATCAGGTTTATATTCATCATAGGAATCTTTTATATGGCTTTTCAGCAGCGGTTGCCGTTCAATAATGGCTTTTCGCTTTGCTTTCAATACAATTTGCTCCATGTCGGCAAAGCTGCACCCTTCAAGCAGGTCGCATGCCTCCGTCAACGCTGACGCCTCACACCGGAAATCTCCGAGAAGAATTTCGATATAATGCTGCCTTCTGCCAAAGTCCGGCAGGGAATACGTCATCTTAGTATCGAACCTGCGCCATATTGCCTGGTCCAATTCCTTCTCCAAATTGGTGGCCGCCATCATGATGCTCTTGTCCCCAAAATCATCCAAACACTGCACCAATGTATTAACAGCATGGGCCATCTCCTTCACTTCATCGTTACTGTCCCTCGTCCTGGCAATGGCATCGAACTCATCCACAATTCTCTGATTGAAATCCGGCAATATCAGGTGCCTCGCTTTTTTGCCGCACTCCTTAGGTGAATACACGGTTGCCATATCGATCCCTTTGGCACGCGGAATACGCTGGCTTGCATTGCGTTTGCTCATGATCAACTGCTGCTCCTTCACTGCATAAATCGAGTATCATGGCGTGACCGTTCTTTCTCTGATTCGGTACGTTAACCTCTCTACCGTTTATAACTTAATCGTTTCTTGAACTTATCGACACGCCCGCCGATTTCGGTATTTTTCTGCTTGCCCGTGAAGAAAGGGTGCGAAGCCGAACTGGAATCTACGCGAATCACGGGATAGGTTTGACCGTCTTCCCACTCCATCGTTTCTGTCGAAGTCTTCGTGGACGCACTGAGAAATGAAAAGCCAACGCTCGCGTCTAGGAATATGACTTTTTGAAATGTTGGATGTATCCCTTTTTGCATGGTAATGTTCTCTTCTTTCCGAGCCAATCGACTCTGTATTATTTGTTATTCGTAATATTTACGATTAACATCATGGATGAATATTAAAATATAAAATCATTTCTGTCAACTCTCGGCCCATACTGAAAAAATCGTTTCATTACTCTTGGTCATAAAGAAAAACCGCATACCACGAATGGAATGCGGTCGGACTATGCGATCATAAAGGTTTTTTAAACATTTCTATTAAGCTGGTAATGCTATCGTCAGCTTTGCTTGAAGTTCGATTCCACACAGTCATATTGTAGTCCTGATCCAAAAGAACACTGACCATCGCCTTGCCCATGAGTCCTAAGGTCGATACGCTGAGCTTCCTATCATGTTATTATTTGAGTGTTTGGGTCATGATAAGATCGATTTGCTCTTCATCCCCCATATAGAAAGTATGGGTCCCCATCTGAACAAACCCCATTTTATTATAAAAGGTAATGGCATTCTCATTTTTTTCCCAAACCCCTAGCCAGATCTTCCTTAGATTGCGTTCCAACGCGATCTCTACGGCTTGATTCATTAGATATTTGCCAAGCCCCTGTTTATGAAAGCTTTTCTTGATATAAATCCGCTCGATCTCTAGGCAATCATCGCCCATTGCTTCAGACTGAGCATGATGGGTGTTAATTTTTAAATACCCTGCAATTTCCCTATCAGCATAAATAAAATAGAATTCCGAAAAGATATTCGATAATTCTTTTTCCAATTGATTCAAGTGGAAAGCTTTATCTAAGTAGGCTTTCATATTTTCAGGCGAATTTTGATCCTTAAAAGTCTCGTTAAATGTCTCAATGCTTATTTCTTGAAGCAAGCCCAGATCTTTAATCGTGCACTTTTCTATAGTTATGGTCACTTTGCTTCGTCCTCCTTTGAATACATCAATAGTGTCGCTTGTTACCCTTTTTAACAAACTCCCAGTCTTTTTCCACATTGTGTCGGACTCTTTGGAGAAGCTCAAACATGACTTCTACTTCACTTGCAGAGAATCCGGATAGTGCAACCAAATTGGAATAATCGTTCTCCCTTTTTATTAATGGATACACATGGCTCCCTTTCTCCGTAGGAAACAGTTTTTTGATTTTTTTGTTATATTGATCTTCTCTCTTATCAATAAACCCATTCATCTCAAGCTTCTTTATAGCCCGGGCCGTTGTTGTTCGGTCGACCTTTATCATTTCAGATAACTTTTCTTGAATAATTCCTGGGTGTTCACATATTCGCACGAGGTACAAATACTGTCCTTTTGTAAGGTCGTATTGCTTAAACTCAATATTGCTTATCGAATCCAATGACCTGGCGATCATACCAATCTCACGTAGTACGTCCTTCATATATGCAACTCCACTCTTCTCGAATTTATTCAAATGAAGCAGTAAGAAAATAGTACACCATTTTTGTTGCATTTACAACAAAAAACAAGCACTCGTAGGTCCTGATCAAACACCAAGCCCTACAGGATAACCATCAACCAAAGATAAGGCAAACAAATCGAACGATCATATGGTCATATTCTCCTGTAATGACCGGCCGTCAGAAATCATCGGGTTGCCGTTACTTTACATGTTCTGGCATAACTTTCTGGCCGAAAAACAAATACTATTCATGAAGGAGGGTCATCATGGTTAATATCAACAGCTGGCTTGGACAACTGGCTCACAATTATTTGCTGATTGTCATTGCAGCCATCGTCTTTTTGGGCATCAAATCCATTCTCGGTGTATTAACTTACAGACATTACAATAAAGAACTGCGGCACTTGCACCAAAAAGTAGATCTCCTGCTAAAAAAGTTCCCCAAAGAATGAGGTCGGCGTGCAGAATCTATGATAGAAGGCAAGCCACCCTTCCTCCACTCCATTCTCTTACCGCCCCTCTCTTTCAGCCCTTCCCTATCCGTTGGGGCATCGCCGATGCCCGCTTGCGTTTGCTTTAACGGCCGCCATCAACTTGGTGGATTGGGGCAATAATTCGCGGATAGTCGCAGGCATCCTACACCAAACCATCCTGCGCCATTTAAAATGGACTTCGCAAAAAAAGCGCCGATGGACTCGGTAAGATCCTCAACCAAGCTCATCGGCGCTTCTCATTTCGCTGTTTATCTCGACAGCCTAACATATCTAATACGGATGATCTTACGAAGCCCTTACAGGATCCATTCGGTTACCCTTCTACGATATCCGCCCGCAAATCAGTTGCAATTTCGATCATGAGAGGCACAAGCTCTTGATGGGAAACGGCGACATACAGCTCTCCCATGTAGTGCCTGAATGGAATCAAGGCTTCCCCATGTTTCCACATAAAGAAATCGCCTTCTACCGACATGGTGCTCTCTTCCCCTCTCACAGTGAGCTCCGTCTGATAAATAAAATCAGCTTTGGTTGAAAAATATTGTTGGCATTCTTCCAATGAAATCCCCTGATCGCCAGCGTTGGGTTGCATGGATCTCGTGATCCGAAAACGTTGATTCATTATTGATCCTCCAAAATAAAATAACTTGTATCTCCGATTACTTTCGTTAACCAGCCCTTCTCTAACGGTGGTGGTGTCGAAGCGCCACCGACACAGACAATACTATTCATACCACGATTGGTGAACCTCGTCTACTCTGCCTTAGACTTTCCATGCCGTTCAATTAAAATCCGATTGGTATGCGAAAATTTCTTTGATATGCTGAAATCAAACATATGAAACTGGAGATGAAGCATGTATGCATAAGATACTAATCGTGGACGATGAGGCGGATCTTCGAAAGCTGCTGACCGATTACTTTGAAATCAATGGATATTTTGTCATGACGGCCAAGGACAGCCGGGAAGCCATGCGAAAAGTGGAACTAGGACCCGATCTCGTTTTGCTCGATATCAACATGCCTGAGGAGAGCGGCCTTGAAATTTGCGAAAGAATAAGAGGCTTTGTTTCGTGCCCCATCTTATTTTTGACCGCTCGAATCGAAGATGCCGATAAAATAGCCGGCTTTCGGGCAGGAGGCGATGACTATATCCTGAAACCTTTCAGTATTCGCGAGCTTGGCGCCAGAGTAGAAGCGCATTTGCGCAGGGAACAGCGAGTCCCAACCAAAGCCTCGGTGAGGTTTAACCACGATTTGGTCATTAATTATACGGCCCGGGAGCTCTATTTCCAGGATAAACGAATACCTCTGGCCAAAAAAGAGTTCGGCATTATCGAATTGCTGTCCATGAATCCCGGCATGGTATTCGAGAAGGAGCGCATTTACGAGAAAATTTGGGGCCTGGACGAAGAAGGCGATAGCAGCGTCATCGCCGAGCATATTCGGCGAATTCGCAACAAATTCAAGGAATACGGCTGCAGCGATCGAATCGAGACGGTGTGGGGAGTAGGATACAAATGGCTAAACTCGTAAATAGGCTGCTGCTAGAAAGACTTAATTTGCTGCAATCGTTCATCCTGTTATGCATTCTCACGCTTTTGGCCGTACTGGCCATGATCACTTTGGAATTTGCCTGGGCGGAGATCCTGCGGGAGCGTTTTGGAGAGGCCGATTGGTTGCTGCCCTCCCTCGTCGCGGCGGTGCTGTTGACGGTAGCCGCAGGAATAGTCGCCATGGCCGTTCTATTTTACAGATGGAAATTAAAACGACCGCTGACGATTCTGATGCAAGCATCCAAGAAGATCTCGGCCAACGATCTAGGCTTCAGCATCTCCTATGACAGCCGGGACGAGATGGGCGAGCTCATCGCCGTATTTGAAAACATGCGCTCACAATTGGAAATCAATTTAAAGGCGCTCTGGCGTTCGGTTGAGGAGCGCAAGCAGCTCAATGCAATTTTTGCCCATGACCTGAGGACGCCGCTGTCTGTGCTGAAAGGATACGCCGAGTTTCTCGCCACCTATGTTCCCGGGAAGAAATTGTCGGAAGAGAAGATTCTGGACCTGATCCATACCATGAACCTTCACATCGTTCGCCTGGAGAACTATGCGGAGGCCATGAGCTCGATTCAGAAGCTGGAGGATACCCCGGTGCATCGCGATCCCGTGGATATCATCCCTTTCACGGCTTTGCTGAACGACAGTGCCAATCAAATCGCTAGTCAATTCGGCATAAACTTTGCCTCTTCCATTGATAACGCTGATTCTGAAATCAGCCTGGATGCCCATGTCGTCATGCAAGTATTCGAGAACCTGGTAGCCAATGCGGCGCGTTACGCAACCAGTCAGGTGAACGCTCGTTTTATCATTCGGGAAGCCTCTATGGATATTGCCGTCACGGACGACGGACCCGGTTTCTCGAACGAAGCCCTAAACAAGGCTGCTCTTCCTTTTTACCGCGGGGATATGTGGGATGCAACCGAACATCGTGGGCTAGGACTGTATGTTTGCAAGGTGCTTTGCGAAATACATGGCGGGAGCTTGCAGGTCGAAAACGGACCTCAAGGCGGCGGGTGCGTTACCGCAAGTTTTGGATCGTAGTTGATAAATAGTTGAAAATTATCCGATAGCATATCCTTATCTTGATTGAAGGAGTGCTATGATGCCGAAAACAATACAAAGAATGTTTACCGTAATTACCTGTCTGGTGCTATCTTGGACCGTGATGGCGGAGTCCGTATCTGCATTGGGGGACGGGGACCGCACGGAACTTTGGAGGGACATTGACGAATACATGAGCCGGAGCATGAAGGCCAACCATATCGAAGGTGCGTCCTTGTCGATCTCCTTAAACGATAAGACCTTCTATGCCAAAGGTTATGGTACGTTTGGTGAAAGCCAAAGCATAACGGACGAAACCCCTCTACCCATTGCTTCGCTTAGCAAGTCCTTTAACGCATTAGCCGTTCTGCAGTTGGTGGATAAAGGCCGGATTGATCTGGATGAGGCTTACGTTTCCTATTTTCCCGAACTGACTCCTCAGGATCCTCGAGTTCATGACATAACGGTCCGGCATTTATTGAATCAGACCAGCGGCCTGACGGATGGCTCCAATCCCGATATGACGAGGACTCCGCAATTCCAAGCACTGCACGAGGCGAACCGGTTATTAAACGAGGTTGAACTCGCCCATAAACCCGGAACAACTTACAGCTACCACAATCCCAATTACGTGCTGTTGGCGAACCTCGTGGAAAGCATCAGTGGAGAGCGGTTTTCGGATTACCTGAATCGTCATATTTTTAAACCCCTGGGTATGAACCATACCTACAGTGTCAGCACGACGCATCAAATCAACGGGAATGAAGCTATACCGCCGGGTCATTACTCGATTCTTGGCCGCTCCGTGAGTCGCTCAGAGCCGCTGTGGTTTATTGACGGTCCCGCAGGGATCGTTTCAACCGCGGAAGATATGTCCAAGTGGATGATTGCCCAATATAGCGGCGACCTTCTTCCCCCGGCGTTGATGAATCAATTTCATTCAGCCGGAGACGCTTCGCCGTACGGCATGGGTTGGCTCGCAGACCAAGACCCATCGCGCGGCCGAACGATCTCCCACAGCGGCATTTTCTGGACGTACAAGTCGGAAGAAACGGTTTATTTGGACGAGCAGATGGGGATCGCGGTGATGTTTAATTCGGGATTGAACGCATTTGTGAATTACTCGGGAATCATCGATGGGGTCGCGGCTATGATGAGGGGAGAACAGCCCAACATCTCTTTTCTTAACGATCGAAACATGTCTATGATCATGATGGCGTTGATTCTCGCAACGCTTGTATGGGGCGCCTATGCTTCTATTCGTATTCGTCGGAAGAAAAAACGCCTTACAATCGCCATGTTCATTCTCATATCGGTCATTAGGCTGATTCCGTTCCTTATCCTCTTGTCTCTCCCCCCTTTGCTGACGTTTATCGGCGGAGGGCGCGTGCTGCCATGGTCCGGTCTTTGGACTACCCTGTCGTCACCTATCATATGGCTCGTTGTATGGTCGCTTGTCAACTTCGTGCATGTGGCTTGCTATTATAACGTCTATGCTCGTTACGCTAAGAATAGCCAATCGATGGTTAACAACCCATAATGCCACAAGTTCAACATCATACGAGTGAAGAAAAGGCAGCTGCATCAGCTGCCTTATTAAATCGTTTACCTATAAATTTACATGCTGGATCCAGAGCTGGTTTTACCGCCGGCTAATCTTTGTCCCCCTTGAATCAGGATGAGATAGGCAGCAATAGATAATACACTGGTGGAAAAGATGACAACTCCGAAAGGAATCGCGGAATTTTCGCCCGCAATTCCCACAAGCGGAGACGTAACGGCGCCTAACGCGAATTGTAAGGAGCCGAGCACGGCGGAAGCGCTGCCTGCAATATGCCCCTGCGACTCCATAGCTAGCGTAAAAGAGATTGGCCCAATGATCCCAATGGAAAAAGCGAATAAGAAGATCGAGATAAACATGGCAGACAATGCGCCATGTACCAATACGACGAACAAGACCGCTGCAGAAGATATGAACGCAATGATTAATCCGATCCTGAATAGCCGGCTTTCCGGTACCCGGCCTGCAAACAATTTGACGAATTGAGATCCCGCAATGATCGCAAGGCCATTCAACGCAAAGAGGATCGAGAACATTTGCGGCGACACGCCGTACATATTCTGATAAATAAACGGGGTACCCGCCACATAGGCGAATACGCCTGCGAACAGTATGCCGTTAACTAGTGCATATCCCATAAACGACCGCTCTCGGAACAAGCTGTTATAATTTTTTATCAACGTGCTGAAACTGCTTGGTACACGCTGCTGTACAGGTAAGCTTTCCTTTAGCCCTCCTAAGGTTATCGCGGTCAGTGCTATGCCTAGCGCCCCCAAGAACAGAAATACACTTCCCCACGAGCTGTATGACATAACCGCGCTTCCAAGCGTTGGCGAAATTAACGGTGCCACATTGCTGATCATGGTTAAGAGTGCGATAAACTTCGTCATTTCAACACCACGAAACCGATCTCGGACGATCGCTCGCGAAATCACGAGTCCTGCCGACGCTGCAACCCCTTGAATGAATCTCAAACATATGAACCACTCGATGCTTGGCGCAAAAGCGCATCCAATCGAGGAAAGGATGTACAAGATCATGGAGGTCAGCAAAGGCGGACGTCTTCCATACATGTCGCTTAAAGGCCCCATGATCAACTGTCCCAATCCTAACCCTAACAGGCTGGTGGTTAAACTCGCTTGAACCGCGGCTGCGCTTGTTCCAAAAAATACAGCGATTTGCGGAAGCGATGCCAGGTACATATCGACCGTAAACGGCCCCAATGCCGAAAATGTTGCCAAGATTAGGGCAAAACCGAGAGAACTTTGTTGAGCTTTATAGTTCATTTCTCTAACTCCTATGACTGATGAGATGTTTTCTTATAAAATAACGCATCTGCTTTGAACGATTTCGCAGCTAGCAGTTCGTTCGACCGGCTCCTCATTTAACTAAAGGGCACACCACTCGGCGTGCCCTTCTTGATTCGGGGATGCAATGAATTCTTATTCGTTCTCCATCGTGCTGATATCAATGACAAATCGATACCGGA
Source organism: Paenibacillus sp. Y412MC10 (assembly GCF_000024685.1). Lineage (NCBI taxonomy): Bacteria > Bacillati > Bacillota > Bacilli > Caryophanales > Paenibacillaceae > Paenibacillus > Paenibacillus sp. Y412MC10. Next base: position 3,995,786 of record NC_013406.1, read on the forward strand.
CGTCCGAAGCCAGCACGCGTTCCCAAGCCTCATCAATCCGATTTGCGGAGATGACCTCGATCTCAGGCGTTATGTGGTGTTCAGCGCAGAAATCCAGCATTTCCTGCGTTTCTCGAATGCCGCCGATTGCCGATCCAGCAAACGACCGACGATGCGGGATTAGCGAAAATACTTGAACAGGCAATGCCTCCGGCGGTGCACCGACGTTGACCAAGGTACCGTCCACTGCCAGCAGCGAGAGATAAGCATTCAAATCAATCTTCGCGCTCACCGTATTCACGATGAGATCAAACGTGCCGGCCAACTTGTTAAATGTCTCCGGATCGTTGGTAGCATAATAATGGTCTGCGCCTAACTTCAAACCGTCTTCTTTCTTCTTCAAGGTCTGTGATAAAACCGTGACATCGGCTCCCATGGCATGAGCCAGCTTTACAGCCATGTGGCCGAGCCCGCCAAGTCCAACCACTGCGATCTTCTTGCCAGGAGCGGCACCCCAATGGCGAAGCGGCGAATAGGTTGTGATTCCGGCACATAAGAGCGGTGCAGCGGCATCAAGGGCAATGCCGTCGGGAATGCGTACGACGAAATCCTCCGTAACGACGATATGGGAGGAATAGCCTCCTTGTGTATATTGACCATATTTGTCGGTAGCTGCGTAAGTACCCGTATGTCCTTTCAGACAATATTGCTCCTCTCCTCTGCGGCAGCTCTCGCACTCTCCGCAGGAATCAACCATGCAGCCGACGCCTACTCTGTCACCAACCGTGTACTTTGTGACATTCGAGCCAACCCGGGCGACAATGCCGGCGATTTCATGTCCCGGTACGAGAGGATATTGGACCGGCCCCCAATCGCCGCGAGCGGTATGGATATCCGAGTGGCAAATCCCTGCATATTTGATTTCAATGAGCACATCATGCGGCTTAAGATCCCTGCGCTCAATTGTTGTTAGTTGGAACGGACCTTCCGGACCGAATACAGCACGTGCATTAGCATTCATCGTGTATAACCTCCAGGTAGTATCAATTTTCTCAACTAGTCCCTTTTAGAAAATAGTTGAGTGGGCGTAAAACAGGCAATTCCTTAGCCGTCCCAATCCACAGAAAGCGACTAAACAAATTAAGTTGTTTAATCAACTCATGTCTATTATTATAGGAGCTAGAAGTTGAAGTTCAATGGTTAAATCAGCGCGATTTGTTGAGATATCAACAAGATCATCAAAAGTGTTCATTATGTTGGGAAGGTCAGGAGGATAATACAAGATGGCAAAAGTGGATCGTAGAATCCTAAAAACGCAAGAAGCCTTAAGAAAAGCCGTCATTGAATTGATGGCCGACAAAAACTTCGATGACATAACCATTCAAGACATCGCAGACCAGGCAAATTTGAATCGCGGCACGATTTATCTGCATTATCAGGACAAGTATGATTTATTGAATCAAATCATGGAGGCACACATTCAGGAATTAAAAGAGATGGATACTTGGGCGTGTGAAATGGAATGGGCGGATGCTCTCGTGCCGTATTTCGAATATTTTGAAAAGAATTATGTGCTTTTTTCAACCATGTTAGCGTCCAAAGGCGCCCCTTCCTCTTTCAGAACGCGGCTGCTTACGTCTTTCATGGAAGGATTCAAAGGTGAGATCGACAAAGAAAGCGGAAAAAACGCCGAATTACACGAAGATGTGATGCTGCAATATGCCGGGACTGCTTATGTCGGGGTCATTGAATGGTGGATCCGAAACGGAATGCCTTACTCGCCGCAAGTCATGGCCAAACAAGTGGGTACCTTGTTAGATAGAAGCCTTTAATCGGCGTATGTGCGGCCGGGGCAGCTGATCAAGTAATCGAAACGTACGTCAAGTGGGAATGACACGAACGATAAAAAAAGCCGCATTATTAACGCGACTTTCAGAAGACAACTCTCTCATCGTTCATCGTACCCTCATCGCCGCCGTACGGATGCATATCTCTTTCAGCCACCACCGATCTACGGATACGCAGGTTACAGGCGCTTCTTCGAAGCTGTTATTGTTGCTGGCCTCCCTGATAGACCGTCTCGTCCTGACGTACTTTGCTTCCCGCCGCCTTGGCTAACTCAAGCAGCTTTGCTGCGTCGTCCTGAGGTTTGTATCCGATCAATTCTTCCAGATAATCGATGTTATAATAGTTATCCGTATTGGCGGAGGTGCCGTACAAGTTCAAATACGTTAGTTTGTCATCTGCTTCAATGCAGCAAACGATCAGTTGAAGCATATCGCGTTCCGATATCCAGATATGCCCGGCGCGCTCTGAATGAGGTCGATCATCTCCAGGGAAGTTGCCGATTCGAATATTAATCGAAGAGATCTTGCCCTGATCTGAATAAAGCCGGCCCAGCAGTTCGATATAGCATTTGCTGAGTCCGTAAAAGCTATCCGGGCGGTACGGATCGTCTGGCTCAACCTTTTCGTAAACCTTGTAATAACCGGTCGCATGATTGGAGCTGGCAAATATCATACGGCGAACGCCATTCTGCACGGCAGCCTCAAACAACTTGTACGCGCCGGTCACATTTCCCTCCAGTACCTTACCAAGGAAATCCCCGTTATCCTTAATCCAGGCAAAATGGAGCACCGTATCGACTCCTTGCGTAAGCTCTGCCAGCCGCGCCTCGTCCACGATGTCCAGCTGCACGATACCCTGCCTATCGTCCGCCTCTATATCCGCACCAATGATGTCATACCGGCTGTCTTTTTGCAGCCCCTTGTAAATTACGTTCCCTATGGTGCCCGCCGCTCCGGTTATCAATAGTTTGCGTTTCATTCGTTTCAAACCCCTTTCCCACTGATCGTCACGTTTTTGCTGTGCTGTTAGTTATTACCCGTTGGGAGAGGGATGTATACGATCATGTTTTGGATTCCCTCTTGCGAAAAGCGAATAACGGCTAATGGATCATATCTCTTGGTACCGTTAATGATCATAAGCTTCTGCTTTGGCAATTACAAAAAGCCGCAAAGATGCGGCTATTGTAATTGTATGTTCTTCTTTAACGCGATTCTGACACATGAGTAATCCTTAGAATTTCTCAGGGAATTGCTTGACAATGCCTTCTGTCAGAATATCCGCTAAATGAATCATATGGATCTCGTTTTTGTCGGTTGCAGCAATATCCGCTTTCCAATCTCCCTTGATACAGCTAACGACGATTTCCGTAATCAATTGGAGATGCGTATATAACATATCCTGGAGCTCTTTAAACTGCCAGTTCGGATTCGCTGCGCTTAAAAATTTTGCGATATCGTCAGCGTTTCTGTGCCAATCCGCCTCTAATTTGTCCACTTCCGACTGTTTGCCGGCCTTGGCCGCAGCCACGATTTTCACTGCAATCAGAATATGTTCTCTCATTAGATCGGCAAGCTTATTCCCGGCGGCTTCCCCATAGTAAGGTTTGATCACGTTGCCAATGTCCTGCTGGTTTCGCAAAAGCCGGTCCAGAACGTCCTTCTGATCAGGACGATTAGATATGGCACTCACGATATAGCTTCTTGTCCATATCGTATGGTCGATCCAAACCTTCTCCATTTCGCCTTTCAATTGGACTACTTTGGGACTTATGCAATCCGGATTCTTCTTCTCGCCCACCATGGCTTGCACAGGCGCTACGGCTTGAGTCATGCTAATTACGAAAGCTAGGGTTAACGCTAGCAACCATTTGCTTTTCACACGTATCTGCTCCTCTGAATTGTTGGAATAAAATAGGCTGTATTATTATGATGTAAGGTTCCAATTTTTATGCAGAGGATCATATTTCACGTTGCCCTGGTGTTCTGCAAGGCCAGCAATAAGTAGATTCACCCATTAGATGCTTATAATGAGCAATTTATATTTCCTTGATTTTAGTCAGATCTCCGCTGCATAACGTTTCAAGATGGTCAAAAATTTTCCGAGCAGGCCAATCCCACCATTGGATGGCAAGGAGATGGTCGATGAGTTCGTCATCAAATCTTTTCTTAATAACCCTGGAAGGGTTCCCGCCTGCAATATGATAAGGGGGAACATCTTTTACAACAACCGAATTGGCTGCTATGATAGCCCCGTCGCCGATGTGTACACCGGGCATTACGGTCACGTTTTGACCAATCCAGACATCGTTGCCAATGACGGTGTCGCCTTTAAGGGGTAAGTCGGCCAGTGCCAGAGTCGATTTCTCCCAACCGTTACCCATGATGTTAAACGGATAGGTAGTAACACTGCCCATTCTATGGTTGGCGCCATTCATGACGAATTCAATCCCCTTTGCGATTGCGCAAAACTTCCCGATAATCAGCTTGTCTCCAATAAATTCATAGTGATGCGTGACATGCTCTTCGAATTTCTCGGCGCCGTTTAGATCGTCATAATAGGTATAGTCGCCGACAATAATATTGGGACGTGTCACTACGTTTTTAATATAGCAAATACTTTTAATCGCCTCATTCGGGTAGATTGCGTTAGGGTCAGGCCCATATGGCATATAGAATCCCTCCTTCGTTTATATCAATCATGAGTTGTTCAGCGTCGTGTTCCTATCCATGAGGTCCGATACCGGAAGACAAACATTTACCTTTTCAATTTCGACGTATAGATTGGTTATCCTGTTTGAATCCTGCATAAAATCACTCGAGCTCGTACCTCAAAATGAAAACATCCCATTTGCACTTTGGTGAGAATGGGATGTTGATTCATTTCGTTATTGGATGTTTTTGCCGATTCATCTATTGCTTGACTCATGGTTTTTTTGTGCCTTGTTAACCCCGGAGGCATAATAACTGATCACGACAATACCCAAGAAAACAATGCCTGTAATCAGGGAAATCCGAGTTTCATCGTTGATCCACATACCGACCAGCACCATAAGCAAAAAGGCAATCGTCACATAGTTGGTCACCGGTGCGAAAGGCATTTTGAACGGATGATCATCCAATGCACTCCCCTTGGTTCTTCTGAAATTGATTTGACTGATCAAAATGACGAACCATGGCACCATGCCGGGAAGCACGCTGGCGCTGTACACATGCACAAACAGATTTTCCGGTGCGATATAACTTAAAAACACCCCAAGGCCCAACCCCGCGAGTACGCCGATCGTTCCCAGCAGGGGCACGCCGTTACGGGACAGTTTCGTAAATATTTTCGGTGCCTGTCCATTGACCCCTAATGTATAAAGCATGCGGCCTGCGCTAAATATCCCGCTGTTGCAACCTGACATGGCAGCGGTGATGACAACAAAGTTGATGATTCCGGCTGCAGCAGTAATGCCGACTTTCGCAAACGTGGCAACGAACGGACTACCGAGGGCTTGCAGCTGATTCCAAGGGTAGACCGTAACAATCACAAAAATCGCGCCGATATAGAAGATCAAAATGCGCCAGATAATGCTTTGCGTCGCGCTCATTAACGTTTTTTGCGGGTTTTTGGCTTCACCTGCCGTAATCCCTATCAGCTCGACGCCTTGATAGGCCCCGATCACTAACGAGAGAGCAAAGAAAAAGCCTGACCATCCGCCGGTAAAAAAGCCCCCATGCTGCCACAAGTTAGAAAATCCGATCGCATTTCCGCCATTGCCTAATCCGAACAAAATCAGACCAAACCCGGCAACAATCATCAAGACGATGGTTACGATTTTAATCATGGCAAACCAAAACTCGAATTCACCAAACGATTTCACGGAGAACAGGTTGGCTGCACCGAGAATCGCCATGGCGACGAGCCCTGGTATCCAAGCGGGCAAATCCGGAAACCAGTACTTCATATACGTCCCAACGGCAATGATCTCCGCCATCCCGACGATCACCCATTGGAACCAGTTGCTCCAGGCCGTCACATACCCCGCCAAGGGATGAATGTACTTATGGCCAAAGGTCGCAAACGATCCCGTGCTCGGTTCTATGTACTGCATTTCCCCCATTGCGCGCATGATGAAGAAAATAAAAATCCCTACAATAGCATACGCAAGCATCACCGATGGACCTGTCCATTTGATCGTGCTTGCCGAACCCATAAATAACCCGACACCGATGGTGCCGCCCAAAGCAATCATCTGAATGTGGCGAGCTTCGAGCCCCCTCTTTAGTTCATTGTTTTTCATTCCAAGTTTCCCCCTCTGTTACTCTCTTAGCTGTCAATTTGAACAAGAGCAAAATCTAAACACTGGTATGTAAGCCTTGATCCAATTGTAGTATCTTTTTCCTGTGAAAACAATTATATTCATATGGTAATCCTGCAGCGGAGACGGAAAAACCCTCCATTTACCCGACAGCCCAGTTCAATCATAATGAACCGATGTCGTTGAATGGAGGGTTCTGTTGTAGGCGTTTCCAATTATTCGGATTGCTCAGGGATGTTACATTCAAACCGGACATTCTCCAGCCACTTGCCTGCAGCGAAATCCCGGCCTTTGACGATTACACGATCTGCATAAACCTCGACGAACAGCCCTTGACTCCCATCTTTATGTTCGTCTTTATCCGTCCATAGGTACGCGACAGAGGATCCGTTAAACATATAAGGCAGTCGTTCCTGTCCATCGAACATCGTATGCTGAGCCTCCAGCTCCCAGTGAGTATGGCCCGTGAACAGGATGGCATGCCGGTGTTTAGCCAGAACTTTCTTGAGCGCTTCGTCCTGAGCAACGCCGTACCATCGCTGCGACTCATAAGATCCTGCAACCGTGTCTTTGAGCGGCTGATGCAGGAAGACGAAAGCCGGTTGAACCGGATTCTTGCTCTCGGTTAGCTTAGTATCGAGCCATGTCAGCTGAGTTTCGGACAAGGAAGCAAACAGTTCCAGCCCCTCCTCGGTTCCGAGGAAGATAAAGTGGTATCCGTTAACCCAATGATCGTGATAGGGTCCCCTCATCCCCGTGGCATCCAGATAAGCTCCCAAACGTGAGGGCCAATGCCCCAGACCGACATCGTGATTGCCTGCAGCAAAATAACTGACCGGCAATCCTGCGCCATGCTCCCGCCATATTCTGCGAAACTCCGCATATTCCTCCGTACTCCCCTGGTCGGTTAAATCGCCTGCGTGCATAATGCCGTCACTGTCCGGCGCCATTCGTTTAATATCTTCTAGTGCCCTCGCCAAATTACAATTGTAGGTATGTCCGGGGTCCGCCTTCACGTGCGTATCGGTGATAACCTGAAATCGGAGCAGTACGTCCCCCTTCCGGTTTTCTCCATCTTGATTTCGCTTGTTCAAACTACTCAATCCTCCTTCTAAATGATGTCGAATATGGCCGACGCGTTATCCCCGTGGTCAACGCAACGGTAAAATGCCGTCTAACTAATCATATGCCCAGCATGCCTACGAGTAAGATTCCGATAAAGATAATGCCGGCCGATACGATCCGCCGCCCTCCTTGACCTTCCTTCAGCAGCAATACGCCCAGCAAGGTGCCGAATACGGTTCCAATTTCCCGAAGAGGCGCTATGTATATTAATGGGGACATACTCATGGCAAACAAGAACAACAAATATGAGCCTGGAGAAAGGATCGCGCCAACTGCAAGCCATTTTCCATGTTCTCTTATCTCTCTTACCCAGCGGATTTCGCCAAAACGGATAAACGGGGCCAGCCCCAGCATAAATCCGATATTGGATATTTCCAAAAGCAGCGTTGGCGAAAAATGCTGCAGATTCACTTTGTCTACCATCACGTACGCCATCGTGCAAAGCCCCACGGCTGCAGTATAGAAAAGAACCCTGTGAGGGGCATGAATTCTTTGCTTCCTCATAAAGATGCCGCTGGATAGAAAGAAGCCAAATGCAATCAATCCGAGTCCCAGCCATCCCCAGACGGATAATCGCTCGTTCAGGAGAATGACTCCGCAAAGAGGCAACAAGAAAGTGGAAATGCCTCTCATCATCGGGTAGACCTGGGATAGGTCGCCATAGGTTAAGGACTTGGACAAGAAATAGGCATATCCTCCTTGAATGAACACGGACAGGAATAACAAAAGGTAAGCCGACATGGGTGGATTCGCTGTAACGATTTCGATCATAAGGCCAGGGAGCAGCATAAGCGTGGTGGGGATATAAATCATAAATAAAAACAACTGCTTATTCCCACTCGACTTTGCCAACATATTCCATACCGCATGCGCCATGCCAGAGCCTAGAACCAATAAAACTGCAATTGAAATTATTGCACCCCCTCGAAAACACTATGTTGCACAATAATATACTTATAAACACACATTTATACAACTCGAGATTGATCGTATCATGGGGAATTCTTACTGTCAATTGATATGATGAGCAAAAAAAAGAACCTCGTCGAAAGGCTCTTCTTGTTCCTTTGAAATTATTAGCAATTGATGTTGACCCCTGCCTCCCGATATTGTTCAAGGACATCATGCCCTAGCCCGGAGTCCGTCACAATCCGTTCAATCTGATCCAATCCGCAGACCGGTGTAAGCGAAACCGCGTTAAACTTACTGCTGTCTGCAAGCACGATGACCTTGTGTGCCCGGGCCAGCATTTTCTTCTTCAATTGAATCTCGCTTAACCCATAATCCGTCAAGCCTTCGGTCAGGGATATGCCGCTCACGCTCATAAAGAAAAGGTCGGCATGAAACTGAGTGACAAAGGATTCGGCAAAATCGCCGACCACGCAATGTTCCGAGTTACGGACCACCCCACCGACAAAGATGATCGTGAAATGAGGTTTCTCCATAAGTATCGATGCGATCTGAAAGGAATTGGTCAGTATCGTCAATCGATCAAAGCGCGTCATCAAGGCCTTGGCGAATTCGGTATTGGTGGTGCTTACATCCATGAACAAGGATTGCCCTTCTTCCACGTAGCGGAGGGCAATCTGGGCCAACTCCCGTTTCTCTTGAAGCCTCTTCATTTCCCGCACGGTAAAAGGCAGTTCTTTCTGATAGTCCGCTGCCGGCAAGGTTGCCCCGCCATGAACCCTTTTTAAGAAGCCCTCTTGTTCCAGATATTCCAGGTCTCTACGAATCGTCTCGAAAGAAACTCCGAATTGCGCAATTAAATCCGTTGTCTTGACCGATTGGATTTCGTGAAGCAGTTTCATGATTTGTTGATGCCGATCATGTGCAAGCATTGAATATTCCTCCAATAAACGATTACCGCGTTTGAATTACTAGTACAGAATACCACAAAAACACACAATCTCACATTGTTCTCTGATATTAAGACGTGATAAGAAGTGATTTATACTTGCCGGGGACTGGACATACTAGTTACAATCTCGAAAAAAGCCGCCATTACATGGCGACTTTTTCGTAAAATATTTAAAAAATCGTATCCGGCACATAGTAAATTTTCTGCGTGTTTTTCTTGTTCTTGGGATCCGTCACGATCGTAAAGTAAACCTTCCCGTTCTTGGTCTGAACGCCCTCGATTTCATGCTTTCCCACATTCGTAATTTTCACCAGGCTCTTGTAGGCGCCCGAGCTGGTCATCATGGCGATCTGCGGGGTTTGGCCTTCGGCGCCTCCCGAAGTGTAAATTTTGGAGCTCCCCAGCATATCTGCACCTTGAAACGATCCATTTGGTCTAATAATACGATTGCCGGATTGAGTGAAACTCGCTATGCTCGCTTTTACCGCTGCGGCACTATCCATTCGAACCTGCTTTTTGCTGTCCAGAAGCTTGTTCAGGGCCGCTGTGCTGTATATGGACCAGGTGACGGTCTTTTCCTTGGTTTGTACGCGGAAGAACGTATATTTGCTGTTGCCGCCGCCGTCAACCCTATAGGTTGTGCCTAATCGTTTACCGGTCTTGTTGGCATAATTCATATAGACGAACCGGTCCAGCTTCGTATAATCGACCTTTGACCCCGCCTTATATTTTAGTCTTGCCACTTGAAGGGACCAGAATTGCTTGGTAGAAGAATCGGCTTTGGAACTGAAGTAGAAATAATGTTCCCCTTTGTACGTATACATATCAAGCGTTTGACAATGGCCGGTATTGGTGACGGTCATTTCGTCTACGTACTTCGCGTCTTTCCCGCTAATAAGCAGCCTGGAAAGATAGCATGTACCCTTAGACCGCTGTGTAACATAAATATACTTGTCTGCAATATATGCTTTTTGAACGGCCACATTGTGCTTAAGCCCTTTAAGATTATAGGCCAGCTTAGCCGAAGCATTGACGGTTTTGCCTGGTGATGCAGCTGCAGCCGGCAGGACCGGCATGATAAGTAAAATAATGGCGAGAACGAACGATGTAAAAATCTTTAAGTTCTTACCGCTGAGAGCAAAGCGCTCATGAAACATTAAGATACCTCCTTTGGCATGATGTCTCACTGGGGTTGATATGAAGCAGGAATAATAGCTGACGACAGCTAATCACAATCCTCCTTTCGGTTTGCGCGTAATCAGCACTTTTTACTGGAATGTGATGGTAAAATAATGTGCTGTAACTAATGATTACCCTTTTCTTAAAATAAATCAATATCATGAAGTTCCGAAACATGAAAAAAAGTCGCTGTATTTAGCGACTTTTATTGATCACTTCGCCTCGTAAGAAGCAACATTATAAAGGAAATCATGATCATGGATGCTGTCCACGCCCATGCCATCGTCGTATTGCCCGCATCAACCGCAACGAATATGGCCGTAGGAATGGTCTGTGTTTTGCCCGGAATATTGCCAGCTATCATTAACGTCGCCCCGAATTCACCAAGTCCACGAGCAAATCCAAGAATATAGGCAGTTACCAACGAGCGATAAGTCAAAGGAAGCGTTATATACCTGAAGACCTGCCATTCGTTAGCTCCGTTTGATCGAGCTGCTTCCTCGACTTCCCGATGGACAGAAGAAAACCCTACCTTCATCGTTTGGTAGACCAGCGGAAAGGCTACGACGACCGAAGCGATCACGGCAGCCCACCAAGTAAAAATGACGGGCGCGGCAAAGAGCCATTCTATCCATTGTCCAAACCAGCTTTTTCGACCAAGTATGACTAATAGTACAAAACCAACCACGGTTGGCGGAAGAACTAACGGGAGCATAAAGGCGGTCTCAAGAACCGTTTTGCCTTTAAAAGATTTGCGTGACATCCACCAGGCAGCAGCCACTCCAAGCAGGACAACCGTTAGGCTGGACAGTACGGAAACCTGTAGTGACAGTTTAATCGGTAACCAGAATTCGTTCCAATTCATATTGGCCCCAATCAATTCAGAACGGAGAATCCGTACTTCTCAAAGACGTCCAGCGCTTCTTGAGTCTGCAAATAAGTGTAGAAATTCTCAGCCTCTTTTCGATGTTTTGTTGCCTTTACGATTCCAATCGGATATTCAACAGGCGTGTATGTTGCGGGATCCACAGCAAAAGCAACCTTCACTTTGTCAGAGGTTAATGCGTTCGTTTTATACACAAACCCGACATCTGCATTACCGGTTGCTACATATTGAAGAACTTGACGTACGTCTTTACCTTGTACGATCTTGGATTGGAGCGAATCCCAGAAGTTCGTTTTTGTAAGGGCCTCTTTAGCGTAACTTCCCGCAGGCACACTTTCAGGAATGCCAATGGCAATGTTCTTTATATCAGACTTGGACAAGTCGGCAAAGCCTGCAACCGGTACTTGTCCATCCGCAGACACGACAACCACCAACTCGTTGCTAAGAACATTTTTTTGTTGATTTGCATCTATCAGTTGTTTATGCACGAGCGCTTCCATATTCTTCGCTGCGGCTGACAGGAACAAGTCGGCTGGTGCTCCCTGCTCAATCTGCTGCTGCAATGCGCCCGATGCGCCAAAGTTAAAATTTAATGTGATATTTGGATACTTCGTTTTATAATCTTCCTGGATTTCCTCTAGAGCTTCTGTCATGCTTGCTGCCGCAGATACGGTCAATTCAACCGTTTTTGCTGCTGTCGAAGTTGGCGTATTCTTATCCGCAGCTTGAGAAGCGGTATGATCTTTTGCTGCCGTGCCGCAACCCGCCATTACTAATATCATGGATAATACAAGAGATAAAACCACGCTAATCTTTGCTGGTTTAATCATGGGTCCCCCTCCAAAAAACTATATTTAGTTATAATCAAGCATAAACATTATACTTTCATGCGCAATTCTTTGTAAACCAAATATATCTATTTATATCTAATTTAATGATATACATATAATCCGGAGAGGGGAGAAATCAGGATAATCGTTTGAATTCATTCAATTGTGTTATAATTAGCCTCAAATGTTAAACCACTTATACAGTTAACCGGGAGGAACATGATATGTCTAATGACATGTCTTATACAACGGAGGAAATTGCCAAGCTCTTAAAAATATCCAAACTTACCGTGTATGATCTGATCAAAAAAGGGGAGCTGCCCTCTTATCGGGTCGGCAAACAAATGCGGGTGGATGCTGCTGACCTGGAGGCCTACAAACAAAGGACGAGAACGGTTCCGGTATCCAACCAACCTGTTGAGGCGCTTTCGCCTTCACCTATCCAACCGCCTACATTCACCAGCGGGAATCGGCCGATCGTCATTACCGGACATGACATTAGCCTAGATATTTTGGCCAAACATATGGAACAAACAATCCCCGCCATTCGGCCCTTGCGTTCATTTGTCGGCAGCCTCGACAGCTTAATCTCTATGTACAGAGGCGAGTCGGATATCGTCAGCACACACCTCTTGGACGGAGATACAGGAGAGTACAATCTTCCGTATATTCGAAAGCTGCTCGTTGGTTCTTCCTATGTGGTCGTCAATCTTCTTTCCAGAAACGCAGGGTTATATGTCCAGCCGGGGAACCCCTTCGGTCTTAGAGGGTGGTCTGATTTAGACCGTTCCGGGCTGCGATTCGTGAATCGTGAGAAGGGATCAGGCGCCCGCGTATTGCTCGACGAACAGCTCCGCCTTCACGGAATCAATCCGGAGCAGCTTTCAGGCTATGATCATATTCAGACCAACCATCTCGGTGTGGCGACGAAAGTTGCTACCGGTGAAGCCGATGTTGGCGTAGGCATTGAGAAAGCAGCCTCAATAATCGGTCAAATTGATTTTATTCCTTTGATTCAGGAGCGTTATGATCTTGTGATACTTAAAACCACGTGGAGTCAGACTTGGATTCCCGCCCTTTTGCAAATTCTGCAATCGGACACCTTCCAAAAGGAGCTGCGTTCGATTCCGGGGTTTGATGTTTCCCGTACAGGAGAAGTCCTGTTTGAGACTTGAGCACGGCAGCAATTTGCATGCATATAAATAAAAGCCGCATACGATGCGGCTTTTATCGTCTTCATTTACTTGTTGTCCTACATGATTCATAAGAGTCAGGGTTATCTAACAAATCCGTAAATTACTTCTGCACGATCTGAATAAGGTTCCCGCAGGTATCGTCAAAGACAGCTATTGTGAGTTCGCCCATTTGTGTCGGTTCCATCGTAAACTTCACGCCTTTTTCCCTTAACCGCTCGTACTCTTTGCGAATATCTTCAACGCCAAACATGGTTGCCGGGATGCCTTCGGCAAAGATCTTCTTTTGATACTCCTTTGCGGCAGGATGCTCGTTCGGTTCGAGCAAAAGCTCGGTACCGTCTTGAACATCGGGCGAAACAAGCGTTATCCACCTGAATTCTCCGACAGGAACATCCTCCTTTTTAACAAATCCGAGCTTCTCTGAATAAAACTCCAGCGCCCTGTCTTGATCCTGCACGAATATACTGGTTACAATGATTTTCATGATTTTATGGCCTCCTCCAGCATTATAAAATTAAAAATTACTCTATCCATCCTTTCAGCAAATTCTTCAGTGGTTCGTTGTTAAAGATAATGACTCGATATTTCCCCTTACGCTTGGTTATGACGAGTCCGGCATCTTCCAATGCAGCAAGATGTTTAGCTATCGCTTGCCGTGAAATGGAAAGGTTGTGCTTCATGATGAGACGTACCGTAAGTTCATACAACGTCAGCTCATTGCGTTCGGATAGTTCGTCTAACATAAGCCGCCGAGTTGGATCGCCAAGAGCTTTGAATATTGCGTCTTTGTCCCACTTCATAGTCTGATTATAAGCAACCCTAGGGTTGCTTGTCAACAATAAGCAACCTTAGAGTTGCGTGAATAAACCGTAACGTATAATAAGCTTCCTAAGTCCGCTGATCACCCCAGCCGATTTGTATCCATGGAAGGCATCTGCTTCCTAGATGTTGTTCAATAATTGAAAAAGCCGCGAAAATCGCGGCTTCATGTTGGTATTTATTATAATATTTCCACATACCCCTCTGTTCCATTCACGCGAATGCGCTGCCCATCCTTGATCCTTTTGGTTGCATTCTCGACGCCGACTACGGCAGGCAATCCATATTCACGCGCAATAACGGCTCCGTGGGTCATCAGTCCGCCCACTTCGGTGATCAATCCTTTAATGGATACAAACAATGGCGTCCAGCTAGGGTCCGTAAAGGCAGTGATTAAGATGTCTCCTTCCTCCAGATCAGCGTCTTCCATGTTTAAGATGACACGTGCTCTTCCCTCAATAACGCCCGAAGAAACTGGCAGCCCTACAATGGCTTCAGCAGGAATATTTTCCCGTTTGTACTCACCAACAATGATCTCGCCATCCGATGTGATCACACGCGGAGGAGTCAGTTTTTCATATAATTTGTACTCGTCTTTTCGTTTGTTGATCATTCGGTAATCCAGTTTATTTGTGCGTACGACATCGTGAAGTTCTTCAAAAGAGAGATAATATATATCTTCTCTGTCATGAATAACGCCTGCTTCTACGAGTTGTTCGGCTTCTTTCAGTAAAGCCTGCTTATATACGAAGTAGCGATTAACCATGCCGTATTTCGGATACTCCCGATAACCAATGAAATTCCGGATAAGGTCGATCATTCGTTTAGTTTCTGCGGCTTTTTGTTCACCATCCGGCAATCGGCTTAATCGTTCCAGGAGTTCTTGTTCTTTGTTCAGCGCTTCCTGTCGTCCTTGCTCAAACTTTCGATGGCTGGCATTAGGCTCAAAGTTTTTGATGTTACCCATAATCAACGGGATGAGCGTTGTGGGTTTTTCGCTCCAACGTGTTCTAGTGATATCGATTTCTCCGGCACATCGCATCCCGTATTTGTTGAGAAAATCACGGATCGCGTCTCGGGCTTCACGCCCGCCATCAAACGTAACCAGCTTATCCAAAAAGTCATCATGTTTGACTTGCTGCAAATAATCAATGACTTCCGGATAAGGACGAATCGCATCTGCGACATCGAGCAGCGCCAGACCCATTTCCGAAGTAATATTATGGGGTACAGACTGAGAAAGCGTGTCTGCTGCGTTTTTTTCACCTAGCCACTCGTTCATTTTTTCATTGATCCATGATGAAGCATTCATGGCAGCCATAAAGACAGCCGAACTTTGCGGGTCGAACAGAATCTTCTTCAATTGCTGGATATCTTCCAGAATGAAATCAAATAAATCCGTCCCAGATTTCGTCCCGATGTTATGTTTTAACTCTTCGATCGATGTTTGACTTCGTTGAATCAGATCATTAACGATTGTCGGCTCGTTTTCGAATTGTGGGGGGGCACCGGCAGGCGGCATAGCATTACTGCTTTTAACGGGACTCGCTTCTTTTTTATCAACGGGTAACGATTTTATAAAATCTCCTCGATCTATGATGGTCATAAGTGCGTCTTTCATGAGCGGATCGTGTTGTTCCATGCTATTTAATAAAAATTCTCTGCTGTTAGGCGATGCCAGATGATGTGTGACATCAACAAACAATCTTCCGCCAGCTTTGCGCATGGGTGCAGGAGTCGTTAGCAGAAAAAAAGACAATCCCAGCGGTTTCATGGGATCCGTCATCATTTGTTGATGACCAACAGAAATATAGACGCGATTTTCTTGGTCACTCGCTTCAGGAATCGGGTATAACGTCGTGATCGGCCGGCTCTGAACGATATAAAACACGTCATCGGCCAGGCACCATTCGATATCTTGCGGCCGGCCGAAAAAAGCTTCAATCTGTCTTCCGATGCGTGCCAGCCGTAAAATTTGTTGTTCGGTAAGGGTTTGGATCTTTTGCTGATCGGGGGCAATCGACTGGGTCTCCGTTCCGCCCTCCCGTCGTCCATAGATCGCCAATGTTTTGGCGGCTATCCGCTTATCGACGATGACCTCATCCTGTACTTTGTAGCAATCGGCAGATACCAAACCGGAGACCAGCGCTTCTCCAAGTCCAAAGCTGGCATCGATGGAGAGCAGCTTTCGATTGGATGTCATCGGGTCTGCCGTGAATAGTATCCCTGAAGCCTGCGGGAAAACCATCCTTTGAACGATCACGGATAAATAAACTTGACTGTGGTCAAATCCATTTTGCATCCGGTAGATCACGGCGCGATCCGTGAATAGGGATGCCCAGCATTTACTGATATGCTGCAAGACGGCCTCTGTCCCGATGATATTTAAATAGGTGTCCTGTTGACCGGCAAAGGAGGCATGAGGTAAATCTTCAGCTGTCGCACTGGAACGCACGGCATAAGCATGTTCCTCGCCATACCGAGAGAGATAATGAGTTACGGCTTTCACGACGTCGGCAGGAATCTCTGCGTCCATAATGATTTGCCTGATCTTCCTGCTGACTTCACCAATTCGTTCCCGATCCTCTGCTTTTAGCATGGCTAGCTGTCCCAGCAAATCATGATAGGTTTCGTTTTGTTCGATGGCTTTTTGATATCCCGCGGTTGTAACACAAAATCCTTCCGGTACGTGTATTCCTTCGATTTTTGCTAATTCTCCTAGATTCATTCCTTTTCCGCCAACGAGCAACAGCTGGTTTTGTTCCATGTCTTGAAAATCGAGAACCAAAGAACGCATTCAACATCTCTCCTAACTATTAATTTGAGAAAAAAACATTTGACAAGGGTATTTTTAGCGTGGTACAATCAAATTGTAAGATGACATATTTATACCCTTATACCCGATTGTATCGCATTCAGATTGTATCATCGTGTCTATGTAATTGCAATAATAAAGAACCTGAAATCAGAGGATTCAGGTTCTTTTTTGGGTTTTCGTTATTTATTTGACTGCTCACCGCTTAGTATTCCTTTTTAATTACAAAGAACGAGCCCCGAATGGTTCCGGCTAATTTGGACTTCTGCCTTGCAAACTTAAACTTCCCTTCCAACTCCTGCGGTACCTCCATCCCCTCCGAAAGCTTAAAACCGACAGCCCGCTTCTTCGGATCATCAACCGTATACATGACATTGACCGCGAGGCCATCCTCATAAAAGACGAAAGCCCACTGGATATTTTCCACTTGAAAACGCGACGTCTCCAAAGGTTTGGCCGCAAACTCAAGATCTCGTTCTTCTTTCAATATTCGGTTCACATAATCCAAAGTCTCCTGGCTATCGCCGGCTGGTACAACCGTAAATTCATGCTTATATTTGTTCATGAAGTAACGCGCCTCATTCGCTCGTAAACCAGCCAGCGCTTCCGCTGCGGGCGAAGACTCCAAACCAACCGTGGATACATTTTTAAAATCAACGATATAAGCCATTCTTCTTCTCCTTTGATCTTATTTATTTCCTTACGACGGGAATCCACAATTCGCCACTTACGAAGCCGTCCCGCTCTTCCATCTCCACCGTAGCATTCGGCCCGCCGACATAGGCAAAATCCTTGGCTGACGGCAATACTTGACCAAAGGCAATGCCGGTAAGTTTATTGCTCAGCTCATCCGCCGTTTTCCCTTCCCCTTTTACAACGAGGTATTCCCCTTTAGGGAATTGAATAACTCTAGTGGCTTCTGGTAACGACTCCTCCGTCATGACGCCGGCATAATACATCATCTTGTTATTGACCGCCTCGTTTACGGCAAAAATGTAATCATTCGCAGCTATGGCCTTTAAGGTATCAAGCCTTCCATCTTGCTTCACTGACTCCCAAAATTCCGTTTTTTCCTTGTTGATGCCGGCATAATCCGTGTAATCGCTTTTAAGTTCGGTTCCAATACCTAATACGATAAAGCTGTCTTTTTCCTCAAGCGTATAATTCTCCATATTCAAAACCTTCCTTTTTTAATTTTTTTCAAATGATTTGTCTTTTCACTTGATAGGTTTATAATAACCTTAAATCATGTCAAAAAATGATACTGTTTAGGAGAGTCCGATGAAAAAAGTTGAGCGGATTAATACCATCATGCGGTATATCAACAACCGCGCCCACTTTACCATTTCCGAAATAATGCGCGAATTTAACATTTCTCGCTCGACGGCGATTCGAGATATTCGAGAAATCGAAGCCATGGGGATGCCGCTTGTCGCTGAAGTTGGGAGGGATGGGGGGTATTTTGTCATGAACAACTCCGTCCTGCCCACGGTCCGCTTTACCGACACTGAAATCAAAGCTTTGTTTATCGCCTTTATGGCCACTCGAAATCAACAGCTCCCTTATCTAAAGAGTCGCCATTCTTTGGCTGAAAAATTACTCGGCCTCATCTCGGAGAACCAACAAGACGATCTTGTTCTACTAAATCAAATATTGCTGTTTGAAGGAACCAATCCTCATAATCCCGACTTGCTTGATCTGTCCGACCTGCCCCATCCGATGTTAGAAAAACTCATACAACTCCTTCTGCTGGACAACTATTTATTGGTTTCCGTCCAGGAAGAGAAGGAAATTAAGTCTTATCCCATTTATCTCCTGCACCTTTATCGTGAAAAAAGCTTATGGTTAATTGAAGGCTTTGACTTAGCGGAAGAAAAGAGACGGATTATTCCTGTCGACAATCTCTCTGACATAGAACGATTCCATACAAAAAAAAGAGTTGGCAAGAAAAAGATTTTAGAGCAGCTGAGTAAACAGGAAGAGTTCATCAACCTTGTCCTTGATCTTGGTCCAAAGGCGATTGCCCAGTTCAAAAAGTACCATCCTGTAAAGTTTTCCATTGCATATACGAATCCTTACCAAACCACAGCCGTTCTTAAGGCTTTTATCGATGTGAACAAGGTGGAAGAATTGACCGAAATCACGAATTGGCTGCTATTTTTAGGTGGGGATATCAAGGTCAGGGAGATACCCGAACAAGTCGTAGAAGGTTTGAAAGAAAGATTCAGCTTGTACTGCCCATAAACACCGCCAGCGAAACGATTAATTCAGTGATAGCCTTCCCGTGGTCCCTCATCGTAATCAGCAATAGGAGCTCCATCCAAAATTTGGCCCGCGACAATTAGCATAACTTTTGTTCCAGTTCGGCCTTCTGGAGCAGGTGGTACCTTATGGTTCGTCCGCGCTCGGGCCATACATCCCCGGTACCGGTATGCCGAGCAGGCGGAGATAGACCGTCAACTGACCCCGATGATGATAAACGTGATTGAACATCAGCGTGCGCGCCATGTCGATCCGAGGCGCTTCCAAAACGGTCTCCCCCTTGCTGACGAGCCTCCAGGTATCTCTTAGACCGTCTTCTCCCCATGCCCGAAGCTTGGTCTCGGCGAGTGACAAACTATTTTCCAGTGCATCAAGCAATTCTTGCCGGTTAGTCGGCTCGGGCAATGGTACAACCGGAACCTCGCTGACCGAATCATCCAACAATATAGCCAGCCCTCCGGGTACTCCGGCAATATGCAGGGCAAGCTGCCCCAAAGACATCGATATCGGATGCGGTCTCCAAGAAAATTTGTCTTCCGGGAGCTTTTCGAGAAGCGCGCGTGTCGATTCGGCTTCCCTTTTCAATTCGCTGATCCATTCCTCAATTACGCTGATGGTGATCTCCTCCTCCCGCCTATGCCGTTCATCTCCTTCACCTTATCATCCCATGCGGGTAATCGTTTCTTACGGATTGCGGAAATCGCATTGGATCCCAGAGAACGAAAAGCTCCAAGCTGCGAGTAACGCACCTGTACACGCATGATCAACGTGTCTTTTTTGAAAGCAGGCTATTTTACGGGATCCGGTCCGAATACCGGCGCCAATTTTGATGCAGACAATTGCTCGCTCAGACCGAAATATTCGCAAAAATTCATAATCATCGGATTCCATTTCGCAGGATCGATATAATTGGGGTTACCAGTCACAAGAAGTTCTTCTTCAATATGGATTTTTTCAATTCGAACTTCGATGGCAACCAGCGAGCTTGGTTCTTCAAATGCATGGAGCTTCACAAGTTTGGCTTCCAGCTGCACAGGGCATTCTTTGACGCGCGGAGCCTGAACGATTAGGGATGGAAGTGGTGTTAAGCCAGCGACTCCGAATTTATCCGCCTCATGCCTGTAGCCCCTCTGTGCTTTAGAATCAGGGACTGGGTTGCTCCCCGTCAACAGCGTCAGCCGATCCACAGCAGGAATCAAGTCAACCGACGGAAGACTAAGTACGCACTCCCGTTCGCGGATCAAATTTTGAACCGTCTTCGATTTTCTGCTCATGCCCAGCATACACGATTGGTTGAGCCACCAGGCTGACGACATCGGAGACAGGTTGGGCGTGCCATCTTCGTTCATTGTGCTGATTAACACAACCGAAGTCCCGAAGTAAAGGATTTTGGGTTCAATTACTTTATGCATAACAGATTCACTCTCCTCGATAATAAGCTTCTAGGGTAATGTATCACAAATTTCCGGACTTTCTGGGGAATATCGAGTAAGAGCACAAGATACTGAAATTATGGATACACCGCAGATACGACTGCAAAACTTCTGACTTAAAAACCGCTTTAACAACCATTTATAAGTTATAAGAAAGTGCAAACAGAACTTGCACTCTTAATGTAATTACGATACTGGACTTTAGTCGAGGTCTGTTACCTTCCGCGGTCTGTTCCGAACTACGGAGATATTCGTTACAATATAGCGAAGACGTTTAGAGGAGCGATTGATCATGAATTACGAGCATAAAGTACAGAGGGAGATCGCCGACTGGGAACACCAGATGTTCAAACCGCCGGGCTGGCTGGAAAAAACATCGAAAACCATCGGCAGCCGGATTAATCATTGGATTCCCCCGAAGGTGCACACCATCATCACGACCACCATACGATCGATCGTGCGTACGGCACTGTTCGGAGCAGAATATACGCCTAGCCGGCCGGTCCAGCGTTCCCTGGAACTGGAAGCTGCCGATCAAGAAGCGAAAGAGTTGTTTGCTCTGTACCAAAAAATCGCGGTTGCCGAAGGAGCGGGTACCGGAGCCGGCGGCATCATGTTCAGCATGGTAGACTTTCCGGCTTTAATCGCGATCAAAATGAAATTTTTGTTCGAGCTGGCGCATGTTTACGGTTATGACACCAAACACTTCTCCGAGCGGGTATTCATCCTCAAGGTATTTCAAATGACGTTTTCGGGGCCCGAAAACCGTGCCAGGCTGCTCGATTCCGTCAAGCGTTGGCATATTGAAAAGGAACAATGGCGCTCCGATACCGAATATGCCCGGAATATGGACTGGGAAACCTTTCAGATCGAGTATCGAGATGCCATGGATTTCCGGAAAATGCTGCAGATGGTGCCCGGGATCGGCGCTTTCGCAGGCGCATGGGCGAATTACACCATACTTGAGGAGCTGCGCCAATTCGCCATGAACGCTTACCGCGTGCGCAGATTGCACGATTTCGAGGGATTGGGTTAACCCTATCCTATACATCTAAGAAACATGAACGAAGCAAACCACAAAAGCAGCTCATCCATAGGATAAGCTGCTTTTTGGTGTGTTCCCATTGTCATTACCACGCGCATATTTCCATTTCCGAAATGGCGAACCCCATCCCGAAATTCCGCTACTACTAAATTATGGAAAACGGAATTATAATCTTTTTGTCATCGCATGGATTGACACTTACAGTCAGCCAACTATCACGCCAAAATAAAGGAGGGATGCCGTTTCAGTCCCGATTGCGAAGTTGTTTTAATCCTAAGTTCAAAGGAGGAATTTTGATGAAGCAGAAGGGAATGCGTTACCTGCTGGTTCTGTCGCTGCTGCTGACCTGTTGGTCCGTTTTCGGTACGAGAGCCGAAGCTGCAGACTATACACAGGGCGTTGAATTATCCGGCAGCACAGCCACCGTATGGTTCAAATCCGCCGTCAACACTAGCTGGGTCGATGTCCATTATCGAGTAAACGGCGGCGAACAGCAAAATGTCAGAATGTCTTACCATGCCGGAAAATCCCGATATGAGCAGGCCATCTCAGGCATTGCCGCCGGCCACGTGATTACGTATTCGTTTACTTACAATAACGGGATCCCTGCCTATGACACCGGTGTATTTTCCTACACTGCCGGTTCCACGCCGCCTCCCTCTTCTTCCGGCTCCATATATGACATTCTTCCATCCACTATCCCCATGCCGCCAAACGGTGCCGTCTCGGTCAAGATCATGAACGGGACCCATGGCGCTTATACCGACCAGCAAATATACTGGGGCGTTCTCGGCATCAATCCCGTAAACAACCAGTGGAGCTATTTGGACCTTAACGGCAATCTGATCCCGATCTCCAGCGCCTTAAATGATGCGCCAGGACATTTAACCAAGAACGGCATCAACTACGCCAACATTTATCATAAGGTCAACGATGCTTCTTGGGTCACATTGCCCCAGATCACATCGGGCCGAATGTTCCTTAGCGTCGGCACTCCTCTGTACTTGAAGACCTTTAACGATGGATTCGCCGGCCCCGATCTGAACAATCCGACCGACCCGAACCGCGATATTTATTTTGATTTCGTTGAATTCACGATTGACGCCGCCGGCTACCACGGCAATACGACACGCGTCGATGGATTCGGTTTCCCCCTTCAGCATCGTCTGGTCAATAAATCCGGCTCCTTCGACCAGACTGTAGGCGAGCTGGAATCCGAAACCCGAAACGGTATCTTCGCCAAATTCCAGGCGGAAGTTCCTGCCGCCTTCAAATCGTTGGCCACGATTCAAGCACCGTATCGCATTGTCGCGCCGATTCACGGTTCTTTTGCCCAGGGTGGCGCGAATGCCAACTATTTCGGCGGGTATGCTCCGTACAGCACGCAGGATATTTTCCGATGCGACGGCGCTTTAACGGATGCGGCAACTTGTGCCGCCATTCAACGTCATGTATACACGGCCAACGACTGGAATAACGTTTCGAATTACTATCAAGCCGCCCCGGCTAATTATTACGCAAAATTCTGGCACGACCACAGCATTAACCGCTTGGCCTACGGTTTTCCGTATGACGATGTCAACGGCCAGGCCGCTTACCTTGAAGTTGGCGACCCGAAAGGCCTGATCATCCGCATCGGTTGGTAAATCTCCCATAATACCTGAGTGTCTGAGATTGCAAATTGCCTACTCGCTTTATTTATCATCATTAGCCCAAAAAAGCCGCGATTTTGGCGGCTTTTCATGCGTTTTAGGGAGCCTCATAGTTTTTTAACGGCATACCTACATATTCGCGGAAGGAGGCGACCCGCTCTCCCTCGAACTCGAATACGATGGCAAGCTCATTACTAAAAGACCGGCCATTCAACAAACCTTCTGAGCGAAATACCACCATCCCATGGTCCGCATTCTCAATCAAGACGAGCGGAATCAGCTGCATCTGAAATACGGAACGCTCGAACCTGACCAATTCCTCGAACCGCTCTTTGCCTTGCTGCTTGTGATCCCACCCATCTAGCGGGAGCGGAACAAAGAAATGAAAACCATCTGTAACCTTATCAAGAAAATCCGTTGTTTGCCCTGTTTCTAATGCCTGCTTAAAAGCTTCAAAACTTTCAGTTGTTCGGGTTGATACGGAATCTGCAGATTTTTTCATGTAGGCTTCCTCCTCATGGTTTAAATGACAGCTCCTATCATGGAGCTGTCGATCATTCGCCTTTGTTTACGCTTTCCAAGCTTTGATTAGCGTGTCTGAACCTTTAGCTGGCTTGATATCGTTCCGAGGTGAATGGCTTCGTGAAGCAGCGCGAAGTTGAACAGGTCCCCAGCCGTACTGAATTGGAACGGTCCCATGACAAACGGAGTTGAAAGCTTCTCGTCCAGCATATCCGAATTCAGCCCAGATAGGCGTGAAAGCTGAGCTGTTAACATCTCGACCAGCTCTTTTTTCGATGGAGGAGCCACCTTCCATTCCGAGGGTTTGGTTCCGGAGTTAAACAGTAAAGCATACGAGTCCGGTATGTCTGATGGGGAACCAAAGCTCAGGGTAGTATACGTATCCATCCAATAAATGATATGGCCGACATTCCAACGGATGGTGTTGTTAAATCCTGCAGTTTGTATGTCGAACCGCTCCTCCGGTATAGCCTGCACCTGCTGCAGCACCACTTGACGTCCAATCTTCGCCGAATTGATTATCGCTTCGGACATGTTCATTTCCTCCTTTGTCATAAAAAACGTTTGTTATGCTCCCAAGTATAGGTCGCACGGAACGTTACATCAATACAGTGGACATTACCGGAACGTTAAGTATAAGTTAACGATAATGAATTGACAGATCAGGAAGATAACGCCACAATAATCGTGAAACATCCATTCAATGATGCAAGGGAAAGCAGGTGTGCAGGATGGAGTTAAAACAACTGCAGTATTTTATGGCTATATGCGAAGAGCTTCACTTCTCGAGAGCAGCAGAAAAAATGGGAGTCAGTGCTCCCAACGTAAGCCAACAGATCAGGAGATTGGAAGCGGAATTAGGGGTTCTGTTGTTTGATCGCGTGGGAAAAACCATTGTTCTTACGGACGCTGGAGCGATTCTTCATGAACATGCCGCCGCCGTGTTCGGGCATCTGCAGCAAGCGGGCGATGCCATTGCCGATCTGAAGCAGATGCAAGGTGGATCGCTATCGATCGGCGTCTTGCCCGGTGACGCGGATCTCATGTTTAATGCCTTGCTGCTGGATTTCCATCAGACCTATCCCACCATCTCGCTGTCCCTTCTGGAAACGATGAAGGTAACGGAACAAGTTCTGGACCGAAGCATCGATATCGGCGTAACCATCGGACCCGTTATCGATGAACGGCTTACGTCAATCCCCCTGTTTCACGAGGAATTCTCATTGGCTGTACATAGGGACGATCCTCTTGCCGGGGAGAACTTCATCCCCTTGAACAGGCTGCGCTCCATGAATATGGTCATGTTTCCACCCGATCATCAATGCCGCAAGCTGATCGACCGCTTCTGCATGGACAACGGCTTTGCAGTGCAGCCTCATATGGTGACAACAACATTATCCTCCCTCCTCCAGATGGTACAGAGCGGAGTTGGCGCGTGCGTTCTGCCGCGACTTCTACTGGATAATCTTCGCAATACAGAGATCAAAGTCGTGCATCTAAGGAATCCTACGCCTTCTCAAGACATTTGTCTGATCTACCGCAGCGACAGATTTATGGGATATGCCATGCGCACATTCATCAAAAATTTGAGGGCATACATCGAGACGGCAATCCGTCATTCGAAGTCTTCATAGATTGGGATCTTTCCGTGTTCAGTTGTTCACATGCTGGATAAGATATCAAAAAGCCTGAGTTATCAGGCTTTTCTTAACGAATAAATGCAGCAGTTTTGTGTCAAATGCTGCCCCTAAATAAACATGCAATCACTAACTTTTTCAAATTATTTGCTGCGCAATCTCCCACACATGCCCTGCCGGATCTGTGAAGGCAGCGGTGCGGACACCCCATGGCCGATCCATTGGACCGTTAAGCAGGGTAACGCCGCGTGTTTTCAATTCGCTGCATACTGCATCTACATCATCCAACCGGATAGTAAACTGGAACCGAGATCCGGATTCTCGGATCGCGACGGTTCCAGGATGGATCAGACCGTGGGCTTCGGAGATATTCAGGAGGTTAATGCTCATATTTCCGAAATTGAACACCGCAGAAACATCGTCCTCATAAACAGCGGAAAAACCAAAAACTTCTTGATAGAACACCTTCACATTGTGCAAATCCTCCACAAACAATGTAATTACATCAACATTCAACGACCCTAAAGACCTCATACCTACACCCCTTCACACTCAAATCAACGCATATTCATCATAATAGAATTAAGGAATTGATATTTCTTTTTATTTGCTATGTCATTCCTATGAATATCTCATTGTTTCTTCATATCATATAAATTTCACTTGCGGCATTTTGTTAAGTTGCTCTTTTATAACGCGAGCTATGGTTTGGACTCCGATTTCAATGTGCTCCTCCACTACCTGCGATACGCTTAAGCGAATCACCGAATCCTGGGCAAACTCGGGAAGATACATTTTTCGGGCATCGTCTACGTATACGTTTTCCTTCTTCAAATCCTCAATCAACATCCCGGCCTTAAGCAGACCAGGTAACCGGATCGTTGAATAGAATCCCGATTGAGAAACCGAATATGCGGCGCTTGACGGCAGCTTCTCTTGATAAGCCTTTTGCAATAAGGCCGCTTTCCTGCTGTAGATGGATCTCATGCGCTGGATATGAGCCTTGAACATGCCGCTCTTCAAGTAAATTTCCAAAGCCCCTTGCATAAGGACCGGGGTATGGAGATCGGTAGCGAATTTGGCGCTAAGGAATGATTCACGCAGGAAGTCCGGAATAACAGCAAGCCCCAATCTTAAGCCGGGCAGCATTACTTTGGAAAAGCTTTTGATATATATGACCCTTCCGGATGGATCGTAAGCAAACATCGGATCCTGGTTCTTGTCAGGATCGAGATCGCCTAGATAATCGTCCTCGATAATGTAAACGTCGTATTTTTGGGCCAGTTCCACGATTTTTCGTCGTTCCTTATTGGAATAGCTGCATCCTGTCGGGTTATGAAACCTGGTCACGGTGTAGAAACATTTAATGTCGTTGCATTTGAACAGATGCTCCAGCCGTTCCATGTCGATTCCTCTCTCCGTTATTTCAATTCCGTAAGTCGTGGCCTGCTGAACCTTGATCGACTCGATCATACTGACATGAGTAGGCTGTTCTACGCAGATATTTTTTTTGCCATTAGGAAAGGAAAGCGAAGTCAATAGATGAATCGCTTGCTGTGACCCGGATACCACGCAGATTCGGTCAGGAACCGTAAACACTTGCAGTTCTCGCAGATGCCGGGCCAGCTCCTCTCTTAACGAAGGCAGCCCTTGGATCTCCGAATAGGTAAACATCTCCTCTTTATATACTTCGATAGCTTGATTGATGCAGTGCTGAAAGTCCCGGTAAGGCATGGCATTCTTGTCGGGGCCAGCTGAGAGAAAATCTATGACTCCCGTGTTAGCTGAACCTGAATGTCCGGAAGGCACCCGCTCTACAACATAGTAACCGCTTTTCGAGACGGAATAGATTTTGTGTTTTTTTTCCAATTCTGAGTATGCTTTGATGATGGTATTCACACTGCAGTCGAACTGCTTGGCTAACGCCCGTATGGATGGCAGCCTCTTCCCGGGTTTCAACACTCCAATATCGATTTGCTGTTCGATACTCTTCATGACCTCGGCATAAATCATGTGGCCCCCTCCTCCTCTCCTCAATCTGTATAGGTACAAACGTTACATAATCAGATTTACTTGCAGCAGCTGTAACCATAGACTAATAGTATCAAAATGCATTTGATATGGGGAATTTGTTCTGTTCGATGGCCATCGAGACCATTCCCGAAATAAGATGTACTAGGAGTGATGCAGCCGTGTTACAGATGAATAAGAAAAACCGCCTATCCGCTTTTATCTTTATATTCCTTGCAGTCGTTTGCTTGTTCGCATACTCGCCAAGTGCCGATGCAAAGCCAAGCTCCCATCGGTTTGAACTGGAACAAACCTTTCGGAAGTCCCATGCGACGCTGGTCCTCAAGAATTTGAAGATCGATCAAGTATACACATTCAATTCTGAAAGAAGTAAACAGCGGTTTACTCCGGAATCCAGCTTTAAAGTGGCAAATGCCCTCATCGGTTTGGAAGTCAAGGCTGTTGCTGACGAATACGAAGTCAAAAGATGGGACGGTATCGTAAGAGAGTTTCCGGTTTGGAACCGGGATCACTCACTTGCTTCGGCTATGAGGGAATCAGCGATTTGGTATTACCAGGCGATGGCTCGCGATATCGGCCAAGAGCTGATGCAGAAATACGTGAATCGAATCCATTATGGTAACCGCGACATAACCGGAGGCATCGATACATTCTGGCTGAACAGCAGCTTGAAGATCTCTGCCGTAGAACAAGCGGAGTTTATCGAAAAGCTCGTTGAAGAGAATTTGCCCTTTCAGAAGAAAACGATGAAAACGGTCAAGCGGATGATGATCGACGATGAACAGGATGAATATACGATTCATGGAAAAACCGGTTCGAGGCTGTCCGATATGGGGCTTGGCTGGTATGTCGGATATGTCGAAACGGATAAAGAGACCTGGGTATTCGCAACGAATGCAGCCGGCAGCGGTGCATTCGCGAAGCAATTAACGCTGACAACATTGGAGAAGATGAAGATCTTGAATAATTAATAAAGAATTTGCGTCCCATCTGATTGATTACCTTACAACTTAAGAGATACAGAATAAAGATTGGAGATTCATGCCACCGGACATATTATGGTAACAGGGTCCTGACGAATAGATCGTCAGGACCCTGTGTTTGTTTTAAGATTTCGAGCAGTATGACAAGATCATTGCTCAGCCTTCTATGGCTGAGCAATGAATGCTTGAAGGGCAGCGGCCAATCCATGTAAATCATCGATTAGCGGGGAATGCCCTGCATCCAAGGATACATATTGAACTGGCTTTCCATGACTTGCAAAGTCTTCTTTGATTTCTTCCGTCATCTGCTGCGTGGTAATCAAATCCTTAACGCCCCAAATGACGAGGACCGGACATTGAATACGCTCCAACTCTCCTGTTCCATCCGCGAGTCCGTTGGATACGGAACTGATATTGAATCGGTTTGCGGCATCGGCAGCATCCACCATGTTACGCTGCTTCATGCAGGCATCGATGTACTTCCCACGGGTGGCAGCATCAGACTCACGTTCATGAAACAAAACGTAGTCCATCGCCTGAGCAAAGTAAGCCCGGTCCTGCCTCTGATTTGCTTGAAACGTCATGGCAAGTCCTGGGTCTTTGACTATTTCCTCTTTAGTCTTCAGACGAATGCCATCGGCATTCACGGCTGCATATCCTCTAGTCGAGATAGAGGCAAGCAGAATCAACTTTCGTACGCGATCTGGATATTCTGCCGCAAACTGCATGGCGATGCCTCCACCATTCGACCAGCCCATAACCATAACATGGCGAAGACCAAGCTGTTCTACGAATTGATGCAGGTCCGCGGAAAAGTCTTTCATGTCACCAATGGGATTCTGATAGCTGGACTCGCCGTAACCACGCAAGTCTACAGCGATGAAGCGTTGGGTCATATCGGCATGCGTCAACAAGGGTTCCCACAGCTCCGAAGAAGCCATATTCCCGTGAATCAACAGCATACAGGGTTCCGTACCTGTTCTTTCTCTATAACTCAGCATTTCTCCATTAGGTAACAAAGCCGTTTTCACTTCAAGTGTCATCACCACATCCCCTCCTTACAAATCTCCTAGTTTATTCACGAATTTAACCGATAAAATGACGCTTGCCACACCCAATACGCTGAAAATGGCATATAAAAAGCCAGGGTGCAACGTAATCCGCAGCAACCCGAGAAAATTAGGGAACTGCATCAGGAAGACGGCGCAAATGACCGTAGGGATGACCGCCCTTTTCCATATTCCGAACCAAAATAGCGGAATCAATGAGGCAAGCGCGACAACGATGGAGTGTAAGGTCATTCGGATCGCATAATTCGCCAGGTCAGCTGCCGTCGGCGTTCCCGGGATGACATCCATCACTTGGTTGAGCGCATAAGTTGCAACACCGCCAAGTACGAAGGACACCAGCGTACCGAAGAAAACCGCCAACACAATGAACAGCACCTTGGCCATCACGAGCCTTTTTCGGCTGAGCGGATATCCGAATGAAAGAGCCATCGTCTTATTCTTATATTCTTCAATGAATACATGATTGATCAGGGACGCTCCGAACAATATAAACCCCATCTGAATGGGTATCATCAGTTCCAGAGCGGCAGCATAACTTTCTCCAAAACGAATCATCGGCATATCGGCAAAAACGACCTTGAGAAAAAATACCGGCAAGAACATAAGAATGATCCAATACGTAATCGCTTCACCGATCACTTTCTTACGATCCAGCTTCTTCCATTCCAGCTCGATTAATTTCAACATATCGGATTCACTCCTTTCCCTGAATTTGATGATAGAAATAGTCTTCCAATGTACTGTTATATTTTTGGATCTCCTCGATTTCAATCTCATGCGCAATCAGCAGTTTGGTAATTTGACTGGTCGATACGTCCGTATCATAGACTCGGATTCGCTGATCCTGCACGATTTTGATATTGGATATACGAAGCTCATGCTCAAGTAGAAAGGCGGCTTTCTGCACATTCGAGGTCATAAGTTCAATATAATCGGTACGCTGCTTTCGAATGTCGGACAACGTGACTTCGTCGACCAATTGACCGCGTTGAATGACGCCGATCCTATCGGCTACCTGCTCAATTTCCCCTAAGATATGGCTGGACAAGACAAATGTAATCCCATATTCCTGGTTCAGTGTTCGGATCAAATCCCTCATGTTTTTAATGCCGATCGGATCCAGTCCGTTCGTGGGTTCATCCAGCACGATCAATTCCGGCTTGGTGATGGCGGCCCTGGCGATGCCAAGACGCTGCTTCATGCCGAGCGAGAAATCCTTCACTTTTTTATCTTCGATTCCTTCTAATTGGACCAGGTCCAGGGCTTGACGTATAGCTCTCTTATCATAATAGCCCAAGTATTCGCAATGAATTTGGAGATTCTCAATGGCCGTCATGTGCTCGAAAAATATCGGGTATTCAATGATGCTCCCGACCCGCTTGAGGCCTTCTTTGGAGGTTTCTGAAAAATTCTTGCCAAACAGCATGATCGCGCCGGAGGTCGGAAGAATGAGCCCCGTCAGCATTTTCATGATGGTTGTTTTACCCGCGCCGTTTGGACCCAGCAAGCCATAAATCTCGCCCTTTCTCACATTGAGATTAACACTCGATACAATGGACATCCCTTTTACGGTTTTGCTCAGATCCGAAGTTTGAATGACGTAATTCACGAAGACCACCACCGTGTTTATAATTTGATTTCCTTTGTTATCTTTATCATAGACCTGAAAATGGACTTATTCCTTTCCCGTTCCTTACATGTTTCTTAAGAATCAATCGAAACGTGCGGCTGAAATAAAAAAGAGACGTTGAACAAGAGGACAACATCTCATGGATCAAGATTAGTAGGTTAATTGCTTAAATTTGCATGTGAAAATGGTCTTTTTGTCAGCCTCCGAGCTGCTTAGACTGATCCGTCCGTTCATTTCTTCCGTTAGGCGTTTAGAGATACTGAGTCCCAGCCCGCTTCCTTGAAATTGCGGATTCCGGGCATCGTCCAGGGTATAAAGTCTTTCAAATACGCGATCCTGATGAATCTCTGCGATCCCTTTCCCCCGGTCCCACACGTCTACGGCCACGTATTCTCCTTCTTCCCGAACCGTCAGCCCGAACACGCCTCCGTCGCTTCCATAGCGGATGGAATTCGATATGAGATTGCTCAATATTCGATGCAGCGCATCCTTGTTGCCAAGGAAATAAAAGGGCAGCTCCGGAATGTCGATCTCAACCCGAAGATTTCTGGAAACCAGCAGGTCGTAAAACTCAAGAACGCTGTTCCGGCAAACCTCGCTCAATGATATTTTGCTTAGCGGGATATCATAATCCTCAGACTCGATTTTGACAAGGTCGAAGAATTGATTAAGCAAGGCGATCAGACTGTTTACTTTTTCATTCAACCGTTGAATGACTTGCTCCTCGTCTTGCGCGGTCAACATATTCTTCTGATTCAGTTTTTCCGTGTAGCCGAGAATGACCGTCAGCGGCGTCTTCAAATCATGAGACATGTTTGAGATCATTTTCTTTTGGCTGTCCTTCGTTCTGGAATAATCCGCAAATACCTTCTGTTTGTTATCCAGCAAACGGTTAATCTGTGTGAGCAGCCGCCTGACGGCATCGTCGCCAGTGGGCACCAACACTTTCTCGGCTGTGTCCTGGTCCAGAATATCGGAGATTTTATTCGCTATCTCCAGGATGCTTTGATTTCGTTTCTTCTTGGAAACAAATAGCCATCCGATGATTGCAACCAATAGGGCAATGATGACGGATAAAAGAAGGACCATATGCTAATCCCCCATTTTATATCCGATTCCCCAAATCGTCCGAATGTATTGCGGAGCTGACGGATCCTCTTCGATTTTTTCCCGGAGTCTCCGGATATGTACATTAATCACGTTCTCATTCCCGTAATAATCTTCTTCCCAAATGAGCTGATAGATTTGTTCCTTGGTGAATACCCTGCTGTGATGGGTTAGGAGCAGCTTCAAAATATGGAATTCCTTCGCGGTGAGCGGCACGCTTTTTCCTTTGACTTTTACGGAGAACGAATGCAAGTCCAGGACGAGATCCTTAAACGTAATGACGGGAGGGTCTGCAGGTTTGCTTTCCGTTTCCGCGTATACCGTTGCCCTCCGAATGGCAGCTTGAACCCTGGCTGTTAATTCGATCATGGAGAAAGGCTTGCTGATATAATCATCCGCGCCAAACCCAAGGCCCATGGCCTTGTCGAGGTCGCTGCCTTTCGCAGAAATAATCAGAACAGGAACTTTGCTGGTCTCTCGGATATGTTTGAGCAGCTCCATTCCGTTTACCTTGGGGAGCATCAAATCGAGCAAGATCAGATCGAACTTCTCTTTTTGAAAAAGCGCGAGTGCTTCCTCGCCGTCGCGTGCCGAATCAACGCTATAATGATCCTGTTTCAGCTGGCTTTCAATCAACTGATTGATGTCGTTGTCGTCTTCAACGAGCAGAATGCGTTTTTGCATATCCTATGTCCTCCTGTGCATGCTCTGATCCATTCTACGGTTCCGATCCGAAACCGTAGTTTTTTCGATTTTAACACAATTTGGCATAATCTAGTGATCAATAGGAATTAAGCAATTACAGAAAAATCCCTTTCGCAGCAATCGGGTGCGGCTTCATCGGTGAAACAAAAAAATCCGCGTATTCCGCGGATTTATAATGCATGTATGTTGACGAAACTGCCGCTGTTTTTGTTATTTCCACCAAACGACAGCATGATCAGGCTCCGTAGAATATGCCGATGGAGCTATTACTACCGATTCCCCAATTTGAGGAGTGAGTATGTGCACTTGTTTTTGTTTAGCAGCCGTAGTAACACGTTCGATCGGTTCATTCCAGTCATGCAAGGCCAACGTAAACCCTGCCCAATGGATCGGAATCAACCATTGCCCTTTCACATCCAGATGAGCCTGCACCGTCTCTTCAGGCATCATATGAATATTCGCCCAACGTTTGTCGTATTGACCACATTCCATGAGCGTCACATCAAATGGGCCGTATTTTTCTCCGATCTCATGAAAATGTGGACCATACCCGCTATCCCCGCTGAAATACACTCGACTCTTGTTGCTGATAATGACCCAAGACGACCATAAGGTCGAATCGCGGTCAAACAGGCTTCGCCCTGAAAAGTGTCTCGCTGGCGTGCAGATGAGTTGTAGACCGTCTAACCCGGATGCATCCCACCAATTATGTTCGGTAATGCTCGATTTCGAAATCCCCCAGCGCTCCAAGTGACCACCAAGGCCAAGCGGCACATAAAAATGCTTAGCCTTCTCCTTAAGCTTCTGAATGGAGCTAAAATCCAGATGATCATAATGATCATGTGACAAAACGACGGCATCAATGGGAGGAAGCTTGTCCAGATCAATAGGAATATCCCTGCTATAACGTTGATTCCCAAAAACAGGGATTGGGGATGGAGACGTTCCTAACATAGGGTCGAACAGCAGCGTTTTCCCCTCGATTTCCAGCATGAATGCAGAATGCCCAAACCACGTTACACGTGTTAGCGCTTGTTGTTGTATACTTGCGGGATCTACTCGCTTTATCGGTAATGGAGAAGTCGGCTTCCGATTGGGATTCCGTTTCATGTAATCTCGTAATAGTGACATGAAGTCCGTTGCTCCCATCCTCATGGAGGTATGGATTGGATTCACAAAATGATTACGGTCGAAATTCGGGAGTTTGCGAAATTCGTTTCGTTTTTCCCTAGATACTCTTTGGCCGAATGGCGGATAATATCTCAGAAACAATGCAATGGATAGGATTAAAGCAGCGCATATTAAAAAAATGGTCATAGGGTTCTACCTCGATTTGTCCAATCTAGTCTAAGATAAAAGAATCGGATTACATAAATTGTAATGCTCCTTCTTACATTTAAGCTTTCACAGCATCCCAGCTCATAACGATAGCTGCTTCCAATTCCCGATTACCAAATCGGGTTCCGTTCTTCAGATGTGATTTCGCCAATTCGGCTACGGGTAAAATCGAATAAACGATCAACATATCCACATCTTCCGCTTTCAATATATTCTGCTTCTTTCCCGTTTCAAACATCTCGAAAATGGGTTGGAACAGGCTTGCGGTCTCGTCCAAACACCATTTCTGGGGCAATGGAGAATTCATGATTTGCTCTAAAAATAGAAAATAGTCTTTGTGCGTATGTATAAACTCCACATACTTCCGGATGATCGATTCAAAGCGTTCTTTAACCGATCGCGTATCATCGAATCCCTGTAACATGCTCTTACTCATCTTGCCCTTCACCTTTAAGTAAGTCTTAAGCAGCAGATCCTCCTTATTCTCATGATAAATATAGATCGTTGCAGCCGATACATTAGCCTTCTTAGCTATTTTGGATATCGACGTTTCCGCAAACCCAATCTCATTCACTAATTGAATCGTCGCGTCAAAAATGGCTTCCACTTTGTTATCGTCTCTATGTCTCATGAAACAATAATAAACGATCATTCGTTTATAATCAAGAAACCGGGTCGGGAACCCCTCCCGAAACCCGGTTTTTGATAAGTTAGTCTGCCTGCTTCCTGAGTGCATTTTCTTTTTTCATGATGGTCTGTTCATATCTTGCGATTTTATCGTTCAAGCGTTCCAGTGTGTTCGTCATTTCTTCGATTTTGTCCCCCAGTCGATTGCGCTGTTCAATCAACAATCCCTTTCGCGTTTCAAGCGTGTCGTCGCCTTGTTGAAAAAGCGAAACATACTCGATCAGTACCTCGACCGGAAGCCCCGCGCTTTGACGCATGCATTTAACAAAATCAACCCATTTGATGTCTTCCTCCGTATAATCCCTGATACCATTTTTGTTCCGGTTTACTGGCGGAATCAACCCAATTCGCTCATAATAGCGCAGGGTATCCTGGGAAAGCCCAAACCTTTCGCTGATTTCTTTAATCGTCACCGTCATGTCTTGATTCACCTTCTCTGTTCAATACCGTTTCCTGAATAAGTCAGTTGTTAAAGCTATAAGGCGCCCACAACCCGGTGAGGTATGTACGGCTCTTCCAGGGAGGCCATCTCCTCCGGCGTGAGTTTGACCGTAAGCGCGGCTGCGGCATCCTCCAGGTGAGATATTTTGGTCGCGCCGACAATGGGAGCCGTGATCGGTTCTTTCTGCAGCAGCCAGGCGAGCGCAACTTGAACGCGCGGAATGCCCCGCTCATTCGCAATGCCTGCAAGCCGTTCCACAATGATCCGATCGGCATCCGCCGTGGCATCATACTTGGATTTCTGAACCATGTCCGTTTCGGAACGCTGCGTCGTCTCCGACCAGTCTCGCGTCAATCTTCCCGATGCTAGTGGGCTGTAGGGGATCACGCCGATTTTTTCGGATTGGCACAACGGCAGCATTTCGCGCTCTTCTTCGCGGTAAATGAGGTTGTAATGGTTCTGCATCGAAACGAACCGGGTCCAGCCATTCTTTTCAGCGGTATGCTGGGCCTTGAGAAACTGCCATGCATACATGGCTGAAGCTCCGATGTAGCGAACCTTTCCGGCTTTCACCACATCATGAAGGGCCTCCATCGTTTCTTCGATAGGCGTATCATAATCCCATCGATGAATCTGGTACAGATCGACATAATCGGTACCCAGCCGCTTGAGGCTCTTGTCGATTTCGCTCATGATTGCCTTCCGGGACAGCCCCATCCCATTGGGGCCCTCGTGCATACGGAAATGAACCTTTGTCGCCAGGACGATTTCGTCGCGATTCGCATATTCTTTCAAGGCGCGGCCGACAATTTCCTCGCTTGTACCGTCCGAGTAGACATTCGCCGTATCAAAGAAATTGATGCCAAGCTCCAATGCCTTTTTAATAATAGGACGGCTGCTCTCTTCATTTAACACCCATTGATGCACCCAGCGCTCTGCTACGCCAAATCCCATGCACCCAAGACAGATGCGGGAAACATCGAGACCGGTGTTCCCTAGTTTCACATACTCCATCATAATCCCTCCTTAGACTTAAGTTTATCACTTGGAGTTAACTCCAGGTCAATACGCAATAAACACTCATGATGTTCCGTTTGACTCTAACCTGCAAAAACAAAAACTCCGCGTTCATCACGGAGTTTTTGCTGCAGGATTATGTATTGCCAACTTATGCGTCCTGCTAAACGCTTCACATGAAATCCCTCCCTGGCTTACCACCGTATGTTCATCAAGCGGCCCCTTTTGTCAGAAACATGCGGACATATGAAAGGTGAAAAATCAACGATAAGAAGCTCCGCCTTTTTCACAAGAGGAGCTTCTTGCGGGTTAGTCTGCTACAGGCCTTCCATAGCCGCACGATATCATCGATCAGCAGGTTGGCCGCTTGGATCCCGCCGGACAAGACTCAAAAAACCCGACTCTACATGGTAGAGTCGGGTTTGCGTTAGAAAGAGATGGATTTTTCGTTTTTATCCTGACCTTGCCATAGCATAACCGGGATCAGAAGCAGGGCGAGTATGCTCCCGGCAAATGAAAGTGTGGCATAACTGGAATGAGCAACCACCATACCTGAAAGGGCCCCACCTGATGCCCCCGCGAGGGCAATCAATACGTCAACAGACCCTTGCACTTTCGCGCGGGTTGTTGAGGTTGTTGCATCTACGATCAATGCCGTTCCGCTGATCAAGCCAAAATTCCATCCCAACCCTAGAAGAGATAGGGCGACAATCAATACGGTCATGGAATCAGCCGGTGCCATGGCGGCAA
This sequence comes from Paenibacillus sp. Y412MC10, assembly GCF_000024685.1. Classification (NCBI taxonomy): domain Bacteria; kingdom Bacillati; phylum Bacillota; class Bacilli; order Caryophanales; family Paenibacillaceae; genus Paenibacillus; species Paenibacillus sp. Y412MC10. Next base: position 4,032,935 of record NC_013406.1, read on the forward strand.
TGACCCCTGCAAGCAAAAGCGTAACTCCAGAAGCCATTGCCATTGCCTTACGTCCGATTTTATCGACCAGGATACCGGTTATAAGGGATGGAAGATACATCGATCCGATATGAAAACCAATGACAAGCCCCACTTCGCTTAGTCCATGACCATGATGTCTCATATGTACGGGCGTCATGGTCATAATAGCTACCATTATAATTTGCGTTAAGATCATAACCACAGCGCCGATTGCGATTCCACGCTTTCCTGATCCCGCAGTACCCATTTCTTTTGCAGAACCGGCATGCTCATCCGAATTTCCCTGCATGGCTATAGCATTCGCTACCAGCAAAGGATCGGGACGTAGAAAAAATAGCAAAACGATGCCTGCGAGAATATATGCCGCAGCTGCCAATAAAAAGGGTCCGGCCAAACTCGGTATCCCCACCGACAGGGCGAAATCGCCAGTGACATTGACTAAATTCGGGCCTGCTACTGCACCAAAGGTAGTGAATACCATGGCCGTACTGGCGGCGGTTGCTCGTTGCTTAGAGTTGGCCAGGTCCGTCCCGGCATAGCGTGCCTGCAAATTCGTTGCGGTGCCTGCACCATATATCAATAGTGAGATTAAGAGCAGAGTCAGGCTATTCAACACGGCTGCTAACACGACTCCAATCGCTCCTATGCCTCCCGCCAGAAAACCGAGTCCCAATCCCAAACTGCGTCCATATCGCTGGGAAAGACGGCCAACCAGCAAGGCCGCACCTGCTGAGCCTAACGTAAACAGTGCCGTTGGTATACCCGTAAAGTTGTCGGTTCCCAGCATATCCTGAGCCAAAAGCGCCCCTACGGTAATGCCTGCCGCAAGACCAGCGCCCCCGAAAATTTGTGAAACAACAACGATGTTTAGTGTCCGCCGGTACAATTTACGTTGTTTTTCGGGTGAATCCACATAGCCTTGCAGTGAAGCCGGCAGCTTCGTCATGTCTTTTTTCGAATACATTCAAATGACATCCTTCCGTAGAAATACGATATGAAGTTGCCCGTCTGATTTCCTTGAATCGCGGCCGGTTCCACAGACCTTAAGCTCTCCAATTCGTCGTCGTATACCTTCATGATTGGGTGAATTGATAAATTGGAAACTTGTTTCACGAAATGGCCTGCTCTTCGCTGTTTCGCTTATTCGTAAATGCTTCCCAGTCCTGAACCCTCTTGCTTAAGCGAGCCGCATCGATTCCTTTGGACTTTAGTATCTCGATGGCTTTGATAGACATTAAACAGTGAGGACCCCGGCAATAGGCTACGACTTTGGCCTTTGCCGGCAACGCATGTAGCTGTTCGGCCAGCTCTTCTATAGGTATCGAGATAGCGCCAGGAATATGAGCAGCTTCATATTCGTCCTTTGGACGAACATCGATCAGCGTTACTTCCCCTGCTTCCATGCGGCTCATGAGTTCTTCAAACGATACTTCTTCTATATCCGATAGCTGACCCAGGAATTCATTTTTAATATGCTGGACTTCAATAAGTTGTTTTTCAGATAAACCATACAGAGAATCTAAAAAGTGCAAGACTGCAGGATCAGCGATTTCATAAATAACGAAATTCCCTCGTTTCTTATAATCGACTAGTTTGGCATGATGGAGGGTCTGCAAGTGTTGAGAGACATTCGCTATAGACATGGATGTGATTTTCGATATAACTTCTACGGATTTTGGTCCTTGTGTCAAAACATCCAGAATTTCTAAACGTTTTGGGCTGGAGAGGCATTTTCCAATTCGTGTATATTCCTTGTATAATTCGTCTTTAAGCTCTCTTTCGTTCATCGATTCAACCCCCCTGTAATAAACTATTCAATTGATATATTGAATAGTTTAAGTGGCATTCTGTCTTACGTCAATATTCTTTTGGCAAAGAAAACAGGCTGCCGGTTGAATGAACCAACAGCCTGTTACCTTGGCGTGTATTCTTGTTTAGAAGAACTACGCGGTTAGCGCAGCGTGTAATCCCCAATATGTAAAAACAACTAATCGTTTAATCCCTTTCCATTCAGGATATGCGGGATATATTTTTCAACCCTGGACTCTCGTGTTTTGGCTTGCTTGGGTGCGGAGAAATGCAGAATGTACGCTCTTTGCCGACCTGGCGTCAATGCTTCAAAAGCCTCTTTTAGGTTAGGCATTTCCTCGAATTTATTTTCCAGCTCTTCAGGTATGGTGTAATCCGTATTCTTTTTAAAATTTACTTGCAGACCGGCTTTCTCCACTTCAATGGCTTCCGTAATATAGGCTCTCACGATCAGTTGCATTTCATCTATATCTTGAGCACTGGTAAACCGAATCTGGCGTGCGGCCTGAACGTTCTCCGTTTGCTGGATCAGGATCCCATGGGGATCTTTTAATAATGCGCCTTTGTGAAACAGAAGCGCACAGTAATCCTTAAAACCGTGGATCAACACGATGTTTTTACCGTCGAACGTGTAACAAGGATGCATCCACTTAAAATCCTCGGTCAGCCCGCAGTCCAGCGCAATTTCTCTCAATAGCCCGAACTCTTCCTTCCACTTTTTAAGCTTATTAAAATACGGATCAATCTTTGTATTCCTTTCACCTCTTGTCATCAAGGTGCCTCCTCTGCTTTTGGTGGTTCTGGCTTTCTCGTTTGCGGTTCGATATATCTGATCAGTACAATATGGATTCTAATGGACTGGCACAAGCCCCTTTGATCTAAGTAACTCTAATTTCACTAGAGGTATACTTTTTTCAAGTTCGCCATTTGTTACATCCAAGCCCTCACGATCGACAAACACAATAAAGTCTTCAGCAAGTATGAAGTTTTCGGACCAATTCGTTTCATTTAATGAATAGGCCACTTCCTGCCACAACTTCATACCTTCCTCCCACCAATCATCTGTATTACGCCAAAACATAATCAGATTTCTAAGTTTCTGAATTAGTTCTTGATCTGTAAGTTCTTGTTGGTACTTCACAGGATGCTCTCCCGAATTCCAGATGGTCTCATAGTCCTTTTTGTTATCCACTTGCTCATCTCGTATATTTTGCAAGCCAGGTTGGAAAATCGGCGAGTATACCGTATGAGCTTCATCATGTAGAAAGATGGCAAGAAAACAACAGCTTCTATCTACTAATACTCGGGACACATTACCAATTATCTCTCTTAAAGCTGCTATTAGTCCTTTTTTAACTTCCTCTCGGAGAAGCGCCACCTCTTCAGCCAACATCATCACATAAATTACACCTTTTGTGCCATCTAATACTCGACTGAGAATGCCTTTCTCATCATACTCAAAATAGGTTCGAACTAAGTGTTCAAAGTAACCTGAATTACTTTCGTATTGAGGCTGATATACTTGGATCAACCGTTCACCCTCATATATGTAATCTTCGTACTGTAATTTATCATTCCGAGCAGAATATTCTATGCATCGCTTGATAAAACCATCGTATATCAAATATTCCTTTATAGAGTCCAATACTCCACGGACATATAATCTAGTGATGATTCGGTTTTCTTCGTAGACGGTATAAGCGTATCCATCAATTAATTCATCACAAGCTGAAATGCGAAGTCTATCATGATTATCGAATTCATAATAAGTGTCCGTCTCCTCTTCAGTAATTTCCCCTGGAACCGTACTTTGTCGCCCATACCAATACGGAGAAATATCATAACGTTTGCTTATGGTATATTCTCTCCTACAAATTGAAGACTCAGCCTCTTCTTTATAAAATTTATAATTATCTTGCGCTTCCTTACTTAATTTCAAATAATATTCTTTATCAACCATTTTGGGCTCCTTTTTACATTATGATTGACAAGCAATTCGACACAAAGCTAAATTTCACCTTTTTTGTCCTCTTGCCCTACAGTGATTATTCACAATCTTTTTTTGCTTGATTGTCATAACAAAAAAATAACCTTGGCCGACTTAAAGGCCAAGGTTATTGACATACGAGCAATTCGGAGACGATTCACGATGAGCGGAGGCTGCATCGTCCCTTCGGCTCCGATCGGTTTGGTTTTGAGTAAAGGGCTTGCGTTGCTCCCTTACCTATTTCTACTGCGCTCATCGTATTCTAGATGGTCTAATAGCCTGGTTAAAGAGCAAATTTTGTTGTTTTCTTATACAAATGCTCAGGCACTGCTTGCACGAACGGAGACCACTCGCTAGTCGCGTAAAGATACAGTCGGTGCATGGCCCGCGTACAGGCCGTATAAAGAAGCTTGCGTTCATTTTCCCTGCCGTAGGCTTCGGACGAAGCATCATAGACCAAGACCGCATCGAACTCGATGCCCTTTGCGAGATATACGGGGACAACCATCACCCCGTTTTGATAGGTGACGGTCTCCTTCGTAATGAGCTGCAAGGCTTCGCATCCCTGCAACTGTAATGATTCCAATGCTTGTCGGCTTTCGGCCGCAGTCTTCGTAATGATGGCAATAGAGTCGATGCCGTCGGCTTTAAGTGCCGCGATGTCCTTCAGCAACTGCGCATCACGTCTCTCTCTGCCTTCAAACCTAGCAAGAACAGGCTTCGGTCCGCTCCTCTCAAAGGGTACGATGTCCGACTCATCGATAAGCAGTTCTTTCGTGAATTCCACGATCTCCCGTGTAGAACGATAACTGCGCACTAGACGAATCAAGCTTGTATCGGCTTCACCATAAAGCCGAAGCAGAGGCGAATCGTCCCCTTGCAGCTTTGTGGACTGCATGAAGATCGCCTGCCCGAAATCGCCGAGTACCGACATGCGGGCACGAGGGAATAGTTTCTTGATATACTCGTATTGAAACGGCGAGTAATCCTGTCCCTCATCGACGAAGACATGCCGAATCTCGGTGTTCGTCCGAACGCCTTCGATCAATTCTTTTAAATACAAATATGGAGTCGCATCCTCATAGAACAATTCGAGCCGATCCAGCTTTTCTTTGGTTTGCTTGCAGATTTCAGGCCACATAGCAGGGATATCGGATTCCTTCGTTTTTTCCCGATATGCAGCTACATCGCCGAATAATTGGACGTATAAGCCGTGGGCATCAATAAACGATAATTTCCTCACGGTTTGCCTCAGCGGTTTGAAACTCTTCTTCACGATCCGCTGGCTGAGCAATTCCTCTTCCCGTCCGGCGAAGTCAAAGTCGCCTTCATCCCCCCGGCGTTTATTGCTTTTTATCTCGTTCACTACGGCGTAATGCTCGGCAATGTCAAAGACTTCCCGATCCTTGTGCAGCTCGCCGAACACTTCCGCATAGAGCTCCGTATCGAGGTAACTCAGCTCCTCGACTACCCAGGACGCCTTAAGCTCCTTGCGTTCCAGTAGCGATAGCTCCTTCAGCAGCCATTTCTGTAGCTGCTCAACCCGATTGGCCAAGCTCAAGGAAGGGTCGTAGCTGTAAAATTGGGTCCTCATTTGCTCCGCCGTAATCAGATCACGCTCCCGGAATCGAATGCCTTTAAATAGCATCCCTTCCCGGCCCAGCCACTGTGCATAATTCTGCAAGGCTTTCATGAAAGACTCCGATGCCTTGTATTGAATTCCCTGCAGACGTGTCTCGTAATTCGGGGTTGATTGTGCGGTCAGCACATATTCGATCTGATCAAAGGGATCCTCCAGTCGCAAGGATGGACCCAGCCAGTATTCGAGATATTCCTGCAGCGTCGTCTGCTGCATGTTCTCCTCGCCGAGCTCGGGAAGAACAGAGGATACATAGCTGTTAAAAATCGGGTTCGGCGAGAAAAGAACAATCTGGTCAGCCTTCAGCGAATCGCGGTTTTTGTACAGCAAGTACGCCACGCGCTGCAAGGCCGCAGAGGTCTTCCCGCTGCCGGCTGCGCCTTGTACGATCAGAAGCCGGCTGCGATCGTTTCGGATGATGGCGTTTTGCTCCCGCTGAATGGTGGATACGATGCTTTTCATCTGTGAATCTGCGCCCTTGGCTAGCATTTGCTGGAGCAGCTCGTCGCCGATCGTCAGGTTCGCATCAAACATATTTCGAATTTGACCGTTGTGAATCTGATACTGCCGTTTCAGCTCCATCCTACCCGAAATCTGCCCCATTGGCGTGATATATGAGGCCGCACCTGGGGAGTGGTCGTAGTAAAGACTTGCGATGGGAGTACGCCAATCATACACCAGAAAGTTCATTCCATCTTCATCGATGAAGGATGATACACCGATATAAATCTGCTCGCTCAGGTTCATGCCGTCTTCCAAAAAATCGACGCGCCCGAAGTAGGGAGAAGGCAGCAACTGATTGAAGTTCTTCCATTGCTGGGTCAGAAGCCGCTGCCGGCGTTCCCGTTCGGATAATATCGCGGCCTGTTGTTTGATCGTATAGAATGTTTCTTCGAATTCTTCATCCGTGCTTGTGTTGACCGTTACTTCTTCCCAGAATCGTCTGCGTATCTCAGCAGCCTGGTCGCTTAGCCCGGTAACCACAGGTTCCAACACGCCAATCCTTGCTTTCAGCTTTTCCCTGACCTGTTCCAGCCGTTCTTGTTCTGTCTGCCATTCTTTTGCTTCCATGTTGTTCTGACACACTCCTTTTACCATTTTGTGGGGATAAAAAAGAGCATTGACAAATCAGAGGTCACTGGTGTACAATCAAATTAGGAATAGTAATGATAATGCCAGTTAACTTGATTTTTTTCAATTGCGCTATTGATTATAACATAGCGTCTTTTCCATGTTCAATTATTTTTTTATTGTCGCTTGGCTTATGGCCAAGCTTTTTTATTTCTCCATATGACGAACTTCTCCGCTCTACCTCATAATTCCTTGTCCCTTCGCGTATCCACTTCTCACCAACGATCCATCCGTCCGTTTCATGGAGGGAATTTAATAGTACTTAACAAAAAAGCAGCCGATTACGCGTCGGCTGCCTTCTCAATATGGATCTTTCGGATTTCTTGCAGTTCATTCACTTGCCTGTGAATAAGTTACTATCATACCCGGTATACATATGAACAATACGATTAGCCGGTTACGCGATTCACGATTTTCAGTACGGCATCCCGCGTTAATTTGCTTCCGCCAGCAGATATGAGATTTACCGTGGCATGAGCTAAGGATAATGGGATTTTGCAAAATTTCAATGCTGGACCATCCTTCAAATCGGCAATATATGAATCGGCAATTTGTAAATTTCGGCGTGTGTATTGCTGCATCTCCTTAAATCCCCAACCATCCGGGTAGAAGTCGACGCCGCGATGAAGATCCTCTTCTCTATTGCGAAGGATATTTACCGCTTGCAGTCCTCTTCCGAAGGCAATTGCTTTGGTTGAATCAGACTGCGTCCCGTCATGCCAGAGCCAAAGCTCGGATAACATTTCTCCAACCATCCCAGCCACGCTATAAGTATATCTGTCCAAATCCTCTTCCGTGTGGATATTCCACCCGCTTTGAACCCACTGCGCCATATGTAACGACATCTTCGCGATGTAACGATTTACGATCGGGGCGCCGGATGACGGACAAAGAAGCGCCCAGTCATCGATCTGCATCGTAACGTCCGGTAATATTTCTTGGTAAGGTGAGAGCAAATGTTGTGTTTGGGTTACCATGGTATCCTCTGATTTGAATATATCATGAATGCCCAGCAGCAGTTTCACTTTCAATTCGTCCGCGAGTTCTTTATGGTCCTCGATTTCGTCAATTGCCCTCATGCATAGATAGGCAGATGTAACAGCCTCCTTTAATCCCAGTTCCAAATAACTTATGGGTATATAAAAAGTCCGGCTCGTCTTCTTTAACATGATCATCGCTTCATTCAGGGTAACGTTACTAATGAGTATTCCCTCCAAGTATCAGGCTCAGCTTTATATTAATTATTACTATGATAACATACATAGATATGGTTAAAGCAAATTTGCTGACGTACATCGTTAAAACAAAAAAAGCCGCGGTTTCCACGGCTTTCTATGCATGTATAATCTTATCCTATTAAACACGGCGAACTTAGCAGCTTAGCGGATTCCGTTCTTCTTGTCTTGTTATGCAAATAGCTCCAGGCCAAGAAAGAGCAGTAAACCGCTGACACTTGCATAAGCACTGAGGAAATGTTGTTTGGTATCCTTCATATAGCGTCTTTCTACAACGGAACGGAACGCATGCAGAATAGCAACAACAAGAATAATATCCTGATGAGCCCACACTCTCCATTCCAATACATATCTCATAACGAAAATGGCAATGAGGGCAGCGACTACAAGGATAAGCTCTCCAATTAAATGAAATCGATTGATATGCTTATATAGCAGTCCGTCTGACGTGGAGGATACCTTCAGCTTTTTTTTGATCCAAACGTAGCCGCAAAAGAAGATGATTACATACAACATGATTGTGATGAGGAACATTCATGAGGTCCCCCTTTCATAAAGTAGCAGTCATTATCAGCTTAACATCTTCATGATAGGTTTTCCACAATTACATGATTATGGAATAAATTTGATTTGTATTGCTGAACACAAGATGTCGAAAAAAAACCGGCCATGATCCTGGCCGGTTCTTCCGAATGAAAATGTTAAAGCTTAGGTTTGTTGTGCAAGATGTGCGTGATCCGGCGCTTTTTGATTCATGATCGGTACCATGACCAGTGAGCCAAGAAGGAATAATAGTCCTGCCCCGCTATAGATCGTGCTCAGTGAGAAGGCATCCTTTAACGCGCCGGCGAAAGACATCGAAATGACCATCATGCCAACGAACATCGGATTCAAAACCCCGTTCACCCGTCCGACGATGGAAGCATTGGACCATTTCAGAATCATCGTGCTGATCCCGATATGAATGCAAGGGAACACGAGCCCATTTAGAAATTGAACCGTCAGTGTCAGCGGAATGCTCGTCGAATACCCGACAATTGTCGTGCAGACGGCGCCAGACAGCATGCCTATGGCAAGAAGTAATTGCGGCGGTACCCGCTTCGCAAAGACGGCTACGATCCCGCCGCCGATCAGCATGGCTGCACCATTCACCATCAGCAGATATTGCAGGAACTCCTCGCTCCTGCCCAGCCGCTCGGTTACGATAAACAGGTTGAGGGCTTGAGCTACGCCAACCGCGAGTCCCGCGAGAACAAACGCGAGTCCAAGCATTCGCAGCACCTGGCTTTGCCACACATAGCGGAAGCCCTCAACGAAATCTCCACGGAACTGGCCTTTAGCGGCGATGGTCTGCGGCTTCATATTATCCTCCGGCAGACGAACAAGGACGAGTGCGGACAGCAGAAATACCGCGCCCATGATCGCAATCGATGTTTCAAGGCCGAACGTGCTGTAAACGAAGGTGCCAAGCATAGGGCCGAGCACCATGAAGATGGCCATCAACGATTGGAATAAAGCCATCCCTTGCTGCAGTTGTTCTTCTGCCACATGATACTTAAACAAACGCATGCTTGACGGCTGCGAGAATTGTGAAAGGATAGCCGAGATAAACGCAACGAGGTAAACGGAATGCCAAGAACCGTAATGTATGGTCAGAAGGACAACGAATACCGATACTGCGGATAACAAGTCGCACCAGATCATTGTTCGCTTAGGCCGCCAACGGTCGGCAAATGTACCTCCGATGAACGAAAAAACAAAAATAGGAGCGAATTCTGCTACGCTGATTAACGAGATCGCATATGGATCATTATTCGTTCGATCCGCAACGTACAGGAGAATCGCAAAATTACGTACCCAGATCCCGATCTGCAGGAGCACGCTAGATAATAAAATCGTCTGCAGGAACCGATTGCGAAGCAGGCTTGGTGCTTGGGTGCTTTTATCGTGCCTAGTCAATCTTTTCTACCTCCAATTTGTCAATGAAAATGCATTTCTTGTGTAATGGAATGACTCTCCTTTCATGATCTAATTATACGGACCGCATCATCGTTCACCTCCTACTTAAGACTGAATTTTTACTTATGTAGTTCCGCTAAATTCCGTTCAATTCCAGCTTTTTTTTATATCCATTCTCTCCCTTGTACCTGTTCGGAATCGGGAATTATAATGATGGTACCACGCCAGCTCGTTGAATAAACTCCGTAAGCTTGATTGCATCAATCGGCAGCTTCGGTGAATGGATGCCAACGGAATCCAGAATCTGAAACGGTGTATATTGAATAAACCAACTGCAGCTTTTATTAAAAATTCACCCCAGGAGGCGTTGAACGTATGATTGAAATTACCACCGAACTTGTACGCCGGTTAATCCATAGTCAATTCCCCCAATGGAAGGATTTAACCATCAACCCAGTGGAAAAAAGCGGACACGATAATCGTACCTATCGGCTGGGTAACGATATGACCGTTCGTCTGCCAAGTCACGATCGCTACGCTTCGGCTGTCGAGAAAGAGCTGACATGGCTCCCGGTCTTCAAACCCCATTTGTCCTTGCCCATTCCGGCTCCGGTTGCAAAAGGAGAGCCTACGGAAGAGTATCCTCTTCCATGGTCGATCAATCGCTGGATTGAAGGCGAAACCGTATCGCATGCCAACATTCGGGATGTTAACGAATTTGCCGAAGACCTCGCTGCATTTTTGAAGGAGCTGCAGGCGATCGACGCAAGCGGCGGCGTACCGGCGGGCATCCAAAATTTTCATCGCGGAGGAAACCTTGCCGTCTACGACAATGAGACCAGATCCATCATCGAAACGCTTTCCGACGAATACGATCAAGCGCTTTTAACGGAAATTTGGGAACTCTCCCTTACGACAAAATATCAATCCGCACCGATGTGGCTGCACGGCGATGTGGCGGTAGGCAATCTGCTCGTAAAGGATGGACGGCTGTGCGGCGTTATCGACTTCGGGACTATGGGTGTCGGCGATCCTTCAAGCGACCTCGTGATGGCATGGAACTTTTTTGACGACGACAGTCGCCGGATTTTCCTAAACCGCATGAATTTTGATGATAACACCGTTCATCGCGCACGAGGATGGGCCTTGTGGAAAGCACTCATCACCTTCGCTTGGAACGAGCATGGTTCGGAAGCCTCGAATTGGGGGAAGCATGTAATGGATGCCATTATCCGAGACTATAAAAAGCACGGTTTATGATGATGCTTTCAACGCATACAGCTGCGAAACCGTTCTGTCGAGCCGCTCTTTGATGAGGATCGCTTCCGCATATCGGGCTGGTATGCCTTCATACCCGTAGTAAATACCCGCCAGCCCGCCGGCGATGGCGCCGATCGTATCGGAATCATTCCCTAGATTGGCCGCCTTCTGTACGACTCCTGCAAAATCTGACGTATTGAGCAAAATATGCAGTACCCAGCGGAAGGTATGCACCACAAAACCGCTTGCCGGACAATCGGGCTCGGCTTCAATCAAGTGTTCGTATTCGCTTCCCGCCACCTCGGCCATGACGGCAGCCCTTAAGTTTTCACCCTGCAAAAGGCGCCACGCGATTCGGTTGTACATGAGGCAGGCATCGGCGCACCTTGGATCGTAATGCGTCATCCTCGACTGCAGAATCGTCACTCGTTCCATGTCCGCCGAATCCTTATAGGCCAGAGCCGCCGGCAGGCAGCGCATGAGGGATCCATTCCCCCCGCTTTGCCCCATATCCATATGCGCAACAAAAGCCGCTTCGAGCCAATCCCCCTCGTAGGTTTGAAAAACATGACGGATGATATTCCCGATGTCTTTGGGACGCGATTGATACCATTCCATAAAGAAACGCCCGATCGCTTCCATCGGCTCTGCAGGATTCTCGATAATGCCTGCGGCGACGCAAAGCGTCATCATCGTATCGTCGGTCACTTCTCCCGGTTCCAGATTCCAGACCCCGCCGCCGATGATTTCCGTCAAATAACCGTACTGTGCTTCGATCTCCCGCGTACTCATAAACTCCGTCGTCCCGCCCAAAGCGTCGCCCACGGCCACCCCGTATAGTCCGCCCTTGATGCGGTCTAAATATTTGTTGTCCATGCAAATACCTCACATTCTGTTCTTATTGAACCACCCGCAGTATCTTATCCAAGTGATTGTCGCAGATGCCATCCCCACGCAATCGAAACTCCGTAAAAAGCAGTAAACCCAGCCTTGGTAACGGACTAGGTTTAGTACTTAAAGTCAGTTTCGCAGTTCATGAAAAGGCATTAATCCTCAGTATAAATCTGGAAGGTCACGCCGAATTTATCGGTTACATCGCCAAAGCCTGAGCAAAAAGGGGCTTCCTCGAACGGCATATTCACTTGACCCTCTTGCTCCAAGGCTTCAAAAAATCGTTTGGATGTCTCCACGCTGTTCGTTGAAATGCAGATGGTGACCTGTTTGCCTTTCGGAATCGAGGTGCCGGTCGGTGCATCCGAGAACATGAGTTCAGCTTCGCCAATCCGCAGCTTCGCATGTGCGACAAGCTGATTTAATGCATCCGTGTATGTGTTCGGCATTTCCGGCATGTCTCCGTAAGTAATGATGGAAAGGACTTCGGCATCTAAAGCTTGTTCATAGAAGCGGATAGCTTCCCTTGCATTCCCTTCCATATTTAAATAAGGGGTAAGTTTGACTGTCATCCTCAATCAACTCCTTTTTTTCAATCATAGCAAAACAACCAAGAATGGGTTTCTTATGGATTGCTATCTTGAAAATCAGGCTAGCCATCCCCTTTATAAAAGCAACCCAAGCGAATGGGCTTGGGTTGCATCGTTTTTTTTAGCATGGATATTAAGCCGTGCACCTTATGAAACCGAAATTTCCTTTTCCATAATATAATCGTCCATCACGAATCCATTCCCGATATCCGCGATTTGTTCCCTCACGGTCCGATAGCCTTTTTTCTCATATACGGCGATACTGGATTCATTATGTCGATTGACCGTCAGCCAAATATGGCTTAAGCTTCGGTCTTTACACAGCTCTTCCAGGAATGCCATCGCTTGACTGGCATAGCCGCGTCCGCGGTGCTCCCTGCTAATGTAAAACTTGCTCAGGAAGAGCTTGTCCTCTTCTTGTCTGACCGACATATAACCGACGGTGGAGGAGTCTGCCGAATGGATCAAGTAATATTCGTAGTCCTGATGCCGGATCTGATCCGTAATCGCCGGGACAGCTTGATATTTGCCGATCATATATTCGATCTGCTCCATAGAAATGATGGATACGTAATATTCGCGCCAAATGTCTGCCGCCAGTCGGGCAACCTCAGCGATTTCTTCCACCGTTTTTACATGCGTAAATTTCAGTTTCATACATCTTCCCGCCTCTCCCGGATCGTTGGTTCACGCTCTACTACCATATCATCCGATCCCCGGTGGGTTCAAGAATGGTTGGGTGAGCCGGGAAAGATTGTTATTGGAATACTTATCAGGATAATGCCTTAAGTCCGTTTCCCGAGTACATGCTTTCATCCTGCAATCGAACCAATACCTTGCCGTAACGCCCACTCTGCCGGATGGTGACTTTTCCGGACGGATACGCTTGCTCCAAATAATCCGTTATCAATTTCCGCTTCTGATCATCTGGGACTTGACCATGACCGCGAAGCCAGTTCATGATTTCCTGCAGCGCAGCTTCGCTTGAGACTTCCGTCGTTTTCGTTTCCCGCGTCACAAGGGACTCGTAGGAATATCCTTTAAGATACAGCAGGTGAAGCAAATACCCGAATTCCATGTGTTTCGATCGGTAAGGCTGATCGGTGATGAGCGGCCAGATTTCATTCATCAGGCTGATCTCGGTGGAACCTGCGGGCATACTGATATAACAAAACTCCCGGGCGCATTGCAGTACCTTCTCTACGCTCTGCCAATCCACGATGACCGGGCACATCGAGAGAAAAACGAGATCGAACGCCTGGCTCCAGCCTTTGGCCTGTACGTCAATATCTTCAAAACGTTCGGGAACGATCTTCACCTGATCCTGCGGAAAATTTGTTATATTCTCTTTCAGCAGATCGATCAATGGCAGCGAAGACTCCACGGCCGTTACATCCGCCCCGCGCTCTGCAAAAGGAACCGAAAACACGCCCGAAGCGGCCCCGATATCCAGAACGGAGGCATTATCGAATCGGACGCCTTGCCCTTCAAGCCAGTTCATGATGCGCGAAGTCCTTTTTCTCCCTTCTTCATTAAATGATTGCTCATTGAAAGTCCGGGCCTTATGATCAAATGCTCGGGCCGGTTCGATTCCGGCTTTTTTCATTTTGTTGATGACGCTGTCGCCATGTTCCTTCCAAGCTTGTTCCCATATGGCTTCATTAAAAAAATCGTTCAAGACATCCCTCTCGCTTTCCGTTATGGTTTATGGTGCATGGTATAACAATTATGGATATTTAATATCCATAATTGTCGCGCACGAGAAGTATATTACTTCCCGTTTCAGCATACTGACAAAAAGTTAATTACGGATCTACTTTATCCATAATATATGATTCATCCCCCATTTGCAATGCCCTTTTTTTTGATTAATCTGCAGTTGGCACACTGCCGCTGGCAACATAGCTTGAACATAGCCGCTCATAAAAAATGCTCGCCTATTCCACCAATCGTCTGAAATCAATATCTCCGTTAAGGTTATACAGCCGATCTTCCTCCGGAGGAAAATCGGCTGTGCTTCTGATGTTTACTTAGTGAATTGGAGTTGATCAATTTTGCTTGTCTTACATGTCGGTGACGCGAAGGTAGAAATTCACCCGACACTTCAATGGCAAGATCAGGCTTCGCCTATCATTTGCCGCGCAATTTGTTTCATCTCATAGAAGTAGCCCTTTTGCTCCATAAGCTGCGAATACGTGCCTGCTTCCATGATTCTGCCTTGAACCATGACCACGATCCGGTCCATTTCTTCCAAGCCGGTCAGCCGATGACATATGAGAATAAGCGTATCATCCTGCGCTTGCGCCAGCAATTGACTGAAAACGCGCTGCTCGGTGATGTAATCCAGTGAAGACGTCGGTTCGTCCAAAAGCCACAAACGCCCTTTCCGGAGCATGGCACGCGCCAAGGCCAGCCGTTGCTTTTCTCCGTCGGACAAGTTCTCGCCCTTCTCATATACCGCAGCGTCCAGAGATTGATTCGGCAGTTGGACTTTATCCAGTATAGCGGACAACTCATGGTCGTCGTGATGTTCGGCATCCAGCAGCAGGTTGTCTCGAATGGTTCCCCGGAAGAAATGACTGTGCTGAAGCACTACATTCGACGCTTGCCAAATGCTCGCTTCATCCAATTCCTGAATCGAAACATCATGCAAACGAATCTCGCCGCTTGTCGGGGTACGCAGCTTGAGCAGCAATTCGACGATCGTTGATTTCCCTGACCCGCTCGGCCCGACAATGGCCGTTTTGGAACCAGCGGGAAAATGGAGGGATACGTTTTGGAGTGCAGGACGCCATTCATCTTCATATTGGAACGTAACCCTGCGCAGCTCCACCGAAACGGCTTGATTGACGGGTAGAATGCCGCTCGGCTGCGGCGCCATCACATCGGCAGCATGAACGATTTCCGCGAGCCGCTTGGCCGCGTGCTCGCTGTCCTGCTTATAAGCCGGCAGCGTGGCCATTGGCGCCGCCTCTTCGAACACCGTAAGCGAAGCCATGACCAGCATGGCGAGAAACACGCCGGCAAGGGAGCCGTCCATAATCAGATAAGCACCGAGAATCAGCACGCCCCAAGAAATGAGATACGTCACAAAAGTATGCAGCGATTGCCCTCGCAGCAGGTGCACGGCAGATGCCTGCTGCTCCGCTGATAAAACTGCCGAGGCATGCTGAAGCAGCTTCTCTCGCTGCTTCAGCTGCCCATATACTTTTAAATCACGGAACCCGTAGAGCAGTTCGGTCACTTCCGTGGAAAATGCGGCCCGCTGCCGGCGAACGCGACCATGAATTCTTCTCTGTCCAAGCAATACCAGCGCTGGAACCACAAAAGCCGTTGCCAGCATCCCCGCCACAAACAAACAGGCAATCCAGATCGAGAAAGCGGAAGTAAACAACACCGTCGCCAAAAACACCATAACAACGATGATAGGCGGATAAGCAACGCGCAAAAAATAATGCTGCAAGCTTTCTACATCCCCTACGATCCGCGCGAGCAGCTCACCGCTCCGCTTCTTGCCCAGTATCCCTGGCATTAACGGATCAAGCTTGGCAAAAAAAGATGTGCGCAAACGGCTGAGCAGAGAAAACGTCGCCCGATGGGAATACAAGCGTTCTGCATAGCGGCTGGCCGCCCGCAGCAGACCGAGGATTTTCACCAGAGACGTCAACACAATCAAGGTATAAAGCGGCGGAGCAAATACCGTCTGCGAAATGAGATATCCGCTAAGTGAAAAGAGACATACACCTGCGATGCCTGCCACGAATCCGCCGATGATGGCCATGGCAATATCCTTGCGTTCCTCAATCATCGCTTTTGTTAGAATTGCCAGCTCATTCATGCGAACCTCCCTTTCCGATGGGCATCCACCATTTCGGCATATTGCGGCAGCCGAACAAGAAGCTCTTCATGGCGCCCGCAGCCAAGCAGGGCTCCGTTGTCCATAAACAGGATCTTGTCGGCATCTTTTATCGTATACAAGCGGTGCGCAACGGTAATCATGGTCGCTTGGCTTGCAAGCTCGGCAATGGACAGCTGCAGCACGCGTTCGGTGTGGAGATCCAATCCCACCGTGGGCTCATCAAACAAAATGACGGCAGGCCGCTTCAAAAAAGCGCGCGCCAGCGCAAGCCGCTGCTTCTCGCCGCCTGACAACCCCCTGCCCCCTTCGCCGACGAAGGTGTCATAGCCATGCTCGAGCTCAGCCGCAACCGCAGCAAGTCCGGCAGCTTCAGCCGCCTGCTCGACGTCAGCCCTAGAGACGTCCCTGCCCGCGCCAATCGCAATATTCTCGGCAAACGTGCCGGCAAAGATATATGGATGCTGGGTAATGTAGCTGACATAATCAAACCATGAAGCCTCATCGTCTGAATTAAGCGCCCTTCCGTTCACCAGCACTTCACCTGATACCGGCTTCAGCAGCCCGGCCACGAGATGCAGCAAGGTTGTTTTGCCGGACCCGCTTTTACCGACAATCGCAATATGCTCTCCTGGTCCAAACGATATGGAACCCACCGCAAGCTCGAAGGAATCCGGCGCATACTGAAACCGGACATCCCTCAGCTCGATGGACGGGGGCATTTGAATGAACCCCCCACCGGCTGTCCCTGGCTTGTCCAACGCAATCGTCCAATCTAACTCGCCTGTTCCATCCCTATGATCAGCACCCTCACGTCGAGTGCTTAACGCTTCTTCATCTTGCGTTTCCTCAAGCATCTCTTCCACCTTACGGATCGCCCCCATACTGGTGCGGCCCCCGTGAAAGGCGGTTCCCGTGTTTTTTAACAAACTGTAAAACTCGGGCACCAGCAGCAGGATCAAAAAGGCGGTGTGGAAGGAAAGCGATTTGAAGACCAGGAGCTGAAGCGCCAGCTCAAGCGCAACGATGCCAATGCCCAGCATGACGATGGATTCCAGCATGAAGGTATTGGTGAACGCAATTCGCAAAATGTCCATCGTCGCATCCCGGTATCCCAGGCTGCTGCGTTCGATGTCCTGCTGATGATGGCGAGCACGGCCGAAGAGCTTCAACGAAACGAGTCCTTGCAGAGAGTCGAGAAACGTGCCGGAAAATTCGGCCAACTGCGCGAATTTCTCCTCCGATTTGTTCTTCGTTTTGAGCCCCACCAATACCATGAATATCGGAATGAAGGGAGCGGTAACCAGCATAATGAACCCGGAATTCATATGCTGCGTAAATACTACGGCCAAGATCAGAATAGGAATGATGGCAGATTCCATCATTCGCGGCACATACTGGCTGAAATAACTGTCCGCCTCATCCACGGCATCCAGCGCCACGCTCACCTTTCCGCCTGTTTGCCCGCGAAGCGCCATCGGCATGGAAGCCTTGGTCAGCTTTCGCAGCACGGCCGCTCGCATATCCGTTTTGGCCCGGGCAGCCATCTGCAAACCGATTCGTCCATTGCCATACGACAGCAGCGTACGCGCAGCCATGACGCCCAGCAGAATAACAAGAATGACGGCAACCGACGATAACGAAGCACGCTGCACAAATATCTTCTCCACCGATTCTGCGAGCAGCACGGCCTGGCCCACGATGGCGGCACCGAGCGCAAGCGACACGCCACCCAGGAGAACAAGGGGTTTTCTTTGCGCGGACATTTGCTGGGAGATCAGTCCCGTTTTTTTCTTCATGATGACGTCCCTCCTTCATGCCGACCTCTGTATGTGATTTCACAACGCATCGGTTTATTTTTTGCCTTTTACATAATCCGCATCAAACAAGAATAGCCTGAAGACCAGTATAAGGGACGGAATCAGCAGACACAGTCCGCCGATAAAGGCGATCACCAGCGCAACGCCCATCGACTCATGCGTGGCACCGCTTTGAATGGTAATATACGGATCCAGAATATAAGGATATTGTCCGATGCCATAAGCAAAAAAGGCACAGAAAAACTGAAGCATCACGCAAATAAAGGCTAGTCCGTAGCGCCGCCCGCTGTACAGAAGCCATACGGACATCATGAAAAAACCAACGGAAAGCGCCAGCAGCCACCATAAGTCCATCATGTTTTGAAAATGCCGCTCATTATGCTGAGAGAGATAAATGAATGCCGTTAGCGCGGCAATGATGGTTGGCATGCTCCAGAACAGGGCATAAGTCCGCATCAGCTTGAGCGCAGGCTGGTCGTCCGCCCGGGAAGCGTAATAAGACAAGAACGAACCACTGATAAACAGCACCGATACAATGGCCAATGCGACGATGCTCCACGACAACGGGCTTGTCATCAGCGACAAGTACTCTAAAGAAACGGCCCCGCCTTCCTCCACGATAAAGCCGCCCTCGGAAAGGGTCAGTGCCACCGACAACGATGCCGGGATCAGCAATCCCGTGGCCCCGTATAAAAACAGATACACGATGTTTTCTTTGGAGCCATAGTTCTCAAATGCGTAAAAGGACCCTCGAATGGCCAGCAAAATGACGGCGATGCTTCCCGGCACAAGCAGCGCAGAACCGTAATAATAGGCCGTATCGGGAAAGAACCCGACGATGCCAACGAAGAAAAAGACAAAGAACACATTCGTGATCTCCCAGACCGGCGACAAATAACGAGAGATCAAACGATTGAGCAGATGGTCCTGCTTCGTCAAGCGGGCATAGAAGGCAAAAAATCCGGCGCCGTAATCGATGGAGGCCACGATCAAATAGCCGTACAAAAACAGCCAAAGCACGGAAATGCCTATCAACTCGTAACTGATCATAACGGCTCACCCTTTTTCCATGGAATGAATTTGCTTCTCTTTGGACAGTTCTTCAAGCTCGGCTTCTGCCGGCTTGTTACGGAATAAGCGCCGCAGCACAAAAATACACATGACGCCCAGCACGATATACAGAAGGAGGAAAAGGAAAAAGAGAACCCTCACATTCGGCGAGGAGGTGGCAGCTTCCTCAACCCGCATGTATCCGCGGATAATCCACGGCTGTCTACCGACTTCGGCATAGAACCAGCCCAGCTCTACCCCTAAGAACGCCAGCGGCGCGCTAAGAACGATGGCCCGAAGCAGCCACTTGTTGAGCTCGTTCCGTTTCTTCCACATCACGAACAAGAAATACAAGAACGCAACGCCGAGCATCACAAAGCCGATGCCGGCCATCATATCAAACAAATAATGCACGAGCAGCGGAGGGCGCTCATCGAGCGGAAACTCCTCCAGCCCCTTCACCTCGGCATTAAAGTCGCCAAAGGCCAGGAAGCTGAGCGCCTTCGGAATGTGAAGAGCCCCCATGACCTTCTGCTCGGCGTTCAGCCGTCCCAACAGGATCAAATCCGCGCCGCGTTCCGTTTCAAAATGCCACTCTGCGGCCGCCAGCTTCTCCGGTTGATGCTCCGCCAAAAACTTTGCCGACATATCGCCGGCAATAGTGGTCAGCATACTGAAGACCAGCACCGCGCCCATCATCAGCTTCAACGCTTTTTTGTAATACGCCGACGCTCCTTTTCTAAGGATAATATAAGCCGCAATGCCCGCCAGCAGGGCTGCCCCCGTCAAGTAGGCCGAGGATAATACATGGAACACCTTGGAGGGCGTTGCCGCATTAAACATCGCCTGCAGCGGATTAACCGCCGTAAAGTGACCGGCTTCCATAACAAAGCCTTCAGGCTGATTCATAAAACCGTTCACCGACGTGATAAAAAAAGCGGACATGCTTGCGCCGGCTACAATGGGTAACGTTAGCAGCCAGTGAACATACGGATTGCGGAAGCGATCCCACGTGTACAAATAAATGCCGAGGAAAATGGCTTCAAAAAAGAAAGCAAAAACCTCCATGAATAATGGAAGAGCGATCACGTTTCCTGCCAACTGCATAAAGTTCGGCCATACCAATGCCAGCTGCAGGGCAATCGCCGTTCCGGTTACAACGCCGACGGCCACGGAAATGACAAATCCTCTCGTCCATCTCTTGGCCATCAGAATGTAGTGCGCATCCTTCTTTCGTATGCCGACGAATTCGGCAATTGCAATCATTAATGGAACACCGACGCCGACCGTGGCGAATATGACATGAAATGCCAAGGTTAACCCTGTTAACCATCTGCTCCACAGCACCGTATCTACGACCATGCCAGAATGTCTCCTTTCAAACGCAATTCATTCGAATCGGGTCAGACCCTAACCTATACTTACCCGATATTCAAAGGCTATTATAACGAAGCATGATCACAATTGAATCACATCAGCGCTCCGTTCATGAAAGGATCGAATCTTTCTGACATCTCGGTGAAAAACAAGAAAACCACTCGTTCGAGCCATTGCATTGTCAGACGATACATGGTATTCGCGGCAGTGGCATATAACCGAAAAAGAACCCCATTTCTAGCCCATGAGCGGATCAAGAAACGGGGTTCTTACAACTACAATTCTATTTGTGATGACGGATAACCATCCACCTGTTGATGTTACAAATTCATGCTTGAGCGGCTTCTTGTTTCTGCGAACGCTTAGCCTGTAACAATGCAAAGATTATGAGTATAAATGCTGCGAGTGCCAGCATCGGGATGGTCAACCAACCGAACCAATTCAAGTAGTCGTCCATACAGGACACCGGCCCGCATGCCGCCGCGCTCAGATCGTGCGGAAGTTTTTGGATGACGATATGGTATGTCGATATCCCTCCCCCAATGAGAATCAGTGGCAGGACGTACGGGACGATATCTGTCTTTTGCCGGTAAGCTGCGATTCCCAGCACAATGACTAACGGATACATGAAAATCCTTTGGTACCAGCATAAGACGCAAGGCGTAAAATGCCACACTTCGCTTAGAAACAAACTTCCGCTAGTGGCCACTGTGGCGACCGTCCAGGCAAAAAACAACCAAACTCCGGTTTTGTTCATGGTTTCAAACTTCGTCCCTTCTATTGGTGTTTCGACATCATATCGAAATGGATGTGATCTTACGGTCTGCAATTCGTCCCACTCTTCCTTCGAGCTGATGACATTTCTCATTTTCGCTTAATTATAAATATAATAAAATGGCTCCTTTGGGCTATAAGCTGCTCTGGCCAGCTTGTTCTGTGAATGGACACATCATGTTAACGTATCAAGTAAACCAGCGAATAAAAAAAAGATTTTGCCGCTAATAGGGACAAAATCTTTTATGGTTTGTACACTCCATTGAAGAATACCCACTTTGCATGTTCTGAGCTTTTGTTACATACCTATGAGGGAAGCTTATGCTTTCAGGTGAAGGAAGGGATAGAATGAAGACCAAATGGGGGATTGCTCTGCTGCTGATCTGCACGATCGCGGCCATCCTGATGTTTCAACAGGTTCAGGATCGTACTCCAACGAAGGATCTTTATGCCGATGGACAGCTGCGTATGGAAATACAAACCGTTTCGTCTGCTGCTGAACCCATGCAGGAAACCGTTTTTGAGCTCTTCGTGACCGAGCTTCCCGAGAAGCCGATTACCGATGCTGACATTGAACTTCACATCGCGATGCCGGATATGTTTTGCGGGGTGTTCCCCGCAGAGGTCGTCGAATCCAAGCCAGGCGTTTACAGCGCGACGGCAATCCCTGTGATGCAAGGCCTCTGGGAGGCCGAAGCCGTTCTGCGTTGGGAAGATCGCCATGTCAAAGTAAGGACGTTGTTCAAAGTTCGCTGAGCTCCACTTACCATAGCCACGGGTGAATGCCCGGTATCCAGCCATTGGCGCTTAGTCCTTTTAAAATAGACAGGATTCCCATCAGGAAAGCTAAAAATCCGCCGAATTTGCGCATGCCCCTGCGCCATTTTTTCGTCAGGCTGCCGGCAGACATCGCCACCACGAACAGGATCGGAAATGTCGCAAGTCCAAACACCAGCATAATCATAATACCTTCCAGGCCGGATCCGGATGCCGCTGCATTCATCTGCATCGCATAGGTTAAGCCGCATGGAAGAAAACCAAGCAGAATGCCGGTTAAAAAAGTCGCAAGCATCTCATAACGCTGACCAAGCCGTGCCAGTTTCGCTTGAAAAAATGGATGTCTCGGCAGATGAGCGTTATATATGGGCAATGTGTAGCGGCGAATGGTCCAGAGCAGAATGAGCATTCCTCCAATGATGCTGGCTGCTCCTTGGAAACCGACAAAGCTGCCGGCCACATCCAGGAAGGAGCCCACCACTCCCATAAAACCGCCAATGGCCATGTAGGTGATAACTCTGCCCGCATTGTAGGCCAATACGGATTTCAGCGGAGAGCTTTGGTTTCCAAGTGCCAGAGAAGAAACGATTCCCCCGCACATGACCAGACAATGCGGCGCCCCCATTAATCCTGCCAATGCCACTAACGGTAATCCGCTTCCGGTCAAGGCCATGCTCTCGCCCCCCGTTTTCCCCACAGCTGGAGCCGCAGCGAGTTGCCGACAACCAGCAGCGAGCTTGCCGCCATTCCAATGCATGCAATGCGCGGGTCCAAATAACCGAATGCAGCCAAAGGTACGGTCAGGACGTTATACAATAGTGCAAAGAGTAGATTCTGATGAACATTCCGCATCGTATAACGACTCCAGGTGTAGGCTTCCGGAATTCGGGATAGCCTGCTTCCGATCAGGACGACGTCTCCTGCCTGTTTGGCTGCATCCGTTCCACCGCCCATGGCGATGCCGACATCGGCGGCGGCCAGCGCAGCCGCATCATTGATGCCGTCGCCGACCATGGCCACGGAACGACCTTGCTGCTGAAGCTCGCGTATGAACGCAAGCTTTTGTTCAGGAAGCATGCCGGCGCGTACCAGCTCAATGCCTGTCGCGGCAGCCACGGTCAGCGCTGTTCGCTCCTCATCGCCAGTTACCATCCACACTTCGGCTTTTTGCTTCAGCTCATGCACGACGCCTCGCGCATCCCGTCTGAGTTTGTCAGCCATATCAAACGTACCGATCCATGTCCCGTTCATGGCTATATAAAGTCTTATATGACCGGAGGCCGCTTCCTGATGTAATCCAAACCTCTTTTCCTCCGAAAAGCGAATGCCCATTTCCTCCAGCCATTTCCGGTTCCCCACGCATACGTTGTTTCCTTCCACATCGCCTTCCATTCCCTTTCCCGGCCGTTCGTGGAACGAGGCTGCTTCCGGAATGGGGACCTGTTGGTCTTTCGCCGCTTTCACAATGGCTTGCGCCAGTGGATGCATGGACAGAGAAGCTAGAGCCGAGGTCAGGCGAAGTACGTCTGCGTCACGTTGTCCAGCCGTTTGGATGGCAACAAGCTGCGGCAAGCCTTCGGTCAGCGTTCCCGTCTTATCCAGCAATACGACATCGATTTGCCGCAACCTTTCCAAGGAGCGCGCCTCTTTGAACAGAATGCCCTTTTGGGCAGATGATCCGGTTGCAATCAGGATGGAAATCGGGGTTGCCAGTCCAAGCGCACAAGGGCAAGCGACCAGTAAAACAGATAACGCGTGACGCATTGCGGTTTCAGAGAGATCAGGGCCATGGGAAAACAATAGCCATCCTGCAAATGTTACCGCCGCACAGCCCAGCATAACCGGTACAAAAACCGCCGCAATGCGGTCAACCGTTCTTTGAATGGCCGGTTTGCTCTGCTGCGCGGCTTCGATCAGTGCAATCATCTGGGAAAGTCGGGTTTCCTTATGCTTCTTATCGACCATGATATGCAGACTCCCGACCAAACAACGGGTTCCGGCATATACGCGGTCTCCGCTGCATTTGGTCACCGCCGTGCTTTCGCCTGTCATCATCGATTCATCCGCATCCGCCGTTCCCGAATGAACCACACCGTCAACGGATATCCATTCTCCGCTCTTCACCATAATGCGGTCCCCTGTTTGTGCCTGATCTGCCGTAATCCATTCTTCGCCATGCTGTCGCAACACCCGAACCAGCTTCACCTGAAGCGAGTATAAGGCACTCAGTTGTTTCAGCGCTTTTCCCTTGGCAATGGTCTCCAGCCACTTGCCTAACAAAACCACGGTCATAATCATGGCAATCGTATCGAAATACAGGGTGGGGTGAGAGGCATCGTGTGCGGCATGAAACATCGCGTAGTGGCTGTAGAAGTAAGCAACGGACGTGCTGATGGCAACCAAGGTATCCATGTTTGCGCTGCGATGGATGAAGGCTTGATAAGCGCCGTAATAAAATGGATAGCCCACGCCAAACTGAAGAAACGTCGCAATCAGGAATTGAAACATGGGCTCCATGAATAAATTCGGCGTCCATGGTTGAAACCACATGAAAATATGGGCCAGCATCGCCCACAAAAGCGGAATGGACAAACACGCAGCGATCGCGAACCGGGTGCGATAGGCGCGAGTTTCGGCTTCTATTCCTGCTTGGGGATGCGAGAGCTTGCCCGTTGCCTTATAGCCGAGCTTTGCAATTTTGGCGGTGATCGCCTGCATTCCAATTTCCCTCGGTTCGTAGTGAACGGTAGCCCGAGACAAAGCCAAACTGACATGAACAGCTTGAACCCCCTTCTCCTTGCGAAGCGCTTTTTCAATTCGGGTTGCACAAGCCGCGCATGTCATACCACTTACTTGTAATTGCTCCAGTTTCATATTCGCTCACCTCCGGCGCTCGTTCATGGGATCGCTCGTCCATAAATTGTATGAAGGTGTTCGAATATTAAGAATAGCTATAAAGAGCCATCCAAATTACACCTGCCCTATCAACATGGCAAAGGCGATCAATCACAAAGACTGGCCGCCATGAAATGATAGCTTTATTGTTCTTGAATCGAAAAAGCCGCGTATTACGCGACTTTTTGAGTCATAATATGTTGTCTCTTCTCGATCCATTATTTCCTTAATGACAGCTTAGAAATTAAATTTAAGCTATCTTTCTTACAGCGAACCATAGTTCAACGTAATTAAGACCGTCTCTACCGCCGTAGATTTCAAATTCCATTCCATCGACTTGTTCATATCCCGCCGTAGGAAGCCACTCTGAGAAGAATCGTCGATATAACGTCTCAATGATCTCATCAAAGCTGTCCCATGTGAATGGATCCGATGAAAAAACAGCCCAAGTATGCGCGGGTATCGTTATGTTTGTGTATCCGTTTGTATCACTGGAGTCACTTTTAAATGCGCACAACATGTACGGAAAAGAGTCATTTTCCGTTTTTCTGTAACTGCAAACCGCATGTACTTTATATAAATCCTTGTTTAAAAAAGAAGGCAAGTCGCCTGCATGGACAGCAAGTCTTTCAACCTCGCCATTAGCATGGCTTTCCTTCCAGAATTCTGCGGGCGAAGCCACCGCTTCGCCATCTCCGTTTATTGGAAACACTCTTTCGATTCCAAAGATCTGTAAGGCTTCCTTCGTTTCAATACGATAATTCATAGCCTCTGCCCCTTTGATTGAAATGAGGAAGGAAATCCGAGGATAGGCCTTTAGAGCGGTCCCTTCTTGACGAGCTATTGCTGGATTGACACCATGCAGCATTTGAAAAGCCCGCGCAAAAGAAACCGGTGATTCATAACCGTATTTCAGGGCAATATCAATGACTTTAGCGTCGCTATTCTGCAATTCAAAAGCCGCAAGGGTGAGACGTCTTCGCCGAATATATTCCGCAAGTGTCACATTCGTTATGAACGAGAACATTCTCTTAAACTGATGTGACGAACAGCAAGCTTTACGAGCCACTTCAGCCAATTCAATTTCTTCGGATAAATTCATCTCGATGTAATCCAATGCCCGATTCATCCTCATAAGCCAATCCATCTGGTTCCCTCCTCTCAACCAAAGTATAGTTTTGCTATGGCATCGCAGCGCAACTATTTGTGCTCAGTAAAGTTTCGTCTACCCGTTTCTACGGGCAGATGCTTTTTTCTCAGCGCCAAAACGTCGTACAGTTTGCCTTATCCAGCATATTAAACTCGATCATTCTCTCCAGCAATGAGAAATCAACCGGACGATCCCACCGAATACGGACAAGCTCCTTGGTGTGATCATAGCCGGCCTGGACGATTTCATCCGAAAATTGATGTATCCCTGCCTTTTCAGGGGCAACCGCCAAGTGAGGTTTGGCTACGCTAAAGCCAATGATAAATGTGCCGTGGTCGGTGAACATTGGCTGATTCCACGCAATTTTAGGAATCAGATTCGGAAATTTCTCAGCGACCCACCCCAAAACTTCTTCGGTTCTCGCCCGATGCTGCGGGTTATCGATTTTCGCTAAAAAATCTGCAAAAACCTCCATGTTGTTTCCTCCTTCTATAAATGACGCCATCCATGTGGCGATAATGCTTAAGCTAATTCTCTATCCACGATTTCTCTATAATCCATGGATTCCGCTCTTTACGATCAGTAAAAATCAATTGCTAATATCCAAAAAAAGCATCCTTTTTGATATTCCGCTTGGACACACCCTTACTTTGCAAGTACGCAGTAACCGACTCCACCATGGATTTCGGCCCAGCGACCAAATACTTGCCATGATCCTTATGCTGGGCGATGAACTTATCGATTTCCTGATCTAAATCATTTCTTGAATCAAGATAAGATACCTGGATCGAAGGATGGCTGGCTATTGCATCAAGTTCATCTTTATATAGATAGGACTTCTTGCTATCCATATAGAGAAGTTGTATGGGTTTCAACTCACCATTCCCGGCTGCCGTTATTTGTTTTAAAATTGACCGAAAAGGCGTCATTCCGATTCCGGCCGCGATCAGGAGCGAGGGACTTTGAGGATCCAAATGGAAGGACCCTACAGGACCGCTCATTTTCATATGCATGCCTGGTTTTAATTCCAGCAGCGCCCTTTTGAAATCGCTTGGGTTGTCCCCGATGCGCGTTGTTATGCTAACAACGTTCTCTGTTGGAACAGAACTGATGCTGAATGGCTTTGTAGCATTCTTCATGGTTTTATGCGTAATGCTGAACAAACCGTATTGCCCTGCTTTCCATGTTAAATCTTGTCCTTTTTCGAATGAAAAAGTGTACACGTCTTCCGATTCTTTGCTGCTCTCTATAAATATCAATTCCCGCTTTTGGATTATGGACAGAAAATCTTTAATAAAACCCATGATCTCACCCCTCGTTACATCAAGTATCTTCCCGTAATCGACTGCTCCGCTAGAGTGATCTGCGCCGGCGTGCCCTCGAACACCACTTGTCCGCCCTTGCTGCCTCCGTCCGGTCCCATGTCGATGATCCAGTCCGCTTGGCTGATCACCTCGAGGTTATGCTCGATGACAATTACCGTATTGCCTGCGTCCACAAGACGGTTCATGATCTCCAGAAGGTGGCCGATATCCGACATATGCAGACCGGTGGTCGGCTCGTCCATCACGTAAATGCTGCCTTTCTTATGCAGCTCGCTTGCCAGCTTGATGCGCTGGCACTCCCCGCCCGAGAGCGTGCTGAGCGGCTGGCCGAGCGTAATATAGTTCAATCCCACATCGCTCATGGCCTGAAGCTTGCGAACAACCTCTTTGAGTTCAAAAAAGTCCAGTGCCTGCTCCACCGTCATCTCCAGCACTTCGGCAATCGACTTGCCGTTCAGTTTGTACTCGAGTACCTCATCCTTGAAGCGTCTCCCCCCGCACACATCGCATGGCAGCTTTACGCTGTCGAGGAAGGAAAGGTCCGTATACAATACGCCAAGCCCTTGGCAGTTCTCGCAGGCTCCCTTCGAGTTGAAGCTGAATAAACCCTGGTTCACCTTGTTCGCCGAAGCAAATGCTTTACGAACATCATCCATTATGCCCGTGTACGTGGCTGGATTCGAGCGCGTGGATACGCCTACCGCCGATTGATCGATGACGATTGCATCCGGATGCTGGCTGAGAAATACTTCGTTGATCAGGGTGCTTTTGCCCGAGCCGGCGACACCCGTAACAACGGTCAGCACTCCGGTCGGAATATCGACGCTCACGTTCATTAGATTGTGCAGCGTGGCATCCTTGATGGGCAGCTTGCCGGATGGCTGCCTGCAGTCGTGCTTCAGCTGGAGTGGCCGCTTCATATGGGTCCCTGTTAAAGTAGCAGACTCCAGAAGTCCGGAGTAGCTTCCCTCATATACGATGGTACCGCCGCGGCTGCCGGCGTAAGGCCCAACGTCGACGATATGGTCCGCCACCTTGATCACATCGGGATCATGCTCAACGACAATCACGGTGTTGCCCTTGTCGCGCAGCTTCTGAAGCAGTTCATTTAACCTGTGTACATCGCGGGGGTGCAAGCCAACGCTGGGCTCATCGAAGATGTAAGTGACATCCACGAGGCTGCCGCTCAGATGCTTGACCATTTTGACGCGCTGCGACTCGCCGCCCGACAAGGTATCCGTCTCGCGGTCCAGCGTCAAGTAATCCAAGCCGATATCCACCAGATGCTGCAGACGCTCCGTTAACGATTTGATGATCGGTGCGGCTATCGGATCATCGATCTCGCGTATAACGCGGATCAGCTGGCCGACTTCCATGGCCGACATCTCCGCAATGTGGAGTCCATTGATTTTGCAGCTCAGCGTCGCTTGGCTGAGTCTTGCGCCGCGGCAGCTGGGGCACGGACCCTCCGTGATAAATGGCATCACGGCTTTCTGCGTGCGTTCGGACTTCGTTTTCACATCCTGCTTGATGTATTTGTTGGTGAACTTCTCAATGACGCCTTCCACCGTAATGTTCGTTGCCTTACCGGCGAAATCCATCTTTACTTTTCTTGCCTTGGCATACAGGAGATGCTCCAATTCCTCATCGGAATAATCGCTCAGCTTTTTGTCCGGATCAAAATCGCCCGATTGCAGTATCATGTTCCACTCCCAGCCGTTCACCGAATAGTCCGGCAGCATCAGAGCACCTTCATTCAGCGACTTGGTCATGTCCACTGCCTTGCTCATGTCGACGCCAAGTTTGCGACCAATTCCGTTGCACTCCGGGCACATGCCTTGCGGATCGTTGAAGGAGAATAAATGCGCGGGTCCGATATGGGGCTGACCCACTCGGGAGAATAAAAGACGGAGAATGGGAGAAATATCGGTAATGGTGCCCATCGTGGAATGGGAACCGCCGCCAAGCCGCTTCTGATCCACGATAACGGCCATGCTCAGATTCTCGATTGCGTCCGTATCCGGCTGGGGAACGCGGGGCAGGAACGTACGAACGAACATGCTGAAGTTCTCATTCAGCAGTCGCGTGGATTCTGCGGCGATCGTATCGAAGACAATCGACGATTTGCCGGATCCGGATACACCGGTGAAGATCGTGATCTTCCGCTTGGGAATGCGCAGGGATACGTTCTTAAGATTGTTTTCCCTCGCACCCGAGAGCACGATATACTCCTGATTTGTTTCGCTCATGCATAACATCCTTCCGATATGGGTGTTTTAAGCAATTTTTCAAATGATTCGTCCAAGAATTAAACCGGCTGCAAGCAGCATGCAGCCGGTTATATCGATGCGGGCCGGCAGGTTCAATGAACGTCCTCTATGGATGCGGTTAATCTGCCAATGCCTTTTCAAGCTTGGCGACCCATGCACTCCATCCATGCTTAGCCCCCTCGAGCCCATGAACGTTGGAAAATCCGATTTGTTCGAGATGAAGGTTAACCTTTCCGCCTCCTAAATCCTGCAGCGTCAAGGTAACCGTATGTCTTTCCTCACCGGTGGCCCAGGTATAGGATAGAAGATTCGGCTCGTCCACGATAAGCACTTCGCCTTCAACAATCCCATCCCACCATTCGGATGGCTCATGGCGAAATTGAAATCGGTGCCCTACGACGGGTTTAAAATCATTTTCCGTGATCCACTTGGCAAGCTGGTTTGAATCGGTGATGGCTAACCACAGCTTCTCGATCGATGTTTTGAACGGAAAATCCATAGACAGTGTTAAGCTCATTCATCTTCCTCCTCTAATAGCTGGCTTAAACGCAGCATGTTGGCATTCCAGTACTTGTTGTAAAAAGCCACCCAATCTTGAACTTCTCGGAGTGGAGAGGCGTTAAGCCTGAAACGTGTTTCTCTGCCGACTTTTCGGTCATGTACCAGATCGGCTTCCTTAAGTATGGTTAAATGTTTGGACACCGCAGTACGGCCCATTTGAAACTGTGCCGTTAACTCATGCAGCGGCAGCTCATCGGCTTCAGCCAACAGATGGATCAGTTGGCGCCTGGTCGGGTCTGCAATGGCGTTAAACACATCGCGCGACTGGTAGTTCTCGTTCACAACACCCTCTCCTCCATATTACTGCCGAGGGACAGCCGTTCATTTGCCGCCCCTATAGAGTGCGGCCCTTCGGACGAGCGTTCGCGGGGCCAGTGCTTGCGAATCGAAGCAGCAAACAAATGGAAAACTTTAAGCCCTATATCCTTGCCACGCGTCCATGAAATGGAGTTGTGTCCGTCTGATCAAAGTGTAACCCTATCATTGATAAGCTGTTCCTCGGTGCTGAATTTCTACTTTATCGATATTTTCAGTAATCGGACACCATTTAGTGACATTTTGATTATAGGTCACCATTTGGTGTCGTGTCAATCGATCGGGCTCGGGATTTTTATGATCTGAAAAGTATAAAACGAGGCAGTGGAATTCGATTCCACTGCCTCGTTTACTTAGGTCAACCTAAAGCGGATCAGGTTGAGTGTGCCTTTTATTCGAGGGGGCAAACCAACCGAGAAGAGCAATCGCGACCAAGACCCCGTAGAAAACGACGGTCCAGCCTGTGCTGTGCGGGAAATGATGAGCCAACACGCCAATATCTTCATGGGCCAGGGTGATCACAGCGAGCTTGACGCCGACCCATGCCACGATGGCATATGCCGTGGTCTCCAGTGCCGGCCGTTGAGCAAGCAGCTTAACAAACCATGTGGCCGCAAATTTAATCAGGACAAGCCCTGCGATCCCGCCAAGCACGACAACCAGGAATTGTCCTCCGTCCATCCCGCCGAAATCCGGTAGCGGCGAATCTGGGAGGCCCAGTGCCAGAGCCACAGCAGCAAGAATGGAATCAATCGCAAAAGCGAGATCCGCAACCGCAATCTTTCCAACGGTCGGCCAGAAGCCTTTTCCAGCGGCATCTTTCTTTATGTCCTCGCGAATATTTTTGTTTTCCTTGCCAAAACGGGCTTTGATGATGTGCTTTAATCCGAGGTATAGGAGATAAGCCGCTCCAATCGCCTGTATTTGCCAGACGTTCGCGATAAACGATATCGCAAACAGGGCGGCGAAGCGAAATACAAAGGCCATGATGATTCCGTAATTGATGGCTTTCTTCTTTTGTTCCTCCGGTAAGTGCTTCGCGATAACCGCCAGCACAAGGGCATTATCCGCCGATAATAAACCTTCCAAACCGATAAGAATCAGTAATGCCCAGGCATACTCCAACCAAAGTGATTCCAACGGTACTTCCCCTCTCTTATGTTAGAATGTTCAGGACCCATTTGTTGCTTCAAGCTCCACGTTTCAGCTAATGAATTTTGATTGCACCGCTGCTCCCTGTCGTTATTACGTTGTCAAGTAATGTCTCGTTTCATTCATTAGGCATCATAATGAAAAAAATTTTATAGGTTATGCTATTTTGAAACAAAACGCTTCGCATTATTCGGCGGTCAAAAACACCAAACCACATTTTGGGGGCTGAAGGTAACATCTCTTGATCGAACATGGATCGATATGCCGGGGTCAAATCAGGGCCGGGATCGCTTACTTGACAGTAGCGTTGAATCCTTGGGCTCTTTTGATTTCATTTTAATGCCCAACAGGATGAAGATGACATATATTACGATCGCAACCGAATCGACTACCGTGTCCGTTAATGACGAAACATTTTGAACTGCCGTTATGCCTAAAATGACCATCAGTCGTACGATCAGCAGCGATACAATCATCCATGCAACTGCCTGGATTTTCGATCGTTCGCCTTGGAATGCCATGCGAATGAACGCGATACCGAAGACCAGATTCTCCGCTGTGATGATATGCCAGACATACGTGAATATGATCTCGGAATCCAAGGCGATCTCGCTCGCGTGAAGTGTCGGCAGTACAGCGGATTGTCCGTTCCAAGCATGCGTAATGGCAAATAGTACGGCAAGAATACCGGCAATTAAATAATATGGATTCTTAATCTTCATGTCCAAGACATCCCTCCTCGGAAATTCCATTCTCCTTCCTGCGAATCGTTTGGTAAATCTCGCGAACGAACGCTGCCAGCCGCCGGTCGCTTTCATGATTAAGATCCCTTAGCGTTTCGGCTGCTAACTCAAGCAATTGACTGACCTTTTCCAGTTGAGTAATCTTCTCGCGCGTTTCCGCATTCTTGGCATCAAGGAACGAAGCTACCTTCAGGCATTCTGCTGGGTCAACCTCCTCCATGCCGTGGAATCGAAACTTCCCCTTGATTTCGTTAAGGGACAAGTCAGCAAACTGCAGGATTTGAATATTCATCAAATCCATGAGGTCCCTCCTCGAATACCTGCGGTACCGATTGTCTTCCCGGGCCGGCGATACGATTCCAATTCGGTCATAGTAGCGAAGTGTATCCTTGGGGATTCCAAGAATCTGCGAAACTTCTTGTATTGAATATAATGGTTTCATGCATTCAAAATAACATTGGAGTAAACTCCAGTGTCAAGTCACTTTTTTACGAGTTCACCATTACCTTATGTCATATCTAATCTAGACTTACTAGTGCAACCATGATCAGAAGTACAAATAACTACGTGGAAAGGATTGTTGAGGATAAAAAAGACTGCCGGTACCTTTCACCGGGCAGTCTTTTGATTTCCAAGTAGTATGCTCTCCAACCTATTCGCTGGACAGTTCCTTGAGCGATTTGATTTTACCATGGGGATGCTGTTCTTGCTTACGCGACTTCCAGGCAGCTTCTTTCCTTCTCTTCTGGTGAGCCATGACAGATATCCTCCTTTGGAAACAGAGATGTATACTACCATCTTATATTGTCATTCCCCGGCTTGGTTCATTCATGAAAATAGGATGCACAACACCACGTGTTTTACTCGCGCGAAGCCCAGGACCTTCATGGCATTGAGAAGCTCATTGGATCGCTCATCTATCGCTCAATTCTGCTTGGTCCTTTAAACGCATGTCCTACGCTGCTTGTTCCGTTTATAATGGAATATGGACAACCCGTCGTTACCTGAAGAGCGGGTGCAACCCGCGTCGAATGAAAGGAGCTTCCATGGACAACAAACAAATGCGCATGTTGAAAAAGCTGTACCATCATACCAATTACAACTATGACAGGGAGCGTGAAGTAAGCATATATAATACAGAAACACTTACTGCGGCAGAGCAGGAGCTGCTGGAGGCCAGCGGATGGGTCGCAAACGATCCGCAGTATATTCGGCATGACGAAATCATGGGCCGACTGATCGAGCTGCGTTCGAACGTTCGCTTGACCTGGTCCAGCATTGGCAATGCCTTTGTTGCAGGGGTGGGTGGAAGCTGGCCCCGAGGCATATCCACGCTGGCCAGTTATCACGCCATGATTCATGCACGCCCCCACGCTTACGTGGAACCCGAATGGCTTCGGGCTTGCAAGGTCTGTGGCTTCAGCCACAGCCATGAAGGCTGGGACAATCTGTCTTACATACGTTACGCGATGCATTTGGGCAACAATTACAGCGGGTCAAGCTTCGGCGCATACGTGGATATGGCCGAGTTGGTCGAACTGCTGGAGCAAGAGCCCGTTGAGGCAACGGACAATGACAAGCACGCCTTCAGAAAGCTGCTGCAGAGCTTGGACCGGGCCGAGGCTGGCGAAACGCCAGGGCAGTATGAGAAGCGGTTAACCGGCGAAAAAATCTTGAAGGGTCACGCGGGCATTCGCCGTGGCATGCTCCAGGCGCTAGCTAGGGTGGGCGTGCTCCCCAACCGCATCCTGGAGCTCGCTCCGGACCGCTGGACGGACACAGCAACAATCATCCATGCCGAGTTTGCACTGGACAACACCAAGGGCCGTTCCGACATGGAGATGCCTTGGGCTGGCTGGCAAGGCAGCATGGGCGTCGATTGGAACAAAGCCCGCGCGATTTTCGGCGATTGGGTTTGAATGATCGAGACAGGAGGTTTCCTATTAAGCCTGCAGGAAACCTCCTTTTTGATCATTGCGACTTCTGTCCCGTATGATCCATCTATGATAAAACGGTTAGTGGCTTTTAGTTATTTAAAATAGGCATTTCACCCAGCAGTTTCTTCAAATAAATAGAATCCCATGGCAGATGCTCCGTGATCCCTAAACCCACGACATCGGTCTCTTCAGACAGTTCTTTCAGCAGATGAAGCAGCTGCGGCAATTGCATGGTTCCCTGGGGAGATAAATTGAAGGGTTCTTCAGGATTGGCGAACAGCAAAGACCGGAATGCCTTGGGATCAAGCACGTCCAGATCGAGGTGAATGGCCAGGTGCTTAATGCCGCGTTCTTTAATCCACGCTTTAATAGGCGCAGTACTGTTCTTCAACTCCTCGGTGCCAGCAGTTCGAATGCCCAGCCTCTGAATCATGTCTGTGTCCAGCTCCGCAAAACCGATGCCTAGCTTTTGGAATCCTTCCGAGATCACCTTGGCTTCTTGTTCGGTAGGCGTTGCTAATCCTGCAATAAAGACGTTTTCGGGTTTTAGAGGGATGTTCACATGTTTGGCAAACTCCTCATCCCCTTCTCCCAACAGATTCCCAAGCGGTACCGTATGCCCGTTGTCATAGCCTACATACCTCACCAAATCACTGTGAGCATCGATCCAGATTAAACCTAACTCCCCGTCGTATCGTTCGTTCAAATAGGCAAAAGGAGCTTGTTCGACCAAGCAATCACCGCCAAACATGACAATGCGATCCGGCTTATGTGCATGGATAAGATGATGAGCCGCCTTTAACTGTTCGAGCAGCTGTGTTCTGCCATTCATACCGTTCTCGTTTACAAGAGGCGTTCCATCATAGGTTTGGACGGGAACATGGATAAGGGGTTGATCATTATCCGGAGCCAGCCAAGCAAGCAGTTCGGCACCAAAAGAGTAGTTGGGGTTGTTCCCCCCTTGCCATTGCGGCATTAACAGGCGTATCGTTTTCGTTTTTTTAGTCATGCTGTTGTCTCCTTTACTTCAAAGTAAGGTTAGTATAGACTGAGCACAAATAAAAAAGTAGTACGCACTTATTTGAAAGGTACTACCCGAAAGGATAGTGTAAATATGAGCATGGCTGAATTTAAAGGTAAAGTTAAGAATATTCAAGATACGCCTTTTGGTTATACGGTGTCCGTGATCGGCGGCAAATGGAAAATGGTCATTATCTACCTTCTTGCAGAAAACCAAACGGTCCGCTTCAATGATCTGAAGAGACAGATCGGCGCCATTACTTACAAAACATTGAGTTCGCAGCTTAAGGAATTGGAGGCGGATGGACTCGTGAAACGGAAAGAATACCCTCAAGTCCCCCCTAAAGTCGAGTATAGCCTCACGGATAAAGCGGTAACGCTATTACCCGTTTTGGAAGGGTTATGCGAGTGGGGAGTAAAGAATCAATACGATTAAAATCGGAACGGCTGGCTCCTTGACTACGCTCCGCGAACGACCCGAAACCCTTGATCCGGGCCAAAGCCATTGGCATCGAATTTGCCTCGGAACGAGATCTCGTTGTTGCTGACGTCGCCGATCCAGCCGCCGCCCTTCACCACCCGAAAGATGCCGCTCTGGCTGTTCGAGTCGCCGTACCAGTCCCAGCACCACTCCCTAACGTTGCCTGACATATCGTATATGCCTAACTCGTTGGGCTTCTGGGTGCCGATCGATTTGGTTTGATTATGGTTGTTCTCGATGACGGGCCAGTTCCAATCTCCGGATAAGTACTGATCTCCGGCGTTTCTCCAATACCATGCAACCTCGTCGGCATTATGGCTTCCGCTGTATGCGTAACCCTTGCTCGCCTGGCCACCGCTTGCAGCATATTCCCACTCCGCTTCAGTAGGCAGCCGGTAGCCGTCAGCTCCCTCATTGATCGTTACGGTCCATTTGATATGATCATTATCATTCTTATTATTTGCGTCTTTTTCATCCTTGTGGATGTTGTAATACGGTTCGAATCCTTCCTGTATGCTTCTTCGATTGCAGTACTCCACAACGTCATACCAACTCACCATTTCAACCGGCAATTGATCCCCTACGAATTCCGAGGGATTGCTCCCCATGACTTCCTCCCACTCTTTTTGAGTGACCTCATATTTGCCGATATAAAAGCTCGATACCGACACGCTTTGTCCAGCGTAGTTGGACTTGTTGTTCTTAATAGGCCCACCTTCTACGAACACAAGATCTTCCTTCTTATCAGGTTTATCCTGCGAACAAGCACCGATCACAAGCATTGCTGCTATAAAAAGAAACAAGCATAGCTTTCTCATGGATAGATCTCCTTTAAGCTGATAGAAGAACCGATAGAACCGATAAGTCATGCCCCGGTTCGCAACTCGCCTCCGGCAACGTCGAAGGCCGCTGCTCAAACAGAGAACGGCCTGCAACGCATCCGGATAACGGATTGGTTAGGATGACGGCTTACTTATGATTGATGGTTGATTACCACACCGTTACGTTGGAGCTCCCGCTGCTTTGATAGCCCTCTGTCGCTAACACCTGGTAAGACCAGCTGCTTCCCAGATTCATTCCTTTGCTTGCCCATGCGTTCACGTGGTTGCTGAACGTGATGCTGGAGTTTACGCCTGTAGCTCTCTTCGATTGCCGAACGCTCCAATACTGGGCAAATGTTTGTGTGCCGTCAATCGAGGGCGCGTTGTATCGCATCGTTGTATAGATGTCATAGGTGCCCCCATCGCTGGTTACGGTGCCTTTATGCGTTCCGGTAGGCCGGTAAGTCCCCCAGCTGTCAACGACGTAATATTCGATCAGCGAGTTTCTCGTCCACCCGTAGAGCGTCAAATACCCGTTGCCGGATGGCGCCCAGACGCCGGCATTGTAGTTAATCGTCCGGTTCGGCGATCCGGTATTCCAGCCTTTGCCGACAACGAAATTCCCGGTATTTTGCCACGTTACGCTGTAATTGCCTCCGGAGCCGTTAACGGCATTGACCGTTCCGCCGCCATCGGTCCAATTCTGCCAGTAGTCCGTCGCTGCGTTTGAGGTTGTTGCAAACAAACCAAAACTCATGGAAGCTGCCAGCACCAGCGTCATTACCTTTTTACTAAACTTAATGATAATCTACCTCCTCTTTTATGTTTGCTCTGTACAACCGAATGTCGAATGATTCTCTTTTTTTACTTTTACCTCCTTTCTAAACAAATTATAGGATGACAGCGGTTACATAAAAATTAACAAATTAAATATGATGTATAGATTATCTTGGTAATTATAGTAAGTAATGGGGCGCTACGGATATTCGTTGATAACTTGCCGCTAACCTTGCCGATACCATAAACAAAAAAAGCCGCGTTTCCCGCGACTTATGCATGCTTATATTTTGTCCCTATTCGATTGAGCTCGATTCTTCCTATTGCAGACGTTCCTAACACCTTACATATTTGCGTTTAAATCCGATCTTCCCTCTCTCGATCTCTTTTTGAATATTGTCGGAAGCCAGCAGGATGCTGCTCTTCTTCTTGTCCCTTTTGATTTCGACTGGGCCGACGGCCTTCGCGATTTCTACCGCCTTATCATGGCTTGGCAAATAAGAAACCCCTACGGTGTATATAAAATTGTTCATAGCGGATTTCGTTCGTTCAGGGGAGTCGTGGATCGTGTCTTTCACCTGTTCGAGCATGCTCTCGATCTTGACGGTATCAAATGCAGCGTCCGCACGGTTACCCAAAAGCCAGCAGTAGCAGCTCCAGCCTGCCGACATTTTAAGCTCTTCACCGCTAGCAATCCACTTATCGGCAACAGCTTGAGCCATTTCCGTTTCGGCCAAAGTCACGGCAACCACATAATCTGACAACATATAAAAATAAGCGCGATCCATCCAACGATCGAAATCGGCTTCCGTCATGATCATGGGGTCTGCAATAATGCCGGCAAAATACATCGCGTCATAATTGCCGGTGGCGTAAAGCTGCTCTGCTAAAGGTTGATTTTTCTTGTTTTGCTTTGCTAACGGCTTCATTGCGCCAGTAGCAACCCCAAAAAGCGGCTCCTGTGCACCATTGCTCATATAGGTTTTTTTAATCCGTTCCTTGCCGAGTGCCTCTAGTTCCTGCATAACCACGTCGAATTCCAATATAATCCACTTCCTTTTTTGTACAGTATTCATTCACAAATCACGTAGATATCCGGGTAAGGATGGAAATATATTAATTACGAAAAATTATATCATAAGTCGGCTTGTGCAGCCTTACAACCAAAGTTAACCATGTTGCGTCAACTCTTTTTGAACAGCCCGCTCCTTGTTATGGTAGGTTGCTCCTGCTGTATTGACAGTAATGGCAGTCGATGTTATGATTCAACGTATCATTTATGAGGAGGCTCGTGATCTATGTTACATTCCATGCGTATAAGATAAGCTGGCAATAAAAAAGCGGATTTTCCAACCACAATGTGGGCTTTTTTTGAGCTGCTTATTTCCTGCGTATGTAGACATAGATTGCGACACGGTTAGCTTTTTTGCTATGCCTTTGTATCGCCATCTTCTCTCGTTATTCATGCAGATTTAAGCCCCATTGTGGACTCGAATCTGTATTTTTTATTGCCAAAAAACAGCCGGACAATAAAAAATACAGGGAGAATGGACATGATACAACAAAATTGGAAGCGAAATTTCTTTACGATCTGGGCAGGTCAGGCGGTTTCACTAATTACGAGCGCCGTCCTTCAAATGGCTATCATTTGGCACCTAACCGAGACTACAGGATCAGCTATGGTGCTTTCCATGGCAACCATGGTAGGTTTTTTGCCTCAAGCCGTTTTGGGAACCATGATCGGTGTTTTGGTTGACCGATGGAATCGGAAATTGGTTATGATCGGTGCAGACCTTATGGTAGCAGCCGCTGGTGCTGCCTTGGCCATGGTCGCATTCTTCATCGATCTACCAGTATGGGTCGTAATGATCGTGTTATTTGTCCGTAGTATCGGAACGGCTTTTCACACGCCTGCTTTGAGTGCCGTAACGCCTTTGCTGGTACCGGAAGATCAATTAACGAAATGCGCTGGGTACAGCCAATCGGTACAATCTGTGAGTTATATTCTAAGCCCAGCTATTGGAGCTTTCCTATATGCAACATGGGAATTAAACGCCATTATTGCCATGGATGTATTAGGTGCATTGATTGCCAGCTCCACCGTGGCCATGGTTGCTATCCCGACGCAAGTTACGGCGGTCGAAGATGTTAAAGGTAAATTTTTCGAGGAAGTAAAAGAAGGATTTCGTATTTTCCGGGAATCCAAGGGGTTGTTTGCATTGCTCTGGATTGGTGCGCTGTATATGTTTGTCTTTATGCCAATCAACGCATTGTTTCCCTTAATGAGCATGAGCTATTTCGGCGGGACGGCAACCCACGCTTCGATCGTAGAAATCGTCTTTGCTCTTGGAATGTTGATTGGCAGCTTGTTG
Source organism: Paenibacillus sp. Y412MC10 (assembly GCF_000024685.1). NCBI lineage: Bacteria > Bacillati > Bacillota > Bacilli > Caryophanales > Paenibacillaceae > Paenibacillus > Paenibacillus sp. Y412MC10. The sequence goes on from NC_013406.1 coordinate 4,072,930, forward strand.
CTTAGTGTTTGGGGCGGCTTCAAGAACCGAGCGATGAGCATCATTTTTTCCATATCGTTGATGGGAATTGCTTTGTTCATTTCCGGCCTGCTGCCGATCCACGGCTTCCTGATCTTCGTTCTGTGCAGCGCATTGATGGGCTTTTCAAGCCCGTTTTACAATGGCGTACAGATGGCCCTGATTCAAGAGAAAATTCAACCTGAGTATTTAGGGCGTGTATTCGGCTTATTGGGCAGCATGATGTCCTTCGCCATGCCGATCGGATTAATCGTGTCGGGTATATTTGCTGATCGAATTGGAATTCATACGTGGTTTATGTTATCTGGGCTATGCATCATAGGAATTGCAGTTCTATGCGTGCTGCTTCCATCTATCCGAAATTCAGACAAATAAATATGAAATGAGGCAAATTCTTATGAGATCCATCCATTGGTTCTTCTTTATTTAAACCTCTCTTCTTCAATCGCAGGCGATCCTGCGAACAGAAACTGCGATTTTTGAAGGAGGAATCCATATGGGATTTTTGATAAAAGCAAAAGATATGGTTGTGGAATATTCGGGGCGCGATGTACTGGACATTGATGGACTAGAGCTTTACGACTATGACCGAATCGGTCTCGTAGGCGCGAACGGAGCAGGTAAAAGCACACTGCTAAAAGCCTTGCTGGGGGAAATTCCTTTGTCCCAAGGTACTGTCATTCGGGAAGGCAACTTCCGTTATATTCCCCAATTGGATGATGTCATTGTACAGGAGATTCAAGATTACGCTTTAATCGGCAAGCTGGGAATTGAGAGCTGTGAAGCGGAATATATGAGCGGCGGTGAAGAAACACGGCTAAAAATAGCACAGGCCCTCTCCGGAGAGGTGCACGGAATTTTTGCCGATGAGCCGACATGTCACCTGGATCGGGATGGCATAGACTTTCTGATCCACCAGCTTAAATATTATTCCGGCGCCTTGCTCATCATCAGTCACGACCGTTATTTCCTTGACCAAGTCGTCGATAAGATCTGGGAGTTGAATGAGGGAAAAATCACGGAGTACTGGGGCGGATATTCCGATTACCTGCGCCAAAAAGAAGAGGAGCGGCATAGTCAGGCTGCAAAATATAAGCAATTTACTGCGGAACGGGAGCGGCTGGAGAAAGCTATTACCGAAAAGCTTAGCCAGGCTCGAAAAGTGGATCAAAAGGCCAAGGGCGCTTCACGAAAAAACAGCTCCGAAGGCGGCGGCCGTCTGGCTCATCAAAAATCGACGGGAAGCAAACAGAAAAAGCTCCATAATGCCGCTAAAAATATGGAGCATCGAATCCAAGCGCTTGGTGAGGTGAAACCTCCTGAAGCCATGCGATCCATCCGTTTTCGGCAAAGCAAAGCTTTGGAGCTTCATCATCCGTTTCCGATTACAGGGAAAGACATTTGCAAACAGTTTGAGGGCAAGGAAATTTTCGAGGAGGCCACCTTCCAGTTTCCATTGGGCGCCAAGATTGCGGTCACCGGCGCGAATGGATCCGGGAAAACGACGCTTTTCAAGATGATACTCCATCGTGAGCATGGTATTTCCGTATCCCCTAAAGCGGAAATCGGCTATTTTGCCCAAACGGGTTACAAGTTTGACCGTGATCAAGGGGTTATGGAGTTCATGTTGGAAGACAGTGATTATGAAGTGTCGGATATCCGAGCCGTTCTGGCATCGATGGGATTTTCTCAACAGGACGTAAGAAAGTCTTTATCCGTGTTGAGCGGCGGAGAAATCATGAAATTGCAGCTTGCCAAAATGCTGTTAGGACGGTACAACATCCTGCTGATGGATGAACCCAGCAATTTTCTGGATCTTCCTGCGGTGGAAGCGCTGGAACAATTGATGATGCACTATGCGGGAACGATCATATTCATATCGCACGATGTCCGTTTGATCGAGAACGTAGCCGATACCGTATATGTAATCGAGGACAAAAAAATCATTCAGAGGGCTTAATCACCGTTCGGGTCTTCAAGCGGATAATAGGGTATGTTGTTTCGCTGTGTAAACCGTTTGGCTTAGGGCAGCCTTTTATGGCGGGTCCTAAGCCTTTTTGCGTTTAATTAGGATGCTCCATTTTTATTCCAGCTGGTCTTCGTCCATTCGATATTCTAAAATATCTCCGGGCTGACATTCCAAAGCCTTACAAATCGCCTCTAAAGTCGATAATCGAATCGCTTTTGCCTTTCCGTTCTTCAATATGGAAAGATTGGCCATCGTTATTCCAACCTTCTCCGAAAGCTCCGTAACGCTCATTTTTCGTTTAGCCAGCATCACATCGATATTGATTATTATGGCCATGTCGTTTCACCTCAGATTATTAAGTCGTTTTCCGATTTGATATCGATCGCTTCTTGTAACAGTCTTTGAAGGACGGCGGCAAAAACGGCAATCACCATGGAGGCGAAAATCAAGACCAATCCGATCAAGATGATGCCCGGGGCATCGTCTTTCTCCGCGACAAGATAGAACAGCGGCAGGCCAACCACGAACAAGCTGCTGATTGTGATTGCACAGTATTTTATAATTTTTAAAGCTCGTACAGACCATTCCGAGAACGCCTTGTTCTTATCAATATAACTTAAAAGCTTAAAGGCTTGATACAGCGCATAGTAAAACGGGATCGCCGCGGCATAAAAATCGATGAATACGAGATATTTAATATAACTCATATCCGGATACAGCTCGGCAGCGAAATTCGCGATCTCCGGCACCAAAAAGATGCACAAAGCAAGAATCGGAATACCGATAAGAATAACAGCCACCTTTAAAAAGAGCGTTGAAACTTGTTTCATCAAGAGCACCTCACTTCGATATTTTCATTTTTGACTTTAACATATAATTTATCGATTTACAATAAATCATTATTGTTTTTAATTATATTATTGCTGTTACACGATTTTATTCTGCAAAAGAAAAAAAGCATTCTTCATTAAGAAGAATGCTTTCATCCACAAAATGTTACCGGAACAGGGATTCAAAGACGCCTGAAGCGAAATCGCTCACGATTTTATACTCCTTGCCGTATCTTTTATGCTTGCTCGAATGGTTATAAATCAGTATATGGTCTGGACTATAAACGACTATTGTGAAGGTCGGGCCGTATTCGGTACTCAACCGGATCTCAAATTCGTCGCCGCTGTGATCCCTTACGCTGTTCTTACGAAGTTTGAGTTCCGAGAAGCCGTTCACGATGCGATCAATCTCCGCTTGATCCGTCATTTTCATCTGCTGCTCGTTCGGGCGGTTCTGGTTTCTTACAATGTCCAGCTCACGGATCGCGCCGGACTCCTTCAGCTGATCAAGGACCAACTCCTTGAACGAGGTGCGGTTTTGACTTGCCGAATATGCCGTCGCGCTAAGCAGGATCAGGACGCAGATTGCCAAAAAGACATACCAAAAGCGCTTGCTCATCCGCATCTCCTCCCTCGTGGTAAGTCATTAAATGACAAGATTGTTTTCGAGTGTCTCGGCAGCTTCTTCCATAACTATATCAAAACACAAGGCTTATCGTTTGGTAAAGCGACTCAAAAAAAATGGTTCCTGTTAAGGAGTTGTTAAACCCATGCGTTTCTTCACGATGTTTCAAGCCGAGTTGCGGTACCAGTGCAATGCTTATAGGAAAAACAAAATAACAGACGGAGGGAAGTCGTAAGACTTCGCCCCCGCCTGTTAGAGGATGTGAATTGTACTCCTGCAACCGAATTTGTTAACCGTATCTCCAGTTAATAGCATGATCTGCCGAAGTATCGATTTACTCCGGCATTCCCTGGGTCACGCCATGGATATAGGTGAGCCAAGGGGTATCCAAGGCTCCTTGTCCCGGGTTATAGGTGAAAAAGTACTCGACGGTGTCCCCTTGCTTGAGATTGTTTACAGGGTAAGTATAGTTGCCGTTCCCCGTTGGGGTCATGGCTACGTTCAGCTGCCCGCCGTTATTGATCTTGTAATGCAGATCGGCAAAGGTAGCGCCGTTGATATAGAACAGCAGGTCATTGCCGATTTTTTTCAGTCCCCTCGCCTCATCGCCGATGACAATCACGCTGGATGGTGCCGGTACCACCGTAATCGTGGAAGAAGCGGTTTTCTGGCCATCGACGCTTGTAGCCGTAACGGTTGCCGTACCCGGAGCGAGCCCCGTCACGACGCCTTCCTGACTCACAGAGGCAACACTCGCACCCGAAACGGACCAAGTCACCTGCTTATTCGTTGCATTGGAGGGCGCTATGCCGGCGTTTAACTGAAGACTCTGACCCACTTCCACTTGTGCGGAGGTTGGATTCAGCGTGACGCCGGTAACCGGCACATTTCCGGGATTTCCGCTGCCGTTTTCTTTATAAACCCGCACATAATCGACCTGCATCGTAACAGGAATATCGGACGGATTCGGGGAAATGCCGCCGTCAAAATTTCCGCCGAGCGCCAGATTCATGATGAGGTAGAAAGGCTGATCGAAAGGTGCGTTCGGATTGTTCGGTGCCGCCAATGAATACCATTGTTCATTCGTCACTTTGAAGAAGAACTTGCCATCCACATACCATTTGATGTTGTCCTCTTCCCATACGACGGAATAGACATGGTAGTCATTGTTGATGTTCTGCCCTTCCGGGAAATGATATTCGCCAGAAATATGTTGGTTCGCCGGCCATGTTCCACCGAAGTGCACGGCACCGCTCGTTGAGCCTGGCAATCTCCCTCTCGCTTCCATCACGTCGATTTCGCCGGATGCTGCCCATGTTCCGTAAGGGCTGTCTTGCGGCAGCATCCATAGTGCCGGCCATACGCCATTTCCTGTCGGCAGTTTGGCACGGAAGTCGACTCGTCCGTACTTCAGGGTAAAATGATTCTTCGTGTTAATCTTACCGGAGGAGTATTGGGCATACCGGCTTGGATCCTGCGGGAAAGACTTGGGATCGTTCAGTGCGCGGATGTTCAGCTTCCCGTCCTGCACGAACACATTTTGCGCACTATCGGTATAATGCTGCAGCTCCGCGTTGCCCCAGCCCCAGGTGTTTGGATCATCATTGAGATAATAACCTTGTTCATAGTTCCATTTGCTTGTATCCAATGTCGTGCCATTAAATTCATCCTGCCAAATGAGGTTCATGCCTTGAATGGCCGGGTCGCTTGGTGTCCCGATCGCAATATCCTCTTGGTCGCTTACATCCGGACGAGGAGCATCCGGATTGCCGATCAACGTGTAGTTGACGTAATTGCTGCCCACGCTGCCGCCTTTTTGCCCGTTCAGTGGATAGCCGATCCGGATCTGCATATCTTCCTGGATGGGCTGAAACCACAGGCCGTAAATATAATCGGCCCAATATCCCCACTGATTCGCATCGGACATGTTGTTGTAGCCATTGGCAGCGTATGTAAATCCGCTCTGGCCGGAATTCCCCAGCTCAACCCACTGCCCGTTGATGTTAATCTGGTATACGAAATTATCAAGCTCCTTGCCTATCGGCGCTCCCCCGTCAATCTTAGGCAGCGGAATGCCGATCGAACCGTTTGCATCTGCCGTAAAGGTCGTTCCCTCATAAGGCGTAATGACATATGAGTTTCGTACGGCTTCATTAAAAGTGATGGTATACACAACGTTAACCCCGGAGGTTTTCGATTCCAATTTGACGTGGATCGACTCCGTAACGTTAAACCAGTACCCGCCGCCTCCATCGGTGAATTGTCCGAAATTATGATCATAGATCCAGCCGCTTGCAGCGTTGTTGTCGATGTCGATCCAGGTGCTGCTGTTAACCGGTTTCACAAACACCTTCAGATCATCAGCGACGGCTGCATAGGTCACGGCCGGATCGTTATTGAACGTAGGGTAGGTAAAACCGGCGCCACCCGTAAAGCTTGCAGTAATCTGCGGCCCTTGCGTCGGCGTCATGGCTGTGATCGTGGTTTTGTTAATGTTCTGAAATACCAGCCTGTAATCCAGGGTAACCCCATTCGCTTTCGAGTAAAGCTGAATCTCCGTCGTTGCAGAAAGCGTGAACCAATAACCTGTAAATCCTCCGTCGCTCCAATGTCCCCAATTCTGATTATAAATAAAGCTGCTCACACTATCGATATCGACCCAGCTGCCGCCCACTTTCACTTTGACGCCCACGTCTTGGGCTACATCATTCCAAGTAGCTGCGCCTCCGTTGAATATGGGCATGACAAAGCCATAGCTGGCCTGTCCGACTCCTGATTTGGAGATGACCGGTCCGTCAGCCGCCGAAAAATAATCCATCGAGGTAACCGTGAAATCTGCTGCCTCGACCTTTGAAGCTGGCCATAATCCGACACTAGCCAGCATGACAACCGCGAAGAACAAACTCAATCCCTTTTGCAAGTACCGCCTTTCCGTCGCGTAAGATCTCTTCATGAATACCCTCCCTTGTTCATATTATGTGCTCTCAGCATTAGCGCCTGTAGGAAAACGCTTACAGCTGAGGACGTCTTCATTCTATCGAATTCCTAATCTGATGAATAGGTACCATATTTAGGTTGAGGTCTCAATATTTTGGATAACTAAATGCAAAGACTAGGCTTTCCGTCAGAAATTAACGAATCATGGTGTGTAGAGTTATTTTCCATACGACAATGAACAGAAGGCTGCCTCTTCGGCAGCCTTTTGTCTTTTGGATCAGTTGACATAATATTAATTGGGTAAACTTTAAAGTTCATGATCGCCTGATATCGATTCCCTCATTTTTCTTGCCCTAATAGATAAAGGAGCTGTAGGCCTAATGCTCATTAGCTCCTTTTTCTTATAGCACCAACTTTGTGGTTATCATGTGGAGGACGCTAACAATTACGTCCCTTGGTTCGCTTGCTTGCTCAAAATTCGGTTCACTTTCTCGGCGCTTAGCCACATGAAGATGAGGAAGGCAAGCACAACGGAAGGGAACAATCCGATGCTTGTCTGCGAAGCGACCAATCCAAACATGGGGGGAAGCAGCGTGGTCCCCGTATAGGCGACGGCCATTTGATAACCCATCAGCTTGGCCGAATGTTCTTTTCCGAACCGAGACGGCGTTTCATGAAGAAGTCCAGGATAAATGGGCGCAAGGCCAAGTCCAATCAGCATAAATCCCGTCAGAGAAAAGGAAGCACTAAGAGGTAGCACAAGGATAATCGCTCCTAGAATGGTGATGAGCTGTCCATAGCGGATCAACAGACGATTGCCAACCTTCAGCGTGATAAAGCCGGTAATCAGTCTGCCTAGCGTAATTCCTCCGTAATATAAAGAAATCCATATGGCAGCCGTATCGGCTGAAATATGTTTAGCACCGACAAGGTAACTAGCTCCCCACAACCCCACCGTGGTTTCGACTCCACAATAGAATAAAAATGCCGTAAGCGTTGGTTTAACGCCTCTGATTCGAAATATGCCTGCTTTTACGATCTGCTCCTGTTGGCGCTTTTCATTATCGACTACATTTTCGGTTTGCGGCCGGTCAATCTCCCGCATTGCTGCGACGCGTTTCCATAAAGGGAGCGTAATGAGCAAAATGATTACCAGCGAGAACTGGATTATGGATACAGCTGTATATCCGCTTCTCCAAGAATTATGATCTGCAATGTAAGAGGACATAATAATGGGCCCCATTGTTGCCCCGACACCCCAAAAGCAATGTAACCAGTTCATATGATGCGCCTTATAATTCTCAGCAACATAATGATTCAAAGCGGCATCCACAGCACCCGCCCCTAATCCCAGTGGAATGGCCAGAACGACAAGCCAAGCCCCCCTGCACACATGTATCATCTTAATCTATGTTATCCCTATGATATACTACTTTACCTGGTATACAAAACGGCATAATTATGCGTTAAGAACAAAAAAACCGCATATGTCATGCGGCTTTATATGTTACTGAGATGAGATCCAGTAAATTAATTCGGTGAGGCTTCTTCCTGCGGCAGCGGCATTCCCGCTTCAACCAATCGCTTATTGCGCATGAAGAAAACCGTAAGCACGAGCATGAACAATCCGGTACCGACCAGCAGCCATTCGATTTTGACCACGTCGGCAAGCGGACCGAATATCAGCATCCCGATGGGCATCATGGAAGTCGAAATCATCCCGAAGACACCGAATATACGCCCCAGATAATTTTCATCCACCTTCTCCTGCAGCATGACGGTCGTTGGCGTATTAAATATGGGCATCGCTACTCCGAATACAGCCATGATGGCCAAATAAATCCAGAAAACAGGCACAATGCCGAGCGCAAACGTGGACACGGCCATGACGAAGCTGGCTATAGCCATCGTGTACACTTTATTATTAAAGCCGCCCCAGGAAGCAATGATCCCCCCTCCAGCCATCATGCCGACGGAAAACGCGATTTCGATTGCCGTCAAGCGCCATACATCGTCCCCGAAGCTGCGGGTAACCTGCAGCGGGGTCAGAAAGGCTGCAGGCGCCATAAGCACGAAGAAAAAGGCGAAGAAGATAAAAAACGACTTGAGAAAAGCATGCTGTTTAATGTAGACCAAGCCCTCTTTGAAATCGTCCAGATAGCCCGTGCTTTGCGTGTCCGACGCCTTTTTGTGCAGCGGAATTTTGAGAAAGACAAACAATGTAAAGATCGCGATCGCAGCCGTAACGACGTCGATAAAAAAAATCGCTTCGATCGTTGCTACGGTGAGCAATCCCGCGCTGACGATGGGCGCTACGAACATGATCAGCGCTTGTAGGCTGCCGTTAATACCGTTTACTTTCGTCAGCTTATCTTGCGGCACGATTTGAGGCAATATGGCTCCGACCGCTGGAGTCTGAATGCCGGCCCCGAGCGCGCGTACGGCGGAAATGATAAACAGCAGCCAAACCGCCTGATAGCCAAGCATAAACGTAATGGCCAACATCAGCGTAACCACCGCGATCATAGAATCCGCGATCATAATGAGCGTTTTACGGTTGAAGCGGTCCGCCCATACCCCGGCAAAAGGCGACAGCACGAACGTCGGAATGAATCCGCAAATAATATACAGCGTCATCATGATGCCCGACTGCGTCGTCAGCGTAATGTGCCACATAATGGCATATTGAACCAAGGCAGACCCGAACAGCGAGAGTGTTTGGCTGCTTAAAAAGAGAATGATGTTCCTTTTCCAATGGATTTTCTGGGCATCTTCGGTTTCTGACATCGTCCCACCCTTTCGTATGATCTCGCTCACGCGAATTACACTCATTATACCGTTTAACGTTAGGCGACATTTCTTTTTAATTGCTCATTATGGATTATCTACGATCCATATATCCTACAGAATATTTCTAAGTTATCCTATAAAACGCTTGATGAAAACATGTATCGCCTTTTCTTATTTGCTGCCGCGCTCCACCTTGCGTTCCGTCAGAAAGTAGAGCAATGCCAAGGCCGGAAAAAGAACGCCTAGCCACATCGCCGCTTTCCAGCCGCCCATAGCGTATGCCCATCCCCCTGCTGCGGAGCCTATGGCCCCGCCGGCAAAAAAGATCGCCATATACAAGCCGTTCAGCCGGCTCCGTACCTCGGCTCCCAAAGTGAAGATCGCGCGTTGTCCCAACACCAAATTGGCGGACACACCCATATCCAGCAGGATGGCGGCAAGTACCAGGATCACGATAGAGAGCAGAGAACCGCCGGCAAACACAATCGGCAAAAGTCCGGATAGTATCACCAGCACGATGGCAATTCCGGTTGCGGGCCGGATCAGACCCTTATCCGCAAAGCGGCCGGCAAGCGGTGCGGCGGCCGCGCCTGATACTCCAGCCAAAGCAAACAACGCAACGCCTGCAGAGGAAAAGTGATACAGCGGACTTGTTAATACAAGCGGAACCGTTGTCCAGAACAGGCTGAACATCCCGAACAGAAAAGCGTGATACAGCGCCCTGCGACGTAGTATCGGCGTCGTTTTCAGCAGCCCCAGCATGGATGTGATGATTGCAGGGTATTTATCGGTTGTTTGCGGCTTCCTTGCCGGCAATACTTTGATCAAAACCAGAGCCAGCACGAAGAGAATGGCGGATGACATCATAAAGATAGCATGCCAGCCGAAGTAATTTTCCACCAAACTCGAAACCGGACGGGCCAGCATGATTCCTAACAACAGTCCGCTCATGACATTACCGACATTGCGTCCTCTCGTCTCCTCCGGGGAGAGATGCGCTGCATAAGGGACCAGGATCTGGGCCGCAACGGACCCCACGCCGATAAACAAGGAGGCGGCAAGAAACAGAGCGGCGTTTCGGGCTGCGGCGGCAAAGATTAAGACGACGGCCGTCAGCATCAGCAGCGTAACCACCAGTTTGCGATTTTCAAGCAAATCTCCCAAAGGAACGATGAACAGCAAGCCGATCCCGTAACCGATTTGGGTCAGCGTGACGATAACCCCTGCGGCTCCTGAAGATAATCCTATAGATGAACTGATCGACTCAACTAAAGGCTGCGTATAGTAAAGATTGGCAACGATCAAGCCGCACGCAACAGCAAGAATCAGCATAATCCAGGGGGACGCGGAAATCTCCAACTTGCCCTTTGCATTTCCATTAACATTCATGAGAAGCACTCCTTTTATAAAAATGATAGTGTAACTATATTGGAACGTTCATTCCAATATGGGAATACGTTCCCTCTCCGTGCTTAAGCAAGGGGGATTTAATCGGAATGATCGTTCCAGAATGATGAAAAAAAGCTCTACAGCGACTCGATAACGGCGTTCATCATGCCGCGGACCTGATCGCTGTCGCTTTGGATCCTGGCCATCACGTTGATGCTGTGATTGAGATTAAGCAGCAGGAACGATAACATTTTTATGTCTTTCTCGGGGGAAATTTCACCCGTTTCCTGTCCCTTTTTTAATTTCTCGTAGAACAACTGCTCGAGCTCCGTAAAGCTCTGGCGAATCGTATTCTGCAAGGGCTCATCCATGGCATCCAGACCCACGGAAGCGTTCGTAATCAGACATCCGTTCGGGTAAGCTTCACCGTGCGTCGCAAACGCGTTCGTGATATGCAGTTCAAAATATTGGCGGATCCCGGCGATCGCAGAAGGGGCATGGTTCATCAGATCGCGTTTTTTTTGCGACATTTTTTTGTATTGCTGGATGGCCTCATAATAAAGCGTTTGTTTATCCTGAAATGTTTCGTACATGCTGGACCTGCTTAATTCCATCGCTTGCAATAAATCCGGTATGCTTGCCCCCTCGTACCCTTTCTCCCAAAAAACGATCATCGCTTTGCGAAGCACCTGCTCACGGTCAAATTCTTTGGTCCGTCCCATTCATACCTCCTCCTTCTCAACACGAGTATAGACTATTTGGAACGAACATTCCAGTATTTTTTCAATCACTTATTTTCACCGTACCTCCATTCGAAGCAAAATAGATGCGGTTTGTCACTACCGCCATCGACATGCCATCCGCCTGTCCGAACTGCCGCCAAACCTCTGCCCGTAAGAAGCTTCTATGCTTAGCGTCAAACGATAGTATAACTTCACCTTCCGAGTCCACAGCAGTCTCTTCCTCAAGACCCCGCTCGCTGTACAGGCAAATCAGATCGCCCGCCATTACATCATCCAGTTGAACGACCACCTCGCCGGATTGCTCATATGGCACTTCATCTCCAATGCCGTAGTCACCGCACTGAAGGTTGGCAAAAGGGCCTTCAGGCGAATTGGTAATCACGACGCGGCCTTCCTTAATACCGTTCAGGACGCCCTCCACCGTATTTTCATGGGTCCAGACCCATACGCATGGCATCGCATGCTTCACATAGGAATCCGGGCGATGCACATCGCTTCCGCCTACGGCTACCAGGCGTCTCCCTGCGACAAGCTGTTCCTGCCACCAAGAAAGCGCGCGTCTGTTGTGCTCTCTCCATGGCCCGTTCCAAATTTCTACCCCGTCGTAATCCACATCGAAATCCCACTCCCACGGGCAGTGATCACAGTGCGTATGGTTCAGCACAATCTTGGCCCCCCGCTCGCGGGCGACTCGAAACTTCTCGTGAACATCGGATATTCCCGATACTCGAAAATCATCCATGGGGCTCGTCACGCCAAGGAAATTACTATGACCATAATTCGTCGTAAACTCCGTACCCGGTATCATAAGCACCGAGGTCCCGCGCGGATAAGCAAGGTTCTGGCTGCTCGTATTATGATCGGTCATGGCCAAAAAATCGCAGCCCAGGCTTTCCATGATGGCAGCATTTTCTTCCAACGTATAAGACCCGTCGCTATGAACGCTATGCGTGTGAAGATCTCCCTTCAGCCAGCGCCATGCTTTGTAGATAAACTCGATTTCGATCGTGACCAAGCAACCCTCAGCAGGCACCTTGTAAGCATTATGGAGAATAGCCCATTCTCCTGTGGCCAACCGTCCGGGCAGATAACCCGGGGTGGCTGTATTGAGACCGATATTGAATTCCTGACGAGCCCCTCCACTCCAGCCTCTTACTCTCTCAGCGTCACGTATCCCTAGATCAATGACCCCTTTGGCGGTATCGCCGCCATGGGAATCCACCTGATAGCTTACGTGGATTTCTTCGACATCCGGTGGCAATTGGAACGGAATTTCAATGTACGAGCTTTGTTCCGAATGCTCAATGTATCTTTTGTAAACCGATGTGGTCCTCCGCTCGATTTGTTGTGCCATATTGCTTCCTCCTCTTCTCTGCCTATTCTTTATTTGCGCCGACAAACATTCCTTTGACAAAATACTTTTGCACATATGGATAGATGATGATGAGCGGGAGCAAAGCAATGACAATCCCCGCCATTCGGACATTGGTCGTGATCATGAAATTGCTCGAGGTCGAATCGGTATCGACGATGAGCGATTTCAGCGCGATTTGCAGCGTATATTTGGACGAGTCGTTGATATAAAGGACGGCCGGCGTGAATTGGTTCCAGCGACTGACAAACTCAAAAAGCGTAACCGTTGCCAGTCCTGCGCTCGCAAGCGGCAAGTACATCGTAAAGAAGATCCGAGGATCTCCGGCTCCGTCAATCCGGGCAGATTCCGACATTTCGTAAGGAACGCTCAAAAAGAAATTTCGCATGAGGATGACACTGAATCCGGATACGAAACCTGAAAGTATTAATGAGGACAGCGTGTTAAGGAGTCCTAAATCCTGATTCACGATATAGAGCGGTATCATGATGGCCTCGCTTGGAATCATCATCGTTAGCAGGATCGCGGATAACATCCACTTTTTACCGGGAAGTCCTTTCTGTATCAGGACATAGCCCGCCATGGAACTTAGGAAGACATGACCTAAGGTACCGACAACGGTCACAATGACATTGTTCGTAAAAGGCAAATAAAGCTTCATGCGGTTCCATACGGTGGAGAATCCCTCGAGGCTGAATTCCTTGGGCCAGAATACGATCCCCGGCTGCATGGAAGCAAAATTGGATGAGAATGCAAGCGCGAGTGTATTTATGAACGGAATAACCATGGTCAAAACGAGCAGAAGGAGGAACAGAACATTGATCGTATCAAACAAACGGCCAGGCAAGCTAAATTTATTCGTTGATTTCATATACCGACTCACCCTTCATCGTAGCGGATCACCGCTCTTGTTACATACGTCAGCGTGAATGTTGCCAAAATCACCAGGAAGCCGGCCGCCGTTGCTGGTCCAACGCTAAATTCCAATATCCCTTTTTGATAGGTGTACATCATTATGACGTCAACTTTCTTGGCAATGGCGCCATTACTCATCACGAATATTTGATCGAACAAACGCAGGATCCCCAATACATTTAACATGATGACCACTTTCATGGTGGAACGAAGCATCGGAACGGTGACGTAACGGACCTTCTGCCAACGACTGGCGCCGTCCATGCTAGCAGCCTCATACAACGAGGGATTAATGTTCACGATGGCGGCCAGGTACATAATGCAGGTATATCCCATCTCCTTCCAACCTGAAGTAAGGATCATGACGATGCGGGCATAACGATCCGAAGAGAGGAACCCGACCGACTGGCCGCCGAATAGCTGAATGATCTGGTTCACGATGCCTGTATCCGGAGACAACAGCAGAATCCACATCCCGCCTACGACCACCCAAGAGAATAAATGAGGTAAATAGACAATCATCTGGGTCATTTTTTTGAACCAGGCGGAAGCCACTTCATTTAAGGAGAGCGCAAGAATCAGCGGCAAAAAGAAGTTGATGATAAAGCCTCCCGCGCCGATCACGATCGTATTTTGAAAAACTTCCCAAAACACCGGATCCTTCAGTACCCTCAGATAGTTATCGAAACCGATAAAGGGCCGGTCTCCGATCAGCCGGTAATCTTGAAAGCTGATGGCAAGTCCCCGGGCCAGCGGATAAAAGGAAAAGATGAGGAAATAGGCCAGGATGGGAAGCATCATAAAATATAAGGTTTTGTATTTGAATATGGCTTTCACGGAAATTCACCACCATGATCGAAAAATAAAGAGGGAGCGGCGTGATCACCGCCCCCTGCTCTTAAAGCTTTAATCGATATACCCGCCGGCTTTAAGTGCTTCCCGCATTTTCTTTACGGCGTCGGCTGCCGGCATCTCGCCCATGATCGCTTTGAAGGAATGTTCATTGATGATCTTCTCGGCATCTGCCCAATGGGAAGGCGTTAATTCCAAAGCAGCGTATTGATCGACGAGATCCTGCGCTTCCTCCACGCCCGGCAGTTTACCGAAAGGCGCTTCGACATTACGGTTGTACCAGAAAGGAACGCCATGGTCGGAAGCATGCTCTTTACCGGTTTGCGTCAGCGTAAACTTGCCGTTGTCAACCGTGTAATCCACATCCTTGATGCCTAAGCTGCCAAGGGTTATCCCTTCCTCGGAATGCCACCATTCAATGAATTCGAAAGCTGTTTTCGGATGCTCCGCATTAACGGGTATAACCCATACGTCCGGATCGCCCCTGCGCAGCATGTGGTTGCCGTTCGCATCGGCTGCACCCGGCAAGCCCTTCGCTTCGAATTCCGTATTCGGGTCTTGTTCATGGCGCGTGTTGTTCAGCATGCCGACCCAAGCGTCCCAATACGTAATCATTCCGACGCGGTCGGCAAGGAACAGGTCGCGCATTTTACCGGTGTCATTCGTGGTGAAGTTCGGATCCAGAATGCCTTCCTCAAACAGCATGTTCAGCCATTCATAAACCGGGATGGCCGCATCCGTGGAATACGGAACGTCCAGCTTGCCGTCAGCGGTTTCGACATATCGCTGTTTCAGGCCTGCGGCGCTGAAGAAGCCCTGCAGTTCGTACATGCCGGCCGTGCTGAGTCCGTACGTGTCTTTTTTGCCGTTGCCGTCCGGATCTTGTTCGGTGAAAGCTTTGAGGACGTTGTAGTAATCGTCCAGCGTTTCAGGCTCGGGCAGATTTAATTTGTCCAGCCAGTCCTTGCGAACGATCGGCATCGTTCCTCCTTGGTACTTGGTGAACACGCCGTAGATCTCGCCATCCTTCGTCTTGACTTGTTCCCACTCCTTGGCGGGAATGACATTGGGATCCGAAAGCACCTTGGAGCCGTTCACTTGATCGGTCAACGGTGTAAGAATTCCTTGATCCATGAACGTGGACATTTTCTCTTTGCTGATCTGCAGCAGATCGAACTTTTCCCCGGAAGCGATGGCTGCCAGCAGCTTCTGGTCATAGTCGGCAGCCGGCTTGTTCATCGTAACCTTGATGCCGGTTAGACGCTCGATTTCCTGCTCGAACTGCGTATTCTCTTCAGGCGTTTTGCCGCCGATGACACCCGTCATGATTTTGAGCGTACGTTCTTCAGCATTCGATGCAGCTTGGGACGCGGCATTACCGCCTTCCTGTGTACTACTGCTGCCTGCGTTCGGGGAACAACCCGCAAGCAGCCCGCCGAACAGAGATACAGCCATGATTGCACTCATGATCTTGATTCTTTTTACCAAGCTAACCACTCCTTCATTGTCGTTAAGAAAGAAATTTGCAGGATTCCCTCACAACCAGCTGCGCGGGTATGATGATTTGCCTGTGGATACGTTTATCGCTTATTTTCTCGAACAACAGCTTGGCTGCTTCCGCTCCGAGCGTCTCTGCCGACAATTCCACGGATGTCAGCTTTGGATTCATATCCTGTGCCAGAATAGCATCATTGCTGAGAGCGATGACCGATAGCTGTTCGGGTACCTCGATATCCAGCTCCCTGGCAGCCCTCAGCACGCCAAGCGCCACTCGATCCGTATCCGTAATGACTGCCGTATAATTCATGTTTCCATAAGTGTTCATGATGGACATATATCCGTATTCCGTTCCGTTGGCATGCAGCTTGTGGTCATAGTAAACCACATACTCTTCGGGCATCGGCAGGCCGTGTTGGCTATAAGCCTCCGCCAAGCCAAGTTGTCGATCGTAGGACACGGTCATATCGGAGGTTGCATTCAGGAAGAGAACAGTTTGATGTCCGCTCCGGAGCAAATAATCTCCAACCATTTGAGCCACGTTTGCATTGTTGTTATCTACGTAACTGATCGTATCGTCATAAGGATCCGACCGCCCCACCAGCACTAAAGGAGTGCCCATCATCAGGTACCGTTGAATTCGCAAATCATTTTTTCGCGGGTTGAGCAGAATGACGCCATCGACAGGATCCTGCGAATATAAAGTGGGATCCTCCTGCTCGGGCAAGGTGTCCAGAACTAGGCGGTACCCTTGCTTGGAGCATTCCTTGATGACACCGTTAATCAACTGAGTATCGAATGCCGTCATCGTCCCATCAGGCGGGAGAGGTATCTTGAGGCCGATGCTCATCGTCCTCTTGATCGCCAGGCTTCGGGCCAGGTGATTCGGGAAATATCCCAGCTCTTGGGCTACCTCTAATACCCGCTCCGTCACTTGTTGGCTGATCGGCCTTTTTTTGCTGAACACACTGGACACGGTTCCCTTGGATACTCCAGCCATCCTGGCAACGTCATCAATGGTAGCCATCTATCGTTGTTCCTTTCTCTAGCAGATTCTGATGGATTGCTTGATCATTAAACCGGTTTAATAACCCTACGTGATTGATTTTAAAAAAGAATAATTGAATAGAATGCAGGTTTATGTTAATTGAAAATTAAATCTTAGGAATGAAACTCGTTTCTTTTTGGCAAACCAAAAAAGCCGCCTATCAGGCGACTTGGTATGCACGTATATGATAGAAAAGCTATCCCTACTGAGCTCAATTACCGTTAAAGTTTATCCTTCCCGTGCATCTCCTAGGCTTTCTTTGAGCGCATCGCTTTACATTGAGTAATGCTTTGATCGTTCATGAGTTTGAGGTATTCGTCTGACTCTACGGCGTAGATTGCGACTTTCCCTTCAGCGTCATGATGAATCCCCCAGCCATAGCGTTTGCCTAAGGACGAGGTTCGGAGACAAGGCTGCCCTTTCGAAAAAAACTTCTCGCGTGCGGCTGCTCTTTCCGTTTCCGAGATCTGATTGCGCTCGGCAAACACTTCGAACAACACATCCTCTTGCGTGTATCGGTAAGGGTGGTTCGATAGCATCTCATACTGAATCACCGGTATGGTCCTAGACTCGCCTTTTGCTTTGGGAATGACGGCCTCGCTGACAGGGCAGTCTTCGGCAATTTGAATAAAGGTGTCGTATTCATTCATGTCTTTCATACGTAAGAATAACCTCCAATTCTAATTAACATTCAGTATACATCAAATCGTAGCATCATCTACAGACTAGTGCTTGAATCTTGAATCTCTTCCGCCTTGTATCCGAAGCAGCGGCTCCAGGCAGCGGAAGCTGGCTTCGACCACTTACATATTGGAGATCAAAACAGTTGGACGGGCAAGAGCAATCCGTTATCAATCAACGGTCCTAATATCAACATCCCGACGGACATCATGGACAGGCTTCTCTTAAATCGGTAATCGCCAAAAATTAAGTGCTCATGACTTTATCCTGATAAGTTTCCTAATGTCCTGGAATAAATAACAGCCTCAATCCGTCCTTCCGGGAAATTGAGACTGTTATGTTATTGAGGCAAAAGAATCCGAATCTCATTCACCCGTATAATATCTAATCAAAGCCTGCGTGCCTTTATCCTCAAGCCCCTTCTCGGCCAGCTGGCTGTACAGCGATTCGGCTAGGGACAAGCCCGGCGTAACCAAGTTCATCGCCTTAGCGGATTCCAGCGCGATTCCCATATCCTTGATGAAATGCTTGATATAGAATCCCGGCTCCAGATTCCCGGCAATCATGCGCGGAGCCAAATTGCTAAGCGACCAGCTGCCCGCCGCTCCGCTCTCGATGCTCTTGAGCACGGTTTCGGGATCCAGCCCGGCGCTCTCCGCATAGGCCATCGCCTCGCAGACTCCCATCATGTTAGAGGCAATGGCGATCTGGTTGCACATCTTCGTATGCTGTCCGGCGCCGGCTTGCCCTTGATGGACGATATTGCTTCCCATCGTCGACAGCAGCGGCTGCACCGCCTTGACGTCTCCCTCTTCCCCGCCGATCATGATGGACAGCCTCGCCTCACGTGCCCCCACGTCACCGCCGGAGACCGGAGCATCCATGGCAT
The DNA here is from genome assembly GCF_000024685.1 of Paenibacillus sp. Y412MC10. Taxonomy (NCBI): domain Bacteria; kingdom Bacillati; phylum Bacillota; class Bacilli; order Caryophanales; family Paenibacillaceae; genus Paenibacillus; species Paenibacillus sp. Y412MC10. The sequence continues at coordinate 4,091,485 of NC_013406.1, forward strand.
GGAGCCCTTTCGACGAGGCGGCTTCATAAATGCGGCGGGCAAGCAGCGGACTGGACGTCGTCATATCGATCAGATATGCCCCTTCCCTGGCATGCGCCACCAGCCCGTCCGGTTCCAAATAGAGTTCCTCGACATCCTTCGGGTAGCCCACCATCGTAATGATTACGTCGCAGGCCTGCGCCAGCTTGGCCGGGGTATCGTGCCAGACGGCCCCGTCCGCCACCAGCCGTTCCGCCTTGGAGGCGGTTCGCGTGTGAACGTGCAGCGGGTAGCCGGCTTTCCGGATATGCCCTGCCATGCTGTGGCCCATTACGCCCAAGCCGATAAACCCTACGGTCGTTTGATTCGGTGCGATTGTCATCATGTGATCCTCTCCTTTTATTCTATATAAGCCTGAGTCTGTAAAAGCTGTTTTCCTATCTTACCGACAGCCGATACTGCCGTGGAGACATCTGCAGGAATCGCTGAAAGGCCCGGTTCAGGTTTCGTTCGGAATAACCGACGATTTCAGCAATCTCCGTGACCGTGTAATCCGTATCCTTGAGCAGCTGTTTCGCCTTCTGCACTTTGAAGTTCATGACGTATTCAACAAAGGATATGCCCATCTCCTTCTTGAACAGCCGGCTGAGATACGACGGGCTCACCCCCACCAGCTCGGCACAGTCCGCCAGTGAATGAGCACCATCGGGATGACGGCAGATATGGCCGCATACCCGCTGAACGATCAGGCGGGTGGATCGGGTGCGCAAGTCATGGCTGATTTCCTGGTACAGCGGGAACAGCACGCCGATGAACCAGTCATGCATTTCGCGGGAGGTCTGGTTCTCCTTCAGCTGGTCGAACAGGTTACCCCCCAGCAGCTCCAGCACGCCGGGACCTTTCTCCTCCATCGACTGGACTATGGCCGAGAGCAGCACGTAATAGCTCTGGGAGGTCACGTTGTACGATTCCGACACCCGAATACGCCGGGAAAATTCATGAAGTGACGCCTCCGCCTGCGGAAGATCCCCGTTCCACAAATATTCGATCATCTCCGATTCGATATCCTTCGGATACATGAACACGGGATTACGCTCGATGCGGATCATGTCTTCATAAAACAGTACGGTATCGGCATCATGGAACAGGCGATATTGCAGAGCAAGCTGCGCCTCCTTATAGGATTCTGCCGCCCGGGTCAATGTTCCAGTATTGCCGATGCCGATGGACGCGGAAAAAGAAAGATAGCGCGCCAGGGACTGGCTGACGGATTCCGCATAACATGCGAGGAGGCTGCGGAACTCCTGGGAGGAAGCCCCGGGCTCTCCCGGCCTCAGGATCGCCGCCGCTTCACGATCCTCCCGGTCCACCACGTAGCCCTCCAGCTGCCGGTTGTTTGCCAGCAGCTCGGACATGACGTTTTTAACCGCAAACACGATGACCGGACCTTCGTTAGGCATGAATCGTTTTTTCACCGGATTCTCGACTTTCACCACCATCGTGGCATATGGTCCGCTCATCGGGATCTTGTGCTTCGCGCACCCCTCCTCCAGTGTGCCGGACCGCCATGAGCTTCCGGACAGCAGCAAACGCTGCAGAAACCGTTCCCGTAAATCCGGTTGAATTTTTCGAATGTAGCTGTTCAGGGATTCCGCCTGCTCGTTTAAGTAGCTGAGGGAGGAGCGGATGTATTCGATTTCATTCTCTTTGACGGAGCTCTCCACCCCGCTCCTGCCGTCTCTTCTCAAATGCTCCCCGTAACGAAGGAGCTGCTGAATCGGATTGTACGCGATTTTGGACGAGAACCAGGTGAGCAATACCGCGATCAGCATGAAGACGGTCACCGACATGACGATCAGGACGCGGATCCACCTCAATTGCTCGATCATCTCCCGCTCCGGCATCCGGGACACGTATAGACGGCCCATAGACGTCTTGTAAAAGGCGATCAGTTCCTTGCCGTCCTCCCCGGTCATCACGTCATGGCCGGACGTTTCCCCGCTCTCTACCAAAGACCCCAAAATTGGGTCTTCATCCGCGGTTTTGCCGATCTCGCTGCGTCCATCCGTATGCAGCAGGACCCGGTGATCGGAGTCCAGAATGGCCAGCGACTGCTCCTCCAGGGAAAGAGAGTAATTGTTCAAAAGGCTGCGAAGCGATTCCTCTTTCACGTGTATGAAGATGGTGCCTCTCGGTTGGCCCTGCACCATAACGGGAAGATGGCGGACGTAAGAGACGTATCCGTTCTCCGACGACTTCGGGAGGTGCATCCACCTCGCTCCCCCTTCCCTCGCCAGGGCTTGCTCAATATCTTCTTTTCCTTTATACCCGTCCAGGTGGACCAGGCCATAGGTATGCGACAGCAGCAGCCGGTGCCGAACATCGTAAAACAGGATGTCTTCGATCAGGTTATTAGTATTTTTGTGCAGCTGAAACAGCTTGAGCATATCCAATTGCTGCATGTAGTCCGTCTCATATTCGGGATTTTCCAGCGCGCTGCGAATCAGCGGACCGCTGGCAAGCTGAAGCGATTCATGCTCGATGCTTGTTATGATATTTTCGACGCGGTCCTTCAGCTGCAGCAAGGAAGCCATATTATTTTCCTGGAACTGGACCGTCAGCTTTTTCATGGAGAAATGATAGTACGCGCTTCCGGCTAGGATCACCGGAATTACGGCCGACAGACATCCGAGCCAAATCAGACGCTTCAGATAGCGGTTCGCGGAGAACCAGCGGAGGAACGATGCCTGAATATGCTGCCAAAGAGACTTCACGAATTATCACCTCCGGTTCCCGCGGCAGGAACTGCCCTGGGATCACTGTGCCATCCGCAACTCTCTACGGATGATCCTACACCTGTTATACTTCGTCCTCCCGCTTCCTCTATCCTTCCCCAACAGCGTTAACGGTGGGATTCAGCGGGATCCGAATGCACTCCCAAACCTCCAGCCGCGGCAGGGTGAAGTTCAATTCGTCGTTCGCTGCGAAACCTTCTATCCAGCCTCCGCCGATCAACATCTCCAGTTTAAAGCCGCTCCCTGTAGGCCATCTAGTCCCCGGTCTCAGCCGGACCTCGATGTCGTGCAGAGGCAGCGTCGCTGCAAGCGGCCGGCGGCCGGCTCCGTTCACGAAGTGAAGCAGCAGGTCGCTCCCGTTTCGGAAGAGGGTCGCCTGCAGTCCGGGATACGAAGTCGTTACGGACAGCAGCGGCCTTCCGTCAAGCAGGTGGTCGATCGCATTAGCCAGCAGCATCTCATGCTCGGGCAGCTTGAATTCGCGGAGCAGCGCACCCAGCGAGAACGTGAAATACATGGCGCGTCCGGCACCCCACGATTGCTCCAGCGCAAGCGGCAGATCGGTACGGGATACTGGCAGCGATGCCCGTTCCGGCGGCGCCCCCACGCTTTCCGGCGGAGAAAACGGCGGCACCAGCGTCGCCAGCACCCGTACCGCGTCATTCCGCGGATGAGCATAAGTCACATAACCGCGGTGAGCAATCAGCGCCGTCGTATCCATTCCCTGCTGGAGCGGGTTGATCTCGCACGACAGCTCCTGAAACCGCAAATAGGAGGCAATCAGGTATTCGCTTTTGAAGGCTTCATCCGAAATGCCGAGCAGATCATGGAGCAGCTTTACGCCGGCGTCGGCAGCAGCGGAAGGAAGTGCCCCTTCCGTAAGCAGTTGTCCCCCACCATGTACGTACGAACGCAAGTCGTGGATCAAGGACGGGGTATATTCAGTTCCTTCGGGAATCAATACAACGCGGTAGCGGTCCAACTCCCAATCCTTCCTGCTCTGGGGAAGCAGCACGTCAAACGGGATTTGCCGGTTGATCATCGTTTCGGCCCAGCTCTGCGCCTCGCCGCGCTCGTTCCAGAGCAGGGCGGTTTCCGCAGCCGATACGGCCCCGTCCATATAGGCATCCAACTTGGCGGCATGATGATTCAGCTCGGCTACGGTTTTCAAAATCCGCTTGTCTTCGATCGTATCGGGTATGCCCGAGACGGAGTGCCAGATCTGACCGCCGTTGGCCGGAATTTGAGCCAGCCAGAAGCGGTATTCCGCTACCGGAAGCCCGGTATGGCGCCAGTCCATACCCGGGCAGGAATGCACGATGCCAAACGGAGCCGGCCTGCCCGGAACCGACCGCCCCACCTTGATGCTGAGAGCCGGCTTCCAGAATTCAGGGATCAAGGCATGGCCGAGCGAGAGTACGTCCTGCGGCTCCGTACACAGCATATCAGTGATCTGAACGCGCTTCGACAGATTGTCGCGGTGGAGGTTATAGTATAGAATCATGGGCACCTCCGGCCTCTCCTGCTTGATCAGGTCATGCATCGCTTTCATATTGTCATCGAAGCATCCTGCAGCAAAATCCGGCTCCAGCTCCTGCGGGGAGTCCGGGAGGTCCTTGCCGTACCGTTCCGCGTATTTACGCCTGCATCGCTCGCATCGGCAGAACACATAACCGGGGTTATTAAAAAAAATGCCATCGATCGGATACCGCGACAGCGCTTCGCGGAGCACCGGAGCGGCAACATCCGCATTGCGGTAGCCGCCGTTGATGCAGGTGGACATCAAGAGCGGCCACGGTCCGGGCCGTTCAGCCCCGATGATCTCCGGGCGGCCGCCCTCCTTGCGGACGAACCATTCCGGCCTTCGGAGGTACACGCTGTCATCTGCTTTGCTGAAATCGAACCGGGCAATAAATCGAAGCTCTTCAAGGTGGCAGGCCGTGATCAGTTCCCCGAGCAAATCGCGCCCCTCCGGGAGATATCCGTTCACGGTATGGTACGGAACCTGCGTGTCATACCAGGCATATATGCCGCCTGTATTGAAGACCATCGCATTCGCCCCCATCTCCTTCAGCTGCGCGGCAAGCCGGGGCGGGTCGATGCAGGCGGTATCCTGGACTTGCATATTGGGCTGGATGACGCGCAGCGGCTTGTGCCACCAGAAGCGTTCCTCATTAACCTTCGTCATTGCCTTACCTCCTTCTCATTTCAAACTGGCAACAAACGGGCGATTCGCTAGGCGGAGACAGCCGGTTTGAACAGAGGCTTCAACGATGCTGTCTCCTCCCGTTCTTCAACATATTCGCTCCAGAATGCGAGACCGCCCGAGCCGACTGTCCGTTACTCCCCGTTGAACTGCTTGTATGCTTCGGCCATTTGTTGGTACGCTTCCTGAATGTCCGGCTGGTTGTTCAGCTGATCAACGTATGCGCGGAACTCCTCCATTGGAATATGCCCGACGATAGCCTTTGTCACCATGGAAGCATATTCGTCGCTGTATTTAGGCCATGTGCTGCGCCAGCCCTCGGACGTGATGACGCGATAGTGGTCGATTTTTCCGATCTCGTCGTAATTTTCCACCTCTTTGATTTTGGCATCGTTAAAGGCTTTATCTCCGGAAGCGCTGATCACCTTGCCCCACTTGGCATAAGCCAGTACGCCCGCTCCCTTGCTCGTCGTATTGACTTCTTTGACCCCTTGTTCCGTCAGCACCTTCTGCCCGTCCTTTTCGGTGTAATGGACGCCTTCAATGCCGTAATAGGCAAAATCGGTCATTTCCTGGGACGCCGTCTGGTCGAAATATTTGAGCAGCTGCTTCACCTTCTCCTCCGGCACCTTCTTGGAGATGTAGAACCCGCCGGCTACGCCGGTTTCCAGGCCGACCGCATAATCCCCTTTCGGTCCCTTCAAGGTCACGTTCAGGATTTTGGCATCAGGCTGACCGGACTTCTTCATCGCCTGCTCCCATTCATGATCCCACCAGATCGGACGTCCATAGGAAGCGGCGCGGTTCGTCTTGAAGAGCTCCTCCGCCTGGCTTTCCTTCATGACCGCGTATTCCTTGGACATCAGGCCGTCCGCGTACAGTCCGCGCAGCCATTCCACCATCTCGATGTACTGAGGCGTAAGGGACGGGCTCATTAGCCCGCCATCATCGGTATAGGTCGGATTGTATACGCCGAAGCCGGCCTGGAATGATGCGGGCGGGTTATTGATATATAGGAGACCTACCGTATCCTTCTTCCCGTTGCCGTCCATATCGGCATCGACGATCTTCTTCAACGCTTCTTTATATTCGTCGAAATCGGTAGGGATCGGAATGTCCAGCTGCTTCAGCCAGTCCTCTCTTATTTTCAACCCGCCGTCGATCCTGGACCGGGACCGCGGCACCGCATAGATGCTCCCCTCCACCGACAAATATTTCAGTGCATCCGGGGCGAGATTGCTTTTCAGGTTCGGATACTCGCTGAGATCCCCGAGGAACGGCGTCAAATCCCAAAACGCGCCGTTCTGGATCGCCGTAATCAGCGTGGGGCGGATCGGATTTTGATAGGCCACGACTTCGGGCAGATCGCCGGAGGCCAGCAGCAAATCCAGCTTCGTGTCCAGATCGCCCGACGGCACCCATTCCACGTCCAGCTTGACGTTGGTGCGGCGCTCCCATTCCTTCCAATAGTCATTGTTCATGTCGGGGATCTCGTTATAGAGCCCGGCAAACATTTTGATTGTCATCGGCTTGCCGTCATTGCCTTCTGCTTCCGATCCTCCGGCGTTCTGCGGTTTCTCGCCGGCCTGCCCCCCGCAGCCTGCCAGCATGACGACGGCCATGAGGGCCGCGAGCCAGAGCTTCCAGCTGCTATGCGAGCTTCCCTTCTTCGATGTGTTTTTCATGTAAACCCCTCCTTATGGATGCTCATCATCCATGTATTGTTCTTGAAGCAGAGTTCTATCTCCTTCCCGCCAATTTGCGGTAGGATAACGCTTTCAATCCTACCGGCTGCATATCCGATGCACAGGGCATCGATGCGCCGTTTCCTTCCTCAACCCTTAATCGACCCGAGCATCACCCCTTTGGCAAAATGCTTTTGCAGAAATGGGTAAACAACCAAGATCGGTACCATCGCTAGTACAATTGAGGCCATCCGGATGGTCTCTTGCGGCACCACGTTTTCGTCGCTTGCCCCGGCCTGGGCCACCGCCACCGAATTGGAATCGATGACCAGCGTTTTAATCAACAGCTGAAGCGTCCACTTGCTGGAATCCGATAAGTAAATCAAGGCGTTAAAATAGGCGTTCCAATGCCCGACCGCAAAGAACAGGGTGAAGGTGGCGATCGCCGGCATCGACAGCGGGATTATCATTCGCAAAAACACGCCCATATCCGAGCAGCCGTCCATTTTCGCGGAATCCTCCAATTCGGATGGAAGCGAATCCAAGAAGCTTTTGATAACGATCAAGCTCCAGGCGTTGGTCAGGCCCGGCCAGATCATGGACCAGTAGGAATTCAACAGGCCTAGTTCCTTGACCAGCAAGTAGTTGGGCACGATACCCGGGCTGAACACCAGCGTGAAGATGACGAGCCCCATTACCCAGCGATTCCCGGGCATGGACCGTTTCGTCAGCGCGTAGGCCATCGTAAAGGAAACGACGATGTTGAGCGCGGTACCGACAACCGTAATGAAAACGGTGCTTTTAAACGCATTCATAAAGCTGTTGGTCGATAGAATGTACTTGTAGGACTCCAAGGACCACTGCTCGGGAAACAAATAAAATTTAAGCGGAACATAGACCTCGGGATCCGTAAAGGAAACGCTGAACACGTATAGAAACGGAAACAAGCATGCGACCGAGAACATGGTGATTAGACTGTAGTTGATCCAATCGAACAAGCTTAGCCCTTTTTTTCGGATAACGAAGCTCACGCGGAATTCCTCCTTTCGTTTAGCATAATGAGTATTCGGCAGACGCCTTTGGTGGCTTAATAAATGCCTTCATGGCCGAGCCGCTTTACGATTTTGTCGGCGGCCACGATCAGGACGAGCCCCACCAGCCCCTTGAACATGCCGACCGTCACCCCTATGCTGATTTTCCCTTGAAGAATGCCGTGCGTGTAGGAGTACGTATCGAACACCTCCGCCACCGAGCGCACCAGCGGATTCATCATCAGCAAAATCTGCTCGAAGCCAGTGTCCGCCATGCTGCCCAGCCGAAGAATAAGCAAAATGATGATCGTTGGCCGGATGGCCGGAAGCGTGATATGCCAGATCTGGCGGAACCTGCCCGCCCCGTCCACGACGGCGGCTTCGTAACGCTGGGGATCCACGCCCGCCATGGCCGCCAGGAAGATAATCGTTCCCCATCCGGCCTCCTTCCACATGCTTTGCGCGGTCAGAAGTCCCCAGAAGTAATTGGGATTGGACAGAAAGGAAACGGTATCCCTGCCGCTTTCGGCAATGAGTTTATTGACGATCCCCACGTCCGTCGACAACAGAAAGAACGTCATGCTGGCCACGACGACCCACGACAGGAAATGAGGCAGGTAAACTATGGACTGGTTCAGGCGCTTAAAGCTCTCATGCCGGATTTCATTCAGCATCAGGGCCAGCAGGATTGGGAGCGGAAAATGGAAGATCAGCGCGATCATATTGATCGCAAACGTGTTCCGCAACATAATATAGAAGTTGGAGCTCGAGAACAGATCCGCAAAGTGCTTAAATCCAGCCCATTCGCTTCCGGCAAAGCCAAGAAACGGATTATAATCTTTGAAGGCCAGAAGCAGCCCCCACATCGGAGCGATTTTGAACAGCAAGAAGAAGAGCAGCCCGGGCAACAGCAGCAAATAAATGATGCGGTGCTTGACGATGCGGGACGCGAGACTGCTCGGGCGAAGCGTTAGGCCCGGCTTGATGACCCTGCCGGCCCCTTGGGCAGGTATAGCAGATTTAGGCTTTGGCATCGCTGGTGATCAGCTCCTTTCGATCGCCGACAGGCACGGCCTGAAGCCAAACCGCTTCATAACGGCCGATTTGCGGCAGCGTCACCGTCACGCGATCTTGCGAGGTTTCCACCTGCGCATCGGATTCGGCACGGAGCAGCCTGCCCCTCGCTACCGCGTTTCTTGGCAGCTTCCACTTTTGCGGCCAAGACCCCGACGCATTCGCTACAGCGGTTTCGTCCACGCGATCAACGGTCAGTTCCACCTGAACATCATATAACGGAAGCGGATTCATAAAAGTCGTCCCGTTATATCCGGAGAGATTCAGCAGCTGAACCAGGCATCCGCCCTCCTTCAAACGGTGAACGAACAACTCTAGACATGGAGGTGCGTTCGTAGTAGCAACCCGATTCGGCACGATGTTATGTAGAACGTCCGCCATTACCTGCCTGTAGTCCTCGAACCCGTGGCGATAGTAGAGCTCGCCTGGATTCCAAGGCATATACACGCCGGTTCGGACCGTTCCCTGCTTGCCGACCCGCCTGTGCAGCCCCAAACCGTAATCTGCTCCGATGCGGTGGCCGTAGGCACGCTCCGGCGGCCCGAACGTGGACGGTTCGATGAATGGCAATCGGCACTCGGTCGTATCCGGGTCAAAGGCAACGCGGGCAAAGCTTCCGCCCGCGACGATCCAGTCCCGGCCATGGGCAAATCCGGGGAAATGCGACTTGTCCGAAACGTCCAGGTATGCGCCCGGCTCCGATTGTTTCACGCCGGCGAACGAGGCCGCGAACCATTCCTTAAGCAGCTCCGGCTGCCGCTCCAGCGCGCTTCCCGTTGCGACCAGCACCGCGCCGGCATCCGCCGCCCGATGCAGCGCTCGCGCCGCCGCCACCGACAATCCCTGAACGCCGGGAAGAATAACCGCTCGCATATGCATTAGTTTGGACTCCATGGCCACCAGCTGTTCTTCCATCACCACATCGAAGAGGACGTGCTCTTCCTTTAGCATTTTGAACATACCTTGATATTCCGCTGCTGCTTCGGGGGCCGCTGGCTTGACGAGCACCGCTTCAGCCATGGAGCCAAGCTGTCCGAACAGCTCCTCGTGCTCCGCATGGTATCTGAAAATATCCTTTACCGTTTCGAAGCTTGCCCGGTCCGGGTATCCTTCGAATGCCCCGATGATACAGAAATCCAGCCCCGATCCGCTTCCGATGCTTTGATATAAACGGATCGCATTTTCATTCTCGGAGACTCCTGTGAATCGGTAGGTCAGGTCGATGGCGTTAATGCTGCAGTTGCTGACCAGCTTGTCATCCCAGCTGTCTTGTATGGACGCAACATTCTCCGAGGCTGAATACAGCCAAGGCTGGCCGCTCCTTTTCAGCGACGTATTCGATTCCTTGCGGACGATATCGACCCGGTGTGGGTGATACGTGCTAATGGCCACATCGGACCGCAGCGACTTCACGAATCCGTGAATGCGCTCCAGCATTTCCCTTGACGTCCGTTCCTGGAAGGACCGGTACAGCTCGTGCATCGGATGTTCGGGACCGGTATACGCCAGCAAATCTTCGCCGGTTACTTCGCGAAACCGCAAGCGGCAGTTTGGGCAATAGCAAGGACCATAGAAATTCCCGCTGTAATCCCAATGCTGGTAGCCGAACATATTGAAGAAAATCCCATCCACCGGATAACGCTCCAGCACTTCTTGAATACTCTCCAGCGACTTCACCTGCTGATAGGCTCCATTCAGGCACGTATGAACGATGCCGTTATAATTGACCTCCCGCCCCTCACGGTCCCGGTAAAACCATTCGGGATACCGCATCCACAACGATTCATGCGCTTTACTGAAATCGAACCGTGCAATAAATCGCAATCCATTAGCATGGGCTTTTTCTACCGCTTCCCCCAGAAGGTCCTTGGTTAAATAAGGCGTTACATATTGATGCATAAGCGATGATGGATAGAACGCAAATATGCCCCCTGCATTCATCATGAGCACATTCGCTTGGAACGACTTGAGCTCGCGAATCAAAAGATCCACATCCATATCGGCGTCCGTCTCGCGAAGATTATTTTGGATCAATCGGAGACGGTTCGTTGACCACCATTTCATCCCCATTCCCTCCTTGGCTTGTGGTGTATGTCTACCATAATGAAGCTGAGGGCAGCAGAACAGGGACAATTCTTGCATGAGCACGTTAGGAAAAATATGTCCGATCCGGCATGGGGCGATATCCAGCGCGAGGTCCCCTATACCTGACTGAGCCGCAAAGTAAGAACAGGAGTTTATTGGTCATTTCTTGTTTGGCAGGAAAACTGCAAAAAATGTCCCGTTCCAACATTCTCTTGTACGGCGGATTATGTCTGCATGATCGATCGAGTTTACGGTTAGGCATCCAAACGATGGGTATGTATTTTCTTTGTACTCGCAACAAAAAAAACTCACCCTTGGGTGAGTTTTTTCAATCATGCGCGGGTAAGCGAGAATACGTCTCCGGCTACGATCATGCCAGATTGATGCCTCGGATCGCTTCCACGTTTACTTTCGGTTTACGGTCTTCCGTCAGCAAGCCGTTCACTTCCTGCTGCACGTCCGTAATTTGCGTATAACAGAACCCGCACACATAAGGCAAATTCTTGATCGCTTGTGTGATTCCTTCGTACCGCTTCAAGAATTCGTCCTCGCTGCGGACCTGATTGCCGTAGCCCCAGCCTTCTTCGCTTGTAAAAGCGATGCCGCCGTATTCGCTGATGATGACGGGCTGGCCCCGATAGCCATATCCCTGCGCGAATGGATAACGGTGTGTATTATGCGCGATTTGGTTGCCTAACAGCGCATCCTTGTCCCGATACCGCTCTTCCAGCATAGCACCGATTTCTTCATAATCATGGAGCGTAATGATATCCGAAACCGTATGTTCCCAGCCGTCGTTCACGATCACCGGCCTCATCTGGTCGAAAGCCTTGGTCAGATGATAGATCGATTCCGTAAATTGCTGCTGCTTGCGGTTGGTCGATATATCGGAAATTCCCCAAGACTCGTTGAACGGCACCCAGGTGATGATGGAAGGATGGTTGTAATGCTGCCGGACGACGTCCATCCACTCTTGCGTGAACCGCTCGACCGCATCGTCTCCGAATTCGTAAGTCGACGGCATTTCCGACCATACTAACAATCCTTTGCGGTCACACCAATATAAATAACGGGGATCCTCCAGCTTCTGATGCTTGCGCACGCCGTTAAAGCCGAGCGCAAGCGTTTTGTCGATGTCTTCCAGCAGCGCTTCCTCAGACGGAGGCGTCAGATGCGTATCGCTCCAGTATCCTTGATCCAGCAGCAGCCGCTGATAAATCGGCGTATGGTTCAAGATGATTTGGTCCCCTGCGATCCGAATGCTCCGCATGCCGAAATAAGAATAGGCGGTGTCGATCGGCTTTCCGTTTTGCTTCAGAATCATCTCGACGTCGTATAAATTCGGATGGTTCGGATGCCACGGCTTGACTTTCCATTCGCCCACGGCTTCGTTTACGACGCTTACATCGACCGTTACCGTTCCGCGTTCCACGCTCGTTTCCGTCGAACGGATCAGCTTCCCGTCAAACCGGATGATGGTCTGGAGGGTTAACCCGTCGTAGCCGTGCGCGGCATTGCCCAGTTCATAGCCGAAATTCGCCGACCCGCGTTCCAGTTCCGGCGTTATCTTCACCCGGCTGATGTGAATCGGATTCACGTATTCCATCCATACGGTTTGCCATATTCCGGTCGTCTGCACGTACCAACACCCGAAGTTGTCCTTCATCCATCGCTGCTTGCCGCGCGGCTGCGTACAGCTGTTGCCGTCCACGACTTGAACGGTAATCCTGTTCTCGCGTCCAAACTCGACTGCTTCCGTAATATCGAAGGAAAAGGCTGCGTATCCGCCTTCATGCATGCCGATTTTGCTGCCGTTGACCCACAGGGTCGCCGCATAATCGACCGCTTGAAAATGCAAAATGATCCGTTTGCCTTCTGCCTCGGCAGGTACGGCTACACTACGTTCATACCATACGCAAGGATGAAATGTTTCATCCGCGATGCCGCTTGCTTTGGTCTCGTACGCAAAAGGCACCGTGATTTTTCGGTCAGCCTGAAGGCGTTCGTACCACTTGGCGCTTTCTCCTTCCAGAGCATCGTCGAAGCGAAAATCCCATTCCCCGTTCAGATTTACCCATTCCTCGCGTACCAATTGCGGTCTGGGATAGTCCTTTATATATTTGTGCGAGCTAGACATTATGTTCCACTCTCCATCTTCTGTTAGTTTATCGTTTCTATTTGGTTCCTATGGATTCCACCGTTAAATCGCCAAGCCCGATCTGTTCAGCATGAACCGATCGAATGCCGACCCTCCCCTGCATGAAGGCCTGGGGATCGTCATACGTCAGGACAGGCTCTTCTCCATCCTCGACGAAGACGCGGATCGTCCCGTGAACTGCTTCGATGCGCAAGCTGACGGGCTTGTTCCGTTCCAGCTCAACTTTGATGCTTTGAAGCAGCTCGGAATCGTAATTATGTTTGTACAGTTCCAGTTTCGTGGCGGTGACCGCGAGGAAATATCCCATCAGCGAATCGCTCACTTGATCCCTGAAATCCGACTCATTTGTCACCCGGAAGAGTAAGCCCGCTTGACCGGACGGATCATCGCCCAGCGTTACGGTCGTCCGGATGCGGTAGTCGGACCAAAGGCGGCTGCCTCCATACATCTTGGCATCGGCATCGGCTGCTCCGGCATAACTTCCGGCGGTTTCGTTCCAACGGCCGTGAACATCCTCGGAACTTGCTTGTTCCAATAAACGTTCGATCTTGAATGCTTGATCATCGACCAGCTCGAATTCCATCGTTTTCCACTCCAGCTGCCCATTGTCCAATTGAATGGCAAGGCTATGTAATCCCTTTTCGAGCTTTAGGGATCCTACCCGAATTTTTACCCAGGGTTCGCTGCTGGCGTCATGGCTGCCGTCGATTTTAAAGCTTCCGGCTTTTTGATCGTCCACGAGCAGCTTAAAGGCTGCCGGCCCCGCGTCAGCCTTGACCGACAAGTCCAGCGCATAGGTGCCCGATTCCGAAACGTTTACTGCATAACGCAGCCAATCGCCTTTTTCCGTAAGCGCAGCCGAATAGCTGCCATCCTCCGCCTGCCGAATCGCCGTTCCGTCCGAATGACGCCATGCGCCGGTTTCCGACGGTTGACGAACCGCATACCCCCTGCCTTCGCCGCTAAGATAATGCACGGCTTCCATGCTGCCGGGAAGCGGCTTGGCCGTTTCGAAGTCACTGCTGCCGTCGGCTTGATTCGAGAATGCGGTATACGACAATCCCGGTACGCCGTTATCGTACCGATACCCGATACGGCCAGGTCCGAACGTTTCCGAAGATTCATCCAGCTTCACAACGCCGTCCAGGTAGACCCGAAGCCGCTCGTTCCCTCGTTCGATACGAATCGTGTGCAGTTTAGACCAATCCGTATCTTCCGGAAGCTCCGCGGTGGCGAGCACTTTACGGTTGCCATCCTCCATCCTGCCCAAGGATAGTCGGTTTAGTTCCGGTTCGATTTCGGCGAACCCGAAACGGTTGGCCTCCTCATAGGCAAACAATGCGGCGACCCGCGTCTTTGACGGCACCAAATTATATTCCGCCGTATAGATGCGATTCGTGCTCTCCTTGCTGATGATTCGAGCGCTTCCTTCCGATTTCTCCGACTCCCACCGGTTCTCATCGATGGCGTCTGCGTCCAGCCGATCGGCAAAGACCGGCCCTCTCGGGATAGGCTGATCGTAATTCGTAGGACCCAGAATCTCCATCTTGTCTCCGTTGAATACCAGCCGGTCGATGTTCATGCGCCGGACAGGCGGGCCTTCCTGAGATCTTCCCGTCAAGTTATGATAGACGAGATAATAGGAATCCAGATCGGGTCCCATCACCGTCGAGCTGTGGCCAAGCCCGTAAAAGTCCGGCTTAGTGCTGATGACGAGCGGATTGTTGGCCGGAATGTTGTACGGACCGAGCGGCGAGTCATGCGATACGGCATAATGAATACGGTAGCCTTTGCTGAATACATGATTCCCGGTATATGTCATGTAATAGGTACCGTTCCGCTTGATGATCATGGACCCTTCCGTCCAATGCCCCAGATAGGGCCCCGGAATCGTCTGACCGACGCCGAATTCGGCGGGTCCGTCCATCGGAACGCCGACAATGCCCGACGATCCAGCATGGGTAAACAGCCAGGAGCCGTCATCGTCGATAAACACCGAGCCGTCGATGCTCATCCCGACGTTCTCGGAGATTCTTTCGAACGGGCCTGTCGGCGATTCGCTTCGGAACACGTAATGTCCCCTTCCCGCCGGAGAAGTGTATAGATAGAACCACCCGTTCGAGTAAATCACTTCGGGGGCATAGGCCCCGGTCGATACGGGATCTTCCGTCACAAGCCCCGCATAGCTCCAATCGACCAGATTGTCCGACATCCAAGCCTTGATTCCCGTCCGATGATCCTTAGTGCTCACATATAGATAATAGCGGCCGTCATGCCGCAGCACATACGGATCCCCGTTGCCGTAATCCTCCCATTCTTCCTCCAACGACGGAAAGGGATTGGCATACATTTCATTGTATATTTCCATATCGACCGCCTCCGGTTTCGTGGTTGTATCGCATCCCGATAATGCCAATCCGGCCGCTAAACCTAACGCTCCGATACAACATGCGATTTTTGACAGGCGCGGCATTCTTATCGGCATGCGCCTCACCCCTTGATTCCGCTGATTGCCATCGATTCGATAAAGTATCTTTGGCAGAAAAAGAACACGATGATCACCGGCACCATGGAAATGATGGCTGCGGCCATGATCATCGGATAATCCGACTGGCCGATGTACATCGCCTGCATGGAAGCGATCAGCACTTGAATCGTTTGCTTCTCGGGCGTATGCAGGTAAATCAGCGGGCCGAGAAAATCGTTCCAGATGCCCATAAAGCCGAGAGCGGCTTGGGCAGCGAGCGCTGGCTTCATGATCGGCAGCGCGATTTTGAAGAAGATGCCCGGAAAGCTGCAGCCGTCGATCTTCGCCGCTTCGATCAATTCGGTCGGCATCGCGCTCTGCAAATATTGGCGTATGAAAAAGATGACGACGATGTTGCCGAACAGGCCGGGTACGATGAGCGGCAGCAAGGTGTCTACCCAATCCAGCCTGGAAAACCCGATATACTGCGGTATCATTACCACCGAATACGGAATCATCATCGTTCCGAGCAAGCCCATGAAGAGCATGCCTTTGTAAGGGAATTCGAATTTGCCGAATGCATAGGCCGACATTGCGGATACCAGCATTCCTATGGTCAGGACGATCACCACGATGATCAAGCTGTTCATGAATCCATGCAGCAAAGGCGACTCCAGCCAAACCTTCGCATAGTTGCCGAACGTGATCGGTTCTGGAATCCATTGCGGAGGAATTTCGAATACGTTTCGCCGATCCTTCAACGAAGTCGAGATGGTCCAGATGAACGGAGCGATCATAAAGATCGATCCGAAAAGCAGCAGCAGCAGCGACCAGAGGTCCGTCATTTTTTCCCGTTTCACAGATTTCCCCCCTAGTCTTGGTAAACCCAGCGATTGGAAAGCTTGAATTGTATAAGCGTGACAACAAAGATGAGAATGCCCAGCACCCAGGCAACCGCGCTTGCATAACCCATGTTAAAGTACTGGAACGCATGCTGGAAAATATAATAGACCACCGTGGCCCCGCTATATTCAGGCCCGCCGTCTACCGCCAGCACGTAAATTTGGCTGAACGACTGGAACGCCCCGATGATGCCCATGACCACGACGAAAAAATGAATAGGCGTGAGCAGCGGGATGGTAATCCGCGTCAGCTTGTGCCATGCGCCAGCGCCGTCGATTTCCGCGGCTTCATAATACGTCGAGGAGATGGATTGCAGTCCTGCAAGGTACAGCACCATGTTTCCGCCGATGCCGCTCCAAAGCCCGATCAGGATTAACGAAGGCTTCACCCACTCCGGCTTACCCAGCCAGTTAGGGCCGGCAATGCCGAAAGTTTCCCACAGAAAATTGTTGAGCAAGCCGTAATCCTGATTTAATATCCACTGCCACAACAGCGATACGGCGATGACCGGCGAAATGACCGGAAGATAATAGATCGTGCGCATGAACGAGATGCCGGCGAATTTACGGTTCATCAGGATGGCCAGCAGCATCGAGAGCACCATGCCGATCGGAATGCCGATCATTAAATAAATCGTATTGTACATCGATTTGTACACTTTCTCGTCGCCCATAAGATCCTTATAGTTTGCGAGTCCCGCCCACTGCGGATCGGATAGCATATCCCATTTGTGAAAGCTGATATATATGGAGAACAAGATCGGCACAAGGCCGAACAAAAGAAACCCGAGAACCGGCGGAGCGACGAACAGATACAACCATGCCAGTTCTCTTCTGCGATACCCGCCAAGCTTGGTACCCATATTCCATTCCACCTTCGCCAGTATTCGATTGATCAGGACGTCTTGATACGGCGGGAGGCGCCGATATCCATGGCTGGCGCCCCGCCTGCTTCATTATTTATTGCCTTTGTCGTACAGCTCCTGCATCTTCGGCTGGATTTGGGCCGTAAAGTCTTTGGCCGACATCTCGCCGTTCCATACTTTACTCGCGTTCTGATTGAACGTATCCATCCATTGCGTATCCTTGGAGAAAGCTATAACGTTTGGTCGTCCGTAATCTTGGATAATGTCCAGAAAGACTTGGCGCGTCTGCGGCCCTTTGTCCATTTCCTTAAATTCGCCTTCGGCCATGTTGATCAGGTTGGGAACCGCCTGGCCGAGCTGGTAGTTTTCGCGCTGGCCTTGCTCATCCAGCGATAAGAAGGCGGCCAAATCGAACGCTTCCTGCGGGTGCTTGGATTTTGCCGATACGGCAAATCCCATTGAGCCGAGCCAGGTCGCCGTTTGTCCCGTGTTCGGGCTTGCCGGCCATGCCGCAATATCCCAATCGAAAGGCAGCTCCCAAAATGCCGGCTGATCCCACGGACCCATCGCAAACATGCCTAGCTGGCCGTTAATGAAGCGCGTATACGCATTCATCGCTTGTTCGGCTTCCTGATTCGGGCTGACCTTATACTTCAAGTTCAGGTCGGCAACAAATTGCATCGCCTCATAGAATGCGGGCTCGTTGACCTTTACCGTGCCGGTGGCGTAATCGATGTATTCGCCGCCGTTGCCCCAAACCGCCGATTCCAGACTGTAAGCGCCTACACCATACTGTTCAGGCTTTCCGTCGCCGTTGTTGTCGACCGTCAGCTTCTGGGCAGCTTCCAGCATGTCGTCCCAGGTCCATTCTCCAGCCGTGGCGGATGGATACGGCACGCCCGCATCGTCAAACAAATCCTTGTTGTATACGAAAGCCCACGGACCTACGTCCTTCGGCAGGCCGTACAAATCGCCCGCCCCGACCTTACTGCCGTCAAAACGATAGCGGTCCATGGCCTGCTTCCATACGTTATCGGGATTAAACAACGACGTCTGATCCAGGTATGACTGGATGTTGAGAAGGGTGCCGGCTTCGGCGAAACGGTAAAACTCCGGACCGCCGACATAGAATACGTCCGGCACTTTGCCTGAACTGATCAGCGTTGTCATCTTCTGCGAGTATTCGCCCGGCGGCACCGAAGTGTATTTAACCGTGACGTGCGGATACTTCTCCTCAAAGGAAGCGATCAGCTTTTCGAAAATCTTTTTTTCGTTCGGATTGCCGTGGCCCATAAACTCAATCGTGACGGGTTCCTTCTGGTCCGTACCGGTGGACGCTTCCTGACCTGGCTTCGACGCGTCCGGGTTGCTTGAAGCAGTCCCTCCGTTTGTTCCGTTGCTGCCCCCGCTGCAAGCGGATAACGCAAACACCAGCAGCAGCATCAACATACCTGCAAATTTGCTTTTCGTTTTCATGCGATCCCCCTCTTCTTTAACAAATGATTTGGTTGTAAGCGCTTTACGGAATCATAATAACTTATATTATTATAATTTTATATACTATATTTATTATAAAATTAGTGGTTTTCAGTGGCTTCACGGACGAACCTTTCATTCGTTTACCAGCATGACCGGCACCATAATCCTTCTTGCCTCAAAGGCTCCTTCAATTTGCTCGATCAGCAGCTCTACGGTCAGGCGGCACATTTCCTCTTCATTTTGACGGATAAACGGCACGTGCGGCAGATCCGGCGGATCGAACGTAATCAGCTCCAGATCCTCCGGTACGCGCTTACGGGATGCAACCGCCGCTTTATATGCACTTCGGCATAGCTCCGTATTGGCCGTAACGATGCCGGTAATTTCGGGATTGCCGTCTAAAAACTCCCTGATTTTATCGACGGAGTTGCCCGAGGCGATCTCCTCCAACGGGATTAGGCACCATAAGCTTTTGTCGATCGACATCCCGCGTTCCAGAAAAGCCTGCTCGAACCCTTGGGCTCTCTCGTCCGTCACGGTATTCGTAATCTCCGGTGAGATGAACGCGATCGACGAATGGCCATTGTTAATTAAATACTCCACGGCTTCCTTTGTCCCGTTGACGTTGTCCGAGCTTACGCTGTACGTCTTGATTTCCTTCAAAAACCGGTCGATCAGGACAAAAGGGAAACGGTCCAGCGACAGCCTTAAAATCGAATCGTTGTATGTCTCGTTTTCAACCGGAAAGATGATGATGCCGTCCACCCCCTGGTTCAAGAAGGACGAGATGACCTTGGACTCCTCGACCTGGGATTCTCGCGTAATTCTCAGCATCAGCTCAAAGCCGGCGGCGGTGGCATATTTCTCGATGTTGTCCAAAAATCGCTGGTCCACTTTCGTTTTCATCGTGGGCAGTACGAGTCCGATCCGTCCGCTTCTGCCCGGACCTGCCGTCCATTCGCCTAACTGATCGAGTGCGGAAGCGTTCTCCGGCCTGCTCATCACGAAGGTACCCTTGCCCTGGATCCGGACGAGCAAACCTTCCTCCATGAGTCCGACCAGCGCGTTTTTGCTTGTAATTTGACTGACGCGGTAACGTTCAGACAGTTCCTTCTCGGAAGGGACCCGGTCCCCTTCCCGCAGCTTGCCGATGGCGATCAGCCGCTTGATGTCTTCCTGGATTTTTTTATATAGCGGCAACGATTTCAACGCGCATCACAACCTTTATATTGTAAATAGTATATTTAGTATATTATTATAATATAACTTTCGAAATGTAAATATAAAACTGTACAAACCCGTGATTTGCCTCAAAATATACGAAAAAAAACGGCTGAACGAAGTTCAGACCGTTTTCACGATGATATTTCTCCTGTGTATCAAGCCAGTATCCTGGATGAACGGATCATTCCGGCCAAATCCATTGGACCGGGACGACCTCCCTTCGAGGCTCGTGCTTACCGGCCAGCTGTTCCGACAGCAGATCGACGGCACGCCGGGATACTTCATCCGGTTGCTGCCGGATATAAGGAATGCCTTCAATATCCGGATCGTCAAAGGCGGCGAGCTGCGGTTTGCTCTCCGTCGCCGGCCAAATTTCCCGCATGGCGTAATGGGCATAGCGGGCCAGCTCCGCATTCACGCAAAAGACCGCGGTTACATCACTGCAGCCCTGCAGAAAACGAAGGACCTCCTGCGGTCCGTGTCCCTCCTGAATCGTAACCAAATCCAGCAAGCACCATAGCCTTTTGTCTATCGGCAAGCCCTGCTCCAGAAATGCGGCTTCGAAGCCTTTGGCTCTTTCGTCCGTAACCGAATTCGTAATCTCCGGAGACAGGAAGGCAATGCGCCTGTGCCCCGTCGCAAGCAAACCGGATATGGCTTCGCGTACGCCCTCGTAATTATCAGAGCTGACGCTATAGGTCCGGATCTCCTTCAAAAAACGGTCGACCAGCACCAGGGGGACCTGATCAAGCGACAAACGCAAAATGGCGTTATTGTAGCTTTCCTGCTCGACCGGAAATATCAAAAAGCCATCGACTCCCCGTTCCCGGAACTGCTCGATCGCCCGGGATTCTTCCTCCTGCGATTCGCGTGAGATACGGATCAACAGATCATATTCTCTTTCCGCGCAGTAGCGTTCCAGGCCGTCCAGCAGCTGCTGGTCGATCTTGGTTTTCATCGTTGGCAATATGATCGCAATCGTTTTTTTCATATCCGTCCGGGGCTGCGGTCCTTCCGAAGAGCCCTGCTCCCTAACAAAGGTGCCTTTTCCCCGGTAACGCACCAGAAAACCTTCCTCCACCAAACCGTTGAGCGCGTTTTTGGATGTGATCTGGCTTACGCCGTACCGCTGAGCCAGCTCCTTCTCCGACGGTACCAAGGCACCTGCCGGAAGCTCGCCGCTCTGAATACTGCGCCGTATATCGTTCTGTATTTGTTTATATAACGGATGCTCCATGTCATACCTCGCTTTTTACGACTGTCCAAACTGAAAAATAATATATATTTAGTATATCTTAATTTATACTAACTGCGATACAATCCAATTTAGAAAGCGCTTTCTAATCTGGATTGGAAGGATTGTTGCTTATGGAACGGAACAAACGCTTTTGGAAGAGACCGCTTGCCTTTATCGTGATGCTTGCGCTTGCTTTAACGTCATTTCCGTTGTCGCCGGCTCATGCGGCCTCATCCGGTATGGCATGGGCTTCGCAGAAGATTGCAGTCTATACGCCGCCTTCAGGCGGCGTATGGTATCCTCGGCTGCTCAAGCTAACGCCGAGCGAATGGCTCGTATCGTTTGACACCAACGCCGGTGGTGGGAACACGCGTATCGTAGTCTCCCGGACGCAGGACGGCGGCTACACTTGGAGCAATCCGGCTACGGCCGTCTCAAGGAGCGCTGGAAATGTTGGGAACGGACAGATGATGAGGCTGCCGAGCGGAGAAATTTGGTTAGCCTACCGTCATGTCGTGCAGAACGGCTCGACCTATGATATCCAGCTAAACGTCCGGCGGAGCGTCGACGGCGGGTATACTTGGAGCGATTTGCCGGGCGGCTTGATCGGAAGTTCAACCGCCTCCAGTTTTAAAGGTCTGTGGGAGCCGCATTTGGAAATGATTAACGGCACGATAGCCGTCCTTTATGCAGATGACAATCCGGCGACGGTAGGTACGACCGGGCGGCAAAATTTGTACATGAAAACGTGGAACGGAAGCGGCTGGGGCAGCCGAATTACGGTCAGCGACGGCGTTGCCGCGGGTTCTCGCGATGGCATGCCGGTCATCACGCGGATGCAAGACGGCCGCTATATGACCGTATTCGAAGCGTCCGACGTCGCAGGACACCCTTTTGTCATTAAATATAAAATATCCCCGGACGGCTTGAATTGGTCGGTTCCGCGCCAAACGCTGTACGTGCCGGTCGGCAACGGCAAAAAAGCCGGTGCTCCTTTTGTCGTAACACTTCCCGACGGCCGTCTGATGGCCGCATTCCAAACCGATGAGAGCAGCGCCAATACAGGGGATCCCTACACTTCGATGTTTACCATGATCAGTTCCGACAACGGTGCGACATGGCAGTACAAAACCAACGTTTTTCCGGTATCCGATACGAAGTCTTCCAATTGGAACTCCCTGATGACCGTCGATTCGACCCGCGTCGCAGCCGTGACGAGCGCGACTGATCCGGTTAGCGGAATCTATCTGCGCTTTGGCTATACCGTTACTCCTTCGCAGACGAATCTCGTTAACAATCCCGGCTTTGAAACGGCGAACGTAGCTGGCTGGACCACGTACGGCGACGATTACCCGAACCGCATCCTGATTCACGGAGCCAATGACGGCGTCGGGCTTCCCGCGGCGGAAGGCTCTTACTTTGTTGGACTTGCGGGCACGAGCGGGCCTGCAACCGCCTACGTCGGCCAGACCATTACCGGTCTCGATAACGGTACGTATACGATGAGGGCCCGCATGCGTAGCAGCGGAGGCCAGAACAGCTGCGTCATGGAAGTGAAGGACTATGGCGGCGGGATGCGCCAAACGGGCTGCCCGGTCACGACGGCGTGGACGCCTGTCACGATCTCGAATATCCAAGTGACGGCGGGCAAGGCAACGATCGGGTTTTACGTGTCGAACTCCTCCTCTTCCCAATGGGCAGATATCGATCAGGTTGAGTTTTTTCGGAACTGAATGAGGTCAGCTCTCTGCCGAATCCCATCCGGGTCAAACAAACATTGGCAAACTGTCGTAAAGGGACACGCCAGCTAATAAATCCATGAAAGCGAATAATGAAAACTAAAAAGCCGCTCTTAGCGGCTTTTTAGTTTTCTCTTTTCCCAGTCAGTCTGACAATCATGATGGTTCCCGCATTTCACGCCCTTCTTACATCTCCTCTAATGTTGCCTCCGCCACAAGAAACGTGGTCCCGTCGTATTCATAGCGCAGCCGGACCTCTGCCGGAAAGTTGCCCGGCGATACCTGGATTGGCACCGAAGCATAGAGGGTGTTTTCTTCCACGGAATACCTGACAATGCTGCCAAGTGCGGGCTGGTCCAGCCAAAAACCGGCGTCCTCCTCTTTGTATTCAAAGCTGCGGGTTACGCCGCTCAACGTAAGTTGAAATATCCTTTTCCCGTCTTCCGCCGTCATATGGTAGCTTAGTCTGGATTGTGACGCAAGGACCGGGTCGGCTGCCATCACTTCGATGAGATCGTCGGTAAGAAGTTTCAATGCGGATTCGCGCATCCCTGTTCCGTAACCGGTTGTCAAAACGATTGCCAGTATATCCTTCTCCTTCCCGCTGCTGCCTGGGGACAGTATCGCGGTTTCCGGATAATAGGATTCGTTACTCACGCTGCTCCAATCTGCAAAGGTTCGTTCCGTGTCGCCATATTGAACATTGATCGAACGAATGGTTCCTGCCTCTTTGAACAGAGTACCCGTAATCTTCAGATCCAAGGCTGCATCTTCCTTTAAAGTAACGGTTGTTCCTTGATCGTCTCCAGCCTCGAAATCGTCCCGTGGTGTTCCCGTTTCGTCAGTGCTTATTAGTTGGATTTGCGAGATTCGGCGGGTATCATTACGAATCTTAACATCTATCGTTTCCTCATATACCATAGGGATCGAATCCCGGAGCAGCAGACGGAGCTTGTATACCGTTTGTTCAGCATCTGTCGTAATCTCGTTTACGTATATTTCATAAACCCAGGGACTGGACACATCATAGCGTTCAAGCGGCCATTTCACCTCGGGATGCTCCCAGATGTCCGGCGTCGGGCCGCCCCAGATGCCGATCTCCCGTTTCAAAAGCGCTGTCGCCAGCGCCACGATCGTACGGTCGCTCTCCTGCGAGACTTCTCGATCCGCAAGGTTCCACCAGTCGAAACCGCCTCCGGACCCGGATACGAAGCTGGATTGAAACGTCCCACCCTTGGATACAGCCGGACTTGGGCTTACCGGATTACCGTTAGGCACGGCCTGGTAACCGAACCAGATTCCAACCCCGAACAAGAGCAGCACTACGGGAACAAAGGCACCGATAGTTCGGATCCAGTCCCTGCGGAATCGTTTCTTTTCAACAACCTGAAGACGTTCCTCCACGGCCTCCATCATGTCAATCCGGAAACGCTGGTTCTTAAATGGCGGATCAGCCAGCCTTCGATTCCAATCCGGTCTCCAATCATTCATCCTCGATCGCTCCTTTCCATGCGGCGGCCACCTTCTGTTTGGCCCTGTAAATTCTGGACTTTACCGTGCCTGGCGAAAGGCCTGTAATGGCGGATATTTCATCTATGGATAGCTGATGATGCAGACTAAGCACGAGCGGATCTCGAAATTTAGCTGGCAGCTTCAGTACCTGCTTCCACAATTCATCGGCCTCTGCCCGTTCCAAATATTCCGCTTCGGCTGATGGCGAAATTGGAGTCCGCATGGCCCCCTTCTGCCCGGTGCCGGGAGATTGCTCGCCCATCAGCACCACTCTGCGCAGGAACGCTCGCTTCAGATAGGAAAGCGCGGTGTTGCGCGTGATTTTCAAAAGCCAGGTCTTGACGGAAGCCTCCCCCCGAAAGGAAGCAAAATGTTGATAGGCTTTAATAAACACATCCTGCGCGACATCATCCGCCGTGTGCGTGTTTCTAGTTATGGCGAAAGCATAGTTCCAGACGTCCTCCCCGTAGGATTCCATAAGCATCCGAATGTCCGAAGTTTTCAGCTCCGCGGAATGCTGCATCTGCATTTCCTTCAAAGCAGTTCTCCCCCCTCACCAAAACAGACTCCGTACGGTCGATGAAAGTTCCCGAAATTATATAAATTTGCATAGGTTCATACATATTGGTGCATTGTAGTAATGCAGCTTTTTACAATGGATATATCATCACATGGAGGGATCATTTTGGCAAAGAGCAAACAACAACAGGAAGCACATGGGATCGGACAAGTCGAGCAGCAGCTCAATCATCAAATGGAGGCTGCCGAAGAAATTCAAGGAACGTCGAATTTGGACCGGGAAATCAAAAAAGCCGCTAACCGGCAGGCTGATCCATTGAATGACCTTTCGAAATAAGGAGAATTGTCATGAATAAACAAAGAGCGATTGAAATTTCGGAATCGGCCATTATGAAACATGTAACTTATCAGGATACCCCCATTTATATCCAGCATGTGAATGAGGATGAAACCGCTCGGGTCTATCCGATCGGCAACTCGGAGCAGGAAATGACCGTCCCTTTATCCAGTCTCACGGAGCATCCGTAAGATAGAAGACATACCCTCTATAGCCGCTTCAAACCTTCAATAAAAAAACCCATCCAGATTCAGCGGATGGGATTTTTTTATTGCTAAAACGAAATATGATTCACGCCTATTCCTCCCAGATGATTTGGGTAATGATGGTATTCGTTGTCGGGATCAGAGCGCCTGTATTCATAGGAACCTGATAGAACATCCATGTTCGAACGGAGAATGCCGCTGTCCTGGTGACTTCTTCTCATCCGGCTTCAAATGGCGATTGACAGCTTCAACCAGACTCATTATGCTAGGGGCGTAATCGCTGTAATGGTTCATATGAAGATCCGTGCGGATGGTTGAATGAATAAGGGGTGTTGGCCGAAATGAGAAAGTCATTGCATTTTAAGTCGAATGGCACGTTTAAGATCGTACAGTTTACCGACACGGAGTTTTGTGAACCGGATGAGGAAGAACTGCAGATGAAGGCCATGATGAAGAGAATACTGGAGAAGGAACAGCCGGATTTAGTGATTTATACCGGTGATGTCATTGCAAGCAACAAAAGTCCGAATCCCGTTCAAGCTTTTAAAGATGCGGTATCGGTCCCCGAAGAAATGCACATTCCATGGGCCGCCGTATTCGGCAATCATGATTCCGAAGCTGCTGAAATGACACGTGAGCAGCTGCACTATCTCCAGCTATCACATCGGTATTGTTATGCACAGCCCGATCCGCCGAATGTCCATGGGGTAGGCAATTATGTGCTTGAAATTTTGGATAGGCTTCACCAGCCTGCTGCCGCCTTGTTTTTTCTGGATTCGGGGAGCTACTCACCGCTTGAGCATATGCGGGTTGGACTCTATGACTGGATACGCCGAAGTCAGATCGCATGGTATACGGAAGCGTCTCATCGTCTGACCGCTCGAAACGGAGGTGAGCCCCTCCCTTCACTCGGCTTCTTTCATATTCCTCTGCCGGAATACAATGACATCTGGGATTTCTCGGTCTGTTACGGACAGAAGTTAGACGCCTATTGCTGCGCACCGCTCATCAATACCGGATTTTTTGCAGCCATGCTGGAAATGGGCGATATCATGGGAACTTTTGTTGGCCATGACCATGGGAACGATTTCTGGGGGACGCTGCATGGAATCCGTCTTTGTTATGGTCGTACGTCCCGCAATGCTTATCTGGATCGACCTTTTCAACCTGGAGCAAGGGTGATCCAATTAACGGAAGGCCAGCGGAGCTTTGAAACATGGCTTCATCTAGAAGATGGAACCATCGTTCATGATCAGCCTGCGCATTTACCCGAAGGGCGCGCTCTTAAGATCGAATCGACTTAGACTGAATTGTCTGTATCTATTTAGATCGCACTAAAAGGCGGTTAAAGTTTTGGATACAAAAAAAAGGGGATGCCCCAAAAGGTCCATGGACCTGGGGCGCCCCCTGTCTGTCGTATGATACTGCGTGTAGTGAATAAGAAGTTACGTGTCCTTCATCGGTACAATGTTACCCTCAATCATCGTCCACTGCACTTGATACCGTTCATCCATCAGAACGAGATCCGCATCGTAACCGACCTCGATTTTTCCTTTGCTATATAAACCTAGAATATGGGCAGGCGTTGTTGAAGCCATGCGCACGGCATTCTCCATCGAAATGCCGTTGGCTTCGGTCAGACGCAACGCTTCATTCATAGTCACGGTACTCGATGCTAAAGTGCCATCCGCAAGCCTGGCGATCCCCTCGGAAACGGTGACCTGATGACCACCAAACATATAATTTCCATCACCTAATCCCATCGCCTGAAGCGCATCCGTAATAAGCACCATGCCTTCCGGCCCTTTGAGACGATGCATTAATCTGACAATGGCCGGATGAAGATGGACTTGATCGACAATCGCTTGCAGGCTTACATGCGGTTCTTCGAACGCGGCTACAATCAGTCCGGGATCTCGATGGTGAATCGGTCTCATGCCGTTAAAGCAATGGGTTACATGACTCGCTCCGGCTGTAAAAGCCAGCTTTGCTTCCTCGTAAGTGGCATCGGAATGAGCTACGGCGATCACAACGCCCTGCTCTTTCAGGAAGGATATAAGCTCCAAGCCTCCAGGCAATTCCGGGGCGATCGTTACCATTTTAATGAGCGAACCCGCTTCCTGAAAAATCAACTTCATTTCTTCCAGATTCGGGTGGCGAAGATATTTCTCGTTTTGCATCCCTTTACGCTTCGGATTCAAATAAGGGCCTTCCAAATGAATGCCGGCGATCCTTGCCCCTTGTTCTCGTCCGATGACACCTTTTACGCTGCGAATCATGTTCATCAGATCCTCTATCGTAGAACTCACGGAAGTTGCCAGAAACGAGGTACAGCCGGTTGCCGCGCAAGAGCGTGACACTTCTTGAATGCTGTCCTCGGTTCCGTCCATCATGTCATAGCCATTGGCCCCATGGATATGAACATCAATCATCCCCGGTATAAGCCACATTCCGTTTCCATCAATCCGTTCATCATCGCCTTCGATGGTTTCAATTTCTTGCGTTGGTTCTATTCTCTTCAACTTTCCGTTCGAAATCCAAACCGTTGCAGAAGGAAGTATTCGATGAGGTAGGTGGACTTTGACATGTTGAATGATTTTGTTGTTCATTATTGCTCAACTCCGTCCTGTGGGTTATGAGTCTGGCATTCTATGAGCGTAATATTTTTCTGGTCTAATATTTCTTGTATGTCAACGGGAATCAATTGATCGGTTACAATAATATCCACATAATCAAAGTCCAGCTTGAACCTTGATTTCACCGTGAATTTGGTATGATCCGCAACAAGTATGACCTGATCCGAGCGCCGGGCCATTTCCCTCTTCACCCGGACATCTTCTTCATATGGATAATAGAGTCCGTCTGGCCGGATTGCCGTTGCACCGATGAACGCTTTGTCGGCACGGATTTCACTTATTTTATCGATGACGGAAGGACCGTATAATAATCGATTTTGGGTATGCAGATAACCGCCGAGCACGTAGATGCTCAGATCTTCTCGTTTGGAAAGTATCCCTACATTATCTATGGAGTGCGTAACCGCTGTTATATGTTTCGCTTGAATATGCTCCGCAACAAATTGTACGGTCGTAGATACGTCCAAAAACACCGTTTCGTGGTCCCGAATCAGTTTAGCGGCATGCTCGCCAATCACGTTCTTGCCCGCGGGCTCATCAACAAGTCGTTCCTGATAAGAAGTCAGTTCCTTTTGCAGATCAGGCCAGGCTACTCCTCCATGTGTTCGAACAACCACTCCTTCTTGAACTAATCTGACAATATCCCTGCGTGCGGTATCCCGCGACACTTGAAAAAACGAGCAGATCTCGCCAACACTCATCGTTTTATGTTGTTTTAAATAATCCAGGATTTTTACGAGTCGTTCCTCTTGGAACACATCTCATCCCTCCCCTGTTTAAGCATTCACATCATATTTATAAGTATATATAAGTAATTAATAACAAACAATAAGTATTTGTAAGTTTATTCATGTTATTATAAAAACTAAAAAAACCACGATCATCATGGTTTTTTTAGTAGACATATGTTAGCTCTTCGACATTTCCCGCTCCGGTAATCGTGATGTAAGTCACTACTCATAGCTTGGATGAAGATAGACTCCTTCTTGCCTGAAGCAGCCCCCTTACCGTCGATGCATAGAACCCGTTAATAAGTAAATGACTGCTGGATTGTACCAATCCGTGCACTTAAATATTGATTTTCTTGATATCTCATATTTTCGAACGCCTGCACAGCGGCATTGGCTACATCGATGTCTTGTGCGCTAGTTCCTCCGCTTACACCAATGCCGCCGACAACCCTGCCTTCGTGAACGAGCGGAATCCCCCCGCCAAGGATGACGACTCTACCCTGATTCGTTGTATTAATGCCAAATGTTGCTCCGCCCGGAAGCGCAGATTGCGCTAAATTCGCCGTCGGCATTTGCATCGCTACGCTGGTCCACGCTTTGCCAATGGCAATATCGATGCCTGCTATTCTCGCGTTATCCATCCGATGAAAAGCAATGAGGTTCCCCCCTTCATCGACGATCGCTACATCAGAATTAAGACCCATTTGTCGTGCTTGGTGTTCAGCAGTTTCCAATAACTTCTTAGCCGCAGTTAAAGTGAGTTTGTACATGGTAGCTCTCCTTTGCATAGAAGAAATACTACATTATATTGCCATTGCCTATATAGGTGAATTGCCCACTACCAGTACTTCCGGAATGCTTATTAAAGAAATGTCTCGGACACCCATACAAAAAACTTTTCCTTCTCTTCAAATTGCGGATAATGGGCAGATTGATCAAACGCGATAAACTCCTTCTGATCGGCTTCGAGCTTATCGAAAAATTCTTTTGCTGCATGGGAGGACGTCATATAGTCATAATCGCCCATGATAAAGTAGCAGGGTATTTCAAGTTTCGTTACAAGCGTTGGCAGCGGATGTTCTATAACTTCCTGCAACAAAACCTTTTGAGAAAAAGATATTCCGACGTTATATCGAATAACGTCCATTAAGTTATACTCGCTGCTTAATAGCATCCCAAGACTATTGCCGTCGGGACTGTCAATAAGTCTTGAAGCTCCGCCATATTGAATGACATAATTTCGTGGAGTGAACATTTCGCCCTTTTTGATTTTATCGGTTAGTCCTTGCAGATATAAGACGTCTTCCGCGTTGCCAGCCTGTTGAGCTTGGCTGATTAAGTAGGTCAAGCTGTCGATCTCGCTTGTTACGGTATCCCCCATCTGACCAATCCCCACGTAAGCCTCATATTTTTCGGGTGCCTTTTGGGCCGCCTGTGCAGCAATGTACGTGCCATAAGAATGTCCCATGAGGATTACCTTTTCTTTGCCCAGGCGCTCCGAAACATAATCCGTTATAGCCAATAAGTCATTTACCAGCAGTTCCGATGAAAGATCAGCGTAATCCTCAAAAAAATGATAGGATTTTCCGCTTGCCCTTTGGTCATAATGAACAACCGTGAATCGGGCTTCCAACAGGTCCTGATATGTATCGACATATGGTATCTCCGGGGCTCCAGGTCCACCGTGTACAAATAGAATCACAGGATTCTCCTTGTCATTGCCGCGTATCATCATTTCTTGCTTGCTTCCATTGATCTCTACTTGTTCTAATATGCTAATACTATTTTCGCCTTTGATGGACGATGTCCATGTAGGGAAAAATAGGGCTGTTATGAGTAGCGCTATCAGGGTTACTCCGGTAATTTTTAATATTTTTTTCAATTTTCTCATGATCTTAGGACACCTTTCTGCTAAAAGTTTGAAGTAAATGCTGAAGATTCAATGTAGGATGTCATACATCTCATTGTACCTTAGGCTTGTTTACTCCAAATCCTTCCTGAGGCTGAATTGGACCTAGACCCGAGTCGAAGAAATCGGCGACATTAGAACAACGCTAATAACAAAAAAAGCCGCGATGTCCGCGACTTATTTGGCACCATGTTGAGTTCCTCCCCATTTGAATGAAGGCTGTGTACTCCTGGTGCAATGGCTATTCGACTAGTGCATAGGCAAATGCTGGTCCCAACCGTTCGATAACTCGATCCAATTGTCCGGTTAAATAAGGCGATACCTCACCCAGCCCGGCTAAAGCTTCTAACAAGGGGAAGGTTTGCCCGCCCCAAGGGCCATGTGGATCATGGACCTGTCTGCCGATCCGCAAGCCATCCGTTTCGATGTAAATCTTCAACCGTTCCACACCTTCCACAAACAGGTCGACCGGCAGCGCTTTGTTTCTGCGCCGGGACCATTCTGCCAAGAAGGACATCCCGCGTAGGATATCATATTCAAAAAAACGCGGAAAGCACGGCTTCAGCCAATCCATATCCAGAACGCCGCCATGCTGTTTCGAACACACTAGACGATGCTCGATCAAATACCGGGCGCCTTCATCTAAGAAAGCGGCTTCCTGTTCGGTGAATTCACGGTCTGTATGCCATAAGATCGCTTCCAGCGGGGGAAGCGTTGAAATGATAGAGCTTTTTTTTGAATGAATGTAAGCTTCCGGCTCGCAGTTCAATCCGCCGTCTGGCAGTTGATGCTTTAAGAGCCATTCACGAATCCAGGGCAGCTCCGTGTCCACATCACAGCCATATGCTTTCAGAATCATATAGAATACGGCAAGTTCACAATGGCAGTAATCCATCTTCAACCGGTCACTATCTTTGGTTGGCTGGTCATCGGCTGTAATGACGAAGGTCCGCCAAACCTTGGTTTCGAGTAGATGTTTAGCCCTGGCGATAACCGATTCCGGGATCAGCTTCACCTCTCCCATTTCGTATAGAGCGGCCATATGCCACCAAGCGCCATCCCATTTATGGCGGCTGTTCTCGCCGTGAGCCGTCTCCCATTGCGAAGTAGATTCAAGGAATTGGATTGATTCTTCAATTGCCAAACGGATTCTCTGATTAGATTCCATTCTACATCTCCTTCTTGGACACTTTCCGGTTCACGCTTCCGTCATTCGGATTTCGATTTCCTTAATCACCCTGGCTGGATTGCCCCCGACGACCACATTATCGGGTATGTCCTTGGTATCGGGGCATCCACTTCCTAATTCAAGTGTCTGTTAGCCCGGCTAATGAACATTGCATTTTCATTTTTAGGATCATGTCGGAAATTTCCCTTTAAGATAGGAGTTCCATAGGTTATTGATAAATTCAATCTGAACGTTGTTCTCCAGCGCCGTGGAAATCAGGCACAAGTCGTCGGATACATAACCCGCCAGTTCAGCATTCCGGGTGATCCTGAACGTTTGCTTGAATGCATATTCCCGAATATCTCGGGTTGTCTGACTTTCAGTGGGACTAAGTTCATGCAATTTCTCGTAACTTGAGTTCCATGCCGAGTCAAATTCATGCGTGTCCCGCGCATCTAATTCGGCATCCCAATCCACTTCGTTATCGCAGACCTTTTCAAAAAAGCTGCCTGCGCTGATCGTCGAAAACATCTTAGCCGCTGTCATCAAGACTTCCCTCCTCCTTATAGGCTATGTGCCGATATACAGCTTCTGGTCTGAGAAAACAGCCGAATACCCTAATCTGTACAGCTCGAAATACGGCGCGAACGGGTCGCCTTTTAGCCCGTAACGGTGCCACTGCAAATAGTAGGAGATCCAGTATTCGCAGGCAATCGAATAATAAGCCTCATCCAGAATCTCTATAGGCTCCTCTTCATTTTTGTGCTCCATAATCACTTCGGTCAGCGCCTCATAGACATCGGGATCATATGAATCACGGACGGTGTCTATTTTCCCTGGAGGAAGAAGCTCGATTTTTTCGATTCCATCCAGGTAGGCGACTGCATCCGCTGCACGTTCCCATTTCGCAAAAGTATCCAGCAGCTGCTTTAACTCCCGAATAAACTGCTCGCCATACCCTCTCAATACATCCTCGGACTCCTCAGCCCCTTTGCCGTTAAAATAGGCCGGCACTGTTCCTCCGGTAAAATCCTCCGGGTCCAGCATCTCGTAAATCCGGGAGATCCGCCGCAAGTAAGCATGTCCATCCTCAAGCGGCTCAAAGGTGGCCTCCACCCCTTTTCCGCTAGGCATATACATTTGAAAATATCCATATAACGCTGCTTCTTCAATCACGGCCTCATCGGAATCTGCTTCTTCATCCATCAGGTTGAGCAGATACCGTGCATACGTCTGCTTATCCATATGTCCCCTTCTCCTTCTCGCCGTTATGCTCGTTATTAAGGTTCTGGTATCGAACGTTCACCGACCGAATGCTCCTCAGCTAAACACGTTACTATATTAACACACAAATCTCCTTTCATTGGCTTCGGTTAACAATGGGCCATCACCTAAGACGGCTGTGTTGATAGGTTCGTCTCTCTCCAAAGGTACGCGCTTGCATCGCAGGAACAAAAAAGTCGCCAGATTGGCGACTTTTTGTCATGAAAATTTCCGTTATGGTTGGCGGAGGTTCAACCTACCGTCATATCCTTGATTCAATCAGGACCATTCACCAATGAAGTCTTGAATGCGCTGCTCCGCTTCCGAACGCTTCTCTTCGGTAATCGTGTCGATTTTAGCTTTATTCAGGTGTTTGAGCGCATCATTCAGGTGTTTCACGGCCTGTTCCTGCTTCCCTTGCTTCTGCTTCAGCTCCGCTTGTTTCAGCGCATTGCCGATCTGCTGGCTCAGGGAATGACTGATAACGCCTTGTTGCTTCCAGGACTGAATATCGTCCATCAGAGACCCAATCGTATCCGATGCTGCAGCATCCGACACTTCAATCTTCATCAATTGCGTATCGTTCGTGTAATAAATATCGCCGTCGTGTCCGAGATTCACATGCTGGGATTCCGCCAGCGTCTGATGCTCCATCGTTTCCGGGTCAACCACGGTGACGTGACCGGCAAGCGTCAGATACATGAGGCAGTCCTCGCTCCAGCGAATGTACACCGGACGCCAGTTGCCGTATTTCTCCACGCCTTCGTAAATCGTTTTGCTTTTTACGATTTCCTGGGTGTCCGGATCTACGGCAAAGAGCGTTCCGTCGTAAGCCGCCCATAGCAGTCCGTCCGGACCGAAGCTGGTTCCGCTAATAATATGCGGCGTAGGAGAAGCACCTTCAATAGAAGGAACCCATTCCTTCTCCACCTTGCCCGTCGCGATATCCCAGACAAACATTTTGGCAGCCGGTTCGGAAGGAGTGATGCCCAGTCCGCCGGCAACGGTGGTTGAGCCATATACCTTGCCGTCTTTTACCGCAATGCCGACAATCGATTGATTGTTGATGACGTTTTTGTATTCGGTATACTGGCTGCCGTTCGCCGGATCATAGATCGTCAGGGAGCCGCCCAGCTTGCCGTAGTCCGGAATGGTGCCGATGAACAGTTTACCTTCCGCTGCTCTCATGATGAACGGACGGTCCTGACCGGTAATTTTGAACAAGCTCTTGCGCTGGGTCGGATTTTCCGCATTGTATTCGAAAATATCAGCACCCGGATATACGCCCATATACATCTTGCCGTTCATGGCGACCATGCCCTCCGACTGACCCATCGGGAAGGTTTCGAAGGTTCCGGTGTCGATGGAATACGCGGACCCTGTGCCGCCAGGATAACCGCTGATAAACAGCCGTCCATCCGGACCGGTCTCCATGGTTTGAACAGGAATCGGGTTGCCCTTCACCGGATAAGGTACGGCTTTGACCTGCTTGGTCGTCAGATTCATGTAAGCGACGCTGCCTCCGAATTGAACGGTTGCAAGCGAAACACCCGGAAGATCCGGATCGTTCGGCACCTCCACCCAGGCCGTATTGCGCAGGAACGTTCCGTACACGACGCCGGTGTCAACAGCAGCAAGGGTATTCAAATCCACTTCCATCAGATGGTTATTCTGAACGAAATAGATTTTATTGCTGCCCTCGGGCCCGTAAGAGAGGCGGATGCCTTTATTGTTTAGATGGTAGGTATCGCTCCATTGCTGCAGCTCCAGGTCATAGAACAGAAGCCCGCTGTTGCCTTTGCCGATGCCGGCAACCAAATATTTGCCCGCAACGTCCAGCTGGTTCACCATGCCGATGTCTACCGCTCCGTTATAGGACGGAAGCTGGATGGTTTCCTTCTCACCAGTCGCCACGTTCACTTTTACAATGCTGCCTTCAATCCCGATGCCGACATACAGATATCCGCCATGATATGCCGTGGAACGGCTGTAGCTTTGGCCCGTGCCTACGATGCCGTAGTCCTTCATTTCCCCTGTAGCTGGATCGTAGCGGCCCGCTTTCGCATTCGGGTAAGAACCGAAGTAGACACGGCCCTGTTCATCGTGGGACAGGCCGTAAACAACCTGCTCACCGATGCCGCCCAAATTTTTCAGCTGTTTCGTGACCGGAGAGTAGGCGTACAGCGTGCCGTTGCCTCCGATATACACCGTGCCGTCCGGGGTCGTCAAATGCGTCCACGAGCTTTCGGAACCCGTTAGCGGATGCGTGCTCAGCACCTCTTTGGTTTTCAGATCAATGACATGAAAAATAGCCGGCTTGCCGGACACCGTCGTATAAATAACCTCCCGTCCGTCCTGTATGCCAAAGGCCCCGTCATATATGGCAACGCTTTGCATCGGGGAGCCCAAATCGATAGGGTCGCTGTAGGTTTTGCCGATTTCCGCCGAGGCGCTTGCCGGGAAGAAAACCGCAGTCAGCAATGTGACGCAAATGGTGAGACATAGATGACGGAGTCCCTTCTTCGCTAGAGGTTTGCTGTGGGTAACGTTCATCAATTCATCCTCATTTCTGGTATGGAGTGTACTGCCAAAATCAATCAAATGGACCGACCTATAAGGGCAACTCGAGCGTTTACCTAGCAAGGATCGCGGCATCCCTCCTCCGTTATGAAGTGTTGTTCATGCTTCTCTGGTATTTATGTAGTTCGTATATTTGCAAAGAATTTAGCATACACCTACCTGTCTGTCAACTGGTTCTTATCTGGTTATCCATAGAGAAAACGATAACTCAAAAAAAAGCCGCGACCTCATCGGTCGCAGCTTTCGTAGCCATTTAGGTCCCTGCCGTTTTCCTGCTCAGCACGGATATCAGTTCCCCTTCGTCTACAAGGTAGGAGAAGTATTGCTTCAGCCGTTCCCGGAACAACAGCATCTCGTCCAGGCTAAGTCCTACATCTCTGCAGGTCTTATACAGCGGGGCAATTTCTCGGTGCAGATTGAGGCGGGACGGCCGTCCTTCCATCTCCGGATCTACGTTCTCGGTGATGTAACGGTTCGCCGGAATGCTGAAAGTATGCCTGCGAATGTATTCCTGCACTTCGTCAGAGACTAGGAAATCGGCAAAGCTCTGGGCCAGCTCCCGCTCCTTGGAGCACGCGCTGACCCCGATTCCGGTGCCCAATAGCAGGGTTGTCCCATGATCAAAATGCGGCAGAGGCGCCACGTCATACTCAAAGGTCGCTCCCTTCAGCTGGTTGAGCAGATAATAGGTCGTCAGAATGACAGAGACCTTTTGCTCGCGGAACAGCTTCTCTGCTTCAAAAGCGCCTTGGGCCAAGGCCAGCGGGAACATGCCGTCCTCGTGAATCAGTCCGCGAAGCCAAGACAGCCCCTCGACCGCACGGCCCCACGAAGCATCGATCTCCGCCTTGCCCCTACGCTGCATGAGGAATATCGGCCAGCGGTTCAACGAGTACAGTTGCAGAGCCACGCTGTAGCGCCCGGGGCTCCTCAGCTCACGCAGCATTCGCTGGAGATCGTCCCAGCCCCAACTGCTGTCCGGCTCGAACTGGCGCTTTTCCCGCAGATGCTCTTTATTGTAGGCCAAGAGCACGGGAGAATGAATGAACGGCTGCGCCGCCAGCCGGCCTTCGGCATCCATGAACGGGCCGTGCAAAAAAGTATATGTAGACGCGCGCGGCTCCTGACGGTGAAACAGACCGGTACTGCCGTTCTCCTGAAAATGCATCATATCCTGGATGTTGACGGACAGCACATCCACAATGCCAAGCCTCATCAGATTGGCGATGCTTTCCGGATGTTCGTAGGGAAGGTCCACAATCTCCACGGCTACCTCCGGATGCCGCTCCTGAAATAAGGCGAGCACATATTCCATTTCGGCCTCCGCATATAGGGAAGGATACAAACCGAAACGAATCTTACGGGTTTGCCGGGAAGCTGCAACTACCTGGGTGCCTACACGGGGCACCTTCACGATCAATTCTTCCTGAACCAGCTGATCCAGCGCCTGCCGGACTGAATTTTTGCTCAGT
This sequence comes from Paenibacillus sp. Y412MC10, assembly GCF_000024685.1. NCBI lineage: Bacteria > Bacillati > Bacillota > Bacilli > Caryophanales > Paenibacillaceae > Paenibacillus > Paenibacillus sp. Y412MC10. The sequence continues at coordinate 4,128,745 of NC_013406.1, forward strand.
CCATACAGCTCGATCAGGGTCATCTCCGATGGTAGATATTCGCCTTGAGCGTAAGTGCCGCGTTTAATTTGTTGGCGCAGGTCAGTGACCATGTGCTTCATTTTATTTTGATACGTATACCGGTCGGATTTAGCCATATGAGACCACCTTTATTTACCATAACTGGTTTGCTGCATCAATCCATTCTTATAGTATAATCACTCTTCAGCTCGTTTGGCAAAATGAAATCCTGTGAAAGCTGTATCCGGGCAGACAATCGTTGAAATAACAATACTACAAAAAAAAGCCGCCATGATAGGCGACTTTACACTTCAACGTATTTTTCCGATATCGTTTTAAGTAAAAATGGGATACTTCCGGGCATATTGTTTGGACATCCGGTATAATTGCTCGATCTCCAGCCGTTGGGTGGCACTGAACTCCTCATGATTTCTCGAACGGCAGCGATAGTTTGTCAGTATGCCCTCCAGCATGAGGTAATACTTGGCATTCACCGGGTAGAGCTGCTTCTCAAGAAATGACGACACACTGAGAAAATCAGACAGTTCCCCTGCCGCTTCCGGTTGGCTTTCCCAATTCCGGAACAGCCATGCATACAACTCGGGATGGAAGTTGGCCATCACGCCGCTGAAGCCGAAAGCGCCGAGCCGGTAGCTGTCCAGAAGCGTCGCCGTATTGGCGTTGAAGATTTTCAGGCCTCCGCCCTGGACCGCCTCGAGTTTATCCCCGATCAGCTGCAGGTCGCAGCTCACGTCCTTGATAAACCGGAAGCGTCCGGTATCGGAGCATTTCTTCAGCATCTCGGGCGTCAGAAGCCGCCGATACGGGGCTGGACACTCATATAATCCGAGTGGGACGTGTTCTGGTAAACGCCCGAGCAGCTTATCGAGATTCGCCAGCCACACATCATCGGATTCCTCAGCAGCGGCAAGCCTGTTCGTGATTAGGACAACGGCGTCGACGCCGGTTTCAGCCATGGCGTTCAGCTCCGTTACTTGATCCTCAAACGCATCCGATACATGACCCGATGCAATGACCGGTACCCGGCCGGCAGCCTTCGCTTTGACGAAGGCTGCTATCAATACGCGCTCCTCCAGAGTCAATGTATACATTTCGCTGGATTGACATACGGCAAAGAGTCCGTCTGCCCCCCGTTCGATATACCAATCGATAAGGCGCTCCAAGGCCTCGTAATCGACATTGTTCTGCTCCGTAAACGGCGTTAGCATAACCGGCCAGTTGCCGTCGGTGATGATCTGATACATATGCATCCCCTCCTGAATGGTTCGTATCATGGGTTGTACTTTATTCTTTTGCAGTCAGTATATTTTGCGGTTCCCTTCCTTCGAATATATCCAGCAATGCCTGAGCGGTAATCATGCTGACCCGCGTATACGTCTCGAAAGTCTCGGCTGCGGTGTGCGGCGTCGTTATCAGGTTCCCGATTTGCAGAATCGGATGGCCGGGGGTTACGGGCTCGGACTCGTAGACGTCGATGGCCGCCCCGGCGATGACTCCAGTCGACAGCGCCCGTGAAAGCGCCTGTTCATCCACGACGGCTCCTCTCGCGGTGTTAATGAAAATGGCGGATGGTTTCATCCTGGCAAAAGCCTTGTCATTCATAATATGGTGCGTCTCTTTCACGCTGGGTAAATGCATGCTGATGATATCGCTATGCGCCAGCACATGCTCGAAACTTGTCATTGTAACGTCGTATTCCGACGCTTTAGCTGTATCTGGATATTTATCATAAGCGATAATCTCGACATCAAAGCCCTTCAACTTCTTCGCGGTGAGCTGGGCGATATTCCCGAACCCTAGAAGGCCGATCGTTCCTCCAGCAAGCTCAGAACCGACAAAACGTTCCCAGCCGCCATTCTTCGTCGATCGATCCAGCGCGGGAATGTGCCGACGGACCGAGATCATCAATCCGATCGCCAGTTCGGCCACCGCGTTGGCATTACCTCGTGGTACATTGGTTACTTGTATCCCATACTTCCTGGCAGCCCCCAAATCGATATTGTCCACGCCAACGCCGAAACGGGCGATGCCTTGAAGCCGCGGCGCAAGCTTGAATACCGCCTCATTCCAAGTATCCACGCCGGCAATGACGCCGTCGACCGATCCCACCACTTCCTTCAGTTCCTCGAACGTCAGCGGACGTCCGAAACGATTCTCGATGATCTCGCATCCATGGCTTTCGAGCAGCTCCTTCGCATCCGCGCACAGTTTGGAGTAATTCGTAGCCGTTACTAACACTTTTTTCGCCTTCATTATTTAACTCCTCCTACCGTCATTCCGCTTACCATATATTTCGATGTAAACAGATACATCACGATGACCGGAATCGATGCAATAATGGAGCCACCCATCAGGGGTCCCCACGCGAAGACGTCGCCGACGATCATATCCGACAATCCCAGCGTGATTGTCTTGTCAGCGCCTTTTGTGACAACAACCAATGCATACAGATATTCGCTCCAGCATAACGTGAACGAAAAAATGAAGGTAGCCGCAATGCCCGGAGCCGATAACGGAAAAATGATCTTGGTCATCGTACGGATTCGCGAACATCCATCGATCATGGCCGCTTCCTCGATTTCGTCCGGGATGGATCTAAAATAGGAAATGAGCATCCACGTAGCATACGGAATCGTGATCGTCGGATAAATCAGCATGAGACCGTAGATGGAATTGTTGATGCCGATGGCCGTCACCAGCATGTACAGCGGGATAAACAGAACGGCTCTAGGCATCAGGTACGCATACAGAATGCTTTTGGAGATGAAGCTTCTTCCTCGAAACCTGAGCTTGGAGATCGCATATGCAGCCAACATGCTGACCGTGATCGAGAACAAGGATACGATCAATGAGACGAACAAGCTGTTTTTGATATTCGTCATAAAGCCCTTTTCGTTGATCAGCTTATCGTAGGCGGTTCCGAGAAATTCCTTCGGCCAAAACGTAGGCGTCATGGAATAGATCTCCCCGTTGGATTTGAAGGAGGTAATCACCATCCAATATAAAGGGAAGAGCGCGAATATTAGCAGCAGCGCGAGCGTCGAGTATACCGTAATTTGCTTGCCGAGCGAATTCTTCATTAAGATCACTCCTTACTTGTCGGACGCCAGCGAACGCTTGGTCACATAATGGATCAGCATGATCAGCGGCGGCAGCGTAATGAGGGAAATCGCAATGGCTTTGCCGAGACTCATGTTCAGAAAGCCGACGGTATAGCTAAGCGTGGATAACACCTGCGTGCCATTGTCTGGACCGCCGCGTGTCAGCAGCCAGATAATCTCGAAGTCGTTCAGCGTCCATATGGTGGTGATGACGGAAGACAGAATGGTCACTTCTTTTACCGAGGGGAGCGTCATGTAGAAAAAGCGCTTGATCGCTCCCGCTCCATCCAGCATAGCGGCTTCATACATCTCTTTGGACACCGTCTGCAGGCCGGCCAATATGGCAATGCCCATAAACGGAATGCCCCGCCACACGTTGACGAGAATGACGGAGAACATGGCCAGGTCCGGTGTGGCCAACCAGCCGACGGGACTGTCGATGAGCCCTGTTTTGAGGAGCATGGCATTCAGCACGCCGCCGACGTCGGAATAAATCCATTGCCAGGTAAATACGGAGACGATCGTGGGAATGGTCCACGGAAGAAACAGCATCACCCTGAAAAAGTTTCGAGCAACGATATTCTCGTTGAGCACGAGCGCCATAATCATCCCGAAGACCGCTTTCAAAATGACGGCCACCATCGTAAAGACAACCGTATTCCATACCGCCTTCCAAAACACGGAATCGGTAAATAGCTCCGTATAGTTTCGCAGGCCGATGAACGTTTCGGGAACGCCGACCACTTTATTCGTCAAGCTAAGATAGACTGCCCAGCAAAAAGGGAGCGCCATGACAGCCAGCAAATATATTAGCACCGGACTCATGAGAAGATAAGCCAGCCTGCTGCTTGTATCACTTCGTTCCCGCCTAGGCGCCCGGGTTTTCCCCGGTGTTGTTTGGACTTCCAAGCTTTTCATTGAGAGCACCTTCTTTCTGACGCCTCAGGCTCATCCGCAGCCACGGACCTTGTATCGATGCCTTGTAATCGGACTGCGGAGCCTGATGCGCGGTTAAGTCATAACCCTACTTCGCGTATACCGCCTCGATCTTGCTCTGTAATTCGTCCACTGCTTGTTGAGCCGTGAAGCCGGAATCCAAAAGCATCTTTTGGAAGACGTCGTTGACATATCGAAGGTTATAAATCTCTCCAGCCTTCGGGTTATACTTCGCAGGGTATCCAAGGAAAGCGAAATGTGCGATGGAGTCGACGAATCCTTTGTTCTTCTCCTCCTGCCATACGGATTCGTTTGCCAGGTCTGTGTAAATCGGACCGGTCAATGGAGCTCCATTCTGCACCCACTGGCCGTACCACGCTTTGTCCGTCATATATTCGATGAAGGATTTGGCAAGCTCCTTGTTCGCAGATGCCTTGAATATGCCTAGATTGTTGCTAATGCCAGGCACTACCGCTCCCTTCGGTCCTGCGGGCAGCATGGCGATCCCCGTATTCTCGTACAATTCGGGATTATCGTTCTTGATCGTCGCAGCCAAGCTGCCGACGTTGAAGATCATGGCCGACTGGCCGCTTAAATACGATTTGTTGTTGCCGCTGTCATCCCATCCGATGGAGCTCGGAGGCGTTACCTTATCTTCGATGAAAATGTCCCTGATCAACTGAACCGCCTGAAGAGTTTCCGGCGAATTCACCGCTACATTCTTGCCGTCCTCGGTATCGAGGGAACCTCCGTAGGACCAGATGATCGCCCGGGTCAGCCATTCGGCATCGGAATTGCCTTTCCCGTACCCGAGTCCTGCGCCGTATATCCCTTTGGAAGAATCCGTGAGTGCCTTCGCCATTTCGCGGAATTCCTCCCAGGTTCCAGGCGGCTCGCTGTAACCCGCTGCCTGAAGCATGTCCTTGCGATAGTATAATGCCGTGGACTCGGTCCAGAACGGCACTCCGTATAACTTGTCCTCGAACGTCACGGAGGTTTTCAGGCTGTCCTGTATTTCCCCGTTTGCGTTCTCCACGCTGCCCACAACGTCGGTAACATCCTCAAGAACGTCCTTGGCATAGAATTGCCCAACTTCCTGGTAGCCGAAGAAGGAGACGTCCGGCGTAGTACCCGATTCGATGGCTGCCGACCATTTCGGATAAAAGTCCTCGTACGCAATAAACTCCACGTTGACATTCACGTCATGCTCTTCCCCGAACTGTTTTGCCCTCTCTTGGATCATCTGGTTTTGCTCTTCAAACATCTGCTTCTTCATCCAGAATGTCAGGGTTTCCTTGCCAGGCTCGGCATCCCCTGATCCGCTGCCTCCCGTTCCCCCTACGCTGCATCCTGCCATCAATATCATGACTAAAGCTGCCGTTACCCATCGTATGGAGTTTTTCTTCATCTTCATCATGTTCACCCCTCAGCATATAGTGGAATGTCCTTACACCATTCATTGTAAGGGCTTCATAAACAGGGTTAAATGATATAGGCTTAACATCCGCTCTCCTTACTTAACATGATGCTGCAATCGAAAGCCGCGGCCGAATGAGACAAAAAAAGCCCGCTTCCAGCCCAAATGCATGGCTGAAAACGGACGGTAATACAGGCTTTATTACGGCATTCCGGTTTCCAAACTGTTTCGGTATTCTTGCGGCGTCACGGAATAATACTTTTTGAACACCCGAATAAAATAATTCGGGTTGTGGTATCCCAGCTTCAGGGCAATCTCGAAGTTTTTCAAGGAGTGGTCGGCCAGCAGCTCGGCCGCCTGCTCCATTTTCAACCGGAGCACATAATCGCTCACGTTGAATCCGGTCTCCATTTTAAAGAGGCGGGACACGTGAACCGGATGCATATACATATGGTCCGCGATGGCTTGCAGAGAAATATCCTGAGACAGATGATCCCGAATGAACCGTTTCATCCGGGACACGGCAGCGCTCCTGTCGCTGCGCGTTGCCTGTTCGGCGCTTGACTCCAGTAGAGGCAGAACTTGGCCCACCCATTTGCCGAGCGTGGCCGCTGTCGTGCATTGCGAGAGTCCCGTTACATCCGCAAGGGACGCTCCGACGATATCGGCCAGACTGCGTCCGTTCTTGTGCGCATATGCGCTTAGCGAGGAATATATAAAGAAAAAGGCTTCGATTACATGCTCTTGCGATTGGCTGTGCGCGAGCGACAATTCCTTCAGGATCTGCTCAAGTTTCTCTTGGATTTGCTTCCAACTGCCGGATTCCAGCAGATGATGGAGCAGCGGAGGCTCATAACACTTTTGCAAGGAACGGACCGGATGCAGCTCCTCCTCATCTTCTGCGTAAACGAACATATCACTGTGGCTGCCGATATGGCGGCGCAAAGCGAAAAGACTGTCTTGATACAGCTTTCGGACATCTTCCGGGAAGGAACCTCGCTTTCCGATCAGGACGGAGATTGTTCCTTTCAGGTAACGGCTGACATTCATCTGCAGCTGTGCAGCGAAATGCTTGAGCTCATTCTCCTCTGTATGCTCATGAGGGTGCACCCTAGCCGCCGAATCATCGCTATAAGAAAAGCTGCTATCGAAGCCACTCGGGGATGTCGTCGAATCCTTCATTAGCGGTAACTTTTCTTGCGATATCAGGCTGCTTGTACTGCTAAGTTTATACTTACTGATATCTTCAAAAACAAAAAAGACGAGATATCCGTGTATGTCCCTGCATCGCCACAACCGAAACCGTTCCCCGAAGATCTCGTCCGCCATGTTACCGATCGCGTACTCCATGATGGAGGAGTCATAAGGACTCATTTCCGTCAGACGGTCCTCCATCCGTACGAGCATCAAGGCAGCTTGATTGCCGATGGCGGATTTCATTTCAAGCAGCTCCAGTTTTTCGGCCCAAACGTTCTTCGGTGATTTCATGCCTTGAAGCAGCTGATTCAGGAATTCGCCTCGAATTTGAGGCAGATTAGCTCGAAAAGCCTGAACCGCACGGTTGTAGGTTTCGCTGGACTCACGCTCCTGCCGCAGCGATTCCACAGCTCCGCCTACTTTCTCAAGTACGACTTCGTCGCTGACGGGTTTTAGCAGGTACTCATAAGTGCCAAGCGTAATGGCTTCCTTCGCGTAAGCAAAATCGGCATACCCGGACAGCAGGATCGTTTTGATATGCTTCCATTTTGATTTCGTGATCTCGACAAGCTCGAGGCCGTTCATCCGTGGCATCGTGATGTCGGAAATCATGATGTCGACCGGCTGCGTCTGCAGTATTTCCAGCGCTTCGAAAGCGGAGTATGCCTTGCGCACCTCATCGATTCCGATTTTCTGCCAAGGTATCGTATGCGCAAGCCCCTCTACCACGCTTGCTTCATCATCAACGATCAGCAATGTATACAACGTTATCCCTCCCTTCCCTACTCGGCATTTCCCAGCATATTTCCACGCGAAGTCCTCCTGACGGCGATTCTGAAAAGGCCAAGCCCGCATGTTTGCCGTACCGGGTGACCAGTCTCTGATGAATGTTCCATAGGCCGAATCCCCCGCTTTCGTTCAAAGGCTCTTCGACCTGTCGCTTCAGCTTGTCGATGATGCCTACGTCCATGCCCTGGCCGTTGTTGTCAATTCTGATCCGGCATCGACTCCCTTCGATTTCTCCGGAAATATGAATCATCGCAAAATCCAACTGATCCTCAACCCCATGGATGACGGCATTTTCCACGATAGGCTGAAGCAGAAGACGCGGAATCTCGAGCTGCATCATGCTGTCAGGAACCTCGATCTCGAAGGTTAGTCGCTGAAGCCGCAGCATCTGAATCGTTAAATAATTGTCAACCAGCTTCACTTCCTCTTCAAGGGGCGCGGTCGGTTTTTCCAGTCGCGTCGTGTACCGGTAATACTCCCCCAAGTTCAGGGCCATGGCCACGACAGCTTCCTTATCGCCAAGATTGGCCATGTTTTTGATGTAGAACAGGCAGTTATACAGGAAGTGAGGGTTAATTTGCGATTGGAGCTGCTTAAGCGTCGCTTCCTTGGATCGCAAAGACTCTTTGTACACCCGTTCGATGAGCTCCTCGATTTGCTCTGCCATGTTGTTGAAGGAGTGAAACAGATACATGAATTCGTTCTTCGGCACATCCTTCAGACGCGTCATGTATTGACCGTCCCTGATCCTTCTCACCGCATGAAGCAGGCGGGAAATCGGACGCTGGACATTGCGGTACAACAACAAGGTCAGCAGTAAGACAAGAACAAGCAGGAGCGATACGGAAATATAAAAGAGGACGCTGCTTAAGGTGATTGGGGAATATACGCTGTCCAGCCGGACGAAATCCACCAGATACCAGCCCAAACTGCTGGACAAGACGTAATTCATTACATATTTGCCCTGCCCCGATTGCACGATTCGGCTACCCTCTTCCCCAAGCTGCAATTCGTTCAGGGTGCCGGCGGCCATTCGTATCGTTTCTTCGACCGATGTGCTGTTGGCAATAACGGTTCCGTCAGGTGCATACAGGAATGGCTCGCTGTCCCCGTCCTGTTTCAACCGATTCAGCATATTGACCAGATTCTGGTCGGTGAAACGGACCTCCACGATCAGATCCTGCGAAGAAGCGGACGTTCTCATCCAGCTAAAAAAAGCTTGTCCTCGCGAATCCCGATGATAAGTCCAGTTCTGCTTATGGGCATGAGCCAAGTATTCGGCATCATACCTTGCCGACAAGTCGGTGGTCAGCAATTCACGATACTGCGTCAGGTACATTAGGATTTGGCTGTCCCAGCTGCTAGTTGCAATCTGCATATTCAACATATCCGTGATCCGCTGCTGGCTGTCGATTCGTTCCATGGGAGTGCTACCTGAGCGCTCCGCCAGATAACTCTTAATCCCGTCATCATTGCTCGCGATCACCGAATATTTCGTTAGCTGATCGATCATGGTGTCCATCTGACTCATGAAAAACGTCAGTCGGTTCCGCTGGCCCTCCTCCACAGCCGAACGGACGACGTTGATGCTGACCTGATGGGAGTAGGCATACAGCAAAATAATCGGAATAACCAGGACCGCCAGCAATGTTGTAAGCTTGGCAAACGTACTTGTTCTTAACCGCTTCATCAAAAACATACCCCCGTGTCAGAGCGATTCGCTCTACTTCTCGCTGTCGATCAGTTCTTGCAATTGAACGTTTGCCGACTCGGCAGCAATTCCGACATCTTCGCCGATAATTCCTTTCACCACGATACCGCCGATAATGTCCCGTGCTTCCTTCACGTGAATGACTTTTGGACGGTCGTAGCTCATTCCGATCGGAATGGATTCATTGATCACCGGAATCAGCTCATCCGGAAAGCCGGAGATTCCTTCCTTGTCATGCCACAGCGAACTCCGCGCTCCCGGATTACCGATCTTCTGGGCTTGCAGCACCATGTCCCTGCCCGAAGCCCACTCGATGAATGCCCAGGCAGCATCCTTGCGGGCAGAATTCGCATTGATGCCAATGGCCCATGCAGTGGTGCTATACGGCTTGCGACCGGCATCACCTGCCGGAAAGAGCGCATAACCGATCTTCTCCTTAGCTAATCCCGATTGCGCTAGCAGGGAGTAGATCGCGCTGGCATCGGTGAAAAATACCGCCTTTCCTTGCGCAAAGAGATCTGCGGATTGCGGCCAGCTGTAACTAAGCGCATCGGGCGGTCCATAGTTTCCGAGCAGCCTTACGTACCGCTGAATCCCCTTGAGCGTTTCCTTTGTGTTCAATGCCGCTTTATCTGCGCTTAGAAAATTCCCGCCCTCGGAGTAAACGAATGACGATAGCTGGGTTACGAGAGCGCTTCGCTGCCCTCTAGCGACAAATCCGTACATGCCATGCTCGGGATCATGCACCTGTTTAACCGCTGCTTCCAGCTCTTCCAAGGTCTGCGGGACTTCGATCCCTTTTTTCTCTAGCAGGTCCTTGCGATAGTATAGAATCTGCTGCTCCGTCGATAGCGGGACGGCAAGCAGCTTCCCGTTCACCGTTACCGATTCCAGCGCCGTTGAAGAGAAATCGGCGAAGTCGTAACGCGGGTCCGATACGGCATACGATTCCAAGGGCGTTAACCAGCCGTTATTCTCATACAGACTTAGCTCTTCCAACGGCCGGATCATGAACACATCGGGACTTTCGTTACCTACCGTCATCTGTACGAACATCTTTTGGCTGAGCTGCTCATTGGTCAACGCTTGAAAATCCACCTTGATACCCGTCTGCTTCTCAAATTCGGGGAGATGGGCGCGAAGGATGTCCGCAACCGGATTTTTAGCCATATATGCGGTAATCCGCACATTGTCAAACGGGCGTTCCGGTTGGTGCGACATTCTGCTGTCGGCCCCGTTCCTCCCCGCCATGCATCCGGCTGCCGACACCATGATGACGACAATCCATAACACCATGCAGAAACGTCCTGCAAACTTCATAACTTCCCCTCCTGTCAGTCGGTCATAAATCGATATTAAAGCGTTTACAATGGAGAAGACACTGAAAAAATTTAACATATGGTATACATATTTAGCCTTTCATGCATGGCTCTAATTCTCATTCAGCATTACGACAGACGAAATGGCCCTCTTTATCAAAGACTATTAATAGAAAAAAGCCGCTGATCTCATTCCGATTAGCGGCTTAGAAATTCACCTATTCTGCTTTCTCTTCATAGACAACGACGGTCTGACTTTCCGATTCCCACTTGACGGTAGCATTCAATGCCTCGCTTATAAAGCGTATGGGCACATACGTATTGCCCTTTGTAACGGTAGCTGGGGCATCCAGCGAAATTTTCTTGCCATTGACGGACGCTGTTTTACTGCCAACCAGGAGTTGGATGCTCACTCCGTCCTTCGAGACGGTGATGGAACGCTTTTCAGGATTCCATATAACCTCAGCCTCCAAAGCCTCGGCTATGGCGCGAAAAGGAACATATGTATTGCCTTTTTTGACAAACGGTTCGGTGTCCGAAGCTTCGCCGTTCACATACAGCTTAACCCCATTCTTTTTACCCGCCTTTTCACTGAGCTTTCCCATGGTTTTGTAAAGATCCAGGTTTTTAAAATTGGCTTTGATGGCTTCTTCTTGCAAATACACGGCTTCAGTCACGCTGCCGTTTGTTTCGAGCATGTCCGCTGCCGCTTCTAACGCCTTGTCCTTTTCAATAATGGCCTCAAGTTGTTTTTGTTGCTCGTCCGTTAACTCGGCCGCATATTCGGTAAGCAAAATATTGGCTAGAACGGCGCCTGCCGGTTTATCCTCAACGTTTTGAATGGCATTTAGCAAACCTTTGTATCCTTTGTGTCCTTTGTTCTTGGAATCGACTTTATCGGTGGAAGGGTCGTTTGTTTTCTCTGTTTCCGGCGTTGTGGATTCCTGAACTTGGTCCTCTTCTTTGCTGGACTTATCAGAGGAATCGACTTCCTCGGTTTGCTGCTTGTCATTACGAGTTTCTTTTTCTTTTGGTCCCTTTGGCGATGCCGCGTTACTTGTCTTGCCGGGGGGCGTGTTGCTTGGTTTGGCTGAGATCGTGCCTGCGGCGGTCGCAAACATCAGGGCCGCGCTGGTTAGCAGGATGACAGTTTTTTTCATGATAATTCCTCCTGAATGATCAAATATGCATGCTCCATTCTTTATCGGCAGAGAAAATAGACTTCAACAGATCATCGAAAAATTTGAATGATGCCGTGAAAATCAAAAAGCCGCCATGATGGCGACTTTTCTTGCACATATATTTTGTTATCATCTGCATTCATATTGATAATAATCTTGTGCATGCACGGCTTGAAATCCAACCGACTCGTATAACCTCAGCGCATGGTCGTTTTTCGTTTCGACTTCCAAGTGCACCGAGTATCCGGCTGAGCTCTGTTCCTTCACGATTCGTCGCAACGCTTTTCTGCCTATTCCCCGGCCTTGATACTCCGGCAATATGGAGAAACCATAGATCCACGCCTGCCCCTCTTCGCGGCTGACTCGAAGCTTCCCGACCGTTTCTTCGTTTACGTCAATCATGAACATACCCGTATTATCAGCAAAATGATGGCTCTCCATCGCTCTTGCATCTTCTTCGTCCAATCCGAATGCTTCCACGGATAAGCGCACGCTTGTTTCATAATCTTCCAATGTTGCCTGCCTCAGCAGAATACCGTCCGAATCCTCAAGCGGCATTTCCTGCCACGTCATTTGATGCTCCGAGAAAGCATGCTCCGCACCTAGTTGATGCAAAAATGCCTTTGCCGCATCGGATCCCGCTGGCGCGTTCAACAAGATTTTCTTGTATCCGGCGAGTTTTACCTGTTCCATTCCGAGATGAAACAATCGCTGGAAATGCCCCTTTCGTCGTTCGGCAGGCTTTACCATGCCGCATATTTCGACGGTCGAGCCAAAAGGATATAGCCCTAGAAACGCTACAAGTTCGTTTTCCTCGTAATGAAAAAAATCCAGATTCTCCGTGTTGCGTTCTCTGAGCATTTCCCAATTCAGCTTTAATTGGACATGGTCATGAAGCTCGCACTCGCTTTGCAATTGTTCAATGTCTTTTAGCTGTTGTGTCGTTAGCATGTTATCTCCTAATCGGTTCTGAATGTAATTTACGGTCTCGTGCTATTTCAAAATATGGGATAATACGGCTACCGGCTTCCGGCCGGTGATCAGCTGTTGGCCATCCGTATAACCCTCTTCGCGTCCTTCAAGCTCTCGAATGAGGACCGAACGCCAATCCCGGATTCGTTCCTGCCGATCTTCGTCCCCGATCGCGTTGTGCAGCTCATTGGGATCATCAACCAGATCGAAGAACTGCTCCTTGCCTGTTTGGGAGAACCAGATGTATTTCTCCTTTCCGTCGGTAACCCAATGATTGGACTGAATCCCTTGAGCGTGCTCTCCATGAAGATGGGGACGCCAAGCCGGCTTGCTTCCCCCGTCCCTTCCTGCTGACGCTAGTCTCCAGATGCTCTCGCCTTCGACCGTTTCCGGTATAGGCACGCCGGCCGCTTCCAGCAGCGAGGGCATGATATCCCGCATTTCCACGACATGATCTGAAACCATACCGCTCTGCAGGCCTAAACGGTTGCCGGGATCGCTGACGATAAACGGCACGCGGGTGCTGCCTTCGTACGGAAGAGACTTTCGGAATAAATGATGGTCCCCCAGCAGCTCGCCATGATCGGAAGTAAACAGGATCACCGTGTTGCCTAGCTCCCCATATTCGTTCAATGATTGCAAAAAACGTCCGATTTGGTGATCGATATGCGTGATCAGGGCGTAATAGGCAGCCATCGCTTTACGCAGGCGGCGTTTCGGGACCAGTCCCCTCCCCGTTATAGGGGAGTACCCGGACAGATCCGGATCCTCCGTCTCCGCCCAATCGCCAACCGGAGGCTCCGGAATTTCGGCATCCTCATACAGATCCAAGTAGGCCTGCGGAGGGTCGAACGGAGGATGCGGCCTGACGAATGACATCCACAGGAAGAACGGCTTCGCGGGATCCCGTCGCCGCAAAAAATCAATCGACTGCGTTACCACCCAGTTCGTTGGATGCTGCATTTCCGCCAAATGCCAAGGACGAGCGACGGTTGATGAATTGCAGTCCAGACCAAGATCGGTCATATCGGCGCCCGGCACCCTTTCTCGCAGCCACTGCAAGTAATCGTCAACTTGATCGTAATGCTCCAACATCGGAATGCCGTGGTTATTGCGGTTGTGATGCAAGTAACCATCGTGAAGCATTACGTTGTGGAACCCCAGCAGATTGCGTGCAGGGTAAACATGCATTTTACCGATACACTGCGTGTGATAACCGGCTTTGGCCAATTCCCCCGGCAGCGTCTCCTTGTAATTCCACGGGACGCAGTCTTGATAGCCGACGCGGCCGTGAGCGCGTTGGGATTGGCCGGTGAAGATCGCCGCTCTTGCAGGTACGCAGGTGGGTGTGGCAGAATACGCACGGCTAAACCTTACACCGCTCCTTGCGAGCTCGTCCAGATTGGGCGTTTCCACCACAGGGTGACCTGCTATGCTAAGGCAATCAAAGCGCATCTGATCGACCGTAATGAGCAGCACATTCGGCCTTCCCTGGCGTTGAGTCGAATTCATCATATTCCCTCCTCGGCATGATACTGATATCTATTTGATCATACCTTGTTGCCGAGGGTTGTCAATTGCTTCCTTTAGAAGCTGCGATTCTCCCATACATACGACGGAATCTCCCGATCCCCGTTTCCTAATCTGTTTAATACGGCAATCTGCAGCTATTTGTTTCGCAAAAACATTAAAAGACCTGATTGCAGACGGATCTGCATCCCATCTGACAATCAGGCCTAACCCTTTCCTCACTCTGCGATTATCCGTAACGTCCCCGGATGAATTACAACAGTTATGAATCCACCAATCCTTACTCTGCTTTACTTCTCCGTTACGTCTACGTTTTTGCCATAGGCTTCAAGCTGCGTTAATGCCGGAAAAAGCGCCTCATCGCCTTTGATCAATCGTTTGAGCACCAACCATTCCACTTTGCGGGGCTGGATCTCAAAATACTGGATGCTTCGGCTTTTCACGGGATACAGCTGCTCCGTTGAACCGTCGGAGAATGCAATCGTGACTTCCTTCCACCAGCTGTCATGAGGAAAATCCCCCCGTAAAACAAGACCGATCCGGTCAAGCTCAACCATTCGCCCGAAATCCAGCGTCAGCTCCGCATCCGCCTGCTGGTTAATTCCCCAGGATTGATACGGATACGAGCCATGATTGCAGTTGGCATAAATGCCGTCGATCGCATTGCGCGCAAAGAAGGTAGGATCATTTCTGGTTTCTACGTTTGCGTGAGCATGCGGATAAGCGTTGGAATCATGCTTCTGGTCATGGGTATTCCATGCCAAATTCCGATATTGGGTAATTTCGCTCTCCGTCGCATAGCGTACCGAAACATAATGTTTTGTCCCCGTAAATGCCTTCTCTGGATAGGCTTGCTTGTACGACAATGGAACTTCGTATTCCCAGCTGGTGCCCTTGACATATACCAGGGACGGAAAGAGTGCCTCATCCAACTGTACCACCAAATACCGATTCGGGTGCTCCGTCGTAATTCTAAATTTGTCGCCGGCGGCGTACTCCAGCTGTTGACAAGCCAGGTAAGTGAAATCCTCGCCTTCCCGCTCCATCACGCGGTCATGGGAGGATTGCGAATGACGGTCACCCTCCACCCTCACGTTCTGTTCATGATTCAGCAACTCAATTTTGATGCTTGGCATATCCTTCTCTCCTTGTTCAAGACATATAATGAACTCAAATCGATTTATATGAACCCATATGAACATTATACATCGAACGAAACGAACAATGCAGCTTTTTCTAATTGTCATGGCCAGTAAATTCGGATGTTTTCATTCAATGAGTTATTAGCCTATACCATGGGCTGTTGCTCACCATATGATGTATGGTGCCGTACCGCATTCCATGATTATCGTTAGCATAAATTCAACGGATTAGGAGCTGTTGTTGGTGAAATCACAAACGAAACTGACCGGAAGGGTTATTTTCCGAGGAGATCCAGGTTACGATTCGGCTCGTAAGAATTGGGATCCCCATACGAACAAATTTCCCAAAGTGTTTGTTTTCGCTCGAAAGACCAAAGATGTGGCAAACGCTATCAAATGGGCTCGTGAGAATCGTGTCCCCATTCGTCCAAGAAGCGGAAGACATGCGTTGGAAACCAATCTTTCACAGGTAAACGGAGGCATTGTCATCGATGTCAGTGAGATGAACAAAATTAAGCTGAATAAAAAAAATGGCACCGTGATTGTCGAGACCGGCAACAGAGTGGGGAGAATTGCAAACACGCTTGCAAGGCAAGGATTCATAGCCCCCTTTGGCGACAGCCCTACGGTCGGGATCGGAGGAATTACGCTCGGTGGGGGCATAGGACCGCTGCAGCGTACCATTGGCCTCATCAGCGATAACCTGATCAGTCTGGAAATGGTGGATGCCAAAGGTAACGTGATCAAGGCTAATAAAAAACAAAACGCAGACCTTCTGTGGGCATCCCGCGGCGGTGGCGGCGGCAACTTCGGCATTTACACCAAATATAAATTCAACGTACGCCGTGCTCCGGAAAGCGCAACCGTGTATCGTATCACCTGGCCTTGGAATCAATTTGAAAAGGTATTAAAGGCTTGGCAGCTATGGGCTCCTTCCGTCGATACCAGACTCGGCAGCGAATTAAGCATTGGTCCGAAAAAAGGCGGCAATGTTTCCATGGAAGGGCTGTTCCTCGGGCCGAAAACAGAGGCAATCCGCCTCTTAAGCCCGCTCACGAGCGTCGGCACACCGACAATGAAAACCATCCGGCAGTTGCCTTACACCGAAGCTGTCAACTTCTTACTGCCTCCTGATCCAGTGCTTACTCAAAAATTCAGCAACCAATTCTCCAGCGGTTTCGGCAGGCGGCCGTTCCCTGATAAAGCAATTAAGTACATGCGCGAATTTTTAGAGAAAGCGGAGGCAAATTCTACCGCGGGATTCTTCTTCCTCAATTGGGGCGGAGCCGTAAGCCGTATATCTCCTAAAGCAACCGCCTTCTTCTGGCGTAAAGCAAAATTTTATGTAGAATGGAATACTTCTTGGATCCAGCCTTCCGATGCCGCTAAAAACATCGCCTTAACTCGCAATACGCGCCGGAAACTGCAGCCTTATATCGTGGGTTCCTACATCAACGTACCAGACCAAGGGATTAAAAATTCCGGGCCGGTGTATTATGGCACGAACTATCCAAGATTGCGGAAAGTGAAGGCGAAATACGACCCGGAAAACGTATTTAACAATCCTCAAAGCATTCCCCCTGCCCGATAAGCACAGATCCTACAACAATAAACATCCATGATTATTTTTCAAGTGCAAACAGGGCTGCTGTTGTTCCATGAATCTGAGTCGTATCAAAAACAGGGATATTCGTATCTTCCTGTTTAATAAGAAGACTAATCTCTGTACAGCCGAGTATGACTCCCTGGGCACCTTGCTTCTGTAATTGGTTGATCACACGCAAATATTCGTTCTTGGATTGTTGAGAAATAATACCCAAGCACAATTCGTCGTAAATGATATGGTTGATAAGTTGTATGTCATCTTCATCAGGAATCAGCACATGTATGCCGGCTGCAATCAATCTTTCCTTGTAGAAATCCTCAGTCAGCGTGTATTTGGTTCCAAGCAAAGCTACGTGATCTATACCGCTTTCTATCAGCTTCTTCGAAGTGGCATCTGCAATATGAATAATGGGAATCTGGATTCTTTGCTGAATGATCGGAGCAACCTTATGCATCGTATTGGTGCAGATAACGATAAAATCCGCACCTCCCCTTTCAAGGTTTACGGCAACATCTCCTAAAATTTCAGCGCTCTTGTTCCAATTCCCAACGGCCTGGCATTCTTCGATTTCTTGGAAGTCCACGCTGTATAGCAAAATTTTTGCGGAATGCAGCCCACCCCGTTGTTCCTTTACGACCTCATTTATAATCTGATAGTACATCACGGTGCTCTCCCAGCTCATGCCTCCGATGAGTCCAATTGTTTTCATCATTGCCTCCGTAAGATTCAATTTTTCCGTGTCATTACTCTAATGTAAACAGATGTTATGATCAACGCAAGCAGCAGCCGGCATAACTGGTCGACAAGATGGCCGTCGTGCCGAATGTCAGGAATCCGTTTATCATGGTGAGCAGCTGCCCTGGCGCCCACGCTCCCAGTGGATCATGGAATCAGATCAGCCGATCAGCATCCATTCAAAAAAAGGACACTGCCCAAATCAGGCAGTGTCTTAACTCTCTCTATGACTCATAATCAATGCATTACAAAGTCATGGCATGTCCATATTTCGCGAGGAAGGCTTCCTTAGCTTTGTAGTCCTTCATCACGCTGCCGACGCATCGCCAGAAAGATCGGTCATGATTCATATGCAAGAGATGACAGAGTTCATGAATGACCACATAATCAATGACCTCGATGGGCGCCATCGCGAGGCGATAGTTGAAAGTGAGATGCTTCGCCGAGCTGCAGCTGCCCCATTTCGTTTTGGACTCCTCGATGATGAAGGATCTCGGCGTGACTTTCAGCTGCTTCTGATAAATTCGGATTCGTTCCGCGATCACCTTCTTGCAGCTTACGAAGTAAAATTTCTTCAGATCCCGTTGAAGCTCCTCTTCCGTTCGCCCGTCCGTTTCGATTAACTCATGCAGCGAATAATACTGCCCAAGATGAAGGAATTTGCCTTCATCCTCGTATGCCTTGACCTTCGGAGCCGTTCGGGCTGCCTCGATCGCATGCAATTGCTTCACGATTTTGCTCCCATGCCGCCTTACGGCGTTGATCACCGTCTCATCGCTTGTACGATTCGGTGCCTTCACCGTGATCAGACCCGATGGGTGGACATGGATCGAAAGCTTTTTGCGTGGGCCATATTCTACATGACATTCGATTTGTAGTTCTCCTACTTGGATTTTCATCTATCACCAACATCGTTTCCGTAAGTTTTTTATTATCAGATGGCGGAAAGTCGTTTAAGCCTCACGATTGCATCTCGTTTTCGATTCGTTTCATAAAGTCTTCGGCCGCACTGTAGCCGAGTTGTTTAAGATACCAATTGTTGGCCGCCGCCTCGATCAGACTTGCTACGTCGCGCCCCGGCTGTAGCTGAACCTCGATATGAGGAATTTGGATGCCTAGATATTCCGTAAATTGAGGCACGGCCTCCAGCTCGTTGTTTAGGGAATTTTCACGCCAAGGCACCAATTCAATGTCGAGCACGATTCGTGTCTCATCTTGAAAAGCCGTGCGCCCGTATTGACGCACCACATTGATCAACCCGATGCTTCGCAGCGCGAGAAACTCTCGGGTTGTCTCATTATGCGTTCCAAGAAGAGTCGAAGGGCCTAGCTTTTTTAGCACCACGATATCGTCCGCCACAAACCGGTGGCCCCGCCGGATAAGGGTGTGGGCCGTTTCGCTTTTGCCAATGCCGGATTTGCCCCGGAGCAGGATTCCAATGCCGGATACATTCACGCATACCGCATGGATCGATATCTCCGGAGCCAGCGTCTTCACCAAATAACTGTTCAACTTGGCAATAAACTCCGTTGTCGTCTCGGTTGTCCGCAATAACGGGATTCCTTCCTGATTGCAGAATAGAGTCAGATAAGGGATCTCCTGCTGTCCTGAGGTGACAATAAAGCACGGCGGGTGATATTTGACGATATTCCCGATATGCAGTTTGCGTTCTTCTATGCTAAGCGTCAATAAATAATTAATCTCTTTACGGCCGAGCACCTGCACTCGCTCCATCGGGAAAAAATCGAAATACCCGACAAACTCCAGACCCGGTCTGTGCGTCTGCGCACGGGTAATCATTCGATCCATGCGATTGGCGCCTGCAAGCACTTCCAAATGAAATAACTCCGTAAGACTTTGAACGGTGATCGACTTCATGTTGTTCTCCTCCTGCGGCTATAAGTGTTCCTGAAAAGGCCTGATCATTATTGCAGCATTCGGATATATTCAACGGCCGAGGGGTACTTTCCTGCAACTCATTGCTCAAACGCTAGATGAACGACAGCCTCGCGCCGATTTGACCGATATGGTTAACGTCTGCCCACAAGATGAAATAAGCGTAGAACATATCCCCAATTTGGACAGGGCTCGGATATCTCACAATAAGGGCTGCTTGGTTATTCATCTCCGTTGGCTGGTCAGCTGACGGATAAATGAAGCACGCTTCTTGATTTTGTATCATAGCAGGGACAATCCTTGGAGAAGAACCGTAAGGCATTAATGGATGAAAAGCTTCGGAGCTGCATACATCGGCAATCCGGTCGCCAGACGAAATCGCGGATACCTGGAAGAAACCGTCGAAGCCCTCGTATCGCTCTTCACTGACCGGCCGCCAATTTGCGGGATACGGGAAGGACACCCGGTATACAAGGCTTGTGAACATGCTTTTCGGAACCTTCCTGCCACCTGGGGACCACTGCAAGGCAGTAATCCTGCCTCCGCTAACGACGTGCATCGGTATCTGTTCCCTGATATCGACGATCCAAAGCTGACTAGCGAATTCTTCAGCAGTGCACCCGGACAAATAGGCGATTTGGGCACCGTCCGGCGACCAATCGACGGGTGTGGCGAAACAGTTGGAAACTGCAACCGTCCTTTGATCCTGACCGGTACGGCTGTCAATCTGGATGAGCGAATAGTAATTTGGCTCGCTGTAGGCTGTTGCGCTGTAAGCGATGCTTTTAGAATCAGGAGACCACACGGGAAAATAGTTTTTCGCGAGTGGGCCGCCTTCCAATGCATAGATGGTGCCGTTTGCCAAATCCACCGTCGAAATCATGGAGATGCTTGCTCCAGGGGATGTATACAACGCGAAGGTTCCATCCGGGGAAATCCGAACGTCGTGGAGCGGACCGTCCGTTAGATGTGTGATTTGTCTCCGTTCCGTGCCATCGGTCCGAATGCGGTAGAGCTGCGTAACCCCGCCAGAATCAGGAGACGCAAATAGAAGCTCCATGCCCGAAGGGAACCACTGGGCGTCCGTTGCTCCGGTCTCCGGGATGGAATAGCTACGATGAGAGGCCGTATCATAAATGACGATCCGATCATTCTTGACATACGCCAAAGACCGGCTATCGGGAGACCAGTCCAGCAGCGTGTACGGTTCGATCTGATCAATTCTGGCTACAGTGAACGATACGGTATCCAGCACATGGACCACATGGCCGATACCGATGAATGCGATACTCCTCCGGTCGGGCGACCAATAGGGAACCGAAAATTCCGCGCCGAGCCCTTGAGTAAGTTGAAAATCAAAACCGTCCTGAGGGCGGTACAGCCATATGTCGAACGATCCGCCGCGGTTCGATGTGTAGGCAATCCACTCTGGAACGATACCATGAGAAACAGTTTGCAAGGCCAACATCCTCTCTTGAATCATCTGATACTTCAGATATATTCAAAGAAGAACGGTTAGGCGACCGTCCCGGAACGCAATTATGAGCAGAGCTTCACCATAAAACCGAAGCCTGGGTCGGTAAATGGAATAAGCTTAAGCGATGGGCGTTCCATTCGGCAGATCGAAATCCGGCTTCAGAAGCACCACGTCCCCCTGCTCCGGTACGCCGCCGAGCACAAGCACCTCAGATTGATAGCCGGCAATGCGTCTAGGCGGGAAATTGACGATGGCCACGACTTGGTTTCCTACAACGCTATCCGCGTCATACCGTTTCGTAATCTGTGCACTTGTACGCTTGATCCCGAGCGGGCCGAAATCAATCTTCATTTTAATGGCGGGAACGCGCGCTTCCGGGAAGGGCTCTGCTTCCACGACCGTCCCGACGCGAATATCCAGCTTGGTAAAATCATCGATGGTTGCCATGCATTTAACTCCTTACAGGTAGGTTATGGAACATGTTCATGTGCTTCGCGACATGAAATTTAAGTACCATCTTACCACCTGGGGTTGCAGGCATTCAAGAGACAGATTGGTTTAGAACGTTCTTTGACGAAGGAGATCAGCTTAGGTGTCACACGAGATGCCGGACTGGCCCCTCTAAGATCGTTGATCTTCCACAAGCCTCAGCCAATTCTGATGCTGCTTGCACACCTTTGCCCAAATCTGATCCCGTTCTAAAGTGGAGTAGATGACGAGCGGCTCGTAAAATACGTCCGCCAGGATCTCGAACCACTCCGATTTCGACGAGACCTCTACGGTGTCCAGCATGCTGCCGTTCCATTTTCTCCAAATGCAGCCTTTGAGCTCGTTCATGCCCACATCGTGCCGCTGCCTGACAACCAATAGATCCATCCATGTGGATTCCGGCGATCGGCTGTAAAAATCATGATTTGTTTTAAATAATTCCAAGCTGCTTACAACCTCAGGCGCATAATCTACCCCTACATAGGAATATTGGGGATCATGAATCAACCGCCAGCCCTGATCCGTTATGGCGGACGGCTCAAGCACATACGTGAACGGCCCCTGTTCATATTTCCCGAATTTCAATGGGATCGGCTCCCATGGCATATCCCCGAGACCGACGTCGACAAGCCAAGACTCTTCTTCCCCAAGATCTTCGTTCATGAGGCTGACCGTTAACCCAAGATGGAAGCCGTTAATCCGTGGCTCTTGTCCTAACGGTTGTACGCCGGCCTTATGCCAACTAACCGCATACCCCAAGGCTCGAAGAAGAGCGGTAAAAGCTCCATTCAAATGAAAACAATAACCGCTTCGTTGATGGATCAGCAGTTGTACCGAATTTTGGATATCCAAGGGAGTCGGTTTCCCGGCAAAAATATCCAGGGTCTGCCAAGGAATTCTTGCCACGTGCGCTTGATGCAGCTCGAATAAATATTCCTTTGTCGGAGCCTTGATTTCGGATATGCCTAATCGGTTCAAATACGCCTTTACCTCGCTATGCGTGATCATAAATACCTGCTCTCCTTCTCCTGTTTTAGCTTATCATAACCAACAAATTGACCTGCATGGAATGGTCAGTTTGTTGGTGTTATAAAAGACAGGAGGGTTCCCGAGTGGTTAGTTCATGTTCCAGGCTTTTTGCAGCAGCCGAATGCCCGTTTCCATTTCGGACGCATTCAAGCTGGCAAATCCCAAGTAGATCCTCGGGTACTGTCCAGCGTCTTGACGCTGATTTATCCACGTCTTCCGCAAGTCGTATACTTTCACGCCGGCTTTCGCAGCCTCCTGAATCAATTCCTCCGAGGTAGCTTCTTTTTTGACGAGCAGTTGAAGGTGAAGCCCGGCATTCTGACCGGTAATTTCAACATACTTGCCAAGATGAGCCTCGATTAGCTCGATTAACCGATGATGTCTTTTCTTGTACAGGTTACGAACTTTGCGAATATGGCGAAACCAATGCCCCTGTTCGAAAAAAGCGGTCATCGCCCACTGCTCCACACGCGATGGAGCAAAAAACACCTCCTGCTGCATTTGGGTCAACTGATGCTGCAGTGCCTGTGGAAGAACCAGATAGTTCATTCGCAGTGCGGGGGTGAGCACTTTCGAGAAGGTGCCGGCGTAAATCACCCGTCCTTTATCGTCCAATCCTTGCAGCGAAGCAATCGGCTTGCCCTGGTAGCGAAACTCGCCGTCGTAATCATCCTCGATGATGTATGCATGTTTAGCATTCGCCCACTCCAGCAATCGTTCCCGCTCCGGATACGGCATAATGCTTCCTGTCGGGAACTGGTGAGAAGGCGTTACGTACACGAGCTCTGCATGACTTTGCTCCAATCGGTCAAGCGAGATCCCCTTATCGCCAAGCGATATCGGAAGAATCTCGCAGCCATTCAGCTGAAATTGATCCCGTACCAGGCTGTAACCCGGTTCCTCAACGGCAACATGCTTCATCCCTTTCAGCATCCTGGAGAGGAGACCTATGCTATATGCCGTTCCGGCACCGATAACTATTTGATCCGGCGTTGAATTGACCCCTCTGGAATTCCGCAGATATTCGGAAACCACGCGCCGAAGGGCGTATTCGCCTTGTGGATCCCCATACCCTCCGATCTCGCATAAATGGTGGTCCAGCGCTTCCTTGAGCATTTTATTCCAAATTCGTACAGGGAAGGCAGCTTGATCTAATCGGGTTGGATTGAAATCGATGACATTGGGATTGGTATGCGCATGGGAACGAATAACTGGCATCGTGGTCATGGAGGGCGGCTGTTGATGCTGTTGGGAGTATGAGAATTCCTTGTAGGGATTCATGACGTATAGCCCCGACCTCGGTTTGCTGATCACATACCCTTCTGCCGTCAGCATCTGATAAGCCGTCTCGATCGGCGTCTTGCTTATATTAAGCTGAAGCTGGAGGGATCGCACGGATGGCAATCGTTGTCCGTCGGGAATAGCGCCGTTTCGGATACCCTCACGAAGTTGAAGGTATAATTGCTGGTATAACGGAAACTCGCTTTGCTCGGGTAAAAGGATATCAAACATAATGGACCACCTCAGGCTTTTTAATATAAATTCACGACCCACATTCCATTCAATCTGACTTGCATAAACAGCTCCAAAGTGACCATTTCTATGTGGTCAAATATATTCTAAGCTAGCTATAGGCTGAATGTACACTAAAACTACCTGTTCAGTACGAAAGGACGAATGAGCCAATGACAACGCCTATCCATCTTCGGCACAAAATAGGGCAAGGCATATCCCCCCGTCAATTTATGGAGGGCATGAAGCGCCGGGAAATGAAACTGAGCAGCATCCCCAATACCAAGGAACAGTTTAGGCAAGTCTATGACCGCTTTCAATGGGACGACCCAGAAATTCAACGGTTCTTCGCTGAACGTAACGAGCGTGGCCAACTGCACTGCCTTATCCTCTGTACGGATTGGTGTCCGGATGTGATCTGGAATGTTCCCGTCTTGTTCCGGGTAATGGAATACAGCCGCATACCGACCGAAGTGCTCATCATGGAAGAGCATCTGGAAACGATGGATCTCTTTCTTACGGGCGGTGGCCGCGCTCAACCGATCGCTCTCTTCCTTAATGCGGCAACCGGCGCGGTTCTTGGACAATGGGGCGCACGACCGGCATACATCCAAAACGTCATGGACGAGTTCAAAAGAAAACACGCTGATAAACAAGCCGATTCATATCAGGAACAATTGGATCAGGTCTACACAAGGATCGGTGAACTCTACCATGACGGGAACGATTACCGGAAGGTCATGCTTCAGGAGCTAAAGGAGCGGTTTACTTCATTCGCATGAAATGGAATCGCACTGACTGCGGTTCGACTTCGACATCTAGGACATATACAAGGTAACGTGCGATCAAAACCTTCTAAAGTGAGCATGAACGTAACTTAACTCACACTTCCACTGCTTAAATCTTCCTGAATATGTTATCATTACTATCGAAAGCGCCTAATGGAGTTGTTGTGTATACAACGGCTTATTAGGGTAAGTAATTAGAAGCTTTCCATGTATAGGACTTCATTAACTGAGTGCAAGGGAGAGAAACATGGATGACAAAAAATGAAGCTCAGCGCCCGTCCCGCGTCGTGATCATCGGTACAGGCGCTGTAGGAGCAACGACTGCGTACACCTTATTCTTGCGGGAAAGAGTATCTGAACTGGTATTGATCGATGCCAACCATGACAAGGCTCTTGGCGAAGCCTTGGATATGAACCACGGCCTCCCTTTTGCCGGCGGGGTGAAACTTTGGGCTGGAGATTACAGCGATTGCAAGGATGCAGACATCATTGTCATTGCCGCAGGCTCCAACCAAAGACCGGGCGAGACGCGAATTGATTTATTGAAGCGGAATACGGCCATATTTGACGATATTATTCAAAATATCGTGAAATACAACGATCACGGCATCATTCTCGTGGCTACGAATCCGGTTGATATTCTGTCTTACGTCACATTGAAAAAGAGCGGCTTCCCGGTTAATCGGGTAATCGGTTCCGGTACCCTGCTCGACAGCGCCCGCTTCCGTTATTTGATCGGGCAAAACAAAGGCATCAATCCGCGCAGCATTCACGCCCATATCGTCGGCGAACACGGCGATTCCGAGCTGCCGCTCTGGAGCATCGCCAACATTGCCGGTATCGGGATCGATCTGACGGACGATGAAAGAGAAGATATCTTTGATCGTACCAAGAACGCCGCATATGAAATCATCAACGCCAAAGGCTCCACTTCCTATGCTATCGCATTGGCGCTTGACCGGATCATCGTCTCCATTTTGCAAAACGAGGGTTCCGTTCTCAATGTGTCCACGCTGCTTACAGACTACCATGGCGTGTCCGACGTATATCTAGGGGTGCCTTGCGTGGTTGACCGCACCGGCGTGCGGGAAATTCTCAGCCTTGAGTTTAACGACGAGGAATTGACCCAATTCCATGCTTCCGCTAACAAACTGAAAGAACAGATTTCCAAAATCTTCGAATAACCCAAACAAGGCTTTCCGGATGAACGTTCCGGAAAGCCTTGTTTTATTTAGCATGGCATCCGTGCACGACGAGGCCCGCTTGCTATCCATTCGCTGCATAAATTGAGAATGCGCTGTATATCAGAAGCAGTCCCATCAATACATTGAACGTACGTTCATATCGGGACAACAGGTTCTGGAACAGCGAACCGCATAGCGCCCAGGTCATATTGGCGCAAATGCCAACGATGGTGAGCAGTATCGAGAATAATAACAGCTGCACATGGGTTGCTGCGATTGGCATCACGAAGGTCGATACGGCCGTAATCCCGTATAAAATGACCTTCGGATTCATGAATTGAAATATGAATCCGAACGTAAAGCTGTTAAATCCGCCTGGCTTATCATCTGCATCCCCCTGCGGCCTGCTTCGCATGATTTTTACGGCAAGATAAATCATATACAGGAAACCGATCATATTCATAACCGATCGAATCTTCGGGATGTATTGATACATTGCCAAGTTGAAGTAGCTGGACAGCAGCATAATGATCAAACACCCGGCTGCAACCCCGCCGATAAAGCGCATCGTTGCTCGAAAACCGTAACTTCGTGCGTTGGTCATCGAAATAATGTTGTTGGGACCGGGCGTAAATGAAGCTACAATGGCATAGGTCAACAGCGGAAGGATAAACAAGCTCTTAACTCCTTTCTTGTTTGTATGTTATAGTGATTGTAATCGGTCGTTATAGCGACCGTGCGTTATCATTATACAGTATGTATGTTATAACGTACAATATGTACAGTATAGAGGTGAACCAACATTTGAAGCCCATCAATTTGATATTGGCGAACAATTTAAAGATACTCAGGGAGCAGAGAAAGCTGAGTTTGGATAAAGTCGCGGAAATGACCGGCATCAGCAAGACGATGCTGGGTCAGATTGAACGCGGGGAATCGAGCCCCTCCATAACCACCGTCTGGAAGATTGCCAACGGATTAAAGCTTTCTTTTTCGTCGTTGATCAATGAGCCGCATTCCGGTACCGTCGTAGTATCACGGGAAGAGGTGCAGGCACTGGTTGAGGATAACGGCCGCATTCGCATTTATCCGTATTTCCCGTATGAAGACGGGCGGCGCTTCGAGATGTATTCATTAGAAATGGAACATGGCGGTTATTTAAGTGCAGAGGCCCATATCGAGGGTACGGAAGAGTTTATTACCGTTTTCGATGGTGAGGTCACCATTCGTGTCGATCATGAGGAATATACGGTAAAGCAAGGTGAATCCATCCGCTTCAAGGCAGACAAACCACATGTCTATCACAATTCGGGTAATTCCCTGAACCGGTTAAGCATGGTGATCCATTATTCCGGATCATGATGTCGATGCTAAGCAGCAACGGCACCCTTTTCATGAAGGGTGCCGTTGCTGTTTTGAAACTGTTGTATTATTAACGTTTTACCGACGCAGCGAATTTGCGCTGACCACCCCATACCGGGACAGCAGCTTGCGGCCGAGCAGCCCCACGGCCCGGTCTGTCAGGAACCCCATTAACCCCAGGCAGATCAAGCCGACAAATATCCAATCTGTACGGAAGAACAATCGTGAATTCCATATAAGATAACCAACGCCTTCATTGGATGCAATCATCTCGGCCCCGATAATCGCCATGAACGAGGTTCCCATGGCAAGCCGAATGCCGGTGAACATGAAAGGGACGGTTGCAGGAATGACGACATGCAGCACAATCTGCCATTCGGACGCCCCCATGCTGCGGGCGGAGCGGATCTTATCCTCCTCAACGGATAGAACGCCCGTCAGCGTATTCAAGACCACGATGAAGAAGGTTGCATACAGAATAAGCATGATCTTCGATGTCTCCCCGATGCCGAACCAGACCAGAAACAAGGTTATGAACGCAATCGGAGGAATGAACCGAATGAAATTGAGGAAAGGCTCGGCGAAAACACGGATTGGTCCGACCTTCCCAATCATGATTCCGACCGGGATCGCCAGCAGACTGCCAAACGTCCAGCCAAGCAGCACGCGGTACGAACTGATTCCGATATATTGAATCAAGGTGCCGTCCGTCAACAATTCGTATCCGCCCTTTGCCGTATAGACGGGACCGGGCAGAATTTCCGGGCCATACGCAAGGGACAGCAGATGCCAGACGCCAAGTCCTACCATCCATAACAGGATATGCAGGGACCATTTTTTAAGATGATTGCTCACGGGAACGCCTCCTCACTACTCGTCAAAATGCGATTGGATTTGGTTGTGCAGGGCATGGAAGGCCGGGTCTGACAAATCTCTCGGGTATGCAAGCGGCACCTCATAGATATCCGTTATTCTCGAGGAAGGTCCTGCAGACATAATGCCGATGCGTCCTCCCAGCAGAAGTGCCTCCTGAATATCGTGCGTCACGAAGATGACGGTTTTGTCCGTATCCTGCCATATGCGGACCAATTCCCTTTGCATCGTGCGTCTTGTCATCGCGTCCAATGCGCCGAACGGTTCATCCATGAGCAGGATCGAGGGATCATTGGACAACACCCGTGCCAGTTGTACCCGTTGTTTCATGCCGCCAGACAGTTCGCGCGGATATTTGCTTTCATGTCCCGCAAGGCCCACAAGCTCAATAAATTCGCCGGATATCTCCCTTCTCTTCTCAGCTGGCATCCGTTTCATGCGGAGGCCGAACTCCACATTCTCCCTAACCGTCAACCACGGAAACAAGGATGAGTCGGCTTGCTGAAATACGACGGCACGATCCTGGCCGGGGCGCTCCACTTCCTTTTCCCCTACCCTTACTTGACCTGATGTCTTGGAGACGAAGCCGGCGATCAGACTGAGCAGCGTCGACTTCCCGCACCCGCTCGGTCCCAGCAGGACGAAGAACTCCCCGCCTTTAACCGCCAGGTTGACGTCCTGGATAATATAATGTAAACCGCCTGCCGATGCTGATGCCTGCGTGTAACTTTTATTCAGCTGCTCAATATGGATTTCATTCTGCCTTGACGCTGCTCTCATTTTCATCATCTCCTTACTTCAAATCAATGACTCGATCCGGGAAGGCTGTTCTTACCAAATCCAGATTCAATTTATCATTCAGCTCGAAATCCTTCTCGATGATACCGTTAGCGACCATGTATTCCTTCTGTCCCCGCAATCCCGCATAGGCTTTGTCCGTAAATCCAATGCTCCATGGATTCTTCGGCAGATCCTTTAAGGTCGCTTCCTTCGGCTGCTTGACTTCTTCGTACATCATATCCGCTGTTTCCTCCGGATGGGCTTGGGCATAAGCCGACGCTTCATCCAGCGCTTTCAGAAACGCTACGAATCCTTCCTTGTTGCTGTTGATTAATTCATTTGAAGCGATCAAACCGGTGCCAAGCCTTACCGGCGTCTTCGACATATCCGATAGCTCTCTGGCTTCGGCAAGGGCACCGAACTTTTCGTTCAGCACTGCTCCATATACCCATGCGGCGTCAATTTCGCCTTTTTTCAGCGCCACGTAGGCCTCGTCGAAGCCTCCTTGCCCGATCAGCTCCACATCCGACAATGCAACCCCGTTATCGGCGAGATAAACATCCCACAGATAGGGAATGAATGTGCCTCTGGAGAAACTCAATTTCTTGCCCTTGAGATCGGCAGCGCTGGCGATCTCTTTACGGACGAACAGTTTCCATTCGCTTGCGCTCAAATCCGTGGCTGTTCCGGTTGAGGCGAATATAGAGTAATCGCCTTTGCTAACAGCATTCAGGAGTGGGAAGTCTGCACCAAATGCAACATCCACCTGCTTAATAAACAAGGAGTTCACGCCTTCGGCCGGCGTTGCGAAGTTCACCAGCTCGGCATCAATCCCGTGTTTGTCGAAGATCCCCTTGCTCTTAGCTATACGAAACACCGCATTCGTGGAAATATCGGCGATTTTCAATTGAAATTTACTCTCTTGACTGTCACCGCTGGCCTTACCGCATCCGCTAAGCAAACTCATTGCCAGCGTCGATATCAGAAACCAAGCATGCCATCGTTTCAAATAAGGTCTACGCATCGCGATCCCTTTCTTTCTGCGTTATTTCATCGGTCCTGGCCACGCATAACGCCCCCTCCCCATAGGAGATCGTGCCTTCTACTTCCACGGTCGTAACGGCACCTCTCGGTGCGGCACCTGGCAGGCGGTAATCTGCCACATCAAGCGGAGCAATCTCGGTCTCTATGGGCAATTCAAGCTGTGGCACCCATTCATAAGGAACCCGGTATGCGCGGTAGACCATATTGGAGTTGCGGATATTTTTATAAGGCGATATATATTCCCATACCAGTTCAAATTCTCTTGTCACCTCGAATATTCGGCCGTCGGCTCCTTCGGTAATCAAGGTGTTGCCGTTGGGCAGACGCTGTGCTGAGCTGATATACGGACTGTAGAAGCGGTAAGAGTCCAGCGGAGCCTGAAAGCCGGCCTCCGTGGGCGTATACTGCCATTCAATCTCTAAGGTTACGGGATTGATTTCCAGAATTCGCGAATGGTCGCGCCGCGCTATTTTCAAGCCATCTGCCGCTTCCGGATTCGGCTTTCCGTATCCGCCCCAGCCGCCGTTGTCGAAGATCAGAATATTGCCTTCGCCCGGTAGTCCCTTCGGTATGAGGTGAGCATGATGCTGGCCGATAATCCAGCCAATATGCTTCGTTTCCTCCGTGGAATAGTCGGGGCCAAGCTTCCAGACAATGTTCCCGGTTTTTTTATCGATGATGGCAATAATGTTCGTTTCCCGTGCATCCCAGATGATATTATCGGGATGGAAGCGTTCGTCCCCCGCATCATAAAACCGGTTAGGACCAAGCACAGATACCGAGTTAATATGCATCCAATCGCCGGCATGGGCTCCGAAGCCGCGGGTATTCGGATCACGGGATAACGCTAGCTTCGCGTCCTCATCAAAACCGAGTTCATCAAAGTGATCGCTAACCGCCCATTCCCAAATGACATTGCCTTCCCAATCCACTTCGATGATCGTATCGTCCAACAGTTCGATGTCGGAAATTTCGGGACGCTTCACATTTTTGTGAGCAAGAATAAGCGTATTGCCGGAATCTACCTTCGGATCCTGCCCGGGTATATAATAACCGACGGGATTGCCCTCACGCTGGTAATCATGATGCTGGCGAGCCATCCATTGTGCCGGATGACCCGGATCCTCTATGTATTCATAACGATCGAATTTCCAGACGATATTGCCTTCCCAGTCGACCTGTACCAGATTGGTTTCATCCTGAAACCCGTATTTCGGATCGCGCTCTGAGGTGCTCCCAAGCACATAACCTCCGGGAAA
Source organism: Paenibacillus sp. Y412MC10 (assembly GCF_000024685.1). NCBI lineage: Bacteria > Bacillati > Bacillota > Bacilli > Caryophanales > Paenibacillaceae > Paenibacillus > Paenibacillus sp. Y412MC10. The sequence continues at coordinate 4,160,095 of NC_013406.1, forward strand.
GAGCTTGTTCGGAAATCCCCGAAGCCCTTTCCATAAGTGAACCTCCCTGCCGTTCATGTCAATCAGGAGGGCGCCGGTATCCGCGGCTTGATAAATCGTGTAGCCGCTCCACGCCTTCCCCGGCTGAAATACGGTTGTACCCGTTGGATAAATCGTTGGATGTCCCATCGTTCAACTTCCTTTCTGATATGAATTTTAGTAAGAAATGAATTTGTTCGAGCGTTTCAGTGAGCCTGGATTGCTTTGATCAATTGCTGCCGGCGTATCGAAAGATGGGCGGGGCGGCCGAAGCACGAAATCCGAGAAGCCCTCCAGATGATCGTTCAACCGTTCAAAATAATGGATCAGATCCCGCAGCTCCTCATGCGAGAATATTCCGAATATTCGTTCGATCGAACGCCCGCCTATGTATTCGTTACGCTTCACCATTTCTCTTCCAGCATCCGTGATGTCCAGCACAATCGATCTCCGATCGCTCTCGCTCCGTCTTCTCACCGCGAACCCGCAAGCCTCAAGTTTATCGCACAAGGCCGTTACCGCTCCGGACGTAAAATCGAGCTGTTCCGCAAGCTCCCCAAGCTTCTGCTCCCCATCCCGCAATATGGTGTTCAGGATCAACAAACCTGGCAGCGATACGCCTTCTATCGAGATTTTGTCACGCTCCTTGACAAATCTCCGCACCATTTTGCGAAAATGCCAATCCGCCTCTTCCATTAATGCCCAATCCGCTTCTTCCATGCCGCTCCTTCCTGTGGAACGATAGCCTCAGACTCCAAGCCATAATCCGTAACGATGTCCGGAAAATACAGAAAGGCTCCCATTTCCCCTTCCGTTAAAATAACGAAATCGAGTAAACAGGAGCCTTTGGTAGACCAATCGGCTGATATATCGTTCAATACTAAGATAATGAATGATCATTTAATGAGGACTGAATGAATTTGCTTGTGGCTAGATTAAACCAATTAATACCACCTGTCAAGTAGGAATTAAATATATATTTAAACCATCAAAACAAAACCCCGCACTAGATGCAGGTTTCTCCAAAGCCAAGCATATTGATATTGCATAAAGGTTGTTCCTCTTCTTTGTCGATAGGTCTCGAAGAGGATGCAAGAATAGGCTGCATGTCGATTCAGAAAATCCTATAGAAAAAAGCCGTCGAGACGGTTCCTCGACAGCCTGCATGCATCCATATGTTTGAGCTTGCTGTTAACATGCAATCTCATCTACCTTAACCCGATTTTAATAAATGCTCGCTTTCTTGGAGGTTTGCTGAATCCCGTCAGTTCCATGAACCACCGTGTTTCCCCAGCCGGTCAGGTTTCCGCTTGGCCCTGCAGCCAGATCCAGATCGTTCAGCTCCGGGCTGTTTCCGTACCAGGACCAAGCCAGCCAGCCCACTTCCTTCTGCTGTCCGTACTTCATAATAGCAATCTCATCGACATCTGCGCCTTGATGATAGCCGCCGAACTCCCCAATGATTAAAGGCAATCCTTTGTTTAAAACATCGTCCATATTCGTTTTCACCGTAGCGGCATCCTTACCGGCATACTCATACATATGGATGGAGAATACCGTATTCTTCAGTTGATCGGAAGCAAATACCGCGGCTCCCTCATCCACGATGGATTGCGGGTATTGCCCCCATCCGGCTGCATCAACGATCAACGTATTCTTAATGCCCGCGTTTCTTAATTTGGGAATGGCCTGCTTATAACCATCGGCCCATCCGCTGCTGTTCCAATTTCCATACCATTCATTGGCAATATTGACGATGACGCGGTCTTCTTTTCCGATCAATGCCCCTTTGATGCTGATCCAATAGTCGACGGCCGTTCAAGGGAAGCATACTCATCTTTGCCTGTCGCATCATGCACCTCCAGAACGGCTATCATTTGATGCTGCGACACCAGCGAGATGATACTGTTGACGGCGTTCAGGTCATCCTTGATCCATTGCGACCCGTTCGACAAGACGACTCGTACGGTATTGGCTCCCGTTTGCGCGATAGCCGGAACAGCCGCGTTCAGATCATTCTTGTACCAGGTGTGGGGATGATTTACACCCCTCATCACAAAGGCTTTGCCCGTTGAATCATACAACTTGGTACCGTTTACATAAAATCCTGGGGCTGCTTCTGGTCTGGGAAGTCCACCGCCTACTGACACAAACGCCAAGATCGCGACTAGAATAGACTTCCATCCCTGCATCCATATCAACATCATCTTCCTCCTTCTGGATTCATATCATTTGATTTCTAGCCTCGACACTAGATGATGAATCAAAACCGAAGTGTTTAGAGTGTTCTTAAAGGCCGATAATATTTAGGTAATCGTTTAAGTAATAATTCGAATTTTATATGCCTAGCCTTCACCTGTCAATGGTGTATGCATGTTTATAATAATGTTGCGTGCAAAAGATTTCGTTGACATCGAACGATGCTCTTTCTTAAAATATTTTCTAAGGTTAACGATAACTTAATAACGGAGGCTTTATATGACAATGACTTTACATACCCTGGGTTCTGAAATCCGAAAAGAATGGCTGGAGCATATCCTGCCTTTTTGGGGAGGATTGAAGGACGAAACCAACGGCGGGTTTTACGGCCAAGTGAACGCCGATTTAAAGATCGATGAACAAGCAGCCAAAGGCGGGATTGCCTGTTCAAGAATTTTATGGAGCTTTAGCGCAGCCTATCGGACGACGGGGCACGAAATCTACGCAAAGTATGCCAGGCATGCCTTTCAATTTCTCGCGCGCCACCTCATTGATCGCCAATATGGCGGACTGTATTGGATGGTAGATTACAAGGGAGTCCCGACAGATACGAGGAAACATATCTACAATCAAGCGTTCGGCGTATATGCATTAAGCGAATACCACCGCGCTTCCGGGAACCAAGAGGCATTGGATCTGGCCAAAGAGCTGTACCGTCTGATCGAGAGTAAGGGGTATGATGCGAAACGGCAGGCCTACAAGGAAGAGTTCGACCGGGAGTGGAACGAGCAGCCCAACGAAATGCTTAGCGGCAACGGCGTGGTCGCGCATATCACGATGAATACGCATATTCACGTCCTGGAAGCTTACTCCACGCTTTATCGGGCTTGGCCCGAGGCGGTGGTCCGAGAATCGCTTCATAACCTGCTGTCCATTCTGTACCATCACATTTTCGATGCTGATCGGAGACGTTTAGGGGTGTTTTTTGACAAGGATTGGAACCCGCTCGTGGATGTCACTTCATTTGGCCATGATATCGAGGCCAGCTGGTTGATGGATGAGGCGCTTGATGTCATCGGAAGCACGAATCCGGATTATAAGCGCATGGTTCTGGACTTGGCGAATGCCGTATCTGAACGGGCCGTGCAGCAGGATGGTTCGCTCATGAATGAGCAAGAAGGCTCACATCTGGATACCTCCAGAATCTGGTGGGTCCAGGCTGAGGCTATGGTCGGTTTTTTCAATGCCTATCAGCGTACGGGAGATATTCAACTTCTTGAACAAGTCTTCAGAATGTGGAATTATACGAAAAAAAATATTATCGATTCCCGCCCGGGCAGCGAATGGTTTTGGTCCGTCAATGAGAACGGACGGCCGGATCAGCACGAGATGGCCGGACCATGGAAATGTCCGTATCATAACAGTCGATTTTGCTTGGAAATCTTAAATCGAATCGAACATGTAAGCAGCAAGCTCTAACAGAATAACAATCAGAAATGCGCCTTCGCCTTTATTTGTCTCAGACGAGCAGGTATACTGTACTTGGATCATGGAATGATTGCATACATACTCGGACAGATGGTCTACTTCGACTGTAGATAAAAGGAGACAAACGCGATGAACAAAAACATAACGATGAAGGACATCGCGGAGCAAGTTGGCGTCAGCACGGTGACCGTCTCGAAAGCCCTGAACGACAAGGAAGGCGTAAGCGACGAGTTAAAGGCAAGAATCAAAGCCATCGCCAGCGAAATGGGCTATCGGGTGAACACCGTTGCCAGGTCCATGCGCGAAGGGCTGACTTACAACATCGGCGTTATCATTCCCGAACGTTTTACCGGACCCGACCAATCGTTCTATCTGCGCGTCTATCAAGAAATCTCCAAGGGATTGGAAGACTACGGGTATTACGGCATACTTCATATTTTAAGCAGCTCGGATGAACAGACCTTGCAGCTGCCGCGCATCTATTATGATCGCAAAGTGGACGGATTCATTCTGCTGGGACAGATCAGTAAGCCTTACATCGAGATCATGCACGCCATCGAACCGCCGATTCTGTTTCTGGACTTCTACGATGACCATTCGGATATTGACGCGGTGGTTTCGGATAATTTTTACGGTGCCTATGAACTTACCAATTACCTGATCCGGCAAGGACATCGCAACATTGCCTATGTGGGCAGTTTGCATGCCACAAGCAGCATTCAGGATCGGTTCCTGGGTTACTATAAATCGCTGCTGGAGCATCATATCGCTCTTCGGCAGGACTGGGTAATCAACGATCGGAATGAGTACGGCAATTATCTCGACATCGAGATTCCGGATGAATTGCCAACAGCTTTCGTATGTAATTGCGATCAGGTCGCCTATTTGGTTGTGCAGAAATTGCAAGGCATGGGTTACCGCATTCCCGATGACTGCTCCGTCGTTGGTTTTGACAACGATATCTACGCCACGCTGACCGTGCCGCACCTGACGACGGTTGAAGTCAATATGAAGCAGCTGGCTCAAACGTCGATCCAGTCCATCTTAAGCAAAATCAGCACCCCTGATACCATATTCGGCAGAATTGTGGTGAAGGGCAAGATCATCTATCGTTCCTCCGTCGCCAAGATGTAAACCCCTCCCACCATCAAACATGCCCCGAACCACGCATCGTGCGCACAGGGAGCAGTGCGCACGATGTACAAAACGATTGCAAAAGAAAAGACAGCTGCATGGATGCGGCTGTCTTTTAAATTCGCGAAAAATTTTCGGCTATTTATTTGCTTGTCTTCCACGTTAGCGCAGGTCTCGTCAAAGAATAAACGGCACAAACCAGGGACACGATGACGATCCCCCCGCCGACCCAGGCCGTGCTGGCTACGGTGCCTCCCTGCTCTAACACGAGCCCCCCAATGGCAGAGCCCAATGCGATACCGATTTGCAGCGCGGAATTGTTAAAACTTTGCTGGATATCGGACGAACCCGGATCCACTTGAATCAGATAATTCTGCAGAGGAGGAGCCAGGCTCCAGCTCAATGCCCCCCATATCATCATCACGATTAAAAACACGCCAATCGAAAATGTGGATAATGGAAGCACGAACAATACCAGCATGAATGACGTAATGATGATCACGATGCTCTTATGCGATCCGATCCGATCCGCAAGCGCGCCGCCGAACGCCCCGCCGCCGACGGCGGATAGTCCGAACAGGAAGTAACAGATGCTGATCCAATAAGGGCTCAGACCAAGCTCCGATTCAAGAAACGGCGTGAAGTACGCATATATGGTGTAATGCCCTGCAAGCATGAACAAGGTGGCCAGATGCGCACCGGCGATTTTCATCTTGCCCAGCGCCTTGATCTGAACGGATAACGGCGTAACATTTTCAGGCTTGATCCGGTCCAGGAACATATAGATCAAAATCATGGAACCGATCGACAGGAAGCCGATACCCAGGAACAACACCCGCCATCCGAAAGCCTCGCTGATCAGGATGCCGAGCGGCACGCCTAGTACCAATGACGAACTAATCCCCATATAGATAACGCCCAAGGCTTTAGCGCGATGTGCAGGCTCAACCACCTTGGCGGTAATCGTCAAAGATAACACGATAATCAACGCCGTACTCATCGCGGTTAAGATTCTGGCTGCCATGAGCAGCGTAAAGTTCGGGCTTACATAAGCCAGCAAGTTACCAATAAAGAAAATAAACAAGGAAATCAGATAAAGCCGTTTGCGCTCCACTCTTGCCGTCAGCGCAAGAAGCACCGGTCCCGCTATCGCATAGACCAGGGCGAACACGGTAATCAGCTGACCCGCCGTACCGAGCGAAATATGCAAGTCGTCCGCAATGAGCGGCAGTATCCCGCCAACAATAAGTTCAACCAGCCCGACGGATATCGTCGATATCGCTAGGATTAATACTTTCAGATTCATCTGGAATGAAATCCCCTTTCTTCGATGTCATGTTTATAATCAACAAAAAAATCCTGATTACAAAAAATGAGTAAACATTTTCTGTAGTCAGGATTTTCCGGTTCCTGGTAGAGACCCTCAGACCATATTAATGAGGTTATACATTCAAATAAAATATTCAGTTGCACAACAATCGTTGATTAATTTATCACATCCGTTACGAAAGATCAACCTCCCATGCAGGATTCCAGCAAATCTCCCACAAATGCCCGTCCGGATCGAGAAAATGACCGGAATAGCCTCCCCAGAAGGTGTCTTGTGCCGGCACGGTTACGGTCGCTCCCGCTCTACTGGCTTGCTCCATCACCTCATCCACTTCTTCCTTGCTGCCGACGTTGTGGCCGATCGTGAATTCCGAAGAGCTTGGGGACGATAAGGGAACATTCGCTTCAACCGACAGATCCCTGCGATTCCATATCGCCAGCTTCACACCGGCTTGCAAGTCAAAAAATGCTACAGCCCCATGCTCAAATTCAGTGCCAATGATTCCTTCGGTCGGGAGCCCGAGTCCGTCACGATAAAACTTCAGGGACCGTTCCAGGTCATCAACGCCAATCGTAAGTACGGATATGCTTGCTCTCATTTTACGTTACCTCCTGTACATCATCATTGATACTTCTACCCCATTGTCGTTCAACACCCGAATGAAAGATTGTAAAAAACGGACAAACCTTGCCGCCGCCATGCATGCAAAATTTATGGTTGAAAAGCCTGCTTCGGCGACATGCCGTATAAGCGTTTGAAGGTGTTAATAAAATGAGGCTGATCATAATATCCGTATTGGGCAGCGATATCAGGAAACCGATTAGGCTTGGAACGGCGCATCTCCTGCAGCAAATTCTGGAATCGTATGATGTCCGTCATTTCCTTCGGCTTCATGCCCAATTCCTTCTGAAACGTTCTTCTTATGTTTCTCTCGCTGTAATTCATTTTTTCGGCCAGGGCATGAATCGTTATTCTCCCCTTGGAGGCGTATAAATGCTGCATGCCTTGCTCCACCAGCGGCTCAGAACGTATGTTACTCCGTCTTAACGCGTTGAATAAAAACGTCTCGATCAGCTCGATACGTCGGGCGGAATCAAGAGCTGTCACCATTTCTTCGTTCAAGTGATTCACTTCTGCCCCCCACGCTTCATCCAAGAGGACGGGACCCTCCCGAAATTCGGAAGCGGGAAATTGGATGAACGGACGAACGGTTTCCGCATAGAAGCGAATACCGAACAGAGACTGCTCCTGCGTGAGTATCGCCGCTTCATAACGGGACATCAGACCCGTAACGAAGCCGGTGGCCGAGGCGGTCCGTGCCTTCATATTAAATATGATATCCACGCAACCGTCGGGAAGGATGCGATGGAGCGGAGCTTGAATGGACGTGACTCGGTATTCCAAGCTCCAATAACAGGCTACATATGGCATCAATGGCTGGCACGGCCTATACTCCGTATAGGCATAATCTGAAGCAGGAGATTGAATCTCTATGGCCGGTGCTTGTACAGGCATAAAATTCCGCAAAGTGCTCACCCTTAATTATGCTTGAATTAGCAAACAACTTGAATGGAAAAATGTAGTCTTAGCGTCTATCAATCATGCTGTCCTGCTTGAATCTGCAGGTTCATAATTTGACCGTTTCGCGACGTAATATAAACCTTCCAATCCCCCGTTACTCCACGCCCGTCATGCATGGCGAATGTCCGGGTTCCCTCCGTGCCGGCTTTGACATCCGCGTATCCGAATTCCTCCGTTCCCCGGTAGACCTTCAGCATCACGTGGCCCGTGCTGTTCTTGTTATGAACCTTAACGGTTAATTTGCTGCCCTGCTCCGGCATGGTGGTAAACGTGTTTTCGTACGCATTGACGCTTTGGTACTTATCCAAATTTATATATTGCACCGTAAAAGGCGTGTTGCTGTCAGCACCCTCAACTTCCTCTATGTACGATGCCTGGTGATGAACGAGTTCGCCCGCACTCTGAGGGAACAGCGCCAGCGTCAGAAACATGGCGAAGCCGACTCCAAGCCATTTCATTTACGGCGAAACACCTCCAATATATTTCCCTATGCGCACCGCCGCCTCGCGCAGCGCTTCCTCTTCCTGGACCAGCGCGATTCGCAAGTAGCCTTCACCTTCAGAGCCAAAAGCATCTCCTGGTATAACCGCCACGCCTGTATTCAACAGCAATTCGCGGGCGAACCGCCGCGAACTCCATGCTTCCTCGCGAAAAGCTACAGGCAGCCGCGCCCATAGAAACATCGTGGCCTGCGGTTTAGGGACGTCCCACCCCGCTTCGGCCAAGGAAGCTGCGAGGACATCACGGCGCTGTTCATACAGCGAAGCAACACCTCGTTCCTCGTTGGAAGCAGCCATGGCTTGACGCAATGCATGGACCGCCGCTGTCTGAACCGGCTTGAACACGCCGAAATCGATGTTGCTTTTGTATTCCCGCAGCGCGCCGACAGCTTCCACATGACCGGCAAGAAAACCGATGCGACAGCCTGCCATATTAAAGCTTTTGGAGAAGGAATGAAACTCCACCGCGATGTCGATGGCGCCTGGAGCCTGCAGTACGCTTATCGGACGATAACCGTCAAAGCCCATTTCGGAATAGGCCAGGTCATGGACGATGAGCACGTCCCATTTTTTCGCCAAACCGACCAACTTTTCAAAAAAAGCAAGATCGGCCTGAACCGCAATCGGATTCCCCGGAAAATTCAGCAGGATGAAGGTCGCTTTCGCCCAAATCTCCTCCGGTATGCTGTCCAGATCGGGCACGAACCGCCGCTCTTCTTTCAGTGGCAAATACCAAGGCGTTACCCCTGCGATCGCAAGGGCTCCGGCATAAATCGGATATCCCGGATTCGGCACAATAGCCATATCCCCCGGATTGCATATGGCTTGAGCCAGATGCGATAATCCGTCCTGAGAGCCCATTAAGGCCAGTATTTCCGTATCGGGATCGACGTTCACGCCGAAGCGGTGCTTCATCCATGCTGCCGACTGCTCTCGGAATTCCATGGTTCCTCTGGTGCCCGGATATGTATAGTTATCTTCTTTTAGCGCTTCTTGGCTCAGGATCTCGCGTATATCCTCAGAAGGACCACGGTCAGGACTGCCGATACTCAAATCGATGATATGTCTTCCCGCCTGGGCAGCTTCTTGTTTCCATTCGCTGACCTCGGCAAATATCGAAGAACCGATCTGTGATAATTTGTCTGCACGCCATGATCGCTTTGAAGTTTGATTCGGCATGGTATTCACCCACTCCACTTTTTTTTCCTATATTATAGCATGATGCCGGCTGAGCTTCTCTTGGAATTAAGATCTGGGGCTTGACTTGAAAAGCCTTTCATAACGTAAGATCGAACCATACAAAAAGAGAAACCAGGAGAAGAGACAACCATGACCAGATTGAGAGAAACCATTTTTATTATCGCGTTTACGTTTGCAGCCTTTGTGCTGGGTACCACCGAATATGTCATTGTTGGATTATTGAAGGACATTAGCGCAACTCTCAGCATTTCGCTTGCGGCTGCAGGTGTCCTCGTATCCTGCTTTGCTATCGCTTATGCGCTCGGAACGCCTTTTGCAGTGACGCTGCTCGGACGCATTCCACGGCATGTTACCATCCTGTCAGCGTACATTGCGGTGTTGGTGTTTAATTACTTGACCATCTTCGCCACCACGTATCCTGTCATGCTGTTCATTCGCATCATCACCGCCATTCTGTGCGGATTGACCTTGTCGCTGGCCATTGCCGCAACCAGCGAGCATATGAGCGCTTCCCGCAGGGCTGGCGCGGTTGCCTGGATCATTGGAGGTTTTTCCATAGCGAATGTCCTGGGCGTTCCCGTCGGGACGCAGATCGGCCAAATGGCTGGATGGCAAACCGCTTTTATCGTTACTTCACTTGTGGGGATCATCCCGCTTGCGTTCATGTTGGCCGTTATGCCCAAGAGCAATACGATTAGCGTAAGCTCCATGAAGCAGCAATTTGCCTTGTTCACAAATCAACGGATTCGTCTTGCATTCTTCATTCCGGTTTTCGGCGTAGGCTCCGTATTTATTGTATACACGTACATCACGCCGCTGTTAGAGAACGTGCTGGGGATACCGCAGCAATGGATCAGCACCGTCCTGCTAGCTTACGGCGCTTTCACGATTTTAAGCAACTGGCTTGGCGCCAAGGTAGCGCAAGGCAATTCCCGGGTAAAATTGAAAGTGATTTTCACCATCCAGGCGATGATTATGACGGCTTTGGCTCTAACCCTATCGCTCCCGTGGATGGCATTGGCATCCTTGATGCTGGTCGCCTGCTTCTCCTTTGCGCTCAGTACCGCCGTTCAGTTATACCTGATTGACTTGGCAGATGAATCTTCGCCCGGCTCCAAGGACTTCGCTTCCACGCTCATGCCGGTTGCATCCAACATGGGAATTGCGCTCGGCTCCCTTCTGGGCAGCCTGGTCGTGGACAGCATTGGCCTGGCCTACCTGCCGTGGGCCGCAGTTGCATTCGCTATCGGAGCTTTTGCCATAACTTCCCGCTGCCATCAGCTCGACCAAGAGCAATCGGAGTTAACGCTCCTGACATCGGTTAAAGCTTCATAGAACTATTTTAATCCTTCTCATGATCAGATGAGAGGGATTTTTTTGTACGGCGGAAATCGGTCATTCTCGCTATAACAGATACCTTATCACTAAAGCGGCACAGTAAACTCGTATTCATTCGATGGTCAACCAAATCCAAAGCCTATTTGGAATTCAAAAAGCTTACCCGTTATGTAACGGCGTAAGCTTTTTGTTATGCTGTTATTCAGTTCAGCAGGAATCGGCATGAGTCCAATATCATGCCGATTCCTGCTAATAGCGAATCCGCTGTCCTCACAATCTCCTTATTCGGCTTCCATTTCGGCGTAATAACGGATCCTCTGTCCTCATGAGCTCCATTTGGGGCATTTTCCAGCATGTAGCAGAGCCTTCTTTTGTGTACATGTGTCCAATTACAGGCCCATTCTAGCAGATAGAGATTCCTCTACTTCGATATGTGAGGTTAACGGACACTGGTTCCGCTATTCCTTTGTTTTTACCTATTTCATGGCATTATGCGGACTTGAGATCCGCTATTGTCGGATTTAGCGTGGATTCGTCCGTGATTATGGTGCAATAACGGATCTTGTGTCCGCTTGATCACCATATTAGGCCCATTTCGGCGAAATAGCGGATCCTCTGTCCTCATCGTCTCCCTATTCGGCTGATTTCAGCGACGTATTACCGACTCATCCATTAGGATACCAACACCATAGATCCAGCATTGTTAACTCCTTGGATTTGTGATATTAGAGGACACTGGTTCCGCTATTCCTTTGCTTTTACCTATTTCATGGCATTATGCGGACAAGAGATCCGCTATTGTCGGATTTAGCGTGGATTCGTCCGTGATTATGGTTCAATAACAGATCCTGTGTCCGCTTGATCACCATAATAGGCCCATTTCGGCGAAATAGCGTATCCTCTGCCCTGATGGACTCCATTTCGGCGTAATAACGGATCCTCTGTCCTCATCGACTCCATTTGGGGCAATTTCCAGCAAGTAGCTGAGCCTCTTCTATAAGCATGTGTCCAATATCGTACCGATACCAGCAAATAGCGGATCCTCTGTCCACACAATCTCCCTATTCGGCTGATTTCACCAATATAGGGTTGCGTCGTATTACCAACTCCCCATTAGCTGTCCTCACAATCACCATAACAGTCTCACTCCAGCAGGCAGCGGTGCCCCCTCATTCTACATCTGCCCACTTAGTCTACATGTATCCAATTTCAGGACCATTCCAGCATATAGCGAGCCTCCGAATCGTCCATCTGCTCGTTCGATCCCCTGCTTAAGCCGCCATCTCCCGGCATGCCTTCGCACATCTGAAGCAGGCTTCCGCACATTCCTGACAGTGCTTAGCATCATGCTTCTTGCACTCGTTTCCGCAAGCTTCACAAACATCGGCACAGATCCTGCATATTTCTCTGGCATACATGCTGTTCGTGGACATGGCCTGAGCCGCAAAATTACAAATATCCGCGCACTGTCGATCCAATCGTATGCATTCCTTCATCATCGCAACATCCTGCTCCTCCAAACATGCGGTGTAACAATGGTTACAAGCCACCATACAGCGCAAGCATTCCTCGATGCATTTTTGAAATGATTCGTGTGACATACAACATTCTCCTTTCGGTGTTAGCGATTATAGGATTACCTTGTACCAAGGTTGTATGTCATTAACCAAAACTTGTGAAGATTCAATGAGGATTTTTTGGAGCATCGAGTTGTCGAGCTTAAAGGTGTGATTAAATTAGATAAAAAAAGACGACTGCGCAGCAGCCGTCTCTCCTTTTTCATGATGCCATGAATGCACCATTTCCCGTTAATATACTTCGAGTTGAGCATTCATCGAACATCCCATTATTTTAGCCAGTCCTCACAGGAATCCGCCATTTTTTGCAAAGCTTGAAAGAACATGCTGGCATGGTAACCATCACACACCGCATGGTGCACCTGCATTGAAACCGGCAGCAGCATACGCCCTCCCTGCTCGGCGTATTTGCCGCCCGTGATGATCGGCAGCAAATATTCTTTATCATTGGCAATATTCAGATTGAACCCGCTAAATCTTGCCCAGGGAATCATGGATATGGGAAACGTATTGGGTGGTGGATTCTCCTTAACGAAGATCCCTTTGACATCCCGATAACGTTCCATGTCCTGCTCATATAGATCATGGAATCGATCAAAATCGTTCACAAATTCAGTCCATAAACAGGAGAAGGTATGATCATCCTTGTGAAAAAAAGTATAACTTGGCGTCATGGAATCCCAGTACCCCAGCTGCCCCTCTGGGCTATACGAGGTTTTGAATTCTGCGCGTTCATTGACAACCCGGGTCACCATGTAAATAAAAGCCGGGTAAAGCTTATACCCCCGAATCTTAAGCGCTTGAAGCAACAGCGTGATATCCGTGTCTAGAGTCATGCTGTAGGTGCATTGATTTACGTTTGTGTAATGCTCGAAATACGGCAGTCTGTTCCACCGCTCAATATCAATGGTATGGAAATTCATTTTTTTGCCCTCCTAAAATAAAATCGTTCTATTTCAGGAGGGTACATCCACCGCTTTAACCACAAGCCATCACTCCAAAGTTTTATATATCAGTCAGCAAGCTCAACGATTACATTTAAAATCCCGTACGACTTTCACGCATCAGAGAAAAAGGCCGTGTTGAACGCTCATATTGCGTTGTGTCCCTATTATAAATCATCACGCTCTTAAAAAATAGAGAATGACAATCCATGCTCCCGCCTGCTTATGTACCTTTGAACTCAACTCAGCGCGTCTCGTCGACGGGATACGATCAAAAGAAAAGGCTTCACTCCTCAAGCAGATGCTCAAGCAGCAAAGCCTTTATCCTTCCAATCTTAATGAATCACTTCCGGCAATTGGGTAAACAGCAGGTTTACCGGCAAATTGCTTCCCGGCGCAGCCGTCAGCATGATTTCAACCTTTTGCTCGTAATCGCCCGTACGGTAGAGAACCGCTTGCTCTCCTGGGGATACCTGGCCCAAGGAATAAATCGGTACGATCGTTCCATTCATCATGGCATAACCCGAGTACTTGCCGCCCCGCGGGTTAAACGAGATCAGAGTATTCGGTGCTACGCGATCCAGCGTGATTTTATACAGGACGCCGAAGTTGCCGGTATTGTGCGTAATATCTCCGACCATAGGATCCATGCCTTGCAGGTTAGGGTCATCCTGGTTGTCTCCAAGAACGAGACGCTGGGATTCTGCCCCCACCAGCTCGGAATAACGAATGATCCGCGTCGAATCCGGATAGGTTCCACGGTTATGAACGCCATCGCGATCCAGGATCGGCAGCGTGCTCAGCACCTTTAATGGATCGGATTTTTCGTCAATCATCACGACGTCAAACTGGATCGGAAGGTCGCTATACATATCCGAGTACAGGGAAATGACATGCCCCTGCTTCATTCGTATCTCGCTCAGCTCCGTCATGACCAGCTTCTGTTCGCCAGGTGCAAGCGTTACGGAAGTTCGCTTCGAACCGTCTTGCATGGATTGGAAATAGTTCAGCACGGACTTTTTGCCAGCTGCCGTCGCAATCGGCGATGGACCTGCAAATCCCAGGTAATCTTGTCTGAGCGTTACCGGGGTAGTGTTCTTGTTAGTTGCAATCACGTACATCTTCACATTTTTGTTCAGATTGTTCACGTGGTGAATCATGAAGCGCATGTCGCCTACCGCTGTCTCTTGATACACGATGCCCTCGCTGTTTACGGTTTCAGGGCTGTTGCTGCGGATCAGCGTGCTCGGCTCGTCGTAAAAATCATAATTGATTTTCGGACGCGAAGTGACGTTGCCGAGGAACGAGAATTTCTCTCCTTCCGGAATGAAGAGCATATTGAAATCGTCTTGCTCATACAACGTCTCGTTCGTTACGTTGATAGTCGTCTCGTAAGAGGAGCTAAGTCCCTTCTTATCGGTGACGGTCAACTTGATGGTGTACACGCCAGGCGAGAAGAAGGCATACTCTTTGTTCTCCCACTTGTACGTCAGGTCCTCGTTCTTGTCCTGGTCGTCGTAGCTTTGATCCGTATAGGTGATCAGCTCACCCATTTTATACTCCATCTTATCGGTTTCGAACATGGCTACAGGCGGAAGGTTCGGCTGAACGACCGTAATCGTTTGGCTGTATGGTTCACTCCAAGCTCCCGTCGAATCTTGAACCGAGTAAGTGACTATGTATTGACCTGGCGCATCAAATATATCTTGCTTGCCTTCCCAACGTTCGTCGATGATTTCACCTTGCACATTCTCAACCTGAGGTGTATAGGTAACTGTAGTCTTCCCTGCAAAGATCTCTTTAGGGCCTACCGTAAACTTCGCAACCGGCTTGCTTTCCAGACTCATGATAACACGCTTGCCAACATTGTCCACTTTATATTGAATGTCCAGCGCTTGCGTGATGGCTGTCAGCGGAACCATAAAGGTGCTCTTGGTTTGGTAAGAGGTGCCTTTCATCGTTTTGGTCACGCCGTTGACGGTATACTTGCTGCTGTCCGTTTTGAAGCGGAGCTCATTGCTTCCTTTGGTAATAATCGTTTCTTTGGTCTTCTTATCGTAAGTGACCTTGAAGCCTACACGATCCACAAGGGCACGAATGGGAACATAGGATACTCCCTTCTTGACTTGCATCGGCTGCGGTGCATTGTAGGTAACGCCGTCTTGGACCATCTTCGTGCTATTAAAATAAAGAATAAGTTCCTTGCCCGTCACGGATGGCGTGTTATTCTGGTTGTTCTGCCCTTCCGTAGTCGTTCCCGGTTCTTGCACTTCACCGGTTTCCGTCCCCGGCACTTCGGTCGTTCCTGTTTCGGTTGTACCTGTTTCGTTGGTTCCTGCTTCATCCGGCGCTTGAGTTCCTTCTGTCTCTGTCGTATCGGATGTCTCTTGAACAGCGCCTGTAGCGTCTGTACCCCCGGATTTCAGTGATTTCGTTGCCGCTGAATTTTGCTCATACACTTCTTGGGTGACTGACGGTTGCGTTGGGTCTGCGGCATTGGCATCCGCGCTCGCCGGATAAGCTGCGGCCAGTTGGGCAACAGCCAATACGGTTAGCAATGATCGTTTCTTCAGTTTCATTACATAACTCCTTCTAATCCTTTTTGATATTTTAATGAGGTCATACTATTAGACGTAAATTTTGGTAAAAAAGTTTCTCTGAACTGCGAATAATATTTAAGATGATGTAGAACTTTGTTAAAAACCTATAAAAAATCCCGAAACAGCATCAAAGCTGTAACGGGACTAATAGGTCACACGACAGAATTCATATAGATGCTCCTAGATATCATCAATCCACTAACCTTCCTCAGGTTCCGATTCATCACCATTTTGGAATATACAATATAGACATTGTAATCACCGAGCTCATTGTTCGACGTTCAGATGCTCCTGCAAATTCGTAACCGCAATAACCTTTCTCCCGCTTGCCGGGTCATATTTCCACAGATGAAGACCCGTATCACCTGTCGGAATATGAATGTCGGTATGATAAGGAAGATTCAAGAAGCTCCGAAATAACATCGAGATCATCCCGCCGTGAGAAACAATGCAGACGCTTTTCAACTCACGTTCGTTATCGAAGGTAGTAAACAGCTTGGACATGAATTGCTCGGCCCTTGCTCTGAGCTGTACTTCAGATTCCCCACCATCAATAGCATCATGCCGTTTCCTTCCGCCCAGGGGCAGAGGGTACTTTATCAAAGCCTCTTCTCTCAGCATCCCCGCGATAACCCCATTATTTTGCTCCATCAAATCAGGATCATAGGTGACGGGAACTTTTGTCGTTTCGGCGATCATGATAGCGGTCTGCTTGGCCCGCTGAAGCGTGCTGGAAAAAATCGCATCCAACGCATAAACACGATGAATCCAATCCGCCAGCAGCCGTGCTTGCTGTTGACCGAGGTCTGTTAAAGCATAATCTGCCCATCCTTCACATCGATTTAGAATATCCGCTTCCGACTGTCCATGTCTGACGACTAGAATTTCAACCATATGCAGTCCCTCACTTACATCCTTCAGCGTTTATTGTTTGTTGCCAACGGCGATCCAGCGCCCGTCCACATCCTCAAACACAAGCTCATGATTGTTATAATCCGTTATGGTTAACGGTCTGACAATCTTCACGTTCAATTCCATGAGCTCCTGCTCGATCTCTTGTTGTCCATCCGCAACAAAATAGGCATCGTACCCGTAACCGTAACGGATTCGATTCGGCACGACCTCCACGTCTGTCATCGTTAATACGATTTCAATGGAGTCCCTGTATAGGCACACATGCGGTTCGTCTGCATCAAGATAGTTCACGGCACGGAACCCGATTTCCTCATAAAACTGACTTGTCCTCTTGATATCAGATGTCGGAAAGATTTGCAAGCAATGGGAAAACCCTGTACTCATGGTTCTGTCTCCTTATCTCCTGTTCTAGCCCTCTTCATGACGACTCTACTGCTAATCCTTCATTTCCCGTATATCCCGGATCGCTCATGTGATCGGATCTTCTCCCGGATCCCCAGAAATTGACGCAATGCCAAACAGATGAAGAACCGCTAAGTAGAATGGGTAAAGCGCCAATCCCGCTATGGCAATGAGTCCTGTTACAGGGGTGGGTTTGTCGGCCGGATTCGTGATCGGGAACCATGCAGCCGTAATGTATACCAGCATCATGAAATAGGGAATCCATAAAATTAGAGCAAAAAAACTTGCTTTGCGACCGTTTAACCAATATCGGACCAGCTTCGGAACCCCCCAACCCGACAGAATGAATCCAGCAACGCAATAGACTAAGGTCAGCGCATTCACGTGATCCAGGTCCCACCCTGTCAATCTGCCAATCCGGTACACGTTGACCATCAGTTCAATCCCGGCAAAAGGGAACAGCGCATACAAAGCAGCCGCCATATTTAATCGAATGATGAAGTTCATATCCACTCTCCTTGCACGCATTCAACTGTAACCGATATGCGGCAGGCCGCTTTATGAAATCAGCTCTTTAATCAAATACAAGTTCAGATCATCATCCGCGCATACAATGTCGCCCGGCACCACAGGTTCGTTGTTGTACATGATCCCGTTGCCGTCCGGAATATAACCGCGCCGTACATATATTCTTTGAGCCGCTCCATAGTCTCTGTATAATCCCACCCCGATGCCGATACGCGGCAGTTTCTTGCTCACGATGATCTCGAATTCTTCTATGATCCGATTGGCGATCCCGTTTCTCCGATACTCGGGAAACACGTTCAGATCATTGATTTCCGGAATGTTCTGATCCCGAAAATACGGATAAGCCGACTCATATTTCAAATGCGATACGCCGGCCAGCTCACCCTGTACAAAAGCCAACAACGTGATGCGTATGCCGATTTGGTTTTCAAATTCACAACGATCATAATACTCATCCGATCTTTGTATCTTTTGCTGTTCAAATGTTTCTTTCCAAATACGTTTAAGGTCTGCGTTATCCAAAACTTTCAATGTAATGTCCATAGGGTTACCTCGCTGTTATGTATTGGTATGGTGAGTACCGTCAACCTCTATTTTAATGCTTTTCCTTAACTTGGTAAATCATTCCGCAGCAATTGATGCATGAAATCAAAACGGCCAAGACGAATGTCCCGGCCGCTGCCCGATTTTTACCACAAATAACCTGTTGATAAGCAAAAAACTCGGTCTCTGCTACTTTCTGGCCGACATCAGCATAAACATCGGACGGTGACCTTCTTCCTCCCATTCGGGATGTGCCGCCAATTGTGCCTCAGAAGGACCCCAGTCCTCAACATGAGTTATGGTAAAGCCAAGCCCGATCAACATATTGAGATAGGTGCCCATCGTCCGGTGCTGCTTAATTACGCCTTCTGCAAGCCAATTCGTTGTACGCGGTCCTTCTTGCTGGTAATGATCAACCGGCCAAGTTTGATGCCCGCTAGGATGCTGAATCCATTCGGGACGGCTTGAAGCCGTGTATATCGGATGCTCGACGGAGCATACCAGGCTTCCCCCGGGCTTAAGTGAACGGTGCACTTCCTTTAAGAGGCCCTGCAAGTTTTCAATATAATGAAAAGCGAGCGAGCAATACACCAGATCATACGTTTCAGAATCCAGCTCCAAAGTCTCCAGATCCGCTTTGATATAGCTAATGTTGGAGTCCTGCGTTTCGGCCTTCCCCCGTGCCAGCATATTCTCGGACACGTCAACCCCAATCACTTTTTCGGCGCCGCCATGCTCCCTCGCCCATCGGCTGAACCAGCCGAACCCGCAGCCTAAATCAAGAACGCTGGCACCGCTCAGATCCGGCAGCATCGATCGCAGCGTTTCCCACTCGGGAGCGCCGTCCAAGCCATGAACGGAACGACTTAATTGGCTGTAACCCTGAAAGAATCCTTCATCATCATAAATGTTTTGCGTCATCACCGTTATAGCACTTCCTTCGCCTAGAATATCTCTTCTAAACTTACTTTCTTCATGCGTGGTTCTCAAGTTTATGTTTGTTTCTGCCTTAAACAGGATCAAACACCCATAAAAAAGCGATATCTGAAGATCGCCACCGATCCTTCAAATATCGCTGCATTCTAACTTTTCCTTCGTTCGGCCCGAATAATTCTTCGTATCGATTGCTCCGTTAAATAATAACGTTCAGACAAGGTACGAATGGAATCACCCTTCATATGACACTTGAAAATGTTCCGATTCCGCTCGTCCAGATCTCGCTTGGCTCCGGTTTGTTCTCCCCAGCCCTTGCGGTTCTCCGACTTTCTGGGAATATAAATATAACTTCCATCAATATACTGCTGAATGGTTTTGATTACGTGTTCCGGCAAAATATGTTGTGCTTTTTCGTATTTCATACTCCTTGCCCCTATCTACATGGAATCGTGTAAATAGTGAGCAAAGCCTGCACAAATATAACAGCGGCTAATTCATGTTGGAAGTAGGCTCCGAACAATTTCTCTGCCCGTTATTTCCGTGCAGCTTTGCCCGGAGCCTGATTTAACCACGTGAACGGTCGTGCTCCTAACGTGAGCCATCATCATTTTCACCTCGCCCGATTGGATGATACAAAGTTCATTCGCTTCCCTCTATTGTAACAAATTCGATTTCCCTTGTGTCAGGTTCAAATAACGATATGACGAGTTCTCCCGATCCCACACCTACCCAGCAACCTAGTAGACAAACGAATGTAAAAAAAGCTTACTGGGCCGTTAAAATCAGCGGTCCATCCTTCGTGATAGCGATCGTATGCTCATATTGCGCCGACAGCTTGCCGTCGGCCGTTCTCGCCGTCCACTGATCGTCGTCGATCGTGATACGGAACGTACCTTCGTTGATCATCGGTTCAATCGTAAACACCATGCCTTCCTTTAACCGAATGCCTTTGCCGGCTACGCCGACATGCTCGAAGTTCGGCTCCTCGTGCAGACTCCGTCCGATCCCGTGCGCCAGCAGATCGCGTACGACCGAGAACCCGTTCGCTTCCGCATGTTGTTGAATCGCCGACGTTATATCGCCAAGCCGGCCCCCGGGGAGTGCCCGGGCGATCCCCAGATCCAGGCATTCCTTTGCCACCTTCATTATGTTTTGCGCCTCCGGCCGGATATTGCCCACCGGATAGCACCAGCACGAATCGCCGAACCATCCGCCGTATTCCACGACGATGTCAAGCTTCAGCAGGTCGCCATCCATCAGCGCCCGGTTCGAAGGAATGCCGTGGGCTACCACATCGTTGACCGATGTGCAGGTTTCGGCGGGGAAACCGTTATACCCTTTCGTAAACTGCTTGCCGCCCAGCTTGGTGATGTGTCTGGCAACAAAGTCATTGATCTCCCGGGTGGTGATCCCGGGCTCGATCAGTTTGGCCACCTCGCGGTAGCAGTCCGCAACGATTTGGCTCGCCGGCTTCATCTCTTCGATTTCCCTAGGTGATTTTAAAATAATCATCTATGTTTATTCGCTCCTTATCAGCTCTATAGTTTTAAAAACCGCACGATATCCCTGGCCTCCTCGTGCAGCATTCCTCGTCGAAGCGAGAGCGAGGCGCAGCCGACCAAGGCGGCCAGCAGCATTTCCGCGCGCTGCAGCCGATACGGCGGCTCCGCCGCGTTTGCTACGGCAGCGGCTGCCTCGTTCGCCGCACGCTCGCTTTCCAGCAGCGCGGCAATCGGCGCGAGCACCTCCCGGCGAAAGGCGGCCGTGAGCGGGGCCGAGCGCGCTTCAGGCAGCGCGGCAAAGCCCTCACCGGCCAGCTTATGCAGCAGGAATAGGGCGTGATCCTCCGCCCAAAGCTGCAGCAGCCGGACGCCGGCGGCGGCGACGGGGCTTAGCTCTGCGCCAGCGGCCGTTTCGAGGCTTGTGCTGCGGGAATCCGCGGCAGCCGAGTTACCGATGTCAGCCGCCGTAGCCAAAGGCCAGCCCGCAGGCGCCTCTCCCGAAGCCGATGCGCACAAGACCTTCGGAGGGGCGTTCAGCGGGACCTCCAGCCATTCCCCGGTCCGCTCCAATGCGTCCCACAGGAGATCGTGGAGCAAATCGCCCTTATTGCTGTAATAATGGTATACCGTTCCATAGCCGAGTTCCGCCTGCGCAGCCACATCGCGGATTTCCAGTAAAGGCCCTTTATTCAAAAACACATCGGCAGCGGCTTTACGGATTTGCGCCAGACGCCGCAGCCGGATTTCTTCGTTTTGTTCCTTCGTGCGTGGAGTCATCTCGTCCGTTCACCTCTTTTATTTTTGACCTACTCTTATGTCAATATAAAACATCGGCTTGCGAATAACAAGGGTTTAGCTGGAGGATTTGCGCCTCAGCCTAGCCGTCGGTGCTTGATCACGGGTTAGCCTTAAACGGGCGACCTGTTTGGAACATTGCTGCGCTATCGGTTCTATGGCGCTTAATCAGCACTAATACTCACTAGTGTCACTTACAACCATTCGACTTTAACCCGCTTTTACGCACTCGCATACACTCTTCCGGTCAAGCACCGATTGATCGTTACAGGCCATAAATTCTGTTAATCCCCAGGCTAGGGCCAAAGCACGTTTTATTTCAGAATCATAATACTAGGACCTTTCTCCTCTTTTAAACGTTCATTCCGGCCGGCGGACGCCGAGCATGGTATACTCTTCCCAACAATTCCGTGATTAAGGAGCCTGTACCGTGTTAAAAGAACGCATTGATTACTTGTGCAAGAAGAAAGGAATATCCCGCAAAGAGCTGGTTGAAGGATTCGTGACGACCGCCCACTTTGCGAACATCCTTGCCGAACGATATCCATTGCCCGAAGATCTTGCCGGGCATCTGGCTCAGCGCCTTCAAGTGTCTCCTTCCTACTTGGTGGAGGCAGGAAACACCGATCAGGATACGCTGGAGACCGCAAATCGCATTTTTGAAGAGCTTTCCCAAACGGCTTCGCTTCTATCAGAAGAGCGTATCCACGATCTACCGGATCGCCATGACTGTTTAACGGTGGAGCTCACCGTAGCTTTGATGAAAGCCATCTATTACCAACAAGTGAATGATGCGGTATCCCATGATTACCTGCACCAGAACTACCTGAATTTTTACCTCGAGAAGTATGGGCGCCCCGATGATGCCGAGCTCCCGCTGCCTGCGAAGAAAGCGATGCTTTTCTACAAAATCCAATTCTACCGGTCCAAAAACCGTTATCATGAGGCTTTAAGCCACGCGAACCGGTTAAGCGAATATGTGCAGGAAGGGACCGATTTATGGCTGACTACGCAAAACTTCAAGATGGAGGCCAGCATTTTTTTGAAGTTATACGACCAGGCCAAGCAGGTGTTTGATGGAACGATGCGACGCGTTTATGAAGAACGGCTATTTCACCGCTTGACCGATCTGTACATCGCTTACAGCGGTTATTGTTACTCGATGGGATTGTATCAGGAAGCGCTGGTCACCCTCTCGATGGCGGAAGCCAATCTGGTGTATGCGGTAAACCAGGGGAATATGTTATCCACCATCATGAACAACCGGATCATCATGCTGACGATGCAGGGAGAGCATGAAAAAGCGGAGGAAGAAATCCGGCGTTTTGCGGAACTTCTCGAACGGGAATCGGCGGAGGTACGGGAGCAATTCCGTCCGATCCTATTGATTTACCGCTGCGAGTCGGCTGCGGCTCAAAAACAATGGGGGCTATTAACCCAGTACATACAAGAGCTCAAATCGTTAGAGCTGACAACGGATCAAGAGATGTCCGCATTTTTTTATCAATGCCAGCTCGCTTTGGCTCATGGACACCATGAAGAATTTATGGAGTATGCCCTGAAATGCCTGCCGTATTACGAATCCGCTCAGCTCACCATGCGACTAGAATCTTTATATGAAGCATTGGCGGCCGTATCGGAGGAATCAAGGAAATACAAGGAGTCCACCGTTTATTATAAAAAGCTGGTCTACCTGCTTCGAAACAAATAATTCATGCGTTAGAAGGTCGAAACGACCACCTTCATTCGCAAAACTTTCGTCATGACTTACCGTTCATTTGCTTTGCAACCGAATCAACCTGATTGAACCCTATGAATACCGCAAAAGTTTCTCCGAAACGATCAAGTTCATTCCATCATATTGCCCGAAGTTTTGTTTCCTTGCCAAACCATTGTCGCCACAGCTCCCCGAGGCTAACATTGAATTATAAATAATTCTTCTAAGCGAGGTGCTCGATTATGGGATGGTTTAGCAAAAAGAAAAGTCCGCAGGATGCGCTGGAGAAAGCAGATCAAATGATGAACAAAGGTTTGACGGGTATGATGATGAAGGGCTTAGTGCCGAAAGAACATCGACACGCCATCAATCAAAGTCTGGAGCAAGCGAAACAGGCACAGATGGCAGCGACCGGCGCCCTTTCGTTAACGGCGACCGCCCACGTACGATCCGTACGGGATACCGGAAAGCTGATCAATTTTGATCCGGTCGTCATCCTTGAACTGGATGTCACAGAGAACGGAGGAAAGCAATATACCAAAACGCTGGAAACGCTCGTATCGAAACTGCAAATTCCGAGAGCCGGTGATACCATCGGCCTCGCTCAGCATCCGGCCAATCCATCGGAACTGGTCTATATGGGGCTGATAAGCTGAATGCGACACGTAGAAAGGACCTGAATCAGGTCCTTTTTGTTGTTATATGCCTGCAGCTTCCTGCAATTTTTCGTTCAACATTCGGAAGGCTTCGTGAATGCTCTCTTTTGGCGTCTTGCCGTACCGTTCCCCGATGTTGACCTCCGAATAACACTGATCTTCCCCTGCCTCGTTCAGATAAGCGACCAATCCGACGCCCGTCGCACGGTACACATCAATCAGGATCGGTTCCAGCTGTTCCTTATCCATTTCAAAGTACACATGGAACATATTCGATACGGGCACGGCAGGCTTCGTCTTCACGCCTCGGCACTGGCCGAACATCGCTGCGAGCTCTTTGGCTTCTTCGTAATACCGGCCCATGCTGCCTATTCTTTCCGCATAATAATAATCCGAGCTGATAATATACGGGTAAAGACTGACCAGATCGCCGCCATGCCTTCTCTTCCACACTTTGGACTTTGCCGTGAAATCGGTCCCGCCGGCCAGAACGGCGCCGGCAATCCCGCCGATGCCTTTATAGAAAGATACATACACGCTGTCAAATAGAGCACAGATTTCTGCAGCCGTTTTCTGATAATACGGTGTAATCTCGAACAATCTTGCCCCGTCCAGATGCAGCTTGATGCCTTGAGTACGGCAATAGGCCGAAATGGCCTCCAACTCCGCGTAATCAGGCAGCTGCCCTCCGATTTCACGCTGCGGCAATTCCAGAAGCAGACATGCAATGTCACGATCCAAACGCTGCACGTCCTCAAGCGTAATCAAACGCTCCTGATCGCCAAGCAGAATCGGTTCGATATGATGCAGCTCTTTAAGCCCGTCCTCCTCATGAATCTCCAAATGGCAAAGCGGGTGATACGCCACTCGCTTCAGATCCGCATCATCGCACCAGATCCGCAAAGCAATCTGCTGCGCCATCG
Organism: Paenibacillus sp. Y412MC10; assembly: GCF_000024685.1. NCBI lineage: Bacteria > Bacillati > Bacillota > Bacilli > Caryophanales > Paenibacillaceae > Paenibacillus > Paenibacillus sp. Y412MC10. The sequence continues at coordinate 4,184,921 of NC_013406.1, forward strand.
TTCCGCTGGGAAAGAATACCGCCGATTCCTTCCCCAGAACCTCTGCCATTCGCGTCTGAAACTCTTCGATGATGGCGCCCTTTCCGTATGTATCCCCCATCTGCGACCCATCCGCGCTGCGAAATGCCTCGAGCAGCACTTCAACATTCCTGCGGCTATGGCCAATCAATGGGTATGCTGTTTCGCCGTAAGACTCGCCAAGCGATTTTCGTTGTTCTCCCATGTCGCAATAACTCCCCTTGTTTCATTGATTTTAAGCCTAATCTCTTTACATTGAATGAACCACCCTTTTAGCATACTAGATAAATGAGCAAGTGAAAAATAATTTTGATGACCTAACTTTTCGGAAAAACTTGACAATAGGGGAGGTCTGAAATAACATTGTATATGAGCATATGTTCATATTAAAATTTATTCAGCTTTTTGAATCATTCGTTCAACATTCTTAGGGTTTATCTGAAGGGAGTTTTCGATTATGCATCATCACAACCACCAGCACGGTCATGACCACAGTCACCATGATCACGCCCGCTCAGGGAATAAGAAAGGTCTTGCCATCGCCCTGATCATCACGCTCGGCATTATGATTCTAGAATTTGTGGGAGGTTTGCTTACCAACAGTCTGGCCCTGTTATCCGATTCCGGCCATATGCTAAGCGATGCCAGCGCTTTGCTGCTCAGTCTGGTCGCTTTATGGTTTGCAGCAAGGCCCTCATCGCCGAACAAGACCTACGGCTTTTACCGTTTCGAAATACTGGCAGCACTATTAAATGGCGTCGCCCTGTTTGTAATCGCCGGCTTTATCGTCTGGGAGGCGATTCAACGCTTTGATGACCCGCCGGCCGTTGCCAGCGGCAGCATGATGCTCATTGCATCCATCGGCTTGTTGGCTAATCTTCTGAGTGCCTGGTTCTTGATGCGGATGGGCGATGTGAAGAACAATGTGAACCTGCGAAGCGCCTACCTTCATGTCATCGGCGATGCGCTTGGCTCCGTAGGTGCTATTGTCGCCGGGATTCTCATGATTGCATTTGGATGGTATATTGCAGATCCTATGATTTCCATTCTGGTTTCGATCTTGATCCTGAAAAGCGCCTGGAGAATTATACAGAATACCGTTCATATCCTCATGGAGGGTGCACCTGCAGCGATTAACCCTGATGAAGTAACGAAATCCCTGCTGTCCATTCCGGGAGTCACGGGCATCCATGATCTCCATATTTGGACGATTACGTCCAATTTCGACTCCTTGAGCTGCCATCTTGTCGTAAAGGATGACGTGACTGGTTATGAGATCCTTCAACAAGCGATTGATCTTCTGGATAGTCGATTCCACATCGAGCATTCAACCATCCAGATTGAGAACAGCGCCATCGCTCATAAAGAAAATAAAGTGTGATCTGGTTCCTGCGGCAGTCTTTCCGTTCATGAAAAGGGGAAATTCGGCTGCCGAGGTTTACACTTTTTACAAGCTCGGTTGACCTCCATAATGAGACTATCAAGACATTCTACGTAAGTTACCACGAAATCCTGAATGTCTGATAGGGAGGTTGCCATGAATAACGATATATATACGCTGGAGAAGCTAAATGAATATCGGCAAGCACATTGGGACGAACTGGATCGTCAAGGAAGATTCATTATTCATGATGAGATCGGCGTTGGTGAATCGGAGTTAAATGCGAGGAATCGTCGACTTATCGATAAGCTTTACGGGTTCTTTCGAAAGCGGAGATCACGATAAACCCATTCAAAATCCTTATAAGCCAAAAGAGCAAGCGCGGTTGTACGCGCTTGCTCTTTTTTACGGGAATCACGCCCGCCAGATCTGCTTAAAATCCAGCCATCCCAGATTATTAATGACAACTCCCTTGTAAGAAGGATGCAAACTTGCGAAGAATCTTGTATGAATCAGGAATGATACATGCGCTTCCTCCCGCAGCCTCTCCTCGATGTTCGATAAAATGCTCAACCGCTCCTCGCACTGTTCGCTGGCAAGCGCGTCATCGATGCATTCTTTTACCCAATCCTGCAGGGACGGATCCATGAACTCTTTGACAATGCTGCCCTCCTGCTCGTAATTCTCGATGATGCATACTTCTTCGCCCGGAAGAACTAGGCCGTGCAATATGCAGTCCATACTATTCACCACGTCGGGATGCAGCATGGTATCCATACGTATCTCCCGGATCATCAATGAAATCCCAACGGAAGCACACTGATTCTGGATCCATTCGGCATCCTTGATATGATTGGCCAGCGTTGCCATGATGACGGGGGAACCGTCGTAACCCGACTGTCTCAGCAGCGACTTGGCGAACTCGGGATCATAACGGTCTTTGCGGTAAGGCGCTTGTTCATCCATAATGAACCCTCTGGCCGGATAAAGACGATTGTCGCCCAGCTCCCGGATCATCTCCGAACGGTTCAGGATCAGATTGAATGCGCGGCGAAATTCGACGGATTGAAACGGCCCCTCTTTTTTCATATTCCATGTAATCAAAGTCGTGCAGCCTTCGGAGGATTCTATGATATCCACAGCATGATGGTCGCCGCCATGACCGAATTGCTCCGAATCCTGCAGCAGCCGCTCCCAACTGACGTTGCAATGCTCGGCATCTTCCGGCATCATAATGATTTGGATGCTGTCCAAATGCGGCCGCCCTTGATAATAGTGGGCATTCGCGTGAATGGTCAGCCTTTCCTCGGCCCATTCAACCACCTGAAAGGGCCCCGTTCCGACAGGAAGCCTCCAGAACTGTTCTTCATCGTGAATCAGCAGATGTTTAGGCACGATGGACATGCATATGGAACTGAGAAACCGGATGAAAATCCGATTCGGCTTATTCAGGATAAAACGGACCTCGCGGGGCGACACCGCCTCTACGCTGTGCAGTTCACGCACGATCCAAGCATTCCGTCGATCCTGACCCAAGCGCTCCACCGTGAATTTTACGTCCTCGGCCGTTAATTCCTTGCCGTCATGGAACAGAATCCCTTTACGAAGATGAAACGTCCAGCTCGTTCCATCCTCGCTGCTCTCCCAATGATGCGCAATCACAGGCATGTATTGATCCTTTGCTTTATCGTATACCACCAATCGATCGAATATTTGCTGGATCATATGAGCTTGAAAACTGTAATAGCACTCGGCGGGGTCCAAGGTTTCGATCAGCCGATAAACCGGCAGCCGCAGCGAATCCCTGGCTTCTTCCTCCCCTTCCTTCATCTCCTTGCAAAAGCCAAAATGCCCATTCATCCACTCCACGTAGGAGTCGTTGGTCCGAATGCCTTGTCCGTAGGTACGAAGCAGCTCAAAGGCTTGCTTGTATTCCCCTTTTTCCGCGAGCTGTTGTGCCGCTTCCTGAAGCAGTTCTGCTTGATCCGCTTGAAAGGTCAGCTTGGACCGGTTTCCTCGCCCGCGTCCGGCTTTCCATAGAATCCAGCCCTTCTCTTCGAGCTTGCGCAAAACGAGCTTCGCGTTGCGCGTCGTGCAATAAAGCGTGTCGGCAATCTGCTCAAGCGTCACTTCCGTTGCGGTATGGACTGGAGCGTTAACAGCAAGCTTCCGATGCAGCATGAAAAATTGTTCGTACAGCATTGCGATCCGCTCCCCCCTTGGTAAAATCCAATACGTTTATTCTACTTGGAGATCGTTTCGAGCGCGAGTACCTTTTCGGTAGAAATCCATTATATTCAAAAAAGAACGGCTCTATTCGCCCTAAACCGTTAGCCTTAAACCGCACATCCTTATTACATAACAGAAGCCCTTCGTTTCATATCAAGCCATCAAGTTCCGGCTTATGAACTCCTCCGCTTCGTTCAATTTTAATGTAAGCTCGATGCCGTCGGACATGTTCTTCAATCGAAGCACGCCAGCCGCCGCTTCATCTTCGCCGATCAGAATGGCATAAGGGATGCCTTCGGCCGAAACGGAGGCTAAGGTCTTTTTCAATTTGCGCCGCAGGGTAGCCAATCGGGTACGAATCCCGCGATTCCGAAGTGCCGCAGCAGCCATCAATCCTTCCGGGACAGCATCTCCTATCGGGATAACCACAACGTGTGGCCTGTTCGTTTCAACCACCCGGTCCCGAAGCATCTCCATGATGGATTCCATGCCGAACGAAAGCCCTACCGTCGGATATGCCATATCTTCCCGTCCAACAAGCTGCCCGATGATCGCGTCATATCTGCCGCCGCCGCCCAGACTTGAACGAAAAGCATGGGACGCGTCGTAAATTTCGTAAACGGTTCCCGTGTAAAACGACAAACCCCGGGAAAGAAACGGATCAAATACGCAGATGTCCTGCAAACCGACACGCTGCAGCAGGCTTTGCAGGATTTGAACTTCGCGCGCGCCCCGCCCCGGCTCCAGGTTGTATGTTCTGGTAATCTGCTCAAACGTCGGTTCCTTGAGATCTACGAAGCTCAGGACGCGGCGGCAAATTTCCGGATCAATCACCTTATCCGCGAGCTCTTTCCGAACCCCTTCCCTCCCGATCTTGTCCAGCTTATCCAGTGTCAACATGACGGATGAACTTAGGTCGGCCGGTACGCCCATACCTCCCAGGAGTTCACCCAGAAAGCCACGATTGTTCCACCTGAGGACGATCGGAATTTCAAGTCTTCGGAACACCTCGACTGCGAGCTGCATCAGCTCCGCTTCCGCTTCCGGACCCGCAACCCCCACCACATCGACGTCGCACTGCAGAAACTCCCGCAATCTGCCCCTTTTGACAGGGCCGTCCCGAAATACCTTCCCCATCTCATATCGCTTGAATGGCTGGCTGATGCCTGGGTTCAGCGCGATCACCTTGGCGAACGGTATCGTCAGGTCGTAGCGCAGCCCCAGCTGTCGCGCTCCCTGATCCGTCAGCTGATACATCTCCTTAAGTATTTCTTCTCCTCCAGCGTACTTGGAAGACAGCAGTTCCAATTCATTCAGGATGGTTGACTCCATCTCCGCGTAATCGTAACATTCAAACACTTCGCGAAGCGTCGATAGCACCTTTCTCCTTACAGCCTGTTCCTGTCCAAAATAATCATATGTCCCTTTTACGTTCTGCATCGCTGCTCATCCTTTCGTCCCGAGAAAATAAAAAACGCGCCGGACCTCATGGTCCCGCGCGCTTGGTATGCGGCAGGGAGGCCAACGCGAACAGCGTTAGCCCGCCCTGTAGATTTACAGGCGTGCTAACGCTGCTTGTGATGATGAAGTTGATTCGATTTGATGCTGTTCATGTCATAATCCCCTTCACTTTAAGCCATTGATTAAGGGGAATTATAGCGCAGCTGATCTATATATTCAAGGGCAATTCCTCTTAGATGGTTCGGGACCAATGGCGATGGGCCGCAATCGCATCAATGAAGGCTTGGCCGAACAGCTTCGAATCCTCATTCTCTTGAGCGACCACGATCCCTTCACCGCTCGCCGCCGGAAGCAGATTCATTCCTTCGGCGATGGCCGCGATCGGTTTGAAATGCTGATAAGCTTCCTTGATGAAGTCCAGCACCTTCTGCTCCGTCAGGAGCTCTGACACGCTTAGCGCCCCGCCCGCGACAAGCACCGCGTCGAATAACACGGAATCCGCCCCCAGGAGCGAATGTTTCACTTCCAGTTCTCCGCCGGATTTGCCTGCAATGACGCCAAGCTTCGGGCTAACCACTTCGGTGATGATGCCGGCTTGCTGAAGCTGCGCAAGCACGAACGGAAGCTCGTCCGTAAATCCATTGCCTGCAAGCACAGCCACCTTGCGCGTTAACGGGAGCTTCGCGGTGTTCATCATGCTGAGAGCCGGAGAGGAGTCTTTGGAAGCGGAGCCCCTGGTTTGGGGAGGAATGGTTCCTAACCCTTCCGAAATTCTTGTCGCGAGTTCGCTGTCCACATTCGCAAACAGGTCGACGATCTGCTGGCGGATCTCCTTCCGCTGCACTTTGCCAAGCTCGAACTGGAATGCGGATACGATATGCTGCTTCTCCACCTCGGACATGCTGTTCCAGAACAAAGCCGCCTGGCTGAAGTGATCCTTGAAGCTGTCGCTTCGGGCTTGCACCTTGCGACCCTCCACCTTCTCGGTATAATGCTCGTAGCCGCCTCGTTCGGCTGGAACGGGCTTCGGCGTGTTGCCCGCAATGCCGTTCTTATGATAGCTGACCGGCCCCTTATTGATGGTCATGCGGTGCATCCCGTCCCGTTGGTTGTTATGAACCGGTGCAATCGGACGATTAATCGGAATTTCATGGAAATTCGGCCCGCCCAGACGGGACAGCTGCGTATCGGTATAGGAGAACAGACGTCCCTGCAGCAGCGGATCATTGGTAAAATCGATGCCGGGCACGACATGACCTGGATGGAATGCAATCTGTTCCGTCTCCGCAAAGAAATTATCCGTATTGCGATTAAGCGTCATTCTTCCTATGATTCTGACCGGAATGATCTCTTCCGGCCATATCTTCGTCGGATCGAGGATATCAAAATCAAAATTGAATTCCTCGTCCTCCCCGATCATTTGAACGCCAAATTCGAATTCCGGATAGTTCCCCGTGTCGATGGCATCCCATAGGTCGCGGCGGTTAAAGTCGGGATCCTTTCCTGCCAGCTTCTGCGTTTCGTCCCACACGAGAGAATGAGTGCCCAGCACGGGCTTCCAGTGGAATTTCACAAAATGCGCCTTTCCTTCCTCGTTCACGAAACGGAAGGTATGCACGCCAAAGCCCTCCATCATTCGGAAGCTTCGCGGAAGCGAACGGTCCGACATCGCCCACATCACCATGTGCGCGCTTTCCGTGTTGTTAGCTACAAAATCCCAGAACGTATCGTGAGCGGACTGCGCCTGCGGAATCTCGTTATGGGGCTCGGGCTTTACCGCGTGAACGAAATCGGGAAACTTCATCGCATCCTGTACGAAGAATACAGGCATGTTGTTGCCAACCAGATCATAGTTGCCCTCTTCCGTATAAAATTTAGTTGCGAAACCGCGCACGTCCCGCACGGTGTCGGCTGAGCCCCTGGAGCCCGCCACCGTCGAGAACCGGACAAATACGGGCGTCACGACGGAAGGATCCTGCAGGAATTTGGCTTTGGTATAATCTTTCATCGATTCATATAACTGAAAATAACCATGGGCTCCAAAACCGCGGGCATGCACAATGCGCTCAGGAATTCGCTCATGGTCGAAATGCGTCATTTTCTCTCTGAAATGGAAGTCCTCCATTAACGTCGGACCGCGTTCGCCAGCCTTAAGCGAATGCTCGTCCTCAGAGACCGTAAGCCCCTGGTTCGTGGTCAAGCTCTTACCGTCATTGTCTACCGTAAATTGTTCCAGCTGTTGGTCCTTGCTCGTCTTGTTGTTGCTGTTGTTGACATTCGAATTGGAATTTGAATTGTCCATGATCGGAACCTCCTGGTATGTAGTAGATGTGTCTCTGACGAGTGTTTCCCTTGGTAACAGGTCCGCTTGCGAACCCGTCATCTAATTACCCTGCAATATGGAATACGAATCCAGTTTCATGCGACCTTCATAAAAAGCTCATGCAATCGAGCTGCAGGCTTAGCGCCGGGACATTCAACGTCTTTCCCTTGTCAATAAAAAAAGCAGCCTCCCTCTTCAGAGGTCGGCCGCAATGTAAAACTGTAATGGCTTAAATCCCTGTCAGTTTATCCGGATTTCTCACGATATAGATATCCTGCAGCAATCCATTCCGGATATTGAAGAAAACGACGCCCGTTACGTTCCCGGCTTGCCGGAAAACAACCCCGGTTTGATGGTTCAATTCCCTGACCTCGATCTCCGGCGCAACACCATCCTCCAGCAGTGCTTGGCGCAGAATGCCGCTAAGAAAACGGGCAACCCGCTCCCGGGTTTCGACCGGCCTTGCCGCCGCGATCACTTTACCGCCGCCGTCGGCCAGAAGGACGGCATCGTCCGCCAGCAGGGACAGGACATGTTCGGCGTTTCCCTCGGACAGGGCCGTGAAGAATCGCTTTACCCATTCCTCCTCGACGGACCCTACGCCAATCAGGTCCTCCTCCGTGATCCCCATTTTTCCTCTTGCCCTGCTCATAAGCTTGCGGCAGTTGGCCTCGGTTTTATCGATCAGCCCGGCGATTTCCGGGTAATCGAATCCCAGCGCTTCCCGCAGGACGAATACGGCCCGCTCCGAAGGAGACAGCCGTTCGAGCAGAACCAACATGGCATAAGAGAGCAGCTCTTGGTTCTCGATGGTCTCATAGGTCTCGCTGTAGGATTCCGGAATCGGCTCGGGAAGCCAAGGACCGAAATACTGCTCTCTCCGATTTCTGGCTGACTTGATCTCGTCGAGACAGCGATTCGTCACCATTTTGCACAAATAGGCTTTGGGCTCCCGTATTTGTTTGATGGGAAGGCTTTGGACCTTCACGAACACATCCTGTACCGCATCCTCTGCATCCGTAACCGTTCCGGTCATTTGATACGCCAGATGAAACAGAACACCCTTATACTGTTCATACAGCTCTAACATACCGTCTTTTCATCCTTTCAAGCTGGATTGTCCCTTATCTAACGAACCATGCTGGAATAATTCCACATGAACGTTTTGACCTTGTAAGCCAGCTTTCCTGTGATCATCAGATCCATTCCCCAGGCACGTGACCACACCAGGCCGTGTCCGGGTCCCAATCCAACCGTATACCCTTCATTTACGCTCCTGTGCTTGGCGGCTGGGGTTCCGGTTACATCCGCCTGCACGATGCCGCCAAGCCGCGCCGCTTGCGGAATCGCTTCCTTGCATGTCATCCGGTCTGCGGCACCGCTTACGGGATCGACCACATGCGCGCAATCGCCGATGCCGTATACTCCCGGCGCATCCTTGACACGGTAGCTTTCATCGACAACGATCTGCCCGTCCGCCGTCACGGGCAGCCCCAGGCCTAGCAGCGCGGGGTTCGGAGCCAGACCAAGCGTCCACACCGTAAGGCCGACAGGGATGGAAGCTCCTTCAAGAAAATGAAGCTGCCCCTGTTCCTCCTTAAGCGCTCTTCTCCCCTGATGAAGGACTATGCCAAGCTCGGTTAGATATCGTTCAAGCCGTTTCCCTACTTTGGCAGGCCCTTCGAGGAACAAGCGATCCTGAGCATTGAACAGGTGCACCCGAATATGTTCCGGGTCTAAACGGAGCTTACCCGCCTCAGCCCGCATCGCATGAATCAGCTCGGCCGACGTCTCAATTCCGGTAATGCCTGCACCGGCTACGGCAATGCTCATCAGCCGCTGCTTCTCTTGAGCATCCGTTTCTGCTGCTGCCAGCCTAAGATTGGACTGCCAGCGTTCCCGGATACGTTCCGCCGCTTCCATGCCTGTCAGCGATATGCCGCCTTGTTCCGGTGCTGCCTGGCGCACGACGCTTCCAATCGCCATCACAAGGACATCATACTCCATCCTATGCTCCTGCCCTCTGCCGTCTTCCAAGTTCAGCAGCTTGCTCTCCTTGTCAATGTTAGTCACCCTGCCCTGTATGAAGCGGGTGCCTTCCGGCATGACCTGTTCCCACGGGACGGTTATGCTTTCCCCACTTACGGCAGGGCGGAATAAAAGCACTTTCCGCACATGGGCGGAACCTTGATCGATAAGGAACAATCGCAGCTTTCTTCCGTTCAGCCCTTTCTGGCAGCCTTTATGAATGGCTTTGAGGGCATGTATGCCGGCAAAGCCTCCCCCTACGACAACGCATGTGAAATCCTTTATCAATACAACCCATCTCCTTTGGTTTATGCGATTTGCACATAACACGAGAAGGGGGCTGTTTTTGTGACATGACTGCCAACTTTTTTAAGGGAACTGACTGCTCTTCATCAGCAAGCCCCATAAAAACTCTCTTTGATGTCCGATTCATCCTTAAAATCAAGCCAATATGTTGCGCTAATCCTCCTTCACACGGTCCGATATCTCAACGAGGCGACGTATTCCCTCATCCAGCTGAACTTCGCTGATATAAGAGTAACTGAGCCTGATCCACGATTCCATCCGATCCAGCGGATCGCATATCCGTCCAGGAACAAACGCTACCGATTCCGCCAAGCATTGCTGCAATAACGCATCCACGTTGATCGTTTCCGGCAGCCGTATCCATAGATTCAAGCCGCCTCCCGGGCTGCTCCAGCTCCAATCCGTAGCCGCCAGCAGGTTCTCCATCCTCGCTTTTCGAAGCTCCAGCGCAATCCGAAGCTTGGCCACATGCTCCTGCAGCCTGCTGGAGAAGAAATAATGCTGAAAGATCTTTTGCGTCAACAAGGGCGTACCGTTGTCCGAAAGCGCCTTAACCGGTACGATTACCTTCATCAGCTCCGGACGTGCGGCCAGGACCGATATCCGCAGGCCAGGGGCAACGTATTTGCTGAAGCTTCGAATATGAATGACGTAACCCTCGGTATCGTAATAAAAAAAGGGCAGCGGCGGCGGATCTCCAAAATAAATGTCATGATAAACCTCATCCTCCACCAGAATGCATTCATATCGTTCGGCTAGTTCAACCAGCGCCTTGCGCTGCGTTGCCGGTACCGTATATCCTGTCGGGTTTTGAAACGTCGGGTTCATGTAGAACAGCTTCGGCTTCTCCGTCCGCATCATATATTCGATATGTTCCAGGTCGTATCCTTGCGGCGTAATCTCGATGGGGAGCAGATTGACATTTTGCTGAACAAAAACATCAATCGCCGGGCTGTATGTCGGCCGTTCGATCAATACAGCATCTCCGCTTTTGACGAGCGAACGCGAAATCAGATCAATCGCTTGCTGGGATCCCGTCGTAATCAGCAGTTCTTCCGGATGAACCGCTATGCCCTGCTTCTCCATGAAATACCGGGCCATTTCCTCGCGCAGTTCCAAATCTCCGGACACCGAAGAATAAGTGCTTAATACCTTCGGATACATGTCAAACACTTGTTTGACGTGGTTGGACAAGAATGCATTCGGCAGCAGCGCAGGATCGATCAGCGCTTCCGACATCTGGTAATCGACCTGATGCCTGTGAATGTCGGACAAGCGGCTGCGATTGACGTACAGCGATCTGGCCTGATATTCCCAAGGCGGGCTGAATGCAAGGGGTTCCGCCGAAACGTCTTCTGCCTTACCCGCCACAAAATACCCTGATTTATATTTCACTTCCACGATGCCATCCTCTAACAGCTGTTGATAAGCCTTCAACACCGTTAATCGATGAACCTTCAAACGCTCCGCCATAACCCTAACCGACGGCAGCTTGTCAGACTCCTTCCACTCCCCTGTTGCAATGCCCTTCGTAACGGTATCGTAAACCAGCTGCTGCAATGTTCCTTTTCCTGCCTTTTCATCCATCATCGAAAGCTTCATCCGTACTTTCCCCCTGATCTATTTGCAGGCGAATCTGTTCTAACAGACCCGAATCTGTTCTATTAACTACCTATTATAGTATAGAAAAAGGAGGATGCAGCATGATTATTTTTAACTACTTATTAATGTGCGCCATTTTCAGCACCACGTTTCTCGCGATCAAAATCGGCGTGGAGGCTGGGCTGCCGCCATTTCTCTCGGCGGGGCTTCGATTTCTTCTGGCGGGCGCCTTCATCTTCCTGTGGATGATATTGCAGCGCAAGGCAAAACCGAGCCTGCTCTTGCGCAAGGAATTCCTTCTGATCGGGATGACCAGCACGTTTCTGACGTTTGCGACGCTGTATTGGGCCGAGCAGCATGTAGCTTCTGGCATTGCCGCCATGCTGTCGGCTACGGGCCCCATGATGATCCTGATGATTCAATCCGTTGTCATGCGGAAGAAAGCCCGGCGCAGCGATTACTGGGGCTGCGCGGTCGGATTTGCGGGCGTGTGCGTGCTCATCATGCCCAAGCTGGCGATCGGGAGCGACCTCATCTGGATTCTGAGCTGCATGGTCATCCTTATAGGCGAAATCGGTTATAGCGTGGGCTCGCTTGCTACCCGCAAACTGTCCTTTGACATGCCGGATATCTCGCCGATTACGATCAATGCGGTGCAGATGATGCATGGGGGCTTGGCTTTATTGCTTCTATCCTTGTTCAGTGAACGCGGGCAATGGACTGGGCTGACAACGATGCCGGCCATAGGATCCGTCTTATATTTGACAATCGTCGGCTCGATGCTGGGCCATAGCCTGTATGCCTGGCTGCTAAAAGCGACGAATGCCTTTTTCCCGTCCACCTGGCTCTTCGTGTCGCCGATCATCGCGCTGGGACTCGGTGCATTTCTGTACGGCGAAACGATTTCACTTTATTCGGTCCTAGGCAGTTTGTTCATTATCGGCGGGATTCTGATCGTGAATCTGCCTGAGCTCCGGACACGTTTCATGTCGCGCCGCATGGCATCAAGCTCAGGATAAAGCGTGGCATGGTTCCCCGAATGAATGGACAAACGGAAACGGCTGCGACCCGTAATTCTCGTTACGTGTCGCAGCCGTTTTATGCTATGTGATCCTATTGTTATGTTACGATTCCTAATCCACTTTGGCACGATAAGCATCCGCGGTCAGCAGTTTGCCTAGCGCTTCGTCCAGATCGCCTTCCACCTCTACCTCCATAATCCATCCGCCCTCATACGGCTCTCCGTTCACAAGCTCAGGCTGGTCTTCCAAGGAGGTATTCACTTTCGTAATGGTTCCGGAAACAGGGGAATACAGCTCCGAAACGGTTTTGACCGACTCAATGGTGCCGATGCTATCGCCTGCGGCAACCGCAGCGCCCGTCTCGGGAAGCTCTACGAATACGATATCGCCCAGCTGGCACTGCGCATGATCGGAAATACCGACGCGCACCACATTCCCATCAACCCTCAATGCCCATTCATGATCGTCGCTGTACACCAAATTCTCTCTGATTTCGCTCATTTTCGAATACTCCTCTTTTCTTAAAAAAATGAAATTAAGGTGAATGAAAAAAAGGACGCGAAAAAAGGCTTTCGCCTTCTCTCTGTCCTCGGTACCTGAGAGTTTGTGATCGGCCGCCTCTTAACGGTTCGATCTTTCCCCTTGGGTGGCTTGCGCACTCTCCAGAGCTGCGTCGGATGGCGGTTCGTTTACCTGAGAGATTACTCGTCAGCCCGGCAGGCATAACGGTTTGCTCCTTCGGTGCCGCTCGGGTTATCCCCAACTCGTTAGCGGTCTCTCCCATCCATCGTCATTCGCATATTCGGTTGGCTTATTCTCCCACAGAATAAAACAGGGACGAGTCGATGTCAAGATTTCTAACAAAAATTTTAAACATGAACAAATTTTTGATGAAATAAAGGTTGACACTTTATGGAGAGGCACGTTTATAATAATCACAAGAACGTAGGAAGATGACAACTCAATATGTTTCACGCGGATGATGGTATTGGGAGAGATTACCGACAGACTGACAGGTAGCGCCGAAGGAGTAAGCCGGATCACGGTGAATCTCTCAGGCAAAAGGACCTTTACCGGACGCACCTCTGGAGAGAATTCTGAATAAGGAATCACCCACGGGGAAACTCACACACGCTTGACACAACACTAACATGACATGTGGGGTAACTCTCAGGTACAAAGGACAGAGCAGAAGGATTACGCAACGAGCGGGCTTTTTGGGCACGGCTTGTTATCCTTCTGTCTGTCCTTTTTTGGTGTTTCCCCGATTGACCATGCCAATTAAAGAGGTGAAGAGATGAGTTCATTACAACGTACACCGCTTTACCCGCTTTATTCCGATTTTCCTTCTACTCGCTGCATCGATTTCGGCGGCTGGGAATTGCCCGTGCAATTTTCCGGCATCGTGCAAGAACATGAAGCCGTACGCAAGCACGCCGGCCTGTTCGACGTCTCCCACATGGGTGAATTTATGATCAGCGGACAAGACGCCGAAGCTTTCATCCAGAACATGACCACGAATGACGTTACCCGAATTACGGTCGGTCAGGCCCAGTATACGCTAATGTGTAATGACAAGGGCGGTACGGTCGATGACCTGCTAGTCTATAAACTGTCGTCGGATCGATTCATGCTGGTTGTGAACGCATCCAACATCGATAAGGATCTTCAGTGGCTTCATGAACACGTCACAGGTGATGTCGCCATCCGGAACGTATCCGCGGAGACGGCACTGATTGCACTCCAAGGACCTGCCGCCGAGAACATCTTGTCGAAGGCAACCTCGGAGATGCTCGGCGATATCCCCTCCTTCCATTTTATTCAGAACGCGCAAGTATGCGGCCATGCCGCCTTGCTCTCACGGACCGGTTATACCGGTGAAGACGGCTTTGAAATTTATTGCTCCGCCGCGGATGCGCCGGATATCTGGAGAGGCCTGTTAACCGCGGGGAAAGACCATGGACTCATTCCGGCCGGACTTGGTGCGCGCGATACGCTCCGCTTCGAGGCAAAACTGCCATTGTACGGACAGGAGCTTTCGAGCACGATCTCACCGCTTGAAGCCAGCCTCGGTTATTTCGTGAAGCTGGACAGCGGCGATTTCATCGGACGGGAAGCGCTTCAACAGCAGAAACAAGACGGTGTGCCGCGTAAGCTGGTTGGCATTGAGCTTATTGATCGCGGTATCCCGCGGTCCCATTACCCTGTATTGAACGGTAATGGTGAACCGATCGGTGAAGTGACCAGCGGTACTCAATCTCCCTCGCTCAAGCGAAATCTCGGATTGGCCTTGATCGAAACCCCTTATGCAAGCTTGGATTCCGAGGTATGGGTCGAGATTCGCGGTAAGAAATTAAAAGCCAAAGTGGTTAAGACACCATTCTATAAAAGAGGAGCTGCCTTATCATGAAGCATCGTTACTTGCCTATGACAGATCAAGATCAGGCCGACATGCTTGCCGCCGTCGGAGCGGAGACCATCGAAGACCTGTTTGCCGATATCCCTAAATCCGTCCGATACAACGGCGTCCTCCCGATGTCGAAACGGCTGGGCGAGCCAGAGCTGCTGAAGCATATGCGCCGCTTGGCGGACCGCAATGCCGATTTCGACCGGTATACCAGCTTTCTCGGAGCCGGATTGTATGACCACCACATACCCGTCGTCCTCAATCATGTGATTTCCCGCTCCGAATTTTACACGGCGTACACGCCCTACCAACCGGAGATCAGCCAAGGCGAGCTGCAAGCGATCTTTGAATTTCAATCTTATATCTGCGAATTGACCGGCATGAAAGTAGCCAATGCCAGCATGTATGACGGTTCAACGGCACTGGCTGAGGCAGCGGCGCTTGCCAGCGGGGCAACCAAACGAAAGAAAATCGTTATTTCCCGAGCCGTTCACCCGGAAGCCCGGGAGATCGTTCTGACTTCGGCTCACGGCCTCGATCTGGAAGTCGTTGAAGTCGGCATCGTTAACGGCGTTACCGACCCGGATGCGCTCGCCGCTGCCGTTACGGATGACACGGCAGCCGTGCTTCTGCAATCGCCGAACTTCTTCGGCTGCATTGAGGACGTGAGATCGATCGAGCCCTTGGTTCATGATCAAAAAGCATTGCTCGTGCTGAGCGTAAACCCGCTGTCGCTCGGGCTGCTCGAATCCCCTGGCGTGCTTGGGGCCGACATCGTTGTCGGCGATGCCCAGCCGCTCGGCATTCCCGCCTCTCTCGGCGGGCCGACCTGCGGATTCTTCGCGGTATCCGAACCGCTGATGCGCCGTATTCCCGGCCGGATCGTGGGCCAAACCGTCGATAAGGACGGAAAGCGCGGCTTTGTGCTGACGCTGCAGGCACGGGAACAACATATTCGCCGGGAAAAAGCAACGTCGAACATCTGCTCGAACCAAGCGCTGCTCGCGCTGTGTGCCTCCGTTTATATGTCTACGCTGGGTAAAGCCGGCATGCAGGAGGCAGCGCTTCTGAATGTGCGCAAATCCCATTACGCTGCCGACCTTGTCGCCAAGGGCTCCCTATCCCTCCCATTCAGCTCTCCGTTCTTCAATGAATTCGTAGTGAAGCTGCCGGAGGGAACGAACGTGAAGGAGGTCAACTCGAAGCTGCTGGAGGCCGGTTATATCGGCGGTTACGATCTTGGCTCTTCGTACCCTGAGCTTCATGGATGCATGCTGATCGCCGTGACCGAACGGCGGACGAAGGAAGAAATCGACCAGTTTATTGGTGAATTGGAGGCGATTGTATGAAACCGGAAAAAGCCTTGATATTTGAACTCAGCAAGCCCGGCCGCGTCGCCTATTCCCTGCCCGAATGCGACGTACCGGAAACCGACGCCGCTTCATTCATACCGGAGAGCCTGCTGCGCAGCAAACCGGCCGAACTGCCGGAGGTTTATGAGGTGGATGTCATCCGTCATTATACCGAGCTGTCGCGACGGAATTTCGGCATCGATAACGGGTTCTATCCGCTCGGCTCATGCACGATGAAATACAACCCGAAAATCAACGAGGATGTTGCCCGTTTTGCCGGTTTTGCCAAGATTCATCCGTACCAGCCTGAGGAAAGCATTCAGGGCGCACTGGAGCTGCTGTATACCCTTCAGAACGACTTGGCCGCATTGACCGGCATGGATCAAGTAACGCTGCAGCCTGCTGCGGGTGCCCATGGCGAATGGACGGGGCTGATGCTGATTCGCGCCTACCATGAGAGCCGCGGCGAGAAACGCACCAAGGTCATCGTACCCGACTCCTCTCACGGCACGAACCCGGCCAGCGCAACAGTAGCCGGTTACGACACGATCACGATCAAATCCAATGAACGGGGCATGGTGGATCTGGATGCCCTCCGCGCCGTCGTTGGTGAGGATACGGCGGCCCTTATGCTGACGAACCCGAGCACGCTTGGCCTGTTCGAGGAGCAGATCGTGGAAATTGCGGAAATCGTGCACGACGCCGGCGGTCTGCTGTACTATGACGGAGCCAATTCCAACGCCATCATGGGAATTACCCGACCAGGCGACATGGGCTTTGACGTGGTCCATCTCAACCTGCACAAAACGATGAGCACACCCCATGGCGGAGGCGGTCCCGGCGCAGGCCCTGTCGGCGTGAAAAGCCTGCTGATCCCGTTCCTGCCGAAACCGATCGTGTCCAAGCGCGAAGACGGCACCTTCTACTGGGATTACGACCGTCCCCAGTCGATCGGCCGCGT
The DNA here is from genome assembly GCF_000024685.1 of Paenibacillus sp. Y412MC10. Taxonomy (NCBI): domain Bacteria; kingdom Bacillati; phylum Bacillota; class Bacilli; order Caryophanales; family Paenibacillaceae; genus Paenibacillus; species Paenibacillus sp. Y412MC10. The sequence goes on from NC_013406.1 coordinate 4,202,011, forward strand.
GAAGGCGTTCTATGGCAACTTCGGCATTCTGGTTCGTGCCTATGCATATATTCGCACCTATGGACCGGAAGGACTTCGCCGCGTGTCCGAGCTCGCCGTGCTGAATGCCAACTACATGATGCATCGTCTGGCTCCTTATTACGAAGTAGCCTACCCGGGCTTATGCAAGCACGAATTCGTGCTGTCCGGCAGAAAGCTGAAGGAGTACGGTGTGCGAACCCTGGACGTTGCCAAGCGGCTGCTCGATTTCGGCTATCATCCGCCAACCATCTATTTCCCGCTCAACGTGGAGGAATGCATCATGATCGAGCCGACCGAAACGGAGAGCAAAGAAACGCTAGATGGTTTCATTGACACGATGATCCAGATCGCAAAAGAAGCCGAGTCTACGCCGGACGTTGTCATTAACGCCCCTTACACCACGGTTGTGAAGCGCCTGGACGAAACGACGGCCGCGCGCAAACCGGTATTAAACTGCACCTGCGGATAGCGCAGGAGTTGATCCGTTATAATAGCTTAACAGCTATCGACATGCTTTCTGAGAAGCCAGACCGCATACAGCGGCTGTTTTCTTGCAAGCTAAAGATGTAGATGTGGTACGTCTCTGAAATTCATGCTCTCTTATCTCTTAAGAAAGGGTGTCCCTCGCCGTACAAGCGGCTATAGGGACACCCTTTTTAAATTGCATAACATAAATTTCATGCATCCGTGGGATCTCAGATACAGCAGCAGCCCCCACTTGCCCTCATATGATGCTCTGGCACCCTAGGGACTTGGGCTAGGCCTTTGCATCTATCTCAATAAACCTACGGTCATTCCTGGTACTACCCATGCCAACGATTCAGCATCGCTCAATAGCTCACAATTTGGACCATATCAGTTCTCCGCTCACGGCATCTATAAATTCCAAAAGATACTCTGAAACGGTTACTCCTGCTTTTGCTCGTCTCTTGTGCACGGGATCATAGATTAACCGGTAGTGGGCCGTGCCGTCATCACCATCCATATACCACCTGAGCGACACATCCAGCTGTTCCGCATATCGTGCGAGCGCCGAAGCCGCAGAAACCGCGGCCTTAAACCCGCAAGCCTCAAGCTCACGGATTTTCTCATGAGACACACTACGGTACAGAAGCACTTCTCCCGTCATCGTGCTTACGCAAATATTTACACGCTCCAGCCGTACCCGGTATTGATCCATATACAGCGGCAAGTGGAAGAATTCCCGATCTCGCTTCTCTGCTTCGCCCTCATCTCCCTCTTGTTCACTGTCCGTTACCCCGTCTTCCCAATCCCATTTCACTTCCAACCGCAAATACTTGGCGTATGACGGAAAAAATCTCTGCAAGAACAGCTCTGCTCGTTCCCAGCATTGCTCGCGAGTGAGCACCGCCTCTCCGTCGGAGCTTTCCGGTTTATACTGATACGCCTCTAAGCTGCCTGTGGCCTTATCGATATGTATCATGTAAGCTGCCTGAAGATTGCGAAGCGTATTTCCCCACCGCCGTTCAAAATATCGGTCCACCGATAACGGATCGGTCGCCGATTGATCCGCTTCATCCTCGTTCATATCGCTTTTATCAAAGTACAATAATATCAGGTTTTGATCGTCTCCCCTTGGCCGATCCAGAACATACCGCTCCGTATCAATGCCCAGCTGGGCCTCCCAGAATGGAATTAATTCTGAATCTTCATCTGAGCTTGAATGTTCGGTTCCGGTCCTTGATGGGAGAACAGGCTCAACGGTATAGACGTTATCTAAATTACCGGGATCCGCAGGCGTGATTGATACAGTCGGCGGCAGCAAATCATGCTGCAGGTTATGTAAGGGTTCACCCGTAACGGCATCGATTTTACGACGCCCCTGAATCGGTTCATACACCAGCCGATGCTGATCCTCTCCCCCCTCCATGTCATATATAGAGGGATACAATGTGGTTAGGATGGGCTGCATCTCCATATCCTGAAGGATCCTTTGCTTCGCAGCCTCCGCACTAACGAGCCTGTCCGGCCAAACCGGCAGCTCCATTCCCGGGAATTCTTCCGCCTTGTAAAGCACGATATTGAAATCGGCGTCAAGCCGGATCTCACAACCGGAGCTCGGCAGCGGCAATCCGCCGACCTCGGCCCTAAACTCAATCTCAACATAGTTTCGTTTAATCTCTGATCGAATCCAGGTAAGCGCTGCATAATTCGGATGATGCCGGATCATGAACGCTTTAGCTATGTCCGCTGCCTGCTCCGTGGTGCGTCCTGCCTCTATCGCGCTTCCCCGTATCGTGTCATCACGCTCTTGATCGATTTGAAGCCTCATCAGCTGATCGGTCTCCAGGCTTAATGAAACCTCAATTCGGCTGTTCTCGGAATGAGGGTCCTCCCAAATAAACGTTCTCTCTTTTTCATCGAACCCCTTAGGGGTGTTATCCTCCATAACTAGTTCATAATGCTCAGGAATGAGGGTGATCGTTCCTGCAGCTGACCGGAGCGCCTGGATATCCATGGTCATATCCCGCTTCGCCTCCTTCTCCTTCTCCGTCTCTATTAGAAAGCTCTATTTTATGATATAAAGTATATAATTATATACGGCTTACTTCTACCAAGCTGACAATTTACGAAAGATGCGGTGATCGAATGAGTAACCCAACACATGGCCTGGATGTTAACCAGTATCTTCATCGTATAGGATATACGGGCCCGATTGTGAACAGCGCTTATATGCTCGCCAGACTGCAGGAGCAGCATGTGCATACCGTCCCCTATGAAAATCTCGATATCCTTGACCGAATTCCGCTGTCCCTGGATATTCCCCATCTCTACGATAAAATCGTCACCCGCCATCGCGGCGGCTACTGCTTCGAGCTCAATGCGTTGTTTGGCTGGCTGCTGCAGGAACTGGGCTTTAAGGTCACTCATTACTTCGGTCGCTTCTGGCGGGATGAGAACGATACGCCTGCTAAGCGGCGGCACCATATCCTGCAGGTGGATATCGAAGACCAGCGATATATTGCCGACGTCGGAGTGGGAGGCGCCGGACCTCGCCACCCCTTGGAGCTGGTAGATGGCCTGGAACAAACCCAGGGGAACGAAACCTACCGGCTGGTTCAGACCGAGGCTTATGGCTGGATGCTCGAGGAGTGGAAAAAAGATGCCTGGGATCCGGTCTTCTCTTTTACGGAAGAACCTAACTTACCGAAAGATTTCATCACCACCTCCTTCTGGTGCGAGCATGCCCCCGATTCGCCGTTTAATAAAACGGCCCGGGTATCCATACGTACCGCTGAAGGCAGAAACACCGTGGATGACGACGAGTTCAGAATCTACAAGTCCGGCGGCGTCCACACCTTTAAACCGGGAAATCCACAGGAATATGCCGAAGCGCTTCTTACTTATTTCGGTATCCCTATCGATAAATAACAATAAACCGGGCTTCCCCCTAGCAGGGAGCCCGGTTTTTACGATTAATATTCAATTTTTCGCTCCGCAGAGCTCCACGCTTGGAATGGCAGCAAATAATCCGCTGTCCGAACCTGCTTCATGGGGATGGAACGCTGATCCATCGGCATGGCGATTTCATCGTATATGAAATGATCATCAAACCCGATCTCGGCCGCATCCTGCTTCGTGCTTGCATAATAAACGGCATCGGGCCTTGACCAGTAGATAGCCCCCAGGCACATCGGACAGGGTTCGCAGCTGGTATAGATCGTGCAACCTTTCAATTGAAAATCCTCTAAATGCAGGCAGGCTTCCCGTATGGCTTGCACCTCGGCATGAGCGGTAGGGTCGTTCAGCGCAGTAACCAAATTACGGCCCCTGCCGATCACTTGACCATCCTTAACCACAATCGCCCCAAACGGACCTCCTTCCACATGTTGAACGTTTCGATGGGCTTCTGCAATCGCCTGATGCATCCAGTACTCATGATTATGATCGCTCATTATGTACAGCTCCCTTCCCATGTTCATCCCGATCCCGGTGTGCGTAATCAAACCATCCTGATCAACCGGGCGGCTAACTCTCATCATAGCATATCTTCTTACGATCTCCTTCATTTTCCAATCTTTTCGCTAAAATGGATTGACGAACTGTATACAAACGTATACAATCACGAGTAATGGTATACAAACGTATACAATTGATGTTGAAGGAGGTTGGTTACATGCGACAAGAGGAACCAAATACGCCGGGCCAGAGTCGGTCGGAGCATCGCGACCGGGACAGCGACCGGGACAGTCACCGGCACGGCGGACGGCACGGAAGACGGCGCGAGGAAGGGCATGGCCGCAGGGAAGGCGGGAAGATGGCGCAAACGTTCCGCCGGGGACGTGCGCTCTCTTTTCTGGACAACCTGGTTGTGAAACGGGAGACCCTGAAGAAACAGGTCCATGATCCGGACCTGCAAGCCATTCGGGACGTGGTCAGCGGAGAGCTGAAAGCGGTGGACCAGATCATTCAGGAGTACATTCAGGCTTTTGAATTGTATGATACGAGGCAGTCTCAGGACGGCCAACAATAATGGCCCAGGCCATTGATAAACCAATAACCATGACAGAGGTAGGACTTGGAGCGTGATGATTTTTGATTAGAAAGTTTTTTTCATACTATCGGCCCTATAAGGGACTGTTTGTACTGGATTTTACGTGCGCCGTCATTGCGGGACTGCTGGAGCTTGCTTTCCCGCTTGCCGTCAGCAAATTCATCGACGAGCTGCTGCCCAGCCAGGATTGGCCGCTTATCCTGATTGCCTGCATCGTCCTCCTGTCCATCTATGCGCTGAATACCGCGCTTCAGTATATCGTGACGTACTGGGGACATATGCTCGGCATCAACATCGAGACGGACATGCGGGAGAAAATGTTCTCCCACATTCAGAAGTTGTCCTTCCGCTTCTTTGATAACAACAAAACCGGCCACCTGATGGGCCGTATTACGAACGATCTTAACGACGTCGGCGAAGTGGCCCACCATGGCCCGGAAGACGTGTTCATCGCCGTCATGACGCTGCTCGGTTCCTTCTCCTTGATGGCCTACATCAACCTGGAGCTTGCGCTGCTGACCTTTATCATCGTGCCGCTGATGGCATGGCTGATCATTAAGTTCGGCGGCAGAATGACCACGACTTATCGTCAATTGTTCCGAAACGTGGGCAATTTCAATGCCCGCATCGAAGACAATGTCGGCGGCATCCGCGTGGTTCAATCGTTTGCGAACGAAGAGCATGAGAATAAGCTGTTTCAGGAAGAGAACAAGCAGTTCCGCGCCACCAAGCTGCTGGCTTATAAAACGATGGCAAAAAGCACGTCCGTCAGCTATATGCTGATGCGTTTGATCACGGTATTCGTGATGATCTGCGGCGCTTGGTTCTTCATTCAAGGCAAAATCGAGATGGGCGAATTCATGGCTTTCCTGCTGCTCTCCAACATTTTCTTCCGTCCGATCGAGAAGATCAACGCGGTCATTGAGAGTTATCCCAAAGGCATTGCCGGCTTTAAACGCTACCTGGAAATCATGGATACCGAGCCGGAGATCGCCGATGTGCCTGATGCCGTATCCCTTTCATCGGTACGGGGAGATATCCGCTTCGAAGGCGTAACCTTCGGGTACGAGCCTTCCCGAACGATACTGAATAACATTCACCTGACGATACGTGCCGGAGAAACGGTTGCATTCGTCGGGCCGTCCGGTGCCGGAAAGACCACGATCTGCAGCCTACTCCCCCGTTTCTATGACGTGGATCAGGGCTCGATCACGGTGGACGGGATCGACATCCGGAACATCAAATTGCAAAACCTGCGCAAGCATATCGGTATCGTGCAGCAGGATGTGTTCCTGTTCTCCGGCACGATCCGGGACAATATCGCCTACGGCGACTTGAATGCAACCGACCATCAAATCTGGGAAGCCGCACGGCGCGCTTCGCTGGATGAACTGATCCGAAGCCTGCCGGACGGCATGGAGACGGTCATCGGGGAACGCGGGGTTAAGCTGTCCGGCGGCCAGAAGCAGCGTCTGTCCATTGCGAGAATGTTCCTGAAGAATCCGCCGATCTTGATTCTGGATGAAGCCACCTCGGCACTGGACACGGAGACGGAAGCGCAAATCCAAAAGTCCCTGGCTGAGCTGTCCGTCGGCAGAACAACGCTAGTGATCGCTCACCGACTGACCACCATTCAGAGCGCGGACCGAATTATCGTCGTCAATTCGGAAGGCATTGCCGAGCAAGGCACGCATCAGGAATTGATTCACTCCGGCGGTGCGTACAGCAGGCTTCACCAAGTTCACTAATGAAGCCGATGAATGGTTTGGTTGTGGATGAAGATTCGCCTGCAAGAAATGAACATCCCGCATTAATACTGTAAAGGATGACTCCCAGCGAAAGGGAGTCATCCTTTTTTTTGCCGCGCACCTATAAGAAGCATCCTGCTGATTTTGAGCAATCAGAAAAGTGTTGAGAGGATCCTTGCAAATTGTCCATGGATAAGAAAGTTGTCGCAGGGAAACATTAATGGCGTACTACAAAGACCATCGTTACAGGAGGGCTATATGTTTTATATCTACAGTGTCGGTTTGCTCTTCGGCGGACTGTCAATCATCAATTTGGTCTTCTCGTACCAAACCAAGCATATCCAGCATCTGTTCTGGCCTACCCTGCAGTTTCAGTTATGGATGCTTCCGCTCTTTGTCATTGCCAATATGTGCATCGGGTACGGGATCCGCTTTGGTTACAAAGCCACCGATCAGCTGGGGTACACGTTGATCTTCTCCAAATGTCTGGAGATCCTGATATCGTTGGGCGTGGCTTACTTGTTCCTGAAGGAGGTTCCCACCTGGAAAAACTGGGCGGGAATCGGCATTATTGCGCTCGGGATATTTCTGGTGAAGCAGAAATGAGCGCCTCTGGCGCACGGATGCCTGTTTTGCCTAAATTCATTCTTCGCCAACATCCTTCGGACATCGGTACCATGGTTATCGCTGTCTCTTCCCCATCCAGCCTTGTTCGAAGGCATAGCGGGTCAACTGTACCCGATTTTCCAAATGCAGCTTTTGCAGAATGTTCTTCAAATGGTTCTTGACCGTATTTTCGGAAATGCAAAGGTCGCTCGAAATATCGCGGTTGGACAATCCCTCGGCGACGAGTCCCAGAATTTCCTTTTCCCGCGCCGTTAAGGGACTTTTGCTCGGGTCCGGCTTGTCGTATTGCGAAAATTCTTTCAGGATGCGGAACGCGAGTTCCCTGCTCACCGGTGCTTCGTCCACCGCAATGGCTTTCAGGTACTCGTGCCATGATTCGGGATTCAAGTTCTTTAACAAATACCCCTGGGCTCCACGCTTCAGGGCATCGAACAAATGGGCGATGTCGTCGGATACCGTGACCATAACGATCTTAACGTAAGGGAATTTGTCCTTCACCCGCTTGGTCGCTTCCAAGCCGCCCATGCCGGGCATCTGAATATCCATCAGGATGATATCGGGCATCCATATTTCGGTCAGTTCCAGCGCATCCTCACCGCTTTGCCCTTCGGCCACGACCTCAAAGGTCGGATCGCTGCTCAAAATGGTGCGAATTCCTTCTCTTGCCAGATCGCTGTCATCGATGATTAACACGCGAAAAGGTTGATTGTTCATGCCGTGCTCTCCTTCCGGATGTTGATAATCGTCTGGTCGTGCTGCCTTTCCATCTGGAACTTCCAGCCCATGGCCTCGGCCCGATCCTTCATGATTTTGATTCCATATCGGTTGCTGCCGAGCGGCTTGTCCAGATCAAAGCCTTTTCCATCGTCGGTGACAGTGCAATGCCAGCCCGAATCCGTTGTATTCGCGGTAATCTTGACGTGTTTTGCCTCGGCGTGCTTATGGATATTCAATAAGGATTCCCTGATCGAAGCCAGCAGCTCCACCTTTTCTTTGGCTGACAGCATGGCGTCCGGAATTCCCCACTTGATGTCGAAATGCAGGTCCGTCTCCTGCTTGATTTCCTCGATCAGGCTGCTCATGCTGTGCATCCACGGAATGGCTTGCGGATCTGCCGGGTAGCGGAGATTCGCAATAGCCTCTCTTACGTAGGTGTTGGTACGATGAACGCTTTCCTTGATTTCCTGATACGGAATGTCTCCCGTACGGCCTGACTTCTCGATTCGGTCGATCTGTGCGTTCAGCAGGAACAAGGATTGGGCGATTCCGTCATGGAGCTCCCGGCCGATCTTCTCCCGTTCATGCATGGCTGCTTGCAATGCCCTCGATCGGTTCAACTCCTCTTGATTCCGTTCAATCAACGAAAATAACTGGGTAAGAAACAGTATGGAAACCAAAAAAACGATGACAGGTGCCAGCAGATTGCCAAGATCCATCGATATATAAGGCAGCAGGAACTCATGGCGAACATATTCCCATATGCCAATCGTCAAGGTTGGAATGATGAGTATCAACCATTTCATTTGTTTATAAGACATACCCTGCCTCCTATTTCAATATAAAAAGTAATGTAATGAACCCGCCTTTCTTCCTACCATGTTACCATTGGTTATCCCTTCATTGTAACCAAAATCGTTCATGAGCGGAATGACTCAATAGAGCTACGAATAATCGCCGGATTCTCTCGTGCTGTAATAACCTATTTACAATTCAAGTGCTAATCGCTTATAAAGAGTAAAAGATATCCATTCATTCCATTTCCGATGAAGGGGGCTGCAGTTGGATGACGCAAAAAATTGCAGTGATCATTGTACACGGATTGGGAACACAAAAGAAAAGTTATGCGGATAAATTCATGAAAAACTTGAGAGACACCTTTTCCCGGACCTCGGGCATCCCGCATGAGCAGTTGGCCATGGAGGCCGTGCATTGGGCCGATGTTTTTGCGGCACGTGAGGATGAATTAATCGGCAGCAGCATTAAACCTTACCGTTTACGTTATCAGCACCTCCGGCAGTACGTAATCAACAATCTGGCGGATGCCGTGGCTTATCAGCCCGTGGAATCCGAAGATCAGAACTACGAGGCCATTCATCGGACGATCAGCGAGGCACTGCACCGCCTTGCCCTGTCAGCCGGCCCCCATGCTCCGTTATGCGTGATCTCCCATAGCTTGGGGTCCGTGATCGCCAGCAATTTTTTCTACGATCTGCAATTTTCCTCCCGCGGGCATCGTCTGGTCGTTAATCCCGAAGCACCGCTGGAGCGCGGAGAACTTCTGACCTTGTTCTATACGCTCGGAACCACTTTGCCGCTGTGGAGCATGCGTTATCGTGACTTTGACAAGCCGATCGTGGTTCCTTCAGCTCAGCTGAAGCTCTATTATGAACATCTACTGGGTGAATGGGTCAATTTCTATGATAAGGACGATATCCTTGCTTACCCCCTCAAAAGCATTAACGAAGAGTATGACCGCACGGTACGCCAAGACATATCCGTTAACGTGGGTAACTGGCTGACAAGCTGGAATCCGTTGTCGCACAGCGGATATTTCTACAGCAAACCGATTCTCGAATATATCGCTTCGCAATTGGAAGCGACCTGGCGAAGCATAAATCAGGTTAAATAAGCAATGCCGCAAAGACATAGGATCTTTGCGGCATTGCTTCATTATGATGATCCGATCGTAGAATGAACATAAGCACCTGTTCGAATGTTGATCGAAGATTGCAGCATGTTTTTCACTTTTTCAGCAAAAAAAGGTGCTGCTATATCAGATAATGGTTAGATTCATCACCCATTGCTCTCCGATCGGCCCCATTCTTCTTCTGCCTGTATCTTTGAAACCAACACTTGCATACAGCTGCTGAGCCGGAACATTCTTATGATTCACGACCAACACCACCTCATTGCAGGAAGGAAATTCTCTCCCAATAAATGCTGGCAGCGCAAGCATTCCTCGTTTGGCGTAACCTTTACGCTGCTGTCGATGATCAATGGATAAAGCGGTCAGCAGCATCGCATGAGAATGACTTGTATACTCCTTGACGCGCTCCGTAGCGTGCAGGATAAAGAAACCTACAGGATGACCATCAGCTAAAATGACGATGGGGAACTGACCTTCCCCTAGGTTTATAACTTCTTTCGGATGAGAGGTGAATTGGACTTGGTCCTCCGGTAGCTCGAATTCTTTCAAGACGGGCAGATGTTCTGCCGTGCGGACAACAAGCTGAATTTGTTCTGCGATTGGCATAGGCCCTCACTCCTCTGTCTAAGGTGGCGTTGATTTAATCAAGTCTTCTTCGGGTTGAACATTTGTTCCCGCCCCATTATCCTGTTTCTTCGCCGTACCATAGCTGTCGGAAGCTTTCGCTGGAAGCCAGCAGTTGCTCCGCCGTGCCCTCGGCCTCAATCTCACCGCCGTTCAACACGATGATATGGTCAGCATGGTTAAGCGCGGCTTTCCGATGCGATACCACAAGACAAGTCGCACCTCCGCGCTCGCTGAACAGCCTCTCCCATAACTTGCGCTCCGTCTCAACATCCAATGCGCTGGATAAATCGTCGAATACGTAGAGTTCCGCATCCCGTACCAACATTCTTGCCGCGGCTGTCCGCTGTGCTTGACCGCCGGACAGCTTGACTCCGCGCGGACCCACCATCGTCTCCAGCCCATTTTGCAGATGTTTGATATCTTCTTCCATTACGGCCGCATGAAGCGCGCGTTCCAGACTGCCCGGCTGCTCGGATATACCCAACAGAATGTTGTTTCGCAGTTTGTCGCTGTACAGCCTTGGGATCTGTGCAGTATAAGCACTTTGCGGCGGTATGAAGAAATCAGCCGGCTCCGTTACCCTTTCGCCGTTCCATCGGATTTCACCCTTTTCGGCTGGCAGCAAGCCCAGCAATGTGCGAACCAGCGTCGTTTTTCCGCTGCCTATCATCCCGGTTACGACCGTAAAGGTACCGCGCGCGAGTCTCAGATTGATATTCGAAATGCCCCGTCCGGTTTCGGGATACTGGTACGACAACCCTTGCGCTTCCAGCAGCGAGAGCGGAGGTGCCTCGATATATGCCGTTTCCATCCCGTCTTCGATCGGAGCGCCGGCAGCGTGATTGGATGCCCCATGCGCTTGCCCATATCCTGCGGCATGATGACCGGATTTCTCTTCATGGGTTCGCTTGCTCTTAACCTTGCCGATACCAATGTAATGGGCTGCGGTAAGCAGAGAAGCCGGTGCTCCTTGCAGCATGGATTTGATGCGCTGAAAGCTGACGCCCATCTGCTTGTAATACGTCATGAAATTGCCGACGTTCGATATAAGCTGGGTAACAAATGTTAAATAATATACAAAGAGGGACAAATCCCCGACGGTAAAATCGCCGTTTCGCATCTTCAGGCTTGCGAGCACGAGGATCAGCCCGGTACCGAGGTTAACGGAGTTCGTGAATACGGAGGACAAGGTTTCCGTCAGAAGTTTATCCTTCACCATGGATTGGCGCCGTTTCTCGCTCAGACTTACGAACCGCCCCACCACGCGTTTCTCCGCCCCTGCGACCTGGATGGCCTGCACGTTGGCAAACATTTCGCTAATCGCCCCGGTTACCTTGGCGGTCGATTCCCGGCTTGCCGCCCTGTATTTCTGGATGCGCGCGGTTGCGATCTGGGCTGCGGTCACCACCAGAATCAAAGGAACGAACACGAGAATCGTTAGCTGCAGATCGATGGATATGAGAATCCAGCTGGCGACAATGACGAAACCGACAAGCCCTAATGTATCTACTGACCAGCTCGTCGCTTCTTCAGCCTGATCCACGTCATCCCGGAAATTGCTGATGGCTTCTCCGGGCGAGCAAGGGATTGCTCGCGCGCCGGGCTCCTTCATGACATGCGACAGCATATTGCGGCGGAGCAAGGTGCTGATGCGGAAGCGGAAATGCACGTCTGTCATAAAGCCGCCGAAGATCAGCGCAATCCGTGCCAAGGCAGCGCCGATAAACAGCACCGCAATCGCCCAAACGCCGTAAGGAAAAGAATAAGTGCCTTCCAAATGGTCGAAGAAGGCCTTGGTTAACAGTCCGGGAACCAGCGGTGCCATATGGATAAGGGACCACGCGAACAGGTTGATGAGGTACAGCCCCGGGCGGTACATAATCAACCGCCAGAAAAAATGCCTAGTTTTCATGCCAGCACCTCCTCCATTCCAACGGCAAGCATGCGGCTGAACCGCGATTGCGGATCTAAGGCCAGCTCTTCCCTGCGGCCGCTTTCGAGCATTCTTCCGTTCTCCAGTATGAGAATCCGGTCGGCGCGCTGAACCGTAGCCAGACGATGGGCAATTATAATGCAGGTCTTCTCCTGCAGCAGACGCGAAATGGCTGCTTCGATCCGGTATTCCGTTAACGGATCAAGCCGGGAGGAAGCCTCATCAAGAATGACAAGACCCGGATCCGTCAAAAATACGCGTGCAAACGCCAGCAGCTGGGCCTCGCCCGCAGACAGGCTTCCGCCTCCAGAAGCCAGATTGGTATCCAGCCCTTCGGGAAGCGAGCCATACCAATCCCCTAGTCCAAGCTCTTCTAACACGGATATAATGCGGGTATCGGCTATGCCTTCGTCAAACAAGGTCAGATTATCACGGACGGTTCCCTCAAGAATCTCAATATTCTGCGTGACCATGGCGACCTTCCGCCTTAGTTCATGGAGCTTGCAGTCCCGAATATCGGTTCCCGCCAGCTCGATGCTTCCCTCCTGTGGATCATAGAAGCGTAGCAGCAGGCGGGCGATCGTCGTTTTGCCGCTGCCTGTACGGCCGAGCAGCCCAAGAGTCTGGCCCGGCTCAAGGCGCAGCTGCAGATTTTCAAGCGTAGCCTGCCCGCCCTCTTCGTAAGCGAAGTTAAGGTTCCGGAATTCCACCGACAATGGGCCTGTCGGAAGCGGCGCGCCAGGGCCGTCTTTGATCCGGGGCTCGGTTGCAAGAAGATCGCGGACCCGCATCAAGCTGGCATCCGCTTTTTGCAAATCCTCCAATTGGGTACGAATCTTTTCAATAGGCTTGGCCAGCAGCTCCGTATAATAAAACACGAGATAGATGGAGCCGATCGTCAAGCCGCCCTGTCCGTTCTTCCACAGTATGGCGCACACGATAAAAGCCGCTGCATTGCCAAGCGCAAACACCAATATCGTGGTGCTCCACATCAAGAAAAATCCGATGAACGCACGAACGCGAACCGGCAGCATCCGCCTGGCCATCTCATAAAATCGATTCATGACATATCCGGCCGCCCCGTTGGCACGCGTATCTTCGGTTCCTTCGAGGTGTTCGCCGATGAATCCGTAGAAATCCGCATTCAGCTCGCGCCACCGCTTCCAGACCGGTATCGCAAATCGCCGGATATGTTGAATGACGTAAATGCTGCCGACCACAAACACCGTCATGACAAGGCCGATCCAGAAGTTCTCCCGATACAGCAAAGCAAGGATCCCGATCATGAGGATCAGATTGCCGAACAGATGGATAATGAAACTGGAGAAGAAATTGGCGAGCGCATTCACATCGCCATCCACCCGTTCAATTAGAGATCCGGAGGTTTGGGTTTTGTGAAAGCTCATATCCAGCGACAGGCAGTGCTCCGCCAACTCGGCACGAAGCTTGTTGGTGGTCGTCCAGCCCAGGTTCTCGCTATAATAAGCAGCCGCTATGGAAACGCCTTGTTGAAGCAATGAAAAGAGAATAAAAAATCCTGCCGCATAATAAAGGGAGGTCAGGCTTCCCTCTCCTTGAGCCGTATCGATGAAATACCGGATGATCTGCGGATTGATCAATTGGAGTCCAATGGAAAATAACAGCAGCACCGTCAGGGCTGCCAGAAGCTTCTTATGCGGGAATACGTACCTGACGAGCATCTCCCGATACATCCCAATCCCCGTGGTCCTTCGCTTGCTGTTTAACGTGTGATCGCTTTGCATTTCGTTTATAATCCCTCCGCTTCGGTTAACCCTATTGATAATAATAAGCTCCATGGTAAGATATGACAAGAACGTGGGTTCCCGTTTTTAAAATAAATTACTAGGAATCGTTATGGGACGCACCAGCACCAAGAAAAACCTGAGCCCTAGCTTCTGGATCACGCCAAGAAGACCAGCCCCTCGGCATGGGAGCTGGTCTTCTAACAGATTACGTATAGGTATCAAGATTTCTTATGTCTCTGCAACTATTTTCAAGAATTGATTGATCATTTCAGGGGTTATTTCCTGCTTCTCAGGCATGGTTGTTACGGCTGCGTTCTTGTCGACAGTTTGAATGGCTACGTTGGATCTGACTCCATTCGAAGCGATACCGGTTCGGGCTTGACCATCATGAACGTTATCATGGTTGGCTAACATCATCATCAAAAAAGCACTTCCCAATCCGATCGACCACATACTCATTTTGTTTTTCTTGTTCATTTGCGTTGCTCCTTCCATCACTTGTAGTGACATACTTAGTATAAACTCCGAACCTTAGTGAGAGATGAAAGCAATCTAAAATCCAGTTAAGCAAGTGACGATAGGATCAATTTCAAGATAGTCCGTCTTTAAGCTGGATGCATAACATTGTTTTTTCATAGACTCGAACGAATCGTTCGTCTAACAAGAATAATAAAGTGATGCCGATAACGTTTATTTCCAAACCTGATCAAGCTTATCAGAATAAAAAGCAATGGCTCGCTGATAGCTCCTGGTCCCCTCGTCATTACTGGTTTCGCTTATTTCTCTAAGCAGCAGTTCCATCGCCTTGTCATACTGTCGCAAATTGTACAAGGTCATCGCGTAGAACACCCTGAACTCCCGCGCCCCGGGGTATTCCCGCAGTCCCTGCTCGAATATATCCTTGGATTTGCCGTACATCCCCAATGTACGATATGTGCTTCCAAGTCCAAGCAAGGCGCCGCACCGTTCGGGATCCTTCAGCCCTAAAGAGATCGCCTTCTCGTAATAAGGAACCGCTTCGCTCTCAAGGCCCATCATATCATGCACCCAGGCCAGCTGATAATGGATATCCGGATCATCCGGGGATTGGGGCAGCAGCTCAAGGAGAATTGTTTTCGCTTCCTCCGGTTTGCCTTCGGCGCGAAGTTCAATGGCTTGTTGTATCGTTGTCATGGGGCACATCCCTCTGGAGTTTTATCCGCGTTTTCTACCTTATCTTACCAGACGCCATCCGCACTGGTCAAAATGCAACACCCGCCTCATCTTTTAAATAACCTAAAGATGAGGCGGGTGTCACAAGCTGCTAATGTTTATGCTTTGTTCTCAAGGTTCAAAGCTGGCTTTTCCTCAGCCGCCATATGGGCTTTGCCCGGCCAGAACGCCCACTTGCCCAACAGCGTCGTGATCGCGGGTACCAGGAAAGGTCTCACGATGAACGTATCCAGCATAACCCCGATGGCCGTGATGATCCCAAACTGTACCAACACTTGAATCGGAAGCGTGGCAAGTACGGCAAAGGTTCCTGCCAGGATCAATCCGGCTGAGGTGATCACCGAGCTGGTCTCTCCAACGCCTTCTTTGATCGCTTGCTTCAGCGGCATTTGCTTCCGCTTTTGCCATATGCTCGAGATCATGAAGATGTTGTAATCCTCGCCTAACGCAACCAGGAACACGAACGAATACAACGGAATCGCTCCCTGAATGGCTTCGGCTCCCAGGCCGTAATGAATGATGATCCAGCCAAGCCCGAGGGCCGAGAAGTAAGACAAAATGACGGTTGCAATCAGATAAACGGTAGCTACAACGGATCTCAAATACACCAATAAGAGCAGCGTAATCAAACCGATAACGACGGGGATGATCAATTTGGCATCATGCTCGCCAGCGATCTCGGTGTCGTACTGGGTAGCGGTTTGACCGGAGATCCACACGGCTTCGGCCGGATTGCCGACACCTGCCTTCTCCAGTGAAGCCTCCGCGATCTCCCGAAGATCCGGAATGTGCTGCATTGCTTCCATGGAGTAAGGATTCATGGACAGCTCGATTTCATAACCGATGATATCGTTATTCTCGGCCCCATTCTGCGGATCGGATACGCGATCCACGTAATCCAGCATTTTCAGCCGCTCCTCGAGATCCAAAGCTTGCCCCCCGCTGTCCACCATCACGCGAACCGGCGCAAGCTCTCCTTCCGAGAACTGCTCGCCGATGACGGCGAATCCTTCACGCGAAGGTACATCCTCAGGGAAAGAGGATAAGAGATCGTAAGTGAACTTGATTTGGGACGAGAACGTTGCGAGTCCACCCAGTAATACCAATGCTGCCAAAACGACGGTCCAAGGCTTCGTTGTCACCAAGCGGCCGATCCGGCTCTCCTTCTCCTTGTGAGGGGCAGGAACCGGCTTTCCTTTTTTCCGGGCGCGTTCCGCTTGCATCTCCGGGGTTCTCGGAATGAAAGGATAGAACGAACCTCTGCCGAAAATAGCCAACAATGCGGGCACCAATGTCAGACTGGCTATAAACATGATGAGAATCGACAAACTGAAAGGCACGGCAAAACGTTGATATGCCCCGTACTGAGCCAGCAGCAGCGCGAACAGAGACAATACAACCGTGAAGCCGCTCATCGCAATAGCGCCTGATGAGCTGGTAATCGCCTGAAACAAGGCCTTGCGTTTATCGGGCTCGTGCCATAACAGCTGGCGGAATCTCGAGATCAGGAACAAGCAATAATCCGTTCCGGCTCCAAAGAGCAGCACGGTCATAATGGCGATGGACTGGGAATCCACCGTGATCCAGCCTTGATCCGCCATGAACCCGAGAATCGGGCTTGTTACCAAATACGCAAAGCCGACCGCAACCAAAGGAATGAGGGCCAGAATCGGCGAACGGTAAATCAACAGCAGCAATATCAGAACAAGAAGCACGGTTGCAATCATGAGCGATACGTCGGCATCCTCAAACAATCCGGTTGCATCAATAGATATTCCCACCGGTCCCGTTACGCGAGCGCTGATTCCATCTCCGCTCTGGACGGCAGCCTGAAACGGATTGCTGCCCAGCAATTGTTCCGACCGCTTCTCCAGCTCGGCCGTTCCTTCCTTAAGCTGGTCCGTCTCCTGATCTTCTTCAAAAAATACAGGCATAACCAGCGTACTCCGATCTACTGATAACTGGGCGCTTAAGGCTTGCGGAGGCAGCTGATGGAAAGGAACAACGAACGTCTGATACGGGAGCGGATCGGACTCAAGGCTTGCCGTCAATTCCTGCAGCTTGGTCAGATCCTCTTCGTTTAATCCGTTTTCTTTATGCCATACGACGAGAGCCGGCACGCCGCCATTGCTCGGAAATTCCTTGTCGGCCATCGCTTCCGCTACGACGGACGGAACATCCTCCTTCAGATTGGCGGCATTGTTATCCTCTTTATCTCCAACAGCCGGCCATAGCAAATTCAACGCCAGCGCGATGAGTATCCATACACAGAGCGTGACCCATTTGCTTCGCTTTCCCGCCACCCATTTTCCGTAATTCGGTCCTGATCCGTGCATATGCAGATCCTCTCCATTCCTACGTAGTCTTTATACTTCATCATGATTCTTCCTTCGTAAACCTTGATATTTCAACTTTGCAAATTAATTATATATACCGGTAGGTTAATTTTCAATATTTATTTTGAAAATGCGCCCCTCATGTCTTACACTATACACAGGAGGTCATCATGACAAAAATACGTAACCCCCGAAATCCCGGACGTCCCAAAGCAGCTGCCGATCAGATTCCCATCCAGGAAACGATCCTCTGGACCGCCTCCAAGATGTTCATGGAGAATGGCTACGAGTCCGTATCGTTGCAGCAGATCGCGAAGGTTTGCCAAGTGACCAAGGCTTCCATCTATTATCATTTCACAAGTAAACCCGAGCTGTTTAAAATAGCGGTAACCACGATTCTAGATAAAGCTTATGCTTCTACACATCGCTTTTTGCAGGAAGCCGATACCCTAGAGTCTGGATTGATCCGGGTAGCCGAAGCGAAGATTGCCAAGCCTCATGCGGAAATGGAGACCATGATGCGGGAAGCGGAGCCTTTCTTGTCTAAGGAGCAAATGGCCGCTATCCGTGAGGCGGAACAGCGGATTCATGAAGTCCTTGCCGAACAGATTCATCAAGCCATGCAATCCGGCGAACTTCGGGAAGGGAACGCCTTGCTGATGGCACAGGCTTTCTCGGCCATGCTGATGCTGGGCAATCGTGAAGATACCCGAAGCGGTTATGCCAGCGCCCGTGATATGGCAGTGGACATCGTTGATTTATTCCTGCATGGAGCTGTAAGGCCTGCCAATGAAAATATCGATGTGTAATTCCAAGCTCAGTATGACCGGGCAAATTTCTTGGCGAGAAGAGTTTCAACGATTACAACCAAAAAGAACGGAGGTCCGTTGATGACCTCCGTTCTTTTTGGTGCCTGTTTAGATTTCATTCCAGAACGCAACGTCTTCCAGCGGCAATCTTACCGTCGGCCGGCCTGGAGCGGCTGCTTTCCCGATGGCGATCAGCATCACGCTGCGGTAATGGGAAGGAATATGGAACTCCTCCACAAACCGAACCTTGTTATATCCGCCCATCGGAACGGTATCGTATCCTCTGGCGCGAGCGCTCAGCATCAGTTGCATGGAGATCAGTCCGGCATCCACGTCCACGATGCTTTCCTTTATGGACGGATCCAGGTTCGCATACATATTTTCGGCCGTATGAATGAAGCGCTGCTTCACCTCTTCGGTCATATAACCGGCTTCTTCAGACATGGAATAAATCTTCTCGCCCTTCTCATACCATTTCAGATCGCCCAGTACGGCAATGACGGCTGAGGCTTGAAGAACATGCTCCTGATTGTTGGCAATCGGATGCAGCTTCTTCAAGAGGTCCGCATCATCGATCACAAGAAAACGCCATGGCTGCAGGTTGCTTGAAGAAGGCGCCAGTGTAGCATCCTTCAAGATCGCTTCCATCTCTTCTCTTGGAATCTTCACCGATGGGTCGTATTGACGAACCGAGTGGCGTTCCTGAATCACCGTTTGAAAATCGGGTTTTGTTGTCGTTGTTGTAGACATGGTTATCCCTCCAAATTTATATTGTGCAATATTCTGCACAGTTTATATCGCGGCTTAACTGTGTTGTTTAATGCACAGTATAAAGCACACCTAAATTCTTTGTCAACCCAATTTAGAAGGGTTCATTGAGCGATGTCCGCAATCGTGCGCGACTCCAGTATTTTCAAGGTACTCTCCTCAATCTCGGACAAGATGCCGGCAAAGGACTCCTTGATTTCCTCGGCAAAACAATGCCCTGCTGCGGCGTCCAGCATGCTGTCGCTAATCGAGCTGTGAACCTGAAGAATCGAGTATACTTCAGCCAGCGAAATATCGCGGGCGTTCTTCCGCAGACGGTATCCTCCATCCCTTCCTTCACGCGATTCAATCAGATCGGCTTGGGCAAGTGTTTTCAGCACGCGCCGAATCAACGTCGACTCCGAGTGGAGATACGATGCGATATCGCCGCTAGAACACTTCCCGGAGTGACGCTCAAGGGTCACAAGCGCTTGCACGGCAATACTGAAGGTTTTATAGGTGGATGGGCAGGCCATTGTCGATTTTTTGGAGGCCGCTTCTTTGTTTACGCTCATGTTCCTACCCCCTTTTAAGAATAAAAAGCCTTGAATGGATACTCACCTGCAGTAGCAGATGTTCCATCCAGCTTTTCATTATTGTAACGTAAACCTGACACTCCTTCAAGAACATAAGGGCCACTGCTTAATGGCCCTCGTCCTCGACCAGCGCTTGCGACTCAAACAAATTCGCCTCCCGGTAATTCACGTCCATTCTAAGCTGGCTTGCCTGCGTCCGGTCGATATCGCCTTGCTCGAACATGCTCTGAATCTCGTTACGCTCGGATTGAATCGCTTTAAGCTCCAGTTCCATGCGTTCACTGCTCAGCTTCTGTTTTCTTCGGCTCCAAACGCGATCGTTCTGGAGAAAATGCTCCATTGCACGATAATCCGCGATCACCGCTTGCAAGATTTCCTTCTTCTCCGCCGGCTTCACCGCTTGAATCTCGCCGATTGCCGCACGAATGGCCTCGAGCTTCAACGCCTTATACTGGTTCCAATCCGGATGATCCGGAGACATCGGCACTTCTTTGGGCTCGTTGTTTGTCAGCAATCGCTTCAAATTCTGCCATAATGTTCTCATCAACAGCTTGATTTTGTATCGGCTGGCAAGCAGCATCTCGACTCTGTCAAGCGAGGATAGGAACAGCTCGGCTGCTCGCGTTGAGGCTTTATGTTCCTTAAGCCATGCTTCGGCAACGCTTCGCTCCGCCGCCAGGCCGATTTTTCTAACTGCGATCGTGGCTTCCCAGAACTGCTTCATGTCGCTCTTATCCGTGATATGAGATTGCTGAAGCCGCTTGGTATACGCATAGATGAGCTGGACCGCCTCTTCCTTGTTCTCGTCGGTCATTTCTTCCCGTACGGTGCGAAGACCCGCCTGCAGCATTTGAATCCGTGCTTCTTTTCCATGATCGATCATCGTCGCCGAATCGGCATGTTTCTCCCGGGTTAACAGCGGGAGCAGGACACTCGCGATCACCAGAGTTAAGAGAATGACGCCCGCACAGATAAACAGCATCAAGCTTCGCTCCGGAAAAGGACGGTTGTCCGCCAGAGTCAGCGGAATGGAGAAGGCCGCTGCCAGCGTCAATGCTCCCCTAACGCCCGAGAGGGCCGTCAGCAGGGAAGATTTGAACTGACGGTTCGTTGATACCCATACCCATGCGAATCGCAGCAATATCAGCACAGCCGTTATCAGTAATATGTAACCGACGACTTGTCCGTTATTATAGGCAGGGTCGCTCCATATTTGATTCACGACGCCCGGAATTTCATGCCCCAGCAGAATGAACACTAATCCGTTTAGCGTAAAGAGAATGACGGACCAGGTGCTGTCCGATACCACTCTGAGCTTGATGGACGCCGAGCGCATGCGGTCCCTCTCTACTGCGTGGGTGACGCCCGCGGCAACGACGGCCAGAATCCCGGATACATGAAACTCCTCGGCTATGAGGTAAATGATGAACGGCGTCAGGATGATGATCAGCATATGAAGAGTGACGTCCTCCATACCGAGCCGGCGCAGCAGCATTCTGAACCAGATCACAAGAAAACCCAGCAATGCACCGATGACGATTCCTCCGACCGCGATAACCAAAAAACTTCCGATAGCCTTCGTCAGGGAGAAATAACCCGTCACTGTTGCTGCAATCGCAAAGTTGAATGCAACCAAACCGGATGCATCATTCATCAGCGCTTCGCCTTCAAGCAAATGCATGATTTTACCCGGCAGCTTCACTCTTCCCGACAAGGAACCTACCGCTACCGCGTCCGTAGGCGACAGTATCGCTGCCAGGGCGAAGGCCGCCGATAACGGGATTGCCGGAATGAGCCAATGAATGAAAGGCCCCGCGATGAAGACCGTAGCAAATACGAGACCCAGCGCCAGCAGCAGGATGTATGATCTCAGCTTCCATAACTCGTCGCGCGGGGTCAGCTTTCCATCATTGAACAAGAGCGGCGCAATGAACAGAACCATGAACAATTCGGGATTCAGCGGCACATGATGAAAACCTTGGACATAGGCCACCCCGATTCCGAGGGCGATCTGGATCAGCGGGACCGGAATGAACGGCAGAAAACGATGGATCATATTGGATATCCCGATCAAAACCAGAAAAATAAGGACCATTAAAAATATTTCCACCCTGCATTCGCTCCTTTCTGAGGGGATTCATCTATGTAACATTCACTGCCTTTCAATAGACGGGTTTAGGTTATGTAGAATACCGATGGTTTATTAATGAAGCGGTAAAGTTTCAGCCTTTTGCCTGGATCATAAAAAGGCCCCCTAAAGAGTGTCCTTTAGGAAGCCTATTAAGCCTGCCGTTTCGTATTAATAAGCAGTCCAGCCGGCATCGGCTGTAACGACGGTGCCGTTGACAAAGCTGGCTTCATCCGAAGCGAGGAACAATACCACCTTCGCGATCTCTTCCGGTTCGCCCGCTCGCGGGTTCAGGTTCATGCCGGCCATGGCTCGTTCCATGCCGAACGAATTCGGCGCGTTGATGGTGGTGCCGATATTGGTGCTGACGCCGCCCGGAGCAACCGCGTTACAGCGGATGCCCTGCGTCGCATACTGGAAGCCGACATTTTTGGTCAAGCCGACCACGGCATGTTTGGCCGCCGTATACGAAGCGCCTGCCCTGGACCCCATCAGTCCTCCGGCAGAAGCAATGTTCACAATGACTCCGCTTTTCTTCTCCAAGAAGATCGGCAATGCTTTACGAATGGTTCTCATCGGCCCCGTTGCGTTGATGGCGAATACGCGGTCCCACAGCTCGTCCGTCACGTCCGCAGCCGGTACGAAATTGTCCATGATGCCGGCATTGTTGATCAAGATATCAAGCGTTCCGTATTCGTTAACAGTTGCGTCAACCAACTGCTGCACTTCTTCTTCCTTGGCAACATTCGCGGCCACAGCCAAGGCCGTGCCGCCATTCGCTGCGATTCCGTCCACGACGCCTTGCGCCGCCTCAAGCCGAAGATCGGACACCACGACTTTTGCGCCTTCGGCAGCAAACAATTCTGCCGTCGCTTTTCCCATTCCAGAAGCAGCCCCGGTTACAATCGCAACTTTACCAGATAATCTCATGCTTCATACCCCCATTATTCGTCATTGATCAAATTTAATATCAGGCACAATATATCAACAGCTGTTCAATACCAGACATATGTCAAATCTAGTATAATCAAAGTATGATATAGGTCACAATCATTAAAAAACGCAAAAGTGTGCGTTAACGAACAAAATGCGGGGATCTGTTTATATTTGAAATAATTAAATTCGTTATATTTTCACCGAAAGGACTCTTGCCTATGCAAACGAACAGAAAAAGGAGCGACCGGCGCATCGTCCGCAGCAAAGAGGCTTTAAAGCAATCGCTGCTGTCGCTGCTCTCCCAAAAAAGCTTCTCCAGCATTTCCATCACGGAAATCGTCGAATCGGCCAACTATAATCGAGGTACCTTCTATACCCACTATGACAACAAAGAGGCTCTGCTGGATGATATCCTGACTCCGCTCATGGAGGAGCTGATCGCTTCATTTAGAGCTCCATACGGGGATGTCGACGTTTTTCATATCGATGAGCTGCCCGCCAACGCGGTCAAAATATTCGACCATATCCATCAAAATGCCGGCGTGTACACGTCCCTGTTCAAAAGCGATGTGCTGCCGCTGGTCCGGGATAAAATGTTCACCGCCTTAAAGCAAATCGCCTTGGAGGATTTGGACTATCCGGGCGAAGAGCTCAACCATGAACTTCTCATCATTTATAATATGAACGCCTTAATCGGCCTGGTATTCCACTGGATCGAGAACAATTTCCACTATTCCGTCCCCTATATGAGGGATCAGCTGATTCTCATGATCAACTGGAGGCCACGCAGTGTTAGGACGCAGATCAAGCGGACGGACCCTACATGAAATCGGCGAGGATAAGCTTGATAAGTAAGTAGAAAAACCATGAGCCCTTTCTTAAGCAAGTGAAAGGATTCATGGTTTTTCAACGTCGATCTGCCATAGAACGCCATTTAAAATACGGAGCTTTCGCCTTTCCTTCACAGGTTCCTCGCGGTTAATCGATCATGAACCCGCTTTTCTTACAACCGGATTCTTATTCTTGTTGGTCTAAAGGCATGGATAGGACCGTCATCGTCGTTGTATGCCCATACTCGCTGCACTGATAGATAAAGGTTTCGAGAGACTTCATCGAACCTGTTTCGATTTTCATCAGAAAATTGTATTGGCCGCTGACTTGGTATATCTCGACGACCTCCTGCGATTGTTTGGCGAATGTCGTCAGACGGCCGCAATGACTGGCCTGGATCAGGATGAAGGCCGTTACGCCCTTCCCCATTTTTTCAGCTGAAAGAACCGTACGATACTCTGTAATTACGCCTTTCTCTTCCAAACGCTTCACACGCTCGGATACCGCAGGCTGCGTCATGTTGACCTTCCTCCCCAATTCGGAGAAGGAGATTCTTGCATTATGCTTTAACAGCTCCAAGATTTGAAGATCAATTTGATCCATGATTACACACTCCCTGCATTCCCAACTTCAATTTCCAAGTCGAATGTACGAAACAGCTATGATTTCAAAGTATTACGGTAGGAATTCCTTGATTATCATCTGTAACTATACGGCTCTGATTTATACAATGGAACTAGGTTAACAAGCCACATTCTAGGAGGTAAATACAATGACGATCAGCCTGCACGATACCATACGAATCGGAACCTTACAATTGAAGAACCGAATGATCATGGCTCCTATGCAGCAAAATCAAGGAACGCCGGATTCTCATGCAACTGATTATCATGTGAAATTTTACAGTGAACGGGCGGAACATGTCAGTATGATCATTATCGAATCTACCGTCGTGTCGGCAAACGGCCGATTGTTCCCGGACGATATTGGAATATATACCGAACTGCATGCAGCTTCCCTACGCAAAATTGTCGATGCGGTCCATGCGAAAGGAACACCGATCTTCATCCAATTGACCCACGCCGGCAGAAAAGCATGGCCTACCGTCACCGAAAAAAGTCTGGCTCCTAGTGCGATTGCCTACGATGATCAATATGGACTTCCCGAAACGATGTCCCAAGCGGACATTAACGCGGTCATCGACCAGTTCCGGATGGCTGCCCGCCGAAGCCTCCAGGCCGGCTTTGATGGAATCGAGCTTCATGCCGCCCACGGTCATCTCCTCCACCAATTCCTCTCTCCGCTATCGAATCGGCGAACGGACGCATATGGTGGGAGCCTTGAAAACAGAGTCCGCTTCATCCAGGAAGTTCTGGCGGCCATCCGTACCGAAGTAGGAAACGACTATCCGGTACAATTGCGGGTTTCTGCATCCGACTTTGCCGATGGCGGCCTGACGCCGGCAGAGGTTGCGCTCGCCTTGACGTACCTTCAGTCCGAACTGGATGCCGTGCATGTATCTTCGGGCGGTCTCGTTCCTGCTGCACCTTTAGCCACGCCGGAAGGCTACCAAACACCTTATGCGGCGGTGATCAAACAATATGTAAACATTCCAGTAATCGCGGTCGGCAATATACGCACCCAGGCGTTCGCCAATTTCATTCTAGCAGATGGGATGGCAGATATGGTAGCCATCGGCCGCCCATTGCTGGAAGATGCAAATTTCGGTAAAAAAATGCTGACCTTAGCTTAATGACTGCGAACTCAAGCAATATAGTCGTTAACTTGCGCAATTCAATAGAAAAGCCAAAGGCCGTCTCCGCAGGGAGCTTGGAACTCCCCTCGGAGACGGCCTATTCTTGAAGCCGATCAATTTTGCATCTGAACCAATTTGCCGATCCTTCTCAATAAACCGTGATCAAACGCCCCCATTGCTGTAGCAAATGGACAGGAGGTTTAGAGTACCGTCAGGATCGAAACATCTTAAGCCGGCGGCAGGGTCGTCGATTGGCGGACGATCAGCTCCGGGGGGAGCACGATTCGACGGGCAGGATCACCCTTGCCGGACAGCCCCCTTACGACAAGATCAACCGCCATGCGGCCCATCTGCTCGATCGGCTGGGCAATAACGGTCAGCGGCGGATCGGTTACGCTGGCCAGAATCGTATCGTCAAAGCTGACGACCGAACATTCCTCCGGTACGCGCAGTCCGAGTTCGCGGGCCGCCCGAAGGGCACCGACCGCCAGCAGGTCGTTGCAGCAGAACAGTGCCGTGGGTCTTACCGCTAGCTCCAGCATGGCTTTAGCTCGCCGGTAACCAGCCTCGATCTTATGGTCACAGGCTGCAATACAGCCGGGGGACAGCTCCAAACCGTGTGAAGCGGCAGCTTCAACAAATCCCCTTACCCGCTCGCTGCTGCTTGTCACCCATTCATTCTCAGCAAGCACTGCGAGTCTGCGATGACCCAATTGTAGCAGATGCTCCGCAGCCAGCCGTCCTCCCTCCAGGTCATGTACCCGGACGCTGCTGGCATCAAGCGCAGGATTATCCCGGGCAATAAGCACTATCGCCAGCGAATGCTCTTGAAGCGGCTTAAGCAGCTCGCCATGGGATATACCCGTCCCGATAATCACGCCATCCACTTGCTTCTGCCTCAACAGATTAACGTAGCGCTTTACTTTCTCTTCTTGGTTGTCCGTGCTGCAGATGATCACGCTGTAACCGAGCTGATGTCCTTGATCCTCGACGGAGCGAGCCATCTCGGCAAAAAACGGGTTGGAGATATCGGGAACGAGCAATCCAAGAGTAAATGTTCTTTTGCCGGCGAGGGCGGAAGCAATCGCGTTCGGCCGATAGTTCAGGCGCTTCATGATATCCAGAATTTCCTCACGCCGTTCGCGGCTGATCTTGCCCTTGCCGTTG
The DNA here is from genome assembly GCF_000024685.1 of Paenibacillus sp. Y412MC10. NCBI lineage: Bacteria > Bacillati > Bacillota > Bacilli > Caryophanales > Paenibacillaceae > Paenibacillus > Paenibacillus sp. Y412MC10. The sequence continues at coordinate 4,228,414 of NC_013406.1, forward strand.
ATGACATGAGAAACGGTGGCAATAGAGACGCCGGCTTCGCGCGCAACGTCATAAATAGTCGCTCTTATCATCCCTTGTGCTCCATTTGTTTAATTTTGGAATTTCAATTTATTATGCGCCTTCCTCTCTTTTAGCGCAAGGCCGATTTCTCGTTAATGCCGCCAGCAGACATTCAATCAAGAACCCTTGCCTGGATCTTATCTGACTTTATCTCATCAGCCAGTCATGATCCGGGTCGTTGCGGAACTTCCATATTCGCTTCGGACCTGCCATGACGTTCAGGTAATACACGTCATAACCCGGAGGGGCGGAAACCGGATGGTAGCCTTCAGGCACCATCACGGCCTCGCCGTCTTTGACCGCCATCGTTTCGTTCAGCGACCGGTCATCCGTGTAGACCCGCTGCACGGCAAACCCTTGCACCGGCTCAATCCGGAAATAGTAGGTTTCCTCCAGCAGCGACTCCTCCGGCAGCTCGTCGCGGTCATGCTTGTGGGGCGGATAACTGGACCAGTTGCCTTCGTCCGTAAACACCTCGACCACCAGCAAACTGTCGGCCGGCATTTGCTCCGGCAAAATATTGTGCACCAGACGCGACATGCTGCCGCTGCCCCGGTTCTCGACGCCTACATCCTGCGGCTCAATCAGACGTGCCCGATGATTCCCTTGCCCCGGGGCAAGGCACACCGCCAGCTCTATTTCAGTAAGAGCCTTGACCTCATACTGCTGTTGCGAAGGCACATAAACGGTGTAGGGGGGCGTCTTTTCGAACACGCTCATGCGTTTGCCAATGTTGTCCCAGCTTTCTCCCCCGGCCTTCACGTCGGCCCGCCCGGACAGCAGGACAAGGGCCGCCTCCTGATCTCCCGTGGTTCGGCTCAGCGTCTGGCCTTCACTCAAACGGAAAACCTGGAAGCCTACATACTCCCATCCTGCCGTCTGCGGCGTAATCGACAGCACGCATCCGTCCCGGTCCGGAGTCGTTGCGGGTACTATTAAATTCGGCATGGTGTTTCTCCTCCTTTATCGTGGATCAGATCTGCAAATCATGACGGCATTAGCCTACTGAAGTATACCGGCGGTCAGCTCGGCCAGCTTCACCGGACGGCCCTGTTCCAGCGAGCGTTTAGCCGCCAGCGCAATCAGCTCCGCCTGCAGTCCGTCGTGACCGCTAACCGGCACTGGCGTGCCGTTCTGAAGGCTTTCGATAAACTGCTTCGCCTCGTTCATGTACGCTTCCGTGTACCGTTCCAGAAAGAAATACAACGGCTTGTCACGGGTGACGCCTTCCGGGCCGCTGACCACCGTGGTGCTTGGATAATCGTTGTCGGCGGTCACGCTGCCGCCGGAGCCGAATACCTCCACCCGCTGATCATACCCGTAGACGGCTTTGCGGCTGTTGTCGATGACGCCGAGCGCGCCGCTTTCAAACCGAAGCGTCGTCACGGCTGTGTCAATGTCGCCTTGCTCGCCGATGGCGGGGTCCACCAGCACCGCGCCTTGGGCGAACACCTCGACCACCTCGCTGCCCGATAGGTAACGGGCGATGTCAAAATCATGGATCGCCATATCTATAAACAGGCCGCCGGAACCTTTAATATAATCCGGATGCGGGGGGTTCGGATCGCGCGAGGTGATTTTGATCAGATGCGGCTCCCCGATTCTACCCTCAGATACAATCTCCCGAACGCGTCTGAAGTTGTGGTCGAACCTGCGGTTGAAGCCGATCTGCAGGCTAACGCCTGCAGCTTTCACGGCCGCCAGCGCTTCGCGGGTCTGGTCCACGCTAAGACTGACCGGCTTCTCGCAGAAAATATGCTTGCCGTTTGCGGCGGCCTGCTTAATGAGCGGGACATGCGTTTCCGTCGAGGAGCAGATCAACACGGCATCGATATCCGGGCGTTCCAAGATTTCGATGCTGTTGTTTGTGACGACGGGGATGGCCCGCGACGCCGCCCAGGCACGCAGCTCATCGCCGGCGAACAGGTCGCTGATGGCTGAAATTTTCGCGCCGGGGATGCGCAGCAGGTTATCCGCATGGATTTTGCCGATTCGTCCGGCACCGATGATTCCGATGTGAATGGTTTTCATATGAACGTCTCCTCTGCTTCTTGGCTACCAGCGCGCCGTCACCATTTTTTTGCGGGTATAGAATTCCACGCCGTCCGTGCCGTTGGCATGCAGGTCTCCATAGAAGGAGTTTTTCCAGCCGGAGAACGGAAAGAAAGCCATCGGCGCAGGAACGCCGAGGTTTACGCCCAGCATGCCGGCATCGATATGTTCGCGGAACTGGCGCACATCGCTGCCGTCCTGCGTGAACAAACAAGCCCCGTTGGCGAAATCGGAGCGGTTCGATATGTCGATGGCCGCATCCAGCGTTTCCGCCCGCATGATGGACAGTACCGGAGCGAAAATTTCGTCCTTCCAAATCTTCATCTCGCTTGTCACTTCATCAAAAATCGTCGGTCCGACAAAATATCCGGCCCCGTTCACAGCCTCGTCCGCGCGGCCGTCACGAATCAGCTTCGCTCCTTCCCGCTCGCCCGCTTCGATATAAAAGAGCGTGCGCTCCTTGTGGGCTTGTCGGATCACCGGCCCCAGGAAGACGCCTTCGTCCGCTCCGTTGCCGATGGAGATTTCATCGGCCGCCTGCTTCAGCTTCGCGATCAGCGGTTCGGCTACGTCCCCTACGGCCACCACCACGGAGCAGGCCATGCAGCGCTCACCTGCAGAGCCAAAGGCAGCGCTTACGATCTGGGTGACGGCGGCGTCCAAATCGGCTGTCGGCATCACGATGCTGTGGTTTTTTGCTCCGGCCAAGGCCTGCACGCGCTTGCCATGGGAAGAAGCGGTTTTGTACACATGCTCCGCCACCGGTTGGGAGCCGACGAAGGACACGGCGGCGATGCCGGGATGCTCCAGCAAAGCGTTGACTACATCATGGGCGCCGTGAACGAGGTTCAGGACGCCGTCCGGCAGGCCCGCTTCCGAGAACAGCTCTGCCAGGCGCTGAGCCAGGAGCGGCGTACGTTCCGAAGGCTTCAGCACGAACGCGTTGCCGCAAGCGATGGCGAGCGGAAACATCCAGCATGGCACCATCATCGGAAAATTGAACGGCGTGATGCCGGCCACAACGCCGACCGGATACCGGTACATGCCGGATTCCAAATGGGTGGCGATGTCCGGAAGCTGTTTGCCCATCATCAGCGTCGGCGCGCCTGCGGCAAACTCGACGCATTCGATGCCGCGCTGGACTTCGCCGTAGGCTTCGGCATAGCTTTTGCCGTTCTCCGCCGTAATCAGGCGTGCCAGCTCCTCCCAGTGCTCCACGAGCAGCTGCTGATACTTGAACAGAATCCGCGCGCGTCGCGGCACGGCGGTCTTGGCCCAGTCGCGTCCGGCTTTGGCGGCGGCCTGCACCGCCTGGTCCACATCCTCCTTGGTGGAAAGCGGAACGTAAGCAAGGATTTCTTCCGTCGCCGGGTTGTAGACCGGATCGCTGCGTTCCGATCGGGATGGCACGAATTCTCCGCCGATATAATTGTTCAGGATTTGCGTCATACGCGTTGGCTCCTTTCGATGAATCAGTCAGAATAAAATAATGAATGCTCCTTCAAGAATTGGCGGTAATTTCGCCTCGCTTGCAGCGCTCGATATAATCGAGAACGGCGGCGCTTGTCGGCATCGCATCGGAGCAGCTGTGGCTGGAGATGACGATGCTCGCTGCAGCACTTCCGAACTCCATGCAGCGTTCGATGGCCCAGCCCTGCATCAGGCCGTACAGGAGGCCGGCGGCATACGAATCCCCCGCTCCGAACGTCTTGATGACCTTCGCCGGAAAGCTTTGGGCCGTATGGCTGGCACCGCCGGGGGTATAAGCGATGGACCCCTCCTTGCCGTGCTTGATAATGACGATTTTGGCCCTGTAATCAAACCACTTGGCAGCCGTGACGCGGTCGCTTCGTTCCGGGTTCCCGCCGAACTGCTCCATCATATCGAACTCTTCGCGCGTGCCGAGGACAATGTCGCATTTTTCCGCAGCTAAATTGTAATAGGTTGCCGTCTCCTGCGGGGATTTCCATGTGTACGGACGGTAATCGAGGTCGAACGCGATCAAGGCGCCGTGGCGCTTGGCATAGTCCAGAGCCAGAAACACGGCTTCCCGGGAGGGGCTGGCCGCGAGCGCGGTCCCGGAGATGAGTACCATTTTGGCGGATGCGATCAGCTCCTCGCTCACTTCCCCCGTCTCCAGCAGCAAGTCCGCGGCGTTGTCCCGATACATCAGAATGCTGCAGTCACTCGGGCTCTTGATCTCGGTAAAAGCCAGACCCGTTACGGCCCCCGTGTGGTCGGTGGAGACGCCGTTCGTCGCAATCCCGTTATCCTCCAGATATTTGGTAATAAAACGCCCCATCTGATCGTCCGCCACCTTGCCGATGAAGCCTGTATTCAAGCCCAGGCGGGCCATCCCGATACAGATATTGGCGGGGGATCCGCCCACATATTTGGTAAACGTGCTCGTCTCTTCCATCGGCCGGTTAATCTCATTGGCGTTCAGGTCGATGCACAGTCTGCCCACGGCCACGAAATCCATCGGTTTTTCGTTATTGAACGTGATTTCACTCATGGATAAACCTCCTCGTTCGGATCGGCCCTGGCCGAGCAACCATATGATTCTGACTCCATGGCTCCGCTCTTCTATGGACCGTATCGCTTACAGCTCGTAATACTTTCAGTTAAAAACTTCCAAACGGTAAATACTCCCCGCTCAAGCCGCGCACATTTGAGTTCGTTACTGGGGAGGGATGAGTAAGTTACGATTCCTCCCCAAACGGGAGTCATGTCGCCTTGAGCCAAGCTCGACCCTCGAGAGGTGGACTTCAACCCTGTATCTTCTTCAGTTCGTCCAAGCTGTCCAAGTATTCAATCGCCCGTTGAGCGTACTTCTTGGCCGGATGCAGCACCGGATCCTGCTCACCCTCCAGCATCGCCCAGCCGTCATAGCCGCGTTCAACGAGCTCTCCGATTATCGGCGCGAAATCGATGCATCCATCGCCGGGAACCGTAAACACGCCCCTGCGGATGCAGCTTACGAAATCGCAGTTGTCCAGTCTCGCCAGTTCCAGCACATCAGGCCGGATATCCTTCAGGTGGATATAGGCGATCCGGTCATAATGCTTGCGGAGCAGCTCCAGCGGGTCGTTTCCCCCGTAATAGGCATGACCGGTATCGTACAGGAGAGACACCAGCGAAGCGTCGGTCATGGCCATCAGCCGGTCGACCTCGTAAGGCTGCTCCACAACCGTACCGCCATGATGATGATAAGCCAGCTTCATGCCGTAACTCGCCGCAATCTCCCCTGCCTGGTTCAGCCCTTCCGCCAGGCTTTCCCATCCGGCGTCATCCAACCGGAGCACGATGCTCTCATTCGGCGTCCGGCGGGGATCGAAATGCAGCGAGCCGCCTACCTCCGCCGTGCTGATGACTTTGCTGCCGAACCCCGCCAGAAACTCCGCATGCCGGCGGTAGTCCTCCAGCTCCTGCTTCCGGTAATCGGGATCGGAGAACAGCACCGATTTCCACTGGGAAACCAGCTGGATACCGCGGGCATCCAGCTCCCGCTTCAGAACCGCAGGATCCTTCGGGAATTTACGCCCCATCTCCGTGCCTTTCAGCCCCAAAGCCGCAATATCGTCCACAATCGTCTCAAACGCCGTGTCGTCTCCATGCTCTTTTACATCCTCGCCGACCCAGTTGATGGGATGGATCCCAAGCTTAAAAAGCCTGTTGCTCATTTTCAGCACTCCTTTGCTTTGTGAGGTAGGGGCATGCTTCCTTGCTCAAGTGCCCTTAGCCGACGGCTTTCTTGCCCCGAACACCTTCATGGCCTTCCGTCTATCGGGCTACCTTGACAGCCTTTCTTGTCCGCACCGCGCTTGCTTTCTCCGGCGCAGATGTTTCGCGTTGGATGACGGTCATCAACCACATCCTTAGGCTATAAAGTTAAAGGCCTTTCAGCGTAGCCGCTTAGTAGGGCCTGGCTTCCTTGCTTCGAGCCGCCATCTGGCGCTGCGCATCGGTTACCTTGTTAGAGGAAGATACCTCCGGCACCTCCACGCGCCACCAGGACTCATAACCGTCGGTGTTCGTTCCCGGAACGACCGGAATTTCGATCAGCGTTGTCACCGTTTCTTTCCGTGCCTGAAGCAGCGCTGCATGCAGTTCTGCCGGCGTGCGGCCCTTGTAGGCTTTAGCCCCTAGCGCGCGTGCGTGGGCGGCAAAATCAATCGGAAGATAATCGCCGGTGAGTCGTCCCGTGCCTTCCTCGCGGCGGCGGAACTCGTTGCCGAAGCCGTCGCTGCCGTTGCTCCGCTGCAAATTGTGAATGCATTGGAAGCCGTGGTTGTCGAACAGCAGTATCGTTATCTTGCGGCCTTCCTGCAAGCTGGTGACCAGCTCCGAGTGCATCATCAAATAACTGCCGTCCCCCACCAGCGCATAGACCTCGCGGTCCGGTTCCGCCAGGGCCACGCCCAAGGCGCCGCTTACCTCATATCCCATGCAGGAGAAACCATATTCCATGTGGTACGTTTTCGGTTCGGCCGGTCTCCATAACCGGTGCAGATCTCCCGGAAGACTGCCAGCCGCACAGACGATGACCGATGACGGGGAGATGACCTCGTTGATGACGCCGAGCGCCCTCGTCTGCGACAAGCCGTCGGGATGCTCCGCAGCGTACAGACGGTCTACCTCGCTGTCCCACTCGGCTTTCAGCTCAGCAAGCTCGCCTTTTTCGTACCCGGCTTGATAGCCTTTTTGAGACAGGATCTCCTTCAGTGCCTGCAGCCCTTCCTTCGCATCGGCGATCAGCGCTTCGCCGCCGAGCTTGGCTCCGTCCGCGCTGTTGACGTTCAGGTTCAGGAACGATACGTCCTCCCGTTGAAACGCCCATTTGGAGGACGTCGTAAAGTCCGAATAGCGGGTGCCGATGCCGATAATCAGATCGGCCTTTGCCGCTGCGCGGTTCGCCGCCAGCGAGCCGGTTACGCCCATCGCCCCCAGGTTCAGGGGGTGATTCCAGGGAAGCGCGCTTTTACCGGCCTGCGTTTCAGCGACCGGGATGCCGAAGGCTTCCGCAAAGGCAGCCAAATCCCCGGCAGCCTCGCTGTAGTGCACGCCGCCTCCGGCGATGATGAGCGGCCGCTTGCTTGCTGCAATCTGCGCCGCCGCCCGCATCAGTCCTTGTGCCGCAGGCGGTCGGCGGTCGATGGCGTGCACGGTTTTCTCGAACAGCGAATCGGGGTAATCGTAAGCCTCAGCCTGCACGTCCTGCGGCAGCGCCAGCGTGACCGCTCCCGTCTCCGCCGGATCCGTCAAGACGCGGATCGCCTGCCGGGCCGCCGCGATCAGCTGCTCCGGCCGGGAGATCCGGTCCCAGTACCGGCTCACCGGCTTGAATGCATCGGCGGCCGATACGGTGTAGTCCGACGAGGCTTCGATCTGCTGAAGTACCGGATCAGGCTGGCGGCAGGCAAAGTTGTCCCCAGGCAGCAGCAGAACCGGAATACGGTTCACGGTTGCCGTTGCCGCTGCGGTGACCATATTCAGCGCGCCGGGTCCGATGGAGGAAGTGCAGGCCCAGATTTGCCGCCGGTTCTTTTGCTTGGCGTACGCCGTCGCTGCGTGCACCATGCCCTGTTCGTTTTTGCCCTGCATATAAACCAGATCCCCGGCGCTTCGTTCCAAAGCCTCGCCAAGGCCGGTCACGTTGCCGTGTCCGAAGATTCCCATTACCCCGCGCACAAACTTCGTCTCCACCCCATCGACGGAAACATACTGTGCATCCAAAAACTTCAGCAGCGCCTGTGCCATCGTTAATCGAGTCGTTGTCAACCGGTTCATCTCCTTTTCATCGTCAATATATCCTGTGAAGAAAGCTATTTACGAATTAAGCGCTTAACTCATCGTACCGAAACGCCTAACCAGTTAACGGTTAAGCGCTTTAATGAAAGTGTATGCCTTACTTGCCGTTCAGCATGCCTTTCAATTTCATGATCTCCGCGCACGCCAGCATCATGATCCCGATCCCGTGGTTGTCATTGACCACCGTGAGCAGATCATGCTTATAATAATCCCCGGTGAATGAATAACGGGATCCGCTGCACACGCCGTGCACGCTGCCGTGACGGTCGATGGCCTTCTCGGTCAACCCCTGCCATGCTCGAATGGCTGCATCGGTAAAAGGTGCCGGTTCCTCCAGCCAACCGAACCGGACGCCTCTGGCAAAGGCATAGGCGAACATGGCCGAGCAGGAAGCTTCCTCGTAAGCTTCCGAATCGGTAATAACCTGCTTCCAGAGTCCCGACTCCCCCTGATAAGAAGCAATTCCGGCGCACAATTTACGGAAAAACTCAAGCAGCGCAGGCCGGTCCTTATGATCCTCCGGCAAACGTTCCAGCAGTTCCGATAAGGAGAACAGGCTCCATCCGTTTCCACGCCCCCAAGGAATTCGGGTCGCTTTCCCGTATTTGAAATCGAATACGTGGCTCATCACGCCTTCCTCCGGCATGAACAGATACTCCCGGTACCTCAAAAACTGCCTGGCCGCTTCGTCCAGATAGGAGGAATCGCCTGTCATCCCGGCGTAGCGTGACAAGAACGGTGTGCTCATGTACAGATCATCCGCCCACATCGAATCTGCGGAATACTCCGAAACGCACAGACGATAGAAAGCGCCGTCCTCCCGGCGTTCCAGGCGGTTCATCATAAAATCCGCAATGTCCTCCGCGACTTTTACAACTTCCGGATTGCCGCTTACCTTATTGTCTTCCAGCATCGCCGAGCCGAACGAACCACAGTTATCCAGCATCTTGATCAGCACCAGCTGATGGTTCACGGACGGAAAACCGTAGGTATCCCGGTCCCAGACGGCGTATTCGTACCATTGGGTACAGATGTCGATATGCGCCCGGGCATATTCCGCGATATCGGGCCGCCCCAGCGCTCGCGATGCTTGAAGAAGTCCATACATCGTGACACCGAGCGGATAGTCCCAGCGCCCGAAATTGGTGGCGGACCCGGAGGTCCATTTGTTGCTCAGCATGGCGTTCTCATAGAATGGCCTGACCCGGTAACCCGGCGCATCCAGGGACCAGCCGGTCAAACCGCGGCCGTCCGCACGCGGAAACAGTCTCTTGACCGAGCACACCTCTTCCGGCGTTTGCTCCTCCACTGCGGCCAGCGGCCCGGCATACATCCACGGAGACGGCGCGCCTTGTACCGGGACGGGAAGCACAAACTCCAGCTCTCCCTGCGAAGTATAGGCATGAAGCTCAACCCCCCATCCCGACGGCCCGCCGTGGCTTCGTACCAACAGATCCCCTCGGCAGGCCGAAGCGGGAAGCTTGCAACCGAAGACGCCCCCCTCAATGTCCATGACGGAATCATCGCCGATCCAGATCTCCGTCCTGCCCAGGGCGCTGCCCTTGAACTCAACATGGTCAACGCCGGCAGGCACCTTAAGCCGGCTCCATGCATACCCGACAGCCGGTGCCTCCGGCAGGCCGAATATCCTCTCGAAGTTCGGTTTATCCGCTTCCCCCTCACTCCAGGCTGTGCGCGGAAGCCAATCCATGCCGGTCTCTTCTTCGGTCCCGTGAGCGTTCGGAAAGACGCCGCTTTCGCCGAGCGTGCCGGCAGCCAGCGGTCCGGCATATGCCCAACCGGCGGTGTCCTCCCGCTCTGCAAAAGGAGACAGCACCTGCAGAATGCGGACCTTGCCCTCCACCGCTCCGAAGCGGCAGCCGAATCCGGCTTCGGTCCTCCGGACCTCGATCAACAATGAATTCCAGCCCGGGCTCAGCACCAGCGGAATGACGATGTTTGCATCCGGCTTCATCTCGTCCTCGGCACCCGAACGGTACATCAGCCGCTCGTTCAGATAGAAGCGCATCGGGCTAAACGGCATGATCGCGGCATCCAGCGAACGTTCATCGTCGCACCACACCAGACCAAGGGCGTAGGCGGCCTCCCCTTGCTTCGCTTCCCGGAACCGGTCGCCGAAGTTGAAGTCATAATATCCTTCCTCGGTCTGTAGAATGCCCGTTTCGGCGAACGGCCGCAGCGCGAACGGAGTTTCCGGATTTGCCCCCATATAGCGTCCTGCGATCGTCTTCAGTATCATGGCATCATCGTCGCCCATCCAATACCGGATGCTTTCCCGGGCTTCGATATAGCTCGTCATGACGATTCTCCCCTTTCCGTTCGATCAAGCCCTGCCGCTGGCGAAAGCTTGATATGAATCTCCTTCACGAAGGGGGTCACCACATTCAGGAGCAGCGTTCGGAAGCCGGGCGGATAAGCTGCTTCCCGAATGCCAGTCGCCGTGTGCTGCAATCCGCCCCCGCTGATTTCCAACCAATCGCCGTCCATCTCGTAACGAATATTCCCTTCCATCCAGAATTGGACATCCCCTTCTGCTGGAGCAAGCGCTCCGCCGCTTAGGCTGCCGGCCGCCGGAAAAATCAGCGAGATTTGCGACACGACCTCCTCCGGCTCTGTCGAGGAAATGACCAGCTTCCAGCCGTCGCTCGCTTCCACCACTTCCACCTCCACCTTGTGCCGCTGGACATGCGTCTGCGGACGAGATTGATGCGGCAGCAGATACCAAGGGCTGACGCCTTCCTTTGCGCTTTGAGGCAGAGCTGCTTCCGGCACCGGCCCGTTATAGCCTTTTTCCTGTTCGCCGGATAACCGGTATCCCTGCTCCAGCGTCGTCAGCCGGCTCATCTTGACAAAGCCGGGGTCGAAATAGGAAGCGAACTGCACGCCGAGAAGGCGAGCCGCTCCATGACGCAGAGAAAAGAAGGAAGACATCTCCGTGCTCACGGTCACGCTGGTGCGGCCCTCACGGATTCGCGCAACCGGAGCGCCAAAATCCGTGTGCATCCGGCTGTATCGGATAACGCCGTGATGGCCGGCACCGGCAAATCCGGACAAGTAGCGCTCTCTTGGAAATTCGCCGTTCAGTACGACGCGGTAATGCTCCGGCATGGGCGTTGTCTCTGCACCCTCGTGCATGAGCCCCGGATCCAAGAGCAGCCGAACGGCTGCGTTGGTCGGTGCTCCGCCGGGATGTTTCAGCAGAGACAGCGACTGTTCCGCCATCCCTTGAAATACCGGATTGCGGTCCAGGGAAGCCATCATCAGAGACGGCAGGAAGTACCCCGACATATCAAAACTGTGACCATAATCCTGCCGTCCGGAATATTCCGTGACGATTTCCCCGTCCGGGTGGACCAAATAAGTCATCATCTTCAGATTGGCCCGTACCGGTACCAGCAGCTCCGGACGCTTCAGCAGCCTGGCCGCGTGAATCAGCATGACGTCGCTGACGACGTTGTAGATCCCGTTGCTGCGCTCGGTCCATTCTCCGTCCAAGGTGGCGTCCATGCCTTCGGCGAGCCACTCCTTCGTCCTGTTCAAAGCATCCGGCGAATCAAAAAGCTCATTCAAGAAGCCTAGTGCCGCGCAAATCACCCACCGGTGGTTCGGCGTATGGCAGCCTCCGGTAATCAGCGCAGGCAAGGTGCGTTCCAGAAACAGCAGCATATCCGCAGCCGCTCCCTTCAGCTCTGCCCAACCGTCAGCCAGAATCAGCTGTGCGGCTTGCGCATATCCAACCACCACGAAGGCGGTATCCGGCGGGGAATGGAAATTCGTCCAGCCGGGCGAAATCGTACCGTCGCCGTGCTGAGCCGCAAGCATATAACGGGCCGAAAGCGCAAACCTATGTGCCAGCTCCTTATCGCGGTAATATGCGGATGCCGGATTGCAGAGTGCTGCTGCCCATATCGCCATGGCGGTCGGCGTCCCTGTGTTATGGTTGGGCGATGGCAAACCGTTCTCCATGGTGCGGACCCCGCCGTGCCAGCGATGCGTTTCCTCTAAGATCTGGCGGTCCATCCCCTCCCGCACCCAGCTGTCATTGACTTCAAAAACCCTGTTCACCATCATACGATCCCCCTAATATCCATCATCCTTAGCCCTTCACGGCACCCAGCATCACGCCGCTGACGAAGTAACGCTGCAGCCATGGGTACACAACAAGAATCGGCACCGTGGCAAATACGACGCTTGCCGCTTTCAGGCTTTCCGTGGTTGCTCTGACACCGGCTGCCGGTCCCTCGTTGCGGGTCAAATCCGTGATCATATTGTTCTGTACCAGCTGATACAGCTTCAGCTGCAGCGGATACAGCTCTTCCTTCGTAATATAGAGCAGCGTGTCCTGGAATCCGTTCCAGCGCCCGACCGCGTAGAACAGGCTCAGCGTCGCTATGACCGGCAAAGACAGCGGCAGAATGATTCGAAGCATCGTTCCGATTTGGCTCGTACCGTCGATCTCGGCCGCTTCCTCCAGACTTTCCGGAATTCCGTTGAAGAAGGAGATCAGGATAATCAGATAAAACGGACTGATCAGCCCCGGAAGGACAAGCGCCCAGATCGTATTCAGCAGGTTCAGGTCCTTCACAAGAATGTACTCCGGGATAATGCCCCCGCTGAAGAACATGGTCACGATGATGATAAACATAAACACTTTGCGGCCCTTCAGCTTCTTTTTTGTCAACGGGTAAGCGGCAATCATCGTCATGGCCATGCACAGCACCGTCGTCAGCAGCGTCAGCATAATCGTAAAGCCGAGAGAACGGATCATGCTGGAATCCGAGAATACGGATTGATAAGCCTGAAGGCTGAACTCCACCGGAAACAACGTCACCTCGCCGGACGTGACCGCCCGGTTGGAGCTGAAGGAAATCGCGATAATATGGAAAAAAGGGGCCAGACAGAGAAGTACGAAAACCGCCAGCAGGATCATGTTTACGGAATCAAATACACGGTTCGACACACGCTCGCTCATGAGTGAATCTCCTTTCTGCAAAAACGTTAAATGATGGACTCGTCCGTCAGTTTTTTGGATGCATAGTTGGCGCCGAGGATAAAGACCAGCCCGACGACAGCCTGGAACAGGCCGACCACAGTAGCCAGGGTATACTGCCCGGATTCCAGACCCGTCCGGTACACATAGGTACTCAGTACGTCGGAATAATCCATGACCGCTTTATTGCCGATGACAAACGGACGGTCAAAGCCGATCGAGATCATATTGCCGAGGTTGATGATGAGGAGCGTCACAATCGTCGTTTTCAGGCCCGGCAACGTGATATGCCAGATGCGCTTGAACCTGCCCGCTCCGTCCACTTCTGCCGCTTCAAACAGTTCCTTGTTGATGCCGGTCAAGGCAGCCAGATAGAGGATGGTTCCCCAGCCGGCGCTCTGCCACACCCCCGTCGCGAGGTACGTAATGAGCCACGTGTTTTTTTCGGTTAGAAAAGGTACCGATTCAAAACCGAGCGCCATCAGCATGTTGTTGATCATGCCGGATTGCGTGCCGAACACCTGGTATACGATGCCGCCTATGATAACCCATGAAATGAAATGGGGAATATACAATATCGTTTGGGACAAACGTTTAAACCACTGGATTCTAAGTTCATGAAGCATGATGGCGAGAATCAAGGGCGCCGGAAATGATACCACAAGGTCCAGCAGGTTGAGCATCAGCGTATTGCGGAGGGTTTTATAAAAATCCTGGGTCTGGAAAACTTCGCGGAAGGCATCCAGTCCAATCCATTCACTTCCGGTGATTCCTTGGAAGAAGTTGAAGTCCTTAAAGGCGATCTGTACGCCCCACATCGGGCCGTATTTGAAAATAATGAAATAGACCAAAGGCAGAACAAGCAGTGCGTATAATTGCCAGTACCGGCGCAGGTAAACGGTTCCTCTCATCTGTATCATCCTCTCCTTGCTCATGACGCCGGGAGCGAAGGAACGGCCTCTTGAAGAAGCCGTCCTTTCCTTTTTCCCGCTGGTTTACTTGGGTTGCATTTCCTGATAAACTTTGGTCCGCTCATCAAGAATCGCCTGGCCGCCGCTGACCATGTAATCCTTCATGGTCGCTTCAAATGTTTTCTCGAAATCTTCCGGTTTCGCCATGGCCGTCTTCACGATCATCTCTTCGTATTTGGCCTGCAGGTTCGTGCCGTATTTCGCCTCAGCCTCGATCGGACGGTCGAAATTGACCGGCTTAAACGTATCCGTTGCCGAGATTTCCACGGCCTTGCGATGCAGATCCTGGAACTTTTCCGGGAAGTTGGTTGTCAGTTTCTCCCGGTTCTGCGTTTCGTCGCCTACAAAATTACCGTTGGCGATAATGGCAATGTCGCCGCTGTTGTAAAGCCGGTCAATCACCTCTTGAGGAGCGTCGGTCTTCATGACGGGAATGCCGTCCACCATTATGTAGTTCTCGCCTTCCACGCCGTTTTGCAGCGCCAGCAGATTATCCGGGTCAGCCATCCAATTCAAGTATTTGATCGCTTCTACAGCATGTTGGCTTGTTTTCGGAATCATGATGTACATGCCGTTTGGAGCGTATTCCGGCTTCGCATGCTTGCCTTCGGAGTTGGTAAATGGATCAATCGGCATAAGCTTGGCGTCCGGCTGGTTTTTGAGCAGCGTGTCATAGGTGCCGTCCGCGTAGTACATGTTCGGATAATCCTCCGTCAGGAAGCCTGTAAGACCGTTGGTCACGTCCTGGGTCAACTGCTTCTTGTCTTCGTCCAAGCTGAAGTCGCGGCTGATCAGCCCTTCGTTGTAAAGCTTGTTGAAAAATTGCAGCGCATCCTTAAAGCCCGGAAGCAGCGTCGGATAGTCGTTGGCTCCAAGCTTTTGCAGCAGCGTGTACTTCTGTTCTTCCGTAGTCGGCTGAATAAAGGACCAGATCAGCGGATCGTACTGAGCCGGTTCGATCGTCATGCCGAAGGGAATGACCTTCCCGCCGGTTTCGCCCGGATCCTTTTCTTTAAAAGCTTTCAAGACCGCGTACAGCTCATCGGTCGTTTGAGGCGCATCCATGCCGAGCTTTTCCAGCCAATCGGCGCGGATAAAGGAAGAATACTTGCCAAGGAAGGCCCGTTTGCCGGGAACGGCGAACTGCTTGCCCATGTACTGGCCGTAACTCATCGCGTCCTCATCGAGGAATTCCTTCAGATTCGGACCGTGCTCGTTGATCAAATCCGTCAGTTCCGTCAATCCACCCTGCTCTGCGTAGCGGTTGAAGGTCGGCGTGTCATACGTAAATACGATATCCGGCACATTGCCGCCGCTGGCCATGAGAACGTTCAGCTTCTTGATCTCCTCGGAACGGGGGACCGGTACAAATTCCATCTTAATGTTGTTAGGGTTTCCAAAGTTGTCCTGGATATATCGGGTAAGATAACTGTCGGTGATGGTATAAGGCTTCGGTGTATTGCCTCGGTCAAAAATTTCGACCTTCAGCGTAATCTGCTTGCCGTCATTGGAGCCGGAATCCCCGCCCGAAGCATTGTTGCTGCTGCCAGAGCCTGAGGAACACCCGGATAATACAACTGTTCCGACCAACAGCATGACGAGCGTGAGCTTTGCGAGCTTGCCCCATGTTTTCTTGCTTGCTGCCATCATTACATCCCCTTTTCTATTTGGATTATGTCCCTGCCGATTTGCGCCGATCTTATTCATGATAGAAAGCTGCGGATTCATCCGAATTGCTTCGGTCCACGTAATGTAAGCGCTTAACCTCTCGGGTGTTCTCAGTATGCCTCAAGGGCAAACGGATGACAATAAACCAAATTCCAAACGTGAGAACCAGCTTCGTTACAAGGTTTCAACGTAGAGAAATGACAATTTTCGTTATCTAAACCGTTTTCTAATCATGACTTTAATGCTTGATATATCCGGTGTTTCTTCCGTTTGCAGAATCCTTTAACATAACCCGTTGCATTCGGTACGCATACCGACATTCTCTAGAAAATACGAAACGGGTGCTGCTTCCGGCCGGAAACTTCTGCACCCGTTTCTGGATAAACTATAATCATAAACCGTTTTCGTTATCGAAGCGCTTTCTAGGATCCGAGCTCCGTCCCCGGCGCAGGCTTCATTTGCAGCTTGCGGTAGTCGCCCGGCGTCACACCCGACGTCCGTTTGAACACCCGCCCGAAGGTAATGGAGTTGGCGTATCCGATCTTCTCCGCAATTTCCTGTATCGAGAGGTCGGTCTGCGCCAGAAGCTCCTCCGCCCGCTTCATGCGCAGCTGTACGAGGAAATCCACGAATTTCATATCGTATTCCATCTTAAACAGATAGCTTGCATATTTTCCGGAAATCTGAAAACGGTCGCTCAGATGTTTCAGGGACAAATTCGGATCGTCAAAATGCTCTTCTATATAGTGCTTCATCTCGCTGATCATGGCACGGTAGCTCTTGGTTTCGCTAAGCGCAACATAGGTGCGGTAAATTTCCGTCAACTGATCGGTGATCCTGCTCTGCAGCTCCTCTAAGGTTGCGGCTCCGGCCAGTACATGCTCCCTGCCCTCCGACAGCTGGTTCCTCAGCTCGTCGGATAACACACCGACCTCCCGGGCCAGCAGCTGAAGCATGCTGTTGACCAGAGAACGGATCGTATCGTCCTTCAGACGCTCTGCCTTGAATGAAACAAACATGTCCTTCAGACGGGTTCTCCAGCCTTCATTATTTAATCGAAAGTCCTTGACCAGCTCCGAAATTTCATTCAGGTAAGGAAGCAGGCGGCTTAAATCTCCCCGGGGCAGCTCGTCGCCGACCAGCACGGCATGATCGCCCATCGCCAGCCTGTGGCCGAGCGCCTCGGAGGCTGATTGGTGCGAAGCGCCTATTTCATGCAGCCCGGCAACCGTGCTGCCCAGCCCGAACCTCACCGACAAACGAAGCTTTTCCTCGACCCAGCTCCGACATTCCTCAGCTGCGCGGATCAGGGAAGCACGCGTCTCCTCCTTCACCTCCGTAAGCGCGATCAGAATGCCTACGCGGCTGCCGGCGATCCATTCAATCCAGCTGTTGAAGCCGGCATTGCGTGCAAGCTCCTGAAACACGTTCATCAAGGCAAACTTCAGCACGTTCTGGTCGCGGACGGTATGAACATCCTGAAAACCGCTGTAATCATTGATTTCACCGAGCAGGATGACGTAACCCGCGGGCTGTTCCAACAGCTTCATCGGCGTCAGCTCTGCCATCCGGGATAACAGTTCCTCTTCCGGCTTCTGCCCGCTGATCAGATCCATGAACAGCTGGCTGCGCTGAAGCTGGAGATTCTCGTGCCGCTTTTTGTCATAGTCCATGGACCGGCTGATCAGGCTTTCAAGCGCACTATCGATCATGGAAAGCTCATCCTTGGCGGCCTGGGGCATGTTGAGCTGAATGGACTCGATGCGGTTCATCATGGCTTTGATCGGCTGATAATTCCGCCTGGTAACATAGACGATATAAATAACGGCAAGCACCACGGTTACGAAGCCGATCACGATCCAGATGTAGGACACGACCGACACCCAGGCATAGAGCTGCCCGACCCGGAGACCGCTTTCAAAAGTCCATCCCAGCTGATCCGATTGCAGCGTCGTCAGCACCTTGCCTTCTTTGGCCCGCTTATCCTCTCCGATTTGGGATGCTTCAAATATGAGATCTCCGCTGGAGTCCAAAATATTCAAAAAGGAAACGCTGTCATTTATCATCGGATTGATCATCTGCTCCACCCGGTACATGCTTACGTTAATGACGAGCAGCCCTTGGCTTCCGAAGGGAAGCGGCAAATTTTTATACATGGAGATGACCTGCTTTGGTTCGTTCTCCCCGAGTCCCGTCATGGATCGAACGGCGGACCACCCCCGGTAGTCGTGCTCTTTCACGGCAAACTCGATATAAGAACGGTCCGGAAAAGTCGAGAGCGGGCTTTGGCCGCTGGTGGTCAACACCGACTGATCCGAATGACGGTATAAATAGACCGATTCGATCAGGTCGCTGCCCGATTGTAACCCGCGGAGACGTTTGACAAGCGAGTACATCAAATTTTGGTCGGATGACGGGTTGCTGAACAGATAGCTTGAGTATAGGGCACTCGTCTCCACTTCGTTCAGCACGTTCATCTCGATCGCGTTGATGGAACGATCCAGATCTTCCATAATAAAACGCGTGGAAATTCCGTTCGCCTTGGCTGCCTCTTCGCGCGAGGCCTCATTAAACATGATGAATGAAAGAAACACCAGGATCGTAATCGTGATGAGGAATATGGGAAAATAGGAGAGAAGCAGCTTGCGGTACCAGTTTTGCTGCAAAAAGAGTCATTCCTTTCTCTTCCAGGTTAAGCGTTTTACTTATGCTTGTGCTATATTGTAGCATGTCCGTGTCCCTCCCTGAAAGAGGGCTGTCTTCGAAAGTAGGACGCTTATAAAGCATTAAAACGAGGACATCCATTGTTACAATAAAAAAAGCCGCGATGATCGCGACTTCTTCTATGCTTATGTTCACGACCCGCCCGTAACTGCAAAGCTATTCGAACTCAGAGGCAGGATACGTTTCGAGTACTCCTCAGCCAAGATTAAACGCCCATTCCGTTCATGAACTCCGAGATCATGATTTTCCGTCCGGTCTTGGCGCTTTCCAATGCAGCCAGCACCATCGCCATGCTGTATACGTTGTCGCTGCAGTCCGTTTCCGGCTTGATGCCGGCTTCCAGTGCGTGAAACATATTTTCCAGGCAGCCATGATGTCCGGTCTTCGCCATGGCAGGCAGCGTGCCTTCGATCCGCTCATACTTCCGAATGAAGCTTCCCGATTGATCCCCTTCCGCCACGACCTCCGCATAGATCTCGTCATGTCCGTCCCAGATTGCCGTTCCCCTCTCTCCCGTGACGCGCCAGGCGGCTTCCCAGGAGGTTTGAGCGCCTTCGGCACACCAGGACCCGCGGTAATTGAACACGGAGCCGTCCGACATTTCATAGATGCATATCGCCATCGCATTGCCGGCGTACCAGGAACCGGGCGGGTTGAACTCCTGACAATATACGGATACCGGATCGGCTCCGCTGATCATGCGGGCCTGATCGAAGGTGTGAATGGCCATATCAAGCAGCAGGGGACTGTCCATCAGGTCCCGAAATCCGCCGAAATGCGCGCCAAGAAAGAAATCCGCCCCTATGAATCCAGGCTTTCCGATCGCTCCGCTATCGATCAAAGCTTTAAATGCCCGTATTCGCGGATCAAATCGGCGGTTTTGCATGACGGCATGGGTTCTGCCTGCAGACTCTGCCAGCTTCACGATATCCAGACATTCCGTCATCGATTCTGCTAACGGTTTTTCGCTGAATACATGACACCCGTGCTTCAGCGCAGCCGTGCTAATCCCATAGTGGCTGGCGGGAATGGTCACATCGAATACGATATTCGCACCGCTTGAAGCAAGTGCATCGTTAATATTGTCATACGTCGGACAGGAAAGACCGTGCCGATCGGCAAATGCCTTCGCGAAAGTCTCCTGAATGTCCACGAGACCCACGATTTCAACGTCCTCCCGCCCTTTTGCATAATCCGCCCAAGTATTCGCCATGCTCCCGCATCCCGCGATAACAACTTTAAACGCCGTGGTCATATTTCCATTACTCCCCCTGAATACGTCATCGTTTGATTAACCGCTTTCAATTCATTGCCTAGTGGTTGTAATCATTCCGATATTGGCTTAATGTAGATGAAGCAACTTCATTATAATGGCGATACACAACAATATCTCTATACAACCTTGTGCAATACCACTCTTATCTTGCGGTTCGAGGTGAATTCGTATGTCCTATCCTAGAGAGCTTCATGAGAATACCAGGCTTGGCGATAAGGCGTATCCCGTACAGGTATTTCATAACCTCTGTCCCGGTGCCAAAACGAAGGATTGCATCCTCTATCTCCACTGGCATGAGCATTTTGAGATCCTATGCATGCGCCAAGGGCGCGCCGTCTTCCATATTGATACCACCCCATATGACGTTAAGGCTGGAGAGTTCATCATCATCCCGGGCGGCAGTCTGCATGTGGGTTATGCCCTCGAGGATGGCGATGTGCGGTTTGATTGCGTCGTGGTGAATGCATCCCTGTTTAACGATTCTCTTCATGATCCTGTTCACTCGCGTTATGTCGCTCCATATATGGAAGGCCGGCTGCGTTTTCCCGTCAAGCCTGCGGAGAGTGACCCGGCTGGCGCAGATTGCTATCCGCTGCTGGATGAAGTCATTGAAGAGCTTGCCGTCCGCCGACCGGCTTATGAGCTTATTGCCAAGTCGAAGCTGTACACCCTGTTCGTTCTGCTGGCGCGCACATTCATGCCTGTACAGCTCGCGGAGAAAACGCACGAGCCTTATTTTGCGAATCGGGAGCGTTATAAAAAGCTGATACAGCATATCGAGAACAACATCGGCGAGAAATTGCCGGTGGAGGCCGCCGCTGCGGAAGTCGGTTTGAATCCGTTTCATTTTTGCAAAATGTTCAAGCGTTTAACGGGCCGCACCTTCGTGGATTACGTCAACCTGACCCGGATGAATGAAGCGGAACGGCTGCTTCGCGAACGGACGTTGACCATCACGGAAATTGCCGGCATCGTCGGCTGCAGCAACCCGAATTATTTTACCAAGCTGTATAAACAGTACAAGGGCATGACGCCTTCCCAGGCAAGAATGATATAAAGCTGCGAGTTGATCCTGATTGCTTAGCTGTTATTTCAAGCTGCTCCCTGTACGATGATAAATTGGCACCATGCTTCCTAAATATTAAAAGACTCAACTCCAGCAAAGGCTGCTGTATGTTGAGTCTTTTGGCATTCGTTATCGTATCGGCGAAGCCCCACTTAATACGCCTTGGGCACCTCCACTTTCCTGGTGTTCCCGTCCTCGTTCGTGAAATAGATATGAACCCCATGGTCCTGATCGTCCAGAAAATACGAGACGTATTTACTCTCATCCACTTTCATCGGCACCAGGAGAGTCGCGATGCGATGGCTTGAAGCTGACTTCGTCTCCGCATGCAGATGCCACTGGTTATCCAGCCCTTCGATCTCTTCGGGATCGACGCCGGTGAATTGATTATGCTGATTCAGCGATAGATCGCCTGAGGAGCAGTACACGAATCGCCCCTCCATCTCCGCTTTGCTGCCCATCACTCGGAAGGTCTGCCCCGACAGCTTCATCCGGTTCAAGGTATGGAACAGCCACTCGATACTGGCTGGCTTGGCAAGGTCCACCGTATCCACGATCACAACATAAGATTCGTCGAAGAAATAGATTTCGCGCACATATCGCTCCAGGTAGGGGACATTCGCCCGATAGGCCTGTGTTGCATTCATGCGGGCGTACCCGAAGCCTGCTGCAGCATCGACTTGCTCCACCCTGCCGCTGGCCTCGATGCAGAGAACCTTGTCTTTTCCCGCATACTGACCATGGCCATCGATAAGAATATTGTTCGTCGAATGTGTCTGCCTACGCCAGTTCATATGCATCGTGCTGCCGAAGGCGATATAGTACCCGCTCTCGATAGCCAGCGGCTCGCCGTATGCGTGCAGCAGGAAGCCGTTCTGGTCACCGTGACTGTGGCTCATCGAGCCGTATCGGCTGCTCTTCGCAAGCAGCATGATGTGTTCATCCGGATCATCCATCCGGTGATGCATCGCCACCCAGTCAATATCGCGGAACCATTTGACGGATTGAATGGCCCCTTCATTGGGTTCCGAAGCGTCCGATAAGGCAAAGGGAACGGTATCCGATGGAGGAACGGCTTCCACCTGAGGAAAGTCATGCCGATACAGCATATCGTCAAACCGGAAATCCCACCAGCCGTAATTATAAAATTTGGAGTCGGCATCCGTATCGGATTTGGCCACTTGTTCGAAATACCATTGATACAGCCCGTTTCCCGTAATGCCTGCAAACTGGCGAATATTGAAGGCCGTCTTCAGGCTGACAGGTTCTCCAAGGTAGGACTGGTCGCCGAAGCTGGCCCGAATCGTATCCGGACTGCTGCAATATAGCGGAAAATCGCCGGTGCGCCCGAAAAACGGACGTTTATAAAAATCGATCGCTACGTAATTGCGGATGAGATTGAGCGCATCGATCACGAATGCCATGCCGGTTGTCCAATAGAGCGGCCCTTCTGCCCAGCCCCCGTCCTCTCCGCCCCATGGGGAGTAGAGGCAGGCGTAGTATTCCAGCGTGTAATCCAGCCATGTCCGCGCGCTCGCTTCTTCATGAAGCAAGGCGATGCAGGCTGGGACCAGAGCCGAGGATAACGAACGAACCGCATGGCTGTCGTAAGGGACATGATGGATCTTCGAGCGCTCCATCACATGGAAGGCCACCTGCTCGGTACGGCGCAGCAAGGCGCCCCTGACGAGATCAATCTCCTCAGCGCCGAGGTAATCGTGAAGCCAGTCGTACCCCCAGGCAAGCGCCCCGACCATGCGGAAAGCGGCTTCATCGTTGTAATCGCGGGACGTTGTTCCCTCCGTATCCCAACGGGCCGCGTGGAGCAGCCACGTTTTCGCTTTGGCTATCAAAGCATCATCCTGCAATATAACTCCTGCCACGCTTAAATGCCGGATGGCATAGAGCGTTTCCTGGCAATCCATGTACATTTGTCGCCACAGCTTCGCGACGCGCTTGTTGCCCGGATAACGCTCCGGTTCCGGGATTAGCGGCTTATTCACCCATGGAAGGACCGATCTCTCGTAAAAGGCCTGCCAGCCGCAGTAATCTTCATCCTTGCGGAGACCTTCCCGGAACGCCTCAATCCCCTTTTCGTCCAACCATAACCGCGGATGACCGGTATGTGTGCGTTCGTACCTTTCCGCTCTGCCAGGCAGGGGAGTCTCGGGCAGCCCCTCCGGGACATGAAACATTCGGGATTGACTCCAAGAAGAACGGTTATGCTCCAAGTCCGCGGTATCCTCCACTTGCTCACCGGTCAGCAAGGCATAGCGCCAATAATAAGTACCCGGCTCCAGCGGTCGATCCGGAGTGTATAAGTTATAGGGAATCGGCGATATCGTCGTCGTGGCCCCCGTTTCATACGAGGGTGAAGTCGAGATCTGCAGCATATAACGGTCGTCCTCAAGCTGTCCCGGCATCCAGGTGAAACGGGGAGGATTCTCGAGAAGCTTACTCCCTTCGTTCGGTTGATACGGCACGGACAATAATCCGCTTTTCGGTTCAAACAAGGTTTTCATCGAGCACCCTCTCCTTCAACCCGTTGTTGGTCATTGTAAAGCTTCTTGTCGTCCTCCCATCCGACAGATGGAGCCAATCCCCGTCCGCAGCATGCGTCCATCGCAAGGATATCGGCTCATTTCCGGCACGATAAACGACGATGAAGCGGGCTTTCGAATCCAATCGGTGAAGCCGGATTCCTTCCATGGGACGGCTGGGATCGTCAGCTAGCCCAGGTGATTCCACTCGTGAGCATACCGTTCCTTCAAAGGTGGCAAAGGATGCTACCGCAAGCGCTCCTGACTCGTTAGCGATATGAAGGTCAACCTGCATACCGTCTCTGGACCATACATTAGAGGAGCGCTCTTTTACGTATGCGCGTCCGTCCTCGTTTCCCGGTTCCGCCGACCCGCTGTACTGAACCTCATCCGAAGCTTGGCGAAGCAGCCCTATGCCGACGTAATGAAACCACCAATCCACGGCGGCCGGTTCATCCAATTCCACTTCGAACCAATCCAGCAGCCAATCTTCCGCCATGATCAAATGCCGGTCCAGAATGCCATGATCGTAGGCTTCATCGGCCCGAACCCAAATATAGGAACGGTTTGGAGCGGATTCATACCGCATGCATTTGCCTTCGGCCGGATTCTGCGAGCGGCCGCCTACGGAGACGGTGTTGTGGCAGGCAGTATGGGGGTACCATTCCTTTTTCAGAACCGATCCATAAGGTACAGTTCCACGATCTGGCGAAAGAGGCTGATCCCCGGCATGAATCATCAGATTCAATTTATCAAAGTGACCATGCGAACCGCCATGGGGGCCAAAATCAATCAGCGCTTGAAGGCCTTGGGGATCGTTCGTCCTTAACAGGGCGAACCCGCTGTGAGGAAGAAAAACGGAATTACGCGATTCGCCGTCGGCATGATTTAAGTTACCGCCTGCGATCCCCCCCGCTTCATGAGCTGTCAGATCACGATCTGCTTGCATAGCGTCTCCCGGTCTTGGGACCTCACGGGTGACCTGTACTTCGATAATATCCCCCGTTTCCCATATCTCGCCCGATTTCAACATAGGCGAGTTCCTTATGCCGGGAGCCGCCATACCGTTTCGGCCATCCCATGATCCCGTGCCGTACAGCAGTGCCTCCAGCATGCCGATTCTGCCGGCTTCTCCATTCAGTTCCCGATATGCATGGCCAAGCAATCGTCGATAGCTCTTATCCCCAAATACGGATAAGCCGATCTCCGCAACTTCCGCAATTTCTCGCGCGAATGGGGCCCTGCGATAAGGACCATCGTGAAGTGAAGGCAAGAAGCCGTTTGGGTCTGATAATCGAACCAGGACCGATAACATTCCCTGCATGCATTGGCCTTGCTCCCCTCTCAGGGAAAAAAGCTCTTCACCAACCCTGCTCCCCATTTCCGCAGCAATCAGGTAAGCACGGAGCACGAATACGTGATAGTAAATGCTGCCTTCAAATTCAAGCTGATCGGGCTTGACGGCAATGGTGAGATGATGGCGCAGCCCGCCTTCCTGCTCAACCAGCTGCTTCAGCTTCTTCGTTTCGCCTTGCACCGCATAGATACAGAACAAAGCGGCGATCAGCCAAGCGGTATAGTTGTTCTCAGGATTTCCGCGTTCCCGGGACAAAATATGATGATATTCCGTCATGCTGCTCTCCAGCATGTGCAGGAACCGGTCAATCTTCCGAAGATCCGCCTCATCAAACCATACGCCCTCATCCCGCAGAAGCAGATATCCACGAAGAAGCGTCGTTGCCCAGATGGCTTCGGTTAAAGCCTGATGGAATGCTCTCCCTTTCAGCATCCATGGCTGCGCATCCGGGTGGACAGGATACAGCGGAAATTGCTCCGCATATCGAACGATCAGCCTTTTTCCAAGATCGGCGTAAACCTTCTCCCCCGTGCCCGCATAGACGGCGGCGGATTGCAGAGCATATCGGGCCATGGCCTGATGCTTGAATACCAGCCATGCTCCCCGATACGGTTCTCCTTTCCATTCGCAGCCATACGGACAGCGAAAGGTGCCGCCGTCGGCTTCCAGAGGATCAAACAACAGCTCCGTGTGATGTTCGGGACAAACGAATTGGTGCCACCAGCCGCCGGGCTCGAGGGGAACATCCAGCTTCCGGTCAATTACTTGGTCCAGCTCGGCCTTCAGGATATCGATCGTTTGCACGCCCCACGCATACGAGTTCAGCTTCGCCTTCACCTTCATCCAATCCCTCATCGCATGAACATGCCGCCGTTGATTTCGATCGTCTCACCTGTTATATAAGAAGACAGCCCCGAGACGAGAAACAACACGGAGCCGGCGACATCGTCCGGCGTGCCTTCTCGTCCAAGCGGAATGCCCTGAATGGTAGCTTTGCGCGCATCATCCGGGGTAAAGGTCGCGTGAAACGCCGTTTGCCCGATAAAGCCGGGGGATACGGCATTCACATTGATTCCGCTTGAAGCAAGCTCCTTCGCCAAGCCTTTGGTAAAGCTCAGGACGGCAGCCTTGCTTGCTGCATAAATGCTAGCACCCGGTCCGCCGCCGTTGTGCGCCGCAACGGAGGTCATGTTCACGATGCGGCCTTGACCGGCCGCTTTCATCCCCGAAATGACCGCTTTGCTCACGAATACCGTGCTTTTCATATTGACGTCCATGATCTTGGCGTAGAGCTCCTCGGTCATTTCCGCATTTGCCAGCCGTTGGACCAAATGCCCCGCATTGTTAACCAGAATCGTTACCGGTCCGCCAAACGCCTTTTCCACTTCCGCCACAAGCGCCTCCGCCTGTTCTGCTTGCGCAACGTCTGCGCGAAAAGCATGGGCTTCGCCGCCAAAATCCCGGATCTCGGCAACGGCCTCTTCGGCAGCCTCCTTGCTGTTCAGATAATTCAGCGCTACCTTGGCTCCGCTTCTCGCCAGCATGATGGCAACCGCCCGACCGATTCCTCCGCTAGATCCTGTGACTAAAGCGACGTTACCCGATAGATTTATTTGCATGTTGATCCCTCCTGATTAGGTTTGCAGCTGTTTCAGCCTGTTTTCTTGCTCACATTTTCTTTCCATTCGCGGCATCGTCATGACGATGCTTGTGCCTTGACTCGGCGAACTATGAACCGTTATCCCGTACGCTTCGCCGTAAACCATCTGAATTCGGCGATGGACGTTCACGATGCCGATGCCGCCTCTGCGCCTGGCGCGTTTCCCCTCTTCATCATCGACCAGGCGGTTTTCCTCGAGCCTTTTGCGCAGTTTATGAAGCTTATGGTCCGCAATGCCTGCCCCGTTGTCCTCGACAATGACCAGCAAATTGTCTCCGTCGACTCTCGTATCAATCCGAATGTAATGCCACGCCTCGATTCCTTCCGGAAAGGCATGCTGGAATATATTCTCCACAATCGGCTGCAGGGAGAGCCTGACCATCTTCTCCAACAGGAGCTCGGGCGGCGTTGCCACCTCGATCTCAAAATCGCGCCCGATCCGATGCTTCAAGATCATCATGTAATGCCGCACATGGTTCAGCTCGTTGGCAATCGTGATTTCCTCCAGATTGGTCTGAATGGAATATCGAAGCATGAAAGCCATGGCCTCCACCATGTCCGAAATTTCGTCCGAATCCTGAACGATCGCGTAACAGTTGATCGTTTCCAGCGTGTTGTACAAAAAATGCGGATTGATCTGCAATTGAAGCGCCTGAAACTCGGCACGCTGGCGCTCCAGCTGGATGTCCTGCAGCTCCAGCTGCGTCTTTTGGTTGTGGAGCTCCGTGTCGTATACCTGCTCGATCATGTCGGACAACCGGCTGACCATGAGATTGTAGCTGTGGATCAATCCCCCGATTTCATCCTCGCGCGGTTTCACGTCGGTGATGTGCGTCCAGTTCCCCTTCTCCGTCTGCCTCATCCCGTTCTTCAAATTGCGGATCGGATTCACGATCGATTTCCCGAATCTGTATGCCAGAACGAGCGCAATGAACAAGGTGACAAAGCCTACGATAATGGTGGTGGAGCGGATGCCCGAAATCGGCGCCCGGAGCTCATCCAGCGGCATCATAATGACGAGGCTCCAGCCCGAATATTCGGACTGGCGCGAGATGATCATCGCTTTCTCGCCTAATACCGGTTCAATGAAGCGATGATCGCCCTTGGCGATAATGCGCTTCGGCAGGTCCGTGGTCGTGATTCCCTCCATATCCACGTGCTCTGGGGCATAAACGACCTCGCCTTCACGATCCAGGATGAAAAAGAAACCCTGTTCCCCCAGGTCGACGCCATTCCATAAACCCGACAGCTGATCTTCATTGAATTCTACTGCAAGCACGCCTTTAACGTCGTAGGAATTCATTCCACGGATTTTGCGGGCAACCGTAATGACGTTGTCGCGATCCTGTTCCAGCAGGCTGGTCTTCAAGATGACGATCTCCCCGTTCCCCGGCGTCTTCTCCGTCAATTCACGAAGTCGGTCCGACGGATCGATCGACATGGCGGAGAAATTCTGGTTCTGATCGAAAATCGAACGGCCATGGAACCCCAGAATATACATCATATGGGTCTGCGTGGGGTATTGAATGAAAATCTTCTGAAAGACATCCTTTCGGATGAGATGGGTGAACCGGTAATGCTCGTAACTGTCGCTGGGGTCCATATCCAAAAATCGTTTCACCGAATCCTGCAGCAAAATCGTATTGCTGATCCGCTCGAACATTTTCAGCTGATTATCCGTTTGCCTTGCGGCGTTCGTGATGACGGTGGTCATATACTTCTCGACCTGCTCGTCAATCGCTTCGGATGATTTCATGTAGAAGAAGACGCCGACCGTGGTAAGCGAGAACATCACGACGATGAAGAAGTACAGGAAGATTTGACGGGACAGGCTCTTCCGCATCATTCGATCCCCAGCATCTCCCGGTATTCGGAAGGGGTGTAACCGGTGACCTTCTTAAAGGTTTTGGTAAAATGGGGATGATCCGCATACCCCACTTCGAACGAAATGTCCGTTATTTTATAATGCGGAATGGCAAGGAGCTTCTTCGCCTTCTCCATTCGTTTCTTGATCCGGTAATGGACAAAGGTCTCGTCCGTCATCTGCTTGAACAGCTGGCTGAAATACGACGGGTTGAGTCCAAGCATGTCGGCCACCTCATCCAGCGAGAGATCGCGGGACAAGTTACGCTCGATATAGGCTTTCGCTTCCTCTACAGGCTCCTTCGCATTTCCTTTTCTCTTCTCGCGTATGAGTTTCACCGTCTGATTCACGGCCAGACGAAATCTCTCGAAATAATGATGGTTCCCTCCGGGCGCAGGCCCCGATATTCCCGTCATGCGTTCGAACGAATATACGTCCCTGCCGTTTAACTGCTTGATCAATTTCGCGTACAGCTCATCCAGCAGCTCCTGAAGCTGGATCGATTCGAACCGGCGCTCATTGCAATAATCCTCGATTTCCTGCAGCTTCATCTGGATATCGTTCATTTGCAAATGCCATACGGCCAGCTCGAGCTGCTCCAGCCAATCCTCCAGCTTGGAAAGCGGAAAATAGAACCGCTGCTTCTCCTGCATGGATATTCGATCCGCCATCAATTTGTTCATGGTGTTATGTACCACCGATTTGGTCACGGGCTTGAGCAGATATTCCTTAACCCCATACGACATGCATTTCTGGGCGTATTCGAAATCGCCGTAACCGGAGATGACAACGACCGTGATATCGCCGTATGTTTCATATAACTGCTTGCTTAACTCCAGGCCGTCCATCTTGGGCATCTTGATATCCGTAAATATGAAGTCCGGTCGTGCCGTCTGGATCGCTTCCAATGCTTCCATGCCGTTTCCGGCCGTTTCCGCTTGAATCATGGCCGGATCCGTCTGCGTGATCAGTTTCGCCAAGCCCATCCTTATCATAGGTTCATCATCAACGACCAGAATGCGGTACATCACCTATTCCCCTTTCAAAACAGCGAGAGTAGTTTAGCTTTAGCAAGATACTCCTCTGCTTGGACAAGCAGAGGAGTCATTCTTCAACACTATACTAAAACATGCCCCGCCTATTCGAAAGCGTTTTCTTTTTCGTTGTATCGTTTTGTGGCTTCCTCAATAATCTCTTTACCGCCCTTCGACAGATACTCCTCGAGCACCTTGCCGTAGTTATCGATCGGCTCCCTTCCGTATACCATGCGGAGCACGTGCTCCAGAATCAGCGGAGGCAGTTCATCCGATTTCGGATTCAGCTCCGGATATTTCACCATCGCCTCCAGTCTCGGGTCGAATTCTATTCCGCGGCGGCCCTCAGTCGATAACATGTTATCAAAAGCATCAATCAGCTCTTTGCCGGAATCGGACAATTCGGACACGCGTTTGTTGTACGTTGTGTCCTGCACCAGCCACAGCCAGTAGTTCAAATAACGCATCTTATCCGCGCCTGCCGCGTCCGTCGGCACCTCGAAGACCGGCTTTCCGTCGGTTACCTGATAATCCTCGCCCTCGATGCCGAAGCTGAAGAACAATTCCGCGTCCTCACTGACCATCCAGTTGAAGAACTTCACGATATCCTCCGCTTTGTCCTTCGCCTTCGCGTTGATGAAGAAGGAACGCGTGACCGGATTATAATGGGCATATCCCCCTTTACCGTCAGGTCCTACAGGCGAAGGAATCAGCGCCACTTTCGCGTCCGGCACATTCTCCTTCAGCTGGGTTCCCCAGATCGGAAGCTCGTTGGCATTCATAGACCACATGCCGGCTTTGCCGCTCGTGACGATGGATTTGAAATCCGCGCTTTCAATGGTCGCGAATTCCTTGCTGATCAATCCTTCCTCATGCATCGTCTTATAGATCTGAATGGCCTGCTTCATATTTTCTTCGTCAAAAAAGGTGGGCTTTACTTGCCCGTCCGGGAACACCTTGAATTGGTTCAGGTAACCCAGCACGTCATAGGCTCCGAAGAAGGTATCGGCATATTTGAAATTCTGACGTCCCGCATAAGGCTGCTCCACCCCGGCTTCCTTGAACGCGCGCAGAACCTCCATCGTCTCTTCCACCGTTGTCGGGATCTCCTTGCCTACCTTTTCCAGCAGGTCGGTCCGAATCCATGTGGCCCGTCTGGACGGATTGGACAAGATTTCGGGAATCCCATAGATATTGCCCGTCTTGGAATCCGTCATCCGCTTCCAGGCTTCCTCGGGGATAAACTTGAGCAGGTCCTGTCCGTGCTCCTGCAGCAGGTCGTTGAGCGGAAGAAAGACTCCGTTCTCCACGGCACCCGCCAGCTCGGGACCGCTGATTCCGCCAGTGCCCTGCACCACATCCGGTATGTCGTTCGTTGCGAACATCTGCACCATTTTATCCTGATATTCGTTATGCGGAATGAGGCGGATATCGAGGTCCGTATTCGTCATTTTCTCTAGCTCCAGCACGTACTTATCCTTGTTGATATCCGGATTCTTCTCAACGTAGGAAACGTTAAGCGTCCGCATCGAAATGGAAAATTTCGTGGCTCCCGCTTCATTCCCGCCTTGGCCGTCGCCCCCGGCGTTGGCTCCTCCGCCTCCGCCATTATTGCCCGCACAGCCGACGAGCATGGCCAGTACAAGACCTGACGTAAGCGCACGTGTCCAGCTTTTTCTCATGAATACCCCTCTTTTCAAGCTAATATAGTCGCTTATAATAGCGCTTTCAAACTTATTATCAGTATAGAGAGCCGTCTGGGCGGGAACAAGGAATGTCTTTGGCTCGGTTTGTCGTTTTTTTAGGGCTATTCTTTGATCGACCCGATCATCATCCCGTGAATGAAGAAGCGCTGCAGAAACGGATACAAGAGAATGATGGGCAGCGTGGCTACCAGAATAACCGCCATCTGAATGCCCTGCACGGACTGGGAGCTTGCTTCGAACGCCATGTTGCCCGTATCGGTCAGGCCCTCGTTCACCAGAAGTTCCCTCAATTTTACCTGGAGCGGATACTTGCTGCGGTCATTGATATAGTAAAGGGCATCCATATATTTGTTCCAATTCGTTACGGAATAGAAAATCCCTACCGTCGCCAGCGCCGGCTTGGATAACGGAAGCACGATGCTCCATAAAGTACGGACCTCGCTGCATCCGTCGATTCGGGACGAATCGATCAGTTCGCCCGGAATTTGGGTGAAGAACGTGCGAAGCACAAACAGGTTGAATGCGCTGATCGCCGATGGCAGCATCAAGGACCACAGCGTGTTGACGAGATTCAGCTCACGCATCAGAATGAATTGCGGGATGAGTGGTGCCGTAAAAATCATGGTCAACAGGATGATAATCATGATGGTTTTTCTGCCGACGTATTCGGGCCTGGAGAGCGGGTACGCCAGCGAAGCGGTTGCTGCCAGATTGATGAAGGTTCCGAATATCGTAATATAGACGCTGATCCCGAATGCCCTCCAGATGGAAACATCATTGAATACATGCTTGTAGTATGCAAAGGTGAATTCCACCGGCCAGAACATCACTTCTCCGCGATCGATAGCGCCCGGGCTGCTGAACGACTGGGCAATGACATTGAGAAAAGGGAGCAGCATGGTGAGTGCAAGAAAGGTAAGGATGATATAGTTGAATACAAGAAACATTTTTCTGCCTGCACTGTCATATTTCACGTTGGTGGTCACTCCCCTCTAATACAGCGACTCGCCGGTCGCTTTCTTGCTGATGGTGTTTGCAATGGCGATCAGGAACAAGCCGACAACGGACTTGAACACCCCGATGGCGGTGGCATAACTGTACTGAAGCTGCTGCAAGCCGGCTTTGTAAATATATGTGTCCAAAATTTCGCTGGACTGGATGTTAAGCGGGTTCTGAAACACGAATACGCGTTCAAACCCGTAATCCATGAAATCCCCGATCTTGAGCAGGAACAGGATCGTGATCACGGGAAGCAGCGCCGGCAGGGTAATGCTTAGGGTTTGGCGCCATCTCCCCGCTCCGTCGATTTCGGAGGCTTCGTAGAGATCCGGATTGATGCCTGCGAGCGCCGCCAGATAGATGATGGTTCCCCAGCCGACATCTCTCCATAATCCGGAGCCCACCAATACCGTTCGAATGTAGGAATCTTCGCCTAGGAAATAGATCGGTTCGATGCCGAACCACCCGAGCACCACGTTCACGATCCCCGATGATGGAGACAGGATGCCCACAAAGATACCGCTTACAATAACCCATGACAGAAAATGCGGCGCATAGAATATCGTCTGGACAATTTTCTTGTAAACGACCTGGCGAACCTCATTCAGCAATAAAGCCAGGACGATGGGGGCCGTAAAAGCAAACAGAATGTCATAAGTACCCAGCAGAAGCGTATTGCGCAGAATTTTCAGAAAATCATAGTGCTGGAACATTCGCCCAAAGTGCTCAAGGCCCACCCAGGGACTTCCCGTTACGCCCGCAAACAAATTGTAGTTCTGGAATGCGATCACGGAGCCCATTAACGGAACATATTTGAACAATGCGAAGAACAGCAGTCCCGGCAGCGATATGAAGTACAGCGCCCTATATTTCCACATGAATCCGAGCAGCTTTCTCCGTTTATCAAGCTTTCCCTCCAGAATCGGGCTTACCGCTGCTTTGTTTGGCTCGGCCATCTGTCATCACCTCTTGTTTCTCAAATGGGCCGGTGCGTTGTCATCTATCGGAATTTCGTCAAACCGGATGCTGATAAATTTAGGCTCCCGGTCAATGATCCGCGACAGCTCCTTTGTAAAAACGTCAACGATTTCGTTCTTCTGCTCATCCGTGCGTCCTTCGTACATTTTAATCGTAATTTGCGGCATCGGCTGATCGCCTCCTTAGGAAATGGATGTGATGAATATCCTTATCCTATAGGTTTTCATGACCGGGCAGCAATGGAGGAAGATCGGTTCCTTTGTGTTTTTTTTAGGTGGATCGGCGGCTTGTGTTTTTTTAAGTTCGGCTTGTGATTTCAACAGTTTTTAAACGGCTGGTCTAGAAATTCGAAGCGTTCTGTGGAACAATGGTTCAAAGCAGATGCCAAGCAGATGCAAACACGGGCCGCTCGATGCCATCAGTTATGGGAGGTTAGCGATGAACGGACAAGTGAAGGAAGAGGTAACGACCTATGCGTCGTTATGGGGAAAACTCGAAAAGAAAGTAACGCGTATGACGGGTCAGCTCCAAGGCAAAGTTCCCCATGCCACAAAGAACGGGATCTATGATTCCACCCGGATCGATTGGTGGACCTCCGGTTTTTGGCCGGGGATGCTATGGATGATGTATGATATGACCAAGCAGCCGCAGTATAAGGAATGGGCTTGGGAATGGGATATTCGGCTTGAAGAGGCGCTGATCGGAGACAGTAACTTTCATCACGATGTAGGTTTTCAATTTCTGCCGACGGCCGTCATCAAATATAAACTGACCGGCGATCCGGATGCCAGGCGGAGAGGATTGTTGGCGGCTACCCTGCTCGCAGGAAGGTATAACCCCGTCGGCAGATTCATTCGCGCTTGGAATCAGGTGAAGCCTACCTCGTGGAACCACGGAAACGAAGGCTGGTCCATCATCGATTCCACCATGAATCTCTCCCTCTTGTTCTGGGCTTCCGAGGAGAGCGGCGATCCGAGATTCGCTCATATCGCCAGAGAGCAGGCCAATACGGTTGCTGAACATTTCATTAGACCCGACGGCTCGGTTCGGCACATCTGCCGGTTTGACCCGTTGACGGGCGAATATATGGAATCGCTTGGAGGGCAAGGCTTTGGACCGGAATCGGCCTGGAGCCGGGGAGCAGCCTGGGCTTTGCACGGGATGGCGAACACCTATCGGTATACCGGCGATATTCGGTATCTCGACGCTGCCAAGCGAGTCGCTCATTTCTTTGTGGCTTCCCTTGAGGAAGATTCCATTCCGCTTTGGGATTTTCGGGCGGAACGCAAGGATTTGAAACGTCCCGATTATGACGGGACGGAACCATCCCAAATGCCATCGGAGCCAAGGGATACATCTGCGGCATCCTGCGCCGCTTCCGGGCTGCTTGAAATCGCGGACCTCGTCCCGCAAGCCGAAAGCGCTCTGTACCGCGGCAGTGCCTTGCGTATCATCGACTCCTTGACGAACCGTTACGCCGAATGGGATGATCCGGATTATGAAGGCATACTGAAAGAGGCCACCGGGCATCTGCCTGCCGGACAAAATATAAACGTCTCGCTCATCTATGGCGATTACTATTATGTTGAGAGCGCAGCCAAGCTAATGGGATGGAAAAACCGGATCTTCTGATCCGGTTTTTTGTCGTGTTCATTCATTCTTTTTCGGAATCCGAATATAGAAGCAGCTGCCGCCAACATGCTCATCTCCGCTTTCGGCCCACACGTGACCGCCATGAGCGGAAACCAGCTGCTTGACGATGGCCAGCCCCATTCCGCTTCCGCCGCTTAACCGATTCCTCGACTTATCGCCCCGATACAGCCTTTCGAATATATACGGCAGATCGGATTGGGAGATGCCCTGTCCCGAATCCCGAATTCGAATCAGGGCATCGGCCCCTTCGTCCACGAGATCGGCTTGCACCGTACCGCCGGACGGGGTGTAGTGCAAGGCATTGCTTAACACATTGATCAGAATCTGGTGCATCCGGTCTGGATCCACCTCGACTGCGATCGACGAACTGCCGGCATATTGCAAACTCACTTCTTTTTCATGATACATCGCCTTCGCCAACATGACGGCTCTCTCCATAATATGGCTCAGATCCTGCTCGGACCGGGACAGCTGAAACTCCGGGGATTCCATATCGTGCAGCTCCTCCAGCTCCGTGACGAGCTGAATCAAACGGTCGATTTCATCCAAGCAGGTGCGGAAACGGTCTGCAGTCGGCTCCCATACCCCGTCCTCGAGTGCACGGGTGTGACTCTTTAAGGTGGTTAGCGGCGTTCGGAGTTCATGAGCGATATCCTGCGTCATGTTCCTGCGAAGCAACTCCTGTTTCTGCAGCTGCACTGCAAGCTCATTCAGAGAAGCACCAAGCCCCGCAATTTCATCGTACCCTCCGGCTGCCACGCGGATATCCCAATTTCCCTGCGTCATCATTTCTGCCGCCCGCTTCATCTGGACAAGGGGAGCCGATATCCTTCTTGCTACATAGATTCCTATTATGGAGGCTATGGCAATCGATAACAGGCAGGTTAAGATAATCGATTGCATCTGCGCCTGCTCCAGATGATAGTTCAGCTCATCCATTCCGCTGTGCCCGCTGGACTGCTGCTGGTACATCGCGATATGGTAATGGTTCGTCACGATGTTGATCACGGTAAACACGATCAGGATCCCTGCCGTGATGCTGATAATGATGGCGGCGAGCCTCAGGTCAAGCCGATGCTTCAAGCCCCGTCACCTCCGAAGCGATAGCCGAATCCGTAAACGGTGAGGATATATTTCGGCTGCTTTGGGTCGGATTCAATCTTTTGACGCAGATTCTTTATATGCTGATCGATGATGCGGATGTCGCCGATAAAATCGTAGCCTAATACCCGGTCGACCAGTTCCTCGCGAGAGAAGTTCCGCTGCGGGTATTTGGCCAACAGCAGCAGCAGTTTATATTCGCTCGGCGTCAAATTCACGATTTGTCCATGGCTGGTGACCTCATGCTTCATGGAATGGATGACCAATGCGCCTTCATCATACACAATGACGTCCGCGAGCAGCTTGCAGTCATCCCCCCGCCTCAAGACAGCCTTGATCCTTGCCACGACTTCCCGAGGGTCGAACGGCTTCACGATGTAATCATCGGCTCCGATCGCAAATCCGCCAATCCGGCTGCTCTGAGCCACCTTAGCCGTTAACATCACGATGGGGACCGAGCTAAACGTTCGAATTTCCTTGCATATCCGTTCACCGTCCATATCCGGCAGCATGAGGTCCAATAGGACAAGGTCCACGGCTTGTCCTCGCAGGCAATCGAATGCCTCGGCACCGTTCGCCGCTTCCAGCGTCAAGTAACGTTCTTTGTTCAAATAAGATACAAGAACTTCTCGAATATTCGGTTCATCATCCACGATTAATATGGTTTTCATTCCGGTATCTCCTTATAGAATCCGTCATCAGTACAAGTCAACTGTAACATAAGTCTCCATTGTAACTGAAACTTGTGAAGATTCCATGAGGATCAACAAGATGGTCCATGAAGCCCATGCGTTTCTTGGGCTTCATGGTAGCCTGTCGTTTCATCACGTGGCATTTATAAGAGACTTCAGATAAGAGACGCTTTGCGGCACCTGCTGTTCGTGCAAGCCATGAAGAATCAGCGGTCCGTTAAAACGATAAGCGCGCAGAAGTTGAATGTATGCTTCATAATCCAGTTCTCCGGTCCCGGCAGCCCTGTACCGGAACCCATCTACAGTCGAATAATCCTTGGCATGAGCGATAATAACATGTTCACCGAGCAGTGACAGCGCTTGATCTACTACCTCTGTCAAAGCCTTTCCGTCGTTCGGGTTGAACAAATTCGCTGCGTCCAGTACCACCTTCAACCGCGGAGTACACATCGTATCCAGGAGTTGTCTGGCTTTAACGGCATCGCTGATCACATTGGCCGGCTCCGGTTCAACGGCCAGCTCGAGCCCGAATTCCTCTGCTATATTCACCAGTGCCTGCATGGTGATCAGCAGATCATCCCATGCTTCCGGCGAATCGTTGTCCGGATGTCTTCTCCACATATCGATTGGATCCCTCGTCCCTGTGCACAGGGTAATGACCGACGTCCCCATGAAATGGCACATCGCTGCCAAATGGCGAAACCGGCGAATGTCATGCTGCCGTTTCTCCTGATCGGGGTGGATCATATTAAAGGTCCCGGATACGGCCGCCATATGAAGATGCCGATTCTCGCACGCAGCTTGGATATGTGCCGCGGTCCCCAGATCGACGGCCTCCGGCAGCGACGAAAGAGCGGCGCAGGAAAGATTGAACTGGATGACCTCCAATCCGGTTGCTATGACAGCGTCCAAGTTTTCTTCCAGTGTCGGCCTCTCAAACGTCTTGGAGAATATGCCCAATTTCATCACTCATACGCCTCCCGATACTTCAGCCAGCTTTACCGTCTTGCCGCTCTCAACGGATCTGGCAATCGCCGCCATCGCGCGCATGGCCGCTACTCCGTCATCCAGATTGGCTCCTCGCATGGGTGCCTGCTCCAGAATCGTATCCGCGAATCCTTCAACCTGCAGCTTGAAGAAATGCGCATCTTCGCCTAGCGGCCTGTGATAACAACCGTCGCGCGAGGAGAACACCTCGACGTCGCTTGACTTGAAGAGCCATGGATTGTAGGTCTTGCCAACAACGCTTCCGTGTTCACCGTAAATTTGAAAGCCTTCATGCCAGTCCATCCGGACGGCGACCGTAAGATCCAGATGCCCTACAGCGCCCGATGCAAACTGAACCGTGACGAACCAGTTATATGCGCCGAACTTCTGCGTATTCCAGGCCGTCACGCTCACCAGGTCCCCCCCTAAAAAGCGGGCCGTATCCACCAGATGGCTGCCATGCGTCAGCATGTAATAACGCAGCTTATCGAGCTTCGGATTACCTTCCGGCCTCAGGGCATTCGGACTAAGCCGCACCAGCGGCTGCACGTTTTCGGTGACCGTATACCGGTAGGTGGAATCGCAGTACCATGCTTTCAGGGCGAGCATCTCCCCCATCTCTTGATCAATAAACCGTTTGGCATAAGCGATGCCGGGATCAAAGCGTTTCATGTTTCCGATTTGGACAACACAACCGGAATCCCTTGCTCTCCGCTGCAATTCCTCACACTCTTCTACGGTGACGCCAAGCGGCTTCTCCACGAGAACATGTTTTCCTGCTTCGATGGCTTTAAGGGCGGCTTTCACGTGAAATTGATCCGCGATGCCAATGATGACAGCTTCCACCTCGGGATCTGCCAGCATCTTGTCATAATCCTTGTAGGTTCGTACCGGCTGATGGATTTCGGCCATGCGGTTCAGCAAATCCTCCGCTACGTCGCATATCGCATAAAGGCGTGCATTGCGCGCCCTCCGGCAAGCTTCGAAGTGTCCGTACTGCGATATGGGGCCGCAGCCCAGCACGGCTGCATTCAATGTCGTTCTATTCTCGGCCATGACAGCACCTCCTGTAGTTGATGATTTAGAAAAAACGCCGATCGACGTACTTTCTCAGAAACGGACCGCTGTTAGAGGAAGTTTTTCTGCGGCTCCGCTGAAAACTAATAAATTCTATAATCTATGGCAAAAGCCGCAGGATATACTCCTGCGGCTGCATTCCCTCTTATTTTTTTGCCATGTATTTGCGAATGTCAAATGCTACCGCTGCTACGATAATAAGGCCTTTGATGATCAATTGCCAATAGGGACTGACGCCGATAAAGGTTAACCCGTAATTGATAACGCCGAAGATCAGAACCCCGGCCATCACGCCGGGCACCGTGCCGATGCCGCCAGCCGTGGATACGCCTCCGACCACGCATGCCGCTATCGCATCAAGTTCATACATGTTGCCATAGTTGTTGGTCGCACCACCGGTTCTTGCAGCCTCCAGCACGCCGGCGATGCCGTACAGCGCACCGGAAATAGCGTAGATCGCGATGAGATTGCGAGCGACATTGATCCCCGATACATGCGCAGCTTGCACGTTGCCGCCAATGGCATACATGTTTTTGCCGAGCCGGGTCTTGTTGAAGATGACCCAGCAGACGAACGCAACAAAGATAGCGATGATGACGATGTAAGGGAGTGAGTAACCGCCGCCGAAGTCGATGTAGCCGCTGCCCCACACGGTAAAATCCGGTCGTAAGCCGCCGATCGGCTGGGACTGGTTCGGCTCCATATCAAAATAGATGGAATTGACGCCGTAGATCCCGACCATCGTACCGAGCGTCGCTATGAACGGCGGCACATGCAGCTTGGCAACAATGAAGCCATTGATTAGACCGACGATAAGCCCCGCTACGATACCGATCAGGATCGGCAATAGAACCGATACCTGGGGCAAATCCGGGAAAAAGCGGTTCGCATAAACCTCCGTTTGCAGCATCGAAGCCGATACGACCGCGGTTAAGCCTACGACGCGACCTGCGGAAAGGTCTACCCCGCCGGTGATCAGAATGAATGCCGCTCCCAGCGCGATGATCAATCTGGTCGAGGATTGCTGCAGAATATCCCGCAATGTGGAAAAGGCCAGAAAGTTGGGATCCGCGACGGCAATCCCGATGACGAGCAGTATCAATACTACGAATATGGCGCGCTGCGCCAAATAATCTTTAACCTTAACGATGGCTTGCGAATTCATCGACTTCCCCTCCCGGATCGGCCGACCGCTGCTGTGCGGCCAGCCGCATGATTTCCTCTTCGCTTGCTTCCTGCCCTTCCAGAATTCCCGTCATCCGCCCTTCGCTCATCACCATGATCCGGTCGGACATTCCGAGCAGCTCGGGCATTTCGGAGGAAATCATAATGATGCTCTTCCCTTGCGTCGCCAGCTGCGTAATGATGGAATAAATCTCGAACTTGGCGCCCACATCGATCCCGCGGGTCGGCTCATCCAGCAGCAGGATCTCGGGCTCCGTTAGCAGCCATCTCGCCAGCAGCACCTTCTGCTGGTTCCCGCCCGACAGATTTCGAATCTGGGTATTGACCGATGGCGTCTTGGTTCTCAGCTTCTCCACGTTCGTTCGCGCATCCTCGATGCCTCTGCGTTCATTCAGCAGGAACGCCCAATTCTGATACCTTCGAAGATTGGCAATGACCGTATTCTCGTAGACCGAGAGTACCGGGAATATGCCGGTGACTCTACGCTCCTCCGTCAGCAGTGCCATGTTGTTTTTCTTCGCATCGGAAGGCGACTTGATCTTCACTGGTTTCCCGTTAATCGATATGGTTCCGGAGGCCACCGGACGAAGCCCGAAGAGAGCCTCAACCAATTCCGTGCGCTGAGCGCCGACAAGGCCGCCAATGCCCAGAATCTCGCCCTTTCTCAGCTCGAAGGATACATTCTGAAACGACTTCGGATTAGTGGAGCTTAATTGGCGGACCTGCATCCGGGTTTCGCCCGGAATGTTCGTCCGTTCAGGATAGCGCTCCGTCATATCCCGCCCCACCATGCGGGTAATGATCAAATCGGTCGTCAATTCTCCTGCTTGCCAGGTTCCCACGTACTTCCCGTCCCGCATGATCGTGACATCATCGGATATGCGCAGAATTTCTTCCATTTTGTGCGAGATGTAGACGATGGACACGCCCTGCGACCGCAGCCTGTTCATGATGCTGAACAGATGCTCCACCTCGTTCCCGGTCAGAGATGAGGTCGGTTCGTCCATTACGATCACTTTGGAGTGATAGGACACCGCTTTGACAATCTCTAGCGATTGGATCTTGGACACAGAAAGCGCTCCTGTTCTTGCCCTTGGATCAATATCGATATCAAGCTCGCGGAACAGCCGAAGGGTGTCCGCTGCCATCTGTTTCTCGTTCACGAATTTCAAGGGCCAGAAGCCCCTCATCGGAAATCTCCCCAGCCATATATTCTCCATCACATTGCGGTGCGGCACGGGATGAAGCTCCTGATGAATCATGGATATTCCGTGATTTAATGCGTCCTTGGAGCTGTTGATGGCCACCTTGTCGCCGTTTAAGTAAATGTCGCCTTCATCAGGCTTGTAGATGCCGAATAAACATTTCATCAGCGTCGATTTGCCGGCCCCGTTCTCGCCCATAAGCGCATGCACGGTTCCGGGTCTTACCTTGAACGTTACGTCGCTTAATGCCTGAACGCCTGGAAACGCCTTCGATATATTCCGCATCTCCAGCACATACGATTCCGCCACTTTGAATACCTCCTTCGCATTCCGGGCCAAAAGAGTCCAATATAAAGGGACAACGCTACGATGAGCCGCTGCCCCTTCTTGTAACCCTGCCATTATTTCGCGTCGGCGATATTGTCCTTCGTTATTTTTTTGTAGGCGATCCACACGTATTTACCGTCGGTAATATCAAAGCCGGTATTCTCCTTGTTCGGCGCTTCCCCTTTGGAAAGCGCCGCTGCTATGGCAACGGAGGCTTTGCCCTGGCTCTTGGCGTCGTTAAGCACGGTTCCGAGGAGTGTGCCATCTTCCAGCGCCTGGACGGCGGGAGCCGTCGCATCGACGCCCACGACCGGCATGTACTTGTCGCCGCTGAAGTAACCTGCCGCTTTCAATGCCTCAATCGCTCCAAGCGCCATATCGTCATTGTTGGCCAGCACCGCTTCAATCTTGTCGCCATGGGACGCGAGGAAGGTTTGCATCTTCTCCTGTCCTTTCACGCGGTCCCACATGGCGGTATCCACCGCAAGCGCTTCCACTTCAATGCCGGCGTCTTGAATCGCCTGAACGGAGAATTTGGTCCGCAGCTCGGCATCCTGATGGCCCGGCTCCCCCTGCAACAGCACATACTGCAGTTTGCCGTCCCCGTTCTTGTCTGCCTTCGGATTCGCTTTCCAATAATCGACGATCAGCTGTCCGGAGATCGTGCCGGATTCCTCCGCCTTCGCCCCTACGTAATAAACCTTATCCCATTTGTTCATGTCTTCCGCGATCGGCTCCCGATTCAGGAAAACCACCGGCGTATTGGCGGTTTTCGCCTTGTCGATAATGACGCCCGCTGCCGTGCGGTCCACGGGGTTGATAATCATGGAGCTGTATTTTTTCGAGATAAACAGATCAATTTTCTCATTCTGGGTCGGCTGCGCATTTTGACTATCCACGATATCCAGTTTGGCTACGCCATTCGCTGCATCGGACATCGCATTCCGAACGCCTGTCATAAAGGTATCGTCGAACTTGTAAATCGCCACCCCGACTTGAGGCGTGCTGCCGCCTACCGCGTCGCCGCCCGTGCTATCGCTGCCGGTTGAACTGCTCCCGCCGTTGTTGCATGCCGCCGTGGTGAGCATCATGCCTGCCATAAGGACAAACAGCCATTTTTTCTTCACTTGGGTTGACCTCCCTGATTCATTCGATATTTCAGTGCTGGCTGCGGCACTCCGAAGCCGTATCTCACTGACTACCGCCATTATGCCGGAATGACCCTGATATTCGAATTCAAAATCCTCCTGATTTCTAGCAAAATTCTCATCACTTTATCGGTTTGCTTATGTGACTTCCTTACTTCACAAATGGAAACAGCACCTTCTGATTATCCATCCAGAACATATTGTCGGCATCAATCACCTTGGTCTCAAGCACGATCGGCTTATCATATCTCGAACCGTCCATGACCTTCACAGCCTGCTCTACGCCCAAGTAGCCCGTGCTGAAGCCGTTCTGTACCACGAGTTTATGAAGGACGCCATCCTGAAGAAGCTGAAGCTGTCCCAGATCGCTGCCGAAGGTGACAATCTTGATCTCACCTTGAACCTTCCGCCTTGCGACTTCTTTAGCCGCTCCCAAGGAAGCCTGGATATCGAGTGCCAGAATTCCGTCGACGGCGCCCTGATCCAGCAGCTGTTTGGCGGCCTGCCAGCATGCATCCTCGCGTTTGCCGCAAGCCGCGCCGCCCGCTATTTCAATTCCGCCGATATCTGACCATACCCGTTTGGCTCCCTCTTCGCGGGCGATCAAGTCGGGGTCCTCCCTGTCGGAACGCAGGATGGCTACTGTACCCCGACCTTCAAGCAAGTCGGCCAGCTGCTCGCCCGCCTTGCGTCCGGCAGCTTCATTATTGATCGCGATCGCGGATAAGATGCCTGTGGTCATTCGTTCATCATTCAATGCAATCACGGGGGTACCCGCTGCCGCTGCCTTATCGCCTAATTCCTGCAGCACTGCCTCCGATGCCGGGTCGATCAAGATCGCGGAGGCGCCCTTCTCCAACATCTTCAAAGCGGCCTGCAGCTGCTCCGCCTCATCGTCGCTAGGCTCCAGGGAAACATAATCGAGCGCCAATCCGTTTTCCTTGGCGGCCGCTTCGGCGCCTAAACGGATCGCATCTCCCTGCTCTTCGGCGTGTACGGGAGCCACAAGGGCAATATGTCGAAGCTCGGGCTCCTCATCCGGGTCCGTATCGGATGAACACGATGTTAAGAGGATCAGGACAGCGACGAGTGCAGCGAAAAAGCCCCTAGGTCCAATCGGTAACCGCAGCGGCCGAAAAGTTCTAATCATGCTCGCGTCCCTCCTCGTCCATATCGTGAATGACCGGAATCCGTATGCGAACGGTAGTGCCCGCCTCCTGCTCGCTCTCGAATTCCAGCCCGTACCGTTTGCCGTAATACAGACGAATTCGGTCATGAACATTTCGAACGGCTACGCCGGAACCGGCCGTATTGATAAATTGAACAGGGTTATGAGGCGTCTCTTTAGCGTCCAAGATCCCTTCAACCATCTCGGGTGTCATCCCAACCCCGTTATCCGTAACCGTCATTTCCAACCATTCGCCTTTTACGGCTGCCCCTATGCGAATATGCCCCTGATCCACCATATACTCGATGCCGTGCACGATGGCATTCTCGATTAAGGGCTGAAGCACCAGCTTGAGGGTGTAACAGGATAGCGCGGCTTCGTCCGCTTCGATCGCAAAATCGAATTTCTGTTTATATCTCATCTGTTGTATGGTCAAATAATGCCGTGCGTGCTCCAGCTCTTCCCGGACGCTTATCGATGTCTTCCCTTTGCTCAAGCTCAAGCGAAACAGCTTCGACAAGGAAGTAATCATCGTAATGACCTCCTCCTTCTTGCTCATTCCTACCATGCGAACAACCGAATTCAGGGTGTTGTACAAAAAATGAGGGTTGATCTGGGCCTGCAAGGCTTCCAGCTCATATTTACGCTTCGATTCCTGCTCCTTCACAATCTGTTTCATGAGCTGCCGGATCTTATTCAGCATCAGGTTGAAACGGCTGGACAGCTGCACTACTTCAAGCGGCCCCTGCAACGGGAGCTCCACGTCGAAATCGCCCCGTTCCACGGCTTTCATCGTTCTGCCCATGCGGCGGATGGGCCGGGTGAGCATGGCCGAAAGAATCAGGGATACCGCGATGGCCAGC
Organism: Paenibacillus sp. Y412MC10; assembly: GCF_000024685.1. Lineage (NCBI taxonomy): Bacteria > Bacillati > Bacillota > Bacilli > Caryophanales > Paenibacillaceae > Paenibacillus > Paenibacillus sp. Y412MC10. The sequence goes on from NC_013406.1 coordinate 4,272,597, forward strand.
ACCAAGACAATGGCAACCACCCGGACCAAATAACGGTTGACCTCTTCCCTTGTGGTCATGATCTCATCCAAATAGGATACGCCCACGATTTTCCAGCCTATGTTGACGACCGATTTGACCGTATTGAGCCGCTTGACCCCATCCGATTCATCAATGTAGCTCTCCGAGGAGGTCAGCGCCCGCTCAACGCTCTCATTCCGAAGCCCCATGTAGATTAATTGCTGCTGTGGATGGTACACGATATTTCCGGCTCCTTCGTCGATGATGTACGCATACCCGCGCTTCCCCAGACTGATGCGGCTGCTCAACTCGTCGATCTTCTTGAAGTTGATATCCACCAGCAGAATGACGTACATCGGCTCCCCGTCATGAACGACAGTAATGCCTTTGCTCATCGTGACGACCCATTCAAACGTTTGGTCGTATAAATTCTGAACATGGGGCAGCGAGAAGCTCAGATGGTCGGAGACTCTCATGGCCGAGTGAAACCAGCTCTGTTCCGTCACCTTGGCGCTGGGCTTGACCGGAATAGCCGGGTGGTTCCGCAGCATGTCGCCCTGATCATTAAACAAAGCGATAGAGACGATGTCATCACGGCTTCGCATGATCGTATCGAGTTGTTTTGTCACCTGTTCATCGTCCCACTGCCCGTCTGCCAGCATATTTTCCTCGATCGCCCGATACAGCTGCGCCATCCCGTCCACGTAATCCTCGAGATTATAGCTAACCTGGTCCACGATTTGCTGGGCATTCAGGAATACGCTTTGCTCTGCCGATCGTGAGAATTTATTGAAGAGCAGTACGGCTACCACAATCACAATGAGCAGAATGAACGCCGAGAAGGACCACATGATGATGGATTGAATGCTGTGCGCCCGGAATCGCTTAACCCATCGTTGAACAAAAGGTAGGACCGAGTATCGCTTCGTATACGTGGTTTTCACCGATGCCCTACCCCCTCGCTTGTGCCCGATATTCCTTAGGCGAAACGCCGACCTGCTTCTTGAAGCTGAAGCTGAAATAATTCGGATCGGCAAACCCGACGCGCTCCGCAATTTCGAAAGCCTTCAGGTCGGTGGATCGTAAAAGCTCTTTGGCCGTTTCCATCCGCAGCTGCATTAAGTACTGCACATAGGTCATTTTGAGCTCTTTTTTGAAAACGCCACTAAAATAGCCTGTGCTGATATGCAGGTGCATGCACAGCTTCTGCAGCGATATATCCGGGTCGCCGTAATGCTCCCGCGTGTATTGGAGCGCTTTCTCCACGATGTCTTTATAGGCATGCTGCCTGGAGCTGGAGATTTGCTTGCGGATGGCCAAACTGACATCCTGAAGCCAAGCTTTAGCCTCCTGTAGCCCGGAAAACTTGAAGATCTCGGCATGCAGCTGATACCCCGCTCCAAACATCTCCTCAAGCTCGATCCCGGATTCTTTAGCCGTTCGAAGTATGGCCGTTACGACTTCCAGGAGATAGATCTGAACCTCTTGAATCGTGCAGGATGCTCCGATCAGCTCATCGAATATGTGCGTAATCGCTTCACTTAATTCCTCCGCGGTTCCGAGCTTAAGATTGCGGATCAGCGCTTGCTCCTGCAATTCGTCCAGACGGATCCCTTCCTGCCTCGGACTCTCCACGTCATCGATGAAGATGACTTTCTCGGCGCCGAGAATCAGCCGGTAGTCCAGCGCCAGCAACGCATCCTGGTAGGAGTGCTTAAGATCGGACAGGGTCCGGACCCTGGAACCCACGCCGATCGTAACCGGCAGCTTCAGATAGTGAAGAATGCTTTTGAGCAAACGGTCCAGTGCCACCTGCAGGTCGCCAAACCATGACTCGTCCTCGCAGCCGTCATTCGTAATCAAGAACACGATGCTATCCTGATATATGAATGCGCTTCCAAAAGAAAGGGGATCCATCAGCTCTTTCGCAATGTTCAGCATGGCGTGCAGCATCAAGTCCATATCGCCGGAATGCCGCAGGGAGCTTGATGGAGCACTCTCCTTATGCTCAGCCGCCGGATATAAAGCCATCACCGCGGCGAGATAACAGGCGCCGTTCAGTGGAAGGCCGTAATTCCGAGTTTTCTCCTCAATGATAGAGAGGGGCAGTTTCCGGGTTAAGAGCGAAGCCAGGAACGATTCCCGAAGCAAAGGCAGGCTTGTCCGGTAATGCTCCTTCAATTGGCGCACGTCCTCACGCTCCGCCACCTCCATATCGATTTTGTCCTTGATCTTGCCTAATAACTCCATGAAGCTTTCGGCAGAGAACGGCTTGAGCAAATACTCATCCACGCTGAGCGTAATCGCTTGGCGGGCGTAATCAAATTCGTCATAGCCGGTCAAAATCACGATTTTGCACAGCGGCTGATGCTCCCTTAGCCATGAGGCCAGCTGCAGTCCATCCTGAAAGGGCATACTGATATCGGTAATAACGACATCCGGCTCTAACCGCTCCGCAGCCTCCACGGCCTCTCTTCCGTTCTCCGCCGTCCCCTTGATCTCGAATCCGCAGGCTTCCCATTGGATTTCCTGAACGAGGCCTTCTCTCACATCGGCTTCATCATCCACTAACAGCACTTTATACAATGCGACCCCTCCCGTTTCTGTCCTGTTCGGTTGCAAACTGAATCTATAGTGATCTTACCTCGCCGCACCCAAATTGGGAATCTTCCACATTATGTTTTTTGTCACAAAAAAAGAACGAATGCACGACTCCAGCGAAACAGTGCTTCCCTGTTCCTGGAGTCATGATTCGTTCAGAATTCGATTGTGCAGCATTCCTTATGCCTGAACGGGTACGGAGACGGGTTTTACCGGCGTGCTTAACCTCTTGATGCTCAGATAGTAAGCGATGCCGAGCGGGATGACGGCGCCCAGCCAAGCCAGCGGATTTGCCAGGCTTGCACCGAGGAAGCCGATCTGCGCGGTCAGGAAGATAGCAGCCAGTACCCGCATGATCAGCTCCATGATGCCCGCCACAGTGGGAATTAAGCTCTGACCAAGCCCCTGAAGCGTAAAGCGGTAGATGAAGAGCAGCGACAGAAGCAGATAGGTGCTGCCGTTCGATAAGAAATACAGCCTGCTGAGCGACATCAATTCCTCTTGGCCTTGACCCACAAAAAGGCTGACGGCGGCAGGACCCGCGAATATAACCAGCAGGCCCACGACGATGCTGAATGATCCTGAGAGCCAAATACACTGCTTAACCCCCAGTTTGATCCGGTCTATGCGATTCGCTCCGAAGTTCTGAGCGGCAAAAGTCGCCATCGTAATCCCGAAGGAACTCATCGGCTGCGTGGCGAGCATATCAATCTTCTGAGCCGCGGTATAAGCCGCAACGGCTGATGCCCCGAGACCGTTTAGCGTGATCTGCAGAATAATGGCTCCGATGGCGATAATGGAGGCTTGGAAGCCCATCGGAAAACCTACCCACATATGCTGGCGAATAAATTTCCAATCGATGGACCAGTCGGCATTCTTGAATTGAAGGAGCGGGACCTTCTTATGAATGTAGATCAGACAGAGCAGGCAGGAGAACAGCTGCGATACAACCGTGGCAAGTCCGGCTCCGGCGACTCCCATCTTAAATACGAGAATGAATAAGAGGTCGAGCACGATGTTCAGAATGCTTGCAACGACCAGGAAGAGAAGCGGCGTCCGGCTGTCGCCGAGAGCGCGGAGCAGGTTAGCCAGCAAATTAAACAGAACGGCCGCGCCGACGCCCCAGTTAATGACGATCAGATACGAATACGCATCATCCAAAATTTCGGCAGGGGTGTTCATCATGACGAGGACGGGTCTCGTAAATATAACGCTCACGATGGTGAGGAATACCGTGAACACCAGACTGATCCATATACTCGTTCCCACGCTTTTGCGGACGCCTGCGATATCCTTAGCTCCAAAACGCTGTGCCGTTATGATAGACAAGCCAGCCGTCAAGCCTTGGGCAAAGCCGATGACAAAAAACAAAATGCTGCCTGTCGAGCCAACGGCTGCAAGTGCGTTCACGCCAATGGTACGTCCCACGATAAGGGTGTCCGCCATGTTGTAAAATTGTTGAAAAATATTACCGATCAAAAGCGGGATGGTAAACATGATAATCAGCTTGATCGGACTTCCTTGCGTCATGTCTCTCATGTAGATTCTCCTATGCCGTCAATAAACGTTCCTCTAGAGATTTATTTGAAATATTATGCTTCAAACAGCGCTTATCGCATCGAATGGAAACATTATAATGGGTGAGGGTCGTTTGTATTCTTGTGTATCTTATCATGAAAGAACATAAATTTCTCCCTATTTATTCCCGAAATCAAAACTAAAAGCAAGTACTCGTCATTAGAAGAGTCTGTACCCGATTTGGATCCCTGATTTCTCTATAACTGAAAAGGCCAACCGGTCATTTCGGTTGGCCTTTTCAACATGATGACATGTGATATCCCTATGGAATTCCGATGTTTATGCCTCTTCGACGGCAAGCTTATCCAAGGCCAGCTTCGCACGTGACCGCGCTTCTTCGACATCGCCGGCGGTTGACAGCGCGACTGCTACTCGTCTTCCGACCTTGGTTACCGGTTTGCCGAACATGCGAAGCTGCGTATTCGGAACGGCCAGCGCTTGATCGGCGCCTGTAATCGTATAGTCTTCCAGCTCTCGGCCGGCTTTCAGGGGGCGGCTGGCTCCCGGCGTGATCAATTCGATCTCTGGTATCGGAAACCCGAGAATGGCACGGACATGAAGCGCAAATTCGGATAGATTTTGCGTGACCAGCGTAACCAGCCCAGTATCATGCGGACGCGGGGATACCTCGCTGAAGTACACCTTATCCTCGGCCAAAAATAATTCAACGCCGAACAAGCCGTATCCGCCAAGCTCGTCGGTAATCTTCCGCGCAATATATTTAGCTTCCTCGATTTGCGCTTCAGACATATCGTGCGGCTGCCACGATTCGATATAATCTCCGCTTTCCTGAATATGCCCGATCGGCGCACAGAAGCTTGTTCCATTGACGGAGCGGACGGTCAGAAGCGTGATTTCCGACTGGAATGAAATGAATTCCTCAATGATCACCCTTCCGTTCTGCACGCGGCCGCCTTCCATGGCGATGTTCCAGCAGGACTCGATATCCCCTTCCGAACGGCACACGCTTTGACCTTTGCCGGAGGAGCTCATCAGCGGTTTGATCACGCACGGAAAACCCATGTCCAGGACAGACTGCTTGAATTCCTCATAGGTATCGGCAAATCGATATTCCGCAGTCGGCAGTCCCAACTCCTCTGATGCCAACCGGCGGATCCCCTCACGGTCCATCGTAAGCTTTGCGGCTCTGGCGGTAGGAATCACCCGAAACCCCTCATCCTCCAGCTTCACCAGCTCCGCAGTAGCCAGCGCTTCAATCTCCGGAACGATCAGGTCCGGCTTTTCCAACTCAATAATAGCGCGCAGCTTCTCTCCGTCCAGCATATCGATCACATGGCTGTGATCGGCAACGTGCATGGCAGGAGCATCGGCATAACGATCGACGGCTACGGTTTGGACACCCAATCGTTGTGCTTCAATTACGACTTCTTTCCCTAGTTCTCCGGATCCCAGCAGCAATATTTTTTTCGTTTTGAACATCGTTGTTTTATCCCCTTTTCATAGTTTCAGAGACGATAGAAGCCCAAGAAAATAATAAAGAGGTAAGGGAAATAAACTCCCTTACCTCTGCCCAGGCGTACGGCCGTTGTCATTCATGTGCTCCCTCATGGTTCCCCATGCTACGCCAGTCACACATAAACCTATACATTGTTACATAAATGATACTGAATCTTTTCGTTAAATGCAATATCAGCCTGCGTCCTTAGGATTTAGACTTCAACATTTCGATCATATCCTGAAGCGAGTGTGACAGCCATTTCTTAGGATGAACGACAATCTGGATGTCCAGTCGAATGTCTGGGTGTTGAAAGGGAAGAATCGCCAGCTCTCCCCTCTTGATTTCCTCCTCTGCTACCATTCTCGGCAATAGGGAGATGCCGGTGCCGGACATGATATATCTTTTGATTGCCTCGGGGTTGCCCAATTCCAAACCAATACGGACGGGAGCTCCGCTGGCGCGCAGCACTTTTTCCAACATGATTCGGTAATTGCAAGTATCCTCGGTCATAATCCATTCGTAATCAGCCAGATGCTCCAGCTCGATGACGGGCAACCTGTGAAGCGGATGATCCGGATGGGCAATCAGATGGAGGGGCTCTTCCCGGATCGAGATCCAATTCAATGAAGTGTCTTCCGGTTTGTTCTCCAGAATAAGCCCGAGATCGTACTCGCCCTCTCTTACCTTACTGACGATGCTATCTTCACGATCCGTTTGCAAGCGGATGGCAAGATCTTCATGCTCCTGTCTTAGCCGATGAAGGACGGATGGAAGAAAATATGCGGCAAGCGAATCGATCGTTCCAATCGATAAGATGCCCCCGCCTTGTTTCGTCAGCTTTTCCTTAGACTGCTGGAACAGATCCAGCATTTGGACAGCATACTTGAACAGCTCCTCCCCTGACTTCGTCAGGCGCAGGCCTCTGCCATACCGTTCAAACAGCTTGACGCCGTATTCCTTCTCCAGCTTCTGAATCTGGGTGGTAACGCTGGATTGTGCATAACCCAATTCGTCAGCAGCTTTAGTAAAGCTCTTTCGAACAGCAACCTCCCTGAAGGTTTGCAGATAGATCAGTTCCATCGCTCTCTCCTCATCAATAATATTGATAATAACTATCTATTATTATAGATAACACCGATCCCGATTCCCATGGTAAAGTAAAGCCACAATTCATGAAATGGAGGAAAGATCATGTTGAGTCCGCAAGATTTGAGAGGTATTTATGTTCCGGTGGTCACTCCCTTTTCACATGAATACGCATTGGATGTTCCGTCTTATCATCGTTATTTGGAGAATTTGTTATCCCATGACATTCAAGGATTGATCATCAACGGTACGACCGGAGAGGCGCCGACGGTAACTTGGGAAGAGGTCGTTCAAGTGGTGGAGGAAACGCGAAAAGGTCTGGACGGGCGGCAATTGCCGGTCATTATTGGTACGGGTACCAACGATACGTTCTCCAGCATGAAGCGGACGGAATGGGCAGGACATATCGGGGCAGACGCGGTATTGGTGGTCACGCCGTATTACAGCCGCCCTTCGATTGAGGGCATTATACAACATTTCTGCAAAGTCGCGGAGGTGGGGATACCGGTTATTTTGTACGAAGTTCCTTCGCGCACTGGAATTTCCTTACCGGTCGATGCCATTCGAAGAATCATGGAGATCCCCGGTGTCATCGGAATGAAGGACAGCACTGCGAGTACGGAGCTTATGAGAAGCTTGTCTCCATACGATACGAAGCCTGTTCTATGCGGGGACGATGTCCGCTTTCATGAGATGCTGTGTCATGGTGCATCCGGGGGCATTTTGGCGTCGGCCAATGTGAATACCGAGGCTTTTATCCGTGTGTATCAATTAGCGGCCCAAGGGGATTACTCTCGTTCCGAAACGGAGTTTGAAGTGCTGCTTCCCGTTATTCATCAGTTGTTCGCAGAATCCAATCCCGCTCCGCTAAAATGGCTGCTTGCCAAGCAAGGCCTTATCTCATCGGACACCCTGCGCCTGCCGATGGGCCCCATTACGGATGAGCTCAAGCTATCTTTGAATCAAGCATTCAAAGGCTGAGAAACTTTAAATCATGGACGTAACAGGTTTCTCCTCAAGAGTGGCGGGACGCATTCGCTTCCTTGCCATGCTTGGATGGATGATTCGATGCTATAGGGCGCACATGCTTTCAATCAGCAGATGATGGGATGGATGATACTGACATTTTACGCAAAAAAAGATATCCTGCTTAGATCTATCGCTTTAAAGGATTGATGAATGAAATCGCCCCACTTATAATATGGGTACATTCAATTCCTCCCAGAAATTTGAAAGGAGACTTGCAGTGCTGCCCTATTCCAGCCCTAATCATGATTTTGCCTTTGAACAATCTGTAATCGGTATGGCTTTGGTATCGCTAGATGGAACGATTCTTAAGGTCAATTCGGCACTATGTGATCTGTTGGGTTACTCGCCGCAGGAGTTAACTGCCGGGGCGCCGCAAGAAGAAAACAGCCTCCGCGAGTTATTGAATCGAGTGATTCAGAACGCTAGGGCTGCCCAGGGTCATCAGCCATCCGTCCCCCCGGTTGAATATGCTTACCGTCATCCGTCTGATCGCGAGTTATACCTTAGTGCACGCTGCAGCGTTGATCACGATCCGGAGCGGGGGCCCAAGGGATACTTGGTACAATTCGAGGATCGAACGCTGCTGAGACAGCTCATGAAACAGCTGGAGCAGAAGGAACAGAAGCTGAACGAGAAGGAAAATTCGTTTCTGCAGCTGCTGGAAGAGCTCCCTCTCTCCGTGCTCATAACTAAAAAAGGCATTGTGCATTATGTTAATTCTGCCGCGCTCCGGCTCGTCAATGCGATGCACCTCCGTGACGTGCTGGGCATTTCAACCGACGTGATCGTCGACGCATCGTATCATCACACATTGATGAAACGCAGGGCAACGTATGCCGAGAGCGGAGAAATCGGAAGCGTCGATTATCTGATACGCTGTCTGGACGGGCAGGAAAAGATGGTCACGGGATTCACGTTAATCATACAATATGAAGGCGAGAAAGCGGCCGTCGGCATCTTCAAGGACATCACGGAGCAGCGGATGGAAGAGGACCGCGTGATGCAATCCGAGAAGCTGACGACCGCCGGCCAATTGGCCGCCGGCATCGCTCATGAAATTCGAAATCCATTGACATCGATTAATGGATTCGTGAAGTTATTGCGATCCGCGGAACGCAGCAACGAGCTTTATTTTGAAATCATCGAATCGGAGCTCAAACGCATCGAGCTCATCGTCAATGAGCTCTTGGTGCTCTCCAAACCGCAGGGCGCCCACGTGAGCGGACCCATAGACGTGTCGGCCATACTGGATCAGATCATTACGCTGATGAAGGTGCAAGCCGCTCTCAAGAATATAGAGATCATTCCCCATTATCCACTGGTTCCGATCTATGTACAGGGCGAAGTCAACCAGCTCAAACAAGTGTTCATCAATCTGCTGAAAAACGCGATGGAGGCGATGAATGACGGGGGAAGCATCACCTTGGACATTGTGCACAGCGGGCCCGAGGTGCAAATTATCGTGCAGGATGAAGGCGTTGGGATGACGCAGGATCAGATCCAATCACTGGGACAGCCCTTTTTTACAACGAAAGACACCGGCACGGGACTCGGTCTCATGATTACCAAGAATATTATTCATAATCACGGCGGTACGATGAACGTGGAGAGCACTCCTGATCATGGGACAACCTTTACGATCCATTTACCTGCTCTATAATGCGTACATATATCGGAGGACATAGGCATGGACATTCAAGATTCAAACTTACATAAACAATTTGCAATAAACTGCTTCAATCAGGTCTGGGATATCTTGGAGAAGAAGCAGCGGACGCCGGAAGACGAAGAGAACATGATTCACATGTGTCATGCTTCCTTTTGGCATTGGAGCCGGGTGGCGGATCATACAGAGCGCAACCTGTCTATAGGGTATTGGCAGCTCTCCCGAGTATACGCGGTAACGGGTCAGGGCGATCAAGCACTGCATTATGCCAAGCGCTGCATCACGATCGGGTCATCGGCTAACCTCGAACCCTTCTACATCGGTTACGGATACGAAGCGGAAGCGCGGGCCTATCTGGTTCTGGGGAACAAGGAGCATGCATTGGCATCCAAGCAAAAAGCGGCAAGTTATCTCGACAAGGTAACGGATAAGGAAAGCCATCAGATGCTTGCCAACGATCTCGGAAGTCTGGACTAACACGCAAACTGCGCATGATCGGATCTTTTATCGAAAGGGTTTTGTCAGATGATAACCGATATAATAAAAGACTTCTCTGCATAAAAAGGGGAGCTTGCTTCTTACGCTTTGGTAAGCGCTCCGTGACGCGGGGGAAGGATTGGCTTCGAGACCCATATCTTCAGCCATCGCCATCGCCCGCTTCATGTGCAGCGGATCGCTCACGATGAGATACGAGGACAGCCCTGCCGCATCGCCTATCTTGTTGGCATAGTACAGGTTTTGCTCGGTGATCGTCGAACTCGTCTCTACCAGGATGTCCCTCTCCGGAACGCCGTGTTCGATGGCATATTGTTTAGCAGCTTCCGATTCGGCCACTTCCTCTTCCGACCCGCGTCCCCCTGTAAAAATGAGCTTGTCTACGTATTGTTGATCATACAGCCATAACGCATGATCGATGCGCCCCTGAAACACAGGCGAAGGTTTCCCCTTCCATACTGCGGCACCCAGAACGATCGCTGCATCGGAGGGAATATTCACCGTTCGCCCTGCATATTTCCAAATCGTGTATCCCACATTAATCGAATAAACCAGCATGATGGCTATCAGTCCCAGCAAAACTCTCAACAAGACGCGCTTTCTTCTACTTCCTGCTTTCCGCGGCTGCATCAATCGGGTCATGCAACACCTCCAACTTCCACTCGTTCAACTCCAGCCTTCATTTTAGCATCATATGTACAGGGATATAATACAGCAAAGAAGCCTGCAGCTCCATAATGGAGCTGCAGGCTTTTGATTATCCAACTTCCTCTTGGTTCCAACGGACATCAATCCGTTTCATATCCATATAGCGTGACTCTGTTCTTCCCCTTGCTCTTGGCAATATGCATGGCTTTCTCCGTTTCGTCAGTCAAATGGGAAAGACTCAGCATGGAGGTAGGCGTTAGGCAAGCCGCTCCTACGCTTACCGTCATAAACCCGTCTTCCTCCGTTCGGTCCTTGGGGATGCTGAGCGCCAGGACGCCTTGACGTATCTTCTCAGCCACTTCATAGGTTCGGTCGGGATCGGTATCTTTGATCTTCAATATAAAGGTTCCGCCGCCGTAACGCGAAACGGCCGCTCCATAGTATTCGCCTATGATTTTCAGTGCGTCGGCAATCCATTGCAAACATAAATCCCCGCCGTATAAACCATGAAGCGTGTTATACACCCGGAAATCATCGATATCGACCATCAACAAGGCCAGAGAAACCTGATTCTGAATGCATTCCTTCCAATCCGTCGCCAGTTCTTTTTCGAATGTTGCCGGATTGGGCAGTTCGGTCAACGGATCAGTTGTCACGTAGCTCTGAAGCTGGTTCAATACATCGGAATATACGCGATCGGGGCCTCCATCCGGTGTGCCCTCTCTCAAAATGACCATAATGGATGATTTGCGTCCCTGATGGATGGCTGCCAGCATATATTCAAGTTCGATTCCCTTTCCATCCAGCGTTTCGAACCAGCCGCTGCCGGAAACGAGCTGGGCTTGATTCTGATCCATCCGTTTGATTTGCTCTTTTAGACCCAGGCGGGAACTATCGCTAGCTAAGGTGTATATTTCAAGCTGGAGCAGTTCCTCGGGCCTCGTTGCGCCAAACAGCGTCTCGGCCCGCGAATTGCAATACACGATGGTTCCCGCCGTTGTCAGTGACAAGAAGGCTACGGGGGAGTGGCCCATAAGCTGCAAATACCGCTCCTCGTTCTCCCTGAATATGCGTGCATTCTGAATGGCCTGTTCTTTGGCTTGTCTTAATTGAACATCGGTTTGCTTGCGGACAATCGATTTCAATTGGGGGAGTACGCTTAATTCCTGAGACTTCCATGAGTATGAAGTGCCCTCCACCACCTGCCTCCATTTTTCGAACGATTTTCGAGGGGATAAGCGCATTCTATCCTCTTCTTGTATAACGGCTTTGGCCGGATCGCCAGCCCAATCCACGATTTCAACAACCTCCGGCCTGAACCACATGACATAGTTTTGTTGACCTGGCGACAGGGCAAGATACAATACGCCGGAGGCCGCACCCTTGAATGCTTTGGCAGGCTCATACTCTGCGCTGAGTTTCGAGCTGTGGTACGTATAATCCTCTGCTTGGGCGGATAACCAGCCGGCCAGCTCCATGACTTGCTTCGAGGTCGGCGTCGTGCCGTACAGCATCAAATTATCCTGGTAATAGACGGCGGCACCGGTAGCGCTCATTAAATCCAGCAGGCCCTGCTCTTCGGTCTCAAGCTGCTCAAGCACCTGATAGACATCGGTGTTGCCGATGAAAATTTCGGTAAAACGGGCGGATAAAATTCGAAGCCTGAGCTCGGTTTGGTAATCGTCGAGCTGCTGGCGTTGATATAGTTCGTTGGAGAAAAAGGATCCCAGAAAATTGCACAAGTTGCGGGTGCGGTGAGATACGTATTTTCGGCTGTAGTGATGGCAGGTGATTAATCCCCATAACTGGTTGTCATGGATAAGGGAGATCGTGGTTGTCGCGCGCCGACCCCCATATTATGAAGGTACTCAATATGAAGCGGCGACACGCTGCGAAGAACGGATAAACTGAGGTTCAGCGGCTTTCCGGTCAAAGGCTGCACGGTGGGGATAATCTCGACCGGCGTATAACCCGCGTCAACAATCGTACGCAGCCAATTTCTCAAATACAGTTCACGGGCTTGCCGAGGAATATCCGATGCCGGATAATGATGGCCCAGGAAGGATTCCAGCCCTTGCTCTTTGGCTTCGGCAATCACTTTTCCGTTCCATTGATCATCGAATTCATACAGCATCACACGGTCATAACCCAGAATGTCCTTCACGAGCTCGCAAGCCACTTGACTTGCTTCAACCCGATTCTCGGTTCTTTTCATCCGACTGAAAAACGTTTGTATCCATTCAAAATCATCCGTAAAGGGCACGGTATCTTCCGAAACCGGCTCCAGTTCCAGAAGAATCAGCCCTTCGCTTTCGTGAAGAATTCCGATAAACTCAATCGGCTCATTGGCAACCGAAATCGTAAGATTGATATATTGTAAGTCCGGTGTCGCTATCGCTTGAAGGTCTCGGCGAATCATAAGCTCAAATTGCGTTTTTCCGATAAGCTCCTCAAGGCCCTGTCCCAAAAGGGATTCGGCGCTGATCCCGAGCAGCTGCTCCGCATTTCGGCTGCACTGCGCGATCCTGAAATCGTCGATAGGATTAATGGCAAGCAGTACGCCATGGGGCTGAATGTATCCTGGAATGTGAATAGGTTCTTTTTCGCAATTGGTCAGGTCGATCGGTTCATCCGTTACATAATCGCCCTCCGTCAGTAACTTTCGATTAAGTGCATCCTGTTCAGTCATTGCTTATCAACTTCCCTTATTCACAGATTTAAAACCAAATGCCCAATGCATCTCATTGTTATAAAGAGATACATTGGGCACAGCATATTATAACAACAGGTCTATGAAATTGTACGCCATTCAGACTCTAGCATAGCATAGTAATACTCATCCCACCAAACCTCGCCTCGTGGGATACACTGCCTAAAGCAGCCTTCTCTCCTCATGCCAAGCTTCTCCATCACCTTATACGAAGGCGTGTTCTCTGGCTGGCATGTCGCGATGATCCGGTGTATTCCCAATGCTTCAAAGCCATGCTGAAGCAAAGCTCCGGCGGCTTCCGTAGCATACCCCACACCGTGGTAGGCTGAATGAAAGACCCAGCCGATCTCGTAAGTATGTTCGCCAAAGCAGGGATGAAACACCATGTGTCCGATCACGCGTTGTTCCTTCTGCAGCATGACGGCATAATGATGCGCTTGCTCGCCCTTGTTCTGCTCCAGAAATTCCTTCACCGTCTCTTCCGTATGGACCGGCTCCGGCATGTAAAACATCACCAAGGGATCGGATGTATATTGAAGAACATCCTGCCAATCTCCTGGTTCAAATTCGCGAATCACTAATCTTTCGGTAACGATATGCATTTGCCCGACTCCTCTTCAAGTTGTATTTCCGTGTCCTCTCTGCTCACACTTCAATACAGGGACAAATGCGATTCGCCGTTGATCCTTTTCTTTGTCTATCCTGATAACGCCGGGTCACCTTCTTTCATGCTGCAGGCTGTTTATATTTTATTCGACTTTAGGTATGAAACTCCTTCATAAATTGTAAAATTACTGGATATTTTGTCTTAATATCGATTTGTTTTTATCAAAATGCATGCCTTCATGATGTAAGCAGAAGCTTAAGAATTCTTCTATCTTGGATAACTTTAAACCTTTGGATGTCGTGTAGGTAGACAAGGGCGGTATCTTGCAGATGCGTCAAATAGATATGTCCTGCACTCCACTTCACATGGTTGTTCATTCCGCTCGGAATCCATTCCGCCATATCATCCGGGATATCCCGTCAGCGAGTATTTCATTCTATCATGCGGATTACAATAACCATAGGCAAGCCGAAACTTTCGTTCGTCAGCTTGCACAAATCTGTCACGGGCTCCAAGTTCATACGTTTCATGCGACTGCCCCCGTCTTCTAGTTAAATAACGGAATCGTTCAGCATGTTTTTCCGCCCGTGCTGCAACATTTCTACAGATCTCCCGTCTATAGAGGTGCAGCAAGTACATTTTACCAATTCGCGCATGGCTTGGCTGTATCCTAGCCTTTAGGATAATCTACACTTGGAGGATACCTATCATGAACAAAATCTACAAAGTACTAACAACCGCTACAATTCTGGCCATGGCAGCACTGCCGGCAGCCGCTAATGCACAGGACGCCCCTCCTGCTTCAGTCCATTCGGGGCAAGGCAGCATCGTGAACCAGGCAAAGAAAAGCGTTCCTGGAACCATGGGTTACATAACGGAATACGTAAACGATGAAACGGGCAAATGGATTACGGTCACCGGCCGTGGTCTCGGTGCCACCGATCAACAAGAAATCAAGCTCTCCATTTCGAAGGACACTAAAATCATCGATGCCAAAGGAAACAAAGTCCAACTCCAAACGATTGTGGACAAGAACAAAGCAATTAAAGCCTTCTATGGCCCGAACATCACCAAGAGTCTGCCTGCTCAAGGCTCAGCGCTTACGATCATCGTTCAGGATAAAGACTTTGCGGGTATTGATGGAACCATCGCTGAGGTAACCAAGCAAGGCATTCTGGTGGAGGGTACCAATCTGTACAACGACAGTGAAGAGACTATCCTGCTTCATCTGGATCCAAAAGCGACAATCATCAATGCAGACGGCAGCACACTCAATGCGGGTGGCCTGGAAGCCGGCATGAGCATTCGCGCTTTCTACGGACCTTATGTGGCGTTAAGCATGCCGCCTCAATCGTCAACCAACTACATTCGGGTTCAAGCCCAAGCAGAAGAGCCTGTACAAGAAGAGCCTGCCGGCACGAACGGAATCATTACGGACAAGGCAGATAACAAAATCACCGTCATGGGTCAGGCACTGGAGTCGGGCGGCGTCAATTACGTCATCCTTACCGTAGACGAAAATACGGAGATCGTCGATGCGAAGGGTAAACCGCTGACGGCTGAAGCTTTGAAAGCGGATCTCCGCATCGAGGCCTATTACAGCCAAGTGATGACCCTGATTTATCCTGCCCGGACTCACGCTGATAAGATCGTGGTTTCGGAAACGACCGCTCCCAAAATCGAAGGCACCGTTGCAGCATCCGACCGCACGACCAAAGACCAGCTGTATATCAATGTAGGCTCCGACCAATCAACGGAGAATGACGTCATTCTTAACGTTACCGAAGACACGCAAGTGATTGCGGGGCTCAGCACGGAATCGGAACTGAAACCGGGTGCGAAAGTCGTAGCCTACCACTCGCCTATCATGACCAAGTCCATTCCAGCCATCACCTCGGCCGAAGTCATCATTGTTCAATCCGGCCAATAAGGGTTAATCCAAAATAATAGCTATGCAGCAAAAAACCATCGTACGCAGGACTCCTGAATACGATGGTTTTTTAATAGGATATCGATCCGTATCAACTATTCCTCAAACTCCACGTTGTGATAGACTTGCTGAACATCCTCAAGGTCTTCCAGTGCATCGATCAGCTTCTCGAACTGTGCCTGTCCTTCTTCCGGCAGGGACACAAAATTCTGTGCCAGCATCGTCAGCTCGGCAACGGTAAAGTCCGTTATGCCAGCAGCTTTGAATGCTTCCTGAACCGCATGGAACTGATCCGGTTCAGCGTAGACAATCACAGCTTCTTCCTCTTCCAAGATGTCGCGGACATCCAGGTCGGCTTCGAGCAGCAGATCCATGACTTCCTCTGCCGTCTTTCCTTCCACTCCGATGACGGCCGTTGGATCAAACATATAGGACACCGAACCGCTGACGCCCATATTGCCCCCGTTCTTGTTAAAGGCAGAGCGCACGGCAGGCGCCGTCCGATTGACGTTGTTTGTCAATGCATCGACGATGATCATCGATCCGTTCGGACCGAAGCCTTCATAACGAAGCTCTTCATAGTTCTCGTCCCCGCTGCCCTTGGCTTTATCCAGGGCGCGGTCAATGATCGCTTTCGGCACATTGTATGTTTTGGCACGCTCTAGTACAACCTTCAGCGCACGGTTGGATTCAGGATCCGGCTCGCCTTTTTTGGCGGCAACATAAATTTCCACACCGAATTTCGCGTATACGCGACTTGTATTAGCATCCTTGGATGCTTTCTTTTCCTTAATATTATTCCATTTACGGCCCATACGTTTCGACTCTCTTTCATCATTGAATCTGAAGCCGGTATTCAATAAATACCCCTGTCCATTATATCTCTATTAAGTCCCTTGAACAAGGTTAAGAGCGTAGATCCGGAAAATAGACACATACCCGTAATAATCATCAGGTTCGAAGGCACTTCAAGCGCATGAACCGATGCGGGAAGTGCCTTTTTGGCGATCGATTTATAGACAACACAAAATATATATTGATTATTTATAGACAAAATATTATTATGTCTATGTATTAATCAACGAAATGCGCATTCGCTTTTTTTTTACGATGTCCAGCCTGCACAATGCAGGTCACGAAAGGAGAATCATTCATGATGCTTAACAACCCGTATGTCCGAACCGTTGTGTTCTCACGCGTACTCTTGAACCTCGGCATTTGGGTCCGCAACTTCGCCATTCTGTTATACGTTACGGACATGACAGGCAATAATCCTGTGTATGTATCTCTCATATCCGTAGCCGAATTTGCCCCTATTTTCTTGTTTGCCTTCATCGGCGGTACTTTCGCGGACCGCTGGCGTCCTAAACGTACCATGGTCCGTTCGGATGTTTTGTCCGCGTTATCGGCATTTCTCGTGCTGATCGCCGTTCATAACGGGTCGTGGCAGGCATTGCTGGTACTCACGTTCTTCTCTGCCACCGTGTCACAATTTTCCCAGCCCTCGGCGATGAAGCTGTTCAAACAGCATGTGCCCGCTGAACAGCTGCAATCCGTAATGGCCATGTTTCAATCCATGGTTGCCTTCTTTACGGTCATCGGCCCGATCGCAGGCGCATTTGTATACCAGAAGTACGGCATTGAAATATCGCTGATCGCCACAGGCGCCCTATTTCTGGGTTCTGGCTTGATTCTGACTTTATTGCCTCGCGATATGCTGGAAGAGACACAATCCAAGCACCAGAATCTCCAGCAAGAACTTATCGAAGGCCTTCGTTATGTATGGAGTAATCAAACGCTCCGAACACTAGGTGCGACCTTCGCCGCCGCTGGCTTGGCATCGGGACTTATCCAGCCGCTCGCGATTTTTGTGACGATTGAGAACCTCGGGCAGGATAAATCATTCTTGCAATGGCTGTTAACCGTCAATGGGGCGGCGATGCTGGTCGGAGGGGGATTCGTCATGGCATTTGCCAAGAAAATAACCCCTCAAACCTTACTGGCTCTCGGACTGACCGTTAGTGCTATCGGAAACCTCGGTATCGGCTGGTCAACAAACATCATGTTTACGCTGCTGCTGCTGGTGCTTAACGGATTCTTCTACCCCGCCATCCACATTGGAATCAACACCCTGATCCTAAACAATGCGGAGGGGCCATATATTGGTCGGGTGGGCGGCGCGCTTACCCCGATCTTTATGGGCATGATGGTGCTGGGCATGTCGCTGGGAGGATTGCTCAAAGACCAGCTGTCCCTGTTCTTCGTCTATGCGGTCAGTGCACTCTTGCTCCTCACAGGATCGGCGTTGCTGATCCCATTATTTAAAAAGAAAACGAGCACGGCCGGCGTATTGGAGCAATGAGCAGCGAAAAAGAGCCGCCTCCCATTTCGAGAGGCGGCTCTTTGGTTTGAAATATGGGGCGAGACGGACAATGAGGTGCGATGAACGTAACAAACCGGAGTTCTTCTTTAAGAAGGGCTCCGGTTTGTTAATAACTTAGTAGAATTACGCGTGAAATTGTTGACCGTCCAATACTTCCTTCACGTAACCGGCGCGAATGACATAATCGCCCAAGCGCTCGCCGATCTCGCGTTCTTCTGCGTACTGCTTCATGATCTGGCGAAGGGAGTCCAGAATCTCAGCCTCCCCGATGTTCTCTTTATAAAGCTTGTTCAGCCGGTGTCCGGAGAATCCGCCGCCCAGGTACATATTGTATTTGCCCGGTGCCTTACCGATAAACGCGATTTCGGCCAGCATCGGTCTGGCACAGCCGTTCGGGCATCCTGTCATTCGAATGACGATGTCCTCTTCGCTCAGTCCGTTCTCTTCCAGGATCGGATCGATTTTATCCAATAGCGTCGGCAAATATCGCTCGGATTCGGCCATGGCCAATCCACAAGTCGGCAAGGCTACGCATGCCATGGAATTTCTGCGCAGCGCAGTATAATGATGGCCGTCCGTCAGCCCGTAACGCTTGATGAGTTCTTCAATCTTCTTCTTTTTGTGGCTGCTGATATTGGCAATGATCAGATTCTGATTGGCCGTCAATCGAAAATCGCCATTATGGATTTGGGCGATTTCGCGAAGACCCGTCATCAGCAGGTAATCGGCATCGTCTTTCACGCGCCCGTTCTGGATGAACAGCGTGAAATGCCATTTGCCGTTGCTGCCTTTTACCCAGCCGTAACGATCGCCGTTATGATCGAAATGGAACGGCTTTGCCTCCTCCAGCTTCCATCCCAGACGGCTGGTCAGCTCGTTAACGAACCAATCGATTCCGCGGTCATCAATCGTATATTTGAAACGAGCATGCTTGCGCACTGCGCGGTCTCCGTAATCACGCTGAATCGTCACCGTTTTCTCGGCCAAGTCCACGATCTGCTCGGGTTTGCAGAATCCAATGACTTTCCCCACTTGAGGATAGGTTAGCGGATCACCGTGCGTCATTCCCATGCCGCCGCCTACCGAGACGTTAAAGCCTTTTAATTTGCCGTCCTCCACGATCGCTATGAAGCCGAGGTCCTGGGAATACACATCGACATCGTTGGAAGGCGGCACGGCCATCCCAATCTTGAATTTCCGCGGCAGGTACACCGGGCCGTAGATCGGCTCCTGTTCCTCTCCATTCTGCGTGCTGTCCACGATCTTCTCGCCGTCAAGCCAAATCTCATGATACGCACGCGAACGCGGATCGAGATGACTGCTGAGCATGCGTGCCCACTCGTATACCTCCGAATGAATTTCGGATTGATCGGGGTTCGGATTGCACATGACATTACGGTTAACGTCACCGCAAGCGGCCAACGTGCTAAGCATGGCTTCATTGACTTCTTTAATGGTGCTCTTCATATTCCACTTCAATACACCGTGGAGCTGGAAGGATTGACGCGTTGTCAATCGAATCGTGCCGTTTGCATACTTCTGGGCTACGCGGTCCATCATCAGCCATTGCTCCGGCGTCACGACACCGCCCGCGGCGCGTACGCGCAGCATGAACTGATAAGCGGGCTCCAGCTTTTGCTTGTGCCGTTCGTTTCGCAAGTCCCGGTCGTCCTGCATATAGCTGCCGTGGAATTTCATCAGGCGGTTATCGTCTTCGGGAATCGATGCCGTAATGCGATCCTCCAATGTTTCTACAAGACTGCCCCGCAGATAATTGCTTCGACGCTTGATGTCCTCGACATCGCTATGCGGCGCACTATTCGGTGATACAAGGTTATTATCAGACATGTTCCTTTTCTCCTCTCGAAAACCACAGGGATGACCTCAATACACATCCCGCTGATAACGTTTCTGTTGCTGCATGAGCGTCAGATATTCCGCAGCTTCTTCCGGACTCATCCCGCCTTCTTGTTCAAGAATGGACCCCAGGGCGGAGTGCACGTCATGAGCCATCTTCTTCTCATCGCCGCAGACATATACGCAAGCCCCTTCTTGGAGCCACTGGTACAGCTCCTTGCTGTTCTCCAGCATCCGGTGCTGCACGTACACTTTCTTGTCCGTATCCCGTGAGAAGGCAACATCCATGCGAGTCAACACCCCATCCTTCAACCAGCGCTGCCACTCGATCTGGTAGAGGAAGTCCGTCGTGAAATGCTGATCGCCGTAGAACAGCCACGATTTCCCTTCAGCTCCCGTCTCTTCCCGTTCCCCCAGGAAAGCCCGAAAAGGGGCCACGCCCGTGCCGGGTCCAATCATAATAATCGGGGTGTCCGGATTCTCGGGGAGTTTAAAGTTCGGGTTATGCTGAATGTATACCGGCAATGAATCGCCAGCTTCCAGTCGTTCTGCCAATTGTACCGAGCACACCCCGTAGCGGTTACGGCCATGTGCTTCATAGCGGACCGTCCGAACGGTAACATGGACTTCATCCGGAAACGCTTTGGAGCTGCTTGCGATCGAGTACAGACGAGCCGGAATCTTGCGCAGAATGGATACAAAATCGCTTGCCGCCACTTGCTGCAGCCCATAATCCTGTACCAGATCCAGCAAATCCCGTTCCTCGATATAGGCACGAAGTTCCTGCTCATGTCCAGGCTCCAGCAGTTTCCGAAGCCCTTCGCTCCCCGGCAGCTTAGCCGCCTGTTCAATCAGAGGTTTCGTGAGAACCGTGATTTCATAATGACGGAGCAAGGCATCCCGCAGCGTCCGCGCTTCGCCACTTTTGTTCACAACGACCGCTTCGTCTGCATTCCATCCCATTTCAGCGATGAGATTATCTACCAGCTGCGGATGATTTTCCGGATAGATGCCTAAACTGTCGCCAGGCTCATACTGCAGATTCGATCCTTCAAGCGATATTTCGATATGACGGGTTTCCCGGTCAGACCCTCTTCCGTTCAAATTCAAATTTTCGAGGATCTCGGCTTGAAACGGATTACTTCTCGAATATTCCGATTCCGTACTGTCGGTCAGGGCTACCGCGCTTACATGTTCAACAGCGGACGATCCCGCTCCGGCCTCATTCAACGATAGGAGGACCTGATTCATCCATTCCGCGGCCGATTCATCAAAATCCACGTCGCAGTCTACTCTTGGCGCCAGCCGCTTGCCGCCCAGTTCCTCAAGGCGCTTGTCGAAATCTTTACCCGTTTGGCAGAAAAATTCATACGAGGTATCCCCCAGCGCCAGTACGGAATATTGAAGATTCTCCACCTGAGGTGCCCGCTTGCTATGCAGGAACTCATAGAATGGAATCGCGTTATCCGGCGGTTCGCCCTCTCCGTGCGTACTTACAATAATGAGGAGATTCTGTAATTTCTTCAGGTTGTTCGGCTTGAAATCGCTCATCGAGGACATGGTGACCTGCAAGCCGACTTCTTCAAGCTTCTTCGATAACTTTTTCGATAATCCATGACCGTTGCCCGTCTGGGACCCATATAGGACGGTGACTTCTTTAGGAGCTGACACGACCGGTGCCGATACGGCTGCCGCCGCACTCGCTTGCGGTGAAGCAGC
Organism: Paenibacillus sp. Y412MC10; assembly: GCF_000024685.1. Lineage (NCBI taxonomy): Bacteria > Bacillati > Bacillota > Bacilli > Caryophanales > Paenibacillaceae > Paenibacillus > Paenibacillus sp. Y412MC10. The sequence continues at coordinate 4,294,365 of NC_013406.1, forward strand.
AACTGCCGCAGCGGCTGCCGTTCCCTGCAAAGCAGCGATAAAGCCGCTCAGCCACGTCCGCTGGGATTCCGTCAGTGTAGGCAGTAAGCGATTCAGCAATTCCACTTGTTCCTGATTAAAAGGACTGTTCGTTACTTGAAGTTCCAACAATATCCACCTCTCAAAAGCGCACATTATTAATTCCTACTATTACGATACAATTAATTTTATTGCTCCTCTGAACCTATCACAGCTTACGGGACCGGTCAATTACAATGTTCTTATAGCATTTATCAGTTTTCCTGATAAATCGGTTTTCCCGACGTTTACTGGATAAAAGCAAGCCGAATTATGGAATATCGCCATCCCCGAATGGTAATGATACCAATGATAAGGAGGAAGACATCGGATGCACAATCAAGACTGCAATTTTACGCCGCTGAAACGCAAATTAAAGGAACAGCTTTCGGATATCACGGGCCACCTGCAGCAGGTTATCGTCAATTTGGATCAAGACGGCTCCTGCCTGCTAGGGGAGCTGGACTCGATACGAACCAAGTTCATGGAAGCCGAATCGATTTCATCAACGTATTATCTCAATTGTTTTCTCTTCCCCTTCACCAGCAAATATCAAGAAATCGCGAAATCTGTATACCATCTCAGCCAAAAAAATCTGGGAGCGTTGATTGTTATTCAACGAGAGGACGGCCTGGATTCCTTAATAACGCCCGGCATTCCCTTGTCGGCAGAAATCACGAGCCCCCTGCTTGAATCCATATTCGTTCCGGGCAGTCCGCTCCACGATGGAGCTGTGCTCGTGCGCAAAGATATGATTATTTCGGCTGCGAACGTGCTCCCGTTAACCGCCAAAACCTACGGGGATCGCAAGCTCGGAACCCGTCACCGTGCAGCCATAGGCTTGTCCGAGATCAGTGATGCCTTGGTCCTCGTTGTATCGGAAGAGACCGGGAGAACCTCCTTCTGCATGGAGGGCACAATGTATCCTTTATCCATCAGCAGCCCCTAGCGCATTGGCTGTTGATTCATTCTGCTTCCTAATATAGCAAATGAAGAGTAACCCTTCCTGACCGAAGCCGGCATATCTCATTAGACTAAACCTTGAAAAAAAAGAGCCGCAGATGCTGAGTCTGCGGCTCTTTTTATGGATCCAACCGATGATGGAGCTTTATGCAAAGGTATAGGTCCAGAAACGCTCCGTTCCGAAGCGCTGCTCCACTTCCTTGGCCTTCATCTGTTTCTTGCCAAGCAGCTCGGCTGCTTGGAATTGAGAGCGATGAGCTTGAATGGAGTTCAGCTTCTGCACCATAAACATGGATACGTCTTGGTAGACATCCGGTTTACCCAGTTCCTGTTCACAGTTGTTGGAGAAAGCCAGACATTGGACCACGGGTCTTTCTTCGGCAGGCATCCGACCAATCGTTCGAATGACGGCAGCGCCTGTTGCATCATGATCGGGGTGTACGCTGTATCCAGGGTAGAACGTGAACACCAGCGATGGCTTGATCTCCTGAAGCAGAGAAGCAATCACGCCGTCCAGTTTGTCCTGATCCTCGAACTCAATTGTTTTATCATGGAAACCAAGCAATCTCAGATCCTGTATGCCGATGGCTTTGCAGGATTCTTCCAGCTCCGCTTTGCGTATCGTTGGAAGCGTAATGCGATTCGCGAAGGGAGGAATGCCCATATTGCGGCCCATTTCCCCCAGCGTTAAACAGGCGTAGGTTACATGTGCGCCTTCAACAATATATTTAGCCAGCGTTCCGGACAAACCAAAAGCCTCGTCATCCGGATGCGGCAATACGACCAGTATGTTTTGCTCCATCGATCCTCGTCTCCTCTCTCTATTAAAAAGGTTCCCGGCTCAGCTGCAAAGCGACAACCAGTTTCCCCTGACTGTCATGACCCGCCATGATGAGCCGTTCGGTGTCCGTCTGCTCGAAGTGGGTGAGTCCTTCCGTATATACCCAGCCTTGGCCCATCTTCAATCCGACCCGGTAAGGTCCGTTGCCGGATATGGAACCATGACTGTAACGAATGGTTGCGTTCGTTATAAAATTAGCCGCCGGGTGTTTTGAGCTGTCATAATGGGCAGCATAGGCGCCTGTCGTCATCTCAAGATGAATATATAAATCCTGATCCTTCAATTTATCAATCATTTGCTGTACTTCAGTTTGATTTATGAGTTCCATATTTCCCTCCAATATAAAGAATCACTACGCCATAAGCAGTCGATATGATAATTCTATCATAATTAATGAGCAGGACGAAAACCCTCAAAACCGATGAACAAGATTATCTCTCGGCAAAGAGAGTTGCGTATTCCGGCTGTGCCGCATAAACGCTTAGCTCGTGCTCAGATATAACCGTATAGCCTTCCCGACGCAGAAGAGCCGTAGTCACGCCATAACCGGCCTGTTTCACATTGTCAAATTCTCCGTTATAAATCATGGCACTTCCGCAGGAAGGACTTCCCTCTTTCAGGACGATCAGCAAGGCTCCAAGCTCTTGTGCCATTCGAAGAGCCTGGTGTGCACCTTGGATATACATCTCGGTCACGTCTCTGCCCGATAGCTCCACCACTCTGGCATTACCCGCCAGTACATCATCCCCGTTCCCTCCAACGATCTCCGCAGGTTCTCGAGGGATGGTGAATCCACCCAGCAGTTCGGGACATACGGTTACGGCTTTCTTCGCTTCTACAAGCAGCTGAATATTCGTATCCATGCTGTCAGTCGCATTATAGCGAACTTTCATACCGGCTAAACAAGAGCTTACAACAATCACAGATGCCACCTCAAATCTTTCGTTCATACAAACTTACAATCGAAGCCGTTCGCCCTCATTCAAGTATCATGAATCTGAACTCAAATGTCAACGAAATGCAATGAAGAGCTGCCGTGGTGTTCGGAAGCCCTTAATGCCAAAAGTGTATCCATTTTACGAACCAAACCACTTCTCCATCATGACTCATCTCACCATGGGAGCAACCCTCTTTAGGAAATGATTCATTAATATCGGCAAGGAAATCAGAATCGGCGGATCGTCCAGCCGGGGAACGTGGAGCGTAACATGAAGATGCGGCGTCCTGACGTACGGCTTTACGATAACGGGCTCCTTTGAACGGGTACGCAGCGTAGTGGACTGAGGAAGCAGGAAATCGACCGCCTGCATGCCCCATGGTACCGAAGTAGCCATCAAATAATAAGTGCCGGGTCTGACGTCGGTAAAACGAAAGGAGCCGACGGATGAAAGCAAAGTACCGTATAGGGGAAACCCTTCGGGGATCGGCTTGGCAAACAGCCCGATCAAAATCACGCCCTGAAAGGGAGCCGCGGCCTCGATCGTGCCTTCAACTGTCAAATCGGGATTATCTACCGGCATGGACTCGCGCCAGCTGTTCAGCTTCTGCAGGGCTAACAGATGCTCGTCGGCCTCCTCCTTCGAGTTCCGGAATTGCGAAGGGGTCACCCCCACCCTCTCCGTGAAGCGTGTCGTAAACGTTCCCAGACTCTGCTGGCCGATCTCCATGGCGATATCCCGTATGCTTAGATGGGTATGTAACAGCAAATCCTTTGCCTTCTCCAGGCGAAGCGATGAAACATAATATAACGGAGGCAGCCCGATTCGATCCTTGAATATACGCGAGAAGTGATATGGGCTGTACCCTATGTAATCCGCAAGCGTTGATAACGGGAGAGGCTCGTAAATATTCTTGTGAATATAAGCGATTACTTCATCGATTTCAGCATATCGATCAGTCATCAGGTCTGCACCATCTTTCATACCGGATATGTTATGTATGGATTCCAATTCATCTCTCTCGAAGAACAATTGTTCGCATTCATACTATCATATCCATCTAAAAAATGGAAGCATTTGCAATGCTATATTCACGAATTAAATAATTAAAATTGCAACTAAAAAGCCGCGCTGGTTGCACGGCTTTCATCATCTTAATCCAAATCCGGAATATGGATTTCCACTTCTTTTTTGCTTTGGGAGGATCGCAGAATACCGTCCAGTATCGCTTGATTGCGAAGCACCTGCTCACCCGGAATCGGCGCCGGCTTGCCTTCGCGCACCGCGCTAACGAAATCCTTGATTTTCTCCTGGAATACATTCAGCTCATGGCTGATCAGCGGTATTGCGCTTTCGGTATGATGGCCCTGGATATCGTGAAACAAGGAAATCGATCCTACCTTCCCGTCCCATACACCGCTCCAAGGGCCTGAGCCTGCAGGCGTAATCTTCATGCCCGCATCCGTCCCAAGGAACATCGTTGCCCCGAGCGTATCCATATGCATAGCCCAGGATGTTTTAAAGTTAAGCACAAGGTCGCCTTCAAACCGAATGATGGCTACCCCGAAATCCTCTACGTTAAACGCTCCGGCTTCCGCATGGTATTTGGGATTCGTCCCGAAATAATTCGACGTATAAGCGGATACCGTTAATGGCTTGGGATATCCCAGGGCGTTCAGCGCCATGTCCAGGGAATAGCATCCGATGTCCGCCATAGCGCCTGCCCCGGCGATTTCCTGGCGAACAAACGTGCCGCCTGGCATTCCCCGTCGGCGGCCGCCCCCGGTTTCCACATAGTACACTTTTCCAAGCTCGCCGTTCTGGATCAAATTCTTAATGATGCCCATGTTCGGGTCATATCGCGGCTGGAAGCCTACATTAAGCATATTCCCGGTCTTCTTCGAGATTTGAACCATCTCGATCGCTTCATCCAAAGTGACCGACATCGGTTTTTCAAGCATAACGTGTTTGCCCGCCGACAGCGCATCGATCGTCGTACGGTAATGAGCGACGTTCGGCGTACAGATGCTTACGCCGTCCAGGTCAAGATCCAACAATCTGCGGTGGTCATCGAATCCGATGGCTCCCTGCAATCCCCAGCGCTCAATAAACTGATCGGCTCTGCCGGGTAAAATATCAGCTACGGCAACAATTTGCACATCGTCAATTTGTTTATAGTACTTTGCATGCTCCCCCGCAATGCCGCCGCTTCCAATAATTCCAATTCGAATGGTTTTGCCCATGGCTGATACTCCCCCTACAATTTCACATTCATGGCTCGGTATGTTGTTGGCGTATATCCGTATCTCTTTCGGAAAACGGTATGCAGATAACTGCCGCTGGAGAAGCCTTCGTGAATGGCGATTTTGTCAATCGACCAATTGGTATCAATCAGCTTCCTGCACACGGCTTCCAGGCGGACATGCTCCAGGATCTCGCTGAAGGACTGACCTTCCGCTTGCTCCTTGAATATCCGCTGCAGCTGTCTTGAGCTGATATGCAGCTTCTCTGCGACGTCATCCAGCACAACCTCCCCCGAAGAATTCGCATGGATATACTCCAGCGCCAATTGATAACGGTAAGCCTTCATATCGCGCGAAGGCAGCTCCGCTTCCGATGGCTCGGATTCATATGCGCGCACAGCGCGCAGCAATATCTGAATAAGGCATTGCTTGATCGTTGTGTACAGACCCGAATATTTCTCCTGCGAAGCCTGATAAGCCTCAAGAAAATAAGGCATCGCGCGATGGATGTCCATCGTCGGCTTCATCGGCAATTCTCTCAGCTTCTCCATGCAGTCATCGGCTTCCGCCATTTCCCAAGGATCCGAAACAGGCAGTGCCGGGCTCTCAGGCTCGGAAATCTCATCGCGGGGAATGATGTCGACGTGCAGGCATAATTCGTCCATCGGTTCCGCGGTATCCGCTTCCTGATAATGAAGCACGTTCGGACCCGTTAAATAGAACATCCCTTCCCGCAGCGCATACGGCTCATCCTCCATAATAACGGTCCCCTTGCCGCGGGGTATGAAATGAAATTCATACTCCGCATGCTTATGGAAGGAGACAATCTTCCCGGGCGGGAAGGTGGTGAGATGAAACCGAAGGACCCGGATCTCGTAACGTCCCCAATAGACCCTAAGATCAAGCCGCTCCAAGGCATCCTGCCGCTCTTTCATCATTTCGTATGGAAAATGGTTATTCATCCCGGTGCATCATCCCTGTATCTTATGCTTGAAGTTCATCCAATCTTACAGCACGATGCTCCTTGGCCGAACGATTGGCTGCCTCCATCAATTTGGTCAATTCAACCGCATATGCGATATTTTCTTCGGCAACGGTATCTTCTTGAATATGAGAAATCCATTGTTCAAAAGCACTTGCGCGGTTCGCCGGTACCGGCAGCTCAACCCAAGCATCCTTGTACTCTTCTTTTTTCGTTGAACGAATCAGAAGCTTGCTATCCGGCGTACCGTACAGGATGGTTCCATCCGTGCCATGAATCTCGATCGTGAACGGAGAGAAGTTGTTAACGAATCCGGCTTCCACCACGCCGACGGCACCCGCCGCCGTAGAGAGCGTGGCAACGGCGTTGTCTTCTACCTCTTTGCCCGTTATGTATCCGAAATTCGCTTGGACGTCAATGGCTTCCTCGCCAAGGAACAGGCGCGTCAAATACATCGGATGGCAGCCCAGATCGATCAGGGCACCCCCGCGGCACTCCTCCAGGCTGTAGAAATGCTCAGGCAGCCAACCGGCGGTTGCGCCATTATGGGACAAGCGAACGCGAACGAGCGTCACGGTTCCCAGCAATTCCTGCTCCAATACCTCACGGATCGCGAGCGTATAACCGTCATTCAGCCGCGGTAGCGATACCGTGAATTTGACCTGATTCTCCTTCACGGCTTTAATGATATCATTGACCTCCTGAAGGGTTGCAGCAATTACTTTTTCCGTGAAAATATGCTTGCCTGCCGCTGCGGCCTTCAACATGACTTCTCTGTGCATGGATGTCGGAGCATCCACGATCACGGCATCAATATCGTCGCTTTGCAGCATGTCATCCAGCGATTCATGAAAACGCACGCCTTGCTTCTCGGCGGCTTCTCTTCCCCGCTCCGGATTCTCATCCCATACCGCTACGATCTGAGCATCGGGATGCTCCTGCGCTTGTTTCGTATAATCCCATGCGTGCACATGCCAATAACTAATTTTTCCGATTCTGATCATTCCAGTCACCTCAGTATCTAATATTAAGACATCATGCCATTAATCTATCACACGTACCGCCTGATTCACAGTGTAAAATTGCGACAATCAAGTTAGAAATCACGACATGGCCGCACACAAAGAACCCCGTCGTATGACGGAGTTCGATGTGATTTCGACTAAAATCCCAATCGTTCTCTGGCTGACGTGATGTGGGCAATGTGGTGATTCCCATGCCATGCATACATGCCTGCGGCGTATTCCAAACTCGTTGTTCGCTGGTTTTCGGGATGGTAGAACGTTCTCAGATAGTCCCCATCCTTCATATTCTCCAATAATGCGACCCATCTGGCATGTAATCCGTCGATCAATGCAAGCGGAGCCTCAATGTCTTGTGTCAATGAATCGTGCAGGGCAGCCCATTTCTGTTCGTCATACGGTTTAATCGTCGGGTTCTCTTCCGTCAACGCAAGTTTAAACCGGATATAGCTGTTCATATGACTGTCAGCAAGATGGTGAACAACCTGGCGGATCGTCCAGCCGCCCTCGCGATAAGCCGTATCCAGTTGTTCGTGGCTTAACCCTTGGACCGCTGCCCTCAGCTTCTCCGGCATTCCCTTAATCTCTCGGACCCAGACCTTCCTGTGCTCAGGCGACGTGCTGCCTCCCCAGTCAAACTGTCCTATCGGATACCTCAAATCCATGTTCCCTCTCTCCCTTCCATTATGTTTGAGATCATTCCATGTCATGATTTTAGCATCTCCGCCGAAAAATAATAGTGTCTGCACTCCTGATGGATGCTGCTTATTTCCCGTCGAAAAGGCCCTCGGCATCTGCCAAGGGCTTCTCTCCTGCTACATAACTGGAATGTGACTACATGGAGCCCAGTATTCCTTCGATTTCGTTCATCTGTCCAGCCGTTAAAGGTCCAAAAGCAACGGCTCCTATTAGTTCTTCCGCTTGCCTTCTCGTTTTGAAACCCGGTATCGGAATCGCCGCACGGCTTCTTCCCCAAATCCATGCTAACGCTCCTTGCACTAAAGTACGGTCTTCACTCGTTAAAATCTCCCGCACCGCTTCAAGTTTAGCGAGGAACGACGGTACGGCTTTACCCTCCTTGAAATAGGCGACCCAGTCGTGACCGCTTCCACGCACATCTTGATCACTGAATCGGGTGTCCTGATTAAATTTCCCGCTTAATAGCCCCATTGCCAAGGGCGTATTATTGATGCTCGCCAAACCATGACGTTCGCAAAGGGCAAGCATCTCCTTATCGTCACTGAGAACATTCAGCACGTGCTGAATGGCTGCCGCTTCGGATCGCTCCGCAAATAACTCGGCATTGGCCGTATCCCAGGTACTCCAGCCATATGTACGGATCAGCCCTTCTTGACGAAGACCGTTTAAGGCATCAATCACCGTTTCCACCTCATCCAGTCGTAATCCGCCTACATGAATCTGATAGAGATCGATATAATCCGTATCGAGTCGCTGAAGAGACCGCTCACAAGCGTAGCGGATATAATCCGGCGTAGCATTATAACGCGTAAAAACTTCCTTCGTTGTTTCATCATAGGTATATCCGAATTTGGTGGCTATCACGGCTTCGTGCCGCTTTCCTTTTAATGCGCGGCCAAGCACCCGTTCGCTATGCCCGGTACCATAAACGTCTGCCGTATCAAAAAAGTTAACGCCCCTCTCCAGGGCCGCATGAATCCCTGCAACGGATTCACGTTCGTCCACCTCACCCCATCCGTCGGACAAGCCGTCCAATGTAAAATTCCCGCCCATTGCCCAGCAGCCTAAGCCGAGCGGGCTTACCGGGATTTGCGATCTGCCTAACGTTCTATCCATGATAGTTCCTCCCTTTTCGAATTGGTTCGCCTTCATTATAATTAGGAAAATGGTTTGTGATGAGATCCAATGATGGTCAATTTGGAGGAACCAATTAAAGGAGGGATACGGTGTACGGCATTTATATCGACCGTGAATCGAAACGATCCGTTACCCATCAGGTATGCCAGCAGCTGCGAAGGCTGATCGAATCGGGACAGCTGGCAGCAGGAACACGGCTGCTTCCGACCCGAGTTCTGGCCAAAGAGTGGGGCATTGCGCGCAATGTAGTCATCGAGGTATATGAGCAGCTGACGGCTGAGGGATATTTGGAAGGGCGCGTAGGATCAGGCACCTATGTAGCGGGCGGGATTATACCCTCTCCCCGTCCACGAAACGAGCCATCTGTCGGCGAGCAGCCGATCCATAAAGTTACATCGACTGAACATTCGCACATGATCGATTTTGCCGCCGGCATTCCCGATCAGAAGATGTTTCCAAGGCACATCTGGGCCAAGTACTTGAAACAAGCAGCTGAGGACTCCGTTAATGCAAACCATGATTACGGTCACATCAAAGGTGATAAGATGCTGCGCTCTGCCATTTGCGACTATGTATTCCGGTCCAAGGGCATCCAATGCTCATCCGATCAAATCGTGATCGTGTCCGGCGCTTCCGAAGGGTTGCTCCTCCTTGCCAAATCGTTAGCTTCCAGGTTTCATTCCATCTATATCGAAGACCCCACGATCGATATTACCCGCGATATTTTTCAGATGATGAACTATCGGCTTGTGCCGGTTGAGGTGGATCACAGCGGCATGCGCATCGACGCCATGACGAGTTTCGCACCAGGTCATCTGGTTTTATTAACGCCGTCACATCAGTTTCCTTCCGGCAGCGTACTATCCATACAGCGCAGACATCAGGCCATCCGGATGCTGGAGGAAGCCGACTCCTTCGTGATCGAAGATGATTATGACAGCGAATTCCGGCTTCGAGGAATCCCGGTGCCTCCTCTGCAGACGCTCTCGCCTTCGAGAGTCATTCACGTGGGAACATTCAGTAAAACCTTAACGCCGAGCCTCCGGATCGGATTCATGATCGTCCCGCCTGATCTAACCGATGCCATAACCGAGATGAAAGATAAACTGAATATACATACCCCAACCGTCATTCAACAAGCGCTAAGCCAATTCATTCTGGACGGCCATCTGGAACGGCATATCCATAAGATGAAAAAAGTGTACAAGAAACGCCGCAATGTATTAACGGAGCGGCTCCATCACTTGTTCGGGCAGGATATTTCCATTGTCGGCGATGATGCGGGGATGCATCTTCAGGTGATATTCGGTCGTCAAGCTTACGCTCTCCTCCCATGGAACGATACGGTCTCATACGGGTTTCGCGTCGAGCCTGCTTCTAATTACAGAATCTCGCCATCGCGTCCTCCGGGTTCGACAGGGATCGTATTGGGATATGGAAACCTTTCGACGGAAGAGATCGAAGAAGGCTTAAGCAGGCTTTACGCATTTGCTTCCCATTGCAGGGATTCATCTTGATTTGCGGGCATATCTTCCCTTCTCCAAACAACAATGGCTCGGTTCGCTTTACGGCGAACCGAGCCATATCTGTTTCATCCTCAGGATCTTGCCATCATATCCCTTCAATCCGGTCAAAATTACGCAGCGTCCGAAGCGCATTCAGTGTCATAACGCCCTTCCATTCTTCCTTGGCCGACGGCCATACCTCTTCGAATTGGTACCAGCTCCAATTCGGCTCCCAGGCACCATCTTCGCCCTGGTTCTCTATAAGCAAGTCCAGCTCCGCCGGAAGAAGCGCTCGATATTTTGGAAAGTAAGGAGAGTTCGGCGTGTCCATAATGCTCAGCGGTGTTGCCCCGTATCCCTCCCGGCTGCCGGGGTCCAGGCTAATGCAGTTGTCCATGAAAGCCTCCAAAGCCTCCCTGATCTCGGATGCCTGTTCCTTTGGCAATCGCTCTTTCAAGCGCAAGTAACAAAACAGTTCATGCATTTCTTTTAAATCGCTGGTTCGATTCAGGTAGTCCAGAGCATAACGAACCAAGAAATCCAGCGATTCCAGAGGATACAGCTCCCGTTCATCGATAAAATAAGCGATGATGTCTGCATTGGGATTGCCCCAATGGTCCTTAAAAGCGCCGTATTGCCACCAAATCGCTCTAGGTGACTGCTCCGCTTCTTCGGGGATAATGTCCCATCCTGAGCGTTCAGGCACATACGTATGCTCGAGATACTGTAACGCGGATATAACCCGTTCGTTCCGCTCGGGATGATTCGGATGTAACCGAAGAATCTCCAGCGCTCTGGTCGTCGCCAGGGCAGATGACTCCTTGCAGCGAAGGTCAGGCTCAAGACCATGACCGAATCCGCCATCCTCGTTCTGGTAGCTGGAGAGCTCAATCAGCACATCCGTAAACGACCCGTTCTCGAATTCATATCGGAACAAGGCCCGTTCAAGGTTTCTGGCCCGCTGCAGCATATACTGCCTTGCTTGTTCCCATCGTATCTCGTTTAGCTTCATCACTCGGGTTCCATCTCCTCGTAGAAAGTGATTCGATTGCCGAACGGATCCGTTACACGTACCTCTTTGCTGTTCCATGGGGCGATCTCGATTCCGGGTCTCTGATACGGATAGTTCTGGCTTGACAGCTGTTCGTGAAAAGCTTCAATTCCTGCGATCTCCACGCGAATGGCTGCTCCAGGGGAGCAGTCACCGTAATGCTCCGTTAAATGGATCAATAACGAACCTTTGGATATTTGCATGTAAAGCGGCGCCGAATCGTCAAACCGGTGCTCCCAGTCCAAGGTGAAACCAAGATACTGCATGTAGAATTCCCTTGACTTCGTTTCGTCGAACACCCTGAACAACGGTATGATTTTGCTCATGCCAGCCCCTCCCTCCTCTCATCATTCGTTTACATTATGTATGTGCTGCTGTTGACTTAATTTAGATCTTATCACAAATCACTTCACAGCTCGTCCCTATCTTATATAAACTAAACCCGAGCAAACCAATGATCCTTCGCCGGGTCATGGATCCAAACTATTCATTCCTTGTCGCGTTGGTCAGTTTCTTCGCCTTCTCGCGTTTCACGCGGCTCCAAACCAGCAGAACGAGAAACGAACCTGCCAGACAGAGAAAGATGACTTTCAAATAATGCTCCACTACATTCAGAATGTACTGCCACTGCTCCCCGAATATAAAGCCTATGCTGAAGAAGGCCAATACCCATGCAGCCACTCCCGTGTATCCATATATCCAAACCGTCCGATAGGGAACTCGAATCATGCCGATGAAATACCCGATAAACTGCCTGACTCCGGGAATGAAAAAACAGACAATGAGCAGCTTGTTCCCATACTTGCTGTAATACGCCTGTGTTTTCTCCACAAGGGACGGCTTGATGAACAGCCATTTTCCATAGCGTTCAATCAGCGGCATCCCTAACCGGTAGCCGAGGATATAGGTAATGGTCAGTCCCATGGCCGCTCCTATAAAAGCAGATCCCATGGCCGGAACCATGTCGATGACCCCCTTATAGGTCAGGAACCCGGTATAAGTCAGGGTAGTGTTTCCTGGAGGAATTGGAAGAGCAATAAAATCAAGAGGGAGCCCAATCAATAACACCAGATAACCATATTGTTCAAACAACCGCTCAACCAATTCAAACAAATTCATGGGGAAAACTCCTTCGTCTTACCGATAACTGTCATGGTAGTGGTGCAGGGCTTCATTCACATAAACTTCCCTGTTCAGCACCTCGTAGGGCACCGGGTTCTTTTCTTCGGCCCATTCTCGCGAAGGGCGGTAACGCCGTTGAATCTCCATCAATCGGGTCAGAACCGATAGCGCCGAATCTTTGTGCGTGTTAATGGCCGCTTTTCGCTTCATCTCTTGCAGCAAGGACGAATCCGTCATTAGCGTCATGAATTGATGCTGCAGTTCTCCCGCCATAGCTTGACGTGCCACGCCAATGCCAACCAGGTAGTCCGCATTATCCTGCTCTTGGCCCGGCAAGGGTTTAACCAACAGCATGGGACGTTCCATCGTTAATGCTTCGGAAATCGTGAGACCTCCCGGCTTCGTCACCATCAAGTCGGCCATCGCCATCAATTCATGCATACGATCCACATAACCCATGACGGTGATTTGCGGATGCTCCGCAAACTCTTCCAGCAGCGATTGATATAATTTCATATTGCGTCCGCACACGACCATAAACCGAACATCCTGCGGGTATGCCATGGATTTCAAGAGCTCGATAATTTCTTTATCGATCATCCCTTCTCCGCCGCCCATGATCAGCACGACCTGCTCGGATGGTTTCAAGCCATAATAATCTCGCAGCCGTTCCTCATCAACCGGTTGACTGTAGAGCGGGTTGACCGGTATTCCGGTCACGGAGATTTTTTCGCTCGGCACGCCTTTGCGCTCCAATGCAACCTGAACCACATCGGAACCGACCATGTAATAATCCGTATGCGAATGGATCCAATAACTGTGATCCGTATGATCCGTCATGACGGTGGCCGTCGGCACGTCCGTGTAACCCATCGCTTTCAACAGCGACATGCCTGCCGCTGCCGGCGGAAACGTACTGACTACGATAGCCGGCTTTTCGATCTCCAGCATTGCGCTCAGTTTTTGAAGACTGAAGGTACTGAAGCGTTTCAGCATCTGAATGAGCGTGTTTTCCTCGCGCGTTTTTTGGAACAAATAACCGTAAACGGATGGAAAATGCTTCATCCACTGCACAAAGAAAAACTGTCCGGCCACATGCAGCCGCGGATGGGTTAACTCCATGTAATCAATGACTTTAACGCGCAGATGAGGGTATTTTCTTTTTGCTGATTCCACAATGGCCTTTGATGCCTGGTTATGACCCTCTCCCAGACTTCCGGTTAATATGATGATTTTTTGCTCATATATGGATCTCATTGATATTACTCCTTATCTAACGTTATGTGTTTCCCAAGACATGCATCAGGTAAACGACCAGCCATCCCGATCCGAATCCGATCAGGCTTCCCGCCAGACAATCGGTCGGGTAATGATATCCCCAATAGATACGGGATAGACCGACCAGCGCAGCCAGCATGATCAGCAGTATCGTCGGCAGCGGCGAAACCAGAAACAGCAGCGGGGTAATGACTGCAAAAATCGCCGTCGTATGACCGGAAGGGAAGGAGTAATCCTTCAGCGGGAAATTTCCGATCTTTACCTGCTCCAAAACCCGGAAGGGACGATCTCTTCTGACGATTCTCTTGATGAGGACCACGATCAGATGGCTAACGGTTAACGCAATGGCACTCTGATATGCCGTGATATCCCAAGCTTCGAATGCTGCCCAGGCGATAAGCAACGCGCTCAGAATGGTGAAGGTGGCTCCGCCGAGATGGGTGATGCCGCCGAACAACCGGTCAAAGGCTCGGTTGCTGATCGTCTGGTTGCACCAGACGAATACCCGGTGATCAAAACTTTGCAGTCGCTTTATCATTCATTCTTCACCTGCCGTTACGTAAATTGAATCTTTTGGCCCCTTCACGACGGGGACCTCCGAACGTTTATTCCTGCGCTTCTTGATAAGCCGCACCGTCAACCAAATGCCCCCGATCAGAGCACCTACGGATAACAAAATAATCGTAAGCACGCTGTCCACCATATTCTCGGCAGCACGGCCATATACGTAGAACAGCACACCCACCGTGTAGAACTTCACGGCGCGTCCGAGCGCTGCATAGCTGATAAGCTTCCATAAAGGATAGTTCATGCAGCCGGATAGAATGGTGAATATTTTGAAGGGAATCGGCGTAAACGCACCGACCAGGATAGCGGCTTCGCCATGCTTGGTGAACAAAGCGGTGGCGGAATCATACCATTTTTTCTTCATGATCTTGGTTAACACCAAATGACCTGAAGCCTTGCCGATTCCATATCCGATGGGCGTTCCGATCAAGCACCCGACAAACCCGATCGTGGCGAGCCAGATCGCACGGTCCGGACTCAAGGCACTTAAGGACAACTGCGAGAACAGTGCCGGAATCGGAAAAATGATCGCGTCGATCATGGCATGAATGAATAATCCGATATCGCCTAAATTACGTAAAAAATCCATCAAGCCTAATCTCCTCTGCTTGGCTGACCCTTGGACAGCCCGTGTATCGTGCGATATCGTTGCTTACATTCGAATTTGAAATCATCGGTTCACATTCCTCTCCCGTATCATGTTAATGCAAGGATATCACGAATGGAGGAGGATGCCTTCCGTCTTCAGACGATAATGAACCTAGACTTAGGTCTAGATCCTAATAGTAGATATAATATAGTAGATATAGTATAAACGAGTTTTATGATCAATAAGTTGGGTTTATAACCATTTGAATCAAAAACAAAAAAACAGCTCAGCCGCAATGTGCGCGGCCAAACTGCCAGGATCCAAGACCAAGTCCTATTCAAATTGGCAAATCCTCAGAACGTCCCCGATGGAATCCACGACATGATCGGCTTGCGACAAATCCTGATTTCCCGAATTCGGGTTCACGAAGCCGATGCATGTCATGCCGGCCGCCTTCGCTGCAGCAACGCCATGCCGGGCATCCTCCAGCACCATGCAGTGCTCGGGCTCCACGCCTAACAATTCAGCCGCTTTGAGGTACACATCCGGCGCCGGTTTTCCTTTTTCCACTTCTTCACCGCTCACGACGCATTCGAATTGATCCAGGAGATCGAACTTGCGCAAGACGGCCGTAATAAATACGGGAGGCGAGGATGATGCAATCGCAGCAGGGATACGACGTGCTTTAAGTTCAGCCAGAAGCTCCCGAATGCCGGCAATCGGCTCCATTTCCCGAGAGGTGAGCATCTCGATTTTATTGGACAATTGGTATTCGATAATCTCCGATACGGATTGCGCAAGCCGATGCTCATGTTTAATGGCTGCCCACATCTCCGGATTGGTCATGCCTACATACTTCTCCAATTGTTCATGGGTTATCGAGGATCCGTAGTAGTTCATCACCTGGATATCCACTTCAAAGTGCAGCGGTTCGCTGTCAATAATGACCCCGTCCATGTCAAAAATAAATGCCTGTATCATGTTCATGCTCCTTTGCTGAATGTTCTGTTAGTTAACCCCAGATGAGATCGAGCACCGTTCCCAGCACTCCGGATTGATGTCCGCGGAGGACATCGGGATTGAATACCTCGACGAAACCGCACCGCGTACAGGATACGAAGAGATAATGATGATAGTCGATATCGAATATTTTGCTTATGCCCGTACCGCTCATGCTGACTTCCTGCGAGCTGCATTCACGGTGACCGCAGCGGCGGCAGTGGAACTTGCTGGCCATTAATTCCTCAATGCTTAGGTAATCCATTTCGGCTGCTGTATTATACTGGCCGGTAGTCTGTTCATTCGTCTCTGTGCTCAGATGCTCCGGCAATACCTCATGCTTGCATTCCGGACATGTACTATCAATCAACGTTACCTCCTGTGCGCACCACGGACACTGAACCACTTCTGCACCTTCCTCCCTTTTTACACGGAACCTATGGGAAAACCCTCAGCATAATAGTAAACGTCTAGAAAGGATCATGGTGCTCCATCTTCATCGATCTTGCCAAATCACGGTCATTCGGATGAAATGATGTCGTGGAGTTCCTCCAATGTATGTATTTCATACTTGGGGTGAATGGACGTCGGGTTAGCCTTGCGCTGCGGGTTATACCAGCAGGTATCTATCCCGTAACGGATGCCTCCTTGTATATCGGAAGTTAACGAATCGCCAACAATGAGCACCTCGCTTTTATCCGGGTGGTTTAACTTATCGAAGGCGTAATCGAATATTCCTTCGTGCGGCTTTTGAGATCCTGCATCCTCCGAAACCACGATACATTCAAAGGAATCGCACAGCGCCGATCGGCTGATACGATTGAACTGCACTTCCTTGATTCCGTTCGTGATGATGGCCATGCGCTGACCGCGCTCGGACAGTTGACTGCACAGCTTCTCTGCCCCTTCCATCAGAAAGGAGCCCTGTCCTAAATACTTTATGTAGATATTGCTAAAGGCTTCAGCGTCCAAAGCGCAATTGATACTATGTTCCTCCAGGAGTCTTGCGAACCGGGCCGTACGCAATTCGCCCTGCGTCACGATCCCCTGCTCGAAATCGTTCCACAACTGCTGGTTAATGCGCCTGTAACTGTCTACGATCGCATTCGTGCATTCCTGATGGATCTCGCCAAAAACGCCGGCTAACGCAAACGCCTCCGATTGGGCATAGTCGTATAGCGTATCGTCCGCATCAAATAAAATAACGTTGTATCGCAAGGCTGGGCCTCCTCTCTTGCTGCTTAACTTCAACCATTACCCTTTCGCTACCCAGCATAACATTTTATTCATCCGGATTCATCGAACCATTGTCGGATGTCGAAGTTAATCTGGATTGTCGGTTCAATTCCTGGATCCTCTGCCTTTGTTGATGATCTAGACGGTCACTGTTACTCTTCACCAACTCCGTCAGACGCATGAAAATTAACAATAATATCGTAATGATTACGCCTGCTGAGAACACCATCATTGCCCATTCGTCCACGCCTAACAGCGTGATCAAAAGCAATTCCGTCACAATGAAGATCCCCGCTCCAAGGGCAAGCTGTTTCATTGGGCCTCCCTATTACTCATCGCATAATTTATAGTGATGATACCGCTCCTGCTCAAGTTCGATCTCGCCGATATAGGCAAATCCGCACTTTTGGATTACTTTATTGGAAGCATGATGATGAACGACGGCGATTGCGTTGAGTTCTCGCTCCCTTGTATTTCGGAACAAATAACGGATTAACGCCCGCACGGCTTGGGTGGCATATCCCTTATTATAATACCGATTGGAGATTCCGTACATGATCTCTCGGTTAGGCGGGGGCAGCTCTTCCTTAGGACCGGTATTGCACCAGCCGATGCATTCCCCTGTTTCTTTCAAAACGATGGCTAACCGAAGACGCAGCTGCCCCACGTCCCCGCCGTCTTGAACGGCTTGCAGGAACCGCCGATTCTCCGGCATCTCATAGTCGGTTAACCATTCTCGCCGTTGCTCCCTTGATACATCCCACCCAGGCAGGAACTGTCTGATCTCCGGTTCGTGCGTGATCTTGCAGATCGCATCCAAATCTTCCAACAAATATTCCCGAAGGAAGATGTCCTCACATTCAATCGTAAAGGGCTTACCCTGGAATTCGATAGTTGTCTTGCTGTTCAATATAACCCCTGCTTTCATTCGCTCAATGATTCCTGGTCATGATCCATGTTATCAACTGATCGGGCCGTGTAAAAATATTGTCGGGTTCCACCGCAAATTGTGCATTCTGAACGGTATCAAACCAATGCGCCCCGATGGTTAATACCTGAGCTGATTTGCCAGCCGCAATGTCGGCATCGCTGTCCCCGACAAAAACCACGTCCGATGTCCTCAGACCCAACAGCTGAACGGCTTTGAATATCCCTTCCGGGTCCGGTTTGGAACGTTCAACCTCGTCTCCCGTAATGGTAGCGGCAAAATACCCGTCCAGTTTCAGGTTTCTTAAACATATATCCAGGCATCTTCTGCTCTTGCCCGTGATAATAACCATGGGTATACGTAAATCCGACAGCTTCACAATTAGATCCTGTACGGCTTCCGATACCTGCACATGCTCTTGAAAATCCTGCTCAAACACTTCGTAATAATATTCTACGGCTTCATCAACATGGGCCGGATTCGAAAGATGATTGGCAATGATCTCTTCCTCCGTTGGCCCAAACGTCTGAACGATTTCGGCATCGGTCAACCGCTTGCCTTCGTATTTCAAGAAGACCGCCCGGAATGCTTTAAACGAAAGCGGCAGCGTATCTGCTAAAGTACCATCGAAATCAAACAGCACCGCCTGTATGGTGTTCATTCTAAAGCTCCCCTTTCACCTCGGAATCCGACTGAACAACACGACTTGCTCAGACCAAATCCAGCCTCATCTGAATGGTAATCATTTTTCGATCGTCATCTAACGCCGTGATGCGGACATCGAACGGCTCGAACCCCAACTTATGATAAAAAACAAGCCCTCTGGAATTGGTATTATGACAGCTTAGATAAAAACGTTCCATTTCGTATTTTTCTTTGGCGATGTCCATCATGGTACGCAACAGCTTCTGCGCTGCACCGAGTCCACGGTGCGACGGTGCAACAACGACATTGCCAAGCCACAACGATCCATCCGCATCTTCATAAAAATTCGCGTAGGCGACGACCTGCCCGGTGGATTCTTCAACGATAACCGTGGGATCAAAGCGGTTCTCAAGCAAACTCAGGATTTGATCCGGCGTCAAAGGGAATTCCGATCTCGGGCTCATGTAAAACAGTTCTTCCGGCGTTTGAGGAAAACTGCAAATCGCTTGCAAATCCTCGTCCCTCAGCGGCCTATGTGCATACATATCTTGAGGTCCTCCTTACTAAGCTATTCGGGCAATATACATGCCTCTTCCGATCAAGCCTTGCGTATCGTGTTCCACATCCAGTCCCGCTTCCCGAAATGCCCCGATCATCTCTTCCACGGTAAACAGACCCATACGATGCTCCTCCGTGTAATGCTCGATTCCAACCTCGCTGCCAAACAAATACGAAAAATTCATGATCGAAACATTACCTGCGCGATCCGAATGGGACATTCTGCTCATGTGGATCCCATGGCGCTCGGTCGTGATCGTGTCCACTCTTCCGGTTGTCCAAACGTCCGGCGTAAGCCATGGCTCAACCAGAATAACACCATCCTCGTTCAGATGTTCCCTAAACTGCACAAGGGTTAGAACCAACAGCTCCGGCGTCTTCACATACCCGATGGAGCTGAACAGACACATAATCACGTCATACTTCCGGCCGAGTCGAAAACGGGTCATATCAGCCACCGAATAATCCCCCTTGGGATTCTTCGACTTCGCTATAGCTACGAATTCGGGGTTCAAATCGATTCCATCGATTGCATAGTGCTGCTTCAAGAAAACAGCGTGTTCCGCCGTTCCGCAGGCTACATCCAGAATGGTTTGGTAATCCTTGCTTTGTCTTTCGATATATTCCCGGACCTGCCGCGCCTCCTGCTCATAGTCCTTGAAGCTGTAGATCACGTCATAATACTTCGAAGATAAGTCGAACATGATTTCACCAACTTTCTGTATCCTTCATGAGTACGTTAGAAAAAAGGAAACCGCGATTTATGACTGCGAACAGCCCATTTGACTAAAAAGACCCAACTTAGACAGCTTCATCTAGGGCCGGGTCCTCTGTGCCAGGCATCTTCCATGATTATACAACTGTTCATTCGATTGGGTAACCCCTGGATCCGATAAGCTCAGATTCACGGTACATACGCTACGGATGCTGCCTTTATCCTTCGATACGTTTATGTCTATACCAATAGGAATAGATCTCCCTGTACTGAAGACGATCGTACAACCGGTTTGCAGCAACATTGTTCTGGACCACTTGTAGATAGCTGCTTGCGGCTCCATTCTTCTTGGCCCAATGCAGAATATGTAAGAGTAACTGCTTTCCGAACCCGCGATTTCGGCATGCCGGAGCTGTGGCGAGATCAAATATGCCGACGACGCCTTGCTCTATTGCCCCGATCCCGCATGCCACAGGTTCACCATGATCATATAGGATGAAGAATCCGTATTGAATCACGGAGTAGTTAAACAGCTTTCTTTTTACAGCCTTATACTTCTCGGATATTCCAGTTATCTCGGTCAGCACGCTCAGCCATTCATCCGTCAGTCGTTCTTCGATCTTAACCTCCTTATACGTTGGAAGCTCCAGATGATCCAGTTGATCTAACACCCTCAGACTGGTTGGATCGAGTATGGAATAACCCCTGGAATCCAACATACGGTCCAGCTCCTGCGGATTGAACGGGGTGATTTTAAATACGACGTCAAGCCCAGCCTTAACATATAACCGCTCGCATTCATGAATTTGGGCGTCAAGGTCTATCGTTGGATCCGTGTATAAGGCATTAATCGAGTTGGATCTCTTCGTATAACCGTCTGCAAAACGTAACAGCCACCCATGGTGCGTCAAGGTTTGAAGCGCCGGCCAAGCGTTTAAGGTAAGTTCTTCGATTCTCTTTAGCACGTATACCACTCCTACCGTTTGATAGGAATTAATATACATCCAATTGTATTTTTATACAAGTTAAATGATCTTCTTCATGTATCCTGCACGCCACTCGATTCTGCTAATTCCTTGGATCTATCGGCGATACTAAACACAATGGGAACGTCCGTCATCCTTCTTCTCCATATCATATGGTCGATTCCGCGCCCCCAGTGATCTTGAAGGACGTAATCGGGTTCACCTAGTTTCTTCTTCCATATTTTCTGAGCACGCGTGTATCCGCTATCCAAACAAAATTCCGTTATCCCCTTATTGAGCAGCGTAAGATACATGATTTGAAGCATCAGACTGCCGATTCCCTGTTGCTGATAATCAGGATGCACAAATACGGTTCCGATTTCAACCACGTCGCGCAGTACTCCATTGGAACTTTTCCGTATCAATGCATTGGACGGGCCAAACTCGATGCTGCTCACAACGCTGTTGTCTATAAGTCCGATCAGAAAATACCTTTGCTCTCCGTTCGTTGCAATATCCGCGTTCAAGCACCTCTTTTTGGTCTCAATCTCCTGCTCGACGTCCTCCGATAAATCTGCCAAGCCTTCTTTGGCAAACGTATCGGTAATCACGACTCTGAAAAAATGCTCCATCGCTTTCGTATCACTAGGATTCGGCCGCCTAATCTCTACATGAAACATGAGGAGTCCTCCTCCTATCGTCAATTCAAATAGACTCACCATTTTTTGGTGTGTTCGATAACATGGGCTTTTATTTCATCCTTTTGTTGATCCGTTAGCTGAACGGGTGTCCCGGAATGATCGTCGGGGATGTGGATGGTTAGAGGTGTTTCAAGCTCCTTTTCTTGGCTGCTGGAATCCTCGTTGGGTATATTCTTCCATCGTTTATGACTTTGATTGTACACCCTGGTCTTCATAAACTTCCCTTCGCTATCGTAATAGTCTTCAATCGCTCGTACACGCGACAGCGTGGCCCCTTGATTATCTTCATGATTGATTATCGAATTCACTTTTTTATAACCTGAAGGCACGTAGAGCCCATCTGCAGTTATCATCATATCTTCAACGATAAAAGCCTCAATGTGCTCTACCCGCTCCCCTCCGCTCTGACAAGAGCATAATGCCAACACGATCCATAGGATACAGATCCACGAACCCGTTTGTCGCACGTATTTCAGCAACACGCCTAACCTCCTTGCACACGAATACCTTCCAGGGTCAATAATGTGCTCAACTCCGCAGCCGTGTTCTGTACGAACCTCTCCACTTTATCCAAAGTAAAATAAATCAGTTCAATCTTCGGCTCATTACCTTCCTCCAACAACCATTCTAGTTTAATCGTTCGATACTGCTCCACCTCGGACTTGTCAACAAACGGGTCCAGGGCATGCCCGATCGAATCCTTAAGTGTATTCAGTACGGAACCTGCCCAATGCTGGGATCGTATGATTTCGAACTCAAGCTGGCTGACCTCCTGGTTATATGTAAATCTCAAGCTTTCATTGTCCGCTTTGTTTTCTTTTTTGTAATCAGCGTACAGCGTCTGCACCCACCTTAAATCCGTGTAGATATGAGCAAAATAACCGTATACAAAGTCAATCCACTCTTTTCCCGGCTTCTGTGTTACATATAACAAATAATTCTCCCTGATTCGATTGGCATCCGGCAACAAATCTTCGTTTACCAGATGCGTGATCCCTTTTTGTTCTCTCGTTATGTTGCCCCTGACATGGACGGCATCAGGAGCGATGCTCCCAAGCAACAAACTCGGTGTCGGCTCCGGCGTACCCAGCTGCTGGGCAATCGCAAAATGGACCATGGGCCATGGCATTTTTCATACACCTCCGATCATCATTTATGGGTAATTCCTGTACTCGACCATTCGCTTACTCCAAAAATACAAAAACTCAGCCCCTTCGTACATGGAATCTCAGGTCACTCTCTTCCACATGATTTACTCCATACGTTCATTACGAAGCACCATGTGAAGGTGGTCTTCCCATACACCGTTTATCTTCAGGTATTTGATCGCCAGACCTTCCTCATAGAAGCCCAGTCGTTTCACTACGTTCATCGAGGCTTTGTTTCTCGGCATAATGTTGGCTTCCAAACGGTGCAGCCCCAGCGTGTCAAAGCAATAGCCGACCACGGCGCTCAGGGCTTCGGTCATATACCCTTTTCCCGTATGAGATTGCGCCAGCTTATACCCGACATGAGCCGATTGAAAAACACCCCGCACGATATTGCTGATCGCAATCGAGCCGATCATCTCATCGTTTTGATGCAGCCACACTTTAAGCAGGGAACCGTCAGCGATGCTTCGACTTTCCGCTGCCAGAATCTCAGCCTGTTTCTCCAGGGTATAAAACTCCGCTTCCCTGGCAGGCTCCCAAATCTTCCAAAACTCATCGTTCCTGACGATAAAATCCAACACATCCGCTGCCCGTTCCCGATCCACGGTTTTCAACTGCAGACGTGAAGTTTGTAGCGTTATGGACATGCAATGCTCCCCCCTGAACAGCTTTAAACTAAAAATTACAACGCCATATCAATCCCTTGGGATATCATGCTTTAGCATGGATCGTGTAATTCCACGGGCTTCCCCCTCAGGCTTCAATCGGTATTCAAACTGCATAATCGTATCATGGGCAAAATAAATATACTCTACCTCAGGCTCGTCTTTAAATACCACGACGGCATAAAAAGGAGGCAGCTTAACGCCCCAGATGCCTTGGACCGACTGGATTTCATCCTGCGTATAATGTTCTTCTTCAAGCAGGTAGGTCTTCACCTTCTTGGCATAGATCATTTTGTTAGCTTGCACATACACAATGGGAGACAAGAGCACAAGCACTAGCAAAACCAACAATGCGATTTTGATTTTCTTCATTGGATTCCCTGTTGTTTGCATAGCATAAAATGACGCCTGACCTCTTCGTAGTTCTCCCGAACACTTCGGCTCCCGTCCACGAACATCACCTTGAATCCGCGGTCCAAGGCATCCTTGGCCACGTATCTCGCAAAACCGATATCCCGGTCCATCCAGTTTCGAAACGCGGCGCCGGGATCATCGCATGATACCAAAATTTCGTGGATCCATTCCCGTTTGGCATAATGCTCCTTCTGGAATGCCGGAACCGGGACGATCCATATCGCATGATGGGGGCTGGGTACCAGGTGCTCGACTTTTTCCGGCAATAGAGCCGCACCTTCAACGATGATGGGGCTCGTGTCCGGCAGGGCCGAAACATCATCCATAATCATGCCAAATTCCTCGCGGTAAAACTCCAATTCTTCCTCAACCTGCTGCTCCACCGGCCGCGACCACAATGCATTCCAGGACATATCCTTCAATCGGGACATGGTGGGGTGCTCCGACGGATGGCATATGCTCACATGCTTCTCGTTGAATAGATCGCATTGATAATAGGTGCAGCTGTAATCCTTCGCCAATTTTTCAGCAATCGTCGACTTGCCCGAGCAGGGGGAGCCTCCGATCCAGTATACATGGGAGTAGTCTTTTTTCTCGCTCAGCATCGTATCACGCCCCTCTGTCGCCATCACTTCTTAACTCGTTTCGAATGTCCAGCAACACGTTCCAAATTGCCCTCAAATATACCACAACGAACAAAAAGCCCACAACTAGTATCAGTGCGACCATATCCATGTTAACTCCCCACCTTTACTCTGCGACTGGGCATCCCGTCGACCTAAGATCTACGGATCTTATGCTCAGGAAGCACGTGGTTACGCAACTTTATCCCTTCATTTATTATAACTGTCTTTTCTGCGACAAAGTTACGCTATCATACCAGATGTCCTAAACAACAAAAAGAACCGGTTCAAAACCCGGTTCTTTCATTTAAGCCTATGATACTTACTCCTCTCCCTGAGCCTAGCTCACCACGGCATCCAGTTCGGACTCGTTCCGTTCATGCTCAGGTACCAGCACCTCTACCACGACTCTGGTCGGCACGCAAATAATCTGTTGATAAGGTTCCGAGATAAAACCCATGTCCAGCGCGATTCGCCTCGGAGCATCCGAATATATCATCTGGATCCCATAGTCATATACTTTCAATGTATTGTGTCCAAACTTAGTCTTAATGTCGATGATGCGTTCGTCCCCGTTCAGCGGGACGGTTTCGTATTCTTTGCCATTCACCGTGATCAGCGCCTGAAGCTGACCCTGCTGATATTCCACGTGGCTATGCTTCCACCATTGCAGCCCCGTGAAGGATCCAAGGATCAGGATGATGGCGAACAAAATCATATCCCCGCGTCTTATTCTGGACAAGGTGCTCCCTCCCGACGTGCAAAGTCTTCGGAACCCAAGTATGAACGATGATCGAAGCCATGGAAATGAATTTTGTCACATTCGCTATCCGCATTAAACGGCTGCCCGGTTTTATGAATTGATGGCGTATGTGTTCCAGCAAAATATTCAGGACGGCCAATCGCCGACTTTGGCACAAACCGTTGAAAACGTCCTTCACTATGTAGACGAGCATTACATGGATCCTGATTTGACGGTAAAACAGCTGGCGCACATGGCCCGATTATCGACCTGGCGTTTCACGCCTATATTCCAGGAACTCACAGGGAAGAAACCATTGCATTACGTAACCGATTTGCGTATTAACCGTGCCAAAGAACTTCTGCTACGGAAAAATGAGCCGCTGCGATCCATCGCCCAAGAAGTGGGATACATGGATGAGTACTGCTTCAGTCGCCGTTTCCGCCAGATCACGGGGATGTCGCCTTATCGACAGGGCTGTACCACGCACGTGGTTTTCAGCCGACGGAACTTGTCCGTACGGTTCTGAGCGACGGGATGGGTTATCTATGCATGCCACATTCTTTCGATCAATACATTTCCGTTGATCGGCATGCACAGATTACATACCGCCCATAGACTCTGGCCCCCTGGTAACACCAGTCCCGTCCGACATAAGGATGTACGTATTGCGAGATGC
Source organism: Paenibacillus sp. Y412MC10 (assembly GCF_000024685.1). Lineage (NCBI taxonomy): Bacteria > Bacillati > Bacillota > Bacilli > Caryophanales > Paenibacillaceae > Paenibacillus > Paenibacillus sp. Y412MC10. The sequence continues at coordinate 4,320,380 of NC_013406.1, forward strand.
AATCCTGACACTTGGCCCGATGTCCCACCGGATCGCTTGTATACCACCACCCGGAAGGATAAGGACATAAGCCCTTGCAATCGTTGATCACCGTCTTTGGCGTGCAAATGATATAATCGGACGGGCAGGAGGCATCTGCGCCGCAGGCCGTGCAATATTGTCCGTGCGGCGGTCTGCAGGGCCCCGCGGTAAAAGCGTGTTTAAGGATATCGTCATCGTTGGGCCGTACCAACACTTTGGCGAGCGCCTCGGCCGTCCTTTGCGCGAATTTATTCAGGAGCGTCTTGCGGTTCATTTTCCGGGTAACCCGGCTGATCAGCACCTGCGTCTCTTCGTCCTTGCTCTCCGGCTTACTCCACATGCTCTCACCTCGTCTTAGGAAACATTTGATGCTTTCGCATACGCTTCAAGCTGCTCCCGGCTGTTGACCAGACCCTTATGCCTGATGATGCCGTTTGTATCCACCGCGTAGGCGTAAGGCGTGACCTGGACATCCAAGTGATTTGCGAACTCCGAGCTTACGATCAGCACCTCATCGTCATATGCTATTTTGCGGACATAATCCGAAGCCAAATCCGCGGACGAAAATAACAGCAGGATCGGTTTCACGTTATTCATCATGGCGATCCGCTGAAAATCCGGCAGGATTTCGGCGCATTCCTTGCACGTCGGGGATCCGAACAGCATGAGGGATGGCGTGCCAATCAGCTCGCTGGTGGACCACTCGGCTCCTTGCAAGGTTGTCGTTGTGGCTCCGGGCATTTTGTTGCCGACCGGGATACCGGACTGATTCACTCCTCTTGCGGTGCCCATCACCATAATCCCGAGCTGCCGGAACAGGACCAAGTTCAGAATCACCAAAGGCACGACCAAAATCCACAGTATGGCATATGAGATCCAGAAGAACGTGTTCATCGCGGCCTCCTCTACCTTCTTTTTATCTTTGAAATATGCGGTTCGGCAATATGGCGGTATATTCGGATCGCGTGTAAGGCATCCGGCACCCCTACAACAACAAACAGCGCAAGCAGTAATATCATGCCTTCCATAAGCAGACCCGTAACTGTGAACGACTGATGAAACGCAAGCCTTGCGGTATAGCTGCAAACCAATCCCGCGAAGCCCATCGCCAGATTAAACCCTATCAACGGAAACCCCAGCCTGGAGCTGATCTGAGGCCCGAAGCAGCCGCAGTCCACCTTTCCTTTTTTACGGATGAAATAAGCCACGCCCAGTCCTTGAATGAAATAGAGCAAGGAAATGCCTAGGAAGCTGATCAACGACGGAAAGCTGTATACCAAGGTCACCGTCAAAATTTGCAGAAGAATGAGCAGCACATGCAGCCCGGCTCCCCCGGGGAATGGATCCGGATCACCGAAGGCACGGCCCCAGGCATAACTTGCCACCGACAATAGCATGGGAAGCGTAACGAATATCGCGAGAACATCGTACATGGACCTGTATGCTCCTTTTTGGCATCATCAGCTGATGATGCAGATGATGGCTCCCATGATCAGCAGCATGGAAGCCGTCAGCCGCACCGCCGTCAGCAGCGTGAAGCTGTATACTCTTCTTTTAAGCATGCTGTATACGATGGACCGCATCAGCGGAAGGCTGAACACGGTGCCTCGAACCATTCCAAACGTCGCGCCTGCCAGCAGGCTCAACCACCACGGAGCCGCAAACAAGGAAACCACGATGTAGGCATGATAGAGGACGCCCACTTGCAGCGTGATGAAACCCAAGCCCAGAATCAGGCCCCATAACGCCGCGGATCGATACCCTGCAGCCTTGATCCATTCCGAGGGAACGATGAAATTGCCGGAGGGCAGGATTCCCGATTTTTGAATCAACTCCAAGACCAGAAACACGACCAACAGCATAACGATGACGTAGTTTTGATATAAGCCCGCGGGGGTTAATTTCAGCACATAATTGAAGCCCCCGACCGTAAGCCCCGTTACGGCGCCGCCAAGGGTACAGGTCACGATATAGACCAGCGCATAGTTGAATTTACTGACCTTCGTGCTGTCCAGGCTGCCTAGCACGTTCAGTCCGCAGGTAGTATCCACGCTGGCCATTGCGGCACCGACCGCAAACATAAAAAGCAGCATCGTCAACAAGCCATGCCACCTCCCCACAATCCCGTTACATGAATCCTTAACACTTCATCTTATGAGCGATAGCCTGTCGATTATTTGCACGAATCTCCGATGGCTTGGGCATGTTTGCCCGTGGCTATCTTTTCCAGAAAAAAGAAACCGTCCATGGATGATCTCCGTGGACGGTTTTTCTGTAAGCTATTCACTTTTTCTAATTAAAACCAAAACATAACACGCTTGCCTAACCGTGTGGAGCCGATTTGGTCCACTCCATATAAATCCGGTCGTCGAAGCCTTTCTCATTCGAGTCCTCGGGTATACGCTTAAACTCCCGAAATCCTAATTTCTGATATAATCGAAGCGCGGTTTGGTTGCTGTCCGTCACTTCCAGAACGTAACGCCTGTATGGCAGCTCCGACATGACGTGTTTCATCAAAGCGGTTGATACGCCTTTGCCGCGTGCTTTTTCGGTTGTGGCCACGCATTCGATATATCCGGTCTCGTCATCATAGGGCAATGCCGGGTTGAATTCGTTCTTCATGACGTTATATGCAAGCTCTCCCGTCTTGTCCCCAAAAGCATCCTGAAGCGGGGCTAACGCGACCGGCATGGCCCGCTGCCCATTATGGGAACAAGCCAAGATTCCGACAATGATTCCCTGGACCTCCGCCACATAAAACACCTCCGGGCTGAACAACGTCCGGAAGGCGTTCTCCAGCATGTTCCGGTCTCGGGAGAAATAAGACAACTCCTTATAATACCCGTTAACAAACACCTCGGCCACTTCGCCGCGAACATCGCGTTCGTAATCGGCCATGCTTCTAACCGTGATCGAGCACATCTTGATTACCTCCTGTCAAAAATGTAGTCTGCGCTTCATTTCCTTGCGGAATCCCTTGTCTGCAATCAGGCACATCCCGCCGAATGTCAGCAAGGCGTACACCGCCGCAGCAACGGCTGTCCATAATACGTGCGACATGCCAACGGCATACAGCAATAAGGGAACGATACCAAGAAGGATCAGTGTTAATAAGTAACCTGCGAACTCCCGCCAGCCCATTTTTCGCGAACAGCATATAACGGTAATGAGCAAGGTTGCCGCCATCATCAGGAATGGAATGACATAACCGGTCGACCAGTAAGACGTTCCCGACGCCACGTTGATCCACAGCAGCATGCCGGACAGTCCGAGCAGCTGAACGATAATTTTGCCGCCGAGATGCGACCCGGACATCAGGGTATGCCTGATGGACAACCACGCATACAGCACGCAGGGCATGAGGGTTAAACTCCACCATACCTCGCGATTCCCAAGTAGGTTAATCAGGACGGATAACCCCATGACGGATACCGCAAGAAAGGTAAGCCACTTGGACACAAGACTGCTGCTCGCATGCTGCTCCTCGGCAGACTCGTAGACGGGATACCATGAATTTCTTACGAGGTGATTCTCATCTTTACCTTGCACATTCCTTCGGCATAAGGGACACGCTTGATGCGCCGGATCTACGGATACGCCACAGCTTTCGCATCTCATGCGCCCATCCCCCAATCATTGCTGACAATCGTAATGTCCAATTCGGTCAGGCTGGCAAGCTGGCGAAAAAAGCGCATGATCACATCGCTTTCGACGATATTTCGGGCAAACGTGATGGTGAGCTGATCGTTGATCGAGCTGACGGCACAGTTCATGGGACTTTTGGCTGTGGGATACATCGTGGTTTCCATCGCCTCGATATGGGATGCCATGCTCGCTGGAATGTCGACTCGGCCTAGGTTGGTAAGCGTAAGCGTTTTGGCTTCTTCCCCGAAATGGTCAAAGCCGTAACGGATTGCCAGATCCTTTAATTTCAGCGGCGTGAAGCGGGAAAACAGGTTTTTTTCGTACTTCATGCTCCCGGCCATCGCTTGGCTTAAATAAGACTTGGTCGTTTTCTCTTTCATCTGTGCATGAACGATTTCAAGCACCTGCTCGAATGTCATGCCTTCCTTTAGTTGCACGCCAATGTTGATGACCGCAAAAAAGTTGCGGAGGCTGCTGGAAGGAAAGATTTTTCGCAGGTTTACCGGCATGCTGATCACAATCGGCCGGTTATCGTTATTGAAGGGCAGTGTGGTATCGTAAACCGCCATAATCAAAATTGCCGTCAGGTAAGCGGTAAGGGTTACTCCCTTCTGCTTGGCTGCCGCATTCAGCCGCGATGCATGAACCATCCCGTGTATGACGTTGTGTCCATAAGGCGAGAAACGGGTGCCCGGAATCTGAAGTGCATCCGGCATCCTGGCATCGGGAGTGGCCGAAGTATAATGCGCTTGAAAGCTATCTTGAGCTTCAGCATAACGGGCAAATGAAGCGGGCGGCAGAATCAGGCCTTCCTTGTCCTCCACGTCCTCGCCGAGCAGAAATAAATACTGGAATACCAAGGTTTTGAGGAACTCCAATGCCCCTCCCCCGTCCGTTAAAGCATGAAAAATTTCCACGCTGATCTTACAGCCGTAATACAGAACCCTCACCAAGCTTCCGTTCTCATGCGAAAGAGTGACGGGGGCACAGGGATAGGCGGATTCCGGCTCCACCATCAAGCGTGTCTCCTTCTCCCGCAGAAATTTCCAGAACAGTCCATTTCTTAGCTCAACATTCAATAGTGGAAATCTCTTAATTACGCTATCGAGCGCCTCTTGCAAAACCGATGGTTTCACCCGGCTTGTCAGCATCATCGACAGCCGGTAGGTGGATGAATTCTCCCTCCCCGCAACCGCGGGGAACAGCTTTCCCGCGTGGTCAAGTTTATACCATTCTTCCATGTACGTTCTCCCCGTTTCTACATGTTCTCCCGTTTAAACAGCATACCGGTCTACTATATGGATACATCGCCCTTATACTCAACCTTCGATCGCAGCCGATGCGAAGATCGCGCTCCCCTCTTCATGTGGCTGTCTCCGATCTCCCATCGAAAATCGCTTCCTTAAAGAGGATCGGGTATGTATCAACTTCATCGGTACGAGCAATTCGGTTCTTCGATCGATGCGGCTCTTACCCTCCGGGTGCATCACGGACAACAGCATGCGCAGATAGGAAGTGGTCAGCTTCTGAAACAGATCCGGTTTCATTGCTTGATGCTCAAAACCAAGCCCATGCGTTAATCCCCGGTGAAGCAGCGTAATCCCGACCAATGCGTTAACCTCGCTGAACTCGGACTGGCTTTCATAAGCCCGGCTAATCTGCTGCATGGATTTTCTTCCAAGTCTCGCAATCTTCAGGGCCGCGCGGTCGGGCCCTTCTGCTCGAATGAGCTTCAGAATCGTCTCATTATCCAAATGAAGCTCGCCTACCAGATCCCCATCCTGAATGACCGTGGAATCCTCGCAGACGATGCGCTCCCCCCGATGCTTCTTGATCATGACCGTGCATATGCCAAAGCGCGAGATATGCGAGCTGCGGAATCTGGAAATAAAGCTGAAGAAACGTTCCCATATCATCCATGTGCTCTGCATGATGGTTTTAAGTGATTTTTGCAGCAGATTCAACACCCCATTTTTTGATGAATATTACATTCCATCATTAGTCAGGAAAAAATCGTTACTCACATCTTAATGGAGATCTGCGCAGGTTCACACCGCCTCAGGTATAGAGTTTTACTCGGTCTCAGGGCGGAGGCCCGTTTCAAACTGCACGTGTCGATTGAATGAACACTCATTCGAGCACAACAAAAATAACCTGACACATGCCAGGCATCGGTTCTAATCGATTATTTTCGTAATATTAAAAAGTAAGCGCTTTAATTTTGCGCAGCATAGTATTTTTAGGCTCTTCAGATCATGATAGCTGCCGTTGAGTCCATTTGGTTTACATCAAAACTGACAAGGATGTGGCTAAGATGATGCTTTCACATTTACGAAGGTGCGGGCTTTTGTTTCTGGCGGCCGTTCTGTTTACTACACTCTGCGTTCCATTACCGCAGGTTAAAGCGGCAACGTTCATTACGATTGACTCCCATCAGGACGGGCAAGCACTGCAGCCGGGCGTAACGGAGTTATTCGGAACCTATTCCGGGGTGTATGAGCTTCAACTCATCGTGAACGGCGAGTTCGTAACGGATGTTCAGATGGAGGATCCAAACGGCGATGACAGCGGGAACTGGTCCTATAAACTCGACACAAGCCGACTTGACGGCCCCGTCGAAATGGTCCTGAAAGGCAATGACGCGATAACGCGTTATGGCATCTGGTCTCCTTGGATTCACTTGATCACCGATAATCCTGAAGCTGATACACCGGAAGTGGAGATTACCAGTCCTTCCGAGTCTACGCTGCAGCGCAACAAAATGAAAATCAACATATCCGCAGAAGGGAAGAATCCGATAGCGCTGGTTGAGCTCCGCATCGACGGCGGCGACTGGCTGCAGGTTTCCCCTGCCAAGAACGGATATCCATATACATTGGATTTACGACAATCCCCTCGCCAGGTTCACAGTCTGGAGGCAAGGGCAACCGATACACGCGGCAATACAGGTTATAGTCTGACGGTCTATGCAAGAACCGGGGGACAGACATTGGCTCAACAAAATCAGGATTTCGCAGCGGTTACGAATACCGTTTATATGGCGGATGATCATATCAACCCACATCTCGCTAATGTAATGGGTGATGTTGACAATCCCTCGGCGACGAATCCTGAGACGGTGACCAGCAGCACGTATGACCCGGAACCGCTGCCGGATCAGGATCGTGCGATCTGGATCTGGGAAAATGCCTCCTATCCCCTGGTTCTGAATCCGAATTCCCGAGCCGTTCTCTCTTCCATGGCGAAGGATGTTACGACTTTTCATCAACGTCCCATCACGACGCTCTATTTGGCTGTGGGGCAATATAATGGAGCAAAAATGTTGGAGGATTACCGGAGCGAAGTCCAACAGTTCGTCGAGTGGGCTCACGCCGAGGGTTTTTATGTTCAAGCCTTAATCGCCGGGGGGACCGTGCCGCCTTACTTCGGAGCCTACAGCCGATATCATACTCACGCCGTGCGGGAGTTTGAGCAAATCCTGAATTACAACCTGGCTTCCGGCGATTCCGCTCGCTTCGACGGCGTGAACGTGGATACGGAGCCGTATATCCTGGCGGACTTCAAAACCGCAAAGCCCTCCGTCCAGATTCAGTATCTGGATATGCTGCAGCTGCTCATGGAACGCAAACAAGCATCGGGACTCACCTTGTCGGTTGGCGCAGCGATCCCGAGATGGTATGACACTTCGGCCGATGCGAGCAATATCCCGTGGACCGGGCAAACCAAATGGCTGTCTGAACACATTCAGGATACTGCCGATTACATCTCGATCATGAATTACCGCGATCAAGCGGATGGCAGTGCAGGCATTATTGCGCAAGCGCTGAATGAGCTGGCCTACGCCAATCTGATCGGCAAGCCGAAATCGGTTGTAATCGGTGTCGAGACCAAAGACATCGCGGACGGCGGGGACCCCGAAACCATCAGCTTCCATGAAGAAGGACGAATTTATATGGAGTCGGAGTTAAACAAGGTGTACAACGCTGTACAGAATGATCCGGCGTTTGGAGGCATTGCCCTCCACCATTACTCCTCGATCTTGGATTTTCCAAGCGAATGGGGACCTGGCGGCTATACCTGGCAGCCTCCTGCCGACCATGAACCGCCAAGCGCGGTCAGCGGAGCGGCAGCTATCGCATTTGATTATCAACGGATCAATATAACCTACGATATGGCTATGGATAACAGTGCCGTAAATGCATATCGGATCTATCGGGGAACCGAAGCCGGCTTTGAGATTGGACCCGCTACTTACGCCGGAACCTCGAAAGGACTTTCTTATAAAGATACAGGGCTGCTGCCGGACACCACCTATTATTACAAAATCACTGCAGTCGATATCAGCGGCAATGAAGGAGCTCCCAGTTTGGCTGCATCCGCAACGACGATGCCGTCTGCGATGAAACCGATGGTGATCGACCAGATGAACATCACTTACACCGCCGGCATCGCCAAAGTCACTTTTAAGATGGTCGATATGGAGACAAGAATGCCTGTTGCGGCCAAGATCAGCGGACGATTCACCCATATGGCAGGCAAATACGTTACGGCCGCGACGAGTGCGGAAGGCATATTCCAATCGCAGTCCGAACTCGTCTCCGTATCCCGCGGCGAGATCGGCTTCCTGCCGAGGCGAATCATGGCGGACTCCTACTACTGGGCAAGTGCTTATGACCAACTCCCGTATCCAACGGTGATATGGGAGCCGTGAAACTCAGTTTGTATTTCAAAGCTATATTCAGATAGAAGATGCGCCCTGGCTTTAGGCCGGGGCGCATTGCTGTTATTGCACTGTCTGCATCAAAGAATGACCGTTCTCCCTCAAATATTGCTGGGTAACGGTCGCTTCATTTCTTTACTAGGCAATGCAGCACTACGCATGCGGATCATGCTTCCGATCCCTGTTGCCCCCAGATTTCTTATGATCCTATTATATGGTTGAAATCCGGGGACAAAGGGGACCTCTCTGCTTCTCCAGCATGATTCCGCCTGCTCCGTTGAGGCTAGATATCCATACAGAAACCTCTCTGTGATCTTGATGGTTTGAGACCACCACTCATCTAGGAGAGGTTCCTTATTTTATATACATAATACAATCTACTTAAGTTGTACAAATATCATGCGTGTTAAGGAAGGGTGTTTAGGAATGGTCTCACCGTTTTGGCAAGCGCGTAATTCGTGGTCGCGTCCCAGTTAATGGACCAAGTCATCGCTCCTCGTATATCGGGATATTTAGCAGCGGGCTTATAACTACCACAGCTGTTTCCGGTTGCTAGACAATTGAGGGCATTATTTACGACCGTTGGAGAAACATATCCACCTCCGGCAGCTGAAGAGGTAGCAGGTACTCCTATTCCCAATTGGGAAGGTGATACCCACTGCAGCGTTAAGTCCGAAAGAGCCGTCAGGAAATCAACCGTGCCTTGGGAATAGCATTTCCCGTCACGTCCTAACATGCATCCAGAATTATAATACTGGACGTTAATTACGGTTGTCATATCCTTCAGATTGTTATATAGCTGCATGTAAGAAGTGTTTGGATTCTGCATGTCTATCGTTTGGGGAGCCATCGTCAGAACAAAATCATTCCCTACTTTTTGTTTCAGTTGGCGGATCGCATTGGTTAAATTAGGTACATTCATGCCATGCTCCAGATCAATGTCTAACCCATCAAGCCCATATTGAGTCATGATTCCGTACATGCTGTTCACAAAGTTCGCTACATTCGGGGAAGGATTATTCAAATTGATGTTCCCTAATTCCCCTCCAATGGATATGATGACCTTCTTACCTTGAGCGCGTTTAGCCTGAATATCCGCGATTAGTTCGGCACTGGTGTACCCGCCAAGAGCTGCGGATAGTGCGGAATCAACGTTGAAAGTGACACCACCAGGGTTAGCAGGATCCATCTCGGCAAACGCTAAAACAATGATGTCGTACTGATCCGGTATATCTCTTACTTTCAATTTGCTGGCGCCATTGACAAAGTTCTGCCAGTACCCTGTCAATATATGCTTCGTCGGCTGGGGACCTCCACCCGTTCCTTCTGAAGTGGTTGCATTGACGATCGCACTGGCAGGAGAAAGATTCCCGGCAGCATCCTTTGCAATGACCTTAAAAGAATACGTCGTGTTCGGTGAGAGACCCGTTATTGTCGCTGTCGTTCCTGTAACAGAGATGGCGAGGGATGTTCCTCGGTATACATCATATCCTGCCACACCTACATTGTCCGTAGATGCTTGCCAGGATAAAGTAACGGTTGAAGAGGTGATTGCGCTTACAATTACATTCGTAGGAGTTGTCGGAGCTACTGTATCATTACCTCCACCACCTTGAACAAACTGCCACAATGCAGGAACATTGGGTGGTTCCCATCCCGGTAATGAGGTATGCGATTGAATCGCTTTATACGCCTTCCCGTCGTACGTCACGTTGTCGTTAACGACATAAGATACATGGGGTGCCCAAGCGCCCCGTTCTGCTGCAGAAACTTCAAGGGGAAAAAAGTTCATAATCATAGACATGACGACCATGAAAGGAAATAACATCACTCTCGATTTGTCCAGCAATCTGGATAAATCCCTTTTCATCCATTAATCCCTCCTCAATCATTGATAATTAAACGTTAGCCTATCTTGATGTAAGCCGGCATCACCTCCTTGATGAAAAAGATCTTGTTATTTTTCAAAACCATGTGGATGCATTGTTCATACTCAATTTTGATTCTTTTACGTATGTCGTAAGTTGATGAATATGTAAAAAATTTACTTTATATGTTAATCATTATCAATAGCTCAAAAGGATCAATTTGGTGAAAAGAAAAACCACAAGTCGAGTTTTAATCGAATTGTGGTCAGAACATTTCATTTTAACAATTTCATCCAATCTAGGATTTCATAAAAGGACCGAGTGCCCGATCGTCCCAAACCTGCACTTCAATATACCGCTCGGGTCCATGATGTCCGTCTTTGTTCCAATCTTGCGGCCAGCCAAACTCGTCTACAAGTTGAAGGATTTCGTTTTTTACATATACCTTTCCTCTATAAGGCTTGTCGTCTTGATACCGCATGGTCGGAAATAAGTCGCCATAAGTGAAACTCATCATTTCGGGTTGCATATCATCCAGCAGAATCCTGATTTCTTTTCCATTCGGATACCATTCCTTAATCCATTCGCAAGATCCAAGCGTCATGTAATGCGGATATTCTTTTGTTGGTTTGCCGCCTTTGGCCGTGAATAGAGCTCTCGCCCGTGCTTCCAGATCGCGACGGATGGTCATATAATCATCCGCACGTTGACTCGCAAACCAATTTTTGTTTTGTTTGAGTCTCCTCTGTACCTGCAACGCTTCTTCGATGGATAACGAGGATAGATTTTGAAAGGGTCCTGTTGCCGCATCATAATAATGATATAGATATAAATCCATGGCGACTGTCCTTTCTTCGTCAACCTATGTTATGGTTTGTTCCAAAACTCAGGGTCTCCCGTTTCATAAATTTTCTCGCCCTCTTCGTCGAACCCTCGTATGGTGATCGGTGAGTTCAAGCCGTCGTCCATAACTGCATACCACATGGTAAATGACGTATCCTTTATTATGGTGGCAGCTTGATGTTGTTCACTCAACAGAACAATTTGACTAATCTTCGGATTATTAACGATTCCATACAACAAATGAACATTTTCCGACTGTGATTCTTTTCCGTACCAGCTTAATTGATTCTCAATATCCAGCTGGTCTTTTCCAAGATACGCATTTATTTTAAAACCTCTGGAGGTTTCTCTTAATGTTGCAACACCTAATTCACTGCGAATCGTGGTGAAAAACACGAGGGCTCGATGTCGATCCATATGTACATGCAATATCTTACTGAAGTCAGGTTCCAGCTCATGTAGAGCTTTATCGATTTGATTATAAACGGTACCCTTCGTCAATGACCCAACAAAGAAAGCCGAAATGCCGATTGTAATAACCACAATGGAGATCATAGCTATTTTTTTGTTAGATAATCGCATCTTAACCTCCTTTGAGAACTTTGCTTACCGCTGTTCATACTCGAGTTTCTTCTTCTCACGATCTATGTAGGCATATACATTTGCGATTTCTTCTTCATAGTTCTCTCGAATTTCAAAATAAGGGACATTCGATGACGCACACTCTTCACGGAATACATCATGCTCATGAGTATACTCGGCAACAGTTCTCTCTTCAGGATACATTCGCGCTTCGATAGCATTGCGGTGTTGAACGATGTTGGATTGGAAATTCTGCCGGATGTACGAGGTGGAGAATCCTAAGAACGCGGAAATGATGTGTTGCGAATAGGGCGGCTCAAAATCTTGCAGATGATGAGGCAGTATGTAACAGCCTTCGATGATTAGATTTTGCTTGTTTTCGATGTTTGTCATGATGATCCCTTTGATGATCGGCCATAATTGTGCACCGATATGCTCGGTTGAATCCACCGGCGTGAAACCGCAGTTCATGTCGGCTCTGTACAAGCCCATTTTCAAATGATCGATGGACAGATAAGGCACGTGATACTTTTCAAGTAATTGTTGAGCCATATATGTCTTTCCGGTGCAGCTGTTTCCGCTGATTAATATGATCATTTACATGGCGTCCTCCCTGCATGCTTGATGCTTCGTTCAAATCTCTGGAATGATTTCATGAAGTGTGCTACTCATCAAAAAATCGTAAGACTTCGTTGTTAATTCAAGTATTCTCGACTCATAAATGCAGCCCATCGCTCTAAGTTCATTTATTAAAAACTCATTTAGGTCGTACGTGTGAGTCAACAAGATGCCCGCTTCTTGAAGATCTGCTATGCAAGCCAGTTTATTCTCTAAGCAAGCTTCTTGAAAAAACTCCCGCACTTTATTGTTCAATACATCATATTTATCATATTCCTCTACATTAAAGGTTGGTCCTAACTCACCCGCAGTCATTCGTTTTACGCCGATTCCGTTTATGGTTTGCACAACTTCTTTGGAACGCTCCCTCAGCATGTTCTGACGGTAAGAAACCGGTTCTATCTTTTGGATTCCCAACTCATGAATAAGTTTGGCTTCTACGGCTGATAAATGAGGGTGCGTTTCAACAGCACTCGGTTCTTGACTTGGTTCATTAACCGTGGAAAACATATTTATCATACATCTATAGGTTAAAAATAAACCCAGGTAATCCCTTATGTTTCTCGCAATTAGAGTGACATGAAACTCCTCTGATGGTAAAGCTTGGACAAACACGACAGGGGCATCCTCGAGATCAGTCACCGATCCAAAATCGGTCAAAAATCCGAAATGCTCGCCTCCAAAAGCGGTAAAGGCAAATGGAATTACATCCAACGGATGGCCGCTGTATGCAAATTCGGCGTCTTGATTGTTAAGATCATAATCCATATAGATTTCCAGAATATCGTCCAGTTCCACCTCGAGATCATGTACGATTTGCTCATTCATTTCTTTCAACTTGAGCAGCGTTGCGGGTATAGGGTACTTTTGATTCCCTCGTCCAAACATTTAGAATTCCTCACTTTTCATTGACTACATTTCCGATAACATTTTTTCTAGTGGTTCTCGCCTGTCTTACAAGACGTTTGTCACCAACATAGGTCCCACTTGTTCTATCCATTTATGCTCTTGATCGGCCAGCAAGGTTTTCCATCCAAGGTCGATAGCCGGTTTCAGGTTCTTTTCCTGATCATCAACATAAACAACCGTCAGTTCTGAACGTTCGAATTGTTTCACAACATGTTTATAAATTTGCAGATCAGGTTTCCTCAAACCGACTTGATTCGAAATGGTAATGCTCCTAGCATAAGGTTCTACTTTTTCTAATATCGGCTCCAGCCATTCCTTGCAATGATTGCTTAGTACATGGATATCCGCGATTTCGCTCCATTGCGCCAAGTGATTTAATCCAGGAAGCGGTTGCAACGATTGAGTTATTAACTCCCTGGCTTCCTCTTTGTTGATCTGATTTATTCGCAGGCTCATCCATCCCCAAAACTCATCTTCCTTCATCTTTCCTGTCCATAAGTCTCTACGAACCTCATCAAATTGTACCCTGATATCTTGAAACGAGATTTCGGAGCCCTCCGCTAATGTAAGCCAAAAAGCAGATGAAAAATTACTCACCAATACGCCAGCTAAATCCAATACCAGTTGTGGTTTTGCCGTCATTGTCTCGTCTCCTTTTATATCTTACTGAATTCCTGAGATATATGTATTCGTGTTTACGAGGGACCGTCCGCTTAACACCTCCACGAACTTCGCCTTCCCTTAATCGCAATGCGAATCCGAATTTCGTGGACGTTTCCCACTCACAAACCATGTGTCGAACCGCTAAATCCCCACCATCACATTGCCGCCACATACCGGAATATAAGCCCCTGTAATAAATGATGACAAATCCGAAGCCAGGAATGCCACGGCATTGGCAATCTCCTGGTCCGTTCCGCGGCGATTCAGCGGCACGGAGGCTTCGTAGGAGGCGCTATGCTCGGTACCGTTCTCCCGATCGCGGTCGCTGATCGTCCAGCCGGGCGCGACTTGATTGACGGTGATCCCATGCTCGCCGATTTCTTTCGCGAGTACGCGGTATACGCCGTCCATGCCGCGCTTGCCTGCTACGTAGGCGGATTGACTCGGGAAGTTCTGGATCGAACATTCGGTATTGATGCCGATGAAGCGGCCGCTCTTTCGCTCGATCATGGCAGGCACGAAGGCTTTTGCCAAGTAGACGCTTTGCATGACGCAGGATTGGAACTGGCTCTCGTAATCTTCCGGCGCTTGCTCCAAGACAGACGTCCATTGATAGGATTCCACGGCATTCGCAACGATGATATGAGGCAGCATGCCAAAGTGTTCAAGCACTGCATCCCGCATGGCATTCACGGATGCTTGATCCGTCACGTCGGCTTGCACCGTGAACGCGCGTCTGCCCATCGACTCCACCTCGCGCTGAAGCTCTTCCGCCTTGGCTAAGCTTCCCCGATAATGGATAACCACATCGGCGCCGCATTCCGCCAAGGTTCGGACCATGACCCGGCCCAATTGGCCCGCAGCACCGGTGATTAACGCAATTTGATCCGTCAAATTCAACTTCATTGTTCATTCGCTCCTCTACGTTTGACTGGTTATTTTCGCCTATCATACCATAATCATCTACTGCTGGGCATGATAAAAAGACCGGAAGCTACCTCCCGGTCCTCGCCTCTTTCATTTAACATCCAAACAGCAAGCGCTCATCTGCTAGACGAGCTATCTACCGTTTAAGGTTCAAAACCCTTCTGACTGACAAATAGCTGCTCTTCCGGAAACGCCCTGCTGAATCGATCGTACACCACCTGATAGGCGGCGGGATCATACCATTCTTCCATACCAAGCTCCTCATACAACGCCTGAACGGGCAGCCGTTTCGTACGTTTGCCTCCGCTGCCGTCCCCCATGAAATAATCGTCGATGCACACGCGATTGACGAGCGGTTTGAGGATCTGAGGAAATGCCTCCGTGCTTGGAAGGACGGGAGCAACCGCTGCTTGCGTCGGTATTCCTGCGTTTCTCAGCAGCTCAAGGGTTTTCAATCTGGCTTGGATCGGCGGAGCGGAAGGCGTAAAATGCTTGCGAATATCCTCTCGATCGGTCTCGACCGTCATGCTTACCCGCACGCGCGCTCCTAACTGCTGCAGCAAATCGATATCCCGTCGGACCAACGGACTGCGAGTCTGCACCAGCAGGAAATCCGGCGGCTCGCTTACCATGGCCTCCAGCATGGCACGGGTCACTTCTTCCTTGGCCTCAATCGGCTGATAGGGATCGGTACTGGATGACATGAAGATCGTGACGGGCCCCTTGGACTTGGCACGCTTCAGTTCTTTACGCAGAATGGCAGCAGATTCGAGCTTAACGTCAACCCAACTCCCCCATTCCTGATTTCGGAATATCGAAACCGGCATTTGCCGGACGTAGCAGTAGGAGCAAGCGAAGGTACAGCCTGTATACGGATTCAAGGTATGGCTGTATCCATTCAGGAAGCCGGTTCCTTTATTGAGCAGGGTCTTCGGCGTTTTATAAAGCACTTCATGTTTCACCTGGGACACCTCATTCCTATACTTTCTTCTATTATACGACTTCCCTCCTCTCATAACGAATGAGTGAATGCGCACCCAGCTCCTTTACTTCGCGTCATGAAAAATAATTCCCAAGCTGTATCTTGTCCCCGACGTGACCGTGCTGACGCCATGCCGGAGCGTAGTCCGGTAATATCCCCTTGTTCCCTGCACCGGACGATGGTTGGTCGGAAAGATCAGTCCCGCTCCCTGATCCAAGGCGATCGCATGTCCCCGGCTCTGTGCCCGCGGCCGCTGCTCCACCAGCAGAAACTCCCCGCCCGTGTAATCGACTTCCTTATCATTCAGGACAAAGACCGCTTGGAACGGAAAGAACTCATCCCCGTACAAATCCTGATGCAGGCAATTATATCCGCCTTGTTCATATTTTAAAATCAGCGGCGTTGACCGCTCCTGACCTTGAGCATGACACATCCCCAGAAACTCATCCAGACTTGCCGGATACTTCTCTTCATGCCCTAGCCGGTTCAACCAGCGGTTCGCCGTCAGCGCAAGTTCAGGATACAAGCCTTCCCGAAGCTGCTGCAGCGTTTCGGGAAGCGGCGCCTGATAATATTTGTACTCCCCCAGTCCGAACCGGTGCCTGGCCATTTGGATCGTGCTGCGAAAACGCTGCTCTTCCGTATACGTGCCTATGATCTCTGCGCATTCCTCGGGCAAGAGCAGCTTGGGAATGACCGCATATCCCTGTTCATCCAAAGCTGCCTGTACGGCAGGCCAATCCAGATTCTTTATGCGCTGCAGCAAAGGATTAGGCATACTCCTTCGTCTCCCTCACGGAGACGTTCATTCGCTCCAATTGCAGCAATCTTGTTTTCATTTCAAGTCCCCCGCGATATCCCGTCAATGCGCCGCTTTTGCCGATTACCCGATGACAAGGCACGGTGATAAGCAGCGGGTTCGCCCCGATAGCCGCACCAACAGCACGCATAGCCGCCGGCTTGCCGATCTGATGCGCAATGTCAGAATACGTGAAGGTTTGCCCATACGGGATCTGGCACAGTGCATCCCATACCGCCATCTGGAAATCGGTACCCTTGTAATCCATTGCGAACTCAAACCGTTCCCGTTTCCCCTGTAAATAGTCCGCCAGCTCGGCGGCATATGGCTGCATGCCCTTATCATTCTGGAATAGTTCACAGCCAGGAAATTTCGCGTTCACCCATTCCTCCAGCTCTTTAAACGGTTTATCCGGTGATCCGATGTAGCATAAACCTTGCGGCGTGGCCGCGATATATATGTTCCAGTCCTCATGCCGCAATCGTGTCCAGCTAATGATTGAATGATTAGATTTCATGATTATGCACCTCCGCACTCGTATTGTTCATATATTGCCCTCGATAGCTTAGGGGGGTCATCCCCGTCTTCTTCTTAAACAGCGTGATAAAATAAGCCGTGTTCTCGATGCCCACTTGATGGCCGACATCCGAAATAGCCAGGCTGGTATTCGCAAGAAGCTCTTTGGCCTTGCCGATCCGGTAATCCTGAATGTATTCCATCGGAGTCTGCCCTTTGACCCGCTTAAAAATCCGGTGCAGATGGTACGGACTGCCGTGGCTTACATCCGCCAAGACATCCAGCGTCAAATGATCCGTATAGTGCGCATCGATATACTCGGCAACGAGTTCGATCCATTCGTGGTCCGGCAGGCGCTCGCCGGTCGGCTTGCACCTTTTGCATGGCCGGAAGCGCTCGGCCCTCGCTTCATCCGCCGATTGAAACACGCGCACATTTTCAAACTTCGGGGGCCTGGATTTGCAGGATGGCCTACAGAAGATTTTCGTCGTCTGCACCGCGTAGAAAAATTGGCCGTCACTGTCCTTGTCATTGTCGATAATGGCTTTCCACTGGGCTTCGGTCGGTTGTATCCGGTTTGCCACGTTTCCTCACCTCCGCTAACATTATAACCACAGGAAGATCCGGTTGTACGCTTTTTGGAATATAAGAGCAAGATAACAAAATTATGAGGTCCGCGTTTATGGTACAACTAGTATAGAGTAGATCAGGAACGAAAGGAAACGATGATCATGCATGAACAGGACCACAATCGCGGCGACAAGCCGTATACCATGGAACAACAACAACGGCTTCCCAAGGAAGACAGCTGGGAGGATCATATCCATACGCTAAAGCTATTCGTGCCGAAGGAATTCAGCTTTCAGGAGAACCTCAATTATTTGCAAAGATCGCCGAATGAATGTCTCTTTACGATTCGGAACGACAGCATCTACCGGGCGATCGCGCTTGAAGATGACGTTGCCGTGATCGAAGTCAGCGCCAGGAATCAAGAGCAAGCGATTCTGGTTCGATTTTTGGGGAATACCACCCCGACCGAACCAAGCAAGCGGGCGGAGGTAGCCATTTATGTCCGGGACTGGTTCGATCTAAACACCGATTTAGTGCCGTTCTATTCGATGGCCGAGACCGATCCCCTGCTCAGTCAAGCCGTCCAGTCCTTCTACGGGCTTCGCAACATGGGCATTCCGGATCTGTTCGAGGCTTTATGCTGGGGCATTCTGGGACAGCAGATTAACCTGGCTTACGCGTATACGCTAAAAAGGCGTTTCGTCGAGGCCTTCGGCAGACGTTTCGAGTGTGAAGGCGAGGTTTACTTGATGTTTCCAAGGCCTGAGGACATCGCGCCGCTGCGTGTTGAAGATCTTGGTGGACTTCGGATGACCGTGAAAAAATGCGAGTATCTCCTCGGAGTAGCTGGGCTTATGACGGATGGAAAATTAACGAAAGAACTGCTGCTGGAAGCTGGCAGCTTAAAGAAAGCGGAGAAACAACTGGTCGGCATCCGCGGCATCGGGCCGTGGACGGCCAATTATGTGCTGATGCGCTGTTTGCGAATGCCGGCGGCTTTTCCCATCGATGATGTGGGACTGCATAATGCCATCAAACATCTGCTAGGCCTAGAGGCGAAGCCGACGAAGAGGGAGATTCTGGAGCTGTCCGCAGGATGGGCGAACTGGGAATCCTACGCCACTTTTTATCTGTGGAGGTTTCTCTACTAACAAGTCCACACAAAATAAAGAGGACGTCTCCCTCTTCTGCCATACAACAGACAGCTGGGAGACCTCCCCTATGATCACTTCATGGATCGGAGACTGCTATTCAATGAAATACAGTTTACCGTCAACCTCAAGCGAAATGGCAGATTGCGAAAGATCATCCTTGAGCTTCTTCGCATAGTCCACCACTTGATTGAGCGAATCCTTGTCGAGTTTCTCGGCAAAAGCGTACACGATGGTTACTTTTTCCTTGATCAAGGTTTTGTTGTTATCCACCCAAGCCCCTTCGCCCGGTATTGCCGTTGCCCCGCCAAACCAGCCGGACAGCTTCGTCAACGCTTGATCGACAAACTTCTGGTGAGCCGCATCCGTGATGGGAATATCCCCCTTTACGGTGGAAGGCACGTAAATCTTCACGACGTGATCCAAGTGGAACTGATTGTTCAGGGCGCTCTGCGTAATGGCCGTTGCCGTCGGATTGCCCTCTGCGCTAAAAGACTGCTGAACCGGTACTACGATAAGCGTTAACAATAATGCCGCTGCAAATGCGATTAGCCAACCTTTTCTTTTCATGTCCATTTCTCCCTTATGTATATATAGTTTCGTGTCCGTACGGAGTCAGCAGAGTTTCAGTTGTTAAATACACTTCTTGCCATCTGTACGGTACAAACTAGCACATATTATATACTGACCTTTGCGTATCAGCTATGGGACGTACGGATTATATTATGCAAAATCATGTAAAAAAGCCGATATTCCCGATGAACAAACTTAGGGAATTCAGCTTTGGTCAACTAACTTCTTATTTTATTGTCCCGATCCAGGATAAACTCTCCACCGTTCGATGATCCATGCTGCCGTTCAATATGGCTTGCACGTCATGCAGCGCCTCTTGCAAGTGGACACGCTCGCCTGGCAGTCCGGTATAAGCTTCAGCAACGTAAAAAGGCTGCGTTAGATAAGCTTCGAGCCGTTCTCCCCGCTCATAAACCTCCATTTCGGATGACGGAATGGCCTCCAATCCTCGTACTTGAACCAGCGAACGCAGCTCCCGATAGCGGCGAAGCAGCTTCTGGGCCCGCTGTTGGACCGCTAAGTGAGCCTGATCCAGATGAACGCCTTCTAATACGGAAGAGGTGGAATATAAGGGGTTCACGGCAGGAAACAGATGTCTTGCCGCCAGATCGGCATCGAAATACCACAGCGTCTCCAGTGGCCCATAAGGCATGTCTTCATCAACAACCGCACCTTTGAGGTCCACAAGAAAAGTCGTGATCTGCTGCATGCCTTCCTGTTGAAAACGTTCCTGAAGATCATAGATTTTGCCGGTTAAGACATGCTCCCGATCCGCGGCAAACACAATTTCTTTATCGGTATTCGCATGCGATACGATAGAATAGATTTCTTCTATTGAAGAAGCAACCCGCTCTACGTCATTCAGCATATCCTGCAGCTCCGGGTAGTTCCCTTCCGGCTTCAGGAGAATCGTCATATACCCTTCCTGCTTGAAGTGATGAAACAACTCCCCGAGCAGCACCAGCTGCCCCATACCGGGACGAGCTACCAGCCCGACGGTACCGCCTTTTGCCAGAGGAGCGAATAGATCAAGAGGCTTAATGCCCGTTTCGATCATCTCCACGCTTTCCCCGCGCAGGATCAGTTCGTCAAGGCTGCATTTCGCCAAGGCTGCCAGCGCGGCAATGGTGCGAACTTCCGCCCGGCCTACGGGTATTTTTCCCGTACATAGATTGGAAACCGTGGCGGGCCGCAATCCAACGGATTTGGCCGCGCTGGTGAGGTTCGGAACCCTTTGTCGTAATAGTGATACATTCAGCTTCAGATTGTCCAAGTCCGTACACCCTTTTTGTGATAGTTTATTGATTTCTTCTTAATCTCTCTCAGAAAAGAGTCTGCGGTGCGAACAAACTCGTCCGCATCCGGTTCGAAAATATTATGATCATGCTGCTCGAATTCCACGATTCGTGCCTGAGGCAGCGATAGCTTATATTGTTCCACTGCTTCTAATGATAACCCGGGATTAGGTTTTACGCCACGTATAATGAGAACAGGGCATGTGAATCGGGACAGGTCGCTCCAAAATTCTACCTTCGCGGAATCCTTCTGCAGGGCATGCAGGGCCGATGGTTTCATCCGGTCGAATAGCTTCTTCCCTCTCCAAGGCGGCAGCGTTGCAAAGAAATCCTCCCATCCCGCTGGCAGCTGGGTATGTATCGCCGGATAGTCTCCGATGATCAGACCTTCAATGCGTTTCGGGTTCCGAATGGCATAACCTAATTGATAGGCTACCCCTCGTGAGTACCCCATGAGTACGAACTGTTCCAGTTCAAGATGGTGAATGGCCGCATCCAGATCGCTGATATGATTCTCAAGCGTGTATCCCGAATCAGGAGAATCACTTTGGCCACGGCCTCGGAGCGTAATGACAACGATATGCCTGGGCGACAGCGTTACCATTTTTTCCATAATGTCGATATAATCCTCGGCCGACTCGGAAAGGCCCGGGATGATAACCAGTGAGCTTTGTTCATTCCTAAGTTCCCGATGTACCTCCGTCACATGAATATGTACCCCATGGTTATTGACCATCGTTTCGTATAACTGCATGCATGAGCCCTCCTATAAAATCGACATTTAAAATATGAAGTTTAATCATCGGGATATCTCCCTTTTCAGTCGCTGAGCCAACACTTGGTGCATTCTTTCACCTCAACGCGCCAAAAGGCAAAAATGCATGCACACCCTTCAGGATATTCACGATCTGGGTTACTCTCAGATCCACCGTCAAGGTGGCGTATGCGTACGCCTCCGTTCTCGAAATGGAATAAAGCTCTGTCATGAGATCCAGCATCCCGCTCAAGGCCATCCACATCGCTTCGTCCAGGTCCTCGTGGAATCCCATCGTTAGCCAACCGATACTCGTCTTTGCTCTGGGCATCTTAATGGGCATGTCGTCACGGACATGAAAGGTTAGGCTCACCTTCTCCATGGGACATTCCAAAGCGGGACCGCTAACTTCGCCGTCGCCTTGAGCCGCATGTCCATCCCCTGTTGAGAACAGCCCGCCATCTACCGGAATCGGCAGATACAAGGTGCTCCCGGCGGTTAATTCTTTGCAATCGAGATTTCCTCCATAAGGGCGCGGCACAAAAGTCGTATGCTGACCTTCTTCCTCCGGCGGCATGCCCATAATCCCCATGAATGGCTTCAGTCCGACGCTATACTTGAAATTTTCGAACTGACTCCTGCCAGTCATTGTTTTGGCATCCAATTCAAAGTCCAATGTCATTTCCTGGGTATCGGTCATGCCCAGCTTCTCGTTCCAATAGCTTGGAAACCCTCCGGCAGAGGTCCAACCCCACGGCCCGGGAACGACCTCGTTGATCTGAACCTCCAAGGTATGCCCCGGTTGAGCCCCTTGGATATGCACGGGACCCAATAAGGCATGCCCGAACTGCTTCTCCACCCGCTCCGGCGCACGCTCCGTAAACTTCGTTCTCGGCGCTCCCGGAGCAGAGCGCTTCGCAAGTCCCCATCCCGCATCCAAGGTTCGATACACCACGGTATCCCCGGACTGAATATACAGGGCCGGTTCCAGCTCCTTGCTAAAAAATCCGTGAAGCGTGTGAATATCCGGTTGAAGACTATGGATTGTTGACATCCGTTTCTCTCCCTTCACAACAACCATGATTCGATTGGACTTTTTCAATGCGAACCTCCTTGTTACTTTATAGAGTATTTTAAATTACTTTAATAGTCAATCAAAATTTACCCTGAAGAGTAATAATTATTACCCTTACAGCGAACACCTCCGCTTCTCAGTTCGCTATGATCCTAAAAATCCTTGATCCACAACAAAGTCCCCAACCCGATCACGCAAGCGCGAAGGTTGGGGACTTCCCCACCAAAGATAATTTCCTTACAACAAAAAAAAGAACCGTTCTCTTGGCAGTTGTACTGCTAGGAACGGTTCAACACCATATTCAACGCAAGCATGCTAGTTCATGATGGAGCCTTTATCATGACGTCCATGTTCATTCGGAAACATCCCATTATACTCCATCCTCGCTTCATATCTTTACGCTGGAATCGCGCACGACCATCTGCGGCATCAATTTCACGGCCCGCTCCTCCCTCGGAATTCCCATTATGCGATCCATCAGGATCTGGGCCGCTTTGCGGCCGATTTCCTCCTGCTGCAAAGCAACGGACGTCAACTTGGGATATACGCGGGAGGCAATGTCCAGATTATCCATGCCCACAACGGCAACGTCATGGGGAATTTTTAATCCGGCTTCTTCGCAAGCTTTCATGACGCCGATCGCCATTAGATCGTTCGCGGCAACGATGCCCTCCGGGTGGTCGGGCCCTTGCAGCCACGCTTTCGCCATCGCGTAACCGCCGCTTTCCGTATAGTCGGATTCGGCGATAAAACGAGGAATCAAGGGGATTCCTGCCTCCAGCATGGCATCCCGATACCCGCAGAACCGCTCATGGCCGGTCTGCTCGCTGAGATTACCGCCGACATAGGCGATGCTGCGCAGGCCTTGCTTGATCAGATGCTCCGTGCTTTGCTTGATTCCGTCATACGTATCCACATATACGTAATCGAAGCGGTCGCTGCCATCCGGCGACACGTATTTATTCGTCAGCACGACCGGAGCCTGCAGCGCATTGATAGCCCCGATATTTTCTTCTCCAAAATCGAAAGACACCATGATCATGCCGTCGGCGACGTTTTCCCGAAGCGTCTGGATCGCCTTCATCTCCTCCTGGAGCCTGTGCTTGGTGTAGAACAGAATCATCAGGTAATCATGCTCCTCCAGCACCTGATTGATGCCGTTGATCATATCGAAATAGAAAGGGTTGCATATATCCGGAACGGCAAAAATGATTTTATTGGTTTGCCTCATTTTCAGCATCTTCGCTGCATGATCGGGCGCATAGTTCATTTCTTGCGCAGCCGCCAGAATTTTGCTCTTCGTCTTGGGACTGCAGTAACCTCTCCCCGACAAGGCTCTGGACACCGTGGAAGGAGATACGCCTACCCGATCTGCAATGGTATAAATTGTATGTTTGTCCATCCTATCCTCCATTAACGACCATGAAACCGACAAGCAGATGCAACAGGGTCCATGGCTTCACACTATCACCATACCGGAAGCTAAGCAATAGCGCCTGCTTATATAACCTCCCGCTCATCGTTATCCGGAAGTTCCGGGAATGGCGCATGGGGCTCCGCCTGATACCAGAAGGCCGTCGATGCAATATCGCTCTGCTGCGGCAGGTATCTGCCTCCTGACCTCCAGCCGAGATCCTGGATCGTGACGCGAAGATCGCTTTGGAAGCGGATCGGATCCATGACATGCCATCGATACATGCCGAAGCGCTGCTGGCTACGATATAATCCGTCCGGCTTCAGCACTTGGTGCATCCCCAGATAAGGCGTCGAGTAGGTTCGGTACGTACCGATCGGCTGTTCCCAGTTCCAAGCTCCGCCGAAATAATCCTCCGTTCCCGTACCGCAGATGGTCGGGTAATCCTGGTCCCCGTCCATATAAAACTTGATCTCCCCTTCGCCCCACCAGCCGCTGTTGTTCACCTGCCAGGCTAGGTAAGTCCCTACATAGTGCCCCTGTCCCTTCACGCCATCCAGGATCGTGTAAACGTCCTTATAAGGAACGGGATTCGTTCTCCGCCACTGTGCATGGAAATAAGCCTCGTCTTCGGGGATGTCCGTCAGGGTATAGTCGATTTGGTAGTAAAGGACCGCCTTTTCCGGCGCGCGATTCTCCATCGTCAATCGGGCTTGCTTGCGAAAAGGCATCTGCCAGTAGCTGTTCATGCCGCCGGCCGGATTGACAGCAACCGGAATCGAATTGACATCGCTTCGTTCACCCCACCCGTTACAGAACAAATCACCTACCGGAACCTCAACCGAAGGGTCCTGCTCTTCGTCCCAATACATGCGGATAATCATATTGCGCCACAGCGACGGATGACAGGTCAGCCAAATATGCTGAATGGCCCCAGGGCCTTGAATGTCACCCATAGTAAAGGTTTCTCCCGGCATAATCTCCACGGAAGGAGACACTTTCCAGCCCGCGCCCAGATCCCTGGAAGCCGCTGCACCCGTGCCGTCCGTCGCCATGCCCCCTTTTCCTTTCTCGCCGGTAAAATTCTCCGCGCTGATGGATCTCGTCTGCGCATTAGACAGCTTGGATAAGTTTCCGAGATGCATGTTGAGCCCGTTAAAGTTCATCATCCGTAATCGCTCCTTTAATGTGTGATATCGTATCCGTACCGGTCTTTCAACGTCTGACCCAGATGGGCCTTGATCCGCAGGTAAGCTTCGGCGGCCGCGCCGTTCCCCCAATCAAAAATGGTGAAAGTCCCCATGCCCCGCCCGTCCTCACCTACATCGCCGTCATGACCGTAATTCTCCATCATGAAGCCGTAATCCTTCTCGTTAAAGAAAGGATACGCCCGTTCCCACTGCTGTTTTGTTTTTATATTCTCGGGGCAATACATCATGGCAAAAGAGGCCTGCAATGCGGCAACACCGCGTTCAATATATTCCGGCTGGTCCAATTCCACGCCATATTGAAGGATCAGCTCGGCAAACAGGCTTTGCCTCGCATCATTCCACTCCCCGTCGCAGTTCATGACGCCGAATCCGCCCAATACGTCAACATACAGATAGGGAGGCTGCCAGGAGGCTTGCGTCATCAGCATTTCATCCAGCACACGTGTGCCGAATGTCAGATATCGCATCTCGCCGGTCGTCTTGTACATCTGAAATAAGGCCTCCGCCGTCCAGAACATGGAGAAATTGCACTGCTTGAACATGTTATTCCTAACCACCTTGCAGCCGGGGAGCTCTTCGCGGCCATAGGAGCAGCAGGACCAATACGTCTCGAAATCCTCCCATCTGCCGGACGGCACGATCTCGTTGACGACAACCTCCAGCGCCCTTACTGCCGTTTCCAGATATGTGGGATCCGGCCGCATGTCGTGCAGCTTCAGCAAAAACGTGACGGAGAGCGAAGTCTCCGGAGACTCTCGAAGAATATCCAGCGGCGCTAACGTCTCTTGGTCAAGCCAGGCCGGAAAATAGCCTTTCTCGTCCTGAAGAGCCAGAAGCGCATCCGCATAGCGTACGGCGTATTCCATGAGCCTTGGATCCGGCTCGATTTCATCATGCCAGCGAAGCATGAGCAGCGCCGTCCAGCTCATGTCCAGCACATGGTAAGGCGCTTCCGCGATCGAACCCCAAGGATCGGCCGGATTGCGATTGGAATTCCCCCAGAAGGCATGGTCCCAACTACCGGACCGGTTAACTTCCTGTCCCTCCACCATCACCCGCTTCATCTCCGTCGCAATAACGGCGGGAAAGAACCCGCTTCGCTGCGGAGCAGCAAGAGCCAGCTCTTTCATGAGCCTGGCCTTGCGAACCAGTTCCGGATCATCCTGTTTCTTACCGTAACGATAGATGCCTTGCGCCGAACGAAGGGAGCTGAACCACGCTTGGTTCCAGATCGATCGGCTTTCCCGTTCGTTCGGAACGCCAGGATAATTCGGGCTTTGACTCACGTCGGCAATGAATACGGGAGCCCCGACCTTCAGTCCGTTCCATTCGAATTCCTGCCACACCGTGTCTTTCCAATGGCGAAAAGCCCAGTCGTACGCGTGTTTTACATAGTGTTCGAGAGGAGCTCTGTCATCGATGCCCTGACGGAGTCGGGAGTGACCCCATCGCTCCCATAAAAATTGCAGCACTGGCCGCCAGGGGTTCAATGCAGCTTGATCATCCTCCAACGTCATGAGGTAGAAGCCGATGCAGAACGTTCCGGGCGAATAAGCAGCACCCTCCACCTTCTCAAACAGCACGTGATCACTCACACGGGTCCGGCTCATTCCCAAGACGAATTGGTTGTTCGGAGCATCCAGACCCAAGTACCAACGAGCGTCCGCATCCTTCGCGATCAGATCCAGATCCGGTATCAGTATGAGCAGTCTGGTGCCGTCATGAGCAATGAGGGCAGGCGACCGAAAGCAGTGCTTATCCATCACATGCCGGGAAGTCGGCGTTATATGAGGAGCCCAGTGAAAATACGGCTGGAACGCAGGCTCCAGGCGCAGCTGCCAATCATCCTGTCGTGTCTCCTGATCCAGCTCAAATGTCATTATGCAGTGATAAGTGCCTTTATCGATTTGTTTAAGACTCAGCTTGGGAGCTGCACTCCCTAATTGGTCATAATCCCACCGCTTTACATAAGCGTCCGGTAATTGTGCCATAAGTCCTCCATTCTGCTCGTATTCCGGCAAGAAATCCCCCGCCAGCGACACGTCGTCCATTCTTTAACAGGCTGAAATCGTCAATCTGATCCAATTGTCCGACGTTGCCGCCCCAATTTCTATCATCGTCCGCCTTAGAAAACCGCGTCATTGTGCCAAGTTAAGGCGAAGTCAATTCCAACATCGCTATGCTTCGTGCCGGAAGCTTAAGCAAACGCAATCCGCCTTGTTCCATGGTGCAATCAATGGCCGGCTCTCCCGCTTTCGTGTACAGCTGCCCGGTCACGGTCGTCTTTCCGTAGTCTTCCGGACGGAGCTCGAAGCGTATCGTCTGCTCCTCTCCGGTCACATTCGCAAAGAACAAGCCGACATCCCTTTGATCATTCTGCCATGCCGAGTGGATAACGGCGTCGGTCAGCAGTTCTCCCGAGTTGTTATATTCCGGCGTATCCTTGCCGTGGTTGTAATGAAACCACTTCATCGGCGTCATAGGAACGTCGAAGGAGAGCGGCCGAAGCATCGTGCCATACGACCAATACGGCTTCGCGGCACCGATTCGCAGCTGTGCATACAGAGCCAAGTAATCAGCCCTGTTCGCCGAGAAGGCATACCCGCGCGGTTCAAACGGATAATAATGCTCCTCCGCGGTATTTTCGTTGCCGTCCAGCGCCTCCATCGGACTGTACTCGTAATTCAATTCGTACAGGCCGCCCCAGAGATACGTGCGTGCTACCGTAAAATAGTAAAGCTCCCCGATTTCCTCGGTCAGCTTGCCCCAGCCGTCCAATCTCAGCGCGCCGTACTCGTGATATACGTAAGTGAACATCGGGATGAGATAGGCCGCACCTGTTTTGAGCAGCTCCCGGATCGGCCATCCTTCGAGCGGCGCCGCCGGCTGCCCCCCTGCCCGGGTTTGATAGTAGTCGATCAGATCCAGCATCGTTTCATTCATCATCTCGGTACCCATGGGGATATAGCGTCCGGCTGTTTCGCACATGGCCGCCTTCGTATCCGCATAGTTCCGCCGGTAGGCCTCCTCAATGATGCTGCCGGCTCCGACCGGATGACCGTGGCTGTCATCCATGCAGATCTTCAGAATGTTGTTGGCGGAGATATCGTAATAGATCGAATCGATGTCATCGCTCTGCTGCAGCGCCGTATCCCGCCTCACATGAAAATCATGGGTGTACGGATGCGCCGGACAAAGGAACGGAAAGCGGTAAGCATCCACGCTTTTTTTCAGCTCGGGAAACTTCTGCTCGGCTGCTCTGCCAAGCTCTCCGTCGGCTCCGTCAAAATGATAAAGGTAATCGAATTCGAACGGAGCGAAGCGATGGCCCAGCTTTCGAATCAGAGCGATGTTTTCCGGGTTGAAGCGGGTCGGAAACCAATCATCATATCCCCCCGGCACGCCGCTGCCGAAGGTTTGCGGCCGATGCGTCCAATCGGGGCCCAGGATGTGGAGCATCGGCGTTCCGATGCTGTCATGGTATTTTTGTATCCATGCCGTACGATCCGATCCCGCATTGATACCGAAGGTTACCGCGCCCATATCCTCATGCAGCCATGGACTGCCTTCCTTCGCAGCCCTCTCCGAAAGATTGCCGCGTCTACACCACTTCTGTTGCACGGCCCAGCACTTGTAACGGTCAGCGGCTTCGTACCAGCCGCTTCCTGACAGAATCGACACTTGCACCGGATAATGCGGCTTGATCCCATTGCCGGGTCCCATATCACTGCAGCCGTGGATCACGGAGGCTTCCAGCAAGCCGTTCCCGTTCTTGAAGAAATTGAGCCATTTCGGATGGCCCTCGCCGTCCAGGGCAGCGAGTTGCAGCCCGCCCCTGTCTTTGCCGTAATAGGCAAAAAACTGCATCGTTGCCCCGGAGAAGCTCTCCGGATACGGCATGAAACGAAATCCGATTCCGTCCGTTTCAAATACCTTCATCGGGTTGTTGACCTCAAAGCCGGTTGCAAAGGAATGGGCGATATAATCCTCCTCGCCGTGCTCCGTGATCGAGGTCAAATTCGGAATAACCGGATATTCCAGGCTCAGCAATCGGGTCCCCGAATGGTTCTCTGCTGCGCATCGGAATTCAATGCAATCCGCTTCTTCTGCGAGCTTTACGGAAGCCGTGACGATCATACCTTCCTGCGTGTCCCAGCTCAACCGAACCTGATCTGTCCCGTCTTCCGTATTTTCCCTGCTCCATCCGAAGTTCTGAAAGGAGCTGCTGAAACCCGCGTCCGTCTCCAAGCGAAATGGATCCGCCGTGCCCGTATCCGCGATAAGCCCGATTCCTCTAACGTTATCGCGAATGCCTCGAACCGTGCCGTCAACCTCGCTGATTTCCAGCCGGATATACCTGTTCTCAAGTATAATCATGCTCCACCTCCACCTGTTGGCTTAGAATGTTACTTCAAACCGGAGATTTTGATTCCTGAAATGATGTGCTTCTGGAAGAAGAGGAACAAGATAATGGTCGGCAGGCAGGAAAGCGCCGATCCGGCCATCAGCATGCCCATTTCGGTTGCCCGTTCGGAACGGAAGGTGTATAAATATTGCATGATTTGAAAGAGCTCCGGGTTGGTGATCGTCATCGTCGGCCATACGAAGGAGTTCCAATAGGCCAAATAGGAGCCTATGCCCACGATGACGAAGACCGGAAACGACATCGGAATGAAGATATGCGTAAAAATCTTGATCCTTCCCGCTCCGTCAATCAGCGCCGCCTCTTCCAGCGCCATCGGAATATTCAGGTAGAATTGGCGGATGAAGAACATATGACCCGCGGAAGCAATGCCGGGCAATACGAGCACCGCCAGCGTATCGAGCATTCCCATCTCATTCACCACAATGAAGGAGGTCAGCAGAATGGCCATGCCTGGAATGAACATGGTGACGATGACATAAACCCACAACATCGACTTGAACCGGAATTCCAGCCTGGCGAAGACGTAAGCCGCGGTGGCGTTCACGGCCAAGCTCAGCGCCGCGAAGAGAACGGCGCCTCCGAATGTGACCAGCATCGATTGAATGAAGGTCGCGTCGCTCAGAATATCCGTGTAATTCTGAACCATCCATTTCTTCGGGAAGAAACGGAACGGCGTTGCAAGCACCTCCGCCTTATCTTTGAAACCGGCAATGATGACCCAGAGCAGCGGGAACAGCGCCATGATCGTCACCAGTCCGGTCAAGAGCGTCATCAATGTTTTTTGGACCCCGTTTAACGATTTCATCATGTTATCCTCCTGCCTTCTTATCCGTCGATCGCTTTTTCCGAATTCAGTACTCTGAAGATAATGGCCGAAATACTGCCAAGGACCACAAACAACAGCAGCGATGCCGCAATGGAGTTGCCGACCATGACGTCGTTTCGGAAGTGGTTCAGGATGTAGAGGTTCGGCGTCGTGGTCTCGCTGAGCGGGCCGCCGCCCGTCATGACGAGGGACAGCTCGAACTGGGAGATTTGCGCCGTAAATCCGGTTACGAGCAGATACAGGATCACATTGCGCATGAGCGGAATCGTGATGTACCACATGCGAACGAAGGTGCCCGCCCCCTCGAGTTCGGCAGCCTCATAGTAACTTTTTGGGATATCGTGGAGGCCTGCCAGCATGATGAGCGTCGTGAGTCCGAAGCCCAGCCACACGGCTGGAGCCGCGATGCTCGGCAGCGCCGTTGCCACGTCGGCAAGCCAGGCTTTCGGCTCCGATCCGAACAGCCCGATGATGTAATTGGCCAGGCCTCCGGCATAATCGAAGATGAAGACAAAGATGACCGACGCCACGATTCCGGAAATAATGGTGGGAATGTAGACGGAAGTCTTAACAACGCTTGCGAAACCGGAGCCCAGATTCTTAATGATGTTCGCGAACAGAAACGAGAGAATCAGCATCGTCGGAACGACCATCAGCGCGAACTTAAGCCCTACCCAGATGGATTGGAGAAAGAGGTCATCGGTCAGCACCATATAGAAATTCTGCAAGCCCACAAAGGTGGAATCCTGATAGAAACTCCAATTATAGAAGCTCACCCGCAGTGCATAGAAGAACGGAATGATGACAAAGACGGTCAGCAGGATGACGATGGGAGCGAGCAGCATGTAAGCCACGCCGTTGTCCTGCCGATAATTTTTCTTGAACATGTAGCGTCACCACCATTGGCCAAGGATGAAGCAGCCATCCGAAAATAACATTTCGAAAACCGGATTTCCGGACGGCTGCCAACACTATTTTTTCGGATTCGTACCGGCAAGTTTATTCTTCGCGATGAAATCGTTAATGTCTTTCTCTGCCTTCGCCAGCGCCTTATCCACCGAAGTACCCTTCATGGCGGACTCGATGGACGTGGCGAGCGCGAAGCTGATGTCCCACGGATAGACCGGCTCAGCCTGCGAATGCGGAATGATCCGCTCGGATACGAGTGCACGCCATTCATCCTTGGATGCATCCGGATCGGATTTCATCGCTTCGTCCACGGATTTGCGCGGGGAGAACTTGGAGAACTGGGACGTCTTGAAAAAATCGATCATGATGTTCGGGTCGCCTGCGAGCAAATAGGAGATGAAATCGGCCGATTCCTGCGGATGCTCGGATTTGCCGTCCACCGCCAACGACCAGCCGCCGAGCGTTGCCGTCGGCTTCGTCAAATCGCCGTCCATCGATGCCATCGGCGCAATTCCTACCTTATCCACCATGTCTTTATAGGTGTTGCGAAGCTGACCGATCGCCCAGGAACCGCAAATCTGGATGGCGATCTTGCCTTCGCCGAAAGGCTTGATGTCCGCATATCCGGCCAACGCCTGCTTCGGCATGACACCGGACTGGTACGCTTTTTGGTAAAAGTCCAAAACGGCCTTGTAACCGTCATTGTTCACGTCCGCTTGGGACCAGTCCTCCGTAACCGCCAGATGACCTGCCCCGTTATACTGCAGCCCCCAGCTCGACCAGCCCAGATCCGGCGCAGTTTGCGCAATCGATAAGCCGAACACGCCTTTCTTGGTCAGCTTCTGGGCCGCATCCAGAAGCTCAGCCCATGTTTTCGGCGGCTGATTGGGGTCAAGCCCGGCTTCCTGGAACATATCCTTCCGATAGAACATCACGGCAGACGGCTCAACCAGCTTCGGATAAGCATAGTACTGACCGTTAACGGATACGAAGTCCTTCATGTTGTCGTACAAATCATCGAAGGCTGAAGGCTCCATTAAATCGTTCAGGGCCATCAGTTGACCCGTTTTTGCCGCATTGGCCACATTGCCGTAGTTGATCGTTCGGATGTCCGGTGCCTTGCCTGCGGCCTGCGCTGCTTTCATCTTCTGGTCCCAGGCGTCGGCCGGAACGATGGTCAGCTTCACTTCAACCTCGCTCTGGGATTTATTGAACTCGGCGACCCATTTCTTGAACCAGGCATCGGTGGTATCCTCGAATTTTTGCGCCCAGAAATCGATCACAACCTTGCCGCTGGCTTCATTTCCGTTGTTTGCGCTTTCATTTTCCGGTGGATTGCTTAAAGCTCCTCCTCCGGGACCGCCAGATCGTCCGCCGCAGCCCGTAACGAGCATCGCCAGAACAAGAACAACGGAGAACAGAACAGGCCAGGATTTGAAGCCGATGGTTTTTTTCTGCATCATGAACCCTCCTTATAATGGATCAAACTATTTAAACGCTGGTCCGCATTTAAACCGATCATTCTTGGAATCCGCGCCTCACTTTTCGAGCGAAGCCTTAAACCAGAAAACATTGTAGGGATCCCATAAAGACAATGTGAAATAGATCGTCTGCCCGTCATTCTCCGTATACCGATCGTTCATATAGGGCCCGTATAGCCCCGGATAATCCTCGGCTCGGACCAAATCCAGGGGCTCGCCCCATGGCCCCCAAGGCGTCATGCCTTCACGTAAGACAACCCCTTGGCCTTCCTTCAAATAGGTCATCAGCCAGCGTTCCAGATAAGAATTCCACACTACGGACAGCTCGCCGACGGTGTCATCCACCACATACCTGGCATCCTTCATATCCGCGCTCCACCTGGGACTGCCGTCATCGTTCAATCCGCTGTAATATCGGTACTCGGACATATTCTCGATGTGCTCCTCGCCCACCTTCATAAGCTGAACGCCGCCAAAGCGGCCCGAAGGAATCCCCCAAAAATAAATATCCGAACCGCCTGCTTCATTCTCCACCTTATAGGGGCTAACCTGGATGAAATTGCTGTCTCCCGGCCAACGGACCCGGTCCTGCAGCTCCCAGGTTTCACCGTTATCGGTCGATTTGGCCACGCTGCTGTAATTGGCGTCCCACTTCCCCGGATCGCCCCAATGGTTGACCGACATGTAGTACAAATACAAGGCGCCGCCTGCCGCAATGCCATGGGTCGGAATTTTCGTCATTTCTTCGTAATCGATTTTGGCGGAAGGCAGCAGTTCCTTCGCCGTGCCGAATTCATCCGTGATCATTCCCTCGAATGCGATACCGTCAGCCGGATGAGCGTCCGTTGTATAGGCTATCGTATTGGAGCGCCAATAGCTTCCCCCTCCGCCTGTCTGATCAGGCGCCCTCTCGCCGAACGTATCCCCGAACACGAAGTAAGTTCGTTCCCCGTCATTCATCATGGAACCCAGATCGGTGCCGTACACGGCGTATTGATCGGTACGATTGGGGGAGGATTCCCCGGTTAATTGCGAAACCTGCTCCACGCCGGTCATGCCTTTTAATAAAAAGCTTTTGTCTGTCGCATCAAGCAGAGGATTCACCTTGCTGCCCCCCGCGCAGCCGCTTAACAGCAAAATGATGCCTGCGAAGAGGGCATTTTTCCATTTCAAGCTCATCTCCCCTTTCCGATCTGATTGTGGATTCCCATATTCCACCCGCGAAAATCAGGGATTGTTATGACCGAATATCTGATTCAAACTTGCAGGATTGAGCGGCTTCGTATCCGGCATAGGCAAGCGTTTATCCACCTTTGGCAGCTTCGGGAAGGAACGATGGGGTTCCGCCTGGTACCAGTACGCCGTCGAGGAAACATCGTCGCTCCGATGATTGTTATGACCGTGCTCGATCGTGACCTTAATGCTGCTATCGAACATGATCGGATCCAGGATATGATACCGGTACGTGGAGATTTTTCCGCTCCAGTTCGGGCCGCCGCCCAAAATGATGCCATGATACGGGGTACACACCTCCTGCTGCGGACACCAGGCCGTATTGAAATAATCCTCCATGCCCGTGCCGTGCAGAGTCGGAGGCCATGGCTCCCCATCGATGAAGATCATGTCGTCTCCTTCGCCGTACCAGTTCCATTCCCGCGTATCGCGGAGGTTATGGACATTGAAGTTGCAGCCGATGTAATGGCCCCTCCCAACCGCGTCCAAAATGACATAGTTGCCGCTGCCCGTCGTATTCTTGCCGCCGAATTCGTAGAAAGCGTTATCCACCCCGCGATCCGCGATCCCGTCGGTCGGATTTTCCCGGTGCCACTGGGCATGGAATCGCAGCTCCTCCTCGGGCAGCTTATCGTACGATTCATAGTCCACATAGAAATAAAATTTAATCGGATGCTCCGCTTCGCTCTCGATCGTTATACGAGCGCCATTCCCATACGGCATGCGGAAAAAGCTGTTGAATGCTTTGCCATCCTCGGGACTCATCATCAACGCCGCTGACGTATAATTTTTGGTGAGGCCGTGCCCCATTCCGAAAAAATCGCCAATCGGCGCTTCCACGCTGGGCTCGGTCTCCTGGTCCCAGTACATGCGGAGTACGACTTTGCGCGGCAGATACAATTCCTCGGCAGGGGCGTCGGTCGCCATGGTCATCCAAATATGGGTGATGGCACCCGCTCCCGGAATGCTGCAAATTTCGGTCAGGTCGCCCGGCTGGATGGAGAAGTAATCCTTATTCCCTCCCGAACGGTCGTAGCTGGATTCCCTTTTTCTTTTTCCGGATCGCTTGCGGCTGAGTGAAAATAACGCTGTTTGATTGTCCATGGATGATCGCTCCTTATAAGTTGATGGCGTTGGTAAAAAGCGCTTCTTAAAACGATTTGCCAACAATGTGACATCGATTGCAGAATGGGTGGTTAAGGAATGCAGGCCATGCTACCAACACGACAGCCTGCATTCCTTATGTGAGTCATAACCCGTTGTCTATCCTCGGGCCGAATCCGTTGATCCTTCAGAGTTAAAACTACTTCTTAACGCTTTCAACCGTTTCAACACCCCATTTTCGTCCCTGCCCAAATAATCATGAAGTCCTTTATACTCCTTGTATAACAGGTCATACATTCGGACGTTAGCTTCAATCGGCTTGAATGTTTCTTCCCGAACGCGGGCCATCGCCTCCGAAGCTTCCACGATACTGCCATATCCTCCCTGATCTTTGCCTGCCGCAACCGCACCGAACATGGCTGCGCCAAAAGCGGCCGTCTGGACGGTATCTGCGATCTTGATCTCTTTGCCGGTAACGTCGGCATAAATCTGCATCAGCAGCCGGTTGCGCTGCGGCAATCCGCCGCAAGCATAAAGCTCCTGAACTTCAATGCCGCTATCGGTAAACGCCTCGATAATAGCCCGGGTACCAAAGGCTGTGGCTTCGAGCAGGGCCCGATAAATCTCCTCCGGCTTGGTCTGCAAGGTGAAACCAAGCATGACGCCGCTAAGATCGGCATCCATCAGCACGGAACGGCTTCCGTTCCACCAGTCCAGGGCAAGCAGTCCGCTTTGTCCAGGCGCGTATCGGGCCGCTTCCTTCTCGAGCCACTCATGAACGCCAAGCCGCTCTTCTGCAGCCTTAAGCCTAACGTATTCCGGAACTGCCTCATCCACATACCAGGCGAATATATCGCCAACGGCCGATTGTCCTGCCTCATACCCGTAATAACCGGGAATGATCCCATCCTCGACGACGCCGCAAATGCCTTCGCCGGTCACTTCTTTGTCGCTTAAAATCAAGTGACAAGTAGAGGTTCCCATAGCGAGTACCAGCTTCCCCGGGGTTACGACGCTGACGGCCGGTACCATCGCATGGGCATCGATGTTGGCTACGGCTACCGCGGTTCCCGGCAGAAGCCCCGTCATCGCCGCCATACTTTCGGTTAATCCGCCTGCTTTCGAACCCAGGGGCTTGATCGCTCCTCTCAGCTTCGTCTCGACGAGATTTCCGAACCTCGGATCGAGCGAATGCAGGAACGCCTTGGACGGATAACCCTCCCGTTTATGCCAATTGGCTTTATAGCCGGCGGTGCAGCTGCTTCGCGCGAGCTGGCCGGTCAATTGCATGACCACCCAATCGGCAGCTTCCATGAACAACACGGACCGTTCATATAATTCGGGAGCTTCCCTCAGAATCTGCAAAGACTTTGCAAGCATCCACTCGGAGGACAGCTTTCCTCCATAACGCGCAAGAAATTTCTCGCCCCGCGAAGCTGCGGCTGCATTGATCAGGTTCGCTTCTTCCTGCGCCGCATGATGCTTCCACAGCTTCACCCAGCTGTGCGGATGGTCCCTCCATTCCTCCGTCATACAGAGCGGGGTCCCGCCTGCATCCAGCGGCATCATCGTACATGCCGTAAAATCGATGCCAATGCCGATGACTTGATCAGCCGATATCGCTGCATCCGACAGCACGCGGGGGATCGAGTGCCTAAGAACCTCCAAGTAATCCTCCGGATGCTGCAGCGCCCAATCCGGCTCCAGCTTCAAACCCGAATGGACCAGCACCTCGTCCATGACTCCATGCGCGTAAGGCGTCACATGCGTCGTTACTTCTTGGCCCGTCGTGATATCGACAAGCAGGGCCCTGCCCGATTCCGTACCGAAATCAACCCCGATGGTGTATAACTGCTTCATATCATCTGCCTCCTATTTGTACAAAGGACCATAAGACGCGCATGCCCGGTAATCGGCGGAAACCGGCTCCAGCCCGCCGAAAGCGGTCCAAGCGCTTGGCCGGAAGATCCGTTCCTCCGGCACGTTGTGCATGCATACCGGAATGCGGAGCATCGACGCCAAAGTAATCAAATCTCCGCCGATATGGCCATAACTCATGGCGGCATGGTTGGATCCCCAATTACTCATAACAGTGTAAACATCCTTGAACAGTCCCTCGCCGGTAAGGTTCGGGACGAACCAGGTCGTCGGCCAAGTGGGATCGCTTCGCTGGTCCAATACATCGTGCACGGCCTCCGGGAGCTCCACGGTTATTCCCTCCGCGATGTGAAGGACCGGTCCGACACCCGCGACCATATTGATTCTGGCGATCGTTGCCGGCATGCCTCCCCGGGTCGTGAAGTCCGTGGAGAATCCCCCGCCGCGGAAGAAATCAATAGCCGGACACCACTTGACTGCATCCAGACAATCCTGGACTTCCTCCTGCGTGATATCCCAGAACGGCTTCATGGCCGGCTTGCCGTCTTTCGATTGCCTTCCCGTTCCGTCTAGTGCTGCCGGTCCTGAATTGATCAGGTGGATCACGCCGTTGGCCGCAATGCCCTCCAGCTCGTATCCCGTCACTCGCTTCACGGCATCCGGACTCCAGTATGTACGAACGTCTGCAAACACCTGGGCTGCATTCGTCAGGAGATGACCGAACAGCATCGTGATTCCATTCAGATTGTCATTCTCCGTTGCGACGATATACGGCTCCCTCAGACCGTTCCAATCAAAAGAGGAATTCAATATCGCCTCCATGAAATCCCCCGTCGGGAAGTAATCCGTCCAGGCACGCTGTCCTTGGAATCCTGCAGCCAGTGCATGTCGGCCGAGCGCTTCTTCTCCATATCCCATGGCTGCCAGCTTCGGATTGCCCACCATCAAATCGCGTGCAATCAGCGCCATCTTCGCGACGGTTTCCCAATCCTGTTCCTTCTGTTCTTCGGACCGCTTTAAATGCTCCGGATTGACGTCCGTTCCCGGCTTGCAATTCTGTTTAATCCAGGCCAGTGCCCGCTCATATTCGTCATGATCGTAAATTTCCAGCTCGATCCGCCTTACGAATTCGGTCATATCCACATATTCGTTGCGCATCCCCAGATACCTCTGAAAAAAGTTTTCGTCGACAATGCAGCCCGCGATGCCCATGGATACGGTGCCCATCGATAAGTAGGAGGTCCCCTTCATGGTCGCTACGGCAAGGCCTGCCTTGGCAAATTGCAGAAGCTTCTCCTGAACATCCGCCGTTATTTCGGTATCCCCGATATCCTGTACATCGCGTCCATAGATGGAGAAGGCCGGCAGACCCTTCTGATTATGCGCTCCCAGCGCCGCCGCCAAATATACGGCCCCGGGACGTTCCGTCCCGTTAAAACCCCAAATTGCTTTTGGCCTGGTCGGGTGGGTATCCATCGTTTCCGTCGGATAGCACCAGGATGGTGTCACCGAAATGGTAAGACCTACATTCTCCCTGGCAAATTTCTCTTCGGTTCGTGCGGCCTCAGCTACCCCTCCGATACAGGTGTCGGCAATCACGCATTCCACTGGAAGCCCATTGCTGTGCCTTAGCCGTTCGGTGAGCAAGCGAGCGGTTCGTTTCGCCATATCCATGGTGACATCCTCTAACGATTCCCGGATACCACCCCGCCGGCCATCCACGATAGGGCGAATGCCGATTTTAGGCAATTCGTTCTGCAATCGATTGCAGATGTTTGATTGATTATGCATCTCCATCATCCTCTCTGTTTTTAGAGCGGCGGCATGTACGATCAGTTCAGCTGTTTGACATCATTGCTGTATATTTCATAAGCCGGTGGATCCTGCCGGACTTCTTCCCGTATTCGGCTTAGAAGGATTTCTCCGGCCTTGATTCCCATATCGTAGGGATGCTGCTCCATGTAGTAGAGCCCCGATTCCTTGAGTAAAGGCCCGGCTTCCACCTCGCCAAAAGAAGCTACTGCCATGTCGGCAGGAATCTTCAGGCCGCTGCGCACAATCTCGAGCAGGACGCCAAGGCTCATGCGGTTATTCAGGGAAATGATGGCGGTTGGCCTGCGTTCTGCGTTCAGAAATTGCTGAACTGCCCGGATTCCGTCCTCCGTGGAAAAATCTCCGTTATACACCATGGGGCCCTCGTTCAGGCCAAATGCCTTCATCGCGTTCCGGACGCCTTCAAGACGTTCCCTCCCCGTGCTTGATCTCGTTGGCCCGTTAACTACGCCGATAGCCGTATGTCCTTCCTCCAGCAGCTTCCGGGTTAGGCGCGAGGCTCCCTCGGTATTGTCCTCGGCTACCAGATCGAGCATCGATCCTGTTTCCGGCGAGTCCAGCTTCCTGTCCACGAGCACGATCGGCATGTTGGAATCCGCGATCTGCTTGATCGCCGGGTCGTTCCCGCCCGACGTTGCCAATACGACGGCATCCACGCGCTTTTCCTGCAGAAGCTTTAGCAATCGTCTCTCCTTCTCCGGGTTTTCGTCCGAGCTGCAAAATATTAACTGAAAGCCTTCTTTGCCTACAATATCCTCAACGCCTCGGGATATGCCCATGAAATAGGGGTTAGAAATATCGGGCACGATCACGCCGATCATGTACGTCCGGTCCTGCTTCAGGCTGCGTGCGATGGCGCTTGGACGATAATTCAACCGGTTCACGGCCGCCATCACCCGCTCTTTAATTTCTTCGCTTACGTAATCGCTGTTGTTAAGCACTCTTGAAACGGTTGCCGTTGATACTTCTGCTGCCGCTGCTACTTGTTTAATCGTTGCTTTTGCCAATCATCGTTCACCTCAAAATATCATCCTGATTCCTGTATGTAATCGATTACGTAAACGATTACATACACAGATTACAAGAAGGGACATGCTGCTGTCAACCCTCTTTTTTAGAATTTTCCGAAAATACAGATCCGGGCGGAACGAATGCGTTTGGCAGCAGGAACTATTCCGCGCAAATTAAAAATCACCGCCTTCGATGGCGGTGATGGAATGCCTATAATGCGTGCCGATTTTCTAGTCTACGCACTTTCGGGCAGCCCACAGCCCGCTCTCCCGAATCAGATGACGCACGGATTCTATCCGAAAAGACGGCAAATGATGACCTGGCATCAGATATACCACCCGGCCGGAGCCGTATGGATGTGCCCACGCCGCAGGCCAGCGCTGGCCGTCATGCTCGTATTCCGCAAAGACGACCGTTGTTTCATGCGGACTCAATTCGAACCGATAGGGTTCTTCATCGATCGTAAAATCGGTTAAGCTCTCCACGATCGGATGGCTCCCCGATTGATATCGAACGGGCAGCGACGTATATGCCGGATGTCCCGTAAATCGCCCGCCGATTAACTTTTCCAGCTCCGTGCTCCGCTGCAGCGAGATGCCGTTGTGGATAACTAACAGCCCCCCGCCGTTGCGCACATAGGATATAAGCGCTTGTACCTGATTTTCGGGCATCTCCCCATCCGAAAACTCTGCGTACGATATGAACAGATCATATCCCTCCAGCTTATCTTTTTGCAGTACGGCGTAATCATCCGTGCATTCCACGTCCATCGCAGGTTCGAAAATGGTTTGCAGTTCGCGGTCAATTTGCTTAAACGGATGATATTTCGCTCCCTCGTATTGTCCCAGCGCAATCGCTTTCATAGATTTGCAGTCTCCTCTCCCGCCCTTTTACCAGGGCCACACTTGTCCTTCATAATCCAGAAAAATCGGCTGTTCGCCAACGTATGCCTTATGGTCCATCACAAGTTTCATGATGCGATCGGCAGACACGTCCGGCGGCACGGCCGCTTCTTGATTCAGTTCGCCGCTCATGTAGGATTGCAGCCATCCGGGATAGAACACCATGACCTGGCCTCCATCGGCTGACAGATGCTGATGCAGTATCGAGGATTGCATATTGAGCGCGGATTTCGACATGCAGTAGCCGTACATCTCCTTGCGTTTATTTCTGCTAACGCTGCCGGCTTCGGATGAGATATTG
This sequence comes from Paenibacillus sp. Y412MC10, assembly GCF_000024685.1. Taxonomy (NCBI): domain Bacteria; kingdom Bacillati; phylum Bacillota; class Bacilli; order Caryophanales; family Paenibacillaceae; genus Paenibacillus; species Paenibacillus sp. Y412MC10. Next base: position 4,361,420 of record NC_013406.1, read on the forward strand.
ACCACGAGCTTGTTATTTCCTTGAAGCAGCAGTTCGATAAGAGCATGACTTACCCGAAGAGGTCCAAGGGTATTGACGTTGTAGATTTGGGCCATGTCGGCAAAATCCAGTTCGCCCTGAATGTTCGCCAGATCGGACCGTTTCGTGATGCCGGCATTGTTTATGAGCAGATCCAAATGCGGCGCCTTATCCCGGATCAGCTTGGCTGCCTGCTGCACGCTGGCATCGTCGCCGATATCAAGCGGAATCAGCTCCAACTGGTCCGGATAATCCTCCAGCAATCGATCCAGCGCGTCCCAATCCTCCATATAGCGTCCGGCAAACACGGTGTATCCGTTTTCAAGAAGCCATTTCGCCAAGCTCAATCCCAACCCCCGATCGGCTCCCGTGACGCAAGCGATTGTTTCCAATGGGCAACAACTCTCCTTTATCCATTAAATGCGGTGCAACCGACATACGGGAGTTTCCCCAAATGCCATTCCTGCGTAATCTCTTCTAATGCTCTTTAGCAACCGTTTAAGCATAACCTGATACTGCTACACATTTAGCTTGATTTTCATCTAGGAGTGCTTTAGAGCAATTGGTCGTTTAAATATTCGTTTTTGGACAATATGGACCTAAACCTTGAGATGGTACGATGACCGATAGGTACATCATTCGCCTTAAACAGCATGATTCCTCTCAGACAGGCTATGGCTTCAAACAATTCAAGGTCATGTTCATCATAACGATACTCGGCACAACATACGGCACGATAGATGGAGGCTTGCTTTTCGCTTGCAAATACCCACATTACGATAATCGACCAAGCAACATCATATCTGGGATCCCCCCATTGGGCGTTCGTCCAATCGATTACCGTCAGCTTGTCTTTAGTCTCAAGAATATTGCCTAGGTGGTAATCGCCATGGATCAAACATGATGGTTTCATATCCGCACGCTGAAGAAGTTCTTCCAGAAGAATCCGGATATCGGGGTGCTCCTCGATGCGAGGAAAGAAATAATCAATGAACTCATATCGGGGTAATCGGTCACCAATAAAATCTTCAAGCGGGAGTTTATGTATATCCGCTAAAATCTTCACCAGCTTCGTTAGTTTACCCGGATCGACCGTTTGAACGGACGTTCCGTCATAACTGGTCAGCAATGTTGAATCGCCATTTCGGTTCGTTCCCCAGCCCACAGGCTCAGAGACTGAACTTCCATGCGTGAATAATGCATTCAAAATCTGATATTGAGCATGTACATTCGGCTTGGACGCTTTGTTCCATACTTTCAGTACGTAGTCTGCCGTTGGCGCGGCAATTTTCATTACTTCTGCTTCCAGCCCCGAATCCAAGGAGACTGTTTGAAATGAACCTTCATGCTCGAGCAAAACTTCAAGGGTATTGCTTTTCTCCACCCAATTGATTTCCCGCAATGGGTTTCCGATGTTCATCACAGCCTTTCAGAGGATGTCTCTATGGTTTAACACGGATAGAAGATCAATTGCATGACCAATGTAACCCCCAGGCTTACCCTCCAGTGCGATATATTGGCTCGGAATCTTCGCTGTGCAGCGACTCGATGATCGTAAAGATATTGGAGTACGTTACCTTGATATTGGTCTCATTCATTGCATCGTTATGTAAGCCATAATCCCAGTATTGAGCCTTCTTGCCGTAGAAACCTGTTACGTACGTATCCGGTGAAAGATCCGGAACCTCGTTATAGGACAATTCTTTAACGGTGAAGGGGACGTGGGACTTCTTGGACTCGATAAAGAAAAAGGGTATGTCCGCCTTTTGGTAAATTTCCGTATACTTAGGCTCGGATGCTTTAGCCAAATGTTCTTTCGTTATGAAAATGGCGTCAAGGTCTGAGGAAAAGTACGGATCCTCTAACTGCTCAAACGTAATGTCCCGAAAATCCACATGCTCCTTCTCCCCTACTTGCGGTGTATCTCCAATTACACCAATAACGAGGCTTCGGCCCTCATAAAGGGGCGTAGCGATTGAATCCCGTTGAGCATTTCCGCTTACCAGAACAACAAAACCAAGCAATAGGACCACTATTATTTTTTTCTTCATGAAGATCTCCTTTGACAAAAGTACCAACAGGTTACAAGCTCATTCGGTATACCCCAGCCTCCCCGAGAAAATCTTTCCTGGTCAATCCTTTTTCTCCAAGCAATATCCGATAATTCGTTATCGTACCATCATGTGAAATAAAGAATATTTTTTTATAACTTTCCCCGATCCACTCTAACAACCGCGCAGCATATCCTTCGAAAATATTCTGTTCGATCCTATTGATCCCTTCTTTCCAGCAATCCAAATTGAAATCAAGAATTTCAGTATCTCCATACAAATGGGTAATTTCCGTTTTAGAAAGGATGTGATCGCAAGCTAAAAAAGGAAGTTCGGGGTTCTGAGGAAACATTCTCGGACCAACCAATGGAGAAATAATGAAATCCATGCCATTTTTTATAATCGTTGCCGTCTCAATTGTACGTTTAGTGGGACTTACAAGAACTAAATCATCAGGATCCATTTTAATTTCATTTCGTAGCTGCGTTACTTGAAATTTGCCGTACTCTGTAAGACTAGGATGGAGCGTATTCAACCGATTTGGATAATCGTTGAGATGTTCTCCATGACCGTGCCGAATAAATGTGAAATCCATATCCGCCCTCCTAAGATCAAATCCCATATTAGGTATTCTATGATTTAATTGAATAATCCTGCCCGTTAGCTAATGAACTATGTGCAGTGAAATATAACTAAATGCTTATCTAATCGGTTCATGAATTGCGGAGAGTTTAAAAAAGGCAGCCGATCACAAATGATCAGCTGCCTTCTAATTTTGATAGAGCAATCGATTCCCGTTAACTTAGATCAATGGATCACATTTGTAGTCTTAGTGCAGCCTATCCATTATTCCGCGAATCTCCCTTTGCTTCATTATGCTGCGGAATTAATTCATATAAAGCACGAACGTCACAACCGATGGAATCGGCGATCGATATGGCAATTTTGAGTGGCATCACTCTTTTGTTCTCCATAAAGTCGTATACTCGTTCCGGTTTAATAAGCAAGTCTTTTGCCAACCATTCCGCTGACTTCCCGGATTCCACCAATCGTTCATTCAGTAAGCAACGTCCTAGTTCAAATTTCAAGAAATTATGACCTCCCACATAAGATTTACTTAACCTTAAGCGTTGTCCGTTGCCGGCTTGAATATACTTCATAAATGGGCCCGTAACGATGAAGTTCTCCATACGTCTGCCCCATTTGTTGGACGAGTTCCATTGCCGGGCTATCGCTGCCCATGCAACGATTTGCTCCATTTATTATTTATAGATGGATAAGGATATTGATAAGTTTCCCGAATGGGTCCCTAACAAAAAAACGCCGAACCCCCCATGGCTCCTCGGTTGGTCCATACTCAATTGGAATTCCTGCTTCTTTTATCCGAGTTAACGCCTCATCAAGATCATCAACCTCAATTGACAGATCTGGCACAGGTGCTCCAGAGCCTCCCTCTGATAGGAAACTAACCTGAGTGCCCATTTTCTCATGCGAACCGTATGTTGCAATAAATCCCATATCCATTAGTTGATCAAGTCCAAGTACTTCCCCGTAAAAATACGAAGCTTTGGAAATGTCCTGCGTCGCAACATTTGTAACAATTCGTTTGACCTTCATTTTTCATCCTCCTAAATTTTTGATATCAAATTTTTACTCAACAATGGTCCCGTTCGGGGAACAACCTAATCCTTCTGCTCTCAGAATACCATAGATTTACTTTTATACAATTATATATAAATTTTTTTCACTCTATTCAAAAGACGATTGGGAAACAGGTATATATACGTGACTTCGTGTTTTCCAGCTTTTGCTTTATCATTGTTTATGGCAAATTTATAGGCTTCTTTCTCTCATCTACCCTTTCGTCATCTCCCTCATAATCAACAACGCGTTCAAGAATAAGCCCAGCGAGATGACGGGATGTGCCGCTGCCGCAAAACCGATTTCTTCCGAAAAGACAGCCGTCGCGAAGATCAGAAGGATTAGGCCGATCAGCACCAAACTCTTAACTTTCATGCCCTTGGGCAGTCTGGCCGGAAAAGACAATATAAACAACAATACGGGGATAGGCGCGAAGTACATGGCGAAATTACCATGCATCCCCCATTGAGACGAATCCACGAACAGCGCGAATCCAGCCAAGAACACCTGTAGCGCGATGCAGATCGCAAAAAGCACGTTCAATATACTAAAACCTAGCCGCGCATATTGAGCGGCTGCCGGCAGCGAAGAGCGGATTGCGGTTATTTTTTGTACTTCCATCGTTAATTCCTCCCTTAGACTAACCTTTCGGAAACCGCACGAATGGTGTAAGGGTACGGATCCAATTGAAACTCCCCTTCTTTGGAATCGAGAATCGTCATTCCGATAGGATGAACTTCCGGAATCTTCATCGAAGGATACCATCCGATGGCCATATCCCCCAGGATGAACATTCCGTACTCGTCACCGAGCATCTGAAACGTCTTTCCGTCCCCGATATAACGCGTGACGTCAAATCGAGAATCTAGGCGCTGAACGGCCTCGGATACGCTTCCGCGAAGCGGAAAGCCGATCTCGCTGACATTCAGAATGGATTCATGATCGAAAGGCTCTGATAATGCATTATCCATTCGATGCCGCGCGATGAACTCCACCAGATTCCCCGAAGGATCCTCGAAATAGAAGGCATGCGCATCCGTTCCTTCGAAATAGGCGATATCTTCGTTTGCCTGGATTCCAGCAAACGGAAGCGGTGCAGCGGAAAGCACCTGACAGCCTTTGGCCAGGAGCCAGCTTTTCGCTTCGCGAATTTGGTTCTCGGGGATGTTCATTGCCAAATGGTAGGACGGCCGTACCCCTTCCTCCTCCTCTCGAACGAAAGTCAACCTCGTTTCACCGGCAACGATCGTGATGGAATGTTCCGTGATATCTGCTAGAGCAAATCCAAGTCTTTCAGTGTAGAACTCCTTCAGTTCAGCTAACCGGGCGGTTCTCAGTTCCAATTCGATGATTCTCATCTCACTACCTCCTCTAGATATTTGAGTTTGTCAGGTCTCTCGCTAAATAAAGAGCCGCGGTCAGTCCGGCAATACCTCCACCCACAATGGCCACATCATGCTTTGCATTCAATCGAAGAAACCTCCTTCATGCGTTGTCATTAAACAAGACAGGAAGGAGGCCGATTATGTGACAAAATGAAAACAGCGATCTAAAAATAGCCCGTATAGTGCAGCCCACAATTGTCGTCTATCTTGATTCGATTCTCCGCGCTGAGTGTAAAGGCTATTTTTAGGCCCGGCCCGCAATGGATACATATCCCGCATTCATGAATACCTGCGGTGCTTACCGCTTGTTCGCATTCTTCATGCACTACGGAACAAGGGTTGCGACATCTTTCAGAGGTAATCGCAATATTTCTGCTCATTCCTTTTGGTGATTTGGACATAGATTCGTACAACAAAAAAACCGCGATATCCGCGGTTTTCGAATGTGTTAACATACCTGCTTAATTCTTAGCGATTCTGGTCCGATCCCCGATCAGAGGGAATTCTCCGATCCGAAGCTTCGCGCTTCCGTACGGAACCAACTCCAATTCCGTAACGGGCTGGCCGTCCGTGTTCGGATGCAGCGGTGGGTTTCCGGCGTTGTTGCCTTCCATTTTCCAATCCCGGATCAGCTGGCCCTTCACCTTCACCCGTACAGGCGCATCGGCAGCCAGGAACGGTTGACGGACCACCTCCCGCTCCAGCACCTCGAACGACGTATCGGCCATCAGTCCGTATTTCCATGGGGAAGCAGGATAGAGCTCCCAATCGTGGAACATCTCACGCTGCCGGATCATCTGCCAGTTCTCCTTCACAGGCAGCACGTACACCAGCGGTCCTCTTGTAATGCTGGTTGCATACATGCTGCGTGACTCGGTCTTCACTTCCATAGGCAGATACAGTTCCAGCAGATCGCCGCTCTGCCAGGTCTGCATGATCTCGGCATAACCGGACTCTGCCTGAATTGGCATTTCGCGCCCGTTCAAGGTAATGACGGGATGGTCGCACCAGGCCGGGATGCGCAGCGATATCCGGAATGATTCCGCGCGTTCAAGCGACAGATGGATTTGAATGCGATCCTTGAATGGATATTCGCCGGTGACCGCAATCTCAGCGGACACGCCCTGGCGGCCAACCGTTGTTCTAACCGTGCAGGGAGCATAGGAAACGGCAACTACCCCGTCCTCCTGGTCCTTCATCCACAGGTGCGAGGCCAGCTTGGGCCAGCCCTGATGCATATTGGCCGTGCAGCACCCGAAATTCGGCTCCAGACCGAATACGTTGGCATCGGGACTGTTGCTCCAAGCCCGCGGAGCGACGTTGCATATCATTTGGTTGACCTGCTGATCATACTGATGCGAGGTCCAATCCGCAGAGATGGCGGCAGGCAGCGCATTAAACGCGACCTTCTCCAAAATATCCCCGAAGCGTCCCTCCCCGAAAATGCGCGTCAGCTGCTCCATCGAAAACATATACTCGACGACGGCACACAATTCAACCCCTTGGCTCGGATGGGTGCCGGACAACCACTCGTCTCCCGAGAACATGCCGTGCGCTTGCCCGTGGTACGTCATCAAGGAATCGATGCCCCGGTGCACGCTTTCCCGCTCCACCGGATTTCCGTGTAATTCATACAGCACGCCCGGCGTTTTGATGCCCATCGCCACGTTCACGACATGGGTTGTCCAATCCCACTCTTCAACCTTGCGCCAGAACGGAAAATCATGAAAAATACCGCTCCAGTCCGTGGTTTGTTCCGCGATCGTATCCGCAAGCTGCAGCAGGAAAGGCTGCGCCGTTCGTTTATGCAGCCACGCGATGCACAGCAGCATCTCGGCCCCCCTGGTTTTGGCCCAGCCCCGCAGCGGCTGTTCCTCAATGACCGAATGGACGTAAGTAAAGAACTTGGTCAGAAACGGAATGATGCGTTCGTCGCCCGTTGCTTCCTCATGCTGCATCATCACTTTCAGCATGATCATATAATGCCACCAATCCTGATCCTTATCGATATCCTGATTCACGGAGGTGATGCGCGCCGGACCGAACATGCCGTTCTCCTGCTGGCTGGCAAGCGACCACTCGACCCATCGATTCGCTTTAGCGATCAAAGACTCGTCCTCCAGCAAATAAGCTAAAGGAAGCAAACCGTCAACATAATACGGTCCCCGCTCCCAGCTCTCTCCCTGGCCGCCAAGCCATCCGTTGTCTGCTCCGACGTCCTTCCACTGTTCCTCCAGATGTCCCGTAAACCCGCTTGCTTGAATCTCCAGCTGATCCTTAAGCCAGCCGGCCGGCTTAATCGCTCTAAGCGGCAAACTATTAAAAGCCGTCTGATGCAGCATCAACTTCCACGCTCCTTGTTCTGTCTTATAGGTGCTTACTCAGGTAGAAATATATCATCTCAACCGGCGTTTCCCTATACACAGAAACAACATCTTTTTATCCGATTACAACATCATGATGGATTGAATCCGGAGCAACAAAACGATTATCATGGAGAAAAGCCTGTTGGAGAAGGAGGACCGGCCGGAGATGATTTTCCAGTTTACGGCTCCGCCATTGCCGCATTATATGATTTGCGGAGAAGATACCTACCAGGAGGGAGATCGACATCCGGATCGGTATAACATCGGTGTCTTTGATCTGCTTCTCGTGACCAGAGGGGAGTTATTCCTGGAAGAGAACGGAGTATCTTACAGCGTAAAGGCAGGGTATCACCTGATTCTAAGACCCGATGCCGCACACCGTACGTACCTGCCCTGTCAGAAGGAAACCCATTTTTATTGGCTGCATTTTCAGACGGTCGCACCGTGGATTGAAGCGGAGGAACGGATCCCGTTTGCCTTATCGCAATCGGATCACCCTTATGTGCAATTTGATAATTTCTCTTTCTATATTCCCAAGTACGGAGAACTGTCTTCGAAAGCGCAGGCCGGACGTCTGATTGAACAACTGCAGCTGCTCCAGCAATCGCCATCTTCCGCGGCACGCTGGAAACAGCAGCAGCTGATGCATGAGCTGCTGCTGTTGTTCCAAGCCGAAGAAGAAGGAATCCAGCAGCAGCATCCTCATTATGCCATTGCCGAACGAACGGCCAACTATTTAAGAGCACATTACAAAGAGCCGGTCAGCTACCAGCAATTGTCCGATGCCATGCACTTTCACCAGAATTATATTTCCATTTGCATGAAAAAAACGTTCGGCTGCACGCCCCTGGAGTTTCTGACGCGGCATCGGATCGAGCAAGCAAAACGCTTGCTGATCCACACCAACGAGCCGATCGGACGCATAGCCGAGGAATCCGGGTTCGGCTCGTTTCCGTATTTCATTCGCTGCTTTGTTCGTTATACCGGGTTTAAACCCAACTCTTTCAGGCTAAAGTACCGTTCATCCCGATAGCATGCCATCGAATGCGTTAGGCTTTGGCTTGCTCAGAATACGCTTCGTACCAAGCCGCCGTCAATCCGGAGTGCCGAACCGTTGATCGCGGAGGATTTGGGACTGCTCAGGTAGGCGACGAAATCGGCAATTTCCTCCGGACGAATCAGCCGCTGAATAATGGAAGTCGGCCGATTTTCCTTCATAAACCGCTGTTCGGCTTCTTCGATGGTAAGATTCTCATCGGGATACAGCGTATCCAGCATCGTTTCGACGCCTTCCGTAAGGGTGGAGCCGGGCATAACGGTATTCACCGTGACGCGGGTTCCTGTCGTCAACTCGGCCAAGCTCCGGGAAAGGGACAGCTGCATCGTCTTCGTAGCGCTGTAATGCGCCATCTCCTGGGACGGCATGACGGCTGCTTCGCTCGCGATAAAAATAATTCGGCCTTCATTGCGGCTGATCATGTTCTGCAAATAGTGTCGGGTTAAACGGACGCCGCTCATAATATTCGTCTCGAAGAACCTGAACCATTCCGCATCCGATATATCGAAAAATTCGGCAGGCTCGAAGATGCCTAAATTGTTGATTAGAATATCAACGACCGGGGCGGCTTCCCTGACCTGATGGCAGCCCTCCTCGGTTCCGAGATCCGCCACGGCATAACGCAGCTCGGCATCCGGATGGACGGCGCGAATGTCATGGATCGTCTGCTTCACCTTATCCTCGTGTCTTCCATTGATAATGACGGACGCTCCTTCGGCTGCCAGCGACATGGCGATCGCTTTGCCGATGCCCGATGTCGAGCCTGTGACCAATGCGACTTTACCCTGTAAATCCAAGTTCATGATCCTCGCTCCTTTTCGTTATGTAGGAATGGACCCTCCCGATCCCCACCAGGGTGGAGAAGCTCAGGAGAGTCGCACTATTCATTACACTTAAATGCTTGCGGTAAACGCCGATTTTTTAGAAATCAAAATTGTCCGGGTCCGGTCCCACACGGTGATCCTGATTCAAGCTGTCGATGCGCTGCATATCCTCCATGGACAATTCAAAATCAAATAGATCGGAGTTCTCGGTGATCCGATGCTCTTTGGTCGATTTCGGAATCGTCACCACACCGTTCTGTAGATCCCAACGAAGAATGATCTGCGCGATGGATTTATGATGCTTCTTCGCGATGATCTGAAGGTCCTCCTGATCCAGCAGCTGACCCTGCATTAAGGGAGACCAAGCTTCTAGCTGAATATCGTTCGCCTGGCAGTACGCCTGCAATTCTTTTTGCGTTAATCGGGGATGATATTCCACCTGGTTCACCATCGGTTTGATGTCGGTTTCCTTCATTAACTTCTCCAGATGATGGATTTGGAAATTGCTCACGCCGATGGCTTTTACGCGCCCTTGCTTGTACAACGTTTCGAGCGCCTTCCACGCCTCTATATATTTCCCTTCAACCGGCCAGTGTATAAGGTATAAGTCCAAATACTCCAATCCCAGCTTTCGCAAGCTTTCCTCATAAGCCTTCAAAGTCGATTCATAACCCAGGTCGGCATTCCACACCTTGGATGTGACGAACAGATCTTCTCTTTTTAATCCGGTAGCTGCCAAGCCTTCGCGAATGCCCTGTCCGACACCTTCTTCATTGCCGTATATGGCGGCGGTGTCCACGCTCCGATAGCCGTGCTGAATGGCCGTACGAACGGCATTCACCAGCTCCGGTCCTTCTTCAACTTTAAATACGCCTAGACCAAACCAAGGCATGTTGACGCCATTATATAAAGTGGTTGTATCTTGTAAGTGTTTTGCTGTCATGTTGATAAACCTCCGAAGTTTTTTTGGATAGTGATAAATTGATGAACCTATTGTGCAGTATCTCCCATGATCCGCTCCGTCATCACCTCCCTTCATCCTAAATGTTGCTTCATGCCGCTGGCATATCCGGTTTATCCGATTTATTATCCGAATCCTTTCGTTCCAGCTTCAAGCTCCAGCCCGTGAGCACGACCGCACCGGCCACCATCAGGGCTCCGATCCATGCCGTATGAATCAGGCCCATGGAATTCGTGATCAAGCCGCCTAGAAATGCGCCGATGGCGATACCGGCATTAAATGCGGCAATGTTCAGCGCGGACGCCATATTCACGGCTCCGGGCGCAAAGCGCTCGGCCAGCATCACAACGTAAACCTGCAAACCCGGCACGTTCATGAACGCCAGGAATCCCATAAGAATAATCGTGATGAGTCCCGCCGCTTGAAACGGTGCGGTAAACGTAAGCGCGAACAGTACCAGGGCTTGGGCTATAAACATATAGAGCAAGGCTTTCAGCGGGTTGCGATTGGCCGCCTTTCCGCCGATCACGTTACCGACTGCAATGGCTATCCCATAGACAAGCAGGATGACGGCCACCGTATTTTCGTTAAAGCCTGTTATATCCTGAAGCAATGGGGATAAATAAGTGAAGACAACAAAGGTCCCGCCATAACCGAGTGCCGTAATCAGGAGCATGAGCAGCAGTCTGCCGTTCGTCATCAATTTAGCCTGGTCGCGGAATGAAGTCCGTTCTCCCTTAGGCAGGTCCGAAGGGACCAGGATGCTGTTCGCAATCAGCGCAACGATGCCGACGGCAACAATCGCGACAAAAGCAAACCTCCAGCCCAACTGCTGACCGATAAACGTTCCGAGCGGAACGCCGGTGACCGTGGCTACAGTAAGGCCCGTGAACATAATGGAGATCGCCGATGCCCTGCGGTTCTCAGGCACCACGCTTGCGGCAATAATCGAGCCGATCGACATGAATACGCCATGTGAAAAGGCCGACAGGACCCGTGCTGCAAGCAGGACGCCAATGGAAGCTGCGCTCGCTGCCAAGCTGTTACCGATAATAAAAATGATCATAATCCAGAGCAGCAAGGTTTTCCTGGACATTCTGGATGTGAGCGACGTGAGAATCGGCGCACCGAAGGTAACGCCCAGCGCATACATCGACACAGTTAATCCGGCTGTCGTCACGGAGATATTCATATCCTCCGCAATCAACGGCAGAAGCCCTACGCTGATGAATTCCGTTGTTCCAATGGCGAAGGCACTGACGGCAAGCGCTATTAGCGCAAGCAAACTTCTTTTTTTATCTATAGTCATGATGTTCCTATTTTCCCCCTATCCTATTCTCTTGCTTGTATATTGTAAAAATATGACGTATGGTGTAATCCAGCTGGCAAATGCTATTATGATTCATATCATCACTTGTGTGAAGAACGTACTTTTTTGTAATGTAGGTACCTGACAGTACCCTAGGCACTTTTTAGTGCCTATCAAGAATAGGAGGCTCCATATGCAAACGAAGAAATACAATATAGCCGTCGAAGCAACATTGGAAGTAATCGGGGGCAAGTGGAAATGCGTGATCCTCTGCCATCTGACCCATGGCCGTAAACGGACCAACGAGTTGAAGCGCCTCATGCCGCACATCACCCAAAAAATGCTGACGCAGCAGCTGCGAGAGCTGGAGGAAGATGGCGTGATCAATCGCATTATTCATAATCAAGTGCCGCCTAAAGTGGAATATGAGCTCAGCGAGTACGGCAGAAGTTTGAGCGGAATTCTAGATATGCTCTGTGCATGGGGCGAAAAACATATTACGAAAGTATACGGGGACAAATTCAGCGTGCTTGAAGACAGCATCCTGAACGATAAGTTAAAAGTCTCAGACGAGCCCACAACCTCAGATGCACGCTTGACCTGATTTATAAGTATAAGCACTCCTGATACAACAGCAAGGGCAAGGTCCGTGATCACGGACCTTGCCCTTTTCATATATTCCATCTCTATCGCATGTTCGAAAATTGATTATTTCGCATTCTCCTTCTCTTTTTGGCTGACGATCATGTCCGTCACTTCCTCGGCCTGAGCCAGGACCGCAATGGGATCAAACGGCCAGAATCGCTTGGCATCCAGATAAAACACGCGATCCTGCTTCACCGCTTCAATCGAAGTCCACACCTTATCCTTCTTATCCATCTCGGCCCCGTTGGACTCATCAAAGAAAATATAATCGCCAGCATAATCTTTGAGCACTTCCAAGGAAACCTCCTTGTAAGTCACGTTGGCATCAATCAATTCCTTTTGGATCGTTGCCGGAGGCGTTAGCTGGAGTTCCTTATAGATGGCCAAGCCCCCGCGATAAATGCCGTCACCGTACAGGTAGAAGGTTTTGCCGAATGCGCCGAAGATCGAGAACGTCTCACCTTCTTCCAACACACCGTTCACTTTTGTGCGCAGCGCTTCGATTTTTTCATCAAAACCGGCAAGCCATTCTTTTGCTTCTTCTTCCTTGCCAAGGATTGCGCCGAGTCCCTCTACTTCTTCGTGCACGCCTCGATAGGTTTCATAAGGAAGAATGACGGTCGGTGCGATTTTGGACAATTTCTCGTATAGCTCCGGGTCCGAGTTCGCGCTGATAATCAGATCGGGGTTAAGTTCCACTATCTTCTCCGCAGAGCTATCCCCGGTGTTCTCTATGCCATCGATCAGGTCCTGGATATGGACGTTCTCCAAATCCGTCGCGGTGGCGCCTACCGGCTTTTCACCGAGCAGCAGCAGCGTTGGCAAGTAGGCATCCACTACAATACGCTGAGGATCCGTCGGAATTTCGATGTCTCCGTTAATTGTCGGCACCTTTTTGATTGTTGGGGCTGAGGCTTCAGTCTTCGCAGTATCCGTCCCTGTTGCTGTTTCGCCTGCGGAACCGGCTTGATTCGCCGTATTTCCATTTGCGCCGCATGCCGAGATGAAGATCGAGCATAAGACAAGGATGGTGAGCATGACGCGTAATTTTGACTTGAACATATTTTACATCCTCCTAAGTATGGTGTTAGTTGAATCAAGCCCCGAATTGAGCTCGATGCAAACGGCTGTATATGCCGTGCGTCGCGAGCAGATCCTCATGGGCTCCTTGTTCGGCGATGCCTTTGTCCGCAACGACCACGATGCGATCCGCATTCTTGATGGTTGCGAGCCGGTGGGCAATCACCAGCGTCGTTCGTCCTTCCGAGAGCTCGGCAAGCGCCTGTTGAATCGCCGCTTCGGTTTCCGCATCAAGCGCGGACGTCGCCTCGTCGAGAATGAGGATCGGCGGGTTCTTGAGGAACATCCGGGCTATCGACAGTCGCTGCTTCTGTCCGCCGGACAGCTTCACGCCCCGCTCGCCAATCAAGGTGTCCAGCCCATCCGGAAGCGAAGCAACCAGCTCTTCAAGCTGGGCACGGCCCACCGCTTTCATGATGTCGCTGTCGTCAGCATCTAACCTGCCATAAGCGATATTTTCGCGGATGCTGCCATCAAACAGGAACACGTCCTGCTGGACGATGCCAATATGGGAACGAAGGGATTGCAGCGTCATGTCGCGAATATCGATCCCGTCTATCGTTATCTTTCCGGCTTCCGTGTCATAGAAACGAGGCAGCAATGAGCACAACGTGGTCTTGCCCGCTCCGGACGGCCCTACAAGCGCGACGGTTTCGCCTGCGCGAATGGACAAATGGACATCCTCCAGGACGTGGTCTTTGTTCTCGTAACCAAAGGTTACGCCGTGAAAGGCAATGTCACCACGTACATGGCCGAACGGCTTGGCACCCGGCATATCCGCGACGTCGGGTTCGCTTTCCAGAAGCTCCAAATACCGCTTAAAGCCGGCGATTCCCTTCGGATACATCTCAATGACCGCATTGATTTGTTTAATCGGACCGAGGAACACGTTAGACAGCATGACAAAAGCGATAAATTCCCCGTTGGTCATCCGGCCCTCAATCACGAACCAGGTGCCGCATACCAGCACGAACAGGGAGATGAATTTCATCAGGATAAAGCTGATCGACGAGTTCCAAGCCATGATGCGGTAAGCAATCAGCTTCGTCACGCGAAAGCGGTTGTTGTTCTCGGCGAAACGCGTGATTTCATGCTCCTCGTTCGAGAAGGCTTGAACCACGCGGATCCCGCTGACGTTGTTCTCCACGCGTGCATTGTAATCGGCAATATCGGAGAACATGCGCTTGAACGCTGCCGACATTTTCCCGCTGAAATACAGCGATAAATAGATCATCAAAGGAACGATCACAAACGTCATCACGGCAAGCTGCCAGTTGATCCCGAGCATGATGCCCAGCGCTCCGGCAAGCGTCATGACGGCGATGAACAGGTCTTCCGGGCCATGGTGGGCAATCTCACCGATATCCATCAGGTCGTTGGTCATTCTCGAAACAAGATGTCCCGTCTTGTTGTTGTCAAAAAAACGGAAGGATTGCTTCTGAACCCGATCGAACAGCTTTTTGCGCATATCCGTTTCAATGTTGATACCGAGTTTATGACCCCAATACGTAACTACGTAATGCAGGAAAGAACTGACGACATAAATGCCGAGAAGCCCAAGGCAAGCGTATAAAATCCACTTCCAGTTCCCGCTTGGCAGCAAGTCGTCGATCACGCGGTTGACGGCTACCGGGAATATCAATTCCAACAAAGCGGCAAAGATAGCGCAGCAAAAATCCAATATGAATAGCCCTTTATAAGGCTTGTAATAGGAAAAAAATCGGCGCAGCATAAGGACCTCCTTAAATCCGTAATGGCGTTAAAAAATGTGCAAGCCCTTACCCGTCGCAAGATTGCGCTAGATCCCAGCGATCTTGGGCAGCTAAGCTTTTGTCCTGGATAGCAGGTACAGGAAGTACGGAGCGCCAATCACGGCAACCACGATCCCGGTCGGAATCTCGGACGGTTGAATGATCCAGCGGCCCAAAGTGTCGGCAGTGATGACCAGCAAGGCTCCGACCAGCGCCGTTACCGGAAGCAGCATTTGATGCTTCGCACCGACCAAGCGCCTGGCCAGATGCGGCGCTATAAGCCCGACGAATCCGATGCCGCCGCTCACCGCGACGCAGGAGGCAGCCAGACCGACCGCCGCTGCCAGCAGCTTCAATTGCTCCCTTGTAACGGAGGCTCCCAGTCCGGTCGCCGTCGGCTCTCCAAGATTGAGAACGTTCATCACCTGCGCTTTGTACATCACGAAGGGCAGCAGCACAAGCATCCATGGGAGCAATGCCAGGACGAACTTCCAGCTCGAGCCCCAGATGCTGCCTGCTAGCCAGGTGGCAACAAACTGATATTTTTCCGGGCTTAAACGCAGCGTCAGCACGATCATAGCCGCACTAATGCCGGCCGCTACGGCGATTCCCGTCAACAGAAGGCTCGTCGGCTTAAAGCCTTGATTCTTCTTGTAAGCCAGCACGCATATCAATGCCGCGGTGCCGCCCGCACCAATCAGGGCGAGTACCGGCAGCAGAAAGACCGGAGCCGCGGCCGTGCTCGGAAAAAATGAAATGAACAGCATAACCATTAATCCGGCTCCCGCATTGATCCCCAAAATGCCGGGGTCCGCCAGCTCATTACGGGAAATGCCCTGCATAACGCAGCCGGATATCGCCAACCCGGCACCAATCAGAAGCGAAATGACGATCCGCGGCAAGCGGAATTCGAACAGCACAAGCTCCTGTTTGTCCGTCCCGCCGCCAAACAAGGTTTTTATAACCTCAAGTGGCGACAAGCGAATGACCCCCGTGTTCATGCTGATGAGAAACACCAGTATGATTAATGCACCCAGGACAGATAGCGTCATAATCTTGCGCTTCCTGCCTTTACGCTCGTGCATGGTATTGGTAACGGCATCCATCTACAGCTCCCTCCTTTCTTTGCGTGCCAAGTAAAGGAAGAAGGGCACACCGATCAGTGCGATGATCGAGCCCACAGGCGTCTCGTATGGGGGATTCACCATTCTTGCCGCCAGGTCGGCTATGACGACCAGCAAGCTTCCCAGTACGGCCGAGCAGGGAATGATGAGCCGGTAGTCCACGCCGACAAGCTTCCGGGTAAGGTGCGGAATCATCAGACCGACGAAGCCTACCGCACCGACAACCGAGACGGCAGCCCCCGCCAGCACCAGCACGATTACCGTACCGCCCAGCTTGACAAGTCCCGTTCGCTGACCGAGTCCCTTGGCGATATCGTCGCCGAGGCTGAGCATGGTAATGGAACGCGACAATGCTATTGCGCCCAATATAGCAGCTGCTATCCAAGGCAGCATAATTTTCAGATGAACCCACTTAATCCCCGCCGTACCGCCGGCATACCAGAACGCCATGTCCTGTCCGACCTGAAAATACAATGCGATGCCTTCGCTCAGCGCGCTTAGCAGAGCGCTCAGCGCCGCACCCGCCAGAACGAGACGAACCGGTGTGAGACCGCCTTTTGCCATGGAACTGACTCCGTACACGAGCACGGCACCCAGGCCAGCCCCCAGGAACGAGAACAGAATCAGGTACATATACGGCAATCCCGGAAAAAATGCAAAGCAGATCGCAATGACAAATCCGGCTCCCGCATTTAATCCGAGCAGACCCGAATCAGCGAGCGGATTTCGGGTCATGCCCTGCATGATCGCACCCGATACGGCAAAGCAGGCACCCACCATCGCTCCGCCGAGGACCCTCGGCAGCCGAAGCTCCTGAATAATCTGATGCTCCGTCACATCGGGATTAAAGAAGAACACCGCTTCCCATACATTTCGCAGATCGATGTCGGCCGCGCCGAGCGATATGGATAAAGCTATGCCAAGCACCAATGCTGCCACGCCCCCGGTAAGAATCAGGGTCGCAGCCCATGGGCGCCCTTTGATATTGGCGTGGGTCTTGGCATCCGTAATACTTGGATTGGACGTGTTTGATGACATCATGTTCCCCTCAATTTTATGATATTGATTATCATTATCATTGGTAACTATAAAATAGACACCTTTCTTCGTCCATGGACAATTTGAATTTCTCCTTGGAAAAAAGTCCATGTCCAAGTCAAGCACTTTTTTCCAGGTCAATCGCAGCAATCCGAATTAAGTGTTCGTTTAAACCCTGATTTGTTGTCTGTTGACATATAAGCCGCCGGTCCATTACAATAAATGCTAATTGAATGAGGCGATGGAGTTCGCCATAACCGCTTCCATAGCTAATGACTCCTACCAGAGGTCGCTTTCCTGGTAGGAGTCTGTTTGTGTATGGGGGGTTAGCGGCGAATCTATAGAAACGGGTGAGCTTGCATGATGAAAAAATGGATTGAGAGCGCCGGGAAATGGTCATTGGCCATGTTATCCGGTTACTTCATCAAATGGGTCGTTCTGGGAAGCCTCGTGGGATTGATGACGGGCAGTGCCTCCGCCTTCTTTCTCTACAGTCTGGACTACGTGACCTCCCTTCGCTTGGGAAATCCATGGCTGTTATACCTTCTTCCCTTGGGAGGCGCCGCAGTCAGCTTCCTTTATTACAAGTTCGGCAAGAGCAGTGCCAAGGGAAATAATCTCATCCTGGAACAAATTCATGGCGGAACCGAAAGCATTCCATTGCGAATGGCGCCGTTGGTCCTGATCGGTACTTTAATTACCCATCTATTCGGCGGATCGGCAGGTCGTGAAGGCACTGCCGTTCAGATGGGAGGCAGCTTATCGGAGTGGCTCGGCAAACTTATCCGCGTAACGCCGTCGGATCGAAAAATACTGCTGATCTGCGGAATCAGCGGCGGTTTCGGATCGATCTTCGGCACGCCGCTGGCCGGCACGCTGTTCGGGCTTGAAGTCCTTGCCATCGGGCTGGTCTCGCATCAGGCTCTCCTGCCTGCATTCGCTGCCAGTATGGTCGGAAATCTGACCGCTACCTCTTTATGGGGCGTCAGCCATTTGCATTATCCGATCGGAGATATTCCGGCATTGGGTTTTATGGTAATCATGAAAGTCGTCTTCGCCTCTATGCTATTCGGTCTGACAAGCCGGCTGTTCAGTGAGCTAACCCATTCACTCAAGCGGTGGTACGGTTTTGTTTTTCACAATCCGATGGTCAAAAGCGCTGCAGGAGGCGTCATCATCATTGGGCTGGTTTACCTGCTCGGAACCCGCGATTATCTGGGGCTGGGCATCCCGCTGATTGAAGCGGCCTTCGCTGGCGAAGTTTCGCCTTTTGCTTTTCTGGGCAAAATTATCTTTACCTCGCTGACGCTCGGAGCAGGGTTCCAGGGAGGCGAAGTCACCCCGTTGTTTGCTATCGGGGCAACGCTGGGCAGCGCATTGTCGGAGTGGATCGGATTGCATGCCCCTTTCTTGGCTGCTTTAGGTTTCATCGCGGTATTTTGCGGAGCGACAAACACCCCGATTGCTTGCTTTATTATGGGAATCGAGCTGTTCGGCGGTGAAGGCGCGGTGTATATGTTTATGGCCTGCGTCATCAGCTACCTCTTTTCTGGTCACTCCGGCATATACACATCGCAACTTATAGGCACTTCCAAACACCCGCAGCTTTCGTACCCGCCGGGCACGACCCTTGCCGGATCGAAGGCGTTTAACAAACGCAAAGACAACAAAAAGACGTCCGAGTAATCGGACGTCTTTTGCCTTTACACCGAGCTTTTACGAATCGAGCGGTAGCTGACGAGTGCGAGGATAACCGAGATGGGAATGAGCCACAGGGACAATTCAAAGGCAGTGTGTCTGACAACCCAGTCAATCACTTGCCTCCACCAGCCGTAGTGGGTGACCAGAACGCTGGCCCCCGACAATAGAATGAAATAGGCCGCCATCATGACAAAGGTCTTAATGCCGCGATGACGAAGATAGAACACGCCGATTCCTATCCCGATAAAGGCAAATGTAAGAAGCAATATGAAATAAATGATGAATTGTTCGAATAACGTGCCGTCATTCAAATACGGCAGTTTGAAAAACGATAACCGGTCTCCCCAAGAACTCGTTAAGCTTTCTATTTCGGCTAATGCCAATAATATAATCGACGTTAGGACGCTGTACGCTACCACCATCAGAACAGAACCCAGATAGAAGTCCGTTCTTCGAATGCTGAATCCGAGGGAGAAGGGAAACAGCTGCAGCACCGATACCAGAGCCGCGATAAACACATAGATAAAGATTGTTGCCAAACCCCCGGCATAGATCGCTTCACCATTAACCAATACGCTAATAATGTAGTTGACCAGAAAGCTGAATGCCGTGATGGCCCAGGGCAAATAAAACCAGGATAGTTTCTGTCTCGAATAAATATGGATTACGCCAGGAATTCCGTTCATGGTTGGATCCCCACCTTTTCGTGCTTAGTTAAATATACGATCAATTGTTGAAGGGACACCGGGGTTGTTTCCAAGCCCAATTCCTCCGCCTCTTTTTGCAGCTTCGTTGTCGCGTTTCCCATCACCGTGACGGACAACATGGAAGCGAACGATTCCCGATGTATCACTTCATGCCCTTGGATAAACGATTCAACCGTTCCGGAAGGACCGACGATCTTAAACGCACGTCCGCGCAAGTCATCCGTAGCATCGTCAAGTAAGATTCGGCCGGAATCAATGACGATAATATGCTCCAGCAATCTGCTGACTTCATCGATCAAATGCGTGGACAGAATAATCGTGCGCGGATGATTCGTGTAATCCTCGATCAGATGATCATAGAACAGCTCTCTGGCCACGGCGTCCAGTCCAAGATAAGGTTCATCAAAGATCGTTACGGGCGCGCGGCTGGCGAGTCCGACGATGATGCCTACTGATGAGAGCATGCCGCGGGACAATCTCTTTACGAGTCGTTTCATAGGCAGCCGAAATACCTCGATCAGTTTATTCGCATATGCCGCATCCCAATTCGGATAAACGTTAGCGGCAATTCCCAAAACGTCCTTGACCGTAAAGATATCCGGATATTTCTGGCCTTCCTTAATGAAGCATACCTGCCGGATCACCTTATGATTTTCGTATGGATGTTCTCCGAAAACGCGAATCTCCCCTTGGCTCGGGAACAGCTGCGCCGTTATCATCTGCATAATGGTCGTTTTGCCCGCTCCGTTCCTGCCCAGCAATCCATAGATCTTATTCGCCTCGATGGTAAAGCTTACATTATCGACAGCCGTCGCATCCTTGTATGCCTTGCTCAAATTCTTTACTTCGATCACGGTTTGGCTCATCAGTCTTGCTCCCCTCTGCGAATCATTTCCGACAATTGATCTTTGGTAATCCCAAGTTTGGCCGCTTCCTTAACCATGGCGACCACATACTGTTCATAAAACTCCGTCTTGCGTTTCTCCATCAGCAGTTCACGAGCTCCAGAAGCTACAAACATGCCAATCCCCCGTTTCTTGTACAAAATTCCTTGATCGACCAGCAGATTAACCCCTTTGGCAGCTGTAGCCGGATTGATCTGGTAAAAGGCTGCAAACTGATTCGTTGATGGAACCTGCGTTTCCTCAGGCAGTCGTGCTTCGATGATGTCGTCTTCAATTTTGTCGGCTATTTGCATGAATATCGGTCTGCTGTCATCAATCTGAAATGCCATTTACCTCACCAACTTTCGTTTATAACCTCGTTACATAATTGGTTAGTTACTTATGTAATTAACCATATAAGAGATGAGCTTCTTTGTCAATGGGTGATCGGAATTTTTTTACAACGCCATGCCATGAACATGGACTTTTGTCCTAAACAAATAGTCCCTGCAAGCCGATAAAATATAGGCACTAATACTACGCCCATTACAGATAAAGACACAAAGGAGCTTGAGAGGAAACATGAAAAGAATCATTGCAATCGTTGTACTGGCCATGCTGACGGTCATCACGCCGCTTTATGCCGCATCCGCCCCCAAAAATTTGGCCTACGTGGACAAGAACAGCCAGTCCTTCATCTCGGTCGGGGTACTCAAGACCTATGACGGTGTAAAGGTAGCTTATACAGCTGCAGAGAAGAAACTCAACATCACACGAGACGATACAGCCCTCACGCTATACCTGGGCAGTCGAAATGCTTATGTAAACGGCAAAAAGCTGCAAGCAAAAGCGGCCCCGTTCTCCGAGAACGGCTCCACATATGTACCGCTGCAATTTGTCAGCCAGCATCTTGGCCTTAAGCTGTCCTGGAGCAATAACAGATCCACCCTGAACATTACGGACGGCAGCGTGTCAAACACCCTCCCCGTTCTTTCGGGGAACATGATGACCGGTTCATCCAAGGCCGTGACGTCGGCCAGAAAAACATTTAAAGTAGGAGCGCGTTCCTTCAGCGCCCAGGTTGTCACCGTTTCGCTGCTCCATCCGAAGGTGGAGTTGGACGTTGTTTTGGCTGGCAATAAAGCAGGCAAAGTCGAAGACTTGCGGAGCATAGCGAAGCGCAGCAATGCCGTGGTTGCCATCAACGGGACGTTCTTTGACGCCTATACTTCGGGAGCGTACAAAGCACCGTACGGTTATTTGGTCAGCAAAGGCAATATTTTTCACAAGGCCTCGGGAGATAACCGGACGATCTTCACCTATGACAGCAACAATCTGGCGACGATGATGCCGGGACTCGACTTCAAATCCGTATATGAAACAGGCCGTATGGAAGGAGCACTTCAAGCGGGTCCGCGTCTGTTGACCAATGGCAAGGTGACGCTGGACGTCAAGAAGGAAGGATTCAAGGATCCGAAGATACTGACGGGCGGCGGGGCGCGAAGCGCGCTCGGCATCACGAAGGACCACAAGCTGATTTTGTTGACGACAGGCGGCGCTACCATTCCCCAACTGGCGGAAATCATGAAGCAGGCAGGTGCCTACCAAGCGATGAATCTAGATGGCGGGGCCTCCAGCGGATTGTATTATAACGGCTCTTACTTAACGACGCCAGGCCGTCAGATCAGCAATGCTATCGTCGTAAAATATAAATAATGAACCCTCTCCTCTGGTTAACCGGATCTTCCGCCGGCCGCCAGAGGAGTTTTATTTTATGAGCAGCACTACCTCCGTCTCGAACCGCATATGCTGATCAAAGAAATGTTTCACTATGAGGACCATTTGTGTAAATATATAGCAAACTGTCTATCGGGAGCCATGGGAAAGTTCGTGGTTGATTCAGCGGGGGGTGAATTCCATTACATCGTCAATAGCGGGTATTCGGACGAGAGTCAGGGACACCATGGAGCGGATATACGGGGTCTTGAGGGAATGGATCGGAAAATATCCTATCCTTTCCAAGGTATATCACTTGTTTTCCTGGATTTCCTTGGCGGTGCTCGTTGTAAGTCTGGTTCTGATCGAAGAATCGCGTACCATGCTTGTTCAATATTTATGGTCCTTCTACGTGCTGCTGCAATTTTGGCTGTTAAGCCGGAGCAAAACGGTCGCCTGGAAGCAGGTCAGCTTATTTGTTCTCTCGGGCGTTCTCTTGGTCATTCCCTTGACCAACGGGACCATGCAGGGTCTGCATATGATATTCGAAGGACGGACGACCGACACATGGTCATTTGCCGTCATGACCCCCATCATCGAGGAAATTTACAAGCTGCTGCCGCTGGCAGTATATTTGTTTTTTTCAAGAAGAGCCACTTCATTGAGCCTCGGCGATTACGTATTATTGGGCGCTGCTCCCGGCATTGGCTTTCAATTTATGGAGGAGCTGTCTAGACGGCTGGTCCAAAGCAATTACGGAGTTTCTTTTCTTGGCGGCAAAACGCTGCATTGGGAGTTCTTCGATTGGTTTCCCGGCTACTTCGAGGAAAGCTTTATTCCTACCATGATGAATGTTACGCATCCTGTACATAGTGCCATGATCGCGCTCGGCATCGGCCTCGCTTTTCGTTTCTCCAAACGCCTCACTCGTTGGGCCTATGCTTTTCCGGCGATCCTGCTGCTCTGGGCTGTCCTGAATCACGCAGCCTGGAATGGCCAGAATCGGCTGCCGGATTGGATACTTACCCTTCATGAGTGGACCGGGGAGGGCTACCGAACCGAAGGATTCTTCCTGACCCTGCTTGTTATCGGCTTGTTCATCGACTACTGGGACCTGCACCGAATACGTGACCGACTGCCTGTGCTTAAAGGGGAAGCCCTCATCAACCCGATAACGGAGTTTTGGCAGATGACGCGGGCTTTGTTTACGGACCGGAAACGCCTGGGCTACTTGTTCGGTTTCTACCGCCAACGGCGCGAACTCGGATACTCGCTGCTGTACGGCAATCTCGAAGCCGCGGGCCAAAGGGATCAGGTTCAGGACAATGTAAGAACGTATTCAGCCGCTCTGGGAGCCATCGGAATCCTCATGCTAGCTGCCGGGATCCTATCCAGCGTTGGCGATTTCATGACGGCAGCGGACTCTTCCTGTTTTGCGTGCCTGTTCGACTCCCTCCAAAATTGGTGGGATCGCCTTAGCGGCTGGGAACAAGCGGGAATCATACTGGGCGCCTTTGCCCTGTCCCTGCTGTTTGTCAGCTTCTGGCCTGCACTCGGCATTGCCATGACAGGTGCCGGCATTGCGGCAGGGGGACACGAAATCGCTGGATACATCCGCGATCCGAAGAAGCTGCTTTCTCCTCAAAATGCGGCCGCTGCCGTGTTAGCCGTGATCCTCAGCCGGATCCCGGTCGGCAAAGGTCTCTCGTGGTTGTCCAATAAACTGGGCCCGCGGGCAAGAAAGTGGTTGGACTCGCTCACCGAAAAGTTCGGCTCGAAGACGCGCGATGAGCCGGATGGACCCCATGAACAACCAGGAGATAACCCGCGGAAGCCTGATGATGAACATGAGAATGCTAAGCCGGACGAAGACAAACCGAATCAAGATAAACCGGATAACGATAAGCCCGATGAAAATAAGCCGGATGAAGATAAGCCGGACGAATCAAACGACACCCCTCAAGAGGTACCGAGATATTCCGGAGAGCTGCAGAAGGTCAACAAGCCGGACGCAGCGGCCGATGCGCTGGCGGAGCGGCTCGGCGGAG
The DNA here is from genome assembly GCF_000024685.1 of Paenibacillus sp. Y412MC10. Taxonomy (NCBI): domain Bacteria; kingdom Bacillati; phylum Bacillota; class Bacilli; order Caryophanales; family Paenibacillaceae; genus Paenibacillus; species Paenibacillus sp. Y412MC10. Next base: position 4,385,726 of record NC_013406.1, read on the forward strand.
AATCGAGGATGAAGTTTGATTCCGATCCCATCGGCCGGGAATTCGACGCAATTAGCGATGAATACGTCGCTCAGACCAAGCCTGCCCTCCAGCAGGTGAACAAAAAGGTACGCGATCAAATGAAAGCGACCTTCGAAGCTGCCGAGCAAACCGGCAGAAAGGTCTATTATCATTTTGAAGGGGAGCCTGCCCAATCGGTTATTGACAAACTGCATGAATACAGCCAAAGATATGGAATAGAAGTCCACATTGATACCGATCCATTATAACGACAAGGAGTGAGCATTCATGTATGAATTTCACGGCTGGGCTACCATTCAAGAGAGTCCTGCGGAAGCGGATGCCGGGCAGCTCGATATGATCATTCAGAAAATACAGCTTAAAATTACCGAATTCGCATGGGGCAGCGGCTTGTTATCCTTAAATGCGGCCAACGGCTCGTATTATCTTCATGTCGGCGGGTTTACCAACCGCAAGGGAGCCGAAGCTGCCGAGATTGTAGCGTTGTACCAATTGATCGGCGAGATTGCTCCCGGTTCATACGGTTTGCTGTACACCCGGGACGATGAGAACTTGGAAGGCTATGATAACGAGTTCCGTGTTCAAGTGCTGGCACGCGGACAATTACAGGAGCAGCGCGATGCGTTCCTCTCTCCTTGCGTGCCGGTGATCGAAGATGAAGTCGACTAACGACGATATCCGTAGGGTCCTTGCTTCGAATCTATGCGTTTCGTTGTCTTAAAAAATCCCGCATCCCTTCATGCCATGTTTCCATGGAAGACGGGGTGCGGGATTTCTGGTTTATCTGAATATGGCCTGGTTCGATGTAATACTTGGCGAACGAGCTTTTAAACAGCCCTTAAACACGTCCATTCAATTCATCGATCGTTGCTTGAACGATGATCCGTAGGCCATTCAGCATCGTTTCATGCGATAAGGTCGGCAGGGTCGGCTTCTCCACGGCCATCTCCGTCGAAGCCGGAAAATGCACGAAGCCGGCAATAGCAGACCGTTGCTCGCGCCGGATTTCATTCAGAATCGCATACATCGTATTGTTGCAAATATACGTTCCGGCTGTATTGGATACCGCTGCCGGTATCCCTGCTTCCTTCAGCCGGTCGACCATCAAACGGATCGGAAGGGTTGAGAATAATCCGTCCGGTCCGTCAACGTCTATAGGCTCGTCTTGGGGCCGTGCACCCCGGTTATCCGTCATCGTCGATTCCGGCGGTATGTCCTTGATGTTAATTGCGATCCGTTCCGGCGTAATGGCGGTCCGTCCCCCCGCCACACCGCAAGCGATGACCGCATCGGGTTCGCATGCCTTCATCTCCTGCAGCAGAATGTCCGCGCATTCGTCGTAATGCACGGGAAGAAGCAGCGTCCGGATCTCGGCGCCAGGAAAGTCCTCTTGCCGGATCTCCTCAACCAGTCTCTCCGTAGGATTGACGGAACTCCCGCCAAAGGGCTCAAAGCCTGAAATTAATATTTTTAGCATATGGCATATCTCCTGTACTCGTTATGTAAGCTGCCTGGGTCATTCGTAAATATTTTACTGATCATTACGATTGGATCGCTTGTACGTTGACGCCCTCGGCTTCAAGCCGGGATCGCAAGGTGGTGGCGAATAGCAATGCGTGCGCACCGTCTCCATGTATGCAAACGGTGTCCGCTGTTATCGGGATCCGCTTGCCGGTCAAGGATACCACCACGTTATCCTTAACCATCCTCACCACCTGCGCGACGGAAGCTTCGGGATCGGTGATGACGGCATCCGGCCGATTCCTCGGCGTGAGGGAGCCGTCGTCCTGGTACGTGCGATCCGCAAACACTTCACTGGCTGTTCGAAGCCCTGCTGCTTCCCCTGCCGCGATCAGCTCGCTGCCTGCCAATCCAAACAGAATGAGGGTCGGATCGATTTGTTTGATGGCGAAGGCAATCGCGTCTGCCAGGGGCCTGGAGGCTGCTGCCATGTTATAAAGGGCTCCATGCGGCTTTACATGCTGAAGCCCGGCTCCTTCCTGTATCGCAAAAGCCATCAAGGCCCCCACCTGATAGGTAACCATGTCATAAGCCTCAACGGGCGTAATGTCCATCCTTCTTCTTCCGAAACCGGCCAAATCGGGCAAGCCCGGATGCGCGCCGATGGCGGCGCCGCTCTCGACCGCCTGACGCACCGTTGCCCGCATGACGGCCGGATCGCCTGCATGGAACCCGCAAGCGATGTTAGCCGAGGTGATGCTTCGAAGCAGCTCCTTATCGTTGCCCAGCTTGTAAGCTCCGTAGCTCTCTCCCATATCGCAGTTCAGGTCCACTCGAACCATGGCGAAATCACCACTCCTTTAATTTATGCTTGATCATCGCTTCCATCATTCGAAGCTCCCGAGCGCGGACCGCGTATAACCGTTCCGCTTCCGCCAAGGAAATTTCCGCAAACCGGATGCTCCCGCCTGGCGGCAGCTGGGCGATCAGCGGAATATCGACCGAAGCCACCTGCGCGATTTTGGGATAGCCGCCAAGCGTCTGCCGATCCGCCATCAGAATAATCGGCTGGCCATCGGAGGGAACCTGTACCGTTCCCAATGCAACCGGCTCGGATACGTATTCCTTTGCTTGCCTTAATGTCAGCGGCGGACCGGACAATCGGTAGCCCATACGATCCGATTGCGGAGTAACGGTGAACCGATCCCGGAACAACGCTTGCTGGCTGTCGTCGTCAAAATCATCGAATTGACGTCCGTTCAGCACGCGCACCACCGCATCTTGCCCGGTGAAGTCATACCCTGAAGCAGAAACGGACCATTTCGCGGTGAGAAAACTGCCGGAATCATCAACATGAAGGTTTCGTTCAGACGAATCCACCGGAAGCCGGGAAGGATGGGCATGCAGCGTATCCCCTTGCTTGAGTGCTCTTCCCTCATATCCGCCGATTCCTGCCCTTAAATACGTGCTGAGGCTGCCCATGACCGGCGGGACATCAAATCCGCCGGATACGGACATATAAGCGCGGCACCCCGCTGCCGGCTGTTGAAAGCTCAGCACACGGCCCGCTTTGACCAGCACCGGGCGCCACATGGGCACCTTTACGCCATCGATTAGCGGCGATAAATCCCCGCCTGTAATGGCAATCCAACAATTGTCGTGAAATTCAACGGCCAATCCTGACCATGTGATCTCCAGAACGGCGTGTTCACCCTCATTGCCGACAAGTCGGTTGGCAAGCCGATAGGCATAGGCGTCCATGACTCCAGCCGTGATGATACCGTATCTGCCGTAGCCCCGTCTCCCTGTATCCTGAAGAGTCGCCAGCAGACCCGGCTTGATGACGGTCAAACTCATAGGCTCACTTCCCTTAACCGCTCGTATTCCTCGGCTTGAATGGGCCGGAACCGAATATACTGCCCGCTTTTCAACAGCGTTGGCGGCTCGGCGCCGGGACGAAACAATGCGAGCGGCGTCCGGCCGATAATCTGCCAGCCGCCCGGCGTTTCAATCGGATAGATGCCGGTTTGCGTCCCGGCGATTCCAACGGAACCAGCTGGTATTCGCAGTCTGGGCGTCTTTCTCCTCTGGGTTGCGATTTGCTCCGGGATTCCTCCTACATACGGAAACCCGGGGGCGAAACCGATGGCATAGATCAAGTAATCCTGCCCGGAATGAATCTTGACGACATCCAAGGGCGACAGATGATTCTTCCGGGCCACCTCGTCCAAATCCGGCCCAAATTCGCCTCCGTAACAAACCGGAATATCGACAACCTCGTAAGGCGTCCGGTTCTCGTCTGCCGTGTTCGCCTCCATCCGCTGTTCCAGCATCGAGCATACATATGCAAATACCGTATCGAATCCGGCAGGCTTTTCGATCTTATCAAAATCGTAGTAAACCGCGATGCTCGTAAACGACGGGATACATTCGATCCAGCCCATAAATGGCTCCCGTTCCAATCGCCTCGTCATGTCTGTGACCTGACGATGCACCCTCTCGCTCACGAAGTCCGCAAATTGAATGAGGACGGCCGAATCCCCAAGGGGGTAGAACGTATAGGACTTGCTCATCGTACATCCTCCGTTCTGTATGTACTGCCTGATCTCCGTCTATCCTGAAAGGACTATCCCTATGATAGCAGAGAAACAGGCATTCTTTGAATACGAAATTCTATTATCATCGATGAATCATGAGAAACGGGCAGCTCCGTGCCGAACATGCCGCCGGATGCTGTTGCTGCCCTTTTTGCATAAAATTTAGGCATCCTTGGCAAAATACAGAAGTCGTACTAGCATAAGGAGGTGCCACTATGAGCGAACAAAACCGTAACAGCAACGAACCGACAAAAGCGGAAGTCCAGACTACGAAATTGAACAAAATGCCGGTTCCAGGTGAATTTGACACCGAGTTCTCTGCCGAAGAAGCAGCCGAGGTGTTTGAACAGCAGCAGCCTAGCGCGGGTCAAAACACCGAAAACCAGTCATAATAACATGCAGAAGACCTCATCGATGATCTGTTGTTTACGGGATCACGGTGAGGTCTTTTTAGTCGGTCATCTAACAAGCGAACCGGATTTGAGGATTAAACCACCCTGCCTAGGATCATCGTTTATATCCCTTTGGTGCCAATCCGTTTCGCGAGCTCCGCCAAATCCTGCCCTTTGAGGGCGCCCTCCACCAGCTGCGGAAGAAGCGCAGGAGTGCATGCGAAGCAAGGGGTGCCGTCCCGGGACAGCTGTTTGGCTACCTGCTCGTCATAGAAGGGTTTACCCTCGTCGGATAAAGCGAGAAGACACATCGTCTTGACCCCCGCTTCCCGCAATTCGCGCATGCGCCGGATCAGTCCGGCCTGATTGCCGCCTTCATACAGGTCTGAAATGATGATGAACAGCGTCTTTTTCGGCTCCTCGATAAACTGCTCGCAATAAGCGACCGATTTATGAATATCCGTCCCGCCGCCGAGCTGGATCCCGAACAGCATATCCACCGGGTCATGGGCACACTGCTCGGTCAGATCAACGACTTCCGTATCGAAAACCACCACGCGGGTGTCCAGCGAGGGAATGCTGGCAAATATGGATCCTACAACCGAAGCCCAGATCACGGATTCCGCCATGGAACCGCTTTGGTCGATATCCACGATGACGGTCCATTCTTTGCTCCGTTTGGCTCTGTCAAAATAGTAAAAACGCTCCGGCACGATCTGTTTGCGGTCCGCATCATAGTTTTTCAGATTGCGCTGTATCGTCCGCTTCCAGTCGATCCCGCTGAGCGAAGGGAGCGGCGTATGCTGCCTGCGGTTCAAGGCCCCGGTCACCGCCCGGCGGATATCCTCGTGAAGGCGCTGAACCAGCTCATCCACAACCGCCTTCACCAGCTGGCGTGCCGTATCCTTCGTTTTCTCGGGGATTTTCCCCTTTAGGGACAGCAGCGTGCCGACCAGTTGTATATCCGGCTTGACCGTAGCCAGCACCTCGGGCTCAAAAAGCAGCTGCTTCCAGCCTTTTCGTTCCATGGCATCATTCTGGATGATGGACACCACGTCTTCCGGGAAAAAGGAGCGGACGTCACCCAGCCACTGCGCGAGCCGAGGGGCCGACTTCCCCTGTCCGGCTCCCCGCTGTCCCGATGGCGCGCCGCCTGCATCCGTCCCGCCGTCCGTATTATCATAAATTGCGGCCAGCGCGCGGTCCATAATGCGTTCTTCCTCCGATAGCTCGATGCTCCCGCCGGGGCTGAAGCCCGCTAACTGAGACTCTGCCGACTGGCCCAGAATGAGCCGCCATCGCGATACTTGGTTTGATTCGCGTATATTGCTCATCGCCTAAAAATCCTCAAAATCAAAATCATTCAATTCGTCCAGCATTTTCGCTTCTTCCTCCTTCAAGTCACCGGTCAAAATCTCGGCGGCCTGCTCTGCGTTCACGCCCCATAATTCGCCAAGCAGCTCGGCAATCATCGTCTTTTCCTTTGGCGAGAAGCTGCTGAACGCCCTGCGCAGAAAAACAAGGGCGCGCGCGAACTCCTCATCATCCAGGGACAGGATGTATTCATTCAGCTGCTCCCACAAGCTTAACCGTGATAGCAGGGCATAACGGTTCCGCATCGATAAGCCCTCGAACCATCCAGCCCCCAAATCGGCCGGAATGCCGGGGGAGAGTCTGCGCGAAACTTCTTTGGCGCACTGCTGCGCGGAAATCGCGTTCCGCTCCATTAAGACCGCGCAGGCATACCCCGACAGACGGGCATTGAGGTCATCCCTTTCCGACAAATGCCGAAGCTCTTGCAGCCAAAGTTCCTCGTCTACCTGCTCGGCATGCTCCATCGCAACGCTGTTCAGCTCATTCATAGCGGTGATCATCGAGCCGGACACCTCATCGCTGCACTGGCTGCCATCAAGCAGGAACAAGCAAGCGCGCATAAACAGCTGCTGAAGCAGCGGCACTAACGGCTCCGTATCCATTCGCCGGACCCCGCCATAACGGATCATCACGGATAACGACCGGGAAGCGGCCGCGATCTGTACGACATCACGGCTGTCCACAGCCAGCTTCTGCAGGGTCTGCCTGCCTGCTTCCATCTGGTGAATCATCCCGCACTCATAGGCGATTCGGATAAGCGAAGAGGCTTCGGCAATCGAGCTGCAGTCCGCCAGCTTCTGTTGGAGCATATAAGCGGCAGCTACTTCTACCGTCTCTCCCAGCAGCGTAGACTCCACGACCTGGATTTCAACCTCAGGCGTCCATTTCACAACCCAGTGCTCCGCCCACGCCGCCTGCTCCTGCCCGCTCGGCCTCGCGCTGACGAAGTCAATCCCCAGCAGCTTCAAGCGGTGAAACAAGAAGGAACGGTTCAAATCCAGATAGGCGGATTCTTTCGAAGCAACCCTCCGGTTTTCGCGCAAATCCAGAATTACATCGTTGGCCACAACCGATTTATATTTCTCCAGCTTCAACCTTTTGAGCTGGCGGTTCAGGTCGTCCTGGATCGGCGTCTGGCTGACGCCTTCGGCCAGCTCGCCGATCGCCGTGCCGATATCCGTTCGGGCAAGCTCCTCTGCCACGACGGCAAGCTCACCGCGCCCAAGCAGCGTCTGGGCCGCATCCCGCAAATCCCGCAAGGTGGGGATGCCGCCCCCATGGAGCGCGGCGAGCGACTCCGCCAGCCGGACGGCTTCGATCACTTCTGCCGTTGACCGGTGGGTCCCTTTCTTTCTCATCGAGCCCGCCACCAAGGATAAATACTGATGCGGCAATTCCGTTAGCGCGCCTTTCAGCATCCGTTCCCACATCATTTCAAAATAATGGGGAGCCGCATTTCCTGCGCCATAGCCGGAAATAGACGACAGTTTATAGTAAGAGTATGGCATCAGGGTCAGTTTGGTTGCCCGGGAAGGCAGCTGAGTTAATTCCTCGTCGCTCATCGGGTTAGACAAATCGCTAAGGGCAGGGGCATGGTATGCCCCGCAGACGACGACAATGCGTTCGGGCTCATGCCCCGCCGCAATCGCTTCAACAATCTGACGGCGCATGTAAGACTCCCGGACGGCATTGTAGGCGTACTCCACTGTATCCTCAAGCCGTTCTCTCTCCTCCGAAAGTTCTCGCATATGCCCGGAAAAAGCCGTTATGGATTGCCGGTAAGACCCCGCGTTTAAATTATGTTCATAACTCCGCTCCCAGTACATATCGTAATCGTATTCGCCAGCAAGCTCGGCTATCCGCTCATATACGGATTTTCCGGCCGGCAGGCTATCATTCGACGGCTCTGCTGCACCTGAAACGCTTCCCGGCTTCCCGGCTTCGGACTCTTCCCCGCCAGAACCGCCTACCGGGCTGCGGCGGAGCTCCTGAAGGCATACGGCAGAGGACGACGGCAGATCGATAAATGCGGCGTAGGCTCCGTGCTTCTGCGCCCATTTCATCGCCTGATATTCCGGAGAATATACCGCAAAAGGCCAAAGTACGGTTTGTACCGGCACTTCTTCGGTAAATGCCAATATGGCAACCGGCGGCTTTGTCGTGGCATGGGCCAGATGCCGGATTTCCCCGCTTGCGTCAGACGGTCCTTCAATGAGGACGGCGGTGGGATCAATCTCATCCAGAAAATCTACTAAATGCTTCGCACCGGCGGGTGACAAATGCCGAACGCCAAAAACATGGATGCCGGCGGCATTCACTTGTTTATCTCCTTACATGCTTGATATAAGCCCCGCCACTCGGCACCGCGCTTTTTCATCACGTTGTCGAGATATTCCTTCCACACGAGCCGGTCCTTATCATCATCCTTCACGATCGCGCCTTGAAGTCCTGCTGCCAAATCCTCGTCGGTGAGCTCCCCGCTGCCAAAGCTGGCTGCCAGCGCCATGCTGTTGGTCAGGAGCGAAATCGCTTCAGCCGTCGAGATTACCCCGGCAGGAGACTTCACTTTTTCCTTTTTATCCAGGGTCATGCCGCTGCGCAGCTCGCGAAAGATGGTAACTACCTTAAGCAGTGCTTCATCTGCAGGAGCAGCAGCCTGAAGATCGTAAGAGGAAGCAATCTCCGACACCCGTTTCTTCACGATTTCGATTTCGGTTTCCAGATCCGCAGGAGCCGGAAGCACGATGATGTTGAAACGGCGCTTCAGCGCGGTCGACATCTCATTGACCCCGCGGTCTCTTGTATTCGCTGTAGCGATAATCGAGAAGCCTTTTCGGGCATTCATTTCTTTTCCGAGTTCAGGCACTGATATCGTCTTTTCGGACAAAATGGAGATGAGGGCATCCTGTACCTCCGAGGCGCAGCGGGAAATCTCTTCGAACCGGGCGATCCCGCCCGCTTCCATCGCCCGCATGATCGGGCTCTGCACCAGCGCTTCGGGGGTAGGGCCTTGGGCAAGCAGCATGGCGTAGTTCCAGGAATACCGCACGTGTTCTTCGCTTGTTCCAGCCGTGCCCTGTACGACCAATCCGGAATTTCCATAGATTGCTGCCGCCAGATTTTCGGACAGCCAGGATTTGGCCGTGCCCGGTTCCCCGATCAATAACAGGGCGCGGTCGGTTACCAGGGTAGCGACCGCCATCTCGATCAGTCGTTGGTTTCCGATATATTTAGGCGTGATTTCCGTCTTGCCGGCCTTGCCGCCAACGATGAATTTGAGTACGGATTGAGGGGACATCTGCCATCCGGCAGGAATTTTCCCGGTATCCTCCTTGCGCAGCGCTTCCAGCTCATGACGAAACAGTATTTCCGCGGGCTGACGCATGATATCTTCCAATTGCTCTTGACCTGCTCCCATGGTTCCACTCCTTAATATTTATTGTTCTTTCATCTTGCGAAGGATATATCGAAGCTGATCCTCGGCGTTGTCCTTGTAGTTGCCCAGGACCGCATGAACGCGGTCATGATAATCTGCAGGCAACCGGCACAGCTGCGAGAATGTAAAAGGCTCGATCATGTAGCAGTCCTGATTGCGCTTATCCTCAAGAGCGGCCACAACAGCTTCAAACAGCTCTTCATCCTTTATGCCGGTACGAACAAGACCCATAATAATCAGATTGGCAAACCGGTTGCGGAATTCCGGCGAATTCTGCAGCTTTGCCAGCAAATACGATTCGGCTTTCCGATGTCCCCGGCGGGCGAACGCGCTGACCAGCGCCAGCTCATCCTGCTCGATCAACAGCTCCAGCCATCTGTCATCCCAGCACGCCAGCAGCTGCTCTTGCGGGAGCATCTCCACGTAATACGTGTAGCTCTCCTTGCCCGCAAACGGCATTACTTCCTCATAACGCTTATACTGCCTGGTGATTACCAGATCAGATAGGGTATCCAAAAGCTTTTTCCGCTCTTTGGCCGCGTTGCTGAGCGGCGACGAGGCGAAGCCTTGCAACAGAACGTCCTTGTATTGTTCATATACGCGTTCAGGCGGCAGCACGCGCGTTGCTTTTTGGAATACCTCGCGGACATAAGAGCCGCTGTGTCTATATTGCTCTAAATCATTCTCCGCATTTTGGCGCAGCAGTTCCCTGGCTTCCCCGGAATCCACGCGATTCATGTAGATGACCGCTTCATTCATCAGATAGGTCCATCCCAGAGACTTGATGTATAAGGCATACTGCTGAAGCACGTTCCGGTACAGCTCCTCGAGCTCCGGATTTTGTTTGTCGTGCAGGGCCCACAAACAGCGTTTCACCTTGATCCAGCTTTCCTCCAGCTTTTGCTTGTCGCCCAGGGATTCGGAAACCGATTGAAGCTCCGCCGACAAGTCTCGTACAAGCCAATCCGTCAACAGGGCGGAACGGCATCTGCCTAAGGCAGGATTCACCAGCTCTTTGTCTTTTCCTTGAGCGGCTTCATACAACCGCCCCACGGCTTGATCGGAACCGTTCTCGGCCAGCGCGCCGTAGGCCGCCTCGCGGATGACCTTCTTCTTGCTCCTGCTCCATTCCATCAGATCCGCTTCAAACTCTTCGTACGGCGCAAGCAATTTGATCGCCATGCACCGCACCTCGTCGCTGCCGATCTCGGCCGCTTGGCGGATCAGCTCCAGCGCTTCCTTCCCGCCTGCTGCCGCCATCACCTTCAGCTTGCGTGATTCCGGCTTTCCGCCCGCCGGATTAAAGCTTTCCATCAGAAACGGAACGATTTCCGGGCCGTACGCCGGCAGTATCTCATTGGCCGCGAGCTCGCCAATCTCGACGTAGGGGTCATTCAACGCTTCGATTGCAAGGTATACCAGACGGAAATCCCGGAACACCCCTTCCTTCCACGCTTCTTCTATGATCTCGTAACGGCCGCTGCCCGTCGTGGTCAGGGCGGTCTGTACTGCTGAAAGCTTGCGGTAGGATAAATGGGATGACAGCGGAACCGGATGATGGTCTGCCTGAAACAGTTCTCCCTCGGGTGCTGTCGTTCCTTGCGTATGCAGCACGGAGCTCAGCAGCTGGTTTAAATCCTGAAGCAACTGTGCGGACTGGTTTTCCTTCCCGGAATCCGGCTCGATCAAGGCAAGGATTCCTTCGCCCAATCGTTTGAACACGGGAGCGCGTTCTCCCAGTTGTTGAAACTGCGGCAGCAGCCGCTTCAGGCGGAAATCGCCTGCCGCGAGCTCGCTGCCGGCGATATATAAACGCCTAACCTCTTGGTTAAGCTCCTGCAGTAATGCCGTACTCATGTTCGCTTTCCTCCTTCGTTACCCTGCTTAGTACAATAGCCGGATGATTTCGTTCGTCGTAATGATGCTTAGCGGCTGTGCCCAGAGACGGCCCGTCGCAAGGTTGTGCTCAAACATAACCAGCATGGATACGCTGCTCAGCTTCTCCTCCGGCAAATACCGCAGCATCGGCACGGTTGGTTCCATATACACATCGGCCAGCCCGATCGACTGCCCGGATTCATCCGTAATGGCGTATTGCCCTTCAGCGTTCCGGCCGATCCCGGATACATGCAGCAGCATGACGGGGTTGCTGTCGCTAAGCGGATTCTTGAGCTGGTTCTTCACCTTTTTAACGGCTTCAGCATAAGAACCTGCCGCATGGTTGCGAATCCATTCCAGATCCTCTTCCGTTACCGGACTTGAGGTCATTTCTTCAAAGCGAACACGCCGGTTCATATCTCCCGGGTAGCGATACAGTACAGGGACATGGGCTTTATCAAAGAAGCTGTCTTCTTCCCGCATCAGCTTGGCGGCTTTATAAGGACGGTATTGGATCGTTCGGTGGATTTCGCCGCTGTCCTTCTGGATCCAATATCCGGTATCCACATGCTCCAGCCGCGCATCGTCGGCATAACTCAGAAATGAAAGCTGCACCAGCTCTGCTCCTTCGTTCACTAACCCATAGCTCTGCAGCTCGGTCAGCTGCCATGCATGCCCCAGCCATTCCTCTATCGTCGACTCGTGGTCCAGCCTCATATCCGGATCCTCAAGTTTTGTGGTCAGGAACTGTTTGCCCTTCTTGATCATTGCGTTCATGACGGCAAGCTGCCCCACCGCATATGTATAAGCTTTCTCCTGGTCTTCGGATGACAGAACCAGCGCCAGGCGGCGGAGTTCCGTCTGAGCACCCGATAAGTAATAATTGCCCATCTGCTTCACATGCTCCTGGATCCGCTTATGTTCTTTTTTGTCCAATGTCCCGAGACCGTTCCGGATCAACGAGTGTATAAGCTTTTCCAATACGTCCAAGCCTTCCAGCTGCGCTTGGAGTTTCTTTTTTAACGCCGATTTGTTAACCTTCTTCGGTTTGGGTGCTGCTCCTTCGGCTGCTTCTTTGAGCTTGCGCTCTTCCCGCTTCTCCGCCTTCTCCCGCTTGGCGGCCAAATCCTCCGGCACCTCGGCGGGGGTGAACGACGCTCCGCCTGCATAAGCATATAGCAGTCCAAGCACATGTTTGCACGGAAACTGCCGGCTCGGGCAGGTGCACCGCATGACCGGCTTCTCCGGCACCGCAAAATCGGCAGACGGCTGGTAATCGGAACTTCCGCTGCCGGCACAGGTGCCGAACAACACGGCTTGATCCTCGGAATGATGCAGCTTGAGGAAACGTCCTTTTTTTACCAGACCTTGCCCGTTCTTAATGGCGGCGCTATTCGGTGCCTGCGAATCGATCCATGTCTCTGTAATCTCGACCAAACTCATACCCTCCTAAATCAAATCGCTGCGTTCAATAAACAGCAATAATATCCATTACGTTTAATCATATCGAATCTTCGCCCTGCTCCCTACCCTTCTAAAGACCTATTTAAGAACACCCATTCCTATTTAATCCATCATCCTCCTCCTTAAATGGAACATATTGTTATATTATGCTGCCGTTAAAATAAAAAAGAGCCGGCTTAGCCGGTTCTTCGAAATTTGCTATCACCCAGGAGTAGACGAACGCGCGCAATGCGGACTTAAAGATCGCCTCCGGCGTTCGCTTATCCCTTTTGTCTCCGATGCCGTTAGTCTTTTCGCGCTTGATACCGCCCTGTTCGAATCTCGAGAATATACGATTCAGGGTGGGGCATGCCGGACTCCAACGCATCCTGCACGGCTTGTTCGATCGGATACGGCACACGGATGCATTGAATGTTTAACGGCGCGGGATCTTCGCTTCCATAGACTCCCTCCAGAACGACGTAAGACGCCTCGGGCAATTCAAGTGGATTGCCGACGCTGCCGGTATTAAACAGCGTTCTCCCGTCCAGATGCTGGTGATAGGCATTATGGATATCGCCGTAACCGGCGACGTCCGCAATTCTCGGGCTGCCGCACAGCGGGGAGCTGTGAAACAAGGTAGCCCGCTTCTCCTGGTCATCCCAGGGCTGGATCCGTTCGTACACGCTTCGCGGCGAAGCATGAAACAGCCGGACCCATTTACCGCTCATCATGAATTCTATGACATAAGGGAGGCCGGCAAGATATTGCAGCCTCTCGCTTCCGAGTCTATGCTGATGCCATAGCAGCGACGGATCATCGGTCTCATTGCCAATAAAGTCGTCCCAATTCCCCTTAATGACCTGCTGGCAATGGGTTCGTACCATATCCACCGCCACATCGCCGTGCGGGCCCTTGCCGATCAAGTCGCCCAGGCAATAGATGGTTTCTATTCCGCGGCGTTGGATATCCCTAAGAACCGCCTCCAGTGCAGGGATATTTCCGTGTATGTCGGAGATTAATGCAAATTGCGCCATCAGCCGGCCTCCAAACTTTGTTTATTTCGGTTTGCTATGGTTATGGCGGAGTTGCTTTTCGTATATTCATCCTATGTCTCTTTTTAGCCAAGGATGAACCGGTTCAGCGATTCACGCCGTGCTCCAAAATCAGGTCTTTGGATTTACCAATCCAGCACTTCATTTTCCATACAATATTAACTTATAATGAAAATAGTTTGAAGCTATTCTATAAGAAAGTCAAAGGAAGGAGGTTTTGCCGTTCCATGCATTGCCGTCCGGAAGCGTTCGGGCACGCGATGCTTGTTTCAACTACATCGGCAGTACATAACGTGCATTGGAAGGAGGCAATTATACGCCGGAACGTGCCAAATCCTTATTTTGGATGTTTTAATTTTTAGTCTATTGTATTAAGGTAATCATATATTTTTACTCACGCAAGCTTGGTAACTGAATAAGATTTAAGCATCACCGACTTCACCACGTTAGGAGGCTGACGATAGTGAATACACGCAGGATGGTTAGCTTAGGGTTACTGATTCTTGTCTTGATCATCAGCGGTTGTACGGGAAATGCTTCAACCGAAAAAACGAAAACGCTTACACTTTGGTATTGGAACCGAAGCCTGGACGATGAGCTGATTAAGTCTGTTGAAAAGGAGTTTCCGGGTATCCGCATCGACGCGCAAAAAATCGGAGGCGACTTCAAATCGAAATTAAAAACAACGCTGGCCGCCGGCTCCGGAGGGCCGGACATCGTCGCATTTAACGACTGGGTGGCGGAGCTGTTTACGAGTTCGGATCGCTTCTACGATCTGTATGAGCTTGGCGCCAAAGAAATCGAACCGGATTTCCTGGATTGGAAATGGAAGCTCGGCGTTACGCCGGAAGGCGCCATGATCGCCCTGCCGATCGATACGGGGCCAACGGCTTTATACTACAGAGCGGATTTGTTCGAGGAAGCCGGACTTCCGACCGAACCGGAAGATGTCCACGAGCAGCTCGGCTCCTGGGTTCAATATTTCGAGGCGGGACAGAAGCTGCAGGAGCATTTTGATCAAAAAGTGAAAATGCTCGATAACATCACGAACATTTATACCCAAATCAATGCCCAATCCGATCGCATCTATTTTGCCGAGGATGGAACGTTCATCGGCGAGTCTGCGGAATCCTCGATGAAAACGGCCTGGAATACGGCGGTAAAGGCCTCCCAAATGAAGCTGAGCGCCAACGTCAACACTTCTTCCTCAGAGTGGAATGCCGCCATGAACAACGGGCGGGTCGCTTCCTTTGTCGGTGCGGTCTGGATGAAGGAAATACTCATGCAGGCGGCGCCGGACACCACCGGCAAATGGAGGGTAGCCCGTGCACCTGGCGGTGACGGCAACAACGGCGGTTCCTTCCTTGCCATTATGAAGACAAGTAAATATCCGCAGGAAGCATTTGATGTCATGAAATACATTCAGAACCCGGAAAATCAGGTTCAGTCCTTTAAGAAGATCAACCTCTTCCCTTCCGCCAAGGACGCGCTGGATGCACCCGTCATGAAGGAACCCGAAGAATTTTTCGGAAATCAGGCGACCGGCGAGGTGTTCTCGGAATCTGCACGAAACGTTAAGCCGGCTTATTTCGGCGGGAAGTTCGCGAATGTCAACGGCATTGTCAATCGAGAGCTGTCCTCGGTTGCCCTTCAGGGCAAAAATCCCGATAAAGCCTGGGCCGACGCGCTGGCCAGGGTCAAAAAAGAACTGCTGCGCTGACCAAGGTTCTTGTTTTGCGAGGTATGGCTTTCCGATTGTTAGGAGTACTTAAATACCAACCGCTACAGGAGGTACAGTACGATGGATAATCCAATGCTGAATCGCACGCCCGTGGAACAGAAGCCTGTTCCCAAGCATCCGAAATCCCAAGACCGACTGTCTGCACAGATCTGGAAGCACCGCAAAGAATATTTGGCGATATCCCCTTTTTACATTCTATTTGCCATCTTCGGGCTGTTCCCGATCGCCTTTTCCATGTTCCTGTCCTTTCAAAAATGGGACGGCATCGGCGAGATGACCTATAACGGTCTCAATAACTATCAATTCATGCTGACCGATCCGGAATTTTGGAGAGCCGTCGGCAATACACTGCTGATCTGGATTTACTCCACGATACCGATGCTGTTCATCGCGCTGGTCGTGGCTTTCCTGCTAAATGCATCGTTCGTCCGTTTCCGCACCTTCTTTCGCATCGGTTATTTCCTGCCCAACGTCACCTCGCTTGTTGCGGTTGCCATCGTGTTCGGCACGGTCTTCTCGAACAACTACGGTCTCCTCAACTATATGTTGTCCTTGCTCGGCCTCAACTCCGTCGAATGGTTGAATAAGACGTGGGGCATTCAGCTAGCCATTTCGGTCATGGTTATATGGAGATGGGCGGGATATAACGCCATCATCTATCTTGCCGGGCTGCAGAGCATCCCGACGGTTCTGTACGAGGCAGCCAAGATCGACGGAGCCACCGGCATTCAATCCTTTTTCAGAATCACCATTCCCAATCTAAGGCCCATCATTCTCTTTACGGTCATTACGTCAACCATCGGCGGCATGCAGATCTTCACCGAGCCGCAAGTGCTGGTCGGCAATGACGGCGGCGTAAGCGGCGGCGGGATGACCATCGTCCTCTACCTGTACCGCGAAGCCTTCGTGAACAACTATTTCGGATATGGCGCTGCCGTCGGCTGGGGCATGTTCCTGCTCATCGCCCTCTTTTCCATCGTGAACTGGAAAATGGTGCAGGGCAGTCCTTCCAATGACTGAAAATGGGGGTGAATCGTATGTTCAAATGGAAATCCATTCTGCTGCACACCGGGTTGATCGCCGGATTGATCTTATCCATTTTTCCCTTCTACTGGCTGCTTGTGATGGCGACGCGCACCACTTCGGATATCTACAGCTTTCCTCCGAAACTATGGTTCGGTCCGCACTTGCTTGATAACGTGTCGAGGGTTCTGAGCAGCATCGACTTCTTCGGCGCCTTCTGGAATACCCTGTTCGTCGCTTCCGCTTGTACGCTGCTGGTCTTATTCTTCGATTCCCTGGCCGGATTCACGTTCGCCAAATTCCAGTTCCCGGGCAAAAAATGGCTGTTTGTCCTGCTGCTTGCCACCATGATGGCGCCCGCACAATTATCCTTGGTGCCTTCGTTTGTCATTATGGCAGAATTCGGATGGGTGGGCACCTACAAGGCCCTGATCATTCCGGGAATGGTCAACGCCTTCGGAATCTTCTGGATCAGGCAGTATGCACAGGAATCGGTACCTTCGGAGCTTCTCGATGCCGGTAAAATCGACGGCTGCGGTTTCTTCCGCCTCTATTGGAACATATCGCTGCCGATTCTGCGGCCCGCTTTATCGTTCTTGGCAGCCTTCACGTTCATCGGGGTATGGAACGACTATCTGTGGCCGCTCATCATTCTAAATGATGAGAACAAGTTCACCTTGCAGGTTGCGTTATCATCATTAAACGGAATATATACCACCGACTATTCGATGGTCATTGCCGGCACGCTGCTCGCGGTCATCCCGCTGATCGTCATGTTCTTGTTCATCAGCAAGCAATTCATTTCCGATATCGCCGCAGGCGCGATTAAGAGTTAACGGCAAAGGAGCTGCCTCCAGGTGTTATGCCTGACAGGCAGCTCCTTTCTATATTCCGGTCCAAGACGTACGCGCTACGGCACCATGACCAGCTGTTCATTTTCTTTCGTCCCTGCCTCTTCTGCTGAATCGGCTGTCTCCTCCCTTTTCAGTTCTGCCGTTTCATCCAGCTTTTTGCGTCCCATTAAAGTTGCTGCCAGAAGCGCTAACGCTGCAGGAACGATAGCCCAGGCAAACGTAGCCGCGATGGAGGAAGCGAGCGTGTCCGAGATCGGCTTGAGCAGGTCGGACGGAATCCATGATCTCGTCTCCGGTGCCAATAAGATGTGAGGATCCTTAAGATCGAATCCTTCAGGAAGCCCACCGGTGTTCATCACGTCCGATCCCGATGTTAAGGAACCGGTGAAGGATCGGCTCTGTATCAACCCGAACACCGTAATGCCAATGGTCATTCCAAGCGACCGCGTGAAATTGAAGGTCGAGCTCGCCATCCCGCGCTGTTTATAGGATAAGCCATGCATGACCGCCGTTCCCAGCACGGAGAACGATCCGCCGATGCCAAGCCCGATCAGAACCATGTACAGGGTAACGATGAACCTGCTGGATTCCGCGGTTAACGTCGAAGCGAGCACCATCCCTCCCGTAAACAGGATCAGCGTCGGGATCATGATGCTTCGATACGAGATTTTACTCATCAGAAAACCGCTGACCGTCGCCGTGACGACCGAGCCCACCATCATCGGCAGCAGGACCAGCCCCGAGTTCGTTGCGCTTCCGCCGAGCACGCCTTGTATGAAAATCGGAATGTAAACGGAAGCCACGATGAAGGATCCTCCGCTAAACAAGCCGCACAGCACGCTTGAGGTATAGAGTTTATTCTTGAATAAATGAAACGAGATGATCGGCTCCTCCGCCCTTCTCTCGGCAAGCACGAAGAGCACAAGCATAACGGCGGCAGCACCAAACAAAGCCAGGATGAACCAGGAATCCCATGCCCATTGCTTCCCTCCAAGCTCAAGCGCGAACATGAAACAGATCACGCCCGCAAGGAGCGTGGTTGCTCCCTTCCAATCAATCGGCTGTTTGGAACGTTCATGCGATTCCTTATAGAATACCGTCACCATCAGGAAGGCCACGATGCCGATCGGCAAATTAATATAGAATATCCATTGCCAGGTAATATGATCCGTAATATAAGCGCCTGCGAGCGGCCCGAAAATGCTGGATAATCCAAAGACGGCTCCGAACAAACCGGTGAGCTTTCCGCGCTTCTCCAGCGGCACGGTGTCGAACATGATCGCGAATGCAATCGGGATGAGCGCACCGCCCCCTACGCCTTGCACGGCCCGATACAGCGCCAGTTCCGTGATGGAGCTTGCCGTACCGCACAGCACGGAGCCCAGCATGAATACAATCATCCCGAACACAAAGAATTTTTTGCGCCCATACATATCGGACAGTTTGCCGAAGATCGGCATCCCCGCAAGCTCGGCAACCATATACGCGGAGGTCACCCATACGAAATGATCAAGTCCTCCGAGCTCCCCGACGATGTTTCCCATGGCGGTTGCTACGATCGTATTGTCCATGGAGGCCATCAAGATGCCGAGCAGCAGGCCGGCAAGCACGATAGGCAGTTTGTTGTTGTTGGCTGTTTGTGTCTTCAAGTTCTCATACACTCCTTCTAAGTAGGTTTCCTTAGTACTGCAGTCATTGTAAATCGAAAAGTATGACAGGTGACTGTCACACTTTTGTCCCCGATTCCGTTATTTTTTATCAAACGCTCTTATTCAAGCAGCCTAATGGCTTTATGTTCGCATGCAGGGTAGCGTATAATCGGTTTATCTTAGCTCATGCCAAGGAGGTCATGTGATATGAAGATCAGTGAATTATCGCAGCGCAGCCAGGTCAGCGCACGCTCGATCCGGCATTATGAACAAAAAGGCCTGCTGGAAGCCGACAGACTCGATAATGATTACCGCCATTTTAACGCGTCCGCCATCGAACGGGTCAAAATGATCCAATTGTACTTAAAGCTGGGCTTGACCACGGATCAAATTCGCGTATTGTTTCGCGGTGAAGTCGCTTCGCCGGACGATTATGAATATTGCGAAGAAATGCTCTCCTTTTATGAGGACAAATTAAGCAGCGTGGACAGTCAGATTGCAGCGCTCCATGAATTGAAACACCTGCTGGAAAGGCAAATCTCCCGGACCCTTGGCAAAAAGAAGAGTCAGCAGCAGCCCTCCGCAACGTGATAGAATGAAGTGTACATCTGAAATGGAGGATATCTACATATGGACAATTTCGAGAAAAATCTGGAGAAATACGCGGAGCTGGTCGTGAAGGTTGGCGTAAACGTTCAACCGGGCCAAGTGCTGATCATCAATGCTCCAATCGAGACCGTAGAGTTGACACGCCGCATCGTGGCCAAAGCATATGATGCAGGCGCCAAATATGTGCAAGTCGACTGGGAAGACGAAAAAATCACCCGAATTCGCTATGAGAAGGCACCGGAAGACTCCTTCCATTATTATCCGCAGTGGCAGGCCGACGCCATGCAGCAGCTCGCTGAAGGCGGAGGAGCCATTCTGCGCATTAAGGTTCCGGATCCCGAGCTGTTCCGCGGCATTGATTCGGTAAAAGTATCTACAGCCGTTAAGGCTGCTGCCATGGCTAACGAAAAATATCAGGTATACGTCCGCAACAATAAGATCAGCTGGTCGCTCATTAAGGCGCCTACCCGAGCCTGGGCCAATAAAGTATTCCCGGACCTCCCCGAAGAAGAGCGCATCCAAGCGATGTGGGATGCCGTATTCCTGATGAATCGGGTAGGCAGCGAAGATCCGGTAGCCGCGTGGCGGGATCATATCGCCGGACTGAAGCTGCGCCAGAACCACATGAATGCCAAACGCTACAAGAGTTTCCACTATCGTGCGCCGGGAACGGATCTGCGCGTCGACATGCCGGAAGGTTACCTTTGGCTCGGCGGCGGTGACGAGAATGAGGCCGGGGTGTATTTCGTAGCGAATATGCCCACCGAAGAAATCTATACAATGCCTCATCGCACGGGCGTGAACGGGACCGTATCCAGTACCCTTCCGCTGAATCTGAACGGCCGCCTGGTGGAAGGCATAAAGCTCACGTTCAAGGACGGCAAGGTTATTGCATATGAAGCCGAATCCGGACGGGAGCATCTCACGACGCTGCTGGAAACGGACGAGGGCGCCTCGTATCTTGGAGAGATGGCACTCGTGCCGCATGATTCGCCGATCTCGCAGCTAAACCGCGTCTTCTATAACACCGGCATCGATGAGAACGCCTCCTGCCACTTTGCGCTGGGAAGCGCCTATCCCGTGAATATCGAAGGCGGCACCAAGATGAGCAAGGAAGAACTGCTGGCTCGCGGAGCCAATGTCAGTCTGACGCATGTCGATTTCATGATCGGTTCCGCTGAACTGGACATTGACGGCGTGCTGGCGGACGGTACGATTGAACCCGTATTCCGCGGTGGACGGTGGGTCTAAAGTTCGTTTGGGTAAATTGGGGCGCCTTAGCGTGCCGTTTGGCGTCATATGACCAGGGGCAACCCTTTAAGCCTACAACTGTAAAAAAGGCGGACACTGGAGCAATTGCTCCATGTCCGCCTTTTTCTATGTTCTACATTCGTATGGTTACTTTACTCTGCATGCTCCAGCATTCGAAGTATCATCATGACCGCTTCCGCACGGGTCGCAGATTCCTGAGGTGCAAACCGGTTACCCGAACGTCCGTTCACGATGCCGGCCTCGCCCGCGGCTGCGATTTCCTTCTCTGCCCAAGCCGGAATATTCTGCTGATCGCGGAAGTCCGTTCCGGCACCTGGCTGGGTAAGGCCTAGGTAGCGTACGATCATCACCGCCATTTCCGCACGGTTAACGGATTCGTTCGGTTTGAATGTCCCGTCTTGATATCCTTTCACGATGCCTTCGGATACGGCCCATTGAATCGCTTCAAGCGCCCAGGATCCGATGGAGGAGCTGTCTTTGAAGTTCAGTTTCTCAGATCCCGCTTGACCTTTCAGTGCTTTTGCCATCATCACCATAAATTCGGCACGCGTGACCTGACGGTCCGGTTTGAAGGTCTGATCCGGATAGCCGCCAACGATGCCGAGCGAAACCGCCTGCTCAATCGCGGATGAAGCCCAATGTCCGCCGATGTCGGTTAACAGCACCGGCTGGGGTTCCGGCTTCGGTTCTTCTGTCCCTGCTTTCGCCTTACGGTGTATGGTTAATTGATAGGTTTTGGTCGCACCGTTCTCGGCCCTAACCACCAGCTTCAGGACGTTATCCCCTTCCTTCAGCTTGATGACCTGATCATTCTTCAAAACCTCTCCTTCCAGAAGGACAGCGGCCTTGCCATGCGCAGCCCCAACGCGGAGCTGCACGGATTCCGCATCCGTTTCAAGCCGGTACTCCGTCGTGCTTTCGTTGAACGCAGGGGTTAATGCAGCCGCTACGCCGCCAATGATGACTTCCAGCGCTTTTAATTGATTGTTTCCGGACAAGGGGACTCCACCGCCAGAGGATTCCGATCCCGATGACGGAGGATTCTCGGATGAAGGGATCACCGAAGCGTTATAGGCGCGGATCGCGGCTTGCAGTGCGGTCATTGCGTCCTTGACATCCTTCGCAGTTGCATGATCCTGCTGCGCTATGGCGCTGGCGTTTGCAATCGCGTCACGGAGCGCTGACCTTGCGCCTGCCGGATACTGCCCTGGCGATGAGCCTTCCCGTGTTTCGTCGAGCCTTTGCTGCGCCGAGGCGATTAATCCGATTAACTCGCTCTTGTCCACTCCTGCAGCCGAAGTCGTGACCGAGTTATGGAGTCCCACGCTCTCGCCGGCAGCGTTATAAGCTTTGACGGTAAAATGATAACGCGTATCCGGCGTAAGCCCGGCTGCGGTATGCGAATACACATCGCTGGTCACGGTCACCACCGGTTCCTCCCGGCCTTTCAAATATACGCGATATCCTTCCACGCCATCGCTTGCAGCCGCCTCCGGCCAGCTCATGGTTACACGGCTCGATGTGATCTCCGAAAATTCCAGCTCCCCGGGCGTCCATACCGGCGCACCCGGTACGTCTACAGCGCTCGTGATCACCGTTAAGATCTCGCTTGGTGGCGATTCCGCTCCATGCTGATCCGAGGCGGTTACTTTGAATTCGTACGGGGTATCCGGCGTAAGCCCTGTCGCTTCGTATACGCTGTCCGTAACGGTAGCCACTTGCTGTCCGTCCTGATACACATGATAGCTCACGACTTGCTGGTCCGGACGGTTCACAGGGTCCCAACCGATTTGAACCGAGGACGACGTGACCTGAAGTGCTTTCAGATTAGTTGGGGCCGCGAGATCCCCTTCATCCGTTGTGAATGTCCATACGTCCGATACCGTTCTTCCCCCGAATTCATCTTGGGCGACGGCATACCAGGAATAGGTTCCATTGGATAACAGTCCTGCCCACGGCTGAGTAACCTCCGTGCCGCTCGCTGCCTTTTGCGGCGTACCGATGGCCTCTCCTCTCAGATGATTCACCTGAATCGAATCGGTGGCTACCCGCTTCAGTTTCGGCTCAAGATCCAGGTTCATCGTAAATTCATCCACGCCCGGATTCGTATAATAATTGTACTTATCCAAATAAGGAGAGTACGTATTCACGTAAATCTGATTGCTTTCCTTATCAAAATGCAGCAGTCTCAAATATCCGCTGCCGCCGTCCGCATGTCCTTGATAGTCCGCCAGCATCTGATACACGGTTCGGTCCGTATTGCCGTCACCGTCATCGTCCAATTCGTTCTTAAGCAGGCTGGCTCCCGTGTAATGGCCGCTCAATACGGCAACCACGTTCGGATTAGGGACGACTACTTCCTTGTACAACTTGTTGCCTACGCCGGAACGCGTTCCGTTCGCGAGCATGTAATCATGGAAATTCAGGAATGCGATACGATCCGGATATTCAGTCAGAACCTCGTTCATCCACTTGATATCCTCGTCTTCGACGCCCCATCCCATATACATCATGATGAAGTCGTTGCCTTCGACGGAGACCAGATCGTAATGTCCCCGGTTGTTCTTGTAGGAGCCTCCGTAATAGGGCTGATCCTTATAACGGTCTTCCCCGAAATATTGACCGTAGGTCGTGTAATCCCAATCGTAGCTGCCCACGTCATGATTCCCGGCAAGCACGCCGTGCGGCAGCTTGGCATCCTCCAGCATGTTCATGTAAGCATCGGCACGTTTCCATTGGTATTCGGCTGTTGGATCATTCACGATATCACCGGTATGGAACAAATATTTGATGTTCATCTCATCGATGGAATCAACGATCCATTCGAACTGCTTTTGCTGAATATGCGGATAGAGCTCCGTCAAGAACTGCGTATCGGATACCCATACAAAGGTGTAATCATAATCCCCTCGGGAAGGAATTTCATCCTGTACGATCACATCGACTTTGTTGTTCTGTACATAGTCCGCTGCCGTCAGTTCGCCTCGAAGCGTAAAATCATCTTCAGACTGGGCAATATGCTTGGTTATTTCCGTCCATTTGCTCAGCTTGTGGTTCCACGCATACATCGTGACCTTGCGGCCGGACACCGTGTGTCCTTCCCAAGCGACTTCGACGCTGTCGCCGGGCTCGACGGCATGCTCCAGCTCTGCCTCGAACCGGATGTATGGGAATTGAGACGTTGAATCTACGGTGACATATTCATCGTTGGATTCGGATACCCGCTTCAATTCCTCTTCGGTCAGCACAGTTTCGCCCGCAGGGAATCTATCCTTTGGCGGTTCTTCGTCCGAAGCGTTCTTGGACAATTTCACCCGATCCCCGCTTAAAGCATGATACGAATAAGCCTGATGGAAGGAGACCTCGAGCTCGTCATCCGATGGATCGCTGACTTGAACCTTCAGCTCCGGCGACAGCCCGGTGCCGCTCTCCTTATCTGCCGGCGACACCAACACAGGTTTATTCGGATGCTCCTGAGCCGTGTTAAACGTCACGGTTCGTTCCGAGCGGTTGCCGATCTTGTCCACTGCTCGAATTTCCAGCTTATGATCGCCTGGTTCAAGCTCAGCCGAGGAAGTATTGTACGGCAGCTGGATGGCGCGTCCATCGAGCGTAACCTCGACCCGGTCCACGCCCGATACGCGATCCGTGGCGGTCACATCGATCGGGATGCCGCCCTTGTAACTCTTGCCCTCTTCAACGGTTTCGCTAATTTCCGGTCCGTGGTTATCTACCTGAACATCGGCAGCTGCTTCAGACTGACCATTGACCTTCAATTGAATGGAATGCGTTCCGTCAGAGACGGCCGAGGTATCCCATGCGTAGGACAATGCATTTACTTTTTCGGCAGGAATGTCGAATTGAAAAGTTACGAAAGGCAGGAAACGTCCATCGTCGCCCAGGTCATGGATCCGTGCGGGATCGCTGTATTGCGGATCCCGGATTTCCGTTCCGTCGCCCAGGAGCAGCCGCACGTTGCGCGCATTGAAATCATCCATATTGCCCGTCGGCTTGTCGTCATCGAAATAGGTCTTCTCGTTATCGCCGGCCCGAAGGGTAATTTCGTTCGATCCGCTTGTCAGCCACTGCGGTTCGATCGGGACCACGATGGTTTGATAACCGTCAATGTTCGCCTCCGTCTCGAAAAGAACCTCCTTGCCGATGGTTACCGTGTTGATTCCATCGTCAATGCCGTCGCCTTCAAATATAAAATAGGCGGAATGCTCCATGGCGGGAGTGCCTTGAACCGGCGTTCCGTCCACTTGAAGCTCCAAATCGGAAGGCCCAGCCCCATCAGCTGCACCCCGAATATACGTGATGCCCGTAACCGTTTGTTGATCTTTAACGTTCAGGCTCGCGCTTGCACCGCTGCCCGTGAGATCAACCTCATATTTAGGGCTCTCCACTTTCTTAAACGTGTTGGACACCGTGAAGAAATACTCCAGCTTGGCATGTCCCAGCAGCTCCAGATAAGGTATCGTATGATGATAGCCTTGCTGTCCTTCCTGAAGCTGTACGACCTTGTAATCGTTCTGTCCGTCGACACGATACGATAACGCGAGCGATGTCACCATTCGGTCATCGTGCGCTTCTGCGGCGATTTCCAGATTGTCTCCCGGCTCCACGTTCGTGGTGGTCGTCCGATTGACAACGGACGGCTCCTTGGTCACGTCGATATGTACCGGCTCCGCGGGCACTTCCGAATGCGCGAGCGAACCCGGCGTAGCCTTATGCTCCAGCTGGGAGATCCGCTGCATTTTTAGACTTCCGTCTTCGGGATATTTATAGAAGATACCCTGATCGGGACCGTTATGAACTTCACCGTCGTTGTAAAACGCGGACACGACCGGGCGGCCGGTGTTCGTTACGACCACGAGCTCCCGCATGCGCGAATTGGACATGCCGCCTGAGAATATTTTGACGACATCGGTGTTTTCGTTCAGGTTGGTACCGTAATTATGATTAAAATCAGCAATCGTGGATTTGCTGTTCTGACCGTTTATGATCCAGAAGACCAGCGTGCCTCCGGATGGAATGGTCACCTCGTCGGGTACATGAGCCCACAGGGTGTCGCTCTCCAAGTAACGGTAGCGTATCTTATAATTGCTGAAATCGATGGCTTGATCGGAATTGTTGTAAACCTCGATAAATTCGTAACCGTCGGCGGTTCCTACGTTCGTGGAATCAGGCACAAGCTCGGTGATCAGCAGCTCGGGCACTGGGTTAAGCGCAGTGGGTGTCTGGGCGGAAGCTTGTCCTGCGAGAGCAGTAAACGAGGCAGACATAACGATACAAAGAATCAAGAAACAGGAAATACATCGTTTAAGGACGATCTTAGACATGGAAAACCTCCTAGAAATGATTTTTTGAGCAATCAATTCAGTTTCCCAATTCTCCAGGTCTCCATGGGATCTCCAAATTATAATTAAAGCGTTTTCAACATAAAATCCCTCGCGATTTCAACTTAGGCTTTTCCCCTTGAGGGGTCCTTTTCCTCTTCACCTCCCAAGATCAATAATTGCATATTCCGATCGTTTTTTAAACCACTTTATGTAAAATTTGATAAATGATATAAAGGTCCCGATATTCGCTGAACCTCTAGTACAATAGGACAACTTAACGCCGCGTCTTTCTGTCCATGGCATATGGCTCATCCGTTTCTCAAGGTACATATTTCGGGATCCAACAACCTCTATTGTTCGATACTTCAGCACTATGAACGACTTATTTTCAATACATCTTTGAGCAACAACTCCCGCTCCGGCGTATCTTACATACTGTAACTATTGCTTAATCCGCACAAAAAAAGACCCCGCGAATGATATCGCAGGATCCTTATCAGTGGGAAGCGATTTTATTATTCATTATGCAGCAATTTTCCAATTGCTAGGGTGCCTTACCTGAAAAGAATCGAAGAAACTTCGCTCTCCTTCTCCTTTTGCGAGTGTTCATGGCGAATCAACTGCCTTTCGGAATGACATGATGTTCTTCCGTCCGTCGATTGACAATACCACTTCCCACTTGTTCTATATTTACCCGGTCCACGGGAAGTGAAACACGCCGGCCCAAATTTCCTTCGAAATCGGATGCCGCCTATGCCTCCTCCGTCACCTTGAATCCACTATAGCGGCTGTTCATTTTGCATCGTTCGGGACAGCTCTACCAGCTTGTTCATGGTTTTCCAATTCCGCATCGTCATCGGTACGCCGAACTTTGCCATTTGCGCCGCCAGCTTGGAATTCCGAACGCTTTCCTTAAACAGCAAATAGATTTCTTCTCCGATCGCTTCAAAAGTTTCTTTATCGTTCACGTAGAGCCTCAATCTCTCAACGTCATCGGGAGTCGGTGCTTCCGGCAGCATGGCAACATAAAGACTCTCAAACTCCGATGCTGCCTCCGCCGCACGTATCGTTTCTTCCGAAAAAGGACAATGCCGGACGATGCCCTCGATTTCCTGCGAGGTTCTGAGTATCACGGTTATCTGGAAGCCGAACGCTTCTTGTATTCCTTGCTCCATTTGGACCTGCAGCGTTTCCTTGGAATCCGCAGATTCGAAGAGCACGTTTCCGCTCTGAATGTATGTTTGCACGCGGGCTAGGCCCATGCCTTCAAGCATTTTTCTTAAATCGGCCATTTTGATTTTATTGTGTCCGCCGACGTTGATTCCTCGAAGCAAAGCGATATAGATGGTCATTTGAGTATCCTTTCCATAATCATACCTGCCGTCTTCTCGCCGTTCGCGATGCAGTCCGGGATCCCCACACCATAATATGAGCAGCCGGCAAGCATCACGTTAGGATAAAGGTCTTCCATTGCGAGCTCCAGCGACTCCACGACCTGCCTGTGCTTCAGATGATAGTTCGGCATATTCTCATGCCATTTGGTAACTTCGCAGGACACGGGTTCAGCCTCTAAACCTAAGCTCTGACGGATATCCTCCATCCCGACATGCTTCAATTCTTCGTCCGACAATCGGATTAATTGGTCATAATACGGATTGGAGCTTTTGTAGAATAAACGCATCAATAGCCGATTATTCTCGGAGGTGTGCTCCCATTTCCGGCTCGTCCAGGTGCATGCGTCACACTTCAGCTTCGTCCCCTTGGCCGTAATGAATCCCGTGCCGTCGTAAGGAAGCTCTTCATCTCGAATATCATAGGCCAGATACACGCTAATGAGCGACTTCGTATACAATTGGTCAAAATCCTCGTGAAGCCGCGGATCTTCCAGCAGCTCCTTCGCGCTTGATCCCAGCGTGCTTATTACAACAAAATCCGCTTCCATCTGTTCGCCGTTCGCCAGCATCAATCGATAGCCGTTAGGCGTTCTCTCCAGCTTCTCAGCGGCAACGCCCTTGGAGATCTTTGCGCCTGCTTCTGTCAGGCTCCGTTCCAGTGCGTCAATCAACACCGAGACACCGTCTTTGAAGGAAATAAATTTCTTATTGCCGGTGCCAAGGAACTTCTGTTTATTCTCGGCCAAACCGCCCATGATGCTGCCGTAGGTATTTTTGTACTCCAGCAAATAGGGGAATGTGGACGCAATGGTCAGGTCATGGAGCTCCCCGGAATAGACGCCCGATATGACCGGAGCGATCTGGTTCTGAACAATTTCCTTTCCTAGAAAGGACTCCAGGAATTCTCCCAGGGAATCATGCTTGGTGAACGTCTCATTCGGCGTGTAATAGTCCTTGAGCGCTTCCACCTTCCCCTCCGCGGATACCAGCCCGCTTTCGGCCAAGGATTTCAAGCTAAGCGGTATGCCGAATACGCTCTCCTCGGGAATTTTTTTTAGGCCGTCGGTTGTATATATGAAAGAAGTCCCCGTGGCATTGTACACAACCTGGTCCGTTATCTGAAGCTCCTCCAGAAGCGGCGCCACATTCGTTTTCCGGGATACGATCGAATCCGCTCCGGTTTCCATAATAAATTCACCGTTCTGGACGGTTCGGATTTTGCCTCCCAGCACATCGCTTGCCTCAACCAGCACCAAGTCCATGTCCCGTCGATGATGTTTCAGCTCTTTTTGCAGATAATATAAGGTCGAAAGTCCGGTAATGCCGCCGCCGATGACTACGGTAGTTGTCACTGTACATACACCTCTATTATGTAGGTTTATATCAATAATATATAATGTTACGTTACCATTGTATCCAATTCCTAAGTATATCATAGTGACCGTTCATTCGTTGGGTGCCATTCCCTCAATATTGTGAACAGAACCGTTCACAGCCACCGATTTCCCGGACATCACCCCTGAACAATCTATAATTGTTCGTGCTGAACTCATGATCCAGGTGCTGGGATGGTCGTCGACAGCAAAAAACTCCGCGAGATCACTCGCAGAGTTTTTTTCGTGGGAAGCGGTTATATCCTTTTTGACGCTATCATTCCATTGCTTTAATAGCTTAAGGTGTACGCCGGAATAATTCAGGCTGTGTCGTCCTTATTCCTTGTTTCGTTGTACATGGGTATCAAATCCTTTCGGTAATTCCGACTTAACGTCTTGTTATCCGTCTGGTGTTGATGTGTTTCCACTTCCCACTTAGGATATATATACCCGGTGCATGGGCGATGAAACAGGTCAGGCATTCCTTTTTTGCGCCGCCCGGGTACGTCTTAATTATCCTCGGTCAATACTTCGAGCAAGCCCGCCGGGAGCTCATACTTGCGGTTGTTGATCTGGATGCTTTTTAATTCCTCCAGCAGCGAATCGTCGCTTTCCGAATCCTTAATGGCCTGCACTTCGCGGTGCAATTGCTCCATCTGACGGTCCAGCGCGTTGGCGGTATCCGCCGCCTTCTTAAGCTCTTCGAGCAGGTGCTGGGGAACCGACTTATTATATTTGTAAAAGATTTTATGCTCCAGACTCGCCCAGAAATCCATGGCAATCGTTCGAATCTGGACTTCAACGCATACCTTCTCCACCCGGTCAGAGAAAAAGACGGGCACTTCCACTAACAGATGCAAGCTTTGGTATCCGTTCGGCTTCGGATTCTTGATGTAGTCCTTGACGTTCAGGACCGTTAAATCGCTTTGATTCTGCAGCATGTCGCTGATTTTGTAAATGTCGGTAATGAATGAACAGGTGATTCGTAAACCCGCAATGTCCTTAATGTTATCTTCTATGGAACGGAGCGATATGTTTCCGCCCTTGCGAAGCAGCTTCTTCATGATGCTCTCCGGCGATTTCAAGCGGGATTTCGTGTGCTCGATCGGGCTATAGTCATGAAGAGCCTGAAACTCTTCTTTTAATATCTCCATTTTGGTTTCGATCTCATCTAAGGCGAATTTGTATTTCATCATGAATCGGGTAATTTCGTTCCGAATGATTTTGAGCTGTTCGATTTGCAAAGAATTCATGGGATACTTCCTTTCGATTGTGTGATTCAGAGCCGTGACGACTCGAGTAGTAAATAAAAACAAAACGCGTTGCTAACATTCTAGAAGTTCTGTCCCTCTTTAAATAGTAGTTGATATTGAGGTGCGACTGCAACTTTAGTGCAATAACGTCAAAAAGACGCCGCAACTACAAACGTTGCAGGCGTCTTTATCTTATGCTTATTCATTCCAATTATTGCGGCAAGGATTAAGCCGCTAAACCAACCTGGAATCAGGAGGACAATCCAGCAAACATCTGGCTCAATTTTGCAGCAGCTTCGATCTCCAAGGCCTTGATCTCCTCTACCAGCGATATCGCCGTTGCTGCTTGTTCTGCCGAATTAGGCTCGCCCCCCTTCGGAAATGGAAACATCCCATGCAAAACGGTGAACTTCTTGCAAATCTCCGTATACAGCGCAGCGGCATCTTCGAACGATGTCGTCAGATCCGGCCCGTCCTCCATGGCTTTCGGCCAGGCGGTCACCAGTTCCTTGAAGAACTCGGCGGCATAGTACCGTGCGTCCCGCAGCACTTCGATATTGTAAGCATGACCATTCGGCTCTATTTCACGACCATGCAGCGATTCTATCCAAGCATCGTAGGCCGCAATTCCCTTCACAGCCGTCGGCACCGCGTTTTCCTTTCCTTCATATAAAGCGGTGGCGGTTTCCAGTGCCAGTCGCAGCTGCTGCCGAAGCGTCAAATCCACGGAACCCTCAATCGCCAGGACGAATATTTCTTCCAAGACGCTCTTGCCTAGATTTTCGTATGGGAGCGTATCAACTCTTCCGCACTCCTCCGCATATAAGGTTCTCGTCTCGTCATCGTACCCGTACAGCGTTCCGAACTCCGGAAAGAAAATATCCCAGGCCAGGACGGGATATCCGCG
This sequence comes from Paenibacillus sp. Y412MC10, assembly GCF_000024685.1. NCBI lineage: Bacteria > Bacillati > Bacillota > Bacilli > Caryophanales > Paenibacillaceae > Paenibacillus > Paenibacillus sp. Y412MC10. The sequence continues at coordinate 4,416,800 of NC_013406.1, forward strand.
ATCCAATGAGGCATGGATCAAATCAAGGGCTCTTGGCAGCTCTTGATGAATGCTGCGTTTATTCATCGCTCCCTTTTCCATAAGGGCAGGATCCAGCAGATTGGCGTTTGTCCCGATGCCGTCCGACATGCCGTCGACGAATTTGGAATGGAAGCCGATATTATGAAGGCCGCGGGATAAAGATTCGCCGAAAAAATAGGCGGTCGGGCCCGCGATATGGACATCATTCGGTATGATATTGATCCGGAATGCATGCCCAGTCAGCCCCATGACCATTGGCAGCGATAGCTTGCGGTCTGTAAACTGAAGCATTTTGTACGTGGCGTCCGCTGCGGATGTCCAGGTTTTGGTTTCCTTCATCGGTCCTTCGTAAGGCAATATGTTCTTCTTCATAATTCCCAAGTCCCTTCTCGTCTTAATATAAGAGTCAACGGTAACGCGGATTTTTTCTTGGATCACTTTTTTCCGTGATCTCGAAATAATCTGATACACATTGGCCGAAGAGAGCTGAAACAAGTCGGCAATTTCCTGCGGGGACAGCTGATCGAAAAAATGGGATTCGAAAATAAGCCTTTCGCGCGGCTTCAGGCATTGAATGATGCCGGTTAAAGCACGCAGCGTTTCCTGCTGCACGATACGCTCCTCCGGTACGTTAGAACCCGTGGCCGCTTCGCTTGCGGAATGGTTGAGCCTGCCCAGAATGCTGTCCAGATCGTTCCATTGCTCCAGACTCCCTGAACCGTTGACTCTTCCCATGCCTTCTAGCTCGGTGAAAGTCTGCTCTTTGCACGCGGAGCTCCCTTTAAGGCGGGTATAGGCCTGATTCCGGACGATGCGGTGCATCCATGGAAGGAACCGCCGGGCATCCACCAATTTGCCAAGATGCATGAATGCTCGGATCAGGGCATCTTGCACCACGTCTTCTGCTAAGTAAGACTCCCGCGTTATCGCTCTGGCATAGCCATACACCTTGGAGCGATGGCGCCGAACAAGCTCCCCGAATGCTTCCCTTTCCCCTGCCTGCGAGTATTTCACCAGTTCGTCATCTTCCATCTCATCCCATTGAATCGCTAAGTCTGCGGTCGTTTCCAATTGCTCGAACCCTCTTTCGTATCGTTGACTACTTATATGACTTGAGAAGATCGTCATTTCTGACAATATCACCCGAGAAATAGTATAGCTTTTTTTGCATTTGAAGCGACAAAAAAAACGTTCCAAGCTGACCTGCACCCTCGGTCGCTTGGAACGTTCTCCGGCTTTTCACGCTTATATGGCATCTGCGGCTGCCTGTTGAGCCTCCCGGCGAAAATGTCCCGGTTCAGGACGCGTTAGGCCCAGATGCTCCCTCAGTGTATTGCCGCTGTATTCGGAACGGAACAGGCCCCGTTCTTGCAGCACCGGGATAACCGCATCCACGAACTCGTCCAGATCTCCCGGCAGCACCGGAGGCATGATATTAAATCCGTCGCAGGCATAACCTTCGAACCAATCCTGCATCATGTCGGCCAGCTGCTCGGGCGTCCCGACAAATGGCATGTGACCTCTCGAGGTTAGTATCTTTCTCCCTAACTCTAGGATCGACAGATTATCCTGATAAGCCATGTCCATATATAACTGGACCCGGCTTTTCATGCCGTTGGAGGCGGCCACGGGGTCCGGGATGTTTCTAGGCAGCGGCTGGTCCAGCGGATAACCGCTCAGATCGAAATTCAGGAACCCGGACAGAACGGCGATCGCCGAAGCTGGCGGAATCAATTCCAGCAGCTCGTTCGCTTTGCGCCGTGCCTCCTCCTCGGTTGAGCCGATGACAGGCGACAGGCCCGGCATGATTTTCAGGCTTCCGCTTGCCCTTCCATAATGGGACAGCTTCGAGTGCACGCTGGCGTAAAACGCCTGCGCTGCCTTCTTGGACTGCTGTGCCGTAAAGATGACCTCGCCATATTGGGCGGCAAAGTCCTGTCCCGGACCAGAAGAACCGGCCTGTATCAGGACGGGGTAGCCTTGCGGCGGCCTCGGAACGTTCAGCGGGCCTTTCGTGGAATACCATTGCCCGTTAAAGTCCACGGGACGCACCTTCGCTCCATCGGCAAATTTCCCGGACTCCCGATCCAGCACAAGGGCATCGTCTTCCCAGCTGTCCCATAACCGGGTAACCGCTTCAACAAACTCGCGTGCCATTTCGTAACGCAAGCCATGCTCCGGGTGCTTCGGCTTCCCGTAATTATGGGCTTCGATATCCAGCTGGGACGTCACGATATTCCAGCCCGCTCTTCCCCCGCTGATCCAATCGAGAGAAGCAAATTTCCGAGCCACGTTATACGGTTCATTGTACGTAGTGGAGACCGTAGCGGTCAGCCCCAGTTTGTCCGTTACGGCGGAGAGTGCGGATAACAGCGTTAACGGGTCCAGCATGCCGGAAGCGGAATTTTCGACCTGGGTCACGTACAGCAAATCGGCAAAAAACATCATGTCGAACTTTCCCCGCTCTGCCGTGGCCGCCAGCTGCTTATACAGCTCAATGCCAAACATGCCCTCCACGTCCGAGGCTGGATGACGCCACCCGGCGTGATGATGTCCTGCATAATAGATAAACGCTCCCAAATGCATCTGATGAGCTCTGCGGTTGGTTGTCCCCATCTTCGTAACCACTCCTGTTCATATAAAATAGTCAGCCAACCATCCTTGATCAGCCCTTATATGTCTCTCTCCAGCCCAGCAGCCTGGATTCCAGCCGGCGTACAACGGAATCGCAGAGCTTGCCCACGACCGCAAAAATAATAATGCCTACAAACACAATGTCCGTTTGGGAATAGGCTCGGGCGTCTTGAATCATGTATCCGATGCCCGCGCTGGTCCCCATCATCTCCGCTACGACCAGCACAAGCCAAGAAACGCCGAGCGACAGGCGGATGCCGAGCAGGATGTTCGGCAGCGCAGCCGGTACGATCAACCGGATCAGCAGCTGCAGCTTGGAATATTGAAAGATCCTCGATACTTCATAAAGCTTCGCATCCACGCTGCGAATACCAAGGAAGGTATTCACATAGATCGGGAAAAAGGCTCCGAGGGAAATCATGAGAATCTTCGAGAATTCCCCGATGCCGAACCACAGAATAAACAGCGGAATCAGCGATAAAAGCGGAACGGTACGCAGCATTTGAAATGAAGGGTCCAGCGTACGCTCCGCCATTTTGCCAAGCCCCGTGGACAATCCCAGAGCCAGACCCGTCAAGCCGCCCAGCAAAAAGCCCGATAGCGCTCGAAGAAGACTGATCCGAAAATGCTCCCACAGCTCGCCGCTGGCCCCCAAATTCGCGAATTGCTTGGCTATCGTAAGCGGCGTAGGCAGCAGGGACGCCGAAATCCAGCCAAAGCCGCCCGCCGCCTGCCATAAAGCCACGATCGCTGCGGGTACAAGCCAGGCATGGAGGGGCTTTGGAATGGCCTTCAGCCAGTCCCGCCCCCCTGTTTCTGAGGTGGCTGCATGACTTCTCATGATGGATCACCTCCCTTATAGCTGTCCTGCCAACGCAAAAGTCTGCCTTCGAGCCCTTTGACGAGGGAATCCGACAGCTTCCCGACGAGCGCAAACACCAAAATTCCGACGAAGACCACCGTGGTCCAGGAGAAGGAACGCGCGTCATTGATGATATAACCGATGCCGGAACTGGAACCCATCAGCTCCGCCACAACCAGGCCAAGCCATGCCACCCCGATCGAGAGACGGATGCCTAGGAAAATATGGGGCAGCGAAGCGGGAACGATCAGCCTGCGGATCATATCCCAACGGCTGAATTGCAGGACGCGGGCTACGTCAAACAGCCTGTTGTCCACGGAGCGAATGCCGAGGAATGTGTTCACGTAGAGCGGAAAGAACGAGCCCTTGGCAATAAGCAGGATTTTCGAGGTTTCCCCGAAACCGAACCATAGGATGAACAGCGGCGCAATGGCCAGATGGGGAAGCGTCCGCAGCATCTGCAAGGAAGGATCGACAAGCCGCTCGGCCTTGTACGAGAAACCAACCCATATCCCCGCGGCCAAACCGAGGCTGCCGCCGAGCAGAAACCCGAGCAGCGCTCGCCAGGATGAAATGCCGAGATGCCGAATCAGTTCGCCGGAGCTTGTTAAATAAACAAATTCCTTCCAGATATCGAGCGGAGTCGGAAGCAGGATCGGATTGAGCCAACCCATGGCCCCAGCCGCCTGCCACACGATGATGATAAAGAGCGGAACAAGCCAGCCGATCCATGCATGGGTAAGTTTAAACAGGAACCTGCGGTCAATCCGCTTATGACGGAGACGGGTTTCGACGGGGTCGGCGGTCACGACAACCGCCCCTTTGCTGATCCCTTCCGGGAGCATAAGCGCTACCTCCTTTCAATTTCAGATGATGTGCCGCTTATTGGGTTGCAGCCTCAATATACTGATTATCAAACACGTCTTTGACCTGGATTTTTTTGCGGATCGTTTTTTGCTCGAATTGGAAGTCGGCGGTTTTCTGCTGCTCCGCGATGATGTCATCCGTTACGGGAATGTTGATCGACCTTGAACGGTCAAACGTGCCTTGAATGACTTCCTGCGGGATGCCGCGCTCATCGGCGTAACGTTTAATCGCCTCCGCTTCGTTTTCTTTCTCCCAGGCGAGAGTTTTGTTCAGCACGGTCAGATAGAGCGTGACGAGATCCGGATATTGATCGGCAAAATCCTTCCGTACGATATTGAACGAAGGCGACAGGACGCCAAGCTGCTCGCCGTCCGCCAGCACGTTGCCTTTGCCTGTCAGCGTGTTCAAGGTAATGTACGGGTCCCAGGTTGCCCAAGCATCGACGCCGCCCGATTCGAATGCAGGCTGGGCTTCGTCAGGCTGAAGCTGAATGATTTCGATGTCGGATACCTTGAGCCCTTGATCCGCCAATCCCCTATACAAAAAGTTAAAGGCATTGCTCCCTTTGGTTACCGCTACCTTCTTTCCCTTCAGATCACTGAGGGTCTGCGCGGTGCTGTCCGGCGGCACGATGATGGCCACATTCTTCTGGCCGTGCAAGCTCTGGGAGATGACCTTAAACGGAATATCGGCCGCCTGGGCGGCGATAATCGGCATATTGCCGAGCCCCGCAAAGTCCAGACGATTCGAAGCCATCGCTTCGGTCATGGGAGGGCCGCTCTGAAATTCTGCCCACTCCACCTTGACGCCTAGCTTGCCGAACTCCTCCTCGAACCATCTCTCCTCGCGAGCTTTGCCAAACAAACCGCCGCTTCCCTGGACCCCGAGCCGTACGGTCAAATCTGTGTATTTGCCGTCTGCTCCCTTCTTAACGGCTCCAGCCGCGGGCTGGCTGTTTGCTCCGGCGCAGCCGGATGCGAAGACGGAAAGGATAAGCAATAGCATAATGGCGACGTTCTTTTTCTTTGTATGCATGATCAGATTCTCTCCCCTGTTCTCTATCGTTCATTTGATTTGAGGCTCGACAACCCTGGACCGATTAAATTCCTGCACCGGTATCGAACTCCGGTTCTTCCACTTTCTCGAACTCTCGCAGCACTTTGGTTCGCAGCTCCTGGAAGGAGGATCCGGTCCGTTTCCGCGGAAACGGCAGATCGATCGGCAGGATGGAACGAATATGGCCCGGTCTCGGGTTCATAATGACGACCCGCTCGCCAAGAAACACAGCCTCATCCAGATCATGGGTAACAAATAGCATGGTCGTGCGGTTATTTTGCCAGATGTCCAGCAGCACCTCCTGCATATGGGAGCGAGTGAACGCATCCAGCGCGCCAAAAGGTTCATCCAGCAGCAGCACGTCCGGATTCCGCAGCAGCGCCCTGGCGATGGCTACCCGCTGGGCCATCCCTCCCGACAGCTCCCTGGGATATGCCTTCTCGAAGCCTTTCAGCCGAACGAGCTCAATGAATTCATCCACCTTTTTCCGGACGTCCTTCTGCTTCAGCGATAAATTGCCTGCGATATTCTTTTCCACCGTCAGCCATGGAAACAAGCGCGGCTCTTGAAAAATAAACCCCTTCTCGATGCTCGGGCCCGATATCGGCTTGTCATTCAGCAGGACGCTTCCCTCGTACGATGTATCCAGGCCCGCAACGATTTTGAGCAAGGTGCTCTTCCCGCAGCCGCTCGGTCCGATCAATGTGATGAATTCCCCTTTACGAACCCGCAAGTCAATGCCTTTCAGCGCCGTAACATTCCCTGTCGGGGCTTGAAAAATTTTGTTTACCTGTTGAATAATCAATGTGTCTGCTGACATTTTCCTCACCATCCCCTATTATAATTATTCACACCTGTTTACTTGGTTAAGAGGTGAAAAAAAAAGAGATATCACGCTGGTCAAAGTACGCTCAACCGTCGTACTTGTTCCTTCGCGTGATATCTCCAGTTATCTGGTCGATAATCTTGGTATTCATTTGGTATGCCGTTATATTACAACTGCTGGTAATGGTTGTCAAACCTTTTTTTCGTTCCCTGCTAACAGGTTTGTCAGAATATATTCAACACCAGCAATGGACAAATACCGCCCAATAATGCGACAATATACTCTGCATGTCATATCTTATATAGTAAGAATAACGAAATTTGCACCATTACGCTTATAAAAGCAACATTGCATCTATAGGAAGGGAACGAAAGCATGGCTCAATTATTTTTCAAGTACGGCTCCATGAACAGTGGTAAATCCATCGAGATTTTGAAAGTCGCCCATAACTACGAAGAACAGAACAAACCGGTGCTTCTCTTTACGTCCGCTCTCGATGACCGGGATGCCGTCGGTTATGTATCGTCGCGAATCGGCCTGCGCCGTGAAGCGATACCTATATCCGATACGACCGATATCTACGGGATCGTGAAGGATCATCAGCCTAAGCCCTACTGCGTTCTTGTTGACGAATGCCAGTTCCTGTCCAAGGACAGCATCCTCCAGCTCGTTCGAATCGTCGATGAGCTTAACGTGCCTGTCATGGGCTTCGGACTAAAGAACGACTTCCGCAACGAGCTGTTTGAAGGCAGCCGCTGGATGCTGATTTACGCCGATAAAATCGAGGAAATGAAGACGATCTGCTGGTTCTGCGAGCGCAAAGCGATCATGAACCTTCGCGTCATCGACGGCAAGCCCGTCTATGCCGGCGAACAGATCCTGATCGGCGGGAATGATACCTACTTCCCTGTCTGCCGCAAATGCCATACCAATCCCCCTTTAGTATAGGACGTTATCGCAATCAAACCACCTTTTTACGTTAGGAGTTGGTCATCCATGCCGATCGTCAGACCGTTATTGACCGACCAGGACTTTCTAGAAGTCATGGAGCAGCAGATCCGTATACGCATCTTCAAGGATAATCATTTGATTGATTCGGGGAGTCTTGTCATCCGTTTCACCGACGATACCGTCATTACGCAATCCAGCGTCAGTTCGATCGGCTATCACAAGCGGGACGAATGCGAGTTTTTTGAAGTACGGAAGTGATCGGCGGATTGCCGATAACTAAAACAGCGGCCCTCTGCAGAACTTATCTGCAGAGGGCCGCTTCGTTAATCAGCATATCAAGACGATAGCTTAAACGTATCCCTAATGAATATCGGACTTTGCCATGCTTCCGCCCAGCACGTCCGCGACATTTTGAATCGAAATAAATGCGTTTTTGTCTATCTCCTGCACCACGGTCTTCAGCTTCGCAATCTCCAGCCTGGTGATGACGCAATAAATCATCTGCGTGTCCTCTTTCGAATATCCGCCCTTAGCATAGATCATGGTCGTGCTGCGTCCCAGACGCTGCATGATGGCACTCGAAATTTCCTCATATTCGTTGGATATAATCGTAACGGATTTGGACTCGTCCAAGCCCTCTACCACAATATCCATCACTTTTGCCGCTATGTAGTATGAGAAGATCGAATACATCGCCGAATCTGCACCGAATACAAACCCTGCGGTAATGAATATGAAAACGTTGATGATCATGATGATCTGACCGACCGGCATTCGCAGCTTCTTGGACAGCAGGATGGCTACGATCTCCGTCCCGTCAAGCGCACCGCCGTAACGGATGACAAGACCGACCCCGAGGCCCAGAACCAATCCGCCGAATAATACCGCCAAAATCTTCTCGTTCGTGAACGGATCTACATGATGCAGGAAGGTTGTCGCCACCGACAGCACCACGATCCCGTACAGCGTGGAAAACGCAAACGTTTTGCCAATCTGCTTATAACCGATAAACAGAAACGGTAAGTTGATGATAAACAGGAAAACCCCCAATTTGATGGGCGTAATCGATGATAATACGATGGAAATACCGGTAATTCCACCATCGATGATTTCGTTGGGCACCAGGAAGATCTCAAGCGCCACGGCCATCAGAATTGCACCGACGGTGATAAAGATGAACCGTTTCAGAATTTCGCCGACTGTCAGTTTTTTGTGATTTTTGACCATGCCATTCTCCTTTTGTATCATTTTTCACACGATAAAGCCTGTCGAAGAACCATTGTATTAAAAAAAGGAATGGCGTGTCAATGTTGACACACCATGTCACATGGATCTTTCAGACCATGGCCGGGTCCCCTGACATAAGGAGTACAGTCCCGCCCTATAAACCTTTCGATCTATTCCTGACCCATCGCTGCGGGGCAAGACCGAATCGATTGGAACTGGGTAGGGCCAATACTTGCAATTTATAATATTGATTCCGGTTATGCTATAATATATTCCATCCGCGATCGACGAGAAAATACATAATTTTACCCTAGGCAGGGAGAGGATTTACTCATCATGTTGGAATGGCTTCAGAACGTGTGGACCCATATGAAAGAAATTGACATGGATCAAGTGCAGGGATGGCTGCAGCAGTACTCGCAGCTGGGTCCCATTCCGGGTATTTTGCTACCATTTATAGAGGCGTTTCTCCCCTTTCTGCCCCTCATCGTCCTGGTGATGGGAAACTCCGCAGCCTATGGTTTATGGTGGGGATTCCTGCTGTCCTGGATCGGCGTTTGCCTTGGATCCGTCACGGTGTTTTGGATTGTTCGCAAGCTGGGAGGCAAACTGGGATTGCTTATACAAAAAAGAATGCCGGGATCCCAGCGTTTCTTCCATTGGATTGAAGAAAAGGGCTTTACGCCGATCTTCATCCTGTACTGCTTTCCCTTTACGCCTTCCTCGCTGATCAATATCGCATCCGGCATCAGCACGGTATCGGCTACAACGTTCACGATCGCCGTTATGGCAGGCAAATCCGTGATGATCTTCATGGTGGCATTCATCGGACATGACTGGCAGGCCTTTATCCAGCAGCCTTGGCGCATTCTTATCGCGGCCGTCGTCCTCTGGCTGTTGTGGCTGGCCGGCAAAAAGATGGAAAACCGTTACCATCACGATGATCAGCCCGGAAGCGTCGTCATCAGCAGTAAAAAGACGAAGCGTTAGAGGTTAACAAGACCCGCCGGTCCCGATTGCTGGGATGGGCGGGTCTTCTTATTTATGGGCGTGCTATGTTGGAAATCATCATGTTCACTCCAATACGTATGCCGCCAGTTTATGCACCGTCTCAAAGCCCGCACGATGATACAGCTGGAGCGCCCCTGCATTGTCCTGGTCCACGCATAGCGAGATTTCTTCCAGCTGCAGGACCTGGAACAAATAATGGAGCGCTTGATCAAGCAGGATCCGGCCATAGCCTTTGCGCCGGAAATGTTCGGATACCGCGATGTACTCTATATTTCCTTCCTGAAATTCAGGGTCTCCCTCCACATACACATACCCGGCGAAACGGCCTTCTTCCGTAAGTATGAAGAGCCTGTGATCCTCATCCAGCTTCTGCAAAATAGACTCCGAGTTGAGATAGGTATTCGGGAAGGCTTTGCCATGCAGATCCGCGAACTCATCCCAATATTCGGGCGTGATATCCTGCAATCCAGACGCGGCATTCGTTAGCAAGGTGGATTTTTGGATTCTCAGTACATGATGCACGCCTGTCTTTCTTCCCCCTTTGTCCTCCATAAACCTCGCAGCGGACAGATGAGCTGCATTATAAAATCCGAAATAGCGTGATACGCTACCATTCAGCTTCGTTGTTCCTTCAACCCATAGCTCCTTCGCCAATCGATGCCAAAGCTCGCCTTGTCCATCGATAAAAGGTCCCCATATCTCAGCAGTTCCCTCTTCTTCGTCCACATCGAATCCCAACGCGCCTACCATCTGATCTTGATCATAGATCACGGTAAATCGCTGGCTGCTCAGCCGGCCATTTTCCGAAAAATCTTCCAGCAGCGTGCTATAAATCTCCCCTTCCTGTTCGCCGCAATATCCGACATGATGATGACGATCCCCGTTCATTCGGGCAAGAAAGGAAGACAGCTCTCTTAATTTCGTTTGATCTGTATCCAATACCATCTGTACACATTCTCCTTGTTCAGGATCAGCTTTCCTAGCGTGATATCCCATCACTCCGCGAATCCGTTTTGGTCAATTTTACCACGAAATGATATCCGTGAGCCAAGCATGAAACCAGAAATGGGCTTCCCATATGCTTGGAAAGCCCATCTCATCTTCTCGATTATTCATCGGGACCTTGTTTACGGTTTGCGGTCATCCTTTCTCGGAATGTTCGGCCTTCCGGGAATCGCGCATGCGTTCACGTTCGCGCTTGAGAGCAGGCTTCAGGTCATCATGTACGCTTTTCTCCCACATGGAGACGCCAGACCGGTAAGCCGCCCTCCCGTTCAAGTGGCCTGCAACCGGACCCGTAATGAAAACGAACACGATCCCCAGCAGCAGCTTCGCGCTGACATGCTCCAAGTAAAAGGTGAAATATAGAAATGCGCCCGCAAGAATAAAGAGGACGCCAAGGGTAGCGCTCTTCGTGGCTGCGTGGGATCTCATGTACACATCCGGCAGGCGAATCAGGCCGAATGCGCTCAATGCGCCGAGTAAAGCTCCGAGCAGCACCATCAGCGCAATCAGAAACTCACCGATCTGACTCATCGTTTGTGCGCTCAATGACGTCACCCCTTTCGATATATCTGGCGAGTGCGGTCGTTCCGATAAACGTTAGAATTCCGATCAGCAATATGATGTCGAAATAGACCGTTGTGCGGAAGAGCATGCACAACACGGCGATCATGGACAACAGGATGATTCCGATCGTATCCAGCGACATGATCCGGTCGTTCATGGAGGGTCCCTTGATCAAGCGATACAAGCAGCCCAGGATGGCAAGCGACAAAATCACCAGCGAAGCAATCAGCATGCTCTGGATCATGTGCGGGTCACCTCCTTGATCGCCCGTTCGAAGGTACCGCGAATCTGATTCGACAGCTCTTCGACGTCTTCGATATCCATCGCATGAATGTAAAGCGTCTGACCCTCGCGCGACACTTCCAGGGTAAGCGTTCCTGGCGTCAAGCAGATCAGGCACGATAGCACCGTGATCTCCCAATCGGATTTCAGCTCCGTGGAGTAAGCGAAGATGCCGGGACGAACGTTCAGCTTCGGTCTTATGATCTGACCGATGACCGTGACGCTCGATTTAAACAGTTCGCTTAGAAAAAGGAGCAGCAGCATCAGGATGGACCACAGCTTGCGCAAATAGAAGTCGTTCGGCCAGAATCGCCGCAGCATATAAATGAGCAAGATGCCGATCAGGTACCCAACAATGAATTGTTGGGGAGACCAGTTGTTGTTCAGGAACATCCAGACAATGGCAATGATGATATTCAACAGGATTTGATGGCCCATATCCACTACTCCTTTAATACGGCTTGAATGTATAATGACGGATCGGATAATACGGCGCCTGCTTGGGAGGTATAGGTATATACCCATTCTGAACCGACTCCCAGGACAATCACTATGATCGCAAGCCCGATCGCTCCCGCATAAGCGGTCCGATGGATTCTGACCGGCCGCGATTCGTTAGGCCCTGGGAATTCGCCCCAGAATGCTCCCATAAACACTTTGATCAGGGAGTAGAGCACCGCCAGGCTTGATGCCAGCGCCAATCCCGTCAGCGCATAATGCCCCTCGCTCAGTCCGCCGCGAACGATAAGGACCTTGCCAAGAAATCCGCTAAGCGGCGGAATGCCGACCAGCGCCAGCGCCACGATGAAGAACATCCACCCTACCAGGGGATGGCGCTTCATCAGGCCGCCCATATCGCTCAGCTTGCTCGCGCCCGCGCTCGCCATGATGATGCCGCCCAGAATAAAGAGCAGCGCCTTAGCGATCATATCATGCATCAAATAGAACACGGCTCCGTTTAAGGAATCCGAGGAGGCAACCGCCACACCAAAGGCGATGAAGCCCACGCTAATGATGATGTTGTAATTCAGGATGCGTCCGAGATCCTTATACGCAACCGCGCCCAAGCTGCCCAGAACAAGCGTGGCCGCAGCCATCCAGCCGATGACGGCGTGAATGTTGCCGGTATCGTGATGGAAAATCAGCGTAAAGGTTCGGATAATCGCATATAAACCGACCTTCGTCAGCAGGGCGCCGAACAGAGCCGTTACGGCCGCCGGAGGTGCGCTGTAGGAACCGGGCAGCCAGAAGAACAGGAACAAGCCTGCCTTCAGTGCGAATACGATCAGGAACAAAAGGCCAATGACCGACAATATTCCGTCCTGCTGTACTTCTGCCACACGCAGGGACAGATGCGCCATGTTCAGCGTGCCGACCGTGCCGTACAAATAAGCTACGGCTGCAACAAACAAGGTGGATGAAATAATGTTAATCAGCATGTACTTCAGGGTTTCTCTCAGCTGCCGCTTGGTTCCGCCCAGAACGATCAGCGCATAGGAAGCAATCAGCATGACCTCAAAGCAGACAAACAGGTTGAACAGATCCCCCGTCAGAAACGATCCGATCACGCCGGCCAGCAAAAATTGAAAAAAGGGATAGAAGTAATGCTTCTCTCTCTCTTCCCCGATGCTCCGAAAAGCATAGAACAGGCAGGCTGCGGCAACGATCAGCGTCGTAAGCACCAGCAGTGCCGCCAGCATATCCGCCACGAACACTATTCCGTACGGCGGCTGCCATCCGCCCATATGAAGCGTCTGGATGCCTTCGTTACTCACCTGGTTGACGATGAACAGGGCGCCAAGCAGGTTGATTAGAATACTAACCGCACTGATCCACCGCTGCGCGCGGACGTATTTGGAACAGAAAATAAGAATGACGGCCGTAACCAAAGGAATCAGGAGCGGAAGCACAATCACGTTATTCATCGTCCGTCCCCCTTAACTCCTCCATGTTGTCCGTGCCCAAGCGTTGATATGCTTTATAAGCCAGTACGAAAAAGAACGACGTGACGCCAAAGCTGATGACGATGGACGTCAGTATCAATGCTTGCGGAACCGGATCAACGTAAGAGGAAGCCTCCTCGCCAAGCAGCGGGGCAGCCCCGGTCTTCAGCCTTGACATGGTGAGCAGCAGCAGATGGACGCCGTGGGTTAACAGCGACGTGCCGAGAATGATCCGCAGCAGGCTCTTGGATAAGATCTGGTAGATCCCAACCGCGAAAATAATTCCGATGGCAAGCGACATATATAGTTCCATGGTCAGTTATCCCTCCCGATCGAATTGATGATGGTCATTGTCACGCCGACTACGGCCAAATAAACGCCGAGGTCGAAGAGAACCGCAGTAGCCAGCTCCGTTTTCCCGAGAAGCGGCAGGTTGAAATAACCGAAGGAATGACTTAAGAACGGTGCGTTAAAGGCAAAGGAGCCGATCCCCGTAAGCAGGGCGATGGCAAGCCCCGCCGCCGTAACCTTTCGGAACTCGAAGGGCACGATCTTGCGGGTCATATCCATGCCGAAAGCCATGGATAACAGAACCAGTGCCGCAGAGGTCATCAGTCCTCCGATAAATCCGCCGCCCGGCTCATGGTGTCCCGAGTTGAACAGGAACCAGGAGAAGGTTACCACGATAAAAATAACCACCTTGGATACGGTTCGAAGAATGACATCATTGCTGTTGGGCAGGTATGCTCCTTCATAACGATCCCGCTCTCCCAGTATCCCTTCTCCCAAATCGATTTTGATCAAGGCATAAATTCCAAGGGATGCAATGCCCAGAACCGTAATTTCAAGCAGGGTATCAAAGCCGCGGAAATCCACCAGAATGACGTTGACGATATTTTTGCCGCCGGCGGAGCGATAGCTCTCTTGAATGAAGTAATCCGCAATGGAGTCGAAGGTCCTGCCGCTGCTCGCAGCCAGGGCGATCAAGGTCACGACAGCACCGACGCCTACCGAAATAAGCAGATTTCTCCATTTCAAGCTCATCGGCACCTTCTCCCGCTTCAGCTTCGGCAGATGATAGAAACAGAGCAGGAACAGCATCACGGATACCGTCTCGACGACCATCTGGGTCAGCGCCAAATCCGGCGCCCGGAACAGGACGAAGAACAAAGTCACCATGTAACCGGCAGCACCGGTCAATATGATCGCCATCAGTCGCGTCCGGACGAACGGCAGCGCGATGACCGGAATGACCAGGCCGAGTATGGCAACGGCCTCATAGAAGGACATCGGCGCGTAAGCGGTCCTATCAAACCCGATATTGTCGACCAGTAGAAGCCCCCCGCCAAGAACGGCTATAAAAAATACGAAGATATACATCACGTAATGACGGAGAGAGCCTGTCATGTAGGTTGAGGTCAGCGTTTCGCCGCCTCTTTCGAGGACTCGCAATCCCCCGTCATACAGCTTGTTCCATGTCCATCGCTTCATCAGCGATGTGTTCAATATTCGAGTTCTGCCGTGAAGCTTATACAGCACGGTACCGAGAACAATGATGCCGATGGTCATGAAAATCTCCGTCGTCCAGCCGTGCCACATTTCGATGTGTACGTGAAAACGATCCTCCGCCCCAAGCAGCCCTGGATGAATCGCGGCCATCGCCGGTTCGATGAGCGTTGGGGACAACAGGTTCGGAAACAAACCGAACACGATGGCGAGCGATGCCAGAATGACCGGAGGAATCAGCATTCCCAGCGGAGCTTCGTGCGGCTTCTTCTCCAGCTTTTCAGGCTGGAAGCGTCCGGTGAAGGTTTTGAAGACCAGGATCATGCTGTACAGGAACGTAAACACGCTGGCAATCCAGGCGACGACCGGGATCAGTATGCCCCAGGTCTCTGCATTCCAGAAATTCATGTCAGAGGCCTGAAGGACCGCCGTAAAGAACATCTCTTTACTCAAGAATCCGTTGAACGGAGGTAGCCCGGCCATGGAAAAAGCCCCTATGACCGCCACGGTAAACGTAATCGGCATGAGCGACATCAGCCCGCCGAGCTTCCGCAGATCCCGGGTGCCCGTCTCATGATCCACGATGCCGACGACCATAAACAAGGAGCCTTTGAATATGGCATGATTCATCAGATGAAAGATGGCCGCCGTCGTCGCTTTCGCGTAGAGCAGCGTGTCCACGCCGCCTCCATAATAAGCGGCGGCAGAGCCCAGGCCGAGCAAGCTCATGATCAGCCCCAATTGGCTGATGGTGGAGAATGCCAGCAGCGCTTTTAGATCCGTCTGCTTGATCGCGCGGATCGAAGCATAAATCAGCGTGGTCAAGCCCGTTACCGCTACGATCCAGAACCAGGACACCTGCCCGGCGAACACCGGACTAAACCTGGCCACCAGATAAATCCCGGCCTTCACCATGGTCGCGGAGTGCAGATAAGCACTTACCGGGGTCGGTGCTTCCATCGCATCCGGCAGCCAGATATGGAACGGAAACTGCGCGGACTTGGTGAATGCCCCGAGGAGGATCAGAATCATGGCCGGAATGAACATCGCATCGCCAGCAATGCTCCCCACATTGGAAACGATCTCCCTAACACTAAAGGTACCTGTCATGACATAAAGCAGGATAAACCCCGCGAACATGGCAAGTCCGCCGAATACGGTAATGAGCATGGATTTTAAGGCTCCGTATCTGGAGCGGTCCCGATGATGCCAGAATGCAATCAGCAGGAATGACGAGATACTGGTCAGTTCCCAGAAGCCATACAGCACCATCAGATTATCGGAGAGCACGACGCCCAGCATGGCGCCCATGAACAGAAGCAGGTACACATAGAATCTGTGGACCGCTTCCTTGTTTTTATCCATATAAAAGATAGAGTACAGGACAACGAGTGAACCAATGCCGGATATTAATAGTGCAAAAATCAAGCTTAATCCATCCAAATAAACGGTAAAGTTTATTCCCACGCTTGGGATCCATTCCAGGACGGCTTGGAGCTGTTCACCTCCCTGAATGGTTGGGATAAGTCCCAAAAAATAGGCGAACAGGACAACCGGGACCGGCA
The DNA here is from genome assembly GCF_000024685.1 of Paenibacillus sp. Y412MC10. Taxonomy (NCBI): domain Bacteria; kingdom Bacillati; phylum Bacillota; class Bacilli; order Caryophanales; family Paenibacillaceae; genus Paenibacillus; species Paenibacillus sp. Y412MC10. The sequence goes on from NC_013406.1 coordinate 4,433,120, forward strand.
AAACCACCCATCCGGTGTGGACGCGGCCGATGAGCTTGTAGGTCAGCATAACCACAAGCGCTACGATAAAAGGTGCCAAAACGGCGATGTGCAGCAAAGACAAAGTCTACTCCTCCTATAGTCCGATTTTTCCTTCATTAGTAGTATTTCCCCATAATTTAGGCATAAGTCCAAAAAAAAACAAAAAGAGCCCGCTGTTGGCAGGCTCCTCCAGGTAAAACCATATGGTATTTTTTCGAATCACACTGAAAATCAGTATATCTTGAGATCAAATCTTTGTCAAAGGGTATGTCGGGGAATGAAGTGGAGGCTCTCGGGAAATTACTGTATGTAAAGGAGTGGTTCCCATGATGATCAAAAAAGCGGCAGTTTGCGCCTTCGTCTTTCTTGTGATATTGACGGCGGCCATCGTGACGAATCTACGCACGCAGTCCGCCTACCTTCAAGAAAACCCGTCAAACGGCGTATATCACATGCAGCATTCACAAGGAGGATCCCTCTTGTTCTCTCCCCGGGAATACGTGAAAATCATTCGCCATTCACCCGAGACCTTGCCGGATCAACCTTAAGCTATCGCAGAACCCAATCCGTAGGACTATCCATGAAATTGGATCTCATTATTCTCCTTGCTTCGTTTATTTCTTCGCATCCACCACGAAATGATCAGGATGACGGCCAGCGCCGCAACGATTCCAGCCGCATAATATCCATACCGGTTAATCAGCAACCCAATATGATCGACCACCTGATCGCCGACAAACATGCCCAAAGAAAAATAACCGGTGGTCCACACCAAGGACGCGGTATACGAGTAGATCGCAAACCGGCGATACGGCATTCCCTTCATCCCGACCGCATACGGAGTAACATTGCGCAGGATGGGCAAAAAGGCGCTGATGCATATGGCGTAATTGCCATATTGGCGGGTCAAGCGTTCGGATACATCGAGAAACTGGCGAATCTTCGACTTTTCCCCTACGCGGTTTAACAGCTTGCTGGCGGTAAAGCGGCTAAGCATGAAACCGACCGTCGATCCCGAGCACACGCCGAGAAAGGTCATGATAAAAGACGGGGCCGGCGATAATATCCCGGATGCCGCCAACGCTCCGCCAGTCATGGCCACGACTTCATTCGGCACGGGTAGCCCGACCAATCCCAGGCATAATACGAGGAATAATGCGTAATGCCCGATTTGTTCAATAAAATTCAATAGCGTATCCACGCCCTGGCCCCCTAATCCGTCCCTGGAATATATATCAGCTTATATGACAACGCGGCTTTCGCAAACGTGCTGTAGACGAGGATATCAACTGGACCTGAGACCAGGTTTGTTTGGGATTATGCTCGTTCAGAGATTTTTAAATGCCGAAATGAAGGACCCCGGATCCTCCTTCACCGTGTACGAATACACCCCTTGCTGGGTATGCAGGTACAAGAAACCTCCGCCGTCTCCCATCGGCCGATAGGACAGGTCAAACACCTGCCGGATCGGAAACTCCCGGTATTTGGTTACGATTCGATCCTCGTACAGGAACATCTCCCGCCCTTGCTCTTCCGTTCGTTGTTCAATGCCGTCCACGATTCGGTTGATTTTGTAGTACGGCTGTACGGCTACCCAATTCACAAGCTCCCTCCTTGCCGTCTTCATATTCTCACTTGGGAGATCGCATGTCTCCCTTCTTCTTCCTGCGGCTCTTTATTCGTTCCAGCAGCTCCAGCGCCCCGATAAAAAGCACGAATACCACGAAGAGTGCGGCGGCACGGCCAGGCTCGATCAGACCGGTAACGGACGCTATAATGCCTGTAATGCCTACAATAATAATACCTAATACAGATAGTTTCCAACCTGTTAACATATGTATGCTCCTATAAGTAAACATAATTGCCGTCCATATGATCGTAGACCTTCATGATCAACCAACTCTCCGGCACACACGGAATGTATCATAAAGAACACCCTATATTCAAGTTATGGCCGCTATGCCCGAATCCAGAATTTCGATTGCCAACCTGCGATACATTTGCAATAATTTACACATGGAGAGAAATGATAGTCCCGCCTCCGCATACCAAAATAGACAGGAGGAGCATGTATGAACTCAACAACCTGGATACTGCTCATTGTATTCATCGTGGTGGATGTATGGATTATTTCTTTTTTCGTTAAACGCTCGTTACGCAAACAAAATAGCCAGCTGGTCTCTAAGGGAAATAAGCCTCGGCGAGGGAAAATACCGGAGCTGCCGCCGATTGTCAAGGCCGGAAGCCCGGCAAACGAGCTTGTCGGCAGACTGGAAGCTGCGCTGCCCGATACTTATCAGAGCATGCTGAAACAGCGCGTGATGAGTGAGCATCCGGACATGTCCGAACAGGAATATGAATGGAGATGGCAGGAGCTTAAACGTTTCTTTATCATGTGCGCCGTGTTGGACCGCGTACCGATGTTCAGCAAGGACGTCGATGAGGTCTGGCATGAAATGCTGATGTATACATACGAATATCAACAATTCTCGGACCGATTTCTTGGCCGGATGCTTCACCATGCTCCCAACACCGGTACCGAACATGTGCCGATTCCGAATGAACGCGCCTGGTTCGATACCGTATATGTGCAATTGTTCGGCTGGCATGAATACAGTGCCAAGCTATGGGGAGCTTTCTTCCGCGTCCCGCTGCCGCGTAAAGAGCTGGACCTTTGCACCTCCCCCCATTTTGATGTGAATCATGGCCAGAAGCGATTTAATGCCTGGACCTATGAGAAGATTCCTGCAGCACGCATGGCCATTGATGCTATGATCCGGGATCTGCAGGATCGGGTCAGAGCCGCTCAAACCGAGCCGCGGCGTCAAGAGAAGAGGGTCAACTTTCAGAATAGCGATGTGCTCCTGGCAGCGGCCGTCTATTTTGCCTGGAATGCACCGGACCAATTCAATGATCATATGATCCCGGATGAGCGCGAGCTTCATAAAAACAACAGCAGCTCCTCCTGCACCTATGCTTCGGCTTGCGGCTCAGGCGGCTCGGATTCCCATGACGGATCGTCAAACGATGGTTCATCAGGCGGCGGTTCCTCCTGCAGTAGCGGGTCCTCTTGCAGCAGCGGTTCGTCCTGCAGCAGCTGCGGAGGCGGCTGCAGCAGCTAAATACAAACTTAACAAGAATCGCTTGCTTATTCATGAATCGAACAAAAGCATGGACCTGAGAATTCAGGCCCATGCTTTTTGTTATATCCAGCGTTCAAACCCCGCCATATACAACTTGGCCTCGTCTTACCTTGATATCGCCAAGCCAGTTAATATTAAGAGACTTCGTATTAACCCAAAACAAATCCGGATGATCCGACACTTGAAAATGCAAATGCGCTTCGGTTGAGTTGCCGGAATTTCCGCATAGACCTATCAGATCGCCTGCTTCGACCTCAGAGCCTACCTTCACGCATACCGATCCCTGCTTTAAATGTGCATATAGGCTATATTCTGAATGTCCATGATCGATGATGACATAGTTGCCGACGGGCTTGGTTTTGTTGGTCTCACCCACAGGCTCATTGTCCCTGATGTTATTCTCGATACCCACCACCTTCCCGCGGGCACCAGCAAGAATCTCCTCTCAAAACGCGAAGTAACTCTCATTCTTGGTTGGATCTCCTTCATAGGACATGGCGTTCTCCGTCTTGATGACGTCTATTGCGTACCGCTGGCTTTCCTCTGCGTAATGGTAATTATCCGTAACATTCTCGCCGCCCCAGAACACATACCATTTTCCCTTAAACGGAGCTCGGAAAACCGTGACGGTTTGCTTGGCATCCGATTCAGGAAATCTCTCAATAGGTGATAGCATAAGCCCTACAATGGTACCCGTTTCATCGATCATCGCCTGAATGCCTTTTTCCCCGCTATCATCTATCCAGTTTATCAGTCGGATTTTGTTGAGCGTGTCGTCCAACGTGATATGGAACGTTTTTACGCCTGCCGTATACTCCACTGCCATCGCTTCAAATTGTTCGATCGTTGCAAGTGAACGCAATTCCTCTCCGAACAGCTCGTACAGCTTGCGATGTTCCCCATTCAACAGGAATCTAGAAACATCTACCATATTCAAACCTCCTTAATATTCAAACCCAATGTTATAAATAGTATATCTGACGAAATGAACCTGCATTGAAACAGAATCTTAACATTGGTTAAACTTTCAGTTCCCGTAGGTACAGATGCCCGGAAAAACACCTTTCCTCTACAACTAAAACAAAGAAGCACCCGAACCCATTCGTCAAGGTTCGGATGCTTCTATTCTTAATATATATACAGCCTATTAATGGTTAGATGTGAGTACCAAGCCAGAACGGGTTTGCGGTCCGACCTTGCGCACGGAAACCTGATTTCGCTCGGCCCAACGCGTGAGACTCCGAATGCCTTCACAATTCTTCTCTTCAAATTTAAAGCAGCAGTACATCGGATTTACGGTCTTATCCTTGAGGCTAATTTGAAAAGCGGCTTTATGGCAACCGGAAACCTTGATTTCGCGGATCTGTTCAGCACGAATCTCTACGCCGTTGATCGAAATCGTCTCCGAATCCTCCTGAATATTCACTTCCCGCTTCACCAATCTCGCATAACCTTCAATAGCCAGTGCCGCAACGACAACGACATTCACGGCCATCTGCATATAGAAGAAGAAAGGATAGGAATATTCGGTCAAGGTGGCTACCTGAAACAGGATAATGCTAAGGACAAAGGAAAACAAAATAACGTCTTTCATTCTGGTAGAGTAATGGATCGCATATTTCATGATTAATCAGCTCCGTTCATTCTGTAAGGGTTTTCATTCAGCTCTTACCTTATTATAACACCATTGTACATAATTTTGACACATATCATTCACATTTTTGTCAAAAAAATATTTGCCTCGCTCCTTATCCTATGCTTATCCATTTCGTGTCGTGTCGTTCATGGTCCAACCAACCATATAAATACACGGTTTGTTTCCTGACCACAAAAAAAGAGCATCCCGCCAGATCCAAGATCCGTTGGGACACCCTTTGCTTCAACACTTTTGTCTTTATTTGGTTAACGCCGTATTGCCTTCCTTTCCCCGAAACCATTTCATTACGACAGATACGGTATCAATAAAGGTAATGATCACAATGACGTAAATGAGGCCATCCCTGGATCGATCCCAAATTGATTTTACGGTCTCATACGCTTCATCCTCCGGTGTTACGAAACCCGCGTGAACGAGCTGATCCATGAATGTTGGATTCCAAATCGTCATATCGGAGAACAGGATCACCGCAACGATAACGGAAGCAACGTTAAATATGACGTGCATGACGGCAATCTGCGGCGTCCACTTTCTTGTGATTAATTTCCTGGCTTCATTGAATATGCTGAAGGCGGTAAGAAGCCATATCAGCGGTAAATACTTGGCGAAGGCAGCCTGTTCAAACACCGGAATGGCGATCGAGTTTTCATCGAATCGATGAACACCGATCAGGTTAATGGAAAACGTGAACAGGACGAAGAACAGCACGGAGAACAGGATGCCGAGCACCGGCTCGATCGGTTTAATCCGAGCGGCTGGTTCCGGAATTGCAGGCAATTCCGAGGGTTTCCATGGATCATTGGGGACTTGGCGAGCCCCGCGGTATTCGATAAAGGCAAAAATAACGGTAACCCATGCAAATCCGTGGATTCCCACGCTAAGCAGCGAAACAAGAAATTCCAGCAGCTTCTCGGCAGTGGGTTCCGTGCTTGTAAAGAAATCAATGATGTAGACGATGCCAAGAGCAACGGCTATCGAATACAGTACGATCTTCAGGACGGACCAATAGCTGTTAATCAAACCCGGACCTATGAGATACCTTTCCCTTCCTCTGTATCTGGCTGCCATTTCCCCGGGCGGCCCTAGCTCAAGCAGCACCTGCTCCACCTCTTCCAAACTTGCGGTCTCTACGCCGACTCCCCGGTCTTCCAGCATGTCTTCGACGAGTCCTTGAAGCTCCTTCTCAATATCCGCCCGCTGCGATTCGGGCAGCTTCTGGGTCACCGCATAAATATACCTGTTAATAAGATCCATCACCTTAGTCCCCCTTGTCATTCACAAGTCCCTCCAGACTTGTCATCATATCCTTCCATTCATGGTAGAGCTGCCGATATATATCCTTGCCTGTCTGACTTATGATGTAATATTTTCTGGGCCGGGCTTCATTCGTATCCCACTCGCTGTTAAGCAAGCCTTGTTTCTCCAACCGACGCAGCAACGGATAGAGCGTACCCGCTTCCACGTTGATCCCCCTCTTCTGCAATATGGTCACCAATGAATATCCATACTGTGGTTCGGACAACTGACTGAGAACACCAAGGATGATCGTACCCCGCCGAAGTTCCTGCACCATACTGTTTAAAATATCCTGCTCCTCTGGCATATCATCATCTCCTGGAAATTATTATACTGTACGTCACACACTAATGTAAATAAACAATTAATAATCTTTTAAAATTATTTTAGATAACCTTATGTTAACGGCTGCCAAGCTTGATGGCTACCATAATTCGAGCATTTCCTTGTACGCAATAAAAGGTTACCCTACGGCCGTGACGGTCCGTAAGATAACCTTCTCTAATTACGATCACCCATTACCGGGTTCCTGATAATGTTCACTTGCAGGGAATGATACGCCAGTCTCCATAGTTCGTTGGCAGCTATATGTTCAGCCGCCTATCTATCTCGATTTTCTGGGAAAACCGTTCTGGTATTGTGCCGGAATCGCGATCTCCTTCTGAAGCACCGTTGCTGCTTCTAATGCCCAGTACGGATTGCGCAGCATTCCTCTTCCAACAGCGACGAGATCAGCGTCTTCGTTGCCTATTACCGCATTTGCCCGTTACTTAATCTCCTGCGGCTCCTTGCCCAGCAAACCGAGCATGCGAAGTCCGTATTGTATTCCGTCTTGGCCGACATCGCGGGTGACATGCCTGGCCGCCTGCTTCACGATCTCCGGCGCATTGCCCATTGCCACGCCGTGGCCCACGTACGACAGCATCTCCAGATCATTCAGATAATCGCCAAACGCGACGGTATCCTCCAGATCGATGCGCAGCAGCTGAATCAATTGTTTGATTCCTTCGGCTTTGGAGCCCCCTGCCGGTAACACGTCAATTCCATAGGGGCCCCAGCGCACGAAATCGAACCGCCCTTCGAATCTTTTTACGTAATCGGCCTCCTCATCCTCGTTACAGAATACAATGGCTTGATATATATCGCGGCCCAAGTAATATTCCGGATCGTATTCCGGAATCGTCAGTTTCAGCTCCCCCCAGCTGGAATCGATATGGACATGCTCGGTTACGTTCATCTTCATCGCTTCGCTGCCGGCATAGATAATCGGATGATCCAGCCGAACGGCTTGTTCCGTCAGCTCCTGCAAGGCATCCTCCGCCAGAGGATGACCGTAGATCGGTTTGCCTTCATAAACCACATATTGACCGTTCAAGCAAACATAAGAATCGATGCCGAGCTCTTCCCGCAGCTCTTCAAAATGATAGGGGGCGCGTCCCGTAGCAATGGCTACGATATGGCCGGCCTTCTTTAATTCAGCAATGGACTCCTTCGTTGTCGCCGGAACCTGCTTCTCATGATCCAGCAGCGTACCGTCAATATCAAAAAATAGGATCTTCTTCATCAATAACGCTCGCCTCTCTTTACGTATATTCAAGCTTGTAACTGTATTGTAAATGATGAAAAGCATTTCAGAGCAAGCCATAATTTTACCAAGCCTTCCGGGATCAAGTCCAGCTAACGCCAAAAACGGCAGGGGAGCACTCTTTTCAAGATATCCATTTTAATGAACAAGAAAGCCGGTCAGCCAGACGATTTACCAGCATCCGGACCAAAAAGGCCCGCCTGTTCAGGGCGGACCTTTCTCTTATGGCTTTATTTCGCTTCCGAGCGGACCTCTTCAAGCATTTTATCATTGAATCCGAACATCCAGGTCAGCACGAACGTAATCGCCATCGCCGTCAGGTTGCACAAAATATAAAGAGGAAGCTGGCTGTTCAAGTACAACAGCGTGCCCGGGATGACGGTAATGGCCATGCCTGTGGCCTTAAGCTGAAAGATGGAAGCCATGAAACCGCCCACACCGCCGCCGATCAAGGCGATAACAAACGGTCTGACGTAACGGAGGTTGACCCCGAAGATCGCCGGCTCGGAGATTCCCAGCAAGGCGGAGAATGCCGATGGCAGGGATAATGCCTTGAGCTTTTTATTTCTCGTCTTGAGTCCGACAGCCAGACAAGCTGCACCCTGCGCTGCCATGGCGCTGGTCACGATCGCATTGAACGGATTGCTCCCTGTCTTCTCAAGGAGTTGGATCTCCAGGAAGTTGAAAATATGATGCACGCCGGTGACCACAATGATCTGGTTAAAGAAACCGATGACCAGACCCGCGATACCGAACGGTAGCTCCAGCAAGAAGGTCGTCGCGTTCAGAACCACCTCTTCCAGGGAGTGGAACACGGGGCCGATCGCAAACAGGCCGAGGGTTATCATAACGAGCAAGGTCAGAAACGGCGTAACGATCAGATCGATGGCGTCAGGAATGCGTTTTCGCAAAAATCTCTCGAATTTCGCGCCCAGCAGTCCAATGAAGAATGCCGGCAGGACCGAGCCCTGATACCCGACAACCGGAATGAAATCAAAGATCATGAGTGCCTCAGCCGACCCGTTCGCCACGCTGTACGCGTTGGGAAGAGCCGGGTTAACCAGCATCAATCCCAGGACGATACCCAGCACGGGGCTGCCTCCGAACACCCTGAATGCGGACCATGCCACCAAGGCCGGCAAGAAAGCGAAAGCCGTATCCGTCAGTACCTGGGTGAAGAGCAGAAAATTAGCCGAGATATCATCCGGTGTCGCACCGAACCAGGCAAGCACGGTGTCCTGGGTCAGCAATCCTCGTAGCCCCATGAACAAGCCAGTCGCGACCAGTACCGGAATAATCGGCACAAACACGTCACCGAATGTACGAATCGCCCGCTGAAACGGATTGCCCGACTTTTTTGCCTGAGATTTCAGTTCTTCCTTGCTTGTGCTCTCCATTCCAAGGGATTCGACCGCTTCAAAAATCTGATTGACGGTTCCTGTTCCGAAAATGATCTGGTATTGCCCGGAGTTGAAAAAGGCTCCTTTGACCTTGTCGATCTGCTCGACCTTCTTCTGGTCGATCTTCTTCTGATCATGAACCATGATTCTAAGTCTGGTCGCACAATGGGCAAAGGAAGCGATGTTCTCCCTGCCGCCAATGGCTTCCACTACCTGCCTTGCGATTTCCCGGTTATCCGCTGCCATGTTCATTCAGCCCCTTCTTTATCTTTTACGGCTTCGGTCAGATCCCATTTCCGGACCTTCAAGCCGGCACTGCCGTTCTGTACGAAAAATCGAATGTTTCGGCTGTTCCACTTCGGAAAAATTCTGCTTGTAAACACCTCTTCGCCATCGTTGATGAACAGCTCGACCGAAGAAATGTCCACGAACAGATGAAATTTGATCGAATTTCTTTCGGTTGGCAGCATACAGGATCGTTCCGCTCCGTAATCACTGACAATCGTTGCACCCGAAGAAGAGCGATCCAGCGTAACCTTCCGTTGGACGGATTCATATCGAATAACGGTTCGTTCCCCTTCGCCAGCCCGAAATTCAATGCCAACGACGTCCGCCTCGATGGCTTGGAACTCGCATATCATTTCGAATGCGGTTCCTTGAACCCCCTCGTAACTCTTCACTTCGCTGTGAAGCGTATCCTCTGCCTCAGCGGCATGATCGCGGAGCGCTTGAAGCTCGGGAACCGGCTGTTGAATCAGCCTGCCTTCACGGAACGTAAGCATACGCGGAAGCGTCAAACAATGGGCCCAGCCATGCGAATCGGTGGGATACCCGATATCCGGCAAACCCATCCAGCCCACCATGATGCGCCGGCCTTTCTCATCCAGCATGGTCTGCGGCGCATAGAAATCAAAACCTCTGTCCAGCTCGCAAAAGGGACCGTGATCAAACTCCAGCGTATCCCTATTGAGCGGCTTGCCTGAAATATAGCCGGATTGGTAAATGTTTCGAAAATGGTCGGCCTCCGGAAGCAGCCCTTGCGGGGAAAACAGAAGCACGCCCTGTCCATCCAATTCAAAATAGTCCGGGCATTCCCACATATAGCCGAAATGCTGAAGTCGGGTTTGTATCTCCCCCTTGAATTCCCAAACCAACAGATCCGAGGATTCATAAACGACAGCCGCACCTGTCTGATTAACCCTTTGGGCACCGATGACGAACCGGTACTTGTCTTTGTCTTGCCATACTTTCGGATCCCGGAAGTGTTCGGTATATCCGTCCGGCACATGGTCAATCAACGGCTTATCGAGCTTCGTGATGGATCCGTCGCGGTCCATCACAGCCATGCATTGATAAGATTGCCTGTTCCATTCCTCATCCCGGGCATTCCCGGTATACATGAGGCATAGTTTGCCATCTTTCACGATACCGCTGCCCGAATAAGCGCCATATGTATCATGCGGGTGACCGGGTTCAATAGCGATGCCTTGGTTCTGCCAGACCACCAGATCTTTCGAGGAAGTATGGTACCAGTATTTCAAGCCGTGAAACGTGCCCAGAGGAAACCATTGGTAAAACAAGTGATACTCTCTGTTGTAATAAGAAAATCCATTGGGATCATTCATCAGGCCCATGATGGGCTGCACGTGAAATTTTTGCCTCCATTCGCTCAATCGCACTTTCTTCCTTAAGGAGGAAAGCTCTTCGGGAGAAGCCTGATCCAGGCGTCGGTATTTCAGTTCTCTGTCCATATCTCTTCTCCTTAAAAATAGGCTTCCTGAAAAATCAAACAGATCATGCTGCGCGTGCACGCGAATAAATCCAACTGCGGTGGAACCGGTTCCAATCAAAGGTAAAAATAATGAACTCAGTTCCAATACCAAGCAAACACTCGGATTGGAACCGGTTCCGTTATTTGAAGTATAAAATACCTAATTCAGATTGTCAACGCTTTCCCGATGAATCATCTCGCAATTCATGACCGTTAGGAAATCCACTGGCTCGTCGTTGACCAGCTTCATAATATGCTGTGCCGCGAGGTGGCCCGCTTGGAAATATCCGTATTTCACCGTTGTTAACCCGGGATGAATCACCTCGGTTACGTCGTATCCGCCAAATCCGGTAACGGAAAGTTGGTCAGGAATAGGGATGCCTTTCATGTGCGCCGCTTTCATCACGCCTAGCGCAATGTTGTCCGTGGCGCAGACCACGGCCGTTGGCAGCGTTCGGTTCAGCTCAAACATGGAGCATGCCGTCTTCACACCATCCGACATCTTGAATCCACTCTCATAGAGAACCGCTTCCGCCTCTTCATACTCGCTTACCGCTTTGAGGAACCCTTCCTTCCGCTTGACTCCGACGGCAACGTCCTTTTCCGTCACCCCGATATAGGCAATTTGACGATGTCCCATCGACAGCACGTACCGGCCCATGTCATAACCTGCGGCATAATCGTTATAGATCATGCTGTGGACATGGTCATGCTGTTGTCCGAGCAGAATGACCGGAATGTCGATCTCTTGAATCGCGGCAAGATGGGTTTCCGTCACCTGCGTGGCGAACAGAATAATGCCTGATATTTTTTGTCTGGCGAGATCATACAGCGCTTCGATCTCCCTGGATAAATCCTGGCTTGCGTTGATGATCAGAAGCTGATATCCGTGTTTTCTTAATTCTTCGTCCATGCCGGCGACCGTCTGCGATGCGGAGAAGGAGTCCAGACGTGGCATAATGGTGCCGATCATGCTCGTTTTTTTCGCTTTCAGGCTTTGCGCAAAAGAATTCGGGATATAGCCGGTTTCCTGAATAACCTGCTCAATCTTGCGGCGTGTCGCATGACTGACGGATCCTCCGTTCAAGAAACGGGAGACCGTGCTTTTGGCAACTCCGGCTTTGTGGGCAATATCGGCGATCGTGTTTTTCATGCCAAGATCTCCGGAGCCGTTAGCAGCGCAGCATCGAACGGATCATTCTCTGCAGCTCTCTGTTGTCCCGCACAACAGGCCATGATTCGTATAAACATGAATCTCTCCCCTTCGTAATTCGCTTATTCCTAACTATACCATGACGTCCAGGGGTCCGTGAAATGCGGGCTCCAAGCCTAGCATTGCATCGTCCATATTTGCTTCTATGTTCCAGGCTCTGGCATGAAATGAAGGATTCGAAGGGATGATTCAGTGAGCGCAGTGCACCCTTACTTCACATGTTAATGGTCAAGTGCATTCCCTTTGCCTTAGACGGTTCGCTCGGCCGATTCGACGGTATGCTTCAGCAATGTCGCAATCGTCACGGGGCCGACGCCCGCCGGTACCGGCGTGATTGCGGATGCCACCTTGGCGCAGGCTTCATAATCGCAGTCCCCGATATTTCCTTTATTGTAACCGGCGTCCAACACGACGGCACCCGGCTTGATCCAGTCCCCTTGAATGAAATTAGGCTTGCCTACGGCCGCAACCACAATATCCGCTTGGGACACAATCTCCCCAAGGTTCTTCGTTCTCGAATGGCAGATCGTAACCGTGGCGTTGCGATTGAGCAGCATCATCGATACCGGCTTGCCCAGAATCGGACTGCGTCCGACCACCACCGCATGCTTCCCTTCGATCGGCAGGCTGTAATAGTCCATAATCGCGATAATCGCCGCCGGCGTACATGACGGGTAATCGGCGAAACCAAACGCATTTTGCGAGAACCCGAGCGTGGTTACTCCATCCACGTCTTTTTTAATGTCGATGGCATCAAAAGCCGCCCGCTCATCGATATGGTGCGGTACCGGGTGCTGAAGCAGAATACCGTGGACGTTCGGATCCTCGTTCAGTGCTTGAATCGCGGCGATCAACTCCTCCGTCGTTGTCGATGTCTCCAGCACTACTTTCTTGGATATGATGCCAAGCCGCTCGCACGCATTTCCCTTCATCCGCACATAGGTCGCCGAAGCAGGATCATCGCCAACCAGAATCGTTGCCAGACAAGGGGTTACCCCTTGCTGTTTCAATTCTTGTACCTTCACCGCCAGCTTTGCCTTGATATCATCGGATACTTTTTTTCCATCCAAAATTACGGGTTCCTTACTCATGCTAATCCGCTCCTTCGCCATTGTATTAAAAAAACATAAAGAGGCAAGGCGACTCGAACGTCTCCTTACCTCTTGCCCAGGCGTACGGCATATGATCCCATGTGCTCCCTCTTGGTAACCCAAGCTACGCCAGTAACACATGGATAACTTTTTTTAATATATCACGACTTTGGACTTCGCGCCACCGGCTATGCGGCTGCTTTTTAATCGTAAAGTTTTTGATTTATTCCATGAAATCACGTATGTTGCCGATGGTACAAGCATAGAATGTCCTAAGAACAATTCGCTCCAGGAGGCCTTGATGAGATATCCGGCGATCTTCAAAATGCTGCCCTTTATACTGCCGCTTGTGTTCGTGATTCCGGTCTTGACGATATGGCTGCAGAGGGACTTAAACCCCATACCCAGCCAAGACCTACAGCAGATTAAAACCGTCTTCACGGGCATCTTCCTTGAGGCACTTCCTTTTATTTTGCTTGGAGTGCTGCTGTCGTCCCTTCTGCAGCTGTTCGTACAAGAGCAATGGGTGCGGCGTCTCACGCCGAAGAATCCGGTGGTTGGCGTCCTGTTCGCTTCCATGCTCGGCATCCTGTTTCCCATCTGCGAATGCGGGATGATCCCGGTCGTTCGCAGGTTGATGCTGAAAGGTATGCCCGCCTATATCGCCGTCACCTTTATCCTCAGCGGTCCTATTCTGAATCCCATTGTATTCGCATCAACGATCATGGCCTTCCGTTCGCATCCCGAAGTGACGATCGGACGAATGGGACTGGCTTTTGCAGTCGCGGTGACGACGGGTTTGCTCGTCTATGTTTTTTCAAAAAGCAGCCCCCTGAAGCGTTCTCTTCAAGAGTTCGCCGAACAGGGCTCCAGCAAGGGGGAACGTTTGTTGCATGAGCATCCCAAAACCTGGAGAAGCATGTTTGTCCACGCCGGAGACGAGCTGATCGAGATGTGCAAATATTTAGTCCTGGGTGCTTTCCTGACGGCCTGCATCCAATCCTTCATTCCGAGGGAGGAACTGCTGGCTCTGGGGAACGGTCCTGCCGCCTCCTATCTGTTCATGATGGGATTTGCCTTCATCCTGTCCCTCTGCTCAACTTCGGACGCCTTCGTGGCATCGGCATTCACGCACACCTTTACCGTCGGCCCGCTGGTTTCCTTCCTGGTTCTCGGCCCGATGCTGGATTTCAAAAGCCTGCTCATGCTGTCGGCTACCTTCAAGACCAAATTCGTGATCGGTTTAAGCCTGCTGGTGATTACGCTTGTCTTTATCGGCTCTGTAACCGTCAACGCGCTATTCGGCGGTTAGGTGTAGTAAACAAACTAGAGTGGCAATACACGAAAACGGTTGGAATAACGGCACCTTCAGGCTGTTATGCCTTCGGATATCCACTTGAGATTGGAGGTGTTCGGGACGTGAATCCCAGTCTGAGCCTGCGAAGCCACTATATGCTGCGGTCGCTGCTAATCGCAGCTCTAGCCGCCTATATCATGCATCTAAACGCATCAAATTCGCTGGACTATTACTTGGCTCCCCATATGCAGACCCTGCTTCTGCTCTGTCCCGTGCCGCTGTTGTTCATAGCTTTCGGCATGCTGTGGCACGCCATTGCGGGAGTTTCCGGCGAGGTGTGCGATTGCGAGCACCCCCTGCCCAGCGGACTGATCAAAAACATATCGGTTTACGGGTTATTCTCGGTGCCGCTGCTGTTCGGCCTGCTCCTGCCGGACCAAGCCCTCGGCAGCGATATGGCGGCCAAAAAAGGCATGATTTACACCTATCCGAACCCCGATGTTCGCCGTAAAACCGAGGAGCGGAATGCTCCCGCCGTATCGGGCATGGAGAAGCATGGAACGAATGATGACCTGGCGGCAGCGGAGGACATCGCACGGAACGAGCGTTTTGTTCCCAAAGACATCTACAGCGTGGAATTCGCGGAGCTGGCCAAGCGCTTATATACCTTACCCGTCATCCGAGTGGAGCCGGACATTTTCTCGGAGACCGTTGGGGCCATGGATATGTACAAACAGCATTTTCAAGGAAAGGCCATCACCGTCCAAGGATTTGTTTTCCGCGATGGACATATGAACGAAGACGCCTTCGCCGTCAGCCGCTTCCTCGTGATGTGCTGCACGGCAGACGCCGTCCCGTTCGGGGTCATTGTGCGCGACGCGAATGCTTCGTCGTTCGCGAATGACGCGTGGGTTCAGATCGATGGCACGATCCAGGTCGCCAACGTGGACGGTAAGGAAACGCTGCAGATTCAAGCGGAACGGATTCAGCCGATCGAACAGCCGTCATCCCCTTACATTTTTACGAATCCGGACTCTGTCGCGGAGTTTGATGAACTGTATTCGAATGATATCGAGACCAAGGAGGAGATCAATAAATGAACAAGATACCCGTCGTGCTGATTAGCGGATTTTTGGGGAGCGGCAAAACCACGCTGCTCCTCAGGCTGCTGGCGTATGCCGCCAAACGGCAATGGAGAACCGCCGTCCTGATGAATGAGATGGGCGAACAGGACGTGGATGGCGATATCCTGTCCGGTGAAATGCCTGATCTTCCGATCGAGAAGCTGCTTGACGGCTGCATCTGCTGCACCAAACGCGACGAGCTGGGGCAAGCCCTGAAAAGCCTGTTAGATCAAAAGCCCGATCTCGTCTTCATCGAGACGACCGGAGTGGCGAATCCTGAACAGATTCTTGAGGATTTGCAGGATCCGTCACTGGTGGATCGAATATCGATCCGTGGCAAAATCGCCTTGGCCGACTGCAGCAAATTTCTCGAGTACAACAGCTTCTTTGCATCCAGTCGCGAGCTGGTCCGTACCCTGCGGGGACAAATCAGCTTCGCGGACCGGATCATCCTGAACAAGGCGGGAGAATGCGAAGAGAAACAGATCCATAAAGTCATTACCTCCATTAGAAAAATCAATACGACGGCAAGCCTGTCCGTAACCGACTACAGCCGTTTGGATGAGCATGAAATGTTTGCGGCCCTTCAGCTAGAGCCAACGGAGAATCATAGCCATTCATCTCATTCTTCGAACCGGCAAGGGAGTCCTGCGGACCGCCTGCAAGGCAGCGCTTGGACCGGCGAAGAAGATCGGAGCAAGCTGGGTCGCCGCAACCATGAAGGAGCTTTCATTCATAATGAGCATCGCCATCGCCATGGTCATGAAGAGGAGGCCGGACACGGCAGCCATTCCTATACCGGCCTGGATACCTTGACTCTATCTGCACCGACCCCTTTCCCGCTTGAGATCAGCCTCATCGAAACCTTTCTCGCTGCACGCGGTTCCGGCCTGCTACGGGCCAAAGGATATATTCAGCTCTCCACGGGTCCCTCCCTGGTTCAGTGGGCAGGTTCACAGCTTGCCATCGAGCCCAGCACGCTGAAGCTGCAGCGCGGCTATCTTACGTTAATCGGCCATCGCCTGGATAAAACGCGCATTGTCCAGCAGTGGGAGGATTTGCTCAGCGGCGTGGTGCAGTGACATTTGAATGCATGCAGGGATATGAAAAAAAGATAAGGAGATCCTCAGGGATCTCCTTTTTTTCGGTTCGCTTATGTTTAGTCCCTGGGATAATTCACTTCCATAATATCCATAAAAGGAACCTTCGTAATGACGCCGTTCTGTTTCATATGCACCTTCCCTGTGCGGGAGTCCATTTGATCGATTTGTCCGCGGACCGCCTCTTCCCATCCCCAGACCGTCAGTACGATGATCGATTCCTCCTGATAAGCTTCCGTAAGCTGATTTCCGAGCTCTTCCAGTACAAACTCATCCCTGGTGGGTCGCTTTGGAACTTTTGCTTTTGCCATAATCTTGTCCTCCTGATTTATGTTGTTCATGCGTCAGCATTACATTTTCAATGAAAACGAATCTTTCATCCATTCTATGAATTAGGAATCTACTATCTATTATACATCAAATGCGATTCAGAATTCTCGGGCTCTCCCAGGATTCAGATTATCTGAAGGAACTATGGACTCGATTCGCTTTTTTATACAAAAGACTTGATTTTCAGAAAATAAACATATATGATTGACCCATCAACCATTGACGAGTCAATGAATTGAAGGAGGTCTTTATCATCTCTACATGCCATACACAAGACCTGCTGTACTTGCTAATGCATCTGAATAAGCACATTGCGACTCGGTTTGAACGATGTGCCGGTGTTAGTCCCAATCGGCTGGAACTCCTCTGCAAACTGACCGGCGGCGAAATTAGCCAGTCGGATCTCCAGAAG
Organism: Paenibacillus sp. Y412MC10; assembly: GCF_000024685.1. Taxonomy (NCBI): domain Bacteria; kingdom Bacillati; phylum Bacillota; class Bacilli; order Caryophanales; family Paenibacillaceae; genus Paenibacillus; species Paenibacillus sp. Y412MC10. The sequence continues at coordinate 4,450,560 of NC_013406.1, forward strand.
GCAGTGTCTATCGATCCGGCTGCGGTGACCCGTCATGTTCAACAGCTGGAAGCGGAAGGATTGCTTCTGCGGACGAGATGCGAGAATGACAACCGGATTACGTTGGTTCAGCTAACTGAAGTGGGCAAAAGTAAAGTCGCAGCGTTTAAGGCGGAGAAAGATCGATTTATGGAGGAACTGCAGGCAGACCTCACGGAATCAGAACGACTTGCGCTTGTTCATGCTTTACAGAAACTGAACAGCCAGATTCAACGGATGAAACACCCAAGCAAAACCGATTAACTTATAGAGACTAAAGGAGAGAATACCATGTCTGTAACGACCCTAAACAATGATTATAAAGAAATTATTACTTCCCGCCGCTCTGTGCGGGTATACGACCCATCGGTCAAAATCAGCCGTGAAGAGATGACTGAAATTTTGGAAGAAGCGACTTTGGCTCCGTCATCCGTTAATCTTCAGCCTTGGAGATTTCTTGTCGTTGATAGCCCGGAAGGAAAAGCGACGCTTGAAGAGCTGGCACCAGGGAACAAAACACAAGTTTCAACTTCTTCGGCAGTCATTGCGGTATTTGGAGATATGAACGCATTCGACAATGCAGATGAGATTATGAGCACTGCTGTGGAACGCGGTTATCTGCCGCAAGAGATAAAAGATCAGATGATGGCGAACTATACCGATCTATTCGGACGTATTCCGGCACAGGCTTTCCGCGAAATGATCCTTATCGATAGCGGCTTGGTTTCCATGCAGCTTATGCTTGCTGCCCGTGCCCGTGGATATGACACGAACCCCATCGGCGGATACGACAAATCCCGAATTGCAGAAGCATTTGGTATGGAGAAAGAACGTTATGTGCCGGTCATGCTCATCTCGGTAGGTAAAGCTGCCAAAGAAGCGCGTTTGACGACTCGTCTTCCTATTGACCGTATTGCAGAGTGGAAGTGAGGCATAGCGATGATTATTATTCATGCAGAAATGAAAGTAAACGGCGAACGAGAGGCTGAATTTCTGGAATCCGTAAAAGAACTTATTGAAGCATCCCGTGCGGAACAAGGAAATGAATCTTATAAGCTGCTCAAAGATACGGAGCAGGATAACACGTATCTCATGGTTGAACAGTGGAAAGACCAGGAAGCTGTGGGGCTCCACAATGCGAGCAGCCATTTTCAGGCGTTTGTGGCTAAAGCTCCAAAATACCTGACAGCTCCGCTAAACGTGCAGGCCTATGCAGGCCAACTGATCAACAAATAATGAAGCAAACTATATTCCGTATTAAAAAGCCAACTCGTTTAGACGAGTTGGCTTTTTTTATGCTATTACTCCATTCCATATCGGATCGAACAGATAAGCAGCCTTACAGCGATAGCTCTTCGATGACCATCCATGGCAGCGGATTGTGAAACGTTGACCAGTCCAGCTGCATTTCCCGGTCGGTCAACAAACACTCGTCCAGCTCCCGCTCGATTTGTTCCTGTTCCATCCCAATCCCGATCATCACGAGCTCGGTCATCCGATCTCCCCAGACGTTATCCCATTTCCTTCGCACATCCGGCTCACTTCGTAACAGCTCCTGCTGCTCCTGCTCGGTTAAAGCCGCGACCCAGTATCCTGCAGGCCCGAACTGAATCGAAGGTCCGGCCTGGCTCACACTTGCCGCAACATCCTCGCGCACGGCCAGCCAAGCGATCCCTTTCGCACGTACGACTTCTTCCGGCCAATCACCCATGAATGCCGCCAACCGCTCCGGATGAAACGGTCTTCTTCTCCGATAGACAAAAGAGCTGATGCCGTATTCATCCGTTTCCGGCACGTGCTCCTCCTTCTGAAGCTCCTGGATCCAGCCGGGGGACTGACTGGCTTTTTCAAAATCGAATAAACCGGTATTCAGAATTTCCGCAGGTGCCACTTGTCCCTTCACGGTGCGGATGATTTTGGCGCTTGGCTGAAGCTTTCGCAGTATGCCCTCTACCTTGGCCAATTCGTCCTCGCTTACCAGATCGCATTTGTTCAACAGCAGCACATCGCAAGTCTCTACCTGGTCGATTAACAAATCCACCACTTCCCGCGTATCCTCTTCGCTCAGCGCTTCCTTCCGATCAAGCAGGCTTTGCCCCGAAGAGAAATCTTTCCAGAATCGGTTCGCGTCCACCACCGTTACCATGCAATCAAGCCGGGCGAGATCGGACAGCTGTACGCCGGACACCTCATCCGGGTAAACAAAGGTCTGCGCAACGGGCACGGGCTCGCTGATTCCCGTCGATTCGATCAGTATGTAATCAAAACGCTTCTCTTGAGCCAGCTTCTGAACTTCCTGCACCAAATCTTCCCGGAGCGTGCAGCAGATGCAGCCATTGGACATTTCGACCAGCTTCTCATCCGTTCGGGACAGGCTTCCTTCCCCTCTCACCAAATCCGCATCGATGTTCACTTCGCTCATGTCGTTCACGATGACCGCTACCTTCAACCCTTCGCGATTATGAAGCACGTGATTCAGGACCGTCGTTTTGCCTGAACCGAGGTAACCGCTAAGAACAGTAACCGGAATTCTATTGTTGTTATTCATCAAATGAACTTCCTCCATTCCTTAATCGTAATAATTACGATTTATACGGTATGATGATATATCCCCTCCATTAAATTGTCAATCCTTCACGTTTAAAAACATTTCTACAAGCAGAAAAAATCTCCGGAAATCAATTTCATAATATTCCTTTACAAGAATATTCTCAAAATGGTATATTACAATTAATCATTGGTTAATCTTTACAAATAAGGAGGATACGTTATGAGCCAAGACGTAATTTCGTTCATTGAAAACCTGAGTTTGCCTTGGCAAGCAGAAGTCGGCAAAAAGCTTCGACTTATGATCCATGAAGCCATTCCGGAGGTAGAAGAACGGATTCAGTACAAAAAACCGCATTTTCTCAAAAACGGACACTATGCAGCCGTGATTTCGCCATCCAAAGATGCAATCGCCTTTATGATCATGAACACAACCAATCTAGAAGTCCCTTCAACTTTCGATGGTCCACCCGAACGGAAATGGCTCAAAATTCGAAAAGACGATACTCCTGACTATGAACAGCTATCCGAATTATTAGTTCAAGCATCAAGTTCGTTGTAATAACCAGATCGGGGGTAAGGTCCCATGAAACAGACAACGTTGAACGCGCTAGCCGAACCTAACCGATTACAGATGGTCGAACTGTTACGAGAAGGTCCTTTAACCGTCAATCAGATTGCCGAACGTCTTCAAATCCGGCAACCTCAGACTTCCAAACATTTAAAAATATTGCATGAAGCTGGACTGGTAGAAGTCCAAGCGGAAGCTAATCGACGATTTTATAAACTACGCCCTGAACCGCTTCAAGAATTGGACGAATGGTTGGACTCGTTCCGCAGAATTTGGGAAAAGCGCTTAGATCAACTTGAGGATTATTTGGAAAAATTACAAAAGAAAAGGTAGCTGCCGCTACCCTTCTTCTTAGGAGGAATTCAAATGACCGAGCAAAGCAAACAAGGCTTACTTCTGTCACGTGTTTTCAATGCCCCCAGGGAACTGGTTTTTAAAGTTTGGACCGACCCTGAACACTTCGGCAAATGGTGGGGTCCTCAAGGGTTTTCCTTAGACGTTATCAAAATGGATGTACGTCCCGGAGGCATGTTTCTAGGCTGTCAGAAGTCTCCGGACGGCAGTCAAGCCATGTGGGGTAAATTTGTATATCAGGAAGTTATCGAACCTGAGAAGCTGGTATTCATTCAATCATTCTCAGATGAGGAAGGGAACACGATACGTGCACCTTTTAACGCAAACTGGCCGCTTGAAATTATGAATATCATCACATTTGAAGAAATCGACGGAAAAACTACGCTTACCATGCAGGGAGGCCCCGTAAACGCGACTGCGGAAGAACTGGCAGCGTTCGATGAAATGGCTCCAATGGTGAAACAAGGATTTGGCGGTACTTTTGATCAACTCGCTGAATACCTTGAAAGCCAGCAATAATTACATCGATTATGGAAGCTCAACCGAGCGGAGGCGAACCTGTTGGTTCGCCTATTTTTAATTCTTCAGAATGCAGCATCATCACGCTCGAAAACCCCCCTTAAAAAAATTTAAGGAGGGTTTTTCCATGAAGGTTCGAGAAATTACAGCTTTTGGGCGACCGCTTGTTCCGCTGCCTGTACATCGTCTTTATTCTCAGGCAACTCGCCGTCTTTCCAGATGACTTGTTCGCCGTAATCTTTTCCCCAATCGTACATCAATTTCAAAATCGGCATCAAACTCTCCCCGTAGGGAGTAAGCGAATATTCCACCCGAGGGGGAACCTCAGGGTAAACCACGCGGTGGACCAGCTGGTCTTCCTCCAATTCACGAAGCTGATTGGTCAGCATTTTTTGCGTGATGTGGGGAATCATTCGGTTCAGTTCACCGAAGCGTTTCACGCCCTCCAAACCGAGATGCCAGAGGATGATCAGCTTCCATTTGCCGCCGATGACCGCCAGGGTTAACTCCTTATGGCAGTTTATTTCCTTCAGATTAATTCGCTGCTTGACCTCGTTTGCCATAATGCATCACCCCTTCTTCCCTATAGTATACAACGGTTGCGGGGATATCATCAAAGCGGCAAACTTATCATCATTACCGTTTTTTCTTATTCCAAATTGGCATGCAGGCTAAACATTTGGTCTGAGCGAAGCTTGCTTTTTTCCATCAATCTCAGGATAACCGCATCGAGCACGATCAGCATGCTTTGCTCAAATAATGAAGCCATCGGTTGAACGGTGACGAGGATATCCTGATTCTGCTCCTTCGTTGTTCCCGGAAGCTGGACCATCGCATCCGAAAGCTTGCCGATACTCGATTCCGGTCTCACGGTTACGACCGCAACCGCGGACCCGATCCCTTTGGCTTTCCGAGCCATGGATACCAATCCTTGCGTTTCGCCGGAGCCTGAACCGATAAGAAGCAGGTCTTTCGCTCCGATGGCCGGTGTTACCGTATCGCCGACGATATGAACCTTAAATCCCATCTGCATTAACCGCATGCCGAAAGCCCGGATCATCAGGCCGGATCTGCCTCCCCCTGCCAAGAAGACGGCATCGGATTGCACGATCCGTTCAATCAATTCCTCGATCTGGCAAGCATCCACCTGCTGAACGGATTCCGATAACTCCTTGGCAATGACGGATGCATGTTGAAAGATGTTATGACTCATGGCGACTTATGCCTGCTTCACAAGCTCGTTCATTTGAGCCGCTGTGGCCTTCTTGTCGGTTTGGCTTGTAATTCCGCCGCCGACGATGACAAGATCGGGATTTGCCTGAATCACCTCAGGGAGCGTCTCCATTTTGATTCCGCCCGCAACGGCAGTTTTGGCTTGTTTCACGACACGTTTGATCGCCGCCAATTCCTCGAATGAGTTTTTGCCTTCCGCCTGGTGGTCGTAGCCGGAATGAACGCAGATGTAATCCACGCCGAAGGCATCGATCTCCCGCGCCCTGCCTTCAATGTCCTTTACATTGATCATATCCACCATCACTTGCTTGCCTTGCTTGAGGGCTTCCGCTACCGCGCCTTTGATCGTGGAATCGTCGGATACGCCAAGCACCGTAATGATATCCGCACCGGCTTCGGATGCCTTCATCACTTCATAGCCGCCGGCATCCATAATTTTAAGGTCGGCCAGCACGCGCAGATGCGGGAACGCCTCTTTAATCGCTTTGACGGCATGAAGCCCTTCGTTAATGACAACCGGCGTGCCGATCTCCACGATATCGATAAACTCCGCTACCTCCGCCACGACTTCTTTTGCTTCCGGAATATTCACCAAATCCAATGCCAATTGAAGTTCCATATTGTCAATCTCTCCTTATGAGTGTATTGGTTAATAACTACACGATCATTGTAGAGTAGACAGTTTACTTTACGGAAGTACGTACTTATAAGTGAGATACTTACGTGGAAGTAAGTAATACGGAGGGACAAGGGTTCTCGGGCTTTCGCTTATTTGCGAAACTTTCGTCTCGATGCTGGTAAAAAACAATTAAGCCTGTTTGTTCACTTTAGTCCAGTCTTCGGCTGTGGTTTAATATAGTTGTCAGGCCGGACAAAATGATCGGAAAGGAGGCTGAACGAATTGATTCAGAATATGGAGGTGGCATCCGCGTAAGCGGGTGTCGCGTTTAAGGGAGCCCCGTGCTGGGCTCCCTTTCATTTGAAATCCACAGAATCGGAGGTAACATGATGTCCTATTCACGTCAACCTGCCGTAATCGTTGTCACCGGCGTCATGGCTTCAGGTAAGTCGACCGTAGCCCAGCTGCTGGCCGAGAAGTTTGATCGCGGAGTCCATTTGCGGGGAGACTCGTTCCGGAAAATGATAGTCAGGGGCAGGGAAGAAATGCTTCCGGATGCTTCCGACGAAGCGAAGCGGCAGCTTGCCTTGCGCTACAGATTATCCGCATCCGCTGCCAAAGCTTATGTCGAGGCCGGTTTTCATGTCGTTCTGCAGGACGTTATTCTCGGCCCGGCGCTGCAAGAAATGACCGTTATGTTAAAAGGCGTTCCCGTGTTCGTCGTTGTGCTCAATCCTTCCGAGGATTCCATCCGTGCCCGGGAGCAGGATCGAAGCAAAAAAGGCTACGGAGTCTGGAGCATTCATGAGCTGAACCGGCGGTTAACCGACGAAACGCCCAGAATTGGCCTCTGGCTGGATACTTCCGATTTAACACCTCAAGAGACCGCCCAAGAGATTTGGAAGCGGATTTGGGATGAGGGGAAGATCCATTAACCTAAACCCTGCATCTTCACGACCGGACTTCCTGGTAAAAAACAATTAAGCTTGTTTATTCACTTCAGTCCTGCCGCCGGCCGTAGTTTAATATAGATGTCCGGCTGGACCAAATGATCGGAAAGGAGGCTGAACGAATTGATTCAGAATATGGAGGTGGCATCTGCGTAAGCGGATGCCGCGTTAAGGGGAGCCCCTACAGGGCTCCCCTTCATTTCATTTATTCATAGATTACGGCTTTGATTTCGTCGCTATCGATATTGTTTTTGTCGTACCAGTAGAATCCCGTATCGATCTGCGGTTCGACCTTCTCCCCTTTGATGGCTGCCACGGCGGCTTTTACCGTCTCATATCCGATGCCGACCGGATTTTGCGTGATGGCTCCCGCCATCGTTCCGTTCTTGATCGCGTCGATCTGCGCTTTTCCGGAATCGAATCCGACCACGATGATTTGGCCTTCCTTCTTCATCTCCGTCACCGCATTGATGACGCCGACGGCGGAGCCTTCATTGGCGCCGAATATCCCTTTTAAATCCGGATGCGCCTGCATCATCGCTTTGGCCAGGTCTGTCGACTTCAGGTGATCCCCGCCGCCATATTGAATGTCCACGATCTCGATATTCGGATACTTCTCTTCGATCTGCTGCTTGAAGCCGTCGCGGCGGCTGACCCCGGTTACGCTGGTCTGGTCATGGACCACCATGGCGATTTTGCCTTCATTCCCGATGAGCTCCGCCATTTTGTCCGCCGCGAGCGCGGATGCAGCCATATTGTCCGTTGAAGCCGTCGTTACCGGAATGTCGCTTTCCACGCCCGAATCGAAGGCGATGACCGGGATGTTGTTTTCCTGGGCTTTTTTCAGATAAGGTATGGAGGCCTGGCTATCCAATGCGGCAAAGCCGATCGCGCTTGGTTTCTTATCGAGCGCAGCCTGCAGCATTTCGATCTGCTTATCCACCTGGGATTCCGTTTCCGGACCTTCAAAGGTAATCCGCACGCCAAGCTCTTCCCCTGCTTGCTCGGCACCGGCTTTCACCGCCTGCCAGAACTGGTGCTGAAAGCCCTTGGAAATGATCGGGATGTAGATCTCTCCTTCGGCTTGAGAACCGGCTCCTGATCCGGATCCGCCCTCGCCTGGACTGTCGGTACCTCCGGCAGCGTTATTGCCCGATGAACCGCAAGCCGCCAGCATGCTTGCAGTCAGCAAAAGAATCAGCGTTAATACGGAAAGCTTTTTCATAATGCAATCTCCCCTTGTTTGGACATTTTGGTACAGCTATAGATCTTCCGTTATGGAAGCTTCTATCGAGATCAAGCCAACCTACGGCCAACCGAGCTCCGGCAGCAGGCCCTAAAGAGAACTTACGCTTTGCGTCTGCGCAAAATATCCGCATACACCGCGAGTATAATAACGAACCCTACAACAACGGTTTGCCATTCCTGCGGCACGGACAGAATGCGCAATCCGTTCGTCAGCACGCTCATGATCAACGCCCCGATCACCGTTCCGATAATGGTACCCTTGCCTCCGCTGAGCGAAGTTCCCCCGATCACGACCGCCGCGATGGCTTCCAGCTCATACCCGGCACCCAGCGCCGGATTGGCCGAGTTCAGCCTCGATGCCATCATGACGCCCGCCAAACCGGTAAATGCGCCGGTTAAGGTGTAGATCACGATTTTCCAGAAGCCCACGTTGACGCCGGACAATCGGGTCGCCTCTTCGTTGCTGCCCAGCGCAAAGTTATAACGGCCGATGATGGTCTTCGATAAGATGAGATAGCCCAGGATCGCCGCAATGAAGAAAATGACGACCGCATTGGGAATATCGAGGCCCGGCACCAGCCAGCCCAGCACGCTGCCCTGGGACACCTCGGCAAAGCTTTCGGCATCGTTGAAATAGACCGGTTTGGCCCCGGAGATGATGAGCGCGAGACCTTTGGCAATCATCATCATCGCCAGCGTTGCGATAAAAGGCGGAATCTTCATTTTCGCCACCGCCGTCCCGGACAGAAGCCCGCACAGGGCGCCGGTCAAGATGCCGCCAAGAATGCCGACGGGGACAGGCAATCCCCAGAATGTGATGCAGACCCCGGTCATAACGCCGCTCAGCGTCATGACCGTCCCGACGGACAGGTCGATGCCGCCGGTAATAATGACAAAGGTGGATCCCAAAGCCAGCACGCCGATTACCGCTGTGGAAAGAAGAATGCCCACGATGTTGGAGAACTGAAAGAAATTGCTGGACGAGAACGTAAAGAATAGGACGAGAACGACCAAGCTGGCAAGAGCCAGCACTTGCTGGAGCGCGCCCGATTTGATTTGAATGTTCATCTGCTTGTTCCTCCTGACGTGAATAGATGACGGCGACGGCGTCTTACATCCTCGCTGTAGCCAGATGCATTATGCTTTCTTGGGTCGCCTCTTCATGATCCAGCTCGCCCGTAATCCGGCCTTCGCACATGACGAGAATCCGGTGGCTCATCCGAAGAATTTCCGGCAGCTCCGACGAGATCATGATGATCGACTTGCCCTGTGCTGCAAGATCGTTCAGCAATCGGTAGATTTCGCTCTTGGCCCCAACGTCGATTCCTCGCGTCGGCTCGTCGAAGATCAGGATGTCGCAATCCCTCGTCAGCCATTTGCCAATGACGACCTTCTGCTGATTGCCCCCGGAGAGGAACTTGACCTCCTGATCGACATGCGGCGTTTTGACCTTCAATCGCGACACCATATCCTCCGCCTGCTCGCGAATCCTCGCCGTATTCATCCAGCCCCCGGGACGGAGGAAGCTGCCGTATGAGGCGATAGCCACATTGCTCTTCACGTCGAGATCGACGACGCATCCATAGCGCTTGCGATCCTCGGATAGATAGCCGATCCCTTGCCGCACCGCATCGTGCGGGCCCTTGATCGTTACCTTCCGGCCGTGCACGCGGATCTCGCCGGATTGGATGCGGTCGGCGCCGAAGATGGCCCGGGCAAGCTCGGTCCGTCCCGCGCCGACGAGGCCGGCAATACCAAGAATTTCTCCCTTTTTCAGAGTCAGGTTAATGTCCTTCAAGTTTCTGCCTTGATTCAGTCCTATAACCTCCAATACCGTCTCGCGCTCACCAGCCGTCCTCTCCGGCTTCGAGGTCTCGTAAATCTGCCGACCGACCATCTTCGAGATGATGTCCTGGGTCGTGACTTCAGCTGTGGATACCGTATCGATGTACTGCCCGTCGCGCATCACTGTAATGCGATCCGTGATTCGTTTGATCTCGTCCATTCGGTGGGAAATGTAAACGATTCCAACTCCGCTCTCGCGAAGCTGCCGTATGATGCGGAACAAATCCTCAATCTCCGTTTCGCTCAAAGCCGCTGTCGGCTCATCCATCACCAGCACATCGGCGTTGTAGGATAATGCCTTGGCGATCTCCACCATCTGCTGCTTGGCAACCGTTAATTCCGAAACCTTGATGGAGGGGTCCATGTCGAGGCCCATCCGTTCGAACAGTTCCTTCACCTGCCGGTGCAGCGCCCGGTCGTCCAGAAACAATCGGAGCTTTCGCCGCGGCTCCCGCCCGATGAAGATATTCTGGGCGACTGTCAGGTCAGGGGCCAGATTCAGCTCCTGATGAATCATGCTGATTCCCGCGTCCTGAGCCGCTTTCGGGTTCGATAACTCAACGGGCTGCCCTTTGAATTCGATCGTTCCTGCATCCTTCTGATAAACGCCGGTCAGGATTTTCATCAGGGTTGACTTGCCCGCACCGTTTTCACCCATAAGGGCATGGACTTCACCGGCCCGCAGGTCGAACCGGCAGTTATTTAATGCAAGAACACCCGGAAATTCCTTCATGATTCCTTCCATCTGTATCAGCCATTCGCTCAACGTCCCTCACCTCTCTAGCTGGCACCTTTTATGAATCATTGTACAAACCGCTACCCCTCGAAGGAATGGAATATTCTCTGATCGATGTTGAATAATCTATGATCCGCCGCAGAAACCCAAAAGAGAAGAAGCTACTCCTCCACAAAGGGAAAGAGCAGCTTCTGGTTCTCCTCGGTATACATATTGTCCTTATTGATGATAACGGAATCGGTGTATATATGCCGGGGCATCCTGTCGCCCTCGATAACGGATACGGCAGTTTTGATGCCCAAATAACCGATGTTGAAGGGCTTCTGAACGATCGTGGATTGCAAGACTCCCTCTTCGAGCAGCTTGACTTCCTTCACCGAGCTGTCGAATCCGACCAGCTTGACTTTGCCCACCAGCCCCAGTTCCCGAATCGCTCTGCCGGCCCCCACCGTAGAAGGCTCATTCAGTCCGATGATTCCATTCAGGTCAGGCCTCTCAAGCAGGAGCTTTTTCGTGATTTCGTACGCCCTTTCCTCCTTGCCTTCGCTGTAGTAGGTGCCTACGATTTCCGTGCCGCCGCGCTGCTCCAGAATGCTTCGAACCCCTTGCTCCCTCTCGATCTGCGTCGAGGTGCCCTGCACGAAACTGATGATAGCAACCTTGGCATGTTCCGGCAGGCGTGACGAAAGCTCCTTGCCGGCCTTCTGTCCCGCATTCACATTGTCGGTCGCGATCAAGCTCAGCGCGTAATCACCATTCACGGCGGAATCAATCATAATGAGCGGGATGCCGGCCTTACGAATCGACTCTGCTACGGGAACCAGGCGATTATAATCACCGGCGGCCAAAACGATCGCATCCGGCTTCTGCTTGACGGCTTCCTCCAACAATTGAATCTGCAAGTCAACCTCGATTTCCTGAGACGGTCCTACCACCGAGACGTCAACGCCGAATTCCCGGGAAGCCGTGTTCACCCCTTCAATCAGTACCCGCCAGAATTCATTCTCGTCCAGCGCCTTTACGCCGACGATGATCTTCTTGGCTCCGGGTTCTTCCTTGGACCACTGATTAACGGCATAACCCAGAAGAAGCAACGGAATCAGCAGCAGTACCATATAACGCATTCGCAGGTACGACTTCAAGGCACATCCCCCTCCACACGCTGCCACTCATCTGCATGAACGGCCGGAATGACCAGCGTTACGCTTGTACCCGATCCGGGCACGCTCGCATAGCTAAGACCATATTCCGTTCCAAAATATAACTGTATCCGCTGATGAACATTCGCAATGCCAACGCTGTTTCTCGATCGTGTGCCTTCTTTGGACGTGAGCAGCGTCTCCACCTTGGACTGATCCATCCCGATGCCGTCGTCCTTAACTTGAAATTCGATGCGGGTATCTCGACGCACCCCCGTAATCGTGATCGTCCCCGGCCCTTCCTTGTTTTTGATGCCATGATAAATGGCATTCTCCACCAGCGGCTGCAGCAGCACCTTCAGCGTCAGATACGGGTAAAGCCCGCGATCGATATCCAGGGCAAACGTGATTTTGTCCTGATAACGCATCTGTTGTATTTTCAAATAATTCGTTATATGCTCCACCTCGGTCGCAATCGGTATCAATTCCTTCCCCTTGCTGAGCGAAGCCCGAAACAGCCTGGCTAAAGCCGATGTCATCAAAATCACCTCGTCATGCTTCTTGCTCTCGGCCATCCATATGATGGAATCCAGCGTATTGTAGAGAAAATGGGGGTTGATTTGGGCTTGCAGGGCATTCAGCTCGCTTTTTCTCTTAATCTCCTGCTCTACCACGATTTGATACATCAATTCCTTAATCTTCAGCACCATCACGTTGAAGCTGCGGGCCAGTCCGGAGATTTCCCTGGAATGCCCCACCGGGACCCGGATGTCGAAATTTCCCTTCTCCACCTCCATCATCTTCTCTTGCAGCTTCTTGATGGGACGCGTCAGATTGCGCGAGAGGACGACGGAGAACAGCACGCCGACGACGAGGCATAACAATCCCGCTATGGCAAAAGACAGCTGCATCTGCTTCTTATTGTCCACCAGCTCATTCTCGTAAAAAACGCCCACGATTTTCCAGCCGAAATCCGTGTTCTTAATGCTGTAAATCCGGCTCGCACCGTCCTCCTTCACGACAAAACTTCCATGTTTGTCCTGCAGCACCTGGTCCAATCTCTCCGTTTTCAGATTGCTGTAAAGCAGCTGCTGCTGGGGGTGATAAACAATCCGGCCTTCGCGGTCGATAACGAACACATACCCCCGGTTCCCCAGATCGAGCTTGCTGAGCATATCGTTAATTACTTTGAAGTTAAGATCGATTAGCAGGATGCCAAGCCCTTGGGTCGAATCCATGCCGCTGAGCTCGCGGCTCAGCGATACAACCCAGCGGTACTCTCCCTTAATGACGGGCTGTACATGCGAGGAAGAGATCACCGTTTGTCCTTGGTTTTCCTTCGCCTGCCGATACCAGGGCTGATCGGATATTTCAATATAAGGATTTAACTCCGCGTTGGACCGATCGGATATGAAGGTTCCGCCCGCTCCGAAGATGTTGATCGAAGCAATGTCTTTGCGCGAAATGCGAATCGAGTGAAAATAATCCGATATCTTCGCCTTCAATACCGCCAGCTGCGCAGGCTCCAGCTCGTCGGCCGAGGCCAGGTATTCTCTTACGTTCGGATTGTTCATCGCGGCCAGCGAAATGTCCTTCATGCCTGTAATGTAGGTTTGGATATTCGCATTGACTTGATTGATCAGCTCGGAGGTATAACTTTCCGCCGTTTCGCGAACAGCCGATTCGGACAGCCGATAGGAGATGAAGATAAGCAGCAGGGCCGTGAACAGCACGAGCATCACGAAGGAACTGGCAATGCGGGACTGAATGCTTTTGATTCGCTGCGGAGCCTTCATGGCTGTACCTCGCCAGTTGCCATTTTGTTCCGGTACTCCGTCGGGGTATCTCCGGTATGTTTCTTAAACAGCACGCTAAAATATTGAGGATCCTGATAGCCGGTTTTCGCCGCAATTTCATAGGTTTTTAACAAGGAATGCTTCAGAAGTTCCTTCGCTTTCTCCATGCGGACTTCCGTAACGTATTCGACGAAGGTCTTCCCGGTATGCGACTTGAACAAGGCGCTGAAATAACTCGTGCTCATGAAGATCCGGCTGCACACGGTCTTAATCGATAACTCCTCATCCTCATAATGCCGCTGGATGAAATCGACCGCCTCCAGCATCTGGGAGCGTGCAATATCCTTTCTGGTCTTGGCTACGTCCCTTAACGCCTGCTCGCATACCTCGTTTAACCAGCGCTCGATCTCATCCAAGGACCGAAAAGAATACAGATCGGACAGCAGCCTCTTCTCCTTGCCGATCAGCTCGTTCCCATTGCTGCCGATTTCCATCAAGGTTTGAAGCACGGCAAGCATGACCCGAAGGACCCGCACGTAACAGAGCTCGATTGAAATTGAAGCGCTTCCAATTTCGTTGATCAGCCGCCGGATGCACGCCTTCACCTCTGAGCCTGTGCCCGCCCGGATTGCCGAAACCAGCGCCGTCTCCGTTTCGATCCCATCCAGGAGAGGACCGCTCCCGCGTTTTTCAAGATCGGTGATATGGACCACCTGATCGCGGCCGATCAGAAGCCGGTACTCCAGGGCGGCCTCCGAGGCCTTGCAGGAATATCGTATGTCCTGCAGCTCGCGACAGATCGTTCCGATGCCAACCGTGACCGTGAATTTCATGAACTGCTTGGTGGAGCCGCGAATGTCCTCCGCCAGTTCCTGGGCCCGGGCGTGCAGATCTTTCTCGTCGGAGCCCGACAGAATGGTCATGACCTTATTCTCTTTGTACCGAAACACGGCCGCACCAGGCTCACCCGCCAGGATCTCCTGCATGATGTTGTATAAGGCAAAAGCATGCAGTTCATTATCGGCGTGCTGTTCATCCGAGCGTAGCTCATCCATATCCGCTGCCATGGCGATATACAGCGGCCCGCGCAGCGGAATATCGAAATAATCCAGCCGGCTCTCCATTTCGGACCGCTTCATCGGCGATGACGCCAATCGTTCCAGAAAACGTTCCCTAAGCAGAACCAAGCTCTCGTTCAACTGCTTCTTGAGTCTCTTCAAGTGCTCGGTATGACCGCGCTCCTCATCCATTTCCAGCTTGAGCTTGTCGAGCATGTCCCTTAATTCCGCCGCCGTAACCGGTTTCAAAATAAAATCCGTCACCTGCAGCTTCACCGCCTGCTGGGCGTATTCGAAATCGTCGAACCCGGTCAGGATGATGATCTTCGTCTTAGGAAAACGTTCCGTAATATGACGGGACAATTCCAAGCCATCCATGTACGGCATGTTGATGTCCGTTAACACGACATCGGGCTGATGGCGGGTTACGGCCTCCAACGCATCTCTGCCGTTCTCGCAATCCCCGATGCATTCATAGCCATGCTCCGACCACTGAATCCGGTTTCGGATCCCTTCCCTTACGATCGGTTCGTCGTCCACAATAAGAATCGTATACAATCAAAGCCTCCCCCGTTCAAAAGCAAATCCATTCGCTTTGGTTTATCGTGTTACGAGGTGAATAATACAGGAAAAGCCCTTCGGCAGGCAACTGCCAAAGGGCTCCAGACTTCATGTTTTATTTCCTGGCTTTCATCCACGTCATGAAATTGTTCACCACGATATCGATGAAACCGATCGTCGGTTCATGGATCAGCTTGCCGGACTCATCCATCTTCTCGTGCACGGCGCCGATATAAACTTCATTATTGGGAAGCAGCGGTGAGGTAATGCCAACGGAGAAGAGAATGTCCCGAAGATGCTCTTGGGCGCGAACCGTTCCGAGCTGCCCCATCGACGCCCCCATGATCCAGGAAGGCTTCCCGTTCATGACCTTATCGACGCGCGATAACCAATCCAGCGCATTCTTGAGCACGCCCGGTATGGAATAATTATATTCCGGCGTGATCCACAATACGGCATCGGAAGCGGCAATCCGCTCCTTGAATTCCTTGACGGCCGCTGGAGGGTCCAACTCCGTGTCTTGATCGTAGAACGGAAGATCGCGAAGATCCACGATATCAAAGGCGATCTGATCCGAATAGCGCTGCTTCAAATATTCCGCCAGCTTCCGATTGTACGACTCTTTTCTAATGCTTCCCACAACGATTGCAACGTTCATGATATCCTCCAGTTCTATGCCTTTCCAGCATACATGATTCAGTTATTGGGTAACTTATTTTAGCCTATCACCATATTTTACCATTGTCAAAATAGCCATGTTCTACTTCATCAGGGACAGCAGCTTACATACTTCACGTTCCAGGTCTCCCCTTCTTTCAACAGGCACATGCCGCAGCAGCGCCATGGCGGCGTAAGGTACCTTGATGGCATGCGGATCTTCATACAGCCGGCTCCAATAGGCCGATTCCGTGATGGAAGCCTTGGCAGGCGCATCGATCCCCTGAGCCATAAGCGCTTGAGGTCTGAGACGGTTAAGTTTCGTTTGGAGCCGGTGATTGCCTTGGCCCAGCTTGCCCAACTGGGCATAACCGAGCCGTTCCAGCTCAATCAGCGCGTGTGCGTGGGTAATCCCATGCTCAAGCTCACCGGCAAAAAAATAATATTGGCCATCCACATGCTGATCCGGCAGCACGTGATCCAGCTCGGAAAGTGCGCGGCATGCCAAATCGGACGCATCCCGGTAAGGCGGTATTTCCGAGAGTGAGATTTCCGATAGATCCAGCTGCGTATAATCGTCAATCCCGTAATACCTTGCAAGCTTATGTTCACTCGCTGCATCGTCCATGAGCTTAAGCAAACCTCTCACGATGGACGGAGTCAGTAAGTCCGGACGGTCCCGCAGTGCTTTCAGTCCGAGCACGCCCAGGGTCACGCCGTGGCCCGAGGTGCTCAGGCTTGTCAGGTTGGGCAGAAGCCCTTCCAGCAATTGATCCATCAACTCAGGCTGAGCGGGCTCGGATGGATACGGTTCAAACCAATCTTCATGCTGAGCGCGCAGATGACGGCAATTGGCAGCCAATCCATGAAGCACATCTTGAGGCAGATCTTGCTCCTTCTGCATGTAATACGCTGCCAAATACGCTCCGCCGACATGCCCTTCAAACCAACCGACTTCGCCGCCGCGGCTCAAAGCCGTGAGACCGTCTATCAAATATTGGTCGTCAATGACCGGGTTCACCTCCTCCCCTTCGGCGGCACTCGGCAGATTCAGCTTGGCTGCAATGTCCTTGGGAAAGCTGGTTATCTTCAACCTGATGCTGTAGCCGTACATTCTAAAACGCAGTCCCTCATCGTTATCCGATTGGATCATCCGCCGATCCAGGGCCGAGCGGACCCGGTCTATAAACCGCTCGTCGGTGACGCCATACGTTAATTCCAGCGTCGGTGCCAGCGCATACATCGAGATCGGGATCCATTTGCGCCTCGTGGATACCACAACGGCATGGGCCGTTCCGCCGATGACAAAAGCAAATTGTTCCGATTCCTTGGCGATGGTGAATCCGAGTGTCCGCTGCATCCACAGTCGGGCAGCTACCGGATCCTCGACAGGCAGTCCCACTTCCCGCAAATAGAGGACGCCATATTTACCGCTCGGGGTCAGGACTCCTTCCTTTAAATCCGGATGGGCGATAAATTCCAGTAAATTTCCATCCCCATCCCTGAAGTATACGTTCACGCCGGAATCGAAGGGTTCGACCACCTTGCCGTCCGGCCATTTCAACAACGGCACCTGTTCCGCGAGGCTCCTGACGGTGGAATCAAATTGGGAGAAAGCCACTTCAAACGCGATATGGGCAGGGGCTATGGGTTCAAACACCTCTTCAAATACAAGCGTGAAATCGGGTGTAGGCTGAAATGCAATTTCGGCCTCGCTTTCTCTGACGACCGGGAATTGAAGCAATCCGTGATAGAATTGCTTCACTCCCTCGATGGAGACGGTCCTTAAAGTTAATCCGGCGAAATGGGTGATCATGAGATTTCAGCCTCCACTTTATTGCTGATCTTCTTAACCAGCTCCATAAAGATGGAAAGCGCCTCTTTCGCCCGATAATCCAGCACGATCGTACCCTCAGCCGCTTCCGATTCGTAAATGGCCCGTTGAGATCCGCCAATGGAAATCCATTCCGGACTATTAATACCATGCAAATTGCGTATGGTGGCCTGCATTTGCTGCAGTGAACTTACGCCGACCGCCCCGCCTGCCGAGCTTACCGATAAGACGGGTTTACCCGAGAAATGCATTTGCCCCAAATGATCCAGAGCATTCTTCAACACTCCGCTCATCCCGCCGTGATACTCCGGGGTAGTCAAAATGACGCCGTCCGCCTCCATTAATAACCGCTGCAGCTCACGCACGCCCTCATGCCGGTTGAATATTTCGTCCGGGGAATAGAACGGGAGCGGCGTTTCATACAAATTAAACAGCTTCACTTCGACGAACAACCGGTTCATTTGCGCTTCCAAGGCTTTGGCCAAAATGGTGCTTGTCGCTTCTTTGCGATTGCTGCCTGCGATAATTACGATCTTCATGGTAATGCCTCCCTTATTCGTATTCGAATGTTTTGTTAAATACATTGTAGAGGAGGCACGTCATGAAATCGTCAACATATCGAGTGATTTTACGAGCAAAAGCTCTCATGCCTTCGGCTGAGAGCTTCTACGACTATAGTCTTAGAAATGATCATTATGTACGGTTATATTGCATAAGCAGCAAATCCCTAATCCTATACGATTCCATGCTTAAGCGCATAGATGGCAGCCTGTGTCCGGTCGGCAACCCCAAGCTTATCCAGCAGGTGGCTGACATGGGTTTTGACCGTCTTCTCGGTAATATAAAGCGCTTCGCTGATTTCCCTGTTATTCATCCCAGAGGCAATCAGCTGCAATACTTCCTGCTCTCGGCGGGTAAGCTTATCCAGCTGCGCAGCTTCCTGATGGCTGGATCCATTGGCCTCATCCTCTCCCGCCGGGGAAGTAACATGCGTCATGAGCAGGCCGGCTGCATCCGGATGCAATTCGACCTGTCCTTGGAACACGCGTCGGATCCCGGCTACCAATTCCTCCGGCTCGATATCCTTCAGGAGATAGCCGCGAGCACCCGCTCGAATCGCAGGCAGAACATGATCGTAATCAACAAACGAGGTCAGTACGATCACTTTGATATGAGGCAGTTCTTTTTTCAAACGTGCCGTGGTATCGATGCCATTCAATACAGGCATATTCAAATCCATCAACACGACATCAGGCAGCAAAAGTTTGGCCTGTTCCAGCGTCTCTTCGCCATTCGCGGCTTCTCCCACCATTTCGATATCCGGCTGCGTCGCCAGAAAAACCTGGAGGCCCCGCCGTACCATGGCGTGATCGTCAGCTATTAACAATCGGATCATCGGTTATCCCCCTTTCTCTGTTGTGACCGCCTTCAAGGGTATCGTAACCTCAATGATGGTTCCCTCCCGGTGCACGCTGTATAAACGGAACTGGCCTCCGAGCGATTCGGCCCGCTCCCGCATGCTGGACAGGCCGATGGAATGCCGCGTCAGCTCCTTCCATCGTTGCTTGGTTATCCCGCGCCCTTGATCCTCGATCCGAAGCTCCGCTTCATCATTCTGCAAGGATAACGCTACCGTTACTTCCTTCGTATCCGCATGCTTGCTCACATTGTTCAGCGCCTCTTGCCCGATCCTCCACAATGCCTCTTCCGCAATCCGCGGCAGCTCCTGCATCCCGCTGATATGTGTACGCACATGAAGCTTCAATCGTTCGCCGTATTGCTGTAGACCTGTCATCAGCCCCTCCTCAAGTCCGGGCGGGCGAAGCTGCATGATCAGCTCTCGCATTTCCTTTAGTGCGCTTTGCGATAATGACTGGATATCGTGGATCGTGTCCTGGAGCAAGCTTTTCGACTCATCCGGTTCAGCGGCAATCATCCCCCCTACACCTTTGGACATCATCACCAGCGAGAACAGGGTTTGGCTTACCGAGTCGTGCAGGTCCCGGGCCAGGCGATTTCGTTCATCCATCCTTGCGAGCTCCCGCCGGTTCTCCTCCAGACGGATGCGCTGAAGCGTCATGCCGATATGCTCCGCTATGGCCTCGATGACCTCCATGTCCGCCCGATGCTGGTCTCCATACTGTTCATAGCCCACCAAGAGCATCCCGGTTAAGGAGTCCGAAGCAACCGCAAGCGGTACCGCAACGGCTCGACGAATGGGAGCTATCCATCCTTTCTCCACCAGTTGATTCGCAAGTTGCTGCGCATCCGGATCGCCGATCGGCTCTGCTGAGTGCTTCACTGCATCAGGACCGGTCCGAGCCATGTCGGCTAGCGGAAATTTGGCATGGGGCAGCGTGGTCTGTCCACCGCTGTATAGCGCACGCAGCGTGATTTCCTGGCCCACCGGTTCAAGCAGCGCCGCAACCGGCCAATCAAAATAACGGCCGAGCAAACTCATCACCTGCTCCGTTAATTCGGCCCGGCTCACTGCTTGGGATGCATAAGCGCCTAGCGCGCTGCTATATTCTCCTAGCCGGGCGAACAAATCAGCCCGACGCTGCTCAGCCGCGTACAGACGCATGCGCTCGATGGCGCTGCCGATTTGGTAGGCTACCGATTCCAGCAGTGCCAGCTCCTCCTTGGAAAAATGAAGCTTCCCGGGTGCGGCCACATTCAGCACGCCGAACCTGCGGCTGCCGGAACGCAGCGGAACGGTAGCATGATGGGTAATTCCCTCCGTGTCGCCCCACTGATAACGAACGGCGTTATCCAGACGTTTGCAATTCAAAATGTTCACGGCATTTTTCAGTCGGCCGTCATCATAGCGCTCCAGGCACCAGCAGCTGCCGCACCTCATCGGTTCGTCATCTTCCCGTCTCAGAGCAGGCGGCAGATTCCGGCCCGCTACGAATTCATGCGTTCTCTTCTCTTCCACCAGGAACAGCCAACCGGTCGTAAGTCCGGTCAGCTCCAGCAGTTTGCCGATAACAACGTCCAGCATGGGGGCTAACTCATTGGATTCGTTCAGCGTTTCGGCAATCGTCTTCAACGTGATTAACTCCTGGATATGCGGGTCGTGTGTGGACATACAAGCAAGCTCCTTCTTTATTTTGCATTCTGAAGTAACTATATTATATAATCCTGTCACGCACCATCCAAATTCCGAATGGAATTCCTGGCCGGTGCAGATCATTCATCCCATGAATCGTGGTAAAAAACAATTAATATTGTTTTATCTCTTGCAAATTTCCACCTACATATGGCTTAATATAGAAGTCGGGCCGACGAAATGAGCTGAAAGGAGGCTGATTGCAATGATTCAGATCCGTGAGGTGGTATTCGCGTAAAGCGAATATCCGTTAAATGGGAGCCCGCCGCGGGCTCCCTATATCTATTTTCAACTCCAATAAAACCAAAATCTAAAAAAACCAATTTCACGAAAGGAGGAGGGCAAGCATGATCAATGCAATTGTTTTGAAACTCAGCGATAGCTTAAATATGTACACAGAAAGAGGAGGGCATCGATGGGCCATTACAAGAACGGAAGAGAAGTGCTTCCCCCCGAGCTGCTGCAGCAAATTCAACAGTATATAGACGGAGAATTACTCTACATACCGAAACAGAGCGAGCAAAGAGCCGGCTGGGGAGAGTTAAGCGGTTCCAAACAACGCATCGAAAGTCGCAATAAAGAAATGTATCGCGCTTACTGCAAAGGACGGTCCATTGAGGAATTGGAACGGACCTACTTCCTGTCTGGAGAAAGCGTGCGCAAGATCATAAGTAAACTTACCCGCGTAGGGACCTGAACCGATGAGGTTTAACGGTCTCCGCACGGATTAACATAGGACTGTTCCCACGGGGTACAGTCCTTTTCATGTTGCATGGATCGGGGCACGGTGAACCCGCGATGTACCGTTTTTAGGGCTGTTCGGCATTTTTACCGCATTGCCACCTTGTCCGATTCGTCTGCACCATAGAAAAGGCCCGGCTGCAAACGAGCTGCAGCCGGGCTTGAATGTACCCTAAAGTTCTTCCCGCTTCTCCCCGGCTACATCCCATCGATGGCGGAATTTCTCCAGCCTCGGATGCAGAACCGGCGGCTCGGACAACAAGATCAGCCTCAGCTTCACGATCCATTCCTCGAAGGAAGAAAACGAAGCAAACACGTTAGCTACCTCGGGAGTCAGGAGAAGAAAGTGGGGACTTCCGTACTTCTCGACCAGATGTCGAAGCGCCGTATCGATCGGCGTGTATTTTTTTCGCTTCGACTCGAACGATTCAATCACGACCGAAGGTCTTCCGTGCTCCTCAATCCATTCCTGAAGCTGTTTCTCCCGCTTGTAATAAGGGCTCACCGGCTCCTTGAACATCCGCTTCACCGTCTCTTCGTGCAGCGGATACAACACCAACTTTGCGAAGGATCGTTCCTCCAAGATGGCAGCCGCCTGCTCGAGGGCCACCTGATCCTGCTCAAAAAGATCGTAAAATATCAAGGTGCCTTTCGTTGTCGGCTTCGGGGGCTCGTAGCCGTATGGGACATACTCCAAATTGCGCGGCATGATTGAACATCACCTCTCTTTACTATGATGACTGGGATGAAAGGTTCGGCGGCACACGATGCTTGGTGGCCTGCTCGAAGCCGTAGGCTAACTGAATCAACACCGGCTCGCTATAAGCCGTCCCGATGAATGTGATGCCCTGAGGACCTTTGGTGTTGTATCCTCCCGGAGCTATGATCCCATTCTCGGCATAACCGCCGGGAACGGTAACCGAAGGATACCCTGCACGGGCAGCCAGATCGGGTCCATATTCATTACCCAGAAACAGCAGTGCGTCCAGCTGATGCTCCCGCAGTACATGGTCAATTCCCATGGCGCCCGCCCTTTCCTTGTTCTTCCGCTTGCTCTCCAAATACTCTTTTTCGGTCAACGCACCGCTTGTTTCCTCGGCCCAAATCAGCGTATCCTGTCCATATTTCAGGGCTATGTCGGCGTGTGCCTCATTATAAGCGATAACCTCAGCTAATGAATGAACCGGCAGCGACGGAGCTACATTCGCCAAATAATCATTGACGTATTTCTTGAATTCATAGCGAAGTACGTTGGCATCCCATCGGGTGCCCTGGCATGGCAGTTCCACCGGATCGATGATGGTCGCGCCTTGTTCGCGAAGAACATCAATGGCAGACTCTACGATATCTAGTCTATCCTGATCCAGGTGCTTATAGTAGTATCGGGGAATCCCGATTCGGGCCCGCTTCAGATAACTGGCGTCCAGAAACTTCGTGTAATCCTCTACCCTTGCTTGAGCAGAAGTCTTGGTCACCTCGTCCAGGTCATCCGCACCCGCGATCACGCCAAGCAGAATCGCGGCATCTTCCACCGTTCGGGTCATTGGACCTGCCGTATCCTGCGTATGCGTGATGGGAATGATGCCCGTCCGGCTTACCAGACCGATCGTCGGCTTCAAGCCGACCAGACTGTTCTGGCTGGAAGGGCTGATAATCGATCCCGAAGTTTCCGTGCCGATGGCTGCCGCAGCCAAATTCGCCGCCACTGCAGCTCCGGAACCGGAGCTCGAACCTCCGACGAACATTTCGCCGGGACCGTAGGGATTTAAAGTAAGCCCGCGTCTTGACGAGTATCCTGCCCACATGGTCGAGGACATGAAATTCGCCCACTCGGTCATGTTGCTCTTGCCCAGAATAACGGCCCCCGCCTCTCGGAGCTTTGCGGCAACAAAGGAATCTTTGGCGGCGTACGAATCGGCCAGCGTGATGGAGCCGGCGCTCGTATGCAGCCGATCCCCGGTGTCGATGTTGTCTTTGAGCAGTATCGGAATCCCGTGCAGCCGTCCCCGTGCTCCCAAGTTTCTGCGCTCCTGATCCAGCTCTTGGGCAATCTGCAGCGCATCCGGGTTCACCTCTAGAATCGAGCGAAGCCATCCATCGTATAACCCGATCCGTTCCAGATACAATTGCACCAGTTCGACCGAAGACATCCAGCCTTCTTCCATGGCATGCTGCATATCCGCTATGGTTGCTTCCACAATCCATGTTCTTTTATCCAAGCTCATATATGGTCCCCCTTATTTTTCTGATCTTGCGGCAGGTGTGGGGTTTAACGTTTCATATTTTAGCCTCCAGACGTTTCAAGTCCCTATTCAATTCGGGATTCAGACATGAAACTCCTTCTGGCACGCAATCGGTCGGCATCTTAGCGGCTCTCTCGTCTCCCATGGCGGCTTGCCCCTCCTAACGTAAACAAAACGCAGGAAGCGGACCAAGAATGACTTCTTGATCCGCTCCGCTTAACTTTCGCATGCGCTTCAAAACCGGTGCCGCATGCTAGCGATACCACTGGGCCTGCTTATTGAACATCTCGGCATAATGGGCTCCCTGCCCGATTAATTCCTCATGTTTTCCCTCTTCAACGATTCGCCCTTCCTTGAGGACGAGAATGCGGTCCGCATGTCTGCAGCTTCCCAATCGGTGCGATATGAAGATGGCGGTTTTGCCTTCGGTCATGGACATCAGGCTCTCGAATATCGCGGATTCCGTAAGCGGGTCTACGGCCGCCGTCGGCTCGTCCAGATAGATCACTTCAAAATCCCGATAGAACGCCCGGGCGATCGCGACCTTCTGCCATTGGCCCTGAGACAGTTCGCGCCCGCCGGAGAAGCGCGTACCCAGCTGGGTTGCTACTCCGTCCGGCAGCGAATCTACTAGCGGCGTCATCGCGGCCTTCTCCATGGCCTGATTCAATCGGCGATGGGCTTGCCGGTCGTCCGGATCATGCTCACGCAGCGCAATGTTAGCCTCAAGGGTCCATTCATATCGATAAAAATCCTGGAACACCGCCGTTACTTTGCTGCGGAAGCTGACGGAATCATAATCCTGGATCGGGATGCCGCCATAGCGCACAACGCCATGCGTCGGTTCATACAAGCCTAGCATGATTTTTACGAGCGTGCTCTTCCCCGCACCGTTCTCCCCGACAATGGCAACCTTTTCTCCGGGCTTGATGCGAATCGTCAAATCGTCTAGCACAGGCTTACCCTGATTTGGATAACAAAAGGTAACGCGATCGACTTCGATTCCCTCCCGCAAAGGCGTGGTCATCGGCAGCGCTTTTTCCGGCTGCGGAACCGGCGTATCCAGAAATTCGAACAATTGGTGGATAAACAGACCGTCATGATAGATTTGCCCGATGTTCTGACTGATGTTCTGGATGGAATATCGCGTGTCCTGGACCGCTTGATAGAGGGCGACATAGCTGCCGATGGTTAGTTTGAGGCGTGAGCCGAGCCAGACGAACACGGCTAAAATGCTAAAAGAACAAATCGTCACCGCCCCTTCCACGATCAGGCGATTCTTCATGTTTTTCCGCTCGACGCCCAGCATTTCATACGTATTTTTGAAATAGATGCCCCGCCATTTGTTCAATAAATAATCTTTGGCATGAAACAGCCGGATTTCCTTGGCCGCTTCCTTCGTCTGCAGCAGTTGGTTCATGTAGGCCGCCATACGGGACGAAGCCGTCTGCTGATGAATGACCACGAAGCGGGAAGCCCCCTCTTTCTTCTGGATGATCAACAGCGGGATGATCAGAAGCAGCATAACGATTGGTAATATGTAATGAAAGCTGAACAAGAGCACGAGCAAACCCGTCAACGTGATGAGGTTCTGAATAATCGAGAACATGTAAAACACCATGTTAATTCCGCAGATATTCAGATTGCGAAGAGCACGCTGCAGCTTGTCGTAGCTTTCCGGAGATTCAAAGAATACGAACGGAAGCTTGCTTAACTTTTCCGACACTTGGAGATTAAACCAGTAGGATACATAAGCATTCATCTTTCGCTCGGTATACTTTTGAAGAGATGCCAGCACGTGGCCAATCAGAATGACCGCCATCTGGAGTAACAGCCAATACAATGCTTGGTATGGAGCTTGATCCCGAATCAACACGCCGGTAACGGCGTCTATGACTTGAGCCGTAATATAAATCTGGGCAACGGGCAAAAAAGCCTGCATCAAATAAATCATGGTCGATCTCGTGAACATCCGCGGAGAGACGCGGTACACCTGCTTCATAACCTCGAACATCAGGTTCGCATATTTCATGTTGTATAACCTTGAGCCTCCTTCGTCGCTAAGCCGATTTGTTTAGGGCTGAAGGTTTAGCATGAGGCAGCTGGTTGATCATTTGTTCTAAATGATGCAAATAATTCGTGACGCTTTTGTTGATGACGAGCTGCTCCTCGGATAAGTAGAACGCCAACGGAAACCGGTTCACTTTAAACGAATCGATCATAGCCCGGTCTGCCCACACGACCTGCATATCGGTTAACTCATTGGCAACCGCCATTTCTGCGGCCTCATCCGCATCCTGGGCATATAGGAATACCGTGACCGAAAGATCCGGATGCGAAGCCATAAACGCTTTGATGGCCCCGTACGTTTCTTTGCAGGCATTGCAATGGTTCATCGTGAACAATAGAATTTTGGGCTTGCCGTCGTACAAATTCACGGTATCACCGGCCATGCTCGTATAGGCTGCCCGAGGAATCTGCGTGCCAAGCTCGAGCCCTTCCTTCGGAACCGCAGGCATCTCGTGCCCGGTCACGACTGTCTGCGGCTTCAACTTCAACTCCCGAACCTGACGGTACAGTTTGAACATGAAGAAAGCCAAGCTGAATATCAAGCCATACTGAATTACGAGCACGGTCGTAATCAAATTCATGGATTCGTTCCCTCCTTCGCCTGTAATGAATCAAGAGTATACGCATTCACCGCCACCAACGAAATAACGGCAATGCCGCCGGCCGACAGCAAGGTAAGAACCGCCTCTTGGGCCGGCATGAGGAAGAGATTCACGGGTTCGGACAAAAGCCAAATTAGCGCATCCAATATACCTAAGCATGCAATCTTAACGACCGTATTCTTGCCGAGGGCCTCACTAAACCATGAGCCAAAGCAGCTGCATTGGATCTCCTGATTCTGCACAACCCTGGCTTGATAAACGGCGTATCCGAACCCTGCCAGCAAAATAAAAATCACGATCTGCGCAGCGGCTCTGCTCCAGGAAAACAATAAACCCGCCCCGGCTGCAATCTCAGCGGCGCAAATGAGAACAGGTACAATCCGTAAGCGGCCTGCAGGCATCTGCAACCGTTCGATCGTCGTCCTGAAATCCGCTAACGATAACAGTTTCGACACTCCCGAAAACACAAACACCAAGGTCAGAAACAAAAGGCAAAGCGCGCTCATGGACATGGTTCATTCTCCTTCCCGACAACCAGGGGGACCAAGCCCCCATTCGATGACTTTGATATCTTGCTTGGACTGCACCTTGCCGTTCTTCTTCGCGGTTCACCCGTTCTCGATCATACTGCAATGGACCCAAAACCATATTCGACCCCTCACTCTTCAACCGTAAAAGGAAGCCGCATGCCCTACGTGAAATATAAACAGCGGAACAAGTAGTTCCGCTGTTTAAAAGATAGGTTCATGCGTTTACAAAAAATTAACAGCCGCAAGTATATCTCTCTTCCGAACCGTTGCCGCAGTCCCATACTTCAAGACGAACGCCGAATTTGTCGCGTCCGCATTGCTCCGTAGTGTTACAGGAAGTATGACGAAGAATGCACATAAATACTCACCTCCTTTCAAGTCATGAAGTTCAGTCATTTATATGAAAGGTGTTGCTATGCAAAAAGCTTCGGAATGTGTTAAACGCTGGCTGTAGGGATCTTCAAATTCTTAAACCGAGTCGTTTGTAAGCGGGTTCAATTTCTGAGGGGTGTAAGTGGTTTATGCTAATTAGCTGGCTTGCAGGATAATTTTAAATATACTATATTTATCATTTCTTACAAGGATAATATCTTATAGTAAAATAATAGAATATTATCCCTTATTAAAGAAATTACATAAACAAAAGGCCGCCCCATTTTGTTAATCGGGGCAGCCCTTTGCTTACCTATTTAACTGATGATCGTAATGACCGGCGCCGAAATGGTAGGCTGTGTCGTGATGGCGGAGGCCGTATTCGTGAAGCTTGCAATTTCCAACAACACCGGTATTCCCGCCGGAACATCCGTCGTATCGAGCACCAAGCTGGCGGTTGTCAAAGTCGATAACGCGAGCTGCTGCAGCATCCCGTTAATATACACATTAAAGTATTCAGCGCCTGTCAACGCGGGAAATGCCGTCACGGGTGCTTCGGCATCATCGATGAAACTCGTGGCCGGCATGGTAATCGAGTCTGCACCGATCATCGCTTCGTCGACCAGCGCAAAATAACGGGTTACGATTGGCGTTACCGTCGTGGTGATCGTGCCGCCGGTTGCAACGGGAACCGATGCGACCGCGGTAATGATTGGTTTAATAACTGGCATGATCTTCACTCCTCTCTTGTCTAAGATAGAAAAAATATGGCTGTGCCACATTATCATTAAATGATAGATTCTGAGATTTGGTTCTGACATTCTCCCACTATATAAAAAAACAAACAGTGAATGAATCCATGCTCAGGCCAATATATCACCGAAGAAAGGATAAATGTCCACTCGAGTCCTTCCCCGATAACATAAACTAAGTGGAGACATTCATCCGGGGGGAGGGGGGATAAGACTGAAAACTCCCGTGATCAAGCGGAAACGATATCGAATTCTAAAAGCTGCAGAATATCGAAAACGCAGGAACTGCAAGAAGCGAAAATACAAACGAGTCGTGGCGGCAGGCAAACGAAAATGGAGATGCAACTCCAGATCCACTTATCGGACCACCCCCTCTGCTGTTCAACATAGACGTCAAGTGGGACGCGGTCCAAAAAAATTCTTATCGACACTATTACCTCTATTCCCTCAAGTCGTTCCTGGGAACCCGGGCTTGGCGGGGCCAGCCGGGCTTCAAGGACCCCAGGGCATTCATGGCAACCCTGGCTCGGAGGGGGCAGCGGGCATTCCCGGACCGGTGGGACCCCAAGGCCCTCAGGGTGTTCCTGGCAACCCTGGCATGGAGGGGCCGGCGGGCATTCCCGGACCGGTGGGACCCCAAGGTCCTCAGGGCGCTCCAGGCAACCCTGGCATGGAGGGGCCGGCGGGCATTCCCGGACCGATGGGACCCCAAGGTCCTCAAGGCGTTCCAGGCACTCCAGGTATGGAAGGGCCGGCGGGCATTCCCGGACCGATGGGACCCCAAGGTCCTCAAGGCGCTCCAGGCACTCCAGGTATGGAAGGGCCGGCGGGCATTCAGGGGCCCACGGGGCCGCAAGGCCCGCAAGGAATCCCCGGAAGCGTCATCGTGCCGGAGATTAACGTGCTGCCGACCACGCTTCGCTATTTTTACGTATTGATGTCCGAGGTTAATCTGGATGATCCCTTCGTCATATCTGCCGGACAATTTACGGATGACGACGGTAACCAGGCATTTCAGAGCATTATGGTAGGTCCGAACAGCTCCTCGACCGTTTATATCAACGGTATGATTCAGGAAGGCCGAATCTACACCATCACTTCGGAGGCACTAACCTTATATTCTCCCGGCGATGTGCTTCTGGCCGGAACGCCCATCTTGCTGGAGGTGCTGTATCTCACCGTTCAGGTGGTAGCTTGAACGGTGAGCAAAACACCCCGCTGCGGCGGGTAGCAAGGTTCGCGCAAAAAAGACATCTGCCGCAAGGAAGATGTCTTTTTCCTCTACTTCTTAACATGTTACCGAAATAAACGGTCCCCTCTCTTTCATCTTATCGAATTCGACTATTCGGCCCGGCTATCGATGACTTCATAATCAAACCAGTCGAACAGCGCAGGGGTTGTTCCATTGTCGCCGAATGCATACATAGCAATCATTAACCCTGTAAATCCGCCGGCTACTTCCGTCGCAAGCAGATGGGTTTCACCTGATCCCATATTCAGGACCTCTGATGAACTTTGTCCCATGGAGAATCGGAAATGCTCGGGCATTGCTTCGATTCGTAACACGACAGGCCCCTCCGGACAGCGACTGGTATGTTCTACGCTAAGCGACCCCACGGTACGTCTGAATACGATCGTTTTTTCCCCGTTTATAAGCTTTACGGCCAGATCATAATGATACCTTTCATTCATAAAAACGGTTAATCCCGCTTCTTCCCCCTCGTTTGCAGGCTCAAAGTCCAGAGCAGCGGATATATTGCAAGAAAAGTGCCTTAATCGTCGCCCGACAAAAGCAGGGGATGCCGCGTCGTTCAAGGACGATGGGTTGCCCCGCAGCATGAGATATCCCGGATGTTCCTGCAGCGACCAGCTCCCTGGTAATGGGTTGCGCAAAAAGACCCAGTCCAAACCGAGGGAGGCGTGATCGAAATCGTCTCTGGACGGCTTTGCGGGCCACCGGCATTCCGGCAGCTGAGGACTGTCCATTACCTGCTCGACCCTTCCCTTGAATCCGATGCTCGGCCAACCGTCCGCCGTCCATGTGACCGGAGCCAGATAAGTTTCTCTGCCGAGATGATGGCGCATGGGGTATGAAACCGGCCTGATCCCCAAGAAAACGGCCCACCACGTGCCATCCTGAGCCTGCACCAGATCCGCGTGCCCTGTCGCGTGTATGGGGCTTCTCCTGCTTCGATGGGACAGAATCGGATTATGGGGACAAGGCTCAAACGGCCCGTAAGGATGTCGGCTTCGCGAGACCGTGACCATATGTCCGTACTCGGTGCCGCCCTCGGCAATCATTAAATAATACAGACCGTGTATTTTGTATAAATGCGGGGCTTCCGGACTGGCTCCCCCGGTTCCTCTCCAGATTAAGCGGCTTTCCGTCAGCTTCTTGCTGCTTGCAATATCGATTTCGCATTGATAAATGCCCTCTCCCTCGTCGCCGTAGCAAGCCGTCTGAAAATAGACGCGACCATCGTCGTCAAATAGCAGCGAAGGATCGATGCCTTGCTGGGCGACAGGGATCGGGTCAGACCAAGGACCCGCAGGATCCGTGCTTTTGACGTAAAAGTTGCCGATTCCGCTGACGTTGGTTGTCGTCATATAATACCAGCCCTCATGATAGCGAAGGGTCGGGGCATAAATTCCCCCTGAGCTCCCGGCTTTCTTAAGGGGCAGTTGTTTTTCCGATGTAAGGCAATGGCCTATTTGCTTCCAATTTACCAAGTCCTTGCTATGAAAGATGGGAACGCCCGGGAAATACTCAAATGTGCTCGTCACCAAATAATAATCTTCGCCAACACGGCAAATGCTTGGATCCGGATAAAAGCCCGGTAGGATGGGGTTGCTAAACTTCATGAAACAAAACACTCCTCTGTACTCCTTATTTATGTCTAAGAAGCGATGGTCTATGAAACAATGGCGAAAAACAGATTGGCATAAAAGAGAGGCAGCTTTTGGGCCTGCCCCTCAATCAAACGGTTCAGTTATTCCACAGCTCCACCCGATCACGAACCAGCTCCGAATATTCCTGCTCCATTTTTTCCGCCCCGGCAGCGTTCAGATCTTGAATGAACTGATCGTAAAGGGCATCGAATTGGGACGGGTCCGCAAGGATGATCTCCGGAATGCGTTTGCGAACAATCTCTTCAACCCGCTTGTAGGTGATTGCAATATTGGAGTCGATCGGCGGGGAAATAAGATATGCCGCACCCCACGGCTTCGTCGGAAATTCCTCCGACTTTGGCCAGAAATCCTTCCACATTTCCGCACCATACGCTTGCAGCGTCTCTTTGGCTGATGGCGCATAATTGGCTTTGATTTGTTCCGGGAAGTTGGTCGTATAATAATTTCCGGTCGAATCCTTCACGCCGTCGCCATAACGAGGAAACAAACTGTTATATAATCCAATTCCGCTCTCTTTGGTAAAGCTGGCGTTGTCGTTAACTTTGCGGTCCTGCACGTCCTCCGGAATGACGCGTTTGCCGTCTTTGACATTGTAATGCTCGCCTTCAATGCCCCAGTTCATCAAAATTTGCCCTTCTTCGGAAGCCAGATAATCCAAGAACTTGATGATCCGTACCGGATCCTTCGCGGATGTCGTGATGCCTACTCCCCAGCCTGCTGCATACCCCGCATTCTGGAACGAAGCGTCCTTGGTCGTCTCATCCAATTGGATCGGGAATCTCGCATAGGTACGGTTCTCTTTGCCGGCCGTTCTCAGCGCATTCGTCGGGTTTCCAAACCCCCAATCGGCGTCAATGACGCCAAGAACGCGGCCAGAGGCGATCTTTGCTTCGTACTGGTCCGTCTTCTGAACGAACGTTTCATTGTCCAATATGCCCGTGGCGTTGAGATGATTCAACCAGCGGAAGTATTCCTTGTCCTCCGGACGTCTGTAGTGCAATTTCGCTTCATACGTTTCCGGATCAACATAATACTCCCCATCCCCTGACAAACCGGTAGCAATCACGGCCGCATCCGTTACGGAGATCATGAATCGCCAGCCATCCGCATTGAGCGTCAACGGAATCGTTGGCTGACCGTCGATCGTCGGGTGTTTCTCATAATAATCCTTCAGCGCCTTCTCAAAATCCTTGACGGTCTTGATTTCCGGATAACCGAGCTCTTTCAGCACTTCATGCTGGATATGAAAGTTTCCGCCGGCATCCAATTGCTGATGATCCACCGCATTAAGCGTCGGAAGAACATAGATCGATTCATCCTCGTTGCTCCACTTCAGACGGTTCATGTAATCCCCATAGAGCTTTTTCAGGTTCGGTGCATGTTCTTCGATCAAATCGGTAAGGTCGATAAAAGCGCCCGAATCAACGAACAGATTCGCATCGCCTTTCGCGAAAACGAGATCCGGATATTCACCGCTCGCTACCATCAACGGCAGTTTCTGATTGGAACCGTCAACCGCAAATTCGGCTTGGATCGTAACGCCGGTCGTCTCGGTCAGCTTTTTGCCGACGGCATCCTGCATACTTGCCCAGTTCGCATTCGAATCGGCGCTGAAATACGTAATTGTAACCGGTTTCAAATCTTCCCCTTCGCTGCCTGCGGAATTGCCGCTGTCACCGCTGCTGCACGCACCCAGAATAAAAGTAACCAGCAGCATCATGGCCAAGAGCGGCGATAATCCCTTCCAGAGTTTCATGTCTTTACCCCCTATTCAATATCTTCTTGTCAGTCGCCAGCAGATCATGCTTTCTAGCTTTTTTGTATGAATGGTTTAGAGCGACTCCACTTTCAGATCCTATTATATCTTCTAGTTTTGTCCTTATTCCTTGATCTTAGAGCCTGAATATAGCATGATAAGGACATCGAGATACTACATAATTTACTTTTGGAGGGTGGCCGAATGAGAAGCGTACATTTGGATTGGTTTACGACCGATGAGCAGTTTAAGTTCTTTATTCAATATGGCGGACACGAAGAGGACATGTACGTGCATCACCATGTTGATTTCTCCGAACTCGTTATCGTTTTGCATGGTCATGCCACCCATATCGTCAACACAGAGGAATCGTTTATCAAGAAGGGGGACGTCTTTGTCATTAACGGCACAACCTCCCATGGATATAAAGACCCGCATGAGTTTCGTATTTGCAACATCATGTACAAGCCCGAGATGCTGGAATTGACGGGTCCGGAGTTCAAAAGATCGAACGGGTATCAGGCGCTTTTCGTTCTGGAGCCGTATTACCGCAATATCAACCACTCCTTGAGCAAGATGAGCCTGCCGATCTCTAGTCTGGATTACGTATCGTCCGTTGTTGACTTCATGATTGAGGAATACGCGAACAAGCTGCAGGGCTACCAGACCATCCTGCGTTCGCGATTTATGGAGCTCGTCGTCCAGCTGTCACGGCAATATGAAAAGCAAGAGCGGTACGGAGCCCAAATTCATCTGATGCATTTGGCGAAAGCCATTTCCTTTATGGAGGATAACTATTTGCAGCCCATTTCCCGTGACGAAATTGCGGCCAAATCCAATATATCCGTCAGGCATTTGAATCGGATATTCCAATCCTATTACCAAACAACGCCTTTCGCCTATCTTCTGCAGCTCCGCTTGGAGCACGCATGCAGGCTGTTAAAGACGACACCCCTTCCGATTTCGGAAATTTCTTATCGGAGCGGATTCAATGACAGCAATTATTTTACCCGTCAGTTCTCGAAGGTGTTTGGCCTATCTCCTAAAGTGTACCGAAAGCGCAGGTAAGCACTTTGCAAGGCGCGAGAAATACCGTCCGCCACAAATCCGTGAGTTTCAATGCAACCTTAGATCCTGCAGCAGAAGCAAACCGTTCGAAAAAATCATCCCGCCTTTAAATTAGCTAAATTAATTGAAACGCTCCCTCTATTTAGCTATTATAGACTCAAATTAGCTAAATCGAGGTGAAATTTATGAGAATGACTTCCACCGATATGCAAAACAATTTCGGAAAGTATCTTAAGTTAGCTGAGGCTGGCGAGGACATCATCGTGACGAGAAACGGCAGAGATATTGCCAAATTAATAGCCTATGCCGGCACAGATGAACCTGTCCTGAGAGAGGGGGCTGTAAAGTATACAGCCGACAATGACTTTGTTACTTACGAGGATTTCCTGGAACTAACCGGGGGCTCGGAACAGCGCCACGAGCTGATCGACGGGATCGTGTATAACATGGCTTCCCCTTCATACAACCACCAACATGCAGTTAATGAACTGCACGGCACATTTTACAATTGGTTCAAAGGAAAACCCTGTACACCGCTGACTTCCCCACTTGATATTACATTGAAGAAGGAGGAGGCAAATATCTGTGTCGTACAGCCGGATCTGGTCGTCATTTGCGACAAAGATCAAATCAATGAGAAGGGAAAATATATGGGTACGCCTGACCTCGTCGTCGAGGTGTTGTCTCCGCCCACGCGTAGCAAGGACATGATCCCGAAGCTTGATCTATACCGGCAATGCGGCGTAAAAGAGTATTGGATCATCGATCCGATGAAAGCTCAAGTCATCCTCTTTTCCTTGTCCGACGGCGAGATCGCGGATGTGAACTACTTCTCGCAAGCCCATGACTCTTTTGCGGAATCCAAACTTTATCCAGGCTTACAGGTTTCCATGAAAGATTTGTTTGCGTGACTACTATACATTAGGAAACAACCGCCTATTGGCCACCTGCTTTGCAACTTCAATAAGCATTTTCCAGCGTATAATTGTCTTCTTACGCCCATTCATGAAACCAATCCTCTTCTGTCGGCGTACTAAAAGAAAGCATCCACGCTGGTAAACGATCGTATACTTCCTAGTACTGCAATCCATATCAGCATCAGCTTAAAGGTGTTTTTAATCGTAAACGCTATTTAAAAATTATTTGAAAGAAGGACGATCATATGATTATGACAACAACATCTACCATTGAAGGTTACCCGGTTAAAAGGTATATCGGCATTGTGAACGGCGAAGTCATTATGGGCGCTAATGTAGTGAGGGACTTTATGGCCTCCATTACCGATTTTGTTGGTGGGCGCTCGGGAGCCTACGAGAACAAGCTGCAGGAAGCAAGGGATGTAGCGTTTGCCGAGATAAAAGACAAGGCTGAGCGAATGGGGGCCAACGCTATCGTAGCGGTGGACATCGACTATGAGGTCATTCGTGAGGGAATGCTGATGGTGGCTGTCAGCGGTACAGCTGTGGTGATATAACTGGTAGTTACTTCTGTATTGCGTAGCCCTAGTAATCTGGAATCAACAGATTCGTAGGTGCTATCCACTTCGAATCAAGGATCTCAGTTGCATGTATATTGGAACAACGCGTATGGGTTCCCCCATACGCGTTCTTCCTTCTACTACTGTTTTCAACACTCCGTCGACTTGGCACGGATCACCCGAATTGACGTTCAAGCCAGATCACTTCACTAATTCTTATTCTAGTCTTTGAGATGTCCTCTATTAAACAAAGTACCCCAAGCTTTAGAGAATCATTCAATACTCTATAAGAGTTTTCTACAAGCGCACTACTTTTTGGCAAATTTTGTGGATGTATTATTTATGTCCTTGTGGACTGGATCTTTAATTCTGAACGTTTTCAGGTTGAGGTTGCTGTGTTACGCCTTCAAACAGATCAAATTCTTTACGCTAACTGCGCCAGGATTTGCATTGAGCCAAACTTCGTAAACCCCAGATATATTAACAGCAGTTCTTGTTCCATCCTTTACTAATGTACTACCCATATCTAATAGTACTTGGTTATTCTCATCTAAAAAACGAAGACGAATTACTTGTGAAGTACTGCCTAACAAAAGCTGATAGCCTTCTATGTCTATTGGCTTATCAAAACGATAATGTAAATAGGCATTAGAAGATCCATTATCGCGAAGAGAGATCCTTAAGACCCAAGGCGCACTGAAATCTGAGCTGATAAGGCACTAAGTGGCCGTCAGGACGCAGCTTTGGGGAGAGCTGGTTTATGGAAATGAGAAGTTGATTGATGATCGGACACTTTGAATTATTTTTGCTTGAATGCTTATGATTTATTATTAAGCATGCTTAGAAGCAGCGTCATAAGCTGTAACATATTGTATCGCTGAGTATCACATTGTTGTTGAGCGTAGATTTCAACATTTGGGAAGTTAATGGCGTTATTTATTATAGAATGAAAATCGATAAAAATGAGAGGGGAAAAGGAATGAGATGGCTTGGAGGTTTCATCATTTTAATTGTACTATTGTTAATTATTCTGGTGTCTTGTAAATCTTCATCCAACCAGAATATGGTTGAATATCGTCAAGAAGTAAGCCAATCAGAAATACCTGCTTTCAGTATATCAGCCAATGAAGTTGTAAGTGTGACAACGCACATGTTGGATTCAGATGATATTGCCGGAGAAACACATGAGGAAAATAATATTAAAAAAATAATGAATATTTTAAACCACAATCATGCAATGGATCCCGATGATTCTCCACCGGCGGACTTTTATAGAGAAGTACGCATAAAAAAAATAGATGGATCCTATATAGTACTAAATTTCGGAGGAGGGGGGGCCTTTTTTAAAGAAGAAGATTCAGGATTTTTTTATGTTCTTTCACCAAAAGAAAATTATAAATCCTTAAATTCATTAATTGATTATATTGAAGGTGAAGACTAAATTAACATCATTTTTCGTAAATAGCTGTTGAAGAGATGATCTGTCCTTTTTGTAGCCCTTTCACTTGATAATTTCCGATCAAGACCATCCTTTTAACAAACAGGCTGACCTAAATTTTACATAAACGAATAGAACGATCATCTAATATAACCATGCAAGACTGCGGCCACCTCCCCTTTGTCGAGGAACCTCATCCATTCAATCAAGTAGTTCTTGATTTCCTGTCGAAAAAGTTTGAAGCCTTTTGATTCTACTGGAACTTGGATATATACAAGCAGAATGAAACGGACTAGCGTGACTAGTCCGTTTCTGTTTGTTCAGGTTATGTCTTTTAGAGTTATTGCTGGAAATGATGAATGGAAGTTTTAATCAGTGCAAAGATTGCCGTCGAAATTCGATGAACAGCAGAAACGGAACATATAAAACAACTTCTTAATCAAGCGTGGGATATATTGGGTTTATGGTTCTCATCAATGGGTACCCATTTAATCATCTTCCACTTTTGCATTCTGCGACTGCACAGGGAATTCCATGATCGCTGTTAGACCTCTTTGGTCCACGCCATTTGCAAGAATGAGGTGGCCGTGATGCGCCTTCGCAATCCTTGCTACCATCGGAAGTCCCAAACCGTGACCTTGCTGGTCAGGGCGCTTTCTTCTTGCAGAAAAGTACAATTCGGTAATCTCCGCCAATTGCTCTTGCGGGATTCCTCGCCCATCATCCCTTACGATCATGCGATATTGGGAGCGGTCTTGGGATAGAGAGGTTTCTATTGTGATTTTGCAGCCCTGCGGGTTATGACACACACTGTTCTGGAAAAGATTGCTGATTGCCCGAAGCAGCAATTTCTCGTCCCCATGGACCCGAACCGCTTCATCGGCTAGTTTTAATTCAATGTCATACCGGTCATCCAAACCATGATTCACAAATTCCGTGACAACCTGTCTACCCAGAACCGATAGCCGGATGTACTTCAAGTGCAATGGCTGCATCTCATATTCAAGCATAGAGACCAGATTCAGATCGCTTACCAGTGAGCGCAGCTTCTCGCCTTGGCTCCGGATAATACCGGCTTGATGCCTCTGCTCCTCCGACAAGTCCGATTGATCCTCCATTTCGCTGGCATATCCGAGGATGAGGGAGAGCGGCGTCCGAATATCATGAGAAATCCCGGCAATCCAGTTGGAGCGTGCTTCATCCCGTGACTGCAGCGCGGCTGTCTTGTTCTGGAGTATTGCTGACGCTGAATTCATGCTCTGGGCCAAATCACCGAATATCCCTTTGGTGTCCAACTGAACCTGTTGCTCCCTAGCTAAATTGTGGACTCCTTCCACCAGAGGGCGTATCTTTCTGATGAGCCGCGTGCCAATGACAATAGATATCAGTAGAGCTAACGCCAAATTACAAAGTAGCAGCAGCACGATCCGCAGGGGCAACGAGCTTATCCATTCTGCAAGGAAGTCCAATTGATACTTCCAGTGGCTTTCCTTGGGATACCCTACGACCATCAGACCTTCCTGATGTTCTGACGTATAAACCGGATAATCCTTAAGATAGTACCGTGAGAACTTGGCTACATCGACTAGATTGTAAGAATCAGGAACATCATGAGGTATATGATACTCCCAGATCACATGACCATTTTCACCGAGCAGCATGGCCCAGGCATGATTCTGCTGCAGCAGCTCTGTAGCTTGCCCGTCCAGTTGAAAGCTGTCCTTCTTCATCTCCAAGCCTTGGGTCACTTGCTTAACTATGCCTTCCGGGGACGAGTTCTGGTCATTTTCCGTAAACACTAGCGTGCCTAATAATACGAAATTAAAAAGAAGCAGAAATAACGAGAACAATAGGGTTGCGGCGACAAATCGCCGTAATATGCGAATAATCCCCTCCACTAACGTATCTCCTTCACCAGCAGCTTATATCCCAGTCCCCTGACGGTGAGTAGATGAATCGGTTTAGAAGGATCCCTCTCGATTTTTTCCCGTACCCGTCTGACATGGACCATCAATGTATTTTCGTATCCGTAACTGTCATCTCCCCAAACGGCTTGACATAAGGCATCGCTCGTGACGATTCGGCCTTGGTTCTCGTACAACTTTACAAGAATCGCATGTTCCTTTGCCGTCAATGACAGTTCCTTCCGGTTCCTGTGCACGACAGCGCTCTCAAGGTCTATCGTCTGTTCCCCCAATCGGAAGACAGGCAGACGCTCTGCCATTGGAGAGGAGTACACCCGCTTCAGTATTGCCATCAGCCGTAATACCAGCTCCCTCGGCAGGAAAGGTTTCACAATGTAATCATCTGCCCCCAAACCTAGTCCAAGCAATCGATCTTCATCCTCACCTCGCGCGGAGAGAAAAAGAATCGGAATATCCGTCAACTGTTTAATGGAAGACAGAAGCGAGAATCCGTCGCCATCAGGCAGCATGACATCGAGAATCGCGATATCCGGTTTACCCTCTCGGCAGATCGACAGAGCCGAAGCACAGTCGCCTGCCATGTAAATACGGTAAAAACCCTCTTTTCTTAAAAATCGTTCGATCATAATTCTGATTTCCGGTTCATCATCTACAATTAATATTTTTTTGTCTTTTAAATTCTCCATGCCCCATCACCTGAATTTATTATACATGAACAACGGGATGAGCCGTCTTTTTCTAAATCTATTTAAGGTTAGCGTAAGGTTGTCTAAAGACTGAAGTAAGGTAGATTCTTTATGGTTGAAACGAAGGAGAAATTAATGACTGGAATGGAGCTGACTTTCTTATGAGTGCACTCGCTATTGTGCAAACGCAAAATCTGTCTAAAACGTATGGGGCAAATAACAGTGTAAATAAAGTGGATTTACGTGTTCAAGAGGGAGAAATCTATGGGTTTCTGGGCCCAAACGGTGCAGGGAAAACAACGACGCTAAAAATGCTGCTCGGTCTCATCAAACCTACGGAAGGGACCATCCATATTTTCGGGGAAAACCTGAGCAAACATCGGCCATCCATTCTGCAACGTACCGGGTCGCTGATTGAATCTCCCTCTTATTACGGGCATTTGACCGGGCTTGAGAATATGAAGGTTATGCAGAGCCTTCGGAACGTACCCGATAAAAACGTGCACGAGGCCCTTCGTATTGTGCGGCTGGAAAATCAGAAAAACAAAAAAACGGAACAATATTCGCTAGGAATGAAGCAACGGCTGGGCATCGCGATGGCACTGCTTGCTTTCCCCAAGCTGCTGATCCTTGATGAGCCGACGAACGGACTTGACCCTGCAGGCATTGGAGAAATTCGGGAGCTCATCAAGTCATTGCCTGAACGCTATGGAATCACTGTATTGCTCTCCAGCCATCTCCTCTCGGAGATCGAACAAATCGCTACCTCCGTTGGTATTATCACGCAAGGGAATCTGTTGTATCAGGGGAGTATGGCAAGCTTGAGGCAAAAAAACAGAAACGCCATTTTTATGAAAACCGGGGACAATGCGAAAGCCGAGCAGCTCCTGCTCACTCAAGGATACAGCCCGGCACAAAGTGGCAGCCGGCTTGAGCTCGGCACGCTTCAGGATACGGAAGTGGCGGAGATGAACAGACTGCTTGTTGAACATAAAATCGAAGTCACTCGGATTGAAGAGCAGAAGAAAAGTTTGGAGGATATATTCCTGGAGCTGACAGGAAAGGGGCGTAGCTTGTGATCAAGTTGTTAGGGTTGGAGTATTATAAAATCCGTCGCAAAAAAATAGGGATCATGATGATATTATTTCTTGTCGTAGAGATGCTGTGGGCTTTTATGTCCGTAAGCCGGTCCATTGCGAGCAACCCGGATCACGCCGTTTGGGAATCCGTTTTTTTTAGTATATCATCCATGAATGGTTTGTTTATGCCCATTATGTCGGCTGTTGTTGTCTCACGCATTTGTGATATGGAACATAAGGGATCGACCTGGAAAATGCTTGCTGCTACCAATGTTGGACGCGGACGGCTCTACGCAACGAAGTATATATGCACTAATAGTCTAATCTTGTATGGCATCGGGGTACAGGCTTTATTCATCATCGTGTTCGGACTCACAAAGGATTTCCCCGGTACGCTGCCTAGCGATTTATTATTCCGGTTCGTTGGAGGCACTCTCCTCACGACGCTCGCTGTTACAGCTCTTCAACAGTGGATATCTTTTGCTATCAAAAATCAGGCTTTTGCGCTGTGTTTAGGCATGCTGGGCGGCTTCATCGGAATGACCGCCGGATTATTTCCGGCTGCAATTCGGCATCTTTTTATTTGGTCTTACTATTTGGATCTCAGTCCTGTAACTTATCGATACGCCGAGTCTGCGAGCGTCTATATCGTACAGCCTGAAAGTGTTGGTATCGTACTGGGTTCGTTGATTATGACTCTCCTGTTCTATTTCGTGGGGAACTTCCATGTAAGCAGGCAGGAAATCTGAGGAGGAGCGTTTATGAAACGAAGTATTTCTGCTGAGTGGCTCAAACTGCGTCATTCTCGAATTGGCCTTATCATCGCGGTGCTTCCAATTCTAAGTCTGTTGATTGGATGTGCGAATTATTATTTTAACCAGGACGCCCTGCAAAATGGTTGGTACAGCCTTTGGACCCAGGTCGCCCTATTCTACGGCGTGTTTTTCCTGCCTATTCTGATTTCCATCTGCTGTTCCTATATTGGTAGGCTGGAGCATTTAAACCGAAATTGGAATATCGTGATGACCTCTCCTGTTTCGATTGCCAGCGTGTTTCTTGCAAAATGGATAGTCGTCGGTGTTTTAATCTTGTTCGCGCAAGTACTGTTCATAGGACTCTATTGGCTTGCAGGTACCCTATTCTCCTTACCCGGGCCTTTCCCTGTAGAGATTATAGGTTGGATAATCCGTGGATGGTATGCGTGTATGTCCATTACTGCTCTACAACTGGGACTTTCGCTGCGGATCCGCAGCTTTGCCACGCCGATCGGCATTAGTTTGTGCGCGGTCTTTATTGGTCTGGGCATGTATATTGCCAAGTTGGGCCTATTTTTCCCGTTCTCGTTACTCAACATCGGGATGAGTGTGATGAGTCAAGATCCGTTAACAGGCATGCAGAACATTCTGTTTTGGATCATCAATTTGGCTTTCATCATCATTTTTGCATCGATGACTATTCGCCGGCTGAAGAATAAAGACATTGTCTCATCCTGATTACGCTTAGGAGGATTTTTATAATGAAAAAAATAGTTCAAGTCCTGGGGCTCATCATCGTGATTGGAGCATGCTTGTGGATGTTCTTCTTGGACTCTGAGAAGCTTACCCCAGAAAATTCTGCAGGTAAAAACATCTATTATACGATGATAACCGGCCTCGGTATTCAAGATGACAATGGACGTTACAACTATGAGCTGACTTCATATAATGTGAAAGGAAATGAAAGAAGGCTTGGGTTTTCGGCCGGAAAGCAATTAAGAGAAGGAGCTTATGTACAGCTATATCACACGCTGCTTCGGGGTGTCACGCACTGGGAAGAGGTTGCCTTCAAGGAACTGCCTGAGACGGTTCAGCGGCGATATTCGAGGTGATTGGTTATCCGTTAATTTCATAGCATCAGTTCATTTTGAATTATTAGTTTAAGTACTAGGTTATTTTCCAGTGATTCCTTTTCATAGATGAAAATCGTATGGTAACCTTGTCTCTCAGCAGAGATTTAGTAATTCGTAAATTAAAAACCGAGGTCGTTCCCATGCGTTTTGTTAGTGAAGAAATGGGTCTGAGCGTAGGCTGGAATAACAAAGACAAGCTTGTTACTCTATCTAGCAATACATCCCTTCCATCAGAGCCCTCTAATGGAAGTGGGATGGAAGCAACCACGAATCTAATTTGAAATAAACTATGCAAGTAACCAACTGGTGGATTGTTTTCCCGGTGCCAACTAATTTAATGAGAGCCCAAACTGAAACCGAAAAAAAAGACCGCCGCAGCGATCTCTTCTCTAATTATTGCACCAGGTAGTCTAAACGACAACGCCCTTTTTGAGGATAACATTGGCATACAGCGCTTGTTCGCCCGTCGACACGATGGCATACGCATTCTTGGCGCGTTCATAGAACGAGAAACGTTCCATCTCATCGAATTCAACGGGAACGGCGTGAAACTGCTGCACGATCTGGCGGTAATCCTCCCAGATCGGCGTTTTCACGGTATCTCCGGGGGTGACGGCCATCAGCGCTACCGGGGATTCGACGTACGTATCCAGCGGAAATAACGGCAATATTGCGTTTAATAACGCAGGGATTCCGTGTCCGTCTGCCCGGACCAACCGCCGGGCGTGACTGGCTGCAGGGAAATTGGCGTCGCCGAGAACGATTTCATCCGCGTGCCCCATCTCCATAAGTATTTTCAGCAGCTCAGGCGAGAGCAAATGAGATATGCCTTTTAGCATGGAACGACATCCTTCTTTATCAGATTTTGAAGCAAGATGAGAATCTTAACAGGGAGCTGTCAGTCCCTGAACGCTCTCATGATCACGGCTGTGCCTGCTGCTGCCCGATCAAGGACTTGTAACGCAGGAACGCTGCCTCCCAATCCTCACTGGATTCGGGTTCATACCAGGCCAGCGGAAAAGACCGCTTCACGAGTTCGACTCCCTCTTCCCTGCTGCGCAGCGTGCCATTGGCCACAAATTGAACCAGCATGTTCCCGATGGCGCTGGCTTCGACCGGACCGGCCCACACCGTACGGCCCATCGCATTCGCCGTATACCGGCATAACAGCTCGTTTTGAATGCCGCCGCCAACCATATGAAGACCATCGTACGACTGCCCTGTCAGTACTTCCATCCGTTCAAGCACTTCCCGGTATCTTAGGGCCAGGCTTTGCAGTATGCACTGGACATACTCACCGGCGCTTTGCGGAACGGGCTGCCCGGTCTCCAGGCAATAATCCCGAATTTCAGCCGTCATATCGGCCGGATTCATGAAGCGTAGATCATCGGGATGGATGAGGCTGCGGAAAGGCTCCGCGTCCTCCGCGAGCTCAACCAGCTCTGCATAAGAATACTGCAGTCCCTGATTTTCCCACTGCCGCTTGCACTCCTGAAGAATCCAGAGGCCCATGATATTCTTCAGCAATTGAAAGGACTGATATGCCCCACCCTCATTGGAGAAATCTTCTTCCAGCACGTCCGGGTGAACGAGCGGCTCCGGCAGCTCGGTTCCGAGAAGCGACCAGGTCCCGCATACGAGATAAGCAAACCGGGCGGCGTTCGCCGGAACGGCCACCACGGCGGATTCCGTATCGTGCGACGCCACGGCAATCGCTTCGATCGCCGGAACGCCAAGCTCTTGCGCCACGGCATCCTGCAGCCTGCCAATCA
Organism: Paenibacillus sp. Y412MC10; assembly: GCF_000024685.1. Lineage (NCBI taxonomy): Bacteria > Bacillati > Bacillota > Bacilli > Caryophanales > Paenibacillaceae > Paenibacillus > Paenibacillus sp. Y412MC10. The sequence continues at coordinate 4,494,666 of NC_013406.1, forward strand.
CGCTTCCCGGCTGTACGGGTTCAAGGAACAAGGACGAGGGGAGTCCCAGCTCATCCATTAACCGCTCATTCCACTTGCCTTCCGTAACATGGTACAGCTGGGTCGTGGTTGCCATGGTGAACTCGCATGCTTGAACCCCTGTAAGAAAATAGTTCAGAAGATCCGGCGTGAGCAGGAACTTGTCCGCGATATCCAGCATCGGCGACTTCGCCTTGAGCATCGCATTCAATTGGAAGATGGTGTTAAACGGCATGAATTGCAGGCCGCTTTCTTGAAACAGCCTCTCTCTGCCAACCTGCTTGCAGGTTTCCTCTACCATACCTTCCGTCCGGAGATCCCGGTAATGATAAGGCACTCCGATGAGCTCTCCGTTGCGGTCAATCAGTCCATAATCGACGCCCCACGAATCGATGCCATAGCTGACTGGCCGATAACCGTCCTGAAACGCTTTACGGATGCCGTGCTTGACCTCCTGGAGCAGCATCGGGAAGTTCCAGTGCAGATGATCTCCCATCTGAACAGGGGTATTGGCAAAACGATGAATCTCCGTAATCTTCAGTATGCCGGGGGAGTCATGATCAGAAGCGGTGATTTCGCCCAGCAGCGCCCGGCCGCTGCTGGCTCCCAAGTCAAACGCAAGCACCGCAGTTGAATTGCTCATACGCCGCATCCTTTCTCACCTTTAGTTCGATACCGATTCAAATTCCAAGTACCCGAGATCCGAACCTTAACCCGACATTTATTTCATCTTCTGCAGAAGCTGAATCCGATAATCCTCGCTCTCCAGAGCAGCAATATCGTCCACTTCCTGATCGGTCAGCGGCACCGGCGTGCCGGCCGCCTTGGCGCTCAGATAAATTTTGGCGCTCTCTTCAACCACTTGGGTCCGGTAATACGCTTCGCGCAGATTCCGGCCGGTTGTGACCAGTCCATGATTACCCAGCAGTATGGAGCTGGCCGTGGTCACTTTCTCCGCGACGGCATCTGCCAGCAAATCCGTCGTTGGTATGATGTAAGGGATATAAGCCGTACGGCCGACCAATGCCGCCTGATCGGGGAACATTACCGGCAGCTCCTGTTCCACCAGCGTAAAGGCAATGCAATGGGACGGATGCGTATGCACCATGGCCCCGATGTCAGGGTTCCTGCGGTATCCGTACAGGTGCATCAGCACTTCGGAGGAAGGCCGCAGACCCATATCGGTAATATCGCCCGTCGGGATATCCACTTCGATCCATTGCTCCGGCTCGATCTCCTCCAGCGCGAAACCGCTCGGGGACAAATACATTTTGTCCCCTGCCCTGGCGCTGATGTTCCCCCCAGGCCCTACAACGAGTCCGCTGTCGACGATTTTTTTGGCATATTTGCAGAGCTCGTTTCTCGTTTCTACATTCAGCATGATTCGCTCTCCTCTCGAATGACCTTATTTATATAGAGGACCGAAGTTCTGGCAAGCGCGGAAATCGGCGCTTTCCGGATCGGACGTTCCAAACATGCCCCAGGCACGCGGACGGAACACCTCGTTAGCAGGCACATTATGCATGTTGACCGGAATTCGCAGCACCGAAGCCAGGGTGATAAGATCTGCTCCGATATGTCCGTAACTGATCACGCCGTGATTGGCGCCCCACTGGTTCATGACCTCATAAACGCTGGAGAAGGCTCCCTCTCCCGTGAGGTTCGGTACGAACCAGGTCGTTGGCCATGTCGGGTCTGTACGCTTATCGAGCGTATCGTGCACCTCCGACGGCAGATCCACGGAATAGCCTTCGGCGATTTGCAGGACGGGACCCAGTCCTTTCACCAGGTTAAGGCGGAACATCGTCATCGGCATGCCGCCGCGCGTCAGGTAGTCGGTCGAGTAGCCGCCGCCCCGGAAATACTCCAGGTTAGCCGGTCTCCACTGCGTGGCCTTGAGCGTGCGGTCAACCTCTTCATCCGTGATATCCCAGAACGGTTTCATGGCCGGTTTGCCGTCAAGCTCCTGCTCGCCCGTTCCGTCCAGTGCAGCCGAACCGGAATTGATCAAATGCAGGATGCCGTTCTCCGCCTTGCCTTCAAGCTTATAGCCGGTAACCCGTTCTACCGAAGCCGGACTCCAGTACGTCCGCACATCCGCGAAAATCTGTGCCGTATTGGTTAACAGGTATCCGAACAGCATGCCGACTCCGTTCAGGCTGTCATTCTCCGTTGCCACGATATAGGGCGAACGTCTGCCGTTCCAATCGAAGGAGGAATTGAGGATGGTCTCCAGAAAGTCTCCGTTCGGGGAGTGATCCGTCCATTGGCGCTGCCCCTGGAAGCCGGAAGCGATCGCGCTGTGGCCTTGGGCTTCCTCTTCGAAACCAAGCTCCTTCAATCGCGGATTGCCGATCATCAAATCACGGGTGATCAGCGTCATTTTGACGACGGTTTCCCATTCGAGATCCTTGCGCTCCCGGCTGTTCTGCAGATGATCCGGATTGTTATCCGGTCCTTCGGTACAGTTCTCCTTCACCCAAGCAAGCGCCTTCTCATATTCTTCAGGATCATAGATTCCTTCTTCCAAACGGCGCGTAAACTCGCTCATATCCACATATTCGTTCCGCATGCCCAGATATTCCTGGAAGAAGCTGTCGTCCACGATCGAGCCGGCGATGCCCATTGACACCGAGCCCATGGACAGGTACGATTGTCCGCGCATATAGGCCGCAGCCAGCCCGCTCCGCGCAAAACGCAGGAGTTTCTCTTGAACGTCATCCGGAATGCGGGTATCCCCTTCATCCTGAACGTCTTCGCCATAGATGCCGAATGCGGGAAGTCCCTTCTGCGCATGGGCCGACAAGACGGCTGCCAAATACACCGCGCCCGGACGCCCTGTTCCGTTGAAGCCCCATACCGCCTTCGGACGCGAAGGATCCGCATCCATCGTTTCCGTTCCGTAACACCAGCAAGGCGTAACGGTTATCGTCAGGCCGACCTCGGCATTCTTGAACTTCTTGGCCGCTGCGGTCGCTTCGGCAACGCCGCCGATGCAAGTATCCGCAATCACGCATTCAACCGGCTCGCCATTCGGATATTTAAGCTCTTTCGTCAGCATCTCGGCGACGGCCTTGGCCAGATTCATGGTCTGTTCCTCAAGGGATTCCCTTACCCCTCTCCGTCTGCCATCTATCGTAGGGCGAATGCCGATTTTCGGAAATCCGTCCCGCCATCTGTAATCGTTTTCAATTGTCATGTATGTCACGCCTCCCTATAAGGATTATGACATCATTGTAAGTTGATTCGGGCTCAAGGATAACCCACTATGTTGTTATATCGGTCCCCAATTTCAGCAAGACAGTGTACCTATTCGTCAGCGGGTTGCAAACGATTTCGGCATCGAGGAGCAATATGCATTATAATAGGAAAAGGATGCTGCTTTCAGGAGGGACGAGACCGTGCCAAAAATCGAAATCTCGCATAGTAAAAGCGATCACTTCCGCTTCATCAAAAATCCGCAGCTGCTCTTTGCCGGCCAGGTCGTGGACGAGGACTTCTTTTATGGCCCGCCGCAAATCCACGATTTCTGCGAGATCATCTATGTGGTTGAAGGACGCGGAGAATTCACCATAGCAGGTAAAGTATATGAGCTTCATAAAGGCGATGTCGCCATCTATAACCCCGGCATTCCCCATGAGGAGAAATCCATCACGGACGGGCCATTCAAGGTAATCTATTGCGGCGTGGATTCGCTTCACATTGAAGGGGTGCCTCAGGGGATGCTGCTGCCGGCCTATGTCGAGCCGGTCATATCCTGCGAGAAATACGCTTATAAAGTGGAGAGCTATCTTTCCGAGATCCTCCGCGAATGCGATTCGCAGGTACTTGGATATGAAACGCTGAGCACGAACCTGCTGATGTCATTGATTACCGTGATTTATCGCATCGTGGACGTTAAACACCAATTCCAATCCTTGAAGGGCAAGAATGAAATCGCGCTGCGGACCAAGCACTTTATCGACGCCAACTACACCCAGAGCATCAGCCTCAAGGACATTGCCGATACGATGTATGTCAGCCAGCATTATTTATCCCATCTGTTCAAAAAAGAAGTCGGCGATTCCCCCTTCAATTACTTGATATCCCGCCGAATTGAAGAGGCCAAGCGCCTGCTGGCGGATTCCGAAATGCCGGTGCACGAGGTTGCTTCCCAGGTCGGCTACGGCAACGACAAGTATTTCTCGATGTTGTTCAAGAAAATTACCGGTCAAACGCCAAGCTCGTTCCGGGAACAGAGCAAATTGGCCGTGGAGTGAAGGAATTTTCGATTGTTTTCCTTTCGATAAAGCAGGCAGCCGCAATGGTACGGCTGCCTGCTTTTTATATATTACTGTTATTTGTCATTCTATATCGTCAAAAGTATGGAGCATGCTTGATTTTGACGGGGCCGACCGTTTCGATCCTGCTCTGGCATCCGAGACGGTACCCCTCTTCGATTTCTTCCGGATCCAGGCGCCGTTCTTCGGCCAGATTGGGTTCGGACAGATACTCGATTCCCTCCACCACCATGCAGCGGCAGCGCGCACATGTCCCTCTTTTGCAAAAAGAGTTCCAATCCACCTCATTCCGCTCGGCCAAGTCAAGCACCGTCATGCCCAGAACAGGGGCCACGCTACGCTGAACCTCGCGGCCCGTAAGCTCGATGATCCGGTCCGGCACGGCTTCCATTCTCTCTTCCGCTGCCGGGAGCGACGATTTCTCTCCGCTGTTCTCGCCCTTTTTGTTTTTCCAGAATTTAAACACGCCTTTATCCCCCTATGCATGTAATCATCAGGTTATGTATGAATTCCTTCAATTATTATACTGGAAAGTTTAAAAAATCAACATGCTTACTCTTATCGATTCTATGACATCATGCAATTGGAACTCTATGAAAATTTTGCTATACTAGCGTATGCTAGAGCAAATCCCATATTCTATGAGAATCATTCTATTATTTTATTGGGTTGGAGGGAAAACAATAGCATGCTGCATAAACCAATAGGAAAAACAGCCGTCGCTGCCGTTCTTGCCTTATCTCTGCTCGGAACCGCTCCCCATATCGGCCAGGTACAGGCTGCGCCTGCCATTTCGGTCAAGCTGGATGACGTTGCGCTTACATTCGATGCGGCTCCCAGGATAGACAAAGGGGTCACTTACGTGCCGTTCCGGACGGTCGGTGAGGCGCTGGGCATTCAAATCACGTGGAACAGCAAGACCCAAACGGTGAAGGCCATTGGCGAGGTGAAAGGTCAAACGACGGAAGTGCTGCTTCAAGTCGGGAGCTCGAGCGCAACCGTCAACGGTAAAAAAGTGAAGCTGGCCGCTCCCCCTGTCCAGCGGGAAGGCCGCGTTCTGATTCCGCTCAGCTCGTTCAGCAGCCAATTCGGCGTTAATGTCGGCTGGAATCAGGCGACTCGCACGGTCTCCCTCGTGTCGCCGCAGCGCGAAATGCATCTAAGAGCCTTTTACGCTTTGCAATCTTTCCAAGAGCGGGATCTCGTAGCATCCATGAATTCAGTCGCCTTCGGCTGGAGCCGCATTGATCGGGAAGGTCAGTTTACGCTTCAAGGCGACGAGTATCGTCTGCCTGCGGCGGCCGGCGACGTGACTCCGCAATCGATTGTTGCGGATGCTGCGGATCGGGAGATTAAACCGTACCTTATGGTTTACGCTTTGGACGGAAACGGCGAATTAACCAAAGTCCTCAGCGACAGCAGCCTTCGCCAAAAGTCCATTGAGGGCATCACGACTGCGGTGGCGGATAACGGATTCGGCGGCGTGGTGCTTGATTTCGAAGGGCTCGGTTTTAAACTGGATGCCGCGAAGCAGCAGAAGCTGCTTAATGATTACGTCAAGCAATTGAAAGCCGCATTGCCGAGCGACATTGCTCTGTCCTTAGCCGTTCCGCCATTGAACAGCGCCTATAAAGGCTATGATTACAAGACGCTGGCCTCCCTTGCCGATGATCTCATCGTCATGGCGTATCAGTACAATCCGGTTGGCACCAAAGCCCAGGTTCCTGAACCCAACAGTCTGGTGGACCAAGCCATTCAGCAGGCACTTCAGGCAGGCGTTCCTAAGCAGAAGCTCCTGCTCGGCATCAGCTTAAGCAGCGAAACGGCCACATCCGTCGACGATAAGCTCGGCTTGGCCAAGCGCTATGATCTGAAAGGTGCCGCCTTCTGGCGTCTGGGCTTGTTCCGTTCCTATAATAATGGCATGGAAGCCGCCGTGAATGCCTCTGTCGTAAAGGAATAATCTAGTGAGTCCTTTCGTAGAGACCCAAATTATGATCTTCAATAAAAAAGAAAGCCTGACAAGATCATCTCTTGTCAGGCTTTCCGGTTATGTATCGAACTCTAAACTGCGTATTCCAATTAGCTTGCGCTTCCTACCAGTTTAGCATAGTTCTCTTGACTCAATACACGGCGCGCCGTAACATAACGCGGTTCGTAATAGGAGTCGCTAAGCTTGCTGATTCTTACGCCCTTGCTGCTGGAAGCATGCGCAAATTGTCCATCTCCAATGTAAACGCCCGCATGGGAAATGCCGCTGCCGCTTGTATTGAAGAATACCAAATCTCCGACTCTCAGATCCTCGCGATCCACATGAACCCCGGCTTTAGCCTGACTCTGGGATGTGCGCGGAAGATCCATGTCGAAATTTCTAAACATATACAGAATAAATCCGGAGCAATCAAATCCGCTTGTCGTTGTTCCGCCCCATTTATAAGGCGTTCCTACCAATTGCTTCACTTGATGCTGAAAATTCGGTTGTTGATCAGCATAAGCTGATACGGCACCAGAAGAAAAAATAATTGCAGACCCAAGCAATGTGATGACAAATTTCTTCAAAATACGTTCTCTCCTTCGATGCCTACGGAGTTAGCTAAGGGTTCGGTTGAAGGTTCCCTATACTCTCTATGGTACAAGAATAATTCACCCAAGACGGTTCCCCCGTTTTCACAAACGAAATTCGGCAAAATTCATTAACATTTTGTAACCTTCTCTTAATATAGTATACAAGCAAGGATGCTGTCAATAATATCCTAGAAATCTATCACTATATGTTAATCAATGTCGTATAGGCTGAAAATTTTCATGTTTTTTCATTATGCCATCTCGTATACTCATGACAATTATGTAACACTCCATCGAACCTCCGGCGACGTTTTGTTAACGGGCATGCAACTTTTTTGCAGTTCGGAACGTTTACATATTCAGACAAGAAATCAAAGAGGTGATCCTTCGCTTATGAGTCAAATTACGATGGCTGAAGCTTTGGCAGTCCGGGCAGCAATCAACCGTCTCATGAATCAATTGATGTCGGAACGCTTGAACAACAGCAGCACGATCATTGAAAAAGGGGAAACGGCGGAGTATCCTGCACGCAGCGTGGATGCCATTACGGAAGAGATCGAAGCCGCCGCAGCGGATTACAGAAAGCTGGATCTGCTGATGGCAATCTCCAACACGACGCAGACCATTAGTTGGAACGGCTCCGACATGACCATCATGGAGGCGATCGAGCTCGCCAAACAAATGCGCAGCGATATCGGACAGCTTGCCCATCTCGGCTCCCGCAAGAAGCTGGAGCGCCAGAGCGGCCGGGGAAGCGGAGATGGCGCCGTAACGCTGTTTAACGTGGCCTTATACGATCCGGAAGCTTATCAGGCGCAGGCGCGCAAGAAGGAACGCGAAGTGACCAGGCTCTCCTCACTGATCGAGCATGCCAACCATACGAGCATGATTACGTTCGACGCATCAAAATACATGGAATAGCGGAAGCCGCCGGCTCCAAGCCTGCAGGCCGCCTCGCGTGCGGGTTTGGAGCCGGCGGCTTCCGTCGGCGGGCGGGAAAGTGCGGGCAACCGCTTATTGTTTGTCGGATACAAACAAACCTAATAGGAAACCAAAAACTCGACTCCAGTGAAAACGGATGACGGCTTACGGTTTACGCCTATCACCTGTCACAAGTTACGGACTTCGCTTACGCAAATATGATCGCTCCGTTTCCCGCTCTCTTCATGAATAATCAGAAAGCCGCCCTTGAGGGCGGCTTTTGTTGCCTTTTCTTACGAATATATTATTGGAACAAGGCTGCGGCTCCCACCAGGCCAACATCGTCCCGCAGTCCCGCAGGAACGATCTCGTAGGTTCCTAGATAGGACGGCATGACCAGCTTATCCGTCATTTCCCGAAGCTGCGGGAAAAGAAGCTCGCCTGCTCTGCTCACACCCCCGCCAACCACGATGCGATCGGGGTTGAAGCTGTGAATGACGTTAACCAGTCCAAGTGCCATGTAATAGACGGCACGATCGATGACCTCCACTGCGACGGGGTCATGAAGACGTTTAGCCTCGAATACATGCCTGGCGTTCACGCCTCCATCGGCTGCGGCCAGTTCAGAAATAACGCTGGTCTGGGTAAGCATCCGCTGGGATGCTGCCAGGCCGATGGCCGTTCCTGAAGCAAACACCTCCCAGCAGCCATGGCTGCCGCAATTGCACTGCGGACCGCTGGGATCAATGATATGATGCCCAAGTTCCCCTGCAAAGGAATTGCTGCCCAGAAACAGCTTGCCATCCAGCACGATGCCTGAACCGATGCCTGTGCTGAGCGTCACGTAAACCATGTTCGTCGACCCTCGGCCGGCACCTCTTACATATTCGCCCCATGCGGCTGCATTGGCATCATTCAGCACTTGTACTTCCGTATTCAGATCTCGTTCCATCCAGGCTTTGAGAGGGACGTTGGTCCATTCCGGCAAATTCGTGCCGTGAATGACAATGCCCTCCCGGCTGTTAACCGTTCCCGGCGAAGCCATGCCTACGCCTCGAAGCGGGTGGCCGCCCGACACGCTGCGAATCATGTTCGTAATTCTCGCGACCACTTCCTCGGCCGTACGCGCTCCGGCTGTCTCCATTTGCTCCCGGTTCAGCAGCTGTCCTTCGGAATCAAAGAGCGCTGCCGCGATCTTCGTACCCCCAAGGTCAACGCCAACCACAAATTCTTGCTGTTTATTCCATTCGGTTTGCAATTTTTGTTCACCTGTTTCCGATAGGTTTGCTACTTCTATTGATGTAAGCTGTCAGCCAAGGATCGCAGTTCAACCGGATCAATGGGCTTCAGCCCTGATCGGCCATACCGGACAGCTGAGCCGAAATGAACCTCGCTCACGCCGGTCTGGTCGATGAAATCGCGTATGATTTCCCACTTCAGGCCATTCCCGGCCAAAATCTTAAGCCCGGTGCCTGCGGCTTGTTCCACAAGCTCGCGAATCCTCGGGATCGCTTGCGGTGCCGGCTGCGGTCCTCCCGACGTCAAGACGCGGGTGACGGCCGGATATTTCTGCAATGTACGCAGCCCTTCGAATTGATCCTCCAATTCATCAAAAGCCCGGTGGAATGTCACCTGCATATCGCCCGTCCATTCCAGCATTTGGGCCAAGGCGGCCTCGTCGATCTTTCCTTCCGGAGTCAGCATGCCAAGGACCACGCCAGCCGCACCCGCCTTGCGGATCGCCTTAACCTCCGCAACCATGGTTGCTATATCCAGCGCGTTATACACAAAGGATCTGCTATGGGGCCTTACCATCACATGGACCGGAATCCGAACGGCTTTCACGACCTCTTCCACGAGACCGATGCCCGGCGTGAGCCCGCCTTCGGTGATCGCCGTGATCAATTCCAGACGGTCCGCGCCATTCTTCTCGGCTGTGATGGCATCGTCCACGCATGTTGCGATAATTTCAAGCAGCATGTTCTTCACTCCTTACTGTCGTTGGTTCGCTTATGCAGGGCGAAACTGCTTCTCCACATAGTCCGCCAGCAGCCTGGCTCCATAGCCGGTAGCCCCTGCCGCGGAGTGAGGGAATTCCCGTTTATACTGGACCGTGCCTGCCATATCGATATGCACCCATTTCATGGTCTCCGCCACAAAATGGCGGATAAACAACGCAGCCGTTATGGCACCTGCCAAAGTCGACGTGCCGACATTCCTCAGGTCGGCATAATCGCTTCTAAGCTCGGATTCATACTCGTCCATCAGCGGCATGGGCCATAAGCGCTCTCCGTTGCGCTCCCCGATCTCAACCAAATCGGCCGTTATCTCTTGATCGCCCCAAATGCCGGCAATTTCCAAGCCCAATGCCGCACCGACATTGCCGGTAAGAGTTGCGATATCGATCACCTTGTCTGCGTTAAGATGGGCCGCGTGCAGCAGCGCGTCCGCAATGATCAATCTTCCTTCCCCATCAGTATTCGCCACCTGAACGCTCAAGCCGTTCGGATAGTGAACGACGGAAGAAGGAAGCATCGCATCCGGCCCCGATAAATTATCCGCTACGGCGATCAATGCCGTAACCCGTACCGGAGATTTCCGCGATACCAGTATATCCATGGCGCCCACGACGGCGGCTGCGCCGCCCATATCCATGCGGGCATCGCTGATGTCTCGGCCGATCTTAACGTTCATGCCGCCCATATCAAAGGTAACGCCTTTGCCGATAAGCACGATATGAGGGTATTCCTTCCCGGATTCCGCTCCATTGTAGGAAATCTCGATCATGGCAGGCTCGTATTTGCTGCCGGCACCCACGGCGATCAGTCCGTTCATCTGCCGGTCGTGAAGCTCTTGACCGCGGTATACATGAAGGTCTACGGGCGCTTTTTTGAAACGATCCTCAACGACCGCAACAAACGCCTCCGGATTTAACGTCTCGGGTGATTCATTCACCAAGTCTCGGGTGAGCTGCGTTCCTTCGATCCGGATTTCCGCCGTCCGGATGACGGCTTCCATATCTTCACGGGAAAGCCCTTCCCAATCATCTTGTCGAAGATGAAGAGACAGGGCCTGTAGATTGGCCGTAACCCCGCGATGCTTATTGAATTGATACAATCCGTACAGCCAGCCTTCCAGCCACGCTTGGAGCTCTTCCTCCGCCGAGATACCTGGAGTTACCCCGACATCGCGGGCTGCCGGTCGGATCAGCACGGCGCTTGATTTATTCTCCTTGAGCAGCGCTCTCGCGGCCGAAGCGCCCGTTCTTCGCACTTGCTCCGAAGTGAGGTTCGAACGTTGCCCCATTCCGGCAACGAGATCGTCCGACTCGTGCTCGGAACGTCCATAGAACCAGGTCAGCGTCTTGCTTTGCTTCCGGGATTCCGTTACGCGGTAATGAGACTCCTCACCCTCATAAACCGCATAGATCGAAGTATCTGCCAGCTGAACTTCATCGATGGTAATGTTCATATCGAGCCCTTACCTCCTTTTATGAGAAAATCGCGGTCTGTTACGCCTTCTTCATGATTTCTTCGTCATATAAATGGCAAGCCACCTGATGTCCCGGCTCAATCTCACGGTATACAGGCGTAATCTGTTTGCATACTTCCATGCAGGAAGGACAGCGGGTATGGAATCGGCAGCCTGTCGGCGGATTGACCGGGCTCGGCAGATCCCCCTTTAGAATGATCCGTTCCTTCTTCTGCTTCGGATCCGGAACCGGCACCGACGACAACAGCGCTTGCGTGTAAGGATGAAGCGGGCGATCGTACAGCGTATCCTTATCGGCCGTCTCCACGAGCGCGCCCAGATACATAACGCCGATCCGGTCGCTGATATGCTCTACCACGCTGAGATCATGGGAGATGAACAGATAGGTCAGGCCGTATTCTTCCTGAAGATCCTGCAGCAGGTTCAATACCTGGGATTGAATGGATACGTCCAGTGCCGATACAGGCTCGTCGGCTACAATCAGATTGGGGCGCACGGACAAGGCTCGGGCAATGCCGATGCGCTGGCGCTGCCCGCCGCTGAACTCATGGGCGAAGCGTTCGGCATGGAAGCTGTTCAAACCGACCGTTTCCAACAGCTCGCAAGCCAGTTTATCGCGCTCTTTGGAACTCAGCTTGGTATGAATCAACAAGGGTTCCGCTACGAGCTCTTTGACTTTCATTCTTGGATTAAGGGAAGCGTACGGATCCTGAAAGACCATCTGCATGTCTTTGCGCAGCGGACGCATCTGATTCTCGTTGTATCCGCTAATGTCGGTTCCGTTAAAAATCACTTCGCCGCTATTCGGCGTCAGCAGTCGGGTCACCAGCCGGCCGGTCGTCGATTTGCCGCAGCCGCTCTCGCCAACCAGGCTGAAGGTCTCGCCCTTATGGATTGCGAAGGAGATGCCATCCACGGCACGGAGCTGCTTGGACGTACCGAAGAACCCTTTTTTCACCGTGAATGATTTCTGCAAGTTTTTTACTTCTAATAAAGGTGTTTCTTTCATGCGGTTTCTCCTCCCTTCGAATGACCTTCCTGTGTCAGCCAGCAGCGGCTTTTGCGATGTTCTTCATTTACTACGGGGAGAAGCTCCGGCTCCCGGGAGAGGCACTGCTCCATGACAAACGGACACCGCGGAGCAAATTTGCAGCCTTGCGGCATATTCCGCAGATCCGGCACATTCCCGGGAATGGATTCCAAGCGGCGCACCTTTTGTCTAAGCTTGGGGACCGAATTAATGAGTCCTTTGGTGTACGGATGCTGAGGGTTCTCAAACAATTCCTCGACCGTCGCCTCTTCGACGACCCGGCCAGCGTACATGACAACCACCCGGTCACACATTTCAGCCACAACGCCAAGGTCATGGGTAATGAGCAGCATGCCCATTTCCTGTTCCGTCTTGAGCCGATTCATCAGATCCAGGATTTGAGCCTGAATCGTAACGTCCAGGGCGGTAGTCGGCTCGTCCGCGATCAGCAGCTTCGGATTGCACGACATCGCCATCGCAATCATGACCCGCTGGCGCATGCCGCCGGACAATTGGTGCGGATAGTCGTCCACGACCTCGTCCGCCCGCGGAATGCCAACGAGTTTGAGCGAATCGATGGCATGCTGCCGCGCTTTTTTGCGGCCGTATCCCAAGTGCAGCATAATCGCTTCCTCCAGTTGCTTCCCGATCCGAAGGACGGGATTCAGCGACGTCATCGGCTCCTGGAAGATCATGGCCAGCTCGTTTCCGCGATAGCGGCGCATTTCTTTTTCCGACATTTGTACGAGATCCTTGCCCTCAAAGCTTACCGAGCCCCCGGATATTCGGCCGGGCGTGTCTTTAAGAAGCCTCATGATGGACAGGGAGGTCACGCTTTTGCCGCATCCGGATTCACCCACGAGCCCGAGCACTTCGCCTTTATTGATGTGAAAATCCACGCCTGCTACGGCAAGCACCGATGAGCCATCGCGTTTGAATTCGGTTTTGAGACCTTTAACTTCAAGCAATGTTTGCGTCACGATCTATCCCCCCTATTAGTTTTTCGTCTTCGGATCAAGGGCATCATTCAGTCCGTCACCGATCAGGTTGAATGCGAGCACGGTCAGGAATATGAGAAGCCCCGGGTAATATACGATATGGGGTGCAATACTCAAGTAGTCCCGACCCATGCTGAGCATGGCGCCCCAGTCCGGTTCCGTCGGCTTGGCCCCGAGGCCGAGAAAGCTTAACGAGGAAGCCGCCAGTATGGCGCCGCCGATTCTCATCGATACGTTGACGATAATGCTGGGAACCGTCTCGGGGAAAATATGTTTCCAGATAATCCGGTTATGCTTGGCACCCATGGACCGTGCTGCCTCTACATATAAAGATTCCTTTGCGGAGAGCGTCACGCTTCGAATGATTCTGGCAAACGACGGGGTCCCGAAGACCGCCACCGCGATGACTACATTGGATAAGCCCGGCCCCAGTATCGCCACGATACCGATGGCCAGCAGCAGGTCAGGGAACGAGAACATGACGTCACTGCCCCGCATGATGAGGCGATCCAGCCACCCGCCATAGTAGCCGCTAATCAGACCAAGAATCGTACCGAGAATTGCGGATATAAAAACAGCGCTTAAACTGACCGCCATGGTCAACCTTGTTCCGTCAATCAAGCGGCTCAGAATATCACGGCCGTACTCATCCGTACCTGCCCAATGAGCAGCCGACGGGCCTTGCATCATCGCATCATAGTTCGGCTCATTCGGAGGATACGGAACGATATGCGGACCGATCACCGCCAGCACAAGTAGTAACAAGATAAATCCGCTTGATATTACGGCAAGCTTTTGCTTCATGAATTTAGTTGTAAACGCTCTGAATTTGCCAGTTGCCTGGCTCTTTGCAAGCATATCCTCCGGCGCGGAGGAATGGACCGTCACTGTTGAATTGTCGCTCATGGGTTCCCCCTCCTATTTCGATGCATACCGGATTTTTGGATTCAGTACACCGTACAATAAATCAACAATCAGGTTTATCAGGATAAATTCAGCTGCGAACAGCAATAGAAGCGCTTGAATCACGGTGTAATCCCGGAACGCGATGGAATCTACCAAGAGACGCCCCATGCCGGGAATACTGAACACCGTCTCGACCATAACCGAGCCGCCCAGCAAAAATCCGAACTGAAGGCCCGCTACGGTCACGACCTGAATCAGGGAGTTGCGCAGCGCGTGTCTTCCGACAACGACGAATTCCCGCAGACCCTTCGCCCGTCCCGTCCGGACATAATCCTCGCGCATCGTTTCTAGCATCGAAGTACGGGAGTATCTCGCCAGCATGGACATAATCCCCGCTCCCAGCGTAAAGGAAGGCAAAATATAGGATTGCCAGCTGTCGACGCCTCCTGTAGGGAACCAGCCCAGCTCCACGGAGAAAATTTGAATCAGGACAAGACCAAGCCAGAAGCCTGGCAGGGAAATACCGGATATCGCAGTCAACATTCCGAGATAGTCCGGCCACTTGCCGCGGTTGACGGCAGATATGATACCAATAATCAGACCAATGACCAGTGCCCAGCCAAGGCTGGTAAAGGTCAGGACAATCGTCGGGAAAAAGCGGCTTTCCAACATGTCCGTCACCGGTAAGCCGGAAGTAACGGATACACCCAAGTCACCCTTCAACAGATCACTCATGTAGTTTACATACTGCTGCCATAGCGGCAAGTTCAAGCCTAGCTGCTCTCGAATCCCGTTGATCTCCTCAAGGGTGGCATCCTTACCTGCAACAAGCCGTGCCGGATCTCCAGGAATCAGGTGAATGAACATAAATACAAGGATGGATACAACGAACAACAGCGGGATTACACCCAGCAGCCTCTGAATTGCATATCTTCCCAAAGGATGTGCCTCCTTTCAACATGCCAGCTTTTAAAATACGATGGGCCGCTTCCTTATTGATTCAAGAGGCGGCCCACCACAAGGTATACGTTTAGCAAGCTCTTCGCTGCCTGATTATTTGACTTCTGCGTTGATCACGCTGATCGATCCGTCCGGTAGGGCCTTCACGCCTTCAAGGTAAGCACGTTTGCCCGTGATGACCTGATCGACTCCGAGGAATACCCAAGGAGCATCTTCCCAGATTTGTTTTTGGATGTTTGCATAGATTTCTTTGGCATCTTCAGCTTTGACGGATGCGTTAGCATCTTTGATCCATTGGTCAACGTTGTCGTTCTTGTAGTAAGCGGTGTTGGAACCCGCTGGCGGGAAGAACTCGCTGCTGAACAGACCTTTTGTCGCGCCGTCGGCATCGCCAGACGAAGGAGACCAGCTTACGTACCACATTTGAATTTTCGCGTTTTCCGGCGTAGCCGAGTTAATCTGATCGGACAGGGTTGCACCTTCCATCGACTTCGGTTCAGCTTTGATTCCGACGAGGGCAAGCTGCTGCTGAATAAACTGCATGCCTTTTACCGTTTCGGAATCATTCTCTCCCCAAATCTCAGCTTCGAATCCATCTGGATATCCTGCTTCAGCCAAAAGGGCTTTGGCTTTCTCCGGATCGTAATCATAACCGGATTGCTCGGAGTAGTGCTGGGTCATGGAGGACATGGAAGAAGTCAGCTTCGAACCCAGTCCGGATTTAACGACTTTAATGTAAGCATCTTTATCAATGGCATAGTTGATGGCTTGACGAACCTTCAGATCGTCGTAAGGCTTCTTCATCGTATTCAGCGTGATATAACGCACGATCGTAGAATCAGTCTTATCGATGACGATATTGGAATCGCCTTCTACTTCGGACACTTGCTCTGTCGGCATAGGATAAATGAAGTCCGCTTCTCCCGTTTTCAGCATCGCGATCCGGGAACCGTTCTCCGGTACCGGTTTGAACGTAATGCTGTCCACCTTCGGAAGTCCTTCTTGCCAGTAATCTTCATTCTTCACAACGACAAGGCGGTCGCCTTGAATCCATTCCTTGAATTTGTAAGCTGCCGTACCTACTGGGTTCTTCGTGATGTCGGCGCTTTCCTTAAGAGCCTTCGGGCTGATCATCAGCGCCATGGCCGTCTTGTTCAAGAAAGCGTTATACGGCTGGCTAAGGGTGATGACAACGGTGTGTTCATCCGGAGTTTGAACATCGGCTACTGTTGAGAAGCTCTTGCGCATTCTGAGGTTGTTCTTTTCATCCATGATGCGATCCAGATTGGCTTTTACCGCTTCAGCATTGAAATCCGTTCCATCATGGAACTTGACGTTCTGGCGCAGATTGAATGTGTACGTCAGGCCGTCTTCGCTGATCTTGTAGTCTTCAGCCAGCACGGGAACGAGTTCCATTTTCTCGTTGAAGCCCATCAAACCTTCATACATCGTGCGAGCACCGGAAATGGAGTGCGTGTCTCCGGCATTGTGAGGGTCAAGCGTGATGAAGTTGGCGTTAATCGCAATGACAACATCTTTGTTATCTTTTGTCACCGGCTTGCTCTCGCCGCCGCCTTCACTTGCCCCTTCGCCGCTTCCGCTGTTTCCGCCGCAGCCTGCCGCAACAATCGTAAATGCGAGCAGCAGCATGAGCAGTGACCATGTTCTACCTTTGAATCTCATTGTTTTACTCCCCCTTTGATGTAGTGAATATCTATAGATTCACTCGCCGCTTCGGCATGTAACAGCCTGCCTGCCGCTTTGAGTTCCTCACCGTTTAAGCATTCCATTCGTACACAGCGCGCCGTTCACCGACAAGCGTGCCCCCATCGTTGAAAATGGCATTTGGAACCAGCTCATACAACCGGTCAATCGTAGACTGATCGCTGTAGCCGAGACGCTCCAGGATGGAAGCGATGATGCACGGCCATACTTGCTCGGAGCCGTCGGATACTTTGAGCGAGATCGCCAAGCGTTCTTTCCGAAGACCGATGCCGTACACGCCCTTCGCGCCGCCCTTGGCTGTCAGGTTGTGGTCCCTGAGCAGAGCTGAGCACACAAACTTGGTGTCTGCAATGATATCCGGATACTCGTTCATCAGCTTCGCCATTCTGGCTGCAGCTTCTGCAGTCTCTGGATCCTCGATCAAATCCGGGCATGCCAGCTTGAGGAAGGAATACCCGATACGATCCAGGGGAAGCGCGAAGATGGGAAGTCCGCAGCCGTCAATGCCTTGCGGGATCGAGGAAACCGGAACCTCGGCGAAATAAGCCAGCGTCTCGAGGATTTCTTGCTGAGCCGGATGCCCCGGTTTGTAATACGTGCTTTCGTCCCAGCCCATATGCTTGCATAGGGCAATCAAGCCGCTGTGCTTGCCGGAGCAGTTATGGAAGATTCTGCGCTTCTCCTCATGATCGCGATGGCGCTGCGCCTTGGCATCCTCATTCAATGGATAAGTTGCGCAGCAGTGAAGCGCTTCTTCCCGAATGCCGGTTTTCTTCAGAATGGATTCCAATGCATCAATGTGGAATCGCTCGCCCCGATGGGAGGCGGCAAACAAGGCCGTTTCTTCCCCCGTTAGTCCGTACACTTCGTCAATCCGGCGTTTCATTACCGGAATTGCCTGGAACGGCTTGGCCGCCGATCTCAGAAAGGTCATATGATGCGGATCGCCCGCTGCGTATACAACCTTTCCGTTCTCGTCTACGACGCTGATCGCGCCGTAGTGCACATTCTCCAATACGTTCCCGCGATATTCCTCTACCAATGGCACAAATCCCATGTTCATGCTCCCCCGATCTCCAGATGAATTAATTCAATTGAAAGTAACGATCCTGTGCGACAAGCCCCGACCCGATGGTGACCCCATGCTCGTGAAGCTCCGAGCGAACAATCGAAAAGGAATCTTGAAGCGGTTCCCAGATATACTGCGAGTAGCACAGATCCGTGATCTCTTCGTATACTTCGGGAAACTTGTCCAGAAACTCGCCGCTCAAAATGACGCTGTCCGGATTGTACATGCTGACGACGTTATTGATCGTAATCGCCATATAGGCAAGGGCCCGATCGATCAAATAGCTTGCCCAGCGCGTTCCGGCCCGCCTCTCCGCGAACAGCTCCTCGATCGTGCGGACGGGTTTGATTTTGCTGGCTTCCGACAACAAGGACGGTATATTGATATACGTTTGGAGGCATCCGGCTTTCCCGCAGTCGCACATCATGCCTTCTGGGTCCACGGTCGTGTGACCGATCTCCCCGGCGCTGTTCGTCACCCCGCGGTAAATCTCCCCCTCCAGAATGAGCGCCGATCCGACGCCATTGCCGAAGCCCAGGAGCACCGTACGGTTGGAGCCGTAGGCCGAACCTTTGAGCTGCTCCGCCAACGCCTTCACCTTCAGCTCATTGTCCACGACAGCTTGAAGCCCGGTTAGTTCCTTGAGCCTCTCGGCGAGCCCCACATTCTTCCATCCCAGCTGTACCGAAAAATTGACGATGCCGGCGTCGACATCGATGATGCCCGGCAGTCCAACGCCAATGCCGACCACCCGTCTTCGGTCGATATCGCATTCGGCGATCAGCTCTTCAATGGTTTCCGCAATCCGGGTCACCGTGACATCTGCCGTTTCATCGGATGATCTTGAAAAGCTTCCGCTGCACAATACGTTACCCTGAACGTCAATGAATCCGATATTCGCTTGATGGCGATCCAGCTCGACGCCGATCGAGATGACCGCCGTATCCAGCAGCCTTATTAAGGAAGACTTTCTTCCGCGGCCGGCCGAGGCCTGCTCTTCCGTTTCGTGAACGTATCCTTCCTCCGTCAGCTCCGATACGATCCGGCTGACCGTTGTCGGACTCATGCCCGTCTGTTTGGCTATGGCTGCTCTTGAAATCGGCTGTTCATTCTTGATGATTTGAAATACTGTGAGTCTGTTCTGCCGCTTCATAAAGTCTTGATCATGCTTTTTCATGAAGACATCCCCTATTTAATTTCACCAGTAGATTAATTAGATCAATTTTCCAAGTAAAAAGATCCGAAATCATCAAAAAACAGTGATTAATATCAGTTTTAATATTTTTATTCTCCAGTGATATTAATAATAAATCGTGTTTTGTAAAAGTGTCAATATATATGACACATTTAAATAAATATTTTTTTGATTCTGGAAATGTAAGCATTTCACTTTTTTACGAAAGAAATTCAATCTCCTGCATACATACATATGACCTCCCATCACGCACAATATGACATGAACATGACGTAAAATCTCCTAAAATGTAGGTAACAACGTCGTTTCACCCCAACAATAAAGCCACCCGAGAAAAGAATGATTGGAACATTCTTCATCCCGAATGGCTTTAAGAGCAGTAAATTATGATATTTTCAGTATTCACCCAGATCGCTAGGGACTTCGTTGCATCATCCGCCTAAAACGAATTAAACCACCCGAGAAATTAATTCGAGGGGGCCTCGAATATCCCGGATGGCTTATGTATAGATCGAAGCATGAACGCAGTTCAAGTCGCTCTATTTTGCACGCTATTGATCTCTTTTAAGTCTCTTATCTTTAATCTTAATCTCTTAATCTCTTAATCTCTTAATCTCTTAAATTTCTTATCTTTATCTTTAGTCTTTTAATCATTCCCACCAGCGGAGGTTTGAGGATAGCCGATCCTTTGGGAGTCCGTTTCTACCTTGCCTATTTCCATTTCGGAAACGGACGGACAACAGAGCGGATAGACTCAAACCGGAGCGCCCGATAGCCGATCCTTTGGGAGTTCGTTTCTCCCCTGTCTAATTTCATTCCGGAAACGGACGGACAACAGAGCGGATAGCCTTAAACCGGAGCGCCCGATAGCCGATCCTTTGGGAGTCCGTTTCTACCTTGCCTAATCCATTACCGGAAACGGACGGACAACAGAGCGGATAGACTCAAACCGGAGCGCCCGAGCGCCCTACTTGTTTTTGTAATATTCAACCGCTTTATCGAAATAATGCTTCTGGTCTTCCGGCAGATCCTCAAAATAGAAGATGGCCGCCACCGGACAAGCCGCTTCGCAAGCCCCGCAGGAGATGCAAATATCGGTATCGATGTAGAACTGGTCATCTCCTTCTTCTATACAATCCACAGGGCAAACGTCAACGCATTCTCCCGCCTTCTCTTCGATACAAGCTGAGCCGATAACATACATCCGTGATTCCACCTTCCCAAGTGTTATAAGAATCTTTTAAATTCTATGACGCACTATCATTACAAAAAGCCCATTACTCATCCATTGCTTGGTTTCTATACTTTTTATACTAAAATATATCATAATTATGTGGTTAATCATGCCAGTTGTCAACAAACCGCGAGAGAACAGCCTCGAAAACGCCCATTCCGGTTGACTTATAGAAGGTAAAGACATAAGATGAGACATATTGCTTTTTAACCTTTTTTGTTGCAAAAGAAAGCATTCATCGAGAAACAAGGCGGTGATTATAGTGGATCAAGAAGTTGCATACAGCACCCGCGAGTATATCATGCAAATGTTGAAAATAAATGGTGAACTCAGCACGAAATCCATAACCGAGGCACTGGGCATTACAGGCATGGCCGTCCGTCGCCATCTGGAGAGCTTGAAGAATGAAGGGTACATCACGTACAGAACCGTGAAGCAGCCGATGGGAAGACCCGTCTCCCTATACAGTCTTACCGAATCTGCAGAGGATTTTTTCCCTAAGAACTATCATTCGCTTGCCCTCGATCTGCTTAACGAGCTCCAGGACGAAGCTGGTGACGAAATGATATCCTTACTGTTCGACAAGCGCAAAGACACGTTGCTAAACAAGTACACGCCGACGGTAAAAGCCGAAACTCTCGAAGATCGGGTTGCGGCACTTGCCCAGATTCAAAATGACAACGGATATATGGTGGATTACCAAAAAGTCACGGATGAAGAATATGTGCTTGAAGAACTGAACTGCCCGATTTCCCAGGTAGCCAACCGGTACCAGCATGCATGCCGCTGCGAGCTTGATCTGTTTCAATCCTTGCTGGAAGCGGATGTGGAACGTACCGAATGTCTTGCCAAAGGCGATAAGAAATGCGTGTACCGGATCCGAAAGCAAGCTGAAGCCAAACAAACATAATATCTGTTATTGCCACTTCAGGCTCCTTCCATACGGGAAGGAGTCCTTTTTTTGTTAAGAGATAAGAAAGTATAAACTTCAGAGGCTTACCTACCTTATCTCGCAAGAAAAACCTCCGCTATATGCGGTCTGTCTTCTGAGAAAGTACGTCGATAGACGTTTTTCTTATAGCACTTGTCCTATCCTATTCTCTTGAATCACGAGTCATGTATGTTTCTCGGAATTATTCCAGTACAAGCAGTCGATCATCCTGATCGGACGGCACGCCCCGGCCATCGGTATTGTTGGTAATGACATAGGTTTTGCCGTTATGGACTTTAACGTCTCTTAATCGGCCTTCGCCTTCCAGTTCGGTCTCGAGCGCGTCTTTCTCCGGCTGGAACCGGTACAGCTTCTGTCCCCGAAGGGTCGCCACGTACAAGCGGTCCTGCTCGTCAAAAGCGATGCCGGAAGGAGCAATTGCCGTTTCGCCGCTATGGTAAAGCGGGAGTTTCATGCCTTCCAACGTATCATCGCCATAAATTTCGGGCCAGCCGTAGTTGCTGCCAGCCGTGATTTCATTAATCTCATCGTGTCCGCCCGGCGTGCCGGAAGGCCCGTGCTCCGAGCTGTAGAAATCCCCATCCGAATTCCAGGCCAGGCCCTGCGAATTCCGATGCCCTAACGTATAGACGTAGGAACCAGCCGTCGGATTGTCCGCTGGGACTTTCCCGTCCAGCGTTAATCGCAATATTTTGCCTGCCAGGTTCTCCTGATTTTGCGCAAGCTCACCCTCGCCCGAATCTCCCGTCGTAACATAGAGCATCTCGTCGGGACCAATCGCGATTCTGCCGCCATTATGGACGTTGGAGCCGGGAATGGACTCAAGGAAGACTTGGGACTCTGTCCATTGGTTTCCCTTCAACTCCAGCAGGACCAGCCGGTTCATGAGCGCTCCACCCTGATCATAGGTATGATAGGCGAAGGCTTTTCCGGAATCCTGAAAATCAGGAGTTAATGCAAAACCCAGAAATCCCCCTTCTCCTTGATGCGAAACCGGCTTCTCGGTATGTACCGATTGTCTGTTCAATGTGCCGTCCTTGATCTGAACGATATTCCCTTCCCGCTCGCTGATATAAATTGTCTCGCCGTCAAAATCGATGGACCAAGGCGTTCTCAATTGCTCGGCAAGCACCTGATAGGATGAATCCGGAGTCGCTTCCCGCCTCTCCTCCTGCGTTCCTTCGTTCGCCGAAGGGGACGACTGGCTTGTACAAGCAGCAAGTAGCAGCAGCGCTGCTGTAAACATCATGCCGAACGTCTTTCGTTTCAAATCCAGCACCTCCCAGGTTTGTTTAGGGTTCCGGTGTCATCATCAGGATGTCCTGCTCTATGCCCTGCAAAGAACTCATCACGATATCCTCATCGCTAAACGATTCGATCCGGCTGCCCGTAACATAACGGGTTTCGTGCCCTCGTCCGGTTATAATAATCCTGTCCTCGTCACCGGCCATTTCCACTGCGCGTTGAATCGCTTCTTTGCGATCTAAGACAACCTCCCAGTTTCCCGATTCGCGGGAAGTTAAGCCGCCCAGCATCTCGGCCATGATCTGCTCCGGATCCTCCGAAAACGGATTGTCGGCCGTGAACAATACATAATCCGCATACGAAGATGCAATATCGGCCATGATCGGCCGTTTCGATCGGTCCCGCTCGCCCCGGCAGCCCATCACGCATATCATTTTGCCTGAAGTAATGGCCTTGGCGGATTGCAAGGTTGCCTTAAGACCGTCCGGATTATGCGCATAATCGACCACCACGCCAAAACGGCGTCCTGTTTGTATTTCTTGAAACCGGCCATGAACCCCTGCAAATTGTCCCAAACTTTCGCGGATTTCTTCCAGCGGTATCCCTTCCAGCAGGCAGGTCGTCATGGCGGCCAGCGCGTTGTAAATGTTGTGTGCTCCATGCACCTTCAGATTAACTTCGCTGCTTCCCCAAGGCGTTTCTGCATGAAAGGCGCAGCCTTCCCTTGTGTGATGAATGTGCGTTGCCCGGACATCCGCCTGATTCTGAATGCCATAGGTTATGATCTGAGCGGATGTGCGTTTAGCGTAATAAGAGGATGCATCATCGTCAGCGTTCAAGACGGCCTTCTTCAGCATGTCACGGTTACTGTTGCCCAGTTGGGCGAACAGCAGCTCCTTCGTATTGCGATAGCTCTCCATTGTCTTATGGAAATCCAGATGATCATGCGATAAATTCGTGAAGACGACGGTCTGAAAATCGCATCCGCGGACCCTGCCCATATCCAATCCGTGCGAAGATACCTCCAGAACACCGTATTCTCCGCCATGCGAGATCATCGTATGAAAATAACGCATAAGTTGGATCGTATCCGGCGTTGTATTCAGCGTCTTCTCCGCATGATTTCCGATTTTCATATACAAGGTGCCGATGATCCCTGTTTTGCGGCGGGCGTCGTTAAGTATTTTATCTACCATATGGGTCGTCGTTGTCTTGCCGTTCGTCCCGGTAATCCCGATCAATTTCAAACGCTGCGTAGGATCGCCATAAAAAGCGTTTGCGAGAATCGGCAGGATTCTTCTGGTGTCCGGTACGGTTATCAGTGTTACGTTTTCAGACAGTCCCGAAAGCTCCCGCTCGGCCACGATGGCTACAGCCCCGTTTCGTATCGCCTGCTCGGCGTAATCGTGGCCGTCCACGTGATATCCCGGAACGCAGACGAACATGCCGCCTGGCCGGATTTCTCTTGAATCTGTATCCAGGTTCGTGATATCCACGGAAAGACTGCCCGTAATCGTCTTAAGGATCAACCGCTCCGTCAGTGATTTTAGAATCATGTCAGCTTCCTCATCTCGTGATGTAATCATAATCCCAGGGTCTGGTGGCAGTGTGATGTATAAGATGTAGAATTTACGACTATGTATCGTTTTAACCAGCATTTCTAATTAACCTAACCAAGCAAGGGCATTCTGAAACTGAATTAGCGGACTTTGTTCTGCTACGGCCCGATTTCTTTGGAGGAGTTCACTTTATGCGCTTACGCCATATCACATCTAACAAAGTGGTGACTGGATTCGCTAACCATGTTACCCTGAAAGTAAGCGGTTGCATTAAGCATGACGATGTATGCAGCCTGTTCTATAAAGAACGCGGACAAAGGATCTGAAAATCCATATCTGCCTGAAAGGGGATCTTTCGATGGGACCGTTCACCGACGATTTGCTTCGCCATAAAGTCGTTTTAATTACGGGAGGCGCCACGGGCCTGGGGCGCGCCATGGGAGAGAAATTCGCGTTGCTGGGCGCAAAGCTCGCCATATGCGGACGCCGGGAAGAAGTGCTGCAGCAGACCGCTGAGGAATTAAAGCAGAAGGGCTGCGAGGTATGGTACAAAAGCTGCGATGTTCGCGACCCTGCGCAAATCTCGGCTCTTGTTGAAGCGGCAGAGCAGCATTACGGAGGCATTGATGTGCTTGTCAACAATGCGGCCGGGAACTTTATCAGCCCCACGGAGCGCCTTTCTCCTCGGGCTGTGGATGCCGTGCTCAACATCGTCCTGCACGGCACCTTCTATGCCACCCTGGAGGTCGGCAAACGCTGGATTGAGCAAGGCAAAGGCGGGACGATGCTCAACATTGTCACCACGTACGCTTCAACAGGCTCAGGCTACGTTGTCCCGTCCGCGGCTGCCAAAGCAGGCGTGCTTGCGCTGACACGTTCCTTGGCCGTGGAATGGGCCCCGTACGGCATACGCCAGGTAGCCATCGCCCCGGGTCCGTTCCCAACCGAAGGCGCCTGGTCAAGATTATCCCCTACGCCGGAACTGGAACAGAAAATGATCGACCGCATCCCCCTCAAGCGCGTTGGCGATCCAGAAGAATTGGCTAATCTCGCCGCCTATCTGATTTCCGATTATGCCGGCTATATTAATGGCGACGTGATCACCATCGACGGCGGCGAATGGCTGCAAGGGGCAGGGCAGTTCAACGACTTATCGGAAGTGACCCATGAGCAGTGGGATCGGCTGGCCGAGCTGACGCGCAAAGGCAAATAGGATATACGCAAGAAAAGCAGCTATCCATCTACTTTCACCGAAGACGGAAACGGAAGAAGGAATAGGTGTGAATCGAGTTTTCAGTTTCTCTGAAAACGTATGTATCTCTATAATCTAAATGAGCCCCAAGCCGGGAGCATCCAACGGACTGCTCCCGGCTTGGGGCTCATCTTGCATTAAAGATTAAATATTATGTTTCGTAGGAATCTACCAGCAAGGCATATACGATGCCGGGTCCGTGAACGCCAATCGTCAGATCGTTCTCGATATCGGCGGAACGGCTCGGACCCGATATGAAATGGATTCCTGCTGGCAGCTGCTCACGTCCGGCCTGATCGAACTGAACGAGAATCTCGCCTAATCGGGTAACCATTCGCTCGACTGGAATAATAGCCATCAGCACGGTCGGCAGCAGGCTGACCGAACGGCCCTTATGCGGGGCGGACTTCACCGTAATCGAACCGGTGTAAGCCGCAGCGTAATCGGCCATGACAACGCCGAAGTCGGCTCTGGCAGCGACTGCCTTCCAGTCGGTGTCCGCCGCTTCGTTCCAGGAGAGAACCAGCGCATCCGGCAGACTCTCTTCCAGGCCCAGTCGATCCAGCGCGTCCTCCTGCTGACGAAGAATCGTAGCTGCGCTCATCTCCATCGCTTTATCCCTGATAAACCGGGTGACCTCATCGCGATGGCTCAGTCTGACCACATGGCCTCCGGCTGCTTCAAAGTTCGCGGTAAACTGCGTAATTTTCTCCTCGAGCGACCAATTAAATTCTTTCCAGAAATCCGGGGCACCGCGGAAAGGGTGCTCCGGAGCGGAGCGAATCCGATCTCTACCCAGCTTCGCGGCGATCCCATCCATGAACAACTCCTGCTTCCTGCGGGATTGTTCTTCTAAACGGGTTAACCAGCCGCGATCGGTTTCGTTAGTCATGCGCGTTCTCCCCCTTTCCGGATTTCTGCTGGCGAAGCCGCTCGCTCAACCGATCGGCGATTACAGGATCCATGGTCCCCGAGGTTCTGCGAATATCCTGCTCCATTTCGGGCCATCGATCACGGAAGGAATGTTTGGGGAGGCTTGGGGTCACCCTGTACGAATTCCATCCCTTCAAAGGACCGATTCTCGTTCGGATCTCGCCGCCCCGCACGACCAGCTTCTGACCCCATTTTCCGAGGGATACCACGCTGCGGTAACGCTTGGCATTACCCATGACCGCCGAGAAGCCTTTCATCCCCATCGCTTCCAGCTTATCGCCGCGTCCGGCTTCAATCTTCCGGCGGCGCAAGGATACCAGCATGTCATGCAGCGGGATCTTGACCGGGCATGCTTCATAACAGGCGCCGCACAGGCTGGATGCGTTGGCGATATCGTCCCATTCCGCGACGTTTTTGTTCAAGGCCGGCGTTAATACGGCACCGATTGGGCCGCTATACGTGCCTCCATAGGCGTGCCCGCCAATATGGCGATATACCGGACAAGCATTCAGGCAGGCGCCACATCGTATGCAATTGAGCAGCTCCTGGAATTCCGGATCGCCGAGCTGGAGAGAGCGCCCGTTATCAATTATGATAATATGCATTTCGTCTGGTCCATCGGCATCCAGCTCTCTCTTCGGCCCGCTGATGCCGGACATGTATACCGTCAGTTTCTGGCCGGTCGCGGACCGCGGCAGCAAGGTTGCCATTACCTCGAGGTCAGACCATGAAGGAATAATCCGCTCCATGCCCATTAGGGTGATCTGCGTCTTCGGCACGGTGGTCACCATCCGGGCATTGCCTTCATTCTCGAACAGGACCATCGACCCCGTCTCCGCGATGGCAAAATTACAGCCCGTCATGCCAATGTCCGCTTCGAGAAATTTCTCGCGCAGTTTCATGCGGACGAAACCCGCCATAATCGCCGTATCCGGCGGCAGCGCTTCGCCCGCCTCCGCGGACAGCAGCTCTGCGATCTGATAACGGTTTTTGTGGATGGCGGGAATTATAATATGGGAAGGCGTTTCATCCGCAAGCTGAATGATGTACTCGCCGAGATCCGTTTCCACGGCCTCCACCCCGATGGAATCCAGTGCCTTGTTCAGGTGCAGCTCCTCGGACACCATCGATTTCGATTTGACGACGGATTTGGCCGACTTATGCTCCGCAATCTGCAGGGAGATCGCAACCGCTTCTTCTGCCGTCTCCGCAAAATGGACATGTGCTCCGTTCGCCCTGGCCTGCTCGGCAAACTCATTCAAATAATAATCCAAATGCGCAATGGTATGGAGCCGGATCTGGCGCCCCCGTTCCCTCCACGCATCCCAGTTCCCATGCTCCTCCGACGCCAGCTTTTTACCAAGCCGCAGCCGTTCTGTCGTAAACTTCACCGCATTGCGCAGAAATTCATTGTTCAGAGCGTAACCCGCACGCTCCTTCACCGTCTGCGCTTTCGTCTCAGCTGTGCTCATGCACGCTCACCCCCTCGTACAAAAGCTCGGCCAAATGCTTGACCTGAACCTTCTCGCCCCGGTGTCGCAAATTGCCGGCAATGTTCATGAGGCAGGCCATGTCAAGTCCGACCAGCACGGACGCCTCGGTTTCCAGCACATGATCGCTTTTCTCCGTTACCATCGCGCCCGAAATATCCGCCATTTTCACGGCAAACGTTCCCCCGAACCCGCAGCAATCCTCGGCAAACGGCAAAGGGACGAGCTCCAGCCCTTTGACGTGACTCAGCAGTTTCATCGGTTCGTCCTTCACCCCGAGAAGGCGGCTGCCGTGGCAGGAAGGATGATAGGTTACCTTGCGCGGATAGACGGCGCCAACATCGGTCACGCCCAGCACGTCGACGAGGAATTGCGTAAACTCATAGCATTTGGATTGAAGCGCTTTCGCTTTATCCAGGTAAACGGGATCGTCCTTGAACAAATCCGGATAATGATGAATCATATACGTGCAGGACCCCGAAGGGGACACCACAAAGTCGCTGTCGTCAAAAGCGTCCAAAATCGTCCTGGCGCTAATGCGCGCCTCTTCCCAATAACCGCTGTTGTAGGCAGGTTGGCCGCAGCAGGTCTGGATTTCCGGGAATTCCAGCTGCACGCCGTACCTTGCGAACAGTCTTGCCATCGATTCAGCTACCCGCGGGAACAAGGCATCGCTGAGACAAGTGACAAACAATGAAATCTTCAACCTCTTCACCCCGCTAATCGTCAGGATAGGCCGATGAGTCGGCCTCTAGCAAGAACCCCCCGGAACGGGGGGATTCCATGTTGATATGATCTAGCAACTTGATTTATACGGATTCGATTCGAAGACCCAGCGCCCGATAAGGCGCCGCTTCCTCTTCCGTCAATCTCCGGTCGGTGATGATCAGGTTCACTTCGGCGAGGTCGGCGACCTGCGCAAAAGCCTGCGTGCCGAATTTGCTGGCATCGGCAAGCAGAATGGCCTCATCCGTCATCCCGATCATTTTTTGCTTGATTCTCGCCTGCAGCTCATTGGATTCGCTCAAGCCCCGGTCCATGTGGACGCCCTTGCAGGAGAGGAAGGCTTTATCCACGTAATAAGCTTCCAGCGAACGCTCCGCCAGCGGACCGACGAAGGACAAGGAGCGATGAGCCAGAATCCCGCCCGTCGAGATGACCTGAACGCGCTCCTTGGTGCTCAGCTCAGCGGCCACCTTAATCGAATTCGTCAGCACGGTAATCGGAATGTCCGGTATGATCTTGGCCATGTACCACGCGGTTGAGCTTGCATCCAGCAGGATGCGGTCGTTCGGATGGATTCGCTTGACCGCTTCCTCCGCAATTCGCTGCTTCTCCAGCGCATGCATGATTTCCCGTTCAGCATACGGTATTTCCGGCTGAGACCGCTGAATTTCCGGTTGATCCTTCACGCTAACCGCTCCCCCGTGGGAACGGCGCAGGCGCCCTGCTTGCTCCAGCCTGTCAAGGTCGCGGCGAATCGTTTCCTCCGTTACGCCGCAGAGCTGACTCAGCTCGGAGACGCGGATGCTCCCTCTTTCGTTGACCAACTGTACTATTTTCTCATATCGTTCTGCAACCAGCATCATACCGCCCATCCTTACTGTTCGTATATTCTATCTCTTCCCGGTCCGCTGACCGAACACCCCGTAAGCTTCCTCCCATAAGGGAGCATCCTGCGGCTCGTAGGTCTTGACCGGGAAGGATTCCCTAATGACTGCGCGCGCTTCCCATATATCGGACAGCTCACCCTGCGCAATGAACTGTACGGCCATATTGCCGATGGCGCTGCCTTCCGCAGGCCCCGCCCATACCGGCTTCCCAATGGCGTTCGCCGTCCACTGGCATAATGTTTCATTATGAATGCCACCGCCTACCATATGCAAGCCCTGAAATTTCCGTCCGGACAATTCCTCGGTCAACTCCAGCACATATCGGTATTGCATGGCCAAGCTTTCCATAATGCAGCGCACAAGCGCGCCATCGTTCTGCGGAACGCCCTGGTTCGTGCGGGCCGCATATTCCCTTACCCGTTTCGGCATGTCACCCGCAGGGAGGAACATGGAATCGTCTGGATCGATGAAGCAAGCAAATGCCGGTGCCGCTTCCGCCATATGAACCAATTCGGGATACGAATACGACATCCCTTCCCGCCCCCAGGTCCGCTGACATTCCTGCAGGATCCACAGCCCCATGATGTTCTTGAGCAGCCGGTACGTGCCGTATGCGCCTCCTTCATTCGTGAAGTTCAGCTCGCGGGCCCTTTCATGAATGACCGGCTGGTCGACCTCGGTCCCCATCAACGACCAGGTGCCGCAGCTCAAATAGGCGAACGACCGCTCCAATGCCGGAACCGCAACCACGGCGGAAGCCGTATCATGCTCTGCAACCGCATAAAGCGGGATGGATGGAAGCCCCAGTTCCTCGGTTACGGCAGGCCTTAACCCCCCGACATGGGTACCGGGTTGAACCACAGGATGAAATAACCCATGAGGGATCTTCAATGAATTCAATAGATGATCATCCCAGCTGGCCGAGTGCGGGTTATACAGCTGCGTCGTGGTCGCATTCGTGAATTCGTTCGCCATCTCGCCCGTCAAGAAGTAGCGCAGCAAATCGGGGATCATTAAGAATCGCTCAGCCTCTTGAAGCAGATAGGGTTTCTTCCGTTGGAGCGAAGCAAGCTGGTACATGGTATTGAACGAAAGAAATTGAATGCCGGTCCGATCAAAAATTTCTCCAGGCGTCAGCTCGCGGAAGACCTGTTCCATCACGCCATCCGTGTGCGTGTCCCGATAATGATACGGATTCATGAGCAGCTCCCCGCCCCGATCCAGGAGACCGAAATCTACCGCCCAGGTATCAATGCCGATGCTCGACGGCAAGCGATGTTTCCCCTTCAGCTTGAGCAAGCCCTGTTTCATCTCATGGTAGATCCGTAAGATATCCCATTGAAAGCGGTCGCCGATTCGAACGGGATCGTTCGGGAACCGGTGAATTTCCTCCACGCCGATGGTGCGGCTGTTCAGCTGGCCCAGCATCGCCCTGCCGCTGCTTGCTCCCAAATCAAATGCAAGAACGCTCAACGCTCCCCAGCCTCCTTGTCAGATCATAATCAACGGTTCGGGCATGAACCCGATGACGATTCCATCTCTTCTCATGCCTGCGAACGCTTCAGCAATACGTCCAGTTCATACTGTTTCACTTCGGACAGCCACTCTTCTCTGACCGGTACTCCCAAACGTTCGCAGTAGTAATCCCACACCGCTCCGAACGGATAGGATTTAAACTCTTCGGTCAACGCCAGGCGGGTCGTGTAATCGCCTTCAAGTTCAGCCTGCTTCAGCCGATCGACCGGTTCAAGCTTGGCGCGCAGCAGCGCCTTGATCGTATTGCGGGTTCCGATAACCCACGCGGCGATGCGGTTAATGCTGGCATCGAAGAAATCCAGTCCGATATGGGTAACATCCAGCAGATGATTGCGCACCAGTTCGCGTCCGATCTCGGTCAGCTCATCGTCCATGATGACGACATGGTCGCTGTCCCAGCGCATCGGCCGGCTGACGTGAAGGAGAAGTCCATCGGTGAAAAGGGCGAGCGACGACAGTTTGCCGGCAATGCTCTCGGTTGGGTGAAAATGACCCGCATCCAGGCAGATCAGCTTGTTGTTCCGAATGCCATACCCCATGTAGAACTCGTGCGAGCCCACAACGTAGGCTTCGGAGCCGAGCCCGAACAGCTTGCTCTCGACGGCATCCAAATTCCATTCCGGATTGATCTCCTCGGCAAAAATCTCATCCAGCGAATCCTTCAGCCGCTGTCTCGGTGCCATTCGGTCTACCGGCATATCCTTGTAACCGTCCGGAACCCAAATATTCGTCACGCAGGTCTGACCCAGCTGTTCTCCGAAATAAGCTCCGATTCTTCGCGAAGCCTTGCAATGCTCAATCCAAAATTGACGGATCGCCGGGTCGGCATGACTCAACGTAAACCCGTCCTTCGACTTGTCGTGGGAAAAGCAGGTGGGATTAAAATCGAGTCCGATCCCCTGCTCCTTGGCCCAATCCACCCAGGACTGGAAGTGCCTCGGCTCCAGCTGATCCAAATCAACGGACTCGTCGGTATCCGCATAAATCGCGTGGAGATTCACTTTGTGGGATCCGGGAATGAGCGATAACGCTTTTTCCAGGTCGGCCCTCAGCTGGTCCGGCGTTTCGGCTGCCCCGGGATATTCCCCGGTCACGGAAATGCCGCCGGACAGGTCCTGATCACGGAACAGGAATCCGCGCACATCATCTCCCTGCCAGCAATGGATGGAGATTTTGATGCGCTCAAGTTCCGTCAAGATTTGGTCCACATCGATGCCATGCTGCCCATAGAGCTGTTTAGCTTCCTCAAAGTTCCTTGCAACGTCCTGCCTCATCGCATATCCTCCCATATGAATGAGGACAGCCGGGTTGTATCAACCCAGCGCCCCATCTTAATAAGAAATCTTGATACCTTGCGTTAGGTTGGTTACTCATTCATTCGATTATCGAGTAAACGCTGCGGGCACTCCCCCGTCAATCGTCAGCATGCAGCCGGTCGTCTTCGATGATTTGGACGAAGCAAAGTAAGCAATGCCTTCGGCAATGTCCTGCGGGTAGATGTTCACGAGCAGTGTCGTGCGTTTCCGATAGTGCTCTTCCAGCTGATCCGGTTCGATCCCGTAGGCTGCAGCCCGCTCGTTTCTCCAGTTCGAGTTCCAGATCGCAGAGCCTTGCAATATCGCGTCAGGCAGGATCGTATTCACTCGGATGCCGTATTCCCCGCCCTCGGCAGCGATGCAGCGGGCCAAATGCGCCTCGAGCGCTTTCGCGGAGCTGTATGCGGTCACATTTTTTCCGGCATAAACGGAGTTCTTCGATCCGATAAACACCATGCTCCCGCCAATTCCCTGTACCTTCATCAAGGAGAAGGCTTCTCTGGCCACGAGGAAATAACCTGTGCCCAGCACGTTCATGTTCAGGTTCCATTCCTTTAGAGACGTCTCGTCAAACGGGCTGGACGTTGCAAGGCCCGCATTGTTCACGATAATATCGACACCGCCATAAGTTACGGAGGTTTCGCGATAGGCGCGCTGCACGGCCTCTTCGTCGGTTACGTCCATTTTAACAGCAAATGCCCGATTCTCCCCGTACTTTGCATTGATTTCCTCGGCAACCTGCTGCGCGCCTTCGAGATTTAAGTCCGCCAGCACGACATGGGCTCCTTCGGCTACCAGCCTGCGCGCCGCGGCACTGCCGATCCCCCCGGCTCCCCCGGTGATAAAAGCAATCTGCCGCGAAAACTCCGCTTCGGCCGGTGCAAGGCTCAATTTATACAGCTCCAGCGGCCAATACTCCACGTTGTAGGATTCGTTCTCGCTCAGGGATACGAAGTCGCCGAGCGCCGTTGCGCCGCGCATGACCGCGATTGCCCGGTGATACAGGGCGCCGCTGACTTGCGACATCGCCCAGCTCTTGCCGGTGTTGATCATTCCGATTCCGGGAATCAGGATGACGCGCGGAGCCGCTTCGAACATGACGTCGCCTTCATGATGGTTGCGTTCAAAGTAGGCTTGATACTGCGCTTTGTATGCCGCAATGCCCTCGATGAGCTTTGCCTTAAGGCCTTCGATATCTTCAGCGTTCGGCGTCCAATCGATGAAGAGGGGAACAACCTTGGTATGAACCAAATGATCCGGACAAGCGGCGCCTACTTGGGACAGCTTCGGCGAATCGATGCCGCCGACGAAGTCCAGCACATCGTCTTGATCATCGAAGGACAGGATCATTTTCTTCGCGTCGCTGACGGCTCCGCGTACGGCAGGCATCACTTCCGCAGCGATGCTCCGGCGGATTTCCGCGGCAAGCGGCGCATGCTTCCGGCCGCCGAACAGCTTGTCGTTGTTCACTCGGGCTTCAATGAAGGCTTCCGCTTCACTTATGATGCGAATCGTCTGTGCGTAACAAGCTTCCGAGGTGTCGCCCCAGGTTACAAGGCCGTGCTTCTCCATAAGCACAAGCTCGGCGTTCGGATTAGCCAGCACCCCTTCCGCGATCATCTTCGACAGCGTAAAGCCAGGGCGGACATATGGAACCCACACAAATCGATCGCCGAAAATTTCCCGGGCTAATTCTTTGCCGTTATGGGCGCAGCACAAGCTGATAATGGCATCCGGATGCGTATGATCCACATGCCGAAACGGCAAGAACGCGTGCAGCAGCGTTTCTATGGATGCTCGCGGGTGCTTCGCATCTACCATGCAATGACCCAGGTATGCCACCATTTCCTCATCCGACATCGAATCTCGTTCGAACAGCGGCCGGATATCCTCCATGCGCAAGCCTGTGAAATTGCCCGCTTTCATGGTGGCCAGATCGGATCCGCTGCCTTTCACGTACATTACCTCGACGTCGTTGCCGCGAAAATCCTGAATCGTTGTTTTACTGGATGTGTTGCCGCCGCCCCAGTTGCATACGCGCCGGTCGGCACCAATCAAATTCGAGCGATAGACAAGCTCATCCAATGTATTTTGTGCCTGCTGTGCCTTTGATTGTTCCCATAAGCTCTGAACCATGAAGCTTCCCCTCCGATTGACCATATGAATTTGCTTTCATTTGTTTCCCATATTAACACGCCCGTTTATTTTTGAATAGTATATTTTCAAAAATAAACAAAGATATTATATTTGTTTGTTTGGTTTTCAATGTAAATCCCGTACAAACAAAAAAGCAGCTCTTGTCAGAGCTGCTTTACGAACCGAGCTGCTATATTTGATTTATGAATGGTCCGTGCCGGAGCCCGCGGCCGCCATTTGATCCGCTTTTGCAATTCCTTCCAACAATGCATCACGGAATGCAATTTCATCCTCGTTGACGTAACCCGTGAATACGATTTCCGAGATGTCCTTATGGTTGAAAAAGATGTTGGAATCCGCGGTCAGATTTCCGTGAGGATAGAAGCAGGCAACGTAATCCCAACGCTTTAGCGTCTTGGAGTCGTTCTGCATCCGGCCATAGATCATCAGCGTCTGGTCCCAATCCTTGAACTTGACTACAGATCCGATTGGCAGCAGCTTCTGCTCCGTTTGCTCATGCTGTTCCATGTTGATCAACCCTTCATTATTTTTTTACCGATCCAATAGACAATCGACACTACGAGCGGTACTCCAATGAGAAAGGATAGGCAGATGACGGCTTTTTCCGCTGCCGCGTAACTCGTGTCCAGCAGATTCGGAATCACCGTGCCCAGAACGCCGACGATAGCAATAATCACCATTATGTATTTGAACCGTTTTTGTCTGTCGCCCATAGGCTGTGCGCCCCCTTCTATTTTACCGTAATCGCTCCGCCGACTCCGACGAGGCTTGCTCCCGGTCCCAACGGGATGTGGAACTTCAAGCCGCTCTTGCCCACCTCCGCGGATGCGCCGAGCACGCCCAGTGAAGCGGAACCTCCGATGTGCAGCTCTTTATCCGTCCAAGGAAGCGGAATATTCACGCCGCCCTCATATTTGTTTAATGTAGCCTCAGCTCCGACGCTAAGCGTACCGTCCTTGACCGCCGCCTCGACTTCGGCCTTCACCAGGCTAACCGATCCTTCGACATGATCATTCGCATAGCCTGCTTCAACAACAGCCCCGCTGGCATGCGCTCCTTCGGATAAGCTCGCTCCCGCGCTGCCTGTTATTGCTTTGGCATAAAGTCCATTCTCTTCGTGCTTGATTACGCTGCCTTCCACTTCTACTCCTTTGAGCGCTGCGTCCAGCGGGTTGCTTGAGGATTTAGCGGCCACGCCGGAAGTCTTGGATGCAGCGCCTGCCGCCGCAGCGATTCCCGCTCCGGTTGCCGCCCCGGCCATAATGCCCGCGCCTGCTGCGGCTCCTCCAGCTGCAGCACCGTTCACCATTTCATCCGTGGAACGGAATTTGACGGAAATTTGCTTCAGCTCGGCGGATATCGTTTGCAAGCACTCCACAAACTTGAGCATCGTCGTCCTGGCATGCTGATAATCCCCGTAAAACCGCTCGCGGGTCATCCCTTCCCACTGACCTTCCATTTCGTGAATGCTTCGCTGGAGCCGCTGCACCAAATCGCCGCTAAGTTGCCCTGATTGGGCAAATTGCGCGGATACCTGCTCCAGCTGCTCGGGTGTAACTAATATTCGATTGGACATAAATACGGACGCCCCTTCTGTCTCGCCGCCCTGCTTCTTCAGGCAGTCTACAAACAAATTTCAATTCCATAAACTATTAAACCGATCTACCAAGCAATAACCACATTTTTCAATTTTAGTAGGTATACAGGAAAGGAACAATCAAGCGAAGGATTCATTTTCATCAGGTCCCGATCTAGTAAAAAAGCACTGACCTCCTCATTCCCCATGCGGAAACAGCCATCTCATCCCCGGCTTAAGCCCAGCCATGAAATCATCCCGGGGTACGGTGCCCATTACATCCCCAGCCCGTTAAAGCAGCTCCCGTTCTCTTGTACATTAGAAACAATTCATCTTTCCGAAAGAGGGTATTCATTATGAACCGACTTGCACGTGAAGCGGCCAGCGGGGCATACCGGCTGTATAAACAGGAGACATGGCTCATGCTGACGAGTCTGCTCGGCTTTTTGCTGGCCGGAATTTGCGGGGTATGGGTGCTGCTCCATGGCGGACCTGTCTCACCGGACGGAGATGTCTCCAAAGCCTTTTCCTTCAACGCGGCCCTGGGAATATTCATCCTATCAACCGCAAGCGTTCTACCGGTTTCCGGCATGCGGCCACGAAGCCAATCGATCTACCGCTGCTGTTACATTCCCCTAGTGTTGTTCTCCTACTTCGCCGAGACCGTACAACATTTCCGCGGCGTCGATCCGAGGTTCGTTCGGAACGGTTCATCCTTCGATCATGTCATCTCCACGATTTTTCCTGCCGTTGCGCTTCTGCTCATCGTGTTCTACCTGATCCTGGGGGCTCAATATTTCCGCAAGCGTGTAATAGAGGCCCATCCGGAGCTTGGTCTCGGCATCCGTTATGCCATGATCGCGGTGCTGGTATCTTTTGCGGCAGGCATCTGGATTTCCATCAACGCGGGTCGTTTCACCGGGATCGGCGGCAATATCATTTGGCTGCACGGACTCGGGTTTCATGCACTGCAGGCCATTCCTTTGGTGGCCTGGCTGTCCATGAGAAAATCCGTCAATGCTGCCGTCAAACCGATAATCATCCATATCAGCGGCCTCGCCTATTTATTCGGACTGATCGCCATCGGATGGCAGACGCTTCTCGGTTACTCCGTGGCGGAATGGTCCTTGCTGCCGATTCTGGCGGGCAGCTGTTTTCTCGTTGCCTTTACCCCTGTGATATGGCTGATCAGTCAATCCGATGCATCCGCCGAACCTTTCAACCGTACCCAATCCACGCGAAATTTATAAAATGGACATAGAAAAAGAGACAGTATGGGGCACCTTCCCCGACTGTCTCATCGAAAACTGCTGGCCTTGATCCATATCCTGATGTGGGTTTAGATAAATAAAAACGGAATGAGGAACAACAAGGCAATGGCTTCCCAAGCAAGCACATTGCCTGCGAAACCGTAGCCTCCATACGGTCCAAAACCGCCGTAGCCGTACGGTCCAAATGCGGACGTTTGTGCACCGCCTTTGGTCGACTTCGAAGATTTTCTGCCCTTTTTCCCTTTGGCGGACAATATATATGCGGATGGGTTCGCAAATTCGAGTTCAAGACCCCGATCATGTACACCGCGAATCGTCCCCACGACTTCCCTCCCATCATGCATGACAGCGCAAACGGTTTTGCCGACGTAACCTTTGCATCCTTCTGCCGAAATTGGTATTGGCTGCAATCCTTCTCCCCCTCCCAAGCGTTTGTGTATTATATTCCTCCTGGGGAGAAGGCGGCAGAGATAGAAGTCCACGCAACCAAAATTCCGCCATTAACCTTACTTAATCGCTAGCCTTGCGGTAAGCCCTGGCCATGATATCTTCGTCGATCGCGCCTTGAAACCGTTCTGATACGATGCCGCCAGGCGAAATGACGTAGGTGGTCGGATAAGCCACCACCTCGTACCGCCCGGTGTTCTCACCATGCTGGTCGTACAGGACGGGAAAGGTGATGCCGTTCTTCTCAACAAAAGACTGTACCTCGCTCATGCTTTTTTCCAGGTGGGTCATATTGACGGCCAGTATGATAACATCCTCATCCTGATGTTTCTCGTAAAAATCCTGCATATAAGGCATTTCGACCTTGCAAGGGGGACACCAGGAGGCCCAAAAATTAAGGAGAACGGTTTGCCCGCGATAATCGGACAGCTTGATCTCCCGGCCTTCTGAATCGGTCAGCGTGAAATCCGGCGCGCGAAGCCCAGGCTTCAAACCTTCCGCTGCGATTTCCTGGCTTCCCTCTTGATGCGGCGGTGCGGCTGCTTCCCGCTCGCTGGCCGTGTTCGAAGTGAAGTCATAAATGACCCACGCGAAGAGAGCTGCCATCACGACCAGGACTGCCCTGTTTTTTCCTAATCCCAGCGTAAGGAATTGCGGCAGCGGTGCCTGAAAGCGAAGCCAGCTGACCGTCAGCAAGACGCCGAACATCAGAGCATAGAATAAAAAAGGCGTCACACTCGCACCATCCGCCCACAGCCATTGAAAGAGATACCCTGCCGTTCCGCTTGCAAAGGCCGATAACAGCGCCGATTTCAGCAGCAGGCCAGACTCCCCCCTCTTCCTGTTCCAGCGAAGTGCAGTGCAGACGATAGCGAGAACAACCCCCAGCCATATGCCCCTGACTCCCCCCGTCATGTAGATCAGCGAGGTCGGATGCTGGAGGGTGCGGATCGGATCGAATACCAGCATCCCGAATTTCCATGAGAGAAAACCTATGATGATGACGGATAAATAGGTGTCCAGGATCCATTCCCGCTGCGGCATCTGGCGCAAACGAATGCGAAGTGCGGCGAACCCGGCCGCGGCGCAGATCAGAAATATCACCATATCGGCTCGGATCATCAACGGACCTATCGGAATAATACTCAAATGCGAACCTCCTATAGTGCGGCAAAATCAAAAATCGAGTTACCCGCCGGGGTATATCTCCATCATAGTGGATTCTCTCATTAATGTAAAACCGAGCGAAGACCTTCAGGAAGATGAGCGGATTTGGTCAAGGGAACTCCAAAGCAGTGCCAATTCGGCATGTCTTTTTCCCCCGATGACAATCTCTTTTTGCTTCAGCTCTTGAGCGCCCATATATCTATAAAATTGCTCGGCTTTATTGCCTACCAGCACCCAAACCGACAACGAACGATATCCTCTCGTTTGCAGAAATTCCTTCAACCTGGCAAATAGCCGTTTTCCCCATCCCTGCCCTTGAATTTCTTCCAAGAGATAGATCGCGTAGAGTTCTCCTTCATGGGAGATCTTCTGCTCTCGCTCCGTCCCGTACGACATAAACCCGTAAACCTTGCCATGTTCGTCTGAAATAACCAGTAGCTGTTCGTCTTCGGGCATATTGGCAAGCTTCCTGCGCCAGCCTTCTACGCGGTCCGCAACGGAAAGCTTTTGCAAAAAATCATCATCGACGATCCCCCTGTACGTCGTTTTCCAGCTGTTTACATGTACGCTAGCAATGCCTTCGGCATCTTGCTCATTTGCAATTCGAATCTGCATGGTCTTCCACTTCCTCCTGTTCCTCACTTGATCTCTGGTATTCGCGGAGAGGCCCGAAGATCCTCTTTTTTCATGATTGCTTCATCCATGATGACGCTAAGCCCACGCACGGCATAAATAAAATATATCGGGATTTCGCGATGACACTAAGGATGCCCATGAAAGGAGGGCCTGTACATGAATAAAGCACTGATACGGCTTGAAGACATCGGACCTGGCGGATGGTACGGGACGGAAGAACAACAAGCGAAGCTGCTTGTCATCGCAAGATTCCTGCACCAGCTGCAAATCCCCTTTCATCTGGCCGTAATTCCCCGATACGTTGATCCGGCGCAACATACGGACCGTTCGATAGCCGACCTGCAGGATGAAGCTTCCCTTCGGTTTGTGCGGCTGCTCCGCACGATGGCAGCGCTCGGCGCCTCGCTTGGCATTCATGGATATACGCATCAGTACGAGGGATCGGTAAGCGGTGACGGATTCGAATTTGCATATTCGGAATGCATCGCCGATTGTCCGCCGGATGATCTCCCCGAGGCTGTGGCTTCACTCCTGCAGCTGCAGCAATCCTATGCCTATCGCCGGGTTCAGCTGGGGCATCAAGCGTTCCAAACGGCGGGCTTTGCCGCGGCCTGGTTCGAGACGCCGCATTATGCCGCATCGCCGGTTCAGCGGCAGATCATCGAGATCTGCAACGGGGTCCTGTACGAATCTCCGCCGGACGAACCGAATGCGAAGACAGCCGTGCTCCGGCACAACCCGGACGATCCGTTGACGAACGGAACGATCTATGTTCCCACGCCGCTTTATTATGTTTCAGGCCATAACATCGAAGCCGAAGTTGCTCGCATGGAACAGACTTTAAAGGATTTCACGGGTGAGCGCGAACTGGCCTCGTTCTTTTACCACCCTTATCTTGAATTTCCATATATCCGATTCCTTGATGACGGCACCGTGCATTATGACCAACACTCGCCGCTCAGAAGGATCCTTCGGTTCTTCGAGAGGGAGCGTAAATCGTTTGTATCCTTAACCTCCATCCTCCCCTTCATACCGGATTTCAGGGAAACCCGGCTGTCGGACAGGTTGAGTTTGAAGCATCCCAAGTTTCTGCACGCCAAAAGAAACAAGCTCCCGAACCGATGGATCATTCGGGACGAGGCCAGCAACATTTGGTACGCCATGGATCTTCGGATCCGGTCTCCCCTAAGAATCCATAATGGCATACATTCGATACGTCCGCTATTGGCCGACTGGCCGCCATCCCCTAGCGGCACCGCAATGACAGGCGATTTCGACGGCGACGGCTTTATCGATGCGGCAGTATGGCATGCAGAGCTTGGGATATGCCATGTTGCCTTGGGTGCCGACAGCAGTCGTTTGGCACCTGAGGGGATTTGGCTGTCCGAGC
Source organism: Paenibacillus sp. Y412MC10 (assembly GCF_000024685.1). Lineage (NCBI taxonomy): Bacteria > Bacillati > Bacillota > Bacilli > Caryophanales > Paenibacillaceae > Paenibacillus > Paenibacillus sp. Y412MC10. The sequence continues at coordinate 4,535,599 of NC_013406.1, forward strand.
CGGGAGCCCTGAATTGGAAATCCTTAACGGGAGATTTTGACGGGGACGGCAGAGATGATTTATTTCTATGGGATGACGTCACCGGTAAAGCCGCCATCGCTTACAGTTCCGGGGGGAGCTTTTCTCCTCCCCTTATTCAGCATGAGGTTTCCTTACAGAGCAATGATATGATACCGTGCATCGGAGATGTAAATGGCGATGGCCTGGATGATCTGGTGGTGTGGAACTCCGCCTCCGGAGCATGTCAGGTCTGGCTAAGCAGCGGTACACGGCTTCGGAATGCCGGCGTTTGGTATTCCGCCAAGGATCCGTTGGGTTCGCCCCTGTCCGTGGTGTTAGGGGATGTCGATGGAGACGGGCTGGAAGATTTGGTTCTCGTTCAACCTGCTTCAGGGAAGTGGTTCATCCTGTACAGCTCGGGAACGGCCTTCGGGCGGCAGGAAGAATGTTTTGGGCCATGGGCTGCCGGAGAACAGACGACGCCTTTCCTTGCTGATCTATCGGGCAACAGCCGCGTCAGTCTGCTGGCATGGTCACCGAATCGGCACGGCGGAACCCTGGACGCCGCCATCAATGCGAGGGACCGGACAATGGGATAAGGACATGTTATACTTCTATTCAAACCTATGCGGTGTGTTCCGTTAAGTTATTATTTCAATCCTTATTCCTATGTTTGGAGGAAAAAATCATGGCACCCCCCAATACGGCCGGTTCATCGGCACCGATCAAAATTGTGAAACCCAAGCTCCCCAAGCAGCTTGAGCCTGTGATCCTGTCCGACGCCGGCATTGACGACGAATCCTCGTTCGTTCAATCCGCTTGTCAGGACGAGACGCTTGTCTATGTTACGGCCAACAAGGTTCAGTTCGACCAAATGATCTTCGATAACGTGACGTTCCAGCACGTCACGCTCCATCATGCCGAACTGACGGACCTCGTGTTCAACCACTGCGACTTGTCCAATGTTGATCTCAGCGAGGCCATCATGTATCGGGTACAATTTAATCATTGCAAAATATTGGGGCTCGACCTGACGGCCGCCACCATCCGTAATGTCGTATTCGACCATTGTACGGGCGACTATGCCACGTTCCGGTTTGCCAACATGAAGCAGGTATCCTTCCAATCGACATCGCTCGTCAAATCGGATTTTTATCATTCCGAGTTAAGCAAGGTAGAGTTTATGGACTGCCAGATCGATCAATCGCAGTTCTCCGGCACGAAGCTTGCGGGAATCGATCTAAGCCGAACGGACTTCCACCATATCGGCGCGACGCTGGAAGATCTTCAAGGATGCATTATATCGCCGCATCAAGCCATTCCGCTAACCAAAATATTCGGTCTTGTCGTAAAAGAATAACCTCTTGTCGCTCCATTCCAGTTCGGAATAGACAGGTTAGCCAGTGCGATATAGAGTTCCCGACACAGTGTAAAGCGGCTTACCCCGGGTCCAGTTGACCTTTGGGGTAAGCCGCTATTAACATGTGACGCAATATTATTGATCCAGGGTGTACTTCGGCAAATCAAGCGGAAGCGGTGCCGGGATGTCGCAGGTGCTGGACATCTCATACCGTTTGCCGTCATCGGAAGCATCATGGAACCCCCACATGGCTTCAAGCACATGATAGGCAAGCTCGCCGCTCGCTCGATGAGCTCTTCCGCTCCGGATGGCGTAGGCCATATCCGCAGGGCCGATCCCCCTCGTATTCTCGTTATATCCCGGAAGCAGCGGTTCTTCCGTCCACTCGGTTTCACCGGTCAATCGGTATTTTACCGGCCCGCCGAAGGTGTTGGGATCCGGAACGAGAAGCGTACCCTTGGTGCCGTAAATCTCAATATTAGGAAGCGTGCTGCCTCCAAAAACATCGAAACTCGTAATCAGCGTGCCGATGGCTCCATTCTGAAAATCGATAAGTCCGGCTACATGCGTAGGAATGTCTACCTTAATCTTCTGCCCTTGCTTCTTCTCGCTGGTAATGGTCCGCTCCGCGAGCGCAGCGCCGGTCATTCCGCTAATACCGCGGATCGGTCCCAGCAATTGGACCAGTGCCGTCAGATAGTAAGGCCCCATGTCAAACATCGGACCGCCGCCGGCGGCATAATAAAATTCCGGATCCGGATGCCAATGCTCATGTCCGCGGCTCATCATGAATGCGGTTGCTGCGATCGGCTTGCCGATACGTCCATCCTCAATCAGCTTCAGGGCCGTTTGGATACCGGCTCCAAGGAATGTCTCGGGCGCGCATCCTACCAGCAGCCCTTTGGCTGCTGCCATGTCCAACACCGCTCTGCCCTCTTCCCGGGTTACGCCCAGCGGCTTCTCGACGTACACATGCTTGCCGGCTTCCAATGCATCCAGCATTATTTGCGCATGAAGGGCAGGAATCGTCAGATTAATGACCAGCTCAATTTCCGGGTCCGCGAGCAGCTCCTCGGTGGTATAAACATTCGGGATATTATATTTGGCGGCCTGTTCCTCGGCACGGGCTCGATCGATATCCGCACAGGCCGTCAGCTCCAGGATGTCGAACTTGTGGCAGTTTTCCATATAAATGCCGCTGATTTTACCGCAGCCGATAATGCCTACCTTTACCTTCTTCATGATCCCAGTCTCCTTCTGCCTTTATTGGCTGTCTCCCATGCCTGTGTAGCCCTGACCTTCGGTAAAGAAACTCATGTCCGAGCCGGCATACAATGACTTGCCCTCGGCGGCCCACAGCAGTCCTCGCCGCATCATTTCCTTCACCTGCGGCATGTCGACGATATCTGCATGATGACCTAGCGAATTGTAATACACCCGTCCGTATCCCCAGCGCTTCGTCCACGCCACCGGCATGTCAACCGCTTTGTTCAGCAGATGCGGTCCTGCCGCAACCGGAAAACGGGTGGTGGCCAGCACTTCGACGGCCGGATCCACATGCAGATAATACTGCTCGGATGCCACGGTGAAATCCTGCAGCCCTTCCACAAGCGGACTGGAGCTGGATTTGATCTCGACCCGGTACTCCACTCCGTCGTTTCCCGGATGCGCAACCCAGTTTCCTCCCGTCATGAACTGCCAGTCCACATTATTGCGGAAAGAATCGCACATCCCGCCATGACAGCCGGCCAAGCCGGTTCCCTTCTGCACGGCAAGCGATACGTTCTCCACTTGCTGCTTCGAAATTTCGCCCATCGTCCATACCGGCACGATCAGATCCAAAGCCTGCAGCTTCTCCGCATCGTTAAATGCATCCAGCGTGTCGGATACTTCCACTTCATACTGCTCGCTCCGAAGCAATTCCGCGAAAATGCCGGCAACCTGCTCCGGTTCGTGTCCGTCCCAGCCACCCCATACGATTAAAGCCTTTTTCATGCGTAGCACTCCTTTTTTATGTGTCCGGCCAAGCCCTGGCCGAATGATTATGATTACATTTCAGACAGCTGCACCCAGCGTCGTTCTTCGATCGATTTATCCACGGCTTCCAGGACGGCTTGGCATTTTACGCCGTCCGCGAAATTAGGCACCGGCTGCCGTCCCTCCGAAATCGCGTTCGACAACTCAAGAAATTCATGCGTAAAGGTGTGTTCGAAGCCGATCGTATGCCCCGGCGGCCACCATGCTTCCATATAATCGTGTACGGGATCGGTAGCCAGTACCCGGCGGAAGCCCTGAACGTCCTCATCGTCGGTCGTGAAGTAAACCTCCAGTTCGTTCATCCGTTCAAAATCAAATTTCACGCTGCCCAAGCTGCCGTTGATCTCGAAGGAATTGGTGCTGCGATGTCCCGCGGCAAACCTCGTTGCCTCGAAGCTGCCCAGCGCCCCATTCTCGAAGCGGGTCATGAATAACGTAGCGTCGTCTACCGTAACTTGGCCCATGGGGCCGCCTTCGCTTCCTTTTGCGCTTAATCCGGTCATCTCGCTGGCAATGGGACGCTCCTTGATGAAGGTCTCGCTCATCCCGATTACTTCCTGCATATCCCCGACCAGATAATGCGCGAGGTCGATCAGGTGAGCGCCCAGATCCCCATGCGATCCGGAGCCGGCCACTTCCTTCTGCAACCGCCATACCAGCGGGAACTGCGGGTCCATGATCCAGTCCTGCAGAAACCAGGCACGAAAGTGGTAGATCTGGCCCAATCTGCCGCTGTCAATCAATTTCTTGGCCAGTCTTACGGCCGGAGAAAATCTGTAGTTAAACCCGACCATATGGGTGACTCCCGCATCTTCCGCAGCCTGCAGCATCTCTCTGGCGTCGGCCAAGGTCAGCGCAAGCGGCTTCTCACAGAAAATATGCTTGCCGGCCTTCGCCGCGGCCATGGCAATTTCCTTATGGGCGTCGCTTGGAGCATTGATATCGATCAGATCGATATCCTCCCGATTCACGAGCTGTTTCCAATCGGTAACGCTTTCACGCCAGCCCAGCTGATCTGCCGCTTCCTGCACGGCCGACGCATTGCGGCCGCAGATTGCCACCATTTCAGGCTTCAGCGCCTTCGGAAAAAACATCGGAAGGCTTCGATATGCGTTGCTGTGGGCTTTGCCCATGAATTTATATCCGATCATGCCGACACGTAATTGATTCATCTTTCATTCCTCCTTGAATAAGGGTTCATTGATTTCGATGAAGCGAAGATGCGCGGACCACTAGGCGAGTAGGCAGCTGCCGATGCAGCGCGGCGTTCGATCCGCTGCCGTCCGGCGAATCGGAGTCGTCCAGCAGGCGGAGCACATGCTCCGCGGCAAGACATCCCAGTTCATAGAAAGGAACTCTTACGCTGGTAAGCGGCGGGGTGCAGAGCTCTGCAGCCTCCGAGTCGTCATAACCGACAAAGGCAGGCATTCGATCTTCTGCAATACCTAACGCGCGCAGGCCCTGCTGCAATCCGATCGCCATGCGGTCATTGGCCGCAAACACCGCTTCAATCCGGTCCAGCTTCCCGGCGATTAGCTCAGCTGCGGCATACCCGCTCTTGCGGCTGAAGTTGCCCTCGAACAGCAAGGATTCATCCGGCTTGATTCCCGCTTCGTTCAGCGCCCGGGTGTACCCCTTCAGCCGGTCGCGACTGTTGGAATACTGGGGCGGGCCATTAAGAAAAGCAATCTGCCGGAATCCCTGCCCGATCAAGTGATGAACGGCTTGATAGCTGCCTTCTACATGATCCGCATCCATGACGTGAAATGCCTCGCCGTCAAAGTATTGATTAATAAGGCAATAAGGGCGGTCCGCTTCACTCAGCTGTTTGATGGCTGCGCGCTCGCCTTCATCGTCCCGGGCGCCGAGAATGATGCAGGCATCCACCTTCTGGGTACGAAACAGGTTCAAGTAATCCATCGAACCGCCGGGTTCACGGAACAGCATCAACAGGTCATGCTTGCTCTCCAGCGCCTTACTGCCGATACCGCTTAGGATCTCCGAAAAATAATAGGCGGAGAATATGCGAGCTTTCGGCAGGTGAGGCATAACCACGCCAAGATTACCGCTCCTGCGCCGCGCAAAACTTCGGGCTAGCGCGCTTGGGGTATATCCAAGCCGATCCGCCGCTTCCAGCACGCGCTGCTTGGTCTCCTCCTTGATCGGCCCGACCCCGTTCAGGACGCGGGATACCGTTGCTTCCGAAACGCCGGCCAGCTGTGCTACCTCTTTACGACTAGCGATAATCATCAAGCCTCCTGCAATTTATGTACGCGCGTACATTTTCTCATGGAGCATGGCAGTTGTCAACCGCTTTCCCATCATTCATCCTATTCTTTTTGAAACCTACATATTGTTCTTGCACCGTCTTATCGGATGTGCAATAATCATCCCCAAGACTTATTAAATACGTTTAAAAAGAGTGGAAGAGGTGATTCATACGCGCAAAGAAGCTTTGCCTACGCCGCAATCCATGAAATTCGCCGTCCGGCGCGCACTCCGTTCGTCGCTTCTGGAGCTGGGGAGCGGAACCAAAGCCGAGCTCAGCGAAAGACTCGGCATCAGCTTTCCGACGGTGAGCAAAGTTGTGGAGCTCATGGTGCAGGAAGGTGAAGTCAACCTGCTCGGACTGGATGAATCCAGCGGCGGCCGACGTGCGAACCGCTATGCTTTTAATCCGGATTACATGCTCGGTCTCGCCGTTTATTATGAGAAAGAGCAGAGCGTATACACTGTTTTTAATTGGAACGGCGACTTGCTCGAGCGGAAGGCTGAAGACGGCATCCTTCATCATGGACCGGAAGCCTTGGCTTCCCAAATGGCAAACTGGACCCGCCGTTATCCAGAGATTCGCTCCATCGCCGTTGGCATGCCGGCGGCGGTGCGGGACGGTATTATTTTTCATGTGCCGTCGTATGGAACATTCCAGGATTACAATCTCCAATCTTACCTGGAGGATCTGTTCTCCATTCCTGTCATCATAGAGAATGACATGAATGCTGCCGTGCTCGGTTACCACAATCTCAGCGGCTCGGAGGAGGCTTCCCTCGTATACGTATACCTCGGTCACAACGGACCGGGGGCCGGACTGCTCATTAATGGAAACGTCGTTCGCGGCCGCTCGTTCTTCACGGGCGAGATCGGCTTCGTCCCGATGAGCGAGGGCAGCAATTTTCAAGACATATTGGAACGTAATCGTTCTGTGATGAGCAGTCTCATCGAGCCGGATCAGGAGCAAATCGATGCGTTAAGCCGGCTAAGTGCCGCCTTCGCCGCGATTCTCAATCCCGATGCCATTCTGTGGTGCGAGCATAATCTCTCGCCCTCCGCCCTGCTCTCCATTAAAGAGCGTGCTTCCGCCTACGTGCCGGAGCGGCATCTTCCCGAAATGCTGCTTCGCGATTGGGAACACGACTATCTAGCCGGCTTGCAGCGGATCGCTCTGGATATGATGATATCCGATACAAGCGCAATGTAAAATTCAACAATGACGATTGGGGATTAACCGTGAATACTGACCTTCAACCAAAAACAAAACCTAAATTGAGCAAAGACTACACCCTGCATTTGGCAACGATCTTTCTCGGCTTTATCATATTTGGGATATCGGAGAATATTAAGGGGCCCGCCATTCCGCGGATCCAATTCGATTTTCGATTGGATGAAATGCAGATCGGCACCTTGCTCTCCCTGAACGCGCTCGGGTACCTGATCGCATGCTCTTTCACCGCGCTGTTGACCCGGAAGATCGGAATCAAGTGGGTCAGCATGGCTGCCTTCGGATCGATGGCCATCTCGGGCGTGTTGATTTTCCTGTCCCACAGCTACCCTCTGTTTACCGCATCCTACTTCTTAATGTACATTGGGAACGGTATGCTGGAGATCGGCCTCGCGATATTGTCAGCCCGGATCTTTGTGCGCAATACGGGCACGATGATGAACCTGTCCCATTTCTTCTACGGTATCAGCTCAACGGTGGCCCCGATGATTGCATCCGGTCTCATGACCGTTACCGTGTTTAATTACACGCTGGATTGGCGGGGTATGTACCTGGCCATGCTGATGTTATCCATACTTCCCATGATCCCGGCACTCATGAGTAAGTTTCCCGGGGACGATCTATCCGAAACGGAACGGACTCCGCTGAAGCTGCTGGTCAAAGATCCCGCGCTGTGGCTGGTCGTCATGATCCTATCCTTCGGCGTCGTATCGGAGATGGCGGTTGGCGGTTGGCTCGTCAACTTTCTTGAAAAATCGTACAAATGGGAACCTGCAGCGGCAGCCGGCATGCTATCCGCGTTCTTCCTCTGCTTCTCGGCGGCACGCCTGCTGCTTGGCCCGATCACGGACCGGATCGGCTTCACGCTGTCCATCATCATTCTGTCCGGACTGACCGGAGTATGTACGTTTGTCGCGATTTTCGGCGGAGAATCCTACGCCTTCCTGTTTGCGGCGGCAGGCATCGGGATTGCCCCGATCTATCCGACGGTTATGGCTCTCATTGCCAAAAGATATCCGAATGAGAGCGACACCGCGATTACGTTCACCGTCACCATGATGGGGATCGGCAGCGTCATCGGCAATTACGCGATCGGCGCGATCACGAACGGATTCAAGCAAATGTACGGTAGCGGTACAGAGCTCGGCCTGCTGCGCGGGCTCCAGGCCGGCTATGGCTTCATTGGATTATGTGCCGTTCTGTGCTCGCTATTCGGTATCGTCTTGTACCGATATTTAAAAGTCCGCAAGCAATTAATCTGATACTCATTCCAACATGAAAGGGAGCCCTCTCAGTTTACAAGAAGGCTCCCTTTTTGTTTATCCATCGTCGGTCTGTTCCGGCCGAATTAACCCAAGTCGGGTGTGTCGACAAGCTTGATGCTTGCCGTTTCGGTATGATGCAGCTCAAATACCAAGATTTCATTCCGTCCCTGCTTCAGCAGCGGTCCAGGCAGATACAGCGCTGCTTGCGGCCCTTGCTCCCAGTAGCGTCCCAGATTGAATCCATTGACCCAGACGACCCCTTTTCCCCATCCGTCTAAGCGGATAAACGTATCGCCAATGTCATCCACATAGAATTCGCCGCGATAGAAGGTAGGTCGGTCCTGCTGTTCAAAAGGCCCCTCCAGCGGTTGAAACGGTGCCGCATTCGGATGATCAAGCGGTAAGGGATAGATGCTCCAGTCATACAGGAACTGGTTGTTCATTCGGACTCCCTCCGTGATTCCTTTATAATCCTTCAGCTTTGGACCGTAATTGATGCGTCCCATATTCTCGACAACGATCTCCAGCTTGGCGCCGGCTGCCGGAACATCGATTGGCAGGGCTTTGGGATCCCAACGTTCGACCGTCCCTTGATACTTTCCATCCAGGAATACCTGTGCCCGGTCATGCACCTCTTGCAGATGCAGGGACTCCCCTTGGCGCGGCCCGGATATATGCGTTGCGTAAACCGTGAAGCCATAGCTTTGGCCCAGCCGTTCCATCGGTACGGGTGCCGTGCGTTTCTGCTCCTCGGAAAGCGCAGGCAGATGCTCCAGCAGGTCGGCATAGTGCGTCATGCTCACAGAGCCATAGCTTATTTTCTTGACAGGCTGCGGAAGACTTGGCAAATCGGAGAGCTCTTTTCCCTGATGCTGTGCGATCGCGCTTCGAATGGCTTCGAATTTGGCCGTCACGTCCCCGCACTCCGAGAGAGGCGCATCATAATCGTAGCTGGTTAGCGTCGGCTCATACTTTTCGTGAAAATTCGCCCCGTTATAGAATCCGAAATTCGTTCCGCCATGAAACATATAGAAGTTCACGGATGCATTCAAGTCCAGCATTTCCTTGAACACGGCAGCAGCATCCTCCGCATCCCGGGTATGGTGTGGCTTCAGCCAATGATCAAACCAACCGTTCCAGTATTCCATGCACATCAGAGGATCTTCCGGACGGTACTCCCGCAGTTTATCAAAAGCCTCCTTCGTTCTTGATCCGAAATTGACCGTGGCAAGCACGCCGGGAACGGCTCCGCCCTGCAGCATTCCGTCCGTGGGACCATCCGAAGTGAACAGCAGCACGTCCACGCCCCGCTTGATCAAGCCATCCTTTAGATACTCCAGATATGCCGTATCATTTCCGTAACTCCCGTACTCGTTCTCGATTTGCATCGCAATCACGGGACCACCCTTGGAGGTCAGTAACGGAACCAATCGCGGAATCAGCTCATCATAATATTGGTCGACCTTCTCCAGATAAACCGGGTCCATGCATCGAAGCTGAATATCCGGATTTTGCAGCAGCCAGGATGGAAGTCCTCCAAATTCCCATTCTGCGCATATGTAAGGGCTCGGCCGAAGAATGACATGCAGCCCGAGATCGCCGGCGATACGGACGAATCTTTCCAGGTCGGCAATGCCATCAAACACAAATTGTCCTTCCTTCGGTTCATGCAAATTCCACGGAATATAGGTTTCCACCGTGTTCAATCCGCAGCTTCTCAGCTTCATCAGCCGATCTTCCCAATATTCCGGAACCACTCGAAAATAATGGATGGCACCAGACAAAATCTGAATCGGCTCATCCCCCAGCAGGAATTGTTGGTTAACCGCTTTCAATTGAGCTTTCATAGCTTGTTTCCTCCTAACACGTTTCATTTGCTTTCTATTGCCATCATCTATCAAAATCCCATGCTGCTCAATCTCCAAATGGGGCATTCTTTATACCTTTTGTGCCGAATCATCGTTATGATACAATATAAGGCATCATTATCGGCGTTTTGTATGCCCAAAAGGAGCCAGCTGTCATGGATATCGCTTTTCGCTTTCCCAATATGATTCAAACGCTGCAGGTAACCGGATGCCATTTTGATTCCCAGCCGCCAGGCTGGAGTTATCCGAGGCATCACCATCACCTGTTCGAGCTGCTATACTGTCTGGAAGGCGAAGTCCTGCAGGAAATTCATCGGGATTCCATTCAGCTCCGCGAAGGGGAATGGCTTCTGATCAAATCCGGGGTGCCCCATCAAACCTCGAATGCATCCAACAAGCAGTATGGGTACTTCAATGTTCATTTCGATCTGGATGATGCAGAAATTCGAAGCTCATTATCCGCTGCCCCTTACCGACATATTCGCCAGCACGAAAGCGAGCGCAGCAAACTGGCTGCCTACGTTCAAGAGCTGGAGGGAATCGTCCGGCGCAGCCAGCCGGCAGCCCATTCGGTCCGTCCGGAGAACCAGCCCAGCGATTACAATCTCACTTTTGAGGACAGGCTTCTGCTCCAGTCCTACACCCTGCTCATCATCCATGATGTGCTCTCTCTCTTGAAGAGGCAGGATGCGCTGAAGCCGCCCCGCGCTTTATTTGCGGCAGCAGGCACCCCTAAACCATCCTCCCTGCTTGCAGCGGATGCGGCTCATGCCATCGAAGCGAAGCTGTCGTCGGGATTGACCGAAGAGATATCGGTCATGGCTGTGTCCCAAGAGCTTAATTTAAGCCGAAGCCAATGCTCCAAGTTATTCCGCCAAGTGTACGGGATCTCGCCAAGACAATATATCAGCCGCCAGAAGCTCAGCCTGGCCAAAGAGCTGCTGGTCACGACCCATCTGCCGATGAACGCAATCGCCGACAAACTCGGTTTTCGCTCAGCCAGCCATTTTTCCAGGCAATTCCGCCGCTGGACCGGGCAGTCGCCGACGGAATACCGGCCCAGGCACTAAGCCATGAACAGCATTAAAGAACCTCCAATATCGAGTACCAGAACAATAGCCATCCCTTTGAGGATGGCTATTGTTCTGTATTGGCTGAACTTCATCTAATCATATGGCATCATGATTGGATATTGTATAATCCAAGTATTTTTAGTTAGTTACTTGACATTCAATAGTTAAATTGAGTATGATACAACCTATAGTTCTCAGCTATATTTAAGTTAGTTGATAACATTTTAAACCAAAATGACAAGGAGTGGTCTATTTCATGGGTAGTTATTCTTCTGCAGGCACTTTCATAATTCGGGTGATTCTGGGGGTCATCTTTATGGCTCACGGTTTGGATAAATTCCAGAGCGGCATCGGGAATATCGAAGGATTCTTCGCAAGTCTGGGAATTCCTGCCTTTATGGCAACCGTTGTAGCCATCATCGAAATCGTGGGCGGAATTGCGCTGATTATCGGTTTGGGAACGAGAATCGCTTCTCTGGTTCTTGGGGTCGTGCTTGTCGTGGCGATTTTTCAGGCGAAGCTGGGCATGGGTTTCCTGGGTGGCTATGAACTGGATATCGCGCTGCTGGCCATGGCCGTACATCTTGTTCTAAGCGGCAGCAGCCTGCTCTCGGTTGATTCGCTGTTCAGCAAGAAGAACAAGGCCTAACGCGGACAAGAGCGTCCTCAAGGTTGTCGGAGCGTCGATTCCATGAAAAAGAGCTGTGCGCAGATCCATTCCGAAAGGAATGAGACTGGTACAGCTCTTTTTTTAGTGATTTCATGAATAGAAGCTGCCTCCCGCTTCCGCCGCTGAAGCCGGCTTCCGCTGCAGCCTCAGGATTGTGAACGACAGCCCTGCGGATATGGCAATACAGATTGCCCCTGCAATGTAAACCATGCGAATGCCGAGCGTATCCGCGATAAGACCAATAACGGCAATCGATACACTTGTTACCGATGATAATAAGATATCCCGAGAAGCATATATTTTCGGCAGCATGTCCTGATCCACACTGGATTGGAGAGCGGTTTGCTGCGCCACATCCCTCAGCTGATAGGCCGGCCCCATCGCAATACATAAGATTAAAGCCACAACCGGGATACTGTTCAGGCCGTACCACAAAGTAAGCAGACTGAATACCGCGGAACCCGCAGCCATGCAGGGTATCAGATTTTTCTGGATGAAGGAAGACAGCAGCAGCATCAGCAAACCGCCAAGAATGGCGCCGACGTAATAACTGGCATTAATAAATCCCCACCAGGCCTCGCCTTGATGCAGCACTTCCTTTACGTATACCAGCGTGATCGCTCCCACCCAGATGGTTCCGGCTATCCCCTCAACCATATCCATGATCGTGACGATTCTTAGCGTAGGAATTCTCCACAGATAGAACCAGCCTTCACGGATTACTTCCCAGCTTGGTTTCCCTCGTCCGGCTGCAGCAGGAGCTTTCGACTGCATGAATCGAGCCGCAATCCAAAAACACAATACGGATAGCCAGATGAGCGTACAGCTCATGATTAATGTCGGCATATGTCCGTAGCGTATGACCAGAAACCCCGTAAACGTATACCCGGCAATCTGCAAGGATTGGCTGGTCACGGATAACGAGCTGTTGGCCTTTACCAACCGGTCAGGAGCAACCATTCTTGGTACCATGGACTGGATCAGCGGGTTCCCCCAACCTTCGGTAAACGCTATGAATAATATGAAGATACACAATATCACGACCTGGGATGATATGTACGGGAACAAGACTACCAGCGTGGTCAACAGCAGGGCTTTCAGAACTTGAAGCCTCAACAGCAGCTTGGAGAAGCCGAATTTCTCCATGACGAGCGGAGCCGTAAAGCCGGCGGCAAACCGCGCCACTGCGTTAAACAGCGGGAACAATGCAGCAATAAAAGCCGAACCGGATTCCTGATACATAAAGGTAGTCAGCACCATGATATAGACAACGCCTGCCAGCGAAATGCTCGAGTGCGCGGTCCAGTAATATAAAAAGCCTCCTTCTTTCATGTCACACCCTATCCTAACGTGCCGATCTTTTTCTATTAGTCATAACATAGGTTGTAAGTTTCTGTAAAGCTAATGAACCCTTCCCGTTCTAAAAAAGCCTGCTCCCATGATCCATCTATGAGAACAGGCCTTTGACTATGCGTTATTTTCTATGAAACACTAACGGTGATCGACCAACGGTCTTGCCCCGGGCACGGGCAGCGCTTGTCTTTCAGCTTCGCGGCAATCTGTACGATGCATCCGCACAGCGTACACGTGGTGCCCCTTTGCAGTTTAGGGCATGCGAAGCACGCACGAAGACGGGCATCATATTCGTCATCCGGCACGCACCGGTCCGATGAGAACATCGGGGAGGACAGCACGCGCGTTATCTGCTCATCGCTGACCCGGTAATCGTCATGACAACCTTTACACCGATTATCCGCCATGACCTTCGTTTATTCCGCCGTGATCTCGAGAACGGTAACGGACATCGGTGCCAGCTTCGCACGCAGTACGTCACCTTCCTGTTCAAATGCAGTGAATGCAGCCGGCTTGAGAACCTCCGGCGATTCAAAGGTATTATGAGCGTCCAGCGAATCGGCGGCAAGCTGCCGGCCTACGATTTGCTTCACCGCACCGCTTAATCCCCGAAGCTGGATCTTCACGTCGCTCTGCTCCGCGTGACTAACATTACACAAGCTTACATGGATTTTGCCGGCTTCATCCCTCGAGGCCGTTACGGATACTTGCGGGATCTTCTCGCCATTCATCTCATAATCGGCCCCGCTGTGATGGGTAGCCAAACGTTCGGCATCCTGATGCACTTTGTACATATCAAACACATGATAGGTCGGGGTAAGGATCATCTTCTCGCCTTCGGTCAAGATGACGGACTGCAGGACGTTGACGATCTGCGCGATGTTTGCCATCACCACCCGATCGTTATGCTCGTGGAATATATTCAGCGTCAAACCCGCAACCAGGGCATCACGGATCGTATTCTGTTGGTACAGGAAGCCAGGGTTCGTGCCGGGCTCGACATCAAACCAGGTGCCCCACTCATCCACGATGAGCCCGATGCGCTTATTAGGATCATACTGGTCCATAATCGCCGAATGTCTCGTGATCAATTCATCCATATGGAGTGCTTTCTTCATGGTGGTGAACCATTCCTGTTCGCTGAATCCGGTGGCAGGTCCTTTGCCTGTCCAGAATTCGCCCGGAATCGTGTAATAATGAAGGCTTATGGCATCCATGTACGGATGTGCTTCCCTCATGACGGTCTCCATCCAGCGGTAATCGTCCACATTCGGGCCGCAGGCAATTTTGTAGATCTTGTTCTCGCCATAGTTGCGGACGTAAGTCTGATAGCGTCTGTACAAGTCCGCATAATATTCCGGCCGCATATTGCCCCCGCAGCCCCAGTTCTCGTTCCCGACTCCAAAATATTTCACGTTCCACGGCTTCTCGCGGCCATTCTCCTGACGCCATGCGGCCATCGGCGACACGCCGTCAAAGGTCATGTATTCAACCCATTCCGACATCTCCTGAACCGTGCCGCTGCCGACATTGCCCGATATGTAGGGTTCGCAGCCCAAAAGCTCGCAGAGACGCAGGAATTCGTGCGTGCCGAAATGGTTGTTCTCCACAACGCCGCCCCAGTGCGTATTTACCATCTGTTTCCGATTCTCCCGCGGCCCGACGCCATCTTTCCAATGGTATTCGTCGGCAAAACAACCGCCGGGCCAGCGCAGAACAGGTATATTCAGCTGTCTCAACGCATCCAGCACGTCATTGCGGATCCCTTCCGTATTAGGTATCGGCGAATCCTCGCCCACCCAGATTCCTTCATAAATGCAGCGGCCCAGATGCTCGGAGAAATGTCCATAAATATTGCGATTGATTTTGCCTTTGGATACGTCCGAATGAATGGTAATAACCTGACTCATGACTTTTTCCGCTCCTCGCTATTATTTTATAGATATTTATATGAAACAGTTTAAAAATCTTTAAAACAATGATATCGATCAATTCCGATTCCGTCAACCAATAATTTAAACGCTTTCACTATATGGCCTTATTTTTTGCCAAAAAAAAGACCAGCCCACAGCCGATCTTTCGATCCAGCTTTGAGCCAGTCCTTTTTAACGCGCGGCCCGATTTAAAAACTCGCGGGTCCGCTCCATCTTCGGCTGGTTAAATATTTGATCCGGCGTTCCGGCTTCGACTACTTGTCCGTGATCCATGAAGATGATCCGGTCTGCCACTTCCTTGGCAAAACTCATCTCATGCGTCACAATCACCATTGTCATGTGCTCCTCGGCCAGCTGCTTGATGACGGCCAGCACCTCGCCGGTCAGCTCGGGATCCAGCGCCGATGTCGGTTCATCAAACAGCATGATGTCCGGATTCATCATGAGCGCCCGAGCAATGGCCACGCGCTGCTTCTGACCGCCCGACAGATTTCCGGGGTATACATCCGCTTTATCGGACAAACCGACCTTTTGCAAAAGTGCGGTGCCGTTCGTTCTAACTTCTTCTTTGCTTTGTTTCTTGACATGTTTGGGCGCGAGGCCCAGATTCTCCTGTACCGTCAGATGCGGAAACAGGTTGAAGTGCTGAAACACCATGCCCATCCGGGACGTGATCGCTTTGATCTGCGGCGGACTGGAATACACGCCGTCCTTCACCAAATACTGATCCTGCACCTTGATCGATCCGCCATTGATTTCCTCCAAATGCACCAGGCTGCGGAGCATGGTGCTCTTTCCCGAACCGGAAGGCCCGATGACGGCAATCACTTCATTCTTCTGAATCTCAAAGCTGACGTCCTTCAGCACGTCCAGCGAGCCGAAGGATTTTTTCATATGGGTTACTTCGATAGTTGCCATTGCGCGACAGTCCTTCTATTCATATTTGAATCGGCGTTCCAGAAATTTAAACAGCAGCGTTAACACAAGCGTCATCAGCAGGTATATCACGCCCGCAATAACAAACGGCATAATCGTGACATCCCGATTGACCGCCGTATACGCGAAGTGGAGCAGCTCCGGTACCGCCACGGCATACAGCAGCGCCGTATCCTTCACCAGCGTAATGGATTCGTTGGAGACCGCCGGCAGGGCTACGCGGAACATCTGGGGCAGAATTACTTTCGTGGTCGTCTGCCAGCGGTTCAGGCCCAGCACCTTAGACGCTTCATATTGACCCTTGTCAATCGCCAAGAGTCCTCCGCGGAAGATCTCCGCAAAATAAGCGGCATAGTTCAGCACGAATGCCAAGCATGCGGCTACAAAACGATCCAAAACGAGATATTCTCCGATCACCGGCAGCACCGGCAGCCCAAAGCAGAAGAACAGCAGCTGCAGCAGCAGCGGGGTACCTCGAAAAACATATATATAGGCATTGGCCAACCAAGCCAGCGGCTTGATTGCGCTTCGAACCATTAACGTGAACACAAACCCGAGCGGAATGGAGGCCAGAATGGAAATCAAGAACAACAGGATCGTGGTCTGCGCGCCCTCCAGCATCGGTTTGCCGATTTGAACGATGTAATCCATACTCATATCTGCTTAACTCCTAATGGAAAAACTTCCGGAATGCTGAAGTTCTCCGATGATTTCATTGTACCGACCGATTGGAACAGAAAACCGGAGCCTTTGGTCAAAGTCCGGTTTCTTGGAATACCTATGGGAGGTTGGATGACCAACCTCTTGGGAATGCTTACTTCAATACTTTGTCTTCCCCGAACCACTTCTCGGAAATCTTGGCAGCCGTGCCGTCGGCATTCATTTCGTCCAAGGCTTTCTGGAGGCTTTCCAGCAGTTCCTCATTGCCTTTCTTAACTCCGATCCCGTACTGCTCCGGCGCCAGGGACTCCTCCAAAATCTTGTACGTTCCTTCTTCCTTGGACATGAAGTATTTCATGACGACTTCATCTATGATCACAGCCTCAACGCGGCCGTTCTTCAAATCACTCAGAGCCAGCATGTTATCAGGAAATTCGTTGATTTTCTTCACCTGCGTGTGAATCTCGTTGGCACTTAACGCATCGGCAGCCGAGGATAGCGACTGCAAACCGACCTGTTTACCCGCCAAATCACTGATCGAAGCAATATCGGAATCAGCCAGCACAGCAACAACCTGACTGTTCTCCAGATAAGGCTTGGTGAACAGCACTTTCTCCTTGCGCTCATCGGTGATGGTATATCCGTTCCAGATCAAGTCAATGCGGCCGCTGCTAAGCTCGGATTCCTTCGATTTCCAGTCAATTGGCTGGAACTTGACTTCCTTGCCCATTTTCTCGGCGGCTGCGCGGGCATAATCAATATCAAAGCCGACAATTTCATTGCTCTCGTCGCGGAATCCCATGGGCGCGAACTTGTCGTCAATTCCGACCACCAGCTCATTCCCCCCGCTTGCCGAGCTCGAACAGCCAACTACAGTTAATAACAGCATGAAGCCTGCTAACACGGATGCTATCTTTTTCACCAAAAAATCCCCCTCGTAGACGTTAAACGCAGTCATATCCTGGGATCTGCATCAATCCTCGTCCTATGCATAACTACTTTTTCACTTTAATACGTTATCAAGACTCCATGATAGCATATTAGCATAGAAGAGTCGATAGTTTCATAGAATGGCCACTTTTCACCAACCGCATGAAATTTATGTATTTTCATCCTGTTTTAAGGTTATTTTAAGGATGATTTCAGTTTAACGGGAAAGAATGATGGACTGTAAGACCAACAACATGAAAGGCGGTAACAACAATGACAAACCACTTGAAGTCAGTGAAGCGGCTGGTGCTTATTGCCATCGCTGTAGTCATGGGCCTCGCTTATCTTCCCGTCTCGGTTTCGGCGGAACCGATCGGACAGCAATCGGAATCACCGGCTGTTCCTTCTTCCAAAGACGAACGCGGGCAACATAAACCCGGTCATATGTTCAAGGCCATCTCCGAGTTTCTGAAGCTGGAGCCTCAAGTTCTCCGGGATAAACTCAAAACCTCGACCCTCGCGGAAATAGCCAAAGAGCAAGGCGTATCGCGGGATGCCATGAAAGCCAAGATCATGGAGCTGCTGAAGGAGAAAATCGCTTCGCATCCAAAACAGCTGGGCAAATCCATCGATTACTCCGCAGCGGCGGATAAGCTGCTTGACGCCAAGGGCGGATGGCACAAGCAGCGGATGCATCAGCGGCACGGCCGGCTGATCTCGGATAGCGACGAGCTGGCCAAGCTGCTGAAGACAACGCCGGACCAACTTAAAGCATCGCTTCAATCCGGAAAATCGCTGGCACAGATCGCGAAGGAGCAAGGTATACCCGTCCAGTCCGTCATTGATCAGCAAGTCCAGGCACTCACGAAGCGCCTGGATCGGAAGCTGTCCGAGGGCAGGGTGACGAAGGAAGAATACGAGGAACGGAAATCCAAGATAGCACCCTTCGTCAGCGACGTGGTCAACGGCAAAATCAAACCGATGAAACACCAGCACTACAGCAAAGATGCCGGTTAACGCTTGCCGTTAGGCTTAAGAAACAAACATAAGAGCCGCCCATCGGTAGGATTAACCGAAATTGAGCGGCTCTTCATCAGTTCGCTTCTCTATTTTTCATGATAAATTAAGGTACATACTGTTGGATGATCTTCACGACGACGCCGTCTTCAACGGTAATATGAAACGGAAACCATTTCATGTCCACAATATCATCCTTTTTGTAGATGTCCGCGAATTTGCTCAGGCTCACCGGCTGATTCCAGGAAATCTGGGCATCCTCATATCGTCCGGTATGGTCGTACAGCTGGAGCAGCACTTCTGCATCGTCCGCTACGGGAAGTTCGATATGCTCTTCCGTATCGTTCACGATATAATAGCCGTCGGGAGCCTCGGTCATCTCAGGGTCCTGCTCCCGTTCGCGGAACACCTGATTC
The DNA here is from genome assembly GCF_000024685.1 of Paenibacillus sp. Y412MC10. Taxonomy (NCBI): domain Bacteria; kingdom Bacillati; phylum Bacillota; class Bacilli; order Caryophanales; family Paenibacillaceae; genus Paenibacillus; species Paenibacillus sp. Y412MC10. The sequence continues at coordinate 4,554,617 of NC_013406.1, forward strand.
GCTTCCTCTCCCTCATACCACTCGATTGGATCTACTAGAAGAAAGACCTTGCCGTCTTTGATCTCCAGTCCGTTTATGTAGGCAGCTTCCTGATTCGAAGCTTTCGGAACCGGCTCATAATTGTTGCCTGAGGCTACACCGACGGTTGTCATCATGATCAGGACAAGCAGCATCATTGCTCCCAATTTCCAAGCCGACCTCTTCATCTTCTCATCGCTCCCTCTTCATACTTCTATTGATAGATCAGATTTATACCACTTTCTGCCTCGGAATCCGACTCAACAAACATTAATCGTCATTAACCCAATTCTTGGGATTTGAAACACGTATGTACTTGCCGTTCCTATTTCTTTCCTTCATTATACGAATCGCCGCCGTAAAAAGGATGTCATTTCGATGTAAATTCATTACAATATTTCAATTTTCGAAAGCGCTTCATATAGGTTGGAGCGGTCCTGCATGATGCAGAAATCCGAGAAAACAGCAAAACAAAAACAAGCCCGCCCCGCTGATTCCTCAGTCGATGGTCAGGCTTGTTCCAATAACCAGCTATTATTGATTGAATGCTTCGGTCAGAACCGGAACGATCTGCGATTTACGGGAAACCACGCCTTTAAGAAGCGCCTTGTTCTCCGACAGAGATACATTGTACGCTCTCTCCACGGCTTTGGACTCTTTACCGAGCGCCAGCGCGATGGAATCGTTGTTCAGGATGTCCGTCACCACGAAGACAAACAAGTCCAGGTTTTTGTCCGTAATAATCGATTGAATCGCATCCTCGAGTTCTGCTTGGCGGGACAATACATCATTCGTATCCACCGCGTTGACCTGGGCGATTTCGACTTTGGCACCGCCCATTTGGAATTCCTTGGCATCGAGGGAGATCAATTGAGCGATGGTTTTGTCGCTCAGATCAGCACCTGCCTTGAGCATGTCCAAACCATAGCTGTCGGCATCCACGCCGGCGATTTCAGCCAGCTCGCGAGCAGCAGCCACATCCTCGTCCGTGCAGGTTGGAGATTTAAACAAGAGGGAGTCCGAGATGATCGCGGACAGCATCAAGCCGGCAATTTCTTTGCGAACGGCTACGCCCTTCTCCTTATAAATCTTGTTCAGGATGGTAGCAGTGCAGCCGACAGGCTCCGCACGGTAGTACAGCGGATGGCTTGTCTCAAAATTAGCGATGCGGTGATGATCGATAACCTCGATTACGCGAACCTGATCAATGTCGCTGGCGCTTTGCTGACGCTCGTTATGGTCCACGAGAATGACGTCCTGCGCTTCGTTTGCAACCGTCTCAACGAGGCGAGGCGCCTCTACTTTGAAGAAATCGAGCGCGTACTGCGTTTCGCCGTTTACGTCACCAAGACGCACGGGCTCGGCCGACAGACCAAGCTGGTTCTTCAAGTCAGCATATGCAATAGCAGAGCAGATGGTGTCCGTATCCGGATTTTTGTGTCCAAAAATTAAAGTTTTAGCCATATTTAATGCCCCTCTCGCAACATGAATTTCATCGTTTATACCAATAAACAGATGATCACCTATCTGATTATAGCGTTAAATTCTACTTATTCCAATTCCTTTACAGAGATTATTTTCAGAGAGCGTTTATACCAATACAATCTCCGGTTCCGGAACGAACCCGAAATGGTTGTTGATCGACTCCGAAATCAGATTCATCAAGTACAGAATGTCCGTTGCCTTTGCATGCTTCTGATTCAGAATCATGTTGCCGTGGTGCGGAGAAATGATGGCGCCTCCGTATTCGGTCCCCTTCATATTCAGCTGGTCCACGAGCGAGCCTACGGCTACCCCGTAATCATAATTGTTCTTGAATACGGAACCGCAGGACGGATAGTCGAAATGACGCTTACTCGTCCGGTACTTGATGATGTCGAGCATCGACTGCGGCGTCTCGATTCCCCTTCCGGCCAAAGCATGGACCTCGCCCAGAAAGAACGAGAAAAAGGACGGCAGCGAGGACGGATGGCTGCCGCGGCTCTTCCACTCCGCGAGCAGCGCCGAAGTCGAATGGATCTGCTCCTCCGAGCTGACCGGTATGTTGAGATCGGCGCCTACGATGATCCATGGATGCTGCTGGAAGATGGATTGCTTGTATGCAAATAAACAATCCCCCGCCGCAATGGACTGCACCTTCAGGCCCGGATCCATCGTATCGATATAATATACCGTATCCAGGATATCGCAGATTTGGCGCGCATTATATTTGGCGTTCATATAGATGCCGGCGCCTACGCAGCCCGGCAGCAAAAAAGTAAAGTCGAGCAAATCGGTTCCGCCCATTAACCCCATCAAGGAAAGCAGGGACATCGGCGTTCCGGATGAAACGTACCATTTGTCTCCCGCAACCTGCAGCTCCACCAGGTTTTTGAGCGAGATAAAGACCAGATCGCGTTTCGGTTCGTCCGGGAACAGGATATTGGAGCCCATGCCGAAAATGTACCATGGCAACCCGCGTTTTTTGCAATCCTGCAAAAGTTCCGCCAGGTCGGCTGCCGTTTCAGGCATGGCCAGATAATTGGCTGAACCGCCGATCCCGTACGTCGAAAAGGCAGACAGCTCCACATTGCGCTTGCACAATCGGTCAATAGCAGATGTATGTAAAGTCATCGTAGACATGTCACTCCCTATTCTTCACATTAGGCACAACAACCCTTACTAAATGTGGGGATGTTACATCATTATGATGCAACTACTCGGATGGTGTCAATCTGGGGCGAAATCCTGGCCATATAGCAAAAAATCCCTGGATTACGGCTCGTAGACCGTAACCAGGGATTCGTTCATCATCAGATGATCCGTTACCAAAATTTATTCGAGGAAATCCTTGAGACGCTTGCTGCGGCTCGGATGACGCAATTTACGGAGCGCCTTCGCTTCGATCTGGCGGATGCGTTCGCGCGTTACGCCGAACACCTGCCCCACTTCTTCCAGCGTGCGGGTCCGTCCGTCCTCGAGTCCAAAGCGAAGCCGAAGCACGTTCTCTTCACGCTCGGTAAGCGTATCGAGCACTTCCTCCAGCTGTTCCTTCAGCAGCTCGAAAGCCGCCGCATCTGCCGGTGCCAACGCATCCTGATCCTCGATGAAATCGCCCAGGTTGGAGTCGCTTTCCTCTCCGACAGGCGTTTCCAGGGACACGGGTTCCTGAGATACCTTCTGGATCTCGCGCACTTTCTCCGGTGAGATGTCCATCTCCTTGCCGATTTCTTCCGGCGTCGGTTCGCGGCCCAGCTCCTGAAGGAGCTGTCTGGAGACACGAACAAGTTTATTGATCGTTTCCACCATATGCACCGGAATCCGGATGGTTCTGGCCTGGTCGGCGATCGAGCGGGTAATCGCCTGACGAATCCACCAAGTGGCATAGGTGCTAAACTTAAAGCCCTTGGAGTAGTCGAATTTCTCCACCGCTTTGATCAAGCCCATGTTGCCTTCCTGGATCAGATCAAGGAACTGCATTCCCCGACCGGCATAGCGTCTTGCTATACTAACAACGAGACGAAGATTCGCTTCGGCCAAACGGCGTTTCGCTTCCTCATCTCCCTCCTCTATACGTTTGGACAGTTCCACTTCTTCATCGGCTGAGAGGAGGGGAACACGACCGATTTCTTTCAGGTACATGCGAACTGGATCGCTAATCTTGATGCCTGGCGGAAGCGAGAGATCGTCGTGAACCGAAAAATCCTCTGTTGGAGAATTAGCCGATTTCTCTGTATCCGTAACCTCGCGTTCCAATGCAAAATCCGCACTCTGACGGTTCTCCATTCTATGCCCCCCTGTTGACAATCCCATATTTTCATGCTAATCTAGCATTAGATCATTATGACATTAAACCAATAGTTATTTATCCTTCATTCTAGCATATTTTATAGACTATATCAACTTCTAATATATTCTAGTCCGTTGTACCCGATCTCAACTCTGAGATCGGGTTTTTATATATTCCTATTATATATGTTACGTTTACTTCATTTGATCTAGTACTGCTTTCGTATGCTGATTTAACGGCTTTATATCGGGAGCCTTCACGGGATCATCGCTTAGCTCATATTTGTGCTTTAGCTCAAGCGTCGCCCTTACCCGGTCGTTCAGCATCTCCTCCGGGATCACGCCGCTCCGGACAGCCTTGGTCAATGCCTGGATGACGGCTTCCTCCAGGGCATATTCATGTCCGATCAGTACCATGTTGCTTCCTGCGACAACGGACTTCACGGAAGCCTCACCTACGTCCGTGCTGCCGGATATAGCACCCATTGTCATGTCGTCCGTTATGACAACTCCCTTAAATCCCATCTCTTCCCGTAACAAATCGTTGATCACGGGCTTCGAGTACGAGGATGGGGTATCCGGATCAATGCTCTTCATGAGCAGATGCGCAACCATGACCACATCGGCGCCTTCATTAATCGCTTGTTGAAACGGAACCAGCTCCATTTCATGCAGACGTTTCAAGTCATGTTCCACCACGGGCAGACCGAGGTGGGAATCGACCGAAGTGTCGCCATGCCCTGGAAAATGCTTCACGACGGGAACGACTCCCTTCTCCTGTATCCCCTTCATGGAGGCAATCCCATGCTTGGTAACGGTCTCCGCCGTAGTGCCAAAGGATCGATCGCCGATGACCGGATTGTTCGGGTTGCTATGAATGTCCAGCACCGGGGCGAATACCATATTGAGCCCGAGTCCCGCAACCTTCTGCGCGATAAGGCCGCCAACGCGCTTCGTGAGCGCTAGATCCCCCTTGCTTCCGACTTTGCCGCTTGACGGCAGCTTTACATATTCCTCGGGAAAACGCGTAACCCGTCCGCCCTCCTCGTCTATACTCAGCCACAGGGGCACCGGATTGGCAGCATTGGCTTCCTTCAGATCATTAAGCAGCTTTACCGACTGCTCTAGGCTCTCTATATTGTCTTTGAAGAGGATAAACCCGCCAACATGGTGATCCTTCACCAATTTACGCGAAGTTTCATCGATGGCCGTTCCTTCGAGTCCGACCAGTACTAGCTGGCCGATCTTCTCCTCGACAGTCATGTCGTTCATAAGCTCAGCGATCTCATCTTCGATTTCGTTCGGAGGCAGGCTGCCGTCCTCACTTTCATTGTCGGCACTGCCTGATGGAGGCTCGGTTTCGTTGTCATTCTCTTGAGAAGGCGGGTTCTGGTCCTGTCCTACCTCCGATGGCGAAGTTCCTTGGCCATCATTGCCCGCATTCCCCGTCTCCGAACGGCCCTGGCAACCTGCCAGAACCAGCAGCAAGATGACAACCAGCATCGTTAAGCTCATCCATGGTGTCCTTCGCTTCAACATTGTCACCTTCCTTCATGTTCACACTACTGTATTCGCCCTCTGTCCCGCAGAGTCCTTCCATCATAACATGATTTCGTTAAGGGCCAAAACGAACCACAACGAAAGCCCCCCGTTGCAAAACAAGAAGAAAAGAGCCGCAGCGATGGCGGCCCTTCCTCTTCTATTTAAGCAGTCCGAGCTGACGGGCCTGCTCCTCCGTCAATATAAACTGCTCCGTCTCCCATACTTCATCCTCGTCCGTTCTTCCGAACATCAGCATGATATCGTCCCATATATTCTTTTGCATCGCCTCGGCTTGCGTGATAATAACCTTCATGTCTGCCTCATTCCTTTCCTTGGGTTCATCCCTACTATTACATAATAAAACCATGGAGGGCAGAATAGAATCGATAAGCAAAGCAAAAGCCTGCAAATAGTATCTGCAGGCTGGGGCGGAAGTATAACTAAGAATAGGCAGGATGGTGTTTAATCCATGACATGGCAATGGTGCCTTCGCCTGCATGGATGCCTGCAACAGGGATAAAGGTCATGATTTCGGTCTTAAGCGACGGATGGGCCCCGCTGATTTCCTTCTGGATCTCCTCGGCCTCTTCCACGTTGTTCGCGTGCATGATGCACACCTTCTTAATTTTCTGTATGTCTGTTTTCATGATATCGATCATTTTCTGCTTGGCTTTCTTAAACGTCCGGATCTTCTCCTCCACAATGACTTTGCCTTCGTCAAAACGGAGCAGCAGATGTATGCGGAGCAAATTGCTCAGCAGCAGCTGCGTGCCGGACACCCGGCCGCTGATATGAAGTCGATGCAGGCTTGCCGGTATGAGATAGAACGACATGTTGTGCACCATGGTCTGAATTTTATCCTTTATCACCTGTACGGTATCCCCCTGGCTGTGCCAGTGAATGCCGGACATAATCATTTCGCGCACCGGAAACGCTCCCGCTTGAGAGTCGATGCCAACCACGGGTACCTCGGCAATCTCGGCCGCCTGCAGGGAAGAATTCAAAGTTCCGCTGAGCTCCGAAGAACAGTGAATCGCAATAATATCGTCATACTTCACTTTCAGGGTTTCGTAAAGCTCAATGAATTCTCCGATGGGAGGCTGGGAACTGCTGACTTTCGGCTCGTCTTTCATCCGTTCATAAAAGGCTTCTGCCGATAAGTCGATTCCTTCCCTGTAGGCCTCTTGGCCCAGAATCAACCTCAAAGGCACAATGTAAATATGATGCTTCTTGGCGAATTCAGGGTCGATCGTGCTCGTGCTGTCGGTTACCCATGCAATGGATCTCATGATCGTGTTCACGTCTCGCTTTCGTGTAGTAAGAAATAGGAATGGAAGCGATTTAAGCCGCCCATTTCATCATATCTTACCCTTGCGGCGCATTGCAAATGGAAGGGGGATGATTTCACGTCCTACGCCTGGGTTCGCCACACAAAAGCCTTATTTTCCGTCTCCGTTATACCCTTTTTCCCCAAAAGGTTCCAGCCGTTCGATCCAATAGGCTTCCCGCTTGCTGACCGCTCCCTTCAAATCGAAGAACGGGTCTTCCTTCGGCTCAATCTTCTCCAGGATCTCAAAAACAAACGCATCCTCTCCAAACTCCTTCCAATCCTGCTGAAGCGGCTTGTTGTAGCTTGTCCCCATCTGCAGCTCGAAGCGCTTGCCGTTCATGGTTTTCAGATTGTTCGTTCCGGCGACAAATATTTTACCGTTCTTCGTGTTCCGGATTTGATACACGCCAGCTTCAATCTTGATCTCCTTGTACATCTGATTCAGTTCCTGTCTGCGATTCATGGCCTTAACGCCTCCTTCTTGCTTTCATCTATGTCGTTAGCCAGTACTGGCTTCCATCATCCTTGCGATCCAAAAATCCGTATTCGATCAAATATCGGCGAATGGTCACATAATCGGGATTGTCTCTTCCGATCGTATCGTTGATTTCCTGCTCGGAATACAAGACATCGGGTTTAAAACGGGCGGCGATTTCGCGCAGCACGACGTACTTCTGCTTCTCTTTAAGCTTAAAAGTCTTCAGCGGGCCATCGGTCCCCTCGGGGAACGCCTTGGCCAGGATCGACTGCCTCTCTTCTTCCGTAACATTGTAGCGTTCGTCGATCATTTTGGCCTGCTTGGGGATTTCCACGAACGCCGGAGCATGGCTGTCCTTTTCCTTCAACAGCTCCATCAAGATCAGCAGCACCTTGGACTGCCTCTCCTTCTCTTTCAAGGCAAACCGGTGATTGCGTATCGTCGACGCGCTGCCGATGCCGAGCTCCTGCTGGACCTCTTTGTCGTTCATGCCTTGATAGAAGAGCTGCAGCAGCCGGTTCTGATGCTCGGTCAGTCCGGTCAGCTTCTTATCGAGGCCGGACAGATACTGAAACACGGAGCCATGCTCCCGGCGGATATGAACGGTCATGTATCGTTCCGATTCGTACAGCACATCCTCATCCGGGTAGATGATCCCCTTCTCCAGCGTCTTGCCGCACAAGAGACATACCCAGACGGGGCCTTCGTCGATATAGCCTTGTTTAAGTTCATCTATGGAAGCATTCCAGAAGCGTTCATTTAGGTCCATCGCACACACCACTCCCCCCAAAGTTATTTACATAGACATTTTATATTTTTGTCTATAGCATGTCAATCAAGCTCCACGACGACATAATATTTCTTCCTCCCTCCCGTTGAACCTGCTAGAATAGAGGTTGCTGCTGTAAAATTTAGGGGGTATCATCATGGGATTCATACAACAGTCGGCAAAAGAAATGCGTTCTTGGCCGCGCAACATCAAGCTGTTTTTTCTAGCTAACGTGCTGTATCAGTTCGGTACCGGCATGTTCAGCGTGCTCTACAATTTGTACATACAAGGCCTGGGTTATAACGACTCCATGAATGGAACGGTGGTCAGTATTCAATCCCTCGCCACGGCATTGATGTTTATCCCGATCGGCTTGATCGGCGACCGCGGAAGCCGCAAGCGAATCCTGGTCCTTGGCGCGTTGTTAAGCGGCGCCGGACTGATTGCGCGAGCTTTTCTGGCGAGTGAGTTCAGCTTGCTTGGTCTCGCGGTATACACCGGACTGTTCGCATCCTTTTTTCAGGTGCTGGCGATTCCGTTTCTGGCGGAAAATACGGCGAAATCGGCTCGTATGCGCATCTTTAGCATCCATGCCTCGCTTGTGCTTGCTTCTCAAGTGTTAGGCAGCATGGGAGGCGGCTTCCTGGCGGATGCCCTGCAGGCATTCGGCCTGAACAAGGTCGACAGCTTGAAAACAGCCCTGTTCATCGGCGGTCTGGCAACCTTTGCGGCATTTATCCCGCTCTTGTTCACGACCGACAAGAACGACGCGCATGCACGGCCTCTGGATGCACCCATACCGGATCAACCCCTGCGCCCTGGAGGAGCGGTTACCGCCTCCGGGATCGGAGATTTCAAAGTCATCGGGCAGTTCGCGCTTGCCCAGCTGTTAATCGGCCTCGGGTCCGGACTGGTCGTTCCTTATTTGAATTTGTATTTTACCAACCGTTTCTCGGTATCGTTATCCGCGGTTGGGATTCTGATATCGCTCGGACAAGTCATGACGATTGTATCCATGCTGATCGGCCCTTCGCTGGTGAATCGGGTAGGAGCCGTCAAAGCCGTGGTTCTCTTTCAAGTCCTATCCTTGCCCTTCCTGTTGTTAACCGGCTTCACGAATGTCCTCCTCATCGCATCGGTCGGCTTCCTGTTCCGTCAAGCCTTGATGAATGCGGCCAATCCGATACAGTCGTCGATTCTGATTGACCGCGTACCGGATCACCGGAGAGGCATCGCCAATTCCGTCACGCAAACCGCCTTTATGCTGGGCTGGGCGACGATGGGGCCTGTACAGTCGAAATTGGTCACCACATACGGCAGCTACTGGGGATACGCAATCACCTTCTGCATTACCGGAACGCTGTACGTCGTTTCCTCGTTCCTATATTACCGAATGTTCCGCGAACGCAAGGGCAGCGGTCTTTCCCCGGATGCTTCCGCTACTCTTTAGCCTCGACCCGCAGCGGTTTGACATGGGGCGGGACATCCCGTTCGCCCGCAGGAACGGTCCGGGCCTGAAAGCTTCCCTTATACCGGAAGACAGGCCCAAATATCGGATTGACCACCTCAACGGATATCCGATATAACTGATATTCGTCATCATACCATTCGCATACATCGGCCGTTCCGGTGAGCCACCGGGGAAATCGAAACTGCAGCCGCCCTTCATAAAACCTCTGCTCCCCCGATTGAATGCGAATTCCGCCATGCTCCGCGGCAGCGATCCGAAGATCGACTGCCAAGTGCTGTTTGTTTCCCAAATAATCCACGACCCGGCTGCGCTGTGCGCTATAAATCATCGTGGCGTCAAATCGTCTTCGAATGCCAGGAAAATCAAAACTTCGGCACCACGTCACCGTTTCTCTTCCCCAGTCATCCCGATAAGCGTAGTTCTCAATCCGAAACGGGATCCCTTTCCCCCGGTTAGGAAACATGATATGCCGCATCGTACCTATATACAGCGGCAGCGCAGCCCATCGAGCATACCAGATTTCTTCCATGATGCCTTCGCCGATCGAAGCGACGTTATCCTTGCTGTCAAACCCGAACCGCTCCTGGATTTTAGGATGAAGCTTGTGAAACTGGCTTCCAAGCGCCTGCTCATAGATCGAGGTCATGTTCATTCACTCCTTTGCCGGATGTATGCCCACGGACAGTTCTTTGTCTTCGAACCGGACGGTAAGCGCTTGGCAAGTCCGATGCGGACAGCGAAGCCATGAAGCAGAATCCAATCATCGATCCGCTAAGCGTTAACGGATTGAACGGGGCTTTCATTAATTCGGCATCCGTCATCCATGCTCCAATCATCAAGATCGCAAGCAAGATCATGATCAGCCTGTACCACAACCGGTTCTTGTGAAAGAGCAATGTCAATAAACCGACGCCGATCTCGGTGATGCCGAGCAAGGTCAGCACTACCCCTTCCCGACCGGCTGCCAAACCCGACTGCCTCAGCAGATCAAGCTCTCCCGCTTCCGGGAACAGAAGCTTCGGAACCAGTCCTTCATAGCACCATAGAACAACCAGCATAAACACACTTAAAGCGTGGATGATTGCCTTCCGGATCGTGACCGTAGGCGGAATATCCTTCTCGGCCCATAATCGGAGCACATCGAAGCTCCAAGCCGTCGCTGCGCCGAATAAAGGCCGAAACAGCAGGCGGTCAAACCAGGCCCCCGGCATGCCGAACCGCGTCCTGTAATCGTATTGGGTCGAGAAACGGATGACGCCGTTGCCGCTGTCGGCGTATTTCCAATAGCCGCTCCCCTCCTTAACCAGGGAAATGCGCTGATCCGAGCCGAATCGCAGCACCGAGATCCGGTTCCCGGTCCTCGGGTGCACGGCCGTTTTCGTAGCGCCCGTTCCCGTAACTTCCAGTCCGAATCCGATGCGGGTTTTGTATAAAAACCGCTGGACGTCCGAATCAGCCTGCGGCAAATCATGAATCTCGGAAAAACGCAAATCCCATTGTTGATGTTGCTCGGGTCTCTGTGTCAATGACCACAATGTTTCCATATCCGTGTTGATGTCGAGTTCAACATAGATCGGATTTCTCTTCATGCGCACTCAGCTCCTAATGGATAACCCTTCTCGATGACTGCCGGGCCCCTCTATTTACAAGTCATTTTACCGCTGAAGGGGATTCCCTGTTAGACCTCACTTTTATAGAACAAACGAAGAAGAGGTACTACGTTTCGTAGTACCTCTTCCATTTCTTCCATATGATCCGTCTTCCGTCCCGAAGCTAGTTGTCGTTCTCTCTCACGATCCCTTTTCGGCGGACCTTCTCCACGGCCTCCCTGCTGCTCCTCACCCCGAGCTTTTTCAGAATTTTATTGATCTGATTCTTGAGCGTGCTCTCGGTTTTGAACAGCTTCTTCTCCATTTGGGAATGGGTGAAACCCTCATCCAACAGATCAAACACTTCACGTTCCGCCGGCGTCAAGCTCCGCAGCTGTTCTTCGCGCTTGAGGCGGGCAAATTCCTTGAGCAGCACCTCCATCGATCCCGGTTGATGTACGGCGCTTCGGATTGCGGCCGGCAATTCCTCGAAATTCGATTTCTCAATGTAATTGACGGCTCCGGCCGTATAGGATTGCATGATCACCAACTCGTCATCCAGCGAGGTCAGCATGATCACCTTGGCCTCGGGCTTTCGTTCATGGATTTCTGCAGCCGCGTAGATGCCGTCGAGTCGGCCCGCCGTCAGCTGAATATCCATAAGCACGATATCGAAGGACAGGACTTGCGCCATCGCAATCGCTTGTTCGGGGGACTCGGCCGCGCCGACCACGATCATATCCTCCTGCGCATTCAGAAAAACGGTCATTGATTTAATCCAATCCGGATCGTCCTCGACCAGAAAGACGTGTATTCGATTCAAGGCTCTTCCCTCCCGGATAAACGAATGATTTTGCTGCGGGGAAAATACAACGTGATCTCGGTACCGACCGATTCGCGGCTCTCCAATCCCACGGAGCCGCCGCTTTTCTTCATCACGTTGTACGCATAGGTAAGGCCAAGTCCGAAGTTTGACTTCCTGTGGCCCTTGGTGCTGTAGAACGGTTCAAACACAAGCGGCTGCTGCTCTTCCGGAATGCCCATGCCGTTATCCTTGACGGAAATCGCGGCTCCCTTGCGGTCTGCCGTTACCGTCAATGCGATCACTCCTCCATCAGGCATCGCCTCGACGCTATTGCTTATGAGATTGCTGATCGCTTCCTTCAAGTGGACGGCATCCGCCAGGAGCCAGGGACGCTGAGGGCACAGCACCTTTAACTCGATGCCATGCCCGCGCAGCTGCTCCTGTTCGCGAAGCTGCAGTTCAGCAAGCAGCTGATCCGCGCGGACAGGCTGTTCCACCAGCTTAAACGCCTTCATCTGCTGCTGCATGCGCCCTGCCATCGCTAACAAATGCTTGGAAGCGTTAGCGATGACATCAAGCTGCTCCATAGCCGTTTCGTTGTCCGGCGACAGCAGCCGTTTCACGTTATCGGTGCTCATGGCGATTTTCCCGACCTCGTTCTTGATGGTATGATTCAGCATCGTTGTACCCGAGCTGACCGCTTGCATCGTGCGATCCAGCGGATCGCGCTCGAATTTCAGGCGGACGCCCAGGACGCCGTACACAAAGGTGCAAATGACGGCAACGCCCATCGAATACAGAATAAACAGGGATACGTACCGGAATGAATCATAACCGGGCCAGATGACATTCCCTACATTTATCAACAGCATCACACCGAGCAAGGTTGGCACCATAATCCAGGTGGTAATCCACATGCTTTTGCGTTTCTGCGGGTTCTTCTCAGAGGATAAGGCTCCCACGAGCAGCGCGCATGCAGCAACATAATACGGGCCGGTCCATACGAACAGCCATCCGTAATGAATCCGGTAATCTTTCGTAAGGAGCACCTGGATCAGCATCGCGAACACAGGCAGCAGCAGGCCTATTTTGAGATCACGTTTTCTCCTATGGTGCCGGGGCCTGCCGGTATACACCATGCAAAATATCAACACGCCGTAAGGTGTCAGGGTATGGTTGAGGAATTGAATCCACGGCCCGTAGGCGGCCGCAATAAAACCGGTAGGCGCAAGCCAGTCCGTCAACCCTCCGATCCCTGCACTCCACAGGAAAAAAGCCGCCCAGCGGTTCACCTCGCTTCGAGGCTGATTGAACAGCAGCACGGCCGCTGCAGTCCAAAGCGCGAACACATAATACATCAAGACGCATCGTTCCATTCTCTTCCCGAATATAGTTTCATCCTACCATAAATGCGCCAGCAGGGGGACCTCCCTCCTTACCTATGCCGAGGAAATAAAGACCACTGATATATGAAATTGTTTCTTTCTTCAATACCTTCATTTTACATTGCGAAAACATTCAGTTTACATTCAGCCGCGCTTAAGAAAGATATCAGGAACGATTGATAGGATAGATCTCGTAAGCAAACAAGCATACGAAAGACAGAGAGAAACGAGGTGGAAACATGACAACCCCATTAAAATACCGGAACGAGCTGAAGTTCTTCGTGAATCTTCACCAATATCGGATCATCAGCCAACGATTGAAAAATCTGGTGACCTACGATCAGCATGCCGGACCCGCCGGGGAATATCACATTCGAAGCTTGTACTTTGATGATATCAACAATAAAGCCCTATACGAGAAGCTGGCGGGCGTCCGGGATCGGGTGAAATACCGCATCCGTATTTATAACGTAGCCGACGACACGATCCATTTTGAGAAGAAAATCAAATTCCGGGATTACATCGCCAAGCTGAAGGAGCCGCTCACAAGGGAGATGACCGATCAGATCATGGCCGGACAATACGACTGTCTCTACCAGCCGGATAAGCCTTTGATGATGGAGCTGTACCACGAGATGAAGCATAAGCTGCTGCGGCCCAAGGTCATTGTAGATTATGTCCGCGAGCCTTACGTCTGCGCTAACGGAAATGTGCGGATTACGTTTGACAAGGAGCTGAGAACCGGCCTGCACTCCACGGAACTGTTCAATCGAAACCTGCTGCCGATCCGGGCAATCGATGAGAATCTGATCATACTCGAGGTCAAATACGACGAGTACATTCCGGATTACATCAAAATCGCGCTGCAGCTGGAAGGCCTCAACCGGCAATCGGCATCCAAATATGTAATGTGCCGTAAATTTCTGAAATATAACACATGGGAGGATCAATAGTTCATGAACACCACATCGACTTCAAGCAATACGAACACCACCAATTTTTCGGACATCGTCAAAAAATCCGTCATGGAAAATTTCGTATCCGACATCAGCATCGCCAAAATTTTGATCACGCTCGCCGTTGCCTTTGTGATCGGGCTGTTTATTTATCTGCTCTATAAAAGGGTCTTCAGCGGCGTTCTGTATTCCAAGAGCTTTAACGTATCGCTGATCGGGATGACGATGATCACGGCCGTTGTCATCATTGCCATCAATTCGAATCTCGTGCTCTCGCTCGGTATGGTCGGCGCGCTCTCCATCGTCCGTTTCCGCACGCCCATCAAGGACCCAACCGATCTGATCTTCCTGTTCTGGGCCGCGGTTGCCGGGATCGTAACCGGAGCCGGATTCTACACGCTGGCTGCCATCGGCTCCGTCGTTGTCGGTCTTATCCTGTTCTTCTTCATTAAGAAAGCGACGGTCGATACCCCTTACCTGCTGGTCGTCCATTGCGATAACGAGCAGGCCGAGCAAGCCGTTCAAGGTCAAGTCGGTCAGGCTGTGAAGCGTTACAACCTGAAGCAAAAAACCGTGACGCCAGGCAGCATCGAGCTGACGCTGGAAGTACGGCTGCGCGATGCCGAAGGCCAATTCGTGAACAAGCTGTCCCAGCTGCAGGGCGTTCAACATGCGGTTCTGATCAGTTACAGCGGCGATTATGTATCCTAAGTCAGGCGGTGGTCAGAAATGATGAAGAAAAGAACGACAGTCCTGCTGTCCCTTGCGCTGGCCATAATCCTTCTGCTCACAGGCTGCCAAAGGACAACACAGGTTGCCGGGACGGCTGGAAGCTCTGAGAACGATGGCCTGCAGGAGCAAATCGATTCCGCGGTTTTTCCGAAGGACAAGGTCATTGACGTTAAAATCACGATCGACGAAGCGGATTTCCAGGATATGCTGGACAACGCCAGCGCTGAAGAATACAAAGAAGCGTCCGTCAATTACAACGGCATGCAATTTGATCATGTCGGCATTCGCACCAAAGGCAATTTAAGCCTGCGCAGCGTGGTCAATTCCGATTCCGACCGCTACAGCTTCAAGATTTCCTTTGACGAATATCTCAATCAAACCTTGAACGGGATCAGCAAAATCAATCTGAACAACAACTACAGCGACGCCTCGTATATGCGGGAATTCCTGACCTACGAGTTGGCGGAATCCGTCGGTCTGCCGACACCCGGCTTCTCTTACGTCAATGTATACGTTAACGATGAATTATGGGGCTTCTACCTCGCAATCGAACAGATTGGCGATTCTTATCTGCAGCGTCATTTCGATCATTCGTACGGCGCATTATACAAAGCCCAGATGACAGGCTCGGGCAGCGATCTGTCTTGGCTCGGCAGCGACCCCGATTCGTACACCGGGCTTGTCATGAAATCCAAGTCCTCCAATGACGATGTGTTGATCGACATGCTCGACGAGCTGAATAACGGCACCGATTACGAGAAGGTGCTGAATGTCGATAACGTGCTCAAGTACGTTGCCTTGAACGTCGTTGCCTCCAATATGGACAGTTACTTGGGGATGAACAAACAGAACTACTACCTGTATGAGAACAACGGCATTTTCTCCGTCCTGCCCTGGGATTATAACATGGCGTTCGGAGGGTTTGGGGGCTTCGGCATCCTGATTGACGAGCCCACTCAGGGTGCTTTGGCGGAACGTCCCCTGATTGCCAAGCTGCTCGAGGTTGACGAATATAAGGAACGTTACCATGCCATCCTCTCGGAGATGCTGGAGGGATACATGCAGCAGGACCATTTCGAGGAACGGGTAGCGCAATTGCAGGAATTGATATCCGATCACGTCAAGCAAGACCCCAGACCGTTCTACTCCTATGAGGAGTACGAGCAATCGCTCCCGACATTGACCTCATTCGCGGAAGAGTCCATGGATAATATCCAGCAGCAGCTGGATGGGACGATCCCTTCGTCCGGCGACGGAAGCGGCAGCGGCGGCGGGATGGGGCCTGGTGGCGGAGGAGGTATGAGGCCTGACGGCGCCGGCGTGCGACCTGGGGGTGACGGGATGGTACCTGGCGGCAATACGAATTCCAATGATGCCGCCCAGGAGAGCTCTACCGGCACCGGGACAAGCACGGCACCGGATGGAACAGCCGGCAGCGGGACTAACGGGACTGACGGGACTGGGATCGTTGTCCCTAACGACGCCCCGGGCGGAGGCATCTCTGGCGAAAACACGCCCGCCAACAACGACGGTGCCGCTTTTGCTCCTTCCAGCAACGCGGATGTTACTTCCAGCGGCATTGGGGAAGGCTCTGGCGACGCTCCTGACGTGGATGAATCTGTCTCGTCGATTGTATCGGCGGTTGGACCAGGCACAAGCAGTTCCGACGAAAGAACAGCGATGGATGCTGCTTCTGCCGTTAATCCAACAAGTCATGCAGAGGAAAGTAACGCAGAGGAAAATTCTACAGATTCAACGCAAGCTCCGAACCAGCCCTCTACAGGCGGCAATCAACCGACCATGCCGCAAGCGCCGGCTCAGAATGGTCAAGGGCAGATGCCGGATTTCCCTCAAGGCCAGATGGGGAACGGGTTCGGCGGCGAGTTCGGCGGTCAAATGCAGGGAGGACGCGGAATGGGCCGGCCTGGCGATTGGTCGTACGAAGCAGCCCAGGAGCAAGGTAGCACCCAGGAAGCCTTGTACGCAGGAGTTTCCCTCGTACTGCTGCTGCTCTCATGTCTTTTTGTGACTCTATATAAACGAAAAAGATTGTAATCAGCAAGCAAGGGACAGTTCCGAAGGCATCGACCTTTGGAACTGTCCCTTTTATATGCGCTAATCGTTATTAGCCGATATCCGTTACATAATCATGCAACTATTAAGCGGTGATCCACGTTAAAATAACCGGTGCCGCGATGAGGAGCGCGCCGAGCGCTACGATGGTTCTCGTCGCATTTCCGGACAGTTTGCGCTGCGTCTCCGCCGAACGATACCAGCCGCTGAATTGCAGGCGATTGCGATAGAGGACCAGGAACCAACATACATTTCCCGCAAACAGAAACAGGAAATATAACCCTTCCCATGGAATCCAGGACTTCAGGATCTGATGCTCTATGCTGCCCAGAACCGCTGTCACGACCATCAGAATGATCATCATTCGAATGATTTCCAGAATGGATGAGGCCAATTTGGTCATAAATGCTTCCTCCTTTCATTCATGCCGATACTGGATATTTTACCATTATACAGCAAATACAAGGACTCCGCATCCATTCCCGTAGAACGATCAGGAACGGGGAGCTCAATTGGAGTTGAGCTCAGCTTCTTGATCGTGAAACGATTGTTTTCTTACAAAGTATGAATCCAGCTTCCGACTGCCCCATAGGGACAGCAAGATAAAAGCTAGGACACCGAGCAATTTGAAGGGCTCCGCCATAAAATCCGAGAGATTAGCCCCGATGTATGAAACGCAAAACACCATAATGCCCTTGCCCAAGGTTACGGCCATGAGATAGGACATGACGTTCATTCTCGCCAGACCGGCGGCCACGTTGACAGCGACAAACGGCCCGACGGGAAGTATGCCCAGCAGAAAAACATAACTGAAGCCGTTGCGTTGAATCCAGCGCATGCCGCGCTGAACCTTCGGTTTTTTCGCCCAGCGTTCGATCAGGGGAGTACCGGATATTTTCCGCACGAGGAGAAACGTCGTCAAGCATCCCGCCACCATTCCGATCCAGGAGTAAAGAAATCCCGCCCACAGCCCGTACACCGCTGCATTAACGCCAACGATCACGATCGTGGGCATCGGAGGAATAAAGGATTTCAAGAAAGTCAGCAGTATGCCCGGCAGAGGGCCTAAGGCTCGAAACTGGTCAAGAAACCATTCCAGATTGCTCTGTGTAAAATAAGACATGATGTCCAAGTAGCCATTCAATGACTTCACCCATTTCCGCTAAGTATTGCTTGTCCTAACCGACTTGCACCACCTGATTCAGCTGAGCCAGATGGTGATTATCGTGCCAGATGAAATCCCGCATAAATTGCGCCACTTCAAAGGGATGTCCGTCTCCGTCCGCGTACCGCTCCTCATACTTCGTTTCCGGCAACGCTTCAATGGTCCGAATCAGCTGTTCCCTTGCGGTTATCGTCCGGTCCACCAGCGCTTCCGTCGATAACGTTTTGGCATATTGCTTGGCCTCCTCATTGAAGGCGTCATAATCCAGATGCCGGACGGTCAATGCATCTCCCGTTGAGATTTTGGCGATAGCCTCATTAAAAAAATACTCATCCCATCGCATGATATGGCACACCACATCGCGCACGGTCCATTTCCCATCCGCAATCGGGGAATTCCAATAGCCCTCTTCCAGGACACCGAACTCCTTCACCTTGCCGATCCATTCCGAATACTCGTTTAACAGCTGCTGTTTGTCATTCATATACATTCTCCTTGTCCATATATGATTTGATATAAGCGTCCAGTCGATCCACCGGCCAGCGATACATCTCCAGCAGCTCCTCATAAGGATCGCCCGGTAAATGCAGCAGCTTCGCAAAGGCAGGTTCCGTCTTATAACCCGCCCTCTTCAGCTCGATGATGGTTTCTCTTGCAGCTTCGCCGAGCCGCTTCAACAGCTTGTATTCCACTACCATATGACGGTAACCATTCTGCTTCACGGAAGGTACCGGCTGGGCAAAAATCTCGAATTCCCAGCCTTTGTACCGAAATCGCGCTACTGCTCGCTCTACGTTCCCCACACTTCGGAAAGCGTATGTGAAATCCGAAACAAGTCGGTCGTATGACGCTCTGAGTTCTCGCTCGAACCGGTCAAACTCCGTCACATGACATATGATATCGAGATCGCTTGTAGCGATGTCAATCCCTATAGGGATCGTGCCCACCAATATAGGACTGCAGGCTTTCAAATGCTCCCATAGTTCCAGTTCATCTATAACCGAAGCTGCCTGCCTCTGCTTGGCCGTGCCTTGACGTAAATACTCCAGGTTTAAAAAATCCAACTCTGCTTGCATCGCTGTTTCCCACCTGCCCTACTCCGCTGAACTTTCAGGTTGACGCTCGGTCCAGGTCGTCCGAACATAGCCCAGCTTCATGCCGACGGTTTCCATGTCGCGATGGCTCTGGGATAAGAAGGCACACTGACCGACAACCAGATTGCATCCCTCCCGCTTCGCGTCCCGTATTCTTCTGCGAAGCAGCTCCTGATGCAGCCCCCGTCTACGGTATTCCGGCAGCGTAGCGGCAAATGTAAGCGAAGCCGTGGAATGGTTCATATGCATGACACCGGCCGCAGCCGGCTGCTCATCCACATAAGCCATATAGAACCTCCAGCCCGGTCTTGCATGCAATACGCGATTGTTCAATGCTACGGATGGGATCCCTTGCACCGGCAGTCCTGTTCCCAGGCAATGAACTTTAGCATAATCTTCAAACTCGTCTTTGTCTATTGTTTTGATCACAATTCCGTGATCCGGCATGTCCACCAGTTCTTGCGGGTTCATATACATGGAATTATGAAAGGCGGATTGGAAGAATCCACGATCGGCAAGCGCCGAGAGAAATGCCTGATTCACCATGGCGGGCACGATCTCGAACTGGAATTTGCGGTCCCGCGAATGATAGAAGTCGATGATTGCGTCCAGATCCTTCAGATTCTCCGAACGGAGCCCTTTGACCGTGTTAAAAGAAAGCCAAGGCATCGTTTTGCTGTACAAACACAGCGCATGTCCGAAACGAACCATCTCGATCCCTTCGGGATTTCCGGTCCGGCCTTCGATGGCTTGCATTCGATCATACATATACTCCGTTTCCGAACGTTGAATGCGATGGATTAGCTCCTCGGATGGAAGATGCAGCATGGTTACCTCCTATGTTCTATGTATTCAACATTAAGGGTCGGTGATAAATAGAGCCCGAAGATCGTGTACGGATGCTTCGGGCTCTAGGCTTGCTGTGTATGGTTTATTTCGCGCTGCCCGGCAGATCGCAAGATCCGTCGGCACACATGCCGTCGTTGCTGTCGGACTCGTTCACCATGACTAGGGGATTCGCTTCACGATAGGCTTTGTCCAGTGCATCCGTGAAAACTTCCAGCGGTTGTGCGCCGGACACGGCATATTTGCCTCCGAGCACGAAGAACGGCACTCCCCGAATTCCAAGATTCGTCGCTGCGGCTTCATCTGCCCGTACCTCGGATTGGAAAGCATCGCTTTCAAGCACCGCCATAGCCTGCTCCCGCTCCAGTCCGACCTCCGCCGCCAGATCGGCGAGCAGGTTCTTATCTTCCAGATTCTCGGCATCCGTGAAATAGGCGCGGAACAGCCGCTCCGTCATGTCTTTCATTTTACCATGCTGCGCAGCAAAATGAACCAGTCGGTGAGCATCAAATGAATTGGCAGGGATCACGCGGTCCATGTGGTAGGTAAGTCCAACACCGGCCGCTTGTTGAGTCACGTTGGCATTAGCTGCCTTGGCCTGCTCTATGCTCATGCCGTATTTCGCCGCCAATAACTCGTCCATGGACACCCCGGGCATATACGACGCATTCGGATCAAGCTCAAAGCTGCGATATACCACTTCAACCTGATCCTTATGAGGGAACTGCTCCAATGCCGATTCGAACCGGCGCTTTCCAATATAACAGAACGGACACATAAAATCCGACCAAATTTCAACTTTCATTTCATTCGCCTCCTAGCGAGCAGGAATACCAACTTACTAATTGTAACCCGCTTTCGCCCTGATATCAACACTACATATGAAAACAGCAATGCTGCACGGTAATCCATGATATGAGCACACGGTAAACAGCCTTCAGCGATGCTTTCTGCTATCTTGTACCCTGGCCTGAATCCAGTCCATTACAACCGCACAGCCAAGCTTCCCCTCCACGGAGCCGTTCATCACCAAATCCGCATGCCAACGGGTAGGCTCGACATATTGATCATGCCTGTATCGCACAAGCTGCAAATATTCCTGTATCACGCTTTCCTCGCGATGACCCTTCTCCATGAACCGCCGGTTTCTTCGAAGCATTCTTTCATCCGCGGGACAGTCGACGAACAGCTTCAGATCCAGGGAGTTTCGAAGATCCTCGAATTGATACAGAAGAAACCCTTCAATGACGATGACATCATGGTCACCGCAACGGGCGGCTTGTTCTATCTCATCGGTCAGACGCTGGATGTTGACGGCGTCCGGATGGTTAAAATCCTCAAAGACTGTATTCGTAAAGGGCGCTTTAGACATAGGTCTGACGGACTTATAATATTTGTCCATATGAAAGAGCGCCACCCGATACTCGACAAGCTTCTGCTTGAGTTGGAGGCTTAGCGTCGTTTTGCCGCTGCCCGTCCCCCCGCCTATCCCGATTCTTATAGCACGGCCATGATTCATGTTCTCGTTCTTCCTCCGCATTTGGTTCACTGTGTAGACTTCAGTCGTTTATATTGCATTACCAGATAGGCCCGGTTTTTTAAACCTATCCTTATCTGATGTCTATATTAAAAAACAGACAGCGTGCCGCCGCCTGTCATTTGTACTTTTTCCAATCCATCTCGCTGTGTTCCAGCAGATATTCAAAATCGTTATCGCGACGCTTCTGTTCCGCCTTGCGTGCAGCTTCCCGTTCCTGCCGCTCCTTCTCCAGCCGCTCGGCTTCAGAGGCCTTTAAGGACTCGGTTGTCGCCTTCAGCTTTGCCAAAACTTGAGGGTCCAGCATATCTTTTAGCGTTGCGGGTTTATCGGCAGTTTCCGTCCGCGGCGCCGGGGACGTTCGTTTCTTTTTTGCCATAAATACTCACCTCGATTTCAATCCATTATACCATCTTAAATGTCGTCTGACATCCGTATCTATTGAAGAGGCTTTACGAAAAAGGAGAGCCTCTCGGCTCTCCTTCTCGTTATGTATACTTACTTAAGGGCGATCGATGGGACTTGAACCCACGAATGCCGGAGCCACAATCCGGTGCGTTAACCCCTTCGCCACGACCGCCATGACAATGGACATATCATCATGCCCGAGATCATAATATATCAGATATTCAGCCGTTTGGCAATTTGTAATTTCTTACATCGTCCCTTGATTTCAACGACGAGTAAATACTATACTTACTTGAACTCCGTCGTCTGACCAAGAGTCCACATACGCTACAACATGATGATTCAGCATAGGGGGTAAGACATTCATGATCTATCATATCGATTACGTCTCAGAGGGATTGCATGTGAAAGGATATCTGGGTTTGCCGCCGCAATTGTCCCCTAATCGCAGCCAGGAGATGTCCGAAGCGATCGACGCCATACCCGGCGTTACGGTAACCGGCACGCTTGCATGCTCCTTGAATAAGGACCCTGTTCCGGAAGGAGCCTCCGGGTCGATCGAACCTAAGCTGCCGCTGGTCCTGTATTGCCGCGGAGGCATAGGCCGGATCGGCGCGGTCAGGTTGAAGTGGGTCGAAGAATTCGCGGCGCAAGGCTATGCCGTGTTTGCTCCGGCCTATCGCGGAAACGAAGGCAGCGAGGGCAGGGATGAGTTTGGAGGCGCCGATACGATGGATGTGATCACCGCCTTGGAATGGTTATCCCGCATTCCATGGATAGACAACAGCCACATGCATCTGCTGGGCTTCTCCCGCGGGGCGATCAATGCTGCCGTGGCAGCCGCCCGGTCATCTCATGTATCCAAAATGATTCTATGGAGCGGCGTTTCCGACCTGGCGCAGACCTACGAGGAACGGATTGATCTGCGCAGAATGATGAAACGCGTCATTGGCGGTACGCCGACCAAGTTTCCGGAACGATACCTTCTTCGGTCCCCGATTCATTATGCGGATCGAATCCGATGTCCTGTCCTGATTGTGCATGGTACGCGGGACGAGCAGGTCCTGGTTGAACACAGCTACCGGATGCTGGACAAGCTTCAAGAGCTGGGACATCACCCCGAAGCTCACCTGTACGAAGGGCTGGGACATCATTTCCCGCCGCCGCAGCATGCAGCGGCGATCAACCGGATGTTCGACTGGTTGAAGCGAAGTTAAGCGTATTTATTCTCAAGTTCATGAGGATCGGTATCTATACCCCTATTCCAGCCTAGCAGCCGTATCGATCCAGTATTTGCAATTCCCGTCCGCAATGGAACTGAGTTCACCATGGTTCCATTCTATGATGCGACGGGAAGCCAGATTGGTTTCATCGCAGGTTAGAAGGACCCGGCTTATGTTCTTCTCACGGGCTTTCTTAACGAGCCCCGCCAGCATCTGTTTGCCATATCCTTTCCCCCGCTCCGACGGCCTGATGACATACCCGATATGCCCCCCTGACTCCAAAAGCTTCTCATTCAAGCGGTGTCTGAGCTTGCCGTAACCTACAGGCTTGCCGGTATGATACAGCCAATAAATCGTCTGGGGAACATACTCATCCGGCAGATTGATGCTTCGTGCCATTTCGTAATTGCGACGGACCTTGGAGGAGAATTCCTCCATGCTGCTGCTATTTAAGCCGTTAACAAAGCCGTTCTCGCCGGAGCCAATCTCCTGGACCATAAACAGCAGACTCTCATCCTCCTTCTCCAGCAGCTCCCTTAATGCTAACGTCAAGGCTATCCCTCCACTTGAAAAATCGAATCCACAATGACAGGCAGCTGATCCCGCAAGGATACCGCGCCGAATACGGATCTGGCATGGATCCCTTGATCCCCGAACACCTCAAGCATCAAATCTGAAAATCCATTCAACACCATATGATGCTCTTCGTAATCGGTTGTTGCGTTAATGAAGCCCTGAACCTTAACCACCCGCTTCACTTTATCAAGCGATCCAAGGCCTTCCCTCAATACGGCCAAGACTTCGATTCCGGTCAGCCGAGCATATTCGTATCCCTGCTCCGTTGTGTAATGCTCGCCCAATTTACCCCTTGGCTGCCCGGATGGACCCTTGCCGGAAACATACATCAACCCGTTCACGATGACGTAGTTGGCATACTTGGCTGCCGGCGATCCGGCTTTTGGCAAGCTGATGCCCAGCTGCTGTAAACGTTCCTCCGCACAAACGGTCATTTGATCACTCCTATAGGAAAATCATTCAAATTAAATTTCAATTATTGTATCACGGAATAACCGTTTTACAAGCAAAAAAAGACCAACCCCATTCATCGGGATTGGTCTTGGATGTAACCTGTCTGCTCTTAGATCCGGAACGAATACGAAGCATAACGCTCCGCATTGTCAATCGCCTGCCACACGTCCGTCGTTTCTGCTCCCGGATACCAATAGGCATACCCGGCAATTCGGTATTTGGCGGCCATGAGATGTTTCCATGACAGGGAGCGGGAATCCTCGGTCCATATGCGATGCTGGATGCCTCTGCTGCTATAAGCTGCTTCATATTGCGCCACGCTGGCATTCCAAGTTAAGGAAGCCCGGGTCAGACGGATGCGATGTCCCTGTTCAATCAAACTGATATCCGACGAGGACACCGATGAAGCAATCTGCCAATCCCTCGTATAGAGCGGATACGCAATGATGCTCTTCTTAGCCGGCACTTGGGTCAGCAGCTTGCTCAGCGCGGATTCGCTCCATGGCAGCGAGGATACGGAGCCTGCTTTCGGCGAACCGCCCCAGTGCTGGTCATAACTCATGAGCACCATATAGTCCACTTGACTGCCAAGCGCCGCATAATCGAAGGCAGCCGTCCAATCCGTATTCAGATCAGGTGAAACATCAATGGATAACTTGGCTCCAAGCCGTTTCATTTCCATGGATAACTGCGTGATGAAGGCCGTCAGATTCTGCCTGTCCTCAGGCATGACGTTTTCAAAATCGATATTGATCCCATCCAATCGGTAGCGGGATACGCTCGCAGCGATGCTGTCTACGACAGACTTCCGGGACTGCGGACTGCTTAGAACCTGGTGGGTTCCTTCCGCATTCGCGCGGTTGCCCACCATAGCCCACACCTGCCGGCCATTGTTATGTGCCCAATTCAGCAGCTCGATGTCGGTGCTGTCCGACAGCTTCCCGTTAGACTCCATGTAATACCACCGCGGCACCAGCACATTCAACCCGGCCCGTTTGGCATAGGAGATATATTGCTTGGTCGAGCCATTGTACAACCAGCCCATATGAATATTCGCAGCCGGCTGGCTGTCGATCATGGATTTCACGTTTCCCGATTGAAGGACCCTGTCCAGCAGCATCGCCGTTTCTTCCCTGGTGATCGGGTCCAGCGGTCTGAATTGGCCTTGGCTTCCTTGCAGCCAGCCTGTATTCGTCGCTTGGCCGACCGCACGCCAAGCCCATGCCGCGATCGATTCCGAATCCGTATAGTAGCCGGCGGTATATCCGTTATCGTATCCAATATCCTTCATGGCACGAATAACGATGACCGCGGCTTCCTGTCTTGTTATCGAAGCATTCGGAAAGAACTTGTAGCCGTTCCCCTCCACGATGGATAAATTAAGGCCTGCATGAACCCAGCCGTAGTACCAAGCTGAACGGGATACGTCCTGAAAGGCGGGCAGATCGTTCGGAACAGGCTCCATGTTCAGCATTCTGGCAACCATAGCGATAAATTCGGCCCGCGTAACCGGATTTCGCGGCAAAAAAGCTCCTGTGCCATCCCCGCTTACGATGCCTCGCTTGGCCAGACGGTAAATCGCGTCTTTTGCAAAGCTGGACGAAATATCGTGAAAAGCGGTCGGGCTAGGAGCTTGAGCTGCTGATGCCTGAAGGGGGCTTATAAACGCTGTAAAAGACAAAAGGAAACAAAGTGACAGGATATATTTCTTCAAAGGGGCGCCTCGATTCTATCATCTGATATTCTCAGCATATCAGATGATGATAGAATCAGGCATTATGCATTTCTTGGCAATGTGGGCAACGGTTAAGGATTTAACAAGTTAAAACGACCGCGCCTATACCTTCGACTACAAGGGAATCCCGGCTCAATCCCTTCACATGCTCTTCGCCAAACAGAACCTTCCAGTCGCCCAGCTTGGGTATCGTCAGGGAGGACGGTTTGCGTCCGGCATAATAGAGCACATAGATATTCTCTGCCGGGTCGCCGCCCGCATGATCGCGAAGCGTGAAAGCAACGGTATGCTCCGGGCACGGCTCGAAATGAAGATGCTTGCGGATCGACGCTGCATCCCTCATTCTGAACGCCGGATGATTCCTGCGCAGCTGAACGAGCCGCTGGATGTACTTCACCCCGTCCTGGTGTTCCGATGCCATTCCCCAATCAAGCCGGTTCACCTCATCGCTGGCATTGTAGCTGTTCTCCACACCGTTCTTGGAGCGATAATACTCTTGGCCGGCGTGCAGGAAAGGAATGCCTTGGCTGGTAAGAATCATGGCCGATGACAGCCGGTGCATATCGCGGCGAACGGCATCCGACTCCCCATCCGTAGACAGCATGATTTTATCCCAAAGGGTATGGTTATCATGACACTCCACATAATTCACGCACTGATCCGGCTCGGAAGCAAACGCCTTGATATCTTGGGAATACGGAATGCCGCCCACGATGCCTTGCTTCACCTTGTTTTGATATCCGACGCCGCCGCTCACAAAGCCTTTATAATCAAAATGAAAGATATCCCCTTTAACTGCATCACGGAAACCATCGTTAAAGTGCGCGATTCGCGGCATCAAGGCCGCTTGCTGCTGATTCGCCCGTTTCTTCTCGTCCAGCTCGGTATTCATGACCCAGCCTTCGCCGATCGTCATGATGGAAGGATCGATTTCGTCCAGGCGCGCACGGATTTCATTCATCGTCTGCACATCCAGCAATCCCATCAGGTCAAAGCGGAAACCGTCCACCCGATACTCCTTCACCCAATGCAGGACGGATTCCACAATGAACTTCCGCATCATCGGACGCTCGGATGCCGTGTCATTGCCGCATCCGGATCCGTTGGAGAATTTGCCGTCTTTCGTGTAGCGGAGATAATATCCCGGCACCAGTTTCGTGAAGTTGACCAAATACCCGTCATAAACGTGGTTATACACCACGTCCATGATGACCCGCAGGCCATGTTCATGGAAGGTCTGAATCAGCTCCTTCAATTCACGGATCCGAATCTCCGGCACATACGGATCGGTAGCATACGAGCCTTCAGGAGCATTATAGTTCTTCGGGTCGTACCCCCAGTTGTACTGAGGCTCATGCAGCCTGGTCTCATCCACGCTTTCCGTGGCAAAATCATAAATCGGCAGTAGTTCCACGTGCGTGGCCCCAAGCTCCACGATATGATCAAGTCCTGTACGAATCCCTCCCGGCCCCCGGGTACCCGTCTCCGTCAGGCCTTTAAACTTGCCCTTAAACTCCACTCCGCTGTCCGGATGAATGGTGTAATCACGAACATGCAGTTCATAGATAACGGCATCCAGCGGGCTTTGGAACGGAGGTTTCTCGTCTGTCCAACGCTCGGGATCGGTCCCTGCCATATCCACGATGTAAGCCCGATCGCCATTGACGCCTACGGCTGCCGCGTAGGGATCGACTGCTTCATTCCATTGATCCCCGATCAGCACCTGGTAGGTGTAAAACATCCCATGAAGATTCTCTTCTACTTTCAGCAGCCAGGTTCCCTTCACGTCGCGCGTCATCGGGAAACGCCGGGCTTCTGACGTCTGCCAATCCGCGTACAGCAGCACGTAGGCCTCGCTGGCCGTGGGTGCCCACAGGCGAAACTTGGACTCTTGGGTTTGGTAGGTTAACCCCAGGTCGGTTCCGTCATAATAAAACAGCTTGTCAAATTCCTTATCAAAAACGGAGACGCCCCCGGTTACCGCGGGATCCCCGTAGTGAATAACAGCGTTGCTTTCTTTTTGTACCGACAAGATGTTCACTCCTCATTTAGGCTTCCGGTCAAGTTGCAGTCCTTCCACTTCTTCTTTTGTAATGGTACGGTTTCCGTAGCGGGCTTCCTCATACAGCTCGATCAAGGACTGCGGAATGCGATCCTTCCGTCCGTCCCATTCCTTAAGATCGTTTTCGGTCTCCCGCGGTGTAAATGACGCTTTCCAATTATAGCCTTCCCTGATGCTTCGGGAAAGTATCAAACGATACATTTGGCGGATTTTCTCATTGAGAAACTCCGAGCCCTCTCCTTCCCGATGCCTTCCGCCGATACGCACGCCGGACAACAGCCGTCGCAGCCGCTTGGATGCCGGGTCATGCTCTATATTCTCCACTTCGTCCTCATAGCCCAGTTGGGGCTGGACGTTCTGCCTGTTCATCATCCTGTTCATCCACGCGGAGAATTTTCTGTAGAGGCTGGGCAGCACTTTGCCAAACCGGAACAGAACGTATAGCATACCGATCCCGATCACGGTGAATACGCCATAAATCAGCACTTGCTCCAGGACTTTCATCCATTGGCTAGGCGGCTTGGTTTCTTCATCGAGATACGGCATCTCGGGAGGAGGCTCCGACATTGAAGGAGGCTCCGGCGCTTGCTCTGCACCCGAACTGAACCACCCGGAGATCCAGGCAGCGATCCCCCTCGCCATATCGGAGACCCACTGCTGCAGCTGCGGAAGAAAAGCGACCAGCGCAATAAGGATCAGCAAAAGGATGATAAACCAGCGATTGTAGCGCAGCACGCGCCGTTCCAGCACGGGCTGGTCATTGCCCGGCAGCGTTTCGTCCAGCACGTATTGCCGGTTGACGATCAGCAGGGTCAATCCTAACGCAGCCGCTCCCATCCAGGTCAGAGACGATATTCCGCCGCGGAAGGAGTCCGTGAAACTGAGAAAAAAACTGCTGACCCCGTACAGAATCAACCCGATCAGAAAGTATGTTCCCGGGAACATCAAATTCCAGTTCACCTGCTCCATTCGGCTTCCGCGAATACTGGCAATAAACAACAGCGGGATCACGTAAGCAAGGATGATATCAACCCCTACAAAGGCAACGGATACAGCAACGGATACCAGGCAAGACCATACGAAAGCTTTGAACTGACGATCCATGTTGAACCAATGTGCACCTGCGTAGCCCAGGACGTACCCGCCTAAGACCAGGGCGGGCCATATCCATCGGTACGATTCAGGCAGCAGATAGAATGCCGGGATGAAGAGCACCGGGAAATACAATACGCACTCCACCAATCCCTGCAAAAAAGCCCTTATAAATCCGGGTCCTCGACTGGTCATGCGGACACCTCCTTCGCGGAAGACGGCACGTCGCGGAGAAGGAATACCTGGATCGTGTGCCCATTATCCCGGAATCGCTGAAACATCTCTTCCAGCCTGGGACTGACGTAAGTGCTCAGAATGAGGATATCTTTAGCTTCTTCATGCCGCGACAGCTCATGGGCCAAATAATCATGAAAAGAAAGCCGGCGGGTCAGCTCCAGTCTGGCCAGCATTTCGAATATCAGCTCCTGCTGCATCATGCCGCCTGCAACCGGAACGAATGCTTCATCGCTTGAATCCTCGCCAAGGGTTCCATTGGTCCCCATCCCGATCTCCATGCCCAGTGACAATAAATGCGCCGTAATGCCGGCAGCCAGGCGGATGCCATACTCAATCGCCTCCGGCCGCGTTGCCTTGCTCCACATCTGCTCATGATCTTCAATATTCAAATAGATGAAGAGCCGGCTGTCCGCGGTCGTATCCCGCCTGTGAACCTGCAGGCTTCCCGTCCGTGCAGTCGCTTTCCATTGGATATCCTTCAGCGGATCACCGTCCCGATATTCGCGAACGCCCGATATCAGGAATGGATCCTCCATGATCCATCTTCGGACCAGCATCTCCCCCATCCAGGTCTGAACCGGCAGCTCCATGTCCGACGCATCCATCGGCATCGGATACACGATAATTCCGCCGGACAGGGTCTTGCTCTGGACAACCGATTCCATGCCGACCAGATCCCCTGTCGTCATCGATACCGTTCCCAGCTTGTACAAACCTCTTCGTTTCGCGGTAATCCGATGCCTTCGAAGAATCTTGGTCCAAGGCAGCAGACTGAAGAAGCTCTTATGGTTCTGATTGTATTGCCCCTCGCTGATGTCCAGGTTCAATTGGTTATCGAACGCCAGGCCCGAGCGGAACTGAGATTCTACCCGAAGCCAGGGCACCGGCAGCGCTTTACGGTTCTCGATGATTTCGATCAATTCCACGGAATCTCCCTCATAGCAGGTCGATACCTTGAAGGAACGGCTGTAGTTCAGCTTTTGGAGTGCCGTCCGTTTGAAAATCTTGCCCTGCACGACCACAACCACCGCAGCGATCAACAATATCCAGTAGGCTCCCATCGCCATCGCCCCCTACGACGAAATGCCTTCTTCTGTCGGCACGGCAACCTGCTGCAGCAATCGTTCGATCACTTCTTCCGAGGCGGTCGCGCCGCCGCGGTTGTGGAGCGTCCCCCGCAGCTTCAAGCGGTGCGCCCACGTCGGCACGGCCAGCTCCTTCACGTCATCAGGCGTAACGAACTCTCTCCCGTTCAGGACGGCCTGTACCTGCACCGCCTTCAATAATGCCTGGCAGCCCCTCGGGCTTACGCCAGAGGCGACGGCTTCATCCCGTCTCGAATGCTCGGAAAGTTCGACTATATAAGCCAACATCTCATCGCTGACATGTACTTTGCTGACGATATGCCTGGCTTGTACGATGCGGTCGGACGCTGCGATGGCCGTCAGGGATTCCAGCGGCTGTTCGTCTTTGAAGCGCTTCAAAATATTCACGCTTTCCTCCGAGGTAGGATACCCCATGTTCAGTTTGAATAAAAAGCGGTCCAGCTGTGCCTCCGGCAGCGGAAACGTTCCTTGCTGCTCCAGCGGGTTCTGCGTCGCGATGACCAGAAACGGTTCTTTCAGTTGATGGGTTACTCCATCTATGCTGATCTGGTGCTCCTCCATGCACTCGAGCAGACTGGACTGCGTACGAGGCGTCGCTCTGTTGATTTCATCGGCGAGCAGGATATTGGTGAACAGCGGACCGGGACGGAATTCAAACGTCGCGGACTGTTGATTATAGAAATAAATGCCGCTCAGATCGGACGGCAGCAAATCCGGCGTAAACTGTACTCGCTTAAACGTGCAATCAATCGACCTGGAGATGGATTTGGCCAACAGCGTCTTCCCGGTTCCCGGAACATCTTCCAGCAGTACATGTCCCGATGTGACCATGGCAATAAACAATCTGTCAATCAGCTGCTCCTTGCCTACCATAACTTTGGAAACGTTTGCCCGAATGTCGTCGGCAAGACGGCGGACGTCATGATAATCTGTAATGATTGTAACCACCCCTTATGTAGTTTAACTTAACAACAAAGTTCGTCACGCCATCCCATAATTCCTGTTATTCGGGACAAAATAAGACCGATTAGCCAAGTTTGGCCAAGCCTTCACTGACCAGGGCGCGCCTCTTCCAATAACGCCAAGAAGCCGTCCAAGGACGGCTCCCGGGGAATCACCCTCAGTAGGGGATACTCATGCCGTGTTGTATTAGCCGATAAAATGAAGCCCATATTATTCTGACGGCCTGTTTTCCTCGGCGGAATCCGAGCCGCTTTCCGGAATCAACAGTTTAGCCAGCTCCGATTCCGCCTGCTCTCGGCTGTCGATCCGGATGTCGATATAATGCTTGACCTCAGGCGCTTTTGCATAAAACGGTTCTAGAGAGGCAACCCATTTCTTATAGTCCGGGTGCCCGCGGAAGCCGATCAGGTGATCCTTAATGCCGCTCCAGCGGACAAGGAATATATATTCATCCCGGTTCTCCACGCACTTGTGAAGTTCATGGCCTACATACCCCTTTTTGGATAACAATACGCCGGAAGCCTCCCGAAAGGCACTTTCGAATTCGCTTGCCAGCCCAGGTTTAATATAAAGAATGGCTGATTCCAGTATCATAACGTTCCCCCTCTTTCGACATCGATCCGATCAACGGTAAGGCAGCGCTACAGACTTCGCAGCACCAGGCTATGAAAACAAGTAGGTGCAGTCAAGTATATGCTGGTATAATGAGAAGAATGAATATACGAATGAGGATGAGACTAACATGGCATTCGGCATCTCGAAGCAGGAATTGCAGCAATGGAAACAGAAAGTCGCCAAAGGCGATATCGCGTTTTTAACCCATTATTGGTACGATAAGCGGTTTCCGGAGTTCCATACCGTAACCAAAGTAGGCTGCTCGGATATTCAGCTCCTGAAGGACTGGTGCATATCCAATGGACTGAATCCGCAGTATATCCATCACCGCCAGCCATACCCGCATTTTGACCTGATCGGTCCCAAGCAAACGGAATTGCTGCACAAATATAAACTCGAAGATCATATCACGAGATTCGGTCTGTCATAACGTCTAGTCTCTCGACTTGAATTCAAGGTGACAGTCCGCTGATAGCACAGAAAACCCGCCTTGATCCACGGTATCGCTCCTTACATTCCGTGCCCGATCAGGCGGGTTCTTTAGTTATCATGTCATGGCCTGGACCATGCGAATATTCCAGCCTGACTCATAACATTATGTTACGGCTTGGCTTGTCATCTTTTTCAGCGTTTTATGGATCCAGATCGCAGCCGTTGCGCCTTCCCCCATCGCTACAGTCGTTAATTCGGAATGGACGCCAAGGTCGCCTGCAGCCCACAGCAGTTCGACACTTGTCATTTTGGATCGGGGATCGGTCTTCACATGCCGGTTGTGCTCCAGTTCCGCCCCCAACTGCTCGGCCAATTCGGAATAGATCATGTTCCCGCCAAAGGATATGAAACCGCGCTCCGCGCGTATGATGCTGCCGTCTTCCAGCACGACAGCCGATAGGATGCCCCCTTCCTCCTGAATTTCGGTTACTCTTTTCTCTATATACGGAATCCCAAGATTCGCTAACTGCGTCATGTTCTCGGACGAAGCCGGCTGTCCCTCATGGTTGACATAGATGATTTCCTTAGCCCGCTCGGATAACAAAATGGCCATACTGGCACCGGGATCCCCCGATCCCAGCACAACGGTTTTTCGATCCTGAATTTCATATCC
The DNA here is from genome assembly GCF_000024685.1 of Paenibacillus sp. Y412MC10. Taxonomy (NCBI): domain Bacteria; kingdom Bacillati; phylum Bacillota; class Bacilli; order Caryophanales; family Paenibacillaceae; genus Paenibacillus; species Paenibacillus sp. Y412MC10. The sequence goes on from NC_013406.1 coordinate 4,587,750, forward strand.
ATCGCAATCGGGACATACAAAAACGGATGTGCCCAGCGTAGACATCAGGCCCGGCAGCTTGGGAAAGCGGTCCATCAAGCCTGTTGCAAGCAGCAGGCTTTTTGCCCTGTACCTGGTTCCGTCTTTACCGGTTAACACAAAACACTTCGCTTCATCCCGTTCGGCCTTCCGTATATCATCGGCTGCAAACGCAACTCCCACGGCCTCCGCCTGCTTCCGCCCTCGCTGTCTGAGCTCTTCACCGGACACCCCTTCCGGCCATCCTAGTATGTTGCGGTAGCTCTTGCAGATGGTGGAACGCCCCGTTCCCCGGTCGATGACCAGTACATCGTAGGCCGAATACCGTCCCAGTTGTATAGCTGCCTGCAGACCTGCAATTCCGCCGCCAACAATAATGCAATCTTTCACGTCGCTGTCCATCATGTAGGTTTATCCACTCATTTCTGTATCGAATTAAGAGCTAAAAACTCTTGTGATCAACGCATGCTTCCCGAATAGAGATACACCCTAATATTTAACCAATCCGATGCGATTTACTCCTGATCAATCAAATAACCCCCGGCACATCATGCCGAGGGCTATTCAATAAGGCCTTTACAGGAGAAACTGTCCTGCTAATGCGCCAATGATGACAACAAGCCACGGGGGACTCTTCCAGAACATCAGCATCCCGAACAGTCCTGCGCCGATCACAAATTCAAGCGGACCGTGGATGGAGGAAGTCCATATGGGATGGTACAAAGCGGCCAGCAGAATTCCGACCACAGCCGCGTTCATGCCTGTCAGCATGCCCTGCAGCTTCGGGCTTCTTCTGATGCCGTTCCAGAATGGCATGGCTCCTACCATGAGCAGAAATCCGGGCAGAAAGATGGCAAGCGTAGCAACGATGCCACCGGGTATTCCCTGAATCAGGACCCCAAGATAAGCGGCAAATGTAAACAACGGGCCAGGAACCGCTTGTGTCGCCCCGTAACCGGTTAGAAAATCCTCTTTAGACATCCATCCGTTCAGTACCGTCTCGCTCTCCAGCAGCGGAAGAACGACATGCCCTCCGCCGAATACAAGCGATCCGGCACGGTAGAAGCTGTCCACAATGGCTACCCATCCATTATCGGTTATTCCTTTAAGGAGCGGGAGACCTACCAACAGAACGACAAACGCTCCCAGGCAAAAGAGTCCGGCTCTCCGTCCGATCGGCATTTTCATATCGGGTGTTGACTCTTCGTTTGCTTGACGCTTGAACAGCCACAATCCCGATAAGCCGGCTAGAGCGATCACCGTCACTTGAGACATGGGACTCTGCCACAGCAGCACGACGGCCATGGCGATTAACGCTACAGCCGCCCGGACAGGGCCTGAGGCCAGCTTCCCTGCCATTCCGAGCACCGCTTGCGCTACGATGGCTACCGCGACGATTTTAAGTCCCTGAATCCAGCCTGCCGAGCCCGGATCGAAGGTTTGCATCAGGTAGGCAAAAATCATAAGCATGAGCACGGACGGCAGCGTGAAGCCGAGCCAAGCGACAAGTCCGCCCCAGAGTCCGGCTCTCATAACCCCAACGCCAATGCCTACCTGGCTGCTGGCAGGTCCGGGAAGGAACTGGGCCAAGGCCACCAGATCCGCGTAGCTTTTCTCATCCAGCCATTGTTTCCGCCGTACATAGGTCTGGTGGAAGTATCCGAGATGGGCAATCGGCCCGCCAAATGAAGTAAGTCCCAGCTGCAGAGCAGTCCACCAGGTTTCGCCGAGCGCACGCCACCTTCCGGACGGTTGTCTGTTGCCAACTTGAGACTGTGTTTGCTCTTTATCTGTCTGTAGATTCAAGATACCATCGCTCCCCGTTTGCTTGGTGTAATGTGATAGAACTCTTAACCCGTTCAGTCTTAAGTATATAGATCATCTTTATCAAATTTCAGAGTATACCATATTCTCATGATCAATCTACCCATTTATGTAAACGCAATGTAAATTTTTCAGACTTGAATGCTTCGCGTGAATGTCCGCACATGCATTAAAAAAAGAGCGATCCAACTGGAGTATCTCCATGGATCGCTCTTCATATCGTTCTAATAGCATGATGCATCACCAGATGCTGACTTCTGCAGCTTTAAGCCTCCGTCTTCGTTTCGTCCGGAACGGACAGATAACCTGGCTTCGCTGCCCCAAAACCAAAGATGAACAACACCACGACAACGGCGGACAGCACCGTCAGAGGCACCTTCCACCCTCCCGTTGCGTCATGCAGGAACCCGATCAGCATCGGACCGACGGCAGCCAGCAAATAACCCAACGACTGGGCCATGCCCGATAACGCGGCGGCTTCGTGGGCCGTTTTGGTACGAAGGGTGAAGAACATCAGGGACAAACTGAAATTCGCCCCGCCCGAAATACCTACCAGCATCACCCATAGGAGATTCAATGAAGACATGCCGGATAACAAACCGGCATAACCGATCAGCATGGACAATGCAGAGATCGTTACCAGTACGCGCTGGTTCGGATTCCGGCCGGCCAGGACTGGAATGATGAAGGAAAACGGCAGGCTGACAAATTGGAGAATCGAGAGCATCCATCCTGCGGCGCCGTAATCCATGCCTTGGCTTCTCAGAATTTCTGGCAGCCAAGAGATGTTCACGTAGAACGTAAACGATTGAAGCCCCATAAATAAAGTAATATACCAAGCAAGCGGCGACTTCAGCACGCTCTGCTGCTTTCCGGCAGCCGAACTGACCTCAGCGGTTTTTCCGGAACTGCTGCGTTGGATCAGCCATACAATCATCGCCAATATGGACAAGGATCCCCAAATTAACAGGGAGCCCTGCCAACCAAGCCCGGCTTGGGTAGCCAGCGGAATGCTCACCCCCGATGCAATCGCGGCGAGCAGGTTCATCGAGGCGGAGTAGGTGCCTGTCAACAAACCGATATGGCGCGGGAAGTCCCGCTTGACCAGACTCGGGAGCAGCACGTTCCCTACGGCTATGGCCATCCCTAGGAATGCGGTACCTATCAACAGCGTATAGGGAGACGATATCGAGCGTATGCCGATGCCGAAAGTCAGCACGACCATACTCAGCAGAAGGGTTGTCTCCAGTCCCCATTTTTTGGCCATGGCCGGCGCCATCGGCGACAGTAAAGCAAAGGCTAATAGCGGCAGCGTTGTCAGCATGCCTGCCAATGTGTTTGAAATTCCCGTATCCTCACGAATGATTCCGATCAGCGGACCTACCGAAGTAATCGCCGCCCTGAGGTTAATGGCAATAAGGATGATGCCTGCAAAGATCAACCATGTGCGCCCTGTGGAATTGGTGTTTGGATCTATCGATGTTCTTGATGTCATGACATGGACTCCTTACTTTTCATGCGATATGTAAAAATAAACTTATCCGAGTTTATCACAAACCCGGACTTTAGGCCATAGCCCCGGGAGGTCAACATCCTGGCGGCATGTCATGTAATAACGCATGGACGCACCGAAGAGCCCTACACAACCGGGCTCCAGGCATACACGGATAATTTTTGGACATCGCGAATCAATTCATTATACCGGTTCAGGATATCCTCGGTTGAAGCATGGCGGAACTGCTCAAAGATCCCCATGCACCGCAACATCCCGTTATCGCTTTTGATTCTGATCGAATACTCGAGACTGTCCAGGATATAGGATAAACCGCGATTTTGCTGTTTGGCATTCAAATAGTATATCCCTAATTCGGCGAGAAGGCGGGTGTAACGGTTTATTGTGACCTGATCGCTTATCTTTCCAAGCTCATTTTGCTGCGATCTATAATGCAAATGCTCTTTAAAACGGTCCAAAATCGGATCAACATGAAGTTGATAACGATTGGCTGCGACCATGATATTGCATAGAGCAAGAAAGATCTCATGTTCTCTCGATTCAACGTAATCTACATACTGATGTAGGGCACCTGGTTGTCCGCTCATTAAACTAAACATATAGCGATTTGCTTCAGCCCATTCTTTGAATTGATTCATAATGAGGGATTCTTCATTACTGGCGTTAGTTATCCAGTCTGGTTTTTCATACAAGGATACGTAGTAGAATGCATTATCGTAATCCCCACGCTCTTGATATAAATATGCCTGAATTAAATATGAATACAAAATATAAAAAATAAGGGGCTTCCTTGGATTTCCACTTCCCTCGAACCAGCTCCTATTTTGCTGATAATGAATTCTGGCATGATGTTCCATTCTTTTGGCAAGAGCTTCGATTTTATCCATACGCTGCAAAGATATATTCAGATTAATAAGCTTAACATACGCATCCAACTGATACATTTCATCCAACCTATCAATATAAGGCTCGAAATATACGGCAGCTTGTAAATTTTCCTCTTGGTTCTCACCTAACCTGATTAAGAATAATCGATATTGGCAAAGTGCTAACCGTTCGGAATACTGCAATTTTTCGCATTCGGCTACGCATTCGTATAATAACGCAGCCGCTTTATACTTTTCCTCGATGAACAATTCTTCTGCCATTTCGAAAAGCATTGGTACGTAATTGATATTTTCCAACGTCATTCGTGCAGTTCTATGCAAACAGTCCAATTTATCCAGTTCAGCACATCGCTTAAGAAAAGGCCTCAGTCTCCGCCAATCCGGAGTGGTGTGGAAAATACTTTCCGTTATGTAAAGATTGTAGAAGTGCCCCTCTTCCAGACCCATTCCTTCGGTAATCCGGTCTAACTGGTGCATGGACATGGGACGATTACCATTCAAGATATTACTAAGTGTTCCGCTGTTGATGCCGGATATCCTCGCAAACTGGTTAATCGTCATACGATGATTCTGCAAATATCTTACTATTTCTCCGCGAATCGTGGCTGTCGTCTCCAAGTAACCACACCCCCAGATGGAAAACCAAATATTAGTTTTGTAATTAATTAATTTCATGCTATTATTTTACATTCTTTAGGTCAATAGTAGATGAACTGAACATACCTAAAATATTTCTATAAGATACAATAAAAGACGCCTCCGAGGAATCGGAAGCATCTTACTATGGCCCACCTATTCGAGTTTAAGATAATTATGAACCGCCAGATCCAAATCCATGAGTTAAAGTTGAAAATACCGCTATTTGTTCGTTATTGTCAGCATGAATCGTTAAAGCTGGAACTGCAAATGTCCAAACGATACTAAACATAACTAATAGAGAAACCAATTTTTTTCTCATTTAATTTTTGCACCTCGCTAACTAAATTAGTATACCTTTTTTGTGATTCTAATGATGAAAAATGACGATACTGTTCGAATAACCCCATGCATCTTAGCATGCCAGTGTTACTATTAATTGTAATGGAACTTCCCAAACTTTCCAATATAAATTCTATTCCTTTATCATATTGTTCCGAATTTATATAGTAGATCCCTAATTCGGCCAATAAACGCGTATGTCTCTCTAATGTTACTTGATTACTAACTTTGCCTATTCGATTTCGTTGTTGCTTATAGATTAAATAATCATTGTAATCTTCCAAAATATGATCTACCTGAAATTTATGTCGATTGGCCGCTATCATTATGTTACACAAAGCCACAAAAATCTCGTCTTCGCGAGTCGAGACGAATTCCATATACTCAGAAAGGACTTCAGCTTGCCCGACCATTAACTGGTACACATATTTGTTTGCAACTGCCCACTCTTTAAACTGGTTAATAATTTGTAGTTCTTCATTATTAGCGTTATTACCCCATGAAGGATCAGCATATTGTGATACATAATATAGTGCCTTTTCGTATTCTCCACGCTCACTGTAGCTATATTCTAATGATAAATGTCCGTATAGTATATAAAAAATAAGTGGATTCTTCCTCTTTACTTCAATATGATTTTTTGTCTCAATATACTTAAACTCAATCATTGCTTTATGCAGCATTAGCTCAGCGAATTCCTCAACTTTATCCCAACGATGAATAGATCCATTTACATTGATCAAATCAACTAGCGCATCCAATTGATAAACTTCATCTAAACGATCAATATAAGGTTCGAAGTATACTGCTGCCCGCGAATTCATTTCCTGATCATCCGTAAGCCCGAGCGTAAACAACCGGTACTGACAAAGGGCCAGCCGCTCCGAATGCTGGAATCTTTCGCTCTCAGCCACACTCCTGTAGAGCAGCACGGCCGCCTCATGCTTTCCCTCTTTGAAAAAAAGCTCGGCTGTTTCAAAGAGCAGCGGGGAGTAAGAAATATTATCCATCGTCATTCGGACAGCCTTGTCCAAACAATCCAGCTTCCCCAGTTCCGCGCACCTGTGAAGAAACGGTCCCAATCGACGCCAATCCGGCGTAGCATGAAAAATACACTCATCTATGTACAACTCGTAGAAATAACCCTCTTCCAGACCCATGCCTGACGTAATTCGGTCCAGTTGCTGCATGGAAATCGGGCGGTTCCCATTCAGAATGTTGCTGAGTGTGCCGCTGTTGACCTCCGATATTTCAGCAAACCGATTAATCGTCATTTCGTTCTTATGTAGAAACTCTTCCATTTGTTCGCGAATCGTGGCTGTCATTTCCAAGCTAACACCACCCTCCAGGATCAGAACCCAAATATTAGTATATTTCTCTATACAGTAATCATATTAATTAATATTCCAGCGGTCAATACTTATTTACGTCATTTTTTTACATAAAATACCCAATAAGATTTAAAAATCCCAATTTCCTTGTAAATCCTATTCTATTTATATATCGTCAAATGAAATGACACGATGAGAAAAAGCGCTCCGAAATTTTCGGAAGCGCTTTTTTTGATGAATTCTATGAAGAACTTTCTAATCAATCTTCAGTCCAAAAATTCCTTGTCTTGAAGTAAAATTTTACCCCAGCACCAAACGATCATCGGACAGCTTATGGCCGCTAATCTGCTCAAATTCCCCAAGCAGCTGCTCCACCGTCAGGGATTTCTTGCGCTCTTCGTCCACATCCAGAATGATGCGCCCCTTATCCATCATAATGAGACGATTGCCAAGACGGATGGCTTGCTCCATGTTATGCGTGACCATGAGCGTGGTCAACTTCATGTCGCGTACGATGTCATCGGTTATTCGGGTAATCAGCTCCGCACGAGCCGGATCGAGCGCTGCCGTATGTTCATCGAGCAGCAAGATTTGCGGCTGCGTGAAGGTTGCCATTAGCAAGCTTAGCGCTTGACGTTCTCCTCCCGACAGCATTCCTACTTTGGCTCGGAGCCGATCCTCAAGTCCAATGCCAAGCCGCTCTAGATGTTTGCGGAATCCGGCCCGCTTGGATGCTGTAACGCCTATGCTGAGCCCGCGGGACTGGCCGCGACGATATGCCATCGCCAGATTCTCTTCAATGGTCATATGCGGCGCCGTGCCCGCCATCGGATCCTGAAATACCCGGCCGATCCAACGGCTGCGACGGAATTCCGGCAGATGGCCGATCGAAGTGCCGTCAATGCGCACTTCACCCGCATCCGGCTTCATTACCCCGGAAATGATATTCATTAGCGTGGACTTGCCCGCACCATTACTCCCGATAACCGTCACGAAATCCCCCGACTTCAAGCGAAGATTGATATCCATCAAGGCGATTTTCTCATCCACCGTCCCCGGGTTAAACAGCTTGGACACATGGTTCATTTCCAGCATCAGAGGGCACCTCCTTTGGTCTTCCCTTGCGTAGCTAACAGTTCGGTTGAGCGCCTCCGTGCCTGTGAACGCTGCTTCATCGCCCGGTTGATGGTCGGAACCACGAGAGCGATAATGACGATGATCGCCGTGATCAATTTTAAATCCGAAGCTTCGAGCCATGGAATCTCATAAGCAGCGGCAACGACAATCCGATAGATAATCGAACCGCAGACGACAGCCAGCGTCGTCCGGAATACCGAGCCGGTTCCAAGAACGGCTTCGCCGATAATAACGGATGCCAAACCAATGACAATCATTCCAATACCGGAGCCGATGTCCGCAAAACTGGATTGCTGGGCAACCACTGCTCCGGATAAGGCCACCAGCCCGTTCGAGATGCTGAGTCCCAGAATGGTTGTTGTGTCCGTGTTGGCACCAAAGCTGCGGATCATCCGCTTGTTATCGCCTGTCGCGCGCAGCGCAAGACCAAGATCCGTCCGGAAGAATGCATCCAGCAGCAGCTTGCCGATGATCACAATCACTAACATAATATAAATCGGATCGATCGATCCGAAGATATTCGCTTCCTGGCTCAACGATATATTAGGCTTGCCCATGATCCTCATATTGATCGAATACAGCGCAATCATCATAATAATGCCCGACAGCAAACCGTTGATTTTACCCTTGGTGTGCAGCAGGCCTGTACAGATACCGGCTAACATACCTCCGGCAAATGCGGCAAGCGTGGCAAGCCATGGGTTCACACCGTTGGTAATCAGAATCGCTGCAATCGCTGCGCCTGTCGTAAAACTTCCATCCACCGTCAGATCCGGAAAATCCAGAATCCGGAACGTAATATACACGCCAAGTGCCATCAGCGCATACAGCAGCCCCAATTCAATCGGACCATCCAGCTTCATCACGAAATCCAGCATGTCTTTGACCTCCTTTAGGATTAAGCAAGGCGCGGGCTGTTACCTCCGCGCCTTACCGTTACTCGATGATGTTGTTGTCCGGGTCTTTGACTTCTTGTTTCATGGCGTCGGTCACTTCAATTCCATATTCAGCCGCAGCCTTCGTGTTCAGGATCAGATCCAGTTTATCCGGCTTCGTGATTTCCATGTCTGCCGGATTTTTGCCGTTTTTCAGGATCTCTACGGCCATCTGTCCAACTTGATATCCATGATCGTAGTACTTGAATCCAACCGTTGCAAAAGCTCCCTTCTCCACCGTATCGCGGTCACTGGAAAAGAACGGTATTTTGTTTTTTTGTGCTGTCTGAATAATTGTCTCGACTCCACTTACCACGGTATTATCCAGCGTGATATAAAAGGCATCGACTTTACCGACTAGCGATTCCGCTGCTTGCTTCACTTCCGAAGTATTGGTAACGGCAGCTTTCACAAGCTCGATTCCATGCTCCGAAAGCACCTCTTCTGCCGTGTTGGCCATAACAACCGCATTTGCTTCTCCTTCATCTAAGACCAAACCAATCCTCTTAACATTTGGAAAATGAGTATTTACAAAATTCATCAATTGTTTGGTTGCTTCCGGGTTCGTGTCAGATGCCCCGGTGATGTTGCCCCCTGGTTTCTTCAAATCGCTGACCAGCTTCGCATCGAGCGGATCTGTTACAGCTGCGAACAAGACCGGCTTCTCCTTCACGTTCTGCGCCACAGCCTGTGCCGAATCGGTTGCAATTGCGATCACCAGATCCGCTTTCGTATCCTTCAACTTCTGTCCAATCGAGAGGTTGTTCGCCGGGTCACCTTGTGCATTGTTGTAATCAATCTTCAGCGTTTTGTCATCCTCCGAGATTCCAGCGTCCTTCAATGCTGCCAGAATACCTTCCCGCGTTGCATCCAAGGATGGATGCTCAACGATCTGTGAAATCGCGATGCTGTAGGATTTCTTCTCGGCATCTCCGCCGCTGCCCGTTTGAGTCGTGCCGCCGCCTTCCGGCTTGTCCCCGCAGCCTACTGCCGTAACCAGCAGTGCGGAGAGTGTAAGTGATAACCACATTTTTCTCTTCATCATGAATCCCCTCTCAATTTGTTAACCGTTTTGCTTTCCAAACCATAATTTTCTACATAAAGCGACAACGCTTCCCCGCTTTCATAGACGAAAGCATTAAAGTCAAAAAACAGGTCGTTCCTATTGAACAACGGTCTATTATGAACATTTTATATGTACCCAATTGTATTCGTCAATCAAGATTTTCTATTGGAGGATGCTTTCCATAAAGAACATCCCCGGATCTCATACGTCTCCGGGGATGCCAGTATAACGAAACCATATTTATATAGTAGAAAAAATCTTATAATAACCTCTACAGAATGGAACGGCCCTGCATGGTCGCAAGCCACGCATCTGCCATAAGAGCATGCCCTGCCGGCGATGGATGCACGCCATCGGGCGCCCAATAACTCATCTCAATCTTGGCGCTGGCTGCAGCGAATATGCCGTCAAGCGGAACGTACAAGGTTTCAAATTCGCGCGACAATTCGCGAACGGCCTGAATTTTTGGGTCCAGATCTTCCCGCCACTCCTTCTTCGCTTCCGTAACGGGCAGCAGGAAGGGCTCCATGAGAATGAAACTGGCGCCGGTCAGCTCGCGGGTTTGGATTAGCAGCTCCCTGTAGCCTTCATAATAAGCTTCCACGGACGTGGTTTCGCCGCGATTAAACCTCCTGCCGGTTTCATTGATGCCGACCAGGATGGATACCCATGTCGGATCCAGATCGATGCAATCTTCCTCCCAGCGCCCCCGCAGATCGACGACCCGGTTGCCGCTGATTCCCCGGTTTACAAAACGCAGCCTTTTCAATGGCAGCTCCATACCAAGCCGGGCAGCAGCCATCAGCGCGTATCCATGCCCCAAACTGTCCGACTCCTCGTAATTTCGCCCGCAATCGGTGATGCTGTCGCCTTGAAACAATACGAGTGCATTTTGCTCGATATGTACCATGCTGTTCAACGCCTCCAATAATGAAAGTGTTCACCTGCTCACCCCTTCATCATAACCGCTTTCAAGCATTCGTGAAACCCCTTAAATTCACATATCATGGCAAACTTTCTATACATTTAAGTTGACTATGTGGAATGAATTCACTACAATTCTATAGGTATACGTATGGCTGAATCTTAAAAAGAACAGGTGATTAAATCATGTCAGAGCAACAGAACTATCAGATCCTTCTCTATTATAAATTTGTTCAAATCCCGGACCCTGAAGCGTTCAAAGACGAGCATCTGCAATACTGCAAAGATCTCGGGCTCAAAGGACGCATCCTGGTTGCCTCCGAAGGCATCAATGGTACGGTATCCGGTACGGTTGAACAGACTGAGCAATATATGCAGGATATGCACGCCAATCCGCTATTTGCGGATATGGTGTTTAAGATTGACCCATCCGAAGGGCATGCCTTCAAAAAAATGTTCGTGCGTCACCGCGAAGAACTCGTTACGTTCCGTGTCGAGGATGAACTCGACCCTAACGTGATCAGCGGAAAACGCCTATCGCCCCAGGAATTCTTTGAACACTTGCAGCGTGATGATGTGATCGTCATCGACGGACGGAATGATTATGAGTACGACATCGGTCATTTCCGCAATGCGATAAGACCAGAGGTGCAATCCTTCCGGGAGTTTCCGGAATGGATTCGCGAGAACCTGAGCGAGCACAAGGATAAAACCATCCTGACTTACTGCACAGGGGGCATCCGATGCGAGAAACTGACCGGCTTTATGCTCAAGGAAGGCTTCAAAGACGTTGCCCAGCTTGAGGGCGGCATTGTCACCTACGGGAAAGATCCTGAAGTACAGGGCCGTCTATTCGACGGAAAATGTTATGTGTTTGATGAGCGCATTTCCGTTCCGATCAATCAAACGGACGAGGATGTTATCGTGGGCAAATGCCACCATTGCGGAAAGCCCGAAGATCGGTATATCAACTGCGATAATGACGCTTGCCACCTGCAGCATGTGTGCTGCGAAGAGTGTGAGGAGCTTCATCATGGCTGCTGCTCAGCGGAGTGCGAAGAAATTGTTGCTGCAAGCCACAATGCTTCCTAATCCAATCAAGGCATATATTAATAACCAAACGAAAGGGCAAGACGCGAATCACTCGCGCCTTGCCCTTTTACTATACATTCTCGTCTGCATTCAGACGTATTAAATATCGTGGAAAACAGCCAATTCAGCTTCGATGGCAGCTTTGATCTTCTCGACGCATTCTTCCGTCGTTGCCGCGAATACACGTTTACCATTCACCAGTGCATATGGACGCAGCTTGCATAGACCGCAAAGATTCATGCAATCCGCCCGCAGGACAGCGATTTCGGGATACAATTCCTCAAGATGCTCAAGTTCCAAAGCACTCATCAAGTTGCTGTCGCAAATTTCCACAACAACAATCCCCATCCCCATCTTTATCACCACTATTCATTTGACGATTCGTTCATTCATTATGAGGAAAACGCATGAATTTGTCAAATCGATCGTAGGGGTTGATCAATGGATGAGGGATTCCGCACCATCGATATAAATTTCCGTACCGGTAATATGGGAAGCATCATCCGATGCTAGAAAGGCTACGAGCTGGGCAACCTGTGATGGCTGTCCCGGTCCGTCCGCCAACGGCTGGTCTCCCTCCGGATATTCAATCGGAATCGTCACCTCGTCCAGCTCCGGCTTCGCAATGGTGCTCTCATCAATATTCGTTGCAATCGCGCCTGGGCATATGGCGTTCACCCGGATTTTGTAGCGGGCGAGCTCCAGCGCCGCCATCTTCATGAAAGCCACCTGTCCCGCCTTCGTGGTGCTGTATGCGGAGAAACCAAACCCGGTAAATACCCGGTTTCCGTTTATGGAGCTCGTAATGATGATGCTGCCGCCATGATCCTTTAAATAAGGAATCGCGTATTTTACCGTAGCAAACGTTCCTCTCAAGTTCGTGTTAATGGTAGCATCCCATTCATCCAGCTCCATGATCTCGATCGGAGCCTTGGTCCCATTAATACCGGCATTCGCAAATACGATATCAATCTTTCCCCACTGCTCGGCGGCTTGACTGAAGCAATCCTTCAGCGATTCCGCTTTGGAAATATCGCAGTTGCCCGTGAGCACTTCGCCCCCGCCATCTTCTATGGTCTTCTTCACATTCTCTACGCGTTCACGATCGATGTCGATCAACAGGAGTTTAGCTCCTTGCTCTGCCATAAGAAGGGCTGCGGCCCGGCCGATTCCGGAACCAGCACCGGTAACGATGGCTACTTTACCATCCAAACGTTGATTTGTTGTCATTGCCACAACCTCCTCGTTTAAGTTTTCATGATTATAGATAACCCAACGAGTCCTTGTCTGAATCTTGGCAATCCCGGCCTGCCATGCAGCAAGCAGTAATCAACCATACCCCAGCGGTAATGCTAACCTGATACAAAAAAAAGAAATCGCCCCCCGCCTCATGGTAAACCAACTCACCATTCGAGCCGCAAGAACGATCTCTCTGCATTCATTTCCTATGGAGGATCGGGTCTTCCAGGCCTATCGTTGGAATACCGCAGGTTTAACGCATACCGGCTTGGATTGCGAAACCGTATATCCGGTGAAATCAAGCTTGCCGTCTTCCGGATTCACGTTAAACAATACCAGGTTATTCCCGTCCCGATTGGCAACGATGAGGTATTTCCCCCCCGGCATGAGCGTAAAATGACGCGGATGGCCGCCCTCCGTCGAAATATATTGAACCGGACTTAAACGACCGGTATCTTCATGCACGTTAAATACGACAATGCTGTCGTGTCCGCGATTCGATCCGTATACCGTTTTGCCATCTGCGGATACGGCGATTTCGGCACAATAGCTCTCACCGTCAAAATCCGCAGGCAGTGTCGATACCGTTTCCAGCACCTCTAAACGTCCCGCTTCTTGATCGTAGCGAAGCACCGTGACACTCGAATTCAGCTCGTTGATGACATAAGCATAGGCACCGCTTGGATGGAAAGCCAAATGACGGGGTCCTATGCCCGCGTCCAGCTGGGTTTCGCCGTGAAAGCTCAGCTCTTGCTTATTCTCATTTACCGTGTAGGCGAGAATTTTGTCCAATCCCAAGTCCTGTACGAACACATATCGACCATCCGGACTGTAAAACGCCGAGTGCGCTCTGGATTGCTGATCTTCGCGCACTGTCACTAGATCCGCATGTTTCTTCTCATCCAGCAGTTTGCCGGCTTGTCCATTCTCATCGATCGAATGAAGACCTACCAGGCCTCCATGATAACTCGAAACAATCAGATACTTGCTGGATTCATCACGCTGAATGTGGCAAGTGGAACTGCTGACACTGCGGGTACGATTCATTTCGGTCAGTTTGCCTGCCACAGGGTCAATTTCAAAGCTGATGACCTCGGCTGCTTTGCTGCCTTGATCTGCAATTTCGCCGATGGCATACAAACGTCCGTTATCCGGATCGACGTTCAAGAAAGTGGGATTCTTAATGCCGGATACTTCATCAAGCAGCTTCAGTTCGCCGCTGTCCTCGTTAAATTCATAAACACATACCCCGCTTTGATTATCTTCCGCATACGCACCTGTAAATAGCAGTGTACGCTGTGATGGATTCGCCATAAAATCCGATCTCTCCTCTCGTATATCTATCATTTCATGTCCTATGTAGTGATGCTTTCAGTTACCATGTTAACTTCAACCCTGATGAAAATCAAATGACTTGCCGTTTGCAGCCTGTTTGTCTTTTGCCATACCGGGTATGTATGTATTACATTGACTGAAGGAGGTATTCCCATGAAACAACCGAACAGCGAAGAAGTACGCAATCATCAGGACACGGAGAACGACTCCCAGGAACAACGCGACAAGGTGAAGAACCATCAGGATGTGGAGCCTCAGGCTGAGAATTGGAATCCCCGGGATCTTCCCGATCCAGACGATAAAAATCAATCTAAATCCTAATCGGGCAATAAAAGAAAGGCCGCATGGACACTGCCATGCGGCCTTCTTATATAGGTGAGTCTCTTTGCCTTGGATGATTATCCTTCCAGCAGCAGCGACTCCGGATCTTCGAGGAGCTCTTTCACGGTTACCAGGAAGCGAACCGCCTCGGAACCGTCAACGATCCGATGATCGTAAGACAATGCGATGTACATCATCGGACGATTTTCCATGCGTTCAGCATCAATCGCTACCGGGCGAAGCTGGATTTTGTGCATGCCGAGGATACCCACCTGAGGCGTATTCAGGATCGGCGTAGACAACAGCGAGCCGAAGACGCCGCCATTCGTAATCGTAAACGTACCGCCTTGCAGCTCAGACAAGGACAGCGCGTTATTGCGGGCTTTGGCAGCCAGATTGCCGATTTCCTTCTCAATCTCGGCAAAACCAAGACGATCGGCATCGCGAACGACCGGAACGACAAGCCCTTCTTTGGCGGATACCGCAATACCGATATCATAGAATTTCTTCACGACGATATCGTCGCCGTCGATCTCGGCGTTCAGATGCGGGAATCTCTTCAACGCACCCACGACCGCTTTGGTGAAGAAGGACATGAAACCGAGCCCTACGTCATGCTTCTCTTGGAATGCTTGCTTACGACGCTTGCGCACGTCCAGGATCGCGGTCATATCCACCTCATTGAAGGTCGTCAGCATGGCAGCCGTATGCTGCGCTTCGACCAAACGATTCGCAATCGTTTGACGACGGCGGGACATGCGGGTACGTTCAACCGGTTTGCCATACTCGGCAGCAGGTGCTTGTGCTGCCGGTGCAGGCGTTGAAGCTGCCGGCTTGCTAGGCGCCGCAGACGGTTTAGCTTCGTTATGATTCTTCACATCATCATGGTAAATCCGACCGATCGGGTCGCGGCCCTGTACCTGGTCCAGATCAATCCCGCGTTCACGAGCCAGTTTGCGTGCGGATGGCGATGCAGTCAGACCTGCTCCTTCCTCGTTCTGAGCCGGTACCGGAGCTTGTGGTTTCGGTGCTTCTGCGGCGGGTGCCGAAGCAGCTTCCGTTTGCACGGAGGCAGGAGCTTCAGCTGCCTTCGGCGCCGATGCGCTTGCAACGCCTTCCTGCGGAGAAATTTGACCGATCACTTCGCCGATCGTTACGTTCTCCCCTTCTTGACGAAGGATTTTTTCCACAACGCCTTCAGACTCTGCGCTAATTTCAAGATTAACCTTATCCGTTTCTAACTCGAGCAGCACATCACCGATGTTGATGCTATCCCCTTCTTTTACGTGCCATTTGAATATCGTTCCTTCGGTGATGGATTCGCCCATAGCTGGTACAGTAATTTCGCTCACAGCCGCTACCTCCCCAATGAGATCTCTTGATTTATAGTTTTACGATTAAGGGCAAAAGAAATGATGGTCTGTTGCTCATAAGCATGAACATCCTGATATCCGCTAGCAGGGCTCGAACGCTCAGGACGTCCGCTGTAACGGACCTCTGTGCCTTTAGGTGCAATTTCACGAATTCTCGGCTCCATGAAGCTCCAGCCGCCCATGTTCTGAGGCTCTTCCTGAACCCACAAAATCTCTTTCAGGTTCGGATACTTCTGCATCACACGGGAAATTTCTTCTTTAGGGAAAGGATACAGCTGTTCCACACGAAGAATGTGGATCCAGGATTGGTCCTCACCCTTCTGCTTATCCAGTGCGTCTTCCAAGTCGATCGCGATTTTCCCCGAGCACAATACAAGGCGTTCCACCTTCTTAGGTGTTTGACCTAGACCCGGCTGTTCCATTACCTTCTGGAAACCGCCCTCGCTGAACGCGTTCACAGGCGACGCGACACGCGGGTTACGGATCAAGCTCTTCGGAGCCATAACCACCAGCGGCTTGGCATCGTCCGTGTTGGTCAGGGAAGCCTGTTTGCGCAGCAGGTGGAAATATTGGGCGGCCGAAGTCAGATTCGCAACCGTCCAGTTATCCTCGCCGCTCAGCTGGAGGAACCGTTCCAATCTGGCGCTGGAGTGCTCTGGGCCGTTTCCTTCATAGCCGTGAGGAAGCAGCATCACCAAGCTGGACTTCTGTCTCCACTTCGAACGTCCGGCCGTAATGAACTGGTCGATGATCACCTGTGCACAGTTGACGAAATCCCCGTACTGCGCTTCCCAGATCACCAAAGTCTCGGGAGAGTACACATTGTAGCCATATTCAAATCCAACGACCGCAGCTTCGGTCAGCGGGCTGTTGTGGATCGCGAACGATGCCTTGGCTTGCGGCAGCCGGTGCAGCGGGCAGAAGGTTTCTCCGTTTACCGCATCGTGAAGCACCAGGTTTCGATGGGCAAACGTTGCGCGTTCGGCATCCTGTCCCGTGATCCGGATCGGCTTGCCGTCAGCAAGAATCGTAGCGAAGGCCAGCGTTTCGGCATGACCCCAATCCACCTTCTCGCCTTCGTCAAGCGAGTTGCTGCGCCGCTCGAGGATGCGTTGAAGCTTTGGATATACCGTAAAGCCTTCCGGCCACTGCAGGAGCTCGCGGTTAATGCCGCGCAGCACCTCTGCAGACACATTCGTCGCGGCTTCCGTCTTGGATTTGCCGTCCGTAGGGTTCAGTCCAAGCAGAATCTGATCAACCGGATCCTTCGTCTTCACGTTCTCGTAAGAATTCTTCAAGACCTCCACGACGCCGTTCTTCAAACCGTCCACTTGTTCTTGGGTCAGAATGTTTCCATCCACCAGTTTCTTCATATAAATCGCGCTGACGGTTGGATGGTTCTTCACCTTCTGGTAGATCAGCGGCTGGGTCGTTTCCGGATCGTCCGTCTCGTTGTGGCCGTATTTCCGGTAGCCGACAAGGTCGATCAGAATGCTCTTCTTGAACTTGTTGCGGTAATCGCTGGCAAGACGGGCCACTGCGATACACGCTTCCGGATCATCCGCGTTCACGTGGATAATCGGAATCTCATAGCCTTTTGCCAAATCGCTCGCATAATGGGTCGATCTGGAATCCTTGCCTTCCGTCGTGAAGCCGATGCGGTTGTTCACGATGATGTGAATCGATCCGCCCGTACGGAACGCCGGCAATTTATTGAAGTTCAAGGTTTCCGGCACGATGCCTTCGCCAGGGAACGCGGAATCGCCATGAATCTGAATGCTCAGCGCTTTGTTCACATCCTGCTTCGGATAACCCGCTTCGCTGCGATCCTCCTGGGCGGCACGAGCAAAGCCCTCTACTACCGGATTGACGTATTCCAGGTGACTCGGATTGTTCGCAAGCGTGATCCGAACCTGCCGGGCCTCATCCTTCTTCAGGTAACGGTCCGCGCCCAAATGGTACTTTACGTCGCCCGTCCAGCCGTAGTTGATGCCCATGGAGCCTTCGGACGGCACCAAATGTTTATTCGGAGAGTGCATGAACTCCGAGAAAATCTTGCCGTAATCCTTGCCCAGCACATGAGCCAGAACGTTCAAACGTCCCCGGTGCGCCATACCCACGAGAATGGAGTTGACATCCGCTTCGGCCATTTGGCGAACGATCTCGTCGAGCAGCGGCACGAGTGCCTCGTTGCCCTCAACCGAGAAGCGCTTCGCGCCTACGAACGTGCGATGCAGGAATTCCTCGAACTGCTCGGCTTCGAGCAGCTTCTTCAACAATCCCCTGCGCTCTTCAACGCTCATGTCGGACAAGTAGCGGCCTGATTCGGCCTGCTGGTTGAGCCACTTGCGTTCTTCTTCATCGTGGACGTGGCTAAATTCATAGGCAATGGAGCCTGTATATAGTTGCAACAGCCGCTGGATTGCCTCTAAGCCGTTCTTGATATCGCCAGGAGCCTCCTCCCAGACGATCTCTGCAGGCAGGGCGGCCAAATCCGCTTGGCTGAGTTGGTAGCTTTCCGGTTGAAGCAGACGCGTGTCGGCTTCGTTTCCGATTCCAATCGGATCAATGTCTGCGGCCAGATGACCGTAGGTTCTAATGTTCCACACCAGTTTGCCGGCAGCTACCCCTTTTTTCATCAATTGCGGGTCGTAGCTTACACCTTGTCCCTGCGAATCCGCTTTCTTTTCATTGTTTTCCAAAGATGGAGGCGGTCCCCAGCTTGCGAACAGCTCGCGGTATCCTGGCTCCACAGATTGCGGGTCTTGCAAAAACTTCTCATACTGATCTTGAATGTACCCCAAGTTCGGACCGTGATATTTCTGCCATGGTCCCTCTGTCATTCTGTCAAGGGTCTTCATCGCTGACTCCCTCCGTCAGATTATTTTGATTGCTCAAGGACGGAATTTCTAATTTTACATTTTGCATACTACATTTTACATTAAATAAACGTTTTCTTACGATTACATTATAATACACTTGGCCTCAATACCGAAAATACCCTTTATATATAATAATGATCTCAGAAACAGATGAATTTGCGTCAATTTTTTGACGATTTGTCCGCACGTTCACCAGTTCCCTGTATGGGGTTCCATTTAAACCCATTTATTCGGAAAAAATATCCTCTTCCAGCCAGTCCATCTGCCGCAGCGGCTCGGGGCCGGTGTCCATCCCCAGCAGTTGAAGAAGCTGTTTGGCGTTGTCGGAAGCATCGCCTCCCGAATTGTTGTTGAAGATAATCCAGCACTGCTTCGCTTTCTTTAGCAATTGCTCTATCCATCCTCTCAGCTGTTCCAATTCTTCCGGACTGTAACGGTACAAATACCGGACCTCTCGCCAGTTGGGCTGACCGCTGGAATGCCACCCATCGGCGTTTCGTCCGTGCATCCGGATCATCACGGCCTCCGTGCCCGATGTCTCAAGCACGACCGGCACCGATCCGATACCGGCTTGCGGCTCGTCGGCTATGCTGTGGATCCAACCCTCGCTCCGCATAAATTCGAGGGTCTTCTCGCGAAACTCCGGCGCATACCAGCTCTGATGGCGAAACTCCAAGGCAACCGGAACGTCCTTCATCCATTCCCGCGTACGCTTCAGCGTGTCCACATGCTTGCGTTCGCAACCAAACCATGGCGGGTATTGGAAAAGCACGGCCCTTAATTTGTCCGCCGCTCGCAATTCTTCGACCGATGCAAGCAAATGATCGAACATCGCTTTTACGCTGGGGTATCTGTCCTTGCCCTGTCCGCGGGCATGTCCTGTCATGCCCTGATAGGCCTTTACAATAAAACCGAAATGCTCCGGGACGGCTGCCGCCCATTTTGTCATTTGTTCCGGCGAGGGTATGGCATAGAACGAATTGTCCATCTCCACGATGGGAAAATGCCTGCTGTACATTTCCAGTTTATCAGCAGGCCTTGCCCCTTCGTCATACAGCTTGTCATGATCTCCCCACCCGGACAAACCTACCTGAATCACATCTTTTTGTTTATCTTCCTTTGACATAACAATCCTCTCATCCACATGATTTACCATATCGGGGACTTCTATTAATTAACCTGATCCGGGTGATTTCAAAAGCAGGCAGCCCCATACTGATTTTACCAATGCCTTGATTTCGTTCACTTCCGATCATAAAAAACATGATGGGCTTCCAGGTTTCCGTCCAGGATCTCGATCCTTCCATGCGAATAACGGGACTGCCGCCTTTTATCCGTAGCGGAACCGGGATTGAACAGCAGGACCCCCTGTACATCTTCTTTAAAGGGGATATGGGAGTGGCCGAACAAGATGCAGTCCACCTCCGTATCTGCAAAAGCTTTTCTGGCTCGGGATGGCGTCGTTCCGCCTTGACCGTGTCCATGCACAATCCCGATGCGCTTGCCTTCGATTTCAACCAGTCTTTTATATCCAAAGCGTTCCACGATCCGCGCGTCATCCACATTCCCGGCCACGCCCTCCACGGGAGCATATTGACTTAACTGCTCGTAGAGCTCCCAATCGGACCAGTCTCCGGCATGAAGAATAAGCTCCGATTGCCGTAAATCTTCAAGCAGCGGGTCTGGCAGTTCCTTCGCCTTTTTGGGCATATGGGTGTCTGACAATACCGTAATCCGATATGGGCGACTCATTGGGATGCACCTCTTCTTATGGTTATGTAATGCTGTAATACCAGCCATCTGACATTCATCTATATCCTACCAAATAAACGAAATCAAATAAAACCGCGCAGGGAGCTGCGCGGTTTTTCATGTCTTTTTTAAGGCAGAAAAAATTCCCAATCCAGTTTTAGTTTGTCCGCCTTCCGAATACAATGTACGAGCAAGCAGGTACAAGCTGTGTTATCCATGTTCCAGACGAGAGGTGGAAGTTGATGAGTATTCTAATTAGCTACATGATCCTTGGCCTTTCCCTATCAGCCCCCGTTGGTCCGATTAATGCGGCGCAGCTTGATAAGGGGATCAAGAAAGGGTTCTGGCATGCTTGGCTGTTCGGCATTGGTGCGGTCCTTGCGGATATCCTGTATATGGTCCTCGTCTATCTCGGCGTTGTTCATTTTCTGAATACGCCGTTCATGCAGACATTCCTCTGGCTGTTCGGCGCTTTTGTCCTTATCTATTCCGGGCTGGAAAGCATCCTGAACGCCAATAAAGTGACGATCAGTCAAGAAAAAAGCGATGATTCGTTATGGAAAAGCATGCTCTCCGGGTTTCTCATGTCCGTCTCGAATCCGATGACGATTCTGTTCTGGCTCGGCATCTACGGATCCATCCTGGTCAAAACGGCTGCGGACGAAGGGTCCGGGAACCTGTTTCTCTACAGCGTTGCCGTCATCGCCGGGGTCGTGCTGTGGGATTTGTTCATGGCCGCGCTCGGCAGCGTATTCCGCCGATATTTAAACGAGCGGGCGCTTTCTCTCATTTCGGTGCTTTCCGGGATCTCGCTAATCGTGTTTGGTGTTT
The DNA here is from genome assembly GCF_000024685.1 of Paenibacillus sp. Y412MC10. Taxonomy (NCBI): domain Bacteria; kingdom Bacillati; phylum Bacillota; class Bacilli; order Caryophanales; family Paenibacillaceae; genus Paenibacillus; species Paenibacillus sp. Y412MC10. The sequence goes on from NC_013406.1 coordinate 4,609,188, forward strand.
ATTTCGGAATTCGAGCTCTGGCATTGCTTTATCCGCTCGTATTCTAACGGGCCGGTTTGGGGCTAAGCTTGCGCTTTTCCCTCTCCATCGCGCGGCCCTGACCGGATTTCTTCCACACGGAGCGCATGCATAATACGACCAGTCCGATTAACAATATGAACCCGAGACTGATCCAGAGTCCCGGCCGACTCGTCGGGTGCAGGGCGGTTCCGCTGACGGCAGCCGCTATGAGTATCATTCCGATGTATCTTTTGACCTTGCCCCATCCTGTAAGCTCCATCAGCCGGCCTGCCGATATCAGGATAAAAAACCAGTTATACAGCAGCATAAGGCCTGCCGCAGTTGTCAGATACTCGTAAATCTTGCCGGGCATGAGCAGAGACAGCACGATGGATACAATCAACCCGGCGGCGGTAAGGGAAAGCGAGAAGATGGGCGTATCCCGCTTAAACATTTTTCTGGAAAACAGCTTGGGCGCATCCTTATCCTCGGACAACGTGACCAGCATCGTGGTTACGGCATACAGCGAGGCAACCATCGTCGAGAAGCCGGCAATGATTAAGACCGCATTGAATAGATGGGGGATAAAAGGCAGTTGATACGAGTTAAGCGCTACAACGAAGGGGCTTTTCGTCGTGGAGAAGCGATTCCAGGCTACCATCATGACGGCCATCCCAATAGACAGCACATATACGATGGACAGCAGGAGAATCATCACCTTGCCCGATTTCGGCGCTTCCTTCGGATTCTTCAAGCGGACGGCCATGACTCCCATGACTTCAATTCCGCCGAAAGCATAAAACGCAAAGATCAAGGACGACCACACGCCTTTTCCGCCCGTCGGAAATAAGGCGTTCATGCTGCCCGGAACATGGGGCTTAGTCCCGCCTTTCAACCATCCCATCCAAGCGGCGGCGGCAATGACAAGAAACATGACGATGGCAGCAACCTTAATAACAGCCAGCACATTCTCCAGGCGGTCGAAGCCCTTGGTGCCGATCCATATGACAAAAAGCCCCAGTACGGCATAACCTGATGCGAATATCCACATTGGAACGCCAGGAAACCAAAAACGGGAGAAAATCGCCAGCGCCGTCATCTGGCTTCCCATGATCAATACTTCGGAGCACCAGTACATCCACCCTGTTGAGAAGCCTGCCCACCGGCCGTAGGCTTTTTTGGCGTAGGTTCGGAACGAGCCTTTTTGCGGATCCTCCGCCGTCATTCGCGCCAGCACATCAAACACGAAGTAGGTGGCCGTCGCCGCCAATATAATAGAAAGAAGAAAAGCCGGTCCCCCAAGCCGGATACCCAGCGCGGATCCGAGAAAATACCCCGTGCCGATCGTTGATGCGACCCCCAGCAGCGATAGCTGCCACCACTTCAGATTCCCTTTTTCTTTCCCTGCCTCCGTCTTCGCTCCTCTGTTCACGGTTATGTCCTCCGGATATTGTGATGTGTTCGTTCAAAACTTTCCTTATTATGAAGGGATTCTCCGTGATTTATGTACCGTGCCGCCCAGCCTAAAAATGCCTTTAAAGTTCATAAAAAGAAGACGAGCAAAGAGCTTATGCAACCCGAGGCTGGATGCTCTCGCATATTTTGGCTGTTCCCCGAGAAGTATAAACGGAAGAAAGCAGAATTGGGGGATCACACATGTCATTAGCTCGCATTCCAACGAATCAGGCATTTATGATTATGATGCTCACGGCAGGTTTGACCAATCATGTCATGATCATCCCTGTGCTTCTGGAGAAGTCCGGACGGGATGCCTGGATCACCATTCTAGTGTCAGCCGTGTTATTTATGCCCTGGGTTCTGCTAGTTTACGGAATCATCAAAAAAGTCGGCCCCCGTTCGATCAAGCAAGCGTTGGACGAGAGCAGCGGCAAAGCGGCTCGCATGCTTGCAATGGGCATGTCCGGCTTGTATTTTTTCGCTTTCGCCTTCTATACCCTAAAGGAAGTCATCGATTGGACGAAATCGACCTATATGGTCCAAACCCCTGTCATTGCAACGGCCTTCGTGCTCATGATGCTGTGCCTTATCAGCATTAACCATGGAATCAAAACCATCGGCGTTGCCGCCGGCATCTTGCTGCCTTGCGTCGTCTTGCTTGGCATATTCGTGTCCGTGTCCAACCTGAAAGTAAAAAACTACAGCTACTTGCTGCCTGTCCTTGAGGAAGGCTTCATGCCGGTGCTCAGCGGAATCCCGACCATGTTAGGGGGGCTTGCCCAATTTATCCTGATCTTGTTTCTGCGGCCTCACCTGCAGAAAAAGCCCGGTTTCTTGACGATCCTGCTCATCCATCTGGTTCTCATACTCCTCACGTTTGGACCCACGATCGGCGGCATTGCCGAATTTGGTCCGGAAGAAATGAAGCTTCAGCGATATCCCGCCTATGAACAATGGCGTCTCGTGAAGCTGGGCAAATTCGTGGAGCACGTCGATTTTTTATCCATCTTCCAGTGGCTTAGCGGGGCTTATATCTCCATTTCGATTTCGATTTTTTTGCTCTGCGAAACCCTTCTTCCCAAGTCCAGACAGAGCGTTGGCGTATTAGCCGCCACCACGCTGCTCATCATACTGTGCGCCTCACCGATCAGCAATTTGAAAATGTATTATGCCATGGCCGACTATTTCTTGCCCGCATCCGCCGTTTATATCACCATCCTAAGCCTCCTGTTATTCTTCCTGATCCGCAAACCGAATCAGCAGGAGCCGCAGGATGCCAGTTCCACGAAAGGAGATACGCCGCAATGAACATGACCGAACAGCAGCTGCGCGATCGTTATGCCGATTCCGATGACGTCTATATAACGTCCTACCCGGGAATGGATGAAGAGCCTTGGGCGATTATGGTTTACAGCCCGATGATGTGCGATTCGAAAGTGTTGTCCGAGGTCTTTTTGCCTGTCATCAGCAAGGAATGGAATACTTCCGTTTCGCAAAAGCATCCGTTTGACCCGACCAGCCTTGAATATTATCTTACGCTGGATGTCGCCGATGCCGATTTGGAGTCCGTCGATGACATTGTTTATTCCGGCTACGTTGCCTTGTATTTTCCCAAGGACGATAAGCTGTATTCGTACAGCGCCGGCAAAACCATCGGCCGAACGCCGGAAGAAAGCGCCACGGAAACCTCGGTCAAAGGACCTCGCGACGGGTTTGTCGAGGAATTGGATATCAATGTAGCACTTATCCGCAAAAGGCTGAAATCACCGGGACTTGTCTATTCCTCCTTTAAGCTTGGAGACAAAAGCAAAACCACCGTCGGCATCATGTATTTAAAGGACAAGGTCATACCGGAGACCGTCACGGCCATCGTGGACAAGCTAAACCATTACGCCGGGGATCCTCCCGTAGGGATCGGCGAGCTTGCGGAGCATCTGACTCCGTACAGGTTCAGCGTGCTTCCCATGTTTGACTACACGGGGCGGACGGATCTGGCATACGACTCTCTGACTCGCGGCCGTTTGGTCATTATTATGCAGGGAAGTCCCGTCCTATTGATCGCGCCTGCGAGCTTCATGCAATTGTTGTTCGCTGCCGAAGACCCCCAAATGCCGTTCTATTTCGTGATGCCCTGGAGAATTCTGAGAATGTTCGGGTTCCTGATTTCCATTTTCCTTCCCGGCTTCTATATAACGCTATTAGCCTTTCACCAGGATCAAATCCCTTTTCCGCTGCTGGCAACGGTTGCGAATACCAGGCTCGGCCTTCCGATCCCGACCGGGTTTGAGATGCTGATCATTCTGTTTCTCCTCACTCTGCTGCGGGAAGCCGGCATGCAGATGCCTTCTCCGATCGCGTCAACCATTACGGTGGTTTCCGGTATCATTATCGGCGACGCAGCTATTCGGGGCGGTTTTTTCTCCCCGACGATGACCGTCATCGGCGCCCTATCCTTTGTGGCGGGGTCTACCCATTCCAATCAGGATTTTGTTGTCAGCCAAACGATCTTGCGTTTCTTTGTCCTTACCCTGTCCTCGATGTTCGGGTTATTCGGTTTCTTCATATCGGTCTTCATGATCGTTCAATATGCAGCAAACCATAATCCGTTCGGGCAGCCGTACCTTGCCCCCTTCTCGCCCTTCTCCATATCCAAAATCCTGGGCAATCTCTTGCGATTTCCGGGGAAACGGAAAAAGGGCGGCGCGTTATGAAGCGGGTATGGATACTTGTATGCCTAGCGTCTCTGCTGCTCTCAGGCTGCTGGGACAACAATGAAGTCCAGGATATCAACTATATCACGGCGCTCGGCGTGGATTACAAAGACGAGAAATATATCATCTATGTGCAGATGCTTGACTTTGCCACGATTGCCAAACAAGAATCCAACAAACAGACGGAGAAAGCGCCTATCTGGGTTGGCCGAGGTACCGGTACCACGTTGACTGAAGCCCTCGTTGATCTGTACACGTCGAGTCAGCAGCGGGTCTCCTGGGGGCATGTGACGGCTTTGGTGCTTTCGGAGGCCGTGTTAAAACCTAAGCAGTTGTCCCAAGTGTTCGACCTGACCAACCGTTCGCAGGAAATCCGGTATACGAAATGGATATACGGGACCAAGGATAAGATGGAGGATCTCTTTACGGTGTCGCCGTTCTTTCAGCTCTCCCCCCTGCACTCGCTGCTTCATGAACCCAGGGAAAGCTATGTCCAATTCTCGTTTATACGTCCGATCCAATTCGTGAACTTTATTCGTCTCTATCGGGAAAAAGCCGCCACCGTTCTACTTCCCTCCCTTCATATTTCGACCCAGAACTGGTCGGAAAATTTGAAGCAGCATCCGATATTGGAAGTGAACGGTGGATTTCTGATCAAGAACAAGGAATTGATGGGCTGGCTCCCACGATCCGATCTGCTGGGGACCCGCTGGTTAGCATCGAATAATACTCACGCTGCCGTCGTCGTTCAGGCGGACGGTGAAGCCGTCGGGAGCATTCGGTTGGAGAAGCCCCAATCTACCATCGAAGTCATCCGGAAGCCAAACGATGCGTCGTATCGAATCAAGCTGAACGTCATAGGGACGGTACAGAATATATACAAGCAGGTGGGGATTAAGGAAATGAAGCGATTAACGGAAGATACCCTGCGTAAGGAATTGCAGAACACCTTTCATAAAGCAGCATTGATCCACGCGGATCCTTATGAGCTATGTCTCCAATTGTACCGAACCGATCCAAAACTATGGAAGAAACTAGTGGAACAGAAAAAGGAAATCTACGACGAAACGCCGCTTGAGCTTGATGTCAATGTCAACATCCGGTATTGGGGACAGCGTAAAAGCCTGAACCGATAATGAACCTATGCAAAAAAAGAGAAACCCTGTGCTTGGAATAGCACAGGGTTTCTCTCGTTAGTAGCAGCTGCCGCCACATTTACATCATTTTTTTGATTTCGTCTTTAATGGATTCGGCCTGCGGTCCGAATACGACCTGGACCGCACCTTGACCCAGACGCATGACGCCCGATGCGCCTAATTTTTTCAACTCCGAATCCTTAACGGCCTTCTCGTCTTTAACGACGAGGCGCAGACGCGTGATACAAGCATCGATGCTGGTAATATTATCCGCGCCGCCGATGTTTTGCAGAACCTTGGCCGCTTTGGATTCATTGGATGCCGCTCCGGATGGAGCCGGGGCAACTGTATCGCCATCGTCAGAAATCGGATCCATGTCGTCGTCATCCTCGCGTCCAGGCGTTTTCAAGTTCAGCTTCACAATGAGGATTCTGAACAGCAGATAGTAAACGACTCCGAAAGCCAAGCCGACCGGCAGGAGCAGCCAAGCATTGGTAGACAGCTTCAGATTCACCAGGTAGTCGATCAGGCCCGCCGAGAACGAGAAGCCCAAATGCACATCCAGGACATACATGATCAATCCGGAAAGACCTGTCAAAATCGCATGAACTACATACAGTACCGGAGCAATGAACATGAACGCGAATTCAAGCGGTTCGGTGATCCCCGTCAGGAACGACGCCACTGCCGAACCGATAAAGATGGAGCCGACGAGCTTGCGTTTGGACGGCTTGGCGGTATGCATAAAGGCCAGCGCCGCAGCCGGCATCGCAAACATCATGATCGGGAAGAAACCGGACATGAACATGCCTGCCGTCGGGTCTCCCGCAAAGAAACGCCACAGGTCGCCGTGAACGACTTCGCCCGCGGCATTCGTGTAATCGCCGATCTGGAACCAGGCGATGGAGTTTAATACGTGATGCAGACCCAGAGGGATCAGCAAGCGGTTAGCCGTACCGAAGATGAACGAACCGATGCCTCCCAGACCGACAACCCAGTTGCCGAAGGCGGAAATGCCATCCTGGATCGGGCTCCAAATCATGCCGATCAGCACTGCCAGCACCATCGTGGAGGCTGCCGTGATGATCGGTACGAAGCGTTTACCCGCAAAGAAGCCCAACCAATCCGGCATCTTAATGTTGTGGAATTTATTATACAGGTAGGCGGACCATAGACCGACAAAGAAACCGCCAAGAACGCCCATATTCAGCTTTACGTCATCCGGTATAAACGGCATTTGCAGCGGCACTTGCGCCAGCACTCTTGTAAGCACCATGTACCCGATAAGAGCGGAGAGACCCGCAACGGCATCCCCGGCGAATCCGATCGCAACGCCGATCGCAAAAATAATCGGCAGATTATCCAGAATGGCAAGGGCGCCGGAAGTCATGAACGGAGTTACATATTGATTCAGAAAAGCTCCGAGAGCTCCCAATGGTATGTCTTTTTGATAGTCGATCAATCCAAGCCCCTGCAAGATACCTGCAGCAGGCAATGTGGCCACCGGCAGCATAAGGGACTTACCCAGCTTTTGCAATTTAGCCAGCATGTCAATCATCCTTTCAACTTCAATAATTTAGCTTTTGCTGAAACCGTTTACATAATGCGTCGATATAATAACCATTTCTTCCCATTCACTCCGGAACAGAAATACCTCAGAAAATCCTCCTCCTTGCGGGCTCTTGTATTCATCATTTTAAGGCGGCATGGATACCATCATCATTCGAAGTCAACAAAAAAAGCCAAGAAGAACGGCGACTATGCATTAAATAGTCCGTTTCTTCTTGGCTCATGCCCATGTTTATGGTAACACGCCTTAAACGTATTCATTTGATGTTGTTATCTTAATTCACGTCTTCCCGTTTTGTCAATAACCAATATTTATTTCCTTATCGAATGAAAACTATTTCAAATCGATGGTCAAAACAGGATTTTGGCCGGACACGACGTCACCGGTCTGACCGTCCACCTTGGAAGCCACTTCATCCGCATTGGTTACGATAATCGGCGTAATCGTCGGATAACCGGCGGCCCGGATCGCAGCCATGTCGAATTCGATGAGCGTCTGACCCGACTTCACCTGGTCACCGGCTTGAACATGGCTTGTAAAGCCTTCACCCTTCAAACCGACCGTGTTAATCCCGATATGGAACAAATACTGCAGGCCGGTTGCGGGATCCTCGAGCATGACGGCATGCTTGGACTTGATGACATGCGCAACGGTCCCGTCAAAAGGCGCGATTAATTTGCCCTCGGAAGGCTCGATGGCGATGCCTTGGCCCATGTGTCCGGCAGCAAACGCCTCATCGGGCACTTGCGATAAAGGCACGGCTTTACCCGACAATGGGGCTGTGAGTTGAATGACAGTAGCTGTTTTTTTCTTTTTCCAACGATCGAACATGTTAAGATTCCTCCCTGGGTTGATTCTTTTGCTGTAGTCGGCCTGTGAAGAGCCGGTATAAATGCATAGCTAGAAAGCAGACCTCCGCTTCGGGCACTTTCTTGCCAAGTTCTTTCTCCATCATGCCTGAGAGACGTGTTGCCAATCCGTATTCCTGCGTGAACTTGGAGCGGATCTGTTCCGCGAACGGATTATCGACATGGATTTCCTGATTCAGAATGCGGTCTACCGAGAACCTTAAATGCATGAGCAGACGAACATAATCCATGCTTCCCCGGTCAAAGGCGACCTGCCGCTCCTCTTCAATATACTTCACCAGGCTTCCCACCACGTTGGATGCCTTGACCAGATGGCCAACGGGTACATGACTGACGGCCGAATACACATGGTAGGTCAAGAAGCCAATCTCATCCTCGGGAACCTCTATATCGAAGGTCTTGCCGATCAATTCCGCTGCCTTGGCTGCGATATCATATTCTTTTGGGAAGCTGATCCGGGTTTCTTCAAGGAAAGGATTGATAATATCCATGCCTTTGCGGATTCTGTAGATCGTAAACTGGATATGGCTTGGAAGCGCCAGGTATACCTTATCATTTAATGTGCCCGGAAATTCCTGTCCGATGAGATTCAGTATCTGATCCGTAATCTCCATCACCTGCGGATCAAATTCTTCCAGCAGATGGTGAGCTTGGCTCCACTGCTCCCGATCCTCCAGCCTGAACAGCTTTTCAATCCGCTTATCGTCCGAAGCGATCGTACCGCCTATTTTTGCGCCGAAGCCAATGCCTTTGCCTAAGATGACATATTCCGATTCTTTTTTGCCGCCAGTAACCATCACGACATTGTTACCAATAACACGAACGACTGTAAACAACTCAATCCCGCTCATTAACTTCCCCCTTTCCTTTAAGTTTAAACAGTGTTCCGCCATAGGATTCATTTGCGGAGAAATACTCCTACCGCATGAACATTGAAAAAGCCAAGAAAAGACCCCTTAAATAAAGATGTCTCTTCTTGGCTCATGCCCTGCTTCAGGTAACACGCCGTTTTATGTTTCTACTATGATTCCATCATAAAACAACCCGCTTGCATTCGTCAACTTACGACATGCCCTTGCAAGGAACAGCACATTAGCGCCGTCATATCCCGGACTTGACTTGATCGCTTATTACCCTATCCATTTCTGAAGGGTAAGGATGACCTCGCGGAGTTGGAGCGGCTTGTGAAGATAGCCGTTCGCACCTTCTCCAAGGAATTGATCCGAATCCCTCATCGCATTCGAGCTCATGACGATCAGTGGCAGATCGCTCCACTCCGGGTTCTCCCGAATCCGCTTCATGGTTTCGACGCCGTCCATTTCAGGCATGACCGTATCCAGCAATACCGCATCGATGGATGAATGTTTGCTTAACAGCTCCAAGCACTCGAAGCCGTTCTGGGCTGTGTGCACGGTCAACTGGAGTTTCTCCAGCGCATTGGTCAATGCGTAAACATTCCGTATATCATCATCGACAATCAATACGGTTTTGTTCTCCAACCGGCTAAGCTCCTCCTGTTCGTACTCTTCCATCCGGATATCGCTCAAGCTGTTGTCGCTTGCCGTGGCAGCCACTTCGGGCAGCATAAACAGGCTGTCGACTGCACCGCCCTCCGTAACGAGCGGCAAATATAATATAAAGGTGCTCCCGATTCCTTCTTCGCTCTCCACGGTAATATACCCGCCCAGCAGCTTCGCTAAATGCAGCGATATGGATAAGCCGAGGCCCGTTCCCCCGAATCTTCTGGCGGTGGTTTCTTCGCCTTGCTGGAATGCTTCGAAGATCGGCTGTAGATGCTCTGCCGCAATCCCGATGCCGGTATCCTCAACGGAAAAAGCAATGACGTCGCCGCTGATAATGAAATCCGAAGTGACAATCGAATTCATTTTCTTTACCTTCAGCTTCACGCTGCCGCTCTCCGTAAACTTAATCGCATTGGAGAGCAGGTTGCGCAGAATTTGATGAAGGCGCATCCCATCGCTGTACATCATGTCGGGCAGGTCATCCGCCACCTCGATATCAAATTCCAGATTTTTGGATTCCGCGCTTTTGGAGAAGTATCCTTCCATCAGCTCCGGCAGCTCCGTCAAGTTCACCAAGTCCATTTCGATCTGCATCTTACCTGCCTCGACCTTGGACAGATCCAGGATATCATTGATCAAATTCAACAATTCACTGCCTGAATTATGAATGACGGTAGCATAATGTTGTTCTTCCTCTGTCAAATTCCCCTGCTTATTCTCCGCCAAAATCTGGGAGAGGATGAGCATGCTGTTCAGCGGCGTCCGCAGCTCATGGGACATATTGGCCAGGAACTGCGATTTATATTTAGAGCTCTTCTCCAGCTCCTTCGCGTATTTTTCCAACTCGCTGGCTGCGATTAAAGCCGCTTCCTTCTGGGCTCCCAACCGTTCATTCAGCAGATGCATTTCCACGGAGTGCGTTTGAAGCTCCTCGGTCTGCGCTTGCAGCTCTTCGGTCTGGCTCTGCAGTTCCTCGTTCAGCGTTTGTGATTCATGATACAGCTGCTGGATTTCCATTTTGCTTTGAATCGAATTCATGGTCACTCCAAGCTGAAAATTCAACTGTTCGATCAGCTGAATCTCCAGCTCATCGAAGGGTTGGAATTTGGCCAACTCGATCACGCCGAGAACTTGTCCCTCGAACATCACGGGTGCCAGCAGCAGCGTCGAAGGCTCGGCATCGCCGAGTCCCGATTCAATCCGCACATAGTTGGGCGGTATATCGTCCAGTATGATCATACGCTGCTCCAGCATGCACTGCCCCACCAAACCTTCGCCCGGCAGGAAACGATCCCGGACCTTGTTCCAAGGCTCGCCGTCCGGGTCGGCAAAAGCAGCAGCCTTAACCAGTTCCGATCCTGACCGGGTAATAAACACCGCCCCGTACGGAAGCTTCATGATCAAAGCGAGCTTATGGATGAAAAATTGCACGGCCGTCTCCACGCGATCGGACGATTGAAGAATCGTCGACATGACCGAAACATGGTCCTTGGCCCAGTTCTGCCTGCCAACCTGTGCGAGCAGTTCGTTGGTTGTATCCGCCAACTGGCGGACCTCGTCATTGGAATGTACATGGATGCGTTGGGAGATGTTCCCTCCATTTACAATATCGGAGATGACGTTGGTCACTTGGTTGATCGGCTTTACGATGCTTTTCGAAATGACCCAAGCCGCACATATGGTGATCAGTGCCGCCCCGGCCCATAACAGATACATCGTGTACAATAAACGGGCATTGCTCTCCTTCATTTCTTCGATTCTGCTGGTTGTCAGTTCACGTTCCTTGCTTCGAAAGGAGAGGAACAGCTCATGAATCGAATTCATCGCTTGCTTTCCGGGATCGTTAATAAAGAAATGAAGGGCCTCTTCATCCTGTCCCAGCTGCATGAGTTGAACCGCAGGCTGTCCGGCGTTGGTAATCCACTCTTTGATATTCTCCTTAATATTTTCCAGATGATTGGCTTGCTCCGAGTTATCGCTCACAAGCTTGTACAGCTTGTTATAATTGATCTGCCAGGACGACAGCGCTTGGTTGAACGGCTCCAGGTAGGTTTCATCGCCCGTAATGACGTACCCTCTCTGGCCGGTTTCCATCTCCAGCATATTCTTCTCGATTTCATGCGTGAGATTATGTACTTCGATATCATGTTTCTCTATAAAATCCGCTTCTTGCTGCAGGGAAGAGATACGGTCGGAGACAATCCAGAGAAAAGCTCCAAGACACATTAATATCAATAAATAGCCGATGACAATCTTGCTGCGGATGTTGAATTTCAGGTTGTTAGACATACGGCTAACCTCCCTTGTTATCGATCAGTATAAGTCTGCTCATATTCTCATAGTAATTGTTATGAAAATGGTTTACAAGCAAAACCAGTTTTCATGACATTCAATGATTCTTTAGTCGTAGGCAGTCAGATTTATAAACGTTTGGGCATATATTGTTAGGGGACGTGCTTGTCACATTTTTAATATATTCCAGCTTAAAAAAGGAGGACCGCTCATATGAGAAACGTCACAGCGTTTGCGGAGACACTGCGTTGACAAGGCATGTATATCATTCCAGGAAACAGGCTGTACGTACTGCCGGTCGAGGAGCAGCGAACGTGTCGTCCCTGGAGCTGCCCCTTCTGCAGGGCATGTTCATGTCGGAAATCCATCTCGGCCGCGGTGAGGGCCTCCCGCCTCACGGCCATCCGGATACCGATGAATTGTGTTACATCATTCAAGGAGACATCAGTTATTCCCTGGTGGATCCGGAAAGTCACCGGAATCTCGTGTTTCAAGCCGTACCCGGTCAGGTGGTACATGCCCCGATCGGTTGGTGTCACTGGATTACATCGCTATCCCCCGGGACAATCCTGCTCTTGATCTATCGGACCGGGCATCCGCACCAAATCGATTTTACACCGTTATGGCCATATTCGATTTACGAAGAAGATACCTATGAAGGTAACGACCTGAACAAGCAGCTTTACTCGAAGACACTCCTTACACCCGTCCCGCTGCAAAACAGGATCGAGAGCGAGACTCCGGAGAAGCCCATGCCGGGGCCGCCATGGCTCAAAGCCGGGCACCTAAACAACAAAACCACACGCAGCCGGTGATCGGCCACGTGTGGTTCTTGTTGCTGGGACACTTCTTATGTAATGATTTCGCTCGCATCGTATGGCATTAATCAATATAGAATCTTTGTTCAGGGCGTATCTGTTTCTTCAGAAGCCGCAAGTCGGCTTCCAGTTTCGCCACCGTCTCTTCGATCTCTTCGGGATTCAGTGCCGGACGCTCAGCTTCTGGCTTAACGCCAGCCCTCAGATCGCGAATGGTGATCTGCTGCTCCTGCCATTTATCCATCAGATCGGAGATGGTGGCATAGAACCGCTCATAATCTTGAATCACTTCGTCCAGAAAGGAATCCACTTCCTCCTGATCGTAACCCCTCAGTTTATTCGAAAAATTCTTTTCATGGATAGACAAAGCGTCCAGTTGAATGCCTAGCTGACGAAAAAGCTTTTTCTGTTTATCCAATCGGCGTTTCATGTGTTCATCCATAATGATTTACCTCCAGATATTGGTGCAGCCCTTCTTCTTAGCCTTCTCTCTATCATTGTTTATATCATATTAAGCACCGTGATTAAAACACTCCGGGGCTTTTTTGGAGAATGTTCCAAAAACGGCAGGCCGTCATTCCCATGCTTCATGTGATTGTTACCAATCCATTTCGGGTATTGAATTTACATAAGAAGTTCTATTGTGCACATAACCCAGAGAGGAGCGACTATTCCTATGACCAGCATGACAAAACAACAATACAGTGAACTAAGACAACGGTTGCTCAGTGATAAAGAACGGTTGGAAAATCAATTGGAGTCCCGGGAAGACACCAACAAGGATCTTTCCCTGAGAGACTCCACGGGAGAGCTGAGCGCTGCCGACAACCATCCCGCTGACGTGGGCACCGAAGTTTTCGAACGCGGTCGGGATTTGGCCATTCAGGAGACGCTCGAGCGTGAATTGGAGCAGATTGATGCTGCCCTGCAGCGTATGGACCAAGGCGAATACGGAACCTGCGCCGAATGTGGACGGGAAATTCCGTATGAACGGCTGGAAGCTTTGCCTTATACGGCCTATTGCCTCGAGCATACTCCGCGAAAAGACATCAACGACAACCGTCCGGTTGAAGAGGATGTCATGACCCCGCCCCCATCAGGCGCCGGCGTCAACCGCCAAGCAGCCGACGGTAAATTTGATGACGCCGGCGCCTGGGATGCCGTGGAAGATTACGGAACCTCCACATCGCCCGGCATGTCCATTAAACCAGGACAAGACGATTATAAGAAGAATGTATGAATTGATTTGGCAAATTAGAAGGGAAAGCTGGTACCTGACGTTCGGGTACCAGCTTTTTTTGCGTAATCAAGATTCTTTATGGTTCCGAACATTGGAAGCAAAAAACTCGTATTCGTTGTAGTCTTCCCCTCGCTTCTTTTTATAAGGGGTCAGCATTTTATCCAGCTCAACAAATAACTCGCGAGCTTCATCTTCGCTCATATACAAGGTGGTATTGGTCAACATGGACGTCGCTTCGCCATCCTGGCTCATATTTTTAAAGAAACGGTCTCGATTCTGGTCGAACAGCTCGGATAATAATTTGTTCGTTTCGGATCGAATCAATTCCTTGATGACCGGCTCGTCGGAATCCGCCCCACGCTTGATCTTTACCGTACCGACAAAAGGCTCGTAATATTTAGCGATGATTCCGTTGATCTCTTTGGTGGATACGATCTTGACCAGGCCGATCCGCTCCAGCTTCTTCATATGATAATGAACCTTCGCAGGCACATCCCCGATCTTATCCGCGACCTCCTTTACGGTTGCCGGACGATCCATCTTATTTAATACATTCAAAATCTGGAGCCGATATGGATCTGAATATATTTTGATCTCTTCCAGTGTAGTCAATTCCTTCGTTTCCACACCGTACACCTCAGCTTCACGTTAATTTTTCACCTTTTCATTATAGGCCGAGAATGTCGAAATTACAAAAACGGCGATGGATTCAGATGGCACGGAAACTCTTTTTTCGAATCAGGAACAGCACGGGCACCAGCATGACGAATCCCATCATCGAGAAGAGCACAGGAGGGGATTGATGCTCTGCCACAAGTCCCGTTATCAAGCTTCCGACAGGAATTGCAGCCGTGCACAATACCGTCATCAGGGCCCCAATTCTGCCCAGCATATGCCGCGGCGTTACTTCCATCAGATACGTCGAGATCGGGGCATTCAGCATGGAGACGGCAAAACCGGCAACGAACATGCAGACCGCCGCGGACTCCACGCGCCACGCCGGGAGATGCCCTGGAATCCCTAAAGCAAAATATCCGATCCCGAGCATGATCGATCCTGACATGATCAAGGTGCTCTTTTTGAAACTCTTTCCGTAGCGACCAATCCATAGCCCGCTGCAAATCATACCGATCAGAAGCGCCGTTCCCATTACGCTCAGGCCTCCCGCTCCGGCACCCAATGTCTCCTTGACGTAGACCGGCTGCAGCACGTTCAACGGTGCCAAGCAGAAATTATTGATCATTGCCAGAACCGTCGTGATGAGAAGCAGCGAATGCTGCTTCACAAACAGAAGCGCCTCTTTGATGTCGCCGAGCACCGTTCGGTTCTTCTCAGGCACCGGACCAGGGAAATCGGACTTGTCTTCGGCCTGTTCGGCCGCTTCCGGATTCGGCATGAATGCAATAATAATCGCGGCAATTAGAAACGTCACGGCATCGATCAGGATCGTTCCCGAGATTCCGATCAAGGCGATCAGGGCTCCGGCTATGGACAGACCGATTAATTCGGCGCTGCGGCTAACAGATGTGGAGAAAGAATTGCCCGCGAGCAGCTGTTCCTTGGGGAGCAGCCGGGGAACGATGGAGGTTTCGGCGGGTCTGGAGAAACATTCGAGCGTTGAATTCAGGAACGTGAAAACAAACAGATGCCAGACTTGAAGAGAACCGATCGCATACAGAAAGGCCGTCAGAGACACCACGATGCCGCGGCTGAGGTAGGTTAAGGCGAGGACTCTTTTCTTAGGCCAGCGGTCTACAAAGGTTCCCGTAAACAAACTGAAAAGCAATCCCGGCAGAAAGTTAAAAGCGAACAAGGTCCCCATTAACAGCTCTGAGCCTGTGAGCATATAAACCATCCAGCTGTAAGCGATGGAGTCCAAGGAATCCCCTAATCGGGTAATGGCTTGAGCAGATAAATAAATCAGGTACGGGCGGATTTTCAACAGTTGGCCAAAGCCTTGTTTTTCCAAAACGGCGGCATTTTGCATGTTACTTTCTCCTCTTCGTTATGAAATGGTTTCATTAAACTTTTTTATTCGTTAAAATTATGATTACGTTAAATATTTTTTAACGTTAAGTTTATTTTAATGATTTTGAAGAGGAATGCAATAGGCAAAAAAAATAAATCGCCATGTTGGCGATTTAAGGTATAGGGTTAATATTTGATAGCGCAGCTTTATTTAATTTCCACCCGCGACGAAGATCTCGCAGCTTGAAGGCATGCTTCGATGGCTCTGATATTGCTGATGGCATCTTCCGGACCGTATGGCAATGGTGCGCCATCCATCACGGCAGCAGCCATGGCGTCCGCTTGCAGGGCAAAATGGTTGTAAATCCCCACTTTCTCCTCGCGGGTTCCCTTGGCCGTATGAACGAATATCTGGGCCATATCCTCCATTCTCTCCCAGCCGAAGGCGGAGGGCAGCTCGATCCTGCCGTCGGTTCCCGCAATCTCTAACGAGCATCTGGAGTAGGTCCACATGCCGCAGTCAAATGTCAGGCCCAGTCCATTGTCAAATTCCATCATTCCATGGACCATCATGTCCACGCCGTCATGCTCCTCGGAGAAAAAAGCGTGGGCCGTCACGGCTTTAGGCTCCTGTCCGTATATCATTCTCGCCGCCGAGATGGGATAACATCCCACGTCGTAGATCGAACCTCCGCCCATGTCCTTGCTGTAGCGGACATTGCTTTTATCCTCCGCATTGTTGAAGGTGAACGACCCGTGTATTCCGCGAAGATGGCCGATTTCGCCGCTTTCGATGATTTCGCGGACGCGCGCGTGCTTCGGATGGTAGCGGTACATGAAGGCTTCGGCGAACAGCACGTTGTGTGCTTTGGCTGCCTCTGCCATCTCACGGACATCCGTTTCCGTCAGGGCCGCCGGTTTCTCGCACAGGACATGCTTTCCGGCCTCAGCGGCTTTGATGGTCCAAGGTTTATGCAGGTGATTCGGCAACGGAATATACACCGCATCAATGTCGGGATCCGCCAGAAGCTCATCGTAAGAACCATAGTATGTTTTAATATGGTATCGTTCCGCGAGCTCCCTGGCTTTATCGGCATTGCGGCTTGCGACGGCCCCAACCTCACAGCGTTCCGATTTCAATATGCCGGGTATCATTGAATTTCTTGCAATTCGAGCGGTACTCATAATCCCAAAGCGCAGTTTCTTGCTCACGAGGTCATTCCTCCTTTGGCTGCATTCCGGATCGATTTTTAATAATTGTCGTTTACGGCTTTATGAAGGATCCCCAAGCATCGATCCAAATCGGTCTTAACCTGTTTTTTATAGAGTTTGGCCTTCTCGGCACCTTCGTCAGTAAAATGATAAAGTACGATTTCCTGGAAATCGACCCGCGGATCGTTTCCTTTCAGCTGTTTGGTACGGTATAGAACCCCCTCCTGCACCAATTCATGCAGCGCACGATAGATTTCGCTTTGCGGCGGCGAATATCCATGGCTCTTGAATTCCTGCCGAAGTTCTTCGAGCATCTGATATCCATATCCGCGCTGCTGCTCCACCATGGTAATAAGATATACTTTGATAAAAGCGCGCTGCGCGATCATAAATGCCATTCGGACGCCTCCTCCTTCACGAGCTACTTGTCCCATAATATACCTTATTATAACCCACAGTTTCCCAGTTTGCACAATAGGAAGCATCCTTCTCTTTTTAAACCAAGAAGGCGTGGATTGAAACGTTGGCAGGTGATGGTCGCATGGGAATGAGGCAGGGATGCGCATGTTTTTTCTATTATGAATTTTTCATATGTTGCAATTGTATAATGTTTAGTTTTTCAACTGTTGTTGGTTCGGTCGTTTGGTTCGTTTGGGTCTTAGGAACGATGGCGCGAGCCCACGAAAAAGCCCACCCTAAAGGGTGGGCTTCATTTTATTTTCACATGCCGGTGGTTGTCCCGGCGGATGGATGCGATTTGCCGTATGGCCGAATAGAGCGAGGGTTCCGTGCACCCGCGATGCCGACGAGCCATTTTCCGAACGGCAGCTTTGCAAGCAGGCGCGTTGCGGCGTACGCTATCGCCACGCTGATGATCCATGAAGAAAGGATCCTCACCAGAGATGGCATGCCGATCAGCAGATACTCATCGACTGCGTAGCTTATCCGGAGCGTTAATAAATGCATCAAGTAAGCACCGTACGAATAGACTCCAATGGAGGTTAGGAGCGCATTCGTCCGCGCTCCGGCATGGCGGGTAATCCAGCCGGCCGTATCGTACATGACCATGATGGAGCTAATCAGGAAAAGCGCCATCATCGGCCGCAACAGCGACAAGGAATAGAACGTGATCGCTCCATTCTCCGCTGAACGGATTTCATTCACGGCCTGCATGAGCATCCAGCCGAACGTAAATGCAAAGACCAGCCATATGGCCGGCCGGGCCTTCTCCAGCCATTTTATCCAAGAGGCATGATATAAGCCGGCTGCTGCCCCAAGCGCAAAATAGAAGAAATAATAAAGTGCATTCCGATCCGCATAGGTTGTGAACAGCTCGCTCCACACCGGTATGCTCAAACTTCCCATCCAGTGTCCGATATCGTTGATCACTCCCGTTAATCCCACGTACAGAAGCCCGGAAAGAACCAGTATCGTAAGCTGCGTCCGTATGCCGCATCGTTCCTTGATTCCCAGTATGGCGGATCTGAAGAGTGGATACAGCAAATAAAATTGGAACAGCATAATAATATACCAAAAATGCGAGCTGGCTTTTCCGGTTAACCATACTTCCCCAAGAAATTTCCAGTCCCCGATCAATGCGGGATTAAACTTATGATTGATTAATAACGTGATCAGGGTCCATAAGGCAAAAGGAACATAAATGTCGCCGAATCGTCTTTTGATGAACCTGCCGTATTGTAAACGGCCTTTATCATTATAAAACAGCACCATGCCGGTAATAAAAATAAAGACGGGCACAGCGAATTTCGTCGCCATCAGGAGGAAGCCCATCATCAGGCCATCGTTTGCCGTCATCCCCGGCGCTACCGAATAATGCGCGATGGAGTGCTGCAAAACCACAGCCAGGAAGGCCATTCCTCGGAGGCGCTCGATTTCCGGAATTCTTTGTTTGGACATACTGCTCCCCCTTCATGCTGGCTTCGTATAATCAACCTCATTGTAAGGGACTTCTCCCTTGACGGGCTAATCCAATTATTTACTGGGCATGACGGCTGACTCCATAACCTAGCATTCATCCGTATGATTATGTATATATTGAAAACTTCTATCGGCGAGCGTTCACGGAAGACTTACCGCGGGTAGCGACCTCGTTTCTAAACGAATATCTACAAGGCACAAATGAGGAAGTGTTACTTACTGACCACAAAAAAACCGGTTCCGAATCGGAACCGGTTCACGCGCCTTTACAGCAGCGTAGTTCCTCGAGGCGGCAATGTGTCGTCCCGGTCTGGATCAGCCGCACCGTATCGCCCCTCGTTTCTGTAATCGTAATCGCGGAATATATCGTAAATGCCGGTATTCTCTTGATCGGCGTCAACCATGACGAGAATCCGTCCCTGCTCGACATAGGACTCATATTCCTTCGCCTCATCTTCCGGGATGCCAAGGCCGATAAAACCTCCGACCAGCCCGCCGGCTCCCGCACCGACTGCTGCGCCCGTAAGCGTCGCTGCTATCGGTCCGGCCGCAAGAATCGGGCCGATGCCGGGAATGGCGAGGGCTCCCAGTCCAGCCAGCAATCCTGCCGTGCCTCCAAGTATGCCGCCTGTTGCTGCACCCGCAGCTACTCCTTCGGGAGCCATCGTTCCCGTCTGCTCGGCTATCATGTCCGCCTCGCGTTTGTCCTTCGCTATAATGGAAATGGCATCGTTCGGAATTCCGTGCCGCTGCAGCTGCTCTATAGCTTGAGCGGCCTCCTGTTCCGAACGAAATACCCCAACAACTTTCTTCTCCATGATAAACCCTCCTCATCGGTGGTCGTTCATATTTAACATTACCCGACGGGAGGGGAAATTAAACGTGGCGCTGCCTTGTTATGCCTTGGGTCTGGTCCGATTTGTTGCGACCGCCTCCAGCGGATCATCAGGCCAATAATGCTTAGGATATCTACCCTTTAGATCCTTTTTCACCTCGTAATACCCGTTTGCCCAAAAGCTCGACAGATCGGAGGTAACCTGGACCGGTCTCTGCGCAGGCGACAACAAATGTAAGGTCAGCGCAACGCGCCCGCCGGCAATCCGCGGCGTGTCCCGCATCCCGAACATCTCCTGCAGACGAACGGCCAGAAACGGCTGTTCAGGGTTGCTGTAGTTGATCGGGATCTGCGACCCGCTCGGCACCTTGATATGCGTCGGCGCTTCATTCTGAAGCTGCTGCTTCTGCTCCCAGCTGAGCATATGCTCCAAGAGCGTTCCGGGTGCCAGTCGCCTGATATCATTACGATTCCGCAGCCCGTCCAAATAAGGAAGCAGCCACGCTTCCGCACGATCCAGCAATCCTTCGTCCGATACATCCGGCCAGTCCCCTTCGGCTTCGTGCCGGAACATAAAGGCCATCCGTTCTCTCAGCTGCATGGCCGCCTTGCTCCACTGAAATAAGCCAAGGCCCTCCTGCCTGATCCCTTGCAGCAAGGCGCGCGCTATTTCCTCCCCTGTCGGATTGGGATAGGCTTGTTCCTTGACAACGATGGCTCCCAGCATCAGCTTCTGCCTGGCCCTGATGCTGCCGGAAGCTGTATCCCATGCGACTTCTTTCTGCTGTTCCATCTCGTCAAGATAATACTGCTCAAGCCAGACTTCATCCATTTCGGAAGCTAGCTGGATATTCCCGTCTGCACCTTGATCATCTACGGCTGCGGCCACAATGTACCGGGCACGGCTCATAGGCTGAACCGCAGCCAACTTCACGCCCCTGCCGCTGCGCATGAGAAACCCGCTACCTCCCCTGTTCTTCGCGATCCGATCCGGATAGGCAAACGACAGCAGCAGGCCGCAGAGGTTCAAGTCACCGTCAGCTGCATATTCGATATTCAGCTGGGCATGGAGCTTCCGAATCTCTTGTTTCATCCGCTGCAGCACGGCTTCGTTCGCCGTGTCCTGCTGGGCGGATCGCTGTCCATGCTGTTCAAACAAGAGAAGCCGTTCCACGCGCGAACGCAAATCCTGGTCCCGAAGCGCTTCGCTTCGGCTCAGTATATCGCGCTCCTGAAGCAGAACGGCGATTCGGATGGCTAGCGGGGCCTCGCCGATTTCCTGTGCCTTCAGCAGCATGTGAGCCAGCCTCGGATGAACTCCAAGCAGCGCCATCTCACGGCCGTGCCGGGTGATGCTGCCCGTATCATCCAGAGCCGATAGCTGCTTCAATAACGCTTGACCTTGCGTATAGGCCAGCCGAGGCGGCGCGTCAAGCCAAGCGAGCTGCTCCGGATCACGCGCACCCCATACGGCCAATTCCAAGGCCAGCGGCGCGAGATCGGATTCGCGGATCGCCGGAATGGTACTCTCCGGCAGATGGCGGTGCTCTTCCTCACTCCACAAGCGATAACACACGCCGGCCGAGACGCGGCCTGCCCTGCCCCTTCTCTGATCGGCGGACGCCCTGGACAGCCGCCTCGTGATCAATTGCGGCAGTCCCGTTCTCGGGGAGAATACCTCTGTTCGCATATAACCGCTGTCCACGACGGTTTTGATCCCCTGAATGGTAATGCTGCTCTCCGCGATGCTTGTGGACAGAACAATTTTACGCCTTCCGTTCACATCGCGTTTTATGGCTTCATCCTGCTTCTCCGCTGAAAGCGCGCTGTATAATTCACGAATGACGACTTCTGCGCTTAAGCCCGTTCTTAATAATTCATTCGCGGTCCGCCTGATTTCACGAGCACCTGGCAAAAATACGAGTATGTCGCCTTCCTGTTCGGAGAGCGCGCGCGTAATGGCGTTTGCCGCACCTTTATGTATCTCATCCAGTGGGAACGAGCGCAGATAGCGAGTCGTTACCGGAAAAGCACGCCCTTCGCTGACGATGACCGGTGCGTCTCCAAGGAGCTTTGCAACCGGCTCGGCCTCAAGGGTAGCGGACATGACCAGCAGCCTTAAATCCTCCCGCAGCACCGCTTGGGATTCCATCGCAAAAGCCAGTCCGGCATCGGCCTGCAAATTCCGCTCATGAAATTCGTCGAATATAATCATGCCGATGCCGGTCAATTCCGGATCATCCTGCAGCATCCGCGTCAAAACGCCTTCCGTGACGACCTCGATCCGGGTGTCCCGTCCGATCTTGCTGTCCATCCGGACCCGGTACCCGATCGTTTCTCCTATCGCTTCTCCCAATGAGGACGCCATATATCCCGCCGCTGAGCGGGCCGCGATCCTTCTGGGCTCCAGCATGATGATCCGTTTGCCGGCAAGCCAAGGTTCATTCAGAAAAGCAAGCGGCACTTGCGTCGTCTTCCCTGCACCCGGTTCAGCGATCAACACGGCATGAGTTCCTGTTGATAAAGCCTTTTTCAATTGCGGTAATACTCGGTGAATCGGTAGTTCAGTCATGGATATCTCTCCGTCATCCTATCGAATATCAATATAATCCCTTAATTATATTAAACAGCCGATTTACGTCAAGTAGGCCATTGGCTGGCGAGAATCGATGCATATGCGCTACAATATGAGTATCATTCCCATGGAAACATCAAGATTCAATTAGTCGGAAGGTGAAATGTATGGAGCAGCAAGCCACATTTCGCGGCCGCTTTGCCCCTACGCCATCAGGTAAGATGCATATCGGCAATGCCTTGACCGCTTTGCTTGGATGGCTGCAAATGAGGAGTATGAACGGTCAATATATACTCCGAATCGAAGATATCGATGTGCAGCGTTCCCGCCAAGAGCTCGCAGACGAGATCATAAGAGATCTGGAATGGCTCGGATTGGATTGGGATGAAGGCCCCGGCGTTGGCGGAGCCTGCGGGCCGTATCATCAGGCTGCTCGCCACGCGTTATACGAACGGGAAATCGCCAAACTGAAGGAATTGAATATGTTGTACCCCTGCTATTGCAGCCGGGCGGATATTACGGCAGCAGCCAGCGCACCGCATGGCATTGCATCGGAGGGCTTTCGCTACCCGGGAACCTGCCGAGAGTTGACCCGGGAGGAAGCTGCCTTAAAAGAGCTTCATAAGAAACCTTCGCTGCGCATGAAGGTGCCGCACAGAATCGTTTCCTTTGTTGACGGCATTGCCGGGGTGCAGCGCTATCGGCTATCCGACGGCGGAGATTTTGTCGTGAGGAGAGCCGACGATATCATTTCGTATCAGCTCGCGGTGGTGGTGGATGACGCGCTAATGGGCATAACCCATGTGCTCCGTGGAGCTGATCTTCTGGACTCCACCCCTCGTCAGCTGCTATTGTATGAAGCGCTGTCCTATCAGCCGCCGCAGTTTGCGCACACACCGCTGATGGTGGATGCGGAGGGCAAACGGCTGGCCAAGAGAACCCGCGGGCTTAGCCTCTCCTTTCTGCGCGGCCAGGGCATCGGGCCGGAACGCTTAACTGGCTGGCTGGCATGGACAGCCGGGCTCCTGGATCACCCGGAAGCAGTAACTCCTGCGGAATTGATCCCTCTTTTTGATTTATCGAAAGTTTCTTCATTCCCCATAAAAATTACGGATCCTGTCAAAAACCGGCTGTTCGAGCTTTAACTTTAGCGAAAAACAATCAGCGCCAGCCCTTTCATTCTCGAGGCGAGAAGAAAGACTGGCGCTGTTATGTTATTCCTTACCGGTCAATCGTTCCCTGACCTTGGACTCATACTGCGTAAACGCGCTGTTACCGCTTAGCCCCCGCTGTTCCAGCAGCAACTGCAGCCTAAGGTGCTTTTCGTTCAGCTTGCGTTTGAGCTGCTCTTGCTCGCCCTCGTTTCGGGTAGCGCCGAGCAAATCATAGAGCTGGACGCATTCCTTCCGAAGCGTGACTTCTTCAGGAACGTAACCCGCGTTTTTCATGATGCGGTAGGACATCCTCAAATCTTCCGGGATGTGCGAAAGATCGTCGATCGGGAGTTTTTTGCCGGCAAGAGGCAGGTTATCGAATTCTCCGTTGCGGATCGCTTCCTCGATCTTCTGCTCAGCCAATCTGGAAAAGATGCTCATGTAAGTCCAGCCTCCTCCTGTTCCTTCGTCCTCTCATCATAAATCAGCCCGCGGGATATTCCAAGTTCTAAATGTAGGGGATCACACGCAGGTACATCCGATCCCTTACAACATTTCAACATTACAACAGCGATTCCGCTCCATCTATGAAGATCTGCGCCCCTGTAATATGTCTCGACTGGTCGGAAGCGAGGAACGCCACCAAATCGGCGACCTCTTCCGGCGTCCCCGGTCCGTCTGCCAGCGGCTGACTTCCTTCAGGATATTCAACCGGTATCACGATTTCCTCCAAATCCCCTTGCTTCTTCGTGCTTTGGTCGATGTTGGTGGATATCGCGCCGGGACAAATCACATTGACTCTGATCTTGAATTGAGCCAGCTCCAGCGCAGCCATCTTCGCAAAAGCGACCTGTCCCGCTTTGGTTGTGCTGTAGGCGCTCATGCCAAAGTTGGAGAAGGTTCGAGTGCCATTGACGGAGCTCGTAATGATGATGCTGCCCTGCCCCCTCTTCTTGAGATGCGGAATTGCATATTTGACCGTCAGGAACGTCCCGTTCAAATTTACGTTCAGCGTCTTGGCCCATTCCTCCAGCTTCATTTCATCGATCGGCGTCATGACGCCGTTAATCCCTGCATTGGCAAATACAATATCGACGCCGCCAAATATCTCAACCGTTTCAAGGACTGCCTTTTCCACCCGGTCGGGATCGGTTGTATCCACGTCGAATGCTCTGGCCGCCCCTTCGCGAATGGAGTTGATCTCCGATTCCGCTTGATGGGTCCGGTCATCCAACAGATCGAATAAGGCCACATTCGCGCCTTCCTTTGCCAGCTGAATGGCAGCCGCCTTCCCGATGCCTGATCCGGCACCGGTAATGATCGCCGTTCTCCCATGAAAACGTCCGTGTCCTTCATTCATGTCCAACACGCTCCTTTTGTCGTTATCCGTTATGCGTTCATCTGTCACAAGATTACCCAAAAGGAGTTGTTTTATAATCATGTTTTCTAATTTTTTGCAAGATCCGGTTGGACTTACACGTCCGTTCGCGAAAAGATATAGGCTGAGAGCTGATATGAAGCGAAAACCACCAGGCAGGATATGCCGAGTCCATACCAAAGATAATCCGTTTGCAGGCCATCCGACCACAGCGTATTGATAGCCATCGTAATCGCGAACAACACCGCTACCAGCACCAGCTTCAGCGTTTGTCCGCCCTTGGGCCCCAGCCAATAATAGAGAGGATAGTACACGGCTATAAACAGGATCAAGGAAATGCCGGACACTATATTTTGATAAAGAACAGCGCCTTCTCCATCCCCGCCTAACCAGATATAAGCGACTTGGATCAGGAAACCCGCTAATAACCCGATCAACATAAACAAGAGGGAAGAGACATACTTGCTCAACACAATGTCCCGGCGACGTATCGGCAAGCTCATGGAATATTTATGGAAAGGATGCAAATCGGTATTCGATATGACGATGATCATCATCCCGGCCACCATATAACCTAGGATGCCGACGGCATTGCCAAACGAAAACAACGCCAGCCAGATCGCAAAGAGCCAAGCATATTTACGGATGACCATCCAATCCTTATGAATGAGGGGAACGATATGACTCATGAACAGCGTCTCCTTTCGAAGTGTAATACATAATATCCTCCAGGGCAGGCCGCTCGTATAACACGCTGTCTCCGAACAGCTTGTGCGCGGATTCCCGGTTTGCCGAGAGAGCCTCGAATCCGTACGGCGTTTCCTTGAGGCCGGTAAACTGCTTGCGGACATCCGGGTCCAATAGGTCGCTGCTGCCTTTGACAATGACATATTTGTCGATAATTTCATCCTTGCCTTCACTGAACACGATGCGACCCCGGTGAATAAAGGTGATGTAATCCGCGATTCGATCCAGATCATCCGTATTATGCGTCGAGAACAGGATGGTACGGGTCTCATCCTGTATAAAATCGCTCAGCAATTGCAGCAGCTCTCTGCGAAATACCGGATCAAGACCCGCTGTCG
Source organism: Paenibacillus sp. Y412MC10 (assembly GCF_000024685.1). Classification (NCBI taxonomy): domain Bacteria; kingdom Bacillati; phylum Bacillota; class Bacilli; order Caryophanales; family Paenibacillaceae; genus Paenibacillus; species Paenibacillus sp. Y412MC10. The sequence continues at coordinate 4,634,950 of NC_013406.1, forward strand.
GCTCATCCAAAATCAATATTCGCGGTTCATGGGCCATGGCCATCGCAATGGAAAACTTCATTTTCATGCCTTTCGAGCAATCCTTTAGTTTCTTTCTGCCGGGAAGCTCGAACATCCGCATCAGCTGATCCATTCTGGTGCTGTTCCAACGCTTATAAAAAGGGGACGTCATGCGGATAATTTGATTCAGCGTTAAATACTCATAAAAAATATTCTCGTCCGAAACAAAACCGATCTCTTCCTTATAACTTGCATCGTCCGAGCGAAGCCGCCGGCCATTCACGACGATTTGGCCTGAATCCGGAACAACCATCCCCATGATGGAACGGATGAGCGTGCTCTTGCCGGCTCCGTTGGGGCCGATCAATCCGGTAATGTATCCCTTAGGGATAAGAAGGGAAATGTCATTCAGCGCAAACGATGGATATTTCTTGCTCAGATGGTTGATTTGCATTGCAGGTTGATCCTGATCCTCTATTCCGTCCACATGCTTCATTCGGATTCCTCCTTGTTTATTGTATGGATCATCTCAATCAATTCCTCGGTCTCTATAGGAATGCTCCGGCATTCCTCGAGAATGTCCCTGATTTTATCCTCGATCAGGCGCAGGCGCTGCTCCCGAATCATATCCTGATTGCCTCCCGATACGAAGGAGCCTCTGCCCACCATCGACTCGATCAAGCCCACGGCTTCCAGCTCGCTGTATGCCCTCTTCGTCGTAATAACGCTGATTCCCAAATCCTTGGCTAGCTGCCGGATGGAAGGAAGCGGCTCTCCCGGCTTCATCTCTCCGCGCATGATGCTCTGCCGGATCTGTCTTTCAATTTGCAAGTAAATCGGCTCGCCGCCGGAATGGGATAGAATAATCTGAATCATCGCAATAATCATTCACCGCCTTTTCTGTGCCTGATATTAGGGTTTTGTATGTTAATGATGTGTATATAAAGTATTTATTGTATATATACAATATACACATTAAATAATGCCGCGTCAATTCCGTTTATCTTCGAATCCAAGTAAAAAAAGCCGGACCTCATGGGTCCGGCTCGCGAAATAATCGGTCATTTCTGTATTACCATACGATCTCCAGAAAGGAAGCATCATCTTCCAGGCCGCCTGTATGGCGGGCATTCATTAATACTTGCACTTGCTCATCGGGAATCGGCTCCTTCATCGGGTCCAGATCCGTAAGCCCGTCGCTGTATAATTGAAGGCGATAACCGGTCTCCGGTTCCAGCTTGCACGTAAACACGTGAGGACTGCCTCCGATCGGTCCGGTGCGGGAAGACCAGCGTTCGGCCGTTCGGAAGCGGTCTCCGAATATTGAAGTAATCTCGTCCTGCTGACGCCATAATCGTACCCTGGAGTCTCCCTGCCAGGCAAGCCACAGCCTTCCTTTTCGACGAAAACCCGATGACCGCTCGATGCGTCCGCATATGTACATGGCTTCGCTTCCCTTGCGCTGCTTCTCCTCCAGCACTTCACGCAGAAGCTTGGGGGTTTCGGAGCTCAGCGAGTGCGTGCGCATTTCCCGATCTGCTTCATGCGTTAGTTCCTTCAGCTTGCGCTCCAGCGATGAGGACGTGGGATCTTCAACCGTATCCAGCCAGTTCATCAAGCCCTGACCGAGCAGGCGCGAAGCCACATCGCCTCGATAACTCAAGCCGACGCCGTCACACAATACAAAATGGCAGACCTCTTCATCCATTTTCAATGCAATGAAATCCTGGCCCGTCTCGGAGAGCATGACGGATTCCGCCGCTCTGCCATACGCATAACGACATGTGAACAAATCCCTAATCTTCGTAAGCGGCTCTTCCCCGGTCTGCTTGCTCTCGTAATAAAACGACGCTGCTTGAGCCTTCCGCTTGCGAATCCCCAACGTTTCCATGCTTCTAGCGTATGATCGCTTCATGCTGTGACCTCTTACCTTACCGGCGTGGCGGCTGACATCTGGAACCCGATGGACACCAGCTCGGAGCATGTGCCCGGGAGCATCATCAAGGCCCCCGGACTCAGCTGATAATCCGCCTCAACCAGCATTTCTCGATAGCTTTCGGGAAGAACGGAAGACATCATCTTGAGTTTGCGCGCGTGTTCATCCTCAAGCTGCGTATCAGCCAATATCCCCTTCCAGCGGCGTGGTTCGGAGATCGGCTGGTTCATCAGATGGTCGGAGATGAAAATATTCTCCACCAGTACGTTTCCGTCCGGAACGCTCATATTCATGATACGGCGGGCAATCGGTTCCGGGTCCTCTCCCGTGGCCACGCCATCCGTCATATGGCATACGAGCGGCGCAGGGCAATCCTGCATGTTGGGAATCTCCGATTGCAGAATTTTCTCGGCCTGAAGAAACGCTTTGGCCGAATCGGAGAAACGCTTCGGCGTCAAATCCGGAAGCGAGCCGATCGCCGCAATTTCGTCAATGCCCTTGATCCCGTTTAACAAATCATATACGTCGTCGCTGTATGCAAGGATGGCGATCCGGTACCTCGGCGTCAGCCGGTTCCCCTTGGTGGAACGAAACACCATTTGCCGAATGGCTAAGGATAATGCTTCGTAAACAACATCAATCCTTCTGCGATCCTCCATCAGCATATTCATGGACGCGCTGATATCAATCAGATATATAATGAGCGCTGGCGTGCGCTGTGATGCTTGAATGGTATAGTTCATCGTGAATAACATTCACCCCTGCAATTTGTCATGTTTACTTCTTTACAGTTTAGGTATCCAGTGGCTGTCGTCACTGATGAATTGCTGCAGATTGTTAAGGCGGCTGCTCATTTTGCCAACCGTCTTGTAATAGGATTTGTCCTTGTTATATAGCGCTATGAATTCACGCGCGGCATTCTTCGCGCGGTCCTTGTTCCCGGCCACCTGCGCATTATACGCCTTGTTATACAAGGCAACCAGTTCGACAACGTTTTGGGACCGCTGCTTCTGAAGCTGTGCGGCTTGCGCTTGCTGAGCGGCCCGCGCTCGAGCCTGTCGTTCCGCCTCCGCCTTGGCCGCTGCCTTAGCCGCTGCCTCTTCCTGAGCCTGCCTTTTCTTCTTCTCTTCCAGCTGGGCTAAATACGCCTCGTATTTTGCCTGATTATCATATTTCTCCTGCAGCGCCTGCTTCTTCTTTTTCTCCTCAAGCGATGCCAGATAAGCTTCATACTTCGCCTGCTTATCATACTTTGCCTGAAGCTCGGATTTCTCCTTCTCCTTGCGCGCCAACTCGGCTTCCTCGGCCTTCTTCGCCTCTTCCGCCTTCAAGCGTTCCTCTTCGGCTTTTTTGGCCTCCGCTTCCTTCTTTGCAGCCTCCTCCTGCTGCTTCTGCGTTTCTTCCTCCTGCTTGCGCGCAGCCTCTTCTTTCTCCTGGGCCTGCTGCTCCGCTAAACGCTGGGCATCCATCTGGCGGTTCTCGGCCTTCTCAGCCAATATCTGATTCACCGTAATCGCGGAACCCGCCAGGATCACGATGGCCGCAGCGGTGGAGAGCATGAATTTCCGGGATGACAACAAGGCCTTAATCCCTTTGTTGGATGATTCTTCAGCGGGGCGCAGTTGTTCCTCCAGTCCCTGTATGGCGGCGGCGAGCTCCACTTCAAGCGGACTGTCCTTCTTTACGAAGTGATACGCCGAACGGAATATTTCCAATGCTCCGGAAAGATTGCCTGCCTTCTCCAAGTCGCGCGCCTGATGAAACAAGCGTCCTACTACATTGTCGTTAACCTCTCGCGTGCCCGGCTCGATTCCAAGCGATGCCATGATGTCAGCAGGCACCTCCCGGGAACGCTCAGAGCCGGATTCATCCGAATCGTCATCCTGGGCAGCCGCAGCGGCAGTGGCGGCGGCAGCCGGAGCTTCTTCCACCACTTCTTCCTCACTTACCGAGGATAAAGCGATAAGCCACTCGCCAAAGGTAGGGCAGCTGCTCAAATCCTGACTGTCCCAAGCTCTGCCGAACAGATCCGAGATCCGTGTGCCCCAACGCTGACCCAGCGATTTTTTAAGCAAAAAATAACGTTCGCACGGAGTCTGCATTTCATGCTGATCAAAATAGCTTTCGCCCCATGCCCGATTCACGATAGCCGGATCGCTCCACCCCAGCATCTCGGCAATGATGACGGCCCCTGCAAAACGATCGGCATACGCGCTCCATAACCCGCTGTGCACCGTTCGATGCGCTGCATATCCCGGCGAGCCGGCGAGCAAAACGTCGGGACGGTCCATTTTTGGACTGTACATCTGCTCCACATCGACAAGCTCCACGGCGGCAGCGCCTTCCGGCAGCTTCACTTCCGAAAAAAACGGAAGCATGACATTAGGCGCAGACAGATCGCAATGCGCCAATCCGCGCTGCTCCATGCTTGAGCCGATGGCTGCCAAAGCCTTGGCCAGCATCAGGCTTTCGGAACGTCCCAGATTACGCTGATCGCTTATAACGTCAAACCAAGTACATCCATGAATCCATGGCATGATGACCGCGTAGAGCAAATCCGGATATTCCGCTATCAAATCTCCGTTTCTTTCGGGAGTGAGCACCTCTCGACTGCTTACCTGCAAACCCGGTATCTCGCGATAATTCCCCATATGCTCGGATTGATAAACCATAGCCGGAATTCTGAACTTAGGAAAAAACACTTTAAGTGCTTTGGCTTCATGCAGCTCCCCATTCACGGGGATCAGCTGGTAGACGATCCCTTGCCTCCCAGCCTGGGCATAAGCTACGCCCGGTGCCGCCGGATGCTGTCCTACCGTATAAGCCGTTCCATTAACAACGATCCCATCGCCCGGGTTTGGCTGAAATGTCATGAACTTCACCCTCTCTTAACTCCATTACCTTGCTATATAACTCTATTAACCGATTGAACCGCGATTGATTCACGATTAACTACATTCTAAATATCCAAAATTGCAAGAAAACCGGGTTACCTACCACCCGGTTTATTTTGCCTATTAAACTATTATAATGCATCAGAAAGCAAAAGTCTCCGAATGATATTAACGGGATTCGTCAGCCATACGGAATTTCTGAGCGATCGCCTTCAGCTCATTGCTGATGCTGTCAAGCGTTTGTACGAAGGAGTTCATCAAGCGGCTTGCTTCCTGGAATTCCTGGAAGAAGCGCTGCTTCGTCATACCATCCCATTGACCTTCCATTCCGTTGATCGATTGCGTCAGGCTGTTAACGATTTGCTGACTTTGATCACCGCTCTGTTTAAATTGGTTCGCTACTTGCTCCACTTGTTCTGGCGTAATTAAAATACGTCCTGCCATTTATGTAACCTCCTTGAAATTCGTTTTCTGGTGACACTTGACATCTTAGCCCAGAAGACTCGGTTTATCAAAATGTCCTCAGACCTAATTTCGAGTTACCCTATACGTCCCAATTTGAAACATTTTCCATCCCGAATTTCCCAAATGGAATAGGGATTTAGTTGGCAATCCCAAACGAAGACGGATCGGTAAAGGTCCAGCTCTGCCCGGCTAATGCGGCCTGTTTAGCCGCTCCCCCGTTGTCTCCGCTGGTCATGCCCACGGCTGCGGCTGCCGAACTCGGGTTCGATATAACCGTGCCGGAGTTACCATATTCCGGAAGTATGGACGAGCGCCCATCCATCCCGGAAGCGGCGAACAGAGCCGTCGGTGATACGGTGCTTACGATAGCATGCTCCAAAATCGTATGGTATTGATGATCCGTTTCTTGAAATTGATCGGCTTTGCTTTGAAGATGCTTGCCCAGCTGAGCAAGAAGAGCTCCCAGATGCTCTCCAAGACTCCGGGCAGACTGCCATTCATCAATAACCGCCGCTTTGAGAGACGTCTCCCAAACAAGGGATTCCATGGCTTGGTTGAGCGTTCTCGTTATCGCTAAATATTCATCGCCACTATGCTGCAGCTGACGGCTTAACGTCCGGAGAGACTCCGGCTCGACAGAAATACGCATTGGTCCTCACCTTTCATACAGGCTCTGTTACTGTTTCAGCCACATGAGTAACATATGACGAAACTGCTCTTTGGTCGCTGGCGCTGCGGTTAGCCAGTCCTGGTCTCCCTCCAGGCTCATACGCAGCAGCCAATTCATGGACTCGTTCACTATAAATGCTGCATTTTGACTTTCCCAGCTGATTCCGTTCCAAATCGACAGCTGGAGTTCCCCCGAAGATACCTTGTTCTTCATGCATTTCGCCAAAGCGATTGAACCCTCCGCATCGTCCGTCAATCTGGCCAAACGATCGCCGATATCGTCGCAATTATGCTCGGTAACCGAGGTATAGATATCGCCGAATTCCTTCCGGCTAAGCAACAGTGCCGGAATATCTCCCCAGTTTTGGTCGCTGAGGGCCAGATCCTGCACCAGTTGATCGCAGGTTTGTTCGATGGTACCGAGTTCGCTAAGCATGTAACACCGGTTGTCTTCATCGCTTCTGCATACTTGTATTACCCGTTCGTCAGTAACATGCAAATATCCTTCAAACGCCGAATCCTGATTTTCATATTTCAACCAGCACGCACGTTCCGCAAGACCGGCAATAGCCACTCGTGAGAAGACTTCGGGTGGAATCGACAATTCCCCGCCTTCCTCTTGAATCAAATATTGCTTGCTTAGGAGCGATTGTTTGGTTTTCTCCCACTCAACCGCGATTTCTTCCGTTAAATATCCTACAAAAGGATCTTCAACACCAAGTAATCGGTCCGATCCGATAATTCCAGCCAAGAAGAAAAATTCCTTGTCATTCAGCGTGATCGTTTCTTGTTTGGAAGCATGAATTGTCAACATTATGAGCCACCTCCCCTCAAACTACAACATGCCATCGGTCGCGAATTTCTGTGACCCATCTTTGGGCGTTCCATTCCTCATCGAACGGAACTGCGCCTTTTATTCTGGAAAATTTACGTTTTACGTAGTACCCTTGTCCCGGCGGAAGTATTTTTAGTCCTCCAGGACTATTAGAAGATTCGGAAAAAGGAATCCGGAAGAACGATAAATCGTTGGAATCCAAGGTCCCGAATAAAAATCCGTTTTGAGCAGCTTTGATATCGGTAAACCAGTCGACGCCATACGTCGGGAAATCCGCCGGCACGCCGGCAATGACGACATGAACCCTGCGGTCCCTTCCCTGTCTGACGATGGCCGACAGCTGGTCCTTCAAGGTGAAATCCGAAAGCTGCTTGCTGAGAACGTCGGCGTCATCAATCATAAGCAGGATGGCCGGGTCCTCGCTCTCCTTCGACCGGGTCTGTACCCGTTCATAAAGGCTCGTAATAAGCGGCCCCAGATCCTCCTCATTCTCCGCGTGGCCGCGGACATGCGGGAGATGGTTCATCCGGCTCAGGCCGCTGCTTCCATAGCGCGTATCCACCGTATAGATCTCCAGCTCATCCGGAGAAGTATGATATGCGAGCGAAAGCATCCAGCTAAGAAGGAATGACGTCTTACCGCCTTCCATCGGACTGGCCACGATAAAATGCGGCCCATCTTCGAGATTGATCGCAAAAGGAGTCAGATCATCCGTAGCCACCCCGACGGGCACCTGATACTTCACCGTTGCGGCCGCTTCATAAGGCTTTTGCACCTTAAGCAGCTGATGGAGCGGAATCTTGTCCGGCAGCGATTCGATCCGCGGGGCTTCCTCGCCATGCCATGATTCATGGTGTACACGAATCTTGTCGCGAAGGGCTGCCGAACGGTCCCCCTCCTCCTGGCCGGGAGCCGGAAGTGCCGTCTGGAATTCAAGCGGAGGCACCTGGCCTTTGACCAGCCCTCTTCCTGGCGGAAGCTGGCTCGGGGCTCTCGCGGGACGACCCACCGCGTAATAATAGTCGGCGGGATCGGCAAGCTCGTACGATACCGCTTGCGCGATATTGCTCCGGACCTTCTCGAACATATCCGAAATCCGGTTCGCCGTGATGATAAACGTGATGCCCAGACTGCCGCCTTCCCGCAGCAGGTATTCCAGCATATCATTCTCGTCCGGATAGGAATTCCTAAAATTCAGATAACCGTCAATAACCACGACCAGCTGCGGAACCGTCACCGTGCTGCCACGGCGGTAGGAAGCAACGGTCTTCACGCCAGCCTCGGCGATCATGTCTTTGCGTACTGCGGCCGTTTTTGCAAGAAAACGGAACAGACGCTTGATCCGATCATCTTCCTCTGCCGTCATGACTCCCCCGATATGGGGCAGTCCTGCAAAGTCCCGCATCATTCGGCCCATATCCACGATATATCCATGCCAAAAGTCCGGGGTATATCGACTCGCCAACGACATGAGCATCGTTTGAATAAAGGTCGTCTTTCCGAGCCCTGGCATCCCATATACGGCCCAGTGGCCCTGCTCCAGGTTGAGCACGAGCGGCTTCTGGCATTGGTTAGGCAAATCGTCAACCATTCCGACATAGGATACGAGAGCCGAATCGCCGAACGTAACCGGCTGCTCGATGCCGGATTGTACCGCCTCCAAATCCAAGCTCTCCGGAAGCGGCGGAAGCCAAGGACCCTGCAGCCGTTCGATCCCTTGCGCCTTGGCCGCTTCCGCTACATGGTCGATAAACACCTGCAGCTGTTTGGGCACTTCCAGATGCGCTCCCAGGGATGGAGTCGACGCAAGCAGCGGTTCCGTCTTCCCGTTGATCCGGACCTCGCGGATGGAAACAGCCCCAGGCGTATCCTTCTCTTCAATGTAAGGAGCGCCGCTCCAAGCAAATTGCATTTCTTCAAACACTTCATCGCTGCCCACCTGGAAGTAGCCTCGTCCGGGCTTGTTGATCCAGGCTGCATTCGGAATCTTCAGCATGTCGCGGCTGTCGCCTTCGCTTTGTACCCGAAGACAGATGCGGAAGCGCGAGTTACTCCAAATTTTATCGTCCACGACGCCGGCCGGCTTCTGCGTCGCCAAGATCAAATGGACACCCAGCGTTCGCCCGATTGCGGCGATGCTGATCAATTCATCCATAAATTCCGGCTGATCTTTCTTCAGCTGCGCAAATTCATCAATGATAATGACGAGATGCGGGAGCGGCTCGCCATGGCGATTGCGCAGCAGCTTGTAATACTCGTCAATGTGCTGCAGGTTTCCCGCATCGTTCAATATTTTCTGGCGGCGGACCAATTCGGCTTTGAGCGACACCTTCGCCCGCTCGATCAGATTATTGTCCAAATTCGTTATGGTGCCCACGACGTGCGGAAGGTTCACAAACGTATTAGACATGCCGCCGCCCTTATAGTCGATAAGCATGAATGCCAGATCATGAGGGTGAAACTCCGATGCCAGGGAAGCCACGATGGATTGGATAACCTCGCTTTTCCCGGAACCGGTCGTTCCCGCGATCAGGCCATGCGGACCATGACCTTGACGCTCTATTTTATCATGAAGATTCAAATTAATCTTCTTTCCGCCCGCTCGCACACCCATGGGAACGGGCAGTGAATCCGGATATCGGTTCTGCTGCCAGCGTTTATATACATCCAAATCGTTGATTTTCTGAATATCCATCATCTCGAATAGTGCCAAAACGCTAGGAATATCGGATGCAGAAGACCGCTTCAGCCGAATCGGCGCCATATACCGGGCCAATGCTTCGATCTGTTCCCTGCTGATGTGATGGGATTGGAAGGATTGCTTGGAAACGGTGCCGTCCGGTTTCTTGATCGTGTACGCCGCCTGCTCCCGATCGACTTCGACGATAAGCTGGCAGTGCATCGGCAAGCTTTCTTTCCGGTCGGATAGAATGATGGTGACGGCGTCAGCCGCATCGGCATCTTCCATCAACAGAGGCAGCAGAGGTTCTTCCTCAATCAATTGGGCTGCGGATAGGATCACGACGTAAGCCGGCGTCTCAATCGATTTTTTTCCATGTTCGGAGCGATTGTTTTTACGCCGGTATAAATGGGTAAATATTTCATCAGCAAGCTGATGCGCATTGCTCCGTCGGTCCGCAAGATAGCGGCTGGAACGGTCATCATCCCAGGTATGGGGCAGCCAGCGCAGCCACTGCCATTCGCTTGCTTCCCTCTCCTCGTAGAAGGCGGCGATTTTCACTTCGTCAGGCGAGTGCCTGACGGCGGTTTGGGCCATCATGACGCGAAGCATGTTTAATACGCGTTCTCTTCCGCCGACGATCCCGATGACCTTGGATTCGAATAACGGCAGTGCAATCGAGGCATCGTCGACCGTCTGGAACTCGGATGACAGCAATTCGGCCGCTTCGATTAACGGGTCCTTATCATACCCGTCCGCACGGGGAGGCTTCACGTTAATGTGAAACGGAACTTCCCCCTTGCCCACGCAAATCTCCAAAAAATCCTTATCTTCCGGGGAACGTTCCCATAAACTGCTGCTCCGGTTCTTCACAACGTTGTAACAGACGTCCGGATCCCCATGGATGTCAAACAGAATATGGACCTGATCCTCCTGCCGCTCCTTCAGTTCTTCCCGATGCACATCAAGCTGAGCCCGGTACTTCTGATTGCGTTCGGCCAGGTTCTTCTGATAGGTCTTCTTGTTGCTTAAATACATGAAGAACGGCAGCGTGTAGGATGTCAGCATCATAAAGATGGAAATCATCTGAAACATCATGAAATTGGAATTCCCCATCTTACCGCTCACGTTCATATAGACATAGAAACCGATCGTCACCGCCGTCATAATAATCGGAATGATGATGGCAATCATGGAAAACGACGGCTTGCTTGGCTCGGACGGGGGTCTCAGAATTTCCAAGTCTTCATTCGGTAAAGCCGGTCTAATGCGCGGCGAACGTTGGTACAACACGTTCATATGTCACTTCCTCCTAATCCAAAGCATCTGAAATGTACAATTATGTATTTTGCTGTTTCAGTTAAAACCAATGGGTTACTTACCCAATTTCAACTCTCTTGAAACAACGATCTTCTGCCATAGACAGGAGCTTCATCGGTGGTTGTCGAGAATGCGCGCTGCAACCGAACGTAGGAGCCTTCCCTCAATCCCGCTTCAACCAGGTTAGAGTGGCCGCCTACCGTAAACCACAAGCCTTCCGGGAATTTCGCTTCTAATATATATTGAATCCCTTCACTCGAGGGTTCGCGAAAAAGACGTAATCCCAGCAGCTCGTTCAACCGTTCAATAGAGCATTCATCGGGTACGTCGATATCAAACCAATCATCTTCGTTTCGACCGCTGATCACGGTGAGTATCATCTGGTCAACCTGCCTTCCTCAAAATGGTAATCCTATGTTTATTCCATATTGAAAGCCCAATCACCTATTTCAATAGTTGCAAAAAATAGTTACATTATTGTAACTATATCATTCCAGGGTCTGTTCTGTCAATTTGTGTCATATTTCCTATTTCCTATTTCCGATGCGGATTTGTTGGTTCCGAGGAACTATTTATGTATTGATTATAGGGGAAATCCGGGTTTTTCGACGGTAAAATCCCGTCGTTCACAAAAATGTCACGCTCATAAAAATGATGCTGATTAATTCTATGAATTTAAGGTTATTTTAAGATTGGCAATTTATAATGCAAATATCATGAAAAAACTTTCGTGAGGTGATTGATATGAAAACACTGATCATGTTCCAAAACAAGCCGGTTCCCGTTTATTTTACTACGGATAGCAAGCAGCCGGTTCAAAAGGTATTGAAACTGCTAACCAGCGCGCTTGACCATAAAATCCAAACCGGCAAAAAGGCGCTGCAAAAATGCCTCAACTCCCTCATCAGCATTGAAATCGAGGGATCCGAGGCAATTCTACACAGCAAAAGCGAAAACGACTCTCTTGCGCTATCTCTCTTTTAATAAAAGAGGGGTAGCCCTTTTTTTTGTTTGTCTCCATTATAACCCGTAATAACGATCCTCGGCTATCTGCGCCCGCTGAATTCGGATCTGGAACAATTTCACGAGATTTCTCCGCGTTGTGATCTCCTGGCAATTATTCAGCTTTTTTAATATAAACCGATCGATGGACATACTGTTCATCCCTCCATTCTTGTCTTGGAAAAACGACCCTATGTTCTGATAACTTCTATTAACCGTGCCTTTTCAAGATTAAACGAGACTTCCGCCCTTATACAAAGCTTCTCACGGTTCGACGTTTTTTGATGCTTACCCATTTTATGATCAGTACCTTGCATTATTCAGTACTAAGTGATATCTTATTGTAGATCACTACTGAATATTAATTACTACCTCGTGATAACAGCATGAACATGGACTTACGAAAGGAGGTATCGCCGTATGAATGTCAGTATTCAATTCAAAAAAGGCGTTCTTGAACTCTGCGTGCTTGTGCTGATCCATCGCAAGGACCAATATGGCTACGAGCTGGCTCAAGCCGTCTCCCGGCATATCGAGGTAGCCGAAGGCGCCCTGTACCCTCTCCTTCGCAGGCTTGTTAATGAAGGCTACTGCACCACCTACCTCCAGGAATCGAGCGAGGGTCCCCCCCGTAAATATTATAAGCTGACGGACAGCGGAGTGATTTATATGCGATCTATGGTGAAGGAATGGCAAGCATTTGTAAGCAACGTGACCAATTTGATAGAGGAAGGAAATTTGTATGACTAAAAAACAGTTTATTTCGATTTTGGAATCTCGCCTTGCCGCGCTTCCTCCGGGTGAACGCCAGGAATTCATTCAGGATGTAGAGTCCCATTTTGTCATCGGCATGCAGAATGGGCGTTCCGAAGAGGAGATTGCCCGGGAGTTGGGAGATCCTTTTGAAATGGCGAAGGAAGCGTTAGGCGACCGGTACGTGGATATGGAATCGCCTGCTCCCGCGGCGGTCAGAAGGCCGTCTGCCATAGGCAAATATGCGGTGGGAACCGGTTTGTTCTTCTGTGCATTAGTGACCGTCCCGTTCCTTGCGGCATTATGGTCCGGTGGCGTCGCCATCGCTCTGGGAGCCCTGGCAACCTTGCTGAGCCCGGTGCTCGTTCTGCTCGATTACATCCTGAATGGAACGTTTTATCCGGCTAAATTATTCTTATCGATCTCCTTGATCGGAATCGGCATCTTCCTTGGATATGCCACACGCTTGGCCATGGTTGGATTGTTATCGTTAACCTTGAGGTACTCCAGATGGAATACACGTTTGTTGAAGGGTCGTGACGCACAGTGAACAGAAAATGGTTGTTCAGCTTAGCAATCGCACTTATATTGGTAGGAATCATCGGCATGGCTGCGAACAAGTTTAAATTCGGGGAAGAACTGGTCAGCTACCAGAACCGATGGGATCTGCAGGATGCCGTAAATTTAAAGAAATTAACAATCACCAGCAATATGAATGTCAGTTTCGCTTTTGAGGACAGCGGCGATGATAACGGGTATATCGCTTTTGACGGCAAATTAAAGCCGGAGCATGTCGATATCCTTGAAGCTTTTAAGCCTGCAGGTCAAGAAATCGATTTGGATCTGACTACGGCTGATTCGTTTCAGTTTATGAGCGTGGACTTTCATTCGCCGAAAGGGAAAATAACCATTGTCCTTCCTTCAAGCACATTACTCGAGGAGCTCGATTTATCAACGTTATCCAATAACATCCAGGTAAGCGGAGCTTCGTCCAAGTCGATTGCCATTTCCGTAAAGTCAGGCAACATCAACATGAACGGAATCGTAGCTGACCAGTTGAACGTAGAGAACATTTCGGGCAGTATTCGCGGCTCCGACATTCAGGCCTCCACTCAACTCGTCAATCATTCAGGAAACGTCGAATTGAAAGATATGGAAGGCCCCGTGGACATCGAGGTCACTTCCGGCAATGTAAACGTAGGATTGCTCGGCGTTTCGTCGGTGAATATCCTGTGCAGATCAGGCAACGTGAAAGTGCAGCCTGACCCTTCATTCCGCGGTTTCTATGACCTTAAGTCGCTCACCGGATCGATATCGGCGCCGGAGTCATTGAAGGAAACAACCGATACCATCCAAGTGGAAACCTACTCCGGTAATATCGATATCGTACACTAAGGCATTGTTGACAAACCATAGAAATGAAATATACTATAATTTATAAAGTAAACTATACAACAAGGAGAGTCTTCATACATGTCGAATGTACTATTCATCAAAGCAAACAACAGAGCGATCGAGCAATCGGTCAGCGTAAAAATGTACCATGAGTTTCTGGAATCCTTCAAAGCAAGCCATCCGGGAGATCAAATCACGGAGCTTGACCTGTTCGCAGAGAATCTTCCATATTACGACGGAACAGCCATCAGCGGTATGTTCAAAGCCGCCAAGGGTTTGGAAGCTACTCCTGAAGAGCAAGCGGCTGCTGCCAATGTCAGCAAATATCTTGACCAGTTCCTTGCCGCAGACAAAATCGTGCTGGCTTTCCCACTGTGGAACATGACCGTCCCTGCCGTTCTTCATACCTATATCGATTACCTGAACCAAGCAGGCAAAACGTTTAAATATACACCGCAAGGCGTGGTAGGTCTCGTGACCGGCAAAAAAGTCGTCATCCTGAATGCACGCGGCGGCAACTATTCCGAAGGTCCTATGGCTGCAGCAGAGATGGCTGTCAACTTCGTTATGGGCAATCTTCGTCAATGGGGCGTGCAGGATATCGAAACCCTCATCATCGAAGGCCACAACCAGTTCCCTGACGAAGCGGAAATGATCGTTCAGAACGGTCTTGAGCTTGTTAAAAAGGCCGCTGCCGGATTTTAATTGAACTTATACGTATTCATTCATATAGCACTTCGCAAAAGCTGCCTTCACTGACCAAATCAGTGAAGGCAGCTTTTTTGTTTTGCTTTCGTTTAAAGCGCATCCCACTGCGTCCATTCCTCGCGCGGGTTAAGAATATAGATTTCCTGATCCCGGCTCATATATCGATGATTGATAAATTCTCGCCGAATCGTCGCATAATCCTCGTGATAGCGCTTGATAAACGCATTGATGTCCTTTTCCGGATATTCCCTCCCCGTCTCCAACTGCTCCACCAAAAATTCCATAATGACAAGCTTCTTTTTATACTGTGCCGGGATGGACCGCAAGGATCCGTCCTTAGCAATAAAACTGCGAAGAACGGATGCTTTGTAAGCTTCTCGGGCAGTCTGTTCCATGCTGGACTCCTCCTTTTCGACAAACAATTTAACGAATTTCTAATTTAATGCTCGTCTAATTAGATATTAATTAAATTACAATTGTTTGTCAATCTCTTTCTGCATCAGGCCCGCTCGGGCGGGAGTGCGATAGCCTGCATTCTGGATTTATCGCGATAATTGCTGTAGGATTATAATGCTGATAGATAGCGTAAGGTTAATACATAAGGAGGTTCATCATGCTCGACGTCTTAATTATCGGCGCAGGCCCATGCGGTCTAGCAGCTGCCATTGAGTGCGGCCGCCAGGGCCTCAGCTGCGAGATCATTGATAAACACAACGTAGTCCATTCCATTTATCTCTATCCGACCCATATGCAGTTTTTCAGTACGGCTGAAATGCTTGAAATCGGAGAAGTTCCGTTCGCCATATCGAACGATAAACCGTACCGGCACGAGGCGCTGGCCTATTATCGCCGGGTCGCCAAACATTTTAACCTGAATATTTCCCCATACGAAGAAGCTCTCACCATTGCCAAGCAGCCTGACGGCAGCTTTCAAGTAAAGACGCGGCGACGCGGCGGTGAAGAGACCCTTCGACAAGCCAAACACGTAGTCATTGCTACGGGTTATTTTGATCATCCGAATTATATTGGCATTCCTGGTGAAGACTTGGAGAAAGTAACCCATTATTTCCGGGAAGCCCATCCTTATGCCGGCATGAAAACGGCGATCATCGGCGGCAGCAATTCCGCGGTGGACGCGGCCATGGAGCTGATCCGTGTCGGGGCCGAGGTTACGATGGTCTATCGGGGCGAGGAAGTCTCGCAGAACATCAAACCTTGGGTTCGGCCCCTGTTCGACAGCATGGTTCAAAAAGGGCATATCCAGCTTCATCTGAACTCCCGCGTCGTTCAAATCGCGGAGTCCTCCATTACCGTGCTTTCGAATCAGGGACAGGAATCGATCATCGAAAACGATTTTGTATTGGCATTGACCGGGTTCCGTCCTGATCGCAAACTGCTCGCCTCTTCCGGCGTTCAGCTCGACGAAGATATGGAGAAACCTCTCTATAATCCGGATACGATGGAGACCAATGTTCCGGGACTGTACGTCGCCGGCGTAATTGCGTCCGGCCGCAATGCCAATGAGGTGTTCATTGAAACCGGCAGGCTGCACGGCCGATTGATCGCGGAGCATCTGGGCACAAAGGTGTAACCAACGTCTTCCAAAGCGTACATTCCCGGAAGACAACCCGCTTGTAATTGATGTTTTTTTCGATATCAGGAAGGCTTGCTCATCGGTAATTCATACTTTCTGATATCTAAATCATAAGGAGTGATCTCCATTGGACGTAACCTCGCTCATTCTGCTGGCAATGGCGGGCCTGGGCATTATCAGCAGCAATTCCGCCGTGACCATAGCCATGCTGGCATTGCTGCTCATCCGCGTCACCGGCTTCCAGCAAGCCTTCCCATGGCTTGAGAAATACGGGCTGACCCTCGGCATCATAATTCTCACCATTGGCGTGATGTCTCCGCTGGCGAGCGGCAAAATGAGTCTCCAAACGATCGGTGAATCCTTCCTGAATTGGAAGTCGCTTCTGGCCATCGCCGTCGGCATGCTTGTCGCATATCTGGGCGGACGCGGAGCCACGCTGATGGGCAGCAACCCTACGGTAGTCGCCGGCCTGCTCGTCGGCACCGTGCTCGGGGTAGCCCTATTCCGCGGCGTGCCCGTCGGCCCGCTTATTGCCGCCGGCCTGCTGTCCTTACTTATCGGCAAATCGTGAATTCTCACGGAACAACTGTTATTTATATAGGTAAATAGGATAAAGGCCAAAAACCTCCCTGCCGGTTTCATGAACCTTAAGGGAGGTTTATTTGTTCTATTAAGTACCATGCCGGACGGGCCGTTACCATATATAGTCTATTTTATGGTATGATAGCTATCGTATTTTAACGGCTTTTCCCGTATTCCCCTAAGAATTAGGATGTATCAGGAGGTAACACAATTGTCTTCAACGAATACCGAATCGGCCGCTGCCCCGTTAAAGCAGCTTCCCATGCTGCTCTTCAGGCAGCTAAGGCCGAAGCAATGGACCAAAAATTTGTTAATATTTGCAGCCCCCCTCTTCTCGTTTGAAACGGTAAATCCGGGGTCACTTGTTGAAACCTTGATCGGTTTCTTCCTGCTGTCCTTCGTTTCGGGCTGCGTCTACATTGTGAACGATTATGCCGATCGCGAAGCGGATCGCAACCATCCGGTGAAGAAATACCGGCCCATGGCCTCGGGAGCACTCCCGCCTAAGCTGGCCGTCGTGTTCGGCATACTGCTGCTGATCGCTTCGCTGGCCGTCTCTTATCTGCTCAATCCGCTGTTTACCGCATTACTGCTGCTCTATTTTGCCATGAACGTGGCTTATTCCTTCCGGCTGAAACATGTTGTCATCATCGACATCATGATTATCGCGGCCGGGTTTGTGCTGCGCGCGATCGCAGGCGGGCTCGTCATTCACGTCCCGTTCACGCCCTGGTTCCTTTTATGTACCATGCTGCTATCGCTCTTCCTGGCGATCGGCAAGAGACGGCATGAGCTTCATCTGCTGCAGCATGACAAGGGCTCTCACCGCAAGGTGCTTGATCAATACTCGTTTGATCTGCTCGACCAGATGAGCAGCATCGTCACAACGGCAACCATCATCAGTTATTCGCTCTTTACCTTTACGTCCGGTAGGACCGTTCATCTTATGTGGACCATTCCGCTCGTCATCTACGGGATGTTTCGGTATCTTTATCTGATTCATATCGAGAAAAAGGGCGGAGCCCCGGACCGGGTGCTCCTGGAAGACTCGCACATCCTGGTCACCGTGATCCTCTATGTCATCAGCGTTATCGGTATATTGATCTATTTTGAGTAATTAAAAAAACGGCAATTGAGGGAAATTTCATGAATCAGAAATTCGCTATTTTTGACATCGACAAAACGGTCATCCATACGGACTCCATGTTTCGATTTTTGAAGTACGGCATACGAAAACACCCGGCCACGACACCGGTCATCCTGAAAGTCGTGCTGCATTCCGTGCTCTACAAGCTCCGTCTCCTGGAAGCCGAAAAGGCAAAAAGCGCTTATTTTCATGCGATGCGCCATATGGATGACGCCGACCTGAAGCATTTTTACGAAACGGAATTGAAGCCTGCCATCTTCCCGGATGCGCTGAAGGAAATGCAGCTAAAAAAAAGCGAGGGCTATCATGTCCTGCTCGTAACCGCGTCCCCCGACGCTTACATGAGATATTTTGCGGAGCTGCCCTGCGTCGACGCGGTCATCGCCACGAAATTATCCGTTCGGGATGGGCGTTTCACGTCGATGATTGAAGGAAACAACTGCAAGGGTGAGGAGAAAGTGAACCGGATTCAGCAATACTTATGCGAGCAGCGGCTGGCCATTGATTACGACTCTTCCTGCGCGTACTCCGATTCCTTATCCGATCTGCCGATGTTTCGGCTTGTTAAGCACAAATATTTGATCAATCAAAAGTCCGCCCATGGATGCGAGGGATTAACATGGAACAAGTAAAAGCGCAGAGCGCCCCGCGCCACTTAGGCAAGCTGTTTATGATCCTGTCGGCTTTTTTGACGGCGACCGGCCAGCTGTTCTGGAAATGGGGACACGCCAATTTGGTGTATATGGGAATCGGATTTGTCTGTTACGGCCTGGGAGCCATCCTCATGATCAAATCGTTTTCCCTGGAGAAGCTGTCCGTCGCTTATCCCCTGATGTGCATCAGCTATATCGTGGCTTTGTTTTATGGGGAGTTCTTTCTGGATGAGCCGTTAACCTTGAAAAAGCTGGCCGCCGTGGCCCTGCTTGGAATCGGGGTGACATTAACCTCCTATGAAAAGTGACGTGCTGCTGTACTCGCTTCTGCTCCTAATGACCTTGCTGGGCTCGCTGGGCAGCGTATTCTTCAAAGGATATACCGCGAGCAAACGGATCAAGCTGCTGCTGATCGGTTTTCTTAGCTACGGATTGGGAGCCTTGTTAAACATTTACCTGCTTGGGAAACTTCCGTATACGCTGGTGATGCCGGCCAATGCCCTTACGTTCCTGTGGGCGCTGCTGTTTGCCAAACTGGTGTTCAAGGAAACCATCGGCATTCGAAAAATCGCCGGCGTTGCCTTTATCATATCCGGATTGCTGCTGCTGATCTGGTAAACGAATGCCGCTAGGCCGAATCTCAATACATATCACGGATAGATTGGTGGAACGAAAAACATGACTTTTTTCAGTTATTTATTTGGAAATAGAAAAGATAATTACACGGCGGTCGGGCTAAGCGTCTGCCTTGCCTTATGGTATGTATTCATGAACCTTCCCTTCGTGACATACATCAAGGATCACACAGCCGAATTGATGCCTCACAGCCCTTTCTACGGTGCGCCCTTTACGCTGAATTTGTTTAACTTCGACCCTTCGATGGAATATGGACCGGAAAATATTTCGATCATCCATCCGTTCATTAATTTCCTGACGAGTCCGCTAACAACGATGATCGGGAGCTCCAACCTCCCTTATCTTCTGATTCAATCCGTCTTGAACGCCTTTAGTGCAGCTTTGGTTTATTACATCGTTCGGCGAAGCGGAGCCGGCTGGTTGCTGTCATTTGTAACGGCAGCTTTCTTCGGTATCAGCTCATATTCGCTGTTCACGGCATTCATTCCGGATTCATACGCGTATGCCCAATTCATGATCATTTTGTCGGCCGCTTATTTGCACTACAGCCGGTTGGAGGACCGGTATGCCGTCATGCCGAATGCCTCCCTGGCCCTGATTAATTTCGGGATCACGTCCACGAATGTGGCAACGTTCTCGGGAGCGTTGCTGATCAGCCTGTTCGATCGACGCCGAATGGATACAATCAAAAGGTTTATCATCATTATGCTGATTTTTCTGGGAATGGTGGTGATCGTCACCCTGCTTCAGCACTTGCTGTTCTCCGGTAAGTCATGGATCGCGAACGTGTTTTCAAGCGTGCAGAATGGTGCGCTCAGCTATGTTTCTCCCTTCTCATGGGAGCATCATTCCCGGGTCTTCTACATGCTGTTTGTAAGCCCGATCCTGTCGCCTGAGCTTGCCATGATCGATCCGGGAATCGCGGCGTTCGTGACAGATCTGGCCAAACCGTATCCGATCCATGTCCATATCGTCGGGATCGGGGTACTGCTCCTAGCCGTTCTGTCCTTCATCAAGGGCATCCGTTCCCGGGATACCTGGGCATTTTCCATCTATATTCTGTTCGCCATTCTGCTGCACATCATCGTGGGGTTCGGTTTGGCCACATATGCTTACGATCTCTACCTCTACGCAGGACATTATCTGTTTGCGCTGTTCGTGCTTGCTGGGCTGTTCATTGCCAAGACGAAGAGCCTCCGGCTTCAACAAGTCCTCACCGGCATCATGGCGCTGTTCCTGCTCATCACGCTCGTCAACAATATCGTGCTGCACGGTCAGTCGCTGGACTATATTCAGACGACCTATGACACGGTGTTCAAACATATCGAGAAATAAGACTGTAAAAAAAATCAAAAGACCCGTCCCCTGAAGCATGGCCGAATACCATGCCTAAGAAGGACGGGTCTTTCGTGTAATTAAGTCTCCAAATGCTGCACGTTGTACAGTCTGGCATAGCTTCCATCCAGAGTCATCAGCTCGCCGTGCGTGCCCTGCTCCGTAATTCTTCCATTCTCCAGCACAACGATTTGATCGGCGTGCGTTATGGTCGAAAGACGATGGGCGACGATCAATGTGGTGCGGTTGCTCGCTAGGGATTGCAGCGCCTGCTGGATCAAATGCTCGGACTCCAAATCCAGCGCCGAAGTCGCCTCATCTAGCACCAGAATGTCCGGATCCTTGAGAAAGACGCGGGCGATCGCCAGTCTTTGCTTCTGACCTCCCGACAGCTTGACGCCGCGTTCGCCTACTTCCGTGTCATAGCCTTGCGGCAGCTGGGTAATGAAGTCATGGGCATTGGCGGCTTGGGCAGCGGCGACGATCGCAGCTTCATCTGCCTCTGGATTGCCGAACAGAATATTTTCTCGGACGGTGCCGCTAAACAGGAAGTTGTCCTGCAGGACCATGCCCACCGATCCGCGCAGGCTGTCCAGCGTCAAATCCCTGACATCGTGGCCGTTAATCTTCACCGCGCCCTGCTGCACATCGTAGAATCTCGGAATCAGTCCGATCAGGGACGATTTGCCGCCGCCGCTCATGCCGACGAACGCAATCGTCTGTCCCTGCCGAATGGTCAGGTTAATATCTTGAAGCACCCATCCCGCAGCGTCATTGTATTTGAAGGAGACACGGTCGAATTCGATCTGTCCCGCGGTCTTAAGCGTTTTGGCATTCGGACGGTCCACGATGTCATACGGCTCGTCCATGAGCTCCTTGACCCGCTCCAGCGACGCTGAGGCCTGCGTCAGCACCGTTGAAGAGTTAATCAGGCGGCGAAGGGGCGCATACAATCTGTCGAGATAACCGAAGAAGGCAACAAACGTACCTAATGTCAGATCTCCCTGGATCACCCGGTAGCCCCCGTACCCGATAACCAGAATAGGCGCAATATCGGTCAGCGTGTTAATCACCGAGAAAGTCAGCGCATTCCAGCGCGTCTGGGCCATCGCTTTATTCAGGAAATTTCCGTTGATGCCTTCGAATTTCTTCTGATCATAACACTCCAGGGTAAAGCTTCGGATGACCGAGATCCCTTGAATCCGCTCATGCAGGTATGCCTGAATGCCCGCGAGAGCCTGCGACCGGTCTTTGGTCAAGCGCTTAAGCCGTTTATAGAGTAAGTTCACCGCTAGTCCGTAGAGAGGCAGAATCGAGATGGCAACCAGCGTCAAAACGGGATTCATGAAGAGCATGACCACTAATACGAACAGCAATGTGAACATATCCAGCCAGATGTTCATCATGCCGACTTCCACCAGGTTTTTCGATTGCTCCACATCATTGATAAAACGCGATATTGCCTCGCCGACCTTGGTATTCTGGTAGTAACGGAGGGACAACCGCTGCAGATGCGCATACAGCCGGTTACGCATGTCAAACAAAATACGGCTCGTAATGAACTGCGCAAAATACTGCCGCAGGTATTCCACCGGACCGCGAACGATGACAAACAGCACCAGCGTCCCCCCAAGAATCCACATCAGATCCTGGATTTTCTGCTCGATGCTCATCTGCTGATTGATCAGCAGATCATCCACGACATATTTCATGATCATGGGCAGCAATAATGGGATCGCGAATTTGATCATGCCGATGATGAGGGTGAGAATGATCCACTTCATATACGGCTTAACGAACGGATAATAGATTTTCCATGACTTCAAAGGTGAATCACAGCCCCTTTCTTCAGATTATAGAATGCACAAAGTTTTCTGCGAAGGTGAACTCCTTCGATAATCGCAAGAAAAACGCCCTTCTAAACACTGTCTGCCTTCAGTAAAGGTACATCGATGGAGGTTTTTCTCAAGGGACATCCATCTAGTGACAGACGAAGAGCAGTTGACATTTGAGAGCTTCAATGCTTTATTAGTTCTAAACTCATGAAATGTATCATGTCTGCAGGAGGATTTAGTCATGACCAGAATTTTCGTGACGGAAGCGGTCATGCTGGCCATTTACGGTCAGCTGTTAGTACCACCCAAACCCGTCGAATACATCATTCCATACACCACGATTTTGGAATTATATGAGCTTCATACCACGGAGGAACATCTCATGAATAGCAGTGCTGATGACCAGCACGTCAAAATAAAGATCGGCGAATTGATATCATATTTCGAAGAGCCGCTGAACAAAAAGAAAATCGAGCGGGCCCTCCAGGTTCCCTGGTCCAAAAGCCCGACCATTCCCGTTAGCGAAACCACTCGGGTCTCGGTCATGAACACCATGGACACCGCACCGTACGGAGAGTCCTTCGATCCCATTGAGACCGAGCTGCTGCTGGCTTCCCAAAAAGCGGAGGCTCCCATATTGACGGATCAATACGAGTTGATTCAGCGTATCGTTGAAAGCGCTCTTCCCGTACAGGTCTATGATATCGACGATTTTGACTTTGCACTGGAGGTCCCGTTATCCGGGCAGCCGTAAGGCTCCTGTGTACATGCATACACAAGGCAAAAGGAGTCCCTTCCCCGGTTTGAATGGGGCAGGGACTCCTCATGTTGACCGAAAAAAATTCCCCGTGGGGGGAATTTAAAGCATGCACATCTGCCTCCACGAACGAGCCTCAGCTCTTCTTTTTTATCTTATCGAGCAAGCGGATCGTGATCGCATCCATAGCGGGCAATGCCTGGAAATCAAAATATTTAAGAGATACTTCCGTATTCGGGGACAAATGAATGGCGCTGTGCAGACCGGTTGCCGCGTAAACGCCGATTACATAATATACCTCATCTCCACCAAGCTGCTTCTTCATATACTCCGGACCTGATACAAGGTCCAAGAGTCGCATATCGTCCGCGGTCAGGCCGCTCTCTTCCCACAGCTCTCTGGAGGCTGTGTCTTCAAGAGCTTCGCCGGGCTTCAGGTTTCCGATCGGGAGTCCCCACTCGTCCCTGTTCTGACGTTTCAGGAGAAGTATCTCTCCGTTATCGTTCAGCACAAGCACCGCCGCTTTCACACGGACCACCGAACGTTTGCCGATATACTGGCGAATATCACGGTGATATACGCTCATCTTGGGAACCTCCTTTCCCTAGATGGCGCTGCAGTCTCTCATCAGGTTAATTTACTGCGCCCTCTTCTTCATAAATATACGAAATGTCATCCAAGGATTCCTCATATTTCACGCGTAGCGTATACCCTTTCAAATACCACAGATCCTGCTCTTCCATATAGAAAGTTACCTCTTCCGAACGCTCCGTCAGTCCTGCTTCCCTTGGCTCTTCTACCGAAATACCGAGCGAAAAGCCGGGATGGAGCCCGCCGCCTGAGCTATAGCGTGGAAAGAAGCGAACGAACGTGCCGGCTTGAAGGTCGAGTTCCTTCTTGTACCAACGTGCTGCCTGATCGCTGACTTGAATTTGCATGTGTCGTGCACCCTCCTTAGACGTTATTTTATGTTGATCCCTATCTATTTGGCAGACCGGAGATCATAGGGACGGTATCCATATTTAGCTGCAATATTATCATAACGCATACGCACGTTAGGATACAAATCATTTTGATAATTAAATAGTGACATAAGGTTCCGGCCTTCCTTCACTATAAGAATGACTCGCGGGGATCCGAAAAAATAAGTTTGACACATTCCAGTTCATGGTGATAAAATTCAGTCCATACGAGATCGATTTGAATAAAATGTAAAATGACGAAGAAAGGGTGAGTGACATGCTGAAATTGTTTGCGATGGATAAAGATCATCTGGATCATCATTCCCTACAATTCAATATGGATCGACTCCCCGCTGGTGCTGACTCATCATCATCAAGCCTCGTTCGTTCGTTGTCGGAATGAATTAGAACGAAGCTGCTGACCTTTGCGCGGAAGTCATGATCACCGTGCGTATGATAAGTTCAAAATTAATGAAGCATATCGTCCGTCGTCGGATGATGTGCTTTTTTTGGTTTTTGCGGATGATATGATGCCAGAACGATACGAAAGGAAGGGATAATGTGTTTGCCGTACTTAAAAATTTAGGCTGGTTTTTCAAGCGTGAGAAAAAACGTTATTTGATTGGCCTGGCCCTGCTCATCTTTTGCGGATTGGTTGAGCTTCTGCCGCCGCTCCTGCTCGGAAACGCCATTGACGATATCGTCAGCAGCTCCATAACCTGGGCGTCCCTCGTCCAATACCTGCTCATGATTCTCGGCATCGTTGCTGTCGTATATTGTGCCACGTACATATGGATGCACCGTTTATTCGGAGGCGCAAACCTCGTGGAACGCCTGCTCCGTACCCGGTACATGAACCATTTGCTGCGGATGCTTCCTCCGTTTTTCGAGCGCAACCGTACCGGGGACCTGATGGCCAAGGCGACGAATGACCTTCGCTCCGTGGCTGCAACCGCCGGCTTCGGCATGCTCGTCATGACGGACTCCACCATCTACTTGATCGTCGTCCTGTTCGCCATGGGTTTCATCGTCAGCTGGAAGCTGACGCTGGCGGCGATTCTGCCGATGCCGATCATTGCCATCGGCATGGTGATCTACGGAAGAGCCATTCATAAACGCTACACGCTGGCTCAAGATGCCTTTGGAGACATGAACGACCAGGTGCTGGAGTCCGTAGCCGGCGTGCGCGTCATCCGGGCTTATGTGCAGGAACGCGCCGATCAACAGCGCTTCCAGGATATTACGGATGACGTATATCGTAAAAATCTGGCGGTTGCCAAAGTGGATGCCTTATTCGAGCCGACCATCAATTTTTCCATCGGTCTCAGCTACGTCATCGGTTTGGCCTACGGGGTGTACCTCGTGTTCCAAAATCAAATCACGCTCGGAGATCTCGTATCGTTCAATATGTACCTCGGGATGATGATTTGGCCGATGTTTGCGATCGGGGAATTGATCAATATCATGCAGCGGGGTAACGCCTCGCTGGATCGGGTCAACGAAACCTTGAAGACGCCGCCGGATGTTGCCGACGTCGCGGATCCCGTAGACGTGAAGGTTCCGGACACGATTCAATTTAAGGATGTCACCTTCCGTTACCCGACTTCAACGATCGAAAATTTGCAAAATATCAGCTTTACGCTGCAAAAAGGGCAGACGCTAGGCGTTGTAGGACGCACGGGCAGCGGCAAATCGACGCTGCTGAAGCAGCTTCTGCATGAGTATCCGACCGGAACCGGGGATATCCTCATATCCGGCGTGCCGATGGAGAGGCTCGCGACCGATCAGCTCCACAGCTGGATCGGGTATGTGCCGCAGGAGCAGATCCTGTTCTCCAAGACGGTGCGCCAGAACATCCAATTCGGCAAGAAGGATGCCAGCGACGAATTGATCATGGAGGCGATTACGACCGCTGCGTTTGACCGCGATCTGGTCACCCTGTCCGATGGTCTGGATACCATTGTCGGCGAAAAAGGCGTGGCGCTGTCCGGCGGGCAAAAACAGCGGGTATCCCTGGCCCGGGCTTTCATCGGCGACCCTGAAATCCTGATTCTGGACGATTCCTTGTCCGCGGTGGATGCGCGCACGGAAGCCAGGATCATCGATAATATCCGGAGCAAGCGCGCCGGTAAAACGACCCTGATCTCCACGCATCGCCTCTCGGCGGTCCAGCATGCCGATCTGATCGTCGTGCTGGAGGACGGCCGAATCACGGAGCAGGGAACCCATGATGAACTGCTGGAACTCGGCGGCTGGTACCGCGAGCAATTCGAACGCCAGCAGGTGGAAAACAATCTGACCTCGGAGGAGGTGTCTTAATTGACTCCAAGCGATACAACCATCTCGAATGAATCCGGAATTGCCAAACGGCTCTTCCGTTATGCCTTAACGGCTAAGGGCACCTTCATCACCGCCCTGATTCTGCTGGCCATCGGCGTTGCCGCCGAGCTGGCAGGACCCTTCATCGCGAAAACGATGATCGACGAGCATATCTTGGGCATCGAGCGTCCCTATTATGAGACGACGCAGGCTCAGGGTGCCGCATCCTATAATGGAACTTATTATAAACGTGAAGATCGCTTTCAGGAAGGCGAGACACGAGGTCAGGAAGTGCGCCTCGTTCAGGCTGGCCGCAGCTTCTATTTCATTGATGAGCCGGTAACCCGAACCGAGGGAAACCGTTCCTTCCAGGATGGCGTATTGACGATTTCCTACGCCTCGGAAGAGCTGCAATACCCGGCCGTCAAATTAACCAAGGAACAGCTGTTTGAATTTTACAAACCCGAGCTGCCCAGCATTTATAAACTCGTCGGCCTGTTCCTGATCTGTCTTCTGATCTCCATGATAACGGTATTCGGCAGAACGTACTGGCTCCAATCGGCAGCCAATCGGGTCATCCAGAAGCTGCGTACCGATGTATATGCCCATATACAGCGCTTGCCCGTCAACTTCTTCGATAATCTGCCGGCAGGCAAAGTCGTTTCCCGGGTAACCAATGACACCGAAGCGGTTAAGGACCTGTTCGTTGCGGTATTATCCAACTTCAGCTCCGGCGCCGTCTATATCACGGGTGTTTATGTCGCCCTGTTCCTTCTGGATGTCAGACTGGGCTTGATCAGTTTGTTTGTCATCCCGATGCTGATTGTATGGACCATCCTGTACCGTAAATTCGCAACCAAATACAATACGGTTATCCGCTCCCGTCTGAGCGAGATCAACGCCATTATCAATGAATCCATCCAGGGTATGGCCATCATCCGTGTATTCCGCCGCCAAAAAGCGACCCAGGACGAGTTCGAGGCGCTAAACGCGGATTACATGGCCCATCAGAACAAAATGCTGAATCTGAACTCCTTCACCACCCACAACCTGGTCAACGTGCTGCGTAACGTTTCCTTTGTGGTCGTGCTCTGGTATTTCGGTTCGGCATCGCTGAACGGTGCCGGGATCGTTTCGATCGGCGTGCTGTACGCTTTCGTCGATCTGCTCGGCCGCATGTTCCAGCCGATTACCGGCATGGTCAACCAGCTGGCCGCGCTTGATACCTCCATCGTCTCCGCCAAGCGGGTATTCGAGCTGATGGATGAAACGGGCGAAAAAGTAACGGACGGCTCCATGCCGCGATATTTGGGGAATGTGGAATTTCAGGACGTATCGTTCGCTTACAAGAAGGACTACGTGCTGAAGAACATTTCGTTTGAAGCGAAGCAAGGACAGACGGTGGCGCTTGTCGGGCATACGGGCTCGGGCAAAAGCTCCATCATCAATCTGCTGTTCCGTTTCTATGACCCGCAAAAAGGCACCATCACGATTGACGGCCAGCCTGTCACCGATATTCCGAAGCAGTGGCTCCGCAAGCATATGGGAATCGTGCTGCAGGATCCGTACCTGTTCACCGGCACCATTGCATCCAATGTCAGCCTGGGCGATCCGGACATTACCCGGGAACAGGTAGAGCAGGCCCTTCGCGACGTAGGTGCAGATCGGCTCCTGGCCCATCTGCCGCAAGGCTTTGATGAGCCGGTGCTGGAGAAAGGCAGCACGCTTTCCGCCGGTCAGCGCCAGTTGATCTCGTTTGCCCGTGCATTGGCGTTCAACCCGGCCATACTGATCCTTGATGAGGCCACCGCTAACATCGATACGGAAACGGAAGCCTTGATTCAAGACGCGCTGGAGGTTCTGAAGCGCGGTCGTACAACGTTTATCATCGCTCATCGCTTGTCCACGATCCGCAGCGCCGATCAGATTCTGGTCCTTCACCGCGGAGAAATCGTGGAGCAGGGTTCCCATGACGAATTGATGGCCTTGGGCGGAAGGTACTTTAAAATGTACCAGCTCCAGCAAGGAAGCTCGCCTTCGGTTCCGGAGAATAAGGAAACGGTGCTGGCCGCTTCCAACAGCAACTTGGCCGGAGGGCATTTATAGATCAAGTTAGGCAAAGCCAACGCAGTCATATGAAGACAGACCGCGGTTAATATCGTAGTTTTTCTTGCGATATCCGGAAGGTCCAGGCTTGTAAGTTTATACTTTCTGACACTTTAAAAAGGCTGTCCCCTGTCGAATGTAACATTCGCTTGGGGACAGCCTTCTTTTTTACATCGTATTCTGGAGGTACATAACAAGAATTACTTTGCCGAATCAAGAGTACCGGCTGCTTTGACCGTGATTTTGGTGTACTTGGACGGCACGAGTACGTCATCGGACGATTTTGAGATGACTTGCGGGTACATTTTGTCCGGATCGGGTTGCACCACCTTGAAGTAGATTACGGCTTCGGTGTCGCTGACATAGTCTACCGAAGTAATTTTAATGCCATACCCCGGATTCGGCAGATCTTCCTTGGTTACCGTGACTTTATTCTGCGATTCGTCCACCTTGACGACGCTTGTGCTTACATCCGGTTCAGATTGGTCCGGCTCTTCGGGTATCATGTTCTTCTGATGCTCCTCAATGAATCGAATGGAATTGTATACGAGCTCTGCCGCTTCGATTCGCGATAAACTCTTCGTCGGATGGAACTTGTCGTTCGCGTCCAGCTTCGCGATTTTGGTTAACAGCAGGAATTGCACGGCCCCGCGGCTCTCCTCTTTCATCAGATCCTCGTCGGCCACATGCAAATACATCATGATCACCGGATAATTCCCGGTCTTCTGAATCGCTTCCGAGAGCAAGGTCGCGAACCCTTCGCGCGTGATCGGCTCATTCCATTTCATGTCCGCGGATACCGACAATCCGTTCTGAGCCGCAATGTTCACGGCTTCGGCAAACCAAGCATCCTTCGGAACACTGTCGAACGAGCGGCCCGTAAAGTTCGGCTGCACCTCCAGGCCGGCTGCATTCACGATCATCTGCACTGCCTGAGCGGTCGTTATCGTCTTGGACGGAGCGAATTTGTCGGCGCTGATGCCCTGGATAATTCCTTTCGATTGCAGTTCCTTCACCATTTGCAATGGCTTCTCCTCTTGTATATCCGTAAAAGCAGAGGCGGCGCCGGCACCGAGCAATGACGAAGTGACAAGCATAGCGGTTAATAATTTGGTTGTTTTTTTCATAGTTACACCTCCTATTATTCCTGACGCAGAGGTGCTGGAATATGTTTCATCTGAAGCGCATTTTCTTCTACACGCTTTTTTCGCTATCCAGGCCCAGCTTTATATACATCTCGCGGGAGTAACCTTGAAGCTTCTGCTCCAGCGCTTGGGCTTGGTCCTTAAATGCCGTCAGCTCCCGAATCATTCGGGAACGGCCGGCCGGGCTAAACGTCTCATGGATCCGTTCTTTGAAATAATCATGAACGATATAGTTTCGCTGCTTCCATACTTCTTTTAATTGAAGCGTCTCTTCCTCGGAGAACGGAAAGTAATGCTGGATCTCATGGACCAGCTGGCCCAAGGAGCTGCTTAGTTTCCGCTGATATAATTGGGTGAAATCTTCCTCTGAAGGCACATTCCCTTGAGAAAGCTTGATCAGCATCAACAAATTCGCGAGCTGCTGCTCAAGGGCCTGTGAATAATACACCGCTAATCCGAAATAGGCAAACAGCTCTTTGGAGTGGTCACTGTCCAGCAGTCGAGTTTGTTTCATGGTATCCTCCTCTAGTATTGGCTGTCTTTACCGTTTCTATTTGTGTATATTCCTATGGTAAAGGAAGACTCCTCCTACTTCAACCTACTTTTCGGATCATGGACGCTGCATCCTTGCGGGAAGCCGTCCATAGATAAACAGCCAGTAATATAAATCCGTAGATGAAGGAATAGGCGATCGTCAGGAGTTTGACGGCCGGTGACCGCTCGTCGGCATGCATGAACAGGTCCATCATGACGGAGACAGGCGGCAGCAAGTAAGGGATGATTCCCCAATAAGCATGATCGAACTGGACAATGGATTGACCGGCCAAGGAAACAATGATCACGATGAATAGTAACCCTGCCGCTCTTCCCTGGTTCTCCATGAAGCCGAACTGAAAGAAAACGGACAGCGAAATGCCCAGCAAGGACATTGCGACATGTCCCACATAACCAAGTGCAAACTCGTAGAATGTAATCGGCTTATCGAACATCCCGAACATGACGGGATAAAGGACAGCGAATGCACTGAATAGGATGGATAGAAGACTTACCGTGATATATTGGGCGGCATAAAACCGTAGGGCCTTGCCGCTATGAACAATCAGGAGCATCGTTTGACGCCCTTGATCGTGATTGTGGAAATTCAACCCCAGCCAAGCTGAGCCGACAAACAGAAAGGCTGC
This sequence comes from Paenibacillus sp. Y412MC10, assembly GCF_000024685.1. NCBI lineage: Bacteria > Bacillati > Bacillota > Bacilli > Caryophanales > Paenibacillaceae > Paenibacillus > Paenibacillus sp. Y412MC10. Next base: position 4,665,859 of record NC_013406.1, read on the forward strand.
CGTCACGGCATAACTGTCCATGATCGGGTTAGGCCGGTAGGAGTAGAGGAACACCACCGAGATCAGCATGAATGCAATCGGAGCGAAGTATCGATATGATCTTGTGTAACTGGCAAGCAAGTAACGGATCAGGGATCCCATCATGCTCCCTCCCCCTCCATAGGCTGGCCCGAACCCGGGCGCTCGGGCTCTTTCATCTCCCCGCGCCAAGGCTCAAGCCGTATCAGCGAACCGCCAGACTGCAAAATATCCAGCAGCATGTCGTCCGTTGCCTGCCGCGTAACCATCATCGATGCCGGGTTGCCTCTGGATATCCAATAGAGAAACCCGGGGCGGCGTTCAAGCTCCAGCATGTTGTCTGGCGAAACATGCGTGAATTCCAGCTTCATCCGCTCTAAATGCGGACTCCTTTCAAGCAATCCGTCCCGCTCGATCCGCCCCTGCCGCAGCCGCGTCTCCCGATCAGCCAGCGATGCAATAAGCAGCGGCTCGTGAACGGACATCACGATAGCCGTTCCTTGTCTTTTGATCTCGGTCAGAATGCCGATCATCTCCATCTGGGAGGACTCGTCCAATCCCGAAAGCGGCTCATCCAGAAGCAGCAGATCGGGCTGGCTAAGCAAGGCCTGCATGATATTGACCTTTTGCAGCATTCCCTTGGAGCATAGCGTCATCTTCATGTCCTGCAATTGAAACACATTCAGCATGGCATCGATCCGCTTCGCGGCTTCTTGTTTGTCCATGCCCTGAATGCCGGCCATATGGCGCAAATATTCGGAAGGGCGAAACCGCAGCGCAGGAAAACGTTCCGGTACATAGCCGACGCGCAGCGATGTTCCATATTCGATCCTGGACCCTTCCGACGGGTTAGCAAGCCCCGCTATCACATGCAGCATGGTGCTCTTGCCTGCGCCATTGCTTCCCGTTATCGCAACGCACTCAGCGCAGGAGATGCTCCAGGTGATGTTATGCAGGACGGCATACTTGCCGAAACGCTTATGTACTCCGTTCAATTCCAGCAGCTCCTGCAAACCCTTCAACTCCTGTTCACATATTCTGGTGTTTGTATTTCGTTCAGGTATTTTTCGAACACGATCGTGCCGGCGCCTATGACGCCCGCGTACTCTCCCAACTCGGATGGCTGAAGCATGATTTTATCATGAAAGCTGGACAAGCTTCTGTTATATGATGTTTCTCTTACATATGTGAAGTAATCCGGGTACCGGTTCGCAAGGACTCCACCGATGATAATCGTTTCCGGGGTTAGCAGGTTAATGACATTAGCCAGGGATATACCGACATAACGAGCCGATTCGTTCAGCATATTGGCAGCCAATGGATCTCCGTCCACACCGGCTGTGATCACATCGGTGATGTCCAATCCGTGATCATTGCCATCGAACGAGGATTGAAGAGAACTGCCAGCTCCGCGCCGCAGCTCTTCTCCGACCCTGCGGACGATGGCCATACCGGATGCGATCGCTTCCAGGCAGCCGGTATTGCCGCAATTGCAGCGCGGACCGTCAATATCGATCGTGCAGTGTCCGATCTCACCGGCTCCAAAAGGGCAACCCTGATATATTTTCTGGTTGAAGATCAATCCGCTCCCGATCCCGATATCCGCATCCACGTATACCAAATGGTTGAAATGCCTGCCGTTTCCATACCATAACTCACCGAGTGCCATCACGTTAGCGTCCTTCTCGATTTGGGTCGGAAGCTCCGTATTCTCCTCGATCAGTCCCTTTAACCGTACCTGATGCAGCCCGGGAAGGTTCGGCGGAGACAGGATCTTGCCTTGGACCGGATCTAGCGGTCCCGGAGCTCCCACCCCTATGCCGATGATTCGGGACTTCAGGCCCGACTCGTCCAATACGGCTTGGATCGTGGAGATTATGACATTCACCACGCTGCCGCGATTGGCGTTATCTTCAAAGGGGGAATATTTATCCATCATCGCTTTCCCCTGCAAATTAATGACTGCCGCTCTTACGGAGGAGGCGCTGATATGAACGCCAACCGTGTAAATATCACCGGAATTCAAGGAGAGGAGTTTGGGCTTCCTGCCCCTGCTGGACTCGTCATAAAACCCGGCTTCAGCAATCAATCGATCCTTCATCAGCTCATCCGTCAAATTGTTCACGGCGGTAAACGTCAAATTCATCTTGGCTGCGATTTCCGCCTTCGTCAAACTGCCGTAGTCGCGGAGCAGCGCGATAATGCCGATACGATTCAGGTTTTTGACATGCCGATTGTTCTTGCCAACGGAACTGTTCATCTTACAACCTCATTCTTTTTACCCATATTGTTCTTCCCTCTCACACATCTATCATAGGGGAAAATTCGGAGTTAGTAAAATCCATTACTCAACGAACTGCAAATGAAAAGCCTGACCTCCTATTCGGAAATCAGGCCTGGTTATATCACACAATAGAAACTTGTTAGATTAAACGTGGCTCAGCATCTCGCGGCATGCTTCGGCACATTTCCGGCATGCTTCCGCACATTGTTTGCAATGCTCATGATCATGCTTCTCGCACTCTTCCGCGCAAGCCAGGCATGCCTTGATGCACAGCTCGCAAATCTCCTTAACGTAAGGGCTTTTGCGGGACATGGCTTGAGCCGCAAAAGCGCAAATATCCGCACACTCTCTATCGAGTGTAATACAATCGCGAAGCATGGCCAGTTCATATTCTTTCAGGCAGGATACATAGCATACATTGCAAGCGTTCATACATTGGAGACATGCTTCGATGCATTCTTTATATTTGAGTTCATTTAACATTGGATTGGTCCTCCTTGTAGTTATTACGCTATGCCTTTGTATTAAACGTTCGACTGCCCTCTGAATCAAACGCTGGCTAGAAAGTCCCAAGGTACAATTGCCCAGAATGACCAGGCAAATGGTTGACTTATGCCCGGCTTGTCTTCCCCTCCAGCTGTTCAAGCTGCTCCCTTAGCAGCGATCTCTGAAAATGCTCCCCGATAAACACCACCACATCCGGCACTTGGCCCTGGGGCGTTATCTTCATAAAATCGGATTCGCGAAACGCGTACTGGAACAAAAAACGGCTGTTCGTATCGCTGAAAGTGAGAATGCCCTTCGCCCGGTATACATCCCTTGGCAGCCCGGCTATCAATCGTTCGAACTCCACGCTGTTTACCGGATGGCTGAAGTAGTATGTGTACGACATTACATGATCATGGGAGCCATGATCATGTGTTTGGTCGTGGTCGTGGTTGTGGTTGTGGTCATGCTCGTGGCTGTGGCTGTGGTCATGCTCATGGCTGTTGGCTTGCTTGTTTTTGTCTCTGTGCTCATGGGCATCCCCGGCCTCTCGATGATGTACAATCGAATGCTCATTCCGATCCCCGGGATCGCTCTGCAGCAAATCTTCAACATTCAAGTCGCATCGCACCGAAGGAACAATCGAGGCATGTGGATTCCACCGCTTCACCAACTCTCGAATCGTCTCTCTGTCCCGGTCCTCGACCAGGTCCATTTTATTAAGGACGAGCGCGGAGGCTGCGCGAATCTGCTCCTGCATCAACCGGTAGGTCTTTCCCTTCTGCTCTATGTTCAAATGCAGCAGATGCGCGGCATCCACGACAGTGATCAGTTTTTTCACGTCAATTCTCATATATAATGAGGCTTCCGCTGTCGCGTCCAGAATTTCCATCGGATTGGCGATTCCCGTCGCTTCAATAACGATGACATCCGGCCGCTCCCGCTGAATCAGCATCGCGATTTCGGATGATAAATCGGAACGAATGGTGCAACAGATGCAACCGCTAAGCATCTCTGCCGTCGGCACCGCTTCATCGGCTGCCAGCCCTTCAATGTTAACCTCGCCGATCTCGTTCATGACAATGGCCGGCCGCAATCCCTGCTGCTTGAAGGAGGCAATGAGGCGGCTAAGCAATGTCGTTTTTCCACTGCCGAGAAAACCTGATAAAATATAAATGGGTGTTACGTGCTCCACGTTCCATACTCCTTTGCGCACATTGTTTATTATGCTAGCGAGTGTACTACATTTCATCCGTCTACCGCAAGCGTCCCGCCATTAACTGAACAGGAGTTGTCATAACGCATGAATTCAACGCAAGAACATAAACAGCAATCCCCCGCTTCCGTGAACTGTATGGTGATTACGGTTTCGGACACGCGGACGAAGGACACGGACAAGAGCGGCAAACTGATGATCGGCTTGCTTGAAGAAGCCGGACATGCCGTCGTGGCATACAGCATTGTTCCAGACGACTACGAAACGATCCGTGAAACGATTTATTCCGCGGCCAGCGCTCCGGAGATCGATATCGTGTTACTAACCGGCGGAACAGGCATCTCGAGCCGGGATACCACCTATGAAGCGGTCTCTTCGCTGCTGGATAAAGAACTCCCGGGATTCGGAGAAATCTTCCGCTTCCTTAGCTTCACCGAAGATATCGGGTCTGCGGCTATTTTAAGCCGCGCGATCGGCGGCACGATAAGCCACACGGCCGTTTTCTCGATGCCGGGTTCCAGCGGTGCCGTAAAACTTGCCATGAACCGTATCCTCCTGCCTGAGCTGCGGCACGTCAAATATGAGCTGGATAAACACCGATCATAACCAACTAACGCCGGGCACCATGCAAAAGGCCGGATGCATATGGGCATCCGGCCTTAGCTGTATCCTAACTGCTGGCGCGTCGTTGATGTTTGGCAAGCAGGGAGGGCGCTATTTTTTTGACCTGGTCATAATAATTATCCGTTTTGTCGCCTGTCGACGTATAGACGATGGACGTTTCCTTGTCACTTATGATCAGATTATGCCCGCCGGCCGCATTGGCATCCCCTTCCGTTACGCCATAGATTTCCTTGAGGCCTTTTTCCCTTGCCGCTTGATTTTGATAGACGTACACGGTAATAAACTGGCTTGCATCATAATTGATCCGGTATTGATATGTGATATTGCCGACGTTGTCCTCTACATAGGTTTCGTTGGTCAACGGCATATCGGCCTGGTTGAACGAGGCTTGGAGATCCTCAAGGAATTTTCCGTTCATGCCCCGGCCTGATATCCGGGCCTCTCTGGAGCCTTCCTCGTAAGCCCTCATGTTATATAGGCGCATCTCGTCCCTGGCCACCTGCCTGGAGCAACCGACCGATATGGCAAGAATGGAACAGAGCAATAACACGGTAACGATTTTGCGGTATTTCATGTTCACTCCCCCTTCCTAAGGTGTCAAAGGCTACCTTCCCTTAGAATGCCTGTGGGAGAGGAACATTATTCGATAAAAACGGCCAAATATTATAAGGCGATGACGCTTCGTCCTACCGCCCCGCCCTGCAGGATGGTATTCAGCACTTCGGGCAAATCGGTCAATCCGTATTCGCCGATTCCTTCTTGAAGCACGGATGTCGGCTTCCATTCATTCGCCAGCTTGGTCCATAACGCTCGGCGGTAGGCCATGGGGCAGTACACCGAGTCGATGCCAAGGAGATTGATTCCCCTCAGTATGAACGGAAACACCGTCGTTTCAAACGCACCGCCGCCCGTCATGCCGGAAACGGCGACGCTTCCGCCGTATTGTACGCTTTTCAGGATGGCGCCCAAGTGATCACCACCGACGGGATCTACCACGGCTGCCCATTTCTCGGCGGAGATGGCCCCCTTGGAGGCTGCTGCAGCTTCTTCTCTGGAGATCACCTCATGGGCTCCCAGCTTCAAGAGCCAGTCGGTTTGGCTGGATTTGCCTGTCGATGCCGTTACCCGATAACCTAACTGGTTAAGAATGGATACCGCGAAGCTGCCCACTCCCCCGGTCGCGCCCGTAACCAGGACGGAACCCTGCTCCTGCCGCAACCCATTCCGCAATAAAGCCTCGATCGATAATGCTGCCGTGAACCCTGCGGTACCGATGGCCATCGCATCGCGCGGAGACAAACCCTGCGGCAAGGGAACGAGCCATTCTCCCTTAACCCGTGCATATTGGCTGAACCCGCCTTCATGGGATACCCCTAACTCATAACCGGTACAGAGGACGGAATCCCCTTCCTTGTAATCCGCATGAGCGGAATGCACGACCGTCCCTGCCAGGTCAATGCCTGGTATGAACGGATACCTGCGAACGATTTTTCCACCCGGTATGCTGGCCAGCCCGTCTTTATAGTTAACCCCGCTGTATAACACCCGCACAATAACGTCGCCTTCGGGCAGCTGATCCAACCTCATGTTCTCCACGCTGCCGCGAACCCCTTGCTCATCTTGACGAAGCACATAGGCTTGAAATTCGGTTTCGTTGTCCACACATATCACTCCTTGGGTTAGTTTAAGTGCTGCAAAGCAATCTGGATTTGCACGAAGAATATGTCGAAGCTTTATGCATGCTCTCGGAATATGGCGACTTATGCGCTTTCCCGAGAAATGATCCAGTTTCGTCTTTTATAATCAGAATTGTGTTATTATGGAAAGAGAATACTTTTATAAAAAAATGATCAGCTGGAGTTGAAATCCACGTTATGACTCATTTTGATTATGGATCTAAACGTAGATCCTTCCGCTTCTCGTTCTTGCTCACTCTGGTGACACTGTTTCTGTTACCGGTCGTCCATAAACCGATCAACCAGATTCTTGAATTCCTTGGTATACATACACAATCAGGGGGCATTGCCGGCTCGTTTCTCGTTTTCTTTCTAAGCTTGGGTCTCGTTCTAACGCTGTTTAGACTAGTCTTCTGGGTTTTCCCTTTAATTACCTGGCCTGGTCTCAAAGTGTACGTACTAATCGGCCTCCTCTTCATTTTAATGACAGGGATCTACGAATACACAAGCACACACCGCTCGATCGAAGCGGCGGTATTCAAGGAGAAACATCCTTTTCTTGAAGCACCTTTCAGCATTAATCATGCTGAAATCATACAATCCGAAATAATCCCTGAAAAGGCCTATTCTTTCGTGGTGACATCGAGATCGGGACTACAATTATCCACCTATACCAAAGGATGGTTCGGATGGAAGATGTCCGCCGTATCTATATTATACCCTTCTGCCGAGAATCCCTCTTCTCCGCCTGTATTCTCGGAGACAAGCATGGATTCATCACTCGTCTTTGGCCTATATAGAAGCACAGAACCCATTCGGATTCATGTAAATGGTCAGCCGGCACATACCTTACCCTACCAACAACTGAGGCCGGATGTCAGTGAAGATTTGTACATGTGGTATTACGAACGCCAGCCCGACATGCTTGAGAACAAGGACAAGGTTCATCTCACCGCGCGTGACGTCAACGGAAGTATAGTGGATCGACTTGACCTATAGGCCAAGTACAAAAAGACGCTCCCTTCTCCTGCCAAGCGGCAAGATTGGGGAAGCGTCTTTTTCATTGGTGTGTATATTCTAATCTTCATGCTGTTCCATGAACTCGGCCATCATCCGCTGTTTCACTTCCCAGACCTCTTCGCTCAGGTTCACGCGGTATATCTCCGGATTCAGCTTACGCAAATACTCGGGCCAGAACTGTCCCAGCTGTGCGTCATGATAGCTGCGGATTTCCTCCAGCTCCGGCAGTTCATACACCAATTCGCCATGCTGGAATATCGGTTCCAGCATGGACACCGCTTCAAAGTTCTTCACGTTTTTGCGCATGTAAGGATGCAGCGGATTAAACAGCTTCAGCTTACCGCTTTCCGGCGGCATCTCCTCTTCCGGGAAACAGATGTAATCGGCGATTGCTTTGCCGCTGCCCTTGGATATGATGCGGTACACGTCCTTTTTGCCGGGGGTGGACACTTTTTCAGGGTTGCCCGAGATTTTGATGGTCGGTACCATTTTCCCGTCAACCTCCCGCTCCACCAGCTTGTAGACCCCTCCGAGCGCAGGCTGGTCGGCCGCCGTGATCAGCTGGGTACCGACGCCCCAAGTATCGACCTTGGCACCCTGTGCCTTGAGATCCAGAATCGTACCCTCATCCAGATCGTTGGAAGCTACGATGCCTACATAGTGAAGACCGGCCTCATCCAGCATCTTCCTTGCCTGAATCGACAGGTAAGCCAAATCCCCGCTGTCCAGACGAATGGCATTCATCCGCTTTCCTTGGGCCTCCAGCTTCTTCGCCGTTGCGATGGCGTGGGGAATCCCGCTCTTTAACGTATCGAAGGTATCCACCAGCAGCGTCACTTGATCCGGCATGACCTCGGCAAAAATATCAAATGCCTCCTGCTCGCTCCGGAAGGTCTGCACCCAGGAATGCGCATGCGTGCCTTTGGTCGGAATACCGAATTTCTCGCCGGCGAGCATATTCGAAGTAGCATGGAAGCCGGCCAGATACGCTGCACGGGCTCCCCACACGGCCGCATCCGCTTCCTGCGCGCGTCTTGTGCCAAACTCCAGCAAGGTATCGCCGCCGGCCACCTGACGGATGCGGGAGGCCTTGGTCGCGATCAAGGTCTGAAAGTTCATGAAGTTCAGGAGCGCGGTTTCGACCAGCTGCGTCTCGAAAATGGTGCCTTCCACCCGAATGAGCGGTTCGTTCGGAAATACCAGCGCCCCCTCCTTCATGGAATGAATATTCCCTTGAAACCGGAAGCGGCGAAGCTCCTCCAGAAATTCAGGCTTATACTTCTCTTCCTGTTTGGCCAGATATGCGATATCCTCATCCGAGAATCGCAAGGACTCGATATAATGCACGATCCTTTCCAGTCCGGCAAAAACGGCGTACCCGTTACCGAACGGCAGCTTGCGGAAATATCCCTCAAACACCGCACGCGTACGATGAGAGCCGTTAATCCAATGCGCATACATCATGTTGATCTGGTATTTGTCCGTATGTAGTGCTAATCCTGCTGTCAGCATCACGATCATCCTCCAGTATGACCCGGTTCATCCATGCTTCCGGGTAGTTCGAGCTGTCTATCGATTAAGAAATTCTTCGCTTCGCACAACGGCTGCCCCGAGACTGCCCTGAAAGTGGCTTAACGCCCACTTATGCCCCTCCGGATTGAAGCTGGCAACGCCATCCTCATAGACCGTTATTTTGTACCCGTAGTTATACGCATCCACGGCAGTATGCAGCACGCAGATGTCGGTGCATACCCCTACAAGATCGACTTCGGTAATCCCGCGTTCCCGCAGCTTCTGGTTCAGATCCGTACCGCAAAATGCGCTGTATCTTGTTTTATCCATCCAATAGATCGTATCCTTGCGATCCTCATAGACCTGCTGCAACTCGCCGTATAATTCCCGCCCCCGGGTTCCCCGGATGTTATGCGGAGGAAACAGCTTGGTTTCGGGGTGAAAAGCATCGTCCTGCTCATGCAGGTCCACGGCCATGACGACAAAATCTCCGCGATCGCTGTATAACCGGGTCAACTCTGCAATGGTCTTCTGAATGTCGATGGCGGGCTTCCCTACCGGCAGATTACCATCCACGAAATCATTCGTGAAATCTATCACGATTAAGGCTTTCATCTGACACACTCCTCTACGATATGATTAATGTGATCGATAAAATAACAGCGGTTGAATCATAGACCTGCTACGTATAAATCGATAGCAGCGGCGCATGATCCGTAAATCGGTACAATTGGGCCGGACGCTGCGAATATTGGTTGGAGCTTAGCGGCTTGCCGTTCTCATCCCGCGCTTCTTCCAGTATCCCCTGTCTGCTGCGGGTCGATGTGATTTTACGGATAAAGTTGGGTTCGTTGAACTCGGGCACAACCGTCTGGATGACCTGGTATAACTCGCTCAGCGTAAAATGCTCCGGCAAAAACTGCCTGGCAATCGTCGTTTGCAGCATTTGCAGCTGAATCTTGCGGTAAGCATCCATAATAATATCCCTGTGGTCAAAAGCAAGCTCCAGCTCCTCCAGAGCTTCCGCGACCGTAAACAGGCCAACCTCTTCCGCGTCATCGGCAGCCTGGCGGTGCTCCAGCATCCACTCCTCTACGAGCGCATAGAAGGCATGGCTGATAATCCAACCCCTTGGATCACGTCCCGGCGCGCTATACACGCCCAAGTACTCCAAGTGTCCGCCGTCCACCCCGGTCTCTTCCTTCAGCTCCCGTTTGGCGGCATCGTAAATCGACTCGCTTTCACGGCAAAAACCGCCGGGAAGCGCCCACATGCCGGCACAAGGCCATGACCTGCGCCGGATCAGCATCACCTTAAGCTCCCGAATGGGCAGTGTCTTAGTAAAGGTCTTCCGTTCCCGCTTCGTCAGGGTAAACATCACGATATCGGCGGGCACACCGTCCGGTGTTCTGTATTTCTTGGCACTGCTCTTTGGCGCCTGTTCGCGATCCGTCATTTCCATCACCATAACTATTAATTTGATAATTTCATTATGACATATTTAAAAATGATGTCAAGGATTTCCTAGCCCAATCTCTATATAAGTTTACTATGCCCTATACATTCTCATTCTGTGCATGCCTTAACAAGAACAGAAAAGGTGCGGAACCATTCCGCACCTCGTTTCCTCTATCCGCAGCTGCTTGGCGGCGTATCTTTACCTGTTTCCACGTTCACTTTTTCCGAAACGGTATCGTGAATCACGGACACGACCAGCTGAAGGAGATAATTAATGTCGCTCTGACTTTGCTGGAACTCCATCACGAGCGGAATGCTGTCAATCTCCTCCTGCAGCTCTTCGATCTCGCGTTCGATTTTTGCTACCATGTCCTTGTTCTGGAACGTTTCAAAAGCTACGATTTCTTTTTGCTTTTTCTTAATGGTTTTGATCAGGTTTTGGACCCGTTCGTGATTCTGGATCTTCTCTTCAGCTTGCTTAAACATCTGAACTTCTTCGCTTGTGGATATTAAATTCGCCAGCTCGCCGGCTTTCGCCAGAATATCGTCGCGTATAATCAATTCACGCGTATTGTAAGTGGACATACCGTAGGTGTTGGTACGAACATGATCATGTGCCAAGGTTCATCGCTCCAATTCTTCATCATCTATATGGGTATATGCAGGCATGGATCCATTGCGGTAACGGTCTATGCTGCATTGGCATGCTTCTTGCCCCTCCATTATACCGCATCTGAGGCAGGAATCGCGTCCGGGATCATATCCCCTTTGATATACCAGGTCTTCGTATCCGTGATCCGTACATTCACGAAGCTGCCTACGAGTTCCGTTGAGCCTTCAAAATGCACCAGCTTGTTCGTGCGCGTGCGTCCGGACAGCATGGAATCATTGTTCTTGCTGACTCCTTCTACCAGGACCTCCACCGTAGATCCAAGCAGCCTGTCGTTGCTCTTGCGGCTGTATTCATTAATGGCGGCGTTCAAGCGCTGCAGACGCTCGCTCTTAACCTCCATCGGCACGTTATCCTCCATCACCGCTGCCGGCGTTCCTTCGCGCGGAGAATAAATAAAGGTATACGCAGAGTCATAACCTACTTCCCGTACCAGGGACAGCGTCTCCTCAAACTGCTCATCGGTTTCGCCGGGGAAACCGACAATGATGTCGGTGGTGAACGCTACATTGGGAATCGCCTTCTTAATCTTATGGGCCAGTTCCAAATACGTCTCGCGGGTATATTTCCGGCTCATTTTCTTGAGCACTTGCGAGCTTCCCGACTGCACCGGCAGATGAATATGCTCCACCAGGTTGCCGCCCTTCGCCAGCACCTCGATCAGATGATCGTCGAAGTCCCTTGGATGGGATGTCGTGAAGCGAACGCGCGGGATATCGATTTTGTGAATATCATCCATCAGATCGCCGAAGCGATACTGTATATCTTCAAAATCTTTGCCGTATGCATTCACGTTTTGACCGAGCAGCGTAATTTCCTTATACCCTTGACGGGCCAATTCGCGAACCTCGGCAATGACGTCCTCCGGACGCCGGCTGCGTTCCTTGCCGCGAGTGTAAGGGACGATGCAGTATGTACAGAATTTATCACAGCCGTACATAATGTTGACCCAGCCGCGGAGACCTTCCCTTTTCTTCGGAAGATTCTCGACAATGTCGCCTTCCTTGGACCACACTTCAACCACCATTTCCTTGCTGAAGAGCGCTTCCTGAATCAAGTGAGGCAGACGATGTACGTTATGCGTGCCGAAGATCAGATCCACGAAGCCATGTTTTTGGAGAATTCGATTCACGACCGATTCTTCCTGCGACATGCAGCCGCAAACCCCAAGCAGCATATCCGGCTTTTCCGTCTTCAGATGCTTCAGGTGGCCGAGTTCGCCAAACACCTTGTCCTCCGCATTCTCACGAATGGCACATGTGTTGAGCAAAATGATGTCCGCCTGCTTGCGATCCTCGGTTGCCCGGTAGCCCATCTGCTCCAGCAATCCCTTAATCGTCTCGGAATCATGCTCATTCATCTGGCATCCGTACGTATACACGATGTAATGCTTGCCAGCCCCTATGCTTCGGAACTCCTCAGGCAGCTCGGTATCGTACAGGACTTCGACACTCTGTTTGCCGCGTTGTTTTTCCTGTCTATGATTAGGCTCCGAAAGAATGTTGATTTCCCGGCCATTGATGCGAATTCTCTTCCCGTGTTCGTCTTCCGAGAGAACTTTGGCTCCTGAAAAATCAAAATACTTGGAGTAGTCCTTACTTTCTTTCGACATGCTAGGTCACTCCTTAGATCCGCAAAATCTCTGGTTTACATGACAATATTGCTTAATAGGCACTGTTTTAAATTATATCATGATCTTTATGCCTAAGCTACCACCCTGGTGCTATTAGAGCGTTCCTTGGCCGTTGATTTCTTCTTCCACATGTTCGGCAGCACGCCGACCCTAAACTTGGAATTCCCAAAAAAGAGCCTGGCATCGATGAATCGATCCAGGCTCTTCTTGACTGCGAACTTGTAAAAGTTGCGCATGCGTGACACATACAGTATGTTCTTATGGCTTTCTAAAGCCGCGGATTAATCAATAATTTCAGCAGTGTCTCCGTTTTTGGCGCCGGCCGCGTTGGCCTCATCGGTGTCGATGTGCATGTCGAGCGCAAAATTGTCGGATACGCGGGCAATGACGTTCTCCAGCACGAGGCCGCGTTCGCCGCCTAGGCGCACTTTGAGCAGGTCCTTGTCCTTGATGCCCCACTGCTCCGCATCGGATGTATGGAAGTGAATATGACGAGCGGCCACGATGACGCCTTCGTTTACCGTTACTTCACCTGCCGGGCCTTTAATCGTGATTCCCGGGGTTCCGGCAATGTTACCGGATTCGCGCACGGGTGCTTTCACGCCGATGGCAAAGGAATCCGTACGGGAAATTTCCAGTTGGGTTGCAGGACGCGCAGGTCCCAAAATTCTTACTTTATCGAATTGTCCCTTCGTTCCAATGACCGCTACCGTTTCGTTGGCCGCGAATTGTCCTGGCTGGGACAAAGGTTTGAACTCTGTAAGTTGATATCCAGGGCCGAACAATGCCTCAATATGCTCTTGGGTTAAATGAATATGGCGGGCGGATACACCCACAGGTACAGTTTTACTCATCTGTCTCACTCCTTGTTTTTCTCTATATGCTGTACATGCCATCACCTATTATACTCTCTATTACCCAAAAATAAAAAGGCAACCCGCGTGTTTCAGGTCGCCTTCTTTCGTTTCTTGCACGATCTGCAACAGGATTGTCATAGTTATCCTCAAATCCGGGATGTTATGCATCATGTTCATCTTCTTGAACCGGCGATGAAGGCAAATGCTGTTCAAGAAAACGCAGCGGATTATCCGACATCCAGCCCTTGACCGTCGATTCGGGATAAAACTTGAGCAGCAGCTCTTGAAAATCCGGATACCGGCCAGGATGCTCCAGCCCTTCGATCCACTGATCGATCCCGTCGAAATCCGACCCGAACATGATGTGCTTCTCTCCGCCCAGCTCACAAATCTTTTCGATGTGTGGCAGGACGTCCTCCGGCGTCACCCGCTGGACACCGCTGCGGATAAACCAGGGCACAAACGTGATGCCGATCATGCCGTTTAACGCTATCAGTGCCCGTATCTGTTCATCGCTCAAATTCCGGGGATGCGGGCAAATGGAGTAGGCATTGGAATGCGAAGCAATGACGGGCCGCTGAGTCAGCTCCGCCAGTTCCCAGAAACCGGCCTGGGACAGATGGGACACATCCAGAATGATGCCTGTTCTATGACATTGCTCGATCAGCTGACGTCCCCGTTCCGTAAACCCGCCGTTTCGCTGCTCCAGCACGCCATCCGCTGCCCAGTTGGCATAATTCCAGGTAACTCCCATCAATCGTACGCCCATATCAAATAAAAGCTGAACGTAATACAGATTGCCCTCCAGCCCGTCAACGCCTTCCAGCGACAGGACGCCGTACCGCTCCGTTTTGCGTTGTCTCATCTCCCGGACTTGTTCCCGCCAGAGCAGGGGCTTCAGATGACCCGCGTTCACGATGCGGCTTCGGTATACATCCAATTGGGCCAGTACGCGCTCAAAGGAGGGCCTCCCGAATTTCTCCGACAAGAACACAGCGAACACCTGAAGCGCCAGATCCCCGTGCTCCAAACGCTGCATCGTTACATCCAAATGCGGGCCGTCCACAAAAGAGGCTTTGGGATCTTCCCACATTTTGCTCAAAACATCGCAGTGAAAATCAACCGTCCGCATCGCGGCGCTCATCCCCCTTCTGGCCTGTCACAGCAAAAAGCCTGTTTACGCTTAGCAGAGTAAACAGGCTCATCCTCAACATTCGAAATTTATCTAGGTTCCACGATCAATTTAATTGCCGTCCGGTCTTCGCCATCAATCACAATATCCGTAAAAGCAGGGATGCATATCAAATCCACCCCGCTCGGTGCTACAAATCCCCGGGCAATCGCTACCGCTTTAATGGCCTGGTTCAGTGCTCCCGCCCCAATCGCTTGCAGTTCCGCTCCGCCCCGCTCCCGAAGAACTCCAGCGAGCGCCCCTGCAACCGAATTAGGATTGGATTTTGCTGAAACTTTTAATACTTCCATGGTAAGTACCTCCCCTGGGAATGTTGAGTGATGGTTTGCTTCCGCTTACTAGATGTTATTCGTGAGAGGGGAAAAAATTCCTGCTTTTTACCATCCGTACCTAATTTAATTAAACGGATTTTGACGTTTTTAATCCATCCGCCATTCATCTTCGTACATGCGGATTTTTTGGATCTTCCGGGCTTTTCCCGTCTCCTCATCCATGTCTACGCATACGGCATGGAACTGCCATTTGCCTTCGTCGACCTGGAAACGGGCAGGAAGCTGGGTCTTGAATTTATACATGACCGCATCGCGCTGCATGCCGAGGATGCCTTCCTTGGAGCCCACCATGCCGGTATCCGTAATGTATGCCGTTCCTCCCGGGAGTATGGAATCGTCATTGCTCTGCACGTGGGTGTGCGTGCCGACCACCATCGAGGCACGGCCTTCCAGATGCCATCCCATGGCAATTTTCTCCGAGGTCGCTTCAGCATGAAAATCCACAAGGATGCATTTGTGCTTCTGGCGCAGTGTATCCACGATGTCATCGGCGGCCCGGAACGGGCAATCGATGGCTGGCAGGAATGTCCGTCCCTGCAGATTCACGATCGCCAGCTGTTTGCCGTTCGCTTTAATGACGGTGTATCCGCGGCCGGGCGTGCCGGGCGGAAAGTTCGCCGGGCGAACCATGCGGGGTTCGTCGTCGATAAATTCAAATATATCCTTGTTATCCCACGTGTGGTTTCCCAAGGTGATGCCATGAATGCCCCAATTGAAAAATTCATTGGCGATGGCCGAGGTGATGCCGCGTCCTGAAGCCGCGTTCTCCCCATTGGCAATAATGATGTGCGGATTATATTTGGACTTCAGCTCCGGAAGGGAAGCTTTCAGCGCCTTGCGTCCTGTGCTGCCGACAATGTCTCCGATGAATAATACTTTGATGTCAATCACTCCTTCAGGGGGAGCCTGTCCTGTCCTGACTTGATCCCAGGCAGGTCGGTTCCCGATTCATGGATAGTCCGATATGTATTTTCGGATATCTTAAAGATAAAAAGTGGCCGGAATGCGGCCACTTTTTAAGGTCCAAACTCTATTTCGCGTAATCGACCGCACGGGTTTCCCGGATAACGGTGACTTTAATATGACCCGGATAGTCCAGTTCATTTTCAATCGTTTTGGTAATGTCGCGTGCCAAGCGGAATGCTTCGGCATCGTCGATTTTTTCCGGCTGTACCATGACGCGAACTTCACGTCCTGCTTGAATGGCGTAGGATTTCTCAACGCCTTCAAAGGATTCGGAAATTTCCTCGAGCTTCTCAAGACGACGGATGTACGTCTCAAGCGTCTCTCTACGAGCTCCCGGTCTGGCAGCGGACAATGCGTCGGCTGCGCCCACCAGCATGGCGATAACCGAAGTTGCTTCGCAGTCACCGTGATGAGAGGCAATGCTGTTGATAACCACCGGATGTTCCTTATACTTCTTCGCCAGCTCCACGCCGATTTCAACGTGCGATCCTTCCACTTCATGATCCAGCGCTTTACCGATGTCATGCAACAGTCCTGCCCGTTTCGCAAGCACGATGTCTTCGCCCAGTTCGCCGGCCATCAGGCCAGTCAAATAGGCCACTTCCATGGAGTGTTTCAACACATTTTGTCCATAGCTCGTACGGAATTTCAGTCGACCCAGAATTTTGATCAAATCCGGATGCAAACCGTGTACGCCAACCTCGAAAGTGGCTTGTTCTCCATACTCGCGAATGCGTTCGTCCACTTCCTTGCGGGATTTCTCCACCATTTCTTCGATACGAGCCGGATGAATCCGTCCGTCCGCCACGAGCTTTTCCAAAGCCGTACGGGCAATTTCACGGCGAATCGGATCAAATCCGGACAGAATGACAGCTTCCGGAGTATCATCGATAATAAGGTCAATCCCTGTAAGGGTCTCAAGCGCACGAATGTTTCGGCCTTCACGTCCGATAATCCGGCCTTTCATTTCTTCGTTCGGCAAGGTGACAACAGAAACCGTGGTCTCAGCTACGTGATCAGCCGCACAGCGTTGAATAGCCAGCGTGATGATCTCGCGTGATTTCTTATCTGCTTCTTCCTTCGCCTGCTGCTCGATTTCTTTGATCATCTGAGCGGTTTCATGACGAACTTCTTGCTCGACATTGCTGAGAATGATGCTGCGGGCATCCTCCATCGTCAGGTTGGAGATGCGCTCCAGTTCCGTCGTTTGCTTCTTGTAAATTGCATCGATTTGCTGCTGGGTTTCCTCTATTCGTTTCTCTTTGTTCGCCACTTGTTCTTCTTTACGTTCCAAAGATTCTATTTTTTTATCCAGCGACTCTTCCTTTTGCAACAATCTGCGCTCCTGCCGTTGAATTTCATTCCGGCGCTCGCGAGTGTCTTTTTCAGCTTCGGCTCTGATTTTATGAACTTCGTCTTTAGCTTCGAGAACCGTTTCTTTCTTCAATGCTTCTGCTTCCTTCTTCGCACTTTCGACGATCTGCAAAGCGGCATGCTCGGCACTGGAAATTTTAGCTTCTGCAAGGGATTTGCGAATAAAATAACCGAACCCAAAGAATATAGCGGCTACAGCGAGAACGATTATGATCCAGATCCAAGTTTCCATCTGTTCACCTCCTCGTTGTTTCCTCCAAGGCATTCCTTGGGAAAATGTGCAATTGTCAGGTTACTCATTCATACATAAAATTTTCCGGCAGTGGAAGCTGCCGTCCATACTGCGCACGCCATAATGACCGTACGCAAATCCCGCCTTAGCCAGCGGAATACATTTCACTATGAATTGGCGATTTAAGAATCTTTCACAAAGTAGTCACTTTTTTGGAAGGAAAAAGGATTCTAATTTATGATAAAAAGATTCATATTTATTTTAGTATTTATAAAAAGATATTGTCAAGGGAAAGCAATGGGTAAACGTCAGTTTCATCCAGCGAAACCATTTCTTTAGCGAAAAAATGCACACCTGCTTGTGCTTTATTCAAAATCATACGGCTCTTCGTCCCATTCGCCTTTCTCCTGCTCCTCTTCAATCAAAAGTTTGAGTGCCTGGCGCACAGGCTCTCCCCCAAACCCCCTACGCATTAAATATGCTCCGGTTTTACGTTTGCGATCCAGCAGCTCCCCCTGGGTTTGCTGCCATTTTTTTCGTCCCACGGCCAAGCAGCTCTCCAATTCCGATTCTGCGCTGATCTCGCCCAAAGCCTCCGAAATCAGCTCGGTGCCGATCCCCTTCTGCCTCAGCTCCTGCTTAACCCACAGCCGTCCCTTTTTATGGCTGGTCATGCGCTGCTCTGCCCACATCTTAGCGTACAGCGCGTCATCCAACAGCTTGTCCTTCTCGAGGCGTTCTAGCGTCGTCTCCACGCTGCTGGGCTCGAACCCCTTTTGCTGCAAACGCTGCGTGATCTCCTGAGTCGTCCTAGGTTTCCGAGCCAAATGATTCAGCGCTTCCACGTAAGCCCGCTGCCGCTCATCTGCCACGACAATCTCCTGCAGCTCTTCCTTGCGAAAAACATTTCCCTTTAACATGCGATATTTAAGCATCACGTCTTCATGAACGGTCATAAGGTACGGACCGAACGCGATTTGATACCGGTGTTTGGGCTTTTTCAGCATTTCGACAGAAGTTATGACCAGATCCTCGTCTTCCGGAAAATGTCCAATTCCCGAGGAATCCGCCTGCCCCGACATTTCTTTATTCTCTATATCCATACGACGCTCCCTTCACTGCTGCACGCTTCTCGACACATCGTCAAGACCAATGATTCGGCAGAAATAAATGCAAAGAAGACCGTCTGGCGTTACCCACACCGGACGGTCCCAAACACTGTCATCGTTAACCAGCGATTTATTACTCTACCTTAAACAACTCTTGCTCTTCCAATTGCTCTTGTTCCTTCTCCTTGTCGGAAGGCTCAGGAACAGCCGTCGTCAGATTACTCGCTTCACGGATCTTGTTCTCGATCACGCTTGCGATCTCCGGATTCTCCTTCAAGAACTGCTTCGCATTCTCGCGGCCTTGACCAAGACGGTCACCGGCATAAGAATACCATGCTCCGCTTTTATCCACGATATCCAGCTCCGTACCGATATCGATCAGGCTTCCCTCTCTAGAGATGCCTTCGCCGTACATAATATCAAGCTCGGCCTGTTTGAAAGGTGGAGCTACCTTGTTCTTAACAACCTTAATCCGTGTGCGGTTACCCACCACATCGTTGCCCATTTTGATGCTCTCAATTCGACGCACGTCCAAACGAACCGTGGAATAGAACTTCAGAGCACGTCCGCCTGGGGTTGTTTCAGGGTTACCGAACATAACGCCAACCTTCTCGCGAAGCTGGTTGATAAAGATGGCAATCGTTTTCGACTTATTGATGGCACCCGACAATTTACGAAGAGCCTGGGACATCAGACGGGCTTGCAGACCTACGTGGGAATCACCCATGTCGCCTTCGATCTCGGCTTTCGGTACAAGCGCGGCAACCGAGTCAATAACGATGACATCGACGGCTCCACTCCGTACCAGAGCTTCCGCAATTTCCAGCGCCTGCTCGCCCGTATCCGGTTGGGAGAGCAGCAATTCATCAATATTAACGCCCAGTTTGTTTGCATACGATGGATCCAGAGCATGCTCGGCATCGATAAATGCAGCTTGTCCGCCAGCCTTCTGAACCTCTGCGATGGCATGCAGGGCTACTGTTGTTTTACCGGAGGATTCCGGGCCGTACACTTCGATAATCCGGCCTCTAGGCAAGCCGCCGGTTCCTAAAGCTATATCCAATGCCAACGATCCGCTTGGCACAATCTCAACTTGCATATGGGTGGATTCACCCAGTTTCATGATGGAACCTTTTCCGAACTGTTTCTCTATCTGACGAAGCGCCATTTCCAGCGCAGCACGACGATCTGACAATTGTTCCACAACCCTTCACTGTTGATAGTCTTATCATACCTTGTTTTGACACGTTTGCCAAGCTTTTTTTCGAACATACATTCGTTTTTTTTATTCAACTCCCCTTCCCGTTCATGCTCCGAACCCTATGTATAAAGAACAAGAACCGTGGCAACATCAATCGATATGCCACGGTTCTTCCGTATTTCCCATTATACTTGGAACGGTTCCTAAATTCAAGAACAGCTATTTAGCAAGGTGTAAATTTTTTACTTTTCCAAATGCTCGGTCCCTTTTTCTCCACGAAGCCTAAGCCTGCTCAGACGCTACGAGACGCTGCCAAAGCCGGTATAGCAGCGCTTTGGTTGCGCGGAGCCGGATCGTTTCGCGGTTGCCTTGGAGGTTCAGCTCATGCACTTCCGTTTCTTTGCCCCTTTGGGACAATCCGATGTAGACCAGCCCTATAGGCTTGCGTTCCGCGTAACCCGGACCTGCCACGCCTGTCACCGATAAACCGAAGTCGCTGTCGGTTACCATCCGGACATGATCCGCAAGCGCTTCTGCAACCTCCGCACTGACGGCCCCCGGCGCATCGTCGCCCTCCAGCAGCGCATGCGGGATATGCACAAGCTTCTCCTTGATCTGGTTGGTGTAACAGATGATCCCCCCAAGAAACATCGATGCGCTTCCGGGAATGGAGGTCAGGGTCTCCGCTACAAGTCCTCCCGTGCAGCTCTCCGCCGCGCTCAGGGTCCAGCTTCGATCTGCCATCATGTCCACGATGACCTTTTCGATAGGCACATCCTCGTTGGCATACATAAATTCAGGCCCTCTCTCCTGGATCCTGGCTTCCAGTTCATTCAGTCGGACCATCGCCTCAGACTCGCTGGAGGCCTTCGTGGAGATGCGGACGGTGACCTCCCCGTCCTTGGCATACAAAGCAATCGTCGGATCGGTCTGGGCCGTAATCAGGTCCTCCAGACGCTGATCCAGCGCGGACTCCCCAATGCCCGCGAATTTAAGCATCTTCGAATAGATGGGAAGCTCATCCGTGAGCACATGCTGCAGAAGCCAAGGCTTGGCCTCCTGCTCAAACATCGGCATCAATTCTTTGGGCGGCCCCGGCAAAACGATATAATGAGTGCCTTCATAGGATACCGCGTTCCCAACGGCGAGGCCTGTCTCGTTCGGAAGCGGGGTGCCTCCCTCGATGGCGAGAGCCTGGCGCCGATTGTTCTCGGTCATGACGGATCCCCGCTCATGAAAGAAGCGTTCAATCCGGTCCATGGCCATCCGGTCGATATGCAAGGAACGATTTAGAAAGGAAGCCAGCGCATCCTTCGTCAGATCGTCCTGCGTGGGACCGAGACCGCCGGACAGGAGTACAATATCGGCTCTGCTGCTGGACAGGCGCAAGGCCTCCTTGAGCCTCTCCAGGTTGTCCCCGACAACGGTTTGATAGTACACGTCGATCCCCATTGAAGCAAGCTGTCTGGACAAATACTGTGCGTTGGTATTCACGATCTGTCCGAGGAGAAGTTCTGTTCCAACTGCAATGATTTCTGCTTTCATGATTCATCGATCCTCCCGTATCTTCTATCTCTTCGTTAGTAGCTGCCTTCGTTATTTTCTTACCCGGCGGAAGAAAAAAGCAATAGGATGGCTCCTATTGCCGTTATGCCCCGGTACCTTTGAGAAGGTGCCTGTTTTGGACAAAATATTCGATTCCCGAATAGATCGTAATCAGCGCGGCAGCCCAGATCGCAATGACATCAAACGGAATCCCCAAAAATACAAACGGGAAATTGTTGATCAGAAGCGCGACAATCGCCACGATCTGAATCACCGTCTTGATTTTTCCGGATTGACCTGCTGCGACTACCGAACCTTCCAGAAGCGCAATTTGTCTCAAGCCAGTCACCGCAAATTCCCTGCTGATGATGACAACAGCAATCCAGGATTCGCATTTTCCCATCTCTACAAGCGATATGAGTATGGCCGCAACCAGCAGTTTGTCCGCCAGCGGATCCAGAAGTTTACCCAGATTCGTCACCATATTGTTTTTCCGGGCCAGATACCCGTCAATGCCGTCCGTGCTTGCAGCAAGTATGAATATCAGTGCCGCAATCAATTGGTTATAGGGCAGGACAAAATCATTCCACACAATGGGATCCGGATAAAAATCAAAATCCACCAGCAGGAAAATCATCATGACAGGGATCAAGCAAATGCGGGCCAACGTGATACGATTGGGTAAATTCATGGGGCAACCTCCCTTGCAACGGGTTGTCTTGTTAACTCGGCAGACCCTGCAGCGGTTATCCTTCTGCATGTCATCAGGGTCGCTCTTCCCAAGAGCCTAAAGGGTTTGAAGCGTGCATCGCTGTCTGTCATTTTCATCCCCCAGTAATCTATGTATACGTTAATCCTTATATATCGTTTTTTAGTATAATATTTCCGTTGACGCCCTGTCAAAAGAAACAAACCAGCCGAACCCACCCCTTATTGCTTAAAGGGAGAGGAGCGTTTATTTAAAATTGGTGAATTGCAGATCCAAGGAAAGGTCCGCTTTGCGAAGCAGCTGCATGATCTGCTGAAGATCATCCTTGCTTTTTCCGGTTACCCGAATCTGGTCTCCTTGAATCTGGCTCTTGACCTTCAGCTTGGAATCACGGATCAAAATATTGATCTTTTTGGAATTTTCCTGGTCGATTCCTTGCTTCAAGGTCAGACGCTGACGGACGGTACCCATGGAAGCCGGCTCGATCTTACCGTACTCCACATTTTTAAGCGACAAGCCCCGCTTCACCATCTTGGTCTGCAAAATATCGATAACGGCGTTGAGTTTGTACTCGTCATCGGAGGCAATGACCAGCGCGTCCTTGTCCAGCTTCAAGCTGCTCTTGCTGCCCTTGAAGTCAAAACGGTTTTCGATCTCGCGCTCCGCTTGATTAACCGCATTGGTAAGTTCCTGCATATCCATTTTGGATACGATATCAAATGAGCTTTCTGAAGCCATGGTGAATCCTTCCTTTCATTTGGCGATAATGCTTCTATTATAGGTAAAACCGAGAGACAAGTCTAATCCTGTAAGGAATCCGCGATGGATCAGGAACGAAAAAGACTCCGCTTATCGCCAACATCATCCGGCGAAAACGAAGCCCGCTCCCTCAACTGCTAGCTTTCTCATCATGCACCGGACGGCGGAACATACTCAGTATGCCGAGTAAAATATGTGCCAGCCCAAAGCCTAATATGCCATACCCCCAGCTGCTTGGGATCAAATAATAGCCCAAGAGGCTGACGATAACGCCTAATCCGAATATAATCCAATTGACCGTCACAGAGCATCACCTCTTTCGGGAAGTGAAATAACAGCATGCAGCTGCATGCTGTTATGATGGCCTGGAGGACAGGCAATTATTCGAAGTCGGTGGTATCCGATGTATCCGTAGTATCCCCGGTACCCGTGTTGTCCATCGTGCTTGCGGAACCATCAGCCGGCTCCAACACGATGCGCGACGTGGACTTCCCATCCGTTACGGGCTGGCCGCCAACCGTAATGGTCGTTGCAGCAGAATTGGCCGACTTCACGTACAGCCCCTGGCTGTCCATGTCAAAGCTCAGCGAAGCACCGTTCTCGAGCATTTGGAAAGCCAGCTTCTCCCCGGAAGCATTGTTGCCACGATATACTTCGACCCAACTTTTACCGTCACTGATTGCCACAATCTCAACCTTCACGGACGAGCCCGATACCTTAAATACGGTGTTCTTGCCTTCCGTCCGGTCCTGCGTCACCGTAGCCGCTCCAGGCGTTGAATCACCCGGTTCATCGATGTCCGTTCCATCCGTTCCGTCTGTGCCTTCTGTTCCGTCCGGGGTATCAGTTCCTTCTCCGTCCGTGCCTTCGTTTACCGTGCCGTCCGGGGTGTTTTCGCCGCCCTGCGCTCCGTCGCCTGGCGTCACGGGATCCGTGTTATCCGGAGTTTGCGGGTTCTGCGCCTGATCGGTCTGCGTCTGATCATTGTTGCTGACCGGCGGTTCGTCCTTAGGCTCATTCGAATTGATGGCCACCAAATATATGACAACAACGATCAGGATCGGGAATGTCCACATCAGCAGCGTAGGCAGCCATTTCATGTTCCGTTCGGCTGTCGGTCTGCTGGCGCGCTTTTGAATAACCGGCTCCATGGTCGCTTCCGGTTCGGATTTAGGCACATCCTGTTTATGCCCTTCAAGCAGTTCGTCCGGGTCAATCCCCACCGCTTCCGCATAGGTTTTGATGAATGCCCGCACGTAAAAACTGCCGGGAAGTACTTTGTAATCCCCTGCCTCGATGGCTTCCAAGTATCGCTTGCGTATTTTAGTCATTTCCTGCACATCATCAAGGCTCATCCCTTTTTGCAGACGCGCCTCCCTTAATTGCTGTCCCAGTTCGGACATGCCATCACCTCCTACTTTAGAATTTCGTGGTCAAAGTCAAACAAAAATATTACAAATCGTCACTATAAGAACCCGTGAACGTATCATAAACGATTTCCTCTTCCGGATTGTTTCGCAATTCGATGATAATGTCGAAATCATCGTAGGAATATTCGGATTCGCGAACAAAGATATCGGGATGCTCGATCACCTTCGTGCTCTCCATTCCCATGATATCCTGCAGGAGCTGATAGTGGCGTTCATTGGATCGAATCGTGCTCACAATGCCGTCAATGATAAAAATGTTGTTCGTATTCATCTCGTCCTCGGAGAGTTGACTGCGAATGGTTTGACGGAGCAGCGTAGAGGAAACGAAGGTCCAGCGCTTCATCGCGCAGACGCTGCCGGCGATAATGGACTCGGTTTTGCCCACGCGGGGCATTCCGCGGAGGCCGATGACCTGATTACCTTCCCTTTTGAACAATTCACCCAAAAAATCAACAAGTAAACCGAGCTCATCACGCGTAAAACGAAACGTTTTACGATCATCCGAGTCCCGGTCGATATATCGTCCATGACGGACAGCCAGAATATCCACCAGTTTCGGGGGCCTCAAGGCTGATACCGTAATATTTTTCATTTTGTTTAACATTTTACCCATCAGAACAATTTTTTCTTCGTCATCCGTCTCGAGCAGCATTCCGCGGGTTTGGCCTTCCACGCCGTTAATGGTCAGTATGTTCACTTCGAGCATACCCAGCACGGATGCAATGTCACCGAGCAAACCGGGCCGGTTCTTATGTATCTTATATTCCATGTACCATTGATTCGATTCCACAAAGACACCTCTTTGCACTTCTTTTCCATCAATATTCGACAAATTCCAGCGAAAATTGCACGCAAAAACAGGTCAAATGAAAAATGGGTCACGTTAATGATATATAAAATAAAAATGAAAGGCAAGTATTAACGGTGACATGAAAATTACATTCTTTTTTCTTGACAAAAAGCCCCCATTGTCGGGGGGCTTTTTGTTAATGGATTATGCGTTGTTCTTGGCCAATTTCACCATCAGACGCGCGATAACGTGGCGTTCTTCCTCGTTACCTACATCCCACAATTCTTTCAGTGCGCGGTTGGATGAGTTTTGGGGATCAACCTTCTCGTCGAGGAAATCACCGATCTCATAAGCCAGCTGGGAAATGGTGTCTTCACTCATACCCGCTTTCTCGGCTTGAACGACGCGCTCGCCCAGGAATTTCTTCCAGGAATCAAAGTTTTTGATTACGGATGACATGAATTAAATCCTCCTTTTGCGTGGTGGCAATTCAGATTTAAAGTAACAATAGTAATATGTCCCCGTAACCAATACCTTATGAGTGGTGAATTGCACCACGAACGAGATCTAGGTCACCCATCCTCCGTTCGGGCTGATCACTTGCCCGGTAATGTAGCCCGACTCGGGCAGCGCCAAAAAATACACCAGCGACGAAATCTCATCCGGCTGCGCCAATCGGCCGACCGGAATTTCATCCTCCAGCATGCGAATTTCATCCGACTCCAGATGCCCCAGCATGGACGTATCGACCGCACCGGGCGCCACGGCGTTCACCGTTACGCCTGACGGGGCAAGCTCCTTCGCGAGAGCCTTCGTAAAGGCGTTAACGCCGCCTTTGCTTGTTGAATACAATACCTCGCAGGAGGCTCCGGATAACCCCCAGATCGAGGATACATTGATGATCCTGCCAAAGCGCTGGGAAACCATGCGCCCCATAAAAGCCTGGGAACACAGAAACATCCCGCGCAGGTTAATGGACATCAAAGTATCCCACTGCTCTTCCGTCACGTCGGACAAAAGCCCGTAATGGGACACGCCCGCGTTGTTAACCAGAATATCCGGCTCCATACCATGACTCTGCAGTTTCTCTTTCATCCGTAATATCTGCTCTTTGTCGCGCAGGTCGGCGGATACGGTTAATACCTTGGCTCCATAAGCCATGCAGCGGCGGGCTACTTCGTTGGCCGCTTCGTGCGAATTCATGTAGTGGATGACCACATTCATGCGGACCGAGGCAAAGCGTTCGGCGACAGCCGCCCCTATGCCTCTGCTCGCACCCGTAATCAATACCGTCATTTCCCCGATCGGCTTCAATTCTCTTCCCATGCCTTGCTTCATTACGGACTCACAACGATCGATACAGCCAGCTGGTTCCAATCGACATGCTCCTGCAGGCGGCGGTTGACATCCTCCAGGGTGATGGATTCATAAACCGGCAAAACGTTGAAAAAATCGGCGCCGCGGAACTGATAGCGAGTAAATTCATGGGCAATGTTTTCCGGGGAATTGAGCATACGCAAGTATCCGCCCATTTTCTTCTTGCGGGCCCGTTCAAAGTCCGAGGCTTGGAATCCGGCTGCCTTTAGCTTATCCACCTCGGTACGGATGCGCTCCAGCAGTTGATCCGGATCCTTCGTGTCCCCGCCAACCGCGGAGAACGCATACTGGGGCGAGCTGTTATATTCATGACCGAAGCTGTCGGAGATCAAATCCTCATCGTACAGCTTCTGATACAACTCCGTACTGGAGCCAAACAGGAGATCCATCATCAGCTTGGTCGTCAGGTCGCGGCGCAGCTGCTCATCGGCCGATAAACCCACCTGCTTCTCCTTGAAGCCGAACAGGCATTTCGGCAGCGATACGGCCAGGCGGCTCTCCCTCCGCTTCTCTTCGACTCCCTGCGGCTCCGGATCGAATAAACGCTCAATGGAACCTTGTTTGTCGTACGATTTTCGGGCTTGGTTCGATCGGATCAGGTTCATCGTTTCCTCGGGATCGACGCCGCCCACCACGAACAGCAGCATGTTGCTCGGGTGATAGAACGCATTGTAGCACGTATACAGATCTTCCTTCGTAATCGTCCCGATGGATTCCACCGTGCCGGCGATGTCGATATGCACCGGATGCACCTTATACATCGCTTCGATCAGTCCGAAGTACACGCGCCAATCCGGGTTGTCTTGATACATGTTGATTTCCTGGCCGATGATCCCTTTTTCTTTCTCCACGTTCTGGTCGGTAAAATAAGGATTCTGCACGAAATCGATCAGCGTCTCCAAATTTTCATGAATGTTCTCCGTGGCCGAGAAGAGGTACACGGTCTGGTCAAAACTGGTAAAGGCGTTCGCCGAGGCGCCATTGGAAGCAAACTTGGCAAAAATGTCGCCTTCCGGCTCCTCAAACATTTTGTGCTCGAGAAAATGCGCAATTCCGTCCGGAACCCGGGTCTCGGACTCGCCTTGGACCTTGAAATGGTTATCGACCGAACCGTACTTGGTTGCAAAGGTCGCATAGGTTTTCTGGAAGCCGGGTTTAGGCAGCACATACACGTGCAAACCGTTATCCATCACTTCGTAATACAGCGTTTCCTGCAGGTTGTCATAATGAATGCTCTCCACCGGCTATTCCTCCTTTTGACCTTTCAGGAAATAGATCGTATCCAGGGAAAATGCCGAAGCCGCCTGCTTCACATCGTCCACTGCAATGCCCTCGACCTGCTTCAGCAGCTCATCCGGCGTACGTTCCCGTCCCGACAGCGTGCGGTTAAAATCATACGCAATCATCTCGAAGGCCGAATCCTGCATTTCTTTGATCACGTTACGGATCATGGCTTTCGTCTGGGTCATTTCGATGTCCGAGATGGCACCCTTGGCCATGTCATCGAGCTGTTGGCGAATGATGTCGACCGCCTTCTCGAAATTTTGAACCTCGATCCCGGACTGGATGGTAGCAATCCCTTTATGACCGTCATATCGGGAGGAAGCGTAATACGCCAGGCTTTCCTTCTCCCTCACGTTAACAAACAGCTTCGAATGCGGATACCCTCCCAAAATCCCGTTATACAGGAGCGCAGCGGCATATTCATCATCTCCGTACGTAATCGTGCTTCGAAGGCCCATGTTGAGTTTGCCTTGATTGATGTCCAGCTTCTCCACGACCGTCTGCGTCTCGTTAGCGGCCGTCCGCGTGATCGAAGGAACATAATCCCGGCTTTCCGTCCGATTCAGTTTAAAATGCTCCTCGACGAGCGTCTTCACCTCATCCAGACTCGTATCGCCAACCACGTACAAATCCAAAACGGACTCTTGGAGCCATTTCTGATAAGACTCATACAAGTCCTCCGGCGTGATGCCGTCAAGGTCCTTCCGCTCTCCGAGCGGATGCAATCGGTACGGCTCGTTCTTGCACATAACCTCAATGCAGCGCTCGGCGGCATAACGGATCTTATCGTTTACGATAGACTCCAGCTTCTTGCGGACCGTGTCGCGCTCGGTCTGCACGTAAGATTTGCGGAATGCGCCATTCTCCAGCACGGGCTGGGTGAATGCCTCGCCCAGAAAAGCAAATGAGGAGCGTAGCAGGCTCTCAGGGCTCTTAACAAAAGAGTCATTGATCGTGTCCATGCGGAAGTGCACGATCTGATAATCGCCGCGCTTATACACGTCAAAGCCAAACCCGGCGCCGTACAGCTGCTCCAGCTGCTCGCGGAATGCTCTGGTTTCCGGGTAAGAAACCGTCCCTCTGCGCAGTACAAAAGGCGTAAGCGCGGTCGAGGTCACGGTTTCCTCCGCTAACGGGCTTCCGGCGTAAAGCGATATCGCAAATGTCTTGAATCGGTTTGTCGGCAACACGTGAATCCGTATCCCTCCGGCAGTACCGTGTTCAAATTCCGTTTTCGTCAAGGTCCATATCCCCTTACATCATGGATTGTCGTTGCCATAATTTACTTCATAGATAACTTACATTCTAACCCATCGCAAAGTGAAGAAGCAACCGAAGACAGGCCCCGGTTGCCGTTGGTTGAGCTACATACAGAAGATATGTTGACCGATGGTTTTGACTTGAGGACGCGTCCAAATCCATGGCGAGGTGGCTGTTTTCGGATTGAAGTAGTACAAGCATCCTCCTGTAGGATCCCATCCGTTCAGCGCCTGCTCCACCGCTTTTCGAGCCTGGGCGTTCGGCTCCAGCCATATTTGGCCGTCAGCGACCGCGGTAAATGCTCTCGGCTCGAATATAACTCCATGCGGCGTGTTCGGGAAGCTTGGCGATTTCACCCGGTTGAGAATAACGGCCGCTACGGCGACCTGTCCTTCAAACGGCTCTCCGCGCGCTTCGCCGTAAACGGCATTCGCCATGATTCTCAAATCATTGTCGGACAGGCCCATAGTATTCGATGAGGCTAAGTTGTTATTCCCTTGATTAGTACCGCCGCCGTTTCCGCCAGCACCGGCCGCTGCACCTCCGCCTTCATGAAGCTTCGGAGCGGTGGGACGGAAATCCTTGGTGGCGTTATACAGTTTCAATTTGACCTTCGGCCCCACGATGCCGTCCACCTTCATGCCGAACTCGGATTGGAACCACTTGACGGCGCCTTGGGTCTTGGAACCGAACACGCTGTCGATTTTGCCATGATAAAAGCCTAGGTACTTCAGTCGCCCTTGCAGCTCATACACGTCTTCGCCGGTGGAACCGAATTTGATGGTCTGCTGGCTAAAGGTCGGCAAAGCTTCCTGTAGACTCGAACTGTGATCCGCTTTCAGCCTTCCCTGGGCGAAGACGACGGCAGATAACAATATCGCAATGCTGATCAGAATCCAGATTCTTGAGTTTTTCATGCTGCGCTCTACCTTTCTCTTGTGGTTTAACAAGCCTCGCTACCGTTATTATGACAAGCCTGCCAATATCCTATGCACCTATTCCCTGAGGACGGCATGAGCGCAGAAGTTCCTATAAGCGCAAAGAGAGCTGCTCCTATGAGGGAACAGCTCCTTAAATGTTCTGTATCAGTTGCAGCGTTCAAACACGCTTTCATCCGTCGCTTCTGCCTAGCTCTACGCACGCCATGACCAACGCTCCGACGCCATGAAGGTCATTTTCGCATTGCTGCCTTTCCACATAATGCTTGTAATCGCCTACTCCCGTGCCGATGCAGATTTGGGGCATGACCAAATGTCCCTTGTCATTGCGATATACGGATTGGACCAGGCCTTGATATCCCTGTCTTGCATACGTCATAAAAGAAGGATCCAGATAACCCAGACGGACTCCTTTTGCCAAGGTATAGGTGAAAAGACTGGAGCAGGAGGTTTCGAGCCAATTGTCCTCCCGCCCCCCTTTGTCCACAACCTGATGCCACAGACCGGTAGCCGGATCCTGATAACGCACCAGCGCTTCGCTTAGTTCACGTAGCGCGGCAGCCAGCTCTTCCCTCGCCGAATGATGCTCAGGCAGTAAATCGAGGAACTCGACAAGCGACAGCGCATACCAGCCTATGGCGCGTCCCCAAAATTCCGGAGATTGCCCGCTGACCGGATCCGCCCAGGGCATCGTTCGGCTCTCGTCCCAAGCATGATAATACAAACCGGTAGCCTCATCCTTGGTATGGGAGCGCATCAGCTTCTCCTGGAACAATACCTCGTCAAATAAATGCGGCTCGTTATACTGCCTCGCATAGTTCATCGTAAATACGCCGCCCATATACAGTCCGTCCAGCCACATCTGGTATGGATACCGGTCCTTATGCCAATAGCCGCCTTCGGTGGTCCGGTTCAGCGTGGACAGCAAGCGGAGCAGTTTATCCGCTGCGGTCCTGTAGCGGTATTCGGGAAACACAGCATCCAATTCCATCAGGAGCAGGCCCGCTTGAACGGAATCCAGCTCCCCCCGCTCCAGCAGCAGGTTGCCGTTAGCGTCCACCAGATGATCAACATAGCCTTTGATATAACTCAAAAGCTTGCTGTCCCCGTTAAATTTCCACAATTGAGACAACCCAACCAAAAATACGCCCTGATGGTAATGCCACCTGCCTGCAGGCGGAAGCTGCTCGGGCAAATACGTTTCCATGATCGATTGGCACGCCTTGGCGGCGAGTTCTATTGGTGACAAAGCGGACTGTGCCTGCTGCTGTACGGGATTGGACATACGTGCTCCTCCTCTTTCTAATCAATTACTAAAAAGCGATTGAATTTATAAAATAACGCCATCCTTGAAAATGGATATTTCCCGGAAGCCGTTCCGTTCATTTTGCGTCTTCTCAACGCCTGAGGCCAAATGAACGATGACCTCCAAAAGTTCCGCATGAAGCTCATCCATGCTTTTGCCCTCCAGCAGAGCTCCCGCATTATAATCGATCCAATGCTTTTTACGTTTGGCCAGCTCGGAATTGGTCGCGATTTTGACGGTTGGTACAGGCCCCCCAAACGGCGTCCCCCTTCCGGTCGTGAACAGCACGAGGTGGGCGCCGGCTGCAGCGAGTGCCGTAACCGATACGAGGTCATTGCCCGGCCCCTCGATCAGGTTCAGTCCCGGCTTCGTAGTTCTTACGCCGTAACGGAGCACATCGGATACGGTTGCAGTCCCCCCTTTTTGGGTGCATCCCAGCGATTTCTCCTCTAAGGTCGTGATGCCGCCGTCTTTATTCCCGGGAGACGGATTTTCATAGATTTCCTGTCCATGCGAGACGAAATATTGTTTAAAGTTGTTGATGAGCAAGGTGATATCCTGGAACACCTGCTCGTCGGCAGCCCGATCCATCAGGATCGTTTCGGCTCCGAACATCTCCGGCACCTCCGTTAGAAGAGCGGTGCCTCCATAGGCGGTAATCGTATCCGCGATGCGGCCCGCCAGCGGATTGGCTGTAATGCCCGAAAGTCCGTCCGACCCGCCGCATTTCAGCCCGATCTTCAGTTTGGAGAGAGGAACCTCCGTTCGTTTGAAAGTCTCCGCATATTCCACGAGCTCGGATATAAGGGACAACCCTTCCTCCAATTCGTCCTCCATGTCCTGGGCACGCATATATTTGATCCTATTCCCGTCCTGCTCCCCGATCATGGCCTGCATTTGATCGATCTGATTGTTCTCGCAGCCGAGCCCGATAATGAGCACGCCTGCGGCATTGCCATGCTGAGCCAGGGAGGATAATAGGCGCTGGGTATGGCTCAGATCATCTCCGAGCTGTGAGCAGCCGTAAGGATGCGGAAAATGATAAATCCCATCAATCCCTCTCCCTTGAAACTGCTGACCTGCCATTCGTGCCAGCAGCTCGCAGGTTTTATTAATGCAGCCGACGGTGTTGATGATCCAGATTTCGTTGCGGATTCCAACCTCGCCGTTCGGTCTGACATATCCTTGGAAAGTTGACGAGCCGTGGCTGGCAGCTGAAGGCTCAAGCCCTTGATTCGCGTTTGGCTTATACTGATACTCCACTTCACCGGAGAGACCTGTTTTCAAATTGTGGGTATGAATCCAGGTCCCCGGCAAAATGGCTTCCTTCGCCAGACCGATCGAATAACCGAATTTGAAAACATGGCTACCCGCCTCAATCCACCGCAGAGCCACCTTATGACCCTTCGGGACGTCCTCCGTTAATTCGATGGCATGCTCCTTCCCGTTCAAGATCCCGATGGCATGTTCTCCTGCCGACAAAGGACGAAGCGCAATGCCGACATCATCCTTGCTGTGAAGTATGACGATGTCACTCATGTGTTGTTCAGCTCCATTTCTTCGATATAGCTGCTTACCGTTTCATGAAGAGCGGGAATTCGGTTCAGATCCTCGCCCCATATCCTCTGGTTACCAAGAATGGAGGCCACAAGCTGACGTATAGTCCACTCCCCGCCGTCTACCTTTTGCCAAGCTTGCTGCAGTGTCATCAGGTTATCCGGATCATCTCTTAACGGCAGCTCTTCACCATCAAGTCGCGTGCCGTACCATTGCCCCTCTTTTGTGCCGATATGATACAGACGGATCAAGGAAGCCAATCCAAGAGTAATGGTGCTTGGCAGCTCATTATGCATTCTGATATATTCCTTTAAGCTCGGCAGAACCCGAACCCTAAATTTGGACATGCTGTTCATGGCGATGTCCTGCAGCCTGTGCCGAATGAAGGGGTTGCCGAACCGCTCCCACACGGTTTCGGCATATGCTGCAACCTCTTCCGGCGGGAGGGGCACCCCCGGGACGATTTCCTCGAGCATCGCGTTTCGGATGAGATCACCCCATTCAGGACTTTCCGTCATCTCCTTCACTTCGTTCAAGCCATGGAGCAGGCCTATCGAAGCCATAAGGGTATGCGTTCCATTCAAGATCCTTACTTTTCTAACCTGATACGGAGTCAGATCGGATACCCAGCTTACCTGAAGGCCCGCCGACCGTAGAGGCAGTCTGGACTCCAGTGACGGATCGCCCTCAATCGCCCAGAAATAATAGGGCTCGGCCGTGTTGAGCAATCGGTCTTGATGACCCCATTTGTCAAAATAACGCTCCGCTTCTTCCGGATAACCGGTTACGATCCGGTCTACAAGAGAGTTCAGAAACAGATTATGCTCCGCCACCCAGCTCTGAAAGGCGGGCGAAAGCCCCCAATCCTGGGCATGCCGCAAAACAATGGATCGCAAGATGTCCCCGTTTCGCTCCAGAAGCTCGCAGGGCAATATCATCAAGCCCTTGTCCGGCGAGCCCTCATAATGCTTATAACGCCGGTACAGCAGCATGGTCAGCTTGCCGGGATACGACAACACCGGTTCGTCCGGATTCCATTCACTGCGCTGATAATCGAGGCCCGCCTCGGTGGTATTGGAAACGATGATGTCCAGGGAATCCAACTCGGCGATCCTTAAGAAGTTCTCCCATTCCGCATAGGGATCCACGATCTTCGAGAACACCGGAATCCACTGCTCCTCCTCAACTTTTCGTCCATCCTGCAGACCTCGGGTCAGCAGGCCGTATATCCCTTCCTGGTCCCGCAGCTGCTCCAGCTTGGGCCTTCCGCCGGGTCTTGGCTGACTGACCGCGACGCTCCCTTGAAACAGCCCCTGCCGGTTGCATTCATAGATCATCCAATCGAAAAAGCCCCTGAGAAAATTACCTTCGCCGATTTGCAGCACCTTCACGGGGAAGTCCAACATCTCCGAGTCCTGGCGTATATCCTGCTGCTGGAGAAACTCCCGTCCGACCAACTTCAACGACCCGCTTCGGTCCGTGCTCGTACTCATGGTTTATCTCCCTTCCGTCTGGCCAAACCGGAAATAACGCTCGGCGTTGTTGTAACAAATATCCTGTACGATGCCTCCGAGCCACGGAAGATCATCCGGCGCTTCGCCCCGCGTAACCCACTCGCCGAGAAGATTGCAAAGAATACGGCGGAAATACTCATGCCGGGTGTAAGACAAAAAACTTCTGGAATCGGTCAGCATCCCGACGAATTGGCTCAACAGGCCCATATTGCCGAGTTTGCTCATCTGCTCGACCATGCCGTCTTTGGTGTCGTTGAACCACCACGCCGAGCCGAACTGGATTTTGCCCGGAATGCCGTCCCCTTGAAAACTCCCGATTAGTGCAGCTAGGATATCGTTATCGCTGGGGTTGAGCGAATAGAGTATCGTTCTCGGAAGCGCTGACTCTTGATCGAGCCGATCCATCAGCTTAACGAGCGGTACGGCGATCGGACTATCGTGAATCGAATCATAACCGGTATCCGGACCCAATTGTCGGAACATCCTTGTGTTGTTGTTGCGTTGGGCATTGATATGGAACTGCATGACCCAGCCGAGCCTGGCGTAGACACGGCCGAGATGAAGCAGCGTATGCGTCTTGAACTGTTCCTCTTCTTCCCGGGAAACCCTCTCCCCTTGAAGCGCTTTCATGAAAATGTCGCCCGCCTGCGCCTCGCTGACCTCTCGATAAGGCACGTAATCCAGCGCATGATCGGATACCCTGCCGCCAACCGAATGGAAAAATTCCGCCCGCTGCTCCAGCGCTGCCAGAAATGCCGGATAATCCGCTATCTCGATCCGGCTTCGCTCGGCGAGCAACTTCACCCAAGGAACGAACGTCTCCCGGTTAATCTCCAGCCCCTTGTCCGGACGGAACGACGGGAGCATCTGAAATCCGGCATCGCCTTCCTCTGCCAGCTTGATATGATATTCCAGGCTATCCGCCGGGTCATCCGTCGTACACACGACCTTCACGTTGCTTGACGTAATCAACCCCCTGGTCGTAAAATCATGTTCCTGGAGACGCTTGTTTGCCGCCTCCCAAATTCGCGGAGCAGTCTTTTCCTGAATGATATCCGATATGCCGAACAGCCTTTGCAGCTCCAAATGCGACCAATGGAATAAGGGGTTGCCAATCGTCATCGGCACGGTGCGGGTCCAAGCCAAGAAGCGGTCATAATCGTTCACGCCCGGCCCTCCCGTGATGTAGGCCTCTTCCACGCCTGCAGCACGCATCGCCCGCCATTTATAGTGGTCACCGTTGATCCAGGCTTCCGTTAAGTTCTCGAACCGGTGATTGTCAACGATCATTTGCGGACTCAAATGACAGTGGTAGTCGATGATTGGCATGGCTTTAGCATAATCGTGGTATAAGATGCGAGCAGTCTCGTTATGAAGCAAAAAATGTTCATCCATAAAAGGTCTCATGATTTCACCGTCCGTTTCTGTAGATTATCTACTATGTTACGGCATCATCAGTTGGATTTCTTCACGTTTATTGCGAATATAGAGGATTAATCAACATATCTTGCTTTGTTTAGCAAGAAGAAGTTGATACAATATAGCTGTATATATTGGAATAGCTCCAAAATGTTATGATCTGAACGAAGCGGGGGCGATTGTCATATCCAGCGAAACCCACACCGTATCCTACGGAGAAGAAGAAGGAGAATTTTACTATCATCGCATTCACCGCACGAAGCCCTTTGAACGGAATAACCATTATCACGGAACTTACGAAATCTACTATTTGGTTTCGGGAGAACGCCATTATTTTATCAAAGAGAAGCTGTACTCCATACGGGCGGGGGATCTGATTCTCATCAATAAATTCGATGTCCATAAAACCTCGGGCCATGGAGACCCGGAGCATGAGCGTATCGTCATTAATTTCAGCGATTCCTTTCTCGGCAAAGGCCATCCCTTGCTGGCATCGGGATTGCTCGGCATGTTTAACCAGGATCGGCCGCTGCTGCGTTTAACCGTGCCGGAGCAGGCCATCATCATGCAAATTCTGAATAAAATGGCCGATGAGATCCGGGAACGCTCCGCTTCGTATGAGCATATGCTGCAGGTGCTGCTTACGGAGTTATTAATCAAAACCTATCGATTAACCCATTCCGCCTCGCTGCCTGCCAACGTCTCCATGAATCCGCTCCATCAGAAAATCACGGACGTGGTGAAGTTTATTCACGTCCACTACGCAGACAAAATCACGCTGCAGGGATTATCCGAAACCTTCTACATCAGTCCGTTCTACCTGTCCCGGATCTTCAAAGAGATTACGGGATTTACCATCATTAATTACCTCAACCTCACCCGGATTCGCGAGGCGCAGCGCCTTCTGACGGATACGGATCTGAAAATCGTGGACATCGCCGAATCGATCGGCTTCGAAAGCCTCACCCATTTTGACCGGACCTTCAAAAAAATCATGAACATGACGGCAAGCCAATATCGCAAAATCAACAGCGTCCCCTGAACATGCAAAAAAGGAAGCGAGCCACCAGGAGTCCAGGGTTGTTCGCTTCCTTTTTTAGTTGGTGATCATACAATGAGCCGCTTAGCTGATTCGATTCTGCTGCTGCTGATATTGCTCAATGGACATCAGCACTTCCCGCGGCTTGCTG
Organism: Paenibacillus sp. Y412MC10; assembly: GCF_000024685.1. Classification (NCBI taxonomy): domain Bacteria; kingdom Bacillati; phylum Bacillota; class Bacilli; order Caryophanales; family Paenibacillaceae; genus Paenibacillus; species Paenibacillus sp. Y412MC10. Next base: position 4,702,797 of record NC_013406.1, read on the forward strand.
CCCTCATAAGGACCGATCACCCCGCGCGCTTCCATGGAATCGATGAGGCGGGCGGCGCGGGTGTAGCCTACACGCATTCTCCGCTGCAGCAGCGATACGGATGCCTGCTTAGCTTCCAATACGATGGTCACCGCCTGTTCATACAACTCATCCAATTCTTCTTCGTCCGCGCCTGCAGATTCCTCGATTTCAGGCACCAACGACTCGTCATACTCCGCCTGTCCTTGATCCCGGACGAAATCCACGATGTTCTCAACCTCATGATCACTCATAAAGGCTCCCTGAACGCGGATCGGCTTGGAGGAGCCCATCGGCATAAACAGCATGTCCCCGCGGCCTAGCAGCTTCTCGGCGCCCGCCATATCCAGAATGGTTCGGGAATCGACCTGCGAAGACACGCCAAAGGCAATACGCGACGGGATGTTCGCTTTAATGACCCCGGTGATAACGTCGACCGACGGACGCTGCGTCGCGATAATCAGATGGATACCGGCTGCACGCGCCATCTGGGCCAATCGCGTAATCGCATCCTCCACGTCGTTGGCTGCAACCATCATCAAATCGGCCAACTCGTCCACGATGACAACGATATACGGCAATACCGCAGGCAGATTATCCTTCATCAGATTGTTGTAGCCCTCAATATTCCGCGTTCCCGACTTGGAGAACAGCTCATACCGCTTCTCCATCTCCACGACGATTTTCTTAAGCGCTAAGGAGGCCCGCTTCGGGTCGGTTACCACCGGCGCCATCAAATGCGGAATCCCGTTATAGACATTGAGTTCGACCATCTTCGGATCAACCATCAGGAACTTAACCTCATCCGGCTTCGCTTTATACAGGATGCTGGTAATAATGCCGTTGATGCATACGGATTTACCGGAACCCGTGGCGCCTGCAACCAGGAGATGGGGCATCCGTGCCAAATTACCGACAATCGTCTGGCCCGAAATATCGCGGCCGAACGCAATCGACAGCTTCGATTCCGCGTCCTGGAACGTCGGCGTTTCCATAACCTCTCGCATGGTGACGAGCGAAACTTCATTGTTCGGCACTTCGATCCCGATGGCGGACTTGCCTGGAATCGGCGCCTCCATCCGAATATCCTTGGCCGCAAGCGCGAGTGCGATATCATCGGTCAGATTCACGATCCGGCTGACCTTGACGCCGATGTCCGGCTGAATTTCATAGCGGGTTACCGACGGACCCCGGACAACCTCCAGAACCTTGGCCCGAACGCCAAAGCTTTCCAGCGTGGCCTCCAGCTTTCGCGCTGTCTGCATGTAATCGTTCTGGTCTCCACCCTTGCCGCCGTTGTTCGGTTTGGACAGCAGCCGGAACGGAGGCAGCTTGTACGGCTTGGGCGGCGGAGCCGGAGGCGCTGCCGGTGCCGATCCTTCTTGCCCCCCAGTATCCGCCATAACAGCTGAATTCGTCCCGCCGTTCAGCGTCTCTGGGTCAACCATGGCATTCGAACTTGATGCCGCGTTCCCCGAAGGGTCCTCATGTGCCGGAGGCATCACCGCTTCGTGATCGTCTTGATCGTCATCCAATCGACCTTCTTGCTTCACCTGCTCAAAGAAATCGCGAATAATCGGCGAAGAAGGCACAGGATCCGGTGCAGAAAATGCAGCATCCGTCCCCTCCTCCGATTGATCCGCTCGGCTGAACAGGACGACCTCGCCCTCATCATGCTCACCATGTCCGTTGCCAACCGTAAATAGCGGAGCCGACTCATCCATAACATCCTCTGCCTCTTCTGCGGCTTCGTTCCGCTTGTTGCCCTTGGAACCAAACAGTTGGAAGAATTGCGGCGCTTTACGCTTCGGCAGCCGCATGCCTTCCATATCGTCGAGGTCATCGTCTTCATCCAGATCCTCCGGCAGCTGTATGCGTTGCTCCTTGGCGCTTGCCTTCGCCGCCGCCTTTGATTTCGTCTGCTGGCTGTTCATTTTCTTTTGGATTCGTTCCCCGGCTTTCACAACCCTGACGCGGAACATCCGCATTAAATCAACATAGGACAGATTCGTAATCAGCATGAAGCTGATAAACAGCATGACAATCACAATCAACTTTGCCCCGATGCTGCCGAACAGCATCAACAAGAGGGCAAACTGCAAGGCTCCAACATAACCCCCGCTGATATCCCGGCCCATGACGGGATGACGTCCGTCATCCGCCCCGGCATGAAGGAGCTCGCCCTGCAAATCACTATGTATCTGGCTCATCGCACTCGATGCATTCAATTGACCGATCGGAGCCAATTTGGACTCCAGACCTGCAATACTGCTCATTAAGGTGAGCGATAATACCAGGAGAAGGACACCGGTACGCCTGCTGTTCCACCGTTTGGGCCATTTCCGGTGAATCATCACCATTAACCCGTAATAAATGCCGATTAGGGGGATGATAAAATAATACTTACCCAGCAGATATCCCGACATCTTGGACAGGGAACGCCCCACCGGTGCTTCTCCGGATAACGCGATGACCGAGAGTGTCATCAATACAATTCCATAAATTTCATATTTCAATACGGCTGCAAAGGCTGCCTTCTTCTTTCTTTTCCGCTTTGCCAAATGTGTCACCCCCGAATCCATATTATAGCATAATATTCGGTGGCGTACCTATGTTCTGTTTTCAGCCTTTAGCCTCATTTTCGACGGTCGGAATATAGCGAATCATGATCCCTGGCGCGTAGCGCGGGTTCAAGTAATCATGAAGCCCGCAGTCCAATAAACGAACGATTTTCACCTGATCTTCCGTTACTGGCTTCACTTCCATCAAAATGCCATCGACTCGAACTTCCCTGGACATGACCTCCGGCTCCACTTGAAGCATCCCGATGGTCGGATCCAAGGGCATGACGCTGTACCAAGTCATTGCGTAATCCCCCCGGGCTGAATCGTTTTACGCTCGGCGATCATGCTGTTCAATCGGCTTAATGCCTGTCCGATTCCACCCACTTCGTTCATAAGGCCATACTTTACGGCGTCTGCACCCGAAACCGCAGTACCGATATCCCTGTTCAATTCGCCGGTCTTGAACATCAGATCCTTGAACTGTTCCTCCGTGATCCCCGAGTGGCTCGTCACAAAGCGCACGACGCGTTCCTGCATTTTCTCCATGTATTCGAAGGTTTGCGGCACGCCAATGACTAACCCGCTCATGCGAATCGGGTGAATCGTCATCGTTGCGCTCTCTGCGATAATCGAATGGTCTGCGGCAACAGCGATAGGCACGCCGATGCTATGACCCCCTCCTATGACAACCGTTACCGTCGGTTTGCTGAGCGATGCAATCATTTCGGCAATGGCAAGCCCTGCTTCCACATCGCCGCCAACGGTATTCAGAATGATCAAGAGTCCTTCGATTCGCGGATTTTGCTCGGCTGCCACTAGCTGTGGAATCATATGCTCGTATTTGGTCGTTTTATTTTGCGGCGGCAGCACGAGATGACCCTCGATTTGCCCAATAATCGTCATGCAAAAGACGTTGGATTCTCCGCCGGTCGGAAGCCCCGTCTGTCCCAGCTGCTGAATGGTTTCCGTCACGGCCGCTTTCTTGCCTTCCTCGGTCGGAACGACCGGAGGCGCCTCCGTCTCGCCGGTCCACCCCGCTTTTTTGTTGCCCGTCATCCGTTGATCGTTGTCCATCGCGCATCCCTGCCTTTTTATTCTTAATGTCTAGCTGCTGCAACAAACACATAGCTAACCCTTAGTATGGCAAATGACGCGGCTTTTTTATGCTTGTGCAGAGCATTCGGCATTAGGCCTTGCCCATAACAAACAAAAAAACTCCTGCCGAACCAATCGGGAGAAGTTTCATGATTTCCATATAAAAAGCCCCTCTTTCGCGGAAACCGTCCAATTATTACCTGCGAAAAAGGGGCGACTGTGTGCCTGATTTATTGTATTGTCTCGTATCAGACTTCCATGATGATCGGCAAGATCATCGGTCTGCGACGTGTTTGTTCATACAAGAAGCGTCCCAAAGCGTCTTTCACGCTGGTCTTCAGTGACGCCCATTCATTCACGTTTTCGCTCATCAGCTTCTGAAGCGTGCTGGAAACGATACGGTTGGCTTCATCCAGAAGCCCTTCGGATTCTCGTACGTATACGAATCCACGGGAAATAATATCGGGACCGGAAACGATGGAGCCGTTTTGTTTGCTCAACGTAACGACAACGACCAGAATTCCGTCCTGGGACAGAAGCTTGCGGTCGCGCAGTACGATGTTCCCTACGTCCCCGACGCCAAGTCCGTCAATCAGCACATTGCCGGCGGTCACTTTGCCGGCTTTGCGGGCCGAGCCGCCTTGAATCTCCACAATTTCTCCGATATCGGTAATAAAAATGTTGTCCGGATCCACGCCAACGGATTCCGCAAGCAGGGCGTGACGGCGCTGCATCCGGTACTCGCCATGGACAGGGATGAAAAATTGCGGTTTCATCAGATTCAGCATCAGCTTAAGCTCTTCCTGGCTTCCGTGACCCGACACGTGGACGCCCGAATTGGATCCGCTGTAAATGACGTCTGCTCCAAGACGGAACAACTCATCGATCGTACGACCCACGTACTTCTCATTACCCGGCACCGGAGTCGCTGCAATGATGACCGTATCTCCCGGCAGAATGTCCACCTTGCGGTGAGTGGAACGAGCCATGCGCGTGAGCGCTGACATCGGTTCTCCCTGACTGCCTGTACACAATACGACAACGCGGTCCGCTGCCATTTTGTTAACCTCTTCGGGTTCGATCAGCATGCCGTCCGGAATGTGCAGGTATCCAAGCTCTGCGGCAATGGACACAACGTTAACCATGCTTCTGCCGATTACCGTGATTTTGCGGCCGGTGGACTCGGCTGCGTTGACAACCTGTTGAATACGGTGCACGTTCGATGCAAACGTTGCAACTACAACCCGCTGTTCGGCTTTGCGGAAGATGTCTTCCAGCACGATGCCTACGTTTTTCTCGGAAGGCGTAAAGCCGGGGCGCTCTGCGTTTGTACTGTCCGACAGAAGTGCCAATACTCCCTTGCTTCCGATCTCAGCCATACGCTGCAGATCCGCATACTGGTCATTGACCGGAGTATGGTCAAACTTAAAGTCACCCGTGTGCACCACATTGCCTTCCGGCGTTTCGATACAGATCCCCACGGAATCCGGAATGCTGTGATTGGTTTTGAAGAAGGTCGCTTTCAATGTGTTTCCGAGTTGAACTTCCGAATCCGCATGGATCAGAATCCGTTTCGTCTCACCAAGCAAATTCGCTTCTCTGAGCTTGTTTTCCACCAATCCGAGCGTCAATTTCGTTCCGTATACAGGAACGTTCAGGTGTTTCAATACGTAAGGGAGGCCGCCGATATGGTCCTCGTGACCGTGAGTCAGCAAAATCCCTCTCACTTTGTCGCGATTTTCCGTTAAATAGCTAATATCAGGAATAACAATATCAATCCCAAGCATATCTTCTTCTGGGAACTTCAATCCCGCATCCACGACAACGATGTCGCCTGCATACTGGATGACATACATGTTCTTCCCGATTTCACCGACGCCGCCCAAGGCAAAAATCGATAGTTTATCGCTGCTTATTTTCTTAGACAAATGTATCTAACCCTCCTATAGTTTTGGACGTCGTACCATTGTTATATTAAATTTCAAAAAAATACCGCACCCAGTCACTTGAATTCATTATACATGATGAAAAAGTGAAAACACAAGTCAGCCACCTTCGTGAGCCATAGGATGCCCAGAATCAGAAGGGTTTAAAACGAAGAAAGCCACCGCCTTCGATGAAGGCAGTGGCTCTGAAAATAGGTAAGCGGCAGCTTACAAGGAAGACAGCATATTACGGATAAAAGCAGCCTCGTTCTCGCTTGGAGCAACGAGCGGCAGGCGAACCCCGCCGACTTGATAGCCGCGTTCGTTCAAAGCGAATTTTACCGCCGCAGGATTCGGAAGCGGGTCAGGACATTCAAAGAGGCCTTTGAACAGCGGGAATAAGGATTGATGAAGCTTGGCAGCTTCCTTCACGTTCCCCTCCACGTAGGCTTCGATCATGTCCTTCATGCGGGCACCTGCAATATGGCTGGCCACGCTTACGATCCCATAAGCACCTACCGACAATGCAGGCAATGCCGCGGAATCGTCGCCGGAATATACAATGAATCCTTCGGGAGCACCTGCGGCAATGCCGGTAACCTGGTCAATCGAAGCGCATTCCTTGGTCGCAACGATGTTCGGAATTCGTGCCAGCCTTAAAGTGGTGGACGTGCTTAGGCTGATGCCCGTTCTTCCAGGCACATTATACAGCATGACGGGCAAGGAGGTTGCCTCGGCAATCGCCTTAAAATGCTGGTAGAGTCCTTCCTGGTTCGGCTTGTTGTAGTAGGGTGCAACAAGCAAAATGCCGTCAACGCCGCAGCTTTCGGCTTTTTTCGTCAATTCTGCAGAATGTGACGTATTGTTGCTGCCGGTGCCTGCGATGATCTTGCTCCGTCCGCCCGCCTGTTTCACAGCGAACTTAAACAATTCAAGCTTTTCGTCTTCGCTAAGCGTTGGCGATTCGCCGGTCGTTCCAGCAATGACCAGGGAATCCGACTTCTGTTTCACAATCAGGTGCTCAATCAATCTCGCAGTCTCGTCCCAATTGATCTGGCCGTTCTGATCAAAAGGGGTTACCATAGCCGTAATCAGTCTTCCGAAATCCACAATGATTCCTCCTTAAAGCATTCCCGCGCGGGAATGCTTCCTTCGTAAGTAATCTTATCTATATTATTTCCTATCAAACGTTTTAAGGGAATATCCGTCTTTAGTAACTTTATCGGTGAAGCTCAAATTTATGATGAAGTGCGCGCAGCGCTTGAGCCATATCCTCTTTTTTAACCAGTACCCATATCGTCGTATTCGAATCCGCGGATTGCAGAATCGGAATGTCGTGCTCGCTCAAGGATTCCACGATTTTGGCCATGATGCCCGGAACGCCGTTGATGCCGCCGCCAATGACGGACACTTTGGCACAGCCGGATAAGCTTTTCGGTTTCAGGTCCAGGCTCTGCAGAACTTCGATCGCCTTCTCCGAATCGCTGTCAAACACCGTATAAAGCACTCCGGTAGGGGTAACATTAATAAAGTCCACGCTGATGGAATGCTCGGCCATCGATTTAAATACCTTCAGTTGAAGACCTTCCGTGCGATCGCATTCCACCGAGATTTGCGTTATGTTGCTTACATAGGCAACTCCCGTCACAAAGCGGTCCACGATTCCGGATTGAATATCTCTGAAGCCTTCAGGCTGGGTTACCAGCGTGCCCTCATTATCCGAGAAGGTCGACCGCACTCTGACCGGAATTTGGGATTGCATGGCAATCTCAACCGCTCTAGGATGAATGACCTTTGCCCCTTGATGAGCCATGTTGCAAATCTCCGTGTAACTCACGTAACTAAGCGGCTTCGCATCCTCGACGATGCGGGGATCCGCCGTTAGAATGCCGTTGACATCCGTGTAGATATCTACCATTTCCGCGCGAAGCGCGGCACCGAGCGCTGTAGCCGAAGTATCGCTTCCGCCTCTGCCCAGCGTGGTAAAGTCGCCGGAATCGGTCTGCCCCTGAAAGCCGGTTACGATGACAACCTGATGACTCTCCAACTCTTTCAAAACCCGTTCAGGTTTTACGTCCTTGATACGTGCATTTCCGAAGTGATCGTCTGTGAGAAATCCGGCTTGTGCACCCGTCAGCACCGTTGCGGTTATCCCCTCATGCTGAAGGAGACTGCACAGCGTTGAAGCCGAGATAATTTCACCGCAGCAGAGCAGCAGATCCCGTTCTCTGTCTGGAAGCGCGTTTCCGTTATGCCCGATCCAGTCCAGGAGCGTGTCTGTCGCATAAGGCTCCCCTCTGCGTCCCATAGCCGATACGACCACGACCAATTGGTAGTGATTGGCCAGTTCACGCTGGATGTGCCCAATAACATGGGTTCTTGCTTGCGGTGTAGACAATGAGGTGCCGCCGAATTTTTGAACTAAGATGCGCATAAAATATTCCTCCGTTTATATATGCCCAGGAGACGTAAATTGCGGGCCGACCGACTGAAACGGCCGGCTATTAAGCCTGGCCGTTCCGTTGTTGATGATGATTTCTGCGATTAGCACAGCATTTCCATGCTGCACCCTTCAGAAGATGATCTAGCGATGAACTCCAGATCATAGTCCTTCTTGAATTCAACGTACATGGATTTCGAATGCCCGTTAACGACCGGGATGCGTACACTAGCAGCCGTCACTTCAATGGATTCGTCGCCCATCATTTTTTTGGTCTCGCGGACCATCTTCATTTCTTCCAGGGTATAACCGTTCTCTGTAAATTTATCGAGAATATTCAACGATCATCGGCTGGAGCTGTTTCCCTTCCAATGCCGCATAACAAGCTTCCGGAATCAGATTCATTTTGGCGACCAGCGAGTTCGGTTTCTGCTGCGGATTATCCTGTCCGTAAGGGACGAAATATATGTTTTTGGTAACCAGCAGCTTCGCGATATTGGCCGCATTCAGTCCAAGGCCGTCATTCGTTGAGATCGCCAGCACCAGCGGTCTGCAATTTCTCATCTGCGCCTTGGCTGCCATTAAGACAGGACTGTCAGTCATCGCGTTGGCCAGCTTACTGGTCGTGTTTCCCGTGCAAGGGGCGATAACCAGGACGTCAAGCAGCTTGGATGGGCCCAGCGGTTCCGCCTCCACAATTGTAGAAATAATATCATTCCCGGTTATATCTTTCAACTGTTTCTGCCAATTTTCCGATGTGCCGAATCGGGTATCGGTCGTCATAATGGTGCTCGATACAATCGGCACCACATTCGCTCCCCCGTCTTTGAATCGCTGGATCTGCGGCATCACTTCTTCGAGTGTGCAGTGCGATCCTGTCAGGGCATAACCCACTGTAATTCCATTCCAATTCATTTACGCATCCCCCCGAATCTTGATTTCTTCAGAAATCAGCTCCACCAGCGTGTTGGCCATGATGATGCCGGCTGTTTTTGGAGCCACGATTCCGGGTAGTCCGGGTGCGAGCATGGCTTTGATACCCCGTTTCTCGGCATAGCGAAAATCGCATCCGCCGGGTGCGGAGGCAAGGTCAATAATGACAGCCTCCCGAGGCATTTTCGAGATGATTTGTGCTGTGACTATCATAGTTGGAATCGTGTTAAAAAGCAAGTCAATATCCGACACATAAGAACCCAGATCCCTTACCAGGAAGGGCTTCCAGCCCATTTCCTCAGCTCTTGCGTAGTGCTCCGATTTACGTACCCCCATCCGAATTTTGGCACCCAGTCCCTGCAGGCTGCGAGCCATTGTAAATCCGGTCCGTCCCATGCCGAGCACCATGCTTGTAGATCCGTGGATCGTAAAATCCGTGTTTTGGATCGCCATCATGAGTGCGCCTTCGGCGGTCGGAATGGAATTATAAATAGCCACATCGTCCCTCTCCAATATCTCTACCAGCTTGATCTTATATTTGTCACATAGCGAGCGCAAATAGGGTTTCGCCATGCCTGTATAGATCACTCCATGTCCGGGCATCGCCGCGATATGTTCTTCCTGCAGTCGCAGCGGCCCTTCCGAGAATAGCGCGCTGACACGTCCCTCATCATCACATCCCACTACAGGCAGGATCAGAGCATCGGCGTCCGATAACAGCTCTGGCGTAAGCGGCTCGCGAGTCACTCCCTGAAAAGAATCCTGCAGTTTCTCAAACCCGGCGATCATGACGGAGGCATCCATCTCAGCGCATTTGCGAATCACTTCAATTTGCCTTGCGTCTCCTCCAACAAAGACGGTCCGGACTCCAGTCAGCATGGAAGGCCTCGCTCCTTTCTTCAAACCAACGTATAAAGCATCTTATGCTGCCGCCTATGGGGAGGTGAGCGCATTTCCCTTAAACTACCGCCTTAACGCAGTAAATAACGTTAGGAGAGATAAGTCCGGCTCCATGTCCATCCTGCTTGAAGACCAACGAAAAAAAACACCGCTCCGTTTCAACCGGAGCGGTGTTCATGCTGATATCATGATCCTGATGATACCTTTAAGCTTCCATGGTATGGTTTATTTGCCGGTATGACCGAATCCGCCCGCCCCGCGTACCGTATCGGACAGTTCGTCAACTTCCGTAAATTCTACGGCAGGCACGGATTTGAACACCATTTGGGCAATCCGCTCATTACGCTCAATCGCAAAAGGCTCCTGTCCCAAATTGACAAGCAGCACCTTGACTTCCCCGCGATAATCGGCGTCAATCGTACCCGGAGCATTCAGGCAAGTAATGCCATGTTTGTAGGCAAGACCGCTGCGCGGACGGATTTGCGCCTCAAGCTCGGCCGGCATGGCAATCGCAAAACCGGTCGGGATTAATTTGCGTTCACCCGGGTTTAGCACCACCGGCTCTTGAACGGCAGCGTGCAGGTCGAAACCCGCGGCCAGCTCGGACATTTTCACCGGAAGTTTCACATCTTCATTTCCTGGCAATCTATTGATTTGAACGTAGTGCAACAAATTCATTCCTCCTAAGTACATTCAGTGCTTTATCCGAAGTTCCTACCATCGCTAGTGCATATGGAGTCCCAAACATACGGTCAAGAACGGCGTTGACATCCTTCATGTCGACCTGTTCGATCCGTTTAATGATCTCGTCCAGACTGAAATGGCGGCCCAGCATCAATTCGTTCTTGCCCAAGCGATTCATGCGGCTGCTCGTGCTCTCCAGACTTAGGATGAGACTGCCCTTCAATTGTTCCTTTCCTTTGCGCAGCTCTTCCTCCGTCATCCCGTTCTGTGCCAAATCATGAAGCATTTCCGTGGTCAGCTGAAGCACTTCTTTTGTCTGTTTGGGCGCAGTGCCTGCATAGATGGTAAACATGCCGTTATCCGCGTGGGAACTGTGGTATGAATATACCGAGTACGCCAGCCCGCGCTTCTCCCGAATTTCCTGAAACAAGCGTGAGCTCATGCCGCCGCCAATGGCGTTATTCAGCAAAACCATCGCATACTGAAGCTCGTCGCCGATCGAGCAGCCGGGAAACGACATGCAGATATGATTCTGCTCCGTTTTCTTCTTGCGGAACTGCACGCCGTCCAAAAAGGCCGGTACCGCCAGCGGCTCTGACGTTCCATGGTTAGCAAAGCCGCCAAAATGGCGCTCCAATAACGCAATCACTTCATCATTGATGTTGCCGGCCAGGGCAATCACCGTATTCTCAATGGTATAGTGCCGGTCCATGTAGGATCTCAGCGCTTGCGAATCCATCGATTCCAGCCGCTCCTTCGTGCCGAGAATCGGATAAGCAAGCGGGTGGTCACCGTACACTGACAACGACATTAGATCATGAACCAGATCATCCGGCGTATCTTCATACATCGCAATCTCTTCAAGAATGACATTCTTCTCCTTGGCTAACTCGCCCGGATCCAGCTTCGAATTGAAGAACATATCGGACAGCACGTCAACGGCAATAGGAAAATGCTCATCCAGCACCTTGGCATAATAACACGTATATTCCTTGGACGTAAAAGCGTTGACGTTACCGCCGATGGCATCAAATTCTTCAGCAATGGCACGGGCGTCAAAGCGCTCCGTCCCTTTGAACATCATATGCTCTATAAAATGCGTAATCCCGTTGATGTCTTCCGATTCATTGCGGGATCCGGTTTTCACCCAAATGCCGAATGAAACCGAACGACTTGTCGGGATTTGCTCCATAACCACTCTCAGGCCGTTAGACAATTGTATTTTTTTCACGAATAGGCCCCCCTAACTGTTCCATCAAAGGCTCACTTCGGCTGACAATCAGCCTCATGCCATCCATTCATTCTATCAAACTTTACCATGCGGCTCAACTTCCCTTTGGCATGATTCGCTCCGGTGAAAGCGTCTGGCTGACGGTCCCGATCTCCAGTCCCTTGGCCCGTATTCCGTCAATCATTCCTTTTAATGCTTGGGAAGAGGAGTCCGTTGGATGCATCAATATCAAAAATCCCGGCTCCACCTTCGACGTAATTTTCTGGACGACGGCATCCGGCGCCGGATGCTTCCAGTCGACCGTGTCAAGCGTCCACAGCACCGTCTTCAATCCTCTTGCATGCGCGATGGATACGGTCTGCTGATTGAAATCGCCGGAAGGCGGTGCAAACCACTTATTTACTACGCCCAGGCTTTCTTTAAGCAGATCCTGCGTCTTTGCGATTTCCATCTCCGCCCGTTCCCTGCTGAGACGGCTCATGTTCGGATGCGTAAAGGCATGATTCTCCACCTCATGGCCTCGTTTCACGATCTCGGCGGCCAGCTCCGGGTTTTTCTTCAGCCAGCTGCCATCCAGGAAAAACGTAGTTTTCACCTTCTCCGCATCGAGCGTATTCAGCATCGGCACCAGAAATTCATTCCCCCACGCCACGTTAATCATCATCGATACCATCGGCTTGTTGGGGTTCCCTCGATAGATCGGTTGTTCCCCCAGATCATCGAGCGTGACTTTAGCCGGTATCTGCCGGTAAACATAGGGAATGGCATCGCCGGCTTTACGTTTCTTCGACGATGCTGCTTGATATGTAGCTTCGATATCGACTTCGAGTCCATTGTATCCGGGAATCGCTTTCCACACCGAGTCCACCCTGGCATCCACCGGCTCGATACGCGATTTAGCCGCAGCGGCTTCAATTTGACCCAATAAATCCAGATCCACTGCCGTCTCTGAACCACTGACGAGATGCGCCTCCGGTTTGTTCTCCAGCCCCGATACGTATTTCCAAGCCCCGCTGAACACAGCAACAGCCGACACCATTGCGGCACCGGTCAGCAGCACGGCCATCTTTTTTCCATTCATGGGCATATCCATCCTCCCTAGAGAAGCTTTGTCCCATTTTATGTGCGATCTGACGGAAATATGTACCGAAACATGAGGCCTTAAGCCGTGAAAGCCTGACCCGATGCTTATTCCGAAGCAAGAACATAGGAAGTCCGGCGTCTGATGAGCAAAAAAGAGCCAGAATGATAGGTTCTGCCTCTTTTCCTTCTATCGATATGCGGTTAAACCTGCAAGCGCGAATTAAGATCCGCTCTTGCTGGCTTCGGTTGTCAACACGGCTTTGCGAGACAGGTTAATCCGTCCCTGCTGGTCGATTTCGGTAACTTTCACGGTAATGACGTCACCGATTGCAACCACGTCCTCTACCTTCGCTACGCGCTCAGTCGAGAGTTGGGAGATATGCACAAGCCCGTCTTTGTTAGGCAGGATTTCAACAAATGCACCGAATTTCTCAATCCGTTTTACAGTACCTGTATAGATTTCGCCAACAGCCACCTCACGCACGATGCCTTCGATAATCGAAAGAGCCTTCTTGTTCATCTCATCGTTGGACGATGCGATGAATACGCGGCCGTCTTGTTCGATATCGATCTTCACGCCGGTCTCTTCGATGATTTTGTTGATGATTTTGCCGCCGGCCCCGATAACATCGCGGATTTTATCCGGGTTGATCTGCATCGTAATGATCTTAGGCGCATATTGGGACAGCGTTTCTCTTGGTTTTTGAATGGCTTCCGCCATTTTTCCAAGGATGTGCATGCGTCCTTCTTTTGCCTGCTGCAGCGCTTCCTGCAAAATCGCGCGGTCGATGCCGTCGATCTTGATATCCATCTGAATGGCGGTAACCCCGTCAGGCGTACCTGCCACTTTGAAGTCCATGTCGCCGAGATGGTCTTCCATCCCTTGAATGTCCGTCAAGATGGAAACGTGGTCTCCGTCTTTAATCAAGCCCATCGCCACGCCGGCTACAGGCGCTTTGATCGGCACCCCTGCGTCCATCATGGCAAGCGTGCTTGCGCAAATGCTAGCTTGGGATGTCGAACCGTTCGATTCAATCACCTCGGACACGAGGCGAATCGTGTACGGGAAATCCACTTCATTCGGAATGACCTTCGACAATGCACGTTCACCCAGTGCACCGTGACCGATTTCACGACGGCCCGGAGCGCGAAGCGGACGCGCTTCCCCAACGCTGAACGGCGGGAAGTTATAATGGTGCATGAAGCGCTTGGTCTCTTCCAGATCGATTCCATCGAGAATCTGTACATCGCCTAGAGCACCTAGTGTACATACGCTAAGAGCCTGGGTTTGTCCACGCGTAAACAGACCGGAGCCATGCGTTCTAGGCAGCAGGCTGGTATCGCAATCGATAGGACGGATCTCAGACAGACCGCGGCCGTCCGGACGAACTTTATCGTGCGTGATCAAACGGCGAACTTCTTCTTTCACGATATCGTGAAGGACCTCTTTAACATCCTTCAACAACTCGGGTGTCTCGATGTATTTCTCTTCGAACACGGTGTATGCTTCGTCGTTGATAGCGTCAATCGCATCTTGGCGAGCGTGTTTCTCCTCAATGCGAACGGCTTCAACAAGACGGGCTTCCGCAAATTCGCGCACTTCGCGATTCACGGTTTCATTGACCGCATGAAGCTTAACCGCCATTTTCTCTTTGCCGCAAGCTGCCACCAGCTCTTCGATCTTGGCTACGATTTTCTTGATTTCCTCATGCCCGAACATGATCGCTTCCAGCATGACTTCCTCAGGAACTTCGTTCGCTTCGGCCTCGACCATCATGATCGCATCTTTGGTGCCGGCGACGACCAGATAAATATCGCTTGCTTCCTGTTCCGCAATGTTCGGGTTCACGACAAAGTTGCCGTCAACGCGACCCACCGCGACGCCGCCGATCGGACCGTTAAAAGGCACGTCCGAGATGCTCAAGGCAGCGGAGGTACCGATCATGGCCGCAATTTCCGGCTCGCAATCCTGATCAACGCTCATCACCAGATTCAGAACTTGAACGTCATTCCGGAATCCTTCCGGAAACAGCGGACGAATCGGACGGTCTGTCAGACGGCTGGCAAGAATCGCCTTCTCGCTTGGTCTGCCTTCGCGTTTGATGAATCCACCCGGAATTTTACCGACTGCGTACAAGCGCTCCTCATAGTTGACCGTCAATGGAAAGAAATCCAGATCCTTCGGTTCACTGGAAGCCGTCACCGTACACAGGACTGCCGTTTCGCCGTAACGAACCATAACAGCCGCATTAGCCTGCTTCGCAAGGCGCCCTGTTTCGAACACGAGGGGTCTTCCGCCAAGCTGCATTTCAACACGTGTTTCCATGTAATCCCTCCTCATGGGGATAAATTTTTTTGAAATCCTAATCATCAGCATGTTTTTGCCAAACGCTGTCCACATTTCCTAACCAGAGTCATCGAAGCGGTCGAATATCACGAACCTATGTACAGGAACAACCCGAACCGTATAGAAAACATTCTCCGTATAGATTGCCCCGGTTATACCATGAAGTGAAAATTAGCGAACAGACCACGCCTACCATCTATCAAGAATCTATATTAAGATAACCCCACAAAGTGGAGTTTAGGCTATGAAGCGTACGCAGTACTTTGTGGGGAAGCTTTCGTAACGGTAAATTGTACAATACTTAGAAAAGAGCCCGGCTGTGCCGCTGTCGTTCCAAGAAGGACAGTGGACAACCAGGCTGTTTTCGGCACATCTTATGGATGATTAGCGACGCAATCCAAGCTTCTCGATCAAAGCACTGTAACGTTTAACATCCTTGTTTTTCAAGTATGCAAGCAACTTACGGCGTTGGCCGACCATTTTCAACAATCCGCGACGGGAATGATGATCCTTCTTGTGCGTACGCAAGTGGTCAGTCAAGTTCGTAATGTTTTCCGTTAGGATAGCGATTTGCACCTCTGGGGATCCTGTATCGGACTCATGAGTTTTGTGCTCGTCAATCAGTTGTTGTTTACGTTCTTGAGTCAATGCCATCCTGTTCACCTCCCTCATTATAATCGCCGTTGGCCCAGGTACCGACGGTGAGATCGAACATCCAAGCCAAGGTTAGAATTGCCCGATCCTCGGGCAACCTCTAAGAGTATAGCATACTTTACCTGAAAAAGAAAATCCGTTTGCGAACAATTTGTCCCAAAACGTTTTATTCGCTGACATTCAATATTTTGCGGGCCTCGACGGCATCCCGCTGAATCCATTCCACAAGCTCCTGAACCGATTCGAATTTATGCTCCTTGCGGATATATTGAACGATATCCACCGTCATGATCTGGTCGTACAGATCCCCTTCGAAATCAAACAGATGGACCTCGAAGATCGGTTCAGTAATCCCTTCGTGGAACGTCGGCTTCACGCCGACGTTCATGACGCCCGGTATCCAGTCGTAATGCTTATCCGTGCGGGCACGGACGGCATAGACGCCCAATGCAGGCGCCACGAACGGGTCCGTCAATTCCAGGTTCGCGGTAGGGAAACCGATCTTTCTTCCCCGCTTCTCCCCGTGAACGACCGTACCCCGGATGTGGTAATTCCGTCCGAGCCAGCGGTTTGCGTCCGACAGCTGTCCAGTTTTTAAGGCAATCCGTATGGATGAACTTCCTACCTTCTCGCCATCGACCAGGAATGGCGGTACCGTAACGACCGACATTTTGCCTTCGCCGAGTTCCTGAAGTTTAACTGCGTCTCCTGCGCCTTTATGGCCGAACCGGAAATCAAATCCGACTACCGCCGTTTGAAGATTTAAGGGAAAGAGCATTTCTTCAACAAACGCTTCCGGACTTACTTGGGAAAATTCTTTATTGAACTCGACGACGTACAGAATATCGATGCCCATCTGCTCGAGCAGCTGCTGCTTGTCAGGCTGGGGTGTCAGATAGCCTTCATAGCTCCCCTTACCGATCACGTCCTTCGGATGCGGATAGAAGGTAATGAGCGCGGCCGGCACTCCATTCTCCCGAGCAATGTTGACAGCGGTCGAAAGCACGCTGGCATGTCCCAGGTGAAGACCGTCGAACTGGCCGATTGCCGCTACCTTGGGCTCGGCAGCTTCTCGTACGATGTCGGAAGATACAGGATAAGATAATGAAACAATCCTCATGATTTCTCACCTCCACTCACTAAATCCAGTCATGCTTAGGAAAATACTTTCACGGGAACGATAGCGCCCGTCTCTTCCTGACGCTTATAGATGCCCAGAAAGTTTTCCTTTATATCGTACAAACGGATAGGCTCCGAACTGTCGACGGCCGGTTCTACCGCCCTGGAGGACAAACGTTGCCCCTTCAGCGCGGCCTCCGCCTTCTCTTCGGAAACCGTATGCTTTGCTAGATGATGAATCGCCTGATCCACCGGAATAAGCCGGGTTTGCAGCGTTTCATCCTTCATGAACTGCTCAATTTGCTCTAGTGTCAAGCACTGCGCCTCGGTGATTCCCGCCGATATCGTACGTACCAGCTTAACCATGACGGACGGCAGGCCGAGCTTCCTCCCGATATCCACACAAAGCGTGCGGATGTATGTACCTTTGGAGCACAGTACACGGAAAGAAATTTCCGTATACTCCCCTTCCGCATCAAAGTCCGTCATCTCGATTTCATGAATCGTTACGGTACGGCTTTTGCGCTCCACCGTCTTGCCTTCTCTGGCAAGCTCGTACAATCGTTTGCCGTTGATTTTGACGGCGGAGTACATAGGAGGAACCTGAGAGATCTGGCCTCTAAAAGATTGCAGCGCTTCAAGCGCCTCGTCTCTGGTCACGCGGACTTCATCCGCAGTCTCCACCACATTCCCGGTAATATCCTCGGTATCGGTCGAGTATCCAAGGCGGAGGACCGCATGATACTCTTTAGGCAGCTCCTGCAGATATTCGACGACCCGCGTGGCTCTCCCCAAGCATAACGGAAGCACGCCCGTCACTTCAGGGTCCAGCGTCCCGGTATGTCCAATCCGCTTCAAACGAACCATTCCCCGAACTTTGGCTACCACATCGTGGGAGGTCCATCCGGCCGGTTTGTGAACGGCCAAGATGCCTTCTAATTGCGTCATAGCTTTAATCTCACCTGCTCTACTACTTTAGGGATGATGTCTTGAAGGGAGCCTTCCATGCTGCACCCTGCCGCCCGGACATGGCCACCGCCGCCAAAAATTTGGGCCAATGCGGCAACATCCACTTTGCCGGCTGAACGCAAACTCGCCTTGACCATTCCAGATTTCAGCGATTTGAACAGAATCCCGACTTCGACTCCCTGAATGTTTCGGGGATAATTGACGATCCCTTCAAGATCCTCGCTAACGGCACCGCATAGTTCCATATGCTCGGGGGTTACGTACACCCAGGCTATTTTACCGTCATCCGACAGACTCAACGTGTTTAACGCCTGAACCAGCACCTTCATCTGCGGCAGCGTCATTTCCTCCAGCAGCGTTTCCGCAATTTCAGGGCCGTTCACACCATAGGATAACAGATCGGAAGCCATGCTCATGACCTTGGGCGACGTATTGGAATAACGAAAACCGCCAGTATCCGTTAACAATCCGGTATAAATCGCAGTAGCGATTTCGGCATCCCAATCGATTTCAAACAAATTCAGCAAATCATAAAGGATTTCTGCGGTTGCAGCCGCCTCGGGCACAACCAGGTTAACGGCTCCGTAACGATCATTCGTTGGATGATGGTCAATATTAACGATGCTTGCATGATCGGCAAACACCTGCTGCGTATAACCTACTCTCGCAAAATCCGCGCAATCCACGCAAATGACGTTTGAAAACGTCCTTCCCGGCTGCTGTTCGGACAGATTGAGAATCTCTTCTGCATGCCACAGATTTTTCATACGCTTCGGGATGGGCCCTTCGTTGATCATCGTGAATTTCTTGCCCAGACATGAGAGAAGCCAGCCCACCGCAAGGGTGGAACTGACTGCATCTCCATCGGGCTGAACATGCGACACAACCAAATAATCATCGTGCTCCAGCAGAAACGATTTCACCTGCTGCAGCTCTTGTTCATAGGTCTGCATTCGCCCTCTCCTTTATAAACAAAAACTACTCTATTTCTCTTCGCGATCCACGATTTCGGTCAGCAGCTTCTCAATATGGCTGCCATACGCAATGGAATCGTCGAATTTGAAGATCAGCTCCGGAACATGCCGGAGACGAATCCGCTTGCCCAGCTCAGAACGGAGAAAGCCGCTTGCCTTCTCCAGCCCTTTCAAGGAAGCCGCCTTCTGCTCGTCGTCCCCGAGCACGCTCAGGTATACCTTCGCTTGGGACAGATCGTTAGTTACATCCACGCCGGTCACGGTAATAAAACCGATTCTCGGGTCTTTCAATTCCGTTTGGATCAGTTGGCTGAGCTCTTTTTTAATCTGCTCGCCTACGCGCCCAGTTCTGATTTTTGCCATGGTCTGATCACCTCATTCGTTAGCGCTCTACCGTCTCCATGATGAAGGCTTCGATTACGTCCCCTTCTTTGACGTCGCTATAGCCTACCAAGGTAATACCGCACTCGTAACCCTGTGCCACTTCTTTAGCGTCATCTTTAAAGCGCTTGAGGGAATCGATCTTGCCTTCATGAACGACAATGCCGTCACGGATCAAGCGAGCTTCTGCGTTACGCGTAATTTTACCGGATGTCACCATACATCCTGCAATCGTACCCACTTTGCTCACTTTAAAGGTGTTGCGGACTTCCGCATGACCGATCACGGATTCTTTATACTCCGGATCGAGCATCCCCTTCATAGCTTGCTCAATTTCCTCGATTACATTATATATTACACGGTGCAGACGGATATCAACCTTCTCCTGCTCGGCGGTTTGCTTCGCTTGAACGTCAGGACGAACGTTAAACCCGATTACGATCGCGTTGGAGGCAGCTGCCAAAATAATATCGGATTCGGTGATGGCACCGGCACCGCTATGGATAATCTTGACACGAACGCCTTCCACTTCGATTTTGTTCAAGGAGCCTTTCAGCGCCTCGACGGAACCTTGCACGTCACCTTTGATAATAACGTTAAGATCCTTGATCTCGCCGTCTTTAATGTGCTGGAAGAGATCATCCAGCGTCACCCGCGTATTCGTGTTCAATTCGGATTGACGATGGGTAATCGCACGCTTATCCGCGATATTACGCGCTTTACGCTCATCCTCAAACACCATGAACGGATCGCCGGCGCCCGGAACTTCAGTCAAACCGGTAATTTCGACCGGCGTTGATGGTCCGGCTTCTTTTAAACGACGGCCTTTATCGTTCACCATGGCGCGAATACGTCCAAAGCAGTTGCCGGCTACGAAGGCGTCGCCCACTTTCAACGTACCATGCTGAACGAGGATGCGTGCTACCGGTCCTCTGCCTTTATCAAGCTCAGCTTCAATCACGGTACCGCGCGCGCGTTTATCAGGGTTTGCTTTATATTCATTCACTTCTGCTACCAGAAGGATCATTTCAAGCAAGTCTTCCAGACCCATCCGCTGTTTCGCCGAAACGTTAACAAAGATGGTATCTCCGCCCCATTCTTCAGGCACTAACTCGTATTCCGTCAATTCTTGTTTCACTTTATCCGGGTTAGCGTCCGGCTTATCGATTTTGTTCACGGCAACGATGATCGGCAAACCTGCCGCTTTAGCATGGTTAATCGCTTCGACCGTCTGTGGCATCACGCCGTCGTCAGCCGCAACCACGATGATCGTCATATCCGTTACTTGTGCACCACGGGCACGCATGGCCGTAAACGCTTCGTGGCCCGGTGTATCCAGGAACGTAATCTTCTTGTTGTTGATCTCGACTTGGTAAGCACCGATATGCTGCGTAATCCCGCCAGCTTCGCCACTAGATACGTTCGTGGAACGGATCGCATCCAGCAGCGTCGTTTTACCGTGGTCAACGTGACCCATAATCGTAACAACCGGTGGACGCTCTTTCAGTTCTTCCGGAGCATCGTTTTCTTCAACGGTCTCAAAACGATCTTCCTCTACCGGAATTTTCACTTCGACTTCTACACCGAATTCGCCAGCGAGCAATAGAATCGTATCGATATCCAGCTCCTGGTTGATGGTGGCCATCACGCCGAGGAAAATCAGCTTCTTGATGACTTCGGAAGCGTCCTTATGAAGCAGCTTCGCCGTTTCACCGACGGTCATGTTGCCACGGACGATAATTTTCTTCGGCGTGTTGTCGATTTTCTCACGAGGCGGCTGCTGATTATGTTGATTCCGGCCGCGGTTATTCTTGCCACCGCGATTGTTGCCACGGAATCCTCCCTGACGGTTGTCATCAAAACGCTTGGAGTCTGAACGATTGTTATTGTTGTTTCTGGAACCGCGGTTCTGGCCGTTACTGTTATTGGATCCTGAGAATCCGCCTCCGGTTCCACCCGGCTTGCTCTGAGGACGCGCTCCGCCTGGGTTGTTGCCGCCCTGCGGACGCGTTCCTCCTTGATTATTGCCTTGCGGACGCGATCCGCCCTGATTATTGCCTTGCGGACGCCCGCCGCCTTGACCTCCGCCTTGTGGACGGGATCCGGTCTGCGTGCTGCCGCCCGGTCTGGAGCCTTGGCTGCGATTATTCTGCTGGCTTCCTTGTGCGGAGCCAGATTGGTTTCTTCGGGTATCCTGCCCTCCTTGGGGACGCTGGGAACCTGAAGCTTGTTGTGTGTTTGAATTCGTTCTACTATTCATACCTACCTGCTTTTCCTGTTGTTTTTTGGGCTGGCTTTGACCTTGTTGTCCTGATACTCGTTGTCCTGAATGACGCATACCGTCCTGCCCATTACGGTTGCCGTCTGCATTCACGTTAGTGGAAGTGCCTTCTGTTTTAGCTTGGGATACGGATGCGGCTGCATTCGCTCCGGAACCCGAAGGTTTGCGGTTCTCGGTTCGGGGAGCGTCGCCACTGTCCCGCTTAGCTGCCGCATTCGATTTGATATCTTTGAAGAACTGCTCTACCTTGGACACCGTATCGTTTTCCATTACGCTCATGTGGTTATTGACCGGAACGTTCAAACGCTTAAGTATCGTGATAATTTCTTTACTGCTCATGTTCAACGATTTAGCATATTCGTACACTCGAAGTTTATTGTCTTTGTTTTCCTGTTTACTCAATATACTCCACCTCCGACATTGTCTCCATTTTCTTGGAGATCATTTCTGCGAATCCTTGATCCGTAACTGCCAGCACAACCCGCTCGGGTTTACCTACACTTGTGCCCAGACTTTCCCGGTCAAATCCGATTACCAGAGGGATATTGTAAGAACCGCATTTGTCGCGGAACTTCTTTGTTGTATTATCTGAGGCGTCACCCGCCAGAATAACCAATTTTGCTTCAGAAGACCGGATGGCTTTGAGCACGATCTCATCTCCGGTAACCACCTTGCCTGCCCTCATGGCCAGGCCGAGCTGAGAAAGCGCCCTATTCATCATCGGCAGCACTCTCTTTTGCAGCCAGGAATTCATCCTCAACCTTGATGAAATCCTGTGCCAACTGTTCATAGATCTCAGGCTTCACATGTTGTTTCAACGCTCGATCCAGTGCTTTATTTTTGTGTGCCAGCTTGAAGCAGGAAACCTTGCCGCATAGATACGCTCCCCGTCCCGACTTTTTGCCGGTGAGATCGATCAGGACAGCGTCATCGGGAGTCCTGACAATCCGGATGAGCTCTTTCTTCGGCATCATTTCCTGACACGCCACACATTTACGCAGCGGTATCTTTCTCTGTTTCAAGACGACAACCCCCCGTCATTTGGAATTAATCGACAGAGACGGAATCCTGGTGCATTTCACCTGATTGGGACTTCGGTCTGCCAAATTCCTGCTCCGCCTGACTTTCGCTCTTAATATCAATCTTCCAGCCGGTCAGCTTCGCCGCGAGACGAGCATTCTGGCCTTTGATCCCTATCGCCAGCGAGAGTTGGTAATCCGGAACGATTACGCGCGCCATCTTCTCATCTTCAAATACTTGGACTTCAAGCACTTTGGATGGGCTCAGCGCATTGGCCACGTATTCTTCGACCTGGTCGGAATAACGCACGATGTCGATTTTTTCGCCGCGAAGCTCATTGACAATCGTTTGTACGCGCAATCCCTTAGGCCCTACGCAAGAGCCGACCGGATCGACTTCATCGTTGCGGGAATACACCGCAATTTTGGAGCGGAATCCTGCTTCGCGCGCAACCGAGCGAATTTCCACGACGCCGTCGAAAATTTCCGGCACTTCCAGCTCGAACAGGCGCTTCAAAAGGCCCGGATGCGTACGGGACAGCATAATCTGCGGCCCTTTGGTTGTGTTCTCAACCTTCGTAATGTACGCTTTGATCCGGTCGCCATGCTTGAACTTCTCGTTAGGCATAAGCTCAGTAAGCGGCAGCGCCGCTTCGATCTTGCCAAGGTCGATATAGATGTTGCGCAAATCCTGACGCTGCAGCGTACCCGTAACGATATCGTCTTCCTTGTCAATAAAAGCGCTGTAGATCAGGCCGCGTTCGGCTTCTCTAATGCGCTGGGTAACAACCTGCTTTGCCGTTTGAGCGGCGATCCGTCCGAAATCACGCGGCGTAACCTCGATTTCCGCTATATCTTCGATCTGAAAATGCGGATTGATCTCACGTGCGGCATGCAGCGAAATTTCAGTGCGCGGATCCAGAACCTCGTCCACGATCAGCTTCCGTGCGAACACCTTGATAACACCCGTGTTGCGATTCATGTCTACCCGTACATTTTGCGCCGTGTTGAAATTGCGCTTGTAACTTGAGATCAGTGCCGCTTCAATGGCTTCAAACAGCACATCCTTGCTGATGCCCTTCTCTCTTTCCAACTCATTCATCGCTTCAATAAAATCCATACTCATTGAAAATCGGTTCCCCCTTTCAAAACTTCCGTTTAAAAAATGATGGCCAATCTGGCACTGGCTACTTTTGCATATGGAATCACGTGCTGCTTCTTCGCGGTCTGAATGACCAGCTCCTCGTTATCAAAGGATTCCAGCTTGCCTTCAAACTCCTTCAACCCGTTAATCGGCTCGTATACCGTAACAAACACGTTCTTGCCGACTGACTTCGCAACATCCTCTTTTTTCTTCAGGGGACGTTCCGCGCCAGGAGAAGAGACTTCAAGAAAATAAGCCGTCGGAATCGGATCGTTCTCGTCCAGCTTCTGGCTCAGGTGTTCACTGATTAAACCGCAATCGTCAATGTCAATGCCGCCGTCCTTATCAACAAACACGCGCAAGAACCAGTTGCTTCCTTCCTTAACGTATTCCACATCTACCAGTTCAAAGCCGTGTTCGTCCAAATACGGCTGCACCATTTCTTCCACAGTCGTTTTAATCTTTGATGTGCTCAAAGAACATAACCTCCAAGTTGATTTCCTATATACCAAAGAGTAAAGAGTGGGTTGCCCCACTCTTTACACAACGGTTTTATCTCCATGATTACCAAAAAAATTATAACATAGTCTGGTAATAGTGACAAGTATGACTCCTTGACTGTCAAGGCGTCACGGCCATGAAAGAATGACAAGAATCAGAACAATGACAACTGGTTGCTCTCCGGCAGACCGCGGAAGCATCCCATTTGGGTCAACAGCTCCACGGCGGTTTTGCTTGCCTTCGATTTTTGCTGGAAATCCTCGATGGAGAGGAATTCTCCGAATTCACGCGCGGCGGCTATGTTGCGGGCGGCGTTATCGCCGATTCCCGCAAGCGCAGAGAACGGCGGAATGAGCGAGTCGCCATCCACCTTGAATCTCAAGGCGTCGGATTGATACAAATCGATGTTCTTGAATGAGAAGCCCCTTGCCGTCATTTCCAGCGCCATCTCCAGAATCGGCAGCATGCCTTTTTCCTTCGGACTCGCTCCGAAGCCGAGCTGCTCGATCTCTTCAATCCGGCGATAGATCGCCTCATAACCCTGACAGCATAATTCGATATCAAAATCCTCGGCGCGGACCGAGAAGTAGGTTGCGTAGTATTCAATCGGATAATACAGCTTGAAGTAAGCCGTTCGCACCGCTGAAATAACATATGCGGCGGCGTGGGCTTTCGGGAACATGTACTGGATTTTGAGACAGGAATCAATGTACCACTGCGGCACTTTGCATTTCTTCATCTCGTCGATCCATTCCTGGGACAACCCCCGGCCTTTACGCACGCTTTCCGTAATCTTAAACGCGAGGCTGGCGTCCATGCCGGCCTTGTAAATCAGGAACAGCATGATGTCATCGCGGCAACCGATAACGGTTTTGATGTTGCAGGTTCCATTCTTGATGAGCTCTTGTGCGTTGCCGAGCCATACGCCGGTTCCATGTGAAAGTCCCGAGATTTGCAAAAGGTCAGCAAAACTCGACGGCTGCGACTCCACCAGCATCTGACGCACGAACTTGGTCCCCATCTCCGGCACGCCGAAGGTGGCCACCGGCGAGCGTATTTGCTCCGGCTTCACGCCCAGCGCTTCCGTTGAGTTGAACATGCTCATTACTTTCGGATCGTTCATCGGGATGGTCGTTGGGTCCACCCCGGTCAAATCCTGGAGCATTCTCATCATCGTCGGATCATCGTGTCCGAGAATATCCAGCTTGAGCAAATTCGCTTCAAAGGCATGATAATCGAAATGCGTCGTTTTCCACTCCGCGTTGACATCATCGGCAGGGTACTGCACAGGCGTTATCTCTTCAACCTCGATGTAGTCCGGCACAACGACAATACCGCCGGGATGCTGGCCCGTGCTGCGCTTGACGCCGGTACAGCCTGACGCCAGCCGGTTTAATTCCGCGCCCCGCCAGCGCTTGTTGTTGTGCTCCTCGTATTTCTTGGCAAAGCCGAACGCCGTCTTCTCCGCCACGGTGCCGATGGTACCGGCACGGAATACGTTCTTCTCGCCGAACATCTCCTTGGTGAAATTATGGGCATGCGGTTGATATTCGCCGGAGAAGTTCAAATCGATATCGGGAACCTTATCCCCTTTGAAGCCCAGGAAGGTTTCGAACGGGATATCCTGTCCTTCGCCCTTCATCATGTTTCCGCATTCCGGACAAGCCTTGTCCGGCAAGTCGAATCCGCTCGGCACGCTGCCGTCCAGGAACCATTCGCTGTGCTTGCAGTCGCTGTTCAAGCAAATGTAATGCGCTGGCAGCGGGTTAACCTCGGATATGCCGAGGAACGTCGCAACGACGGAGGAGCCAACGGAACCCCGGGAACCAACCAAATAGCCGTCCCGATTCGATTTTTTCACCAGCTTCTCGGAAATCAGATAGTTCGCGGAGAAGCCGTATCTAATAATCGGCTCCAGCTCTTTCTCCAACCGGGCCACAACGACCTCGGGCAGGTTCTCCCCATAGATCGACTTGGCCGTGTCGTAGCAGGTGTTGCGGATTTCTTCGTCGGCCCCCTCCAGGATCGGCGTAAACAGCTTATCCGGGAACAGCTCCAAATCTTCAAAACGGTCGGCCAATTCGCTTGTGTTCGTTACCACGACTTCATAGCATTTGTCCTGACCCAAAAACTCGAACTCTTGCAGCATCTCTTCCGTAGTCCGAAAATGCGCGTCTGGCTTGCGCATATCCTTGAGCGGGCTGAAGCCGGTAATGCCATGGATGGTGATGTCCCGGAACAGCTTGTCCCGCGGTTCCAGATAGTGCACATTCCCTGTAGCGATGACCGGCTTGTTCAGCTTTTCCCCGATGCGCACGACTTTGGAAATCGCGGTTTTGATCTCTTCGGGACTGCCTACCAGGCCTTTGTCCACCAAATGCATATACATCGTCAACGGCTGGATTTCCAGAACGTCGTAAAAGCCTGCAATCTCTTCGGCTTCCTCCTCCGTCTTGTTCAGCACCGTTTCGAAGAATTCCCCTTTTTCGCAGCCGGACAGCACCAGCAGCCCGTCCCGCATCTCTTGGAGCTTGGATTTCGGGATGCAGGGCACCCGCTTGAAATATTCGGTATGCGACATGGAGACCAGTTTGTACAGATTCTTCTTGCCCGTCATGTTCAAAGCGTAAATCCCGCAATGGAACGGACGGGTATTGGACAGGTCCATGCCCACGTAATCATTAAGACGGTCCAGCATCTTCACGCCTTTGGTTTTGTCTACGTCGCTGAGGAGCCCGTTCAGGATTCCCGCCAGCGCAATTGTATCGTCGATCGCGCGGTGATGGCTTTCCAGCAGCACCTTGTACTTATCCGCCAATGTGTTAAGGCGGTGATTCTTAAGTCCCGGATGCACCAGTCGGGCCAGCTCCAGCGTATCCAAATACGGATTCTCCAGCGTGTCCATGCCTGCATTCTTGAGTGCTGCCTGAATGAACCCCATGTCAAACCGCGCGTTGTGAGCCACGAGCACGCCATCGCCGACGAATTCAACAAATTCCTTCAGTACCGGCTCCAGTTCAGGAGCATCCTTGACCATATCGTCATTGATGTTCGTCAATTGCTGGATATGGTACGGAATTCGCTCGTGCGGATTAACAAACGTGGCGTACCGGCCAATCTCCTTGCCTTCGTGCATCTTCACGGCTGCAAGCTCGATGATCTTGTTCGCGGTGATGGACAACCCCGTGGTTTCAATATCGAATACCACGTAAGTCGCGCTGCTCAGCTCAATCGGCTGTGCCTGTTCCACGATGTTGACGGCATCATTCACGACATTGGCCTCGATGCCGTACATCATTTTGATTCCGTGTTTCTTGGCGTTCTTGGCTGCGTCAGGATAACACTGCACGCCGCCGTGATCACTTACGGCAATCGCTTTATGTCCCCAGGCGGCCGCGGTTTTGATGTACCGGTCGATCGGCGTGACCGCATCCATCGTGCTCATAGTGGTATGGAGATGGAATTCCACCCGCTTCTCGGCAGCGTTATCCTTGCGGGAAGGGGGCGCCTTGACTTCATTGAGGTCGGACGGAATCATGACCAGCTCCGGCACCTGCATAAACCGGTCATATTCCACGCGTCCGCGTGCCTTCACCCATTTGCCATTCTCAAGAAGGCTCAGGACCTTCAAGTCATCCTTCGTTTTGCCAAACATCTTCATCTGCAAGGAATCGCTGAAATCGGTTAAGTTGAAGGTAAACAGCGTGCTGCCGTTTCGGAGCTCCTTGCGGTCCAACCCGAAAATGGTACCCTGGATCGTAATTTTCTTCTCTTCGTCCTGGATCTCCTGGATCGAAACCGGCTGATCCTTGATATCATATCCGACCTGCAGCCGAACGTCGCCTTCTTCCTCGTCCTCGGCATCCAGCTCCGCTTCCATGCTGCTCATGATCTGTTCGATAACCTCGCGCTCTTCCTCGCGCTTCCTCTGCTCGAACTCCTCGTAAGCGGCCTGGCCGTTATCGCCGACCTGCATCTTCACGCGCAGTGTCAGATCGAAGTACTGCCCGAAGAATCGGGTTATGGCGGCATCGATCTGTTTCTTGCGGGCAAGTTCAAGCGACATGCCATCCGACATGGAGAGAAGGACCTGCCCGTCTTCCACCTCGTGTTTCGCCCTTGTCATCCAGCCATTGACCGATGGAATCTCCCGGTGTGCCCACTCCAGAAACAAGCCCCAATACTCCTGCACGATATCGGCCTCCGGAACGCCGCTTCCATACCGGAACACAAATTTGATCTTTGCGATATGTCCCATCTTCTCCTGAATTCTCAGGCAAAATGTACGATAAACTTCGGCCGGGACCAAGGTCTCCTTCTGAACGGTTATCCTCCAGTCCTTGCTGTTCCTGCTGGTCTCTACTTGTTCAATCACACCGTCTAAAAAATAGGGTTCCACCAGATTGGCCGGAACTTCTCCCTGCTTGATCAGCAGTTCAAATCGCTTCCTTTTATCTTCAGTCGTGCCCATGGTTCCCTCCCCCTGCATAACATAAAGCTGTAAGAAAAACTTCTATCGACCTACATCCACAGAAGACAGACCGCGTTTAGCGGATAAAAAACAGAATAAAGCTTCCGCCGGCAGCACTCCATCGTCCTGCCCCGAGAAAGAGAGCGTCCGTCATACTGCCATCCGGAAGCTTACTCCAGATGATGAATCCCCGACGCGGACGAAAAATTGCCCTTCGTCATGCAAGTCGGAAACTCATAATATCGAATTCCTAGTACGCTCTCGCGAACAGCACCGTATGCTTCGCATCCTCGCCGCATACGAGACACTTCGTTTTGTTCTCGGCCGGTTCAAACGGAATGTTTCTGCTCGTCGCGCCGGTTTCTTGCTTCACGGTGTCTTCGCAAGCTTCCGAACCGCACCATCCTGCCAAGGTAAACCCGCGCTTGTCCTCCATGCTGTCCTTCATTTCGTCCAGCGTCTCCACCGAATAGAAATGATCCTCGCGGAACTGCTTCGCACGCTCGTACATTTCCTGATGCACCTGTTCCAGCATGCTCTGCACTTCCTGGATCAGGTTGGCCTGCTCCACAACCTTCTTCTCGCCCGTAATGCGGGAAACGAGCACGCAGACGCCATTCTCCATATCACGAGGCCCGATCTCCAGACGAACCGGAACACCGCGCATTTCGTACTCATTGAATTTCCAGCCTGGACGCACATCCGGATTGTCGTCCACCCGTACGCGGATCCCGGCGGATTTCAGTTCACGGAACAGCTCGTCCGTACGGCCCACGACGGCGTCTCTCGTCTTCGGAGGCCCGATTGGAATCATGATTACTTGAGTCGGCGCAACTTTTGGAGGAAGCACCAAGCCCCGGTCGTCCCCATGGACCATGATCAAGGAACCGATAAGACGCGTGCTGACTCCCCAGGAAGTCGTATGTGCGTATTCCAGCGTATTTTCACGGTTCAAATATTGAATATCGAAAGCTTGCGAGAAGTTGGTACCCATGTAGTGTGATGTGCCTGCTTGTACAGCCCGACCGTCTTTCATCATCGCTTCGATGGAGAACGTGTCCACGGCACCCGCGAATTTCTCCGAAGGCGTCTTCTGCCCCTTGATCACCGGAATCGCGAGATAGTCCTCTACGAATTGCTGATAGATATCGAGCATTTGCATGGTTTCCCCTCTTGCTTCCGCTTCCGTTTCATGAGCGGTATGACCCTCTTGCCATAAAAACTCGCTGGTGCGGAGGAACGGCAGCGTGCGTTTCTCCCAGCGCACCACGTTGGCCCACTGATTGATCAGCACAGGAAGATCACGATAGGATTGAATCCATTTGGAATACATATGCCCGAACATCGTTTCGGAAGTCGGACGAATAGCCAGACGCTCTTCAAGCTTCTCGCCCGCCGCTTCGGTCACCCATGGCAGCTCTGGATTGAAACCTTCCACATGCTCCTTCTCTTTCTGGAAAAAGCTCTCCGGAATGAACAACGGGAAATAAGCGTTCCGATGTCCCGTTGCCTTAAAGCGCCGATCCAGCTCCGCTTGGATATGCTCCCAAATTTCATAACCGTCCGGTTTAAAGACGATGCAGCCCCGGACTGGGGAATAATCCATCAAGTCCGCTTTTTTGATGACATCGATGTACCAGCGCGAGAAATCTTCTCCTTGCGGCGTGATCTCCGTCACGAATTGTTTATCCTTCGATTCCTTAGACATATAAATCGTGTTCCTCCCATTAATAAAACGCGTGGTCTAAGCCGTTCATTCAGGCGGCTTGACTGGACGTTATTGGCGATATGTGTGAACGGGCCGCGGCTATAAAACCCGCCCTGTATTATAGAACTCCATGCTGGATATCGTTATGCGTGAAACTCTGCTAACAATAGAAAAAGGTACGGCTTTCGTCGCGGCTGGCGCACCGAGCCGTACCTTAAAGTCTATCCGTTGATCAAACGCAAAATATCGTTATAGGTGACGGCAATCATTAACAGGAACAGCATCGCAAACCCGATAAAGTGAACCATGCCTTCCCTGTTCGGGTCAACCGGCTTGCCCCGTAATGCCTCGATCCCCAAGAATACGAGCCGGCTTCCATCCAGCGCCGGAATCGGCAGCAGGTTGAATATGCCCAGGTACAAGCTTAGAATGGCCGCCCAATAGGTCAACTGTTCGATACCCTGTTTGGCGATTTGACCCGTGACCTCAAAGGTCCGCACAGGACCGCCTAAATCATCCATGGAAAACTTCTGAATCAACTGTCTGAAGCCCTGGAAAATAATATTGGTGGTGTCAACCATCGCCGTCCCGGAGCCGGTAATCGTCTCACCAAGCCCTGCGGATCGGGTAGGGAGCTCAGGAACGATCCCGACCTTGCCGCCTTCCTGGCCCTCCATGGTCCGAGGCGTCAACGTCAAATCGAAAGATTCCTCTCCCCGGCGTACGGTCCATTCCATCGGCTTGTCCTTGGAGGCCGCAATCAATTCGATCATCTTCTGATAATCGGCCCCAATCGCCGTTCCGTTGATGCTCTCGATGATGTCGCCCTCTTTCAGATCCGCTTCGTCTGCTGGCATGCCTTTCGTAATCTCGCCAATCTGTACGTAGGTTGGATTCTCGACCGGTATACCGGCCATCTGAATGTGAAGGGCAAACAGCACGAAGGCCAAAATAAAGTTCATGACAGGGCCGGCAAATATCGCAAGCGCTCTTTGGCCGACGGTCTTGCTGCCGAACTGGCGGTCTCTCGGTGCGATCTGCGTCTCGACACCTTTAGCTACCGTTAATGCTTGCGGATGGATCTCGTACTGCTGAAATTCACCATCCACATCAAGCCTCACCGACAAACGGTCCACCATGTCGATAAACTGGACTTCGCCGCGAATGACATTTTTACGGTTGTCGAGTTGATCCAGATAAATCTTTTTCACTTGATTCTCTGCATTCACTCGAACCGCAATCGTCTGACCGGGCTGAATCTCGACAAGTTCCGGATCTTCCCCGGCCATGCGGGCATATCCGCCGAACGGAAGAAGACGAAGCGTGAACTGCGTTTCATGGCGTTTATATGAGAACAGCTTAGGACCAAAACCAATCGCGAACTCGCGTACCAAGATTCCGGCACGCCGGGCAAAATAATAGTGACCCCATTCGTGCACGGTAACGATCACAAAAAACATGAGCACCGTTAAAAAAACGACCCGAACCATTTCCAATTCTTTACATCCCCCTTTTCCTCTGAGAACGCAGTATGTCCCTATAGATTATCATTATTCTCCTGTCGTCCACAAGAGAATCACAAGCTGTCCGCTTTTTTTCAAGGGAGATTTCAAAAACACTTCAAAACTTATAGTCGGGAAGCTATTTCACGTGCAATCCGATCATTCTCTTCAATCGTCTCCAGCGCCGGTTCCGGCACGTTATGGTGACTATGCAGCACTTCCTCGATAATCTCTTCGATTCGCAGAAAAGAGATTTCGCCGCGGAGAAAGCGGGCGACCGCGATTTCATTGGCCGCATTGAATACCGTTGGCGCTGTACCACCCATTTTACCACATTCATAAGCGAGCCTTAAACAAGGAAAACGCTCAAGGTCCATTTCCCGGAAGTGCAGCTTTCCTGCTTCTGCCAAGGAGAGCCTTGGTGCAGGCGAAGACCACCGCTCGGGATAAGTCAGCGCATATTGAATCGGGACCCGCATGTCCGGGTTGCCGAGCTGCGCGATAATGCTGGAATCGCGGAACTCCACAAAAGAATGGATGATGCTTTCCGGGTGGAGAAGCACGGAAATATTGTCGTACGGTATGCCGTACAACCAATGCGCTTCAATGACCTCAAGCCCTTTATTGACCATGGTCGCGGAATCGATCGTGATTTTGGCGCCCATGGACCAGTTTGGATGCTTAAGCGCATCCTCCACCGTAACGTTGACCAGCTGATCGCGGGTGTAATCCCGAAACGACCCGCCGGAAGCGGTCAGCGTAATCCGTTCGATATCTTCATGCCGTTCTCCGTTCAAGCATTGGAATATGGCGGAATGTTCACTGTCGATCGGCAAGAGCTTTACCCCTTTTGCAGCGGCTTGAGCGGTAACCAGGTGACCTGCGGTAACCAATGTTTCCTTGTTGGCAAGCCCGATCGTCTTCCCCTCGTTAATGGCCGCAAGCGTAGAAGAAAGGCCCAAACTTCCAACGACCGCAGTAACGACCAGCTCCGCGTCTGTCGCTGCCGCAATCTCGATCAGGCCTTCATGGCCATGAAACACTTCGGTTCCGGCAGGAAGATCATGCCTTAAACTGTCAGCAAGCTCTTTCGTCGCAACGGACACTTTTCGCGGAGAAAACTCCTGAACCTGCTGAAGCAGCAATTCCTTATTGCTCCCCGCAGCCAAGCCTTCAATCTGAAATTGTTCCCGGTGCATCCTCACCACATCCAAGGTTTGGGTGCCAATGGAGCCCGTGGAGCCGAGTACGCTGATCTTCTTCATGCTCATCTTTCCTTTCATCAGTAAGGCAGGAGACTCAATATATGTACAAACGGAAATACGACGATCCAACTGTCGCATCGATCCAGTATTCCTCCATGTCCCGGCAGCAGCTTGCCCGAATCCTTGATGTCATACACCCGTTTATAGGCGGATTGCACCAAGTCGCCGAGCTGGCCGATAACGGCGCAGGAAAGCCCAATCAGAACCGCATGTCCAGCCGTCAGGATTCCATCTGAGTAGAATGAAAAGAGCAGCGACGTGAACACGGCGATGATCACACCGCCGAGCGCACCCTCCACCGTTTTGTTCGGGCTTATGGAAGGCCATAATTTATGGCGCCCCATGGCGCGGCCGACAAAATACGCGCCCGCATCACTTGCCCAGATCGAGGCCAGCAGCAAAAAAGTCCAAAATACGCCATGCCCGTCCGGAGCATGCCGAGATTCGGCTATGAAGGAAAATCCGATGCCGATATAGACCGATGCCAAAAACAATAAAGAGATCCGCTTGATATCTATCGTATTTTTCGTGGTCACCGTCGCCAGCAAAAATAAGAGCAGCAGGAGCCAAAGCACATGTTCCCATGGGATCGGAAGTTTCAGATCAAGCGGACCCCATGGAAATACAAGCAGCAGCACTCCCGCATACCCGATCCATGCCGTTCCCCCGAACGGTGCCGTATGGGTCATGCGCACAAACTCATAGTAACCGACTAGCGCCATCGCCAGAATTAGAAGATGGTACCACAGACCGCCTATGAAACATAATCCTAAAAAGACCGCTCCCGCTATAATTCCGGTAATCAATCGCTGTTTCAAAACGTTCCATCCTCCATCGGCTACGACAGTCCACCGTAGCGCCTAGTTCTTTGTTGATAATCGGCTACGGCCTCCACCAAATGGTCTTTGGTGAACTCCGGCCAATAGGCATCCGTAAACCATAACTCGCTGTACGCGAGCTGCCACAACATAAAATTGCTCAGCCGCAGCTCGCCGCTTGTGCGGATCAGTAAATCCGGATCCGGCAATTCGCCTGTGAGGAGCCGCTGGCCAATCAGTTCCTCTGTAATGTCCTCAGGACGGAGAATTCCGTCTCGCACTTCCCGTCCGAGCGCCTTGACACTTTCGGTGATCTCTTTCCGGCTGCCGTAATTGAGCGCAAAGTTAAGCACAAGCCCGTCATTGCCGGCAGTTTTCGCAACAGCTTCTTCCATCGCAGACACGGTATGGGACGGAAGGTCTTCCGGATGCCCCATCATGCGGACCTGGACATTTTTCTCGATCAGCTCTTCCAGCTCAATAGCCAGAAACTCCTGCGGAAGCTTCATAAGAAAATCGACCTCATCCTTCGGACGCGTCCAGTTTTCCGTAGAGAAAGCATACATCGTCAATATTTTGATTCCCAACTCATCGGCGGCTATGGCAGCTCTTTTGACAGCCTTCATGCCATTCTGATGGCCAACGATCCGCGGCATGCCGCGCCGTTTCGCCCAACGCCCATTGCCATCCATGATGATGGCAACATGATGCGGGATGTTGTCCGGAGAGAGCTGATGCGTCTGCTGACTGTCCTCCTGATTCAACCACGATCGAACCCGTTTGATCATTCCATTTCCTCCAGGCATCTTTCTGCAAAAAAAGAGACAAACCCCACCATTGACAGGAGGGGCCACAAGTCTCTTATACTTCCATAATCTCTTTTTCTTTAGCAACGAGGACTTTGTCGACTTCTGCGATAAATTTATCCGTCGCTTTTTGGATATCTTCCTGATGTCTCCGGGACTCGTCCTCGGAAATATCCGTTTTCTCCAATTTTTTGATGTCGTCGTTGGCATCACGGCGAATGTTGCGGATGGCCACTTTCGCTTCCTCGCCGAATTTCTTCGTCATTTTCACCAGTTCGGTTCTGCGTTCTTCCGTCAATGCAGGTACGACGAGACGAATTTGATTACCATCGTTCGCCGGTGTCAATCCGATATCCGATTTCATGATCGCTTTCTCGATATCCGCCAAGGACGACTTGTCCCAAGGTTGGATCATGAGCGTTCTGGAATCCGGCGTGCTGATGTTAGCCAGCTGATTCAGCGGAGTTTGCGCTCCGTAGTATTCCACCGTGATCCGGTCGAGGAGCGCCGGCGCTGCCCGCCCTGCGCGCAGAGTTGCCAAGTCACGTTTCAAAGACAGGATCGCTTTTTCCATGCGTTCTTCTGCATTCTTTTTCACCGATTGCGGCATTAGTCTACACTCCCTTTAACGATCGTTCCGATTTTCTCGCCCAGAACGACGCGCTTGATATTACCTTGCTCCGTAATAGCGAAGACGATGAGCGGGATGTTGTTGTCCATACATAACGATGAAGCTGTAGAGTCCATTACCCCAAGGTTTTTGTTCAATACGTCTAGATACGTCAGCTGCTCGTACTTCTCGGCAGTTTCATCCTTAAATGGATCAGCGGAGTACACTCCGTCCACCTTGTTCTTCGCCATAAGAATCACTTCTGCTTCGATTTCCGCGGCGCGAAGCGCTGCAGTCGTATCGGTGGAGAAGTATGGGTTCCCTGTTCCTGCCGCAAAAATAACGACACGGCCCTTTTCCAAATGCCGAATGGCTCTGCGGCGAATATACGGCTCGGCAATTTGCTGCATGGAGATCGAGGTTTGCACCCGGGTCGGCACATCGATCTGCTCCAAAGCATCCTGAAGGGCCAAAGAGTTCATCACCGTTGCGAGCATTCCCATATAGTCCGCTGTCGCACGGTCAATTCCGTTCGCGCTGCCGGCAATGCCGCGCCAAATGTTGCCGCCGCCGCATACGATCGCGACCTCCACACCAAGCTCGACAACCTCGCGAACCTGCTCAGCGATCGATGAGATCGTCTCAGCATCAATACCATATCCATTCTGCCCTGAAAGGGATTCCCCACTGACTTTCAATATCACTCGTTTATATACAGGCTGTTCCAAATGATAACCCTCCACTTTAAGACGGCGCCTTAAGTATACGACGCCCGTTTGAAAAACGACAGACAGACACACCGGCACTGCTTGACGGTTTATAAAAATCGGGTAAAAACATCCGTCTCAAGTAGAAACTTCTGGTCGTCTAATCAAGACCTAAGTCCATTCTTTCTTGTGAGATAAGGGTAGCCTTTACTCCGAATTTATAACAATCTTATCTCTCTTATGCCTTTATAGCTCTTAAAAAAGAAGGAACACAGGTGTG
Source organism: Paenibacillus sp. Y412MC10 (assembly GCF_000024685.1). NCBI lineage: Bacteria > Bacillati > Bacillota > Bacilli > Caryophanales > Paenibacillaceae > Paenibacillus > Paenibacillus sp. Y412MC10. The sequence continues at coordinate 4,739,226 of NC_013406.1, forward strand.
TTCCACTCTTTTCTATAACTTATATTAGCCTATCCGGCTTATTTATTCACCTGGGCCATAACTTCTTCTACGAAGTTGTCTTGTTTTTTCTCCAAGCCTTCGCCCAATTCGAAACGGGCAAAACGACGAATGGAGATGTTCTCGCCGATTGTGCTGATTTTTTCGTTAAGCAGCGTGCTGATCGTTTTGTCCGGATCCTTGATGAAAGGCTGCTCAAGCAAGCAATACTCTTCATAGTATTTGTTGATGCGGCCTTCAACCATTTTCTCAACGATTTTTTCAGGCTTGCCTTCGTTCAGGGCTTGGTTTTTCAAAATTTCTTTTTCTTTCTCAAGCTCGTCGCTAGGTACTTCTTCACGACGAACGTATTTAGGGTTTGCAGCAGCAATATGCATTGCGATATCGCGAGCAAACTCTTTAAATTGATCCGTTTTGCCTACGAAGTCTGTTTCACAGTTGATTTCCACGAGAACGCCGATGCGTCCGCCACCGTGAATGTAAGACTCGACAACGCCTTCCGTTGCAACGCGTCCAGCTTTGTTAGCCGCTGCGGACAAGCCTTTCTCGCGAAGCACCGCGATCGCTTTTTCGATATCACCGTTTGTTTCGTCGAGCGCTTTTTTGCAATCGAGCATGCCCGCGCCTGTTCTTTCGCGAAGTTCTTTTACCGCACTAGCTGTTACTGCCATTAGAATTCCCTCCATATTGGTATGATCAAGTTTGGCGGTCGGATCTGAAGCAGCCGTCCTTCGACGTGCCCTCCAAGAAATCCGGACCGCTTAAGTATTTGTTTCCCTTGCCCTGCCAGAAGCCTGATGTTCGTAACGCAATCCGGCCTGACATCTTAAAAAAAGGGCAGTGAGAGGTTATACACCTACCAACCACCCTTTTCATTTAATTCATGGTTTATACGTTTAATCCCGATTAAGCTGTTGTTTCTTCGCCTTGGTGAGCTTCAACAACGGCATCGGCCATTTTACCAGTCAACAATTTGACAGCGCGGATCGCGTCATCGTTACCTGGAATTACATAGTCGATTTCATCCGGATCGCAGTTCGTATCAACGATACCAACGATTGGGATACCCAATTTGCGAGCTTCCGCAACAGCGATGCGCTCTTTGCGAGGATCGATAACGAACAATGCGCTTGGAAGGCCCTTCATGTTCTTGATACCGCCCAGGAATTTCTCAAGACGATCTTTCTCTTTGCGGAGAAGGATGACTTCTTTCTTAGGCAATACTTGGAACGTGCCGTCTTCTTCCCAAGTTTCAAGCTGCTTCAAGCGGTTGATACGCTTTTGGATCGTTTCGAAGTTAGTCAGAGTTCCGCCGAGCCAACGTTGGTTGATGTAGAACATGCCGCAACGCTCCGCTTCTTCCTTCACGGAATCTTGAGCTTGTTTTTTCGTGCCGACGAACAGGATTGTACCGTTCTCACCAGCTACGCTTTTTACGAAGTTGAATGCTTCTTCAACTTTCTTGACCGTTTTTTGCAGGTCGATAATGTAGATACCGTTTCTTTCAGTGAAGATAAATTTATCCATTTTCGGGTTCCAGCGACGAGTCTGGTGACCGAAGTGAACGCCAGCTTCCAAAAGCTGTTTCATGGAAATTACTGCCATCTTCACGCACCTCCTAAGTTTGGTTTTTGTGTGTCCCTCCGCCAAGATCATTTTCCATTAAGACTCCCTTTCCAGGAAGCACCCTCAACGGAATCACTCTGGCGTGTGTTTTAACACCGTCAATTACTATAACATAACCATGGGCAGGTTGCAATGTCTTTTGTGTGCATGACCAGCTCAGGCCAATCAGGGGCTTGAAGAGTTACAATAAAGAAAAAAACCACTCTCAACCGGAGTGCTAGTTGGAGGGTTTTGTCGTGATCTTCGTGATAATCGAATTGTAGCTCTCGCCGATCGTAAACGAGTATGTACCGCTCAGGATTCTGGTGTTGATTTTATTCTCGGTAGCTTTTTTGATGAATGCCTGTTTGTTGTCAATGACGCCGGCATTCAGAAGGCTGTTTGCTACATCGCTGAGATTGTTTCCGGAGGGAATCTTTACTTGAATAGACGCCTCCGCTTTAGCCGGTGTTTTCGGCTTGGCCGGATTCGTTACCTGGGAGGAAGCTTCCTGTTTCTTCTGCGCGTCCGTTTCTGGTTTCTCCGGGCTCTCCGGTTTCTCCGGCGCCTCAGGCTTCGTCGCTTCAGGCTTATCGACCGGTTCGGCACCTTCAGACTCGCCTTCTCCCTCGCCCAGCTTCTTCTCTTCCCACTGCTCCGCCGTCATCAGCTCGTCCGTACCTTCGACGACCTGCATATCCAAAGCCTCCGCTGCAGCCATCAGCTGCTCCTTCGTTAACTCCTTTGTCTCCGAAGCGGTTGCACCTTGGCCGATCCACATCAGCTGCAGCAGCACAGCGGCGATCACAAGACCGCTCCCGAGGCCCATCATAAACATTCGGTTCTTGATCACACGGATTCCTCCTGTTTGGCCAACTGGATAATGAGTTGAACTTCGCCTCGCTGAAGTCCCGTGGACTTGGCTATCATATCGATAGATTTGCCTTGTTCATATAAATCAAACAGTTCCGCGTATCTGGATTTGATGGAATGGACCGGAGGGGCATGATCCGCCTCCGATGACGCTGCAGCCGCTCCTGCAGACAAAGAAGCCGCCGCAGCTGCCTGCGCCAGCTTCTCTTCAGCCGTTCGAAGACGCGTTTGCGATTCGGTCATTTTCTGCTCCATGGCCAGCATGCGCTGCCGCAAATCGCTGACCTGCTCCTGATGCGCTTGCTGTTTGGCATCAAGTTCTTTCTTCATTTGACTAACCAGCTCGACCAGCTGTTCGTTCTCGTTCTGGATTTCCGCCATGTATCCTTCAAGCGTGTTCTCGACTTCCTTTACAACCCGCTCGCTGGACACGGTCTCTTCCCGGCGTTTCGGCAGCATGAAAGCATACAGCACGGCCGCAATGCCTAGCAGCACGATATATATCCACGGTTTCAAATCCATTAACTCCTTTGTGCCTATAAATTATCTAGAGCGAAACATCGAAATTTTTGCCTTTATAGGGGTGCTCCGCCGGCTGTTCCAAAGTCTCGCCCGCTTCTGCAGACCCCCGCCCTTGCTGCTGGCCTGAGGACTGGCGGCTCCCGTCATCCCGCACGGCGGTTTCGGCCGTCTCGCTCACTTCCGTGCTTCGCTGGGCTTCGGCCCGGCTGTTCTTGGTTTGTTCACCTGCTAACAGCATCTGTTCGTTCTGCGGCCGCTGCTGGAATTCGTTATGAACCTTGCCCGCTTCATTGGTTCTCGGGACCGCAATTTGCATCTCAACCGATTTTAAACTCAATGGAATCACCTCATGGTATAGGGATCATGTCCACAAGCATTGTGAATGTCTTTCATTCCTACAACAACGGAACCATGGTGATATCTCCTTCATGATAGTAAAAAGAGACCCGCTGCGTGGGATCCTTAACAAATCGGGTGTACCGCCCGATGACGATTTTGGCACCGCCGTAGATCGTCTTTACCACATTCACTCTGGCTTTGCCGGTATCCTCCAGCATCTTCTCGATTTCCAGCATGCGTTCCTTGATGTCGGCTTGCTCTGCCATGTTGGATTTTTTGGTCGCATTCAGCTTGATTCGCAGCGCCAGCTTGTCCGGCGACAATTGTCCGGAGGAAGCCAACTGGTTCAAGAGATAAAGCGCTTTATCGGTTTTGTCCATGCTCTCTAACGAAAGCTTCAATTGGGCTCTTAGATCCGCCAGTTCATTCCGCAGCTCGGGAAGAACGCCCACTTCAATGACGGTAGCCGTCGACATGCTGTTTCCGATCGTGCGCGCAACGACCTTTTCCCCGGCTTGCAGAATGCCGCCCACTACGAGCCCTTTCATCCCGTTGCATTCGATATTCTGTACAGCTCGTATATTGGAATGCATGATGCTCTGCGACACGAATACGCTGGCGCCCGCAACGACGTTGCCATCCTGAATGAACGAGCTTTTGACGTCCTGGCCCGCCTTTACGTAACCCTTGTTATAACCGATGATCCCGCCTGATATATCAATGGATCCTTCAGCCTCCAGCTCGGCACCTTCCACAAAGCCCGTGACTCGAATGTCCCCTGCCGCCTTGATTTTGAACCCGGTCAGCACATTCCCGCGAATGACCACCGTACCGACAAAATCGATATTGCCAATGCTGTAATCCACGTCCCCGTTAATCTCATATACCGGGAACACATTGATTTTGCCTTTTTCGGTTTTGGTGAGCAGTCCGTCAAGCGCGGCGTACATGGCGCTTTTCTCGGCGTTGACCACCACGTTCTTTCCCACCTTGAAATGTGCTTCCTTTCCCGGCTTGCTCGGTATCTCTTCGCCGGTGACCGCAGTTCCAGGCACACCCTTCGTAGGAGGGATTCGGGTAGCCAACAGCTGGCCCTTCTTTACATTATTTAAACGAATCACTTCTTTGAAGTCCACTTTGCCGTCCTCGTCCTCCAGCGGCTTCAGATTCGTCTCATTCCCGAAATCGACGGTAAATTGAATTTTACCGTTCTGTCCGTGCGTCGGTTCCGTTCCCATGGCAATCGGCGTTCTGCTATATTGATATTCCTCCCCATGGTCCGCGATTCGCCGCAAGGTATCATATTGAATGCCATACCGAATCTGATGGCTTCTGAGAAACTGTTCAAGAGCCTCGACGGAGCAAGAAAAATCCTTCTCCCACTTGGTGAACTGTATATAGGCGACGACCTTGTCATCCGATAGCGAAACGCTAAAGTATTGATCCAATGCATAATCTACAGACAATCCAGGAACCCCCTTCATAAATGGCAAGCGTCAATCGTTTTGCATCAGCAAATCCCGATCTTTATCGAGCGCGCCCCGAAGTCTCAAAATCGCCTTGGAATGAAGCTGAGATATTCGTGAAGGTGATAGCGACATCACTTCAGCTATTTCGCTGAGTGATAAATCCTCATAATATAATAAGGAAACTACGGTCCGCTCTTTCGGGGTTAATTTACCGATACCCTTCATCAGGGCTTCTCGCAGATAAAATTCATGGACCTTGTGATCCGGATTCTTCGCTTTCTCATCAACCAGGAGCGACATTCGGGTCTCAGACTCCTCCTCGCGGATCGGATCTTCCAAAGATGTCAATGTCATGACCGCCACTTCCTGCAGCATGTGCCGGAACTCCTTCTCGGTCACGTCTAGGTAATCGCTCATCTCGGAATCACTGACGCTGCGTAAATACTTCTGTTCCAACTGCTGATATGCAGTTTCAATCTTCTTCGCCTTCTCACGGACAGAACGCGGTACCCAATCCCCTTGGCGCAGCGAATCCAGAATAGCACCCCGCACCCGCCAAGAGGCATAGGTTTCGAATTGCAGCCCTCGTTTGTAATCGAACTTCTCGATGGCGTCAATCAGACCCATTACCCCATTGCTGGCCAAATCTCCCTTAGAAACGTTCTTTGGAAGACCGATGGCCAATCGGCTTGAAACATAGTCAACGATGTGCAAATGATATTCGATAAGTTTCTTCTTCGCTTCATGGTCTCCATCTTCCTTCCATGCGCTCCATAAATCCGCATGGTTAAGGACGGAAGTTTTACGTTCGTCCAATTGCCTTCACCCTCCTTATTTTTCCGTAAGGTGACGAACGGCCTTGGCCAGTTCTTCAGGATCTTTCGTTGAAACCAGCTTAGGAGGATTCAGCGGTACAAAGTCCCCATTCTCTTTGCTGCTGGATTCGGCATGGATCAAATCCATCAATTCCCGATCCTCATCAGGCGTGGATAAGTCAAGAACGGTTCCTCGGTCCTGCTCCCGCTGCGAGCCTGCGTCCCCTTTTTCGGCTGCTCGCGGCCCCGTAATGGCAGCAAACATCCAATTCAGCAGGAACGCCAGAAGAAACCAGATCGCGCATGCAATCAGCGCCCGATACATGCTAGTCATCCACAAATTGTTACGTATGGAGAAAATAAATGTGAACACAAACCCGGCAATTCCGGTAATCAGATAAAAACGGAGTTTTCCCATCATCGCTACAATTCCTTTATGCCCTTTTGTACGCTTCGTATTGTAAACTTACCCGTTGCGCAGTCCAACTCAACGGTTCTTCCGTAATTTCCTCCGGTGTCCTCGGCTATCAGCGTGATTCCCATCTGCTCGAGTCCCGCTTTGCATGACTCCACATTCCGGGGACCGATGCGCATCGTATCGCCCGAACCCGCAAAAGCAAACATCTGAGCCCCTCCGGCCATTTTGGCTACCATCCGCGCCGGAGACGCCCCCAAATTCCTCATCTTGTTCAGCAGGATCGGAAGAGCGGTATCGGCGTATTTGGCCAGATTCAGCTGCCCCTCCCTGGCAATCGCCGAGGATGGCAGCATGACATGCGCCATGCCGCCAATCTTCGTGACCGGATCATATAACGTCAGTCCAACGCATGAGCCGAGTCCCGTTGTACGCAATATACCGTTTGGACCTGCGACGTTCAGATCCGCCATGGCTACTTTCACTATTGCTTGTTCTTCAATCATGCTCTAAAGGCACTCCCAAAGCTTCGAATATTTGAGCAAATGATTGTGGATCAGGTATGAGGAAGAATTGGCCTTCCACCTCGTTTTGCCCTTCCAGGAACGTCGTGTTGATTAAGAGGGCATCGTCTCCCATTTCTCCGAATTGCAGCAATCCATAACTTAGGATGGCACCTGCCATATCCATTGCCAATGCCGGCACCGTGGGTGTCATGGACAGATTGGTGAAGTCAGCGAGCGACGATAAGTACGAGCCTGACAAAATATTTCCGATCTCGCATAAGGCGGACTGCTCCATCTCGGAGAATGGCTCCTCCTCCGATACTTCAATGCCCGCCAGATTCAGCAGAAGGTTCTTCCCCGCTTCCGGACTCATAATAAAGAAGAGATTCCCCGGAGCGCTTCCTTCAACCCGTAAAAATACGGCAAGTACGAGCTGTTCGCTCCCCCCGACGCTTTCGGCAATCTGTTCGAACGGCAGGAGTTGAACCTTAGGAACCGCCATATCAATAGGCTTGTTAAGCAAACGGGAGAGGGCGGTTGCCGCATTGCCCGCTCCGATGTTTCCCACTTCCTTCAAAACATCCATTTTGATTTCTTTGCCATGCTTAAACAGCTCCACTGTCTACTCCTCAAGGCCTTCCAGCTGAATGATCTCACTCTTGTTCAACACTTCGGACAAATTCAGCATGACGAGAAGGCGCTCCTCTCCTACCTTCGCGACACCGCGAAGGTATTTCGCTTTGATTCCGCCGACAACCTCAGGTGGAGAGTCAATGCTGTCCGTATTCAGATCGATGACATCACTTGCCGAATCCACGATAAAGCCAACCTGCATATCATTGACCGCTACGATAATAACCCGTGTTTGATCGGTTGCTTCAACCTCTTCCAGACCGAATCGGCCGCGCAGATTGATCACTGGGATGACAACGCCTCGTAGGTTGATAACCCCTTTTACGAAAGCAAAGGTTTTGGGAACGCGTGTAATGGGCATCATTCTTTCGATGGTTTGAACCTTGTCCACCTCGATGCCGTATTCTTCCTCGCCAAGTCTAAAGACGATAACCTTGATTTCTTCTCCCATGAATAAGTCCTCCTTCAGAATGTGTGGCCTGCCGTGCTTGATAGCAACCCATTATTTGATAAATGCATTTGCGTCGATAATAAGAGCCACTTGTCCATCTCCAAGAATGGTTGCGCCGGATACCCCTTGTATGGCAGGCAAATATTTGCCCAGGTTTTTAATGACGATTTCACTCTGTCCGATAAAATCATCGATGGTGAGCGCAGCCAAACGATCCCCTTTGCGGATTACAACAATCTCCGTTTCCTCTTCCCGCTCCTCATCAAAATCCGGAACTTCAAACAAACGGCTAAGCGAGATCACCGGTATCATCGACTCCCGGAACTGAATCATGCGGCTTCCGTGCACATGTTTGATTTGCCCGCGCTTGATGATGCCCGTTTCAACGATGGAGGACAACGGAATCGCATATTTCTCCGATCCCATCCGGATCAGCATGGCTGCAATGATGGACAGCGTTAATGGAAGCTGAACCGAAAAATTGGTGCCTTTTCCCGGAGTGGAGTAGATCGTGACGTTACCGCCCAAGGCAACAATCTTCGATTTAACGACGTCGAGCCCTACGCCGCGGCCGGATACATCCGAGATTTTCTCGGCCGTGCTGAATCCGGGAGCGAACAGCAGCTGATTCACCTCGTCATCGGTCATGGACGCTGCCTCGGTCTCCGTGACGACGCCTTTGGCCAGCGCATTCTTCAAAATTTTATCGCGGTAGATGCCGCGCCCGTCGTCTTCAATCTCGATGAACACATTGTTGCCGCTATGGAACGCGCGCAGGTGCACGGTACCGGTCTCCGGTTTACCGGCTGCTATGCGGTCGGCAACAGGTTCGACGCCATGGTCAGCCGAGTTCCGCAGCAAGTGGACCAGAGGGTCGCCGATCTCGTCGATCACCGTGCGATCCAGCTCCGTGTCGGCCCCGGTAATAATCAAGTCGATCTTCTTGTCCAATGTTTTGGCAAGGTCCCGCACCATCCTTGGAAAACGGTTGAACACCGTATCCACAGGCACCATGCGCAGCTTCAGGACGATATTCTGCAAGTCGCTGCTTACGCGGCTCATATGCTCAACCGTGTCCGTCAGCTCCTGGTTCCTGGACTCGCTGGCCAGCTGCTCCAGGCGTACCCGGTCAATCAGAAGCTCGCTAAACAGATTCATCAATACATCCAGCCGTTCAATATCAACCCGGATCGTTCTGGAAGGATTGCCTCCCCCCGCATTACGCGCAGGTGCCTTGGATTCTTTGGCAGGCGCCGGAGCGCTTTTGGCTTCCGGTGAAACCCCGGCCGCCGGAACTGCCGAAGGAGCTTCGGGCTTCACCGCTTCGGCTGTAGCCGCGCTCTCCTGAACCATTTGCTGCAAGGATTCATGATCGAGCGCCACCACTGTCGCAGCTTCAATCTCTGAAACGCCCAGAATCTGGCTTTCAATATCTTGCGTTTCTCTTTGCGTTATGTAATACAACGAAAATACGCGATCGAATTCACCTTGTTCAATCTCTTGAACGTCCGGATAGGTCTTGACGATTTCACCGGATCTCTCCAGCGTTTCGAATACCATGTAGGCCCGAACCGCCTTGAGTTGGCAATCCTCTCGCAATGTCACTTGGATATATAGAACCTTATGACCTTCTGAAATCGATTGATCCAGCACGGAAAATTGAAACTCATCCAATTCGATTCCTTGAACGGCCACAGCGGCGTTATTCCCTTCGACAGATCCCCCGTTAGCCGAGGCGCCTTCTCCGCGCACAATGGACTGCAAGGAGGCTACAATGGCAGACACGTCCGCCTTCCCGTCCCCGCCTTCGGTAATATCCTGCACCATCGATTCAAGAGCGTCCAAGCTTTTGAAGAGCGTGTCAAAGATAAAATCCTGCATCTTAAGCTTTTCGTTCCGGACAAGATCCAGCACGTTTTCCATCTGGTGGGTAAGAGAAGCCAGATCCTCAAATCCCATCGTTGCCGCCATGCCTTTCAACGTATGAGCCGATCGGAAAATAATCTGTACGATCCCGATATCGTCCGGGTTGCTTTCTAATTGAAGCATGTTTTCATTTAATGATTGCAGATGATCATTTGACTCATCAATAAACATTGTCAAATATTGATTCATGTCCATTGAGAGACACCTCCTCTTCAAGTTCACTTTCCGTTATTTACAGCTTGAACCATCCTCGGTGCAATTTCATGAAGCGGCAAAACGTGGCTTACGCATCCCAGCTCGACGGCAGATCTCGGCATCCCGTATACGACGCAGGTTTGCTCGCTCTCGGCGAAGGTGGATGTCACGCCGGCATCGTAAAGCTCCTTCATCATTCTCGCTCCATCGCTCCCCATGCCGGTCATCAAAACGGCATGCCGCTTGACCGAGGTCAACGGCAGCAGAGATTCGAACAGCACATCCACCGACGGGCGATGGCCGTTGCGGGTTTCATCCTGACTTATCCTGATTTGGTATGCACCGCCTTCCGGGCGATGAACCCTCATGTGGCTGCCGCCCGGGGCAATGTATGCCTTGCCCGGCTCCAATACCATGCCGTGTTCTGCTTCCATGACCTCCAGCTGACTGAATGAATTCAGGCGCTGGGCAAGCGATTTGGTGAAATTGGGCGGCATATGCTGAACGATGACGATCGGGGCATGGAAGTCGCCGGGAATTTGCTCGAGAAAAGCTTTTAATGCTCTTGGGCCACCCGTTGAGCAGCCGACCGCCACCAAATCTTTCAGGTCGGTTGACGGCTGGGCATTTGCCTCTCTCGGCGGGCGGCTCTCGTTCTTGGGAAGCACGGCTGGCGCCGACTCCGCTTCAGGTTTGCGTTCAACCCGTTTTCGCTTGAAACCGGAAAGCTCCGGTACATCCGGGAAAGCCGCCTTCTCCCCGGCCGAGCGGGATACCGGCATGCGAAGCGGCTCAGCCGGCTTGCCGCGCTGATCCGTTCCTTTGGCCGCCGGTCTCGTTTCTTTCACCTGCGGCTTCTTTTTCGGCGTCGTCTCAGAAGGCTTTGGCGAAAGAGGAAGCGTGATGTCCGCACTCCGCCGTTTCTGCTCTTCTTCTTCCCACAAGGCCCTCCGCTGTTTAGCCTGCATCGCCGCATTCAGCTGCTTCATCAATTCGGAACGCACCTGCTCAATATCAAGCGCATTCGATATGGAAGGCTTTCGTATAAAATCAAACGCTCCTGCCTCGAGGGCAAGAATGGTCTCCCTCATGCCTTGTTCATTAAGGCCGGATAACATGATAACCGGCCGGGATCCCGCATCCATAATGAGTTTCAAAGCATCCAGCCCGTTCATTTCCGGCATTTCTACATCCAGCGTAATGACGTCAGGATTCAGTTCCTTTACTTTCTCAACAGCGTCAAGCCCGTTCTCGGCTGTCCCGACAACCTGGAATGACTTGTCGCGCTCGATGAAATCGGAAAAGATTTTCCTCATAAATGCGGAATCGTCCACGACGAGCACACGAAAAGGCTTCATAGATGTCCACTCCTATTTCCATTAATCCAACCGAAGAATCATTTCGTACGTTTAAGCCAGCGATGCATAAATCCTTTGATTCCCTTTGGAGTTTCCGGCTCCGGGGCAGCAGGAACGGCCATGTAACGAAGCGCGATCCGTCTGATATCGCTGGAAGCGTTGCACCGTGGATAAGCTGCCGTAAACGGAACCTGCCGCTTGACGGACTGGACTACATGCGTATCATCGGCAATCGAGCCGAGCAGCTTGATGTCGATGTCCAGAAAACGCTGGGCCGTCAAAATAATTTTGCCCGCCGCCTCACGAGCCTCTTCCTCGTCCCCTGCACGGTTGACGATCAGGCTGAACGGAACCTTGCTTTCCGTGCCATGGACCACCTTGATTAACGCATAGGCATCCGTGATGGACGTCGGCTCCGGCGTCGTAACGACAAGGCATTGATCAGCGGACGTAATAAACTTCATGTTTTCCTTGGATAAGCCGGCCCCTGTATCGAAGATGATGTAATCCATCCCGGAAGCAATGCGCTCGATCTGGGAAATGAAATAATCCATCTCTTCCTCGGACAGGGACATCATGTCCGCCAAGCCCGAACCTCCGGCAATGTAAGGCAGCTTGTCCGGCCCATACTGAATCACTTCTTCTATGCTCTTCTCCCGGCGAATGAGATGATACAGACTGTACCGAGAGCTTACACCCATCAGAACGTCAATGTTTGCCATGCCGATATCGGCATCAAAGACCAGAACCCTTTTTCCCATCGATTGCAAAGTCAATGCAAAATTCAACGTGAAATTGGATTTCCCAACCCCGCCCTTGCCGCTGCTGACCGTTATGATCTTGGCGGTTCTTGCGGAGGTCGCCTTGGCGCTCTCCCCGGGCTGCTGGGCCGAAACCAACTGGCGAAGCGAGTGAGCTTGATCCGTCATGTACGACTCTCTCCCAGCAGCAGATGGCATAACCGTTCAGGGTCGGCCATCAACAGGTCATCGGGTACATTTTGACCATTGGTCATATAAGACAAGCGAAGGTTGTGGGCATCGATCAGATTAAACAGGGCGCCGTAGCTTCCGGTTTCATCCATCTTCGTGAAAATAACCTTATCCAGCTCGTATTTGCTGAAATGATCCGCGATTTCGATCATATCGCTGCTCTTGGATGTGAGGCTGAGAACAAGATAAGTTTCGCTTTGATCGGAATGGGAGAACAGGCTTTGAAGCTCGGAAACGAGCAGCTCATTCCGATAGTTCCGGCCGGCCGTATCCATTAATACCAAATCGCAGTCCTGGAGCTTCTGAAGGGCTCGCTGCATGTCACCGGGCGACTGCACGACCTCCATCGGCACATTGAGAATGGAAGCATAAGTGCGAAGCTGTTCAACGGCGGATATCCGATACGTATCGGACGTAATGAAGCCTACCTTGCGTTGATTACGGAACAGCTGCTCTGCAGCGATCTTCGCAATCGTGGTGGTTTTGCCGACCCCCGTTGGGCCAGCGACATATACGATCCGGGTCCCGGGCTGAACGCCGTCGCCGATACGCCCCTCAAGGAACGCCTCGGCCTGCTTGTAAATCACGTTCAGAAGCTCGGTCTCGCTCATCTGCATTTGGCTGGCTTTCCAGGCATCTTCCGCGGCCGCGAGCCACTCTTCCGCCAGCTTGGCCGATAGATCCTGCTTCAGCAATTGGTCCCGGATAACATGCAGCGGCTCGGGAAGATGCTGCGCCTCCAGATTCTGCCTGGATAATCGCGCGATCCATTCCTTCATTTCCTTAAGCTCTTCAAGGACTCTCTGTTCGGATTCGCTGATTCCCAGTCGTGAACTTAACGACTCCTCCTGTCCCCCGCGGGATGGTTTCTTTGCTTCAACAGAAGCAGCGGCTTCCGTTGAATCGCTGCGTTCCGCTGCCGGATCAACCTCTGCAGGCTGCTGCGTCTGGCTGACCCCGTCCTTTTGCCTGTCCACAACCTCCTCGGAAGCTGCCACCTGGCTAAGTAACTCGGCAAAGCGGCTATAGTCGGCCTCTTGCCGCGCATCCGCTGCGGCATCCGCGTTATTCACTGGAAGCGGGGAGGTTTTAGGGCCTTGCTTCGAAATTTCAGCCGTTCGCTGGTAGGCTTTGGGTACCGCCCCTGATGGAACAGAAGGCGTAACTTTGGGCTTGACCGGCGAAGAGCCCTTGGGCTTTTCCGCCTGCTCTACCGCCGCGATCACCTCTATTTTCTTGCGGGTGAACATCCCGAGGAACCCGCCTACTTTGGTTTCCTTCGTGCTCAGTATGACGGCATCCGCACCCAAATCCGTACGAATATGCTGCATCGCCTCAGGCATCGTGTCGACGATATACCTTTTCACTCTCATAAGTTCACCACTCCGACACTTTGAATTTCGACGTTAGGCTCCAGCTCGCTATAGGACAACACCGGGATATCCTGCATGCTTCGTTCAATGACCTGCCGCAGATACATTCTTATGGCCGGCGAGGTCAGCAGCACGGGCTGCTGTCCCATCTGAATAATCCGATTGACCTGCTCACTGAGCTTTTGAAACACGCTCTGCGTGGATGCCGGATCCATCGCGAGATAGCTTCCTTGGTCGCTCTGCTGAACGCTCTCGGCGATCTTCTTCTCCAGCTGCGGTCCGACCGTGATGACCCGCATCGCCTCTCCTTCTTGAGCGTATTGCTGTGTAATCTGCCGTGAGAGGGCTTGCCTTACATATTCGGTAAGGACATCAGGGTCCTTCGAATAATGCCCGTAGTCGGCAAGGGTCTCGAGAATCGTAACCATGTCCCGGATGGAGATCTTCTCGCGGAGGAGCTTGGCCAATACCTTTTGCACTTCCCCGATGGTCAGCACGGAAGGAATGAGCTCGTCCACAAGGACCGGATAGCTTTCTCGAATATTGTCGACCAATGCCTTGGTTTCCTGGCGTCCGATCAACTCATGGGCATGTCTCTTAATGAGTTCCGTCAGATGGGTAGCAACGACGGACGGTGGATCCACAACGGTATAACCGGCCAGATCCGCCCGTTCCTTCATGGCTTCGTCAATCCACAACGCAGGAAGCCCGAACGCCGGTTCCATCGTTTCGATCCCTGTTACGGAATCGTCCTCGTATCCCGGGCTCATGGCGAGATAGTGATTTAATAATAATTCACCGCCGCCGACAGCATTCCCTTTTATTTTTATGACATATTCGTTCGGTTTTAGTTGAATATTGTCGCGAATCCGGATGACCGGCACGACGAGTCCCAGTTCAAGCGCGCATTGTCTCCGAATCATAATGATACGGTCCAATAAGTCCCCGCCCTGCTGAGCGTCTGCCAGCGGTATCAACCCATATCCGAATTCGAATTCGATAGGATCGACCTGCAAGAGGTTGATCACGCTTTCCGGGCTTCGCACCTCTTCGATCTGCTGTTCCTCTTCCAGCTGCTCCACTTCCACCTGCTTGCGATCCAAATTGTTCTGCATCGTCCGTGCCGCGATAAATAGTACGAGTGCAATCGGTGCGGTCGTGATCAGATGAATCGGTGTGAAGATCCCCAGCAGCAGAACGGTTCCTGCAACAATGTACAGCAGATGAGGATATGAGAAGAGCTGACCGGTCAGATCCTCCGCCAGATTTCCTTCGGATGAAGCACGCGTAACAATCAAGCCCGCTGCCGTGGAAATCAAGAGCGCCGGAATCTGGCTGACCAATCCGTCTCCGATCGTCAGGATCGAGTAGGTGCTCATCGCATCTCCGAACGACATGCCGTGAATCGAGATCCCGATAATAAATCCGCCGATCAGGTTGATCAGCATGATGACGATCGTGGCGATGGCATCACCCTTGACGAATTTACTCGCACCATCCATGGCGCCGTAAAAGTCGGCTTCCCGCTCGATCTTGCTGCGGCGCTCCCTGGCTTGCTGCTCATTGATCAGACCCGCGTTCAGATCCGCATCGATGCTCATCTGCTTACCCGGCATCGCGTCGAGGGTAAATCTTGCCGCAACCTCGGCTACCCGTTCCGAGCCTTTGGTAATGACGATGAACTGTACGACGACGAGGATCAAGAAGACGATGAAGCCAACCGCAATTTCGCCGTTGGCAATCCATTTGCCGAACGTGGCAACAACTTCGCCCGCGTTAGCTTCCGAAAGGATCAGCTTCGTTGTCGATATGTTAAGCGCTACCCGAAAGAGTGTCGTGATGAGCAATAAGGAAGGAAAAATGGAGAAATCGAGCGCTTCCTTCGTATTCATGGCCACCAGCAAAATGATGAGCGCCAGCGAGATATTGATAATCAGAAGTACATCGAGCAGCCATATCGGGATCGGAAGAATCATCATGAGTACGATGCCAATGACACCCGCAAGGACAGATAGATCTTTTATTTTCACTGCACAGACGCCTCCGGTCCCTAGTTATTTCGCTTTACCTTTTAGTTTATATACATAGGCCAGCACTTCCGCTACGGCCTGGAACAGGTCTCCCGGAATCGAATCCCCGATTTCCGACCGTTGGTACAAAGCGCGTGCCAGCGGCTTGTTTTCCATCGTTATAATTCCGTGTTCCTTCGCGATTTCCTTAATCCGCAAGGCCATGAAATCTTGGCCTTTTGCAATGATTTGCGGAGCTTCCATCGTGGACCCGTCATATTTGATCGCCACTGCAAAGTGGGTCGGGTTCGTGATGATGACGTCGGCATTCGGAACTTCCTGCATCATCCGCTGAAGTGCCATCCGACGCTGGCGCTCCCTGATCTTTCCTTTGATCAGCGGATCGCCTTCCATTTTTTTGTACTCGTCTTTGATGTCCTGCTTGGACATCCGAATGTTTTTCTCGTAATCGTATTTCTGATACATGTAATCCAGAACGGCCAGAATAATCAGCCCGATGGCAATCTTAAAACCGAGCGACATGGTGATATCGGCCACGAAATGAAAGATGGTATCGGGTCCCATCGTCGATAAGGAGGATAAATCCTCCCTGGCAGCCCACAAGGTGCTGTACACGAGGTAACCGATAATGGTCAACTTGATGACCGATTTCAAAAACTCGACCAACGAACGCATCGAGAATATATTCTTGAACCCCTTGATGGGGTCGATTTTGCTGAACTTCATTTTCAGCGTCTCGCCGGTTAACATAAACCCGACCTGCAAATAATTAGCGACCAGCGCTATAACGAAAATCGAAATGAACAAAGGCGCGAGCAGAAGCAAGATTTGAACGCCATATTCCCCGAACAGCTCCATCACATTATCTTTCGTTACATTCATGGAGAGCCGATTAATGTATATATCGGTGAATAGTCGAACGGTGCGGTCCCTCATATAACCGCCAAAGATTAACAGGCAGAAGAAAGCCGCCAGCAAAACCGATGCACCCGATACCTCCATGCTCTTGGCAACTTGGCCCTTCTTACGCGTATCCTGGCGCTTCTTCGGTGTGGCTTTCTCCGTCTTTTCGCCAGCGAACAGCTGTAAGTCGACCGGATACCGGTATGACATCCGCTTCACCTCCATCCTCCTTAAGTCGGCTCGTCGCCAAGAACGCCGAGCAGCTCACGGAGCGCTTCAAACATTTTGGCAAACAGATGATCAAACAGGGACACCAGCATCGGCATGAGCAGCATCAGCAGCACGAGCCCAACGATGATTTTGATAATAATCCCGATGACAAACACGTTGAACTGCGGAGCCGTCCTTGCCAGAAAGCCAAGCCCGACATCGGTCAGGAACAGGGCTGCCACCAGCGGAGCCGCCATTTGAATCGCCAATACAAACGAGTGCGAGAATGTCCGAACGAGAAAGTCCGTTACGTTGCCCTCATGGATCTTCCCAAACACGTCACCCGTGATCGGGATCCAATCATAACTGTACATAATCGCATCAAACAAATAATGGTGACCATTCATGCTCAGGAACACCAGCAGAGCGAGATAATACTTGAAGTTCCCGATTAATGGGGTGGACGTCCCCGTAAACGGGTCGATGACATTCGCCATGCTGAAACCGATCTGAATATCAATTAATGCCCCGGCGGTTTGGACGACAGCCATGATGAGATAAGCAGTGAAACCTAGAAGCAGTCCCACCAGCACTTCCTGGACGATTAAGATGGCGTAAGACAGATCTTGCGGAACCACTTCCCCGAGCCCGAACGATAGATAGACGATCAGGGCGATAATGGCCGACAGGGCTATTTTGTAAGAAGAAGGTATACCGCGCGAAGCAAACACTGGCGATATTACAAAAAAAGATGTTATTCGACAAAAAATAAGCATGAAAACTGGTAAACTTTGCTGCAACCATTCCATGGACACTCAGCCTATCCGATATATTTGTAGAGATTGTCCAAAATACCGTGCGTAAAATCCACTAACGTCGTTAATATCCAAGGACCAAACAGCAGTAACGCTACAAGAACGATAATGATTTTGGGTACGAAAGCCAGCGTCTGTTCCTGGATTTGTGTTGTCGCTTGAAAAATACTGATGATTAGTCCCACAACCAGTGCGAGAACCAGCATCGGCGCGCTCACCTGGAGCACAATATAGACCGCTTGTCCTGCCAGACCGATAATAAATTCAGCGCTCACGGCTTAGTCCCCCTGTATTCGAATTGCTTGCCGCTTATTGCTACGGGTTAAAGCTCATCAGCATGGATTTCACTACCAGATACCAGCCGTCCACCAAAACAAAGAGCAGAATCTTGAATGGCAGCGAGATCATGACCGGCGGCAGCATCATCATCCCCATTGCCATCAGCACGCTGGCAACCACGATATCGATGACCAGAAACGGGATGAAGATCATAAAACCCATTTGGAAACCCGTCTTCAGCTCGCTAATGGCAAATGCCGGAACTAAAACCGTTAATGGAATGTCCTCGTAGGATTCGGGTTTCTCCGCGCCTGTGTAATTCATGAACAGCAGCAGGTCCTTTTCCCTTGTGTGCGCGAACATGAACTTCTTCATCGGGTCTTGAGCCTTATCCAGCGCTTCCGCTTGAGTGATCTCCCCTTTGAGGTAGGGCTGCAGCGCGACCTCGTTCATCGAGGACAACGTGGGAGCCATAACGAACAAGGTAAGGAACAGCGCCAGGCCGATCAACACTTGGTTTGGCGGTGTTTGCTGTGTTCCGAGCGAAGTACGGACAAAGCCGAGCACGATAACAATCCTTGTAAAACTTGTCATCAGCACCAGAATCGCCGGTGCAATACTAAGAATGGTGATCAGGAGTATCAAGGACAAAGAGCTTGTCCCCGGTGCATCTCCCTCATTGCCGATTTGAATATCAATGTTCGGAATCGGATCCGCGAATGCCGTATGGGAAAACAATAATCCAAACATGATGAAAATCGTGATAGCGTACGAGATCTTTTTATTCATGAATCCTTATGATCCTCCCGCAGCAATTCTTCGACCTTTTCTTTCCGGTTCGGTACGCTGCGCAGCTTGGATTCGAACACTTCATGGAAAGAAGATGTATCGTCCAACTCCATTTCTTCCGGTGGTTTGTCTTTACGGAGTTTTGCCGCCAGTTTCGTTATAAAAGGCGGCAGTGCCCCATTATGTATTCCAGAATCCTGTTCAAATGCAGCTTGGATAAGCGCAACTTCAGCCGGATCAGAAATTTTGTCCACCAACCGGACGTCTTCGCCAACTCCGATCACATAGATGCTGCCCCCAATTTCGACGAGCTGAAGGGATTTGTTAGGGCCCATACCAACCGCACCCAAAGTACGAATGGAGCGGCCCTGCATCCAGCTCTGATTCTTTCTGCCTAGAAAGCGAATCAGGAACACGATCAACGCAATGATGATGGCAAGTACGATAAAGACATAAAACAACTGTAAATAATACCCGGTAGTACTACTTGAGCCCAATCTGTCAGAAGCTGCCATCATCATAAGAAGAATCCTTATACGCCAAGCGTCTTGTTGATGGCTTCAATAACTCTGTCCGATTGGAACGGTTTAACGATGAAGTCTTTCGCTCCGGCTTGGATTGCGTCAATAACCATCGCTTGCTGACCCATGGCAGAGCACATAATTACTTTGGCATTGGCATCTACTTTTTTAATCTCTTTAAGCGCTGCGATACCATCCATTTCCGGCATCGTAATATCCATCGTAATCAGATCTGGACGAAGTTCCTTAAATTTCTCGATTGCTTGTGCACCGTCCTGTGCTTCCCCCACAACCTCGAATCCGTTCTTGACCAATATGTCACGGATCATCATTCTCATAAATGCAGCATCGTCCACGATCAGAATTCGGTTAGCCATTGATAAAAATCCTCCCTAAAATGTTTGTGCTATTGTAATTTTTGAATCCGGTCCCATTGGCTTACGATATCCGTCACACGCACACCAAAGTTCTCATCGATGACAACGACCTCGCCTTTGGCAATCAGTTTATGATTGACGAGGATGTCAACAGGCTCACCGGCCAGCTTGTCCAGCTCGATAATCGAACCTTGCGACATTTCCAGGATATCCTTAATTTGCTTTTGGGTCCTCCCTAATTCTACGGTGACTTTAAGGGGAATGTCCATCAGTAAGTTCAGATTGTTTTCATCCACCTGGGTGTAAGGTGCAGATTGCAGATTAGCGAACTGCACGGGCTGTACATTCACATTGCGATTCGGCATGCCGCCATACTGTTGCGGCTGTGTTTGGTAAGGCATCTGCGGCTGACCGTATGGCATGGATTGCTGCGGGATGGGCCCGCCATGTCCTGGCATAG
Source organism: Paenibacillus sp. Y412MC10 (assembly GCF_000024685.1). NCBI lineage: Bacteria > Bacillati > Bacillota > Bacilli > Caryophanales > Paenibacillaceae > Paenibacillus > Paenibacillus sp. Y412MC10. The sequence goes on from NC_013406.1 coordinate 4,759,100, forward strand.
GCTGACCGTAGCCTTGTCCATAATCGTAGCCTTGACCCATGTCTTGGGTTTGCGCCGGATTAACCGGTGCTTGTACCGACTCCTGGGCACTGGCCGGTGCTTCCACCGCCGGAGCAGCTTCCTGCTTCGCAGGCTGCGGTTCTTCTGTCCCGTTGATGAGCATGTGAACCATATCCTTGGAGAAATGGACGGGCAGCAACTGCATAATGGTTGAATCAATAAGTTCACCGATAATTAATCGGAAAGAAATCTTAATCAGCGTTTCATCCGGCGGCAGGTTGTTGACCCCTTCGCCGTTCGCCATGTTGAGAATGTCAATGCCTGGCGGCGATATATTGACAAACCGGTTGAAAATCGTCGACATGCTCGTTGCGGAAGACCCCATCATCTGGTTCATCGCTTCCTGAACGGCACTGATATGAATCTCATTGAGTTCCTCTTCCATGGGGTTGCCTTCCCCGCCTAACATGAGATCGGCAATGACCTGCGCGTCGCGTGTTTTAATGACCAGCGAGTTAATTCCTTCAAATCCGTCCACGTACTTAACATGTACCGCAACATGCGGCTTCGGAAATTCTTCCTCGAACTCGCTTCGCTTAATGATCGAAACTCTGGGGGTCGTGATATCCACTTTTTTGCCCAGCAAGGTGGACAGGGCGGTTGCAGCGCTGCCGAAGGTTATGTTACCGATCTCACCTAGCGCGTCCTGCTCCAGGGGTGTTAATACGTCATCGACAGTCGCCGCCGAAGGAATTGATGCTGGTGATGCCATTTCCGACTGTTTTAACAAAGCGTCGATTTCTTCCTGGGATAAATAATCTTTACTCGTCAAATTCTTCAGCTCCTTCGATGACAATTTCATCGATTTGTACAGCAACCCGGTCTTTTATCGTTCCGGGACTGCCAATAAACTTTAATTTGTCGCCGACCTTGATGGATAGTCCGTCATGCATCGGCTTGTTTAACGAAATAACGTCGCCGACGCTCAGTCCTAAGAACTCGGACACGGTAAGCTGCGAAACGCCCAGCTCGGCAACGATCGGAAGTTTGGCTTTGCTTACGCGCTGTTTAAGAGCATCCACTTCCTCCGGAACGCTCGCTTTTTTCTCCGAGATGAACCATTGATGCGCGGACAGCTTGGACATGATCGGCTCTAGCACCACATGCGGTATGCACAGGTTAATCATGCCCGTGGTATCGCCGATTTTTGTGCTAAGGGATATTAGCGCAATGGTTTCGTTCGGAGACACGATCTGCATAAATTGCGGATTCGTTTCCAAGGCTTCGAGGCGCGGGGATATATCCAGCACCGTTTTCCATGCCTCTTGGAGGCTATCGAACGCCCGGCTGAATATGCGCTCCATGATAATCGTTTCGATTTCGGTCATCGAGCTGATGGAAGACGGAGCAATGCCCGTACCTCCAAGCAATCGGTCCAGCATCGCGTAGGCAATGTTGGGATGGACCTCGAGCACCATCCGACCTACGAGCGGTTCGGCTTCAAATATATTAAGAACTGTCATTTTTGGTATGGAGCGAATAAATTCATCATACGGAAGCTGTTCAACCTGCACTACGTTGATTTGCACAAAAGTACGTAACTGCGCCGAGAAGTAGGTCGTCAAATAGCGTGCAAAGTTCTCGTGGATCCGAGTCAAGCTTCGGATATGATCCTTCGAAAAACGGAGGGCCCTCTTAAAATCGTAAGAACGGATTTTCTTTTGCGTTTCCTCTTTTTTCAGTTCTTCAGCATCCATTTCCCCTGAAGAGAGAGCGGCCAATAAGGCATCGATCTCATTCTGCGATAAAACATCAACCATCTACTCACCCCCTTACAGGTCGTCCGACGAACAGTCTAGATACCTACGATCATTACTTCTGTCATTTCGATTTGAATCAAGTGACCGGACGTTAACGACTTATTGATCAGGTTTTGCAGCTTGGCAATAAACTGTTCGCGCCCTTTGGAGTCATTCAGTAATTCGGGTTTCGTGTCGGCCAGCGTTTTGATAATAATCGGTTTGATCTTGATTTCCTTGATTTTATCGAATTCTTCCTTTGCTTTTTTATCGTTAAGCTGAAAAGCAAAGGCCATCTGGGCAACAAATTCAGGATCTGCCAGATTCGTCTTGATACCGGTTATTTCCGATGTCATCTTTACGATCTCGTCGGCCGACAACTTGGATAAAGCCGCGGCATTGGCCGAAGCCTGACTTTTCCCGTTATCGCCAAGCAGCTTGTCCGACAACAGGAAGATGGCCAGGACAATCAGCGTAATCGATAACAGGATCGTAATTAACCAGGGGAGCATCTTTTTCATGAAGGTTCCTCCAATTGCTGCACTTTAATGGTGGCTTGATGAATGCCTACCTCGTGGTGATACGCCTTAACGGAAGCGATGATTTCATTTGCACTTTCAAGCACAATCATCCGTTTTCCATTAATCAAAGTAATGTAGGTGTCAGGAGTCTCCTCAACCATTTCTATCAACAGCGCGTTAAGCCACAACTGCGAACCATTTAACCTCGTTACCGATATCATGGATAGCCTCCTTGTTTAATTAGGGAGGGGAGGGCCCCTCCCTATCCATCCTTATCGTTTCAGATTGACAACTTCTTGAAGCACTTCATCCGAAGTCGTGATAATCCGGGAGTTAGCTTGGAAGCCGCGCTGAGCGACGATCATTTCAGAAAATTCGCCTGTCAAGTCAACGTTGGACATTTCAAGTTGACCGGCAATAATCGCACCGGTTCCTTCTTCCGCGTTGTTCCCTTCAAACATGACGGCAGCCAGATCACCATCCGGAACTGCATTCAGGGTCACGCGATACATATTGCCTCCGATTTTTTCCAGGCCTTCCGGATTCGGAATTTTCGCAACGCCGATAATGGCTCCTTCTTCCGTCGTTCCGTCACTCATCTTCTGAATGATGGCGCCATTCTGCGCGATTGTGAAAGACGTAACCTCTTCGTCTAGCTGGATCGGATCACCCGCCGAATCGAGAACGAGCATACCGTCCGATGTGACCAAGTTACGCGCTACGTCGATATGAAAGTCGCCGGCACGAGTCAAGAAAGGCACTTCTTGATCCTCGCTGAGCTTCACCATGAAGAATCCGTCTCCGTCAATTCTCAGGTCCCTCGGATTATTGGTCATCATTGCGCTGCCTGGCGTATGCAAAGTATCAATCGAGCCGATGGATACGCCGAGACCGATCTGCTTCGCATTTACGCCACCGGATGGATCGTCGGTTCCCGGCGTAACGCCGGACATCGTTTGGCTGAGGATATCTTTAAACATAACTCGTCCCGCTTTAAACCCAACCGTATTTACGTTGGCAATGTTATTACCAATGACGTCAAGTTTGGTTTGGAAACCTCTCATTCCGGAAATGCCGGAATACATGGATCTTAACATCGATTTTCCTCCTTCTGTTATGGACCGCTTCTGTCGATCAGCGGCCGCCTGGCTTCCTCACGGGCCAGCCAGATTTATGAGATAATAACTGCACTATCGATTTGCGTGAACACATTGTCTTTCATCGCCTTGCCATCCATCGCCGTGACTACGGTCCGATTCGGAATATTCACGATAAGGGCCATGTCTTTCATCAGAATGAGCGATTCCTTGCTCCCCTTTGCTGCGGCTCTGTCCACCGCACTCTGGATCTGTTCCAGCTGATCACCCTTCAACTCAATGCCGCGCTGCTGTAGTCTCTTCGCCGCATGATTGCTAATTTTAAGGAGATTCTCATTTAAGAGCTCCTGGAACGTTCCGGGTGGAGGATGATGTTGAGCTTGCGCTGTTTTTCGCTCATTGTGAAGCGCTGCGGGATGTATTTTCCCGGGAAATAAATTCCCGATCATCATACGGTCACTCATGGCGAGGTTCCCCCAGGCTCTTCACCTTGTCCCCGGTCTCCGGTTTCAGGCTCTCCCGGATCCGGATTGCTTGCTTCAGGTTCGGAAGAAACGGGATCCGTTGCTCCTGGATCCTTCTCGGCCATAGCGTTCTCGATTTTCACGATCTGGTCAAGCGATACTTCATTTTCACCGACTTTTGCGTAATGGACGCCGTCGCGGACGATGATGGAATCAACAAGACCGCTTTTCATGACGGAATCCGAGCCATCCTCCGGCTTGAACATCCAGCTGATCTGTTTACCGATCAAACTTGAAGCAGCACCCAAAGACTGGCTCATTGCCGTCAATTGCGTATTGATATTCATCAACTGCTCCAGGGAAGTAAACTGGGCCATTTGGGCAATAAATTCCCGGTCCTGCATCGGCTGAAGCGGATCCTGATGCCGCAATTGCGTAATCAGAATGCTTAAGAACTGGTCCTTCCCAAGCTCTTGGCCGTTTCCGTTTTTAGTGCTGATGTTCCCTTTGGCATAATTGGGCCACATATTTTTCGTAGATACCGGATCTGTTGCCATCCAAGCTCACCTCCTCACTGTTAGGCTTTCGCGGTAAATGTTCCTGCTTGCAAGTTCTCATCGTCGGCTTGATGCTCGGCAATCCAATCGTTCAATTCTTCCGTCAAATTCGCGGCAAGAACGGCATCGTCGGAAGGCCTATCCTTCTCCTTCGAACGGTGCTGCGGCTGCTGCTGTCCTGATCCAGGCTGACGTCCATCCTGATAAAGATTGGCATTGGATGGCTGGCTGCTCTGCGTAACCTCAATTTTCTCGACTTGAAGTCCTTGGGCCAGCAATGCGCTTCGAAGCTGTGCCATTTGCTGGTCAATCAGCTCTTTAGCATCCGTCGACCGCGTCATGAACTGTGCGATCAACTGGCCGTTCTGCATCGTTAGCTTGATGTCTACTTGGCCCAGATGCTCCGGATTCAAGGAGATTCTCGCTTCGGTAAAACCGGTTTGCTTCACGATTTCGAGCTTATTAATAATGAAGGAAGTCATTTCGTTAGAGAAATTCTCGACAGGCACCGGCGGAGCTGCAGGTTTTACCGCTACTTGGGTTCCGGAACGCAGGGCCAGCTGACCGGCCGTAACCGTTCCTTGCTCCAATAGGGAATCCCCTTCATTTAAAGCGAATTCAGCTGCTGTGCCGTCAACCGGGGTACTTGTGGCCAGAGTAGACCATTTAGCGTTCGCTTGCCCCGTTGTCTCAGATGAAGCCGACTGTCCTGCAGTATTCGCTGCAATGTTAGGTTGTACCGCATCCGGCTGCTTTTGGCTTAGGATGTTGGCAAAACTGCCGCTTGCTTTATTTTCTCCAGTCCCCGTTCCTTGACCAAGCAAACTTTGGAAGGATTGGACAAGCTGTTTGACGGCTGCCTCCGTCTGGAGGTCCACCTGACCCGATTTGGACAGCATCGAAGCCAGCTGGCTGATCGTGTCCTGTACCGCAAACCGGATCGTATCCGGATGGGAAGCCAATGGGGACATGTCATTGCCGTTCGCGTTTCCTTGGGCGTGAGGAGCTGTTCCGCTTAACAGAAGGTTCGCTTGCGTCAGCCAGTTTTGCAGCTCTTGCAATAACGATGGATCCTCCTCTAAGGCCTGGTCCATGGTATCTAGCTCCTGCAGCAATCCTTGAAGCAGCTCCATCAAGCCTTCAAGCGATTCGTCGGTTTCCGCCGAATACTGCGCAAGCAGGGATTCCAGCTTGGCCGCGACTTCTGTTGAGGTTGTTGCAGCGCCGCTGCCGCTGCCGTTCATCTGGTAAGCCAGCGTCGCATCAAAGGAAACACCCGCTGTCGCTTGACCGGCTGCGCTGGTCTTTCCGCTTCCCGCGGTACTGCTGACGGAAGAAGACATACTGCTTTGTACCGTTATTGTCATCGTCTATTTCACCTCCTTTCCTGAGGATGGAGATTCATTTCAGAGCTTATTTAGAGCCCATCAGGCGATTCAATATTTTAGCTGCCAGCTCCGCGTCTTTCGAGGACATCGCATTTAAAATTCGCGAGCGCGTAGCATCGTCCACCGTATTTAGAATGGTCATCGTTTTCGCGGGGCTGATCTTGTACGTTTGCATCAGCAGGTCCGCGGCGTTGGCAGGCGTCATTCCGGCAAAAGTCTGATTCAGCTGGCTTTTATCCAGGTTCTCGGAGGTTTTCTTCTGCGCAGCCTCCGCGTCGTTCTTCTTCAGCCTGGATTGCAAAGCGGCAATGGCCAGATCTTCAGAGGTCTCCGCGTCTTTCAGCATCATGGTTGCATCCGCCGCCGTTTTCGGATCCATCTTCTGAAGGATGGCAACCCGGTTGCTGCTCTTCATTTGGCTCAGCATTAGCACCATTTCTTCCAGCGTCAGGTTCTGCATGATCGGTGCGGCTTTGCTGGGACTCATGTCCGCATAAAGCTTGGACAGCTCACGAATCTGCTTGGTGTACGCGTCTTCCTCTTCCGCCTCGCCGTCCGTGGATGTGCTTTGCATCGATTCTATTTGGGTTTCCAGCTCTTTCACCTTGTTTTCCTGCGTTGCTTTTTGCTCCGTTACTTCGTTTAACGTTTCTTCTTTCTCGGCAAGCTGCTTCTTAAGTTCCACAATCGTCGCTTCTGCGCTTTCTTCCTGCTGCTTCGCCTCTTTGAGCTTCTGCTCTTCCGGGGTCAACACCGGGTCAGGGACCCAGTTCTTAACGACCGGAATTTTATTGGCTACTTCGAGCAGCCCATCCCGGACATCGGCTCTGAAAAATACGGCGAGCGCTCCGAGCAGAACGATCGTGAATATAGCAGGTACCAAAATCAACAATATCCGTTCAAATCCACCGCCTGATTCTTCCTTATCAAGCGGCATGTCTTTTCGTGCCACACTCATTCCTCCCTCGCGGTCATACCCACCGGTGTTTGCAAACCTTAACGGGCTCTGATCGCAAAACGTACCGTCGCCATTTCGTCCAGCTCGTTTTGTTCCCGAAGGAGACTTTCATGCCGGAACTTTTCTTGGGATTTGTCTCTTGCCTTCAGCCACACTTTTTCGTCAAGCATTTTGTCGGACAATACCTTTTGTTTCTTCGTTACATTGACATGGGCGATCCGTATGTCATCCCGTTTCCGTTCAATGCATTCTTCCAGGTGCTCTGCATAGACCTGAATGTTTCGGATTTCAGAGACAGGCACGCAGCGCGATGCCGCTTCCTGCTGAGCACGGTACATTTGATCCCGCATCTCATACAACTCATTCAGACTTTTCTCTTCCGCCTGCAGCTTCCCGATGGCGCTTGACAGCATCCATTCCGCTTGCGTTTTCTCGTTGCTTTTCAGGTCTACGATTTTCTGGAATGCATAATGAAATTTCATTCTTCAAAGTCATCTCCTTGAAAACTCGGAAATCAAACGTTCCTGAACCTCATCCAATGTGGTCTTCTCATTCACTTTTTGTTTCGTAAAATCCCAAATTCGGCCGATGTATTCGATCGATTCATCGATGTCGGCATTCGAGCCCTGTTGGTAAGCTCCGATATTGATCAAATCCTCCGAATCCTTGTAGATCGCCATCAAACGCTTTACGTTCTCGGAGGCATCAATTTGTTCCTCGGGCGAGATGTCTTTCATGACCCGGCTGATGCTGGCCAGCACGTCGATCGCCGGAAAATGGCCTTTGTTCGCGATATTCCGGTTCAGGACGATGTGACCATCCAGTATCCCCCTGACCGCATCCGCGATCGGTTCGTTCATGTCGTCGCCGTCTACCAGCACCGTGTAAAAAGCGGTGATCGAACCCGTTGGTCCCGTACCTGCGCGTTCCAGAAGCTTCGGCAGACTGGCAAATACCGACGGAGTGTAACCGCGCATCGCCGGCGGTTCCCCTACGGCAAGCCCGACTTCGCGCTGTGCCATCGCATAACGGGTAACCGAATCCATCATCAGCATCACGTTCAGGCCGCGATCCCTGAAATATTCGGCGATCGTGGTGGCGATCAAGGCTCCCTTAATGCGGATGAGCGCCGGTTGATCCGAGGTGGCCACGATCACAACGGACCGTTTCAACCCTTCGGGACCCAGGTCCCGCTCGATGAAATCAAGCACCTCTCGTCCACGTTCACCGATCAAGGCAATGACATTGACATCGGCTGAGGTGTTACGTGCGATCATCCCCATCAGGGTACTCTTCCCGACGCCAGAGCCGGCGAATATGCCGACACGTTGGCCTTTGCCGATGGAGAGCAATCCGTCAATCGCCCGGACGCCGATGCTGATCGGCTCCTGAACCCTGGGCCGATTAAGCGGGTTCTGCGGAACGTTATGGGTGGAATAATGCGGCATGCGTGCCGGAATAATGGATCCGTCGAGCGGTTGTCCCAATCCGTCCAGTACTTTGCCAAGCAGCTCCGAACCGACCTGAACGCTCAACGGTTTGCCTGTGCCCACTACATCGCAGCCCGGGCCAATGGAGTGCAGCTCGCCGAGAGGCATCAGCAGCACTTTATTATCTCTGAAACCCACGACCTCCGCCTTGAGCGGCTTGGATTGCTTCGTGGGATAGATGTAGCATACGTCGCCGATACTGGCATCCGGCCCTTCGGACTCCACCATCAATCCGATGACCTGCGTAACCTTGCCGTTGATGCGGACGGGATCCAGATGTTTCAGATGGTCCATGTACCGGGCGCTATTCAGCTTCTTCATCTTGATTTCTCCGTTCCTCGACATCAAGGGCGATCCGTACGAGTTCTTTTTTGATCTCGGCCAGCTGTGTATCGATGCGTGCGTCCACGCTTCCGAAGGAAGACCGGATGACGCAGCCGCGATCCTTAACCGTGGAGTCCGGCAAAATTTGAAGCTCCGCCTGGGAGTCGATCGATAATCCGAGCTCTTCCCGCGCGGCGTATACGAATTCGAACTGATCGGGAGCTACGCAGAGGGAAATGATTCCTTTTTCCCGCTTGCGCGCCAGGTTCTTTCGAATCAGCTCCAGCGTGAATTCCGGTTCAATCGTAAGCTGACGATCCAGCACTTTCTCCGCAATGCTGCAGCTGAGTTCCACCAAAAACGGCTCCGCTTCCTGGATCAGATCTTCCTTGGCTTGGTGCGCGAGCTGAAGCAGCTCGCTCGCTTGCACCGTCGCCTGCTCCATCAGTTCCTTCATCTCAAGCTCCGCCTTGGCAGAGCCCTCCGCATATCCTTGATTAAAACCTTCCATTTTCAGCGTTTCGGACAAGTCCTCATCCTGAAGCCTTCTTTCGGTCCACCAAGCCTCAATCTGCTCCTGCGCTTCGGTCAACAGACGCTGCGCCTCTTCCGAGGCCTCCCGGATTTGCCTTTCGGCAAACTCCTGAGCGTCTTCCAGCATTTCATGCTTCAAACGTTCGGCTTCAGCAAGCGTTTGTACAGCGGCCGGCTCGGCCGTCGGCGGTGCAGGCTCCTCCACCGTTTCCTCGGTTGGCGAAGCGTAACGACGAGCAAGATCCAACTCTTTCAACACATCCATCGGTTTATAGTGGGACGATTTGATCAAGTTAGACAATGATGTCATCTCCTCCGCCGCGGGCAATAATAACCTCGCCCGCTTCTTCGAGTCTCCGGATCGTGCTTACGATCCGAGTCTGGGCTTCCTCCACGTCACGCAGCCGCACCGGTCCCATATATTCCATTTCTTCGCGGAAGGTTTCGGCCATCCGCTTGGACATATTGCGGAAAATAACGTCCCGCACCTCTTCGCTTGCCACCTTGAGCGCAAGCTGCAGGTCCGCATTCTCGACATCGCGGATGATGCGCTGTATCGAACGGTTGTCCACGTTGACGATGTCTTCGAATACAAACATCCGCTTCTTGATTTCTTCAGCAAGCTCGGGATCCTGGATCTCCAGGGAGTCGAGGATCGTCCGTTCCGTTCCGCGGTCCACGCCGTTCAGTATTTGAACGATCGACTCGATGCCGCCCGCACTGGTGTAATCCTGCGTCACCGTAGCCGACAGCTTCTGTTCCAGCACGCGCTCCACCTGAGCGATGACTTCCGGCGAAGTGCTGTCCATGACTGCAACCCTGCGCGCAACTTCCGCCTGCTTCTCCTGCGGGAGCGAAGAGAGGATCGCGGATGCCTGCTCGTATTGAAGATAAGACAAGACGAGGGCGATGGTTTGCGCATTCTCATTCTGGATAAAGTTCAGGATTTGGCTCGGGTCCGCTTTACGGGCGAAGTCAAACGGCCTTACTTGAAGCGTTGCCGTCAGCCTGTTGATCACTTCCATCGCTTTTTGCTGTCCAAGCGCCTTCTCCAAAATTTCCTTCGCGTAATTGATACCGCCCTGCGAGATGTATTCCTGGGCCAGGCAAATTTGATGGAACTCCTGAATAATGCTATCTTTCTCGACGCTGTCGACTTTGCGAACGTTCGCAATCTCGAGCGTTAATTGTTCAATTTCTTCATCTCGAAGATGCTTAAATATTTGAGCAGACACTTCCGGGCCAAGTGTAATGAGCAGTATAGCCGCTTTTTGACGTCCGCTTAACATTTGGTTATTTCCCTTAGCCAATGCTTCCACCTCTATTCCTCAGCTAGCCATGTGCGAAGTAAATTCACGAATTCATCTGGCTTCTTCTTCGCCAAGGTTTCGAGCTGCTTACGAACCTGGCTTTCATTGGTTATACTTTCGAGATTAATCGACGGGAATTCCGTAACAGGCGGAAGCTGGATATCCTCTTCAAGCTCCTCCTGCTGCTGTCTGCGTCTGCGGATGAAGAAATAGGTTCCTCCCGCAATCAATGCCAACGCAGCGATACCGATTCCCCATAATACAGGCTGTGAAAATACGGATTTCGGATTTTCATCCGCATTTACATTAAATACCTGCGAAATAACCGAAACTTTTTTGGACAAATCAGCGTCTGTATAAGTAGAGTCTGAATCCGAAAGCGATGCTCTTACAATATTGACCAGGATGTTCTGAATAGCCGTTCTTGTGGCATCATCCAAAGTTTGTTGCCCGGCAGGTGGTTCAACCGAGACATTAATGGTTAAATCTTTAACAGTATATGGACTTGCAATGATATCCTTCGTAATCCGGTTAACCTCATAGTTAACGGTTTTGGAGAGCTCTTCCGAATTCGTTTCTCCGCTTCCAGAATCGCTTGGATATCCCGGAACGGCCTCTTCGCCTACGCCGGCCACGCCGCCTGTAGGACTGCCGGTTCCCGAATAGTTCTTCTGGATCTCCTGAACGCTGAGCTCAATCCCCTTCATTTCTTCTTCATCCACAGGGGTTACGATGTTTTCCTTGCTTTGCACCTGATCAAAGTTCAGTTTGGAAGCTACAAGAACATTGACTTTATTCGAACCCATGTACTGCGAGAGGAATTGCTGGACATTTTGTCTTACGTCGTTTTCGAATTTTTTCTGGAGCGCGAAATTTTCTTCCACCTTGCCGATCAATCCGCCTTGACCGCCTTTAGCTGTTGCGAGCAGCTCGACTTCGTCATTGGTGATCGTAATGTTCTCGATCGGCAAATTGGGAATGGCCGTTTTCACGAGGTTGTAGTACCCGTCTATGACTTCCTGATTAGGACGATAGCCCGGTTTAAACTGTACAACCACGGAAGCGCTGGCCTGATCCTCGTTTCCGTTTTTCGCGAACACACTTTCTTTTGGCAGGTTCAACAATACCGTTGCGTCCTGAACGCCCTGCATCTTCTCCAGCAGCCGTTCGACTTCGCCATTCAGTGCATTTACATATTTCACTTCGAATTCGTTATCCGTCATCCCGATGGCTGACGCATTCTTCTCGAAGGTTTCGAATCCGATCGTGCCATTCTGCACCAGTCCCTGTGATCCTACATCGATCTGGACTTTAGCTGCGCTTGTGCTCGGAACCAGAATGCTTCTGCCGTCCTCGCTCAGCTTGTAGGAAATCCCCTGGGTCTCCAGGTGGCTGATGATGCCTGCGGCGTCGCTGGAATTCAGATCCCGGAACGCTACTTCATACTTCGTCTTAGAGAACTGCATCGTTAGTACGACTAGAGCAATTAGAACAAATGCTACGGTAGCGATTAACATTATTTTTTGTTTGTTACTGAATTGGTTCCAATACTGGGTCATTCTCTCCCGATATTGGGTAATTCTCTCGTTCACATTGTCACCCCATCCGAAACTTTGCTAGAAACATTTAGATTTGCGTGCGCATGATCTCTTGATAGGCTTCTACCACTTTGTTTCGGACCTGTGTCGTGAGCTGAATGCTCAACAGAGCCTGTTGGGCGGATATCATCGCCTGATCTACGTTTACTTGTCCAATCATTAATTTATCGCTCATCACGTGCGCGTTCTGTTCCTGCGCGGCCACGGAGTTCAGTGCTTCATTCAGGTAAGAGCCAAAATCTCGAATCGATTCGGAAGGAGTCGCACCATTTTTCACTTGCTCCTGCATTTGCAGCGGCTGTACACCCTGAACACTGAACATTGCATTCTGAATCATCTCTCTCTCCTCCTACTATGCTGGTCTATGTATATATCCTCGTATTATCTTCCGATCTCCAAAGCCTTCATGATCATCGCTTTCGAAGCGTTTATCGCCGTAACGTTAGCCTCGTATGAACGGGTAGCTGCAAGCATATCCACCATTTCCTTCGTAATATCGACGTTAGGCATAAAGACATAGCCTTCCGCATTCGCATCCGGATGTGTGGGGTTATATACCTGCTTCAACGGGGATTGATCTTCCCGCACCTGCGCAACCTTGACCCCTTGCCCTGCATTTTGACCGTTCATCTGGGCTCTGAGAAGCCCTTCGAAGGATTCCTGCTGCGGCTGAAACACAACCGTTTTTCGACGATACGGAACGGCTTGTCCATTCTCGATTCGCGCGCGCGTGGTTTCCGCATTGGCTATGTTGGAGGAGATAACATCCATTCGAAGCCGTTGTGCCGTTAGAGCTGATGCATTAATTCCGAAGCTATTGCTAATATTCATGAATCCCTATCTCCCTTCAATAGCTGTACGCATCATTCGAATCTGCTCATTTACAGCTTGTATGTACGAATTATAACGAAGCTGATTCTCTGCAAGCAGCGACATTTCTCTGTCTGCATCGACATTATTCTGGTTGTTATTCATGGAACTGCTGCCGTCCTTTATGACCGAAGCATCCGGGATTGACCCGGTTGGACCGATGACAAAATGCCTGGGATCCGTTCTTCTGCCCTGAAGCGACAACTGGGCTCCATCCATTTCTTTCTTCAGAAGACTTTCAAAGGATACTTCGGATCTCTTAAAATGAGGTGTATCCACGTTCGCGATGTTGTTTGCAATCACGTTGTTCCTGAGATTCGCTGCATCCAAACCGCTTTGAAGCCGTTGAAAAGAACTATTATTCAACAGATTCACTAGCTCATTCCTCCTGACTGGATTTGCCGAAAGGTATTCCACTCTTCCTAGCTAAACCCTCTTTTTTCGACAAATAATATAATCCGTACGAACTAACCTAGGTCTTAAGTAGAAAAAGACAACATGATGTCACATAAACTAAGTTTCTTAAAGATTGGGACTTTTTACAATAAGAAAAAAGCCCTATCTTTTACCAAAAAGAAGGGCTTTGTGTTCATTTTTATCCGATTTTTTTCTATATTATTGCAAATCGTACCACTAAATCTGTAAATTTTAAGTGAATTTACCCGCTAGGTAGGTCCTGTTCCCATCTTGAATATTCACAAAAAATTGCGAAATCCGTCCCGATCCCTTCCAACATGCGAAAGCGCTTCGACATCCTGCAAGAAAGGCCGGGATGAATATCGACAATTATCTCCTTTTTGCATACCCGGCAGATAGACCTATACGAATGCAACTACAGAATATACTGGCTCAGGTCCCGATCCTGGGCGATGCCGGCAAGTTTCTCCCGGACATACTGCGGGGTGATCACCATCCGGTCCAGCGTTAATTCAGGTGCTTCAAACGACAGATCCTCCAGCAGCTTCTCCAATATCGTATGGAGCCTCCGTGCGCCGATATTCTCCGTGTTCTGGTTCACCGAGGCCGCGATTTGGGCAATCTCTCGTATCGCTTCCGGCGAAAACTCGATTTCCAGGTCTTCGGTACGAAGCAGATTGACGTATTGTTTGGTCAATGCGTTTTTCGGCTCGGTCAAAATGGACACAAAATCGTCGAGCGACAAACTGTTCAGCTCTACCCGAATCGGAAAACGACCCTGAAGCTCGGGAATCAAATCCGACGGCTTCGCGATATGGAATGCGCCAGCAGCAATAAACAGGACAAAGTCCGTTTTTACCGGCCCGTATTTCGTCATGATCGTGGAGCCTTCCACGATAGGCAGAATGTCGCGCTGCACACCTTCCCTGGACACATCAGGACCCGATTGACGGCCCTGGCTGGCAACCTTGTCGATTTCGTCGATGAAAATAATTCCGGATTGCTCGGCCCGGCGTATGGACTCCTGGATGACATCATCCATATCAATGAGCTTGCCTGCTTCTTCCTGCGTAAGCACTTTTCTGGCTTCCTTGACGGACAGCTTGCGGCGCTTCGTACGCTTCGGCATCAGGTTGCCAAACATTTCCTGCATATTCATGCCCATCTGATCGTTGCCCTGTCCGGCAAACATGTCGAACATATTCGGTGCGGCATCCTCCACATCGATCTCAATCGTTTCGTCTTCAAGCTTGCCGGACAGCAGGTTAAAGCGCACCTGTCTCCGCTTCTCTTTAAGACTAACGTCCTTATCGTCCGCATCTTCCTCATCAGCCTGGGTTTCGTTGTTTCCACCGCCAAATAGCATCTCAAAGGGGTTACGCTGGCTCTTCTGGCCTTTGGTTGAAGGCGCCAACAGCTGAACGATCCGCTCGTTCGCCATTTCCTCGGCTTTGTCCTTAACCTTCTCCGTACGTTCCAGCTTCACCATCCGGATCGCGGTTTCCACCAGATCCCGTACCATGGACTCCACATCACGGCCGACATAACCAACCTCGGTAAACTTCGTCGCCTCGACCTTGACGAACGGTGCATGGACCAGCTTGGCAAGCCTTCTCGCAATTTCCGTTTTGCCGACGCCGGTAGGACCGATCATCAGAATGTTCTTCGGTACGATTTCGTCCCGCTCGTCATCGGTCAGCAGACTCCGGCGATAACGGTTCCGAAGTGCGACAGCGACCGATTTTTTAGCGTCCTTCTGGCCTACGATGTATTTATCCAGCTCGGATACAATCTGTCTAGGCGTCATCGATTCTTTACTCATCGCGAATACCTCCACCCCTGATATGGCTATATGTTGCTGCATGGCCCTCTTACAGCTCTTCAACAATAATGTTGCTGTTCGTGTAGACACACACCTCAGAAGCGATCTGAAGGGCTTCTCTGGCGATGTCTTTTGCTTCCATATGTCCTGCATGGCGCTTAAGCGCACGTCCGGCAGACAAGGCAAAATTGCCGCCTGACCCGATGGCCAGCACATCATCATCAGGCTCGATGATTTCGCCGCCGCCGGAAATCAGCAGCATCCCCGTTTTGTCCATAACAATCATCAAGGCTTCAAGTTTGCGGAGCACCCGGTCTTGACGCCAGTCCTTCGCAAGCTCGACAGCGGCCCGCTGCAGGTTTCCATGGTGCTCCTCCAGCTTGCCTTCGAATTTCTCAAACAACGTGATCGCATCCGCCACAGAACCGGCAAAACCGGCGACAACTTGTCCCCGGTAAAGACGGCGCACTTTCTTGGCGGTCTGCTTCATGACTACACTTTCACCGAATGTGACTTGGCCATCGCCGGCTATAGCTGCCGTGCCATTGTGCCGCACTGCGCAAATCGTCGTGGCGTGAAAAGTCATTTCCATGATGGCAAGACCTCCCTAAGAAAATAAGATTAGATTGTATTTAGTTCATGCTCGCTAATAAATACGCGGACCCCGTCAAGAGCTCGGTTCGCAAGCGCTTCGTTCTTTTCCTTTTTGTTGCGAATCCGCTTCTCTAGGCCCGGAAGAAGACCGAAGTTCGCGTTCATCGGCTGGAAATTATCGGGATCCGCATGGGTTATGTAATAAGCCATGCTCCCGATGGTCGATTCCTGAGGGAATACGATCCCCTCACGCCCCTGAGCCGCTCTTGCCGCATTAATGCCTGCAATCAATCCGGACGCCGCCGATTCAACATACCCTTCGACGCCGGTCATTTGTCCGGCCAGGTACAAATTCGGCCGTGTTTTCACCTGATAAGTTTGTTCCAGCAATTTTGGCGAATTGACAAACGTATTGCGGTGCATGACGCCGTAACGCACAATTTCGGCGTTCTCGAGTCCCGGTATCATGGAAATGATACGCTTCTGTTCGCCCCACTTCAAATGGGTCTGGAAGCCGACAAGATTGTAGAGGGTACCCGCCGCATTATCCTGGCGGAGCTGGACCACAGCGTAAGGCAGCTTGCCCGTATGCGGGTTCACTAATCCAACAGGCTTCATCGGACCGAACAAGGCGGTTTGTTTACCGCGCTTCATCATAACCTCGATCGGCATGCAGCCCTCGAAATAAATCTCCTTCTCAAACTCTTTCAATTGAGCGACTTCAGCATTAATCAGAGCGTCATAGAAGGCGTCAAACTCTTCTTCCGTCATAGGACAATTCAGATAGGCCGCTTCGCCTTTATCGTAACGGGATGCCAGATAGACCTTGCTCATATCGATGGAATCCTTCTCCACGATCGGAGCAGCCGCATCGTAAAAATAGAAATAGTCTTCGCCCATCAGCTCGCGGATTTGCGACGACAATGCCGGCGAAGTCAGCGGTCCCGTAGCAATAACAACGATGCCTTCTTCAGGTATATGCTGAATTTCTTCATTTACGACCTCGATTAACGGATGCTGATGCAAGGTTTCCGTAATTTCTCCGGAGAAGCCGTCGCGGTCGACGGCCAATGCGCCGCCAGCCGGGACGGAATTGCGGTCAGCCGATCCGATGACGAGGGAATTCAGCATCCGCATCTCTTCCTTCAATACGCCGACCGCATTGGTTAATCCGTTCGCCCGAAGCGAATTACTGCATACAAGCTCGGCGAACTTGTCCGTATGATGAGCCGGCGTCTTTACGACCGGCCGCATCTCGTATAGTGTAACGGGTACGCCTCGGCTGGCGATCTGCCAGGCAGCTTCACTGCCAGCAAGTCCTGCCCCGATAACCGTAACCCTCTGTGAATCTGTCAACGTCATTACCCCCTGTATGCCTTACAAATCTGCTGCTTCGTCCTGTTCCTCGACCATTTCGGAATAATCGCAAGAGGTGCACTGAAGCTTGATGCCTTGCTTGCTTTTCTTCTCTACCATTAAACTGCTGCAATTCGGACACGGCTTCGTTGACGGTTTATCCCATGATACAAAGTCGCATTCGGGATACCTGTCACAGCCAAAGAAGACGCGCCCCTTCTTGCTCCGTCGTTCCACGACATGGCCTTCCTTGCATTTCGGGCAAGATACGCCGATGTCCTTCACGATCGGCTTGGTATTCCGGCATTCCGGGAAGCCCGAGCAGGCTAGAAACTTACCGAAACGGCCAAGCTTATAAACCAGGGGCTTGCCGCATTTTTCGCATATCTCATCGGAAACCTCATCTTCGATTTCGATTTCCTTCATTTCTTCCTCTGCTACTTCAAGCCGCTTCTCAAAGGACTCATAGAACTCTGCCAATACCTTGACCCAGTCCTCGGAGCCTTCCTCCACATGGTCGAGATCCTCTTCCATGTTCGCCGTAAACTCCACATTGAGGATTTCGGGGAAGAACTGCTCCATCTGCTCGATGACAAGCTCACCGAGCTCGGTCGGCATGAATTTTTTCTCTTCGATGGCAACGTAGCCTCTCTTCTGGATCGTCTCCAGCGTCGGCGCATACGTACTTGGACGCCCTATGCCGAGCTCCTCCAGCGTTCGGACAAGACGCGCTTCCGTATAACGCGGAGGCGGCTGCGTGAAGTGCTGCTTCGGCTCAATGTCCTGCTTCTCCAGAATGTCTCCGGAATGAAGCTCCGGCAGGTATTTGTCTTCCTCTGTCGTTCCGTCGTCATTGCCTTCAACGTAGACCTTCATGAATCCAGGGAAACGGACCTTCGAACCGGTCGCCCGGAAGACCGTATTCCCGGCAGTGATGTCCACGGAAAGCGTATCCAGTACTGCAGAAGACATCTGGCTTGCGACAAAGCGTTCCCAGACCAGTTTGTACAACCGAAGCTGGTCGCGGCTCATATACGGTTTCATGGATTCCGGATCGCGCAGCACGGACGTTGGACGAATCGCTTCGTGCGCATCCTGGGCGTTGGCTGCTTTTTTCGAATATTGTCTCGGGCTCTCCGGCACGAACGGATCACCGTACTTCTCGGTGATGTATTCTTTCGCTTCTTCTTGAGCCGTGCCTGAGATCCGCGTGGAATCCGTACGCATGTAAGTAATTAAACCGACGGTGCCTTCCTTGCCTAACTCAACACCCTCGTACAGCTGCTGGGCTACCGACATGGTCTTGGCGGCACGGAAACCGAGTTTACGCGCAGCCTCCTGCTGCAAGGAACTCGTCGTAAACGGCGGCGACGGGTGGCGCTGACGCTCACGCTCTTTCACTTCGCCGACCTTAAAGGAAGCATCCCGAATCGCCTCGAGGATTTCATTCACTTCCTGCTCATTGGTCAGTTCCTTCTTCGCGCCGTTTAGCTGCGTGAATTTGGCTTCGAATGCGGAGCCTTTAATCGCCAGCTTAGCCGTTATAGTCCAATATTCTTCCGGAACGAAAGCGCTTATCTCATTCTCGCGGTCGAGAATGATTTTGACGGCTACCGATTGAACCCGGCCGGCCGAAAGACCCTTCTTCACTTTCTTCCATAGAATAGGACTGATCTTGTAACCAACCAATCGGTCCAAAATACGTCTGGCCTGCTGCGCATTAACCAGATCCATGTTAATTTTGCGCGGCGTTTTGAAGGCATCCTTCACGGCCGTTTTCGTTATTTCATTAAATACAACCCGCAGGCTTTGAGTATCATCCAGCTCCAACGCATGCGCAAGATGCCATGCAATGGCTTCCCCTTCGCGATCGGGGTCAGCTGCGAGGTACACTTTTTTCACCTTTTTGCTAGCATCCTTAAGTTCCTTTAAGACAGAACCTTTTCCGCGGATCGTAATGTATTTCGGATTGAAGTCGTTTTCCACCTCAACCCCGATCTGGCTCTTCGGCAAATCGCGAACATGACCCATCGAAGCCTTCACGATATACTTGCTGCCGAGATATTTGCCAATCGTTTTCGCCTTGGCAGGCGACTCTACGATGACGAGTGAATCCGCCACAGGTTCATCCTCCTCTCCAACATTCAAACTTTCCCATTATATGATTTTATATATAGCACCGGGTAATTGGGTAATCTGCTTTTTTATGATTAAAGATAACAGAACTGAATGCAAATGTCCAAAATCCCACCGGGTACACTCGATCATCTCATCCAGCGACCCGGGACCCTGTTCGAGCATATGGTATATTTGTCGTTCGTCATTTGTCAACCCGGCTAGTTCATCCGGACGCTCCTGACGAGGGGCCCGCCGCTCCTTATTGTATGTATCCGAGACCCCTTTTGGCAACCAGGAATCATATTCTTCTATTATATCCCCGGCTTCCGTGACCATCTTGGCCCCTTGCTTGATCAAATCCAAGGTCCCTCTGCTCTTGGGTGAAGTGAGCGGTCCCGGAACGGAAAACACGTCCCTTCCCGCCTCCAGGGCCAAATCCGCCGTAATCAGCGATCCGCTGCGGGCATCCGCCTCCACCACCACGGTTCCCAGCGTCAGCCCGGCGATGATCCGGTTTCGCTGCGGGAAGAATCCCGGCAGCGCCTTGGTACCCGGCGGGTATTCGGAAATAATAAGCCCTTTAGCTGCTATCTCTTCATAAAGTGAGCGGTTCTCCGGCGGATAAATGACATCGATGCCGGCTCCGAGAACGGCTACCGTCGGCCCGCCGCTTCGCAAAGCGGTTTCGTGCACGACGCTGTCAATGCCTCTGGCCATGCCGCTGACAACCATAAGCCCCGCTCGTGTCAGCGCCTCCGACAGCATCGATGCAACCTTGCGCCCGTAGCCGGTAGGCATTCTTGTGCCGACCATCGCGATCCCCGGCGTGGACAGCAAATGAGGATCCCCTATGCAATACAGAACCCAGGGCGCTTGCGGCGACGATTTCAACATGTCCGGGTAGACAGCATCAAGGGCTGTTATAATACGTATTTTTGTGCGGTTTGTCAAATTCCATACCTTGTCTTCCACTTGTCGAAGCTCGACCTCCTCGTCATTCGACAGTTCGACACGCTTTCTTTCGACGGCGATAGGGAATTCTTTAGCCAGCTTGTTTGCTTTTTCGACAGGCAGACCGCACGCTCTCCAATCCTGCGCATCATAGGACAGCAAGCCTTCATGCAGCTCGCCGTTCAATACCATTCGGTTTATGGTCTTCCATCCGATGCCTTCGCTTTCATGCAATGCAATCAGAAGTAATCTGTCCAGCCTCATCACGCGACCTCCTTAAAATATAAAATCATAAACAAAAAAGCAACCCTTCATTTCCTAATCAGGAAATAAAAGGTTGCTTACCTTAAGTTATAACGTAAATCTGGCCTATTAATGGATAGGTTTAAGCCTTAGTGCGTTGTGCAGGACTCCAAAAGCCCCTTCTCTTCCAGCACGCTAACCAAGGTCGAGCCCATTTCGGCAGGCGTAGGAGCCACTTTGATACCGCATGCTTCAAGCACAGCGATTTTTTCCTTGGCTGTTCCTTTACCGCCGGAAATGATCGCGCCCGCGTGGCCCATGCGTTTTCCTGGAGGCGCTGTTGCGCCGCCAATGAAGCCTACCACCGGCTTGGTCATGTTCGCTTTGATCCACTCAGCCGCTTCTTCCTCAGCGGTTCCGCCGATCTCGCCGATCATGATCACCGCTTTGGTATTCGGATCTTCGTTGAACAGTCTCAGCACATCGATAAACTCCGTC
Organism: Paenibacillus sp. Y412MC10; assembly: GCF_000024685.1. Lineage (NCBI taxonomy): Bacteria > Bacillati > Bacillota > Bacilli > Caryophanales > Paenibacillaceae > Paenibacillus > Paenibacillus sp. Y412MC10. The sequence goes on from NC_013406.1 coordinate 4,780,009, forward strand.
CCTTTGACAGGGTCGCCGCCGATTCCTACGGCGGAGGATTGTCCGATGCCGCGAGCCGTTAGCTGATGAACGGCTTCATAGGTCAAGGTACCGCTCCGCGATACAACCCCGACATGTCCCGGCGTGTGGATATAACCCGGCATGATGCCGATTTTACATTCACCAGGCGTGATGACACCCGGACAGTTAGGTCCGATCAAGCGAGTCTTCTTGCCTTCCATATAACGGGATACCTTTACCATGTCGAGCACCGGAATGCCTTCCGTAATGCAGATCACCAGATCCATCTCGGCATCAACGGCTTCCAGAATGGAGTCGGCTGCAAAAGCAGGCGGTACATAAATGACGCTTGCGGTTGCGCCTGTTTTGGCTTTGGCTTCCTCAACGGTGTTGTAAACCGGCAGTTTGACGGTTTCGCCGTTCTCCAACGTGATTTCAACTTCGGTACCGCCTTTGCCGGGCGAAGTTCCGCCGACCATCTGCGTACCGTAATCCAAGGCGCCTTTTGCATGGAACAGGGCTGTTTTACCTGTAATCCCTTGCGTGATAACTTTTGTATTTTTATCGATCAAAATACTCACGATTGATTCACATCCCCTATTGTTATTTGAAAATGAAAGCAACCGCACGGCAGGGCTAAGAAGCCCATCGTGCCATGCCCCTTCAGGAATGAAATATTACTGAACGAGGGAGACGATCTTCTGTGCTCCGTCGGCCATGGAATCAGCAGGCACGATATTCAGACCGGACTCAGCCAAAATCTGCTTGCCGAGGTCTACGTTCGTTCCTTCCAAGCGTACAACAAGCGGACGAGTCAGTCCCAGCTGTTTCGCTGCTTCGACAACACCGGTAGCAATAACGTCGCAACGCATAATGCCGCCGAAAATGTTGACAAAGATTCCTTTTACTTGAGGATCGGACAAAATAATCTTGAAGGCTTCCGTTACCTTCTCCGTTGTTGCGCCGCCCCCAACATCAAGGAAGTTGGCAGGGTCGCCGCCATAATACTTGATGATGTCCATCGTAGCCATGGCAAGACCTGCGCCGTTAACCATACAGCCGATGTTGCCGTCGAGAGCTATGTAACTCAAGTCGTATTTGGACGCTTCGATTTCCTTCTCGTCTTCCTCATCCAGATCGCGCAGTTCCAAGATGTCCTTATGACGGAACAACGCATTGGAATCGAAATTGAGTTTGGCATCGAGAGCCATGACGTTTCCGTCACCGGTTACGACAAGCGGATTGATTTCAGCGATAGAGCAATCCTTCTCTACAAATGCCTTATACAAGGCCAGCATGAACTGAACGGCTTTACCTACCAGTTCATTCGGAATATTAATGGAATACGCTAATTTCCGCGCTTGGAATGTTTGAAGTCCGATCGCCGGATCCACGACTTCTTTGAAAATTTTCTCAGGAGTTGCTGCTGCAACCTCTTCGATTTCGGTACCGCCTTCCTCGGACGCCATCATGACGACACGGCCGGTAGCGCGGTCAACGACCACCCCGATATAGTACTCTTTGCGAATATCGCAGCCCTCTTCAATAAGGAGACGCTTGACTTCCTTGCCTTCCGGACCCGTTTGGTGAGTCACCAACACCTTGCCCAGAATTTCTTCGGCATAAGCACGAACCTCGTCCAGGTTCTTCGCCACTTTAACGCCGCCGGCTTTACCGCGGCCGCCTGCGTGGATCTGCGCTTTGACAACGGTTACGGGACTGCCCAAAGATTGCGCAGCTTCAACTGCTTCTTCCACCGTAAACGCTACCTTGCCGTTCGGAACAGCTACTCCATATTGCTTCAGTACTTGTTTTCCTTGATATTCATGGATATTCATTCTCGAATCCTCCTATCAACATGACTGGAACAAGGCTGGCTGACACGGAACCAATCTATGAAAGTTGGCACTGTCAACCTTTATATATTAAACCCAAGCTATTGTAACATGTTTTTAAAACGCTTACCTTAAAAAGTTCACCGTTTATCCACTCGATTTGGCATGGGTATGATTCCTTCCAGATATAAATTGGAAATATATGTATGCCTAATTGTTTTTTCGAGCGTAATGTATCAAACCTATAATGCCTAACACCACAATGGCAATGCCAAGCAATCCAGCTGCAAGCATAATTAAGATATTTTCCCATAATATCGTCATTTCGATTCCCTCTCCATTCCTCATAGAATTAGTGCATTCGTTACTATTATACCATTAAATCCCTTTTTAGTAAGATCAAACTGTGACGCATTATAAAACTCTTTATCCTTTCTGTGCGATCCGGTAGAATGATTTGGAAAGAGAAAGACAAGTAGGCGTGTTCATAAGGAGATTCAGCATGAAATGGTTGAAATCGTTTTTTCCGCTTCATTCATTATTCGTCAAAATGTTGGTCTATTTTCTCGTCGTGATTATCCTGCTCTCCTCCTACAACCTATGGTCGATGACCTTCTATTCCCGCAATGTGAACAATGAGATCGTCAAATATAATCTGACCCTGATTCGAAACACCGTCGACAATTTCGAGAAGCAATATTCCACCTGGAAAAGCCTCCTCCTCAACCTTCAGCATAACGAATTCGTCGGCAATATCAGCAGGCAGGCCGATGCCGGCGGAAAGAAAGGAATCGATTATCTGCAGGTTGAAATGGTGACGGATCAGATTCGGACCCTGGTCAGCCAGCCATACTATCACTTGAATAATGTCATGATCTACTACCGGAATCATGCCTTCCTGCTTGAAAGGGACGGCATCGTTAACGATGACCGCATGTTCAAGCATTATTACATCAGCAATTCCTATCCTTACGAGTTCTGGAAAAAGACAGTGCCCGCCAATGGGTTTATGCAAATGCTTCCCAGCAGCACCTTCTCCATCGGGACCGAGAAGAGCGAGGTGCAGCTGCTGCCGTTAGTCGCTGATGTGCAAGGAAGCCCCTGGCGAATCATAGCTTTCGTAAATATGAAAAGTTGGTATGAATCCTATAAAGGAATGGATAGTTCCCGTTTCGTACTGTTGGACCCGAAGGGAACGAAACTGTATGAATCCTCGCCGGACGCGGCTTCCCAGCCGCTTCCGGAATGGGACGGCCAGTCGGATTGGATCATGGAGAAGGGATCGTACTATTTTTTCGAAAAAGGGGCACGCTCCGGTCTTACCTATATCTCCATCATTCCGCACAACGAACTTAATCAAAGCATCAGCCGCATGAACTGGACTGCCGTGCTGTTATTTGCCGCCACCCTGCTAATAGGCACGTTGGCATCGTGGGTCTTCTCTCGCAATATCAACCAACCGCTGAAGAGATTGGTGACGGGGCTGGGCCAAACGGAGATGGAGCTGTATCAAGGAAGCATCGCCGAATTCAGCGCCATTTCCAACCATCTGAAGGGATTGCAGCACGAGCGCAAGATGATCAAGGAATGGATGGACCAAACCAAACCGCTCTTAACCAGCTATCATTATTTGGCACAGTTCAAAAACATTGCCATCGATACCGCCGCTTCCAAAGAACTTTGGGTCGGCGAAGGAGCATTCATGGTCATCGTCTATCAATTGAGGTACCGTCATAACCCGACTCTAAAGCTTGATGCCTTGATGTCACGGGCAACCGGCAAAATCAAGGACATCATCACGCTGCAGATCCAAGAGGCGTTTCCCTTGTCGCACACCCTTCAGATGGAGGGCAAACAAATCTTATCCATCGTGTACACGCAGGAAAAATCAGACACGCTGCAGCAGAGCCTCAGCCAGCTCAAACGGATATTTGATCACGATCAAAGCGCCTATCTCGTGAATATCGCGGTTTCATCCGTCTTCCAGCAAACCTCGGAGTTCGATCAAGCCTATGCGGAAGCCATGTCGCTCCTGCTTCAAGCCCGGCCGCTTGAGGAAACCCAGATTATCTGGGAGAAGGAACTCCGCGGCGATGTAACGGGCTTCACCGCCGAGCAGGAACACGAGTTTTACGTGAATTTGCAGGCGGGCAACGAGAGCAGCTGCCAAATGCTGATCGATCGGGCATTGGAACGGTTGCAGCGACAGGAGGCTACGGCGGATCAGCTGAGCCATTTTGCCAAATCGGTCTCGGTCCGCATGAGAAGAACCGTCGAACTGCTGAAGATCAATACCGACGCGCTTCCGGATTATGCCGATATGCTTGCATACAGCGTAACTCCCGCCCAATACCGGGAAGTCCTTCTGGGCGAGCTTTCCCATGCAACCCAAGCGATCCGCCGGAAACGGGAGGAGCATTACGATATTATCCAATATGTCATTCAGTACCTGGAGTCCCATTACAACGAAGAAATATCGCTCGAGCAGCTCGCTTATAAACTCAACATGTCACCCACCTATCTGTCCGGGTATATTAAAGAGAAGACGGGGAGCAACTTCAGCGACCAATTGAATGCCATCCGGATAACAAAAGCAAAAGAGCTTCTGGAGACGACGAACATGCCGATTCAGGAAGTAGGCAACCGGATCGGCTACCGCAACGTCACTTCCTTTATCCGCATGTTCAAAAAAATAACCGGCCAAACACCAGGCGATTACCGGAAAACCAACTGGATCCGGTAAGGCAGGTGAGCGGCCGGCCGCTTAACCTTTGACGGAGCCGATCAAAGCTCCTTTTACGAAATATTTCTGGATAAACGGGTAAACCAGCAGGATCGGCAGGGTGGACACCATGATGGTAGCGAACTTCAGACCATCCTCCACCACCACGATATCGCCTACAACAGGCCCATCCGTTCCTGTCAATTGGCCCGACAGCACGATGTTTCTTAATATCACCTGCAGCGGCTGCATATCGGCATCCCGCAAATACAGCAGCGGACCCATGAAGTTATTCCACATCCCCACCGCATAATACAATCCGATGGTGGCAAGCACCGGCTTGGAGAGCGGAAGCACAATCCGAAAGAAAATTCCGATTTCGGAAAGACCGTCGATTTTGCCGGATTCCTCAAGCTCTTGGGGCATCCCCATGAAGAAAGTCCGCATGATCAGCAGATTCCAGGTGGCTACTGCTCCTGGGAGTACCATGCCCCATATGGTGTTGACAAAGCCCAACTCCTTCACGACCAGAAACGTCGGAATCATGCCGCCGTTGAAAAACATCGTAAACACGATCAGCATCAATATCGGTTTACCCATGACCAGCTTGGCCTTGGACAGCGAATAGGCCCCCAGCGCCGTCACCAACAAGGAAATCGTCGTTCCGAGAACGACATAAATCAGCGTATTCTTGTATCCTTTCAGCACCCGCCCGTCCTCGAACACATACTGATACATGTCCAGGTTGAAGCCCTTCGGCCACAGCCAGACCTCCCCCGAGGCAATGGAGGCGGAATCGCTGAGGGACACGGCCAGCATGTAGACAAACGGGTATAAACACGCCCCTACGACCCCAGTCAATATCAAGGCATTCAGGGCGTCAAACCAATTCCATTTGGGTTTCATCACGTTCCTCCTCTACCAGATGCTGCTTCCGCTGACTCGCCGGCTGAACGCATTTGCCGCGATAATGAAAATAAAGCTGATGATGCCAGTAAACAGATCGATCGCCGTTGCATAGCTGTAGTTGCCTTGCGTTAAGCCTACTCTGTATACGTAAGTAGATATGATATCGGCCGTCTCGTAAGTAGCGGGAGTCGCAAGCAGGTATACCTTCTCAAAGCCGATCTCCAATATTTTTCCGATGTCGAGTATCAGGATGATCACAATCGCCGGGGCGATGCCGGGCAGCGTAATGTTCAGCGTCTGTCTCCACCGGTTCGCTCCGTCCATGCGCGCCGCTTCATAGAGCTGCGGATCGATGGCCGTCAAAGCGGCCAAATAGATAATGGTCCCCCATCCAATATGCTGCCATACGTCCGTCGTCACATAAATCGACCTGAACCAGGAGGCTTCCACCAGAAAGTTGATCCGCTCAAGCCCAATGGCATTCAGCAGCTGGTTGACCACCCCGCCTGTAGGCGACAGAAACATGACCGCGATCCCCGCGACAACCACGTTGGATATGAAATGCGGAAGATAACTGACCGTCTGGACAAATCGCTTCAAGAAAGATTTGCTCACTTCATTAATGAGTAACGCAAGTATGATGGGTGCGGGAAAGCCGAAAATCAGCTTATACAACCCCAGCAGAAATGTATTCCGGAGAACAGGCCAGAAGTCGGGCGTATTAAAAAACATGCTGAAATATTTGAACCCCACCCAATCGCTCTCCGCGATTCCCTTAAACAAGTTGTAGTCCATGAAGGCGATCGAAACGCCGAATATGGGAACATATTTAAAAATGATGTAATACAGAGCACAGGGAAGAAGCAGCAACAGCAGGTATTTATCCCGCTTCACTTTGGTCAAGAAACTCGAATGCCGTGCTTGCAAAAAACGTATCCTCCTTTAGCAGCGAAATCCATGCGGTATCCATAAGCGGCACCCCCTGCGGACCGGAACCAGGCATAACGAGCATCCGAAGAGCCGATCCGAAAAAGAGAGCCGCCGCGGTTCCTCTGGCTGCATGGCGTTCAGGTTAAATTACTTGGCTTCGTTCAGGAATTTCTGCGTCCGTTCATAAGCGCTTTGATGAACATCCAGCACCTGCTGCACGCCAAGTTTGTTCACTTCTTGCACGTAAGTGTCCCATTCATCCATCGGTTTCTGTCCCAAAATGAATTTCGCAATCTGCTCCTCATGGAATTTCTTCACGGTTTCTCCGACCATGCTCAGCACTTCATTCTCTTCATTCGTATACGCAAGCCTTGGCTGCGGCTTCGTTTCATGGTCTGGTGCGATTTTCATTGCTTCCCGCATTTTTGGTGAATACATGGACTCGTATGCGGTCATGTCCAATACTATGTGAGCACCGATCGTCGCGATTCCCGTTTTGGTTCTTAAGTCGCCAAACTCTTTGTAATCATCGTTGAACGTGCGAACCCCGTTCTCCGTCGTGAAGGTCTCGCCTTCCCTGCCCCAGGTTGCCAGCTCAATCCCTTCGGGGGAGAACAGGAAATCAAGGTACTGCAGCAGTCGATCCCGCTCTTTGGAATTTGCCGCTACGGCAAAGCCGTCACTCTGCAATCCGGCAAACACGTTATGGGACTTGCCATCCGGCGTGCCGATAGGCGGAACCATGTAATCAAGACTGAACTCAGACGATGCATCCCCCAGCATCAACGGCAGTTCATCCATGATGCCGATGTAGTCGCTGGCGATAAACGATTTGTTCTGAAGCAGCAGATCGTTAAATTGCTTGCGTTTATGTGCCATGAAGTCAGGCGCAACCAAGCCCTCCGCGTAAAATTTATTCATATATTCGACCATTTTCTTGTAGTTGTCTTCTGTCGGTCCGTAGCGCCATTCGTTCTTCTCGAAATCGTAATAATAGCTGCTGTTGGTATTAAACGCAGGTGCCATATTAACCAGCGGGCTCAATCCGTTGAACACGGCAATCGGGAAGCTGTCCGGGTACAGTTCCTTCAACTTTTTCGCAACGGTATACAGCTCGTCGTAAGTAGTGGGCGGCGTCAGATTGTGTTTCTTGAATATATCGTCCCGGTAAAGCCAGGAACGCCTGGATTGCTGCTCAAGTCCGTACAACGGCATAAAATAATTTTTTCCCTCGGGAGACAGAATAGCGGCCTTTACCTCCGGATGATCATCAAGAAACTTCTTGTAATTCGGCATCTGATCCAGATGCTCGAAATAGTCGACGAACGCGCCGCTGGCCCCGTGCGTGTTGGCGGCATTCAGGCTGTTGACCATCATGAGATCCGGGATCTCGCCCGAGGATATCGCCAGGTTCATCGTGGTGGTGTAATCGCTCATGACGGGTTGCACCTTGAAGGAGATGCCGGTTTCCTCTTTTAAGTACTTATAAATCGGCCAATTCTCCTTGTACGGCCAATTCGTATGGGAAAAGGTCATCATCTCTAACGTGATTTCCTTCCCAGTATCAGCGCTTTCATGATTCCCCTCGTTCGCCGCGTTATCTTTCGAGCAGCCGCTCAACAATGCGCCGGTCATGACGGCAGCCAATGCCGCCAGCCCCAGCTTTCGGTTCCAAATTTTCACGCAACCCTCTCCCTTATGTATGATTATGTAACGCTCGACGCTCAACCCGTCTTGACGTTTACGGATTTGATTGTACCTGCCGGAGCCGCTCATTGACCATTCACAATCCTTCCCGTTATTGGCCAGACCTCAGAATCTGAAAAAGTGGCAATGATCTGAAACACGGTACATTCATCGCCGAAACTCCGCATCCTGTCCGGGTTCCTGCCTGTACGACGGGGCTTTTAGTATATACTCGAGAATTGACAGACAGGAGGGAAACTTTTACAATACGGACTAGAATCACCCAGCGAAAATGAGGAAGCACCCTTTTCGAATCTTGGATGTTCGTTCTTGTTACAATCCACTGATATCTGAAAAGAGGTGCTTATCTTATGTACGGAAAACTTCATAGCGCCTGCTTGCACGGCATTGACGGCGTCATCATTCAAGTGGAGGTGGACCTCGCTAACGGGCTGCCGCAAACCGCCATCATCGGTCTGCCCGATTCCTCCATCCGCGAATCCGTCGAGCGAGTACGGGCAGCGATTAAAAACTGTGGTTTTACTTATCCACTGAAACGGGTGACCGTCAATCTTGCCCCTGCTGACCTGCGCAAGGAAGGTTCCTCCTTCGATCTGGCGATCGCCGTAGGCATTTTGCTGACAAGCGAGCAGTGGGCCTTCTCGAATGCCGATCGAATATTGATCATCGGCGAGCTTGCACTCGATGGTACGCTCAGGCCCGTGACGGGAGTTCTTCCGATGGTGGAGCAAGCCCAAAAAGAAGGGTATGCCGGCGTTCTTCTTCCGCGGGAAAATGCGGCGGAAGCTGCTTTAATCGGAGGAATCGAGGTCTATGGGCTCGGTCATTTGAATGAGCTCGTCCCGAATCCACCAGCAGAAACCACTCGCCGTAGTGATGCTGCAGGAGATGGCACTGTTACCGTTTCGCTCTCACAGCTCCGGTATGACCGATCGATGAATGCAAGCAGATCGCAAGAAGGCAGCCATCAGAGCAGGCAGCTCGAAGACTATAGGGACGTGATCGGGCAGCAGCATATCAAACGCGCCCTGACCATCGCCGCGGCCGGCATGCACAATATCCTTCTCATCGGGCCCCCCGGTACCGGTAAAACGATGCTGATGAAGCGCCTTCCCACCATACTTCCGCCGCTGGCCGACCAAGAAGCGTTGACGACAACGAAAATATTCAGCGCTGCCGGGAAGCTAAAGCCTTCCGATGGGCTGATGAAGAGACGTCCCTTCCGGTCTCCCCATCACACCATCTCAGCCGGCGGCCTCATCGGAGGAGGAACCATACCGAAGCCGGGAGAGGTCAGTCTGGCCCATAAAGGCATTCTGTTCCTGGATGAGCTTCCCGAGTTCTCAAGGCATGTGCTGGAGGTGCTGCGTCAGCCTCTGGAGGATCGAGAAGTGACCATTAGCAGAGCGCGGGCGGTTTTTACCTTCCCGGCGCATTTCATGCTGGCTTGTTCGATGAATCCCTGTCCGTGCGGTTACTACGGCAGCGACCATCCTCATCAGCGATGCACCTGCAGCGTTTCGCGGATCGCCCAATACCGGGCGAAAATCTCGGGCCCCTTGATGGACCGAATCGACCTTCAAGTGGACGTGCCTCGGCCCAAGGAATGGCCGGGAAGCACGCCGCCCTTATCCTCCGAGCACATGCGGGATCAGGTCTATGCGGCACAAGCGATTCAATTGAAACGCTATGACGGGCTGCCATTCGGCTGGAACAGCGAACTGTTCGGCAGTTTTCTGAGAAAACATGCGAGGCTGGACAAGGAGTCGGCAGATCTCCTGCAAGCAACCATCGATACGCTGGGCCTGAGCATGCGCGCATATGACCGAATCCTGAAGCTGGCTCGAACCATCGCCGATCTCGAGGCATCCGACGGCATCCAAAGCCGGCATGTCGCCGAAGCGATTCAATACCGACAACTGGATCGCCAATATATAGCAACCGAAGAAACACACCGTTAATGAAATGGAGTCGATATTTTATGATGATCAGACAGATGACCAATGAAGATCTAAATGACCTTATCGAAATATGGCTAGCCGCTTCCAAAGAGGCCCACCATTTTATACCCGCCGAGTATTGGGAATCCAAGCAGGGGGACATGCGGGAGGTATACCTCCCGATGGCCGAAACTTATCTATTGGAGGAAACAGGTCAAGTCCGGGGCTTTGTTTCCCTTGTAGGCGAGGATTTAGCGGCATTGTTCATCGATCCAAGCCGCCAAAATCAAGGATGCGGAAAAGCCCTCCTTCGCTATGCCATGGACCTTCGAGATACGATGAAGCTTCGGGTATATGCGGATAACCAAAGGGCACTCCGCTTCTACGCGAAGAATGGTTTTGAACGCCTTGAAGAAACCGTGGATCCCGACACAGGACAACAAGAGCATATTATGATTTGGAGCAAGAATAAGGCCGAGAGGAAGGATAGCATGACATGACAGCTTCTATTTTTCAGCATATTGACACCGTCTTTGTCCCCACGAGAAATATAAAAGCCGCTAAAGAATGGTACACAGGCGTTCTTGGGGGCAGAATCGGCTGGGAGAGCGAGCAAGGGGAGTATCAATGCATTCTGTTCGGACAAACCTCCCTTACCCTTTTCTCAACAGAAGAAGAGAGATACTTTGAGCGCCGGCATGCCATGTTTAATTTTTTCGTTCCGAACGTGGAGGACGCATATCGGCATCTGAGGATGCAAAACGTACGGGTCGATTCCATCCTGGAATACGGCGCAACCTATTTTACATTCTATGACCTGGACGACAATTGTTTGGAAGTATGCTCATATTAAAGAGAACGGCCATTATGCAGAAACAGGTGAGGGATCAAGGAGCCCTCACCTGTTTCTATGGTTATTCTTATCGATTCGGATCAGACCCAACTTAAAATGCATTCTCGATATGATCCATCGAATCTGCCGTCATGTCTTCCCGGAGCATAACCGAAATGACGTCGAAACGTATCGTCCGTTCGTAATAACGCTTCTGGTGAACATACTGCTGGGCCGTGTTACGAACCTGCATCACTTTGCGGGCGTTCACGGACTCGGAGGGCGTGCCGAAGCGGGTCGTACCGCTTCGGCTCCTTACCTCGATCACCACAAGAGTCTCCCCTGTTTCCGCCACGATGTCCAATTCTCCAAAACGGCAGCGCCAGTTCCGGTCCAGAATCCGATACCCTTTTTGAATCAGGGCGGCGGCCGCCAGTTCTTCGGCAGCCGCTCCTTTTTGCTTGCGGTTGTCCTTTTTTCCGGATGGCGAGGTCATGACGGCATCATCCCTCCGTCCTTCGCTTGACGATCCGCACGATAAACATACGTCAGCACTTCCGCGACCAGCTGGTACAGCTCTTCCGGAATCTGTTGATCCAGATCCAGCTTGGAGAGAATCTCCACCAAGGCAGCATCTTCCTGCACGGGAACGCCATGCTCTTTGGCTTTATCCAATATAGACTCCGCCAGTTTGCCTTGTCCCTTGGCAACCACAACCGGCGCTTCGCTTTCGCCGGGCGTATATTTAAGCGCAACCGCCTTTTTCATGGCGGTGATTGACCCTTCCTCTTTCTCTAGCTTGCTCATATCCGCATGTCCACCCCTTTATAAACCTGAGGGGTGTATTCGGCTGCCGTTCCCTGCACGGAATCTTCTGCTGCCGGCGGCGAATCCAGGGGCAGCGGTTCTGTTTTGACGCTGAGCAATTGGTAGCCGATCGACGAAACGGCTTGTGCCAACTCCTGCTTGGTCCCTTCGAACAGCTCCGCGGCAAATGTCTGATCATTCCGAAAGTTAAGGCTGACGATCCGGTCAACAACCTGCACATCGATCAGGGTCTGCCCCAGAAACTTCATATCCAGGTCGAACAACAGCCTGCAGTTGGTTGCATCCAGCTCGCCTTTACGGCCTCTGCGGGATTGAATATGTACGGACGCGGTCTGTTCCCCGTCGGCGCCATGCAAAGGGATGAACAGCGTGATCTGTGCGAACGGCGCCGTTCGATCGGTATTCAGCAAGAGCTGCTGGCCCGTTAAATGCTGAATGACCTGTTGGGCCGCTTCCTTCAGCGCCGGAGGCGCATCCTGGCTGGACAGCACCTGAAGCAGCACCCCTTTCAGCGTATCCTGCAGGGCAAGCGACGAATCCCCCGATGGCCCTGAAGCCATAGTGGCCGGATGCACGCCTTGGGTTATTTGCTGCTGTACGGTTGGCGTTACCGGGTGCGTCAAGCCCGGCTGATTCACGGCGCCAGCCTGAGCATTCGGAACACCCGGTGCCTGCTGGTTCGCGTTTGCCGCATTCCCTGGCGTGGCGGAGGCTCCTGGCATATTCGCTGCTGCGCCCCCGCTGCCAGAGGCAGGAGTGGCGGGCAGGGAAGCTTGGGCTGCCGCAGCAGCGGTTGGCTGCGCTGCGGCCGGAGCCGGTGCAGCCGCGCCTGCTGCCGTTGGAGCAGCTACCGATGCGGGCACGGCCGCATTCGCTCCGGGCGCGGCGGCGCCGTGAGCCGCGCCCGCGGCCGTGCCGCTTCCGGGCGGCGCCGCAGGCTGCCCGGCTGGCGCTGCCGGCGCGGTGCTGCCCGCGCGCGCCGCTTCGCCCGCGGGGCCCGTCCCGGCCCCGCGCAGGGCCTGCTGCTCGTGCTCCGCACCGAGCAGCTTCAAGAGCCGCCCCACCCACGGCTCCGCGCCGGGGGTGGGCGGCTTTGGCGAAGGGCCTGCAGCCCCTTCGCCAAGAGCTGCCGCCAGCCCTGTGGGCACGGCGGCGGGTTGTCCGGCGGCAGGCGCTGCCGTGCCGCCGCTGGCCCATGGCTGCGCGAGCTCGCCGCGCAGCTGCTGCAGCAGGCCCTGCAGCTTGGTCAGCAGCGCCTGCTGACCTGAGCCGGCCTGCGCGGTACCTCCAGCGACATTGTTCGCCGCTGCTGCTTGCTGCTGCGCGGCAGCGGTACCCTCTGCGCCAGCTGCCGTCGAAGGCGCAGCGGACGCTGCATTTTTCCCGGCAGCCGCTGCGCCTCCGTTACCGTTGCTTAGAGCAGTCGTCAGCTGCTGCTCGAGCGACTGCAGCAGCTGATGCAGCTGGGGGCCGAATACGGCCTGATGCAGTCCCTTCACGCTTTCAGGGGTAATCGGCAGTCCGCGGTGAAATGCGATCGCTGCCGACTCTGCCCATTCGGCGGCCGGGATCTGAGGAGGCTTTACGGCCAAAGCCTCTCGGAACATGGCAATATTGTCCTTCGTCAGGGGAACTCCCGCGTTCTGCATGCCCCGGATCATTTCGCGGTTTTCCTTCGTATCCGGAAGACCCGCAAAATCCAGCACCTCAGCCATGGATGAAGGGGTCAACGGCTGTCCCGGCGTTTGGCTGAGAGGCTTAAGCACCGCTGTCCCTCCCTCTCCCGGCGGCTGAACCTGCAGCAGAGCCGTTTCCCCGGCTCGGAGCGGCGTTTCCAGCTTCGCTTTCACTTGAACGCCCTGGATCTGCACCACCGCTTCCTGCCCGTCCTCCGATACGTTCATAACGACACCGCGAACGACTTGACCCGGCTTAAGTTCCAACGTCTTGGCGTCTCCCGGCTTCTGCTCGCCCAGGAGTCCGCGAATCAACGATCCGATGTTCACGACAGTTCCTCCCACACCTTCTGTTTACCTTATATATCGGCAGCAGCCCGCCTTTTGACGAGGGCGGGCTGCATCGAAATCTAGAACAAGGACAATTGCTCAATCTCCATATTTTTCAAAAAGCTTCTTCTATGCATGGCGGTAGGTCCGTGCAGCTGCAGCTGTTCCCGGTGAAACTTGGTAGCATAGCCTTTATGTACGGCGATTCCGTATTCCGGATAACGCGCCTCCCATTCCCCCTCGCACAGCCTATCGCGGGTGACCTTGGCTATAATGGAAGCTGCCCCTATGGACTGGCTGTTGGCGTCCCCTTTAATGATGGCACGCTGGGGAATATCGCAATCCACCTTCTCGGCATCAACAAGCAGAAACTGCGGGGGAACCGCCAACTGCTCGATCGCCTTCTTCATCGCAAGTCTTGCCGCTTGTTTGATGTTAATGCGGTCAATCGTTTCCGCATCCACCAAACCGACGCCGACCGCCAGCGCCTGCTCCATGATCAGGTCGTATAGGGTTTCCCGCTTCTTGGCACTGAGTTTCTTCGAATCGTTAATTCCTTCAATGACCAGCCCCTCCGGCATAATGACCGCCGCAGCGACCACATCGCCGAACAAACAACCGCGGCCGACCTCGTCGATGCCTGCAATATGTATATAACGGCTCCAATACTCTCGCTCGTACATCAATAAATCTGTCATAGGTTTAACCCCTTTGGTTCCGAATTACCGTTTGTTGCCTATTCGTTCACACGGTGTATCGCATCTATTCTATCAATCTAGTAACTCTTCTAGAGTATCATACTCGCCAGGGAGCGTCACCCTTTTATCCCGTTAAGAATCCCGGCAGGAATGGGTTCGTCCATCGGCGAACCATCGGTTATACTCCCCGAAAAAAAGAGCCGCCGGCAGCGGCAGCTCTTCCCTTTATTCGATTATCGATCCTTGGCTTCAGAGCCCAAGCCGCCATCGCTGACGATCCGAAGCGGCATCCGGCTCATTCAATTCCAGCCCCGAACCGTCAGCCTTTACGGCAAGCGCCCGTCCATCGTGGACGGATCGGATGGTTACCGTATCATCTTCCTGACGTTCCACTCTCCACCGCTGATTGTTATAACCAAGATACGTGTATAACTGAATCCGGTTCTGCCCGGTATCCACATCCAAAGCCTTCCCTTCCGGCGTGCGAATGGAATACGTGCCTTCTTCTCCTGTCGGTACCCATACCCATAGCAGGTTGCCCGTACCCGTTGATTCCTTCACGGTAACGGGTTCGCCGTTTACGGATTTCTCGGTATGGATCGCCTTGTTCACGGCTTCGTTCGTGAAGCTGGTTTTCGTCAGTCGAGCTTCAGACGGATGACGGACGTAGACATTTTGATAGGAAGCCTGTCCGCCGAACACATTGACTCCAAAATGCCCTTCGGCAAATGTCCCGTCCATCACATCGATTACCTTCTTCCCGTCCACGTCGACTTGAATATGCGGACCTTTCGCTTCAATCCTCAGGTGGTAGGTTCTTCCCCCTTGGATAAAGCCGGGGACGCTGGCCAGGACTTGACGTTCCTCGAATCGACCTTCGACCATGTAGAAGAGCCGAATCGACTTCAAACCAGGATCCAAATTCAGATAATATCCGCTGCGGCCGTCCCCGCTTGCCCGAAACAGCATGGATCCGGCACCGCCTGCTTCCCCAAGCCGCATGTCTCCCTCGAACGTGAAGTCTCCTGCCCTCTCTTGCGCCATATAATTAGCATCACTCGAATGGCTGCCCCGGATTCCATGCTCGGTAAGGACCCACTTCGAGGCCTTAAGATCCGGTTTCCATCCCGTCAGATTCGTTTTGAAGGTTCCGCTCGAGACCAACACGCGGGTGCTCGCCGATATTTTTCCGTTTGGGGTTGAGGCCGTAATGACGGCTTCCCCCGCATTCGCCGCTTTCAATACGGCATGGGTCTCATCGGATGAAACAATCCGGACCGTATCGGGATGACTGGATGTCCATACCAAAGGTTTCTTCCCGTTGCCCGGGACACGATCCACGGCTGCGTACAACGATTCGGTCTGTCCCCGGGACAGGTCCAGCTCGTATGAATCCAACAGGATGCGGGAACCAGGTTCCGATGGATCAAGAGGCCTCCACACAGAATCCAGCTCATGCACCTTCAGGGATTTCAGCTTTACTTGGCCGCCTAGAGTGTAAAAGCTCATCCCCCGTCTGGCCCGATCCGGAAAAATAACGTCCGAGAACACAATGTTTCCGTCATTGCCGAACACCTCGACGGAAGATTCATCGACATAAATACGCAGCTTGACCACTCCATCTACGGGGTGCAGCAAAGCTTTATGTTCGGTCGAGAACAGGCTGGAGAAATCCGTGGTTCCCGATGCCGAACGGTCAATGAACATGTGATGCGCGGAGTTGTTATAACCGACCACCGTTTGTTGTCCGCCGCCTTCCCGCAGCCGGAACCCGAATTCCAGCTCGCTGCTGTCTGTCGGAATCTCGACTTCCGCCTCGATTTCAAATGCGCCTGCCTGAATCCCCTTTAACACATTCTGCGAGGTCTCCGTCACTTGCCTGTTATTCACATGGATTACCGTTTTCCGGAGGGTCTCTAGCTCAGCGATTGGAGACTGGTGCAGACGTATCCCCTCACTCGTCGTTCTGAGCGACAGCTCTCTAGGGATGGTCAGCTGACCCTTCCAGCCCGAAGTCGGAAAACTGAAGGGATAATCCCAGTTCGTCATCCATGCCAGCATGATTCTTCGATTGTCCGGCAGGTCGGAGAAAGACATGGAAGCGTAGAATTCCTTGCCCCAATCCGTTCTCAGCACGTTCCCGGCCGTATGATCATTCATAAATTTGCCGTCTGGCGTCACATCGCCAATAAAATATTCCGCATCGGAGCCTTGGGTGTTCGGATTAGCGCCGCTGCTGATCATCAACACCCATTTGCGCTGACCGGAGCCGTCCACGGCAAGCTGAAACAGATCCGGGCATTCCCACACGCCTCCACGGATATATTCCCCATACCCGAAACGGTCCGTTAAGGTCCAATCGACCAGATTGTCGGAGGTAAAGAAACGGATATGATCTCCCCCTGATACCACCATGATCCAGCGGTTGTTGGCTTCATCCCGTACCACTTTGGGATCGCGAAAATCCCATCCTCCCGGATCCTCGCCCTGTTTGCCCGGGTTCTCGATGAGGATCGGCCGTTCTTTCGAATACGTCCAGGTCCGTCCGTGATCGGTGCTGTAAGCAAGTCCGATCTTCTGATTCCCGCCCGGCCGATCAGGATTGAAGGATGTGTAGTAGGCAATGAGCCCTTTGCCTCCAGAATCCCCGAACAGACCTGAAGCGTTCGTTGTATCGGCTACGGCAGAACCCGACCAGACATGTCCGAGATCGTTCCAAGGCAGTGCGATCGGCAGCCGGTTCCAATGCACCAGATCCCGGCTGACCGCATGCGCCCACTGGCCTCCGTCCTGATGGAAGAGATGATACTCCCCTTCGAAATAGACCAATCCGTTCGGATCGCTTGCCGAGCCTCGGATTGGGCTATAATGATACTGCGGGCGGTATTCCTCCGTATAATAATCCGCCATGGGGGTTACGTACACGTCCTGAAAGTAAGCCGTTCCGGACTTTACCTTCATGCCGATCGATCCGCCCGCGTAACTACTGTCGGATACGCGGATCGCAGCGGGTTCGTAACCATCTACAGCGATTTGAATGCTGTCTTCGGAGACGTGGATCTCCACATGATGCGCACTTGTTGGCAGGCTTGGGTAGGTACGGCTCGATGCGCCAATCACCTTTCCATCCGAAGTTTCCAGCGTTACCCGCACCTGATCATCCTCTCTCCTGAATACGGCCTCGTATCCCTCCGTTCCTTGATCGTTCCCTCTCCAATAGAACCCCGCTTCAGCCTGTCCCCCTAAGGTGATATTGCCTTCCAGCACATAATCCGCAGCCGCATTCTTATAGATCCTGTAGGCTTCGAGCCCCTTCGATGCCGATCCCTTAAGCCCTTTGATGTCAGGCTGCCAGTCCCCGCTCGTAGCTGCCGGACCGAACAGGTTGCCTTTCCACTCGCTCACCTTGATATTTTGAAACAGGGCGGAACCGTCCCACACATGAAGACCCAGGTATCCTGTGGAATAAGCCGTATCATCGACTTCAATCATCGGTTCATATTGGCTTCCCCAATATACCTTAATATTGCTGCCTACCACCTTGACCTTAAGGTGAACGATGTCCCCTCGACTCAACGCGACCGCTTTTTCCACCTTCAATCTTCCATCCCCTTCGCGGGCATCCTTGAGGCGTACCAAGCCTGCGCTGGGCACGATTTGCAGCATATACGATGACCAGCCGTCAACGCTTGAACGAAAGACCAGCGAAGCATCTGCTTGCATATCCGTAATCATCACATCGGCTTCATAGACAAAATCATCCGCTCTGGTTGAGGAGATCGCAGCTGCGTTCTCACTTGAATCGGAACTAAGCCGTAAACCTTCTGCCGTTTGTTCCATCTTGCCTTTGCCCTTCAACTGCCACCCTTCAAGGTTGGTATTGACATTGGATACGCTTTCAAAAATGTCGTTTTCTCCTTCCCCTTTCAAAGCTGCATTCGCTTCTTGGATCACTGACGCAGCCGAAGCCGGAATGACGCTTGTCGCCAGCAATAAGGACATCGTGATCGCAGACAACGTGCGCAGCAGCATTGTATGTACATCCTGCGGTAATTTCATATATCCACCTCTTTTCGGATTCTTTACCACACGTGATATAGGAAGGATCAGCCCGAACAATCGGGCTGTTCTCCTAATCGAACCTGTTTAGGATGACGAATCTTGCCATGCCCGGATTCCCAGAGCCAATGCACCGCATAAGCCGGACTGGGTGCCTAATACCGGAGGAACTATATATTTCTCGATATCATGTACAATTTCGTCGGCAAGCACATATCCGTTTAAATTACGCCTCACCTCTGCACGAATGAGGGGATACAGCTGAGCCTGCTGCATAACGCCGCCGCCCAGTATGATCTTCTCCGGGGAATTCGTCAGAATCAGTCCGGTGATGGACTGCGCTATATAATAGGCTTCGATTTCCCAAGCGGGATGGTCGGCCGGCAGCAGATGTCCTTTCAATCCCCATCGGGCTTCAAGCGCCGGCCCAGCCGCCAATCCTTCCAAGCAATCGCCATGGTAAGGACAGGTTCCTGCAAAGGCATCTTCGGGATGGCGTTTAACGGGAACATGGCCGCCTTCCGGATGAACCAATCCATGGACCAGCCGTCCTTCAGCATAAAGGCCGAGACCAATACCTGTACCCACCGTATAATAAACGCAGCTGTTCAGCCCCTTGGCTGCTCCCCAAGTTGCTTCTCCCAAAGCAGCTGCATTGACATCCGTATCCCAGCCATAGGGAATATCCATATGCGACTTCATGTTGCCGAGGACATCGATCTGCGACCAGCCATGTTTCGGTGTTGACGTTACATACCCGTAAGTCGGGCTGTCCGGCTTCAGATCGATGGGTCCAAACGACCCGATGCCAATGGCTTCTACCTCATGTTCATGGAAATAGGAAATGGCTCTGGACAATGTACCTTCCGGCTGTCCTGTCGGAAAGCTGATGCGATCCTCGACGATTCCGTTTTCATTTCCGATACCGCAAACAAATTTGGTGCCGCCCGCTTCCATTGCTCCAATACGCATACTGCCGGATCTCCTTATGTCTTATCGATTCATATTACTTTAACTGGCCACCAGATGAAGAAACCTCATAGATATGGAAGGATTCTATAACCTTCCGGTCATCATCGGCAAATACGGTGATTCCCGTTGAAGCAGGATCAGGATAAATCAAATCCGTGATCACCGCCTGCCCGCGATCCGCGAACAGCTCCACGGACGAACGGTCCACGAAGATCCGCAGTTCCAGCATAGAGCCCGATGTCTTTAGCTGCGCCGAATGCTTGCCGGGGAAATCCTTATGGAAATCCGCCTGCCCTGAACGGCTGCGATCCACGTAGACTTCGGCAGATTCTGCATCCCAACCGACCAACGTCTCTTGCCCTAATCCTGTCCTTACTCTCAAACCAAGCGAAAATGCAGCATCAAAGCGGACAAGGATCTCGCAGCTCTCCAGCCGCACAGCGGCTAACCGGACAGCAGCTTCATTCACAGCGATACCATGCAAGGAAAGCAACTCGGTGCGGTGCGCTTCCAATTCACGAGCCGGCTGCTGCGTTACCGTAACTTCGCCTTCCAGCGTCTCCAGCTTGAGTTCCCGTACTAAGGTCATGGCCCCCCTCCAACCATCCGTTGGCGTCAGGTTTGCATATTTCCAATTGCTCATCCAGCCGATGAACAGCCTTCTGCCATCCGCTGCCGGAATGTCCGACCAGCTGACCCCGGCATAATTATCTCTGCCGTAATCCAGCCACCGCACTACACCTTTGGAGCGTTCATCCGGCATAAACGTTGTCCCGTCAAATTCTCCAATGAAATATTGCGTTCTGGAGCCCTCGACGTAGGCCGGATCATCGCCAATGCTGACAAGCATGACCCATCGCACTTCACCGTCTTCCGCAGCTAGGGGAAACAGGTCCGGACATTCCCAGACTCCATCATGAAATCCGATGCCCTCTCCAAACTCGCTGGCAAATACCCATTCCTTTAAGTTTGAAGATCGATAGAGACATACCGTCTGCCCGCACGCCACAATCATCACCCACTGCGATGACGGCTCATGCCAGAACACTTTGGGATCCCGAAAATCAACATAGCTGTCATGGCTAAGGACCGGATTGCCGTCATACTTCGTCCACGTTCTTCCTTCGTCCTTGCTGTACGCCAGGCTTTGGTACTGAATCATTTGCTGAGCGCCCTGCACATCATGATGGTGCGTGAAGATCGCTACAAGCCCGGGCCCTCCATCGAAAAACCCGCTGGAATTGTTCCAATCTACAACGGCACTGCCAGAAAAAATCGTGCCATGTTCATCCGGCGCTAATGCAATGGGAAGCTCTTCCCAAGAAACCAGATCCCTGCTGACCGCATGTCCCCAGTGCATGGGTCCCCATGTGGTGCCAAACGGGTGATGCTGATAAAACAAATGGTATTCCCCATTAAAATAGACCATGCCGTTAGGATCATTCATCCAGTTCTTCTGAGGTGAAAAATGGTAAGCATTTCGATAGTTTTGCTGTTCCGTGTTCGTCATTTGTGATCTCCTTCATTATCGTTATCATGGATTTACGACCGTACTTCAACGATATGCAGGAACGGCCGCTGCATTCCATACGGTTACTTCATGTTTCTGTCGTATCCCGTCTGTTTGATCGTCAGCCACTCCTGAAGTCCAAGTCGATCCAATTCCTTCAGGTAGGCATCCCATTCCTGATCTACTTTTCCATTCTGGTACCATTCGGTGCGCATTCTTTCCAGGTAAGGGAACAAGTCCGCTTCAATCGTGGATAAGCGATCCAACTCGTCGATGGAGAAGAACACTTTCGGGTACGTATTCTCCGCTTTCATGTGCGGTACCATGACGTCCTTCATCAGTTTGAGCCTCCACGCCGCATCATCCGGCATCGTGGTGTATTTTCCATAATACTCGTCCAGGATCGCAAGCGGCCCCGCGATGCTTGTTTTTTGTCTAAGCTCTACCGGAGCCGTGCCTTCAAGCGGAAGGTGCTTCAGCATCCCTTTGGCTTCATCCAGCTCAAAAATATTCTGCTGGGTATCGTCGCCGTAAGTTCCCCAGTTGTTCTGAACCGATTGGAGCGGTTCATACATGGCATCAATCCATTTGGCCGTTTCCTCCAGCTTCTTGTTGCTGCTGGTAATGACCAATCTTCCCCGGTCCAGTCCGATTCCGTTCGTCCTCGTTACATTGATCTCTCCGGTTGGCCCTGCAAGCGGCGGCATCAGGTCATACGTATCATTCATGCCCGTGATATTGGCTTTATCCCACGTAAAATACATGCCGTACCGGTGGTCTTTTCCCTTGGCCAGGTAGGTATTCCAATCCTGCTGGAATGCTTCGATGTCGATTAAGCCCTCTTCATACAATTCGTGAATGAATGCTATGGCTTCCTTATACCCTTCCTCTGCGGCGGTGAACACCACCTTGCCGTCATCCGTAACGACGGTGTGATCCCAGTTCTCACCCAAGCCGAATGAAGCAAACAGGAATGTCAGATCCTCGCCGCCCGGCTTATTAATGAAGGAAAGCGGTATTTCGTCAGCCTGCCCGTTGCCGTTCGGATCTTGGGTTTTGAACGCCTTTAATACGGTTTTCAGCTCTTCCGTCGTAGTTGGCATGTCCAGTCCCAAGGCGTCGAGCCACTCCACGTTAATCCAGGGGAAGTTATCCACCGATTGAATCCGCTCTTTCCCTGAGCCCAACTCCTCGATCCATGGAAAGGAATAAATATGTCCGTCCGGCGCCGTAATCATGTTGACGTATTCCGGCGCCTGCTCCAGCACCTTTTTCAGATTGGGCATATGCTGTTCGATTAAATCCTCCACGGGAATGATGACCCCGTCCTTTGCCAGTTTTAGCAGATCGTAATCTCCGTACCCCGCATCGAAGATGGCGTCAGGCAAATCTCCGCTCGCTACGGCCAGATTGCGTTTTTCCGCAAATACATCGCTGGTATAATTCTTCCACTTGATGTGAATGCCCGTTTTCTCTTCCAGACGCTTGTTGATCAGCTTCTCGTTAGGGTCGGCAGGAGCCAGCGGCGAGCTTTGCGTCAGGACGTTCAAAGTAACCTTTCCGTCCGGCGACT
This sequence comes from Paenibacillus sp. Y412MC10, assembly GCF_000024685.1. Lineage (NCBI taxonomy): Bacteria > Bacillati > Bacillota > Bacilli > Caryophanales > Paenibacillaceae > Paenibacillus > Paenibacillus sp. Y412MC10. The sequence continues at coordinate 4,802,530 of NC_013406.1, forward strand.
CATTTGAGGCTTCCCCGCCCTTGCCGCACCCGGACAAGAGCAGCACGGCTGCCAGAGCTGTCAGGGTTACCGCTTTTTTACGGTTATGTTTCTTGGATCTCTTCGTATTCATATCAATGACCTCCCGAATCATGTATTTGGATAATGACTTTATGTTGAAGGCGGCCCGCTATTTGAGAGAGCCTACCATAACACCTTTCTCGAAGTACTTTTGGAAGAATGGATACATAATCAATAGCGGAAGGCTGGAGATCACGATCGCCGAATATTTAATCATTTCCGAGAGCCGTTTCAGCTCCGCCATGGCAAGCTGGTCGCTAATCATGCCCGGCGCAGCCTGGTTCTGTATGAGAATCGATCTTAGAACGAGCTGCAGCGGGTGCAGCTTAGGATCGTCCAGATAGATCATGGCGTCGAAGAATGCGTTCCACTGGCCAACGAAGGCATACAGGGCGAGTACAAAGATAATGGGCTTGGATAGCGGCAGAACGATCCGAACAAAGATTTTCATATCGGTAGCCCCATCCACATTGGCCGCCTCCTTCAATTCATTCGGCACCCCTTTGAAGAAAGTTCGGGACAATATGATGTTCCACACATTCACCGCGCCGGGGATGATTACGGCCCATACCGTATTGAGCATACCAAGCTCCCTTACAAGCAAATACGTAGGAATCAATCCGCCTCCGAAAAAAATGGTGATAATGAACAACGTCATGAAAAAATGGCGTCCGGCCAGCCGGCTTTCCGAAAGTGCGTATCCCGCACAGACCGATACCGTTACCGTGAGAAGGGCAAAGGCTGTCGAATAGAAAACGGCATTGCCAAATCCGCGGAGCATCGCGGGATTGGACAGAATCATCTGATATCCTTCCAGGCTCCAATCGGAGATTTTAAAAGATAGCCCTTGATTCAGCAGCACGGTGGGATCCATGAACGAGGCCACCACAATGTAAACCAATGGAACGACAACGACTAATACGGCAAGCGTTAAAAAGATCGCGTTTAATGACAACAGAAAGCGGTCGAAGCGTGAATGTTTGACGGCCATGAGTATGACTCCTTTCCTAGTAGAGGCCTTCGCCTTCATTGAGTTTTCTGACAATAAAGTTCACCGTTACGAGCAAAATGACATTGATTACGGAGTTGAATAAACCAACGGCTGCGGAGTACGCATAATCGCCTGACTGTAGGCCGACCTTGTACACATAGGTAGCGATAATCTCCGAAGTAGGAAGATTCATCGAGGTTTGCATCAGATAAGCCTTTTCAAAGCCTATGGACATAATGCCACCCGCTGCCAGTATGAAGACGATCGCCATAATCGGTCTAATCGTAGGCAGATCGATATGTCGGATGCGCTGGAGAAGGTTAGCTCCGTCCAGGCTGGCCGCGTTATGCAGCTCTGGATCCACATTCGCAAGAGCAGCCACATAGATAATGGAGGCCCATCCGGCACCCTGCCATATATCTGATAGAATATAAATCCACCTGAAGTATTCCGGCTGCGACATAAACATCAGCGGACTTCCCGTCATCCAAATGACCAATTGATTGATCGGCCCCGTCGGGGACAAGAAGATAAACAGCATCCCGACAATGACGACCACCGAGATGAAATTGGGCGCGTACAGGAACAGCTGAATATTTTTCTTGACTGCCGCTTTGCGAACCTGGTTTAACATGAGCGCAAGCAGGATCGGCACCGGGAAGCTAAAGATAAGACCAAAAAAACTCAATTTAAGCGTATTCATAAAAATGACGTCAAAGTTTGGCGAGGCGATAAATTTTTCAAAATGCTTGAGCCCGACCCACTCGCTCCCGAGGATTCCTTTAATCGGGCTGAAATCCTTAAATGCGATAACGGCACCGTACATCGGAACGTACTTGAAAATAAGGGTCAATATAAGTGCCGGAGCCAGCAGTATGTACAGAAAATAGTTTTTCTTGACGAAAGCGAGCGTTCGCCCTGCGGAGCTCCGTCCCTTGATTACCCCTGCCCCCTGATTGGCTGGTTCCACTGAATGTCTCAAACCTGTTCCCCCGTTCTTTCTAGAGAAGTTTACATATTGCTTACAGAAAAGGCTTTCATTTTTCACTTATGTTGAATGTCGCTTTTACAATTTATCAAATGATGTAACACCAGTCAATATAATTTGTAAAAATAAATTTGTGCAATTGACAATAAAATTTGTTCATTTATTTCGTCAATTTGTCATAAACACGGGTAACCCATGTCGGTCTTTTCGTAAAATTACGGACATCCACCCTTTCCACTGTTATTAGATGATGTTTTAACAAATGTAAAGGAATAGCGAAGTGGATTCCAACTTAATCTCCGCTATTTAAATGTAAAATCAATTGTGCATTTGTAAAGTTAAGGTTGCTATTTGGGCTAATCTATTATACATTTGATTTAAGATATTCAGAGGTCATTAGCAACTGGAAGAAACAGCGGACCTTCGTATGAACTTGATCATTTGAGGTGAAATCAGATACATGACGAAAGAAAAAGTCACAATTCAAGATATTGCCGATGCCCTGGGGATCTCCAGAAATACGGCATCCAAGGCTTTGAACGGGAGCGAAAGTATTCCGGACGAGACGCGCAGCAAGGTTATCCGAAAAGCGATTGAACTGAAATACAAACAGTTTGCTTTCATGGAGACGGACAATCTGCTGACCAAAAACCCGGGAAATATCGCTCTTCTGACGGCGAATCTTCCAAGCACCTCCCATTTTGGCTCGCGATTAATCAGTGGGCTTGAGAAACGAATCAGCGCGGAAGGCTATAACCTGTCCATTCATATTGTCCGGGACATTGATCGAAGCTCTCGGACACTGCCTAACAATTTTGAATCCTCCAAAGTGGATGGCATCATATGTATTGAGTTATTTGATATGGAATACAGCAGGGAGCTCACAAGTCTGGGCTTGCCTACGGTATTTATCGATTGTGCAGCTGACATGTTCTACCCGGACTTACAGGCGGATTTGCTTCTGATGGAGAATGAACACAGCACCTGCCATATGACCAAGCGGCTCATCGAGCAGGGCTACGCGTCTTTGGGATTCATCGGGGACATCCAGCACTGCAAGAGCTTTAACGAACGCTGGGTGGGATTTAATCGGGCTTTGACCGAGATGGGGATCCGGCTGGATCCGGAACAGTGTGTCCTAAACCCGGACCGTGAGTTTTTCTCCGAGTCCGACTGGATGGAGAAGCGGCTGAAACAGATGAAACCGTTGCCGTCTGCTTTTGTATGCGCCAATGATTTTATTGCGGTCAATGTGATGAAAGCCTTGAAGAATAGCCATATCGCCATCCCCGGCGACATTGCCGTATGCGGCTTCGATAATGCGCCTGAATCGCGCATCGTTGAACCCCATTTATCAACGGTACATATCTATAGCGATGAAATGGGAATTGCTGCGGCTAACATGCTGTTGTCCCGGGTGAAAGAACCGGCGCTGCCCTATCAAGTCACCCATATCCAAACCAAGCCGATTTTCAGGGCATCTACCGAAAAAACAGACTAGTTTTATCCTTGTTAAGAAAAAAGAACCGTCCTGCCGGTATTCGGCTGAACGGTTCTTTTTATTTAATGGGTTGGAGAGGCAGTGCATTCTCCCTTTAACGAATCAATAAGGCGATTCCATAGAATATCGTCCAAGCTTCCCTGCGCGAAGTTCCCGTAGGAATAGGCTCGAGGCTTTTTCCAGATCGACTCTTCCGCCGCTTACGATACAGCCGCGTTTTCTTCCAATCGCCTCCATGACCGCGACGATTTCATCCGGGTTGTCCAGATCCGTCGGGCGCTCCTTCAGGTCAAAGCGCTCGCTCATCGTTTCCCAGTAATAATTGGCGAAATATTTGATCGCAAAAAAGGCAATATCCTCTACGTTCAATATTTCCTCTTTAATCGCGCCGGTTACCGCTAAGCGGTATCCTACATTCTGATCCTCGAACTTCGGCCACAAAATACCGGGGGTATCCAGCAATTCCATCTCACCGCCGGCAACCTTGATCCACTGCTGTCCTTTCGTGACGCCCGGACGGTCTCCCGTCTCCGCGATGTTACGGCCAGCAAGCCGGTTAATCAGCGTGGATTTGCCTACATTCGGTATGCCAACAATCAACACGCGCATCGCTCTCGGGTTCATGCCCTTGGCGATTTGTTTGTCGATCTTCTCTTTCAGTAGCAGCTTAATCTGGTTCGGAATATCCTTAACGCCTGTCCCCGTGGATGCATCGACGGGAAAAGCCGTCAGCCCAGCTTCTTTAAAATAGGCCTGCCATTGCCTTGTAACCTCAGGATCGGCCAAATCGGCTTTATTCATAATAACGAGCCGCGGCTTGCCCTGCAAAATCTCGTCAATCATCGGATTTCGGCTTGAGAGCGGAAGCCTCGCATCGATCAGTTCTATAACGGCATCGATCAGCTTCAGCTTCTCCTGAATTTGACGGCGCGCTTTGGTCATATGTCCAGGAAACCATTGTATTGTCAAACGTCGTCACCTCTACTTTGCTCTGCAAACTTTCATCGTTTCTATAGCGCCATGCGGCTGGCTAATGGTTGATGAGCCCTATGTCTTTAATCGGCCAGAAAATCAAGTCTGCTCGACCGATAATATCCCCCAAAGGAACATATCCTATCATTCGGGAGTCGGTACTGTTGGAGCGGTTATCCCCCATCACGAACACATGGCCCTCCGGGACAACGCCGTCCTGAACAAACGAGTTCGGAAAATCCGTGTTATTGTATAATCGATTTTCAGCATGGGCTTGATCAATTGCTTCCTGTATGTAGGTTTCATTCACAGGTTCCCCGTTGACAAGCACTTTATCGCCTTCCACTTTAACCGTATCACCGGCAACCGCGATCACGCGTTTAATGAAATCCCTGCCCTCGTCAGGAACATGGAACACGATAACTTCGCCACGCTCGGGTTTGCGGATATCATATAAAATCTCGTTGACGATCAGCTTCTGATTCGAAACAAAGTTAGGTTCCATCGATGGTCCCTGTACAATAAACGGTTTAAAGAGAAGCCAGCGAATGAGAACGACGAGAACCAGCGCAATGAGAAGAGCCTTCAGCCATTCTACAAGCTCGTTCTTAGCCTTTTTGGCCGGTTTCCCCACGTTGGTTTCAATGGCCTCCTGGTGTTGATCTTTCTCCATAATCCACCGTCCTTCCCTGTAGATCGCTTTCGCATGATAACGATTTTTGGATATACAAAAGGGGCTTGTATATACGCACAAGCCCCTTTTACCGCCTTGTAATTAACGACGAATTTCTTTAATTCTCGCTGCTTTACCGCGCAGTTCACGAAGATAATAAAGCTTCGCACGACGCACTTTACCACGGCGAGCCACTTCGATTTTATCGATTTTAGGCGAGTTGATTGGGAAAGTTCTTTCCACACCAACACCGTAAGAAATTTTACGAACGGTAAAAGTCTCACTGATTCCGCCACCGCGACGTTTAATTACTACACCTTCAAACAACTGGATACGCTCACGAGTTCCCTCGATAACCTTAACGTGTACTTTTAAAGTATCACCAGGACGAAAGCTCGGAATATCTTTACGAAGTTGTTCTTGAGTAATCGCTTGAACGATATTCATCTATGACTCCCTCCTCTCACACAGGTGTTCTTGCATCTTCCGGAAACTCTATGTATTTCCTTCATTATCCGCAGCGGACCACCGTATTCACAACAAAAGAAATAGTAACATATTTTGCTGACTGAATCAAGTATTTTATCTTTACACCCTCATCTATAAACCCGCACAACGCTCACTGGTCTTTAAAAAACCACTTCCAGCATGAAGATCATGCCGGAAGCGGTTAGGCTGAACTTAATTTACGCTTTCTTTCGAGTCATGCAAGCCTTTGTGGCGCTTGCCATAGTATTCAAGGATGTCGTCTACCGTTTGGAATTGAACTTCAGTATGGTTTGTTTCTTCTATTTTTGCTTCCTGTTGTTGTCGATGTTCTGTCATGACAAGATGCCTCCCAGTAATCTCAAGTGTTTCTCCAGATACATATTACCCACCGAAGGAGACGATGCATCAACCATATTAAAAAAATTGACACTGAAGTATACAATATTGGGCTATGAGCCAATTCTAAAGATAGAAATTCTTGCAGCGGTTTGCGGTGCCGTTATCGATTTACTGACCGGCGATAAATTATAGAGCCCAACGGTATTACCTGCACTTAAATTGATGACGGCAGATCCTGATACCTCGGCGTTGGCTGAATTCGAGTTCATGTTCGCTGTGTTTGTCGTATTACCGTTGACAACGACTCCGAAAGTATTAGGCGCTGACGAACCCGTTTCGAGCGAAATCTGCCAGTCAAAGTAGTAGAAGCCAGCTGTCACGATGGTCAGCGTCGTGGTACCGTTAAAGGTTACACCTTGAAGTGTGCTTGTTGAAAAAGTAACCGGTGAATTGGTAGCCACATTTTGAACGACTCCATTGCTGGCATAGATCACACTACCGCCCACGAGGGTAGTAGACCCGGTTGGACCCGTCGGGCCTGCCGGACCTGTTGCACCGGTTGCTCCTGTTACCCCCGTGGCTCCCGTTGCTCCCGTTGCTCCGGTTGCTCCGGTTGCTCCTGTTGCTCCCGTGGCTCCTCTTTCTCCTGTTGCACCCGTTACACCAGTTACTCCTGTTGCTCCGGTGGCTCCTGTTACCCCGGTTGCCCCTGTTACTCCAGTTGCTCCCGTGGCTCCTCTTTCCCCAGTCACACCTGTGGCTCCGGTTGCCCCTGTTACCCCGGTTGCTCCTGTTGCTCCCGTGGCCCCCGTTGCTCCTCTTTCTCCTGTTGCTCCTGTTGCTCCGGTTGCACCAGTTACTCCTGTTGCTCCCGTTGCTCCTGTTGCCCCTGTTACTCCGGTTGCTCCTGTTACCCCCGTTGCTCCTGTTGCTCCTGTTACCCCTGTTGCTCCTGTTGCACCAGTTATTCCTGTTGCTCCTCTTTCCCCAGTTACACCTGTTGCTCCTGTTGCTCCTGTTGCTCCTGTCGCTCCTGTTACCCCAGTTGCTCCCGTTGCTCCTGTTGCTCCCGTTGCTCCTGTTACTCCTGTGGCTCCTGTGGCTCCTGTGGCTCCTGTGGCTCCTCTGTCCCCAGTTACACCTGTTGCTCCCGTGGCCCCCGTTACTCCTCTTTCTCCTGTCGATCCCGTTGCTCCCGTGGCTCCCGTAACACCTGTTGCCCCCGTTGCTCCGGTGGCTCCCGTTGCTCCAGTCTCTCCAGTCTCTCCAGTGGTACCTGTTGCTCCCGTTGCTCCTGTCACTCCCGTTGCACCCGTTGCTCCGGTTGCACCAGTTATTCCTGTTGCTCCCGTTGCTCCTCTTTCCCCAGTTACACCTGTTGCTCCCGTTACTCCTCTTTCCCCAGTTACACCTGTTGCTCCTGTTGCTCCTGTTGCTCCTGTTGCTCCTGTTACCCCTGTTGCTCCAGTTGCTCCGGTGGCTCCCGTTGCTCCAGTCTCTCCAGTGGTACCTGTTGCTCCCGTTGCTCCTGTCACTCCCGTTGCACCCGTTGCTCCGGTTGCACCAGTTATTCCTGTTGCTCCCGTTGCTCCTCTTTCCCCAGTTACACCTGTTGCTCCCGTTGCTCCTGTCGCTCCGGTTACTCCTGTTGCACCTGTTTCACCTGTAGCTCCTGTTGCCCCAGTTACTCCCGTTGCTCCCGTTGCTCCTGTTGTTCCGGTTGCTCCTGTTACCCCGGCTGCTCCTGTTGCCCCAGTTTCTCCTGTTGCCCCAGTTTCTCCTGTTGCCCCTGGTACTCCAGTCGCTCCAGTTACCCCAGTTGCTCCTGTTACCCCTGTTGCTCCGGTTGCACCCGTCGCTCCCGTTGCACCAATTTCTCCTGTGGCTCCCGTGGCTCCTGTTACCCCTGTTGCTCCTGTTGCACCAGTTTCTCCTGCTGCCCCTGTCGCTCCTGTTGCTCCCGTTTCACCTGTTACCCCGGTTGCTCCGGTGGCTCCCGTTTCACCTGTTACCCCGGTTGCTCCGGTGGCTCCCGTAGCTCCTGTTACTCCTGCCGCTCCCGTAGCTCCTGTTACTCCTGCCGCTCCAGTGGCTCCTGTCGCTCCTGCTACCCCCGTTGCTCCTGTTGCACCAGTTTCTCCGGTTTCTCCTGTTGATCCTGTTTCCCCCGTCGCTCCTGTTACCCCCATTGCTCCTGTTGCACCAGTTTCTCCGGTTGCTCCGGTAGCTCCTGTCGCTCCCGTAGCTCCTGTTGCCCCTGTTACTCCCATTACCCCTGTTGCTCCTGTTGCACCCGTTTCTCCTGTTACTCCTGTTGCTCCCGCTTCTCCTGTTGCTCCTGTCGCTCCCGTTGCACCCGTTTCACCCGTTACACCTGTCGCTCCTGTTACTCCTGTTGCTCCTGTTGCTCCTGTTACCCCCGTTGCTCCTGTTGCTCCTGTTACCCCCGTTGCTCCTGTAGCTCCCGTTACTCCTACCGCTCCAGTAGCTCCTGTTACCCCTGTTGCTCCAGTATCTCCAGTTGCCCCTGTTACCCCCGTAGCTCCTGTTGCCCCTGTTACCCCCGTAGCTCCTGTAGCTCCCGTTACTCCTGCCGCTCCAGTAGCTCCTGTTACCCCTGTTGCTCCAGTATCTCCAGTTGCCCCTGTTACCCCCGTAGCTCCTGTTGCCCCTGTTGCTCCTGTTGCACCCGTTTCACCTGTAGCTCCTGTTGCTGTTGATCCGGTTGCTCCTGTTACCCCTTACCCCTGTTGCTCCCGTTGCTGCACCCGTTGTGCCTGTAGCTCCCGTTGCACCTGTTACTCCCGTTTCTCCTGTTGTTCCCGTTGCACCTGTTACCCCAATTGCTCCTGTTGCCCCAGTTGCTCCTGTTACACCCGTTTCTCCTGTCGCTCCCGTAGCTCCTGTTACCCCAGTTGCTCCAGTCTCTCCAGTGGTACCTGTTGCTCCCGTAGCTCCTATCACTCCCGTTGCACCCGTGGCTCCTGTTGCTCCGGTTGCACCAGTTATTCCTGTTGCTCCCGTTGCTCCTGTTGCACCAGTTACTCCTGTTGCTCCCGTGGCTCCCGTTGCTCCTGTTGTTCCGGTTGCTCCTGTTACCCCGGTTGCTCCTGTTACCCCGGCTGCTCCTGTTGCCCCAGTTTCTCCTGTTGCTCCTGTTACTCCAGTCGCTCCAGTTACCCCAGTTGCTCCTGTTACCCCTGTTGCTCCGGTTGCTCCGGTTATCCCCGTTGCTCCTGTCTCTCCGGTCGCTCCTGTTACCCCGGTTGCCCCTGTTTCTCCGGTTACTCCTGTTGCTCCTGTGGCCCCCGTTGCTCCTGTTGTTCCGGTTGCTCCTGTTACCCCAATTGCTCCTGTTGCCCCAGTTGCTCCTGTTACACCCGTTTCTCCTGTCGCTCCCGTAGCTCCTGTTACCCCAGTTGCTCCAGTCTCTCCAGTGGTACCTGTTACTCCCGTAGCTCCTATCACTCCCGTTGCACCCGTGGCTCCTGTTGCTCCGGTTGCACCAGTTATTCCTGTTGCTCCCGTTGCTCCTGTTGCACCAGTTACTCCTGTTGCTCCCGTGGCTCCCGTTGCTCCTGTTGTTCCGGTTGCTCCTGTTACCCCGGTTGCTCCTGTTACCCCGGCTGCTCCTGTTGCCCCAGTTTCTCCTGTTGCCCCTGTTACTCCAGTCGCTCCAGTTACCCCAGTTGCTCCTGTTACCCCTGTTGCTCCGGTTGCTCCGGTTATCCCCGTTGCTCCTGTCTCTCCGGTCGCTCCTGTTACCCCGGTTGCCCCTGTTTCTCCGGTTACTCCTGTTGCTCCTGTGGCCCCCGTTGCTCCTGTTGTTCCGGTTGCTCCTGTTACCCCAATTGCTCCTGTTGCCCCAGTTGCTCCTGTTACACCCGTTTCTCCTGTCGCTCCCGTAGCTCCTGTTACCCCAGTTGCTCCAGTCTCTCCAGTGGTACCTGTTGCTCCCGTAGCTCCTATCACTCCCGTTGCACCCGTGGCTCCTGTTGCTCCGGTTGCACCAGTTATTCCTGTTGCTCCCGTTGCTCCTGTTGCACCAGTTACTCCTGTTGCTCCCGTTGCTCCCGTTGCTCCTGTTGCTCCTGTTACTCCGGTTGCTCCTGTTGCTCCGGTAGCTCCTGTCGCTCCCGTAGCTCCTGTTGCTCCTGTTACTCCCATTACCCCTGTTGCTCCTGTTGCACCCGTTTCTCCTGTTACTCCTGTTGCTCCCGCTTCTCCTGTTGCTCCTGTCGCTCCCGTTGCACCCGTTTCACCCGTTACACCTGTCGCTCCTGTTACTCCTGTTGCTCCTGTTGCTCCTGTTACCCCCGTTGCTCCTGTTGCTCCTGTTACCCCCGTTGCTCCTGTAGCTCCCGTTACTCCTACCGCTCCAGTAGCTCCTGTTACCCCTGTTGCTCCAGTATCTCCAGTTGCCCCTGTTACCCCCGTAGCTCCTGTTGCCCCTGTTACCCCCGTAGCTCCTGTAGCTCCCGTTACTCCTGCCGCTCCAGTAGCTCCTGTTACCCCTGTTGCTCCAGTATCTCCAGTTGCCCCTGTTACCCCCGTAGCTCCTGTTGCCCCTGTTGCTCCTGTTGCTCCCGTTTCACCTGTAGCTCCTGTTGATCCGGTTGCTCCTGTTACCCCTGTTGCTCCTGTTACCCCGGCTGCTCCTGTTGCTCCAGTTTCTCCTGTTGCTCCTGTTACTCCAGTCGCTCCAGTTACCCCAGTTGCTCCTGTTACCCCTGTTGCTCCGGTTGCTCCGGTGATGCCCGTTGCTCCTGTCTCTCCGGTCGCTCCTGTTACCCCGGTTGCCCCTGTTTCTCCGGTTACTCCTGTTGCTCCTGTGGCCCCCGTTGCTCCTGTTGTTCCGGTTGCTCCTGTTACCCCAATTGCTCCTGTTGCCCCAGTTGCTCCTGTTACACCCGTTTCTCCTGTCGCTCCCGTAGCTCCTGTTACCCCAGTTGCTCCAGTCTCTCCAGTGGTACCTGTTACTCCCGTAGCTCCTATCACGCTCCCGTTGCTCCTGTTGTTCCGGTTGCTCCTGTTACCCCGGTTGCTCCTGTTACCCCGGCTGCTCCTGTTGCCCCAGTTTCTCCTGTTGCCCCTGTTACTCCAGTCGCTCCAGTTACCCCAGTTGCTCCTGTTACCCCTGTTGCTCCGGTTGCTCCGGTTATCCCCGTTGCTCCTGTCTCTCCGGTCGCTCCTGTTACCCCGGTTGCCCCTGTTTCTCCGGTTACTCCTGTTGCTCCTGTGGCCCCCGTTGCTCCTGTTGTTCCGGTTGCTCCTGTTACCCCAATTGCTCCTGTTGCCCCAGTTGCTCCTGTTACACCCGTTTCTCCTGTCGCTCCCGTAGCTCCTGTTACCCCAGTTGCTCCAGTCTCTCCAGTGGTACCTGTTGCTCCCGTAGCTCCTATCACTCCCGTTGCACCCGTGGCTCCTGTTGCTCCGGTTGCACCAGTTATTCCTGTTGCTCCCGTTGCTCCTGTTGCACCAGTTACTCCTGTTGCTCCCGTGGCTCCCGTTGCTCCTGTTGTTCCTGTTACCCCGGTTGCTCCTGTTACCCCGGCTGCTCCTGTTGCCCCAGTTTCTCCTGTTGCCCCTGTTACTCCAGTCGCTCCAGTTACCCCAGTTGCTCCTGTTACCCCTGTTGCTCCGGTTGCTCCGGTTATCCCCGTTGCTCCTGTCTCTCCGGTCGCTCCTGTTACCCCGGTTGCCCCTGTTTCTCCGGTTACTCCTGTTGCTCCTGTGGCCCCCGTTGCTCCTGTTGTTCCGGTTGCTCCTGTTACCCCGGCTGCTCCTGTTGCCCCAGTTTCTCCTGTGGCTCCCGTTGCACCAGTTACTCCTGTTGCTCCCGTTGCTCCCGTTGCTCCCGTTGCCCCCGTTGCTCCTCTTTCTCCTGTTGCTCCCGTTGCACCAGTTACTCCTGTTGCTCCGGTTGCACCAGTTACTCCTGTTGCCCCCGTTGCTCCGGTTGCTCCTGTTACCCCGGTTGCCCCTGTTTCTCCGGTTACTCCTGTCGCTCCGGTTGCACCCGTAACTCCCGTTGCTCCACTAACTCCCGTTGCACCCGTTTCACCTGTCGCTCCTGTTATTCCTGTTGCTCCGGTTGCCCCTGTTTCTCCGGTTACTCCTGTCGCTCCTGTTACCCCAGTTGCTCCCGTAGTTCCTGTTGCTCCCGTGGCTCCTGTTACTCCTGTTGCTCCGGTTGCTCCCGTAGCTCCCGTAGCTCCTGTTACTCCTGCCGCTCCTGTGGCACCTGTTACCCCAGTTGCTCCTGTCTCTCCGGTGGCTCCTGTTGCTCCCGTTGCTCCTCTTTCTCCTGTTGCTCCCGTTGCACCTGTTGCACCAGTTTCACCAGTTTCACCGGTCGCTCCCGTTGCACCCATTTCACCTGTAGCTCCTGTTGCACCAGTTACTCCTGTTGCTCCCGTGGCCCCCGTTGCTCTTCTTTCTCCTGTTGCTCCGGTTGCTCCCGTTGCTCCTGTTGCCCCAGTTACTCCAGTTGCACCCGTTGCTCCTGTCTCTCCGATGGCACCCGTTGCACCCGTGGCTCCTGTTGCACCCGTTGCTCCCGTCTCCCCAGTGGCTCCTGTTACTCCTGTTGCTCCTCTTTCTCCTGTTGCTCCGGTTGCTCCCGTTGCTCCTGTTGCCCCTGTTACTCCTGTTGCTCCTGTTGCCCCCGTAGTTCCTGTTACTCCTGTTGCTCCCGTTGCTCCGGTTGCACCAATTTCTCCTATTGCTCCCGTGGCTCCTGTTTCACCCGTTGCTCCCGTCTCCCCAGTGGCTCCTGTTACTCCTGTTACTCCTGTTGCCCCTGTTGCCCCAGTTACTCCAGTTGCACCCGTTGCTCCTGTTGCACCAGTTACTCCTGTTGCTCCCGTGGCCCCCGTTGCTCCTCTTTCTCCTGTTGCTCCGGTTGCTCCCGTTGCTCCTGTTGCCCCTGTTACTCCTGTTGCTCCTGTTGCCCCCGTAGTTCCTGTTACTCCTGTTGCTCCCGTTGCTCCGGTTGCACCAATTTCTCCTATTGCTCCCGTGGCTCCTGTTTCACCCGTTGCTCCCGTCTCCCCAGTGGCTCCTGTTACTCCTGTTACTCCTGTTGCTCCCGTGGCCCCCGTTGCTCCACTTTCTCCTGTTACCCCGGTTGCTCCCGTACCTGTCGCTCCTGCCGCTCCTGTTACTCCCGTTGCTCCGGTTGCACCCATGGCTCCTCTTTCTCCTGTTGCTCCTGTAACTCCCGTAGCTCCTGTTGCTCCCGTTTCACCTGTTGTTCCTACTCCAGTTGACCCTCTTGCCCCTCTTACCCCTACCGCTCCCGTCGCTCCAGTTGACCCTCTTGCACCTGCTGCTCCCGTTGACCCCGCTGCCCCAGGAACACCCGGTACTCCTTCGGAACCTGTAGCTCCAGTTTCGCCCGTCGGTCCCGTTAGATCTTGTACATTTTCAACGAAATCCTGCATCATCATACTTTGAACGCTCTCGGCACTTATTCTTGAAACAGATAACAAAGAAAACAACAACCCATTCCGATCAGTTGTCGGTATATCCAAAGTTGTTACCGTTTCTCCAAGCATATTGGTATAATTCATCAATCGATCATTCACTTGCATCGGAGACGCGCCTTCCACCAGTGATGCCATTACGTCCTGGGACGCTGTCTGCAGAGCTTCCCGCTGCGCTGCAGAAGCGCCCAAACGGGATACTTGTTGATTGATATCTTCAAAAACAACTCCTAATCTATTGGCGGATTCCATCCCTGGATTCGTCACTGCGTCCGCAATATATAACGGGAGATTATCGACCAAGTTGTGTAATGGGATCAAATCCATTCTTTCTTGTGCATAACCCCATCTGTTGAGCGAACTGCTAATTTCAAGAACGGATGATCTAATCAATCTTCCTATTCCGATGCGCTCGGCATAAGAAAGGATAAGTACTGCAAAAAAGTTTATTCGATCTATAATTTCTCTGCTATTGTTCATATTAGAAATAACTAATACTTGTTCAGCGGCCATTCGGATAAATCGCTTTTCGCTTTTAGATAGTGACATATTGGAAGACAACAACATTTTTTGGATCCGTCGAACTTGTCTTTTTAGACGAATGAAGTTTTCATGTACCGGTTGCTCAATGAATATGCGGACAAGTGCTCTCAATTGGCGAAACGACCAAACCAGGCGACTCAACCAAAGCTCTCTTAACCTCGCTCGCCTGGGCGCTATTTTTCGTGAAGACGTGCACTTCAATTTGCCGCGATTTCCTCTCCGTGGGGAATCCAATATGCTTCACTCCTCGTTCTGCTTCTCTACGACTCAGCAAACACCCATATCTGCAGACTATTCACTGGGCGAACAATAGGTTCGATATCTTACAGTTGAGCCGCAACAAAAAAAGAGAAGGCCCATTTACGAGAAGTCCTCTCTTTTCGTCATCCGTTATTCGTTTCATTTTGCCTTGCCGCTTTGGGCACGTAATTTCTCAAGATACACCATATCCTGTTTCGAAAGCTCCAGTTCCTCCAACAATTCAGGGCGTCTTTCCCATGTCCGTTTAAGCGCTTGTTCACGGCGCCATACATCGATATTCGCATGATGACCGCTTAGCAAAATATCCGGCACTTTCCAGCCGCGGAACTCCGCCGGACGTGTATAGTGCGGGTATTCCAGCAGGCCTGTACTGAATGAATCCGTCACCGCGGAGGTTTCATTCCCAAGTACACCCGGCAGCAATCGGACGACGGAATCGATGACCACCATGGCCGGCAGCTCTCCGCCGGTAAGTACGTAATCTCCGATGGATAACTCATCCGTCACGAGAAACTCGCGGATTCGTTCATCGTAACCTTCGTAATGCCCGCATATAAACACCAGATGCTCTTCTTGAGACAGCTCTTCCGCCTTCTTCTGCGTAAAAGTCTCTCCTTGCGGGCACATCAGAATGACTCGCGGAGGCTTGGCTGCGCCGGTGATTTCCGCCAAAATCTCTCCAGCAGGGTGAGCTCCCTCCCCATGATTCGAAATCTCATTCGGATCCGAAGCGAGGATGTCCTCTACCGCAGCAAAAATCGGGTCCGGTTTTAACACCATTCCGCCACCGCCGCCATATGGCGTATCGTCGACCTGCCCATGCTTGTTCCCGGCATACTGGCGGAAGTTGATGGCATTCAGGTTCACGATTTCTTTCTCGGCCGCTTTACCCAGAATGCTCGAATGGAACACGCCATCAAACATTTCGGGAAACAGCGTCAACACATCAATCCGCATGGACTATAACAACCCTTCCATAAGATGCACGCGGACAAGCTTCGATTCCTTGTCGACATCCAGTACGACATCCGGTATGGCCGGGAGAAGAATTTCTTTTCCCTTAGGCGTTTTGACAACCCATACGTCATTGGCGCCTGGCGTCAAAATCTCGGAAATCGTGCCAAGCTCCTCAGCCGGTTCCTCATCCGTCATCACCTTGCAACCAATGATCTCGTGGAAATAGTACTCGTTCTCCGGAAGCTCCTCCTGAAGATCCTCGGTGATTTTCAGCAGCGAGCCCTTATATTTTTCAGCCTCGTTAATCCCATGAAGCTCCTTGAATTTCAGGACATACATGTTTTTATGAAAGCGGGATGTTTCAACCGTTACTTCAATCTTATTCCCTTTGTCGGGAACGATATACAGCTTGCTCTTCGCGGCAAAACGCTGGTCGGCAAAATCCGTATGCGGCATGACCTTAACTTCGCCGCGAATGCCGTGCGTGTTCACGATTTTGCCTACGGTATACAACTTTTCAGACATGGTCTTCCTCCTGCATCACTTAATGAACGTTCTAAGCTGGTATGACCGGCTGATTTCTTCAGCATGTACGAAAAAGGGCTAGGACATGCATCCTAACCCCCTTTCGTATATTTTAAGAAATGATATCAACGGTCACCCGTTTATCCATTTTAACTGCCGCCGATGTAACGACTGTACGCAATGATTTGGCGATACGCCCTTGTTTGCCTATGACCTTCCCGACATCGTCAGGATGCACGTACAGTTCATATACAATCAAGTGCTCCTTCTCAACGGTTTTCACAGTCACATCTTCTGGATGATCCACTAAAGCCTTAGCAATAACGCGAACTAATTCTTCCATAGATAACCCTCGCGATCAGTCTTATTTCTGATGCTTCAGCTCATGAAACTTCTTCATTACGCCCGCTTTGCTAAGCAAGTTGCGAACCGTGTCAGATGCTTGCGCACCATTTTGAAGCCAGTTCAGTGCTTTCTCTTCATCGATCTTAACTTCAGCCGGTTGAGCAACCGGATTGTAATAACCGATTTCCTCGATAAAACGGCCGTCACGTGGGGAACGGGAATCAGAAACCACCACGCGGTAGAAAGGAGCCTTGTGAGCACCCATACGTTTCAGACGAATACGTACTGCCATTTGAAAATTCACCTCCTTCAAAAAATGTCCATCCGATATAACCGGGGCTTAACGGAACGGAAACTTCATGCCTTTCCCGCCGGTCAGGCCCTTCAGCTGCTTCAAAGCCTTATTCTTGCCGCCTTTAGGACCCATCATATCCGAGAACTGTTTCATCACGCGGCGCATTTCGTCAAACTGCTTGATGAGCCGGTTCACTTCAGCCAGCGAGGTTCCGCTCCCGGCCGCAATCCGTTTACGACGGTTGTGATTGATAATGTCAGGCTGCTGCTTCTCCGCCGTTGTCATGGAGTGGACGATAGCCTCGATGCGTCCCATCTGCTTCTCGTCAACCTTGAGATCCTTGGCTTGCTTCATCTTGCCCATGCCTGGAATCATATCCATCAGCTGATCCAGAGGACCGAGCTTCTTCACCTGATCCATCTGCTCCAGGAAATCCTCAAACGTAAATTCGGCATTGCGCATTTTACGTTCCATTTCCTTGGCCTTGTCCGCATCAATGTTCGATTGTGCTTTCTCGATAAGAGACAGCATATCGCCCATGCCGAGGATCCGCGATGCCATCCGTTCCGGATGGAACGGCTCGAGCGCATCAATCTTCTCCCCGAGCGCCGCAAATTTAATCGGACAACCGGTAACGGCCTTAACCGAGAGGGCAGCACCGCCTCGGGTGTCACCGTCCAGCTTCGTCAGCACGACGCCCGTGAGCGTCAGCTGCTGGTTGAAGCTTTCCGCGACATTCACCGCATCCTGACCCGTCATCGCATCAACGACAAGCAGGACTTCATCAGGATTCACCACGCTGTGGATCTGCTTCAATTCTTCCATCAGCTCTTCATCGACATGCAGCCGGCCGGCGGTATCGATAATGACATAATCGTGGCCGTTATCTTTGGCATGCTGCAGGCCCTGCTTCGCGATTTCAACCGGGCTTGTCTTGTCTCCTAAGGAGAATACCGGCACATTGATCTGATTGCCGAGCACTTCGAGCTGCTTGATCGCAGCGGGGCGATAGATGTCGCCTGCCACGAGCAGCGGTTTGCTGTTCTGCTTCTGAAGCAGCTTAGCCAGCTTGCCCGAGGTCGTTGTCTTACCGGCACCTTGCAAACCGGCCATCATAATGACCGTCGGCGGCTTATTGCTCTTCGCCAGCTTGGCTTGGCTTCCCCCCATCAACTCCGTCAGCTCTTTGTTAACGATGTCGATGATCACCATGCCGGGCGTAAAGCTGTCCATCACTTCCTTGCCGATGGCCTTCTCTTTTACTTTGGATACGAAATCCTTAACCACTTTGAAGTTAACGTCGGCTTCCAGAAGCGCGAGTCTAACTTCACGCATGGCGGCTGTTACATCTTCTTCGGACACCTTGCCTTTACCACGAAGCTTGCTGAACACATTCTGTAGTCTGCTGGTCAATCCTTCAAACGCCATATCCGCCACCTCCGTTCATACTTAATCCCATACTTTTAATCGTTCGACCATATCGGTCATTACATGCTTATCATGTTCGTCCAGGTCGCTAGTCTCCACCATTTCCCGAAACTTATCCAGCTCTCGGACACGCGCCTCATGCTTGCTCAGGAGTCCCAGCTTCTCTTCATAAGACTCGAGCACCTGCTCTGCGCGCTTAATATGCTCATAGACGGCCTGACGACTAATCTCAAATTCGCCGGCGATTTCACCCAGGGAAAAATCGTCATGGAAATAATATTTCAAAAAGGTCTGCTGTTTCTCTGTCAGCAGCTGCTCATAGAAATCGAACAGCAAATTGATCCGGTTCGTCTTCTCGAGCCGATTCTCCTGACTCATTTAAGGGCACCCCCTCGTCAAGGAAAAACACTTTACAGTTCGCTTAACGAACCTTATCATACAAAAAACGAAGAAGGATGTCAAGCCATTTCCCTTGTCATCCTTCATCATGCGCAGATAGCCGTCTTCCCAGCGGTTCAACCGATAGGCAGAAGGTAAATCAGTATCGCAAAAAAGTGGAGAATCGAGCCTGCCAGCACAAACAAATGCCAGATGGCATGATGGTACGGGAAGCCTCTCCATACATAGAAAATGGTACCCAGCGTGTACAGCACGCCGCCAAGAACAAGCAAATTCATGCCTTGAGGCGCGACTACCGCCGTTAACGGATTCCAGGCAATGACGATCAGCCAGCCCATCGCAATGTAGAAAATCGTGGAGAGGAACAGAAACTTTTTGACAAAAAACGCTTTAAATACGACGCCGAACAGCGCGATGCCCCATACGATTCCGAAGAGACTCCAGCCCAGCGGCCCCCGGATGGCGACCAACAGGAACGGCGTATAGGTCCCCGCGATAAACAAATAAATGGAAGAGTGGTCCATGAACTCAAAGAAATCCTTGGCTTTCCCGTCCCTCAAGCCGTGAACGAGCGTTGAGCTCAAATAGAGCAGAAGCATCGTGGATCCGTAGATCGTAAAGCTCACAACATGCCAGGCCGTGCCCTTCAAGCTTGAAAAAACGATCAGGAGCACCAGCGCGGCAACGCTTAGCGCGGCTCCTATGCCATGCGTTATTGCGTTCGCTATCTCTTCTCTGCGCGGATAAGTGTAAGTATTGGCCATAACAGTATCCTTTCGCTTGAAATCTTATAGAGCTTCTTCAAAAAGTCATCATCTACCTTCATCCAACTGAAGCGTTTTGAATAAACGCACATCGGAAGCATAAGCTTCGGTGCTGAACACCTGACTTTTTGAACCCGACTTATACTTCATTATAAGCTCTGCCGGCATGCAAAATCCAGCGGACCCCCATATCGGCTTCTTTGCGGTAGGGACGCGTTCCGAACACAACAAGAACCTTCTTGGAATTCACGAACCATCACTCTCCCTCTTTTTATATGAAAAGACAGGATTGAAAACGTCATATTTTAAGCAATATATGGGAAGCTGATAGATTCGTTCCGGCCAGGGGAAAGCTTGTAGAAATCAACCATTTTTCAGCGATTCGGCGCATTCGTCCAATTCTATGAAGCTAGCAACGCATATATTATCCCGAGTACAAAAGAAAGGAGGAAACCTCTTGGCTGTCATCATTTATCCGAGAACGATGAACTGGTCGTACATGAAACAGAGACCGCAGCAGCTTATGGCGCAATTGGGCTCGCTTGGTCATCAGGTTTTCTTCGAAAACCTGGCCCCGCTCGATAAGGAGTTTAAAGAAATTGAACCGAATGTGTATCTGTTCACCGATACCAAAACGTTTCTGCACAAAAAGCTGCCTGCCCTCCGCAAAGAACATCCCATTGTCGTCTGGACCACCTGGTCTAAGCTCCGGACGCGCATTTCCACGCTTTTCAAGCCCGATATTACGATCTACGACTGCTGTGACGAATTTCCGCATTGGGCTAAATATGAACCGAAAATGATTGATGAGGCTGACCATGTCGTGTGTACCGCAGAGGTGATCCACACCCGGTTGTCCCTGGCTTATCCGGATAAACCGCTCACCTTGATCCCGAATGGAGCTGACTCTTCATTTTTTCATATTCCATACAGCGAAAGACCCGCCGATCTCCCTCCGGGTCCTGTTGTTGCTTATATCGGAGCCTGGGCATATTGGGTGGACCATGAGCTGTTCGCTAAGGCCGCCCTTCGGTTTCCGAACGTCCAATTCGTTTCCATTGGTGCTCCTTACGGCAGCTCCGGCGATTATTCGAAGCTACCGAACGTGCATATTCTCGGGGAAAAGCCGCACCAGGAGCTGAAGCGTTACCTTACTCATATCGACGTTGCATTGATTCCCTTCCAATACCATCCGATTACGCTCGCTACCAATCCGGTCAAAGCATACGAGTATATGGCTTCCGGCGTCCGGGTGCTGTCGACGGCACTTCCGGAATGCATTGCCATGGAGCCGCACGTCACCACAGCGACGACCCATGATGATTTCTTGGGCAAGCTGGCAGCCATGCTGGATCGCCCCGATTCAGCAGAGCACAAGCTCGCCCGGATAGCCTACGCCAGAGAGAACCGCTGGGTTGAACGCGGATTGAAAGCCGATCAAGTGATCCGGCAAGCCATCATGGACAAAAGCATGAATGCCCAGTGATCCCTTACGCCACGATCCGTACGCAGCCGTTCGGCTATAGGTCCACCGATGCCGCATCTTATCGTGAGCGGGTCATTCAGGAAGTATCAGGGACAGACCGCGAGTGGATTTTATGGAGCTGCAGTTTGTCGTTTACCCATCGGGGATCGTCGGCTCCGGTCCCAATGCCGCTTCATATACCGGACCATGTCGTCTGTATATGTATGAGCGGTGCCCCGATCTATTGGAGAAGAGCCTGGCTGCTTGCCGCCCTCGCCCGCTGGAATGACAAGCTTCCCGCTGTCAGATTTCTGCCTTATGATCTCCTGCCAGTCGATTCCAGCCTAACGTTACATCTGAAAGCTGCGCATCACCCACCGTATCAAAAGGAGCTGGAGTATATTCTCCCCATACTGTCTGCAACACGGAGGCAAGATAGCGCCGCTGGCCCCGAAGGGGCTTTATCTTCCAAACCGCCTCAGCAGCCAGAAGTCTCCATTCTCATGAGCATTTATAACATGAAGGACACTTTAGGCTGGAGCATTCGTTCCGTATTGGCGCAAACGAACGAAAACTGGGAGCTCTTAATCGGCGATGACGGCTCGGAGGACGAAAGTCTGAAGGAAGCCTGCGCTTTTCATGACGGTCGAATACGGGTGATAACACAATCGCGTAACCGAGGAAAGGCGATCATGATGAATCGCCTGCTTACGGAAGCAAAAGGTCACTATATTCTGGAATTGGATGGGGATGATTGGCTGGCACCCGAAACGGTTGCTCTCCTATCCAAGGCGCTTGACAAAAATCCGGACGGGCTGATCGCCACGGGCAGATACGGATGCTGGGAACGAACCCGGCAGCTCGGTCCGTTATGGAGAAGGAATGTTGACTCCGGCAAGCTATATTCGATATACTCTCCGTCCTTCAATCGATCGCATGAACACGACCACCCGCTCGTTCCCCGAATGTACCGCAAATCTTCCCTGGTCGCCGTTGATGGCTGGCGGAATCGCGAGGATCGTTTCGGACGCATCTTCGAAGATATCGATGTGACCGCACGCGTTCTTAAACAAAGTTCGCCGATCTGTGTGGATGCGCTGTTGTATCATCGCGTCGTTTATGGCAGCAGCACCAGCCAACGAAGCCGCAGCCTCTACGAAGCCTGGTATCAGCAAACCATGCAGGGTTAGCGATTGAAAAGGAGGTGATACGTCATGCATATTGCCGCTTCCGGCTACTATGGAATGGGAAACTTCGGCGATGATTTGTTTCTTCACACCCTTCGACAAGTATTCCACGAACACCACGTCTATCCTTGGAATTCCCGACTGGATCCCCGTCAGACGGATGCCTTTATCATCGGCGGTGGCGATTTGATTACACCTTACTCGTTCAATTCGTATTACTTCCCTCCGCAGCTCAAAGGACAGCCTACCTGGGTCTACGGCGTCGGCATCGTCGATGCCTATCCGGAACACACCTGGCCTGAGGAGCAGGTATCCGCCTACCGGGAGATGATCTCCCAGGCAAAACGCGCAGTGTTCCGGGATGAGCGATCGTCGGCCATCGCCAAGCGGGCTGGCTTTCACCGAAACGTCGAAACGGCCCCAGATATGGTATTCGGCTACCGTCAGCCCGACATCCCGGTAAAACGATTCTCGAAGCGTCCAACGATTGGCGTTGTTGTGTTTTCCTATGAATCATTTCCGATGGACAACATGACCAAACTGCTGGCACATCTTATCGCCAAAGGCTATCATGCCGTTCTTATCCCGGTCATTCATCATCCGGGCAACCCGTACTCCGATTACAACACATGCCTGCAGTTACAGCAAAAGGTAAGGGAGCTAACGCCCGGCGCTTCCATTGAAACGCTGCCGTTTCTCATGGATATTGAGCTCACCTACAGTTTCATACAATCCGTGGACTATCTGATCTCGTTCAAGCTTCATCCTTCGCTGGCCGCTTTACGCGGAGGCAAACCCGTACTGGCGCTCAGCACCATGGGCAAAGTGCACAGCCTGCTGAGCTCTTTTCATCTCGGCCAATACTTTACGGATTACCGTCAGCCGCTTGATGCGCTGGTGGATAGAACCGAGAGCTTCCTTAAATACGGCCCTGGTCACGTGCAGCAGATGATGCCGCTGATCCGGGCAGCCGAGAAAAAAAGCACAGCCTCGCTCCTCGATTTAAAGAATCACATCGAAGAGCACAACCGTTGGTAATACAGAAAGGAGAATGAGTATGTGTTGCTTCCTGTTCTGCAGAAAGCTTGCCGGACGAGTAAAAAAACTAACGCGGCAGGTCGAGCTTCTAAGCCAGGAAACCAGTCAATTAACCGTTAAGGTGGAATCGCTGGAGAGCCAGGTGCTCACGGGGCTAACCATTAATCCGGAACTGACTCAGTATTTCGAAGTCCGCACCGGTCAACAGGTTAGAGTAAGCACAACGTTTGTCACCTTGGAGGGGATCGTTTTGGCCACCGCCGAAGACGGCGTTCAGCTTCGTGAAGCATCCGGTGACCTTGTGCTGATTCCATTCGCCAATATTACTTCCGTTCAGTAATCCCGCTTAGGGATGCTGAAGATCAGCTCCAAACTTTCATTTACGGCAAGGAGGTTAACCGATATGCGCTACGTGGATTGGCTTCAAGGATTTATCGGCTCGGAAACCGAAGTAACCGTGTCGGGAGATGTCATCATCGGCACGCTGAACAAAGTGGGCGAGGGAACCATCACCTTAAAAGTACCGCCGATCATCTATGGCCCGCCAACCGATACCGCCATCATCCCGCTTCGCTCGATTGAATTCGTTCGAATCGTCTCTTCATAAGAATATGTATGCATGGCTCTTGGACCTAACAGAACATGAAAAAGGACCGAAAGTATATCTTTCGGTCCTATCTTATACATATTCGACTATGCATGTTCTAGTCTTGTTGTTCTACAGCATTCTCTTCTTCTTTAATCAAACCCGCAAAGAGAGCATGCACAAACTGCTCCGAATCGAAGGTCTGGAGATCACCCATCTTCTCCCCCAAGCCCACCAGCTTCACCGGCAAATTCAGCTCTTGACGGATCGCGATGACGATTCCGCCCTTAGCCGTACCATCGAGCTTGGTTAACACGAGGCCGGTCACGCCACTCTTCTCGCCAAACAGCTTCGCCTGGCTCAGCGCATTCTGTCCTGTCGTCGCGTCAAGGACCATCAGCACCTCGTGCGGGGCACTTGGAATTTCGCGTTGAATGACGCGGAAGATTTTGTTCAGCTCTTCCATCAGATTCGTTTTGTTCTGAAGGCGTCCCGCCGTATCGCAGAGCAGGACATCCGCCTGCCGCTGCTTGGCAGCTTGAACCGCATCAAACATGACGGCTGCCGGGTCTGAGCCGGGCTGCTGTTTAATGACTTCTACGCCAACCCGCTCTCCCCATACCTCCAGCTGCTCGATCGCACCGGCCCGGAAGGTGTCTCCCGCTGCGAGCAAAACCTTCTTGCCCTCCTGCTTGTAACGATGCGCCAGCTTGCCAATCGTTGTTGTTTTGCCGACTCCGTTAACGCCCACGAACAAGATGACCGTAATACCGTCCGGATTCTCCCGCAGCTCGTTGCTGCTGTCATCCCGGAGAAGTCCCATCAACTTCTCGGACAATACCGGCTGCAAATCGGCAGCGTCTTCGATCCGCCGTTTTTTCACCTCGGCACGAAGATCGTCCATCAGATCCATCACCGTATTGACGCCGACGTCAGCGCCAATCAGAATCTCCTCCAATTCCTCGTAGAACTCCTCATCGATCTTTTTCCGGCGAATCACCAGGTCCGATACTTTCTCGATAAACCCCTTCCGGGTTTTCTCCAATCCGTCGCGGAACTGTTTTGTTACGTTTTCCGTTTTGCTGGAAATGCTCTCTTTTAACCTCTTAAAAAAGCTCATACGTACCCTCCATGTCGTTATGTTAAATTAGGCAATCTCCGCTTCCTCATTCTCAAGCTTGACGGATACCAGCTTCGACACGCCGCCTTCCTCCATCGTGACGCCGTACAGCACGTCCGCCTCTTCCATCGTTCCTTTGCGGTGGGTGACCACAATAAACTGCGTTTGTTCAGAGAATTCGCGCAGATACTGGGCAAATCGTACCACGTTCGCTTCATCTAGCGCTGCTTCGACTTCATCAAGCACGCAGAACGGAACCGGCTTCACCTGCAAAATGGCAAACAGCAGCGCCATAGCCGTTAATGCGCGTTCTCCGCCTGAGAGAAGCTGCAGATTCTGCAGCTTCTTGCCTGGAGGCTGGGCGACGATATCGATCCCCGTCTCAAGCAAACGTTCCGGATCGATCAGGATCAGGTCGGCTCGTCCTCCTCCGAACAGCTTCGTAAACACCGTGCCGAACTCGCGCCGGATGGCATCGAAGGTCTGCTTGAAGCGCTTGGACATTTCATCGTCCATTTCCTTAATGACTTGGTAGAGCGTCGTTTTTGCTTCCACCAGATCCGCCTTCTGCTCGCTCAGGAAGAGGTATCTCTCATTGACGCGCTGGTATTCTTCTATGGCCCCAAGATTGACGTCCCCCAGGGAAGTGATCGACCGCTTCAAATCACGCACTTCGTTCTGAGCGGTCGTGATGTCTTCCGGAATCGGATACCGCTGCTTGGCAAGCTCGTAGCTCAGCTCATAGTCCTCGCTTAACTTCTTCAATATATTTTCAAGCTCGACATCGAGCCGGTTTACCCCAATCTCGGTCTGGCGCAGCTGATCATCCACGGACCGCAGCTGGGTGCGCTGTTCCTTGGTTTCGCTCTCTTCCAGCTCCAGCTTCCGGCTTAGCGCGCTGCGTGCCGCCCGTTTGAATTCAAGCTGCTGCGTGGCTTCTTCCTTCTTCAGCTTGTACTGGTTCAGATCCTCGATCTGCTTCACGCTCTCGCTTTCGTTCTGACTTAGGTCTGCTTGAACAGAGGCCAGCATCGTGCGGTTCTGCTTCTGTTCCTTCTCATGGTTGTCCACATCCGACTGAAGGCGCTTGAGCTGCTCCTCCAGCGAGAAGGTTTCCTGATCCAGCTTTCCTTCGCGAACCTTGAGGTTCGTCAGCTGACTCTGAAGCTCTTCCTTGGCCGATTCATTGGCTTTCCGGGCAAACTCTGCAGCTTGGATGGCCAGATGGGTCGATTTCTCTTCCTCCTCCAGCTCAGACAGCAGCTTCTGCGCGCGTTCACGGCTTTGCTGAATTTCCTTGGCTTCCTTCTCTTGACTGCTCTTCTCTTCGCCTGCCAGCTCGGCTTGCTCGAGGACGTGCCGCAGCTCATGCTCAAGCTGCTTGCGGTCGCCCGCAGCCTGCTGTTCCTCGATCCGTTTGTCGTCTCCGGCTTTGCGAAGCTCGTCCAGCTTATCCTGAGATTCAATCATTTGATTCCGAACGCCTTCAATGCCCTGCTGGAGCTTCTCCAGCTGCTTCTCGGTTTCCGAAATTTCCTGATCGAGCTGCTCCAGCTGCCGTTTGCGCCCCAGCAGGCTGTTTGTTTTCTTATGCTGACTGCCACCTGTCATGGAGCCGCCTGCATTAACGACGTCTCCCTCTAGGGTGACTACTCGGAATCGATAGGAGAATCTAGCCGCAATCTTATTCGCTTGCTCCAGGGTCTCGGCGATAACGACATTGCCAAGCAGACTGCCGACGATGTTGCTGTATCTGGAATCATACTTCACCAGCTCGGAGCCAAACCCTACGAACCCGGCCTCCCCTTCCGCCAAGTGCCGGTCGGATGCCGATACGTTCCTTGGACGAATAACGTCCAAAGGCAGAAATGTCGCACGGCCTAACTGGCGCTGCTTCAGGAAGGAAATCGCCTGCCTCGACACGGATTCGTTCTCCATGACGATATGCTGAACCGACGCGCCAAGGGCGGTCTCCATCGCAAGCTCGAGCTTTTCCGGCACGCGAATAAGCTCGGCCACCGCACCATGGACGCCATGGAGCACGGATTTGCGCGAAGCCTTCAGCACTTCCTTAACGCCCAGCATAAATCCGTCAAAATCGTCCTGAAGCTCTTTCATGGTATCGCGCCGTGAAATTTGCGCTTCCCGCTTCTGCTCCCATTTCCGAAGGGCTCCCTGCGTCTCCTCCTGCAGTTTCTGCAGGGATTGATACCGCTCGCTTTCGCTGATGTAACCGCTGCGAAGGTCCGCAATTTCTTTGCCGAAACGTTCAATGCTTCGATCGATGCTATCTTTGCGACGAAGCAGATCTTCTTTCAGGGCTTCCCATTTGCCGGATTCCTCCTGCGCGCGGTTCATCCGCCGGTCGAGCGCTTCCTGCTGCTGGTCCGCATACCGGATTTCATTCCGCGCCTGCGCCATTTGGTTCATAAGCTCCAGCAAATTCCCCTTCAAGCTCTCTTCCTGCTGCTGGCTGATACCGCCGGTTACGCCAACCAGCTTCGCTTCTTCCGCCGACAGCTGATCCCGAACCTGGGTAAGCTCCTGCTGCAGATCCTGCAGCTTGCTCTTCATTCTCGCGAGCTCGCCTACTCGCTCTTCCAGACGATGATCGCCCGAGTGCAAGCTTTCTTCCAGCTGCTCGCGCGTACGTTCCAGGTTGCGGCGGCGTTCCTTGAGCACCTCGCCATAACCCTCGCTCTTCTCGAACAGCTCACTGAATTGAAGCAGCTGACTTTGCAGATCCTCAACTTCCTGCTCCAGCTGGCGAAGGGCCGATCGGTCACTCTCCAGCTTGGCATCATGCGCGGATACTACGGTGGATAAGGCAAGCTGCTCTTCCTTCAGCTGTTCAAGCTTGGCATTAGCCTCGCTCCATGAGGTATGTATCTGTTCGATCTGATACACATACAGCGAAATTTCCTTGTGCTTCAGCTCCTCCCGGAGCTCCTTGTAGCGAATCGCCTTCTCGGACTGCTCTTTGAGTGGTCCGATCTGATCCTCCAGCTCGGTGACCAAATCATGGATGCGAAGCAGATTTTGCTCCGTTTCATCCAGCTTGCGCACAGACTCTTTTTTACGAGACTTATATTTAACGATCCCGGAAGCTTCCTCAAAAATCCCCCGGCGATCTTCTGATCGTGTACTCAGAATTTCTTCAATGCGGCCTTGTCCAATGATGGAATAGGCTTCTTTGCCGATCCCGGTGTCCATGAACAGCTCTGTTATATCTTTCAACCGGCAGGACTGCCTGTTAATGAAATACTCGCTGTCCCCGCTGCGGTGCACCCGTCTGGTTACGGTCACCTCGTTAAAATCCAGCGGCAGCACATGGTCCTCATTGTCCAGCGTAAGGGAAACCTCCCCATAATTGACCGCTTTACGCGCATCGCTTCCCGCAAAGATAATGTCCTCCATCTTGCCTCCGCGGAGGGATTTAGCGCTTTGCTCGCCAAGCACCCAGCGGATCCCGTCGGAAATATTGCTCTTGCCGCTGCCATTCGGACCTACAACGGCCGTGATTCCTCGGACAAACTCCATCTCCGTCTTGTCGGCAAACGATTTAAATCCTGCTAACTCGATCCGTTTCAAAAACATATTCGAACTATCACCTCTCCTGCTATTGTACCACAAGTAGAATCGGCTTCACCGCCGTCTTTGGACGAGGCCCATCAACGTTATAAGCAGCTGTCCCCTTTAACAAAAGACAGACAACGAAAAGAGCAAAAAACAGTCATCCTATCCGGGTCCGGTCATCCGCTTGACTGCTCTTTGCTCTTTGTTTGTCATCACATCAGCGAAGCTTTAGGCATCCGCACGTTTCAGCTGCTTTAAGGCTACCGCCGCTGCCTGCTGCTCGGCTTCTTTCTTGGATCTGCCGCTTCCGCGTCCAAGACATTCGCTTCCCATGTATACCTCCGAGACAAACTCCCGCTCATGCGCCGGTCCTCGCTCTTCTACGATACGATATTCCAGTGCGCCCATGCCGTGATGCTGGGTCAGTTCCTGAAGCTCGGTCTTATAATCGCTCATCTGCGGTCGACCGTTGACGGTCACCGTAGGGAAGACGTGGTCGCTCAAAAACCGGCGAACCGCTTCCAATCCCTGATCCAGATAAAGCGCCCCCACAAATGATTCGAATACGTCCGCAAGAAGAGCCGGGCGGGTTCGACCGCCCGTCATTTCCTCTCCTTTGCCTAGCAGAACGTAACGTCCAAAGTCCAGACTTACAGCAAATTGCACCAGGGAGGGCTCGCATACGATAGCGGCCCGCAGCTTGGTTAACTCGCCTTCCGGACGGTCCGGAAAAAGGTTGTACAAGAATTCGCTGACCGTCAGTTCCAGAACAGCGTCTCCGAGAAATTCAAGTCGCTCGTTGTCCTGGCTCTGACTGAAGCGATGCTCGTTTACATAAGATGCGTGGGTAAAGGCCTGCTTCAGCAGCATTGCATTGCGAAACTGGATTTGAAGTTTATGCTGTAACTGCTTCAGATCTCCACTCAACACACTGTCCCCTTACTCGGCGTATTTTTTCAGGATAATCGTGGCATTATGCCCGCCAAACCCGAACGAATTGGACATCACGACATCCAAATCGGCTTTACGCGGGTGATTCGGCACGTAATCCAGATCGCACTCCGGATCCTGATCCTCCAGGTTAATCGTCGGTGCAATGGTCTGGTTCTTCAAGCTCAATCCGCAGATAACCGCCTCGACACCGCCGGCGGCCCCAAGCAAGTGACCTGTCATCGACTTGGTCGAGCTCACGGCTACTTTGTATGCATGGTCGCCAAGAGCCATCTTTACGGCCTTCGTTTCCGAGCGGTCACCCACCGGCGTAGAAGTCCCGTGAGCATTAATGTAATCCACGTCTTCCGGCGCAATGCCTGCGTCGCGGATCGCCATCTTCATGCAGCGGGCTGCCCCGTCCGGATCCGGCTCGGTAATGTGATGGGCATCGGCGCTAAGGCCGTAACCAACCACCTCGGCGTAGATCTTGGCTCCGCGTTTCAACGCGTGCTCAAGGGATTCGATGACGAGCACGCCGGCACCTTCACCCATGACAAAACCGTCGCGGCCGGTATCGAATGGCCGGCTGGCCTTCTCCGGCTCGTCATTGCGGGTCGACATTGCGCGCATAGCGCAGAAACCAGCCATCCCCGTCGGACGAATGGTCGCCTCCGCCCCGCCGCAGATCATGACGTCGGCATCGCCGCGCTGAATCAGGCGATAGGAATCGCCGATCGAATGCGTTCCGGTAGCACAAGCCGTCACTTGGGTGGTGTTCGGCCCTTTGGCTCCCAGATTGATGGACATTTGGCCTGAGGCCATGTTGGCGATCATCATCGGAATAAAGAAGGGGCTTACACGTTTCGGGCCTTTTTCCAGCAGGATGTTATGCTGATCCTCCCAGGTTCCCAAACCGCCGATACCCGATCCGATGGAAACGCCGACCCGCTCTGCATCGGCATTCACGCCGATATCAAGACCGCTGTCCTCCAGCGCCTTCGAACCAGCCGCCACAGCTAGCTGCACAAATCGGTCCATTTTGCGGGCTTCCTTGCGGTCCATGTAATCCTCCGGGTTGAAATCCTTCATGGACGCAGCGATCTGCGTGGTGTAATCACTCACGTCAAACGCTTCGATGCGGGATACCCCGGACTTGCCTTCCATCAAACTGTTCCAGAATGTATCAAGATCTTGACCAAGCGAGGTCATGACTCCCATTCCTGTTACAACGACTCTTTGTTTCAAACAGACTCACCTCTATGTGGACTGCCCGTCCATCTATGAAACCGTAAGGACTCAAGATGAAACAAGGCAGCAATAATCTATCACTTGTTAGAACTAAAGCTTTGATTGAATGTGGAGAAGTCCCGCCTTGCTAAAGAACGGGACTTAACTGTAATGACTTAGGTATGAGATTGTATGTAGTTTACAACTTCACCTACGGTCGTAATTTTCTCCGCATCTTCATCAGAGATCTCCATATCAAACTCATCTTCCAACTCCATCACCAATTCAACTACATCGAGAGAATCAGCTCCAAGGTCGTCTTTGAAAGATGCTTCTAATGTTACGTCGGCTTCGTCAACACCCAGGCGGTCGATAACGATGCGTTTTACGCGTTCCAATACATCGGACATCCGGCTCACCTCCTCTTGGTCATTATACGAGATATGACTTCAAATTGCCATAGAAGGCATTTGAAAACGATTTAGCGCCCGGCGCGTCAAGCGCCGGAACAGCAGCGGCTCTACATGTACATGCCGCCATCCACATGCAGCACCTGTCCAGTCATATAAGATGCGCTGGAAGATGCTAGAAAAGTCACCACGCCGGCAATCTCTTCCGGCTGGCCAAGACGGGCCAGCGGAATTCCGCCAAGCAGGCCTTCGCGCATGTCCTCGGGAAGTTCACGGGTCATGTCGGTATCGATAAATCCTGGCGCTACCGCATTTACCGTAATGCCACGGGAAGCCAGCTCCCTCGCGGCTGA
The DNA here is from genome assembly GCF_000024685.1 of Paenibacillus sp. Y412MC10. NCBI lineage: Bacteria > Bacillati > Bacillota > Bacilli > Caryophanales > Paenibacillaceae > Paenibacillus > Paenibacillus sp. Y412MC10. The sequence continues at coordinate 4,833,442 of NC_013406.1, forward strand.
TTTGGTCAGGCCGATGACGCCGGCTTTGGCCGCGACATAATTGGCCTGTCCCGGATTGCCAAGCGCTCCGACAACGGAGGATATGTTGATAATGCGTCCATAGCGCTGCTTCATCATGGGACGCGTCACCGCTTTGAGGCAATTGAATACCCCTTTCAGATTCGTTTCGATCACCTGATCGAACTCCTCTTCCTTCATGCGCATGATTAGATTATCTCTAGTAATCCCCGCATTATTCACCAAGATATCAATTCGACCAAAAGTCTCTAACACCTGCTTAACCATCGCATCGGCTTCCTCGGTCCGTCCGACGTTGGATTTAACCGCGATCGCCGAAACGCCCTTTGCGCGAATCGCCTCCACAACCTCGGTTGCGGCCGCTTCGCTTCCTGCGTAATTGACAGCAACGTTCGCGCCAAGATCGGCAAGTGCGAGGGCAATGCTCCGGCCGATTCCTCGGGAAGCACCCGTAACAAGCGCAGTCTGTCCTTTTAGAGCTTCACTCATACCTGTTCCTCCTTTCCAGAGTGATCCGGTTGCATCAAAAGCTGTTTAAACGACCGTCTCCAAACTATTGACGCTCTCCAGACTATTCACATTAATGACTTTGACGGATTTGTCAATTTTCTTGATCAAACCGCTGAGAACGCTGCCGGGACCAATCTCTACGAAGGTGTCCACGCCTTGAGCGATCATCCACTCCACGCTGTCATGCCACAGCACAGGGGAATAGACCTGCTCCACCAGCAAACCGCGGATGGCAGCCGCATCTTCCACCGGACGCGCCGTCACGTTGGCAACCACCGGTACGGAAGGTGCGTTGAATGAAGCCTGCTCCAGTTTGCCGGCCAGACGCTCAGCCGCCTCCTTCATTAAGGAAGAATGGAAGGGGCCGCTGACTTCCAGCGGGATGGCCCGCTTGCCGCCGGCTTCCTTGACTCTTTCTGCAGCAGCTGCAACGCCTTGAGCCGAACCGGAGATGACGATTTGCCCCGGGCAGTTCATGTTCGCAAGCTCTACGACATGCCCCTCTGCCGAAATGCCCTTGCACAGCTCGGCCAGGGCCTCCCTGTCTGCGCCGAGAACGGCTGCCATGGCGCCTTGTCCTCCGGGAACGGCGGCTTCCATGTATTCGCCGCGTGCTCTAACGATCGACACGGCTTCTTCGAACGAGAGCACGCCTGCGCACACAAGCGCACTGTACTCGCCCAGGGAATGGCCCGCAACGTAATCCGGCACGATTCCTTTGCCGCGAATGGCTTCCAGATAAGCCATGCTGGTTGCGAGCAGAGCCGGCTGCGTGTTGACGGTTTGCTTCAAATCTTCATCAGGGCCATTAAAAATAATGGAGCTGAGCGGAAATCCAAGCTGAGCATCCGCGGTTAGAAATAAATCGCGTGCGGAAGGAACCGCATCATAGGCGTCTTTTCCCATTCCGACGGACTGAGCGCCCTGACCCGGAAATATAAATGCTGTTTTACCCAAAATCGTTGGCTCCCTTCTCTTCTTTCACTAGTCCTGTTAAATCCATTCGGTTTACCAGATGAGTACGGAGGAACCCCATGTCAATCCGCCCCCAAAACCAACCATCAGCACCTTGTCCCCTTCTTTCAGGCGGCCGGACTCCTGGGCTTCCACGAGCGCCAGCGGCACGGAAGCGGCCGAGGTGTTGGCATACTTGTCAACATTGATGACGACCTTCTCCTCCGGAAGCTCCAATCGCTCCATGGCCGACTTGATAATCCGGATGTTCGCTTGATGAGGAACGAATAAATCAATATCTTTTTTGTCGATGCCTGCTTTGGATAAGACGGCTTCCGTGGCAGTGCCCATGACCCGCACCGCAAACTTGAACACTTCGCGGCCGTTCATGTAAATGTAGTGTTTGTTGGTGTTAATCGTTTCAGCGGACGCCGGCAATCTCGAGCCGCCTGCCTCGATATGCAGATGGGCCCCGCCCGCGCCTTCCGCGCCCAGATCAAACGCCTGGAATCCGCGGCCTTCCGGCACTTCGCCGACGATCGCCGCTCCGGCGCCGTCACCGAACAGGACGCAGGTGTTGCGGTCGGTATAGTCGGTAATCCGGGACAAGCAGTCCACCCCGATAACCAGGGCGTTGTTGTACATGCCCGTTTTCACGAAGTTGGTGGCAGTGGCCAGGCCGTATACAAATCCCGAGCAGGCCGCGGACAGGTCAAATGCCGCTGCTTTCTTGGCTCCAAGCCGATCCTGGAGCAAACAAGCGGTCGATGGAAAGAACATATCCGGCGTAATGGTCGCCACAATAATCAATTCCAGATCCTCAGCCTGCATGCCGGCGGATTTCAACGCATTCACAGCAGCGTGATAAGCCAAATCCGAAGTCGCTTCGTTCGGCGCGGCAATATGCCGCTCGCGGATCCCCGTCATCGAGACGATCCATTCGTCGCTAGTATCTACCATTTTCTCTAAATCGCTATTGGATAAAATCTTTTCAGGCACGTATTTGCCTGTGCCAATAATACCGACCGGACGCAAATTGTTCATTTCCTCACTCACTTCCCGCTGATTTCATTCGAAATACTCTCTACCAACCGGTTCTGCAGCGCCGTACGCGCTTGACGAACCCCATTCTTGATGGCGTTCGCATCCGACGAACCGTGGCTCTTGACAACCAGGCCGCCCAGACCAAGCAGCGGCGCACCGCCGTGCTCCTTATAATCGAGCGTCGATTTCAAGCTGCGAAGCTCCGGCATCATCAATGCGGCCGCCATCTTGGTCTTAAGGGACTTGCCGAACTGCTCCTTCAACAGCGAAAAGAGTGCACCGGCTGTTCCTTCAATCGATTTTAACAGAATATTGCCCGAGAACCCGTCGCAGACGAGCACGTCGCAAACGCCGTTCATCACATCGCGCGACTCCACATTGCCAACAAAATGAATAGGCAATTCCTCAAGCAACGGATATGCGTGCTTCGTCAATTCATTGCCCTTGCCCGGCTCGGTGCCGACATTTAACAGCCCGACGCGAGGTTTGGCGATACCGTGCACCTTCTCGCGATACAGGCTGCCCATCAGCGCATACTGCTGTAAATGCTCCGGCTTCGAGTCCATATTCGCTCCGAGGTCCAAGGCGAGCATCCCCTTGCCGTCGAGCGTCGGAATCATAGGGGCCAGCGCAGGGCGCTCAATCCCTTTCATCCTGCCCACGACGAGCAATCCGGTCGTCATGAGCGCTCCCGTGTTGCCCGCCGAGATCATGGCATCCGCTTCGCCTTCCCGAATCATCCGCCCCGCCACGACCATCGACGCATCCTTCTTCCGGCGAACGGCCTTAACCGGCTCATCCTCCGCTTCGATGACTTCGCTCGCATGAACCACCTTCAGATTGGACGGCTTGTCCTTCAGAAGGGCTCCAATCCGGGCCTCATCCCCGACGAGGATGATCTCGGTGTCGCTCCATTCCCGTGCGGCAATCAGCGCGCCGTCGACGTTGCTCTGGGGGGCATTGTCCCCGCCCATCGCATCAACCACAATTCTCATGCCAAATTTCCTCCCTCACTTATGTCATTCTCCTGCAGATCGGTAGATTACGAAATTCCCCTGAAACACCATTTCATCAGCGACATAAGTAAACACTTCCACCTTGGCCTTCCCCTTCTGGCCGGCAATGGACCTGACGTAGGCTTTGGCAATGCATTTCTCGCCGAGGCGCACCTGTCTCAAAAACCGTATATCCGCTGAAGACGTCAATGCGATTTCTTCATTGATCACGGCAATGGCAAGCGAATTGGCCTGAGCGAACACATAATGTCCGCGGGCAATCCGCGTTTTGCTGAAAACATGTTCCTCACGGATTTCAAATATCGATATTCCGCTCTTGTCCAACTGCAGGTCAACGACATCCCCGATCACCTCTTCGAGCGACAAGGAACGGACCTGGTCATAGGAATGCTCCGCCATCTGCTTCATTCGCTCGCGGAGCTCCGGGATGCCCAGTTCCATACGGTCAAGGCGTATCGTTTGAATGCTTACTTTAAGCTGGCGAGTCAACTCGCGGTCCGTAACAAAGGGATTCTCGTCGATCAGCTGAATCAGCCGCTGGTGACGGTCTTTCTTGGATAAACGATCGATGACGAAACAACTCCTTCTGCCGCTATGGTAGCCGCCAATCTTCAAACATACTTATATGTAAATTAGTCGCAAATATTAGAACCTGGTACTAATGTTAAGTATAAATCATGTCACGTTAAAAAGAAAGAGGGACTTGAGACAAAAAAAATAGCACCTCACCAAAGATGAAGTACTACTTATTTAGAAACTATTGTTTGATGATCTCTCTTGCTTTATACGTTCCGCACACTTTACATACGCGATGAGCAAGCTTCAATTCACCACATTGCTCGCATTTCACCATGCCTGGCACAGCCAGCTTAAAATGAGTACGACGCTTGTCACGACGTGTTTTGGACGTTCTACGTTGAGGTACTGCCATGTTCCCACCTCCTTATCAATTCAACCCGCTGAACACGGGTGCCATATCCATCATCATTTAAAGAAGTCCTTCAGTCCGGCTAGCCTAGGATCGATCACTTCCGTATCGCAGTCGCAGGTGCCTTCATTCAGGTCCTTGCCGCAATTCGGGCAGAGTCCCTTGCAGTCGGCTTTGCAAACCGGAGCTAGCGGCAGGTGGAGCAGAAATGCTTCTTCTACATAGGGAGTGAGATCCACACTCTCACCCTGCACGTATGTAGTATCGTCATCCTCATCCTGAACAACAGATTCAGGATCTTCCACCGGCTGGAATACTTCATGAAAAGGGATGTGCACATGCTCGCTGATCGGCTTCAGGCAGCGGGAGCAATTCATCTCCAGCTCGCCTTGCAATCGTCCGCGAACATCCACCGAACCGGTAACCGACGGAGTTGCTTTCAAATCCACGTCTAATGGCTTAACCGCAACAATATCCTTCCGGTCCTTAATGGCATTGCTTACATCCACGGTTTGATGGAACTGTAACGGTTGATCGCTGGTTGTCAATTTACGAAATTGAATTAGCATATCCATCACTCCAAACAAACAAAGATTATTATACCGATTCCCAGAGAGTTTTGTCAACAGGATAACCCTAACAACCTCTATATTGTTACCCGATATTTCTCTTCATACTACCAGAATTATAACACTCCCGGGAGGGGCGCTTATTGTTGCAGGAACGTCATGCAATTATGTTATATTCTAATCAAGGAGTTGAAACGAATGAAAACGGTTGGCATAGTTGTTGAATATAATCCCTTACATAACGGTCATGTACTGCATTATCGCAGTTCCAAAGAAGTATCAGGGGCAGATGCCGTCGTCGCGGTGATGAGCGGTCCGTTTCTCCAGCGCGGCGAACCTGCCATCGCTAGCAAGCGCGCTCGGGCGGAAATGGCCCTTGCCATGGGAGTTGACCTGTGCCTCGAGCTGCCGGTAACCTATGCCGTGCAGCCTGCGGAATGGTTCGCGTTCGGTGCGGTAGCCATTCTGGAAGCTACGGGCGTCGTGGATTGCCTTTCCTTCGGATCCGAAAGCGGGACGCTGGAGCAAATCCTGCCGTTGTCCCGTTCGCTCGCAAACGAATCCGGCGAGCTTCGATCCGAAATCGAAAAGCGCCTCCGGGAAGGCATGAACTTCCCATCTGCCTACGGCGCTGCCGCCGCTGTCCTTTTCGGTGAATCCGGTCCTGCAACGGCAACGGCAGAGCTGCAAGAGCTGCTCACGCAGCCGAACAACTCCCTGGGGCTGCACTATCTGATCGCACTCCAGCGCCTGGGCAGCCGCATTACGCCCTATACCATTCCAAGAGTAAGCGCACATTACCACGATCCGCTGCCGGGAACGTCATCCATTGCCAGCGCAACCGCCATCCGGAACATGATTCTGTCACAAGGCTTGGAAGCCGCCAGACCCTATATGCCGGAATTCACGTACGACATCATGGAACGGGAAATCAAGAGCGGACTAGCTCCGGTCCATTGGGAGCAGTTTCGCCAGCCGCTGTTCCAAGCCCTGCTCACGCATACACCCGCTCAGCTTGAAAGCTTCCTCGAAGTAACCGAGGGCTTGGAGCATCGTGTTCAGCGCTCGCTATCGCAGCTGGAACAGCCGACGGTTGACGCCCTTCTGGAAGCCTTGAAGACCAAGCGCTATACGCGTACCAAGCTTCAACGCATGCTGATGCACATCATGCTGAATCATGACAAGGCATCGATGAATCGTGAAGAGCTCGCCAAAGGTCCGGGATATATCCGGGTCCTCGGCTTCAGCGAGACGGGGCGTTCGCTGCTGAAACGAATGAAGCGAAGCGCTTCACTCCCCGTCATTCATCAGCCGGCTAAGCTGGAGCATCCTCAGCTGGAGCGTGACTTGGCGGCAGCCGCCGTCTATGCTAACGGGCAACCTAGGCCCCAAATCCGAAACTACTACAGCGATTACCTGCTGCCGCCGCTCACCCCTTAGGCGGCAGCTCCTCCAAATAATCCACGGCATCCTGCAGGTCCTCGACCGGGATCAGCTTCATATCCGTTTTGATCCGGTCCGCGCGCTTCTTGGCTTCATCATAATTTTTTTGAGGCACAAAAAAGATATCGGCTTCCTTCCGGTCGGCAGCCACGATCTTGTGCTTCACGCCGCCAATGGGGCCAACGGCGCCTGATTTATCGATGGTACCCGTTCCGGCTACCCGGTAACCCTTGCTTAAATCCCCGTCGGTAAGCTGATTATAGATCTCAAGGGTGAAGATCAGTCCGGCTGACGGTCCTCCGATGTTGGTATCCGCAAAGTGAATGGTGTGATCGGGATCGGCCGGCGCCACATTCTGCATCGTGGCAATCATGACGCCTAATCCCGGACGCTCCGCGCCGGTCTTCTCATCCTTAATGCTTACAAGCTTTACCTGTTCCTTCACGGTTTTTCCTTTGCGTTCAAGCTCCACGGAAACCTCTTCTCCGATGCTCTTCCCGCTTAACAGGCTGGCAATCTTCTCATTATCCTCTGCAGGCTGCCCATCGATCTTGATCAATTTATCGCCAGGCCGAAAATGCTCGGCATTGGCCGAATTCTCGGAGATCGACATCACGAATACGTAAGCGGGCTCGATGCTGTAATCGATTCCTGCCTCCTGATAAGCGGCTTCCATCGCTGAAGACTGCGAAGAGTTCATATAATACACTTGCGTGGCCGCATACTCGTCCTTGCTCTGATCGCCCATCTTTTCGGCCTTCTTCACGACCTCTGCATTAGGATTAAACGCTGACAGCATTAACAAAGCCATATTGGCATAGCTTGCCGACACGGTAGTCATCATGAACGTACCCTCTTCCGCCGGATCGCCCTTCTCGACATTGATCATGGGGCGAACCTCTTCGGCACTCCCGGGCTGGTATACAAGATAAGGGGTCGGCATATAAACGACAACGTACAGCATGACCCCGACCAGCAACAAATACAGCGCAATTTTTAAGCCATTCGGTTTTACAGACTTCTTCATGGTTTTCCTTCCCTCCGCCTCATATATCCAGCCTTCCACCAAGTTTGGTCTGACGGTTGTCTCCTCTGCATAAAGTTGTACTAGCCATGTTTACGCCGAAAGGAGATTCCTTATGAATAAAGACAACGCCGTCAAGTCATCCAACGGACTGTGGAACACCATTCTTCTCGGTGCCGCCGCGTTCCTGCTTGTACTGGCCGTCGTCAGCGCGCCCGAACCCGCCTTCCAAGCCACCCTGCAAGCACTCAAGCTGTGGTGGAATATCGTATTTCCATCATTGCTGCCTTTTCTCGTGCTGGTGGAAATACTCATCGCTTATGGCTGGGCCCACGGGGTTGGCGTACTGCTGGACCCTATGATGAAAAAAATATTCAAACTCCCCGGTACTGGCGGCTGGGTTCTTATAACAGGAATGACAGCCGGGTTCCCGGCAGGCGCTCAGGCCGCGGCCGGCATGCACAAACAAGGCGAGCTCCGTGCCGTTGACGCCGGCAGGCTTGCCGCTTTGGCCCATTTTTGCAATCCGATGACCATCCTCGTTGTCATCGGAACCGGCCTGCTGCATAAACCGGAAGCCGGTTATCTGCTGCTGATCGTCCACTGGATATCCGGCCTGCTGGCCGCATGGACATTCAGTCTATTCAGCAAATCTCCCTCTGCAGAAGCCGGGAAGCAGGGCGCACCCGTCGATAATGCCCGGATGAACGAATGGGCGAAGCGTCCGATTCTTCGACGGGCAGCCTCCGCCGCGCTGGACGCCCATCGACGGGATGGGCGAAGCTTCGGCAAACTACTTGGCGAATCCGTTACCCGTTCGGTACAGACCTTAATGATGACAGGCGGTTTTATCTTGTTCTTCGCCGTTCTTACTAGAGTATTGACCGGCCAGCTGCTGCCCCAGCTTCCATCCTATCTTGTGCCCGGGATATTGGAAGCCCATCTGGCCGCCCAATCGATCAGCTCCTCGGTGTTTCAAGCAGGGGCTCTGCAGCTGGCAGTCCTGTCGGCCGCACTGGCATGGAGCGGAATCAGCGCCCATCTGCAAAGCCTGTCGCTGATGCGGGAAGCCGGTCTCTCCTGGCGTTACTTTATGGCAAAGCGATTCCTGCATTCGATCCTCGCCTTTGTCATTACATTGGCCATATGGAAACCGGTCAGCACCCTTTCCGTGGGCATCGTGCCAGCATTCCGAACGGAACCGATCAATCATGGCGATACGGAACAGTTCTTCAATTTTTGGAGCGGACTGCCTTCTTTCCTGCAGGTTCAAGGCATGATCTGCTTGTTATTAATAGCGGCTTTCTGGCTATGCTCCCGTCTTATCGGGCGTGATCCCCGCTGAATTTGCGGCGCAACGCCGCATCGACCTCGGGGCTGACCAAATCTGTCGTGTCGCCGTTAAAATGCGCGATTTCCTTTACAAGACTGGAACTCAAGAACGAATATTTCGGATGCGTCATCATAAAGATGGTCTCCGCATCCGGATTCAGCTTATGGTTGGTGGATGCCAGCTGAAGTTCATATTCAAAGTCGGTCACGGTCCGGATCCCGCGTACGATGACCTGCGCATTCTTCTGACGGATATAGTTCGCCAAAAGGTCGCGGAAGCTGTCGATTTCCACATTCGGCAGATGAGCGGTCGCCTGTCTCAGAAGGTCCTTACGCTCGTCCACCGTGAAGAGCGGGTTCTTGCTTAAATTATTGAGTACGGCCACGATCAGCAGATCAAACTGCTTCGAAGCACGTGTGATGATGTCCATGTGTCCCATGGTGACCGGATCAAAACTTCCCGGGTATACGGCAACGCGGTATGTACTAGTATTCTCATTTGTCATCGTGTAATTCCTCCTCATCAAGCTCCGTCGCTTGATCTTGCGCTGTGTCATAACGATATATCGATACGGCGGTTTCTCCGTATTTCGCGGTTCGGATACAATGAAAATCGCCAAATTCCTCAGCATAATTGTAACTTGATTCGTATTCCAATACCACCAGGGCTGAATCCTGCAGCAACCCTCGCTCGGCCATATCCAGCATCAGTTCATCGCCGTTCTTGAACCTGTACGGCGGGTCCAAGAAGACCAGATCGAAGCCATAGCCTCGCTTTTCAAGCGCTTTAAGCGCCCGTGCCGCATCGTTGCGATATACCTCTGCGCTTTCCTCAAGCCGGGCCGCTTTCAAATTATCCTTGATCGTGCTGATGCTTTTCGGTTCCACATCAACAAAAACAGCACGATCCATCCCCCGGCTTAACGCCTCAATGCCAAGGCCTCCCGTGCCTGCGAACAGGTCAAGCGCGATTCCTCCCTCAAAGTAAGGGCCGATCATACTGAATATGGATTCTTTCACTTTATCCGTCGTCGGACGGGTGCTTGTACCCGGCACGCTTTTGAGCGGCCGGCCTTTTGCACTTCCGGATACTACTCTCACTGCTTCATTTCACCCGTTTCATTATCTATAAATTAGATGCCCAGACAACGCCATGGACAGTGATTATCGTAACACAATCATCCCATATATGAAAAATGAAACGTAACAGCTCCCAACTTTTTTTCAGAGCAAGGTATATTTCTGCACCAGCCGGGCATCCTTGAAATATCGACATCAATGAATGTCGTAGACAACCGCGGAGAAGACTTACGTTTCCCCATAAGCTCTTCGTCCGGTTTCTCCTCTCCCATGAGGGAGTCACTTCGGTGGCTCCCGAACAAAAGCCCTGTAATGTCAACATGTTGTTACGGGGCTTTTGTTCTTTTTTTTATGTTCAGCCGCTCTAGATTGAGCGGCTTTATATGTTTTTCAGACCCTCGGTCTGTTGGTCCAGCAATCCATAGGTGTAATGAAGCATAACCAATCCCTCTCTGCGAACGTTCATATTATATAAGAGCATGATGGGAGGAGTTCAAGATGGACCTGCTGGTGTACGCAGGAATGGCTTGTCTCTTGGTGACAGGAATCCTATCGGGAGCGTTTACAACGGGGTACCAGCAGAGAGGTAACTTCTATGCCGATTCCAAGGACGACCGCGCATCCAGAAAAAAGGCGGCCAATTGGTTTTTTCTCGCGGGAATTGTATTTCTTGCAGCAGCCGGTATTGTATATCTTCTGTTCCGTTAACAAGAAACTTCCAATGATGAAGAGGAGGGATTCGATTATGAATGGTTTCATTAGCAATGAAACTAAGGAAATAGAACTCGCGAGAATGAAGTATGCTCTGTTCATAATAATTTCAATCGTTACGTTCAGAAAGTTCCCAAAAATCGAAATCGTAAAAAATGATGCATGCGCGGTTTTATTGCTCTTGAAAGGAACCGGCTTATCTTATATGTCGGGCCGGGACAAATTCATCGAATAATGGCAAGCTTCATCTGCAAAACGCCCCCATCCGGGAGCGTTTTTTTGTTCCTTTTTAATCAACGCTCCCCTAAATCTTGCAGGAATAACGCCTATTTTGTCGAAAACAATGAGGTTGTTTGAAAAATATTCCTATTTGTTCAGTGAAGAGAGGTCATGTAAGTGAAAAGAACGTTGTATGTTCTCGTGTTATTCAGCATGCTGGCAGGGCTTGGTTTTGCGGGGACGACGCAAGACATCGCTTCTGCCGACGGGGCCGAGCTCCGGATCCAAGACATTGCGGGAAGGAACACCTATCTGATGAGCGACGGCTCCATGTGGTCCCTGATTGACGGGCGCCACGCCATTCGAACACCAGGTAACGTCGCAGCCATCAGCGGATATGAATACGGCGGCATCGGCATGACGCAGGAGGGCCGCTTAGTGGAGTGGGACATCGGCAAGGGGCCCCAGGTCGTTCCGGGAACAAGCGGCGTGAAGCAGATAGCCGGTTCCTACTGGCTGAAGTCGGACGGTACCGTATGGGCCGGCGATGAAAAAGCGAAGAACCTCAGCGGCATATCGCTGATCGCCAATGCGGATCAGGAATTCGCTGCATTATCCTCCAATGGAGAGCTGCTGCTCCAGGATAACTACAAAAAGGGGCAGTTCAAAAAGCTCGGGATCGTGGAAAACCCGGCAGCCGTCAAATCCATGACGGTACACAGCGGACGCGTTGCCCTGCTGCATGACAACGGCGACGTGGTCGTGTACGAGACGTCCAACTTCGACGATAACGGGCAGATCATACCGGTTACCGTGGCCCAGAACGCAGCTCATATCGTCTATGCATCGAGTGAGCCGACGGATCTTCTCATGGTGACGCTCCAGGACGGAACCGTATGGACTACCGGCGAGTATAAAGACCGCTGGAAACTCAAAGAGCAGATTACCGGACTTAGCGGGATCGTAAAAACATCCATCTATGGGGATGCAAAGGATTTGTCGGAAGGCTTTTATGCGCAGCGGAGTGATGGGAGCTGGGTACATCATAAGGAGGGACAGAACAAGAACATCGATGTACCGGTAGTCAAGAGCTTGTCCGTTGCCATATCCGATGCGACGCCTTATGTAGGAGAATCGCTGGAAGTGAGCATCCAGGAAACCTATACGAACGGGGCGAAAATCAAGGTACCGGTTAAAGACGCCGGCATCGATATCGAGAAGCCGTATTTGTTGAGTATGCAGAAGAATGGGATGCTGAAATCTGCCGGCGTGGGCAAAACGCAGATTACGGTAACCTCCGGCGGCCAGTCCAAATCGGTGACGGTATCGGCCAGCCTGCGCAACAATTTGAAATACGCAAAACAGGTCAACGGCAATGTCATGGTACCGGCTAAATCCGTCATCCAGGCACTGGGCGGCACCTACTCGGCTAAAAACGGAAGCGTGGAGGCGAAGTTCGGCCAGACCCTGCTTTCGTTTAAAGCAGGCAGCAACCAGGCCAAGCTGAATGAAAGCACCATCCGACTCAAAGCCGCACCCGTGAACGACAAGGGCGAGCTGCTCATTCCGGCCTCCGTGTTATCCGATGCTCTGGGAGCTAAAACCAGCTGGGATGCCAAGTGGAAGCAAGCTCAAATCTCCCTCGGCGCGGATGCGGCCATGACCGTCGTCTCCAGCGAAACGGCTGGATTGATCAAAAAAGCGATGCAGGGCAATTTGGTTAAGTATATCGGCCGAACGTATTGGGTGAACGAATTCGAAGATTTGGAACGCTTCTCGAAATTGACCGTTACCGACATTTTGCCTGACGACAAGGGCGAATTCAACGTAATCTTCAAATCGGCATCGGGGAAAACGGTAAAAAGTTATCCTATGCGGTCTTCGGAAGTGACGCAGCTGTTTGCGGACCGTTCCTCGTTATTAACTTACGATCCCTATAAAAAACACAAATGGTCCGCCTCCGTCTGGAAGCAGATCAAAGCCGGGCAGGTTTCCCTCGGCATGACGAAAGAGCAGGTACAGCTTTCATGGGGGAACCCGGCTGCCAAAGACATTACCTCCGGCGGCGGAAAAACCATTGAAACTTGGGGGTACTCCAATTTCAATATCGTATCTTTCGTAAACGGGAAAGCCATATTGATTATGATGTAGCATGAAGGGGACACAAGTTAATAAAGCTCGTTATTCATAAAAAAGACCGTCCTAAGAAGCAGCAATGCCTCTTTGGGACGGTCTTTCCTTGTGACTGCTCATGGTGCCTGGTATTCCCTTATTGATTCATTGGTTTTGTTCGCTCAAAAGATGGATTAGATAAATGCGCGAGTAATGATCACCAACAAGATGAACAATACCAAAATAGCACCTACAGAAGAGCCATATCCATAGCCGCCGCCGTAGCCTTCTCCTACTCCGCTCACAACAATCCCTCCTTTTTTGAACATACCACATGTTATGTCGTTTCCGCTAAAATGAACTGGGCTGCCGCCTGTTCGCGATAAGAATAGTGAACCCGCCCAAATGCGCGCATCTGCGGGTCTCTATACGCCGATTTTCCATGATTCCCATATGAAAGAGGCGTGGTGGAACCGTCGTTCAACCACGCCTCACTATAATTACTGTATTTTCTGCAGTTGCGGAACCTGTACTTTCTCATTCCGTTCGTTGTCATGGTCTGGATGCACGATTCGTCTGCGGCGATCGACCAAGCCTTCTTCTCCCAGCTCCCGATATTTGCGCATCCACACTTTCAGCCGTCCGATGTCTGATATTTGTAAGGCGGATGCCACTTCTTTCTTCGTCATGCCTTCCAGCCGCATGGCGACTGCCTTTTTCTTTGTTTCGAAACTGTAATGATGGAATGTCTGTCCCTTTTTCGCCATGATTATCACCTCTTTACTACCTATATCGGTTATCACCTGGCTACTTTCAATACCTGCGACCTATTCCGACATGCGCATCCTATTAAGGTCTATAGAACCGACCGCATTTCCCCCTAAATAAATCCATGATATGGTATAATTTGGGCTACGACATTACAAGGAAATAGAGGGATTTGTTTGTTTAAACTCATTATTTTCGGATTTTTGTTTTACATTTTCGGCAATCCGATAACGGCGATTCTCGTGCTGCTTCTTATCGTGTACGTGCTGGATCGCCGTTTTGTCGGGGTATTTCCCAGTGTGACGAAGCCGTTCAAGCGCGCAAGGGCTATCTCCAAGCTGCGCAGACAGATTGCGGTCAGCCCCAGCGACGTATCATCCCGGCACGAGCTTGCCCGATTGCTGCTGGAGCGCCGCAAGTATGAAGAGGCCCTAAAGCTGCTTGAAACCATGGAATCCAGTTTAGAGGATTCCGCCGAATTCTGGGACGATATCGGAAGCGCGCGTCTGCATACCGGCAGCATCGCTCAGGGAGAGGCGGATATCGTCCGGGCCCTTCAGATAAATCCGAGGGTCAAATATGGCCGGCCTTATCTTAGGCTTGCCGAGGCGTTTCGGGATTCGGATCGTGAGAAGGCGCTTCACTATTTAGAGCAATTCCATGCCATCCATTCTTCCTCCAGCGAAGCCTTTTATTTGCTGGGGTATATGTATCAATCGCTGGGAAGAGCCCAGGATGCCAAGAAATCCTATCAGGAATCGATGGACGTGTACCGCTCGCTGCCCAAATACAAAAAACGGCAGGAACGCAAATGGGCGGTTCGAAGTTGGTTCAGGAACTTATTCTAAGCGTTAATATTGGCTTAAACCAAAAGGACGTCCGTTAAAGGTCATGGGACCCGGGGACGTCCTTTTTTTGATGAGAATTTCCGTTTCCTATGCAAGTGGCTTGTACCCAAGCCGGTTTAACTGTTCCGCGATCACCCGGTACCCTCGGCCATTCGGGTGTAAACCGTCCACCGACATCAGTTCCTTCTCTCGGCCAGAAAATTGTGCGTAAATATCCGCAACGCGAAAATAGCCGTCGCTCAGCCCCATCAAATGCCGATTGAACCGAATCACGTATTCCGTTGCCTCCGTCCAGGCCGGATATGGATTATACAGACCGATAGCGCGAATAAAATAAGGCTTGCTGGCCGGTGACTTTATTTTGCGGATATGTTTGACGATATTAGCCACATGGTGCTGGCATCGATACAAGGCGGTGTCCAGCACCTCCCGATTCGGTCGGCCTCCCGTGGACTTCACCGCACGAATCAGGTCATTGCCGCCGATCGACATCGTGATAATCTGGGCCTGCTGCAAATGATAGCGATACGTTGGAAACTGAACGACCCGATCGTATAATTCATCCGAGGTTAATCCATTCACCCCGAGATTCTCATGGGCCACGAATTGGCGAAGTTTCTCCTCCGCCATCCGACGGTATAACGGAACAAAACCGCTGCCAGGCATCGCCCCAAACCCAAAGGTCAAGGAATCGCCGACAGCGGTATAATGGTACACCAACATGTTCACCCCCTGCCCCGCTCGTTACGACATTATATGAGGAATGCCTCCTGTGCGAAACGGGTATATGAACTTGAATGGCAATTTTAATTCCTATCGGAGACGCAACATGCATCCATAGGAATGACTATTCTTCGGATTCCTCCACCTCATAAATGCAGCGGAATCTTTCGACGCCCGGGTACTTCTCTCCCAGGCTGTAAACCTCGAAACCGATACTGCGGTAGAAGTTCACGGCCTCTTCGTCCGTTTCCGCAATGACTCGTTCCGGTTTAGGCTGCATCTCGAGGAGCAGCTCCAAAATCAACCCGCGTCCGTATCCCTTCCCCCGATTCTCCGGCAGGACCGCTAAATGCCGGATGATAAGCTCGTCCTCCATCACATCAAAACCGATGACTCCCAGAAGAAGTCCGTCCTCTTCGTAGCCGAACAACCGGCTGTCGCCGCCCTGATAAAATGCGGCTGCCTCGTCCACCGCCTCCGGATCCGGGAAAACCGAGTAACTGAGCAGTTCCTTGATTTCGGGCTGCGACGCTTGCATCGTTATATCTTTAAGCATACCTATCTCCAATCTAAACTCATGTAGGACTACAGCATCTTCTCTGCGCTGATCCCCAGCTTGCGCAGCAGCATGGCCGCCTGCGCTCTTTCCTCTTCCGACAATCCGCTAAGCACCTTCACCATCAATTCCTGATGCTGAGGGAAGATGGCCTCGAAGAATTCCTTCCCCTCTGCGGTCAGCTCGGCATAGATCACGCGGCGGTCCTCAGCGGAAGCCCGGCGAACAAGCAGGTTTTTCTTCTGAAGCTTATCGACCACGTATGTAATGTTACCGCTGGAGATCAGCACCTTCTCCCCTATTTTTTGCAGCGGCTGCGGACCTTTGTGGTACAGCACATCCAACACCCCAAATTCGGTGGAATTCAAACCGTGGCTGTTGATGCTTCGATGCGAATGCGTCATCACTGCGTTATAAGCTCTGGCCAGGACTACCAGCAAATGCAGCGGGTAATCCTCGTGTTCTTGAAAATCCGACATACTTCACCCTCCGAAAGATATCATGTATTTAAGGTTAATGAACGCCGGATCAACTGTCAAATGTATTCTTGGCCTGCATGCTCGCGGAATGCAATATCCGTACCGAACCGTCCCGGCAGCCGATAATCGCTTGGTCGGCCATGCCGATGAACAGACCATGTTCAACCACGCCGGGTACAGTGCCTAAACGGGAGCTCAATTCCTCCGGCCCCGAGATTTCCTGGAACCGGCAATCAGCAACATAATTCCCGTTATCCGTTACATACAACCCTTCATCCGGCTGACGGCGCAATTGGACCGAACAACCAAGCTGTGCCAGGGACCGAATCGTCCACTCATAGGCAAAAGGGACAATCTCAACCGGCAGCGGAAAAGCGCCCAGTTGAGCTACCGCTTTTGCCTCATCCGCCACAATCACGAGCCGTTCGCTGTGATAAGCCGTGATCTTCTCGCGAAGAAGGGCTCCGCCTCCTCCCTTGATTAACCGCAGCTGATCATCCAGCTCGTCAGCCCCGTCGATCGTCAAATCCAGGCGATCGATCTGGTGTACGGGCGTCAGGGGTATTCCTTGTTCCATCGCCAGCTTCTCCGAAGCGTCAGAGGTAGCCACGGCTTGGATCGAGAGTCCGGACCTGACCATCTCCCCGATTTTGAGAATGGCGTAATAGGCGGTGGAGCCTGTGCCTAGACCGATCTTCATCCCGTCCTGAACATACTTGGCGGCATGCTCAGCCGCTATTTTCTTCATATTCATTTCACTCGTCATAGGACCCGCTCCTTCGTCTTAAGCTGAATCAAATGTTATAATATGGGGTACAGTGATCATTTTCATGCCAAAGGAAAGGATTATGCCATGCGAACAGAGAACCAGATCAAATCCAAAATCAATGAACTTTCGATGCAAAAGAAAAAACTGCAAACCCGACTGGCAGCTCTCGAAGAGAACAGCCCTGAGCGTGCTTCCCTTCTCAATCAGGATGCCCGTCTTGACGACATGATTACCATGCTGGAATGGGTGCTGTTTGAACCAAGCGGTTCCTATCATATGTAATAAACGGCGAATAAACGGCAGGGGCGCACATTTGCGCCCCTGCTTTTTATTAAGATTATAGAATACACCATATTACAGCAGAGCTGAACACTTCTATTATCACAAGGTTTTTTCTTAAGATCTCAGAAGTATGAACTTCGAAGCATGGGCCTTCCTGATATCGCAAGAAAAACGTCCTATACATGCGGTCTGTCTTCTGAGGATGTACCTCGATAGAGGTTTTTCTTAAGATCTCAGAAAGTATAAACATCGAAGCATGGACCTTCCTGATATCGCAAGAAAAACGTCCTATACATGCGGTCTGTCTTCTAAGAATGTACGTCGATAGAGGTTTTTCTTAAGATCTCAGAAAGTATAAACATCGAAGCATGGACCTTCCTGATATCGCAAGAAAAACGTCCTAAAAATGCGGTCTGTCTTCTAAGAATGTACGTCGATAGAGGTTTTTCTTATACTTGCGCCTCCTTCTCCTGCGTGAACCGCTCCAGCCAACGAACATAGAGTTCTTCATTCTCGGGAGAAAAGCAAACGAAATCAACCCGCTCCAGCCGGTTATCCGGCAGATCTTCCTCAAGCAGCTTCGTCACCGCCTTTAACGCCACGTCACATGCCGGAGCTTTAGGATACTCATAGATACCCGTGCTTATATTAGGAAAGGCGATGCTTTTGGCACCGACCTCGATTGCAAGCAGGAGACTGTTGCGGTAGCATTCCGCCAGCGTATGCTCCTCGCGCCTTCCGCCGCCCTCCCAGATCGGGCCGACGGTATGAATGATATGCTGGGCAGGCAGTCGGCCTGCTCCTGTAATCACGGCGTTGCCTGGCGGGCAGCCGCCTTGCTGCTTGCGAATTTCCATGCACTGCTCCATGATCTCCGGCCCTCCGGCGCTATGAATCGCGCCATCCACGCCTTTTCCGCCCAGCAGTCCCGAATTTGCAGCATTGACGATAATGTCGCCCGTCCATGTCGTAATATCGCCTATAAAGACGGAGACCGATGTCCTTCCGATTTTAAATGTTTTCATTTCGGAAAATCTCCTTTCGGTCTTTTATTTCTCTATTACCCCGCAACAGGGTGGATTGACCCGGTTCGGCCTATTCTGTCCTCGCCTTTTTTTTCGCGGCTGCAGACAGACGGTCGGTTAAGCTCTTCTCCTCCGGCCCCTGCAGCGCTTCCTCCACGGTCCGATAAAACATCAGCGTGCCGGTGTCCCTGGCCTTGGTCAGATGATGAAGAAACACGTTGCCGGCTTGCTCCAGCTTCAAGTCTTCGGATTCATTTTTAACCCGGCAAAGATATACCTTCATCAAGCCTTGCGGATCGCGAAATTCCATGACGCCGATCGGACTCAGCGTCCTTTTGTCCTCCTCGGTGAATTGAGGCGTCATATAAACGGTATATTCCGAAGCAGGCGGAGGAATGTATGCTTCCCGCTTTTTATCCGCAATTAATTTGGAATTCATAAATGCGATGTAACCCGCTGCCGCGAACAATAGGATGCAGGCAGCGATTGCGATATTCTGCATGAATGTCTCTCCTTGTACATAATCAGTCCATGAGGCATTAACCTAAAAATCTTCTGTTATATAAACACCCGCAATACGGCAATAGCCAGTAAATGCAGCGGATAAAATGAACGCCATACCCAGCGGCTCACCCGGACGGACTCCAGTTTTCTCCATAGATGAGGGCCATAAGCTATCACGGCCGTCGGGATCACGCTCCACATCTGCAGCTCCCAATCATTAAGGAACCAGAACAGCAGGTTCAATAACATATGAAGCGGAACGAGCCAGCCGGCCTGAGCATATCGGAAAATCAAGATCAACAGCAAGCCGTAGGCTCCGTAATCAAACGGAAACTCACTCATCAACGCACAGGCTGCAACAACCACCATCCATGATAGCAGCCGGGAATCCGATCGTTCCAGCACATAAAGAACCAAGGCTCCGGCCAACAAGGTTACGACCACGTTCAGCCCTTCGGGATCCAGCGCAAGCTGGTACGGAATTTGGGAGACCGCTGCAATAACGGCCAGCCGTGCGATATACTTGGGTCTCGATGAAGTGTAGCGGTGTCCCTGCACGAGAGCGTAAACATAGATTGGAAATGCGATGCGGCCGATGATTCTCCACATCTCCTGATGCGGAAAAAACACAAGCCCGATATGATCAATCAGCATCGTCAGCATGGCGATCCACTGCATGATAACCCCCTCCTCGCACGGTAAGATGAACATTCGTTATGTATGTGGAATCGATATATCTATTATGGGTTGCAAACAGGGGACTTGCAAGCGGAGAAAAGATGAAGAATTGGGTATCCGGCATCCATGTCCGATATCCTATATAATAAGAACAAAGGCAGCTTGAGGACGAAGGAAACGCTGGTTTGAATCCTAGTATCAACATCTTCTCAGCTGGAGGTGACTGCCCGATGGAAAAGAAAAAAAACAACATGGCCTTAGGCATATGCATGGGGATCGGCGTGGGCGTGGCGATTGGAGTGGCAATGAATAATATTGCTATTGGCATAGCAATCGGTGTTGCCATCGGCATATCGTTCGGCTCCGCCATGACAAACAAGAACAAAAGGCCGCCCCAAGAATAAACGAAAACGCCAAAGAACAAGGAATAGACCACCCGGCTAGAATCGGGTGGTCTATTCGGGTTCCGTAAAACTTACCCCATGACTGCAAGAATGGACCGGATGTTTCCGTTACGGACTTCATGGGCCCACTTGCCCGTAAGTAGGGGGCCGTCAACCTCGAACGTGTCTCCTCCCGCCGTCGTCAAGGTGAACCGCTGAATCGCAACGCCGTCCTGTCCGAACGTATTTGCCGCGCGCTCGCTGCGATACGTTACCTTGACGGAACCGAGGAAGGTGAACGACACCTCCTGCCGCTCGTCAAACAGCCAAGCCGGAAGCACCGGGTTCAGATGAAGCTGAAGCTCGTTGTCCTCATAACGGAATACTTTTTTTCCGGCCATCATCATAATCCACATGCTTAAGAATTCGGCCGTCGATCCGCTCAGCCTTGCCACAAAACCGCGTCCATGCACATGGGGATCCGGATTGACGCTGCTGGCGATGAACGATGAATTTTCCAGGGTGCTGCGTCCATAAACGGCCGGGTCCAGAAATGGGATAAGCGATGTTTTGATTTCCGAGAAAAACTCGTCGTACAGTCCCGCTTTTAATAAGGAAAGCAAGTATTTATAGGTCATATGCAAAAATACGGATTCCCGCTCCAGCCAGCCGGCCGTGAATGCGCGGATGCGTCCGATTTCATCGCCTTCCCCTTCCAGGCTGACGGACGTCTTATACATCCCCAGCGCGGCATCATATAAATCGGAAGCCTTGATCCGATCATACATCGCTCTCGCCTGACCTTCATTGGCGAGCTTCATTCCCCGAGCCGGGGCTTCGAGAAAATGCGGAAGCGCATATGCTTTGAATTCCAACACTTTGGCGGCAGGCAAGCCATAGCGGGTGATGACCGGGCTGCCCTCCGCATCCCGGATTTCTTCGAACCGCTCCGCTTCAAAGCGGAAGTACGTTGGAACGATTCCGCCTCCCAGCTGCTCGGCACGCTGAATCCCTTCTTCAATCTTGTCCAGGAAAGCCGCGTATATCCTCTTTACGCGCTTCACCGGAATCTCGACCTCCAGGCCGCTGATGCCGTATCGGACGGATGCCCGATAAGACTCGCGCTGCCCAGCTACCCGATCCCAATATCGGAAGGAGTCCAAAACGCCGGTTTGATATTGCTGCACGGCATCATATACGCCCTCTAAATAAGAGGCGATTTCCTCCGGCACCATCACCGTATGATGACCGAACCGCTCGGCAGCCTCCACAATGAATGCCACCATACGCTTCAATTCCATCGTTTCGCTCATCCCGGAGCCGAACAGACCCGGCAATCCGTTCATCGCGTCATTCCAGCCCGGCTTGTTTGCCTCCATCTCAACCCCCATCCCGTAAGGATCGAGCGTTGCCATTTTATTGAGGGATAACGAGATCATTTTGACAAACAGATTCGTACGGTAAATGTCGCCTTGTCCGCCATTCCCCCGCAGCCATTCCGCCGCGTTCCGCTTTCTGCCGAGCTTATTCAGCTTCTCCTCGTCCTCCAGCAGCGCGCCGTACTGGCGAACCTTGCCCCGGCTGATCACAACCTTCTCGCTCCGCGGGAGCACATATACCGGGCTGTCAAAGAATGTATAGGCATTCTCGCCAAACAGCAGCTCTTCATATTTGTCGGGATAAATATCCAGGAAACCATCAACCAAATCCATGTTATAGGTCCAGTGGTCCGACCAGAAGCCTTCGCCGAACGAAGCCGCAAAATGCTGTTCGGATATCGTCAGCAATCCCGATAAGAACCGTTCCTCGTTGATCGCCAGCCGAATGCCTTGATCCGATATCGCGTTAATGATTTTGCCCGGGGTGAAATCCCCGGCGCATGCCTTCGCGAGCTTATCATAATCCTCCCGAGCCGCGGAGGCGTGCAGCAGCTCCTCCAATTTCCCCTCCATGCCTGGTGCTACTCGAAACCTCGTGCCTTCTACGCTAAGAGGATTATAACCGTCCGCTTGAATGAGGCTGAAGAACATCCGGATGTTGAACGTGCCCACCTTCGGATTGAAAAACACATCATTTCGGCGGTTCTGATTCATATCCCGGAAATTGCCGTTCCCTTGTGAATAATATTCCGGGGCCAGCGAGAAAAAGTTATAGTCCCGCTCCGGATCCCCGTGCTTGCGGGAATAGAGGTGGACAACCGCTCCTTCCTTCCCGTTATCGAATATGAAAGGATAACCGCCCCGCAGGAAATTGTCCAGATAGGACTGCCGGCTGTATTCATCAAATACAGGCAACCCCGTTTTGGTGGCCACATCATCGGTTAATTCCCGGGTCAATGCCGATGCCTCCTCCCGCTTATCGAGGATATAGGCAGGCGAACACAAATCTTTCGAGCGTTTGTTGATTTTGCCGATATCGTTCACATGACCAACCAGCGTATACACGGTTGCCGTCTCCCCAGGCTCAAGCCGCGCCGATAATCCGCTGAAGCCGCATGGCACTTTGTTCACAGGATACGGCGTGGCTTGCGCCAAGGATTCGATCGAACCCGCGGCAAATCGATCGGGGTGGATCAATGAAGTGTTTCCGCCGAATATCAGCTCAAAATCTACGATAGGTTTGATCAAGTTCCCGTGCTGATCAAACGACAGATAGAAATGGCCGTTCGTAACTTCGGTAACCTCCGCCTCATCATGCGTACTGGAGCGAACCTTATAGAACGGTATGCCCCGGTCCAGATTCTTCACTTCCATCCAGCTTCGCAGCAGATTGCCGACCTCCTTGTACCCGCTGTTCTCGACGCCGTAAGGCAGAATCTCCGGCATACCGTCCAGCAGTTCAAGCGATTCCGTCCGGGCTCCGATATTCGTCACGCTGACCTGGCGGACGAGCGCGGCAAAATCTTCACCGGGCAGCTGAAAATACGAGACCGATGTTCGAAGCCCTTTATCTGCATGCTCCTCCTCGATGACCAGCTCATTCTGACGAATCAGCATCGTTCTCCGTGCCTTCGTGTCCGGCTGAAAGGATTGGAACGGCTCATATACGGCCGGCGTCCCGGCCATCTTGATAAACGTGCGGAAGCCGGTGGCGGATACGTTCTTATACGAGATATTGGCCGGCGAGAATTCCATGATCGGCGAATTCTTGTCGCGTATGCCGAAACTGCTTATCCCTTGGCCCCGATTGACGTAAAAGGTCCACATCGGTATCCCCTTCAATCCGGCAATCCCCGGCAGGAAGCTGGAAAACGGCTTGGCGAGATCATACTGCTCGATAACAAAGGCATCCTTCTCAAAACGATAATTGGACATGTTCAAATCCTCCTTAAATGAGTGCATCATTCGCTGAAATCAAGAAGCCGCCCATTTCGAAACCGGTTTCGAAATAGGTTAAAAATGAACCCTGCTCTTTAGGTTCACCTTAGGTGACCGGGCGGCAGGACTCCCGGATCATTAATTCGACTGGCAGCATAACCGACTTCACGGCGGTATCCCGCTCTTCGATTGAAGAAAGAAGGATCTCCGCGGCCACCTTGCCAAGCTGCTCCGTATCCTGGCGGACCGTCGTTAATGCAGGGGTAATGTAGCGGGACATTTCAATATCGTCAAAGCCGATGACCGACACGTCTCCCGGCACGCTCAGGCCATGGTCCAGCACGGCTCGAATCGCTCCAAGCGCGAGCAAATCCCCAGCGGCGTAAACGGCTGTCGGCCGATCCGCGAGCGCAAGCAGCCTCTTCATGGCTTCGTATCCGCTCTCGGTGGAGTAAAAATCGCTGCCGGTTATGTACTCTTCCCTTAGGTTCAGATCCAGCTCACGCAGCGCTGTTTCATAGCCATGTTGGCGCTGCTCGCCTGCAAACGTATTCAATCCGCCCGAAATATGGGCAATGCTGCGATGTCCAAGCGAGTGCAAATACCGGATTGCCAGCATGCTGCCTCCGATATTGTCGGAGTAAACCGAATGCACATGCTCCGGTGACGAATCCAGAATGACGCACGGAATGCCGCTATCCAGCAGCTCCTGGAAATCGGGATCATCGTTGCTCGACAGGATGACCACAACACCGTCGACGCCCCTGATTTTGCAATGCTCCACATAACTGCTTCTTCGGCCGCCGACATCCTTGGAAATGAACATCAGATCATACCCTTTGGATACGGAGATTTTCTTAAAGCTTTCGATGACGGCTCCAAAATAGGGATGCCGAATTCCGGCTCCCGTGGCTTCAACAAAAAGAATGCCGATCGTCCAGGATCGCTTGGTCGTAAGTGACCTGGCATTGGCGTTTGGAAGATACCCCATTTCCTTCGCGGTTTCCAGGATTTTGACCCTCGTCTTTTCCCGGACGTCCGGATAATTGTTGAAGACTTTGGATACTGTCGTAGGCGAATAGCCTGTTTTCTTCGCAATATCGTAAATCGTTGTCAACCTTGGAATCAGCTCCTGCCCTTCGCCGACATAATCTAAGACCATCTCTCTGGTATTAAATTCTACCTGTGCCGGCAGGCACTCGTCAATGTTATTCCGCACATCCGGGCAGGAGCTAAAACTCCCGGTTATCCAAATGACAACGGCTAGGACAAGCTGGCGGAGGCGTTCTGCGCTTTAGCGGAATGATCCGTTTCCTGATGACGAATCATCAGCATGCAGATCAGCGCAAGCAGCATGCTGCCGGCGGCGCAATAAAACAGGATCGAATATCCCATACCGTCAATAAGCTTGCCCAGCAGAGGCGGCGACGATATCGCCGCCAGCGAAGATACCAAATAGTACATTCCTGTCCGCGTCCCGATGCTGTCCTCCGTTCCGGTCGATACGATGAAAGGGTAAGAATTGATATTGATACAAGCCCAAAACAATCCGCCAACGGTCAGCAGTACGCGAAGCAGCAGCAGCGATTCTACCCATGGGACGAGCGCAAAGACAATCAGCAGCCCGCTGACGCCGATCAGGATCAGACGTTTCTTCCCGAATTTACCGCCAAGCCATCCGCTGGGAATCGCAAACAGAACGAAGGCGAGCGAAAAAAACGTCAAGGAAAAGGACGCCTGCGATTCCGTCAGCCCCATCTCATTCTTCCCGTACAGCGTAAACAGCGTCTCAACCCCTTGGTACGCCACGAACCAGAAAAATATGGCCGCCAGCAGCAGTACCGTCGTTCGATTGATTTGGCTTTTAAAGGAAATTTTGGCTCTGGCGGCCGTCTGGGCTTGATAGCCCGGAGCGTCGCGTTTCTCTTGGATGAACGTCTTCAGAATGAACAAAGAGACAAGCGTTACGCCGGCAGCTGCAATGAAAGGCAGCGACGCATGGGCGCTGTACAGCACCGAGCCCACGCCAAATGCCAATATGGACCCCAAGCCGCCCATAAAGTTAATGATGCCGTTGGCTCTGGTGCGTCGCTTCTCTTCCGTTATATCCGGCATCAATGAAACGGTTGGCGAACGATACAGGCTCATGGCCAGGTTCATGAGGACCATGAACAACAACAACGTCGCCATTCCGTTATGAAACGGAATCATGGCCGTAAACAAAGCGCCTAGCGGCATTCCGATAAGCAGGTAAGGCATTCTTCTGCCGTACCGGGTATGGGTACGGTCGCTTCGGCTTCCAATCCATGGCTGCAAGAACAAGGCAAAGTAATTGTCGATCGTCATAAAAAAACCGATCCATGCGACACTGGATATGTAATCCTCCAGAAAGTAGGGCACAAACGCATTGTACAGCGCCCAGGTAATGCTAATGCTGAAAAAGCCGAATCCCAGCAGCCATGTTTTCCTCACAAAGTCACGCTCCCTTGGTTTGCAGCAGTCCGTTCAGCACATCCGGATAATCCGTAATGATGCCCGCAACGCCCGCATCCATCAACTCTTTCATCCGTCCCTCGTCATTCACGGTCCACGGATGATAGACGACGCCATGCTGCTTCGCTTCCGTTACCCACTCCGGCAGAACCGCCCGATGGTATGCGTGCAGGGCATCCGCTTTAGCCAATTTGGCGTATTCCCACGGCTGGTACAGCCCTTCGCCATACAGCAGCCC
Organism: Paenibacillus sp. Y412MC10; assembly: GCF_000024685.1. Taxonomy (NCBI): domain Bacteria; kingdom Bacillati; phylum Bacillota; class Bacilli; order Caryophanales; family Paenibacillaceae; genus Paenibacillus; species Paenibacillus sp. Y412MC10. The sequence continues at coordinate 4,859,465 of NC_013406.1, forward strand.
GGTGCGAATTTCCGGATCAATATGTTTGCATTCCACCAGGGAATAATGATTGAAGCTCGAAATGACGATTTGCTCCGCCATATTGTAATGCCTTACAGCCTCAATCACGCGCTTTTCCAGCTCAGGATATTGGATCGTTCCGTTCTTCAGCTCGATATTAACAATCGTGCCGCGGTTTTGCGTTAATTCCAGCAGTTCTTCCAGCAGCGGAATCCGTTCGCCTTGGAAATCGGCACCAAACCATGAGCCTGCGTCCAGCTTGGCCAGCTCGTCGTATGTATAATCCTTGACAAGCCCCTCGGCCCCCGTCGTGCGGGCGACACTCTCGTCATGGATCAATACCAGCTTTCCGTCCTTCGTCATTTGGACGTCGGTTTCGATCCCGGTAGCTCCCTGCTCCAAGCCTTTGGCAAAGGCAGCCATCGTATTCTCGGGGCATATGGCCGATGACCCGCGGTGTGCGAAATTGATCAATTGTGACATTTGTACTTCCTCCTGAGTGATTAAGTTTTGGTTTTGTACTATAAATATAGCTCGCAAATGTTAGAGCTATGTTATCATTCCATTTTTCATATTCCACATCGGTTGATGAAACCCTGTCATGTCCTAATTAATTTTTCAAATGGTTTGACCGATTTGCATGTTAGACATATAATTGTTTAGACAAGTATTTTTGAAAACTTGAAATGAAAGGTGTGACTTCTTCTTGAAAATACCTAAACGCAACCCTTCCATCGGTTTTCATCTGGGTTACACCTATCGGCGCGCATCCCAATTGTTTGCTAATGCCCTGAAGCCCTATGACATCACCCCCGAGCAATGGCTGGTTCTGTACCACATCGGCGAGCACGAGGGGCTGAATCAGAAGGAAGTTGCCGCCAAAGCGGACAAAGACCAGCCCACGACAACCCGTATTCTGGACCTGCTCGAGAAAAAAGGATACACTCGCAAATCCGTATCGGTTAACGACCGGAGAGCTTTTCAGCTCTTTTTGACAGATACAGGCAAGGAACTGATTGAAGCGACTACAGCCATCGAAAGTCAATGCGGAAGCCAATTAATCGAGGGCATTGACGAGAAGCAATTGGAGATGTTCTGGGACACACTCTCACGCATCAATGCCAACATACACAACTTACACAACAACAGGAGAGATGTTCCACATGAATGATATCAACACGAAACAACCGCTATGGACCAAAGAATTCATCACGTTGATGGTCAGCAACCTTTTTTTGTTCCTGACCCTGCAGATGATGCTGACCACGCTGCCCGCATACGCCAAGGAGGCGTTCACGGCAAGCCCCTTGCAGGTGAGCCTCATAACCAGCCTGTTCGCCTTTAGTGCGATCGCTTCCCGCTTCGTATCAAGCAAAGCGCTGGAAAAAGGAAAGCTGAGGCTGCTGCTGTACGTCGGGCTGCTGATTTCCCTGGCAGCCACGCTCGGTTATTACTGGGCGAGCGGCATAGCCTTCCTGCTGCTGATGCGCATATTGTTCGGCATCGGCTTTGGCATGACAAGCACCTCGTTTCCAACCATGGCATCGGATGTCATTCCAATCAAACGCTTGGGCGAGGGCATGGGGTATTTCGGGCTATCCACTACGCTTGCCATGTCGATCGGTCCCATGATCGGCTTGACGCTGCTGCAAAGCGGCGGTTTCACTCCGCTCGTGTTCATCACGGTCATCATCAACCTTCTGATCTTCCCTCTCGCCTACCTCCTGACATCAAGAGCGGCTAAACGGAACGCAGAGCGCCCTGCAGCGGTTCAACCCCGAGTTGAGGATAAACCGAAGGGCTCCTTCAACAAAAAACTGATCCTTCCCAGCATCCTCAACTTTTTGATGTCGATTACGTACGGCGGACTGCTGAGCTTCATGGCATTGTTTGGAGCGGAGGCTCACCTCCGGAATCCCCAGTATTTTTTCTTGTTCAACGCCATTGCCATCATTCTCGTACGGCCGTTCTCCGGCAGAATTTATGACCGGTATGGACATAAGGCGCTTGTTATACCCGCTGCGATTCTGATGGTATCCGGCTTGCTCCTGCTTACCTTCGCCACATCGACGGGATCCATGCTGTTATCGGCGCTGTGCTACGGCATAGGCTTTGGGGCGATGCAACCGTCCATCCAGACCTGGATGATTCAGGAGGTTCATCCGCTGCAGCGCGGCATGGCCAACGGCATGTTCTTCAACTCCCTGGATTTCGGAGTGGCCATCGGCTCGATCGCGCTCGGCGCCATCGCCAAATCCACATCCTATGCCATCATGTACCGATACTCGGCGATTTCGCTCGTGCTGTTGATCCTGATTTATATCATCATGCAGGCAGCCGGCAAGTCGCGTTCCAAATCCACCACGGCAGTCGAGGACACCGAGGCTACCGTCGCAGGTTAACGAACAAAGCGATAACGAAAAAGCTTCGTCAGCCGGAATGCACGAAAGCAGGGATGATGCTTAGCCACAAGGAAAGGGATCGCCCAGCCAAACTGACCCGGCATATGAGAAAAGGTCTTGTCCATTATTTATGGACAAGACCTTTCTTTTTCAATCCTTGCGGTTTCTTGAAATCGACCCGGTATGAATTCCCTCCGGAATCGTCTTCTTTTGCCTCCGGTTTCACCGCGAATAACGTGAGCAGGCCGCCTACAGCCGCAACGGCTGCCAGCGTGCCAAACATCACCCAGTGGTTCGCGCCCAGCAGGAGAGAAACGACCGGCGGCCCCAGCGATACCCCGATAAAACGCATGCTGCTGTAAAGCGAGGTGATGGTGCCGCGCTGCTCCTTCTCCACGCCTTCCGTCAGCAGCGTATCCATGCACGGCAGCACCATGCCGATCCCGATACCGCCAAGCGTCATCATTCCGACAACAAAATAGATCTGTTCGCTAAAGCCGGTGACGATCAGGGAAGCCGTCAAAATAACCATGCCGGCGAAACCGGTCCACTTCTTTGCCGCTTTGTTTTTGCCCGTAAATTTACCGGCTAAATAAGAAGATAGGCATAATAAAGCCAGCGGAATTGCAAGCACCAATCCTTTTACTACGCCATGTAATTTGTAAGTGCTTTCCAGCGTCTCCGACAAATAAAAAAGAACGCCGAATACACCAAACATTGCGATGCCGCCGATGGCGAATATCGCATACAACCATCTTCCCTTCTCATGCAAAACCCCCTTGGTCGTTTTCAAAAACTCACGCAGGGATTGTTTATCATTGTTATTCGACTTTGGCGTCTTCACCAGAAAAATGACGAGCACGAGTGAAATCAGGCATAGAATCGGAATCGATATAAAGGGCAAGAACCAGATGAAGCTTCCCAGCAGCGCACCCAATATCGGACTGACAACCTTACCGAACGTGTTGGAGGTTTCAATGATTCCCAGGCTTTTGCTAACCTCTTCTTCCTCTTTGAACATGTCGCCGACAAGCGGGATGACGATCGGGAAGGCCCCCGCTGCGCCGATTCCCTGTAGAAAACGGCCGGCTAATATGACATAATACGCCCCTGTCCCGCTTAGCAGCCAGGCAGCTACCGCGGACACGGCTCCGCCTAACGCCGCAATAATCAAACTCGGGATGATGATCTTCTTTCTTCCATACCGATCCGACAAGTACCCGGCGATCGGAATCAGCAAGATGGCTACAACAGCATACACCGTTATCAGCATACTCACTTTGAAGGAGCTGATCCCCAAAACTTTGGAAATTTGCGGCAAAATGGGAATCAGCATGGAATTGCCTAACGTCATGATGAGTGGTATGGATGCTAGGGCAACCAGATCCCATTTCTTGTTTTCCATGAGAGAAGACCACCTTTGCGTTATCTGTCATCCATATTGTAGGTTCTTTCGCCCAGAATATGCATGACGGCAAGGTGGCCGTTTTTTCCCATATGCAATTTTTCCTTAATTATACTTTAAATCCGGACATCAACTGACGAAGCTTGCCAGACATCACGTTAAGATCTTCAACGGAATTTGTGATTTCTTCCATGGACGCCAGCTGCTCTTCCGTTGCGGCACTGACGCTTTGCGTACCGCCTGCCGTCGTCTCCGTAACCTCCTGGATTCGACGGATCGCGTGAACGAGCTCCCCAGCTCCCGAATTCATCTGTTCGGTTGCAGCGGTGACGCTTTGAATCTGCCCGTTCAATTCGCCGACCGACTGCTCGATTTCCTTAAAGGCTCGCTCGGCTCCTTGCGCCACGTTCATGCCTTCGGTTACTTCCCGGGTTCCCTGTTCCATCACGCCAGCCAGATTCACGATGTCTTGCTGCAGCTCGTGAACGAACTGTCTGATTTCGACGGAGGAGTTCGATGCCTGATCAGCCAAATTCCGGACCTCTGCGGCGACGACCGCAAAACCTCTGCCATGCTCGCCAGCCCGAGCGGCCTCAATGGAGGCATTCAAGGCAAGCAGTGAGGTCTGCTCCGCAATTTCGATGATGATCTGTCCCATCGCCCCGATGTTGGAGGCCTTCTCTCCGAGCGCACGCACGGATTGCGCAGATTGGTCCACGCTGGTACGGATGCCTTCCATCTGGGTTAGCGTATGTACAAGTGCCTGTTCCCCTTCAGCCGCAAGCTTGTTCGCCGCTGCCGCCAGCCCGGAAACGTCTTGGGCTGCAAGCGCGATATGCTTCATGCCTTCCGCCATATCCGTAACGGTCGCCGTCGTTTCCTCCGTATCCTGCAGCTGGTTCTCTACCCCGGCAGCCAGCTCTTCCATAATCCCGGACGTTTGGTGGGAGGCTTGACGGATTTCCTCTGTCGTCGAATGCAGCGTCGAAGCAGCGATACCCACTTTACCTGCAGTATCCTGCACTTGGACGACCAGCTCCCTGAAGCCATCGACCAATTTATTATAAGCATCGGCTACATCCCTGATTTCATCTTTCGTTGTAATGTGTAATCGGGTAACCAGATCACCCCCGCCTTCGGCAATCTTCAGAAGCTGACTGCTCATCTGGTTCAACGGACGGATCGAGCGGGTCAGGAGATAGCCCTGTATGGCAAAATAAACGACGGCGGCCGCTCCGATCAGCATGATGATCAAATTCTGAAACCGGCTGCTGGCCGCAATCTGATCAGCCTGCTTCGCCAGGGTTTCATTTTTATGTACCGTAAACTTTGCGATCAGCTCGCTAAATGACTTGCGCACTTCCCGCTCCTTGTTAAAGGCAGCTTCGTACACCCGGAAAGGGACCGCCTTGTAAAAACCGGTGTCATACCCCAATTTGTTCAATACCTCGGCTATGGCCTCGGAGTATACGACATAACCGGCTTCAATCTCGTTAAATACCTTCTGGTCTTCTTCTGCCGTCATTAAGCCTTTGGTTTCGGCCATGAGTTTGACGACGGACTCCTGTTTCGATTTCAATGAATCTGCAAAGGTCGAATCCCCGGTCAATAAGTAGCCCCGCTCATCATTGGAAACGCCAGTCAACAGGGTCTCCAATTGCGTCAGGTTATAAATGACCTTCTGGTCCTCTTCAATAATCTTGCTAAACCTCTTCTCCGTCATATTCGATGTGATAAACGCAATGATTACGATAACCGCCGTAACCGTCGCAAGTATCGTAGACGAAAGAATTAATTTTGTTTTTATCTTCATCCGCAAGCACCCGACCTTTGATATAAGTAATATACCCCCATTCCTTTTTTCGTCAAATTTGTGTCAAGAGTGAATAGGCAGGACTACCGTGAAATCGCTTAAATCGAAAATAATTGAAAAAATTTTATTAATCACCGGTCAAATGTTGATAATTTTTGGATAACTCCCTCCTTATGGTATAACAAATGCCATAAATTTCTTATAATGATACATTCCATTTTTTACCTCCGTTATGAAAACGGGTTTGATTTTCATATAGACATCATGCAAAAAGAGGCCGGCCTGAGACGGGCTCAGGCAGACCTCTTTCCTTTAAGCTTGACCGGAGATAAAGTGACTCTTCTCCCCGATATGATAGACATGCAGTTTATGCATGGCACGCGTACATGCCGTGTAGAACAGCTTACGATCGGTTTCCCGGTGGTACACGTCCTCGGCGCCGTTATAGATAATCACCGCGTCAAACTCCACGCCTTTGGCCAAGTAGGCGGGAACCACCAGCGTTCCCTTTTCGAAGGCCGGCGTGGTTTTGGTGATTAAGCGGGCGGAGATATCCGCCGACAGCTGCTGATGTACGCGCCTGCTCTCCTCTTCTGTCCGGCAGATCACCGCAACGTATTGGAATCCCTGCTCATGAAGCTCGCGAATATCGGATACGATCGCGCCATGCAGTTCTTCTTCATCGTTCACCCGAACGACTCGAGGAGCTTCCCCTTGCCGGTTGAAAGGAACGATCCGCTCCCCGCCAGGTATCATTTGTCGCGTGAAGTTTACGATTTCATACGTCGACCGGTAGCTTTGGGTCAGATTAATGACCTCCGTATCCTCTTTGCCATACAGACTCACCAGATTCTCCAAGCTTCCGAGTGCCTCTCCATGAGCATAAATGGCTTGGTTGAGGTCCCCCAGCACCGTCATTTTGGCCCGCGGGAACAAACGCTTCAGGAACTCCAGCTGAAATGCGGAATAATCCTGAACTTCATCGACGATGACATGGCGTATCGACGTATTCGTACGGAACCCTTGCAGCAGTTCCTTCAGATAGAGAAACGGCGTGGCGTCTTCGTAAAGCAATGCTTTGTCGTCCAGGGACGCAACGGTAAGATTGCATATTTCATCCCAATGTTCCGGGAGCGTCTCCAAATTTCCCGCCGCCCGGCGGAATAAGGATTCGTCCGTGTACAATTTACGGTACATGCCCTTGACGTCCACATACCGGAACCGCTTGATCCAACGCCGAAGCGGCTTGAGCCGGCTGCTGACCACCATTTTCGCAAGGACGTCTTTTTCCTTATCGAAATCGTCAAACGTGTCTGCCTTCCGGTTTTGCTTGCGTCTCATCGTTTGAAAGGCCCGTTGGTAATCTTCCGTATCCAGCAGCTGGATTTGCTCTTCTACCCACGGGGCATCTTTCTCGGTCTGGGCAAACTCCGACAGGCGCTTAAGCATCCATTCCTTCATCAGATCAATGCGGCCAGCGAGCTTAACCGCCGAATCATAGCCATAGAACTGCGACGCCATCTCCTCCGAGCTGACAATCACCTTCCCCTGGAATACGACCGGCTTAAAGAGCATGCCTCCCTTTTCCAGCAGCTCCTTGTATCGTCTGATGGTGTCCAGATAAGCCCCCGAGGATTTATACGATATGCTCTCCAAGCGTGCCCGGTAACGCGGCGAATCATCCGCATTCAACAGGGTTTCCGTTTGCGTGAACACGTCTTCGAGATCGAACTCCTTACCGAGCCGGTGCTCCAGATAGGACTGGAAGGTCGTCTGCTGCATATTGTCCTCGCCGAGCTCGGGAAGCACCGTGGACACATAGCTGTTGAACAGCGGATTCGGGGAGAACAGGATCATCTGGTCGGCCCGGAGCGTCTCCCGGTACTTGTACAGCAGATAAGCGACCCTTTGCAGTGCCGCCGAGGTCTTTCCGCTTCCGGCAGCCCCCTGCACGATCAGCATGCGGGTTTTGTCATTTCGGATGACCGCGTTTTGTTCCTTCTGAATCGTAGCCACGATACTCTTCATGCGGTCATCCGCACTATGGCTAAGCACCTGCTGCAGCAGTTCATCTCCGATGGTCACGCCGGTATCGAACAGCACCTTGATCTCGCCGTTATGGATGACGAATTGGCGCTTAAGCAGCATTTCGCCCTTGACCGTACCCGAAGGCGTCTCATATTGGGCAGGGCCCGGCGCACCGTCGTAATACAAGCTCGAGATCGGTGCCCGCCAGTCGTAAACCAGAAACGTCTCCATCTTTTCGTCCAAAAAAGAACCTGTTCCCAAATAAATGGTTTCCGTCTCCGCAGTTCCATCCTCCTGAAAGTCAATGCGTCCGAAGTATGGGGATTCCACCAGCTTCCTGTACTTTTTAAGCAGCTTGCTGGACTGCAGATGAGCATGCTCGCGTTCGGCGAGCACCTGCGATTGCTGTCTCAGGTTGGTGGACGTTTCGCCCAAATCGTCCGGGTTGCTGAAGTTTACCGTAACTTCGTCCCAGAAGTCCTTCCGCATGTCAATGACGACTTCACGGATATCGCCGACGCTTGCTTCCAGCTGGGATATTTTATTTCCGATTTTTGCTGTTACTTCCGTTACCCGCGCCTGTTCCTCTTTCCAATCTTGATCGCTGATAGCCATTTGTTCATCCCCCTAATCTACCGGTTGACAGCGTTGGTTAATCGTGATAAAATACAATTGTGATATTCTAACCACATATCAATAATTTAATGACAAAGCATTGTTAATTATAGCAAGCTGCCGTACATAATTCAACATGAAATTTCAGTAACCGACCCGCCGGGGCGGTTTTTTTTATGTTCATATACCATACCATTCCCGAGCCTCAAATGCCAAACTTGCTGCTTGCTGAGATGTATAAAAACAGCCGATCAAATGTGAAATCTTGATCGGCATCCTCATGGCGAGCTCCCTTATTTTCGCAGCCACGAGAACATGGCATCCTCTTGCTCCTTATCATCCACGACTCGGCTGATTTGATCCGCCACCCGATTCAACCGGTCAAGCTGATAGCCGTAGTCGTACATGGAGGCGGCCACCACCGCCAGCCGGAGTCCGCCGGGATTTGAGCCGGGCCCGCACATCACCTGCTCCATGAAAGCTTCATTGTTCTCCGCCATGGTCTCGGCCTCATCCTCGTTCGGCTTAAGTTTATCTTCGAATTTCCACAAAATATGCTCATGGTACTTCATTAACCGCTCCAGATTGTGATCAAACTGTTCGTCGATTTCATCGGATCGATCCGCCTGGAAATAGTGGTTCTCCACCGCATCCAGCACTTCATACCCCTTGCGAAGGGATTGGAGCAGCTGCTTATACACCACGAGCTGTCTTGCTTGACTGTATTTCGCCCGCTTCAGCTTCTTCTGCTCTTCCTCAAACAAATTGTATTTGTCGGACAACGATTTGATGGCCGATTCCAGTTCTTTCTTCTCCGCACGGTAGACCGAATCCTTCATTTCATGGGAGATCGCCGTGCGCAGCAGCAGCGACATTTTGCCAAATACAATATGAATCCGCGTGATGTACTGTTCCTTCGGTTTCGGTGGAAACACAAGAATATTGATGAGGAATGCAGATATGATGCCGATAATCGTCAGAATAAAGCGATTGAGGGCAAAGTCCCATTGTCCGGAAGCTTCCATCACGGATATAACCGTAACAAGCGTAAGTCCGATGGTCTCGCCCATTTTCAGCTTCATGCAAATCATGATCACTAGAATACAGACCAAACCGACGGAAATCGGTTGATTCGATAAAAAATACCCTCCGAGCATGGCCAGAATCGCACCGAGCGTACTGGTCTGCAGCTGGTCCAGAAAATATCTCCACGACCTGTATATCGATGGCTGCATCGCGAAAATCGCGGCGATGGCGGCTACGACAGGTGATTTAAAGTCAAACAGCATGGCTAAATAAAGAGCCAGCGTCACGGCTAGGCCGGTTTTGAACATTCTTGCTCCAAACGCCACGGACAGCCCTCCTTACGCAACCCAATTTCACGTCTAAGCCTACACACCATGATACATACTCCTCCGTTTGAACCGCTATTACATGAATTACCCTTACGCTTCCAATGTTATGCAGTTTCTTCATTGACATCATCCGGGTTGGCCCGCTTCCCCATCCTTTTCTCGTAAGATCGGATCACGAACCCAAGCCAAGCGCAAGAAGCCAGATATCCGCCAATGATATCGCTCGGGTAATGGACGCCGAGATAGATTCGACTAAGTCCGATGCTTAGAATCATCACGATGGAAACGGCAATCAACGTCCCTCTCCCCGCTCTGCTGTCAATATGTCTCCACAACAAGTAAGCGAGCACGCTGTAGAACGAGAAGGCCCCCATCGAATGGCCGCTGGGATAGCTGTATCCCGTAATTTCAATCAGGCGGTTGATGTCCGGCCTTGCACGTTGAAACACCCATTTTAATAATAAATTCAGAATAGATGAACCGAAGACGACCACAATAAGGAGAAGAATCTCCTTGCGGTGGCCCAGAATCCAATATAGCACGGCGATCACGATCAGGCTTAACACGATCACCGGTCCGATGGAGCCTATGAACGACAGCCCGATGGCAATATCCGTAAGCAGCGGATGTTCAAGGGCTTGTACCGTCGTAATGATCGCCAAATCAAGCGCTGCCAGGCTTTCCCGCTTTACCAGCGCCGCCAGAATGACAAATCCGATGAAGCTGATCATCGATATGAGGAATATCCAGCGTTGTCTTCCTGAAGCAGGGTATATCTTCTCTCCGCTCAACTTTCTGTTCTCCTTTGACCTTGTTTCGAAACCGTGCGATTTGGTGAAAACAAGATAATATCATTTTCCTGTCATAAAGGAAAGTCCCAAAGGGATTACATGACAAATATCCCGTAGTCTATGTCAAAATCGCAGGGATTACTCTTTACGAGAATATATACCCAAAAGAAAAGGAGCATGTCATGATGAAGGTTCTAGTAGCCGGCGCGAACGGCCAGATTGGCAAACAGCTTACGTTTCTCCTGCATGAGCATGATGCCTATAGCGTAAAAGCCATGGTTCGGAGGGAGGAGCAGGCAGCCTATTATCGAGAAGCGGGAATAGAGTGCGTTATCGCGAATTTGGAAGGATCGGTCAAGGAACTGGCGGAAGCAGCACGAGATTGCCAGGCAGTGGTTTTCACGGCTGGTTCTGGCGGAGCTACCGGATACGACAAAACGCTGCTGATCGATCTGGACGGAGCCGTCAAGATGGTCGAAGCTGCCGAAGAGGCGAAGGTCCCGCGCTTTGTGATGATTAGCGCGATTGGGGCCCATCATCGAGAATCTTGGAACGGGGACATCAAACCGTATTATGCCGCCAAGCATTACGCGGATCGAATGCTTCGTCACAGCAGCCTCTCCTATACGATCATTCGTCCGGGAGGACTTTTGAATGAGCCTGGTACCGGCCGCATTACGGCTGCGGAGAATATCAAGGGCGGCTCGATTCCGCGCGAGGATGTGGCGAAAACGATCTTGTTGGCGCTGGACGAAGAACATACCTTCCGGCGTTCCTTCGACCTGATTTCAGGCGAAACGCCTATCTCGGAAGCTCTATCGTCACTCTAAGAGCATTTCATATTCAAAAGCAAAATCGCCCCTCAAGCAAAAGCGATACCTTCGTATCTGCTAATGCTTAAGGGGCGATCTGTCGTTCTATTCGAATCAGGACCGGATCGCAAAATAAAGAGACATAATGGAACTCCTTCTCGTTACGCACTCAACCGATCCTGGCATTTACGCGCCTGTCTTGTGCAGCATTCGGCTTCGCAGTATGTCTTTTACGGCATCCACCGCTTCTTCTACCCGATCTACCGCCACAACGATAGGAGCGTTGTCCTCATATTGACTGAAGGAGTAATTATATTTGGGATCATAATAATGCTCAAGCAGCAGCTGTATTCCCTGAGCATACCTTCCCTCCTCCAAAGACTTGCCAATTTCCGCGGCGATCGGAGTGTGGATTCGGTTCTTGATTAATTGAAAGGCCGCCAAATATTGCTCTTTATAAGCCGCAGGGTTGTAATCCTCCAGTATCTGGCGAACACGCTCCGCCATCGGCAATTCCAACACGATGGCAACGCCCGACTCCTTCTTCTTCATTAGGAAATCGGGAACGACGATTTTGCCGATCCGTTTGCTCTCGGCCTCAAATAACAAATAAGGCGAATTTTCCAATTGCTTCAGCCGTTCAACCAATTCCGCATCGAAAGTCTTCTGATTGTTGGACTGCAGGCCGATATGCCCGAAGATCGAGCCGCGGTGGCCTGCGAGCCCTTCCAGGTCCACGACGGGGTAGCCTTCCTGCTGAAGCTGCCTTAGCACTGCCGTCTTGCCCGTACCCGTCAATCCGTGAAGAACAAACGCTTCCGCATCCAGACTCTTCTGCTCAAGCGTATCCAGCACATACTTCCGGTAAGCCTTAATCCCACCCGTAATCCGATTGACATGGATATCCATCAGGGACAGCACCGTTGCAGCCGTCCGGCTGCGCATGCCGCCGCGCCAGCAATAGACCGCCTTATCTCCTTCGATCTCTTTGAACTGCTTCACGAAGCTGGGTAGCTTGGCCGACATGATGGCGAGCCCCCGCTCTTTGGCCGCATCCACGCTCACCTGCTTGTAAATCGTCCCGATCTCCGCCCGTTCTTCATCATTGAAGACCGGAATGTTCAGACTCCCCGGAATGGTGGAGTCCTTGTATTCCGAAGGGGAACGGACATCAATCAAAGTAATCTTCTTGCTGTTTTGCAGTTCCAATAATTCTTTCACGGTGATGTCTTGAAACATGTCTGTTCGCTCCTTTATGGTTACACAAACAAAACCCGGCTCATGTTACGCCTCAACGACAATGCGATTCGGATGGTCATGTACGACTTCTCCGATTCTGCCGGCTTCCAGCCCGGCTTGGCGAAGCTCCGCCAGTAATGCTTCGGCCTGCGAGCCGTCAACGGCAATGAGCAGTCCCCCTGACGTCACGGCATCGCACAATATCCATTTATCGATCTGGTCCATGCTATCCGGGAAATCCACGTCGTCCTTCACGTGTTCATAATTGTTTTTGGTGCCGCCCGGAATGACGCCTCCGTCGGCCATTTCCCGAACCCTTTCCAGAATGGGAACGGAAGGCTTGGAAATCCGGATGCCCGTGCCGCTGCCTTTGGCCATTTCGAGCGCATGGCCAAGGAGACCGAACCCCGTCACGTCGGTGCAGGCATGCACATCATAAGGCTCCATCGTCTCGGCAGCCGTTTTGTTCAGTGCCGCCATGACGGCCGTAACGCGGCGAATCTCTTCTTCACTTAACAGATCCTTCTTGATGGAACTCGTCAGGATGCCCACGCCAATCGGCTTCGTCAGAATCAAGGCATCGCCCGGCTTGGCTCCGGCATTGGTTCTTACCCGGTCCGGGTGCACGGTCCCCGTTACGGCAAGGCCGAATTTCGGCTCTTTGTCATCAATGGAGTGTCCGCCAACCAGGGTAACCCCCGCTTCCTTCAATTTATCTCCTGCACCTCTCAAAATATCCGTCAAGACCTGCTTGTCCAGCGTCGATATCGGGAATGCTACGATATTCAAGGCGGTCAGCGGTTTGCCGCCCATGGCATAGATATCGCTGATGGCATTCGCCGCGGCCACCTGACCGAAATCATAAGGGTCATCCACGATCGGCGTAAAGAAATCGACGGTCTGCACCATGGCCAGATCATCCGTGAGACGGTATACGCCCGCATCATCGCTGGTATCCAGACCAACCAATAAATTAGGATTCGGCTCGGCTTGCGGAAGCTTGCGGATGACCTGTGCCAGATCGGCAGGTCCGATCTTACAGCCGCAGCCTCCTTTGGAGGAATACGAGGTTAGTTTTATTTTGTCCGATTGACTCATCATGGGTCTTCCCTTCGTCTTAAGAGTGATTTTAGGCAAAGCACATGCAACAACCCCGGCGTGGATGCTTGGATAACGTCTCATCTACACCGGGGATCATCTGATATTCATCCGTTTAGCTAACACTTGTTCAAGCACACAATATCTATATTATATGAAATCGGCTGCTTCAAGTCTAACGGTCTTCCTATTTCTTGCAATTACCGGGAATATCTTTCTGCAACCTGCCGACAATGTGATATACTATTTGATTGGATATGTAAATCATTTCACGATACATCGGGGGAATACAGATTATGAATCACTCAAGCGACGGTGGAAGGGCCTTGAATCATACGGATCGCAGAAGAACCGTCTGGCTCATCACCATCTTCGTCATCATAGCAGCAACAGGCCTTACCTACGTGAAGTGGTGGCCTTACTACGATAAAGCGCTCAAAGCTATTATGGAGCACAGCATCGGCTCTTCCATATTAGGCATGGACCCTGGCGATGCCGCCCCTTCTTGGCAGGCAGCCTGGAATTATGCGCTCACCTATTTTAAAGCGGTTTGGAAAGCGGCGGTGCTCGGCATTCTGCTCGGGACTCTGGTCCAGTCGCTGCTGCCATCCCAATGGCTGCTTCGGGTCCTTGGCAAAACGACCTTCGGCAGCACGGCGATTGGAGGAATCGCCTCCATTCCGGGCATGATGTGCTCCTGCTGCGCCGCACCGATCGCGATCGGTCTGCGCAAGAAAAAGGTGTCGGTCGGCTCTGCTCTCGCGTTCTGGATCGGCAATCCAACCATCAATCCGGCGACGCTCGTCTTCATGACCTTTGTTTTATCATGGAAATTCACCGTGCTGCGATTGATCTTCGGCATCCTGCTAACCTTCGGCGTCAGCTACCTGGCAAACCGCTTCGCCAAGGAAGCGGATCCCGTGGAGATCGATGCGCCTCAGAGCACGGATCAAACCGATGAGCGTCCGCTGTGGAAACGCTGGTTAACCAGCATCGGGCAGATGCTGGTTCGGGTGGTCCCGGCTTACTTTATAGCCGTGCTGCTCCTTGGCGCCATGCAGGCATGGATGTTCCCGCATTTGGGAGCGGCAGCGGGGAACACGCTCTTGGCCGTCATCTTCTTCTCCGTGATGGGAATGCTGTTCGTCATTCCGACCGCGGCGGAAATCCCGATCATCCAGGCTTTTATGGCAGCAGGCCTGGGGGCGGGTCCGGCCGCGGCGCTGCTTCTGACACTGCCGGCTGTCAGTCTTCCGTCTCTGCTTATGGTGAGGCGTTCATTCCCTAAAAGAGTTTTGTGGTTTGTTACTGCCTCCGTCGTCCTGCTTGGGATTCTTTGCGGCGTGGCGGGAATGCTGATTCTGTAGGCAGGAACCACTTTTCGTTTATATTTTCAATTTTTATTTTTTCTTAAGGTAAACCGTAGGCTTATCTGGTAAAGTGATAAAAGAATGAACAACTCATTATTATATGCAGTCGAAGGGAGTCAATCATTACATGAAAGATAACGATTTGCAGCCAAACCATCCGGGACAGCCCGAGGATGATCAGGGACAAGCCCAAGAGAAAGAGAATAACCAACAAGATCAAGGCGGCTTGCCTCATGAAGAAGAAAGAATAGATTCCACCTATCCGGAGTCCGACGAGCTGTACAAGGATGAGAACGAACACCCAGCCGTTATGCATTCGGGAGATCAACCGCATTACGATGAACAGCCACCTGCAGATGGCGGCGGCAACGGAAGCAAAGGCTGGATGATCGCGTCGCTGGTTTTGGCGGCTGCCTTAATCGTCGTCCTGATCGTACCTCCGTTTGCCAAGGGATCCGGCAATGAAGCTATAGCTAAAGTCAACGACGTTAACATTACCAAGGATAATCTGTACGATGAGCTTGTCAGCGTAGGCGGCAAACAAACGCTGAATTCCATGATCACGGAGGAATTGATCCAGCAGGAACTGAAGAACAAGTCCATTACGGTGACCGATGCCGATGTGAATAAAGAAGTGGATGCGCTGAAGGCCTCCTTCCCTTCCGAGGAACAATTCAATATGGCTCTGCAGCAAAACGGCATGACGCTCGACAACCTGAAGGAGCAGACCAAAACCCAGGTTGAGCTTAAAAAGCTGATGGCCGACAAAATCAAGGTAACCGACGAAGAAGTCAAAGAAGTGTATGACCAAAACAAAGAAAGCTTCGCAACGCCTGAGCAGGTTCGCGCTTCCCACATCCTGGTTGAGACCAAGGAAGAAGCCGAAGCCATCGTGAAGCAGCTGAAGGAAGGCGCTGACTTCGCAACGATTGCTAAAGAGAAAAACCAGGATGCAACCAAGGATACCGGCGGCGACCTGAATTTCTTCGGACGCGGCGAAATGGACCCCGCATTTGAAGAAGCGGCGTTCAAACTGAAGAAAGATGAAATCAGCGAACCGGTGAAGAGCTCCTTCGGATACCACATCATCAAGGTTACCGATCGTAAGGAAGCAACGAATCCTACCTTGGAAGACAAGAAGGAAGAAATCCGCAGCCAGCTTGAGAACCAGAAGGTCTATGCCGAATCCACAGCCTACATTCAAGAGCTGAAGGATAAAGCTACCATCACGAATACCCTGGAAGAAGCTCCTGCTGAAGCTCCAGCAGAAGCACCGGCAGATGCTACAGAGACACCTTAACACCTGCTGCACCTTGAACACCAGGCAAAGCCCCTACCCTCGCGGGACGGGGCTTTTTTTCATGCAAAATAAAAAGTTCTTTAAACCCCAAGCAAAACATGTTAGAATGTAAGCGTTATCAAATGTTGATCTTGGAAAAGGGGGAAGCAGAATGATGAAGCACGTATCGGAATCCCGCAACATGTATGAGGACTTCGTGGTGGAGACAGACATTCTGTTCTTTAAAACCGGATCGCACGGTTTGGTCAGCTTTCACGGCAGGAACTATAATATTAAAAAGAGAATGACTGCCGAAAAAATCGCATCCCTGCTGTCCGGTAAACAGTTCTATCATGTCGGCGGCAACTGCTACGTCAACGTAGACAAAATAACTACGGTAGAGCAAGGCATCGTTTATTTCGGGGAAAAGGCGCCTTCCGCTAAACATCTTCGAATTCCCAGATGGAAGCAGGAATCGCTGAAGCGCCTGGTTGCTGAAGTCAAACAGCCGGTTTAAGCGAGCAGCGGCGTATACCTTGAATCTGGCGCAGGACAAGAGAAGATCCCGTATCCGTTACATTCGGAGGCGGGATCTTCTTGCGTTGGCATGATTTTAGCAGACTTTTTGTTCTTGGCGTCTGTTCTACATAGATACATTAGCGACGCGGACGATTTCCTTCCCAAACGCGCTTCGGGTATATATGAATAACCCACATTATGGTAATATCGAATAAAATCTTATGTACATTCAAAAAGGAGTGGTCATGCATCGAATCTTATTTTGATCCGCAATACCCGGAAGCGTTTGCTGCCTTTTCCGTTGAACATTGGATAGCCATTGGCATATGCATCATCCTTGGCCTGCTGCTGTACCTGTTCAGGACTGCCATCGCCTCCAAGCCTTCTCTGCAAAAGACCGTAAGATGGGGCCTGCTCGCTGCCCTTGCGTTGCCAGAAGCTTCCCTTCATGTCTGGTATGTGTCAACGGGAATATGGGATCCAGCCACTTCGCTTCCCTTGGAGTTGTGCAGTCTGACCCTGTTCCTCTCCATCGCCATCCTGCTTACGGATAAACGCCGCTTATACCCGCTGGTTTACTTTGCGGGAATCGGGGGAGCCCTGCAAGCTGTATTAACCCCTAATTTGGGATACCCTTTTCCGCACTTCCGGTTCTTTCATTTCTTTGTTGTCCATATCGCGATCATCATGACGGCATTGTATATGACATGGGTTCGGGGGTACCGTCCCACCTGGAAATCCATCGCCTGGACGATGGTCTTTCTTAACGTGTCCGCACTTTTAGTCGGTCTGGTCAACCTCGCTGTCGGTTCGAACTATATGTTCCTGATGCGCAAGCCGGATACGGCTTCGCTGCTCGATCTGCTGGGGCCGCATCCCGTTTATATTGTTGTAGAAGAACTTATCGCGTTATCGCTGTTCATCCTCATGCATGTCGCCTTCTTCGTCATCCCGGATCGGATGAGGCGCAGCCGCCGACGCAAACACGAGCCGGCTTCCTTGTCTTCGACAGGCGGTTGAACAAGGCATCATACAAACATAAAGCGTATGGATCGTTAACACCCCTGTCGTTTCGGGTGCTTCCATCCATACGCTTTTTTAAGGAAGGGGCCCTTCCCCTAATTCTTAAGATACAAACGGGAGCTTGCCTCCCAAATCTCGCCCGGCGCCAAACCGAACAACCCGATCTCGTCCGCAGGCAAGTCCGTGTTCGGTGCATTAACCAGGTTGATCTGCGGTTCAGGACAGAAAAATTTGCGGGACGCCTTGCTGTTCCATACCATCCACTGCTTATACGAGTTGCCGACATCGTAAACGAATGTTTTGCCTAGCTTGGTATCCGTCAGCTCCATGCGGTTTCTGCCGTTTTGCGGAACGGCCGTATAATGGTTGTCCATCGAATCGAAATAGGGATTCACGCCGCTCGTGCGAAGCAGCTTTTCTTCTGCCGTCAGCGCTTGGAACTTGCCGGTCGGCAGCATCCGGTCGCTCATCTCCCACCGCTCGCCAATGGTGATTCTCACGACGCAATCATCCGCCGTGCTTTCCGGGGCAAAGGGAGCATTGATCGCCGTATGGAAGGCTAGCAGGCACGGCATGCTGCTGGTACCCTGATTCCGTATAAACACATGCTGGGCCAAGCCGTCCTGATTCAGCGTGTAGCGAAGCCGGAAGGTGAAGTGATGCGGAAGCATGGCGTACACCGGATGATGCTCGTCAACCGTGACGGAGACCACCACATAACT
This sequence comes from Paenibacillus sp. Y412MC10, assembly GCF_000024685.1. Lineage (NCBI taxonomy): Bacteria > Bacillati > Bacillota > Bacilli > Caryophanales > Paenibacillaceae > Paenibacillus > Paenibacillus sp. Y412MC10. The sequence continues at coordinate 4,877,936 of NC_013406.1, forward strand.
CTCGGTCTCGCTGCTGCCATAATCCTCGACACTCCAAGGGGTCGTATGTAAAAAACCATGGAGGTGATTGCCCGTCTCTTCTTCATTTACCGGGAGTTGATAGGTTTGTCCGTTCCAAGGAAACCGTCCGTCCTCATATCGGTTAGGCGGAAAGAGAACAGGAATGCCGTGAACGCCCGGACTGGCTTTGAACGCTTCCATTTCGTTCTCTTCTGGCTCGCGCAGGAACCGGTAACCGCTTACGTTATCCCTGAAAGCGATGAGATTGCCTCCGATTTCAGGCAATATCGCCGCTTCATAAGGGCCATGCTGGAGCCAAACCGCGCGCTCTCCCTGATACGATCCTTCATACGCTTTGTGGTTCATCGGGTGATCTCTCCTCTCAAGTGTGAACGTATATAGATTATCATACCAGTGCCCTTACTTCTATATGTTCGGGGTAGACGGGCTGACCCATCCCCCCTCTCACGGCCGGCCGGTTAAGACGAAAGTTTGGCCTTTGAAGCATTTGGCGGAATCGGAGCCTGGGCCGGCGATTCGTTAGCGGCCGGCTGCGCGGCCGAAGCCAGCTCCTCATCCAGTTCCCTGGTGTACTCGGTTCTCTGCTGTTCGCTCCAGCCCAGTACGGTAGCCATATAATTGATCACGGGCACCTTCCATTTTCTCGTCCAGTCGATATGAAACAAGAGAGACCCCGTGCGGCGGATAAAAAAGTCGGCCGGCTTCGATGCCATCTCATGCTTGATGGCATACATCAGCGGAACCAATACCGACACCGGAAGCGCCGACGCCTCCGCCTGATCGGAGCCTTCCTTGGCCAAGCGGAACAATTCCGCTGCGTTTGAGCCGTACATTCGCGCCCAGTGCTCGGCAAGCTTACGGTCAATTCCTTGCGCCGCGCCGATCTCCGTCTGCTTGCGGACAAAATCCGGGAATTGGCTGGAACCGCCAACCTGACCGCCGGAAATCGGCAGATTTTTCGTTACGCTGGCGCCATATGCCTTCCCGCCGCTTTCTTGAATCCGTTTCGCTACCAGGTCAACGACGGTGTCCGCCATTTTCCGATACCCGGTCAGCTTCCCTCCCGCAATGGTGATCAGGCCGGAGGGGGATTCCCAAATTTCATCCTTGCGGGAAATTTCGGACGGGCTCTTGCCTTCCTCCAGAATCAGAGGCCGGACCCCGGCCCATCCCGATTCAACGTCTGCCGGACTTAGCTTTACGCCCGGAAACATGTAATGGATGGCCTTCAAAATATAATCCCGGTCTTCCACCGTGATCAAGGGACGTACGGGATCCGCCTTATAAACCGTGTCGGTTGTGCCGACATAGGTCTTCCCGTCCCGGGGAATGGCAAACACCATCCTGCCGTCGGGCGTATCGAAGTAGACCGCCTGGCGAAGCGGGAACCTGGATTGGTCGATGACCAGATGAACCCCTTTGGTCAGCTGAAGCATTTTTCCCTTCCTGGACTTATCCATTTCGCGCACTTGGTCCACCCAAGGCCCGGCCGCATTTACGATTTTGGTGCCGGAGACGGACTTCACAGCGCCGCCGAGCATATCCCTTACCGTAACCCCGGTAATCCGCCCATTCGCATCATAATTCAGCGACTCCGCCTTGGCGTAGTTAAACAGAACCGCCCCTCTTGCTGCTGCCTCCTTCATGACCTCCAGCGTCAGCCTGGCGTCGTCCGTCCGGTATTCCACGTAATAGCCGCCGCCCTTCAGGCCCTCCTGCTTCAGAAGCGGCTCCCGCTTTAACGTCTCGGAGGCGGACAGCATGGATCGCCGTTCTCCCCGCTTCACGCCGGCCAGGAAATCATACACCATTAAACCGATGGAGGTACTAAACTTCCCGAAGGTGCCGCCCTGGTGTATCGGCAGCAGCATCCATTCCGGGGTCGTTACGTGCGGCCCGTTCTCGTACACCACGGCCCGTTCTTTGCCTACCTCCGCCACCATGCCGACTTCAAACTGCTTCAAATACCGCAGCCCGCCATGCACCAGCTTGGTGGAACGGCTGCTCGTTCCCGCCGCAAAATCCTGCATTTCCACCAGCAGCACCGACATGCCGCGCGTGACCGCATCCAGTGCAATCCCCGCACCGGTGATTCCGCCGCCGATCACGATCAGATCGTAGGTGCCCTCTGCTATTCTTTGAAATCGATGCCCGCGGTCCAAACTTGAAAACGACTGTGACTGCTCCACATTGAATCCCTCCCAGTATGCTTTACCCTGTTTTTATCTATCGTTACCTTCCCCATGAAAAAAGACAGCAAAAAAGAGACCACGAACACGCGGTAACAACCCCATTACATGAGGTATCCGCGCCTAGTGGTCTCTCCAAGTCTCCAGACATCTATTCACTTATTGATCATTATACCATATAAAATGCTAATGAAAAGCCATTGCCGCATAAACGGCTTTTTTCCAGCCGCCGTATAATTGCTCTCTTGCGTTTTCCTCCATGGTTGGTGTGAAGCTCTGCCCCGTTCTCCACTTGCTGCATATCTCCTCCTGATCCTTCCAGAAGCCGACCGCGAGCCCTGCCAGGTAAGCTGCACCGAGCGCCGTTGTCTCCGTAATGTCCGGCACTTCCACCGGGACGTTCAGGATGTCGCTTTGGAATTCCATAAGAAAGGCGTTGGACACCGCTCCTCCATCCACCCGCAGGGATTCGATATGAAAGCCCGAATCCTCTTCCATCACGGATAGGACATCGCGCGTTTGATATGCAAGCGACTCGAGGGTTGCACGGATGAAATGCTCCTTCGACGTGCCTCGCGTCAGGCCGAAGACCGCCCCCCGCACATCGCTGTTCCAATACGGACTGCCAAGACCGACAAAAGCCGGCACCACATAGACGCCTTCGGTGGATTGGACCCGTCTTGCATAGGGCTCGCTGTCCTTGGCTTCGCGGAACATTCGAAGCCCGTCGCGCAGCCACTGTATCGCGGAGCCCGCCACGAAGACGCTGCCCTCAAGCGCGTATTGTACGCGGCCATCCAGTCCCCAGGCGATCGTGGTGATCAGCCCATGCTCGGATTGAACCGGCTTATCGCCGGTATTCATCAGCATAAAGCTGCCTGTTCCGTAGGTCGTCTTCACCATGCCTTCGGAGAAGCAGGTCTGGCCGAACAGCGCCGCTTGCTGATCGCCGGCCGCTCCGGCAATCGGAACCTCTCGCCCGAAGAAGTGATAGGATGCCGTATTGGAATAGATTTCGGATGACGGCCTGACCTCAGGCAGCATGGCCTTGGGGATGTCCAGCAGCTGCAGCAGCTCCTCATCCCATTTCAATTCGTGGATGTTATAGAGCATCGTACGCGATGCGTTGGAATAATCGGTTACATGCACCTGGCCGCCCGACAGCTTCCAGATCAGCCAGGTGTCGATGGTCCCGAATATAATCTCTCCTCGCTTGGCCCGTTCGCGCGCGCCGTCCACATGATCGAGGATCCATTTGATCTTCGTTCCCGAGAAATAGGGATCGATCAGAAGTCCCGTCTTCTCCCTAACCGTCGCGTCATGGCCTGCTGCAATGAGCTCCTCGCATATGCCGGCCGTCTGGCGAGATTGCCATACGATGGCGGGATAGATCGGTTCACCGCTCTTGCGGTCCCATACCACGGCGGTCTCCCGCTGATTCGTAATTCCGATGCCGGCAATCTGCTCCGTCTTCACGCCCGCTTCGGATAAGCAAGTCGCAATGACCGCCAGAATCGAGCCCCATATTTCGTTGGCATTCTGCTCCACCCAACCGGGCTTCGGAAAATACTGCGGAAATTCCCTTTGAGCGGAGTGAACGATTTGCCCTTCGCGGTTAAACAGGATCGCGCGCGAGCTTGTCGTTCCTTGGTCAAGCGCCAGAATGTACTTCTCCAAGCATCTTCTCCCCTTTCTGCTTATGCATTTAACCAAAGATAACGTGCAGATGGAAACGTTGTCAAATCCATTATTCCATCAAAGAGAAGCCCAGCAGGTCCTGCAGCAGGACCGAAGCCGCACCCATCAGCTTGTCCTCCTCGCCCAGGGATGCCAAGCCGAAAACCATGTCATCCTTCAGAATCGGCATCGCATGCCGGTCGATATATACGCTGACCATGTCCAGCAATTCGGGATTTCCATGCGCCAAATCCCCGCCTAATATCAACGCCTCGGGATTAAACATGTTCACCAGGTTGACGATGGCCGCTCCCAAGTGCTCGGCCACTTCTTCATTCAGATCCCTCGCCAGCTTGTCCCCCTTGCGAAGGGCTTCCTTGAATACGGACGGAACAATTTTACTGTAATCCCCTCCGCTCAGCTCCTGGATCATTGTCGGCCTTCCCGTTGCGATTGCCGTAATAATGCGGGAATACACGGCAATCCAGCTGATATAGCTGTCGAGGCAGCCTGCATTGCCGCATTCGCAGCGGATTCCGCTGCGATTCACGCTCGTATGCCCGAATTCCCCGGCACCGCCATGCTTGCCTCTTAGGAGATGATCGTTAATCAAAATACCGGAACCAAGCCCGTCCCCGATGGATATATAGATCAGATTCGCGAACGCGTAATCGCCGAACCGGCGTTCGGCAAGCACAACGGAATTCATGTCATTCTCAACCCAGGTCCGCATTCCGTAGCGGTCTTCAAATATCCGTTTCAATGGAACATTCGTCATCCGCAGTTTCGTGTTATAGTGCACGACGCCATGGCTGTCGCTCACAATGCCGGGGACGTTAATGGAAATACCGACGCACCGTTCCAGATCCTCTTGACCTGCCATGAAATCATCCATCAGCTGCAGCAGCCGTTCGATAACCGCTTCTCCCTGGAGTCCGGCTATAGGGTGCGTTTCCTTCGCGAACACCTTCGCCTCCAGATTCATCCGGGCCAGGATCATGACCGAATTCGTTATGCTTACGGCTAACAGGAAGTGATTATCCGGATTGAATTTAAGCAGTATGGGTTTTCTACCGCCGCTGGAGGAGCCTGTTCCAATTTCGGAAACGTAGCCTTCCCTGATCAGTTCTTGAACGGCCGATGCCACCGTGGAGGGACTCAGCTTGTTTTTTTTGGCCAGTTCGATTCTGGATATAGGGCCTTCCGTACGGATCTTGTTCAGCACCTTGGACCGGTTTAGCGCCTGGATCAGCTTGTGATTGCCTTTTTTCATATTGTTCAAGCAAGTTCAACCTTTCTATGGGTTCTTCATTGTAGTGCGACTTTCTGTATCGGAAAAATGAGGTTAGAACCACTATAACATTTTCAACAAGTGGATATAAACTTATTCCATTCATCGAAATAACATACGGCGTAAGATTTGATAACGACTCTCTCATATTGTGAAAAAAAGAATTTAAAAGGATTTGAAATCGCTATCTTGAAAAATAAACAAGGTAATTATATAATCTTTCGCAATAGAAGCTGGTTATTCTGTCAAGATAGATAGCATATGGATGTTAACTTTTTTCGACAATTGGAATAACTATCGCTTTTTATACTCAAACACAAAGGGGGCGCTTTGGGGGATCGATTCACTTCGAACAAGCCATACGACCATCAACGCTTGATAAAAACCATGTGAATTCAAGGAGGGTTATTTGATGAAAAAAAGAATGTCTGTCCTGATTTCGGTACTGTTCGTGTTCTCCGCCCTGCTGTCCGCCTGCGGGGGCGGCAATGCCTCCGGAGGAGATAATGGCAAGAAGGTCATCAACGTTGCCCTGTGGGACGAAAATGTGCGGGACACGCTGGACAAATCCATCAAAATTTTCAATGAGAAGCACCCCAATGTACAAGTGAAGGTGACCTACACCCCATGGGCGGATTATTGGACCAAGCTTAAAACCAGCCTCGCCGGCAACAGTGGTCCCGACGTCTACTGGATGAACGGACCCAACTTTCACTCGTATGCCTCCTCCGGTCTGATCAAAGACCTGTCCCCCCTGATTGAGCAAAGCGGGCTCGACACCTCGGTTTATACCGAAGCGCTCGTCGATATGTACACCTATCAAGGCAAGCTTCACGGACTTCCTTACTTCCAGGATTCCGTAGGACTTTTCTACAACAAAGAACTATTTGACAAGGCCGGGCTGCCCTATCCGGACGATACCTGGACCTGGGAAACGGTAGAAGAGAACGCAGCCAAGCTGACGGATAAATCGAACGGAATCTACGGTTACATTACGCCGATCGACAGCCAAATCGGTTATTACAACTATATTGCCCAGGCCGGCGGATTCGTGATATCCGACGATAAAAAAACGTCCGGTTACGATACGCCGGAAGCTCTTTCGGCATTCAAATGGCAGCAGAGCCTGATTGAAAAAGGCTACTCTCCGAATGCGCAGCAGCAGCTTGAAACCAAGTCGCGCCAGCTGTTCGGATCGGGCAAAGCCGCCATGTTCCCGGGAATCTCCGTCAACTCTCCGGAACTGCACAAGCTGCTTGGCGACAAGCTGGGCGTCGCGGTTCTGCCCGCCGGAAAGGAAAAGGCGTCCATCGTCCATGGGCTCAGCTGGGCCATCAACGGCAAAACCAAGGTCGAGCAGGAGTCCTGGGAATTGATTCAGATTCTATCCGGCAAGGAAGGACAGGAATTGCTGGCCGACTCGGGCTTCTCGATGCCTGCTTACAAAGGCACGGAGGGAGGATGGCTGAAATCCATTCCTTCGCTTGATCTGCAAGTGTTCGTCGACAGCCTGGAGTTTGCCGTCCCGTATCCCGTATCCCAAAAAACCGCAGAGTGGCAGGACGCGGAAGTGAAGGAAATCCAGGCCGCTTTCCTCGGCAAGAAAACGTTTGAAGAGGCTTTGAAAAATGCCGGTGAGCAGATGAATGCCATCCTTGCGACGGAAACCAATTAACGAACAGCCCCTTCCAATACGGAACCTAAGAAAGGACGGTGCAGCCTGTGAGCTCTCCCATCACTGTGACCACGAAACCTCCTGAAACGACGGCCAAGCGAAAGGTCGGGAAACTTGCCTTTCACGAAGCCATGTGGGGATACATCTTCATTCTGCCTGTCGTGCTGGGCCTCGGTCTGTTCTACATGGCACCTTCCGCCGCCTCCCTGTTTCTGTCGTTTACTTCCTGGGACGGACTGACTGCCCCCCAATTCATCGGGCTTGATAACTTTGCGAATTTGATGAAGGACGACAAATTCACCGGCTCCATGCTGAACACGATGCTGTATACCATCGGTACGGTACCGTTATCCGTTGCACTGGCAACGGTGCTGGCGGTGCTGCTGAACCAGAAGATCAAGGGTATGGTCTTCTACCGCACGCTCTATTTCATTCCCGTCATCACCATGCCGATCGCGGTCGGCATGGTGTGGAAATGGTTGTACAATTCCGAATTCGGATTAATCAACCATGTGCTGGGCGTCATGAACCTGCCGCAGCCCAACTGGCTGTTTGACGAGAAATTCGCCTTGTTCTCCATCGTGCTTGTCAGCGTGTGGAGCAGCATCGGTTATAACGCCGTCATTCTGCTCTCGGGTCTGCAGGGCATCTCCGGCAGCTACTATGAAGCGGCTTCGCTTGACGGAGCGGGGACGCTGTATAAGTTCTTCCGGATTACGCTGCCTCTGCTCACGCCCAGTTTGTTCTTTGTCTTGGTCATGTCCTTCATCAATTCGTTCCAGGTGTTTGACCTGATCTTCATCATGATGGATCAGCAGACCACGATGCTCGAGTCCACCCGGACGGTGGTATACAGCATCTGGGAAGACGGATTCAAATACTTCAACATGGGGTACGCTTCGGCGCAAGCCTTCATTCTCTTTGTGGTCATTCTGATCATCACCATGGTTCAGATGTACATTCAGAAGCGCTGGGTCCATTACCAATAACAGGAGGTGCGTAGACGTGACTACTTCAACCCAAGCTGAAAAAGCAAGCCGCCTGGCGGTACACATCCTGTTAGCCGTCGGGGCGCTGCTCATGATCATGCCGTTTCTGTGGATGATCTCGACATCCTTCAAGTCCTTTGCCGACTCCATGTCCGTTCCGCCGAAATGGCTGCCTGTGGAATGGCATCCGGACAACTACCTTCGTGTCATCCAAACCATTGATTTCGGCACTTATTATTTGAACACCGTCATCGTGACGGTGGGTCGCACCGCGGGCCAGCTCATTCTGTGCTCGCTGGCAGCCTATGCTTTCGCCAGCTTGAGGTTCCCGTTCAAGAATGCCATTTTTCTCGCCCTCCTGGCCGTATTGATGGTACCTTCCCAAGTCGTTATGATTCCGAGCTTTGTCATCATGCGCGAGTTCAACTGGCTCGACACGTTTTACGTGCTTATCGTACCCGGCATATTCAGCGCCTTCGGCACGTTCTTGCTAAGACAGTTCTTCATGACGCTGCCGAAGGATCTGGAGGAAGCCGCCAAAATCGACGGGTGCAGCTATTTCCGGATCTACTGGAATATCTACTTGCCGTTATCCAAGGCCGCACTCGTCTCGCTGGCGATTTTCACCATCTTAGCCTCATGGAACGATCTGCTGTGGCCGCTCATTATGACGAGCTCCGAGGAGATGCGTGTGCTTTCGATCGGGATATCCAGCTTCCAGGGGCAGCATTCCACCGATTATCCGCTGCTGATGGCCGGGGCCTTGATGGCCACCCTTCCCATCATCATCCTGTTCATCTTCCTTCAGCGGTATTTCATTGAAGGCATAGCCATGAATGGGATCAAAGGATAACGCCTGAATCAGCCCACCAAGTAAAAAAGGAGTGTACGATAAATGTTACACGTGTTAGTCATTGGGGCAGGCGCCATGGGAAAAACCCATGCCGCCGCCTATGCCTCGATGCCGGGAGTGAAGCTTGCCGGCATCGCCGATATCCGGCTGGAGAAAGCGAGGCAGCTTGCGGACGAATATGAAGCAGGCGCCTATCGTTCGTTCGAAGCGGCGGTAGAGGATTTGGGTGCAGGGCAGATTGATGTCATCGACGTCTGCCTGCCAACCCCGCTTCATAAGGACTACGTTGTCAAAGCGGCGGACATCGGCAAGCATGTCATATGCGAGAAACCGCTGGCAAGAACCGAAGAAGACGCGCGATTCATGATCAACTACTGCCGTGATAAGGGCGTACGCTTGTTTGTCGGTCATGTGCTGCGCTTCTTCCCGGAATACGTGAAGGCCAAGTCGCTGCTCGATCAAGGCAGCATCGGCAAACCTGCCGTCATCCGGGCAGGCCGCGGCGGCGGTTATCCGATCGGCTGGAACCATTGGTACAGCGATTTTGGAGCGAGCGGCGGCATTACGCTGGATGCGATGATCCATGATTTTGATTACCTGCGCTGGTGCTTCGGAGAAGTTGAGCGTGTCTATGCCAAGGGGCTGAACGGCCGCCTCCAGGCTCAGCTGGATTATTCGCTGGTGACCCTTCGCTTCCGCAGCGGCGTCATCGCTCATGTGGAGGGCACCTGGGCCCATGACGGCTTCTCCATGAATTTGGAGATGGCGGGCACCAGCGGCATCATTGACTATGATAGTGCCAAGGACAGCCCGCTTCTCTTCAAATCGCGGAGCAGTGCCGCAACGATTCCCGGCGTCTCCGTTCCGGAAAGCCCGCTTGAACGAAGCCCCTATTACCGGGAACTGGAACACTTTATGTCGTGCATCCGCGACGGCAGCGAACCGCTGGTTTCCGCCGAAGACGCATATGAAGCGCTTCGCATCGCACTTGCCGCTCTAGCCTCCATGGCTGCAGGCGAGCCGGTGGTTATCGGGGACGCTGCGCTTACCCTCGCCTCGACATGAAAAAAACGCTATCGATGTATTTTCTGGAGAGCCCGCATCCTGCAGATTTTGCTGTTGGATAAGGAGGGCAAGCCTCTGCGGGATATACTTTCTTATCACTAAACAAGGAGAGAAAGCCATGAAATTGGGAGTGATCAGCTTTGCGCATATGCATGCGTTCAGTTATGCCAAAGCCCTTCTTGGAATTGAGGGCGTGGAGCTTGCCGGCATTGCCGACCCTGTAGAGGAGCGCGGCCGGAAATACGCCGAGTATTTCGAAACCGCCTATTATCGGGATTATCGCGAGCTGCTGGATCAAGGCTTGGACGGCGTCATCGTGACGTCCGAGAACGCGCATCATAAGGAGCACGTGCTGGCCGCCGCTGCGGCCGGGGTTCATGTGCTCTGCGAAAAACCGCTCTCGACCAACATACAGGATGCACAGGACATGATTGATGCCTGCAAAGCAAACGGCGTGCTGCTGCAAACGGCGTTCCCGGTGCGTTACAATACGACGGTCGTGCGGGCCAAGCAGATGATCGATGAGGGAAAACTAGGCCGCATTCTGGCCATGAAGGGAACCAACCGCGGACGCAATCCCGGCGGTTGGTTCATCGATCCGGAGCTCTCCGGCGGAGGAGCCGTCATTGACCATACCGTGCACGTCGCCGATATTATGCGCTGGATCACCGGCGCCGAGGTCAAGGAAGTGTACGCGGAGGTCGACCATCTCATCTCGGAAACTCCGATTGATGACAGCGGCATCCTGACCATGGAATTCGACAATGGCGTATTTGCTACGCTGGATTGCAGCTGGTCCCGCAACAAGGAATTCCCGACCTGGGGCGACGTCACCCTGGAAATCGTCGGTTCCGCCGGGACCCTCAGCGTTAATGCCACCAGTCAGAAGCTGCACGTATATACCGATGAATCCGGATACCGCCATCAGGCTTGGGGTGACAGCATGGATGCCAGCCTGATCAGGGATTTCGTGGATGCCATCTCCTCCGGCGCCGCGGAGGCATCCGTTACCGGCGAGGACGGGCTTCAAGCGCTGGCCGTGGCCGTAGCCGCCTACCGATCGTCCGCGGACAAGCGGACGATCGCGATGTCGGAGCTGTGATTGGATAACCGGCACAGAAGTCGTTTTCTCGTCGTATACGAGAAGCCTTCTGTGCTTTTTCTCATAGCGGATCCGTGAATCCGGGCCCAAATGAATGCTTGAATAATATGGATGGCGGGGCTATAATCACGTGTGAGTAATCGAGTTACCGGAACTTGGAGCCAACATTTATACGATCGGGAGTGAAGCAACCTATGATTAAAGCAGGCGTGATGGGAGCGGGCGGCATGGGCGCCGTCCACATTAAAAATCTTCACGGGAACGAACATGTCCAGCTGGCCGCGATATGCGATACGAATGAAGCGTTAGCCAAACAGCAGGCCGAGCTTTACGGTGCGGCCTATTATACGGACGGCAGCACGATGCTGGAGCAGGAGCCGCTCGATGTGCTGTATGTCTGCATCCCGCCGTTCTGCCATGGCGACATTGAAGAGCAGGCAGCTGCCAAGGGCATTCACCTGATGGTGGAGAAGCCGCTGGGACTGGACGTCGAGTCCGTTCGCCATAAAGCCAAAGTCATTGCTGAAAGCGGAATCATCGCCGCCTCCGGTTACTGCCTGCGGTACCTGGATACTGTGGCGATCGCCAAGGATTTTCTCAAGGACAAAAAAATCGGCATGGTCCGAGCCCACTATATCACAACGCCTGTGCCGACTCCATGGTGGCGCAAAAAGGCATTGTCCGGCGGGCAGCTGGTTGAGCAATCCACGCATACCATGGACTTGGTCCGCTACCTGTGCGGCGACATCACCCGCCTGTATGCCGATATGAAACTGCTGCTGGTCAATGACATCCCGGATCTGGACATTCCGGATGTGGGCGCCATCCAATTCGTCCTGGATTCCGGAGCTGTCGGCCATATGCAAACCGGGTTTATCCAGTTCGATCACCGCAGTGGCATCGAGATTATGGGCCGGGATTTCCGGGTCGTCCTGGACGGAACCACGCTCTCCATCGTAGACAAGGAGAAGGAAGTGGTGTACCGCAGTAAGACGGACTTTTACAAAAATCTTACCAATGCCTTTATTGACGCCATTCGGAGCAATGACCCGAGCCTGGTGCTGGCATCCTACGAAGACGGCTTCAAGACGCTGGAAGTAACGCTGGCCGCCAATGAATCCGCCGAGACCGGCCAACCTGTAACGATTCAGCCATAATGCAATAAGGGCGTTCTCGCGGTCTGCAGACTTTGAGGACGCCCTTTTACTTTTCGTTAAACAACAAGTTTCGTTCTGTTCATGCAGCGCAGTAAGCTGCCGCTTCCCTGTCAGAGGCCTCTTTCCGCTTGCGCTATCACTGGGAGCGTGAAGATGCCGGGTTCCACTCTTATAATCCAAGCGAAATGTATTTTACCTCCAGGAACTCCTCCATTCCGTAATGTCCGCCTTCCCGGCCGAGCCCGCTCTCCTTAAAGCCGCCGAACGGCGCTTGCGCTGTCGAAGGCACCGGATCATTCACGCCTACAATTCCGTAATCCAACGATTCGGCAATGCGTACCGCTTCACCCAGATTTTGCGTAAATACATAGGCGGCCAAGCCATACGGACTGTTATTGGCACGCTGCACGGCTTCGTCTATCGTTTCGAAAGTGGTAATCGGCGCAAGGGGGCCGAAGGTCTCCTCGTTCATGCACTCCATGTCGTCCGTAGCGTTCATGATGACCGTGGGCTCCACATAATTGCGGCCGAGCTCGGGCAGGGCTTGACCGCCTGCCATGACGATGCCGCCTTTCTCTTTCGCATCCTTGATCTGTCGTACGACTTTATCCACGGCTTCCCGATTAATCAAGGGACCGATATCGACCCCATTCTCCAGACCGCTGCCCACCTTCAATTGTTTGACAAGCTCCGAAAACTTCGCAGCGAATTTCTCCGCGATCCCTTCTTGAACATAAACCCGGTTGGCGCATACGCAGGTCTGTCCCCCATTGCGGAACTTGGAAGAAATCAATCCCGCAGCCGCTTGATCCAGGTCAGCCTGATCAGTCACGATAAAGGGTGCATGCCCGCCAAGCTCCAGCGATATTTTTTTGACGTTGGCCGACGCGCCGGCCATCAGCTGTTTTCCTACTTCGGTGGATCCCGTAAAAGACAGCTTTCTAACCCGGCTGTCCTCTTGCCACACGCCGGAAATGTCGCTTGAAGACCCGGTTACGATGTTAATGACCCCGGCTGGAATACCGGCTTGATCCGCTAGCTCCACCAGCTTGATCGCCGTGAACGGCGTCTCGCCGGATGGTTTGATCACCACGGTGCACCCCGCCGCCAAGGCCGGCGCTACCTTACGTGTAATCATGGAGGCCGGGAAATTCCATGGCGTGATGGCGGCAACGACGCCAACAGGCTGCTTCGTGACAATGATGCGCTGGCGGCTGGATGATCCGGGGATGGTCTCGCCGTAGATTCGCTTGCCTTCTTCCGCGTACCATGCCACGAAACTGTTGGCATATTGAATCTCGCCCGCCGCTTCCTTCAGCGGTTTCCCCTGCTCCGTAGTCATAATCCTTGCCAATTCGTCCGTATGTTCCGCGATCAGCTCATGCCAGCGGCGCAGCAGCTCTCCCCGCTCGTTCGCCGTTCTGCGGGACCATGCCGGAAAAGCATCTGCGGCCGCATCGACGGCAAGCCGGGCTTCCTTCTTCCCGCCTTTGGATACGGTACCGATAACCGTGCCGTCCGCCGGGTTATATACATCCATCTGCTCCTCGGTCTGAATCCATTTTCCGGCGATATAGATTTGATTTTGAAACATAAGAATGACCTCCTAATCGATTCTTCTAAGCTGCGATTATTTGATATCATGATTGACCAACATCTATTTAACGTTAGGGTCTGTCAGCCTATTATCCGATATCCACTTACCCTAATGCAAAAAAATAAAACACCGGAGCTTCGTCAAGAAACTCCAGTGCTTCCATATTCATAGCTTAGCGCCCGCCTATTTAACGGCTGCGTCTACTTCCGTGATCATTTCGGATACGGATGTCAATCCGCCGCCGGACAGATACCAGAAGTCAGGGTTCAAATACACGATGTTGCCCTCTTTCGCGGCATTGGTTGTGTTTACAAGTTCGTTCTCGACAACCGCTTTAGCGCCTGATTCTCCTTCACCCGTGGCTACCGCTGCACCGCGGTCCACAACAAAGAGATAATCCGGGTTCATCTCAACGATGTATTCATTGGAAATATCTTTACCATGCGTACTCACTTCAATGTTAGGATCGACGGCACCGAAACCGAACACGTCATGCAGAATGCCGAAACGGGAGCCTGGGCCGTATGCGCTGATTTTGCCTTCGTTCGCCAGAATGATCAGGGCTTTCTTGCCGGTTGCAGTAGCTTTCTCATTCAAAGCCTTGATGTTTTCGTCGATCGTGGCAAGCTCTTTTTCAACTTCGGCTTCTTTACCGAAAATTTGACCCAGCGTATTCATGTTCTCTTTGAAGGATTCCATGTATTTGCTTGTGTCCACGCCCAGGAAGATCGTCGGGGCAATTTTGCTGAGTTCCTCGTATGCATCCTGCTGTCTGCCGGAAATAATGATCAGATCCGGATCAATGCTGTTGATTTTCTCAAAGTCAGGCTCTTTCAGGCTGCCCACATTCTCATATTTCTTGTCTTGGAATTTGGACAGGTATGCCGGGATATTCGCTTGCGGAACGCCCAAAACCTCAACGCCCAATTTATCCACGGAATCCAGAATACCAAAATCGAATACGACGACGCGGGAAGGATTTTTCTTGACAGGCGTTTCACCCAGCTTATGGGTGATCGTGATTTCTTCGGATGCAGGCGGTGTTTCTCCCGCAGCATCGCCTCCACCAGCACCGCTCGTTTTATCGTCCTGCCCACAAGCCGCGAGCACAAGCGTGAACATTGCTACCATAAATAAAGCCAACCATTTTTTCATTCCTAACACCCCATTTTTTATATTAAAATCCTTATGATTCAACATATATTTGAATTTATGGTTGAATATGTAATTCAAATTGGACAGAGGAAACCATGCCGTCCTTTGACCAAGGCGGCCTAGTCAAATCCTGAACCCTCGTCGATTAACCGTAGTATACGCACACCCGATTGTCGTTAATCTCTTCGATCTCGATGTCCATGTCGTAGATGCCGCGAAGAACATTGCTCTGAATGATGTTCTCGGTTTTCCCTTCGCTTTCAATCGCTCCGTCCTTCAATGCCACGATGTAATCCGAATAGAAGGAAGCGAAGTTGATGTCATGAATCACGATCACGATCGTTTTGTTCAGGTCGGTGACAAGCTTTCGGAGAATCTTCATAATCTGTACGGAGTGTTTCATGTCCAGATTGTTCAGAGGTTCGTCCAGCAGGATATACTCCGTGTTCTGGGCGATGACCATCGCGATAAAAGCACGCTGGGTCTGACCGCCGCTGAGCTGATGAAGATATTTATGCTGCATATCCTCAAGCTCCATATAGGAGATGGCTTCATCCACGAACTTCTCGTCTTCCGCGTTCAATCGGCCTTGGGAGTATGGAAAACGCCCGAAGGATACAAGCTCGCGCACCGTCAGGCGGAGGCTGATATGGTTCGATTGCTTCAGGATCGAAACCTTCTTCGCCAGGTCCCCGCTTTTCCATTGGCTCACCTCTTTGCCGTCCACCGTAATTAGACCGCTGTCCTTGCCCGTTAGTCTGCTAATCATGGACAGCAAAGTACTCTTACCGGCGCCGTTCGGGCCGATAAAGGACGTAATTTGACCTTTCGGGATCGTAACCGACACGTTATCAACGACTTTTTTGCCGCCATAGACTTTCGATACGTTCGTAACCTGGATCATGCTTTCCTCTCCTTTAGTAGCAGGTATATGAAGTAAACGCCGCCGATGAAGTTGATGATGACGCTTAGCGTAGTAGAGAACGTAAACACCCGCTCTACCACCAGTTGACCGCCCACCAAGGCGATAATGCTAATCAGAATGGACGCCGTGATTAAGTGTGAATGCCGGTATGTTTTCATGAATTCATAAGCGACGTTGACCACAAGCAGTCCAAGGAACGTGATCGGTCCTACCAATGCGGTGGCCACCGAAATGAGAACCGCGACAACGATCAGAAGCCTCTTCACAACGTAATCATAGTTTACGCCAAGGTTGATCGCCTGATCACGACCCAGCGACAGCACGTTCAAGTACTTGGCAAACCGGCCAAAATACAGCAGGGTCAGCGCAACGACAATGGCGGACAGGATGAGCAGCTCGGTCTTCACATTGTTAAAGCTGGCAAACATCTTGTCGGACACGTACTGGAACTCGTTCGGATCGATCAGCACTTCCATAAAGGAAGACATGCTGGAGAACAGGGTTCCAAAGATCATGCCGATCAGCAGCAGGAAGTAAATATTGTTTCCTTCCCTCTGAAACAAAATCTTATATAGGATCCCGGCAAACAGGATCATCGCGCCGACATTGATCAAAAAGTTAACATTGCTGCCCAGTTTATACAGCGTGAAGGAGCCGAAGACAAAGATCACGGTCGTCTGGATCAGGATATACAAGGAATCCAATCCCATCACGCTTGGCGTCAGTATCCGGTTATTCGTGACCGTTTGAAACACCGTGGTAGACAGAGCGATCGCCCCGCCGGTCAGAATAATGGCAAGAACCTTCTTGATTCGTCTTGGAAGGGCGTAATCCCAATTGCCGCCAAGATCAATGAACAGAAAGACTGCCACCAGGATGATTGCCGCCGCGGCCAACAGGCCGAGTTTGGCTTTATAAGTCATAAGCCTTTCTCCTCATCAGTAAGAAAATGAATATACCGCTTCCGAGTACGCCCACGGTCAGACTAATCGGAATTTCGTAGGGATAAATGATGATCCGGCCAAGGATGTCACAGAACAGTACGAACCCGGCCCCCAGCAACGCGGTATGCGAAAGGCTTTTTTTCAAGTGGTCCCCTAAGTACAGACTGACAATATTAGGTATGATCAGACCAAGGAACGGAATCACGCCGACGGTCAGCACAACGGAAGCCGTAACCAGCGCAACGATGACCAATCCCAGGTTCACGACTCGCCGATAATGAAGTCCCAGGTTGGTTGCGAATTCCTCTCCCATTCCGGCTACCGTAAACTTGTTGGCAAACAGGTAAGCCAGAATCACAAGCGGGATACTGAGATACAGCATTTCATATTGGCCCTTCATGATCATGGAGAAATCGCCCTGCAGCCAAGCCGACATATTCTGTATAAGATCATATTTGTAGGCAAAGAAGGTCGCGACCGAGCTGACGATATTACCGAACATAAGCCCTACCAGCGGGATGAAGATCGCGTCCTTGAACTTGATCCGATCCAGTATCTTCATGAAGATAAAGGTTCCTGCCAGCGCGAATACGAATGCCACGAGCATTTTGATAAGCGGGCCGCTTGTCGTAAAGACGAGCATGGCAACCAAGATCCCCAATCTGGCGGAGTCCATGGTGCCCGCCGTCGTCGGCGATACGAACTTGTTGCGGCTGAGCTGCTGCATGATCAATCCACAGATACTCATGCTGA
Source organism: Paenibacillus sp. Y412MC10 (assembly GCF_000024685.1). NCBI lineage: Bacteria > Bacillati > Bacillota > Bacilli > Caryophanales > Paenibacillaceae > Paenibacillus > Paenibacillus sp. Y412MC10. The sequence continues at coordinate 4,895,329 of NC_013406.1, forward strand.
CACCCGCCAAGATGAGGCTGACAAGCCGTGGAATCCGGCTTACAAGCATAATATGCTGTTGTTGTTCTGTCATCGAGAACAGTTCCAGTGGCGAGATATCTTTAACTCCAATAAATAACGAGATTATGGAGAGTACCACAACGGCTGCGAATAAGTATCTAATCTTCATGGCTCTTCCTTCTATGCGTATGTCTGTCGAAACTCCGGCAGTCAGCAATTCCCCAACCATTCTCATTGAGATTGATTATCAATTGCGTTCTGATATGGATTATATCATTCTCATTCTCAGTCGACAAGTATAATTGAGAATGAAAATCATTTAATTGGTTCATCCAAGTATCATTTGTTCATGATTTGTTCATAATAAGGAGTTTCGCAGAGATAAACTTTATATCACCGAGGCTGAGCCGCTTGGATTCGCGGTTCCCGAAATACATAAGTATGTAGAAGCTGATTTAATTCTCAGTAACCGGGTATAAAAAATATAAATTAACTTTCCTTCGAAGCGTTGACATTCCCTCTAAGTTATATTAATATGCTAACATAATTATTATTTCTAACTAAACGTAAGTTAATGTGGAATGATAATTCAACGACAGCAATTCAACTCAACATGCATATTTGCTTGAATTAAAGGACATCTTTGTTATCAGGCTTATGCAAACATGATTACATCAGGAGGTTTTTTTCAATGTCTAAAGATTTTTCAGCAGCACTTAAGCATCGCCGTTCCCATTATGCCATCAGCAAAGACCCGGTCATTTCCGACGAACGCATCCAGGAGATTGTTAACGAAGCCGTTAAATATACTCCGTCTTCTTTCAACTCCCAAAGCGCACGCGTCGTTGTACTGCTTGGCGAACAGCATGACAAACTGTGGAACCTGACCGAAGGCATCCTGAAAGAGGTTGTCGGAGACGAAGAGGCTTTCAAATCCACAGCTGAAAAAATGGGCGCATTCCGCGCTGGATACGGCACTGTTCTCTTCTTCGAGGACAATAACGTAGTTGCCGACCTGCAGCAAAAGTTCGCGCTGTATGCCGACAATTTCCCGGTTTGGTCGAACCAATCCAACGGCATGCTGCAATTCGTGGTATGGACGTCCCTCGAGGCAGAAGGCCTGGGCGCATCCCTCCAGCATTACAACCCGTTGATCGACGAGAAAGTGAAGTCCGAATGGAACATTCCGGAAAACTGGAAGCTGATCGCTCAAATGCCTTTCGGCAAACCGGTTGCAGATCCGGGCGAAAAAGAATTTGCGCCGCTTGAAGATCGCGTGAAGGTATACAAGTAAGCCATAGCTGGCCTAAGCCGCCTACCCAAGCCCTGAGGATTGGAATAGGCGGCTTTTTTATGGTGCCCTGCCATTGAAAACCTGCCGGCAAAGCGATACAATAACACAGGAAGCAGGCCTTTCGCCTTCTGATCTTCAGAAGTTCTTGGAGCCGGCTTGATACCAACTGCATATTTGATGTTTGGCTGTACTAGGGGTGCCATGTGCTGAGAGACGGCGGACCGCCGTTAACCCTTATCACCCGATCTAGATCATACTAGCGTGGGGAAGTGTAGCATTTATGTTTATTTCTTTGCGTAGGCATAACTGCACTTCTTCATGGGGTGCGGTTTTTTTGCGTGGACTTATACAATGGGGAGGAATAAAAATTATGAATGAGCTTGTATGCGGAACGAGCCGGATCGTGGGATGCCGGTTCTCGGTATTTCCCATGACGGATCGGTTCGTGGAAGTGATCACGGAGGCGCTTCGTTCCGTGGATTCGGAAAAGGTCTGGATCCAAACGGATGATGTGAGCACTTGTATTCGCGGACGTGCGGAGCATGTGTTTGATGTGACGAGAGCAGTATTCGCTCATGCCGCGGCTAGCGGCGTGCACACTGTGTTTAACGGTACTTATTCTATCGGCTGCCCAGGCGATACGGATGCCGATGCGTATATGAATGAGGATTCGACCCGCTTAAACCACGATATCGGGGAACACGCCGATATCGAAACGGCCTGCCAATTCGCGCTTTACCCGATGGGTAGCGCCAATTACATGGATGTCATTTACGCAGAAGTGGATCGTGCGAAGGCAGCGGGCACATTCGGTGAAAGCGTTCATTACGCCAGCCGATTGGACGGGGCGTTGTCCCGGGTGTTCGGATCACTCGAAGACGCGTTCCAACATGCGATTCAATCCGACAGCAGCCATCTGGTCATGACCGCGGTGGTTTCGGCCCACAGCCCATCCCCCAAAGCCAAAGCTTAAGGTCCTTTCCAACAGATAAAGGCCCGGCACGCGCCGGGCCTTTATCAATTGCAGGCAAGAATTTTGAAGGTGTTTAAACCCAAGCACTCAAGATGATTACGAGCAGGATAAAGAGAACCAATATAGTTCCTACTGAATTGCCCCATGCGCCGCCGTATGCTCCGCTCATGAAGATCCCTCCTGGATTTAAAAGAATGACGTGAGTTAATCACGTTATTATCTTATTGCTTATGGCGGGCGAGCGTCACGGCTAATGTCCCCCCTCTTTTTTTATGCAGGGCTTATTTATTCCTCATAACCGACCAGCAGCCTGCCTCCGTACGGGCTGAGCGCTTCCTCCGTCAATGTAATAAGGTCCGCAGGATCGTCCTCCCGATAAATCGCCAGAAGCGCTGCCTCCAGTCGATCCCCCAAGGCTGGGCTATAGCGGTTGAACAAACGGAACAGCATCTTTCCTTCACCTGTCCACTCCCGGTTTGCCCTCAGCACGAATTCGCATAGAGTCGACGCTATTTTGTGTACAGTAAACCATTTTTCGCCTTCCCTGCGGGGACTTGTCAAGTCCAGCAAAAACTCGGTCAGGATGTAGCGGTATTCGGCAATATCGCTCGACGACAAGGGCATGGGGCCGTAATTCAAATCATTCCGGGCATCCGCCCGCACCTCTTCTCCCTCAGGCAACGAACGCAGCACCGTACCTTCGGCGACCATCCGCTGCAAAGACGGATTCGCCGCCAGCACTCCCTCGTCGAAATATTCGCGATAGGAGGATAAGGACAATATGAATATTTCCGCGATCCAGCCATGCGCCTCGATCGTCTTCCTGCTGAAGTCATATCCGTCCCGTTCAATGATGATGATGTCCAGATCGGAATGTTCATTATATTCACCACTGCTCGCGCTGCCGCCAAGTACGGCAAGCAAGCAGTGGGGATAATTTCGTTGCATGACGCGTATCGCTGCCTCCATCGGTTCCAGTCTCATGGCCGTTTCCTCCAGTAATTCTCTCATCCGCCACAAAAAAGGGCTCAAAATATTAAATTCAACAAAAACCCCAAACGTACCTGAATCATATGGTAAATAAACGATTACCCGCATTGACGATAAGGAAGAAGGGATAGATGAGATGAATTACATTCACATGCTCTCCAGATTAGGCATGGGCAGTGCCCACCCGGGAGGATTCGAGGCGACCCTCAGAATGCTGAAGAATTATCCCATTCAACCGGGCAGCCGCATTTTGGAGGTAGGGTGCGGAACCGGCAGAACCGCCTGCCATCTTTCGGAGATGGGTTATCAAGTGACCGCCATTGACCTGAACGAAAATATGATCAAAAAAGCCCGCGCAAGAGCCGAAGCCATGGGTATGGACGTGGAGTTCCTGCAGGCGGATGTATGCGCATTGCCTTTCGAGGACAACCGGTTTGATCTGATCATGGCCGAATCCGTCACCGTATTTACGGATACCTCGAAATCGCTGCCCGAATATTACCGCGTTCTGGATCGCGGAGGCGTCCTGCTGGACAGGGAACTGCTTCTGGATAAGCCGATGCCGGAGCCGAAGCTTAAGGAGCTGCTCGAATTCTTCGGCATTCCTAATCTGATGATGAGGGAAGAATGGGCGGGGGCCCTTTTGTCTTGCGGTTTTAAGCAGGCTGAATTTTTGGAGTACAACCACTTCAACGAGCAATTAAAGGAAGAGCAAACCCGTCATCTGGATGCGTTTGAGCAGCGCGATAAAGGACTCCTGTTCGATGCTGCGCTCTGGGAAACGCTGTTCAAGCATGACCGCATGATTCTGGATAATACGGATTATCTCGCTTCCGCCTTATTTCGTGCCGTGAAATAATCCGGCTTCATCTCTATGCATCAAGAGGGGATCTGCATATGGCTATGCTTCCCCTCACTCCCATCACACTCAGTTCTTTCGACCTAATTCAACACTTTTTGTCAATTCGTTATATCTAGTTTAGCCCGTCGATGCTATAATCATGGTAAATATATCCTATGTTGTTGAGGAGGACTCATTCTTATGGCATGGTTCAACAGACTCCCTATGTCTCAAAAAATCACCGCAGCCTGTTATCTTATTGCCGCTTTGTTTGCGGTACCCATGCTGCTTGCGTTTATTCTGATGGGTAAAGCAATCATTGGCGTGGTCATCGTCGTGGTACTAACCGGGCTTACTTTTCCTCTGTCTCGCCTCATTGAGAAAACGCTTACGAACTCCTTCGCGGAAATCTCCAGCGTTTCCGCCAAAATCGCCAAAGGCGACTTCACCTTCCAGGTGGAGGAGGTTGGAGGCATGAACGATCTGAGCAGAACCTTCAACAGCATGGTGGACAAGCTTCGCAAAATATTGCAGGAAACCTCGGATATCACCCGTCAGGTGATGACGTCAAGCTCAAGCATCTCGATCAAAAACCAGGAGCTTATTCAAGTGATGAATCAAGTCTCCCTTTCCTCCAACGAGCTGGCCGTCGGCGCCAACGAAATTTCGGAAGACGTATCCGAAATGACGCATTCCATCCGTGAGATCGAAGAGAAGGTCAGCAATTATACGCATTCGACCCAGGAAATGAATACCCGCTCGATCGAAACGCTGGGACTGGTTGAACAAGGAAGGGATTCCGTGGCCAAGCAGTCTGCAGGAATGCAGCGAAACATTGAGGCGACGGCCAAGGTTTCGGAATCCATCGATGCGCTGGCCCAAAGCGCCAGGGGAATCACGAAGATTACGGAGACGATCTCCGAGCTCGCCGATCAGACCAACCTGTTGTCTCTGAACGCATCCATCGAAGCGGCCAGAGCTGGCGAGCATGGCGCAGGCTTTGCCGTTGTCGCCCAGGAGGTTCGTAAACTGGCCGAAGAGTCCACGTCTTCAACCCGGGAAGTATTCAATCTCGTTCGGAGCATCGAATCGGACATCAAACACGCGTCCCAAAACATCAAAATCAATGAGGAGGTCGTTAGGCAGCAGACCGAAATGATCCGCGAAGCAGAGCTTGTGTTTATGGAGATCGTAAACAGCGTGCAGTATATTTCGGAACAGATCGCCGCTTTCTCCAAGGAAAGCCAGTCCATGCTGGATAGCGCGCAGAGCATTTCTTCCGCGATCCAGAATATATCGGCGATCACGCAGCAATCCGCTGCCGGAACGGAGCAAGTGTCGGCTTCCATGAACGAAGGCATCTCGTCGATCCAGAAGATGGCGGAAGAAGCGGAAGCGATGAATAACGCCGTTTTCCGGCTGCAGAAAACCATCAATATTTTCAAATTTTAAGCAGCGAGGCAGTCTACATAAACTCGCATTTATAGTAACTAAACTTAAAGGCCAAGAATCGATCGAGATTCTTGGCCTTTTTATCATCCTTCCTCTTGATGCTCGCTCCATAACCGCGCGAGGTTCACAAGCCGCCCTTCCTCAAATTCGGCGCAGTAAATATCAGGCAATGTGGTTCCCAGCCAAAAATGATAATCGAAGCGCTCATCATAATGCTGGAGCATGAGTGTCATGATATCGCCGTGCGTCCCGATCGCTACCCGCTTGCCTCCATATGCATTCAAAATGATCTCGAAGGCCCGGATCGCACGGCTTTGCGCGGCTTTACCGGATTCCCCTCCCGGGAAGGAGAAGGCCGAATCCTGGAACAGTTTCTTTTTGGCATCAAGGAAAGAATGTCCCTGCAAATCGCCGGCCATCCGTTCTCTTAAGTCCTCCTGCTCCGCAATCGGTAATCCTAAAGCGTCCGCCAATGGTTGGACCGTGTCCTTGGCTCGCTGATAAGGGCTCGACAGGATCGCGTCAATCCCTTCATCCCGCAGCATCTCCTTCACTCGCTCCGCAGCAAGCGATCCCTGGGCCGACAATCCACGAGACCGTTCCTTCCCCTCGATAAATGGGGATTCCGCATGTCTCACAAAATATATCATCGTCATTCTTCGATCCCCGCTTCTGGATTCGTCTCTAATTCGGGCTCCATCATCATCTCGACAAACGGCGTTAACGGCAGCAATCCCAGTGTGTCAATCGGAATCCATTTGGCTCCCAAGGAGTCTTGACCGTCACCGTCCGCTTGGATTCTAGCTTGATCATCCAGCAGCTCGACATCATAAATAATGCCGATATGATGCAGCTCTTCCATCTGATTCGCTTCATACTGATACACGATCGTATAAGAGACGGCCGTCCGAATGCTTCCCTTAATTGAACCAAGTCCGGTCTCCTCCATAAATTCGCGCTGAAGGGTATGCTCCGGCTCTTCGCCGAACTCGATCGAGCCGCCCGGTAAATCCCACTTCCCCTTATGCGGCCCTCTCGCTTTCTGGATCAACAGGATATGATCATGCTGAACCAGTATTCCATAAACGCCGAGATGCGTATGTTTCACCATGGTCAATCCCCTCCTTTTCTCGCAGTGAAGGTCATCCATTGACTTCGGAAAAGAACGTCTCTCCCCTCCTTCACTTCTTGAATATCCTGCTGCACCTGCCGCCTCGTTAAGATTTCCCATTCCGAATACAGCTCATCAAGGATGGAAAAGGCCCTTTCGGTCGACAGATTCAACTCGATTAAACCCTCTTCCTCCAAACCACTCTCCCGATCGATTTCCTTCACTTCCGTACTCATCATGAGGCAGTGGATGCCCTGGTCCACGGTTCCAGCCTGCATTTGTTTGACCTTATATACGAAGGCTTCTTCCGAGCTCAAATGCTCCAGGCAGGAACAGGCAATGATGTAGTGATAAGACGCCTCGGCAATTTCGTAAAACTCTACGTCTGCTGCAAGTGCCTCGATGCTTGAGCTTACGCCGTACAACGCGGCATACTGCACCAGCTTGTCGATAGCCGATGGCAGCAAATCCACGCAGATGACCTGCCCGTTCGCCGATTGGATCCGCTGCGCAACCGGGATACTGTTACGCCCGACGCCACATCCCAGATCCAGTACCCGCAGATCCTGAAACGGCAATAAGTCCAAAAAATCCAGAACGGTCTGAACGGGCTTGGCTAACCAGCTCCCAGGTTCAAACAATACGGCTTCTTCATACAATTTCTCGTGATACGACTTTTCCTTTTCACGCGCACGGTCGAATATGTTCAATGTTATAACCCCTTGTTTCTGCCGTTATCAGCCGGTTTCTAACAAATTCCACATAAGAATGCCTAAATCCTTGCCGATCGTATCTCTTACTCGGCAAACTCTAATCTAATCCTCGATGATCGCTAAACGCGGCCACTGATCCTTCCATTGTTTCTTGCGTACCCGTTCCAAGTAATAGCCCCGTTTATCAAAGTTAGGACTTCTTCGAACCCGAAGCGCGAATAAATCATCCAATCCGTAAGGACAGCAAAGCTCAAGCTCCCCTGCGACGTTCAGTCTGGCCCCGACCGCGGTGGCCGTCTCCGGCCAATGGGTTAGCGCTGCATGGGTCGAATGATAGGGCTCATCTCCGTTCTTGGCATGCATTCTGGCCTGATTCTTGACCGACCATTTCGGGTTCGCCGTCGAGGTCCTTAAGTGCTGTTCCAGGGCAGCATCCCGTTCTTCGGACACATCATCCGGATCGAAGTAAACGACATCGATATCGGTATGCCGGTCCGTCCCGTCTAATCCATGCAGGATGTCCCATACATAATTTCGAATGTAACCTGCGGCAATATAACATTGCGGCAGGGCTAAATCCCGAACGATGCCCAAATCCGCCATCAATGGCTTGTGCTGCCTTATGTATTCCTTTAACCGTTCCTCTAACATGCCTTCACCGCCCATGAATGGTTGATATGAATCCCAGCTTTCTTGTAACCGTGTCACCCCCAGGTTCCTCACGTTTACGAACCCCGCCGAATAGGCGAGTATGCCCCAGAGAACCTTGATCCGTGTAAAAAAGCATAGACCGCTTCACGTGGAAAACGGCCTATGCACTCTTAGATAGAACTATTATATTCCAAATAATCCCTGACTTCTAGTCCTTCCTTGTATCGGGAAGCTGCTTACACAGCCGCATCCACCCGCTCCTGCGATGCACCGTCGCAGCGCTTGCACACTTTCAGTGCAGTACCGTCCGATTTGGTCCGAGGATACAACAGTTTGGTCCGGGTACTCTTGCACACCGGGCATGTGCCGCGTGCGCGAGTCGGTAAGTGCCATAAGGATTTGCCTCTTTTTTGTTTTGCCATTTGCCAGATCCCCCATTTCATAGATTCATTATCGTCACTCTTACATATATGAAAGGGTTCGGCATAACATGTCGGCAGCTCCCATGGAATCTTGCATTATCTAACAAAAAGAGAAGGCATCCGTAAACGCCCTCTCTCTAGCAGCATGATTCATGTATTCATAAACGCCACAATCTCTTCCTTAGCCGGTATGGAGGATTGAGCACCCGGACGGGTCACCGTCAATGCAGCAGCTGCGGTCGCAAACCGCAGGGCTGCTTCCGTATCCAGCCCCTCCGTGCAAGCTGCCGCATAAGCACCGATGAAGGTATCCCCTGCCGCCGTGGTATCCACGGGTTTGACGCGGAAAGCCGGAACGTTAAAACGCTCTCCGCGTGCATTCCCATAGAAGCACCCTAACTCGCCAAGGGTGATGATCACGTTGGAGGTGCCTCTTCCGATGATCGATGCTGCAGCAGCCTCGGCCGAAGCTGCGTCCTCCACCCTCAGCCCGCTAACCACGCCTGCTTCTGTTTCGTTTACAATCAATGTATCCAGCAGCGGAAACACCTCGTGCGGAATCGTTCGCGCGGGGGCCGGATTCAGCCAGACGCGAACGCCTGCCTTGCTGGCCGATCGGATGACATGCTGTGTCGTCTGCCACGGAATTTCATTCTGCAGCAGCACCGCATGTACGCCGTCCCAGTTCACTTCGGCGGCAACATCCTCTTCGGTCAGCCGCCCATTGGCTCCTTCCGAGAGCACGATATAGTTCTCGCCTTCTTCGTTGACCGTGATGATCGCGATTCCCGATGTGCCTGCCTTGGTGAGAACGGACGAGACGCCAACGCCGCGCTCCTCCAAGGAAGCAACCAAAGTGCTTCCAAAAGGATCCAGGCCCACGGCGCCGACCATGCTGCAATCGGCACCTGCCAAGGCTGCGGCCACAGCCTGATTTGCCCCTTTGCCCCCGGGAAAAAACTGTGCGTCCCTGCTATGAATCGTCTCCCCCGGCTGGGGAAACTGCGCTACATTACTCACAACATCCATATTGATGCTTCCAATGACAACCAGCTTGCGCAAAGTTAACCCGCTCCCTTCTGTTAAACCGGCTTCGGCTCGAATGTACGAACGCGAACTTCCTTGATCTCGTTCTCGCCATCCTCCAGACAACCAAAACCGAACATGCCGTGAGCATAGGCAGATTCCTTGCATTCCAGCACATTCTCTCCATTAATATACAAGATGAACCTGTCCCTCTCGGACACCAGCTTCAGGCGGTATTCTTTACCCAATGCCCAATCGTATTTTGCCGTAATCAAACGCTTGATCCCGAAATCCTGTTTGATAAACGATACGGAGTTCGGGCCGTCGAAGCCGGCCAGATAATGACGCATGACGCCTTGCGCCCTTGCAATAACACCATGGCTGGTGCCGAATATCGGTTTGATGGTCGCCTCAATCTCCATATCTCCGGCATAATAATTGCCGGAATAGGAGGAGGTATCCCCTTCTGAGGAACAATGCAGGGCACCGTCACGCAGCTCCCATTTCCCTCGATGATGCGAGAATGGGGTGACGGAAGCGAACTCTTTGGCCTGCTTGGCAAAATCGATCGTATAGTCTGAAGCCCCCGTGATGCGGAATTGCCCGACGAACAAACTTCCGATGGCACGGTTCAAGAGCGGCGACGGGCTCTCCAAGATCCAGCCGATCTCATCGATCATGGCACCATCCGTATCCGGAATGACGAATTGCACCGCGTTCCACTCTCCGCACATGGGAGTCAACGCAGCCAAACGCACGTCCTCCTGCGTATAGGTGTTGCGCACATACGGAGTCAAGGTAACCGGTTCGCCTTCCCACTGATCCACATAAATGTGGGCGGATACGGTTTGTCCGCTATAGGCCAGCGGCGCAAAGGTCGGCTTATACTTCTCATCGTTGAACTCCGCCCGGCGATAGAACGGTTTATAATAAATCTTGCTGCTGTCCCCTTCCACCAGTCGATCAAAGACGACTTCCAAAGATCCTCTGCCATCATAGGCATTCTTGGTGGAGTGGCGCAAGACAGGCGTCTTGAACGAATTACTCGTCCGAAAGCCATGCGTAGATCCCGGCAGGTCGAAATCAAAGTATACCTCGCCCTGCTTCACCCGGCGAACCAGCTCTTCAGGTGCTTTCTCTCCGTTAAGGCGATAGCCAAGAAGTGCAAGCTCTTTGGCGAATGTCGGAAAATCCACCAGATTCAAATAGCCGGACACGCTGGAAGCCACGATGAAGTCATTGATCGGCTTACGGTAATGTTCCGGGATTCCCGCCAGACCTCCGTAAACGCCGAGGATCGTTCCCACATTGCCTGCGTTGCAATCGGTGTCCCAGCCGCACATCGACGCGATCTCGACCGTGCGCGCATAATCTCCCTCGCCATACAGAAGGGCAAGCACGCACACGCCCGCATTCGGGATAATGTGGCATACGCCCGTATATTTATCGTATCCCCAGTGGTCCTCCAAATACTGGCGGCAAGCGCGGAAATCGGAAGGCTGCTCCCGGTGGAAGTCCATCACCGCATGGACCACGCGCGCATAGGTGGAGTCATCCGGAATCATGCGCAGGCCTTCCGCGATAATCTCATCCATGGATGAAGCATTAAAGGCTTTGGCTATGCAAGCGGCCATGAAGCGGGCGCCATACAGCCCGTTGCCGTCATGGGAGACGCTGGCCGCTTTTTCCGCGTAATCCGCCGCTTTCTCCGCTTGCCCCGGGAACAGCAGGCCCCAGGAATCGATGAAGATCTGGCCGCCGATCTGCTCCGCCATCTCCGTGCCGTTGACCTCGATCGAACCGGAACGAGGGGCCGGGATGCCTTTGCGCAGATTCACATAGGCGCGGTGCTCGGTACTGATATCCTCGCCGCCCCACCAGAACATGCCAATCCCTTCCCTAGCGTAATTGAGCCATGCCTTGCCCACATCCTCCGGTGTGAGCTCACGGTCCGTCGCATCGTCATACAACGCGCGTATAAAGAAAACCGGACCGTTTGCGTCATCGTCCGCGGCAAAGGTTTTGTACGGCTTCACGTAATCCCGGATGTCGCCGTATACGTCCCGAATGCGTTCATACGTCCAAGCTACCGGTTCGATGGGAGCACCGAGCCTTATGCCAATGTTCATGCCGATGAATCCCGCATATACCGTCTCTACATAATGTTTAGGTATCATTTGCTCTCCCTCCTGTAACAACCATTCCTCTACATCCGCTGAGTTCCAATGGCTTGCAAAAAACTATGGGCTTACAATATTCTTCCGAGATTCATTGATGCGGAGATCCTCCTCGATGATTTTCGCGGCAATGCCGCTGAACCGGTCGGCGATGGCACACAGATCCAAACGATTCACCTTATTCAGCTGTTCGATATCTTCCTTGCGGATGACCTCGCTGCCATACATGGCGCCCAGGATCACCCCGGCCATGACGCCGATCGAGTCCGTATCGCGCCCCGAGTTTACCCCGTCCAGGATCGAACGGTAGTACTCTCCGTCATTGAGAACGATGAACGCCAGTGCCATCGGCAGCTCTTCAATCGACCATAGGCGGCTTGGCGTATAATGGTTGCTCGGGATGCCAACCTTGTCGATATGGCGGCTCACGTCATCGCCCATCGGCGAATATTTGAGCATGATCGCCTGAAACACCTCGATCACTTTGTCCATGTCATCCCGCTGATGCCGCAGTTCCCGCGCAGCTTGCGTCATTTCCACAATGGCCGCTTTCGTGCCGTCTTTCGCCAAGCTAATCGCGGTGTGGACAATGTCGTCCACGCTTACCCCGGGTTCAAACGCCTTCGCTACGCAAGCAGCCAAAACGCCCGCGGCCTCCAGACCGTAGCTGCTTTGATGCCCCATCGCAAACAGGATGGCTTCATCATAAGCCGCTTTGGGGTTGCCCGCATTGACGATCCCGATCGGGGCGATGTACATCGCCGCCCCGCAGTTCACCATATTCCCGATGCCGCCTTCTCTCGGATCGCAATTGGCCAGCACATGACGCATGAAGATATATTTTTCCGGATAGAACAATCGGTCGATAATCAACGTTTCCTCATTCAACTCAGGGACAAACGTCTTGCGGAACGCAATCTCCTTCACGAACTCGTTGCCCATATCATAGGCATCCAGATGCCTGCCCTCGGTAAGATACACGTTCATGAGCGCAATGGTCATCAGCGTATCGTCAGTGACAATCCCATCGCCCCTTACCCGGCCAAGCCGGACGTCGGGGGGCAGATCCATCTTATGCCATCTTGTCATGAGGGATTCCACGCGTCCATACTTGGACTTGATCTCCCCGTACGTCAATTTCTCGATTGGAGCTCCCATTGCGTCTCCGAGCGCGGTGGATATCACCACGCCCCTCACCCGGTCACGAAACGAAGTCATAGTTATAGGCTCCTTACTTGATGTTTTCGTTGGCGTATTTCGTTATCTCTGCTCCGCCTGCAGCATTCCAGGCTTCAACGAATTGGTCGAATTGGGACAAGTCCTTCTTGCCTGTAATAAAGTCTGTCGAATATTCCTTGTACAGATTGTTCATCGCATCCCAGTTCGCAATGAATTGCTCAGGAATGATAAAGTTGTTGTCCTCGGTGTAGAACTCGGTAGCCATTTTCAACGATTCGGATCCAGGCTCACCCAGTAGCGGCGTTTTCAAAGGCGTTTCGGATTTGATCTCGGTCGGCTCCCAGAAACGCGCATACCATTCGCTGTAATATTTCTCGTTCAGCTCGATCTCGCCGTCAACGACTTTATAATGCTCGTCTTCGAAACCGAGACGGTCCAGCATTTGCCCCTTCGGACTTGCAAGGTAATCAAAGACCTTGAACGCCACGTCTTTATGCGGTGACTGGGAAGAGATCGCAAGTCCTCTGGATTCCTTCGTTACGTCGGTTGCCCCGAAGCCTTGAGCTTCACCCTTGGCAGGCGGAAGCACGATTAGGTTAGCGTCTTCTCCGCCGAGTTCCTGCATTCTTCCGTCATACAGATCGATGATTTTGCCGGCCGTGCCCGTAATAACGGCAGCTTCCCCTTTATAGAAGGCATCTTCCTTCGTATCCCACTGCTTCGTAATGAATTGCGGGTCCAGCAGTCCTTCCTTATAGAGCTTGTTGTAGAACGTCAGCTTTTCTTTTTCATTCTGGGAAACCTTGGAGTACTCATAAGTGCCGTCTTCCTTCTTAAGCCAGGTCGTATCCAAACCGAAAGCCGTATTGAAAATGAAATTGATCTCGGCAATATCGCCTGCTGCCGTCAGCGCGTAACTCGGCTTGCCTTCACCCGGCTTCTTCTCCACCAATTCCTTAAAGAAGGCGTAATAATTGTCGACGGTCGGATTCTCCATTAGGGCCTTGGAGCTATCCATGGCATTAAACCAGTCGGCCCGGATGACCGGGGTCTTCGGTGCGAGCGGTTTGATCCACAGCAGATACGGATAGCTTGCCATCCGCGTTTGGTTATGCGGCTCGATGATATCTTTAATGTAAGTGGATTTTTCAATGTAAGGCGTCAGATCCTCCAGCAGGCCTTGTTCGGCAATTTGCTGGTCGCCGCCTTGGAAGTAGATGATATCCGGAATGGTTCCGCCCAACAGCAGCAGATTCAGGTTCTCGGCATAACTGCCCTGTGCCAGATCCACAAGCTCGAATTTCACGTTCAAGCCTTCGTCTTCGGCCAGGGATTTCTCCAAGGTCTCGAAGAATTTAACGGAAACGGGATTCGCCGTTCCTTCATCCTTGTACACGATCTTCAGTGTAACCGGATCACCGCTTCCATCAGGCTGCGCGGTCCCGGGCTCGGTCTGGCCCGCTCCCGGCGTCTTCGAATTCGATGTACATGCCGACATGACCATAACCAGCATGGCAACGATTAATAACAGGCTTAATTTTTTCATGTTCATCTTTCTCCCCTTTTTTGAATTTGAACATTCATGCCTTAAGTTAAGCTGCCTTCCTTAGCTTAATCCTTGACTCCGCCCTCCAGTTCGCCTTTGGCGTAATATTTCAAAATGAACGGATATAGGAATAACAGCGGCACAATCGCAATCATGATCGTACCTGCCTGCAGGGAAGCGAAATCAAAATTGATCGAGCTGTCGAACATGTTCTGGTTCCCGATCAGTGACGTATTGTCCTTACGGACAACAAACTGTCTGAGCACGACCTGCAGCGGCCATTTGGTCGGGTCCGAAATATAGAGCGTCGCCCGGAAATATTCATTCCAGTGATACACCCCGTAGAACAAGCCCAAGGTCGCCAGCCCCGGTTTGGAGAGCGGCAGGATGATGCGGCTGTACAAGCGGAAATGGCCTGCGCCGTCGATTCGAGATGCCTCCAGAATCTCCTCCGGAATGTCCTGAATGAACCGCATCAGAATAAAGAGATAGTACACGTTGATCGCTTTGTACAGGATCAGCGAGGTTAACGTATTCATCAGTCCGAGATCCTTCACGAGCAGGTATTCGGGAATCATGCCCGGCTCGAATACCATAATGACGATCAGGAAAAACAACACGACCTTTTTGCCGATAAACTCGGTTCTCGCCAGCACGTACGCTGCCATGGAGGTCAGCAGCAGATTCAGGAATGTGCCTGCCACGGTAATCCATACCGAATTCAGAATACTGCCCGTGATCAAGGGATTGGACAACAACAGCTGGTAATTGATCGTTGAGAATCCCTTCGGAATGATGTCCAGACCGCCCATCAGATGGGCTTTGCCGGGGTCGGTCAGAGACAGCGCCAGCAGATTCAGGAGAGGAACCAAGACCATGAGCGTAAATACAAACAACATCAGATAAATGACGATTTTGGAAATTTCAAGCCGTCTCATCGTAAATCCCTCCTTTACCAGACGCCCTTGCCCGAGAAGCGCTTCGATATGAAATGCGTGCCCAGGATGAGAATGATGCCGATCACGCCCTTGAACAGGCTCGCCGCGGTTGCATAAGCAAACTGTCCGTTTCCGATACCGATCCGGTACACATACGTATCCAGAATATCGACCACGCTGATGATGGAATCGTTCATAAAGTTAAACACCTGATCGAAACCAGCATTCATGAAGAAGCCCAGATTCAGAATGAAGACGGTTACAACTGTGCTGTATAAATGAGGAAGCGTGATGTACCTCATCTGCTGCAGCCGGGTCGCCCCGTCGATCTTGGCTGCTTCATACAATCCTGGGCTGATCTTCATGATGGCTGCCAAATAAATGATGGAATCCCAACCCGCGCTTCGCCAGATTTCGGAGAATACGAGCACCCAACGGATATGCTCCTTGCTGGTCATGTAATCCACCGATGGCAGTTGAAAGAAATTCGCAATCAAATTGACTCCGCCTTCGGCTGGGTTCAAGAGACTGATCCAGATCCCGGCAATCACGACCCAAGACAGGAAATGCGGCAGATAAACCACGGATTGCACATATTTGCGGTATTTCGAGCTCCGAACTTCATTAATCAGAAGCGACAGCATGATCGGAATCGGGAACACGAATACGATTTTCATCAAACTGATGATAATGGTATTCTGCAGCACGCTTGTGAAGGCGGGGGAGCTAAACAACGTCTTGAAGTGCTTCCACCCGACCCAAACATGATCCCCAAGAATCCGGTAATCCTGAAAGGCGAGTTTCATGCCGTACAGCGGAATGATGTGAAAAACAAAAAAGTAGAGCAGAGGCAGCGACAGCATTGCGTATAATACCCAATCCTGCCTTAAGCGTCTTAACACCTTCATGGATTACCCCTCCTCCCCATGTTCGACGGATAACTTCATGAGGGGAGCATGCTGCTGGGCACCGTACACGTCGCGGTCGCCGACGCTGCCCGACGATATGTCCCGCGACATCGTGATCTTGAAACCCAGCGCCTGGTCGAAAAACACCAGATGATGAATCTGCTCCTCCCGTATCTGATACAGCTCGCATATGGTCCGTTTCGATATGATGCCGGACTGTTTCACTCTGTCATATTGCTCCTTGGAATCAAACAACACGTCTAATGTAATTTCGAAGGGGCCCGAGTTTTTGCTTCGCAGCACCTTCGCCAAATCGCCGAGTTGAGTCATGGTTTGATCCTCCTTATCGATGCTCTATACGAAAAGCATTATTTTTCATTTCCATCAGATGGTAGACGGAGAATTCATACACAGGACCGAACTCGATGTCGCTTGGCGCGAATGGAAACGCGAGATTGCCTGCCGTTGATTTCCGGCCTTCGTAGCCGTAGTGCAGGAAGGTGGAACGCACCGTCGCGCATATGCTGTTTGCCAACTCCTGCGTCTTGGCCACCACTTCGAACATGACGCCGATCTCGTGCCCGTCGAACGACTCGGGCTCCTTGCTTCCGAGAACGCCGTTCTTGCCGTAGTTGTAGAATTGAATCCGATAATCCGATTCCGGAATTTCCCGGTAATATTCCCGCGCCTGGTTGCGCACATATTCTTCAACCTCTTCCAGCTTCCCGATCAGGATCGGGTCCCGGATCCCTGCGACCACAAAGGTCCGATACGCGACGCGTCTTGCGCCTTCCAGCTTGATGAAATATTTCTCCGCCGGAAGGTACCTGCTGCCCGTCACGCGAACGACGCCTTTTTCCACTTCCTCGAATCGGCAATTCTCCAAATCAAGCGTGAATCCGGGACCATGCAGGATATACGGATGTTCCTTCTCATAGAAGGTATGGGCGGCAACGCTGGTCGGGCTGCACGTCCGGTTCGGGTTAAGCGATTGAACGGTAAACGAATCATCGCTGATCGTGCCAAGAATGCTGTCCTTGGTTGTGCCAGGTTCGGCGCACAGTGCGCCGCATTCCAATATTTTTCCCAGATGATAGGATAGCCCCGGGTCCTTGCCATGATAGATCCCGATCGCCGCGAATGGGGACGGATCATAAGCCCGGCCGCATACGATGATGTCTCCCCCTTGTTTAAGCGCTTCCACAATAGGCTCGTGTCCCATCTGGGCAACGATGCTGTTCGTGGAATCAATCCGCTCGCGGGTCAGTGGCGGAATGTTCGGGCTCAGTCCCTTGATTCTCCCTTCTTCGCTTGCCAGATGGATTTCCTCCTGCGTAAAATCCGCCCAGATAACGGACACCTTGGCCTGAAGACCCCGCTCATCCAAAATCTCATCAATGATATCCAGCGTCCAGTTCACATGGGTCCTTGCTCCCGAGCCGCCGGCCGATCCGATGATAATCGGAATGTTCCGAGGCAAACCCTGGGTGATCATGATGTCCAGGTCTTTCTTAACCGCACGCTTGCTGACGATCGATACGCCGGCGCCCAGCTTATGCGGTCCGCCATCCGTAGATCCTGCATCCACGACGATGCCGTGCAGATCAAACTCCAGTCCGTTCATAAAGGATTGTTCAGGAAAGCCATATCCCAGCATGCCGCAGGGTGATAGAATTCGAATGTCTGTATTCATCTGCAGTCCCTCTCTACCCACATATTCACCCATGACCATTGGATAATTGGATTATCCAATTTGTGCTAAAAGGGGGTGCATTTTCCCCCTCTTAAACATGAATGTGGTTTTTCTGTATGTTTTCTTTAACCCGGCTAAGATGGTTCAGCAAAGCCAGCTTCGCTTTTACCGGATCCCGTTCCTTAATGGCTTGCATAATAAGTAAATGCTCTTCGTAGACCTCGCTCTTGCGCCCCGGAATCTGGGCTGTTTTGCTCAGCGTCCGCTGAAGTAAATCCATATGCAGTTCAATCATATTGACAAGGACCACGTTATGCGTGGCTTTGGCGATCGACAGGTGAAACGCCTGATCCGGCTTCGAGCGATCCTCCGCGTTCTGATCGATCTCCCCCCATGTCGCGAAGGCGGCTTCAATCTCGGCAATATCCTCATCGGTTGCGCGCTTTGCCGCCAGCTCCACGATTCCCGTCTCGAACAATTCCCGCGCCTCCAACAATTCTATAATGGTAGCGCGTTCAATATTGTCCAGAATGCGGCTTCGATCCTCGGCTACATCCAGTGCTTTGCTCAGGAAACGTCCGCCGCCCGGTCTGGCTTCAATCAAGCCCTCACGCTCCAGAATACGAAAGGCTTCCCGCAATGTTCCGCGGCTAATGCCGAAGGACTGGGCCAACTCCCGTTCTGTCGGCAGGACATCACCCGGAGCCAGATTCCCTTCCAGAATCAGATTCTTGATCTGTTCGATAACATCCTCGTACACCCGATGATATTTAATCTTCTTAATGGTCATATGACTACCCTCTCTATCCCTACTTGCGCAAACGATAATTGGGTGATCCAATTAACCGCACGTTTAGCATAAACGCATCTGAATAGGCTGTCAAGCATAAAAATAGCGCTTTCATCGATAAAATCACGGTAGTTTTGACCTATAAGGCAGCAAAAACCGGATAATTGGGTCACCCAATCATCCGGCTTAATAAGGGATTAAGCCCCTCGAGTTAGCAATCCACGGAAGGATTCGGGGCGATTATTCTTGATTCTAAACTCCACGCGAACGACGGAAATTCCACCTACATAAATAACCCCGCCGTGGACGAAAATCCATGACAGGGTTTGTGCTCTACGACTTCAAATTTATGACTGCGATCTCCGTTTGTTCCATTGCCATCTTATGTAACCATATAAGCCGCCCAATAGAACGAAGCCTCCGATCGCTGCTGCTGTTTGCCACCCGCTGCTCCGTTCCACCATTCCAAACGTAACCTGGGTCTGCAGGATTTCCACCCGTTCATATTGCCTGGTCAGATCCAGATCCTGCGCATGTCTCTGTGTTAGCACCATCCCTTGCAGCATCATAAATGCAAAATAGCCTATATATATCGCTGCGGGAAACAGCACGGATTCCATCGCCAGACGTCTACGCGTCATCATGATCCCCCCTCCTCTCTCGTTCTTGTTTTCTAACCAATACCGCCGTCTTTATATCCATTTCACAATCTCACTGATGACGTAAGCCGCCGGAATAATCACGAGCTGGGCCAGCATCGTTCCGAAAAACCGCGAAACCATCAGCATCGTATACACCTTGCCCAGCTGTTCCCTCGCTTCCTCATTACGGGTGGCTTTGTCCGTAATCAAACCAAGCTGGGGATCGATAAATATCGTTAAGATAATCGTTGCAATCCCGTTGATCAGTCCGGACGCTTGGGAGGCCATGGTGCTGTACTGGGGAACGAGATGTGCGGCATACAGGGATGCCAGGACACCCACCGTGTAAAAAGCCGTGACCACGATATTCAGCAAAATAAACCGTTTAGGTACGCCTAAGTAACGAAACTGGCTCCACTTCAGATTCGGCTTCCTGATGTAATGTCGCGTATTCTTGAGCTGACCGATGGTCACGCTCGATACAAGCTTCGGTATGGATCCGGCGACCTCCAGCTTACTGATAATTCGGCTGAACAGATTGACGAAGGTAGGAAACAATGCGATCGCGACAATCGTTCCGATGGATGCGGCCAGCAATATCGCCCTGAAATAGGAGAGCACGTCAAACGAAGGATCCACTTTTGCATAATCCACGAATTTCCCCGTCAGCGGAGCTTGAACCAGATTGGACGTTCTGGAAACCAGCACAATGATTCCGGTCAAGGATAACGCCACCGCAATTTTGTTCAATTTCACTCCGGCATATCTCGCAGAGTATGACAACGTCTCCGCCGTATGAATAATCATCGTCAGGACAAACACAACGATCAAGCTCTGTATCATAGAGGGTTCCTCCCCACTGAGGTGCAAGCTAAGTCGTGCCATATCATGTCACCGATTGAATCTGCAGTCTGTTTCTCCCTATATGTCTATCGCGTTTACGGCCGAATTAGTACGTGCCCTCCCTGCTCTTGAAGCATGAATGCCGTCTGGTCATAGATCTGCTGCAATTGCTGCCGAGTGATCAGGCTTGCGTTATGTTCAAACGTCACATGGAACCGTGAATTACGGGCGGCAACGTATTGCAAATAGGCGTAGGCTTCTCCATAGTTCGAATCATGATCATGCTCCGGCAGCACCGGCAGATGATGCGTGAACTTGTCCTTTTCGTACCATACGTTACTGTAATGGACCAAATAAATCCGGGACGCCATCCGATCGAGAAACGGGTATGGATCAAAACCTTGAAAGGCCCTGCGAGCTATATCAAGCCTGGCCGTATCCAGCACAAACCCGATGTCGGGATAAGCGTAAAAGCTATCGATCAGCACATCCCCGTAATCTCCAAAGAAATCATGCTCTAGCACAATGCGCTGCCCATAGCGAAGCTGGAGTTCACAGAGAAACTCAAATAACCGCTTCGACATTTCCCGGAATCTTTCTTTGCCCAATTGGTTGTAACTGTAACGCTCCTCGGGGCTAGGAAGTCGCGGGTACGGGGTGAAAGGCTCCTGAAAGATCGGATAAAACGGATAGTGAAACAGCATATAATCTGCCCCTATACTGGAGGCTAACCGAACCTCGGCCGAGATTTGTTCGAGCGCTTTCCGAAAGACCTCGGGTTCAGGTGCATTGACTTGTGGCAACCGATATCCCGCTTCACGAAGAATCGGGGCATGAACACCGAACGCGATCCGCCGGTTACGGCAAAAATCGCTGACCTCAACCAACGCCTCCCGATTCGGAAAGCTGCATATTTCCATCCCGCTGATATGTTTGTCCGCAAGCCGTTCCCATCGCTCTTCCGTAAACTGATCCCACATGCCTATCTGTAAACGACGCTGAGTCATGTGCTTCCGCCTCCTTCGAGTTTTACTGCAGACTATACCGAATCATGGCAGTGATCCATAGTCAATGTTGATTCGACTGTGCGTCTCGGACGAAAGCCGCACCGCGTCAAGAACGGCCTGGGCCTTATGCCCATCAGCAAAAGTCGGTAAATCTATTATTGGGGTGTTTCCAGTTAAACTGTGGTATATGCCATCTATCATCTGATAAAAGCCGTTATAATAGTGCAATGCCGGAGCCTCCAGATTTGCCGGGGGATGAAACGGGTCGATATCGATCGATTCAAATGCACCGCCAAAGCTACATTCGAGGTTTTGGTCATTTCGCATGATCAGCGTTCCCTTGGTCCCGTAAATCTCCAACGTCCAACCCATGCCGTGGATTCCTGGAAAAAACACATCCACCACAAGCGAAGTTCCACCTTTAAATCTGCCCGTGAAGGTAAACGCATCATCGGCATCCCTAATCTCAATCCCGGCATCCCCATGATAAGAGGGGATCTGAGTTTTCAAATCGCCGTACACTTCCGTTATCTCTTCGCCCATCCACCATATCAGTGAATCAACCATATGGGAACCCACCGCGAACAGGAATCCTCCGCCATTCTCACTTCGTGCTTCCCACCCCCGATATGACTCCGTCAGAACGGAGTATCCAGAGAAACTCCCGTGATATTTGATATGCTGAATATCTCCCAGCTCTTTGCCCATCAATATATGTTTGATTCGTTGCCTAATCGGGGCCCATCTCCATTGAAAATTAACGAAAGCTTGTCGATCCAGCCGTTCTGACTCTCTTAGCATTTGTAACGTTTGCTCCGTATTCATGCCCAGAGGTTTCTCCGTCAGGACATGGTAGCCGGACTGCAGGACGAGCATCGTCATTTCATAATGATGGCCAGGTGCAGATACGATCGATACCAGATCCAACTGCTCACTATCCAGCATGTCACGCCAATTCCTGTAAATTGGAATTCCATTCAACGAGCGGTCCTCCGTGCGTTGTCGATGGACACTAGCAATGGATTTCACATGAAACCCGGGATGCATCTGAAAAATAGGAGCATGAACCGTTCTGCCAAATCCCGTCCCGATAATTCCTACGGACAGTGGCTTCATCATCCAATCACCTCATATAAAAAATCATGGTACCCCCGACTACTCTATCGTTAAAGAGAATCGCTAGTTTTGGTCAGATCTTCACCGAATAGGAGCCCGTTTCACCCAAAAAATCCTGGCATGTAACATCCTCCCCCAAGTATCGGCGAAAGGCCGCTATCGTGCCGTCGTGTGATTGCGCATGACGGACAATTAGCAGTTGCATGAAGTACTCCTAACTCACTGCATGAGGCAGCTTCTTTCGAATAAGACGGATTTGCCCACGATGGTTGATTTCGTCCTCAAAGACGTGGAACCACATAAAATAATAATTTGCGTGCTTGTTATACCAGAATGGCTGCTCGATGTAGAGCCATTCATCCGTAACCGACCGGAACAGCTCGAACGTCCGGTTTCGGACTTCGTTTAACCGCTCGATATAATAATTGAGTTCACGGCCTCGAATCGCGGCTCTGCCTTCATCTCCCAGATTCAGGCCAGGACCCCATTTCCGCAGCTCGTCCTCGCTTAATTCGCGCTCTTCGAAGGTACTTACCTGATAAGCATATTCCACGGCGGCAAAATGCAGGAGCAATGCGCCGATCGAGTTCCCCCCTACTTCTGCAACATAATCCAGCTGCTCCATGGTTAAATCCTTGACCTCCTGCAGCGTCGTGAACCTGGCATAATTCATCATCGACAGCAAGCGGCTAATATCCGGTGAATAACCGGGAAGGTCCGCGATGAGCAAATGCGGGACATTCTGAAACATATCCATCACCTTCGTTTCTTGGTTCTATGTACCTTCCTTACCGGGACCGGCACGGAAATCGCAACTCAGCCTATATTCGACTAAAACTATTTTAACATTATTTCCCTCCTGCGTATCCAGCAGCAACGGGTCTAGTAAGATTTTTTCAATGATCCGCGCAATTGGCATAGTGATTCGAGGATTCGATCGTCAGTTTTGTAAAAAGATCCACAACTTTTTCCAGCTTTGCGGCGTTCCTTACATATAAGGAGCGATGCATATGAAAAAATACTTAACCGCCATTATTGTGCTGCCACTGTTCCTGCTTGCGGTCGGATGTACGCCCAGATACGAGGAGCCCGTCGACGGATACAAGCCTTCGTCCGTTGATGACGACTTTCCAATCCCGGAAAGTGCAGCGCTAATGAAGACCATTCCGGAACCTGAGAATCCTAATATAGATAACGGCGCTGAATACGAGGTGAAGGGCATCGGCGGCGAACAGGGCTTGGCCACGCCTAAGCGCTACTTCCAAGAGATCCAAGCCGCAGGTTGGACCCAATTGGAAGAAAAACAAATGGGACATGTACACTTTTTCCAAAAGGACGATACCGTGATTGCATTGGAAGTTCGTGAGGATTCCCTAACAGTCTACGAAATGATCAAAGACGCCAAATTTTAAATCTCATATAACCAATAACCAACATGCGAAAAAGGACCGCCCTGCGGTCCTTTTTCGTCTATCGCCGTATATTCTTCTTCATCCCAATGGTGAATCGCTGAAAGCCCAGCTTCTCATAATACGGTTCCAGCCCTTCCTCGCACATCAACTGCGGGATGACCCGGGACTTCTCGCAATGTTCAACCAATCGATGAAGGATCTGTCGGCCAATCCCTCTGGACTGATACTCCGGATGTACGCCTAATCCGCATATAACGCCGGTTATGACCCCATCGGAAATGATGCGCCCCATGCCTGCCAATCGCTGTCCGTCGTACGCATAGACGGCATACCAGCTCTGCCTGCATATGGTATTCAATTCGGCAGCGGATAAATTTATGGAGTTCCACTCCAGCGCATCATATAGAGCTTCCAGTTCATGAACGTCCTCAGGAGGCTCTTTAGAATACGTCACCGTATGTACCATGCATCCACCTACTTTGAAATTTGGGTTACCGGGTATGCCATCACGCTCATTAAAGCATTCTCGGCCTGAGTGGAATCGAGTCGGCTGTATTGAACAAACACAGGTGCACTGCTTGTAACTTCCATGGCATAGGGAATACCCGGAGGAATACCCTGCCCGTCACCCGTTCGAAGGGAGCTGGTCCGTATGTGCTTGGTTCTTCTTGCTGGCACGATGGTTTCCATTCCCAGCAATGGGTCACGATCCTCGAAGTAAGCATGAATCGTAACCACTACGTCCTGCTCGGTTAAGTTCAACACACAGACGGATTCATGACTGGTTAGTTCTCCGCTGCTTTCAGGAGGGATATACCCATCGGGAATAATCCATTGCTTTTCACCTTTTGACATGCGTTTCGCTCCTCGCTCGTATGATTTAGGGTGTTTTGAATAGATTCGCTGCGGGTGCCAAAGTTCCTCTTTTTCAGGTTCGGGACCCGGCATGTTACCGCAGAAACAGGGACAACGGCTGGAGTCCAAGCGCCTTCAAACCGCCAACCACCATATCGGCCAATTGGGCCGCTCCGCGCTGTTGAAAATGGGTATTGTCCATTACCCCCTGCGGGAACCGAAGAAATTCCCCCGGCCTCCCCCACATAAACACGGATTTGGTCCCTTCCGGACCCAGCCGGTTAAAATACTCCAGACTCAGCGCCGCCAAATCGACCAAGGGCACCTGCTCCTCCGCGGCCAGCTCCCGAACGGCCGTTACATAATCACCATGCGTGTCCTTCAGCCTTCCCTTGCCATCAAAGTAACGGCGGTGAACAGGGGTAACCAGGATCGGTGTCGCCTGTTTCTCCCGGCAAACATCCACGTATTCTTTTAAGAACTCCTTGTATGTTGAAAAAGGCTCCGTGTACCTCTCCTCATCACGCTTCTGATCGTTATGGCCAAACTGAATCAGCATGTAATCATGGGGTTTCATCTTCTCCCGGATTCGTTCCAGGATTCCCTCCGCAATAAAGCTCTTGGAGCTTCGTCCGGAACGTGCATAATTGCTCACAACTGCATCCGCTTTCATGAATGCGGGCAGCATTTGCCCCCACCCGGCATAAGGATAGCCGTCCGCAGGCTGGTTTGTTACCGTCGAATCCCCAGCCAGAAACACCTGGCATGCTGCATGCGGTGCAGGCAGCACTTCCAGTACGTTAATTCGGGGAGCCCGTCCAGAAAAGTACAGTACAATTTTCCCTTGAACCGCTGGCACCGTCATACTGTAACGTTCAAAGTGGCCTGCCGGGATGAGTTTCCCATCCAGCAGCATCTGTCCTTCCGTCCCCCGCATGGAGGTTTCCGTATCAAACCAGGCATCGCCAATCAATAGATGCAAGGTGTACAGGCCATCCGAGACATCGACCTGAAACGCTGCGTTCAGCGGGATGATAAAATCTCCCGTTAATGCCTCTTCCCCTGCCCGATTCACGGCAGATATGCTGGATACGGAATGGAATCCGTAGCCAAGCTCGGGACTATATAAGGTCTCGGCGGTTATTTTGATATGTTCATGGCCTGGCGTTTCCGTACCGAAATCGAATTTATACATGTTTTGCAACGAACTTCACCTCTCCCGGTTGAATTTCATCTAAGTCCATTATGGAACGGTAACCGCCGAACATACATTCAAATAACCGTCCTCCATGTTCAAATAACCGACTAATTAGAGAAGAGCCGCCCCGATTATCCCGGATGTTGGAATAACCTCGCACGTATTGACAGCGTTTACAACCCGGTACATAATGTGTACACAACATTTTAGGACCAGCGCAAGGAGACGTTGCCGTGCAAAAATGGATGACGATCTATAAAAATATGAAAATCAAAAATAAGCTTTCCCTTCTTATCAGCCTTATCGTTGCCATGGCATTTGCGTTCGCCGTCATCGTCCAGCAGTATGCCTTCTCCATCTACGACGAGCAGCTGTACCTCAAATCATCCCAGGTCCTTCACCTGTCTTCCTCCGCGATTGAGTCAGAGCTCGAGCGGGTCGAACAGTTATCCTTTAATATCATTACGGATACCCAGATCCAGAATATATTGCGTTCCATCGCCGGGAGCGAATCCGATTATGACAGGCTCATCCTCCGCCAGCATTTGGTAGACCGCCTCCTGAATTATGTCGGTTCCGAGCCCATGCTCTACTCCATTCACCTGATCGATTCATATGACCATCAACAGGACGTCGGCAGCGTCGTCCCGATTGAACCTGCCAAGAAGGAACGGATTCTTCAGCTTGCCGGGGACGCGGATGGAGAAGAACGCTGGATATACCCGGACGAAAGTGATCCGGCCCTTCTACTTTCCCGGGAAATAAGATCCTATTCCGGCACATTATTCGATCTTAACTACTTGGGCACCATCATCATTCGCATCAATATGGACAAAATCGTCCGGAAATCCGCCGGCGGGGAAGGCGACCTGATCGTGACCTCGGGTGCGGATGTGATCTATCCCGCAACGCCGCACTTCGATCCGGCGGTCATTCAATCCTCCCTGTCATCCGGAAACGGGTACCTTACCCGGGAAATCGATGGCCACACCTACTTCATTGCGCATAACCGATCGGGCAACACGGGCTGGACATATATGAATGTCACACCCTTTAACCAAACCTTCAAGCAAATCATATTCATTAAAGAGCTTGTCATCATCGTTTTCACCGTTATTTTCGCGGTTGCGATTCTGCTCGGCATCAGGTTCAGCCGGGGGCTGACACGTCCTATCGAAAGTCTCATTACCCGGATGAAACTCGCGGAAAAAGGAAACTTTGCGGAAGCCAACGTGCTGCCTCAGGACGCAGCCCCCGTCGCCATGAACGAGCTGGGACTGCTGCATCGCACATTCCGTCTCATGATTGAGCGAATCAACGCCCTCATTACCGAGAACTATTCAAACCGGCTGTTGATCAAAGAGACCGAGTTTAAAGCGCTGCAAGCACAAATCAATCCTCACTTTCTGTATAACACGCTGGAATCCGTGAACTGGCTGGCGAAAATGAACAAGCAGTCCCAAATCTCCGACATGGTGCAGGCTTTAGCCTTCCTTCTGCGAAACTCCGTCAGTTTGAAGGAGCCCATTCTGACATTGGGGGAAGAATTGGAGATCGTCCGAAACTACGTCATCATACAGAAATTCCGGTTCGAAGACCGCTTACATTTTACGCTGGATGTACAAGAGCAGGATCTGCACCGCAAAATACCCAAGCTGTCCCTTCAGCCCCTGCTCGAAAATGCGATTCATTACGCGCTGGAGCCATCCGTAGACCCTTGTCGAATTACGTTGTCCTGCACGGAGACGCCTTCCGCATTCTGCGTCATCGTGGAGGATGACGGTCCCGGCATGGCGCCGGATACCCTGACGCGGCTGCGAAGCGGCGATTTGGCCACCAGCGGCAACGGAATCGGACTGTTAAACATCGAAGAACGGATCAAGCTGGCTTTTGGCGACCATTACGGTTTATCCATCGACAGCGGACCGGGTCTTGGAACCCGCGTGATTCTGTCTTTACCCAAATAACGGAGGGATTCGAATGTACAAAGTACTGCTCGTGGACGATGAACGGATTATTCTGGACGGCATATCTCAGATGGTGGACTGGTCGGCATACCGAACCGAGCTGGCGGGTACCGCCCAGAACGGAATTCAAGCGTATGAAAAAATCGTCAGGGAGAGCCCGGATATCGTCGTGTGCGACATTCGCATGCCCGGACTCGACGGTCTGGAGCTCGTTGCCAAGACCCACGCCTCCCATCCTCATATCAAATTCGTGCTGCTGTCCGGCTTCGGCGAATTCGAGTATGCTAACCGCGCCATGCAATACGGCGTGAAGCATTACCTGCTGAAGCCGACCGACGAGGACAAGATCGGTGGAGCGCTGAAAGAGGTCATCGACGAGCTGACCCAGTACCGGAACAAGGAAACGTTTGTCCAGGAGATGAAGGACCGGCTCCGGAAGGTGCTGCCCCATGTCAAAGAACAGGTGCTCAAGGAGTTTGTCACCAACAAGACCTATGGGCGCCATGATCTGGAGGAGTACCGGAGCCTGTTCGAATACGATTTCGATCAGCCTGTGCGTCTTCTGCTGTTCCAGCTGGAAGGCTCCGTCGAATTCGAGCATCAATTCGCCGTGAAGAACATCGCCGAGGATCTGCTGGACACGACGCTGCTGAGTACGACGATCGGACAGCAGGTCCTGGTGCTGATCGAGGACCGTAACGATCAGCAGCGGCTTCATCAGCAGCTCCAAGATATCCGCTGCACGTTTAAACAGTATTACAAAATGGACGTCACGATCGCGATCAGCGATCCCGGACCTGTTACCCAGGCGCGGAGGCTGTACCGGGATACGCTGCAGTGCCTGAACTACCGGTTCTACCTGGACGAAAGCGGAATGATCACAACCGAGGATACGCTGCACGTCGGCGGTATGGAAGGAAGCTTCGTCCTTGATGAGGAGCGGCTGTGCATGCCCGTCCGATCCGGCCATCGAAACGAAGCGGAGCTTGCCCTGACCGAGTTCGTTCAGGAACTGAAGCGTGCGCAGCTGAGCATCGAGATGACCAAATCCTATATCATTCAGCAATACGTATCCCTCATCCGGCTGACCGATCCGGACCAGATGCAGGAACGTTACGCGCGAATCCCGGAAATCGCCGAGATGAGCACGCTCCAAGCGATTCAAGGCGTACTGGAAGAAACGGTTCGGGAAATCACGCTGCGAAACTTTGAACGGAACAAGGTCCAATACAACGCCATCGTGCGCAAGGTGGTGGAGATCATCGAGAACCAGCTGGGCAACTCGGAGCTTACCCTCAACCTGGTGGCAAACGACATGCTGTATATGAACGCCGACTATCTTGGCAAGCTGTTCAAAAAGGAGACCGGCGAGAAGTTCTCCAATTACGTGATGAAGCTTCGGATGAAACGCGCAACCGAAATGATGCTCAGCGATCCCGATATCAAAATTTTTGAAATGGCGGAGCGGCTCGGTTTTGGCGACAATCCTCAATATTTCAGCCAAGTGTTCAAGAAACAGATCGGCTGCACGCCCTCCGAATATATGAAAAAGAGCGAATAACTTGTACGTACATCTCTGCTTTTTAAACAAACTGCACGGTTTTTTTCCTTACCCTTTCCCCTCGAAAACTAGATAATTGGGAATGTAAGCACTAACATTTGAAGCGATAATTTGTGGTCCATCAACAAAGGGGAGGAAATGGAATGAAAAAAGTGTTAAGCGCGGTCCTGATGTTTTCCCTGATCGGAAGCTTGATCGGCTGTTCGGGCGGAGGCGCTGCCGAACCGCCGGCAAACGGCGGAACCGGAACGGAAACGCCGCCGGCGACTGCAAGCGATAGCAAGGATCCGGTCAAGCTCCGCATTGCGTGGTGGGGCGGTCAGTCCCGGCATGATTATACCTTGAAGGTCATCGAAATGTATGAGTCCCAGAATCCGCATGTCACCATTGAACCGGAATATGCCCCATTCGATGACTATTGGAAGAAGCTTGCTCCCCAAGCGGTGGCCGGCGGACTTCCGGACATTATCCAAATGGACATCTCCTACCTGAATCAATATGCAGGCCGGAATCAGCTGGCGGATTTGAAGCCGTTCACCGAGAGCGGCGAGCTGGATGTCGCCGACGTCAGCGAGAATGCGCTGAGAGGCGGTGAGGTCAACGGCAAGCTGGTTGCCATGAACCTCGGCGTGAACGCACTCCAAACCACGTTTGACGTCGAGACGATGAAGAAGAACGGCATCGATATTCCGTCCAAGGAATGGACCTGGGACGACATGGACAAAATGGGGGCCCAAGCCAAAGAAAAAGGCCTGCAGATCGGAGGTTTTGCTTACCGGCATGACGTCTTCTTCCCGTACTATTTAAGAACCATCGGCCAGAAAATGTACAGCGCTGACGGCAAAACGATCGGGTACAGCGACGACCAGCCCTTTATCGATTACTTCACCCGCTACCAGAAATGGTACGACAACGGATATATCCTGTCTCTCGACAAGGAAGCCCAGAAGAAAGGCGTAGCGGAGGAGGATGAAATCGTCCTTGGCAATTCCATCTCGGGCACCGGCTGGTCCAACCAGTTCCTTGCCGTGGCCAATCTGGTAACCGACCGTTCGTTGGAGTTGAATCCGATGCCGGGTCCCGGAACGAAGGACGGTCTCTTCCTGAAACCTTCGATGTATTTCTCGGTCACCGAAACCTCGAAGCACAAGGAAGAAGCCGCCAAATTCATCAGCTTCTTCATCAACGACATCGAGGCCAACAAGCTGATCAAGGGCGAACGCGGCGTTCCCGTATCCGCCAAGGTAAAGGAAGCGCTGAAGCCGCTCCTCTCCGAGAACGAAGCCAAAATTTTCGACTATGTCACTTGGGCTGAGGCCAACAGCACGCCAGGAGATCCTCCTAACCCGATCGGTGCGGTAGAGATCGAGAAGCTGCTGCGAGATCTCAGCGAACGCATCCTGTTCAAGAAAATCTCGATCGAAGATGCCGCGGCCGAGTTCCGCAAGGAAGCGAATGCCATCTTGGCCAGATCTCAGCAATAACCAGGATACGGCTAGACAAGGCATCTCCCGCACGTCTTTCCCGTGCAAGAGATGCCTTTTTACATCAGTGACCCCTGCACGGGGCGCAACCAAATCTGAATCGTAGGGGTTGAAGTCTATGAAGAGGCTCCGCGAGAACGAGCACATCACCGGTTACGTGTTTTCAGCGCCGTTCGTTCTTGGTTTTCTCATCTTTACCTTATATCCAATCCTGTCGTCCCTGTATTATTCGTTCACCAATTACAATCTGATGGAAGCGCCGAGATGGCTGGGCCTCGGGAATTATGAGCGGTTGTTTCTGGAGGACGACAAGATCGGCAAGTCCTTTCAGGTCACATTCACCTATGTATTCGCCAGCGTTCCCCTGCGCCTCATATTCGCCCTCTTCGTTGCCATGATTCTGAATACCGCAACCAAGGCCGTGGGGTTGTACCGCTCCGCCTTCTACCTGCCTTCCCTCATCGGGGGAAGCGTGGCCGTGGCCATCATGTGGCAGCAGATCTTCGGCGACAAGGGGCTCGTGAACTCTGCCCTGTCCCTCTTCGGAATCCATTCCACGACCTCTTGGATCGGGAATCCCAGCACGGCGCTTTGGACGCTCATCGCATTGTCCATCTGGCAGTTCGGCTCCTCGATGATCATTTTTCTGGCCGGCTTGAAAAATATACCGAAGGATTACTACGAAGCCGCCAGCGTGGACGGTGCCAATGCGGTCCATCGCTTTTTCAAGATTACGCTGCCTATGCTCAGTCCGATTATTCTGTTCAATCTGACGCTCCAGACGATCTCGGCGTTCCTGACCTTCACCCCCGCCTACATTATTTCGCGCGGCGAAGGCGGCCCGCTGGATCAAACGCTGCTCTATTCGCTCTATTTATACCGCAAGGCGTTCTCGCATTTTGAAATGGGTTACGCGTCGGCTCTTGCCTGGATCATGCTCATTATCGTCGGTGTCCTGACCTTGCTCATCTTCAGATCATCCACCCGCTGGGTTCATTACGAGTCGAAAGGAGATTGACGGTTATGACCAAATCCAGACGTGTTCTCTACCATACCCTGGTCGGATTGTTCGCCCTCGGCATGACCTATCCGATTCTGTGGCTGGTCGCCAGCTCGCTTAAACCCAATCATGAAATATTCACGACGGCTTACAGCCTGATTCCGAGCCGGCTGGAGTTCTCGAATTATGCTACGGGCTGGAAGGGATTCGCCGGGACCACCTTCGGCACCTTCTTCAAGAACTCGTTCATCATTGTCATCATCTCCACCATTGGGGCCGTCGCCTCCTCGGCGCTTGTCGCCTTCGGATTGGCTCGGACCAAGTTCTTCGGACAGCAGTTCTGGTTCGCCTGCATGATGATTACGATGATGCTGCCTCATGACGTCGTGATTGTCCCGCAATATGTCATGTTCGCCAAATTCGGCTGGCTGTCTTCCTTCAAGCCGTTAATCGTTCCCCAATTCTTCGGCATTCCGTTCTTCATCTTTCTGATCATGCAGTTTATCCGCACGATTCCGAAGGAACTGGACGAAGCCGCCAAGATTGATGGATGCAGCAAGTACGGGATTTTCTTCCGGGTCGTTGTGCCGCTGATCGTGCCCGCTCTCATTACATGTTCGATTTTCTCCTTCTACTGGAGATGGGACGATTTCATCAATCCGCTCATTTACTTGAACAACCCGGAGAAATATCCGGTGTCACTTGCCTTAAAGCTGTTCCTAGACGGGGAATCGCTTAATAACTGGGGCGGCATGTTTGCCATGGCTACCTTATCGCTGCTGCCGGTCGTCATCGTCTTCTTTATCTTCCAGAAATACATCGTGGAAGGGATCAGCACGACGGGATTGAAAGGGTAATCCATACACATAGATTCAATTGAATATGAAGGGAGTTTCTCATCATGCCAGCACTTGTATTTGATGATCAACAAATTGAGAATGTCATTGACCGCGTGGTTGACCGGACCTTTCGCATGGACTTCAGCTGGGATTGGCCGGGCGGGGTCGCCTTTTACGGGGTATGCGAAGCCTACAAGGCCACCGGCAAAAAGGAATATCTGGAACAGCTGAAAGCCTGGGTCGACGAAAATATGGAAGAGGGGCTGCCGAAGCTGTCCGTCAACGGCGTCTCCATCGGCCACTCCCTCCTGACGCTGTATGAGGTTTATGAGGATGAACGGTATATCGAAACGGCGAAGGAAATGGCCGAGTATCTCACGCATGATGCACTGCGTTTCGGGAACGGCATCTTTCAGCATACGGTGAACTCCGAAACGTATAACTTTCCGGAGCAGGCATGGGTCGATACGATGTTCATGGCAGGCTACTTCCTGCTTCGGATCGGCGTGATGCTGGACCGGGAGGATTACTTCGAGGATGGCTTGAAGCAGTATCACGGCCATGAGGATTGCCTGCAGGATCCCGTCACGAATCTGTATTACCACGGCTGGGACAACATCGCCGGCAACCATATGTCAGGCGTCTTCTGGTGCCGGGGCAATGCCTGGGCCGCCATCACGATGGCTCGTGCCCTGGAGCTTGTACCGGTCACGCACCCGTCCTTCATGATCATCGAAGGCTCGCTGCGCGACCAGCTCAGCGCCCTGGTCCGGCTGCAGCATGAATCCGGCCTGTGGCATACGATTACGACCGATCCGCAATCCCCGCTGGAAACGTCCGGCTCGGCCGGCATCGCCGCCGCCCTGTTGACCAAAGGACGGATCTATAATAAATACACGCAGAAATCGATTGACGGCATCTTGGCCAAAATCACCGAGGATGGTACCGTAACCGGCGTATCTGCGGGTACGGCCGTCATGAAGGACGCCGCAGGTTACAGAGGCGTGCCCGATAAGCGAATCCAGGGCTGGGGCCAAGGTCTGGCCTTGACCTTTCTCGCGGAAGTGCTGAAGATCAGGAGCAATCCTTATTGATTAAATAAGATACAGAAAAGGCAGGATGGAGAGGATCAAGTTCGCCTCTACAGCCTGCCTATAATGATTTTGCACCTCACAAGCGAATGGTATTGATTAATAATGATGAACATGAACCGACTGCACCCGATATACTTTCATCCCATATCATTGGTTTAGTCTCCCCGTCTCCCATCGCTGATCTTCACGATTCAGATTCTGCGTCTACGCTGTTTATTCATTGTCTCCTGTCTCGTCCTCGCCGCTATCCTTCTTCTGCCCTTCCGTTTTCTTCGGATGCGGCGTTCCGTCAAGTCCGTAGACTTCGTCGTAAGCGTCGAATATCTTCCTCGCAATCGGCGCGGCGCTTTGCGAGCCGAAGCCGCCTTCCGGCACAACGACGGCCACCGCCAGCTTCGGATTATCTCGCGGAGCAAAGGCGATGAAGACGCCGTTATCAATCTTTTGCCATCTTCCATTTACCTTAGCCTCCTGCTCGGAGGTTCCCGTTTTGCGGGCAAAGTCATATTTAAAATCATCGAATGCGGCCAGCCCCTGCGTATTCATCCCCCGCTTAATGGTCTGCCAGTATGTTTTAGGAAATTCGACCTCGTTCAGGACCTCGCGCCCGAATTCCTTGACCACGTTGCCATCCTGATCCGTGACTTTGCTGACTAGCTGCGGCTTGACCCGCTTGCCTTCATTCGCCAGCATGACGGTGTATTGAGCAAGCTGTAGAGGGGTGTATTTACCCTGCTGACCGAAGGAAGCGTAGGCTAACGCCGCCAGATTACTTCCCGCTGCTTTTGTATCGGTATAATTTTTCAGTCCTTTATGCTCGTTGGGCAAGCCGCTCCCCGTTACGACGCCAAGACCAAACTTCTCCATATATTCATCCCAGACCGTAACGCCCTTCT
Organism: Paenibacillus sp. Y412MC10; assembly: GCF_000024685.1. Taxonomy (NCBI): domain Bacteria; kingdom Bacillati; phylum Bacillota; class Bacilli; order Caryophanales; family Paenibacillaceae; genus Paenibacillus; species Paenibacillus sp. Y412MC10. The sequence continues at coordinate 4,929,946 of NC_013406.1, forward strand.
CCCCGCCATACTTGCTGACTAGCCTTTTGCCAATCATATCAATCATAAAAGCATTCGAGGATTGCTGAATCGCTAACTGCGGTTTGATGGGTCCGTTTCGATGACCGCTCGAGTTGGAAATTCTCGTTTCGCTTCCTTCGCGGCCTATGGTGGCGTACCCTTGATCAGGATAAGTGTCATTAATGCCAAATAACCCCTCATTAAGCCCGATCAGCACCGTCAGCGGTTTAATGACGGAACCGAGAAAAATCATGGATTCAAAGCCATTACCCGAGCGACCTGATCCATAGATCGTAATCGTCCCGTTTCCCGACGCGTCCACGACATCCTGCGTAATTTTGCCACCATTTACCCGCACATTCGAGTCGTAATCCGGCATGCTCGCCATCGCAACCACATGACCGGTATCCACCTCCATGGCGACCGCGTATCCAGTTAAGGCATCCTTATGTAACTTACCCGATACCGGATGAGTATGAAGATATTGAAGCTGATCCATAATGGCCTGCTCAGTGGCAAGCTGAATGTCTTTATGAATCGTGGTGTGAATATCATGGCCTTTTTCAGGAGCAACCATCTTCGGTACGCCGTCCACCATATTCTGCGGATTGATCGGAATGCTAAGATACCCGCTCTTGCCGCGCAGTTCTTCCTGAAACATCCGTTCCAATCCGTCATAGCCAATCCACTCTTCTTCCGTGTAGATCAAGCCGGGATTCTTCTGATCCTTGTTGCTCTGATCAATAGCCTCATAAACCTTGAGGTCTTTGGAGCCTCTGAACTTCTTTAAGTACCCGATCGTCTGAACCGCTACTGTATCCGGATCATAATGCCTTACATTCTCCTCCACGATCTGGATGCCGGGAAACTTGGCGCGGTTCTCCATGAAATAAGCGATCTCTTCCTTCGTCAGATCGGATTTGATGCGTCTAGGCTCATAACCATGCTGCTTGTTATATTCCAAATCCAGGTCGTCCATCACTTTTTTGACGGTGATCGGTTCCAAGTTCGGATCCCCATATTTGTTAAACGCCTGGACAAGCCGCTTCGCCATCTCCTCCGCTTCCGGCCGGTTTTCTTTCCCTTTGTCCGTCTTCTTGCTGTAATCCTTCATGAGCGTAATATATAGAGAATTTGAAGCCGTAGAGTATGCAAGCTTGGTGCCGGACGCATCGATGATGGACCCCCGGATCGGCTGCAGCGGGAAATGCTTCTGCTCCCCCCCGGTTTCCTGGCTTGCCAGCTCCGGTCCCTCTACGAACTGTAATATGGCAAGGCGAACGATTATGACGCAAAAGATTAAAAATGCGCTGAAAAAGAAAATATTGATCCGTCCATGGAATTTACGCCTGGTTTCTGATTCATCCGGTAAGTCTTTATAAGGTTTAAAGCCTATCACATTGTCTACGCTCCTTTGTTATCTGTATTAATCAAGCCAAGTCGGCAAATGCGGGTCGTTCTCGAATTCGAATATTCTCTTCAACTGCTCCTTGGTATTCCGTTCTTCGGACAACGGCGGCAGTTCGTCCTGAGGGAAAAAACCGACCGCGGACGTTTCGGTCCCCACGCCTGCGGCTCCGCCCGTAATGTCGCACTGAATGAACATTTTGTACACGTGGAAGGCCGAAGGCGGATGGTTATGAAATTTCTTGTCCAATACGGCCAGCAGCCTCCCTGCACGCACGTCGTAGCCGGCCTCTTCCTTCACTTCCTTCACCACGACCTCCGCAGGGGATAAGCCGATGTCCGCCCATCCTCCCGGCAGCGCCCAGGCCCCGTCGGCCTTTTCCTTCACCAGCAGCAGCTTTCCGTCTTGAAAAATAACGCCGCGGACATCCACCTTCGGCGTCTGGTATCCGGTTTCACTCGCAAACAGCGTACGGATCTTCTCTTCGCCTGCTTCGGTATACTCCTGCATGATCTGGATGCTGAGCTCCCTCAGCTGCTCAAACCGTTCCTTGTCATAAACGTCCCTCGTATACTCCAGTCCGGCCTGGCTGATGGCCTGCATCTCCTTGGCCCACGCTAACCATTTTATTGTCATAGGTTTCATCCTCTTCAAAGAATCTCATAATATATAACGCCTGTTATCCTTGATTGGTTTATAATGGAAGTGCTTGATTTCAAAATTATAACATATTTTCTAGCAAGTTATGAGACAAAGGATATAAAGGGGGGGCAGCAGGACATGAAAAAAATGCGGCCGGTGTTATACATCTTTCTTCTAATCATGGTGTTCGGTACCGGGTACTACATCGGATCCAGATCCGAGAACGTAACGCCGATCTCGAAGGAAAATGCCCGCAATGCCGTTCAGACCCTGTGGGTGAAGGCCGCCGAACCTCCGCTGCCCAAGGTAAGCATTGACGGCACCGAGATCAAGCTGCAACGCGGCGGTTATTCGTGGTGCAACGGAGATAACTGCGCAACGACGGACGCAGCCCGTCCCAGGCTCGAGGATATGACGCCGGTTGTGGTCCAAGGCGGTGCCGACATTCAATCGACGCCACCCGAAGGAATACATGGCTTCACCATCCTCAACCTGACGGATTCAGGTAACGATGGATATACCGTGCCAACGAAAGCCGGCTCGTACCTGTACGAAATTCACTGCACATGGCCTTTGGATCAAGGAGAAGCCAGCTTTTATTTTGCGGTGACGGTTGAATAGACGTGCTCTGGATCGATTAACCAAGCATTTCCGCATCCGTTTGTCCATAAAAAGAAACAGCCCCGGCGCCAGGGCTGTTTCTTCGTTTCCATTATGAATTCGTTGTCTTCTTCTCTTCCCTTTGATTCGTACGGATTAAAGCATACGCCAACTGTCCGACCATTCCGAGGAACAAGCCCGTCCCGACCACGATGTAAACCATGGTGAAGGTTTTTCCGAGCGGCGTCTGCGGCACGAATTCCGGATGCCCTACCGTGCTCAAGGTCACCACGCAGAAATAAAGGGCATCCAGCACCGACAAGCCTTCTTGCCTGGTATAAAACATCGTGCCCGATAACAGCATGATGACGATCAGCACAAACAGCGCCATGAAATACCGCTGCTTGAACGCTCGAAACAAACCGCTGAGGAGACGTTTTAACGTTAATAAAAAAGAGATCATCCGAGAACCGTCCTATTCTATATCTGGAGTAAATGCTGCATACATCACATACATCCTATTATATCAGCGTTAATGCTTCGCGCCCATCCACTACGGTTGAACGGAAAGGATATTCCCTTCGGCATCGATGCTCCGAAATATGAAGCCGCCGGTCTGGTCGGCTGGCAGCTGTTCATAATGGATGGCGTAGCCTTGCTCCACGTCGATTTCCATGTAAATCCCGGATAAAGCCTTCACCTGTTCCAGATCTTCGATCGGTTTATCGTCCCAAGGCTCATTGGTGACGATGATTTTCTTGCTTTCGGGTTCCGACGTCTCCACTGCCACCAGGGTGTCATAGATGCCGTCACCACGATGACTGGCAGACCAAGTTCGTACAAAAGGTTCATCTGCGGACTTGGGTTCCAGCGCGACCCCGTTCGTAATTTTATGCAGCAGTCCCCATCTGCTCTCCAGGACGTTGACGGTCTTAACATGGCCATCATGCCAGACAATCAGCTTATGATGATCCTCTGACTTCTCGTACAGCTTATCCCCGGTATACGCAGGGTGAACGCGCCGTATCGCCTGCTCTTCATTGTATGCATAGCCGTCCAGGAACAGCGGCAGGTAGCTGATGACGACCACAACGGCGGCCAGTATGAGAAACATGGCTTTTTTCAAAACAACAGCTCCTTGTATCCTTTTGGAATGCGTATCATCTTATCCGGCCGATTAGCCCTGAAGGGCAAGCAGCTCCCGAATTTCCGCTTCGGACCAGCTTGAAAGCGACTCTTCCCCCGGCTGAACCAGCTCCTCGATCAGATCCTTTTTCTTCTGCTGCAGAGCCACCATTTTATCCTCGATCGTATCTTGAGATACGAAGCGTATGACCTGCACAACCTTCTTCTGACCGATACGGTGCGCCCGGTCCATCGCCTGCTGCTCGACTGCCGGATTCCACCACAGGTCATACAGGATCACCGTATCGGCCCCGGTCAGGTTGAGCCCCGTTCCGCCTGCCTTCAACGATATCAGGAATACCTCGCGTTCCCCCTCGTTGAAGCGTTCGCACAGCTCCACCCGCTCCGATCCCGGCGTCTGTCCGTCCAGGTAAAAAAACGGAATCCCCCGATATCCCAGCTCCCCGGCGATCAGGTTCAGCATGCCTGTAAACTGGGAGAATACCAGCATCCGCCTCCCTGCAAGACGACATTCCTCGATCGTTTCCAGCAGCTGCTCAAGCTTGGCCGAACCGCCCTCGTAGCCTTCCACGAACAGAGCCGGGTGACAGCAGATCTGTCGCAAGCGGGTAATGCCCGCCAGGATACGGATCCGGTTCTTCTGGAAACCGTCCTGTGCCAAATGCTTAAGCGTCTCCTGCCGCAGTTTCGCAAGATAGGCGGTATACAGCTTCTTCTGTTCGATCAGCAGGCCTGAGGCCTGAATCGTCTCGATTTTCTCCGGCAGCTCCTTAAGCACGTCCGATTTCAGCCTGCGGAGCAGGAAAGGACGCACCCGTTTCACAACCGCTTCTTTAGGCAGTTCATGAAATGCTTTGCGATCTCCGAAAAGAGCCGGGAAAACGGCATCGTAGATGGACCATAATTCCTCCAGACGATTCTCGACCGGCGTGCCTGTCAACGCAAACCGATAACGGGCATGGAGCGTTTTTACGACTTGAGCCGTTTGCGTCGCGTAATTTTTGAAGGCTTGGGCTTCATCCAGAATCAAGGTTAAGAAAGGCAGCTTTGCATATCGCTGGATATCCCTGCGGAGCAGCGGGTAAGAAGTGATGACAACATCCGCTTTGCCTATATTCTGGATCACCTTCGCGCGCTCGGACAGCGTGCCATCGGCAATGACGGCCTTGATCTCCGGCGCAAACTTCTTAAGCTCGTTAAACCAGTTATAGAGCAGGGAGGCAGGAGCCACAATGAGCGCGGGTTCTTTACGCTCCCGGATCTCAGGCAGCAGGGACAGAATGAAAGCGATGCTCTGAATGGTTTTGCCGAGTCCCATATCATCGGCCAAGATGCCGCCGAAGCGGTAATGGGCCATCGTCTTCATCCACTGGAAGCCGAACTTCTGATAATCCCGGAGAACCGTTTCCAGGCTGGCCGGCACGGCAAAGTCCAAATGATCCGGATTCTTCACATTCTGCAGCATTCGGCGCAGGGAACGGCCAAGCTGGACCGATGATCCCGAATCCTCCCAATCCAGCAGCTGAAGTCCTTGGACCGCCGGCAGTTTAAACCGCGTCCCCTCATCTTCGTACAGCCAAGGTCCCACCCGGTTCATTAAAGCAACCATGGCCTGGAACTCCGCGCTTTCCAGCGGAAGCAGCGCTCCGTTTCGCAGCCGGTGATATTTGCGTTTTTCTTCGAGCGATTTGACGATTTCCCGGATCTCGGCTTCGCGAATGCCCTCCATGTCAAACTTCAGTTCAAGCCAATCCGTCCGTTCATCGACCTCCACCCGAACCTTGGCTCCCATCGGTTCAGTGAGCACCCGCTCCTTCACCGCCGTCGTTGCATAAACAACCAGCAGCTTCTCCAGCCGCGGAATCGTATGATACAAAAATTCATATTCGGCATCCTCGTCATTCATGAAGAAACCGCCGTCAGTCCTGGCAAAAGAGGCGTTCTCCATGAGCTCCAGAATCCGCTGCTCCGTCTCTCCATCGCGAACGAGAATCGAGCTGCTGCTGCGTTTGGCGCGGTGTCCCTCCAGCGGATTGATGATGATGTCGCCGTATTGAAATTCGAGTCCGGCCAATAGCCGGCCGCGGACACGGTCCAGAAACAGCTTCGCTTTTAAAGGCGTTTTGACGATGCGGTCGGACACGGTCTGCGCCACATGCACGCTGCCCAGTTTCATCAGCCCCGGTACCACCCGCTCCATGATGGACTCCATCATCTCCGGCTGTATCCGAATATGCGGTGTGTTGGAAGGTTCAAGCAGCAGCTTCATCTCGGCGAGCCTTTTGCAAGCATCCATCTCAAGCTGTATCAGCCTGCCATCCGCAATGACGACCCCGTACCCCTCCAGCACGGTCATCCGCTCCAATCCATCGATCTTCATCAGATAGTGATCATCCGCAGCCTCATCGAACTCGAATTGCAGCGGGATCGGTTCCTGAGCGAACTCCAGCTTATCCGTCATGATTCCATCCATCGACAAGAGGGGACGAACCGAAGAACCGAGCGCCTCCCGTACTTGAGGCCAAAAGGCAGGAGGAATGATCAGCATTCGGTCGCCGTTCCCCTTTTTGCCAAGCGGAGCGTAGATGTTCACCGACTGTTGATACATGCTCTCATGATCGGAAATACGGATCAGCTCCTGCAGAAGCGCGTCATCCTCTTTTTTAAAGCTGTGCACCTCTGGATCGTAGGTGAAATTCTTCGTGAACACGCAGGCTGCGCCGCGTTTTACGCACGCTAAGAACTCCCGAATCCGCTGTACGATGTACAAGCGTTTGTTCCCGACTCGCAGTTCGACGCCGAACAGGTATTTCCGGTCCCCGTACGGATATAGCTTGAAAATGCACTCCATCTCCAGAACCTCTCGGGTATCAAAGCGGGATGTCGCCGCGGCCCTCCGACCGCCGGAATACGAGAACAATCCGAGCAGCTGGCTGCTGAGCAGCGCATCCCGTTCTCTCTCGTTCGAGCTTCTGCCATATTCCGGTGAGTGCCGGGGCGTTAACTGTCCTTCTTCCATGTTCACGTTGGCGGAAGGATGTAATAACGATGGAAAGGGGCGCATCGGAGCCTCGACCGTTTGTTCAATATCCCGTATGTTCAGGAGGAGGGCCGCAATATGCCTGCACCGCTTTCGGGAAAATCCGTAATCGATGCAGCTGCATTCCGTGTATACGTCCCCGTTCGAGTCAATCTCCGCATAGGCGATTCCCGACTCCTGATCCTTCACTTCAGCCTCGTATTTTCGAGCGTCCGGATCCTGCTTCAGCATCGATACATAACCATCTCTATATAAAACCCCGCCGCGATCGTAGGAGGTTTTTCCACACAACAGTTTGATCACCCGTTCGGTCAGCTGGTAACCCATAACCACATTCCTTTCTCTATTGCCTGTTAAAAAACAGTATACCATTTTCTCATATCTTCAAAAAAAAAGAACTCGCCGCTACGGCAAGTTCCTGCGCTCTTTGTCATCGACTTTGGTCAATCGATCATAACGCTTGTTATTCCCATTCCATGCCCCGTTGGATATGATGAAACCGACAATCATATATATGGGAAAATAATAATAGTATCTTGTTACAAAATGTTCCGGGGTAAATCTGTCCTGATCCAGGAGCCAGGTCGCGGCAGCCCATACAGCATATAAAAACAAGCCGTGAGCCAGTCCTTGGGAAAATACGAATTTGCCTTTTCCCTTCCCCCGGATCTGCGTCCACCTGCGATAGAATCGCGCATCTCGCTCCATCCGATCCCTCCGCTTCAAGGTTTAGATACGTTTGTAATACAATACCGTTCCGGCAAGTTGGCCGTTAGAGGATATGGCATAATCGGGTATAACTCCAGCTTGAATATAACCCAAAGACTGATACAGCTTGTTGGAAGGGTCCCCCTCCCGGGTATCTAAGACCAATAAGGTTCTGCCCTCTGCCTTGGCTTTCGGCTCCAGATGCAGCATCAGCGTTCTGCCGATACCTCCGCGGCGGGAAGCCGGATCTACCATCAATTTCGCCACCTCGGCCCGGTGTCTGCCATTCGCTTTCGTTGCGCACTGCAATTGAACCGTGCCGATCATCTTCCCATCCTGCATGGCTGCCCACAGGGTAACCCCTGGGCCAAGCGCATCCTTCCAGTAAGCGGAAGCTTCATCATAAGACAGCGGAGCTAAGAATCCCACCGATGCCCCATCTTCTACAACCCGAATCAATAATTCCGTCAATTGATGATGCGTGTTGGTTTCTAATCGGTCGACCTCCACAATCGTAAATTCCTGATTCATGATCGGACACTCCCTCTCTCTCATCTATTAAACCCATTCTATCCGTTCTGTTGCCATATGTAATCATTTTCTGCAAAGTCAATCCATGCCGCGCGCTCAGATTCCCTTATCGTTTCAAGATGTCTGCCAGCGCTTCATTCAGCGTATCGTATGCAAAATGAAAACCTGCCTTGCAGAGTCGGTCCGGAATCACCCAGCGGCTCTTCAGCACGAGTTCCGTTTCCGTACGTATAAGCCTGGCCCCCAGCTCAAGCAGCCATTTAGGCGACGGCAATCCCATTCTGCGATTCAACGCAAGCCGAAGCTGCTCCATCAGTTCCTTGTTCGTCACCGGATAAGGAGATGCACCATTAAAAACCCCGCTCAGCTCTTCCTTCTCCTGCAAAAACAGAATCATGCGATACAGATCCTCCACATGGATCCAGCTGAACCTTTGCTTACCCGTACCTTGGACGCCGCCGAGCCCGAATTTTACCAAGTTAACATAAGGCGTCATGACGCCACCGCCAGGTCCCAGCACAATGGCAATGCGCAGGGCGATTTGTCTCGTCTGAGGCAATCGGAAAGAGAAAAAAGCGCGCTCCCATTCCTTGGCGACCTCGACGGAGAAGCCTTCGCCGATCTCGCCCTGCTCCTCCGTCATCGGTTTATCTTCGGCATGGCGATAAATCGTGGCCGTGCTGGAATTAAACCAGGTGCGCGGAGGAATACGGCAGGCCTCGACGGCGCTGCCGAGTATGTTCGTTGTCTCTGTTCTCGATTTCAGAATAAGCTCCTTGTTGTTTTCATTGTAACGGCAATTAACGGATTTGCCCGCTAAATTTATGAGCATATCCGCCCCCTCCAGGGCAGCGACGATGGCTTCGCGATCGTTCCATGCGATATGACCCTGCCGTCGGGAGATCATAAGTACCTGTGCTTGCTGCTCATTCGTGAATTTTTTCGCAAGATAAGTTCCGATAAAACCAGTTCCACCAGCTAAAACGATCTTTTTCATAGAATAGAATCAGCTCATTTCTCTATGTTTTATCCACATCATATACTCCATTTGACCATCGTTTCTTCCAATATACCATTTTTTCAATAGAGATAAAAAGAAAACACCCTCCTCATAGAGGGTGTTCCATTCATACGAAACCTACTTCCTTGGCATCGAAAACAAATACGTGGAGAAATCACGGTTAATGTAATCCTTAAAATGCCTCTTGTCAGCTACGGGAAAACGATCCAGTTCCTCTGTTGTCCACTCGCTCAAATGGGTCTCGAACTCATTGCCGTATTCAGCGCCCTGCGGCCAGTCTGTTCCAATCGGAATATTAAGCAGGACAAAGCGGGATTTTTCAATGCAGGTCTGCAGCAGGACGAGCGCCCGCTCTTTTGTAAAATGCTCCAGAACGTCACCGAGAATGATTAAATCGAATTGTCCCGGCTGGACCTGCGTTTGCAGATGATCGTAAGCATCCGCTACGTGGATTTTATTATAGAAGCATTCGTGGTAGGTATCGATATTGACAGGGTAAATCTCGATTCCTTCGATCCGCGTGTTCCAATACGCGCGAAATACGCGTCCTTCCCATACGTCCAAATACTCCCGGCAGATCATGCCCCAGCGGCCAAAACCTACCCCGATATCCAGAACGGACTTGGGAGCTACATAGCGGATCAGATCCACGCAATACGATAAATTCTGCCAGTTTGACGTCCCCATTCCCATACCTCCATTCGGAATCTTAACGCCCCAAATTCATCATCATATTCATCATTCGATAACGCTTGATTCATGACGCTCCCCGGCTTTTCCATTCCAACCTAATCCAGTGTATTCCTGGCCTTCCATTCCGGACTCGTCAGTTAACCATTTTCGTTGCACACATTTCGCTCATAAACAAAAAAAGATCCCCGAAGGGATCTATCCTTTTAATAATGAGGTGATATGATTCTTCATGAACTGATAGCTGCCCTGATCATCCTTCTTCGCATAGAAACGAAGCCCGTCCAGCGCCCGAAATAGCTGATAGCACAGCAGCCTTTCTTCAAAATAGGGAATCTTCTCGCCTTGCTGCTCCATCGCTTCCTGCAGCCGCTTGGGAAATCCCAGCATCGGATACCACATATGAATAACGGAGACGTCCATCATGAAATCGCCGAACATGGCCATCTCCCAATCCACGATACCGGTTACGTTTTCGTTCTCTCCAAGCATGTTGCCCAAATGGAAATCACCATGGACAAGATAGCGCTCCGATGGCGAATAGCGAACAAGTTCGATCATCGTTTGGTAGATCTCTTCGAAAAATCCTTTTTCCAGAAAACTGTGCTCATACAGGCTCTGCCATCCATGGTAGAAACCTTCTTGCTCCGCATCGAATACAGACGTCAGGTGGTCCAGCCATGAACGATGAGCAGCCTTGCCTTCCGGAGTAATCCACCCGAAGCCCTCATGGGACTCTCCGATAGGGGTATGAAGGATCCGCATGAATTGCTGGACGATGTCGGGAACCAGCCCTCGAATTTGTGCCGGCTCAAGAGCGCTTATCGGCGTACCGGGTACTTTATCCGAGATCGAGTAATGGATATTCCCCACGCTACCGATCTTATGGATTCGAGGAATGGGCAAGGATTGATCACCGTACATACTGTAGATTTTGTTTACTTTATGAAGGCTGTCCCCATTATCTTTAAAATGAATGACATAATCGGCATCGCCCTTACGATAACTGAATACCTTGCTTAATTCTCCCATCTCGATGGGGGTGACATCCAGCACCGTCTCTCCTTCAATCTGCTGGAGATGGCTTACCGCCTTATCCAAAGTCATCTCCGGCTTGAATGTCTTCATAACCCTTGCCCCTCCTTCGTCTCCGTATTCAGGTTCCTGGACGCATTCCATCTTCGATATAACAGAGGAAACAACTCATACAGATTACATGAGATACTTGATGCGGATATATGGATAGCAGAACCCGTCATGCCTTTATTCATGCTCATGAGCTTCCTTTTCCAGGCGGGATGCCTGGACATCAAAAGTTCAGGATCATATACATCGATCCCTATAAACTTCTCATTCTTAATCTGATAGATGTGAATGTTCTTGATTTCGCTCCACGCGACGGCTCCGGCGCTCGCATAGGAGGATCTATCGACGATTCCCTCCCGATGGATCAGGAGTGCAGGCTCCGATTGAACAAGCTTGACGATGGAAAACACCAGTCCCATGCCAAAAAACAACGCGCAAATGATTCCAACTAATACGATAAAGATGTTGCTCGAGGTTAACCCTCCGTACACTAACCCGCTGCCTACCAACACAAATGCCAGGGAACCCACCAGCATTTTGGTCACCTTGGGATAAATCTTGATTTCTTCTTGTTCCTGCATAGCTCGCACTCCCTGTTTCTATTTACAATATCTAGAGGATATCATCCGATCGTTATGAATCATAGCTAACCTCGAATTCTTTAACGAATACAGCCGTACCGGAAATATAGACGTCCATGGTCTCTTCAAAGCGATTCACTTGAACATCGACTCTACCGTCTTTCCCCATTTCCTTGCCTTGTTCAACGATAAATCGTGCGGAGGGGGCCTCGGGATTCAAATAGGTTAAATAGTAAGCTCCCATTACGCCTGACGCGGTTCCGGTTACCGGATCCTCGACGGTGCCTGAATACGGTGAAGAGAAATGTCTCGCATGCATGAACGAAGACTCGTCGATCGTCTCCAGGCAAAAAGGGTGCAGAGAGGCTTTCGGATTGTCCGTTAATATATCCGGGAACATGGCATTATGAGGCACCATCCGCCCAAACGGCTCCAGCCCCTTAATCGGTACCAGCAATGTCCAAATCCCCGTGCTTCCATATACGATCGGCATTGCGAAATCCAAATCCTCGCGCTGCAGGCCCATGGATGATGCCAGGCGGTCAACATCTCCCTCAAAGGGCAGGAATTGAGGATGATCCTGCTTCATCTTCATGGTTAGCTTTCCTTGAGCATCCTGAAATTCGATCGGCAAATTGCCCACTCTTGTCTCAATCCACACGGTTTCTTTGTCAGGGAGCAGCCCCTTGGTCTTCAAGGCATACATCGAAGCCATGGTGGCATGGCCGCACAAATTCATCTCATGTCCGGGCGTAAAATATCTTAATCGGACATCTGCTTGCTCCGATTTTACTATGAAGGTCGTTTCATTGAACCCTACGCTATGGGCGATGGCCTGCATCTCCTTCTCTGTCAGCTCGTCTGCGTTCAAGACCACGCCGGCAGGATTACCCATATTAGGCTGTATGGAGAATGCATCATAATGAAGTACGTTTATGGATTTCATGTCCTTTAGTTCCTTCTTTCAATAATGAATTAAATGGAGAACAAAATTTGAGAAGATTTTACCATTGGACATGGGTTAAATCCAGACCAAATTTACAATTAGCAGCCTTCACCCGCCAAACTTCGTTTAGCCAGTCCCTGCTGTTCGACGAGGCGCAAGCCAAAAAACGGTCTATGTGACCGTTTTTTTGTCAGCCGCATTAAAAAACGAGCTTAAAGAAGCGATATTCGTCATTTTTTGATACGCACGGGTTCAATTTGGCGCTCGACGGTTCATTTCGTACGCCGACCTGAATATATATCTGGCATATTCTTTGGAATGGACTATACGCGGGGGGTGATGTATTGATCGCTATCAGCCTATGCATGATCGTAAAAAATGAGGAACATCATTTGAACCGCTGCCTGTCCCGGATTGCAGACATCGTGGATGAGATCGTCGTTGTGGATACAGGCTCCACCGATCGCACGAAAGAAATCGCCCGATCCTTTCAGGCGGTCGTTTATGATTTTGAATGGATCGACGATTTTGCGGCTGCGCGAAACTTTGCTTTTAGCAAGGCCACCCAGGACTATATCCTGTGGCTCGATGCCGACGACGTGCTGCTTGAAGAAGACCGGCTGAAACTAATAGCGCTTAAAGAAAACCTTGCGCCCGACATCGATTCCGTGACCATGCTCTATCATTTGAGCTCGGACGAATTCGGTAATGTCACCTTCCGTCTACGGCGCAATCGTCTTGTCAAACGGAGCAGGGCCTTTCGATGGATCGGGCCCGTCCACGAATATTTGGAGGTCTACGGTCATGTTATGAATAGCGATGTTGCCATTACCCATCTCAGCTCGAATCATGATCAGGACACCGGCCGGAATCTCAGAATCTATGTGCAGCGCGAGGCAGCCGGCGAATCGTTCACCCCGCGGGATCTGTTCTATTATGCGAATGAACTAAAGGATCACCGTCTTTTCGAGAAAGCGATCGATTATTACGAACGATTCTTACATACGGAAAAAGGCTGGATCGAGGATGTTCTCTCGGCCTGCAGCAGGCTGTCCGATTGCCATCACGAGCTCGGAAACGGGCAAGCCGCATTTGAATCCTCTCTCCGATCCCTGCAGTATGCGCCGCCGCGGTCCGAATTCTGCTGCCGCATCGGTTACCATTTTCTCGAGAAAAACCAATATGATACGGCCATCTACTGGTATAAGCTGGCTACCGAGCTTAAGCTGCCTCCGGATTACATGGGATTTCATAACCCCTCCTTCTCCACATGGCTTCCCCATCTGCAATTGGCCGTTTGTTACGACAGAATCGGAGCTTATGCGATTGCCAATCAGCATAATGAGAAGGCGCTTGCCTACCGACCGGGCGATGAGACCATGCTGGCGAACCAAGAATATTTTCGAAACAAGCTGCAGGAGCTTCAGCGTGACGATGAGAGGCAGAGCTCATGACGACCCAGGGGCGCAGACGCGTTTTGATCGGCAGTCCTGTACGGCAGAAACCGGAGATTCTGGACCATTTCCTTACCTCATTGCTGCGGCTGGAACAAAATTCCCTGGAGCTGTGCTACTTCTTTATCGATGACAACAACGATGAATTATCCAGCGCCAGATTGAGCCGATTTATGAAAGAAGTTAACCGGGTGGTTATCCACAGCGCCCATACGCCTGATGATCACGAATATATCCGCGACGAGACAACCCATTATTGGAACGATCGATTGATTTGGAAGGTAGCCGATTATAAGAACAAGATCATTCAATATGCGCTTGACCTACGGTTTGACTATCTGTTTCTGGTCGATTCGGATTTGCTGCTGGCACCGCAGACCCTGATTCACCTCATCGCCACCGACAAAGAGATCATTTCGGAAATCTTCTGGACCCGTTGGCAGCCGGACTCACGCCCCCATCCCCAGGTGTGGCTCAAGGATGAATATACCCAATACGAACAACAGGCGGGCGAAACTTTGGACGAAGCCCAAAAGGAACATCGCTATCAACAATTCGTGAGCCGGTTAGCGGAGGCCGGCGTGTATGAAGTCGGCGGACTCGGAGCTTGCACTTTAATCAGCCGCCGGGCTCTTGTGCGCGGGGTTAACTTTAAACCCATCTACAATTTGTCCTTCTGGGGAGAGGATCGGCATTTCAGCATCCGGGCGGCTGCGCTGGGGTTCACCTTGTATGTAGATACGCACTACCCGGCTTACCATATCTACCGTGAAAGCGATCTTCACCATGCCGGACTGTTCCTGAAGGCAACGGATAAGACTACATCCATCCCCGAGGTTACTCGAAGCTGCCTCGAGGAACGAGAAGAGGGCTGTCTCACCCCCATTGATGCGAATCGCCGCACGGCCCGCCCATCGCTCACCCTGACGATGGTTCTGAAGAATGAAGGCCAACGCTATCTGCGGCAAGCGCTTGAACGGCATCGGGACTACATTGACCAAGCCGTTATTATCGATGATGCAAGTACGGATAACACGCTGGATGTATGTATGGAAGTTTTGAAGGGAATTCCGCTGCGTCTGATCAGCAACGAGGCATCCCTGTTTCACAACGAGGTTGAGCTGCGAAAGCAACAATGGCGCGAAACCTTGAACCTTCATCCCGAATGGATTCTGAATTTGGATGCGGACGAATGGTTTGAGTCTTCCTTTACGGCTGAGCTTCCTTCCATGCTGAAGCAAAACGAGTTCGATTTGTATTGCTTCCGGCTCTATGATTTTTGGAACGAAACCCATTACCGGGACGATGAATGCTGGAGCTCGCATAGAACCTATCGCCCTTTTCTTCTGCGTTACCGTCCCGAAATGAAGTATTGCTGGAAAGAGACGGCCCAGCACTGTGGAAGGTTCCCGGCGAATGTATTCGATCTTCCCCACCATCTTTCAGCCATTCGCCTTAAGCATTACGGGTGGGCCAAACCGGAATATAGGCTGGAGAAGCTCAAGCGTTATCGTCAGCTCGATCCTGAAGCAGAATTCGGCTCGAAAGAACAATACGACTCCATTCTGGAGGAATCGCCTACGCTTGTTGAATGGATGGAATAACGAATAACCATAAGAGGAAGCGATGGAATTGAAAATCATTCATACCTTGCCCTTATTCATTCGGGAGAGCTCGCGCGCGAATGATTTACACATGGCCAGCCTGGCGTTAAGCAGTCTGCAGCGCTCCCGGGAGCATAGGACGGTTCTGTTTAATCAAGGATGCCTTACGAATGAAGAGCTGCACGAATGGCTGCAAACGTTAGGCCTATCCGGTGTTATTCTCGGGAACGGAGCGAATATCGGCATCGCTGCCGCCAGGCAAGCCTGTTTTGAATTCATATGGGAGCACTTCCCTGAAGCAGGGTACATCTCCGAAATTCATGTCGACATGCTCTTTCCTCCGGATTGGCACGAGCCTCTTCTTCGTTATCTGGAATGTAACGACGAACCTATGGTATCGCCCGGCATCGTTACCTCAACCGGAGAAATGCAGCCCTTGGGTGAGTTCATTGTTCTTCCGAATACACCGGGTGAGCTCAGCGAAACGCTCCAGCGGCTGTCAAGAAAAGGGATTGCGGATGGATTCGTGCATCCGGTCGTTCACCGTGCGGAAGCCCTTCGCCATATTGGAGGTTATGATACTCGATTCTTATCCGGCAAGCAGGGGTATGAGGATGACAGTCTGCTTCTGGGCATGCGGTATTATATGGGAACGCGCACGGCATGGAGGCCGAAATGCTGCCTGGCCTCCTGGGTATACCATGCAACCATGGCCCAACGCATGTCGATGCCGGACAAATACACCGAATTTTCCATGAACGAGGCTGGCCTGTTTCATCAATACGGGGCGTACGGATTGAGAGAACTGGCTGAGATTCACAACGGCTCCGGTGAGTTCCACCGGCTGTTTCGCAAGTACACGCCAGAACACAAAGGGGTGACCGAATGATATGCTGCCGGATGAACGCCAGAAGAAGATTTGGGATCAGCTATGGTCCCGGGAGGTATCCTATCACTGGGATTCACTAAGCCAAACCATCTACGATAAGATCATGGAGGTTACAGGAGGCATCGAAGGGAAGCGCATACTCGAGGCCGGTTCCGGAACGGGCAAGATTTCGCTGCGCCTGGCTGCTGAGCATGCGGAAGTGACGCTGGTCGATTATTCCGAGAATGCGCTGTACAACAGCCGGAGCGCCTTTTATAGCGCCAAGGTTCCGGGCACCTTTGTTCTCTCCGATATTAGGGAGATGCGGCTTCCTGACCAGCACTTTGATCTAACCTGGAATGCGGGGGTGCTGGAGCATTTTGAGGGAGAAGAGCGGATCGCGATATTAAGGGAAATGAAACGGGTTACCAAGCCGGGAGGAACGATGCTGATCCTCACCCCTTTTGCGGAATGTTTGCCGTATCGTGCGGGAAAAGAAGCCGCCGAACAGTTGGGCACCTGGATGTATGGCATGGAGCATCCCGCCTCCACGCTCAGAAATCAATTTGAGCGGTGCGGTATAACATTGATCGAGGAGAGCAGCATCGGCTTTTTGGACAGTTTGGATTTTCTTGATTTCATCCGGGATTCCCAGACCGTCAAGCATTGGCTGACGATGTGGTACCATAGACTCCCTGAATACGAGAAGCGCAATGTGCCCGGATACCTGCTCGTCAGCGTTGGAACGGTTGGACCGTTACCCGAGGCTGACGAGCGGCAATGCAGGCAGCCTCTTGATGATGATCTATCGCCTGACGAGAAACTGTCCCGTGCCCAAACGATCATCTCTTCCTATCATGCCAAGCGGAATGGGAGCCACTATCTGTCTGTTTACAAGGATGAAGAAGCCAGCTACTGGTACCCGCTGCTTCCGATCCTGGACTCGTTGCTTGTGAACCGGGGCGCCAAGGTGCTAGATATCGGCGCTGCTTACGGTACGCTGCTAATGTACAGCGTATTGTCCGGAGCTCAAGCACACGGCTTGGATCACATGACGGATTACTGGTCCGTGGAACTGGAACAGGACTACGGGATCGGGTGGAGCCAGTGCAATGTGGAAGCCGAGGATATTCCGGGAAACGAACGGTACGATATCGTTCTCTTTACGGAAGTGCTCGAGCATATGAATTACAATCCGATACCGGTTCTCCGCAAAATCCATGACAAACTGATGCCTGGCGGAAGCCTGCTCATCTCAACGCCGTGGAAACGGCATTTTGCACCTTCTCGTCATGATCCTGATCTCCTCGATATGCCTTACTACCGGATAGGAGACGGTTTTGTTGATGCCGAGATGAAATATTATTCGATCGATGAAATGTATGTACTCGCCGAAGCGACGAATTTTCAGGTGAAATCGCTGGAGATCTATAACGGCCATCTGCTTGCCTGGTTTCTGAGAACGCAGCCGCCTGGAATTTGACCTCATCCCGCTTTACCCAGAAAGATTCTTATGAACAGACAACAGCCCGGCTCATCTTTAGAGCCGGGCTGTTGCAGCATGCTGTTCTAACTATTTAACAGAGACGGTAATGGTTACGGTCTTCGAATTGTACTGCCCCTTAATGCGGGCGGTTCCCTTCGCGATCGCTTCAATGCGTCCGTTCGTTACTTTGGCCACGCTGGAGTTGCTGGTTGTCCACACGGCGGTGTCCCCAACACTCGTTTTTGCGCCGGTATCATATTCGGCCGTAACCGTTACGGTTTTGACGTCACCGGGCTTCAAGTTCAATTTCTTCTCGCTGGCGATCAATTTCGTCATCTTCGGAACCACGTTTACCTTAACGGTGACTTCTTTGCCTTGGTATGAACCCGTAATCGTTGCTTTACCCTCGGCAACCGCTTTAACGGAGGTTCTGGATACCGTTACAATCGCGGTGTCCGAAGAACTCCAATTCATCTTGGATGAGAGCGAAACCGTTTTGCCGTTGCTGTAGTAGCCTGTAACTTTAATCGATTTGGATTTCTTGATGTTGAGGTCAATATTCTCCGGGTCTACGACAAACTTAACGACTTCCTGTTCAACCACGACCGGAATCTTGACTTCTTTGTTCAAATAAGTGCCTTTCAGCGTTGTCGAGCCTTTCGTTAAGCCTTTGATCGTACCGTCTTTAATGACAGCCGCAGATCCAGTCAGCGACCATTCGATGGAAGAGGTCACATCGCTCTCTTCGCCATCCTCGAATACGGCATTTACTTTCGGCAGCGCGTTGCTTCTGCCTATAACCAGCTGATACTCCTCTACATCCGGCAGCAGCACCAGCACTTTTTCGTTAACCGTAACCGGCAGCGTCGCTACTTCTCTGGAACCGATCTTACCGGTGATTGTTGCTGTGCCGGCATCGATACCTTTGATTTTGCCGTTTTCGGTCGTTACCACGTTCTCATCGCTCGATGTCCAGGTCACCGCGCTGCTGAAATCCTCTTCCTCGTCGTCCAGAAGCGTTCCCGTCACTTTAGGGAAGGATTTGGATTCGTCTTTCAGCACATCCAGCTTCGTGTCCTCTGTTTCAAACTTGGTCACCGTCGGATACACCTTAACGGTAAATTCTTTGCTGATTCCGAGGTAACTCACCTTGATGGTGGAGGTTCCCTTTGCTCTTGCTGTAATCACGCCACCGTTGACGGATACCGCCAGCGGATTGGATGAGGTCCATTCCCCGGCCACGTCGATGGATTGGGAAGCCGCATTACGAACCTTGGCTTTTACCGTAATCGAATCATTCATAAACAGAACCGGATTCTTGACGAAATCCGTCTGATCCAGTATCAAAGCTTCATATGGATTGCGCACATACACATCCAGCTTGGCAGTCGAACCCAAATAGCTCACGCTGATCGTGGATTTGCCCAAAGCCACCGGCTTCAGCTTGCCATCCTCAATCGTTGCTACGGAAGTGTTGGACGATTTCAGCTCTACCTTGTCCGTTACGTCCGTACCCGCATCGGTCTCCGACTGCTTGGCGAATACTTTAAGATCCACAGGCGCATCACCGACTAGCAGCTCCTGATCCTCGCCCGGAACGATCGCAAGCTTTTGGTAAGGAGCGACGACTTTGACCGTAAAGGACGCCTTGAGCCCTTTGTAATCCGCAGTCACGGTTGCGCTGCCCAGACCTACGAGGGTCAGTTCCCCTTTGCTTACTTTCACTACGCTGTCATCGGAAGTGGTCCACTTCGCTTCCGTTGTCACGTCGTTCGTTCCGTCAGCCAATGCTTTAACGGTTAAACCTTCCGTTCCAAGCTTATGCTCCACTTTATCCGGCTGATCCAGCTTGAACTCGTCGATGGCAAATTTGACGTCGACATCAATCGTTTTGATTGCGCCTTTGTATTTTGCCGTAATACGGGCCGTACCCTTCTCCAGCGGAACAATGAGACCGCCGTCAACCTTTACGATTCTCGTGTTGGACGAAGTCCACGTCGTCTCATTGGTTACGTCCTTCTTCGTGGAAGATCCTTCAATGTTAGCCAATACGCGAAGTTGTTCCGTTGTTTCATTAACGGTTAAGTAAATTTTGCTCTCGTTCGTATCAAATTCAATCGATGTTACGTCCCCGGAGGCGGCGAATACGCTGGTTGGAAAAACCATCGCCAACATCATCACAACGACAAGAAAAATCTTCGTTGTCTTTCTGTTTAAGCTCATTTATTTCTCTCCTTTGTACCTTCTGTCTCGCAGGCTTTTTTTCCAGTCTCTCTGTATATCGACAGTCCCGGTTCAAATCGTTACCTTCCGAGCCCAAAATGGGCACAAAGTAGGATATTTTCCCATCTTCGGTTGTTCATTAAAATAAACTCTTCAGCTAAGTTTAATGAGTTTAACATTGTTCAATAAATAATGGATGCCTGAGTAAATCGTTAAGGCTACTGCCGCAAGCATGAGCATTTCGTCCACTTGGACCATCCTGATGAAAGTAAACGGAGCGTTATCCAGCAATACCGCTGCTATGGCAGTGACTTGAAGGACCATTTTCAATTTGCCGAGTCTGTCAGCGGACAATGCGATTCCCTGCTCGGAGGCGACCATCCGAAGTCCCGTAATGACGAATTCCCGGGCGATGATGGCAATGGCAATCCAAGTCGCAACCATGCCGGATTGAACCATCATGATTAAGGCGACCGATATGAGCAGTTTATCTGCGAGCGGGTCCAGCAATTTTCCAAGGTTCGTGATTTGATTCAATTTCCGTGCAATGTAACCGTCCAGCTTGTCCGTAGCCGACGCAAGAATGAACACGCCCAGCGCGATGTAGGTTCCATAAGCATGAATGAATCCAAAAAAGCGGCTGTTCTCGGTCAACCATAGTGGATACTCGGCAAAAAATAAAATAAATACGGGAATCAATAACATCCTGGCTATCGTTATGCGGTTGGCAAGGTTCATCGTCTCATCTCCTCGATCTGCAATTGGAATCGTTCCTTCCCCCAACTATTCGGTATCGTAAAAGATCATATGCTCTTTGTCCGTTCGGTAATAGTCCAGTCTGTCCTGCAATCCGCCCGTATGAAACTCGAACATGTGGCCGTCCGGATCCAGGAAGTAAATCGACTTCTTATCCTTCTCGTCCCTTGCCCTACCCGGCAAAATCTCCACTTGGAGCGATTGAAGGCGAAGCAGCGTCGGTTCCACATCCTGCTCATCGATGGTAAATGCAATATGCGTATAGGTTCTGTTTGCCGTGCTTCGGTCCACGTCTTCTTCGTTTAGAGCAATCCACAGCCCGTTCAGATCGAAATAAGCCAGCTTTCGCCCTCTGACCAGAAGCTTGGCTCCAAACACGTCCCTGTAAAAATCAATGGACCGTTCCAAGTGCGAAACTGAAAAGCAGAGATGGTTAATGGCCTGCAGATTCATTGTTCGGCGGCTCCCTTTCTATATAGATTCAATGATGTCCAGCACATGCAGCGGTTGACGGATCTTCTCATACCCGCTCTCCATAAACGTATTGTACCAATAGGCGTGATATGGCCTTAATCCGGCACTGCCCGCGCCTCTCAGCTCATCTGAACCGCCGTCCCCGATAAACAGGGCATCCTCCGGTCTTACGGATAAGCGCTCACAAGCCAAGCGATAGATTTCTGCATTCGGCTTGGCTACCCCAACCTGATAAGAGAAGATAACGTCATCGAAGTAGGGGGCCAATCCGCTCTGGCCAAAAGAAACCACCTCTTCTTCCGAGCAATTGCTGATCAAGCCCAGCCTCAGTCCCCGTTCACGCAGAAGTTCCAGCAGCCTGCAGATCTCCTTCGAGATTGTTCGGAAAGGAATTTTCTTCTCGCTGACTCTCGACTGGTATAGGAATTCCACGTGTTCCTTAGGATAGGGCAAACTGCGAGAATCCAGAATGTCACGGATCACCGAATGATAGTCGGGAAAATGCCCATTCATTCTTCGCTCCGAACGAGTGCTCCACTCCTGTTTAAACTCCGCTTCCGATAGCCCGAGTCTATCCATATAGTCATAGGATCTCTTGGATACCCGCTTGCCGTCTGCGAACTCCGTGATTAACGTCTCATATAAATCGAAGAACACCGCCTTGACCGCCATCCCGCATCGCTCCCTTCGTTAATCGGCGAGACCTGCCGCCTGTGGTATTCTTGCAGGATACCGCCTGACCGTTTCTTCCAGAACGTGCCCTGACCTCTCATCCCATACCTCGCTTAATTCAAACGTCCCCTCTTCGAAAAACAAAGGAAACCTTCGTTTAAACCAATCCTGCATGGGCAGTTTTAACGCCTCTTCGCGATCCACCCATAACAGCTCCCCTTCGGGAGGATGCTCCAGCAGCTCCCCTTCAAAGGAAGTGGCCAAATAATTAAATACCATGTACCGAAGCCCCGTATTCGGTTCACAGAATTCTTCAAGGCCTTTATAGATGATGTCCTTCACAATCAAGCCGGTTTCCTCCCGAACCTCCCGAATGGCTCCGTTTACAATGCTTTCCGGAAAATCCACCTTGCCGCCGGGGGCAATATATCCGGGGAATCCTTTGTCATCCGGTCTGTTCATCAGCAAAATTCTGCTTCCGTCTTGTATCATGCACATGGTGTACAGCTTCACTTCGGTCTGCAACCTCATCCCTCATTCCTGTCCAATCTGCTTGGTTATAGTATACATCCCCAAGGGCTGGAAGACGATACGATGGACGGAGATTCATGTATATCGGTTGTCCCTATTCACCGGTTGTTAATCCTCGTCAAAAAAGGCCGGAGCAGCTTCTGCTCCGACCTTAACGGCAATGTATGATCCACCTGGTTGAATCTTCGCTTTACGCGGCCATTCGCAGGTCGGCCGAATACCCGCCATACATCATATAACTCGCGGTCGGCGATTGAACCTCCATCGGAGCCATGCTTCCAATGGCCGATCCCCCGCTGCTGTTCCATTGAATCAGCCTAACGACAGCTTCGACATCCCCGGATTGGTATGCCTCTGCCAATGCCTGAAGATTCAGGGTCATCTCTGCCTCTTCCGGCATAGCCAATCCAAGTTCCTCTTCCTCCGGGTTCAACGATTGCAGCACCTTTTGAGCTCGATGAAGGGCCGCTTTTACCGCTCCGTCCGTCGTTTGCAGCATATTCGCGGTTTCCGAAATGGAATATTCGTACACTTCACGAAGCAGCAGCACCGTTCGCTGCAGGGGAGACAAATGTTCCATCAGCCATTGAAAGGCGAACTCGATGTTCAGCTTGCTGTCCTCGTTCGAGGCTTCTTCTTTAGTCAATACGTGTTCCAGCTTCTCATTCAGAATTCGTCGGTAGGTCTGATCCCGGCGGACCCGGTCAATCCATGTATTCTTGGCGATCCGAAGCAGGAGAGCTTCGGGATTGGCATGGCTCCGCTGCTGCAAATGCTCCAACGCCTTGATCCATGTGTCCTGCACCAGATCATCGGAATCCCATGAGGAGTTTGTAAGTGACAAACAATACCTGTGCAGGACGGCATTCAGCTCCGCCAGGCCCTGTTCGGCTTCCGTGGTGGCGCTCGGTCGATAGATGGTCATCGGAATCCACTCCTTTCCACATCTCGGTAGGATATCTTATAGGTAAACGAATGAAGCGTGCTTTTCGTTACGCTGTCATCAAAAATATATTTCATGGTTTCTTTCGTATCTTTTGCAGCGGTCTCTTCGTTTACTTGCTGAATCACGAAAACCTTACGAAGATGGAGGATGAAACCATGAATATTGTTCCTTATGTTGTTGAACAAACCAACCGTGGCGAACGATCATACGATATTTATTCCCGACTGCTGAAGGATCGGATCGTCTTTGTGGGCGCAGCCATCGATGACGCCATCGCAAACAGCATTATCGCGCAGCTGTTGTTTCTTGCGGCCGAGGACCCTGAGAAGGATATCCACATGTACATCAACAGTCCGGGCGGCTCGGTATCCGCGGGCTTTGGCATTTACGATACCATGCAGATTATCAAACCTCAAGTCAACACCATCTGCACGGGATTCGCCGCATCATACGGAGCGATCCTGCTGCTGGCCGGCGCCAAAGGAAAGCGCCTCGCTCTGCCGAACAGCGAAATTATGATCCATCAGCCGCTGGGCGGTGTACAGGGGCAGGCAACCGATATCGCCATTACGGCTAAACGCATCCTGAAAACCCGTGAGAAGCTGGCGCATATTATATCCGAGCGCACAGGTCAGTCCGTCGAACGCGTCGAAAAGGATATGGAGCGGGATTATTTTATGTCGGCGGAAGAAGCGAAGGAATACGGGATCATTGACGACATCGTCACCAAACTGTGACGGTATCCGATGAATGCCCATGATCGTTTAGCCCCGATATTCTACTTTATTCACAAGGAGTGAACCGTATATGCTGAAAAATTTGCTGAATCAGGAAGTGAGCATCTATTTTACGGATGGAAGTTATGTGCGGAACGGCACGCTGGAGGAAGTAGGCGAACAATTCATCCGATACAGAGATGAATACGAGATGCTGTATGTACCGTTAACCGCGATCCGCTACGTTTCGGTGAATACCAAGGAACGGGACAAACCGAGAGTGGGATTTGCGCCAACTTCTTGATAAGACAACAAGAACCGCATGGGCTCTTAAGCTCATGCGGTTCTGTTTGCATCCTGTTTTATTTTGTCTACTATGAATGAAACCATACGCTGTTTGCAGGCCTCGTTCTGCTCCCTCTGATGATGGCCGATAAATGCCAGCGCATGAACGACGGAGTAAAAATCAATCAGTGCCCGCTGTTCCCGGTCCGCTCCCCACTGCCTGCATAACGCCTCCACGTAGGCCATTCCCCGGTCTCCGATATCAGAGACCACCGCCGTTTGGGTGAGGGCGATCATGTACAACGGGTCTCCATAACAGACCCAATCGAAATCCACGATACCTTGCAGCGTGCCATCGGACACAATCACGTTCTTGATCGTGAGATCATCCAGGAAACAGACAGGCTCTATCCGGTCGAAATCAGGCTCGTATCGCCGCTTGATGTGCTGCAATTGAACGATGATGTCCGGAGCAACCTCACCGGTTATGTTGCCGATATGATTGCGGATATCACGATCGATGATCTCCGCCCAGGATGTAAAAGGCCCCTGCTCTCCGATCGGAACCCATCCGAATCCGGTGCCCAAGGGAAGCTCGGACACCTTGCGCTGGAAAACGATGATCTGTCCGGCGAGATCGTCCAATTGTTCATCCGTCATGCCCTCAAGCTCATATCGCAGATCACGGCCCGGAACATGCTCCAGCATCATGTATGCATAGGGGACCTTCTGAAGGGACACATCCGTTCGAATCACGCTCGGTACCGGCAAGCCCAGCGATGATAGGATCGCTATGTTGTTTGCAGTATGCTTCAGGACGTCGGGCTTGCGATTGGTTCGGAGAATGATTTGCTCGTCCGGAAATGACACGCTATACACCTGATTGGTATGGCCGAATGACATCGGCTCGACCTTAAGCGGCAGAATGCCGTATACCTCTGTCATCAACTCTTCAACGTTCAACTCGAACACCTGCCTTAACGGTTACTGATTCGCCTCCCGGATACGTCCCAGCTTTCTGATATGCAGGGTCTCGTGTATCGCTATAAAATGGGCCCATTGTGCAGCATTCAGCTCGAATCCATACGGGTGAGGATCGTGCAGATCATTCGTATTTCGCTCAGCCAGCTTCGTTATGATCTGTTTCGTTGTTTCCCGTACTCGATTCAGCTTATCCATCGCTTCATCATAAGATAACATACCGCTGGGCATGGCTTGTTCAGGGGCTTTAAAAATGATGCTTCGATTCACACCTCTTCATAATGTTCTACAACAGGGAACGGATCGTAAAAGTGATGCAGCCGTTGTTTCCATTCCTGATATTCCGCGGATTCCCGAAAACCTATCGTGTGATCCTCCAGGGTCTCCCATTTCACCAATAGAGCGTACTTATGATCATCCTCCAAGCATCGCTTCAGCTCATGATGGATGTAGCCCTTCATCTTGGAGATGATTCCTGACGCGACTTGGAA
The DNA here is from genome assembly GCF_000024685.1 of Paenibacillus sp. Y412MC10. Taxonomy (NCBI): domain Bacteria; kingdom Bacillati; phylum Bacillota; class Bacilli; order Caryophanales; family Paenibacillaceae; genus Paenibacillus; species Paenibacillus sp. Y412MC10. The sequence continues at coordinate 4,955,832 of NC_013406.1, forward strand.
ATTCCGTTCAAAATCCGCCGTTTGTCCCGGCTTCACCTGCAGCATGGCCACTTCGAGTATCATACATGCTTCCTCCTTTGTATTAAGTTGTGGTATTACGGCTTTTCTATCCTTTATACTCAAGCTCAGGAGAAGCCTGGAACGCAAAAACGCCGTACTCATCCGTCTCCAAACGATACACCTTCCGGACCGCATTCAGGTTTAACCCGCCGTAAATATGCGGATACAGCTGATTCAGCTCATATAAATCCTCAAATACGATCTCCGCGTCCACCTGATCTTCTTGAATCCCCAGAACGAGCAGATCGGTTTTGCCTGTGTAAATTGTGTTAGCTACGCCGCTGACTTGCGCCTCGGTCGAGCAGTGAATAAATCGGTCCGTCTGCAGGCTTGGCGGTTCGTACATATCCTTACCTTGCGCTTCCATCCATGCTTGCTTCGAAATAATATGATAGATCATTCCGTCCAGTCCCCTCCGTCTATTTTCCGTTTATCTTGACACACTTGCGATAGAAAAACCAGATCCCTGATACGTTATTTCAAGACGACCTACTTCCGGATGACCTATAAAAAGAAGACATCTTTCAAGATGTCCTCTTCACTATCGTATATCGGTCCTCGTCAAAATCCTCGTAGGTTACGGTATAGACGGATTCCCCCAACGAGGACGCCAGCTGTCCATTGATAATAACGGCGCATGCCTGCTCATCGATGCCGATGCCGTAACGCACTTTCCTTGTTTTCATTCCCTGCAGCAGATTGGACTGGTCGTCCCACTCCGTATAATGAACGCTGATCAGGACATTCGAGAGCAACCCTACACCTTGCTTAAACATCATGATGCCTTGTTCATTATCAAGCGGGGATATTAGGCATGTCTCCGGAAGAATTAGGGCACCTGCCGAATTGCCAGCAATCGGAACGCCGTTCTCGTAGCGGTCGATTAACAGCTCTTTAAAAGGCCCCGTCGCGTAATAGTGATGGTATTTCTCCGTGTTGCCCCCGCCAATAAATATTCCCGTGGCCCATGACAGCACCTGTTCAGCTAGTTCCATGTCCAGATTCCCGTCTTCATCGGGAACGATCACGCTCACGTTCTGGGTCATTCCCGCTTCAGTCCACATCTGCTGAAACAACGGAACATACTCCTCCCAGCCCAGCCGGTTCATGATGCATAACGCAATCCTGGCATGGGAACCGCCTGCTTGCTCTAGAAACTGTCGATTCGCTTCGGCTTGAAAGGAATGTCCACCGAGCAAAAATAGATATTGATCCTTCAAGATATCCCCCCTTACTTTTTCTTTCCAGAATCCCGTTTGTAAACAGAGTACAGCAGTACGGATATAAAATAGATCGGCAGCAGGATGATGCCAATCACGGCGCTTAACAGAACGATGGACAGTTGGCCGCGCTCAGCGATATCGTCATAATTCATATAACCGTATACAATCCAGACCAGCCAAACCAACGTAACGGCATAACCTATTTTATAAGGTAATCTCACAGCATCCATCACATCCTAGAAGTTGTTTGCTTGGCACATTCATAAACATTTCGAATACAACATCTCAACAAACTCATGTTGATTCCGTTCCATCCATTCTTTTCTGATCATAAGTTGCTTCAACATCAGTTGAAAATAGGAGGCGATGTTCCTTCCGGCCAAATGCTGTCCGATATAGATGCTTAATAACGAAACATAATATAACTGCATGGTATAGGGAATCCAATCGATCTCTGCACGGGTTAACCTCATATTTTTTCGATACTCATCTAAAAATAATTCAACCTTCGTCAAGGTCTGGTCCTCATGCTGAAGAAGATGGTTCAGACAGATGGATAGTTCCCATATCCGTATGTCCCTAGCGGCAAAATCAAAATCCAATACACCACTCATCTCCCTGGACTGGGGATCGATCAAGAGATTGAAAACTAAAATATCATGATGGACCATTTGCTTTGGCAGTACATTCAATTCAGGTGCACGGTTAAACCCACATTCATAGTATCCTTGCAATACAGCTATCTGTTCGGCATCAATCTCAAATGGAGGGCATACCAAAAACTCATTAATTTTCGTCTGATTGGATAGAGAATGGAGGTTGTAAAAATCATGGAACGCAATCGCAGGATAAGCTACATCAACGGAATCCGATTCGAATTGTTGAAGAGCAAATGATATTTCCCCAACTGTCCGCCCATAACTAAGCACATCGGACATGCTGGATAGGTCAGGGCCTCTCCTTCGATAAACCGTGTCAGGGAGCCCAGGGAACCATCCGATAGAACCACGTACTTGGCATCATCCTTACTGGAGACGAAACATGGAACATCAAACGATAAGCAACAACTCTCCAGATAGGCTGTTAGTCCAACCTCAAACCGTAATCTCTCTTCATTCTTCGTGTGACGATTGTATATTCTCGCGACGTATTTATTTTGGTTCATGACGACAATTCGGGAATCATTCGTCATGCCGAAAGGCACGGTCTCGATCGAAGACACAGGGCCATGAAAATAATGCTGTAACAGCTCCTGAAATAAGTGTTCCAATATCTACTCCTCTTTTCTGAACAGCGCGCTCCCCCTATGATCGAACTTATAAAACCCCATCCTGATTCATGGTCTCACTCAGCAACTGCCCCTCGATTCGGGGAAATTTGGGGGTGGAGTTCCTCATGCAACATATTTCTCAGACGACCATTAAACGCCTTGCTCCTCCCTATAATGACTGACATCCCCATGCAGGAGGATGGAAGGGACATCATCGGTCAGCTCGATCTTGCTCAAGCATGTCGGATGGATGTAAGGCAGATCCCACAGCCGATCCAAACTTCTCCCCTCAAAATAAGCCACTAACAGCTTAACCACCACGGTATGCGTGACCAGCAAAATACGAGAGCCCGGATTTGAAGCGATGATTTCGTTCAGCTTGTTAACCGCACGCTCTCTGACCTCGTGAAACGTCTCGCTCCCCTCGACACCGAACAGCTCCGGATGATTCCAGAAATGATCCAGCTGCTGAGGATACATATCGCTGATCCGTTCCTGGATCTCTCCTTCCCATACTCCCAGATTAATCTCTCTGAATTTATCGCATGCCGTAATTTGCACATTCCGGTTCCCCTTGATGAGCTCGGCCGTATGGTATGCCCTTGAACTGGTACTGGAGAAGATGAAATCAAATGGGTCATGCTGCAAGGCTTCGCCGAGCCATTCCGCTTGCCGAATGCCCAGCTTCGTCAGCGGCGAATCCTTATGTCCTTGAAAACGATGCTGCACGTTCCACTCGGTTTGTCCGTGTCTAACAAGATAAATGGTGGTTGTCTCTCTCATGTTCCTTCCTCCCTACCTAATGAGTCATCGTCGATTACTCTAAGCTGTCACCTTGTCGTATGGTATATGCCAGCTTGTAAAGATCCGCGATATCCTGCCTGCCCGTCTCCTCCAATCGTCTTACGGCTACCTCCAGATCAACCGCCTCCACTGCGATGACCTGCTCCCCATCCTCGGGATTCAGCGGCTCCCCAACGATGCGTACATCCCCGTACCCAACCAATCGGACAAAATGAGGATGGGGAATATGCGGCCGATAAGGCGTCTTGCTGCTGGACTCGCAGCGAAACTGGCCAAAGACCCGGTATGACTCGAGTTCTGCGCCAAGCTCCTCCCTCACTTCCCGCCGGAGTCCCTCGATATAATCCTCGCCAGGCTCCAGGGTTCCGCCAGGAAGCTCCCAGCTGCCGTCCGCTATCTGAAAAATAACGCAGCGTTCCCCGGCGAATGGAATAATCGTGACATTGCTGACCATCGATTCTTCGAAATCTTCGCCCAGGGCAAACCGGGCTCGCACCACGCCCCAATGGATATCATTCGATAGGGCCGGATACAGGGTTAGATCCGTGCTTTTTCTCATAAGCGTAATTCCTCCAGCCTTGCAGATATTCATACAACCTATGTAGCGTTGTAGTCGCGGACCATAAGCACCTGCTCCATCGAGCTGGCGAACCCAAGCGCCTCCAGCACGTCCACCAATTCCTTATGAGAAACCCGGATATTGAATGCGGATCGCTTGCAAGTGGAACCAGGCTGCATCATCTCGAGCGCGGCTGCCTTTAACACGGCTTGGGCATCCCGGTAACCAGGAGCGGCTTCACAGCGGAACAGCGTGGTCGCCTGCAAACGGCCCGCAGCATCGAACGCACGCTTAAACAAACCGTAGCCCACAAGTTCTTCCCCTTCATAAACAAGCACGCACTCGCCGTCCTTGATACTGGCAGCGTCTGTCTGCCAGACTTCGCCGGATCGATAGAAGTCTGCGGAGGCAGCCTCCGCGGCTAGGCCTCTGACCAACGTAAACGGAGTCGATGCATTCTGATGATCCTGCGTCTCTAACGATTGATCATTTGTCATGATGAGCAGCCGATCGATGATTTCATATCCGACGCTTTCATAAAGGCGAATCGCGGCCGCATTCGTGCTGATCGCCTCTAAATAGGCACGACGCACGCCTTGCTCCTTATAGAGGTCGTCGTTTTTCTCCATCATGGATTTGCCGATCCCTTTGCCCCGAAAATCCGGAGCTATTGCCGTCCCTCCGTTACGCGCAATGGATTCGCCGTCATCCAATCGAAAGCTGTTCATGACGATGCCGGCGGGTACGCCATCCACGTAACAAGCGAGTGAGCGCTCCAGACATAAAGCGTCATTCCCGATCCGTGCAATGAAGCGGTCCAGCGGCATGGAAGCGTTCACCATATAGCCTTCAAACGAGAGATTCCAAAGCTCGGATACTTCCCGAATCGGAAGCTCGCTTAACGGTTTGTACGTAATCATGGTCTTTATTCCTCCTGGTTTATGGGCATTAAAAAGTGAGTCACGTTTTGAGATGCTCACTATGAAAAACATGCAGGAAACACCTGAGTATGTACCCACTCGTGTGCTCCTGCATGTCTTTGCATAACTTATTTACGATTTAAAGAGCTGTATCGTCCACGCTGTCCAGCCAAGCTTCGATGCTGCCGATGACGGAAGTGACGCAGCCATCCTCGAATGGAGAGATCAGTCCTGCGACCTTCACCAATTCAGTGAAGGATTCGCTTCCGCCTTGACGGCACAGGTGCAGATAATCCGCCCATGCCGCGGATTGGTCCTCGTGCATCTTCTTCCAGAATTGGAATGCACAGATTTGAGCCAGCGTATAATCGATATAATAGAACGGCGAATTGAAGATATGTCCTTGTTTATGCCAGAAGCCGCCTTGCTCCAGATACGCATTATCATCATAGTTCCGGTGCGGCAGATATTTCCGCTCGATCTCGCGCCATGCCTGTTTCCGTTCCGCCGGCGTAGCATCCGGATTCTCGTAAACGAAGTGCTGGAATTCATCAACCGTCACCCCGTAAGGAATGAAGATGAGTCCGCTCGCCAGATGGTCGAAGCGGTATTTATCCGCCTCGTCCTCGAAGAAGCGGTCCATCCACGGCCAAGTGAAGAATTCCATGCTCATGGAATGGATTTCGCATGCCTCATAAGTCGGGAATCCATACTCCGGTACCTCGAAACCTCTGCTCTCGTACACTTGGAACGCATGACCGGCTTCGTGCGTCAGCACGTCAATATCTCCGGAAGTCCCGTTGAAGTTGGAGAAGATAAACGGTGCGCCGTACTCGCTGATATAGGTACAGTATCCGCCGCTCTGCTTGCCTTTTTTGGCAACCAGGTCCATAAGGCCGTTCTCCTGCATGAAGGTGAAGAACTCGTGAGTTTCCGGAGACAATTCCTCGTACATCTTCGCGCCGTTGTTCACGATCCAATCCGGGTCGCCCTTCGGCGTGGCATTCCCCGATTTGAAGGAAAAATTCTCGTCGTAGTACAGCAGTTGGTCCACATCGATCCGCTTCTGCTGACGTTCTTTCAGCTTGGACGCAACCGGAACGATATGCTCGAGCACCTGGTTACGGAAATTAGCCACCATCTCCGCATTGTAATCCGTGCGGGCCATACGGGCATAACCCAGCTCCACGTAATTGTTGAAGCCAAGCTTCTTGGCAATCTTGGTTCTCACTTTAACCAGATCGTCATAGATGCGGTCGAAGGTGGCTTCGTTCTCGGCCATGAAACCGCTGGAAGCCTCCATTGCGCGTTTGCGCATATCGCGATCCGTCGATTGCTGGAACGGAATCAGCTGCGACAGGGTGCGTTCTTCGCCTTCGAACTGAATTTTTGCAGAAGCGATCAGCTTCGCATATTCCGTCGTCAGCTTGTTCTCCTGCTGCAAATCCTCGATGATCTCAGGGCTGAAGGTTTTGAGCGATAACTCTGCCAGCTGGAACAGCTGCCGTCCCCATTTGTCCTCCAGCTGGGCTCTGAATTTCGAATCCACGAGGGCCCGGTAATAATCCGTTATGTATTCCTGGATGACCGGTCCGTTCTCGTCGAAGAAATCCTGCTCTGCCTTATAGAACTCGTCGTTCGTATCAATCGAGTGGCGGATGTACACCAGTTGGCTAAGGGTATCCATCTCGCTGCGAAGTTTGTTAATACGGGTCATCGCCTCATCCTGTTCCTCGTACGTGCCGGCGGAGGTGAAGGCGTTCAGTTGTTCCTTGAACTTTTGCTCAAAAGCTTTTACGTCGGGGCGTTCATAGCGATACTCGCTGAATTTCATAAGATACACCTGTCCTTTCCAAAATAAAAAATGCATCCTGGCGTTTGATCGCATAGCTTCAAATCACCAAACTATATGTAAATTCTATATACAAATCCGAATATCCTTCACAGTCTAAGAAATTCTGTACGCCCCGATTGGTTACGTCATAATCTTAAGTCCGATGGCTGAAGCGAGAATTAAAGCGATGAAGAACATACGACGCCATTCCTTCGGTTCTCCGAACGCAAACATCCCCAGCAGCGTGCTGCCTGCCGTCCCCATTCCCGTCCAAATCGCGTAGGCGGTTCCCATGGAAATGAAATTCATCGCATACGTCAGCAGCAGGAAACTGGAGCCAAGCGAACAGGCTAAAAAAACGTAGGATCCCAAGCTGCGTTGCAGGGTTACCCGTCTTAAGGCAATGACACCCAGAACTTCGCACAACCCGGCTGCAATCAGAGCGATCCATTCCATTAGACGCCACTCTCCTTCGCTTGACGATCCGTATCCTTCGTGACCAGCTTTAGCCCCAGCACGCCTGCGGCCAGCATTGCAATCAGTAGGAGCTTGACGGGATTCGCTTCCTCGCCAAACACGAGAATCTCCACCAGCACCGTGCCGGCTGTACCGAGTCCTGTGAAGATCACATAGACCGTGCCGATGGGAAGCTTCGCCGCGGAGTCCAAAAAAACTTTAAAACTGAATACGATCGATGCGATGGTAATGACCCACTGCCACCATACATCGGAATGTTTTAAACCGGATACCCAGACAACCTCCAGCGCTCCCGCCAATAATAAGAGCCACCATGCCTTCTTCATCCCCCAACATCCCCTCCACTCTGTATTTGTTTAAATCGCTTTATGATGTCGTTGTGATTGTAATCCAAATTTGGCATGCTGTATAATGATCATTAATAATGATGTCATCATTTTTAGTGATGTCTGAAGGAGAGGAGTGTTGGCATGGAGCTTACTGATCTAAGGGTTTTTCTCAGGATTGCGGAGGAAGGTAACATCACCCGCGCCGCGGAGCAGCTTGGGTATGTGCAGTCGAATGTAACGGCCCGGGTCAAAAAACTGGAGAATGAATTGGGGGTTCCCTTGTTTAACAGGCACTCCAATGGAGTAACATTGACGGAGAAAGGGCGTATGTTCCTGGACTATGCGTGTACCATCATCAACCTGTCCGAAGAAGCAGTGAGAACCGTGCAGGAACAGCCGTATCCAAGCGGTTCATTAGCCATTGGCGTCGTGGACACGGTTCATTGCGGGCACTTCATTCAATCCTTGTCCGACTATCAAACCAAGTACCCTGACGTCACGCTGTCCCTGTTGACTGGCAGCTCCTCGGAGCTGATTACTCAAGTTCTGAACTATCAGCTGGACGGGGCTTTTGTGACAGGAACCATTCCACCGAAGCTGGTAGCCGATTATATAGAAGAGGATGAAGTCATGCTGCTGACCAAATCCAAAGAGCAGCCCTTTCCCGAACTTGCGGTGACCAAATGGGCCGTAGCCCCCGCGGGATGCCCGTTTCGAAGCGCCCTTGAAGCATGGCTGCTGAGCGAAGGCATTCCGCTAACCAATATGATCGAGGTCTCCTCGTTGGAAACCCAGCTCAGCATCGTGCGGTCAGGACTTGCGGCAGCGCTGCTCCCCAGCTCCGTCTTAAGCGGAGAATACGCCAATATGGGCAGCTACTCGATCCCGGAAGCCTTCCGTCACACCTCGACAAGCCTGGTCCGGCGCAACGACCGGTTCAGGAACAAGGCATTTTCTGCTTTTGCCGAGCTGGTTAAGGTCAATTTTGAGATGAAGGGAAGATCATGAGTTATAAATAACGACGGAGGTCTGAACATCACGCTGAGATTTAACCAGCCGTAAGATGCAGGCGATATTTCCTCTTTGGATATCGTCTGACATCGAAACGGTTCCTAAAGTTCATCTCAAGTCTAATCCATATTCGCTGCAGCTAAAAGCTCCTCATGGTCCTCCCAGTGTGGATATAATCGTATTCTCTCCCGCCAGTTCCATCTGCTGCTCGATATAATGCGCCACGCCATCCAGCTCATTCGAGTCGATAATATGATCAGCCAGCTGCCGTATCCTTTCATGCGCGTTCCGGACTGCGATCCGCGTGCCTCCGGCCTCGAACAAGCCGACATCATTGATGTGGTCGCCGAACACCACCGTGTTCTCCAGATCAATCCCCATGTGGGCGGACCATAATTGGAGGCCGTCTCTTTTGTTTGCTTTGGCATGGCTGAATTCGAGGAAATAGTGGTTGCGAATGTAATAATCCGGCATCATATGAGCATGAATCACGTCGCCGTAGAATGCCGTAACCTCTTGCCGAATTGGCTCCAATTCTTCATGTAATCCGATGTAGGTAAGAGCTAACGTCCGGTAATCCGGCGGACATTTCAAGTTCTTCACTTCCAGGAACCGCGGATCATGGGGGCGGCCAGCATAGAAGGTCATCTCTCCCTCTCTACGCAGCGTCTCATGCAGAACACGCTCCCGCTGGTCCTTATCAAGCGAGAAATAAAAGGGTGTAATGCCGTGCTTTTTCCCAACGCCGATAATCTCATTTGAAATGTCGCGCTCCAGCCAGTATCCATCCACAACGGTTTGATTCAACCCGTCATATATCAAAGCGCCGTTATATAGAATCACGGGGTATTTCCACGGGATATCCGAAACGACGCTCTGAGCGCTAATATAACCGCGGGCAGTCGCATACGTGACGATCAAGTCCCGCTCCAATGCATCCGTGACAACGTTCATCGTATAGGGTGATAAGGTTTGATCCGATCGCAGAAGCGTCCCGTCGAGATCCGTAATATATGCTCTTTTTTTCATAGTGAAGCAGTCCTCCTTCGCCGTCCGGTATGTGACAAAACCCAGCCTTAGAATAGCTCCTGCCAAGACTGGGCCATACGTGTGAGTTAGACGTCTTCCATGATTATACAACTTCCGGGAGGAAGATGGTAAAGCTTAATTGCTTATTTCGCTTCAATAAGCGTTTATTTCTGAGCCAGGTTTGTTAGCGCAGCATCGGGAAGGCTTCACCGCTCGGAATGAAGGCCCCCACCGGGCAAATGAAGCCGTTGAATCCTATTTGCTCGAGGAGCAGCGAATCGGGAGAGTATCGGAGTTTGTTAAACCGAGATCCGCTGCGGACATGCTGCTGGGAAGCTGCTATCAATATGCTTTTCAATTAAACTTCCTAGGCCTCCCCTTGTCCGATGAAGAGCAGAATGAGTATGTACATCGGGTATTGGATACATTGTTTGCAGGCATTGGGAACGAATGAACGGAGAGATAGGCATGACTTGCCCTTTCTTTGGTAACCTTACACACCGAGAATCAGGTATCCCAGTGTCATGTATAAAAAAAGAAATAATATCAGCACGGAGTGGCCTGCAATGGCTGTGATGCCGATTCGCGAAAGTTTACCCCGAGTTCTGCTTAGGAGTGCCAACAGCATCCCCACGGGCGACAACAGAAGAATCGACGCATACGCCAGTCCCTGTAAGGGACTGCCTGCCTCCGGCGGAAACATGAAGCTGTACAGCGTGAACAGGGTGATGCAGATAAATAATGTCAGAGACACATGGGACAAATACCATCTCATCACGTAGCCTCGGCCAGCATGCCTGATAGAACGCCGGCTCTGCGAACGACCTCAATCTTTTGAGGAATTTCTTCCCTTATAAAACTCTGCACAGCAGATGTCCCCTCCAAAATTTATTTGGTGATACGCGGCTGAAGATACCCCAAGACTTCTTGTATGTCCTGAATCTCGGCAAACGGAAAAACTCCCATGCGGTTCATTCTCGCGATGTCCCCACGATATGCGATAAATGGAATTCGGGCGCTCTCGGAGGCCTTGCCGTCCACCCAGGCATCTCCGACAGACAGCCATTCCTTCGGCGATGTATGGTGAAAATGCCTCAGCACCTCCATATATCCATCCGGCGCAGGCTTTAATAAGTCCATGGCTTCCCTGCCGATAATGAGATCGAAGTAATGAGCAATCCGGTTCTCTTCGAGTGCAGTCATCGCTGCTTCTACCGCATTATTCGTCACAATGGCCAGATGCAGCTGTCCATGTAATTGCTGGACGATCTCCATAACTCCATCTTCAAGTTTTGCTCCCGTCATCCCTTGAATCTCATGTTCCTTGGCGATATCCCACATCATGCAGCTCAGCTCTTCCGACAGCCGTCCCGTATTCATGGCTTCAGCGATGACGGTTGAGGTGGTATGGGTATCCATGGATAGGCCGGGAGACAGAATGCTGTGACTGCACAAAAAGGCATAGATGTCTCTTTTCATAGCTCCAAAATCAATGCTGGAATGCAGCAGCGTATTATCCATATCAAAGACAATCCCTTTTATCTTAAACTCGATATCTAATCAACTCCCGTCATGGTAACGCCATGAATGGCTGCCCCGCTAGGTAATCCTGATTTACGTAACCCCTTCATTCCCTAGTCATATACAACTTCCGTACCGGCGATAAAATCGTGCAGCGAACGCTTATCCTCTCGCAGCGCAACCATAAAGATGCTCACAATAATTCCAATTCCAAGGGTTAACGCATACACGATTCCCGCCACGAGGTTGCGAAGCAGCATCGTCCCGAGGCCCGGCGGCTCAAGAAAATCGAATTTGCGGATACGAATGCCGCACATGCGCTTACCGATCGTATACCCATTCCAATACACCGGCACCAGAATACCGTATAAACCGAAGATCAAGTTACTGATCGGCTCATTCTCATAATTCCCCGTGATAAGTCCAGCTATGATCGTTAGCGGAAGCGACACTATAAGTCCATCCAGAATGTTGGCTCCTAGCCTGATCCAAAAGCCGGCCACTTGGTTATCGGTCATCTCGACTCCCCCTTGAATTCACTCCATACTCAAAAAGACTCCCTGCCGACACTTCATTTGTTATTAGGCGGATCGAATTCCTTCCAGTTCTTCTTGATCTTATTCAAATCTTCCGAATTCCATTTGCCGATGCTCGGACCTAAGAAACACAAGATGCCGACAATCAGGCTGATCCAGCTTAATACCAGCGGGCCTTTGCCTACATAGGTCAACATCGAATCAAACATCTCTTTGCTCCATGACGTCAAGTTGGATCCGAATATGGCAGCTGCCAGATACCGGACAGCATACAAGAACACCGAAATGCAGATAAATATCATACCCATCGTTTTATGGTTCATCGAATGCCTCTCTTTCCACACAACATTTTCCAAATACCTGATATCATTGTAAGCTTCGGTTCCTGATCGAACAATAGTTTTTCCACTTTTCCCCATTCCGTTGTCATCATACCAAGGAGTAAATAACCTTTACACGCAACAACATTCGCCACATAAAAGAAAGGAATGACTTCCTACGTTGTAGTGAAGCCATTCCATTCTGCTTGTTATACACTATTGTGCCGTTGGCCGGATTATGCAGCTATCCGCTCCTCCATTTCCTGACGACTCCCAGCAATTCACGAATATTTGTCCAGAACAAAATCCTCGATCATTTCAATATTTCGGCGATCCATAGCGTACTGTCTGATGTGTTTCTTAATATTCGGATACAAAATAATGTCGTCCAGCTGCTCGAGCGGTATCCATTTCACATCGGTTTGATTCGGATCTGGCGCCGCCGGAAGCTTCGGAAATGACCCTTCAAGCGGATAACATTCGAACACGATGTATAACGTATGGATGCCCGATAAATTATCTCTGGACTGTTTATGCGGAGCATACTCGTACACGAATGCGACTGGCCCCACCTGCGCCTCCAGCGTGGTTTCCTCACGCAATTCCCTCAAGGCTCCCTCCACGATCGACTCCCCCGGCTCGGCCCCGCCCCCTGGCAAATTATAATGCAATCCGTTCTCATCTACATACTCGACTAATAACACAGACTCATCCCTCAGAACCAAGGCTGTCGGTCTCACCCGAATGTGATACGTCATCATAACCACCTCTCCCGGCTTACAAAAAACGGCCGAACGTACTTGATCTGTCTATCATACAATCAACGCGGCCGATATGGAAATATGATGCATCCTTTCCTCAGTATATCGCTAGTCAGTATATCGCTAGTCAGTATATCCCGTGTTTGTTCTGCTATCATTCACTTCGATCGCTTTCATCCAGTCTCACGTTTTCTCCCGTTACGCGGGAAACATTCGCCGCCTCCAGAAAACGAACGATCTCCAGCGTTTCGGATAAGGGAACATCGGAAACCCCCGTCGTGAACATCTTCATGATCTGATCCAGCAGACTGGCATAATAGGGCTTGGGGTGCTCCATGATGTCCACGAAGGTGCTGGCCTCCGCGCGATGAACGGTCAACCCGAAGCGGTCGTTGCCTGCCCGATTGCCCCGTATCGTTCCGATCGTCCCGTCATTCCAAACCGCCGTTAACACCTCGTGCAGCTCCGTTGCGGCTACATGGACGCTTACGCATCCGGGTCCGAGAACACGGTACAGCATTTCAGCCGCATGAATGCCGTACCAGAAAAATCCCGGCTGCGTAGGTTGAAGGGGAAGCGGTCCTGCGCAATCCACGCCAATGATATTATCCGCCCCGCCCCGAGCCAATTCATCCTGTAATCCTTGCGCATACCGGAGAGACGAGCAACTCATAACGGTCACCTGATACTGCTCCGCCAATTCGGCAATTTCCCTTGCGTCCTTACTGCTCACCGCAAACGGCTTATCAATAAATACCTGTTTGCAATAAGGTGCAATCGCGCGAAATAAAGACAGATGCGACCTTCCATCCACCGCTTCCAGCATGACGGCATCGACCTGTTTGGCCACGTCTTCCGGACTCTCCAATATCTCCGTTCCCCATGCCGCGAGTTCCTTTGTATATCCCTCCACTCGGTTTATGCTCAGCTCAAAGTCCGGCGACCCTCCGGGAAAAGCGGCCGTCACCCGTGCACCAGGAACGTGATATGGATGCGCCTTGTCATGGAGCATTTTCGCGAAAATGGAAACATGGGATGTATCCAAACCAATCATACCGATCTTCATAGTCATAAGTTCATTCTCCTTTACCTTCAGCATTTTAGATGATCACGCTGATTTTCCACTCACTACATTACTGAGGATATCCAGCTGTCGGACATAGGCTTTTCTTTCAACCATCATATCATCCTGTTCGACTAAAGGACGTGACTTTAAATCGTCTTTTATCCTGCACCTGGATCCAATACAAAAAGACCGTCTCCATCTGTCAACCAGATGAGGGGCAGTCTTTCGCATGAGCTTAAAAATGTGTTATGCAATTGCATACTGCGCACTTTCAATATTCTATGGCTGCATCCTCCACTTGATCACGAAGAAGCGGTTGGCCATAGCCACGATAGCGAACACGATGGCAAAGGCTATTAAACCAGAGTCGATCAGGCAAGCAACCGCGGTCGCAAATATGAGGAATTCAATAAGCAGCACGACAGCAAGCGGCAGCTTGACCCTTGCCTTCGGCGATATGGTCATGCCCCAGATGACGGCTGCCAGCAGCGGTAGTCCAATACCGAGAGCTGCCTGTGCCACGAGACCGGAACCATAATGGAAGCCCCAGTAACCTATCGAAAATAACAGAATCAATTCCAATATAAATCGGACGGCGAGATTCAGTACTTTGAACATGGAGGGACACCTTCCGTTTCATGTCATGAACCTATTTATAGTGCAGGCATTAAAGCTCGATTTGCTCCAAATGATGGATCAGGTGATCAACATAATCGTTAAACAACCACTCCAGCGTGACCTCCGTTTTATCGGGCAGCACGCATTTCTTCTGGAAGTCGGATGAATCGGCTCTTTGCATGACCCGCAGAATCATCCGGTTAACCTGCTGCCACAGTGCCAGAACATCCGATTGATCATATCGATTCTGATAATCGTTGACCCGAACCCAATCGTTCTGCGCGTAACCTTGAATCGCGATAGGGTAATCCGACACCAATATTTTTACAAACCGGATATGGTTATTGACCGCCGAATCGCATAGATGGCCCAGGATCTCCTTCTTGGACCATTTATCAGGCGTAAGCTTCAGATTGAATTCCACCTCGTCGATTGCCGTTACAATCTCCGTTACTTCAGAGATCAAGGATTCCAGCTTCATAATGGATTCCATGCGTTATTCCTCCTTCTCGTTCATGATTCTATTCGTGTAATCGGCAGGCCCATGAAATCACTGTAATGTTTAGCCGCCTCCCGAAACGCCTCTTCTCGATCGCCCAACGCCGAGAACGGGCTTAACGTGATTTCGATGCCGCTGCGCTTGATCTCCCGCTTCCAGATACCGACCACTTCTCCTCCTGCGACCATGATGGGTTGGAAAACCCCGTTGCGAAAGGGAGCGATTTTGGCATCATGCTCTGACTCAATAATTGCGCTGCGATCCTTGTACCCCAAGTAATATTCATCAAAACCCGGAAGCAGAACCGCCGAATCCGTATCAGCGGACGCGGATGGCCCAGTAACAGAGCTCCAGTATTCCGTGCCGTTGACAAAATCTAAACGAAGATTGGATTGGACGGCCTCAAAGCCTCGTTTAGCTTCTGTCAGCGTTAATCCGACCCACCATGCAAAATCTTGGACTGTTGCAGGCCCGTGACCTGTAAAATAGCGGAGCGCAAGCTCCGCCAGCGATTCTTCGAGCGATAGCTCCCTTGAATTCGGGACCCACTCGTCGAGCAGTACGAAGCTTTGCTGTTTGCCTTCATGCGGGCCGAAACAGATCATGCCGGTCCGCCCCAAATATCCGAGAATGTAATAGCCGCGGCCATTCTTGGTGCTGATCCCCGCTTCCTCCAGCAGCTCCATCAGTCTGGGTCGGGATACCGGTAAACAGCCTCTCAGCGCGTTGCCAATGATCGTACCGCATTGATGGAGCGTACCTTCGTCAAGCTCAAGCTCGGCCTGCTTCTTCTTATCATGCGTCTGAAACCGCGATGCCGTCAGCCTCAGCATCCACTTGGCATCCTCCGCAGGCACGAAGAAAATCGTTCCACGCATCGGCCAAGTCAGCACGATTTTGCGATCGATCACGGCCTGCTCAACATCGGATATCTTGGCGGACTGCGTACGGAGACCGATTCCCCATACCGCTTGGTGGTAATCCTGTGCCTGAACAGCGCCTAATTCTCTTACAACTTCTACCGGGCTCACATGCTTCATCCCTGTTATGCGCTGATTGTAGAGCCGTTGATTCGCTATGGTGTGACTTAGCACATCTATCCACTCTCCCAGGCCATGAATATTGTCGGACGCAAAGCTTCTATTTCAAGTCCGGAATGGACATCCAGGCCCGATCATTCTGCCAGCTCACCTCGACCGGCGTCTCAAAGAACGAGGTCAAATTGTCGCTGGTCAGCATGTCCCGGGAACGTCCCTTCCCGAAGACGGTCCCCCGGCGGATGAGCAAGGAGTGCGAGAAAATCGGCAGAATTTCTTCGATATGATGCGTAACGAACAGCAGGGTCGGCGCATCGGGCTTTGAAGCCAGAGCCGTAATGCTGGACAGCAGCGCTTCCCTCGACAGAAAATCCAGTCCGTTGCAGGCCTCGTCCAGTATCAACAGCCTTGGCGAAGCCATGAGGGCCCGGGCGATCAGCAGTTTCTGCTTCTCCCCTTGCGAACAAGTTTCATATGTACGCCCCAGCAGATGAATACAATTAAAATCCTTCATCAGCTGCTCGGCCTGTTCCCGGTCTGCTTCATCCACCTTCTGATACAGTCCGATCGAGGCGTGTTTGCCGCTAATTACGACATCCAGCGTGGATTCGCTCGGGCGGATTCTTTCCTGCAGCGAGGAGCTGACCCAGCCTATCGATTTACGCAGTTCTCTTAAATCCACCCTGCCAAAACGATGCCCGAGCACCGAAACCGTGCCGCTGGTCGGCCAGATGTAACCGTTAATCATATTCAAAATGGTTGTCTTCCCGGAGCCGTTCAGTCCGAGCACCGCCCAATGCTCCCCTTGCTGCACGGTCCAATCCACGCCTGTAAGAACGGTCTTTTGCTCCCGTCTCCAGGTTACGTCATCCAGTTCAATCATCGTGTTCATTGCCGTTCCCTCTCCTTCTTCAATCTGCTGCGCCATTTCGTTTCTCTTTTCAAGGATTATACCAGCAATTACATATTCCTCAATAGGGAGATGAAACCCCGCCTTGTGATCAGCCTACGACTTGGAATCATGCAAAGTATGCCAGGCAGGACATTTCATGCCTAAACAAGGATTCTAGTTCATAAATTAAATATTGACAAATAATTATTTTTATGTTATAATAAAATATTTTTCTGTTTACAAAGGTTCGTTGATTTGATAATCTACTTCTGCTCGTTCTTCTCTGGAGATTGAATTTGGGAGGAGACATTCCAATATAGTGGAGGTATGTAAACATGCTACCAATCGATCAAGGCATTGCCATGCTGGAAATTTCCGCAGCCATGATGGGACGTACCGAAACGATCCACCCGACATTCCTCTGGGATCATCAGAATCGGGTGCTTATCGATACTGGCTATCCCGGTCAGTTCCCGCTGATTCAGGAGCAGATATCGGACTGCGGCTTTTCCGTTCAGGATGTAAGCAAAATTATTATAACACACCAGGATTTGGATCATATCGGCAGTTTGCCAGCTATAATCCAGCACTGCAAGCAAGCCCCGGAAGTGTTCGCCAGCGAAATCGAAAAGCCTTATATCGAAGGAGATACAAGGCTTTTCAAATTATCGCCCGAGGCTATCGCGCAAGCGCTGGCTTCGTTGCCGGATAACGTGCCGCCAGAGTGGAGGAACGCGTTTAAACACACGCTGGAGAACCCGCCCTCAGCACCCGTGAACCGCATGTTGCGCGACGGCGAAGAGCTGCCGTTTGGCGGCGGTATCATCGCGATCCATACGCCGGGCCATACCCCCGGCCACACCAGTTTATATCATATACCAAGCAAAACCCTGAATGCAGCGGATGCGCTAAACGTTAGAGAGGGGCAACTGATCGGGCCGGATCCGGCAACCACTATTGATTTGGCGTTCGCCCGGCTCTCCTTGCAGAAGCTCACTCACTATGATATCCGCAACGTGATCTGTTACCACGGCGGATTATTTACGGACAATCCCAACCAGCGCATTCGTGAATTGGCTTATCCTTAAGCGATTGCCGGTCCACTGTCGATCAAGAAGACTTCACTTCGTTCTTCTGCCGTTAACCCAGCTAATCTCAAGGTACCACGTATACGTGCCGCCGGCCGGCACTTCGGCCGCTGCCTGACGATGCATGGCATACGAGAGATCATCGAGCAGCCCCGTCGCAGGCTCAAGCGCAAGATGATACTGTCCCTGATAGCCGCCATAGTTCGCCCATATCGCTAGATAAGGCACCTGCTCTTTAGGAAACATCATGCGTAGTCCTTCACCTGCAACCGGATCGTAAATGGAGGCTGTCCCCTCCGGCAGCTCACCAGCAAAATAAAACTTCTCAGCCGATGCTTCAAGCCTACTGGCGGTACGATTCAAGCGGACATGGGGGTGTTCCTCCCATGGCTGCGGCCATTTCCGAATATCGCCGGATTCTCCCAATCGACCGTTCGCCGAGTACGATACGATGATCTCCCTCAGCTCGTGTGGAACGATAATCTCTGCGCCTTCATCGATTTGAAACAACGGATGCGCAGCCCACAGGAAAGAGAACGGGAACGGACTCGGATTATGAACGGCATAATCGATCCGTAGGGTATCTTCACGGGGGAAGGAGTAGGTTTTGCGCAGCCGATAAGGAATTCGGATTCCCTGCACGCTGCAGTGCAGCCGTTCTTCCTCGGTGTGCGCCTTCCATGGAATGGACCAGACCTCGCCATGATCCGGAAGCTCCGTTCCTTCCCATGGATACGCGGGATACCGGCAATCATTGATCGTTGGAAACATTTCGTCCCACCCGCTGCCGTCCCGCTGTCCAAAGGAGCTTGCATACCCGTTCGTTTCCAGAGCTCCAGCAGGTTGCACCAGCCATTCCCGGCCAGTCTTTCGATTGCGAAGCGAGATGACCCTGCTTCCGAGTTCAGGCACCAGGACCATCTCCATCACCTCCGTGCGCCCTGTCCAAACCTCATATCCATCCAGCATCCCTTTGCTCCAGATCATCTTCGTCATCCTCCTCCGTTGTAGTCAAGGCATTACCCGGAATCCACAAATGCTCAAGGACCGTTCATAACGGTCCTTGAGAATGAAGTTGCAATCTCTAAATCAACGTCTTGCAAAGTTCCAAATGCTGAGCAGCTCCTTGATGGTGAGACTCCAGCTGCAGCACTTCGCGTAACAGGTTCTCCGCGGACTGCCGGTCACCGAGACCAAGATGCCCAAGCCCCATCATGTAGCGGCAATGAATTTCGTTTCTTCGGTCCAGATCTTCATCAAACACCAGGAAGTCCGGCAGCGATACGGCAAAGTAATCAATGCTCTGAGGCTCGAATATATGCTTCTCCCCGTAATCGATCAGCTTGTTAAACCGGCTGCGGGCTTCATTCTCTCGGCCCAGTCTCCGCAGCGCTGCCCCTTGATAAAAAATCATGTGCGGCGGCTGATCGTTGTAATACAACGCGCTGGCCGGCTCATCCAGCCCCTTCGAGGCTTTCATGAAGTACGCCTCCGCCTCTTCGGACCGGCCAAGCCCCTCGTATGCGCAGCCCAGGTAATAATCGATGTTGTTCTCCTGCGCTCCCGTGAGCTTCCCTTCATTGATGTTGAGCGGATATTGTTTGGCAGCAAGCAGCTGCTCTACGGCATCCTCGCAGCGACGCTCCTGAAGCAGCTGCTTCGCCAGCTCCACACGGGCCAACACATACTGGGCCGGAACCTTGCCCTCGCCGCCTTCCCATGGGTGAAAGTTGCGTTTCAGAATCAATGCCAATGCCTCTTCATAACGATTCAGCGTATTGTGCAGCGTCAAATATTCCAGATATAAATCATCTCGCTGCTCGACCAGCTCCATGTGCTCCTCCATCGCTTTCAAGCGATCAGCCGGAGCATGACCGAGCTTTTTATACAATTGGTCCAGCTCGTAGAAGACCCTGGCGTCCGCCGGATTCAGCGAGAAGGCGGTTTGCAGGGATGCCAATGCTTTATCGTGGTCCTGCCTCTTGTTATAGTAAGCGAGCGCCAGATTTCGATGCGGCGTAGCGAAGCTGCCATTCAGAGCGACCGAAGCTTCCCAACTGCTAATGGCTTCCTCGTAGCGCTTCTTGTCGTACAGCAGATTCCCTAAGTAATACAACGCCTTCGCATCGTGCGGGTGTACGCTGAGCGCCTGCTTTAACGTCACGTAGTCATGCAGGGAATTCGGGAAACAGTACGACGGATCGGCCTCCGAAGCCAATCGGTAGCAAGCGGATGCCTCTTCCGCCCGGTTCATCTTCATCAGAGCACTGCCTTGATAGTAATAAACCATCGGATAGACGGCAGATGCCGTAAGGCGTTCGAAGCGCTGCAGCACATCCAAAGCGTCGCCATATTGGCCTGCATCCGCATAGTCCTGAGCTATGGCTATATAATGGTGCGGATTATCGCGCAAGAGCTGGGCAAGCGACTCGTAAACATGCCGGCTCTTGTCCTCTTGCTTCAGTTCTTGATATACGGCTGCCAGCTCGTTCATCGCGCCCGCATCCATGGGATCCAGCTTGAGCGTTTCCTCAAGCCATGATGCCGCATCCGCCAAACGTCCCAGCTTTCTTAAGACGAAACTCTTGAGATGCCGCGCCTTATAATTACGGTACTGGGCAGCCAGGGATCGTTCCATCAGCTCGAACGCTTCCTCATATTCCTGCTTCTCGCAGGCAATCTGGGCCAAAGCCAGATACCCTGCACCTTGCCAAGCCCCCGACCAGACCGATTTGTAAAGATAAGCGCACGCTTCATCCAAACGTCCCTGCCACTTCAAGGCTTTGCCCAAATGGTAGAACGGTTCGCTGTCATAAGGCCGGGCGTTATGGCGGGTCAAGGTTTCGATCGCTTTTTTAAAATAAACCTCACTCTGCGTAAAGCACCCTCTGCGCAGCAGGAGCAAACCATAGGCATTGTTCAGCCTTGCGTCTCCCGCATCGCGCCGAAGCCCTTCTACATAATAGGCTTCCGGTTCATAGGTCGCGTGCCGGTACTGCTCCAGATGCTGCCCAGCCAAGAACAGCGCTTCGGTATTCTTCAGGTCCTCCGGCTTGCCAATCGCCGTGGCCGGGTCCGGCGTTCGCTCCAAGGTACGCAGCTTGGGCTGGTAAGCGACCAGCTCTCTGCCGTCCGCAGCGAATACCGCGATCCGCACATCTTCCTCTCTCATACCTGGGGCGAGCTCGATCTCGGCCTGGAAGGTGTCGGCCGGCGACAGCTTGACCTTTCGATCCAAGCAGGTGCTTCCCGCTCCGGTCACCAGAATGCGAGCCTCTTCGATAACCGAGGTTGCATAAGCATGTACTACGACCTTGCGGCCGTAGACTTCGAGATTTACGGCGGCTTCAATGGACGCATTCTTCACGAGCCCAATGTCTTTATAGGGCATGAAGTACTGCTTGAAGCTTTTCTCCTCATACGGCGCCAGCCAGGTGAAATCGGGCTGGTTATCGGTATACACGCCGGTCATGAGCTCGATGTACGGGCCGTCTTCGTCGGTCAGGTTGCGATCCCAGGCCTGGCCGAATTCGCCGTGCCCCCACGTCCACTGCTTTTTGCCGGGAGATATATGTTTATTGGCGACATGCAGAATCCCCGCTTTCAAGCCATGGTCATATCCGCCGACGAAATCGTAATCCGAATGATAAGCCATATAGGAGGTCGGAACGGGAATGTTGCGGTACATGGAAATATCGACGCCCGCCGAATAGTCCTGCTTATAGTACGTGCCGGTTGCGATCGGGAATTTGGACACGTCCCGCTTCCCATGATCGAACACTGCATGAACGTCCGGCGGAAATACGGATTGGGTATGATCGTTGACCGCTACGGCCGGATTCGCCCACCACAGAAAGGTCTGCGGCTCCGAAGTCCGATTGTACATTTGCGCGTGAATTTCAAGATACGCCTTGCCCGGGTACAGCGTGAAGCCGGTAGACACCTTCGTGCCGTACATCCGGTCGATCTCGCCGACCCATACCGTCTTGCTGCCATCCGGGTGATCCGTTAGACTCCACTCCACCTCGCCATAGGTGTTCGGACGGTGATGCTGCGGCCAGTTGAACTCGATTCCCCCGGATATCCATGGACCCGCAAGGCCAACCAAAGCCGGCTTGATCACTTGATTGTGGTATACAAAATCATAGTTGTTGGTTTTATCGATGGCCCGGTAGATCCGGCCGCCAATCTGCGGCATGATCTGAATCTGCACGTACTCATTTTCAAGGAAAATGATCCGGTAGGGCTTTAATACTTTCTCATCGTAAATTTTATCGATGACCGGCAGCGGATAGACACGCCCCGAGCTCCCCTGATACACCCGTTTCTCCAAAAACATCGGGTTCAGGTCCGGCTTCCCCACTTCATACGTGGGAATCTCCACGGTCTCTTCCCGTACGCTCACTTGCCGTTGTTTTGTCATGAGTCGTCATCCCTCCATTAGCATCCGCGTTGGCTGCGTTATGTCTCTATCTTATAAGCCAGCCTGCCGAAGAGCCATTGACGATATCATGTTGATGATGGATTATATTCTGATTATCAGGTGCTCCATCCGGTTGACAACAATTCCGTTCAGATTCATAGTAAAGCTATGGATACCATACGAAAACCAGACGGATTCGAGTCCCAGAAAATCATTGTCCTCCCGGATCATATTATGAAAGAGGCTGCCCGTCATTCGCTTGTGGAACCGCTGCACGTAACCGACGTCGGGTACTTTCCGCGTGCGCTTCATCACTACCGGGAACGCCCGGAGGGCAGCGGCGCGTACATCTTAATCTACTGCGCGGAGGGGGAAGGCTGGTACCGGTTGAACGGCGGCAAAACCTATTCTCTGCTCAAGGGGCAGGCGGTTGTCATCCCGCCGGATACGCCGCATGAATATGCTTCATCGGAGTTTCATCCCTGGAGCATTTACTGGTGGCATATGAAGGGGACGCATGCAGGTTTATTGTTCGAGGGATTTACCGGCGCAGCCGAACCCGCCATCGTTCCGGTCGACCAGTCAAGGAGCATCGTAGAGCTGTTTCAGGAGAGTTACGAGCTGCTGCAAAAAGGGTATACGCTGAACCATATCATCCATGTCTCGCAGCTCGCCGGCCACTTGGCGGCCATCATCCGCCTCGCCCGGCTCCAACCGCAGCGGGGGCAACACCAGCACAACAAGCATGACATGGAACAGACGCTTCGGTTCATGACCGAGCATCTGGAGGGCCATGTGAGCCTGAAGGAGCTGGCGGCCTACGCCAATCTGTCCATACCGCACTTCACCTTCCGGTTCAAGGAAGCGACGGGCTACTCCCCCATCGATTACTATCTGCGGCTCAAAATCCAGCGGGCCTGCCAGCATCTGGACCTGACCGGCGAGAGCGTCAAGGAGATCAGCCACCGTCTCGGCTTCCAGGATCCCTACTACTTCTCGCGGCTGTTCAAAAAAATCATGGGAAAATCCCCTTCCGAATACCGAGATACCCGGAAGGGGTAGTCCCCTTATTGCCTCTTAGCGGCAGCCCGTTTTTCGTAACGTCGCTGCTTATTCTTTTTTGGCTCGTTTCCTCGAAGGGACCATGCCCCGCACTTTCTCCTGATCTCGCTCCTTGCGAAAGTTACATTTGTGCGCTTTAATACCCATCACATTGATCCTCTTTGTATTGATAAATCAAGTGTTCTACAAAAATTCAACTTCATTCTTTGAAACTGTTTTCAATATATCCACGTATTAATCAACAAAAAGGAGTGGTCATAAATGGAAGAAAAGGTCGGAATGAATTTTGTTTCAAATCTAAGAGAGATTACAAATTTTTATGATGATGAACTATCTAGTAATAAGCTTATCCCAACAACTAAAAAGGATGCTTTTTACCTAATGAGTGCTTCGATTCTACTTATAAGTGGGATAGTACTCCTCTTTGTAACCTTGGCGACCTTAAAAATTTCCCTGTCGATTCTCGCAATAGTAGCAGAAGCAACCTCTTTAGGTTTTGTGAATCTTGCGATCAAATCAAGAAATCAATCCGTAAGATTGCACTTTGGAAATGGTGAAAAACAACAGTATTTATCACTTGCAAATAAGAAGCCGATTGAATACGAAAGAAATATACTCTTTGCATATCGCACAGATAGAATTGCAAGGAAAATGAATGAAATGGGAATAAATAGAGCTGAATACATTACAGCTATGGTTGGACACCTGGAAACCCTTAGTCAAAACACTAAAAATAAAAAATGGCTTCCAATAGGTATTATCGGATTGTTCTTAATTGCTTTGTGGACAGAATTTGTTGGCATGTACTTAAGCAACTTATCATCCGTTGTTGTTTTAATTTTGTTGGGATTGGTAATTTCTTGCGTTGTCGTAATATTGAACATTACTATCAGGATGTTTCTTTGGTCGGAAGCTGAAAGGCATCAAGAGATTTCCACTATCTTGAAAGTTATTATAGCTTCAAGGGCTTAATCGGATTTAGAGAGAGGGGTGCTCGTTACTGAAATGTTGCGAGTACCTCTCTTATTCCAAATCAAACTAGAACTTTATGTTGAAAGATATTCACTACTTCATCTCCCCAGAATCGTAAGAAATAACCGATGGTATCAGTAACGCCCTCAAAGGAATCAAACTACCTGTTACTATAATCCCCGTCAGCAGGTCGATAGGCTAGAAAGGTAATCCACATTTCTCCCCTCCTTTATGTCCATGATGCATCTAAAATCATTCATAACATTGACGTTAACGTGGAAGTCGACGGAAAAAAAACGCCGCATTGCCTATAAGACAACACGGCTCTTTCTATTTAGGCAGTATCTTATCCCAGTTTCTGAATCCGATACACCAAGCTGTCAAAATCCCCGCGCAGCGGCAGCTCGATCCCGATGTTCATGAGCGCCCTGCCGCTCCATGTACCGGCCAACCCCTCAATGGCATACGACTGATCGGCTTGCAGCCCGGTCAGCCGCAGTCTCGGCAGCGGCTCGCCCAGCTTCTGGCTGTGCAGGAACGCAAACAGCACGTTGTCGCTGCCGTCTTCGCTGCCGTACTGCACGGCCGTTACGCCTTTATGCCGAAGCGAGTCCAGGCGATACTGGCTGCCGAACTGAACCAGATGGCGAATGGATTTGTACTGCGCCACATACTCAGCCGATTGAGCAATCAGCTCATCGCTCCATTCATTCAGGTTGGAGCCGATGCCGAGCGTTCCCATCATCGCACTGTGGAAGCGATACTTCAGGGAGACCTGTCGGCGATTCATCCCAGTCGGCGACTCCGTCACCCAGCAGGTCATCATCCGCGGAGCATACGTGTACGAGAAGCCCTCCTGAATGCTGAGGCGGTCAAAGGCATCCGTATTATCGCTCGGCCAGGATTGGTCGGCATACCGGAAGATGCCAAGATCGATGCGCGCTCCGCCGCCGGCGCAGGTTTCAAACGCCACATGCGGGAACTTGCGCCGCAGCTCCGCCCAAATCTCGTACAGGCTCTGAACGTGGCGAATCCAGATTTCCTTCTGGCAGTGAAGCGGATGATCCTTCATGCCGGGTTCAGTTACGGTCCGGTTCATATCCCATTTAATGAACTTGATGTCATGCTTCTCCAGCAGGTCCGTCATAAACTGCAAAATGTATGCCTTAACCTCCGGCTTCGAAATGTTCAGCAGCAGCTGATTGCGAAGCTCCGAGCGCTCCCGCGTCTCGAAATGGTAGACCCAATCCGGGTGCTCCCGGTACAGATCGCTGTCTGGATTAACGGCCTCCGGCTCCACCCAGATGCCGAAATCCATGCCCAGCTCATGCACCCGGTTAATCAGCTCGCCAAGGCCGTTCGGGAATTTCTCCCGGTTCACGAACCAATCGCCAAGCCCGGCGCGGTCGTGGTTGCGCCCGCCGAACCACCCGTCGTCCACGACGAACAATTCCACGCCCAGACGCGCGGCTCTTTCGGCCAAAGCCATTTGATCCTTGGCATTGACATCGAAGTACGTCGCCTCCCAGGAGTTATACAGGACAGGTCTCGTTTCGCGGCCCGGCAGAACATCCGAATATTGATAGCGATGCAGCTGCCGGCTCATCCCGCCAAAGCCCCCGCTGCTGTATCCCCCGACGAAGCTTGGCGTATCGAAGGCTTCTCCCGCTCCCAGCACCCACTCGCTGTCGAAATCGTTGATGCCTCCGGTCACCCGAACATGCTCGAACACCGTCCGCTCGGCCGTGATCTTCCAGTTCCCGCTCCAGGCCAGCGCGCCGAACCATACCTGACCCGCCGACTCCGTGGCATGTCCGTCATCCATCGCAAACCAAGGGTTAGCGTGGCTATCCGTAAAACCCCTGCGGGATTCCAGCACCTTCTTTCCTTCGGTGAGGAAGGTGCTGCGCAGCTGAAATTCGCCGGACCATTTTCCTGTTACGTGCGTGAGGCGGTAATCCGCCAGATAGGGGATGACCCAAGCTGCGGATTGCGCGTTCTCCAGCACGATATCCGCCTCGCCGCGATTTACGATTCGGGCTGAGCGTTCGATCAGGTCGCACTCGGGAATCGCCCGGTAGGACAGCTCCACTTCCAGCGGGTACGCTTCATCCTTCATGACGATGACCAGCGTCTCCCTGCCTTCCGTCCGCAGCGTGCGGTGCCCGGCATAACGAACCGCCAAGTCGCGCACGCCATCCGGCATGCGGACCTTCAGGCTGGGCTCGCTGTATTTGACGCCGCCCCAGAAGCTGTATTCCTCCACCTCCGAATGGACTTCCGCGTCAAACGAGCTGTGCGATCTCGGCCGCAGCAGCGGCGCCGCGTCTTCGATCGCGACGGACTCCCCCCAGTAGAGATGCTGCAGATTGCCGCTGTCGTTGATGCCGAACAGATAGGAGCTGTTATCGGTTTGTATCGCAAACACGCGAAACTGTTCTTGGTATTGAATGGTCACAGAATATCATCCTTCCGATTCGTGTTGATCTGGTTTATGCCTGCGCAAGAAAAAAAGGAGGAGTCAAAAGACGAAGCATCTTTTGACTCTCCTTGGTCAGATTATTTGCCCCACAGCTCTTGACGTTTGTTGAAGTTGTCCGTATAGATCTTTTCCAGCTTGGCCAGGCCAGCCGCCTCGATCTCGGCCATCATCTGGTTATAGGATTCCACCACTTGGTCCTCGGACGGCGACAGGGCCATCTTCAGGAAATATTTATTGATGGTGTCGTTCACCTTCGTTTCCATAATGGCTTCCGGCGTTCCGCCAGCAGGACCCAGGTTATCGTACGGTGCCGTATCAAACGACGTATCGGCCAGATTCTTGATCGCCAGATCCGTGACCGGATCGGTCTGGTAACGACCCATCAGGTCATACGGGGTTCCGTCCTCGCCGGGACCATTCTTGATCATCCAGGTCCACTTGCGAATGCCCGTCGTACGGGAAGCTTCGTCCCAATTCTTCTTGAAGGCGTCAAGCACTTCTTGTTTTGGCACATGCTTGCCGTCCTTTATTTCCCAATGCTCGCCCTCTACTCCCCACATCAGCAGATACTGGCCTTCCTCGCTGGCCAGGAAATCCAACAGCTTCATCGTACGAACCGGATCCTTGTTGGAGCGGCTGATCGCGACGCCGTCCCAGCCCAGGGAGCTCTTCGGTCCGTAAGTGGCCTCTTCCGGCTTCACGCCCGGGGCCAGCACTTTATATTGGTAGAACTGACGCTCGTCCTCGGTGGCCTTATCGGCTGCCTCGGTTTTGAGCAGCGCATTCGCATTTCCCACATTCCAGAGCGCTTCCGCCGTGGCGAATACGTTGCCGTTGCCCAGCTTCTGCTCGAACTGCTTGGTCTTCATGGTCGCCCATTCCTTATCGAGCAGGCCTTTGCGGTACAGGGAGTTCAGGAATTTGACCATTTCGAGATAGCGCGGATCGCGGACGTCCTTCTTCAGCTCCCCGTTTGTTTCGTAATACGGCATCATGCCGTACATGCCCTTGAAGCTGCCGGTCACGGCTCCGACGTTCTCGCCGTTGAGCGTCATCGGAATGCTTTCTTTGCCGTCAATCGTTGGATATTTCTCCTTGAACTTGACGAGCAGCTGCTCGAATTCCTCCGCGGTAAACGGTTCGCCGTTGTTCACCTTATCGCCGACGCCCAGCTCCTTCATGATGTCCATACGCATCATGAAGCCGAACACCGGGTACTGCTCCAAGCCGTACCAGTTGGAGAAATAATAATTGTTGCCGTCCTCGCTCCGGGTTTTGGCAAGCGTGTCGCCGTACATTTTTTGGATATTCGGTCCGTGCTCTTCGATCAGATCATTCAGCGGGATCACCGCGCCAGAGGTAATATACTTGTTCATGATATCGCTTCCACGACTCATCAAAATAACATCCGGAAGATCGCCGCTGGCCAGCATCAGATTCAGCTTCTCAACCGGATTGCCCGTAGGCTGCTGAATCTCGACGGTGACGCCCGTTTTCTCCGTTATCACTTTAGCGACCGGATTCGTAAAGGCATCCCCCGTGTTTTGGTCAAACCAGGTTAACGTGATCGGCGCATTGCTGTCCGTCTCCGTGCCGCTGTCTCCGCCCGATGCCGCCTTCTGGTTGCCGCCACAAGCCGAAAGCGTTGTCATAACGAGCGCTGCTGCCAGAATCAATTTTAGTTTCTTCATTCCCTGAACCCCTTTCTAAGGTCGTCATATTCATATGCTCGAATATATCTATCATTGTAAAAATCGGGAGTTCATTGATCTATAACGCAATCTTACAATCCATGATGCAAAATGTCTTTCATTCAGGGTATCGCCTGCTGCGGGTCCCGTTCGTTTGCAGGATGCCTATCGGAGATTACAGGTATCCGAATGGTCACCGCGGTTCCGATGCCGAGCCGGCTGAAGATGCTGACGCCATATTCTTCCCCGTAGGTCAGCTTGATCCGGTCATCCACATTTTTCACGCCGTAGCCCGACAGATTATCCGATTTGTTCAGCGCGTGATCGAGCTGTTCGGGCGTCATCCCGATGCCGTCGTCGATGACCTGGAGCAAGATGTCGTCCCCCTCCTGCCTGAGCTTCACGTTAATGTTGATTCCCGATTCGTCCCCTATGGCATGATTGATGCAGTTCTCGATGAACGGCTGCAAAATCAGCTTGATCGTTGTGTTCCCGAACAGCTGCTCATCCAGGTCGTAATGCATATGAAGCTTGTCCCGGAACCGGATCTTCTGAATCGCGACATAATTCTTCACCAGGTTGATTTCCTGCTCCAGCAGAATGATGCGCTTCCCTTTATTCAGCGACACCCGGTAATATTTGGCCAAATAATTGACCATCTGGTACACCTGCATAGCCCCTTCTTTGATCGCCAGAGAAGAGATCGAGGACAAGGTGTTGTATAGAAAATGGGGGTTGATCTGGGCTTGGAGCGTATTCAGCTCCGACTCCTTCCTTGCGATTTCCTTGACGTACACGTCATGGATCAGGGATTGTATGGTCGAGGCCATCTTATTGAACGCGAAGGACACCTGGCCGATCTCGTCATGGCCCATCGGCTTAATCGACAGCCGGAAATCCCCGCGCTCCACCTTCCGGATCTGCTGCAGCAGCACCTCGATCCGCTTGGTCATGACCTTGGTCGTAAAATAGATCAGCAGGATAGCAATACCAATTGCCAATACGGAGAACCAGATAACGTTCTTGGTCGCCTGATTCGCATTGGCCAGCAGCTCGTCGTAGGGCACGGTGATGACCGTGGACCAGCCGTTGCTGAGCTTTTTATACGTAAAAAAACGCTCCTGGCCGTTAATCTTCATATCGAATGAGCCCGCATCCCGGGTCATCCGCTCCTGAATCGGAAACTCGTCGAACAGTTGGTTCGATTGGAGGTTCTGATCCCCCGTGCTGATCACGCCGCCAAACTCGTCGATAATATAGACGCTTTTGTTGTCGTTCTCCATTTTGATCAGGGAGTAGAATTCGTTCGCGTTAATATCCATGGTCAAAATCCCGTACGGATGCTGCAGGCTGAAATAACTTAACGAACGGGCAATGGTGATATGTGCATCATCGGCCTTGAAATTCCCGGAATGGAAGTACACCGTATTGCCGGCGGCATCCAGCACCTGCTCCTCCATCGCCCGGGGCAGCTCTTCCGTATATTTGACGTATTGACCGTCGGAATAGAGGGTATGGTTCCCCGTATAAATCGTAATGCCCAGAATGTTGGCATTCAGGGTCATCAGGGACGGCAGCGTCCGGTTGATATATTGGAAGGCATCCAGATAATAGTACGCCTGCTCATAATCGGTAGACAGATAATTGCGGAGCTGCGCATCCATGTAGAGGATGTTTGACAGCTGATTGTAATACTCCAGCCGCTTCTCCACGTTGGTGTTAATCTGTGCCAGCGATCCGCCCAAGGCCGTATACGTATGCTCCGTAATCGTGCTGCGCGTCGAAGAATACGAATAATAGATCAGCAGCGAGAACGGAAGGATGATCACGATCAGAAAGATGAAAAAGAACTTGTGCCGGAGCCGCCAATTGGTGTATGCGCGTAAGTGCGCGAATGGGAAAGCCCCTGCCAGACGGCTCCACGGGCCGGACGGGCTAGATGTTTTTGCGGTATTCATTCGGCGTAACTCCTTGGCTTTTTAAGAATAAGGAAATGAAGTAGGATGTGCTCTCATAACCAACCCTTTGGGCGATGTCCTGCACTTTGAGCGAATCGTCGGCCAGCAGCTCCTTGGCTTTGTTCAGCCGGATTTTCGTTAGATAATCATGGATCGTCATGCCGGTTTTCTCCTTAAAGATGGAACGCAGGTAGTTGGGAGACAGATATACCTGATCGGACAAGCTGTTGATCGTGATGGCCTGGTGAAAGGTCTGGTCGATCGTCGTGCGCACCTGGTGCACCAGCCTTGCATTTTTGTCCATGAACCGGTGTTCCAGCGTCCGAATCGCATGCCCGGCGTAATCCATGATGATCGCTTCAATTTCAATAATGGTTCGGCACTGATAGACGGAATGGTAAAGCTCCGCACGCTTGTGGCTCTCCGTGATCGGTTCGTGGATCCCCTCCAGCAGACGCTCAACCAGTCCGATGGCAAAATCGCACACTTCGGTTTTTCTGATCCGCAGCATGACCAGCCGGTTGAAGTAATCCCTCAGCTTCTGCGCGGCCTGCTCGGACGCCAGCTGATGAATGTCCTCGAAATAGGCCTTCTCAGGGAAAGGAGGAATTTGCCGGCTCTCCAGCTGCCGCAACACGTCCTTGGCATAGATGACTCTCCCGTTCCCGACGTAAAACATCTCCTCCAGCATCATCCGCGTCTCCCGGTATAAATCCTGGATGCGGGACAGCTCTTCCGGCTCCTCGTTCACGGCCGCGGTCATCGTAAAGCCCAGCGTATCCTGCATCTGCTTCAGCAAATCCTCCCACGTAAAACGGCTCAGATGGCTGGCGGCATCCATGAAGACGCCCAGCTCGCCTTCCCGGCAGATGACCAGATCCGCCTCCAGCTTCTTGTCCGCAAGCCACTCCTCTATATGTGTCTGCAGGCGCGCCATACCATCCTCGAGGGACGGCCCCGGCTGTGCAGTTTGTGGAGCATCGACGCCGAGCAGCGTAAGGGTATACGTTCTCGGCTCCGTATGGCGGGACAGCTTCTGGTAGCTGGCGGCGAGGTTTCGGAATCGCTCCTCGTTCTGCTCGAACATCATCTCTCGTACAATATTGGATTTGGTCACGCGAATGGAGCGGTTCTTCATCCGCACTTCCTCGCAGCGCCGTTTCACTTTATCGATAACGCTTACAATTTCGCTCAGATCCAGCGGCTTCAATAAATAACCGACGGCTCCTACGTTTAAGGCTGATTTCACATAATTGAATTCATCGTGTCCGGTCAGGAAGACGAATTGAATCCAGTCGAATTGCTCACTTACCCGTTTTGCCATATCAAGCCCATTCATGACGGGCATCTGAACGTCCGTCAGTACGATATCGGGCTGAATCACCTCGATCTTCTCCAGGGCATCCCTGCCGTTCAGGGCTGTTCCGGCCACGTATATCCCCATCTCTTCCCAACGAATATAATCTCGGATCATCTCAAGCTCCAGCTCTTCGTCATCTACGAGAAAAATGCTATACATGCTCATACCCCCTGTATCGGCTTTATCCCTTCATATTATAGCGATTTCGTTTTTTTAACTATGGGAATTCGCGATGTAAGTTAT
The DNA here is from genome assembly GCF_000024685.1 of Paenibacillus sp. Y412MC10. Lineage (NCBI taxonomy): Bacteria > Bacillati > Bacillota > Bacilli > Caryophanales > Paenibacillaceae > Paenibacillus > Paenibacillus sp. Y412MC10. The sequence continues at coordinate 4,987,877 of NC_013406.1, forward strand.
TTTCAAGCATCTTTCGTTACATTGTCATATCGACACTCATTTTTTCCGAGTCTTATAATTTGAGTTAACTTGAGATGCGAGGTGCCCCATATGAAACCTGCTACAACCTTACAGACGCGGAGTGACTTGAACTTGAGTCCTCATCGAAAAAGCCGCTGGGCCATGCTGAATCAGCAGAAGTATCTATTCCTGATGATGCTGCCCGGACTGATCTGGGCCATTGTGTTTGCGTATACGCCCATGGTTGGCCTATACATGTCCTTCGTCAATTACCAGCCGACGCTCGGCGGCTTCTGGTCGACCCTGTTCACGAGCGAGTTCGTCGGCCTGGAGTGGTTCCGCTACTTCTTCAACAACGGCGACTTCTGGATCGTCATGCGAAATACGCTGGCCTCCACGCTGATCACGCTTCTCTTCTCATTCCCGATGCCGATCCTGATCGCCATCGCGATTAATGAGATCAAGAATGTGAAATTCAAAAAGACGGTGCAAACCGCCTCCTATCTTCCCTATTTCATATCTTGGGTTATCGCGGCCAACATCATCGTGACCCTGCTCTCCTCGGATGGTGCCATTAACGGCATTTTGAAATTCCTCCATATTACCGATGAAAGCGTTTTATTCCTTCAGAACGGCAAGTACTTCTGGTGGATCGTCGCACTCGGCAATACGTGGAAGGATATGGGCTACAGCTCGATCATGTATTTGGCGGCCATTTCGTCCATTAACCAGGAGCTCTATGAAGCGGCCAAGGTCGACGGCGCCAACCGTTTTAAGCAGATCCGGTACATCACCCTGCCCCACCTGAAGCCAACGATTGTCATTTTGCTGATTCTGGCGCTTGGCGGCATCCTGAACGCGGGCTTCGACCAGCACTTCCTGCTCGGCAATGACCTGACGCGGGATTACTCCGACGTCCTGTCCACCTATTCGTTCCGTTATGGTATCCAGAACGGCATGTTCTCCTATGCGGCAGCCGTCGGCATGTTCAGCTCCGTGGTGGCGTTCATCATCGTGGTCATCGTCAACTATACGGCGAAGAAGCTGAACGGGCAGTCCCTATTCTAAACCATAAGGAGGTACATCCATGTTAAGCAAAAAAACCGTGCCCGAGCGTATCTTCGATGCCTCTTTATACCTGTTCCTGACCGGCATCTTCCTCGTGACCTTCTATCCGTTCTGGAACATCCTGGTCATATCCTTGAACGATGCAACCGATACGATGCGGGGCAACCTGTACTTCTGGCCGCGCGTGCCAACCATCGAGAGCTACCTGACCATCTTCCGGAACCCGGAAATCTGGAGCGCCATTAAGATTACCGTGCTGCGTACCATCGTCGGGACCGCAGTATCCATCTTCTTCATCACGCTGCTCGCCTATCCGCTCAGCAAGCGCAATCTGCTCGGATGGAAATACTTCTCCTTCTTCTTCGTGTTCACGATGTATTTTGGCGGCGGGCTGATCCCGACGTATATGATCATCAAATCCCTGGGGCTGATCGACTCCTTCTGGGTCTACATCTTCCCCGGCCTGATCGGCGTCTTCCTGATGATTCTGGTGCGCACCTTCATGGAGCAAATCCCCGGCGAGATCGAGGAATCCTCCAAAATCGACGGCGCGAACGACCTGCAGACGTTCTTCCGCATCATCATGCCGCTGTGCGTGCCGGTGCTCGCGACGATCGGCCTGTTCCTGGCCATCGGCCATTGGAACTCCTGGTATGACTCCTATGTGTATACCTACAAGCCGGAGCTCAAGACCCTGCAGGCCGTCCTGGTCAAAATCCTCAACCAGTTCCAGACCGCCGGCATGATGTCCGACGCGCAGCAGCTAGCCCAGGGCTCCAAGCGGATCCCGGTCTCCAGCGAAAGCATCCGGATGGCGGTGACCATGGTCGCCACGCTGCCGATCATTATGGTGTATCCTTTTGTGCAAAGGTATTTTGTGAAGGGGATTATGATGGGGGCTATCAAGAGTTAGATATATTTTTCTCTGTCAGAATAAGCGGTGAAAAAGATTGGGGCGTCCAAGCGATTGGATGATTCATAGACTTAAAGATTACGAGGAAATGTCATCTCCACATCCATGAGTAGATGAAGTTGCTCCATCAAAGAACAACAAAGAAATCGACTTTGGGAATGGCTGCTCGACACATCCATTTTACCAAGGGCGATTTCTTCATGTTTCATTAAAAGGAGAGTAAACGCACAATACTCACCCTGTCCTGATTACCGTTGTTCTTGAGATCATATCATACAGGGATTTTTTTTCTTTTGTCAAAATTGCAGTCGAAATATATGTCAAAATCAATAAATAAATTACGCCGCCTACAAAGTAATAATGAAGCGGCACTGCTTCATCTCCTATATGAACTAAACGGTAAACAAGGAAGTGTGACAACTCCCAAGGCAGGAATTTTAATGCCGTTCGATAAATCATCTTTATAACCGAAACGGACCCATGTTTACTATTCACTACCCGGATACCCATCTTCCTTTTTCCAAATGACTGTCCGCCAATCACCGAATCGCTAAGGATAAAATAAAGGGATACTGGTAATGTCACCATTAGAAAACCTGTAAATTGTGCGACTACAAGAGAGCCCGCGAAAAACTGTTGTAAAGATGGGAACAAGACTGCATTAAATAGAAATAAAACTACTAAATATATTAAGATAAATAGATAATCGATCATAAACGCTTTAAAACGAAGTACAAAGCCTGCATTCATTTACATCCCCCTTTTTATAATTGCTACTGCTGCCTGATACTAATTTTTATTAGGTTCAACTTCCCCCTTCTAAATCGATATCTCTTATTTTATTTATACATATCATTTTTCCATAACACGTACTTTTACTACCTTCTGATCGATCAACAAGCAAAACAAAACGGCCTGTAGACCCATGGATTTCAGGGCAAAAGACCGTTTGACGATTTAAACTTATTTTAGTTTACTGTCTTGATTGCTTTTTCAGCATGGATCCAGACGCCGTATCAATTAAGATAGTATTACGTAAAGTCCTTGAGTATCACAAATACCGGAAACATGCTTACAATTACAACTCCACCTTCAATTCCTGCACCTTCCCCTTCTCTAACACTACCTCCATCTCCCTCCCCCCATAAAACACCCGCACACTCTTATCCTCATTCCCCTTCACCCTCGCCTCAACCAGCTTCCCATCTTCCCAGCTCATATCCACCTCAATATTCCCTTTCGCCTTCAGCCCTGTCACGCTGCCCGTCGGCCATATCGCCGGCAATGCGGGCAGAAGATGAATTTCGCCCTCGTGGCTCTGCAGCAGCATTTCCGCAATGGCGGCGGTGCCGCCGAAGTTGCCGTCGATGACAAAGATGTTGGCCTCGGCTCCGGCTACGCCGGGTTTGGAGTAGGTGAGCATGTTGTCGAAGCACAGCTCCCCGATCAGGTGGGCGATATGCTGGACGGCTTGGTCTCCGTCATGCAACCGGGCGTAGAAGAGTCCGAACAGCGCTGCGGTAAATTCGATATCCTCCAGGTCGGCCCGGCTGTTCCGGTTCTCCAATGTCACTCGGGCTGCCGCAGCGAGTTCCGGCGTACGATGCGGCGTGATTTGGCTGCCGGGATACAGGGCAAACAGATGCGACAGATGGCGGTGCTCCGGCTGCGCCTCCTCGTAGTCCTCCAGCCATTCCTGCAGCTGTCCCTTCTTGCCGATCATGAGCGGAGGCAATTGATCCAGCGCCGTCTGCCACTTCTGCCGAAGCTCTTCATCCACGCCCAGCGTCTGTGCTGCCTTCACGCAGAACGCCAGCAGATCCCGAACCAGGACCTGATCCATGGTCGGGCCCATGGACAGCTGCTGATGCCCATCCTCCGGATTACCGGTATAAAAGCTGTTCTCCGGCGAATTCGACGGACCTGTCACCAGCCAGCCATACTTCGGATGCACGGTCATGTAATCCATGAAAAAGGCCGCGGCCTCCTTCAGGACGGGATAGGCCAGTTCCTCCAGAAAAGCCTGATCCTGGTTATACGCGTAATGCTCCATCATATGCGTCGCGATCCACAGTCCGCCCGTCACGTTGAGCCCCCAGGAGGTTTCCCACCCCGGTGACGCAAATCCCCAGGCATTGGAGAATACATGGGCCACCCAGCCTTCGGCATCATAATAATGGCGCGCAGCCGAGCGACCGGCCACCGACAGCTGCTGGATGTACCGCATGAGCGGCTCATGGCTCTCGCTCAGGTTCGCGGCCTCCGTCGGAAAATAATTCATCTGGGTGTTCGTATCCAGGTGATAATCGCAGCTCCAGGCCATCTTGTTGGCTTCGCCGTCATTCCATATGCCTTGCAAATGCATGGGCAGGATAGAGTCTGGTCGTGACCCGCTAATCGTCAAGTACCTTCCATATTGATAAAACAACGCAAACAACGCCGGATCATCCTGCTTGCCCTGCTTGAACCTGCCGATCCGCTCGTCCGTAGGCAGACTGGCATGCTCGGAGCTTCCCAGATCCAATCGCACACGGGCATACAGCGGCTGATAATCCGCCAGATGCTTGGCTCTGAGCGCGTCATATCCCAGCAGCACAGCCTGTTCTAGCTGAAACGCGCTTTTCTCCCGCCAGCTCTCACCTTCTTGACGGTAATCCGTATTCACCGCAAAATAAATCGCCGCCTCATCCGCCCCGGATACGCTTATGGTGTCAGCCGTGCAGCTCACCTTCCCGCCTTCCGCAGCGACCCGAAGCTGGCCTTGGCAGGACACCCCGCACTCCCCATTGCTATGTACGTCTTCCAGCGCCTGTCCCCGGAATTCGATCGTGTCCTTCCCCGTTACGTTAGCATGAAAAGGACCATTCTCGCCTCGAATCGAAATGCGGAATGACACGCCTGACGAGCCATGGCTGCTGCGAATCCGCGAAACGATGACCTGATCGGCATGGGAAGCAAATACCTCTCGCGTCATCTCCGCTCCATCGATCTCGCAAAAAGAACGTGCCACCGCCTCCTGCAGATCCAGTTCCCGATAGAACAGCGGCTCAGCTGCTGCTTCTTGTCTCCCGCCTTCGGATGGCTTCACGTTATGATCAAACTCCAGCACGACTTGGCATAGTCCCAGATTGGTGCCAAAATTCAATTTTTCCGGCTCCAGGTGCTTCTTGGCTAGCCGATCGCCTTCGCGATAATCGCCCTGGAAGAAATGCTGCCGCATCCGTTCTAAATCCGCTTTGCTGTTGCTTCGCCCTTGAGCCGGCTCCGGCTGGCCGGACCAATAGGTGGTTTCGGTGATATTCCATATTTCTCTGTCAGGAGCGGATATGACCACATTCCCCATTCGGCCATTGCCGATCGGCAGTCCTTGCGACCAGCCCTGGGCCGGTTTCGTGTACCATAGTTTCATATCTGACATGTTGTTTTCTCCTCTTCATTTGATTTTCCAATATTGAGACAAGCACTACCTTTACAGCAAAAGCAAGAAATCGCGATTCCCGGATGGAGCCGGGAACCGCGATGAACTTGCAGATGTACATGATGATTCGATGACTACTTGTTATGGATTAGGGACGATTTTATAAAGCTTGGATTCGGCCGCTATAAGCGTCACATCCAGCGAAGAGCCAGACACCGTCTGAGATTGGCCGCTCCATACATCCGTCACCGTATAGGACGCCGCCCCTTCCGAAGCGATACCGGCACGAACGAGATCTACGGTGCGCTGCGCCGCATTTTGCGTATAGTTAAACACGGCTACATAGCGGGTTCCCTGATCGTCCAGTACGAATACGTTGGCTGCCTGCGTGCCCGTGTTGCCTTCTACCGGCCGGAACGCCTTGCCCTTCATCGCCAGTCCGTTCACTTCGGGGTTGGTCAGCAGCGTTTCCATGTACTGCCGTGCCGTCGCATCCGTTACGTCATCCGAATTCAGGAAGACCGTGCCGGAGATCGCGGCCGCATTGACGCGAGACTGCGCGCCTTCCATCGACCCGCCTTTGGTTAAGTGCATATAGTCCGGATCGGTATAATGGTAGATCGTTCCGTTCTGCCACCAGCCGTACGTCAGATTGTTCAGCTGGTATTCCGTGCTGCCGATGCTGCCGTCGATATCGCAGGAGATGCGGCGGCTGTGCGCATATTGGCTAGGGAACAGCGGCGCGATGGAAGCGCTGATGAACATGGAGCCGTCCAGCACTTCATTCACGTAAGCCATCCCTTGGTTATAGGCCTGGATGCCGGTTTGAACGCTAGGGTCATCATGCTTGCCTTCCATTGCCCCATGGCTCAAAAAATCGATTTTGATATATTCAAAGCCCTTGCTCTTGAACTTATTCATGTAATAATCGATCCGTTGCTTCACGCCCGGATGCGTCGGGTCCACGGCATAAGCGCCGTCCAGCGTCGGCAGCACGTTGCCGTCCCAATCGCGCAGCACGATATCGCCGTATTTATATTTGCCGTTGGTCCCTTCGACCTCCTGCTCCATATTGTTGCCCCAGTACACGAACGGCGAATAATAGATACCGGCCTTCTGTCCATTGCTATGAATGAGCTGAACCAGATCCGTCAGCTGCTGATCCGTCATGTTATCCCAATAGGAATCGAGATTGATGTAGATATTGCCTTCATTGTTGAAGGAATGGTTCTGAATATGGTCTTTAAAATAATTGGAGACCGAGACTGCCTTGTCAAAGCTCAAATCGCTGGCATAAGCTCCCCAGCTGTTCCAGCCGACCGGAACGCCTTCAGGAATGTCCTCGCCAAAGGCTAACGGAGGCTGGATCGCTGCATTCACCTGGCCAAACGCCTCCAGCCCGGTCCGATAATCCTCGAAAAAGCCGACCATGATTTTCGGCGAAGCAATCTGCTTGCCCGTTACTTTTCCATGCGAGATCGTGTCCCACGTGGAGGTGGATGACGTAAATCCGCCATATACGCGCAGTTTGTTCAATTTGTCATTCGAGCCGCTCCAATAGATGCCGGTTTTCCACGTGTCATGCGTCACCGATCCGATAACGAGGCCGTTCCGGCTCGTATTGTCATAGATGGCCGTAAGCTCCGAGCTGATATACAGACCATTGTTGAGGCCGGTATTCATCGACTTCGCTTGGTATCTGGACCAAGCATCATTGTCGAAAGGAACGACGAGGACACGGTTATCGTCATAGCTGCCGATGTCGATGCCGCCTCTCGCTTCCATCGCGATGGGCGCTATGTTTCCCGAAGATATGGCGGAATTGTGGGTAGCGACTGTTTCCGTAAGCAAATATGGCCCGTCTTCGTAGACATAATAAATTTGGCTGAGCGATGGCATTCCCCCATCCTCATTCACGACCGTCACCTTGATGCCCTTGCCGGTGGCATCCTGGAATGGGACCACCTGATTTTTATAAAATTTATGATGTTTATAGTCCTTGCTTGCAACCATCCGGTCGAGCTGGATCTCGCTGTATAACCCCTTGGCAACCGGTTTGCCGTTCCAATTGTATTGCGACAAACCGGTCGAGGTGTTGTACAGCAGCTCATACGTCGGATTGGATACCTTGAAGCCGTTGGCATACTCGGTCAAGGTGATGGAGCCATAGCTCGTGGCTTTCTTTTGCTTGCCTAAATCGCCAATGCTGCCATCTGGGTCTGATCCGTCATCGCCGGCTGAATCAAAGGTCAGCTCAATTTTGTCAAAATCGGGCGAGTAGCCGCCTGCATCATCGAACAGAATCGTGTTGCTGCCCTGCTTCAAGTAAATTTGAATCTGATAGGTGCCGATCGTGTTCCAATCCGCTGTTTTCGGAAAACTGAAGTTCTCCTTCTCCGCTCCGTTTACGGAGATCGAAGCCGCGCGGGAATCCCCGGAGATGTAGAACATGTTCATATTGTAGATACCGGCCTTATCGGCCTGAATCCCGTTGAACGTCAGCGTGGAGCCGCCGTACAGATTGCCGGCTTTTTGCCCGCCCGAACAGAAGCCGCAATCGACCGCTCCTGCATTGCCGGTAAACGTGTTCTGAGATGCCTCGGCCTCGTAGGAAAGGATGCCTCCGGCCGTTTGACTCGGCGGCTGCGGTTCTGCCGAAGCAAAGGAGCTGCCTAGCATAGCCCCCGCTAACAGCATCGATAAGAATAGCATGAATGGCTTTTGGAAGAATTTGAACGGATGGATATTCACTGAACCTCTCCTCCTCTTATTCATTGATTTCGGCTAACTTTAGAATTTTCGATTCGGCTGGCGCCAGCTCGACCGTAAGTGTGCCGTTCGCTTGACCTGTCAAGCCTTCCCACACATCCAGGACCGAGTAGGAAGCGTGCGCCTCGAGTCCGCACCGTTCCAAGGAAATCGTCTTCTGCACGGACTCGGCCCCGTCAAAGTTAAATACGGCAATATACGTGGTTCCCGCTTCGCTCGGATGGGTCAGTACAAACGTATCCGCAGCCTGTTTCCCCAGATTCCCCTCTACGGGCACAAAGGTTCTGCCCAGTCTCGCAATCTCTGTGATCGCCTCATTTCCCAGCCAGTTCTTGGCGCGCCATGCCGCTTCCTCATGCCGGAAGTCATCGCCCAGCAGCAGCACCGTTCCCGAGATCACGGACGCGGTCAGACGGCTTCGCCCTTCATGGCGGGTCGTCGAATCCTGATTGAAGCTTTTATAGATCACGGCATGGTCCGGATCGTTAAAACGGTACAGCGTATCGTTCATCCACCACCCGTGCGTCAGCGAGTTCAGCAAATATTCCGTATCCTGGATCGTTCCGAACACATCGCAGGAAATTCTGCGGCTGTGCGCATAGGAATAAGGGAACAGCGGGGCAATCGACAGGTTGATGAAGAACGGTCTGCCGATCCGCTCCGGGGAGAGTTTATCCGTCAGATACGATAAGCCGTAATTGTAAGCAGCGATCCCCGTCGTAATATTCGGGTCGTAATGCTTGCCTTCCAGAGCCGCATGAGCCATGAAGTCCAGCTTGATATACTCAAATCCCTCGGAGACGAATTTATCCATGAACCAATCGATTCGCGCCAGGTTCCCGGGATGCGTAGGATCAATCGCAAGTCCGCCGTCAACATCCGGCAAAATCTCGCCATCCTGGTCGCGAAGCAGGATATCGCCATAAGTATACTTCCCATCGGTGCCCTCCACGGGGCTGCCGAACCCGGCCGGACTTCCCCAGAAAGCAAACGGCGTCCAGTATGTACCGGGTTTGTGCCCGTTCTCGCGGACCCTTTTCAAGGCATCCTCCATCTCGACAGGCGTCAGGCGATCCCAGAACGCATCGAAATTCATGTACAGGGTATCCTCGTTATGAAAGCCCTGCGGCTGAACCTCCCGCTTCAGAAAATCGCTCGTCGCCACATAGAGGTCGTAATCCAGCGTGCTCATGGCGGCCGACCAGCTGTTCCAACCGATCGGGACACCGCCGTCCCAACTCAGTGCAGGCGCTACCTTCGCATTCGCTTCCCCATACGCTTCGAGTCCTGTCCGGTAATCGTCGTAATCCCCTACCATAACCAGCGGAGATGCGACGCGGGTTCCTCTTACGTAGCCATGCGGCTGGGAATCTCGGGTCATGGCGTCGGCAGCGCCAGCGTACAGTTCCAGTTCATCCAGCTTGCCTGCGGTTTCCCCTTTGACGCGAATGCCGGTTTTCCATACGTCATGACTGATCGATCCCAGAATCAATCCATAACGGCTGTCCGGCTGGAACAAGGCCGTCACTTCGTAGCTTTCCGTCTCCAGCGGGGCCGTCTCCGTCAGATAGCGCACCCATTTGTCATTATCATAAGGCACGCGCAGCACATGCAGCGCTTCTCCCGGAACCGTCTCGCTCCCGCTGGATATGCTATCGGTTTTCACCACCGCGATGCGGTTTACCTTTAATTCCTCTTGACCGACTATGACGACTCTTGTGATGAAAGATGAAGCTCCCTCATAGACATAAAAATGCTGTTCCAGGCCTGGGAGCAGATCGGATTCATGCTTAATCACGGCATGGATTCCGGTTCTGAACGAATCTTGGATCTTCTCCGGCTGCCCCATCATATAGTGGCGGTCGTAATGTCCCGTATGGTATTCCCGGCCCTGCCATCGAAATCCGCTTCGTACTTCTTGCAGAACGAATCCCTTGCTGCCTGCGTAGGCGTAACCGCCTTTTTCCAAATCCACCTCAATGGCTACCAGGCCATTCGCCAAGCGAATGTGAGTTTCGGCATTCACCCCCACGTTCACCGCCGTATCGCTGCTTCCTAACATCTGTGGATTGCCTCCTTCTGCGTGCATCTGTGCTGCATTCAGGCCGTTTTATAGCATCAAGCGCCTTTTACAGCTTGCTACCATTATAGAAGGGCGGTTAAAGCGCTTACTATACAACGATCTTCCGATCCATATCGGGATATAACGCATCTGGAGCGACTCATTTGTTAAAATGCAATATGGCCTCTTTTGGCTGATCGCACCGATCGCTTGCGAAGGATATGCTCATAAGAAACAGGCTATCTCAGAGCGCCTAAGCTCTCCGGATAGCCTGTTTTACATATGGATGATGAAGTACCACTGTTCTCACGCTAAATCTTATCATTAGACGGTTGGTATGGTGCCGCCGTCGATCACATATTCGCTTCCCGTTATGGATGACGCCCGGTCCGATACAAGAAATGCCACCAGCTCGGCTACCTCTTCCGGAAGCCCGGGACGTCCAAGAGGAATCCCCCCGAGCGAATCCATCAATTCCTGAAGCGCGCTTTCTCGGCTTCCTGATACCGACGCAATCCGGTCGATCATGGCATCTGCAGCCTCTGTCTGAATGAATCCGGGCGATACGGCGTTAATTCGAATGCCCCGCGGAGAAAACTCGTTGGATAACCCTTTGCTGTAATTGGCAAGGGCAGCCTTCGCCGCGGCATAAGCCAGCGTGGTTTCATAGAGCGGCAGGCGTCTCTGTATCGAAGTGATATGAATGATGGCACCCGATCCCTGCTCTACCATATACGGCAGCAGCCCCCTGTCCAAACGAACCGCCGCGAGAAGATTCCAATTCAAGGCTTGAACCCAATCCTCGTCAGTCAAGGCAAGCGCTCCTCCAGGGGGTGTGGTCGAACCGCCTACGCAGTGCACCACAATGTCAATTCCATGCAGGTGCTCCTGTACACCTTGAATCACCTTATCGACGCCTGTAGACGTCGCAATATCGGCTTGAACGAACAAGCCGGAGCCGACCCGAACGCTAGGTTCGGAACGGGCGGTAGTCAGTACAGCCGCCCCTCCGTCTGAAAGCCGCTTTACGATGGCCTGACCCATTCCTCTGGTTCCTCCAGTAACCAGCACTCTTTTGCCTTCAAACTCATTCCATGGTCCTTCATGTCTATGTTTCATAATGGCCCTCCAGTATTCGAACGCTCAAATTTTGATTATGGTATTTTTTCCTTACTTTGATTCAGTAATCTGTAATTTTGAAATCTGACCGCTTTGCACCGTGAAACAAAAATCAAAATAGTAAGGGCCTGCCGGATAATCACCATTTACTTCGGTTGAAACGATGTACTGGTCTAGGCGTTGATGAATGTTTGTCGCCCGGACATTTACCCGTGCGCCGATGAATTCGTCGTCGCTCCATTTCTGTATGGCTGCCTTGCCCCTAAACTCCCTGCTGTCATCGACGACTATAGCATCCTTGCCGATGCACGAAAGCATCCGGTTTGTATCATGATCATTGCTTGCGGATATAAATGTGCGAATTATACTCGGCAGCTGCTTCTCGCTTATCTCGATCATAAACGCTTCACTCCTTATGATATGATATTCCTCAGGCTTGACGCCGCTTATCCTCCCCCGCTCCGGTTGAAGACAAGGATATCTTACCTTGACGCTTTTATTACGTCCAATTTATAATAATCATAAAATCTATAAATAAAATTCATATAAAGTAGGTGCTTAGCGATTGGAGCTTACACAGCTGGAGTATTTTTTGACGGTTTCCCGTCTTCAACATATGACGAAGGCATCGAAAGCGCTCAGCATCACGCAGCCGGCTTTAAGCCACGCCATCTCCAAGTTGGAGAGTGAGCTGGGCGTCCCGCTATTTGAACGAAATGGCCGTAATGTGAAGCTTAACCGCTATGGCAGCATGTTTGCCAGATGGGTGGAGCAGGCCCTCCAGGACATTCAGAACGGGATGCAGGAAATCGAAGAATCGTCCAATCCGGACACGGGGATCATTTCGGTTTCTTACCTGAATATTTTAGGGGTCGATCTCGTCCCTGCCCTTGTCAGGGCCTATCAGCTGGCTCATCCCAAGGTTCGTTTTGAATTGCATCAGGGAAACCTCGGCGATATTGACGAACATTTGGAAAAAGGACATTCGGACCTCATGATTACATCGAGAGAATCAACTATAGATCAACATAACTGGCTGGTCATGAGAACCATGCCTTTATATATCGTGGTTTCAAGTCACCACCGCTTGGCGAATCGCCCCTCGCTAAGTCTGATGGATTTGTCCGGAGAGCCGTTCGTCGGCTTGAAGCATAATTGCGGCCTTCGAGCCACGATTCAATCGCGATTTCAGCATACCGGCTTTATTCTGTCTTCGACGTACGATGCAGAAGATTTGGCCACCGTTGCGGGTTTTATTAAAGAGGGACTTGGCGTCTCCGTTCTGCCGAAAACGGCCGGCCTCATGCTGGAAGGCCTCTCGTGGATTCCCATTACCGATGAAGGCTGGTTCTGGGAGATTGGCTTGAAGTGGAGGGAAGACCGCTACCTTTCGCCTGCGGCCAGACGATTCATTGAATATGTGGAGCATCATTATCAAGTCAGCGGGAAGTAACCGGTTGGCGCACAATAAAAAGGCTATCCAGGTCAAAACGACGCTTGGATAGCCTTTGCTAACTCATCGAAAGATCACGTCAATCACCTTCGCCACGACCACGCACTCTATGACGAAGATCAGTAAACAACAAAAATAGAAAACGGACAGCTTCAGTTCCCCGAACTGATCCTTCCAATAACGTCTGCGGAACAAAGAGATAATATCCGGCGTAAACGAATACTTCACCGACTGCTTCAGATCATCCACGTCATCGAAAATTCGTCTAAAGATCCACTTATAGATCGGAATATTCAGGATGAACAACACGACATAGATTAGAAGTTCCACAAGGCCGTGTCACCTCCTAGTTAAACATGCTTCCACCAGACCCCCGCGCACTCCGGCACCGTTGACCATTGGTTCGCTATGATCTTACCCGTTAACTCTTCACCGAAAAAGAAGCCTGTGTGTAGCAATGCCTCCTCTACCGTATCAAAAACATAATCGGTCCGAATCCACTGATGGCTAAATCCGTATTGCTGCTCCAATTGAGCGTAATAACCGGTTAGGAAATCGGGAGGATTCGGCGTCTCCGTTCCGGTTCCCATCGTTTCCAGTATCAAGATCGTCCCCCCGGGTCTCAAAACTCGATGCAGCTCCGACATCACAAGTTCAAGATTCTCACGCCATTCCTCATGGCTGGAATCGGCCAGATAACTAATGCTCCAGCCCGATACAATCAGATCTACACTCGATGAAGCAACCGGGAGATTGCGATGATCAGCAACCATTGTGGTCCAATTGCGAGAATCTAAAGCTTCAGAGCATTTATCGTCCAAAATATCAAGCATGGGTTGCGATATGTCGGTACAGATCAATGATCTAGCGTCGGCGGCAAGCAGCATCGATAATCGGCCTGATCCTGCCCCCAAATCAAGAACATCCAGTCCTTCGTGCGGTCTGACCCTATGGATAAGTTCAGATAAATCAGGCTGTCTGCTAACCATGGCCTCATAGGCTTGAGCCTGCTTGTCGTAAATTTTATCAATAGACACAATTTGTCCCCCTATCCAGCCCGCTTACGAAATTAATTCTCCGCGGATGTTCCTTGTCTTCTGTTCATGATGTCCTGTATCAGTTTGTACATGAAGCACAGCAGCAGCGAGAAGGCAATCATCATGAAATACGTGTTCCAATTGAAAAATTGATTGTTCATATGTATCGAAAGGAGACCGCCGGACGTTATCGATACGATGTGATCCCAGTCCGTTTGGCCCCACCTCAATTGGAAAGCCTCGGCTAGGATTTCTCTATAGATTTCGAGTCGATGAAGCTGATAAGCATACCCCGCTATGATATAGCCGATCAGCACTAAGATCAACAAACTCAATCTGCTGAGTGACAACTTCACATCTTTAAATAAACGAATCCATTGATAGACCAACATAAGAAAAAGAATGCTTAAAGGGATCAGCAGCAGGATGGCAGGATTGCCGTTTCCGGAGCTGCTGCCGGGCCGAGGCGTCATCATATTGCCGAATAGAACCACGCCTAGCGCGGCAAGCGCAATGATGATTAAAGCGGCAAAACGTCTCATTTTCATATCGGCACACCTCGTTCAAGCTTCCTTGCAAAAGCCTATAATCTCTTCATGAACGAGCTCCGGCATCTCATGGTTAATGGCGTGACCCGCCCCGTTAACGATGCGGTAGCGCATCCCGTTCGTCTCCAATCTGGCAACCGCCTTCGGATAATGACTAAGCAAATCCCGCTCGCCAATGACGAACAAGGTCTTGCTGCGAATAGCCTGAACGTCCGCTGGCGAATGGATCGTAATCGCATGCTTCATCATGGAGCGATTGTTGAAGTACTTCAGCAAGTAGAACCAGTGCTGCATCAGCTCCGGATTGTTCTCGAATGCATCTGCATGGGTACCGCACAGCTTACGAAGCAATGAACGCACATTTCGTTCCGAAGGGAATAAGGCTTCCGGCAGAAAAGCCCTCATCATTTTGCTCATCACTTCAAACTGGCTTCCGGCAATGCTCCCGGCCAAACAAACAATCCTGTTCACCCGATCCGGTCTGACGATGGCGTAATGATAGGCCAGATAAGCTCCATAGGATACGCCCGCGATATAGACAGCGTCCACATTCATTGCCTCAAGGACCTCGTCCAACCATGTTGCCTGATTGAATTCGCGAGCATACTTGTCGTTCGGCTCGCTCTTCCCGGACCCTCCGATATTGTCCACCGCGATGATATGAAAGTTACGGGATAGCTCCTCCACGTTATATATCCACATCATGGCGACGTTATCGCCCGTTCCATGCAGTAACAGCAGCGGAGGAAGATCCGAAGAACCTACTGTTATAACGTGAGTCATACCGTAGGAAGTAGAAATATTATGCTGCTCATACGGTACCGTCCATGACGACAGCAGGCGGTCGTAGGATGCATAGACGAGCTTTTGTCCATGATTGCTTTTGAATCGCTTCAATACCTGCACCTCCAATGACATAAAATTTATCTTATGCACTTGCCTTCATGGTGTTCGGCATATATAGGGATCAATTGTTCCAGCTTATGTATGGTCCTGTATGGCTTCACGTCCATAGAGGCGTCCCATCCCCCGTCTCTCGTATACCAGATGGCTTTGATACCGCATTGTGCTGCCCCGATTACATCGTTATGCGGATGGTCTCCGACGTACCATGCCTCTGATGGCATTACGTGAAGTTGGCTCAGAGCTCTCGTAAAGATTGCAGGCTCCGGCTTTTTGACGCCAGCCTCTTCGGAGATCACGATAGAATCGAAGTATTCGCGAATTCCCAGCTGATGGATCTTGCCCTCTTGGACTTGAACGGTTCCATTGGTGATGATGCCAAGCTTAAGTCCCCAAGTCTTCAACTCGCGCAGGACGGAAACCAGCTGATCCATCGGCTGGATACAACTGGCGATTTCCCCTCTGAAAAATGACAGGTATTCATCCGCCTCCGGGGGATTCACCCACGGAAGCTGCTCGACCAGCATCTCATACACTTCGCGCTTGTCCCGATAGCCGTTATGATCCGCTTCCTTGAATCGCTTGGCTATCATCATTTGTGCAGCTTCATCGGAATCGGGAAAGTACCTGGCAATCAATCGCTTGATGAACGTGTTAATTGCTGCCCTTCTGTCCGTTAATGTCTCATCCAGATCGAAGATGATCGCTTTTACTGTCATAGGCGGCGCCTGCTTTCTATTAAAAATGTGCACGCTCTCCATTGGCTTTAATGAAAATATGCTCCGGGTATTTTAGAGCCGTCGGCGGCCGCTGATCCTCCGGATAGAACGCCAGCTCCGCAAACTCGTCATTCTCCGGGTCCAGCTCACCGCTCACAACGCTGCACTCGAACACAATGGTGAGGTACTCCACTTGGTGTCCATTGCTGTATGTATATCGGCGTTCTTTTCCGCCATACACCCCAATGATTCGCTCAGGATTGATATCAAGCCCCGTCTCTTCCTTCGCCTCGCGAATCATCGCCTCCGCCGGCGACTCACCCAGCTCGATGGCACCTGCTACAAGGCCCCATAATTCTTCCTGATGCTTTCTTCCGAACAAAATATCATCCTGATCATTTCGGATAATGCCTGCAACGGACGGCATGAATATCAGCTGATCTCCGATCTTCTCTCTCAAATCTTTATAGTAATCCGACATTCCCATGGCTTTACGCTCCTTTGGTTTGGTTCTTCATGCTGACATGGAAGGCTTAGAATCTAGCTTCTTCTGCCCTGGATCTCCAGCTCATATGGGCTCACTCCTTATGTAACTT
This sequence comes from Paenibacillus sp. Y412MC10, assembly GCF_000024685.1. Taxonomy (NCBI): domain Bacteria; kingdom Bacillati; phylum Bacillota; class Bacilli; order Caryophanales; family Paenibacillaceae; genus Paenibacillus; species Paenibacillus sp. Y412MC10. The sequence goes on from NC_013406.1 coordinate 5,004,482, forward strand.
CACAGTTTCGAGGTTCGCTATGGATCTTATCTGTGCGATATGATGCTGGTTGTGCCATACGAATCGCTGCAAGGCGATGTCCAGGGTAAAGCTGCCGAGCACTTGGGTTCTCATGGTTCTTTTGAAATCCTCGGGATGCAGATCCTTAAGCAGGATAAGAAAACGAAAATGAAGTGTTTCCAGAAGCGAAAGCGAGTTTTCAACGGGAACCTCCGTGTAATCGCTCAGCTCAGCCCATAAATCCTCCCGGTACGAGCTAGCCAGCGGCTCATCCTCAGTCAATGCCCGCTTAAATCGCAAGTAAGCGTTCATGTCGTTATCGGCGAGATGGTGCACGATTTGCTGAATGCTCCAGCCACCTTCACGGTATGGCATGTGCAGCTGGGAAAGAGGACACTTCATGATGATTTGCCGAAGCGTCGGTACGATTGAAGGAATCTGCTGCATAAACTTCTGTCTGTCCTCCAAAGTTGGCTCCACCAATGGCTCAAAGGAGCCCAGGGGATAACGGATGCTGACCACCACTTCCTTACCTCCTCCATACATCATCGTACCCTTCATATGTTTCTAGTCGCAGATAGATCGAATAAACAATACACCGGATAATACGGAAAGCAGCATGTGTATTTCCGGTTTCCCAAACATCTCTATAACGAACAGCCTTCCAAGTCCAAACCACTCAATCCAATAAATGCCAGGAATGAAGATGATGACTGTAAGTAAAGCAGCGGGCAATAACAGCCAGCTTAATCGAACTTGCCCCTTAATTAAACTACCCCATGCTCTCCACTCTATTAAAACTCCGAACAGGAATCCGTATAAACTCATCTTTAATAACGAGAATTGCTGGGGAGATAAATCTGTATAGGCCCTTTGAATTTCATTATGAGTTTCACTCATCAGGTACAGTAATATGAACATACCAATGACAACGAATCCGCCAAAAGCGATTTTTTTAGGTTGGATCATCCCTCTTTCGCTCCTTTATTCGAAAAAATAATACGAAATATCCGCTAAGAATTATGATTATGCGATGACCCCGAAGTTAGAAGCAGTTAAGACGGATGAAACAGCGCAAGCGGGTGCTGTACGCCTTTTTCGAGGCTCTCCACAATCCGCCCCATGACTTCGGCATCCCGGAATATCATGCTGTCATCCGCTAAGAGATCAGGCAGCGTGACCCAGCGGCAATCCTTGATCTCGTCAGCACCCAACTCAAGCGAGCCCCCCGTCACGATTCCGGTAAAATGAAACATGACGACATGGTAATTCAAACTGCTGATGAACTGATAAACCCCTGTTGTACCCGTCAGTTGTACTTCATACCCTGTTTCTTCCTTCACTTCTCTAATAGCCGCCTCAAACATCGTTTCTCCAGGCTCGATGCGCCCTCCCGGGAAGTTCCAGGTATCCCGAACCGAAGGTTTATTTTCTTGGATAATAAACACTTGATCTCCCTGTACGAGGGTAACGCTGACCACAAGCACGATCCCATTTTCCGTCATATCCACAATCCTTTGCACATGATCTACATAAACAGAACCCGCCTTTGGCGTTAACCGCGAGGAGGGTTCTTGGATGAAATATCTGGTAACTCCCCTTATTCTACCGTTATCGCACATAACACGCAATCGCACGACGTTAATGAAACTTCAACTCGGAATGACTCCCCTTCTCACGCATATCTCCATCGAATAAATACTCCAGTACGAGACTGCCCCAACTGCTAGGAATAGTTTTTTATGTAGATAGAGTCACGCGTCGGGTCAAGCCGATAAGGCAGAGAATATATTATTGAAGACTGAATGCTCCAGAACATCGCCCCATGATCATGATGTCAAATTCTCCGGTCACCCTTCTGAATGCCAGCATTGCAACAAGCAAGCACGTTCTACTGAACATTCCCATCGAAGATTGTTGAAGCCTTTTAATTTTCTTCGAAATAAGGGAACTACGATATATTGGAGGTTGAGCGATGTCCGGGTATGTAAATGTTGATGTCCCGATCGAACTGCTGTTCACGGATCTGGTTACGGAGGAAAGAAAAAAGGATATTCCCAACTACACCGATTCCTGGTACGAACATCATAAACTTTCCGCTGATATGCCGATCATGCGTTTTGATTCGCACAAGAGCCTGTACCGATATTTCATGAACGAACAAGCCAGCCCGTCCGCGTACCTGGATTGGTATAAGAAGATCTTTCTCACCAGGGGAATCGACCCGCCTTTACAGGATGAAGAGGTCCTCGCCTTTAGGAAAAATCAGTATCACATGATGAAGGTGGATCTGTCGTCCAACAGCGCTTTTTTTCATCAAGACCCGCCTTTGGTGAAATTTAATCGCGCAGGAGGTTATTTTAACCTGAAGGACGGACATCACAGGTCGACTTTTTTGTATTGCCAAGGCAAGAGGAGCATGAAAGTCAAAATGTCCAGCGAAGATTATATGGACTGGATGAATATCGAAGGGCTGTCAGAGGTTGCCGATTCTTTTCAGAGATATCAACGGAGCCTTATTTATACCCCCATACTGCACCCTTCCTACCTTCATTTGAAGAGCGAGCGCGATCAAACCTATCCGACAAGACTTGATGTCATTATGGATTTCTTGGGTACACGTTCTCTTCTCGGCACGAAAGTGATCGATATCGGCTGCAATATTGGATATTACGCACGGCATTTCGCCCGCGAAGGTGCGCACGTAACCGGATTGGAGCCGCTGGCTGAGCATTATGATCTGGCTTTGCGGCTGAATCGGCTGGAAAGGGTGAACTTTGACCTGCTTCCGGACCGCTTCGAATCTTCATCAAGACTTCAGCGGTATGAGATCGGCCTCCTGTTAACCGTTTTTTATCATCATATGGGAGACCAAGATATCCGTAACGCTTTTTTGCGGAAAATCAATCAATGCATTACCGATATGCTCTTCTGGGAATCAGGCGGCGAACCGGAAACGGAAAAAGCGCTGCTGCTGCAAAATACGCATTTCACCCGATATGTAAAGCTGGCGGCCACATCGGGCACAGGGAAAGTAAGGGAGCTTGGCGTATTCTTAAAAACCTGAAGCTGGTAGTTACAGGTGAACTAAAACTCGGGAGCCTGTGCTTCTTGAGGCGTTATTTACGTTCATGACGGTATTGAGGTCAAAGGGGCCTGCAGCTACAATGGTCTTCTTGGCCTCTTTCTTGTGCCGTACCACCGCGGAGCCGGAAACAACTGGAGAGGCGGAGCTAGGTTTACATATTACGAGCAGCCTAATGGACTTCATACCGCCATCATCTCTCCATATTAATATTCTCTTCTTTCCCGAGTGGCCTCTTCCAGCCATTTCCTCCACGAATAACCAAAACAACAGCAAAAACCTAAAAAAATGTAAATACGCAGCCCGCTAAAAATACGATATGATATGGGCAAATCAGGAAGGGAGGACAAGTGACCTGCTTAGCATCCATTAGGAACATATTCTTGCACATGACAAAGGAGGAATTTTAATGAGAATCCCCAAAATCACCAGCCTGTTCATGATGCTTACATTTCTGACGACGGCATCGCTATCCGCTTCCGGCGAAATGGGAAGCACCGCGGAAGCCTCGTCGGGTCCTTTAAAGGTTATGAGCTTCAACCTGCGGTATGCCGCCAATGACAGTCAGCCCTGGGAGAACCGCCGCCCAGTCACCAGGAACCTCATCCTGGAGCATCAGCCGGACGTTATTGGAACGCAGGAAGGTCTCCACCGGCAAATCGTGGATCTGGAGAATGATCTGCCGGGTTATGATCGGATCGGAGTCGGACGTGAAGGCGGGAGCTTAGGGGAATATATGGCGATTTTTTATAATACGGACCGGCTGACGCCACTGGAGCAGTCTCATTTTTGGCTGTCCGATACGCCCCAAACGATCAGCTCGGCCAGCTGGGGCAACCAAATTCCGCGGATGGCAACCTGGGTTCGCTTTCAGGATCTTCGAAACGGCAAAACCTTCTATATGGTCAACACGCATCTGGATCATCAATCCGAGGTTTCCCGGCAGAAGAGCGCAGCACTTATCGTTGATAAGATGAAGGCATTTGACCCGGATATCCCCGTTGTAATCACCGGCGATTTCAACACGCTTCCGGGGAGCGATACGTATTCGATTTTTACAAGCAACGGGTTATCGGATGCGCATGTCACGGCCAAGAAGCGAACCAACGATGATCTGGGAACCTTCCATAACTACAAGGACCCTACGGGCGGCGGCAGCGGAAACCGGATCGACTGGATTCTGCACGGCCAAGGTTGGAATATCCTGCACAGCGAGATTATCAACTACAAGGAAGACGGCCAATACCCTAGCGATCATTATCCCGTCATGATGGAGGGCACCCTGCAACAATCCAACAAAACCACCGGAGAAACGGTGCCCAAGCTGCCCTTGACCACGGCTCTGCATATCTCCGAAGTGGTCGCCAACTCGAACGAGCAAGGGAATTACAATTATGTGGAGATCTATAACCCCACGAACCGGGAAATCGACCTGGAAGGGTATCAAATCTACTACTATTACGATCCTGCCCTTCCGTTCGACAAATCCAAGTCCAACCGCTGGACCATTACGAAGGATCGCTACAGCACCAACACCCTTATCGGCCCGAATGAAACCAAGGTGGTCTGGATCAAGAAGCAGCCTTGCTGTTATGACCTGGGCTTGGAGCAGTTCCTTGCCAACTATCATGCCGATGGGGATGAGCTCTTACCGTCTCAGGTGCTTGCCGTCTTCACGCCGGGCAACAATCAGGGCCTGAACGGAACCTCCACCAGCGGACGTTCCTTGGGTATTTCATCGCCATCCGGCACGCATCTCGTAGGGGTCCAGTTTAATAACGGACAGCTGGATGCCGGTGTGAACGAATCGATCACCTATCAGGAGCCTGCGCCGCTGATGAGCATTATGCAGAAAAAAGACACATTTCAGCGCCCTTCCCCTGGTCAGCCGTAAGCTTCATACTCCAAAAAAAACAGATAAACCTTCCACATGCCATGACTCAGGCTCATGGTGCGTGGAAGGTTTCTTAGGTATTCACCCTCAGAAATCTAGTTCTATGTAATTAATTTCATCTTTTCGCGTTATATAACATAACATAAATATTGTTAAACTTATCCTTCTCCATGTATAATGCTGCTAGATTGATAATATGCACAGGATATGGGGGAGATAATATGTCATCAAGGAAAAGAAATACTCGCTTTCATTCCATCACCGCAGCTTTATGTACGATTTCCTTGTTCGCCGCTGTACCCGCGCAAGCCGCTGTCCTCGATTCGTTTCCCATCCTGCAATCCACCAGCAATGAGCAACTCAGAGCCGATTATTATGTCCCCAGCACCGTAGAGAATATCAGTTGGGGGCATCTACCGAATCGGGACAGCAAATCCATCATGACCGTCACCTCCGGCAGCACCGTCACGTTTGATACGATATCCCATGAAGGCATCCTTGAAGACCAGGGAAGGGATCCGGAGAAGTATTTTGCTTCCTTCGGCATCCGGCCAGATCAAGTGCTAGATGACGCTAAAGCGGTTGCTGCCTCTGCGCTGCAGCATGATTTTGACAACGATGGACCGCATGTCGTAACGGGACCGATCGGAATCCAGGGAGCAGAACCTGGAGATGTGTTGAAGGTCGAGGTTCTTTCTCTCACCCCCCGGGTTCCCTACGGCGTCATATCCAACCGGCATTATAAGGGGGCCCTTCCCGGCGAATATCCCGAGAATGACGGGCGTAAAGAAGGAGCAAGCGCAGCAAATCCCGAGCTGTACCAAAATATTTCCAAATTCACGCCGGTAGAAGAAATCAACGGTAAACTCTATGGCGTGCTTCCCGTTGAACAGGGCGGGCATGTCCGCTTCCCGCTCAAGCCTTTTATTGGACTTATGGGCGTCGCACCGGATACCAGTGAAAAAGTTAGCAGCGTCCCGCCGATCGAAACCGGAGGCAATATCGATATCAACGAGCTTGGCGTCGGATCTACGCTGTATCTTCCGATTCAGGTAAAAGGCGGGCTCTTCTATACCGGCGATCCTCATTTTGCACAGGGAGACGGCGAGGTTGCCTTGACTGCAATGGAGGCCTCCCTTCGCGGCACCTTCCGGTTGACGGTGCTGAAAGCTGGCGATCCTTCCTTGCCACGTGCAGAGCTCAAGCAGCCTTTTGCCGAAACGGAGGATTACTGGATTCCCGTCGGTCTCGATCCCGATCTGGATGAAGCCATGAAGGAAGCGGTGCGCGAAGCCCTTGGGTTCTTGAATGAGAAGCTGGGCATGGATCGCGCAACGGCTTACGCTTACATGAGCGCGGCTACGGATTACGAGGTCTCCCAGGTGGTGGACAAAACCAAAGGAATTCATGCGCTGATTCATAAGCGGCATTTTATTAACAATCTCAAGCTGTCGATCGCCATCAACGGTTCCGCCCTGGGCTCCTCCATCATCGGGGATGAATTCTATGTTCCCCTCCGTCCGCTCGCTGAAGGTTTGGGCTATGAAGTGGAATGGGATCCTAAGCGGCATGCGGCCTTAGCAACCGCCCCGGGTAAAAGCATAACCGTCCCGATCGGACAGGCGATCTATGAAATGGATGGCAAGGCGGTGTACAACAGCGAAGCGGCCATCATGAAGAATGACATAACCATGATTCCCATCAAGACAATCCCTGCTCTGTTCGGGGCCCATGTGAACTGGACCACCAGCGGGAATGTGCTGAAAGCCAGCGTAACGCCTTCCCTGGATTGATCTTGTACACAGTCGCTATATGATTCTACCGAAACAAAGTCCCCCTTAGCTGGAAACGCCATCTAAGGGGGACTCGTTTATTAGATCGATGTGGTTTTATATTGAACCGTCAAACACTGCTTGGCGATATAAAAAATTTGACCCATATGCTCCGAATAATGCGTGGCGCACTGATGCAGGATGTCGAGATTGCTCCGTTCTTTTCCCCGGACCGGTTGAACCTGTTCATAGTCCTGACTCGACATGGATTTCACCGTATCGATCAGGAACTGAAACCGATTCTTCACAATCTGGATCAGATCATCCCGGCTGACAAATACCTGGGTCAACTCCTGCTCCCGATTTCGCGGGGCAACGTCTTGTTGCAATATTCCTTTCATGACCCGTTCTTGAATGTTGCCTTCGATGTGCCTGATCAACGTAGATATGCTTAGACTGGAATGATTGGGCCGCCAATTCACTTGCTCATCGTTTAACTGCACCAACGCTTTCAAGATACGGCTGCGGATGTTTTCAAATTTGTCCTCCAGCCACTTCCGGTTGAACTCATGATCCATATCGCACACTCCTTATTCGGTATGATAAAAGATCCTTGATTCACGCCTTCATCGCTTTCCAGATATATTTGTGCTCGCGGACTCCAAGCTGGCCGTCGATCTGGTTCTCCCGTATCCTGTTCTCGAGCTCACCCTTCATTTCCGGTAAAATATAATCGGGATTGCCTGGCGTATCCGACAGGTTTAATGCAAATTCGTGGGCATTCGGGAAGTAAATAATCGCTTCATTATACTCCTCAATCTCGACATTCATGTAGCCATTCTCCGACAATCGCCTTCGAACGTGAGTCACATCGGTATGTATCCCGAAGATGGTGCCGCCTGAAGCTAATATCCTCGGGTGTTCCAGGATTGAGGTAGGTCCTCTGCGGTCATAGATAAGGTCGAATTGCCCGTCTTGAAAAGGCATCTGTGTCTTCGTCGTGGCAAACACGAATTCCACATTCCGGGTTCCGCTGCTTTCAAGCAAGGATCGGGAAATTCGAATCATCTCCGCGGAATTGTCAAAGCCAATGATTTTCTCAGCATGTCTGGACATCCGAAGCGTGAACTCGCCATGCCCGCAGCCTGCGTCCAGCACGGAATGATACTGCGGCAGCATCTCCACCAGCCGCTCCTCAAACACTTCTTCCGCCGACCTTCCGACTACGGTACACACCGCTCTTCCTCTATAGCCGCCATTCCTGCGCGCGATCATGTCATACCAGTCGATTCCCATGCGTTCCCCCCTTTCGTGATAGGCTGTACTGCATTCACAATCCAAGATGGCACAACCCTGTCGTTACATGATCTTGAGCATGCCAACAGGTACCGAATCAACGAATCAACCGCTATTGCTAATGTCTTAAAATATTACCATTTTGTTCCGCAATGTCAACGGTTACATTTAAATTTCCCGTCGAAAATCATCCACTTTCATTCGGTTTCCCCGGCATTCGTCTTCGCTTCCATTACGCTTCGGACCAAGAACAATGCAAACCGACTCTTTTTCAATAGGTAAGGAGGACTAAAAAAACATTGCTCTTGTCATAATTTGTCGTCTACAATGGAGGAATATTAATCCAATCTATCGATACATACAGGAGGATTTCATGTTTTTAAAAAGGTGGCGTCAATTATTATCTTTAACCCTTATTTTATCGTTTTGCATGACATCCGTGGCAAGTGCGGCGGAATCTGGTCAAACCAAGTATGCATGGGCCAATGAGTCCATTGACTTTCTTCGATCCCATGGGGTTTTTGAGAACATGGAGTATCGGACAAAAACGCTAGGCAGGATGGTGACCAAAGCCGATCTTACCCTTATGGTTCACCGGCTGTTTACCGATTTCCGGGTCGAAGCTGATAAGAAGTTCGACATTCCCGGCGTCCCTAACGGGCACCCATCCTACCAGATTTTTAAGGATGTTTACGGCAGCATACCTTCGGCGCCGAACGGATTAATCGGAGCCGCAGACAGAATCAATTATGGCGATGAAACCTTCAAGTATATACCGGAGAAAGTGTTGACACGCTGGGACTTGTTGATTACGCTGAATACGCTGTTCGATGATATTGGTTATTCCTTGGAATTACCGGACGGTGAGGATATCGCGAGATTGCGGGCGATTAAAGACCTGCCCAAAAGATATTTCAATTCCTACAAGCAATATGATAAGTGGAAGTATGCCTATCAGCCATTGGCACCCGAAATCGGATTGATGCAAGACAAAAAATACGGGCCTTCCTTAGCCTCCGATCTGGATTACGTCAAAGCCTATGCCCTGCTCGGCTTTGCCGAGGCCGGCATCATGAAACCCGACGCAAGAGGGTATTTTCGCCCGAATCAAAAGGTAACGTTAGCCGAAACGGCGGTCGTCCTGCATCGAATTTACGACTATTTTGATGGCGGCAGCTATGTCCGGGAACCATCGCCGGATGATCTCATTCCGAATGGCACAAGATATTTTATATACAAGGATTCCCCATCAGCGCACGGGGCGAGTCCGGTTTCCGACTTTGCTTTGGTGAATTCCGATGCCCTGCCGGAATTCTATCTGGCCTTGAAGGCTACCGAGAAAATCGACTTGCAGATCAACGTGAACGGGGAGCCATCCTATTATACTTACGAGCAGTTGAGCAACCCTAAGCAGCCTGTTCGAATCCCCTTGAACGGCGCATACTATGCGGAATTCATCCCCATTATCCGAAGCAAAGGTCAAAAAGCAACCGGCGAAAATAACAATATTGAAGTTATGTATTATTACGCTGATACATTCCAGGACTTTACCCAAGCCATATGGTATGAACCCAATCTCCAATTAAAATGACACAAGGGAGTGCATAACTGTTGCATACAGTATGCTTTCCCTTTTTTGTCATACAATGCTTGTCGTCCCGTTACGCCTTTTTCGAACACCACTAAGTTGATGTCTTATAGCTCCAGCTTCGCTACGGATTCTCCCCCCGACCAGGGCATAACGCCGATTTCCTCAAAACCCGCTTTGATGTACAGTTGTCTGGCCCGTTCGTTCTTCGGATCAAAACTTAGCATAAGGACATCTGTCCGGCCATGTTTGTTTCGGATTTCTTCAACGATGTATCGCAAAGCCTCTTTCCCGTAGCCCTTTCCTTGGAAATTCCCGTCGATCATGAAACGGTAAATCCAATAGTTGCCGTCATCGGCGTCCAAGCCATATAACGCGAACCCGACCATCGTCTGATCATCATAAATGGCCATCGCTTCAAAATGTTCAAGAAATTGATACTGGGCAATCGAATACAGATTGGAGGCAATGAAACCTTCTTGCTCCGGTTTCGCTTTCAGTTTAATGCATTCGGTCCAATTATCCTTATTTACGGGCTGCAGTCTAATCATGTCAAGCTCCTTCAAATCATTGTTGATGTTCACACGGGTTTACGCCAAATATTTAACAAAATAATAGTGCTGATGTCCCCTTGGGGCATCGTCAATGCGAGTTATCTCTTGAAATCCATGTTTACGGTAGAATGCCGGCGCTTGAAAGCTGAAGGTATTGAGCTTGATGAAGGTGCATTGCTTTTCTTTTGCGATCGTCTCAATCTCTTGTAGTAATCTTGAGCCATATCCCCGCCCTCGAAATCGATCATCGATCCACAGAATATCGACCTCAATCCAATTCCAGCAAAATACACTGTTGATGCCGCCTGCGATCTCTCCAAACTCATCTTTTATATGTAAGTTGATCTCCTCGTAATTCTGCTGCAAATCTTCTGCGATAAACCGTGCATTAAATTGAATCAGGTTCGTCCGTACCGCAAGCGCTTCTTCCGGGCTGCTTCGATTGATGTTGATTTGCGACAATGGGTCACCCCCTTCTCTTAACCTCCGGTTAACCGGCTTCAATTCCATGTCCATTTCATGGCCCCCCAAGCGAGCATACATTAACCCAAATAATACCACATAAAGAACCCCTACTTCCGGGATTAAACAACTTTAGATAAACTTTTCCTAAATACTTCTAACCTTATCAACTATAATCTTCTATCACGGCGATCCTATCGTTTTTAAACGCGAATACGGACTTTCCCTTCATATGAATCTTCTCCCCGGCCTTCATACCGTTAGGTAGATCCTTAGCGAGGATACCCTCGTAGTCAATCTCAATCTGAAGCTTGTCATCTTCAAACGAAGAACCAACGATAGTCTGACAACGGTGGGAGAATAACGACTTGGACTGTTCGGCTATTTCCCGAAATTCCTCAATGCCTTTTTTCTCCACGTCCACCAATCCGCTAGAACTATTTCTGAATTCGATCTCCTCATGCAGAAGAGCTATCATCGGCGTCAACCCTGTTTTTGAAAAACTCCGCCTTTTGCTTTGCACAATTCTCATCAACTTGTCATTTAATATACGGACTCTACTAAAGTATAAGAGGTGATTTGAATGGGTCGTGTCACTGCTGTTCCTCAGCGGGATTTAGTATTGATCAGTTGGTCAAGAAATCCTCTTGTTGCGGGTTCTCCGCGTAGAATCGTGGCCGCACGCGTTATTGGCAATGCTTCACCTTGCCGGGCTGATTTGACGCCGAATGCCTTGCTTAGAACCGCCTTGGCCTGCTTGCAGGATCATGATGTAGGTTTCAAAATCGTATTCCGTCAAAGAACATCCAACATTAGCGGTTACCTGTTATTGCAGCGCAACTAATGAAATGATGGAAGGAGCAGCGTCTTGCTGCTTCTTTTTTATCTACGAGTTTCTAATATGAAAAAGCTCGCAGGCTATTCCGTTCACCCTGCAAGCTTCCTCGTAAGAACCTCTATTTCCTTTTTCATATCTGAAATATATCTCTATCACCTTAGAATTATCTCTATATTTATTTCAATTGGGCAACGCTTACTGCAACCTTCTCCAGCTGCGCTTTGCTTAAGGAATGATCCGGGGAGCTGATCGTCACGAAGCGGTCATTGATCTGAAATCCCAGCATATCCGTGTCATCCGGTGTATACCATTTCGCTTTAACCCCATTGGACAATGTAACCGGTTTGCTGTCATATCCATGAGAGTAGTCTCTTGGAGAGATGTACACCGTCATATGTTTGAAGACCATGTTCACGCCATCTGCCGATGCGCCCGTCCTTTGATACACATCGCCTTTTACCATCTGACTTGGAGCGTACGGTGTTTGGAAACCATCAAATTTGGCGAATGCGCTTTTGATCTCTTTTAGTTGGGCATCGCTGTAATTCACGTTGGTCAGCTCGATCGTCTGACCGTTTCCAGGATTACTTCCGATTAACACCTGGTTATTCTTCGCATCGTATCGCACAGGAACTTCCAGCACATCGGCAATCGCGCGTACCGGCAAGTACGTTGTATTCTGATACGTGATCGGAGTCAATTTCTTGCCCGTGTTATAGACGGTACCGTCCACTTGGATGCCGATGCTGTGATTCAGGTAAGCCGAGATTTTCTCCAGGTTGGCTCCCGCATAGACACCTGCCGCTCCCGTTAAGGTCATTCCCAACACGGCAACCGCCGCGATTGATTTTTTCAACTGTTTCATTTCATTCATCCCTCTCGTTTGTCTCACCAACCTTCCAAGTCGATGAGTCATAGTATGAAGCGCAATAACTTTTATTGAAAATCAATGACATGCGTCGCAATTAAAGCTTCTTTATCGTCAATCGTAATTCCCAGTCTTTTTCCAGATGGGCTCCAAGTCAGCGGGTAGACCGGATGGGCCGCAGGATGCACCGCTGAATAATAGGGCGCCATCCAGCTTACTTTCCCGGAAGCCGTATCAAACACATACACGCCGTTCATTCCGCTTTCATTCTCCGAGTACACATCAAAGGCTAATCTGGCAGAATCCGGCGACCAGGACGGGTAAGAAATCAGATTGCCTTTTCCGATAAGCGATCCTTGCAAGCTGCCGGCTGCGTCATAGATCAGTAAATTGCTGCCTGAGTTCCCTTCCGTGTTGGTTGCTGTGGAGACGGCAATGTACTCTCCATCCGGCGAGATGGTGAAACTCCATACATTTTCGATGAGATGTACCGGCTTCGACTGCCCCGGTTCAACCACCTTAAGCACCTGATTCGCATCGGTATAATAGATCCGGCCTTTACTCGCTCCGAATTGGTTGTAAACTTCAACGTCCTCATCCTCAATGGCGGTGGTGGTGTAAGTACCGTCCGTGGAAATGAGACGAATCTCTCCCTTGCCGCTCATGGAGCCTGCCGCAAGAACATAGGTATCCGCATCGAGCCAACCGCCAATCTCCATGTAGTTGTCCCCTTTTACCGGAATGCTCTTGCCGGTATTAAGATCCTTCATGAAATTGTCTGCCGTGTACTTATCCCTCCATTTCTGTACAAAGCTATATTTACCGTCCGGCGAGACCTCTTCCTTGACCAGATGTTGGCCTGGATGCGACGCTTCATGATTCGTGAGCTCACGCCGCTCGCCCGTGCTTACGTTCACCTCTTCGGTGGCGTACGCATATTTCGGTTCTTCCGTTGCGGTTGCTTCCTTGACCATTTTGGTGGTAGTGACCCTGACCATATCCTCCGATATCCACGTCTCGATGTTGGACGAGGCAATCCGGTGCGTCTGATTCACGACCACTTCCCGACCTGCCTGCCCGCTCGCCCCGTCAACGACCGTGAGCTTGCGCTCTCCCGGTGTCTTACCTCTTCCGGCATTCGATACAGGCGGCTGGCTGGTTTGACTGCCCGGTTCCACGATCGTCAGCCGATCCTGGGACTGGCAGGCCGCAAGGGCTGCAGCCACAGCAACGATAGACAGCAACTTGATCCCATGCTTCCCAAATCTATGTTTCATAACAGGTTTCCTCCTATGTTTCTCCCCCAAGGAGCTTCGGCAGCTGCAACTCATGTGACTTGTCTTGCCGCCTCTTTCCCTGTTGAACTCAGTATAGAATGCGAATATCTCGATACGATATCGAGCTTGTAACGAACTTGTAAACAAAGATGTGCATTTTAAAAAGAGCCCAGACCTATTCCAAGTCTGAGCTTTCCACGGAATGAACCTCCTGGGATTGCGGCCGTTCCATCGGCAAGGTGACCACAAACGTAGAACCGTTGGGGCTGGATTCCGCAACTTCGACGGAACCGTGCTGCTTCTCCGCCAAATTGCGGACCAGGGATAACCCTAAGCCGGTACCGCCATGTACCCGGGAGCGGTCGCTGCTCACCGTATAAAACGGATCAAAGATCCGTTCCTGGGCTTCGTCCGGAATTCCGATTCCGGTATCGCTTACCTTAATGACCATACGATCATGGCCTTGTGGATCCCGGTCCACTTCATTCGATAGCGTAACGGTCCCACCGGGCCTGTTATATTTAATGGCGTTATCCAGCAGATTCAAAATCATATGCATCAGATTCTCCGGATCGGCCCATACCTTGCCTTCGGATAATGAGGATCGCAGCGTTATGCCCGATTGCTCTGCTTTGGCCTCCAGCCGGGCTGCCGCCTCTTGCAGAATCGGCATGAGGTTTACGTGTTCCGCGTGGGTTTCGAATTCATATATATCCATGGACGATAACTGAAGCGCCTTTTCTACCAGGCGATATAGTCGCTGTGCTTCCTGGCTGATCTGTCCTCGGGCTTCCTCGAGCAGCGCGGGATCGTCGCGATACATCTCAAGCAGGTCCGCGTAGGCCAGTATGGAGGTCAGCGGCGTTTTCAACTCATGGCTGATATTTCCGATAAACTGCTTCTGCTGCTGTTCCAGCTCCCGCAGCCGATCAATGGCATCCAGCAGCTTCTGTTTCTCTTCCGTGAGCTGGTTCACCGACAAGGAAATTCGCCCGCTCATATCATATATCCCTTGCGCCAGCTCGCCGAGCTCATCGTTTCGCTTCACCGTCGGTTCTCGAAGATAGACGCCTTCGCCGATCCTCTGCGCAGCCTGGTTCAATCTGCTGATGACATGCACCTGCCGCCACACGTACAGAAAACCGATCAGGAAGCCGGCGGCCAGCACCGCAAGACCCGTCACGATAAACAGGGTTTGGATCCGGTCATAGAACGCATGCTGCTCGGCCAGGGAGGCGTGGAATTGAATCGTTCCGATCGGCTGCTCCATATTCCGAAGCGGGGCAAGATATAACAACTGGTCGCCCTCGGTAATATAGGCGGAACGCCCTTGCGCCGTGTGAGCAAGCGCGTCCTGTACATCCATTTTCGGCTGGAACGGAAGGGAAGTCCCCGTGAATGTACCATCTATCTTATACAGGGTCACCGGCATGCCGCTCTGGGTTCCGAGATCGACGGCCAGCCGTTGGCCGACATTTTCCATAAAATCATCCGGCTGCGTTTGAGGATTTGTCAGTAATTCCTGATGAATCCTGAGATTGGCTGCTTCTGCTTCCTGGGCGAAGGTTTGCTCCAGGCGCACCCGCTGGTCCTCCCGTATCCCGGCAAGGACCAACGTGCTTAGAACAACCACAACGGCGATCAGCAGCAGAGCGAGAAGCAGTGCGACTTTCCACTTTAAGCCGAAACGCACTTTTCCTTTGTTCATGATGGAATCTCCGTGCTTTTATATCCGATGCCATACACGGTCTGGATCACTTCATGCTGGTTTCCCAGCTTTTTGCGCAATCGCTGGACGTGAATATCTACCGTACGCGTGCCGCCGGCAAAATCCATGTCCCATACCTGTTCAAGCAAGGCCTCTCGCGAATATACCCGCTCCGGATTCCGGGCCAGGAGAGCCATGAGGTCAAACTCTTTCGGCGTCAGTTCAAGAGGCTTGCCTTCGGCATGAATGGTTCGATTTAACAGGTTAATGGTAAGTCCGGCTATCCGGATCACATGCGTTTCGAGGGCTTGCTTCCCGGCCGCCTCAGGAGTACGGCTTCTTCGGGACAATGCCTTTACCCTGGCGATGATCTCCCGCATGTCAAAGGGCTTTGTCATATAATCATCGGCACCAAGCTCCAGCCCGAGCACCTTATCCACAATATCGTCCTTCACCGTCAACAGCAGAATGGCAGGACGCTGCCGATCCCCGAGCCTGCGACAAACATCGTACCCGCTAAGCTTCGGCATCATGACATCGAGCACCATCACGTCAGGATCAAACGATTCCACGCGCTCCAGCGCTTCCTGCCCGTCCCCTGCGGTCTCTACCGTATATCCTTCCCTTCGCAGCGCATAAGCAACTGCGCTTGAGATACTGATCTCATCATCTACAACAAGTACCTTCGTCATCGCAGATACGACTCCTTTACTGGCCGATTACACATTTGCTAATTCCATGATGGTAACGTATCCGGCATCATATTTCAACAGCGGTCCCCTGCCGATTTCATTACAATTGTAACTATGAACGCTTTCGTCCGGTGGCCATAATAAAGCTAAGCACTCAAGCAAAGGAGGATTCGGATGACAATCGCTACCATGAACCATATCATTAAGCGCTATGGGCATCAGCTTGTCCTGGACCATGTCCATCTAGAAATCAGGCAGGGAGAAATACTCGGCCTTCTTGGTCCGAATGGTGCAGGTAAAACCACATTGATCCATGCGTTATCCGGCTTAATTGGCATCGATTCCGGAAGCATCGAGCTGTTTGGGGAACGGCCAAGCGGCCCTATGCTGGAGGTTAAACGAAAGATCGGACTGGTTACGCAGGATATCACCGTCTTTGAGGATTTAACCGCTCACGAGAATCTCGCCTTTTTTGGCGGAATCTATGGGTTAAGGGGCACGGAATTGAGAAGACAAATCACGGAAACGCTCCAGTTCGTCGGACTAACGGATCAAGCCCATAAACGTCCTTCCAAATTTTCCGGAGGAATGAAGCGGAGACTGAATATCGCCTGCTCTATTATTCACAGACCCAGGCTCCTGATCATGGACGAACCAACGGTTGGAATCGACCCCCAATCCAGAAATCACATCCTGGAATCGGTCCGCGAGCTGCAAAAAAGAGGGACGACCATTCTCTATACTACCCATTACATGGAAGAAGTGCAGTCCCTCGCATCCCGCGTCGTGATTATGGATCAAGGCCACGTCATAGCGCAGGGGACGATCGATGAGTTGGTAAAGAACATCCACCATGAAGAGAAGATCAAGCTGGAAGTCGTGGAGCTGACAGAGGATCTGATCGATAACATCAAACAACTGGATGGAGTCAAGCACGTGGTTTTGAATGGAACGCAAATTCAGATCATATCACGGGCAGGTGCAGGAAATCTGGATCGCATCCTGTCGTTGGCCAAAAGCGCGGGCGGCGTCCTATCCATCCATGCGGAGAAACCTACGCTTGAAGACGTATTCCTTACGCTTACCGGCAAGCAACTACGTGACACGGAGGGGACTTAACATGCTTGTATTCAGAATGACGTACTTCTCCTTGCTGCGCCTGATACGCGAACCCATCGGGCAGCTGCTTCTGCTGGGCCTGCCACTGGTCGTCATTACCGTGCTGGGTGTCGTTATTGGACCCTATGAAGGCATGAACGGTGTTCCTCCGCTGGACTTGATGGCCGTTACGACCATTATGGGCGTTCAGTTTTTTGGCGGCACGTATTTGATGAGTTATTTGGATATCGATTTACTTAAAACCCGGAAATGGAGAATCTATTCGCTCCCTATTAACGTAGCGGTTTATTCAAGCTCTCTTATTCTTGCCTGCACGCTCTTCAGCACTTTGCAAGGGTTGGTCTTGGTGCTATTCACAACCTGGGTGTTCGGGATCGCGTGGGGATCGCTCGGCTGGGTCTTGCTGGTATTTATTATTTATTCCTTCTTTGCGCAGTCCGTACATCTGCTGCTGACATTATCCATCCATAACATAAAATTGGCTGAAAGGGTATCTGAAGTCCTTGGAATCGGCTTCATCATCTTAACCGGATTAATGTTTCCTCTCCCGGATCATCATTTCTTTGAATTCATGTCGTCCTATGGGAATCCGGTATCCCTCGGAAAGATGGCCGTCCTGGAGATGCTTGTCGATGGCGGGCAAGGTAAAGCGTACCTAAGCATACTATTGCTGTTAGCCTTAACCGTGATATGCATGATGATCAGCACGTGGCTTGGGAGGAGGAAGCTCGCTTGACGATATTTAACTTCGCGCTCATCCGGAGCGTCCGCAGCTTGCCCAATCTTATCTTGCTGTTAGGCCTTCCTGCAGCCGTCGTTGTCCTCCCGGTGGGAGGTTGGCATGGCTTACCGCTGGGGTATCACTTCTATGGAATCCTGCTGTTATTCTCAGCCTCCAAACTCGTTCATATGGTCATGGAGGATCGAAAGAATAAAATTATGACCCGGATCGGCGTTGCACCTGTGACCCACTTCAAGTATTTATCGCAGAATCTGCTTGCTTTCGCTCTGCTGCTTGTAGGACAAAGCGCCGTGGTCACATTCAGCGCCTGGTTGCTGCATACCGATGTTTTTGGCAGTCTGATTCAACTCTTCTGCATGTTCAGCGTGTTCTCGGTCACCGCGATTAGCTTCTCTCTCGCGTGGTGCTCCATGTTCCGCCAGCCTGAATCTTCTACAGCCGTTATGCTGGGAATCATCTTGATCATGGCGGTGCTCGGAGGAACCTTATTTCCCATTCAGGCTATGCCTGCATCCCTGCAGAAAATCGCCATGTTATCCCCTACCTATTGGTTCCATGAGGGAATCATGCTTGCTAAGAACGGAGGCTTGTTCGCGGAGCAACTCACTCCGCTCGGGATCCTGCTGTTGTTTACGATCGCTTTTATGCTGATTGGCAGCCGAAGGAAACTCGCTTGAAAAATATGTTACGATATGGGGAAAAGAGAACGTATGCCATGGGAGGTTTTCATGAGAAGCTATACCGATTCGTGGTCCCCAAGCATAGCGGTCGTGATTTGGAGAATGTTTGCCCTGCTGCTTCTGGCCGCTCTGTGGTTTATGGGAGATGCCGGGACCGAAGGGTTCGTCCTAATCTTCGCCTTAGCGATCCTGGCAATAGCCCGATGGCGGTTTTCCCTTCCTTCATGGACAACACTGGTCGACCAGATTCTATGCATGTCCATCATTCCATTCTGGCCGGAGGCCGGCTTCGGACTGGCTCTGCCGTTATTTGAAACCATGCTTGCCGGTAAACCGCTGTTTTCCCTGCCCATCCTGGCAGCGCTTGTCATCGGCTATGTCGATCCGGACCTCCCGCTTCTTCTCATGCTCGTTCAAGCTTCATTTGCGGGGTGGATCGTTTTATGTTGGTCCAAGCAAATCCATCAGTATCGATTGGAGGCAGATCAGGAGCGTCGCGATCGCTACGAATTGGAAATATTGAAAGGTGAGCTGCTCATGGCCAATGTCCAAACGGCTCAGCTTGCAGAGCTGAGAGAGCGGCATCGAATCTCCCAGAAGCTGCACGATGAGGTCGGCCATGAATTAACAGCCGCGTTGTTAGCCTTTCAAGCTTTTGAAACATTATGGAGGGAGAATGACCCGCAAGCGGAAGACATGTTTGCTCAAGCCCAGATGCGTTTGTCGAGCAGTGCCCTGGAGCTGCGGGAAACGGTCCATAATATGCAGCCTGTCCAAGCGATCGGCATTCGGAGCCTGGAGGAGATCTGCCGCAATTTCAAAGCAATGCCTGTGCAGCTGCAAATTTATGGAAATACATCCCGTATAGCTGCCCATCTGTGGGTCATCCTGAATGCTTGCCTCAAGGAAGCTTTGACCAATGCGGTGCGTCATTCCAAAGCCAAACACGTTGAAGTATCGTTGGACGTCAATGAACATATCGTGCGGTTAAGCGTCCAAAATGACGGCGTTTTGGATTCCTCCTCGCTGCCTGGAACCGGACTCCGCAACCTAAGGCAAAGAGCCCAGGCTGCAGGCGGGAGCATCTCCACCAATACATCCAGCGGCTTTCAATTGGTCTGCGTAATACCTATGGAAAAGGAGGGCATTCGATGAACATTCTCATTGTGGATGATGATCCATTGGTATGTCAGAGTCTCCGGCTGCTTCTATCCAGAGAAGCGGATATGGAAGTGACGGCCACTGCGAATGACGGCGCAGCAGCCATTCAATGCTGTGAAGAGGTCCTGCCGGACATCGTCCTCATGGATATTCGGATGCCTGGTATGGACGGAATCCAAGCGGCAAGGCAAATCAAGCAAAAGTGGCCCCAAGTCCAGATCATGATGCTGACCACGTTTCAAGATGAGCATAGTATCCGCCTGGCGCTGCTAGCCGGAGCCGAAGGGTATATGCTGAAGTCGACGCAGGTCTCCAGTATGGCACAACAGCTTCGTGCCTTGGCCTCCGGCAGTTCCGTTGTGGATGCCAATGTGCTGAAGACCTTGATGCTGCCCGAAAAAGAGAATCGTTCCGACCTTACCCCGCGGGAAAACGATATTCTCGAGCTGGTTGCCTTAGGCTGCTCAAATCGGGAAATTGCCGAGCAATTGTTTATCAGCGAAGGAACCGTGCGCAACACCCTCTCGATCATTCTGGATAAGCTGGAGCTCCGGGACAGAACCCAATTGGCGATCTATTATTGGAGGCAGTCGTTGTGATGCCTTATCCATCCCCTTTTCATAGGGCTCCTTACGTACGTTTATTCTCGGCTAACCGTGCCAAAAGAAATCTTCATATTCGGCGCGTAAGTCAACCACGAATCGCTATCAAACTTCTGGAACAGCTTGAGTTCAGCGGCATATTGGGCTTGTGCTTCCTCTACTGATAAACCTCTCTGTACCATCTGCTCCACTACCTTAACCGGATCCTCCAGTTCCTGCCCAATGCCTTCTTCCTTCAAGGACTGAAAAAGTCGATCCTTCTCTGTTGCATCCATATGCCGATCCAAAAAATTCACTTTATCGCTTACTCGACACTCAACATTCCGTAACCCCAGCTGACTTAGAAGAATAGGGAGCTTCATGCCGATGTTCCCGTCTTTGCCGCTGCGGCTGGCGTCCACCTCATACAGCTTCTGTAATACGCCTAGACGGACCACTTCGGAATGCAACATTCCATCATCGAAGCCAAAATTCGCCGCATTGGCGATCCAATGGGGCTCAAAACAAATGACCCGGCCGCCGTTCCGCACACTGTCGATCATTTTTTGAAGGATATCTCGGGGATTCTTCATATGTAATAGAAACGCGTGACAGAGCGCAATGTCGTACTGCCGATGCACCTGGATTTCTTCGATATCCCCTTGAAACAATTCAACGGAATATGGCAGCTTGTCAAAGATTCCCCTTGCTTCCTTGATCAAATCTTCACCTTTGTCTATACCTGTGTAGGTTGATCCATCGGGTAAAAGCGGGAGAAGCTTTAATCCTAGATAACCATAACCACAACCGTAGTCCACCATGTTAACGGGCGTATTCATTTTCCAGACGTTCTTAACCAAAAACTCCAAGTAGTCGTCATTGTAATATAACCATCTGGTATTCCTCAGGTATTCGATTTTGGAATCCCAGTAATATTCGGACATCCTCTTTACGTCCTCTCTGCATCAGGATTCTAACTCTGTTCCAGCCTTGCCTTACGGATCACTTCACGAATGAAATCAGCCTTGCCGTTCGTATAGGCTACGCGGTCGTGTTTATATTGATTTTCGAGTGTTTTTTTCAAAGCATAATATCGATCCTTTATTTCCGGATGTTTCTTTAAATACTCTCTAAATAAAATCTGGTCAATCCACTGTTGGCCCTGGTATTTGTAAATATGCAGATGATGCGTTCCTGCCCGCCATTGCCCTCTTCTAAAGAACAGCCGCTCCGGAAACTCCGGTTTAACAACATATTCGTAGCCGATCCCAGCCAGATTCTCAATATAATACTCATCGACTTCCTCTATACTAAGAACGCCAGCCATCATATCGATGGTCGGTTTGGAGCCTAAACCCGAAACGGACGTGCTCCCGATATGTTCCATGTGAACGTCGAGGCCTTTCAGTGCCGACTCAATTTTCGCTTTTTCCCGGTTGTACTCATCTTTCCAGTCGGGGTTGTATGGTGTGACAATCACTTCTTCCATGGGTCGTTTCCTTTCGATAGCAGATATCAAACCTGCCTATTTTAATACAGCCCATTCCTCTGTTCTGGCATTCCTATCCAAATCATGGAAAAATTCGCCGATGAAGCTTGAATTCGTTCTTTTAGAGGCATCAGAAAAGAGGCGGCCTCCCGTATATGGATTGAGCTCTACTCCCAATGGCCCAGCTCGAATGCCTATATATTCCGTCTCAGCTTAATTTCAAACTCCGGTTTCGTGATATATTCCATATAGACGAGGGCTCGGTTAAAATCCAAATAAGACTGGAAACGCGTACGAATGGCCGGGGCCGTAATGTATTGAAGCACTTCATCCTTATGGATCCAACGACAGTCCGTCGTTTCTTCCGAAGTCCTCAGCTCGCCGCCTGTAGGCTTACACACAAAATCCATCATCACTTTCGTTGGAACCACAGCAACTCCGCTGTGTCCCGGATAGGTTGATGTATTGGAATAGACACCGATCAGATGAGATATAATGGTCTCGATCCCGCTCTCTTCTTTGATCTCCCTAATCAGCGCATCCATGAGATTCTCTCCGGCCTCCACCTGTCCTCCCGGAAACACCCATCCGTTACGATCCTTCACCAATAGAATTTCTCCATGTTCATTCTCAACCACGCCGCCTACGGCAACAATATGCGTTGGCATCATCATGACAACAGCCTCCGATAGATAAGATATACCACAAACTATGACAAGTCCCGTTAGAATTCGTTAGCGTATCCTAGAAAGATCGCTTCATAAATATATTCTTCTACTTCTTCACCACAGGCATGAGATTCACCTTTATCTTCCTCCAAATGGAAAAGGCCTATTTTCCCCTGAACGCGAATCGGCCCGTTGTTATCCGAAATTCATGATCGGCAGGAATAGATCGCAATCGGTAAGAAATCATGATCCGAGTGATTTGATACAATGACATTACATTCTATTATCTGTGACGAAGGAGTTGGGATGATGAAGAATAGAGTCCAGAAGATATCCCCAAACTTGTGGTTTGATCACCAAGCCGAGGAGGCAGCGCAGCATTACGTTTCGATTTTCAAAAACTCGGGGATCGAACGATTTACGCGATACGGCGCAGAACGCAACGATCACTCGCCATTCGCCGAAGGAGCTATAATGACGGTGGAATTTCAATTAGAGGGACAACATTTTGTTGCGCTCAACGGCGGTCCGCATTTCAAATTCAACGAAGCTATTTCGTTTATTGTGCATTGCGATTCGCAAGTAGAAATTGACTACTATTGGGAGAAGCTGGCCGAAGGCGGTGACGAAAAAGCGCAAGTATGCGGTTGGCTGAAGGACAAGTTCGGCGTATCGTGGCAGATCGTTCCGGCTAACTTAAACGAAATGATAACCGATCCCGATCCGGCTAAATCGGAACGCGTGATGAAGGCCTTACTCCAGACGAAATCAAAAATCGATATGCAAACGCTACAGCAAGCCTATGAGGGATAGGGAAGGCTGCCTTCATGGCAGCCTTTTTTATGCTTGAATGTTCTATCCATTTGAGACGGGGCAACCATGATTACATCATAGCACAAGTTCATGCGTGACCAATTCACCGTCGGCAATTTCCCGAAAACCTAGTCGACACTCTACTAGTCATCAACTCGTCACTTCAATCCATCTAGCAATAACGGCTTTTAACTGTTCCTTCTTTTGCTCCAAATCGTCTGTATCAACGATTTTCACGATAGCCCGATCCTGCGACGCCCATTCCAATAACCCCGCTGTATCCTCTGTCAGAGTTCCCCTTATATCATGATCCTTTACCTTGGCTCCACAATGAAAAATCAACCGAATGAAACCCTTCCCCTGCAAATTCAAAGTGATCCGGTCTTCACCCTGAACGCAAAAGCTGGGAGCATTCCATTTGATATGCTCCGTGATTCGATCATCAACACTGAGGATGAAGCTTCGGACCTCCTCGATTACTTTTTTCAAGGGATGCTCAAGTTGATGAAGATACTCCTCGACTTGTTCTTGACCCCGTAATTGTGCCATCCATAACCCCTCCTTTTTTATACTGGTAAACTCATCCTATCTTACTGGTCTATGCTTCTGGCTTCCTTGCTGTAACGATCGGCTGATAAAAGCCCGAATCTGAAGGCATGTGCCACTGGATATCGATGAGTCCCGCTTCCGCCAGCAAACTGCTTAATTCTGATCGCATTAATGCTCTATAGGATGTGCTGTTGACTTGGGTATGCCATGCCCCATCGATTTCTTGCATAATAAATTGGTTCGTCACATAGTGATATCCACCTTCCGCCCAGTCCCAAACTTGAAAAACCATACGTTTCCCTTCATCCATGATTCGTGGAACCGTTGCACGCTGGCGGTTCTGAATAATAGCGTCATAGTCCCGAATGGACACGACAAGCAGACCCTCGTTACGAAGCTTGGCATACAGGTTGCGGCATGCCTGTCTAAGCTCACCATCTGACAATAAATGAGGGATCGCATTGTCGGCAGACAATACGACATCGAATTGCCCAGCAATATCTTGCTCTAGAGACCGAAAATCGGCGATCCCAAAATCAATGGGAATCCCCAGCTTCTCGGCTTCCTTTTTGGCCCGCTCCACCGACTTGGGACTCAAATCCGTAGCCGTTACGACAAAATCATGCCGTGCCAATCCCAAAGCCTGCGTCCCTATTCCGCATGATGCGTCCAGGAGATGGAACCGAGCCTCAGGGTTCTCGTCATATAACGAACGAATAAACCGATTAAAGAAATCACCCTGCCATCTTACCGCTTCATGCCAATCCTCAAAAATCAAATGATACGTATCCGCAAGTTCTTCGTAAAAATCGAAGCTGGAATCCTTCAACCGTTATCCCCTCCGATGACGTGTTTTTAGTTCACTGCTTCCATATGCTCCTCGTACAACTGGATAACTTCCACATCTGGAAACCTCTCCTGCAGCTTCTGGGCGAGCGATCGTACGCCGAAAATTTCGGTAAACGTATGACTGCCCACGATGAGATTCAATCCGACGAACCTGGCATATTGAACCGTATAGAGCGTTTTTTCCCCGGTAATGTAAACATCGCAGCCATGGTCCAAGGCCTCTTTCAACTGATTCGTGCCGTTACCTGCTCCGGTTATCATGCCGATCCTTTGAACGGGTTTATTGCTATTCTGCTGATAAAACACGTGTTCGCCCAAAGCGGAGGACATGGTTTCTACAAGCTCTTCCATCGAGACCGGAGACTCCAGTTCTCCGATACCTATCGAGCTATTCCCATCCATATGCCGGGATGATTGGACAATATGTTCCGCCCCCAATTCACGCAGCAACGAATTGCAGGTTCCGAACTCGGCATAATCCAAGGGAAGATGGATATAGAAATGAGCGATGTCATGCTCCTGCAGCAACTCTAAACACCGCTCCTTCATCCCGTACACGAAGCCCCATGCATCATGATGCGTGATAATCAGATCGACCTTTTCGACAACTGCTTGTTGGACAACCTCCGGAGTCAGATTAGTAGCGTAGCCTATCCGTAGATAGTGATTCGATGAA
Source organism: Paenibacillus sp. Y412MC10 (assembly GCF_000024685.1). NCBI lineage: Bacteria > Bacillati > Bacillota > Bacilli > Caryophanales > Paenibacillaceae > Paenibacillus > Paenibacillus sp. Y412MC10. Next base: position 5,029,843 of record NC_013406.1, read on the forward strand.
AAAAGATGGTAGCCATACTCGTCGTCTTCCTCAAAATCATTCAATAACGAGCCGAAAAGCTCATGGATATAGGATTTGAATTGTATCGTATCCATCTTTACTCCTCCCTCTTCCACCTGGTAAACCTCAATCTAATGTTACCACCTTTAAAAAGTCAGCCATCAAAGTATTGGATACACGCAGCCCCTCCTCTCTGCTGCTAGCCGGTCCGGCAATCATCATCCCACGTGTGGCCTCCCACGACTTTGTATTTGTTTCTCCATTCTCGGTTACATGTTTGGCTATAGCTACGCTGCTAAAATCCTTATCGATAAAAATCAATCCATATGAATTCAGTTTAGGAACTCCATTGGCTGTTTCATCATAGACCAGGACTCCTCCCCCACTTAGATTAAATACGATTTGGGTATAACTTTTCTCGTCTGTAAGTCGTTTGTCATCGCTAAATAATTGGATTGAGCCGTCAAAACGCTTCTCTCCAGTGATGGACCGTGTCAGATAACCATCGATTTCGATACGAACCGGCATGATCGCCTGGTCCGCGCTCTTTCCTAAATGAAACTCTACTGCTTCTATGTTCTGAACAATTTGTCTGGGATGTGTATACCACTTATAAGACACAATCAAAAAAATCGAGAAAACCATGATGGTTGGAACGATCAATTTTTTCAAATCATTCAGCACCTTAAAATTTTTTCATTCTTCGAGTGTATGTACATTGATGCTCTCGTTAGCCTGCGTACGGCCGTCCATGCCTAAAGCTTGAACAGCGATATGATCGTGGAATTTCCGGTTGCCAAACTCCCAGGATAACGACCACCCATCCGATCCGTCAATGTCATAACCGATAAGCTCCCTTTCCATCCAAGTTTCTGTACCCGTAGGCGCTACCCAGAACAGAACCGACTCTATATGTTCTGCCTCAACATGGATGGTCATCGTATGGGTATCCCTAGATACAACCCACCAATTCGAATCATATGGCAAATCTGTTGATACTTTTAATATCTTAGCCTGAAGGTCTACAGCGTCCGCTTGTTCGTTTGTGGGTGTTGAAGTTTTAGCCGAGACGGATTCTTTGACCGGAGAGCATGCAACCAGAAGCAGTAAAACGAGTAAAAACATATTTTTAATTCGCATGATGCCTCCCGAATATAACAACAAAACCCGCCTAAGATCATTCCAATCTGAGTCGGGTCATGTGGTGTGATAGATTTTATGCCAGGTTAATACCTAACCTGTTCTTCTAGATATTTCTTAAATAATTCGGCTCTTATCTCCTCGTTCGTTTCAACCATAGTACTTATCTCAACCGATGTGTGCTGCAGTAGTTTACCATCCTTATACGTACAATGATGTTCGTAACAATTCGGATCATTCAATATCAGCTCGAGCGACTTAGGGATATTGGCTGCGATTCCGGCATTTCCTGCAGTCAGAATCCATTGCGTGGATTTCCAATCCAAAATGCCCTCGTCCGTCTTTTTTGGGGTCTCATAAATGTAGTCCTCAGGTACTTCGGCAAGATAAAGGTACATTCCTCCCAGATTCCTGCCTTCCGATGTCCAAGTGACGAGGCCTTTGAAGGTTAATCGGCAATCCTTATCCCGAATATTCGTCTCCTCATACAGCTCACGTATCATGGAGTCTCTGGGCGTCTCGTTGCTTTCAAGCTTGCCCCCCACTCCATTCCAACAACCCATCCATGGTGCTCTATCACGGTTCAATAATAAAATCTCATCACCGCGCCGAACGAAACAAATATTGTATTTCAGCATCGATTGTTTTCTCCCATTCTGGTTACACCGCAATCCATCTTATCATCGTAAATTTCTGATTCTCTCTTCGATCGGCTTCTGTCCATCTTCATCCCAGATAATGGAGATTTCAAAAGTCCCCTCTTCAAAGTAAAGGGGAAACCTTCGTTTGAACCAGGGCTGCATAGGTAAATCCATCGCCTCTTGAATCGGTACCCAAACGAGCTCGCCTTCTGGCGGATTCGCTAAGAGTTCACCTTCGTAAGAATCTGTCAAATAGTTAAATACCATGTAACGATAATTCGTCTGGGGAACCACATACTCATCTATGCCTTTATACTCCAGGTTTTTGACAATCAGCCCGGTTTCTTCATAAACCTCACGAATTGCACCTTCCGATAGGCTCTCCGGGAATTCCACTTTTCCTCCAGGCCCAAGGTAACCGGGAAAACCGAGCTGGTCCGGACGATTAATAAGCAAAACCTTGTCGTCATTCCGAATCATACACATTGTATACATGCCATAGGTTATTTGCGGCTTTGTCATTTTATTTCTCCTTGAGCGGAACAGCAGTCCCTCACATGTAAATTGGATACAAGAACGTCAGGTGATGGATCTCGATTACTCCCTAGAATACAAAAGCGCACCGCCAGACCCCAAAATAACGAAGTGTTTGCCCGACGGTGAAAAACCACATTTTATTTTTCCGTCCAGCCGGTTCAAATCAATCATCGTGGCTTGCTTCAGATACTCATAATTAGGGACGAACACCTGGTCCAATATAACGGAAGCCCTTGGCCACCAAGGGTATATGACTTCCAGCATCCAGCCATCGTTTGTCACGTGAATCCCATCCCCCGACTCAAATCCAAAAATCGGAATGTCCTGTCCGCTGAGCGGAATGCGAAAACTTAAGTAGTCTCCGCTCATATGGTCTTCCGTTAGGTCGGAGTCCCGGTCTCTGTGAATGACGGTTCCGGTTATGGCCTGCGTCAAACTGTAACCGGAGCTGCTGATCAGAACCAGATTCTCATCGGCATCCCAACCGCAAGCGATGCATCCGGAAGCCGGAATGATGACCTCAGCTGTCCAGGGGCGAGGCGGCTTTGTAGGTTCTTTCGCTTGGGCAAAGTGCAGCAAGTCGATCTCAAACGTTGTCCTGATTTCTTTTTTTGATTGATTGTAAGGGTTCATATCATACACCTGCCGATTGATAGGTTATCGCTTGGATTCATCATTCTTCATTTCATGTATTCTCATATTAAGCTCATCCAGAGAACGCTGCATGCGCTCCATTCTTCTCAGGGCAGCATATTGATTGCTGATAATCCCGGCCAAGCCGACAATCAAGATAATCACAATGAAACCGATCATGGATAGCGTCATCCTTTCTTATTTTATGATTGAACTAATAATCCCTGTTATCGGGTAACATCGATGTATTCACCCAGTCTTCGAAGCTGCTGACAACAAAGTCTTCGGCCAATCAGCCGACTCTTCATGCTTCCTGGTTAAATTCACCTCCGCTGGTGATCTTTTATTATAATCAACGGTCGGCCGACCCGATTAAGGCAGAATGTTGCTTCCTAGATCCTTGCGATGAAGCATGGGATTCATCTCACTTTGATCAATTGTAAATGTACCGTCCTTTTGTTCAAGTTCATGATTGAATACTAGATACCCACCTATGATTTTATGATCTGACTCCAGTATATATCCTACAATCTGATTATACGTCGTTGTTTTCTCTTGCAAAATATAGCCCGTCTCTATAACCTCTCTATCCAGAAATGACGCTAAGTCCACATGCCCCAAATCTTTCATATCCTTCACATGCTTTTGATAGGATGGTAATGTCGAAGGAGCATACTTTGTTTCGGATGCGAATCTGTCAATGCTCCATCCGTAATCCTCGAGGAATTTAACATGTTGTTCTTTAGGCGTTTCCGTGATAATCTCATCGTCTTGTCGATTACAACCAACCAGAATCACTAACACACAGATGATTAGTAACTTTAATTTCAATTTTCCGGTCCTTTCCCGTGTTTTTATCCAAACTTAACCGTTGTAGGATGAAATGCGGATCGTTACTCCTCGACGATTTTTATTTTCTGAGCACTGGCCTGAGAAGGATAGGAATCGTTTATCCCGGGCTTGAGCCAATATTGTATTTTCTGTCCTTGTTCATACTTCGAAGCAGTTTTGGTCGTTATCCAGATCGCCGGTCCCTCGTATTCGAGGAAAATATCATCCCAGGTTTCACCTTCAAATTTTCGATCCAGCACTAGGAGCTGATGATCATTTTTTTCTAAGATGTAACCTTCACCCCGAACCAAATCTGACGAGGAATTGCCACAAGCGGTACTTACAACGGAAAGAAAGATAATGATCAAAATGGAAAGATAGCGATTCATGATCCCATCCTCCTTTGGCGATGCTCCAGCTTTCCTATCCCTCAATCTCCCTGTATATGCTGAGCGCTTTCTCCATCTTCTGAGTATACTCCGCGGATTGGCTTGAATTTAGCAGCTTAACATCCTGACTCCCGCTGGAGCTGAGCAGATCCTGGTCGCTCAATACTTGGATGAGTCTGTTCACGGTACCTTCGCTGCCATCAATAATTCGGATATGATCCGGCAGCAGATCCGACAAAATCCTTTTGTAAAAAGGATAATGCGTACAGCCTAAAACGATCGTTCCATACTCATTCAGATCAAAAGCTTCAAACTTCTTCGTGAAGTATGCGTTCATGATCTCGGGGTCGAAATTCAAAGCCTCACAGTGCTCGACCAGCTCCGGTAAAGGCTGGGAATCCACGATATGCATGCTATCGACTCGCCGGACCAGGTCCTTATACTTCGACTCCTTTAGGGTCAGCGGCGTGGCAAGCACCAGGATTCGCTTCCCGCTGGCGCGGTTAATTTCAACAGCCGGTTTTACGGCAGGCTCCATCCCGATAACCGGGATCGGATAAGCCTTCCTTAAATCGGAGATTGCCATGCTTGTAGCCGTGTTGCACGCAACGACAATGGCTTTGACCTCTTCCTGCATGATGGTTTCCATCGCTTGATGTATGTAAGCTTTCACGTCTTCCTTAGCTTTGGTGCCATATGGCACATGGAGCGTATCCGCCAAAAATAAAAAGTCTTCATGGGGCAGCTTTTTCATAGCCGCCGTTAACACGGTTAAACCGCCTAAACCTGAATCAAAAAAAGCTATTCTCATTGTTTTTCACCTGTCGTTATATGTTGGTCTGTCCGTATCATTGCAATCGATGTCCTTATACATTATACTCCACTTCCCGGAAACGCGCAGAGCCATCTGAGCATTAAGCGTTTCAAAATAAATAGACCCGGCCAAGTAAGAATCTCGGGAGGCCGGGTCTGATGTGTTGTTCTTTTGCATAGGGAAGAATGATTAACTTCCTTCATGATCATGAAAAAAACGCAATCCATTTACTCAAAGCATTTCAGCAAAGCCAAAGCCTCTTCATGATCGGGCTCCAGAACGAGCGCCTCGCGCGTATATTCCAGAGCCTCCTCGTCCAGGCCAAGCTCGTAACAACAGATCGCCAAACAGTATAATACCGTTGGCACCGGCTCGTCTTCATCCGTGTCCACGGATTCCTTCAGGAAGAACTTGGCCTCCTCGTACATATCCATCTCAAACAGCACCAGTCCCGCGTCCAGAGCCAGATCATAACGCTGTTCCATCACATAATACGATGACCACATCTTGAAGATGCCTGCACGGATATCCAGCATTTCTTCGTCATTGGCCTCCGGCAGCAGATTCGAGATGCGCTTCGCGCTCTGAATGAAGAACTCGGCGTCATACCCGCCCAATCGCCAGAAGGACAAAATTTGCTGCAAGCCCATGCTTTCAATATTCCGGTCGACCCATTCTTTCATACTGAAGAATTCATCCGGTCCGAAGCGTTCGATGAATTGACGGTAAGCGAGCCGGGTATTGGCATAACTTGCCGGTGCTTCCAGCATGAGAATGCAGCCGACGTTAATATTCTTATAATGCTGCGTAGGGAACATGGCCAGTGCGCCTCGCTGTTCGAACACATGCTGCAGCGCGTGATAATTAGCCGTTAGCGAAAAGCTGCCATGGTAAATTAATTGCGGCGGTTCGGCGAATTTCCAATTATCGATGCGATGATCTCCTTTATCCGCCGTGAGGAGCATGAAACCTGACGTGGATAACCGATTCAGACGTTCCAAGCAGGTTAAGCCCACCTCCGGAAACAGGATATGCGAATCCTCCAGCTCTTGCTGGTAATGAGCAATCACATCGCGATAAGGGTAAGTTTCTTCTTCGTATCTTGGTGCCCGGCGGTGCTCGTAGGCCAGCTTCATTCGTTCCAGCGCCTCAGCGGGCTTGAGCTTATGGTGCTGCTCCGGAAATTCGATGACCACATCGCTCTCATAAATCTTGCCTTCCCCGACGTAGATCAATTCTTGCGGAATGCCGTCAAAAAAATAATTGGCGACGATCAGCAGCGGCTGCTTCAAGTCTCCGGGACGAATCGTGGTCTTCGATACGACCAAGTTCAATTCCGTATCATGCACGGCATCGAACCTTCCGAAATCCAGCAGTCCCTGCTCAATATACGATTGCATGGCAGGATGCTGCTGCCATGCCGTCACATTTTTCATCGGCAAATCCGTCATGACATAGCGGAAAGGAGGCAGCGCTATCCCCGAATCATCTCTCAGCTCGCACAGCTTGTGCAGCACATGGTAACCCAGGCGTCCGGCTCCGGCGCCCAATTCCAGAATCGTCACGGGTTCGATGATATCGCCCCGACCCGCGCGATCTCGAAGGAAACCGAATACCATTTCGGCGTAAGCCGTAGCAATCATGGGGTTGCTCGTAATATACTGCGGGACCTGATCATTATTCCACGCCTTCATCCCCAGTTCTTCATAATATGTCCGCTGTAGTTCCCAGATGGGTGCTTCACTGAAACGGAAGCGTTGTTGATTATTATCCGTCATTTCTATTTAACCCTGCTCTCTATGTATCGTATAAGTACAATCTGAAACCTCGAATGCCTTTACACGGTTAGACCAAAGACCAATCCATGTCTATAGAATGGTACCATATAACTTGGTTCTTCCCAAACCCTCAAAGTCAGGAAATCCCGCGGACTCCCTTCGGTTGATAACCGTTTGACAAACCAACGGGCAATAGGCACCTTTCCTTCCTCTCCCTAATATAGTGTAGGAGAACAGAAGGGCGGGATGTACATGGGTGCGAGCACGGAGCAAGAACAATGGGCCATTTTCCTGGCGGCGATCTGCGGACAAACCTATACACAATTCACCAGCACGGACGGCTCATTTGTCCTTCCGCTAAACTTCTCGCTGTTCGACACCATTGAAGCGAATTCCTTAATCCGCGTATCGGAACGCTTCGGGTTTATCCTTGAATCGCCGGAGGAGATTATCATCGCCTTTCGGGGTACCATGTCCTCCACGGATTGGATCACGGATGCCATAGCCTCCCAAAAGAACTTCAAATACATCAAAGATCCCGCGCTCACGCACCGCGGCTTCACCAGCATCTACGCTTCCGCCCGCGGGCAGATCATGTCGGCGCTTGCAAGATTGCCTGTCGATAAGACCTTGTTCATTACAGGCCACAGTCTCGGAGGGGCACTTGCCACCTTGTGCGCCGTGGATGTTGCCGCGAACACGGATCACCAATCCCCCCATGTATTCACTTACGGATCACCGCGCGTAGGCGATCCCGATTTTGCGAAGGCCTTTGCCAAATATGTTCGAAGCAGCTTTCGTATAGCCAACCTGTTCGATGTCGTCACTCATGCACCGCCTAGTATCTACAAACTGCCGAAACGGGAAAAGAAATACTATTACAGTCACGTCCATACTCACTGGCCATTGACCTTCCAGAATGGGTCGGTTAGCGGCAATCATGTAATCAGCAGTTATTATGCGGAGCTTGCCAAGCTCCAGCCGCCATTTGCCGAGCTTTTAAATTCGGCGAATCCCGGGTTCTGTCCCGTCACAGAATTACCAATAGAGAAGGTGTAAGCTTATCTGGAGGGTCATATAAAGAAAGCGGATTTCCCTGAAGAGGAAATCCGCTCTTTTATTGCTTAACCGAGAATCGATTACACGCGAGTACCCGTTAGCATCGGGAACAATACCTTCATTTCAGCGTCATTCGGTCTTCGGCCATAATCCGCAATTTCGAAAGGCTCGGCATATTGTACGCCGGCTGCATACTCTTGACCATACAGCTTGGTCAGCGTAGGCAGCATTTCGTCCGACACGCGCAGAAACCGATTCCAAAACTTCAGAATAAAATCCCGCTTCTCTTCCCACGTATCCGGTACGGCATGCAAGAAACCGCCCTGCCAAGGGGCAAACTCGTAAAACTGGGAAGCATGGGCATTGCAGGCCAGCAATTTCTTCTCAATGACGCCTCCGGCATCGATGACCATATCCGGTTGATATGACGCCCGTGCCGCATAATCCGGCATCAGCAGATAGATCGGGGATTTTTTTAATGACGGTACTTCGGGCACGGCATTAGGTACATTCGCCACAAAATCTGCGGCATCCCGCACGACCTTCCCGGCATTTCGGTTATCCACATGGCCGGGACCGTCCGGATGGAACGTGATAACGATATCTGCCTCCCAGCCGCGGATTTGACGGATCACTTCCTTGCGTACGTCCGGTGTCGGCATTAATTCGCCATCCGGTATGGGCAGAACGACATATTCCAGAACCCCAAGATGCCGGGCAGCCTCATGGGCTTCCCGTATACGACGGTCGACCAGATCCTGCCCGCTCATTTCATGATGACCGCAGCATCCATCGGTTAACGTAACGAACTTCACCCGATGGCCCATCTCTGCGTAAGCTGCGGAGATCGCTCCTGCATAGATTTCGGGCTCATCCGGATGCGCTGCAATGACAATCACATTGAGAATAGTGGACATCTGTTGCCTCCTCCTTATCGTTTCTTAAATAAACGATCGATGTATCGATTATTTCAAACGTTTCATCAATGGATGATCTTCTTTCAGCTCCAGCAAATCCCACAGGTTCCCGTACAAATCCTTGAATACCGCTACCATGCCGTAATCCTGCTCTTTCGGCTCTCTTACAAACTCGATTCCCCGCGACACCATTTCGCGATAATCTCTCCAGAAGTCATCGGTATTCAGGAACAGAAACACTCGGCCGCCCGACTGGTTGCCTATAAACGGCTCTTGTACCGGCTTGGATGCTTTGGCAAGCAATATCGTCGTGCCGACCGACCCGGGAGGAGCAACAACTACCCAGCGTTTGTCTTGTTCGGGCTGATATGTATCTTCGATCAAAGTAAAATTCAGCTTCTCGGTATAAAATGCAATGGCCTCGTCATAGTCCTTCACGACTAACGCGATATGAACAATGGATTGTATCATGTCCTTCCAGCTCCTTTAGGTTGAGTATGCAGCTAGTCTTCAATCTTTGTTTCTACTTATCCTCTTGTAACGACATCCTTATACAATAACAACGGTTCCGCTAAAAAAGTATGATAAGATTTAATTGGGATATGAGATGAGAGAACTTTCCCGTGACGCATACATCTCATTATCTACGTTTCATCAGATTTTTCTAGAGCTTTGATACATAATTTATTTTATGGTATTATAAATGTAATTAAGACCAAGTGCAGCAACACTTGGTCAGTACAATTGGCTTGGATGGTCTATTCCCTTCTAAGTCATTAGGAATGAAAAACCCACCTTCGGCGCGTAACCTTTGGGTGGGTTTTTATTTTTTTCTTGTTGTTATTGTTAATGTATGTTAAAAGGGCAAGAATGAACGATCCAAATAGAAACATAATCGTTAATGCAGCCTTTACCTCCACGGCTTCACCTCCTTTCGAAGGGAAACCATGCCCACCCAAGATTCAATTGTAGTTATATTTTACCTCTTATCACATCTACGTACAAGCGTTCCTATTTTAACATTTCTAAATAAACCACCACAGTTTGTTATTATTTCGTACAGAATGTTTGAACATATTTCTTTGAATCTTCTCTTACTACTTCAGTATAATTGTCTTTTGTATATTGTTTTACTACCTTTCTCCAAAACGATATTGCAGGCTTGTTAACTTGCATCTGGGCAATCTTCCAATTTGCTTTATACATATTAAGTGCTTTGATTGCTGCTTGATGCCCAATTCCTCTTCTTCTAAATTTCTTAATAATCATAAAATCATAAATAACATGTGTCGGATTGGGGTCAGTATCCATATTTTCATGTAGGATAACTGTAAAACCAACTAATATTCCCGAGGCTTCTATAAAAAAGGGATGCCACCTTCGATCTCCCTCCCAAAACAGATTAATATCCAAATCATACTTTCCATCTTTATTTAGATCTTGATTCGTATACTCACTAAAATCGTAATAATACAATTGATACAAATTAAACAGGATATCTTTTTTTCCTAGATCAACGGGTACCAGGTTTATATGCATAATGTTCTCCCAATAGCATTAATCATTCTCCACCTTTGAAATATCTACATGATCCCTTCTAATTCCGTTAGCTTCTTTATGATGTAATTAGGTTGTATATGATCCGGCTTCATTTTGTTCATCCGATTGATCCAAACGGCTCGGATTCCCATGTTTTGGGCTCCTACAACATCACTTGTTAATGAATCCCCAACATGCAGTACGTCCGTATTCTTTAACTCATAACGTCTTAATGCTTCTGCAAATATTTCCGATCTTGGTTTATAGGATCTGACGTCTTCACTGGTAATCACTCCACTTACCTTTAGACCGTGGAACTTTATTGCTGCCATCACATCTGATGTATCGATATTGGAAATGATGTATACAGGCAATTCGCATGACTTCAGAAATGAGAGGGAATCCTCGTAAATTCCTGGCTTTTGCCAATGTTCAAATTGCTCAAGTATGATTTCGTCTGCCGTACAGTTCGATTGATAAAATTCTATCGTCTTGCACAAAGACATCCTACCCAGATTTCTTTGAGTATCAAAGTTTTCCCCATAACTTTCTTGAAACATCTTTGAAAATGATGCCCACCAGTATTGTCCTATCTCCTGAATCGAACAATTCTCAGAAGAACTTTCTTTAATTTTCTGGCATATTAACGGAATGATCTCATCATCTTCATGAACTACAGTCCCATAAAAATCGAGAAAAATCGCTTTGGTAGTCATTGCCGTCCCCCAAACTCTACTTGCCTAAAGATGACAAGTTTATGAGCGATTACGTTCACCATTTGAATTGAAATTTCAATGTCTATACGTCATCAAAGCGAGCTCTTTAACTCTCTCAGTCGCAATAAAATTTCAGCAACATGTCCTTTCATGCATACGCTGAGGAATAACCCTTCATTGAATCGGTCACCGCGAACATAACTGGTCATCAATTTTCTAAGGGTTACCAGATCGGCGCTGCCAATGCTGCTCCCCACAGGGTTATCTAAATCTCGATAAACCTCGTTCTCCGCTAACCATTCGCTCCAGTTAAATACCATGAGGAAGCCAGCATCATCCAACGCTTTACGAAAACATCCGATTTCCTTGCTTTCACATCGATATCCATTAACGTCATGGTAAAAAACGGACCCGGGATTTTGGAAATACTCGAGGTATGGGAGCAACCGCTCCACATCCGAAGCAGTTAAGTCTAAGTCATACGGCATACCATCACCTCATTGATTTGGATTCGTCATCGCTCAAGGTACCCATGGCACCTCATATAAACGCCCTGATGCCTGTTAACGCCCTGAAGCCTTCCTAGCCTCGTATGTAATCATCTGACCCGCGTTTACTGGTTGATTCATCCAGCGATAGTCAGCTGACTTCGTAATCTCATCGTATCCCTGCTTTTCTAACATGAGTTCAAACTCATGCATCCCATACCAGCTTAGAGGAAACCGCTGCAGCTCGGTCTGCACCAGATGGCCTTCCTTCCATTTTTCATATTTCAGAATCGATACGATGCGCTGGTCAAGCAGATTGCATTCCGTACGTCTTTCCTCCAAAACGATGACTTCGTTATCGGAAGTTTCCCAGCTTCTAGTCGAGGTGTGATTCGCGTCGAAATCCGTAGGAATATACAGATCCACGATCAATCTGCCCCCAGGGGTCAAATTGGAAGCATAGTGTTCCAGAGCCGATTCAGCCCGCTCACGTCCCTCTACTAACTGAAAAGATCCTGCTGGAATGATAATGGCGTCATAGGCATCCGCCAACGAAAAGTTATGCATCTCGTCTTCAAACAGCTTCGCCTCAAGGCTCAATTCCGCTAATCTTCTTCTGCAGGAATCCAGCATCGCAGCCGAATTATCCACGCCTTCGATGTTGATGCCTGCTTGGAGCAACGGGATTAATACCCGGCCCGATCCGCATCCAACTTCCAGCACCTTGCCCTTAACGTCTTTTAGGCGCTCTGTATAATATTCCACGTCGCCAAACGAGAAACCTAACGGTTTGCTCAGATCATACACTTCCGTACACAGCGCGCCATACGAACTATACATTGGAATGACCTCACTTTATCAAAAATATTTTTATTTCCCATCAACCTAGCAAATAGGATATATCTCTTACACTTCCCGCTTCTCATCCGGCCGATAGAGGATTCTTTGGTAGTCCCAATCTTTAGAATCCATATCACCTAAGTATATCCGCTCATGCTCGGGCACCCGTTCATATTTCTCTCTTAAATATTCCCTGTAAAACCCGGTTGGATTTTCTAGATATAAATCAACGCTTCATTGAGCATATAAGAGAGCCGCAGGAAGCTCTATACCAACGATATTTATAAACGTTCTCTACCAAAAACGACTCCCCATCATCCTTCTTGTAAACCTGGCATTCTTATTCTATTTTACATCCTCATTTCCGTTTGGTAGAAATAGCAAAAGAACTCCCGTGCTCATGAGATCATGACAGCAGGAAGTCCCTATGTGTGGTTTCGTTTAAGCTACACTCTTAAAAAAGCAATATAATCCGTTATGATTCCTTTGTGTCCCAAATGCCGAAGCATGGTCGTGATATTGCCTCTATGGTAGGTTCCATGATTTACGACCTGCTGGAGAATCTCCGAAATCGAATTCTGAAATGCCTCACCCGCAGTGTTGTGATAAGTCACAACCTTCCCCATATCGCCAACCGACGCTAAAAATTCTTGGTGCTTGGTTTGGAGCTGGCTCAGATATTGACGAGCTGCTTCCAAATTCGCGAACGGTCTCGCGGCAAGCGACGGAGGACTTTCCTCCTTGATCCGGGCAAACCAAACTTCCTCCGCAGCTGCAAGGTGACCAAAGACTTCGGCGATGGATTTAAAGCCCAGATTCACTTCCTGGAGAAACACGCCTTCCGGCAATGATTGCAAATGGTTCCATACTCTTTCGTTCGCCCAAATGTGATAATCGTACAATTGAAGATACGCTTCGTTCATTCTGCTCTCTCCTCTCTTGATCGCTTTATCGGTAAGTCTAGTCTACGATGCTAGCACCTAACACATACCACCTGACTAGAAAATTATACCATATTTAACGATAAAGCAGGCACGGGGATCAAACAAAATATAAAGCATACTCGGGATTATTCTTTCACGCTGCCAAGCACGATGCCTTTGACGAAAAAACGCTGCAGGAAGGGATACAGCAGTAGAATCGGCAGCGAGCCAATGAATATTTGCGCAGCTTTAAAGGTTCGATTGGATACTTCGGAAAGGGCCGCGGCATCGTCTGCATTGATCGACGTCAGGTTGGTCTGTACGATAACGGTCTGAAGATAACTCGACAACGGGTATTTTTCCGGAGAATTCATCAGCAACAGTCCGTCAAACCATTCGTTCCATTGGCCGACGATCGTAAACAGCGTTACGGTAGCCATGGCCGGCAGCGATAGCGGCGCGTATATTTTCCACAGGCTGGTGATGTAGCTCCCGCCGTCAATGAAGCAGGATTCCTCCAGCTCCTTGGGCAGGCCGCGAAAAAAATTGAGCAGCAAAATCACGTTGAACACTGCTACCGCACCCGGGATGACCAATGCCCAAATCGTATCGATCAGTCCGGTATCCCTTATCGTCATATACCTTGGAATAAGGCCTCCGGAGAACAGGGTCGTGAACACGAAGAACCAGGCATATTGCGTGCGGAATTTAAAATCCCGCGGTTCCTTCGACAGGGGATAAGCGATGAGCAGGGTCAGCAGCATGCTGATCCCGGTCCCGAGAACGACGCGCTGCACGGTTACCCACATCGCTACCATAAATTGCGGCTTGTTCAATACGTACTGATAGGAGCTGAGCGTAAAATCGACGGGCCACAGCTTCACGATCCCTGCCGTCGCCGCGCCTTTGGAGCTGAGAGAAACCGCCAGAATATGAACGATGGGAAGAAAGCAGAGCAGCCCCAGACCGATCAGAAAAGCGTAGTTGAAGCCAAGAAAAAATTTGCGGCTGAGTGACGGTTTATGCATACGGGACACCTTCTTTCCTAAAATATTCTGTAATTGGCGAACTTGGATGCCAGGGCGTAGGACGTCACGATAAAGACGAACGAGATCAAGGATTTGAACAGGCCGATCGCCGTGGCTACCCCATACTGGGCACCCTGCATGCCGATCCGGTAAATAAACGTATCCAGAATGTCCCCGCTCTCATACACCTGCGGGCTGTACAAGTTGAACACCTGGTCAAAACCGGCATTCAGCACGTTCCCGAGCGAGAGGGTTGCCAGCAAAATGATGATCGGCATCATGCCGGGAAGCGTGATGTGCCAGGTCTGTTTCCAGCGGTTTGCGCCATCCACCGTAGCCGCCTCATACAGGGAAGGATTGATGGAGGTTAATGCAGCCAAATAGACGATGGTGCTAAAGCCGAATTCCTTCCAGATGTCCGTTATGACAAGGGTATAAGGAAACCATTGGTTGCTGCCCAGGAAAAAAATCGGCTCGATGCCGAACCAGCCCAATATTTGGTTCGCGATCCCGTTCGTCGGCGACAAAATGTCGATAAAGATTCCGCCGAGGATGACCCACGACAAAAAGTGCGGCAAATAGACGAGCGTCTGCACGCCCCGTTTGATCAGCTCGTTCCTCAGCTCATTCAGCAGCAGCGAAACCAGGATCGGCACGACCAATCCCCCGATGATTTTCATGAAGGCAATAAACACCGTATTCCAAATGATTTGGCCGGTTTCCGGCAGATCGAACACATAGCGGAAATTGTCCAGCCCGATCCAATCCGAGCCGAATAGGCCTTTGAACGGAACGAATTTCTGAAAGGCCATGGCAATGCCGATCATCGGCCAATAGCTGTAGATCAGTACGATGACGATGCCGGGCAAGATCATCAAATGAAGCGGCCACTGCCGCCGAAATTTTTTGCTTAACATGGCGATCCTCCTGTCTGTCAATGTGTATCCCATTCGCCTTCAGCAGGTGGTGAAATGGGAACAGGGGCGGGTGTCAGAAACCTCCCTCCCCTGTTCCCGTTAGCCGAACTCCTTTATCTGGCGGCCTTCCATGCATTAACTTCTTCCGTAATCTTGTCGCCGCCGAGCTTCTTCCAGTTGGCTACGAACTCATCAAAGGCGTCGATGCTCGCCTCGCCCAAAATGATTTTGATGAACGTTTCCTGTTCCAGCCGGTCGAGCGTCGCTTTTTTGTCGGCCATGGTCTCGGTCGGAGCGCCGACATATCCGTTCGAGATCACTTTGCCTGCATCGTTTAGATCGCGAAGCTGTTTCATGGAGCCTTCCGGCCCGTTGGCGGCATAGCCAGACCAGCCCATCGGGTTGTTGCCTGCGAGATACTCCTGAAATTCCTTGAACATGATCTTCGTTTCGGCGCTGGTGATGTCCGCGTCGCTTTCGGATTCCAGCGCTTTGGCCAGCTCCTCCTGCCGGATCAGGTCTTTGTTCGGATTGACGACCTCGACCAGCGAATATTTGTTGACTCCGATGGATACGCCGTCCTCGATGATTTGGCCGTACTTGTCGAATTCCGCATTGTCGCTGTACAGCTTCTCATAGTACTGATTAGCCAGCTTGACGATGACCTCGGGATGCTCGTACCCCTTTTTGACCACGTAATATTGGGATACGGCAAAAGGCATCTGCACCGTCGCCGGACCGCCCTCCAAAGACGGGATAGGGTAGGACTTCCAATTCACCGACTCATCTTCTTTCACCATGTCCCAGAAAGGCCATGCCGGATACCAGCTTGGTCCGATCAGCATGCCGATTTTGTGGGTGGTCACGGATTCAAAGACCTTGACGGTATCCTTTACGCCGAACTCCGGGTCGATCAGCTTGTTCTTGAACATGTCCTGCAGCTTGGCCAGCGCTTCCTTCATCTCCGGCTGAATGCTGCCGAACTGCAGTTGCCCCTCTGCGTCTTCGATCCAAATTTGCGGGAAACCGCCGAAGCCGTTAAAGAAACCTACCGAAGAGCTGTTTAATCCGATATCCTTGGTCAGCGCAAGTCCGTAGGTATCCGCCTTGCCGTTACCGTCCGGATCCTGCTTGGCAAACGCCTCCGCAATGGCTACAAGGTCATCCATCGTGTTCGGTTCAGGCAGATTCAGCTTCTCCATCCAATCCTCCCTGACCCACAGCAGCGGAGCCGAGCCGCCGATGACTGGCTGGGTGGACGGGATCGCCAACAGCTTGCCGTCAAACGTCGCGGAAGGGAGCGCGTTTTTCTCGATCTCCATGACCTTCTTCAGGTCATCGCTGGCGTAATTCTCGAAAGCGGGCGTCAAGTCCGCCAATTGCCCGGCGTCCGCAAGCTGGCGCAGCTGCTCCGGCGTCACCTGCATGATATCCGGGAGGTCATTCGAAGCAATCGCGATATTCATTTTGGATTCATACTGCTCCTGGCCCGTTACCACCCATTTATAGTTGAGGTTGATGCCCATTTCGTTATATAGGTCGGTCCACACGTTGTTTTTAATATCCTGTCCGGACGGGAACTTCACTTCTTCTCCCACAAACCGGACGGCATCCAGCTGAATGGGGGGATCATACTTGCCGAACGGGTCGCCCGGCTCCATGGCCGAGGCTTCGCTATCGGTGGATGAACCAGCCGCGCTGCCTCCGCCTCCTTCCCCTTTGCTGCAAGCGCTTAAAATAAACACGAAAGCCAGCATACTGATCCACAATACGGACAAGATCTTATTTCTCTTCATGTTTGCGACCTCCTTGAATTCGTTGTTTGTTTAGAGTATAAGGGAACAAAAAAAGAGCTATCTACTTCAAGCTCTTTACTTTGATATCTTCTCTTTACATGTTGTGCAGTTCTCTGTATTCCTGCGGCGTCAAATGGGTCGTTTTTTTGAAAAAGCGGTAAAAATACGGCGGAGAACTGAAACCCACCGCAGCGGCAATGACATGGATTTTGTCCGTCGTCTCCTTCAGCAGCTGCTTCGCTTTGGCCAGCCGTGCCGTATTAATCGACTCGGACAGGCCCTCACCGGTCACTTGTTTGTACAATCTGGACAAATACGAAGGGTTGTGTCCCACAGCCTCCCCGATTTGCGTCAAGGACAGGTCGCCGCTTAAGTGATCCTCGATATACCGTTGAACTTTGGCAATCACCTCATGCTGCTGATCCTGCTTCCCCTGTTCTTTCCGTTTGAAGATGATGTCCGCCAGCCTTTCGAAATATTCGGCCGCCTCCCTCCAGGAATCATGCTCCTCTAGATGAGTCAATGTGATATAATCCACCGCCCCTTCCCCTTCCACGTTCAGGCAGAGAGCTTCCATATCCACCAGGGACGGCATCATCACGGACACCAGGCCGTAATACACCTCCATCTTCAGCAAATATTCAACCTCCGGCGGGAAGGAAGAGGTATCGGTCACCTCATGGAACAGCTCCATGAATTCCTCCCGGTCTCCATTGTCTAAACAGCCGCGCAGCAGCTCCATCCGCTTCAGATGCGAGCGAGAGCGCCCCAGAAAATGCCCCATACGATCCGGGCGGTTGCGCTCACCGGCTTCGGTCAACAGAGATTCGTGGCCGATCCCGAGGCCGCTGTCCAGCAGCTGCTTCAGTCCTTCGAATTTGTCCGGCAGCCGTTCCCAATCGACCCACTCGCCAGCCATGGCAAACGACGTCTTCAATTTCAGAAGCGTTTTGCAAACGTCCTGAATTTGTTCCAGCATCCCGTGGACAAAACGCTGGACCCGTTCCGCAGCCGGACCTCGAACCTCCTCCGGATGCTCCTCCCCCTCCTCTTTGTGCTGCAAAATCCAGATCATCTTGGCCCTGCCGAACTCCACGGCCATGCCGTCGGTCATCGGGCCGAGCAGCTCGCCGATGATATTCTGGACCGCGTACAGCATCAGCGACTGGGCCGATGGACTTTCTTGCCTTTGCCAGCCGTCCAGCCTGCATAACAGCAGCAGGCATGGCTTGCGGGGATCCAGCTTCATCTCCAGCTCCGCAAAGCGCTGCTCCAGCTCTTCCCGCCGAATGTGACCAGGTGCTTTTTGCATCAGCTCCAGAACGTACTGCTGCTGTAGAAACGGCAGCGCCATGCGCATATTGTCCCTCGCTTTGGCAAGCAGAATGTCCGCTTCCATCTCCTGGTCAAGCAGCTCCACGGTCTTCTCGATCGCGCTCAGCACGGCATCGTTTCCCTCGGCCTTGAGAACGTAATCGACGCTTCCTTGCCGGGTGGCCTCCTGGATATAAGAAAAGTCGTCGTATCCGGTCAAAAAAATCACTTTGCAATGGGGCCACTGCCTGGATATTTCCTTTTGCAGGGCAAGGCCGTTTAACCCCGGCATTTTGATATCCGACAAAACGATGTCCATTTTCGCCCGTTTAAGCCAGCCCAAGGCTTCCGAAGAGGAATAAGCCTTATACACCTCTAGCTCGAGAAATTCCACGCCAAGGCACAATTCCGCAAGCCCGTTCACGATAAAAGGTTCGTCATCCACGATCAGTATTCTGTACCTGCTCTTCATCCATCTCGCTCCTTTCTTGCTTTGGCAGTGTCATATCGATTCTCAAACCGCCCAACCGGCTTCTCGAAAAGGTCAATCCGCCAGCAGGCCCGAATTTCAATCGAAGGCGTCGGTGCACGTTGGATAAACCGGTGATCTCTCCCTTCACGTCCGAAATCGCGATCATGGATTGCAGGTTCTGCAGCCTTTCGTCCGTCAACGTCTCCCCGTTATCCTCCACGATGATATGCAGGACATGCCGCTCAGCGGCCATGGTAACCCGGATTTGCCCGTCCGCCTCCTTCTCCTCAAGTCCGTGCTCGTATGCATTTTCGATTAAGGGCTGAAGAATGAGCAGCGGAACGTCCAGTTGCTCCCAATCACCGGGGATGTCATCCCAATAAGCCGATATCCGGTTATGGAAACGGATGGACTGAATGTCCACGTAAGCCTTGGCATGCCCCACTTCCGCCTTCAACGAAACTTCGTCGGCAGCGTTGCGGGTGATGAACCTGAAATATTCCCCCAAATGCCTCGTAAAACGAACGATATTCTCGTAATCCTCCATCTCTCCCATCTGATGGAGCGTAAAGAAGCTGTTATATAAAAAATGGGGGTTGATCTGGGATTGGAGCTGCTTCAGCTCGGAACGCTGCGAGCGGATTTTCTGCTCAAACACTTCGTGGATCAGTACCTGCAGGCGCTTCACCATATGGTTAAACTGCTCGTACAGATAGTGGAACTCGTCATGATGCTTATGGCGCAGCTCCACCCGGGGACTGTCGAAATCGATGTTGCGGAATGCCCTCACCATCCGCTGAAGCGGCTGATGAATTCGGCTGTAGATCCAGCCCGAGAACAGAATAACCACCAGCAGGGAGAAGCCCGACAGCCCGAAAAAGATCATGCGGTATTTCCCGAGCGGGCCTAAGAATTCGGCTTCGGGGACATACACCACCAGGTCGGCATTCAAAAAGGCGGAGCGCTCCACGCTAACCCAATAGTTGGCCCCATCCGCCTTGACCTTCGTGTTGTAGGGAAGCTTTGAAAACTCGGTGCTTGTTAGCGCTTCCAAATCAATTCGTTCGGCCAGCCGCGGACCGATGCCCCCTCCGTCCTCCTGAGTCAGGACCCAGCTATTGTCCACGCCGATGAGAACGGCGCCCCCGTCCCCCGTGGCCAGCTGCAGGAGCGCCGTTTGCATTTTCGGAACGGAGAGCTCCGCCGCAATCGCAAAATTAGGCGGATGGCTGTTTCGCAATCGTTCCGGGTATACCATACCCAGCAGAAGTTTGTTCTTCCATTCGAAAATGACCCGATCGGGATGCTCCTCAAGCGCCTTCATCTGCTCCGGCGGCATGGCTCCTTCGTACGACACCTGCTCAATCGTTTTCTCAATCAACGGAATATACGTTTTGGCCTCTTGAACGTATTGATTGGAGCTTTGCAGCAGCCGCATTTTGCCCTGGAGGCGGTTGATCGCCTGAAAATATTCGGAACGGCTCATGGCGGGTGCTATGGTGCTAAGCTTTTGCAGGTCGGAGTCCTGCGACAAATCGTTCATCAGCAGCACCGTCGATCGCAGCTCCTGTTCCAGCGTACGCATGAAAAAATTAGTCCTCGCATTCAAGGATTGGGTAATTTCCTGCTCCACGCTCGCAAGCCCGGACTCGTTCATGTACAGGGCAGCGGCGTAAACCGGCATAATGGCCAACAAAAAGCCGGCCACGATTTTTGGGTAAATCGATTTGAACCACAGCAGCTTCATCGCTTGCCTCCACTTCGTTACCATGATCGCTTCGCCTAACCGATGAACAGAATAAAAACGGACCATAACGGTTACACGATTGTTCACGACCGGTTATCCCGGCTAAAGCAAGGACATCCGACAACTTCGGGATATCCGCTTTCGCCGGGTTGAACCTGTATCGTTAAGATTCTTTATGTTTGGGAGGGACGGACCGGTTAGCCTTCCACCATCAAGCTTGCGACCTCTCCTCTCGTCGAGTCGGGACCGACCTGAATGCGGAACTCGCCCGGCTCCACCACCGGCTTCAGGTCAAGGCCGATCAATTCCAGCTGCTCGCTGCCGATGGTGAACGTTACTTCCTGCGTTTCCCCGGCCTTCAGGAACACCTTTCGGAACCCTTTCAAGGCCTTCTCGGGGCGGGTAACGGAGGCGGCCAGATCCGAGACGTACAGCTGAACGACTTCCGCGCCGTCCCGTGCTCCCGCGTTGGTCACGTCGATCCGGACCGTGGCTTCGCCGCCTATGGGAACAACGGCCGGCTCGACCGTCAGACGGCCGTAACGGAATTCCGTATAGCTTAAGCCGAAGCCGAACGGATACCGCGGCGCAAGATCCGTCTCCAGGTAACGCTTGCCCCGGGTCCGTCTGGCATTGTAAGAGTTCGGCAGCTGGCCAACCTCCTTCGGAATGGACAGCGGCAGACGACCGGACGGGTTGATATCGCCAAACAGCATGTCCGCAATCGCGCTGCCTCCCTCTTGGCCGGGATACCAGGCTTCCACGATGGAAGGGATGTGCTCGTCGATCCACGGCTCCGTAATCGGCCGTCCGTTGATATAGACAACAATCACCGGCTTGCCGAGCTTATGGAGCTCCTGCAGCAGCTCCAACTGCACGCCCATCAGCGTAAGGGTCGAGCGGTCAATCCCTTCCCCGCATTCCATATCGCTCTCGGCATGCCCGGTCACGACCGAAGCACCGGTTCTCAGATCGATGGTGCCCTCCCCGAAATCCCGTGCGCTGGAGCCGCCAAGCACCATCACGATGACGTCGGCTTGCTCGGCGCATGCCAGCGCCCGAGGAAACCCTTCCCTTGAATCGCCTTGTATGCGGCAGCCCGGCGCATACAGCACGCGGCTGTCTCCCAGCCGTCGGCGGATGCCGTCCAGCACCGTTACGATCTGCCCCGGCGGCTGGGGGGAGGTATAATCGCCAAGCTGATGGTACGGCGCATGGGCGTTGGGGCCAATGACGGCAATGGTTCCGCTGCTCGAATCCAGAGGTAGCAGGTTCCCCTCGTTTTTCAGGAGCACGATGCCTTCAGCCGCCGCCTGGTAGGCCAGAGCGATATGCTCCTTGCAGCCTATGACCTGCTCTGCCCAGGCTGGATCCACATAAGGCCGATCAAAGAGTCCCAGGCGAAACTTCAGCTCCAACACGCGTCCGGCTGCCCTATTCAGATCTTCTTCAGTGATCAGCCCTTGCTCCAGCGCTTGGTGAAGATGTGCCCGAAACATGGTCCCGGACATCTCCATGTCGACACCGGCCTTCAGCGACTGGGCCGCCGCCTCCACGCCCGATCCGGCCGTATTGTGACCGCATGCCAACATATGGATAGCGCCGCAATCGGTAATGACGAAGCCGTCAAAGCCCCACGCCTCCCGAAGAACGTCTTGCAGCAGGTACCCGCTGGATGTGCAAGGGACTCCGTCGATTTCATTATAGGCCGTCATGACCGACAAGGCACCCGCTTCAACGGCCTTGCGGAACGGCAGCAAATCGACCTCGTGAAGCTCCCGAAGGCCCATGTGAACAGGGGCCCCATTGCGTCCCCCTTCGGAAGCGCCGTAGCCTGCGAAATGCTTCAGCGTAGCCAGCAGGCTGGTATGCGAATCCAGGCGCTCGCCTTGCAGTCCCTGCACGGCGGCAACCGCGAATTCGGTTACCAAATGGGGGTCCTCGCCGAAGGTTTCTTCGGTACGGCCCCAGCGGGGATCCCGTACCACGTCCAGCACCGGCGAATAGGTGGCCGATCCCCCCTGAGCTCTTGTCTCGGCGGCAACGGCGCGGCTTATGCTGCGGAACAGCTCCGTGTTCCAGGTGCTGCCGATCGTAAGCGGTACGGGAAACACCGTCGCCCCGATCGCCATATGCCCGTGGGAGCATTCTTCCCCGAACAGAATCGGAATCCCCAGCCGCGAGTGCTCCATCGCATAACGCTGAATCGCATTAACCGCATCCGCCCCTTCCCGCGGGGACAGACCGTTCGCCAGCGTCACCCCGGTCCAGGGATCGGCCCGCAGCGTTCCGTACAAGGAACCGATTCCTCCCTCCGCAAGCTGCGACTTGAACTCCTCGGTTAGCTTGATCGTACCGTCGTCGTTCCTTATGTAAGCTTTCCAGCCGAACGGCTGGATCAGCTGCCCGATTTTCTCCTCGACCGTCATCCGCTTCAGCAAGTCCTCGACCCGCCGCGAAACCGGCCATGCAGCGTCCTTGTAGTCCATGGCGCACACCCTTTCCTATTCCTGTTAGATTCGTTCTTATTGATCTCATGCAACCGTTTGTTGAATGTTCCTTCATCCTATGGGGGTTCGGTTTTATGCTCTTCCCCATCGGATTCAACGCCACACCGCCTAAGCAGCAGCCCTGCCGAAATTCCCGATGGAAGAAAAAGGCTCTCCGGCACGATCCGATCGGCCGAAGAACCTCCCACTATGCGTATCCTGCAGAATGGCTGCACCGCACCTGGACAAACCAGATCAACGGCTAGAACCCTCTTCCAACCTTTTTCATGGGCGAGCACGCCTCAAGATGGTTGGATCTGCCGGATGCGAACCTCCTCCGGCCGGTAAACCGTCTGCACTTGTCCCCCGGCATCGGTCGTAAACATCACGGTCCGCTCCCGTTCCAATTCGAAGGCGTAAACCTTTCCGGTTGCCGGGTCCTTTACCTCGACCTCTGCGCTTGCCCCATGCTCGGAGACGAAGACGTACAAGCTTCCTTGCCCGAACGTCAGCTTGCGGCCGTAAATACCCGGAAGCTCGCCTCCCTTCGGCCATTCCAGCTCAGGCGAAACGGCTGCGGAGCGGATAGCTTCCGCGTACAGCGCCTGGATCGGCTCCCAGCGCTCGTTCATCTCGACCGGGAGCGGGCACCAGATGAACCGTCCCGAGCCCAAGGTCACCGTGACGGGTGCCAGCGTCCCATCCAACCGGCCCGCCGGACGATCTACCGCCAGCGCGTTAATCTTCCGCTCGCCGAACGAAACGGCGAAATGCTCTCCCGCCAGCTCCAGCGTTTCTTCCCGAAGAACGTTGGCATGGACGGTTTCGCCGATCTCCTGCTGCAGACGATGCGGTGCCGGTCCCCAATACGCATCGGTGCGAAGCGGGCCGGTCCACAAGACCGTGCTCCCTTCCCTTGCCAAGTCGAGGAGCTGGGCAAATGCGCCATCGTCGAAATTATGCGCGCTCGGCACGATGATCAGCTTAGCCGGATAGCGCTTCAGGTCCTCCAGCTGATATTCGCCGATCCCCCGCGGATGGACGTTCATGCCGAACGTCAATGCGCGCATGGCCCTCGTCGTCGCTTCGTACGCCAGCTTGCGGCTAGAGAAATCATTCGAATACGGGTAAACGACGGCGATATCCTCCAGCTGCCGTTCATCGTCGAACAGGCCGGCTGCTTCCTTCATGAAGCGGCCGAAGTCATAGGACACATCGGCCTCCGGCTTCTGCGTTCCGTCCGCCCGAAGCGCCCCGATGTTGGATTCGTTGGCATTATCCATGAAGTAGTTAATATTCCAAATCCACTGGACGGCACCCGCGCCCCCGGTCGAAAACGAATACGCGTACTTCCGCTCCAGGATGCTGCGAAGCTCTTCCTCCGTCCGCTTGGCGATGCCGTCCGGACGCTGCACGTGCATGATGCCGGTCTCCTGGATCAGATTCGGCTTGTCCGGCGTTTTCGTAAATATGCCGTCCCAGGCCAGGTGATCGTTCTGCCACCAGGAGTGGACCGTTGTGTAATCAACGGCAGGCCCGTAGAACGAAGGCGACGGGCGCTGGGAGCAGATGCCCTCATCCTGCCCGACCGTTACCAGCTGGCGGGGATCGGAGCGGCGAATGGTGCCGATGAGCTCGGACGCCCACCGATTATGCATGTCCATGGTGAACAGCGTGAAATCGATCCACGGTCCCCACTTCTTCGGCTGCAGCACGCTGTTGAACAGCTTGTCGTCCGGACTCGGCGCAGGCGCCGACTCGAATGAAGGCAGCTCGCCCGGCGTCATGTTCCAGCGCTCCTGAAGCAGCGCCAGATCATCCCCGTGGCGCTGCCGCAGCCACTCGGACCAGGCCTGCCGCTCGAACCGGTCCCCTATCGATACCGGCCCCTCGAAGATTCGCTTCGGATCGAACAGCGACGGCTCGTTGATCAGGTCCCAATGCACGTTGGTCGTGCCCCTGTGACGTCCGACGATGGAGGCGACGAAGCGCTTTTGCGCCTCAACCGATCGCGGATCCAGGTATGGGTTCACGCCTTCCCAGGCTTCGGGCGCAAACGAGAAGAACGTGAACGTCACTTCCAGTTCATGCCGCTTGGCCGTCAGGATAAAGGCATCGATCGCCCGCATGACGTCCTCGGCCGCATGGCCGTCGGCAAACATGATCATCCGGTACCCCGTCCATATGCCCGTCCGGATCAGGTTGATTCCTGCTCGCTTCATCTCCGCCATATCCGCATCCCAACGCTGCACGTTCGGCAGATGGAGGAATTTGCGCGCGACGTCGGAGGTCATGTACGTCATGCCAACGATCGGAACCGTCCGCCCGCCGCGGCGGAAGTAATCGCGCCCGCATTCCAGCCGCTCTCCCGCCTGCAGCAGCGGACGGTCGACGCCCCATACCGCCTGGGTCAGGTTGCGGCGCTCCCCTGATTCGGACTCGGCTTCGCAAACGATCCGGTACAAGCCCGCTTCCAGCCGTACCGGGACGGACAAGCGAAGCTGCTGCAGATCCCGCTGTTCCATGCCGGCTTCCGACTTCTCGTGTCCGGACCAGACGGTCTCACCGTCGTCTTCCTTGATAAGTCTCACCGCAAAATGCCAGGTCTGCGCCGTGGCGGACGTCCGGGACAGCCTCTGCAGTTGGATCGTCAACCGCATCTGCTCGCCCGGCTCGTAGGAGGCATAGTTCGGCTTCAGCCACAGCTCCGTCACGCCTGTTCCCGCGTATTCGGCGAGATCCTCCAGGACGTCCATCCCTTTCGTCTCCCAGAACGATGCCCTCAGCTGCTGGTTGATCAGAATCCAGCGGCCCCCGGCGTAATCGCCCTTATGCTGCTCCAGCATGACGACCGGAGCGGACCGCTCGCGTCGATCACGGTCCACGCCGATCAGCAGCGGCGAGATAACGGCGTCCATCGGACCGCATGCCCCCATCTCGGCCGGGATGTCGCTCGCTTTGGTCGGATGCAGCGTCAAGCCCCAGGTCGGCTCCATGCCGAACAGCTCCTCGCGCCCCAGCAGGATCGGGTATTCGGCGGAGACCTTCAGCTCCCGGACGCGCGATATGTCAACCGCCAGCGCATCATGGATATCCATTCGCTGATGGTAAGCCAGCTGCTCGCGTTCGGCATGCCAGCTTCCGTTCAGCTCTCGAACCGGCCTGCGGAAAGGCACGCCCCCGGCATGAACCAGACCGCCGCCGGCCTTCAGGTGGGCTTCGATGGCCGTCCAAGCCGCTTTCGGAAAGTATGGCCCGTGCAGATGAACCAGCGCGTCCCAGCCGCCTTCCGTCAGACGATCAGCCACGTCCGCGGCACCTGCGACCACCGCCCATTCCCGCAATCGCTCCAGTGCCTCTGCAGACGGACGTTCGCCTTCGTAAGGAAAATGCTCGTCGTAAAATACAAGCGTTCTCATCGACTTACTCCTTTCTCGTCCGCGGCTGGCCGTCGACGTATACGGATGTTCCGCGCGTTCGGGCCCAGTCGGCGATCCGGGAAGGGTCGCCGGTCCAGAGGCGGTTCACTCCCCATTCATTGGTCTGCGGCCGCTCCTCGCATTCGATGCGGATGACCGGGAACAGCTCCGTCGGACGTTCCCGCGGAAGCCCTTCGATCCACAGCACGTCGCCCTCCTGTCGGAACGACAGCTCCTGTCCCGTTGTCAGCAGCGTCACCCGCGATACCGGCGTCACCAGATCCGCCAGCCTCAGCACCGGCCTTCCATCCCAGAAGCGGATGATGAGATACAGCTTGTTGTCTTTCATGGTCTGCCGCCCGTAGGTGATGAACTCCGTGAGGTTTCCGCCGTCGGAGCCGTAGATGGCCTCGCCGTGAACGTCCAGCCACTCCCCGATCTTCAGCGCCCGCTCCACGAAGGCCGGCGGAAGCTGCCCGTCGGGCTGCGGTCCGACGTTAAGCAGCAGATTGCCGCCCACGGTCCCCCCTTTTTCCGCGCACTCGCACAGCATGTCGAGCAGAACGTCGGCCGGACGCCATCGTTCGCCGTTCGTGTACCCCCACAGCCTCCACGTGGTGACCTGGCTGGATTCCCACAGCCGCTTCTGATCCGGGACGATGACATGCTCAGGCGAGCCGAAATCGCCCAGCACCTCGGAATCGCCCGAGCCGCCGCCGCCGTCCGCATGCAGCTTCTCCTCCTCGGACAGCCCAAGACGGTTGTTCACCAGGATGTCCGGCTGAATCGACTTCATCCGTTCCACCAGCTTGATGCTGTCCAGGTCCTCCGCCGTTCGCGGCCAGACCCCGTCAAAAAAGAAATGATCGATGCGCCCGTATTTCGTGACCAGCTCTTCCACTTGGGCATGCAAATACTGCTTCATCGTCTCCCAGCCCTCGGGATCCTTCTCCGGTCCGTCGAAATAAGCCGGGATCCGCCAATCGATCCAGGAATAATATAATCCGACCCGAAGCCCCTGGGCCCGGAACGCATCGGTAAATTCGCGCACCAGATCCCGGCCGGGCGCCTGCTTCGCGCTGGAATAATCCGTCGTGGCCGTATCCCACAGGCAATACCCGTCATGATGCCGCGTCGTTAAGCAGGCATATCTCATCCCCGCCTTGCGCGCGGTGTACGCCCAAAGCTCGGCGTCAAAGAATTCCGGATTCCACTCGCAGGCCTTCCGAGCGTATTCGGCCTGGTCCAAATGCTCCCGGAACAGAACCTGCTCGCCGCGCCCGTATTGGGCATAAGGCCCGAAATGAATAAACATGCCGTACCGGCTTTCCGTAAACCATTGCCAGCCTTCCCGGATGGCTTGTGTTTGCTTGGTCATGAACTACGTCCTCCTTATTCTGCACGGCTCTTGCCGTGAGGCCAGCCTTAATAAAGACTTTCGCTCCTACCTCTTTGAGCAGTCTCAAGGCTTCTTATGACCTTTACTCTAGCCCGGGAATCCCTGTCTTGAACACTTTACTTTTGAGAGAAAACTTTGATTTTGGCCAATATCGGATAATTGAAGTCCTAAACGGTAACGTGGATCACTTTCGAATCCCCTTGGAGTCTCCTTGGAATTCCCTCTGTACTCCTCACGGAACGCTCCATGGCGACGCACGAAAAAAAGCAACCCCTCCCCGGTTATCAAACCGGGGAAAGGATTGCCCTGTTCCAATGTTTCTTAGCCGTTAGCGTGCCTAGACTTACGACTGACCGGCTCTCCACTCATCGAATTGCCGTTTGTATTCATCAACGACCTCATCGAGACCGGCGGACTTCATTGCGGCCAGCATTTTATCGTAGGCGTCCTCGTATTTCACGACCCCGTGCATGACCGGATAAACGCTGGTCTTCAGCTCGGCGATGCAATTGGCGTACTGCGAAGCAACGTTGGTCGGATCGAAGGTGAAGCCGATCGTGATGCTGTTCACGGCGTCCTCCGATACCGTTGTGCGGCGCTCCAGACGCGCTGGGTCCGTATTCGTTGGATAACGGTTCATTTCAACGTGGCCGAGCAGCCAGTATGGAAGCTCATAAGCCGGGGAACCGTTCTCGTTCTTGGCCAGATAGTCCTTGGTATTCTTGCCTGTATCCTTCCAATGCACATCTTTCACGCCGCTTTGGACGAGATCCATGTTCTCCTGGCTGCTGTATACCCAGTTCAAGAATTGAATGCCGGCCTCCGGGTGCGGAGACGTGGCCGAAATCCCGTTGGAATTCCGGATCGCGTAGGATCTGAATTTCGGCTGGTCGGCCAAATAATAAATATCCAGCTTCGCATCCGGGAACGTCTGAAGTATGGCGTCGCTCAACCCAACGTCGCCCGGACGGTAGAGATAACGTCCTGCCAGCTCCTCCTGGTTGATAACCTCCGTCGGCGTCGTAAGCAGATCGCTCATGATCAGCCCGCGCTTGTAAGCCTCGTTCATGAACTTCACGTCTTTTTTGAACTCCTCGGTTTCGAACCAGGACTTCACGTTCCCCTGCTGGTCGATGTAAATCATGTTGTCGGCCACGGTAAACGGATAGGTGTCGTAGGTCGTATGCAGGAAGTAGGCTGGCTCCTCCAGCATCTTGATATATACGTTCTTGTTGTCCTGCGGCCAATTCTTCTGCAGCGTCTCTGCTGCATTGAGCAGCTCTTCCGGCGATGTCGGCGGCTTCAGGCCATTTTTCTCGAGCAGATCGGTACGGATTGTAAACATGCCATCGTTATAAGCGGTATCCGCCCAGAAGTTCGGCACGTACGTGATCTTGCCGTTGATTTTCGACGACTCCCAGATCCAGTCCGGCATGGAAGCTTTCAGCTCGGTGCCATACTGATCCAGCAGATCGTCGATCGGAATGATACCGCCGCTTCCCGCAAGCACCGTCGGTCCTTTGGTATCGTGCATGATGGCAATCAGCTCGAATTCCTCGCCGGTCGACATCATGAGGTTGGTCTTCTGATCCCATACGTCCCACGCGATGTACGTCGGTTCGTACGTAAGGTTCAGTCCGTCGGCCTCCAGCTTCTCGTTGATCGCTTTGACCGCCGCATCCAAATCCTGCGGCGCGGAGCCCGGAAGCAAATACCGTACCGGCAGCTTGTCCCCTCCGCCGTTCTCCCCGCTCGCCGATCCATTCTCACTGCCGGCGTCGCCGCCGCCGGAGCAGCCTGCGATCACGGATACCATGAATATCGCGGCCAACCATAGTGCTAGCGCTTTCCTTTTTTTCATGCATGTGTCCCCCTGTCTTCATTTGGTTTAGTCATGCGGTACGATTCCTATCTTAAGGAGACAGTAGGGAAAACGTATACTTCAAAATGATGGTTTTCGCCATTTTAAAACACTTTAAGAGGTTGTTCAGAAAGTCAACTTTTGATCACGAAGCAGGTCAGGAAGCGGTCTCGACGTCGAATCTTGAATTCAGCCGGGCCTTCCGTTGCTCACGTAGGTTTGCCTACGCTCCGCTACTCAGTCCCTAGCTTCATCCAACCTTCTCGGTGCTGAAAAGTCGAATTTCTGAACCCTCACTTTAAATGCCCGTCACTGCGCCTTTTTCGTCTCGATCGCATGCTGGCTGCGGAACTGGGCCGGCGAGATCTGGTAGTGCTTTTTAAACAGCGTGTAGAAATAGGTCGTATTCAGAATGCCCACCTGCTCGCTGATCGATTGAACCGACTCCTCGGTGCTTGCGAGAAGCTCCCGCGCCTTCTCCAGACGAACGGCATTCAGGTAATCGTTGAACGACAGCTCGCAATGCGCCTTGAACAGCTTGCCGACATAGCTGCGGGACAGCTTCACCTCGCCCGCAACCTGCTCAAGCGACATATCCGGCCTTGCATAATGCTTGCGTACGTACATCTGGATAAAATCCACCACCTCCGCATGCCGGACCGCTCCCGATTCCTCGGACAGGCTGCAGAGCCTAAGGGCAAGATCCTTCAGGGCATCCGCGGTTTCCTGCAGCGTCTGAAAGCGGGTAATCCGCCGCGTAAAGTCGAGGAAGAGATCCGCGCTTTCCCGGTTTTTCACCGTATGGACATTGAGCTGCTTGTACAGGCCGCCGATGAACTGGTTGATGAAAAACATGACTTCATGGTAGTTGTATTCGCGAATTTCCTTGATCCACTGATCGATTTCCTTCTCCAATTTATCCCGCTGCTGCAGCTTGATGGCCTCGATGATGCGCTTCTCGCGCTTGTCCGGATACTGCGCCTCGGAATGCTCCGACTCCGCGGCGATGACCGGATCGCCATGGAACATCTTGCCCTTTCCCGCGAAAAAGCGCTGCTGGAAGCAGGACTGCGCGCAATCGAACGATTCGCGCAGCTCCTCGTACGTCTGCGCGGCCGTTCCGATGCCGACGGTGACGGACACGCGGAGCGTGCGGAGCATCTCGCCCTGCAGCTCCTCCAGCATGCCCAATACATGGAGCGGAAGCCGGCTCTGCTTCATGGGGAGAATGATCGCAATGGTCCCGTCCCCCACCGTGGCCACGTTCGCTCCCTCCGGCTCCAGCATCTGCTGGGCCGCCTGGGCGACGGCCGCGCAGGTATAGGACTGCAGCTCCTCGTCCTCGCCCCCCGGCGAGCCGTCTAAGCTGTCAATCAGAAGGACGGCCGCCAAGAAATAGGGGCCCTTGCCTTCGCGGGCCAAACGGCGGAATGCCGTCTCGTCGCCGCCTTTCAGCAGCTGCAGCACATGCGCCTGCCGGGCGACGGAAGCCTCGGACTCCATCGACTTCATTTTCTCCGTCATTTCCGCGTAAGTGGTATCCAATATGGCAAATTCGTTGATTTGCCGACGGTTTTCCTTCATTTTCGGAATGGCGCTCATTTTCTCCAGCAGGTGGCGGATCGGGTTGTACGCATGATGCGTCAGCCAGATCGACAAGAACATGCTGACGACGAAGCAGGCCAGAGCGAGAACCAGCGCCGACGTTCGGAGGGCCTGCATGTTGAACAACAGATTTTGATATTGGCTAACGCTGATAAACGTCCAGTTCATATCCTTGGATTTGACATAGGTAACCAGGCTCTTGCGGCCGTCGATGGAGCGGGTGAAGTAACCGCTTTCCGCGTCCGATTCCAGAATGGACTGGACATAGGACTCCTGCGATACATCCTCCATGAACCGGGACCGATCCGAATGGGTGATGATGGTTCCCTTGTCGTCAATGACGTGCAGCGAATCCACCGCTTCGTTGCGGTAGCCTCCGATCAGATCCTGGATGGTGTCGGTGCTCATGTTGATTACGATCGCGCCTTTGGAACTTAGCGGCGAATAATAGCTCGGAAGGAGAACGAAAGTCAGGACGTCTTCGCTCCGCTTCGTCGAAGTGGAGGAAGAGATCTTGCGCGGGAACAGATGAAAATACGATGTATTTTTGCTGTTGATCTCCTCCAGCAGCGCCTTCTCCTGCTCCTTGGTAATCCCCTTCGTATTCAGGTACGTGTTATTCGAGCCGTTATAGATCCCGATCGAATGGATGAACGGATAGGTGGACTGGACCCGGTTAAGGGTGCCGAACACGCCATACTGTTTCACCGGATCGGCCTCTTTGTCCAACAGGGCGTTCACAATCTCCTTGTCGCTGAGCAGAAGGTTGCCCACGTTATACACCTGGTCGCGGATGACGCTGGATACGGCGCTGTTCTGCTTCAGCATCGACTCGGATATTTTTCCTACCTCCTTCGCGGTGCTCCAGGAGAACATCATGTACAGGACCACGGTTACGAGGGCAATCATGGCTGCCGTGAGCAAAACAAAGCTGAGAAACATATTTCGATACACTGCATAACGGAATAATCGCTGCCGGATCATATTCTCCCTCCTTTATCATTCGGTCTGTATAGTAAACTGAGATCTTATCATCCATGAATATTACTAACATTATATGTAATATACATGTTAATTTTATGGGGTTGCTTAGCCATCCGATCGCTTGGAACGGATCGATATATTATTCTCATCTTACATTTGCTCAGGGCATACATCAATATGAAAACGCATTCTTTATTTCCCTCCCCAAACTCCCCTTCATAGACTTCATCGGCTAAACTCCTTATAAAATCAAGCTTTTCCAGTCATTATTCAATCCTGGCGACACTTTGCGAAATACTCAAATTCGAAGTTTTTGCCGTTTTTTAAAGCAGGCGTCCCCCCTTTCAATCCGCTCAAACTCCATTTTCATAGTTTACTGCACGCGGCAACTCTCTTTACACTCGAAACAGAACTGCTACGCTTGCAGCCCCCCATCACTTACGAAAGGACGTGCCTACTCATGAAAAAAAGCCGCTTCGGCTTCCTGCGCGAAATCCGCTCGAACGGATCCGCCTACCTGCTCGTCGTACCGGCTGCCATCTATACGCTGGTCTTCGGTTATTTCACGCTTCCGTACATGCTCATTGCGTTTCAGAAATTCAACTTCAAGACGGGACTTTTCAATTCCGCCTGGGTCGGCTTTGACAATTTCAAGTTCTTCTTCTCGTCGCCCCGGGCTTGGGAGGTCACCTTCAACACCTTGAAGCTCAATTTTCTATTTATCATCGTTGGCACGCTCGCAGCGATGGCGCTGGCCATACTGTTCAACGAGCTCCGCAGCCGCTGGTTCTCGAGGATAACCCAATCCACGATTTTGTTCCCGCATTTCTTGTCCTGGGTTATCGTGAGTTACATTATCTACAGCTTGCTGTCGACCGACTACGGTATCCTGAACCGGATCCTGGCGTTCTTCCATATCGACCCCGTCAACTGGTACGCCTCTCCGCAATACTGGACGTGGATTCTTACAACCGCTGCGGTGTGGAAGGACCTCGGGATGAACCTCGTCATCTATCTGGCGGCGATCACGGGAATTGACGACAGTTATTACGAAGCCGGCCGGATCGACGGCGCTACCCGTTGGCAGCTCATCCGCCACATCACCATTCCGCTCATGCTGCCGACCATATCCATCTTAACCCTGCTGGCTCTAGGCAAAATCATGTACGGCAGCTTTGACATGATCTATGCCATCGTGAAGGACAACGGGCTGCTGTATCCGACGGTTGACGTCATCGATACGTATGTGTTCCGTTCCCTCCGCACCATCGGGAATCCGGCACAAGCCATGGCCGTCGGGCTGTATCAATCCGTGGTCGGCTTTATTCTCGTATGGGGCAGCAACAAAATCGTGAAGAAGGTGAATCCGGACCATGCCTTGTTCTAAAGCAAGCCGGATTCATTCGGAAGGGAGCGAAATCTAGATGACGTCCAGACCTAAATTTTTCGACGCCGTGAATGCCGCGCTGATCGGCATCATCTCCATTCTCTGCATCCTGCCGATGCTGCTTGTGCTCATGGTGTCCTTTACCGACGAAGCCAGCATTAAGCAATTCGGCTACCAGCTGTTCCCGAGCGAGCTGTCGCTGGATGCCTACAAGCTGCTTCTGTTCGGCAGCACGCCGCTGTACCGGAGTTACATGATCTCGATCATCGTGACGGTCGTCGGCACGATCCTTGCGGTCACCATCACGTCCATGGCCGGATATACGCTGGCCGCCAAGCATATCCGTTACCGCAACGGGCTCGGATTGTTCTTTTTCATTACGATGGTGTTTAACACGGGTCTGGTGCCCTGGTATCTGATCAACTTGAATCTCGGCATGAACAACACCATCTGGGCCCTGATCATACCGTCCCTGGTGTTCAACCCGTTCAACCTGTTTCTTGTACGCAACTACATGTCCCAAATTCCGCCTTCCCTGACGGAAGCGGCCAAGATCGACGGCGCGAGCGACTTCTATATCGCGTTCCGGATCTACTTCCCGCTCTGCATGCCCGTTCTGGCCACGATTACGCTGTTCTACGGCATTGCCTACTGGAACAATTGGTTCAACGCCATCATGCTGGTGGACAACGAGAAGTTGTATCCCCTTCAATACCTGCTGTTTAAGCTGAACTCCGAGATCAGCATGATTCAGCAGATGCAGAGCAGCGGCGCCATCCTCGGCAGCCAGACGCTGCCGCAAGAATCGGTGAAGATGGCCACCGCCATTCTGACGATCGGTCCGGTGGTGCTGTTCTATCCGTTCCTGCAGCGGTATTTCATAAAAGGGCTGCTGATTGGCTCTTTGAAGGAGTAAGGATTTTATCCACATGCCATGATCTCAGGGCATAAGCAGGTAACCAGGTTTTACTGAAATCAAAAGAGGCTAACCGCCCTCACGGTTAGCCTCTTTTTTTATATGCTGGATGTCTTTGTGGATGCAACCTCTGCCGCTTCGGATGGAACATCGTCAACAGAGTTCGTTAGCGTAACCCTGATGTTGTGCATGGGGTCAGTAACGGTAATCCGGTCTTTAAAAGAACAGGATGAATGCTAAAACGCCCGGCTTTTGACTTCTCCTTGATAAGCCAATGCATCCTGGGCCCTTAACCGCTGAACGTCGCTCAGCTCCGACAACTCGGCCCATTTATATTCCGAATGCTCGGAGCTTAGCACAATTTCCTCGTGAAGCGGGATCGAACAGCGGAATATGCCGACCTGCGCGTTGATATGACTGTGATAATAAAATCCGGTCAAGACCGCATCTTGCAGGGTAAGGCCCAGCTCTTCGCGGCATTCGCGAAAAATCGCTTCATGGATCGTTTCGCCGGAATCCACCCCGCCCCCGGGCAAACTCCATCCCTTATTCCCATAGGTCCGTTTTAATAAAAGCAGCTTGCCGTCAGCGTTCGATATGATGGCATGCACACCAAATCTGTACGTGTCATGAAAGCCCAACGTTCATCCTCCCATCCCGTCATTAAAATGCATTTCGGCTACCTCAAGCGATCCTTTATTTCCTCCAGCACAATTCCCCACCATGAAGAGGAACGTACAGCAGGGAGATCCATCCCTTTCAGCTCCCGCTTCATTTCTTCGAAGGCTGACTTCCACTCGCGCTGAGTCTGCGAGGCGTCCGGACGGATTCCCGGCTTGATCTCCCCTCTTCTGAACTTCTCAAGTTTCTCGCGAAATTGTTCGGCCGTCAAAATCGTGGGAGGTGGATCGGGCTGCAAGCGCTCCGTTTGCTGCTTGAATCGAAGCACACGGTCCATAAAGGCGAGCAGGCTGTCGATGGAGGCGTTCATGTAGGTCGGTTTCTGTGTACCGCCCTCCGTGACTGCCCACACTCCCCCTGTATCCTTTTGGATCGCGACATGCAGCCCTTCGCTCCAGATCTCCCTTCCGATCGCGATATAGGCTCCATGAATATCCTGTAGCGGTAACGCTTCATGAAACAGAAGACCCAACGGTGGCTCCTGCGGATCAAAGACCGGCATTCCCCGATGCACAAGCGTTTCCACCGTCTTATCGTGCATTCCCTGGCCGTCCAAGCTTTCCCTCGTATAAGGCAGCACTCCGTGATCATACAGCGTATGATATTGCGGCTCCATTCTAACCCTCCCTTAAACTCCTAAACCGGTACGTATTCTGTAACCTATAATGATGCAGCGCGGTCTACAGATATTCGCCGAAATAAAACTGCAGCGCTTCAGTGGAATATCCGTCGCTTCCCTGCCACTCCGACATCGAGAAGAAATCGTCGTCCCTTCTCGGACGCGTGCGGGGCGTATCCTTCGGAACCAGCACGCCGGCATATCCCAGAATTTCCATCAGCACGTCTCGTTCATGCTTGCTTGAAGGCAGAACATCCTTCAAGCGCTTCTCAAGATGACGCGGGCTTTCTGATTCGGCGCATCCGTCGACGGCTGTCATCAGCTTCCTCAGAATGGCGATATCCTCATCGTCCACCGTCAGGCCCTCCTCATGGCTCAACAGCTCCAGATCGAGCCAGCAGTAGAGCAGCTGATTCAAGCGGATGCCTCCCCATTTGACCCGTTCGAAATTCAGCACGTTCAGGTCGGCATTCACGTAATTCCGGTCGGACTGGAGCCCGGCATGGTTACAATCTCCGCAGCTGCTGTAATTCGGCATGGCCGAGCGTCGTTCTTCGTACTGATGCAGAGGCAGGCGCGATGTAAGCGCCCAACTGGAAAGCGCGCTTCGCAGATGCACTTGTCTCGTGGACAGACTGTGCAGAAATGCGGCAGCAACCCTTTCTTTAGTAACCGTCTTATGTAAGCTATGCAGCCGCTGGATCAGCTCATCATGTCCGATGGTGATGGGGTCGAACATCAGCCTCATGCTCTTCGCGTAATCAAAGTCCTCCCCAACGAACGGCAAAGGACTGCTTTTCCAGCCGCTGGATGACCAGAACGTTTGAAGTAAAACCTTTTTCGCCTTTTTGTCCACAGCTTCCCACTTCCCATTTTTTTCTTGTCCCTATCATAACAAAATCTTCCTATATAATGATGATGAATTTATTCTTAATATTTCTCCGAATAATCATTATAATGATATAATGTTTCAAATAACCCTATCCTTGTTGATGAAATCGGAATTTCGCATGACATGAAAAGAATGCAATGGAGGATGCACCCAAAATGACCATTCATAACCTCAAATCATTCATCGTATCCACTTTCACTTTCCGAATAAATTGGAATCACTTTAAGTCGAAGCTGCTCTTAAGATACGTACTGTCTTATATTCTGATCTTCCTGATTCCCCTGACGGGAGTAACCATTTTCGTTTATGATAGCGCTGTCAGCGGGCTTCGTACCGAGATCGAACAATCCAACATCAATCAATTGAACCAGGTGAAAATGACCATCGACTCCCGTATCGCGGAGCTTCGGGAGCTTTCCGGCCGAATCGCTTACGACAGACGCTTAACCCCTTATATGGTCCGTGATGATTATTACAGAGTGGAAGCCATACAAGCTTTGGCCAACTATAAGGCAAACAGCAGCATCATTGAAGACATCTTCTTATACTATCATAACGACCCGATTATCTACTCTTACCGTGGCCTGACGAATGTTAACGTTGCGTTCGATTCCTTCTATCGTTATGAGAACTGGAGTCTGGAAGATGTCACCCTTGCGCTGAACGAAACGAATCAGATGGTCATACGGCCGGCCGAGAATGTTACGATCAACAACTCCAGGCAGGAGACGATGCTGACCATCATCGTACCGATCAAGCCCAATGCCCCCTATCCTTACGGGAGCGTTGTATATATGGTGAAAGAGTCCAATCTTACCGGGGTCATGGATTCCATTCTTAGCGATTTCACCGGGAGCAGCTACATTCTCAATCCAGATGATGAAGTGCTTACTGCGAGCAATCACGGCGTAACCCTGTCTCAAGAGCATCTCGGGACATTGGCTGCGCTTGATGCCGGCATACACAATCTCTCCCTGAATAATGACAAGTATTCCGTCGTATCCGTCAAATCCGGGGAGAATGGATGGAACTACATGACCATCATGCCAAGCTACCAGTTCTTCAGCCGGGTCGCTCATGTACAGACGCTCATACTGCTGGTGTTTGGCATCGCCGTCATAACCGGAGTGCTTGCCGCTTTTGTGCTGGCTAGACGCCAATATCACCCGATTAAGGATTTGATGGAATTCGCCAAGCTCAGAGTTAGCGATACCCCAGAGCCCAAAACGCGCAATGAATGGGAATGGATTCGTCAGACCCTTCACGATTACAGCACCCGGATCGATATGCAGGAGCCCTTCGTGCGCAACCAATGCATGCTGCTTCTGCTGAAGCACGGCAAGCCGGATGATCCCGAAATCGAGCGAATGATCGCCGAAGTCGGATTGGAATCTCCCCAAGAACAAGTCATTTATTTCTGTGTGATTCTGTCCTGGGAAGAAAACGATGCGGCCGAGGAACTCCAGAAGGATCGTCAGCAGGTGCATGAAATTCTCAGCCATGTTGAACCTTCAGGACTTCAAGCGACTATCTATGGCGTTGAATTCTCAGCCGATAATCAATTTGCGCTGATCGTATCGCTTCCTGACCCTGGCCAAGATTCGCTGAAGCTCCGGATGGAGCAGATCATTCGCACGGTCCAGGGATTGATCTCCGAGAACACTCGGCTCGATCCGAGCATGGGCGTAGGTACGCCCTACCGGGATTTGGGGCAGCTGAACCAATCCTTCATCGAAGCCGCAACCGCACTCGAGCACCGAATGGTCGGCAGCAGCCGGATCACCTATTTCGACCAGTTGGCAGAGCAGAATCATCCTGTCGCCAAAGGCGTATGGCTTCCAAGAAAGTCGCTGCTCAAGCTGGAGCAAAGCCTAAAGCAAGGCAACGAGTCGGTGGCTGTGCAGATGATCGCCGAGATGATGGAGACCATCCGGAGCGAACCGCTGCAAATTCATCTGCTGCGCTGCATTTGCTTCGATCTGCTGAACGCGCTGCTAAGGTCCGCCTCTGAGGTTGGAATGAACGAAGCATTCAGCAGCATCTCGGACTATACGTCGTTTGAGACGCTGGAGGAATTTGAGGACAAGCTGTTGTCGCTCACGACAGAGGTTTGCGAGAAGGTTGAACGGAACCATGAGCAAGCAGCACCTAAACTGATCGATGATATCGTACATTATGTAAATCAGCAGTTTGCCGACTATACGCTCAGCCTGGAGCATGTTGCCCTTAAATTTTCCGTCTCTACCTCTTACTTAAGCCGCAGCTTCAAAGAGAAGACCGGGATCAGTTTCTCGCAGTATATCTGGAAGAGGCGTACGGAGGAAGTCATTCGGCTGCTTGTGACGACAAGCGCTCCCCTTAAGGAAATCATCGAACAGGTGGGCTACCTGGATGCACCCAATTTCATCCGCAAATTCAAGAAAGAAACCGGGCTTACGCCCGGTCAGTACCGCAAACAACATCGCTCGAATAGGCTGGATATATAACAGAAGGGCCCTTTAGGAGATCTTGTCTCGAAAGGGCCCGGATGCTTTTACCTCACTCACTGCGGTTCGTTCAAGATATGCTCAACCAGCTCATCGACCGGCACGGTAGCCAGTGCAATTGCAGTGTCGGTCACACCATAATAGATATAGAGCAGGCCGTCTTTGACCACGTTTCCTGTCGGGAACACCACATTCGGAATTTGATAACCGAATTTCTCGTAATAGGTTTCCGGTTCCATAATAAAAGTCTTCGTTCTTGCTATGACCTTCTCAGGGTTGTTCAGGTCAAGAAGCATCGCCCCAACACGGTAAACGACCTGATCATCAACGCCGTGGTAAAGGACCAGCCAGCCTTTATCGGTTCGCACAGGCGGCGTGGCTCCGCCGATTTTCCTGGATTCCCACGCCGGATTCTCGGCTTTGGCCAGAAGTTTCGGCTCTTCCCAATGAACTAGATCCTCGGAGTACGTAATCCATATCGCCGCGCTGTCCGTTCCGTAAGCTGCACCCACGTATTCCTCCGGACGGCGCAGCAATACATACTTTCCGTTAATCTTCTCCGGGAACAAAATGTTGTCGCGGTCATTGATATCGAGCGGTGTCGTATCGGCAACGAATTCCCAGTCGATCAGATTGTCCGACTTCACAATCGAAGAGCGAGTGAGCCAGTGGCCCTCCTCCTCCCCCCAGCCGTCCGGATATTTTGGAATCGTACGCTCCGGTATGCCCGCTCCCGTCGGATAGTAACTCATGGCGCATGGCCTAAGGGCATAGTTTAGATAGTACGTGCCGTCAATTTTGACAATCCGCGGGTCCTGGACGCTTCCATATGGAAAGCCCAGCATGTCAGGCGTCACGATCGGCTCGTCTTTCACGTGCGTAAAATTCACCCCATCTTCGCTCTCCAGAAGTCCCAACACATTCTTGCAAGGCGTTAGCGAGCCTGCGGTACGCTCAATCATGTAAAACTTGCCGTTGTCTATAATAACCGCAGGATTGAATACGGTGACTTTACGCCATTCGTACGTTCCCGGAACGACGATCGGATTGTTCGGATGTCTCGTGATTTTCATAGGCTATGCCTCCACATTTGTATGATATTCAGGAGATTTATCAGGCCCTCTATCATTTTATGTTTAGCTCGACTTCCAGCGGTCATATGCGCCTTGATAGATTTCGACGACCCGGTCGGCACCCATTTTCTTCATCGTGTTCAGATAGTTATCCCAATTGGACAATGGTTCTGCTCCGGTCACGAACTTCGCCTCCATCTGTTGTACATATGTGCTCAAATCCGAGTTCAGGCTGTTAATCTCGGTTTGCTCTTCAACGGTAAGGAACAAGGCAGGGAACGGAGGTCTGGCTCCGCGATCGAGCAGCTTTTCCTTCGTCTCCTTTTCAACCCACTGGTCAAAGTCGGTCTTCAATCCTTTATTGATATCGTCCGTGTTGATGGTAGGAGCCGGAATGCCGTAGTTTGGCGTCAAAGTCGCACGGTAGTCCTCCATTTCCATGCCGTCCGGCACAGACAAATAGCGTTTCACGCGATTAGCTTCATCCGTATACTCCCACAGCATGCCTTCAGGTCCTTTGTTGAAAAAAAGCGACCCTTCATAGGAGTAAAGGTAGTCCACCCAACGCATCGATGCTTCAGGGGCAGGATTGGTAGCCGAGATGGCAAAAGCCCCTGTCGTAATCCCTCTGTTCTTGGCGATGGCCGGCTTGTCTACCAAATCGCTTTTCACCGGAGCGAACATCGGATCCTTGGTGGACGGCTCTCCCCCTTTGGTCATGTAGGCATGCCAGTCGGAGAACAGGGCCACCTGATTGTTCTGTGCCTTGGCCTTTTTCTGTTCTGCGGTTTGCGAATAGCTTTCGTGGTCGAGCAGATCCTCTTTCCATAGACGGTTCATATAGACCAGATACTCTCTGAAGCCCTCTTCTATCGGGGTATAATGAACAACATCCTCATCGTCTACATAAATTTCGTCTTCATAGACGCCGAAAGCGCCAAGAAGCCAAGTACGAATATCCCGAGCATTGGTCGTCGCC
This sequence comes from Paenibacillus sp. Y412MC10, assembly GCF_000024685.1. NCBI lineage: Bacteria > Bacillati > Bacillota > Bacilli > Caryophanales > Paenibacillaceae > Paenibacillus > Paenibacillus sp. Y412MC10. The sequence continues at coordinate 5,071,152 of NC_013406.1, forward strand.
GTCGATACGGAAGAGATCGGGATTTCATCGGCGACTCCATTGCCGTTCGGATCCTCTTCTTTTACCCGCTTCAGGAAGGTATAGAGCTCCTCGGTCGTCTCCGGAAGCTTGTCGATATTCAGGGCCTCCAGGAAATCACCATTGTACCACAGCGGGTTCCGATACCAGTGCTGGCTTAAATCGACCGCAGGCAAGGAGTAGATATGTCCATCCGGAGCCGTAATGGATTTACGGATCTCCGGAATTTCATCCATCAGCGCCTTGAAGTTCGGAGCATACTCCTCAATGAGCTCCTCCAGCGGAATCAGAATACCCTGCTCGCCATAGTTCATCTGTTCGGCCGCCGTCAAACCTGCAGCATAGAAAACATCCGGGTAATCGCCGCTGGCAAATACGAGGTTCTTCTTCGTATCAAAGCTATCCTTCGGTGCATTCAAGTATCGGAATGAAATGCCCGTCTTTTCCTCCATCTGCTGCAGCACGACCATATCCTTCCAGTTCTGAACGCCGACATCAGGTGCCATCATGGTCAGCGTAATCGGTTCATTCATAATCGGGAAGCCTTCCTTATTCACGGCGGCTGCTTCCGTTGACTTTGTTCCGGCAGATTTCGTATCGCCGGCCGAACCGCATCCGGCGAGCAGGGACAGAGCTGTCAGCCCCGTCAACACCAGCTTCCAAGGTTTGCTTGTCATCTTCATCCATGTTTCCTCCCTTTGCATATTCAAGCTCATATCTTATAAAACGCTTTCATTATCCTTTTACAGAGCCTATCATGACCCCTTGGACAAAGTATCGCTGTAAAAAAGGATAGAGAGCCACAATCGGCAGCGTAGATACAACGATAACCCCGTATTTGATCAATGATGCCGTTTCGGCTTTGGAATTCATTGCCCTGGCAGCATCCCCGCTGATCCCGGCGCCGGTCGTCTCCGCCGTCATTTCCTGAAGAACCAGAATCTGCCGCAGCACCATCTGCAGAGGATACTTGCTCTCATCGTTGAGATAGATCAGAGCCGGAAAATAGCTGTTCCAGTGACTGACCCCGTAAAATAATGCCATGACTGCAATAATCGGCGCGGACAGCGGCAGAATAATGCGGACGAACAGCTTCAGGTTGGTACAGCCGTCCATATATGCCGCTTCCTGCAGTTCCTTGGGAATCGTCGTCTGGAAGAACGTCCGGGCAACGATGATATTCCATACCGATGCGGCTACGGGAAGAATGAGCGCCCCCATCGTGTTGATCAGTCCCAAATTCCGGACGACGAGATATGTTGGCACAAGACCTCCGGTAAAAAACATCGTGAACAGAATAAATCCCAAGAACAGTTGACGACCGACCAAATCCGACCTGCTGAGCGCATAAGCTGCAGGCAGTGTCACGGCCAGGTTCAACAGCGTTCCTATCCCAGTATAAACGATCGTGTTCAGGTATCCGTTCCAAATCTTCGGGTTTTCGAAGACCAGCTGGTATCCGGCCCAGGTAATCTCCTTGGGAAACAGCCACATCGCACCGGAATTCACCTGCTGCGGGCTGCTGATCGATGCGCTGAGAATATATACGAGCGGATACAGAACAACAATTAGAGCGATGCATAAATAGATATAAACGCTGCCGAGAAAAATCTTGTCCCACTTCGATTCCTTCATCGCGGTAACCAATGCACTTCCCTCCTTTCTACCATAGGCTGTTCTCGTTGGTGCGTCTGGCAATCCGGTTGACCGTTACCAATAGAATGACGTTGATCACGGAGTTGAACAGGCCAACGGCTGTCGAGAAGCTGTACTGCGCGTCGACCAGACCGGTCCGGTAAACATAAGTTGAAATGACATCGGAAGATTCCATATTCAGCGAGTTCTGCAGCAGCAGTATTTTTTCGAAGCCAATCGTAAGAATGTTGCCCATGTTCAAAATCAACAAAATGGTGATCGTTGGGAGTATGGCCGGGAGGTTGATGTGCAACAATCGTTTGAAACGACTGGCTCCATCCACAATCGCGGCTTCATGCTGCTGGGGATCGACCCCGGACAGCGCGGCCAGATAGATAATGGTCCCCCATCCGGTGCTTTGCCAGACCCCGGACAGAACATATACGGTCTTGAACCACGCCGGATCCGACAGAAAGTTCGGCGCATCGATGCCCATCCATTTGATCAATTGGATCAGGATGCCTGTGGACGGCGATAAGAAGGTAATAATCATACCCGCCATGACAACAACGGATATAAAATGAGGCGCATACGTAACGGTCTGGACGATTTTCTTGAAGGGACCTGTCCGGATTTCGTTGAAAGCGAGCGCCAGGATGATCGGCAGCGGAAACCCGATGATCAGCTCGTAGAAGCTGAGGCTGAACGTATTCCAGAGCAGATCCCAGAAATAGTAGGAATTGAAGAAACGCTCGAAATGATCGAAGCCCACCCATGGGCTGTCCATGATTCCTTTGCTGGGGATAAAGTTCTTAAAGGCAATCTGGATGCCGTACATGGGCGCATAGTGAAATACAAGGAAATACAGTAAGGCCGGCACCAAGAACAGATAGAGCTCCCAGTTCACCCTGATTCGTTTACCAAGAGACGTTTGGTTTACGCCTGGATTAGGCGGCTTCGTTTCGCGATGGATGGAACGTCTTCCGGATATCACAGCAAGCAGTCTTCTTCCCTTCATGTTTCCCCTCCTTTCTTACATATCGATTCATGTCAGGTTATCTGGTTCACTCACGTACATCACGTTTCAGTGATTAACAGGTAACGCTTACATTCCAAAGTGTAGAGAAGACAGCATGACATCGTAAATGTGTAAGATGTGCATTGTCATCCGTCTGTCCGGCGAAATCCCGCTGCTGTCCTTTATTTCTCACCCGAATCTCGCGATTTTTGCTCATATATGATGCGGTGTATGTGTAACATATGAACCTGTTATCAGGATTCATATGTTACATATTGTGCTCCATCAAGCGTTGTGTGAACATGGCTTACGAACACCGATTATGCGTTAACTCGAGTGGGTGAGTTTGGGTCAAGAACTTGTTCACTTTAAATTAGAAAAGCCGCAACAAATGCGGCCCCAGTTTATATGTTCTCTGTCGATTTCATTCCCCTTTGATCATTCACCCATCAAAATAAAAAAACCACCAACTTTTTTTGATGGTTTTTTTCTGAATATTCTTCGCTGCCGCTTACTGTTCTAGATTATTGTTCAAGATTAGGTTTATCATTATTACCATTAATGCTTAAACGACCTGTTTGGAGGTCCGGACTACACCAGGGGTTACAATATCCTTGCCGGTTCTAAAACAGGGGCATACTCCATTGCTACAGGAAAAGCGATGTGGCGATCGAAAAAGGAAGGTCTTATCAATAAGGATCAATGAGTTGCTTTCTGGGGCAACATATAAATCACATTAAAATAATGTCCCTTAATTTGTGTAAAAGAGTGTCTCTTTAGAGTCAACTAGCATCTCCTCCTCACTCAAGAAGTAGGCGACTGACGAAAAAAAATTAGTGGAGGTGCCAGGATGGTTTTTTTCCTTCTAAGCCTCGGTCCACAGAGTTCTAATAAGCTATAGATTTCGTACCTAATAATAGCAACATACATTATCTGACTATAGTCCTTTCCTCTACTAGCCTTAAAAATAATTACCAACTTAAATGACCTGCTGTAAATGCCAAGTCAGAAGTTCTTCCGCTCTCTACTTATGCCTGAAAAATTACCGGTTAACATAAGACTAATAGTTCATCCATTTTATTCTCAATGATACAAATAGCTTTTTTACAATTCTATGATTAGAAAAGCCATCTCTGTGTGGCCAGAGACTACCATGTATTAATTATTCATTAATCTAATTTTCGGCCTTCTCATTATTTTGCTGCTTTGGATGAGGAGTTCCGTCGAGGCCGTATACCTCATCATAAGCATCAAAAATCTTGCGAGCTACTGGTGCAGCACTCTGGGAACCGAAACCGGCCTCTGGTATGACGACAGCCACAGCCAATTTCGGATTTTGGCGAGGAGCAAAGGCAATAAAAACCCCGTTCTCCAATCTGTTACGTTTACCATTAATATAGATATCCTGCTCTGAGGTTCCTGTTTTCCTTGCTAGGTCATATTTAAAATCATCAAACGCTCGCAAACCCTGTGTATTCATCCCAGCTATGATCTCATTCCAGTATTGATCCGGAAATTCAACCTTGTTCAATACTTCCCTCTCAAATTCCTTAATGACATTACCATTCTGGTCTTCGATTCGAATAGCCATTTGAGGTTTGATACGCTCACCGCGATTGGCTAATGTTGATGCATACTGAGCCAACTGTAAGGTCGTATACTTACCTGACTGACCAAAGGAAGCATAGGCCATGGCGGCTAAATAGGAGCCTGCTTGTTCAATATTGTCGTACTCAATAATTCCTTTATGCTCTTTAGGCAATCCAGATTCAGTCGGAACTCCTAGCCCAAAAGCTTTCATGTACTTATCCCAAACTTCAACGGACTCAGAACCATATTTGTTATATAGTCTCTCACCAATCCAATCGACCATAAACGCATTTGAAGAATTCTCAATAGCTTTTCTAGGGTTAATAGATCCAAATGCTTTGTTTCCAGAATTCTGAACCCTAGAATTATCCTTTCCAAAATAAGCCTCGCCTTGGTCTGAATAATAGTCGTTAATACCAAACAGCTTTTCATTTAGACCAATCAACACACTAAGTGGTTTTATGGTTGAGCCGAGCAGCACAGTTGATTCCAAATTGTTGCCGGATCGTCCCGAACTGTACGGGGATATTGTTCCATTTCCATAATGTTTCAAGACAGTTTCCCAATCATCCGTACCATTCTCCCACACATTAGGATCATAATCCGGCATACTAGCCATCGCCACGATATTCCCCGTATCTACTTCCATCGCTACCGCATAACCGGTTAACGCATCCTGATGGAGTTTTCCAGATACAGGATTCGCATGCAACCATTTCAATTGATCAATAATGGCTTGCTGCGCAGCAAGCTGAATATCTTTATGAATTGTAGAGTATACGTTGTAGCCTTTCTTCGGTGGCATCATAGTCGGTACTCCATCAGCCATATTCTGCGGATTAATTGGAATCTCTATGTAACCGCTCTTTCCCCGTAGCTCATCTTGAAACATCATTTCAAGTCCATAAATTCCGACCTTTTCACGTTCTGTATAAAGAAGACCTGGATCCTTCTGTGTTTTGTTTTGTTCATCAATTTCCTTATATTTGTTCTCATCCTTCGCACCTCGAAAGTCCTTCAAGTATCCGATTGCTTGTACCGCCACCTGATCCGGATTGTATTGCCGCTGGCTTTCCTCAACTACCTCTACTCCGGGATATTTTGATTTTCGCTCCATAAAATAAGCCACTTCTTTGGTAGATAGGTCCGATTTGATCCGTCTCGGTTCAAATCCTGGTTGCTTGTTAAACTCCAGATCAAGTAATTCAATCACCTCATCATATGTTAGATTCTTAGCACCCTCATCACCAAACCGATCAAACACTTCAACCATTTCTGTGACGATTTTTTCGATTTCCGGTCGATTCTGTAACCCTTTCTCCGAGGAGCTGTAATCCTTCAGCAGCGTAACGTAAAGAGCTTGTGAGGAAGTCGAATAGGCTATTGGAGTCTCAGAGGCGTCAAAAATCGTCCCACGTATAGGCTGCAAAGGGAAATTTTTACTTTGTATGCCAGTTTCCTGTTCCTTAAGTTCGGGACCTTCAACAAACTGTAGAACTGCTAACCGAATGATAACGACGCAAAATATAATAAAAGTACTGAAAAAGAATATATTAACCCGTAAATTAAACTGAGTGCCAGCATCCCTATTTTCTGATTTTCGCTTATCTAGCCTAAAGCCTTTCACGTAAACTTCTCTCCTTTAGTCACAATCCCAATTGCTTATGCAATTATTTTATCATAGAAATCTGTAAATTTGAGTAAATAATTGTATTAATGAGCTGACTACTCAAAAAATAGAAAAGTCAGCCCAACCTTTTAATTTCGACCATAAGGGCGGCTTTAATAATTACCAAGTTCTTACATGCAACTTCGTTTGTATACAACAACCTTTTTAAGCTTCTTTTCGAATTAACTCAAACACTTCCTGCTTCACCTGAGTGCAGTATCGCTGATCCGTATATGCAGTTATCTGCTCCCTTTCTTCTAAGACTAGGTGTGTTTTCTAGCCTGTCACTTGTAAGTGCCGCTTCATTTTCATATCCTATTCACTCGTTTTATTTACTCTTCAATTGAAGAAAGATACAGGACATGTCAACACAGGCTCACTATCAATACTTTAATAATTCTGAAGATCGCCATTATCTTGTACTATGGAACGACGAATCTAAAGTGACCCATGAGAGAGCGCCCTTCTTCATAGCGCCTTCTAATGGGTCACAAATACTTATTGGATAAAAATTTCTTCAGCTTGTATTAGGTTGGTAACTTCACCATTTTCGTTCTTCTCTATAAGCTTCAAAAGTATTCCAGAGTTATTATCAACCCAAAGTTCGAAATTAATTGCATTATGCTTTTCAGCCATATCGGGTTCATGGATTCCTTTGATAATAGTTACTTCTCGCTCTAAGTATTTTTCTGTTCCAATAATTTCATAATTATTTATATCATCATTTAACCAGAATGCATAAGCTTGTGGAAGTAAGTAATCTTGAGCTGGTCCAGAAAATGCTGGATCATTTCGATAAACGTAGATGTTCTCACCACTTGACGTCGTTAAATGCCGTTCTCCAATAGGTTTGCCGATTGAAATTTGATCGGTGTTCACCTCATCAACCAAGTAGTTTTCATCAAAGATTTGAATTTTTTCTTCCTCGAATTTATGATGAGAAACTTCCTCTGTATTATGATTGATTGTAGTTACTTTACTCTTTTTAACAGGGGATTGCTCTACTTCAAATTCAATAGTTTCATTAACCTGGATGTGATCGATAACAACTGAATAAATCCCAGACGCATTCGTAAAGTAATCGACAGAATTAAGCATTTTCTCTTTTATATTAATATTGGATGCAAAGTTCAACTGCTCCTTAGCACCAACGGGTACGTTATCCAATTCAATTAGAGGGAGAGGTTCTACTTCCCTTTCTTTTTTATTTATAGAATCTGCAGCATATATTGTACCTCCAAAAACAAGTAACGAAGAAAGAACTAAGAGTGAAAATTTTTTATATCTCATTTCATTCAACCTCCTGAGTTTGAGAATATTTATGGGGAAACGATTTCAATTGCATCCAACCCATCATTAGTTCCTGCTTGGCCTTGTGGTTCAACCTGAATATCTAACCTATCCCAGTTACCTGAAGTATTAAAACTACCGACATAATTCCATCCAGTGCTAGCGTTATATTGATTTAACGTTCCTACTGAGTTACCTACCACTCCACCACCAGGAAAAACCCAATATCGAGTAGTTCTACTTGTGAATGCACTATTTATATATGCGTATACAGAGTTACTTCCTGCTATAAAATTTCCACTTGGCCTTCTCAGGCTTATTGAAGCTGTCTCATATGGGTAACTAGCATTAGCAATCAGTCTATAATCATTGTTGTAACCGGCTCCTGTTCTGTAAACCCAATGAGCAGTTCCACCTTCAGGTAGTCCCCCAAAGTACATACCACAATTGCTAGCAACAGGATCATTGTCACAGATAGTGTAAGTCGCAGCCGAAGCTTGTCCAACCCCATTTACTAGTGTTAGCCCTATAGCGACTGACAGCAATCTACCCTTACTGAATTAAATTAATAATCACTAGATTTTTCCCAGTCAATAGTAATAACACTATTTTCTTCATGAAAGTTACGTAAATCGTAAAAAAATTGCTGAAGACTGGGGGCTCGAGGCGAGATTAAGTATAATTTAGATGGGTTGCTGAGGGTCAGTAGTTATCAGTTTTATTGGGAAGTAAATCCACAAATTATGGACAGACTATACTTTGTAACCTCTTAAAAAAATGTTAGTAGGCGATTAATCACCTACCAACATTTTCATCTTCTCCTAATTTTGTTAGTCAAGCTAATGCACCCGCCGGATCGGCAAGCCATCAATGCTCTTCCAGGAGCTTGCAGTCCAGCGGTATACTTGCATGGTGTTGTTAGATGGGTCCTCCATCTTCATTTGTCTGGAAAAGGGGTGGGGCGATCAAATTCCGCTCCCATACACCCGGCCGAAACAACATTCCCTATGACACCAAGGGTTCTGCAGCGTTGGCAGTCCAATTCCGTGAGTTCCAACAGAATTACCTTAATTTATTTCTTCGATGCTGCCGTAATCCCGCGGCAAGGTCATCATGTGGCCGACGGGCTTTGGTGCGACTAGGTGAGTCCCCGTCCGTACGGGGCTGTCTAACATGGACGCGCCAGTGTCGGTTGAAACGCTGAGGGAGTCCGATCGCGCGGTCCGCAGCATTCAATCCATCCAGCAGGAGCTGTCAGGAGCGCTGATCGACACCAAATTGAAGAATGGCGCTGGGCGGTTTGCTTCTTCGAATCCGGTGCTTCAGCCCGCGTTTGACTACATTTTTGCGCACAAGCATGAAAATTTCAGCCTGAAGGAGATGGCCAAGCTGTGCCATATCAGCCCTAGCTATTTCAGCCGTATCTTTACGAAAGAGACCGGGGAGAATTTCTCCGTCTTCATCGCCCGGCTTAAGATTGAATGGGCCAAGCAGCTGCTGGAATCCACCGATTCGCCGATCCATCAAGTGAGCGATGATCTTGGCTTCTGCGACACGGGCTATTTCATCAAAACATTCAAAAGATTCGAGAACCTCACCCCGGCCGTGTACCGGAACATGTATGCCGGGATATCCGCGAAGTAATCGTTCCAGATTGTCGACCATTCATGTAAAAATCCCTTCGTGCATGCACCAAGGGATTATTGCGATGACCGTTATCCGGCCAAGCCCCGTTAACGGGTCTTGTTCTGATTCCGGTAGTCATCCACGACAATGGAATATAATTTCAGATCTTCATGTTTGCCTTTCACGAATATCGACTGTCTTATGATTCCCTCAAAGGTCATGCCGGCCTTTTCCATCACTCTGGCTGATCCTAGGTTTGACGGCAGACAGCTGGCTTCGATTCTAACCAGCTTCATTACTTCAAATCCATAAGAGATGATGGTCCTGATCACTTCGGTCATGTAACCACGATTCCAATAATCCTTGGACAAGGCATATCCCAGTTCTGCTTTGGCATGATGAACGTTCCAAGCCATAAATCCTGAAGTTCCGATGACCCTTCCGGTTTCTTTGTCCACGATCCCCCACGGGGCCACGGCATGATGGTCGTATTTTTGCAGCACCTTGTTTAGATAATGGCGGGTATCTGCCATCGTTTGATGCGTCGGCCAGGAGGTATATCTCGATACCTCATCATCCGATCCGTAACGAAAGATATCTGGCTCGTCCTCGCTTCTTAATTTTCTTAAAATCGTTCGGCCTGTTTCTAACGTTGGCAGATCCGAGAAGATATCCTCTATCCGCATGTCCCTCCATCCTCCAATGCCCTCAAAATATCCTTCATCACCACTTCCGGCATCACATCACGATTGAATTCGTTCAAGCTGACAATGCCGACTTCCTTCCGATATTTAATTGTATCTATTTCAGGGCGACTCTCGACGGGTATCGTTCCTAGAACAATCCGGCGATCACTAATAATCTCTTGTACCATGCTTTGAAAAGAGGCGGACAGCATTTGCATAAATCCCAGTTCGTCAATGACGATGATTTTCTTGGAGGATAAGGCTTCCCGTAGTTTATGAATAGCAAAATCCTCGAATTTCTCAACATCTACGCCGTACCTGCCAACTCGAACATGGCTGGGACTTTCCACATTTGCAATCTCTACGCTTTCTCCATCAACAGCCACGCATCTGAAACCGATTCGATCGCCTGCATTCGTTATTTCCTCCGTATAAAAACCGCCGCAAAGATCAGGGCCGACGAGATGTATGAGTTTCTTGATCAGGGTCGTTTTGCCCATCCTCGGCTTCCCCGTGAGTAAAAATGCCGTTATGGCATTCAGCGGTTTTCCGTCCAATCTGGACAGCAGCTTATACTGAGGCGGGTTCAAATCCCAAGTCTCATAAGGGACCGAACGCTCTGCACGGATGGCGTCCAGCGTGCGCGATTGAATGTGGGGCCTTTTTATGTATTCATCCAGGTTGGAATCTACCAAGTCTACGAATTTCGCTTCCACAATTTCTTCTGGTTGAATGGTTATTTCTCCGCTGACGTATTCCGCATGAAAAACGACGGACAACACGTGCAGCCTCTCATTGTAGTAGACTCCTGAAATGCCTAAAGGGCGTATAACCACGCCCGTCTCCTCCAGAAACTCCCGGCACACCGCTTGATCTGGCGGCTCCCCGGCATCAACGAAGCCTCCGGGCAGTTCCCACGTATCCGAACGCAAATGCGTCCGAACCATCAGCACATGTCCGTCTCTATTCTTCACTAAAGCTGAAACTGCAACCAAATGCTTTGACTGTTCGAACATCGATTAACACCGCCATTTCCATGTTTTATCTATCATTTCAATGACTGATCAAGTGAAGAATTCGTTTGAAGCATTTTTTGTTTTTCCATCATTATACATTATATTCCGATCTCCAGCATTTTCGCCCTCACATTCTCAACCCTGCGATCCATATCCGTTCCGTCGTACTTGGGAAGCTTGAGTTCACTGACCATGTTCCCGTCGCGCATAAACATAATGCGCTCCGTCCGGGCCGCCACGTTAGCGTCATGTGTTACAAGCATGACCGCCGTGCCTTCCGCGTTGATTTCGGAGAAAATGTCCATGATTTCCTGCGCGGATTTGGAGTTGAGCGCGCCCGTAGGCTCATCGCCAAAAATGATTCTCGGGCTGTTCATCAGCGCCCGGCAGATTCCCGCACGCTGAAGCTGTCCTCCCGAAACCTGAGTGATGTCTCGCTTTTCCAGCTCTGCGATTCCCACCCTGTTCATAAGAGTTCTTGCTTTTTTTGTTATGGATGCAACGTTTTTTCGTTGGTCCCGCATGGATGGAAGAATGATATTATCGAGGATATTGAGGTTTTTCAGCATCGTTGGCTGCTGGAAGACAAACCCCATATGGGTCCTCCGTATATCTGAAAGCTCATTCTCCGAGGCTGCCGATAAATCCTTGCCGTCAAAAAAGACCGTTCCGCCATTCACGCCATCCGTCCCGCTCAATGCAAACATGAACGTTGATTTTCCCGAACCCGACGGCCCCATAACCGAAACGAACTCGCCCTCGTGAATGTAGGCGGACACGCCATCCAGAACACGGCGCTGGTCATCACCTTCGCCGAAAGATTTTACGATATCATCGCAGATAATCAACTTCTTCATAGGTTACTCCTTCATATGTTCGGATATTTTGATTCGTCCCGCGCCAGAAACGCCGATCACGGTTGCGATCAGCACCGCGCCGATCATCAACATGGGGCTGAACAGATACGCCGAAAGCGGATCGATCGCAAAATGAAATGTCGACGCTCCAAACGAGGAAATTGCGGCACCTGCAAGCATCTCACCGACCGTGTTGGCCAGAAGCGTTCCAACCATGATGCCGACAATCAGGACAAATACCGAACGCGAGACATACTGCACCTTCATATCCGAGTTCGTAAAGCCAAAGGCTTTCATGACGGCAATCGCATGCCGGTCCTTGGCAACCAGCATTTTCATAAACAGCAAGGTAACGAGAACCGCTATCATCAGCGCAACCGTAACGGCAGCGTTGGAGGCCGTTTTGACGGAGCTAATGGTCGAGCCGAACGTTTGCGATACAAAGTCGTCAATGTCCGAGATCTTTGCATAATCGAACCTCTCCGCATAGGCGGAGACCTTCTCATGGACAAGCGTTTGATCGGATAGCTCAGCGCAGACGATGCTCCACATCGTGTCCGCCGTATCGTCGGTGAATACAGCCTTTGCGGTTTTGCCGCCGTTGGTAATGTCGGAGTAGATTCCGCTTACCGTGAGGGCTTTCGCCTTCCCCTCGATCACCACCGTGATGATATCGCCGATCTTTTTGCCCAACTCATCGGCGTTTATCGCCGAAAGCGCAATTTCGTCTTCTGCGGGTGCTTTGCCCTTGGCATATGCTATAGGGAACACCGTATGGTCCCCAAGCTCGATTTTGATATTTTCCTCCGTCCCGTCTCCCGTTTTGATTTTGAATGTTTTGGTTGTAAGGACGGCTGTCTTTGTAATGGCAGGGTCGTTGTTCATCGTATGTAGAATCTCGGCCGTTTTTTCCGACATTTGCTCGGTCTGCTGAATGTCAACCCGCATGTCGTAGCTTCCGATGCCCATATATTGAATAAAGCTTTTGGACGAGATCGTGTTGTGCAGGTTCTGCGGTACGATCATGATAAATGCCGAGATCACGATTACCGTCAGGCTTGTAGCGTAAAGTCTTTTCCTGGCGAGAACGTCTTTGATCCCGAGAAAAATATTGGTGCTAAACAGCCTGTTTCCGCTCAGATTAAAGCGTCCGGCGCCCGTGTTTTTCTCGGGTGAAGTGCCAAAGCGTATCGCTTCTGAAGCCGATATGGTCCGAAAGCGATTCAGAACTCTGCTTACATAGGCGATGATCGTCAGGAAGACAAGCAGTATGCCGATGAGTCCGAACGGCAAGGCATAAGAAGAATGGCTGCTTTCTCCCATATAGAGACGTATGTTCTCAAGAAGCAATCCTTTGAAAGGCACCGAAAGCGCAAAGCCGAGAATACTGCCTGCCGCGGTAATCGCAGCATATTTCGCGAGATAGATCTTTTTCATATCGGAAACACGCAGCCCTATCGCCTTCATGACGCCGATTTCACGGTAATCTTCTTCGATTTTGGCTAAGAGGGTAAAGCGTATGCACATCAGAGATATCGCTACGACAAGAATGCTAACGAGAAGGATAACGCCGATCATCATCCCGTCGGAAAGGGCGTTCATCATTTGGAACAGCTTATAGGTAACCGTAGGTCCGTTCGCTTCAAGACCCGCGGAAGCATAATCTGCTTCGAATGCGCCTAGCTCCGACAAATCCCTTAGTCTGAACTCAATCAAATATTCCGTACTGCCCGAGTTTTTGATCTCCGCGTAATCCTTGTCACTGACCAGAAAACGCTTGGAGGCGGAGAGCGTGGAATTCATCTGCGAATCGCGGAGGAATCCGGCAACGGTAAATGCCTTCCCGCTGATCACCGCAACATCGCCAACCCTTGCCATATTGTCTCTCATATAATTTATGGGAACATATAACTCGCCGTCGTCCGCGTGAATGATGTTCCCGTCCAAATCAAGCAGATAATCGAATTTCTTGCTCTGTATGCTGAATCCGTTATCCTGAACGCTATGGGCAAGCGAATGCTCCCCTAACCGAATCCGCGCACCGTCCATGTTGAGAAATTCTGTCACTTGAAAATCTTCGACATTGCCGTGCTGCTCCGCAAAAGCTGCTAGCCGTTCAGTATCGATGTCACCCGAATGCATTTGCATAAAATGCGGGGTTTTGGCTTGCGTCATGAGTGTATGTACCGCTCCGGATAAATTTAAAATAAGCACGGCCGCGAGCGAAACCAGCATCGCTGCTGCCGCAACGAAGATCATGGTCATCAACGTGATCCATTTGCTTTTGGATATATCCCTTCGGATGATTCTGAAATACATAAGGTCCCCCTGTGTTCAAGCATTTTAACCGATGTCTACCATAACAGCTTTCCTAAGATGAAGAGGAGAAAGGACTGCTTCTCTGCCGTCGCCCCTGCTGATGAGCTTTCCTGCGCTGATTCATGCTTGTCCGCTTTCATCTCCTCCACCAAACATCCCCATAACCTCCATCAGGCTTCCGCTTTCTGCGCCGAGCAGCCTCTCGACGTTGCAAACAAAGGCCAGAACTCGCTGCCCTCGCTCCTCGTCCGTCATCGTTACCAGATCTTCATCAAAAACGGTATTCGCATAGATCACTACCATTTCCATGCATTCATACGGGAACGGCGTGCTGAACAGCCCCTGCTCGATGCCTTCGCGGATGATGTCCGTCAGGATCGGCGGAACACCGTTAATAATGACCTTATGTATCTTTTGATGCATGAGCGCATTCTGAGGCTTGTGAATATGCTCCATGATTTCCTTGCTGCTCTCTCCATCGCCGCTTATGTTCAGCGACATCACAACGCGGATGATGCGCTCGATTACCGGTATGCTCTTGTCTAAGGCAATGGCCTGTGCCCGATCCAACAATCGGACGGTATAGCGGTCAATCAGCGCATCCATAATGTCCTCCTTTGACTTGAAGTGATGATACAAAGTTCCGCGCGCAATGCCGACCTTTTCGAGAATATCGTTGGTACTTGTGCCGTCAAAGCCCTTCTGACCGAATAGCGTATCCGCTGCGTCAAGGATTTCATTCTTGCGTTCCTCCGCTTTTTTTACGATTCGCATGCTTCCCCCTCCTTTCCTAGACCGACTGTCTGTCGGTAATATCATATCATGCCGCTTTCCGTTGTCAAGGCCGTTGTTATCTGAAAAAATAAAAAGCGACCCCTCCCCTATTAAGGGATGAGCCGTTTTTTATTTGTGCTCTGCTTTTTTTTGCAAAATTGCTTATCTTACTGTCTTATGACGAGGATGTCTTGAGGCGGTCTGGCAGTGCTTTGAATTTGGGTAATTTCTGCGTCCGTAAGGTTGCGACCTACCACAATGAACGAAGATGTCACGTTGTTGAAATTAAAGTTTTCCAGGTTCGCTACGTTTTGGCTTCCTCTGAACACACGGAACGACCCCTGAAAGTTGATTCCCGAGAACAACACAAGCGTTACTTCAGAACGCTGCACCACATTCCGGAGCCGAAAACTCGAAAGAACGTTGTTAAACCGAAATGCTCCGAGGTCACGAACCGCAACGCCTCCTCGTCTGAATAGAATCCGACGAACGGAAAAATTAGTACCTGACCACAGCGCAAGACGCACATCACGATTTGCCATCTATATCACTCCTTAGCTGGGAATGATATAGTATATTACCAGAGTCATAGAATGGTAAAAGACAAAAACCACCGTTAAATCGTTTGTTTTTCGGATGTACCCGCGATCCAGTTTTTGATTTCAACCAGAGTCCTTAGCTGTTCTCTGATACATACTCTTCCCTCAACAGACCATAATGCGCAAGGTCTTCATATTCACCCCATTTTTTTACATGTTGTCTTAACAGTCCTTCATGCTTCATTCCTAGCTTTTGCATGACTTCGCCTGATGCAGGATTGTTCCCCAGATGACGTGCAAAAATGCGGTTTAATCGCA
The DNA here is from genome assembly GCF_000024685.1 of Paenibacillus sp. Y412MC10. Classification (NCBI taxonomy): domain Bacteria; kingdom Bacillati; phylum Bacillota; class Bacilli; order Caryophanales; family Paenibacillaceae; genus Paenibacillus; species Paenibacillus sp. Y412MC10. The sequence continues at coordinate 5,086,507 of NC_013406.1, forward strand.
TTTCTTCAAACGCATATTGTACGATTCCTTTTGCCGCTTCCGTACAATAGCCATGATTCTTGTATTTTCTCCCTATCCAATATCCAAGCTCACCGTGATCAAAATTTCGATTGCAGCCTATACTGATTGCGCCAATTACGTAATTTTCTTCTTTATGTACAATAGCTAGCTCAAGGGATCGATCTTCATTGAAGTTAGCAAAATGGGACTCTATCCATTGTTCTGCCATCCCATCTTCGTACGGGTGCGGAATATATAGCGTTGTTTCTGCAATATACTTATCGCCTGCCAGTTCCTGTACAACTCTTGCATCTTCTAAACTGAACGGCCGTAAAATCAACCTTTCTAATTGGATCGTCGGTAGTTTCTTCATCCATATCTCCCTCCTTCTTTCGGCAATCGAATCGTAAACGTTGTCCCTTGCGAAGGCTTGCTCTCCACTGTGATGGTGCCGTCATGGGCTTGAATCAGCTTGTAGACGATCGCCATTCCCAGTCCGGTGCCCTCAGAGGCAGCATCCGTCGTGGTCCCGCGATAATATTGTTGGAACAGATGGGCTACCGTATCGGCCGGCATGCCTATGCCATTGTCCGTAATGCGGATAGCGGCAAACTCTCCTGCGTCCGTGATCCGAACGAAAATCTCCGTAAACTCCGGATTATGAATGATCGAGTTGATCATGATATTTTGCAGGATGCGCTGCATGTATTTCGCATCAAAATCCACGTGCATGGCAGACGAATCCGTTTGAAAATGCAAAAGGTAGTTGCTTGCCTGCGGATTGTTGCTGATATCGGCTACCACCCTTTTGGTGAACTCGACGATATCCTGATTCGCCTTCAATAACGGCAGCGCGCCATCCGCGCGGTTGAGCTGCGTAACGAGGCTTAAATCCTGAATCAATTCCTCCATATGCTTCCCTTTATCGTCCATTTCCCGGATGAAAGAGATCGCCTCTTCCTTCGACCATTCGTACTGTTCGTTCAATAAGAGAGCCGAATAACCCTTAATATAGGTTAGAGGTGTTTTCAAATCATGGGATATCCCCGCGATCCATTCCTGTTTGGCCTGTTCGATTTGGGTTCTTTCCGCCTCGTTCGCTTGCAGGACGCTGCCCAAGGACTGAAGATGCTGGAGCACCTCCTGATAGAGGCTGTACCGCATGCGCAGTTTCCCTTTTCGGGTAACGATTTTGGACAACTCGGCCGGTTGCTTGTAATCATCTTTCGAAAGCTGTTGAATCCAAGTCATTATGAATCCGATCGGGCCGCCAAAATACCATCCGAACAGGGCTATGCATAACAGCGTGCTGGCTCCGAAGATCACTCCTACAATAAGTCCTTCATTATCCACAGTGATATGAATACCCAGCATGGGAAGAATGCCTTCAAGCAGAATAACAAGCAGCATACCCGTTCCAAGAAGCCACAGGATGAGCCCTAACGCCAAATGTATCGTGAATCGAGTTTTTATTCGCATGCCAGTGCCTCGTTCGGAGGGATGAATTTATAACCGATTCCCCTTAAATTCACGATGATTGCGGGTTTGCGGGTATCATCGCCTATCTTTTTGCGCAGCTTGGAGATATGGATCGTGACCGTTTTTTCTTCCCCGAACACGTCATTCCCCCATACCAGCTCATAAAGCTGAGCCGTCGTGAAGATATGATTCGGATGCTTGAAGAAGAAATGCAGCAGCTCCAGCTCCTTGGCCGTGCAATCTACTGGTTGGCCCTTCACGATTAACGTTGCCGATTCCGGATGAAATGAGAGGTACCCGTAATCGTATGCCGTGTTTTGTTGAAGTTCGTTCTCCATAATCTTTTGCCTACGAAGAATCGCCTTGATTCGGGCAATGACCTCCAATGGATTAAAGGGCTTTGTTATATAATCGTCCCCGCCGATGCCTAACCCCGTTAACTTATCGAAGTCGGTAGAGCGCGCGCTGATGAAAATGATCGGCGCATTCGTATGTTTCCGGATCTCCGTGCAGAGTTCAAAGCCGCTTAGATCCGGGAGCATAATATCAAGCAGGATCATGTCATATGATTTTTCTTTGACGCGCTGCAGTGCGCCTTTTCCGGATGAGACCGTGTCAATATGCGTAAAGTTTTCTTTTCGGAGCGTAATCTCCAATAACTTCAAAATACCAATCTCGTCATCGACGGCCAATATGGTTGCAGATTCCATTTGCTATTCTTCCCTCGTTTCAAACTAATCCAGAACATGTATTTCTATCTTACCTTATTTCATCCTTTACGAGTTTACGCGATGTCAAATGTTACGAGTTTTTTCCGCTCCGTTTACTTTATTTTTACTTTCGTTCCTTAAGCTAAATGTAGCACATCAATCAGAGAGCGGGAGGAAATCAGAGTGGAAACCATGATTCAAATCCATCAAGTAAGCAAGGTATACAAAGGTACAGAAACCATTACGAACGTCAATATGAACGTCCGAAGAGGGGAAATTTACGGGTTTTTGGGTCCGAACGGTGCCGGGAAAACCACCATTATGAAAATGATCTTAAACCTGGTCAAACCGTCTTCCGGTGAAATCCGAGTATTCGATCAACCGGTTCTCCCCACATCCTTTCAATTCTTGAAAAGAATCGGCAGCATCATTGAGTATCCCGTGTTTTATGACCGGCTTACGGCCGAAGCCAACTTGGATCTTCATTGCAGATACGTCGGATATCACAATAAGTCTGCGATTAAGGAAGCGCTGGAGATCGTAGGCCTTCACGGAGTCGGAAAGAAGAAAATCCATGAATTCTCGCTAGGAATGAAGCAGCGATTAGGGATTGCACGGGCCATTGTGACGAAACCGGACATCCTCATTCTGGATGAACCGATCAACGGACTGGATCCGATCGGAATTAAGGATATTCGGGAGCTCTTACTGCTATTCAAGAAGAACTACGGAACCACCATTCTCATATCGAGCCATATCGTGTCGGAAATCGAATCGGTTGCCGATACGATCGGCATTATTCATCAGGGGCAATTATTAACGGAAGTAAAAATGGAGGACATCCGAGGACAGCATGCCGGGTCGTTGGAGGCGTATTTCATCAATCTCGTTCATGGAGGCAAACGCTATGCTTAAATTGATACAGCTGGAATGGCAGAAGAATAACCTGTCCGGATATTTCAAGGGATTAGCCATTTGCATTGCGGCTATTTTCGCAGCCGTTACGCTGATGGCGCTGGGTTCCAAAGGGGAAAACGAGCCCATGAGTTATGCAGATTTCATATCGTTATCAGGTGTTTTGATTCGAATCACCTATATCATTTTCTCAAGCGTTATTCTGTCCCGTTTAGTGATTGACGAATACAAGAGCAGCATGATCCAAGTGTTGTTCACTTACCCGCTGCAGCGAAAAAAAATTATTCAAGCCAAGTTATCGATTGTGTTTGGATTCTGTTTTTTCAGCATCATCATAACAACGTTCCTGATCCATCTGTTAACGTACCTCTTGAATCCGATGATCGGTTTATTTGACGCGCCTATTCCTGTCGCTGCCATGATGGCCGCTGTTCCGGCCACGGTGCTAAACGCCTTTATGATGGCCGGCATCAGCCTCATTCCGTTATCGTTCGGCATGAGAAAGAAATCGGCGCCTTCCACGATTACTTCGGCTGTCATTATTGGATTCTTGATTAACGCATCGGTGTCCGACGGGGGAAGCTCGTCCAGCTTGTTCCAATTCATCGCCATCCCGATTGTTCTCTGCCTGCTTGGCCTGATCCTTGGCTATCTTGCTTTTAACAAAGTGGATCGAACCGATGTAGCTTAAGAGACATGTAGCATTTGAACGGAGGAACAGCATTGTCTTGGTAGCCGTCAGCGGGTTGGCGATGGTCTGTTAAGGCATAGGGAAACCAACATTTAATCATGAAGCTTCCTTTGAAGCCAGCCTTATCACAGAAATTGAAATCCATAAGGAAAACGAAACGGACTATTGCCGGCAAGCCCTAGCCAGGGAAAATCCCCTAGAGCCGCACGGCAATAGCTGTTTTTTCCTTTTGGATGTAACGTTCTCCCCAGACTTAAGGTGTTAAAAGTCCAGCGTTAAGGATGCGAAGACTTCTTCGAGTAGACTTCCAATGCCCTTATGACAACTTCTTCATGGATCCCGCTCATCGTATGTATTCGTTCTGCCCATTCCCCGATATCCTTCAGCTGAGGCTCTGCTATTCTGCCTTCCTTGGAACTTAGGTAGCTTTCGTAATGATCGAATTCCCAATGGAGAACCTCCTGATCCGTAAAAATCCTCTTTTCTACAAGCGGATCGCTGAACAGGCGCTGCGTTTTTTGCCCGGCGATGATCAATGCCTCATCGGATACAGGCGTCAAGTCGAATGCTTGGCTGCTTTCCTTTCCGTTTGGCCTTCCGTAGGTTATCAAGAGACGATTCGCTCTGGTGTTCAGTTTAATGCGTGAACCTGGAAAGAAACCGTCGACAAATTCTTCCGTATACGCTTCATGACCCGGTTCCAACAAAATGGGCTCAATCCATTGATCTCCAAGATCGCAGAAATATTTATTGCCCTCTTCGTTGACGGCGACCACGGCGACATGCAAATGCTCCGTCAGCACTCCATAACAGGGGCGTTTGTTCTGTCTGAATTCATCGATTAACCAAATCGCCAAATCAAAACAATTGCCCGACGTTCCATATAATGCGCGATGCTCTTTCATGACATCCGTTGTTCGTTGTTTGCATTCCGGGTCTATTAAGCTGTGCCAGGCTTTCGTTAAGGTTTCCATCGGAAAATCGTTGAACTTCCTCCATACCTGCATGATATCTTCAGTCGCTCGCATATTCCTTCCTCCCTTTACGGCTTCTGTCATCTATGATACATGTTCGGGCATCCTTCCTATTCCTTCGGATAATAAATTTCCGTTACGCCATTCGGCTGCAAGGTGTCGTTAAAGGTTTCAAATCTTGCCTTGGCAGCATTAACGCCATATTTGCTCCGATGTTCGGTTTCGCAGAAATACTGCCAGAATGAACAAATATGTTTCTCCTCGAACCGGAAAACCTCGTATTCCTCTTCCGGAAGATTCAAGGATACCATGCCCTCCGGGATCTCCCCGATACGACGTACCATCAAGGCTACCGTCATCTTCGATCCGTCATCATGGATTACCATGTACGTATTCGGATCGGCAGTTTGATGCTGTATTTCGTCTCTTCTGGATCTAAGAGTTGCAAACAAGCGCTGTTCGTCCTCATAGGATTGCGGAAGCTCATTCTGAATGCCGATTAACCATCGATTGCCTAAGCGTTCTCTTCGAACCGACCACAGATCTTCCATATGGACTTGGCTAATCTCCGTCATTTCATATCCCCCCTTTCTAATTCCAATTTGCCGTGCACAACAGTTTTCGGATCCTTCCATTCTGCAAAAAAGTCACACCTTCGCTTTAGTTGTAGTGGGATCATTTCACATAACGTTCCCTCGTCTACGAAGTGACCCGGTCTTAGATAACTCTTATCTTAGGCCGGGTCTATTGTTGTCTGATTATTCTGTTATGCCTTACTCTCTGATATTATTTATTCGTTTTTATTATTCTTCGTTATGCTATAATTTCCCTAGTACAATATACGGCTAAAAGGGCGGTCGGCTAGTCTCCCGGAAGGGAGGTGAAGCCCATGGAGGTCAAAGACGCACTTTCCTTAATGTTCATGTTCGGTATGTTCATTTTGGCGCTTCTTACCTACATGAAAAAGAAATAGACCGCCCTGCCTAAGGTAACGGTCTATTTCGACCACCACTTAGCGGCCGACTGCTCTTTATGCAGTTATTGTGCTTAGGAGTCGTGTTCCAGCACGGCTCCTTACTTATTCTTACCTCAGTATAACTCAATTTATAACGTTTTTATAGGTTCGTTTGTTTATTTTTATTAAAATCTTGGCTGTCTGGTGCTGTAAACTTATTGGTTGATTTGGCCGCCATCCACGGTATAAATGGATTGCGTTACATAGGACGCATCATCGGACAGCAAGAAAACAGCTACGTTGGCTACCTCTTCCGCTTCCCCGTATCGTCCGAGCGGAACGGCGGCGCCGAATGCTTTTCTTGCACCTTCGGCATCCTCAGGCACCGTATTTTTCTCGATTTGGCGCATCATGCGGGTATTGATTACTCCAGGCGCTACGGCATTCACTCTCACGCCGAACGGAGCAGCTTCTAATGCAACCACCTTTGTCATGCCGATCACGGCATGCTTGGAGCTATTGTATCCGACAAATCCGGGCGAACCGATAAGGCCTGCGCCGGAGGAGGTATTCACGATGCTGCCGTAACCTTGCTTTTTCATGACAGGAACCACGTATTTCAGTCCAAGGAAAGCACCCTTGACGTTGACATTGAAGACCATTTCAAAGGTTTCGGTCGGATAGTCCTCTACATTGGCAGTGATCCCTTCGATCCCCGCATTATTGAAAAAGCCGTCGATTTTACCAAACTTCTCGACCGTTGCATCCACATACGCTTTGACTTCCTCTTCTTTGGCGACATTGGCCTGCAGCGCAATTGCTCTGGAATCGTCCAGGCCCAAATCGGAAATCACTTGTTGGACGGCTTCCAGGTTCAAATCGACCAGCGCAAGTTTGGCCCCCTGTTCCGCCAGTTTTTGGGCGGCTGCTGTTCCGATCCCGCCTGCTGCGCCAGTAATCACAATCACTTTTCCATCAAATTTGCTCATGGTGTATGCCTCCTAGTAAGATGTCATGATTCTCTGTATGTCCAATTTCACCCATTATTGGGCTGTATATCCACCGTCAACCGTCAAGGTATTCCCCGTCATGAACGAGGAGTCATCCGAAGCCATGAACAGAACGGCCTTTGCCATTTCATCGGCTTGTCCCAAACGCTTCATCGGAGTGGCCGCTGCCAGCGCTTGCTTGCTCTCCTCCGGAATGATCGGTGTGTCGATAAAGCCCGGGCACAGCGCATTGATCCGAATATTGTGCTCGGCATACTCCAGTGCCAGGGAACGCGTCAAGTTAATGACTCCTCCTTTAGCGGCGTTATAAGCCGCGGAACCGGGCGAGCCGACCCAACCGTACATGGATGCGGTATTAACGATCGTGCCTCCGCCTGCTTTTAACATTTCACGGATAGCTTCCCGGGCGACCAGGAATACGCCGTCCAAGTCCACGTTTACGGTGTTTCGCCACTCGGAGTACTCTAGATCATGCGAAGAATGAACGCGCCCGATGCCAGCGTTGTTAAATACAACATCCACTTTGCCAAAAGCTTCGGTCGCTTGCTTAAAGATATTGGCTACTTCTTCCTCGCTGGTAATATTCGCTTTAACGAACAACGCCTCGTGATGAAGCGCCTTCAATTTGGCTTCAAACGCCTTGCCCTTGTCCTCATTGAGATCGACAAGCACCACTTTGGCTCCTTCTTCAACGAAAAGACGCGCGGTCGCCGCACCGATGCCGGATGCACCACCGGTAATTACAGCAACCTTGTTTTGTAATTTTCCCATCTTGGATACCCCCGTATAATGGATTAAAATAGTACTATATTGATTACAATTAAATTAAGATATTAAATTTAGTACTATTTTGCTTACAATTCAATTGTACTATTCTGTTCACATTTAACAATCATTAACCTGTGATGAAGTGTCGATTTAGTCAACACTTGGAACCAAACTGTCTTTTTTGGGAGGCGCTCTTTCCGTGAATCATGAACAAATCGTGACATCGGCACGAAGAAATCGGACGAAAGAACATCTGAAATCCGCCTTTATTCAACTTGTAAAAGAGAAGGGTTATCATGCTGTAACGGTGAAAGACATCGTGGATAAGGCTGCTTATAACCGCAGCACCTTCTATGTCCATTACCAGGACAAAATCGAATTAGCCGACGATCTGCTGGCTTCCATGCTTCAGGGCTTGGAGGAATCGGTGGGCAAGCCCTACATACCGGGACACAAAGTGTATACGGCTAACCTCAATGCCCCCTCCTTTAATATCGTGGCCTACATTTACGAGCACCGCGATTTTTTTGAGCTGATCAAATACGAGGATACCTTGCCGGGATTGCATACGGAATTCCCACAAACGATCGTAAAAATCTATCAGGAACGATTTATATTCGAAACGATTAACCAGATCCCGGTGAACATGGACTACTTCAAGCGGTACACCGCCTACGGCTTTCATGGGTTGATTCTGAACTGGATTCGAAACGATTTCAGGGAATCGCAGGAGGATTTTATTAAAGAGGTCATTGATCTAACGAGGACGCATATTTACTCGGTGGAGTATGTGAACAAAGCGGACGAAACCTAAATAGGCTGCCTCTAGGGCAGCCTATTTCTAATTTGTTATTTGCTGGCGGAGAGAATGAACTTCTCCAGAGCTGCCGTGTCGGTAATGCTGTGATTGCAGCCTTGGCTATCCAGACAAACATAATGGCTTATGGCAGACAGATTATCCGCCGAAGCACCGGACGGCTTGGTCTTGACCGAGAACGAGGCGAGCTCTTGGTGCCGATTGCAGAAGAGGCAATACCCTTTCTTGTTGGTCGGCGTGATTCTCCCCTCGATCCCGATGAAGCGTTCTTCGAGCGGGTATACGATAAATAACCTGTTGCTGGCAATATCGACCCAGCCCAAATAGGTTACGTATCGAAAATCGATCGAGGTCAGATCCGGTAATTTCAATTTCTTATTTTTAGGAAATAACTTCTGAATCTGTTTTGGCGTAATCGTCGGAAAAGACTCCAGGTAAGGTTCCAAGTCGTTCAGATATCGCTCGAAATCCTCGGCCTTCTCGAATGTAGAGACTTGGCCCAGCATCCGCTTCTGATCCTCGGTCAGCGATGGAAAGGCATCCATGATGTTGGCAACAGAACTGAACCTGACGGTTTCCAGAACGCGTCGATCCGCAACGGTTCGCAACGTCTTCAGAAGGAATTCCGATTGTTTTTTAATCACGTTAAACTGGTGGTTTCTAATAAATGTCGTACTCATAGCTTTCAGCCCCTTATTCTTATTTAAGTTCAATAAGGTGCAAAGCCTGTTATTAGAAACGATAAAGTTAAGTTTGGGCGATCGAATTCATCCTATCGCACCCCACGCAAAGTATCGCCCCAAATCAGGCTTTGCATGAGGACTTCCTAGCTAATGAGCAATTCAGCATTGCCATCGGTGTAACCCCCAATCCCATTTCATACGCAAAATTATATCAGCAAGTTATGGAAGGCGCAATTAGCTGCTGCATCTATTTAATGGTGTCATACAAGTCTACTTCAATATGATTGACATCCCAATGTCCCCATTCATCTGAAATCTCCAGATGCCAGGATCTTAGCAATCTTTCATGTTTATTTTCTTTTATCCTGTTGTGGAGCTCGTCATATGTATTTCTAATTTCATAATTAGGTCCCTTATGTCGTTGGACTGCATATTTTTGTTTTGGAACTACTACAGATACCATACCTTCTGGAACCTCCGTTATGTCGTTCACTTCAACACATACCCAGTAACCATCCTCCTCTTCCGTTACATCCTCAACGAAGAATGCCCCAATCAATCTTGCTGGTTGTACAACCCCAGATATCTCATTCAGCCTTTCCTTAAGTACGACAGAAGCCTTTGGAATCTCATGGACATACTGGTCGCCAGGGCATACTACTCTTATTCCTACTAAATTCATTCTATTGAGTTCGACAATCTTCATTTGGCATACGCCCCTTTTGTTGGATTTATCTCAACATTCGTTTATTTATTCCATGCTTTGATTCATCATTTCTAATATGTTAGTATATAATTAATAAAGACCAAGTGCTGTGAACACTTGGTCAGTACAATTGGCTTGGATGGTTTATTCCCTTCTAAGTCGCATAGGAACAAAACCCACCTCTGGCTCTAACCTTTGGGTGGGTTTTTATTTTCTCTTGTTGTTATTATTGATGTATGTTAAAAGAGCAATAATGAACGTTCCAAAGAGGAACATGATCGTTAATGCATCTTTCACTTCCATGGCTTCACCTCCTTTCGAAGGGAAACCATGCCCACCCAAGATTCAATTGTAGTTATATTTTACCTTTATTCATATACGGGTACAAGCGTTCTCATATTATTAAGTTCATTAAAAAATTATGCTCAGCGTTTTGGTTCAATTTCATATTTCTTATTTAGATTTAGACTCGAAATCCCTAAAATCAACTCGCCAATCCGTCACGAACGCCGGGTAGTATCCCACTCGGTAAGCCACTCTTTGGGAGGCGATATTACTAGAGATCACATCATAGGTCGGCACGCGTCCGCGATGTAATACCTCAAACGTTAATCGGTTTACAAGATAAGACGCCAATCCCATTTGGCGAAATTCAGGGAGTACCTCGATTCCGATTTGCCACATCGCGGCACACACGTTACAAGCCCCTGCCAAGCCAACAATCCTGCCATGGTGCTTGGCGATTACGGCCAATACCGTCTGATACGGACGCCCCGGGTCGGTTACAATGGCATCCTCCAATCCCTCAAGCTCCATGAGCCTTGAAATCTCATTTTCCTCCACCACTTCATACGAAAAACCGGCCGGTGGCGGCATCGGCTGGATTCTCTCTAGATCCGGGAGAAAATGCAAATAAAGTCCTCTAATAAACGGCAGCGAAAAAATCGTATCCCTGTCTTTCCCTTGCATAAACGTTTTGGCAATCGCCAGCCGTTCCGGCGTAGCCGACACCACAATGGATTTGCCCATCGACAAAATTTCGAAATAACGTTCATTTCTCGGATACGGTCTCCGCCCTGGATTCTCTCTGGCGTCTACAAAAATCACGTGGTCTTTTTCCCCGTTTAAGTCATCCACCGTACAATTCAGATCAATCGCCAGCTGGGTCTGCACGATATGTATCATTTCTTTATGCGTCATCATGGTTTTATGTCCTTTCTTAGGGGGAAGCCATATTACAAAATAACTTCCCTTCTACTCACTTTCCATTCCACTCCTTTGCTCGGAATACCACTTTCTAAGCTGATTAATATGGGCCTGATGATAACGGTTATGGTCGGCCATATGCCACAAGCCCCAGCGAAGGGTGGCTTGCTTTTCATTCTCGTGTCCGAATGTGACGATGCGATCCAGATCCGCATCCGTTAACTGCGAACAAACATCTTTCAGCAAATTGAATACAACTTCATATTTAGATAGGAGCGTGTCCAGAGAGATCCCTCTGACCATCGGCAGCTTGTTATGTTCATCGATCATCGGGCCGTACTCGTCCTTTAACGACGGGGGGATCGCCTCTCCTTTGATCCGATAAACCCAATTCAGATCGACGTACGTGATATGTTTTATTAATTGAGCGGCGCTATTATAATGGCCACCAGGTCCCTTATAATCAACTTCCTCTTGCGACATGCCCTCGGTTATGGACTTTAGCCGCTCACTGTTCTCTCTGACAGCCCCATATAACATGCCCACGATCGTTGACATATTCCCTTCACCTTGCAAATCATATAACATCCTAACACAACCTTTCTTGTAAAAATAAGCAGCATTCCCAAAACCCTCACGATTCTAGAACTCGACATAGATCGGATGTGCTGCTGGGTTTAAACACATTTCAATTCGCTCCCGGAAGTTCATAAAGTTAACCATCTGCAGTGCTTCTTCGATTGGAAAAAAAGCAGTCTCCAAACTCTCTTCGGTTATGATCGGGGCTCCTCCAACGGGCTTGGCCAGAAACAATGTATTGCATATACTGTCTTTCACATTATGGAAGATACCGCAAAACTGCATAATTTCTATATCGATCCCTGATTCTTCCTTCGTTTCCCTAATCGCAGCTTGTTCGGGAGATTCTCCGATCTCCACGACGCCCCCAGGCATCTCCCATCCTCGCTGCGGTCCTTTAATGAGCAAAATCTCGTCCTTTTCATTGATTACGATGGCAGCGGCAGACACAAAATGCTTGGCTGGATTCATTTATTTACTCCCCCTTCTAATATCCAGGTCACGGCTTCATTCAAGTCTGTCGCGATAAAATCAGGATACGCATCTTTCCATTTGCCGAAGTACTCGTGGTTATTATATTTTTCCAGTTCCTTGGCTCCGGCCCCCGTCATCACTAACGCTTTCTTGCAGCCGGCTTCTTTGGCAGCCACCATATCCGTCCACCTGTCCCCTATGACATAACACTTGGCTAAGTCCAGATGATTGTCTTCTGCGGCTTTCAACAGCATCCCTGCGGATGGCTTTCTACATTCACAACCCGCTCCATGCTCATGCGCACAAAGATAGATCTTGTCAAAACCAAAGGCTGACAATTCCGACTCGAATTCTCCCATCGTTGCTTCGCCACGAGCAATTCCAGGTTGATTCGTAAACGAACAAATAAGCATGCCAGCGGCTCTGAGAGATTGAAGCGAATCCTTTACCTTCGGATAAAGCTCAAATTCACCGGGCAAAACAACCCGATCGGTTCCTCCAAGAGTTCCGTCCCTATCTATAAAAACCGCTTGCCTGACCAAAACACCACCCCCATTTTCCGAGCATTACACAGTGCAGACACCTTGTTATAGGATGTCAGAATCCTAAACGATTAAAAAATCGCTGCCGATGCACCGCTCTTTCTTATTCACTTTCGTCGGTTTCGTCCCAAATGGCGTCTGCGCCATAGCCTAAATACTCACGCACCTCTAGAACCTCACTGCCCCGTATCACAATTTCCAGGCCATTTTCAGAATCCCACTCTGCTCCTCCACCCAGGATAGCTCCGAAAGTATGATCGTTTCGATCATAAGGATTTCGATAAAGGTCAACTTCCCCTACGGACATAAACTCCAAAATATCCGCTCCAGACACCTCACCTAACCCTGGAGGATAATCAGCCGTATCGCTGGACATTTTGAGGTCTTTCCACTCGCATGCTTTCTTGCATATTTCATATATGGTTTCAGCCGGCAGCTGATTCAGCACGTCTTGTATGTAAATTTCCGCTTCCTTCACACTCATGCCTTCCGTGCTGAAACGATATTCGACATTACATTGGAACAACGCAAGATACCCAAACCCAGACATGCCGCTTTCATCTGAAGGATCCACAACTCCAACGTTTTTTAACTGAAATCTTTCGGTCACTCTATCTCCTCCTGAATCATCCGTCTACTTTTGATTTTTATATAATGTAAAATACATCAAACGATCCTTTAAATCAGGCTCTTTAGTGAATCCCATCTTCTCTAATAACCTTTGTGATTGAATGTTTTCAATTTCCGTTGTCGCTTCGATACAATCAAGTTTCATCAAATTAAACCCAATCGGAATCAGTTCATGCAAAGCCTCTTGCATGAACCCTTTCCCCCAGTAATCCGGGGATAGATCAAAACCGATCTCAGCTCTTGTTTCTTCTTCGTCCTTTATCCAACAATGAAACCCACATGTTCCAGTGAGTTCATTCTTGTCTTTTCCGAACAGCCCGTACCTGCAGCCGGAATCATGGATATGAAACATAATAATGTCCACTGCTTCATGTATGTCTTTACATGCTTCGATATCCATAAATTTTGTGACTTCGGGGTAAGAAAAGTGCCTGTATATGGATTCAGCATCATCAAGTGTTAATTCTCGCATGAACAGTCTATTGGTTTCAATCATCGGAAATTCTTCCATTCGTAATCGCCCTTTGCATTAAATTAATCCTCATTGAACTTCTCCTATTTCTTCTATTCTCGACTGCACGGCAAAAAACCTTTTGTCACGGACGTTTTCAGTCACCGGTACAGCGCCCGACAAATGAAGGATACACTACAGAACGAACATAGGGAAAAGCTATGATCAATCAGGTAGGCGGTGAACGAAGGGAAGTTGACTTTTGTTCACAACCATACTACGATGTGTAGTATGAGGTGAGATAGGAATGAAGATTAAGAAAATGAATATCGAGGGCGAGGGCCTGAATCGATTTTTTGGACCACTGGAGTCAAGAATTATGGATATTCTCTGGTCTTCGGAAGCACTGAGTATCAAGGAAGTGCAGTCGATCCTGAATCAAGAGAGCCCGATCTCCATCAATACGGTGATGACCGTCATGAATCGTCTTCTGGATAAAGGCCTGCTGACAAAAACGATGACGGGAACCGGCAGGACACGGGCAGCCAAGTTCAGTCCGCTGCAGTCAAGGGAGCAATTTCTCACCGAACAGACGAAAGAAGTGTCGCAGGGACTCATTCAAGAGTATGGGAGTTTGGTCGTGAACCACATGATCGATGCGCTGGATGATGTCGATCCCGAGGTGATCGCAAAGCTGGAGCGTAAATTAAACGATATCAAACGCGGGAAAAAGCAATGAATCCTACCATACGGCTAAGATGTGCCTACGCGCTGATGATCGCATTCGTAGCTGTTGTCATGGTACATATGGGAATGCTCATTACATACCAGATTCGAAACGGAGTGGTTCAAGGCCCCGTACTGAATTACGCCTTAATCGACATTGTCATTGCGTATACCCTTGGTCAGATCATTTGGCGAAGTACCCGGCAGTTGGTTTTATCGCACAAATGGTTAAGGCACTTCCGTGCCAACAGGCACGACAAATTAACCAAGCGGCTCAACTACAAATACCGCGACTGGGGCACGGAAATCATCGTGGTACAGGACGATGCCTTTGTGGCTCTGACGATGGGTCTTCTGCGACCGAAAATTGTCGTATCCACTACCGTTTTAGCGATGTTTACTGACAAGGAAATAAAGGCCATTTTACTGCATGAACGATATCACTGTCGCAATTACGATGGATTAAAAATGTTTTTTTCGACCATGCTGGCAGACGCCTTTGGATATTTGCCGATCGTTAAACCGATTCTTCGTTACTATCAGACGTGGCAAGAGCTGTTTGCTGACCGCTACGCCATCCGGCAGATGGGTACGGAGCTGTATTTAGGCAGCGTCTTATTACAATTAGCGAAACTCGGTAAGCTTCAGCGGTATGAGACAGCCGTGCATTTTGCGAATACGACATTAGAGTATCGGGTCATGCAGGTTCTTGAGCCTGATCGAGGGGTCAATGTTCCGTTAGCCCTGCTGAAGCCTTTTCTGAGATCCTGTTCCATTTTGCTGCTCCTAATGTTGGGCGGGGATTCATAATCCCTTTTTTTTGAATGATTACACTACAATATGTAGTTCAATCACAATCGCGTTTAGACGGAAGAATTTTATCAAATAGGAGATGAACATATGCACAATGAACTCATTCATATCGGACCTCTGACCATTTACGGCTATGGATTGATGATTGCAATCGGAATCCTTATCGCTTACAAGGTTGTTGCTTATAGAGCAGCTTCTAGACAAGTAGAACTATCCCATGTTTCCTCTCTGACTTTTTGGAGCTTATTAGGCGGATTGGTCGGCGCTAAGCTTTTGTTTTGGATCACTCAAATGAACCATATCATCCAGGATCCTTCGATGGTTCTGAATTTTTCGGAAGGATTCGTGGTGTACGGTGGAATTATCGGGGGGATTGGGGTCGGTTATGCCTATTGTAAGAAGAAAAAGATAAACTTTCTAAAATACCTTGACCTTTTTGTGCCCTCCCTTGCATTAGCGCAAGGCTTTGGAAGAATCGGCTGCCTTATCGCCGGTTGCTGTTATGGTGAGGAAACAGAGGGTTGGTTTGGAATTACGTTTCACGATTCCGAGCTTGCCCCGAATGATGTCAAACTCATTCCTACGCAAATATTAGAGAGCGTATTCAGCTTTTCTATTTTTTTCTTGCTGATCTATATGGCTAGAAGAAAAAGACCTAACGGCCTAATAGCAGGTCTTTATCTCATACTTTATAGTTTAGGGAGATTTATTATCGAATTTTTCAGAGGCGATATCATCCGAGGCCAGTTCGGTGCTCTCGCTACTTCGCAGTGGATCGCATTAGCCGTTGTTTTGCTCACGTGCATCGTATTCTTAACCCGGACTCAAAAAAAGATGACGACATAAGATACAGATCATGATATTGGTATCCACTAAGCACTCGACAAAAGACAGAAGTCCTTAAGTATATTGTGCTTACTGACTAAAATAAAGAGAACTCGAAACAGGCCGGGGCCCAGCCTTCATCAATGAAAGCCGAGCCCCGAGGTTGCCTTCTATTCGTAGAGGAACGGTTTCTGCTAATCGGATCGCTTATTCCTCTTCTGGCTGACCTAATGATTGCGCCGTAAACCGGTAAAATGCCATGGCATCCTCCACGGTGCTAAAACCAGCTTGGGCAATCTTATCGCTGCCCCCGCCTTTTCCTCGATAATCGGCCAGATGCTGTTTGAGAAAAGCACCGCAAGCAGGTCCGCTCTCCCCTCCTTGGGCGAGAACCACCTTATGGTCCGAGTTGGAAGCGAAAAGCACAATAACCTCGGCTTGTTCGGTAAGCTTGGCTGCCAAGTTCTGCATATCCTTCATCGGCTTGTCCGCAAAAACATGTTTGACCAGTCTGCCTTGGCGCTCAGCCAACAGCTTCCCGGCCAGGTAAGCGTCATTCTCGGCCTTCACTGCGTTTAGTTCAGCTTGGAGCTGCTTCTGCTCCTGATCCCATTTGGCAATCCGGTCCAGAATCTCTTCCTTTGCCGTATTGAACCTGGCTGACAGGCTTCCGAGAATCTCCATTCCGGCATTAAATTCTTTCAATGCCCGATATCCACACTTAAAATACAGACGCATATGTCCCTTCTGTTTCTCTGCTCTCAGCAGCTTGATCATTCCGATCTCACCGGTTGCCGAGACATGGGTGCCGCCGCATGCGTTATATTCGATACCTTCGATTTCAACGATCCGAATATCGTCGGTTACCTTCGGCTGCTTCACCAGCGGCAGGGCGGCCGCCTGCTCCCGGCTCACAACATAATTCGTTACCTGTCGATTAAGGTAAATCTGGTCGTTGACTTCCAGCTCCAGCATCATCAGCTGATGCTGAGGCAGATCCGATCGGGCGATATCGATGGTAGCATAATCCTGACCCAGGTGGAAGCTGAGCGTCTCCGCCTCGCATACCTGCAGACACATGGCCGACAGCAGGTGCTGACCGCTATGATGCTGCATATGGTCGAACCTTCTGTCCCAATCCAGCCGGCAGGTTACCTCTTCCCTCTCCGGTAAACGTTCGATTTTATGCAGTATCTCTCCGTCCTCCTGAACGACATCAAGAACCGGGATTTTATCGATCCACCCGAGATCACAGGGTTGTCCTCCGCCATGCGGATAAAAGGCCGTCTCTTCCAGTACCAGGTAGGTACCGTCCTCCCGTTCCAGCTTCCGCGTGATTCGTGTCTCCCACTCCCGGGTATAAGCGGATTCATAATACAGCTTCTTTGTCATCTTCATGTCCTCACAGTTCCCAAGTTATAAATTCATACTGATATCAGCTTACTATAAAACGGTCCCGCAGCGCCAAATTCCATTCAATAAAAAAAGAGCGCCTGCCGGCAATGCCAACAGCACGGTCCTTGAACAAGAGGTTAGGGCATTACCTCATAGATTCCATCCTCTTCCGCAATGTACAAATCATTCCCCATGATGAATCCGGGGTTTGCTGTATATATTTTATTCTGCGATCATAAAGCTTTCTTCTTCCTCTTTAATAGGCAGATCAGCCACCGTCACCTTCTTTACGGACGCCCGTTTCAATGAACGCATGCAACGGACCAGAAAATCAATTTGTGACGCTTCCCCTTGAAATTCCGCTTCCACACTTCCATCCTGTAAATTTCTCACCCATCCCGTTAAATTCATTCTTCGAGCGATGCAATATATTTCCAAGCGAAATCCTACCTTCTGCACCTTACCGGAAAAAACAGCTTTTTTTCTGACGATGTTGCCCGGTGTGCGTTCAGGTAACTTAACCCGGTTGGCACGCCAAATGACATAGTCATTTCTTAATTTCTTAATTACGCTCATTTCCCCGCAGCCTCCTTATATAAATTGGGATTCCTTCACTTCAACATCGTGTAAACAACATAAATCGCTGCTGCATCAAACCACTACTTAACTTGCTTGATAATCTCTTTTAAGTAATGCATAGATGACCGTATCAACAAATTGATTCCTCCAATAAAAGTGCTGCTTCAATGTCCCTTCTTCATTTAATCCCATCTTCTCCAGCAACTTTCTTGATGCCGTATTCTCTGGCTCTACGAATGCTTCAATCCGGTTTAATTCAAGATGGTTAAATCCGAACTCCATGATCTTCTGAATCGCCTCCGTCATGTAACCTTGCCGCCAATATTCTGGTGCCAGCTCATATCCAATCTCAGCTTTATAGTGATGTTTCATCCAACCATGATATCCGCATGTTCCAATGACTCTGCTTTCCGACCGTAAAGTGATTCCCCAACGAATGGCCTGATTGTTTTCAAACCTGTGATTCCATCTACGAATCAGTTCATCTGCTTGTTCAATATGCATAAAACTCTCCACATCATAAAATTTCGTAACGGTGTCCATAGAGAAATAATGAAAGATGTCTCTAGAATCCTCTGGTTTAATTTGTCTTAATACCAATCTTTCTGTTTCTAATAGGGGGAATTGAGGCATGTTGTTCTCCTTACTTGGTTTGGGTCATTTCTCTAAACGTTTCTGTATCTACAAACTTATGTATTCCAGTTATTAGTATTTCAATGATATGTGTTCTGGTTTTATATGTTATAATTTTCTAGTACAATAATCGGCTATAAGGGCGGTCGGCTAATCTCCCCGAAGGGAGGTGATGCCCATGGAGGTCAAAGATGCCATCTCCTTAATGTTCATGTTCGGCATGTTCATTTTGGCATTGCTCACCTACATGAAAAAGAAATAGACCGCCCTGGCTAAGGTAACGGTCTATTTCTCGACCTAACTAGTGTGGCCGACTGCTCTTTATGCAGTTATTGTACGCTGGAGTCGTGTTCCCGCACGGCTCCTTACTCATTCTTACCTCAGTATAACTCATTTTATAACGGTTTTATAGGATTTTATTAGTTTATTTTTACAGTAGCGTTTCAAATGTATTGTACTCAGCTATCTCACAAAACGTTGTTATCACGAACACGAGAACTAATATAATAGCTTCACTGCCGGACGAGGGACGAATGTCTCGATTCGTGAATTTGGTGTTAGACAAATTCGTCTTGTTTTTCATACAGAACTTACTCTAATTCAGAAAATTCGTATATATCCCTACCAGTTTGCTTAGAATCTCAACACTTTCCGGAGCATGATTGGTCTCTAAAGAATGGTTGGCATTAGGAATTTCGATGACCTCTGTGGCCTTGTCTAGTTTAATTCGGTTGGCATGTTCATGATTAAACACTTCATCCTTTGAACCATAAACCACAAGTCCCTTAAACCTGTTGATATAGTGAATGGTGTCCTTAATTGGCGTCAAAAATAGATGCTTTATTGGAATTTCAAGTTTTTCATGAACTTCTCCAGCAACGATTGTTCCTATGCTCTTACTAATAAAGACAACTTGTTTATACTTGCTAATGACTCGTTGAACCGATTCGTGGCACTCTTCTATTACTTTTTGCAGATCATGAATATCCAAATCCGTTCTCGCGGCTTGATAGCCATATTCAAGTACCATTAAGTCATAACCGCTTTGAATCGCGGAAGTTCCAGCAAAATGTAGAATGGGCTTATCACAGGGATAGTTTTTTCCAGGAAACAGAACAACCAACTTACTATTGTCCTCTTGAAGTTGATAATATTTTTGTCTCATTTCCGTTTTCCAAAACGAAGGCACCTTTAAAATCTCTAATTTCATGGTCTCCATCCTCTCCGGCTTCAGATGATTTTTCAGCTAACATCTTATCTCCGCACTTCATCAGTACCTCCATATTACGTGTATTCGCGCTCTTCGTAAATACTCCCAGTCATTGGCAGTATATCTCCTACCTCCGAGGGCGCTTCTGGCCCCGAGGCACCAAATCTTCAAAATCGTTCGATGTACATGTTTCATCCCTTGACAAAGTGGGTAAATGTATAAAACATATTATTGCACCGTTGCAGTTATACGGTCCTACTCAACAAGGACTCGTTGCCTGCAAACGCATTTTGCATATATCCATTTGGGCTGAGAGAAGCAGTGGCGTAGCTGCTTGATTCTCACAGGTATATCAGGATTCATGGACGAAGACACAAATGATCCTTATATACGAATAGGGGCTAAAAGGCTTGGAATACTTCCTTCGGATGGATGTAATAAGGGATTGCACACCGCTTAGAAAGCTAATATGCATATAAAGGTGGAATTTGGGGCATGTAAGTCTATGCCTTATCAAAGATTGCCGACTTAAATTGTTAGTACCCTCAGGGTTTCCTCTTGGTTTTTCTCCACCCCTTGATGATGCGCTTAATCCTATTCCATTTTGATTTCTTTTAGAGCTAACTTGCTTAGCTTCATTTCTGTTTCTACATAACGAGGCTGCCGCCTTCCCTACTCAGCAATATACTTTTCCTCAACTCTTTTTTGGGTCCCCGATGGATGATATGCCAAATGCTCCGCATAATATGGATACTGCTTGCAAAGGGGCGATTGAATGATAGTACTGGAGCATGTGAACAAGGTTTATGATAATGGCTTTCACGCGCTGAAGGACATTAATCTCGAATTCAAAAAAGGGGAAATTACCGTCCTCATCGGTCCTAGCGGCTGCGGCAAATCAACAACCATGAAGCTGATCAACGCGCTCAATACGCCATCCTCGGGCAAGGTTCTGATTGACGGTCAGGATATCTCCAGATTGAATCCGGTTGAACTGCGGCGCAATATCGGCTATGTCATTCAAAGCGTTGGTTTATTTCCGCATATGAATATCTCCAAGAACGCGGGCGTGGTTCCGCGTTTGAAGAAGTGGGATAAAGACAAAACAGATCAAAAAGTAAATGAATTGTTGGACATGGTCGGACTGGATCACACCATTTATGGTACACGCTATCCATCCGAGCTAAGCGGCGGACAACAGCAGCGCGTAGGCGTCGTGCGGGCGCTTGCAGCTGAACCCGATATCATCCTGATGGACGAGCCGTTCTCCGCACTGGATCCCATCAGCCGGGAGCAGCTTCAGGATGAGCTGATCCGGCTTCAGCAGGAGCTCAATAAGACCATTATTTTTGTGACGCATGATATGGATGAAGCTATTAAGATCGCGGATACCATCGTTCTGATGAAAGATGGCGAAGTGGTTCAAACGGGTAGACCGGACAGCATATTACGGCATCCCGCAAATGATTTTGTGCGTGACTTTATTGGTTCGAAACGTCTGCAAAATGAGAATGAAAGCGCCTATGAAATTCCGCTTGTGGATGAAGTGATGATTACGAATCCGGTCACGGCATTCCCGAGCCGGGGATTGGCTGAAGCCATCAAGATGATGGAAATGAAGCGGGTCGATTCACTGCTGATCGTGGACCGTAACCGTCAGCTTCAAGGCGCGGTTTCGATCTACCGGGTACTCGACCAATACGGCGAAGAAGGCAAAACCGTCGCGGATGTGATGCATCCGGTCCGTTTTTCCGTGGCTTCGGGAAGCACGCTTCCGCAGGCCATCGAGATTATGGACAGCCACCAGCTCAGCAACCTCCCTGTCGTAGACAGCAATAACCGGTTTCTCGGATTAATCACAAGAGGCAGTGTGGTTAAACATCTGGCCGAAGTCTATCCAACGATGGTTC
This sequence comes from Paenibacillus sp. Y412MC10, assembly GCF_000024685.1. Classification (NCBI taxonomy): domain Bacteria; kingdom Bacillati; phylum Bacillota; class Bacilli; order Caryophanales; family Paenibacillaceae; genus Paenibacillus; species Paenibacillus sp. Y412MC10. The sequence goes on from NC_013406.1 coordinate 5,108,188, forward strand.
CTCCGGTGCTGAACGGAGAGGGTGAGTGATATGAATGCATTTTGGAGCTTCATCACGGATCGTTATCCGGATATTCTGAAGGCTTTGCAAGAGCATCTGGTCCTCTCGTTCTCTGCCGTGCTGCTCGGGACTGTGATTGCCGTACCGATCGGAATCCTGCTGGTCTACAACCGGGTCGGCTGGTTGAACAGCATCGTCTTTTTCGTTGCGAATCTGTTTCAGACGGTACCGAGCCTGGCGCTCCTGGCAATTCTGATTCCGCTGCTCGGGATCGGCATGAAGCCGGCCATACTCGCATTGTTTCTGTATTCCCTAATGCCTATTCTGCGGAATACCTTTGACGGTTTTCACTCCGTGGATAAAGGCGTGCTCAATTCGGCCAGGGGGATGGGATACAGCACCGCCCAAACGATTATGAAAATTCAGCTTCCGCTATCGCTTCCTTACATCATGTCTGGTGTCCGCATTACGACCGTGTATATCATCAGTTGGGCAACACTGGCTTCCCTGATCGGTGCTGGCGGTTTAGGCCAGCTCATCGTATCTGGACTTGGGGTCAATAAACCCGAGATGATATTCATCGGTGGCATCGGTGCAATTCTGTTGGCGCTTGTAGCTGACGGACTGCTTGGTCTGCTGGAGGGCTGGCTAAGCAAGCACTACCATCAGAATCAAACCCGGGACGCTGCGATATGAGTAACTTCAACCGTGAACAGCGAGCCGGACGGAACAAGGAAGGCGTGATAAAACTGAACAAGCTGAAAAGGATACCGATGTTAGTCTGCTTGATGGCTCTTGCCGCAATTACCTCCGCATGCGGAATTCAAAGCGACCTTACCATCGGGACGCAAACCTATACCGAAACCAAGATTATTGCCGAAATGTATAAAGCGCTGATTGAAGACCAAACCGATCTGAAGGTGGATGTTATCCCGGATCTGGCATCAAGTTCATTGGTCATCAATGCGATGAAGCGAAACGACGTTCAGATGGCGACGCTATATACCGGTGAGATTTTCAACAACCATTTCCCGATCAGCGGCACCAAAGACCGCGATAAAGTCTTGAAGGAGGCACAGGAGGGATTCCAGGAACACTTCGGGTTCACCTGGATGAATCCGCTGGGTTTTGAGAACACCTACGCGTTCACGGTAAGAAAGGATCTTGCCGAAGCCAACGGGTACACCAAAATTTCCGATGTCAAAAAAGACATGGCCTCCATGAAGCTTGGGGTAGATACAACGTGGCTGGAGAGAAGCACGGATGGATATCCGGCATTCTCCAAAGCATATGACATCAAATTCGGTCAGGTCTTCCCCATGGAAATCAGCCTGGTCTACAGCGCGGTAGCCAATGAGCAGGTGGAAATCGTGTTGGCCTATTCAACGGATTCCCGGCTGAAAGCCTACCAATTGCAGACGCTTCAGGATGACCAGCAATTCTTCCCTCCCTATGATGCAAGTCCGGTATTGCGTTCGGACCTTTTGAAGAAGCATCCTGAAATTGAGGATACGATAGCGCCTTTAATCGGTCATCTGGATGCAGATACGATGATATCGCTTAATTATCAGGTGGACATTGAGAAGAAAAGCGAGCGTGAGGTCGCGATCGCGTACTTGAAAGAGCAGGGCTTCTTGAAAAGCTAAAAGGAGGGTAAGCATGGAAAGTGAACATTTAACATTTGCCGACTTTTTGTCGTATATATCACGAAATCAAGAATTGCTCTGGGAGTATTTCATCCAGCATATTACGATGGTGGTTATCGGGCTGGGGCTGGCATTCATCGTCGGCGTGCCGCTTGGCATTCTCTGCTCTAAGAGTAAATGGGCGGCCAAGGTCATTTTGTTTATCACCAACATCCTGCAGGTGGTACCAAGCTTAGCCATGCTCGTGGTTCTCATGTTATGGATGGGACTCGGAACGACAACGGTCATGGTGGGACTCTTCCTGTATTCCCTGAATCCAATCGCGCGGAATACGTACGTGGGGTTAAAACAGGTGGATCCCAGCTATCTGGAATCGGGAAAAGGTATCGGGATGAGCCCCTTCCAAATGCTCGTGAAAGTACGTTTTCCGCTGGCGCTGACGTACATCATGTCGGGCCTGCGTATCGCGGCCGTTATTGCTATTGGCGTGGTAACGATCGCTCCCCTCGTGGGAGGAGGCGGGCTGGGACGAGAAATTTACGCTGGACTAAACAGCAACAACTCCCTGCGGATTTTTGCAGGCGCCATTCCTGCCGCGGTGCTGGCAATCGTTGCGGATATCGTGCTCGGCATGCTGCAGCGTAAGATGGATCTGGCCAAGCGGAAGTCAGCCGGTGCGGCTCCATCGCCTGCGAAAATGCAAAATATAAACTGAGGTTTACAGAGGGTACATTCTAAGGGGCATTCCAAGAGATCTTCGATCTTGCGGAGTGCTCTTTTCTTTTTGTTGTTAGTATTATTTTCCCTTTAGATAATCCAAGACACTGTTTAAGTAACTTTCAATGGATTGCGAAGAATCAATAGTCAGACACTTTATATCTAATGGTCGTTTACTTTCATTTAAACCAGATATAAATGATTCTTCAGTCGTCTCCGATATTTGGCTTATCATTCGTTTTCGATTTTGAAGTCTGTTACTAATTTCCTTGTAATCGTTAAGGTAACATTCTATATATTTGTATTTGGCGTGATATTTCTTTGCTAATCGCAATCCATGATCAAGCATCTCCGAATATAAACAAGGAGCATCAAATATAACATCATGACCTTGCGATAAATAAAACTCGACCAAATCCCAATCAACCGTGTATGAAATTTTGCCAAGATGTTTCATTTCAATATCAAGTCCTTCTGCTGACTTTAATATTGCCGTTTTAGATATATCATGGTCAACAATGACTGCCCCAGTTATATTGGCAATTCGTCTAGCAAGCGTTGATTTTCCCGAGCCCGGAAAACCCGACATTTGGAGGAAATACACTTCAGCACCTCGCTTTACTCTTATTTTAACTAATCTAAAATTGTTTTTTCTCTAGGTACTGTGCTTTTCACAAATTCCTCTCGATGAAAGATGGTTCAACTATATAAGTTTTTCTTGTATAGATCATTTTTTGTCCTTTCTGTTTTTCGGGAATTTCCTAACAGTTGAATTGCAAGATGTATCATATCTTAAAGTAAATAATTATTTTCTTCATTAGCCAGCATTAGCGTTCGGATTTCATATGATTTGCACCCCGATGCAATAAACGGGTCAGCATTGGCAATATTTGTTGCTTCCATTAAATCCTCTGCTTGAATGATGACGATTCCTCCAGGATAATCCGCAAAAGGGCCACAAAGCATAAGTTTGCCTTGCGATTCTAAGCCTCTTAAATACTCCACGTGACCCTTAATTATTTCTTGATTTAACGGTTTTTGATTGTTCATTAAATAAACAAATGTCATCTACTTCTCCTCCTCCCGAACATAGCAAACCGTCTGAGCATCCACACAAGACCACGGGGAGCACCATCTAGCGTGCACCTTCTTTCACCCGTGTTTTTGTTTATGGCATAGCTGTTCATCATGTACGTCTCCGGCTTAAACTTGTTGGAACTATGCGAAGATTGGCTGGGGTTTGCGGCTCGCTGCTTAGCCCCAAAGATTTGCAATCTCTCCCCACTGTAGAAGGGACAATCTTTAATATGGTCGATTCAGTTTTATATTCGCCAGTGCTTGATCTTAATAATGGCAACCCTTTCCTGATTTTATATGATTCCGGAAAAAACAACCATCCTTTATGCTGAATATGTCAAAAGCACATCAAATATGGAGGAGGAACTACGGTTTATGCAGATGAGCAGGAACATCATCAATAAGCTTATACCTGTTATAACATCTCTGGGACTGGCTGCCACAGCGATTGTCGGCTGCAGCAGTGATGAAATGCCAAAGGGGAATACGGAATCCACAGAGTCAACCCAACCTTTGAGCAACTTATCGTATTGGAAAGAGATGCATCACGACGCAGCCGCCATTATGAAAAGCTATGGAGAGATTACCGCTATTAAAGAAATCGAAAATAAAACCGGTGTCAAAATCGATTACCAACACCCGGCCCAAGGCCAAGGCGGTGAACAATTCAACTTGATGATGGCCTCGAAATCGCTGCCCGATGTCGTTGAGTATTCGTGGAATAATTATCCGGGAGGCGCACAAAAAGCGATTAAGGATGGTAAAATCATTCCATTAAATGACTATTTGGACCATGCGCCTAACTTCAAAAAGCTGCTGGACGAAAACCCGGAATGGAGAAGACAGGCGTCGACGGACGATGGCGATATTATCGGTTTTCCGTTCATCCGCCCCGTGAGAAAACTGCAAACCCACTCCGGCCCGGTTGTACGTAAAGATTGGTTGGACAAGTTGGATTTGCCTATTCCTAGAACCATCGATGAATGGTACACCGTTTTGAAAGCGTTTAAGGAACAAGATCCCAACGGTAACGGAAAGGCGGATGAAATTCCGATCATGATGGGAGCAGGCGAACTTGCTTTTACTGGCGCTTTTGGGATCCCGAACGGTTTCTATCACGAAGGAAATACGGTCAAATATGGCCCTGTTCAACCTGAATATAAGCAATACCTTACAACTATGAACCGTTGGTACAATGAGGGCTTGCTGGACAAAGACTTTGCAGCCAATGACAGCAAAATGTACGATGCCAAAATAACCGGCAATCAGGTCGGTGCGGCTGTTATGGCTGTAGGCGGAGGCATGGGCAGGTTTATGGATTTAATGGAGTCTAAGGAACCGCAATTCAAGCTTGTTGCCACACCCTATCCGACATTACAATCCGGCGGTAAACCGATATTCGGTCAAATGGACAATCAGATCGTCGGCATATTCACTGCTATAACTGAAAGCAACAAGCACATCGCTGAAACCGTAAAATTCTTCGATTATTTCTATAGTGAAGAAGGACGAATGATCATGAACTTCGGTAAAGAAGGCACATCCTATACGATGGATGACGGTTATCCGAAGTATATGGATTCCGTCCTGAACAATCCGGAAGGATTGCCGCTTGCCCAATCCCTTAAAATGCATGTCTTGTCCGCTGATGCGGGTCCTTTCTTGCAGGATGTACGCTATATAGAGCAATATGCGGCCAGACCGGAGCAGCAAGAGGCTTTGACAGTCTGGGCAGAACCTTCGAATGAAAAAAGAATGCCTCCGATCACCATCGCCAGGGAAAACAATAGCCGATATGCCTCGATCATGAACGATATCGATACGTATAAAAATGAAATGATCGTAAAATTCATTATGGGCGCAGAATCGCTGGATAAGTTCGATGAGTATGTCGCTACCATGAAAAGCATGGGTATCGACGAGGCAATTCAAATGCAGCAATCCGGATTGGAACGCTACAACAACCGATAAAATGCCTACTACACTGAAGACGGAAAGCTTGCGGCTTGCCGTTCTCCGGTATTCAAAGAAGGAGTAAACCATGCCTAATGTACAGAGAAACATTGTGAAGACGGCAACGGGAAACCGGGCAGAGAAGAAATGGAGCATGATAAAAAAGGACATTATTCGGAACCGCTACATTTATCTTATCCTGCTGCCCGTCGTTGCCTACTACATCGTTTTTCATTACGGACCCATGTATGGTCTGCAAATCGCTTTTAAAGATTACGGACTTGCAGACGGAATTTGGGGAAGTCCATGGATGGGTTTCGATCATTTTGAAAGTTTTTTTGGAAACTACTACTTTTGGAGACTGATTCGGAACACCTTGCTGATCAATATCTATGAATTGCTGTTTGCGTTCCCCGCTTCGATCATACTTGCCTTATTGCTTAATGAGATTCGCAGGAGTTTTTTTAAACGGATCGTACAGACGATAAGCTATCTCCCGCACTTTATCTCCATCGTCGTTGTGGTCGGGATGATGATCGATTTCTTTGCCCGCGACGGTCTGGTGAATCAACTTCTTGGCATGATCGGACTTGAACCGATTGCCTTCATTCAGGAGCCGGGGTGGTTTCGGTTCATGTACGTATCCTCCGGCGTCTGGCAGGGAATCGGATGGGGCTCTATTATCTATCTCGCCGCCATAGCCAACATCGATCCAACACTCTATGATGCGGCCCGGATTGACGGAGCGGGACGATGGAAACAGACCTTGCATATTACCCTGCCCGGGATCATGCCGACCATTGTAATATTGTTTATACTCAACATGGGATCCATGCTTTCCGTCGGGAGCGAGAAAATTATTTTGATGTACAATCCGATGACCTATGAGACGGCCGATGTCATCTCCACCTATGTATTCAGGAAAGGTATCCTGGGAGCCGATTTCGGTTACACCGCTGCCGTTGGGTTATTCAATTCGGTCATCAGCTTCATTCTGATCGTACTCGCCAATTCCATTAGCAAAAGAGTGAGCGAACATAAATTGTGGTAAGGGAGGAACGGGATGTTTCACAAACGCAGCCTGGGTGAATCGATATTTTCCGTCGTCAATACATGCTTCATGCTCTTGCTTTGCTTCGTCACGCTTTATCCGTTCCTTTACGTTTTATTCGCATCTTTAAGCGATCCTGCAGAAATCGCCCAATTTCGCGGCATGCTGTTTTTCCCTACCGGGTTTAATCTGGATGCGTATAAAGCCGTCATGGATAATCCCATGATTCTGACCGGTTACCGGAACACCCTCTTCTATGTGGCTGGCGGCACAATCATCAACCTATTCATGACAACGCTCGGTGCCTATGCCCTTTCTCGCCGCAACGTCTATTTCAACAATTTCATCATGTTCATCATCGTGATCACGATGGTGTTCAATGGGGGGCTCATTCCAACGTTTCTGCTGGTGAACAGTCTCGGCATGCTGGATACGCCTTGGGCTCTTCTCTTGCCAGGGGCTATCAGTTCATTTAACTTGATCATTATGCGAACCGCCTTTCAAGCGGTACCCGTTAGTTTGGAGGAATCCGCGCGGATCGACGGGGCCAATGATTGGATCATTATGAGCAGGATCATTGTTCCTCTTTCGATGCCCGTTATTGCCGTCATGGTTTTGTGGTATGCAGTGGGGCATTGGAATTCATACTTTAGCGCATTGATTTATTTGCGTGATCGGGAGTTATTTCCTCTACAGCTTGTGCTCCGTGAAATTCTGATCTCGAACAGTACGGACAGTATGACGACCGATGCAGCAGCCACAGATCGGTTGGACATCGGGATCACGATCAAATATGCGACGATTATCATATCTACGCTTCCAATATTATGCCTGTACCCGTTTCTGCAAAAGTATTTTGTGCACGGTGTCCTGATTGGTGCGTTAAAAGAATGATCACCACACGAATCGGTCATCCAACGAAGGGAGCAAGCTTGCTCTTCCCGAATTATAGGGATTGAGCAAGCTTTTCTATACTAGGAGGATCGCCATGTTTTCAATCATTCGAAGAAAGAATGCCGGAAGCAAAAGAAGGAGCCTATTCATCAGGATGCTCGTATCCAATTGTCTTCTGCTCCTGGTTCCCATTCTGATTTGGTTTGTGTTCTATACCAATATTGAACATATCATGAAATCCAATGCGGAACGGTCCAATCTCGGCATGCTGGAGCAGATGCGTCTCAATATAGACAGCCATTTTAAAGAAATTGAACAATTATCCCATCAAATTATACTCAATCCGAAGCTCCGTTATTTATTGGATACGGAAAACAAAGACTTGTCAGAACGGTATCATTTGGTCCAGTTTACAAGGGATTATTTAAAAATGCACTCGAGAATGACCAAGGATTTTGTGTACGATTTCTATATTTTTTTGGACCGAAGCGATTCTGTGATCAAACCGAATCTCGTAACCGATTCTCACAACTTTTATGATAAATATTATCGCTTTGAACATCTGACCTATGAAGAATGGCGTAAGCAGATGACTAGCTATCATAGTCAAACATACCTGCCGTCCTCCACCTTACAACGAAACGGCTACCTGAAGGATGACCCCATGCAAGTGATTACCTTTATGCAATCGTTGCCGGTCGAAGAAACATCCAATATGAAAGGGAATCTTACGGTTCTGATTGATGAAACCAAGATTCACGAAATGACACGACAAATCGAGTCCGCAAACGGGAGTTCCGTTTATATCGTGAACCAAAATCATGAACTCATCAGCAGTACCCCAGGTGCAAGTCCGTTATCAAACTCGATATTGAATGAACTGAAGTCGAACTCCGGTTTACGCAATTACAATCTGAACGGTCAAGATGTAACGGTATCATTCACAACCTCGGGACAAGTCGGATGGTACTATATTGCTGTGATGCCTTTGAATGTATATTTGCAGAAAGTGAAACAAATGGAGCATCTTGCGCTGTGGCTTCTCTTGCTATGTATCCTTGCGGGGAGCGCGGCTGCATATGGAATCGCGTATCGAAACTATTTTCCAATCAAAAGAATGATAGAGGCGATTCAGGCCGGAAAGTCTCATCCACGTAAACCTGCTGTGAATGAATTTGATTACATCCTGGAAATGATGAAAATTTCCTGGGACGAGGAAAGGCATATTAAAAACAAACTGACTCAACAACTGCCCATTCTGCGTTCTAACTATTTACATCGAGTGCTTCAAGGCTACTTTGAGCCTCCAGAGCAAATGAAACAATCGCTGGAATTTATGGGCATCCATTTTCCGTTTCCTCATTTTATCGTCATTCTCGTTCAAGTGGACGACATGACCCGGTTCGCACCGAACCAAAGTGAAAAACAATGGGCATTGGTGCGATTTATCATCTCCAATTTGGCTGAAGATACAGTCTATGAAGGGCATACGATACATACGATCGACTTGGAGAAAGACCGGCTGGCCCTGCTCGTTAATCTATTGCCGGATCAGATGGATCATCCGACTTGCCGGGTGAAGGACATCGTATCCGGATTGCATCGCATGCTGGAGACTAGGTTCAAGCTGGAGATCAGCATAGCCATAAGCGGCGTTCATAAGGGCCAGCATCAGATTGGAGAAGCCTATTTGGAAGCGGCTGCCGCCTTGGAGTACAGGATGGTCAATGGGCAGCTGTCGACCTTTTACTATCATGATATTCGCCAGAAAAAGCTGCAGTATTATTACCCTGTCGAAACCGAGCTGCAGTTAATCAACTGTATTCGAAGCGGCGATACAGAGCAAGTGGTCCAACTGCTTACACAGCTGTTCGATCGAAATTTTCGGGACGAATCCATCACTCCGGAGCTTGGGAGATGCCTATTATTCAGTCTTGCCGGTACCCTGCTGCGTATCATGGCATCAGATTCGGATACGCTGGCTTACCGGAAGCTTACAGAAGGTGACATCCATCCTGTGCGCTTCCTGCTTTCCTGTAAAACAACCGACGAAATGTTTGAAAAAGCGAAAGACCTGTATGTATCGGCCGCCGAATCGTTCAAACTGGAACGAAGCGATCACAATGAACAGCTCCTGCTGCAAATTCAAACCTGCATTCAAGCGAATTACGCCGATCCCAATATGAGCTTGAATTTAGTGTCTGAGCATTTGCAGATCACGCCGCAATATATTTCACAATTTTTTAAAAGAGTGAGTGGACAGAACTTCAACGACTACCTGACTGTCGTGCGCATGGATCACGCTAAGAAACTGATGTCGGATCCTGGACTGACCAACGCACAGATTGCCAAGATGGTCGGTTATACAAGCGATACGGTTTTCATTCGGGTTTTTAAGAAGGTCGAAGGCATAACTCCCGGTAAATATAGAGAGAGTATTACGAAATGTGTTGGATTAAGTGAATAGGAATATATACTACATTATTCTACATTGGCAGCACATCTCTCATTAAAAGAAAGGATGTGCTGCTAATAGTTTTGCGCTCATATTTCTCCGAGGATTTTTATCATTGCTCGTCTTTTTTTCCATGGACCATAGTGCACAATTATATGGATTCTACTAACCGCTCCTCTGGAATAATAACCGGTTCTAATCATAAACTTATACAAGAAAGCCATAAAAGGAGGGTTAAGTGAATTGACGAAAGTTAAAGTTAGTTTACGGCCCATTGTTAGCAAGCTAAATTTACCCACGGTGTTGAAAACAACGATTCTTCCGGGCGACTCCATCGAAAGATTATTTATTGCGACTCAGGTAGGAGAGATCTTTTACATAGGAAACGGAGTTATAGAGACTTTCTTAGATATTCGCCCGCGAATCCTGAAACTAGGTGGTTCTAGCGGCGGATATGATGAACGGGGACTGCTGGGGCTAGCATTTCATCCCCAATTTTATGTTAATCGTCTGTTTTATCTCCATTATTCAGTAGCTGGAACCCAAGGTCCAGGGGCCCTTCCAGGTGCTCCTCCTGAATCTTTTAAGCCTAACCCGTGCGATGCTAGCACCTTAAACCTAAAGTGGGCAAATAGAGAACATCAATACGATCATATCGATACAGTCGAAGAATGGATTCTGCAATCGAATGGCCAACCTCACAAAAGGCGGACGTTACTTAATATCAGAAGGCCATTTTTAAATCATAACGGTGTCAATAGCCTAAACTTTTCCCCTGAAACAGGAAAGCTTGTTTTGACAACCGGTGATGGCGGATCAGGCTATGATCCGTTCAATTTAAGCCAAGACGATATGGAAATCGCAGGTAAAATCATCGAAATTGATGTCGTTAAGAATACGTATATCGATAATCCGCCCGTCGTTACGCGTTTTAATGAACTGCCCGTACCCATTCAGGAAACGCTTACGGTAATCGCCAAAGGCGTTCGCAATATACCCGGCATTTCATTTCAAAGGTTTTACAATCAGTATATCAAATACGTAGGAAATGTCGGACAGGATCTCGTAGAGTCGATTTTTTCGTTCGTTCATTATAAACCGATACCGGTTACTCAGCTTATACAAGCTTCTTTAATGAAAACGGAACCTGATCATGAAGGATTTATTAACTTGGGCTGGCGCGGGTGGGAAGGTGCTTTTCCGACCTCGATCATAACCGGCTGCTCTGCAAATCCGGCTTTGAACGAGAAAACCATTGCTTATTACGAGGAAGCCGTAAGAACTTCCGTACGGCGTCTTCAGCCTCTGACAAGTTATTTTCATGAAGATTCCCGAACCGATAAATTTAGAGCAACTGCACTTACAGGAGTACAGCCCTATATGGGATGTGAAATCCCCTCTCTATCAGGAAACGTTGTGTTTACCGACCTGGCTCGAGGGCCTGAATCTCAACTTCCCGTTAGAGGGGTCTTAGCTTACACCAAGGTAAGAACGGATGGTAAGCTAAATGATTTTCATGTTATTGAAACCGATGATCCGTTTGGGTCTCAATCCGCGTATTATGTTAGTCTGGGAACGAATCTGAATCAAACCAGACTCTATTTAGGGGTTTATGGCTCGATGAAAGTGGCTGATGCTAACCAAGGTACCGTTTTTGAAATTATTCCATGATTCATAACGAACCAAATCCGGCCAGAATGATGGAAAACGTTATTTCGTTCAATAACGTATGGTTCCGGTACGATTCGCACCAGGATTGGACACTTCGGGAAATCAATCTAACCCTTGATGAAGGAGAATGGCTTACGATCGTGGGTGGTAACGGTTCCGGAAAATCAACGTTAGTTCGATTGATTAACGGCCTGCTCCAACCTACATTGGGAGAAGTCGCCGTTTACGGAAAGAAAACATGCAACTACGGGAACTTATGGGATATTCGCCAAAATGTAGGTATGGTATTCCCCAACGCGGAGAATCAAATTGTCGGCATGACCGTTCAGGAGGATACGGCTTTTGGCTTGTATAATATCGGCGTTTCCCCGGAAGAAGCAGAATCCCGTTGCCGATCCGTCTTGCAATTGCTTGGACTCTATGAACTGAAAGATCGTCCTCCATATTTTCTATCCGGCGGGGAAAAACAAAAGTTGGCGATTGCCGGAGTTCTGGCCATGGAGCCCAAAGTGATCATTGTTGACGAGTCCACTTCCATGCTCGATACCCAAAGCGCCCGGCATATTCATGAGATTATGTCCGAACTGCATCGTAACGGATACACGCTTATCCAGGTGACCCATGAGGTCGAAGAGATTTTCACTGCCGATCGTCTTATTGTGATGCAGAAAGGCAAGATCCGGTTCGATGGAACGCCCCAAGAAGCGGCGGCAAATTCGTGCGTTTTTACGGACTCCGGCCTTCTCCCTCCGTTTTCTGTTCGAATGCGTGATCTTGCCAAGCAAAAAGGGCTGAATGTACCTGCTACGAATGAATTTGAATTCGGGGATGAGTGATGGATATTGTTTTAGAGAACGTCAAGTGCATGCTTGCCGCCAGAACCCCTTTTAATACAAAAGCCATTGATCGGATCTCGCTGCATGTTCCTGCAGGGCAGTTCGTGGCGATTATGGGGCCGACCGGGAGTGGAAAAACCACATTGGGACAGTTGATGGGAGGCCTGATCCTCCCTCAATCAGGGGTAGTACGGATCGGACCTTACCGAGTCCATAAAAAGTCCGGCCGTCTCCGCCTTTGGAAAACAATCGGATTCTTGTTCCAATTCCCCGAGCACCAAGTCATAGAGGATACGGTTTTCAACCATATCGGAGCCAGACTACATCGACTAAGCACGAGGCGGGAATGGGTTGCCGAGCAAGTGAAACAAACGATGGAAGCCGTAGGGCTGTGCTTTTCGCAGTTCAAAGACCGGTCGCCTTTTCAAATCAGCGGAGGTGAATTGCGGCGGATCGCACTGGCAGGAGTACTCGTTTCGGAGCCGAAAATTCTCATTCTGGACGAACCGACAGCGGGCCTGGATAACTGGGAACGCAGCAGAGTGTTATCGTATATAAAGCAAGTTCATAATGAGAGAAAAATGACGGTTCTCTACATGACTCATCGGCTTGAAGAGGCCCTCGAATACGCTGATCGGATTCTCGTGTTGGACCATGGTCAATTATACGCGGATTTCCACCCTTGTAACATTCGGGATCACTGGCAGCGGTTGGAGCGAATCGGTTTTGTGAAAACGCCTCTCCTCCGTTTTATAGATTCACTCGAAGAACGGTCCGCCAACAAACTGCTCGAAAGTGTATATAAAGAGGAGCAATTGATATCATTCATCACAACGCTCTCTAGGGAGGAACTGTGACGTGCAATGGTTGAAGCTGCTGTCTTTCGGGCCGTCTATGAATACGCGCTCTTTTTTGCAAGACTTGGATCCTCGTTCAAAACTTATCTTTACAGCGACCTATTTATCTTTGGTTACCATCTCAAATGATCTGGTCAGCGTGGTTTTCTATGCAATCGTTGGATTGTTGTTGATTCTCGCCGCCCGGTTGCCGCTAGCTTATTTATGTAACGGTCTGCTGGGTTTGCTTCCCCTTCTGCTCACGCTGTTTTGTTTCCACATGCTGTTAGGCGATCTTAAACATGCAATTCTCCTGCCTTGCAAGCTCATTTTTTTTATCACAACGGCTATAGCGCTCAATGCAACAACCCCTCCGACCAAGCTGGCAGACGGTCTAGAGGCCATCCTACGCCCGCTTACTCTCGTTCGATTTCCGGTTCAGAATTTCGTATTTATGATCTCGGTGGCCTTCCGGTTTATTCCGCTCTTTATCGATGAAACCGACTCCATGTTGAAATCGCAAAAAGTGAAACACGCGTGTTATAAAGGCGAAGGTCTTCGAACCACAACACAATCTCTTCTTCAGCTTCTCGTTGCTCTGTTCGTTGCCGTGCTTCGCCGTGCGAACCAACTGGCTCTCGCGATGGACGCTCGTTGTTACTTACCGGGAAATAAAATCCGGGCACGCCGTTTATGGTTTAGTTGGCGCGATTGGATGACGATCCTTTCTGCGCTGGCTCTGCTTCTGATCCATATGCTGTTGAAAGGAGAAGTTTTTGAACGATGAATTCCATGAAAAATTACTGGCTAAAGCCTGTAAGTGCAGAAGTTTCAGAGATTCACACCCGTTTTGGAGCGGCACGATTTGCCACAAGAAAAATGATTACGGTCGCTTTTCTTGCCTCGTTATCCGCTATTTTTCAATCCATGGGAGGCTTATTGCCAGGGATAGGCTACTTGATTAGTCCCCTCGCCACAGCCCCCATCGTGTTATGTACGATCCTTTCCGTCGGTTCCGGTCTGACCGGCTTTTTGCTCGCGATGCTGCTTCTCTTTTTTATCCAACCAAGCGAACTGATCGTTTTTCCTTTCACGACAGGTTTATTGGGGCTTGGGATTGGCGGTTCGCTGTTATATTTGAAATTACGTTTGCCAGCCGTGATTGCCGGATCGTTTTCTTTGTGGGCGGGAATCCTTTTGTTGCTATACGTTTTTCGATTTCCTGTTCTGGGCCCTGCAGTTTCATCTACAGTTAGCCTAAGTACGATCTCTATCGTTTATGTGTTCTCGCTTTTCTACAGCTGGCTATGGGTAGAAATAAGCAGGTATCTCATTACGAAAATAAGTAAGGGATTACTTGAATAAGACGGGGCAGTCTGCCAATTCATAGCCCAACACATTGCAATGACGCCCCACTCGTTAGGATTGGTACGCTTGCGCAGCATTGTATGGCCATTCCTCTTCGAAAACCCTCTACCGGACCGAGGGCCGGATGGCCCCCAGCGTGAAAGAATTGCCTACACTCGATTTTTCTGTTTCCCTAAGTCTCTTCTTATCTCTGCAACTAGCTTCTTCTTCTCAACATCAGATATGGCATCGGCAGACAATTTCCTTGCTAAAATCGGTATTATCCAAGGCACTACATCATCATAAGAAATCCCAGAGAGTCTATAGTATTCGTCTATAAATATGTCAATTAGATCCTCACGAATCGAATCAAACATATCTCTAGTTTCCTCGGGAAAGGAGGACGGCAATACGGCATATCGAATCATTACAATATACTCAGCAATATCTGCTTCAGGATTTCCTATGGTTGCATTCATCCAGTCTAACAAGATTGCTTCTCCGTCATCCTTAACGATTACGTTGCGTGGATTTGGATCACCATGACATAGGCATTGTTTCGTTTCTAGCGATTCTAATAAGGAAATTGCGCTCTCTTTTTCACTGGCACTCAGGTAATTAACACTCAGAATGTTTGATTTTATTATGCTTTTCTGGCAAGGCAATTCCTTACCTTCAGCTAATGCTTGGTGAACGCGAAATAGTAGTTGAGCTGTAAGCTGGACGTCCGCTTGTTTAACTTCGTTGTTATGGCTAACGATAACCTGATTAAAAAAACGCTCCATCATAGTTTTACCTGCAATATGTTCGAATACAATCCCCGGTCTTCCACTCATTTTCGTTAACTCAAAAGGCTGAGGAATAGGGAGTCCACATTCCCAAGCGATGCAATTATTCAAATACTCTCTTCTTAAAGCTTCGAAACTTGTATTCTCTTTGGCTAGTTTTATGATTCTATTATCCCCTACTTCGAAAACCTCAGAGCATCCACCTTCTCCGATTTTTTGTCCTAATGTATATAACATTAAAGGTAATTCCTTTCTTTTATGTTTTTGTATTTCAGCTAACGTTAATGTATTCACGACGTCAAACTCCCATATGCCTGATGCATGAATAAAATGGTATAGGTTGTACCCACCTTTTTTTCGAATATGCAGCTTATTTATTTAAGTCTATCTATAATTTCATTTATTTGATTAATATGCCTTTGTTCATGTAAGTACAGTGATTTAACCCATTCAATTAATAACATCTCTTTAAAGACTGGGTGCATAAAATGTCTTTTACTCAGCACTGACTCGTCTTCTACTGTATTTAATAGTTCAAGTAACTTCTGTCTTGAATTGTTTAGTTTCTCAATGATCTCTTCATATTCTAAAAATTCATCCGTTGGTTTAGCAATGTCAGGAGCTTCTAGCTTTTGACTTCTATCAAGTAGAAATTCGACTGATTTATTTTCTATAAATGAATCTTCTTTGCTCTTTAACCCTTTCTTTATAGCTACGACATATAATTCCTCTGTTTTAAAAAGGTGTTGACAAACCTGACTAATACTCCAACTGTTTAAGTCTTTCTGGTTTAATTGATCTCCGCTCAACCCAGTAAGAATTCCAAATAATTCGTCTCTGGTCTCTTTTAATTTTTGTTTGATTTGTTGAAGCTCCATAAAAAACTCCCTTTCTTTAATATTTTGCGGATATTTCCTATAACGTTCTTGTATTCACGAATCCTAACCCCTTAAAGGAGCAGAGCGACTGGCTACCATGCATTTAGGTGGTGCAGGGTTGTCTGCCTGAAATGACTTCTTCCATGTCTCTGGCAGACCAAGGGGTGTAAGCCGCGTTTCGTGAATATGGTGTTATCAGATGTCAATATCTTCTTCGAGTAATTCTACAACGCACTTCATTAGTTCCTTCATTTCACTTCGTTCTTTACATTTCTTATGTATTAAATTTAAATAATATCCCCTTTTTCTTAGCTACAAAGTGCTTAGAAAAAGGGGATGTATTCTGCTTAAAAATGCTTATTATATACATGGATAAGTCGAATATATGTTATCGCTTATAGTCAGGCTGCTCCAGAGTAATAGGATTCGAATTGCTGAGAACCCAATGCACTGCCAGCTCGCACAGTCTCGCAGGTTCATCGCTGCCATTTCCGTTGTGAAGTTCTTTCACTAATATTCCTGCCTCCTGAAGTGAAGCGGGATTTAATGGTGTACCCAAGCTAAAGTAATGTATCAAACGATTGAGCATTTTACGATATTGATGATCCCAATTCATACCGCCATTATCTAAAATTTCATATGACACTTTACCAGTAATCCGGATAACCTCACCCTGTACGGTTTTCGCATGTCCTTTTGAAGGAATGAGTAAATTCCAGAGTTCATGATGTTGTGCCTGCCATCCCTTTGTTGATACTGTTATCGAAGAGACGCCGTCGTGCGTCTCTCGCTTCTCTACTGGAGGAACATCAAATAGCTCATATAGACGTAAAAGTGCCTCATCGGTTTGATTCAAATATTCTTTATTAAAACCTTCTCTGTGAAATTCAAAGTCGTTTCCGATTCGCTTAATAGAGTCTTGCATCTCCGGCGTTACAGTGGTTCCAGCGTTTAGCAAAATATCGGCAACTTCCGCCATATTGACAATATCCGCGTTCCTGCACATGGCCAAAGCTTTTTCTAATGGAGTCTGTCTCATCTTATTTGTTGCGCTGATATTAGCGCCTTTAGCAACCAACGTGTGAACCGCTTTTGGTTTAAATGAACCTGCGGCGGCAAATAACGGTGTCTCGTTCTGATAATCAACGGCTTCCAGATCTGCACCCAAATCAAGGAGCAGCTCCGTATGACCGCACCAACTCATTGCATGCTTGTGCAGAGGCGTTGCTCCGTAATTGTCTCTAGCATTGATATCAGCACCCTGTTCCACGAGCCAGCGAACCAATTCATTCGGTACTTGGTAAAAGCTCAAGGCTGTTGATTTACTGTAACCGCCACGGGCATCCAATTCGCATCGGGTAAATACCTCTTGTAATGCGGATAAATCGCCTGCTTCAATGAGTTCGTCAAAATTTTTCGGTAAGGTTTTTTTCTTCTTGCCCATATGTGCTTTCTCTCCTGACGTCAGAATTTATATATCTTCTTCATTTCGATAAAAATCCTATATTTTACCATTTTTCACTCGGATCGAGAGGCGAATAGCCCAATGCGTCAATAATAAAGATTGTATCTATCCTGCTTGCAATTGGACTTTGCAATATTAATAACCTCCCATGAAAAACATAAATGATTTGTTGGTTTAATAAGTTGCACTAATTTCTGATAACGTTCCTTATTTACGACGAGAGCCGGCCTTAGATAGCTCCTATCTTAGGTCGGCTCGATGTCATCCGAGTTATCTTCCATGATTATACATCGGACGATCGAGGGGTGTAAGCCCCCGCAACGCGAATATTATGTTATAGATGTATCTCCTGCCTTCTTGAACTGCTAACATGATGTTTATAAGGCGTCATAATAAATGTTTTTTATGTATTTTCGATCCCCATAACGGATTTCTTTTGGATAATCTTCGCTGTTGATCTCCAACTTCAGTAAATCATCATGACTCTCTTTTGTTTTACTTTTAATCTCTGCCCCAGAATGAATATTATATAGTATATTCCTTATCTGCTTATCATATTTAATTTCACAACGGACTCCTAATTTCACCATGTTATGCTGATCGGTAAAATCGTTAAACAAATCTATTAATATAAAACTATCCTTATCATCTTTCTTAAAAAAGACAAAAATGTCTCCCTTTCCTGCCCTATGTGGTCCTTCACCATAAGATAAATATTGGTTATGCAATTCCATCTTATTAAAACCAATATCTAGTTGTCTCATTATTTCTTCTAAATTGAATACCTCGTCCGTTTCATCTATCAAATCAAAAAACGGTAGATAAAAAGAAAACTCAATATATCTCTTCATACTTAATTTCCTTTCATTTCCCTCGGCAAGCGAAATGCGATACGGGATACTCTTTCATCTTTACGTTGGGTAGGCTACGCCAAGTATTTGCCCTGCGCAGCGGAAAAGGCGCTCGGCTGCCAACCAAAGTCTACCCTGACTGCAGTTAAACAGCAGGGTTATTTTTTGGGTTTTGTTGAATGAGCCGTCTTATCTTCTCGCTTTTTCAAATAAATATAGAGTAGTATGCTTCCAAAGAATGATATTTCAACTGCCCCGGTAAGAATCCTCATCCATCGCGTTTCTTTAAAATCAAATAAGATATGTCCTATACAGTATACTGCCGATAGCATGATAACCCATTGAAGTAGTGACTTTTTCATTTGCCAGTCTCCCCCTCTTAGTGACTAAATAGTCTAATAATTCTTAATACTTGATTAAGGTAGCATACACTGCAAAGTATGATTGTGGAATTTTGGAGTTAAAATGAAACGGACTAGCGCGACTAGTCCGTTTCTGTTGTTCATATTAGGTCTATTGAACTTCTAGTGCTTTTTTAATTTTATCATTCAAATCTTTATCTCTCGATATAGTAATGTATTCGTCCGATTTATTAAAATAATTCTCTGAGCCTAGGATTAATAGTTGTTCTACACCATTCTCTGAAACGACATATTTATATTCCCCACTATCAGTTGCTTCCTCTACTACAATATCTATTTCCTTGCCGTTCTTATGTTCAAGATGTACAAGTTCGAATATTCCCATATCAGATTTAATGTACATCGAGTAATTAGGATTTGCATTGAAGAATGCAGTGTACTTAGAATTATGAATTTCTTGAATTTTGAGCCCCTCATTGTTTAAAAGATCGAGTATCTCCTTAGCATGTTGATATTCGCTTGGTACAACTAATGGCTTTGATTCCTGTTGCGAACACCCGAGAGTCAGGGTGCTTAAAATGAACACGAAAATGATACAGATCTTTCTCAACAAAAAATCACCTCTTAATCATATACTATTAGTAATGTTAAACATTTACAAGTTCTTAAGATCACTAACGACCGGTTTTTCCTGTTTCGATATCCAGCAATACGCTTCAATACCCATCTGAGCGTTGGAATTGCCTTTCGTTTCATTGGAATGGTATCTGTTACAAATAAGGTTTTACACGAGTCTTTGCGGCTGTCTAAATACTGTTTCAACCATACTTAACACTACCAAGTAAATACAGCTGCCACTTGAAGCATGCCGGCTCCACGCAATTCGACCGTATTAAACCAAAGACCACATGATCCCTGATTAGGGAATCTTGTGGTCTTTTCGCTCTGCTTTTTTAGTTTCCGCGGTAACCTGAGAGCAAATGCTTCACTTAGAACGAATGGCTCCCTTTAACCGGGGCTTCATGTACTCCGCATAAACTTTGAGTTCAGGTCAATCTTCGTACCAAGCGTCCGGGATCATCTCACGTTCCAGTACCAGCAGTTCTTTGATGATCTGGTCCGCGTCGCTGATGGAATTCACGAGCGGATCCGTCAGCATCGCTCTCCTCAGCTTCTCGTAGCTCTGTTCCACGACGGCCTCAGCCGTAAGCTCATGCGTATCCAGCACAAGCTCCTGCATGCCTCGAATTCCCCGCGGCATCTCGCCTACGTGGACCGGCTTTGCCCCTTCCATGCTTACGTCGCACAGGAGCTCCAGGAACGAGCCGTCGCTCATGTTCGTTACCGCCCCGCGGTTGAGCGTGTTGATGAAGAAGCGCTTCCCTAGATTTCCCACCATATTTTCGATAATGTCCGTCGCATGATCCGGGCCGAAAGTGCTCATGTAATCGGCAATCGGAATGTTCCCCGAGAGGAAGTCGTCCACCTGTTGCCACATCTCGTCGTGTCGCTGATATCGGTCCTCCGTCTCCCAAATCGATAACGGCGGAATGGAGTCCCGCGTCTTGCCGAGAGCTTGCCAGTACCGGACATACTCCTTTGTATGGGCCGTGCAGGTAGGAATGTACCCGAAAATATCGTACAGTTCATACGTGATGGCGTCGTTATGAAGCGCTTTTGCGCCGTGGTCGCCGCCATTGTTCTCTTCGCCAGCCGCCTTGCGCATGGCCTCCGCAATCGCAGGCATGACATTCTTTCCATCGAACTCCGCTTTCAGCAGCCACGTGAAATGATTGACGCCGGCGACGCGGAAGTCGAACTTCCGGTCAATCTCCGCGGTGAACTCGCTTTGGTCCCCGATAATGCCGGCCCGCACGGCATAATGGGCCTTCTTATGCGGCATATGATGGCTGTCGCACAGCGCGAACGATTTTAGCTTCGGCGCATATCGGTGCAATGCAATACCATGGACGGTAGATGGGTTAATATAGTTGATCACCCAGGCCTCGGGGCATAACTCCTCGATGTCTTTGGCGCATTCCATAATGACCGGCAGCTCCCGCATCGCTCGGAATATGCCGCCCGGTCCGATCGTATCTCCGGAGCACATGCGGATGCCGTACTTCAAAGATACTTGGCAATCGATCCCCCGATATTTCACCGATTGTTCGGCAAAGCTGAGTACAACGAAGTCGGCCCCGGGAAGCACCTGTCTTCGGTCCGTCGAGCCCTCCACCTTCAAGGAGACGTTGTTCTCCCGAGCCACCATCTGGGCAAGTCTCACCATTTTCGACAGCCTTTCCTCATCCGTATCCACCAAAGCAAGCGTTCCCCGATTTAGGTATGGGGAGTGGACCATCTGCCATATGGACTGACGACCGAAAAACAGGCTGCCTGCTCCGATGACGACCACCTTCGGCTGCTGCATGTCGGAACCATTCATGATTAACCCTCCTCATAGGATATAAGTCCATTATAGGAGAGTGGCCGAAAAGCGGAATGTACGATAGTTATCAAAACATGTCATATAGTATGATAATTCACATCTCATAAATTCTTTAGTATACTTGCTTAAAACCAAGAATGTCATACGGTAGAGGAGACAGTGGAAATTCGATGTGCGCCAAGAAAATGAACATGAGTATAATCAACGAACTCTCGGAGTATATAAGTCTCCGGATGAGCTCCTATTTAGAACAGGCTCATGATCAGGGCTGGATCGAACACAAGTCGCATCCCGATTACGATCTCTGGTTCATTCAATCGGGCTCGGTGAAGATCACCATCGACGGGTTCGAACATACGGCTGTCCCGGGAGACGTGGTGTTTTTTTACCCCGATATGCCCTACATCGCCTCGACGACCGAGGATGTTTGCCGGTTCTTATACATACATTTCGATTTCGGCATCGGAGAACAACAGCGAATTTTGGGCGAGTTTCAACTCCCGGGTATTGTGGCGGGCGACCTGATCCGGGAGGAGGCGACACTGTTCACCAAAGCCTACCATCGATTGAAGCAAGGCAGCGGGACGTCGGGAAACCAGCTCTACCTAAAGGCTTCTCTTCTCGTCGTGATGGCTAAGATTCTCGAGCTTCACGGGCAAGGTGCCTACGCCGGCAAATTTCTGAATGGCAGGAAGCCGAGAAAAACAGAAGGAAGCCTGGATGTCTTGCAGGACGTATTCCAATACGTGGATGCGAACTTGCAGCGTTCCATTCGGATGAACGAGCTCGCGGCGATTGCCGGCGTCTCCGAGAAGTATTTTATCTCCTATTTCAAGAAAACCGTGGGCATCACGCCAGGGCAATACATTTCCCAAATCAAAATGAACCGAGCAAGGGATTATCTCTACGAAAAAAAATATACGATCCAGCAGATCGCCGGCTTCCTTGGCTATCCGGATCCGTTCACATTTTCGAAAGCCTTCAAGAAATATTACAACGTGCCTCCTTCGAAATTCGAGTAGCCAGACTTCTCTCTCTTTTGCCGATCATGACGCATCATAGAAAAAAATCCCCTCCAGTCAACAGTGTTGAGCCCATGATACCATGGACTCTTTTTTCACTGTCTCCATTAAGGGGATATTACAACGGAAAAGAGCTCTTTATTTCACGTCCTTATTCTTTATCAAAATAAACGGTTTTTCCTGTTTCTGCGGATATATACACGGCCTCTAATATTTGTGAAACAATCATCGCTTCCCTCGGTTTAACCAAGGGTTCGGTATCGTTCACGATACTGTGAATCCATTGTTTGGCTTCATACTCGAAATCGGTCAACTCTTCTCCCCTGAATTGTTCTCGTGCATTCGGATTCACCTCGATTTTATTCAGGAACAAGCTCCCGTCCCTCTCGCCATTGATGCGCAGTTCATTTTTAGCAAAATCCGCTCCTCCCTTCGTTCCGCACAGCAGGTTGCCGCCACCTTCCGCAATGTTAAGGGCCCAGCTGGTTTCAATGATGACCGTCGCTCCATTTTTAAATTTCACATACCCGAAGGCCGAATCTTCTACCTCGAATTCGTTTGGATCCCAGGCCCCCCATTCGTTCGCGGCATTTTCGGTATACTTCAGTTTATGGAAGACACTGCCGACGACGCTCTCCGGTTCATAGTTATCCATCAACCATAGGATCAGATCCAGGGAGTGGGTTCCAATATCGATCATGGGACCGCCACCCTGCTTCTCTTTATCCAGAAACACGCCCCATGTCGGAACGCCTCTTCTTCGGGTAGCGACCGCTTTTGCAAAATAGATATCTCCAAGTTCCCCATCGGCAATCATCTTTTTTAACAGCTGGCTTTTGGCGTTGGAACGATTCTGGTACCCGACGGTAAGCTTCTTGCCTGTTCGCAAGTGGGCTTCGTACATCGCTTTGGCCTCCACACCTGTGACGGCCATTGGTTTTTCGCACATGACATGTTTGCCGCTTTCGAGCGCATCAATGGAAATCGTCGCGTGCGAGCTGTTCGGTGTTAGCACATGCACGACCTCAATCTCTTCCATGGCAAGCAGATCGTTGTAATTCGTAAACACCTTTGCGTCTGGCGTGCCGTATTTTTTCGCGGCTTCCTCTGCTCTTTCCGGCTTCAAGTCGCAGAAGGCCACCATCTGTACGTTGTCTAACTTGGATAAACACGGCATATGTTTCCCGTTCGCAATCATTCCGCAACCGATGATCCCTACTTTTACGGTTCTCATGGAATTCCCTCCCTCGCGTTATTTGAACTCTACCGTTCGGTTTTCCTTATGAGCGATGTATGCCGCTTCCAATAGCTCCGTCAATTTCGTTCCCTCTTCCAAACCGAAGGGCATCGGCTTGTCATGAATTAAGGCATCCGCCCATTGGATGATCGGAAGCGGCTGCTCTTTAGGGAGTTGAGTGGGTGAGATCCATCCGGAAAAGGGGGAATCGAGCTTCTTCGAGATGACTCTAACGGTATCATCCGAGATCATCAAGGTGCCCTCCGTACCGTAAATCTCAAGTGCAGAAGGGGTTCTGTACGTCACAAGGCTTGTTTCGACCAGTGCGACCGCATTGTTGACGAACTCAATGGAGCACTGCGCATTATCTTCCACTGCACGATGGGTGAAATAATGAAACATGGAGGTGATTCGTTTGGGCTGACCCAATATCCAGCTGGCTAAGTACATCGGATGACATCCCAAATCCATCATCGCTCCGCCGCCGGTTTGCTTCTCATCGTACCAGTATTCCGGGAGCCAATTGTTCAATGCGCCGTCGTGGCCGTTCCGAATGCGCAAAAGCGTCACGTCCCCCAATACATGGTCATCGATCAGCTGCTTCGCGAACAATTGGTGAGGCCTTGTGCGAGCCGGAAATGAAATGCAGAACTTGACGCCTGCTTTGCGTACCGCTGCAGAAATTCGATTACATTCTTCTACGGTAAGAGCCATGGCTTTCTCGGTAAAGATGTGTTTGCCGGCCTCAGCCGCAGCTACCATGACGTCGGCGTGCATGCTTGTAGGAGCATCCACCACGACCCCATCGATGTCTTCCCGCTCTAGCAGCGTATCCAAATCCGCTTCAAAATCCGTTCCCAATTGGGCAGCCCATTCGCTTCCCCGTTCAGGCTGTTCGTCCCAGACTGCCGTGAGTTTGACGTTACCGTGAGATAGCAACCTTCTTGCATAATCATCTGCATGCACATGCCACTTACTTAACATCGCAACGTTCAACATGCGTTTCCCCTCCGTCATCGTTTGTATTTTTTTGCAAGATTTTAGTTTTCTTCAAAGGGAGGTGGCGTATAACTTGCTCCAAATGGCGCATCAGGCCTTGAAAAATCCCCCATTAAAGCTCTTCGCACAGGCGTAGTTCTTTGCATAAAGTTGACATCGTTATGAAAACGGTCCGAGGGCTTTACCCACGGAGGGCTATAGATGTAATGCATGGTATAGCGGTCGTAATCCCAATTATGTTCGTGCGCCCGATGCCACACGGCGTTGTGAAACACCAGGACTGATCCTGCAGATGCACATATCACATGGCTGATCGGCGTACCCGAATTTGCTGTCCGGATCGAATCCGGTAGTGGAACGAGACTGCGGTGGCTGCCTGGAATGAGCTCCATATTCCCCATGCCGGGTTCTTCCTGATCGGTCAATAAAAATGAAGCACGGAGCTGAATAAGGGGGACTGGGTACCCCAGATTCTTAAAATCGAAAGCGCTGGATCCGTCTTGATGCCAGCCTCCCATCCTCCCCCTTGCCGGCTGCATCGTATTCCACCCGGACTGCATAATGAATCGATCGCCAAGTAAGCCCCTTATCTTCGGTAAAACCGATGGATGATCCATTAAGTTTTCAAGAGCGTGTTCAGACTCATACCCTCTGCCGACTTGACCCCAACCGACTGTACCTGCCGCTTCATGAATTCGAATGGATGCCTGCAGGCATTCTTTGACCTCCTCTTTCGACAGCACATTCGGAATGACAAAATAACCCCACGATTCGAACATAAACTTATCGAGTTCAGTGAATGCGCCTGCTGAAACGACCGGGTTTAACATGAGTTGTCCCCTCTCTTGCGACTGACCTAATATTCATGAAATATTCGGGATGGCAGTGACACCATCCCGCAAACATCTTCACTAGAACCCGACATCATCTCGTTCTGCAGCTTTTTGAGCCACGAACTCCGCCATTTCTTCCACGCCGGCCGCTCTGAATTTTTCTTGAACGCTATGAAGCATATTGAGAGCTTCTTCATCTGACCCTGCAAAAAACGCTTTCTTAAATTCCTCATCGAAATTCAAACTGCTGGTTTTATCGATATATTCCTGATATTTAGGCCACTCTCTTGCAAGGTAGCTGGCGCTTACCTTGTCTATGATTTTGATCGGCAATCTTGCCGAGAAGCTCTCCTCCAGCTTTTGCCACTCCGTTTTTTGATCTTCGGGCGTAGGCCAAGTGACTTCATTGGAGAATGCCCCGATGAACCTGCCTGGAAGATAATTGAGCCCTGCGTCTCTCTTCAGATCCGGGTTTTCATCGAATTGTTTTTTCACATCCGGAATCCATTGAGGTATCCCGTTCTCCATGTTGTAGTGCGTTCCTTCGATCCCGAAATACGCAAGCAATCGGCCTTCTTCGCTGTTGACATAATCAATGTACCGCAAGGCCGCATCGGGATCTTTGATGTTAGCGCTTAAGAAAAGGGCAGGGAATCCGGAACGGCCGGGCTTTTCCACTTGCGTTCGAATCTCTCCGCTCTTATTCTTCATCGGTCCGAGTAGTTCATATTGCATTTCCGGATTCGTTTTATACAGCGTTTTTTGTAAATCCGCTAACATAGGCTGGGCTCCGAATACGGCAAGCTTGCCCGTCGTCAGCTTTTCATTCGCTGTTGTACTCGTATTGTTGAAGGCTTCAAGATCAAACAAACCTTCCGTTAATAACTTTCTCATGTATAACAATCTAGCTTCATGATCCTTGGACTGCGTCCAGTGAATCAGTTTGCCATCCACTTCACGGTAGTCCGAAATCGTGTAATCCGTCCATCCGGCAAGGAATTGGCCGTAATCCCATCCGTTCCACATGGTTCCGGCAGGGATGACCGGCTTCCCGCCAATATCCTTGAAACCGCCATCTCGAATCTTGATCAATAGATCAACTAGTTCTTCTTGCGTATCAATATCCTCCGCTTTTACATTTAAAGCTTTCAGGATATCTCCCCTGGCAAAAAGGCCGTAATTCCAATTATGAATGCTCTCAGGGGTACCGTCCGGGGTCTCCGTAGGAATGAGATACGTTTTGCCTTCAAATTCGGGACTATTGAGATCGAACTCGGCAAAATCCTTCGCGATCCCGGTAGTCACAAGTCTTTTAATATTCGGGTATTTATCGAGATAAGGGGTTAAATCCAGAAGCTGCCCTTCCATGGCCGCCTTCTTGATGACTTGTCCTTCTCCTCCTGTCGTAGACCAGAAAGGTGCGTTAACGATATCCGGAACCGTACCGGAAGCAAAAATGGTGTTTAGCTTTTCTACTTCGCTTGTTGTGATGGATTCCAGTTTCAACGTGACCCCGGTTTTTTCCCTGATTTGTTGGGCTACGGGATTATTCTCCTGGTCCTGCGGGAAACCGGCTCCGCCACCGTTCCAAGCACTGAGGAAAGACAAGGTCACCGGTTTTATTTCTTCAGTACCTTGCTCCTTCGGACCTGTGTCAACCGTACCTGCATCCTCCCCTCCGCCTTTTCCCGTACATGCCGTCATGGTTGCTAGAAGCAGTAAAGCGATTAGTGTCATGCCAAGAACACTCCTGCGCTTGTTCTTCCTCATCCTACAATCCCCTTCCATTGGAAGTTTTTTTATATAAAAGGCATAGCCTTTTATACCGACTACTCCTTAAGAGAACCTACCAGTACGCCTTTCACAAAATATTTCTGAAGAAACGGATACACACAGATGATCGGCGTCGTTATAATGATGACGAATGTCATCCGCAAGGCTTCCGGCGTTACGCCTCGCAGTTCCATCTGCGTCTCGGTCATGTTTTGTATGGCGGATCCGCTATTTCCCGACGACGACGTCATCGACTGGAAAGACGCTTCGCTGATCATCTTGTTCAGGAACGTAGCGGCAGGCTGCAGCTTTTCATTCTGTATGAAAAACTGACCGGTAAACCAGTCATTCCACACGC
Source organism: Paenibacillus sp. Y412MC10 (assembly GCF_000024685.1). Taxonomy (NCBI): domain Bacteria; kingdom Bacillati; phylum Bacillota; class Bacilli; order Caryophanales; family Paenibacillaceae; genus Paenibacillus; species Paenibacillus sp. Y412MC10. The sequence goes on from NC_013406.1 coordinate 5,135,683, forward strand.
CCACCCCGACAAACAAAGCAATGGTAGCAAGCACCGGCATCGATAGAGGCAGAATGATTCGGGCAAATACCGACAACTCGCTTGCGCCGTCGATTCGAGCGGATTCCGACAGACCTTCAGGGATCCCGTCGAAGAAGGTTTTCATGATAATCGCATTGAAAAAGTTATATAGGGACGGCAGCACCAGCACCCAAAACGTATCCAGGATGTGGATTTGCCGAAACAGGATGAACGTCGGAATCAGTCCGCCGCTGAACAACGTGGTAAAGAAAAAGAAGAATACGATGTATTTTCTTCCCGGCAAACCTTTCCGCGAAAGGGCGTAGGCTAATAAGGCCGTCAAAAACACGGAGGCAACCGTAACCACAAGGGTTCGGGTAATGGAAATATAGAAGGAATTTAGGATCAAAGTGTTGCTAAAAGCTTTTGCATAGTTTTCTAATGTAAACACTCTAGGGAAAAAATAGATTCCCCCCTTCATCGCATCGTAACCGTCATTGAAAGACAGGGCTAGAAAATAGATAAATGGATATAGCGCCGTAGCGCAGAATAAAAGCAGCGCCGCATAGTTAAGCGTCATATACATTTTGTCTGCCGGCGACAGCCTACTTGCACCCATAACACACACCTCCTCATCTTCAGTGCTAGCTGATTACCATAACGATACGTTACTCACGCGTCTGGATATATTATTGACAGCAACAATGAGCAGCAGCGAGATCGCAGATTTGAATAAACCGATGGCCGTGGAATATGCTAATTGCCCCTGTTGGAGGCCTGTTTTTAAGACATAAGTGTCCAAAATCTCCGAGACGCTTAAGGTTGCCGGGGACTGCATCAGCCAGATTTGGTCAAATCCCGCGTTCAGTATTCCGCTGAGTGAGAAAATAAGCAATATGGCGATCGTTGGCGTAAGACATGGAAGCGTGATCTTAAATAGTTTGCTCCACCTTCCAGCCCCGTCGATTTCCGCTGCTTCATACAAGTGTGGATCGATATTCGTTAACGCGGCTAAATAAATGATCGAACCCCAGCCTACACCTTTCCAGATGTCGGATATGAGGACCAATGGATAGAATAATTCCGGCTTTCCCATAAAAAAGATGGGATCCAAACCCATTTGGTACCGAATGTCATTGATAAGCCCTACGTTCGGAGACAGGATTTTTTGAAGCAAGGTAACGACAACGACCCACGAAACGAAGTGCGGAAGATAGGAAATCGTTTGAAACACTCGTTTGATTTTTTTGTGCATGACGGCATTGAGCATTAAGGCTAGGATCAAGGGAGCTGGAAATCCGAAAATAAGTTTAAGGGCACTAATGGATAACGTATTTCGGAGCACATCATAAAAACTGGAATCGTTTAAAAACTGCTCGAAATATTTAAAGCCCGCCCACGGACTCCCCAATATCCCCAAATTGAATTTGTAGTCTTTGAATGCGATGATAATGCCGTACATCGGATAGTAAGCAAACACCAGGAACCAGATGATCGCAGGAAGCAAAAATAAATATATATGCCTGAAATACCATATTCTAGTTAATTTCTTATTCTTTTTTAATTGCTCAAATCCAGGGATAAGAGCACCCTTTGGTACCATTCTCCGAACACCTCCTACATCTTCGTCGTATGGGATTTTATAGATGGCTTTTCGTTTCGACGGGTTATAGCGACTCTCTCCCCCTCCTTCACTGCAAGCGGTTTCAATTTTATAGTTTAAATATATTCAATATGATGTAGGAAACATTCCACAATTTCTTCATTTGGGTAAAAAGTAACCTTAGGGTATAGATAAACAGGGGAAGAGCCCTTTTCCCTTCCTTCTTTTGAGGCGTTCTTATTCCTAGGCAAGGTTACATTATATTCAATATATCCTTATAAAAAAGGGTCTGATCAAAAGTATGATATTGAGATGTAGCGACCTGCGAATGGATGGAAGAGCTTCTGTTGGATTTCTTTATTGATTTGATTTTGGGAAACTATTATGGGGTGGGATTTCATGAGAGGAAGTTATGGCTGACCTAGTAAAAGAGTCCGCGCAGCCATCGCTTCCATTGTCAGGCTCGAATAGAAAGCGCATCGGACTCGTTATTAGGTTGCATATATAGGAAGAAGCAGATGTTGGTATCATGAAGTGGATGAAAGGTTTTTTCCCGTCGTCTCGCCAATGACCAATTCCGGCTCCACTAGGGTTTTAACGAATTTTCCGTGTTGCCCGTCTTCACTGTTAATCACCTCAAGCAGCGTGTAAGCTGCACGGTAGCCCATGTCTCGTTCAAACTGTTTAACGTGCGTGAACGTGCTATATCCTTCGATGATGGAAGTCGGATCGTCAAAACTGATAATGGAAATGTCCTCAGGCACCTTCAATCCGGCTTGACGCGCAATCTGATAGATTTTTACTCCAAGAATTCCATTAAGCGTAATATAAGCCGTTGCCATTCGATTTTTGATATAGCGGTACAATGGATGGGTTTGCTCAAGGCTTCCGATTTCAAAACCGGTTACGATATGGGCAGGGTTAATGAGTGCCCCCTTTTCCTTGAAGGCATTCATATATCCATCGATCCGTTCTTGAACGGTTACGGTTTGTATGGGCGAATCGGAGCAGATGGCGATATCACGATGCCCCAGCTCCCACAGGTAATTGACCGCCATGTTAGCGCCAAGCCTGCCGTCCGATGCGATATAATGCGTTTCCACCCCGGGAAGGTAACGGTCGATGAGAACAAACGGAAACCCCGCAAATTTCATGCTTAATATTTCCTCGTTGAATAATTCCTCGTCCACCGGGAAAATCAATAACCCTTCCACTCCGATGTTACTGCATGTCTGGATCGCCTCTTTTTCCTTATCAATATCGCCCTCTGATAAATAGATAACGCAGCGGTAATCGTTCTCATTCAGTGCTTGCTGAATACCTTGTATAAGCCGAATCGTAAAATAATCATAAATGCTGGGCATAATGAGCCCTATCAACCGCGTCCCCATTTCTCCGCTAGTCTTATGGACAGGTTTTGCGGTACTTATAGGAGGAGTGGCCGGCATTTGAGATTCGGGCTCGCTTACAAAAGTCCCCTTTCCGGGCACCCTGGTTATGATTTTTTCGTTAACCAAGCCGGCCAGGGCATTAACGACCGTAATCTTGCTTACTCCAAAACGCTCCATGAGTTCCTTTTCCGTAGGTATACGGTCTCCAACCTTCAGGACCTGCGACGATATCAAGTCGCGTATATACTCTTGAACCCTTTGATACAATGGCATTCTTTCCGTAGAGCTCAATTGAATCACCACATTTCATTCAATATGTTTAATATATACGTTACGAATGGTGCAAGCGTTTTATTCCATACTCTAATTATGGAAACAGCGGCAGCCATGGACGAGAAAATAAAGTCCTGACTGCCGCTGTTTTTTTATTGATCTATCATATTCGTTAGCTTACGCGGGAAAATCAAATTTCGGAGGGAGCTCTTCCCTACGACTTCCTTAAGAGCACTTACTATACCCGCAGTTCCCGCACGTCTTGCATCCCTCGATGTTAATCAAGGACGCCCCGCCGCAGGACGGGCACAAATCCAGCGACATGCTGCCGCCTGCGTGCGCGCCATGTCCGCCGTGGCCCGCAGCTGCCGTTGCCCCGCCTTCGCCTGCATCGGCAGGCGCCATCGTGGCTGCGACCGGTGCCGGATCATGGTCATGATCCGCCTCGGCGTTGTTGGCCACGTGCGTCTCGAGCGCCTTCGCCACGGCGTCGGCGATGGACTCGACGCGGTTCGCGCCGAAGCCGATCGCGCCGGTGCCGCCGATGCCCTTGAGGTGCTTGATCAGCAGCTCCACCTTGTTGCCGTGGTCCCCGTAACGGAGGAACAGGGAGCATACGCGGCCCAGGGCTTCCGCCATCGCGAACACATCCGATCCGGCTTTGCCGACGTTCAGGAAGATTTCGCTTGGAATGCCGTCCAGATCATTGATTGTGATGTAGGCCATGCCGAACGGCGTGTTCATTTTATAGGTTGCGCCGCGCAGCACTTGCGGACGCTTCTTGTATTGTTTATCCAGTCCGCTCTTGCTCGGCGAGGCTGTCACGACCACGCTTGCAGCAGCCGGCTCCACGCTCGCCGTTTCCTCAGCGGCTTGGCCTGCCGCGCTTTGCTCCAGCGCCGCTTCCGCGGTAGAAGCTGTTGTCGCTTCGGCGGCTTTGTCTTCTTTTTTCTCCGTCTGCAAGACCTGCACGTCGCGGCTGCCGTCGCGGTAGATTGTAACGCCTTTGCATCCCAGATCGAATGCCAACTCATACAGGCGTTTCGTATCTTCAACCGTGAAGTCGGACGGACAGTTCGCCGTCTTCGAGATGGAGCTGTCCACCCAGCGCTGAATCGCCGCCTGCACGCGGATGTGATCCTCGGCGGAGAGACTCATCGCGGTGACGTAATAGTCCGGAAGCTCTTCGCCCGGATGGCTGTCCAGCCAATCCTGAGCAATCGGCACGAACTGCTCGTCGAAGCCGAGACGGCTTTGACGGAAGTATTTGAAGGCAAAGTACGGTTCGATGCCCGTCGAAGTTCCAACCATCGTACCCGTGCTTCCCGTCGGCGCTTGGGTAATGACGGTAACGTTGCGGGCGCCTTTTTTGCGGACCGCTTCGGCAACTTCCGGATACACCTCGGCCATATTTTTCATGAAACCGCTTTGCAGATACAGTTCGGCATCGAATGCCTGGAACGAGCCCTTCTCCTCGGCAATATCCGCGGATGCAAGATACGCTTCGCGCGCGATGAAGCCATACAGCTTATCCAGGAACTCCAGCGATTCCGGGCTGCCGTAACGGATGTTCAGCTTGATCATCAGCTCGGCCAGACCCATTGTTCCGAGGCCTACGCGGCGCTCTTTTTTCTGGTTCAATTCGTTTTCTTCGAAATGGTAAGGCGTCCGGTCGATGACATTATCCAGGAAACGCACGGAGTAACGCGTCGTCGTAGCCAGCTCATCCCATGCGACGTCATGATTCGCTTCGTCGTAGAACTTCGACAGGTTCATCGCGGACAGGTTGCATACGCCCCAGCCCGGAAGTCCCTGCTCGCCGCAAGGGTTGGTACAGATGATCGGGTTGAAATACCAGCTGTTGGACATCTGGTTGTAGTATTCCATGAAGACCACGCCCGGCTCTGCCGATTTCCATGCGGATTCGATAATGGTGTGCCATACCTCGCGTGCTTTAACCGTTTTATATGGAATGATGCGGCGTCCGGCTTTCTTCCATTTATCCAAATCGCCGTCCCACAGCTCATCGTAATCGGGATCGGTGGTATCCGGGAACACGAGCTCCCAGTCCAGATCTTCCTTCACGGCTTTCATGAAATCGTTGCTGACGCATACCGACAGGTTCGCGTTCGTGACTTGTCCCATCGTCTGCTTCACCGTAATGAAATCCTCCACGTCCGGGTGCCAATCGTTCATCATCAACATGAGCGCGCCGCGGCGGCTTCCGCCCTGCTCGATCAGGCCTGTCGTATAACTGAACAATCCGCCCCACGATACCGCACCGCTGGAGGAGCCGTTCACGCCTCTAACGATCGCGCGCCGAGGACGAAGGGAAGACAAGTTGATGCCGACACCGCCGCCGCGCGCCATAATCTCGGTCATCTCGCTCAGGGTTTCCATGATGCCGCCCCGGCTGTCCTTCGGGGAAGGAATGACGTAACAGTTGAACAGCGTCAATTCATCGCTTGCACCCGCTCCGGCCGCAATCCGTCCGCCCGGGACCAGCTTCCAATCATCCAGAATCTCGCGGAATTTCCCGCGCCACTCTTCCTGCAGTTCCGGCGTTGCCTCAACCGATGACATGGCGGCCGCGAGTCGATCCCACATTTCTTCCGGCGTTTTCTCGATGGTTAACGTCAGCTTCTCCACATCCGACTCCACAAGCTCGCCCTTCCGTGTCTTCACGGTGACCTTGCGGCCTTCGCGTTTCACGATTTCGCCAACTTCCTTGGTCGGAAATTTAGGATCATCCTTTGTCAGCACGAGCACCACGTCGCCGACCTTGGCGTTGTTGGTGTCCGCATCCTTCCAGGCATACCGGTCCAAAAAGATCTTCTCGCTTAAACCTTCCAGCCGCTGATTCTGCATCGTACTCAAGTGCAACTACCTCCTATATAAGATATAAAATTTAAAAGATTCCCAAGTATGTGCTCACCAACAACATAACCTGTTATGTAGCCGGTCAAACATCCAAAACCACTATATACACCACATATAGTGCTATTTATTCATTATACTACACTATATATAGGTTAACTATGCCGATAATGTGAAAATTAAGCCGACAGTTCCAAGCTCCCGCGCGCAAGCTTCCGCTTTCTTCCTCTCGCTCTCTTTTTCGCTGATCCCTATGAAAAAAAAGGATGAAAATATCCAATTCCAGCAGCCGTGCGCTCTATAAGGTATTCCGCGGCTGCCGAATCCGTGCAAGGTTATGAAGACTTCTTTTTTCGTCCATACTACATATACACCGCTGGCCCGGAATCTTTCATCACAGGAGGAGATCGACATGAACCAACAGCCATCTGCCGACTCAGGCATGATTTTCGACCCGCGCCTTCCCGTTCCATTGCAGATCGACCGTTCTTGGTTTGACGATCTCTCTGGCCGACTGGACAAAGGAGGCCCTTGGGGTGACTATCGTCTGGCCCAGCTTGCCGTTGAGGGCGAGAAATCGCGCCTCGTTACAAGCTTTGAAGAACTGCAGTGCCTCAAGCACCTTGGCGGTTTATCCCCGCTCCCCCATCAGACCGATACCGCAAGACGCGTTTTGTTCGAGATGTCGGGCAGAGCCATTTTGGCGGATGAGGTGGGACTTGGCAAGACGATTGAAGCCGGTCTTATTTTAAAAGAATACATCGTGCGCGGACTGGTATCCAAAGTGCTGATTCTCGTACCTGCTTCCCTGGTTCTGCAATGGGTCCGCGAGCTGAACTCCAAGTTCGGCATTCCCGCGGTCGCGCAGAAAAAAGCATACTCCTGGGGCAATGACATCGTTGTCGCCTCCATGGACACGGCCAAGCGCGATCCGCATCAGGAGATTCTGCTGAACCAGGAATACGACATGCTCATCATCGATGAAGCGCACAAGCTCAAGAACAAGAAAACATCCAATTATCAATTCATCCAAAAGCTGCGCAAAAAATACTGTCTCCTGCTCACCGCCACGCCGGTGCAGAACGACCTCAGCGAGCTCTTCAATCTCATCACGCTGCTGAAACCGGGCCAGCTTGGCGGCCAGGGACAGTTTGCCGCTAATTTTGTCGTGGATAAACGAAGACCGAAGAACCAGGACCAGCTCAAGGATGAGCTGTCCAAGGTCATGATCCGAAACCGTCGGGGCGAAGGCGAAGTGAAGTTCACGAAGCGGTCCGTCCGCAACGTGGGACTCAGCCTTTCGCCTGAAGAACAGTCATTATACGACGGCGTTACGTCCTTCGTCAAAGATCAGTATCAGGCAGCTGGGGGAAATTTAAGCAGTATGCTGTCGCTCGTCACCCTGCAGCGGGAAGTATGCAGCAGCCGGGATGCCGTCTTCGTGACCCTTGTTAATCTGTCCAAGAAGCTGCCGGAGGACTCTCCGCTGCGCGATAAAATTTGGGAGCTCGTCTATCTCATCAAGGCCATCAAAGCAAACACCAAGGCGGAAAAAGCCATCGAGCTCATTCAGCAAATGAACGAGAAGGTCATCGTGTTCACGGAATATCGGGCCACGCAGGAATACTTGCTCAATTATTTCCGCGATCACGGGCTGGTCTCCGTCCCGTACCGGGGCGGCATGAACCGCGGCAAGAAGGACTGGATGATGGACCTTTTCCGCGGCAAAGCGCAGGTCATGATCGCGACGGAAGCCGGCGGCGAAGGCATCAACCTGCAATTCTGCCACCATATGATCAACTTTGATCTGCCCTGGAATCCGATGCGGGTCGAGCAGCGGATCGGACGCGTGCACCGTCTAGGCCAGACCAATGACGTGAAGATCTACAACCTGTCGACTTCGGGAACCATCGAGGAGCATATCCTGAACCTGCTGCACGAGAAGATCAACATGTTCGAGATGGTCATCGGCGGGCTTGACGTTATCCTGGAGCGCTTCGAGAAGAAGGAATCGATCGAGAAGAGCCTGTACAAAATCATGCTGGAGTCCGGCAATGATGATGAAATCCGCCAGCGCATCAGCACATTGGGCGACTCCATTCACCATATCAAGCAGGACGTCGAGCTGGAAAGCGCGGCCGAAGAAACTCTCAGAGAGGAAGAAGCCTAATATGACCATGACGCCGCAGGAGGTGCAGCAGCACTTCATGGCCTATTTGGAAGCCACCGAATGCACCGTCATCGAAAAATCGCCCGAGCATGTCACCGTGAAACTGTCGCCGCAGGCAGACAAAATGCTCACCAACCGCCCCTATTACTGGGGGTTCGTGGAACGTACCGGGGCTCCCGCCGAAACGCTGTCGTTCAACTTCGTGTTTGATCCGGAAAAATACGACGAACGGCTCGCCAAGGCGGAAGAAGCCAAAGCCAAAACCCAGCTTAACGCACCTGCACAGGATCCGCTGCTGGCGCGCTATTACGGGAACGCCCCGGTACTGCCGATCTTGGGGCCAGGCCGGATTCAGCGGGAGAATATCGGCTACGGCAGCAGCCGGCTGGCCCAGATTTGGAATGCCTCCCGCGAAGAGGGCAAATGCGTGTATCTGTTCCAGCAGCGGGATGCAGAACCGCGTCCCCGGGGCCGTTCCACGCCTTATGAGCAGTGGCTGGGCGTCTGCTTCAAGGTGGAGTTCAGCTGCGATCTGAAGCGGGAGGAATTGTTTTTTCTCGGAATCTCGCTGTCCAGCCGCGCGATTACCGAAGACTTCCCCGCCATTCTGCATGGGCGCGAATTGACTCCACGCCTGCCCGAGAGCGTTCACGTCAGACCGGCGGCTCTCACCCTTGAGCAGGCCGTAGCTGCCCTGGAGAATCATCTGATCAACAAACTGAGCAAGCTGGATTACGATTGGGCGGCGAAAGCTAAAGAACGCCTCGAAGACGAGCTGGTGGTCATCGACGGCTACTACGAGGATTTGCTCAAAGAGCAGGACGAAGAGAAAAAGGCGCAAATCGAGGAGCAGTACAAGAACCGCCGGTCGGAAATGCAGTGGCAGTACGAGCCGAAAGTGAGCCTGTCCGCCATAACCTGCGGTCTGTTTCATCTGTGTTCGCCCGTGGGCGCGTCTTCATGACGCCTCTCTACAAAAGCAGGCAAAAAAAGAACCATTCTCCCTTCCCCTGCCGCGACAGCTTGCAACAGCCTTTGCAGAGCTTGTCCGATATGATGATTCCATCACATCCATGGCGCGTAAGGGCCAAGGAAAGGCGGTTAGCGATTTGAAGCTGTGGAACATGGAACCCCATTACCAGGATGACAAGGACAACAAGCGCAAACCTAAATCAATCGACAACAAACGCTTTATCCAATATCTAAGGTGGTCTGCCTCCGTCATCGTAACGGCACTCCTGTGGTTCAGCACGACCCACCCGCAGGCAGGCATGGCTGCGGCTCGTGAAGCAGACACCCCCAATCCTGCGAGCGCCGTCAGTGCGGCAGACGCTCTGCTTGCTGTCCTGTCTGCATCCAGCCTCGCCTACAGCAGCGCCCGGGCTCAAGTACCGGAAAGTTTGGTAGACTTTGCAGAACAGACCGTGGATCAACTATCGGTGCATGCGCCATTTACTGCCTGGGACGGAGCAGAGCTGGAATTCACCCCACTTGGTCCGGGCACGCACGGCTGGCTGGTCACGATTTCCGATCAGGGACTGCCTCAGGGCTACATGATTATCAGCGCAGGAGAAGACGGTGGATATATCTTGAGCGAATACGGGATCGGCTCCACCCTTCCCTTCAGTCAAGCACCGCTGAATGAACGGCTTGCGGCCGAGGGATTTCTGAAGGCCGGCGGATCTTTGCCGAAGGGAAGCAGCGTGCGCAAGCTGTATGACGTATCCCCTGTCTGGCAGGTTCAGCTTCCCGGCAAGAAGCCGGTTTATATCAGTGCACTGAATAGCGAAGTCCTTCCGGCTGAACTCAAGCAGACAACGACGGCGGTCAAGCCGGTATCGGCTTCGATGCCGGCGGCAAGCAAAGGATTGGTAACTTCATCCACTCGCTGGATTGCCGGTGCGCCAACCATTGCAGCCGGCGATTCCCGGGATCCTTACGATAATTTGCTATGGCTGGCCTCAAGCAATCTGACGGCCCGAAGCAGTGCCGATCTGCGTAAATTGCTGCAGGAGCACTCCAGCCTGATATTCAAGTCCAAAAATAGCAACGCCGCTTTCGGAGCCCCTTTTACCTTAAACGGGTGGCACCGCTGGTCGACAGGGATTCAGAAGCATTCGGCAGCGCTCTATGTGTCGGTTCCATTGCGGAACACAGATACCTTCCGCTTCCTGCCGGCATCCCGCTTGATCGGACAAGGCCAGTTCTATGCTCAACCCAAATGACGCGAAAGTACAAGTAAGCGGGCTAACAAGTCCGTCATTCATGCGAACCAACCACAAGCCCTCATGCCTTCAGCATCCCAGACGGACAAAAGGACGCGGCCCTTATCAGGGCCCGCGTCCTTCATCGTTTCACCTGTTTTTTTCAGTGCGTACTTCCGTACTTCCAAGCGTCGACTGCCAGCCAATACCATGCAAAAACATGCCCCAAGTCTGGCATCTGGCTGCACAGGGTGCCATGCGCACGCTGTACAATAGCTGACTTCATTAAGGAACATACAGCAAATGAACAGCAGCAGCTTTACTTTTGCTTTTTTTTGCGCTTGGAGGATACGTCGTCTTTCCACAGCGACATGGAGAACGGAATCATGCCAAACCACCTTGTGGTCCAGGATTCCTTCACCTTCGCCCTGCGCCGAACTTCCTTAGGCGTATCTATATAGTTAACCACGCGTTCGGTAATATATTTGATCAATTCATCTCCGCTTGCCATACGAATCAACTCCTTATGGTTTGTCCACTTCCCAGTATCAGTGTGCTCCATTCCGACCGATTCTAGACTCCTGTTTAACGGCATGATTTTTCTGCCTAATGCACATTCTAATAAAGCCGAAATTTTACGTGAAAGAAGGAATCCATCATGATTAAGTCAGCAGGAGTATGTTTGCTTCTCTTGACGCTGGTACTCCCCGGTTCTGTCACGGAAGCAAGCCCAGTAAAGAAGCAGGCCCTGAAGCTTCCAGCACATGCCGTTCATCCGAAAGTGATGCCGGCAGCCCAGCTTATGTCCGAAACGCCGGAATCAACCCATTCCTCAGGACGGGAAATCGACCAATCACATCTTAAACACCTCCACCCATTTGCACATGATGTCGTGCTGATCGATGTGGGCCATGGCGGAATCGACGGCGGAACGTCGCATGGAGACATTCTCGAAAAAGATATCAATCTGGCCATTTCACGCAGACTGTTCATGCTGCTACGCAAGGAAGGCTATCATGCCGTGCTGAATCGCGACGCCGATTACGCGCTAAGCGACGATAACCGCTGGCATCGAAGTTCCTCCAGGCATCGCCGCGATCTGTCGCAGCGCAAGCAGCTCAGCAGCGAAATCCCGACCAAGCTGGTAGTCAGCGTCCACGTGAACTGGGGGAAAAATGCGTCCAAGCGCGGAGGCATCGTACTGCATCAATCCGAGGGCCGAAGCACCTTGCTCGCGGAAACCATTCAGGAACAGTTGAATCTGGTATATCGCAGCAACAATGGCATCATGGTAGGCAAGCCTTATTATCTGCTCAATCAAACCCAAGTACCTGCCGTCATCGTGGAAACCGGCTTCCTCAGCAATATGGAGGACCGGAAATTGTTGACTAGCCGTAACGGCCAAATGATGATTGCCGAAGCCATTGCTGACGGGATTATCAGTTATTTAACAGCTCTTTAAATTGGAGCTGTTTTTTGTTGGGCGTCTGGCCTACAGAATCCAACTCCCAGGCCTTTAAACCCATATTTATGTTATAAAAACTAACATCAATATGAAAAAAGCATCATTTTTTTCGAAATAATTAGTAGAATTTTCCGATATTTATGGTAGTATATCTAACATAAATAAAAGATAGATGAATCGAATGGGAATCGGGGGAGATCGTATGTTTGACTGGCTTGGGTATCGCCAAGGACTTCCGCTTTGGATTTCATGGCGTCTGAATCGTAATTTGAAGGAAGACATTGAAGACATATTCGAAGGCATTGCCGAGACGCGCAAAGAGCTGCTGTTCTCCTGGAGCCATGAATATTGGGGACATCTGGACCGACTGAAGGAGCAGCTGAACAAGGACAAGCCCCATGGTTCAACAGTCGGCGGCGAGCATCCTCATCCCTTCTCTACAAGCGCCCCATTGAACCAGGAGCAGCTCTTCTCTGCTTTGTACTCGCGCGCTGCCGATTTCACGGAATTATTCTTGCTGAACCCTTCGGGTGAGGTCACGTACTCTACATACGCTCCGCACGTTGGAACCAGCTACAGCAAGAGCAGTCCATTGGGCCGGGCAATCATTCATCTCGCCGGCTCGGATACCGGCAAATTGCTCTTCGGGCCGTATGCGGATTCCGTCACTATAACCATCGGTCCCCGCTCCTCTGCTTTTCACGACAAAATGACGCTGCTGTTCATGAATGCCGTTTACGTCGACGATACGTTCGCCGGCATCCTCTGCGGCCGCGTGCCAAACGACGTGATCGGAGATTTAATTCAGCGGGAATCCGGCCACGTCTATCCCGATTCCGGCGACAACTATATATTCATGGCCAAGCCCGAGATGAATCGACATATTGCTCCGGGCACCGCTCTTTCCAGAAGCCGCTTTGAAGACCGGACCTTCACGCACGGCGAGAACCTGAAGGACGGCGTCACGACCGACTGGGGGACCGTATCGGTTCACGAACATACGGAGCTCGAGCTGATGTTCACCGACCCGGCAACGGGTCAGCTTCATCCAGGCGTAGCCAACACCATCGCGAACGGAAGCAATCTGTTCGTGGACTTCCCCGGTTATTCCGATTACCGCCACATTCCGGTGATCGGCAAAGGCGTGACGTTCCGCCTGCCCCATTGTCCGGATGTTTGGGGGATGATGTGTGAAGGGGATCTCGAAGAGGTTTACCGTATTCGCGGCATTCGCTTCAGACATGCCAAGCTCCATGGCTTGTCTACCCTTATCTCGAGCCTCCTGACGGCTGGCATTGTTTTTATTACGGCTGTTTATTTATCTCCGGCATTTGCAGCCATGGCGGGAGGGTTAGCCTGCTTGGTCACCGGCCTTCTCACCTCTTCCCTGGTCGGCCATAAAGAAATTGGACGAATCGCGGATCGTCTACGCAGCCTCAACCGCTTCATCCGTATGAATGCCGAAGGCAGCGGAGATCTGACGCAGCGGCTGGACCCCCGCCAATTCGATCAGGATGAAACGCGCGAATTAGCCAAATGGATCAACAATATGATCGATTCGCTGGAAAGCATCATGATGCAGGTGAAGTTGACGGCAGGCGATGTTTCTTCCAGCCAACAGGTAATGAACGACACTACCGCCGTCACCGTTACTTCCGCACAGCGTGTCAGCAGCAACATTAGCGAGATGATCCGCAGCATGCGCAGCCAGCTGCAGGATATCGATGCCGTGAAGGACAGCGCGGAACGGATGCGGGAGACGCTCCGCCAGCTGGAACGGCAAGCAAATGAGCAGATTGATGTGGCCAAGAATGAAGTCGTCCGGATCGGAGACAAGATGTCTCATATTTCTGCGAAAGTCGAGGAAACCAATCAGACCATCCGCACGTTCATGGGAACCGTTCAGGAAGTTACAGGCGTGCTGCACGCGATCGAACAAATATCCTCCCAAACCCATTTGCTGGCCCTGAATGCTTCCATTGAAGCGGCACGGGTCGGAGAACACGGACAAGGTTTTGCCGTCGTTGCAACCGAAATCCGCAAGCTGTCCGAACTGACCAGACAGTCCACGGAAGAGGTCCACCGGATTATCGGCCATATCTATCAGGACGCCCAGCACGCCGTTCTATCGATGAAGGAAGGGACCCGGGTCGTGGAAGAAGGAAACCTGCTGGTTTCTGCGGCTTCCGAGCTGCTTGCCGCCGCAGCCGAAGACGATCTGCGCAAGCACCAGGCCGTAGATGAAGTGGTTCAGCTGATGGAGAAAATCGCTTCGGTCAGCAAGGAGAACCGAAAGATTTCCAAGGATGTGGAGAGCAAAGTGCAGGAGCTGTCGCAGGAAATCGAAAGCGTAAGGTACACCTCAGGCAATGTCGAAGCCATAGCGAAATCGATGCAGCAGCTGGTAGGTCAATTCAAACTCACCGATGCCCGCATCCGATAATATAGCGCAACATATAATCAGCCTTCCAAGCATGAAACTCGGAATCACCGGGACTCTTGCGCGGAAGGCCGTTCGTTTTATATTAAATACCCGGTCTCGGCTGATCTTAACGTTTGGACCCTCCACCGGTCTCGTCACTCGATTCCGGACCTGTTTCTGTGCTCCAGGAAGATCTAATACGAGCGCAGCGGATCAGGCCGCCAGCTTGAGTGCTCCCTGACGAGATCGCTGATCCCGACGAACTCCACCTTTTTTTGCAGTTCCGGGATCGTGCCTTTCAGCGCCTTTGCCGTCCGGATTCCATATACGCCAACATGGCCGATTGCAATGCAGGAAGTTCTTTCTTCCGCATGCTGCGCCGCGGTCTGCAGCTGCTTGCTCACATGCTGAACGGTATGAACGTCATCCAGAAAGATATCGTTGGAGATGGACGGCATTCCCTTCTTCGCTGCCAGTTTGCCGACCACGCTGTAGTAATTCGTTTTGCTGTCGACGAAAAACAGCCCTCTCTCCCTACAAACGTCGAGCACGATGGACATGACCCGTTCATCCCCGGTAACCTTGGAGCCCATGTGATTATTAATCCCAACGGCATAAGGAACCGAATCGATTGCCTCCTCCATGCGTTTACGAATTTCCTCATCGGTGAGCGAACTTAAGATAGCACCTGGTCCGAGCCAGGAAGACCGGCCCTGCTTAGGCTCCATGGGCATATGAATAATGACGTCATGCCCTTGCTGGTGCGCGGCCTCGGCATCTTTCTTGCTCGTCGGCAAAAACGGCATCACGGCCACCGTGATTTTGACAGGCAGATTGAGCATTTCCTCGGTCCCTTTCTGATCATTGCCAAAATCATCGATAATGACAGCCAGCTTATTCGGCTTCTTTTCCTGGACGGATCTGCTGTGATCGGATTCTTCGTGCACGTTTCGAGTATCATGGTTGAACGAATCAGGAGCATTAACCACCCCCGCCCCGTACCCGATCTGTGCTCCGTTCGAGATCCCCCATACCAAACACAGCAAGATAATCGATTTTCTATATCTTTTCCGCATTGTTACGCCCCTTTCCACTCATCATCATGATAGCCTTACCTAACCGTATTGTTTGAGAAAAGCTATTCAAATATGTAATTAGAGGCATAAATGTTAATCAGGAATCCTCCGCTTCCGCAATCACCTGCAGCGCATTTCCGACGGATTGCAGAACATTGCCGGCCACCGTAAGATCGTTGGCTCTCCTATTCGTTGCGTGCCGCGGAGGTCAGCGGTAATTTCGGCCTGTGCCGCATTGGCTATCGATTGCATCGCACAGTCCCAGAGAATTCCAAAACAAAAAAGCTCGTAAACTGCAAGAACAGTTTACGAGCTTTCTCATTAGATGCGGTCGAGAGGACTCGAACCTCCACGGGGGTAAGCCCACACGGACCTGAACCGTGCGCGTCTGCCAATTCCGCCACGACCGCATGTATGTTGTCCACCTTCGAGCCAAGCTCTTATCAGCGGCGACAAGATATATAATATCACGCTAAATAAATCGAGTCAACACTTTTTTTGAGCTTGATTAAAAACCTTGTTTTCGGTTAAAATAAGAACATAAGTTCTCATTCAATATCCATTTTCTATATAAAGGCGGTGATGTTGATGGCCATACAGGCTGTTACAACGGAAGAACGGGCATTGATCAAGAGTTACCTGCTGCTGATGTTCATTCATAAGGTGTTTGAACGGGATTGCCGGATCATTCAGGAGAGCGGGGTATTCAAAACCCCTCAATTGTACGTAGAGGTTGTGGGAAACGGCGCCAAACGTGCTGCCGTGCTTCTTCGAGAGGTGAAGCAGGAATTCACCAAGCGGGCGATCAAGGTATATGACATCGGGCAAAGCAAGGACGGGATTCAGGCACGATATGCTTGCCGGGGGTACATTGGGTCGATGAACATTCTATGGCCATCCTTCCGTGAGGAGATGATGGATCGCATGCGAGCGTATCTCGGACTGGTTCCGCCTCAGAGCGATTCCTCCGAGCAAGCCCATCCTCCTGCCGCTGCTTTCGCGCGCTAACATCGCCGTTCCTTAAACGAAAGAATAACCGCCTCCCCGGCTGTACAAGCGCTTCGGGAGAGACGGTTATTTTTTATCACAGATCAATGAAGGTTATGCTGCACGCGGGTCAGTCCCTGCGAGAGAGCATGTCCCGCGCTGGCGGCAGACGCCACGGCTACGGCCTCCATGATCTGAGCATCCGAGGCTCCCTTGGCACGGGCTTCCTCCATATGGTAGAAGGTACACAGCTCATTGTTGGCAAACAATCCGATCCCAAGCGCGATCAGCTGCTTCGTTCTCGCATCCAGCTCGCCATCCTGAAAGCAAACGCCGGTGAACTGATGATACGCTTCTGCCATGTCCGGCATGCTCTGCTTCAAATTCTGAATTTCATTCTTGTATGCCGAGACCTTGTCATTGGACATTTCCATAACCAAAAGCACCTCTTCCCGAAAAAATAGTTTTCGAGGTTAAGTTGTCCGACGAATTCGAGATCTATGCTTATTCTTCGACCGGGCTGACTCTTGGCTCTTTTTTGAGCTGGTAGCTGTAGCGCCGATCCAGTTTAACGACCCGCCGGTTTCTGCGGCGGATGATAACCTGCTCCGGGTCCCAGGCTACGACGAACCCTATGATATCATTGGTCTCCAGCCCATCCCGCACAACCCGGACCAGTTCGCCGGAGATCCGCAGCTCATCGAGTCTTTCATCGCTGATCATCGCCATGCCTCCTTCATCACTTACTGTGCAAAAAAAGACCTAAATGAGATCATTTAGGTCTTTTGAATGCGTTGCGATATCGACAAACATCCCGATTAAGAGATGTTCTATATACCCATTAACGCTGAGCCGGCTCGATGCTGTCATTCTTCTCGTACCAATAATCCAGCACGGTGGAAGACATGACGCGCTTCTCGATATATTCGACCTGCTGAGGCGTAAACTGTTCCTTCCATTCGAAGGAAACCTCCTCGCACAATCCGGCAATCGTCAGCAGTTCTGACCAGGCAACATAGCGTTTGTACCAGAAGAACTGAGGATGTTCAATCATATAGGGATATAGATCATCAAACTCCGTATGTTTACAATCCAAAGCACGTTCAAAATGTACCTTCGCTTCATTCAGCTTCTCAATCAAAAACGGCTCGGTTACAGGTTGTTTCCCCATGTTGCTGCCTCCTCTCTCTTGCCTACCTCTTTATTATAAGCGAAAATCACGGAGGCGAAAAGATTTAGTTGAGATTTTAGGCGGAAATCCCATTATCATTTACTTCAAATTACCATTTTTTCTCTTCGTTTAGACTAGGGTAACAACCGTTCATGACCTAAGACCCAGCCCGTGACAATCGGTCCAAGACAAGCCTAAGGAGACCCTAAGTTTTAGCTGAACGAAATCTTCCCACCTTCAAGCGACGATATGGTGACAAGCGATTCCACGTGAACATGCTGTTCGCGCAGCGTTCTCGCCCCGGCTTGGAAACTCTTTTCGATCACGACGCCAAGCCCGATTAATTCCGCCCCGGCCCGATCAATGATTTTGATCAGCCCTCTCGCGGCGTCTCCGTTTGCAATAATGTCATCGATGAAGAGCACTTTATCGCCCTCGCCGATAAACTGGCGCGACACCATGATATCCGTGACAATGCCTTTGGTGAAAGACGGCACCCGCTCGCATAAGGCGTCTGGATCGGCGAGCAGCGTTTTTTTGCGCCGGGCGAATACCATGGGGACTCCCAATTCAAGCGCTGCGGCAAAGGCAACCGATATGCCGGAGGATTCCAGCGTAACGACCTTGGTCACGCCGCTCTCTTTAAATCTCGTCGCAAATTCCCGGCCCATGTCCATAATCAATGCCGGATCAACCTGATGCGTCAGCAGGGCATCCAGCTTCAGCACCTGATCCGACAACACGACGCCTTCTTTAACAATCCGCTCCTTTAACCAATCCATCCCAAAGACCTCCCATGATTCCTTTGTCGTAAAAGTAACATATTCCTCCCTGTACGGCAAGTACAAACGGATGCTCCGTCATTTAACTTGCTAGTTCCCGTCATAATTCCTGACATAGCTTTCCGCTTGCTTGGCGCTATGCGTCCAAATCCCCTCCAGTCGAAGGCCTTGGACAGGTAGAAGTCATGTCCCGGCTCAGCCAAGCATAAACTTGTACTATGCAGAACGATTAACTTTCAAGGGGGACGCGAGGCTTGCGTAATTTTATGCGTGTTTTACAGATCGCCTTTACATATATCGGAACCGTCGTTGGCGCTGGCTTTGCTACTGGCCGAGAAATCCTTCAATTCTTTACCCAGTACGGCCACTGGGCTACACTGACCATTGTGCTTACGACGGGATTATTCATCTGGCTCGGCACGAAAATCATGACGATATCGAGGCGGATCGGAGCCAAATCCTTTGAGGATTTGAACAAATTCCTGTTTGGCGAGAAAGCCGGCGTCTGGATCAGCCTCTTCATGTTTGTCATTCTGCTCGGGGTGAACAGCATCATGCTTGCCGGTGCCGGTTCCGTGTTTGTGGAGCATCTGAATTTGAGTTATCAAACCGGATTGTTTGTCACGATGATCGGGACTTATTTTATTCTCAGAAAAGGCATCCAGTCCATCATGACGATGAACAGTCTCGTCGTGCCCATGATGCTGACCTTATCGGTGGCGGTGATCTCTCAAACGCTTCAGTCCCCGGGCGCCACCCGTTTCTTAACCTTGACCACCGACCACAGCCTGCCTTCGGTTTGGCTTGCGCCGCTGCTCTACACCGCCTTTAACCTGGTGATGGCGATGCCGGTGCTGGTCCCGCTCGGCAGCCAGACCGAAAGCGCGCGAACCGTAACCTGGGGGGGCATCATTGGAGGAACGGGCGTAGGGTTTATGCTGATGGCGGCGCATTTTGCGATGTCCGCCCATATGCCCGGTATTAGCCAATACGAGATTCCGATGGGCAGCATCGCCAACCAGCTGGGCTGGTTTGTACAGATCATCTATCTCATCCTGATCTTCCTTGAAATTTTCAGCACCTTCGTTGCCAATATTTACGGCATCACCCTGCAAGTTCAGCAGCGAACCTCGCTCTCCCCGAGAGTGATCACCCTTGGCATCATGGTGTTCTGTTATTTCTTCAGCCAGTTCGGCTTCAGCTCCTTGCTTTCTCTGCTCTATCCGATGTTCGGGGGATTGTGCCTGCTCTGGGTGCTCCGGCTGACTTTATTCGGAACACCTGAAATCAGGGGTAAATAAAAGGGCTCTCCCAAAGGTGCGTAACGCCTGCCTTTGGGGAGCCCAATCTTATGGCTGCATCGGGATGAGCCGTGCATCCGGCATGAGTTCCATCGTCTGCTCGGCGACATGTCGATGACACGTCATCATGATAACCTGCCGGTTACGGGACAGCTCCAGGATAGCCCCGAGCGCATGTCGCAGCCGATCACCGTCAAAATTAACGAACAGATCATCAAGCAGCAGCGGCAGGCCCGCTGCATGCGGCATCGATTGGATCAACCCGAGCCGCATGGCCAAATATAGCTGCTCCGCCGTTCCCCGGCTCAATCGGCTGCTCTCCACCAGCTCACCCGTCGGGCGCTCAGCCAGCAGGCTCTGGTCTCCCAAGCGCATCACAACCCTGCTGTACACACCGCCGGTCAGCATCGAGAAGAACCGGGAAGCCAGCTGCAGCACCTGCGGCTGCTTTTCTTCCTCGTACATCCGCCGCGTGCGTTTGATAAACTCGGAGGCCATCGAACGCACCGCATATTGGGACACGATTTCCCGCAGGGCGGATCGGTGCTCCTCCAGCTGCTGCAGGGCGGAATCCTGATTGCCCGCCGATTCCAGCGACTCCCTCTCCTGAAGCAGCCGCCCGCGCCGTTCCTGCAGCTCGTCCCTTAGGCTGTGCGCGGCCGATGCGGCCTCCTCCTTCTCGACGCACTGAGCTTCGAGCTCGGCAGCGTCGGTAAGCTCAAGCAGCTGCATCAGCCGCCTGCGGCCCGTTTCGTCCCATCCGCTGAACATGGTAATTTCATGATGGCGGATCGTGCGGACAAGCTCCTCCCTGCGCTTGGCGGCAGTTCCCATGCGAAGAAAGGTTTCCTCGTCCGCCGATCGGGACGATGCGATTAATGCCGCTTTGCGCTGCCGAAGACCTTCCCGCTCCTCTTCCATCGCTGCCGCCTCTTTACGCAGCTCCTGGATGCGCTCGGATAGGACTTTACGCTGCCTTGAATCCTCTTGGTACGCCTTCCAACGGGAATGGATGCCGCTAAGCTCAGTCACGCCCGGATTTCGGTTGCCGTCAGGGTCGGCTTCGGGATCCGCCGCAATGATCTCATGGCATTGGACGATATAATCCTCGGCCTCTCTTAACAGGACATCCATCTTCAGACCAATCGATTTTTGCTGGCGGATCAGCTCCTGTCCCTGCTCAACCTTCACGAATACATCCAGCATCACGTCAGGCGACAGACTCTGCGGGAGTGACCGGGACCTCAGCCAGGATTCCCACTGCCGTTCCAGCTCCAAATACCGCTTCTCTTCTGCTCGATGGCGCTATGGATCGTTTTTAATTCAGCCGCCTGCAGGGCAGACTTCTCCTCAGCCGCCGCACAATCAGACGTCAATCGATCGAGCCGCTGCCGCCAGGCTTGCCAGCCCTCCATCACGGACCGAAGCTCGCGCATTCTCGCCTCCACCATGAGGGGGTCACGAGTCAAAACAGCGTTTCGATCCCTTCGGCTGCCCGGAATCGTGCTCCCTGTTGCCGCGGCATAGGGAGCTGAGACCAGACTGGAGTATAGATGGTCCACATGTTCCGTTCCCTGACCGTCCAGCATGGAAGTGCCTTCCGAAGCTTCATCCTGAATCTCGCGCCCGCGTTGAGCGCTCCAGTATATATATCCCATACCAAGCAGCATCACGATGCCCGAGACCACGGCGGCTTCTGCGGCTCCCGTCCATAACAACACGGCTGCAAGCAGCAGCGTCATGACCGCCATGCCCGATAGCAGGCCCGCATACATCCGGGGGAGTCGTCCTCTCCCCGGCCGGCGTGTCGAAACAGGCACGGGCTCGGCACCGGACAGTCTGCGCTCGCGCCAACGCTCGATTTCCAGCTGCAGCTGATTCCACAGCGCAGCCGTCTCCTGCGGCGAAGCAGGCTTAATCATCGCAAAGGCCTCCTGGCCCCGCTCCGACTCCTCGCGCAGCTGCCGCCTTGCTTCCCGCAGCGTCGATTCGGCTGCAGCCGCCGAGCGCTGGGCCCCCCGCTGTTCAATGAACAGCGCCTCCATCCGGCGATCGTACCCGGCAAAGGCAGCACCGATCCGCCGTACCTCCTCACGCTCTGAGGCGGACACCGGCAACGACAGCAGCTCTTGCCGGGTCCATGCCGGATCGATATCCCGGAGCAGCTGCTCCAGCCGGTTTTCCTGAGCTTTATATTCGGCCGTAAGCTCGGCAAGCTCGCGGTTCCCCGCTTCATGTAGACTTCGTTTTGCCGACAGCTCCTCAATCCGCTCGCCGTATTGTTCCAAGAAATCGTTCACGGGTAGAGCCCCCAGCTTATCCTCCGCATCCTCGATCGCCTGCTCAACGCGGATGGACTGGGCATGAAGGACCCGCTCTTCCTCCAGCATCTTCTCATAACGGGGCATTCCATCCGGGGGGAAATGGCTGCTGTCCATCAGATCCTTCAATTCAACCCCGGCCTCTTGCCATTCCAGCCAAGCCGGACGGATGTCCAGCGCTTTGCGAAGCAGCGATAAATCCTCGCCAGCCCTGGCACGTTCCTGCTCCAGCAACTTTAAACGGCGCTCTATTTCCAGAATGGAGCTTACGACCTCGTTATAGCGGGATACGTAAGCCCGGCTGACTGCAACCCGGGTTCTTAAATCCTCGATGGACTGCAGCAGCTTGGCTGTCTGCTGTACCTTCCCGCGAGGCTTATACAGCTTGTCCATCTCTTGGGACAGCTTGCGTTCGGCCTCCAGGATGTTGGCTCCGCCGCCGATCCCGGCATGGAACAGGTAGCCGCTCATCTCGGCGGAGTGCAGACCGCGGATTTCCTGCAGTTCGCTTAACGAGATGGCAAACAGCTGGCGAAACATGTCCCTGGACACGCCGCCCAAAGCGTATTGTTCCAGCTCCTGCTGCCCGAGCTCGATCACGAGCCCGTTATCCGCTTGTTTATGAATATGTACACGTTCGCCCTTGCCGGAGGCGGCATTCCCTTCCCTGGACCGCTTATAGCGCCGGACCACCCAAGGTATCCCCTCCTTATCAAGAAAACGCAGCTCGCCTCCGTGAACGCCTTCCCCGGAGGGCTCTCCGCGTTCCGCCGGCGAGCCCTTGCCCGGAAACCCGTAGAGCATGGCGCTGATAAAATGCAGGACCGTGCTCTTCCCCGCTTCATTCGGCCCATACAGCACGGTTACGGGGGCATCGATGGAAATGCTCATGTCCCGGACGGCTCCGAAACCTTGTATGTTCATCCGTTCCAGCCTCATCTTCCGGCACCTTCCTCCCGCGAACGGTCGCGCAGCAATAACCCTAAAGTCAGCTCCTCCGCCCTGCGAACCCAATCCAGCATTTCCTCCGGGCTCGTCTCGTCAAGCAACGAGCGGATCTCCGCATGTTCCATAAGAGGCTCCAAACCCTTGGCAACAACCCCGTCCGGATCATGAATTCGTTCCTGCTCCTTCCGGACAAGGCGAAGCAAGTCCCCCGTAAAGCTGTCTTCCGCCAACAGCCTCTCCGTATCGATCGCATCCCCGGATTGAAGCGAGAAGCTCTCGATCCAGACGCAGCCCCGATAGCCGCATGTCTTGCCCTTTGCGGCCTCTCTTCTCCGCAGATCGGTCAGCAGCTCGTCCAGCACGTATCCGCCCTCTAGCTGACGGTGAACCGGACTTCGTCCCGTAACCCGAACGCGGATCATGCTCAGCCGATCCGCGTTCGCTCTGGCTGTATCGGTGAGGATGGACTCCAGGGAGCGTCGCCATTCGTCGACGTCCCGGCAAGCATCGATAGGCGCTTCAACGACGTTCCATCGCATCGAATCGAGCTCATGGAAGCTGAGCTTGGTGTTGAAGCTGCCATCCACATCGACGACGTAACACCCCTTCGGGCCCGTCTCCCGGACATGGCGTCCCTGGATATTGCCCGGATACACGATATAAGGAGATTCCTGCAGGGTGCGGCGGGAGTGGATATGCCCGAGCGCCCAGTAGTGGAATCCGGCCTGAACCAGCTCCTTTTTCGTACAGGGAGCATAGGTTTCGTGCTGGGGATCTCCGTCCACGTTCGCATGCAGAAGTCCGATATGATAGAGCCCCGGTGAGGGAGCAGGATAGCGGATCGCAATATTATCCGTGACCTTCGAGGTCGGATACGACATGCCGGCGATGACCGCCACTTCTTGTTGGTCCGAACGGCGAACAGCCGTTACGGCTGCAGGCTCCGCTCCAAACACATGGACATGGGAGGGAAGCGTCATGGACAGCTTCGCGCTGTCTAGCGGATCATGATTGCCGTGGATCACATAAACCGCGATCCCTTCCCGCCCCAAGCGATTGAGGGAATCCAGGAAGCGAAGCTGGGCCCGCAGCGAAATGTTGGAGCTGTCGTAGACGTCTCCGCTGATGACGATAAAATCAACCTGCTCCCCGATGGCGAGCTCCACAAGCCGCTCCAGCGCACGGAAGGTCGATTCCTGAACGAAAGACCGCAGATCGTCATCGAGTCCGCTGATTCCGATAAACGGACTGTCCAGATGCAAATCCGCAGCGTGAATAAATCGAAAAGAAGCCATAACCGATCCCTAACTCTCTATCTGGGGTTGAAATTTCAAATACATTTTTTTCAGTTCATTCACGGATCTGGACAAGGAGTATTGGTTCTTTGCCTTATCCGAAGCGGTCCGGGCCAGCTCGTAACGATAGAGCGGATCGCTGATGACCTTCTCGAGCGCCACGCTGAGCGCCATCGGATCTTCAGGCGGTACAAGCAAACCGTTGACCCCGTCCTCAATCTGCTCGGCGATGCCGCCGACGTCGGTCCCTACCAAGGCGAGACAGCTGAGCGCCGCTTCCGCGAACACCGATCCGAACGCCTCTGCTCTCGAAGGCAGGACAAAGATGTCAAAGAACGGCATGAACTCCTCCGGATGCAGCGTATAGCCGTAAAAAATCGTCTCCTGGTAGATGCCCAGCGTTTTGGCCATCTCCTCGAGCTCCTGGCGGGAAGGTCCGTCGCCGATAATATGAAGGACGTAATCATATCCCTTCCGTTTCAGTTCCGCGCAGGCCTGGAGCAGAATATCCAATCCTTTTGCAGGCACCAGACGGCATACCGTAATCAGCTGAGGCACCGCATTTTCATGGGGAACGGGCTTGAATCTCTTATCATCGAATCCGTTATGGATGACGCCGATCGATTCGGGCGTGTTCACGTAGGGAGACATATATGCCTTGAAGGAGTTCGACACGGTCAGCAGCCGGTCGCTGATATGCTCCAGCTCCTTGTACAAAGACACCAGGAACCGGTGTTCCAGCCCTCCCTCCTTGATTCTTCCGTTGAGGATCAGCTCGCGCTCGTAACTGGAGTGCACGGTTTGAATGAGCGGCACCTCGGGGAATACGGCTTTCATCGACATGCCTGCGATCGGATGATGACTATGGATAAGATCATAAGGCTTTTGAATGCGCAGACGGGTCCACCACAGATAATCCCGGTAGGTTTGAAGGTATTTGGCCACGATCGGGCTCCCTTCGAACTCTCTCCAATCAAACGTGTGGAATATCGGATCCTCCTGGCCTTTATTGCGGATCCGCTTAGGCAGCCAGAACATCTCCATCTCCCAACGGGAGGAATGAAAGCGCTCCTGCAAATATGGAATCATGGACGAGACGCCGCCCGGCTGTTCAGGAGGGAAGAATAATGCCTGAAGAAGTTTCATGGGGATCCCCCTTTCTCTAAATCTCTTTTCAGATTCTTTTTCGATATGATATATTAGAACATATGTTTCATGCAAAGGAAACCTATCCCTATTCAGGAGTGAATCGATTTGTCCTATGAATTGAACTACTGGTCCACTTCTCCACTACCCACCATATTTGCCGTGTGCGGAGCTTATATCGCTCTCATGATGCTGATCATGTGTCTCTTTATGTACAGCAAGCAACGCAAGAATGCTTACCTATATATGGCGGCAGCTTTCTTCTTCATTATGACATACGAGGGTCTGAACATCCATTCGGCATGGACGGGAAAACCTGTTTTCTCACCGGAGTCGGACGTTCTGCGTTTCATCCAGCTTTTTTCGTTCGTTCTGCTGAACATCTCGGTTGTCATGCTGTACCGCAAAATCAAAACCATGCATTATTGGCTTCCCTTGTTGTCGGCCGCACTGCTTATGCTTCCATTCATGCTTCCCTCATTCCTTCCATACACCCTTGACCCGATATGGCAAAGCATATATTTTGACGTGCTGCAGCTCGCTGCGCTCTACCTGGCCTACACGCAAGTAACCCCGCGGATCGGACAGCCGATCAAATACGCGCTCGGGCTTGCCGTTTACGTCATCTGGACGATTCTGCAAGCGGTACATACCTATTCCGGCAGCCTGTCGCCTGCGCTTCAGGGACTGGCGCTCGCGCTGCCTGTGCTCTTTTACAGCATCGTGTTCTTCATTCTGTTCAGGCGCATCGTGGAGCTGATGCAGTCCATTTACCGGTCCGCCATTACGGACGGATTAACCGGGCTTTACAACCGCAGGCACTTTATGAAGCATTTGGACCATTACGCGGCGCAGGAGCTGAAGATATCCGCCATCTTCTGCGACATCGACAATTTCAAGAAGCTGAATGATACCCAGGGACACGCCAGAGCCGATGAAGTGCTGAAGCAGGTCGCCGCCATCATGGAGGAAGAGCTTGAAGGCATCGGAATTACGGGCCGGTATGGCGGCGAGGAATTGGTCGCCTTGGTCGTTGACCGCAAAGCCAAACCCGCGCAGGTCGCCGAGAAGATCCGAGCCCGAGTGGCGAGCGAGAGCATCGTAACCATCAGTATCGGATACAGCGTGCTGCGCAAAGGCGTTCGCGGCGATGAGCTGATGAAACAGGCGGACAAAGCCATGTATCATTCCAAGACGACCGGCAAAAACAAGGTATCCGATTACCGGTCCCTTAAAACCGCATCCACCGAACCAACGGAATCAGCCGGATAACACTGGCGCAGACTGCCCACGATATGAAGGGGGCGGTCTTTTTTTGCTTGACATTTCTTTACTCCCCCTGCGGCAACGTGATAAACTAATGACCGATTCCTTAGAGACATGAGAAGAAATGAGCTCTGAACAGGGATTAACTGCCTTAACGCAGCAACATGAACCTTATTCTAAAGAAGGAGCTATTAACGAATGGGAAAGGAACTATTGCCTGTCGGTTTCGTCACCAGCATAAACGAAATCCTTGGGGATGCCTCATGTGACTTTTGGGACAGCTACGATTCGCCCCGCACCCATGGGCTGCGTCTTAACCGGCTGAAAGCGGTTCATGCCGCAGACAGCGTCAAAAAACTCATCCGGGACTTCCGGCTGACGTCTGTGTCCTGGTGTGATACCGGATACTATTATGATGAAAGCGTTCGTCCAGGAAAGCACCCTTATCATGCCGCCGGACTATATTATATTCAGGAGCCCTCGGCAATGTCCGCGGTGGAACTGCTGAATCCTCAGCCCGGGGAGACCATCCTGGATCTTGCGGCCGCTCCCGGCGGCAAGACAAGCCATATCGCCTCGAAAATGATGGGCCGGGGACTGCTCGTCTCCAACGAGATCCACCCCGAACGGGCGCGCATTCTGGCCGAGAACGTGGAACGTATGGGAATAACGAATACCGTCGTTACGAGTGCGGCACCGGATCAGCTATCCCGCCGTTTCGTTGCCTGCTTTGACCGGATCATGCTAGATGCGCCATGCTCCGGTGAAGGCATGTTTCGAAAGGATGCCGCTGCGATTGCCGAATGGTCGCCTGAACACGTGGATCTGTGCGTTGCGCGGCAGTGGGACATTGTCCAGGAGGCTTACCGGATGCTCAAGCCAGGCGGAACGTTGGCGTATTCCACCTGTACGTTCAACACGGCGGAAAATGAGGAGATGATCGAGCACATTCTCTCGCAGTATCCCGATTTGGAACTGCAGCAAATGAAGCGCTTATGGCCACATTTGGAGCGGGGCGAGGGGCATTTTGTTGCCATCTTGGTCAAAACGCCTGCGGCCGAGGCTTACAGCGACGATCAAGAGACCTTTACCAACAGCGGTAAGGCTCAGGCCAAATCAAACCGGGGCGGCAAACAGGCTCCTGCGCTTTCCGCCCTGGCCGACTTTCAAGACTGGGCGAAGCAGGACCTCCCCGGCTTTGAGCTTGGCGGTGGCACGCCGATATTGTTCGGCGAAGAATTATATTGGCTGCCGGTCAGCGAGAGCGTCCCTTGGCACGATAAGCAGCTGAAGGGGCTGAAGATGCCGCGCGCCGGCCTTCATCTCGCCCACCTGAAGAAGAATCGGATCGAGCCGGCTCACGCCCTTGCCATGTCCTTGAATCCAGGCCAAGCCGCCAGAAGCTGGGATCTGCCTTCAGATTCTGCCGAAACGGCTGCTTATTTGCGGGGAGAGGTGCTCTCCATTCCGTCCGAATATAGGGGCTGGACTTTGGTGACTACGGACGGGCTCCCCCTCGGCTGGGGCAAAGCCAGCGGCGGCCAGCTCAAGAATCACCTGCCCAAGGGCCTGCGCAATCCCAAGTAGCGCCCCTTTCTAATCCCACATAAAGTGGCGAACGGAGAAAGACTGCCGTTACAGCGGATACGATTTTAAATTACATTCAGCCTACGATAAGGCCAATGGATCAAATTAGCAGACGATTGCGTGCTTGCTGATTCATTTCGTAAAAAGGGACTGTACTCTTCTGCACCAGCATGCAGGAGTACAGCCCCTTTTTCACTTGAAATGCTTTTACGGCCATCACCGAAAACTAAGCGTATTTCCACTAAATCCAAGGGGATCTCGTCTTTGGCATCCGGATAGTTAGCACGGTTATTTCTCGGCTGGAGTCGCCTGTTCCTTGACCGGTATTGTGGCGGGTTTGCGAATCGTGGACGCCGCATCGGCATCCCGTATCCATAACGCCGCGCCTGCACCGATGAGCAGGAAGCCAGCGGCCCCAAGCAATGCTGCTCGATATGCCGTCAGATTCGGCCCCAACTCCCCCGCCGCGTTTACGGTCTCCGTTCCAACGGCAGCCAAGATGCCTGATAGAACAGCCAGCCCGATGGCGGGACCAAGTCTGTTCTGCACCGTAAACCAGGTGGAAGCGCGCCCCATCGAAGCAGGCGGGATGGTGGCGAAGGCAGCGATTTGAACGGATCCCACGGTCTGACCAAGGAAAATGCCGACGCCAAACAGCAGGGCCTGTATAAACCACGGATTCGTCCCGGCGTCCACCATGCTGAGCATAATAAAAATCAGCGCGGTTGCCGCAAATCCCATGATGATCACTCGCCTAGGGCCCATCCTTGGATACGTCCAGGGTACGAGCTGCGAGGCAACCATCAGCCCGATGGCTTCGGGAAACGTCGTCAGCCCCGTATCCAAGGCGGAGACGTGCAGGGCGTTCTGATACATCAAGGGAAATACGTAGAGCATGCCCAGCAGACCTGCAGATGCACACATTGCGATGATACCTGACGTTCGGAACAAGCGATTGCCCAGCAGCCGCAAATCCAGCAGCGGTTTCGCAGCCCTTAGCTCCACCTTCACCAGAGCAGACAACAGCAGGATGCCAGCCAGGCCGGCGCCCCATACCCGCGGGGCGTCCCACCCGTGCAGCGGCCCCTGGCTCAAGGCGAACATCAGCAGGGCAAGACCCGGCGCGGACAGCAGCAAGCCCGGCACGTCCAGCTTGCCGGCATCCGGCTCCCGATGCTCCTTCAGCCAGAATAAACCAAACACGAGAGCGGGAATGCCGATCGGCAAGCTCACGAAGAAGATCCACCGCCACGTCAAATATTCAAGAAGCAGCCCGCTCACAACCGGGCCGATTGCAGGCGCAATCGCGATAGGCAGGATGAGCGCCCGGGAGATTTTCGCGCGCTCCTGCGGCGGGAACATGCGGAACAGCATCGCCATGCCGACCGGGGTCAGCAAGCCGCCGCCGATGCCTTGGATTACGCGAAAAAGCGTCAACGCAGCCAAGCTGTCTGCAGAGCTGCACAATACGGATGCTCCGGTAAAAAGGCCCAGTGCCAGGAGAAACGTACGCTTCGTTCCCCATGTATCGCCAAGCCAGCCCGCCATCGGCAGAACGATGGCCAAGCTGACCAAATAACCGACATTCAGCACGCCTGAAGCCGCAGGGGGCACTTCAAGCTCCCGGCTGATCGTCTGAAGCGCCACGTTCAGCACGGTGGCGTCCATGGCAACCACAAACATCGCGGCCACATAGACGATGCATACTACTTTTTTTGGATTCAGCCCTTGGCTCATGGTCCAGGTTCCGGTATTGTCCCCGCATCGGCATACAAGCTCCGCGGCCGTAAATCGACCCATTTCTCGTTGATATAGGCGACGCATTCCTCCCGTGTGCCAAGTCCCAAAACCTGGTTCCAGCCGGCCGGAATAGCCGCGAACGCCGGCCAGAGCGAATATTGGCCCTCGTGGTTCATCAGTACAAGAAACTTGCCGTCGGCTTGCTCAAAAGGATTGGTCATAGATCAGTTCCCTCCTGTCCCTCGTTGTCTCTGTTTTAGATGCCATTACCTCAAGCTTGTTTAGAATAGTCTTGCCGATCTCATCCAGAGGTCCCGGCTGGCATAAATCCTTATGACGGCATTCGATATCGTGCCGCTTGATTTTGCCGCCTACGTAAGGCTCCCACATCTCCGGGTCGATGGGGTCAAACCAATCCGGGATGATCGTGGAGTGGAAGAATAACATATCTCCCTCAAACCGCTTCGGAACGTAAGCCTTTAGCAGTTGAACCGAATTTTCATAGGTCGTCTTCAGATTCATGATCGTTTCTTCCTCAAGGGACGAGAGCGCGCTGCTCTCGTTACGCAGCAGTTCAAGGGCAGCCGTTATGGTTAACGGCGCGTCTCCAAGCCCCGCTTCAATGCTCTCCCTGTCGAAGCCTCCAAGCGCCAGCAGCGCGGTCAAAGCCTCGTCTTCATCAGGTTTTTCCTTGATCGGCAAATAATGGCTCGGATAAGCATCCAATATGGCGAGCAATTCAATGTCCTCACCCGCTTCCTGCAGCTGTACCGCAATCGACTGAGCGACATTGCCGCCCAAGGACCAGCCGAGCAGCCGATATGGACCCGCTGGCTGTAGGGAGCGGATATGGCCGATGTAGTCTGCCGTCATCTCTTCCAGTGATCCCGGCAGCTCCTCAGCATGGGCAATGCCCCTTGCCTGCAAGCCGTAAATCGGATAATTCATGCCGAGATGCTTCATTAAACCAGCGTAGCACCAGCTTAATCCTCCTGCCGGATGCACGCAGAACAGCGGGGTTTGATCTCCATGCGACCGAAGCGGAAGCACGACCTGCAGCGCGCTGTTCCCGCCGCCCATCTCAAGCTTGTCGACTAGCCCCGCTACCGTCGGTGCTTCGAATAATGCTGCAATGCTCAATTCTTTGCCGAGCGCTTCGCGAACCCGGCTGATAAGCCGGACGGCCAGTAAGGAATGACCGCCGAGCTCGAAGAAACTGTCATCGATGCCGACCCGCTTGGCGCCGAGGATTTCGGCAAACAGCTCGCATAACACTTCCTCCTGCGGAGTTCGCGGATTGCGCCCATCCGCATCCGGCGACATCTCGGGGGCCGGCAGCGCTTTGCGATCCAGCTTTCCGTTAGGCGTAAGCGGCAGCTTGTCCATCATGACGAAAGCCCATGGCACCATGTAATCAGGAAGCAGCGAAGCGGCATAACGCCGCAGATCCGTACCCGAAGGCGACTCGCCGGGATTGCCGACGACATATGCCGCAAGCCGCTGGTCTCCGGGCTGATCCTCACGCACGATGACAGCCGCCTGCGAGAGTGCCTCATGACGCACGAGGACCGATTCGATTTCGCCAAGCTCGATCCGGAAGCCGCGTATTTTCACCTGATGGTCGGACCGTCCCAAATAATCCAGCGTGCCGTCGGCAAAACGTCTCGCCAAATCGCCGGTTCGGTACATTCTTGTCCCCGGCGGGCCGTATGGGTCGGCCACGAACCGGTCGGCGGTAAGGTCGGGCCGCCCCCAGTACCCGCGCGCCAATCCTGCGCCGGCAACATACATTTCCCCGATCACGCCGTACGGAACGGGCTGAAGCCTGTCATCTAGCACGTATACCCGCAGATCCGGGATCGCTTCGCCGATCAGGCTGCCGGCTCCCGGCAGCGCCAGGTTCCGGTTCAGCTCCATGTAACTGACATGCACGGTGGTTTCCGTTATGCCGTACATGTTGATCAGACGCGGGGCATCGTCGGCATGGCGCCGATACCAATCCGTAAGCCGGCCAAGTTCCAAGGCTTCGCCTCCGAACACAACGTACCTTAGCGACAACTGCCGACCCGTCTCCGGCTGCTCCCGATCCGCCTGAATCAAAGGATAGAACGCCGACGGCGTCTGATTCAACACGGTCACGCCTTCCCGGACCAGCAAGCTTAACATCTCTTCAGGCGATCGGCTGACCGTATGCGGAACCACAACGAGCCGGCCGCCATACAAGAGCGGGCCCCATATTTCCCACACCGAGAAATCGAAGGCATACGAATGGAACAAGGTCCATACATCGGTTTCATTAAACTGGAACCAATGCCGGGTGGAATCGAATAGCCTGACGACATTCTGATGCGGCACCAGCACGCCCTTCGGTTTGCCTGTGGAACCGGAGGTATAAATGATATAAGCGGCATTCTGCGGCATAAGCCGTCCAAGACGCTCACGGTCGCTTGGATTCTCCTTGGAATAACCCTGCCATTGCATAGCCTCTTCAGGTCCATCGATGACAACGCGCAGCCATTGTCCGAAACTCGGCAGCTGATCCATCGCGTGAACGCTCGTCATGACGCATACCGGACAAGCATTCTCCATCATGTAAGCCAATCGATCCTCCGGATACTCCGGATCCAGAGGCAGGTAAGCGGCCCCCGCTTTAAGCACGGCCAGAATGCAGACGACCATATCCACCGAACGCGGCAGTACGAGAGCTACGATCTGCTCCGTACCGACGCCGGAGGCAATCAAGAAATGGGCAAGCCGGTTGGCTCGCTCGTTCAGCTCCTCATAACTCATAGACTGGCCGTCATGGACAATCGCGACCGATTGAGGCGAGCGGCTGACCTGCGCTTCAAACCGCTCGGACAAAGTTGCCTGCTCGGTGACTGGCAGCGGCGCACTCCATTGTCGACGAATCTCCTCCTGTTCATCAACGGTTAGAATATCCAGTTTACTGATGGTTTTACTTGGTTCAACGACAGCACTTTCCAATACGCGCACGTATCGTTCCGCCATCGCTTCCGCCGTCCCGCGCTCAAACAAATCCGAGCTGAATTCAATGAAGCCGTCCACTCCGTCCGGCTCGCCGGTTTGATCCCGCCGCTCGGTCAGTTCGAAGGTTAAGTCGAACTTCGAAGTGCCCACGTTTTGCAGCTGCAGCTTCGAGCTGATTCCCGGAAGCTCAAGCGAAGTTTCCGGCGTGTTCTGCAGCACCAGCATCACTTGGAAGAGTGGATGTCTCGCCCGGGAACGCGGAGGATTCAGCGTCTCGACAAGCCGCTCGAACGGCACGTCCTGATGCTCGAAGGCTGCCAAGCTCTTTTCCCGCACCCGTCGCAGCAGCTCATCGAACGTCGGGTCGTTCGACGTATCCACGCGAAACACAAGGGTATTGATGAAGAAACCGATTAAATGATCCAGATTGTCGTCATTCCGACCCGATACGGGGCTACCGATCGGAATGTCCGTAACTGCACCCAGCTTCGTAAACAGCGCAGCCATCGCGGACTGAAATACCATGAATAAAGTCGCCCTGTTGCTCTGCGCGAGCCCATTCAACTGCTGATGCAGCTCACGGGATATCGAAAACGGCACGCTGCCGCCCTGATAGCTGGCCACGGCGGGCCGTGGAAAGTCGGTAGGCAGCTCCAATTGCTCCGGCAAGCCGGAAAGCGCTTCGGTCCAATATTCCAGCTGGCGGTCAATCAGGCTGTTCTCGTCGCCCGAGCGGCCAAACAGCTTCTGCTGCCACATGGCATAATCCGCATATTGTACCGGTAACGGAGTCCATGTCGGCTCTCTCCCCAGGCACCTTGCCGCATAGGCATCCGCTAGATCCCGCGTCAACGGGGTAAGCGACCAGCCGTCTCCGGCGATATGATGCAGCAGCAACAGCAGGACAAACTCTCGATCGCCCAGCTTAAACAGCTCTGCCCGAAGGGAAGTTTCTGCTGCAAGCTCGAAACGGTACCTGACGGCATCGGCCAATCGATCCGCAAGCTCCGCTTCGCGGATCTCGGTTACCATTAGCTCCGGCCGGGCCCTCTCGGCATCCAAAATGCGCTGATACGAAGCCCCGTCGTGTTCAGGATACACCGTGCGCAGCGACTCATGCCGAGCCACTACATCCCTCAGTGCCATGCGCAGCGATGCCAGATCGAGGTCACCCGACAAGCGGGCCACAAGAGGAATATTATAGGTTGGGCTCGGACCCTCCAACCGATATAAAAACCATAACCGCTGCTGCGCAAACGACAACGGCAAGCGCTCGCATCTTGCCGCGGGACGCACGGACTGTCTGGCTGCTTGCGCATGATCGAGCCGCTTAACGAGACTCGCGGCCGTTGACGATTCGAACAGGCTGCCAATGCCGAGCTCTGCGCCGAATGCTTCCCGGATACGGACCATGACCCGGCCGGCTAACAGGGAATGACCGCCAAGCTCGAAGAAATCATCGTCGATGGTAACCCTCGGCAAGCCCAGCACCTCGCCAAAAATCGTGCAAAGCATCTCCTCTTGCGGCGTTCGCGGCATACGCCCGGCCGCCAGCCGAATATCTGGCACGGGAAGCGCGTTGCGATCCACTTTCTTGTTCGGCGTGAGCGGCAGCGCTTCAAGGGGTACGATGACAGACGGCACCATATACTCGGCCAGTTTCTCTGCGGCATAGCTCCGTAAATCTGCCGAATCGATGGGATATGGCCAGTCTGACGACGGAACGATATATGCCGCAAGCCGGCGATCTCCGATCCGTTCCTCGCGAACCATGACAAAGGCCTGCTCCACTGCCGGATGTGCCACAAGCACGGACTCGATCTCGCCGGTCTCGATCCGGAAGCCGCGCAGCTTGATCTGATGGTCGGCGCGTCCCAAATAATCGATCCAGCCGTTCTCCTGCCAGCGGGCAAGGTCGCCTGTTCGGTACATCCGGGAGCCCGGGGGACCGTAAGGATCCGCGACAAACCGATCCGCCGTCAAGTCGGGTCTTCCCAAATACCCCCGGCCGAGTCCCAAGCCCGCAATATACAGCTCGCCCGTTACGCCTGGCGGAACCGGTGAGAGCGAAGAATCGAGCACATACAGTCTCGTATTCCACACCGGTCCTCCGATGGATGGCTTTTCTGGTGCTTGATCGAGTTTTGCCGCCGTCGAATATATCGTTGTCTCCGTCGGTCCATATTGATTGTTCACTTCGCAGTTCAGGTCTTGAAGCGCAAGCTTAAGACCGACCGGCAGCGCCTCGCCACCGGTAATGACTTTAAGCCGCTCAAATTTCCCTGGACGGCAAGCGACAATCGACTGCCATAACGTCGGGGTCGCCTGCATGATGGTCGTCCTCGTCTCCCGAATTCGACGAATGAGCGACGCTGCGTCGAGAATGGTATCCCGCATCACGATGTCGAGCGTCGAACCGCATGCCAGGGGCAGCAGCATCTCCATGACCGAGATATCGAATGACATCGTGGTGACCGACAGCCAGCGGTCCCACTCCCCGATGCCCAAACGCTCGCGCATATCCGACAGCAGATTGGCTAGGCCTTCGAACGTGAGCATGACCCCCTTGGGTCGGCCGGTTGATCCGGAAGTATAAATAACGTAGGACGGGTGAAGCGGCAGCAGCGGACGTACGCGATCAGCATCGACAGGATTATGAAAGGCCTGCTGCTCCAATCGCTGAAGGGTAGCCGCGGCATCCAACAGGATTACGTCCTTATCTTCCATGACAGCCGCGAAATGTTCAGACAGCTGCCGGGTCGTTATCAAGCATGCCGGGTTGGCATCGGCAAGCATATAAGCGATCCGATCATCCGGATAGTCCGGATCCAATGGTAAGTATGCCGCCCCGGCCTTATGCACGGCGAGGATGGCAACAAGCATATCCACCGACCGTGGCAGCGACAGGGCAACGATTCGCTCAGGCCCTATTTCCCGGGCAATCAGCAAGCGAGCCAGGCGATTCGCCCGCCTGTTCAAGTCCTCGTAACAAAGGGATAACCCTTCGCATATGACCGCTTCCGCCTGCGGCGTACGCGCAGCCTGCTCCTCGAATAATTGCGGCACGCTGAGCTGCGGCAAGGCGCGGGTCGTATCGTTCCACTGAACGAGCACCTTCTCGCGTTCGTCCGGCAAAATATAGTCCAAGCCCCCGACGGGATCATTCGGCTCCGCTTCAGCAAGGCTGTCCAGCAGATACAAATAGCGTTGTAAATGGGACTCTAACTCATCTGCGCCGTAAATCAGCGGATTGGCATCCATGTCGATTCTCAGCCCGTGCCCGCCCAATCCGCCGTACACGTTCATCGTCAAATCATCCACGGGACCGGACGCAAGATTACGGACGCTGCCTCGGAAACCGCCAACATTCAATTCTTCCGCGAAAGGCATCACATTCACGAGCGGTCCGAATAACCTGCGGTTGTCCGCAAGCAGCTTGAGATCACGCCGGATGTCCTGATGCCTGTAGCGCTGATGCCGCTTGATTTCGCGATTCTCCCGTGCGACCTGCCGCAGCAGATCGATCAGGGTCATATCGGGCCTGACGCGCACCCGGAACGGCAGCAAATTCATGACCATGCCCGGAATGCGGATGGATGACGAGCCTAAGCGGCACATCACCGGCAATCCAAGCACAACCTCCTCGGCGCTTGTTATACGATGGACAAATAGAGCCGCAGCAGCCGCAATCACATCCGGCCAGCTTGTCCCTGCAGCTTGCGCTGCCGCCTGCAAGCGTTGCATTGTAGATGCCGGAAGCTGCGCCGAACGGCGCAGGAAGCTCCGCGCCGAACGCTGTGCCTGTCCCCCTAAGCTGACCACCTCCGGCTCATCGGCAAAGCGCTGCAGCCAGAATTGGCGGTCCGAGTCGAGCTGTTGCGACATGCGGTATGACGCATCTTCTTCCAGAATCGTCCGGAACCTGCCGAACGCGCCTATGCCGGATGTGATCCCGCCCGTTAAGTCCGTGTAGACCTCGGAAACTTTTTGCAGCAGAAGCGATACGCCGAATCCATCGATCGCGATATGATGAATGCGTTGGTACCAATAGTAGCGATCGGCGGCGAGCTTGAACAGCGCCTCCGTAAACAGCGGTCCTCGGCTTAGATCGATAGCTTGGGCAAGGTCATGCTCCATCCAGCTTTGGGCAGCAAGATGAGGATTCTCCTTCCCGCTGACATCCATCACATGTAGAGGCCAGTCAGAAGACGGATCGATCGACTGCCAAGGACCGTCCGCATCTTCGCCGAAGCGGGCAAACAGGGCATCGGCCTCCCCCACCACCTGGCGCAAGGCCTTCTCGAAGAGAACCGGATCTACAGGTCCCCGAATCTCAATGCATTCCGCCGTGTTGAATATCGGATTGTCGGGGTCCAGCTGCTGGGCATACCATATCCCCAACTGCGCTCCGGACAGGGACCAGCGCTCCCTCTTTTGCTCAAGCATACGAATTCCCTCCTTTTACACCGTATAGTAATCATAATTGGGCGGTGACACCCGCACGTTCTGCTTGTCCGACAGCAATCCCCACCAGCCCGCCAGTGTTGGCTGCTCGGCCAACTCCACATAGCTGATATCCAAGCCCTCGCGCCGGAAGCGCTCGGCCAAACTCATGATGCGAATGGAATCCAGTCCCCAGTATTCAATCAAATGGTCATCCTCGCCGATGCTCGACGGCCGTTCCTGCAGCAATTCCGCTACGTTCTCTCGCAACGTCTGCAGCGTGAGCGGCGATTGCTCCTCCACAGCATCTGCGGGTCTTCCCTCTCCGGTTGGAGCTTCGGAACGACCCGAGACGGGGTGACGCGCTGGAGTCAGCGAAGCGATCAGTCGTTCCGTGGTCAGCGTAACGGCGCAGCGTTCCGCTGCATACACAAGTGCCAGACGGTGCTTCTCTAACGAGAAATCCGCAAGGGCATCCGCAATGAAGAACGGCTGTATGTCTTTCATGAAAGCTTCGCCGGCGGTCAACAGACAGCCGATGTGAGCATAGATCCCGCAGATCATCAACTGGTCGCGGCCTAGCTCGCGCATGATTTCATGCAGATCGGTCTTCTGAAAGGCGCTGTACCTCCATTTGGTCAACAGCATATCCCGTTCCGACGGCGCTACCGCATCCACGAACTTTTTCTGGTATGGACCGTCGTTGATGCCGGATCCCCAGAAATCCTGCAGCAGGCCGCGCTGCTCCGGTGCCTGACCCCCGGGCTGGGCCGAATAGATCACGGGAATGCCTAGCTCCGCGCAGCAGGAACGCAGCTTCTGAATATGGGCGATCAGTTCCACGACCGGCGATTGATCAGGCGTGAACGCGTCGATGAAATATTGCTGCATATCGTGGATGAGCAGCACGGCACGGTTCGGATCCGCCGTCCATGCTACCTTGTTCTTGGGCAGGTCGGTCTCCCCTGGCATGGGATAAGGTAAAATCTTAGGAAGTGCCATCCATATCTCCTCATTTCGATGTTATTTGGAAAGTTTCAGCCGTGCGTCCTGATTCTGAGCCGCGAGCTCCCGCAGCTGCTTTTTGCTTACTTTGCCGACACCCGTGTGGGGGAAGGAATCCATAAATTCCACCCGATCCGGGATTTTGTACGCAGCGAGCCCTCTATTTCTGAGAAACGCCTTCAGCTCATTGCCGCTAACCGCGCCATGATGAACGATAACGAAGGCGCAGGTCCGCTCGCCCAGATACTCGTCCGGCATCGCGACCACGGCAGCATCGTGCACGCTGGGATGGGCAAGCAGATGGTTCTCTACCTCTTCGGCCGCAACCTTGTCGCCCCCGCGGTTAATTTGATCCTTGGAACGGCCTTGGATCACCAGATAACCTGAAGGCGTCATGCTGGCAAGGTCACCCGTGCGATAGAAGCCGTCCGTGGTAAAAGCCTTCTCGTTATGCTTGTCCGCTTTATAGTAGCCGCGAATCGTATAAGGCCCCCGTGTCAGCAATTCCCCGACTTCGCCGGGGGCTACCTCGACATCATCCTCATCGACCAGCCTCACTTCATCGTAAGGAGACATGGGACGCCCCTGCGTATGCACCGTTATGTCTTCGGGATCATCCAGCCGGGTATAGTTCACCAAGCCTTCCGCCATCCCGTACACTTGCTGCAGCTTGCATCCCAGCACCGTTTGCACGCGTTTGGCCGCCTCCGCACTGAATTTGGCCCCGCCTACCTGCAGCACCTGCAGATTGGAGAGGTCTTCGGAACGGGATGGTGCCGATTCAAGCCAAATCAGGGCCAGGGGCGGAACGACCGCCGTTATCGTGACGCCTTCGGAGGCGATCAGCGGAAATGCCGCATCCGGACTCGCTGACCGGGCAAGAACAACCCTGCCTCCGGCATACAGCGTCCCCAGCACGCCCGGCGAGCTGAGCGGGAAATTATGCGCGACGGGAAGTACCGCCAAATAAACGCTATCCTTATCCAGCGAGCAGATTTCGGCGCTCATGCGCAAGCTGTAGATATAGTCGTCATGCGTGCGCGGAATGAGCTTCGGCAGTCCGGTCGTCCCGCCCGACAGCTGGAGAAACGCGACATCACCGGGATTAGGGCCTTCCGCGTCTGATCCGTGCGAAGAGCACTCCAAATCATCGAGGTACAAATCGTCCAGGGATACGAACGCCCCCGGACCCGGGTCGCCGGCTACGATGACATGGCGGAGGGAAGGGACCGCTGCCTGAACCTGAGCCGCCAGGTCGCGATAGTCGAAGCCCGATTCCATATCGGGAATGATATACGCGGCGGCTTCGCTAAAGCCGCATAGATATACGATTTCGTTCCGGCGGTGAACGGGCAGAGCGAAGACGGGAAGCGCCCCTATGCGGAACAGCGCGAATATCGTATCGAAAAATGAAGCGATGTTCGGCAGCTGAACGATAACCCGTTCCTGTGCCTTAATGCCGAGCTTAAGAAATCCCGCGGCCAATCGATCCACCCGGTTGTCCAGTTCGGCGTAGCTTATGTGCCGGTCGCCGCACACGACCGCAACCCGTTCCCCATGCGCTGCAGCCCGTTTACGCAAGAGCTCTCCAAAGGTTTCGCCCTGCCAGCAGCCTGCCTCCCGGTAGCGGGCGGCAAATTCCTCCGGCCAAACCTTACAACCTGCCAACATTCCTCATTCCTCCTCCAACATCGTTGTTTGTTGTTCATTCAAACCCATCGCGGCCAGAATCGTGCGGAATTTGGCCGAAGTCTCGGCCAGCTCCGCCTCCGCTATGGAACCGGTCACGATTCCTGCGCCTGCGAACACCCGCAATAAGGTTCCTTCCGTTTCTGCGCAGCGAATCGTCACCGCCCACTCGCCATCCCCGTTGGCATCCGACCAACCGACGGCTCCCGAGTAGAAGCCGCGATCGAACGGCTCGATCTCTTGTATGGCATCCCGGGCCACATCGGTCGGCGTGCCGCAGATTGCCGGCGTC
Source organism: Paenibacillus sp. Y412MC10 (assembly GCF_000024685.1). Classification (NCBI taxonomy): domain Bacteria; kingdom Bacillati; phylum Bacillota; class Bacilli; order Caryophanales; family Paenibacillaceae; genus Paenibacillus; species Paenibacillus sp. Y412MC10. The sequence continues at coordinate 5,176,125 of NC_013406.1, forward strand.
GGATGCATGGCCAGGGCAAGCTCCAATGACGTTACCGATTCATCCTTCAGGACGCCATTGATTTCGGTGGATAGATGCCACATGGCTTTGGTCTGTACGAGCGAAGGTTCGGCGGGAACCTCCAGCTTGCTGCAATAAGGCTGCAAGGCCGATGCCACGGCATCGATTACGATGGCATGCTCATATCGGTCTTTGGCGGATGACAGCAGGGCTGCCGCCCGCCGCCGATCTTCAGCGGGATCGGCGCTTCGTGCCGCAGAACCCGCCAATGGATTTCCTTTGATTCGCGAACCTTTCTTCGTAATTAAGAGTTCGGGGCTTGCGCCAAACAGCGTCCGGGTGGATGCAACGGCATCCGGGCTTGAAGTGTGGGACACTTCGGGTGCCAACGGTACGGCAAACGTGTAGCCATGGGAGTGGTGATACGCTAAATGAGTCAATATCTGTGGAATGGACAGGGCATGAGGAAGCGTGATATCCAGCGTGCGGGAAAGCACCGCTTTATGGAGTTTCTTTTGAGAAATGAGGTCCAGCAGCCGGTTCACGCCTTCCTTGAACGCCGTCGGCTCCGGAACGGAAAGCACGTTGTAACTGGAAGTTCGGGGCATTTCCGGATCCTTGCCTTCAGAGAATAGAAGGGAATCGTGCCACTGGGCCGAAAGCGGAATAAACAGACTGGCCGGTTTTTGAATGTCAAAAGGTATGGCGCCAACAACAACGGCATCCCGCCGTCCCGCTTGCTTTGCGAATTCCAGCAATTCACGGACGCGTTCCGGCAGCGTTCTGTGCCCGGTCCCCGAGGGAACCGGCAGTCTTGAGTACTCTCCATGCGTTAACAGCGTCTTGCGAGGGGATGAGAAGAAGAAAGACGAACCGACCTGGTATTGTTCCATAAGTTGCGCAGCCTCCGCTGCGGTTGGAGCATCATAGTGTAACATTTCAGTCTCCTCTCTGCTTATGAGCCTACCTAGTATATTGAATTTAGAAAATCATCAAGCATGAAAACCCGTAAATGCTCAGCATCCCAACGTCGCGCCGCCATCCACGCATACGTCCTGCATCGTCATGTGCCCGGCCCGGTCGGATACAAGGAAAACGACCGCATCCGCAATGTCCGAAGGGAGCGCGATTTTGCCAAGCGGTATGCCGAGGCGGAAGGAGTCAGGCGCCCCCTCGATAATGGACCTTGCACCATGATCATCCTGCCATAACAAACGCTGCATTTCGGTATCCGTAGAGCCGGGGGAAACCACGTTACAGCGGATATGATGGCGGGCATATTCGAGCCCCAGGCATTTCGTAAACATCGTGGACGCTGCTTTGGAGGCGGCATAGGCCGACATCTGCGACCGCGGAACCTTGGACGCATTCGAGCCTACCGTCACGATAGCTCCGGAATGTCGGCTCGCCATGCGTCGCACGACGGAGCGTGACGTGTAGAATACGCCGTGGGTATTGACGTTGAAGTGGGCCTGCCAATCCTCGTCGGTGAGCGACTCGACCCCACCGACCCGCAGCACTCCCGCTACGTTGACGAGAATCTCGATCGGTCCGAGCTCATCCTCAACCCGTTCGACCATCGCTTCAACCTCGGCACTGCGGCTCACATCCGCCTTGTAAGCCGCGGCATGAACGCCTGAGCCGGATAGGTCGGCCGCAAGGCGAAGCAGCTCGGCCTCCTTCCGGTCGCAGGCCGCTACAACGGCTCCTTGCCGGGCAAGGGCACGTGCCACCGCTTCGCCTATTCCTTGGGCGGCACCGGTCACGAGCGCTACTTTCCCTCTAATGCCTGTGCTCTCCATGGTGATCACCTCCTTCGTGTTCAGGGTGAAGGGCAAACCGTAATGCTCTGCTGATGAGGACTGGCAGCACGGATAGATGCCCTTCCCCCTCAAACTCCTTGAATTCGGCATGCATGCCGTACTCGGACAGAACAGCCAGACGTTCGGCGAGCTCAGATGAGCGGATGCAATTGCCGGTGACGTGGGGCCTTTCGAGCTCTCCTGCGCCAAGCAGCAGCCGAACAGGATAAGGTTGTTCCTTGACCTGATCGGCATAGCGCTGCTCCAGCTCGCGTAAACACTCCGAATTCCAGTGAATAGAAGGGCTGCCGGCGATGTAACACGAGAAAGCCTGCGGTTTGCTGAACATGGCATAAAGCGTAAACAGCCCGCCGAGGGAATGGCCGAATATCGTCTGGCGATGCCGGTCAATGTTGAACTCGCCCTCGATCTGCGGTTTCAGCTCCTCCTCGATGAATTGCAGAAACTCAGCCGCTCCCCCCTGCTCCGGCACGGAATCCCCGTCCAGCTTGTTCCTGAACTTCGTGTTTGGATAGGGCGTGTAATCATAGAACCGGTCCGAAGCATACTGCCCCTCCGTCTCGTAACCGATGCCTACAACAACTGCCGGCAATATCCCGGTTTTGTCCGGCCTGTGGCACTGCAGGCGCAGCATCTCGACCATCGTGTGAAACACGCTGTTGCCGTCCAGTAAATAGATGACCGGATATCCGGACGGCGGGGCCGGTCCCGTCGGCTGTGCCGTAATGATTCGATAGCGGCGCCCGCCCCTCGAGTGCATCACCCAATGCTCCGCACGGGCCAGCACCACGCTGTGCCTCATCATGTCTACGGAAGTCGTATGATGGCTCATATGTTCCTCCTATTGACCCGTAATGGAGCGAACGACGTCATCCACGATTTTCTCGTAAGCGATCAGGCCGCTTCCCAGCCAGTATTCGTTATCGGCTTCATAGACCTGACCGTTCTTGACCGCGGACATGCCTTTCCAGATTGGGCTTTCCGTCATTTCCTTCATGCGTTCCGTTCCTTGATCATAGGCGTTGATGACAAATATATAGTCTGCATCGAGCTGCGGGAGTATTTCCAGCGATATGTTAGCTGCATTCTCGTTCTCGACCAGCTTGGACTTGCCCAGTCCCAGGTCCTGATGGATGACATATCCGCACAGGTAATTTCCGCCCATCAAACTGACTCCCCTTGGTGCGAAACGGATAATGGCCACGTTCTTGTCCCCCACCACGGAACTCAGCTTCGACTTCGCTTCGCTTGCTTTTTGCTGATAATTTTTCAAGGCGGTCTCGGCCTCCGGCGCTTTCCCAAGCAGATCGCCCAAGGTGGTCAGCGATTTCTCGACATTCCCGGAAGCATTTTTGAACACGTACGTTGGCGCGATTTTGGCGTATTTCTCATAGGTGCCGTCCGCCGCGTAAGTCTCGGTGTGAAGCACGATAAGATCCGGTTCGTAGGACATCAGGGCCTCCGGCGAAGGCAAGCCTCCCGAAAAATCGATCAGGGGAATGCCGTCCAGCTCCTCCTGCAAATAAGAGTGTCCCAGCTTGCCGTTGGCCCATTGGGCAACGGGCTTCACGCCGAGCTTCAGCAAGGAATCTTCCATGTTCGGCGCAAATACCTTGTTCACCTCGGCCGGAATCTTCACTTCGTGCCCGAGCTCATCCGTTACCGTACGTTCCTCTTTCGTCGACGTCTCCTCACGATTCGTCCCTGGTTCCTCCGTCGATTTTTGGCTACTCCCTGCTTTGCCGGACGTCTCCACCGCTGCGGTCTTCGCTGCCTCTTGATCGCCATCCGTCGCTCCGGTCTCCGCCTTATCCCCGCAGCCTGACAGCAAGCCTATGATGACGGCACAACACGCAAGTGCCGCTATATTGATCCTCCAAATTCTCTTTCCACGATTGAAACGTTTAGCCACAATGTATCTCCTCCTGTGATAATGATTCTCAATTAAGACGAGTATATATTACGTAGCAAACGATTCACCATGGCTTTTATCCAGAACTCCGTTTGGACTATCTCCTGTAAACAGCAGCATCGCCTCGTCCAGCATTCTCGTCACGGCAAGCGCGGAGTATTCGAACCAAGGATCGGACGAGATCGTGTAGACCCTTCCTTGCGCGACGGCTCTAAGCTTATGCCACTCGGCGGAATGCTGGAGCGCGAGCCAATAGCGTCGCGATGCAGCTTCCGGGCATACCGCGATCAGAATTCGGTCCGGATCGCACTGCAGCAAATCATCCATCGTTATTTGCTGATTCCGGCTGGCATGGGATCGGCAAGCTCGCTTGAGCTGCAAATCCTGAAACAGCACTTCCTCAAGCCCCCGGTTACCGTAGGAATAGAGATTTTGTCCATATATCCGCAGCGCGGCAACACGATCATTCCCCACCACTTCCTGCATTCGCGAGCGTGCATGCGCCACTTTCCGCTCATACTGCCCGATCCAGGATTGTGCCTGTTCTTCCTTGTTCAGGAATGCCGCGATCATCTCCAGCTGCTTCTTCCAACCTGCATGGGACGGAACAATGAAGGTGGGGGCAATAGGCTCCAGCTTGGCGATTTCCTCTACACCGAGGTGATCCATGCCGATTATGACGTCGGGTTTGGCGCGGAACAGCTGCTCGATGTTCTCCTCAAAGCGGCTGTCCGGATAAGGATTCGTCAATTTCAAACGCGACTTGATCTCCGAGTTGTAGGCATTGTAATAAAACGGGGTCCACTTCGCATCAAGCGGCGCGGCGGCTGGAATGACGTTCAGCGCCACCAGCTGCCCGATGATCGAAGAAGAACAGGCCGCGATCAGCTGCCTCGAATTTCGGGCATATTCCGATGGCGACATGCCCACCTTCTTCTTAAAAATCCGGCTGAAATAGAACTCGTCCTTATAACCAACCTTCTGTGCGATATCCCGAAGCCGATCGTCCGATTCGGCCAAGTAACGCTTGGCGTGATTCATGCGAACATGCGTCAGGTAATCAATCGTGGTCTGGCCGAATGTCTTCTTGAACAGGTCCACGAAATACTTGGGACAGATATTAGCCATTCCGGCCAGTTGGCCAATGGTTAACGCCTCGTGATAATGGCTGTCGATGTACTCCTTGATCTCCACCAGGCTGGTTTTTCCGCTACGATCCGAATCCGATGCGCTATCTATGTTCAGTTCTTCTTCCGTACACATGAGTTGCCTCCTTTTTTCGATAAAACGATATGCAGGCGTGTTTTCGCTCCAATGATTGATAATGATTATCATTTTCATTGATAAAAATAGCATGCCGCTTCTATCGTGTCAATCCAAATCTGGAAGGATATGCTTGTCTTCATCTTCTTAGAGAATGCGTTAACCGGCTCCCATTCACGCAAAAAACCCGCCCTCAGGCACTTTTTTTCAAGTGCCCTATGGCGGGTTCTCGCTTCTGCAATATTCAATTTTTACGACAAGCAGTATTTCACCAGCGCCTCGTGTACGCCGTCCTCGTTATTCGAAGCCGTTACCGCATTGGCGGCGGCCTTGACCTCTACCGGCGAATTATCCATCGCAATGCCCATACCTGCGTAAGTGAGCATCGTAATATCGTTGAAGTAATTGCCGATGGCCAGCACTTCGTCCGGCCGATAGCCTCTTTTGGCTGCCAGCTGCTTCAGCGCATTTCCCTTGGATGCTTGGCTGTGCATCAGGTCGATAAAGAACTCGCCGCTTCGCAGCATGTTGAAGGGCAGGGTCCACTTGCTCCAATCCGCATAAACGCGGTCGATATCGGCGGATTCGCCGAATACCGTAAATTTCACGACCGGGTCCGACAGCTCCTCCCATGACGGCAGATTGCTTGGCAGCATTAAATAGTTTTCGTACATCGAACGTACCGGTCCGGCAAGCTCATCCACCTGGTCCACGTACATCTCGAAGGCGGTATTCACGTCAAAATGCACCCCGTGCTCACGGCAATATTTCATGAAGGGTTCCAGCTGACCCGGGTCCATGCCGAACTGATGCACGATGTGATGGGTCTCCACTTCGACCGTTGCCGCTCCGTTATGACTGATGACATAACCGCCAAGACCCATGCTTTTCATGAAAGGAATCGAATTCAGCGGCCCTCTGCCCGTGCACAGTACGATCTCTACCCCTTGTTTTGCGGCTTCCATCACGGTATTCCTAGTCTTCTCCGTAATTTCGTGATGATCATTCAGCAGCGTTCCGTCTACGTCAAGCGCAACCAATTTGTATCCCATTCTCCATCCATCCTTTAAGTCTCTATTTCTCTATTCTGATCCGGCTCTTCCGATCAAAGCCAGTTCTTGCTCGGTCAGCTCCCGGTAAGTTCCGATCTCGAGATTTTCATCCAATCGAAGTTCGCCCATGCTGATTCTTTTGAGATACACGACTTTTTTGCCTACCGCCTCAAACATCCGCTTGACCTGATGAAATTTGCCTTCATGGATGGTCAGCGAGATGCGCGACAGCTGGACCCCGTCCTCCCGTTCCTCATGGGAATGGATCGCCAGCTCTCCGGGCAAGGTTACGTAACCGTCATCCAATGTGACTCCTGCGGCAAACCGACGCACATCCTCTTCGTCCACGCGGCCCTCTACGGTCGCTTCATAAGTCTTGGGAATATGCTTCCGGGGCGACAGCAGCTCATGGGCCAACTTGCCGTCATTCGTAAGCAGCAGCAGTCCTTCCGTGTCTTTATCCAGCCTGCCCACCGGGAACGGCTCGAAGACCCGATATTCCGCATCCAGCAGATCCAGCACCGTACGATCGCGCAGATCCTCGGTTGCCGAGACGACGCCCGGAGGTTTGTGCAGCATGAGATACACGTACTCCCGGTATTGAATGGTTTCCCCTTCAAACTCAATGATATCCGCGTAGGGATCCACATGTTTTCCCGGATCTTTCGTTACCGTTCCATTGACGACGATGCTCCCCTGCTTCGCTTTTTTCTTTAATTCGGCCCGCGAGCCGAATCCCAGATTGGACAGTACCTTGTCCAGTCTTTGCGTAGTCCTGCCTTTGCCACTCATACCGATGTCCACCTCCACCCTGCCGGATACTCGTTCTTCAACATGCCTGACTGCCATTTGCCCCAGCCGGCCGAGTATCCGTCTATACACACTAACACATAACCCTTCGCTTCAGCACCCGGCCGGCACGTCACGCGTTCCTCCGGAATCGACAAGGTTTCCCCTTTCAAATACCGGACCGCTTCGCCGTCTTTGGAAGACAGGCTCACATGCCGGGCGGCCTCATCCGCTTGCAGCGCCGTGGCCAAAGGATGCCCCGGCACGAACCGTTCATTCTTCAGCTGTCCCATGTACCATCCGGGACGGATGGCCTTCAGCTGCTTTAGACGCTCCTCCGGCAGTGGCGATACGTACACATGGCTGCCGTAGACAACGGGATAGCCCTCCAGCTTTACGTGCAGCTGCTCTTGGATAAAGGCCTGGAACGGGTCGAGCGAAATCGGATTGGACTGACGATCTCCACCGCTTCGGCGGGGTGCCTGCTGACGCGAAGCGCCGTTGCTGCCCCTCCCGGGTTTTCCCGGCCGCTCTTCCCGGAGAGCGGATTTCCCTTTACGCTCTCGGGATGAGTCGGTCCGCGGGGAGACAGCAAGCGAACCGAGGTCCAGACTGCCTGTCTGGATCCAAGGAGCTTGGTCTTTCTCGGCCTCCCGGCGGTCCAGCTCGCCTTCCCGCTGAAGCACGGCCATGAAATGCCCTTCGCCTCTGACCTTATGCGGCCACAATCGAGCGGTACCGGCAAGCTGTCCCAGCACATCGTCCTTCACGTTCCCTTGGCCCGCCATCCAGTCCGTTTCTCCCGGGGAAAAGAATTCCGAATGATCCACCGGAACCACGCGAAAATCCGGATGTTCGCTCAGAAACTCCGCAATCATCCCTTCATTCTCTTCCGGAGAGAAGGTGCAGGTAGAATACACGAGCCGGCCTCCCGGGCAGAGCATGGCTGCCGCCGATTTCAGGATGTCCCGTTGCATCTCCGCAAACTTGAGCGGAGACGATTCCTCCCAGTACTTCAGCATGGATTCGTCTTTGCGGAACATCCCTTCGCCGGAGCATGGAGCATCTATCAATATTTTCGTGAAAAATTCGGGAAAAGCCCCGGCAATCCGCTCCGGCTCCTCATTCAGCACCACGGCATTCCGCACGCCGTACATCTCCAAATTTTTGGCCAGCGCTTTGGTGCGGTCCGGATGCAGATCATTGCTGATCAGCATCCCCTGCCCCTTCAGCTTCGCCGCAATCTGCGTGGATTTGCCCCCGGGAGCGGCGCACAAATCCAGTACCCGGTCGCCCGGCGTAACATCAAGCAGCTCGACGGGGGCCATGGCGCTCGGCTCCTGGATATAATAAAGCCCTGCATGATAGTAAGGGTGCCGCCCCGGGCGCTCCCCCTCCTGAATATAGTAACCGGTTGGACACCAGGGGATGGGCGCAAGGGCAAAGGGGGATATTTCCAAGAAATCGGCCTTGCCAATCTTCAGCGTGTTCACCCGAATGCCGGCAAACGGGGGTTGTTCATAAGACTTCATAAAATTGTCATAGTTTTCGCCGAGCAGCGATTTCATCTTCGCCAGAAACGGCGAGGGCAGACGTAATGCCATACTAAGTACCTACCTGTTCTGTATCGTATCGGTTTGAAGTGTATATTCGCACAGCCGAAGCGAACTTTCGCATGTTCCGCTGCGACTTTTAATATTGTATAATAAACTACATTAAAAAGGACAAGTCCTTGTTTATTATTACTCATTAGGGGGTGGATCCATGAACCGCAAAAAAAAGAATAAATACACCGCGTTATACGCCTTCGGGGGAGTCTTCGTACTGTTGGTTGCCGCACTCGTTTTCTTGAACGGTCAAGGCGAAGCAAGCGATTTATACGGCGGCAAGAAGGTCTCCAGCCTGAACCCGGCTACACAGGAGCTCCTTAATGATCCGAATTACCAGCAAATCATTTTGCCGGATCAGCTGAAGAGCAAGGTCGACAACAAAGAGAACTTTTTCGTGTACTTCTTTGCTTCCGATTGTCCGCACTGCCGGGCGACGACCCCGGAATTGATGCCATTGGCCGATGACGCCGGCATTACGATGCACCAGTACAATCTCCGCGAGTATCAGGAGGGCTGGAGAGAATACAACATCGAGTTCACCCCGACGCTCGTATACTTCGAGAACGGCGTTCAGAAGGAACGCATGGTCGGCGGCTTGAAACCGGAAGGTTCCAGCGAAGGCTACTCCATCGACGACTTCAAGCAATTCCTTGATAAATACAAAGGGAGCGTGACGAAATGAACCGCACCCGCGCCATTCTCTTTACCTTCGTCATATCGGGCATGCTGCTGACCGCATGCGGCGGCAAAGAATCCGCTGCAAGCCATCAGCACGGCGCCGCTTCCGAACGATACGAGACAACGGCCAGCCTGACGGTGATGCCGGAGTTTCTGTCCAATTACACCGACAATACGCAAGCAACCTATGCCACGGTCGGAGAACTTGAGGACATTATCAAGGAAATCAAGTGCTACTGCGGCTGCATGGACGAGGAGACCGGCTATCACGATTCCCTTCACCGCTGCTTCATCGCCGAGAACAAGGACGGCGAAATCAAATGGACGGACCATGGTGCCCAGTGCGGCATATGCCTGACCGAGCTGCAGGATGCCAAACGGCTCCATGACGAAGGAAAATCCGTCGACGAAATCAAACAGTTCATCGATGACAAGTATAAAGGCACCGAATCCTGATCCATCGCATGATCATACGAAAAAAGAGCTGCCCACACGTAGATCCTTCTACAGACGGGCAGCTCTTTTTTTACTTATTCTCTCGGCGCTACTTGGCATTTTGCCCGCTCCGGCTTGCGCCGCTGCGGAATGTTCGGCTTGATCCGATTCGATGCCAACAAAACCGCCCGCTTCAGCTCCGTATCCCCAATTTCGATCGTCAGATCCCTATAGGGAAACGGATGAACGTCATACGTTAACAGCTGCTTGGCGTAGTCCCGCACCTCGCTCACCAGCTTCCCCATCGAAATCCCGAGTTCATCCCGGGGATAGCTTTCGAGCCGGGAGGCGGCGCTTGTGAACATCTTATATGCTCCTCTTACGTTGTTGTTCCGGAAGTGAAAGAGCCCGACTGCCACTTGCAGCAGCCCCTTGTACCTGGGATCGCGATCCCGTTCCAGCCACAGCTCCTCCAACACCTCATGGCATTCGAAGTAGTCCCGGTCCCGGTTGAAATAGACGAGGTAAGCGACATATAGCGGCTCATAGCTCATCTTCATTTACTTTCTTCTTGGCTGCCGCCAGCAGCTCCTTCACTTCGTCCAGAAGCACCTTCATCTCATCCATGTCATGAGCCTGCCATATCGCATTAAAGCGGCTCTGGAATGCGATCGCCTCGTTGACCAGATGGAAAAAGTACAGCTTGTGTATCGCGTTCAGCACCTGCGTCGTAATATTGGAATCGTCCTCGAACTGCCGCTGCGCCTCCAAAATATCCTCACGGATGCTCGACATTTCCGTATCCAGCGTATTGGCCGCTTCTCCGGCCTTCTTCAGGCGGGCCCGAATGTCATCCGGCAGGCTTTCACGGTACTTGTAGCTAAGGGAATGCTCAATCGTAGCCCAGAAGTTCATGGCCAGCGTGCGGATCTGAATTTCGGCAAGCACCTTCTTTTGTCCCAAAGCCGTTTGCACCGGATATTCAATGATCATATGAAAGCTCCGATAGCCGCTCTCTTTGAAATTGGTAATGTAATCCTTCTCATATAGCACAGTCAGGTCTTTCCGCGCCCGGATATATTCGGCCACCCGCCGAATATCCTCCACGAATTGACACATAATGCGAATGCCTGCGATATCCTCAATCCCGGTTTCCAACTGGTCCATCGGCACATTGAGGCGTTTCGCCTTGTCCAGTATGCTCGAAATCCGTTTGACCCGACCCGTTACGAATTCGATGGGTGCGTATTCCTCCCGTTTTTTCAGTTCGGAACGCATCGTCTTGAATTTGACCTTCAATTCCTCAACGGTCTGCTCATACGGAAGCAAAAATGTCCCCCAGTCTCTAACGTCCATCGCCTTGCCTCCTGTCTTTACCCCTTTACCGATGATTAGCGCCGACGGCTTCGGAAATATGGCTGAAGCCCTCCCGTGCAAGCAGCTCCCGGAGACCGGAATGAAGCTTGCGGTTCACCTCTGGCCCTTCATAGATAAGTGCTGTATAAATTTCCACCAGGCTTGCGCCTGCGCGTATTTTGTCATAAGCGTCCCTTGCCGTAAAAATCCCCCCGGATCCGATAATCGGAAGCGAACCGCCGGTTTGCTTGTAGATCCGCGACACGATCTCCGTCGAGCGGTTCCGCAGCGGCTTGCCGCTCAGGCCTCCGGTTTCCTTGGCGTTGCTGTGCGTCAGGCCGTCCCGCGAAAGCGTCGTATTCGTGGCGATAATGCCGGAAACGCCGCTGGCGCTGATCGTATCCACCATGAATTCCAGCTCCTCATCGCTCACGTCCGGCGCAATCTTCACCAGAACGGCCTTCTCGCCCCCATGAATCTTCGCCTGCCGCGACATTTCGTTCATGACGGCTTCCAGCAGGGATGACAATTCGCTTCCATGCTGAAGGCTGCGCAAATCCGGCGTGTTCGGCGAGCTGATGTTGACAACAAAAAAGTCGCCATACGGAAATAAAGCTTGAATGCAAGCTTCATAATCATCGTTGGCTTTCTCGTTTGGCGTCGCCTTGTTCTTCCCGATGTTGACGGCAACCGGAATGCGGCGTTCCTTGAGTGCGGACAGCCTTTTGGCCATGGCCTCGGCCCCTTCGTTATTGAAGCCCATCCGATTGATGAGCGCCTCATCCGGAGGAAGCCGGAACAATCGCGGCTGTTCATTGCCCGGTTGTCCCTTCGGGGTTACCGTGCCTACTTCCATGAATCCGAAGCCGATGGAGGAGAAGCCTTTGACGGCGTGAGCGTTTTTGTCCAACCCGGCGGCAAGTCCGACCGGCGTCGGGAAATGAAGCCCGAACAGGTCCACTGCCAAATCCGGCGTTTCGTTCACACCGTACATCCCCCGCATGACAGCGTCTGCGCCGACCACGCCGGAGGCACGTCCAAGGCCGCCAACCACAAGGTGGTGGGCTTTTTCGGGGTCCAGTCTAAAAAATATAGGTTTGCCTATGTTGCGGTACAGCACATCCACTCTTCCTCTCATCCAGTTATTTCTCTATCCTTCAGTTTATCCGTTTCTTCCTCAAAAAGAAAGTTCTTTGGCATAAACTGAGCGATCGTCCCGGCTTGAAAGCGATATGGCAATTTTAGGACAAACCCCTTACAATAAAGGAAGATTGTACAAATCATTTCACGATCATGAGAGAAAGAGGGGAAAGACATGTCAGCCAAACGTAAGCCTCCGACCTTGCAGCAGAAAAAAGAAGAGGTTAATAAGAAGGCCATACTATGGATCAGCTCCGGCATCGCTCTTCTGATTATCCTGATTATCGTTCTGATTGTGATCGCCCAGCCTTAATCCAGCCAGTGATACACCTTGCCCGGGTTGGTCTGACCCTGGGTATGCTTGAGCTTAAAACGCTCTTTCGGCGTCCACAGGTCCTCGGGCAGGACCCCTTCCCGTATTTTCACGACGGTTCCCATCGGAACCAGGTCAAATAGCTCCTCCACATCCTCAGTCAGCATACGGATACAGCCCTCGGATTCGTTCGCGCCGATGCTGTCCACGTCCAGCGTCCCGTGTATCGCGTAAAGCGTATTGGAAAGCTGCATTCCCCGCGTGCCGTAGGGACCCTTCGTGGTTCCGTTCGGATTGACTACCTTATCGTTGATATGAAAATCACCCAGCGGCGTTTTGGCTCCGCCGAGCCCGACCGCATAATTACGCAGCAGGATGCCGCCGCTTACGACGGCCAGCCGATGCCGTTTCCGGTCAATGATGACCTGAAGCGGCTGTTCGAAAAAGGGGTCTCCGTTCGGCGAAGTCCCCCAATATCCAGGTTCCTCCGTGCTGTTCCCCGGCTGCTGTCCCGCTTGCCCTTGACCGCCAGCTCCTTGGGATTGCTGCTGCATTAACGTTTCGAACATTTGCTCCATCGCTTTCGAGCGGCCGGACAGCCAATTATTCGGATACGGCTGTGTCAATTCATCCAAGCTTTTGGGCAGGCGGCCGTGCCGAGCCTTATACTGTTTGGCCGCTTCCTGCAGAACGGCCGTCTCAACCTGCAGATCGGCCCACTGTCCCGCGCTCCGCTTAAGCCTCGAACTGTCCGCAGGCTCGCAATCGCACTCTTCAGCTGCTCCCTCGTAAGGCTGAATAGCGATCGCGCCTTGATCATTCCGATGCAGACCGTATAACCGTTCCATGTCCCGGCTCCACAGCAGCCATTTGCCCGAACGCTTCATCTCCAGCGCAACCGACCAATTCGGCAGCTGCTGCGGATGCTGGAGCAATGAGGACAGCGCACCCGCGGAATCCTTGCCTTGGCCGGAAGCAACGGCTGTGTACAGCGGTTCCTTGCGCGAATCCGGCTTCTCTTTGTTGAGCGCATTGGCGGACGCCGGCTCATGCGGCGGGAACAAATCTTCCGCAAGATTCCCTGTAGCGGAGCCCGGCGCCTGGGCGGGCGGAAGGAAAACCAGCAGGAGAAGCACCAGCGCCGCTAGCAAACGCCGGGTCCTCTTTCGCTTGCGCTCCTTGTCCTTCTCCATCTCCAATAAGCGATGCTCGTAATTTTTCCAAATGTCGGACGGGACCTGACTCAGCTCAAAGGCTTCGTAGACCCCTTCGGCCTTGTTGTAGCAGTAGTTCGCCTTGCCCTGCTCGCCGGCCTGCTCATACTCCTTGCCCAGCAGGTACCAGGCCATTTTATTATCAGGATGCGTCTCCACATATCTTTTGAGGTACAGCGAATTGTTCATTCGAGAGCCTCCTATAATGACATTTTTACCTCTATTATCCTGTATATCGGAATAAACGCTCCGATTATGTATGAGTCCCCGTATATGAAAAAACGCCCCCTGCCTTAGTCGGGCAGAGGACGTCGGTATAAGTTCAAGATGGAATATCAGGGATCGAGCGGAATTTGTTATTCTGCGTTAAACGGCTCGTCTGCAATCCGAATTGAATCTGTTGGGCAGCCGTCGCAAGCATCCAGCATGTCGTCATGCATATCTTCCGGAATTTCCGTTACCCCGCGGTTGTTGTCCCCGTCGAAAATAACTTCTGCCAGGCCTTCGTCGTCGTAATCGTAAATGTCGGGTGCCGTTGCGCCGCATGCGCCGCATGCGATGCAGGTATCTTTATCTACCCAAGTAAACTTCGCCATAGTCTCTCTTCCTCCTGTATATCTATAAACATCTCTATAAACATAGTATAAGCTGACGGTTCTGCCGCCACCATCTACATATATTAATACAATTGTTTTAGGAATACAAATAAATTTCCTAACATTTTCCGACAAAAATCGGCTGTACTTGCAGGCCAATGAGCTGTTCTGTGACGAACAAAAAACGGCTAATCGCGATTAGGGTCCTTCGTGGTTGGACGATCGGCATTTTTATTATCGTTCCCCAGTTCCCTTACAAAATCCATCTGTAAAGATGTACCTCTCCGCTTATGATTGCGGATTAGGGACGATGGGTCATCGCCCAGCATGCCGGCGGTCAGTACCGCGCTCTCGCCGAATTTATTACGCAGCTCGTCCATCACCCGGGTCAGCGACTCTTTCTTGGGCTGCTTCTCATAGTCGAACAGGTCCAGCTGAATGGCGGATTCCTCCTTCGCCGTGAGCTGCTGCAGCGTGACGCCGAGCAGACGGAGCGGCTTGTCCTGCTTCCAATGCCGGTTATACAGCTCGCACGCTTCCCGGTAGATGTCCTCGGTATTTTCCGTCGGAATGGCAAGATGCCTCGACCTGGTGATCGTCTTCATGTCCGGAGTGCGCAGCGTAATTTGAATGCCGCTGGTCACCAAGCCCTGCCTGCGGAGGCGGCGCGCTACCTGATCGCTTAAGTTCAGCAGCACCCTTCTGGCCTCCTCAGCCGAGGTAACATCCTGCGGGAGCGTGGTCGTGTGTCCGATGGACTTGCTCTGTTCCCGCTCCGCGACGACCGGGGCGTGATCGATGCCGCTGGCCGCTCGTTTCATCCATGACCCCATCACGCCAAAGGTCGAGGTCAGCAGGCTTTCATCAGCGGCTGCCAGCTGCCCGATGGTCTGGATGTTCAGCTTGCGCAGCTTGTCGGCCGTCTTGCTCCCGATGCCGAACAGCTCCGCGCAGGGTTTGTTCCAAAGCACCTGCGGGACATCCCGAATTCGCAGCACGGACAGCCCGTTGGGCTTTTTCATGTCCGAGGCCATCTTGGCCAGCAATTTATTGGGCGCAATGCCGACCGAGCACGGAAGCGACAGCTCCTCGCGGATGCGCTCCTGGATTTCCCGAGCGATATCCAGAGGGGTGCCGAACTGCTTCGAGCCGGTAATATCCAGGTAACATTCATCGATCGAAGTCGCTTCCAGCTGCGGTGTATAGGCATAAGCTATGTTCATGAATGCATTGGAATACTTGCGGTACAGATGGAAATCCGGCTGGATGATCATCAGGTCAGGGTAGATTCGCAGCGCCTGCCTCACGTTCATGCCGGTGCGGATCCCCAGCGACCTCGCTGCATAGGAGCAGGTGACGATGACGCCTTTTCGCAGCTCGATGCTGCCTGCGACGGCCGTGGCTTTGCCACGATAGAGCTCCGGCTCCTCCGCCTCATGCACGGAGCAGTAAAAAGCATTCATATCCACATGCAGGATAACGCGGCCGCTGGCCGGATAATAATCGTCGATAGGTCCCACGCAGCATTCCTTCTTTCTTCGGTACGGTTCTTCATAATCTATAGGGAATAGGGTAGCCCCATTATTTAAGGTTCGGTCTGAATGATGGTTACGGTACTTGAGGCAAATGGTGCCTCTTCCATTATACCGTTTTTAGAGATCGATGCCTGTATGATCTTGTCCGCTAAGCAAATCATGTACGCACGGCTGGCCCCGATTTAACGCCTCCAGCATACCGTCCCCCTTCGCAAGGGTCAAGGATGGGCCCCTTGCGGGAAAAGTTTGTTTTACTCTGTTACTTTCCCGCAAAGAAATGCTATAATACAAAATTATAAACAATGCGGTCCAATCCCGGACACCCAAAGGAGGACATCATGTCTAAGTCCATTTCCATCTTTGATACGACACTTCGCGACGGAACCCAGGGCGAAGGAATCAGCTTGTCAGCGGACGACAAGGTCAAAATCGCCAAGAAGCTCGATGCTCTTGGTGTTCATTATATTGAAGGCGGTATCCCGGGAAGCAACAGCAAGGACATCGAATTTTTCAAAAGAGTCCAGGATCTCGGCTTAACCTCAAAAGTAACCGCTTTTGGCAGCACCCGGCGCAAAGGTTCCATTGCCGACCAGGATGCCAATCTGCTTCGCATTCTGGAATCCGGCGTTTCTGCCGCTACCTTGGTCGGGAAGTCTTGGGACTTCCACGTCCATACGGCGCTTCAAACGACACTCGAAGAGAATTTGGCCATGATTTATGATTCCATCGCTTTCCTGAAGCGGAAAGGCCTCGAGGTCATTTTTGATGCCGAACACTTTTTTGACGGTTTCAAGAACAATCCGGAATATGCTGTTGCCGTATTGTCCAAGGCACGGGAAGCAGGCGCCGACTGGCTTGTCATGTGCGATACGAACGGCGGCAGTCTCCCGCACGAGATTTCGGACATTGTCACATCGCTGACGGGTCCATTGCCTGGCGCTCCGCTCGGCATTCATACGCACAACGACTGCGAGCTTGCCGTTGCCAACACCCTAAGCGCCGTGCAGGCCGGTGTCCGGCATGTGCAGGGAACGATGAACGGATACGGGGAACGATGCGGGAACGCCAACCTGTGCTCCATCATTCCGAATCTGCAGCTGAAGCTCGGGTATGAGTGCATCGGTGACGACAACCTCCGCACACTGACGAATACCGCACGGTATATCAGCGAAATCGCCAACGTCAACATGCCGGTTAACCAGCCGTATGTCGGCAACGCCGCCTTTGCCCATAAGGGAGGCATCCACGTTTCGGCGATCCTGCGCGATTCCAGAACGTACGAGCATATCGAACCGGAGAAGGTCGGAAACAAACAGCGCGTGCTGGTCTCCGAGCTCGCGGGGCAGAGCAATATCGTATCGAAGGCGCAGGACATGGGGCTTGACTTTGATCCGGCAAGCGAGCAATCCAAGCATATTATCGGTAAGATCAAGGATCTCGAGCATGAAGGGTATCAATTCGAAGGCGCAGACGCTTCCCTGGAGCTGCTTCTTCGGGAAGCGAACGGAGAGCTCAAGGAGCTGTTTACCTTCGAATCCTTCAAGATGCTGGTCGAGAAGTCGGCTGGACAGCCGGTCGTCTCCGAAGCCTTCGTCAAAGTCAACGTCGCCGGCGAGAGCATTTATACCGCTGCGGAAGGCAACGGTCCGGTCAATGCCCTCGATAATGCGCTGCGTAAAGCGCTGGTCCAATACTTCCCGACGCTCAAGGAAATGCATCTTGCCGACTATAAGGTGCGTGTCCTGGATGACAAGGATGCAACGGCAGCCAAGGTCCGGGTGCTGATCGAATCCAAGAACTTCGAGAATGCCTGGAACACCGTCGGGGTATCCAGCAATGTCATCGAAGCCAGCTGGGAAGCGCTGGTGGACAGTATGCGTTATGCGCTGCTCGGCCAGATTTCCCCGGAGCAGGTGCATGAGTCTGCGGCAAGGCAAGGCTTGGTAAATCATTAGGTTATGTCCAATATAAAAAGCGCGTATCCACCATGTTCAGGACATGGCGGCCGCGCTTTTTTTTGGTTTTGTCAGCTGGCTAAGCAAACGATTAATTTATCAGCTTGGCCACCTTTTTACGAAGATCCTTGGGATCGGGAGCGCCCAGAATGATTTCCTGAATCACGCCGTTACGATCGATCAGCACGTTGGTCGGGAAAACCTGCCCTTTATACAGCTCCTCGAACACTTCTCCTTTGGTATCGAGAAGGATCGGGTATTGAAGGTTAAAATCCTGAACAAATTGACGCGCTTTCTTCGCATTGTCATACTTGGACACGTTCACGCCGTAGATTTCGAGCTCACTTGCATACTCTGCAGCCAACTTGTCGAGCTCCGGCGCCTCCTGCTTGCACGGCTCGCACCAGGATGCCCAGAAATTGACTAGCATTGCTTTATCGCGCGCTCCGCCGCCGGAATAGGACTTATCGTCCATCCCCTTCAAGGTAAAGGTCGGGGCAAGCAGGCCGGCTTTGGCCCCCGTCTCCGTCGGAAGCGGCTTCTCCTGCATGAAGACGGCCTGGATATCGTCGCCGGCTTGATTATAGACAACAGCGCCTGCTGCGATAAGAAGCAGGACGATAAGGATGATGTTACGTTTCATAGGTATAGGTTCCTTTGCTAAACTTAGTTATAGAGGTCGTTCAAAAAGTCCGCTTTTGATAAGAAAACCTCTATCGAGGCCACTTCAAGGATGAGCGACCGCGATGGATAGGTAGGTTTTCTTGCGATATAGAATTTCATCAGTTCCACTGATAACTCATAAATTCTATATCTAACACGAAGCGAATCAGGAAGCAGCTCGGCATCGAATCTTGAATTCAGCCGGGCCTAAGGAGATGCTTTCGAAGCATGTTTCCTGCGGAAACATTTCAGGTGCTCACGTACCCAAAACGTACGCCCGCTCCTCACTCCCTAGCTTCATCCAACTGAAGCGTTTTGAAAAAACGCACATCGGAAGCATAAGCTTCGGTGCTGAAAATCGACCTTTTTGAACACGCACTTATAGTCCCTATTGTACCCTGAAACCCCGATCTTTCAAACACGCGATCGACGCCATCATAAGATCGGACCAATTATATGATCCAGGAGGATTATACATGAACCCGTCTCACGCGTCCCTGGAGCGGCTTCTGCTGCGCGAGGCCGTCAAAGAGCATATGTCGGATCATATGCATCATCGTTTGCCGGAGGAAGCTTGCGGCGTCCTTATCGGGCATGCCGATGAAGCAAGCCGGTCCATAACCGTTACGCAATTTATTCCCGTAAAAAATACAGCGGAATTTCCGCTGCATTCTTTTCATCTGGACCCTGTTCAGTGGACTCGCTTGGTATTGGCTGAAAAAGGCATCGTCGGTTTGTTTCACAGTCACCCGCATACCACGCCTGACCCCTCGGGCGAGGATCTGCTTCAGCTCCAATCCTTCGGCGGGTTGCTCCGGGTGTATGCTATTGCTTCTCCTGCAGTTCCCGGCGCCTCCGGCTTAAACGCATTGCAGCTCCATGCCTACAAAATTATCCGGAGTGAGGAAGAACGCGAATCCTTCAGCCAGCTGCCGCCAAGCTCCAAGTCGCTTCCGGGAAGGGCATTTTATTCCCTTGCCCCGGTCCCTTTTGCAATTCTAAAGGAATGACGAACTGGCGGACACCTCAATCTCCAATCCCAATGCTACCCCTCGCTTAGATAGACGTATAAATCTCCTAGCGTGGTAGCCTGGCCGCGCGCCTGAATGTCTTTCATGTAATCCGCCCACAGCCGGGCGGTCATGCGCGCATCGGACAGAGCATGGTGCCTTCCCTCTACCGGAATGCCGCTGCTTCGCAGCAGCTCATCCAGACTGTAATCCTTCTGTTCGGGATATAACCTCTGCGCGAGCATCATCGTATCGAGAAGCCGATGCGTTAATCGAACCTTGGAGGTCTTCCACAAGGCGGCGTTCAAGAAACCCCGGTCATGCGCGGCGGCATGGGCAACAAGCACCCTCCCCCCGATAAAGGCCATGAAATCATGCAGCCCCTCCATTAAAGGCGGGGCTGCATCAACCATTTGCTGCGTGATACCCGTAAGCTCGGCAATGAATGGAGACACCGGGGCACCGCTGTTCACGATCATATGAAAGGTTTCATTCTCGATCACCTGCTCCCCGATGACCCGGATCGCACCGAAAGACAATATTTCATCGCCGTGCTGATGATTGAACCCCGTCGTCTCCAGATCGAATACGACAACCTCCAGCTCGTCCAGCGGGGTGCCCAGAACCTCCGGCCTCCGGTTATCCTTCATCTGGGATCGGATGAATGCCAACTGCTGGGCTGTCTGCGCCCCGCGCATGGAGGCGATGGCGGAATTGATGTTACCCGAACGAAGCGATCTCCAGAAACCGCCGTTCGATTGTACCGGTTCAGTCATGGGCTTCTCCTCTCCGCAAAACGATGCTCGCGCTGCAATGATCGGTGTACCCGTCTCACCACTCCAAGCGTATCGCGAAGCTCGTACTGCATGGTTTTGTTCTTGAGCTGATTCTGCGGGATATACCCGCTGCTCGTAATCAGCCCGTCCTCCACCCGAATGGGCGTATCGTTTCTCAGCCGAAGCGCCGTCAAAAAAGCGCGCTGCACGCTTTCCAGCAGCAGATTCCCGCCTTCAAGCAGCATCACCTTTTCCATGCGTTTTTGCGTCGAGGTTTCGATGATGCCCCGCTGCAGCGCCATGGTGCGTATGCTGTTCACCAGCGGAATATAAACGCCATACTTCACGTCAAACTCGCCGGCATGCTCTCCAAACCGCTCCGTCACGATTCGCCCCATGACATTCAGCGTTGCCTTATGCTTGACCGTGTTCCGCAGCACGGCATGGCCGATGTCCGGATGCTGCTCGACGGAGCTGCGGAAATGGTCCACCCACGCCTCCGAAAGCTCGGTATCGCCCGATAAATGGCGCAGGTCCGAAGCAATAATGAAGTTTCGTATCGGTTCCCACTGCCGGTCTCCGCACCATTCGCTGATCTGATTCTTCCAATCGCCAAGCCGCTTGCTCCATAATGGCTCGGAACACATCACTTTTCCGGAGCATTTCGGGTACCCGAGATATTCCAGCAGATTCGCCAGCCGAAGCCCAAATTCCCGAAAGAAGGGGAGCGCCTCCTCTTCCAGCTCATCGCCAATGATCAAACCGTTGTCCTGATCGCTCCACAGCGTAGCTTCCTGCCTTCCGCAGCTGCCAAAAGCTACAAACGCATAACGCGCAGGAGGCCGGCCAAAGCCAGCCTCCCACATGTCCTGCTCACAGATTGCCGCGGCACGCTGTCCAATCAGATCGTGCATCGTATTCACGGATGCGATCCACTCTCTCAGCTCCATGTTACTGCGCATCTCGATGAGATGGTTCTGACAAGCGATCCGTTCATCTCGTAATTGCTGGGCTGTTGCTGCTTTCCGAATTTCCGACAATGCCGGAAACAGATTTACGGATTTCAGAGGTTTCATGCCGCGGCCTCCTTCTGACTTGTTTCATGAACAATGATAATGGTGAGCTTCTTATAAAGCCGTGTCGCTACCGGGAACCGCCTTGCTTCCGGAACGAAACTCTGGGGATTTCCCTTCCGATTCCACCAAAAGTTTCATTTGTTCCGGATATCCGTAGGTTCCATGTTCACTGATATCAAGACCCATCAATTCCTCTTCCTCCGTTACGCGGATGCCCATCGTAACTTTCATGATATACAGAATGATGAACGAGATCACCAGAACGAATGCAAACGTGCCGATCAGACCCAGAAGCTGAACGCCGAGCTGGCCGAAGCCCCCGCCGTAGAATAAACCCTCCTTGCCTACGCCCGTGATTTCAACAAGCCTAGGGGCCGCGAACAATCCGGTGGACACGGCACCCCACATACCGGCAATGCCGTGTACGGAGAATGCATATACAGGATCATCGATACCTTTGCGGTCAAACCATTGCGCCGTAAAGAACGTAACCGTACCCGCTACGGCGCCGATCACGACGGCCGCCCAAGGCTCCACGAAAGCACAAGCGCCTGTGATGGCAACGAATGCAGCGAGAATACCGTTTAGCATGCTAGGAATATCCGCTTTGCCAAGAACCGCCCAAGAGATCAGCAAAGCGGCCAGTGCGCCTGCCGCCGCCGCGATATTCGTATTCAATGCCACGAAACCGAAGAAACCGTCTGTGAGTGCCGAGATGGTGCTGCCCGGGTTAAACCCGAACCAGCCGATCCAGATGATGAATACGCCGAGTACGGATAAAACTTGGTTATGACCCGGTATGCTGTTAGGCTTCCCGTCTTTATTATATTTGCCAAGTCGAGGCTTCAGAAGAATGGTAGCCACCAGTGCTGCCGTTGCGCCTGTCAAGTGAACGACCGTCGATCCGGCAAAGTCCTGCATGCCCAGAGCGCCGAGCCAGCCGCCGCCCCATACCCAGTGAGCAACGATCGGGTAAATCACGATGGTGAACAGCAATCCAAACACGATATAAACGCTGAGCTTTGCCCGTTCTGCCATACCGCCGCAAGCGATCGCCAAGGATACGGCCGCAAAGGACAGATGGAACAGGAACATGATGGTCGTCGGCACATCGTATGCGGACAAGGAATCAAATGAGCCTGCTGCATTGTCTCCGCTTAAGAAAAAGCCTTCAAATCCGAAAAAGCTGTTGCCGTTACCGAAGGCTAGACCAAACCCTAGCGCCCAGAAGGCTACGATCGAAATGCCGAAGGTCAGAAAGGTCTTACCTGCGACGTGTCCCGCATTTTTCATGCGAACCGAGCCGGCCTCCAGCAGAGCGAACCCTGCTTGCATGAAAAATACGAGCAGCGCTGCCAAGAATACGAATACGGAGTTCAGACCAGCCGTCAATTCAACGTTCGTGGCTCCCCCATCAGCGGCGAACGCGCTCGCCGGGAATGCGAGTAGAGCGATTACTACCGCCATTAAACCTAGCCATCTTTTTTTCATGTTTTACACTCCCCTTTGTGTTAACTAATATAACATCGCCTTGAATTCTTATTGTCATTATAGGGGGGAGATTAAAAATCCGCAACGGTTTTTTTCAAAAAAAACTTACTTTATGTAATATAATCTAACATTAAGTGCATACAGTGCAAATCGTTTAACATGATGCTCAGTGAAGAATAAACTAGGCTTCAAGGTTTTTTGTCACAACTATGACGTTTGACTGTATGGTTGAAGATCATGTATCATATTTCTATTAAAATGAAAATATAAATGCATTCATTAATGTCCAATTCAATGAAGGCTTGCGAGGTGATGAATGATGGGGATCACGAGCGGAAACCTTTTCCGGATCGGTGAGCTGGCCAAGGCTGCCGGAATCAGCGAAAGAACCATTGACTACTATACGAAGCTGGGTTTGATCTCCCCTGAAAAACGGACGTTAAAAAACTACCGGCTGTACAGTTCTGAAACCTTAAGCACTCTCGAACGTATTAATCAGTTGAAGCAAGAGAAATATACTCTCGATGAGATTAAGGAGAGACTGGATCGCTGGAAGTCGGTTGCCGATGATTCCGAAATGACGGAGAAGCTAACCAAACTCGAAATACAGATGAAACAGCTGGAACGGGATGTCAAGGAGCTCAACCCGCTTCTTAGCGAATTAAAACCCAGTCAAGCACGGGAGGTGCTCGCTAACATTCTTCCCAAGGGAGCTGCCTGTATCGAGTCGCTGCAAATTTTGCTGAACCAGTTCACTTCGATGTAATGATGCAACACCAAATTGACAACTTTGTATGGGGGTATGATAAATGTATTCTGACTGGATGTTTATACTCATTATTATTGCGTTTATATTCTCTCTCTGGGCTCAGTTCCGGGTCAAAGGCACGTTCAACAAATGGGCCAAGGTTGAAAACAGCACCGGCATGACCGGATACGATGCAGCGCGTCATATGCTGGATGCCAACGGACTCCATGACGTTCCGATTGAACCGGTGCCAGGCACGCTCTCTGACCACTATGACCCGACCAAACGCGTAGTCCGGTTGTCGGAGCCTGTTTATTACGAACGTACCATCTCGGCCGTCTCCGTCGCTTGTCACGAGGTAGGCCATGCGATCCAGCATGCGGAGCACTATCCGATGCTCGTAGCCCGTCACAAGATGTTCCCGGTCGTTAACTTTGCATCCGGTATCGCTCCGTTTCTCTTGATTGCCGGATTCCTGTTCCAAGCCATGAACCTGGTCGGTCTCGGCATTATCTTCTTCTCTTGCGCCGTTGCCTTCCAGCTTGTCACGCTGCCGGTCGAGTTTAACGCAAGCAACCGTGCCCGTCAGCTGATGGTACAAGAAGGCTATATTGCCAATGACGAAGAACGCGGAGTCGCTAAGGTATTGAACGCTGCGGCCCTGACCTACGTCGCTGCAGCTTTGATCTCGCTGCTCGAGCTGATCCGTTACATCATGATCTTTACGAGCAACCGGGAATAAACCCGTTAGACATGAAGGACAACGATAAAGGGCTTTCCTCTCTACCTTGATTGGCGGAGACGGAAAGCCCTCTTTTTTTATAATCACTTGATGATGTCCATCTTGAATTCTAGACTCTTAGGGGAAGAGAAGCGTCATTCCGCTTTCTCTTCCTTTTTCGGCGACGGATCAATGCCAAAATATTGAAGCAGAAACGCACGGAAGGCTTGCGCAACCGGTGGCAGCTTCTCGTCCGCGCGGTGAATCAGACCGATGGAACGCGTTACCTTCGGCTCCGAGATTCGGACGCGTGCCGGTTGAAGCGGATTCGTCTGGAACAGCGCCATTTCAGGTAGCAGGCTGACCCCCATGCCGGCAGCAACCAGCCCGCGGATCGTATCCGTCTCCTCGCCTTCAAAAGCAATTTTCGGCGTGAACCCGGCCTCCAGGCAGGCATGCCATACAATCGGGCGCAAGGAGTAGCCCTTGCTGAACAGCACAAAGCGCTCCTCCTTCAATTGCTCCAGCTTGATGGACTGCTCCCCCGCAAGCGGGTGATTCGGCGGCAGGATCGCAAACAGCTCCTCTGTCAACACGATATCTCCGTCCACTTGATCGTGGCGATCCGGAAACGGAGACACAAACGCCAAATCCACTTCAGCCCCGACGACGTCCCGGATCAAAGTCGGGAACATGCCCTGCTTAAACCGGAACTTCACGTTCGGGTACTTCTTCCGAAATTCAGCCACGATGGACGGAATCAAATGTATGCCCAGGCTGTGAGGGAAACCGATGCGGATCTCCCCCTGCTCCGGGTCCAGGAATTCATGTATCTCGACGACCGCACGGTCCAAATCCTTCATAATGCTCTCCACCCGTTTGCAAAAAAGCTGGCCTACCGGGGTTAACTGCAGATTCCGGCCTTTTTGCATGAACAAATTAACACCTAGTTCTTCTTCCAACTGATGTATTTGACGGCTGACGGCCGACTGAGCCACATGAAGCTCTTCTGCCGCTTGGGTAACGTGTTCCTTTTGCGCAACCTTTACAAAGTATTGCAACTGTCGTAATTCCACGCCTTTTATCGCTCCATTCTTATTCCCTAGAAGACTTGAAGACTTTATCCAAATCATCCAATTCTATTATAACAGACCCTCTTAGGTCCGATTATGTTCGACGTTTGAATAATCGAATCATGAGACCGTAGAGGAAAAATCCGCCTACCAATCCGCCGACATGGGCTACAAGGCTGACCCCTGGGGTAAACGAGAACAAGATCCCCAATATAAGCAGGGTGAACAGCGTCTTGCGGGACGACTCATCAATGACATGCTGCTGGAACAAGGCGATGTACAGATAAGCGCCATAAGCTCCGTATATGGCTCCTGAGGCGCCTACAAGGAAGGTATAGCTATCCATGCGCTCATAATAAGCCAATCCGATTACATTACCAAGAACACCGCTGAGCAGATACAGAATGGCAAATTTCCAGCTCCCCATGATTCTCTCCAGCGGGGGAACGAATACCAGCAGTGCGAAGCTGTTGAACAACAAATGGTCAAATCCGTTATGGAGGAACATCGCCGTAAAGTATCTCCATGCCTGGTCGACGAACTGCGGCAAATCCGACAAAGCCCCATATTTCAGCAGCGTCATCGGATTCCTCGAACCGCCGTCAATGGATGTGATCACAAACATCACCAGGTTAATCACAAGCAGCAGCGATGTAACGGGATAATAACGCAAATAACTTTTCCAATTCTCATAACGTACGAATATCATAGCATCCTCCTCATCCTAAACCAGGCCAGGGGTGCCCTTTAGTGGACATTCCCTTTTTAAAAAGATTATAATGTACCATGAACCTGATCACCAAACTTTGATATCCAAGGAGGAGATTTCTCATGGCTCAAGAACGTTCAGGAGCTGCCACTTTCAAGGGCAATCCTATTACACTCATCGGACCACAGCTCAAGGCTGGTGATGCCGCGCCGGATTTTACCGTGAGCAAGAACCTGCTCGAAGACGTATCTCTTAAAGATTATGCAGGTAAAATCAAGCTGATCAGCGTCGTTCCTTCCCTCGACACCGGGGTATGCGACGCACAGACGCGCCGTTTCAACGAAGAGGCCGCCGGACTTGGCGACGATGTCGTGATCCTTACGATCAGTGCCGACCTTCCGTTCGCCCAGGCCCGCTGGTGCGGAGCTGCAGGCGTTGACCGGGTCATTACGCTGTCCGACTATAAATCGCGTTCTTTCGGTGAAGCGTATGGCGTGCTCATCAAGGAGTTTCAGCTCGACATGCGTTCGATCTTCGTCGTGGATGCTAACGATACCATCACCTACGTAGAATACCTTGGCGAAATGACGGAGCACCCGAATTACGAAGCTGCCATCGATGCCGTGAAATCTCTGCGTTAACACGCCGAAGGCTACATATGCGGCACACCTTTAAAAAGCGGGAGAGCAGCTCTCCCGCTTTTTCTTATTCTACTAAGCATCCACTTTATACTTGCTCAGTTTTTTGTCCAGTACAGCGTACAGGTTCAAGATGACCCGGTAGTTCGCCCCCAGATCCCCAAGGGAACCGCGGGATGCCGAATACATGTCAACTGCGCTGCGAACCGGACTGATGCCGAGCACGGATACGGTAATGTCCAGCGTACGTCCAAAGGAGGTTCTTTTCTCTAACGTGATTTCTCCCACGGATTTTACCTCATGCAGAACTTTGTAACCCGGAATTTTTTTCAGTGTCGAGGAAACCTCTTCAAAACACTTTTCTTTTGAAAGATTGTAATAACGCGTCTTCAGCTTGGGATCTTTAGCACGGTCGCTTGTGCCGTCATAGCTGCGCACGATACCGATTAGAACTCGTTTTAATGACAAAGACCGTTCCTCCTTTATAAATGACCGTTCCTTTCCATACTCTAGTTTAACATTGTTTATGCTTTCAGCAAACCTTTATATACAGCAAAAAGGCACCTCTTTCACTTCGAATTCGAAATAAAAGAGGTGCCCATTCATTGGCTTGACGAAACCCGCCTATGCCGTCCGGTAAACATTGTCTTCGAACCTGCTATAGCAGGTGGGTGACCGCAGAACCGCTTATGAATTCCCCTTGTCATATAGACAGGGCATTTCAGCCACGATTACGTATAGATCTCCCTAGACATCGTCATTGGTTCAAAACAACGGAAAACCGAAACGAACATCGCAGGATGTAGTCTTATTATAGGGGGTTTTGCCGGAAAAGTAAACCTCTCGTTATTTAAGGTTTCGATCCGTTCTCTCCCTTTTTGGCAGAATCCATGCTTTCCAGAAGAGCTTGCTCGGTTTCCGACTCCTCTTCCTCGGCCTTCTTCATTTTTTCCTGCTGCTCCTGCATTTTGGTAAAGGTCGCATAGAAGTTAAAGAACGCGAACAAGGCCATCAGGCAGAACAGGAAGAACACGAAGAGCACCGGCATTTGCGTGCCGATATACGCCAAGACAGCGCTTCCGATCAAAGTCGAAAATACGCGGAACGGACGAATCAGAGTCAGCAGCACCGCATTTTTTAGGAGCTGAGTCGTTTTCATCTCATAATGAACGGTCATGGAGAAGAAATTAAACAGGGAGACAAACAGTACGATGAGAAGCACCAGCATCACGATGCCGACAAGCTGGAAGCCATCGAGCTGCGTCATATAAACCGTGTAATCCACGTACATAATCACGAACAGCAGCGTATAAAAAATACCGCCGATCATGCTCTGCTTGTAATTTTCCTTATAACCCTTAAAGAACGTTTTGAACACGGACACGTCCGGATTGCCCATTACCCATTTCCGCACAACGGTAAATAAAGCCGCCGTAGCCGGAAATAAAACAAACGGTGATAATATTCCCAGGATCCAGTTCGACAGCAGCTGCTCGTTATGCGCTTCCGGTGTCTGAACGGCCATTAGGAATTTGGTTAGAACGATAAACAGGAAAGGCGATGTACAAATAACCCACAAGATGTTCGAAAAAGCAATACGGGTAATCCACTCGGTGAGCTTATATAAGCCACCCATGGCTCCTTTCATTTCCAAATCCGTTTCCTCCTCACTCAAATCATGCATGTATCTATTAATATACCTTATTTTGTACATGCATTGCCAGAGCCTAATTTATACGAACCTGGGTGTATATCCAATCCAGTGGCCCTGTTTCTCCATACGATATCACGTAATCCATTCAACAAGCTTGAATTTCCAAATTTAAAGAGGAGGGATTATGTATGTCTTGTGAAGGCGGAGGTTACGGCTACGGAAATAACGTTGGTATTGTCCTGGTTCTGTTCATCCTGCTTGTAATTATTCTTAGCACATTCTATATCTAATGTCTCCTTAGTCATTATCGTGAAACAGATGGGCTGATCGTGGGTTTAAACTGCGCGGTTAATGGGGATGCACTCAGGGTGCATCCTCTTTAACCATGCACCAAAAGACGAAGCGCGGCTCCACTTGGCGTGGGCTGCTGCTTCGTCTTTTGGTGTTTCGGCAGGTTACTCCCGGTAAAGGAAGTTAGCCGTTATTATTCGTCTCCGCTCCGGTTAGGGCGACGCTCGCCGCCGCTGTAGGAACGCGGTTTGCGGTCACCGCTGTTGTTGCGGTCACGGTTGTAACCACCGCCATCGCGATCACGGTTGTAACCACCACCGCCGTCACGGTTGTATCCGCCTTTGGAGTAGCCGCCACGGTTACCGCCGCCGCCACTTCCGCCGTCACGGCGATATCCGCCGCTGTTGCCGCGTCCGCCATAACCGCCGCTAGGCTTGCGGCCATTACGGATATCCGGCTTCCGGCGTTTGGCGCGGATCGGATCCTCAGGGGTAAGGTGAATATCGGATGCTTCCTTCTTGTCGCCTGTCAGGATTTTCATTGCAGCTGCAAGCAATTGTACGGAATCGTACTGCTCCAGCAATTGAATGGCAAGACCTTTGTACTCGGTCAATTCCCCTTGCTCAATAATTTCAAGCACGCGCTCAGCGATGATGCGCTGTTTACCTTCGATCGCTTCGGCAATCGTTGGCAGCGGCTTGCGCGGAATACGGTGGCGCGTCACACGCTCGATGAAATACAGATGATCCATTTCACGCGGCGTCACGAAGGACCAGGCTGTACCTTCCTTGCCCGCACGGCCCGTACGTCCAATACGGTGTACATAGCTTTCCGGATCTTGCGGCAAGTCAAAGTTTACGACATGGGTAACGCCGGATACGTCGAGACCGCGCGCTGCCACGTCTGTCGCCACGAGCACATCGATGCTGCCGTCGCGGAATTTACGCATGACGGTATCACGTTGGTGCTGGGACAGGTCGCCATGGAGGCCATCTGCCGAATATCCGCGTTTTTGCAGGGCTTCTGCCAATTCGTCGACGCGGCGCTTGGTACGTCCGAAGACAATCGCAAGCTCAGGCGACTCCATATCCAGAAGGCGGCTCAAGGCTTCGAATTTTTGACGTTCAGGAACTTCGATATATGCTTGGTCGATCAGTGGAGCACTAACGTGCTTAGGAATAACGGATACATGCTCAGGTTCCTTTAGGAACTGGGATGCCAACTTCTGAATGTTAGCGGGCATAGTTGCGGAGAACAGCAAGGTTTGACGTTCTTCAGGAACAAGCTTTAGGATCGACTGGATGTCTTCCATGAAGCCCATGTCCAGCATTTCATCCGCTTCGTCCAATACAACGGTTTGTACGTCATCAAGACGGATGGTTTTTCTGTTGATGTGGTCAAGTAATCGACCCGGTGTACCGATAATAATCTGAGGCTTTCTTTTCAAAGCGCGGATTTGACGCCCGATATCCTGTCCGCCGTAAATAGCCAAGGAACGGATTCCTTTAAAACGGGACAGCTTGCCGATTTCTTCAGCAACCTGAATGGCAAGTTCACGGGTCGGTGTCATAATGAGAGCGACGATACGCTCCTCTTCCTTGGCGATTTTGTGGATAAGAGGTAGGCCGAATGCTGCTGTCTTACCTGTACCAGTCTGTGCTTGTCCAATCATATCCTTGCCGGTTAGAGCAATCGGAATCGATTGGGATTGAATCGGTGTGGCTTCCTCAAAGCCAAGCTCAGTGATTGCTTGCAGCACGCGCGGCTCCAAGCCAAAATCTGCGAAATTTTTCAATAGGTTCATACTCCTTCTATCTGTGGACTTCCACTTTCTTCTCTGTATTCTTAAGTAGTGGTAACGTTTATAGGCTTTCCCGGCCAGCAGGATTTTCTGCACGAGGTGAACCGGTATATTTCTCTTATCACCAGTATGGTGACTGGTTAATGTATAATCATCCTGATAAGCTTGCAAAGTTATCAATGTAACGGACTACTCAAGAATATCCAATACATTATATCACAAAACATTTCTGGAATACCAGCAAGCTTAAAGAAGTCATAATAACCGGGAGGTGATTCCTATGTTGAAGCGTCTATGGACCTATTTCTCGATCGTATTCGGGGGCATGATTATCGCCGCCGGATTCAATTTGTTTCTGATTCCCCACCATCTGCTCAGCGGCGGCGTATCCGGCGTGGCTCTCGTGATCGGTTATTTCACGCCGCTTAATATCAGCATCATGTATTTTGTGCTCAACATTCCGATCCTGATCACCGGCTGGTTCAAGCTGGGCAAAAGGTTCGTCGGTCTCAGCATCCTCTCGGTTATCGTCACAACCTTGTTTCTGGAGCTTATCCCGGTGAATCACGTTGCAACCGACATGCTTCTGTCCTCGGTTTTCGGCGGCGTGCTTGTCGGGTTCGGCACCGGTCTCTCCTTTCGGGTCGGCGGTTCAACCGGGGGCTTCGATATCATCGGCTCCCTGGTCACGAAATATCGGGACTTCCCCGTCGGCAGCGTACTGGTGACGCTGAACGCCATCGTCATCATGGCGGTAGCATATCTGGAGCAGGATTGGAACTTGGCGCTCGCTTCCATGGCCTCCATCTATGTTGCCGGTAAAATGGTGGATATGCTTCACATCAGCCACATCAAGGTGACCGTCTTTATCGTCACGAACCGGACGGAGGCCTTGCTGGAGAAGCTGCTCAAGCGCCCCCGCGGCATAACCAAGATCAAAACCCAGGGAGCTTTCAGCCATAAAGAGAAGGATATGCTCATGACCGTCACGACACGATATGAGCTGGCTGAGCTGAAGCAAATCATTACGGAAACCGATCCCGAGGCTTTCGTCAATATCGTGGAAACGACGGCCGTCATGGGGCAATTCCGCAAGAACTAAATATTTACCAGGTGTGAGAGTACGGTAAATATGTGGTATAATATTTGTGCGCGGTTCCTACAATATTCATGAGATCTGATTCCCGGGCGTACGCTCAGGCCCAATTTTAATTGTTTTTCCGTTTTACAAAAGAACGTCCTGCCTAACCAATTCGGAAGGAAAGGGTGATTTTTATGGAAATGGAAACGGTAAAATTGTCACAAATCGTCATGAAGTGGTTCCCGGAAATGATACCGTTCTTCAGACAGAACGAATTGAATTCCATGATCGTTCTTAGGGACGGGCTGAGTATTCTGGAGCAGGAGGACGCTCTTGAGATCATTCAGTTCAGCATTTGCGAGCATCAGAATCAAACTCCGCTTCATTAATTTTAAAGCAACACGCGATCATTGCACGACAAATGCCGTTCTTCTCCGGTCCAGGTAAAATCCACCGGTGAAAAACGGCATTTTTTTATGAGAAAATGTGAATTCTATAGGCACGTCATTTCCCGTTAAGCAGCAAAAGTCCGCATGTAACCGCTATCCATCTTCTTTGTGTTTCTAATCCGACTTGTCACTCCCCATGTTCACACGTTGTTCACGGTAAACTTGCCGCTAATGTCGAACTTTAGCGTTTAAAACGCCCTTCACCCGTTTAATGAACTAGGTACGCTCGCCCACCGTTTCCAATTTATTGTCGTTTGTAACAATCCTGTTCTTTTTGAAGGCAACCGTTCCTTTATAATCATGATGTGAATGTACACAAGGGAGAGAGTAATTATGAATATCATCTTGGCTTTATTCATCTTGGCATCCGCGGGTTTAGGCAGTTCCAGTCCGCAGGAAGGCAATCTTACCGCCAAACTTCAGGCCTCATTAAACACCGCCATGATCCAGGGCATGCACCAAAACAACAGCCAAGGCCACGGCCAAACCGAGGGCAAAGGCCAGGGGCAAAGCGGCATCAAGCCGAATACGACGGCAATCGATCCGCAGGTCGACGCGCCTAAAGTCAAGGGCATTTATGTAACAGCTTATAGCGCAGGCGGCTCCAGAATGAATCAGCTGGTGGATCTTTTGGACAACACCGATCTCAATGCCATGGTCATTGACATCAAGGATGATGAAGGATACATAACGTACAAGACCGATAATCCTAAACTGAAGGAGCTCGGCAAATCCCAGCCGTTTATCAAAGACATCAAGCAGCTGATGAAGCGGCTGGAGAAACACGATATCTATCCGATCGCCAGGGTGGTTGTGTTCAAGGATACCATTCTCGCCAAGAAAAACCCGGAGCTTTCCTTCCGTAAAAGCGATGGCACCGTATGGACCAACGGCGGCGGCGACAGCTTCGTCAACCCGTACAGCAAAGAGGTCTGGGATTACAACATCGAGATCGCCAAAGAAGCCGCCAAACTCGGATTCAAGGAAATCCAGTTCGATTATGTTCGTTTTCCGGAAGGTTTCGAGAAACGGGCCGATTCCCTGAAATATACCAAGACGGATCAATCGCGCGTGGACGTGGTCTCCGATTTCGTGCAGTATGCCCGGGAAGAGCTTGCACCGCTCGGCATCCGCGTATCCGTTGACATCTTCGGCTATGCGGCCTCGGTGCCTGCGGCAGAAGGCATCGGGCAGGACTTCGTGAAAATCTCCAAAAACGTCGATATCATCAGCCCGATGGTATATCCGAGCCATTACACGGCGGGATGGTTCGGCTCCCCCGTTCCGGACAAGGCTCCTTACCAGACCATCAAGGGATCCATGGAAGACACCCACAAGAAGCTCGATGAGCTGGGAGAGCAGAAGCCGATCATCCGGCCTTGGATTCAGGACTTTACCGCCAGCTGGCTCGGAAGCGGAAACTATGCCAAATACGGCAAAAAGGAAATCGAGGAGCAGATTCGCGCCCTCAAAGACACGAACGTCGATGAATACTTACTCTGGAATGCTTCCAACCGTTATACGGAAGGCGTCACTCATAAATAATCACTCATTCGTTTCGAAAGGGTCGGCCATCTTTTATGGCCGGCCCTTTCTTCCGTTTGAACGATGGTGAACCCCTCTCTTGACAGCCAATGCTATGATGAAGATTAGGGTCGGACTACCGACCCTGAACAAGCAAGCTGACGCCCCCCGATTCAAACGCTGGTTGAGTTACGGCTTGCCGCTCAATAAGCCCGTTATTGTACCCGCTCAGGGCAGGGTCCTACAATATAGGAACAGCGTCATAAAACTCCAACGAAAGAAAGGCAAATCACAATGCAACCGACCACTACAACACGGGGAAAGCTGAAACAATTCGCGATCATTCTCATCCCCATTCTCGTAACGCAGCTTGCTTTATCGGCCATTACTTTTTTTGACACCAATATGTCGGGAAAATTCAGCTCGGTCGACTTGGCAGGCGTAGCCATCGCTACAAGCATTTGGATTCCGGTCCAAACCGGACTCAGCGGAATTCTCATGGGGATCACCCCCATCGTTTCGCAGCTCGTCGGCGGACGACAGGAACAAAAAGTCGCCTATCAGGTCAACCAGGCGCTCTGGCTGTCCGTCTTACTGGCCATCGTCGTCCTTGCCATCGGGTATGCCGTCGTACCGAGCATTCTTGGTGCCATGAACCTGGAGCCTGAGGTTCGGCGGATTGCTTCCCATTTTCTTGCCGCCATCTCGATCGGCATCATTCCGTTGTTTGCCTACACCGTGCTTCGCAGCTTCATCGATGCGCTCGGGCAAACAAAAATTTCGATGGTCATCACGCTGATCACCCTCCCGGTGAACGTAGGCTTGAATGCCCTATT
This sequence comes from Paenibacillus sp. Y412MC10, assembly GCF_000024685.1. Classification (NCBI taxonomy): domain Bacteria; kingdom Bacillati; phylum Bacillota; class Bacilli; order Caryophanales; family Paenibacillaceae; genus Paenibacillus; species Paenibacillus sp. Y412MC10. The sequence continues at coordinate 5,210,337 of NC_013406.1, forward strand.
GATCTATGGTTACTGGGGCTTTCCGCGATTGGGAGGCGTAGGTGCCGGCCTGGCGTCCGCCATTACCTATTGGACGGTTCTGGCGATCGCCATCGTCATCATCCATAGAAATCACCCATTCTCTCCATTCGGTATCTTCAGGCAGCTTCGGGGAGTATCCTTGAGCGCTTGGAAGAGCCTGTTAAAAATCGGCGTGCCGATCGGGTTCTCGATTTTTCTCGAGACCGCAGTTTTCGCCGCGGTGACTTTGCTCATGAGCAGCTTTGACACGGCTACTATTGCCGCGCATCAGGCCGCCTTGAATTTCGCTACGACACTGTACATGCTGCCGTTAAGCATATGCATGAGCTTAACCATTCTTGTAGGCTTTGAAGCCGGCTCGGGCCGGATGAAGGATGCCTGGAAGTACGCCAAGCTCGGCATCGGCACGGCCGTCATCCTGTCGCTGATCACCGCTGTCGTCCTGTTTATGGCCGGCCGCCAGGTTGCCGGTTTATATTCCAACGAGCCTGAGGTCGTGGCGTTGATCCAGCATTTCCTGCTGTTCGCGATTTTCTTCCAGATCTCGGACGCGATCGCCACGCCGACCCAAGGAGCGCTGCGAGGCTACAAAGACGTTAACGTCGCTTTTATGCTCGCTTTTCTATCGTTCTGGGTCATTGGCCTGCCTGTGGGATACGTGCTCGCCAACTATACCGATTGGCAAGCCTTCGGCTACTGGATCGGGTTGATCACGGGACTTGGGGTAGGCGCGGCCCTGATGCTTATGCGCCTGGTCAAAGTCCAACGCAAGTTCGCTGGCCAGGCAAAGGCAACGTCCTTATCCGCATCATAAGACAACGGACCGCATATCGCGGAAGTTGTTATTGCGACATCAGGATGGTCTAACATTTATACTAAAAAAAGACCGTCTCCAAGCAGAATGGATTCTGCCATGGAGACGGTCTTTTATCGTTATCGTCAAAACGGACTTATTGGGACAATCGCAATGCCAGATCGTACAGATCCCGGTCAAATTCCTTCTTGGTATTAACGACCTTGTCAATGTCCGTAAGGACCAGTTCGCCTTTGATGATGCCGCATCCTTTGTCGGATTGGCCATCAATCAGGCTGCGAACCGCAAAATCGCCGAGACGGCTTGCCAAATTGCGGTCAAACGGAGTCGGAGCTCCGCCGCGCTGGATATGACCAAGCACGGTTACGCGGGCATCGATTGACGCATGGCACTCTTTCAGATCGTGGACAACATCCTCGCCGCGTCCGACGCCTTCCGCTACGATAATGATGCTGTGGCGCTTGCCTTTGGCAAAATTCTCGCGAAGACGCGTCGCCACTTCATCAAGATTGTACTCCACTTCCGGCACCAGGATGGTCTCCGCCCCGGAAGCCAGGCCCGCGTGAAGGGCGATATCGCCGCAGTGGCGTCCCATAACTTCTACAACCGACGAGCGGGCATGGGAAGACATCGTATCGCGCAATTTGTTTACAGCGTCTACAACGACGCTGACCGCTGTATCAAAACCGATCGTATAGTCGGTAAAGGAAATATCATTATCAATCGTGCCCGGAAGACCCATCGTTTTGATTCCGAGCTTGCTCAGCTTGTTCGCACCTTGGTACGAGCCGTCTCCGCCGATGACGACCAAACCGTCGATGCCGTGCTGATTCAGAATGTCGGCGCCTTTCTGCTGCCCTTCCGCCGTCTTGAACTCCTCACAACGGGCGGAACGAAGAATCGTGCCTCCGCGCTGGATGATATCCCCTACGCTGCGAAGGTCCATTTTGATAATGTCGTTTTCGAGAAGACCTTGGTAACCGCGTTGAATCCCGTATACCTCTAGTCCATAATACAAACCGCTCCGTACAACGGCGCGCAGCGCCGCGTTCATCCCTTGGGAATCGCCACCACTTGTAAGAACTGCAATTTTTTTAACCTCTGCCATGTCTCTTTTCCTCCTTCAATGTCACTCATGCTTATGCTTACGAATCCATCGGCTGTTGACGTAGAAAAAAATCCGGGTCATCGGGCTCTTCTTCATCAAACGTTTGGATACGGTGCGAACCAGTTGCTGCTCGCTGACTTTTGGATCGGATAAATATAACGCCAGTAACCCCTCAATGATCATACGATGAAAAGGGGTCGAGGGAATCGTTCTGACATCCTTCCGGGCCCACTCAACAATGGAAGCTATACGGTTCAGCATCGTATCGGCATCTTCGTAATAATTACAAAAGTTCAGATCGCCGCCCAGCCTGTCTTCGTCTTGATCAATAAGATAATCCAGCATAATGTGGAGACTGCATACATTCGGAAAATAAGACGCATGAATGGACGATGCATCCTCGTCATCCAGAAACGGATCGGTTGCAGCCAAGAACAGCATGAACACACCCAAGGTTGATCCCGTTGCAGCCGCAAACTCGTTCCACCGCAGATGCGGTGTCCGGTGTGCATGCCGGGACCACCATTCAAGCAATGCCGCTTCTCTCTTATCCGGATGGATGTGCTTGTATACCTGCAAATCGGTATAAAGCCCAGCCAAATCCCTTATGTAGGGCTTTGCCGCTTCATATCCTGATAATTGCCCGATGCAATCCCGGCATTTCTGCACAAGGCGGAGAAGATAACCTCCGTCCTCCCTTTCGGACCGGAGCGCGTAATAATCAGCCGGCTCCATTTCAGGTGTAACGGCATCCAGCATCGACTGATGGAGCTGTCTGAAATCCGCTGGATCCAGCGAAGTACTGCGGTCACATAAATTATCGAGATAATCGCTAATTGTCTGGTAAGCTACAATCAATGGAATGAGAATGTGCTTTTCCGGCAGATTGGCTGCGGCATACACCGCACCGCCCTGGCAGTGAAATCTTTTGGTATCTATACTGGCCAGTGCCTGCTTTCGTAGCTCCTCATCCGGAATTTGCTCAGCCTCCCGGCGCCACTTCTCCAATTCGCTCCGCACTTCCGGGAGTATGAATTTGTACACCCGGCTCATCAGCCCGACCGGACTGCGCGGAACCTTACGGCTTAGCTCTTGATTATTCAATGAACTCTGCCTCCACATGGTTGTCTTTTTATACCTATCCAAATCAAACCTATTATAATATGATCGCCCATTTTGCACAAATAACACAGATCATTGACGGGGGTGGGCCGTTAACGCATTCTATTATCCATCTATCTCCAATCAGCGATATGTTATATACTAGTCGGAGTTGAACAACAGACCATGAACTTCGCGAATGCCGTTTCATCCACCGGTCCACGGGTTCATGAAAGAACGGAGATCCCCAGCATGAAACTTCCCGCTTCGTCCAGACCGGATCAGAATTGGCTCCGCGCCTTTATGTTTACGATATTCGGCACGACAGCCCTTGTCATTTCTTATTTTCCGCTTTATTACAAAGAGATCGGCTTCAGCAGCGCGCAGATCGGCTATCTGTATGCCATCGGCCCGTTGATATCCATGTTCTCCAACATGATTTGGAGCTACACGAGCGACAAATACCGGACCATCAAGCGCATCATGAACATTCTGATTATCGGGCAGCTTGTCACGATGCTCATCCTATGGCAGGTTGCAAGCTTCGGCGTTGTATTGATTACGATCAGCTTGTTTTATTTCTTCTACTACCCGGTCTATCCGTTGGCGGATACGATGGCCATCCAGACGGCGCAGCGGTACGGTCGCAGCTTTACCGTCATCCGCGTATTCGGCTCGCTCGGCTACGCGTTCTTCGCCCTTGGCATTGGATATGCCATCGGTGCAGCGGGCGCTTCGGCTGCGCTGTCGATCGGCATCGGGATCGGCGTGTTTACGCTCATATGCTCCTTTCTTATCCGCGATGGCGTCGCGGCCAAGTCAGAGCCTGTGGAACTGGCAGCCCTGCTCAAAATATTGCGTTCGAAAGAAATATTGTGGTTCTTCGGCTGCACCTTCTGTCTTGCCATCGCACACCGCATGAATGAAGCCTTTCTGACGCTCACCTTATCGGGGCTTGGTGCGGGCGAGGGTCTTATCGGGTGGTCCTTGATGATCTCGGCTGCCAGCGAGATCCCGATTTTTTTCCTGCTGAGCAAGTATGGAGACAAGATGAAGGAGCTGCCGCTGCTCGGCTTTGCAAGCCTGATGTTTGCGCTCCGCTTCCTGCTCATGGCGCTGGCGTCCGATCCGTTGTCGGTGCTCGCCGTCCAGTCACTTCACAGCATTACCTTCGGCGTGTTCTATGTAACCGCGGTCCGTTATATTACCAGGATCATTCCGTGGCAGTACCGGGCGACCGGGATGGCGCTCTTCATTATTTTCTGGTCCAGCGTCTCAGGGCTTCTCAGTGGAGCTTTCGGCGGTTTGCTGTTCGAAGCCGCGGGGAGATCGTCCTTCTACCTGCTTGCAGCTCTCCTGTCCTTCGCTGCCTGCCTCGGCTTTATCTACCGGCACCTCTTCGCCAAGCCGGAGGAGATGCATACCTCTGGATTCGGCGCCTAGAATACAGCGCGCAACGCCCCCTGGGTATAAGATCATAAAGGCAAGTACGGACCGGGTATCGATCCGAACCTGCCTTTGGTTGATCCTGACCAGACCTGCTTGACCCAAAAGAATACAAAAAAGCACAGTTCTCGTTAGAGAACTGTGCTTCATGCCTTGGTAATTCTATAAGATCTCCGTATCGGGAGTTAGCTTACAGTTTTGTTACGTTGGCTGCTTGAGGACCACGGTTACCTTCTGTGATGTCGAACTCAACCGCTTGACCTTCTTCCAAACTCTTGAAGCCTTCTTCTTGAATTGCGGAGAAGTGTACGAATACATCCTCGCCACCTTCAACGGAAATGAAGCCGTAACCTTTTTCTGCGTTAAACCATTTAACTGTACCTTTCAAATGAACAACCTCCTAAAAATACCGCCATCTATGGCGAATATCCATATTATATCCCATGTTTTCTGACAATGCAATCCGTCAATTCACCCTAAGGGGCTTTTTTCGGCACACTATTTTAATCAGAAGATGATTTGCTTTTAAGCCCGCGAGTGCGTTATCATTTACCCAAAAGCCTAAGTAGCAAACGGAGATGCATATGATCAAAAAACATGAAATATACAAAAAAGACAAGTGGAACATGATGACGGTCGAAGTTCAGGGCCGATACATCGTTCTTCGCGAAATTTCCGACCAGTGGGGTGAAGAGACCCATACCTTCATGAGTCGGCCAGCCTTGATGCACTGGGCTCAAAACCGCTTTCCCAAAGAAGATTTCGAAGGCCGGGAAGATGAGTGGAGAGAAATGATGGCTGCCTTTAAGCAGGTGTAATGGATGGATTATACGAATATCGTCATCTTCATTATTCTGGCCTTCAGTCTGGGTGCCATCATGATCATGTACCGGGATCGGATACCCCAAAGACTGAGAAGGGGGATGGCCCTGATTGCCGTCGCCTTTATCTTGTTTGCCTTTTACCTTATTGTATACAGTTTCTTGAATCTGGGTTCCTCGTAAATTTATAGGATGAAAGTGGCGGGTACGCGGCATACTATCGCTCGGATGCTTCAATTCGAGGAGGTATTATGCCATGAGAGGCGCCAAGGTGCTCTGCATTACGCTTGCCATCAGCCTGCTAGCTCTATCCGCTGCCCGCTCCGAAGTCTTGTCTGAAGGAACCCGGACTCCAACTAATCCATATCATTCAAGGAGGATTTCCATGGAACAATTGTTGAAACGCGCTGATGTCCCTAAAGAGCATCAATGGAAACTCGAGGATTTATTTGCTGATCAAAAGGCTTGGGATGCAAGCTTTGCGGAGCTGAAGAATCTGCTGAAACGAACCGCCGATTACCAAGGCAAGTTAAACAACGCAGCTTCCATCAAGGAATGCTTCGAGCTCGAAGACGAAATCTCATACCATGCCGAACGCTTATACGTATACGCCCATATGCACCATGACGAAGATACGGCAAACCCTACATATCAGGCACTAACCGCCAAAGCCAAAAAACTGAACGTCGAAGCCGGAGAAGCCCTCTCTTTCATCACGCCTGAAATTCTGTCCCTGTCCGAGGCGGAACTGGATAAACTGATCGAGGACCCTACCCTAAAGGAATTCAAATTCACGTTGACGGAGATGAAACGGGAAAAAGCGCACGTGCTGTCCAAGACGGAAGAAGCGCTGCTGGCTCAAGTCGGCAACCTCTCCTCTGCACCGCAGACCATTTTCGGCATGCTCAACAATGCGGACATGAAATTCCCGAAAATCAAAAACGAGGACGGCAAGGACGTCGAGCTTACGCACGGCAATTATATTCAATTCCTGGAGAGCCCGAACCGCGAGGTTCGCGAGCGTGCCTTCAAAGCCGTCTACGAAACCTACGGCAAGCAGAAAAACACGATTGCGGCTACGCTGAACGCCAACGTTAACAAAAATATGTTCTACTCCCGCGTCCGCAAGTACCCTTCCGTTCTGGAAATGGCTCTCTATGGGGATAACATTCCGAAGGAAGTCTACACGAACCTGATCGACACCATTCACGAGAGCCTGCCGCTCCTTCACCGTTACATGGAGCTCCGCAAGAAGCTGCTGGGCGTGGATGAGCTTCATATGTACGATTTGTTCGCTCCGCTCGTAGAAGAGTACAAATGGGATATCACATACGAGGAAGCGAAACAAATGACCAAGGAAGGCCTTACGCCGCTTGGTGATGATTATCTCAGCAGCCTGCAGGAAGGCTATGACAACGGCTGGATCGACGTGTACGAGAATGAGAACAAACGGACCGGCGCGTACAGCTGGGGCGCATACGGCACCCATCCATATGTTCTGCTGAACCATAAAGATAACCTGAACAGCATGTTTACCCTTGCCCACGAGATGGGTCATGCGCTTCACTCCTACTACTCCGACAACGCCTTGAAATACCGTGATGCGCAGTACACCATCTTCCTGGCCGAAGTGGCGTCCACCACGAACGAGGCGCTGCTGATGGATTACCTGCTGAAGAACGCCAAGGATCCGAAGCAGAAGATGTATCTGCTGACCTACTATGCCGATCAATTCCGGACAACGGTATTCCGTCAAACGATGTTTGCCGAGTTCGAGAAGATCGTGCATGAACGCGTGGAAAGCGGCGAATCCCTGACACCACAGGATCTTTCCGACATCTACTACGAGCTGAACGTGAAATATCACGGCAAAGGCATGCAGGTGGATAAAGAGATCGGCATGGAATGGGCACGGATTCCTCATTTCTACAACAGCTTCTATGTGTACAAATACGCGACCGGCTTCTCGGCTGCGACCAGTTTCTCCAAGCAAATCCTGGAGGAAGGCCAGCCTGCCGTTGACCGTTATCTCGGCTTCCTGAAGAGCGGAGGCAGCGACTACTCCATCAACATCCTCAAGAAGGCCGGCGTGGATATGTCTTCTCCGGAGCCGATCCGTGAGGCGATGAGCGTGTTTGAAGACGTCATCAACCAGATGGAGCAGTTGACGAAATAAACAGCCGGCTTTTGCGGGCTTGAGCTAATCTCAATTGACCAGTGGAATAAAATCCCTTGCCCTTTACGGGCGAGGGATTTTATACTGTTTGGAGGAAGGAGGTGTTCCCCATGAAAATTCAATGGTCGTTAATCGCAGCCTTATTGTTTGCCCTGATTACGGCTGTGTTCGCCGTCATCAATGTCAACCCGGTTGCCGTGAACCTGTTATTCGGCACCGTCAACGTACCGCTGATTCTGCTGATTATCGGATGCTCGCTGATCGGGGGACTGATCGTCGGCACGTTCGGGATTTACCGTCAATATCAAATGCAGAAGGAAATCCGTTCGTTAGCGGAGCAGCTCATACATATCCGTGAAGTAACGGGATACACCCCTGAAATACAAGCTGCGGAAGAGGAAAACAAGAAAGATCAGAAGGACGCTCCCGTTGAATAGGGAAGGCTGTCCCATCGAATCAAGGAGGCATAACAACCCGTGTCGATACAACCGAATGAAACTTACGTGCTGGACCTGCTAAAAGAACTGCTGGATACGCCGAGCCCTACCGGATATACCCACGACATCATGAAGCGGATCGAGCAGGAAGCCGCTTCGCTTGGAGTTTCCCTGGAATGGAATGAGAAAGGCGGAGCCATCCTGTCCGTTCCCGGACAAGACGGCAGCCGAACCGTCGGCCTGAGCGCCCATGTGGACACGCTCGGCGCCATGGTTCGTGCCGTGAAATCGGAAGGTACGCTCCGGCTTACCTCCGTCGGCGGATACATGATGAACAGCATCGAGAATGAATACTGCATCATCCATACGCGCAGCGGCAAGAAATATACGGGCACGATCCTGTCCACGCATCCTTCCGTTCACGTGTACAGCGATGCCCGTGATTTCAAGCGCCAGGAAGCCCATATGGAGGTCCGGATCGACGAGTTGGTGGAGTCTGCCGAAGATGTGAAGAAACTCGGAATCGGCGTTGGTGATTTTGTGTCCTTTGATGCGCGTGCGGTCATTACGCCGAGCGGTTACATCAAATCGCGCCATCTGGATGACAAAGCCAGCGTCGCCGCCCTCTTCGGCTTGCTCGAAAGCATGAAACGGGATAACTGGAAGCCTGCCTACAATGTGAAGCTTCTCATCTCGAACTATGAAGAGGTCGGACATGGCGCCGCCTACATTCCTGCCGACATCCATGAACTGATTGCGGTCGATATGGGCTGCATCGGCGATGACCTGAGCTGCAAGGAAACCGATGTATCCATCTGCGCGAAGGATTCTTCCGGTCCCTACGACTACGGCATGACCAGCCGTCTGATCCAGCTGGCTGAAAGCGAAGGCATTGCTTATGCGGTGGACGTGTACCCGCATTACGGCTCCGATGCATCCGCGGCGCTCTCCGCCGGCAGCAACATCAAGGCTGCGCTGATCGGTCCCGGCGTTCATGCATCCCATGCGATGGAAAGAACGCATAAACAGGCTGTTCTTAACACCGTTAAGCTGCTGGCTGCCTACGTGAAATAAGTCATCTCCATACAGAAAAAGGGGCGTCCCGCCAAGGCCTTAAGCCTGGGGACGCCCCTTTGTTATGGGTGTTTCGCTTGCATATTCAAGATTTCTTGCTCTGCTCAATCTTCTCCGCAAGCTCGTTCAGATAGGTCCAGCGCTCCATCAAATGCTCCAGCTCGCCTTCCGTCTCCTCTTGGGACTTCATCAGCTCCTGAAGCCTGGCCGCATCGCTGCCGGCGGTCTCCATCTCCGATTGAATCGAAGCGAGCTTGTTCTCGGCGGCTTCGATAAGACCGTCAATCTGCTCGTACTCCCGCTGTTCTTTATAACTGAATTTCAAGCGCTCCCGCGGCGCTTCCTGAGCGGAAGCACTGCCTGAGCCTCCCGAAGCAGGCTTGGCACTGGATGCTTCCGCCTTGCCCCCGGCGGCTTCGCCGCCATGGCGCTGCATCCATTCGGCATATTCGCTGTAAGAGCCGACATGGACACGGATCTGTCCGTTGCCCTCAAACGCCATGATCTTGTCCACCGTTCGATCCAGGAAAAAACGATCATGGGATACCACGATGCAAACGCCCGGGAATTCATCCAGATACTGTTCCAGGACGGACAACGTCTGAATGTCCAGATCATTGGTCGGTTCATCGAGAAGCAGCACGTTCGGCGCGCTCATCAGCACCCGCAGCAGGTACAGCCTGCGCTTTTCGCCCCCGGACAGTTTGGCGATCGGCGTCCACTGCAGCGCCGGCGGGAACAGGAAGCGTTCCAGCATCTGGGCCGCGGTAATGGCCGAGCCGTCTGCCGTTCGGACAACCTCCGCTTCATCCTTGATATACTCAATCACTCGCTGACTGCCGTCCATCTCCTGATGCTCCTGCGTGAAATAACCGAGCTTGACCGTGGGGCCAAGCACGACTTCCCCGGCATCCGGCTGAAGCCGCCCGGCAATCAGATTGAGCAGCGTGGATTTGCCGCTGCCGTTCGGACCAACGATGCCAATCCGATCCTCGGGAACGGCAATGTAGGAAAGATCCTGAATGAGAACTTTGTCGTCGCTCTTCATCCGCAGACCTTCAATCTCCAGAATTTTTCGTCCCAGCCGGGTGGAAGCGACCGAGACATCCAGTTCGCCGGAGCTGTGTACCATCTCCTGATCCTTGAGCTTCTCGAATCGTTCGATCCTCGCCTTCTGCTTGGTCGTACGCGCCTTGGCTCCTCGGCGAATCCAGGCCAGCTCGCTCCGCAGCAAATTCTGGCGCTTCTGCTCGGAAGCAGCCTCACGCTCCTCACGTTCTGCCTTCAGTTCCAAAAAACGGCTGTAATTCGCCTCATATCGGAACAGCCGCCCGTGATCCAGCTCCAGCATGACATTGGCCACCCGATCCAGAAAATACCGGTCATGCGTAATCATAAGCAGCGCACCCCGCCGCTTCTGCAGATACTGTTCCAGCCAGGCCACGGATTCATTGTCGATATGGTTTGTCGGCTCGTCCAAGATGAGCAAATCGGAAGGCTGGATCAAGGCTGCGGCTAATGCGACACGCTTACGCTGGCCGCCTGAGAGCGTCCCCATCTTTGCGTCATAATTCCGGATGCCCAGCTTGGACAGGACGGTTTTCGCATCGCTTTCCAGCTGCCACGCCTGCAGCGTATCCAGCGTCTGATTGAGCTTCAGCAGCTTCTGCTGCAGCTCTTCGCGATTCGGATGCAGCTCCAGCAGTTCCATCGTTTCGGTGTACTCCCGCACCGCCTTCATCTCCGGCAAATCGCCCTCAAAAACCTGCTGCAGGACGGTATTGTCCGGATCAAACTCGGGGTTCTGGGCCAGATAACGCACCCGGATTCGATTGCCCATCGATATTTTACCGGCATCCGGCGGCTCAAGCCCCGCGATAACGCGCATAAACGTGGATTTCCCCGTGCCGTTTACGCCGATGATCCCGATTTTATCCTGGTCCTCCATCCCGAAGGAAGCATCCTGAAACAGAATTTTGTCTCCATAGCTTTTCGTTACCTGTTCCACAGTCAATATATTCATTGTTATGATCCCTACTTACATCTATAGATTTCGTTGATCGCTCTTTCATCGGTAAGACGGATACATTATAACGCAATCCACGCCGCAATCCCATAAGCTGCCGCGCCGCCAAGCAATGAGCTGACCAGATTGACCGCATCGTTGGACATCCAGGCATATCCGCGCATGCGCACCGTATCCTGGCCGCAATGTCGAGACACTTCCACCGATTTGCCGCACGCCGGGCAGCGATACATTACCTGCATGGTCGCACCCAGGTACGAATCGGCAAAAGCCCCGACCAAGCCGCCCGCAAGGGCAGCCAGGACATAAGGCAATGGATCCGCATTCATGCCGCTCCACTCGGCCAGCAGCCATCCGCCTGCCCCAATCAGCATACTTCCCGCTGCCGCCGCGGCGGAGCCGACCCAGGACACGCCGCCGGATTCCCCGGCTGTCAGCACCCTTCCGTTCAGCACGGAACGCGGAGGCTTTCGGCTAAGGCTGCCTACCTCCGTGGCCCAGGTATCTGCCGTCACCGTAGCCATGACGCCTATAAACAGGTACACCCACAGATGGGACGGAATCCATACGTTCAACAGACACAGCACCATGCCGATGCCGCCATTGGCCAAGACCTGACCGGCATCCCGCCGGCCGGTCTTGGCATAGGATTTCTCCAGGTCCGCCTTCCGCTGCTTCCCATACCGCGAGAGCAGCGTGGACGTTATGAAAAAAAGAAGCAGGGTTCCGAACCAAAACGCGTTCCCTGCTCCGTAATATATGGTACCCATCAGAATAGCGGCTAAGGCTCCGGATTCCGATAACGATCGTTTCCTGTAAGCGGCTCCTGCCACGATGACGGCACCCGCTGCCCCGATCAGCCAATCCATCCGCGATCCCTCCCATATTAATGCTTGTCAGATTACCCGATTTCGCAGCGGCCCAGACGGACGTCTCCCCAGAACAATTCGAACACGTCGCCGGATTCCGTGGGTCCCACGCCGGCCGGCGTGCCTGTGAAGATCAAATCCCCTTGACCAAGACCGTAATGCTCGCCGATGTAATCGATGATGCGCTGAAGAGAGAAGATCATATCCTTCACATTCCCCCGCTGGACCTGGGCGCCGTTCTTCCAGACGGTAAAATCCTTATCCTCAAGCTTGGCGGTTCCCGGGAAAGCAATGGATGGCGTAAGCGGTGCGGAAGATTTAAACGCCTTTGCCGCCGTCCACGGGTGTCCTTTCTCCTTAATGACCGTCTGTACGTCACGCAGCGTGAAATCAATGCCAAGGGCCATCGTTTTTACAAGCTCGTCCACGGTCTTGCCTGGCGCGTAATCCTCTGCAAGCTGAATAACAAGCTCGCCTTCAAAATGAAGGCTGCCCCTGTCCATCGGCAGCTTCAGCACGCTGCCGTCCAGCGGAACGACGGCATGCGAGGGCTTAAGAAAAATCATCGGCTCTTCCGGTACGGCATTGCCGAGCTCCGCCGCATGCAGTTGGTAATTACGTCCTACACAATAAACGTTATTCACTAGGGCACACATCAATTAAAACCTCCATTTTCTTCGCCAGAACGGAACTTTTGGTGCAATTTTATGAATAAAGATTTGGCCCCATGTATCGGGCCGGTTCGTACAGATCATGATGGCGGGATTCATTCGGGCGAGCGATCTCATGCTCTTCGCATCATCCACCGTCCAAGCCATGGGCGTAATGCCGTTCTTCACCAGATCCGACGCAAAAGCCGCATCCAGGTGGGAATAGCCGATGGATAAAAAGGAACATTTCATTTGCTTCAAGCGTGCCAGCAAATTACGAGGATGCGCATCGATGATAAGTCCGGTTTTCACGTCGGGCTCCAATTCCTTGGCCTTCATCAAAGCTTTCGGTTCAAACGAAGTAAGCACCACGTCCGGCAGCATCCGGTGGGCTTGAATCCGCTCCAGGACAGTTGCTTCCAGGCCGGGATACATGTCCCCGCTCGTTTTGAGTTCGATGTTAAGTTTCAATCGGCCCTTGACCAGCTGCAGGACCTCATCCAGCGATGGAACCTGCTCTCCCCTGAACTGGCGTCCCTTCCATTCTCCGGCGTCCATCCTCCGGATTTGCTGCCAGGTCAGATCCTTCACCTTGCCCTTCCCGGTCGTCGTACGATCCACGCTGAAGTCATGGATCACGACAGGGACCCCGTCCTGAGTCAGCTGCACATCAATCTCCATCCAATGCACGAAGGGCTCATCCATCGCCATCTGAATGGCTGCGCGCGTATTTTCAGGCGCTTTACCGGAAAACCCCCGGTGAGCCACGCATAAATTGTTCATGGTGGGACCTCCTTGATGTAACGTTTAACGAATTAGTCTGCAGCCTTGCCTGCTATAACTTCACCATCAAGCGCTATTTTGACGCCGCCGACGGATCGCTCCTGGACCTCTTTCAGCAGGGCTTCGGCTTCTTTGCCTTCAAGCGGAATGACCTGTCCGATCTCCGTACGGTAAGGCGTCAGCTTCAGGTCGCAGTCTCCTTGCTTGCTGCATGAAGCCCGGAACACGGCTGTTTTCCACGTATCCGCATTCGATGATTTGGTAAAGATGAAATTGCCGGTGCTGTACGCAATCCACTTGCCCTTGTACTGCTCCAATCCCTGCAGCACATGCGGGTGGCCGCCGATAATCAGATCGGCGCCGCCGTCAATGAATGCGCGTGACAGATTGATCTGATGGACATTCGGCGTCTTATGAAGCTCCTCCCCCCAATGGGCGATGACAACCACCAGATCGGCCTTGTTCCTTGCCTCCTGGATCGCTTCAACCGCCTTGGGCAGCACATGGTCATAAGCCCCGGCGACCCCCGGCCTGTTCTCCAGCGCATACCAGGTCGTCTCCGGCAGGACGCGGCTGAAGCCCAGCAGGGCAACCGTCATGCCCTGTCGTTCGAAATACTGGGCCGCAAAGGCTTCTTCCTCGTTCCGGCCCGCGCCCACATAACGGATATCATGGTCCTTCAGGTGCTTCAAGGTATCCAATAGCCCCTCCTGCCCTTGGTCCAGAATGTGATTGTTAGCCAGATTAACGGCTTCCACCCCGGCATCCCGGAGGGCGGGCAATACGTCCGGAGAGGACTTGAATACGAATTTCTTGTTGGCGGCGCCAACGCCTCCGGTCGTAACCGGGGTTTCCAGATTAAGCACGGTTAGATCGTCCTCCAGGAATGCGGTACCCAGATGCTTGTAGGGATAATCATATCCATGCTTCTTCAGCTCAGCCTCCACCTTGCCCGAGAACAACGTATCCCCTGCAAAATGCATGACCACCCGCGCTGCCATCTCGTCATCGGCAGCTTCATCCGCTGCGCTGCCATCAGGCTCGGTCATCTCGGAATCGGGAGGTTCGCCGGGCTCCGTCGTCTTCGAAGGATCCGATTCCGTTCCCGCGCCTTCGCCCTGCTGCCCGGAGCCGGTGCTTCCCGCCTGCTCCCCTTCCATGCCAAAGTCCGGCATACCAGGGGGATAAGCCGTTTGCGGAACCGGATCTTCCTTGAATTTAAAATGATAGACAAGCAAAGCAGCGATCATAAAAATCAGGCATAGGTTTAGAATGAGCCAAACCTGTCCGGTACGCTGCTTACGGGCCTTCTTCTCGGCCTTGCTTTTCTCTGATCGTGACAGATGCTGCATAGGTTACTCCTTTATTCACTCATGAGCTCGCGCAATAAGTCGCTTCCCCCATTATACCAGCTTCCCCATAAAGAATAGAACCCCCCGTCGCCGGGGAGTTCCATATCAAAGCATTCTGTTGAGAAATTCGAAATTCGAGTAATAACGGCTTACAGTCCAATCAAGGTGATCACGGAGTCGCTGAGCGCCTCCATATAGAGCGGGTCGCTGTTCAAGGAGTCGATGCGCTCAAGCCGCATATCCATCTCCTTGGCAATGCTTTTGGCTTCGATATCCAAATCGTAAAGCACCTCAAGATGATCCGATACGAAACCGACCGGCGCGACCAGCACGTCCTCCACCTGTTCTTCTTTGTTCAGCGTCTGCAGCGTATCCAGAATGTCCGGGCCCAGCCAAGGCTCCGCCGTCCGGCCGGCGCTTTGCCACGTAAACTGCCACTGCTTCACGCCTGCCTTCTCGGCTACGGCCTTGGATGTCTCAAGCAGCTGATCCTGATAAGGATCTCCGACGGACAAGATGCGTTCCGGAAGGCTGTGGGCACTGAACAGCACCCTCACGCTGTCCCGGACAGCCCCCGCTTGCTCGAACTGGTTCAGCTTCGCCGACACCCGGTCTGCAAAAGCCTCGATCAGTTTCGGATGCATGTGATAGCTCTCCACGAACGAAACCTGAAGTCCCAGCTCATCGGCTTTCGCCTGCGCACGCTTCACGTAGGATCCGATGCTCATGGTGGAGTAATGGGGAGCCAGCACGATGCCGACGGCTTCCTTGATGCCGTCCCGGACCATTTGCTCCACGCCGTCTTCAATATACGGAGCCGCGTGCTTCAAGCCTTGATAACACACAAACTCAAGATCGATGGCCCGGGGATCCGCATTTAATGTATCCTGCAGCGTGCGGACCTGCCGGTCCGTGTTCTCGCGGAGCGGAAACACGCCTCCCACAATCGCCTCATAGCGGTCCGTCAGCTCCTTGAGCTGCTCTTCCGACGGCTTATTTCCGCGGCGGATATGCGTATAATAACTTTCGATTCCTTCCATGCTCTCCGGCGTGCCGTAGGACATGACCAATACGCCAATCTTATTCTTCATACCATCTCACCTCTGGCTAATAAAATATTCAACGTTTAAGAGCGTTGTGCTCCTGCCTGCAGTGCTTGAGCGGAGTATTCGTGAATATACGATGTCAGCTCACGCAGCTTCTCAAGGGAAGCCTCCGGGAATAAACCGTGTCCTAGATTAAACACAAAGCCCGGCTCCTGAATCCCCTGATCGATAATTTCTTTGGCATACTGCTGAATGACCGGCATAGGCCCGGTCAGAACCGTCGGATCCAAATTGCCCTGAACGGCATATTTATGCTCCAAGCGGCGGCGTCCCTCCGTAATGGACACTCGCCAGTCGAGACCGATGACATCCGTGCTGAGATCCGTAAGCGTAGGCAGCAGCTCTCCTGAGCTTACCCCCGGGAAATAGATCTTCGGAACACTTAGGTCCTGAAGCTCGGCAAAGATACGCTGAATGGTTGGAAGGACAAACGTTTGGAAATCCTTTGGAGACAAAGCTCCCACCCAGCTGTCGAACAATTGAAACGCTTTCCCGCCGTTAGCCACGTGGGCGCGCAAATAAGCGATCACCATGTCGCCGAGCTTGTCCATCAGCGAAAACCATACCTTCGGCTCGCTGTACATAAGCTCTTTCGTGCGAAGATAATTTTTGGAAGGTCTGCCTTCGATGAGATAACTGGCAATCGTGAACGGAGCACCGGCAAACGTAATGAGCGGAACGTCGAGCTCCTTGTCCAGAATGCGAATCGTCTCCAAGACATGGCCGAGATCACCTTCCACGTCGATCGGGCGAAGCTTCTCTACATCCGCTGCGGATCGGATCGGATTGTCGATTACGGGACCGATATTTTTCACAATATCGAAGTCTACCCCGATCGAGGCAACGGGATTCATTATATCGGAATATAAAATAGCCGCGTCCACGCCGAGCTTCCGTACCGGCATCAAGGTCACTTCTGCCGCCAGCTCGGGTTGACTGCATATTTCCAGAAGGGAGTACTTTTCTTTAATCTTTCGATACTCCGGGTCGTAGCGTCCCGCTTGTCGCATGTACCATACAGGAACGTGGTCCACTTCCTGCTTGCGGCAAGCGCGGATGAATTGATCGTTATAGGTCATGATTAGGCCCCCATCAATGTGTATAAAGTTTCCTAAAGAACATTATGCCCTTTTTAAAAGTAAGTAACAACCGTCTTACATGGACATCCTATGAAAATCGCATGACAATCTTATGACATTGTTGGCTTTTGGCACTTTTTAAATATGTTATACTGGAAGAACGGCTTTTTTAGGGTAATTCCACATACGTCCGGTTCGCGCCGGACCCGACAGCTTAGAAAGGAAGTGAAGAGCACATTGACCAATTGGAAAATCAATCTCATTGTGCTTTGGTTCGGGCAGTTCTTGGTCAACTCCGGAATGACCATGATCACCCCGTTCCTGACATTGTATTTGGCGCAGGACCTGAATGTCGTAGGAGACCGGGAGATAGGCGTATGGGCCGGATTGATCTTTGCGGCCAACTTCCTGACCTCGTTTATTTTTCAGCCGATCTGGGGAAAAGTCGCCGATAAGTACGGACGCAAAATCATGCTGCTGCGCTCGGGCTTCGGCATGGCGCTTGTCATCGCATGCATGGGCTTTGCCACCCATCCGTGGCATCTGCTGGCTCTTCGGCTGCTGAACGGTACCATATCGGGATTTAACCCTGCGGCGATATCGCTCGTATCGGGCACGACGCCCAAGAATCGGATGGGGTTTGCGATGGGCATCATGCAATCCGGACAAGTCGCCGGCACCATACTCGGTCCGTTGATCGGCGGACTCATGGCCAGCTGGGTCGGCTTCCGGCCGATTTTCTATATTACAGGCGGGTTAATCTTTACGGCCTCGCTGCTCGCCTTGTTCCTCGTCAAGGAAAACTTCAACCGCGAGCGGGCGGCCAAGGCGCCGCAGCCATCGGTTATCGCCGGGCTCAAGGAGCTGAGCCACATTCCGCAGCTGCCGGCGTTATTCGCCGTCACGTTTCTGCTTCAATTCGCGATGATCAGCCCTATGGCACTGCTCCCGCTGTATGTTCAGAAGCTTCATGGATCCGCGGTGGATATCGCGATATGGGCCGGATTCGTCGTGGCGGTCACGGGGCTGTCGAACATGATCGCCTCCCCGATTCTCGGCAAGCTCAGCGACAAGGTCGGCGCGCACCGCATACTGACGTACGCCTTGATCGGTACGGGACTTACGTTGATCCCGCAAGCCTTCGTGCAATCCGTGTGGCAGCTGATCATCGTGCGGTTCATGATGGGCGTGTTCATGGGCGGGCTGCTGCCAAGCGTCAACGCGCTGATTCGCTCCTACACGCCGGACGGCATGGAAAGCCGCTCCTTCGGCTTCAACACAAGCTCGCTTGCGCTTGGCAACATGCTGGGCGCGGTGATCGGCGGATTCTTATCCGGATTCATCGGAATCGAAGGATTGTTCATTACATCCGGCTGTCTGCTGATCATCAATATGTTATGGGTGAGACGGAAACTGTTCTCGCATAAGCCTTCGCCCAAATACCGTTGAGCCTGCCAGCAGAATAACAGCAACCGTCTTATCCAAAAAGGGGCTGTCCCGTGGTCTAACCGACCCGAGGACAGCCCCTTTGTGTTATCTGTTTCATCCCTTCACGCGCGCAAGGATCAGCCCGTCATAGGCGGGCAGCAGCGTGCTGATCAGCCTCTCGTCCGTCGCGATGATTTCATTAAAACGGCGGACGGCCTGAACCGAAGGACCGTTCTTCTCCGAGTTCAGCGTCCGGCCCCGCAAAAAGCAGTTGTCTCCGGCAATGAGGGCACCGGGATTGGCAAGCTCCATGGCATATTCCAAGTACAGAGGATAGTTCTCCTTATCCGCATCAATAAAGAAAAAATCGAATGTCCGCCCTTCCTGCTTCAAAACCTCCAGACTATCCGCCGCCGGACCGATGCGGTACTCCACCTGATCCTTGAATCCGGCCTTCTCCAGATGACGTCCTGCGAGTGCCGCGTATTCTTCCTTCAGCTCTAAGGACGTGAGCTTGCCGTCGGCTGCAAGTCCGCGGCACAAACAGATGCCGCTATATCCGCCAAGGGCGCCGATTTCGAGAATATTCTTTGCGCCGGCAGTCTGTACCAGCATGGTCAGCAGCCGGCCGTATGCCGGTGCCACCGAAACCTCCGGCATCCCGTGCTCGCGGATGGCTTCTATTACAAGCTGAAGCTCTTCATCTTCAGGGTATAATTGGTTAACATAATCATCAGGGGTCGTAAGCAATGAAGCTGCCTCCTTTTTCTAATAACATGCCTTGACTCCGTTAAACCTAACGAGAACTATCATATGATAATTGTCTTAGCCAATGCAATCGCCTATACTATATAGATTGAACCGGCGGCGACTCTCGCCGTACACATGTTAAATGGAGTTGACATCGTTAATGCCTCGATTACAATTGATCGCGACGGCCCCGATGGGGCTGGAAGCCGTCGTTGCCCGCGAGTTGAAAGAGCTCGGGTATGCCGACATGGAAGTAGAGAATGGAAGAGTTACCTTTTCGGGTGACCTGATCGATATTTGCCGCTGCAATCTATGGCTCCGGACGTCGGACCGAATCCTCGTCAAGATGGGGGAATTTACGGCCCTTACCTTCGACGAGCTCTTTGAAGGAACCAAAGCGCTGCCGTGGGAGGAATGGATTCCGGCGGATGGCGAATTCCCCGTGGAAGGACGTTCCCATAAATCGCAGCTTAGCAGCGTTCCCGCCTGTCAGGGCATCGTGAAAAAAGCTATCGTGGAGAAGCTGAAGCTCTCGCACCGCACGGAATGGTTCCCCGAGAACGGTCCCCGTTATGTAGTCGAGATATCTCTCTTGAAGGATCGAGCCATCCTGACGCTGGATACGACAGGGCCAGCCCTGCATAAACGAGGTTACCGCAAGCTGGTGACGGAAGCTCCGCTGAAAGAAACGATGGCTTCCGCCCTGCTGCAGTTAAGCCGCTGGGGCCCGCATCGCCCGCTGTATGACCCGTGCTGCGGTTCGGGCACGATCCTGATTGAAGCCGCCATGATGGCCTGGAACATTGCGCCTGGCCTGCGCCGTTCGTTCCCGTCCGAGCACTGGGATATCATTGGAGACAGCCTGTGGGAGGATGCGCGCGAGGAGGCGTTTGATGCGGTAAAGGACGATATTCCGCTCCATATCGCAGGAAGCGATATCGACCCGAAAGCCATCGAAGTAGCCAAAGCCGCTGCCAAAAGCGCGGGCCTTGCCGGCGAAATCGACTTCAGGGTCCTTCCAGCGGCCAAAGCCATTCCTGATGGCGAATTCGGCTGTATGATCACTAATCCGCCTTATGGCGAACGGTTAAGCGAGAAAGAGGAAGTTGAACGTTTGATCCGCCAATTCGGCTCCGTCATGCATTCGCTTCCGACCTGGTCCTTCTTCGCGATCAGCCCGACCAAGCAATTCGAGCATTACTTCGGCCGCAAGGCGGACAAGCGCCGCAAGCTGTTCAACGGCCGGATCGAGTGCCAGTATTATCAATATCTGGGGCCCTTGCCACCGCGCAACAAATCGGCGGAATAACGTCATGACGCCGCTTGAACCGCCGCCTTCGGGCGGCTTTTTTGGCTGCATCGCCGTTTGAATTCATGCCGGGCCAAGCTATAATTAGAAAAGCGTCTATCGACGTTCTTGCATAGAAATCAGACAACGTTTCGAGAATGTTACAGTTTTAGATAAAGGAGGATAACCTCGTGCTCTCATCGCCGTCATGGATCGATATCCGCAGCCGGGTCTCCAGAGGACTGCATTACCGGTACACCGCCTATCTGTTATTCCTTATCCTCATGATGTACAAGCTGATCATGCTGGATCATCAGCTTCATATTGCCAACATGAAGCTGGACCGGGCCGACTATGTGATCGCCGTCGGCTCGCTCCTGCTGATCTCCTTCTGGACCTTATGGCTCCCGGCAAGAGGCCGGCTTGCTTCATTAACCCTACTGAATCTGGTATGGACGGGGATCCTGTACGCCGATTTAATCTATTACCGGTACTTCGATGATTTCATAACGGTGCCGGTGCTCATGCAAGCCGGGCAAGTCGGCTCGCTCGGAGACAGCATCCGTTCCCTTATACACGGCGTCGACCTGTTCTTTTTTATCGATTGGGTTGTCATCGTCCCGTTTACGGCCGTGATGGTGTTCCGCAAACGGAGAACGACCTTCCAAACGTACGGGTTCCCGGGTGAATTTCAGCGGCATCGGAGGAAACGGGTGTTTGGCCGGTTGGCAGCTGGTGCGCTCGTCTTCTTCCTTGGCATGGTGATGACTTTCGTTCCCATCAAGAAAGCGTCCGATACTTGGGCTGTCGGCCTCTTTGAAGGCAATTGGTGGAATATTACGCTATATAACGTGACGGGACTGATCGGTTTTCACGGATATGATCTGTACCGTTACGGCCGGGATCATCTCATCGGCCAGCCGAAGCTGGCAGAGGAAGAGGTCAACCAGGTCAAGGCATGGTTTGATGCCAAGCATGGGAAAGCATCCGGAACCGGGGCTTTGTTCGGCAAGTATAAAGGCAGCAACGTCATCATGATCCAGACGGAGGCCTTCATGAATTTTGTCATTGGCCAGTCGATTGGGGGGCAGGAAATTACCCCCAACTTCAACCGTTTGATGAAGGACAGCATGTATTTCAGCAATTTCTACCATCAAACCGGGCAAGGACGAACGTCCGATGCGGACTTTGTCACGCACAGCTCCCTGCTTCCCCTGCCCACGGGTTCCGTGTTTACGCGATATGCCGACCGCGAGTACGATACTCTTCCGGAGATTCTGAAGGAGCAGGGTTATGCAGCAAACGTGTTCCATGCCTATGACAGCAGCTTCTGGAACCGGACGACGATGTATCGGGAAATGAACTATGACCGTTTTTACAGCAAGAAGGATTATGAAATGAACGATGTGCTCGGATGGTCGCTGAGCGACAAAGCATTCTTCGCGCAATCGCTGGATCGTATGAAAGGCATCGAGCAGCCCTTCTATTCCTTCCTGATTACGTTAACGAGCCATCATCCGTATTATGTCCCGAAGGATGCCCGCAAGCTGGATACTGGAGAGTTTGAAGGCACGATGTTCGGGGATTATCTGCAGTCGATCCATTATGTGGACGAAGCCTTCGGCCAGTTCGAGGAGCAGATGAAGCAGCAAGGGCTGTGGGATAATACCATACTGCTCATCTACGGCGATCACGATAATTCGATCAAGGAAATATCGGACTATGAGAAGTTTCTTGGACGGGATCTGAACGCACTCGACATGGAACAGATCATGAACCAGGTCCCCCTGCTCATTCGCCTGCCTGACGGCGGGAATGCCGGAGTATATCCCGAGGCCGCCGGCATGATGAACGTGACGCCGAGCATCCTTCATCTTCTCGGCGTATCGGAAGCGCCGTATTACTGGATCGGGGGCCATCTGTTTGATGATAAGCCGCGTCTGATTCCGCTGCGCAGCGGCGCTTTTTCCGAAGAGAAGGTGTTCTACCTGCCTTCTGAAACGGCCGGGCTGGAAGGTGGAACCTGTTATGATCTGACAACGCGTCAGCCAACCGATATCCAGGCCTGCCGTGACGGGTACGACGAAACCCGGAAGCAGCTGCAAATCTCGGACCAAGTCATCACGTACGATCTTTTGAAGTTATTTAAAGCACAGGGCAAGGGTGAAACGGAGTAACAGAACAGCTTCGGATTTAGGTTCGACCTAAGGACCCAGGCGCCCCACTTAACCAAAAAAACAGGCTGATCATGATGATCAGCCTGTTTTTTAATGCGATTTTCGATAAGACCATGTCCCCTTACAAGAAGACCCTTATTCTTGCCGCCTGCTTCTTCCCCCTGCCCAATAGGACACTGACTCGAGTCGGTTTCCCTATCTTGGCAAACGCTTCACCACATATCACCTGAGCTTCTTCTAGGATGGCCGCCCCAGCTTCATATAAGTTGGCCAAAAAGCCCGTTCAAAGCTTGAAAGCTCTGGAACGGGCTTGCACAGGATGATTTACTTTTTAGCCGAACGAAGCTTGGACAGGCGTTCCTTCTCTTCACCTAACAACTCTTCCGCCAATTCCACGGCGTTTCGGTTCCCCTGCTCAATCACCTGAGCGACCGCTTGCTCTGTATGGGATAACGAATTCTCCGCTTGCTGAATTAACTGTTCCGTCGGATGGGACATGGCCGAGGATACGGCCCGGTGCAGTTTCTCCACGGAATCTAACGCGCTGTTGCTTGGACTGTTGGAGTGAAGACTGGAATCGTGACTGTTCATGACGGATGCTCCCTTCTAAAGTCATTGTTCCTGTTGCCCTCTTAGCATGGATGGCTGAGCCAGGAACTATACCCGTAGAAATGGGAAATCCATGAATCTTCATTTGGGGGCCCGAACAGCCCGTTGGTTACTTCACAAACGGCAGCGCCTTCGCCAGCACTTCATCCTCTGTAGGTGCGCTGACATAACGGCCGTTGATATAAATGAATGCGCGTTTGCCGCAAGGACCGCAATAGGATTTGCAGCCGATCTTAATGTCGGCATCCGGCACCATTTTCTGAATCTTCGGGATGATTGTCTTCAATTTCGTATGCCTGCATTTCTCGCAGACGCGAATATCATTAGCCATTATTCATTACCTTCTTTGTTCTGAAGTATCCTAGTGGTCGCCGTGATTCCCTTGGGATGGATTCGTAATGACAAAGCCTTCCTCGGGAAAATAAAGATAGTCGATTTTGACGCCGTCCAGAAAAGGTTGTCCAGCCTCCAAAATGACGTCGATCTCTTTATCCGTCGATACGACGACATCGCTTTCCTTAGGTGTGTCCAGATCCAGTCCATAGTGGGCATGATCGCCATGCGCATGGGTAACCAGCACGCGAAGTTTCTTGTCCTTGTTTTCTTCCTTGTCCAGCTCTCGCTTTATCACTTTGGCCGCATTGCGGGTAATTTTACATTTCACGTATATTCATCTCCTCACGGATGTTTCATTCAATATGTTATTGTAGACCCCTGCCGACTTTTTCGCAAGGGTTCTATCCGTATTGCCGCTGCCCGAAGGCCGCTTACCTTGCGCGCTTGACCGTGCCTTGATTCTCACCGAGCAAACCCGGATATTTCCGTTCGACGCGGGATACGAACCAGTTCATCAGCAGCATCGTGACTCCGATATCATCGATCGGCAGGAAAGGCATGAAATCCGGCAGTACCCAGTACAGCGCAACCGGAACCAGGAATAACAGCTTGTCCCCTAAAGCAACCCGGGAAGAGGCCAAGTACCCGAATATCCGCTGGAATACGTGCGACCAGCGCCGAAGCGACCATAATCTTCTCCACTTCATGGTGTATACCTCCATTCCAATTGCATGAATATATATTACCCAATTCCTGAATCTCTAAGAAATCCCGGCCATTCCTATGCGGCCCGCAATCAATCAGAGGGCGAAAAGAGGCCACTGCCTTGATCCATGACAAGCAGCGGCCGATTCTTCTATCTTTGTATACGTTTAGGAATGCTTCTCGTTTCATTATCAGGTTATTCCAAAGACATGAACGCCGACAGGATCGATCCCACCTCGACGCACAGGTCCTCGAAATCCTCAAGCGGCAGCGGATTAATCCCATAACCGATCTCCACCGTAAAGCCCGGTCTCCTGAAATGCTGAATGAACCAATCCTTGTAGCCTGCATCGCTCCCCTGAAGCTTCACCGGCCTGTAACCGCCCGCCTGACCCATTATTCTGGCCATGTTCTCGCTTTCCGGAGGTTCGTAGTCCCTGTAATTCCAATAAATTTCCCTGCCTTGGCTGTGAAGGGAAACGGCTCGTTCCGGAGAGATCGACAGGGTATGCTGATAGACGGTCTCGGCTTCCGGCTCGCTCAGCGGCTTAGCCCCCGCATAATCCTGCGGAGAAGGACGCGTTTTGCCCCTGCGAGCAACTTCCTCGTTCCAATGCGCCGGGAATTGGTCCCCCAAATCCACGCCGTTGATATTCGCCTTCCATCGGCGAAAGTCCTCGCGACCGCCATTCCATTCCAGCAGACGTTCATAATATGGTTGAGAAGGTGTGATTCCTTCTTGTACGAGCTCTACCCCGTCCGGGTTTGCCATCGGGACAACCCACAGCGTATAGTCCTGGTACCAGGCCGTCGGTTCCTGATGATAAACCGTTGAATCTTGGACCAACGCTCTGCCGTACTCCTCCATGAATCGCATCAGACAAGGAGTGGTGATCCATTCATTGGCATGCAGCGCCGCATTCATGTGAAGATTCTTCGGGCCTTTGCCGATTTTGGCCGCATATATGGGTTTGCCGAGCACGCTCCGTCCGATGACGCTCCACTCGATGGCAGGGTAATGCAGCTGCATCTCTTGGATATCGCGCTCCAGATCCCCCGGTCCATACTCGCCGGATAACCGTATCAAATGCTTTTGCGTCGGGCCCGGCAGAACGATCGTTTTTCCCCGGGGCAGCTGATTGGCCGATAAACCGGGATTCAATTCTTCCAAGGCTTCCTTGCGAAACCGGAACGCACTGGCAATACGATCAAACGTATCATGCTCCTGAATGACATACCGCCGGCGCAGCGATGCAGGAAGATAGAGCATTTGTCCCTGCTGGAGATACGGCTGCTGGGCGGCCCATGGATTTGCCGTAATCAGCTGTTCATACGCCAGACCATGTCTGGCAGCCACGCGTCTTAGTGTATCGCCTTTCTGTACGACATATTGCTGCATAATGGATTCCTTTCCGCGGCTAAGCCGCTTCAATTAGTGTCCAATCCATGTATATGAGCAGCCGCTTGTCCGACATGAATGATGCAGCTGATCGAAAACGGCGCCAAGCCCCTTCCTATCGTATGAAGGCGATCGTGAAACCAAAGAAAGGCAGGAAAGGGCCTCATCCCTTGTCCTGCCTGCCTCGCATTCTCGTATTCGTAATCATTCTAATAAGCTTTAAAGTATGAACCGTGAATTATAGCTTCGTAATCTGCCATACCACTGGCGTCCGCTTGATATGCTCACCAAGCCATTCGGTTGCAATGCTCTGAAAAATCTCCGGATCTCCTGTACAGAAAAATTGATGCACCGGCCCTTCCATGCTGCTCGCGAGTTGGCCTTTATCGTACAGAATCGTGCTGACTTCGCGTGCCGTCTCATCGGCGGAGCTGATCAGCTTCACATTCGGCCCCATGACGGTTTGAATCGTATTCATGAGAAACGGATAGTGGGTACAACCCAGGATCAGGCAATCAATGGAGGTATCCTTGATGCCTCGTAGCGATCGCTCCACCACCTGCAGGGAATCCTTGGACCGGAACAATCCGTGTTCGACGAGCGGTACCAGCTCGGGGCAGGCTTGACTCTCTACCCCGATATATGGCGACAGCTGTTTCAGAGCCGCTGTATACGCTCCGCTGCCAATGGTTCCGACCGTACCGATCACGCCGACGTGTCCGGTCTTCGTTGCGCTTATGGCGGCTCGTGCCCCTGGATGAATGACACCGATGACAGGCACAGGCACTTTGGACGAAATATAATCAAGCGCCGCCGCCGTTGCCGTATTACAGGCGATAACGATCATTTTGGGATCATATTGAATTAAATAATCTACGATTTGCTCCGTAAATAAACGGACTTCTTCCGGTGTACGGGGTCCGTAGGGTGCGCGGGCTGTATCTCCGAAATAAATAATCTTCTCTCTCGGGAGCTGTCTCATCACTTCTTTGGCGACAGTCAGCCCGCCCACACCCGAGTCTAGTATTGCGATTGCTTGCTGCACGAACCCACCGCTTCCTTCTTGTCAAATTCATGGTTTACAGTGATACCATATGTCATTTCGGATCGAAATGTACCTTAAATCTTACCCCAATTCCCCCCTATCTTCAACAAGGGCGCCGTTGTGAAAAACCTTGGATACAATGTTCAAGCAATTGTAGGACTCTTGCTCCAGATGCGGAGCTTAGGTAGTTTATACTATAGTAAGCGCGCGTATAGAAAAGGAGAATCTCACGTGAATGACAGCATACATCGCACCGGCCTTTTTCAGGCTGCGGAGCAGTTTATCGGGCTCTGTTATGCAGAGTTAAACCGGACCGGGGAAGAAGTGCAGTCCCGGATCAGCGACATCCGCTCACAGATCGAGCGGACAGGTACATATGAACATACGCTAGAGGAACTGACGCACGGGGCCAAAATGGCCTGGCGAAACAGCAACCGCTGTATCGGGAGACTGTTTTGGGATCGTCTGAAGGTCATTGATGCCAGACACTTAACGGAGACCTCCGACATCTTTTCGGCGCTTCTCCACCATATCGAGAGTGCCACCAATGGCGGAAAGATCATACCTACGATTACCATTTTCAGAGCTGCGCGTCCCGGGGAAGCTCCCCTAATGATCAAAAACCATCAATTGATTCGGTATGCGGGTTACGAAACGCCCGACGGCACGATTGGCGACCCGGCTTCGATCGCCTTCACGAAGGAATGCATGGAGATGGGTTGGCAGGGTGACTTGACCGCCCATGATGTGCTGCCGCTGGTGGTGCAGCAGGGGAATGAGCCGCCCGAGTGGCTGCCGATACCGAAATCCTCCGTGCTGGAGGTCTGCCTGGAGCATCCTGATCTTCCGGAGCTTAAAGAGGAAGGGTTAAAATGGTACGGGGTGCCTCTCATCTCGGACATGCTGCTTGAGATCGGGGGCGTTACGTATACGGCCGCTCCGTTCAACGGATGGTATATGGGAACCGAAATCGGTGCCCGCAACCTCGCAGACGAGGCCCGTTACAACAAGCTTCCGCTCATCGCCAAGCTGATGGGACTGGAGACTTCAAGCGAAGCCACCTTGTGGAGGGATCGTGCACTGGTCGAACTCAATGTGGCCGTGCTTTATTCCTACAAAAAGGCGGGCGTCAGCATCGTGGACCATCACTCGGCTGCAGCCCAGTTCGGTCTGTTCGAACGGCGTGAAGCGCAGGCCGGGCGCGAGCTTACCGGAGAATGGAGCTGGCTGATTCCTCCGGTTTCGCCGGCCACCACGCATATTTTTCATGCATCCTATCATAATGACATGCGTTCGCCGAATTTCCATTATAGGAACAAGGAACAATAATCCCGCCTGACCATGCTAAACACTAAACGCAGCAAAGCCGGGGCGTTTGGCGCCGCCCCGGCTTTTCATGTATTTTGGCGTGATCCATATTCCCGTAATCGATGTGCTGAAGACTGATGATCCTGGTTTTAATCGTTGATCTTCTCTTCCGAAACAGAGGGCACATACGCCTCTTCTTCAAAATCCTCATCAAACGAGGACACCTGTGCGATTTCCTCTTCTGCCAGCCAGCTCTCCTGCCGGTTCCGCCAGGACTGAATGTCGGAGATGACATTCTCGGCACGATCCGTCATGATGCCGATCAGATTAACGCCCTGCTCTCCTACCTTCTCCGCTGCCTCCTGCACCTTGGCACCGATTCCGCGTGCGCCGTCAGCAATGTCATCCCGAAGCTCTTTGCCGGATTTCGGAGCCAGAAGAAGTGCGGTAACAGAACCTGCAACACTGCCGATCAATACTCCCCAGAGGAGTCCTTTGCTCTTCTCTTTCATATCCCATCTCTCCTTCTATTTGGCTTGCCCTTCGCCGGACTTGGAGGCATATTTGTTCCAGGAATGCCAGAGCGTCATCCCGGCATCCACCCAACGGAACATCTCCCCGATCTGCCGTTCATTATCGAGGCGAGCACGTTCCAGATGCTCAATGGCCGTTATGGAAGCTTTTTTCCCCACAGCATGAACCGCATCGGCCGTCTTGGCTACGGCTGTCGCTGCACTGGACATGGAAGCGGCAAAAGCTTCGCCGGCTGCCAGCTGACGCTGTATCATCTCCAAAGAGACGGAAGCCTGCTCAAGCACTTGCGAAGCCTCCTGTGCCAATCTGGCGCTGTCTTCTTCAAGCCGGCCCAGCAGGGTCTCAGCCCGCCGCATCAGCTTTCTAATCGACAGCATCATGACCACCGCGGCAACCGCGATCAGCACGATGCCGGCGGCAGCGGCCAGCGCACTCCATTCTGTCATCGGGAACTCCTCCTTTCGTCCGACCGGGCGAATGCCTAGTCGCTTGATGCATTATAAGCAGGATGGGCTTGTCTTGACACAACATCGGCGATCTTTTTATTGCGGCCAGAGAACAACGAATATCCCCGCCCGCTCAAGGAACATGCCGGCAACGGTACGAATTCAACAAAAAACAGACCGGTCAGAGGATTTCCCTGAAGGTCTGTTCTTCCATGAGTCATATAGATGAGCGAGCCCATGCGGGCATGGGAGATATCATTCAAGCTAAGCTAAGCAGCCATCAGTACAGTTCGTTCTTTAAATATTCGCGAACGTTTCCCGCAAACTGCTCCAGCACATCGGGCAGCACGGGCGTTAAAGAATGCAACGCCTGCCGGTCCCAATCATAGTAGTCCTGTACGAGCGGCTTCCGTAAACGAACCAGCTCCATCAGAACCTTATGAACCTCTTGCGGAAACACCTTTTCCTCATGATTGATATCCATGATATCTTCGTAACTGCTGGCATCCCGCATAATAAATCCGTCGATCAGGTAGCTGCCCACATCCGTGACGACCTCGATCGCCAGATGAAGCGCACGCTCCTGAACCAGGCCCAGCACCAGGCCTCCGTCCCACGATTGCGCCGCGGCCCGCAAACCTTCCGCAATGTCCGGAATTGCGTTCAGCCGCCGTTCAATTTGCTCTTGATTCACATAATACACCGCAAATCTCCTCCAGCCTGTTGTTGTAAGTCTATCTACGCCTACACTTCAAAATCAACGCTAAGCGTATGATCTTTCACCGTATTGATGTATTGGATCACTTCCTGGTGTACGGGGTGAACGGCATAAGCCTGCAAATCTTCAAGATTGTCCACTTCAACGATCAAAGCCAAATCATAAGAGCGCTCGGAGCGGATCACATCGGCACCCGCTTCAAGGGATCTCAGCATCGGAATTTTCCCGTCCATGTCGCGCAGCACCTGCACGGTTTTCTCAATATTCTCTGCGGTTGGATCCTTCAATTTGAAAAAAACAATATGTTTAATCATCGTCCGTTCCTCCATCTCTAGCATATATGTAATCTCTCGTATCTATCATACCCCGTTCGACCGGAAAAAGAAATCGCTCCCACGAACATGAGGAACATTCAAGGCTCGCCAGATATAACCAAACAGGAGCACCAACTGACGGTGCCAGAACGTGCTCCTGAATGAACATCCTATTAAAATGCCAGCGATTTGGATTTATGCGCTAAATATGGTTCAGCATGTTCCGGGCAATCCAGACCCCGGCGGCTCCTGCCTGAGCAAGCCCTCGGGTAATTCCGGCGCCATCCCCGCCGCAATACAGCCCCTTGATCTCCGTCTCGAAGGAATCCGACAGCTTCGGCCTTGCGGAGTAAAACTTGGCCTCGACGCCGTAGAACAACGTGTGCTCCGACGCGATCCCCGGCGTGACTTGATCAAGCGCTTCAACCATCTCGATCAGACTTTTCATCGTGTTGTAAGGCAGCACCAAGCCAAGATCGCCTGGAACGGCTTCCTTCAGCGTCGGCTCAAGAAACCCTTCGCGGATTCTGCCCTCGGTGGATCTCCGGCCGCGAAGCACGTCGCCGAATTTCTGCACGATGACCCCGCCGCTGGACAGATCATTCGCCCGCTTGCATATTTCGCGCGCGTATTCGTTAGGCTTATCAAACGGCTCCGTAAACTTATGGGATACCAGCAGCGCAAAGTTCGTATTGGCCGAGCCCAATGCCGGATCCTTGTAGGAATGGCCGTTAGCGGCCATGACGCCGCTGTGGTTTTCCACCACGACATGGCCGGAAGGATTACTGCAGAATGTCCGCACGCGGGTCCCGACCGAAGTGTTGAAGATGAATTTGCCTTCATACAAATGCTCGTTGATTTCACGCATGACCACATCCGAGGTTTCGACGCGCACGCCGACATCCACTTGGTTATTATGCATTTTCAATCTGCGTTCTTTAAGAATGCCGGTCAACCAGGCAGACCCGTCGCGGCCGGGGGCAACCATCACCAGATTCGCCTCATGGACCTCTCCGCCCTTCATCGCGATGCCGGTGACGCGGTGGGTGCCGTCCTCCTTGACGGTGACGATGTCCTCGACCTCCGCCCGGAATGCCATATCAATCCTTGTCTTTAAATATTCATAAATCGACTTCAGGATTTCCAAATTCTGCTCGGTTCCAAGATGCCTTACCTGTGCGCGAAGCAGCTTAAGGCCTGCTGCGTATCCTCGCTGTTCAATATCGCGGATCGCATGGGTCGTCGGATCTGTAATGGCAGGCGTCGCCCCATGCTCCAGGTTGATGGCATCCACATATTGAATGAGCTCCATGACTTTGGATCCGGGCAAATAATCGGTCATCCAGCCGCCAAACTCTGTGGTTATGTTGAATTTGCCGTCACTGTATGCCCCGGCTCCACCAAATCCGGCCGTAATCGAGCAGGCCGGCAGGCAACCGGCGAATTCCTTCCGGCCTACCGCCGGAGGACACAGCTTAATCTTCTCCTCCAGAATCGGACAGCTTCTCCGGTAAATATCATGTCCCTTGTCAACCAGCAGCACCCTGCTGCCCGGTGATTTCAATGTCAGCTCATAACATGCAAAAATTCCCGCAGGACCGGCACCAACAACGATAACATCATATTTGCTCATCATATCCCCCTGTGTGTTTGACTGTCGTTTGCGCACACCGATTTCAGGCACAAAAAAATCCTGCTCCGAATAGGTATGCTTGCGCACCCTATTCGTAGTCAGGAATTTAAGGTCCCTTGTAGAAACCCCTGAACCTTATTTTCAGGGATATACGAATAAGCCTATTTTTCTCTTCAACAACCATAGTTAATATAAAACGTAATTACGAATGAGTCAATACGAATATTTGAAATTGTTCGTCTTTTGAGATAAATTTCGATTTATTCAGGGGAATTCTCGTTAATTTTTATAAAAATACGAACAATATTCCAACAAGACCAAATACACATTTTAGGTCTATCGAACCACCGCGCCGGCTCCATAAATCATGTAACAACGAAATGGAAACAAATGTTTAGTGATTGGCTATTGAAAAGCTAGTGTCGAATATTGTAGTATTGTGTTAAAAAAAATCGGAGGAATTATGCCTACACAACTGCAGCAAGAAAAACACTCCATTGAGGCGTGGTCCCTGATCAATCGTAAATATTTGGGGAAAGGCGTGCGAGTCAAGCGCTTTCGTCGGCCGACCCGCTGCCAAATTCGTAACCGCGTCCTGCTAGCCGTACTTATGGCCAACGATATCAAATTGTCGCAATTGGCCGAGGAACTGGGAGTATCCTCCCGTAGCGTCAGCGCCTGGGTATATGAGGGACGCGTTCCCGGAAAAAACAACCTGGAGAAAGCCTGCGACTACTTGGGTTATCCCCGCCACATTCTCTTCAGAGAAGAATTGCTGGACAAGTCGCCCTTGATCTGTCAGCCAGCGCCTTTCCCGATTCATGAAACGCACCTTGACACGCTCTCCGGTCAGCAATCGGATTCTGACAGGCCTGTGCATGGTTCATGATTTGTCGGTGAGCGATGTCAGCCGCTGGATCGGCGTGCATCCCGGCACGTTCCGCAAATGGCTGCACCAAGGCACCGTACCTTCAGCAGCATTCCAGGAGAAAGCGGAACAGTTCTTTCGAATCCCTAAGTCTGTGTTATTCGCAGATTGCGCACTGAAGCAAGAGTCCCGATAAAACTACCGTTAAACCAATAACCATACTTATGATCTGACACAAATGCTCTGCTTGCCGGACTCCATTCGGCCAAGCCGGGCTTATTTTGTGTCATGGCATAGTTTGAGGTTTTCAGGGAATACAAGTAACATCGGGCATACGAAAGCATCCAGGAATGAGGTGACTGACGAATGAAGCTGCGTCAGAAGGAAATTGGCGCTTCACTGGGATTGCTGGCTGGAACGACCATGGGAAGCGGCATCGGATTCCTGCTCGGATGGCACTCCTACAATCTGATGGCCCTGGTATCCCTCTTCGGTTTTTTCGGAATTGCAGCCGGTATTTGGGCAGGCTCCCGAAGAATATTCAAAGAGCTCCCTTAAAAACCATGCGAGGCTCGTCGTTCTGCCTGATTCTTGATGAACATTTAGGCATAAGCTCAAAAAAAGCAGGCCGGTAATTTTCCGGTCTGCTTTGTTATGATTAGTTATGGGTCTTCGTCTCGTTTATAACGTACAATTTCCCAGGCTTAACGCCATCGTTTTTGAAATGTTGAACGACTCCGTCAGTGGCGGCTCTTTGGTCATGGCCTCGGGTGGTCGTATCCGGCATATCCTGAATGCTCCAGGTCTTGCCTCCGTCCTCGGTTTTGGCTTGACCGCTGAATCCCGTTTCGGGCGAGATAAAATGGAGAAAGCCGGCATTCGGCGTGCTTCCTATCCGGTTCCATGTTTCTCCGCCATCCGTCGTACGGTACAGATCGTTATTCTCCATCACGGTCCAGGCCTGCTTTCCGTTCAGCGCAAAGATTTGGCGTACTGTGCCCTTCGGCTGAGCTTGAACCTCCCATTCCGTGCCTCCGTCATCACTAAAAGCAATCCAGCCTTCTCCGCCGATCCAGCCTGAGTTATGATTAACGAGCCGGACTGCCGTCACATCCGATAAATCCACATCGGGTTCGGCCGCTGGATCTTCTTGCGTGTCTGCTGCGGAACCGTTTCCTGCGCTGCCATCCGTATGGCCTGAGGTTTCATCCGTGCCGGAAGGCGGCGCTGCCTGAGGAATATCTCCCTTGGGGGAATTCGCCGATGCTTCAGTCGGCAAAGGCCCGGCCCCATTCCCTTTATCCGATGACTGGCATCCGACAGCTACGCTGACTGCGATCAACATCATCAGCATAAAGCCCATCCTGTTTCGAGGTTTTATCATGCGATCACACCCCTTATGTTCTAAAATACCAACCGTAACGGCTATTTACGCTATTCGTCCCATTCCATCACCCTCATACGGAACGGTACCTCCTATTCAGTATAACGCGATTTCCACATGAAGAGGAACGAAAAAAGCTGTTTTTCAAGTCGAATTCCACTTGAAAAACAGCTTTGCTTCATAGATGCGGTCGAGAGGACTCGAACCTCCACGGGGGTAAGCCCACACGGACCTGAACCGTGCGCGTCTGCCAATTCCGCCACGACCGCATATTATGTAAGTCGTGATCGTGTTGATCACCGTAATTAAGAGTATATTACGCCCCAAGCTAAAAAGCAAGCATTTTTTCAAAAAAAATGTCGAAACCATCATTTCATCATGGTTTCGACTAATCAGGCCAGTCTCAGATCGTCCATTGATCATGTATGATGCCGGACAATACCCAACGATCCTCATACCGCTCAAACACTAGCCGCAGGCTTTCCCAGTCCATGCCCGCATAATCAGGATCAACTCCATCATAATAATACTCCACGATGCCGGCCTCTCTGTACTGGCTGCTGGCATTGTTCACCGTATTTCCTTCGCTCTTCGATTGGTTGTATCCGATCCACGGCGCCTTCGCAAAGTCCAGCGAATAAATGAATTTCTTGTAATAGTCATCAAAAGTCATCGAAATCGGTTCTCCGCTGCCGTCAAACTCACCCCATCGGTAAACGGCGTCGTTGTTCAATCCCTGCCGCAGCTGCTGCTTGCTGAGCGTTACGTCCTTCTGCCGGTCGACGTAAGCATACGGAGAGAAGGTGATTCCGTCTGGATGAGCGAGTTCGGCCAGCTTCTCAAAATCCTTGTTTTTCAATAATGCGATCGCTTCAGCACTGATTTTGGATAGGGCGGCTTCTGCCTCTTTCGGCGTGAGCAGCGGATAAATCATAACTTCTTTTGCCTTGTTATCCCAGGCAACCTTGCCTCCAAGCCCTTCAGCCGAGAAACGGAGCGGGATGTAAACCCGTCCCTCCCTGAGAAGAGGCGGAGCATCCAAGGTCACGACCTTGCCGTCTTTCATGGCACGGGTATGCCCAACGGTATAACTCGTTGTATGTTTGCCATTTCTCACGACCGCCGTCCGATCGGCTTGATTCCAACGCACTTCGGCACCCATTGCTGCCGAAATGCCGCGGAATGGCACCATCACCCTCCCTTGATGAATAAAAGCTGGCGAATCCAGCAGCAATTTGCCGCCATTCACCCTAACTTCAATAGGTTGGTCTGAAGATGTGCCCGAAGCCCAAACTTCTTCTCCTCCGAACTGGAAAACGGCGATCCCAATCGCTGCCGCCATGAAACCGGCCAGCAGCTTTTTCACTGCTTGACGTTTCTTCATCACGAACTCTCCCTCCTTCAGCTCAGTTCACTAATCCTTTCTCCATTTCATTATAAAACATCTATTACCCATAGACCCATCCCTAAAGCAATTGCTGCCGGTTACTCCGTACAGGCCACTGGATATGCCCTCCCCTCACGCTCCAGGTCCGCTATGGCTAACCCCCCATTATATTCACTCAACATCCCCTTTACGTCGAGAATCAGGAAAGAGGAATTGGGGCGCTGAGGAAGAATTGTCTAAGCATGAGATTACATTTCTTACGGGGGGAATTGATTTGAAACGATATGCGCTGCCGTTGTTTATCCTGATCATGAGTCTGCTTTACATTTTCTTCATTCCTTCCGAGCCCTTGCTAATCAAACTGCTGTTCAAGCTCATCCCCATGTGGCTCATCATCCTGTTTGCATATCGGCAATTCCCGCCCCGTGCCACGAAAGTTCACTATCTTCTGTTATCGGGACTGTTCTTCTGCATGATCGGTGACGGTACGCTGATCTGGTTTGTCGTCGGCCTTACCTTTTTTCTGATCGGTCACCTGTTCTATACGGCCGGCTTTCTGGGAAAATGGCGATATTCGCTTCCCCGCCTCCTCAGCA
The DNA here is from genome assembly GCF_000024685.1 of Paenibacillus sp. Y412MC10. Lineage (NCBI taxonomy): Bacteria > Bacillati > Bacillota > Bacilli > Caryophanales > Paenibacillaceae > Paenibacillus > Paenibacillus sp. Y412MC10. Next base: position 5,246,125 of record NC_013406.1, read on the forward strand.
TTGTTCCGATTGCGGCCTATTCGGTCTGGATGGGCATTCAATTGGTGACCTCTCTCAACTCAAATGGGGAGCAGGCTTTGATATTTCCCGTCATCGCTTATATTGCGGTCATCTCGACCATGCTCTGGACCTCCGTCATGACCGGAAACCGGTTAGCCATGCTTGGAAGTCTGCTCTTTGTCATCTCGGACTCGATCCTGTCCTGGAACATGTTTGTTTCCGATATCCTTTATTCGAACGTATGGATCATGACCACGTATTATGCAGCCCAGTTTCTGATAGCCAGAAGCATCTCGGCTTTTAACTGGACGAAAGCGCGGAACAGGGGCGACTCGTCACTCAATGCTTCCGCCATCCATTAGAAAACCAAAAAAAGCCGAGTCCGGGTTCCCCCGGGCTCAGCTTTTACAGGACATTTCACCGCTTCATGTTCCATGATATGTCGGTCCATAACTCCCCTATCAAGCAACGAAGCAACGCCGAGTCCTTAATCACGCCAGTTCATGCGAACCTGCTTAATCCCCTCTACCTGCCACAACTGCTCGAACAATCCGTTAATTCCCTTGCTGTTAAACGAGTATACCCGGAATTCCATTGTGACCTTGGTCGAATCGTCTTCCGTCGTGTCATTGTTCACGATCATGCCTTCCACCGTCATATTGGCCTTTTGCAGCAATTCCGTAATTGTGCTCACATGTACCGGACGGTCACCCGCCTCGATGATAATCTTTAAGCTGCCGGACTTTTTGATAAAGAGAAACCTCGATTCCAATTTATTCAGCACCAGCGTGCTGACCAGAACGATCGCTGTCGTGATGATCGCAGGCCAGTAAAAACCGGAGCCCACGCTTAAACCGATAGCCGCTGCCACCCATAAAGTGGCGGCCGTGGTCAGACCTGAAATGATATGATTGGAACGACGCAATATGGCTCCGGCACCAAGAAAACCGATACCGCTTACAACTTGTGCTGCCAGCCGGGCAGGATCAAACCTCGCATTGGGATGATTGATCAGTGCAGAATCAAACCCGTAGATGGAAGTCAGCATAATCAGCGTCGATCCGACGGCTACCAAGAGATGGGTTTTTAACCCGGCCTGCTTATTCCGGCGTTCCCGCTCCCAACCGATCAAACCACCGAGCAATGCAGCGAACAGCAGCCGCATCAGCATGGTCTCCGTATCCAGTTGAAACACATCCATTCCTAATCTCCACCCATCTTCATCTTGTAAGGCGGCTCTTCGTTATGCCATATGTTCATCCTGCCAGCGCCATAACTCTTTGCTGGAGGTGGATATGCCGATTACACCGCTCTTTAGAGCCGTATCAAAATCCTCCAAATCGATCATGAGCCCCCCTGCAATGACAGGCACGTCCACCTCTGCGCGAATACGTTCCATAATCCGCTGGCACACCATGCCCGGGAGCACTTCAATGGCATCGGGATTGGAGGCCTTAATCATCTTGATCCCGTTGTCCAGGGAGACGGAGTCAAATACGAACAGACGCTGAACCGTTAACAAGCCCAGCTTCTTTGCTTCCACAATCGCCGTGTTTTTTGTCGTGACAATCCCGTCGATGCCAACCTTCTCAGCCAAGTACTTAACTCCCGTCTTATCTTTGCCGATCCCTTCAATCAGATCAAAATGCACAAACGAAAGCTTGCCTGCCTCGCGAATCTCCTCGACGATCGATTCAATGATAAAAATATCGGTCTTGAGAATAAATACGATGTTCGATTCGGTCGATAACACGGCAGGAAGTTCATCCGCATTCATTAATGAAGTAATAATGGGTTTACGCTTCAAGCAATACGAAATTCGTTGTGCACCTTCAACACTGGTTTTCATGTCTTCACCTCGTTGCCGCCGCAACCTCTCCAATTCTCCCGTTGCCCCGGCATATTTTTGTAGATACTCGTCATTGTGCTTCGTTTGCCTGCTGCAAGGCAGTACCGCTGAGATAAATATCGTGAACCGAATTCAGCACATAGGTGGGCTTCACGCTGCTGTCCATCAGATCCTCCTTGGTCGACACCCCGGTCAGCACCAAAGCCGTGCTCATTCCCGCCTGATTGCCCATCTTGATATCCGTCTCCAGCCGATCCCCCGACATCAGGCAATCTTCGGCCTTCACTCCCAAAATATCAAGAGCCGTCAATGCCGTCAAGACGGAGGGTTTGCCCATGACCGTCGTAATGGTAATGCCGGCAGTGCCTTCGATGGCACCAATCATGCCGCCGCAATCCGGAACATCACCGCCAGGCATCGGACATGTTCGATCCGGGTGGGTAGCAATAACCTCAGCGCCCCCCTTGATCGCCTGATATGCAAAATCCAGATGACGGTAGTGAAAATCCCGATCCCACGATACGACCACGACGTCGGTTTCCTCCGGGGATGAGGCGAATCGTATCCCATTGTCCAGGAGCTCATCCTTCAATATATCCTCGCCAATGACGTACACTTTTGCGTCCGGATGATGCTTCTGAAGATAATGAATCGTAACAAGCGCGGGATTCAGAATATGATTCAATTCAACCTGAATGCCAAGCTTCGCTAATTTCTTTAAATAATTCTCCCTAGAGTCTATCGTTTTGTTGGTCAAAAACAACAGCCTCTTATCCAGTCCCTGCAAGTAATGAATGGTCTCCACGGCACCGTCGATGGCCTCGGCCCCAAGATAAATCGTTCCGTCCAAATCAAAAATATACCCTGCAAAATGATCCATACTTCGTTCTCCTCTGCATGTTCAATCTGTAATTTCGCTGCAAACGTCATGGGACAGGTCTGGTCAAATATCTCTGTTATATCTCCAGCCCCTGTCCGTAAGGTATACATATGACAGCGCCATGTCCTTTAGTCCCTGGACCGGCGGTTCCTTGCGGATACAAAAAAATGAGAAGCGCTTTGCATGGAAGAAACCTTCATTCATGACAAATGAAAGATTCTCGTTATGCAAAGGGCTTCTCATCATCTCTGCCCGCTCTATAACTTTATATGGTTATACTACATCCACATTTTACATTTGACAAGATCATCATGATGATAAACCTTATCGGTTCATCGCCGACACGGCCGATGGATGCCCGGCTTTCTCTTCGGAGACCGTTTCATTGACGTGTTCCCGATCCGTCGGAGCTGCAGCCAGCTCTATTCTGCTGCCTTCCGCCACTCCCCATGCCGCTTGCAATTGGTCCTGCAGCAGTTCCCATTGCCTGTCGACTTCCTCATGATCCCACTCTAAGTATTCTCCCATCAAGCTCATGACGGAAGCAATGACTCGCTCGGTTTTGGGCCGGTCGAATAACATCCAGCCTGTTCTTCTTAACAGAAAATCCACGGCACTCATCGTCATTTCGCATTCGATGGAATACTCGATTTCGGCACGCAGCAATCTAAATCCGACAGCTTCTGTTTTGTCGGAAGCAGCCTTGATCCGTTTAAACAGTTCAAGGGTATCGGTACCATACCTGGTCATAAGGCTCCTCACGTCATCGTGCCTGATGCCGAGGGATTCGCCCTGTTTAATAAGCTTCTCCTGAGCTTCCGCATAGGTGAGTCCGTTCAGGTCTCCTCCGCTTATCGGAACCCGATCCGTCGTACAGGGAGGATAGATGGTGCCATCGGCGTCCTGAAGCTGTCTGGCTGCAAGGTTGACGACCTTTTCGGCCATTCTCCGGAATCCGGTCAGCTTTCCGCCCGCAATCGTGATCAAACCGGAATCGGATATAAACAACTCATCTTTTCGCGATATTTCCGAAGGACCTTTTCCTTCCTCGCGAACGAGCGGCCGCAGTCCCGCCCATCCGGATTCGATATCGCTTGGCTTCAGCCCTGCTTCCGGAAACGCATGATTGACCGCATCGATGAGATAGCGCCGGTCTTCCTCGGTAATGCCGGGCGTCTCAATCGACCCTTTATAGACTGTATCAGTCGTTCCGATATACGTCTTGCCCTCCCGCGGAATGGCAAAAATCATACGGCCCCCCGGCACATCAAAATAAGCGGCCTGTCGTACGGGGAGCTTGGCATGATCCACCACCAGGTGAACGCCCTTTGTTAAGAGCAGCTGCTTGCCCTTGAGCGAATGATCCTTCAGCCTGACCTGATCCACCCATGGACCCGCGGCGTTTATGATTTTTTTGGCGTATATCGCATAGGTCTCCCCGCTCAATTGGTCTTCTACCTGTGCACCCGCTACTTTTCCTCCTCGATAAATGAATTCACGAACCTTGGCGTAATTCGCGATGTGCGCTCCCTTAGCCCTTGCAGACTTTACCACTTCGACCGTCAAACGCGCATCATCGGTGCGGTATTCGTAATAATAACCGGAACCTTTCAATCCCTCCTTCCGAAAGAGCGGTTCAAGGGCCAGGGTGCTTTCCCTCCGAAACATCTTCCGCCGTTCGCTGCGTTTGACACCCGCCAGCCAATCATACAGATACAATCCGACACAGCTGGCAAAATAACCATAAGTGCCTTTTTTATAAATAGGGAGCAGCATGGGGATCGGCTCCACCAGGTGCGGAGCGCTGCGGTGAAGCAGTGCCCGTTCGGAGCCCACCTTCCGTACCAGGCCGATTTCCCCTTGCTTCAAATACCGGAGTCCCCCGTGGATCAGCTTCGTTGATCTGCCGCTCGTTCCCGAAGCAAAATCATTCATCTCCACCAAGCCCACGCTCATCCCTCTGCAGCTGGCGTCCCAAGCAATGCCCGCCCCCGTGATACCGCCGCCAATCACCAGCACATCCAGCTTATTTGCCGACATGTCCTGTAAATAACGGGTCCGCATCTTGGCGGATAAGCTTGTGTCCACCTGACATTCTCCTCTCTCAACATATAATAAGAAAAACATCTATCGACGTACCTTCACAGAAGACAGACCGCATTTAGTGGACGTTTTTCTTGCGATTATCGAATGGGTTCAGCTTCGCTGAAAACTTTTACATTCAATAATCTAAAAAAAGAACCGCTTCTGCTCGGAATGCATACCAAATACGGTATGCATGTAAGCAAAAGGGTTCTCCGTCGTCTCCGCCGCTTTATGCAATCAATATGATTACTCATTATATGTCGCTTTTATATTTATGTCTATATGGAACCTGATAGAACCGCAAAACCCCGGGATCACTTTTTCCGTAAAGCCGATGGAGCCATCCGCTTATATTTCTTGAAGGTCCGGCTGAAATAATAAATATCGTTGAATCCGGTAGCAGCCGCGATTTCCGATACCGTAAGCGGGCTTTCGCGGAGCAGGTAATCCGCCCGGTTGAGCCTGGTTTCATTCACGTACTCCGTTACGGTTCGGCCGCTGATTTCCTTGAACAACCGGCTGAAATGAAAACGGCTGAGGCCGGCCATGCCGGATAACTGCTCCACCGACAGATCCTCCCGGTAATGCTCCTCGATATACTTGAATATCGGTGCAAACCGCTCGACGTTCTTCATCCGCTCGACGTATTCATCCTGCGTCAGAACCGTTGCGACATAACCTCGAAGCAGGAGCGTAAGCAATCGGTACAGCTCCGATTTGATAGCCAGCTCATAACCGAATTCCTGCCGTTCCAGCTCCTTGATAATGGATAGCATGGGCGCCAGCGCATCAGCCCCGCTGATTCGGTTCTCGAAGATCAGCCGGTTCTGGGTGATCGGCGTGATGAATTTCATCTCGGGCGCATCCAGGGAATGGCTCTGCAGCAGCGAGAAATCCGCGATTAACGCATAATAAAACAAATGGTCCGACTGGCTGAGGCCATAATGCAGTTCATTCCGGTTAATGACGATCATATCGCCTTCCTTGGCGGTAAAGGTGGTCGAGCCGCATTCCAGCGTCGCTTCCCCCGAAACAAAATATAATATTTCAAGATGCTCATGCCAGTGATGATTAAATAATACCTGTCCCCGGCCATCAAACTCGCAACGATGAACCTTGATCGGAAACTGAGGATCCGGCATCGTCATCGGTTCTCGCAGTGTTTTGTCCAATGCTCTGATCTCCTTCCAGTAAGACAGCACAATTGTACAAACAAACAGCACGGTTTATCATGGCGTCTTCCTCTAAAAGCATTATAATACGAAAGTGTAATGCAGTAAATTCAGAGGAGTGAACTCATGAAATCTATTAATGTTGGCGTCATTGGCACTGGATCAATCTCTGCTATGCATTTGCAATCCTATCAAAAACATGCGAACGCGAATTTGCTCGCCGTGTGCGATTTAAACGAAGAAAGAGCACAGCGCGCAGCTGAAAAATACGGCGCTACCAAAGTCTACACGGACTATAAAGAACTTCTGGCCGATCCGGAAATCGATGCGGTAAGCATCTGTACCTGGAACAATACGCATGCCGAAATCAGCATTGCGGCACTGAATGCCGGCAAACACGTTCTGGTTGAGAAACCGCTTTGCCGCACCGTTGAGGAAGCGCTTCAAGTACAGGAGGCCGTGAAATCCTCAGGCAAGATGCTCCAGGTCGGTTTCGTAAGACGTTATGACCCTAACGCCCAGATGCTCCGCGAGTTTGCAGACAAGGGTGAATTCGGGGAGATCTACTTCGCGAAGGCTTCCTCCATTCGCCGCCTCGGCAATCCGGGCGGCTGGTTCTCCGACATCGAACGTTCCGGCGGCGGACCGCTCATCGATATCGGCGTGCACGTCATCGATCTGTGCTGGTACATGATGGGCCGTCCGAAGCCGGTTGCCGTCAGCGCCAATACATACCGGAAGTTGGGCAATCGCTCTAACGTGCGCAACCTGTCCTTCTATAAAGCAGCTGATTATGATGCTGAGAAGAACACCGTCGAGGATATGGCGAATGCAATGATCCGTTTTGAAAACGGCGCCTCTTTGTTGGTGGACGTAAGCTTCACGCTGCACTCGAAGGAAAATCTGCAATCCGTTAAATTGTATGGAGACAAGGGCGGATTCGAGATCGACCCTGAGGTTTCCATCGTAACCGAGAAGCACGATACCATCATCAACATCCAGCCGCAAACCGACAACAAGGGATTCGACTTCGATGCTGCTTTCCAAAGCGAGGTCAATCACTTCATTTCCTGTATCGAGAACGGCACAACACCGCTCAGCCCGGTTGAAGACGGCGTTGAGATCATGAAGATTCTGTGCGGCATCTATGAATCCGCCGAGAAAGGGGCTGAAGTTCTCCTATGAAACTCGGAATAAGCTCGTACAGCCTGTACCAGGCCATGAACAAAGGCGAAATGACCATTACCGACGTCATCGACTACGTTGCGGAGATCGGCGGAGAGCATATCGAGATCGTTCCGCTCGGCTTTAACCTCAAGGAAACGCCGGAGCTGATCGATACGATCAAATCCCGTGCCGCCTCCAAAGGACTTGAAATCTCCAACTACGCCATCGGCGCCAATTTTGCGGAATTGGATGACGCTGCTTATGAAGCGGAGATTGAACGAGTTAAAGGCGAAGTGGACATTGCGGCTGCGCTTGGCGTCAAGCTGATGCGCCATGACGTAGGCTCTTCCAAGGACTTGTCCATCACGCATTTCCTGGAGGAACTTCCGCGGCTGGCCAATGCATGCCGCATCATTGCCGATTACGCGGCAGAACGCGGCATTACCACCAGCGTGGAGAACCATGGTTACTTCATTCAGCATAGCGACCGCGTCAAAGCTCTGGTTCAGACCGTGAACCACCCTAATTTCAAAACTACCCTGGACATCGGAAACTTCCTCTGTGCAGACGAGGTATCCACCGTGGCTGTCGCGAACAACATCGGCCTCGCGTCCATGGTTCACTTCAAGGACTTCTACTATCGTCCGGCTAACCGCGCGCCCGGATCCGGCTGGTTTAACACCTCCAGCGGCAACTGGCTGCGCGGCGCGATTGTCGGCCAAGGCGATATCGATATGCCGGAAGTCGTTCGCATCGTGAAGGAATCCGGTTACGACGGCTATATCTCGATCGAATTCGAAGGGATGGAAGATTGCCGCACGGGTGCTAAATTTGGTTTGGAATATGTCCGTAAAGCCTGGAACGAAGCTTAAGGCAGAAGGCTTATGGATCACACAAGGATGATATAAGGGGGATATTAGGATGTCGAAGCCTATCATGCCTAACAAAATTGGCGTTATCGTTGACAGCTTTCGGGTTGGCGTAAGAGAAGGTCTTGTCAAAGCACGGGAGGTCGGGGCGGACGGCGTACAGATTTATGCCGTTCACGGCGAAATGGATCCAGCCAACCTCTCCGCTTCCGCTCGAAAAGAATTGAAGGATTATATCGATTCCCTGGGACTTGAAATTTCCGCCCTCGTCGGTGACCTTGGCGGACACGGCTTTCAGGATCCTGCCGAAAATGCGGCCAAAATCGAAAAATCCAAGCGGATCATGGAGCTCGGTTTGGAGCTTGGAACCAATATCATTACGACCCATATCGGTATCGTGCCGCAGGATCACACCGGCCGCGTATACGAAACGATGCATAAGGCCTGCGTAGAGCTCAGCACCTTCGCGAACTCGATGAACGCGTTTTTTGCCATCGAGACGGGGCCGGAACCTTCGGCTCACTTGAAATCATTCCTGGACGGCCTGGGTTCCAACGGCGTATCCGTTAACTTTGACCCGGCCAATATGGTCATGGTTACGGGCGACGATCCAGTACAGGGCGTATACAACCTCAAGGATTATATCGTCCATACGCACGCGAAGGACGGAATCAAGCTGGCAGACTACATCGATCCTCGTGACGTATACGGCGATTTCGGATATGAAGCACCCGCGCTTGACCATGACAAAATTGCCGATATGGCGGAATCCGGCGAGAAGTTCCGTGAGGTTCCGCTTGGCGAAGGCGGCGTTAACTGGAATGCTTACCTGCAAGCCCTTAAAGATATCGGCTATACCGGGTATTTGACAATCGAACGCGAAGTGAAGACCAATCCGGAAGCGGACATCAAGCTTGCCGTGGACTTCTTGAAGACGTTCAGAGCATAAACCGACGCAAGCTTTGAGACGTTCCAAGCAAACCGCAACGTTCGCTTGGAACGGACTTGATAAACACAAACAACAGGCCGATCAGGAAATTTCCTGATCGGCCTGTTCATTGTCTCACCATAATGTGTGTAGGAACTTGAAACTTGTATACCTTAAGATACCGCTTGTTTCCCCGTCACGGTCTCCAAAGCCCCGTTCGCTCTCGCTGAACGGATCTCGGCTTCGATAATTTCCAGCGATCCTGCCGCGCTGTCTGGCGTACATACCGTTACCGGTTTTCCTTGCGCAACATGCTCGATGAAATACTGAAGCTCGCGGTAGTAGCCGGAATCTCCGGACAGTTCGGCTGTAAAGCCCGGTGCGTCTTCAGGATACACCTTCAATTCATTATTCTCGAACACCAGGGTAGCCTCCTCGAAATTTACCCGGTATCCCATATGGAAGCCATGTTCGCCGTGCAGCGTCCAATCCGCATGGGCGTTAATCACTTTCCCGTCAGGGTAAGTGTAATGGGTGGATACGATATCGTACGAGCTTCCATCAATGATCGTTTTGGCGAATGTGGACACCCGCTCCGGTTTGCCCATCAGCCAGTGGATCATGTCCGCGTCATGCACATGCATGTCCGTGATGCAGCCTCCGCTTTTCTCCCCTTCCAGGAACCAGCCCTTAGGAGGCTCCGATCCCCGGAAGAATTCGCCTGCAACGATGCTGCCGTAGCGGACGTCCTCCACGCATTCTTTCAAATATTCATAAGCCGGCCAGAAACGCAGGCATTGTCCGATCATCAGCGTTTTGCCCGTGCGTTCCGCTGTTTTCACCATGCGCCAGGCTTCTTCCGAGCTGCCCGCAACAGGTTTCTCGCACAGGACGTGAATGCCGCGCTCCAGCAGCATGCAGGACATATCCGCATGCAAATACGTTGGCAGGCACACATCCACGATATCCAGCTCTTCATGCTCGAGCATTTTGTCCACATGATCGTAAAGACGATAGGGCTCCAGGTCGTAGACATCCCGCTCGGTCGCCATATTCCCGTTGGCTTTGCTGTCTTTAAGCTCATCGATGAGGAGATCGCAAATCGCCACCAGCTCGATGTCTGCGCCTTCTTGAGCCAAACGAAGATAATTGTCGAAATGCATGCGGCCCATGAAACCAAAACCCAATATTCCGATCTTAAGCATTCTCATTCCCTCCGTATCCCTTATGATTATGATTGTCCTTGATGCTGCCGCGCGTCCGGCTTGCGCAAAGACGGCGTCCGTCCGAGAATCGCATCCATCGCATTGGACGTGTTAAATATGATCTGCTCCGAATAATGGGTGTAGGCCGGGATCATCTCTGCCGTGACATAGTTGTCGTAGCCGATCAGGCGCAGAGCTTCCACCACTGCGGGATAATTGACGTCTCCTGCCAGCAGGTCGACAAAGCCGTGCAATCCGCCTGCCTGCCTGCGGTAATCCTTGAAATGAACTTTCTTGATCCGCTCGCCCAAAATCCGAATCCAATGCTCCGGATAACCGTTGTGCACGACGTTGCCTACATCGAAATAAGAGCCTACATAGTCGGAACCGATCTCGTCAATGAAGGTCCGCAATTCCAGCGGGGACAACAGGAATTTGTTCCATACATTCTCGAGCGCGATCGAAACGCCGGCGCTTTCCGCGTACGGAACCAGCTTGCGAATGGATTCTTGAGCCCGCTCGTAAGCATATTCGTAGTCGATGACTGCGGAACCGGGAACAAAATCGACGCCGACCGCCCCTGGTATCACAAGAATGGCATCCACACCGAATGCAGCCGCGAGCTCCAGCTGCTTTTTGCAAACGTCCATGGCCTTTTCACGGATGGCCGGGTCGTCGCTGGTCATCGGATAGTCCCAATACAAGCCTGTCGCCAATCCTGCAATATCGAGGTCTGCGTCCTTCAGCTGTGCCGTTATGCTCTGCACTTCCTTATCGCCTGCCTGGAGCCCGAGCTCCCCCGTTTGGTTCAGCGACAATTCGATTCCGTCAAAGCCCGCTTCTTTTGCCAATCGGATACAGTCGGAGATGGAAGCCTCTCCCGGGAACGACCAGATATTAATCCCTTTTTTCATCGCAAACCCCTCCTAAAATTCATAGGTTGATGATGTTACAAATGTTTTCTGAAACGCATCATTTGACTTTTTCCGTCAAGTTGTAAATAAACCAATTGGATGTAATAATACTTATATAATAAATAAACATTCCAAGAAATGATTTAGAAAGAAAAGCGATTATTTGGACAATTCCGTTCTATTCTCTTAATAACATTTGGGAGTGAATCTACGATGGCCGATATGGACCCCGATTATCCGGTAAAACGCGAAGCGCCTTTCCGCGAATGGTCGCCCAGCATTCATTATGCACAGTTTCAACGCATGGCGACGGGAGCTCTCCCGCAGCGCAGGTTATATGATTTCGAGCTGCTCTATGTATGCCATGGGGAAGCCGTTACCACGATGTACGGGAACCGGCATGTCGTCGAAGCAGGCCAGCTGATCTTTCTGCCGTCCGGCGTTTACCACCAAAATGAGGTGGTTTCCCATCCCGACGCGCGTTTTCTGGGTATCCATTTTGATTTTTTCGATGAGTTGGACATCCAGACGGAAGCCGATATGATCGTGAACGAAGCCGTGGTGGATACGGATAAGTTCGCGCATGAAGCCGTATCATCCGCTTTCCCTCCCCTTTCTTCCCGGATTATCTACACGCCTCCCCTGCCATGCGTACAGATGATGGAACGCATCGTAGAGGAATTCACCCTGCGTCCCGCCGGCTACGAGCTTGCCTGCAAGGGACTGATGCTGGATGTGCTGGTTCAACTGTTTCGGACGCACCCCTCCCGGGCATTGACGGAAACGTCGCCGCACGAGGCCAAACTGATCGAGCTGATGGCTCAAATCGAAAAAGCTCCAGCCAAAGACTGGAGCAACAAAGTCATCGCGGAGCATTTGATGTTAAGCGCGGATCATACCGCCAAATTGTTTAAGCGCCTTGCCGGGATGCCGCCGAGCGAATTCGTGCAATCCGTTCGTCACCGGGAAGCGCGCCGGCTGCTCAGGGAATCCGACATCTCGATCGAGATGGTTGGCGAAGGCGTCGGATACCCGGACATTCATTATTTCAGCCGCATCTTCCGGAGGCTGGAGGGGATTACCGCTACCGATTACCGGAAGCTGTCAAGAATTCTGTAAGGCATGAAGACCTTCGGCACGTACATGCGTTTGAAGCCAGCGTTCCATTCGTTCGAGCGCTTCGCAGAGTCGAGCGGACGAAGCGGCATACGAGCAGCGAATGAAGCCTTCGCCCCCGGTACCGAATACATGGCCCGGCACAACGGCTACTTTGGCCTCTCGAAGCAATCGCTCCGCAAACTGCTGCGAGCCGAGGCCGGTTCCGGTTATGCTGGGGAATGCATAGAAGGCTCCCTGAGGATCGCGGCAGCTCAGGCCGATATCGCTCAGTCCCTGCACAAACATTTGTCGGCGCTCATCGTAAGCCTGCCTCATCACGTCCCGATCCCCGAGCCCGTTCCTTAAACATTCGATGGCCGCAATCTGTCCCATGATGGGCGCGCAGAGCGCGGTATACTGATGAATCTTGACCATAGCGCTCACCAGCCCGGCATCGCCGCAGAGGTAGCCGACCCGCCAGCCCGTCATGGCAAAGGCTTTGGAGAATCCGCCGATGATGACGGTCCGCTCCCGCATCCCCGGCAGGGAAGCGACGCTCGTATGCGTGCCGCTATAAGTAAGCTCGGCATACATCTCGTCTGAAATCACCACCAAATTGTGCTCGACCGCAAGGCGCGCGATCGGAAGCCAATCCTCATGGGTCATGACGGCTCCTGTCGGATTGCTCGGAAAGTTAACAACGATCGCTTTCGTCCGGGGCGTAATCGCCTGCTGCAGTGCATCCGCCGTCAATTTGAAGTCATGCTCCGCGGATAGCTCCAGCTCGACGACGGTGCCGCCGTTCAATTGCACTAGAGGAGCATAGGCGACATATCCCGGTACGGGAATGATAATTTCATCGCCCGGCGAGATGAGCGCCCGCAGCGCAAGATCAATCGCTTCGCTGCCGCCGACCGTAACCAGGACCTCCCTCGACGGCTCGTATTGCAGCTGGAAGCCGGCATGCAGATAGTCTGCAATTCCTTCCCTCAGCTCCATCAGCCCTTCATTCGGCGTGTACATCGTGCGCCCATGCTCCAGCGCCCGTTTGCATGCGTCGATCGCACACTGGGGCGTCACGAAATCCGGTTCGCCCACGCCGAGCGAAATGACCTCGTCATCCGCTTCCGCAGCATTAAAAAATTGCCGGATGCCGGATGGCGGCATGACTTGCACCGTCGATGTTAGAAAGCTGCTCGTTGTCTTCATATCCTTCTACTCCTTGCCTTCGCGTTTTCGTTCCGATAATGAGGTTTCAATCAAGGCATCCAAAAGTCCGCTGAACGAATATCCCGCCGCTTCCGCGCTTCTTGGCAGCAGACTGGTCTTCGTTAAACCCGGAAGCGTGTTGACCTCCAAAATATAAGGAATCTTTCCCTTCAGGATGATATCTATCCGGGCATATACACTGCACTTCATCGCCTTATAGCATTGAAGCGCGGCTGTGCGCACCTGCTCCTGAAGTTCTGTGGGAAGCTCGATCACCTGCTCATCCGCTTCGCCTTCTTCGTATTTGGATGCATAATCGAAGAATTCGGAGTTCGGCTTGATCGACACAATCGGAAGCATATCGCCGTTAAGGACCGGGCAGGTGATTTCCTCTCCCTCGATCCATTGCTCGATCATGACGAAGCGGTCCCACCGCAGCGCCTCTTCGACGGCGGATGCTAGGCCAGCCGAGTCGCGCACGATCCGGGTACCGATGCTGGAACCGCCCGCATTCGGCTTCACCACAACGGGAAAACCGAGCCCCTCCACGTCGGCGGCCGCCAGCTCTTCCATGCAGCTGACCATGATCCAGTCAGCCGTATGCAATCCTTCGTAACGCAGCAGCTTCTTGCTCAAATCTTTATCCATGCAGAGACTGCTGGCCAGAACGCCGCTGCCGGTATACGGAATCCCCAGCGTATCGAGGGTGCCCTGCACCGTGCCGTCTTCCCCGAACGCGCCGTGCAGGGCGAGCAGCGCAATATCGATGCCTTCGGTTTTGCTGATCAGCTCGCGTTTATCGTGAATCTCGATCGGATAGACCTCGTAGCGGCTTTTATCCAAATGAGCGATCATCTCTTTGCCGGTCATGAGCGAAACTTCCCTCTCGGATGATACGCCTCCCATGATGACGCCAACCTTCATGATGTAGACCTCCTAAATAAATTCTTCAAGCTGATTGCCAGTGCAACACTCCGCATGCTTACCCTCAAATTTCCACTGATTTGAATTTCGTTGTTGAAATCCGACGGCAAAGGAGAACGCTCCGCTTCTCCACAATAATTCCGCCTTCTCCGTTGCAGTCCATGATTTCTCGGAGAAATATTCTTTGTATGTCAATCATCACTCCGCATGCGGATTATTCTTCCGATCTTTCGTTGCCCTCAGATTTCCACTGATTTGAATTTTCATCGTTGAAATCCGACGGCAAAGGAGAACGCTCCGCTTCTCCACAATAATTCCGCCTTCTCCGTTGCAGCCCATGATTTCTCGGAGAAGCATTCTTTTGTATGTTAATCATCACTCCGCATGCGGATTATTCCTCCGATCACTGTTGCACCCCGATCACACCAGCTTCCTTGCCGCCTGGCCGATGATCCGAATCCCCTTCTCGATGTTCTCGTCGGAGACGCGTGAGAATCCAAGACGCATGGTGTGCTGGCCGCCGCCATCGGTATAGAAAATATCGCCCGGCGTGAATACCACGCCCTGGGCGGAACAAGCCTCCAGGAGCTCCCGTGTCCGGAAGTCCGGACCGAATTCAACGAACAGGTGAAGCCCGCCGTCACCGGACAGCCGCTCCATCGGAATCCACTCCTCGCAGCAGCGGATCGCAAGCTCATATTTTCGCTTGTACTCGGCTTTCGCTCTCTTTAAATACTTCTCGAAGTTGCCATTGTACAGATATTGAAAGAGCAGGGACTGATCCAGAGTCGACGTATGAATGCTGCGGGCCCGCTTCACGCTTTCCAGATAATGAATGAGGGTCTTGTCGGCCAGCACCCATCCGACTCGCAGGCCGGGGAACAGAATCTTGGAGAAGCTGCCCAGGTAAATCACGCTGTTGTTCTCTCCCCCTGCACATGCAACGAGAGGCGCGATGTGGGAGCCCGAATAACGCAGCTCCTCATTGAAGCCGTCTTCGATCACGGGAATCTCATGCTCGTTCAGCAGCCGCAGCGCTTCCAGCCGCTTCTGGTGGGACATTACGATTCCGGTAGGATTATGATAGGAAGGCACAAGGTACGCCATGTCGTACGACCGCTCCGACAGCTCGCGTGCGAGCCCTGTCAGGCTGATGCCGTCTTGCTCCATCTCGACGCCGGTAATGGCGTACCCGTGCATTTTAAAATTTTTAATGGCGGTATGATGGGTGGGATTCTCGCATAGAATGCGGCCATGCCCTTGGTTCAAGGCGGATAGCACCAGACTTAAGCCTTCCGTAAAACCGCTGGTGATCAGCATATCTTTGCCCTGAATATTCACCCCTTTGTTCTCCATGTAACGGAGAAGGTAATCAATAAGCGGTTTATAGCCTTTCGCGTAACCGTAATTTAGTAGGATATCGCCTTCAAGCGACATCCGGTCCAGGAATGCACGCTTGACATTGGGCAGGTCGAACAGCTTCTCGTCGGGAGCGATGCTTGTAAAAGATATGGAACCCTTCTCAGCACGGATCCCGTGCTTCATCAGATCGTTCGCTTCCGCAAGCCTGGCATACTCGTTCAGGCGAGGACCCCAGTCCAGCCGTTTGCCTTCCGGCTGTGCGGATGCCCCGCTGATCGAAGGGGAAACAAAGTGTCCTTGCCCTTTAACCGCGTAGATATAGCCTTCATCCTCCAAATCGGAGTATGCGCTCAGCACCGTATTGCGGCCCACTCGAAACAGCGCGCTTAGCTCACGCGTGGAGGGAAGCTTCTGATCGGCTTGCAGCGCCCCGGTTGTCATCAAGCGCTTCATGTAATCCTTGACTTGAATATACGCCGGGCGGTCATTCGCCAACTTGAAATCCAAATACATCGTTCATTTCCCCCTTGCTCTTATGATGGCATAATTTCGGCGGCACCACTAGAACCACAGCAGGCCTCTTTCGCCTCGGGCGTGGTTTGCCGATATCGTTGGCAGAATCCCGGCCATCTCATCCCTAGGATTGGACTGCCCTTTGCGCCGGTATACCTTGATGACATGCACGTTCTCTTTATCATGGAACCATACGGGATCATGCACAAGCAAGAATGAAACATGCTTGGTACCCATCAGGCGAAAAAACAGATCGGAAAATCAAAAACTGCCCCACCTTCTCAAGGGAAGGTGGGGCAGTTTTACGCAGGATTCGTTCGGCCTAAAATGGCCCGGATTCGTCTAAATAAGCCGTACGCCCGGCCCGCTTACTTCACAGCCAAGCTTTCCCTGATCTTATCATTGATCCACTGCCGCTTCGACAGCAGCCATTCCGGATCCCTCGGGTACGTCTTGAAGGTGATCGGCTCTTCAAGCCCTTCTTCCAGCGCCTGCAGAACTGCCTCCCTGCCGATCTGGGTTTCCAGCAGTTGAAGCGCTCTCAAATCCTGAAGCGCTTCCTGGAATACCTTCAGCCGAATGGATTCGATCGGCCCTTCTTCACCGGGATATACCACAAAAGCATCTCCGGAAGGAAAACCGCAATCCGCATCCGTCACCTTGAACGGATCAATGGCGCGTTTCGAGTATTGCGAATTCCAAAAGTTATATCCCCAATGGAGAAATCCCTCAATGTTAAACTTATACAGCTGAATCCCGATGATCCGGTTTCTCGCCGAAGGCAGATTGAAGAATCGGTTGGACACTTCCTTGTACTGGGAACAGCAATAATAGGTCCACAACGGGGTTACCTGCTGATCCAGGAAAGGCTCGATGTGGTTGCTGCCCGGAATCGGACGCTTCACCAGCCCCTGCTCATAGAACGAAATATCGGAGAGCGCGTCAATGATCGGGTAATCCGGCAGCAGCTCGTTCATCAACCGGCTTGCATGCCCGTAAGCCTCCAGATGGGACTCGGACGGCTCATCGGATACATGGAAATAACAGCGCTGCTCAAGTCCCCGGCTTTCGATCCAACCGGTCAAAGCATGAATGAATTGTCTGATGAAGGAATGATACGCTTCTCCAGTCGCATCCGTCTCCCAACCGAACAGCTTCTCCGGCTGTCCGTTCACGTTAGCCATAATCTTCGGCGCATGCCGGGCTCCCCACTGCGTGAAGAGGTGCGAGAATTCCAGATACTGAATGCCATTGGAATCACACAGGTCAGCCCAGCGGTCGAGTTTGTCAAACCCAAACGCATATTTTCCATCTTCGCTCACATCGACATCGACCAGCTGTACCGTCGGCCGCTCTCCGCCCACTTCCGTATCCAGCGGAGGCGTAAACACCGGAGTCAGGATCATATTGATCCCATGCTGTGCCGCGGTCTGCATAAATTGTTCGATCAACATCCAGTGCCGTTCGCTAAAAATCCCCACCTCATAGTAGTTTGCCAGGCAATCGGCATGGAACCATTCCGTATGAATGAGCTTCTGCGCAGGTAAGGCTGCCGGAATCACTTCCAGCGTAAATACCTCTTCTCCAAGCGTATCTCCCGATTCCGCTTCAAAACGGATCCGGATTTCATATGTACCTCCCTGGATCTCTTCCTCAGGCTGTACCGTGATCCAGAGGCTTCTCCACTGGCCCGGGCATCCGGTTATAACAGGATCTGATGCCAGGGGCAGCAGCGGGTCCGGATATAGCCCGGGCGTAGCTCTTAAGATAAACTCGTCATGGTCATGATACGTAGGCAGCTCCGACGGAACCAGGCCTACGGAGCGGACGGTAACCCGTTCGCTTAACTCGGATTGCAGAATAACCCGGATGTTTTTCAACAAGCGATTGGTACGGTAGGCCACTTGAAACGAGAATGTCTCATTGCTAAACGCTGCCCCTGCGTCGTACGAGGCTGGGGACAGTTCTTCATCGGCGAACACTTTGGACAGAGAGCTTAACAGCCGGGTTTCAAACGTTATGGAATGACTCATGCAGATTGCATCCTCTCTACAATGGAATGAGGTACTTTCACGTACATCTTACACTAATCTGGATGGAACGGAAGGTAAATTTTGCGTTTTCGAAAAAAAGGAGCCACCGCTCTTTTGCGATGGCCGCCTTATTACTGCCAATCCTTTAGGGGAGGCTGCAAATCTGCAGTCCTCTCAACAATCCCTCGAGCTCCGGTAAACTTCCATGCCGGACAGGCGCGGACACCATCTCGATTCCAAAATGGTAAGGCGGATATATTGAGCGCGTACGGCGGGAAAGCGGCAGATGCGTTTGCGCCCGATTACCGTCCCGGATTGGATCGTGTGCCAGTTCCCGTTTTCCATATATTCAAGCTCGAAGCGCTCGATCCGCTGCCCGTACCGGTATTCGGCCAATACGATATGATCGAAATCGATCGCCCGCCCCAGGTCCAGCTCAATCACGGCGTATTCCGTACCCTCCTCGGGGCTCCAATACGTATCCTTGTTACCGTCGACCATATTTCGAGCATCCGATCCGGCTTTCGTTTCGGAAGCCGTAATATCCGCGCCGGCTGCCAAATCGGTATCAAACGTTGTTCGGATGGCGTCCCCGAGTTCCTGCAGACGCCGCAGATCGTTCTCATGAACGAGTCCGCGGGTATCCGGCGGAATATTGAGCAGAAAGGTGGCATTGCCGCCAACCGAGCCGTAATAAATATGCAGCAATTCTTCCAGCGATCGAACCTTATCGTCTTCGGACGCATGGTAGAACCAGCCGGGACGGATCGAGGTATTCACTTCGGCCGGATACCATACCAGCTCCTTCTCGCCTTGAATGACGCTCCGGCTGCCGAGATCCTCTCCGCTGGATTCATAGCGGCGCGCGAACTCACGGTCATCCGTTTGCTGCGACTTTTCCTGGATCGCTTCATTTTGGCGCAGCGACGCCGGAACGACGCTCCACTCCGACTCCCTGCAATGTCCCGCTTCATTCCCGCACCAGCGAATATCCGGCCCGCATACCGAGATGGCGGCATTCGGCTGCAGTTCCCGAATCAGGGCGTAATACGACTCCCAATCGTATTCCTGGCGCTTGCCGTTCGGCCCTTCGCCGCAGGCCCCGTCAAACCAGACGCTGAATATCTCGCCGTAGCCGGTCAGGAGCTCTCTTAGCTGATTCAGGAAAAATTGATTGTACCGCGGCGAATCCCCATACGACGGTTCATGCCGGTCCCAGGGGGACAAGTAGATGCCGAATTTGATCCCCCCTCTCCTGCAGGCATCGGCAACCTCCTTCACCACATCCCCATGGCCGTTTCGCCAAGGGCTGCTCTTCACGGAATGCTCCGTATACTGACTCGGCCATAAACAGAAGCCGTCATGATGCTTGCAGGTCAGGATCAGGCCGCGCATCCCGGCGCTGACACAAGCGCTGACCCATTGATCCGCATCCAGCTGCGCCGGATTGAACAGCGCCGGGTCTTCCTTTCCCGTGCCCCATTCCATATCCGTGAACGTATTGATGGTAAAATGAAAGAAGGCGTAGAACTCCATCTCCTGTACGGCTAATTGACGTTCCGAGGGCTCGATGTTGGCAGCGTATTCAATGAAATTGTGCAAGCGATAAACCTCCCATACCTCATCCTTGATTGTCTAATGCTTTCTGATGAATCTCCAGATACTTATCCAGCTGAAGCCCCTTAAATCCGCTGACATAGGCATCCCAATCCTTCTCGATGTCTTTGCTGCCGGTTACGAACTGCGCCAGGTTCGATTTCACGTAATCCTGAATCGTCTTCTGAATCTGCGCGATAAAGGTTGCGTCTTTCGGATCGATGAACACATCGGTCGGGTACACTAACTCCGGTTTGGCAAAAGGCTCATATTTCTTGGCAGCCAGCCATAAACGATACTCGTAGGCTCCGTTGCCGAGCGGATCTTCAGGAGCAACAAAGGATTCGCGGAGGGAATTCACCATCAGCATCGTGCCGAGCTGCCACCAGGTTACGTCAAGGGATCCCTCGGGCACATCCCGCTTCAACGCTTCGTATGCGGCCGGCTCGCCGTTGTAATCAAGCGCACCGGACTCCGCCTTTCGCCATCCGTCTCCCTCGAACCCCCAGGAAGTCATGACGGTGCCTTCTTCAGAGAACAAGTAATCCGCCAGCTTGATCGCTGCGATCCGCTGCTCCTCCGTCGCTTTGTTCGTAATGACAAACGATCCGTCACCTGCTCCGACGCTATAACCTGCTAGCTGTACGCCATTCGGTCCTTTCAGCGGGGGAACGACATCGTATTCCTTATGGCGGGGCTTGGCGTCGGTCGGCTCCAGCACGCTGCTGATCAGCGCATAACCGACGGTGCCGACCACATTCTCCGCTTTGTTGCCAAGCTGCTTGACGGCATCGCCGTTCTGCGTAAAGGCTCCTTTATCGATCAGTCCTTCGCTATAAAGCTTACGCAGATATTTCAGCCCTTCCCTCCATTCGGGCTCAGCCGCCGACAAAATCACCTTGCCATTCTTCACGCTTAGATAAGTCGTGCCATTGTTGTATATAAAAGCGTTCATCAAAAAGGCGTCAACTCCTCCTCCCCATACATCGAGCGAAGTGGTCATCGGAATTTCGTCAGCCTTTCCGTTGCCGTTCGGGTCCTGCTCCTTAAAGGCTTTCAGCACTTCATAGAACTCGTCGGTGGTCGTTGGCATTTCAAGCCCTAACTTCTCGAGCCAGGTCGTATTGATCCACATCCGCTGGCCATACGTGCAGTGCAGGC
This sequence comes from Paenibacillus sp. Y412MC10, assembly GCF_000024685.1. Classification (NCBI taxonomy): domain Bacteria; kingdom Bacillati; phylum Bacillota; class Bacilli; order Caryophanales; family Paenibacillaceae; genus Paenibacillus; species Paenibacillus sp. Y412MC10. Next base: position 5,267,090 of record NC_013406.1, read on the forward strand.
ACTCGTTCACCTTCGGAAGCGCGTATATATTGCCGTCCGGGGCCGTCATGGCGGATTTCAAATAGGAAACTTCCTCCAATGCCTTCTTGATGTTCGGCGCATGCTGGTCGATTAAATCATTCAAAGGGATAAAGGCCCCCTGCATTCCGTACTTGATCTGATCCGCCTTGGATATGCCGGCATTCATAATAAGCGCCGGATAATCCCCGCTGGCCAGCATCAGCAGTTTCTTGTCGTTGAATACCGCGTCGGGCGTCGTATTCCATTTGAATGTAATCCCCAGCTTCTCTTCGATATGCTTGGAGAATGGATTGACATCGAGGCTCTCGATGCCGGCGGACTGAGGAGCGAATACCGATAGTTCAACGGGTGCCCCCGACTCCGGAGGGCTTGCCGGATTTCCAGTTCCTGTTTCGCTCGATTTGCCGCAAGCGGATAAAACCAGCACTGCCGCGAGAATCAGACTTAAACCTAATCCAGTGAACCTTTTCAAATCAATTCCTCCCTAATATGGAATGTCTGCCCGTACTTCATAAACGAAACCTAATTTTGCATATACCCCCTATGTGTCCGATCATCGGAATTACCCATTCTATACTGCCGGCCTCACCTCCTTCACAATAAGCAGGAATCACCCTTTCAAGGACCCGATCATCACGCCTTTGACAAAATACTTCTGCACGAACGGGTAAATGACCAGTACCGGGGCGCTTGCCACCACGATCAGCGAATACTTCAGCAGATCCTTCAGCCCTTCGCGGACCAGCAGCTCATTCACGTTGGTCACCATCTCGGCGCTGACGGAATTCAGGATCAGAATATCCCTCAGGAAGATTTGAAGCGGAAACAGGCTGCTGTCCTTTAAATAAATCAGGGCATTGAAATAGGAGTTCCAATGGCCGACGGCGTACATCAGCGCGAGCACGGCCAGGATCGGCTTGGATAACGGAAGGACGATTTTCAGAAAAAAGGTAATGTCGCTGCTGCCGTCCATTTCGGCCGCTTCGGCGAGCTCCTCCGGGATCGTGGTTTGAAAAAAGGTTCTGGCGATGATGACCTGAAACACGGCTAACGCACCCGGTATGATCATGGCCCAGCGCGTGTCGAGCATGCCGAGCGACTTCACGAGCAGATAGTTCGGAATGAGCCCGCCGTCAAAAAACATCGTGAACACCAGCAGCATCATAATGAGGTTGCGAACGTAAAACGTCTTTCGGGCTAATGGATATGCAAGCATCACCGTGAATGCGACGTTGACAAGCGTGCCGACAACGGCATAGAACAGCGAGTTGCCAAACCCGATCAGAATATTGGAATTTTGGAACACCGCTTTGTAGCCGATCAGGGTTACATCCACCGGCCACAACCACACTTGGCCCGAGGACACTGCGCCCGGGGAGCTGAAGGATGCGCTTACAATATGCAGCAGCGGAAACAGGATGACGATCAGTACGACAGACAGAAACAAATACACGATACCAAGGAAAATCCGGTCTGCAGCGGACTCCCGTACGGTTGATCTGCTCATGCGATTCCTCCTACCATAGACTTGTGGATGAGACTTTTCTGGATACGTAATTGACGATGACCAAGAGAATGAAATTGATAACGGAATTGAACAGGCCGATGGCGGCGGAGAAGCTGAAGTTCGCACCGAGCAGGCCGACCTTGTACACATAGGTGGAGATGACTTCGGACGTGTTCTGATTCAGCGGGTTTTGCATGAGATATATTTTCTCGAAGCCCAGGCTCATCAGATTGCCCAGATTCAATATGAGCAAAATGACGATGACCGGAAACAAGCTGGGAATATCGATATTGATGATTTTTTGAAACCGGGTCGCCCCGTCCACTCGGGCCGCCTCGTACAAATCGGGATTGACTCCCGCCAAGGCCGCAATATAGATGATGGCGCCGTAACCGGTGAACTGCCATACATCGGACCAGACATAGATCGATTTGAACAGCTCCGGCACGCCGAGAAAATCAACGGTTTCCAGTCCCAGCGCCCGGAACAGGTTGCTCATCAGCCCGGTGTTGGGCGAGAGGTTCACGATCAGAATCGAGACGATGACAACCGTTGAAATAAAGTACGGCGCGTAAGTCACCATCTGGACGGTTTTCTTGAATCGGCCGTTCCTGATCTCATTGAGTGCCAGCGCCAACAGAATGGGGGCAGGGAATCCAACCAGCAGGCCGTACAGGGAAATCTCGAGCGTGTTGCGGACATACTGCCAGAAGAACGGCGCGTCGAACAATTGCCGGAAATAATCGAACCCTACCCAGGGACTGCCGAAGATCCCCTGTACGACGTTGTATTCCTTGAATGCAATCAGTACGCCGAACATCGGAACGTATTTGAAGAGGATGATGTAGACTAACGGGAAGAACACGAGCAGGTAGAACTGCCAGTGCTTCATCAGCTTCTTCCTCGTTCGGTTCATGGGCTTGTTCGATGGTAGATTCGTTGGTGCCTGTGCATCTGCAGGTACTGGAATTGCGCTGCTCATACGAGCCAATGGGGTCACCCTCCTTCGCTTTGTGTTGGTCCCAAGTTTAGAGCGGACGGTTCCATCCGATCAATAAACAAGATTCTCCGAATCAACGTATTTCCGCGAGCAGGGGAAAATTTCAGAGCCGGCAGGCCGTGAGAGCGATAAACCTTTTTCCGCCGCTAAACCTCTCTCCGTTGACGGCAAAAAAGCCCGCAGGACAGCATCGTCCGCAGGGCTCTCTGCTTGGTTATATACGCATGACCTAGTCAGAAGGATTCTCTACTTGATCAGTATGCATGAAGCAGTCAGAAGGATCGTTAGTTCCCGTAATTCTGCTGCTTGGTAGCAGCTTGCTCACGATAATCCCCCGGCGACATTCCCATCAGCTTTTTAAACATCCGGCCAAACGAGATGGCGTTGGAATACCCGACTTCGGTGGCGATATCCTGTACGGGCAGCAGGGTTTCTTCCAGCAGTCTCCGGGCATGGTTCATCCGCAGCTCGATCAAATAATCCACGAATTTCTGGCCGGTCTCCTCCCGGAACAGCTTGCTCAGCGTTTTCCAGTTCATGCCGAAGCGTTCGCTTAAATAATTGAGGGACAGGTCCGGGTTGCTCGAGTTTTGCTCCATAAACAAGCGTACCTTCTGAATCGTGTCCGCATGATTTCGGCCCTCCATGAGAGCGAGGATGCTGTCGTACAGAGCGGATAAAGCCTCCCCGAGTTCCTGTTCCAGCTCCTCCAGCGTATCGGACGACTGAAGCGCGTTCCGTAAGGCAGGCTGCCCCTCCGTAAGCCACAATTCCTGAAATTCCTTCGCCATGCAGGACATTTCGCGTCCCAGCGAGTACATCATGTAATCCGCCAGGTTCACCACGCCGTCCCGGTCCAGCATGTTCTGCTCGATGTTATGGATAAGGGTGCTGTATTTCTCCTGCCAATCCTTGTTGACGAGCCGGAAGGACTGCGCCATCGAGCGGATCAGGTTCAGAAAATCGAATGCATTCCCCCGGTCCTCACCGGATACTTCGGCGTAATGAATGATTCGGTTGTCGCCGAGGATCATTTTGTATTTCAATGCGGCGCGTGCCTGCTCATAGGATTCCGGGATATCCGTATACCGCTCCGCTTTCTCCCCGATGCCAACGGTTATGGTCAGCTTCAGGTGCTCCTCCACCCACTGGCGGGCTTGCTCCAGCAGCGTGGCCACATGCCGATTTGGATCCTGATCTTCCGCTGCCGCGAGAACTCCCAGCTTCGAGGCTGAAATCCATTCCGTCCAAAGCATCGTTTCCTGCCCGGCCGCAATTTCTTGAACGACGCTTTTTAAGGCAAACTTGATCAGATACTGGTCCTGCTGGGGATACTGTTCGCAAAACAGCGGGTATTTATCGATTTCGATGACATTGACGATCTGTGGTTGGGACAGGTCCGGCAGCCCCATGGCTTCGCGCTGCTCGTTCCACTGCTCCAAATGGGACGGGTACTGCCCCTCCATCAGCTGCTGGAACAGATACGCTCTGCGCAGCAGCAAATCCTCCCGATGCTGCTGTTGAAAGCTGCTCGCCTGTTCCAGCAGGCTCTCCAGCGCCGATTCGATAAAAGCAAACTCATCCTGTTTGCCGCCATGGAGCAGAACGCTCGTTTTGGTCTGCGAATATTTCGAAATCCGGGACACGATGGCTTCAATCGGCTTATAGTTCCGGCGCGTGACAAATACGATCCAGACCACGCCGGCCATGCACATCAGAAGGCCGACGATAAACCAGACATTGTACAATTGGCTGACGATACCCACCACCCTGCCTTGGGTAAGCCCCCCTTCGTAAACCCATCCGGTGTAAGGGGATATCGCTTGGGACACAAGTTCCCCGTGCTCGGCGCCTGAGGTGCCGGCGATCAAGGAACGGCCCCCCGTGTCCATCACATGAATGAAGCTAACTTCGGGATTAACCATGCCCTGAATCAAGTTATGTATGGCGTCCACCTTGATATTGACGGCAATCACGCCTTTGCCATGGGTAACGAAGGGGGCATCCCGTACCAGGGTGACCACCTGCTGCGTGCTGTTAAAGCTGAATTCCCGGAAATTCCGCATGGCACTCCATTTTGCTTCGCTATTGACCTGGCTCAGATAAGGCTGGAGAAAGTCATAATCCGCATAATCCTGCAAACGGAAAGTGGACGAAGAGCTTAGGACGAATTCATCCTGGGTTCGAACGAGGACCATGGAATCCACAAGCGGGTTGGAAACCTTGAACTGCTTCATGGCCTTCACGGCCTGCATGTTCAAATAGACGTTGTCCTGATCCTCTTGATTGAAAAATCCCGACATATCAGGGTTGAACAGCAATTCCTGCACCAGCATCTGATCGATGGCCTTCAGCGAATTGTCGACCGAACGCATCGCCTGCTGAATCATCGTCTCATTAGCCTGAATCGCGCCCTGCCGCGACTGTTCCCCGAGCATTTGGAAAAAGACAAAAAACACAAAGGAAATCACGATAAAGAAGACCGGCATATACGATAAAAGCTGACGGTAAAACCACGCTTTCCTTCCCATAGGCATCCCCCTGAGCGATTAATTCCTTATCTCGTCATCGATTGAAAGTAATTTCATCATAGAAGAACGGACGGGGTTTACCAACACTTTTTTGAACCTCGGAAGAAAAACAAGTCTAAAGCATCACGACTTCCATAGCATTTACACCGCCCTTAACCTATGGTAATTATCCATTGCTCGGCAAAGAGCGGTCAGCCGCCGACAGACCGGAACTATGGATTCGGAGGAGTGGGCACCGCCGGTTCTCCCTCACGTCCAAGCCGCCGGCTTGCCGTTTCCCTGCGGCCCGTCGCAGGAACATGAGCTCCTGCTTTGGCCAAACCGAATCTCGGCATGTTGTTGTACAGGCATTCATGCTGCCCTTCCTGAACAAGATAGGTTTCGTGAAATATCCCTACGTCCCCTCCCGTTCCGACCTTGCGGTTGAAATCCCGCCATGCCTTCAGGTGATTGGCTCCGTGGCGTGCATAATGCTCCAGGTGTTCGAAGCTTCTCCAATATTGGATGAGGGTAAGTCCCCGCCCTGAAAAATGATAGGTACCGTCCATGAAGCCGAGCTCCTCCTTGTTCCGGTACAGCTCCTGAAGCATCGGGGTCATGGCATTCATGACAGGCAGCCACTTATGGACCGCCCACCACTTGTTAATCCGAAACCCGATCACGAATACAACGAAAGATCCGTCCATATGTGCGGTATATCGACCTGGAATCACTTTGCCCATGCTTGTTCACTCCTCTTCCTTTATTTCAAGCAGACCTAGGTGCGTTTCGTAAAAGCAGCCGATTTCCGTGGAATTGTACAACTGAGCCGTCAGAAACGCGCCATAAAAAGTGGTGAAGCAGATCTGCACGGCTTGCTCCAAGGTAAGGGCTTTGTTCAGCCTTCCGGCTTGATCTTCATCTTTCATGAACTGCTGGAACAAATCGTACATGTTGGGTGATCGGCTTCCCGCTTCCTCGTGACCGGGAAAGAGCAGCGATACTTCCGCAGGGCTCAGCTCCGGCATGCAGGGCTGCATGTTCTGCTCTGCGAGAAAGGAGATCAGGCTAGGCATCATACCAGGCCTCACTTGATGTTCCTTAGCCACTTGGGTTAGCAGATGCCGGAACGCCTGAAACCCTTTTTTCCCTTCCGTATCGATCTCGATGACCCGCTCGGTCAGCCATATCCGCATAAAATAAATCAGCAGATCCTCTTTGCGTTGATAAAACTTAAAAAAAGTGACCTTGGATATTTCTGCGCGCTTGCAGATGTCCTCCAGCATAACTTGGCTGAACATCCGGTCCTTCATCAAGGATAATGCCGCTTCATACAGCGTGATTTTGTTCTTGGCTTTTTTTAATTCCCTTAATGGGATTTCCGGATCCATTGTGATTAGCACCTCTCAAAAGTTAACTTATGTAAATAAATTAACACGAGTTAATTTATTTTGTCAACTTAGCCAAACAGACAGACAAAACACCCCTGACATCAGCAAGGCTGATGCAGGGGTAACGTTTTACGTTCACACTGTCTTTTGAATATGGCCCCTCTTCATTCACCAGTACATATCCCAATCTTTAAAGACCCTCACCAACGCCTCGAAATAGAAATAGTCCCCCCAAATGCAGCATTCGTCGATTCCGTTGCCAAGCGGCTTTCCGTAGACCGCATGCTGCAGAATGCCGTTGGATTCAGGGAGCGTTGCCGTCGTATATCGATCGCTTAAAGACGCCAGGATACGCAGTGCCGCGTTCTCGTATGTACGGCGCTGCGGATGCGAGAGCGGTAAACGCTTGGCCAGCTCCAGCATTCCGCATACCGAAATGGCGGCTGCCGAGCTGTCCCTCTCTTCCTGCCCTTCGGTGAATATCAAATCCCAATAGCACACATCATCCTCAGGCAGCCGATTCAAATAGTAATTCGTGACTCGCTCGGCATCATGCAGCAGTGTTTCTTCCTTCGAATAGGCATAACTGAGCGGCATACCGTAAATGGCCCAGGCCTGACCGCGGGACCAGCACGAATGATCCGCATATCCTTGGGACGTTTGTCCAAACCTTGGTTCTCCGCTCTCGACATCCATATAATACGTGTGATAAGTTGAGGAATCCTCGCGGATCAAATAACGAGCGGACTGCCGTGCATGGCTTATGGCAGCGCGCCGATACTCCGGTTTGCGGGTTTCCTCCGTCGCCCAATAGAGCAAAGGCAAATTCATGCAGCAGTCGATGATCATTCGGCCGCGCTGTGACGGCCTGTCTAGCTTGCCCCAAGCCTGAATGATCCCGGCTTTCTCGAAATACCGCTCCATCAGCAGGTCTGCTGCGGCCAAGGCAATCCGTCTCGCTTCTTCATTCCCGGTCAGCTTATAAGCGGCAACGCAGGACAAGGAATACAAAAATCCCAGATCATGCGTCTCCGTGGCGATGCGTTGCTCTACGCGCTCCTTGTAGCTGTGGAGTTGAAGCTCCGCAATCGACCGGTACTTCGTTTCCCCCGTGATCTCATAAGCAAGCCACAGCATCCCGGTCCAGAAGGACGAGGTCCATTCCGTATTGCCGATTGGCTCATAAATATGATTGCGGCTTGCAGGAGATGGAAAACGGCTCGAAAATGTATCTAAATTCTCATCGATCTTATGCAGCACGAATTCGATGGCGGCTTCGGTCCTTTGCCGGGTCCATATCGTTGCCTCGCCGTATTTAAAAGGTTGCTGGATCGCTTCCATGGTAATTGGCCACTCCTCTCCTCGCTTAAGCGTTACTGCCCGCTTGCGCTCACCCGATATTTACCGGGGGTGACCCCCTCCAATTTCTTGAATGCCCGGATGAACACGACATCATTGGTATAGCCGACCAGTTGGGCCAGCTGCGCATTGGTCAGTTCCGATTGCTCCATCAATGTCTTCGCCTTCTCAATCCTCGCGCGGGTAATATAGTCGGTGATATTGCATCGATTCATCTTTTTGAAGAAACTCGAGATATACTGCGGCGTCATGCCGAAATGGTCGGCGATCATACCGAGTCCTAAATTATAATCGGTTAAGTTTCGGTCGATGAATGCCATCATATCCTGCTGCAGCTGGATGCTGTGATCGCTATGCTCCGTATGAAAGAGACAAGTCAGTTTGTCATATAGCCGCTTGGTCTCGGCTTGCATTTCATCGCTTGTGGAACAACCGAATATGTGTTTTACGGGATCAAAGCTCGGCCCCAGCAGGCTTTCATGATCCGTGTTCGTCAAATTCAGTATTTTCAGAAAGGTGCTGATGATATTGAAGAACAAGCATCTTCCCAGTTCCGGGGTCATCCCCGCCGATTTAAAATTCATCGTATAAATATTGTCCAGCAGCTTGGCGACATTTTCCGTATCGCCGCTTCTCACATGGTTGACAAGCTGCGTCTCGAATTCGATCGGATAGTAATAATGATGCTTGATGTCCCGTACGTGCCCGAAGTGAATGATGGAGTTTCTGCCGCTGAACATACGGTAATCCAGGGCGGCCATGGCTTCCAGATAAGCGCTGCCGATCGTTCCGTTTCCTGTGTGTACGCTGCTGACGGCAATCGTGACGGAAATATGGAAACGGTCCTCCAGTACCCGGAGCAATCGCTCTGCAATCTCATGAAGGAAGAGCTGGGCTTCCGCCTCCTCAACCGGATGGAAATTAACCAGGATCGCTACCCGGTCGCGTTCCATATCGACGGCGAATCCCTGATGACCCGAATTTGCGATATCCGTGCCGATATTCGAGATAATAAACCGAATTTGCGTCCAACCTTGCTCGGATGGCTCCGGCGACAGCCTTGTAATATCCACGGCTTGAACAATGATTACCGCAAACTTGTCGGACGCGAAGTGGATGCCCATGGTAGCTAATGTCGGCCCCCCTTGATCCCCCGCATGATCCGGATCGATGTACCCCCGAATGAGCCTTGACAGAAAATCGGCGCGGATGACGGGCGTCTGCCTGAACAGTCGCTCCCTCAGATGCCGCTGCTCAACGAGCGAGCCTTCGATCGTTTGCAATATGAAATCATATTCGTTCGCGGCCGGCTTATCCTGAATCGGCTTTCCTTGAAGAATGGCATCCACCACCCGTTTGACGGGACTGTACTGTCGGTATGCAAACCAACAAGCAACGGCCGCTCCTGCGACAAGCGATGCGACAAACACCGTCAGCGCCATTCTCTTCAGCTGTGCTACTCGTTCCATGACACTGTCCATCGGCATGACGGACACATAATGCCAGCCGGCCTCCTTGGATTCCGTAAAGGTTACCATGCTGTCCGTGCCATTTAATGCTGTCTTGAACAATCCCGATGGACCGGTTAATCTTTCCGTCACCTGCGCGGACAACTCCGAATCCGATGAGCTTGCAATCACGCCCCGTTCCTTATCGAGAATATATATCTCGCTGTCGTTGGCGGACTCGATTTGGCGGAACATCTCTTGAAGCTGCTGTCCATCGATCATAATAACCAGCGTTCCCCGGATATTGGACACGTCATGAAGCGGAAGGGATTGCGCATAGGTGATCACATCCGCCGGGTTGCCATTTCCTTGGTTCGGGTTCTGCAGCAGCACATCGGAGGGCAGGAACGCCTTGTTGTGGTAGCTGCCAAGCATTGTCTGCTTCCATGTTTCAAAGTCCATATGCTCAAACCGGTAATACTTGTCGTAAAAGGTTCTGGCATCCGTCCGCAATCCAGGCTTCAGGATGACGTCTCCGGCTTGCAGATGAACATAGTAGTCCTTCACGAATCCGCTTACAAACGATTGATAGCGATTTAAATAATCGCGGAGGAATTCTACCTGGCGGTACGCCCCTCCTTGATCATGCCGATCAAGATTCAGCAAATAAGCCAGTTTGGGGTTAAACATGATTTGCTTAGCCAAAATATCCACTTCTTTAAGCTTGCTGTCCATGGATAGCCGCAGCTGCTCCAGCATCGCCGAATTTGAACGCTCCGCATTGTTTTCCATCACGTTTTCCACCCGTCCATATAGAAAAAGCCCCACGGTCATAGGCAACAAAAGGATGAGCATATACGAAACGATCATGGTTTTCAAGACGCGTCCCCGGCTGCTCTTTCGCTTGCCGGGAAGAAGGCCGGGTATCGAGATCATGTCGCATTCCTCCAAGAAAATGTATGGAAACCTATTTCTTGAATCCTTCGCCGAACGGACCAGCAAACCCTTTAAAAATTTTGGTCACCCAGGTGAGAAGCGTCCCCATTAAAGGGATGTCTAAGTTTGGGGTACATCGTAGTATTTAAAGCGCCTGAACCAATCGCACGGAACGAAGCTTCACGGCAGCCGCCTGCCAAATTTCTGGTCCAAAAGGTTTGGGCTTCGCAAGCTTGCTCGATAAGGTCAACGCATACGTGCCAGGATTCTCTATTACGATCCGCCCGATCGATGAATGTATCTCAGTGTACGGATGCTGACAAGAAATGGAGTCGCTGACGACCTTATCCTCTCGGGGAACACACGCAATCGTCTGTCCTGCTGCCCGTACGGTGACTTCATGATCATATTCCTGTTCCCAAGCGGCATCGGATTTTTTGAAGTTGACGAGGATGACTTCATATATGCCGGACGACGCTGCCTTGAAGGTCCACCGGGCCTCGTTCATCCCGTTGCCTGTCGTTATTTCCGACAGGACAAGATCCAACTTAACAGCGCCGTTTGCCTGTTGGATAAAACCCTGATCTACATCGTTCCTGCCATCGAGTTCCAATGCTATAACCGATACATGGTCTTCTGGGGGAAGTTCAGGCAATCGGATCCGCATCTCGTGATGGTCCGTTTCCGGCCGATAGCTCTGGTGCACAGGAAGACATGTACTGGGGTCCGTGAGCAGATAAGCTTTTTCAACCGTATTTCTTACGCCGTTCAATACCAATTCTTCCGCAGGCCAATAGCGATTGTACACATGCAGGAAGAGCGTATCTCCTTTCACCGTAACCGCTCCCCATTCCAGCTCATAAGGGAACGGGCTTGCGCTTGTGCCGTAAACCGCCTCTCCATTTCGCCCAAGCCATTCGCCGACTTCCTCCAGGCGCAGAACGGATTTTTCCGGAATTATGCCTGTTTCCGTAGGGCCGACATTGAGCAGCAGGTTCCCTCCCTTGCTTACGATGTGCACCAACTTTCGGATCAGAGCATCCGTCGATTTCCACACTTGATCCTTGGTGCTGTACCCCCACGATTGATTTAGGGTCATCGGCGTCTCCCATTCCCGCGTTTCCTCGCCATGCATCGGGATTTCGTTGTCACCCTTGGATTGGTAGTCACCGAAATCAGGCCAATGGCTTACCCTGCTGTTAATCAGGCAATCGGGCTGAAGCCCACGGATCATGTTTACCATCGCTTCGCTCTCCTTCTTCGACAATCCCCCGGAGGTGTCGAACCAGAGCAGCCCGACCGGACCATATTCCGTCAGCAGCTCACGCACTTGTCCCTTCGCTTTATGGTTCCAGTAACTAAAGAACGCCTTCTTCTCCAGCTCATAGTCCCATAGATTGTTAAACGTATCGTGAAGCGCATGCGGATGATGCCAATCAATGACATGGGAATAATAAAAGCAGAGCCGGATTCCTTCCTCCCTGCAAGCCTCGGATAATTCCTTCAACGGATCCCGGCCGAATGGAGAAGCATCCACGATATTGAACGGGTCCATCCGTGAATGGTACATGGCGAAACCATCGTGATGTTTGGCCGTGATGACGATATATTTCATGCCTGCCCTTTTGGCGCAATTGACCCAAGCCTTGGCATCATACTGCGTCGGATTGAATTCTTCGGCGAGTTTCTCATATTCCTTTACCGGTATTTTGTTGGCATACATGACCCACTCCCCTTTGCCGAGCAGCGAATATACCCCCCAGTGGATGAACATGCCGAATTTGGCATCCTTCCACCACTGCATCCGGCTCTTGCTTTCCGTTACGATATCTAATGAGTCTGCCATCGTTCTCCTCCTATTCCTTAATGGCGCCGATCAATACGCCTTTGACGAAATATTTCTGCAAAAACGGATACAGAAGCAGTATCGGCAATGTGGAAACGATAATCGTTGCATATTTAATGGTGTCCGCGATCGCCATCCGGTCTCCCGAGGCCTCCGTCATCATGCTGTCGGTCGTATTGGTTATGAGAATTTCACGGAGCACGAGCTGAAGCGGGAATAGCTCCCGGTCCCTTAGATAGATGAGCGCTCCGAAATATGAATTCCAATGTCCAACGGCATACCATAAAATCATGACGGCGATAACGGGCATGGACAGCGGAATAATGATCCGGAACAGAATGATCAGATCGTTCGCCCCGTCGATTTTCGCCGATTCCTCAAGACTTATCGGAACGGACTGAAAGGCAGTCCGCATAATGATCATATTGAACGTCCCGATCATCCCGGGGATCAGCATCGCCCAGATCGTGTTCAGCATCCCCAGGTTATTGATCAGCAGATAAGTCGGAATCAGCCCGCCGCCGAAAAACATGGTGATGACGATCAGCATCATCAGGACATTTTTGAAGTACAAATTTCTGCGGGACAGCACATATGCGCCGATCGCCGTGGCCACCAGATTGATGGCCGTTCCCGCCACAACGTAGATTAGCGTGTTCCGATATCCCGTCGTAATCATCGGATTGTTAAACACCGCCTTATAGGCTTCGAAGTTAATATCAAGCGGCGCGAACAGCAGCCCCCGGTGCTGGGCCAATGAAGCGGGATCGCTGAACGAAGCGAAGGCAACGTACACGAACGGATATAAGGTGACGAAGCAGAGGCCCGTCAGGATCAACGCATTCAAACAGACGAAGGTTATCTCGCCTGCGGATCGATTGTTAGCCATGGATGCCCCCCTCTCTACCACAGTTTATGTTCGCTGACCCGCTTGCTGATCGAGTTCGCGAGTACAAGCAGGATGAAGCTGACCACCGCATTGAATAAACCAACGGCGGTCGTGAAGCCGTAATCCGTCTCCAGAACCCCTCTTCTGTAGACAAAGGTCGAGATCACGTCTGCCGTTTCATAAGTAAGCGGGCTGTACATCAGCAATACTTTTTCGCTGCCAACGCTAAGCATGGAGCCCATATTGAGAATGAAAATGATGATGATCGTCGGCAGCATGCCCGGCAGCGTGATGTGCAGCATCTGTTTCCAGCGGCCTGCGCCGTCCATCTTGGCCGCTTCGTACAGGGTCGGATCGATAGTGGCGATGGCAGCAAGATAAATGATCGAACCCCAGCCCACGCCTTGCCAAATGCCGGAGCCGACATATAGCGTTCGGAACCAGCTGGCCTCGCTCATGAACGGAATCGATTCGATGCCGAAAAATCCCAGAATCTGATTCACCAAGCCATCTCTTGCGAGAAAATCGAACATGATCCCGGTCACGACGACGATGGATACGAAATGCGGCAAATACGATATCGTCTGAACCGTACGCTTAAACAGCCGACTGCGGATTTCGTTCAGCAGCAGGGCAAGGATAATCGGTGCCGGAAACGCGAAGATGAGCTCATAGACATTGATCAGCACGGTATTGCGCAGAAGGCGTTCGAAATAATAGCTGTTAAAGAAATTGCGGAAATGCTCAAATCCGATCCACTCGCTTCCCCAAATACCGTCGGCAATGCTGAAATCTTTGAAAGCCATCAACAGACCGTACATCGGTCCATAGTGGAAGACGGCATAGTATAGAATAACGGGGAGCGCCAGTATGTAGACGAATTTGTTCCGTTTCAAATCGTTCGCAATCGTTGTCCATTTCCCTTTGCGATGCTCGAAGGGATACTTTTGGGTTGCTGACAATCGAAATCCCTCCCTCCAAATCAATTTATATTGCGCCAAGAGCGGCGGAGTCTGCATGTTTCCGCCGCTTCAGGACGTTTACCGTTTACCGTTTACCGCTTACCGTAACGCTCCAAGGCTTTCTGCTGTATTTCCAGAGCTTCGGCAAGACCCATGGATTCGATGGTTTTCACATACTTGTCAAACTGATCCAAAGGTTCGGCGCCCATGACGAACTTCAAGTACATCTCGTCCTTGTACGTGTTGATGTCCGTCATGATGGAAGCATAGCGGCTGCTCTCGGATTGGGTTGGCGTTGTGCGCGGCATTTTCTTCTCCATGGTCGGCTCTGCCCAGATGATCTTGGATTCCAGCTGATCCGGCTCGGTGGTGTATTGTTGATCGAACCGAATATCAAGCATGAACGGTCCGCTGAAGGTTGCGCGGTTGTGCTTGGACATGGACTGAATCACCGGCAGTCCGGAAGGGTCCTTCAATACTTCGGGCTTAAATATCGGCTTGCCGTCCTCCATCGAATAGCTGACGCCCTCTTTTCCGAAGTTAAACAACAGGGTGCCTTCCTCGGAATAGCCGTAATCCAGCCACTTCACCGTTTCAACCGGGTTTTTGTTGCTGGTGGTAACCGCTGCCCCGATTCCGTTAAACGCATGGTCCTTATATCCCCAGATTTGCTTGTCGCCCTTGTTCATCACGGGGTAGGGGGCTGCCACCAATCTGAAGTTCGGATCTTTATCCTTCATGAGCGTTCCATACTTGCCGATCCCGCTGCCGGTGTATAGAACCGCTGATCCGATTTGCCCGCCCGTAATTTTGGCCTCCAGCATTTTCTCATCGGTCGTCGCAAAGTCTTGATCAAGCAAGCCTTCCTTGTACCACTGGTTCATGAGCGTCAGGAACTCCTTAAACCTCGGGTCCGTCGGGCCGTATTTAACCTGACCTTCCTCTTGGTAAAACCCTGCATTAATACCCCATGCCCCGAGAAAAGCGGTTGTTGTATCGACATCTCCTTTCGTCAGATACAGGGGAATCTCATCCGCCTTGCCATTGCCGTTCGGATCTTGCTCCTTAAAAGCCTTCAATACGTTGTACCATTCATCAACCGTGGTCGGCATCGATAGCCCCAGCTTATCGAGCCAATCCTGCCGGATCGTCGGTCCGAGAAATACCTTAAGCTTGTCGTCGGTGCGCAGAAACGGGAACACGTAGATGCTGCCGTCATCGGTCGTAATTTCCTTCTTCCACTCCGGATGCTCCTCGAGCACCTTTTTAAAGTTCGGGGCATATTGGTCAATCAAATCATTGAGTTTGATGATTTTGCCGTCTTTGATCGCCTTCTCCGGCCCCCCCGGATAGCCGGCCCATGAATATTCAATCACGTCCGGGAGTTTATCCGAAGTCATCATGAGGTTGAACTGCTCCGTCGCCTGCTGGCCCTGCGGAGGATGCTGAAAATCCACTTTCACCCCGGTGATCCTCTCCAGCTCCTTATAGGCCTCGATTTCGTTATAACTCTTCATCGTAGCGGACACCTGGCTAACGATTTGCACCCAATACGTCAGTTCCGATAGAACCGGAGGGGCTTCCGGGTCCGACGCTACCTCCGGTTGTTCCTTGGCAGGACCGCCGCACCCTGCCGCCGTGATGGCCATGGTGACGACAAGCAAAACAATCCAGAATACTTTAAACCTGTTGACCTTCATTATCATTTGCCTCCCTTTTCCTTTGCTTGTTGTGTGAACTTCTGGTTTGTTAAGCACCACCTTACTGAACATTTTGGCGATTGAACACTGCCGTGTTTTCTAATTGTGCAATATTTTTTTAAGGCAGTACATTGTCTATATTTAATCTTGGACTGACTTATTTCATGATGATGGCCATTACAGAAATGAAGGGCGGCCATTTCGGCCGCCCTTCATTTCGCAAGCTGCTAGGAAGCCGAGCTGCGGCTTCGGATGTAGTCTATATCTTCAAGAAGCAGCTCCGCGAAGCCGAAATCGAGATGCTTGCCCTGCTGCGCCTTAATGGCATTCTCCAGGGAAGTGATCGCATCCTCAGCTGCTTCGCTTCCAGGCAAATGCTGCTGGAGATTCGCGATTTTGGCCAATAAGCTTTGCGTGATGCCGTGATTATCGATCCAGCCTTTCTCTTCCCCTGCCCTTACAATATCGTCGAGCTGTTCCTGATCGACAACAACTTCAAACGGGTATTCGCGAACCGAAATATTCCCGGCTGCATCTTCTGCCGTTATCCGAAGAGTGTGCGGTCCTGCTGTCAGCGTTAACGGCTCTCTAACCAGCGTTTCGGCAGCTTCCTTGCCATCCAGTTCCACGATGACGCCGGATACGCCGCTTAATGCGTCCGTGATGTGAGGTGAAATGGTGAAACGCTCGGTTTGGTATACGGACTGGGTCACGTTTGCCGTGATTTCCGGGCCGGTCCGGTCGATCTTCACCGTCTTGGAAGCTTCGTCGCTTGTCACACCAGACATCGCGGCCGCCCGGGCATGTATCGTTGTCTGACCTTCCGCTTCTACAAGTATGGGAGCCGTGTAATCCGTCCATTTGCCCTCGGATCCAATCTTGTACTGGCTTCGCATGCCCGCCGCTTCAGCTACCGGTGTCATAGTGATGGTGACCTTCACCGATTCGCGGCTCCACTCGGAATCCTGATCGACCTTGATCTCGGGAGGATCATTTAACGCGTGCGTCTCCCTTAAGCGCCAAAGTTCCTGCGAAGGTAAGGGTAAGTTCAAGGCGGCGATACGGGATTGAACCTCAGCCTTGGAATACGGAAGCGCCCATTTATCGAAGAACTCCGTCAGGTTCTCGCCTGCGGTTTTCGAGGCCATGATAACAAACGTGTCGATCTCTTCTTGGTTTGTCGCAGGCAGCTGTGATGCCGGCAGCTCCCGGTACGCCTTATGAAGCTCAGCATAAAAGTCCCATCCATATGCCAGGGAAAGCTGGCGGAACATCACGAGATAGCCGAAGAGATCCAGCTGGCCCGAAGTGCCGAACGACTTGCCCGGAAGATCGCTTTCGATATAATCAAATGCCCGATCGTAGAAGTCCTTTCCTTCCGCGTTCCGAATCAATAAGTTGCTGCTGTTGCCGAATTTTTCCTGGACATATAAAGAATAAATATTAACGGTAATTTCGCCCGTTACGTTCCAGTTCCAAGCTCCTTGCTGATACTCGTGGCCCGTCTCGTGCCAGAAGCCCCATCCACCCTGTGTAACTCGGGATATGTCCACGGCGTGGCCCGCCGAAGGATCGATGTGAAACATGATCGGATAGCCGGCGTGCATATAACCTGCACTAATCTGTCGATCCGCAACGTAACGGAACGGAAGGTCTATACTTTTGTGAGGCAGCTGTTGATCCGGGGAAAGTCCCGCGACTTCCTCGGTGTAGTCCACGATCGCGTCCCACTTCTCCACTAATTGCTGCGGATCTTCTAGCTGCCTGATATACTCGGACGGAAGCGTCAGGATCACTCTGCGTCCCTGAAGCTCTGCCCATGGAGCGGGATGATGCCGAATCGCGTCTTCCCATTCAGACGGTGAGGTCTCACCAAGGATATAATAAGGAGCACGAACTCCGCCGCTGATTTCAACATCCTTCGCGACGCTCGGCTGCGGTTTGGTCGGAATCAGGTAAATCAGGCCGCCATAAGGGCTGCGGATCCGATTCTCGCCCGAAAGGAGCGGCTTTCGCTGCGTTATGACCGGAGGTCGTTCCCATTCCGTTTTACTTGTCAAATTATCCGTGTGAGCCCCTACCTGCACATCTAAATTCTGGGTGCCTTCAGGAACATGAATCGTTACCCATTCTCCGGCCGGCGCGTATAACCCCGTGCTGATCCAATTCTTTGGAACCGTCCCTTGACGTAAATAGTCATAGGTTGAATAATCAAAATTCACGTGAACGGATTGTCCCGTCACTCTCGGGGCGTCCCCCGGAACGGCTCCAGGAAATTGATCGGCATAAGGGGATTTGGGTGCTGTCAGATCATTGCCGATCCGTCCCAATTGAAAAGCTAACAATGCGCTGGTATAGGGCGCTTTGGAACGGTCGAGCGGAAACGTAAGCTGGGACTCCAAATCGCTGGCATCCTGCTCGATCACGGCATACAGCGGGCTTTGCGGGGTGATGCTGCTAACGGTTCCGCCGGTCACCGAAGCGATGACCTGCAGCTTCTTGTCCGCGCCGGCGCCAGGTCGTCCGACGTTCACCTGATCCGGTGACAGCGTTCCAGCCTCAATCGCCTCGGCCTGCTCCAGCAGCTTTAGCGAATGATAATTGGCGGATTGCTCCGGTGTCAATCTGGGCAAGGTTTCCGTTCGAGTCGATGCCGTATTGTTCATCAGACCAAGACCCATCCGGTTCAATAGGCGCTGCACCGGGAAATCTTCACTGAGCCTGCCCGAACGGCCCTGATATTCATTCCCGAGGAAGACATGCGGATATTGCTCCATCACCCATCCTTTTAAGGGGACGACGACATGACCTCCTTGCGCGACGTAATGCTCGACGGCATCGACCTCGCTATCCTTCAGCGTCCCGTCAACATAAGCTACGGGGTAGCGGGACGGATCCAAATGCTCAGGCGTGAATTGCTCCAACCGAACCAGATCGATCGGCACATCGGTGTCGATGGTATAATTCTTCCACGTTGCCGACAACATGGGCAATCGCCCCTTGCCTTCCAACGCCTCCTGATAGGTTAACGTCTCGGAATCCTCCGTTAACCACAGGAGGATGTTGCGTGCCACCGTCTTCCGCTCATCGGTAATATCGGAGGTGAATTTGAAATAGGAATCATCGCCTGCAACAACGACTTTGCCTTTTCCGTAGCGAGCGGCTGCAAGAATCGGCGTCGTGTCCGGGTTGACCGCCAGGACGAAGGCTTGGTCTCCGATGGCAGCGACACCTCCGTTATAGGTGGCCGATACCGTCGGATAACCGGACAAATCCTTATAAATCACATCAAGATCATGCTGGGGCGCCATGCTCGCGGCGGTATTCGGGCCTAATACATGAACATCAGCTTGCTCCGTCATTCCATCCGCCGCCATCAGTGTCTTCCCTGCCGGCGGAACGGCCGCAAGCGTGCAAGCAACCGCCAATAACAGCTTCAACCACTTTTTGGTGTAGAAACCCATCAATCGCTCAACTCCTTTGTCGATGATTTCGTAATAGCAACGAGAAACGAAGTGCTACCGCTTCACCTCCCCCTCCTCTCCAGTTTCCTTTTTCCCACGTCCTAAATATAAAACGGCCGCCCGGAACACCATACAGTCGATATTTAAGATCGGACTGTATTTTTTCCGGACGGCACTAACTTTTTTAAATATTTGGTTGACGGTAATCAATACGTGAAGCTGTTTTTCAAAATCATCCTCTGGCTGCGGCATCCGCATAAAATATAATCGTGTAAAATTTCGTTGTTTCATTCCCAGGGTTAACGTACCGATGGGGCCGGTTAGCCGAGAAATGCACAGAGCTTCCGGCAGGGACGGTGTAGCTTTCGTCTTCGCGCCACAGTTCCAGCTCTCCCTGATGCACAAAAATATATTCCTCCACGCCATCATTATGCGCTTCTGAACCATGGTCACAGCCGGGATCCATGATGACCATATAGGACTCGAATTTGGTGCGCAGGTTGTAGGAGAACAAAGGGTATACCCGGTATGCGCCTTCGGCCTCGTGAAAAGGCTCCACATCATCCGGAGAGACCACGGTCACTTCGGTTTCCGCCTCCTCGATGAGCGTGGTGAATGAAATGCCGAGGCCGCTGACGATGCGCCATAATACGGAAATCGTCGGGTTTGAATCCCCCCGCTCGATCTGTCCCAGCATGGCTTTGCTTACGCCGGTCAACTCGGCTACGTTATCGAGGCTGAGGCCCCGTGATTTGCGGATGGCTTGCAGATTTCTCCCTACTTTTTTATGAATGGGTTCCAAGTGTAACCATATCCTCCTTCTGAAACTAAGCCGTTAACTGATCTTGCTCTGATCCGCTTGCGGCTTCTCCATAAGCTTTGACACCATATCATCGGTCATATGGTTCAAATCATATTGTACATCAAATCCCCATTCTTCGCGTGCTGCAGTTGCGTCTATAGAATCCGGCCATTCGTTCGCAATCGCTTGACGGACAGGATCCACGTTATAGTCGAGGCTGAAATCCGGTATGTGTCGGCGGATGCTGGCCGCAATCCCCTCAGGGTCGACGCTCATCGCCGTGACATTAAAGGCATTACGGTGCTTCAGCTTAGCCGGATCCGCTTCCATCAATGTCATGATGGCTGAGATCGCATCCGGCATGTACATCATGTCAAGGTAGGTCCCTTTATCAATGTAGGAAGTATAGCTGCCGCTGCGAATGGCGTCTACATACATCTCAACCGCATAATCCGTCGTTCCCCCGCCCGGAGGCGCGGAGTGGGAGATCAGCCCTGGAAAACGCAATCCGCGGGTATCCACTCCGAATTTATGGTAATAGTAGTCACACAATAGCTCGCCGGAGACCTTGCTGACTCCATACATCGTTAACGGGCGCTGCAGCGTGTCTTGCGGCGTTGCTCTTTTCGGAGTGTCCGCCCCGAATGCTGCGATAGAGCTCGGCGTAAAGAACTGGCAGGATAATGCCCGTGCCGTCTCGAGGGCGCTTAACAAACCGCCCATATTCAGGTTCCAAGCCAGTGCGGGATTGGATTCGGCCTTGGCCGACAACAGGGCTGCAAGATGGATAATCGTATCCGCCCGGTGTTCTTTAGCTGCTTCATGGAATGCTTGGTGGTCGGTTACATCCAGTGTTCGGAACGGTCCTGATTGCACCGTTTCATGCTGGATTTGGCGAATGTCCGTTGCGAGAACAGCTTCTACGCCGTAAACTTGCCGCAATTTCGCCACCAGGTCTGAGCCAATCTGACCGAGCGCACCAGTTACCATAATTCGTTTCATCACTTGTGCCCCCTTATTAGATCAGACCCAGCTCGCGTCCGATGGTTTCATATGCGGAAAGTGCGCGATCCAGCATCTCCTTCGTATGCATGGCGGTTGGCATATTCCGAACTCTTCCCGTGCCTTTTGGCACCGTCGGGAACACGATCGATTTGGCATACACGCCTTCTTCATACAATCTGGTGCTGAATTTCTGGGTGGTTGCTTCATCTCCAATAATGCAAGGCGTAATCGGCGTTTCCGTACGGCCGACGGAATAGCCAAGACGATTAAGGCCTTCCTGCAGATAACGGGTGTTCTCCCACAGCTTCATTTGCAGGTCTTTGCTGTTCTGCAGGATGTCGATAGCGGTAATGCAAGCGGCCACGGTACCTGGAGGCAGCGCCGTGGAGAACAGGAACGGCCGGCTGCGGACCTTGAGCCAATCGACCAGATCCCGTGATCCGGCAACATACCCGCCGACAACGCCAACCGCTTTGGACAGCGTGCCGATCTGGATATCCACTCGCTCCGACAATCCGAAATGCTTCACGGTGCCTGCTCCGCCGCCAAGAACACCTGAGCCATGCGCATCGTCCACATAAGTGATCAGATCATAGGTCTCCGCGATCTCCACGATTTCGGGGAGCTTCGCAATATCGCCGTCCATCGAGAACACGCCGTCGGTAATGACCATAATCTTGTTATATAAACCGGATTCTCTCGCTTCTTGGGCCTTCGAACGCAAATCGTCCATGTCCGAATGGTTAAAACGAATAACCTTCGCCTTGGTCAACCGACAGCCGTCAATAATGGACGCATGGTTCAGCTCATCCGACAAAATCGCATCCCCGGCACCCATCACCGCCGAGATCGCCGCCATATTGCAATTGAAACCGGACTGATAGGTCAGCACCGCTTCGGTTCCCTTGAACTGAGCAAGCTTCTCCTCAAGCTCTACATGAAGTGCAAGCGTTCCGTTAATGGAGCGAACGGCGCCGCTGCCGGTCCCGAAATCGGTCGTAGCCCGGATGGCCGCTTCTTTCAATCGCTCATCATTCGCCAGACCCAGATAGTTGTTGGAAGATAAATTCACGAATTCACGACCCTGAATGGTAATAAGCGGACCATTCGGACTTTCAAGAGGCTGGATCGTATTATAGAGTCCTTGCTGCTTGAGTTCTGTTAGATTATCCTGTAAGAAAGCGCTTAACGATTGACTGGACATATGAAATTCCTCCCGTGGATCCGAAGTATCTTAACGTACATATCATTTACCATTCCATTGTATGCAAAAAGCCACGCGCATGCAATATCCTGTACAAAAATATGTTATATTGCATAAATAAAAAAACCATGCTTCCTCAACCGAGAAAGCATGGCTTATTCATGGTTATTCTCTTAACGTCCAAATATCGGCTAGCGGCTCAGGCAAATTCAATGAGGCAATCCTTGCTCTTCCGTCATCCGTCAGGCCTATTGCCCATTTGTCGAAAAATTCAGTCAGGTCCTCCCCAGCCGTTTGAGAAGCTATGACGGCAAAAGTATCGACCGTGCCTTGAATTTCATCGCGAGATAATTCGCGGTATGTCTCGAATATCCGGGTGTAGAATTCCCAGCCGTAAGCAAGCTGAAGCTGCTTGAACATCACCAGTCTTTCATAATTGCCGATTTGGCCGTATTTTTTTGCCGGGTCATTGTTCTCAACAAATGCGATCCCCCGGTCGTAGTAATCCTTGCCGTCATTCCCGACTTTCAATAGTTCGGAGGCATTCCCGTACTTTTCTTGGGTGTAAAGCGAGAACAGGTTAACGGTCACTTCCCCGACATCGCTCCAGGTCCATGTCCGCTGCTGGTATTCATGCCCAAGTTCATGCCAGAATCCCCAAGCGCTTGTTTTTACATAATGGACATCCAGCAGGTTGGCTGCATAACTGAACGGCAGCATGATTGGATATCCCGCATGCATTGCCCCCGAAGAGATCTGTCCGTCGGCGACGTAACGACGATTCAATTGATGGGCGGTATGCGGCATCGCCCTGTCCGGATCAAGACCTACCAGTTCATCATAACTGTCGTAAATTTCATCCCACGTCCGCATCAACTCCTCCGGATCGGCTACTTGGCGAATCAAATCCGAGGGGACCGTCAGGATAATACGTTCGCCTTGAAGCTCCGCGAAAGGGACGGTAACCGGCCCGGTGCGAATTCTCTCCCATTCCTCAAGCGTAGTCTTGCCAAGCACGTAATACGGTGCTTCCACCGCCCCGCTGATCTTGACGGTTGCCCGAAAGTCATTCTTCGCCTTTAGGGGAATGAGATATATGAGTCCACCATATGGGCTGTTAACTTGATGGATGCCCGGGGTCAGCTTCTGGTGGTTAACGATAAGCGGAACTCGTTCCCACTTGCCGGATCCTCTCAAATCGTCATCATGCGAACCGATTTGAACCGTTAAATGCTCCACGCCTTCCGGT
Source organism: Paenibacillus sp. Y412MC10 (assembly GCF_000024685.1). Taxonomy (NCBI): domain Bacteria; kingdom Bacillati; phylum Bacillota; class Bacilli; order Caryophanales; family Paenibacillaceae; genus Paenibacillus; species Paenibacillus sp. Y412MC10. The sequence continues at coordinate 5,290,383 of NC_013406.1, forward strand.
ACTTCAAGCGTAATGACTTTACCGGGGGGTGCATACAATCCGGTACTGATCCAGTTTTTCGACGGAAGGGCGTGCGTGTACATCGTGTTGGGGAAATCAAAGTCGACCTCGACTTCCCGGTCGTTAACGATGGCCGCTTCCTCCGAAACTACTCCCGGAAATGCGTCGGCATACGGAGATTTCTCGTTGGCCGGATCCAAGGTAAAATGACTGAAGCGGAAGTTATGCAGCGCATTCGTATAGGGCTGCTGAAATTTTTGGATCGGGAACTCGGCGGGCGGCAGGCTGCCGGCCTCTGTATCTGCCCAAGCGTTCAGGGGGGATTCGCTGGATAACGTTTCGAGCGTCTCGTTTAGTATATGGTAGAGCCGCTCCTGTTTTTTGTTCGCAGGGGTGCCCGGCGGACCGATATCGATTTGATCGTAAGTGATCGTTCCCTCTTCCACTTCCTTGCCTTGAGCAAGCCGTGTCTTGATATGATGATCGTTGGCTTGCTCATAGGTCAATGCCGATTCGCCCACACTTGACTCCGAACCTCTGTTCATCAGCGTCAGCCCAGCCCGGTTAAGCAGCTTTTGAATCGCAAAATCACGGCTCAGCCTGGCTCCCCTCAGATTGCCTACCTGAAGCACGATTTCCTCTGTGGTATCACGCGTTATTCCCTCGATGCCGCTCAGGTTATCCGCCACGACAATGCCGCCGCCTGACCGTAGATATTGATCCAGCGCTTCCAGATCCTTTTCCTTCATCGTATGGTCTACATAGGCTGCCGCGTATTTTTGCGGATTCAGGTTTACGGAATCCCAACTGTCGATTTTCACCAATTCGATGGGCAAATCCGGGTTTACCGCAAACCCGGCGGAGGTAGTTATCAATCGAATCTTCTTCCCAGATTTCTTCAATGCATCTTCGTAGCGGTTCGTATGATCGTTTCCTTGACCTTGATTCGTGGTGGCATCTTCGGTCAGCCACCATAAAATATTCCGGGCCAGTTTTCCGGCAGTATCCCCCGCCGACTCAGTCAGATTAAAATACTCCTTGCTCCCGGCGACAACGATACGCCCTTTACCGTAACGGGCTGCCGAAATCGTTGGAATATAATCGGGCACGTTGATATTGAATGCCGCATCCCCTACTGCAGCAACACCGCCGCCAGCGAAATATGGAATCGCTTGCAAATCCTTATAAAATATGCTGAAATCGTTCTTAAGCACGTCGAGCGGCGTTCCAGCCGACCAAGGAGCATCAGTCAATCCGGATGATTGAAGCTCGGTTGGTCCGGTGACGTCTGCCTGCGAAAAAGCCGTTACCGGATGCTTACTGATCTCCGCAGATTCGGCAGATTCGGCTGATGCGATAGATGCAAACATTAAGGATACTGCAGGCCCGATTACTGCATATTTTTTAATCCGTTTCATTATCTTCATTCCTTTACGATCCCTCCTTGATTTCCTTTAATATCTGGATGGAATGGCACAGCTGCCATAAGCTTTACAGTCAACACCTCCCCCTGGATTTGTCATAGAATAGGAACTCCACTTTTAGCTTAATGAACGCCGCTCGGATTTGAAATGCATAAAAAACACATCAATGTATCCAAAATACACAACCGGTAGGGGGCAGCCAATGGATATTAACCACCTGAAGTTGATTCAGAATTACCTGGCTAACGCGAATCTTCGCTTATCCATTGCCAAGGTTGATAAAGTGTCCCAGAACTGGCGCTTCTTTAATATGAGGCCGTCCTATAACGCCCTATATTTTATACGGGAAGGAGAAGGCTGGATTAAGATCGATGATCAAGAGTATCGTCCCTCCCCCGGACAAATCGTTCTCATGCCGGCCGGATCGCTTCATTCCATCTCTGTCGTCAACGACAATACCTACAGGAAGTTCTGGTGCCATTTTACCGCCAAGGTGGACACCCTGAACTTGTTTCAGCTAATTCATCTTCCCCACGTGCTGGATGTGCCGGACGAGTCATATATGGAGCAGTTATTCAAGGAATTGATCGATGCCTATCGGAGCAGCGCTTGGACCGCCCCATTGCAAAGGAACGAAATACTGATGAAGCTTGTCCGACATTATCTTGATATCGTTCCCGATCGCCAAATCTCGCTGTCCATGCTGCCTGATATGCAGAAGCTGAACACGGTATTCCAGTATATCGAGGAGCACATCAACGATAACGTCAGCGTGGAACAGCTGGCAGGACTTATCCATTATAATCCCAACTATTTCATCCGCTTCTTCAAATCCAAAATGAAGATGACACCCGTGCAATATATTATTAAAGTCAGGATCGAGAAAACAAAGGGTCTATTGATGACCACGGATTTGACGCTGGAGGAAATCGGGAGGCAGGTGGGGATGGAGGTCCATTATTTATGCCGGGTATTCAAGCAGTTCACCAACATGTCGCCAGGGGAATTCCGTAACCAGATCATGTCGAACCGCTAATAAAAATCTCCCTGGGATGTTCCGGAATGTGATTCCGATACTCCCAGGGAGATGAAGAAGTGACAACTTATTTCCCTATTTCGTCCGCGGTCTCTTTAAGGAAACTCAGTTTCTCCCATTTGCTGCTATGCCGTATAGATGCTCGGCCACAGACTCGTATCCGCCGGATGAAGCCCACCCATGTGGTATGATTGTTGCCGCGCCATTCGTGAGCCGTAATAATCAGGCTAGCGATGGCCGGAAGCTATATCCGCAAATTCAAGTGGCAATCGCTTCATGCAGCGCCTCGACGTAAGCTGCGGCAAGCTTGGACAGGGTCGCGTTTTTATGGCTGATCCATCCAACGTTGATCGTCTCATCGCAGGCGAGCGGAACCGGAATAATCTCGTTCCCGTTCAGGTCGGCGCTCAGCACCCCGGTCGAAATGGTATACCCGTTCAGACCGATCAGCAGATTGAACAGGGTTGCACGGTCATTGACCCGGATGCTTTTTTTGTGAGACAGCGTGCTGAGGATTTCCTCCGAGAAGTGGAACGAATTGTATTCCCCCTGCTCGAAGGATAAATACGGATAATTCTGAAGCTCGTCAATGGTCACGATGGACTGCTTGGCCAGCGGATTTTTGATGCTAATAAAAATATGCGGGCTCGCCGTAAACAAGCTGGTAAACTGAAGCCCTGCATCCTTCAGCAGCTTGTTGATCACCTTGGCATTGAATTCGTTCAGGTAGAGAATGCCGATCTCGCTGCGCAGGGTTTTGACGTCCTGGATGATTTCGTAGGTCTTCGTCTCTCTCAGCGCCAATTCGTACTCATCCTGCCCGTATTCCTGGACCAGCTTCACGAAGGCATTGACCGCAAAGGCGTAGTGCTGCGTGGATACCGAAAAATGCTGCGGGGAAGGCTTTGCGTTCAGATAACGCCCTTCCAGAAGCTCTGCCTGCTCCACCACCTGCCGCGCATAGCCGAGAAACTCCGCGCCTTCTTTGGACAAGGATATTCCTTTGTTCGTCCGCTCGAATATCGTAATGCGAAGCTCTTCCTCCAGATCCTTGATCGCGTTGGACAGGCTGGGCTGGGAAATAAATAGTCGTTTGGCCGCCTCGTTCATGGAACCACGATTGGCAACTTCGATGGCGTACTTTAATTGTTGTAAGGTCAATGTGATTCCCCCTTTTATACTTCATGTTCAAAAAACACTCGTACATCATATCTGCTGCTATTCATGCTACAGAGGCAGAAATACAGAAACACCGACCCTGCCAAGGTTCGCTTTGTACTTGGATGGATCACCGTGAGCAGATGGAATCCGGCTAGCAATCGAAAGCACCAATCGGTTTGGAGACTGCTGTATCAACTTTAGAACCATTATAACCCGTTTCCATCATAAGAAGTGATCTGGTGGAACATCTATATCAGATCCAAAAAACGCGGCGGATTGTCGATGTTTCTCATACATTAGGGGGTTACGCCTTACGAAATCGGGAGTGCCACCGTAAATAAACACGAATGAACAAAAAACAAGCGCCGATCACCAGGCTTCCGGAGCCAGCGGTAATCGAGCGCTTGTTTGCAATTGTTAATACTAGCTAAGCCTCTAAATATTCACCTTATACCCTAAAGCCAGTTCATCCCCGGGAAGCCCACGGATTCCCCAGTTGTGCTGCGGCGTTTCGAAAATCGTAATCTCCACGTCCTGGGAAGAGACATGCAGCGTTTGCTGAATCCGTTCAAACAGCAATCGAATCAGCTGTTTCTTAGCCTCCACCGTCCGGCCTTCAAATATGCTGATCTCGATCACCGTGTAACGATCAGTTCTCCCGTCAGGGAAGTAGAAATCCTCCCGACTCATGGGAAAAAAACGATGAAATTTCTTATCCGCCGGAAGTTCAAATGCGTCTACCACGCACGAATGTATCACTTCCGACAGCTGCTCCTTCACCGGGTTCAGCCGCTCCCGGACGCCGTAAATTTTGATCTGTGCCATGCTCTGCTCATCTCCTCTAATCTCATCTAAACTAAAGGCTATGTCACCTTGTCGTTATATTCGTTTCAGGCAGTAAATAATCCTTCCTGCCCCGTCCCTATTCCCCGGTCTGGAACTGCTTCTTCGCCCACTCGACATAGGACGGATGGCTTCGGATCAATTCTTCATGCGTGCCGCTTCCCGTAATATGACCCTTCTCAAGCACAATAATCTGGTCCGCCTTGACGACCGTCGATAACCGGTGCGCGATGACCACGGTCGTTCGTTCCACCATCAGATTGTTCAGCGCCTTCTGCACTTCGTGCTCGGAGTCGCTGTCCAGGCTTGCCGTCGCTTCATCCAGCAGCAGGATGTCCGGCTTCCGCAGCAAAGCCCTTGCAATCGCGACCCGTTGGCGCTGACCTCCGGATAACTGGATACCCCGCTCGCCAACCTCCGTGTTGTACCCTCTCGGCAAGGCCTCGATAAACCCTTCCGCGTACGCGAGCCGCGCTGCTTCCGCAATCTCCTCGTCGGAGACCGGCTCCTCCCGCCCATAGATGATATTGTCCCGAATCGTTCCGGTCATGAGCGGGCTGTCCTGGGACACATATCCGAGCTTTCGCCGCCAGGACTCCAGCGTATAATCGCGGATCGCTTCCGAACCGAAGCAAATTTCCCCGCCGGATGGCGCATAGAACCGCTCAATCAAGGAGAATACCGTGGTTTTGCCGCTGCCGCTGGGCCCGACCAGGGCAGTAACCTTCTTGGCTGGAATGGAAAAGGTTACGTCGGACAGAATGGTTTCACCTTCATGGTAAGCAAACGTAACCTTTTTGAATTCAACGTCCCGATGACCTTCCGGTGCCGACCGCACCGCACGATGATCGCTCTCCGGTTCGAATTCAAGGATAAGCCGCAATCTCTCGGTTGCCGCCATCACCTTCTGGAGCTGGGAGTAAAACGTGGCGAACTGGCTGAAAGGAAACATGATTTGGAAGAGCAGCAGGATAAACGATACCAGCTCGCCTGCGCTGAGCGCACCGGAAGAAACGCGAACGCCGCCGTATCCGATGATGACCACCAGCAGAACGACCATGACCATCGACATCAACGGAATCAGAACCGAGTTAATCTTGGCTTCCTTCATGCCGAAACGGTACAGGCTGTCCATATCCTCATACCCGCTTTTCTCCTCCCTCCGCTCTGCATTGGAGGCTTTCACCAGCCTGATCTCGCCGATCACCTGGGTCAGCATGGCGGACAGCTGGGCCAGCTGTCCATACATGCTGATGGAGATTTTGTACATTTTTCCGCCGATGGGCATCAAAATGCCGAACCCGACCGGAACGGCAATCAGGATGATGAGGGTCATCCGCCAATCCAGGTAAAACAGGATCGCAACAGCCCCCAGAACGGTCAGCAGATTCGAGCAAAAAGCGATCAGATGATCCGTGATCAGCGTCTTTACTTCATTCGTATCGTTGGTCACACGGCTCATCGTCTCAGCCGAGCGATGCTTGTCGAAGAACGGAACCGGCAGGGCCAGCACCTTCGTCCAAAGCCGTTTTCGAATTTTGTTCACCGTCTGGTTCCCGACATAGGCAAGCATATAATACGAAAGTCCGCTGGCCACGGCTTCCAGCAGGAACAGGACGGCCAGAAAGCCGACCATGCCAATATTAAACGCATCTGCGGCGAAATTATCGATGAGCTGGCCGGTGATGAGCGGGACGATAAGTCCCGTCACCGCCCCGACCAAACTTAATACGATTGCCAGAAAGAGCATCAGCTTCGGAATGCCCGAAGAACGCAGCAGCTGGATAAAATATCGAACCGTGGTTTTTGTTACCTTGCCTTTCTCATCTACGGTTTGCTCCATTCAAACTTCCTCCCTTCTCGTTCAACCCGTCACATATAGATTTCTTTGATAAAGCGGCCGGTAAAGGAGGCTTCCACTGCAGCCACTTCTTCGGGCGTTCCTGTCGCCACCAGGGATCCGCCAGCTGCTCCCCCGCCAGGCCCGATATCGATGATCCAATCGGAATTCCAGATCAGGTCCAGATTGTGCTCAACCAACATCACGGTGTTCCCCGCATCCACCAAACGGTTTAACAGGACGAGAAGCTGCCTGACGTCTCCAGGGTGAAGCCCTGTCGAGGGTTCGTCCAGCAAATAGAGCGTGTGGTTTTTCGTTTTTTTACTCAGTTCCTTTGCCAATTTGATCCGTTGTCCCTCGCCGCCCGACAGGGTGCTCACCGATTGTCCCCACTTCAAATATCCAAGTCCGACATCGCAGAGCAGCCGGGTCAATTCCATGATCTTTGGCTTCACTTCCAGAAGGGCAAGACTTTCCCCAATCGTCATGTCCAAAATATCGGAGATGGTGTAACCGTTAAAAGTCACGCGGAGAACCTCTTCCTTGAAGCGCTTGCCCTTGCAGTCCGGGCAGCGTACTTCCAGCTCCGGCAGAAAGTGCATATGCACGGACACGACGCCAAGGCCTTGGCATGTCTCACAGCGCCCGCCTTGCGTATTAAAGGAGAAGTGCTTGGCCGTTAAATGATTCTGTTTAGCTTCCGGCAAGCTGGCGTACCAGTTTCTGATATGAGTGTAAACATCCGTATAGGTAGCAATGTTAGAGCGCTGCATTCGGGATACCGGCGATTGGTCAACCTTGATCAGCTGTCCCACCGATTCCCAGCCCGTGATGGCTTTGCAGCCGATTGGAGTTGATTGATCGCTTCCGGATTCCGCCAGAAGATCGAATAAAAGCGTGGATTTACCAGATCCCGATACGCCTGTCACGGATATAAGACAGCCTAGCGGGAAAGAGGTCGTAATATGTTTCAGATTTCTCAGATGTGCATCCTCGATCGTCAGCAGGCTGCCGTTTCCGGTCCTGCGCCGAGTCGGAGCCGCCAGCATCGTGGGATCCCGGAAATACGATCCGGTCACGGACTCGGGATTCCCTATCAATTCCTCCAGCGTTCCTTGACCGACGACCGTGCCGCCCATCGTTCCCGCAGCCGGTCCGATATCAATGATATGATCGGCGGCCCGCATCACTTCTTCGTCATGCTCGATGACAAGCACCGTGTTGCCGAGATCCCTCAGTTGTTTCAGAACCTGGATAAGCCCCCTGGTATCTTTGGGATGCAAACCCGTCGTCGGTTCGTCCAAAATGTACAGCACGCCCGTGAGGCCGGAGCCCAGAATCGATGCGAGCCGAAGCCTCTGAGCTTCCCCGCCCGACATCGTGACGACCTGCCTCTCCATGGACATGTAACCCAGCCCGACATCCATGATGCGCTTTAGTCTCACGACAGAATCATAAATGAGCGGTTCCACGATCGTTAATTGGTCCGCCGTCAGCTTCTTCAGCAGCGCCTCCATCCAATTCAGCGCTTCCCCGATCGACCATGCGTTAACTTCGTTAATGGAGACGCCGTCAATCCGGACGCGGCGGCTGTCCTCCTTCAGCTTCGTTCCGTGGCAATCCGGACAGACATGCTCATGAAACAGGGCCGCTTCCCCGGACTCGCTCCCCTTCTCCCGGTACCTTCTCCATATTCCGGTGACTACGCCCTCGTACTTGCCTTGTCCTACGGACTTCGGCGGCTTCACGTCAGGAAAATGCCGGCTGAACGGCTCGCTCTCCACGCCATAGTACAGGAGATCGCGCTGAACGTCGCCATAATCCCGAAGCGGCATAAACTCATCGAACACAAACCCGTAATACTTGGCTGCTGCTTTCAGAATGCTGATGTTATAATCGGTGAGAGCGCTGTACCATATTGCCACCCCGCCGTCTCTTAGGCTCAAATCAAGCTGGAACACGGCTTCCATGTTCAGGCTGACCGTCTGACCGAGTCCGCTGCACGTTTCGCATGCGCCTTCCGGCTTGTTAAAGGAAAAATGCGACATCGTCAATTTGTCGAGACCATGCCCGCATCGCCTACAATGAACCGTCTCGTGGGAATCGCTGATCTCTTCCTCGTCTGAGGGGCCGTGATAGGCTTCTCCGTCCACACTCGGTATCACCTTCTCGCCGCAGGAAGGACAGCTTCGTTCCCCCAGCTTGGCAAACAGAATCCGGAGCAGCGTGTAGATATCCGTCACCGTTCCGATGGTGGATCTCGGGTTCCGGTTCGTTATGTGCTGACCCACGCTGATCGACGGGGAGAGCCCTTCAATCGAATCCACCTTCGGCTTGCTGACCGAGTCCGACACCATGCCCATGGATTCCATGTACTGCCGCTGACATTCCCGCTGCAGCGTATCCATGGCCAGCGTAGACTTGCCCGAGCCGGACGGACCTGTCATGACGACCAGTTTGTATTTTGGAATCTCAAGCGAAACATTTTTCAGATTGTTCTCCCTGGCACCGCGAATCTTAATCGTTCCTTCCATCTTCCCTACCTCCTTCATTTTACAAACCCATCTTACAACATTGATGCAAGTACAAAATTTCAAACCTGCGAAGGTTGCTCCACCACTGTTTTCAACGGCGAAAGCCGTCACGGAGCTTTAAGGTTTATGTACAATGTTTGATGCCCTGTTGGTTGTCTGTGCACCGCAATTGACTTTATAATAGGCTATAAATATCTACGCTACGTATCGTGTGTTCAGAGGAGAGGTACCCATGCCGAAAAAAATCGCACCCGAATTTTATTTTATTGGCAACCATCCCGTGCTGGATTTCGTGAATACCAAGATCGCTGTCAACGCTCAGCCGCTGGATTTGCTGGATACTTTCGATTCTTTAATGGATTGGATGGTGAAGGCGAACCTGCTGTCGGAGGCGGAACGCAACCTGCGCAAGGCGGTATATAACGGCAACGAGGAGGAAGCCCGGATCGTGGAGTCCGCCAGATTGCTCCGCCACCACATCTTTCATCTGATTCAGCCGGGCAGTGCGAACGAGAGTTCAACCGAAGCAAGCCTGCAGTTCATCAACGGGCTGCTGAAGGAGCAAATCATGCGTACCGTGCTTGTGGCCGAAGACAGCGCGTACAGCCGCAAAAGCCGGATGCTTTTTCGGAAGCCGCTGGACCTGCTGAGCCCGATCGCCGCATCTGCCGTTGATTTTTTAACGACCCATGACTTGAAGCTGGTGAAAAAATGCGAAAATCCGGCGTGCGTGCTTCGCTTTTACGACAATAGCAAAAACGGCACAAGGCGCTGGTGCAGCCCCAAAACATGCGGAAACCGCATGAAGGTCGCTGCCTATCTGGAGCGTCAGAAACAACAAACGAAGGAATCTTAGATAAACCGTCTAAGATTCCTTTTTTAATACCCAAAATAAAACTTTACAGGTTAATACTCGGGATATATAATACCCTTAAATGAGTTATGATGGTTAATAAAAAGGAGGGAAGTGTTCTACAAATAAATGACGACCAGTCAAAAGGATCTACATAGCAATCGCTTCATAAAAAAATCGCAGGTATTCAAGGAGGCGTTTATCCAATGGAACATAAAATCCAGTATCATACGGCTCAAATCAACGGTTTGGACATTTTTTACCGTGAAGCAGGAGCTCCCGGCTCGCCTGTCGTATTACTGCTGCATGGTTTCCCGACTTCCAGCCATATGTATCGTCAATTGATTCCGTCCCTTGCCGATCAGTATCATGTGATCGCACCTGATTATCCGGGATTTGGTTACAGCAGCGCGCCAGACCATGATCAGTTCCGTTACAGCTTTGACCATTTCAGTCAGCTCATCGAAGAATTGCTGGCACAATTAAATATCCAGACCTTCTATATGTACTTGATGGACTATGGTGCTCCCGTCGGGTTCCGGATCGCGGCGCGACATCCCGAGCGGATCCGAGGCCTGATCATTCAGAACGGGAACGCCTACGATGAGGGACTCGAAGAATTCTGGAATCCCATTAAAGCTTACTGGGAAGATCCGGCAAACCCGGATAAACGTGAGGCTCTGCGCTGGCTTACCAGCATCGAGGCAACGAAGTGGCAGTATACGCATGGAGTCGATGACGCCTCCCTCATCAGCCCGGACACTTATACCTTGGATCAAGCGCTGCTCGACCGTCCCGGCAACCAGGATATTCAACTGGATTTGTTCCTGGATTACGGATCGAATCCTCCCTTGTATCCGGCTTGGCAGCAATATTTCCGCAATGCTCAGCCGCCAACCCTGATTGTGTGGGGGCAAGGCGACCACATCTTCCCTGAGAACGGAGCCCATCCGTATCTGCGTGATTTGCCTCATGCCGAGCTGCATCTTCTGAAGGGTGCCGGTCATTTTGCACTGGAATCCCATGGACCGGAAATCGTTCAATACATCCGGGCATTTTTGGAACGGCAATGATTCTGAGCATGATTCAAACCCAAGGTGACAGGTTATTTTTTCATCCGTCTTTTCTCGGAAACGCACTTCATGATACAATCCCCCAATAAGTAAGGATTCAGGCAGATCCGGATGAAGTAGGGGGGACATCATGGGCATCCGACCGATTGATATCGCCAAGAAACTCGGGATTACCACAAGTGCGCTCAAGCACTATGAGAAATGGGGAATTGTCCCTCCTGCCGAGCGTGCGCCGAACGGCTACCGGTTATATACCGAGGAGCATGCCGCTTATTTCGAGTGCATCCGCGCCATGTTTCCCGGTTTCGGCGTAGACGTGACGAAGCGAGTCATGAAGAAGCTGCTGGAAAGGGAGCTGGATGATGCGCTCTGGATCGTAAGCGAGGTGCAAGCCCGCCTCCAGCAGGATAAAATCCTTGCGGAGCGGACCATCCGCATTCTGGAAACGGAGCAGCTTGACGCAGTCGATGCCCGAGGCCGCAAGAAAGAGCTGACCATCGGGGAGGTTGCGGCCGAGATCGGCGTTCCCACCTCGGCCATCCGCCATTGGGAGAAGGAAGGCGTCCTTATCCTGCCGCGGGATCAGGATAACGGCTACCGGAAATTCGATGGTGCCCAAATCCGGCAGATTATGATCATTCGGATTCTCCGCTCAGCCAATTACCCGCTTGAAGTCATCAAGGACGTCCTGCATGAGCTCGAGCATCATCAGGTTCATAACGCCAGACGGGTGCTCAAGGACACGCTGGTGTACCTCAATCACCTCAATCATAACCAGATACGCGGCGTGCACTACTTATATCAATTGTGCCAAGTATTGAAGTTAATGTAATCCGCTATCCATTCGCACATTGGTTATTGCTGTAACAAAAAAACAAACCCGGAGCCTCATCCGGGTTTGTTTGTGTGTATGTGCCGCTTATGGATTAACCTTGATGGAACCGACCGAGGTCGTCAGGGATATTTTCGCTCCGCCGCCGTTAACGTCGCTCTGTCCCCGGCTTGCTCCTGTAATCTGTCCCAGCTCGGTTTCGGTATCCAGCGTATATTTCATGGACGGCGCGAACGCAGCGGTGATGCTGCCTGCCGATGTGTTGGCCGTCAGCGAGCCGTCCGGGTCGATCTGCCCAATATCCAGCTTGATGCTCCCCGCTTCGGATACGATCCTGGAGCTGCCCGTGATTTCCGTTTGGTTGAGCTGAACTTCCCCGGCTCCCAGCTGCAGCTCGAAAGCCCCCTTCAACTCGTTCACCCTTACCTTCCCGACATCATTTTTGATACGGATATTCTGCAGGGCTTCCGGTACCTCGATCACATAATCAATCATGAATCCGGAATCGCCGAACTGCTTCTGCGACCAATCCCACAGGCTAATGCCGGAGTCGTCTCTTGGATGCGTCCTTAATTCCAGCATGCCGTCCTGGAGCGTCAAGGAGGTAGCGGCCTGCTCCGTCACCTGGGTGCGAATGTTATCGTTCTTGAAAAAACTTTCGTTGAACCACACGGTTGTTTTCACGTTGATCTCGTTACCGGATGCCGCGATAAGCTCGATATTGCCTACGGCATGGTCGATGACCAGTCCCTCGGCTGCGCCGGCTTCCTGAGCCGTCGTCCATTCGAACTCCTTCCCTTCCCGCTTTACTTGATCGCTGATGGCTATCGCTGATTCGCCGGCTATGTTCCCGATTTCCGCTAATTTATCAAGCTCCCGGTTTACCGCTTCATCGGCATTTTGGGCAGCGTCGCATCCGACCAGCACGGCAAATATCAACAGCGACGAAATTTTCACGGCCAGCATGCTCTGTTTTCTCTTCAAATCCTCCACGTCCATTCCTGTTTATGTATATGTCCATTATATCGCGGAGGAAAAAGTTCACACGCTGCCGCGGACCAGTTTCTTCCTGGACCTTAGTCTGGGACGCCCCCTCCGTCTTTTGTATGACGCTGCACGTACGGATCATTCTTCCAATCGCTGTTGCCCCCAAATTTCAATCATGGTTTTGTAACGGTAGAAAATCGGGGACAAAGCTAAAAAAAAGAAAAGGAAGTTGCTGCAGTAAAAGATCTACTCTTGGAACAACCCTTTTCTCTAAAATCATGCGCGGTTCTCATGGCTGGTCTATCCGCAGCACGACCTTTCCCCGAACATGACCGGATTCCACGGCACGATGCGCTTCCGCCGCTTCGCTCAGCGAGAACGTCTGCGACACATGGATTTTCAGCTTCCCTTGTTCATACATTTGAACCAATTCCGCTAATCGATCCTTGGAGCGCTGGCTGCGGATCGGGCGCACCCCCAATTCTTCTACCAGATCGAAGGCCACGATCGTTCCGATGCGGCTCCGGTCGCCGACAAGCGCCACCGAGGCCCGCAGCGCTTCTTCGCCGGCGGCATCCAGCGCAGCTGTCACTCCCTCGGGGGCGCAAGCCTTGACCCGGTCTACAAGGCCTGGTCCATAAACAACGGGAACGGCGCCCAGTGAACGAAGATAATCATGATTTCGCTCGCTTGCGGTCCCGATGACCCGCGCTCCCCAGGCTCGAGCGATCTGGACGGCAAAGGAGCCGACTCCCCCCGCTGCCGCATGAATCAAAACCGTATCCTTATGGCCAACCCCTAGCATCCCAAGTGCCGTATGGGCGGTTTGCCCTGATGCGGTCAAGGCACCCGCTTCCTCCCATGGCATCGAATCGGGTTTCCGTACAACTTGGTCTGCGCTGACCACAACATATTCAGCGTAGCAGGCGAGTAGTGACCAGCCAATGACGTCATCCCCAACTTCAAATTCCATCACTCCCTCTCCTACCTGATCAACCGTTCCGGCGAATTCGTTGCCGAGGATTTGCGGCATCCGCAATGTCACCCCGGGCGGCGCCCAGCCGCTTCCCCTGATTCCGCAGTCGGCCGGCTGCACGCCTGCAGCCTTGATGTTAACTCTTATCTGGCCGTTGCCGGCCTTGGGATCTTCGAAGTCCATAACGCGCAAAACTTCCGGCGGTCCAATCGTACTGAACGCAGCTGCTTTCATATCGATCATCCTTTCATACATCCCTTGATCTTGTTTCTGAGACCATTCTATAATCATCGATAGATAATAAAAAATACAAAATAATCTATGTATATATATACTGGAGTATATAAGCAGGGACGGTGAACCGTAATGGAAATGTTGCAGCTGAAGTATTTTGTTACCGTAGCAAGGCTTGAACATATGACCAAAGCCGCAGAGGAGCTCCATATTGCTCAGCCGGCGCTCAGTAAGACGATCTCCAGACTCGAAGAGAATCTCGGGGTTCCGTTATTTGAACGCCAAGGCAGGCAAATCCGCCTCAATCCGTTCGGCAGAGCATTTTTGGCGAAAGCCAAAGCTGCCCTGCAGCTGCTGGAAGAGGGAAGGCGGGAAGTGGAAGATCTTGCGGGGCTGGAGCATGGGCGCATTCATTTGGCCTTGTCCAACATGGAGCAGCTCCGCGAGCCTTTACGCTTGTTTCTGCGCGAACATCCGAAGGTCAACTTTCATATTATCCAGTCCTCGATGGAGGATATGGTTCAGACGATTGAACATAATGAAGTGGACTTCTTTCTGACCTCCATGCCCGTTCGGCATCCGGATATACGCAGCTTGCCATTGCACGTGGAAGAAGTGTTCTTGGCAGTCCCTCCCACCCACCGCTTAGCCGGAAACAATCGCATCCGCTTAAGCGAGGCTGCCGGAGAATCCTTTGTGGGTTATAAAGAGGGCCATCCGTATCAGAAGATGAATAACGAGTTTTGCAAACAAGCCGGTTTTCAACCGAAGGTCGTCTGCGAGGTGGAAGACCCCGGGACCATCGCCGATCTGGTCCGTTCGGGGTTTGGCGTGGCTTTAATCGGGGAATGCAGAAGCAGCGAGGAATTAAAGCTGACGAAGCTCAGCATTCAAGAACCTCTCGCACGCCGGGTATTCCAAATCGCATGGCTGGAATCCAGATACTTGTCCAAGGCCGCGATTTCCTTCCGCGATTACCTCGTCGAATATTATGCGGATCACGGTAAGAGAGACATAACCACGTCGTAAACGACGTGGTTTTTTATGATATCGAAATTTCAAACCCTGCAGCGCCGTTTCACTCTCTGGCTATTCCACTTGGGCACGTTGTCTGTCCGTGCACCTTGGTAGAACAAGACCACAATGAACAGTCCCTGCGGTGATACTTCGAGGGTTGACAATATTTGGGGAGTGATTATACTTTTGAGTAAACACTCAGTATTTTGAATTCATCACTCATGACTATTTAGCATCCATGGAAACCGGAAGCTCCACAAGGAAGTTTTGCCTATTTCATTCCAAAGGAGAAAGACATCTGACTATGCCTACAACAACCCGTCGAAATGCCAAGAAGGAACGGATATTGAACGCCGCTCTGAAGCTGTTCTCCCAGCAGGGATTCCATGAAACGACAACCAAAGAGATTGCGGCCGAAAGCGGCGTGGCCGAGGGGCTGATCTTCTACCACTTTGGAGATAAACGGAAGCTGCTGCTCTTTCTTGTGAACAATTTTTCCTTTGCTGCGCAGCTTCAAGAGGATGCAGGTGAATTGTCGAAGCTTCCTGCGGACGAGGCCCTGTTTCAATACGGCATCGCATATCTCCAGTTCCTCAGGACGAACATGGATTATCTGATGCTCATCTGGTCACCTGAACTCATGAAGGATGCCGAGGTATCAAAAGAGGTTTTGCGGCTGATCGGTGGTCTTGGGACTGTAAGCAGCAGCATGCTCAAACAGGCGGCGGGATCGAGTCGTCAACCGGAACACACGGTTCAGGTTGCCATGATGATGATGACCTCGTCCATCCTGGTCTATAGCATGCTCCATTTCCGTTTCGGAGAGGAAGCGCTCCCGCTCGGGGACGAATCCTATATTCGCGAGCTCGTCCGGCTGCTGCTGCATGGGATGAACGAAGAACCGGATCATGACGTCTTCTCTCCGTGAAAAACGATGTGTACAAATAGCTGATGGCCGTATAGAACATGCTGCATCGGCTTCTTTTATCTTCACAATTTGAGTGTTTACTCAGTTTCTTTTCGTTAGGCATCGCTAATATGGTTTGAAGGGAGAAATGAGGATTATGCTGTCATTCATGCCGGATTGGAATTTCGTCATGTTGTTGTGGCTGCTGCCGGTTGTATTTTTCATTCACGACGGAGAAGAAATTGCCACGATGGAATGGTGGCTCAGGAAGAACAAGAACAGCCCCTGGATCACGAAATTTTCGCCCGTCTCCATTTCGTGGGATAAGAACATCACCCTGCAATTCTCCTTTGCCGTACTGCTGATCGGGTTCATCCTCACCTGCGTAACGTTTCTAACGGCGCATATCTTCCATATCGGCAGCCCGTTCAACGCCCTGTTCGCGGGGTTCGTTACGGTGTTCCTGCTGGACGGCGTGAAACATGTGGGGGCCTCAATCGCGCTGAAAGCATACACCCCTGGCGTCATTACAGCTGCGTTCCTTGAAATTCCTTACGGAATTTATGCGCTCAACCGCCTGCTGTCCACTGGAATCGTGGATGCCACGGCATTCGCGATGGGAACCCTGATCTCCATGCCGCTCATTCTGTTTCTGGTGTGGTTTGGTTTAACGCTTGGGAAACGAATCGCGCCGCACCGCATAAATACGTAGGCTCCGATAACGGTGCCCTGCAGCGCTTTCAAATGTCAACACTCTTTTCGATTGAACGTGAGATATGTCATTGCGAATCTCTCCCTGGGCAACCTCGCTTCCTCAACATATTAGCCAAGCGCCGGCTCATAAACTTAATGGATGGCAGTTTAAACGGATGCGTTTCGTAAAAACCATGTGGAGGGAGATACCGATGATGGAGGATCAGAACCAGAAACGAGAAAATGCCGGCCGTATACCCCAGCCGATTCGCAGCGACGGTGCTGGCGGGCCGGACTATGGTCCGCGGGATGTGATGAGGGATATCGAGAATCCCGACATGCTTGTCCCTCCGGTCACGGATGCGGGCTTGATGCCGAATCTGAAAATGTCGTTCTCCGACACGCATATGCAGCTGAATCATGGCGGCTGGTCGCGGGAAATTACGGTACGGGACCTGCCGATTGCAACCACGCTGGCCGGCGTGAACATGAGCCTGACGCCCGGCGGAGTTCGGGAGCTGCATTGGCATCAGCAGGCGGAATGGGCCTATATGATATGGGGCATCGCCAGGATTACGGCCATGGATGCAAGCGGCAGGAATTTTATCGCGGATGTGGGACCGGGCGACCTTTGGTATTTTCCGGCCGGCCTCCCCCACTCGATCCAAGGACTCGAGGAAGGCTGTGAATTTCTGCTGGTCTTTGACGACGGCCACTTCTCGGACCTGAACACCTTATCGATCTCCGACTGGTTTGCCCACACGCCTAAGGACGTGTTGTCCGCCAACTTCGGCGTGCCGGAGAACGCGTTTGATCATATCCCTAAGGAGCAGGTTTATATTTTTCAAGACCAGGTACCGGGTTCGCTTGCCAGCCAGGAGGTGCAGTCTCCCTACGGAACGGTGCCGCTCAGCTTCAAGCACCGGCTGTTGGCGCAAGAACCGATCATAACCCCTGGCGGAAGCGTAAGGATCGTGGATTCCCGCAATTTTCCGATCTCCAAAACCGTTGCTGCCGCGTTAGTCGAGATCAAACCTGGCGCCATGAGAGAGCTCCATTGGCATCCGAATCAGGACGAATGGCAGTATTACTTGACCGGGCAGGGACGAATGACCGTATTTGCAGGCAATGGAGCGGCTCGGACCTTCGATTACAGAGCCGGCGACGTCGGTTACGTGCCTTTTGCCTTCGGTCACTACATACAGAACACGGGGACGGAATCCTTATGGTTTCTGGAAATGTTCAGAAGCGACCGGTTCGAGGATATATCCTTGAATCAATGGATGGCCTTGACCCCTCGGGATCTGGTCCGGGATAACCTGAACGTCGGAAACGAAGTCACCGACGCTTTGCGCAAGGAGAAGTGGCCCGTCGTAAAATATCCGGGATTTTCGTATTATCCGCGATAACGCTCCACTCCCCTTCTTTGTCTCAGACATAGCCCGTTTTACCAAAAGAGCTTGCAGGCCTGCCAAAGGGCTTGATTCCGAGGCGGTCTGCATGTGCTCTCATGCTGAGATTGACTTTTCCTTCCTTCTGCCATATAGTTCATTAATGAAACTATTTCATACGTGAACTATTTGAGAGGAGAACTATCATTGAACGACAAAGCAAGGCAGTGGATCGACCGCTATGTCGATGTCTACCTGCTGGTATCGCGGCGGATCAATGCCCAGATCCGAGAGCAGCTCGGCGAAGACCTCACCAGCGACCAGTTTCAGGTGGTACGCTTGATCAACGGCATGGATCGCTGTACCTCATCCTATCTGGCGGAAGCGCTCGCGGTCGGCAAAAGCTCGGTCACGGCCATCGTCAACCGCCTCGTGGATGCCGGCATTATCGACAGAACCCGAGACGAAGCGGATCGCAGGCTGGTGTATCTGACTTTAACGGAGTACGGACATACGATTTTTGAATCGGCCCAGGAGCAGATAAGGGAGATCGTCTCCCCTTACCTGCAGCATTTTGAAGAAAAAGATATCGAAATGTTTATCTCGATGTTCGAGAAACTGGGGCAATTGATGTTTGAATCAGGGGGGAGAAAGAATTGAAAGCTATACTGAAAGCAAGATGGGCCATCATCGTGCTGTGGCTGGTGGCCGCCGTCGCGCTGTTTATGTTCGCGCCTTCCATGGCGGACCTGGTGCGGGAGAAGGGCCAGCTATCCGTGCCGGATGGATACACCTCTTCGCGCGCGGCTGAAATCCTGAAGGAAGCCTCCGGGGGCGAGGGCGGGGAAACTCTGAACCAGGTTGCGCTTGTCTTCAACAAACCCGACGGGTTAAGCGAAGCGGATAAGGAAAGCATCCGGCTGGGCGTTCAAGCTTTAAACGACAATAAAGACAGCCTTCACATCGATTCCATTAATGAACCGTTCACGCAGACGGAGCTGGAAGACACGCTCATCGCCAAAGACGGCAAGACCATCATGGTCGCGCTTCAGGTCAGCGGGGGCGAAGAAGCCGTGAAAGAGCTGCCCGGGAAGGTCGATCAGGTGCTCGAAGGCGTTCAAGCCGATCATTATCTGACCAGCGAAGGTCTCATCAACGAAGATACCATCGTCAGCTCCGAGGAAGGCCTGAAGAAAACGGAATATATTACGGTCATCTTTATTCTGTTGATCCTGTTCGTTGTTTTCCGTTCCTTCGTGGCACCGTTCGTGCCGCTGTTGACCGTGGGGCTTAGTTATCTCGTGTCCCAGTCGGTCGTATCATTTCTCGTGGACCAGTTCAACTTCCCGATATCCACTTTCACCCAGATCTTTATGGTGGCCGTCATGTTCGGGATCGGAACCGACTACTGCATCCTGCTGATCAGCCGGTTTAAGGAAGAACTCACCACGTCCGAAGATACCCAATCGGCCATTATCGAAACTTATCGGAAAGCCGGCGGCACCGTGCTTTATTCCGGGCTTGCCGTATTCGTCGGCTTTGCAGCCATCGGTTTATCCAAGTTCATTCTGTATAAATCCGCGGTTGCGGTTGCCATCGGCATCGCGGTTATGCTTCTTGCGTTAGTCACGGTCGTGCCGTTCTTCATGGCGGTCCTCGGGAAGAAACTCTTCTGGCCGTCACGCGGCAAGCTGGAACACAGCGAAAATAAACTATGGGGAGCGGCCGGTTCCTTCTCCCTCAAGCGTCCTTGGGCCGCCATGCTCGTCGTGGCCGTCATCGTCGGGCCCTTCCTCGCTACGTACAGCGGCAAGCTGTCGTTTAACAGCCTGGAGGAAATCGGTCCGAGTTATGATTCGGTCAAGGGCTTTAATATCATTTCGGACAGCTTCGGTCCCGGGCAGTCGCTGCCTTCCACCATCGTGATCAAGAACGATGACCGGATGGATACGGCGGAGTACATGGGACTCGCGGAAAAAATCAGCCGGGAAGTGGAAAAGGTTGAAGGCGTTTCGAGCGTTCGCGGACTTTCGCGTCCAACCGGCGAGCAAATCAACGATTTCCTCATTCCAACTCAAGTCAAAACGTTAAACGAAGGACTCGGGGAGTCCAAAGACGGGCTGACCCAAATTCAGAACGGACTTTCCGAAGCAGGCAAGCAGCTCAGCGAGAATGCGCCGAAGCTGAATGAGGCTGCTGCGGGAGCGCAAGAGCTGACGAAGGGAACGGCCGACCTGAAGGACGGCATCACCGAGCTGGGTCAGGGTCTCAGCGCCATTCAAAAAGGGATACAAAGCGGAAGCGCCGGTGCCGGCGAGCTCAAAGCCGGACTCGCCAAGGCAGCGCAAAGCGCGAAAGAGTTGGCTGCTGCCCACGACCAGCTGCTTCAAGGCTACAAGCAGCTCGACACCGGATTAGCGGCCCTAAACGGCGGCGTTGCCGGAATCCAGGAACAGTTGGGCGGCGTTGCCGCTGCTCTGAAAGGACTTGAAGGCTCCTTCACGGGATTGGAGAGCAGCCATCCGGAACTCGTTCAGGATACCGATTATCAAACGATTAAAGGCACCGTTACCCAAACGGCAGCAGGCACGGCCGAATTGGCCGCGGGATTGGGACAGATCTCCGAGCAGCTTAAGGGCGCATCGGCAGGCTTATCGGAAGCCAACGCCGGCTACGCCAAGGCAGCCGCAGGTCAAACGGCGCTTGCCGACGGTCTTCAGCAGCTTGTGTCCGGGATCGCAGAGCTTCAATCCGGCCTCTCGCAAGCCGCTAACGGGCAGGGCCAAATCGTAAGCCAGATCCCTTCCATTACGGGCGGACTGGACCAGCTGCAAGGCGGCCAGAAGCAGCTTGCCGACGGGTTCGGCGATCTTACCGGACAGATCGGAGAGCTGACGGAAGGACTGAATTCCAGCGCCGACGGGCTGAAACAAATTTCGGACGGACTGCATTCCGCTCAGGATTACCTGCAGCAAATTCAGGACGTTCAGGATGAGGACCTCAGCGGATTCTTCATCCCGCAGGAAGCCCTGGAGAACGAAGAATTCCAGACGGTATTCGATACCTACTTGTCCGATGACCGCAAAGTGATGACGCTGGATGTGGTGCTGTCAACCAATCCGTACAGTGAAGAAGCGCTGGGCAGCGTCGAACAGATTCAGGCAGCCGTCGACCGTGCAGTAAAAGACACGAAGCTGGAGAACGCCGAGGTTGCCATCAGCGGCATTACCAGCACCAACAACGATTTGCAGAGCATCTCGAATGAAGATTACACGCGTACCGTGATTCTCATGCTGAGCGGAATCTTCATTATCCTGGTCGTGCTGCTGCGATCCATCGTGATGCCGATCTACCTGATTATTTCGCTTGTCATCACGTACTTTACCGCCGTCGGCGTTACGGAGATGATCTTCGTCCACGGCTTCGGATATTCCGGCATTACTTGGGCCACGCCGTTCTTCAGCTTTGTGATGCTGATTGCGCTAGGGGTGGATTACAGCATTTTCCTGATGGCACGCTTCAACGAGAACAAAGCCTGGAACGTTCAGGATGCCATTCTCCATGCCATGCGCAACATGGGCACGGTCATTCTGTCCGCGGTGGTCATTCTTGGCGGTACCTTTGCGGCCATGTATCCATCCGGCGTATTGTCCATGATGCAGATCGCCACGGTCGTCTTGGTTGGACTTGTGCTTTATGCTCTCCTGTTCCTGCCATTCTTCGTGCCGGTGATGGTTCGCATCTTCGGCCGGGCCAACTGGTGGCCGTTCAGCCCTAAGGAACAGGGCGACGCTTCCAGAACGGGTCATGACCTGAAGATGTAATTAACATGTTGAATACGATAAAAAGGGCTGCACCCTCGTTAGGCATACGGGGGATGCAGCCCTTTTGTCGTTCCCTCCCAAACATCGGAATCTTCATACCATTCTTCCGTAAGGGCAGGGCTATCGCATTCAGAGTATGGTACGGGCCGTTATGTCCTCTACTGCACAATTCCGATATAGAACCCGTCATATCCCTTGCTTCCAACCGTTTGAATGGCCGTGCCGGCAATCGAGGAGTCTGCCGACAGCATATCCATGAATTTTCGGATGCCATGCACCCGAGGGTCTGTGCTGTGATAATCGATGACTTCTCCGTTCCGGATGACATTATCGCTAATGATGACGGTGCCGGCCTTGGAGAACTGCAGCGCCCACTTCAAATAATTCGGATTGTTCGGTTTATCGGCATCGATGAAGATCAGATCGAACGGCTCCGCCTTTTCCTTAGCCAGTTGCTCCAACTGCGCCAATGCATCGCCTACGCGGATGCTGACCCTATCCTCCAGTCCAGCCAACTCTACGTTGGATTTGGCAACCTTCGCATGATGCGGATCGAGCTCCAATGAAATCAGCCGCCCTTCTGTCCCGATCGCCCTAGCCATCCAGATCGTGCTGTAACCGCCAAGCGTACCAATCTCCAAGATTCGTTTCGCTCCCTTGATCTGAACGATCACGTTCAGCAGCTTGCCCTGAGCGGGAGATACATCGATCTCAGGCAAGCCTGCCTCCCGGTTTGCGGCCAACACCTTCTCCAGCACCTTGTCATAAGGAATCAAATGTTCCGTCACATAATCGTCCACTTTGCCCCAAGTCGCAGCATCATTCGCATTCGCTTTCATGCCTGTTTCCTCCCTTAAACTTCAAATTGGATTTTACACATTCATTGTATGTGATTTATTATTATAAAAATAATATATAATTAAATAATTTATATAAATATAATATATAAATAAGACAGGAGTGCGGCTCCATATGAATTTACATGCCTTACGGCTGTTTCACGTCATTGCCACAACCGGCAGCGTCACCCGGGCTGCCGAATTATTAAATATAAGCCAGCCGGCCATAACGGCACAGGTTAAGAAATTCGAGAAGGAGCTTTCCCTTACCCTGTTCAAGCCGCAGGGCAGAGGCATCGGATTGACGCAGGCTGGCGCCGAGCTGCTCCCCCTTGCCAAAAGGCTCTTCTCGGTTGAGCAGCAGATCGAACAATTCTGCCGGGATTACCGCAGCGGTTCGAGGGGGCATATCCGACTGGCCGCAACCTACCTTCCCTCCCATTTTCTTCTGCCGGCCTGGCTCGCAAAATACAAGCAGCGGTACGAAGACGTCGAAATGAGCATTACCACCACGAATTCCAGCGATGCGCTTAAGCAACTGCTGAACATGGACGTGGATCTTGCGATATACGGCGGCCTCCCTGAGGAATCGCCGGATACGATACAGACCGAGGAGCTGTTCCGGGATGAGCTGTGGTTTGTCGTCTCCCCCGACCACCGTTATGCCAATCAGCATATCTCCCTGGACGAGATGATGAGAGAGCCCTTTGTCATGCGGGAGGAGGGAAGCTCAACGCGAGAAAGGTTATTTGCCTTATGCCGCACCCACAGCGCGCCTTCGCCCCGCATCACGCTGCAATTCAACGGCCTGCACGAAGCGATCACGGCCGTCATTGCCGGATATGGAGCCAACTTCGTGTCTTCGCTCGTGGTGCGGGAATACGTGGAGCGCGGCGAGCTCAGCCAGGTATACGTCGATGGCATCGAGCTGCAAAATATCATTGCGGTCTGCACCCGCAAGCATGAAGCATTATCCGCTGCCGCCATGAATTTCGTGGAGATGATTCGGGAACGGCCATAATATAACCGTATGTATTTTGGCAAGATGGAGCTGCGCTTTTTGGAGCTTGCCTGCATTCTTCCTTGGGGCCTTGTCAGAGAAAACAACCCGTATGCTGCTCCGGCATACGGGTTGTTTATTTGCGTTCTGTTCACTTGGATCTGCCCTTCCGTTTTCATACGTTTAGGGTACGATCGCGGAAAATCGCCGCGCGTCACCCTTTAATGGAGCCGATCATGACGCCTTTCTCGAAATATTTTTGCATAAACGGATAAATGAGCAGAATCGGAAGCGTCGAGACGATAATGACGCCGTACTTGATCTGGTCGGCATATCGCTGCGCGTACCCTCCGGCATCCCCGCCCGTTCCCGCACCGCTCGAGAATACCTGGTTCGACAGCAGGATATCCCGCAGAACGATCTGCAGCGGCTGGAGCTTCGTATCCCGGATATAGATCAGCGCCGTAAAGAAATCGTTCCAATGCCCCACCAAATAATAGAGCCCGATGACGGAGACCAGCGCTTTGGACAGCGGCAAAGCCACTTTGAAGAAGAAGGTAAAGTGAGAGCAGCCGTCCATGACGGCGGCTTCGTGCAGCTCCTGCGGCAGCGAGTTTTCAAAGAACGTCCTCGCAATGATCAAATAAAACACATTCACGGAGAACGGGAGAATAAACACCCAGATCGTGTTGGTCAAGCCAAGACCCTTCATCAATAAATAGGTCGGAATCAGCCCGCCGTTGAAGAACATCGTGATCACAAAAATAAACATAATGATGCGTCTGGCGCGAAATTCCTTTCTGGACAGCACATAAGCTGCCGGAAGCGTGAACAGCATGTTCACCAGGGTGCCGAACACCGTGTAAAACAACGTATTTCGGTAGCCGGTCCAAATCCGCATATCCTTGAAAATTTCCTGGTAACCGAAAAAACTAACATTTTTGGGGATAAACATGACCTTCCCCGTAGAGACGAGCGTTGAGTCGCTGAACGAAGCAATGATGATAAAATACAGCGGATACGCAATCAGCAGAAAAATCAAAACGCACAGAAAACCCAAGATGATCTTAAATCCCAGCTCCTTGCCGTTGATGCGCATTCTGGCAGTTTCATGTTCCACAACCGTTTCTCCTTCCCCAATCATTAGAATAAGCTCGTTTCCGACATTCTCTTCGATATCGTGTTCATCGCATACAGAAATACGAAATTGATGAGCGTGTTAAACAAACCGATGGCCGAAGCCAAGCTGAACTGGTTGGAGATGATCCCGATTTTGTAAACATAGGTGGCTATGACCTCCGAGACGGGAAGGTTCAGCGAATTCTGCATCAGGAATATTTTCTCGAAGCCGGTCCCGAGGATATTCCCCATGCTGAGAATGAACAGGATGATGATGGTTGGAACGAGTGCGGGAATGTCGACGTACCGGATCGTCTGCCAGCGGCTGGCCCCATCGATCTTGGCTGCATCATACAGCTGGGGATCCACGGTGGACAAGGCCGCAAGATAGATAATGCTGTTCCAGCCGCAGTGCTGCCATATGTCGGAGAGCACGTACACCGGAATAAAGGTCGAGGTGGAGGCTAACAAATTGATATGCCCCAGCCCCACCGACTTCATAAAGTGACCGACAACGCCGGTTTCGGAGGACAGCAGCACGTTCAGCATCCCGACCAGCACGATGATGGATATGAAATGGGGCAGGTATACGGTGGTCTGCATCACCTGCTTCATTCTTTTTCGGCGAATCTGGTTTAGAATGAGCGCTAAGATGATCGGGGCCGGAAAGCCGAGCACGATCGTGGCCAGACTGATCAGAAACGTGTTTCGCATCAAATCGGTGAACAGGTAACTGTCGATGAATTGCTGAAAGTAGGCGAGCCCGCGCCACTCTCCGCCGGTCAAGCCTTGGCTGAAATCGTAATCCCTAAACGCAAGCTGGATGCCGTACATCGGCACGTAGTTAAACAACAGAATGACGGCAATCGCCGGAAAAATCATAATCCACAGCTGGTAATCACGTCTGAAGGTGTCCAATCTTTTGCGAGGCCCCATATCCTCCCTCCTAGTTTTGATTCATGTAATCGTCGTAATATTTTTGCATAATCTCAAGATTCTGCTTCAGGCCTGCCTTCTCGCTTTCCTTGATATACGCGTCCCATTCGGCTTCCACGCCGCCCTTGGTGACCCATTTGGCAAAGCTGGATTCCGCCAGATTCATTACGTTCGTATTGTTCAGGCTCATGGCGTTATTGTCCATGGTGGAATACTTGATGAACAAGCCGGGGAACACGTCTTTATCGGGATCCACGTCCAAGGCCGCCTCCAGCGGCTCCGATTGACCCAGCACCTCCTGCATATCGGTGCCAAGCGTCAGCTTTAAGGTATCGGGAATATAAAATGCGCCGTTGTCCGCCATTGTCGAGGTCCATTTCCACGTGCCCGGATCCATCTTGGCATCGGCCGGAGGCAGAACGGCATATGTACCGTCTCCGTTATCTTTAATGTTCGGTCCGAGGGATCCGAACAGCACCTGCATGCCCACCTCGGGCGCATAAAGCTCGTTGATGAATTTCATGGCCGCTTCTTTGTTCTTGGTCTTGGCGGACATGACGATATGGTTGGTGCCATAATTCAGGGAGTAATGATCGTAGCTCCAGGACAGCTTCCCTGCATAATCTGCCGACACCTTCATCGGCGGCATGGAAGCATACTGCGGTGCCAGCTGCTCGCCGAAGCGGTCGGACGCCACCCATCCCCAAGTAAAGCCGACCTTGGCCGTATCCCCTTCCCCACGCGCGATGGATTGAAATTTCGTATAATCATGCGTGAACACTTCCGGGTTGATCAGACCCGCCTTGTACAATTTATTCAGAAACGCGACCATCGTTTTGTACCGTTCATCCGTCAGGAAGTTCTTCACCTGACCGTCTTCCACGAAATAACCTTGTCCGCTGCCGTCCGTCAGCGTAATGCCCATGCTGCCCAGGAGCACCGCGGGGTTAAAATATCCGCCGATGCCTCCCGGCCAATCCATCGGAATCTCGTCATTCGGATCGCCGTTGCCGTTGGCATCCTTCTCTTTGAAAGCCACCAGGACTTCATACAGCTCATCCCATGTGGTCGGCATGCTCAGACCGAGGTGATCCAGCCACTGCTGGTTAATGAACTGCCTGCTGGCGGTAGCGGGCCAGAACCGCTGATATTTCGGGAGACCGTAGATTTTGCCGTCCGACTGCGTGGCGATTATTTTCGTATCCGGTTTTTCATTAAACATGTTCTGTACGTTGGGCGCCTGCTCCAGCATGCCGGATAGATCCTGGAACAAGCCCTGGAATTGCGCAAAGTCTGCATCCGTAATGACGTTCGGCCCGATGAACAGATCCGGAATATCGCCGCTGGCCAGCATCGTCCCTTTCTTCTGTCCCCAATCCGCGGTAATCTCCTGCCATTCGATGTCCACGCCCGCCGTCTCCTCAACCTTTTGCAGCCACTCCATTTCGGCCAGCGGCTTCGTGAGCGGGTGCTTGGTAATGATAGCGGTAAGCTTTACTTTGCTGCCGGTTTGGTCTCCGGAAGTCTCCGCCGAGTCGTTCTGGCCGCCTCCGGCCCCGCTGCAGCCTGTTAACAACATGGCCGTCATGGCGACAAGCGAGATGAAAACGTTTACCCTTTTCTTCATTCCATTACCTCCTGGTTTCGTTTGTTGGTCTGGTCCATGGGGGTATACGGCCTTGAGTCGGCCTTGCCTTGGGACAGTTTTCACTCTAAATGAAGGCGGCGAGCACCGTAAACGGACAGTTTTTCAGGCATCCTCATTTTTTGAAGGCGCCTATCATCCCATAAATGTAAACGCATCCATTACAAGCCGGCGCATGGAATTCAAATTTTGTATATGTTCAAAAATTGAAACATCTTAGCCTGTAAAACAACTGCCTAGGAATAGCTTCTAAGCAAGCAGGTTTATAAAAGACCGCTGTAATCGGCCTTGTCATCGGCATCAGCGGTCTTTCGTTTTAAGCTTTATGCGTATTTCGATATTGCCCCGGCGTCGTGCCCACCATTTTTTTGAAGGATCGGATAAAACTCGAGGTATTGGTGTACCCGACCTGTTGGGAGATGGCTTCGAGCGTCTCCTCGCTGTCCCGCAGAAGCTGAATGGATTTCTGAATTCGAAGCTGATCGATATGCTCTTTGAAATTTTGCCCCATCGTTTTTTTGAAGTGATGGCTGAAGTTGGAGACCGACATATCAAAATAATCGGCCATCATCTGCAGCGAACAGTTCGGATCCATCCCTTTCTCCGCAATCAGGGACAGGATCTCATCCTGGGTTGCCGCCCGGGAAACGGGGAGGGTTTCCTTGATCATATCGCACAGCTTGGCATAGCTTTCCCTTATGATCCCGATCATCTGTTCCAGTGTATAACGATGGTTAAAAGCCGCATCCGTAAGTCGCAGCAGGCTCTGATCGTCATGACGGAACCGCTGGAGGCCGTTGAAGATGACGGTAACGGTATTGAGATACACGCTCTGAATCATATGTGGCGGCAGGCTGTCATTGCTTAGGTAACCGATCATTCTCTCTGCTAGAGAGGCCAGCATGGCTGCATCATTCTTGAGGATCGCAAGCTCGAGGGATTGCAGGATTTCGGCATAATAGGAGACGGCTCCGGTCTGGGGAATCCCAATGTTATCAAAAACCAGCACGGCGTCGGTCTTTCGGATGCGCAGAAACTCCGCCGTCCGGAGTGCCTGCAGATAAGAGAGATGGAGGTCCTGCGGAGACGGGGCTTCGCCAGGCTTGCCGATGCCGATCACCGTTCGCCGGCCCGTGTGCTCCAATATTTCATCCTGCATCCGTTCCAGGCAGGATGTGAGCGGGACATTCTCCGCATGGGAGCACACCAGAATCAATTCCTGCGGATAGATGCTTTTAAAGAAATAACCTTGGATACCCTCCGGCAGCCGTCCTTCATAGCACCGGCAGTAATCCAGTATCTTCTCCATCTCTGCTCCATCCGCTTCGCAGCATAGTACGGCAACCGAGAAGTAATCATACTGAAACCGGAGGCCGACCTTTCTTGCTTCCCGTTCGAAATCATCCCAGCCTGCAAGATGCCCGCTCACCAGTTCAAACAGCAGGTTATCCCGCATAATCGGCAACGATCCCTTCACATGCTCGTCAAGCTTGCTGTTGGCCAGCGAAAGCTCCTCCAGCGTATATTTGATCGTATCGATCTCGTTCATGGGCTTCCGGTCCCGCGGTTCGAAGACTTGAACGGCAAGATCAACCAGACGGCGAATCGGCTGATAGTTGTTCCGGATCGATATATAGATGATAAACACTTCAAGCAGCAGGATCAGGCCGACCAGGATGGCCGTATTCAACTGAATTGTCCGAATGCCCTGAAGGGATGAGGATACCGGCAGCAGGCTCACGTATTTCCATCCATTCTTGTCCGAAACCGAGGACGATACCAGATAATCCGATCCGCTGATCGCATAAATGCCCGAAGAGGAAGATGTCTCATCCCCTATGCCCTGCACAAGCTTCCTGAAGTCATCGGAGGATTGGTATGACGTATCATGGGAAGATACCAATCGCCTTCCCAGGCCGTCAAACACAAAAAAATCGCCGCTATAGGTTTCCGAGACGGACTTCATCATCCGGACGATCGTATCTTCCCTTACCATGATCATGACGGCTCCGGGGGAATTCGTGCCTCCTACCGGCAGCGGTTGCACGAAGGTCAGCATTCGAACCCGGTTATTGCCGGGCACAATCACGTTCTCAACCGGCCTGACGATGGGAGACTCGAGATCATTCAAAGTCTGGATCATATCTTCGCCGGCCCAGTTTTCATAGTAGTAACCGACGCCCGGAATGGACAGGTCGTCCAAACTGTATGCGCTTCCAGTTTTGGAAAACAAATAACCGATGTTCTTTACATACAGCAAGGTGTTGTAAATAAATGCATCGGTTGCATTGTATTTTTTCATCTCATTGGCAATGAGGACACGCTGGTAGTCGCTTTCCTCGGCCTTGTACATCTTGAATTCCCGATTCTGCACCAGCTCGAACGGCAAATTGTATACATACCGGGTAAACGTATCCATCGATGTCATGAACTGCTCCGTAATATGCGCATTCCAGTCCATTTCCTTCTCTTTCACAACGTCCGCCGAATAGGGATAGTAATAACACAGGATGACGATCACGGGAAACATCAGCACGAGCAAATAGGAAATCAACAATTTGGTCAGCAGGTTAATCTTATGGATTCGCAAACGGCAACCACCTCCCTATCACTTCATTCCCATTTTCGAAAATGTTATCTATAAGAATACGAAATTTTCAAAAAAAAGAAAACTCATTTCCGCTGTATACGCGTCGGAAATGAGTTTTCTGATATCATACCATTTTGGCGGCAGCGGGAACGTCAGGAGGATTGTTCCACTCCCCATTTTTCGGCCCACTTCTCCATCTCCTTCAAAGAAGCCAGGAAGTCCATCCCCTTCTCGGTCAATGAATACTCCACGGAGACCGGAACGGTTGGGAATACCTCGCGTCTCACAATGCCGCTGCTTTCCAAATGGCGCAGGACATCCGTCAAGGATTGCGTCTTGATGATCGCTGCATCCCGGTGAAGCTGATTAAACCGTTTCGGTCCTTGGGCTAATTGCGCGATGACAAGGAACGCCCATTTGGCTCCAAGAATTTGCAGCACCGAGCAAATATGATTGAACGCTGGCTTTTCCTGAAACTCTTCTTTAACCGGCTCCATTGCCTCACCCCATCACTAACTAATCGTAAGTTAGTCAAAATGACTGGATAATATCCAAATACTTTGCCTTCTTACATCATATATGCGTGCTGCTTATAATACAAACACAAAGAGATTTCATGCTTTACTATCCGAAACGGCATGTGCTAGCCATGATCCGATTGAGGGTATCAATCTCCCAACGGAAAGGATAATGGATATGAATCGATATACGATATATTTATTGGCGCTCGGTGTTTTTCTTACCGCTACCTCGGAACTGGTCGTCTCGGGTATTCTGTACGCGATTGCTGACGATCTTCATATTTCCTTGGCTTTTGCCGGCCAGCTGATTACCGCCTATTCGCTTGCTTTTGCGATCGGAACACCGATTTTGGTCTCGCTTACCGCTCGAATCAATCGAAAAAAGGTGCTGCTCGGCTCGCTTCTGCTATTCATTGCCGGCAGTCTTGTTTCTTTTTTTAGCACCGAGGTATGGATGCTCATGGCTTCCCGTGTCATTCTTGGCGTAAGCTCAGGCGTCTATCTCGTTGCCGCAATGGGTACCGCAGCCAAAATGGTGCCACCGGAAACGTTAGGCCGTGCGATTGGCACCATCGTGCTGGGTTTCAGCAGCGCCATGGTGCTGGGCGTTCCGATCGGCATATGGATCACGAATCTGCTGAACTGGCAATCCATTTTTCTGCTGCTGGCTCTGCTCAGTCTGTTGGTCGCTTTTGTCCTTATCAGGCTCCTGCCGGATGTTCAAGGGGATGCCCCCGTTTCCTTCCGCCAGCAATTCAAAGTGCTGGGGAGTCTCGTGATCGTCAGCGCCCTGCTGCTTACGTTCTTCCGGGAATCCGGCAATTCGGTACTGTTCACGTATGTGACGGCGTTTATCCAGGATATTTTTCGCATCGCGCCGTCCGGCATCAGCATCATTATGCTCGGCTTTGGCCTATTGGGAGCCATCGGCTCCAGGCTCGGCGGTTATGGTGTCGACCGTTTTGGGGCAGGGAAGGTGATTGTCCTCAGCACGCTCGTTCATATTGCGGTATTTGCGCTGCTTCCGCTGCTCGCCGGTCAATCGGTCATTGGACTTTCGCTGATGGGAGTCATGGTGATGTCCATGTTTGCGGCGGGCCCGGCGGTCCAGAGCTATTTTATCCAGCGGGCACCGGGTTCTTCCAATCTGGTTCTCAGTTTAAACACCTCCATTGTCCATCTGGGGTTAGCCGCAGGAGCAGGTGCAGGAGGCTTCATGGTCAATACGTCATCCACGCTTCAATACCATCCATGGCTCGGGGGAGTCGTGCTCGCGCTTGGCTTGGTGGCAGGACTCGTCAGCTTCTCGGCCGGACGGAAGTCGCCGGTTTCCATCCCGAAATCGGCCTGACCTCGCCTGCTCCACCCTATGAGTGTTTAGCGCAAGCCGCCCTGTCAACGGGCGGCTTGCATCCTGCTGATTGTTAAAAATGGGCTCACGGATGTTTGCCCATGGGCATAACGTGTGTTATGGGTCAACGCCTACTACATGATGAAGGGCAGGAGTCACAGTGGCAGTCTCTTATATGGATTTCACCTCACCGTCCGTTCGGTATACTTACGATATGAGCAATAACCCGTTTTTCAAAAAAGATAGTCAAAATTACATTAATTCTCTCTCCGTAAAAGAATTGAACACGCTCGGCAACGCTTCCCTGCTGGATATATATCTCAGTACCGGAAACGTAGTGGAGCCGCATATCCATCAAAATGCATCGGAGCTGGTATATGTCGTTTCCGGCTCGGCCATCGTCTCCCTTGTCAATCCGTTTACGAAAGAACTGCTGAACTTCACGGTAACGCCCGGTCAAGTTGCGCTCGTGCCCCAAGGCTGGTGGCATTATGAAATGGCGACGGTCGACAATACGCATCTGATCGCGGTCTTTGACGCGCCGGTGCCTGAATTCATTGGAGGTTCGGATCTCTTGAGATTGACGCCGGCCAGCGTGTTTGCTCACACCTACTGCCTGGATGAAGCCAAAGTCAAAGAGACCTTGGCACCGATTACCGACACGGTTGTTATCGGGCCGCCAAAAAACTGTCCGCAGCAAGGCCAAGTGCAAGGGCAAGTGCAAGGGCATATGAAACATCAGCCTCACGCGTCTCATCTTAATCAGCACTATTATCATCAAGGAGCGCTTGGCCATCGAGATTATGAGCTTCTTCAGCAGCAGCAACAGCAATTCCAGCAACAGCAGCAGTTGTTCCAGCAGCATTTCAATGCGCAGGATCAAACGCAGCATGGAACGTATGCTGCTGAACCGCAGCGAACCCCAACTCAAGCACAAGAGCAGTTCCGTTCGCAACAGCAATTACATGAACAACAGCGTCAGCAGTTCATTCAACAACAGCAGCAGTTGCCATTCCTGCAACGCCAGCTAATTGGAAACGGCTGGGATAAATTCTGATTAGCCCTTCGGTGATGGAGGGTCATCCATTGAAATACGCAGCATCATGATTCGTCATAATGCTGCGTATTTCTTTTTAATATGGAAATATATGATTTAGGAAGACCGAATGCTCCCGTTATTCTCAGAATCCGGCTGGGGTACGGCATGATTGCGGAAGCCGCGATACAAGAGGAGTGTTGCAGAGGGGAAGCTGCATACACGACCTATTCCGTCCTGGGTGCCTGAACGCCGGATTTATGCGGTTCGACACCGCAAAAGCTGATCAGTCCGGCACTGCGCATGTTCTGGAGAACCTTTTGGACAATTTTGCATGACAGCTGCCCGATTAGATTCAAGACAGGTTTCCGATTTGATCCGGCTGTATTTCGTATTCTCCGAAAAACGGTTAGAATAGTAAGATACGGCATCTTTTCGAATGCCAATGTAAATCGAAGGAGGATCCATATTCATGAGCGTTGATTATAAAGCGTATTTCGCTGAACACCGCGAAACCCATCTGAATGAATTGAAGGAATGGTTGTCCATTCCGAGCATTTCGGCCTTGTCCGAGCACAAAGGCGATGTCGCCAAAGCTGCCGAGTGGCTCGCAGGCAAGCTGACCGAAGCGGGACTTGAGCATGTGGAGGTTCACCAGACGGCCGGGCACCCGATTATTACGGCAGACTACCTGCATGCCGAAGGCAAGCCGACCGTGCTCGTCTACGGCCACTATGACGTTCAGCCCGTTGATCCGCTTCATCTGTGGGAAACGCCGCCGTTCGAGCCGGCTGTCCGCAACGGCAAATTGTACGCGCGCGGAGCAACGGACGACAAAGGCCAGCTCTTCCTGCATGTCAAAGCCGTCGAAGCCATTTTGAAGCAAGAAAAGGAGCTTCCGGTCAACATCAAATTCTGCATTGAAGGCGAAGAGGAGGTTTCCAGCCCCAACCTGCCGCTCTATCTTGACAACAACAAGGACAAGCTGGCGGCAGATGCCATCGTGATCTCCGATACATCCCTGCTCGCGCCTGGCAAACCGGCCATTTCCACGGGCCTTCGCGGGTTGTGCTCCCTGGAATTGTCCCTGGAAACAGCCAATACCGATCTTCATTCCGGTACATACGGCGGCGGCGTGCCGAACGCCCTGCACGCAATGGTGTCCTTGCTCTCCTCGCTCCATGACGAGCAGGGCCGCGTTGCGGTTGAAGGCTTTTATGACGGCGTACTTGAACTGTCGCCCGAAATGCGCGAGGAATTTGCCAAGCAGCAATTCGACGAGGATAAGCTGAAGCGGGACCTCGGCCTCGATTCCTTGTACGGCGAAGAAGGCTTCTCCTTCGTTGAACGCGTGGGAGCTCGTCCGACCCTTGAGCTGAACGGCGTATACGGCGGGTTCCAGGGAGAAGGCAGCAAAACGGTCATTCCGAAGGAGGCCCATGCCAAGATTACCTGCCGCTTGGTCGCCGATCAGGATCCGCAGGCTGTTCTTGACGCGATCGAGAAGCATCTGCATGCCCACACCCCGGTTGGCGCCAAGATCACCTTCCAGCCGAAGGAAAAGGCATTCGCCTTCAATATCGATCCGTCCCATCCGATGCTGCAAAAAGCTGCAGATGCCTTCGAGAACGTGTATGGCTCACGTGCACTGTTCACGAAAGACGGAGGATCGATTCCGATCGTGGAGAAGCTGTCCAGCACGCTGAACGCCCCTGCCGTCATGATGGGCTTCGGCTTGCCGGACGAGAATCTGCATGCGCCGAACGAGCATTTTAATTTGGAGAATTTCGATAAAGGCT
This sequence comes from Paenibacillus sp. Y412MC10, assembly GCF_000024685.1. NCBI lineage: Bacteria > Bacillati > Bacillota > Bacilli > Caryophanales > Paenibacillaceae > Paenibacillus > Paenibacillus sp. Y412MC10. Next base: position 5,324,844 of record NC_013406.1, read on the forward strand.
TGCTGACGATCGTAGAATATTTAAAGCTGGTGTAACGGTGACGCCGACAGTCCGAAAGTAACATAGTAACATCCTAAATATGAACGCGTATGGCGGGATAATTGTATCCTTTCCAATACGCGTTCTTTTGCTTTTATGAGAGCCACTTGCGATTCATAATCCGGTTATTGGCGTGGGAGCCACTTGACATTCATAAGCCGGTTATTGGCGTGGGAGCATCGATTTACCGACGGAAAGCGGCCAGGACGTGTTTACACGACTAAACACCTGCAGATCCCCAATCAGACGGTGCCATATTAAATGGTTGCCGGTCCTATGTATGCGGTGGTTTCCCTACCAGCAGGCAGCTCTTCACCACAACATGTGGTTTCCACACCTAACAGGCAGTTTCTTCAACACGCTTGTGGTTTCCATTCTAAACAGGTAGCTTCTTCCCATCACATGCGGTTCCCACGCCAAACAAGCGCCGTTATCCCCATACCCATCGGACTACAGATCCGTTATTTACCACAAATCAGGCCATTCTCTAAGTGCAACGGACACCAGTTCCGTTATTTAACCCTTTCGCCGCCAAAAAACGGACTTTTTATGCAAATAACGGACCTCATGTCCGCAAGTATCAAAGTTTAGCTCTTATCAGAGCAAATAACGTATCCTGTGTCCGCTAAAGCCCGAAGTATACAATATGGTGGACAGCCGTTACATGTCTCGGACCACGTACCGTGCGAACAGGGTGCAGGGCGCCGATATACTTAAATAAGCATGTTTGTCATCGGTTCGGACAACCGATTCGCACTTACTGCCTCGCGCCATGTTGCCGAAGCCATAGAAGTGAAATTGGGCGAAGAAACTATGTTTTTGCGCGTATCAGCGCATATGCATGAATAGCGGTGGGGATGTTAATACAAGTGGAAATCGGGTATTTAAGAAGATAACTTCTCTACAAAGCATAAGGAGGGAACGTATGAGAGCAGTCACATTTCAAGGCGCCAAAGACATTCAGGTCAAACACGTAGAGGATCCATCCATTCGGACCCAGGATGATATTATCGTCCGCATCACTTCTACAGCCATTTGCGGTTCCGATCTTCATATATACCTAGGGGCTATGCCCGCGGCTAAAGATTTCGTGATCGGCCACGAGCCCATGGGGATCGTAGAAGAGGTCGGTGCCAACGTAACCCGCGTGAAAAAAGGCGACCGCGTCGTTCTTCCGTTCAATGTTTCTTGCGGTCACTGCTACTATTGCAATCATGATATGGAGAGTCAATGCGACAATTCCAATGGCAACCCGGATGTCCATGCCGGAGGGTACTTGGGTTACACCGAACGCTACGGAAGCTACCCCGGCGGACAAGCTGAATATTTGCGCGTGCCCTACGGGAACTTTATGCCGTTTGTCATACCGGAGTCGTGCGAGCTGGAGGATGAGGCGCTTCTGTTCTTGTCCGACGTTCTCCCTACCGCCTATTGGAGCGTGGAGAATGCCGGCGTAAAACCGGGCGATACCGTAACGGTGCTGGGCTGCGGGCCGATTGGCCTGATGACCCAGAAATTCGCCTGGATGAAAGGCGCAAAGCGGGTGATCGCCGTGGACCGTCTACCTTACCGTCTGCAAAAAGCAAAGCGGCTGAACAACGTGGAGATCTACAATTTTGAAGAATATGACGATATGGGCGAGTACATTCGAGAGATCACCAAAGGCGGCACGGATATCGTGATCGACTGCGTCGGCATGGACGGGAAGAAGTCGACGATGGAAGCCATCGGCCAAAAGCTGAAGCTCCAAGGCGGAACGTTGAGCGCGATTGATATCGCCATCCAGGCCGTGCGCAAATTCGGCACCGTCCAGCTGACCGGCGTATACGGTTCGCTGTACAATATGTTCCCGCTCGGCCATATCTTTGAACGGAACATTACCCTTACCATGGGGCAGGCCCCCGTTATTCATTACATGCCGGAGCTGTTCAAGAAGATCACCGCCGGCGAATTTGATCCGACGGAGATTATCTCCCACCGGCTTCCTCTGGAACAGGCAAGCGATGCCTATCGGATATTCAGCGATCACGAGGACGAATGCACCAAGGTCGTTCTAAAGCCGTAGCATAATTTCACAGAAAAAAGATAACCAAGCATTCCCTGTCACATCCTTTATCTTGGATAGGAGATGCTTGGTTTTTTGTGTCCCGGTTCATGGAATTTAGGGAGTGAGCCTAAAATTTCGCAGGGTGCGTGTTAGACGCTTCGACATATCCTCACCCGTCTCAAGGGGTGCGTAGTCAACGGCAACCACATTTACCGGGTAGGCTGTCTATTCACTCGCTTTTCTGGGATTCACCCGGATGATCGTCCCGCACGGATCCGATATCCAGTAGCCCCGCGAGTTCTCGTAAACCTCCACCTCATCCCTGCGGTCCACTCTGTGCTCTCTCAAATATCGGGCAGCCTCCTCCGGATCCTCCGTATTGACCTCGAGCCAAACATCCTGCTGCGAATAGTTGAGCATGCAATCCAGCCATAAGGTATTCGGGCCGTGCTGAAAAGCATGCGACCCGTCCCTGAATCCCAAATATGGCAGCCTTAAAACCTCTTTGTAAAAAAACACGGTCTCCTCATACTTGTGCTTCGGAATTTTAATGGCAATATTATTTCCGCCGATAAACTGAATGTCCGCTGATGTCATGAGTGCAAACCTCCATTGTGGTTTTTTGCCATTGTATCATGCAGCAGCTTGGTTAAATTCTTCCGGATTGCTGTTATTCGCGGCGATTTGGCATAACCTCGGCATTCGTTATATACCAATTGGGCACATGCGTCCGGAATCCATCATACCAATTCAGCACCGTTTGAGCCTGGTTCATCATAACCTCAACTTCCTGCTCTCCGAACGGGATGGCCCAATGAATGGAGGAAATCTGATTGCTTGCGATATAAAGCGCCATTAATCTGAAAAATGAATCCGGCACCTCTCGTCCTTGAAAATATCCATGAATACGACCCGAAGCGAACCACGGGCTAATCGCGGCATCCCACGTAATCCGGTTAAACTCCTCCCAAGGATCACCGTAGTCCGCCCGGTTGAAATCAATGATGCCGAGTTCCCCTTCAGGCGTAACCACCATGTTGCCGACATGATAATCCCCATGTTGAAAAGCAACGGGACGCTCTTCTAGCAAATACCGGTGCGCCTCCATAAAACGGACGATGTTCTCAGCGCCGGCAAGCCGGATGCCGCAGCTCTCATAATTTTTTATGTATCGATCCATTTTTGAATTATAGTAAGACGCCCACGTATCCAATCCGCTTTCAGCCGGAATGCCATGCATCCTGTTCAAATATGCGCCGGCCTGAACGCCAAGCCGGTACTGCTCCTCTGAATCCAGCAAAGGAATCGCCTCCCTTGCATCTTCTCCCGGAACCCAGGTGAACAGGGAATACACTTGCCGGCCACCATGACAGACGCCAAAATCTATCGGGCGAGACGTTCGCATTTCGATGGGATCCAGCTTTTTAACCGTTTCATACTCCCATTTCTTCCTCTCGAACTGAGAGATATCGGATAGCCGGAGGAGCCGCTCCTCGCCTTGCATATCCTGAATATAATATTTACGATCTGCCGACCAGCCCTTGTCAACCGCTTGAATGACAATCCATCCATCAGCCCCCGGGATATCACGAATCGCTTCCTGCATGCCATGCACCTCCTGTATCCAAAATCCTTAACGATCCTTGAGCCTTATTCATTATAAATGAAGATGGATACTTAGAGCATACAATCCCATTTTTTTATTTTGGCCTATAATCACTGACCGTAACTGTCAGGAATGATGTAATATACTCGATTTGCAGCACACATCCTAAACCAAAGCGAGGGTTAACACATGAACATGAGCAAAGCGGATTTTACGACAGAATGGTTAAAAGAGGCGCATATTACGGAACAAGTCATGAACGCTTTAACCGACGATTCGCTTAAAACCGCCATGACGGAGCAGCATCGCACGCTCGGTCAGCTGGCGTGGCATTTGGTCATGTCGATTCAATACATGACCATGCTCGGTTTGCAATTTGAGGGCCCGTCCCGCGAGCAAAAAATTCCCGATTCGGCTGCCGAAATTACCGACAGCTACCGCCGGATCCGGCATGCCCTTCTGGATGCGGTTCAGTCGCAGTGGAGCGAGGAGGATCTTCGCGCTACCCGTGAATTCGACGGAGAGCCTTGGACCAATGCGGCATTCCTGCATTTTACCCTGGTTCATCAAGCGCATCACCGCGGACAAATGACGGTGCTGATGAGACAAGCCGGCCTGCGGATTCCCGAGCTCTACGGTCCGACCTACGATTCCTGGATCGACAAGGGCATGGACCCGCTCGTATAAAAAAGATACAATCTACTTAAAAGTAAACGGTCGGGATCGTCCCTAAGGAAGGAGCGCGTTTTGATGTCCAAAGCGGATAATATGCTGTCGATCCTGTGGATGCTTCGCTCGGGCAAAAAGATGACCGCGCAGCAAATCGCCGATGAGCTGGAAATCCATGTTCGAACGGTGTACCGCTGCATCGATTCGTTATGCGCCAGCGGCGCGCCCATCATCGCCGATTCCGGGCCGAACGGCGGCTTTCGGATTCTCGGACCGTTCGCCGAGTCCCCGCTGATGTTTGATGCGGAAGAGCAGAAGGCTTTGGTGCATGCCTCGATTTTTGCCAAAGAAACCGGCTATCCGTTCACGGACGCGCTGGAGCGGGCGATCGGCAAGCTAAAGCTTTATACGAACGAGGAGCAGCTTCATCAGATCGAACGGCACAGCAGCGGCATCGCGGTTTTGCAGCCTCCGGTCCATGACGGGCTTCGCCCGCTGCTGCAGACGCTGGAGAATGCTGCGGCACAGGGACAAACCCTGAAGATGACGTATTCGAAGGGCCGGGAAGGCGCCGGAACCGTCCGAGACTTCGATCCCTACGGCATTATCCATTGGAAAGGCCAATGGTATGCTGCGGGCTACTGCCGTCTGCGCCAAGAGATTCGCAATTTTCGCGTGGACCGGATCCTCGGTCTGGAGACGACAGACCTGGTCTTTGAGCGGCCCGTTGATTTTTCTGCCAAGGATGTCTTGCTTGGCAGTCTTCTCCCGGATCCACGCAGCACGGAACCCCTGGTCGATGTTGTCATCCAAGCCCACGAGCATGTTCTGAATGAATTGAGCCAGCATTGGTTGTTTGGGCATACCCTCGTATCGCGTCATGATGGCGAGGCTCGTTTCGGGCTGGACACGTCTTCGCTGACGTCCTATGTGCCCTACTTCCTTCTCCCCTACGGCAAAGCTTTAACCATTCTGGAGCCCGCTTCGCTCGTCCTGAAACTGTCCGAGATCACGACAAGCCTAGCACTCCATTACGAACGCATGTTAATCGGCATGACCAAAAAGGAAGGATGATACCCATGGAGAAATTTGCAATGTACGGGAAACTGATCGCCCATCCGGGCAAACGGGATGAACTTGCGGAGATCCTGCTTGAAGCAGCCGCGATGCTTCGCGATAACGAAGACTGTGAGCTTTATATCGTCAACGTCTCGGACAGCGATCCGAATGCCGTATGGGTTACGGAATTGTGGAGCAGCCAAGACGCGCATGCCGCTTCCTTGCAGGGAGCGGATACGTCCGAGCTGCTGCAGCGCGGGCGGGCGCTGATTGCCGGCGCAGAGCCGCTCAGGCTTAAGCCGCTTGGAGGCAAAGGGTTTTAGGTAATTCCGGTTAGGAATAAAAGAGGCCGTTCCCGAATCGAAATTCAGGAGCAGCCTCTTTTTTGCTATATATTGTTACGATATTCCGAGGGGCTGTAGCCTACCTCTTTCCGAAACGTTTTCGAGAAATAGTTCGCCGATTCAAAGCCGGTGGCATCCGCAATTTCCTTGATGCTTAGAGACGTCGTCCTCAGCATGAGTTTGGCCTGCTCCATCCGTTTGAGGCTTAAATATTTTTGCGGCGTGATTCCGAAATGCCGTTTGAAATACTTAATAAAATAATTCGGGTGCAAATGCAGCGTTCCCGCCATCTGCTCCAGCGTAATTTCCTCATGCAGATGATTTTTGATGTACTGCTGCACTTTGTGGAGCCTGCCCATATCCTCCATTTTGTCCGCATGAATCTGCGGCTGCTGGTGTTCGAACACGCGGGAGAGAATGTCCAGCATCACGGACTTTTCCCTCAATCGCGCGGCGAGGGTATCGGAACGATGCGCATCGACGAGCTGCTGGAATAATGCCGGCATCTCCGCGTTTCCCGACAAATCGTAGCAATGGGGCACGTTCAGCCAGGAGAACACATCGGAATCGCCCACGGTCGCCGAGAAGTGAGACCAGTATTTAAGATAGGGACGGCCGCTGATGACAGAGTAGGATTGCCGGGTCCGTGCCGGCATCAGAACCAATTGACCCGGTACGGGATACAGCTCCTCATCGCCGATCTTCACCCACCCTTCCCCATCCAGGATAAAATAGAGCTTGTTGTACGACACGGTGTAGTCGAATTCCTTCCATTCCGGCCAGCACTGCGTTCTTTCGGCCTCCCAGATCTGAACCTGCATGTTCAGGAGCATCTGCTGAATGGCTTCATGTTCATTTCGTTCATTCTTCATCTTCAATTATCCTCTAAAGTTATTATAATACCCGTCGGAGTTAAGTAATTATCTATTCATACTAACACATTCTTGTTAAAATCAAACTCGACAATTCCAAGAATCGGAGGTTTGAATCCATGACAACGACTACCACTCCAACCAATCAAGTCATCCATGATCGAAACCAGCGCGTGCAATGGTTCCAGAACGACCGTTTCGGCATGTTCATTCACTGGGGGCTTTACTCCATCCCGGCCCGAGGCGAATGGCTCCGAAGCACGGAACAAATGAGCATCGAGGACTATCAGGCCTATTTCGATGAATTTGATCCCGTTGACTATAATCCTCGGGAGTGGGCCAAAGCGGCCAAGAAAGCAGGCATGAAATATGCGGTGCTGACGGCCAAGCATCATGACGGATTCTGTTTGTTCGACAGCAAGCTGACGGAATATAAGTCAACGAATACCAAAGCCGGCCGGGATCTCGTACAGGAGTTTCTGGAAGCTTTCCGTGAAGAAGGCCTTAAAGTCGGCCTCTATTTCTCGCTGATCGACTGGTATCATGAGGACTACCCGGCTTATGGAGACCGGATTCATCCGATGCGGGCGAACGAAGACTTCAAGCGCGATCCGAAAAACTTCGACCGATACCTGGATTACATGCATGGACAAGTGCGTGAGCTGCTCACAGGCTACGGCAAACTCGATATCATGTGGTTTGACTTCTCTTATGATAACATGCGCGGCGAGGTGTGGCGCGCCACCGAGCTGATGAAAATGATCCGCGAGCTTCAGCCGCACATTCTTATCGACAATCGGCTGGAGGGAAGCGGCGAGAGCGGCGGCAGCATCTATACCACCGATCCGTCCGTATACAGCGGCGACTTCGCGTCGCCGGAACAGATCATTCCGCCGCACGGGGTTGTGGACCAGACAGGTGCCCCGATTCCATGGGAAGCCTGTATTACGCTGAACAACAACTGGGGTTATGCCGCAGCTGACCGCAATTACAAATCGGCGACCACCATCATCCGCAAGCTGGTGGAATGCGTCAGCAAGAACGGCAACATGCTGTTGAACGTCGGTCCTGACGCGAAAGGCTCCATCTCGAAGGAGAGCCTCGACGTGCTGGAGGAGATCGGCGACTGGATGAGCAAGAACGGAGACAGCATCTATGGCTGCGCGGCGGCCGATTATCCGAAACCGGAGTGGGGTCGTTATACCCAAAAAGGCAATACACTGTATGCCCACGTCTTTGAGGAGTCCATCGGACCGATCAATCTCATCGGCATGGCCGACAAGGTGAAGAAGGCCCGGCTGCTCGCGGACGGATACGAATTGTTCCTCAGCCGCCCATGGAGCGCGGCCGAATTCGTCGAAGACGCATTCGTGAACTTCGCGCGTCCTGAACACTTCACCTATCCGCTCCCCGACAAACGCAATACCGTCATTGAACTGGAGCTTTATGACGAATCGGATCGTTCGTAACGATAAGATCGCTTATACATGAACTAATCCCTATAAGAGCCTGACTCGATGTTTTGTTACATCGCGTCAGGCTTTTTTATGTCCGGACGCCTCGTCCTCCCAAGATCATCATGCCGTTTTCAAAACGCAAAAAAATCGTATTGCACAATAACTGTTTATGCAATATACTAATTATCAATTAAACTGTTTATATAATATACAATTATTTTAAAGGAGATGTTCGGCTCATGATTAACTATGCTGTTGAAATTCGTCAGCTTCGCAAAAGCTTTGGGCACCAGACCGTGCTGGACGGGATCGACCTGAGCGTGCCGCAAGGAAACGTATTTGCTCTTCTCGGTCCTAATGGGGCCGGCAAAACAACCTTGATTCACATCCTGTCCACGTTGGTGACGCCCGATGCCGGGAGCGTGAGGATCAACGGGTTTGATCTCCGCGATCACAAGCAGGAAGTTCAGCAGTCCATCAGTCTGACCGGCCAGTTCGCTGCCGTTGACGAAGTCCTGACCGCCGAAGAAAACCTCAGGATGATATGCAGGCTGTCGGGTCTATCCGCTGCGGAAGCCGGGCGGAGAACCGCCGAGCTGTTGGAGCACTTCGATCTGGCGGCCGCGGCGGCCAAGCGCGTGAAGACGTATTCCGGCGGGATGAAGAGACGGCTTGATCTGGCGATCAGCCTTGTCGTACCGCGGCCCGTGTTGTTCCTCGATGAACCGACCACAGGACTTGATACGCGCAGCCGCCGTGCGCTGTGGGATATCATCCTGCAATTGAAGAGCCAAGGCATCACCATCCTGCTGACCACGCAGTATTTGGAGGAAGCCGACCAGCTCGCGGACCGGATTGCGGTTCTGGATGGGGGACGAATCGTAGCTGAAGGTAGTCCGGCCGAGCTGAAGACCCGGGTCGGTGGTGAAATGCTGGAGCTTCGCGACGCACGTGACGAAGTGATCCACAGGATTCCGACAAGCGGCAGCATCGGCGACGTCGCACATACGCTTCAGGAGTTCATACGCTTGCTCCCGAATGAGACGCGCGTAAGTCTTCACAGACCCAATATGGATGATGTATTCCTGTCGCTTACCGACAAGAAAATGGAGGGAGTTGTATGATAAGAGCAACGGCTGCGAAAACAAAAACAACGTCCCTAGCAGTTACCCAGTCTGTCTTTATCGGCCGCAGCCTGCGTCACAGCATCCGCAACGCGGAGGCGATGATAACGGCAATGGTGCTGCCGATCATGCTGATGCTGCTGTTCACCTATGTATTTGGCGGTGCCCTCGATCCCAGCGGACAGTATGTTAACTACGTGGTTCCGGGGATCATCCTGCTATGCGCCGGCTTCGGATCGTCCAGCACGGCCGTCGACGTCTCCCAGGATATGACCAATGGCATCATTGACCGCTTCCGCACGATGCCCATTCAAAGCTTGAGTGTCATCACGGGGCATGTGGTCGCCAGCCTTGCCCGGAACATGCTTGCGACAGGCGTTGTTATCGCAGTGGCTCTGCTCGTTGGATTCAGGCCATCAGCAGGGCTTATGGATTGGATACTCGCCATCGGCTTGATCGCGCTCTTCATCTTTGCCTTTACCTGGCTCTACGCCGCTATCGGTCTCGTTGCAGGCAGTCCGGCAGCGGCCAGCAGTTATGGATTCATCCTGCTCTTTCTCCCTTACCTCTCCAGTGCTTTCGTTCCCACCGAGACAATGCCGGCTTGGCTGCAAGGGATCGCAAGCAACCAGCCGATTACGCCGGTCATCGAATCCATTCGCGGATTACTGACGGGAGGCTCCATCCAGGATCAGATCGGCTGGGCGATCGGATGGTGCCTGTTCATCCTGATCGGCTCGATGGTATGGAGCATGTGGACGTTTAAGAGGAAAGCCGGACGACGCTAAATACGGGTGGTTGCTTTACTAAGGGCGCACGAAGGATACTCCATCCGCTTCCAGTAGGCTGCCGTGTCCTTCCTATCTCATAGTCGGTCATTCCACCAGTACCCCCGTAACTAACGTTAATGAAAGTCCGGCCGGAACGATACCAACCAACCGGGCGCTGAACAAGTCGGGCTTGGTCCGACTCAATCAGCAAAAAAAAACGATCCTCATGAGGATCGTTTTTTTTGCTCGGCTGTTGCTGCACTTTTTGGATCGACCAAGCCCCGTAACTTGGCCGACATCATGGCTTCTCCGGTGGTTACTGTTGTTTCTTGGCTTGAAAATATTGCTCGATACCATCCAAAATGCGTTCTAACCCGAAATCAATGTCATTGCCTATCGGATTCACTTCCTCGCTGTCTTCCGTATAGACCCCCGACATCACAACCGGGTACAGGAACGGAAACCGATCCGGCTTCATAAGCTGTTTCAGCGCTTCCGTATAATCAAGTCCACTAAACTGTTCCGGGGTGGAGCCTGCCTGTATGGCGCGGTCCATATCCCGCTGCATCATGCCGCTCGTTCTGGCATAATTGCTTAACAAGAGAATCAAGGACATCCGCTCATAATCATTCAGCGGAAGATCCTTCATGAACCGCAGACCCCAATCGATAAATCGCAGATTGTTCGGCGTAATGGGAATACCCGTAATCGGAATGTCTCCGAACCAGGGGTGATCCCGGAATACCTGCATCGTCGATTTGACGTAGACCCGCATATTCTCGCGCCAGTCAGCAGAATCTTCCGCCGGAATGGGAATATCGCACGCGGCGTTCTGCATCAGCACCAAAAGGTCGTCCTTGCTGGATATGTACCGGTACAGCGACATGGCGGTAAAACCCAAAGTGGACGCAATTCGATTCATGGAGACAGCTGAAAGCCCTTCTTTATCGGCGATGTCGATGGCCGTATCTACAATCTGGGAAAGGCTCATCTCCCGTTTCGGTCCCCGCTGCGGCGGCTTAACCAATCCCCAGCTGAGAGCCGCCCCTCTGGGCAGCTTGGATCCAATATCCGGATCTATCATCTCATCGTTAGACATGATCATGATTCCTTTCTGCATCCTTGCATCTGATAATAATTGTTTATATTATAAACAGTATAACATATCTCATCATCCATAGGTAAAGAGGGCGAATCAGGGTCTTTGCAGAGAGCTGCCGGCTTCGCCGCCCTGTGCTCAATCATGCTAAAGATGCGTCAAAATGTGGACCAGCTTGCCGAACGGATCGCGGACAAAAAAGCACGTACTCCCCAAGGCTCATGAACAGGTCCGTATTCAATGCGAAAGCCTCCCCGCCTCATGCCCTCCAGCACGGTCTCTATATCGTCCACTTCGATCGACAAATCCGGTACCGGCGTGCCGCCGCCCCCCTAAGAAGCAAAGCTGATCTGAACGCTCATCTTCTCCTGCGAGCCATAAGTGGTGATCCAGCCGTGATCCATGATTTTATCCAGTCCCAACACATCTTGATAAAACGTTTTGGCTGCGGCGGCATCCTTCGTATCGATATTCGCAACGATTCGTTTAACTCCCGCCTTGTCCTCCTCCATTCATCATGCTAAAGATTCAAGGTATCTAACGCTATACGCGCTCTCACGCAACTGCACATCTAAAGTATAACAAATCCTTCCATCATAAAAAGCTGTTGAGATTGAACTCAACAGCTGATTCGTTAGCTCCCTGATGCAGTTGGCCTAATGATGATTTCATTCACAGCCCGAATCGGCTCACCGCCAAGTCGCGGCGATCGGATACGAACAGCAAAACGGAAGGGATTCGCCAGTTAAACACAAAAAAACGGCATTTCTGGCGTTTTTTTATGTCGGGCATCAAGCCGCCCTGCCTTTTATTCGCATGCCTATCCTTTCGTTCCGCCCTGCAGCCCGAAGCCCTTGGACATGAACTGCTGGGATAGAATATACATGATGATCGCCGGGATGGCGTACAGCACCGAGAATGCCGCCAGGCTGCCGTAGTCGACCATGCCGTACTGCCCGAAGAACTGGTACAGCTTCAGGGATGCCGGGAACTTCTCGGGCGATTGCAGCAAGATATACGGAACGAAGAAATTTCCCCAGCTGCCCGAGAATGTAAAGATGGCCACCGTGCATATCCCCGGAACCATCAGCGGCGCCACCACCTTGCGGATCCCCGTAAACACCGAGGCCCCGTCCACCCATGCGGCTTCCTCCAGATCGCTCGGCACGGAATCCATGAAATTCTTCATCATCCATATCCCGTACGGCATGGACGACGCTACATAGAACAAGATGACGCCAAAAATGTTGTCATACAGCTTTAACCCCAGGAACAACTGATAGACAGGGACCATAACGGCCGTAATCGGCAGCGAGGTCATGAACAGAATGGTCAGCATGAAGGGCTTCTTATATTTCATCTGATAACGGGATAACGGGTAAGCCGCTAGCAGCGCCAGCAGGACAACCAATACGGCTTGGCCAAGCGACATCACCAGGCCGATCAGATAAGCGCGCTGGTTCTCGCTGCTTGTAATCACCTCTACGTAATTGGCGCCGGTAATCTTGCTGGGCACTTTCAGGGATTGCATTGCATTCGGATCGACGGAAGCTACAAGCACCCAGAGCAGCGGCAGCACGAAGCAAATGCCGATCCCCGCAAGAATCGCATACGGCAGAATTCGATAGACTAATTTACGTTGTTTGGCATTCATATGATTTCACCCCTGGTTACTCTTTCATCGACCTGATATACAGGAGGCTTAACACAATCCCGATCAACAGCAGCAGCAGCGAAATAGCGGTTCCATAGCCTAATTGATAGTTCACAAACGCCTGGTTGTACATAAAGATCGGCAGGGTCGTCGTGGAGTTGCCCGGACCGCCACCGGTCATCGCATAGATGAGCCCGAACACCCCGAGCGTCTGCAAAGTAACCAGCATCATGTTCGTGGTAATGGTGCTTTTGATGTAAGGGATGATGATGCGCGTGAAGATTTTCCACTTGGAGGCTCCATCCACTACCGCCGCTTCCTCGATTTCGTTCGGCACGTCATCCAGCGCGGCTTGAAATACCAGCATCGAGAAGGCCGTGCCGTGCCAAATATTCGCAAGAATGATCGTCAGCATCGGGACGGTAAACAGCCAGGTCACTTCCGAAAATCCGAAAAATGTGATAATCGCATTCAGCGTGCCTTCATCCCCGAAGAAGCTGTACAGACAAAGGGCGCACACGATCTCGGGCGTTACCCAGCCCGCAAGCACAATCGTTCCAATCACGCGCCGAAACGTCTTGTTCCTCTGCTTCATCAGCAGCGCAATCAGAAATCCCAGCACCTGCTGCCCGATCACCGCCGAACCGATAAGAAATACCAGCGTGTTCCAGATACTGATCCGAACCGTGGGGTCCTGGAACATCCGGGTATAGTTGTCAAGGCCGATAAACTTGAGTTCCCTCGCCGCTTCCCCGGTCAACGCCAGATTGGTGAAGGAATAGAAGAACGTTAACAGGATGGGATATATAAAAAACACGAGCATAATCGCGATTGAAGGCAGCAAAAAAAAGAGCCAGGTATACGTTTTTCTTCGTTTCGGGTAAACGTCCACGGACAGACTGCTCATGTGTGGTTCTCCTTCCATACGGATGATCTGAAAAACCGCTTGCCCAAGTCTCCGCGATGACAGGAGCGCTTGAGCAAGCCGGTTTGCTTATAGCAGGTTATTTCTCCACGATATGATCCGCTCCAACAATGCGGGTAACGTCCTGCGCATATTTATTCATGGCATCCGCAGGCGACGTTCCCGTTGCTACGGATTCCACCATCGTCTGGATCTGCGTCGACACTTCCGGATACTTTTCCTGTGCCGGTCTAAACTCTGCGTTCTGCAGGTATTCGGTCGCGATTTCGTTAAACGGCATTTTCGTATATTCCGGATCCTTGGCAACATCGGCACGCACCGTAATATTGCCGGAGGACATGACGAGCTTCTGGGTATTTTCCTTGCCTAGCGCATACTTGATAAATTCCCATGCCTCGTCTTTATTCTTGGAATTGCTTGGAATCGACAGCGCCCAGCCTCCGGCCAGCGTGATCGAGCCGGGCTCCTGTCCTTGGCTGGTCGGCATCGGCGCAAAGCCGAGCACGTCCTTATATTCAGGCCATGGCGCCGCGCCGGTTTCCATATAGTTGCCCGTGATCCAGGAGCCATCCAGCGAAATCGCCAGCTTGCCCTGCGGCAGGTATTCGCGGGAAGCCGTGTTGCCGGCCTGGCCGTTCAATACTTTGGAGAGCGGCGGTCCCAGCTTCTCTTTGTTGACCGTTTCCACAAAAGTCAGCGCGTCCAGAATGCCCTGGCTTTTCGTAATCCATTTGCCGCTGGCATCGTCATACAGCCTTTCGCCCGTTCCGTAGAGCAGCATCTCGTAGGTTTGCATGGAGGTTGCTTCGCCTGTAGCCTTGCCCATGTTCATCCAGATCGGTACAACGTCGGGCGCCTTCTCCTTGATCGTTCGCGCAGCGTTTAAGACCTCCTCCCAATTCTTAGGCTGCCAATCCTCCGGAAGACCCGCTTGTTTGAAAATATCCTTGTTATACCAAAGGCCCCTGGAATCCGTGTTATACGGCACGCCGTATACCTTGCCATCGCTGGCAGTGACGCCCTTCTTCATCGCCTCGATGAAGGAGCCGTTGCCCCAGTCTTCCCATCCCGCCAATTTATCGTCGAGCGGCTCCAGATAGCCCGCGCTGGCATCCGAGTTCAAGATGAAGGTATCTTCCGTCACGATATCGGGCGCCGTATCTTTGGATTTTAGTGCCAGAGCCACCTTGGCAAAATAATCGCCTTCCGATGCCTGAATCGGTGTCGGCTTAATCTCTACGCTTTTGTCAGGGTAACTGGCCGACACTTCCTTGAGCCATTTATAGAACGCTCCGTTCTCGCCGATTCCGTCATCCCGAAACGTAACGGTAATGATTTTCTTGGCTATCTCTCCGTCCTTTCCCGGCTCCGGATTGCCGGTATCGGCCGGCGTTTCCTTGCCCCCGGCACAACCGAACAACAAAGAAACGCTTAATAAAGCCGTCGTTACTAGCCAAATCCCCCTCTTGCCTGACTTCATACGGATCCCTCCTTTTGGCTGAACACATTGATTATATGATCCAAATTTTGGATACGCTTACGAGAGCGTATATTCAACTCTATTTAGTAAATAGCGTAGATATGCTAATTACCATATATAGTAAAAACAAGTATACAGATCCCTCTATATCTTCATTCCTTCAATTTTAGGTCTTTACTTTTGCCGAAAACGCCAATATATTTGTATGTACAAACAATTATTGGTGAATTTACATGGATCCAAACGTCAGAACAACAGATAAAACTGGAGGTAACCTACCCATGAGTGATCGCTTGATTTTTTTGCTGGCTCTATTTTCAGTGACAGGCTCGGGCCTCATAGCCGGCCTGTTCTTCGCCTTCTCCTCCTTCATGATGACCGCTTTATCCCGGATTCCGAACGAACAGGGGATTAACGCCATGCAGTCCATCAATGCAACCATACTCAACCCCACGTTCGGCGCACTGTTTACAGGTACTGCCCTAACCAGTATCGTTCTTGCGGTCCTATCCATTCTCCGCTGGGGAGAACCGGGATCCGTCTACATGCTGGCCGCCGGTCTGCTGTATCTAACGGGATTCATCGTGACGATGGCATTCAATGTCCCGCTCAATGACGCGCTGGCTGCCGTTGATCCTGCGAGCAGTACAGGAAGCGAGGTCTGGAATGCCTACCTAAGTAAATGGACGGCCTGGAACCATGTACGGACGGTCACCTCCATAGGGGCCATGATCCTGTTTGTTTTTGCCTTACGGCATATCCCTTAAGACTGGATTACCCTGAAAACTAGATTTAAGGGCTGCCTGTTCAAACTTTCTAACACATAACCCATACCAACTCTACCGATTCTTCATTAGATATACTATCAATCTAGTAAAGGCGGTGGAGATTATGGGGATTTCCACGACAGGTCAGTGGAATCACACATGCCAACTTGACACTTCAGCCAAGCCGCGTCGCAACATCGGATGGATATCAAGCAATTGGAGCGGATACTCTATCACTGGAAAAAAAGGAGCTTTCAAACGGGTCTCCGCCAAATGGAACGTGCCGTTTGTTCGGCCAAGCCGCGGGGCGTCCTACTCCTCGGCCTGGATCGGCATTGACGGATTCAGCAACAGCAAATTGATACAGACCGGAACGGGTCATGATTGGATAGACGGCAAGGCTTATTATTATGCTTGGTGGGAGATTCTCCCCGCCTCGGTTACGATCATTCCGCTGCCCATTCAGCCGGGTGACCGCATGCATGCCAGCATCATCAAGTGCAGCGGGTCAAACTGGTTGATCTGCCTTCGCAACGTATCCCGGAACTGGACCTTTCGAACATTGCAGCGGTACGGCGGTCCGCAGACCTCGGCGGAATGGATCGTCGAAGCGCCGCAAATCAATGGGGAGCTTGCCACGATGGCACGATTGTCCCCCGTTGTCTTCTCCTGCTGCCGCGTCAATGGGAAACGCTCCAAACTCACGGCGGAAGATGGGGGCATTATGCTTCAGAATTCAACCGTTACCTCCATTCCTTCCAATCCGAACCGGGCGGGAGACGGTTTCGTTGTCAAAGGCGTTCATCAATAAGAGCCTGGAGCCTTAATGCCCATCAACCAGCAACAGCCGCTGCACGCCGGAAAAGTCCGGCATGCAGCGGCTGCCCCTTTATCATATACCGTAAACCGGTTTTCCCTTATACAGCACGGCATGGCGGCGGGACCGCCTGGCAACGGCTTCTGCGGAGCAGCTGGCTTCCACAATCACCGCATCCGCCGTATCCCCGACGTTTGGCCACGCATAGCGGCCGTCCTGGTCTAGCGGCGTCACGCCTCCCGTAATAAACCCGAGAGCCTGTCCGAGCGAACGCTCATCGCTCATATGGAAGCGTTCGGCCAGCGTGCCCGCCTTGTCCAGATTATCCCCTTTGCCGAACGGGGACCAATGGTCCATAATGCTGTCTTGCCCAAGCGAAATGTTTACGCCGCGGCGATGCAGCTGCGGGATCGGGATGGTTCGGCCAAGCGGTACGGAGGAGGTGATGGAAATACCCAAGTCCGCTAACCGAATCGCCACTTCATCCACCTCGCTTGGTGAGACGTCCGCGAAAGCGAGGGCATGGCTGAGCGTGACTCTTCCGTTCCACCCCGCCTCTTCCGTAAGATCAGCCACCCGTTTAAAGGCATTCAGTCCGATCTGGGACGACTCATGCAGGTGCAGGTCAATGCCGGCGTTGGCTTCCACCGCCAGCTCCATCACGGTGTTCAGCGATTTCTCCATATCCTCGTCCACCGTCGTGGGATCCAGCCCGCCTACCAGCGCGGCTCCGTTCCGGAGCGCTTCCCTGACCAGGGACACGGACTGGCTGCGAAGCAAGCCGTGCTGAGGAAAAGCAACGATCTCCACAAAAGCTTTTTCCTTATATCCTTCAACTGCCTGCAAGGTGGCTTCCAAATTTTTCAGACCGACGACGGGATCCACATTGCAGTGGGAGCGGACATGGGTAGAACCGTAACGCAGCAGCAGATCCAGCAGTCCCTCCGCTCGCTCCTTGGCGGTGGGAAGAAGCTCGGGAAGCAGCCTCTCTTCCTCCTCGATCCGGCTGAAGATTCCGTGAGCCGGACGAAGCGGTGCCTTCCATGGTCCTCCATAATAGGTTTTGTCCAGGTGGATATGCATATCTCTAAAAGAGGGCAGCATCAGATTCCCCTTCATATCCCATGTCGGCAGCAGCGAATCCGGCAAAGCCTCCGCGGGACGAATCTCAGAAAAAGCCCCATTCTCTATCTTCACATGAAAAAGTCCCGTTTCGGTTCCGGTCACGACGTCATCCTCGTAGCGGTAACCCGTTTCCAGTCGGACATGCAGCAGCCAGTATGCCTTGCTGTGTTCGTTCATATAACCATCATCCCCTTCTCGCTTATATCTGCCCTCTTTTCGATATCCCTTAGTTCGCAGCCCCCATTAAGATGCGTTCGATTTCTTGATATCCCCGCTCCTGGGCGTGCTGCAGGGGAGTTACGCCGTTCCCGTCCGGAAGCTCAGGGTCTGCCCCATGATCCAGCAGCAGCTTCACGATACGCTGATAGTTCTCGCTGCCGTCACCGAGAATGACAGCCTCCAGCAGCGCGGTCCAGTTCAAATTATTAATATGGTTCACATCGACGCTGGTCCGGGTCAGCAGCTCCTGCACAATCTCCACATGACCGCGGTCGGAGGCCGGTATAAGAGCCGTACCGCCAAAACGGTTCGTGAGCGTCACATCCGCATCGGCATCAATGGCCAGCCTCAGGATGTCCAGCATTCCTTCAGCACCGGCATACAAAAACACATTATTCAGTTGGTGATCCCGAATATTGATATCGGCGCCAGCCTGAATCAAGGCGTCTACCGTATCGACATGATTGCGGTAGGTTGCCGCCATCACCGCCGTTCTTCCCTGTTCATCCGTCGCATCGATGTTAGCGCCGGATTGAAGAAGCTGTCGTACTTGCTCCGTATTCCCTTGCTCGGCGGATTCAATGAGTTGACGATCCATATTCTTCTTCACCTCGTGTTTCTCCGAATTTGGTTGACAGGCCGACAGGAAAAGGATCAATAGCATAGCTGTTATTCGCAGCACCCGATACTCCCCCTCTTTCTATCGTATATATGGGTATGCTACCATGAGACAGAACCATATGAAAAATACTTAAAAAATTGAAATTATGAAGGTTTTTCATATACAAGGAGGTTTGCATAAGCATATGGATATCAGGCAGCTCCGCTATTTTATTGCCATCGTGGAGGAAGGCACCATCTCGCTCGCCGCCAACCGGCTTCATATATCCCAGCCGCCGCTCAGTCAGCAGCTGAAAGCCATGGAGGAAGAACTCGGATCGGTCTTGGTATATCGAAGAGGGAAGCGGCTGGAAATCACCGAATCGGGGAAAGCGCTCTACAAATACGCGCTCCAAATGACCCAGCTCATGGAAGAGGCTAAAGCTGAAGTGAAAGAGGTCGGGAACGGAGATAAAGGAACGCTGAGCCTTGGCATCAATACCCTGTCTTCGGTAGAGCTGCCGTCATGGCTCCATGAGTTCAGGGCAAGATATCCCCAAGTCTCGTATAAAATTCAGCAAAACGAGTCGTATCAGCTCTGTGAGCTCGTGCGAAACCGGTCGCTCGAAGTAGCGATCGTTCGCCTGCCGCTTGAGTTGGACGATTTCTCGATCCTTCATCTGCAGACGGAGCCTTTTTACATGCTCACCTCGGAGCCATCCATCGAACAGGAGACGACCCTCTACCATATCGCGCAGCATCCGCTTATTCTGCCAAGCACGGAAGGGCTGGGCGTGTATTATACGATCCAGATGGCTTTCTCGGAGCAGAAGCTGCAGCCGAACATCGTAGCCGAATGCTCCGACATTTCGCTGCTGCTGCGCTTGGTCTCTTCGGGGTTCGGCGTGGCGATCGTTCCCGAGACCCTGATCAAACAGCAGCTGCCCGCAGCGGTGCATGCCTTCAAAATCAAGGATACCCCGGCTGCGGCCTCCACCGCCTTAATCTGGCTGAAGGATCACCATGTCTCCAGAACGGCGCTGAACTTCATTGACCTGTTGGCTAGCACCTTATAGATTTGCGAACCTCATCGGATGTCCAGCAGCAAAAAGAGGACAGAGCTAATGAAGCTCCGTCCTCCAATCGGGTGCCGTTTATTTCGTGCGATACAACGAGCCTGCGACACCCTCCCGCTCCTGCTTCTGTCCTTGGGAGTGAAGATACAGCTCTTCGTAATACCCATGGGAATCCAGCAGTTCCTCATGGGTCCCTTGCTCCACGATTCGGCCTCTGCTCATGACCAAGATTCGGTCCGCCCCCATGATGGTGGATAAGCGGTGGGCAATGACAAGGGTCGTCCGCCCCTCGGCAACGAGCTGCAGCGCATTCTGGATGAGCTGCTCCGTGTGCGAATCCAGGTTGGCGGTCGCTTCGTCCAGAATGAGAATTTTGGGCTGGAACACGATGATTCGCGCGAAGGAGATCAGCTGCCGCTCGCCGGCGGACAAGCCGCTGCCCCGCTCCGACAACCGGGTATCATAGCCTTCCTTCATCCTCATGATGATCGAATCCGCACCGATAAAGCGGCAAGCCTCGATCACCCGTTCCCTTGAGATGGTCTCATCGAACAACCGTACATTGTCCAGTACCGTGCCGGAGTAGAGATACGGCTCCTGCTGAACAAGGCCTACCATCCGGTGCAGGTCAGACTGTGCCAGCTCCCTAATGTCGATTCCATCAATCCGAATGCTTCCTTCGTTCACATCATAGAAACGGCATAGGAGACTGATGAGTGAGCTTTTTCCCGCTCCGGTGGTTCCGACGATCCCGATCATCTCTCCGGGTTTGATATGGAGATCCAGGTCCTGAATGACCGGCGCCCCGCCTTCGTAACCGAACGTGATCCGGTCAAAGTCAACGCGTCCCTCAACTTTTGCTTTCTCAATAGTCACCGGCTTGCGTTGATCGGTAACCTCAGGCTGAATCGCCAGGAGGCCCCATATCCGGTTAATCGCCACCGTTGCCGATTGCAGCGTATTCCACTGCTGGGTGATCGTGTTGATCGGCTGGAAGAATAAACGGATATACGTTATAAAGGCATACAGCACGCCGAACTCCAGCGTCGTCCCCAGGACGGCTTGTCCACCGAGCCACGTCACGAATGCAATCGCCAAGTTGTTCAAAATTTCGTAGGAGCGGTTAAACAGCACGTTCGTCCGGATCTCCCGGATGTTGGCTTTGAAATAAGAGTCGTTCCGTTCCTCGAACTGCTTCTCCTGCTCCTTCTGCTGATGGAAAACTTGAATCAGATTCATCCCCGAGAGATTCTCCGCCACAAAGGCCACCAGCCGGGATAACCTTGTTCTGGCCATCTGATAGGTATGGCGCATATAACGCCGAAACGCAATGGCGATCCCCGCAATGATCGGCAGCAGGATCAAGCAGTATAAGGTCAGCGTGACATCCAGCTGGAACATTAAGACCAGAATGAAGATCAAAGTGAATCCGTCGCGGAACAGGCTGAGCAGCACCTGGTTAAAAAACTGGTTGATCGCTTCGGTATCACTGGATACGTGCGTAATCAAGCTGCCGCTCGGCACTTTATCGAAATAAGACATCGACAGCTTGGATATATGGGCAAACAGCCGTTTGCGAATGCTCGCTACAATGCTCTGCCCCGCCTTTTGCAGCAAATTATTTTGCAAATAGGTGAACACCATACTGAGCAGCGATAATGAAAAATAGATGCCGCAGATGATCATCAGGCTCTTGTAATCGTTCTTGCCGACCATCAGATTATCGTCGATTGCGATTTTCATCAGGTACGGCTGCAGCAGCTCTGCCGATATGGCAACCAAGGTGCAGCCGATAAACCCAGCAAAGGTCAGCCGGTGTTCCTTCATATAACCCGACAAAGCCCGGAACGTGGATATATACTTGGGCTTGGACTGAGGGGCATTCAGATCCGCCTTCTGGTCCAGCTGCCAATTGTTAATGGCCTGTGCCATGAAACTTCATCCCCTCTTCCTGAATGTCATGCAGCGTTCGGTACAGTCCGTCCTTCGACAGCAGTTCTTCATGCGTACCCCGCTGAACGATCTCTCCCTGATCCAGGACGATGATCTCATCGGCATGTTTCAATGCACTGATCCGGTGGGCAATAATGATCGTGGTCTTCCCAGCGCGGATATCGCGAATCGTCTCCATAATTTCGGTCTCCGTCACCGCATCGACGGCGCTTACGCTATCATCCAGAATGAGGATAGGTGCATCCTTAATCATCCCCCGTGCAAGGCTTGTCCGCTGCCGCTGTCCTCCGGACAGCGTAATGCCTCGCTCCCCAAGGCGGGTTTCGAACTTGTCCGGAAACTCCGCGATGTTGTCATACACCCGTGCTTTTCGTGCCGCTTCCTCAACGACAGCCGGATCCGTGTCCCGTTTATAGAAGGCAATATTCTCGCGGATCGTCGAGCTGAACAGGAAGCCGTCTTGAGGAACATAGGCAATCCCTTCGCGCAGGCTTTTTAATGTAAGCTTCCGAATATCCACGCCCCCGATCAGCACTTTCCCCGGAGGCGGGTCGTAGGTACGCAGCAGCAGCTTCATCAGCGTAGTCTTGCCGCTTCCCGTTCGGCCAATGATGCCCAGCGTCGATCCAGGCGAAACATCCAATTGAATGCCGCGCAGAACCTGTCTGTTCCCCTCCTCTTGACCATTCACATCATCATAGGAGAAGGATAAATCACGCACTTCGATGCCTGGAATCTCCTGATTCAGCTCCTTGGCACCAGGCAGTTCCTTAATGTCGGCCTGCTTGCCAAGCAGGTCGTTCAATCGGTCAAGCGAAGCCCTTGCGCGCTGAACGACATTAATGACATTGCCAATCTGCTGCAGCGGATTCATCAGCATACGGATGTAAAGCGTCAATGCGACAAAGTTTCCGACCGTAATGCGGCCCAGAATCGTCAGGTAACCGCCGAATAAGAGGGCGATAATGAGTGAGGCGGCGCCCAGAAACGGAATGATCGATTGAAAGAGCGATGACACGCGAACCAGCCGCAGCTGCTTGTCCCGGATGCGGTCCACCGTCGTCCCAAAGCGCCGTTTCATCGTGTCTTCCACCGCGAACTTCTTGGTGACACGGATCCCGCCAAACTGCTCCTCTGCGGATTCCGCCATCAAACCCAGCGCTTCCTGAACCTGCAGCGATCTTCTCCTGATAATCGGCCCAAGCCAAACGACAATTACCGGAATCAGCAGCAAGGGAGCGATGCTCGCAGCCACCAGATACAGCGGTACGTTCGTTATTAGCAGCATGACGATCGTGGAGACCAGAAGGATGGAGGCGTTTGCCGTCTGATTGATCCCCATCGAGATCGCTTCCCTTACCGTCGTCACGTCGTTCATGAAATAACTTAGCAGCTTGCCGACGCCGTTCTTGGAATAAAACCGCTCGCTGAGCCCCGTAAAATGGACAAACAGGCGGCGCCGGTTCATAAATTCGAAATAACGTCCCGTGTACATGACCAGAAACTGGCCGATCCCGCCGATGACGGCAAAACCGACGCCGATACCCAGCAGCGTCCAGCTGTACTGCACAACGCCGCCGACCGACAATAAACCATCTTTCAATTCATCCGTGAAATTGCCCAGTACCCTCGGGAAATTCACGTGGATGATATTGGCTACCAAGTGACAGCAAATCGACAATACGTAAAATGGCCACGTCTTCCTGAAAAAGTCTCCAAGTATTCGATGAGAGTCCAATGTCCCATATCACTTCCTGTCCTGTTATTGGATTATTCAGTCCGTTACGTTCCTCCTTCCATACGTTTGCTGTGATGCTCCCATATTAATAGTTTCTAGATATAAAGGAGTCCTCCTTCCTAAACCGCCTGATGTTTTATTTAAATTTAGACATAACGTCAATCAAGGTCATTTGAGTCCAATAAACTAAAGAAAAAGCCGCGCTCATGGGCCGCGGCTCTGGATAACGATATTCTTACGTATGGCACTGCCCTGATCCGGTTTACGCCGGGCCGGCCAACCACGCCGCGGGCTCGCCGGAATAGGTCAGCAGCAGCTTATGCATCGCCCGGGTACAGGCAATGTAGAGCAAACTTCGATCCATCTCGGTACGATAGTTTGCGGCGCCCGCAAAAGGAACGATAACCTGGTCGAATTCCAGCCCTTTGGCCATATGGGCGAAGGTGATCGTGATTCCCTCCTGAAAGCGGTCGCTGCTAAAATCGAGCAGGTTCACATTGTCCGTTAACCCTTTGACCGACTCGTACACCTGCCGGGCTTGCGATGACGTTTTGCATATGATCCCCATCGTCTGCATCCCGGAATTCGGAAAGTTTCGGGTGTGTTCTTGAATGAACGCCAGCTCCTGCGCCGCATCATGACGCCGGATCAGCAGCGGTTCTTCACCATGCCGCTCCACGGGTATCATGGTGCTGCGCGGATGGATCCGCTTTGCAAGCTTCATGATTTCCAGCGTGGAACGATAGCTTTTTACCAGCTCGATCGTATCGGCTTGAGGAAACACGCGCTGGATATCGGGCAGCGAGGTTGAAGTATACACGTTGACCGATTGGTTGCCGTCGCCGAGAATCGTCTTTTTGCAAGCAAACCATTTGGAGATGACGGCATACTGAATCGGAGTATAATCCTGCATTTCATCGACCAGCAGATGCTTTACCATATCGTAGGAGGCACTCCCCTCCAGATGCATCTTGAGATAAATCATCGGAAAAACGTCAGCGTATTCGATCGTTCTCCTCCCCTTCATGATGAACAGATCCGGTATGTTCCGATATGAGAAGAATGCCTTGTACAGGCTTAACGCATTTTGATATTTGAACATTTTTCGGATCGCGGCTTTGACTTTATTGGCTTCCGCCGAAGTCAGCCTCTCGCCGTCCTCCGTACGGGCCTGCCCCGACAGGACCGAGGCGGTCTTCTCCAATCGCTGCCTGACCGGCAAACTCATGGTGCCCAGGTATTTATCCATGACCTCCGAGGCCGGTATGAGCACCCCCTGCATCTGAATATCCATTGGCTGGAAAAATTGCCGATCACCATATTCCAGATAAGCATCCAGCTCATGCACAAAATCCAAACCGGCCTTGTACCGGATCCGTTCGATGGCCTGCTCGTCATGGGCGTGTACGATTTCGTCCACCTGTTCGGAGAAGGTCTGGAACTGGCATAATCCTCCCAACTCTTTGGCAGCAAGCTCCTCCATCGTGACCTCCATGATTTTCTCTTCGCCAAGCTCCGGCAGCACGCTCGATATATAATCCGAGAACACTTTATGCGGGGATATGATTAGCACGTTGCTGGAAGTCAAGGTTTCCTTATGGCGATACAGGAGAAAGGCCACCCTGTGCAGGGCCACCGAGGTTTTGCCCGAGCCTGCCGCTCCCTGAATGATCAGCTCATGCGCGGTTTCGTTTCGGATGATGGCATTTTGCTCCTGCTGGATGGTAGCCACGATATTCTTCATCTTCTCGTCCGAGTTGCTGCTGAGCTCCTTCTGCAGCACGTCGTCATTGATGTTCATGGAGCTCTCGATCATATATTCCATTTGGCCGTCTTTGATTTTATACTGCCTTTTGACGGTAATTTCGCCCTGCAGCCTCCCCATGGGCGCTTCATACGACGCAGGGCCGGCATTGTAATCATAAAACAGGCTGGCAACCGGCGAGCGCCAATCATAGATGAGATGCTCCTGACTCTCCGGGTTCGTGAACGAATGGGTGCCGATATAGTAGGCGCCTTCTTCTTCCTTCGGTTCATTCGTACGAAAATCCACCCTCCCAAAATAAGGCGAGGCAAGCAGCTTGCGCATCCTCTGCAGCCTGGCCGCCTGTTTCTCTCCGGTATCGATCGACAAAGAAATATCAACCCGGTTGGCCGCACGCTCCGCCGCATCCAATTGGGCCATGTTGACCCACAGGTATTTCTTGGCTTCAATGATATCCTTATACGAATCGGACACCTTCCCCTCTAATTCCTCCGATGCCCGTTGAAGCTTCTTTAATACCAATGCAAGATATTCCTGCTCTGCGTTTTCGTTTGGATTCAGCACTCCGATTTCCCCCTCTTCGCTAAAGAATAGCTCTAAGTATAGGGGTTTCCCGAAAAAAATATAGACTTATACTTTCCGTTGTAGTATTGTGTATTTATCGTGGGTCCAAAAATAGCGATACGATGGACATAGACTGCAAATGACGTACCATAGATAAAAACCAGGCTGCATGCTCATGCAGGCCTGGTTTTTTTGTGCTTGTTACCGCTCGTTTTTCGTCTGGTACAGATAAAGCGTAAGCGGGGCAAATATCCCCATAAACAGCACGCAGACTCCGATTCCGCTCATGATTTCGGCCGTTCCTGCCGTACCGCTCATCAGCGCCCTAACGGTGGTAGCCGCCATACTGACGGGATTCAGATCAATGAGGGTCGCTGTCCATTTCGGCATCGTCGACGAATCCACCAGAATGCTGCTGGCGAACAGCAGCGGATATATCGCGATCATGCTGGACCCCGACACCGTCTCCGGCCGCTTGGCCACGACGCCGACCAGCGCAAATATCCAGCTGACGCTGAAGGCAAACAACAGGATGAAGGCTATGGCGCACAACACCTGAATGGCACTGCCTTCGGGGCGGAAACCCAGCGCCACGCCCGTACCGAGGGCAGCAGTAACGCCGGCCGCATAACGCAGCCCATCCGTAAGGATGGAGCCAATCACGGATGCGGGCTGCCAGAAGGGCAGCGTTCGGAAACGATTGTACACCCCTTTGGTAATATCCGAGCATATCGTGGTTCCGCTGTACACGGTCATGGGAACGACCGTCAGGATCAGGATGCCGGGCAAGAGGAATTGAATATAAGCCCCGGTTGACCCGGCCATGGCACCGCCGAACAGGTAACTGAAGATGAGCAGCAGCAGAACCGGCGACAGAACCGCATCCATCACTAGACCAAACCCGTTATGCTTGGTATGCTGCCAGGTTCTCCACATAAAGATTCGGATCGACGTCAGGATAGAGGGAGGATCGATGACCGCTCGCCGAACCGTCGGCAAGCCGTCCTTATTCGCTGTCGCTGTATGCTGGTTTGCACTCATGGAGCGCCTCCTTTCGACTTTTGGTCAGTGACAGAAAGACCTCATCCAGACTCGGCTCGCTTAAGGCAAAATAGTCAATGGCGAACCCGTTCTCCATCAGCGAATGGATGGCCTGATGGGCTGCAATCGCATCCTTCACCGGGATCTTATGTACCAACGGATGATCGTCCTGCAATACGGTCAAGGCGTGCGCCTCGTATAACCACGTACCCAGTTTATCCCGATCGGCCTGCTCGTTGAATTGGACGGTTAACGTCCTGTCGCCAATCGAAGCCTTCAATTGCCGAGGCGTCCCTTCCGCTATCAAATTCCCCTTATCCATCACGGCAATCCGGTCCGCCAGTTGATCAGCTTCCTCCAAGTATTGGGTTGTGAGCAGCACCGTAGTCCCCCGTTTCAAGAGCGACCTTACAACATCCCACACTTGAACACGGCTTTGCGGGTCTAGGCCCGTCGTCGGCTCATCCAGAAAAATAACATCGGGCTCGGTAACGATACTGGCGGCAATATCCAGCCGCCTCCGCATCCCGCCGGAGTAATGCTGCACCGCGCGATCCTTCGCTTCGCTGAGTCCGAAGGCTTCGATCAGCTCCTCGCTTACGGACCGGGCCGCTTTTGCCGAATGACCGTAAAGCCTGGAGATCAGCTTTAAATTCTGAAGACCGGAGAGTCCTTCATCCAGTGCCGCAAACTGGCCTGTCAGGCTAATCCTTCTCCGAACGTTTCGGGCATGGTCCACGATATCAAATCCGGCTACGCTGGCGCACCCGCCATCCGGCTTTATCAGGGTGGATAACATATGGATGGTGGTTGTTTTTCCGGCGCCGTTCGGACCTAACAAGGCAAAGAGCTCTCCTTGTTCGACTCGCAGATCGATGCTTCGAACGACCTCCGTTCCGTTATAGGATTTACGAAGCCCTTTCGTTTCAATGGCGTAAGACAAGTATCACATTCCCTTCTCTTCCTTTATCATCGCGGTCTCCATCATCTTAAGAAGGCCAGCTCTTAAAAATCGTCCAGATGATCACGGACCCAATCGGCAAGCGTTGCTGCCGGCCGCCCCGTGACCTCCTCCACCGTCGGCAGTACCGTATAACCGATCTCGGGCGGATTTTTTCCCATTTGCACAAAAAACTCAATCGACTCTTCGTCGTAGCCCTGCTCTCTCCATTGCTCTCTCGCCTGTTCCTCGGTCAGTTCGAGAAAACGGATCTCCTTGCCTGTTACCTCGCTTATGATCCGAACCGCTTCCGTTCGCGAGAGGGCCTCCGGTCCCGTAAGGAAATATTCTTGGCCATGGTGACCTTCCTCCAGAAGTGCGGCAACGGCCACGCGAGCGATATCGGCTTCATGGATTCTCGCACTCAACGCATGGCCGAACGGCTCGCGGACAACGCCTTCGTCACGGATCGATTCCTGCCAATCGGTCAGTATATTCGCCATAAACTCACCGGGCTTGAGCAGGGTCCATTCCATTCCGCTGTTTCGCAGAGCTGCTTCTACGGGACCTTCTTCATAGCCCACCAATACCGTGACCCGCTTTACGCCCGCCTTCTCGGCCAGCTCGATAATCCGCGGATCCGTCTGAAGGGTTCCGTAAGCCTCATCGCTGGAAATGATCAGATGCATCGCGGTTACGCCTTGCAGCGCGGGGATCAGACTATCCGGGTCATTGAGATTGCCGGCATACATCTGAACGTCCTCGGGCACTTTCGCCTGCTGCGGATGGCGTGAGATCGCTCTCACTTCGTTTCCTTGCAGCACAAGCTGCTGCACGATGTGTTTTCCAACGGTTCCGGTAGCGCCTGTTATCAAAATGGTCATATGGAAATCCTCCTTGTTCGTTGATTAAAGGTACGCGTATATTGGTTGCGTCATGGTTCGTAACGTTTACGGATGTCCTCCAGCTCTTTCAGCAGATCTTCCTTCAGTTCCGGCGGCGAGAGGATCTCCACCTTGGCACCGTAGCTTAGGATCACCGAGATTGCATACGCTTTGGTGTAGAAGATGGTTTGGACATCCAAGCATCCCTCGCTGGAGGCGCATGCATCCGGAAACTGCTCGATCACCCGCGGACCGGCGGACGGATCGAAACGAAGATGCGCCTCAATTCCCTGCATTTCCTCTTGCTCCTCCCGCTCCAGGCCCTCTCTTCGGAGGAACGTGTTCTCGGATATTTCAAGACCGGTTATGCGAGATACCCTGAAAATTCGCTTCGACTGCTGGAGCAAGCAGTAAGCCTCCAAATACCAGACGCCTTGTTCCCAGTACAGCTGCAGCGGCTCCACTTGCCGCTCTGAGCGGCTGCCGGATGCGCTGGTATAATGAAGGGTTATCAGGTTCGAGCTTTCAATGGCTTTCAACATTTGCCGGACCCATGTCCGCTCATGTTCCGACGTGCTCATCTCGACTATGATTTGTTCATGACATCCTCCGTTCAACAGGGCAGGCTGCAGGGTTCCGAGCTTATTCATGATCGCTGTATATCTCCCTTTCACAGTCCCTTCGATGCCCTTTAAGAGATGATAGATAGCCAAAAAGTCATCCACGGAGAAGTGCTGCCTCGTCAGGTAGAACCCGCTCATCAGTTCAAACCCGCCATCCGCACCGGGATAGGAAGCGATTGGAATGCCGGCCTGATTGATGAGGTCCACATCGCGGTAAATCGTGCGAACGGAAACCTCGTACCTAGCCGCCAGCGCCGTGGCGGTCACTCTTTTTTTGGTCAATAACTCCATCGTAATGCCAAGCAGCCGGTCCAGCTTCATCGTTTACACTCCTTGCGTTTCGTCCTTTTTGACTTCTGAATCGAATGTTAAACCATAAATCCTGACATCTAGCATGTCAGGATTAAATTACGTTCCCGTTGAAATAGGGATTATTTTTATGAAAAGCAGCAGATGAGGCGGGACAACAAAAAAGCCCCGTATCACGGAGCTTCCTGCATAGATTATATCATATTCAGACGGTCTCACTGCTGCTGAAGCCATCGGATGGCAGCAAGCTTTTTCCGCTGCTATAGCGAACGGCAACGTGTTGCGGTTTTACGCTTTCCACTCGACCCATTGGCCATCCTGCGGAATTTCGATTCGCGAGCCAAGGCCTTCAGCTGCCAGACGACCGGACAGCGCTTCTCTTGTCACAAGGCAGTGGTTGATGGCTTCCATATGGACCGCAACGGCCTTCGTATATGGAGCATACCGCAGCAGTTCGATCACATCGTCCTCATCCATGATGATCGGGTCCCCCGCGAGAAACCGGGCGCCGCCGGCATTGACAACCGTCATATCGGGCTTATGTGCATCGAGCGCTTCTTTCACTTCATCGCACCAGATGGTATCGCCCGCTATATAAAGCGTCGGGTGTCCTTCTGCTTTCAGAATAAAGCCGGATACCTGCCCCATCATCTGGCCGATCTCACCGGTTCCATGCCGGCCGCCGGTTCGGATGATCGAGATTCCTTCATATTCGAAGGATTCCGATACTGCCGTCACGGACGCAAAACCCTGTGAAGATAAGGTATCCTCATCTCCCGGTTGGCACAGGATCGGCGTTGACTTCGGCAGTGCGTCGATCGCGTCTTGATCCCAGTGATCCGGGTGCAGGTGCGTGACCAGCACCGCGTTCGGACGGAGCTTGTCAGCCATGGAGAACGGCAGCGGGACAAGCGGATTCCGTCTGTCATTCGCGGAGTTGAAGACGGGCGGGTTCGCCTTGGCATCGCTAAACATCGGATCTACCAGCAGTTCAAGATGGGCG
The DNA here is from genome assembly GCF_000024685.1 of Paenibacillus sp. Y412MC10. Lineage (NCBI taxonomy): Bacteria > Bacillati > Bacillota > Bacilli > Caryophanales > Paenibacillaceae > Paenibacillus > Paenibacillus sp. Y412MC10. Next base: position 5,355,413 of record NC_013406.1, read on the forward strand.
TACTGTATTCTTAACGTAGCATTACGTATAAGCTGAAGTTTCACTTTCATTTCCCCTTTGTTTCAATTAATATGGTTCTTAAACCCATTATAGAGATCGCTATAATTCCTGCCTACGGCTTCGTGAAAGGAATTAGGGGTACTCACTTTCATCGTGAAAGGAACATTCGCATGCCAAGCGCTCATGAATTCGACGAAGTCGATCTTCGCATATTGCAGCACCTGCTCGAGGATGCAAGCCTGTCTCACAAAGCGATCGGACAGCGGGTGCATTTGACGGGACAAGCCGTCGGGGCCCGCGTTCGCAAGCTGCAGGATCTGGGTGTCATTGAAGGCTTTACGCTTCGTTGGAATCCGGACAAAATCGGTCTGACCGTACACGCTTTTGTCACCGTGTTCTTGGCGTTACATACGGCTCACTCACCTTTCCTGTCCTTTATTCAGTCGCACGACATGGTCGCCGAAACCCACCGCGTCAGCGGTGAGGGCTGTTATTTGCTCAGGGTACGGGCGGGTTCGCCCAAGGATTTGAACGATTTTCTGGAAGAGCTTCTGAAGTACGGGAATTATAAAGTCAGCCTGTCCATTGACCAGGTCAAATAAAAAGAAGAAGCAGGCTGTCCCCAGGATCAGCCCGCTTCTTCTTTTTATTCTGTTGTAAATTTTTCACATGATGTAATTTTAATATAATTCCGTTTATTTTACCGCGTTTTCTTCCGCCATCAATTCCCGCGCATATTCGTTCAGATTGATGGACCGGCCTTGATTCAGCCTTGATTTCTCCGCTGCGAACGCGATAAGATGGCTCCGCACGGAGGCGCTTGCCGACGTCAGGCTCTCCTGTCCATTATAGCTCCGAACCTCTCTCAGGAAGCTGGCCACGATCCCGCTGTCGCCCCCGCCATGTCCGCTGGATTGCGAAGGAATCGTAATCTCCGTCTTCTGACCGGTCAGGAAATCGTATACCGTGATCTTGCCTTCCTCTCCCCGAAGCTCGCCGCGGGTACCCATAATTTGGATTCTGCGCTCCTGTTCATGCGTAAATCCGCACATGCTGAACATCGCGGTGGCGCCGCCCTCAAACTCCATATTGACGACCTGATGATCAACGACGTTGTTATCGCTCCGATATACGCAGCGGCCATAGTCCGTCTCGCGAAGCCCCTGAATAATGTTCGGCTTGGTCAGCTCCTGGGTAAAATGCCTTGCCCAGCCCTTGTACTCATCGCTCAAGTAAAACCGTGGAGCGGAATAGGGACAGGTGGGTTCCACTTTGCAATCCAGGCATCGGTCCCCCGAGCCTTCGGGCGCCTGGTCCTCACGAAAATGCATCAACGAGCCAAACGAAGTAACCTGCGTGCAGGGACGGTCCATCAACCAAGACAGCACATCCATGTCATGGCACGATTTGGCCAGAATCATCGGGCTTGCCTTGTCGGAGTTATTCCAATTCCCCCGCACGAAGCTGTGCGCCATATGCCAATATCCCACGTTCTCGTTCAGCTGGATCGAAGCCACCTCGCCGATGGTCCCTTCCTGAAGCACGCGTTTGATGGTACTCCAAAAAGGGGTATACCTCAGCACATGGCATATGGTCAAAAGCCTGTTGTTACGGATGGCAGCCTGCTCCATCTCCAGGCATTCCTTCGGCTCCGGGGACATCGGCTTCTCCAAAAGCACGTGATACTGTTTCTCCAAAGCTTGCATGGTTGGACCATAGTGCATACGGTCCTGCGTACAAATGACGGCGATATCGGCAAGCCGGGCCTCGGCCAGCAGCGGTTCCCAGGTTTCGTAACACCGCTCCGGCGGGATGCCATGCTCCTTGGCAAATCGGGTGCGCCGCGCCGGATCGGCCTCGGCTACGGCCACGAAGGCCAGTTCATGCGGGTAGTCCAGGGCATAGGGAGCGTACCCCCCGGCGCCGCGCGCGCCTGCCCCGATCAATATGGCTTTCAATTGTGTCATCTCATGTCGCTCCTTTAATGTTTTGGTCCTTGTCTTATTCGGTATATCGGTCGGCCGCGGATTGATAAATGGACAGATAGCGCTCCGCCCCCATCTTTTGCAGGTTAGCGACATACTGGTCCCAGTTATCAAAAGACTCGTTGCCGGCTATGAATTTATCCCGCATCTCATCCACGTACGTGTGAATGTCGGTCTGGATTCCGGTAAGCTCGGACTGCTCATCGGCCGTAAAGTTAAACGGCGGCCAGACCTTCTCTTGAGGGATGACGTACGGCTCGGCTTTCTTTGCGTTCTCTACGGACGTCGGCAGGCCTTCCGCTCCCTTGAAATACTTCTGCGTCACGAAGCCCGGATAATATCCGCCGGGCCATATCAGATACTGCCCGACCGCTTGGTCCAGGTTAAGCCCTTCCGGATTGTTCTTGATTTCGTCCACGTAATCCACATTGCCGGCCGCATCTTCCTTATACGTTTCGTCTTTCCAGCCCATGAAGAACATGCGGATGCCTTCGTCGCTGTAGAAATAATCCATCCAGCGGATCAGCGCGGCCGGATTCTTCGCTTTATCGGTCAGGACAAACATCCCGATGTTCCCCAGCGGGGAGCCTGTAGCACTGAACATCTGATCGCCGTGCGGCCCCTTCAATACCGGAAGCCCCACATAACCCTCCTGGTTGTAGATGGCGACCGGATCCACGTTATCAACGACGCCGAGAAGGCCTTCAACGCCTTTGGCGTCCACCTCCGTGCTCTTCACGGACATGATATCCTGCTCCAGCAGGCCGTCCTTGTACAGCTTGTTCACGAACTGAAGCAGTTCCTTGTATCTTGGATCCGTCGGAATGAAACGGACCTTTCCGCTCGCCGGGTCGGTATCCACGTTAATGTTCGAGGTTCCGTGATAATTAAGGCCGAACGAACCTCGCAAATAGTTGACGATGCCGGCGGTTCCTACGCCGCCCCAAGCATATTCATCCTTCTGGCCGTTGCCGTTCGGGTCCTTCTCCTTAAACGCCTTCAGCATATCGTAGAATTCATCCAGCGTCTGCGGCTCTTGAAGGCCAAGCTTGGTCAGCCACTCCGTCTTCACCCACGGCGTTCCGTACAGCACGGACCGGAATTCCGGATCATACAGCGTCGGCAGCCCGTAAATGTTGCCGTCCGGCATCGTAATCCCCTTCTCGATGACCGGATATTTCTCCATCAACGCTTTAAAATTCGGCGCGTATTGATTTATCAGGTCATTCAACGGGATAAAAGCGCCCTGCTTGCCGTACTTCAGCAAATCCGCCCTCGGGAATGCGGAAGCATAGAACATCTCCGGATAATCGCCGCCGGCAAGCAGCAGGTTGCGTTTTTCGGCCAAATTGTCTTTATGCACCGTGTCCCACTGCACCTTGATATTGGTCATTTTCTCATATTCCTGCCACAGCTTGATGTTGTTCCAGTCGGCATTGGCAAAGAACTTTCCGGCAAAGCCGGTCACCGTCATCTTGTCGTCGACAATCGGAAATCCCGTTTCATTTATCGCGGATTTCCCTTCACTTGAAGGGTCCGATTGAGCCGTTCCTCCCGAGCCTTTTGAGCTGCAGCCGACCGCCAGCGATACCGACAACATGCAGGTCAACAGAAGACTTCCCCATTGCTTCAGCTTCATCCGTAATCCTCCCCTTTATCGTGTTCCATCCATTTATCCATGCAAGGAATTTATCCTTTGATGGCCCCGATCATCACGCCTTTGACAAAATATCGCTGCAGGAACGGATAGAGCGCCAGCACCGGAATATTGGCCACGACCAGCACCGCGTACTTGATGCCCTCCACTTCCCTTTGCTGCTTGATCGCCGATTCGGTCGACATTTTGACCATGTCGTTCGTTTGTCCCTGAATCAGGATTTCGCGCAGGATGAGCTGCAGCGGAAATTTATCTTTGTCCGACAGATACAACAGTGCATTGAAGAACGCATTCCAATGACCGACCGCATAGAAGAGAATGGTCACCGCGATAATCGGCATGGACAGCGGCAATATGATCCGGGTCAATATTTTGATGTTCGAGCAGCCGTCGATGGTCGCGGCCTCCTGCAGCTCGCCGGGAATGGACTGCTGAAAGAAGGTGCGCATGATGATGATGTTCCAGATGGATACGGCATTCGGGATAATCATGACCCAGAGCGTGTTCAGCATGCCGAGGTTCTTGATCAGTAAATACGTCGGAATGAGTCCTCCGCTGAAAAACATCGTGAAAACCAATAGTGCCATGATGGCATTTCGCCCGACAAAATCCTTCCTCGACAGCGGATAGGCCGCAAGAATGGTCATCGTGAGGTTGATGAGCGTGCCGAGCGATGTGTACACCAGCGTGTTGGTAAAGCCGCTGATGATATCCTGGTTCTGGAATATTTTCGCGTAGGAATTCAGGTTGACTCCCTTTGGCCACAGCAGCATCTCGCCCCGGAGAACCGCCTGCGGGTCGCTAAACGATGCGCTGAGCACAAAAAGCAGCGGGTACATGACGATGACGGTGACCAGGATCAGAATCGCATAGTTGATGACATTAAAAATACGGTCCCCTCTGGATTCAATTTGCATGGTTCGATGCTCCCCTCTTTACCAAAGACTTGTTTCGCTAACCCGCTTCGAAATAAAGTTCACCGCAACCAGCAGTATGAAATTGATGACGGAATTGAACAATCCGATCGCCGCGGAGAAGCTGTACTCGGCGTTCTGGATCCCCATTCGGTAGACATAGGTGGCAATGATATCGGAGCTCTCCATGTTCAGGTTGTTCTGCATCAGGAGCACCTTCTCGAATCCAATGCCCATGATGCTGCCCATGTTCAGGATCAGGAGGATGATGATCGTAGGCATGATGCCCGGGATGTTAATATGCCATATGCGCTGAAGCCTGGTCGCACCGTCGACACGCGCGGCTTCGTGCAGTTGGTTGTCAATGCCGGCAAGGGCAGCCAAATAAATGATGGAGCTCCAGCCCATCGTCTGCCATACATCCGACAGCACGTACAGCGACTTGAACCAGGATGGCTCCGTCATGAAATTGATCGGCTGGCCGCCGAACATTTCAATGAAATGGTTGATGATGCCGTAACGGGGCGATAAGAAGATCATCATCATTCCGACAACGACCACGGTAGAGAGAAAGTGAGGAGCGTAAGTGATGGTCTGGACGAATTTCTTGAAACGTTCGGCCCGTACCTCATTCATGAGCAAAGCGAGAATAATCGGGATCGGAAAACCGACGGCCAGGCTGTATAAACCGATGCCCAGCGTGTTCTTGATCAAGCGCCAGAAATAATAGCTGTTGAAAAATCGGTCAAAGTGCTCGAAGCCGACCCACGGACTGCCCCATATTCCTTGCGTTGCAATAAAGTCCTTAAAGGCGATCTGGATGCCGTACATCGGAACGTACTGGAACAGGACGTAATAGGCGATGACCGGTGAAATCAGGGCATAAAGCTGCCAATTGCGAAGGATGCGATTCCACATGAAGCGCTTACGCTTCGTCTCGGATACCGCATTTGCTGCGGGCTGCAGGGTCATATTTGCCAATGAGCATCACCTCGGTATGTATTGGTTAATCTAGAACGGCAACAAAGCAAACCATAACGTTCCATTGACCCCCTCCTTTAGCGGGTACCTTTAGGGGATCATGTTCTCTTCCTATGGATCCAGCTGGTAAAGCACTCGGTTTACGATTTCCCTCCTTTTCTCTGCAATCCGTCATCTGACAAAAGCAACAACCGCATCAAGCCACCGTGATTCAATGGGGCATTTCAGGATCTTCACGTCATAAATAATGACATTCTCATAGTTTATAAATAAAATCCGATGGAATCGGACGTTATTCTAGTTCTTTGGATTTATTTTTGGATAATATCAGAATATATTTGGAATTAGTTTGGATAATTATCGATACTAGCAAGAGTTGAAACTTGCAATTTGAAGGGTCTTCAACTTCTCTACGGGGAATATTTTATATTATTCGATTACGTTGATATAAAAGGGATGAAAACGCAATCAATGTGTAAATGGAACGATGCGGACGGTGATTATCCAACTCCAAAAAAGGAAAACCCAACGCCAAACACCTCCATGATTTTCACTCATAATAATATAGGATTTTGGCAAAGTCAAACACTTTTTTGGATCTTTTTGGTGTGAAATGATTTGTTTTGGAGTGAGTAACAGCAAAAAACAGCCGCCGGTTTTCAAGCCGACGGCTGTTTGATCATCTTTTCCTTGTCTTTAAATGTCAGTTAACCAAACATAATAAGTTATATTTTTACTGCTTCCGGGTAAATCTGGAGGATTCCCGCACAATCAATGAGCATGGCAGCAATATCTTGGTTGCCATCGGGAAATGACCATCCAAATAATCCACAATCGATTTGGCCGCTACCCTGCCGATTTCGTATTTGGGAACGGATACGGAGGACAGCGGCGGTGTAGTATACTGGGCCACATCGATGTTATCCATTCCTACGATCGCGATATCCTCCGGTATGCGGCCGCCGTTCTCGACAACGGCCCGCATGGCTGGAATGGCAAGCATGTCGCTTGCACAAAAAACTGCCGTCGGCCATTGCCCTTTGGGAAGCCCTCCCAATAGCTCGGACAACTTACTGAAGCTTCGATCCACGTTCCATCCGGTGTTCATCTGCCACTCCTCGCGCACCTCTAAGTTGGCCTCGAGCATAGCGAATTTGTATCCGACATACCGTTCCTCGCTTTCCATCTGCTTGGAATATGCGGGGCCTCCGATATAAGCGATCCGCGAATGCCCTTGGTCGATCAGGTGGCGTACGGCTGCCCTCGCCGATAGGATCCGGTCACAGTCTACAACCGGGACGTTCAACCGGTCATCATTCAAACTCACGCCCATGATGGCAACACCGGCCTGCTGCATCAACTCAAACAGCTCCTTGTCGTACCAACTGATGGCTACAATACCCTGCGCTCCCGTCTCCCTCAGCATGAGCCGTATCCGGTCCGCATCCCCGACCTCTTCGCATGTGCGGACGATAGCCGGGGGCTGGCCCAGCTCCTCCATTTTTTTATGGAAACCGGCTAAAACCGTTGAAAAATACGGGTGATCGTCCATCAGATGTTGGGGGACGACACAGACAACCCGTTTGTCGGCCGTATTGTAAGCATGTACGCTTCGGGGTGGTTCATGTAGTTTATAACCGAGTTCAAGAGCCGCTTCCCGAATTTTCTGCTTGGTTTCTTCATTGACCGGACGGTTAGCATCGTTGCTGATGGCTCGCGAAACCGTGGATATGGATACGCCGACCCTTTCGGCGATATCTTTAAGCTTAGCCAATCGATCTCCTCCTCCTGCAAAATTTGGAACCAAATTTTCCGCTATCATTGATCATAGCATAAACGTTCCGGTTGGAGGGCGTCAAATGGATGTCCATTTGCTGTACGAGGAGCCTCGGCCTCAGCCGTAGCTACTGCTTTCTTCCATTATCGAATTTTAGTAACAAAGCCGGTCTTAGCAGCGATGCTGCCGGAGCATCGCAGGACCCGGAGCAGCAGGCTGTTACCATCGGTCATGCTTTCAAGCATCGAGTGCCGCGTGATCCGTGCTCTCCTGCTTAATGTATTGAAACAGTACAAGCGATACAACCGCGGCTATCGCAACACCCGCAGCGCCGATCCATGCGATGGACGACAACGAAATTCGTTCGATCGCGATTCCACCGATACCCGCGCCTGCCGCCATGGACAGCTGCATCATGGACTGGTTCAGGCCAAGCATGACCCCCGAGGAATTCGGCTCCAGCTGGACGAGATTATACTGCTGCGTGGGCCCGGATGACCAAGCGGCCAGCGACCAAATCACAAGTACGGCAAACACCAGCATAACGGATGCTCCCGCATCGGTAAAAGTCAGGACGATTAAAGCAATAATATGCAGAAGCATGCCGCCGATTAAGGTAAGCGGTACTCCCCATCTGTCCGTGCTGAACCCTCCGAACTTGGAGCCGATGAGGCTGGCAATGCCGAAGGCAAACAGGGCTGAACTGATCCATTGTTCGTTCAAACCGCTAACGTTCAGCAGATAAGGGGACAGGTACGTATAGGCGACGGAATACCCGCCCAGCCAGAAGAACGTAATCGCCAAACCAAGTGCCACTTTGGGTTTCTTGAGCAGGGCGAACTGCTGGAGCAGCGGAACCGGGGCATCGCCTGTTGTTTTGGGAATGGCCTTATGCAGGACCAACATCGAAATAACCCCCAGAACGGCAATCAACCCGAACACCGATTTCCATCCAAAAGCAGCGGCTGCGACTCGCCCGAGCGGAACGCCTATGATGAGCGAAGCCGTGAAGCCCATGACCACCGTGGCGATCGAGCTCGCCTGCTTGCCTGGCGGCGCGATTTTGGCGGCGATTCCGAGCGCCGTGACAACCACCATGCCAGCGCCCATCGCCATAAGTACGCGGGCGATGACAAACGGGATATATCCCGGCAGAGCGAATGACAAAAGATTGGCAACCACAAACACGCCTAACGAATAGACCAGCAGCTTCCGTCTCTCCACCTTAGCCGTCAATGCCATAAGCACGGGAGTCAAGATTGCGTATACCAACGAGAAAATCGTGATTAGCTGGCCTGCAGCGGTGATGGTAATCCCTAACGAATCCGCGATTTTATCCAACACCCCCGATATGATATACTCCGACGTCCCTACTAAAAAACTGACGATAGCCAAAACATAAATTTTCCATGAACCTGTCATGATTCCACTCCTTTATTTTATATTTACATATCGTGAATTGTCGATATGTTAAACCAATAAAAAGACATATCGCAATATATAGATACGTAATGCAGAACAAAACTGAATATTCCTTCTTACTCTAAGGAAACATTCAGTTCCTGTTCTATATCTCCTGCTTCAAATACTCTCCGATTTCCCGGATCACTTCTTCATCCCGCTTATAATACGTAAATTTCCCCAAGCGTTCCGTCTTGATCAGGCCTGCCCGATGCAGAATCGATAAATACTGCGATGCTGTGGACTGCGTCATGTTCAATTTCTCGGTCACCTGGCTTACGCATACCCCGATTTCCCTCATATCAATCCCTTCGTGGGGCGTAAAATGCTGTTCCGGTTCCTTGAGCCACTGCAATATTTCCAGTCTTGATTCATTGGACAACGCTTTAAACACTTCGATTGGTTTCATACGTATCATTATATCGAGATTTATCGATATGTCAATCCTGATTCCTCCGGTTTCTTGTTGAACCAGCAAAAGCCGATCCCGTCAGGATCGACTATTGCATAAAAACTTTCGTTGTCCATCAAGCTCCTCCGGCGGAATTGCCGTAGCGTTTTACGGCACTCGCGTAGAACCATTTTTCTGCCGTCTGCAGCGCAGTTTCTTCATCGATCCAGCCCGACGTGACCCGCTCCCACAGAAACTCGGCAGCCAGCTTCTTCACAAGCAGGATCTTGCCGTAGCTCCATTCCATGCATCGGGCATCCGAAACGATCACCGAGCTTTTACTGGCCGGGAGTGCTTCCAGACGGTACTGCATGCTGTCCCGGTACGTGCTTGCCCGGAAGTTGAACCACCACATCCCCCCGACATGAACGTTCGGAAAATTCCAGGCAGCCTGCACCGCATCCAGATTGTTCAGCTCCGACGCAAGCACAAGCTCAAAAGGACAACGGTATGTCTCGAATAAAGCGGCGAGCTTCAGGATCCGCTCCGTATCGTTCGCAGGGAACGCCGTGCCGCACCATGACCTCTCGACGCCCAGAAACAGCTGGACAAGCAAGCCGTTTCGATCGGCTGCCGCACAGATAAAGTGCAGCAGCTCCATCAAGATGTCGTCACGTCCGCTTGCCGAGCCGATCTCCCGGCGGAGGTTCGTGCTCGATTCATACCGCGGCAGCGTGGTCATAATGCCCTGGCAGCCCGCTTCTTTATAACCGCCAAGCTGCCGGTTTATCTCGTCCCGTACCGCGAGCAACGTCCTGGCCGGTTCTGAGGATTGCACGATCTGGTCGACCCATCGGCCCAGCGCTCCGTCAATCCGGGGAATCCATACCGCAGGATCCCGCATGCCTTGAAATGTTGCGTGCTCCGGATGGTTCACGACAAACCGGCGGATATTCATCCGGTCTGCCGTTTGCTGTGCCCATCCCTCTTCGGCGGCTGAATGCCGCACTGCGGTCACGGCTTCCCGAATCGAATCTTCATCCTTGATCCCGATCCCGTATAACTCACGCATAATGGAAGTGAACGTCCAGTTCATCAGCGTGCTTCTCGTCGAGCGGTAGGCATTCAGAAATACAGCTATGCGTTCCTCCTCAGGCAGCTTCTCCGCTCCATCCGGATAGCCTCCGGCTTGGAGCTCCCGATAGAACCAGAAGTAGTGCGCGATTTCCCAGAAATCCCTTGCGCCAAGCCGGTCGCCGACAAGGTGGGTATGGGTATCAAAGACCGGCAGTCCCATAATTCGCTCAAAAAACGCGGCTTGTTTGCCGCCGTTATCATGCAGGCTCATGCCAACATCTCCTTCGCTTCAAAAATCGCCTACTTTCGATTTTCCGAAACGACGACGCCCTTCCCTTCGTTGTAACGGTCTGTCGCTTCCTTGATGATTTCGAGGCCGCCTTTTTTCTTATACTCCTCGATTACGTTCGGCCAGTCCGAGATCGGTTCCCTGCCATAGATCATCTTGATCATATGATCGAGAACCAGCTTCGGACCTACATCATCGCCCTGCGGCGCGGCATCCGGATATTTGGCATACGCGTCCAGTGCAGGCGAGAAGCGAATCGAGCCCAACCCTTCCTTGAAGACCACGGTATCCATAAACTTGATCATGTCCTGCCCGTCTTCCGTCAGCTCTTCTCTTGCCTTGTTATAAACCATATCGTGCACAAACCAGAACATGGCGCGGAAACGGTCCTCATCCATGGCCTCCGGCGTAGTCGGCGCCGTGAACTTTATCGTTCCGTTCTCATTCGTATAGGTTTCGCCTTCAATCCCGAACGAGAAGTACGTTTCCGCCTCCGGCGTCAGCATCCAATCGAAAAACTTGATGATGCCGATCGCCTTTTCCTCCGACACCTTGCTGTTAATGTAGTAAGACGTATTAATGCTGGAGTAGAGCAGATGGCCTCCGACGTTCTCGGGTCCTTTCGGAGCAGGAATGATGTCCAGCTTAGCCTCCGGCACGGCGTTCTTCAGCTTGCCGCGGTATTCCGCGAGTAGCTGCGCGTTGGCCGACCACATGCCCGACTTGCCGCTCTCGTTGTTTTTGCCGTAGTCACTGGATGTCAGGGTTGCAAAATCCTTCGGAATCAAGCCTTCGTCGTACATGGTCTTATAGGTCTCCAGCGCCTTCGTCATATTCTCCACGTCGAAGAACTTGGGAACGACCTCCCCGTTCTGCAGCTCAAACTGGGACGGCAGCACATCAAAAGCGCCTAATATCGTATCCGCATATTTAAAATTCTCGCGCATTTGATACGGAAATTCCACGCCTTCCTTCTTCATCGCACGCATCACGTCCAGAAACTCGTCCACCGTCTTGGGCGCCGGAAGGCCGGTTTTCTCCAGCAGATCGGTACGGATGAACAACGCCCGCCGGGACGGATTGGACAGCCAGGCCGGGATTCCGTATATTTTGCCGTCATAGCTGGTCTCCTGCCACGCTTCCTTCGGCACGCTCTTCATCAAGTTCGGCGCATGCTCCTTCAGCAAATCGTCAAGCGGCATGAATACGCCGGCCTCTACGGAGCCGGACATCCCCTTGCTCGTGGCCCCTCCCACGTTCTGGACAACGTCAGGAATATCATTGGAAGCGAACATCAGCGTCATTTTGCTATCGAAATCTTTCAGCGGAAGCATCGTCAGATGAATGTCCGTATTGGTCAGCTTCTCAAGCTCCTTCACCCATCTTTCTTCGTTCACATCCTTCGAACGCTCGGCGTGTTTGTTTCCGCTGGTCGCCATGGACATCGTAAAGGACAGCCTGCCATCGGCCGCGGCCCCGGACGAACCGGCTTTCCCTCCATCCGCTTCCTTAGCACCATTACAGCCGACTGCCGTTAAGGCGATAAGCGCACTCATCAAAATGAAACTCCATTTTCTTCTCATCCACATCGCTTCCTTCCCTATTCTCGCAGATTGCCTATCAAGTTGCTTCTACATGACTGCCCCGATTTCGAGTCTGCTCAGTCTTAATGAAAGTCGGTAAGCCCGCTCCCCCCGAAGAGTGTCACCCACAGTTATAAAGCGCTTTCATAATAACATTCAAATCCCGTCGATTGACATGTACTTTTTTCAGCTCGCCTGTGTTTTCCTATGCAGGGCGTTATATGCCCGAAGCGGAACTCTGTCATCAATGCTACTTTTACGCAACGCACAAAAAAACCGACTCCGGGGCTACGCGAAGTCGGTTTTTTCATTTATATTACGTTACCGTTATTACTTGCCCTTCGGTGAACGCAGCCAACTCATGGGGCATACAGGCAAACACGGCTTTCGGATGTCCTGCCGCAGCCCAAACCGTTTCATATTGAAAAAGAAACCTGATTGCTGTACCCCTTATCGGCCAAAATATTCTGGGCCCGCTGGGCGCTTTCTTTTAAGGCTCCCCTATCCGGCAACACCCTATCTGTTCAACCATCAGGATCCTTACGACGGCAATATTATCGTGCACTCACCGGCGCTTGCGAATCGTGGCCGGCATCAAGCAAGACCGCATTGATTCCGTTAAGAAATGCCAGCGCGCTGGCCTTGATGATATCCGTATCCATCGCGCGCCCGGAATAGATTTTGCCCTGGTATTCGATACGGATGTTCACTCGGCCGATGGCTTCTTTTCCTCTCGACAGACTGTTGATTTTGTAATCCTTCAACTGCACGTCCAAACCGACCAATGCTTTAATGGCGCTGTACAGCGCATCGATCGGACCATCCCCCACCATACTGTCCCTGAATGTCTCGCTGCCTTTCTTCAGCTTCACGGTTGCCGTCGGATACATATCATTGGTGACAACCTGGAAGGAGTCCAGCTCGTACAGATGGCTGCTGACTTCTTCATGGGTGCGGTGCTGGGTTACCAGATAGAAGACGTCATGGTCATATACTTCCTTCTTGGCATCGGCCAGCAGCAGGAATTTCTCGAACAGCGCTTCAAAATCATCGCCTTCACCCGTCTCGAAGCCCAGCTTCTCCACCGCATTCTTGAACGCATGCCGTCCCGAACGCGCCGTCAGGATCAGCTCCATGCTGTCGGCGCCGACTTCCTCCGGCGACATAATTTCATAGACCTGCTTATCCTTCAGCAGACCGTCCTGATGAATACCGGACGAGTGCGCGAATGCGTTCTCGCCCGTTATCGCTTTGTTCACCTGCACATCCAGGCCCGTCAAATGCGTCAGCAATCGTGAGGTTCGGATCAGCTCCTTGAGCCGGACGTTGGTGGATGCCTTGAAATGATTCTCCCGGACCTTCAGTCCCATGACCACTTCTTCCAGCGAAGTATTGCCGGCGCGCTCCCCTAAACCATTGATGGTGCATTCCACTTTCTCGGCGCCGTTCCGCACGGCGCTGAGCGTGTTCGCCGTAGCAAGTCCCAGGTCGTTATGACAGTGAACGCTGAGGATCACCTGATCGTTCAGGTTTTTCAAGCGTTCGTTGATTTTGCGGATCAATTCGCCGAATTCGTCCGGCACGGCATAACCGACCGTGTCCGGCACGTTAATCATCGTTGCCCCGGCCTTTACCACGGCCTCGATCGTTTTCCACAGATATTCAAAATCGGACCTGGATGCGTCCTCCGTCGAATACTGAACTTGAGGCAGCAGCGTTTTGGCATACTTCACGGCATCTACGCCCATCTGAAGCACGGCATCCTTGGAGCGGTTGAATTTCTTCTCCACATGGATGTTCGAGGTACCGAGCACGATATGAATCAGCGGGTTTTGCGCAAGCTTAATGCTTTCATATACGGCATCGATATCGCCCTTCACCGCGCGCGCAAGCGCAGTGATCGATACGCTGTCGCCCACGGTGCGGGCGATTTCCTGAACCGCTTGAAAGTCTCCTGCCGAAGACGCGGGAAAGCCCGCCTCGATAATATCGACGTTCAACCGCTTCAACTGCTGCGCAAACTCGATTTTTTGCTGTACGTTCAATTTGGCGCCCGGAACCTGTTCTCCGTCGCGCAAGGTTGTGTCCAATACGATAATATTTCGTTCCATTCGGAATTCCTCCTTGGTCGCTAATCTTGGTTTATCTATATCAAGCAGGGTTGGTTAAACCCGGAATTTAACCAACAAAAAACCCCGCCTCTACGTATAGAGGCGGGGTTGAACCCGCGGTACCACTCTAATTCATTTTATGCAAAATGATCTTCTTCGATGGCCATCACCATCTATCCCTGTAACGGTGGAACTCCGGCTAACCCTACATGTTCAGGCAGCTGTTCATAGACGAGTTCAAAGGGAACGACGTTACCGTTTCGCACCTGCCAACGGCTCTCTGAAAAGTCATTTCGCTTTTACTATTTCTAATCAAAACATTTCAATATGAATTTTGATAACTATCTTAGGGAATGAACGGCGATTTGTCAACCCTTCATTTTCCAGATATTAAAAACGACGCTTCTTACAGCAATCCGGACATCTTCACATTCGCCAGGAAATCATGGAATTCCGGAATATTCAGCTGCTGTGCCGCATCGGACAACGCCGTGGCCGGATCGGGATGAACCTCTACCATTACGCCGTCTGCCCCCGCAGCCAGTGCCGCTCTGGCACATGGGGCCAGAATGTCTTTGCGGCCCGTGGAATGCGTCACGTCCACCAGCACCGGCAGATGCGTTTCTTGTTTCAGGATCGGCACTGCCGAGATGTCCAAGGTGTTTCTCGTTGCCTTCTCATATGTCCGAATGCCGCGTTCAATCAGCATCACCTGGGTATTGCCGCGGGACACGATGTACTCCGCAGCGTGCACGAACTCATCGATCGTAGCCGCAAGCCCCCGTTTCAGCAGCACCGGCGTTTGGACATCCCCTGCCGCTTTCAACAGCTCGAAGTTCTGCATGTTCCGCGCGCCGATCTGAATGACGTCAATGTATTCGCACGCAAGCTCAATATGGGCAGGATCCACGATTTCGCTGATCGTTTTCAGCCCGAACTCGGACGCCACTTCCTTCAGTATTTTCAGGCCTTCCACGCCCAAGCCCTGAAAATCGTAAGGCGATGTTCTCGGCTTGAACGCTCCTCCGCGCATGACGGTAATGCCGGCTTCCTTGAGGGCTGCAGCTACCTGGCGCACCTGCTCATAACTCTCAACCGAACAAGGCCCTGCAATCATCACCGGCGTGCCGCCGCCGATCACCGTATTGCCCAGCTCAATCAGCGTATCCTCCTGCTTCTTCTTCCGGCTCACCAGCAGATGCTTCTTGTGATCGACCTGCTGCAGCTTTAAGGATGCCTGAAAAATCTGTTTAAACAAATGACGCACCGTCTCATTATCAAAAGGGCCTTGGTTATGTTCCACCAAGGTGTCCAGCATTTTCTTCTCGCGTACCGGATCGAAATCAGGCACTCCCTGCTTCACTTTCTCCTGACCGATTTCCTTGGCGATCCGCGCCCGCTCCGACAGCAGCTCCAGCAGCTGAAGATTGACGGTATCAAGCTCCGATCTCAATTGCTCCAAACGTCCTTGACTCATCTAGAATCTCTCCCTCGCATTTTTTTCTGGTATATATAAACAAAAAGACCCCCCGCCCGGAAAGGGACGAGGAGTCGTGGTACCACCCTTATTAGATATGCGAAAAATATAGCAAGCACATCTCACTTGAACCTCTTAACGCAAGGGTTACGGGTAAACCTACGGCTTGCACGAAACATGCAAACGATCAGAAAACCAGCTCCGGAATGAACTTCGGCGGAGAACCTTCACCGGGGCGCTCTCAGTCGGTGGCTGCCCTTTCCTGTCAGGAACGTTCTTTCGCTTACTCTTTCCATCATCGCTTGTTATAACATATCGTGTTGGTTAATTAAGAAGCATTGTATTACACCCCGGATTGAAATTGCAAGAGTTTTATTTAAAGCTTGGGTGCTTTGATGCAGCGATGATTTAAATGGGCGGCCTTGTTCTTCAGGAACGAGCATGCACCCTTTCTCTTTGTTTCACGGGATTTCCCCAATACGTAAACAGGCGCCAAACATATTCGAACGGGCCGATCGGAAGCCGTTTGAACCAGACTTTGCTGCAGGCTGCTTGCACAATAAAAATGACCACGGCCATCAGCATCTGCCAGACCGGCTCGATGGTTCCGTACCACCCCAGACCGTAGCTGTAAAAGATCAATCCGCACAGGATCGATTGAAGCAAATAGTTGGTGAAGGCCATTTTGCCGGGATAGGAAAACAAATTCAACACCTTCTGCCACGATTTATTCTGGTATAAAAGTGCAAACACTCCGATGTAAGCCAGCGCCAAGAGCGGTGCCCCCACGAACAAGGCTGCCGCCTCGGCCCAGGACGGAAGTCCATCCGCTAGCGTCATCACGACCTGAAGCGCAAGACCTGCGATTCCGCACAGAAGGGCCAATCGGATAATCCCCTTCCGGTTCTTCTGGACCTCGTGCAATATCCGGCGCTTGCAGAAGTAGGCGCCCATCAGGAACATCCCTAATACTTGCGGGTAGAAGACCACCATATTCAAGATGGAGCCGATGTAATCATTCAGCCGCTGAGCCATGATCTGGTTCATCGTCCCCTCTCCGTATATGGCTGCATCCCGCTCCTGGAAATAGATTCCCATCTGATGGGCATCCGCCGGGCTAAACGGCTCGAATACCTGGCCGGATGCCGGGTTCAGCAGGCTTGCTCCCGTTAGCAGAACGGGAACGATCAGCAGCAGGGATATTGACCAGATCAGCAGCGTTTTTGGCTTGCAGCGCTGAAACAGCATCAGGAGGAATCCCATAAGCGCGTAGTGCGTTAGAACGTCCCCGTACCATATCAAGATTCCGTGGATCAGGCCGATCAGAAGCAGAGCCGTTAATCTTCGGGCATAGATGCGGTTAAAACTGCGGCCTTTCGCCTGACTGCTTTCCCGTAACAGCACCATGCCGTAGCCGAACAGGAAGGAAAAAATCAAAATGAATTTGCCGTCAATGACAATCCCGCGCAGCATTATCAGGACTTCATTGTACCAGCCCGACCATAATTCGACCCCGAACGAAATGGTTTGCAGCGATGTCGTAAAAAACGTAATGTTCACCAAAAAGATGCCTAATAGTGCAAATCCCCTCAAGCTATCGATGAGCTGTATTCTGGGCTGTGAATTCGTTGCCATCATCGTACCTCCTTATCATTGTGCCTACAGGTTAAGGTACAATCATAAAGAAAGGATAAAGAAACTCAAATTGACCTGTAAGTATACAGCAGCTTAAGCATCACTGCGCATGCGGATCATTCTTCCGATCGCTGTTGCCCCCAGATTTCTATCTATCCATTTAAGAATGGTTGAAATCCGGGGGCAAAGGCGACCGCTTCCGCTTCTCCAGAACGATTCCGCCTGCTCCGTTGAGGTAGGGGCATATATAAACTTCAAGTAACAGGACTTTCTTTATTCTTTCTTTAGAAATGACGTGTACACTAACCAGATAGACTTTTTAATAGCTATTTCTTGGAGGATGTAATGGATATGGCAAACGAAACGATCCTATTGGTGGATGATGAAGAAGAAATCATCTCTTTTATACAAGATTCATTGGAGCTTGAAGGCTACCACGTACTCACGGCCGGAAGCGGACAGGAGGCGTTAATCCAGAGCAAGCGGCAGCCGTCCCTGATCATACTCGATGTGATGATGCCCGAGATGGACGGCATTGAGGTCTGCAAGCAGCTAAGGGAAACGACGCAGTGCCCCATTGTATTCCTGAGTGCCCGCCAGAGTGAAGTGGACCGAATTAAAGGTCTGGCGGCAGGCGGGGATGATTATCTGCTCAAGCCCTTCAGCCTCGCGGAATTAAAAGCCCGAATCCATGCCCATCTGCGGCGGGAACAGCGAATCCACACGCAAAAAGAACAGGGCATCCTGCGGTTCCAAGCCTTGACGATCGATTGCAAAGGGCATGCCGTTAGCTGCAATGGGCACGACCTCCCGCTAACGAATAAGGAGTTTCAGATCGTAGAACTGCTGGCGATGCATCAGGGGCAGGTCTTTTCCAGAGAGCAGATTTACGAGAAGTTATGGGGATTGGACGCCGATGGGGACGACTCTACCATCACCGAGCATATCAAGAAAATCCGGGCCAAGCTGGCCGCTCATGCACAGAACCGCAGCTTTATTCAAACCGTCTGGGGCATCGGCTACAAGTGGGATCCCCAATGACGAAACAGCGTTCCATCAAAAATACGTTCGCCCGCCATTTCATCTCGATTCTGATCTGCAGTTTGCTGGCTACGCTTGTAACCTGGGGACTGCTTGTGATGTTGCTGGGTTACTTGTTCAACCATGATATCGCGCTACCGGCAAATCATTACGAGGCGCAAATCCCCGTGATTACGGAATACGCCCAGAGCCGGGGCGACTCCATCATGAGCACGGAGGGGCAAGCCGAGCTGGAAAAGGTGATTCCCTCACAGGGCATGTCCTACCTGGTCGTGTCCCTTACCGGCAAACCCTTGTACGGGGATCTTCATATCCATGAATCGCTTAGCCGGCAGAAGATCCTGGCGCGATTAAACCAGACGCGCAGCGGCATGAATGAAATCGTAGTATACAAGCCGGTTGTCTCCCGAGACGGCAATCTGATCGGGGCTCTGCTGGTTGGATACAGCCTGAAGGTAACGGCGGCCAATCCTGCGCTGAATCCCTTGGTGACCTTTGGGTTCCTTTTGTTCTTCCTGACGCCATTTTTGTATATCGTTTTGTTCACCTTGGTATTCGGCAGGCGGTTCAGCCGAAAAATCAGCGCTCCGCTGCAGCAGCTTCTGCAAGGAGCCGAAATGATTAAAGAGCGTAATTTAGGCTTTAGCATATCCGGGGCTTCGTCCATTACGGAGGTAAACCGGCTAACGAAGGCTTTTGAAGACATGCGTCAGGAGCTGGAGCATTCCATCGAGCGGGAGTGGAGAATGGAGCAAGAACGAAGCACCATGTTTGCGGCGCTCGCTCACGACCTTCGGACGCCGCTAACGATTGTTCAAGGCCATGTCGAGGGGCTTGAGCAGATGAACGGGGAGCCTGATGAAGGCAAACGGCTGCAGTACCTGCAGGTCATCAAACGGAACACAACCCGCGCTTCGAAGCTTCTTCAAGACATGAACACCATGGCGGAGATCGAGAAGGTGTCTTTTCGCCTCCAGCCGCTTCCCGTGGATATCGAAGAATTCGCGGACGAAAAAACCGGGGAATATGCCGCTTTATGCAGGGGGAAGAACATCGCCTTCCAATCGAAGGTTTACGATAACCGAACGGCCAAGACTCCGGTCATGCTCGATCCCTATCGCATCATCCAGGTTCTGGACAATCTCGTATCCAACAGCCTTCGCTACACCCCTGAAGCCGGGCGGATTCTATGGCACATCGAGATCACCGAGCAGCAGGTAGTGATGGCCGTCACGGATAACGGAACAGGCTTTGGGCAGCAGCGGCATCTGCAGCAGGTGTTTAAGCCTTTTTACCAGGGTCAGGTGCATTCCTCCAGGCAAAAAGGGCATTCCGGTCTGGGACTGTATATCGCCAAACTTCTCGTTCAGCACCACGGAGGGCATATTGTTGCCGAGAACAACCCGCTTCGCGGGGCAACGGTTCGTTTTACGCTGCCGATCCAGGGAACATGAGCCGTCCTACACCATAATGAAAAGGCATGCCCACAATCCAATGGATCGGGAAATGCCTTCATCGTCATACCTTCAACCGATAAATCGCTTTATTATCCAGGCCGCGGATCATTGGTGTCCACGGCTCCGTTTCAATCGTCGTATCCAGGGCGTCCTCTACCATCTGCAGCTTGGCATCCAGCAGATCGATATGATGCAGCGCGACGGCCTCGGCCGTTTGCGGCTGAACCGGGCTGCCCCACTCTCCGAGGTTATGATGGGAAAGCACCAGATGCTGCAAGCCCAAAACCACTTCGGATTCAAGCGCGATGCCGTTCTCGATTGCCGCCTCCACGATCCAGTTGGACGCCAGGGCGATATGCCCAATCAGCTTGCCCTGGTTGCTGTAATCCGTTACGATGCCCATCTGTGCGATCATCTCTTCCGGCTTCGCGATATCATGCAGGATAATGCCTGCCCTGATCAAATCCGGATTCAGAAACGGCCGCTGCTTGCAGATGAAATCGCCAATCTCCAGCATGCGGACGATATGGTAAGCCAGCCCGGCGTAATAGGCATGATGATAGGTTTTGGCAGCCGGATAATGCATCAGCTTCTCTTCCACCTTCGACACGCAATACTGTACGATGCTTCGCACCTGCGGCTCCGTAATCTCGTTCATCGTAAGTTTGATCGTATGTATCAGATCCACGGGGCGAATGGGCGCAGCCCTCACAAAATCCGTTAACGAGACGCCATCCGCATCGGTAGCCTTGCGGATACGGCTGATCTTGACTTGAGGTTGGTCCCTGTAGCTCAGTACGGTCCCCTGGATTTTGACCAATTGCATCGGCAGGAACGTTTCTTTATCCTGTATGGTCACATCCCAGTACTTGGCCGATATTTGACCGCTGGCATCCGCGAGAACAATATCGAAATAGTCTTTCGGCGGCGTGCCGTTGGTCTGTCTCATATTCAATTCTTTTAACAAATAAAAACCGACAAAATCATCTTGTATGCTGAGTTTATTAATAGGTTTCATCTGTTCCTCCCCAAAAAATCCCGTTAGGTTTACTATAACAAAGTCCCGTACAGTGAGTCTATTACCCTATACCGCTCTGTAAAATCGCAGATTCCTGCCTGCGAAGCGGACGGTTGCCGGTTTGCAGGCAAGGTAGGGATGACACAAGAAAAAGCACCCGCGGGTGCTTTTTCTGCTATCGCCCTATTCGGATTCGAGTCATGGCGGGTATTAAGATTTCCAGGCTCCCGGATGGTCGTCCTGCACCAAATCCAGATGCACGGCCCTCGCGTTCATCTCCACCTGTTCCACGCTCTTGCAGCCGGGAATGACGCAGCTGACGGCCGGGTGCTTCAAGCACCAGGCCAAGGCCCACTCGGCCATATTCACGCCCTCCGGCACTTCATTCTGCTTGATCTCCTCCACAAGCTTCAGCTTGGCGTTGATCTCATCCTGATCGCGGTTCTTGCGCACATTGTCGCTGAACACCGTGCCAGGCTTGTATTTTCCGCTTAAGTAGCCGCTCGCAAGCGGAACTCGCGCCAATACGCCAAGATCCTGCTTCAAACATGAAGGGAAAACCTCTTCCTCCGGCGCTTGATCGAGACGGTTATACACGACCTGGATGGCTTTGGCATTCACCTCCGCCGCCTTGTCGGTTTGATAGATATTTCTGTTGCTTCCGATGGATATGCCCAGATTGCGGATGGTTCCCGCTTGGATCTGCTTGTCCAGCATCGTCCACATCTCATCATTGTTGAACACGTCATCCGAGCCGGAATGGAATTGATACAGGTCGATATAATCGGTACGCAGCGCTTTAAGTGATTCCTCCAGCTGAATTCGGATCTGCTTCGCATCCCAAGCATTCTCCCATTGCTCATGCCATCGATGGCCGAACTTGGAGGCAATGACCCAATCCTCGCGGCGGTCGCGCGCCAAGAAATCACCGATGAAATTCTCTGACATATGATGAGGCCCGTAACATTCGGCTGTATCCAGCAAATTAATGCCCAGCTCCTTGGCATGCGTCAAGATGGCATCGACTTCCTTTTGGTTGAAATCCTTCCCCCAATCACCGCCAAACTGCCAGGTTCCCACACCGACTACCGATACTTTCAGATCGGTTTTCCCGAGACGTCTGTATTTCATATGCTCACCCCTACTCATGAATTTGTGCGCCTATATCTTATTGTAAAATGCAAGCGTTTGCAACTTTTGCCGAGGATTCTTTTTTCGTTCGCCAATCCTTTTTTCATGCACTTGCCGTATCCATGCTGTTTAACAACAAGTCGTTATGGTGAACCCTATAATACGTACATTTCGTTATCATGGGACGGAACAAGAAAGGAGGAGTCATGGCGTGAATTCCCGGACACTGGAGCAATGGATACCGGACATTACAGAGAGTCTAAAGGCAAAGACGTCAAATGATTTTCAGCGAATCATCGACGAATTCCTCCCTTATGACCTGGCAAAAATACATAGCCACCTGAGCGACACGGACCAAACCCGCTTTCTGCAGTTTCTGAACGAGGAACAACTGGCCGACATGATTCAGGAAATGGAGCATGACCAGCAAATCGAAGTTCTGGGCAGGCTGGGCAAAGAGAGAACGGCCATTATCCTGGACTTGATGGATAACGACGACCTCGCCATTCTGCTGGACGAGCTGTCACCCGAGCAGAAGGACGAATTTCTCAAGGGAATGCGGGACGAGGAATCCCAATTTGTCCTGAACCTGATGAAATACCCGCCGGAAACCGCCGGCCGAATCATGACGAACCGTTATGTGTGGATCCCCCAGCATTACACCGTTTCGGAGGTGGTCCAGAAGCTGAAAACTTACGTCTCCATTTCGGAAACCATCAATTATTTGTACGTCATTGATCATGACAAGAAACTGATGGGCGTGGTGTCTTACCGGGGACTCATCTTGGCCGAGCCGGAGGAATATATCGTGGACATCATGCACAGCCGGGTGCTGTCCGTGCCCGTGGATGCCGATCAGGAGGAAGTCGCGCACATAATCCAAAAATACGATTTGGTTGCCATCCCCGTCGTTGAACAGGACAACCGTCTTGTTGGGATCATTACGGTTGACGATATCCTGGACGTCGTCATTAAGGAAGCCGATGAGGACATTCGGAAAATGAACGCCACCGGAGGCAAAACCATCGACTTCAACACCAAAGCAACCGTTGCCGCCTATCGAAGATTGCCGTGGTTGATCCTGCTCTTATTCATCGGGCTGATCTCGGGAACGATCATTTCCAGATTTGAAGAGACGCTGGCGCAAGTTGTGGCGCTGGCCTTCTTCATGCCCATGATTGCAGGAATGACCGGAAATACCGGAACGCAGTCGCTTGCTGTCATTGTAAGAGGCTTGACCACCAAAGAAATGACCAAATCGCTGGTGCTCCGGTTGTTAGCCAGGGAACTGAAGGTCGGGCTGATGATCGGGGTGACGTGCGGCATTCTGATTTCCTTGATCGCATACTTCTGGCAGGGCAACCTCTACTTGGGGCTTGTGGTCGGAAGCTCGTTGATTGCCACGCTGATCGTGGGCACGATGGCCGGCACCGTCATCCCCCTCATTCTGTTCAAATTCAAGATCGATCCGGCTGTGGCTTCCGGTCCACTGATTACAACCATTAACGATATTCTCTCGCTTGTTATCTACTTTGGCATCGCTACCCTGTTTCTTGCCTATATCTAGCCGAGAACTTAGGATTAACAATCCCTTGCGATAAAAAGACTTCCGGGTAATTCCCGAAGGTCTTTTTTTTGGGGATCCGCCAGTTTTAGGATATCATGATCTCTCAAATCGGCAGGGTCTTATGGGGTAAAGAGGAAAAAGTTTGCAATTAATGCCATCCGGGTTATCATATATGTAAAAGAGGAGACATAGCGATGAGCAAAAATTTATTTCATCCAGAAACAAGAGAGAAACTAAAGTGGCTTAATGAACCTGGACATTGGGAGTTTACGACAGATGACAGGCTCATCCTGGATGCTCCACCGAAAGCTGATTTTTTCAAAGACCCTGCAGGAAAACATATTGTTCATTCTGCGCCCTATCTTCACCTTCAGGTTGATTCAACATTCCAGCTTATAACGCAGCTTCAGGTAGACATGAACCATTTATATGATTCCGGGTGCTTGATGTTGATGGCAGACGAGAACAATTGGGCCAAGCTATGTTATGAATTCAATGGTGAGCATGCCACTATCGTGTCCGTTGTTACTCGGAACGGTGTTTCGGATGACTGTAATTCTGAGCGTGTATTCGTCAGCAATCCTTATTTGAAAATGACGAAGAAAGACAAAACGATCTCCTTTTACTACTCGTCCGACGGTGAAGTTTGGAAATTGATTCGATACTTCGGAATGGATGCCCCGATTCCTTTTACTGCGGGTGTGGTCGCTCAATCACCGATGGGAGCAGGCTGTCGAGTCCAATTTCTGTCTTTGTTATTATCAGAATCCGATGAGGAAAGCAGGTTTTAGAAGCAGCTCATGAGCTGCTTCTTTTTTTGGTTTACGGACGTAAATCGTGCCCTACACTTAGCAGATTATACGGCTATTGATAAGGACACAAGTTGCAAGTTCTTGTCCTCAATAAATGCAGTTCGAATATTTCCTTAGTTAAAAAGGGCGGGTACCGCTAAACGTTACCAAAAAGTAATTACATCACTTCAAAGTGCGTACTTCTCAAGCCGAACCCTAACGTGCAAAATGACATTAATCAAGAACATCACGTTAGGGAGATGATCCTATGAATACAGAACAACGTTCACATCATTCGCAAAAAACGGCTTTGGTTGTAGGGGCTAACGGGGTGATCGGCTGCAACCTCATCAAGTACCTTGCGACGCTTCAAGGCTGGGATATCATCGGCGTATCGCGCCGAGGCGGGGAATCCACGAACCGCGTACGTTATATCTCCGCCGACCTGCTTGATCGTGAAGATACGATCGCCAAATTAAGCTCCTTGACCGAAGTGACGCATATCTTCTACGCGGCCTATCAGGACCGGCCAACGTGGGCCGAACTCGTCGCGCCGAATCTGGCCATGCTCGTTCATGTCGTGGAAGCCATCGAGCCCATTGCCGACAATCTGCAGCATGTCAGCCTGATGCAGGGCTACAAGGTATACGGCGCGCATCTCGGTCCGTTCAAGACGCCGGCCCGGGAGACGGATGCGAATCATATGCCGCCGGAATTCAATGTGGATCAGCAGAACTTCCTGGAGGAACGGCAGCAAGGCAAAGCCTGGACGTGGTCCGCGCTGCGCCCCTCCGTTGTCAGCGGATTCGCCCTTGGAAACCCGATGAATCTGGCGATGGTCATTGCCGTCTATGCCTCGATTTCGAAAGAGCTCGGCATTCCTCTGCGTTTTCCTGGTAAACCGGGAGCCTATCAGAGCCTGCTGGAGATGACCGATGCCGATCTGCTCGCGAAGGCGACCGTTTGGGCAGCGACCGATGAACGCTGCGCCAATCAAGCCTTCAATATTACGAACGGGGACTTGTTCCGCTGGAACGAATTGTGGCCGAAGATCGCGTTGTATTTTGAGATGGAAACCGCACCGCCCCTGCAGATGAATCTGGAAACGGTCATGGCGGATAAAGAGCCGGTTTGGAATCGCATGGTTGAGAAGCATGGGCTTGCGAAGCACGATTATGATGAGGTTTCATCCTGGAAGTTCGGTGATTTCGTGTTCTCCTGGGATTATGATTTCTTTGCAGACGGCTCGAAGGCCCGCCGCTTCGGGTTTCATGAGTATGTCGATACGGAGGCCATGTTCATGAACATCTTTGACGAACTTCGGCGGCGTAAAGTCATTCCCTAAGCGATCGCGCAGCCTGTATGACGAGAGCCGGCTATACGGCGTATAGTCGGCTCTTTCATTTTTACAATCTTTTAAAACCGGTCCTCAAATGCCGGCTTCTCCAGCACCATGGCGGACTCGCCGTATTTTCGCTCGATATGCGTATCCCCCCATCGGCACATCAGATGAAGAATCTCCTTCAGGCTCCAGCCGTACTCGCTCAGTTCATACTCCACCTTGGGGGGAACCTGATTGTACGTTTTGCGTACTATAACGCCCTCCTCTTCCAGCTCCCGCAGATGCTGTGTCAGCATTTTTTGGGTGATCTGGGGAATCAGGCTTAAAAATTCGCTATTTCGTCTTTTACCGAACGTAAGATGAAAGAGAATGACCGGTTTCCACTTTCCGCCAATGACCTCCAGCGTAGCTTCGACCGCCGTGTTGTACACTTTTTCTTTAAACTCCATGCAAGCCTCGCTCCTTCGTTACACGATATGGCATTACCACAGATTTCCGATCTCCCGCTTTACTTCTTCCACTATAACACGAACCCCATCTTCGATCTGATCCAATCGCGCTCTGGAAATGCTGATTCGTATAAACTTTTCGCGCATCAGGTAGTCGGACAGATAAAACAGCTTGCCGGGAACCACATGAACGTTCCGTTCCTTCAGCCGCCTGATCAACCGCTCCAGGTTCACGGTCTGGGGCAGCTTGAACAGCTGATAGATACCGCCGTCGCCGGGCACGGCTTCAATGAACCCGGTTCCCTCGTACTGCCGTACCGCAGCGTTTAAAGCTTGCATTCTGGTTTCGTACTGGCTGTAAATTTTCTGTTTATGTCGCTCGTACATCCCGTTGCTGATATAAATTTCGAGTGCCGCTTGGGACAGCAGCGACGTATCCCCGTAACTTTTGTAGGCATGGAACGTTTCGAGCAAACGTTCCGGCAGGACGACGGCTCCTAATCGCAGTCCGGGAAAAATGATCTTCGAGAAGCTCTTCAGATACACCACGTGCGAGGATCTGTTGTACGCATAGATTGGATCGTACCCCCGTTCTTCGCCTAAATCGGCCATATAGTCGTCTTCCACAATATAAACGCGATATCGGGTCGCCAGGTTTGCAATGGCCTTCCTCTGCTCGGCGCCGTAGGAAGTGCCCAGCGGATTATGATATCTCGGCATCGTATAGAAAAATTTAATGCGCCCGGTTCGGAATTGCTCCTCCAAAGCCTGCAGATCGATGCCAGCTGCCGTGCGCGCGATTCCGATAACGGGGAATCCCTCGTTCTCCAGAAACTTCAGGTAGTTATTGTAGCTGGGCTGTTCTACCAGAATGATGGACTTTCCGCCAGGGAACGGCATTTTCGCCAAGATCTCGAGGGCCTGCTGAGCGCCTGCCGTGACCACGGTTCTCTCTGCGGTAGTGAATACCTGATTTCCGGCCAGGTGAGAGACCAGGGTATGGCGAAGCTTCTCCATCCCTTGCGGATCGCCATAGGTAAACAGTTCATATTTATAGGTATCAATCGCCTTGTTCAAGCAATGTTGAAAATCCAGATACGGGAATACATGCACGTCCGGGGAGGCCGAAGAAAAATCGATCATCGCATGTACGCTCCCGTCCTCCTCCGATTTCGGACGGTCAACCACATAATACCCGCTTTGGGATACGGAATAAATCGCATGCCGTTTCTCAAGCTCCGCGTATGCCCGCAGTACGGTGCTGATGCTGCATCCGTACATGGCTGCCGCACGCCGCACGGAAGGCAGCTTCTGTCCCGGACGGTACTGTCCTTCCGAAATGTTGGTTTCCAGCTCCGTGAGAATGGACAAGTATTTTTGCATCGTGCACCTCCTGTCTTTCTATGCTTGATTATATCCGACTAAGCCTTCATCCCAAAAGATCTAATATTTTTAGGTGAAAAACCTAATTTTATTAGGTTTTTTGAGTGGAAAGCATCTGATAAAATAAATACAAGCGCTTACAATGCAACGATCCAAGGAGGAAACGTGATGACCAAGCCCGTACAGCCTAACGTACCGATCGTAACCCATATCTATACCGCAGACCCTTCCGCCCACGTATTCGAGGGTAAAATTTATATTTATCCATCCCATGACCTTGATCACGAGAACACGTCCAATGATAACGGTGACCAGTATGACATGGAAGACTACCATATTCTATCGCTGGATGATGTGAACGCTCCATGCGTGGACCATGGCGAAGCCCTCCATGTGAAGGATGTTCCATGGGCGAAAAAGCAAATGTGGGCACCGGATGCTGCCTTCAAGAACGACACCTACTATTTATACTTCCCTGCCAGGGATCATGACGATATTTTCCGTCTTGGCGTAGCTACAAGCTCTTCGCCTTCCGGTCCATTCAAGCCGGAGCCCCATTACATTCCGGGCAGCTACAGCATCGACCCTGCCGTATTCGTGGACGACGATAACCGGGCCTATATTTACTTCGGCGGCCTTTGGGGCGGACAGCTGGAACAATGGCAGACCGGATCGCACATTCCGGATGCGGAGGGACCTGCGGCAGATGCGCCTGCCATCGGACCGCGGGTCGCTGAGCTGAGCGACGACATGCTTACTTTTAAGGAGGCACCCCAAGAAATATCCATCGTGGATGAAAAGGGCAGCCCGATTGTTGCGGGGGATGAAGAGCGAAGATATTTTGAAGGGCCTTGGGTTCATAAATACAAAGGCACTTACTATCTATCGTACTCCACCGGATCGACGCACAAAATCGTCTATGCCACGAGTGAAAGTCCGACGGGCCCATTTGAGTTCAAGGGCACGATTCTGACACCTGTTATCGGCTGGACGACCCATCACTCCATTGTTCAGTTCCGGGACAAATGGTACCTCTTCTACCATGACAGCTCCCTGTCCGGCGGAGCTGACAACAAACGCAGCGTCAAATTCACCGAGCTGACCTACAACGAGGACGGCACCATCCAGACGATTGACCCGTACGGCAAATAAGCCGTCACACACGTTCTGCCGTAAAATAAACAAGCTGACCCACATTATGGAGTCAGCTTGTTGTCGTTCGTGATATCGTTCATGCGTTGCAGCCCCGTCCGCTACACACCCTTTTTAAACAAAGAAAAGGAGTAAATTGCCGGAGCCGCCGCGATCAGAATTATGACAGGGACGATGGCGATGGCCAGGTTCACTTTCAGAAACGCCGTCAGGATCATGAAAGCTCCGCCTGCCATCCACAGATACCCGGCAAAACGATGCGTTTTATTCCAATTTTCCTGGCTGTTCAGCGTCCAAGGCAGCTTGATGCCCACCGTATAATTCTGTTTGCTCTTCGGCAAATAATTGCCGGTGACCACGAGCAGCATGCCCACGAGAGCCGGTGCAATCGTCTGGATCGGCAGCTCGGCCCCCATAGCCTTGAACAGCGTGATTGGCATGAGAATGAGAGACAGTGCGGGGATGAGCCATAGACCCATCGTTCTTAAAACCGGGGCAGCGTTCATTTTCTTAGGATCGTTGTTAAGCCCCACATTGACAATGACGTTAATAACCGCGGTAATCAACGGCAGCACAAACGCCGCAACCGCCTTCGGCACATAATTATCCGGATTGCCCGCCGCATTCCAGTGAACAGCCACTTGCTCAGGCAATTGGCTGTACAGCGTCATCGATAAAATAATCGGCAATAAGCATATCAGCGTTGTTATAACCAGCATCGAATTATTCTTTTTCCTCATCTTGTTTCCCCCCGTTAAATTGTGAAAACCACAGCATGATTTCTTCGAAGACGGATACGTTGATTTCATAGTAAATATAATTTTTATATTTTGTTTCAAAAATCAGTCCGGCCTTCTTCAGCTGCGACAGATGATACGAAATGGTCGCCCCGGTCATATCGAAATGCTGACCGATCTCTCCGGCTGACATTTTCCCGCGTTTGAGCATAACCAGGATGTCCCGTCTCACCGGATCAGATAACGCCTTGAATGTTTCCGGAAACCCCAATGTGCATCACCCATATTTCTATTTAGAATTTCATCTAAATACATTATCGCTTATATCTGCATCCAATTGCAATACCTATTTTGAAAAAAATCTAAATAGAATGCAAAATGGGCAACCGGGCAAGCCCCATCGCCGTGGTCGTCGTTATTGTTTGCCAATAAACAACAAAAGCCCGCCACGGACCCGCATTACGCGCTGATCCATAGCAGGCTTGCTTCACGGCCTGTTTATCCAAGCACCTTCTCGAATACCGGAAAGCTTTCCGCTCTCCCTGGGAAATTCACTTCTCCCCGCAGATCATAACCTAAGCCTTGATACAGCTTAAGCGCAGCCGTATTCTTGGCATAGGTGTCCAGTCGAAGGCTTCGGTAACCCTGGCGTGCGCCATACTCCTCGGAGAAAGCTACCAATGTTCGCGCAATGCCCTGCCCGTGTGCTTCCGGATCGACGGCAAGGCGATGCATCATAAGATGCGGTCCCTCGTCCTGCTTCCAGCTAATGGTTTGGTACTGTTCTGCCTGCGATTCGTCGAGAACAACGATCCCTAAAATACGGCCTTCGCCTTCAGCCGCAAACAACGTTCCGCGCTGTAAATCCTCACCGATTACCTCCCGGTTCGGATATTGATCATCCCATTGATCGCTGCCTCCAGCCTGCATAACCGTAACGCAGCGTGCAACCAAAGCCATGATTTCCTGAAGGTCTTCTATCCGTCCCGTCCGTATGTTCATATTCATCGAAACACCTACTATTGTTTTTTTAGAACAGTTTACTATGGTTGGACGGCTGCAACAACTCGTAACGCATGACCCTCGAAAGCATCCTATTTAAGCAATGTAAGAGTCATCTCTATCGTATTGTTTACGAAAGAGCGCTCCGGACGAGATTTCAACATCACGGTCAGCCCAATCAAGGATACGATGAGCGCTTGCGATAAAGCTTTGGCGTCTGTGCCCTTCGCAAGCTCGCCCGATTGTATGCCCCGCTCAATGGTTTCTTGGAATATGACCGCCAGATACATCTGATGCTCCCTTGTCAGAATTTCAAATTTCTCATCATGAGGCGCAAGCTCGACCATCGTGTTAATGCAAAAACATCCGCGGCTGCGGCTTTCGGCGTATTCCTCATCCACTACATTCTCAAAATAGGCTCGAAACGCATCCCTGACCGATCGATGATTTTGCAGCCTGGTTCGCACCTCGGAAGCATGCCCTCTCGTGTATTTGCGCAGCGCGGTTTCGAACAGCTCTTTTTTGTCTCCGAACGCAGAGTAAATACTGGGCCGCTGAATACCCATTCTGGAGGTCAAATCGCTTAATGAAGTAGCCTCATATCCCTTCTCCCAAAACAGCTGCATCGCGGCATCCAATACCTTCTCTTCATCAAATTCGCGGACTCGTCCCATCGTTAATTACCTCTCGTTACTTTAGATTTAAAGGAAAGCTCGATGATCACAGGCGGTAAGCAAATAGTTTAATTTCATTACCAATCAGTAAAGTAATTTTAAGATCTCCGAATACTTTTGTCAAACACCGAACATCCGATTTTTACATTTATATCAACACCCGCAAGTATAATTTTAATCATTTCAATAAACGTATTGACATGAATTGTCATTGTGGGATATATTTATCGATGATTTTATCATACCGATCAGTACACAAATAACGAAAGGATTGGATGCATGAAAATGGAGGGAATGCTGGATAAAAAAGCGGCCCGTAACGAAACGGGGGCTGATACGTCACAGGGGGCGCCAAGTTCGTCTGAAGGCATTTATGCTGCTCCAATGACTCGTTACGTGACGTTATTGTTTGCGATTGCCTGCGGCATGTCCGTTGCTAACATCTACTTTGCACAGCCGCTGCTCGATCAGCTGTCAATCGAGTTCAACATGGATTATTCCATCATCGGCATTGTGATTACCGTCACGCAGGTCTTCTATGCATTGGGACTGCTGCTGCTCGTCCCTCTGGGAGATTTACTGAACCAGCGCCGATTGATTATCGGTCAGATGACGATCTCCGCAGCAGCTCTAGTTATCGTTGGTACTGCTTCCTCTGGTGCGATGCTCTTCGCAGGCTTGGCTTTGGTGGGACTGCTTGCCGTTGTGACGCAGACCATCGTGGCATTCGCGGCAACTATGGCTGCCCCTGCTGAAAGAGGGCGTGTCGTCGGCATGGTAACCAGCGGAATTGTGATTGGGATCCTTCTTGCGCGAACCTTTTCGGGAATCCTGAAGGATCTTGCAGGATGGCGCTTCGTTTATCTGGTTTCGGCTGCTTTGATGCTGCTCATGGTCTGCGCATTATATAAGGTGCTGCCAAATGCTGCGCGCAAGGTAAAGACTCTTTCTTATGCTCAACTGCTTAAGTCGGTATGGATGTTGTTCCTGCAAGAACGGCTATTACGTATCCGCGCTGTGTTGGCTATGCTGATTTTTACGGCTTTCAGCATGTTGTGGACCCCATTGGTACTGCCTCTGAGCTCGCCGCCGCTATCCCTTTCGCACTCGGCTATCGGGGCGTTCGGCCTCGTGGGCGTCGTAGGGGCATTGGCTGCAGCAAAGGCCGGTAAGCTGGCCGATCGAGGTTATGGACAGCGAACGACGGGAATTGCATTGTTCCTGCTATTGCTGTCATGGCTGCCCATCGGCTACACGGAACGGTCGCTGTTCGCCTTGGTCATTGGCATTATTCTGTTGGACTTGGCGGTACAGGCCGTGCATGTCACGAATCAGAGCATGATTTTTGCATTGCGGCCGAAGGCGCGCAGTCGGATCGTTGGCGGCTACATGATGTTCTACTCCATCGGAAGTGCTGCCGGTTCCATAACTTCGACCCATGTTTACGCGCACTTCGGCTGGCATGGGGTATGCGTGCTCGGGGCCTCCGTCAGCGCTGTTGCTCTTATTTTTTGGGCCGTGACCAAAGGCGCTAAAGGTGCCCACTGATAGTAATTCAAACTACAAAAGATCGCTTTCCTCGGAAACGGGGTGGCGATCTTTTAGAATATCCACGAACAGTGGCGATCTTCCAGCCCATACGCCAATTATTTTGGAAGCTCTCTATTTATTGTTATGGATGCAGTTCCTATGGATGCAGTTCCTCAAAATAACGAAAGACACGCCGTTTGGGCGTGCCTTCATCCTATTCTTATGGCGTTTTCCCCAGAATCACTTCGCCTGTCGTCTTATTCCAGGACATCGGAATGCCAAGTTTTGATGTGATCAACTCCAATGGGAACATGGTCGAATTCGCCAGGAATGGAACGCTGGCATCTTCTCGCGTCACCTTCCCGTTCACCAATACAACGGCAGGATCACTGGATTTAATGGATACGGTATTTCCGCCATAAGAGAAAGACCATATCGGAAACCGCTGATTTCCGTGTTTCGGATCCGGATTGGACTGTCCGCGCTTCACTTTGATCCCCAGGGCTTCAAATACGCTATTATACGGTACATACAGCTTGCCTTCCACCATGGCAGAAGAACCGTAGAAGCTAACCGTTTGTCCGTTTACCGTCCAAGATAAAGGAGGCTGCACCATGACCGGATTCCCATCGTTCTCGTTAGGCGAGCCGCTGCCTTGATATTTCTCTTCTCCCCAAGCCAGCACCTTGCCGTCCTGATTGGTTGCATAACCGGTATATCCCTTGCTTCCCCAAAGTGCCGTTATACCTGTCAGACCTTTCACTCGAAAAGGCTTTGCCGTCGGATCGTTGTAATTCCACTGCCAGACCGTGCCGTCGTTTTTAAGCATAAATAAACGGTTGTTCCCCGTTCTTATCTCTTGGATATCGTTTAATCCCTTCACCGCAGCCGGCGCTTGCTGCTTCGTATTCACATTCCAGCGCAGCACCGTCCCGTTCTCATGCAGCAGAAACACGTCATACCAATGCGCGGCGATTCCGGTAATGGAGGAAGCAACCAGCGGTTTAACTTCGCGAAACTCGCGTTCCAGGCGGAACCGGTCGTAGAAACTATTATATACCGTTAACATATCGACGCTGCCGTCTTTACCGAGAATCAGGGCCTCATGTCCGGCGACCACTATTGTTTTTGCATTCGTGACTCCCTTGATAGGAAAGTATTTTAACGTCATCTTTAAATGATCATTCGGATCAAACGTCGGACTCCATATCGTTGCAGACCCATCCTTATGCAATGCGACAGAACCATGGTTTGAAATGGCCAGGCTGGCTACATCCTTAAGTCCTTCCAGCTTGATCAGCCCTCCCCTTTTTTGGAAAGGCAACAACGGATCCCCGTTAATATAAGGCGAGTAATAATCGCCCCAAGCCCACACGTCCCCGTTCTTGTCCAAGGCAAATGAAGAATTGTCGCCTGCCGCCACCTGAATAATATCAGTCAGACCCGCGACTTGCTTGGGCACCAATTGATGAATGCTGGTCCCGTCACCTACTTGACCTGACTTGTTATAACCCCAGGCGGTCACGGAGCCGTCGCTCCATGCCGCAACACCATGTCCGCTGCCCCCAGCCACGCTTACCGGTATGGAGCGGGAATCTACATTCGTTGCTTCCGCTGCTCCCGCAGCGCCCAGCACCGTACAATTGACTGCTAATAGTATCGTCACTAACATAAAAGCTACTCTGCCATTCAATTTCTTCATGAATGAGGCCTCCAATTCTCACTATAATGGTATATACTACCATATCAAAAGATGGTAGGGAAAAAATAGTATACCCGCTGCTGATAGCTAGAAGCCGTTACTCAAACATGGCAGGATTCAGCCTATGTTTGTTGGAATAGAGTTGCCGTGACCTTGCAGTCCGCGCACAGGAACATATAATAGATGCCTTCCCCGTACTCCTCGATCTGTTCCCAATCCAGCTGCCCGATGAATGTCATGCTTCGGGAACAGCAAGGGCAGGAAGGATAGACGGCGTCCTGGATCCAAGCCGGATAACCGCCGATTTGCGAGACCGCCGGACCGAGCACCCAATAGGCGGCATAATAGCTGCTGCGAGGCTTGTCCGCAATCCGCAAGGAGCGTCCCGCGGACGTAAAGCTTCGCTCATCCTCCCCGGAATCAGGCCCAGGCACATATTCCGGTTTAATATTAGTCTGGCTCCATTCGGATTTTCCGTGGAAATCCACATCCATGTAGATCGTATCGTAACAACTGCAGATCACGCAGGTGCTCACCCGAAGCCTCTCTCCGGACAACCCCAGGAATCGAAGCTTCGGATGGCTGATGTCCAGATCTGCCAAAATGGTCAGGCTGCTTCCGCACCATGGACAGGAAGCGGAATCCTCCTTCAAAAATTGTGCGGGCTCGGGTTCCGCTGCATAAGTGCTTTCTGATGGCACTATTTTCGCTATGGCGTAGCTGTCATGGTAGTATAGTCGGCGCTTGCTCCCATTCTCCGTGAGCTCCCAGCCCCCCTCATGCGCATAAGCTTCAGGCGGGACATACAGCTCCTTAGCCCAAGATGGAGGATCGGACCTCCATTCTTGAAATTGGCGCACAACCTGATCATCGCCGATCCAAGCCAAGGCCAAGAGCAGATGGTTGCGGTTATCCTTGTCCTGTTCCACTTGTTGAAGCAGTTCATCCCGGCTATGGACAGATGCATCTTTGAATAAAATGCCGGGGTAATAGATCCCCCGCTCCAGCAGTATCGGTATGCAGGATTCAAACGAGTAGTCCCGATAGCAGATCAGGGACACAAGAATCTCCTGGCAGGTGTCCTCATCGCCCGATTCGAGCAGTTCAAGGGCTGCATTCAGCATGCGGTTGGCATCACCCGCAGATAAAGCGGAATATACCTCTTCTCTTTTCAGATGATAGGGAATATATCTGATTAATGGATCACGCTTCACCGGGGCATGCATGATCTTAAGGATCTCTACCGGGTCCGTTATCCCCTCGTACAAGTCGATATCTCTCCGGTGCTGTTCTATGTAACGCTGCCGTTCTGCGCGCTCCATCTCCTGCTTGCACGGCATGCAATAACCTCCGGTTTTGGCCGCGGTTGCCGGCAATATCGTTGCCGAACATCCTTCGCTACGGCATGGCAGCCGTTCTGTCATGCGGTCCCCTCCTTATTCTAGTAAGTTCACTCAGTTGGAGCCCGGCCCCTATTCTATGGTAAGTCCACCTCAGCTGGAGCCCGGCCTGTTTTCTCATGGCCATGAATTTCCTCTATTAACTATAGCTTTCTTTTCATTCCCATATCAACAAGGAGCTCTCTTATCTTCGGGATCTATCACCACAAGAAAGGCGAGATCGGTTAACGTCTATGAATACGCAATATTCAACGGAAACGCATATTACCGAAAATAGCGATCCTTCATGAAGCATATGGCCGACCAGCCATCCAAGCATGCCCCGAACCACGCATCGTGCGCGCAGGGAGCAGTGCGCACGATGTACAAAAACCTGTTACATCAGGGAGTTGTTCACGCAGAGAAATGAAAACGAGAAAGGGGGGAATGCATACTCCGAGCGTATCAACTCTTAAACGCCAGCCTGGCGGCGGACAGTTAAGCTCTTTCACCTCAGCGATTGCGCTAGTCCGGTTCGCCACGTGGGATGGAGCGGCTGCCAGCCATACTCCTTCTGGGCTTTGGCGTTGGATGCGCCGCGCTCGCCGCGCTTGCTCCCCGCTTGATAGGCCGGGGCTGGTGCTTGCAGCGCATCGGCATACACCGGCAGCCATGCCGTTCCCGCAGCAGGCTCATCGTCAACGATGTTGACCGGGCCTGACGGCCAGTCCAATGCCAGCAGAGCGGCAATCGCCGCATCCTCGACATGGAGAAAGGACTGAACGCCATCCGTTGCCGGCAGAGCTCGACTTCGTACTTTTTCCGCCATGATTCCGTTGGCGTCGTACCACGTGCCGGGTCCGTAGAACATTCCGTACCTTAGAATGACGTGGCTCGGCATTTGGGCAACGGCATGCTCCAGCGATACGATACCGTCTATCGTCGACTTGCGAGGTACAGGCGCCTGAACATCCAGGGGGGCGTCTTCGGTGGCGGGATGCTCTCCCGGCTCGTACGCCCAAGCAATGCTCTGGGCAATCATTCGCTTAACGCCATGGATTTGAGCGGCTTCCACCAAATGACGCGTCCCCTCTATCCGAATCCTGGCATTATCCTCCAGATTCCATTGGCTTAACGAAGTAAGCTGATGGATAATGACATCCGGCCGGATCTCCCCGATTGCGGCGATCATTCCTTCGCGGTCAAAAGCATCCGCAACGATCCCTCTTGCTCCCCAAGATTCGATCAACCCTTTACCCTGATTATTGCGGGTCATGCCTGTAACCTTATGACCGGCTTGCACCAGCTTGGGAAGCAGCTGCTGGCCGATGATTCCCGTAGAGCCTGCAACAAATATGTTCATATAAACTGACAACCTCCTGTTCGTTAGATATAAAATGAATGGAACCCTTCCCCTTCGAGAGTGAAAGACATTAAGGGGTCCTGGTCCTGTCGGAAATTGGAATTGCAGTTCCATCTTAGCATGATGGATAAGCATCCTTAAGGGCCACTTTTCATCGGGCAGACCGTGCCAATTCATCCCCGGCGCAGATGATCAACATGGTTAACCCGGAAGCAGCCAAAGCGAGTCAAGCGCACTACAAACTCTTTTTAGCCAAGCCGGGTGGATCCTCGCCGTATTCGCATAACACAAAAACGCACCACATAAAAGTGGCGCGTTCACTTGAGAATAATAGCCGGTTCCCGTCCATTTACTCTTCTTCTGTTACATCACGAATCGACGCATTCGTAGCGCTGCGCTGCTGCCGGCATTCCGGTTGATTGCATACGCCATAAAAGGTCGCGATTCGATTCGTATCCACCGTATCGATTAGAGCGTTGCAATGTCTGCATAGGATGACACCCATATTCACCTTTTTAACGGAATGTTTCATGCTTCACTCATCCTCTCTTGGTATCAGATTTGTGTTCAGAACTTCCCAGCCATGTGCTTCCTGCTTACCTACAGACCGAACCTCCATTTCCGCTTCTTCTCTTGGGTTCGATTCACCTCCAATTAAGCATGTTAAATATGAATCGGTTGTAATTAATGTACACCATAAATATATAATACACAATATATATTCAAAAAATAGTTATTTTCATTATATATGACGTCATATTAAACAAACTATCGTTCCGTGTCTCCTCAGTGTCCATCATGCCTTGTGGAGGGGATATGTCGCAGTCATTGAGTTTTTAATCGCTTGTGCTGGTTGGGATACTTCACCTCACCCCTTTATACAAATGAGCTCGTACAGAGGTACCGAAAGATAATGTCCATCTGATATCCGCAAGGCGGCTTATAGTGTAGTGAAACCAATAAAAAAGCCCCATGATTTAGCCAGCATTGCATCGGCTTCTCATCAGGGACATTTTTTCATGGTCGATATAGACTGATGTAATTAGGATTCGAATATCGGTATCCCTTCAATCATGAGAACAATACCTATTGCTAAACCCGCAAAACACAAGTTATACTAGCCAACATAAGGACGTGAAGAACACGCCGCTTCTATGCAAAGTGCCCCAATGAAGGATTGGGGTTGCATTGTATGGGGCGGCTTTTTTATTTTCTAGCAAAATCGCATTCCGTCTTATACTGAGGAGGGTAACTGATCATGTCACGGTTCGATCAACAATATGAGCTCTGGATACACACGAATATCCTCAATGAAAAGAATCCCCGCAGGCTCGAAATCCTTAATAAAGGCCTAGGCCATGGCACCGTCGAGTTTCTGCGTTCCGTATGGTTTCCAGCGATCGGTCATTTCAATGACTTGCATCCGGAATGGGAAGTACGCGATTTCAGCAATGGTTATCGTTATTTGGACCTTGCCTATATGCCAGGTGATGCTAGAGGAGGCATCGAAATACAAGGGTACGGACCGCATGCCCGCGATCTGGACGTCAGAAGGTTTAAGGATTTATGCCGCCGTCATTGTTTATTGGCACTGGATGGCTGGACATTCCTTCCCATAGCCTATCCCTCCATCGTCGAAGAGCCAAAGCAGTGCCAGCAGCTCATCCTATCCTTCGTCGGCAGATTCGTTGCAACCGATGTACCTGCATCATTAAGCTGGCTGGAGGCTGAAGCTGTGCGATTTGCCCGTCGACTTCTGCGCCCGATAACCCCTTTGGAACTCGCTAATCATCTTAGGGTGAGTGATCGGCATACTCGACGCTTATTGCATAAACTGGTCGAGCTCCGGATTCTGGACATCGCAAGCGGAGAACAACGAGCCCGGACCTATAAACTCCGCTTGTAAATGGTAGTAATGATGGGGGCATAATATTTATTGGAAGAAGAGGCGCAATATTCCAACCGGGAATATGAGGACAGCAAGGAGGGGGCTTGTGAATTGGGTACCGGCCATATTGCAGATATCCAAGAGAGAATATTAGTTGCACTAAGTGGACACCAGATCCGTTATTTCGAAAAAAACAGCCACTTTATCCGAACTTCCGGACACAGGATCCGCTATTTACTCTAAACACCATGATTATCAGCCATTTTCTAAGTAATAGCGGATCTGGTGTCCTCATATAACCCAAAATTCGCCATTTAAGACCAAATAGCGGAACCTCGGTCCTCATCAGTTGCAACGGTCACCAACGCGAGCCCGTACCTACAAAATAACGGAACCTCAGTCCTCAAACCTCACTACTTCTGCCCTCCACCTGATGCTGGATCTCAATCAGCGTCTCATCCCAAAAACGCCTCATGATCTCTCGCACATAAACGTCATCCAACATCTCCTGATGGATCGCGATGGTCGTGTTTCCCGTTTTCGTGGACAGCACATAGATTTGCAGCCGGGACGGGTTGTCCCACTCCTTACGTTTCCAGGTCAGGCGCAGCTTATGGTAAGGGACGACTACCGTAATTTTGCCGGACACGCCTTCCTTTGACTCATACTCCTGCCCGACCCGCAGTTCCAGAGAAGGGACAGCTCCGATCCATAATGACAGGCCCTCTGGAGACGTGAGGAAATCCCACAAGCTCTCCTTCGTCACGGCCATCGTTTTCCTGACCCCGAACTGAACCCCGGCATCTTTCGTAACCCCGACAGGCATCCGGCCCATCAGCTGTTCGTACATCGTCGCGATCCATTCGCCCCACTCCCCGGATACCTGATGCTGCTCGACAATGTGGTTTCTGATCTGCTCATGGGACCAGAGCGGGTCCACTTCCTGCCCAAGGGCTACGACCCATGCTTCCCACGAACGTTCCGTTGCCTTTATCACTTCTTGTTTAAAAATGGAGCCAACCATCGCGCGCTCTCCTCCTGATACGATCTGATGGAGTTCATTATATAACACAAACACTGACAAAGAAGGTCAGTGTTTATCATCAGCTTTGATAATATTTGAATAACGACTCGGCAATATCGGCCAAACCTGATTTCAGCTCCTCGGGCCCGACGATGCGAATCTTACCGCCGA
The DNA here is from genome assembly GCF_000024685.1 of Paenibacillus sp. Y412MC10. Lineage (NCBI taxonomy): Bacteria > Bacillati > Bacillota > Bacilli > Caryophanales > Paenibacillaceae > Paenibacillus > Paenibacillus sp. Y412MC10. The sequence continues at coordinate 5,395,552 of NC_013406.1, forward strand.
AGGATAGAAGATAGTAGGCAACTTGCGTATACAACGTAGACTCATCCAGTCTAAACACCGCCTCCTCCGCCGTACGTTCGACGAGCGCGTGGCCGAGCAGCCAATGCCCGCATAAATCGTCCAAAGCTTGGGGGATGCCTTGGATATGCACGGAAACCAAATGGGGATTGGATTCGGAGCCTTGCTCCGTCAACAGGCTGTCCAATAAAAATTCACGCGGGGAAAATGTCGCCGGGCGGTCAAACACGACGTCGGTAGGTCGAATCTGGCCCATGCGGTCGACACGGAAGGAGCGAATTTCACCGCGCAGATGGCAATAGCCAACTGCATACCATTTGCTCTTCCAGTGAACGAGCCCATAAGGATCTAAGGTCCGTGTCTGCTTAACGCCATCATAGCCTGTTGTGTAATCGATCTCAAGACTGGTTTGCCGGTCGATCCCGGCTTCGATCTCATGCAGTATGGAGGTAAGCCCGGAGGCTGCAGGCGGATGGATGGCCTCGATACTGTTCTCCTGTTGCTCCAAACGCTTCAACTGCTCCGGATTCGTATATCGTTTGATTTTGGATATGGCCCGATTCAGCGGCTCTTCGGATGGATACCCAGCTTCCCGGGCGAATGCTGCTGCATGAAGAAGCGCTTTTTGCTCATCGGCATCAAAAAACAAGGGCTCAAGCTTGATATGATCCGGAATGGAGTACCCTCCGTCGCGTCCCATCTCCGAAATGACAGGCACTCCCGAAATGCAGAGGGCATCGATATTCCGGTAAATCGTTCGGATGTGAACGCCCAGTTCCTCCGATAGCTGTTTTGCCGAAATTCTTTTGCGCGATTTCAGCAGCCAAAGAATTGCCAGCATATTATCCGCTTTGGACATCGTGTGCAGCCGTCCTTCCCTTGGAATTCCTTCGTTTGCCGTTTGTTCTATTATATCTCACTTCCTTAGAAGGTTTGGAGATATTCTTCCTGCTGCTGCGCTCTGACGTTGTCCAGCGCTCCCAATGAGAAAAGCCGACCCGCTGCAGGATCGGCCTGATTTTGTACATCGTGCACACTACTCCCACGCGCACGGTACGTGGTCAGTGGCATGCTTGGATGGCTGTCGACTAGATGTAACGGAAAGATGATGCCCTGCTTCATCGGCTGTCATACTCATGCGCATCGTGAACGACGACGGTTCCTGCTTCATCTGCTGTCACTCTCATGCGCACCGTGAATAACGACGTTTCCTCATTCATCGGCTGTCATACTTCATGCGCATCGCGAAGTCAACTTTTCTTTCCTCAATGATCATGCCCCACCGTGATGACAACACTGCCCCTCTTACGCCCTGTATCCGCGTATCGGTGTGCCTCGGCGATTTGCTCCAATGCATACCTTCTATCGATGACCGGTTTGATCTTCCCTTCCCCAAGCAGATCCGTAAGCCGTCGCAAATCCTCCATCAGCACCTTGGCTACTCCCTGCCCTTCTACCGTTACATAACTCCCGCCCGCGGCAAGCAAATGCTTGCAACGGGATTTCGGCAGTTTGCCGACCGCGTCCAGAATGATGTCGTACCGATCCCCGCTTTTCGAAATATCCTCTTGGGTATAATCCACGACTTGGTCGGCTCCGAGCGACTTCACCAGCTCTACATTCACGGTGCTGCAAACGCCGGTAACCACGGTTCCCGCATGTTTGGCAAGCTGTACGGCTAAATTCCCCACCGCGCCGGATGCACCATAGATCAGAACCTTGTGCCCCTGCCGGATGTTCGCTTTTCTAAAAAAATGCAGGGCCGTCGTCCCTCCGAAAAAGATCGCGGCCGCATCGTCATAAGTCACGTGCTCCGGCTTCATTACGATCATCCCGTCTTCGTGCATACAGATGTACTGCGCATACGTGCCAAATCGCATTCCCCTGAATGCCAGAACCTGATCGCCGATCTTGAACCGGGTAACATCCTGGCCTATCGCTTCCACTTCCCCCGCCAGCTCCACCCCAAGTATCGGTTGTCTTGGCTTCCTCAGACCCAGCACCAATCGCATGGGAATTTTATACAATAGAGGACTACGAAATCCTCGCACGCGGCAATCCCCCGAATTGACGGTAGTGGCATAAATTTTGATCCGAACTTCGTGATCCTTAGGAATAGGCTTCGCTACCTCCTGGAGCTGTAACACCTCCGGTGGTCCGTATGCGGTGCATACCATTGCTTTCATGGGTTTCCTCCAAACCTGCTTTTGCAATCAGTATATCTGCCGAGACGCACCGGGATATAGATACTTTAGTATGGTTTTCGAATAAAATACGGTATTCAAACCGGGCTGTCACCTACAGCAAGCCCAGCTCGCGCGCACGCGCAACAGCTTCGGTACGGCGGGTAGCCTGAAGTTTATCGAATATGATCCGGTTATGCCCTTTGACGGTACTAAGCGCAACAAAAAGCTTTTCGCTGATCTGACGATTGGAAAGTCCTTGGGCAATGAGACGCAGCACCTCCAATTCCCGTCGGCTTAGGGGCTCTATCAGAGACTCTGCAAGCTGAAGCTGGCTTGGAGAGGACTTGCCCGCGCTTTCCAGTCCTTCCATCTCAAAAGCATGCAGCAGCTTCTCCAGATAATCATGCATCGGTTGGGTTCCGGTTGCATCTCGTATCGGTTGGCTGGCAGATGCTGCTCTGAGCAGCTCCTGCATCGGCGGCCCTTCATCGATGAATAACCGGATAAAACCGCCGGGCTCGGCCTTCGCCACAGCCTTTGCGGCGATCCGGGCAGCTTTCAGCCTATCACCCTGGGCATGCAGAGCCAGGGCCAGCACGACCATGACCTTAAGCTGCTCGTCGGCCCATTCCTTAGCTTCCATCTGCGCCAGCAAGGGTTCCATGATCGCCAGAGCAGCCCCCGCCTGCCCTTTAGCCAACAAAACTCTGGCCTGGCTGAGAGGGAGCCCATGCTCCTGCGCCAGCTGGGAGGCTTCACCGAAATTACCTTGTTGAAGCAGGACAAGCACCTGAGCTTCGGCAATGAAGGGCAGCTGACTCATGAACTGCTGCTGACGCCCGAGGCGATCCGCTTTAGCTAACATGGCGGCTGCTTCCCTCACTTCTCCTCGCGATAGCTTCAGCCTCGCTAGAAACACCTCGCAAGCCACGGCTCTGTCGGTTTGATCAAACTGCGCGGCTAATTGAAGGGCCTTCAGCCCATGCCGTTCAGCGGCATCGAGATCGTTCCACTCACTGCAGATTCGGGCCAGGCCCAAATGCGCTTCGCATGCTGCCGGCGGCGGAGGGTCACCCGCCAACTCCAGAACGCGTCGATAGGTCACGGCCGCTGCATATAATTGATTATCCGTTTCCTGAAGAAGTCCGAGTCCTAGCGTTGCCATCATGGCGATCATGAAATGTCCGATCTTCTGACTGATGGCAACGGCCTCATGATAAGCTTGCCCTGCCGCGGCACGATCGCCCTGGAGCTGGTAAGCGTATCCCAGCGTCCACATCGCGGCCGTGCGGACAGGCAGATTATGCGGACTTAAATATTCCAAGGCCCGTCGCGATTCCGTCATGATGACTTCCGGCTGATGCTTGCTGACGGCAAGCGTGGCACGTATGGAGGCAATATGTCCGATAAGATCCCGGATATTGCCGTCCTCCCCGGCTTGCAGATGAACCTCGGCAGCTTGAAGTTTATGTTCGACGCCGTTCATTTGGCCGACCATCAGGAGAGCGGAGGCATGCATGACATAAAGCGCGGGCCTTGCGTCCAATTCCGCCTTCGGCAGGGAATCCAGCCAATCGAGCACAGGGTGGATTGCTCCACGGAAGACCAGGGGCATCCCCTCCCCTTCAATCAGACGCGCGGCCCGATCCACATCCTTCGCGGCAATCGCATGCTGGAAAGCTTCCAGCAGAAGCTCATGTCGTTCATGCCAGTCGCTGGCACGGCGATGCAAGTCGGACACATCCCTCTTCCCGCCAACCGCAGAGACACCCTTTCGGGACAAACGCTGCCGCAGCGCATCCAAGAACAAGTGATGATACCGGTACCAGCGCCTCTCGTTATCTAGCGGAACGATAAACAAGTTGGCCCTCTCCAGGTACTCCAAGGTTTCTTGTCCGGAAACGGCGGTCACCGGGGAATCGCCGGCTTCCCCCTGTAGCACGTATTCGCACAAGGAACCGCACATCCGGTCGAGAAAGGAGGTGCGCAGCAAAAAATCCTGCACGCTCTCAGGCTGCTGCTGCAGCGCTTCTTCAATCAGATAGTCCAGCACGTAATGGTGACTGCCGCTGAAGGATCGAATGAAGCTGGCAGCGTCTGGATGGCCCTGCAAGGACAGCGCCGCTAACTGCAGGCCGGCGATCCAGCCTTCCGTACGGGATTCAAGAAGCGCCGCATCCTCCCTTGACAGGTCCAGCCCCATCACCTGCCACATGAATTCGGAGGTTTCAGTGGAGGTGAACCGCAAATCCGGTGTCCGCACTTCCGTCAGCTGGTTCCTAGAACGGAGCCGGGCCACGGGCAGATCGGGATCCTTGCGGCTGGCAATAACCACATGCATCTGCGGCGGCATGTGCTCAATGAGAAAGCCAAGGGCGCGGTCTATCGGTTTGGAATCAAGCACGTGGTAATCATCCAGCACGAGAATGAAACGGTCCGGCTTGGCCGTGATTTGATTCAGCATGGCCATAACGATGGCTTCGACCGGCAGAGGATGCGGTGACGGCGCGTGGAGTGTACTCACCATCCTCTCTCCGACATCAACCCCGATGGTTTGCAGGGCAGCCAAGAGGTAAGTTAAAAATCTGGATGGCTCCCGGTCCCCCTTATCCAATGACAGCCAGGCGACGGGCTGCGGGCAGCCCCCGATCCATTGGCTGAGCAGCGTGGTTTTGCCGCAGCCAGCAGAGGCGGAAATCATGGTCATCTTCCGGTGCTGACGCAGCCCCTCGTTCAAACGTTCGATCAGCCTGGGACGAAGGACAGCCTGGGACCGGGGAGAAGGAATATATAATTTCGTGGACAAAATCGTCGTGGACATCATAACCCCCGATATGCCGTCATTGCAGCAGTTTTCAACTTATTGTTTACTATGTTTAAGTGTTCGACGGATGCAGGGTTTTCCCTCTTATGCGCTACATCCGCCCGCTGCAGTCGAACCGGAAGCATGATTGGAAGGATTAGGCATGCGATGAAAGATTTTATAATTAGAGCGCTTTAACAGGAGTCCGATTCAAAGGCGAGGTGATAGGCGTTAAGAGAGAACAACGTAATGCAGCGATTCCGACTGAACGGTTGAAGTATCGAAATTAGTGAGAAGGTTTTATATGATGATCAAGCCATCCTTCAAGTTTGGCGGAGATACTTACGATTTCTGATAAAAGGCTGGCAGGCCACCCAAAGGTTCTTCCTTAGGCGGCCTGCTGCATGATGAATTCCTTAAGTTTTGACGCATAACCTCTCTCAGCTCACATCGTCAGAGTTACGATTTGGACATATCAACAGCGCTTCCCGGATTGTCTCGGCTACGATATCTGCTGCCGATTGCCCCGAAGTGAGCCCTCTTGTGCCTTGCCCTGCCCATAAGGACATATATTCCGGATTGCTTTGGCGATTGGCTGCATTTCGTATATCGCGGGTCACCGTATTCTGGGTAGGAAAAGGCAGCGGCTCTATGCCGCTTGCATCCCATTGCTTAATGAAGGCATTGCGGATGCCTCTCGCCGGCCGCCCTGAGAACGCTTTGGTAATGACCGTGCTCTCTTCCGTGCTGCGAAGCAGCGCTTGCTGGTAAACCTCATGCGCACCCGATTCGGCCGCCGTCAGAAACCGCGTACCCATCTGAACGGCTTGGGCGCCAAGAACAAGCGAGGCCACGAGTCCGCGTCCATCCATGACGCCCCCGGCGGCAATGACGGGGATCTTGACCCGGTCCACGATCTGCGGCACCAAAGCAAATGTTCCGATTTGGGCCCCCATCGGGTGATCCGAAATATCAAATGTGCCTCGATGTCCCCCCGCTTCGCTGCCTTGGGCAACGACGGCGTCGCAGCCTGCTTGTTCGGCCAGGATGGCTTCGCGGACCGTGGTTGCCATTGCAACCACAAGCAGCTTAGCTTCTTTCGCTTGTCGCATGAGGGGCCCATCCGGAATGCCGAATGCCGTGCTGATAACGGGCACCTTCTCTTCTAGCAGAACCGCGAATTGCTGCTCAAACCAATCGGGCGTTGTTACGTGATCCGACCCCGCATGGGGAATGCCAAGGTCGCCGCGCATCCGGTTTAACTCCTGTTGAACATCTTCGATTCGCTCCTGGCGATCCGAGGCCCGGGACGCAAAAAGATTGACGGCAAAAGGTTGATCCGTCCGCTTGCGGATTTCCTGGATGCTATCGCGAATGGCAGCCGGCTCCATGTAAGCCGCACCCAGCGTACCGAGCCCGCCAGCGTTGGATACGGCGGCGACCAGCTCAACGGTTGTCGGTCCCCCGGCCATTCCAGCCAGTATAAGCGGATAGCGGATGCCAAACCGATCGCACAGCTCGGTCTGCAGTTGAATGTTCATGATATCATCTACCTCCTTTAACGCTAAGGATATTATCCTATTAAAAGAGGGAAACTTTCAAATAAAAGAAAAACGTCAATCGACGAACCCTCTCGAAGACAGACCGCTTATAGCAAATGTTTACTGGCGAGATCAGGAGGGTAAGCCTCGGAAGTTATTCTTTCGCAGCTCTAGTAAAAAGGCCAACCAGAAGACTCTGGCTAACCTGATCATACGAAAGCCGCTAAGCACATGAAACGTGTTTAGCGGCTTTTGCGGGTGCGTTCGTCCGGGGAGACCCTTTTCCCTGATAGTAACTCTTCTAGGACATTTTCACCAAACTGTAGTTTTTCTTGCCCTTGCGAATGATGATAAACCGGCCGCCAATCGCCTGGTCGGCAGTCACCTCGTGGTCCAAATCGCTGACGCGCTCGCCGTTCATCGAGATCGCGCCTTTGGTGATATCCTCACGGGCTTGACGCTTGGAAGGCTCGATGCCCAGATCCACTAGCCAATCGACGATATTCTTCGTTTCCGGCGTTGCTTCGAATGTCGGCATCTCCTTAAAGCCCTGCTCGATCTCATCGGCCGTGAGCGATTTAATATCGCCGCTGAACAGAGCCGCCGTGATGCGCTTGGCCTGCTCCAGCATCTCCTCGCCGTGCACGAATCTCGTCATTTCCTCGGCCAGCGTTTTTTGCGCTTCGCGTTTATGCGGCTCGCTCTGCACCTTTTCGGCCAGCTCGTCAATTTGTTCCTTGGTCAGGAAGGTGAAGTATTTCAAGTATTTGACGACGTCGCGGTCGTCGGTGTTCGCCCAGAACTGGTAGAACTCGAACGGCGTCGTTTTGTTCGGGTCAAGCCAGATCGCGCCGCCGGCCGTTTTGCCGAACTTCGTGCCGTCGGCCTTCAGCATGAGCGGTATGGTCAGGCCAAAGGCTTTGGCTTCGGGTCCTTCCTTCTTCCGGATCAAATCCAGTCCGCTTGTAATGTTGCCCCATTGGTCCGATCCGCCGATTTGCAGCTGCACGTCCTCATGCTGGTACAGATGCAGGTAATCGACCGACTGCAGGATTTGGTATGAGAATTCCGTAAACGAAATCCCGCTGTCAAGCCGGCTCGCAACCACGTCCTTCGCCAGCATCGAGTTGATGCTGAAGTTCTTCCCGTAATCGCGCAGGAATTCGATAATGTTGATCTTATGCGTCCAGTCGTAATTGTTGACCATGCGGATTTGATTGTCGCCCTCCGTCACGAAGAGCTTTTTCATTTGTCCGGTCAGCGCGTCCACGTTAGCTTGAACCTGCTCCAGCGTCTGCAGGGAGCGCTCGGTTTGACGTCCGCTTGGATCCCCGATGGTGCCGGTTGCGCCCCCGATCAGAATGACCGGTCGATGGCCGGCAAGCTGGAAGCGTTTGAGCATGATGAAGGGAATCAGGTGACCGATATGCATGCTGTCGCCCGTAGGATCCACGCCGCAGTACAGCGAAATCGACTTTTCATTCGTAAGCTCCCGGAGGCCTTCGGCATCCGTCTGTTGGTTGATCGCATCGCGCCATTCCAGTTCGTCGATAATATTCACAGCGTTAACACTCCTTCAATACATAATTTTTCCTTATAACGAAACGCCCATCTGTTGAAAAAACAAAAAATCGCCCCTTGTCTGTTACAGACATAGGGACGATTAATAACCGTGTTACCACCCAGATTGCACGAATGGTCTGCAACGCTTGCCGCGCGCCATTCATGCCGCTCATTAGACGAGGTATCGTTCGCCGTTTCCGCTCGGCATTACCCGAGATACTCCAGAGTGTAATTCGCTGCGTTGGTTTGTACCGGGTTCCATCGCCCCCCGGCTTTCTAGAACAGGGACCAAGCTGCTACTGGGCTCTTTCAACGTATGTCGCTTATAAGATTACAGACAGTATAGTGAATTAATAAATCGATGTCAACTCCGTTTTGGACGGATGTCCTGCTTCCCCCGGCAGCATGGGTAAATATCGCGGGAGGAGTCCCAGGATATCAGGTGCGGCGCATGTATGCACGAACCGTGATCGGAGCAAAGATCGCCACGATGACCGCGGCGCCGACCAAGGATATCGTCAGATCCCAGCCCACGGTTCCGGCGTTCGTTAGATCCCGGACAGCCGTCACCAGATGCGATATCGGGTTGATGTTCACGAACCACTGCAGCCAGCCCGGCATCGTATCCACCGGCACGAACGCATTGGAGAGAAACGTGAGCGGAAACAGCACGATCATCGATATCCCCTGCACGCCGGAGGCGGATCTTGCAATCACGCCGCAGAAAGCAAAGATCCAGCTAATGGCCCATGAGCACAAAATGACGACCAACCCCGCAAGAGCAACATATCCCAAGCCGCCCTCGGGCCGATATCCCATAATGTATCCCATCGTAAAGGTAAGCACCGTTGCAATGGTATAACGAATCGTATCTGCCAGCAGGGCACCTGCCAGCGGTGCGATGCGCGCAATCGGCAGCGATTTGAACCGGTCGAATACGCCTTTATCCATATCCTCGCGCAGCTGCACGCCTGTGACGACGGAGGTCGTAATGACGGTCTGGACAAGGATGCCGGGAATGATGACGGGCAAATAACTCGCCACGTCGCCGGAGATGGCGCCGCCAAAAATATAGGTGAACATCAGCGTGAAAATAATGGGTTGAAACGTGACGTCAAACAACTGCTCGGGCGTGCGCCGAAGCTTCAGCAGCCCGCGGTAGGCCATTGTCAATGAATTTCGGACCGTCTGACCGAAACTCGTGCGATTTTTGAGTCGACGTTCCGTCCCAGGCTGAATCATGGTGCTGCTCATATCCGTGCCACCTCTCTATCATTGGATTCATAAGCCCCTTGGGGGGCGTCTTCCTTCACGCCGTGGCCGGTGATCGTCAGGAACACCTCATCCAGGGTCGGCTTCTGCACGCTCATCTCGGATAAACCGATTCCTGCCGTGCGCAGTTCGATCAACAGGTCTGTAACAAGGCCCGCATTAGCCATCGGCGCCGTTATCTTTCCGGCTTCCGGCGATACATTGGCATGGACGCCCAGCACCTGTTCCACGGTATGGCGGGCGCGATCCATGTCCCGTGAATCCTGGACAGTCAAATGCAGTGAGGAAGTGCCTACCGACATCTTCAGTTCATCGGCCGTCCCCTCGGCCACAACCCGTCCGTAATCAATAACGGCGATCCGGTCTGCCAGTTGGTCCGCCTCCTCCAGATACTGCGTGGTCAGCAGCACCGTTGAACCGGTCTTCACCAAACGGCGGATCGTATCCCACATCTGGGAACGCGTGCGCGGGTCAAGCCCTGTCGTCGGTTCATCCAGGAAGATAAGCGGCGGCTGGGCAATGAGACTTGCCGCCAGATCCAGTCTTCTCCGCATGCCGCCGGAGAAATTTTTGAGCGGACGCTTCGCGGCTTCCGACAAACCGAATTCCTCAAGCAGCTCATCCGCCTTGCGCCGTGCCTCCGTGCGTCCCAGCCCCAACAAGCGGGAGAAGATGATCAGATTCTCCGTAGCGCTGAGCGATTCGTCCACCGACGCATATTGGCCGGTTACCCCGATCAACTGACGGACGATCTGCGATTCCGATTGCACATCGTGCCCGAAGATTCGGGCCGAACCCGCATCCGGTCTTAGCAAGGTCGCCAGCATCCGGATGGTGGTCGTCTTGCCTGCCCCATTCGGACCAAGCACACCGTAGATCGTTCCGGTGCGTACGTTCAAATCCACGCCGTCCACGGCGCGGTTATCGCCGAACGTTTTGACCAGCCCGTAAGCCTCAACGGCCAAGTCACCAGGGTTTGGCTCTATTTTCTTTTTGTATCCATGCTCCATTATGATTTCCTCCTCTTCGCTAATGGATGATGTTTGAATCGTATCACCGCTATTTAAACGGAATGTAAACCGGGGAAAGAATAGGCTGTCTGCAACAAACTTTGGCGGAATATATGAATTGCTTCAAACCCGTTTCACGACAAGCGGGCTTAGTTAGTTGATTGGTTGGAATCGCAGACAATAAAAATACCCCGTCGTTCAACGCTCTTCGCGCGATCCGGGGTATTTTAAAAATTCTGCTTGATCTCAATGTCCTTTACTTGCAGCGGCCGTCTGTTCATCCAACTCACCCGAGTTCATAACACGGTCGTCTCGTACGGGCCTTTTCAATTCCATAGCTCGGAGGAGAAGGACCACGGCCTCAGCACGGGTTACTTTTTTCTTAGGAAGAAAACTGCCATCTGGATAGCCTGTCATGACTCCCTGCTCCGACATTGCCGCCGTCGCTTCACGGGCCCATGAGGAAACGCTATCCTGATCCATAAATGCCGGCGTTCCTTCCACTGCGGATAATCCCGCCCATCGCATAACCATTACGGCCATCTGCTCACGTGTAATCGGATCATTCACTCCGAAGTACGTTGCCGTATATCCCTCGATGATCCCGTAGGCTTGGGCTGTCGCAATCATATCTTGTGCCCAATGGCCATACGTATCGGGGAAAACATGTCCGCTTCTCTCCTCCATGCTGAGGGAATGAACGAGCAGGGATACAAATTCCGCTCTGCTAATGGGACGTTCAGGTTTAAAGGAGCCGTCCAAATAACCACGAATGAAGCCGATTCGAGCCAACTGGTTAATCATGTCCTTAGCCCAATGGCCCTCAAGATCGGTGAACTCTCTCTCAGGGTTGACATCGGCTTCTTTTTTAACCGTTGTAGCAATCACCGCAAATTTGGCCAAATGATCGATTGACCCGGTCACGGTCCCCTGGTCCCAATCCACTATGATGTTCTTTAGTTCGATCCATTCGCTCGATTTTTCGTTGAGCCAATAAAGACTCACGGCATCCTCTTCATGGTTGACGGCATCGGTTCCAAATTGTAAGTTGAGGGTGACCTCTTTGTGAAAAGCTCCAGTCCAATTCTTCGTAATTTCGATCACTTGGCCGACAAACCGATCGGTTTCAGGTAATGGTAGCCCGCCAGTGTCCTGGATAACCTTAAAGTTGAGACAAAACCCCGCGTTCCAAGCACTCTTCGGTATAATGATCCTACCAATAGGAAATGGAATCGTTTTTCCTTCCGTTCCGTTTACGCATGTGTTGTCCGGCAGTTCATCTGTCCCGCCGCTCACCCCGGAGTCGTTACTTCCGCTTGAACCTCCATCCCCGCTTTTTTCAAGAACGGTGACATGAACAACTGCACGTAATTGATCCGGGTTGATAACGCCCTCCGACAACTCCAAGGAGCCCTTGAAAATGTAGTCACCTGCTTGCCCGCCATTATACGCCGGTTCTTCATGGTCCCAAGTCACATTTGCCTTGGCAGTACCGCCATGACTTAATCTAACCTCTACCTGCTCAGGAAGAGGAATGGAGGATTTTTTAGTACCGTGGCTTACCCGGATAGCTGGAATATCGTTCACCTTGACGATAAACCTTTGCCCCACCGTTACATGGATCGTTGTCTTCATACGATCCGGATTCGCCATATCTTCCGTTAAATTCACCAAACTGCCCGTGAAGACATAGATGCCTGGGATTGCAGCCTGATAAGGATGATTCTCATCTGCGAAGCTCCATTCCACCTCAGCAGATTTCCTCAATTGACCCGGGCTCAACGTCACTTGGACAGTACCCGGCAAACCTATTTCATCGACGGGCGTTCCGTTAGCGACAGTTAACGCTTTAGGCTCCATGACGCCTGTGATCATATACGGATGAACAGTTACTTCAATCCGGGTGATTTCGCCGTGCAACGAGACGCTAATCACCGCTTTCCCTGGAGCTTTCGCTGTAACCTGTCCCTCTTGATCAACATCAACAATAGATTCTCCCTCGCTGACAGCATAATCTGCGTTATTCGTTGCAATAAACGACGACTGTTTTTGATGATTAGCGGTCACTACCATTTGAGTACTGTCCCCAACATCCAACGCTTGGGAATCCATCGTGACAACTGTTCTTTCAAACGGATCCTCCCATTGCAGAAACGGCAGCGTCTGCCCGTTATACAGGTACCAGGTATCCTCAAAATCCCAATGATCATATATCTCATACTGCTTCATTTCGTCCCCGGGCACCGGCGTTCCGATCCCGTTGTCAGGAGGGGCCGAATTTATATGCACTCGTATTCCAATAGGACGAATCCACCGAGCCATGGCTGATCCCAACCAGCCCTCCGATACCGTAGCCTGCTCCTGATATGGTTCCGGAAAAGTAAGTGTCGCTAATCATGCCCCTGTCCAAATTAACGCCAACCAAACCGCCGGAGACCTGTCGTCCATTCACGGTTCCCGCGGCATATGATGAATGAATCCGGCCGTCGTTGCGTCCTGCAAGGCCTCCAACGTTATCATCTCCAGAGACCTGCGCCGAAGCATAGGATCTGCTCATTTCACCGTCATTCTCTCCTGCCAGACCACCAACGCCGACTAAACCTGCTACCGTCCCTGAGAAAGAGGAGCCGTCAATCAGGCCGTAGTTCATTCCTGCCAAACCGCCGGAATAATGGGATCCTTCTACAGCTCCCGTCACATACACTTCTCGGATCGTGCCGTAGTTAATTCCAGCAGCCCCGCCTGAACTCTGGTGATAATAACTTCCTACGCCTATCCTCACGTCTTCAAGAATGACATTTTCAATAATTCCGCTGTCACCGACAAAACCAAACAAACCCAAGGGGCTCCAATAATGAGCACCTATCCCCAAACCGGTAATGCGATGCCCCTGCCCGTCGAATGTCCCACTGAATCTGGCCGAATCAATCCCGATTGGTTCCCAGCCACCTACCAAAGCATAGCCTGACAGATTAATATCATGAGCCAAAAGGTAATGGGCCTCAAGGTTATTTCGGACAGCGTACAACTGCTCAGCTGTCTCGATTAAGTAGGGAAACTCCAGTGAGCCGTCTCCGCCTGCAAATATGCCGAACGCCCCGATATCCGCTGTCTTTGTTTGCTTGGTGCCGTCATCCGGCCCAGCCACCTCCTCTTCCTTTCCGGCTGAGAGAGATTCGTCAGATCCGTCCTCTTCCTCCTTCGCGACTTCTCCTTCATTAGAAGGCAAAGTCACATTTCCATAATCTTCGGTTAAAGATACCGGACCTACGGGGCCTTCTGCCGATACTCCATAGACAGGCGGCATACCGAACCACATCAATACTGCCGTCAATACGAAAACCAAAAAGCTATGCTTCCGTTGTCGTTTGTTGTTCATTTTGTTCTTTCCTCCCCCGAGACGTACGGGACTAATTACGTGTTTCATGAACTCTACCCTATAGTAAATTGCTTGGTATGTTCGGGTATGTTTACGAGACACCTGTCAGCCATTTTCCATCTCTCCGTATGATTAAAGGCTTTTCACTTGCAGATGCTGAGGAGTATTGCTCCAATAACTAGTGTAATATATTAAAAAATTGGCGATGTTTCATTTTTGTCTCAAATTATAAGCAGGAGCATATCGTGACCATGGAACCCGGATTGCTCGGCCACAACTCCATAATCGGCTGCTTCAAACCGAAATGTTGGAACAGTCTCCTGTTATAAGCAGCTAAACATGTCAGAGTATGAATGGCGAGCGGGTGTGAAATGAACATTAAGCGAGGAGCAGCTAAAAAAAATGGCAGTGCAGATAAAAACTCTGCACTGCCATTTATGAATTTCATGGTGACAACTGACCCTGCGGCCATGGAATCAAAGCTCTTCCTCATCCTGATCCATCGTATATTTCACCTGCATGATGATATTCTGTTCGTGATCGCCAAACTGGCGGCCGAACAGATTCAGCCCTCCCTGATTCACGGCATCGGGCTTGATGCCGATGCGCAGCCGCAGTTTGGGGCTTGCGGCAATATTCAGCTGATCCAAAGTAACGCTCGATATCTTCTCCATATCCAGCGTCGTCTTCTCATCATCCACGCGCCATGTTTTGAGAAACCCGTATTGCGTTGCCCAATCGTACCACCAGTTCGGGTTCAGCTTGCCGCGGCGATCCCCGAAATCGCCGGGGCTTGTCCACATGCCGATCTCCACGCCATTGACCCACACCGAAATGTTCGAAGGCCAGTTTTGGTCATAATTCGGGGCCTCCGAACACATCTCCATGGACAGTTCAAGCGATTCGATTCGCGCTCCGGCCGGAATATCCATCGGCATCAAGTATTCCAGGTATCCCTTGCGAAGCCAGATGATCTGGGCATTCACGTGCTTGGGATGGTAGAAGCTGGCCGGCTCGTCTTCCTTAATGATGTATCCGTCCGCATTCGCCATTCCACAAGTAGGCGCTACTTCGCAATCGCTGTAATGGCCGATCGGCATATCGACTTCATAGACATGCGTGACTCCCTTAGGAACCGAATTTTTTAAATTCAACGCAAAATGAACATCATCATAATTACGGCTGCACACCTTCATTGCTCCTCGCGAAGCCGGAAGCAATTCCGTATTGATTAACTCGGCCGCTTCCAGCACTTTGATATTGCTCGCAACCGTCGAAACGGGAAGTTTGAGTTTCTCGGCGATTTCGATGATATTCAGGTTCTTGGAATTCAAGAGTCTCAGGATATCCACTCGGGAACGCGTTGACAAGGCATGAGCTACCGTGACCAGTCTTTCCGGGTCGTTAAAACCAAGTTCCAGCACTAATCCGCTCTCCTTTAAACATATTCATTACAATAATTTTACTTCTTAATGAAATGAAAAACAATCACACTGAAAAGGCTTACACAAGCTATTTTCCTGCCTCTTCCTATAAGGCATCGTATAGTCGGATGTAGAAAACCAGTCCCTTCCTAGCCAGAAATGGCTTCCGGGAGAACCGGAAGCCATCCATGATCGAGCTTGCAGCACTTCATTTTTCGGTTGACTAAGCCATCCGCTGGTCCTAATTCGCCGGCTTGATGTCGAAGAAGTCGATTTCTCCGTATCCTTCGCCTTTTGAAAAACGTATCGTGTTCACGCCGGCCTTTAACTGAATCCGCGCCGTGGACAGTCCCCAGTTCTCCCACCCTTTATTCGTAATATGGAACTTGTTGGCCGTTCCGCCATTCACGCTGAGCATAAGATGGGACCAATTCCCTCCGGCCGTTCCGTTCGCCGTGCGGGCCAGCAAAATGTAGTCGCCTGCGGACGGGGCATGCACCGAAAATTCCACGTAGCTCTCCGGCGTATCGATATGCCCCGCTTTCATGCCTCCCGAGCCGTTAGGGCTTTGGGATGCATAGGCGACGCCGCCGAACGTTCCCTCCTCACCTTCATAACGGGTGTGGGCCGCTTCGCCGGAAGGCAGCGCTATCGGAGCATTCGGATTCGCCGGCACGCCGAGGTTCGGCGTATGGTCGGCGTGCCATGTGAATTTCTGCGCTCGGACCTCACGGTTCCATCCCGCGTTGTTATACTTGGCGACATGGTATAGCATCCAGTCCTCCGTACCGTCGGGTGACTTGGTAAACGAATGGTGGCCAGGTCCGTACAGACCGTTGCCGGACTTGAATATCGGCTGGCTGCGCTTGGTCCATGAAGCCGGATTCAGCAAATCGCTGGTTGTGCTTGCCGTGATCAGGCCGAGGCAATAATCATTGGTCCAGCTTCCGCTTGCCGAGTACACCAGGCTGATGACGCCGCCGCGTACAATCACCTGAGGCCCTTCGTTAACATGCGGGGAATGATTCGTTTCCCAGCTGTGCGTAGGCCTCGCGATTTCGACGCGGCTTGAATCAATCGTCCAAGGGTTGCTCATATGGGCGATGTACAGATTCTGCCGCACATTGGTGTCCCCTTCCCAGCCGGACCAGATAAAATACAGCTGACCGTTAACCTGCAGCACCGTGCCGTCAATCGCCCATTTGTTTGTCGGGTCCGTTATCTGGCCTTTGTACTGCCAGGTTCCCTGCGTCGGGTCCGCCGACGTGTTCTCCATGACATACATGCGGTGGTTGACGTTATCCCCGTCATCCTTGGCATAGTAGATGTACCAGGCGCCATTGATGTAATGCAATTCGGGTGCCCAGATCCCGCAGCAGCCCGTTTCCACGACCCTCGTCGGAGCCGCGTCCACCGTGGTAAGCTGGGTGGACTTCCATATCGTCACGTTGCCTCCGGTCGTTTTCGTGAAGTAGTAAAAGCCGTCCGTGTGTTTATACACCCAAGGATCCGCTCCATCCTGCATGACCACGTTATAAAAGTTGTTCTGAAGTGTGGCCGCATGCGTCGCCTGACCCATCGGAAGAATAAGAAATGCGCATATCGTGAGCAACAATTTATTCCGGTAATTCACCTTCATCCTTTCGTCACGTTCCTTTCGGATAATGTGCAATCATACACCAAACATGGTACAAGCCTACTTCAAGATACCGGTCATAATGGGCCTTAATCCTCTATTGCGGCTTTGCGGACGTTAATGCGGCGGATCACTTCAGGATCGAATTTCGATCGTCTGTCATAGGTGTACAATCCGTTCACTTCTTGCTCCACGTCGTACAATTGGGTATAACAGAACCCGAACATCATGGGATGGTCCAGCAGCACGTTCGTTAAGCCCGCATAACGCTCCAGAAACGCTTCTTCGGATGTCGGCCTGTCGCCGTAACCCCAAGACTTCTCGTCTTTTTGGTCCGGATTCCACCAAATGCCGCCGTATTCGCTGATAAAATAAGGCTGGCCGCCATACTGCTGCCGATTCGGGAAGCTGTTGTATACCTCTCCACCGTTCTTCATCGGCTCATATCGCTGCTTGAACGTCTCCGGATTTTGGTCATAATCGTGGATATCGAAAATATCGGTCACCACATGGAAGTTGCCGCTCGTATCAATCACGGGGCGCGTCGGGTCCATTTTCTTCGTGACCTCGTATACAATGCGCAGCACATCGTTATTTTGCTTGGCGCCGTCCCGGTCCCACGTCTCGTTGAACGGGCACCAGCCGATGAGGGCCGGATGATTGAAATCGCGTTCCATGCCTTCGAGCCATTCGGGCAGGAAATGGGACAATCCCTCGGAAGTGGTAATGTCCAGCCCCCAATTCGCATGCTCCCCCCATACCAGATACCCTAACCGGTCCGCCCAATACAGAAAGCGCGGTTCAAATATCTTCTCGTGAAGCCTGGCGCCGTTAAAGCCCAGTCCCATGGAAATTTCGATGTCTTTGCGGAGATCCTCATCGCTTGGAGCCGTATAGACTCCATCCGGATAGAAGCCTTGGTCCAGCACAAGGCGCTGAAATACGGATTTGCCGTTGATGCGGAAAGCCATGCCGTCCAGCATGACGGTTCGGAGGCCGAAATATGATTGGACCGTATCGCTCGGCTGGCCATCTCCTTGCAGGGATAATTCCAGATCGTACAGCCTCGCCTGGCCCGTTTCCCACAAATGGACCTCCGACAGTGGAATGGTGAGTTTGACGGACGGCCCGGATACGACAGCACTTGCATTCCCTACCGCATTCCCCTCATACAAGGCGGATGCGGTCAGTTTATGGCCTGCTGCGTTCCCGTCGATTTTAATCTCGAGGTGGGCACAGCCATTATCCGGGTCACCCACCAGCTTCATATCGGACATATAAGCCTGCGGCACTTGCTCCAGCCATACTGTTTGCCAAATCCCCGTCGTACGGGTGTAATCGCAGCCATGCGAATAGAAGCGTCCGCTTTGCTTTCCGCGCGGCTGGCGTCCGGAACGGACATCGTCTTCCGCGCAGACGGTAAGGATATTCTCGCCCGGCTTCACATGCGATGTGATATCAAAACTGAAAGGCGTATATCCCCCGCGATGCGTTCCTACGGATACTCCGTTTACCCAGACTTCGGTTTCATAATCCACCGCCCCGAAGTGAAGCAGAATTCTGCCATTCCAATCCTTGGGGACCTCGAACTCCCGCTTATACCAGACCGCTGCCATGAAATCCTTATACTCAACGCCGGACAGCTTGCTTTCGGGACAGAATGGAACGGTGATCGTTCCGGACAGCTCATGTCCCGGTTCATGGAGTCCGCGCTCCTTCCCGCTCCGGCCATGGTCGATTTCGAATTGCCATGAACCGTTCAGATTGATCCATTGCGGCCTTACCCATTGCGGGCGAGGGTATTCGGGACGCGGTAGTGTTAATTGAGTCATGTCGAACTCCTTTTTATTATGTTTAATTGGGCTTTAGCCCCGGCTTTCCTTTACGTACAGCCGACTGGTCTCTTCCCAGATTTCGTCCGGCCCGAGACTGAAGCAGCCGATTTCTTCGGCAGGCATATCCATATTAGGGGCATTGACCAGGTTGATCTGCGGCTCAGGGCAAAAGAATCCCTCGGTCGCTTGGTTGTTCCAGATCATCCATTGCTTGTAGGAAGTGCCTACGTCATAAACCAGAGTAACCTTCCCGGCCTCATCGGTAAGCTCCATCCGGTTCCTTCCGTTCTGGGGCACGGCGGTATAGTGATTATCCATGCTTTCGAAGAACGGATAAACGCCTGCGCCTTGCATGGCCCGTTCATTCGCGGACAGCTCCTGATGGGAGCCGGTGGGCAGCATTCGCCCATCCAGCTCCCATCGCTTCAGGGCGGTCAGCTTTAAGCGGTAATCCCGGGCGTCGCCCCCCTCGGCAAATGGCGCGTTAACGGATGTATGAAACGCCAGCAAACACGGCATGGCTTCCGTGCCCATATTGGTGATCAATACCCGCTGAGACAATCCCTGATCGCTTAAGCCGTAGCGAAGCTGAATGCGGAACCGGAACGGAAAGTGTTCGAACACCGGATGCTGTTCATCCACGCGGACAGATACGGTCACATAAGCTTCCTGTCCGGTATGCCCGTATTCGTCCACCACCCATGGAATATTGTACAGGAATCCATGCAGATGATGGCCCGTCGCGTCTTCATTGACCGGGAGCTGATGGATTTGGCCGTTCCACCGGAACCGGCCGTCTTCATACCGGTTCGGAGGAAACAATACCGGAATGCCGTGAATCATCGGCCTTGCTTTGAATGCCGGCATTTCCTCCGGCGTCGGCTCATGCAGAAACCGGTAGCCCTTTTCGATGTCCCGAAACGCTATCAAGTTACCGCCGATATCCGGGAGCATGACCGCTTCATAAGCTCCTGCCCGCAGAAACACGGCTTTCTCGTTATGATATACGCCTTCATAGGCATTCGTCCCGCCCATTTCTTTTGCCTCCTATCGTCCCGTCATGATGTTGCGTATGGTTTCAAGCGGAGCCTTGGGCTTGCGGTCATACGTAAGCAAGCCGTTGATTTCCTGCTCAACATCCGTCAGCTGCGTGTAGCAGTATCCCTGGATCACCGGGGAAGAGAACATTGGATCCACTACGGCCTTGAGCCGGATCAGGAAGTCCTCCTCGTTCTCGGCTCCGGAATATCCCCAGCCTTCCCAATCGCTCTTCTTGAAGGCAATGCCGCCAAACTCCGACACCAGGATGGGTTGGCCCTCATAGGAAGCACCGCCGACGAATATCCTCCGGTTGGCCGGCATGGCTTCCACCGCCGACGCTGCTGTCGCATACCGCTTCTCCAGCACTTCCTGGCGGCTCTCATAGTCATGAATAGTGACCAGGTCCGTGGTCATATGCTCCCATCCGTCGTTATATACAACCGGTCTGCTATCGTCTAACGACTTCGTTAGATGGTACATGGCGAGCCCATGCTGCTGCTGGCGCTTATCCATCTGCACATTGGGAACACCCCAGCTTTCATTCAGCGGGACCCAGGTTATGATGCAGGGATGGTTATAATCCCGCTCGATGATCTCCTGCCATTCCGCCGTGAAACGGCGAACATACGACTCGGAATATTCGTACGCGTTGGCCGCCTCGCTCCATAACAGCAGGCCGAGCTTGTCGCACCAGTACAGGAATCTGGGGTCCTCCGTTTTCTGGTGCTTTCTCACGCCGTTGAATCCCATTTCCTTCGCCAGCTCCACGTCGCGCTTCAAAGCCTCATCCGACGGCGCCGTCAGGATTCCCTCGGGAAAATAACCTTGATCCAGCACCAGCCGCTGGAAATACGGGCGATTATTCAGGCACAGTTTGCCGTTCTCGATCGATATCTTCCGCATTCCGAAATAGCTGGATACCTGATCAACGACGTCTCCATCCTGAACAAGGCGGAATTCGATGGTATACAAGTTCGGATGCTCCGGGCTCCACAGGCGTCCCAGGCCATGGTCCGTAAAATCGCTGAGGCCGATGGTCCGCTGCTGCTCCGCGCTTCGAATGGCATATTGATCTTCGGCAACACACTCGCCCTGATAGGATACGGTGATCTGCAGCTTGAGGTCCTCCGTCGCCTTGTAGCCTTCAAGGAAGGTCCGGATGCGAATTTCGTTGCGGTCGATATCGGGCGTCATCATCGTTTTGCCCAAGTGTACCGGGGATACCGGCTCCAACCACACGCTTTGCCAGATGCCGGTCGTACGGGTGTAGAAGATGCTTGCCGAAAGCTCAAGCCAGTATTGTTTGCCTCGCGGCAGGGTGACGTCGCGGCTGAAATCTTCCGCCCGCAGCACGAGCGTGTTGCTTCCTTTCACGAGCGAAGCCGTAATGTCGGCCTGGAACGGCGTATGCCCGCCTTCATGCATGGCTACCAAGTGCCCGTTTACCCACACTTTGGCCAAATAATCCACGGCACCGAAATGAAGGATGATCCGTTTCCCATTCCAGTCCTGCGGAATTTCGAACGTTCTGCGGTACCACACGACATCATGAAAGGAAGGGTCGTCGATGCCGCTCAGCTTGCTTTGAAACGTAAAGGGAACGTTGATCTTCCTTGTAAAGGAAGCCTGCGATTCTGCCTGATGCCACCCTGCATCCTCGCCGATGGCTTCATCGTCAAAACTGAAATCCCATTCTCCATTGAGGGTTAACCACTCTTTGCGCTGAAACTGGGGCCTCGGATATTCGCTGCGAACCGTTTGTGCCTTGCTAACTTCTGTCGTCAAGATGCTGCTCACTCCTAATTAATCAGTCTCTCTATCTGCTTGTTTGAACGCCTAGCCTTTGATCGAACCGACATAAACGCCTTTCACGAAATACTTTTGCAGGAACGGATACACCAATAATATAGGCACCGTCGAAACCACGATCGCGCAATATTTAACCAGCTCCCGGAACGCGGTCGAGCTCTGGGCGCTGTTAATGACGACCCCGCCCGCGCTGCCGATCGTGGTGGCCGTTGAATCATTGGCGACCAGGATTTCCTTCATTAACAGCTGTAACGGGAACAATTCCCTATCCTTCAGCAGGACCATCGCGTTAAACCAGGAGTTCCAATTGCCGACCAAATAGTACAGGAAGATTACGGCCAGCGTCGCCTTCGACAGCGGCAGGATCACCGTGATCAGGATGTTGGCCTGGCTTGCGCCGTCGATCAGTGCCGCTTCTTCCAGCTCTCTCGGAATCGATTGGAATCCGGTCCTTAGAATGATGATGTTCCATGTGCTTAAAGCGGTCGGCAGAATCATGGCCCACAAATTGTTGTACAAGCCGATGTCCTTCATTAACAGGAACCAGGGAATCAGCCCTCCGCCAAAGAACATCGTGATCGTAATCATGACCATGATGTAATTCTTGAAATACAAGTCCCGCCTGGACAGCACGTAAGCGCCCAATATCGTCATGACCATATTGACCAAGGTGCCCAGTCCAACGTAAATGATCGTATTCAGGTATCCCCTGAGCAGGCTGTTGTCCTTAAACACCAGCTTGTAACCGTCGAGCGTGAATCCCAGCGGTTTGAACAATACCCCTCGATGAGCCACCAAAGCGCCGGGATCGCTGACGGAAGCGAACAAGATATGCAATATGGGATAAAAGCACACCAACGTTAAAGCGGTTAACAGCGTATAGTTCGTAAAGTCGAATACGCGGTCCCCGATGCTTTTATGCTTCCTGCTTCGTTTCACTTTGAGTTGCTTGATTTCCTCCATAACCTTCCCTCTCTCTTACCATAAGCTGGATTCAGATCTGCGCTTCACGATGGTATTCGTCATCCATAACAGCCCGAAATTGACGATGGAGCTTACTAAGCCGACGGCAGTGGAATAACTCAGGCTCGCTTCCCTCAAGCCCCTTCGGTAAACATAGGAAGCGATGACATCCGCCGTATCGTAGATCAAAGGATTGTAGAGCAGGATAATTTTCTCGTAGCCGGAAGCCATCAATCCGCCGATCGCAAAGATAAACAGAATGATGATGACCGGGCTGATCTGAGGCAGCGTAATGTACCACATTTTTTTCACCCTGCCGACCCCGTCGATATCGGCCGCTTCATATAACGAAGGATCGATGGAGCTCATCGCCGCCAGGTAAATGATGCTGTCCCAGCCGATGCTCTGCCAGATTCCGGAAAAGGTATAAATCGGCCGGAACAAATTGGAGTACCCGAGAAGGGACGAATAGTCTTTTCCCGTTATGAAGGAAAGCAGCTGCGTAACGACTCCCTCATTGGACGTAAAGATGTGAATGATCCCGCACACGACCACCAGTGAAATAAAATGCGGCATGTACGTGATGGTTTGCACGGTCCGCTTGAACTTGGAAGAACGGACTTCATTCAGCAGCAAGGCCAGGATGATCGGTGCCGTAAATCCAAAGACGATTCCCCATACATTCAGCAAGAGCGTATTCTTGACGACTCTCCAAAAATAGGGTCCTGAGAAAAAATCGATGAAATGCTTGAAGCCCACCCAATCGCTGTCCGCGAAGCCCAGCAAAGGCTTGAAATCCTTGAATGCGATCATGACGCCCCACATCGGCCCGTAGCAGAAGATCAAGAACCACGCCACGACGGGAAGGGCCATCAGATAGACGAACCAGTTCTTTTTCAGGTCCTTTTGAATCAAGCGTTTGGTATTCTTGGGCTCCGTGGGCGTCTGAACATGGCCTATTTCCTTGTTTTCCTGTAATATCTCCATGAATCAACCACCTGTTCTTATTATGAAAACTATCGTTGGTTATACCGATCCAAGGCTGCCTGATGGAGACTCAAGAATTCGTCCAGCCCCATGCTTTGCGCTTCCTTCAAAAATTTATCGTAAGCATCGACCGGCAATTCGCCCATGATGATCTTCGCGAAATATTCTCCGCGCAGCGTGGACAACTGATTCCCAAGCTCGGCTTCGCGCGAGGCTTCTTCTTTCGTAAACGTGATCGGCGGCATCGCCATGCTGGTATCCATGTTCTCCGTCCAGTCCTTGCGGATATCCCCGGAATAGCTGCCTTTCGCCGTGATCAACGGGTTGGCGTTGTGCTCGTCGCGGATATTCGGCCAGCTATGCCAGCGGTATTTCCAAAGCGTGACGTCTACCGGCTGACCGTCCGGATCATTGTACATGTAACTGTTTTCCGGATAATAAGGCATTCCTTGCTCATCCACCAAGTGCACGGTGCCGTACTCCCCGAAGTTGATCAGCTCCCAGCCTTTTTTGGAATAGTTGAAATCCAGCCATGCCATTGCAGCTTCGACATTTTTGCTCTGAGTAGTGATGGCTGCACTGGTTCCGGTTCTTTTGAAGTTTTTGTAGGTGGTCGCGGATTTGTCCCCTTTATTCAGAACAGGATTTAGTGCCCCCACGAAATCAATGTCGTTCTGCACTTTCCAATAGCTCCACATCGTATCCGGAGAATCCATCATCACGGCCGTATCGTCGGAAATCGCGCTGGCCATCCGTTGATTGAAATCGGCGGTAGCCCAGTCCCGATTCAGCAGGCCTTCCTTGTTCCACTTCTGCATCGTTGCGAGATATTCCTTGGCTTTCGGCTGTGCAGGCCCCCAAGCCGCCTTGCCGTTCTCGTCCACGAAGGTCCAATCCCATACGCCATATGCGCCATTAATAATGCCGGTAAAAATTTGGCCGTACGTCGAGCCGTAATTCAGCGGCGCCTTATATCCGACTTCCTTGCTTTTTTTCAGGAACTCATACCATTCGTCTATCGTGTTCGGGACTGGAAGTCCTGTCTTATCCAGCGCCTCCTGCTTGATCAGCATGCCGAACCAGGTCCATTCGGAATACGGCGCGATGCCGTAGAAGCCCAGCAGCCTGCCGTCGTCGGTCACGGTCGTTTTTCTTCTCGTTTCGTCCGAGTTGCGCCATGCCGTATAATTCGGAGCGTGCTTTTCCATCAGGTCGGTGAGATCGAGGTAAGCGCCATCGTTGACCCCTGCTTCGAAGCCTCCCGGATAACGGCCCGGGTCAATTATGATGTCCGGCAGCTCGCCGGAGGAGATCATCAAGGTAAAGGCATCGGCTTCCTGTCCGACCGGCGGCGTAATGAAGTTTACTTTGATGCCGGTGAGCTTCTCCACCTGCTTCTGAACCAAGTGATTATTCATATCCGGGATGTTGGAGTTGGCAGGCATCCAAACATCCAGCACCACATCGCCCTTTACCGGATATGCGGAATAATCGCTTGGAATGACTTCGTCAAATACATCTCCGAGGTATGTATCATTCAGCGTGCCGTTGACCTCATCGATTTGCTCCTGCGTCGGTGCTTTATTTCCGCGTATATCGCCGCTGATATCCTCGAACGTCACCTCATTCTTCTCTACTTCTTCCTCTTGGGTTACGGTGTTGTCAGGCTTGTCATTTGCCTTGCCGCTGCAAGCGGTTACCGTCGAAATAATCAGGATGGATATGAATAACAAAGTGAAAAAACGCTTCATCGTTCCGTTCATGCTTAACCTCCCATGATATGAATAATTGCGAGCACCCCGCCGCTGCGCTCTAGAGGATCCCATATGCCGTCGTTATTCAGGGGGCGTCCGGTTTTAAGGCTTTTATCTGTCTTTTTTAATCCTTCGAAGCTAGTGTCTCCTTGTGTCAAGGCATCTTCATGTCTTTGAAAGCCTTTGTCTCTTCTAATTGGCAAAATCCCGTTTCTGCTCCATCAGCTTCGCTTCATGTTCAACGCTTCATGTCTTTTCAGGCTGAAGCATGACAAGGGTCATTCGCGGTCTAAGCACCTCCGCCCTGACACGATCCTCTTCATCATGGCCATTGGATATGGATCCCCTTTCACATGTGAAATTGATGAGACTGACAGCTGTTGCACATCCATTTAATACAATTATTCTGTATCTTTAACCGAAGTATAAGCATACAACCCCATTCTGTCAACGCTTTCATACATAAATTTCGTAACTAAATTTGTGTATTATCCAAAAAAATATTTTGATAATGAGAATAACGGGAATAATGAGATGCAAAAAACTCCTTTTGAATTAAGGGGTTTTCATGAAATTTCGTTATTTTTATATATTTCGCCGTTCTCGTCATACTTGTGCATCTCTTCGTAATAAACCCCCATTTATTACAGATATATTGTAATAAATGGGGGTTTATATAGATCAAATCCTATGGTTATTCGCTTACACCAGCTTGGCACAACTCGCTCTCAACCATGTTCACTCTACAATCCCTTGCATGATCGGGAGGTTGTGAATCCGCGTACATTATTCTCCGGACGGTTTGGCCAAGGCATCCGACTCGCCGGCCGGTACGCCGAAATCCGGAGTTCCATCCGGCTTCCAGCCGAATTTCTGGATGCGGGTCGACCGCAAGGCCGTCTCGACGCCAGGCGCGGGCAGCGCATGGTAAACGATCCAATCCTCCTTGCCGTCCGGCGATTGCGTGAAGCTATTGTGACCGGTCGCGTACACTCCGTTTTCCACGCTTTTGAAAAATACGGGCTGCATCGCTTTGGTCCAGGATTCCAGATCCATCGGATCCCCGTTTTCTTCCATCGTGAGCATGCCCAGCGAATAATCCTCCGACCAGGTGGTGCTGGCCGAGTACACCATAAAGATGCGGCCGTTCCGCCGAAGAATGACCGGTCCTTCGTTAATCGCCATTCCGCCTTGTTTTTCCCAGGACAGGGTCGGAGCCGTGAGCAATACATGGTCCCCCGTCAATGTCCATGGGTTCGACATGCGCATGATGTAAATCGCGGACCCGTAATCCGGGAAATGGCCATATCCGGCATACAGGAAATAAAGCTGGTTGCCTGCGGTCATGACCGTGCCGTCCAAGCCGGGGACGGGGGTCGGCAGCGCGCCTTTCCATGCCCATTGTCCCTCCATCGGATCAGCCTCGGCGTTCTCCAGCACGCATATTTGGCGGGACTCATCCCCTCCTCCGTCATTCGCCGTGAAATAGATGTACCATTTGTTGTCCAAACGATGAATTTCCGGCGCCCATAGGTTATGGCTGTACCTTCCCCCGGGTTCCGGAGTCCAGATCGTTTTCTTCCGTCCTTCCGCAAGGCCGGTTAAGGTTGCGGATTGCGTCAGCTCCAGATGATCGCGTTTCGTCGACATAAAGTAATAATAGCCGTCCGTATGCTTCCATACCCAAGGATCGGCTGCCCGGTCTACGATCGGATTGTTGAATGTTGGTCCATTCACCATCTTCGAATCCCCCTTATCCCTTGACATTCCTGGTTTTTGATCAACACTACGGCAATTCAACCCTTGACTCCTTGAGCTCCCCACACCTCCCGCAAAAAGTTAAACCCAATCTTACTTATGTCTTCCAGCCTTGTCTATACGCAAATTCACGAGGTTTATCGCGTTAGATTATGTGACATCGGGAAGTGGGAGAAATATAAATGGGGAGCATCTAAGTTTCTATAGCCATCTTGGAAACAGCCGCGGTATTTCGATCTGTTTGATGGAAATTCGGGAGGTGCTGCACAATCAAAAAAGCTGACCCTAACGGATCAGCTTTATCTTTTTCTTGATATCGATCTCGCCAAACGAAACCCGAGATCCTCAATCCGAAACGTCGGGTGGCTGCGGCGGCGGCATGTCGCTCCGCAGCCTCTGGCTTCTTCGGCCCAGCTCCCTCCGCGGAATACTCTGTAGGAGCCGTATACATTCGGATCGTAAAGATCCCAGCACCACTCCCATACGTTTCCTAGCATATCGTAAAGCCCCCACGCATTCGGCCGCTTTTTGCCCACCTCATGCAGGACGCCTCCGGAATTCCCTTCATACCAAGCGATGTCGTCAAGCTCTCCGTAACGGTAGCCGAGACTCCCGGCTTTGCACGCGTATTGCCATTCCGCTTCCGTCGGAAGGCGGTATCCGTCCGCCTCCTTGTCACAAACGAGGGATTCACCGTCATCCGTTACCGAATAACATTCGTTCAGGCCTTCGCTCCGAGATAACATATTACAAAAGAGAATCGCTTCATGCCATGATATATTCACGGCTGGGGACTCCATCAAGTCATCGCATCCGGATGTCTTTGGCATGATTGAGAAATACAACGCCTTCGTTACAGGGACCGGTGCAAGCTGAAATGCAGGCACTTCCACCGTCCACGAGGACTTTATGCGGTCGTCCCTTAATTGAACTACGCCTGCTGGAATATTCACCATCGAAACCCCTTTTGGATCAAACCCAGATACCGGCAACGCTCTTCCTCCCGTACTCGCTACTTAGTTATTCCATTTGCTTAAACGTTCAATCCCCTGCTGTTCACTGGGCAAGAAAAAGAAATCATGGCCCTTATTGCATTCGTAAATAAAATCTTGAAGGCTTTGGCTTGGATAAACCGAAAAGTCTCCAATGATTGCCATTTTCACCTGATAATTGATAAACTTCTGGAGAATGTCGCCTGCAAGCCGCGTCTTCAAATCGAAGAAAGACTCGCTTATCAACGATTGATCCATCACAATGCGGCGGCTGTCCGTTTCATATTGCACGGTGGCCACGAGATCCAGGGCCGACTGGACATCCTTAATCAATACCTCGCTGCTGCTTACGACAGCAATCGTTCCTCCATCGGTTTCAACCTTCGTGATATTCATCAAACTCCTCCTCTATTGATAAGTCTTCTTACATAATCCTCACATATGTACCGGTTATCCTCGTCCTTGTCGGGCGGAACCTTCGCTACTCTAAAGAAGCTCAGGCCAATAACCATCGCCATCAAGCCATAGGCGGCACTGTGGGAATCTTCAACCGACATCTGCCCCGTCCGGTTACCGTATTCCATAATCTTGGCGATGCCTTGGAGATCGCGCTCGTAACTCTTGGATGCAACTTCCTGCAAATGACGGTCCAGCATGGCTTTTGAAAAAAACTGCACAAAGAGCTTGCCTTGATCCTCATAGGGGATAAACATCTTGTCGACTCCGTCAAGCTGCGAAACATTCAGCTTCTGATCCGTGTCCTCGCTGAACGGAGGGAGCATATGCTGCAGGACAACCTCCATCATTTCCTCGGCTGACATGGCAGGCTCAATGCCTGATTCGATCTTTAGCCCATAGTAGGCCAGGAACGACTTGAAGGCTTCGGTCGTCAAATGATCCTTATTCTTGAAATAATAAGTGACCACTCCCTTGGAGCAGTGTGCATACTCGGCAACCTTATCCAGCGTCATCCCTTCAATTCCATGCAAGCTGATGCAGGTTAACGTGGCGTTAATGACGTCTGCCCTGCGCTTTTGTTCCATTCCCAATTTGGGCATCACTTCTCACCTGACATCTTGATTTTATTTATACTGAACAGTCGGAATAAAAAAAGTGTACACAATGTTGATTCACGCTGTCAATAACATTTATTTGGCTGGCAGCTGGCTGCATGGGGCAAATCCTAAGTTTCTCCTACGATCTCTCGCCAGCTGCTGTATCCATCGAAGCAATAAGATTCTGGTTGAAGGATATTTCGCACGAGGCGGACACGCCCGCATCTTTTTAAAGAGGAGCATTTGTAGAGAACCTGTATAGCTATTGTAGAGAATTTGTAGAGCATGCTTTGTTATTCTGATTTCCGCTTGTCAAAATATGTTCTTCCATGTCAAGAAGGCCGCTTTGGGGCAGGTTCGCTTGAGATGCAAGTACATGTCGGCACACAAATCAAAAAGAAGGAGGATGATCATTTTCATGAAAAAATCCGGAAAATTCGGATCCTTGTTTATGGTGATCTGTATACTCGTTGCCACGTTTCAGCCTTTGACGGCACCAGCCTATGCGGCGGCGGCACCCGAGGACAAATGGGTCACCTATAAACTTGATGATTTCAGTAATCCCAAACAGGTCGGATTATTCTCGCTGAACGGCCAGGCCAAAGTGATGCAAGACAGTAAAGGTCGCGATATCCTGCGTCTGACCGAGGCACAAGGAAACCAGTTCGGTACGGCTTTTAACAAAAAGCTGATCGCGGCAGGGAACAACTATTCCTTCAGCACTTTTTTCAAGTTCCGCCTGAACGGGGACAATCGCACCAACTCTCCTGCCGACGGCATCACCTTTACCATTCAGGCACAATCCAACAGTGCGGGTGAAGTCGGCGTGGGCATTGGTTATGGGGGAATCAAACCCAGCTTTGCGGTGAAGTATGATACATACAAGAACCCGAGCCCGGTCAATGATCCATCCGCTAACTACATCGGACTTGCAAAAAACGGTAGTGTGAACAATACCAATCCCGATTGGTATACAACGAACCTCAATGGCATTACGCTGTCTGGGGGAGAAGATCTATACTCCTGGATCGACTACGATGGACAGACCAAGGTCGTTAAGGTTTACCTCAGCAAAGATGCTACGCGTCCGACAACTCCCGTTCTGGAAACAAGCAACATTGACCTGGACGAAATCTTTGCCGGATATCCCGGCGTTTATGCCGGATTCACCTCCGCCACCGGCGGCTCGATGGAAACCCATGATATTCTAGGATGGTATTTCACGAACGAATTCGAGCCGATCGATACGGCAAATCCAGGCTATGTCTACAAACAAGCTCCAACCGACGTCAGAATTGAAGTCGTTCCTACCTCTGAGCCTGGGAAGTATGAAGTGGTAGGAACCGCGCTTGATGTAAACGGCCATCCCGTGGAGGGAGCCCCGATTACCTTCTATTCCGAGGAAGGAGTATGGACTTCTCCATCCCAATCGACCAATAGCCAGGGACAAGCTACGGCCATTCTGGATTTTGGCGATAATCCTCCATCGGGAGAGATAAAGGTTGTGATGGTAGGTGGAGCTTACGCTACGGTACCGAAGGCTCCGGTCCTTACATCAGGTGATACACCTGCAACAGCTAATGAGCTGTCGTGGATCACTGTAACAGGAGCTACTTATTATAATCTTTATAAGGACGGTGTCCTGCTCGACACGAATATTCAGGTTCCCTCGTATACCTTAACGGGGGCAGATCTGGATGAGATCTCACAATACACTGTAACGGCAGTTATATCTGGACCGGCCGGTACGATCGAGACCCTTCCATCTAATCCAGTTACTTTAGGGCTCTACTTTGATCTGCCAGAATACAAACTCAATACGAGTCCTCTTGCACAAAACTACACGCATCCTACGGTGGTCACGTCTGTTTATGAGACCGGTAGTAGAGACGTTACCCTGGAGGTAACGGAGTTTACCGTTAAAAATCCACTGGTAGCTACGATAAGCGAAGACGGTTTACTGACGGCAGTAGGTGCGGGCACCACCGTAATCGAGGCCGTATATAACGGTAAGACCACTCAATCCATTGTTAAAGTAAGCATCGATGCTCCGGCATTAAGGGCCGAACACGTTCATGCAACTGGAGCCGAATTATTGTGGAACGCCGTCCCGGGCGCTCAAACGTACAACATCTATGATGCCAACGGACAGCTAATCGCCGACGGATTGACAGGCACTAGCTATGTCTTGTCCGGCCTGAAGCCGGAAACGAAGCAAAGCTATGTCATCAAAGCCGTCAGCAACGGCATTGAATCCCCTGCTTCGCCGCCCGCGGAAGTAGCCACGCCGGTCTCCGGCCTGCGCGATCTGTTGATCGATCCGGCAAGCGTCACGCTGCAGACCGGTGATCAGCACACGCCTAAGGTAACGGCGGTTTCCTTGGATGAAAGCATTCAGGATGTAACAGGCAAAGCCACATATACATCTTCCGATGAAAAAGTGGCCACGGTCGATGCCAATGGCGTCGTTACCGCCGTAGCACCAGGCACGGCCATCATCACGGCTACGCATGACGGCAAATCCGTCACGCAAACCGTCCATGTTCATGATCAGGCATTATCTTACAACCTGGATGTAACCGTGACCCCTGAAGGCGTACTGGCAGACGGGAAGTCTACGGTCACGGTTACCGCTAAGGCTACCGATTCCAAGGGCAACCCGGTTTCTGGAGTACCCGTGGTCATCACATATGATTCTGGTAAAACCAAGACGGTGACCACCAATGAAGAAGGGATTGCCGTATGGACATACGAACCTTCGGTTTTAACGGACACGACGCCGTTATACGACATCGTCGTGGCAGAGATACAGGATCCCGGCACAGGCACAACCGTTCAAGCAAGCAAAGGGGTTCATTACTTCCCTGCCGCCATTGACGGCATCGTTGTGGATCAAATCACAGGCAAACCGGTAGCAGGCGCAAAAATTATCGTGGAATCCGATTTCAACAACGACGGAATTCCTGATTTCTCGGCTGAGGTAACGACCGGCGAGGATGGCTCGTACCAGATACCGGTTCCGCGCGGCAACTATACCTATGAGCTGAATATCGAAACTCCGGTTCAAATCGGTGGGCGTGATTTTACGTTGACTCATACCAAAGAGGTTACGATCGGTACAGTGCAACCTGGCCAAACGATCAAACCTTCGAACCTGCTGAGAGGTCAATTATTCGTTGCTTCCGCAAGCGGAGCATCCAACCCGGACACCATTGGGGATATCCTCGGCAGCGGAAAAGCCGTTGCACTGCTTCAAGGCTTGAACGGCAGCAGCTTTAAGCAGCCGCTCGCCGTCGCCAATGACGGAACGTTCTCGCTGGATCAAGTCCCGCCGGGGAAATACCAAATATCCTACCAGCTTGAACTGGCGGATGGAACGGTATTGGCAGGTCCTGCTTCCATCTTGGACGTGGATATGACCCAAGACGGACAGACCGCGATCGTATATTCCCTGATAGATCCTTACGGCATCATCACGGATGCATCGACAGGAAAAGTGATTAGCGGCGCAGACGTTCAATTGTATTGGGCTGACACTGAGCTGAACCGTCAGAAAGGACGGGTGCCGAACACACTCGTATCCTTGCCTGCACTGGCTGGGTTTGCGCCTAACCAAAATGCCAATCCGCAAATTTCCGACGCGGCTGGCGAATATGCATGGATGGTATATCCGGAAGGCGATTATTACATCGTCGCGAAACGAAGCGGCTATTACACTTATGACACTCGGGTTTCCAAACCGAATGCCCCAGCCGTTAACGGTTCCGACAGTTATATCCAAGACGGGATCATCCATGTGGGACAGAGCATTATCGCATTTGACTTTGCTATGCAGCCAGTACCGTCCTCAGGTAATGGCGGGGATTCATCCGGATCGGGTTCTTCTCCATCAACGCCGCCTTCAAGTCAGCAGGGCGATGTGACATTGAACCTGTCCACGGACAAGAAACAAGTCCAAGAAGGCACGCAGTCGACCATTACCGTCGATTACGCTAACCGCACCAACGCGGCATTACGTGATGCATCGGTTCAAGTTACCCTCCCTGAAGGCGCCGAAGTCGTGAATGCTCACGGCGGAAAGGTTGAAGGCAGAACCGTAACCTGGAATGTGGCTCATCTCCCTGCCGGAAGCACCGGCAGCTTCAAACTGGACATCAAGTGGGGACAGATTGCAGCCAAAGAGATTCAATATGAAATCATCGGACAGCTTACGGCAGGTAGCAGCAAAAAATCCAATAGCGTCCATGTTCAAGTATTCTCTGACCGGTTCGGCGATCTCCAGCATCAGCGTTATATTCTCGGGTTCCCTAACGGTAAATTCCAACCGTCCAATACCTTGACCCGGGCCGAGCTCGCTGCAATCGTTGCTCGTCTTTCGGAGAAAACCGTAGGTAACGAGAACTCAAGCTTTAACGATATTCGAAAAGGACATTGGGCGACCGATTACATTCGAATCGCGGTATCCCAAGGATACTTCAACGGTTACGCAGACCATACGTTCCGTCCGGATGCACCAGTCACTCGCGGAGAACTGGCTGCGGTGCTGGCCCGTTTCCTGGACTTGGACACATCGGCTTCCGTAAATCGCCATTTTACGGACATCGAAGGAAGCTGGGCTGCCGAATCCATTGAGGCATTATATCGCAACAATTTGCTATCCGGTTATCCTGGAAACACGTTCCGGCCGAACAACCGCATCACGCGGGTCGAAGCCGTCACGTTGATCAACAAAGCGTTATACCGTGGACCTTTGACGGGATTGGAGCCGCTCTTCCCTGATGTAGCAGAAACCCATTGGGGTTTCGGCGATGTTCAGGAAGCAACGGTTTCTCACCAGTCCACTCGTAATTCAGACGGCGTTGAGGTTTGGGTTTCCACGCTTAAGGATAATGTGAAGTAATAATACTCTCCCTCATAGGGAGGATGCTGTCGATCATCAAAGCATCCAACCGCTCAACCCCCGGTCTTATTCCAGACCGGGGGTTTTCCTTGTTCCAGATACATGTAGGCATGCATTCAGCTAACTTAAAAATAGCGACAGGGTTATCCAGGTGGATTTTCCTTATCTTCCCTATGCTTAAATCCGACCCGTGCTATAATGGATTCACTATTTAAAGCAAACGGAACAGGGGCGACTTTTTCATGCAATCTCCTAAAACGGTACTGATTATTGAAGATGAGCGGGATATCTCGCGCATTGTGAACGATTATTTGCGTGTCCAGGGATTCAGCTCGTTCATCACGGAAAATGCGAGGGACGGATTGCAGGAAGTCCGTAACCGGCAGCCGGATTTTATCATTCTTGATTTGACGCTGCCAGACGCTGACGGAATTGAAGTATGCCGCGAGCTTCGTACATTGACTTCTGCGCCCATACTTATTTTAAGCGCTCGCAGCAGTGACACGGACAAAGTGCTTGCCTTGGGTTTCGGCGCCGATGATTATATGACCAAGCCCTTCTCGCTCAGTGAGCTGGTCGCCCGGGTTCAGGCGCATTTGCGCAGAATGGTCGACCCGAAACTCCAGGCAACAACACAGCTGCTGTTGCGATTCGGCACGTTATCGATTGATAAAGGCGCCCGCAAGGTCATGGCCGGACAGCGGGAAATTGCACTATCTGCGAAGGAATTCGACCTGCTCTATTTTCTCGCATCCAACCCGAACCAAGTGTTTACCAAAACGCAGCTGCTGGATCAGGTGTGGGGGTACTCCGCCTATGTCGAGGATAATACGATCACGGTCTACGTTCGGCGGCTCCGCGAGAAGCTGGAACGCAGCGGAATCAAATCCGCCTATATCACGACGGTTTGGGGTGTCGGTTATAAATTCGACCCCGATGAAACGGAGTAGCCTTTTATGCACTGGAAACCATGGTATGCAAAGAGGCTCTGGGCGGCTTGCCTGTCTCTTCTTGTACTTTTGCTGTCCGTCGTTTGGCTCGCTTGGCCCTCGAACCAGCCTGCTTCGTCCTCTATCGTCAACCACATTCGCTTGCTGACCAATACGATCGTCCATACGTTGGAGAACGAGTCTGCCGAACTGATCCCTCCCGATGCTCCGATTCGTGAGAAATTAACCAGCTGGAGTCAAGAAACACGGATCGGCCTTAAGGTCGTGCTCCCTGACGGAACCATGATATATGACAGCGATGATTCATCGGTGCGCCGTATTCATCCTCGCTTTGAGCTGGACTATACGCTGCGTATGTCCGACGGCGACCCGCCCGAATACCACCTGGCATTTCCGCTGCTGGATGCCGGAACCAACGCCTTCGCAGGCTATGCGCAGTTTACGGTCCCTGCATCTGCGGTGACCGCGGCCATCCCTTCTTCCGGCTTACTTCTCGTTGTGCCATGGATCTCGCTTTCCTTGGCACTTTTGACGCTGCTTTATGTAATCTTCTCCGCCGGACGCCGGGTGCAGCGTGATCTGGTTGAGCCTGTTGCCGGGCTCAAGCCCTATGCGGAAGCCATCCTGAAGGGCGATTACGAGCAGCGCGCCGAATGGACAAGCAATAACGAGGTCGGCGAACTCTACGCCGTATTTGATCTCATGCGTGAAGAAATTCGCAATTTACATATGCAGCAAGCCTCGCACAGCCAGTCGCACAAGGAGCTCATTTCCAATCTGTCCCATGATTTAAAAACCCCGCTGGCGACCATCAAAGCCTACATCGATGCGATTCGTGAAGGCATCTGCCCCGATCTGCCGAGTGTGATGACTTACCTGGAGGTGGTGCATGCCAATACAAGCAAGATGGCTGTGCTTGTAGACGATTTGCTGCTGCACGCGCTGCGTGATCTGGACCAAATTGCGGTGCGTCCGCTGGAGCAGTACAGTTCTTCGACGATTGAACCTGTGTTGCGAACCATGGCGCACTACATACGTACGATGGGGGTGCGCTGCGTGGAGCCTTCTTCCATTCCGAACGTGCTTGTTATCATCGATGCTGTGCGTTTCGAGCAGGTCATCGCCAATCTCGTCACGAATGCCCTGAAGCATACCAAACCCGGGGATACGATTACGCTCGCCGTTGAGGAGTTCGCCGAATCATCCAGTTTGCGGATCATAATTTCCGATACGGGCAGTGGTATTTCCCCTCA
Source organism: Paenibacillus sp. Y412MC10 (assembly GCF_000024685.1). Taxonomy (NCBI): domain Bacteria; kingdom Bacillati; phylum Bacillota; class Bacilli; order Caryophanales; family Paenibacillaceae; genus Paenibacillus; species Paenibacillus sp. Y412MC10. The sequence continues at coordinate 5,431,681 of NC_013406.1, forward strand.
GGACATGCCCTTTATTTTTGAACGGTATTACCAAGGCAGTGTCCCGGACCGCAAGAAACTGGCCGAGCGGCACGGGGTTGGACTCGGTTTGTCGATTTGCAAATATATTATGGAAGCGCATGGCGGCACGATCACGTTTCATAGCAAGCAGCAGCAGGGAACGACCTTCTGCTTGACTCTGCCGCTAAGCTGACCCCTGTCATACTTTATTCATAATTTGATAAGGAATGCGCAAGAATCGTCCTCTATAATTTGGAAACACGAGAAGAGAGGAGACCCTGTCATGCCTACAACCAAAACCATCATGCTGCAAGCTTCCAATTTATGCAAAACCTATACCACCGGCAAGGAGCAGTATCATGCCGTTCGCAATGTCGATCTGTCGATATATGCCGGCGACTTTACTGTGATCATGGGAGATTCCGGGTCCGGAAAGTCGACCTTGCTTTACTTGCTTAGCGGACTCGACGCCGTGACGGCCGGAGAAGTCCACCTTCAGGGACAGCGCCTCGATCAGTTTTCGGCTAAGGAGCTTGCGCGTTTTCGAGCAGATCAAATCGGTTTTATCTATCAAAACAGCAACCTCGTGCCGGATTTGACGCTGTTCGATAACGTCGCTCTTCCTGGTTATATCGCCAATCGGGACAAAGAAGCCGTAAAACAAAGGGCCAATGACCTGATGACAAGCCTGCATCTCGAAAAACAAGGCACCCGGCTGCCTTCCCAGGTGTCCGGAGGCCAGCAGCAGCGGGCCGCCATCGCCAGGGCGCTCATCAACAATCCGGATATGATTTTTGCCGATGAACCCACCGGCAGCCTCAACTACGAACAAGGTGTTACGGTGCTCGATATCCTGAGCCGGATGAATGCGGAAGGCCAATCGATTGTCATGGTCACCCACGATATGAAGGCGGCCTGCCGCGGCAATCGCCTGATCTACATTCGCGACGGCAAGATCGGCGGCACGCTGGATATGGGACCCTACGTCCCGGAGTTAGCCTCCGAGCGGGAAGCAATGATCTTTGCTTATGTCACCGGGAGGAGGTAGTCCAAGATGCGTGCCATATTGACGCTATGCTGGGGGAACATTCGCAAACGAAAATTGCAAAACGCGCTGATCGCATTGCTCATTGCGCTATCTGCTCTATTAGTCGGCACCGCTTTCACGGTCTTGATGAATACGGAAAATGTATTCGAAGAGCGCCATACGGCTGCTCAAGGTGCCCATGAAATCATAAATATGACCCGCGGGCTGCATGATGAACGCATGGTTGCCGATTGGTGGTCAACCCAGGAGGGGGTGACCGCCTCCAGCCTTATTCCTTACAAGCCTTGGACCGGCTTGGTCTATAACGGGCAAGAACTGCCCAATCTTTATCTGTATATGATCGATACGCCTCCGATGCCGCATGGGGTCAATCATCCGCTCCCCGGCGCCGGACCGGCTCAACTGACCGTTCCGGAAGCCGGAACCGTCTGGGTGCCCACCTCGCTCGCCTACAAATACGACATGGAAGTCGGCGATGAATTGGTGTTCACGGCCGGGGCTGCCCCGGTACAATTCACGATCGGCGCTATCGTTATTGACCTGTCACATGGCGGCCCCTTCACCACCACTGCCCGCATCTGGATGAACGAAGCGGACTACCTTTCCACCATGGGCGGCTTGTCCACGCCGGAGCAGTACCTGGTGTCGCTTCGCTATGCGCATCCCGAACAAAGCGGGGAGTACTGGCAGCGCTTTGAGGAGGCGCTCGGATCGCCGTTTTTGGAAGAACGCGTTTCGTTTGCCGAGCTGTCCGCCTTTTACTTTATCATGAACAAAGTGATCGGCTTCGTCATGAGTTTCCTCGGACTGGTCATGATTGCTGTCGCCTTGCTTACGATCGGCTTTACGATCACGGACACGATCCTGGCCAATTACCGCACGATCGGCATTCTCAAATCCATCGGCATGACCTCCGAACGCATCATCGTCACCTATATGCTGCAGTACGGCTTGATTACCGTTATCGCCTTGATCCCTGCCCTGATCGGCAGTCGTCTGCTGTCGGATGTCATCATTCAGAATGCCTTATCCTTCCTCAAATCCGAGGCGGCGCCAGTGTCCGTGCAGGCGCTGGGGGTCGCAATCTGGACCGGCATCGGCATGCTGATCATCATCCTCTTGTGCGTCGTCCTCTATGCAGCCAAAACGCGCCATATCGAGCCGATTCAGGCGATCCGCTATGGCATGTCGGAGTCTTCGCATACCCATGCCCATCGAGGTGGAACCGGCACAAGGCTGCTGGACCGATGGTCCGTACCCGCCGTCATCGGATGGAAGCATGTGACCGGCAACAAAAAAGGGGCGGCGCTGATCTTTCTGTTGATGAGCATTACCGCGGCGGTGCTCGTCTTTGGCACCCTGCTGGTAACGAGCGTCTATCGCATCAGCGAAACCTCCGCCCAGTGGGGCTACGACGATGCGGATATCGCCATCATGGTGATCAACGCTGACGGAATGGATCGTACAGAATTGCAATCTTTTATCGAGAAGGATCCCAGGGTCCTCAGCCTGAACTGGTCCGGCTCGGCCATTGGGGTTGTTGCGCAAGCAGATGGCACTCAACCGACGTTCAGCCTCCCGCTGACCGTGGTGGAAGGCAGCATGGACGAGATGGGATTGGCCTCGCTGACAGGCCGGAACCCCGTGCTGCCTAACGAAATCGCGATCGGAGTCAACATTGCCCGCAAATTGAATAAAGATATTGGCGATGCCGTCACGATCTACATCGAAGGAAAACCGCATCAGCTGCTGATCACCGGCACGTTTCAGTCCATTTCCAACATGTCGAATATCGCTCGGATCACATCGGACCTTGTCGGGGAGATCAATCCGGACGCCGGGTTTGTTCAACTTCGGAACCAAGCGGATAGCGATGAGTTCGTGCGACAGCTGAATCAACGCTATAGTCCGGTGATCCAGGCCCTCAAGCAGGAAGTGCTGCTGGATTCCGTATTCAAGGAGGCCGCTGCCGTGCTGCTCATTCCGATGAGTTTGCTGGCCCTTCTGTTCCTCGCCGTCACTTGCCTGATCGTCTATAGTACTTGCCGCCTGCATATTCGCAAGGAAACGAAAACCTACGGCATTTACGCTTCGCTCGGCCTGACGGCATCAGACATCCGCCGCGCGTTGACAAGCGGCATTGCCGGACTCGCTGCCCTCGGTACGCTGGTTGGCATGGTATGCGGAATCTACGCGCTGCCAGCCGTGCTACGCGGCTTGCTGTCTGCCTACGGCATCGTCAAGCTGCCGCTGGTCATGGAGTGGCCGCTGGCGATTGGCCTGACGCTAATCGCTCTTGCCATTGCCGTCAGCGGCTGCTGGTTGGCTTCGCGAGCCCTTGACCGCACCTCCTTGCGAGTGCTGGTGACGGATTCGTAAGGAAAGTCAGCGAGAAACGGCTGCGACAGACTAATGAGCCGTTTACCAAACGAGGCGAAAGCTATCCGTTTCGCTGTTGAACGAGAAAAAGATGACCTCCGCTTTTCGGAGGTCATCTTTTTTAGCTTCTTGGCTTTGTTCCATATTTTACTTACCGGACAAATAAAGGCCGAGCTCTGACAATAACGCGCTCCCTACGTACGTGCCCGTGAACACGAACACCGCAACGATCGCGACGCGCCAGGAGGTTTTGCGAAGATCAACCAGCCTGTCGGCTACGGAAATGCCGGCGAACGCCAAAATCGGAGTGGTGATGGACAAAAAGTTGACGTTGGCAATGGCGTCCACAAACACATCCGAAATCAGGCAGCAGATCAGCGAAACGATCGATACCCAGCCGAGCACCGGGAATTCCTGCAGGAATTTCAGCGGAACCTTTTTCATGAGCGTCGAGATCAGAACGCCGATGAAGGAAAAAAGCCAAAGCACGGATAAGCCGGCAATCGTCCCCATCGTAATATGGCCCTCTCCGTTTTTGATGAATTTCATTTGCTCCGTAAATAAAATAAGACCGACGCTAAGCAGCAGGACGAGGGCGTATTTTGCGTATTTATTCAAACCTGTGCTCATTTCTTTTCACCTCTGACCATTAATTTGTACATAAACCGCTGCAGCGGCACTGCGAGAAATACCATCGTATACGTTCCGAGGAAGCTGGTAAGCAGCTGGCTTGCAGCAGCGTATCCGTTAATGGTCTCCGTCATCTCAGGAGAATGCGCGATTAACGCCGAAGAAGAGCCTGTCATCATGCTGGCGGAACCGACCCCGGAGGACATCGCCAGCGCTTCGATCGAGAAGCCGGCGGCAACCATCACCGGCGCCAGAATGCTGAAGAACAGCGTGCCGAATAGGGTACCGATAATATAGAGGGACAGTACCCCGCGGCCTTCGTCGGAGTCGAGCGTATACTTCTCGGATATATAAGCAAGTTCCCCTTCCCTTCCAAGTCCAAGCGTAGCGCCGATGGCTTCCCTTCTCAGGCCAAGCAGGATGGCGATGGGAAGTCCGAGCAGAATCGTCCCCAGGTTGCCGATTTCCTGAATGATGAATACCCAGCCTACTTTTAAGATTTCTTCTAATCTAGGAGCAACGTCGGCGCCGTATCTCGCCATGAGCGGCAGCATAATAAAGATCAGGTACTTGCTGGAGAAACCTACGTTTTCCTTGCTGTAAATTTTCTTCATCAAGCCTTTCCGGAATATCGACAAGCCGAGCACCATCGTGATCAAAATGGCGAATACGAGTGGAAGCAGGCTTATTTTCACGGAGCCGACCTGGATGGACTGAATGCCGATAAATTCGGCAACCGCTATAACAATGAGCACGAATGCAAGCAAATAGAGATACTGTAGTTTTAACTTCATGCCATGATGTCCTCTTTTCTGTTTTTCTGTTTCTTAATGGGAGCCAACGATCGAAGCAAGGAGCTGCTCGTATTCGGAGAATGTGCGGCGGTACAGCTTCGAACGGTCGATGCGTCCGCTCATGCGCTCCAGCACCTGCGTTATAAATCTCGGGAACACTTCATAAATAAATTCCGGATCGATATCCTTGAAATCGTCGCCGTGGATCGTTCCCGTAAAGCCGCTGTAGCCGATTTGAATGCAGGGCATCATGAAGGCTAAATCCCCAATGTCTCCTGCAGCGCTGATGGCGTTGTTGTTCCAAATACGGGCGATCTCCTCGTTATCCTGGAACGCCTCCAGCACGAACTCGGACAAATACCGGTCCTGAACGAACGGCAAGTATCCCATCTGCGTCTTAATCTCGACCTCGCCTTGAAGGGCCAGCGCGCTGCCCCTGGCCGCATCGTCCATCTTGGAGGCCGCTTCCTTCATGTAGTCCACCGACTGGGTGCGCAGATCGCTGCCAACCGTAATCCGATTGGGAATGACGTTGGTCGACATGTCGGACTCCAGGACGATCGGGTTCATGCGGACCTTCTCGCTGTCCTTCATTTGCTGCCTGCTGAGGCCTAACGCCACATTGAACAGGGTCGACATGCTGTAGGCATTTTTGGCGGAGAAAGGATCGAAACCGGCGTGGGTTGCTTTTCCGGTAAACGTGTAATGCTTATATAAGAATCCGGCCAGGTCGCAGTTGATTTCGATCGTGCGCTCGGCAAACTCGCCGCCCATGGCGTGTACGCACAGCCCGATGTCGATATCGTCGAACACGCCGAGTTTCATCGCTTCGGGTTTTCCTCCGTAATAGGAGATCTTGCCGCTTCCGAGCAGCTCGTCCCTGTAGGCGAGATCCAAATACTCTTCAGCCGGAATGAAAATAAACGTTAGACTATAATCTAAAGCTTCGTACGCCTTAGATTCAAAGTAATGCTTGTACAGAGCTAGGGCAATCGCCACCTGCGTATAATGACCGCAATTGTGTGCCGCACCCGTTGCCTCGTCTGACCGCCAATGGCTTGGAGCATATACCGCATCAAGCTCCGCAATAAAAGCGATGTTCAGCGGCTTGCCGCCGCCAAGCGTTGTCCGAAGACCGGTTGTGCTGAATGATTGCAGCTCGATATCCGGATTAACCTTTTTCAGAAAATCCGCCACCGTTTGATTGGTTTTAAATTCCTTGTAGCCAAGCTCAGGGTTATCGAATATGGTCTGTCCTACACCTGCAATTTCTTCGTACTGTTCTTTAAAACTCATAGCTGCCTCCCTCTTGATGAAAATAATCCTAATGTTAGTTTAGTTTTCTTAATTGTGTCAATAAAAATCACGTTATATTATTTTCCTATAGAAGTGATTATATTTACATATAACGCTCTAGTTTTCCCTTTGTTTAATAGCTGCAGATGAACGAAAGAAAAAAGAATCCGGATTAAACCCGGATTCTTTTTTATAACTTTGTGCACTTTTCTCATTAATAAACTTCATAGTTTTGCCCGGTTTGAGCCCCTTCCACACTCTTTTTATACGCAAGCGCTACACGTGCGGCCGGCACGGCTTCAAAGCCCGGGAAAAACTCGCCATATTTATCTAAGGACTCCACTAAAACATTAGGGCTTACGCTGTTTATGCGAATTCCCCTCGGCATTTCAATGGCTGCGGATTTAACGAAAGCCTTAACACCGCCATTTGCCATGGCTGCCGATGCGCCCTGAGGAATGGGATCATCCATCATAATTCCGGTTGTTAAGGTAAAGCTTCCCCCGTCATTCATATAATCCAGTCCTAGAAGGACTAGATTAATTTGGCCCTTAAGTTTGCTTTCAATGCCAATCTCATTTAGCTCCGGCGTCAATTCTGCAATAGGACCAAAATGCGCACCGCCTGTTGCGCTGATGACCGCATCCACTTTTCCGATTTTTCTGTACATGTCTTTAATGCTGTTGACGGAAGTAATATCCACTTGGGCATCGAAGCCGTTTCGCCCAGCATGTACGATTTCGTGATTTTTTTCTAATTCTTTAGCGACTGCTCGTCCGATCGTGCCGCTTGCGCCAATGATTACTACCTTCATGTGCAGCCTCCTTATTCCTATGAGATTTCAATTATATTATACCCCCGGTTTTGCTTGAAGACATTGAAAGATCTCTTGGAGAACGGCCTTGAAATATTATAATAAAAAACCATGTTTTGTAAATGTCCGTCCTAACAAGTCTTTCGAACCTAACGTTTGTTGACTATAGTATCAAGTTTGTTATCTGGAAGCAGCGTTTCCTCCTCTTATACAATGAAATCAACAAGTGCACGACAAGCGAGATTACACCGTAAGGAGTGACAGACATGAGCTCTCAAGCCGAACCCAAAAAACGAAAGCGCTTACGAATGCGCTGGCACAAGCAGGATACGGAATTGACCCTCTTGGCGCTGCCAACCACGATCTGGTACATCCTGTTTAGTTTCTTACCGATGTTCGGGATCATTATCGCCTTCAAAAATTTCAAGATTAGCGGCGGGTTCTTGAGCAATGTGTTCAACAGCCCTTGGATCGGGTTCAAAAACTTCGAATTTCTATTCAAGTCGAATGACGCCTGGATCATTATTCGAAACACGATAGGATACAACATTGTGTTTATTGTGCTGGGGATCGTTCTGCCCGTCCTATTCGCGATCATGATCGGCCTCCTCCACAGCCGCAAAGCCAGCAAAGTCTATCAGACGATGATGTTCCTCCCCTATTTCCTGTCGTGGGTCGTCGTATCCGCCGTAGGCTGGGCATTCCTGAGCTTTGATAAAGGGATCGTCAATCAAATGCTCGTCTCGATGGGCAGCGATCCCATTAACTGGTATATGGAGCCGAAGTATTGGCCGTTTTTTCTGATTCTCTTGAATGTCTGGAAGGGCCTGGGCTATGGCATGGTCATCTATCTGGCGACCATCACGAGCATAGACAGCACCTATTATGAAGCAGCCGTCATCGATGGCGCGTCCATTTGGCAGCAGACAAGATTCATTACGCTGCCCATGCTCAAGCTGGTGATCGTCATGATGTTCATACTGGCGGTAGGGCGCATATTTTACACCGATTTCGGTTTGTTCTATCAGGTCACGCGAGACTCCAATTCGCTGTTCAACGTGGCGACCACGATCGATGTCATGGTGTATAAACAACTGAAAACGGCCACCGTGGGCATGGCATCCGCAGCCGCTTTCGTACAGTCTGTTCTGGGATGCGCTACGATTCTGGCCGCTAACTGGATCGTTCGCCGAATCGATCCCGATAGCGCGATGATGTAAGGAGGCAAGAAGATGACATCGAAATCTACTTATCAGACAGGCCTTGAGAAGTTTAACCGCACAAACAAAGCCGTCAACCTTTTGTTCAACCTGATCTTCATTCTGTTGGCGCTGCTCTGCGTCATACCTGTAATCGTTGTCCTGTCCATCTCCTTCTCCAGCGAGGAGTCCATCCGTGAAACCGGATATCATTTACTGCCGGTCGCCATGTCGGCCGAGGCTTACGTCTACATCATCAAGCAGGGAACGATGATTCTGCGGGCCCTCGGTGTATCCGCCCTCGTGACCGTGGTCGGTACCCTGCTCGGGGTGCTGCTGACCGCCTCCATGGGTTACGTTCTCTCTCGCCCCAACTATAAGCTGAGGGGATTTCTGACCTGGGTGGTATTCATTCCGATGGTATTCAACGGCGGCTTGGTATCCAGCTACTTCATCAACACGAATTTGCTGGGACTGAAAGATAGCATCTGGGCGCTGATTCTCCCGCTCGCCGTTTCATCGTTCAACGTCATCATATGTAAAACCTTTTTCAAAAGCACGATTCCCGACGGGCTGATCGAATCAGCCGAAATCGACGGCGCGAGCCAGCTGCGAATCTTCTTCTCCATCATCATGCCGATTTCGCTGCCGGTCATCGCCACCATCGGACTGTTTCTCTGCTTTGCTTACTGGAACGACTGGTTCCAATCGATGCTGTATATCGACAACCAGAACCTATATTCCCTGCAAGCGCTGCTCAACAGCCTAATGAGCAATGTGGACGCACTCGCGAAGAATGCAGCGAGTATGGGCGTAAGCTACGCGATGCTCGTCGCAACGATGCCGAAGGAATCCGCCCGCATGGCGGTCGCCATTCTCATCGTGCTGCCTGTAGCATTCGCCTACCCTTTCTTCCAAAAGTATTTTATTTCCGGATTGACGGTCGGCGCGGTGAAGGGCTAATGACGAAATAAACCAAGACAACCTTGGTTTATGATAAATATCCGCTGTACACACTTAGGTAATTCAACTTCAAAAAGGGGGAAATGAAATGAAAAGAGCATTAAAGTTCATCTCTACGCTGTGCGTGCTGACGCTTATGTTGACTGCTTTGGCAGCCTGCGGCGGCTCGAAGCCTGCACCTGCGACAGACGGATCCCAAGCGACGCCGGACACATCCAATGACACCGAAACGGCAAGCAAGGATGTACCGACGTTGACCTGGTGGACCATCGGCGGCCAAGTGCCTAACAATTTCAGCAAAGCGGTGGATGCCATGAATGCCTACACGGCCGAGAAGATTGGCGTGAAGGTTGACATCAAGGTAGCCAGCTGGGGTGAATGGGACACCAAAATGAATACCATCGTGAATACCGGCGAGCCATTCGACATCATGTTCACGAACAGCGGTAAATACAGCAAGCAAGTGGCTATGGGCGCGTTTGCCGATATTACGGATCTGGTTCAGAGCGAAACGCCGGACTTATACAAATTGATTCCCGAGAAGGTATGGGAAGGCACAAAGATCGGCGGCAAATATTATTCCGTTCCGACTTACAAGGATTCCGCGCTGACGCAGTACTGGGTATTCGATGATAAGTACGTGCAAAAGTACAATATCGACATCAACAATATCAAAACATTGCAGGACCTGGATAAACCGCTTCATGACATGAAGGCCGGCGAAGGCAAAAGCTTCTATCCGCTGCCAATGACGCAAGGCGAAGGCTTGAACGGCTTCTTTAACGACTATGACGATTTAACCCTGGGCTTCCCTCCGATCGGCGTCAAAGCGGACGACGCATCGCGCACGGTTGTCTCCGTGCTGGAGCAGCCTGATGTTGTGGCTAATCTGAAGCTGCTGCATCAATGGTACCAGGATGGCATCATCAACCCGGATGCGCCGACGAAGACGGAGAACGACAAGGGCAGACCGTTCTTTGCAGCCCAGGCATTCCCGGGAGCCGAGATCAGCTGGCAGATCAATGACGCCATTGAGAAGTACGATATGGTTCAGCATTACGGGCCGATCTATACCACCAGTACGATTCAAGGCTCGCTGAACGCGATTTCGGCGAATTCCAAGTATAAGAAGGAAGCCTTGAAATACCTTGAGTTGGTGAATACGGATCCAAAACTTCGCAATATGCTGGCATTCGGCGAGTTGGGCGTGGATTACAACAACGTCGATGGCGAAAAAGTGATTGAGCGTACATCCGATACTTGGCCGCTCGCGGCTTACACGCAAGGCACGTTCTTTAATCTGGCGGTTACGAAAGGCGCTCCTGAAGATCAATGGGAGCAGGTTAAAAAGCTGAACGATGCAGCGACCTCCTCCACCGTCCTCGGCTTTGCGCTGGACATCACCGATCTTCAGACCGAAGTGGCGAACTGCCAGGCCGTGTGGGATAAATACAAATATGAAATCATTACAGGAGCATCCGATCCGGAGAAAGTGATACCGAAGGTCACCGCTGAATTAAAGTCGGCCGGCATGGACACGATCATGCAAGCGGCCCAAGAGCAGATCAATAATTACTTCAAGTAAATTCCTGCGCATCCCTTATTAGGACACTTTTAAGGGATGCTTTTTCCATCCTATCTATGAAGCTTGGCGTGAATCGTGTTACATTGAGATTAAGCTGCGCATATTTAAAGCGACCTGCTGCAATTGAGGTGTCGTATGGGCTCATTTTTACAAATCAAAATCTATCGCCACAAGTTTATTGCCTATGTCATCTTCGTCGTGGTCATCGGTCTGACGCTTGGTACGCTGACCAGTGCCATGCTGCTGAATCAATGGGTGGGCAATGCCCGCATCGAGGCGGCTAATGCCTTTGCGCGCGTGGAGAATGAGCTGCAGTATGATGCTGACCGAATCGAGGCTTACATGCAGCGCATCTACTCCAATCCCGGACTGATGGACGATGCTCGCAGCTTTCTAAGCAGCAGCGCGGAAGGCTATTTAACCAGCAGGCTGCAGAACAGCCATTTCTCCCAGCCGCTGGTTTCGTTTCCCGAGGATGTGAAGACCTATCTGTACAGCTGGGCGCAGGGCGAAATCACGCAGATTAGCCTGCATACCGGCCATTACGGCAATGTCGTACGTTTTAATGAGCACGGGATAACAAGCTTTACCTTCGGGCTGCCGAATACGGACGAGGCGTTCCGCGATACGATCATGAAGGGCTTCGTCTATCGCAAGAAACTGTCGAATCCGACGCCGGGCGCTCAGGAGTTCGGGGAAATGCGCTTTTTGGTCAGCAGCGATCAAATCTTTAAATCCATTCGAAATTTCCGGTTTGGCAATGCCGCCGCGGTCAGTGCTACCGGCGAAACCTACCTCATCGGCAATGGGCAGGACCAGGACTTGGAGGAGCTGTCCCGACTGGCCGAGGCAGACGGCCGCAGTCATGGTTTTATATCGAGGGGTGTACGGAAGCATATCTTGTTCGTTTCCTTTCCGTCCACCAAGTTTAATTTCAAATTTATTAGCATCATTGATTTATCCATGCTGATTCGTCAGCATGCCGGGATGCTGGTCGCCATCTTTCTGATCGTATTGACGGCCATGGTCAGCGTGCTTCTTCTCATCGCGTACAATATGCGGGACGATGCCCTCTTCCTCCGCCGCATCATTCAATCGATCGGACGGGTGAAAATGGCCAACTTTACGCCGAACCGCCCCGCCCGGTACCGTCGCAACGAATACGGCATGATCGCCCGTGAATTGGACGATATGATTCAGCAGCTGGACAAGCATATCCGCAATGAATATCTGCTCAAGATCAAGCAGCAGGAAACCGAAATGAAAGCGCTTCAACATCAAATCAACCCTCATTTTTTATACAATACGCTGGAGGTTATCCGCTCCACGGCGCTAGTGAATCAGGACCGAGACACCGCCGACGCCATTGCTACGTTAGGCACGCTCTATCGTGAAATCGTCAAAAAGGAAAATATCATATCGATTGCTAGCGAGCTGGAATTGCTGCAGAAGTACTTGGAGATTATGGAGTTCAAGTATCCCGAGCGTTTTTATTATCAAATCAATGTCGAGCCGGCGCTGCACTCGATCCCTACCGTGAAATTCTGGATGCAGCCCCTGGCCGAGAATTTTTTCATTCATGGCTTTAACGCGAATCATGAGTTTAATCTGTACGTCGTCAACGGATTTGAAGCGGATGATGATTATGTGCTGGAATTCGTGGACAACGGAAGCGGGATTGCGCCGGAGCGTTTGGATGCCGTCCGCAGCACGCTGTCCAACCATGATGAAACTTCTTCCCATAGTATCGGACTGCGCAACGTTTATACGCGCCTTCATTTCTTTTATGGAAACGGCCTTTCGATCGAGATCGAGAATAATGAGGAAGCTGGAGTCAAGATTTCCGTGCGGATTTCAAAAGAGGTGATTGAACATGTACAAACTGATGATTGTGGATGACGAACCTCAGATTTTGGAGGGAATGAAGCGAATCCTGGATTGGAAGCAATACGGATTTGGCCGGATCGAAACCTGTGAATCCACGGGTGAAGCGATGTCCAAGGTGGTGGACCTGCTGCCGGACGTCGCCATTTTCGATGTTTGCATCGGCAAGGAGCTTGGATATGAAGCGATCCAGAGACTCAACGAATTTCAAATCCCTACAAAATACATCATCATGAGCGGCTACAGCGAATTCAAGTATGCCCAGGAAGCCATTCGGTGCGGCGTCAAAGACTATCTGCTCAAGCCGGTCGAACGTGCCAAGCTACAGCAAGTGATCGAGAAGATCATCGTCGAGGATCTGGGCGGTTCGATAGGTGACCGAAACGGCGAAAGCTTGAACCAGGATCCGGTGCTTGGCGTTAGCTATGACAGCTTATCCAAGCTGGTGAACCGGATTCTGCTGATGATCAGGACGGAGTATGCTCAGAACATCACCTTGAAATCCGTGGCGGAGCGTTTCCAGATGAACAGCACCTACCTCGGACAATTGTTTCTCAAAGAAACCGCGATGAAGTTTTCCGAATACCTGATGGCTTACCGCATGCTTCTGGCACAGGAGAGAATTCAATCGACGGATGAGAAAATTTCCTATATCGCGTTTTCCGTGGGTTACAACAATCTCAATTATTTTTATACGCACTTTCACAGCTTTTTCGGGAAATCTCCTTCTGAACTGCGGGGAAAAGGGTAACGCATACGTGACGGAAAGGAGGACATCGATGGTTAAATACGCTAGACGCTTACGGTCTTTAATGAAGATCAGCCTGCTGCTGCTGTTCACATTCTATACAACCGGCTGCTTCGGACAGCCTGGCTTTGACGACGAACCGCATGTCGGCGACACGGTCAACCTGATCTATTATACGATCGGTGAGCCCGACAAGGATCTTCGCCTCGTCAATGATAAAATCAATGAAATCATGGCTCGCAAGATCGGCGTGACGATCACCTATATCAAGGTAAGCTGGCAGGAGTATGAAGATCGGCTGAACACGCTGATATCCGCCGGAAGCCCGTTCGACATTGCTTTTGCGCCCGACTATGCAACCACCGCGATGCGCGGAGCCTGGCTGAGGCTTGATGACCACCTGGCCGGCCTTGGCAAGGATATGTATGAGGCCATCGATCCCACCTTTTGGCAAGGGGTCCGCATGAACGACGGCAGCATTTACGGCGTCCCTACCAATAAGGAGTTAGCCGTACGCGATCAGTGGATGTACCCCGCCTCGATCGTGGACAAACACCATATCGACATCACCAAGTACAATACGCTGGAATCGCTTGAGCCTCTCCTCCGGATGATTCAAGAGAAAGAGCCGGATTACATCCCTATGGAGTTGGATCGGGATTCCCATAATTTCTTCGCTCTCTACGGATACGAATACATCATGAACCATAAAGTGCCCTTGATGATCAAATCGCTCGACCCGGACGCACCGGTGGTGAATATCTTCGAAACCAAGGAGGCCCGGCAGGTTCTCGATACGCTGCGGCATTATTATAAGCAAGGCTTCATCAATAAGGACGCGGCGCTGCGCGAGCCGGGAGGGCTCAAACGAGGCGCCAAGGTGTTCTGGAAGTCCTCCGGCGGGGGGCCGCTCTCCGAGACGACTTGGAGCAAGGATCGCGGTTATAAGATTGTAGCGAATCCCGTAACCCCCAGCACCGTTACTACGGAATCCGTCCGGGGAGGCATCATGACCGTTAATGCCAATACCAAGCACCCCGTAGAATGCATTAAGTTTCTGAATTTGCTCAATACGGACCCCGAAGTACGGAATTTATTCAATTATGGGATCGAAGGCATTCACTACACATTGGACGAACAGGGGCAGGTCGTGTTGATAACCGACAAAGACAGCCATGGCGAACCGATCCCCGATGCGCCTGCAAGCAGTTACTCAGGCGTGCAGTACACCCAGGGGAATTGGTTTATCCTGAAAACCATGGGCGGCGATAACCCGGACCCCCTCGACAAATGGGAGCAATTCCGTCAATACAACGCCGGAGTCGTCAATTCCACCGTGCTTGGATTTACGCCGGATCTATCCGCGCTGACCGCTCAAACCGATAACATCGAGATGGTCTGGCATAAATATTATCCAAGCCTCATGACGGGCTCCGTGGATGTCGATGCGATCCTCCCTAAGTTTAACGAGGAGCTGAAGCAAGCAGGCATGGATGACGTGATACGAGAGGTGCAAACGCAGCTGGATGCTTGGCGCAGAGGCAGGAAGTAAGTGCTGGAATCCGCTTCCCTGATTGGTTCGAGCTTGGCCCAAATCGAGAAATGGACCCTATTCAAAAGAGACCCTAAAGCGGATAGCTTCAAGGTCTCTTTCGCTTGTTCACCCGGACGGTAACGGGGAGCACATTCAAGATATTCTCTACTCCCACTTATCATAGGCTGCGTGCAAATGGGACCCGGACAGGAGACCTTTTTGCAGCTGCGGATTCGGAACGATCCGGTTATACTTCATAATTTTCTGGTTGATGGCCTCTATCTCGGCCTCGGGAATCGCATTCGGGTCCTGAAGGTCAAGAAGACGCTTGATGTCGGCGGCGATTTCTTTTCTCAGCTCCACCCAGGCCGGCTGGTAATTCGCGTTCTTCATGATACTGGTTAGCACATCGCCGTCCTCGATCTTGATCGGCTTTCCCTTCAACGGCAAGTCGTCAAAACCGCCTTCTCTGGCAAACTTGTCGATGGCCGATTCCAGGAGCCCGCTGCCGGTCGACATCGGGCGTCGTTCTTTTTCATTTTGCTGATTTTCTTCAGCAGCAGAAGCCATTTCTTTAGCGTCATTGTTCAAATCCATATCGGACACCTCCGTTTTTACATATCAGGGAAATAAATCCGTTTCTCAAATGACATGTCAAAGAATTTGTACTTCCCGTTCTCGTCCTGCTTAATATGCAGCGCAAAGTCCTTCTTGCTGTAAAAGTAAGGGGGGTCATTCTCTTCAACCTTCCTATGGTATGTTCGTTCCGTGAGAGTCCCTTTGTAAATGAATCCGCCTTCCTCCGCTGGTTCGACGGATTCACTTTCGATTTTGTCGACCTCAGCCTTATCGTAGTTCTTCAGATCCGTCTGGTGATGAATTTTCGCAGCATGGTATACCGGATGGTCAAGCATCGATTCATCGAACAGCTCATTCAAGTATCCTTCATCGAATGCTTCCGTGGTCGTGAACTTATAGTAAGATTCAGTATATTTCGTTAATAGATCTCTGCCTATTGCCTTCCGATCGTTGTCGTTTACCGCCGGCTTCGTTGGCTCAGCCTCAGCCTCGTTCTCTACCGGTTTCGTTTGCTGATGGTTGTTGACTTCCGGCGCGGAGACCGGCTGTTCCGAACCATTGCATGCCTGCAGCAAGAACAAGAGTAAGCACGAAAGAATCGAAACAAGCATGAAATTCTTTTTTCTCAGGTGAATTCCCTCCCGACTGTCATGTGAAATTATCCAAAATATAACATACTACACATGGTTTTAACAGTTGGTTTCGGTATCAAATTTGATTTTCCGGGACGCGGGATAGGCGGATTCATACTACGGTTATGCTGATCATGCTTACAACGAAGGCATGAAGCAACGCTCGGCCCACCCATATTGGTGAGCCGAGCGTTGTTTGGCATTCTACTATTTCATGATTAGGCTTTTGCAAATGGTAAATTCAAAGGACATGTCCGTTGAAGGATCGAGTTGATACTCATCATGAACCGGAGCCCCCCAGCTGTCGTCACCCCCAACCCCCATCTGCCGCCCAGCAATGGTAACAACGGTATGGTGAACGTTCGGCAGCTCATAATGATGCGTCGCATTCTCCAGCTCAAATGCGGTATAGGGCGATATATTCGCCTCAACCGGTGCTGCCGCCGGCGCTTTTATCGTAAGGCCATGGCCTTGAGCGCTCGTTATGGATACTTCCCGCACACCTGTACGATTGCCCGATTCCTGCGGTACCAAATAGGCTGAAACATGATCCGCCGCACGACTTCGGAAGCGACACAATCTAGCTCCGAACGCACGATCGATATAGTTCTCTTCCGGCCCGTTTGCATACCAATCCAGGTTGTCGTAGTCCGCCGGCACTTTGAAGGTAAGAGCAAAGATCGGCAGCTTCGGCAGCCCCGGCTCTCCTTGATACCCCGACTTTACATGAATGCTGCCATCGGTAAACACCGTGTAGGATACACGCACCCGTATTCCTTCGGATACGCTCAGTTTATACACGTAGGTCACGGTTGCGCAATCTGAGTACTCCATTAGCTCGCAGCTTTCCGTTCTTCGAGTCAGGCTTGCTGCATACCAAAGCGCGGAGTCGAACGGCAGCCCGGCCCCTTTATCGTTATCCGTCATCGCTCTCCAGAAGAGCGGCGCCGGCGGCGAAGAGATCATCTCCCGTCCCGCATACTTGACGGATATGAGGGTCCCAGCCTGCTTCGAGAACATGACGGAGAAATCGCGTCCGTGAACGCCGATATTTACGTCCCCTTCAACAACACGGAAATCATTCGCTGGCTTATCATGCGAAACCTCTGAACCTGATTGCAGGCGTTCTGCCTCCGACGCTGACGCATTGTCAGTATCATCAACAGCGAGCGCGTCCTCCACTTGGAAAACAAACTGTCCAAATGCAATTTCATAACCGGCTTCCGCCCATAACGAATCCTTCTTGGTCACGAGTGAAACGTCTAGCGCATACTCACCGGCTGGATACCCGGCCTCAGGCAGTTCCAGCTTTACATATCCCTCTTCGCCGGGACCAACCTGGGTGCTTACAGCTCCGCTATAGATTTCCCTGCCTCCATGATACAGGGAGTATTTAACATGATAAGCATCCAAACCCACGAACAAATTCTCGTTTCGGATCGTGACGCCATAACGATCCGGTGTCAGCTTGATGTTTTGATACAGGAATTTCACTTCCTGCATTTTGGGGGACCATGTCCGATTTGCATATACGATGCCGTTGCCGGAGAAGTTGTAATCGGTTGAGCGGTCGTCAAAATCCCCTCCATAAGCCATAAAAGGCTTGCCGTAACGATCATGTTTCACGATAACCTGATCCATGAAATCCCAGATGAAGCCGCCTTGATACATCGGATACTTCCGCTCCAGCTCCGTGTATTTATGCAATCCGCCGACGGAATTGCCCATGGCATGCATGTACTCGCAGCTGATGTAGGGCTTGGAAGGATCGTTTAACAGATACTGTTCAATATCCGCCGGTTTGGCATACATGCGGCTCTCCATATCGCTTGCATCGTCATATTCCCGGTTATGGAACACCCCTTCGTAATGCACGAGCCGGGTAGGGTCCTTCTCCCGAAAAACATTCGCAACGTTCCGAATGACTTCTCCGGCATAAGACTCGTTGCCGCAAGACCAGATCAATATCGATGGGTGGTTCTTATCCCTCTCCATCATGGAAATCGCACGGTCCAACACGATATCCTGCCATTCCGGCCTGCTGCCTGGTATGTTCCAGGATGGCTCAACGGCCCCCATTTTCTGCCATGATCCATGTGTCTCCAAATTCATCTCGTCGATAACATACACGCCGTACTCATCACATAGCTCATACCACAGCGTCTGATTCGGATAATGCGACGTCCGTACGGCGTTAATATTCGCCTGCTTTAATGTCTTGATATCCCACAGCATATCCTCTTTCGTAATGCAGCGTCCGCGATGGGAATTAAATTCATGCCGGTTGACGCCTTTGAATATAATGCGCTTGCCGTTTAAGTGCATCACCTTGTCGATCATCTCGAATTTGCGAAAACCTATCTTTTGCGGCACGACCTCCACAAGGTTTCCGGATGCGTCATAGACGGATACGTACAGTGTATATAAATTAGGTTCTTCTGCGCTCCACCGCTTAACCTTTCCCGCAGCTAACGCAATCGACGCCGTTCCCCCGGAAGCTTCGGTCTCCCCCCGGACCACTGGATTTCCTGCTGCATCCTTAAGCTCAAGGACTATTTTCGAAGCAGGCCTGCCCTTGAGCTGCATCGCAACCTTCAGCGTTCCAAGTTCATACGTTTCATCCAAATCGGTTTGAACATGCAGATCCTGCACATGAACGTCAGGTACCGTGTACAGATACACGTCGCGAAAAATTCCGGAAAAGCGCCAAAAGTCCTGATCCTCCAGCCAGCTTCCGGTGCTGCGTTGATAGACCTCGACAGCCAGCTTATTCTCGCCTTCCGCCAAGTACGGCGTGAGGTCGAATTCGCTCGGCGTAAAGCTGTCTTCGCTGTATCCGACAAACTCCCCGTTCAGCCATACATAGAAAGCCGATTCAACTCCCTGAAAAGAAATGTACAGCGGGCGCTGCTGCCAGCCGGCAGGAACGTCGAAATACTTCACATAGCTGCCCACGGGATTGTGGTCCTCTGAGATCATCGGGGGTCTAAGAAACTCCACACCGTCCCATGGGTACATCGTATTCACGTATTGCGGCTGCCCGTAACCCTGAAGCTGGATATGTCCGGGAACCTCAATATCATCCCATCCTCTGCAGGAAACGTCCATTTTATAAAAATCCGCTTGGCGTTCCTTGGCGTTATGCGCATAACTAAACTTCCAGCTTCCATTCAGACTGTGGCGCCAAGGCATCTCTCCAAGCAAATCGGCTTCTCGTATCGTTGCGTAGTATCGGTGATCGGAGTGCGCAGGCATCCTGCCTACCGCGAATATGCCGGGATCGGACAACCATGCAAGGCTTGGCGCTACTCCCCGTTCAACCTGCAGTTTCATCTGTTTTCCTCCTTTTTATTTAACTGAACCTGTCATTCCGGCAACAAACTGCTTCTGCATCATGAAGAACACCAGTGCCGTCGGCAGCGTCGTAATGACAATCGCAGACATGATCAAACCGTAGTCGGGGGCGTAGCCTGATCCCAGGTTCGATATCAGCAGGGGCACGGTCATATTCTCCGGCGATTGCAGCACGATCAGCGGCCACAAATAGTTGTTCCAGCTGTTCAGGAACGTAATAATCGCGGCGGCGGCATAGGTCGATTTCATCGTCGGCATATAAATGCGGAAGAACAAGCCGATCTCCGAGAGTCCGTCGATGCGACCGGCTTCCATCATGTCCTTGGGAAACATTTTTGTGCTTTGTCGGAAGAAGAAAATAAGGAAGGCCGTCGTGAATGTCGGCAGAATGACAGCCCCTGCCGTATCAATGCCTAGAAAGGGTACAACCCCCGATACTTTGGCAAACATCTGAAATAAAGGCACCATGATTGCCGCGAACGGAATCATCATCGAGGCCAGGAGGATATTAAATACGATATCTTTGCCGCGGCTGCGGTACATCTCAAATCCATAACCCGCCGCTGATGCTACCAACAGTGAAAGCACGGTAGTCACCACCGAGATTTTTGCGGAATTCCACAGAGCTTGCCACATGTCCACGGAACTGAACAGATTGTTGATATTCTTGACCAGGTGCGAACCCGGCAGCAGCGT
Organism: Paenibacillus sp. Y412MC10; assembly: GCF_000024685.1. Taxonomy (NCBI): domain Bacteria; kingdom Bacillati; phylum Bacillota; class Bacilli; order Caryophanales; family Paenibacillaceae; genus Paenibacillus; species Paenibacillus sp. Y412MC10. Next base: position 5,451,816 of record NC_013406.1, read on the forward strand.
CCCTTTCGTTACGTCCACGGACGGATTGGTGGCACTGACAACCATCCAGATAAACGGAAAGATGGAGATCAGGGCAGCGACAATTAAAAACAGGTAAGTAAACACGCGTTTGGTTCTCATGATCTCTTGTCACCTCCAACTTTGTTCTGGATCATCGTCAATAGGACCACCATGAGTACAATCGAATAAGAAACGGTAGCTGCGTATCCAAAGTCAGGCGTGTATTCGAAAGAAAGGTTGTAAATATATTGCGATATCGACATGGTTGCGTTTCCGGGGCCGCCTTTGGTGATGTTAACCACCTCGTCAAACAACTGGAGCGTTCCAATGGTCGATGTGATCGTCGTAAACAAGATGATCGGCTTCAAGAGCGGAATCGTAATTTTGAAAAACTGCGTGAAGGCATTCGCACCATCAATGCGTGCAGCTTCATATACGGATTTATCGATATTTTGCAGTGACGATAAATAGAAAATCATATTATAGCCTGTAAAACGCCAGGTGATCGCGATGATAATCGTGACTTTGGCCCAGAACGGGTCGGTAATCCATTGAATCGGTTCCTGGATGAGATGAAGATTCACCAGAAATTTATTGACGATGCCGTCAGCTCCGAACATGTACTTGAAAACGACGGAGTACGCGACAAGAGAGGTTACCGTCGGCAGGAAAATCGCCGTTCTGAAAAAACCTTTGAACTTCAATCGATCGTCATTGAGCAGCACAGCGATAAAGAGTGCCAGCACCAGCATGACCGGAACCTGAATGAGTAAGTAAATAAACGTGTTCTTGACGGCCGTAAGGAAGGTGGTATCGCTGAACAGGCGAATATAGTTGTCTAGTCCGACAAACTGAAGATTGCTGCCCCTGCCCGATTTGAAGGATAGGATTAACGCTTGAACCATCGGATAGAAATAAAAAATACTAATCATGACAACCGGCACAAGGATAAAGAACCAGCCTGTCAAACGTATCCGCCTTTGACTGTTAAGGCCCTTGTGAATTTGCGGGCTTAGCCTGGCTTTTTCTGTATTCACACCACTCCACACCCTTCTGTTGATCATTTCTTTTGGATAGAAATAATAAAACCCTCGCTCCCCTTCCTTCAGCAGATGTCCACTTTACAGGAGAAGAAGGAGCAAGGGCATTGGTTGTACTGCCTGAGTGTGTTTTAACGAATTTGCGTATCGGCTTGCGCCTGCGCATCTTTCAGAACGGTTTCCACGTCTTTACCGCCGAGATACGCCTGCATGGCAACGACCATAATGTCCTCGATCGCGTAAGTGTTCATGCCGTAGTTCACGTTAGGAATTTGTTCGGTCCAAGCGGCAAAGTCCGAAACGACTTTTTGCCCTTGGAAATACTCATCCGCTGCCGCGTAAGCTTCTCCGCTTGCAGCGGCTTTCAGGGTGCCGATCACCCCGACTTTTGTGTTCAATGTCTGATACAGCTCAGCATCGGAAGCAAACGTCTTCGCGAGGAACTCCGCAGCTGCTTCTTTACCCTCTACATTCATAACATACCAGGAACTGCCGCCCAGGTTGGATGCATGGACAGAGCCTTCGGTTGCTGCAAGCTTCGGCAGCGGGGCTACCGCCCATTTACCGGATTGGGAAGCTTCGGCTTTGATCGAAGGCGTGATCCAGTTGCCGGTCGGCACGGTAGCCACTTCACCGCTGTTGAATGCTCCGACGAATTGGCTCCAGTCCGAATTCACCTTCACGATGCCGGAATCCATCATTTCTTTGTATAATTCAAAGGCTTCCTTCAATGGAGCATTGTCAGCAATCGTCGGCGTATGGCCGTCTTCCGCCGTATACCATGCCCCCGCGGATTGGATCATCATACGGATAAGTCCCAGGTCATTAGGATCCAGCGTAATCATGCTTTTGCCGGTTTTCTCTTTGACGGCTTTGCCAATCTCGATGTACTGCTTCCAGTCGATGTCCTGCAGGTCGTCCAGACTGTAGCCTGCCTGCTCGAGATAATCCGTCCGTACGTACATTCCCGTCACGCCGGAGTCAAACGGAACGCCGTACTGCTTACCGTCGACGCTGGTCGGGCCAATCTTGTAATCCGCGAAATCGTCCACTTTCACGACGTCCGTCAATTCGTAGAAGGAGTCCGGATACGCTTGCAAGAAGCTCTGTGCACGGTAATCCTCAATGAGCACGATGTTAGGCAACCCTTTCGTGGAACCGGAATTCAACCCGGTGTTCAGCTTTTGGACGATATCGGCCTGGGCATTCTCTACCACATTAATCGTGACATCCGGATTCACTTGAGCATAGGCTTCCTTGGCAACATTCATGGCCGCAATGTTAAATGCCGGGTCCCAAGCCCAAACCGTAATCTCTGTTATCCCGGCACTGCCTTCATTGCCGGAATTGCCGGTGCTGTCGGATCCGCCTTCCGTACCGCCCGAAGAGCATGCCGACAAGAGTACAACGCCAGCCAACAGTAGACTCATTAATTTTTTCAATCCGTAAACCCCCTTTTTAATCTGAAAAATAATAAAAGATGGAAGCGTTTTCTCTGTTACGCATCCATCTTATCACTTTGTATTCGTTTTCATTGGCACTATCTTTGTCAGCTTTGGTGCTATTATTGGATCCTGTTTTCGCTTTCATACCGGCTCTGGTACTATTTTTAGGTTCTTGTAATATCTTTAGCTTTGGGTCAATGGAAGCGTAATGATGATTTTTGTTCCTTCACTGCGTTTGCTTGTAATGTGGACCCCGTATTTCTCGCCGTACATCAATTTAATTCGATCATCCACATTGCGTATCCCAATGCCGGAGAACAATTGACGTTTGCTCATCGGTGCAGGCAACGAGTCTTCTTTGGGCAGGTTCTGCTCAAGATTCATACCGTCCCCGTCATCTACGACTTCACACACAAGCTGGTCTTCCTGAACGGCAATCATGATCAGAATTCTTCCCTCTCCCTTGATGTTGAATGCGTGGAAGAATGCATTCTCAATAAAAGGCTGAAGAATGAGCTTGGGCATATGATAATCCAGGCTATCCGGCTCGACGAAGTAATGAACGCGGATTTTCTCTCCGTAACGCACATGATTAATATATACATAATGCTTTAGCGTCTCGAGTTCCTGCCGCACAGGTATCGTAGAATGAATATCGCTGACCGTATTTTGCAGGAGCGATATGAGCGCGTTAATCGTACCCGCGGCTTTTTCCTTGTTGCCCTGCTGCACCAGAAATTTGACCGAAGCCAGCGTATTATACAAAAAATGCGGATTGATCTGCATTTGAAGCGCGGCCAGCTCCGCGTTTCGCTGCTGCTTCTGGGTTTCCATCAATCGTTCCACATAATCATGCAGCGCATCAAGCATATAATTATAGGCGCTCCCTAATTCCTTCACTTCATAACTGCTGTTTGCCACATCGACATGATGATCGAACCCGCTCGTCGGCATGCTCGACATCTGTTCGACGAGTACGCGGAGCGACTGCGTCATTCGCCGGGTGATCAGAAAAACAATGACAAGCGATATCGCAACGATGGCCATGATCGTCAACGTGACGGCTTTTGCATTCACCATCTGTCCGGTCACGGCTTTCTTGTCGATCATATTCACCAAATAGAATTCGAATTCGGGCAAATATTCCGAGAATACAATTCGTTCGTTCCCCATTACATAGGCGGATTGATCGTCTTCTCCCTCGCCCTGATCCGTTACGACTTCTTGAAGCAGCCCCACATCCGACATCCCGATCAATTCGGTCCTGTTGGCGGAAACAATGACCCCTTCCTTGTTCAACAGCACGACGTCATTGCCTTCGCTCGTAAAATTCGCATAGAAGGGCTTAAAATTCCGGTCGCGAATGGCTACGTACAAGGTGCCGTAAATTCTGCCGGTAGACTGGTCAAAGAGAGCTTTGGAGGCGACGAGCATGGGCTCCTGTGCGTTATTAGGATCATCGCCGCGATAGAGCTGGTACAGGATTTGCGCAGGATGGTCCATCGTTGTCTTGGTAATCGGGTGATCCTTCAGTTCCTCGGCCGAGACCGACCAATACCAAGGATCGGTAGAATAACTTCTGCCATTCGCTCCAACGATCATGATGCCGACGTCATAGGCGCTAAAGTTGGACTGAATCGACTTCATGCCCTCTGTCATCCGGTACGTTTTCATCGCAAGAGCCACGGCCTCCGTTTCTCCGCCCGATAAATAGCTTCGGATCGCTGCATTCTGGGCGATCATGGTGGCACCGGTGGCTATAGCGTTATTATAGGACTCCAGGTTTGACTTCATCTGGTTCAACAGCTTGCCGTTCGTGATGCTGAAGGTCTGCAGAAACAACTTCTCCGACATGCTGATGGTAATGGACAGCGTCAGGAGAGAAACGGTAACGATGCTGATGAGGGTCACAAGAAACAGCTTAAGGAATAATCCTTGTTTTCGCAGCTTGGTTATGACATTTCCGATCATGATTCCCGTATCTCCCGCGCGTTTTGCCTCCGAAACTGGCTCGGAGAGATGCCTGTCTGCTTCTTGAACACCTTAGTGAAGTAACTCTGATCGGAGTACCCTACGCTGGCGCTGATTTCGGAAATCGTAAGTTCCGTTGTCAGAAGCAGCTCCATGGCTTTTTCCAAACGGATTTTATTGAGGTATTCGCTGAATCCCTCCCCATTATACGAAGCAAAATAACTCGACAGATAAGAAGCATTAAAGTGAAACTGCCTGGCCACTCCGGTTAGTGTGATGGGGTCGGCATAATGGTCCTGAATATATTCAAGCAGCCGGTCCATATTGGGATTAACGGATGTATTCGTCTCGCCTATCGCACGTTCCGCTTCGCGGATGAACGCTTCGACAACGGCGATAGCTTCGCCGGCATACCTGGCTTCGTCTATTTTTCGGAAATAGTCGTATTTGGCATTCTCCAGGCTTCCGGTCTCGACCTTCATTTTTCCAAGCGTGGTCGCCACGTTAAATATGAAATTCCCCAACGACGATTTGAATTCGAAAATATCGGTACGATAATCCATCAAGCGCAGGCAGGCGTATTCCAAAAAGCCGCTGAAGGCCTTCCGGTACTGCTTGCGCTTCAACTGTTCCAAGAGCTCGCCCATGTCGTATTCGAGAGGCGAATCCGGAAGGCCCGGCAAATGTTCGTATTCAATCAGCGTCCGATCCTTAAGGAAGAAGCCGTATCGCATGAGTTTCAGATAATTGTCATGATATACCTCGCCGAGACTATTAAAGTCGGCGAAGCACTGGCTGATAACAAAATGCGTCTCACTCGTATCATGAGCCAGTTTGGGGATCAGTTGCCGGAGTTCAATGACAAGTTCGTTCCTCCGCTCGGGATTCACGTTCAGCAAAAAAAGAGCCGTATCGTTGACAAACTTCAACCGCATAAACACCATGTCGGCCATCGCTAGCTTTTGGAGTTCGCTTTCCAATTCGTTTCCGAAACTCCATCTGTCCCCGGACTCTTTCATATGCTTCATATCCGCACCGAAAAACAAATATTGTCCGAAAGGAAACCTCGAATGCAGCAGCAAGGGATCCAGCGAAGACTCATAACCCGTCATGAGTTTCTCGATGGCTTGCAGGATCTGCGCTTCCCCTTGATCCGCACGTGGATCGGCGTCCGGCTTCATGGCGACCATTTTGGCCGTAACCTTATTAAGGATGGACAACAGATAATCGGCTTCCAGCTTCGGCTTCAGGATATAGTCCGCTACGCCGCTCTGAAAAGTAGACCGAACATAATCGAATTCGCTGAAACTGCTAAGAACGATGATTTCAATGTGGGGATACTTCTCCTTAACGACCTTGACCAGCTTCTCCCCTCCCATGACGGGCATTACGATGTCGGTAAGAATGACATGAGGACTCACCTCATCCATCAAATTAAGTGCTTCCTGACCGTTTGAAGCCTCGCCTACGATTCGGTACCCCTCCTGTTCCCAATCCAGAAGGTGCTTAATCCCCTGCCTGACAAGCATTTCGTCGTCCACGATCATGATCTTGAATACGGGTTTCATGTCCGCTCCCCCCTTGCAGCTTGCAACCTTCCGCAGTCATATACGGTATGAATACAATTTAAAAAAAGCCCTGAATTACCAGGGCAATCCCTTCCATCCCCGCCTTGATTCCTAATGTAACCGTTTACGAATTCCCGAATATGACTTAACCTCGTCCGTCAATGGAAGAGAATCCGCGTGGAAGAAATTAAGACATACTGTTATCATACACTGCAAAATAAAATTAAGAAATATGCTGTCCATTTCCATCTGCCGTTTGACCTTCCATTATCCTCTTTCATCTGAACGATGTTCAAACCAATTCAAGAGAATGGTTCAAAGTTCCACCATCGCCTTAATGACCTTGGCGGAAGGACGGAGCCAGCCCTGGAATTCTTGGATCAAATCGTCAAACCGGCATCGATGGGTGATGTACGGATCTACATCCATGCCGCCTTCCGAGATCCGCTTCATCACATCATGGAAATCATCCCTGGTCGCGTTACGGCTGCCCATCAGCGTCAATTCCCGCTTATGGAATTCGGGATCCCGAAATGAAATGTCCCCTTGAATCAAGCCTACATACACCAAGGTCCCCCCGTGTGCAACCATGTTAAAAGCGTTGGTCATGGAGGATTGGTTTCCCGTTGCGTCCAAAACGATGGAGGGAAATTCTCCATCCGTTAGCGCCGAAAGATCGGACAGTTCATCTCCAACCTGGATGACATGATCCACCTTCGCCCAGGTTTTGCAGAAGGCCAACCGATCGGCGTTCATATCCATGGCAATAACGGTTGCCCCCAGCGCTTTGGCAAAAACCATGATCCCGAGTCCTATCGGACCGGCTCCGATGACTAAAACCGTATCCTTCGGGGTCACATTCGCTCGTTTAACGCCATGCGCGCCGATGGCAAGCGGTTCTACCAAGGCAGCCTGATCCAAGGTCAGCCCTTCCGCCCGCATCAAATGGCGAGTCGGAACGGAGATGCGCTCGCGCATGCCGCCGTCGATATGCACACCCATCACCTTCAACGATCTACAACAATTTGTTTTGCCTCTAAGGCAAGGCATACATTCCCCGCAGTGAATGTAAGGAATGACGCAGACGGTGTCTCCGGGCTTCAATCCCTCTTCGTTAGTTCCGACTTGTTCAATGATGCCGGATAGCTCATGACCGAGAATACGCGGGTACGTAAAAAAAGGCTGATTACCGCGAAAGGCGTGCAGATCCGTGCCGCAAATCCCGATCCGCTTGATGCGGACGATGGCTTCTCCTTCGAGCAATAGAGGCTCGGGCAAATCCTCCCGATATTGAAATTTCCCGATCTCTTGACATACGATACCCTTCATCCCAGCTGCCTCCTCTTCATCATCGGATGCCTTCATTGTATTCCGGGCGTCCACTTGTCCAAGTCCGCCCTTGTACGGGCTCCAAAATCTTCAATACTTCCGCTAAGAGGGTCTGATCCAGCGGCTCTTCGCTCCAAGCGGCATTACGTTGTATATTGTCGGGATTGGCCGTACTGACCAGCGTCGTCGGGATCTGTTCATTCGAAGTCGAGAATTGCACGGCTAGCTTCGCGATATCTGCTCCAGCTTTAGCGCAATACTCGGCCGCACGTCTGCAGGCTTCCCTGATATCCGCTGAAGCCGGATGCCAGGAGGGTGCTCCTCGGGAACCGAGAAGGCCCATGGATAAGGGAGATGCGTTAATGAGCCCAATTCCCTCCTTGTCAAGCAGCGGCAGCAAACCGGTAAGCGTCTGATCGTTCAAAGAATAATGGCAGTAAGAAATGATGGCGTCCACTTCGATTTGAGGCAGCAATTTTTCGAACAGCTGCAGAGGCAGACCGCAAATCCCTCCAAAACGGATTTTCCCCTTTTCCTTTAAAAGCTGGAGTGCAGGAAGGGCTTCCTCCATTACAACGGATGCGGGAACGAACTCAATATCATGCAAAAAGAGAATGTCCACGTAATCGGTTTGGAGTCGCTTCAAGCTCTCATCGATACTGGCGATTATCCGCTTGGACGTGAAATCAAAATCATTCTCGCCATAGCGGCCTGCTTTCGTAGACAGGATAAATTGGTCCCGGGGTAATTGTCGGATCGCTTCGCCCAGCACGGTTTCCGCCTTCGTCAATCCGTAATAAGGGGATACATCGATCAAATTGATGCCCGCATCCATGGCTGCGTGCACGGTACGGATTCCCTCGCTGTCGTCGGTTTCCCGAAAGACGGAGCCTAGGGAAGACGCTCCGAAGCCTAATACCGAAACATCCAGACCGGTTCGGCCTAACTTACGGTATTTCATGATGAACACCACCCTTTTCCAACTTATAGAACGCCTTGGCGTTCAGACCGAACAAACGCGCATGTTCCCGTTCTCCCCAATGCTTTGGCAGCGCTTCTGCCAATACGTTAACCACTTGGTCATATCCCGCCGATAGCAGGCACACGGGCCAATCGCTGCCGAACATGATCCGATCGGGACCGAACATCGCGACCACTTTATGTACATACCCATTAAAGTCTTCCTGGCTCCACCGGCGATGTTCCGCCTCGGTGACCATACCGGATAGCTTGCAGTAGATGCGCGGAAAACGGGCGATTCGCTTCATGATGTTCTCCCAAGGTTCGATCTGTCCGCTTCGGATCGGCGGTTTGCCCAGATGATCGATGACGCCGCGGATGCCGGGGACCTGCTCAATCAGCTTCAACAGCGTCTCCAGCTGATGACTCCGAACAAGAAGATCGATCGGGACGTCTTCCTTGACATATTCATTCAATGCTTGGATAAAAGCCGGCTCCAGGATCACATTGGCATCCGGCATATCCTGAATCATGATGCGAAAGCCGATAAATTTCGGATGTTTCCGAAATCCCTCATAATGCCGGCGGTGCTCCGGATCGAACAGGTCGATCCATCCTACCACTCCGACAATGGAAGCATCGCGATCCGCCAACGATAAGAGATAGTCCGTCTCTTCCAAGGTCGGTGCAGCCTGTACCGTTATGCTGCCGTCCAATTGATGCGAATCCAAATGCGGCTTAAGATCGGAGGGCAGGAAATTTCGGTAAAGTTCCGGAACCTCCGGCGTGATCCATTCATAGTCCCCTCGCTCAATCAGCCAATAATGCTGGTGGGCATCCAATCTCATATACATCCCTGCCTTTTAGGTGTTATGTTCGCTATCTTTATTGTACGTTCATAATCTGTGCACAAAAATAGCCAAGGATTGCATTTTTATAACCTATTTTGATATTGTTGTCCTTAATAGAGGATAAGGAGTGGTGAATCATGACTCCCCTGCGTAAACCCTTTCAAGGGGACCCCCTGTTTCCGATGGAAATGGTTTATCGGACTAAAAAAAGCCCCCAATTGGAGCTGCCTCATCACTTGCATGATCTTTACGAATTGGTTTATGTGTACCAGGGAAAAGGCACTTTTTTTATTGAGAACAAGCTGATGGAGAAAAAAGAAGGCGACCTTTTCATCATACCTGGGAACACGATTCACAGCTCTTTCCCTGACCCGGACCAGCCCATTGTTTCGAGTGCTTTATTCTTTGCGCCTTCGCTTGTACTCGGTGCGAACGGAAGCGATTTGCAATACTCCGTCCTCAGTTGTTTTGAATATGCTCAAAAAACAGGCTCCTATCGTCATCAATTACCCGAGTCGAACCAAGCCTATATCGAGGACATGCTGAAAGGAATCTCGGAAGAAATCCGGCTTGCCCAGCTAGGATTCCGCGAGGCGCTCGTGCTTCAGCTTCGCTCCTTGCTGCTGCATATCAATCGCTATATCAGCACCCTGTCCGCAGAACAGACCGCCCACTCCCAGATCGGCCCGGCCTGGCTGATGGATTCCATCCAATGGATTCACGAACACCTGGATCAGCCTATCGGACTAGCCGCTCTGTCGGCACAAGCTGCGGTGGACCCCGCCCATTTCTCCCGCATGTTCAAGAAATACACCGGTTTGCATGTGACGGGTTACATGCATGCTAAACGGATTGCCCGTGCCAAAGAGCTTCTGCGAAACCACGAGGCGTCTGTCGGGCAAATCGCTGAAATCTGCGGGTACGCCACGCTGACGCACTTTCATCGCAATTTCAAAAAATTGACGGGCATGACCCCGGGAGCATACAGGAGGCAAGCTGTTTCCCATCGTTAAGACACGCCAGCAAGCACTTGGGATCATGGCAAGTGCTTGTTGCTTTACCTGGAACGAACGGATTCACACATTTTTCTCAGTTGACAATGGCTCACTCAAGAATTACATTGAATATAGTTAAGGACTTAACAATATGGGAGGCATGATCACTTTGGACGACCTGCAACATTACGTGCTGGATTTGCCGCTGCCTGCCCTTGCTTTTTTCACCCTAGTGGAGACAACGGCAAAGCTGGTCGACGTATCCGAAAGCTATTGGAAATCGCAAGGACTGAACGGGGCCAGAATACGGATTTTAGTTGAGCTTATGAAAGAGGGAGGTACGATGCTTCCTTCCAAGCTGGCACAAAAAATCGGTGTAACCAAACCCAATATCAGTCTGCTGCTTACCCCCTTGGAACAAGAAGGCTTGATTCGCCGGGATCCCCATCCCCGGGACGGTCGAAAGTCGGTCATCACCATTACAAGCGAAGGTAAGCATCTATTGCTTCACAACCTGCCCGCGAACAGGCAGCGGATATCCGAAAAAATGAACGTGCTGAGTGAACTTGAATTAAAGCAGCTTCTGGGCCTTCTGCAAAAATTAAAGGAAGCGTAACGGTGTTTTTGCGACAATTTAGTTAAGCACTTAACCAAATAAGGAAAGGATGACGTTCGATGTCTATCGTCATTACTGGAGCCAGCGGCCGGCTCGGCCGGCTCATTATTAAAGAGCTTCTTCACCATGTTCAGCCCGATCAAATCGTTGCTTGCGTTCGCCAGATGGACTCTGCGGCAGCATTGGAGGAGCAGGGAATTGCGGTCCGCTTCTGCGACTACGACGACCCCGCCTCCCTGAAGGAGGCATTCGCCGGCGCTTCGCGCCTGTTGTTCATTTCCAGCCCCCACCCCGATGATACCGTTCGTTTGCGGCAGCATGCCCATGTGGTTGAAGCTGCAAAAAAAGCGAACGTCAGCCATATTTTATACACCGGTTTCGCCTTTCCTGAACATAGCGATATGTCGATGACCCACTTGCATTTGGCTACCGAGCATGCCATTCGCACAACCGGAATTCCTTATACGTTTCTTCGCAGCGGTTTGTATATGGACTTTATTGAAGCGCTGGATTTGCAAGCAGCCATGTCGACAGGCCATCTTCGCGTCCATCCGGGATCGTGGCAGTTCAACGCGGTTACGCGCACCGATCTGGCGGCCGCCATAGCGGGGGTATTATCCGGTGAGGGTCATTCGAATAAGACTTATGAGCTTGTTGCGCCTTCCGTTTGGACCTTCAACGATTTGGTCTCCTCTCTTTCCGAGCTAACGGGAACACCGATATCCCTCTGTCTCACCAATGAGGTGCAGCATTGGATATTTAGCTTTTTAAGAAAAATCGATACGTCTTCCACTTCTGGCGATCTGGAGAATTTATTGGGCCGGCCCCCAGCGTCCCTGAAAGCAAGCCTCCAATCTTATATAGGGGAAGTCAGGTCTAACTGACGATTACTTATTCCCGCTTCATTTCAGTACTGTGCAGATGGCGTATTCAATATAATCTAGAAAGAGACACGGGAATACGAGGCTTCTTCTATTTCAAGGCAGGAGGCAGGAATATGCCGATACGTCCGCCAATACTACAGAGAGGCGATACCGTTGGAATCGTTACCTTGGGCAGCCCGCTCGCTGCCAGCATCATTGATGCACGGATCGAATTTTTGAGAGCAATGGGGTTCAATATCGTATTGGGTCAATATGTATATGCGCAAAACGGGTTTCTAGCCGGCACGGACGAACAGCGGGCATCCGATTTAATGATGATGTTCCAAAACGAGCAGGTTAAAATGATACTGCCTACCAGAGGCGGCACAGGCGTAGCCGGAATCCTCCCGTACCTGGATTATCAGGTTATCCGGAATCACCCGAAAATCTTGACGGGCTACAGCGATATCACGGTTTTATTAAACGCCCTGCATCAACTGGTCGATTTAATCACGTTCCATAGTCTATTGCTTATTGACTTCAAACCCGAAACGCCAGCCTATAATTTCGATCAGTTTTTTGCGGCAACGTCCCTGTATTCATTAACGCGCCCCATCCTGAACCCGCCTGGTATGCCCCTGATCGGCCGGGTTCCGGGCAACGTTACGGGGCCGCTTGTAGGCGGTAATTTAACGTCATTCGTTGATACGCTGGGGACTCCCTTCGAAATCGATACACGGGGGAAAATCATCGTTCTTGAAGAAACGCATGAACCTACCAATACCGTCTACAGATACTTCAACGATTTGAAGCTCGCCGGAAAATTTCGTGACTGCATCGGCATCATCATGGGGGAATGTACAGGCTGTCAGACGGCTTACGGCAAAGCCTATGAGGATGTCATCAACGAGTTCATCGTGCCTCTCGGCAAGCCGTTGATCACGAACCTTGCCACGGGCCATGGTGTGTATAAAGCAGCTCTGCCGATTGGCGCAACCGTTAATCTCGATTCCATCCGTAATGCCATAACGGTGGTCGAACCCACGATCAGCGTATAAAGTTCGTTTCCTAATGCCAGATGAACCAGCTGGAGCGGCTCCTCTGCGGCCTAGCCCAAACATGATTGGAGGATATGGCGATGACAACTTTTCCAACGATCCCGGCAAGCCAATTGGTGCAGCGTCTGGAGCATCCGGGACGTAAAATCCGCCTGGTGCTGGATACCGACGCGTTCAATGAAATCGACGATCAATTTGCGATCGCTTACGCGCTGAAATCGGCGGACACCATGACCGTAGAGGCACTATATGCAGCGCCTTTCTTCAATGAGCTATCTTCAGGTCCTGCGGAAGGAATGGAAAAAAGCTACCAGGAAATATTGAACATCCGCCGCATTCTGGGACGTGAAGACATCCCTGTCTATCGCGGCTCCACGGGTTACCTTCCTGCTTCCGACCAGCCGGTCGAAAGCGAAGCCGCGCGCAATCTCGTCGAGCGGGCCATGGCAAGCGATCCATCCGATCCCTTGTATGTCGTTGCGATCGGTGCCATCACGAACGTTGCATCCGCCCTGCTCATGGAACCCCGGATCCTCGAACGGATCGTGCTGGTATGGTTAGGCGGGCATGCCCTGCATTGGAGCGATACGAAGGAGTTTAATCTTTTTCAGGATTTGCACGCATCCAGGCTGGTCTTCGACTGCGGCGTCCCGCTCATTCTCGTTCCTTGCCTCGGCGTGGCTTCTCATTTGCAAACCTCATTATCCGAACTGCGGGACTTCGTCAAAGGCCAAGGCGAGATCGGGGATTATTTATTCGAAACATACTTAAGTTGTTCCGACAATCATTTTGCTTATTCCCGGGTCATCTGGGACATTGCCGTCATTGCCTGGCTAAACAACCCGGAATGGTGTCCGAGCGCTCTCGTTCACAGTCCGCGCATATCCGAGGATTTCCGATGGATGCACGATCCGTTTCGGCACATGATTCGCTCCGTTCTTTTCATTCGGCGTGACGAGGTGTTTCGGGATCTTTTCTTGAGGATTGCCCCATAGACATGGATAACCTATAAGAAACCGCTTCATAAAGGATACATCCCATAAAAAACAGCCCCTTCTACTTGATATAGAAGGGGCTGCCGGCGCTCCAGGAAGCTATATGCAAAACACATACAAATACCGATGATTTGGATTGACATCCGTTTGGGTTATCACCACTCCGCGATGCTTCCATCCGTATGCCGCCAAACGGGGTTTCTCCAATTGTGTCCGATATCGGCCATTTTTCGCACATGGTCTTCGTTGATTTCAATTCCCAAGCCAGGACCCTCCGGTATTTTCACGTAACCGTTCTCATACTCGAACACAAGATTATCCACAATGTAATCGAGTAAATCGCTCCCCTGATTATAATGAATGCCAAGGCTCTGTTCTTGAATAAATGCATTGTGGCAAGTCGCATCGACTTGAAGGCAAGAAGCTAACGCAATCGGTCCTAATGGACAATGCGGAGCTGCCGCCACATCAAACGCTTCAGCCATGGAGATGATTTTTTTGCATTCCGTAATTCCGCCTGCATGGGATAGATCCGGCTGTATAATATCAACATATCCATCCATCAATATACGTTTAAACTCCCATTTGGAGAACATTCGTTCACCGGTTGCAATAGGGATGGCTACATGATTAGCGATGTCGCGCAGCGCTTCATTATTTTCGGGCAAAACCGGTTCTTCAATAAACATCGGGCGAAAAGGTTCCAGCTCTTTGGCTAAGATTTTGGCCATTGGCTTATGCACGCGACCATGAAAATCAATGCCGATTCCAACATACGGACCTACCGCTTCTCTAACAGTTGCAATGCGTTCAATGACCTGGTCTATTTTCTCATAGGAATCGACATATTGAAGTTCTTCCGTACCGTTCATTTTTACGGCTGTAAATCCTCGGGAGACCACTTCTTTCGCCGAATTCCCGACATCTGAAGGACGATCTCCCCCAATCCATGAATAGACCTTGATGGACTCCCTTGCTTTTCCCCCAAGCAATTGATGAACGGGCGCGTTATAATATTTCCCTTTGATGTCCCATAAGGCTTGATCAATGCCCGAAATCGCACTCATTAAGATGGGGCCGCCCCGGTAAAAGCCTGATCGATACATGAGATTCCAATGGTCCTCTATTCTTAATGGGTCTTTCCCTATTAAATTCTCCATTAACTCTTCGACTGCGGTTCCTACCGTTCTCGCTTTTCCTTCAATGACAGGTTCGCCCCAGCCGATAATGCCTTCATCCGTCTCCATCTTTAAAAACAACCAGCGGGGCGGCACCAGGAATAATTCGTAACCCGTAATTTTCATTATGAATACGCTCCTTCATCCTCGTTAGATTGTACGGCTGAAGCAAATTGTCTCGCTTTTTCTGTTAATTGCACGAAATACTCATCTGTTATCTCCAGCTGCGTATTCACGAGCGCGCTTCCAATGCCACAACCAATAGCGCCCGCTTTCATAAATTCCTGAATATTGTTTAAATCTATGCCGCCAGTTGGCAGCAACGGAATTTGCGGAAGCGGTCCGCGTATATCTTTAATGAATCTTGGTCCCAACGTCGCAGGAAACACTTTGATAATATCGCCGCCATTTTCATAGGCTGATAGAATTTCAGTCGGAGTAAAGGCACCCGGGATGCTTACTGCTCCGTATCGTTTTGCCATTTGTATCGTTTCTATGTCAACCGTAGGAGACAGAATGAATTTGGCGCCTGCTAAGATAGCGGCTCGCGCAGTTTCAGCGTCCAGAACGGTACCCGCCCCCACCACCACTCGATCTCCAAGTTCAACGGTTATCTCTTCAATGGCAGACAAAACGTTTGGTGAATTCATGGTGATTTCTAGAATGTTCACCCCGCCTTCGTGCAGCGCCTTTGCCATGTTCAAAACGTCTTTTGAATTGGCGCCGCGGATAATCGCTATTATTTTGTTATCTAGAATGCTGGACATGGTATTCATGAAGTTTATGCTCCCTCCTTACATTTAACGCGTGGCATCTCCTGTACCCGCCCGGCCGACAGGACCCGATGCATGTCCACTTAAAAGCCGGATTCATTCCTGTTATATAAAAGTATTTCGTATTCGCAATAAAAGAACTGATAGTGCAATGTTAAATTTTGCAAGAAAAGAAGGCAGCCGATCGCCTGATCAGCTGTCTTCTCTTGTTAATTATGTTGCAGAACAAGCACATGTCAGGCTTATTCCCTCCATATGAATCACTTCACGTAAAATGTCGCATCCTTCTGATCCAATGTAGTCGTGATCGGCGAGATCTCCAACACGCCGTCCCGGTGCCTGATAAATGTTCCGGATATGTTATAAGACTCGAAGGAGGCCGCCCATGGACTTGAAAATCCGGTACGCAACTTCCATGTCGCATCCTGTTTAAACAGAGCGGTATCATTATTGGACTCCAGCCAAATCTTGCCGTCACGATGCCTGAGATATTGACCTGGAAAGGACACCGATTCGATGGAGACGGCGGATGGATCGGCCAATCCCGGAACCATTCTCCATTGCGATTCAGCGCTGTACTGCCCCCCGTCTATCTTCCCTCGGCCATCATGATAACGAATATAACTGTTGGGGATGTTATAGCTTTCCAGCTGGTTGACCGGAATTTCCGCATCCACTCGCACCGCTTTCCAATTCTGCGTATCCAAACCGTTGGCCGTCCATTGAATGACCTTGGTACCGGCCGGAGAACCGGCACCCGCATTGTCCAGCATCAATCCGCTGCGCTCGTTCATGCTGGTGTAGTATCCGTTGCCCTTGTGCGTAAATTTCCACCTCTGAGTATCCCATTCATTATTCGTCCACATGATCACGTTTGTACCCGGTGTCGTGGCTCCGTTGGGATTATCCAGTATCAGGCTGTTGTTTACATTCATAGCCCGGAAGAAGCCGCCGTTTCTGTAATCCAACCGCCACCACTGGGTATCTGCCCCGAGATCGTTCCACTGGATGACGTTTGTCCCGGCCGGCGAACCGCCGCCGGCATTATCCAGCAGAAGCTGGTTATTCTGATTGACCAGCTTATAGGTCCCCCCGGATACAATGGAGAATTCCTTATCCACCTGGGCTACATTGGCACGGATTTCATTCCGGCTCCCCACTTTTACGGTGTTGACCTCCAGGAGCAATGACGGACCCAGCGGCAGCAGCGTTCCGCTCCAGGCTGCCGGCGTGCTCTGATTCGTCCCCTTTACGGTTAGCGGCGCGTCCATTTGCGTCCAGGTCGCTCCGTAATCGGCGCTCGTAAACATTTTGTTAGCGGAAGAAACCACGTCCGTCATGCCCCGAACGTAAAAGCGGCCATTCGCGGTTCCGTCATCGATGTAAGCAACCTCCGGTGTCTGGGATGCGCGATATATTCCTGTTCCTACAACCTCGCCAAGGTCCGTCGGACTTCCCCAATTGATGCCATCAGGTGAGGTTTTGAACCGGACCGCAAAGTTAGGGGCTGCCCCCAGCATCTCAAAAAACATGAAATAGCTTCCGTTCTTCGCTTGTATGACCCGCGGCATCCCCGGACGCCAATTCCAATCTGCCTGATTACCCACAATGATGCTGTAATTTCCCCAGGTCAGTCCACCGTCACTGGAAATCTCCTGCGCGATTGCCTGGTTATACCCCGGTTTCCGCTCATCCGAGTAATAGCAGATCAACCGGCCATCGGCCGTGATCGCAAACTCCGGCTCCCATGTACGCTTTGTCCCCTCGGTTCCCCTTGCAGCCAGGTTGCTGTGAAACTGCCAAGTGGCGCCGTTGTCCGTGCTTCTCCAGATATGAATCGTATACGGTGCCGAGTTGTCCCAATCCGTGGATGCAAACAATAAGGTTCCTGCCGGATAATCCCCAACCTGCTGAGGCAGTACATACAGCGTTGTCATGCCTTGCTGATTCCGGTTCAGTCCGTAATCATTCGGATCAATTTCACTGAATAAGGACCAGGTTGCCCCGTTGTCCGTGCTCTTGTAAAAGGGAAAGGGCTGCATGCCGCTCCATCCTGCGTTGCCGGGAAACCGCGGGGTGAAGGTGGTCAGAATATCTCCATTATCAAGCTTGACCGCCCTTACATAATAAGGCTCCGGTTCAGCCGGATTACTATAAACAACCGTTCCGATAGCAGCCGCCTGCGCCGTTGGCGCGGCTAAGGTTGACATGAACAGCATAACGATGACTGCAAGCAGCCCAAAACGTTTCAGCCTAGTATTCATCTCGATCCCTCCATAATAGATAATGGATCATTTCATATGCAAACCTGTTTAAAGGCATTCATTGATTACGCCCCCGATGGCACGGGCTGATGATGCGCATCGCTCCAAGGAACCCCGAAATCAGGCGTACCATCAAGTTTCCAGCCGAATTTCTGTATGCGCGTCGAGCGGATGCTCGCATCGGCGTCGGCTGAAGGAAGCGCATGGAAGACGATCCAGTCCTCTTGATCATCCGGAGACCTCGTAAAGCTGTTGTGGCCGGTCGCATAGACTCCGTTCTCTATACTTTTGCGAAAAACAGGCTCCATCGACTTTTGCCATGAAGCCGGATCCATCGGATCGGCATCTTCATCCATCGTCAACATTCCCAGGGCATAATCCTCGGACCAGGTCGTGCTGGCGGAATAAACCAGAAAAATGCGGCCGTTCCTATGCAGCGTGACGGGACCTTCATTAATGGCCATTCCGCCTTGTTTTTCCCACGTAAGCGTTGGAGCCGTTAGCAAGCGGTGTTCCCCGGTCAATGTCCAAGGATTAGCCATTTGCGCAATATAAATAGCAGATCCGTATTCGGGAAAATGTCCGTATCCGGCATATAGAAAATAAAGCCGATTCCGTACCGTCATCACGGTGCCGTCCAAGCCCGGAACGGGAGTCTTCATCGCCCCTTTCCAAACCCATTCGCCTTCGAGCGGATCGCTATGTTCGTTCTCCAGCACGCATAGCCCCCGCGATTCGTCTCCTCCGCCATCGTTAGCCGTATAGTAGATGTACCATTTGTCATTCAGATCGTGTATTTCCGGTGCCCACAAGTTATAGCTGTAGGGACCTCCCGGTTCTGGAGACCATATAGTCTTCCTTCGGCCCTCTGCAAGTCCGGTCAAGGTGGAGGATCGGGTAAGTTCCAGGCGACCCGGCTGCGTGGACATAAAGTAATAATAGCCATCCGTGTGCTTCAGCACCCAAGGATCGGCTGCGTTTGCTACGATTGGATTGCTAAACGTCGTTGTGCGATTTGACATGCTCTCTCTCCTTTTATCCCTTCATTCCAGTCAAGGTAAAGCCTTCAGCGAAGTCCCCCCTTCGGTTTATTCCTACTTTCATTAATTATCAGGGACGAATTCTGGGCAAACAATTATGAAAACGCTTTAGTATATATGCAAAATAAAGCAATACCGAATCGTTTTCGACGGTCGAAAAAGAAAAGGGCCGCCCTGACGGACGGTCCTCATAAACGATTCGATTCATGGATTCTGCTTACGCCATTCAAGCGGTGTGGCTCCATTCGATTTCGTAAAGAACTCATAAAACCGACTGGAAGAGGTAAAGCCCACCTCGGCGGAGATCGATTCGATCGCCTTATCGGTTTGTCGCAACAGCCGTTTAGCCTCCATCAAACGAAGGTTGATGATATACTGCTTTGGCGAGACGCCGAAGGATTCCGAGAACTTCCTGCGAAGATTGCTTTCGGAAATAAAATGGCGAGCTGCGAGCTCGTTAACCGTAATTTGTGTATGATAGCTGCTATGAATTTCTTTTAATATCGCTTCCAATACGACCTCATCGGTACCTGCCGCCCTTATCGACGTTTCCCTGTTACGCTGGAATATCAGCAAGGTTGTCTCAAAGGCAATCCGCATCATGTTGTAGGCATCGATGTCTTGCCTCTTGGAATTCCATTCTTTCTCCAGCTGATAAAAACTGATTTCCGCCCACCGCATATCATCTTCGTGAAGATGGGAGCTCCGGATCCGATGTGGTTTGGACTCTATTTCATGAAAGAGGTATTGGCAATGGACCGGAAGCCTATCGTGGAAGAAATGAACGGATATCCCCTGCCAAGGCCTCGTACAAACGAAGCCGTGATGAAGCCGGGCAGGTATCAGGATAAGATCGCCGGCAGCTACCTTGATATTCTGTTCAGAAGAGCTGTAGTACCCTTCCCCATCCAATACCAGCGTCAGCTCATCGTATTCATGGGCATGTGACTGGAAGAGGCCCTCTCCCTGCTCGGCCTGAAAGGTGTGAGGCTTAAAGCGCTCCATACTGATCACAAAGCTCTTTTCACTGTTTTCCATGTTCCATCCTCTTTCTATGAGGCTTCTAATAGGCAGTCCTTCTCTATTCATTCTATGAAGTCCTCCGAACCTGGTCAATAAATATCGAGGTCCCCTGGTTGTTCTGACATGGCTTGGTGTGAAACATTGAAATGAATAAGACTAAAAACCCTTGATGAATCATCAAGGGTTTTCTTCTTGCGGAGCCGCGAACGGAATCGCTACACTATGAAATTCTCGAAGACGAATCAGCAGGGAATCTTAGCGCTGCAAAATGCCTCCAGCTCCTGACGAACGGCTTGGGGCGTGTCCAGGCGAAGAATGCGTCCCGCCAGATCGCGGCATTCCGCTTGATCCAATCCTTCGAGCCTTTCCTTGATCGAGCTGAGCCTGCCAGCCTCCATGCTCCATTCGTCAAGTCCCAGACCGAGCAAGAGCGGTGCGGCCAACGGGTCGCCCGCCATGCTGCCGCACATGCCGGTCCATTTACCGGCCTTATGGGAAGCATCGATCACCGTTCGGATGAGCTGAAGCACGGCGGGATGGAAATAATCGTACAGGTGCGCTACGTGTTCGTTCATGCGATCCGCGGCAACCGTGTACTGAACGAGATCATTCGTACCGATGCTGAAGAAATCGACTTCGTCCGCGAAAAGTCCTGCCAACACGGCCGTGGAGGGAATCTCGACCATAATGCCGACTTCCATCTTCTCGTCGAACGGTACGCCCTCCTCCCTCAATTCACCCTGCACTTCCGCCAGGATGGATCTCGCCTGTCTCCATTCTTGCAAACCGGAGATCATCGGGAACATGACCTTCACCGTACCGAAGGCGCTGGCCCGCAGCACGGCCCGCAGCTGCGTGCGCAGCAGCTCCTGGCGGACAAGCCCTACCCGTATTGCACGGTAGCCCAGGAAAGGATTCGTTTCCTTTGGCAGCTGCAGGTACGGAAGCTCCTTATCTCCGCCGATGTCCATCGTGCGGATGATCACGGGGCGGCCCTCCATCTGCCGGGCCGCTTCCTGATACGCACGGAACTGCTCCTCCTCGCCCGGCATGGCCGTGGCGTTCATGAACAGGAACTCCGTGCGGAACAGCCCCACGCCGTCCGCGCCCTGCCGGACGGCGGCCTCGGCTTCCGCGGCGCTGCCGATGTTCGCCGCGAGCTCCACGCGCGTACCGTCGGCGGTCACCGCCGGACGCGCAATGTATTCCTCGAGCGACTGCCTGCGCTCGAGGTCCTGCTGCATGCGGAGCCGATGCTGCTCCGCCTCCGCCGCTTCCGGCCGGGCGATGCACAGCCCGGCTGATCCGTCGAGGACGAGCAGATCGCCGTCCTCGATGCCGTCGATCCCGTCTCCCGCGCCGACGACAGCGGCAATGCCGAGCGACCGCGCGAGAATCGCAGTATGCGAGGTTGCTCCCCCGGTACGGGTGATAAAGCCGACCACCAAGGCAGGGTCCAGCTGCACCGTATCCGAAGGCGTCAAATCGTCGGCAACGAGAATCACCGGCTCGGTGATTCCGGCAAGTCCCTGCGATTGTCCAGGCGACAGACAGGCGAGAAGACGGCCGCCGATATCGCGGATGTCGGTTGCGCGCTCCTTCATATAATCATTGCTCATGCCTTCAAACATGGAGGCGACTTGGTTGACAACCTCGGCAACGGCCCTCGGGGCCGTCTCCAATTTCTCCCGGATCCGCGCCTCCATCTTCGGGTAGAAGGCCGGATCGTCCAGCAGCTTTCGGTGTCCCGCAAGAATGCCCGCTTGCTCTTCGCCTACCGCTTCATTCGCTTTCTCAATCAGCTTCTCCATTTGCTCGGCGCAGCCCGCTTTGGCTTCGCGAAGCTTATGAAGCTCGTCTTGGACCGCAGCCGAGGTATCGGGAATATAATTCCCTTCGGGGCTGCTTTCGCCGCTGGCCCCCACCGAAGATTTGTAGATATAGGCCTTTGCAATCCGGATACCCTCCGATACGCCGATTCCTTGAATATCCAGCCTATTCATCAGGCTTCACCAAACTTGCTTTCGACGAGCTGTATCAGGGCTTCGACGACTTCTTGTTCACCGTCTCCGTTTGCTTCGATGGTCACGACGGCTCCTTGTTCAATGCCAAGCGTCATCAGCTCCAGCATGCTCTTGCCATCCGCCGAGCGACCTTCGTTTGTCTTCAGACGAACCTCTCCTCCAAATTGTCCTGCTTTTTCCGAGAATAGCTGAGCCGGACGTACATGAAAGCCCTGCTCATTCTGTATGGTTACCGTTTGTGTGAACATGTCTTTCCTCCTCATCCTGTAACCGCCAGCCCGGGGCTGTTACTTACTGAAACGTAAAGTTGCGGTTTCTCTGTTGTTTCCTGCCGTTCATCCGCTCGACCCTTGTCAGGCCAGTAAGGTTATCCGGCCTTTATACGCCTCGACCAGCGCTTGGTTGTGCTCATCGGAGCCGTCGATATTTCCGCT
The DNA here is from genome assembly GCF_000024685.1 of Paenibacillus sp. Y412MC10. Classification (NCBI taxonomy): domain Bacteria; kingdom Bacillati; phylum Bacillota; class Bacilli; order Caryophanales; family Paenibacillaceae; genus Paenibacillus; species Paenibacillus sp. Y412MC10. The sequence goes on from NC_013406.1 coordinate 5,474,243, forward strand.
AAGAAATACAGGGGGGTTAAAGCCTTGTTCAATCATAATCTCAATGGATTCGGCGAACAGGGCGTTCAAAATCAAGGCTCCGATCACTGTCGAGCTCGGGGTAAAGGGGACCTGAAGGCCGGGATGGCTCAATACCGCATCGCCCTTGACCGAGAAATTGTCGATCACCAGATCCGCGGCATCCGCCAGGTGCTTGCCGCTGCTGTGCCGGGACGGCATGCTTTTGGAATATTCCAGTGAGGTAATGCCTACGGTGAAGGCCCCCTTTTCCTTCGCCATCAAAGCGACATCCACGGGAACCGGATTGCGGCCCGAGGTGGACAGGACGAATACGACCTCTCCCTTGCGGATGTCCTGCTTGCTCATGAATTCGACGGCAAGATCGTTTTGTCTTTCCAGCTCGGACGAACGTACCGCGCCTTCATGCAGCATCAGCTTCTCTATGAGAATCGGACGGATCGGTACGAGTCCGCCTGCCCGGTAGAAGACTTCCTCGGTCAATATATGCGAATGCCCGCAGCCGAACAGATGAATAATGCCGCCCTGCTGAATACAGGCCGCCACCTTTTCCGCCGCTTCACGTATCGACTTGGCCTGCTCCGCTCGTACTTTGTCAAACAACCCGCCAATCACATCAAAATAGGTGTCCATCATCATCGCTTTCACCTCGTGGTTCCTGTATTTGTATAGATTTCTGTTATTCTTCCGCGAGTGAACGGGTTCATATCGCTTTTTTCGCCCGGAGTACCATGTCGGCCATGACTTCCAGGCTTCGCTCGATAATCCGCTCTCCCTTCTCCCTCGTTGCCAACGTTGCATCCCCAAGCACCGCGGAAGCCGTCATTTCCTCCCAGGGTGTAGGCGTGAAGTCCGCTTCAATCGGGATGTGCGGAGCGCCGTCGATCGCCTTGCTCATGTCCACGTATTCGCCCGCAAGATACAGCATGTAGGACGTCTCGATTTCATCGGCATGCATGTAGCTGCCGTGAGCGGCCGAAGCCTCGCGTACCTCAGCCGTGATTTCCTTCGTGCCTGGATAAAAGAAGTAGAACACCTTCAATTCGGGTACCCGTTCGTATAAAATTCTCGCCGCTTCCTTCAGCGCAACCGCATTGCCGAGATGGCCGTTGACCATGATGAATATGCGGAATCCCTGATGATATATACTCTCGCCGATATCGGCAAGCAGCCGGATGAGCGCTTCGTTCGACACGTTGATGCTTCCCGGAAAATTGCGCAGACTCCACACTTGACCATAAGGAAGGGTCGGCAGAACGAAGCTGTCCGTCCGTTCCGCCAATTTGTCCGCGAGCCTGGACGCAAGCAGGTTATCCGTGCCCAGCGGCAGATGGGGACCATGCGCTTCAACGGCACCGATTGGAAGTATGGCCGCGCCGAGTTTGCGGATTTTCTCCTCCACCTCAACCGAATTCTCGAGTTCGAATTTCATGACGCTAAGCCCCCCTTACTTTTTGAATGAGAAGCAGTCGGCCGGATTGCTGACGAAAAATTTCTCCACCAGCTTCCGGCCGTCAAAGCCGCTGCGATTCGCCTCATCTACAAAGCGCGGCACCCATTTGGAAATAATATACTCCAGCCCGAGACCGTAATCGTAATGCTTGTAGTAGGTTTTACGGGCGGTATCTCCGCTGATGAGAATCTGATCCTCATAGCCTTTTCGGACAAGCTCCAGAATCAGCGAGATGCGGGTGCTTTCCGGCGCATACTTGATTTTGCCGATACCGTCAAAGCTCATGTAGGCTCCGGTTGCGGCGATTTGCTCATGGTAATACGGGTCGGGGTTCCGGTCCATATGCCCTAAACTCAAGTAGGATAGATCCACGCCTTCGCTTTTTAGGAGTTCGATTTGCTCCAGCGCCATGGTGCCGACTTCCGTATGGGAGTGGATGGGGGCTTTTGTTTCGTGATGAGCGCGGGCTACAGCGCGCAGCGTCTTCTCCTCCAGCGGCGTGATGCGGTTATAGCCTGTCCCGAACTTAACCTGGCCTGCTTTGAATGGCGTGCCTTCCAGCCCTTCTTCCACCTCCCGGATGACGAAATCCGCCAGCTCGTTGATGCTTTTGGCCTCGATCCACTGCGCATAACTCTCATAATCGCCGATCAGCGGCTTCAGCTCCTCTTTGATTTTGGCATCCCACAGGAAGCTTTTATTGAAGCCCGCCGTTCCTACAATGCGAATGCCGGTTTCAAGCGCGATTTCCTGCACCGCTTGAACATCCCGTCCATAATCGACGGCTGTAGCATCCACGATGGAGCATCCGCCGTGTTGTTTGAAATCCAGAACGTCGCGCTTGGACTTCTCTTTATCATCCAACAGCAAATCGTCCACTCCCCGTTCCTGCCAGTAGGCCGGACGGCATACGATATGTTCATGGGAATACGTAAAGCCCAATTCCTCTTTGCTGATATCTCCATGCAAGGTACGGATAAAGCCCATATCGTTTCTCCTCCACTCTCTATAAAATAAGAACCTGACCGATTCATAAAAGTGCATGTTCAAAAAAGCCGGCTTCTCTCAACGCCTTAGACCGCTTTCTGATCTATCTCGTGATCCAAAGCCGACTTTTTTTGTTTAACCTCTAAAAGAACAGTTTCGCCAGGAAGTGCAGAATCGGTCCGATGATGAACATGTCGGAATCGGCTGCCCACATGGCCGTATCCGGCACCGTCGAGGCGATAAAGAAGCGGACCATCAGGAACTGACCCCAAGCGACTACGGTTGACGTGATGAAGCCGCCGATCACGGCACCGCGGACACCGCCTGTCGAGTTCCCGAACACCCCTGCCGTAGCGCCGTGGAAGAATAGAACGATCATCGTCGGCACGAAGATGTAAGAAACGGTGTTGCCCAGTACGAGCAGCCAGATAATCGCGCCACCGAAAGCTCCCAGGAAGCCAAGCACCACCGCATTCGGCGCGTAAGGGTATACGACTGGCGCATCCAGTGCCGGTTTGGCGCCTGGCACGAGTTTGGTAGCAATCCCGTTGAAGGCCGGCACCAGCTCGCCGACAAACATCCGGACCCCCATCAGAACGATGGCGATTCCGCCTGCGAACGTGAACGATTGGATAATGGAATAGATGATAAAGTTCTGGTCACCCGATTGTTTCATCAGTTCTGCCGCAGCCGGCGTGCCCTTCGTCGAGAGAATAATGGCCCCGATCAGGAATAACACGCCCATGCTGAGCGCCGTGATGACGTTGGAATCGCGAAGAAATTCGAAGCCTTTCGGTACTTTGATTTTCTCGGAATCGTTGTTTTTGTTGCCGAGCAATTTGCCGAACAAGGCAGCCAATAGCGCAACCGAAGCCGACGTGTGTCCAAGCGCAATGTTATCGTTGCCCGTGATTTTACGCAGGAACGGCTGAACCAGCGCCGGCTGGAACGTCCAGTACACCCCAAGAACCACGGCGATCATCAGTACCAGCTTCCAGATCGGAATTCCGCTGGACGCATGGACGATGACGCCCGCAAAAACGGTCGACGTCCAGAACATCATGTGCCCGGTCAGATAAATAAATTTAAACCGGGTGAAGCGTGCCAGCAGAACGTTAATCAGAAAGCCGATGAGCATGGCAAGCGTAACGGCGCTGCCGAATTTGGAATTGAATGCCTCCTGCCCCATAAAGGTACCGAGGGATCCGCTTTCCAATCCGAAGACTTCTTTCCACATCGGCTCGAATACGTTCAAGGCTTTTACGATAACGTCAGAGCCTGCGCCGATGATGAGGAAGCCGATGATCGCTTTAAAGGTGCCGCTTACGAGCTGACTCGTTGATTTCTTCTGCAGCAGCAGGCCGATCAGAACGATAAACCCGAGCAGAATGGCCGGCGTTCCAAAAATGTTGGTAGCGATCCAAAAAAGTACGTCCATAAGCCCTCTTCCTTTCTAATGGTTTACAGCACTTCTTCCAGCTTCTGTTTGATCTCGTCGTTGTCAAAATAGTTGTTGACGATAACGACCTTGGCTTCATGCCCTTGCAGGCTTTGTGCCAGCTCGTTGCTTGTAATGATATAATCGGCTGCGGTACCCGAAGCCGTCGAAACGTCCGTGTGCTCCACGTCGGCGTTTACTCCCATGCCGTTCAGCACATTCTCCACATTCATTCTCAGAATCAAGCTGGTTCCTTGTCCTAATCCGCATACGCATAAAATTTTCATTGTTCGTTCCCCCTAATTAGTTGTTGGATTGACTCTATATCAGATGCCTGCTTGAATAGCTCCACGTTGTCCGGATTGCTGAGCAATGTCGTCAGCTTGCGCAGCATGGCGATATGCTCCGAGCTTGAGGAGCCGCCGAGCGCGAATACAAGCTGGACCGGGTCATTGGCGGCATGGCCAAAAACGACGGGTGTCTTCAATCGAAGCAGCGAGACGGAGGCTTCCCTCACTCCGTCCTCCGCACGGGCATGCGGTAGGGCGATGTGCGGCGCAAGAACAAAATACGGCCCTTTGTCACGATACGATTCCACCATGGCATCGGCATAACGTTCTTCCGCCGCTCCGGCATTCGCCAGCAGCGCCCCTGCCAAACGGATCGCTTCTTCCGCCGTCTCGGCCTCAACATCCAAGGCAATTAGTGACGGTTCCAAAAATTTCATTCTCATCTCTCCCAAATCCGGTATTCTGTTCGGTGCTAAGGACCGGTTAGTAATTGTTGAAGGATCTGTTCTTTCGTCCTGGCCTCTTTCAGTCGGATCAGGTTTTCCTTATCTCTCAGCAGGAGCGTCAGCTCCGACAGTGCTTTCAGGTGGGATTCGCCGTCAATCGCCGCCAGGACCAGAATGATCTGCACCTGGTGGCGCGCTTCCTCCGAGAAGGCGACGGGCTGCTCCAGCCGGAGCAGACTGATCCCAAGCCGCCGGACTCCATCCTGCGGCTTGCCGTGCGCGATGGCGATGCCAGGTGCTACGACAATGTAAGGGCCGAGCGCTTCCACTTTGGAGATCATCGCATCAATGTAAGCCTCTTCGATGCGTCCATCCTTCAGCAGCGGTTCGGAGGCTTCGCGTATGGCGCTCCGCCAATCTGCCGCTTCTCTGTTCATCCGAATCATTTGCTCGGTGAGCAGATCCGTCAGAGATGGCTTGCGAGCCTCGCTGAGCCAAGTTTTCCCTAAGGACATGTAGCGGTTAAGCTCCTCCGCAAGTCCGGCTTCATCCCTTACCGCCGCGTATTTATGGACGATGTCCAGCAGCGCTTGAACCGTGTTGGCCTGGGTTCTTGATTTGCGTCCGGAAACCATGTTGATCTGGTTAAGCAAATGCTCTTTATCCTTATCGCTCAGAATCGGATTCACCAGGAGAACGGGCACTTTGCTGTCCGGGAGCGGTACCGTCGAGAATATAAAATCGACATCTTCTTCGCGAAACGACTCATAATCGCGGAGCGACAATACGGCTGTGATGTCCACTGCCGAGAACAGGTTCTCCAGCTGCGATTTCAGCATCCGCGATGCGGAAATGCCGTTCACGCAGACGATGGCGGCCTGCCGCCTTACGGCCGGCTTCGTATTCTCTCTGCGCAGCCAACCGCCGAAGTGCATGGCGAGGTATCCGATCTCGTGATCGTCAAGTTTACGTCCAACCAACTGCTCGAACGGTGCGGCGGAACGGCGGGTAAGCTCGAATACTTCTCCGTACTTGGAACGGATATTTTCGAGCAGCGGATTTTCCAGGCTGAGACCATACAAGATCCGGTAATAAGCCGGTTTCAAGTGGACCAGCAGATTCTCCTCCATGGCTTCCCGGTTCGGCAGAAATACGCAGGCATAACGTTGAAAATGGTCGGTCATCTCCGTCGTCACGTTCCGAAGCTGCTTCAGCACTTCTTCGGACCCCGTCATCTGTTCCATCCGGTTGACTCTCGCCCCCAGCAGATGCATCGCGAAATAGCAGACCTCATCATCCGGAACGGAAACGCCGAACATTTGCCCGAGGCCTTCCGCAATACGCGCGGCAGCTTCATACTCTGGCGTCCTCCGCAGAACGCTTCGTTCATCATCGTCGATCGAGACCCATTGAGCGGTTTGAATCCGTCTTACATACAACAGAAAGCGGGCGGTCAGATGAAACAGCATCTCATCCGTCAAATCTACGCCCAGCGTGATCTCGCTATCCGAGATCAGGCGATAGACTTGCTCCAAACCTCCCTCTTCCATAGGCGGAAACAGGAGTGGGGCAAGATCGGGAACTCCCGATTCCGGGTTCAAGTTGAATGCCTGTTCCCAGCCCGCATGACCGAAAATCTGCCCGAAGTAATGGCTCAGCGTCTTCCGCTTGTCCCGCTCCTCCCCTTGTACGCCGTAGCCCCGCTTACGGTCGTAGGTTACCTTGAGTTTTACGGACTTCATCTCCGAGCGGACCATGTTCAAATCCTTGAGCACGGTGCCGCGGCTAACCTGCAGAAGTTCGGTCAGATGGTGAACGAAGAGCGGACTCTCCGCCGACAGCAGGTAAAGCGACATCCAGGCCAGCCTTTCGCGCGGAGACAAATAATACTGCTGTGCATGGGGCTTTTCATTCAACTGCGGAAGCCCCGCCCGGCTTTCTTCAGGCAAATAGTAGCCTGCTGTCCTGACATATTGGACCGATGGAAGTTGAACCGCTTTCAACCAGTCGTTTATTTTTTCCATATCATAGTAAACGGTTCGTCTGGAGATGCCGAGCTTCTGCATCAGTTCTTCCAGCGATACATAATCGGCTGCCTCATGGAGCAGCGTCAACATCTTGGTACTGCGTTCATCCAGAATACGGCATCAACTCCTTTGCCGTTAGTTTCGTGCTTTTTGCAATTTGATTATACCTATAGGCAATTGTTCAAGGACAGTTCAATTCATGGAACCCGATTTGTGCAAAAATGTACTCTAGTGAAATGGGCAAAAAAAAGACAGGCCCCATGGCCTGTATAAGATATGGTTCAACTTTGCGACTGCCCGGTTCATCGTGTCTTGGCAAAAATCGCATCCTTTCATTCGGCACGGTCAGTTTTCACGAACCGGTCATCATCGGTGTTTGCGGATCGATAACTAATTCGCCGGCGTCATGATTGGCAAGGTGACGATGAAGGTCGCTCCTTGACCAGGTTCGCTTTCCACTCGGATATCGCCTTGATGAAGCGATACGATCTGCTTAACAATGGCGAGTCCCATGCCGCTGCCCTCATATTTACGACTGCGGGAACGGTCGGTTTTAAAGAAACGTTCGAATATGCGCTTCTGATCCTCAAGGGAAATACCGATGCCCGTATCGGATATTCGGACGGTCACGTTATTCATGTCTTGTTTGATGCTGACGTTAATCACGCCGCCATCCTTTGAGAATTTGATGCTGTTGCCAATGATGTTCGTCCATACCTGGTTTAATTGATCATGATCGGCCGTAACTTTAACGGGCAGCAAATCAAGCTCAAACTGAATGCTGCGGGCAGCCCATTGCGGCTGGAGCGCCACGATGACCCGTCTGATCTGTTCATCCAGGCTGAGCGTGCTGAGCCCCGGCTGCTGTGACTGGGATTCAAGCAAACTCAGCTTGAGCAGGCTGTCGCTCATTTTGGACATCCGCTTCGCCTCAGCGATGATAATATCCAGATAACGTCTTCGCTCGTCATCCGAAAGATTTACCTGCTTCAGCGCTTGAGCATACCCGGAAATCGAGGTGAGCGGCGATTGCACCTCGTGCGACACGTTCGTTACGAATTCCCTGCGCAGCTGCTCCAACTGCTGGAGCTCGTGCATCATGTCTTCAAAGCTGCGAGCCAGCGTACCCAGCTCGCTTGTTTGCTTAATATTCAGCTTGACGCTGAAATCTCCGGCTGCAATGCGTCGGGTCGCTTTTGTCAGCTTTTTGATCGGCCTTACCAAGTAGATGGAGGCAATCAGGATCAATAAACTCCCTGTAATCAACGAACTGGTAGCAAAGATCGATCCCCATTTGACGACAAAAGAGGTAGAAGGAGGGGCGAGCATTTCCAGGAACATCGCTTTCGTTCCCGTTTCCGTTTTCAACGGCAGCCCTAAAAGAACCGTAGCAATGCCTTTCTGCGTGTCTTGAACAACGCCTCCTTCGATTACTTGCTGTAGTTTATCCATCGTTACTTCAGCAGGTTTGTGTCCGTTAAGCTTGCCGTAAGCCTGGAACTGGCCCGTCGCTTCGTAGATGCGGACATAATAGGAATCGAGCTGCTTCATTTCACTAACGAACAAGTCGGCTTCGCGTAACGGAAGTGTCTTGTATATCCGGACGACGTCTTGACCGAAGTTGCGTAAGGTGATTTGCGCGTTCTCGTTCAATTGTTCCTTGAACATCCAAGTAGACATAAAAAACGAAAGGATCGTGCCCCCGATGACGGACACTAGAAACGTCAGGACTACTCGAATATATAAGGATCTGATCATTCATAGACCTCAAGCCGGTACCCCAGCCCGCGCACCGTTTCGATCCGGAAATCCGGCGTCGTTGCGAACCTTTCGCGAAGACGTTTAATATGTACATCCACCGTTCGATCATCTCCTGCGTAGTCGATTCCCCAAATCTGATCGATCAGCTGCTCGCGTGTATAGACTTGTCCGGGTGTTCCAGCCAGCTTGTACAGCAATTCGAACTCTTTGAGCGGCAGCGTGAGCGTCTCCGGCCCGCTGCTCACCTTATAGGTCTGCCTGTCGAGAATGACGTTGCCGAACTGGATCGTCTGCGTGGAGCCGATCCGATATCGTTTCAGCAATGCCTTAACGCGGACCGTCAACTCCAACGGATCGAATGGTTTCGTTAAATAATCATCCGTCCCCAGCTCGAAACCCTTTACTTTTTCCCAGGTTTCGCCTCTCGCCGTCAGCATAAGCAGCGGCAAATCCGGATTGGCTCTTCGAAGCTCCTTGCATAACGTCCAGCCATCCATCATCGGCATCATAATATCTAGGACGACAAGATCGACGGGCGTCGAGCCATAGACGCTGAGCGCTTCCTTGCCGTCAGCCGCCTCGACCGTGGTGAATCCGTCATTGCGTAAAAATAAACAGACGAGCTCGCGAATGTTCGCATCGTCGTCAGCAACCAGTATAGTAGGCATCGGTTCCCTCTTTCCTTCATTTCCATCCCCTATTGTGTAATAACTATATACTATTATAAATACAAGGATTATGGGAAATGGTTCAAATGGCGCGGCAATTGTGCGTCTATTTTGCATTCTAGCCTACGCTAAAAATGGCCGCGCATTCCGCGCGGCCTCTGCCGGTACCTAAGTTTAATCAAGGAAGATGAACTGCCAGTGACATCCATATGAACGGAACATGAACGAACCAAAAAGAAATTCACATCGATTCGTTGCGATAGAACCCTTTTAGCGCTTCATATTCGGTTTGGGTAATTGGCAGGATGGAGCCGTGACGTTTTTTAAGGCTGCCGAAGTCGTATTCTCTCGGTTCTGGTTCCCTCCAGCATGCTCCCGTCGGATCGCCGATGTCGGTTGTCAGGATGGGCATATATCCCCTACCGGTTGAGTACTGGTCAACCAACAGCCCCCATTCTTCCTCTCCATTAACCGGCTGCCGGTAACCGTCGCCTGAGCATGCTCCCAGCCGCCGTGATGGTAAATGCTAAGGTCGGTTGCAAGCAAATAAAAGCAGCTGCCGTCCCCGCTTCGAAGCAAATAGGGATCGCGTGCCCCGCGCTCTCCGACGGTTGATCGCAAGACCGGCTGCTTCTGATTCAGATCCTGCCAATGCATGCCGTCCTCGCTCAGGGCGAAATAGATTTGCTCGCCGTCCTCATGATCACCGATAAAATGAACGAACAAATAACCGTATAATGAATTCGTAAGCTCTCGATGGTTCATGTAAATAATCCTCCGCCTGATTCATATTGGCAATGCTTCCGATTTATCCCATCAACCATCCGGATGCCATACACGCTCCCGGCGAGTATGTCCTTTAACTTCCTTTATATCAGTCATGCAATCGATCCGTAAACCGCAAAAATTGATCGTTACAACGATTTCTGATTCATTATCTGAACAATTGCCGTGGTTTTAGAAAACGTTTAGCTCTAAGCCATGATAATTACGAATGGTCATCACCCGAAAAGTGAAAACGGGCAGCGCTTATACAGCAACCACCCGTTTAGCAAGACTAAGCTTGCGATTCCTGTGCTTTCGTAACGGCTGCGAGAAACGCGAGAACGTGTCCCTCTCCCCCATACTTGTGCCCACTTTCGGTCGATGCCGAGATCTCCTATGATGCCATTAGGTCTGTTCAGAAATATGATCTCTGTACTCCCTTAAATATGGTTTCTTATAACACCACATCCTCGAGAGCTTGGTAATCAAACCAATCAAAGTGTGCCGGCGAGACGGATCGAACGCCGTTGCCTGTGGCATACATGGCGATGAGCACGCCCGTAAACCCGCCGGCTACCTCCGTAGCCAACATAGCACATTCGCCTTCACCGAACCAACAAGGCTCCTGGCCACCGCCGGCAAATCCGAACGCATACTTCTCTTTGTCGGCTTGAATGGTGAGCACAACCGAATCCGAAGACCAAGGGGCCTCGCTTTCGACTTTCCACAAGCTTCCGATCCTTCTGCGGAAGATCATCTTTCGGCGACCATCGATTCGGATCACAGCCAACTCGTAGTGGAACCGCTCGTTCATAAACACGGTTAATCCAGCTTCCTCGCCGTCCTGCTGCGGCGCGAAAGTCAAATGCACTGAAGCCTTCATGTTAAAATGCTGCTGCCTTCTTCCGAGGAAGGCAGCAGCACCGTCATTCAACGTTGCCGCTGAACCGTTCAATGTCAGGCAGCTCTCCTTCTCGGTCAGGGACCCATGGTCCGGATGCGGTGATCGAAGGAAATTCCAATATGGCGCGAGCTCCGAGTCTACAAAATCATCTCTTACAGGGGGGCTCGTCACGCGTTGTAATCGAAGGTTCCCTGATGGCATCGTCTCATGAACGACGCCGTTCTCTCCAATAACAGGCCATCCGTCCCCTGTCCAGGATACAGGGGCGAGAAACGTTTCTCTGCCAAGATGATGACGCTGAGGATAACCGACGGGCCGAATGCCGAGGAAGACCGCCCACCAGCTGCCGTCGGGGGCTTGAACCAGATCCGCATGGCCTGTAGCTTGAATCGGCTTTAACAGACTCCGATGAGTCAGGATCGGATTGTGCGGACAGCTCTCAAACGGACCCTCCGGCCGCTTGCTTCTGGCCACGGTCACCATGTGTCCGTATTCGGTTCCTCCTTCGGAAATAAGCAGGTAATACCACGCTCCAACCCGATACAGATGCGGGGCCTCCGGATATTGCCCGCCCGTTCCGTTCCATAATAAACGGACCTCGGAGAGCTTCTGTCCAGTTTCTATATCAATCCGGCTTTGATAGATCCCCTGGTTCCACGATGTTGTATAATAAACCGTTCCATCCTCGTCAAAAAACAAATCGGGGTCAATCCCTGGATGGTCAACGAATACCGGATCGGACCAAACCCCGCTAGGATCCTCAGAGGATACATAAAAATTCCCTCCCCCCGATACATTGGTTGTGGTCATGTAGAACATGCCTTGATGAAAACGGATGGTTGGAGCATATATCCCCGTCGAGGTGCCTGCATTTCGAAGATCCAATTGCTCCTTCCGAGTCAAGCAATGGCCGATCTGTGTCCAATGCACAAGATCATTGCTGTGAAAAAGAGGAACTCCCGGATAATATCCAAAGGAACTCGTTACAAGATAATAATCGCCGCCGACCCTGCAGACACTGGGATCGGGATGAAAGCCGCTAATCACAGGATTTTGGTATGTCATTTCCACAATGGATTCTCCTTATTTGTTTCATTGAACCTTCTCCATGGTTTACTTCACTGCTCCGATCGTAATCCCTTTAACGAAGTACTTCTGAAAGAACGGATATGCGATCAGAATCGGCAATACCCCTATAGCAGCAATTGCCATACGTACGGTCGTGCTTGGCAATTCCATGATGGCTTGCCCTGCGCCCGTGCTGGCAAGGTTGCTGTTGCTCGTCAGAAACTGGATATCCGTCATCATTTTATTCAGAATCGTTTGGATGCCAAACAATCTCGTGTCCGTTAAATAGATCAGTCCATTGAACCAGTCGTTCCAATATGCGATGGCTTGAAACAACCCGATGGTTGCCATGATAGGAAGCGACAGCGGAAGAACGATCCGGTAAAATGTTTTAATTTCACTTGTCCCGTCGATGCTGGCCGCTTCGAGCAAGGCTGAAGGAATGGAAGTCATGAAGAAGGTCCGTACCAGAAGAACGTTAAAACCGTTCATGAGCAGCCCCGGTATGAGCAGCCCGAACAGCGTGTTCTTGATGTCGAAGAGCTGCGTATAGACCATATAAGTTGGAACCAGCCCGCCGTTGAACAACATCGTAAAGAATACGAAAAAAGTCCAAAAGTTCTTTAAAGGCATGTCGTGGCGGGACAACGGATAAGCCAGCATGGAACTGATCGCCAAACTGACTGCCGTACCGACGACGGTGATGAGAACCGTGATTCCATAGGCCCTTCCAAGCTCCACGACATGCGTCCACAAATAATGGTAGGCATCCAAACTTAACTCCGTTGGAAAAAAGGAGTAGCCGTTCTGGATAATGCTTGCTTCGCTGCTCAGCGAAGATACGATCAGCAAAGCAAATGGGATCAAACATGCCGCCGCAAACAATCCTAGGATCACATGGGCGGACCACTGTAACAATTTGCTTTCATAAGCCATATTGTATTGCACCTCTATTCTCGGTCTAGAACAACGCGTTCTCCCTATTGAATTTACGCACGATATAGTTGGCACTCAGAACAAGTACGAACCCGACAATGGACTGGTAGACGCCCGCTGCCGAAGCCATGCCGATATCCCCCATGATCATCAAACTTCGGTACACGTACGTATCGATCACGTTCGTTGTATCGTTGAGCATGCCTGAATTCATCGGCACCTGATAAAATAATCCAAAATCGGAATAGAACATCCGGCCGATGCTCAGAAGCGTAAGCATAACAATCACCGGCGTAATCAACGGAATCGTAATCGACTGAATTTGCCTCCATTTCGAGGCCCCGTCCAATCTTGCCGCCTCATAATACTCGGGATCGATGCTGATAATGGAAGCCAGGAAGATAATACAGGAGAAACCGACGCTCTTCCAAAGCTGGACCACCGTCAAGATCACCGGCCAATATTTCGGCTCGGTATACCACGAAATGCTCTCGATTCCGAATAGGGGAAGTATGGTCTTATTCATGAAACCCGTTTCTAAACTAAGAGCTGCATATACCAAGTAGCCGACCACAACAAAAGAAATAAGATGCGGCAGCACAATGACGCTCTGGTAGAAACGCGACATCACCTTGACTCTGATCTCGTTCAGCAAGATGGCGACGGCAATGGAAAGCACGGTGCCAATCACGATGAAGGCGGCATTATATAAAATCGTATTCCGCGTGATGATAAAGGCGTCTGTCGTTTTGAATAAATATTCGAAGTTTTTAAAGCCGATCCAGTCGCTTTCAAAAATTCCAGCCGAGAAATTTATATTTTTAAAAGCAATAAACATGCCGAACATAGGAGCATAATTGTTGATGATGAGATAAGCGATTCCCGGGAGCATAAGGAGATATAGAGGCGTGTATTTCCTGAACCGTTTCAGCCCGCTCCGTCTGGTCATAGGTGCACAACCCTTCTTTAATAAATTACCGCATGAAAGTGACAATCCGATCGGCATCGACTGCCGATCGGATCGCACCGTCGCTTATTGTACTCCGTTTTCGCTAGCCCACTCGTCAAGCTGTTTTTGTTTTTCCTCGATAATTTTTTCGATACCGGCATTTTCAAGCTTATTGAGGAATTCAGGCAGTGCCTTCTCCACATCCAGGATTCCGCTCTCCAATGCTCTCCGGTATTGCTCAAGCACGCTATTGCAGGCGGCTACTTCATTCTTTACGGGTTCGGAATCGAATGAAAATCCGAGTGCTTTCGATTTGGCCGCCGACTTATTAAACTCGTCCATCTGCTCATAAATGCCAGGGTCGTCTCCCTCGAACACATAGGTAAGAAACTGATTTCCGTGCATCCAGCCATAATTTTTGTACCCAACGTTATCGCTTGTGACACCGTCAGGATATCGGATCATATCGTCTTGTCCTTCGACTTTGACGTAATGCTTGCCCTCGATGCCCCAAACCATTAAATTGACAATCTCTTTATCGGTATATAGCAGATTCATGAACTGCAGTGCTTTCTCAGGGTTTTCCGAATTGGAGGTGACACCGACGGCAACGTTCGTGACCGTATCCGTCTTGGCGACAGGCTGCAAGGTACGAACGGCGGTCATTTCCATACCGACGTTCCGGCTTTCCTGGACTTCAAATCCCGGCTTCATCGCGGACATCCATCCAGCAGCCTTTCCATTACTGACCAGCACGTTTGTAGACTCAGGGCTGGTCGCGGCATCTTTCATTAAATATCCCGCGAGATACCACTCCCGAAGCTTCCGCAGAATGTGCTCATATTCTTCTGAAGCGAACAAGTTAACGACTTTCAAATCGTCAAGACCGTTGTTCAGCAAGACCCCCAGATTATTGCCGAGCGGGTCATGTATGGCATAGGTGCTCATAATCGAACCATTCGACAAGTTGGCCGCTCCGGCCATGCCCGGTTCGTTCTCTTTAATGATCTTGAAAATGTTCTCGAAGTCATCGAAAGTCTGGACTTGACCAAGATCGATGTTATGTTTATCCACCAAATCCTTTCGCATGACAAAACCATAATCCTGCGCTAAGTCCCTTATGCTTGGCACACCGTAACTTACGCCCCCCACTTTGGTTGCATTGTAATAGTCGGTGCCAAGGACGTCGATAATTCCCTGGGCGTTTTTCTCCATGATATTTCCGATCGGATAAAGTACGCCCTTGGCCACTTGAGTACTGTAGTTTCCGAGCATCGCAATCATATCCAGCTTTTCTCCGCTCGACATCATCAAATTCACTTGATTGGCGAATGCGCTGTTGCTGATGGGCAGCAGCTTTACTGTCACATTGATTTTTTCTTTGGCAATCTTGTTGATTTCATCCTGAACGAGCTGGATGTCGGCCGGTACGCTGTCAAAGGTCGGGTATGCATAAACCACTTCATAAGGAGCATCGGATGCACCAGAGGAAGTCGCGCCGTCATCTTTTGAGCCTGCTGCGGAATTTCCTTTCGAATCATTCCCCCCGCAGGCCGATATCATGACCATCAAAGCCAGCAACAGACTAAACCATCCCCACTTATTCTTCATATCCATCCCCCGTACTGTTTTTTATGGATTCGGATCATTCCGAGCCTGTTTTCATTGTACGGGCCACCATGTCCAACAACTACTCCGATTTCGACATGGAATTTGCATCAAATCGACTTTTCCTTGATCGAGCCGTTGGCAGCTTGTTTTCGGTAATCGGCAGGGCTCATGCCGAACTGCTTTTTGAATCTCCTAGAGAAGTGGGCGAAATTCGAATAGCCGGTTTGCGAAGCGATGGCGCCGATAGGCAAATTGGTTTTCAGGAGCAAATCTTTTGCCAGATCCAGACGCTTCCTCATGATGTATTCGGTGACGGATGCCCCGGCCTCTTTCTTGAACAAACGATCCAGATAATCGGGATTGAGATAAACATGGTTCGCCACCGTTTCTCGTGAA
Source organism: Paenibacillus sp. Y412MC10 (assembly GCF_000024685.1). NCBI lineage: Bacteria > Bacillati > Bacillota > Bacilli > Caryophanales > Paenibacillaceae > Paenibacillus > Paenibacillus sp. Y412MC10. Next base: position 5,489,960 of record NC_013406.1, read on the forward strand.
AGCTCTTCCGATTCGATCCGTTCCTGAATAAACTGCTCCACTTTATCGATGATGGAGTCCGTTCGCTGCAGCGTCCCCATCGATTCCATCGCTGTGTTGACGGTGTGCCTCACCCAGAGGATCATGTCCGACACCGAACGGACGGCCCGTTGGTATAATCGTTCGGAGGCTTCGTTTTCGAAGAGGAGATGAGCCTCGATTCCCTTAAGCTTCAATACGTAAAATACCATCTGGAGAAAGTTGTGATGAAAGCGGTGAAGCGTTTCTGCTCCGGGCCCTTCGGTCCCGATCCAGCTTTTCAAAACAACCTCGGCCTCGATGACGACCTGAACACCTTGTCCCTCTTTCAGCATGATCGACCACGCATTCATGTCCGGGATCTTAATGGTGTCATGGATACGCTGTTTGCTTCCCCAAACGAAGACCTTATTCGTAAACGTCACATTGCCTTTGTCCCATCGCACCAGCTGGCCGACCATTTCGCTCACTTCATGGCCGTACACCGCATTCCCAATATAGATCGACACGTCGCAATAAAACCATGCCGTGCACGATGCTATGAATTCCTCGCTGCGATTCCGCAGCGTCTCTTTATATGATTCCGCTTCCCGCTCAAAAGGAATTAGCGCGAGAAGAGTGCCTTCAGTTAATCCGAACAGCAGCCCGTTTCCGTGGACATGAAGTATTTCTTCGCCGCTGTTCAACAACGCGTATTCGATGATCTTCTCGTCGCGTGGAGAAAACGTTTTGTGATAGCGCTGCACGGAGATCAGGATCGGAAGAAGTCTCATACGCCGGTCGAAGGGAATATTTCGCTCTTCCGCCGCCCTTTGAATGTGTTCCGGATGCGAAGGGATCGTATGGTTGATGACGTCAAGCCATAACCGTTCCGCTAGCAGCGGTTGATGACGCGCCCAGAACTGGCCGATCCGGCTATATTGCTGCACCTCTTGATCTCTCATGATTTTTTCCACGACTTTGCCGATCACTTGCTGGAGCTCATCGCCCGGAATCGGTTTGAGCAAATAATCGAAGCTGCCCAGCTTGAGCGCTCGCTGCGCCAGTTTGAACTCGGCATGGCATGTCATAAACACGGTCTCCGTTTGCGGGTAGTTATTCCTGGCCCATGCAAGCAGCTCCAGCCCGCTTTCTTGAGGCATCTCGATATCGCATAAAATAAGATCAACCCGTTCCTGTTCAAACACTTCCTTGGCTTGGCGGGCATTATAAGCGGTAAAAACGGCTTCGATCCCTAAGCTCTGCCAATCCACATCCGACTTTAGCGAGTCGGTTAACAGCTTCTCATCATCAACGATCATCATGTTCAGCATCTTGGAATGCCCCTTTCTATACTGTGGTGCCCCCATCCGGCGAGAAGGGAAGCTTCAGTTCAACCATGGCTCCGTGCGGTTGAACGTTTTGCAGCTCCACCTTTGCCCGATTCCCGTAGAGAAGGCGCAGCCTTTGCTTCAAGTTCCAGAAGCCGATATGCTCTCCCTCCTCGTCGATGATCCGTTCATCGGCAGCGATTTTTTCAATCATTCCCTCTTTAAAACCGGGACCTGTATCTTGAATTTGAATGATGAGTCCTCGTTCCGGAGACTCATCCATTTCCACCCGGACTTGGACCCGAACCGGCTCATCGAGCGATATGGCGTGCTTCATCGCATTCTCCACGAGCGTCTGCATAACCAGTGGGGGAACAGGAGTCCGCAGAAGAAAATCCGGCACCTCAATTTCATGGATAATTTGACCCGGAAACCTCAGCTCCTGAATGTTCAGATAATTGCGAATATGCTGGATTTCATCCTTTAACGAAACGAACGTCAAATTGCTTTGAAACATGTAGCGAAAATAACGGACCATATAAAGCGACATGTCCTCAATCCGCCTCACATCGTTTCTGCGGGCCAACGTATGTATCATATTCAAGGCATTGATGTAAAAATGCGGTTTGATCTGCAATTGCAAATGCTGAAGCTCCGCTTTTTGCTTGTTCAGTTGCTCTTCATAAATGTTGATCCGGAGGCTTTTGATTTGTCCGACCATGCTATTGAACGTATCGTTCATGACTCGAAACTCGATGGAGGTTGGATACTCCCGGATTTGCGTGTCGACATGGCCTTGCTCGATCCGATTCATCGCTCTGAGCAGTCGGTTTATGGGAACCAGCAGCCACTTTCGAAGCAAAATCAATCCGATGATCAGAATAACCACGGACCCGAAAGGCAATAGGGTAGAAATGGTTTTTAAGATGGGCAGGTGCTGCAATATCGTCTCTTCCGGAATAAAAGCATACAAGCTGAACTCGCCCAACCGCGAGTGTTCCCCGACCGTCAAATAACGGCTGGAGGTTCCCGTTAAATAATAGGACTGCGGATTGAGCTGCACCTCCACACCGCTATCGTCGATAAAGGTTTGGTTGACCATCGCTTTTCCTCGGTCATCGATTAGGAGGGCGGCTCCTTTATTCCCAACGCTTAGCAGCTCAAGCGGGGTTTGAAAGGAGCGAGCATTCAACCAAGCACCTACTGTCGTACCATTTTTCATCTTCAATAGACGGATAAGGTAGGTTTGGCCGTTGTAATTCTGGACGTACCATTTCTTACGATTTAATTCCAAAGGGGATGCACCGGCCTTGAAAGTCTCGTATACATGCGACCTAATATACTGCCGGTCCTCGTACGTCGAACGGCTCTGGAACGAATAATAATAGTTGTCGCTGGAAGGCTCGTACACGTACAGACCGTCCAGGACGCTATATCGTGAAATCGAGCTGGAGAGATTGGCAGCAATGCGCTGAGACGCGAAAAATCGTTCTTCCGGATTCAAGGCATAATCCAATTCATTCAGATCCGTTCCAATCATTAATTCAATGAGATAATCATCGGCCTCTTTCAGTTTTGCATCAATTTGATCCCTGTAGAGCACCAGCAAATCCTTGTTGGAACTTGCTACCTGATTACGGACTACATCGATAGCGTATATGTTGGAATACAACAGAAATCCGATCAATGGCATGACGACCAGCAGTAGTCCTCCAATCATCCTGACCCGGATCGACTGCCACGTTAATTGCCTAAGGCCTCGGTACCTTGGCTTGATATTCATCGTCAGGCCTCCCCTATAGAAGTAAGCGGTTTCGCAAAAAAAGAATATTTCCGTTATCATAGCTCAGGAATGATTATAGTATAAAGGTTAAACTTGGATTCGTCTTTATAGGTGATGCAGGCGTTCGCTGACTTAAAGCCAGTATAGATACCTCTGGAAATAAAAAGGATGACTCCTGTTTACTACAGGAATCATCCCAAAAGTGACGTTTTTGCTGCCCCCGGCCAGTTTATACGATCTAATCGCTCCGCCGCTATGCTTGCGATTCTAGTGCTTCAATGACGGCCGCCAGGAACGCAAGTGTCAGTCCTTGCCCCCATCCTTGCGCCCACTTTCGGTCGATGCCGAGATATCCTTCGATATCGTTCATGACAGCCGTACCCCCGGATACGTTCAGAACCCTTCCGTTATCCGCAATATTGGCAAGAACGCCATCCAAGGCTTTTCGCACATATTTCGCATGCAGCGGATTGCCCTGCATTACCATCGCCGCGGCGATCCCCGCTGTCGCGGATACTTCGCCGTAGGCCTCCGGATAATCGAGTACTGTCCCCCACAAGCCGTCCTCATGCTGCAGCCGTTTGATCGCCGCCAGCTGGTCGCGTAATGAGCTCCATATATGCATCATGGGAGGATAGAGATAACCTTCTGGCAGCCCTCGGGCCGCCCGGGACATCGTATAGGCCGCCCATGCGTTGGCGCGCGCCCAATGGATGCCGGACATATGGTCTTGTTTGACATGGTTGTATCCGTGGTACCACAGACCGGAATCCTCATCCTGCAGGTAATGAATATGCCGTTCGAATTGATGGAGCGCGTCGTCAATAAGTGCCTTCTTCTCAAGCAGCACGCCGACCCGAAGCTCCAAGTATGCCGCCATGAACAGGGTATCCGCCCAGCACTGCTCGGGAAAGTCATTGTTAGCCGACACCGTATGCTGAAGGACCCGGTCTCCGAACCGCAGTGCGTGATGTTCCAGGTAATCGATCTTGCTTAAAATAATGTCCAGATATTTTTGATCCTTCGTCTCTTCGTACAGGGTGAGCAGCATATGCCCCATCGCGCAGGTGTTCACGGTCCATCCCTCCGGAAGGCCCGCTTCCAGGTATTCCTCAACCCAATCGATCATCCGTTTCAGGTAAACATGCTCACCCGTCACATCGAGCAGTCGGCTGACGCCATAGAATGCAACGCCGCCCGGCCAGTCCCATGTCAAATCCATGCCGAACGTATAGTCTGCAACGCGCTCCGCGGTTTGCTTTAGATCTTCCGATGTGAGTTCCAATTTCAGGTTCATATTGCCCTCCTTCTCAGCAAGAGCTCCCGCTTGCGGCAGGAGCTCCGAAGTTTTCCTTTACATGATCCCGATTACCGGAATTGGCCGGCGTCGATCGCTTTTTGCTTCTCGTCCAAGATCTCTTGATAGCCCGCATCGAGGAATTTCTGCTTGGCCGCTTCGTACTTCGCATCAAACTGGTCTTCCGGCGCAAGGACAATGTCCAGATACAGCTCCTGGAAGAGGTTGTTTAAATCTGCCTTATACTCGTTTACTTTCTCAAGAACTACGGTGAACAGCGGGTCCTGGATCTGGTACGGTTTTATTTCTTGCCGATATTTTATCATGTCTTCGACAATTTGCTCGTAACCGGCAGGCGTCCAGTTGTTTTTGTTGGCTTTCAGCGTGAGATCAGGTGTCTCAAATGTAGGCGCTTCCGTTATAAGTGCCCAATAGTCCTTGTTATTGTTCTGGGAGAGTACGGATTCGCCCTTGAAATCCGGGTCTTTTACCGGCAGACCATCGGAATCAAGCGTATAGTTTTCCCCTTCTACTCCGTTCTGCAGGAACATCAGGTTCTCCGGTTGGCTCATCCAGTCGAGGTACATCCATACGGCTGCGCGCTCCTCCGCCGTTGATGCATGGTTGATTCCCATGATCAAGCCAAACGTCCAGTCGGCGCGGCCTTGCGGCATATTGCCCTCCGGCACGCCAGTCCCTGGAGGAATGACAGCAAATTCAGCTCCTGGATTGTTCTTCAGTGTTGCTTCAAACACGTCGGTGTTATTGGTAATGTACAGTCCGTACGTGCCTGTATTGCCCGCAACAAACTCGGCCTTAAGCTTATTATCATCGTCGCGAAGATAGAACTCTTTGTCAATAAGCCCATTATGATATTGATAACTTAAGTTACGCAACCATCCTTCGGTTGCCGAGGTCGTAAAGTCCGCAACAGATAGATCTGCATAAAGTGCGTGGACCTTCGGGTCGGTCGGCCAATCCCGGAAGCCATAGCTGTAGTTGAACACATTTCGTGTCAGACCGGCCCCGGCAACGCCGATTCCTGCTTCCTTCCATTTCATGAGCATTTCATTGTACTTCTCGAGCGAGGTCAAGTCCTCAACCTTCATCCCCACTTTCTCCACCCAGTCTTTACGAATGATATTGACAAAGTTGCCATAGTTATTTAAGTCCGGACGCTTACCGAAGAAAAATGTATTTTTTCCATCGACGACGCCATATTGCTGAATCGTCTCGCTCATATTGCCCCAATAGGTTGGCGCATAGTGTTCAATCTCTTTCCAGTCCAGCTCCTGCATAACACCTTCTCCGTAGTAAGCAAGCGCCTGCGGCATGTCATAATGAAAAATGATATCAGGCGCCTTGCCAGCTGCGAGCAGCTGCTGATAAGTCGTAACTTCGTTTGTGCGGGCGATCGGGGTGAACTTCACTTCGATATTGTATTTGTCGCCGAATTCCTTCTGAATCCAGCGCGTGTAGTAGTTATCGGTTACGTTCCAGCCTTCGAACGCACGTTCATACACGGGAATTTCCATGGTAACTCGTTCCGGGAAGCCTTGCGAATAATCGGGATAGCTGCCTGCGGCGTTTGGGTTTGGGCTGGTACCCTCGTCGGATGGAGAAGGCTCCTTCAAGCTATTGGTACTATTCCCCGTACAGCCTGCCATAAGAGCGGCAATGAATAGTAAAGCCATAAACATAGACATGATTTTTCGTTTGCTCATCGTATATCCCCCTTTTTAAATCTCATCCTATCGCTGCAAAAGAATCTTTAAGCGCTATTCCTTGATAGCCCCAAGCATGACTCCCTGGACAAAATACTTCTGAATGAACGGATAGACGCAAATGATCGGCAACGTCGCAAATACAACGCATGCTGCTTTGAGCACTTCCGGATTGCTCAGCGAGACTTGCGTCATCTCAAGTTGAAAGCTCTCGCTTGCCTGAACAACCAAGTAATACAATTTCAACTGCAACGGCCGCAGATCGACATTATGCTTAATGTAGAATAGGGCATCCTGATAAGCGTTCCATCGACCGACCGCGTAAAAAAGGGACAATGTCGCCAGAATCGGCTTTGAGAGCGGCAGTACGATGCTGAACAGGATCCGGAAATGCCCCGCCCCATCCATCCGAGCCGACTCTTCCAGGCTGACCGGAATATTGCTGGAGATCGAAGTCCTCAATATCAGCAGGTTGAACGCACTAAAGGACAACGGCAAGATGAGGGACCATATCGTATCGAGCATCCCCAGGCTGTTGATCAGCATATACTCGGGAATAATGCCGCCGCCAAAAAACATCGTAAACATAAAGATGAAGGTAAAAAATGAACGGCCCTTAAGCTGCTTTCGCGATAGCGGGTATGCTGCACAAATAGTGACGATCATGCCGATCATGGTGAACAGCACCGTAATAACAACGCTTACATAAAGAGACTTCAGGATACTCTGATCAGCGAAAACTTTGCCATAGGCCTCCAGAGTGAAACCCGCTGGCCAGAGAAACACCTTGTTAGCAATGACGTACGCGTCTTCGCTTAAAGATTTTGCAACGACATGAACGAATGGAAGCAAACAAGCAAGTGAGGCAGCAATAAGAAAGAGACGGATCAGGATATCCCATATGTCCAGTTTCCTGCTGCGGCGAACGGCATAGCTGCTAACGGATGTTTTCATCGCTTCCCTCCTTTCTAAATGACACCGTCTTCGCCCAGTTTCTTGGCAACCCGATCAGCAATTAATATAAGGACGAGCCCCACGACAGCCTGGAACAACCCGAGAGCGGTTGCTCGGCTGAAGTTCCCGCCTTCGATGCCCCAGCGATATACCAAAACGGGAATCGTTGTGGTATACTCCGTGGTTGCCTTATTCGCTAAGGCAAAAACACGCTCAAAGGAACCTGCCATCACGTGGCCCAAATTCAAAATCAGCAATGTCACGATCGTGACTCGGATCGAGGGCAGGGTTATGTTCCACATTTTCCGCCACCGGCCTGCACCATCCACGACCGCCGCTTCATACAACTCTGGGTTAATGCCGCTTATTGCGGCCAGATAGATGATCGTCCCCCACCCCATGCTCTGCCATACCCCAATGAAGACATAACTGATCAGCCAATTGACGTCTTCTTGAAGGAACGGGATGCGTGTCCCACCCAGATGCGCGATCAAATTATTGATCATGCCGGTTCCTTCACCCAATAATTGATAAGCAATTGCGCCGATAATGACCCAGGACAGAAAGTGCGGCAAATAGAGCAGGGTCTGATTTACGCGCTTGAATAGAACATTCTTGGCCTCATTAAGTAACAATGAGAGCACAATCGGCATTGTAAAGCTAAATAAGAGGTCCGACACATTCAGCAGAAGCGTGTTGCGAATTGCGCGGCTGAATTCGGATTTTGCGAATATGTCTTGAAACACTTCGAATCCGACCCATTCGCTGCCCCAGAATCCCTTGGCAATCTTAAAATCCTTAAATGCAAGCACGAGACCGCTCATGGGCGCATACTTAAAAACCAACACAAACGAGAGAGGAATGAGGAGCAGGAAGTAGAGTTGCCAATCCCGACGAAGATAATAAAGAATCCCCAGTTTCTTATCTGTTAAGGAGGTTGAAGCGGTTTCATTTTTGGATGCAGTGACTAGACCTTTCAAAATCTCACCTCCTCCGTTCACGATCTCCCCGACTCGGTTTCCTAGTTCGGTGACCTCGAGGTCGGACTTATCATATCGCCCCGTTCGTCCGCAAGTAAACGCCGAATATTGATACATTTTCGTCATGATTGATTCCATATTTAGCCGATTCGATATTCAAAAGAGTGCAAGAATCAGTATTGACTAATCGCATCAAATGTTGCGATATATAACGCTTCACTTATACCTGTGAAATCGGATTGGTTGAGCCCTCACGATGTTCTGGACCTCTGCATCTTATAGCTGCTCGGCGGCATCCCTTCAAATTTTCGAAACAAGCGATTGAAGCTTCGAACATTCATGCAGCCTACCTCGGAAGCAATCTGCCCGATTGACAGGTTACTGTTCAGAAGCAATTCTTTTGCCTTCTCAATTCGCAGCGAATTAAGATAATCCGATATACTTTTCCCCGTTTGTTCGTAGACAATCTTTCGCATATAGGAGTAACTGATTCCGATATCCTTAGCCATCTCTTCAAAAACGATTTCTTCACGATAGCGCTCGTTCAAATAATGAATGATTCGCTCGGCGTATTTGTTGGACGCGACTGGCGAACACGTAAGGTAGTGAACGATCTCGCTGTAAAATCCAATAACATATTCTTCAAGCTCATCAAGCGTATCAAAAGAAGCCAAGGCAGCGTAAATGTTGCCCCGTCTCGAGAATATCCGCGCTGTGCTGACATTATTCTCTCTCAGATGTTTAATGGTCACGCCGACCAATTGATGATAGATGAACAAGATGTTATCGTAGGACACGTATTCGGCAGAGCGAATTTCGTCGCGAATGATTCTCAGTTCTTCGATGATGCTGTCCAGATCGGCATTGCCAAGGAAGTTGAGTATTCGTCTTTCGCTGTTAGCGGGATAGAGATATTTTTTCTCCCGCGGTTCCTCCTCCTTCCAGTACGTTATACCGCCGCTGCCGGCGATCATCCGCTGTTTGATCGTCTCCAATGCCTCTGCAAGCAATCCCGAGACCATACCTATCGAATCTGCCGGACTACTTACCCCGATGGTTACGGAGTGTCCCAGCAATTCAGCCGCAGTGTTCCTAATCATATCCAGAGCGTTATGAATGCCTTTTCTATGGTTGCCATCTTCCTCCTGTCTGTAGTTGATCAGAATTACAAAGTGACCGTCACCATGATAGACGCAGCGAACATAAACTTCTTTCGGGAACAAATGATCACATTTCGAGAGAAGCAGGTAGCGATGGTAGCTGCGAGTTTCCGGATTGTTCCGGCTGATATAATTTCGATAGCCATCGATAGAAACGACGGCAGCCAGAAAGTGCGAGGCCGGGAAGATTTCTTCGGCCTGAGGCGTCACTTCCCCCCGCAACAAACCATGAATCGCGTGGCTCTGGGCATCCTGCTCGCGGATGCTCAGAAGCTTATAAAGCCCTTCCTCCTCTTCTTGCATTCGTCTGAATGCCGCCTCCAGGAATACAAGCTCATTTTTATCCTGCACCCCCGGATTGACGCGTCCGCGAATCGTTCGGACCAATTCCCTGGCTGGCTTGGACAACCACGTTGCCATAAAAACGGTCAGTATGGATCCCGCAAAAATAATGACAATCGTAAGGAAAATGATCCCTCTCTGCATAGAATGCGGTTTATTCATTAGTTCGTCGACCGAGTATATACTCACGTTAGTCCAATCGAATTCTTTCGAGCGTGACCACGCGTACAGCAACCGCTCTCCGTTAAGTTCGCGGAACGTGTACCCTTCTGGCAATTCTTCCTCGATAATTTCGCGAATAAACGGCTCACCATAGGCGCTCTTGAGCAACAAACTCTTGTCATGATGTGAGATGATGGCCCCGCTTGGCTTCATGAGCAGATAGCCTTGCTTACCCGACTTGGTTGATTGCAAATACTGCTCAATTTGCTCCTCCTTCAAATTGATAACGATCGTTCCGCGAGTAGCGGTTGAAAGCCGGTTTAAAGGCAGCGCGAACGATAGAACGTTCACTCCCGAATCAAGCCTGCGCGGATACCATACGCCGCGTATCCCTTTTTGCTCGATAAGCGCCTCGTTCAGCCAGTCGATGGACTCGTATTTGTCCAAACTCGTAATGCCTTTATCCGTCGAAATCACGTAATTCGCATCGTCGAGATAAAAGAAAGACGAATACGCCCCATCGACGCTTTGATTCAGATTCAACAATTCTTTGAGAACCGCCATCGCTTTGCTCACATTCATGTAATTCGTTTTGAGTTCGGCAAGGGACTTGAACGGTCGAATTCGATCGAAGATGTCGGTGCCGCCAAGCCGTACCGTATTCTGGGACAAATTGTTTAAGGCATTCTCGTTAAGCTCGCGATTGGCATTTAATTCTGCAAGTGAAGTTTCCGCGAAGGCATGCTCTGAATTCCGTAGAATTTGAGAGCTGCTATACCAGGTTAATATCGCCATCGGAATGGCCATGATGCAGAACAGGATCAATGCCAATTGCATCATCATCGGTATTCGCTTCATTGGAACCCTCCATCCCTTTATTTGGTTTGAATTAGAATCAGTTTGATTACGCTTTGTTGATTCTCTAAATGTCTTCCATATGTATGTTTTTTTAATATGCGATAAAAGAAAAAGTCCTGCCATCGCCACATCTGCCTACGTTGCTTATTACGAAATAAGCTGAGCCATAAGATGGCCTCAGCTTACATTCGTTGTCGTTGTAAACTTAAAAAATGATAGCCTTAATCGTATTACTTTTTCACATCACCTCCTCCATTTCAGTAAGGGAATTCTTTGATTTTTTTGATAAACCGACTAATTGGCATAAGAGTTGTTAAGCGCTTACATTTTTTAAAACAAAAATACTACTTCATCATTGAAATAGTCCATTGATCAGAGACAATATACATCTTTATAACCACTGGCCAGAGTCATCCCTTCTTGTATCCTCTTATGTTACGCCTAAATTACTCAACAAGTAAATCACCATTAATGATATTTTTTACCAAGATCTGATCTATTTCTATGGACGAAATCATTTTTTGCCATGATAATCAAATATGACATGCCCGATTTCTAGTCCTCGAGGGGAACGTCAATCCTAGTAAAGGATTCATTCCTGGTTAACAATATAGGATATAAGCCTTTAAGCGATAGTTTGTCCCCAAAACCAGAGTGGACAGTACAAAAAGGTCACTAAAAAAGCTAAAAACCCTTGAATATCAAGGGTTTTCTTATCATGGGATCATAAATCTGATCGGACAACAATTCGGCAGCATCCTCGTGACAATCCTGTTTTTCGAGCGATTTCAAAACACGCATTCCGTGGCGATCGACGGACGCTTAAGCAATTCCCAACCAGTCTTGGCGGATATAAAAGAGGCAAGCTCCCAGCCCATTCGGTAATGCGTCTGATAGCCGGGATGATATCGGCCGCCCCATCCTTCCACCTCGGGATGAATCAATCCTAAATCAACCACGAATACCTTCCCGTTTCCGCTTTGATTGAAATAGGACACCGCCTTATTCACGCTGGCAAGATAGTTGTTATTCATGGTTCCAACACAACAAAAGACGTAGGGATCGTTATACTTTTCCAGGATAACCTGGATGAATTCAATATAAGCGGCAATATACGCCTCATCATCAATTGGCGTAGAATAATCGTTCTGGCCCAAATTAATGACGACTCCATCAGGAGTATACCGGGAAAAGTCCCATGGCGCCGTCCCTTTGCCGAGGGTCCCAGAAAAATGTTCCGGCAATCCTTGCTTGTTCCCTACCGCATCCTGCCAAACGCCGATCCCGCAAATGGCCATCGTATGATATTCCGCATTCAACATTCTGGCGCTGATTCCGACATAGGACATGTATCCGTCGTCAAGATGCGGAGCTTCAGCGAGCACATGCGGATGGCCGATCCCTGCTCCATCCGTGATGGAATCCCCAAAGTACTCAAGCCGGAGTGGTTTTGCCGCGGGCGGGGCAAGGAAGCTTCCGCCGTCAGGCAGCGAAAACTGATGAAATGCTATACTTCCGGTCAGGATCCCCGTTCGCTTGTGGATCTCTAAAGTGTGTTCACCCTCCGGCAGTCCCTGTTCGATTATGTATTGATGAACCCCCTTCTTCAAGTTGATCCAATTACGAGCGACACCGTCCACCACAATTTCAACGTAATCCTGGCCATCGGAATCCTCAGCCGTCATCGAGACGGCCGTACCTCGGAAGGCAAGAAAAACCGCGCTGTTGACCCAGGCGCATTTCGGCTTCTCTCTCTCGGTCAGATCAAATCTCCCCATCAGCCTGGCGAATTCGGCAAAGCTAAACTCCAACATAATCCCTCCCTTCAGCTTTTGCATTGACTATCAGTATAGCACTCACTACTCACGAATAATAAAGTATACTTTATTTTATCAATAAACCTATATTTATATTATCAATTCATATGAATTCAGTCAATTATAAAGCAATTCTCTACTATAATATATATATAACGTAATCATAGATTGCAGGCTTGATTTTAATATATTAATAAAGTATACTTTTATATAATCATTTAACATGCCAAACTTATCATCAGTTTGTAAAAAGAGGAGAATGATTGTGAACGAGCCGAAGTACATGACGGTTAAACAAGCGCTGCTGCATCAGATTCAAGTCGGCAAGCTTCGACCCGGCGATAAACTGCCGAATGAAGAAGACCTGATGAAACAATTTCATGTAAGCGGAATAACGATTCGAAAAGCGATGACGGAGCTGGCAAACGAAGGCGCAATCACCCGAATCAAAAGAAAAGGCTCTTTTGTAAACGGAGCTCAAGCCGCGGACCGTTCGAGTCACTTGATCGCGTTTATCTTATCGGCAGAGGACAATTACGATGTATCGTATATGAAAATCATCAAAGGCGCGCAGCAAGTGGCAGCCGAATTCAATTACTCCTTAATTGTGGAATGGAGCAATGAAAATTTGGCCGTTGAACAATCATCCATTCAGAAAATGCTGGACCGGAAAGTCGACGGCTTCTTGATTTATCCGTTCGATCCGATCCAGAGCAAGGATAACTACCTAATCATCGAACAAAACAACATCCCCTATCTGTTGGTAGACCGGTACAATGTGGATCATCCCAGCTATTTTTCCGGAAGCAACAACTACGACGGGGCGATCCTGGCCACCCGGGAGCTGATGCGTCTGAAGCACACCAAAATAAAGTTTGCAAGCTATCACTTCTTTCTTCACTCCGAGCAGGAGCGGTTCGCCGGCTACTGCAGTGCCATGCGTCAGGCAGGATTTCCGGTAACCGACGATAACTTGCTGACCCGCGTGGACTATGACGCACTAGCCGACAGTATTTTGAAGCGGGATGTTACCGCTTTGTTTTGCTGCAATGACAAACTTGCCATAGAAATGATCGAGAAGCTGACCGACCGCCGCGTTAGAATTCCGCAGGATGTTTCCATTATGGGATTCGACGATTGGGACCATTCCAGCAACTTATCGATCGGACTGTCTACCGTCCGGCAAGATTTCGAGGAAATCGGCAGAAACGCTGCGAATTTACTTCACCAGGTTATTCTAGGCAAAACTCATGGACGCTACACGAAAATATTGTCGGGTGTTTCTTTGGTGATCCGGGAGTCTACTTGCGAGAACCCTTACGCCTAACGTTGTCAGCTCAAATAGATCAATGAAAGGAAGGAATGCGTTATGAAATTCGACTTTTCGACTTCCAGTCTGAGACACGGGCTCTTTCATCAAGAGCAGGATGGCATATCTTGTTTTCTTCCCGGCAGTGCGATAACCGTGCGCTTTCATGGACGGGAAATAACGGCCGAGATCGAGGATGTCAACGGAGAGGGGAAAAGCTGGCTTAACGTCTATATCGACGATCTTCCGGTAAGGGTGATGAGAATCGATCCGGATAACCGGCTGTACCAGCTTGCGGATGACCTTGAAGACGCGCCCCATACCTTAACGCTGCAGAAGCGTACGGAAGCGGCATTCGGCAGCATTAAATTTACCGATTTGACGACGGAGAACGGAGCTTTTCTGAGCCCGCCAGCCCCTCTTCCCCATCGTCTGCTCGTCATCGGCGATTCGATCACCTGCGGCTTCGGCAACGAAGCGCAGATTCCCTGCGACTGCGATGCTTCTCGCGAAAATATCGCGCTTGCTTACAGCTCGCTGACCGGTCAACTTCTGAATGCCGAAACATTGATTGTGGGCGCATCCGGTACGGGATGCTATCAGAATTTCGGCGGTGGCAAGGAAGGCCGCATGTCGGATTATTTCATGAAAACCATCTGTCCTGATCTCGATCAAGAAGCCATGGACCCGTTTCATCCTGAGTTCGTTGTCGTAAATCTCGGGACCAATGATTGGTCCGCGCCCATCGAGCCTGCGGATTACCTTGAACAATATCGCAAATTGACGGGTTTTATTCGCAATAGATATCCGTCCGTCCCATTGTTCTGTGCAATCGGTCCGATGACCCTCGGCCCCGCCCCCCATTTGAAGGCTCTCGTCAAAAGCCTTAACGAAGAAGGCGACAACAATATTCATTTCGTCGAATTCCCGCTCATTAAACGGCCGGAAGACGGCATGGGAGGCTGCGGACACCCCTCCGTCAAGAAGCATCGGCAAATGGCCGAACACTTGGCTGCGACGATCCGTCAGGTTTGTTCCCTGTCCCCCCCTTCCCCGGCAGCTGCTAGAACATAACGAAAAGAACCGCTCCGTATAGGAAGCGGTCCTTTTTTTCGTGTCGCCGTTCTCAATGGACAGGGAACCCTTTTATTTTGCCAAGAAGGCGTCTACCTGATTCTGCAGTTCAGTCTGGATTTGCTTCAGCACCGCTTCGCCTTCCGTTTTGAATCTGGCGAAGTATTCGTCCGGATCAAGCGCACCGTTAAATAATCCGCTATAATATTTGGCCTGAATGGTCGCGAACTGGGCCACTTCGTTCTTCACCGGCGTCGGATCGAAAGTGAAGCCGGTCATGATATCCTTCGTGAAGTTGTCGGCTTGCGTAATGAATTGACTATACTCTCGGGTCTCTTCGTCGATACCGGCCCACTCCCGCTCTAACGTTGGATTCAACATAAGCTGGAACGAGACAATGCCGCCATCGTTGTTCAGCGTGTCGTATTGATGCTCGCCGACCGCTTTCCAGTTCACGCCTTCGATGCCGTGCTCCAACAAATCATAATTCTCCTGCCGGTTGGCCCAATCGAGGAACATCATCGCACGGTCTTTATGTTTGCTCGTCTTCACAATACAGATGAAATTATCCATTTTGTAATTGGATAGGTTCTTTCCAGGCGTCAGATCGAATAGACGGACGGCTTCCAGCTCTCCATCGGGCACGACCTGCTTCAACTGGTCGTTGTACGTTTTGGGAATGCCAAAGGCCATTTGGGGCGTGGCCGCAACTTTGTTCTGGAGCTGCATATCTCCCGGGCTGCTTTTATTCGTCAAAACGTCCTGCGACATGACTTTGTCAACAAACAGCTGGCGGACATCCTGGATGCCGGACCAGATCTTTGGTTCCTGGGTTTCAAAGAAGTTATAGACCTTGCCATCGTTGCCCTTGTAATACAGCATCAAGCTGGCGCCAGCAAAATTCGTTGGACGAATGTTGACGCCGGTATCGTCCCGGATCAGCCAGTTGACCCAGCTGTAGGTGACGTCGTCAGCGCCCGCGAGGAGCGGAGTGATGCCGGAGTTACTGTCACGAACGGCGTAGAGATAAGCTTTTAGATCTTCATACGTCTTTACGGACGGCAAGTTTAACTGCTCCCTCAGGTCCTTTCGGATGAAAATCGATCTCTGTTGGGTATAGGCGCTTCCCAAGGGAACACCGTAGATGTTACCGTTAATTTTGTTCGCGTCCCACATTTGTTGCGGCCTCGTCTTTTTCACATTAGGGCCGTATTGGTCCAGCAGTTCGCTTAATTCTTCGTAATAGCCCTGGGAAGCCATCGTGTCCAAATGCAGCCACGGGGCATCAAACATCAAATCCACGCTCTCTCCCGAAGCCAGCATGACGTTGGTCTTCTGATTTAGATCGGCAAAGTCGACAAATGTAAATTTAACCTGCGTATTGATTTCGGCTTTTAATCGCTTGTTGACTTCGGTCAGCACCTCGTCATAGTTAGCTCCCTTTGCCCCCGGAATGACAACCTCCAAAGTGACCGGTTCAAGGGACGGATCGCCGGTTTCCCCGGCATCGCCCGGCGCGGAGGCATCCCCGCCGGATCCGGAGCACCCGGACAAAGCGATGGCTAGTCCGAGCAGCGCCGTCACCAAGAATTTGCGTTTTGATTTGGCCATGTAAATGACTCCCTTCAAATAATCAACTTATGTATAAGCGGCTGGGCCAATCTATAACGCGCTCAGCCATTTGCGTAGAGCCCCAATCTTAACCTTTTACCGAGCCGAGGGTCAGACCTTTGACGAAATATTTTTGAACCATCGGATAGACGAGTATAATCGGGCCGATCGTCAGGCATACCGTTGCCAACTTGACCCCTTCCGCCGGCGGCAGCGTCAGCACATTCCCGTGATTGAGCGACGTGAGCTGCATCTGCGACATGAGCTGCCGAAGAAGCAGCTGCAGCGGGTACATATCGCTGTTGTCGATAAACAGAAGCGACAGCCACCAATCGTTCCAATATTGCAGGGCGTAGAACAAGCTGATCGTCGCAATAACCGGCGTTGAGATCGGCCGGATAATTTTGAAGAAGATCGTCCACTCTCCGGCGCCGTCCATGTTAGCCGATTCGTTCAGCTCATAAGGCAACGAGCGATAGAACGAGACTAAGATAAACGCAAAGAACGGATTCATGACGTAAGGGAGCACAAGCGCCCACAACGTATCTTTCAGATGCAGCCATTGAACGACCAGAAGATAGAAGCCGACGAGCCCCGAGCCGAAGACCATCGGTACGTAGGTCATGAACGAGAGGAAGCCGCCGTACCGGTTCTTCGGATGGGCCAGCACGTATGCAAACAACGCGGTGACAACGAGGCCGATTACGGTTCCGATGACTGTTACCGCAATGGTGACGCCATAGCTGGTAAACATTTGTTTGCCCTGGAGGAGGAAACGATACGACTCCAGCGTAAATTCATCCGGCCATACGGAGTATCCGTTCACCGCCAAGCTTCGGGTGCTGGAGAACGAATTGATGACCATCAGCCAAAAAGGAAACAAACAAACCAGCGCAAATAGAATCAAAAACAGCCCGAACAAGAACACCGCCATTTTATCGGAGAACCCGTTTGTCCGTCGGACTCGTGGGGGCGGGATCAGAGCAACCGGACGATTCATATGAAGTTCACCTCCCTATGGATTTCGAAAAATTAATGCACGTGTTCAAAGAGTCCGTTCATGGAAGGATGACATTTTGAACAACCTCTTAAAATAATCTGGAGTCTTTATCGATTTTCCGAACCAGCGCATTAAACGAAACGACGGCGATTAGCCCCATAATAGACTGATAGAATACGATAGCCGATGACATGCTAAAATTACCAAGCTGTCTTAACGCCCGATAGGAGTATGTATCGATGACATCGGTCGTCGGGAATAGAATCCCGTTGTCCCCGATAATTCCGTAGATCATGCCGAAATCCCCGTAGAAAATCCGTCCGACTCCCAAGAGGACGAGAATGATGATTTGCGGCTTCAGCAAAGGCAGCGTAATGTATTTCATCTGCTGCAGCCTCGTGGCTCCGTCCAGACGGGCGCTCTCGTAATAGTCGGAGGAGAAACCGGTTATGGCAGCGAGCAGAATAATCGAGTAGTAACCGGCACTCTTCCATATTCGCGTTAAGGTTAGAATAATCGGCCACACCCACGGGGTCTGGTACCAATCGACGGATTGAAGTCCGCTCATGCTCAGCACACGGTTAATCAGACCGTCCGTATTGTTGAATAGAATGAATGTCATATACCCAACGACGACCCAGGAAATGAAATAAGGAAGGAAGACGACGGATTGGATCGTACGTTTAAACCATTTCAAGCGAATCTCATTCAAGAACAGCGCAATGAGAAGCGCAAAGACCATTTCGAAAATAATGAACAGCGCATTTAAATAAACCGTATTGACCGTAACTTGAATCCAATCCCGATTGGAGAAAAAGAAGCGAAAGTTGTCCAGACCCACCCAATCACTGCCCCATATGCCTTTGCTGATCTGAAAGTCCTTGAACGCTAGCAAATGTCCGGACAGAGGAATATAGGAGAAGACAACGAGAAAGATGATTCCCGGTATCGCCATCGTATACAAGCCCCGGTTCTTTACAAGATCCCTAAACATTCTCAAATTATAGTATCCCTCCATTCGAGCTGGTCTGTCCGATGTGGCCATATCCTGACAGTGTTTATTATGTACGGAAGGAGGCATTCGGAATAGTCCTCATTGTGTCACAAAGGGTACTCAACCTAAGGATTGTGCGGCAATCGGACTTCCGGTATCATCTTAATTTCTACTTTGTCAAAATGAGGACTTCACACAAGGGTCAGGATATGATTGAGTAAGGAGGTCCCGGTTCGTTTCTTCTATCGAACCGTTACGTTATACCCTTAAACCGTCAATCCATCAGCAAGGGGTGCTGGCATTATATGAAGATCAAACCCATTTTACAGAAGACCTATTTTCGAACCTTTCTTTTACTGACCACCGTTCTGATCTGTTCCATTATTCCTTTCGTCTATTTACTGTCTGCGGAATTCGCAAAATATACCATGCTGGAGGTTCGCAGCAATTCGCAGAACGAAGTCAACAACCTGGCTTCGAAGGCCGAAATGATTCTCGGCAATTTGAAAGCCGACGGGCTCAGCATGTATGCCGATCAGAATATTCAGAACTGGTTCTTCAATACAAGCAACGATCCGCTCATCAACCATGCTGCACTCGTCGCCCAATCCAATTTCATGTCCACCGAACCGCTCATCCAGCGATCTTATCTGATTAATTTGAAGCACGATCTTGTCGTCGATTCCAAAGCCGGAATCGTCCGCAATGAATCCTTTACCGACCAGCGCATGCTGGAGCGCGTGGAGTCAATCCACCCCCAATACTTGCGCTTCTTTAATCATTCGCTGGATGGTTCGGACTCCCTGGCTCTTATTCTGCCTGCAACCCCCGAGAAGCCGTCTGACTATTATCTCGTGCTGCTCGTTGATAAACCGCTGCTGTCGAAGCTTCTGTTCGGCCAAACGGTCTCCTCGGAGCAAGACATTCGGATTCTCGACGAGCATGGGCAGCTTCTATTGGGCATGTCCAATCCCGCGCTGAGCGGACAGCTTTATCAAGCGAGCCGGGAGCAGCAGGACAGCGATTTTCAAGTTCGGCTTCCCCACCAGAGATGGTTCGTCAATACAGCCAAGCTGACTACTGAAAATTGGTCGGTATACTATTCGAACGAGTATCATATTTTGACGCGCCATATCTCCTTATTCCAACAAAAATTGATAACGTATACATTGCTGCTATTGGCACTCCTCTCCTTGTTGTTCTTCTGGAGTTCTCGCCGTTCCTTGCGCTCCATCACCTTCTTGTCGGAAAAGCTGAAGGGAACGGTTGCGTTCGCAAACTCCACGTCCGATGCCAAGCCGGATATCCAATGGATCCATGACGGCATCGATATGCTGCTGAACAATGTGGAACAGCTTCATGAATCCATGAGAAACCAATCCGAGCTCGTTCGAACGGAGCTTCTCGCCCAGTGGATGCTCCACGGGACGCCGGGTACCAAGAGCTACGAATATATTCAGACCAAGACCAAACTGGCCTCCTGTGAATCTCTGTTTTTGGCCGTCCTTCGGATCGAAGCCTATACCGTCTTTTGCGAACGTTACGATTTCCCCTCCCGGAAATTGATCAAGTACGCCATACGCAATATTAGCGAAGAAGTGATTGGAGCAGGTTCTTATGCGGCCGAAGGCTTGGATATGGGCGGCGACCATATCATACTGGTCATTGGGGGCCATGCATCCGGCGAGCTTCAACTACAACGTCTTCTGGAGGAGACCCAGAATCAGGTAGCATGCATCCTAAACGTTGATACAACCGCCGCAGTCAGCAATGCCTATGACTTTGGCGCCAATATCCGAAATATCTATGACCATATCTACGAATTGACGAAGCTGCGATTTCTTAACGGAGAGAAGCAAATTTTTCTGGAGAGCGATTATGAAGAGTTCATGGCAGGGTATCCTTCTGCATCTGAGGCGCTGGAGACAGCCGAGATCATTAAGGCGATTCGCCGCGGCCGCCCGGAGACCGCGCTCGTTCTGCTGCGTCAGCAGATGAAGCACGTCCATGAGCTGCCTTATCGCGACTGTAAGCTTAACCTGACCTACTTTACCTACGATCTACTCAAGAACTTCAACAAGTCCAGCGTCCTGCACGAAATCAGCAGCATCCATCAATTGCTGGAGCGGTACAGCACGCTGTCCGAGTTTCAAGCATGGCTGGAGAGCATCGTCACGATGCTCGCATCCGAGACCAAAGTTCCAAAATCCTCGAGCCGCAAGGAAGAAATCGTCCTGGAGATCAAAGAGTATGTGGACAACCACTTGCAGGATGCGCAACTGTCGATCGAGCAGGTAGCCGACAATTTTTCCTTTTCTGTGAGCTATATCCGGCAGCTTTTTAAAGAGATCATGAACGTATCATTGTCCGAGTACATCCTTCAGGAACGAATCGAGAAAGTGAAGGAGAAACTGATATCCAGCCAGCTCTCGGTGCTGGAGATCGCAGATCAATGCGGCTTCATATCCAAAGGCCATTTTTTCTCCGCATTCAAGAAGTTCACGAATCTTACTCCGAAGCAGTATCGGGAAATCCACGGGGACTCCGCCGGTAAAGATATCGCTTCTCCCAGCTTATCATGGAGAAGCGGCAGCTAGGTGCGCTTGTTCCGCAGAAACAAGCTCAAGTCGAAAAGGACCTCTCCGGTAGGGCTCCACGGCGCTTACGGAAAGGTCCTTATTCGTTTATCCAAAAAGCTCCGGCGCTATTTACCGGTCGTTTCTTGAACCGGCTCCAGCCCTAGCTTCGGATTAGCCAAGTCGAGTTTATACATGACTTGATTGTAGTTATACCGCGGCGTTGGGACATGATTCGTGAATGTATTCGTGTAGGTTCCTTCAAAGTAGATGATTCGGCCGCCGTCCTTGTTGAATTGTTTATGCTGGGCTACGTTATAAAAAGTATAGTCGTTATGCGTAACGATATGCTTGGCATTGGTCCAAGGACCTTGAGGCGATGGTGCTTCCGCGTACCAGACTTCCCCAAGTACCGATGTCTTGCCTTGTACCTGCTGCGCGATCATCACGTAACGCTGCCGATATTCATTCCATTCAATGGAGCTTTGGGCGATTTGAACGTCTTCACCAGTATCGATATCCTTCAATTGATAATAACGCGGGTCGTCAGCTTTGATCAGGCCTAACCGGATCAGCTCTTTCTCTTGTTCTTGGTTGAGCGGCTGAGTGTCCTTTTTCCAGCCCCATACGAGCTTGCCGTCCGCGTCGCGTTCCAGCGACGTTTGAGCTCCGTTGTATGTCGTTCCCGGCGTCAGGCAAGTAAACGATTCGTATTGGGTATAGTCGATGATGGCGTCATAGCTGGCAGCAACGCGCAAATTCGGAATTCGGTGTTCGGTAAAGAGCCAATATCCCTCCCCGCCCTCCTCGTAGTAGGTCGCCTGTCCGCCCGGATGGCGCCAATCGTCTTTGGAAGGGAACTGGACGACCTGCTCAAACTCCTTCGTGGTGTCGTTAAAGACGAGAATACCGAAGGCGGTGGGTTCAGGATTGTGCGTGCTGTAGCCGGCGAGCAGACGCTCCTGTCCGGTGCTATCTTTGGCGGTCATCAGACCGAATACCCAGGCTATGCCTGCACCGTCAGGCAGTGGCGGCACCAAACTTTTGACGAAACCGTCTTGATTCGTAAAATAGTCCAGATTCACGCCGACATCCGGGTCCAGCCCCCCTTTACTCGGAAGCTTGGAAGTCGCACCCGTCACGCGGAAGTTCCCCAGTGGATAGGCCGGTCTGTCGGTATCGCCCCAAAACCAGTACAGCTTATTGTTGTACTCAATCGTCTGAACGGAATCCTGTCCCATGACCAGACCGTTGATCAGCGGCTCCTTAATGGGCGGCTTCTGGCCAACGAGTAAGCTGTCGCGATAAATGCCTTGGCCTGTCAGCCGGTACAGCCGCTCTGCAATGTTGATCCGATTCATCTCGAGCGTTACACTGCCGTTGGGCTTAACCTCTACAGCCTGCCCCCGGTTGCCAAACATATCGGCAGGAATGTCGTAGCCGTCGCTCGACATATGGAAGAAGACCGTCTGGTCCATCAGACCTGGCTCGTCGAATGCCACAATTCCGGCACTGTCCGTATAATACAGCACACTGTTCGTCGTCTTCAGTTGGACATGAGGAATGCCCCTGCCCGTCTCGGCATCCACGACCTTGATCATGAATGGAACCTGGACTTTCATCTTCTCACTGCTCACATTCTGCTCGGCGCTGCTTCCGGCCGCCTGCGCTGCGATCGCGGCGCCCGGCGCCGTCATGGTCATCAGCAGGATGCAAGTCCATATCCCCGCACGTTTCCACTGTTTCAGTTTCATTACTCTTACCTCCCGGTCTTTGTCTTTTTAATAGAAAAAATCATTGCACTGTCCCGATACCGTCTGTTCAAACCCTATTTCTACAACCATGGTTACGAAATACCTCTGGATGCGATTGATCTATCGCGGCCAAGCGATCGAAGCGACGCTGAGTCTCATCACTTCTCCGTTGTTGGACTCCTCACTAACCACCTCCTTTCGCAGTAAGGAGAGCAATACAAAAACGTAGGGGATCGAGCAATAAAAAGCGTCTATCGACGTGCTTATTCAATGAAGCCAGATTACATAGCACCGGAACTTTTCTTGCGGTATGAGGAAGCCTCGTCTCGAAGCCTATAATGTAAGCGAATACATAATTCTTTATGTGTAACAGCCGCTCAAGCTGCGCGGCTGTTCTCTGTGAAGAAACGTCTTTTGAACCCATAAATCTGCTTATGAATATCGCGCGAAGCGGCTCAGGCGAATAGGGCAGGTGCGCTTCGAAGAACTTCGCAGAAATTTGCACAGATCTCGGGATGCATATTGCGGATAACCTGCCTCATGCTGATGAAGGAAGCATC
This sequence comes from Paenibacillus sp. Y412MC10, assembly GCF_000024685.1. Lineage (NCBI taxonomy): Bacteria > Bacillati > Bacillota > Bacilli > Caryophanales > Paenibacillaceae > Paenibacillus > Paenibacillus sp. Y412MC10. The sequence goes on from NC_013406.1 coordinate 5,513,243, forward strand.
GGTTCCCTTGTTCCCCCAATAAAAGTAGAAACTCTACCAACTAAGGACAGTTGACGTCAGGAACCCATTCGCATACGCGACCAATCGAACCCGATCGCCTCCCGTATGGATACTTACGCTCACAGACCGTGATCGAGTCGCCGATCACGACCAGGCGCTGCCCTTCGTTCAGCCTCATCCCCTATTCCTCCCATACGGCCGGAGCCTGATCGTCTTCACCTCGAACGGACGGAACTGAAGCGATACCTCTTCACCCTCGTGCGGCAAATCCGCCAACTTCGCCTCCAGCATATTGGTCTCATAAACCGCCGCAACGGACATCCCGAAGTGAAGCCCGCACGCTACGGAAGCTCCCTTGCTCTCGTACAGACGCACGATCCAATCGCCCGATCCGTCTTCGGCAAGCTTGACCGTCTCCGCGATCACATTGGCTTGCTCGATGGAGAGCAACGATTGCGCCTCCCGGCCTCCTCCGGACACGAGGCTGACAGGATAGTTCAGCTCGTAAGCCTCCCGTACGACAGGACTATCCAGGAACGCGCCGCTCCAGAACGTAAATCCATATGTAAAATGGTGCGTCCCTTGATCGGACGTCTCATCCGGCCACGTCGGTGCCCGAAGCAGCGTTAGGCTCATCGTGTTGTCGTTGACGGAAATCCCGTATTTGCAATCGTTCAGCAGCGCAAAGCCGCGGTTCGTCTCCGTAAGCGCCGACCATTTATGCTGAACCACTTCGTAACGATCCGCATCATGCGGACGCGAAGCATGATTCGGCCGCTTGACGTAACCGAACTGAATTTCCTGCAGCGACTCGTTTGTGTGAACGCGAACAGGGAAATCGACTTTTAGCAGCTTATTCTTCTCGCGCCAGTGAATCGTCGTATGGAATTCCACACGGCGGCTGCCGGCACTTAGCCGGATATCCTGGATCAGGGTCGATTGGTTCAGTTCTCGCTCGACCCGAATATTCGCGAAGAGCGGGCCGTTCGCGGTAACGGAAACTTTGGCGCTCGCATTCAGCTCGACGGGTGCCAAGCGGTAGCGCCGATCGATCTCCCAAGCATCGAAATCCGAATTTTGATCCCGATACATCCGCATGACGTTGCAGCGATCCGCCGCCCATTCCGCGCCGGTCTCCTTGTCGGAAATAGCTGTTAACTCGCCCCGTTCGTTTATTTCGAGCGCAATCCATTCATTCTCCAGACGCGATTCCGTCGCAAGGACCGCCGACGCTGCTGGAGCACCCGTCGCTTCCGCTTCAGCCTTGTACGTCGACCAGCCCATGGAAGGGGCCTCCACCTCGGCATAGGTAACGCCTTCGTGCAATTGCACCGGCAGAACCGCTCCGTTCCCATCCGCAATGCCCTGAACGCCGGCAGGCAACGCGACCAGCTCCTTTCTCGGCCACGACAGCGAGTTAAAGACGGTAACCCGGGATGCATCGCCGTCCGTGAGCGCATCCCTTGTCTCCGAAGCCAAGTCATACACGTTCTCATTCAATGCCTTCAGCTCCATCTGTGCCTCTTCATGGACGCGATGGATGGAGGAGCCAGGCAGAATATCGTGGAACTGGTGCAGCAGCAAGGTCTTCCACAACCGCTCCAAGTCCTCGTAAGGGTAAGCCCGGTTATTAAACAGCTCCGCCGCAGCCCCCCATAGCTCCGCCTCGCGGAAACCGATTTCCGCCTTCCGGTTCAGCTTTTTGATGATCGCTTGCGTCGTATATGTTCCGCGGTGAGCGGGATAATAGAGCTCTCCTACATATTTGGCTTCAGGAATGCCTCTTTCGATCTGATCCTCAAAAAATTCGATCGGCGAGCCATGTTTCGTCTTGGGGACGCCTTCCAAATTGCCGAGCCTGCGCATAAATTCGAGATCATCCCGATTGGAGCCGCCGCCTCCGTCGCCGTGTCCGAACTGCGTGAGCCGCGTGGAAATTCCTTCAAGCTGGACGCGATCGCTCCACTGATGGATCAAGAACGACGGGTTGATCCGAATCGGGTAGTAATCGCCGTAGTTCATCAGATGCGTCAAAATTTGCGAACCGTCGATCCCTTCCCACAGGAACGTATTATGCGGGAACGGGTCCGCTACATTATCATAAGTACCGAACAATTTTGTAGACGCGAAATAATGGATCCCGCAGCCCTTCATAATTTGCGGCAGGTTCCCGGAATAGCCGAATATGTCAGGCAGCCACAGCATCTCGTTGTCCACGCCGAATTCGTCCTTGAAGAACCGCTTGCCGTGCAGCGCCTGCCGGATCAGGCTCTCGCCGCTGGGCAGATTCGTATCGGGCTCCACCCACATGGAGCCTTCGGGAACGATCCTCCCTCCCTTTACAGCCTGTTTGATGCGCGCATAAAGCTCCGGATACAGCGTCTTGACCACCTGGAACAAATACGGCTGGCTCTGGGTGTACGTGTATTCCGGATATTCGTCCATGAGCGCCAGCTGATTGGACATGGTCCGCGCAATCTTCCGCTTTGTCTCCGCGATCGGCCACAGCCAGGCGACATCCAGGTGGGACTGTCCCATCAGGTACAGGGTCGGCGCCGTCGAACCGTTCACGCAGGCCAATAGCGGCTCCATCAACTTCCGACACTGCTTAGCGTTCTCGCCGAGCGATTCCTGCCGGAGGGTCAGGTCAATCGTCGCGAACACCTGAGTCAGGCAACGATCAATCTCCGCCACGCGGAGGGATTTGGAATCCAGATGATTGCGAAGATCGTACAAGCATTCCAAATCGATGAAAAACTGGTAGACTTCCTCTTCAAAAACGCAGAGCTGCGACTCTCCGAACGTCGGCCTGGAATCCGAATGTCCGGCGTACGCTTCCGCGACGATTTCAAATGACTCGCCGGCTTTTGCCGAACGGGTTAAAGTTACGTAATGATGGTTAAGGTCCTTTGCGCCGCTCACGCTACCGTTTATGTATACGGTCGCTTCAGATCCGAAATCAAGCATCGCCACTAGCCGTTTGCCTTCGGCCTCTTTGGGAACGATGATGTTGGAGCGGAACCAGCCGTACCCCCATTTTTCTCCCCACCGCTGACCCGGAGCGTAACTCTCAAACGGTTGTCCATCCATTTCATGAATGAACAGTTGTTCCATTGTCGTAAAACCGGAAAAATCTATAGAAGTAAGCTTCGTTATCATAAATGGATCTCTTTTGTTTAGCAGCTTTTCCACATGGAATAAAATCTCTTTTTTTTCACTCAAGGTTTCTCACATCCTATGATTTCGTTATCTTTGTTTTGATCCTATCGTTTTGCAACATAACCGCCCCTCCGCGGTAGCAGCGGAGGGACGCTCTCTCTATTCGTTTCCTAGCGCTCTTTGTGCAGCATCATTATAGATTTTCAGCGCTTCATCAATGTTGCCCATTTTTTTGACCTTATCGATGAATGCCTGCCAATTGTCGAAGCTGTTCTTCCCTGCTACGAATTTGGCTTGTTCTTCCGTAACGAACGTCTTGATCGGGTTCATAATCTCCGAAACCCGCTGGCTTTCGCTCCCCGTGAGTTGAATCGACGGCTCGCTCAACCAGGAAGGAACATAGTCGTTCTCGGGCATGGGCAGACTCGTCAGGAATTCCGCCTTCTCAATCGGCACCTCTTCATATTTGCCGTTGAATACCGTATAGTCTGTCGCGGCAAAATCCACGAACGCTCTTGCGTCGCTTACCATCTGCAGACCGGGGTTATGGTTTCGGCTTGCGCGCATGCCGTATTTATCCCCCTCCAACCAGGGATCCTTGGCCGTTTTCAGCGAGTCGACAAAGGTCGGAACGCCGTCTTCTCCGATCGTATAGGTCGTGCCCTCGATTCCCCAAGTGATGAGCTGGATCATTTCATCCGAATATTGATAATCGATGAATTTGATCAATTCTTCAGGGTTTTTGACTTTCGAGCTTACGCCGTAGACTCCCCAGCCCAAGTCAGGGGTATTGCCGTTCACAACCTCCTGCCAGGCTTTTCCGTACTTCGGGTTGTCGGGATACAACGAAACCGCGAAAATCTTCCCGTCGTCGGCCGTTCTCGTATACTCGGCCGGCGTCGTAAACCACTGTGTCAGCCACATGAGGTTGTCGCCGTTCAGCGCTTTTCTTTTCAGCGTATCGTCTGTATCAATGGTGTATTCCGGATCTAACAGCTTCTCGGCATACAGCTTATTTGCAAATTGGAGCGCATCTTTATATCCTTCATCCAGAACTCCGTATACGTATTTCTCGCCGTCCCAGAAAATTTCATCCCGGATATGGTTCGCGGAGAACAACGATCTCAAGCTATTCCACTTTGTCGCAACGGGATATTTGTCGGGGTAGAGCTCTTTAAGTTTTTTGGCAGCCCCATAAAATTCATCAAGCGTTTCCGGAATTTTGATGTTATTGGCCTCGAACACGTCATAGCGGTAGGCAGACGTATTCTGGATGAGCATGCCGCGATCCTCGGGGAATCTGGGCGTGGAGGTTTCTTTAAAGGTGAACATGTTGCCTTCAGCATCCGTTACCCGCTTCATCCCGTTTTTTACCTTGCCAATGTAGTTCATATAGTTCGGCATTAAATCTTGATACTGGCCTAACTCGAGAAGCTGGCCTTGTTCGGCCATTTCGGTCGTATCATAGAACAAAGGCGTCACGAAGAAATCCGTCAGATCGTCGCTTGCGATCATAAGTTTGACCTTCTCGTCATATTCGGAAGACGGAATATAGTTATATTCAATTTCCACCTTCTTGCCCATATAAGCTTCCATGCGTTTATGCCATTCCTTGCCTACCAGGCTGTTCGGATTATCCACACCGTTCGCAGGCAGCGTGACCGAAAAGCGCATGACTTCTTGATTCTCTTCATGGGTATCGGTTTTTTTGGAATTATTCGAACATCCGGAAAAAACCATCAGTAGGGCCAATCCGAGGACAAGCATCTTTGCCAATTTGTTCATTCCATTTCCCCCTAATTTGCACAATGAACCGCTTCTTCTTCAAATCTGCTATTCGTTACTGGTCATGAATGACTGCACACTTAGCTAACTTGCACCGCCGCATCCGCTTCTCTAGCCTTTGATGGAGCCGACGAATATCCCTTTGGTGAAATGCTTCTGGAAGATCGGATAAATACACATGATCGGAAACATGGTAATAATGATGACGCTCATTCGTACCGCCTTTGGATCAAGCGTTTCCCCCGGAGCATTGATGGCGACCGCGCCGCCTCCTACCCGCCCTTGAATCGCAGTCGTATCCAAGGTAAACAGGTAGTTTCGAAGCACCATCTGCAAGGGATACTTGTCCTGATCTCGCAAATAAATCAAAGCCTCGAACCAACTATTCCAGCTTCCGACAAGACCAAATAGAGCAAAGGTTGCAAACAGCGCTTTGGACAACGGAAGTATGATCCTGAAGAGAACCACCAAGTCACTCGCCCCATCGATATAGGCGGAGTCCTTCAGCTCAGAAGGAATATTCAGAAAGAAGGTCCGAAACAGAAACACATTATAAGCACTGATCGCACCGGGGAGAATCATGACCCAGACCGTATCCAACAGGTTCAATCCGCGCATAAGCAGATAGGTCGGAATTAATCCGCCGCCGAAAAACATCGTAATCATGAGAAAAATGGTCAGAAATTTCTTGCCCGCAAATCCCGGAATCGTGAGCGGATACGCCATCAGTGCCGTAAACAGCAGCATGATGCCCGTAGAGCCGGCCGCATAAATGATCGAGTTCAGATATCCTTTGAAAATGTAAGGATCCTGAAACACCGTCGTGTACGCTTCCAGATTAAATCCCTTGGGCCAAATCGTTACGCTCCCCGAGGAGATGTAACGCGTGCCGCTTAACGATGTCGCGATAATGTTCAGAATCGGATACAGCACGACAATCAGGATGAATAGCATGATAACAACATTGAATACATCGAAAGCTCTGGAACCCAAACTAGCCTTTTTCAACATCCCACCACCTAGAACAAACTCGTCTCTGATACTTTCCGGCTTAACCAATTGGTCAAGTAAAGGATCGTAAAGGAAATAACCGACATGAATAATCCGATGGCCGTCGTGTACTCGTATTGTGCGCCCAGTATACCTTGACGATAAACATAGGATCCGATGACATCCGCTACTTCGTAAGTCTCAGGCGAATAGAGCAGAATGATCTTCTGGAAATCGCTCCCGAGGATTCCTCCGACGGCAAAAATCAGCAAAATAATGGTGGTCGGCTTGAGCGACGGCCATGTGATGTGCAAGACTTTTTTCCACCGGCCTGCGCCGTCTACATCGGCCACGTCATACAGCGTAGGATCAATTCCGCTTAATGCAGCAAGGTAGATGATGGTGCCGAACCCGACGCCCTGCCATATGCCGGAAGAAATGAAGATGGTCCGGAAATAGTCAGGTTCGAGAAGAAACATGATCGGGTCTCCGCCGAAGAATCCGACAATATGGTTAAACAAACCGTCTCTTGCCGTAAATTCCTTAAGCATCCCCGCAACAATGACGACCGAAATAAAATGCGGAAAATAAGAAACTGTCTGCACAAGCTTCTTGAAGCCCTTGTTCTTCAATTCATTAAACAACAGAGCCAATATAATCGGTGCCGGAAATGACCAAAATAAAGTATACAAACCAAGAAGCAAAGTATTCTTTAATACCCTGAACGCCATCGGATCGTTAAAAAAAGAAGCGAAGTATTTTATACCTACCCACTCGCTTCCCCAAATCCCCTTGGAAGCATTGAAATCTTTGAAAGCGATTAATATTCCGTACATCGGAAAATAGTGAAAGATTAACAGCGTCAGAAAGCCGGGAAGCACCATTAGATAGAGATAGCGGTGCTTGATGATCCTGGCCACCAGCCTGTTATTGGTTGTTTTCAAAGGAACACCTCCTGACTGTTAGAGGTTGTTCAAAAAGTCCCGCTTTGATCACGAAGTAGCACTGAAAGTTTATTCGACATCGAATCTTGAATTCAGCCGGGCCTTCCGATGCTCACGTACCCAAAACGTACGCTCCGCTCCTCAGCCCCTAGCTTCATCCAACCTTCTCGGTGCTGAAAGTCTGGCTTTTTGAACACGCACTATTAACTTAACACGTTGTGATCGGATACAGCTGGTGTTATTGGTCCATGTCGTATGAGCCTGGCCATTTGATTCGTTCTATATGTAAGCGCATTCATTTTCACCCCCAGACTGTATCCTAACGTTCGCCGAAAACGCATTTGCTTTCGTCTACCGTCCCCTATAGATATGATTATCATGTTGTCTCACAACTTGTTATGCTAAGTAGAAAATAACACATACTATTTATGGCGTCAACAGATAAAAATGTTTATGTGCTCCTCGTTAATTGGCATACTATCTCCGAATCGTGCCGAACTGACGATACCGATGGGGCGTTAAATTATGCCTCCGCTTAAATAAGTCATAGAAGTAGCTGACATTATCAAGTCCGATTTCAAGGCTGATGTCCACGATATCCATATCCGTGTTCATCAGCAAATTCTCGGCGTAGGACATTCTCAATTCGTTAATGTACTGGGTCGGGGACATTCCGAGGTGCTTCCTGAACATTCTGCATACGTAGGCATGCGATTTACCCGACAGCTGGACAAGCACAGCCGTTCCCCGCGTGAAGTGCTCTTTCTTTTTTGCCTCTCTGCATAGGGACTTAAACCATTCCGGTTGTCCAGTAAGTTCAATCGGATCTGCGTCAGCTTTGATATACCTAGAGAACAGGTCGGTCATGACGGCTCTTACCCCCGCTTTGACGGCCAGCTTCTTCTCCTGCGGGATCAGACTGAGCTGGTCCAGCCGGTACCGCACATATTCCTTTTCCATTTTGGACAGCAAGGTCCATGGCGGCATGGCCGGTCCAAGCAGTCTTTCGCTTGGAAACCCTTCCCCCAAGAAAGCTATGAGGTCTTCCAGGACCTCGCGATGGAAAGACAAATTGATGAACTGGCAATCGCCGTCCGTCGTTTGCTCATAATAATGAACGTCCCGGTCCCGTATGAACACGAGTGTATTTTCCTGCAGCAGCTGCCTTGTGCCGTTAATGACATGTACAACGCTTCCTTTCAGGATAAGAAACAATTCAAAGAAGTCGTGCGTATGCATGCCGATCGTGTCGCGCACCGAAGCGATCAGCCGATAGTGGGCCTGAATTTCAGAATCAATGCCGTCTGCCGCATAAAGCTTCAACATGGGCGTTATTCCTCCTAGTTCGTATATTGACTAGATTCCTCCGATGTCAAAACACCATAAAGCATTCCAAAATAGAGCAAGATCGAGAGCAGTACTTTCGATTAGGATAGAGATGTTATTAAAGCCTGAAAGGAGATTTGCCACGAATGAACTTACTGGAACTGCGTCAGCAATTCGATGCAAACAAACGCATTTATGAAAGCGCCAAGCTTGTCTTCCGCGGAGTCGAGGGCTTCGATGTCTACAACCCTACGATTCCGTTTCAATGGAACGGCAAGCGCTACATTTACGGACGCGTGGAGAAACGACATGAGTGGGCAAGGTCCTGGGTTCGCTTGTTCGAGCAGAGCGGTCCGGACGAGTGGACTGCCGTACCGAATACGATGATTTATCAGCTTGAAGACCCTTATATTAGCGTGATCGACAAACAGCTTGTATTAGGCGGCACGCATGTCCGTTACAAGCAGGGACGGCTTGACACGTTCTACGGTTATTTCTACAAAGGCAGCGATCTTCACGATCTCTTCTACTTCACGACCGGTCCGGAGTATATGAAGGACATTCGGCTCGTAGAGCTCCGGGACGGGAGGATCGGCGTCTTCTCCAGGCCGCGCGGCGAAGGGATCCGCAAGGAATTCGGCAGCGAGTCCTTGGTGGGATTCACCACCATCGACAGCCTTGACGACCTGTCACCGGAAGTCATCGAGAACGCCCCTTATATCCGAGGATTATTCAGCAAGGATGAGTGGGGCGGCTGCAACCAGGCTTACTTGCTCGAAAGCGGGAAGATCGGCGTCATCGGCCATATCTGCTATGCTCAGGGAGATACGTCGACTTACATGAACATGGCTTTCGTACTGGACCCGCGGACGAATCAATTTTCGGATTTGAAAATCATCGGCACCCGGCCTTGTTATCCGGATGGCCCCGCCAAGAAGGCACATCTGACCGACTGCGCGTTCACCGCTGGCATCGAAATGCGTCCCGACGGCAAGGTCAATCTGTACAGCGGCATCGGCGATACCGAAGCGGCTCGCATCGTCATCGACTACCCGTTCGAGAAGGAAGGTGCCATTGTAACTTTATAATGCATGTTCAAAAAATCGGGTTTACAGGACCGAGAAGGTTGGATAAAGCTAGGGACTGAGTAGCGGAGCGTACATAGCGGGTACGTGAGCAACGGAAGGCCCGGCTGAATTCAAGATTCGATGTCGAACCCGCTTCCTGATCTGCTTCGTCCTGGAAAGACGACTTTTTGAACAACCTCTTATAGTTGTAATTCCATGATCGAGCTGCTGGATTACCCGGCAGCTCATTTTTATATCTGGTTGCGGTTTGGTATAGAACCATTCATTTTATGCAAGGTGTCCCTTAAAAAGTTATTATTATAAGTAAATCAAAACACATACTTTATTCGACCCTATCGTAATACAGAGCTTCACATAATTCAAACTTTTTATATCATTTCGCTTCTTTTTTGCTTAATTCCTGAAAATTCCTCATCTATTCGACAAAATATTTTCCGATTCACACTCCAACTACGTATACTTTTTAAACGGATGTGCGCTATAATTGAGGAAATGTTTATACGAGGTGAACTTACTTGAACAAGAAGGACTTGGCTCTGCCAAAGTACCAGATGGTAAAAGACTATGTCTTATCCCAGATCGAGAATCGGGAATTTACGAAAGACGATCGGATTCCTAGCGAGTCGGAGTTCTCCAAGCTGCTGGATGTCAGCTCCATCACGGTGCGTAAAGCGCTGTCCGAGCTGGTGAACGAGGGCGTGATCTACCGCGTCCGAGGTAAAGGAAGCTTTGTCGCCAGCCAAGCTGACGCCTCGGAGAAGACCTCCACCTCCAATCTGGTGGCCTTCGTCATCTCCGGCGTCGACCTGTACGACAGTTCGTATATGCAGATCATGAGAGGCATTCAGTCCTTTCTAGGCCAGCATGGCTGCAAGCTCATCATCGAATTCGTGGAGAACGACTTCGAACAGGAGCGCGAGCTTATTCTGGGACTCATTCAAACGGAGCTAAGAGGTTTACTCATCTATTCCTCCGATCCCGAAGCTGCAAAGGGTTATCTCGGAGAGATTCGAAAAAAATCGATTCCGTTCGTGATGTTGGATCGTTCCCCTTCCGGCTATCCGGTTAACGTTGTCACCTGTAACAATCATGACGGTGCTTATGAAGCAGTAGAATACTTGATCCAGCAAGGACATCGGCGAATCGGATTCGCCGCTTACGACTATCATCTAAGCCCGGAGGTTGACCGATATAACGGTTATTGCAACGCCATGTCGAATGCGTCCATTCCGATACCCGATTCGCTTTTGTTCCTGGATAAGGAACTGGACTATGCTGAACTTGTCAGCCTTATCCAAAACGGAGAGCTGACCGCGCTGTTCTGCGCGAACGACAAGCGGGCCCTGGAGGTAATCGAACAGCTCACCGCACTTGACATACGTATACCCGAACAAGTATCCCTCATGGGCTTTGACGATTTCGAGAGCTCCAAGTTCGCCAAGGTGGCCTTGAGCACCGTGAAGCAATATTTCGACGTCCTCGGCTATGAAAGTGCCAAACTGCTGTTCGAAATTACCGAGGGCTCATCTTACGGCAATAAGAAAGTCATGTTGCCTACAAGCTTGGTCATACGCGACACGATCAAGCCGTTCCAAGGTTAGAGCAACGCCAAAAAGGCAATGGTTCCGGATTGTGCTGTGGAATCCATTGCCTTTTCACAATGCTGCCTGTCTGCTGTACTATTCGTCGCTGACGGATACGACATCGCCGATTGCATGCCAAGGCCTTAGCATTCTGCAAGTACCCTAAAACGACGAAGTAATCTACTCTAAGTTCAAATCCGAATGCAAATCATTCCCTGTCTGTGTCCGATAAGCGCTGAAGTCATCATATTCTTCGCCTTTCCAGATCCAAAGCGATTGATTTTTGCTGCTGTAGTGATTAAAGTCCACGATGTTCCCTTCATTTTGGGTGAACTCGTTGGTGATCATCAGCCCATCCTCATTCGCTTTGATGGAGTTATAGCGCATTTCATTGTTCCTTGTATCGAAGGCCAAATTGATTTCACCGTAACCAAGATGCTTGGTGTTGTTATTAGTGAACTCATTCTTTTTAATGATACAATTTTCCGTCCTTCCGCGATCTTCGTCATAGCCGCCAAGCGTGATGCCTGCCGCGCTATTGTTATAAATGCGGTTAAGTGACACCTCTACATTTGAAGTTGAACCTCCGGCATGCTCACTTGCCAATTCAATCCCAAAATCATTGTCGTGAATGTCATTGTCGATGATTGTGATATCTTTGCCACCGTCAACATAGATACCAGCGGCGGAATAGTCGTTTCCATATGCGGGATTGCCATAAGAGGAGTTGCTGTATACCTGATTCTCCTGAATAACACCGTTTCGCGCCTGATCTAGAACGGGGTTCGGTCCGGTACCTTCAAACCCGATGATGTCGACCCCGATATTGTTGTTATGATGCACGAGGTTCTTCGTAACACGAAACCCGTCTACGTTTCCATTAATCGCCATGGCCTCGCTGGCTCCCAATTTCAGGTTGTACAGCTCATTTTGGGTAATAGCAATCTGCTTGAGCGGAGCCTCCGAGTTGCCGTAAACTGCAATGCCATGGGCATTACCGCCGCCTGCCTTCTGACCCGCATGGGTCCCCATATCGTGAACGCGATTCCCTATGATTTCGATATTTCTGCCGCTTCCGCTCACATGAATGCCGATGGGAGTGACATCAGCGGAACTTGTATCGTAATGGCGTATTTCCAGCCCTTCCACGCGTACATAGCTGGCATTGTCAATATGGATGACGCCATTTTCAACGGGTTGAACGCCTTTGCCGTCCATGACTGCCGTATGTCCCTTTGCACTGCGCAATGATATGTAGCCCTGGTCTGACGATCCTGATTTTTCGATGCTCACCGTTTGGTGATATACTCCTTCAAGAAGGATGACGGAACCGCCCGGCTTGACTAATTCGATTGCTTTCTGGATGCTGTCTAGCGGCGCATTCATCGTCCCCAGATTAGCGTCTTTACCTTGCGGCGAGACATAATAATCCCTTGCCGATGCTTCACCCGCCGCTCCCGCAGTCATGATCCCTGTTGAATCAGTTCCCGATTGTTCGGTGACAGAACTAATTGCATCACTAGGAAATATCTTAGCAATGAAGTAAGTTGTACTTACCAACAACAGAATGAGTAAACTGGCACCAAGAATAATCGAGATATTTTTTTTACGAATGATACCCACATCCTTTAAACCGAATAGTTAGTAGTATTTTATCAAGCCCGGGGTATTACGGCCAGCACGAGCTCATTCTTGTCCTCCGTGAGTGCGATTGTTGAGCGGCTTTTTATTTAAGGAGCCTGCCAGATCGAATCTAAAGGAAAAGGGAAAAAGACTAGCATGATCAGCGATTCTGATCATACCAGCCTTTTTTAGTTCGTCTCTTTTATATGAGTGAGGGTACACCATATGTTCCTACTGCGTCCTACTCCTTCTTGTTATTGCTTACATAACTCCATCGTTTATTCCACAGCCCCCGTCGCGCCGATCCGAAGGTCGACCTCTACGTGAAATTGAGCTCGGGCAAGCTCTTCGCCCCAGTTATCCTGGGCGGCCTTGTATAACGGATAATGATATGCTCTTGCATACAGGCCGAATCCTGCCGGGTCAATTTTGTGCTTCTGAAATTTTCCGATGAGCTTCTCGATGCTTTTCTTCATTTCCTTGCTTAAATTACTCGCCATTTCCTCGGAATTCTCCAGAAGCTCATATTCAAGAAACTTTTCCGTAATGCTGATAAACGAGTTTATCTTAATGTAGTAATGGAACCTGCCATCATCGTGAGAAGATTTAACCTTCACCGAAATGTCCCCTATGCTAAAACTCACCAAATCGGTGTTAAACGGCAATCGTTCCCGCATCCCCTCAACAGGAAAAGTGAGGCTGACTCCTGGTTTAGCTTCTTTTTTTAAAATTTGCAGAAGCGAAGTTTCTTGATAGCTAAGCGAATCCCGGTACTGTCCTTCTTGAGATAGCAGCGTCGTGCCCTTGAGCAAAATCTTTCCATTCTCGATCATGATCTCCGAGATGGCAGGGGTAATTGCCTGGTCATGCAATTGTCTATGCATCTCTTGAGCCGTCGTCTTTACCGTTGTTGACCTTCTGCTTCCCGAATCAATCAGCGCTCTTAAAAACACGGAGGTTGTTGGCTGATCCATTGCTTGAAAATGAATGACATCGGCAACGGGACCGTCATAAGCAATGATGCGGTTGGTAGTCGTATTGCGAGGGTCGCGGAACGTAACATCGAGCACTTTAAACCACTCCTTATATTGAAGCAGCTTCTTCCCCACAACGATCACCTGGAAATTACGGCCGGCAACCGCTCCTGGAAACTGGGCGTCCTCCTGGTTTCGTGCCTGTCTTAAACCTGCTGCTATTCCTTCCCCTTCACGGCTTTTTTTCTTAATATCTTTGCTAAATACCGGCGCAGAAATATAATAACGAAGCCTTTCGTCTATGACGTCCAGACCGAGGGCCAAAGGAACGGTTGCATCTTCTAAATTGGTCTTGTCGTAACTGCAGCCCGTTAGAGCAAGCAGTATTGTGCAGCCCATCGCCGCAGCAGAGAGTTTTTTGACCCATCTCATGATCGCTTCTCCCCTCTTACCTTTCTAATGATTGCTACATATAGAAGAAGGCATGCAGGCAAAACAAATTCCATCACAAAACCAGCGAGGTTAAGGAAATTATTAACTCGAGCGGCATCGATAAAGCTTGGCCTATAGATGAAAAAGCTAACCGCAACCGCGAAACACCATACGGCGAGGTGACCTCTCTCCGGCCCCTTCCCCAATAGCCATGCCGAATTCATGGAGACAAGATGCATCGAAGGAATCCATATGCAAGAGAACACAAACAAATAAAATGCAATAAACAGCACCTCTACCCGCTCAATGAACTGGAATTCGATCGACTTCATGATGCTGATGACCGGCTCGTTGTATTCGGCGATTTCATCGGGGCTAAAATACACATAACAAACCAGGGTGATTCCCAGGTAAACCAGGCAGGTGAGCGTGTTCGATATCACCATAGCTCTCAAGGCCTTATCTTTTCTAACAAGATAGGGATAAAGAAAAAACGCGAGCCCGATGCCAAGCATGGGATAGACCATGATTTTTATGGTTGAAAGCACCGGAAGCCAGCCTTCTTTGATGACAGGGAGCAAATAGAGCCAGTGAGCATGGCGCAGCGTGGCTAAATAAATGAACGGAATCCATATGGAGAGGAGCGTTACGATTTCGCTATATCTTCCGATGGCCTGTAAACCATGCTGCGCAATTTGAAACGTAGGAATGAGCAGCAGCAGAACTAGAACATAGATATACGTGCTGGGCAATAACCAAAGTTTGATAACAAGTGTAGCAATCATAAAACCGTCGTAAGCCAGCAACAAATAATAGGCCGTAAATATGAAAGCAGCGATTTTAGATGCCCAGACCCCCATATAACGCTGCAACAAATCTAGTATCGTACCGTCGGGATTGTTTTTCATCACCTTAACGAGCGCTGCGGATGCCAATGTTGCCATTCCCCAACCAAAAAAAATCGCGATCCAACCATCCGTTCCGGCTTGTCTGGCCAATTCTCTCGGAAGGGATAGAAATGCAACGCTGATTTGAAAAGCCGAAACCATCAGCGTAAATTGAAGCATGGATACCTGACGAATGGTCTTCATCTGTTTATTGTTTCTCCTTCCAGCCCCGATTCCTTCCTTGCCGTTTTGCTTGTATTGCTCTTGTACTCAGTGGCCGATTGTTCATCAGCCATAGCGGCACGCGCAGAAGCGTATCCTTCCAGTCCGCAGCTTTAAACGGAGCAATCGGCGTACTGTAGGAGGTATCCAGCGAGTTCAGCGTGATAAGTCTTCCCATGATGGTCATCATGCCTACAACCATGCCAATGAAGCCGAACCAAGTCGCAAGAACCATGATCATGAAGCGCATTAGACGGACGGCAGCCATCATGTCTTGGTTCGGGATAATGAACGACGCAATGGCCGTAAAAGCAACCGCGATCACCATGATATTGCTGATCAACCCTGCCTGCACCACAGCCTGCCCGATCACGATCCCCCCGACGATCCCCACGGTCTGACCGATAGGCGCTGGCAGCCGCACCCCCGCTTCCCTCAGCATTTCAAGCGTAACTTCCATAATGATCGCTTCCACAAACGGGGGAAACGGGACCTGCCCGCGTGATTCGCCGAGCGTCAGCAGCAGTTTCATGGGGATGATCTCATAATGATAAGAGATAACCGAAATATAAAATCCCGGCAAAAAGATAGCGATAAAAAAGGCAAAGATTCGCAAAATTCGAAGGAAAGACGATATGGACCATCGAGAGCTGTAATCATCCACGGTCTGAAAAAAAGACATGAAGGTTGCAGGCGCCACCAAAACACTTGGCGAACCGTCTACAACCACGACGCAGCGTCCTTGCAAAATTTGCGAAGCGGCCGTATCGGGCCTTTCGGTCGTAAGGATCTGCGGAAGCAGCGCAAGAGGCTGGTCTTCAATGAATTCAACCAACTCGCCGGTATTAATAATGGCATCGACATCGATGGATTGAATGCGTTCCTCGAATGCCTTAATAATGTCCGGTTGAGCGACATCTTCCAAATAAATTAACGTAACCGCCGTTTGTCCCCTTCTTCCAACGATGTAGCGCCTAAGCTTCAACTCCTTGTCCGGGATATAACGACGAATCATGGCAATATTTTGAGAGCCGATTTCAATGAATCCTTGATGCGCCCCTTTGAGTGAGGGCTCCTGCTGCGGATCTTCGATCGCGCGTGTAGGCAGTCCTTTGGTGTCCAGTATATACGCGATGCCGCGACCTTCGATGAACAACACGCTGTTACCGAGCATAAGGTTCAGCCTCAGTTTAGTCCATAAGGATTCAGGCTTTACATATCCTACATTTGTAATAAAGTCATCGGACGGGTTCCCGGACT
Organism: Paenibacillus sp. Y412MC10; assembly: GCF_000024685.1. NCBI lineage: Bacteria > Bacillati > Bacillota > Bacilli > Caryophanales > Paenibacillaceae > Paenibacillus > Paenibacillus sp. Y412MC10. The sequence continues at coordinate 5,529,516 of NC_013406.1, forward strand.
CAAGCTGAAGCGGAGCAAGAATATCGTGATTGAGGCATGTCTTATCGGTCAATTCCTCCATATACACGATTGCCGCTTTTTCCCCGGTTTGTTTAATGGTTAGTTTTCGTACGATCAGGTCGGGAGTATCCGTGAACATTTCTTGGATTCTGCCTATTGATTCGTTTAGACACGGAGTAATTTGTTCCTCTTGCTCATGGTTGGCAGAATGCTCCTTCATCATGTTAGGCTCCCTTCCTCACTGGATGTTTTTCCTTATTATGTTGATTTTGGACACGGTTATGCATTCCCGCCAGGTTCATAACCCGTTACGATACGGGAATACTTCGAACTTGGCCAGGATTAAGCAATTAGGCATCGCTTGGAGTCAAATCAAAAAGGCGGATTGGACAAAAGTCATCCAGATCCGCCTTAAGTTTTTCTTTGTGTTTGAATTCTTCACCAAAAGCCCGTGTTCAGGGAATGAAAACCTATGCGGCACGTATCCTCGTGCCTTCAAGATCTGCTATTTCTTCCATAAACGAAATATAACGTAATGGAAGACATGATCATCAGTATCACCGAATAAACCAAGGTCAACGCTTTGGTATCCGCGAGGGCCTGCGCATCCGTGCTGTTCTTGATGACGATTCCTAACGGCTGGTACAAAGGATGATAGAGGAACACGGTAACGTCATAATCGGCCAAAATCCCGTTGAAATTCAAGGCAAGCACAGCTAGCGTCGACGGTAGAATGATCGGCAGCAATACTTTTCTGAACGTATAGAACGGCTTGGCACCCAAATTCCTTGCAGCATCTTCCAGATTGCTGTCCAGGCTGAAGAAGGAGGCCTTGACCATTCGCAGGGTGAAAGGAATATGGATGATGACGTAGGCAATCAGAAGCATCCAGATCGTGCCAACCAATACCGTATTCCCGATCATCAGCTTCGGCGTGTTAAAGGTTACGATCAGTCCGATCGCAATCAGCGTCGACGGCAGAATCCACGGAATCAGCAATGCGTATTCCAGGGCAAGCGCCCACTTATTCTTATATTTATGCAATATCCTTGACGCGGCCAGCGCCAATGCGACGACAATGACCGAGGCTGCCGCGGCATATAGAATACTCACAAGATAAGGCTTGAATGCCGACATGGATGAAAACACTTGAATGTAATTATCCAACGTGAAGCTGTTTATATTCAACGTGGCGGTAGAGATACTTGCCGCATCGGTGAACGAAAAGATGATGATCAGCACAACCGGAACGATGTAGAGGACAAACAGGCTGTAAGCCAGAATATGAGCGGCTATGTTACCGGATTTGCTGCGGATTTTTTGTTTGACCAGCTCCGATTTGACTTTGGAGACCGACATGAAGTTGCCTTTACGTTCGAACCGGATCATCACGGTCAACAACACCAGTGTGGCTACTCCGAGAATAAGCGCCAGCAGCGCAGCCAAATCTCTTGACGTCATGCTTTTCGAGAACGTCAGAATCATCGGCGTAATCGTCTGGAATTCCTTCCCCCCGAGAATAAGCGGCGCGGACGTCGCAGCCAGGCCGGTGAGAAAAGTCAGGATCGTCAACGCATAGATCGTAGGCTTCAGGACCGGAAGTACGACCCGCCTTAAGATATACCAAGTAGACGCCCCCATATTTCTCGCGGCCTCCACCGTTTGGAAGTCGATTTTGCGAATCGCATTGCTCAGGAACAGGAAGTGGTTCGACGTGCATGCGAACGTCATGACGAATAAAACCGCCCAGTAGCCATGAAACCATGTCGTATTAAAAGAAGGGAACCATTGAGCCAGGAGCTTGGTCATAAACCCTTCTTCGCCATAAACGAATTTATAGCCGGACACCAGCACGACTCCGCTGTAAATCAAGGTCGTAAAATAACCCAACCGCAAAAATTTTGCGCCTTTGATATCGAAATATTCCGAAATCAAAACCAGCGTTATACCCACCACATTTACCGTAATGACAAGGGAAAAGGCGAGAATAAAGCTGTTATATAAACTTCTCATCGCGCGCTCGGAAGAAAACAGCTTCTCTGCCGCTTCGAGCGTAAATTTGCCGTCCTTAAAGAAAATTTCGCCGTAAATATTCAAGTTCGGATAAATCAGAAAGGCAATGACAAACCAGGCAATCAACCCGTATAAAAGGATCGAAACAGGGTTTACGGAAGCCAGCCGGGCGCTCAGGTTCCGGGCATTCATGCTTCCCCCTCCTTCATCGGGTATTGCAAAATATCGCGGACCGGGAGGTAGATGTCCACATCGTCACCGACCTCATGATGGACGAGCCGGCTTTCGATTTCGATGGTCTTTAGCCGTCCGCCGCCGGCAATCTCCAATACGTACTTGCTGTATAAACCGTAAAATTCCCGGTCCGCGATCTTGCCTTTCAGTTCGACCGTATCGATCCCCTGCAGGGGCAGCAGGCTTACCTTTTCATTGCGGATATAGGCGATATTCCCTGGCTGAACAACATCGTTCAACCGGCTGTTCTCCACCATCCGCGGATCGATCCGATTAATATCTCCTATGAAATTGCATACAAATTCCGTTTGCGATTGATTGTAAACTTCCAAGGGCGTTCCCACTTGCTCCAGGACCCCATGATTGAATACTCCAATTCGGTCGGACAGCGTTAATGCTTCTTCCTGGTCGTGCGTGACATAAATCGTGGTGATCCCGAATTTCTTCTGCAGTTGTTTCAGCTCGTTGCGCAGCTGCACCCGCAGCTTGGCGTCCAAGTTGGATAAAGGTTCGTCCAATACCAAGATGCTCGGCTTCAAAACCAGCGCCCTGGCAATCGCGACGCGCTGCTGCTGGCCTCCGGATAGCTCCGATACCTTCTTGAACAGCTGATCATCTTTCAAATCAACCTTCCGGGCAATGTCCTTTACCTTCTGGTCCACTTCCGCCTTGGAAAACTTCTTGACTCGCAAGCCGAAAGCAATATTCTCGTACACATTCATCGTTGGAAACAATGCATAACTTTGAAATACCATTCCGATCTCTCTTTTTTCGATCGGCAAACGGGTAATGTCGGCGTCTTTCAGCAGGATCTGTCCGCTCGTAGGCATAATAAACCCGACCAGACTGCGGAGGGTCGTCGTCTTCCCACAACCCGAGGGACCGAGGAACGTGAAGAATTCCCCTTCCCGAATATGCAAATTAAGGTTTTTGACCGCATGAAATTCTCCGAATTTAATATCAACGTTCTGGAATGTAATCATATTTATTGCATAATCTCCAATTCGATTTTCTCCGCCCACAGATCCATGTTTTCGGCAATAAAGGCCCAATCGAAATCTTGTGGTTTTAACGAAGTAAACAGCTCCTTGACGGACTCATTGGCTTGCTCGACCGCCTTCGTATTTGCCGGCATGGCATTGAACTCAGCCGCAAATTCCCCTTGGACTTCGCTGGATCCGAGCCATTCCACGAACCGCTCCGCCGTTGCCTGCTTCTTCGTTCCGTTCACGATCGCCGCATGTTCCACGACCATCGGTACGCCGATTTCCGGACTGACAATGCCTGCTTTCACGTTATATTGCTCTTCCTTCTGCTGCAGGGTTCCGGAGACGAGCGCTCCCAGCGGGGTTTTACCGCTGGCCAAATTGGCATAGAAGTCTTCGCCCTCGACTGCGCTGACACCGTTGTCATACAATTGCTGAATTTCATTCCAGCCCTCCTCGGATACCCCGAGATCGCCGTTCGGATCTTGGAAACGGGTCAGAATGCCCGCTACAACAAGGCGAGGCGTATTTTGTCCAAGCAGCGTAGGAGCTTCGTATTTCCCTTTATACGCATCGTTCTTATAAAGGTCCGTCCAGTCCTTTGGCGCAGTATCTGCCGTGAATTCGTTCGGGTTATAACCAAGCAGAATCGCTTGCTTCACAAGCCCATGATAGTAGCCTTCCGGATCGTTCAAGCCCTGCTCAACATCTCCGGCCCAGCTCGGTACAAACTTAGCCAGAGCGTCTTCCTTTTTCAAATTCTCATAAAGCATATTGTTCAAGCCGTATACAACGTCCGCGATCGGGTTGTTCTTCTCGGCAATCAACCGGTTCGTCAAGTCGGCGCCGCCCGCTCCGACAATTTCGATGTCAAAGCCCGCACCCTTCGCTTTCTCAATCAGCCATTCGCCGCGGCCGTCGGAGTTCGCATTGGTGTACACGATCAGCTTTTCATTCTGGGCTGGTTCATTTGATGACGATTCCGACGGAGCCGGTGTCCCCTCCGAAGTGCCCGTGTTAGCATTGCCGGCATTGTTGCCGCCTCCGCAAGCCGAAACAATCACACACATAATGAGAAGTAGCGCCATTGAAAGTTTTCTCATGATTTCCTTAACTCTCCTTTGATCGTGTCATTTTGTTTGGTTTAAATGTTGATGATCAACCCGTCATATGCCGGTAAAATTCCGGCGGGGCTGAAGATGCGGACAAAATCCTCATGTAGCAGCTTGGAATTATGGCTAAAATGTGTGACGACGATTTGGCCTTCAGGCTTCAGGATATTTTCTTTTTGAAACTCGCGCTGGGCTTCCAGCACCGTTTCCACGCACATATGATTGCGGTCGCGGGAGTTCCCCGTATATCCATGCGTGCAGTCGAGAATGGCGCAATCCAGGCTTTTGCCCTTTAACCACGCCCATGTCGCATCCGGGAACCAGCCCGAATCATGCCCGTACAGCAGTTTTTTCCCTTCCTTTTCGATCACGTATAATAGACAGGTTTCCATCCGGTCATGATCGGCCAATAATGGCGTTACCGTTGCATCGCCCATAGCAAAGGTCTCATACGGGCGCAACAGATGAAATTGATACCTTTGTCCTTCAAAGCGGCCGATGGCGGCACGCGTGTGGTGCATCACGGTACCATTCCCGTAAATGTGCATCGGATGCTGGAGGCCGTGCGCAATCCCTTCCCTGCGGCATTCCAGATCAGCGGCATTGAAATGGTCCATATGCGAATGCGTGACCAACAGGTGCTCGATTGCTCCCAGATCGATATTGTCCCGCAGCGCCTGCATATAGGAATCCGGGGAATAGTCAAACTTGATGACATCGTCCAGGATGGCGGAAGTTCTTGTGCGGATATTTTTTCCCCCAAGCTCCCGCGCTTTGTTGCAATGCTCGCAGCGGCAAAATGCATTGGGAAAGCCCTCTGCGGCTGCGGTTCCTAGAAAGTGAATTTTCAAAGTCATGTCTCCTTGCCATGCAAACGATAGTGATCCATTTTACGTCCAGGACTGAACGGATTGCCGTTCTACTATCGATGTTTGAATTTTAATGGTGATGGGATTCTCGTTGGAGTTGCCAACGCGCTTCATCAGCAAATCAACGGCCGATCGGGCAAGCTTCTCGGTGTCTTGTCGAACCGTCGTAAGCGGTGTCGGAATATATGCCGCTAACTGGATATCGGAAAACCCGACGATGGACAGCTTTTCAGGAACCGGAATCCCCATTTGCAGTGCGGTGTGAATTGTCGAGATGGCGACATGGTCATCCCCGCACATGATGGCCGTCATCCGGGGGTTGTCCTGAATAAACCGCTCCTGTTCCGGATCGAGCTCATTAATGCGGCTGGTATCGCAAGTGACGCTTCGAAAATGAATGTTCTGGATCTTCACCGGAATTTTATGATCGAGCAGCGCTTGGATATAGCCTTGATACCGTTCCTTCCGGCTTGTGATATTGTCGATCGGGTTCGAAGTGTATCCGACCTCCCGGTGCCCCTTCTCGATCAAATACTTGGTCATTTGATAAGAGCCCATATAATGGTCGTGATACACGCAATCGATCTCCACTTCATGGAAAATACGATCGATGATCACCAGCGGCAGTTTGCAAAGCTTTAGTCGCAGCACCTGATCGCTGCAGGTCTTCCGCCCCTGAGGAAACAGAATGATGCCGGTGATCCCTCCTTCGGCCAGCCTTTCCAGACAAAGATCCTCATCGTCGCGGTCCTTCGTCATTTTTAGAATGAGGTCGCACCCGTGCTTTCGAACTTCAGCCTCGGCGGCGGCGATGATTCTGGAAGTGTAATCGGATAGATGGGGCATAATGAGCGCGATCTGTCCGAACGGCCTCTCCACGTTCGGTGCCGCCTCGGTGACCTGGGGTGAAGTTCCTCCATGGACCATCAATCCATCTTGCGGCTGGGCAAGGAAGGTCCCTCTGCGGGGGAGGCGGTAAACCAGTCCCTGCTCTGCCAGCTTTTGAAGCGCCAGCTTGCTCGTCATTCGACTCACGCCAAATAACTTGGCAAGCTCTCCTTCGGATGGAACAGGATCATGCGGCCGCAGCCGACGACTCTGAATAATCTCGATTACCTGATCAGCCACCCGGTGATATAATTGATTCTGTTTCATCAAACGTGCATCTTTCATCAAATTATCCCTCTAATCGTTGAGTCGACTCGTATCCGCAAGGGATCTAATTTGAAGTTAATTTATGTCACTGACATATTCAATGATATATATGTAAAAGTCTCGTAAATTCTATGTTAAATCGTAAATCCGATCTCCTGAACCCCATATTACATATCAGTGATTTATTCTGGCACAGGTGAAAAAAAGCGTCCCGCAAGCCTTGAAAAAAGACTCGTGGGACGCTTTGGGTTATTATGGCCGGGTAAATTCCGCCCGGTCAAAGCTTCCGATAAAAAACAAAAAGCCTTGATTTCTCTAGGGTTTTTCTTCGTATGGAGCCTGAGGGGATCGAACCCCTGACCTCATCGCTGCCAGCGATGGAAATGTAGGCCGTGATTTATTGACGACATGCCCAGGTGCATGAATTGATTCCTGTTGAGCGATTTCTTTTACCAGATCAGGGTTTACATCTACTGCCTTGGCATTGGTCAATGAAACGGCGAGTAATAGCAAAAACAAGACAAGTCCAACTGCTGCCATTTAAGAGACTGTTTGTTAAACTTGGAAATCCTGATCATTCTCCTCTTCAACTCAGAATGTTCCGATCTAATCCATTTCTAAGTATCAAAATGTATCCTACCCCACAAAAATGTTCCGTTCACACAAAAAAGTGCGTACTTTTCACCAATTAGTAAGGGTGATAACCTTACATACAGAACGATCGATCCACAATTGATTGAGCGACACACGGTCGTAAAAAAAACATAGGTGAGGTGCTAAGAAATGAAGGAATATCAACTTATTTTGAAAGAGAAGAAGATCGTTTGGGGAGAAACCATAGATATTGAGCGGCTCATTGACAACAAGCCAGTCAACTCCATCAGACAGGGCGTAAACTCGAACATGGATTGGAATTTGCCTGCAGGCGTATATCGAGCCAAAGAGATTGTTATCGAACTCGATAAAATGCTTGAGGCCATGCTGGTTCAGCTGGGCGAACCAGTGAACAGCGATCCGACAGTACTCTTAGATAGCCTGTTAGCCAATTTGGCGATTTCCGGACGCTTGTCTTCTTTGCCCTTAAAATCATTGGAACTTGAAGATCATGCTGGTATAGAGATTAGAGCTCAAGCGGTACGTATCGGAGAACAATTGGTAAGCTGGGCCAGAGAGATCAATGCTGAGAAAAAGACATTGGCTGAGTATGGGTCAGAAACGCTTAGTGAACTGGAATTTCGAAGCCACTGTTATGGTCATCCACTGACCCCGGAAGCCACTGCTCAGGTTTGGGGACCATTCGGCGGACCAAGGATTATGCAGATTTATAATGAATACTTACACCAATTCGTTTTACTTCGGGATGCCTTATTGCCATTTGCCAATTGGGAAGAGGTTCCGTTTGAAGTCAAGGAATATAGGGAATTCAAAGGATTGCGTTTTCTGGAGCCATCCCGAGAAGTATTCTTAACGCAACTGTTCAAGAAAAAATTAACACATAAATCGATCATCCAGTATGCACAAAGTGTGGTTAGTTCAGGGTTGGAAAAAGTCGGTTACGGCTTCCAATATCGTCTAGGTACCGTTTTGCCGGCTGGTTTGGGCGAGTCTGCCCGTACGGCATCCCGTTATCTCCTGAGATGGCATCCCGTACAAACGATACAGGTAGAAGATGCAGAAGGTTTGGCCGCGGTCTCCTTCGATTATGAATATGATGATTATTATTCCGCGCCCCGTAAAGAGGCAGGAAAAGGAACACCGGCAGACGACGAATTGCTTCCTGAATATGGGGAGGATTACTATGAACCATCGATTGCCCGGTTGCTTCCAAATACCAGTACCGATCGAACGACCCTACAGTTCAGTTTGGAGATGAAAGGCAACGAGTTTGCAGTAGATCTTGGTCAACTTTTTAGGGGGCAGCGCTTTTTATATCGGCCACAAAGAAGCAGCGATGCCGGGAGCGAATTTATAAAACGAGAATACATCCACTGGCACCCTGCTGAAGACATTCTCTCGCATTCCGGATTGGTCACCAATGCAGATGGCATCCATTTCATTCCGACTGGCAAAAACGAACTTGTCCTATGGGCTTTACTAGGCAAACTCTATCCCGAAAATGTAGTTTTATTGGATAAAGGAGATCAGGAGGAATTGGAAGCGGCTTATGTTTCCGGCAAAGGCTTCGGTACGCAATTTCTAGTACTGTAAGTCGTGAAATGAAATCCACCGTACATTTTGGATAGAAAGGGAGAACCTATATTGACCAGACAACAAAAGTTTTTGACAATGAATTTATTTTTATTGACCTTTATTCTGGGGACCAGTGAGTTTTTGATGGTCGGATTATTATCTGAAGTTGCCACAGATATGAAAATCGCCATATCGACTGCAGGCTTTCTGGTGACGGCTTTTGCGTTTACCTTTGCTATATGTACCCCGGTCTTTACGGCATTATTCAGCCGTTTTTCCAAATTCCCGCTCATCCTTGTCTTGCTCAGCATATTTATAGTTGGGAATATCGTCACGGCTTTATCAGGATCGTATGGAATGCTTCTGGTGTCCAGAATAATCACGGCCGTGGTTACCGGCGTCTTGATTGCACTCGCGATGTCAGTAGCAAGTCAAGTCATGCCTCCGGAAAAAAGAGGACCGGTGATCTCCATCATCTTTACTGGTTTCACTGTGGCTAGCGTCCTTGGCGTACCCCTTGGCACTTTTATCGGACAATGGGGCGGATGGCATTTGGCCTACTGGTTTACCACATTGTTGGGAATCATTTCTTTGATAGCAAGCATCGCAACCATTCCTAGAGGACTAAAAGGAAAACACAGTTCACTCACAAAACAACTCAGATTGCTCGCTTATCCCAGAATTGTGCTTGCTTTTGCCATTATGATGTTAAGTATAGCAGCTACTTATAGCATCTATACGTATTTAGCTCCTTTGCTTCAGGATGTGCTTTTTGTTCCGGCCCGTTATATTAGTCTCATCTTTTTACTGTATGGTGTTGTGTCTATTTTCAGCACGCTAATCGGAGGAAAGCTGGCTGTCGGTGACGGGATGAAAAAAATGCGCTATGTGCTTCTGGCTCAAGCCGTCATCTTGGTGTCACTTTATTTTACTTCCGGCTCTCTTGTTGGGGGACTGGTCAGCATCTCATTCATGGCTCTCGTTGTTTATCTTATGAACTCGACGATGCAGTTGTACTTCATTGATTATGCCGATGAGCATGTTCCGGAGGCAAGAGATTTGGCTTCATCCTTAACCTCCGTCGCCAACAATGTTGGCATTGCGATCGGATCCGCTTTAGGTGGAATTATCACTACGAACATGAAGCTTATTGATCTTTCCTGGTCTGGTGGGATTGTGGCCGTACTCGCAGCAGTGTTGGCATGGGTCAACTATCTTTTGAAGCAAGGAACTGTCAGTACGACTAAAGAGAATAATGCACTGCATGAGCAATACGAAGGAAATATATAATTAAGACATATAAAAGCAGGAGGTAATTGGGAAAAGTACCTCCTGCTTTTCGAGTGTCAAGAGCAGCCCGATCAAGGCAAGATTAATGGTAAATGGACAGATTGTAGCTTTTTTATGCATTCTTGTGATTTGTGTACAATACTTCATCGGGAAAGCTTTCGATATAGTCGGTTCCAAAATCGCATAACATCGTGAGCATAGGGGCCAGTTGTTCGCCTAGCCGAGACAAGCAATATTCCACTTTTGGCGGTGAAGCTGGATAAACCTTGCGAATAATAAGTCCGTCGCTTTCTAGCATTCTTAGCTGCATCGTAACCATGCGTTGGGTTGCTTCAGGAAGTTCCCGTCGCAGCTCATTGTACCGTACTGGACCTTTTGCTAAGCGGTTTAAAATGGATATCTTCCATTTCCCACTGATTAAGCTAAGTACAATTTCCGAGGTACAGCGATATTCTTTGTCTCTAAAGTTTATCATCTGTCGACACATCCTTTTTAGAAAAGATTGTGTAAAAGCAAATTGTCTCTCTTCAGCCAATTCGAATTACAGACTATTCATTCCATATATTATCTTCAAACAGCTCAATTCTTGTCAAGGATTTCTGGATCGATTAGTATAAAATTAATAAAGGAGGTCATCTTATGCCGCGAACAGGACGTCCACGTACATTTAATCGTGACGAGGCGGTTGCCGCCGCCATGATTCTTTTCTGGGAATATGGCTTTGAATCCACTTCACTGGCTCAGTTAAAGGCAGCAATGGGAGATATATCATCTGCAAGTTTTTACGCAGCGTTTAAGTCAAAAGAAGAACTGTTCCGTGAAGTGATTGATCGCTACATATCGATGTATGGACATGCTTCGGAAACTTTCAAAAATACAAACATAACGTCGAGAGCAGCCATGGAAATGGGATTGCTAGAAGCAGCTCGGTTCCAGACAGAGAACACTCACCCTTTAGGTTGTCTGTTGGTTTTGTCCACAGTTAACTGTTCTCCTGAGCAACAACATATCCAAGACCTTCTGTCAAAGGAAAGAAAGAGAGTCCGGGGGTGGATCAAAGATTGTATAGAACGAGCCATAGCCAACGGGGAGTTGCCAGGATCCACGGATATCTCCATGGTGATTACGTTATTTGAAACCTTCTTACGAGGGATTTCTACACAAGCCCGAGACGGTGTTCCATACGAGGAAATTGCAGCTGCCATAACTCATTTGATGAGCGTATGGGATTCGTTATCTGTTGAACACGATATTCGGGAGGATTGATTGAGCATACAAATTACTCAATAAGTGGCATCGATGCCCATACGACGACCAATCTAAAAAACAATAAATTGAATTAAAAGAGCTCACTCTCTTTTTCTGATCAGCACGTTAATGTCACATATATTGAGCTATGCTGTCCAATTGTTTAACGAGGTTGCCCGATCTATTCCGCGGCAACCTCGTTGTGTTTTAATGAAATTAACGTTTCCCGGCATGGATATGGTCACACCGTATTGAGGCATCTGTCCGGAGGTCATGACGGCTTCCTCACTCGCGATGAAGATAATACGGCCGTATTCGCGACTCAGCATGGAAGACAAATAAAACTTGGTTACGTCGTTGGCGGCGAGAAAGTTCGTGCAGAAGTACTTCTCCCATAGCGCATCGTCTACTTCGTAATAGGACATGATCTCATTGATGCCCATGCTGTTGACGAGGATATCGACGTTCCTGACACCGTGGATATATCAACCGTAAATGATAATTTACTTAATTCGAATTGCTTTCATCTCCCTTGGCCAGCAGGTTAACGGCCGTTCCAACCCTACCGGCGCTTTGCACTTCTGGAACTCAGCCATTAACTTGAACATTCCCTTCAAGATATTCAAGGCTATATATATCGGAGATTTTTTCCAGCACACGCTGCGCATGTTCTGTAAATTTCAAGTCCGCAATCCGATCTTTGAACAGAAACACGCCGGTCTCCTTGCGGTTTTTGCCGAGAGCTCCCTCATATAATAGGTTGGCTCCATGAGTAGGCGGAGAGGAAAAAAACTTCATAAACAGTTCAAATCCTGCGGTCAGTCCGGAATCTTTTCCTTTTCTTAGCGTATTGTTAATGCCTGGGTCAACGCTGCGGATCTTAATGCCTTCCTTGGCAAGCTGCGGTGCGACGGCTTGGGTCCACAACGAAAGAGCCAGCTTTGAAGTCGCATAGGGTCCATACATTTTGCGGAAGGTTTTGGGATGCTCCAATTTTTCGATCGTAAACTCCTTCGTAAATCTAAACACCTGCGACGAAGTGTTAATCACGGTTTTTAAGCTGCCGTTCTTCAACAGCTCCTTCAATTCCATCAGAATAATAAAAGGAACGACCGTCAACAATTCATAATGCAATTCGCGGCCTTGTTTCGAATAGCGCAGCTCACTTAAGCCTCCTCCGGCGTTGTTAAACAAAATATCGATCCGCTGTTCCTTGCTTTTGATTTCTTCCAAAGAGTGCCTCAAGCTGCCATAATCGGTGAGATCCTTCACTTTATAGGCTCGGAGCCGTCCGTCCTTGAGATGATTTTGGAGGAATCTATCGTCCGCTGGAAAATCCGACCGGTTCAAAGCAACCACCTGCCAGTTCTCCGACAGCATTTTGCGGGTCAATGCCAACCCGATCCCGTTACTTGCGCCTGTAATCAGTGCAATATGTTCTCGTTGGTTCTTACTCAATGCATGTCCTCCTTCATTCTGAATTTCATCGGTTAATGCGCTCATCAGTCAGAGTCGGGCAGGAGGATCAGTTTGCCGCGGGCACCCCCGCTCAGGCTGATTTGAACAGCTGAATGCCATTCATCGAGTTCGAAAGTCTTCGCGACCGGAATCGTGAACTTGCCGTCCGCTGCGTACCCGGCAAAGTCGCCGACAACGTCATAACGTGCGGTATGTAGTTCTCCATAGCTGGTGCGAACGCCAAGTTCAGCGGCTGCGGCGAAATCGCTTACGGTTAGGACATGCTGGGGATGCCCGTTGACGATTTCGACCAGATCTTTCAATGAACCGCTGTTTGGCGCCGTATCCAGGGCGAGGTCAACCGGCTGTTTCGCCAGTTCGGTCACTCGTTCGACCATTCCATCACCGTACGAAGTCACCAACGCCCCCATTGAGCGGAGCTTGTCGGCGTAGGTGGGCCCAGCGGTTGCGATCACACGGGCACCGCGCATGAGGGCAATTTGAACGGCGGCGAACCCTACCGTGGTGCCGGCTCCGTGCACGAGTACGGTCTGACCCGATTTCACCCCAAGAGTATCAATGCCACGGTAAGCGGTTTCGACTGCCATTGGCAACGCTGCAGCTTGAACAAAGTCGAGTCCGGCCGGCATTCGGAACCAGTAGTACATAATCGCTTGATCCGACGCACCGGCGCTCGATCCATTCATGAAATCTGCCCCACCCAGAACGGAATCGCCGATGGCAACATCGGTTACGCCCTCTCCGATTGCGTCTACAATACCGGCCACGTCCAGCCCGATTCCGCGAGGCAAGGGCAATTGAGCGGCAAAATGGCCTTGGCACGTCACCCAGTCAACCGGATTTAAGCCGCAAGCGCGTACTCTCACGCGAATGCGTCCCGGCCCTGGCTCTGGGATCGCCACCTCATCCAAGCATAAGACATCCGTTGGTTCTCCGTATTCGTGGAACCGGATTGTCCGCATGGTATTCTCCATTATGATCTCCCCTCCATTTTGCTCTGATAAATTCGCGTTCTGTGATTTCGAACGGTCTTCCAAGGAAAACAACGAACTCCTAAACTATAAAATTCACTAGAAGCCAGGGGGTCATGAGGAGAACCTATGCCCCCTGCCCTCGCTTTAATAATCAGGTGTGCAAACAGAGGAGCTTAAATCTGGGAGCCGCCTCCATCGACAGGGAACTCAGCCCCGGTGGTATAGGTGGCCTCAAATGCTAGAAATGCAACAGCCTTGGCTACCTCAACTGGATCGCCTAAACGCAGCATTGGAATCTGCTGTCTCATCTGTGCCTTTGTCTGTTCGGCAGCTTCTTCAGGCATTGACTTTTCCATGATGCCTGTGTCAATAACGCCGGGACTGACTGCGTTGACGCGAATATTTCGAGGTAATAACTCGCGCGCCAGACCTCGAGTCATGGAGCGCAGCGCTGCCTTACTAGCTGCGTAAGCACTGAGCATTGGGAGACCCACCACGTTCACGATTGAGGTGGTAAGGACTACCCCGCTACCTGAGCCTAACAGCGGAGCGAGTTTCTGCACGGTAAAGTACGGTCCTTTGGCATTGATTGTAAGTATCTCGTCGTACTTTTCTTCTGTCATTGCTTCGAAAGGGACAAACCCCGTGACACCAGCGTTAACGAACAGGGCATCTACGGTTCCAAATTCAGCCTCCACTCGATCGGCTAATGCGGCGATATCCTTCAATGAGGCGGCATCGCTTAAGACCGCGATCGCGTGGCTTCCGAGTTGTTCACGAGCCGCATCCAGCGTCGCCTGAGTACGTCCGGTAATCAGAACGTGTGCGCCTTCATCCACTAGCAGCTTCGCCGTCGCAAGGCCGATTCCGCTGCTGCCTCCCGTGATCACGACCTTTTTTCCAGAAAATTTGCCCTTACTGAATGATTCCATTTAAATCGTCCTCCCTTTGTATAATCCGTAATCGGATGATTAGGTACAAGAGCGATTATACAGCAGTAAATTTAATAAGTAAACAAAATTAATTAAATTAGTTCATTTAATTAATTTCATACATAAAGGGCAGCAAATTTGTTATAATATGTTGTATAGGCAACAAAGGGAGGTACTTATCCGTGAGAAAAGCTGTGAGTGTAGATACCTATGTGGAAAAAATAAAACCCATTATAAGAAAAACAAAATTCAGCCAACTGAAAGTCGACGATCTCGCAAAATATATGGATATCAGCAAAGTGACACTCTATAAGCATTTTTCCTCCAAAGACGACATCATCGAACAAGTCGTGGATTATTACATTGATTATTCGAAGAAGGCTGACACCGTTGTGAAAGACGATGCCGTCTCTTTTTTGGATCGTTTTCAATTAACATTTTTACAATCTTTGATGTGTGCCGCGTATATCTCTGATTTGTTCTTGCAAGATCTGAAGGAATTTTATCCACACCATTTTGAGAATCTGTCCGTTGCCCTGCAGAATCGGAATAAAAGCTTACAAACTTTTTTTGAATCCGGTATGGAGCAACAGATTTTCAACAGATTGAATGCCGTGTTGTTTATGGTTCAAGATGACGCTGTTCTGCGACGCTTTATCGAGCCGTCATTTTCGATTCAGTATGATATCACTGTGAAACAAGCGATTATGGATTTCTACTACATGAAGCAGTATCAATTGCTCAAACCTGAATATCTGAAGATGATTGACGACTCCGATATGGAAAGGAAGATCGTTCATATTTTGCAAGCCATTTCGTAAGTGAAGCATCCATATCCGATTCCGTTGTGGACTACATTGCTAGACGTCTTCCCATAAGAATTGAGTGTTACGCTGAACGTGAACAGACGAAGTATAAGCACCTTAACGAATGTAAACTTCCATGATAGATGTGGGGCGGATGCCCATATCGTAGCCCTCGTAAATAAAGCATTAGTTGACCCTTGAAATCGAAAAAGCGACAGCCCTGGACGAGAAAATAATGTCCTAGACTTTCGCTTTTTCATTGAACGCTAACGTTACCTATTAAATTAATCCCACAAAAGTATTAAGCAATCGGTGTACCATTTCTTACTGGTTCGTCTGGCTACAAAAGAACAACATCACCCTCCTCTGGAATGCCTCCAATTACCAGCACTTCAGATTCAAAGCCATTAACGCTTAAGACCCATTTCACCAAAACCTATCTCCAACTTCATTGCAGGATTTGAGAATTTATGGAAAAGGATCCGCTTTAAGCACAGTACCGATACGGATATCTAATTTAAAAAAATCATCGGGTGTTGCCATGAGTATGCTTTGCTCCTTTTAAACGATTTTTTATCTCTTCAGCGCAATTATTCGTCGTACCCTAGAATCATTTGGTCTAGCGGCGTGCCGGCAAGCACCATTGGGTACACATTCTCGTTGGTCGGGATGACGAACTCGACGAGCACAGGTCCTGTCGTCTGCAGCGCTTCTAACCAGACCTTGGAGGCTTCATCCTTGTTCGTTGCCCTTAATCCCTTGATCCCGTATGCTTCCGCTAGCTTGACGAAGTCCGGACTGCCGGACAGATCAATCTGGCTGTAGCGTCGTTCGTACATCAATTCCTGCTGCTGCTTAACCATGCCGAGCACCTGGTTGTTCAAGACCACGATCTTGACCGGAATCTGATGAATCGCGCAGATCGCCATCTCCTGCGCGCACATCTGCATGCCCCCGTCGCCGTTGATCGAGACGACGAGACGATCCGGATTTCCGACTTTAGCGCCGATCGCGGCCGGGAAGCCAAAGCCCATCGTGCCAAGACCGCCCGACGTGATGAGCGAGCGAGGATGCTTGAAGCGGTAAAACTGCGCGGTCCACATTTGGTGCTGGCCTACATCGGTGGTGATGATTGCCTCTCCTTGCGTCGTCTCGCTAATCATCTCGAGCACATATTGCGGCTTAATGACTGTATCCGAATCGGTATACCGAAGCGGATGCTGCACCTTATACTCTTGAAGCTGCTCAAGCCAGGTGCCCGTCTGGGCTGCTTGCGCTTTCGTGTTCGCATAAGCCAGCACGTTTTTAATATCGCCGATGCATGCGAGATCTGTCTTGACGTTCTTGCCGATTTCCGCAGGATCGATATCGATATGGGCGATACGTTTGGCCTGAGGCGCAAACCCGTCCAGCTTCATCGTGACCCGGTCATCGAAACGCGAGCCGATCGAAATAATGAGATCCGCATTCTGTACCGCCATGTTCGCCGCATATACGCCATGATGTCCGAGCATGCCCAGCCACATCTCGTCATCGCTCGGAAACCCGCCGAGGCCGAGCAGAGTGGTCGCGACCGGAATCCGCGTAGTGTGGACGAATTTGATCAGCTCCTGGGAGGAGTTCGCATAGACAACGCCGCCGCCTGCGATAATAACCGGCTTGCGCGCTTCTGCAATCGCCTGAAGCAGCGCATCCATTTCCGCCGGATTCGGTTCCGGGGCTCCATGGTATCCGCGCAACCGAACCGTGTCCGCTGGACGATATGCCATCCGCTGGTTGGTCACGTCTTTGGGAATATCGATCAAGACAGGACCTTTGCGGCCCGTGTTCGCGATGTAGAACGCTTCATGAATGATGCGAGGAAGGTCGTGTACATCGCGAACCATGTAGCTGTGCTTCGTAATCGGCATCGTGATGCTAATGATGTCCGCTTCCTGAAAAGCATCCGTGCCCATGACATTCGTAGATACGTTCCCCGTTATGACCACCAGCGGCACCGAATCCATATAGGCGGTTGCGATGCCGGTCACCAGATTTGTTGCTCCGGGACCGGATGTCGCGATGCATACCCCAACCTTCCCCGTCGACCTGGCATAGCCGTCCGCCGCGTGGATCGCGCCTTGTTCGTGCCGGGTCAAGATATGCTTGAAATCTGGCTGATGTACCATCGCGTCATAGATATAGAGCACATTTCCTCCAGGATAACCGAATACGCACTCTACGCCTTCCTGCAGCAAGCCGCGCAAAAGCACCTCCGAACCGGTGATATATTCCTCTGATGGCGTCGTTGTTTCATTCGTCATTCCTAATTGCTGTTCCACTTGGGCAGCCTCCTTTGCAAAATAAAACCCCCTCTCCTCCTGAGCAAACTGACAGCGGTCAGCTCATACAGGGACGAAAGGGGATTTTTTCGCGGTACCACCCAAGTTCGCTGCCACCCTCGCGAATGCAGCCTCATGAGGTAAGGCCGATGCCTTACCTGCGGCGCGTTAACGAGCACCATTTCGGTTAAGCCTACTTGCGGGCACGGAAAGAGATCAGCCGCGCTTTCGGTTAACAGCTCCGAGACGACACCATACAAAGGGTTAAGGCAAAGGTTTCAGCGTTTCCTCTGCTCTCTGGGCATAACCGCCCTTGCCGGCTTTCTCTTCATCGCCTGTTGGTATTAAACAAATAACCCCTTCCTTCCCTAGGCTCATAGCAAATGCTAGAAGCCTTGGGACGAAAGGGGAATCGCGGTACCACCCAAGTTTACTGCAACCTCGCAATTGCAGTCTCATGAGGTAAAGCCGATGCTTTACCTGCAGCATGTTAACGGATGCCAGGCCGGTTGATCCTACTTGCGGGCATGTTATCACGCCTTCCGCGTTCGGTCAACAGCTCCGAGACGACACTATACATGCGTTACGACGGAGGTTTCAGCAAACCCTCCGCTCTCTGGACATAAACGCTATTGCATAGCCTTCTCTTCTTCGCTATGTTTGGATTTTTCTGATAATAGCACAGACTCGACTTTTTTTCAAACCGAATGAATACTACGCTGCTTTATGATTATTGAGCTCTTGTACCCGTTAAGTTTAACCCATTCATGCTCCAGATGAGAATTCACGGTTTCGAAAAAAAAATAAAATTGCCGGCAACACCACATGATCAACAATCGTTAGGCATTGAAATAAAATCCGTTTACTTGGAACAAGAGACGCCCCTGTTTTCTCCGGAGCCGACCGTTATGTTCAAGTTGGTTTACGATCCAACAACTTTAGAGATTATAGGAGGACAAATCATGTCTAAAGTTGATTTGACTGCTAATATCAATACGGTCTCCCTCGCGATTCAAACCGGATGCACATTAGAACAATTCAGCGGGATTAACAGCCTCGGTACTCGTTATGGTTCTCTTTTGTAGAAACGGCATTCAACAGAGACTATAATAATCATGTATAGAGTGCTTTTTGGTCTATTTGGTTAATAGCGATATGTATCTTCCATATGAGTAAATAGAGGTGACCCACTTGAAAATGAATCGTTCCTCATCCGCATTGGGTGACTTCCTTAAATCGCGCAGAGAACGGTTGCAGCCTTCAGAGGCCGGGATTCAGCCGCTGCCCGGACGAAGACGCACTCCGGGACTTCGAAGAGAAGAAGTCTCTTATCTTGCCAATATAAGCGTGACTTACTATGCCTGGCTGGAGCAAGGCAAGGAGGTTAATCCTTCGCCGGAAGTGCTGCTAAGTATCAGCAAAGCGCTTCAGCTTGACGAAGACGAGCAGAAGCATCTATTCGATCTGGCCAATGTAGATGTGGCGAGCGTCGTCACAGTACCAAATAACGGTGGGCCGGATACGGGAGTTCTGCAGAAAATCGTAAATCAACTGCATTATCCTTCTTTTATCACAGACGAAGGTACGGATGTTATCGCCTGGAATCGGGCAGCTGAACTGATCGTAGCCGATTTCGGCAGTCTGCCGGACAACGAACGGAATATGATGGACATTATGTTTTTAAAGCCTGATTACCGCAACAGACTGGTGAATTGGGAAGGCGCTGCCCGTTATTCTGTAGCCGTTCTGCGGGCAGGCTTCGATCTTTACAAGAACAACCCGTTATATATGGAACGGTTTGAACGCTTGACGCGGGAAAGCGTGGAGTTCGTACATTTCTGGGAGCTATATGAAATCAAGCAAAAACGCGTAGCCACCGCTTTATTCCGTGTTCCTGACGCACAGGAAATGGAGTTCGAGCTCCATTCCGCGGCTGTAATCGATAATGACCCGGGACTGCACTGGTGTTTCTTTGTTCCGGTGCCCGGTTCAGGTACGGAGGAGAGATTATTGCGTTTACTTGAGCAGGACAGGCAGCTACCGTAGACTGTTACTCCCGTTAATAGAATAGACGTGCTGTGGCTAGCACCCTCCAGTTGCTTGTATGATTCAGTGGAAGACAACGATTGGAGGGTATTTAGTATGCAAACATGGTTCATTACAGGAGCGTCAGGAGGCTTGGCTTCACGTATAACTCGCCGGTTGCTTGATAGGGGGGACCGTGTAGCTGCAACGGTACGCAAGCCGGGGGTGCTGGATGATCTGCAGGCACAGTATGGCTCTGGGCTTTGGCAGGCTAATTTAGATCTGACAAACTCTCAGCAAATTGCTGAAGTGGTGGAACGTGCATTTTTAGAACTGGGCACGATCGATGTGTTTGTCAATAATGCAGCCTATGGCTTGTATGGCGCAGTGGAAGAAGCAAGCGACAGGCAAATTGAGCATCAGTTTATGACCAATGTGCTTGGCTCCCTGCGTGCAGCGCGTGCAGTCCTGCCCTTTTTCCGTAAGCAGGGCGGCGGTCACATGGTACAGATTTCGAGTATGGCGGGTCATTATTCTATTCCGGGTATGGGACTGTATTGCTCTTCGAAATGGGCGGTCGAAGGAGCCTTTGAAGCGCTAGCTAAGGAAGTGGCTCCGTTCAATATTAAGACTACTATGGTGGAGCCCGGCGGAATCCGAACGAATTTCATTACAAGCAACGCCGTATTCGGCGAGCGGATGGACGAATACCGGGATACGGAGGCGGGCCAATTCGTTAGCCTGATGAAGGGAGAACTGCCTGGTATAGATATGAGCATGTTCAATCAAATGGTTGTCGGCGATCCGGATAAAATGGCGCAGCAGATTATTCGCCGAGTCGACCAGGGAGAGGGTCCGATACGTATGGCGTTGGGCAGTGACGCCTATGAGCAAATCCGGGCAGCCCTGCTGGACAGACTCGCCGCTCTGGAAGCACAGAAAGAGCTGGCTTACTCCACTGATTCAGATGATGTGGTAAAACCATTTTAGAGGACACCAAAGAATTCGACAGCCACGGCAACTGATATGCTCCTCTGAAGTAGCCGGTTTATTTATTAAACCGGCTTACTTAAAGGGGAGCATATTTATTACTTGCCGTTATTTGCGATACAGTTCTCCGTTTCACCATAGAGCGAAAATGATTAGACATCCGCTCGGATGTCTTGATTCATGCCGAATAAGACTTCTGATTGCCTTCCTATACTAAACTCTTGAAGAAGATTCGAGCTGTTCTGAATGCTGGCTCTGATAATCGATTAACAGTTGCTGCATCTTATCCACCGTGCCATCTGGATGAGGAACATGAATGGAAACGGTCAAATTGGAATCGTTCAAGTAATGAAATGAAACAAGATCAAAATTCAAGATCCCGAGATTCGGACAATGTAGCGTCTTAGGAGCATCAATAGCATCGAGAACCTCGTGGGAATCCCAAAATTCTCGAAACTCCCTGCTAGCCTGTGAAAGCGCCTCGAACTGCACGCACCACCAAGGATCGTCGACGTGACGAGCATACCCGGCATGAAAATTAGCAACGATTCGCCTGGCATGCAGTTCCCATTGGTCTCCCTTTAGATAGCGGAAACGGGGAGAAGTAAAGGTCATCCATACCAAATTCCGCTCCCTTTCCGACATAACCGCGAGATTCCCATTTATTGCGCAGTAGGCATCATTCCAGGCAATGATGTTCATGCGCGCATCCATGACATTCGTAGGGGAAAGGTTCTGGCTATCCAAAAAACGTTGAAGTTCCGGCGTTACCTTAGAGGGTTGCTTCGTACCGGTCAAGGGAAATTGCTTACGGGCAAGATGGTACAGATGCCTGCGTTCCGATTCATCTAACCGAAGCACTTTCGCTATTCGATCAAGAACCTCAGCGGATACGTTGATATGACGCCCTTGTTCCAAATAGGTGTACCAATCCAATCCCACGTCTGCCAGCAGAGCTACCTCGCTGCGGCGAAGTCCGGGTGTTCGTCTGCGTCCGGAATCCGGCACCCCTGCTTGTTCGGGGGTTATTCGTTCACGGCGTGAACGCAAAAAACGGGACAATTCCTCATAACGGTCCAATCTGTTTGCCATGATCTCCATGCCTCCTACCCATTCATGAACGTAGGATTCCCAATCCTACGATAACTAGATCTCTTCCTAGCCTCTTCGGGTCCATTTAGACTAGTTTATGTCCTCCCTAGGAGGAAAAGCAAGAATGGATAGACAGTGATGATCGGACCCACCTGTTCAACTCCATTCAGACCCTATCATTGAGGTGATGAAAATGAAAGTAGCCGCCATTGTCGGAAGCATTCGCAAAGATTCATACAACCAGAAGCTAGCCCGTTATATTCAAAACCGTTATCAGCATCTTTTTCAATTGGATGTGCTGAGCATTCGGGATCTCCCCTTTTACGATCAGGATATCGAGTCTATTCCGCCGCAGCCGGTTATCGATTTTAAGGCGCAAGTCGCTGCTGCCGACGCGGTGTTGTGGATCACTCCGGAATATAATTCGACTATTCCCGGCGTCATGGCGAACGCGATTGACTGGTTATCCCGCGTGGATCGAGTCATGATCGGGAAGCCCTCATGGATCGCCGGATCTTCCATGGGATTGTTGGGATCGGTCAAAGCGCAGGGCCATCTGCGTGATATTCTGTTCGCATCCGGTATTTCCTCGCCGCTGTTGCCTGGAAATGAAGTGTACATTGGTCTTGTTCATGAGAAGTTTAACGAGAAGGGTGTGCTGACCGATGAACCTACCATTCAGTACCTTGATCTTGTTACCGACAATTTCGTGAAATGGATGAAGGAGCTCTCCCAATTGAAGCAGCTCCAAAGTCAAAAATAAACAGAAACCTAGGAGGGAGTAAGATGTTTGAGCATATCGTGCTATTGAAATTCAAGCCCGATGTTTCTATTGAAGTAAAAGAAAGTGCAATAGAACGCGCGCATGATTTTAAAGGGAACATTCCGGGGATCGTGGAGCTTAGCGCCGGGATTAACGTTACGGAGGAATTAGAGCATATGCAGGGGTTTACGTTGGGAATCAGAGTCACTTTCGAGGATCAACAGGCTTGCCGGGATTATATTCAGCACCCCCTGCATCAAAGTTTATTGCAATCCATTGGTCCGTTTGTTGAAGGAATCGTCGTTATGGATTACCCGTTTGCTTAATGTTCCCGATACTTGTCATGCTGAAGCATGGCATCTCCGGGAGCACCACAGGTATCCAGGACATCATCCGCCACCTCGAAAAGTCGCATACCGCTCGAATGTCGGGAACGCTCTTCCGATTTACCTCCAATATTTGATTTGTTGTAACCGCCACAGTTGTAACTTCGATGATTACAACTCGTGTATAAAAAAGCCCGCATCGAGCTTTAATTATTGGGGCCTACCTTCTTTCAGCTTTATGTCAATAAAATCAACGATCTGCTGAAGCGAGGAAATTTGAATCATAATATGTTCACGTTGACTTCTTAATTGATCCACCAGTTCAGGATAATTAACGGAATCGGAGTCGACTGAGGCAGCCAAAAATGGCCGCATAGCCTCGAGCGACATTCCCGTTTTTTTGAGGCAGGTTATTTGCTTGATCCTATAAATGTCCTCTTTTCGATAAAAGCGATGCCTGTTTTCCTTCCGTTCTGCCTGAGGCAGCAGCATGATCTTTTCGTAATAGCGGATTGTATCCTCGGAAATACCGGTTTGCTCGGCGACTTGCTTGATCGTAAAAGTTTGTTCTTCCATTATGTCTCCTCCCTAAATTGCCGTTTTGAGCATTATACATCTTGGAGCATACTCCAAGTCAAACTTATTCCCATCATTTATCCTTAATCAACTTTTTTGTTTTCGCCCCTTGACTTGGATTCGACTCCAACTTTTATTATGGGATCTGACAGGGAGAAAACTCCCGGCAAAAATCTATCTTAAGAAGGGCAGGAACATTAATTATGGAACTAAAGATTACCGCACCCTCTCCAGTCGTCTCGGTGAAGCCGATAGTGCTTCCAGCCCCAGGCCGTGGCGAGAATCTGCAAGTGAGAGTCTCCGCGCCGACGACCGGTCGTAACTTACCTATTATTGTTTTCTCACACGGTTCTGGCTCATCGTTGGAGGGTTACGGCCCCTTGGTTGACTTCTGGGCTGCACACGGCTTCGTAGTCATTCAACCTACCCATCTCGACTCAAGGACATTGGGTCTCCCTCAGGACGATCCCCGCACACCACGGATATGGCGTTTCCGAGTGGAAGACATGAAGCGCATCCTTGATCAGCTTGATTTCCTGGAATCTGCCGTTCCCGGCCTCAGCGGGCGCCTTGACCGAAGCCGCATCGCCACAGCCGGACACTCCTTCGGCGGCCAGACGGCGGGCAACCTGTTAGGATTGCGAGTCCTCAACCCCGAGACTAAGAAGGAAGAGGACCTGTCCGACTCGCGCATCAAAGCAGGCGTGCTATTCGCCACCGCTGGGCAAGGTGGGGACAGCCTGACACCGTTCGCGGCCGAGAAGATGCCGCATCTGAACGTGAGCTTCGAGCACATGACCAAGCCCACCCTCGTGGTCGTCGGGGATCAGGACGACACTCCTAACAAATATCAGCTGACCGTTCGCGGGCCGGATTGGATGACCGACCCTTACTTCCTCAGCCCGGGAGCCGAGAGCCTGCTCACCCTTTTTGGTGCAGAACACTCACTTGGAGGGATCGCTGGTTACGAGGTTAAAGAAACAACAGACGAAAACCCAGAACGAGTTGCCCTGATCCAGAAGGTTACATGGGCTTACCTTCGACATGTACTCGATATTGAGCAGACCAACTGGTCGGTAGTGAAACAGACTTTGTCCGAGACGACCCATTCAATTGGTCGAATTGAATCCAAATAAAGCTCTAGAGAAAGACAGCGAGCTCCCCCGCCGGCCCAATGCCTGTGAGGGAGCTCACTCTCTTTTTCTGATCAGCACGCAAAAAATTAAAAGATTGTCGGTACCATTCCCCCATTCCCCCATTCCCCCATCTATTCGGATCGGGGATCCTTTGAAGGCGGAGGCCCCCTCTCTCGCCTCGTTTGGCCGGATCGCTTCTTGCCTTCTAAAAGGCGGCGTATTCATGTACGGTTTGTTGAGGTACGTTAGCGATAGAAGTCAACCATATCTCCAAACAGCCGTTTAATAAATTCGAGCTCGCTTTCATTATATCTTTCCAAAAATTCGTACATTCTTTGCTTTTCCTTCGCATGAAGCTCATCATGAGCGGCAAATAGCTTTTTGCCGACAGGCGTTAGCCGAAAATACACTTCCTTTTTGTTGTCGTTGAACTGGGCTTTTCGCACCCAACCTGCCTTTAGTAATTTATTTGCGATCTTGGAGGTATTTCCTTTGCTTAAATTTATTCTCTCCGCGATGGAAGTGAGATTGATCGGCTCCTGCTCTCCGATGCACGCAATGGTGTGCAGTTCCGTCATATTCAAGCTGAATTCCGATTCAATATGCTTCCGGATATCCTCCAGGTATGTGGCAGTTATTTGCGTTTCATATTGCTCTTTTTGCTCAAGAAACTGAACGAAAAATTCATGAATTGCGGTTTTGTTCTTACTGGCAGTATCCATGATTATGCTGGCTCCTCGACTTATTTGTTTTATTATATCATAGATTGTTCTCTGAGAAACAAACGTGCATACTCATATTGCGCTTGGGATTGACAGGGCAATGAGTGACAAAGTACAATATTATTGTTTCATATGAAACAATAATATTGTATGTAATTTCATCACACTTGTTTTAACAAGCAATAAAAAAGGTTCTAACGAAACAATAATTGATGAAGGAGGTCGCCGGAAACACTTATCCACTTTTCAAGAGAAGCTTTATAAATATGGAAATGGAGCATACCTGCCTATGGAAATCGTGAATCCGAAGACATTGACGGATAAGGTTACATCTGTAATTTCTCATGTCGTGGTGACTAATGCCTCCAAACTGGCCTTCATCTCAGGTCAGGTTTCTGTAGATGAAACAGGAGCATTGGTCGGTTCAGGGGACTATTACGCGCAAGCGATTCAAGTGTTCACCAATCTTAAGTATGCATTGGAAGCCGTGCGAGCGGATCCATTGTACATTGTAAAAATGAATATTTTTGTGGTAAACCACAGCCCGGAATTGATTTCGATTATTTTTGACGCAGGATTCTATGTGTTCGGACCTCACTGGCCGAAGACAGCAAGTACCTATATAGGCGTTCAAGCACTAGCCGATCCTGAATGGCTTATCGAAATAGACGCTATCGTGATCTTCCCATAATGTTTAAGAAAAGAGGTTGTTTATATGAAATATGAAGTCATTCTTATCGGTGGCGGTCCTGTCGGCATGATGTTGGCTGGGGAATTGGCATTAGCCGGTGTAAAGGTCTGCGTCATTGAGCGACTAAAGGAGACAACTCCATATTCACGTGCGCTTACCGTACATCCACGCACCCTTGAAATATTAGATATGCGTGGATTGAAATCACAATTAATCAGTCTAGGCCGCTTACTTTTGAGAGGACATTTTGCCGGATTAGATACCCCTTTGGATTTCTCCGCGTTGGATTCCTCTTCCAATCACACCCTCTTTTTACCGCAGAGTGAGACGGAGAAGGTGCTGGAGGAATGGGCGCTTAGCCTTGGCGCAGAGGTCTGGAGAGAGGCTGAGACTCTATCTGTGCACCAGGATGAGGATGGGGTTGACGTTAAGATCGCGGGACCTCGTGGCGAAACAACGTTAAGAGCAGCTTATGTGGTAGGCACGGATGGAGCTAGAAGTTTGGTCCGCAAACATGCAAATATATCCTTTGAAGGTACAGATGCGACCTTCACGGCTATTCTGGGGGATGCCGTTCTATCTGATTTGGCTCCTATGAGTGTCATATCCCGGATTACAGAAAAAGGATTGGTCAGCATCATGCCAATCAATGATCATATCTATCGAGTCTTGATGATCGATATGGAGAGACGTAACATCTCTAAGGATGAGACCGTTACATTGGAAGAGTTTCGTTCATCGCTCATCCGTACGACCGGAAGCGACTTGGGATTGAACGATGTGAAATGGATGTCCCGTTTCGGAAATGCTACGCGGCAAGCGGGACGCTATCGGAATGGTCGATTGTTCTTGGCGGGAGATTCGGCGCACATTCATTTTCCCGCTGGTGGACAGGGAATGAACGTCGGCTTACAAGAAGCGATGAACTTAGGCTGGAAGCTTGCAGGAGCAATCAAAGGCTGGGCTCCGGACTGGCTATTGGACAGTTATCATGCCGAACGTTTTCCATGGAATACGGCCTTGCTCCGGAATACCGAGGTCCAAACCCTGCTTCTGGACGTGACTCCTCCCATCACGGAACTGCGAAGCATGCTGTCTGATCTGATTCAAATACCGGAGGCTAATTATCAAATCGCTGCACAAATTTCCGCAATGGATGTACATTATGCTCCTGACGCCGAAGCGCCTTCCCATCCTTTAAACGGGAAACGGTTCAAGGATCTAAGCTTAAAGCTGAAAGACGGGCAATTGATTAACTCCTATCCGTTACTACACAAAGGTACTTTTCTTCTGTTGCATTTCCATTCTAATGAACAGCATAGCGGTCAATGGGAGACGTATAGCAACCTTCAAGTTGTACATGCATCTTTGGTTGAGGCAGACGCGGATTGGAACGACGTCCACGCAGCACTTATTCGGCCGGATGGACATATTGCCTGGGCGATTTCTCTATCCGATCCAAATCCAATTCAAACCATAAAAGAAGGAATTATTCGCTGGTGCGGAGACATTACCGTGTAGTAATTCGTTTGAGGGGTGTAACTGCCTTCCCACTGGGTGAACTTGTATTTGGGGCTGCTGAATGAACTAAAATCACGGTACGCTGCACTCAAAAAAACGCAATGTTCTCCATGAGTATGAAAATACCGCTCAAGCGTTATTCAACAACGCTTAGGCGGTATTTTCATTTCTGAGAAAGAAGGTACTTTACGCTCTGTTTCGTTCCGCCGTTGCAGATCGGCGACGAATGGATAAAGAAATAATAGCCGGGATGAGTGCCATTGCGACGCCAACTCCGCCAAACCAACCAACTGCTGCAAGAGAGATGCTTTCTACAACGATACCCCCAATTACAGCCCCTACGGCCATTCCCAACTGCACGATAGAATTGTTCAAACTCAGGACGATCCCCGAAGCCTGAGGAGCCATGCCGATTAAATAAACCTGTTGAACCGGCCCCATCGACCAAGCAAAAAAGGACCATAACATAAGCAAAGGCAACACGAACATGGACGAGTGGGAGAACGCAGTCAGTAACAATAATATTCCGGAGTGAAAGAGCAGGCCCCCAATCATCGTACGGGGGATACCCCATTTATCTGCACCGTAGCCGCCAACTTGGGAGCCTATGAGACTGGCCAGCCCAAACGCAAACAACCCGACGTTTATCATCCCTTCGCTCATCCCCGTAATGTCCAGAAGAAACGGCGTTATATAGGTGTACAGCATCGTATAGCCCAATATCCAGAAAAAACTGATGGAAAGCGCGACAGCGATTCGGGGGCTTTTTAATAAGGCGAGCTGTTCCCGAATAGGAACGGGAGCCTCTCCTTCCGATTTCGGAATCGTAAGCAAAAGGACCACCATCGCGACCAAGCTTAGGGCCCCGACTCCCGTAAAGATGATTTTCCAATCATGTGAGCCCGCAATGATCCTCCCAAGCGGGACCCCTAGAATAAGTGCGAGGTTAAAGCCCACTAGAACCGTGGCGATAGCGCTGCCCTGTTTTCCAGGATGAGACATTTTGGCGGCAACCGTCATGGCGACGACCATAAATACCCCCGTGCTGATCGCCAAAATAATTCTTGCTCCGAGCAGCATGCCGTAGCCTGTAGTTGTGACAGTGATCAAGTTCCCTACAAAAAATAATCCCAAAGCCGATAGCATAAGCTTTCTTCGATCCATTTTTGCCGTGAGTGCAATAAGAATCGGGGTACCAATGGCATAAGCAAGCGAGTAGACCGTAATCAACTGCCCGGCCGCTACTACCGACACTCCAATATCGCTTGCAAGCATATCCAAAATGCCAGTAATCACAAACTCCGAAGTTCCGACTAAAAAGCTGACAATAGCCAGAATATAAATTTTCCATGAATTTCTCATCTGTTTTCCCCTTTTCATTTCATCAGTTCTAGATCTATAGAAGTCATAGTTAAAAAATAATGCTCAATTCGCCGACTTACATTTCTCGGCTCAATCAAGCCTCCTCGTTCCAAGCGTTCGTACTCTGTTTTAAGCTTTATGGCCTTGCGTCTGACGAGCGAGCTCCTTACGGACAATCGGCGCTACTTTGGTGCCGAGAAGCTCAATCGTTCGCAGCAAGTCGCGATGCGGCAACGAACTGAAATCGTTGTACATCATGAAGCGAGTCAAGCCAAGGTTCTTATGCAGCAGCACGATTTTTTCTGCGACGTATTCGGGATCTCCGACGTAAAGAGCGCCGTGAAGGCTGCGGGCTGAATCGTACGAGTCACGTGTATAGGTAGACCAGCCTCGTTCCCGTCCAATGTGGTTCATTTGGCCGGCCATGACAGGGTAATACCGCTTAGCTGCCTCTTGTGCCGTATTCGAAATAAAGCCATGCGAATGTGTAGCAATTTGCAGCTTATTCGGATCGTGACCTGCTTTCACGGCGGCTTCTTTATAAAGCTCGACTAAGGGTGCGAATCTCTGCGGCGCTCCACCCAGGATAGAGAAGGCAATCGGAAGTCCCAGCAAGCCGGCCCGAACAGCCGATTCCGGGCTGCCCCCTGTTCCGATCCAGACAGGCAAAGGCTGCTGCTGTGCACGAGGATAGACGCCCATGTTGTCAATCGCCGGGCGATGACCGCCACGCCAGGTCACCTTTTCGGAAGCGCGAATCTTCAACAGCAGTTCCAGTTTCTCTTCATACAATTCCTCGTAATCTTTCAGATCATAGCCGAATAGCGGGAAAGATTCGATGAACGAACCCCGTCCGGCCATGATCTCCGCTCGCCCGTTCGACAGACCGTCCAACGTTGCAAAGTCCTGATATATCCGCACCGGATCGTCCGAAGATAGCACCGTCACTGCGCTCGAGAGCCGGATCCGCTTCGTTGTAGCTGCAGCTGCTGCCAGAATGACGGCTGGCGACGAGCTTGTGTATTCGATGCGATGATGCTCGCCGATGGCATAAACATCAAGGCCGACCTGATCTGCCAATTGGATTTCTTCGATCGCTTGGCGCAGCCTCTGGGCATGCGAGACACCGCCATTTCCGGGATTAGCATGGAGGAAGGTGCTCATTCCAATCTCCATCGTATTCGTTTGACCGCTCATAGTTATTCTCTCCTTCTTAATATGGAATAGGAATGATTAGCAAAGATCATTGAAGGATCATTCCAAGTCGACTCGTACGCCAAAACCTCATTCAAGTATGAGCCCCACCATTTCTACTGTTCTAAATATATAGAAATGATTTTCAAAAAAATTACGCCAGCAAAAACGGCGCAAATTTTTCCGCGACTTCTCGATTGACGTTATAGTGAATAAACGATCCATTCTTGCGAGAATCAATCAAGCCAGAGTCCGTCAATTGCTTTAAATGATGCGATAGCGTCGAGCCTGCAACCGATTCAAGCCTTTCACCGACCGCGGTGAAGCATAAATTGCTCTCTTTCGCGAGCAGTAAAGCGATCTTCAGCCGGGTGGGTTCCCCCAAAGCTTTATACACTTTAACCGCTTGCCCGATAGCTTCTTGATTTTCTCCCACTGTACCCACCTCCCCGCATATCTTCTGCAGTTCTATAACTATCGAAATCAATATTAGCACCATGTCATTCAAATGTAAAGGGCAGATCTGAACCCTGCTCCTTCTACTTCGCTAATTTTATTCCTCGACGGCGATGCCGGCAGCCCTTAAATGCCCGTAGGCAACGATTCTGCTAAACTGAGATGAAACTTCATCTGCAGGAAGGGGTTTATCGTTTTTAATCCACCAAATGACAATCCCCATGAAAGACGCTCCGAGGTATTCGATCAGCAATTCCTTGGATATCGCTAATGGGGAGTTTCCCTGAGCAGGTTTCCACCCCTCCATTAATTTATCTTTAATGATATTTTCCATTTTCGCTTGAAACTGATAGATTCTATTCTCATCTATTAACATGGAATGATAAAAGGTCAAATTTAGAGAAATATGCTCCAGTACAGTTTGCATGACTGTCTCGAGTAGAGAAATACTGAAAGGATTCATGCTGATGGGACAAAGAACAACCGCATCCTTTAATGCGCTTAACAATTCATTCATACATGTATCTAATAACTCAGGCTTGTTTTGGTAGTGGAGATAAAAAGTGTTTCGATTGATCATAGCCCGATCGGCAATATCCTGGATCGTTATCGATTCATATCCCTTTTCCTGAATAAGCTCATAAAACGCCTTTCGAATCGATTGTTTCGTGCGCAGTATTCTTAGGTCGGTTTTCTTGTTCATTGTTTTCGTTCCCCCTAAAATTTATTTAGGTCGTTAAGCGACAAAGTTTTATGAGTTGTCTGTTATCCATCATAACTAAAAATATTGAATATTGAGCGTTATATTAGCCTCTATTATAATGAGCAACAGATAAATAAACAACGTAATGTTCATTATTTATCTAATGACCAAAAAAAATTCCAAGGAGGATATTCCAATGACATCCAACCATCAACATGAGCTTGTTCGTAAGGCAGTCGCCGT
This sequence comes from Paenibacillus sp. Y412MC10, assembly GCF_000024685.1. Taxonomy (NCBI): domain Bacteria; kingdom Bacillati; phylum Bacillota; class Bacilli; order Caryophanales; family Paenibacillaceae; genus Paenibacillus; species Paenibacillus sp. Y412MC10. The sequence continues at coordinate 5,560,925 of NC_013406.1, forward strand.
ACTGGAAAGTTTTGAGAGCGGCAACCCTGAAGCGATTACGGCTTACGTTCATCCAGATCAATATATTCAGCATAACCAGGCCTTACTCGATGGTCGTGAATCCATGCTTGGCGCACTTGATCATTTAAAGGAAATGGGTACCAAGGTAAGCATTAAGCGTACTTTAGTTGACGGAAATTATGTGGCTCTTCATTCTGTATATCATTTTCACGGCCCTAAAATCGTATTTGATCTCTTCCGTTTTGAGAATGGACTCATCGTCGAGCATTGGGACAATTTGCAAGAGATGGTGGAGAAGACACCAAGCAATCATACGATGATTGACGGACCGGTTACGATTAAGGATATCGACAAGACGGATGCCAACAAAGCATTTGTCAAAAGCTATGTTGAGAACATCTTGCTCGGGAAGAACCCTGACCTGCTGGCCTCTTACTTTGATGGAGATCACTACATTCAGCATAGTCCGCATATTGCAGACGGCCTTTCAGGTCTTCATACTGCTTTGCAGGCTCTGAAGGAGAGAAATATTGAGTTTCAATATACTCATGTCCACCAAGTAATCGGACAAGGCGATTTTGTCCTTACAATGAGTGAAGGTCTATTTGATGGTCAACATACTGCTTTCTACGATTTGTTCCGCGTAGAGGATGGAAAGATCGCTGAGCATTGGGACGTAATCGAGGCCATACTGCCGGCAGAAAAACGAAAAAATTCGAACAGTAGATTTTGAAATTTGTGTGGCTAAATCGCAAGGCATTGCCGAAATGTAAGTGCGGTGATGTCTTGCGCTTCACGAATGTACTTGAGCAATCAATTTTGTAATCAAAAAGATACAGAAGCGTTGCTGCAGCAACGCTATTTTTGTTCATTGCCATGAAGTGACCGTGTGATGCAGCCATATTATATGGTAGCCCTTCACAAATGAACATTGCCGTTGATAGTCAACCATATGTTCATTATAAAGAACAAGGAGTAGTGGATCATGAAAATGCTGACACAAAAAATGATGTGGCTGGGAATGGTGCTCGTCCTGATCGTGTTGACCGTATTCGGGGTAGCGATGATGGGATCGGTGCTTGGATCGAAGCCAAAGGAGGTCCCGGTGGCCCTCGTTATCCTTGACCAGCCGGCGGAGCTGCCGACTGGAGAAACGTTTGCGATAGGGGAAATGATCCGGGAAAGGTTGCTGTCGAGCCCGGCAATGCCGTTTGTCTGGCATGTCGTGGATTCCGAGGAAAAGGCTCGGGAAGGACTGGATAAACGCGAATATTACGGAGCGATGGTGATTCCGGCGGATCTGAGCAGCGGTTTACTCTCGTTAGCGACTCACTCGCCGATTCACCCTAATGTGAGAATCATCTCCAACGAGGGTATGAACACCCAAGCCTCGATGGTCGTAAGACAGGCAATGGGGCAAGCGATGAACATGATCAATGGGGAACTGTTGCAGCAGCTGCTTGGGCAGATCGGACAGCAAACGGAGCAAATTCCCATTGAGACGGCTAAAGCTTTAATGACACCGGTGAACGTTCAGGAGGAAGTCGTGCATCCACCGGGAGTGAATCATGCGGCGGGGAATGCGCCGGGTTTGTTTACCCAGATTATATGGATCGGCAGCATGGTGACCGGAGTCGTCTTGCTCCTGGCTAGCCAGAAGGCGGTCGCCGCGGGTTCAAGGAGATGGACAGTCAGCGCGCTGCAAGCTATCGGGGGGCTTGCGATCGTCGGCATTGCCTCATGCTTCACCATATGGATGGCTTCGTCGTGGTACGGCATGGAACTGGCGAACGCGGGGGAGACGTGGTTGTTCTTATGGTTGGCTGGATCGGCGTTCTTCTTGTTGCAATCTTCCTTGCTGAATTGGATCGGATTCCGTGCAATACCGCTGCTCGTACTGCTGATGTTCTTCTCGGTGCCGCTTCTGAACATGGCTCCGGAGTTCTTGTCGCAGACGACGCGAGATTGGATCTATTCGTGGACGCCACTGCGGTTCGCGGCAGGAGGGCTACGGGAAGTAATGTACTTCGGCGGACTGGACGCAGCTCACTCAAACGCCTTGATTTTGTGGGGCGTCGCCGGTGGATTTTTGGTCTTGCTGCTCTCTTCCGGATTTAAGGCAAATCGAGCGACAGATGCCGCCCCTACTTCTGTTACAGGCGATACAATAAAGTAAGAACAATCAACGATGCGTTGTACCTCCTTTTTTTTACGCTCATGTTATAATTAAATTTTCTGGGAAGTATTAAAAAGTTATAAAAACAAAAAAACCCTTGATTTCTCAAGGGTTTCTCTTCGTATGGAGCCTAGGGGGATCGAACCCCTGACCTCATCGCTGCCAGCGATGCGCTCTCCCAGCTGAGCTAAGGCCCCGTAAGCGACTTCTATATCATATAAAAAATCAGCAGGCATGTCAACACTTTTTCAGAACTTTTTTGATAATGCGCAGTGCCTTTTTTCCTTCTCTATATAATGTCACTTATCGATGTTGAGAGTTTGGCGCCATGAAAGCGCCGGAAGAGCACCAGGGTCATTTAAGAACTTTAAGAACCGTGGCGCTCTTACAGCTCCTGGACGTCCGTATCCTTGGACAGCAGGCTTTTCAGTTCCTTCATGAACATATTGATATCCTTGAACTGCCGGTATACGGACGCAAACCGAACGTAAGCCACCTCGTCGACAGGATATAACCGCTCCATCAGAAGCTCCCCGATCTGGCGGCTCTCCACTTCCGCCGCCGCGGTATTGCGCAGCGCCTTCTCGACATCCGATACGATCATATCCAGCTGGTCCACGGATACCGGACGCTTCTCGCATGCCCTTATCAAACCGCGGAGCACCTTCTCCCGGCTGAACTCTTCGCGGCTTCCGTCCTTTTTCACGACGATCAGCGGCGTTTCCTCCACCATTTCAAAGGTTGTGAATCTCTTGCTGCACTGCTCGCATTCCCTGCGGCGGCGGATGGATTTATTCTCGTTGGCAGGCCTGGAATCCAGCACTTTCGTTCCGGCATAACTGCAATATGGACACTTCATAAGTTGTCTTCACTTCCTTTGTATTCAGCGTGATTCGCCCTTAATGGGCGTCAGAAAAATTTACCAGCAAAACTTTTGTCTTTTATGTTATGAAAATGCGAGACCCGAGACATAATACTTTTACCAACCCAAGGAGGTGAACTTAACATGGCACAAAGCAACAACAACTCCAACAACCTGGTTGTTCCTCGCGCAAACGCTGCTCTTGAGCAACTGAAGTACGAGGTAGCTCAAGAACTTGGTATCTCCATTCCACAAGACGGATACCAAGGTAACATGACTTCCTATGAGAACGGTTCGATCGGGGGATACATCACAAAGCGTCTTGTAACCCTGGCCGAGCAACAATTGGCTGGTCAATACTCCGGTCAATAATTGATTCTTCCTTAAAAAAGGAGTGTTGGCGGCTCGATGTAAGAGCCTGTCCAGCGCTCTTTTTTTCTTTAGAAGCCGCCCTTATACACATCCGTATATTGATTATAATAATAAATCACGCGCTGTACATAATGCCGGGTTTCCCCGATGGGTATACTCTTCACGTTCTCATAGGTTCCGTCCCACATGCCCTTGTTGATCCAATTCTTGACGTTCCCCGGGCCCGCGTTATAAGCGGCGATGGCGGCAATCGGATTGCCGTCCATTTCCTTGTGCAGATTCTGAATGTACCAGGTGCCCAGCTGGATGTTCGCATCCACTTCATTCTTTACGCTCAGCAGGTTCACCGACGGGAGCTTGGCCATTTCCATCGCCCAGTTCGCCGTATCCGGCATCAGCTGCATAATGCCCAGCGCGCCCTTCTTGGATTCCTTGCCCGGCTTGAAATTCGTTTCCACCCGGATGATCGAGGCCACCAGAAACGGATCGACCTCATAATATGCGGCATGTTTGCGGATCTCATCCTTATAATGGATCGGATACAGCAGGGTCATCCAATTGGAGCTTAGGAACAGCAGCGCTACAAAAGAAACGAACAGCAGGAGCAGCACCCTTTTTTTACGAAGCCACTTCATAACTGAACCAACCTATTCCACAGGTTGTCCACCTGCTGCTGCGTTTCGGCCAACGTGCCGCTGTTATCGATCAGGATATCCGCTCGAAGCTTCTTCTGCTCAATGTCCATCTGGCTGCTAAGACGCGCCTCTGCCGCTTCCCGGGTAAGAGCGTCCCGCTCCATCAAACGCGCAAGCTGCAGCTCGCGCGGGACATAGACAACAGCGATCTGCTTCAGATAAGGATAGGCTTCCCTTGCCTCCAGCAGCAATGGAATATCCGCTACCACGAGCCGGTCGGGATGCTGCCGTTCATACGCCTCCGTCCGTTCCCGGATTTCCTGCCGGATTGCCGGATGCGTAATCTCATTCAATGCCGCCCTCTGCTCCGGATGATGGAAAATCATCTCCCCGAGCTTCTTTCGATTCAACGTACCGTCTTCAAAAAGGATCGCTTGTCCAAAATGTTCGGTCACTTTACCCAGCACCGGATGACCCGGGAGCATCACTTCCCGGGCGATGATATCCGCATCGACGAGAAGCGCTCCCTTCATGGCCAACATGGAGGACACGGTGCTTTTGCCTGTTGCAATTCCTCCGGTTAAACCGATATTCATGACTTCACCTCATAACAGCTTCATTATACCCATGACAACTAATAAAAAAGCAGGCAAATACGAGATAAAACGCATGCCTCCCTTGGCCGCAAAACGGAGGCCGACCCGCATGCCCAGCACCAGAAATATCCCGCTGAACAAGGAAACCACGGCTGCGGTGCCTAGCGGTGAGAAACCCAGCATCGCTGCGCCGAGCCCGGCTCCGAACGCATCGAGCGACAGCGCGATCCCCAGCCACATCGCCTCCCATGGAGAGATGCTGCCGGAGTCGTCCAGATCCGCTTTCGTCGGGCTGCGGAGAATTTGAATGACGACGCCGATCTTCGGTATTTCAAGGGAGAATACCGCTCGCTGAAGCTGCTCTTGGCCTGCCGTGGTAACTTCACGACGCGGTGTCCCTTGATGAATGGCTCCCGGCGTTTCCGTAAGCGATGCGGAAGAATCCACGGCGGATGCCGGCTGCACTTCAGGCTCGCTGGTTCTCCGAACCTGCTGATATAAAGACCATAGGCCCAGCAGTATCAATATGGCAGCTCCGATCACGGATGCCGCAGACGGGGATAAGAACCGCTGCAGCAGCGCGCCTGCCTGCATGGAGACGCCAAGCACCAAACCGGAACACAGCGAGATGATCAATACAGACAGCAGCGGTATCCTTGTTTTGCGCAGACCGTATGTAACCCCTGCCCCAAATCCGTCCAGGCTTAACGCCATCGCCAGCAGGGCAGACGAGAAAATATGACTGAGCACCCTTTTCCCTCCTCCAAAGCTCCACATCAAGCTGCTCATTCATGAAGAAGAGCTGCCGATGCGCTCCACATATGTTCCACATTATATGTGGGGGAGCAGGAATGGGTGCACGCCTATTCAATTACTTCTTGACCGGCTGACACTTCGGGCAGTAATGGGTCCCCCGTCCGCCGACCACGATCTTATGAATCGGGCCGCCGCACGCATGGCATGGCTTGTCCTTCCGACCGTAAATCTGATGGCTGTTCTGGAACATCCCCATCTCGCCCTGCCCGTTGACATAGGACTTGATGGAAGATCCGCCCGCGTCGACGGCTTCGGACAACGTATCCACGATCGCATGATACAATCGCTTAAGCTCGGCGTCCTTCAGGCTGTTCGCGTTCCGCTCCGGATGAATCTTGGCCCGGAACAAGGCCTCATCAACATATATATTGCCGATGCCGACCACATATGCCTGATTCAGCAGCACCGCCTTGATCTTCGTTTTCTTGGTGCCGATGACTTCCTTGAAGGTTCCGAACGTAAACGTGTCATCCAGCGGCTCATAACCAAGCTTGGCAAGGGGAGCATGCTGGAACTCTTCCCCCGGCGCAAATAGATGCATCGTTCCGAATTGGCGCACGTCCTTGTACCGCAGCTCCGTCCCGTCCGAGAAATGGAAGATGACATGGGTATGCTTCTCCACCGGCTCCTCGGCTCGGTACACCCCGTAACGCCCCTCCATCCGAAGATGCGAAACGAGCACCAGCCCGTCCAGCAAGATCCGCAAAAACTTCCCGCGGCGCTCCACGCCTTCCACGGTATGGCCCTTTAACATAAAAGCAAATGCCTCGATATCGTCAGGACGCTGGATAATCCGCGGCAGGTTCACGGATACGTGATCTATATGCTTACCTTTAATCAATTGGTTCAGTGTTCGTTTCACGGTTTCTACTTCCGGCAATTCCGGCATAATGACTTCACCTCATCCCCCATTATACCGGAAGTTGGGACAGAGCGGGACCATGGTTTTGTGGAAAGGTATGGTGCATAACCGCCCCCCTCTTCACTCCATGATCCCCCTAAACAAACCCTATCCGCCAGCACGCCGTGCAGCTTTTACTTCGCCTCGTACCAGTTCTCGCCATAGCTGACTTCCGATTTCAGCGGCACGGACAGCTTCAGCGCCTGACTCATCACGTCCGGCACCAATTCCTTCATGACCTCCAGCTCATCCTCCGGTACCTCGAACACCAATTCATCGTGCACCTGGAGCAGCATGCGGCTCTTCAATTGGCGCTCATGGAGCGCCTTGTCCATATGGACCATGGCCAGCTTGATGATGTCCGCGGCCGTTCCCTGAATCGGCGTATTCATCGCCGTCCGCTCCGCAAAAGAGCGCAGGTTGAAATTACTGGCGTTAATCTCCGGCAGATACCGTCTGCGTTCGAGCAAGGTCTTCACATACCCGTCTTGCTTCGCCTGCTTGACGATCACGTCCATATAGCGCCGCACGCCCTGGAACACCTCGAAATACTGGTCGATAAATGCTGCCGCTTCCTTCCGCGTAATGTTCAGGTTCTGGGACAGGCCATAGTCGCTGATTCCATACACGATGCCGAAGTTAACCGCCTTGGCGGACCGGCGCATATTGGAGTCCACCTCATCCATGCCGACTCCAAACACGTCCATCGCCGTCTTGGTGTGGATGTCCATGTCGTGGACGAAGGCTTCCTTCAGCCGTTCGTCGTCCGAGATATGCGCAAGCACGCGAAGCTCGATTTGGGAGTAGTCCGCCGCCAGAATGCTCCAGCCCGGTTCCGACGGAACGAAAACCTTGCGCAGCTTGCGCCCTTCCTCCAGACGGATCGGAATGTTCTGCAAATTCGGGTATTGGCTGCTCAGACGGCCGGTAGCGGCAATGGTCTGACGATAGTAGGTATGCACTTTGCCGGTTACGGATGAAATCTCCTTCAGCAGTCCTTCCACGTAAGTGGATTGCAGCTTGGCCAAAGTACGGTACTGTAAAATCAGGCGGACGATATCGTGATAAGGCGCCAGCTTTTCGAGCACCTCGGCATCGGTGGAATAACCGGTTTTGGTCTTCTTGATGACCGGCAGCTCCAGCTTCACAAACAGGATTTCACCGAGCTGTTTAGGCGAATTGAGATTGAATTCCGTTCCGGCGATCTCGTAGATCTCCTGAACAAGCTTCGCGATCTGCCCTTCGAACTCGCGTCCCAGCTCCTTCAAATCCTCCGCATTCACGGCAATTCCCTGCTTCTCCATATCGGCCAGAATGCGCGAAAGCGGCATCTCCAGATCATGGAACAGCGGGAGCATTTCATTGGCAGCCAGTTCCTTCTCCTGAATGGGAACCAGTTCGGATACGGCCAGGCATTTTCTGGCCATGTGCTCGCTGAGCTTCTCCACATCGGGAACCTTGTACTTGGCCCCTTTACCGAACACGTCCTCATCGGCTTGAAGATAGGCCAGACCGTACTTGGAGGCCAGACCGCTAAGGGTTTGATTCGATTCCGTAGGATCAAGCAGGTAGGCTGCCAGGTGAACGTCGAATGCCGCGCCGGCAAAAGCGATGCCCTGCCAATGCAGCGCCAGGTCAATACGGTGCAGGTCATACCCGCGTTTTGGGATCTCGCTATCGGCAAGCCAAGCACGGACAGGCTCCGCCTCTTCCGACTTCAGCACGTCAAACGGGAGGAAGTACTGCCGCTCCTCCGTCGCGAGTGCCAGCCCGATCACGTCCGCATGATGGGGGTTGTCCCCATGCGTTTCCACATGGAGCACGGTCACTTGTGCCAGATGATCCGCAACCTCGGCAATTCCCGTCGCGTCCACAAGGGTCACGTCGATCTTCGCTTCGGGCTTCGACTCCGCCGCATCACCAGGGGCACCGCTTGTGCTCAGGTTCAACCTTTCAATAAGCGATTTAAACTCGAGCTTCGCCAGTGCGGGACCAGCCGTCTCTTCATTCAGGCCCGTAAATGCCATTTCATCAAGCGACTGTTCCAGCGGCACTTCGCGGAAGATCGTAGCCAGCTTTTTGCTGAGTATGGCGGAATCCGCATGCTCCTCAATCTTCTCTTTCATCTTGCCCTTCAGCTCATCGGTCCGGGACACCACCGCTTCAACGGATCCGAATTCATGAAGCAGCTTCAGCGCGGTCTTCTCCCCTACTCCCGGAACGCCGGGAATGTTATCGGAAGCATCGCCCATCAATCCCTTAAGGTCGATAATCTGATCAGGCGTCAGGTTATACCGCTCCTTAATCTGTTCCGGTCCGTAATACTCGATTTCGGTGACGCCTTTGCGGACCATCGCGATCGTGGTATGCTCCGAAGCCAGCTGCAGCATATCCTTATCCCCGGAGACGACCATCACCTTGCGGCCGGCTTCGTCAGCCTGGCGGGTAATCGTACCGATAATGTCGTCGGCCTCATAACCGCCGATTTCGAATTGGGAGACACCCAGGCCTTTCAGCAGCTCTTTCAGCAGCGGGAATTGTCCTGAAAGCTCCGGCGGGGTCTTTTGTCGGCCGCCCTTGTACTCCTGAAAATCCGCATGGCGGAATGTTTCCTTGCCGGCATCGAATGCCACCATCATATGCGTCGGTTTATGCTCCTCGATCAAGCGAAGCAGCATCGTCGTAAAGCCGTAAACCGCATTCGTCTGTTGTCCGCTGGCATTGGTCAGCGGCGGCATCGCAAAGAATGCCCGGTAAATGATATTATTTCCATCAATCAGAATCAGCTTGTCCATAGAACACCTCGCACCAATATTACTTCCTTTCCACATGATAACATAGGTTAACGCCAAATCCGAACAATCCGTTCGATTAACGGTGAATTCGTGTTTTCACGCAAAATAACCCCACAAAGTGAAGCATGTTCTTCGATGCTTATTCCAAATACTTTGCGGGGGCCCCAAAACATATAAATGCGATGAAAGAATTGCTTCCGCTTCGCTGGAATGTTCTAAATTCTCGCAAAAAAAACGCCGGCTTTCGCCAGCGTTTGACTAACATTTTGCTATTGATTGAGGTCGGGACGATGACCCGTTACGAGGTACACCGTGCTCTCGCCGATGTTGGTTGCATGGTCGGCGATCCGTTCGATGTAGCGTCCCACCATGATCAGCAGCATCGCTTGATTGGCCGAATCCGGATCGGATGTCAGATGCGAATACAGGTCCTGCAGAATGACGCTGTACAAGTGATCGACCTGATCATCATCCTGTGCCATTTTATAAGCCAGATCCGTATTTTCCGTCAGATAGGATTCGATGGATTCCGAAACCATCGCACGCACCATATCCGACATCCGCGGAAGATCCACCAAAGGCTTGATCAGTTTCTGGCCTTGCAGACGGATTGTAACTTTAGCGACATCCCGCGCCAAGTCTCCCATACGCTCCAAATCGCTTGCAATCCGGAAAGCAACCAGTATTCGGCGCAAATCCTTTGCCACAGGCTGCTGGGTCACGATCAGGCGGGAACCGATGTCCATGATTTGCTCTTCCATGTTGTTTAACTGCACATCGTTCTTGATAACCGCCTGCGCTTTCTCCGCATCCAAGGTCTGGAGGGACTCCACGCTGTTTGCCAGCGCCTCCTCCATATGCTTGCCCATATCCTGCAGCAAACTTCTCAGCTCATCAAGCTGCTGATCAAACTCAATTCTCCGGATCATGTATGATGCTCCTCCTATCTACTTTTAAGAAAGATCATTGTCGTAATAACGGCCTTAACCGAAACGGCCCGAGATATAATCCTCGGTACGTGCATCCGACGGCGTCGAGAATAGCGTATCGGTGTTTGCGGATTCAACCACTTCGCCATTCAGGAAAAATACCGTCTGTCCGGATACGCGCGCAGCCTGATGCATGTTGTGCGTAACCATGACGATGGTGTATTTGCTCTTCAGCTCCTGCACCAGCTCTTCGATCTTCAGCGTCGAGATCGGGTCCAGCGCGGACGTAGCTTCGTCCATGAGCAGGATATCCGGCTGTACGGCAAGGGCCCGGGCAATGCACAGGCGCTGCTGTTGGCCGCCGGACAGGCTCAGCGCAGAACGCTTAAGATAATCTTTGACTTCGTCCCACAGCACAGCCTGCTTCAAGCTTTGCTCCACGATTTGGTCAAGCTCCGCTTTATTGCGGATGCCGTGCAGGCGCGGCCCGTAAGCGATGTTGTCATAGATCGATTTAGGGAACGGATTCGGCTGCTGGAACACCATCCCTACCTGCTTGCGCAAGGCCTCGACGTGGACCTCCTCGCTATAGATTTCCGTCCCGCCGATTTGCACGCTGCCTTCGATTCGGGTGGAAGGGATCATGTCGTTCATCCGATTCAGCGTACGCAGCAGCGTTGACTTACCGCAGCCCGACGGTCCGATGAATGCCGTCACCGTTTTCTCCGGAATGTCCAGATCGACGTTTTTAAGCGCATGGTACGTATCGTAGTATAAATTCAATTTTTTTATCTGTATGATGGATTCCATATCTTATTCATGTCTCCTTTTTCACGATTAGATCTGCTATGCCTCTCTTAGATGTTCTTCGAATACTTGTTCCGAATCCACACGGCTGCGATGTTCATGATGAACAGCATGATGAGCAGCAGGATGATACCCGAAGCTGCCAGCTCGTGGAATGCCTCACTTGGTCTGGATACCCAGTTAAAGATCTGGATCGGCATGACAGTAAACGAATCGAGCAGATTTTCCGGCAAGAAGGCCACGTACGTTAAAGCACCAATCATGATAAGCGGTGCGGTTTCGCCGATCGCACGAGACAAGGCCAGGATAACCCCGGTCATAATTCCAGGAATCGCTGACGGCAGCACGGCGCTGGATACCGTTTGCCACTTCGTTGCTCCCAACGCGTATGAAGCGTCACGCCGGTTCTTAGGCACGGCGCGAAGCGCCTCCTGCGCCGCAACGATGATAATCGGCAGCACGAGAAGCGTCATCGTTAGCACCCCGGACAACAGGCTGCGACCAAGATTCATGCCGCGCACGAAAATCGCCAGCCCCAGGATACCGTATATAATAGAAGGAACCCCTGCAAGCGTACTGATATTCAGCTGAATGAGCCGAACCCAGCGGCTGCGGCCCGCATACTCTTCGAGAAAGATGGCCGCGCCCACGCCCAATACGAAGGACAGTGGAGCCATGAGCAAAAGCAAATAAATCGTGCCGACAATCGGCGATTTCAGTCCTGCTTTATCCGCGATGCGCGACGGAAAGTTGGTGAACAGCTCAGGCGAGAGCCGATGAACGCCATCCATCACGATCGTCACGATCAAAGCCATCAAAACAAGAATACCGATGCTGGTACAAGCCAGGAAAATCATATGCAGCGTCTGGTCACTACGGCGTCTCCGGTTGATTCCTTTGCTGTCCCCCAGATTCAATTGTTCCATCTAGTATTCCTCCCTGAAGCGGCGAGCGACCCACTGCGCCAATATATTAAGCAAGAAGGTGATGACAAACAAGGTCAAACCTACTGCAAAAATCGTACCGTATTCAATCGTTCCTCGCGGAACGTCTCCCATGCTTACCTGAACGATATACGAAGTCATCGTCTGAATGCTTTCCAGCGGATTCAGCGTCAGCTGCGGCGTGGCGCCTGCAGCCACCGTCACGATCATCGTTTCGCCGATCGCGCGCGAGAATGCCAATACGAATGAGGATACGACCCCGGACAGAGCGGCTGGAAGCACGATCTTCAGCGCAACCTCAAAGCGGGTAGCACCCAGCGCGTATGCTCCATGACGAAGACTCTTGGGAACAGCACGCATCGCGTCTTCGCTTAAAGACGAAATCATCGGCAGGACCATGATGCCGACCACGAGCCCCGCGCTAAGCGCATTGAATATCCCCATATCGGGAAAAATCTTTTGAAGGAATGGCGTTACGGTTTCAAGCGCAAAATATCCGTAAACAATCGTTGGTACACCAGCCAATACTTCAAGCACTGGCTTTACAACCCCCCGAACCCGGGCAGGAGCGTATTCATTGAGATAAATAGCGCATGCCAAGCCGATAGGCACTGCGAAAATGATCGCAATGCCTGTAATCAGCAATGTGCCGCCCAGCAGGGGCAGCACGCCGAATTCTTTTGGAGGGAGAATCGGACTCCATGTCGTTCCGGTCAAGAAGGACCATACCGGCACTTCCTTGAAGAAGATCACGGATTCCTGTAGAAGCGTATATACAATACCGATGGTGGTAAACACCGAAAGCATGGCACACAAGCCGAGCAGGATTGGAATGATTTTGTCTGAGATGCGCGTTTTGCTTCGACGGAATGTCATGCTTTTAGTGTTTGCCGCCACGGGTGAAGTTTTGTTCATTCTCCTCTTCCCTTTCTATGGGTTGCCCGAAGGATTCCCTTCGGGCATGAAATCTTTATTATTTTGCCAACTTGTCTTTTTCTTCTTGATACTGTTCGTCTTGAAGCGGTACGAAACCGACTTCGCCAGCAAGACTAGCGGCATTATCAAGGTAGAAGGTCATGAATGCACTCACTTCCGGGCGCTCAAGCTCTTTATCGTTTACGTAGAGCAGCAGCGGACGGGACAATGGAGCATAACTGTTATCCTTGATCGTTTCCATGCTTGGAGCTACGGTAGCTGTACCGTTATCGATCGGAACCAGCTTCAATTTGTCTTGGTTCTCTTCATAGAAGGAGAATCCGAAGTATCCGATGGAGTTTTTGTCGCCAGCAACTCCTTGTACGACTGCGTTGGTATCGGCACTGAACGTGATTTGGCTGTCGTTTCTGCTTGCTTGTGCTTCACCGTTAATCGCTTCTGTGAAGTAGTCGAATGTTCCGTGGTCTGTACCAGGAGAGTAAATTTTGATTTCCTCAGCCGGCCATCCTTCGCGAACGTCAGCCCATGTTTTTACGGTGCTGTTCGGCTCGTAAATTTTCTTCAGCTCATCTACTGTCAATTTATCTACGAATTCATTGCTCGGGTTAACAACAACGGATAGTCCGTCATAAGCTACCAGAACCTCATGATAGGAAATGCCCTTGGATTTTGCTTCTTCAGCTTCACTGTCTTTAATTGGACGGGATGCATTGGAGATTGGAATCTCTCCATTGTTAAAGCGTTTGAAACCGCCACCTGTTCCGCCTGTTCCGATCGGAATGCGGACATCCGGGTTAGCTGCGCCGAACTCTTCGGCAATGGCTTCGGTCAATGGATGCAATGTACTGGAACCGTCAATTTCAATCGTTCCCGACAAAGCTGTTGTTGTACTTCCTTCATTTTGCTGTGCTGAACCGTTGTCTGTATTTTCTCCGGAAGCACCGCCGGAAGTTGTTCCTCCGCCGCATGCCGCCAAAAGCGTGCTCAGCATCAATACCAGTACAAGAATACCTGCTGGTTTACGACCCCTTCTTTTAAACAAACGAATCCACTCCTTCAAAATGGTTGTTGTCTCTAACTTCCTACTTACAATATTGATAATAATCCCGTAATGTAATAACAGTTTCTGAGAAATGTAAACGCAGTGTAAAATATTTTGATAAAACTAGATTCATAGGCTCGGCTTTTCTTCTAACGATCCGTTTAATCCTGCGAGCTCATCCTTCACCCGCTCGACGCGCCTAACGGTTTCCTCCGCCAGTTGATAAACCTGATTCCCCGACTTCTGAACCTTCTCGACGGCGCTCTCCATTTCGTTAAACATATCGGCGCCTTCCGTTACATACCCCTCACAGGACTGGATTTCCTTCAGCGAAGATACGGCGCCAACGGCTGTATCTCCCGCCAGCCGCTGGATGTGCTCCAACAGCTGGGCGATATCCCCTGACAGCTTACGCGTTTGTTTGGCCAGCGACTGCACCTCTGCCGCGACCACTTGAAATCCCCGCCCATGCTCTCCGGCATGCGCAGCTTCAATCGAAGCATTCATTGCCAGCAAACTGCTTTGATTGGCCAGCTCGGTAATCATGCCGGTTATCGAAGAAATGCGACTGGCATCCGCAGCGAGCTCGGCGGCCTGCCCTTCACGCTTCGTCATATCCTCCACAAGGCCAAGATAAGAGGTTCGGACATGGTCAAGCTTCTTCTTACCCGTCTGGGACCATTCCCTCATCCGTATACATTCCGCATTCGTTCTGGCTGCCGCCGCTCGAACCTCGGTCAACGAGGATTGGATGTTCCCGGTATGCCGGAAGCTTTCCTGAAGAATCAGCTCCCGCTTCTCTTCCGCTTCCGTTTGGAGACCGCTTGACAGACTCATTAAATCCCGTACGGTAAGCACGCCCAGCAGGCGGTCAGCCTCCGTCATCAGGACGCAATCATAAAATTTCGAATCCGGGCGCTGCAGGGCCAATTGCAGCAGTGTTCCTACCTTCTCGGTCACATCGACCTTCATCGGTTGATGGTCCCCAAACTGGAAGGCCGGCCTGGAATAATACAGGTCAACGGCAAACCGGCCCATCATTCGCCGGTAAAAAACATCCCGCATGATCAGCCCCGACGGCCTGTCTGCCTCATCGCAATAAATAACGCAAGGAATATGCTGATCCTTCGTAAAAACATTCAGCACGTCGAGGCAGGTTTCGGATTTTCGGATAATAGGGACCTTTCTTATGTACTGCCGATATAATGCGCCTGCTTCAGGTTTGCTTGCTGATTGGCCATCCATTGCCGCCTCTACTTCCGCTTCGGTTCTCTCTGTCTGATTCGGTTGGCATTGAAGCAGTGTCATGCGCCCTCACCCCTTGATTGATCTGGTCCTTTAGACGCATCTTAACGGACAAGTGTTATGGGAATATTCTCGAATGATTAAGGGAGTGTAAACGAAGGAGGGATGTTGGCAAGAATATGAGACATTGGACATGCTTAGGTCCTGCCCAAAGACCCAAAAAAAAATACTCCGCATCATTTCAAATCGAATGATGGGAGCCTTTAATGGGATTTACCACAAGTTTATAACCAACTCCGCGGATGGAGTCGATGTGTACGGACTCAGGATCAAGTTCAAGCTTCTTGCGCAGGGAGCTCACGTGAACGTCGACGGTTCGCTGTCCGCCGATATAATCGAAGCCCCAGACCACGTTCATCAGATCGTCCCTTGTTAACACCACGCCCGGTTTCTTGGCCAGATAGAGAAGCACCTCGAATTCTTTCGGACGGAGATTAATGCTCTGACCGCCAAGCCGCACCTCGTATTTCTCTGGATAGATTTCCAGCTGTCCAAGCGAAATGACGTTGCCTTGATTGTCCGTCGTCTTTACCTCGTCAGCATGGCCGGACACCCGGCGCATGACGGCCGATACGCGAGCCAGCAGTTCGGACACGCCAAACGGCTTGGTAATATAGTCATCCGCCCCCATCTTCAAACCTTGAACAACTTCCTCTTCGGCGTTCTTCGCGGTCAAAATGATGATCGGCGTCGTAATTCCGTTACTGCGTAGTTTCTCTAAGATCTGAAAGCCGTTCATGCCAGGCAGCATAACATCCAGCAGGATCAAATCGTATTCATGTTGTGACGCTTTCTCGTAACCTGCCGTACCGTGTTCCTCTACTTCGACTTGAAAGCCTTCCTGCGTCAAATTGTAAGACAACAGCCGCGAAAGTGTCGGCTCATCTTCGATGACAAGCATGCGTTGCGTCAATGGTACCCCCGCCCTTATCTTGTTAATTGGACTGCTCATGCAAGTATATCAACAGAATGTTAACGGAGTGTTAACTCCCTGTATCGTGGGTTTCCTGCAGGATCGGAAGCTCGATGATGAAGGAGCTTCCGATGCCCAGCTCGCTTTCCACCTTGATGGTTCCGTGGTGAAGATCCACCAGATGCTTAACGATCGATAGGCCGAGCCCCGTTCCGCCGGATCCGCGCGAACGCGCTTTATCCACCCGGTAAAATCGTTCAAAAATGCGGGGTAGATCCTTCTTCGGAATGCCAATCCCGGAATCCTTGACAACGAATTCCACGAAATCATCGGCACTCCCGTCATTATGCTTTTCACGCGCCGTTAATTTTACTCGTCCGCCCTCCTGCGTGTAACTGATGGCATTCGAGAGAAGATTCATAAATATCTGGCGAAGCTTATCCTCATCGCCTTCCATAAACAGCTCCTCCGGAACGTCGAGCTCCAGGCCGATCCGCTTCTTCTCCGCTACCGTGCGCATCATTTCGGATATCGTATCAAAGAACGCCGACAGATGAATCGGCGAGTAATCCATCTGAATCCGCTTCGATTCGATCTTGGACAGCTCCAGAATGTCACCGATCAGACGGTTCAGCCGTTCGGATTCGTCATAGATGATCTGGAGGAAGGAACGTGACGTCTTCTCGTCGGTAACTCCGCCGCCGAGCAGCGTTTCGGCAAACCCTTTCACCGCAGCCAGCGGGGTCTTCAGCTCATGAGACACATTGGCAACGAATTCGCTTCGCATGCGTTCGAGCCTGCGGATATCGCTAACGTCCTGCAACAGGAAGAGCATGCCCCGCCGATAAGGCTCCTGCTCTTCCTCTTGCATCATCGTCACTCCGTCAATGCGGATAATCGATTCCACCGGATAATAAACGTTGCGTTCCTCATGGAAGTCCGCTTGGCTTCCAAGGCCTTCCTCCATCAGTTTGGTCAATTCATAATGCTGCTTCAGCTCGCGGTACGATTTCCCGGTAATCACCTCGGCGTTAATGCCGAGCATCTTCTCAGCGGCCCGGTTTACAAGGATGATTTGGCCGGCTCCGCTAACCAAGACGATGCCCCCTGTCATATTGTTGAGGACGCTTTGCAGCAAGTCTTCGTTATCCCGTATCGTCCGCAGCTGGGTTTGAAGGCTGTCTGCCATTCCATTGATGGCTTGCGCCAATTGACCGATCTCGTCCTTACGGTGAATCTTGACTCTCGCATCGTATTCCAGACGCGAGATCCGTCTAGCTACGCGCGTAATCTTCTCAAGCGGCGACGTTAACCCTTGAGCGACGCGGTAGCTCACCAAGGCAGCAATCAGAAATAACACCAGCAGGCCGATCCCCATGACGGTCCAGCCTTGCTTGACTCCCTGGTCGACTTCCTTCAGGCTGACGGACAACCGAACGAATCCGTCGAAATTCTCCCCGGCCTTGACCGGGAGAGCGACATACAGCATATCCTGCTGAAGCGTATCGCTGCGGCGAATGGTACTCCCGCGGCCTTCTTTGAGCGCTTGAAGCATCTCCTCGCGATAAGCATGATTATCCATGGTCAACGGGTCGCTTTCCGAATCCCCGATCACCCTGCCGTCCTTCAGTATGAACGTCACTCTCGCATCGGACAGCTCCTCCAGCTGCAAGGACCTGTCGGTATAATACGAAACGGCTTCCGCGCCGTCCGTATCCGGGAACTCCATCATGGTCTGCAGGAGCCGAATCTCCCGGACCATATTATCCTCCAGCAGCTGGATATGGGACTGTTTGAACACCGTCACCATAGCCAGGCCTGCCGCAAGCATGGATAACCCGATTAAAGTAAGCATAATCAGAGTCAAACGGTTGCGATACTGCCTCATGGTCTCTCCTCTTTCTGCTTCATGATCATTTTGGATAACTTATCGCCCGTGTCCGTCTTCGGTGGAACAGTGCGTGAATGACCGTTGCCGCCGGCTGTTGAAACATAATGCCCAGCACGACCGGAATGGACGCCTGGGGCGAAAAATACGATGTCGCAAGCACCATCCCGAGGGATATATTCCTCATGCCGGACGCGTAGGTAAATGTAATTTGCATGTCCTGTGTCCGTCCCGGCATCGCATAGGAGCCAAAGTAGCCGAGTAAATAACAGATCACGATCAGCGCAACGACAACCGGGATGACCACCAGCATTTCCTCCTTCATGCCTGCGGCATGGGGAGCGATAGCAGCCGCGTTCAGCATCACCACAAGCATGAAAAACAGCTTCGATATCGGCTGCGTCACGGGAGCCGACCACTCCTTGATCCGTCCTTTGGATACCTCATACAGCATCACCCCGATCAGAGTGGGCAATACCACCATAGTCAGCAAATCAAGTATCAGCTCGGACGCATTCCATGCAACCAGTGCATCTCCGATAAACATATCCATCAGAGCCGGCACGACCAAGGGACTGAGTATGGTGTCCAGCACCACCACCGCCAAGATGAACGGAACGCTGCCGCCGGAGCTTCCGACCCACATCACCGAGGATATCCCGAGCGGAATGATCGCGAAAAGCAGCAAGCCTATCGTATAGTCCGAGTCCGCGCCGAATACGGCCGAGCCCAATCCATAGGCGAGCACCGGTGCGGCCGCATGGGCGAGAAACAGCGTCAGCATGACGGCAAAGGGGCGTTTCAGCACCCCTTGCAGATGGCGGATGCCGCAGCCAAGCGCCATGACCAGCGTAATATAACCGAATAGATAAGGAATCCAGTGAACAAAGTCCAGCAGCACGTCCGAGAGCAGCCAGCCTAGCACCAGCGACCCGGGAATCAAGAGAAAGGTGTACTTTTCAAACCAAGATGCAAAGGCCAGTCCAAAACTTCTCAACAGTTTCCTCCTATGACTGAATTGACGTATTTGACTTTCATCATAAACCGGAGCGATCCGAACCGCAACGAAAATTCGAAATAAGGCTCCCTGCTTGCGCTCAACAAAAAAGCACCGACCGGCACGTGATGGCCAATCGATGCTTACTCATCATGATTTGAATCAGGAGAACACCGGCTCTTTAAACATCGCCAGCTTCTGTGCGGAATCCTTGCTCACATCGGCATGCAGACTGTTTCCGTGCGAATCCATGGTAACGATGGCGGCAAAGCCGTCGACCTCCAAATGCCACATCGCTTCCGGAATGCCGAACTCCATGAGATCCACGCCGTTTACTTTTTTGATGCATCTCGCATAATACTGGGCAGCCCCGCCGATGGCATTCAGATACACGCCGCCATGCTCCTGCAAGGCTTGAAGCGTCTTCGGTCCCATGCCGCCTTTTCCGATAACCGCACGAATGCCGAATTTTTTCAAAATATCGCCTTGGTACGGTTCTTCCCGAATGCTGGTCGTCGGGCCTGCCGCCTTGACATGCCATCCCTCTTCATCCTGCATCATAACCGGACCGCAGTGATAAATCACGGCTCCGTTCAGATCGATAGGGGCATCGTGATCCATCAGGTATTTATGAAGCGCATCCCGTCCGGTATGCATCTCGCCTCGGATCACCACCACATCCCCGACGCGCAGGGAACGGATCTGCTCCTCGCTGATCGGCGTCTGAAGCACTACTTCACGTCCCTGGGAATCACTTGGCGCTGATTCTTCGACTCGGGACGCTGCCGTTTCGGAGTTTGCATTCATCTGCACCTCGCTGCCTGCTTCATACAGCCAATCCGCGATCTCCCCGGTTTCCGGCTCAATCAGTACGCCCTGACGGCGGAACGCCCAGCAGTTATAGGCCACCGATACAAAAAAGCTTGCAGGCAGGCGGTTCATCGCACCGACCTTGCAGCCGAGCAGCGTGACTTCTCCGCCAAAGCCCATCGTGCCGATCCCCAGCTTGTTTGCATTTTCCAATATGTAATCTTCGAGCTTCGCCAGATCCTCATTCGGATTCACGTCTTCCACATGCCGGAACAGCTGATGCTTCGCAAGCTCGTATCCGGTCGTGCGGTCGCCTCCGATACCTACGCCGATAAATCCGGCGCTGCAGCCCTGCCCCTGGGCTTGATACACGGCATGCATGATGCACTTGCGGATTCCGTCCAGGTCACGTCCCGCTTTTCCCAATCCTTCAAGCTCTGCGGGAAGGCTGTACTGGATGTTTTTGTTCTCGCAGCCGCCCCCTTTCAGGATGAGACGGACGTCCACCTTATCCTGCTCCCATTGCTCGAAATGGATGACGGGCGAACCAGGTCCGAGATTATCGCCGCTGTTAGCGCCTGTCAACGAATCCACCGAATTAGGACGCAGCTTGCCATCCTTCGTGGCGCGAACCACCGCCGCATAGATCGCCTTCTTCATTTCGATGTGATTCGCACCCACGGGTGTATGCACGATAAACGTCGGCATGCCCGTATCCTGGCAGATCGGCGATACTTCCTGCTCGGCCATCTCGATATTTTGAGCGATCGTTGCCAGTGCCAGCCCCGCTCGCGTTGCCGCATCCTCGGACGCTCGTCCACGGTTGACCGCTCTTCGCACGTCTCCGGGCAAATTCGTGGAGGTTTCTACAATCAGTCGATACATGCTCTCTTCAAATAACTTCATAGCGTCAGTAAACTCCTCTCTTTCATGACCCAATCCTAACAACAAAAAAGAATCATTATAAACTGCCAATATTGTTATCATATCATATCATTCCGCACATGAAAGGGTTTACTTGAAAAAATGAAAGAGACGAGAAAATGTGTTGAATTGCCGGTCATAATGACCATACCAATCTATGAATCTCTCATATATTGGTTAAGGAAAGGAGGTGATTGCTATGATGAGAAAAGTTACAGTCTCCCAGGTTGTTTTTCCAAGGCTTGCCCTCTTCAGAAATGAGTTTTACAGAGGACGGCGATTTGTGGTGCGTGGAAATGTAGGGATCCGGAATCTCGAGAGAGCTTTTGGCGACATTGAAAGCTTAAGATTCTTCTCCCCCAACGCTAACGCAACCCTGGTCCTGTTCTCGGAGCCGAATTTCAGGGGCAGTTTCAGAGTATTCCGGGGCAGCACCAACATCGGCGATCTTGACGATATCATCCGCGGTGAAGAGCCAGAGTCCATTATTAGTTCGAACCGCCGTTTGACGCTGGCTCAAATCCGGGCGATCCGCGATACCGGACGGCTTCCAAACGGTTTTAGAACCATCTGATTCTCCGTATGCCTGTAATCTCTCCTAACCCTCTCCCATGATAAAAGAGCGGACATCCGGGCTAAAAGCCCAGGATGTCCGCTCTATTTTGTCATCGAGAATGTTTAAATCAACGCTTTAACCGTTAATCACTTCGCCGCCGTTCACATGAATCACTTGACCGCTCACGTAGGAGGAGTCCGTTGATGCCAGATATACATAAGCAGGAGCCAATTCTTCCGGTTGACCCGGTCGTTTCATCGGCTGGGTCGCCCCAAACTCGGCTACCTGATCCGCCGGGAACGTCGAAGGAATCAACGGCGTCCAGATGGGTCCCGGCGCAACGGCATTTACCCGGATTCCTTGACCGACCACGTTCATCGACAAGGAACGCGTAAAGGCCACGATGGCTCCCTTGGTTGATGCGTAATCCAGCAACTGCGGGCTTCCCCGGTAAGCCGTGATGGAGGTCGTGTTAATAATGGAGCTTCCCTTGGACAGATGCGGCATCGCCGCCTGCGTCAAATAGAACATCCCGAAAATATTCGTGCGGAATGTCCGCTCCAGTTGTTCTTTGGTAATGTCCTCGATCTTCTTCTGCGGGTGCTGTTCGGCTGCGTTGTTGACAAGAATATCGAGCTTCCCAAGCTTCTCTACGGTTTCGGTGACTGCATCGCGGCAAAACGCATCGTCGCCGACGTCGCCGGCGATCAGCAAGCATTTACGCCCTTCCTGCTCTACCTGTCGCTTGGTCTCTTCCGCATCCTTGTGCTCGTTCAGATACACAATGGATACATCCGCGCCCTCCTTGGCATAGTAGACGGCAACCGCACGGCCGATCCCGCTGTCGCCTCCGGTAATCAGCGCTACCTTTCCTTTTAGCTTACCGGCTGCTTTGTACTCGTTACTTTCAAACTCCGGCTTCGGGTGCATCTCCGATTCGGTTCCGGGTCTGTGATCCTGATGCTGGGGCGGCAATGTCTGCTTCTGTTGATCTTGTGGCATATGAACATTTCTCCTTTCAGGTCAGTATCTCAAACTACCTCTCATAGGATGCGTTCGACGCGGCTTCTTATTCTCATAAAAAGCCCTTCGCTATTGTTTTTACCCATAATAAACGGGATCAAACGTAAGCACGGTGCTTTTCCCGTAACAAAATCCCCCTCTTAACGGGGCCTTGCGCTCAAAGTCCAGTCCGCTTTTTTACGGGAACCCTTGGTATATCTAATTGCTGTAATATCAAAAAAACCGCCCGAATCAACGGACGGCTTCTCTTCGTATGTAGCTGTTCTTAGATGATATGATTGAATACCATGAAGAAGATCATAACCAGAAGCAGCAAGGCGAGCAATGCGCTAAGCGTGCCGAGCTTGCTTGTTTCTTCCTTCACTTCACGCTTCTCGCGGATGCCTGCAAGCGCATTCTTGAGCGGCTTGCTCATAATGCCTCCAATCGCAAACATCGCCAGCAGCAACACCGTTACAATGATCATCCAAGGAACCGAATACTCGCCCTGGGACATCATGTATCCGCCAGTCAACAGCTGAATGACCAAGCCGTACTGCGCAAAACGGTTCGCAACCCGAATCGTATTCACGGCTCCTTCTTGAGCGCCCAGAGACAGCTTCTGAATACCGCCGACAACAAACGGCAGGATCAAGTAAAACCCTAGCGCCGCCGTACCGACCATATGCAGAAAAAATGTCACGTTCCACATAAACAATTCCTCCAAAGTCGTTAGTGTGATTTATGTTACATCGAATTCATCGTCTCCTATTATACTGGACAGATCATCCAAAGAAAAGCAATCCCGCCCCGAATCACGGGACGGGATTGCATTATTAGACGATTTTGTGAATCCTGATTCAAATTACAGGTTCACGACCGAAGTCACGTTGCGCACGGATTCCGCCGACTTATCCAGCGCCGCCTTCTCTTCGGCGGTCAGCTCAAGCTCGAAAATGCGCTCGATGCCGTCTCCGCCGAGAATGGCCGGCACGCCCATGAACAGGTTGTCATAACCGTACTCGCCTTCCAGAAGGGCAATAACCGGAATAATCCGTTTCTTGTCCTTCAGAATCGCTTCCGTCATTTGGACCAAGGAAGCAGCAGGCGCGTAGTAGGCGCTGCCGTTCCCCAGCAAATTGACGATTTCGCCGCCGCCGACCCGGGTGCGTTGCACGATCGCTTCAATGCGTTCAGCCGGAATCAGCGTGTCGATCGGAATGCCGCCCACACTGGAG
This sequence comes from Paenibacillus sp. Y412MC10, assembly GCF_000024685.1. Classification (NCBI taxonomy): domain Bacteria; kingdom Bacillati; phylum Bacillota; class Bacilli; order Caryophanales; family Paenibacillaceae; genus Paenibacillus; species Paenibacillus sp. Y412MC10. Next base: position 5,584,369 of record NC_013406.1, read on the forward strand.
TAACGAACGAGAGGAACCATGTCATCGCCATGGCCGCCCAGAACGAAACCGCGGACATCCTCAACGGATACGTTCAGCTCTTGCGCGATAAAGGTGCAATAGCGTGCCGTATCCAATACGCCGGATTGACCGATGACGCGGTTCTTGGGAAATCCAAGCGTGTTGTACGCCACATAGGTCATGGCATCCACCGGGTTGCTCAGGATGATGACCGTGGAGTTCGGTGCATGAGTCTTCACGTTCTCGCATACGGACTTCACGATTCCTGCATTGGTGTTGACGAGGTCATCGCGGCTCATGCCCGGCTTGCGGGCTACGCCTGCTGTAATGATTACGATATCGGAATCAGCTGCATCTTCATAGTTGGATGTACCGACTATGTTGCTGTCAAATCCCTGGACGGGACTTGCTTCGAGCATATCCAGCGCTTTACCTTTGGTAGGGTTCTCGAGCTGCGGGATATCCAGCAGCACCACATCACCCAGTTCTTTTTGAGCCAGCATCAGGGCGGTAGTCGCACCTGTGAAGCCAGCACCTACTACCGTAATCTTTTTACGAGTAATTGCCACGATGAATCTCCTCCTTACAGGTTTTTAATGATTTCGTCTGCGAACTCGGAGCATTTCACTTCAGTAGCGCCTTCCATCAGGCGGGCGAAGTCATAAGTCACGGTTTTGTTGTTGATGGACGTTTCCATGCCTTTGTAGATCAGGTCAGCCGCTTCCTGCCATCCGAGGTGCTCAAGCAGCATAACGCCGGAGAGGATAACGGAACCAGGGTTAACTACGTCCTTGTCTGCATATTTCGGAGCCGTACCATGAGTCGCTTCGAAAATCGCATGTCCTGTTACGTAGTTGATGTTAGCGCCCGGAGCGATACCGATACCGCCAACTTGCGCAGCCAGAGCGTCAGACAGGTAGTCGCCGTTCAGGTTCAATGTCGCAATGACGTCAAAGTCGGTTGGGCGAGTCAGAACCTGCTGCAGCGCGATATCGGCAATAGCATCCTTAACGATGATTTTGCCGGCTTCTTCAGCCGCTTTTTGAGCAGCGTTAGCTGCATCTACGCCGTCCTTGTCCTTGATGATATCGTACTGGGCCCAAGTGAACACTTTATCGCCGAATTCAGCTTCAGCCACTTCGTAACCCCAGTTTTTGAAGGCACCTTCCGTAAATTTCATGATGTTGCCTTTGTGAACGAGCGTTACGGATTTGCGGCCATGCTTGATCGCATATTCAACCGCTGCGCGTACAAGACGCTTGGAACCTTCGGAGGACACCGGTTTGATGCCGATACCGGAAGTTTCCGGGAAGCGGATTTTGTTTGCTCCCATTTCGTCTTGAAGGAACTTGATCACTTTCTTCACTTCGTCGGAGCCTTCTTTGTATTCGATGCCTGCATAGATGTCTTCCGTGTTCTCGCGGAAAATAACCATGTCGACCAGCTCAGGACGTTTTACCGGAGACGGTACGCCGTTGAAATAACGGACAGGACGCAAGCAGGTATACAGATCCAGCTCTTGGCGAAGGGCAACGTTCAGGGAACGGATACCGCCGCCGATTGGCGTTGTAAGAGGTCCTTTAATTGCAACGATGTACTCGCGAATCGCTTCAAGCGTATCGTTCGGGAGCCACTCACCGTATGTATTGTATGCCTTCTCACCGGCAAATACTTCATACCAGGCAATTTTCTTGGAACCGTTGTACGCTTTTTCTACAGCTGCATCAAGGACGCGCTTGGAAGCTTTCCAGATGTCACGGCCTGTGCCGTCGCCTTCAATAAAAGGAATAACAGGGTTGTTAGGCACCTGCAGGGTTCCGTTATCAATCGTGATTTTCTCGCCTTCAGTCGGCAATGCGAATTTTTCCAATTTCATGAGTATGAGTTCCTCCTTCGAATATGGTTCTTTTCTCTAGCCATTTCAATGTGATACTGTGTGCAATAGGCATAGAGAAATCCGCCACCCGCGATTCACTCGCGTTTAAGCGGTTCTCTAGCCTATTGTACATGATTGCTAGCCACTTAGCGAAGTTCTATCGGCACATATTTTTGATCGGTCATCCCCGTATACTCTGCGCGCGGGCGGATAATACGGTTGCCTTCATACTGCTCAAGAATATGCGCGGTCCATCCGGATACGCGGCTGATCGCGAAAATCGGCGTGAACAATTCGTGCTCAATGCCAAGCTGCGTATAGACGGAGGCGGAATAGAAATCGACGTTCGGCTTCAGGCCTTTTTGGTTGGTGACCGTTTCGTCGATCAGCACCGACATATCGTACAGCGTGGTATCGCCTTTCATTTCGCCAAGCTCGCGGGACATTTTTTGGAGATGTTTCGCGCGCGGATCGCCGTTTTTGTATACGCGGTGTCCAAAGCCCATAATTTTTTCACGGTTGTCCAGCTTCTCTTGAATGTACGCCTGAGCCCGATCAATCGAACCGACTTCGTTCAGCATCTTCATGACGGCTTCGTTCGCGCCGCCGTGCAGAGGGCCTTTCAGCGCGCCAATGGCGGAAGTAACACCGGAATAAATGTCGGACAGCGTGGCTACGGTCACGCGGGCCGCAAACGTGGATGCGTTAAGCTCGTGGTCCGCATGCAATACGAGCGCCTGATCCAGTGCCTTAATGGAAGTCTGGTCAGGATCCTCGCCTCTGAGCATATACAGGAAGTTTTCCGCGATGGAGGCGCCTGCTTTCGGAGCCACCGGCTCTTTGCCCTGACGAACGCGGGCAATGGCAGCGATGATCGTCGGAAGCTGAGCTTGAAGTTTAACCGCTTTCTTCTCGTTCGCTTCACGGCTCATATCGTCGCCTTCGGCGTCGTACAGAGCGAGCGCGGATACAGCCGAACGAAGCGCAGCCATCGTATTGCCGTCCTTCGGATACAGTTTGATCTGCTGGATAAGCTCATCCGGAATGGCGGCATAGTTGCTCAAATCTTGTTGAAGCGCCTTTAACTCTTCTACATTCGGAAGCTTTCCGAACCAGAGCAGGTAGGCTACTTCTTCAAAACTTGCATGTTCTGCGAGATCGTCAATATCATATCCACGGTAAGTCAGAACGCCATCGACGATCGAACTAATCGCGGAGGTGGTAGCTACAATGCCTTCCAAACCCTTGGTAGCTGTCATGCAACATCTCTCCTTTATGATCGGGATAAACTGAACTATTTTGACAATCATGAAAACATTTTCATGAAGTCAGATGAAAAAGAAAAACGCGCAAAAAAATTGCTATGGTCCTAGTCACAAACCTTCTCATATCATACTGGATTTTGTCTGATATGTGAACATGAGCAGCGACATTCGCCGCATCAAATTGTTTTATCGATACCATAAACATTTTTTTGAAATCACTTACAATTCCATTATACCTGTGATAATTCTCATTGTCGAATCATGAAGACGACCATTTTTGAACTCTTTATCCTTATATTGAAACTCCCTGCATACGTATAGAATGAGCCTTTCTGCTCGTCCCTCCAAGTCAGCTGCAAAGGAGTGTGATTCATTGGAACGATTGATGCTTAAACGTTTGGGCCGGGGAGTGTGGGTGCTGTCTTCCATCTTCGTGATCGCCTATTTGATATATGTACTGCTGCCGCTGCTTTATCCCTTCCTTCTGGCCTGGATCATCGCCTATGCGATGAACCCCTGCGTCAACCTGCTCCAGCGGAGTCTGAGAATGCCGCGCTGGATCGCCGTCACGTTGTCCTTGCTCCTGTATTTCGGCGCAGCCCTGTTGATTCTCACCGCGGCCGTCAGCAGGCTGGTCAAGGAACTGATTGCCCTGTCCCAGTCCTTTAATCTCCACATTGACGCCTGGGTGGAATGGCTGACGGCCTGGACGCAGAATGAGAGCTTCCAGAATATCGTCAATGAGATCAGCCGTTTCTATCAGAACAACCCGAATTATCACGATACCATCAACCAAAACATCACCCGTACGACGCAGACGATTGGCACGGCCGTGACCGACCTCGTTACCGGTATTTTTAACGGTATCCTGCAAATTATTTATTATTTGCCGAATTTGGGGACGATTTTCATTGTCGTGCTGCTGTCCACGTTCTTTCTCAGCAACAGCTGGGAACGTCATAACCGCGCGCTGCTCCGTCTCCTGCCCGACGTTATTCGTAAACCGATGAACTATATCTTCTCGGATCTGAAAAAAGCGTTGTTCGGATTTGCCAGAGCCCAGCTGATTCTCATATCCATTACGGCCGTCATCGTCACGATCACGCTCTATGCGCTCGGCGTGGATTCCGCCTTCTCCATCGGGCTTCTGATCGGCTTGGTGGATCTACTCCCGTATCTGGGTGTGGGCATCGTCCTGATTCCGTGGTCGCTGTATGCTTTTATGTCCGACGACCTGACACTCGGCATCGGGCTGACGGTCCTGTACAGCATCATTCTGGTCGTCCGTCAGATCATGGAGCCCAAGGTGCTGGCCAGCAGCGTCGGGCTGGATCCGCTTGCCGCCCTGCTGGGCATGTTCGTCGGGCTTAAGCTGTTCGGGATTTTGGGACTGATCATCGGTCCCGTGTCGCTTGTCATCCTGGACGCTTTTCATCGGGCCCATGTGTTCAAGGACCTGAGGAATTACATTATCGGGGGCAGGTTCAGGTAGCCCGCGTTAAGAAACGGCTTGATTTATCTTATCATTGGGCTAATGTGAACATCGTATTTGGAAAGATTGAAATAGGCTGCTCCCTTGCATAAAATAGACCGGCCCCTTGCGGGACCGGTCTTATGGTAATGTCTGCTTGTATTATCTGCGAAAGATCGTAATCTTGCCGTTTTTCATATTTTTCTTCATCCATTTCAACAGCAAAATCCGATACAGCGGGCGGGTCAACGGAAATATCAACGTAAAGCCGATAATGTCAGTTACAAAGCCCGGCAGAATGAGAAGTACTCCACCCGCAAATATACATAAGCCGTCCGCCATGGAAGCACCCGGAACCATGCCTGTATTCATTCTCTGCTTGGCGTCTTCCATCGCTTTGCGGCCTTCGAATCTCATCATGGCCACGCCGACGGCAGAGGTCAGCAGTGTCAAAAGCAATGTATTCATGCCGCCTACGCGGTCCGCAACAAACTGAAAGCCGAATATCTCAATAGTAGGCACAAAAATAATCGCTGCCAGCATCCATTTGAACATGAAGCTACTCCTTCCTCCCCAAAAGGGTATCCTTCAATGCATCATACAGCTTTGGCGCGCATTTATCCAGTCGGGCCGGCTTCCACTCCCGGTTCAGCCATACATGCCGGGTCGCTCCTGCCGTTAACAAGACACCGGGGAGCTCGGACTCGGTATGCCAACCCCTCGCTCCCAAATCCGCCTGCTCCTGCTCACTCAGCAGACGGACCTCGTATTCATAGTGTATTCGCAGCGGGGAGAAAGCAGTCATTCTTGTAAATATTGTCACGAGATCATCATATCGCGCCGGCCGGCGGTACTTGATGTCAAGATCCACTACAGGGAGCAGGACGCCTTCTTCTTCCATTCCCCGATACGTAAATCCCATTTCACGGATCATTTCGGTACGCCCGATCTCAAACCAGTTTAAATAGTTCGCATGATACACGACACCCATTTGATCGCTTTCCTGGTAACGCACCCGAAAGGATGTCCAGAACCAGCGGCTTCGCGTCGGTACGGATGGACTAGCCAACGTCTTCTTCCCCCTCATGTATGCAAAAAGCAATGGCCGACAAGAAACGTCGTCCATTGCTTATATGCAGCTATATTCAGAATCCAGCGGATTCTTGATGATGAATCTACTTCTGCTGTGGAATTTGGTCCACTTTCAGCAGGTTCGTGGAACCGGAACGTCCCAGCGGCACGCCAGCCGTAATCACAACAAGGTCGCCTTCTTTCACGAGTCCGGATTTCACGCCGCCTTGCAGCGCATAATCAAACATCTCGTCCGTAGAAGAAGCCTGCTCGCCTTTAACCGGCGTTACGCCCCAAGTCAGTGCCAAACGTCTCAGCGTTCTTTCTTGAGTCGTTACGGCGACGATAGGAGCCTGTGGACGGTATTTGGATACCATGCGAGCTGTTTGACCAGATTCGGTAGACGAAATGATCGCTTTGGCATTCAGGTCGAGTGCCGAAATCGCAACCGATTGGCTGATCGCTTCGGTTACGCTGGTTTCTTGTGCAATGCGCTGCTTCAAGAACAATTCACGATAGTTCAGTGCGGATTCCGCTTTTTCCGCGATGCGGGACATCGTCAATACGGATTCCACCGGGTATTTACCTGCAGCCGTTTCGCCGGAGAGCATGATGGCATCGGTTCCGTCGAAAATCGCATTGGCAACGTCACTTGCTTCCGCACGGGTAGGACGCGGGTTGCGCTGCATGGAATCCAGCATTTGCGTAGCCGTAATGACCGGTTTGCCGGCCAGGTTACATTTTTCGATCATGCGTTTTTGAACCAATGGAACTTCCTCAGCCGGAATTTCAACGCCGAGGTCGCCACGGGCTACCATCAAGCCGTCGGATACTTCCAGGATTTCATCCAGGTTGTCAACGCCCTGCTGGTTCTCGATTTTGGAGATGATTTGGATGTGCTCGCCATTGTGCTTCTTCAGCAATTCGCGAATTTCCAGCACGTCACTTGCTTTACGAACGAAGGAAGCGGCAATAAAATCGATGCCCTGCTCGATCCCGAAAATGATGTCGTTGGCGTCTTTTTCCGTAATACCTGGGAGGGAAATCGCGACTCCCGGCACGTTAACACCTTTTTTGCTCTTAATGGTTCCGCCATTAACGATGCGGCATCTGATTTCGGTGCCTTGAATCTCCACCACGGTCAGACCGATCAGACCGTCGTCGATCAGGATCGTCGATCCGACTTGAACGTCTTGAGGCAACTCTTTATAAGTAATGGACAAACGATTCTTATCACCAAGGATTTCCTCGGTAGTAAGGGTGATATATTCATCTTGTACAAGCTCAATCGGTTCCACTTCAAGTTTGCCTGTACGGATCTCCGGTCCTTTGGTATCAAGCAGGATCGCTACCGTTTTGTTCAACTCTTCGCAAGCTTGGCGGATGTTCTTGATCCGGTTGCCATGCTCCTCGAAGTCGCCGTGGGAGAAGTTCAGACGAGCCACGTTCATGCCGGCCATAATGAGCTTCTTGGTGTTTTCCAACGATTCACTGGAAGGACCGATGGTACATACAATTTTAGTTTTGCGCATTTGGGTTTCCTCCGTTTATTAAAGGGTTCTCTATATCTCTTTTTCCAACAACTAAATCTACTACAAAAAGTCTCATTTGTATAGGAACTTTGTCATATCGTCACATACTCATCAGACTTTTAGAGAATAACGTCTTCCGGTTCCGCCTTCGCAAAGTCGAATTCGCCGATCTTGCGGAATTTGCGATACCGGTCTTCCTTCAGCTCGCAGGCATCCATCACGGACAGCTCCTTCAGCTGGCTGATCAGTGCGCTCCGAATGGCAGCGGCCGTCTCCTCGTAGTTACGGTGCGCACCACCCTTAGGCTCAGGAATGATCTCCTCGATGACTTCCATTTCCAGCAGGTCTTTGGCGGTGATCTTCATCGCTTCCGCGGCCTGGTCCGCCTTGGACGCATCCTTCCATAGAATGGATGCCGCGCCGTTCGGCGAGATGGCGGAATAGATGGCGTGCTCCAGCATCAGCACGCGATTGCCTACAGCCATCGCAAGAGCACCGCCGCTTCCACCTTCGCCGATGACCACACAAACAACAGGCACCCCAAGAGACGACATCTCCCGCAAATTGCGGGCGATCGCCTCGGACTGACCTCTTTCTTCTGCTGTATTACCCGGATATGCGCCTTTTGTATCAATAAACGTGATAATGGGGCGCTTGAACTTGTTCGCCTGCTGCATAAGCCGCAGGGCTTTTCGGAAGCCTTCCGGATGCGGACTTCCGAAGAAACGGGCGATGTTGTCCTTCGTGTCTTTGCCGCGCTGCTGGCCGACCACCGTGACCGGAACGCCGTCAAGTTTGGCCAAGCCGCCGACGATGGCAAGGTCGTCCCCGTAGAGACGGTCTCCATGCAGCTCGATGAAATCCGTAAAGATCAGCTGGATCAGATCAAGCGACGTCGGCCGCTGCTGATGACGGGCCAGATGCATTTTCTGGGAAGGCGAAATCGAGGAATAAATCTCTTCTTCCAAACGACTATATCGTTCTTCCAGGCGGGCGATTTCATCCGTGAAATCAATCCCTTTTTCCTGTCCGAATTGTTTCAGTTCATCTATCTTCTTGCGCATTTCGGCAAGTGGCATTTCAAAAGGCAATTCGCCTGACATCAGAATCCCCCTTTCACGGTATGCATCTCCAGCAGCTTACCAAGCATGGAGCGCATATCTTTCCGATGAATAACCATGTCAAGCTGACCATGCGCCAAATTGAACTCCGCTGTCTGGAAATCGTCCGGCAGCTTCTGGCGAATGGTCTGTTCAATAACGATACGGCCCGCAAAGCCGAATACGGCTCCCGGCTCGGCGATGTTGATATCGCCAAGCGTCGCAAAGCTGGCGGACACGCCGCCGGTCGTCGGATCCGTGATCACTGAAATGTAGAGCCCGCCGAGTTCATTGAACCTGGACAGGGCCGCGCTTGTTTTGGCCATCTGCATCAAACTGAGAATGCTCTCCTGCATCCGGGCGCCGCCGGAAGTGGAGAAAATAATGAGCGGTAAACGCTTGTCCGTCGCAAACTCGATCGCACGGGTGATTTTTTCCCCAACGACGGAGCCCATACTTCCCGTGAAGAAGTCAAAACTCATCACGGCCACCACAACGGGCTGGCCCAGAATGGAGCCTTGGCCGGTAATCACCGCATCATGCAGTCCGGATTTCATCTTCTGCTGCTCCAGCTTGGCCGCATATCCCGGAAACTTGAGCGGGTCCACCGAGATCATCTCCGCGTCAAACTCTTCAAAGCCTGTCTCATCCAGCGTCATGGCAATCCGCTCAACCGCGTTCAGGCGCATATGATGCCCGCACTCCTGACACACCTTCAGATTCTTCTCAAGCTCTTTGCTGTATTGAATGGTGCCGCACTTGGCACACTTATTCATCAGACCTTCCGGAATTTCCCGTTTCGGGCGTTCGCCTTCCTGAGGCTGCCCTGCCGTCCCAAGTCGTTCCGATGGGATCGTTGCGTATTTTCTTTTTTTCTGAAACAAGTCTTTAAACACAACTACACCTCTCCAGCCGTAAATTTGAATGGCCGCCGCAATAGCACATCGCCGATCCGTACGCTAAGCTTCGCTATGTAACCCAGATGAAACTAGGGGTGCAATATCGAATTCAACACTTCCTGTACTTCCTCAAGCTCTCCGGAGGGTACCAAAATCTCAAACTGCTGTTTGGAAAGATTCACAGGACGGCTTTGAACCAAAAACCCTTCTTCCGTTAGCCTGGTCTTGATCATTTCCGCCACCTTTGCAGTTGGCGCAATATAGATAACCGTCCACATGCCTTTCAGATCCCCCTAATCTCGTCCCACAGGCATATCCTGAGCCGATATAATGGATAATGATAACATACTTCAGTTTTTACCTCAACAAAGAGAGCAGGGGGCTGAAAGCCAAATCCGTACCCTTATGCAGCGATTCGACAACACTCGCGCAAATCAGTCAGATCCCGCGGTATAATGGGCCGCATCGGGATTGTTATGCGCGATTCGCGAGGAAGCGGCGGCGGCAATGCCTGCAACGAGATCATCCAGAAACACATGAATCCCGTCCGTTTTTTCATTTAATATCTCAATCACGCCAATTTTTTCTTTATCCAGGTAGCCGAAGCTCGTCAGTCCAATCATGCCGTATATGCTCGTGACACCGAGCGCCATGGTCTCATCCACACCGTACAACGGTTCGTCCTGCTCCATAATTGATTGCAGCGGCTCCGGCAGCAGTTTCTTCTCCGCCAGCTCATCCAGCGCAATGCCCGTATACAGGGTATATTGCACTTCGCGCTTCCCGAGCACGGCCCGCACGCTTTCCTCGCACTGCTCGATGGTTAGCGTCGGATGGTAACGCTGTTGAAGCTTCAACACAATATCCGCGATGGAGTTTACGCTGACTCCTCTGCGGCTGAGCATGCTCTCTGCCAAGTCGATTGACACCACAAATCCCCCCCGCGTCTTTGGCCGTTGCTCTGTCACTACGGTCATCACCGTGAAGTGCTTTCTTCAGGCGAATACTCGGCCAACATTCCTGTAGTGTCCTAATTGTATGCGGGAGGGATGGGAAACGTTCTTAAATTTTCATGTCACTTCACTTTAACGGTGTCTTTGCCCAGCATGCTCTCCATTTCGGCAATGAGCTCTTGCGAAGGCTTGATCCGATAGGCATCGCTGAGCGCAAGCACCTTCTGGCTTCGTTCATAAAACAACACCGTTGCCACGGGCCCGGGATGCCGCTGCAGAAGCTCTTTCAGCTTGACCAGCATCTCCGATCGCTCCGCATCGGCCGTTATTTTCACAAACACGCGCTGCTCTGCTTTAGGATTCGATGCGCCTGCTCGAGATTCCTTCCCGGACGTTCGGTTAATGCCCGAAACTTCCTTTCCGAGCGGAGGCAGGTCTTGGCCTTTCGTGGCGGCAAGCGGCTGCGCTGAATTCAGAACGGCCTTTGGTTCGCCGCCCGAAGCCGCCTGCTTGCCGGTTGCGCCCGACGCGGCGCCCCGGCCTGCTCCCTCGGCCCTGCCTCTGCCGCCCTGCGTTCCCCGGACCTTGCTCCGCCGAACGAGCTGGCCCAGGGTCTGCGCTTCAAGCGGAGCAATTTCTTCGGCCAGCAGCTTGAAGCCTTCGTCCTGCAGCTGGACCTTCGCCCGGATCGCGAGCAGGGCGCCTTTTTCAATCAGATGCGCGCTGCGCTTCCACACTTCCGGAAAGAGAACGACCTCGCAGCGCTCGATTTGATCCTCGCACTCCATGAAGGCCATCGATTTCCCCTGTTTCGTCGTTATGGTCTTCAGCGAGACCACCATGCCGGCAACCGTAGCCATCGACTCATCCTCCGCTTCATGCAGATCCATGAGCCGATCCGCTCCGGACTCCGTCAGCGTCTCTTCAAAGCCGTCCAGCGGATGACCGGACAAATACATGCCCAGCAGCTCGCGTTCGAATTCGAGCTGCTGACTTGCGGTATAAGGCGGGATGTCCGGATATTCAATGTCCCAATTCGCGGTTTCCACGAAGTCGAAGAGCTGAATCTGAAGATCATCCCGCTCCTTTCTCCACTTCACGGCCGCTTCCACCGTTTCGTCCAGCATGGCGACCAGCTGGGAGCGGTGCCCCTGCAAGGAATCGAAGGCGCCCGCCTGGATCAGGGACTCGATCACACGCTTGTTGCATACGCGGAGGTCGACGCGGCGGCAGAAATCAAGCAGGCTTTCAAACGGCTTTTCGCGCCGGATCTCGACGATATTCTCCACCGCTTGCGTTCCGACGTTCTTGATGGCGGCAAGCCCGAATCGGATCCCGCCGCCGGCCGGAGAATCGGCCTGTTTATCGCTGCCCTCGGCAGCAGTACGGCTCATGACCGGCGTAAAATACGTCCCGCTTTCGTTGACGTCCGGCGGCATGACCTCGATATCGATGCGCCGCGCCTCCAGCACGTATTCGGCTACCTTCCGATGGCTGCCCATGACGGCTGTCAGCATGGAAGCCATGAACGGAACCGGATAGTGCGCCTTAAGATAAGCCGTCTGGAAGGCCAGCACGCCGTAAGCGGCAGCATGCGCGCGCGGGAATCCGTAGTTGGCAAACCGGACGATCATGTCGTACACGCGGTTGGCCTCATCCTCGGTATAGCCCAGCTTCAGGCTCCCTGAAACGAAGTGGCTGCGCTCGCGGTCCAGCACCTCGCGTTTCTTCTTCGATACCGCTCTGCGCAGCAGATCCGCTTCCCCGAGCGAGAAGCCCGCCATTGTCGAAGCGATCTGCATAATCTGCTCCTGGTAAACGATAATGCCGTACGTATCCCCCAGAATCGGGATCAGGTCCGGATGGGGGTACTCCGGCTCGATCCGGCCGTGCTTGGCCTGAATGAACTTCGGAATAAATTCCATGGGACCCGGGCGGTACAGGGCATTCACCGATACGATATCCTCAAACACCGAAGGTTTCAGATCCTTCAGCACCCGCCGTATCCCGGCGGATTCGAGCTGAAATACGCCCGCGGTCTCCCCTCGGCCCAACATTTCGTAAGTCGCTTGGTCGTCATCCGGCACTTGTTCGAAATCAAGCTCACTGCCGGTCAATTCTTGAATCCATTTCAGCGTACGCTCGATGATCGACAGCGTCCGCAGGCCCAAAAAATCCATCTTGAGGAGCCCCACGCTCTCCAAATTCTCCATGGAATACTGCGTCAGCGCCGTCTTCTCGCTGCCTTCCTGCAGCGGCACCGCATCCGTCAAGGGCTCCCTGGAAATGACGATGCCGGCCGCATGCGTCGATGCATGGCGCGGCATGCCCTCGACCTTCATCGCCATGTCGATCAGCTCGCGTACCTTCGGCTTTGTTTCGTACTGCTCCTTCAGCTGCGGGCTTTGCTCCATCGCTCTTTCAATGCTGATGCCCAGGTGGTTAGGGATCAGCTTTGCCGCCTTGTCCACATCCCCGAACGGCACATTCAGCGCACGCCCGACGTCGCGGACGGCTGCCCTTGCGGCCATCGTACCGAACGTAATGATCTGGGCCACATGCTCTTTCCCGTATTTGTCCACCACGTAATCGATGACCTCGTCCCGGCGCTCATCGCTGAAATCGATATCGATATCCGGCATCGTGATCCGTTCCGGATTCAGGAAGCGCTCAAACAACAGCTTATATTTCATCGGATCCACATTGGTAATTTGCAGGGTATAAGCCACTAGGCTTCCTGCCGAGGAACCCCTTCCGGGTCCGACCGCGATGCCTTTCCGGTGGGCATAGGCGATGAAATCCCATACGATCAGGAAATAATCGCTGAAGCCCATGCTCTCGATAACGCCGAGCTCATAATCAAGGCGCTGCTCCAGCTCGCTGCGTTGCACTTCATCTTGCCACCGTTCCGTTTCTTCGTAGCGTTCCCGCAATCCGCTCAGGCAGAGATCCCGCAGGTATTCCGCAGCATTCTTCCCTTCCGGAAGCGAGCTGTATTCCGGCAAAATGGATTTGCCGAACTCCAGCTCCAAATGGCACTGGTCCGCAATCTTAGCCGTATTCAATATAGCTTCAGGCACATGGGGATACAGACGCTCCATGTCGCTGCCGCTCTTCAGATAGAGCTGGTTCGTCTGAATCTGCAGCCTGTCTTCATCTTCGACCGTCTTTCCCGTGCCGATGCAGATCAGGACGTCCTGAACCTCGGCATCGTTCTCGGTCAGATAATGCACATCGTTGGTCGCTACCAGCGGAATGCCGGTCTCGCGGCTCAGCTGAATCAGCTGGGGGTTCACGCGCTTCTGCTCCGGCATGCCGTGATCCTGCAGCTCCAGGTAATAATCCTCTCCAAAAATCGCCTGGTAACGGAGCGCAGCCGCCTTGGCTTCCGCCTCGCGTCCATGAAGCAGATGCTGGGGAACCTCGCCTCCCAAGCAGGCGCTGAGGCATATGATGCCTTCATGATGGGCGGCCAGCGCCTCCATATCGATTCGGGGTCTGTAATGATACCCCTCCAAATGCCCGATCGAGCACAGCTTCATTAAATTGCGATAGCCGGTCTCATTCTTGGCAAGCAAAATCAAATGATAGATCGGCTGGTCCTTGCGGCTTCCCCGCTCCTTGCGGGAGCCTGCCGTGATATAGGCCTCGCAACCGATAATCGGTTTGATGCCCTGCGCCAGGCAGGCTTTATAGAACGGAACGGCACCATACATCACGCCATGATCCGTCAGCGCCAGCGATTTCATGCCAAGCGCCGCCGCTTCCCGCACCAGGTCACCGATACGTGCCGCTCCATCGAGCAAACTGTATTCACTATGCACGTGCAAATGCACGAAAGAGCTCATCGTAACGCCTTCCTTTCGCCGGTACATGTATATTTAAAATCAACTCAGAAATATCTTAAAAAGTCTTTATACCATTTTATCATAATCCCGCTAGGCCCGCCCATAGAATGAAACTAGGGAATACGTGGACAGGCGGTTGCCTTGACATCCACCGAGAGAAGAAAGGAGACATGAGGGCATGAGCGTTTTTTTATCCAAAGCGATCCTGGATTTTTTTATAGCCTTCGGCATCGTGCTGGGGGGGGCCATGGTGGGAGGCGTGGGCGCCGTGCTGTCCCTGCAGCCCCCGACCCTGACCATGATAGAAGTGGCCGACCGGATTAAGATATGGGCGCTTGCCGCCGCCATCGGAGGCACCATTGATCCGATGCGGGTCATTGAAAGCAACATGGTAGTCGGCAATCTATCCCCTGCCATCAAGCAGGTTTTATATCTGGGTTTTGCATTTCTTGGAGCACATATGGGCAGCGAGCTGGTCAAATGGGTGTGCTCCAGCCGGAGCTGATCCATGCGCGTACCTCCGGCCCACCGATTCCGCCCCTTCTATCAGGTCGCATCCATCTTCGTGCTGGGGATGGTCGTCGGCAGCATCCTCTACAATTCGGTTTATCATGCAGCCTACAATAAATTATGGGAAACGAATCAGGAACAGCAGCTCAAAATAACGCAGTATGAAAAAGATATCGATTCGTTAAAAAAATACAATAAACAATCCACGGTCATCAAGGAAATCAAGATCCGCAGCGAACAAAACGACAGGGAGCCTCTTGATCCCGTCATCATCAAAGAGCTCGTCAGGCTTATGAGCGACGATCTGGCTGCCCTTCGCGGCCGCAACGTGTTTGATATCGATACGGACAGCAAGCTGACCCGTTCGCTCCTCAGCGACAAAATCTATACGGTCCGGGAAAAAGATTACAAGGTCCAGATCAAGACCATGCTCGTCATGGAAGGCGTGCTGCAAATCTGGGTCGGCGTCGATCATCTGGATGCAAAGTCAACGGGATCATGATACAATACATACTATTGTAAATGATCGAATCTAACAGTATGTTACCGAATATAAAGGAGCCTTCCATTCCATGATAACCGTCATCCACTATATCCTGTACATTATCCTCGTCCTGTCCGTCGTAGCTGCCGCGCTGTATAGCATTCGCGCACGGCGAGTAGCGGATCCGGTCGACCGCGGAATCCATATGTCCATGATGAACCTCTGCATGGGCATTATGCTGGTTTCCCTTTCGCTGGTGTGCATGTTCCTGTTCAGCGGCTCCACGCCCGCTGTCATTGTAGAAGCAGCGTTTTTGGTGCTTGGCGCGTTCAATATATTTGCCGGCATTCGAAGCCGCACCTATTACAGCAGACTGAAGAATTCGCGGACGGCCGGCTGAATGAAACTAAGTTGAAAAAAGGCATCCCGCATGGTCTACAAGACCAGCGGGGTGCCCTTTTTTATTAGTCGGGAGAGTTTCCCGTTAGCCGTGATCGATCGCCTGCATCGTCATGACCGCTTTGGCAATCAGGCTCGTCTGATGCTGGATTTCAATCTCCATCTTGCAGGTACGCCGGCTAAGCTCCAGCAATTTCGGCATAATGACAATCGGATCCTCGATCTGCACAGGCCGGATGAAATACGTCGACAGATGATCGAGGACATGATCCCAGCCGCTGATATCCTTGGCGGCCTTCACGGCCGCCAAGGATATCACGGTGGTGAGCACCCCTTGCGAAATCGTTCCGAGTTCCGAGGCCATTTGGGGCGTGATAAAGCCGTGGAAGAACAATCGCCCTTCCTCATCCCGATCCTCCGCAATCCCGTTCCAGATCAGCTGATCGAACGTCTCGCCAAGCTGAGGCTGGTTTCGCGCATCCCGCAGTGCGCCAAGCACCTCTTTCCGGGTGACGGTGGCAAGCAGCTTGCGGTTCCGATCCACGATCGGCAGAAAATCGATCCCTTCCCACATCATGATCTGCGCGGCCGATGCAAGGGAGGTCTTCATGCTGGCCGTCACCGGATTGCGGGTCATCGCTTTCTCGATCGGCTGGGTTTCGGCCAGCCCTTCCACGTCGCGAACCCCGACGATGCCGATGACCCGGTTCCATTCGTCCGTGACCGGGTACCGGTTTTCCCCTGTCTCCTGCGAAATCCGTTTGAATTCCTGGACGGTGACGGAGTTTTTCAACTGGTGATTCTTGGGCTTATCATGGGCGATATCCTCCACCAGCATAATTTTCTTCTTAATTAAACGGTCGAAAATGGCACGGTTGATCATGGAGGCGACCGTAAACGTGTCATGTCGGGACGAGATGATAGGCAGATCCAGCTGATCCGCCAGCAGCTTCACTTCCCGGCTCGTGCCGAAACCGCCGGTAATCAGCACGCCTGCCCCCTGCTCTAACGCCAGGGAATGGGCATCTTCGCGGTTACCGACAATCATGAGGCTTCCGGCGTCGATATAGCGGATCATGGCTTCCACCTTCATCGCGCCGATCACATACTTGTGCAGGCTTTTATTTAGCCCTTCGGCACCGCCAAGCACATGTCCTTCCACGATCTCAACGACATCGGCAAACGTAAGCTGCTCGGATATGTTCCGCGGCTTCCGTTCCACGCGAACCGTACCGATCCGTTCCTTCGTGACAACGATGCCTAGGCTTTCCGCTTCCTTCACCGCCCGGTAAGCGGTCCCCTCGCTGACGCCCATCTCCTTGGCCAGCCGCCGCACCGATATTTTGCTTCCCACCTTCAAACTTTCAATATACTGAACCAACTGCTCGTGTTTTGTAATCGTATCATCCCGAACGTCCAACTGTTACACCCCCATAACACTATCTGTACTACACTGTATCTATTATATCACGTCCGCTGACGCTCCCATACCCGTCAAATCCAAAAAAACCTCCCCTCAAGGATGGCGGATGGATAATCCAGCCGCATCGGCTTCAAGGGAGGTTTTTGTTTATCGCAGCTCTCGCTGTGATCCGGCACTTAATTGGCTTCCTGGCTCTTCTGTTCCTCAGGCCATTTCAGTTCCCACTGGCTCAATTTCTCCTTGCGGATTGCGTCCAGCGCTTTCTGCTTCGCCTCATCTACTCCGATAAGATAATAGAGATGCGAACCGATCACGAGCAGGGCAAAGCCTGCCCAGACAGCACCGAACAGCGAAACCCAAGAGAACCCGCCGGAGAATGAAATGCTCGGAAGGGCGTATATCAGCATGCCGAGTGCAACCAATAAATATGCGGTGTGTTTAAACTTGTTTTTCTTTTTTTTCATTGTAAACGCAGCTCCTCTACTCTCTGAAATCTATATTTCTACTCTATGAGGAGCTTGCGCAATTTATGAGACAAGTTTATAAAAATTTGTTCGAATTGTCTTCGAAAGTTAACCGCCGCACCATGGTTACAAACGAGATCGCTTAGGATTGGGCCTGTCCGTACAAATGCTGCAGGCTGTCCGATATAATCTTGTTCACGTCTTCGATAATGACGCTCAGACGCCGCTCGGCGTCAAACAGACGGCGGATGTTCAGGTTCAGGCTCAGCACCTCGAACTGCTTCTCCATCTTCTCCATTTCCTCTTGGGCCGGCATGTCTCCGGACATCATGCGCTGTTGAAGCTCCATCTGACGCTGACGGAAATCGTCCAGCATGCGTCTGCTCTCCGGATCCGCATCCACGAGTTTCATCGCGGATGTAATCTCTTCTACCTCCTGGCTCTCCTTCATTGCTTTTGCCAAATCATGCGCTTTGTCATAAATGTTCATTCTTGGTTCCTCCCCTATATTCGGCTAAGAAGCCGTTTTGTTCGTTCGCTTTGCCACATCTTAACTCTTAACATCTCATCTCCACAGTATCGTCAGCAGCGATTGGAGTAATCCAATGATCCCGCCCAGCAGAACCCCGAGCCAGGTAATAGCCCTGAACTCGCGGCCGGATACGCTCAGTATGACCTCTTCCAGCCGCTCGATCGGAAATTTCTCCACCTGCTCCTGAACGAGCTGCGGCAAGTTAACGGCCTTCATCGCCCCCGGGATGCTTCGCTCCAAAAAGCCCAGCCCCTTATCGAGCATTCCTGGCAGGGCTGCCTCGATAGCCGGCATGCGCGGGCCGATCGCTTCGCCAACGCGAAGAAGCTCGATCCGCTGAATCCATGTGGACCAAGGAAGCTTGTCATCCAATGTCCGGGTCAGCCACGCAAGCCCCGGCTCATCCGATGCATGTTCGATGATATCCCCGATCGGCATTTCCCCGTAATGGGACAGCTTTCCGGAGATGATGTCCGTGATGGTCTTGCGGACCTTCTCTCCCTCCAGCTGCTGGATCAGCACAGGGGTCATCTTCTGTACCAGTTTATCCTCATCCACAAAGATTGAAGCCATCGTCCCGAGAAACCCGCCCGCCTTATCGATAAGCGAAGAAGCTACGTCCGACAGCATGAGCTGCCCCTTTGCCGACAAGAGCGTATGCTTCAGCTCCTTCAGCACGGTATCGGCTGCGGCCGCGCTCCAGCCCTGGATCGTTTCCTCCGACCAGCCGGGAACGAGCTCCTTCAGCGGTTTCGCCTCAAGCCCATACCCGTGCCATATGGCAGCGGCACCTCGGGCCGTAAGCTCGCGCGCCAATTGTTCCGCCCGGACCTTCATCTGCTCCCACTGTTCGGGACTCCATACTTTCAGCGCCAAATCGCCGAAGCTCAGCTCCGATTCGCTCCATTCCTCCAGCTTCCGCCGGAGGCTTTCCTCCATCTTGCTGCGGAACACCGGCCTGCGAATCAGATCCTGCAGGCCCTCGCTTGTCACCAGGTAATCCGAAACCACATGCCCCAGCGATTCGGCAATCTCGTCCTTGCGCTTGGGGATGAGCCCCGGGGTAAAGGGTACGCGGCGGCCCAGGATGATTTTTTCTTCGCGGGGATGAAACAGCATTTTTATCGCAAAGTGGTTCGTTACGCCGCCAACAAAAGCAGCAACGCACACGTTCACCAAAATAAACAGCCAGTTCTGCATTTTCAGCACTCCTTTTTCCCGAGCAGTACAATCACCAAGGGATATATGTCCTCATATGATGCATTACATGCAATGATCAGATGAAGTCTTCGTCTGTTCACTTAAGTATCCAGTTGTTGTCGGAAGGAGATCCATCATGCGCAAATCCAAGATCAAATCCAACACCAAATCCAAGATATCGGTTCAATTAATCCGCTCAGCCCAGCTTCCGGATAACGATATCAAGCTTGGTGACCGGCTCATAAGACAGCTCCGTATCCCGACAGATTCACCGATACAGCTTGCCTTTGGCTCCTTCAAGCAGGAAATCCGCGTTACTTCAGGAGGAAAATCGAACACGCTGGCCCTAAGCCCCACCATATTCAGCAGTTCGGAACTGCTTCCTCGCACCACGATGAATGTCAGATATTATCCAACGGAAAAAATGCTGAAGCTCGGTCCGCTCATCGGTGTCATGGTCAGCCGCTTTTTACCGGATGAACCTGATAAACCTTTCGGGTCGATTTCGGCTTTCTGTTTGGAAATGGTAAACGCGGCCAAGAAACAAGGCGCATATGTGTACTTTTTCACCCCTGACATGATCGGTTCGAACCCGTCAACACTTGAAGCAATTATCTATGACGCGGGTTGGAAAAAGCGCAGCGTTCCAGCTCCGGACGTCATTAATAACCGGCTGTCTACCCGCAAACTGGAGAATAGTCCTAGCGTACAGCATTTTATGAGAGAAGTAAAATCACGATTCGGCACCCACATCTTTAACGAGAAATTCCTCGATAAATCCGATGTCTTCGAGGCGCTCGGACCCGATGCGAAGCTCCAAAAATATTTGCCGGAATCCTATTTGCTCAGCGGTTATCCGACTCTCAAAAAAATGTGCACCACGTATCGGACGGTCTTCCTGAAACCGGTGCGGGGAAGTCTGGGAAAGGGAATCATCCGGATATCCCGGCAAGAGAACGGCCATTACCAAACGATGACGACATCTCTTGAAGGATCCAAGAAGAGCACCTACTCCTCGCTTCCAAAGCTGTTCAGCAGCTTATCCGGAAAAATAAAAAAAACGCGTTATCAAATTCAGCAAGGATTGGATTTAATCCGCATCAACCGGCGAAACGTCGATTTTCGCGCGCTTGTTCATAAAGACAAAAACGGCAAATGGGCAGTGACCTCGGTCGTGGCCCGAATTGCCGGCGGAAACCACTTTGTCTCCAATCTCGCCAGAGGCGGTACGCTATCTTCCGTCAAGGACGCGCTGGCCATGAGCAGCATTCCGTTATCCTCCAAGCAAACGGCTCCCGCCCGAATGAACCAAGCGGCGCTCGATATCGCTCATGGATTGGAGGCTGCCATTCCTTATCACTTCGGAGAGCTGGGCATCGACTTGGCGATTGATACCTCGGGACGCATTTGGCTTCTGGAGGTCAACTCCAAGCCTTCCAAAGGCGAAAACGCGCCATTGAATGCCGACTCCAAAGTAAGGCCGTCTGCCGTACGACTCGTTCAATACTGTCAATACTTGACGGGTTTGTAAAAAAGGAGAACCTTATGTCCTCAAAGATAATAGGCACCCTGGGTGTCATGGCATGCCGCAAACCGGGCTTCCCACCGTTTGCCGAGAAGCAATTTCTCCGCGAGCTAAGCTTGAAGTCCGAGGGACTCGGCATGCAGGTATTTGTTTTTTGTCCGGATGATGCCTCACCTGCTTCAGGCGCGGACAGCGCCGCGGACAGGATAAAAGGATATCGCTTCAATCCGGAAGAGGGCTGGAGCACCGGCAACTTCCCGCTTCCTGACATCGTCTATGACCGTTGCCTGCACCGAAACGGCGAGGAAACGGCCGCAGCCGGTGAACTTCTGAACCGAATGTCACAGCTTGGCGTTAAGCTGTGGTCACGCGGTCTGCCGGGCAAGCAGAAGGTTCATCAGCTGTTAAAGCGCTCCTCAGCCATCAAGCCTTATTTGCCGGCAACCTTAAGTTATACGGGAGCCGAATCCCTCAGCCGGGCTTTGCTCGCCTTTGGCGGACGTCTCTTCATGAAGCCAAGCGGAGGCTCTCAGGGCCGTCACACCTTGTACCTCGCGTTGACAGATCAACAGCGTGTCAGACTGCAAGGAAGGGATCGGAGCAATCGCATGTTCCTGCATACCATTCCCGTGCATGAGATGAACGAATGGGTGAGAGGTTTTACCGGCCGCCGCCGGTTTATCATTCAGCCCTTCCTGAAGCTTCGCAACGGTAACGGGCACCCGTACGATATCAGGTCATTGGTTCAAAAGAATGATCGCGGCATATGGTCCGTCACAGGAATCGCTGTTAGGCAAGGAGCCGACCAAGGATTAACCTCAAACCTTCATGGCGGAGGCACGGCATTTCCCGCCCTCCCCTATCTAACGACCGATTTCGGAGAAGAAAAGGCCACGGGGATCATGCGGACCATCCGGGATTTGTCCGCTCAGCTTCCAGCTCTGCTGGAGGAAGGATTCGGCCGGCTCGGCGAGCTGGGAATCGATTTTGGCGTCGATACCAGCGGACGGGTCTGGATCCTGGAGGTCAACTCCAAACCTGGCCGACGCGCATTTACACTAACGGGAGATGGTCACGCAGCCCGGCTGTCCGTCGAACATCCGATTCAATACGCCCGTTATTTATTGCTTCGACAACTTAGGAGGGTAAATACATGAGTTTGAATTTCGGAAATATTCATTTCTCGCAGCAGCCCGAAAAAGTCGTCTTTTTATCCGGTTCGCTTCTCAAGAGCCTGGGGCTATCAAGCAAGAAATCGATAAAGCTTCGCATTGGCACCAATTCCGTGTCCGCTGCCCTGAAACCGATCGAACGGTCGGGAAAGCACATCTATTTAAGCAGCGGAGTCCGAAACAGCGTCAACGTTCCCAGACAGGGTCCTGTGTATATCCAGTCCCCCCGGGAAGGAGAACTTGAACTCGGGCCCGTGGTCGGGGTTCTGTCCGACGGCCCCCCGAATCCGTCCAGTCCTTTTGGAGCCCGCACTTCGTATATCCGGCAGCTGCTTCGCGAAGGCAACAAAAAAATGTTCGTATATGCCTTTGCCCCACGGGATATCAACTGGCAGCGCGAAACCGTTCATGCCTATATGCTTGGTTCCGGCGGCGGCTTCATTCGCAAGACCGTTCCTCTTCCTGATGTCGTTTATAACCGCCTACCGAGCCGGAAAACCGACTTCTCCCCTTTTACCAACCAACTGAGGGACCGGTTCGGCAAACGCAACATCAAATTCTTCAATTGGGCGTTCTTCAATAAATCGGATGTCTACTCGCAGCTGGACGGTGACCTGCAGGCGGGCAAATATTTGCCGGAAACCTACAACAATCCTAGTCCCGAGCGGATTAAGGATATGATGGAACGCCATCATTTCGTATATTATAAGCCTTCTGCCGGAAGTTTAGGCCTTGGCATCTACCGGTTAACCTATCTTCCCAAAAAAGGATACTATGCCCGCTATCACGGAAACGGCGGCAACACGCTGCTCAAATTCCCGAACTTTAGCAGTCTGATGCGGATGCTTCAGGCAAAGCACGGTGCCAAGCTGAAGAGCTACGTCATCCAGCAAGGAATCCGTCTCATTGAAATCGACGGATGTCCCATCGACTTCAGGTTCCATATGCATAAGAACAGCAGAAACCGTTGGGCCGTGGTCGGCATCGGCGCCAAAAAAGCCGGACGCGGCAGCGTCACCACGCATATCAAGAACGGCGGCTCGCTGATGACGCCGGAACTGGCGCTCTCCCGCGCTTTTGGAACCAGATCCCGTGAGGTGCTAGAGCGCGCCAAGGAAGCCGCCATTACGATGTCGGAAGCGATCGAGAATCACCACCCGCATCTGTTAGGGGAAATCGGGTTCGATATCGGCATAGACGATAACGAGAGAATCTGGATGTTTGAAGCGAATTCGAAGCCGGGCAGATCGATTTTCAGCCACCCTTCACTTAAAGCGGAAGGAAGAGCATCAGTCGAGCATATTTTTGATCACAGTTTGTATCTGAGCGGCTTCCACAGGGGGGAATGATTCGTGATCAGCCGAGTGGAGAGTGATGGAAGACCGGTTGTAGCAATCTTGACCATGCATGATACTCAAACCATGTTCAGAGGCAACCGGCAAAACTTTCAGGAAATCATCAAGACAGGAAAAGATATGGGGTTTCTGGTCTATGTGGTCACGGTACGCGATCTGAAGCTTGATACGGATGCTGTCAAAGGTTATATGCTGTTGAGCGACCATTCCTGGGAGCAGAGGTTATGTCCTCTGCCCCAGGTTATCTATAACCGGATTCCATACCGTGAGGATGAAGCGCTGCCGTGGGTTCGCCGCAAAATCAAGGAATGCCAAAGGCATCCCCATATCGACCTCTACAACCCACATTTCTTTAATAAGTGGAGACTGTTCGCTTGGCTGAACAAATCGCGGTTAACCAAGCAATGGACTCCTCTAACCAAGCGCTTGAAGGGGTATCCGACTTTATACGAGATGATGAAGCGGAAGCCCTACCTGTATCTAAAACCGGAGGATGGCAAAGCCGGTCAAGGAATTATGAGGATTCGGTACCAGAAAAACAAATCGCTCCCCTACCGCATCCAGATTCAGAACAACAAAAACAGTACCACGTACAAAGCGGCTTCCTTGGAAAGGCTCTGGAGCCGGGTTTATCAGGAAACCAAAGGAAGCTCATACCTTATTCAGCAGGGAATCGAGCTGGCTCAGGTCCATGGCCGCTCCTTTGATCTCCGCATTCTTGTGCAAAAGAACGATTCGGGTTCCTGGGCGGTCACGGGAATCGGAGCACGCATGGCAGGGGCCAAGAGCATAACCACGCATGTTCCCCGCGGGGGAACGATTGAGGACCCGGAGAAGCTGCTGCCGATCGTATTCGGTCCGGAACGTTCCGATGCCATCCTGGGCGAGGTTAGAAAGGCAGCCGTGCATATGGCACGGCAGATTGAGAAATGCTCCGGGCAGATCCATGGGGAGATGTCCATGGACCTCGGAATCGATAACGAAGGCATCCTTTGGTTCTTCGAGGCGAATTCAAGACCGATGAAATTTGACGAACCGGCGATCCGCAAAAAATCACTGGAGCGGATTTTTCAATATTCCGACTATCTGATCAAGCAAAAGTAAATCTTGCTCGGTCTCAAGCACCGGTCAAAGATGTACGGAAAGGAGGGGATCATGTGGAAATCTCATGTCTCTCTCTCGCAAGCCCGGAAGAATGGCCGCATGCCAGACAGCAATGCAGCGAGTTCTTCCGGCGTTACAGCAACAAACGTCTAACCCGCGAAGGTTATCAGCGTCTGGCATCGTTATCCTACGACGAGCTGCTGCAGCCCGGCACTTCGATCGTGGCAGCAACGGTTCGGGGCGATATCGGGCGCATACCGGTGGGGATTTGCTTTGCGGCGGATTATGGAGAAAGTGCCTGTATGATTGCTGTACACCCTCTATACCGCAACCGGCAAATCGGTTCTTCCCTGATCCGCTCGCAATTATCCAGGTTCGGGCGGCTGCGATGCAAAGTGGCTGCAGATCATACGGCAAGTTTGCAAATGTGCTTTCATGCAGGGATGCAGGCCATTGCTCTTGAGCAGGGTCCGACAGGAAAACCTACGCTCATTATGAGCGGAATCCTGCCCCTGCACCAACCATTTAATGCTGACTCTATTCAAGAAGGTGAACCTCTGTGTCGAAACCCGTCTTAGGTATTATGACGCTTTACTTGGATGAACGGAAAAAGCTGGAGGAACGGCATATCTACGAGCATATGATCAAGGAAGGAAAGGCAATGGGGCTGGACGTCTACGTCTTCACCCCCGCCGAGGTCAACAGCGCCCAAGGGCTGATCAACGCCATGGAATACGACCCTGACCACCAAAGATGGAGCCGGAGGTGGCGGTCGTTTCCCGACATGATCTTTGACCGCTGCCGCATTCAAAAGAGCCCGCGCTTTCAACAGCTGCTGCGCTTTCGTTCCCGCTACCGGTACTTGCTGTTTCTGAACCGGCCGCTGCGCAACAAATGGACGATTCATCAAATACTGTCCACCAAAAAACGCTTCCGGCCCCATCTGCCGGACACCCGGATCGTTACGAGCACCAGTGACATTCACCGGATGCTCCATGTTCACCCTGTCGTTTATTTTAAGCCGATCAACGGAACGGGCGGACGCGGAATCCTGCGGATTGCGAAGGTGCCGGGCGTTACGGGCATGTATGAAATCCGGGGACGCAATTCCAATCGGAGCATCATTAAACCGAAACGGATGCCATCGGGCCATTTGGCGCAATATTTATCGGGCTGGGGCAATAAAGACCGATATCTCGTCCAAGAGGGAATACAGCTGGAGCTGCCGGACGGAAGAGTGCATGACTACCGAATGCTCGTGCAGAAAGACGGAGCCGGTCAATGGCAGGTGACCGGCTGCGTGGGACGCGTCGGGGCGCCGAAGAGCGTAACCTCCAACCTGCATGGCGGCGGAAGCGCGACGATGATGGAAGAATTGTTAAGCAAATGGATCGCAGATCCGGCAAAGCGCGCCAGCATCCGCGAGGAAGCCGATTCCCTCGGCGTGGCCATAGCCCAATTTCTGGACGGACAATATGGAGGCTTGTGCGAGCTTGCGCTGGATCTGGCAGTGGATAAAACCGGAAGGGTTCTTCTCCTCGAGGTGAATCCTAAGCCATCAAGGGAAGTATTCTCCCAGATCGGCGATATGGCTGCCTACCGCGAATCCATGGTGAAGCCCTTAGAATATGCCATGTGGGTATACAGTCAAAAAAAATCCGCGAAGAATGCTTAAGACCAAACCCTGGAGAATCGAATACTAGAATCCGAAAACACGCACAAAGGCTGTTTCCAAGAGGGTTGCTTACTACCCTTGGAAACAGCCTTTGTGACTCCTATCCAATCTACTCGGCTTGGTCATGAAGCTTCAGCAGCTGTGAAAAAGAATGGATGACAACGTCCGATCCCTTCAGCTCCTGATCCTCGCCAAAACCTGCATAGCGGCAGCCAATGACGGTTTGTCCGTTCTCTTTGCCTGCCTCCACATCCGATGACCGGTCTCCTACCATCCAGGCATCCTTGATTTCATGCTGATCCAGCAGCAATTTGACCAAATCCACCTTCGAAGCCGTTCCGTGCTCTCCGGCACTGTAGACTCCTTCAAAGAGCGGCATAAGCCCCCTCGCTTGGGAGATGCCCTTCACGTAATCCTCCAGGCCGTTGCTGGCAACAAACAATCGGACGCCGCGCCGATGAAGCTCCTCCAGCGTCTCCTTCACCTCAGGATACAAAACGGCTGCTTCATCGCTTAAACCTTCGAGCTCCAGCTGCAGCAGCAGCTCGTTTGCACGGTTATGGGCTGCCGGCGTCGCATCCGGTATGACCTTCTTCCAAATGTCTTCGAGCAGCATCCCCAGACATCCAAGCATGAGCTCCTCATCCGGCGTTTCTCCTTCGTGGTGCCCCTCTTCGCGCAGAATGTCGAACAATTTGTGATAGGCGGGCAGCAGCAGGGTCTCCGTCTGAAACAGCGTTCCATCCATGTCAAATATCATCGCTTCCGGCTTGATTAACGTAGCTGTTTTTTCCAATTTTGTCCTTCCCTTCGCTCCATATAATCTGATTCTAGTCTAATCTCCCCTCATCATATAGGAACCATATCACATCTGCAAATCCCATTCCCCCATAACTGCTGCTTTTGGTCTATATCATCATGCGTAACCAAGGAGGCTTTAACGTTGTTATATATACAATAAGTTCGAAGAAAGGAGAGGATGAACTTGCCGGAAACAAGGGAGTCTGGTGAAGCATCGGCCATCGGGCTGCTGGAAGCCGAACTGCTGGCAGAGCTGGACCGGTATGATCCCCGTGAGCAAGCCGCCATTCTCAAGCGGATGGTTAACCGGCTTAAGAAGGGCCGATATGTCCGAAGCCCGATCGCCCTGGTGAAGGAGATGGTTCGGACGCCGCTCGTATGGTACCTGTTGTCCCTGGGGTTTGCGATACCGATCCTGTTCTATATCTTGTTCGTTTGGATCTCGCTGGCGGTTGAAGGGTAACGCCGGAACGAAGCGTTATTGTTCAAATTCCGGGCGCGGCCGCCAGATCATTAACGTAGCGGCGTACCATGCCGAGGTAACAAACGGCAGATATTTGAGACCCTTCAACCCGTCCTCGTCTCCTCCAAATACCATGTGCGACGTAATGGCGATCACTGCATTCAGAACGATCCCGCCTGCAAAACCTCCGAATAAAGCCATAACCAGCACGGCAAGGCTTCTCATGTTCGTATTACCCCTTCTGTTCCTGTCGATAGGACGGGAGTACACCACGTGCCGTATCCACGGCAAGCCAGAACAATCCGATGGCAATGACCGGATGCCATGCCCCTGCGCCAGGCAGGTTCGCCGTGAGGTATTGGCTGAAGACCAATAACAACAGAGCCAGTGATCTCCATTTATACGGGGCGGGCAGTTTGCCTGCAAAACCAAATATCAGCATGAGCAGCGGCACGATTTCAAAAAAATGGACAAACAGGGTGTGGCTTCTCCACATCGATCCGTCGTGAAACAGCGCCATGCCGGCAATAAACGTCTGAACAGCAATACAAACAACAAATAACCATGCCAGCCCTAACGAAATCCATACGGCCAGCGGTGTTTTTCTTACAGCTTGTTGCGTCATGTCGATATCCCTCTCTCGATTCAAAAATTTTTACGAGATCATCCTATCATCGAAATGTTGCGATCTTGTGATGATGGCTTGCGGATTCCGTGAAATTTTCCAATTGCGGCTGGAAACCGTATATAATGGGGTGGATTTACCGCTGAACCTAACGAATCAATGGAAAGGCAGGATGCTTGCATGGCACATACCTTGCTTCTTGTGGACGATGAACGGAAAGTCATTGAATTTATGGAGCCGTTCCTCCGGCAGGAGGGATTTCACATCATTACCGCTTCGACCGGCACGGAGGCTTTGGCCAAAGCGAGAGAAGCCAAGCCGTCGCTGGTCGTATTGGATTGGATGCTTCCGGAATTAAGCGGCATTGAAGTATGCCGGGAGCTCAGAAAATCAAGCCGTGTCGGCATCATTATGGTTACCGCCCGGATTGAGGAAACCGATAAGCTGATCGGGCTGGAGGTAGGCGCAGACGATTACATGACCAAACCTTTCTCCCTGCGAGAGCTGGCTGCGCGTATCCGGTCGGTCCTTCGCAGAATAGAAGGCGAATCGGTTACTGAAGAAATGCTTAAGCGCGGCGATTTAACGATCTCGGAAACCCAATGCCGGGTATGGAAACATGACCGGGAGATCCCGCTTACGCCTACCGAATTCAAGCTGCTCCTGACCCTTGCTTCCAGGCCTGGCGTGGTATACAGCCGTCTGCAGCTGCTTCAGGCGGCCATGGAGGATGATATCCACAATGATGAACGGACCGCGGACGCCCATATTAGCCGGATTCGCAAAAAAATCGAAGATGACCCGGCCGAGCCCGTTTTTATCAAAACGGTGTATGGTTTCGGTTACCGGTTTGAGCAGCAGCCATGAGCGTGGGCCGCAAAATCTTCATCGTCCTCTCGTCGTTCATTATCGGTTTCAGCACCGTCTTCGTCCTTCTTACTTATATCGTGATCCGCGATTCCATGGATGTCATGCTGCAAACCTCGCGCGAAGAAGAGCTGGATCAGCTCCAGGACCGGCTGGTCGGCTACTACGTAAAGAATGGGCATACTTTTCGTGCCGTTCAGGATCAGGCATGGTTAGCGGACAGTCCCCGATCGGCTGACCGCCAGGAGAGCATCCTGCTGGTATCAGGGGAACAAACGACCCTCTTGCATGAGGGGGAGGCTGTAGAGCAGCTGATCAAACGTCTGGGGGTAAAGCGGACGTTGCATGTTCAAGGCGACGCGGTCGCAGAGCTGTATTATTATGATACGGATGTGGCAAACCTGACCAAGCTTCGGATCGGAACGCCCACATCCATCATCATTCTACTGGGCGGAGGCACCATCCTCTTCGTCCTGCTATCCCTCGGGGCGGCATACTGGATATCGCGAAGGCTCACGGCGCCCCTGCGCAAGCTCGTCCCGGCCATCGAACGCCTCGGTCAAGGCGAGTACGGCATTCAGGCCCCCATAACCTCGGAGGACGAATACGGGAGGGTCGCCGTCGCTTTCAACGGAATGTCTTCCAGGCTCGAACAATCGGAAATGGTCCGCCGCAATTTGGTGGCTGACGTCGCCCATGAGCTTCGAACACCGCTGACCATCGTGAGGGGAAAGCTGGATCTGCTTCAACAGAATCGGCAGCCGATCGAGCCCGAACTGCTGCTTCCCATCCAGGACGAATTGATTCGCTTAACCCGGCTCGTGGGTGACCTCCATCAATTATCTTTAGCCGAAGCCAAGCAGCTGCCGCTGGTTCGGAAGCCGACCGATATGGTGGTTCTGCTGAGCCAAATCCGGGAACGGGTAGAGCCTGAGGCGGAGGCCAAAAACTTGTCCCTGCAACTGACCTGCGCTACGGAACGCACCTCCGTACCCGTTGATCCAAGCCGAATCACCCAGGTGTTTCTGAATCTGTTCGTCAACGCGATCCGGTATACGCCCCATGGCGGGCTTGTCCATGTTTCGCTGTTAGAGGAGTCCCCATCCGGCATGCTTCGGATTGATATTCGGGATACGGGCCCAGGGATTGAAGAAGAGCATCTTCCTTATCTCTTTAACCGCTTCTACCGCACGGATGAAGCGCGTGCGCGGCATCAAGGCGGCATGGGACTAGGTCTTGCGATTGCCAAGGAATTCATCGTGTCTCATGGAGGCACGATTCAGGCAGAGAGCAAGCCGGGGCAGGGTACCACCTTTACGGTCCGGCTGCCGTATCATGATTCGGACCAGGAGCTGCGCGGGACCTAATGGCCGCCATATCTTCCTTCCACCATAAACAGGCCCGGCCGCTATCGGCCGGGCCTGTCATGAACGATTCACTTGCAGGTGGGGCTAACGATGTACGCACCCTAGAATATTTTTTTCGTTTCCCGATCTTCCTTGATAATCTCAACGGCCTCCCGGAAGCGGAGGGAATGAATGATTTCCCGTTCCCGCAAAAATTTGAGACTGTCCTGCAAATCCACGTCGTCGGTCATGTCGATAAGCCATTGATATGTAGCGCGCGCCTTCTCTTCTGCCGCAATGTCCTCGTACAAATCCGCAATCGGATCTCCTTTGGCTTGAATATAGGTTGCCGTCCACGGTACGCCGGCGGCGTTCTCATAATACAGCGCATGATCGTGATTGGCATAGTGCGCGCCCAATCCGGCTGCCTCGAGCTCCGACACGCTTGCATCCTTCGTCAATTTGTACACCATCGCGGCAATCATCTCGAGATGTGCGAATTCCTCGGTTCCGATATCGTTGAGCAATCCGATCACTTTGTCTGGAATCGTATACCGCTGGTTCAGATAACGCAGCGCGGCGGCCAGCTCGCCGTCAGCGCCTCCATATTGCTCCATCAAAAATTTTGCCATTCTCGGATCACATTTACTTACGCGCACCGGATACTGAAGCTTTTTTTCATATACCCACATGGGCTCTTCCGCCTCCTTGTTCTCGCTTTTCCTCTTCGTGAGGGCTGCATGCAGGTGGTGAAGCAAGCAGCAGCCCGCTGGCCAACGCCGTCAAACCTGCCAAGGCCACGGGCCTTGGGCCCATTCGAACGGGTACTTGGAAAAAGCACGGCCAAAATTTTGCAGGGGCCCATACAACTCTTGGAATTGCTTCGCGAGCACCGTCCTTTCCTGCGTCAGCTTGTTGAATTGCTCGATGCTCTTGAGATCATCCGGATGGGTGTCCAAATACAGGTTCAGCTCCACCAGGACAAAATCCAGGGCCTGAAGCTGCTCCAGCATTTCGTAATACTTCCGATCTCCAACCTGGGGTCTGGCTTCGTTCACGGCCGATCACTCTCCTTTAAATTTTCGCGAGGTATACGGGCTATACAAGGACGGCCATAACGTTCCGTGTCTCAATGCCTCGGCAGGGCTAAACTGCGGCAGGCCGGGCGGCTGAAACACGACATACTGGTTAACCGGCACCACATACGTTCTGTAGAGCTTGGGCGGGCATGGATCAAATGGCGAATGAAATACCGGGTATACGCGCACCTCAGGGTTTTCCTTCAAGGGTATTCCTCCTTATCGTTACTATCCGTCGTTATCAAGGGCTCTTCGTATTTAACATATGTCTTCCGCCCAGAAAATGAACTCTAAAATGACAAAAAAACCCTCTTCCCTGGAATATTCCCGGGAAAAGGGTTGCATCAAGTTGTCCTCAGAATTTGATCTTGATTTGGAACAAGCCCGCTTTACGCATGGCGGAATAGATAATGACGACCAGGGGGCCGATAAAAAATCCGATCACGCCAACCAGCTTAAATCCGACATACATGCTGACCAGGGCCGGTAATGCGCCGATGCCGACGGCATCCCCAATGACCTTCGGCTCCAGCACGCGGCGGATCACCGTAATCAGAATGAACAGGAAAATCAAGCCGATCCCAGTAAAAATATCGCCTACCGCGAGCAGGTAAATGGACCATGGGATCAGTACGGAGCCTACGCCAAGGATCGGCAGGATGTCGACAATCGTGACAAGCAGGGCGATGGCAAGCGGGTAATTGATACCTAATACCAGCAAGCCGAGCAGCGTGATCACGTACGTGAACAAACTGAGGATCAGCTGGGCCCGTAAAAAGCCGAATATCGATTTTTTCAGGCTGAGCAGCACTTCATTCACCTGCGACTGGGAAGACTCGTCGAACAGCGACAAGACCTTTTCGCGCATCGTATCGAGGCTGAACGCAAACAAGTATACCGCCACGCAGAATACGATGAACGTGACAAACAGGTTAGGCAGCGTTTTGGCAAAGGACAGGAAGGTTGAAGATACCGAATTGACCAGCGACTGCACATAGGAAGAAATATTCGACATAAATTCGGTAAGACTGTCGGCAAGGCCCGGCGAAACGCCGTTCAGCATGTCCTGAGCCTGAATAATCGTATGCTGAAGGAATTCATTGGCCCCCGCAAAATATTGCGGAGCCCTGCTCCAGTATTCGACCAGCTGGTTAAACACCTGAAGCCCGATCAGATAAGCCAGAAGCAGCATCAAGAGAAGAAATAGCGTGCTGGTCACGGTTGCGGCCGCAATGCGGTTCAGCCGGAGCCGTTTCATCAAGAGCCGATTTAACGGCTCTAGTGCAATAGCAATCACGATAGCCAACAGGAACGGAGCTCCGACCGTAAACATTCCGTACAGCAACAGGAGCCCCAGACCGATAAAGATCAGCTGCTTAATCGACATAATCCACTTCCTAACAAATAGAGTCTTGCTAGTTCTGGGTGAGGCTGCTTTCCAGCTTCTGATGAATCATGACGCGGGTTACGCGCAACCGGGTAGATTCCTCAACTTCAAAGACCACCCCGTCAAAGGTGGCTCTCTTCCCGACTGCCGGGTTCCCTTCCAGCTCCTTGAACAACCAACCGCCAATGGAATCGACGTCATGCTCATCAATCATCAAGCCGGTCAAATCATTCACTTCTTCGATGAGCATTCGCCCGTCTACCGAAAAGGACTCATCATAGACTTCGATTTCCGGCCGCTCGTCTTCGAACTCATCGTACAGGTCCCCGACAATCTCTTCCAGAATCTTCTCAGCCGTGAGAATGCCGGCGGTCCCTCCGTATTCGTCCACCACGAGCGCAAGCTGCTCATGTCTCGCCTGCATCTTCCGCAGCACCTGGCTGATTTCCATGGATTCCGATACGTCCATAATCGGTCTCACCAAGGATGTCAGATCACGCTGTTTCTCCGGCTCTGCCAGAAGGAGATCCGTAATGTGGACAAATCCGATGATGCGGTCCTTGTTGTCCGTTGCAACCGGGTAACGGGAATGCTTCGTCTCGTTGACGATCCGAAGGTTCTCCTCCAAGGTGAAATTGGTGAACAATACGTCCATATCCGTCCTCGGCAGCATAATTTCCCTGGCTCTCAAATCGGAAAAATCGAACAGGTTGTCCATCAATTTCATCTCGTTCTCGTCGATGACACCGCTCCGTGCGCTCTCGGTCATCAGAATCCGAATCTCTTCCTCGGAGTGGGCTGCCTCGGCCTCGCTTGCGGGCTCGATGCCGACCAGCTTCAGAATACGGTTAGCGGAAGCATTGAGCACCCAGATCACTGGCAGAAAAATGCGGTAAAACCAGAGAAGCGGGGCTGACAGAAGCAGTGCCGTGCCCTCCGTCCGCTGAATAGCCAAAGATTTCGGTGCAAGCTCCCCTAACACAATATGCAAAAAGGTGATAATACAGAAGCCCACCGCGACCGATATCGTGCTGATCAACCGCTCATCCGCAAAGCCGATGCTGTGCATGATGGGAGCTACCAGCAATTCGGAAATGGCGGGCTCCCCGATCCAGCCGAGTCCCAGGGAAGTCAGGGTAATCCCGAGTTGGGTGGCGGATAAATAAGCATCCAGCTTTTGGTTTACTTTCAGCGCAATGCCGGCAAGCCGGTTCCCTTCGCTAACGAGCTGGGTCAGCCGGGATTGGCGCATTTTCACGAGTGAAAATTCGGCGGCTACAAACACGCCGTTCAACAAAACGAGCAGGAAAACCAAGAGTAAATTCAAAATCAGTTTCCCGACCTCAAATTCCTCTGCCATGATGACACGCCTTCTTTCTAGGGTTCTAGTTTGTCTTTGCTTTTCTCGACTTGAAATCCACACCCCGATAGTACATGTCGGCTACCAACAGGTTCGGGCCGCAGCAGCTCACTGCATCGCAGTGGCAGTTGACCGTTTGATTCAACGGATGCCCTGTAGACCATGCGTCAAAAATATCGTCCAGCTTCTGTTCCTTAATATTACCAAAAGCCGGGATATCAGCAAAATCCGTTACGTACACGTCGCCCGAGAATAAATTCACATTCACCCGGTTACGGCCATCCGGATCGTTCCGAACCGTTACGTTCGGTTCTTGCCGCAAGCGGCGAATGATCTCCTGGTCATGATCGTCCGAGCTGCAGGCATAGAACGGCAGCGTTCCGAACAGCATCCACATGTCCCTGTCTCGGACATCCAGCAAATGATGGATGGCGGCTTTCGTATCGGCCAAAGACAAGACGGGCAGCGCGGATGCAAAGTTCGAAGCATACATCGGGTGAACCTCGTGCCGCTTGCAGCCCATGTCCTTGATCAGCTTATGAATGCCGCCCAGTTTCGTATGCGTTCTGTAGTTAATCATGGATTCGGCGGATATGTACATGCCGGCCGCGCTCAGCTTCTCGGAATTGACCAGCATCGTGTCGTACATCTTGTATGCCGTTTCCTTGGAGACAGGGCGAGCGCTATTCGCAAATCCGACCTCATAAAAGTCGTCCCCGTTCAAGTAATTGAACGAAATATGCATAACGTCCAGATAGGGCAGCATCTTCTCGTACCTGCCGATATCCAGCGTCAGATTGGAGTTGATCTGAGTCCGGATTCCCCGTTCCTTGGCGTACTTGAGCAGGGGAACAATCACGTTATCCACCGTTTTGCCCAGAAACGCCGGTTCACCGCCCGTCAAGCTGATCGTCTGCAGATGCTCTACCTCATCCAGCCGCTTCAGCATCGTATCCAGGGGCAGCATCGGGGCTTCCTTCATGACGAGCATATCACCGACAGCGCAATGCTCGCAGCGCATATTGCACAGATGCGTCACTGTCATTTCCACGCTGGTCAGCACGTGGCGGCCATGCTCGCGCAGGGAAGTTATCGGATCCCACGGATCATAACTCGGCGAAATAGGCCTTACGGCTGATGGAAACGGCTGTGCTGTATTACTCATGGTTCACTCACCTTATTTCTTTGAATTACCGATTCAGTCAGTACAACTTGCTTGGATGTACTCTACGGTTTTGATCATGTCCATTATATGATTATAACATACCCAAACAGAAGGCTTCTGCTTGGTTCGGCTGGAAATCATCCGGCTTCCCCCCGTTTGTCTGAACGTTCCTTGGAAGCAAGCTTAGATGTTGGGAACATCCATGCGGGACTCCACCAATTCGCTCTGCCCAGCATCTTCATGAATGCAGGCACAAGCAGCACCCGAATCACGGTCGCGTCCAGCAGAATGGCTGCTGTCAGGCCTAAACCAATCGCTTTCATCACTTCATTGTCCGTAAATACGAAGGCACCCACAACGACGGCCAGAATCAGAGCCGCGCTGGTAATCAGGCCGCCCGTACTCTCCAAGCCCTCGGCCGTGCTGAATTCGTTATCCCCCGTCCGTTCATAGTTCTCCATGATCCGCGAGAGCATCATGACTTCATAGTCCATCGATATGCCGAACACCACGCAGAATATCAGGACCGGCAAGAGCGCGAAGATGGACCCTGTAGAGGAAACGCCCAGCCACTCCGCACCAATGCCCTCCTGAAATACCCACACCACGATACCGAGTCCGGCGCCCAGGCTGAGCATGTTCATGACGCTGGCCTTTAAGGGGAGCACGATCGACCGGAATGCGAAGAGGAGGATGATATAAGTCACCGCAAATACAAATACCAGGACGTAGGAAATGTTCTGCTGGATGGCTTCCATGATGTCCAGTTTATACGCGGGGCTGCCGGTGACATAGGTCTTCAGTTCATTCGTATCCATGGTCCGCAGCGCTTGGACAAGCTGCATCGTGAGTGCATGGGATTCCTCATGCTCCGGAGTCACGGCAACGGCAGCCATATTTCCTCTGACAAAACGATGCTGCTCCAGCTGCTGGCGGATCTCTTGGCGGGACAGAACGTTTGATACTTCCTCCACCGAACCCCTGCCAACGCTCAGATAACTCTCTACCCGCTTCACGCCTGGCATGAGCCTGATTTCATCCGTGTACGCCTTCATCAGCTCGATGCTGTGCGGATCCGCATAGGAGGACGGAAGCTCCACCGCCACAACGATCGAATTCAATTCGCGTTCGTCATAAGCTTGCGCAAGCAGGTCGTGGCCATAACGGGATTCATAGGCGGGGGGCAGCACTTCGGCAGCGGGGATGGCTATGCTCATGTTTCGGACCGGATAGATCGCCACCAGCAGCAATCCGATCGCTGCTACAGAGATGGTCACGGGATGGGCCATAACAAAACCGGAGATCCTTCTCCACATGCCCGAGGTCTGCCGGCCCCGAAGCGCCCGGAGTTTGGCCGGAAAGAGAGGGAGCGCATCGATGCGGGGGCCCAGCATCCCCAATAATGCCGGAAGAAGCGTGTTGCCGGCCAGCACCGAGAACAGCACGACGGTAATGCCGCCTATGCTGAAAGAGCGGAAGATCGGCAGGTCGATGAAACTCATCGCCACAAAACCGATCAACACGGCAGCACCCGAGAACATCACTGCTTTGCCGGCGATTGCGCAAGTGATAGCCAGCGCGGATCCCACATCCCCGCTCCGTGTCCGCAATTCTTCTTTGAAGCGGCTAACGATCAGCAAGGCATAATCAATGCCTACGGCCAGCCCCAGCATCGTGACGACATTCGGAAGAAAATTGCTGATCGAGCCGTCGGCCAAAGCGACAAAATACAGAATGCCCATCGTGACCACCACGCTGACAATTCCGGCGATTAAAGGAAGAAGCGCGGCAGTCAATGTGCCGAATACGACCGCCAGGATGAGCAAGGCTGCAGGAATGCCTATCATTTCCGCATGGATAATATCGCTCTTAACGGCTTGATTCATATCGGCGAAGATAGCGGTATTTCCCGTTATGTACGTGTCCGCTCCCGTGATGCCCGGAACCGAGTCTCTGATCTCTTCAAACTGCTGCAGGGCTTTCGAGGAATCCAGATCCAGCAGCACCGTCACGGATACGATATGATCCTGGCCTGCCTTATGAGCTGCCATATTCATATACATATCCCTGACATATGGGCGGTCACGCAAAGGCGCAAGCTCCGTCAGTATCCGCCTCTGCGCCGTCCCTGCCGTCAGGTTCTCATCGTGTCGACTGACAACGACGATATCCAGCGAGGCTGCCGACAATCCCAGACCCTCCTCCAGCTTCTCGATTCCGATCTGGGCCGGGCTATCCTTCGGCGTAAACCCGTTATGCTGCAATATGGACGGCAGCTTGAACGCAAACGGAAGCAGCACGCAAAACAAAATAAGCCAGGTTACAACAATGGCTTTACGGTAGCGGTAAATCAGTCGCCCCCATGTATGCAGCAATGTTGCATGGCCGTTACGTCTCACGAGTCAACCTCCTTATGCTCCAGTTTGATCTATGGTGCTCTGTCCGATGCCGGCGATCATAACGGCCAGCGTCTCGGATAAATCCACTTCGTAAGGCGCGGATAACGGGGTGCCCTCGGCATCCGTCAATACGCGGACAACGGGTCGATGCGGCACATGCGCGTGGATCCTGGATACCACTCCATTCTCGCCCGTATGCAATTTCACGGTGATCCCGGGAGGATATATCGCTACCCGATCCCGAAACATGGCCAGGAATGATTGTTCATACAGCGTTCCCGATCCGGCGTACATGACCTCCACCGCTTCGTGCGGCAGCAATGCAGGCTTGTACACCCGCTGCGTGGTCATCGCGTCGTAGGAATCCGTAATCGCGATCCATTTGGCGTATTCATGGATGTCAGTTCCCTTCAAAGCCCGGGGATAACCGCTGCCATCCAGGCGCTCATGATGTGACAGGGCGCAATGCGCCGATAACAGCGGAATGTTGGGCTCGTCCTTCAATATTTTGAAGCCGATCTCGGTGTGCTTCTGGACCTCGCGAAATTCCTCCTCGCTAAGCCGTCCTGGATGGTTCAGCAGCTTCTGGCTTATCCGCGTTTTGCCGATATCGTGCAGCAGGGCCCCCAGGCCGAGCACCCTCAGCTCTTCCCGGTTATACCCGTAAGACACGCCAAGAACCGTCGAGTAGACGCATACGTTCAGAGAATGCCGGTACAGGTTGTAATCGTTCGTATTCATATCGGTCAGCAGCACCATGCCCTCATCATGCTCCGAAATTTCATCCATGATGGACTCCATCATCCCGGAGAACGTTTTGCCCAAATGAAGGAAGCTGCCTTTCAGAGCAGCCTGGCTCTCCAGGTTCTTGAAGCTGGTCCGAATCGATTGGATCGCCTGCAGCCGCGTCTCTTCGGTCAACAGCTCCGGAACCACGATATCCTCCGTCATCGGATCCTCGATGTATACATACCCGAGTTCCAGCGTGCCCAGACGGCGGATCAGCCCGGCTGTCAGTTCCACGCCCTCGGCAAGCAGGATTAAACCGTCACTATTGTATATTTTCTTACCAAGAACCATGCCCGGCCTCAACGCGTTGATAGGTATAAGACGCAAAATCCGTCACTTCCTCTGCTATTCTGAAACTTGTGTGGGATATAGCGTCTAGTCTTCAGTGGATCACGATACGAAGAAGACGGATCTCCTTCTTGTGTCTACTCCTGCTTAATGCATGATGAACAGCCAAAAAACGGCGGCGAGACCAAAACGGTAGATCGCAAAATGAGTAAGCCTTATCTTCTGTATGAGTTTCATGAAGGCCAAGACGACAAAATAAGCGACAACAAACGAAACGATAAAACCGGCTAGAAATACGCCGATCGTATCTAAAGTAAAATATCGGTAAGAATCCAGCAATTCATATCCCGATGCGGCACACATGATGGGAATTGCGATTATAAACGAGAAATCGGCCGATGCCTTATAACTCACACCGCTAAGCATGCCCCCGGAGATCGTGGACCCCGAACGGGAAAAGCCCGGCCATAAGACGGATATGATCTGGTAGATCCCAATCAGAAAGGCCTGCTTATATGTCAAATCATCCATATCATGCGAGGTCACTTGGACTTTATGCTTATTGTACCATTCCGCAAAAATCATAAAAATGCCGCCGGCAACGAGCGCAAACAGCACCGTCTGCGCATGGAACAGGCTTTTGATGAAATCCCTCGCAAAAAACGCAACCAGCAGGGCCGGAGCAATCCCCAAAAATATATGCATCAGGTTCAATCGCCTCCGAGGCACTTTCCGGGTCAACGGCTCGCTTCGGCTCCACCCGAGCAGATTCAAAATCCGATTCCAATAAACAATCGCGATCGCCAAAATGGCTCCCAGCTGAATGACAACCTCAAACGTCTTCATGATCGGTGTTTGGTCATCGTAACCAAGCACTTTGGCCGTCAAAATCATGTGGCCCGTGGAAGACACCGGAATGAATTCGGTTAGTCCTTCCACGATCCCCAGTATGATGGATGTGATAAAATCCATGTCCTACCCCTCCCCTTACCTTTGTCCTCCTCATATGTATGCTCGGCCAAAGGAAGTTAGTCGGGGGTTGTCAGGATATCCAGCGTGAAATCATGGACGCTTCAAGCGATCCGGGACGCGAAAGCTCGCTCCGCAGCAGGTCTCGAATAAACTCGGGCAGCATATAAACCGTATCCGTTCCAAGCGCCAGGGTCTCGTATCCGATTTTAAAAGTAAACATGTCGAGCGTTCCCACATGATATTCCCGCTGCCATTCCAGCGGTTGTCCCTTGAAGGAGATTTGCGTAATCTTCCGGTAAGGCTCTCCATCCTTGTCATATCGGATCTTTAATCCATCGACGGCCAGGCCCCCTAACAGATACCCGCGGAAGCCAAAGCCCATGATCTTCTTCCCGCTAAACTCCGGAAGCAGACTCTCTTCAAGCGCCTGATAGATGTGTTCTCCCCGCAATTTCACGACACAGGGATTAATCGGTGACGGGCACAAACCATGCAGCATCCCGGTACTGATTTCGCCCTCCGGCAGCGGTCCCAGCAGCTGCCC
Organism: Paenibacillus sp. Y412MC10; assembly: GCF_000024685.1. Taxonomy (NCBI): domain Bacteria; kingdom Bacillati; phylum Bacillota; class Bacilli; order Caryophanales; family Paenibacillaceae; genus Paenibacillus; species Paenibacillus sp. Y412MC10. The sequence continues at coordinate 5,624,312 of NC_013406.1, forward strand.
GGAATTGACGATCGCAATTTCGGCACCCGTGTGCTGCAGCACGGCCTGAGCCAACAGGTTCGCAAACGGCGATTCCTCCTCATAATGGATCGGCAGGCTGCGGTCGATTACGGCCACGGCTTCGGTTAACTTCTCCTTGGCCAGCTCATGATGTTTCAGGATGGCCTGCTCCACGATGGGCTCCATCAAGCTTTTATCCACAGGCAGCAAGGTTCCCTCTACGCAGGTAAACCGTTCACCAACGTCATTCCGCTCCATAACGAGGCGACCTACGTATTGTCCGAATTTGCCCGCGCCGCATACGGCTGTCTTCCCGATCATTAGCGGCTCCTCAAGGATGTGATGGGTATGGCCGCCAAGTATGACATCAATGCCTTCTACATGTTCTGCTAATCTTTTATCAATCGTTAGTCCTAAATGGGATAAAACGATAACGATATCACACTGGCCCTGAAGCGCTCGAACCTGTTCGGCGATGGCCTCCACCGGGTCTCCTGCTTCCCAGCCTAACAATTGATAAAATCCTGCAAAAGCTGCCGTCGCGCCGGTGAGCCCGATCGAAATGCCATCCCGCTCCAGGATCACATGCCGTTTCATCCATGAAGGAGGACTGCCGCTCTCCGTCTCCCTGATGTTGCAGCAAACGACGGGGCACTGCAGTCCGGCATATACATGCTCCAGAACATCATACGAAATGGTCAGGCCTTCGTTATTGCCGATCGTAATCGCGTCGTATCCTGTCAAATTAATGACATCCACATTCGCTTGCCCCATCGAGCCTTCGGTTTCCACCGATGCGCGATCCATATGGTCTCCGATATCCAGCACGATCGACTTATCGCCGGCAGCCGTCTTTTCCCGGGAAATAAGTGCCGCCACATTGCTCATCATCTCGAAATGGCTGTGTATATCGTTGGTATATAATATGGTCAGCTTTTGTTTATTGCTTTTAAGCCCCATCTGGCGGCCCCCTCCCAAGTTACTTTTACGATAATTTCCGGTCTTACAAGCATAACATTTTAGCGAAGAATATGGTATATTGTAGCCCAGAAGAATTACGAGGTGATCAAAATGTCGACAACCATTTCCATACTGCTATTCGCCGGATTAGCCGATCGCATCGGCACGGCTTCACTTGCATTCAGCGTACCCGCCCTCCCCCTTACGACCGGGGATTTGAAGCTGCTTCTTAGCGAAGCTTTTCCCGATGCCCAATCCCAGATTGCCACGGCCTTCGTTGCGGTCAATCAAGAATATGCGCTGCCGGATCAGCTTATTCAGAGCGGGGACGAGGTGGCTCTGATTCCGCCTGTGTCCGGCGGGGACGGAACCAACCTGCAGGACACAGGCTCCAGTTCCTCGTCAGACGGAACGTGCACCATCACCTGCCACCGGCTGTCCGTGGAAGAAACCATCGCCAAAGTGCATGATGATAACCATGGCGCAACGCTTTCCTTTGTAGGCACGACGCGGGAGATAACCGGTCAGATGCGAACGGTAACGCTGGAGTATGAAGCTTACATTCCGATGGCCCTGAAAGAAATGCAGCAAATCTGCATGGACATCCACGGCCGATGGCCCGGCACGAAATGCGCGATTTCCCACCGTATCGGTACGGTCGGAATCGGGGAAACGAGCGTCGTTATCGCCGTATCTTCACCGCATCGGGAAACATGTTACGAAGCAAGCCGATATGCCATCGAGCAATTGAAGCGATCCGTTCCGATCTGGAAGAAGGAGATATGGGACGATGGTTCGGAGTGGAAAGGGGCGCAGACCGGACCCTGGGACCCAATAGCTAGGCAATAAGTCGCGATTATATCATTGTAAAACCATAATTTTCTTGCTAAGATAGTTTTGATCTTTTTACTTATATAAGGGCAAGAGGTGCAATGATTTGAGAGTACATGTCACGGACCTGAAACCCGGTGATCAAATACAGCAGGATGCTTACAACACTAACGGCGTTCATGTTCTGCAAAAAGGAGCTTTGCTACGTTCAGAGGATATATCCAAGCTATTGCAGCACGGCATCGATTACATAGAAATACAGCCGCGCGCGCTGTCCGTATCCCTCGATCCGTTATCAGAAATTTCGGACTCGTTCAACAAGGTTAAACCTCACTTTAACCTTGCGTTTGACGGATGCTCCGCCTTATTTACGGAAGCATCCCAATCCGGAAAGTTCAATGAATCCGTTGTAGACGATGTTTTCCAGCCACTGGTCGGCTCGCTGAACGAGCATACGGATGTGGTATCCCTGCTTCTGCTGTTTAATGGAACAGACGATTATACCTACAGGCATTCCATTCAAGTAGGGATGCTATCCTACTACATCGCGGATTGGATGGGTTACTCCGGCAAGGAAGCCTATGAAATCGGCAAGGCAGGCTATCTCCATGATATCGGCAAGAGTAAGATTTCAAGGGATATCCTGGACAAGCCCGGCAAGCTGACCCCCGAGGAATTCGAGGAAGTGAAGCTGCACACCATCTATGGTTACGAGATGATCGCCGAATCCATGGATGACAAGGTGACCGCCATGGTCGCGCTTCAGCACCATGAACGGGATGACCGTTCGGGCTATCCGCGAGCGCTCCATGCAGACCAGATTCATCCGTACTCTCATATTTGCGCGGTTGCCGATGTCTACAGCGCCATGACAACGAACCGGGTCTATCAGTCCAAGCAGCAGCTGCTAACCGTTCTGCGCGAGTTGTACAGTCTCAGCTTCGGGAAGCTGAACGGCAAGCCGACGCACGCTTTCATTCAGCAGATGCTGCCGAATTTCATCGGCAAAAAGGTTCTGCTGACGACGGGCGAATCCGGCATCATCGTCATGAACCATCCTTCGGACTACTTCCGTCCGCTTGTAAAGACCGATGATCGTTTCATCGACCTCTCCAAGGAATATCATACCGAGATTCAAGAGATTCTGTTGTGAACTGCGTTCCTAAAGATAATGCGGAAGCTGCTAAATCGCTTGCTTCCCTGCTTGTATAACCAGTATTACCGTCAGCCTTGAGGCTGGCGTTTTTTAGCGTCTGCCTTGTGACGTTTTTCACATCAAATCTTATTGGATTTTGGCAAAATCGAAGAGTCGTCCAACCGGCCTGTGCAATCTATAAATGTCCTCGTCCACGCCTCGGTGACATACCTTAAACGTTCAAGCACAAAAAAAGAGCGAATCACCCATCCCTGAGTGATTCGCTCCTGTCTTCATATGATGAACTATTTAACCGATGGAACCTTCCATTTCGAACTTGATCAGGCGGTTCATTTCAACGGCATACTCCATCGGAAGTTCTTTGGTGAACGGCTCGATGAAGCCCATAACAATCATCTGCGTAGCTTCGTCTTCCGTAAGTCCGCGGCTCATGAGGTAGAACAATTGATCCTCGGATACCTTGGAGACGGTCGCCTCATGCTCCAGCGTAATGTTGTCGTTCTTGATTTCGTTGTACGGAATCGTATCGGATGTCGACTCATTATCGAGAATGAGCGTATCGCACTTAATGTTCGCTTTCGCGCCTTCCGCATTGCGGCCGAACGAGGCGAGACCGCGGTATGTTACTTTACCGCCATGCTTACTGATCGATTTCGATACGATCGTGGACGTCGTATCCGGCGCCAGGTGGAGCATTTTCGCCCCAGCATCCTGATGCTGGCCTTTGCCCGCAACCGCGATGGAAAGCACCATCCCTTTGGCACCGCGTCCTTTCAGGACGACAGCAGGGTATTTCATCGTCAGCTTGGAGCCGATGTTACCATCCACCCATTCCATCGTTGCGTTCTCTTCCGCAACCGCGCGCTTCGTTACGAGGTTGTAGATGTTCGGTGCCCAGTTCTGAATCGTCGTGTAGCGAACACGCGCGTTCTTTTTGCAGATGATCTCTACCACGGCGCTGTGAAGCGAGTTCGTGCTGTAGATCGGAGCCGTACAGCCTTCAACGTAATGCACGAAGCTGTCCTCGTCGGCAATGATCAGCGTGCGTTCGAACTGACCCATGTTCTCGGAGTTGATCCGGAAGTAGGCTTGCAGCGGAATTTCGCACTGTACGCCTTTCGGCACATAGATGAAGCTTCCGCCGGACCATACCGCACTGTTCAAAGCCGCGAATTTGTTATCCGTCGGAGGTACGACCGTTGCAAAGTACTCTTTCAGAATCTCCGGATGCTCTCTAAGAGCCGTGTCGGTATCCATGAAGATAACGCCTTGATCCTCTAGATCCTTTTGCATATTGTGGTAGACCACTTCGGATTCGTACTGTGCGGATACGCCCGCCAGGAACTTCTGCTCTGCTTCCGGAATACCCAACTTATCGAAGGTTTCCTTGATCTCGGCCGGTACTTCCTCCCACGTCTTGCCTTGCTTCTCGGAAGGTCTTACATAATACTGGATATCGTTGAAATCCAGCTCGTCGAGATCGCCGCCCCAACGAGGCATCGGCATTTTTTCGAACTGCTCCAGAGCCTTCAAACGGAATTCCAGCATCCATTCCGGCTCGTTCTTGATTTTGGATATTTCCGTAACGACTTCACGCGTCAAACCTTTACCGGTTTGGAAAATAGCCTTGTGCTCGTCACGGAAACCATATTTATACTCTTCCATTTCTGGCGCTTTTTTAGCCATTTAACTTACCTCCCTATCGATCTGTTCATTCGCTTACTTCGCGTCAATTCCTTTTCGGAGTGCGTTCCACGCAAGTGTTGCACATTTAATGCGTGCAGGAAACTTGTTAACACCGGATAGGGCTTCAATATCCTCGTACTCGTCAAAATCCACTTCATCGCCTTTCATAAGGGAAGAAAAGCGGTCCGCCAAACTGATGGCTTCGTCCAGCGTTCTTCCTTTTACGGCGTCCGTCATCATCGAAGCGGAAGACATGCTGATGGAGCAGCCTTCCCCCGTATATTTGGCATCGGCAACCACGCCGTTCTCTACCTTAAGCTGCAAGGAAATGCGATCTCCGCAAGTCGGATTGTTCAAATCGATGGTTACCGCATCTTCTTCAAACTTGCCGCGATTGCGGGGGTTCTTATAATGATCCATGATGACACGTCTGTACAAATCGTCAAGTTGCATCGCCAAAATACTCCTTTGTCTGGATTAAGGCGCTAACTAATCGATCAACGTCCTCTTCTGTATTATACAGATAAAAGCTCGCGCGTGCCGTGGAAGATACTTTTAACCAACGCATAAGCGGTTGACAGCAATGATGTCCTGCACGAATCGCAATCCCCTGGGCATCCAGAACGGTTGCCACGTCATGCGGATGAACGTCTCCAAGATTGAATGTGATAAGGCCCACTTTACGCTTACGGGGACCGTAAATGGAGATGCCTTCGATCTCGGAGATCCGGTCCATGGCGTAGTTCGCAAGCTGAGCCTCATGCCGTTCGATGGCGTCCATTCCGATTTCCTCCAGGAAATCGATCGCGGCGCCAAGTCCGACAGCTCCTGCAATGATGGGCGTGCCGCCCTCAAACTTCCAAGGGAGCTCCTTCCAGTTCGATTCGTACAACCCGACGTCATTGATCATCTCTCCGCCGAATTCGATCGGCTCCATTGATTCCAGCAGCGCCTTCTTGCCGTATAATGCGCCGATACCTGTTGGAGCACACATCTTGTGTCCGGACAAAGCGTAGAAATCGCAGTCCAAGTCCTGAACGTCCACTTTCATGTGCGGCGTGCTTTGTGCCCCGTCCACCACGATAACGGCACCGTGCCGATGCGCGATTTCCGCGATTTGTTTAACGGGATGCACGACGCCCATGACGTTGGACACGTATGCGATGGCTACGACTTTGGTCCGTTCGGTAACCAGTGCCTCTACATCTTCGACACGGATCGTGCCGTCAGGCTGCAAAGGAATATATTTCAGCGTAGCGCCGACGGCGATGGCCGCCTGCTGCCACGGAATGAGATTGCTGTGATGCTCCATTTCCGTCAGGACGATTTCATCTCCAGGACCGCAAACGGAGCGTGCGTAGGATGAAGCCACCAGATTCAGGGCCGTCGTCGTTCCGCGGGTGAATATAATCTGCTCCGAACTCTCGGCATTTATGAAACGGGCAACCTTCTCCCTGGCTCCTTCATAAGCATCGGTAGCACGGCTGCCGAGCGTATGAACTCCGCGGTGCACATTGGAGTTCTCCCATTCGTAGTACCGCTTGACGGCATCTATAACCACCTGCGGCTTTTGCGATGTCGCGGCATTGTCGAGATATACCAGCGGATGTCCGTTGATCTCCTGGTGAAGAATGGGAAATTGCTCACGGACGGAGGCGATCATTGTCCCAGCTTCCTTTCAACGAGCCCCTGCAGCTGGTCGCGAAGTCCCTCGAGCGGAATTTCGCTGACAACCGGAGCCAAGAAGCCGTAAATAATCAGGGATTCTGCAACGGAACGGGAGATGCCGCGGGACATCAGGTAGTAAATTTGCTCCCGGTTCACTTGTCCTACGGACGCTGCGTGACCGGCCGTTACGTCGTCCTCGTCGATCAACAGAATCGGGTTCGCGTCGCCGCGGGCTTTCGGGCTGAGCATCAGAACGCGTTCGGTCTGCTGTCCGTCCGCCTTCGTTGCACCCTTCTCGATCTTGGTAATGCCGTTGATGATGGCTTGTGCTTCTTCGCGCATGACCGCACGGGTGATCATCTGGGATGCGGAGCTCTTGCCGAAATGCTTCGCTTGCGTGGTGTAGTTGATCTTCTGGGATCCGGAACCTACCGCAATGATTTTTGCATCGGATGTCGAGCCGTTGCCCTTCAGAATGCTCATGGTGTCGCTGGCTGTATCGCCATCGTTCATCTCGCCGACGATCCACTCGATCGAAGCGTCGTTGTCAAGCACCGCGCGGCGGAATGTGACATCCGTTGCTTCTCCGGCCAATTGGTGAACGGATGCGTAACGCACCTTCGCGCCGTTCTTAGCAAACACTTCCACCACGCCGTTATGGGTTACCGCCGCAGCCAGGGAATCCGATACGTAGTTGTCTACATAAGTAATCTGACTGTTCGCTTCGGCTACAACCAGCACATGCGGAGCAAACGTTGCTTCAGCATCGTCGGTCAGCATGACCGCTTGCAGCGGAACATCGATCTCCACATTCTTGGGAACGTAGAGGAATACTCCGCCGTTCCATACGGCAGCATGCAGAGCGGCCATGGCGTGCTCATCGCTCTTAAGCGCTTGGTGCAGATAAGGTTTAACCAAATCCGCGTGTTCTTTAACCGCTGTTTCTAAATCGGTGAAAATCACGCCTTTGGCTGCGAGTTCCGGTGCCAGGCTTGCATATACGGTTCCGGAATTGCGTTGAATAACCAAACCGCCTTCTCTCGAGCCTTCGACAAGTTTGGCCACATGCTCAGGCAATTCGTCAAGGGAAGCGAGTTTATTGCTCTCTTTATATTCACCGTAGCTGTGGATGTTCCAACGCTCGATGCGTTGTTTCTCCAGCTTGGGCAGTTCCAACTGGCCGGCCAGTTCCAGGGCTGCCAGACGGCTGTCTGTAAGCCAGGCCGGCTCCTGTTTACTTTCGGACAATGCCTTCAGAGCCTCAGCGTTGACCGGAAGAATGGTTTGTGTAGTCATATCGTTTCCTCCTCCCGTCTATTTACGCGTCTTGACCTACAGTTTCATCGGTAATGCCCAGCTCTTCCTTGATCCAGTCGTAACCTTCCGCTTCCAGACGCTCAGCCAGCTCAGGGCCGCCGGATTTCACGATGCGCCCTTGCATCATAACGTGAACGTAATCTGGCGTGATATAGTTAAGCAAACGCTGGTAGTGGGTAATGATCAAGAAACCGCGCTCTTCGGACTTCATGGCATTTACGCCGTTCGCCACGATTCTCAAAGCATCGATATCCAGACCGGAGTCGATTTCGTCAAGCACGACGATTTTCGGATCCAGCATCATCATTTGCAGGATTTCATTACGCTTCTTCTCACCGCCGGAGAAGCCTTCGTTCAGGTAACGGTGAGCAAACTCGGGATTCATCTCGAGCTCTTTCATTTTGCCTTCCATTTGACGAATGAACTTGATCAGGGAAATCTCGTTGCCTTCGCCGCGGCGTGCATTGATGGAGCTGCGCAGGAAATCGGAGTTCGTCACGCCGGCGATTTCGCTCGGATATTGCATGGCCAGGAACAGACCTGCGCGTGCGCGCTCGTCTACTTCCATCTCCAGCACGTCTTCATCGTCGAGGAATACTTTACCTTCGGTTACTTCATATTTAGGATGACCCATCAACGCGGAAGCCAACGTACTTTTACCCGTTCCGTTTGGTCCCATGATGGCATGAACTTCTCCGCCCTTCATCTCAAGGTTGATCCCCTTCAGGATCTCCTTGCCTTCGATTGTTGCTTTCAATCCTTCAATGACAAACTTGGTTGACATATTAGATTCCCTCCGTTGAATAGGTAGTGTATTTGTTGTCCCATATGATAACAGGATTGTACGCCCTGATTTCATAAAATAAAAAGTGATTCTTTATTTATAATCATTCTAAACTGATTATCAATGATTCTCAAGCCATTTTATAATAAAAAATGACGTATTTCAACCGGACAAGCCTTTTGGAGACAACATTCGGACAACTGTAACCATTAAAAACAGGCTTGGCCGATTAACCGGCCAAGCCTGTTTCATTCTGCCCTTTTCATCCGCCGTATATGCTGAGGCTCCCCGTGTCGGTCACGGCATCTAGGCAACGGCGTCAACCGCGCGTCGTCAGACGGTGTCGGGGCACCAAGAGCTATAAGGACTCGTTAACGAGTCTCAGCTGCAGCGAATATACGGAATGAATTGGGAATCATTCTATTGGAATCACGCTTTATCCAAGGTAAGAACGCAGCATCCACATATGCTTCTCGAGATCGGCCTTGAACCCGGTGAACATGTCCGCTGTCGGCGCATCTCCGGCTTCCTCGGCCATTTCGATGCCTTCCGCCAATTCCTCGGACACGGTAGCAAAGTCCTCGACCAAGGCCTGTACCATGCCGCGGGTATCCTCGTTGCCGGAGGCCTCCTGAACGGTCGCAAGCTCCAGATATTCTTTCATCGTTGCAGCCGGCTTGCCTTTGATCGAAAGCAGGCGTTCCGCAACCTCATCCATTTTAAGCGTGATTTCGTCATACAGCTCTTCGAATTTAACATGAAGGGAGTAGAACTGCTCTCCGGTTACATACCAGTGATAGTTGTGAAGTTTGACGTAGAGCACGTTGAAGTTCGCAACCTGCTGATTGAGCAATTGCTCCAGACTTGCGTTTTTCGTTTTTCCTGCAGCTTTGCCAGATGTAGTTTTTGCCATGGTTTATCCCTTCCTTTTCTATATGAAATGCACCCTGTACTGCGTCAAAGGAATATTCGGCAGATCGGTGTATCCCCATTGTAACTGGAACCATCTGCTAATGCTATTCCTTCATTAATATATGAGTACATCCTGTGCTTGGGCGTCTATTTGTAGTTTACCCTCAGGACTGCGAAGCGAATCAGGTTCGGCTAACCTTGAGACTTGCCAAAAAATTATACAAAATTCGCGAAAAAACGTTATACTAGGTAATACCAAGCAAAAAAGTTGGCTTTGTTTTTCTTCTATTATATTTGGGGGTGACCATCCATGTCTGCATATCATCCGCTGAACGCGGACGAAGCGATACAATTAGCTAGAAGTATACCGGGCCGGTTCCCGGACCATGCCGAACTCGAATGCCGCGAAATCGGCGACGGCAATCTCAATCTGGTGTTTCATGTCACCGCCAAAAATACGGCTGATAGTATCATTATCAAGCAAGCTGTTCCTTATGCAAAAGTCGTAGGCGAATCCTGGCCGCTGTCTCTCGACCGCGCGCGCATCGAGCGTCTCGCCCTGGAGACGGAGTACTCCCTGTGCCCTGACCTCGTGCCAAAAGTATACGGCTATTCGGATGAGCTCGCCTACACCGTGATGGAAGACTTAAGCGAATACACCATCATGCGCAAAGGCCTTATCGAAGGCATCGCCTATCCGAAGTTCGCGGAGCATATCGGCCGGTTTTTGGCCAGAACCCTGTTCTATACGTCGGATCTGGGCATGAACCAGCAGAAGAAGAAGGAACTTGCCGGCCGATTCGTTAATCCGGATCTATGCAAAATTACCGAGGACTTAATCTTTGAGGATCCATACCGCGAATCCGCCAACAACAACTATGAACAGAGCATTGCCGATGAAGCGGAAGCCCTTCGCGCCGACCTGCCGCTTCACTTCGAAGTCGCGCTGCTGCGCCATAAGTTCCTGACCCATGCGCAAGCTCTGCTCCATGGGGACCTGCATACGGGCAGCATCTTCGTCACGCCGGAATCCACGAAGGTGATCGACCCGGAATTCGCTTATTTCGGCCCAATGGGATTCGATATAGGCGCGGTGATCGGCAACCTGCTGCTCAACTATGCGGCCCAGCCGGGCTGGAGCAAGGACGAGCAGACGCTGGCCGCCCGGGAAGCCCGACTCCTCGAGATGGCAAGCAGCGTTTGGACCCACTTCGAGAACAACTTCCGCACGCTGTGGAACGATGATCTCTTGGACGAGATGTCCCGCACGCCAGGCTATCAGGACCATTATGTGTCGCAGATTTTGAAGGATGCCGCAGGATTCGCCGGCTGCAAAATGATTCGGCGCATCGTCGGATTGTCCCACGTAGCGGACATCGACACCATAGCGGACGTTAAGGCCAGAGAGACCGCACAGCGCAAAGCGCTCGCCATCGGCAAAAATCTCGTGCGCCATCACCGCAGCATCAAGTCCTTCGAGGACATACTGACCTTGATCACGCAAGCATCCAAAGGAAATGAGGTATCGATATGAGCGGTATGACTACCGGCAATACCAGCACCTATGAACCGCTAAGCTCGGTTTACTGGGGAGGAGACCATCTGGTCCTTCTGGATCAGCGCTTGCTCCCGGAAAAGATCGTCTATCTTAAGCTCTATACACCAGAGGAAGTCTGGGAAGGGATTCACTCCATGAAAGTCCGCGGCGCACCGGCGATCGGCATCGCGGCAGCATTCGGCGCCGTTCTCGGGGGAATGCAGGTGGAAGCCGATGGTCGCGAGGATTGGCTTCAGCAAGTCGCAAAAACCTGCGCTTATCTCGCAACGTCCAGACCGACGGCCGTCAATCTGTTCTGGGCGCTGGACCGCATCAAGCTTGCAGCCGAGAAGCTGGCGGCTTCGGATCTCGACACGGCCGGTCTGAACGCGGCGCTGCTCGCCGAAGCCGAGGCCATCCGGGCCGAGGACGAGGATGTATGCCGCCGCATCGGCGAGAACGCGCTGCCGTTCTTCCGGGACGGCATGGGCGTGCTCACCCACTGTAATGCGGGGGGATTGGCGACCGCCAAATACGGGACCGCCCTGGCGCCAATGTATCTGGCCCATGAGCAGGGCCTGAACATCAAGGTGTTCGCGGATGAGACGAGACCCGTTCTGCAAGGTGCCCGCCTAACCGCCTTTGAACTCCAGCAGGCCGGCATCGACGTCACGCTGCTGGCTGACAACATGGCCGCCATGGTCATGTCCAAAGGTTGGATACAAGCGGTTATCGTCGGTACGGATCGCGTAGCCGCAAACGGCGATGTCGCCAACAAAATCGGTACGTATGGGGTCGCGGTTCTGGCGAAAGCCCATGGCATACCTTTTTATGTGGCGTGCCCGTTGTCCACGATCGACCTGAATACGAAGACGGGTGCCGATATTCCGATCGAGGAGCGGCCGGCGGAAGAAATCACGGAAGGTTTCGGCAAGCGCACCGCGCCGCAAGGCGTTAAAGTGTACAACCCTGCCTTCGACATTACGCCGAACGAATACGTGACGGCGATCATAACGGAAAAAGGCGTCGTGCAAGCACCTTACGAAGAGAGCTTGAAAAGCTTGTTCGAGTAAGTCGCTGCAAGATTTCACGCCATCAACGAACAAACGGACAAAAGGCCCCCGCCGATTGTCCGTTTGTTCTCTTTGATGGCGTTTCGGCGCATTTTTTCCCTGTGAAGCTGAGCAAAAGCATCGCTTATCTCATTAAAAAAAGAGCGATCCGCACCGGAATCACTCTTGTACCGCTTAAGCCTGCTGGGCTCAGATCATCCGCAGGATCGCATCCTTGCCGGCGAGGCCGGGATGAATGCCCCACTTCTCCGCCTCCAAGGTTACCGATTCCAGCGGTGCCTCCAGCAGCTGCTCCAATGTGCGAACCCCAACGGCTCTCCCGGCAATAATCTTGCGGTCTGCAAGCTGTTCGTTCAGAAGGCCCACATCGAGGGCACCGCACATAATATAACCGCGGGAAGTGTATACAGCCAGCAGCGTAGTTTTCGGAAGTTTGACCTCGACGCCCATAACGGTATGTCCTTCAATCTCGATCGGCAGTAAAGTCACCAATATAAACAATCCTCCCCTCACATCGGCTTAGAATTATATTTATTCTCTTTGAACCGACATGGTGCGAATGTCTCTGATATTGCGCAAGGGCGCCTTATGTTTATGGTGCGAACGTCTCTCGATTTAATAGAATAAAAATGAAATATCCGTGACATTAGGACTATGAAAATTCGAAAATTATGGTATATTTGATTCAGAAGAAAACCTGTGAAAGCTGGTGAATGATAAAAGCTATGAACACAATTCCTGTCACCGATGATAACGGCTTTTTATTCAACGTTGATATTCTGGTCAAGAGTCCCTCCAACGCACTGGCTTTGCAATATTTGCTGGAAATGCTGAACGACAAGGCCGAAGTCGTCGATTTCCGGATTAAGTCCGGAATGGAACTTGGAGAAATTATCAACACCTTGGTCCAAGCCAAGAAAGATTCCGTTATTAGCAATGCCTCCCGGAAGATGGCTTCTTCCACGACTCAGCATGAGAAACCTGCTCCGCCTGCGATATCCTCGCCGGAAAAAAAGATCGCTGCAAGCGCACCTCCTGTCCAAACTCCACTCGCCGGAAATGATCCCTTTGAATGGATTAAAGTATACAGTAAGGACAATCGCCTTGTTCGCCTGACAACCAACCGCCATGGTAAGCAGACAAGTCTCCCCTGCCGCATACTCAACTATGACGAAAGCAATTTCCTGGTCAACGTCTATCATGTCGATGAGAAGCAGGTATATACCTTCAAACTCAATGAAATCGACGAGTTCAGCGTGAGCTGAGTCGGCAGCATACCATAGGTATGTAAAAACGGCATCGCCGCCCTTTATCAGGGATCGGTGAAGCCGTTCTTTTTTTTGAGTACTAGTTTTTACGGGACAGCGCCGAGGACATCAGGATCAGCCAGCCTGCGATAAAGGATACGCCGCCGATCGGCGTAATCGCCCCTAGCCATTTGATGCCGGATATACTTAACACGTAGAGACTGCCGGAAAAAATAACGGTTCCCGCGATGAATAAAGCCCCCGCCCAAAACAGCTTCCGGGATTCGCCCAGCACCTTGGCCACAATCCCCGTAATCAGGACCGCCAGTCCGTGAATCATATGATAGTGGACGCCCGTTTCATAGGTGGCAAGCTCGTCCGGCGAAATGATATCCTCCAGCATATGGGCGCCGAATGCTCCAATGGCGACGGACAATGCCATCAGGATCGAGCCCCATGCGATGAAAGCACGACTCATGTTTTTTTCAACCCCTTTTTGTCAGCGGACACCCGTGTCCATATGTAATCATGTTAAGTTTAACGGATTCGCGTACGCTTTTCCACCGGCGTGTAAGCGCTTTGGACTTGATTTCAGGGCCATTTTGTGAAAGATTAATAAGGATGTCTTTTATTTGGAAACCCTGCATGGACCCATTAAGAATGAATCTCAAGTTAGGAGCGATTATGTACATGGATCAACAATCACCTTCCTCCCCATCCGAGGGGCAAGATTCGCCCAAGCGACCTAAAACCACCTTTATTCCTCCCGAGGACAGAAAGAACTCCCGCTTCGGCATCGCATCATTCATTCTGTCGATCGTGACGCTGCTTGGTTATATTCTGCTCGGCGCGCTCGGCACCACGATGATTGAACCTTACATGACGGAAAACGGGCCGATCCTGGAGCCGACTCAGGAAACGCTTGAAGCGATGACCACGCTGGCGGCCGTTTTCATTCTCGTGATGATCATCAATATCGTCGGCCTGGCGCTTGGCATTGTCGGTTGCTTCTCTAAGACACGCAAGCGTGCCGTCGCCGTCATCGCCACCATCGTGAACGGCGTAGTCATCGTCACCATCGGCGCCCTTTTCCTATTCGTATTAAGCGCATAAGGATTACGTACCAGGACACTTGCCTGATCCATTTCAGGTTAAGTGTCTTTTTCATGGCAAACACGGATTCACACTCACATATCGCTCTTTCTCCCGAATATAATGAGATACTACAGCCGAAAAGACGGCAACCGTGTCAAGGCTACACTTGGGAGGTGACTGTCCGTGCAAAATGAAGACGCTCTGTCGTTTGTCGTATCCCGTGAAGACTGGTCGCTGCACCGCAAAGGCTATCAGGATCAGGTACGTCACCAGCATAAAATCCGCGAAGTGATCAAACGCAACCTGCCCGACCTTATTACTGAGGAAAACATTATTTTGTCCGACGGAAAGCAGATCATTAAAGTTCCGATCCGAAGCCTTGACGAATACCGTTTCATCTACAATTACCAGAAGCAAAAGCATGTCGGTCAAGGCGACGGTGACAGTCAGGTTGGGGACGTCCTTGGACGCGACCCTTCAGCGGCTCAGCCCGGAAAAGGAGAATCGGCCGGTGACCAGGCGGGACAGGATATTGTGGAAACCGAGGTCAGCCTGGAAGAGCTGGAGAATATGCTGTTTGAGGAGCTGGAGCTCCCGCTGCTGCAGCCCAAGGATAAAGAGCAGATCGAGACGGAGTCCATCGTGTTCAACGACATCCGCAAAAAAGGCATCATGTCCAACATCGATAAGAAACGCACCATCCTGGAGAATCTGCGCCGTAATGCGAGGGATGGCAAGCCCGGCATTCACGGCATCAGTCCGGACGACCTGCGCTACAAAACCTGGGACGATACCGTCATACCGGAATCCAATGCGGTCATCATCGCCATGATGGACACTTCCGGTTCCATGGGTTCCTTCGAGAAATACTGCGCGCGCAGCTTTTTCTTCTGGATGACCCGTTTCCTCCGCAAGCAGTACGAGAAGGTGGAAATCGTGTTTATCGCCCACCATACCGAAGCGAAGGAAGTGACCGAAGAGGAGTTCTTCACGCGCGGCGAAAGCGGCGGTACGATATGTTCATCCGCGTATCAGAAGGCGCTGGATATCATTCATCACCGGTATCCTCCTTCCAAATACAACATCTATCCCTTCCATTTCTCGGACGGCGATAATCTCACATCCGATAATGAACGCTGCGTCAAACTCATCGGGGAGCTGCTGAAGGTGAGCAACATGTTCGGTTACGGCGAGGTCAATCAATACAATCGCAGCAGCACGCTGATGTCGGCGTATAAAAATATCAAGCTTGACCAATTCATGTACCATGTCATAAAGGACAAAGGGGAAGTGTACGAGGCGCTCAAGACCTTTTTTCGGAAACGGCAAGGAGCCGCTACCTGATACTAAAGTCGATAAGTGAAAGAAAAAAATAAATATCGGATGATCTGGACACTGGAGGAGGCAGGGACCTCCTCTTTCTTATGGCCTCCTGCGATACGGCTAACAGCCCATTGCCGAATAATGGATATGTCAAGCATAACGGCTTGTCATTTCAAATGAAAAATCTGTCTTATTATTGACATCACAATGTAGCCGTAGGTTCATTTTTTTGTCACCTTCTGTTTTTCCAAGGATGGTAGTATTAGCTATGACATCTTGTTGCAGGATATTACAGGATTCGATAACGTCTCCTGCATATGAAATATCCTCCTATAAAGGAAAGGGAAGGTTTACCATGTTCCAAATGACACATCGACTATCCAGCACCCAGACGTTTGAGAATATGTCCTACATATTATCGCAGCGGCTGTTACAGGGCGGCATGAGCGCAGATCCCTCGAGAGGAGTGATCTTCCGTGCCGATATCCGATAAACCACATTCACGTTACATGCCCGGTCTTGACGGACTGCGGGCCCTCGCATTGATCGGAGTGATGGGATATCACTGGAATTTTGGCTTTGCAGGCGGCGGGTTTCTCGGGGTAAGTTTATTCTTCGTATTGTCCGGTTACCTCATTACGGATATTTTGGCTTCGCAATGGCATCATCATAGACGGATTGATCTCAAAGATTTTTGGATACGGAGATTCCGACGTCTCCTGCCGGCGATGCTGCTCATGCTGTTCATCCTTGTGGTATGGGTAACGCTGTTCGACCGGTCAAGATTGGCTACGCTTCGAAGCGAAGTGCTCGGAGCGGTTACGTACATAAGCAACTGGCAGTTTATTTTTCAGCAGCAATCCTATTTTGAATCATTTGGCCCGCCTTCTCCGCTGGGGCATTTCTGGTCACTAGCGGTGGAAGAACAGTTCTACCTGCTGTGGCCGGTTATCATGCTGGCGGCGCTCAAGCTGTTTCCCCGCCGAGGGCAGCTCTTTGCGTTCATTGCCGCCGGTGCCGCGATTTCCGCGCTCCTCATGGCCGTGATCTATCAGCCGGGCGACGATCCGAGCCGGGTTTACTACGGTACGGATACCCGGGCGTTCGGCCTGCTCATCGGAGCGGGGCTGGCCATCGTATGGCCCAGCTGGAAACTGTCCTCCCGCGCTTCAAGAGGCATCCGATATAGACTCAACATGACGGGTGCCGGGGCACTGCTAATCATTCTCTACATGATGTGGCAGGTGGACCGTTACGACGCATTCCTGTATCAAGGAGGCATGTTCCTCTTTTCCTTGGCCGCTGCCGTGCTCGTAGCGGTGCTGGCCCATCCTGCGGCTTCCATCAGCCGCTTGTTAAGCTGGAAGCCGCTGCTGTGGATCGGCGTTCGTTCCTATGGCATCTACTTATGGCATTACCCGGTCATGATCCTGACCTCGCCTGATTCCGGCGCTAGCGATCTCAGTTTGCTTCAGACTGCGCTGCAAATCACCGCAAGCGTTCTGCTGGCCGCGCTATCCTGGAAGTATGTCGAAGAACCGATACGGCATGGCGGTCTTAAAAAATTATGGCTTAAAGCCCGCTCGCTTCGCCGCCGCCCGGCTTCGATTTCGTTAAGAGGCTGGATCGTGTCCCTGAGCTCTCTTATGCTGATCGGCATATTCTGTTCGGGGATGATGAGCAGCGTGTCCTCTGCAAGAACGGTGGGCGATATCGCTGCCATGCTGAACATCGATGACCCTGCTCCGGAGGAAGCGGCTCAGACTCCAAGCACCGAGTCTGCTACGGCCGAACCGCCGCAACCGGTCGACACGAACGGAGACAACGCAGCGCCTCCAGCCGTAGAGCCATCGAAACAACCGGATACGGTGAAGGAGCCGAATTCCAGGGATGAGGGGGCTAAGGCTCCGCTTTCGGATGGAGCGACGGACTCTGGAAATAACGACGCCGGTGCTGATGAGAACGAAGTGCCGGACCAAGCGGCAGAGAACAACCAAGACGTCCAAGACAAGCAAACCGGCGGAGAAAGCGATCCTATGGATAAGGCTGACTCCGGGAAATCGATTCCGGATCAACCGGATGACGATAAGACTGGCGAGCCGAATGGGGATCAGGTCGATAAGCCGGATCCATCCAAGGACCCGGCAAGCGGAACTCCCGGCGGCAAGAACGATCCTGCCAAGCCGACGGCGAAGCCGGAGCAGCCACCGGCAACCAAGTCCGCCATCACGGCCATCGGGGATTCGGTTATGCTCGGGGTCTCCCCTTATCTCGAAAAATCGCTGCCCGGCATTCACGTCGATGCGGTGATTGGCCGCCAAATGCGTCAGGCCGATGAGCTGATTCCGGCCCTGAAATCCCAAAATCGGATTGACGGCGGCATTGTCATCATCGGGCTCGGAACCAACGGGGCCTTCTCGCAAAAGGATCTCGATTCCCTTCTGGGCCCTCTGGATTCGGCCAAACAGATTCTGCTTATCAATACGCGCGTTCCGCGCGATTGGGAACAGAACGTTAACGGCATGCTCGCCAAAGCAGCCGAACGGAACCCGAAAGTTACGCTGGTAGATTGGTATTCAGCCAGTAAGGATCATCCGGAATACTTCCGGTCCGACGGCGTCCATCTGGAGCCGGAAGGTGCCGAGGCCTACACGTCCATGCTGCTTCAAGCCATCAAGAAATAAGCGGTTTGTCCTGATTCTTGCCATCATTCATTCTCATATCGTCGGCCTGATCTCATCATTCTATGAGACAGGTCGACTTTTTAGTTATATACGTATTCGCAAGCAGCAATATGATATAATTCGGATACTTAATCTCATCATTTCTTAATAGAAGGCGGTGTCCTCATATGAACAATATCGTGACAATGAAATGGCTGCTGGCTAGACTCTATGAACCGGATCTGGTCATCGTTGACTGCCGTTTTGCCCTCGGCAAGCCGGAAAGCGGCCGAGCCTTATACGAGGAATCGCATATTCCGCGGGCGGTTTACCTCGACCTGGAGAAGGACCTCTCCTCCCCCATTACCGAGCATGGCGGTCGCCATCCCCTGCCCGACCTGGATCACCTTGCACAACGTCTTGGCCAGTCCGGCATTCAAAGCAGCAGCCGCGTCGTGATCTACGACGACCAGGGCGGAGCCATGGCCAGCCGACTATGGTGGCTGCTGAAATATACCGGCCACGAGCAGGCTTATGTATTGGATGAAGGGTTTACGGCTTGGAAGAACGCTTCGTATCCGGTAACGGACGAACAGCCGGTCGTCATTCCGGTTACATATGGCATCAACCTTAAGCCGGATAAACTGGTCCGCGTCGATGAAGTACGCAAGGCTTCGCAGCAGGGAAGCAAAACGCTCATCGATTCCCGCGAGCCGCGCAGATATGCCGGATTGGAGGAGCCTATGGACACCAAAGCCGGGCATATTCCGGGTGCTGTGAACTATTTCTGGAAAGGCGTCCTAGATGATTCCGGACATTGGAAGGATGCGGAATCGATCCGCGAGCATTTCTCGGACATCCCGCAAGATGCCGAGATCATTGTATACTGCGGCTCCGGCGTCACCGCTTGTCCGAACGTGCTAGCCCTGGAGGAAGCCGGGTACGGCAACGTAAAGCTGTACGCGGGCAGCTGGAGCGATTGGATCAGTTATGAGGAGAACCCGGTGGCGACCGGAGAAGAATAACCTGCAAGAACCCGCGCTCTGCGCGGGTTCTTTTTGTTGGGGCTAGGGTGGTGTACCCTCGGTACACAATGCTCTGAGATATTCCGAGTCAACGTGGAGTCAACAAGAAGGGTTGATCCATGTGTACTTTGTTTGAGCATACCTCCCATGAAGTAGTCGCCTTGACATGCTTTACATAGCAGAAAGGGAGCCCGAAGGCTCCCACTGAGCCAACAACAGACAAAAGTAATCAACTTTCGATCAACAAAAAGTCCCATGAGAGCTTGCCAAAAAGAATAGGCACCTTCAATCAATTTCACAGCTGTCGCTATCGGCCGGAACAAATTCCAGAATGTCTCCCGGCTGACAGTCTAGAATTTCGCAGATCGCTTCCAAGGTAGAGAACCGGATCGCCTTCACTTTCCCCGTTTTCAGATTGGACAGATTGACGTTCGAGATCCCTACCTTGTCGGCCAGGTCATTCAATTTCATTTTTTTGTCGGCCAGAACTCGGTCCAGACGTATAATAATCGGCACTATCATCAGTCTCCATTCTCATAAAATCGAATCATGCTCTTCCTGCAGAAAAGCGCCGTATTTGAAAATCTCGGAGACGAACAGCACTAATATGCCGATGATAATTCCGATTAAAGAGATACCGCCCAGATTGATTGAGAAGATACGAGTAACGAACAGGCAGATCAGAATGTTGAGAACGAGCTTCGCCAGCAAAGAATACAGGATAACGACGATTCCCAGCCTTCTCAGACGGGTGGCATTCGCCAGGCTAAACGGGCTGCTTCCGCTAAGTATGCTACCTATTATATAGCGAATCTGGCAAATCGAGTAGATGTAAGCAAAGAGTACAAGCATGGCCTGGGTCAAGCTGACGACCAGATAAGCGTTCTTGGCATCGAACATGTCGGGATTGATCGGTTGAAAATAAGTGAAAGGCACCATGACGCTCTTCGTCACCGTATCCGATAACGGTACTGAAAAGAACCAGTGCGCGATTCCCTTCTCTGCAGAGAACAGCTCCTGGGGCTTTAATCCGATCCATAGATTGAAACAGACGATTGCAATGAACAGCCCGATTCCTCCCCAGTATCCGATCTTAAGCGCAGTGTGCATTCTTTTGAAGCCAGGTTTGGCTTTGAATTCAATTCCGTTCATGCGCAATCTCCTTTTCATGTGAACTTACAATATATACTACTTGATTCATTTACGAAAAACAATAATTATTTAATGATAAACATTAAATTCAAAAATAAACTTCTTTATGATGGTAAGGCGTGCACGGATCGTATAGCGCCAAACTTCTTAGACAAAGTGGAAGATCGAATTACCGAAGCAATTACCGGTACAGTGGGTTCAAGTGGACAGCATGTCCCAATGAAACTAACCTTGAGGCATAGATTCCTGCGCACACCGTATAAACAAGAGGTAACGATAGTGGATACATCAGTTTCACCTACACACGTTTTGTCTAGACGTTAATCACGCGCGCTCACCTACATACACTGCTAGATGTGGCGTGGTACTGTGTACCCGTGTCACACCCATGGCAGTGCTGATCTCGCTTTTATCCTTATTTATGGTCTTCTGAGGTGCTTGCTGGCGAGGAACTGAAGAGTGCCCCGAGGTACATGGGCAGATGTGGACATTGTGGATGTGATGCTGTGTATATCAAGAGGTTGATGCTGTTGGTCGCGATACGTCTGTCGGGTCAGGTATAGCTTATACGGTGTATTCCCCGACATAATCTTGTTTGGATAGCTAATGTGACTGATGCTGCATGAAGGTCCTCTCTCTTTGCGGTGTATTCTGGCAAGGTTACAAAAGGGAGACCACTCGTAGCAATGTGGCTGTTTGGGTCCAAGACGGCTCTGGGACCAATGCCCCTACGTAACTCGCATGGCCTGTTGTGTAGGCACTTTCTGCCATGATCGCAAGCTGGAGCGATTGGATCAGTTATGAGGAGAACCCGGTGGCGACCGGGACGGAATCACTAGGTTGAAATCGGGAAAAGCCCGCTAGGGTAGCGGGCTTCTCATTATTTTGTTGTACATCTGCATTCTTTCCTACATTAAAATTCCTGACAGATGCTCAAGAGCCATCGAGCGTATCCGGTTCTCCTCAGGGATATTCTCGTAGAGCAGAGACTCTTTGCCCGCTTCCGCCATCCGCTTGCGGAGAGCAGCAATTCGGCCCTTGCCGGAATCGATAAACCGGAAGTCGAGCTGGCGCAGGCACTCCATTGTTGTTAAGCCGCCCAAGGCTTCCGCCTTGATCCTTGTAGAAATCTCCTTCAGCATTAGAACCTCCAACCGGTCCGCAGTCCACAGGTTCCCGATCTCCTGCAAGGATTTCATGTAATCCAGTTCAAGCTGCCGAAGATTACGCATATGCGAGAAATCGCACAAGCGCTCGACTTTCGGCAGCGACAAGTGCAGAAAGGCCAGATGATCCAATGCCGCCAGGTCATCAATATTCACCAGGTTGCGGACGGAGGACAACCTCAGCATGCTTACATTCGATTCCGCCAACACGTTAAGCGAACCGTTCACGGTACAGCTGTCTAGGGCCAAATACTTCATCAAGGGGAAATCCGCGACAAAATCCAGTTGATCGATGGAGCAGTTCAGGACCAGCGTATCCAGGCGAATGCAGTCGGCAATCGGCGCTAGATCATCGAATTTACCGCTGAGTTCCAGGTATTTTAGAAACTTATAATTGCGGATAAAATCGATGCTTTGCGTTTTGGGCGAGCGCAGCTTAAGAAACTCCATTCGATCCATCGCGCCCAGCCTAGTTAAATCCTGCCGCTGTTTCAGATCCAAATGTAAAGCAGCAACAAACTTCAATCCCGCGAGCGTCTTCAGAAATTCATCGGTATATCTTCCGTTCGCTTCTGCATGATAAATATGCAGAATCAAGTCCGGACGCTTGGAAAACACCTGCTCGTCCAGCTTCAGCAGATCTTCCGGATCGTCTGCCCCGACAACAAAACCGATGGTTGCACGGTTTCTCAGCTGCTTAACGGCACTATGCATTTTGTCCGTGCTCCAGGGAGCACCGCTCATCGATGCAGCCCACGGCTCGCTCATTTCGTTCGCCTCCATTCTTTGAACTGATCCGGGAGCCTCCACTCCGCCTTAAATCTAGTTAATATAGTACCAAAATATGGGGAAATCTTCCACTTCAACAGAAGAGAAGAAGTCGTCCTTCTTCGTGTTGACGAAGAGGACAGCTTCAATCCAATTCTAAAAACTCTACTAGATCATAAGCGTCAAAGAGAGCTTTCCTCCCAACCGGAAAATATAGTATGCTAAGCCATAAGAGGGGAGAGGATTATTATGGTAAAACAACTGATCATCGGCGATGCAGCGCAGGAGCTGGCTCATACGCGCCGCGTTCTGGAACGCTTGCCCGAGGAGCATATGTCGTGGAAGCCGCACGAGAAATCGATGGCGCTCGGCGGGTTGGCCACGCACCTGATTAACCTGCTCAACTGGCAAATCGCGATTTTTCAGTATCCGGAGTTCGATCTTTCGAGTGTGCCGCTGCGACGGGAGGCTTTGGAAAAACGCGCCGATGTTCTGGAGGAATTCGACGCGAACGTGGGCAAGTTGGAGCAGCTGCTCGCCGAATGCGACGAGAAAACGCTCGGCGAGGAATGGACGCTGCGCCACGGCGACCATATCATCCTCCGCGCGCCGCGGGCGATTGCGCTCCGCACCTTCGGCTTCAGCCACATGGTTCATCATCGGGCTCAGTTAGGGGTATATCTGCGGCTTCTCGATATTCCGGTGCCGGGCATCTACGGTCCATCTGCCGACGAGGCAGCGCAATGAACTAAAACTTCCCGATCGGACAACGTCAAACAGTCGCAGGGTACCGGCATAACCGCCGGCACTCTGCGACTTGTTTAGTTTAATGCTTTTCTATGAACTGCTTCGTGCTTGACGGGCGAGCATCCCGCTCACGAAGACCATGACCGCGGCCAGCCCAAGAAAATACAAAGGCATGGCGACTAACGAACCGTCGTGAAGAAAGCTCATGCCGCTCGTTATCAGGCTGACGACAACGTAATAACCCAAT
Source organism: Paenibacillus sp. Y412MC10 (assembly GCF_000024685.1). NCBI lineage: Bacteria > Bacillati > Bacillota > Bacilli > Caryophanales > Paenibacillaceae > Paenibacillus > Paenibacillus sp. Y412MC10. Next base: position 5,647,669 of record NC_013406.1, read on the forward strand.
CCGAAGATGGCCCCTGCCGTCCCGAGCACGTCTCCGTAATGGATCAGCGCCAGGCTGAGGCAGTTGGGAATGGCCATTCCGGTGCCGAGCAGAATAATAAAAATACAGGATACCATCAACACCAAATCCGTCACGGTGGCTTTGATCCCGCTAAGGGCAAAGCCCGTGAAGCAAAGGGCCCCCACCGACGTAATGAACGTGCCGAGCAAGATAATGCGCTCTGCCTTGAGCCGGGTCAGCAGCCTTTTCGACAGCAGCGCGCCGAAAATCGAGGACATCGCCACAAAGATTCCGAAGAAGCCGAACGCAGCAGGTCTCATCTGAAAAAATTCAATAAAAATAAAGGGCGCCTCCGCATAATAACTGAACAAAATGCCGTTGGTCGCTCCAATAAGCAAACCGAATCCCCATACTCTGCGATCGAAGAGCAGGCGCTTGACCACCGAGAACGTGTTAATCCTCGAGGCGGCCTGCACTCTGGTCTCGGGCAGGGAAATCCAGGTGTAGGTCAATACGGCTGCGCTCAATATTACCAGCGTGAAGAAAACCGCCCGGAAGCCGAGCGATTGATCTACCCATCCGCCAATCAGCGGCCCTATCGCAGGAGTAAACGCCAGCGCCGCCGAAATCTGGGCAAACACCGCATGGCGTTTGGCTCCGTCTACGGTCTCGCGCAAAATCGTTTGCGTGACGACAGAGCCCGTGCTGGCACCAAAAGCCTGTATGAACCGGCTGACCAATAACCATTCGACAGACCCGGACAGATAGCAGCCCAGGCTGCCCAACCCATAAACCAGGATGCCCCACAGCATGGCGGGGCGCCGTCCGATGGAATCGGACAGCCTCCCCCAGCAATACACGCCAAAGGCAAAGCCCAGAAAGTAAATGCTGAGCGTAAGCTGGATCGCATTATTGCTCGCCCCTAAATGATGGGCGATATCCGGTAATGAAGGCGTATATATCGTTTCGCTTATTTGCGGGAAACCCACAAGAACAATAAACAACAGCAGTGACGGTTTTGAGATTTTTCTTTGCACAGCCAAACTCCCCCTTATCGATTCAGAAAATCTCTAGTTTGCCGGCAAAGGAATTACGGGATCGGGGGTTTGCATTTGGTTAGTCTAGTAAATGAAAGCATTAAAAGTTCACCTTTTGTTTGAAAATAGGGGGGTAGTAATCAATCTAACGAGCATTATAACAGAATCGCAGGCAAATGGGCTCCTGACTCTCCTCCCGGGGATGCGCTCTGCTATGCATCATTTCCTCTTGGAGAGCCATTCCGCCAATTCTTCCGTTTTAGATTTGCATTTAGGCACGGGGCGTTGTACTGTCTAGGCTTTTGCCTTTTGCTCCCTCGTCCGCACGAGATCCGATACGTCGTCGGCCGAACGCTAAATGCAAGAGCCCACGCGTCACGCGTGGGCTCTTGCTCCAAGGCTATACGATCCCCTGCCAGCTCTCATGATACGCTCAATACAGCTCCCAAGTCTCCGTGCATAGCGCAGGCAAAGAATCCGCAACACGCTCGCAGTCTTCATACCCCAGGTTGCCGGAATGGGCGAACAAAATCGCATATTCGCCGTTTGTCGGCGCTTCCCTCATATCGAACATATAATGGTTTCCGCTTCCATCCATCGCAAACGACACCGCACAAGGCATATACTCCGGCAGCTCGTAGGCCAGGTTCATCTCCCTCAGGTCATCCGTGTTAAAGAACTGGAAAAGACGTGCTCCCTGTTGAAATTCCCCGCCGTTGGAATACTTCAATAAATCCAAATAGCTGGCGGGAAAGTTTCGCCGAGGCAGCTTCCAGCCTGCAGGATCCAGCGGAACATATTGATCGTAAAAGGGGGAGCTTTTGTGAAAAGGATTCACTTGCCTCCCCTTGATTTCATCCATCTCCTGCACGGAAAGCCCTGCATTCCACACCATAACAAAACGGGCAATTTGTTCTTCGGTGGCACCCGCGCGTATGTCGTACGCGTGCTCAAAATCGATATTCCACATCTTCGCCTGCCTCCGTCCCAATACTTCCTTCCTCGCAACTTCTTCAAACATTATAAAGGAAATACTGGAAAAAGAAATCATGCCGCGGGAATCAGGTCTTTCTATGTTCATGGATTTGCGGCAACGGCGGCGGTCACAGATGGGTTCCTCCGCTGGCATCGATGCATTGACCGGTGATCCAGCGGCTGTCCGGAGAAGCCAGAAACGCCGCGATATCCGCAATATCCGCCGGCTCCCCCCACCTTCCGAACATCGAATAGCCGGCCCCGACCCGATACGAGTCAGGATCCTGCAGCATTCCGGCATTCATGTCGGTAGCTACGAATCCGGGCAGTATCGCATTGATCGTGATTCCGCGGGATGCCAGCTGGCTCGTCAAGGAGAGCGTCAGCGCATTAATGGCCCCCTTCGTCATCGTGTACGCCGGAATATTGGGCAGGGAAATCCGGGTGACCGCAGACGATAAATTGATGATGCGCCCATTGTCCCGAAGGCGGGGAAGAGCTTGCTGAATCAGGAAGAACGGCGCTTTCACGTTAATATGCATCACTTCGTCAAAGCTCTGCTCCGTGGTTTCCTCGATGGTCTCCACCAAGCCGATCCCTGCGTTGTTAACCAGGATGTCCATTTGCGTGCTGCCCGTCCGGTCGTTCAACGCCTCATCCAGCGACTCGAACAGGGCATTTACCCCCTCCAAGGAGCGGAGGTCCGCCCCAACCGCAAAAGCCTCCCCTCCGGCCTGCGCAATCTCGCGGACGACCTCTTCCGCAGCCTCCCTATTCTTGCCGTAGTGAACGGCGACCATGGCTCCTTCCTTCGCCAATCGGTTCGCGATGGCACGTCCGATGCCCCGGCTGGAGCCCGTAACCAAAGCCGTTGTTCCATTCCATGTTTTCATGTTCTCATCATCTCCTCTTCTTCTTTCCCTTTCAGTTTTATCACAGCCCCCATTTTGAAATGTTGCGCTCCTATTCCCGTTCTCCGCTCGATTTCAAACATCATAAAAAAGCCCCTCCTGGATAGGGGGGCTGGAATGCAGGGCATTAGCGCCGACCTGCAAGCTTATGAAAATTAAAAATCATTTACATTCCATGTGAAGATTATTATAATGAGTATATCAAAAGAGCTGCGCAACCTATGTTTGCATAAAGCGATTAAAGGATGAGTTTTTCCTTTAATCGCTTTTTTTGTGAGCTTGTTGAAAGTCATGGAGGTATATCGTATGAAAAAAAGAGCGTTTGATATGATCATGCTGCTCATCGGGGCATTTATTTTTGCGCTGGCGGTCAATTTATTCGTCATTCCGAACGATTTTGGCGAAGGCGGTGTGACCGGGATATCGATCATTCTGTTTTATGTACTGCAATGGTCGCCGGCGTTGGTCGGCATTGTGATTAACGGGATATTGCTGATGATTGGCTACAAGCTGCTGGATAAAAAAACGACGGTATATACCATCATCGCCGTTGCCTTTCATTCCCTGTTCCTGCACTTGACGGAGAACTGGCGCATTGCGTCGGATGAGCCGGTGATCAACGCCATTTTCGCCGGTCTGTTTGCCGGTGTCGGGATCGGACTCATCGTCCGGGTGGGCGGAACGACGGCAGGCACGGTGATACTGGCTCGTCTGGCCAATAAATATTGGGATTGGAATATCAGTTATGCCCTGCTGTTCTTTGACCTGATCGTGGCCGGACTGTCCGTCTTCGTGATCGGAATCGAGAAGGTGATGTTCACCGTGGTCATCCTCTACATCGGCACCAAGGCAATGGAATTCATAATTGAAGGCTTGAACCCCAAAAAAGCCGTTACCATCATCTCGACACATCATGACCGCATTGCCATTCGGGTGACGGAGATTATGGACCGTGGGGTGACCGTGCTCCGGGGATACGGATATTACACCGGTCAAACCAAAGACGTGCTCTACATCGTCATCAGCAAACAGGAAGTTTCCATGCTCAAAAAAATCGTCCGTGCCGAGGATAAAAACGCCTTTGTTACCATCCACGACGTACGTGACGTGTTCGGGGAAGGGTTTATTGATATTTCGAAGTAAAGCCGAACTTATCGTTAGATTAAAAAAGATCGAAACCATCGCTGAGGCGGGCTTCGATCTTTTTTCGTAATAACTCAGCTCCATCGAAGGATCAGGGGGACATATATCTTCCATATTCCAGCCCGAGATCCGTAATCGCATCGTCCGATACGGACAGAAGCGAAACATTCTCACCTTCCGCGCCCATCCACTGCACGCCCAACACAAGACCAAGCTCCGATTCTGCCGCAAACAGAAACGCGAACATGTCCGGGCGCACCTCTCCTTGGTCATCCACTCTCCACGTCGAGCTCGGATCGTACTTCGCCGGATAATCGTAATACAGCCAGCCGCTCTCGCGTTTCAGCGCCAAGCTGGCCAGCATATCGTCACCTTCTCTGACGAACTGCACCAGATAGAGGGACTCTCCCTCCGGAAGCTGAATAAGCGGCCATGCCTGCTCTACCGCTCTCCCCTTGCTGTCCTTGATCTCCTGCAGTACTTGTCCATCGGCCTTCTCCGGCTTGGCCGGCTGGATGGTCAACAGCGCCTCTTTCGGAACATGGTGCTTTGGAATGATGAAGTACGTTGCATTCGGGGCGGCCGTCCCCTCCGTCACCTCGTACAGCTGCCCGGCCTGATGGCTGAAATTCTGCGAAGTTTGCCTGCCGTTATCTTCTTCCGTCGCTTGCTGCTCACCCGCATATTGGACCGGAAGCGGCTCGCCGCCCTGGCCGATGGCAATCAGCGAGGCTTCTTCATCCTGAATCGCGGCATCCGGATTAACGAGCAGCCTATGCCCCGTTTCGTCGGAAAATGCAAAGGTCCCTTCCTGTAAGGCAGCCACATTCCGGATCACCAAGGGTAGGTCTTCCTTTACATCAAGGGCCGGCTCCACGCTCGAAACGGGCGGGGGTTCGACCTTCCCATTCTCCGAATCGGCGCATGCGGTCAAGGTACATAGGGCTGTCATGAACAGCGCTGCCCATATCTTTTTCATGCCTTCAGCTCCTGTAATAAGATTCCAACTCTTCCATAACCTCAGACGAATAAATGGCCGAAAAAGTTGATGTCAAAGTTCCTTTTATTTGTATTTTCCCATGACAAAATCGGATGATTTTTTGCATTTTCGCTACATAAAACACGGGATAATGGCTGATTAACTTACACCTAATGACAGGTTCATAGAAATATTTAATGAGTTTGCAAAAAACATTTTATTGGTAATACGAGGCAAGATTCTATAAAATTCTTTTTAACTTAAAAATGCTGAGTGCAAACTTTTAATGGTTTTGTACAAATGGTTCAAGACGGGCGTCCCTTTTCTGAAACACCAACGATTTTTCTCGCAATTCTACTTTAACGATTTGAAGGAGTGCATCACAAAAGTGACTACGAATATTTCTGTAACTTCACCCTTTACTGCCGCGCAAGAATATGTGGAATCCATCTATAACCAAGTTGTAGCCCGCGATCCGCATGAGTCCGAGTTTCACCAAGCCGTCCGGGAATTTGTGGATTCCCTCGTCCCTGTGTTAGCCCAGCACCCGAAATATCGGGAACACGGCATTCTGGAGCGCCTTGTCGAGCCGGAGCGCATGGTCACCTTCCGCGTACCTTGGGTGGATGATCAAGGCAAAACGCAAGTCAACCGCGGATTCCGCGTTCAGTTTAACAGCGCACTTGGGCCGTACAAAGGCGGCATCCGGTTCCATCCGTCGGTTTATGCCGGCATCGTCAAGTTCCTCGGTTTTGAGCAAATCTTCAAAAACTCGCTCACCGGCCAGCCCATCGGCGGCGGCAAAGGCGGTTCGGACTTCGATCCGAAAGGCAAATCCGATCAGGAAGTCATGCGTTTTACCCAGAGCTTCATGACCGAGCTGTACCGTCATATCGGACCTGATTCCGATGTGCCTGCCGGCGATATCGGCGTGGGCGCTCGCGAGATCGGTTATATGTTCGGTCAATACAAACGCATCCGCGGAGGACATGAGGCCGGCGTGCTGACAGGCAAAGGCGTCATTTATGGCGGAAGCCTGGCACGTACGGAAGCAACCGGATACGGCTGCGTCTACTTCGTACAGGAGATGCTGGCTGCGAAGGGCCTTAGCTTCCAGGACAGCCGCGTCGTGGTGTCCGGTTCGGGCAACGTTTCCATCTACGCCATCGAAAAGGCACAGCAGCTCGGTGCTCACGTCATCGCTTGCAGCGACTCTAACGGATATCTGTATGATCCGGAAGGAATTAACCTTGAAACCGTCAAGCTGCTCAAGGAGCGGGATCGTCTTCGGATCAGCGAATATGTGAAAATTCATCCGCATGCCGTATACACCGAAGGCTGCACGGGAATCTGGTCGCTTCCATGCGATATCGCACTCCCTTGCGCCACGCAGAATGAGCTCGACGCCGACGCTGCCAAAACCCTCATCTCGAATGGAGTGAAGGCCATCGGCGAAGGAGCGAACATGCCTTCCACGTTGGAGGCGATTGAGCTGTTCATCAGCAAGGGCGTACTGTTTGGACCGGCTAAAGCCGCCAATGCAGGCGGAGTTGCCGTATCGGCACTCGAGATGAGCCAAAACAGCATGAGAATGTCATGGACGTTTGAAGAGGTGGATGCGAAGCTCCATCAAATCATGAAGAACATTTACAACAGTGCGGTAGATGCTGCCGAAGAGTATGGCGTAGCAGGCAATCTTGTGGCCGGTGCCAACATCGCAGGGTTTATCAAAGTGGCCGATGCCATGATCGCGCAAGGAATCGTATAAATCACACAAAAAAAGCCCTGCCGCATATGCGGCAGGGCTTTTTGCAGCTTATAGGAGCTCGCTGCGGAGCTGTTCGGCCGATTTTGGCGACAGGTACCCGAGCGGAATGTCAAACACCGTCTTGGCGCCCTGCTGTCCCTCTCTGCTCAAGCGATGCGCAGCTCTTGCATAAGACACGAGCACGCTTGCCGTAAATTCAGGGTTGCTGTCCAGCTTCAGGCCAAATTCAACAATTTGCTTGCTTCCGTTTCCGGTAACCCCGCTGCGTATGACAAATCCGCCGTGTGGCATTCCGGCATGCTCAGCCTCAAGCTCTTCTTGCGTAATGAAGGTAACGGTTGTATCGTAATCGGAGAAATAGTTCGGCATCGACACAATCGTCTGACGGATTTGCTCTTGGTCCGCGCCTTCTTCTGCAACGACGAAACAATCTCTCCGGTGCTTCTCGCGAGTGGCAAGCTCCGGTGTCTCGCCGGAACGGATCTGGTTAATAACCTCTTCTACAGGAACCGTGTATTGAACGCCTGCTTTCACTCCGGGTACGCGACGGATCGCATCGGAGTGGCCTTGGCTCACGCCTTTGCCCCAGAACGTATAATCTTTACCTTCCGGCAGAATCGCTTCGGCAAGCAGACGGTTCATGGAGAACAAGCCCGGATCCCAGCCTGTCGAGATGACGCTGATATGGCCGCCGCCCATCGCCGCTTTGTTGACCTCCTGGAAAAACTCGGGAATTTTTGCGTGCGTGTCAAAGCTGTCTACCGTATTGAACATGCTGGCAAGCTGTGGTGTTTGCTCCGGCAAATCGGTAGCCGAACCGCCGCACAGAATCATCACGTCAATCTTCCCGATATATTGCTCTGCCACTGAAATATGCTCGAAACGCGCACCGGAATTGGCCGGCATTTGCTGCGGGTCTCTGCGCGTGAAGATGGCTACCAGCTCCAAATCCGGATTTTGCCCGATGGCTTTCTGCACGCCCTTGCCCAAGTTTCCATAACCTACGATCCCTACTTTAATAGTTGCGTTCAATGTTATCCTCCCTTTGTCAGTCCATTTGCTTTGACATGATGTTTATGTACTGCTTTAAAGTATAAGTATATAGACATCACACTAATTGTAAACTATTTTATATGAAGAGGAAATTGTTTCTAGCTGCGTCATTCATATTTTCACCTGCTACCCGATAACTTGAACAACGTTTCCTTCCTGATCCTTGATTTCCGTCTTCACGATTTCAATTCGGATTCCAGGTAAACCGGAAAGCTCGAAGGTGCTGACCTGCGGAACCAAACGGCTTGAGAATTCACCCGCCGTCCGATCGTCCATGATCAACGTAACATCTCCATCCTCCGCGGTCCAGCGGCTCTCGTTCCCCGGCTCAAATACGACCCGAACCTCCGGACCTACAAGGCTCAAGCTCTTCTCCTTCAGAATTCTCCCCTGCAGCAGCTTGCCGATGATGCCCGCCTGTTTGGCGCCGATTTGGAGCGCAGCCGGGGTTTTGCTTAACCAGCCTTTTTTTCCCGGTTCAAAAGCCAGCTGGCTCACATAGAGAAATCCGGTGTTCGAGCCTTCCTCCTTCATTCCTCTATCCACAGTTTCCGAGATCGAAGGTATCTTAAGAAACGAATCCCGATTCAAATCCGTTATGTAAAGCGGCATATGTTCTACACAGGCTTGCAGCACGCCAAGCGTATTCCAGGTCTGCATCGCCTCAAGCTCTTCCCGGGTAATGCCGATCATCTGCAGGAATTCGACCCGCCCATTCGGCGTATCCATGGCCGGCAGCTCGGGATCCTCGATAAAGGCGAGCGCGGTCAGCTGCGTATCGGCACCCAGGCAGATCGGTCCATTGGCATCCAAATAATCGCCCGAGCGAAAAATATTCCCGCTGTTAAACACGTATCTCCCCATATTCTGAAGCAGATTTAGCGCCCACGCCGGCGGCTCTTCCTCATCCTTCGGCTTAGCCAGCCTGAACGTCAATTCGAAGCCGTAACCGCTCTCCTCCAGATGATCCGATTCTTTATCATACAGCTCGCTAAAACCATAGGTAACCATATGCCAATGCGGCATTGGCGTATTCGAGACATAAGCGCTGATTCCATTCAGCGGATCGGGTCCTCCAAGCGCATACGGAATCAACGCTCCGTAATGCTTCGGCTCCTGCTCTCCATATAACTTCAGCAGTGCATCGTCAATCGCGTCCCAGCCGGGTGCGTTATCTTCATATGTCATATCCTGTTCCCTCCCGTTATCGTTTCCATCCTAAACTTCACCCTATCCGCCCCCGTTAAATCATATCCCCTTCCATTAGGCGGCGCATTCAACAATTACCGATAATACAAGCAAGGGAGCTTCAGGACGATAGCCCAGCATCCTCCTTCACTTCATTATATAGGACATATTGGGGAATGAAGAAGTTTCCAGAGAAGTGTATAATAGTACCATATCAACAAAGGAGCCTACATGTTCATGAAAAAACGAACGGCATTATCAGTAACCATAACGCTCACCGCTTCGCTTACAATCTCTTCGCTGGCCCTGCAGCCGGCCTCTGCCGACGCGGCCTCCGCCAAGGAATGGATACAAATCTCCGAACGGACGTCCTATTACGGCGAAGCGGCTAACGGCCAGCCTAACGGACGCGGCACCATCAAGTGGGGCAACGGCAAACAATATTCCGGCGATTTCATGGACGGAAAGCGTGCCGGGAGCGGTAAATACATTAACGAATACCAATTGGACGGCGAAGCGCATAAGGTGGTGTACAGCGGACGCTGGAACCATGACAAAATGGATGGTGAAGGCATCCTGACCCATAAGGTGACATTGCCGGACGGGTCCGTCCGCTGGAACCAGATCCAGAAAGGGATATTCAAGGCAGGCGTCTTCCAAAGCGGATACGATGTGATTCATGCCGTGGCCGATCCCGACTACAGCTTTACCTACAAGAAGGGCAAGGAACTGCTCGTGATTATGGGCACCAATCAGAACATGAAAAAAAACTGGGCGAGCGGAACGATGTTCAGCGCTCAATACAAGAATGGTTCCGTCAACCATCGTTACTCGATCTTCCCGGCCAATTCGGCAGCCGAGCAGCGTCAGAACGACGCCGCGCTCCGATATTTCAAGAGCATTCAAACCGAGATTGCTCCGCATCTGCAGCAATTCGAAGCATTGTCCAAGCAGGTTCCGTTAAAATAACCCGCCATAAAAAGAACCCGGTATTGCCAAGGCAGAACCGGGTTCTTTGATTTGACCGGAAGGAATTCATCGTCTTTCTGCGCACGTCCCTCGTTCAGCATCGTGATCGTCTTATCGATTCGCCGTTGACGCGTCTCCATCGTCTTGGCGCCTTCAATCGACAGCGCCAAGCGGCGCTGGTTGGCTGTAGGGCAAACGATCAAAGAATTGTCGGGCCGCCGGATTCTGCTCACTCCGGCTTATTCCGTCATCCCTATTGTGCCGTCCAGCCGCCATCCACAAGCAGCAAGGTGCCCGTAACGAGGTCGGATGCCGGTGATGCCAAATAGATAACGGCGCCGGCCACATCGCCTATGGTGCCGATCCGGCCTGCCGGGATCCGTGCCAATACGCCGTCCCAGAACTCGGGGGAGTCCAATCTCTCGGCCGTTCCCGGCGTATGGATGAAGGTGGGACCGACCGCATTGATGTTGACGCCCCGGCTGGACCACTCCAGCGCCAGCACCTTCGTCAGCTGGTTAACGCCGCCCTTGGAGGCGCAATAGGCAGCGCCTTCGGTAATCCCGACAACGCTGACCTGCGAGCTGACGTTGATGATTTTTCCATAGCCTTGCTTCAGCATAAGGCGGCCGGCAGCCTGACAGCAGAAAAATACGCCCTTCAAATTAACGTCCATCATCTCGTCCCAATAATCTTCCGTGATGTCTTCCGCGAGCATGCCCTCTCCCAAACCCGCATTATTGACCACGATATCCAGCCGGCCAAAGTCCTTGGCTACCTGTCCAAATACGGATCGGATCTGCTCCACATTGCGCACATCCAGCTCATAGGCCTTGGCCTGGCCTCCCTCCCTGGAGATTTCCTCAACCAATCGATCCAGCGACGCTTTGCTACGTGCCATAACGGCAACCTTGGCTCCTGCCGCTGCGAGCGCTTGGGCTAGTCCGTAACCGATGCCTTTGCTGGCACCCGTCACGATTGCGATTTTATCCTGAATGCTGAAATTGGGCTGCATATGGTAAACCTCCACAACTTGGATTCGTTTATGTAGTTACATTACATTAAATCATGACCTCTTGGCCCCGGGCAATCATTTCGGATGTTCTGAGAGCAAAGGCTGTCCAACACTCCTGAAACACGAAATCCGCATCCATAGAGGAATCTACGCATCAGGGATAGAAGTGAGGAATATCGTATCGTTGTATTTTAGTATGAAGGTATGGAGGATCCAAAAATGAGCGAACGGTTAACCGAAGCGCAGCAACAAGCGATTCTTCATGTCGAATCGTTAGCAACGAGCGCACGGAAGAGCACCTCGGCCATGACGGAGCATATTTTACGAAAACATGGAAAAGAATCCGTGACGATGCGCCGACAGTTAAAGCTCATCGAAAAGCATGCCCGGGTCACGTTGAATTTCCATCCGGATCGGATACTGCCTACAGGCCGCTCCGTTATCGAATCTCTCCTGACGGAAGGCGTATATCATAACCAGTTCATCACGAGCGTGACCAACGGAAGCCGTACGGCCTACCCGGGCGGCGACCGCGACCAATGGGAACGGCTCCTGTTTGGCGGAGCCTACCAGCAGCCCGGCGTTCGCCATGACGAGCGGCCGAAGTACGGCGCACTCAATCTCATGAATTATGCTGACGGGGGGTCTCCCCGCTTCGGTTCTTGTTTTCTGGTGCTGTCCCCGGGCATATTGAAGCGCAGCACCTTTACATTCGGTGACAGTCACACAGGTCCCGAGTTTGTAGGCACCATCCGTCAGTGGGATTCGATTCTCGCAGCGCTCTTGCAGCAAGTGGAATCCACCGGCTCGGCCTTGGGTACGCCGAATGTAAATATTCCAGCTATGCTTGAGCGGCTGATTCATCTTCCTTCATCGCATACCGGTCCGGAAGGACCGGTGGGCCGCTCCTTGGACGATTATATAGAAGCACAGATCCATGGTCCCATCGACTTGTCCAGCGATGCGGAGGCCCTGGTTGCCGATCCGTCCTACAAGCATACCCCGATCGGCCGCCAGCTCCATGCGCTGTGTGAGCGATATCATCTTGCCCTGTCCTGGCATCCGGGGTTCCGTCTTGCCGTACAGGATGTCCCCGATGACTTCCGGGGACCCGCCATGCCGCCGCTGGCCAAGCGGATCGACCAGAGGTACGCAGGCTCGAAAGGCGTTCTGGATGCAGCCATCATCGGCAAAGCAGCTGCTCATCTGGAGGATGATCCAAGTCATTGGAGCGATTGGGGAACCTATAAAGAGACTTTTCAGCATCTCAAACAGCTGTGGCATGTGCTCGTAAAATTTGGCCGTCCGAATCCCAATGCAGCAGACCGCTGAGCGTCGTTTGCTGCTTAGTGTTTTCATCGGAATGCCAACCCGCGGACATAGCACGGCTAGCGAAAACTGTACAGAAACGGCTAGGCCTATCCGCTGCAGCTTCTTATATATTGATCTTAGAAAGGATGATGACCGGATGGATTGGGTCCAGCGGATGAATGAAGCCATCGGCTATATAGAAGCGAACATAACCGAAGAGATCGATTACGCTGAAGCGGCGAAGGTCGCCTGCTGCTCCGCATACCATTTTCAACGCATGTTTCCGTTCATTACGGATGTCACGCTCTCCGAATACATACGGAGACGGAGATTGACGCTGGCCGCTTACGAGCTGCAAAACAGCGACATCAAGGTCATCGACCTTGCACTTAAATACGGCTATGATTCCCCGGAGGCGTTCGCGCGTGCATTCCAGAACATGCATGGCACAACGCCGACGGCCGCTCGCCAAGCCGGTACCAAGCTGAAGGCCTATCCCCGCATCTCCTTTCAATTCTCCATGCGAGGGGCTGCCGAAATGAATTACAGAATCGAAGAAATGAAGGCATTTTCCGTTGTCGGTTTCAAGAAGCAAGTAAGCACGCAGCGCGCCTATGAAGAGGTTCCTTTTCTCTGGAAAGACGCCCATGCGGAAGGCATCTTCGACAAGCTGTGGAACTATCGTGCGCATGAGCACCCCATCCGGGGAATTCTCGGGGTTTGTGCAGACGGCGACTACGGGAAGAACGAGTATTTCGACTACATCATGTCCGTCGTATCGACGCATAATCCTCCGGAACCGATGGTGTTGCGACATTTCCCTGCCGCTGCATGGGCGGTATTCGAACTGGAAGGAGATCCGAAGGGCATTGCGGAGATGTGGAAACGTCTTTACACCGAGTGGATTCCGTCCCATGCCTACGATCTTGCGCCGCTGCCTGCAATCGAATGCTATCTTCCCCCGGACGAGTATAAGAACGAATTATGGATTCCTGTTATTCGAAAGACCCAATAAGTTTTCTGTTGAAGGCATGTTTTGGGGCTCACCGCATCATAGGTCATAAATCATAGGGTTTACGTCCGAGCATGGTGCGAAGAGCCCCCATCATGTTTTCCTGCCGAAATGAAAACAGCCCCAGCGCCAACCATCCCGCCGTTAACAATGCCGTGCCGATGAGTACCGGATAAGGCCCAAATTGATAAATCAAGGGCACCGAGAGTGCCGTAAACAAGCCGCCGCCCAAGATTGGCTCAAACAGCAGCTGCTTATAGCCAAAACTTTCGACAGAATGGGTACGGTTGTCTCCATCCACGATTCTCAGCATCAGAAGCCCTGTGGCCGTCATGCCAAGCGACTGTCCCAGATCGGCCATCCCCCGTTCGAACCAATGCTTCGGAATCATGCGGGGCGCGAGAATCATGAAGGTAAACACACTCCATCCAAGCCCAACCGCCGCAAGCATAAGAAACGGGACGAGGTTATCCCCAATTACGGACAGGGACAGCGTGCCCAGCGCACTGACGATTAGAAGATCCAGCGCCAAGCCTTGAATCCGTACGATAAGCCCACGGCTGATCAAGTAACTCTTTCCCATTCGCCCCAGTACGATTTGAATCAGTACGCTGCCGAGCATCGCAAACGTAAACAACGGGACATACGTCATAAATTCCATGTCCGTATTCCGCCCCCACGTCCATTTTTCAAGCAGAATGAATCCTTCAAGCACAACGTATCCAATCAGAATGGAAGCGGCAATCAGCCCGATGTGCAGGGTGAGCGGCTCCATGGATTCAGGCTTCGTCGTCAATTTGCCCGCAGACTCCTGCTCTTCCTCTGCAACCATTCCCTTCAGCTCCTCAGACGGCATGTCACGCGGCGTCTCAATATGCTCCGTCTTATTGTTCCTGGCGCCCCAGTTAACCAGGAAGATGCAGATGATGACACCGCTCAGCATGCTGACCGTTGCAAGTCCAAGGGCGAGATCCGTCCCCTCCTCGAAACCGACTTGTTCAAACGTACCGGCAAGCCCGGCTGCGGTTCCGTGTCCGCCTTCAAAGGAGATCTCAATTAAAGCGCCGGCTTCGGGCGGCATGTCAAAAAACGGGACAAGCAAAAGTACCGCCAGCAGAAGGCCGAGAACATACTGCCCCCAGGACATCATCTGCCCGAAAGTAAGCTGCGGTCCGGCAATCTCCCATATTTTCTTCACCCCGGGGATCTCTTTGCCCAAAAACAGGCTTGCAAAAATAACGCTGATCAGCAGCTCCGGCAGCGCTCCCCATACTTCCAGCGTAAAATCGGGAAACAGCCCTTGTGCCAGGGCAGCATCCTCAAATCCGATATAGCGGACCAGGCTTCCAAGCACTTCCTCGCCAAGCAGCAATACCAGCAGTCCAGCGATGATCGAGGCGGGAATAAACCACCTCTGAAAAGGCCTAATCCGTGTTCTCACCCATTTTCCTACCAATAATGCAAGACAGATCAACAGCAAACTCATACCGATTTGTTCAGCAGACATCCCAGGCATTCCTCCTCATCGTCGTTGTCATGTAAGGGAAGGTGCTTTGAATCATTTATTCTATACTGATTAACGCGTTCGGCAGGCGGATAAACAGAATATTGTCCATGCCCATCAAGATCGATATATAAAAAAACCGCTCTTCATCAGAGCGGTTTGCAGCTTTTCGCATAAGTTTAAGTTTGTATATAAGGCTAGAAAGCCCGTCCTTCGCCGCCTACGGTGTTCCTGACAGACCCAACCGACTATTCGGTTTGAACGGGAATCATGATCATAAACTCAGGGTCATCCGTGTACGGGTCTTGACTCATCGGATACTGTTCAAAATGCGTTAAATGATCCGGATTGTATTCCGAGTAGCCTTGTTCCGCAATCCAGGCATAGATATTGTTGTAAGATTGGTCGATGCTCTGCCCTTTGCGATGGGAACAAGCGGCATAAGTTAATGCGGGAACGGATATCGTAACCATCCCTTCCGGTACTTCCTCAATCCGCTCCACTTCGACGACCGCATAATGGATGAATCCGTCACCGCCGGGAGCCGCGTGGTAAGATAACCCGAGCAGGGTGTCCGCATGGATTGCGTGAGGAATCTCCGCGAGCCGCTCTTTCAGCGTCCGCTGCACCGCCCGGATTCCGCCCGCACCTGCCTCGGCAAATGTGCCCTCCCACTTCAATCCAACCGCCTGAAATGCCGGCTTTCTCGTAACCGCTGCTTCATTTCGTTGATCGATGTTCATCGGTATATACTCCTTTATCCTCTTTTTAGTTTCATTATATACTTGAACTATGCCAGAAACTGTCACAGTATAAAAAATACCAAGGAGCAGATTTATGCCCAAAACCGAACGGATCCTTAACGTCATGCAGCGAGTGTATGAACGGCAGAACTTCACCGTTGGCGAGTTGGCCGAGGAATTCTCGGTCTCGTATCGTACGATGCTCCGCTATCTTCATGAACTGTCTCGGCTAGGCGTTCCCTTATACGCCAATGAAGGAAAGAATGGCGGCTATTCCATCCTGACTTCTCGGCAGAAGCGGGAACGATCCGAGCAGACAAACGAGACCATTCAGCGGATCATCAAACCACGGACGCTGATCGTCGGCCTGGAGATGAAGCTCCCCTTCACGGCCTATTACATGTCTCAGGCCCTCAAGCCCAGGCTGTGGCATGAGCTTCAAAACCGGATGGAGGAGATTCCCTATATCCGCCATAAAACGACGAACCCCTTGTTTATTGCTGCTGTTTTGAATCGGCAGCCGATCTATCATTATGTAGCAGGGTTCGAGGTCAGCACGATCCGTGATATGCCGGAGCGGATGGTGAGTTTAACCCTGCCAACGCAGGAGTATGCGATGTACACCCATGAGGGCCATTCCGAACGGGAGGATACCGACCAGTCCTATTCCTATGTTCTTCAGCTGCTGAAACAACGCGGACTTATGCCGAACCCCGAACACTACAGCTTGGAGCTGAGAACCTCGGTGCATGCCTCGAAGACCCAGATCTACATCCCTATAACCTGAATCAGGGAATTTCCTTTCGGGGAAATGGTACGCTACGGATGCGCATATACAGCCTTAACCCCTTGGCGATATAAAAAAGCGAGCCCCGGATCCTTTCCGGCGCTCGCCTTTGCTCAATTAAATGGCTTTTGGATTGTCGACCACGGGATTTACATCCGCATCATAATCCACGCCGTCGGTTTCAAAGCCGAACAGCTGGAAGAACTCGCGGCGGTAACCGGCAAGGTCGGTCAATTCTTCGATATTTTCACTGGTCACTTTGCTCCACAATTCGGCTACTTCGGCCTGAACGTCCTCGCGAAGCTCCCAATCGTCGATACGGATACGGCCCTTCTCGTCCACCGGGGTTTCTTGCCCGTTATAGAGACGATCGGAGAACAGACGGTAAATCTGCTCAATGCAGCCCTCGTGCAGCCCCTTTTCCTTCATGACTTTGTACAGCGCCGATACGTACAGCGGCACGACCGGAATCGCCGAGCTGGATTGAGTCACTAACGCTTTGCTCACCGTAACGTATGCGCGTCCGCCTCCGGTGGCAAGCTTCTCGTTCAGTTTCAGCGCCGTGGCCTCCAGGTGATCCTTGGCTTGTCCGATGGATCCATCCCGATAAATGGCTTTGGTAATCTCGGAGCCGATATAGGAGAACGCAATCGTGGTCACGTCAGGAGCCAATACGCCGCCTTCCGCCAGTTCGTTCATCCACAATTCCCAATCGTCGCCGCCCATGACCTCAACGGTGTTCTTCACTTCCTCTTCCGTTGCCGGTTCAATCGTAACCTCCGTCACTTCACCGGTGTGGAAGTTAACCGTTTTGTTGGTATACGCCGGTCCGATCGGCTTCAATACCGAGCTGACCGTCTCGCCTGTTTCAGGGAGCGTGCGGCGAGCCGACGCAACGCTGTAGACCACGAGATCGACCTGGCCCAGCTCTTTGCGGATCAGCTCAACCGTTTTGGCTTTCGTCTCCTGTGTGAAGGCATCTCCCGTCACGCTGTACGATTTCAAGCCGGCGGCATCCGCTGCCTTCTCGAAAGCGGCCGAATTGTACCAGCCCGCGGATGCGGTCCGTTTCTCGGTGGCCTGACTTGGACGATACACGCCCACGGTATTCGCCCGGGCGCCGAATGCGGCAGCTATTCTGGCCGACAAGCCATACCCCGTGGATGCGCCGATGACCAGCACATTGCGCGGCCCTTCGATTCCAGGCTGCTTCAGTACATAATCGATCTGCTCCTGCACTTGGGCTTCGCAGCCTACAGGATGGGATGTCGTGCAAATAAATCCGCGTGTTCTAGGTTTAATGATCATATTTATATACCTCTCTTTTCGTATCCGTCGTTTCATACCTTATGTATGGTCTGCCAAGTTCCCCTCTATTTTAACTGTTTTTTGCGGAGAGAGGAAATTTTTTGACGGGAAAATCAAGAAAACCTCCCTTTGGTGTGACGGAGGCTTCAGCCTGCATTCCTTCCAAAGAGAGGTTCTTTATGTTTAATGCGCTATATCTGCTACCATAAAACACCAAACGGATTATTTGAATGAAGCATAGCCCTGGTCGGCCATGACCACGCTGCCCGTAATCGCAGCCGCTTCGTCCAGCGACACGAGATACACGGTATCGGCGACCACTTCGGGCTGCGTCAATTCTCCGCCCATGACTTTGGCTCTCATGGAATCCAGCATGCCGGAATCTTTATAACCCTGGATGATCGGTGTATCGACGGCTCCAGGAGCAACAGCCACGACACGAATGCCGTATGGCGCCAGTTCAAGCGCGGCGGATTTGCTCATCATGATGACGGCACCCTTTGTCGCATGGTAAGCAAATGTTCCCGGCGAAGCCAAGAAGCCGAATACGGAAGCCGTGTTGATGATAACGCCTTTAATGCCCAGTTCTTTCATTTTTCTGCCTGCCGCGATGATACCGTAGGCAACCCCGTGCTGATTCACGTTAATCGTGCGATGGTAAAGATCCATATTTTGTTCAAGGACCGGCCCGGCGCCGCCAATGCCGGCATTGTTGTGCATGACGTCGATACGGCCGTAGAGCTCAACCGCTTTATCCACAAGCGCCTCGACGCTTTCTTGCTTGGAAACGTCGACTTGAACGAATGAAGCTTCACCGCCTTCTGCTTTGATCATATCGACGGTCTCTTGCCCGGCAGTTTCATTAAAATCGGCAACGACGACGCGATCGCCTTTTCTTGCGAATTTAAGGGAAACCTGACGGCCGATTCCGCTCGCTCCACCGGTAATTACCGCTACACGTTGTTCTGACATTATCAATGACCTCCTAGGGTAAAATAGCGTTATTTATTGAACATTGTGTGTCCATGTCCTTGTGTTCATTGTAACGCTGCGTTATATTTAAGTAAATTTAAACATAATTAATATTACTTAAATTTAAATTAAGGATGAGGTCCTATGAATCTCGAACAATTGGAATACATCGTGGAGACGGCCAAGACAGGATCGTTAACCAAGGCAGCCCAGAATTGCAACGTCACCCTTTCCGCGGTGAGCCAAGCCGTGTCCAGCCTGGAAGCCGAGTTCGGTTTCTCTTTGTTCACCCGTTCGCGGCTTGGTGCCGTACCTACAGCCGAGGGTCAGCGGATCCTGCAGAAGGCTTATGCCATTTTGGAGCAATTTCAGGAGCTGAGGGCAGAGGCCGAAGGCTATTCTAATTTGCTTGGCGGGTCATTGCGGATTGCTACCGTACCGGTGCCTTTAACGCTGTCCATCGATGCCATTATCCGGTTCAAAAAAGACTTTCCGCAAATCAAACTCGACATCACGGAGAAAGCGACGCTCGATATTATTGAGGATATTAAGCAGAATCACGCGGATATCGGTCTGATCTTCGTTGATGAATCCATCATTCATCAGCATCGCGGCCTGCATTTCGGGAAGCTCCTCGAGAGCAAATTCGTAGTGGGGGTCAGCCGCCAATCCCCTCTCGCCATGCGGCAATCGATCACGCCCGAAGAGCTCCGAGAATATCCCTTGGTATTGTATAAGGATGACAATCTGTTCAAGCTGATGGATGTATTCCAGGAGCAGTACGGGGACATGGATGTGCTATTCTCCACCAACCAGACGAGGGTCATACAGAAGCTCGTCGAAGAGAATGTGGCGGTTACGGTAGGAGTCGACTTGTCCTTCGCCAGCTTCGCTTCCGTTCCTTCGGGAAACATCGTGACGCTGGAGCTGGAGATGCCCCCCGGCCTCGCCGCTTCCTCCTTCGGGTGGGTACAGCCCGGAACCCACCACCTGTCGAAGCCGGCATCGATCTTTCTGGACAAACTGAAGCATCAGATTGGATAAGGGGCTTAGGTTCGCCGAATGAAAAGCCAACCGGCAAACAGGGTCGTGGCATTATACCAGTCTCCCCGTTCGCCGGTTGGCTTTTTTAACAAGATCCGTATTTATGTTAATGAATTACTCAAGCGTCAAACTCACAGGGCAATGATCGCTTCCGAGCACATGGCAGTCGATCTCGGCATCCTTCAGCTTCTCGGCTAAACGGGCAGACGTCAGGAAATAATCGATGCGCCAGCCGATATTCCGCTCCCTCACCTTGGCCATATAGGACCACCAGCTGTATACGTCCGTACGGTCGGGGTAGAAGTGGCGGAAGGAATCGATAAAGCCCGCTGCCAGCAGATCGGTCATTTTGCCGCGCTCCTCCAGCGTGAAGCCGGAATTCCCATGATTGGATTTGGCATTTTTCAGGTCGATTTCCTGGTGCGCCACATTCAAGTCCCCGCATACGATCACAGGTTTGCGTTCGTCGAGCTGAAGCAGGTAAGTGCGGAACCGTTCCTCCCACTCCAGCCGATAATCCAGCCGGCTCAGGTCGCGTTTCGCGTTCGGCGTGTATACGTTCACGAGATAAAAGCCCTCAAACTCCAGCGTGATCACTCTGCCCTCGGGCTCGCTGTCTTCCTCCAGACCATAGCGAACGGACAATGGGGCGATTCTCGTAAATACCGCCGTTCCCGAGTATCCCTTCTTCTCCGCATAGTTCCAATACTGCTGATATTCCGGACCCAGATCGAGCTCGATCTGTCCCGCTTGCAGTTTCGTTTCCTGCACGCAAAATATATCGGCATCCGCCTCATTAAAATAATCCATAAAGCCTTTCGTAACGCAGGCCCGCAATCCGTTGACGTTCCATGATACTAGCTTCATATCGTAACCTCCGTGGTATCCATATCGTTTTGCGCGTTGAATCTATGAATCTTCTAAATTCTATAATGGTATCATGTCACGGGTGGAACGAACAAGAAGCTTCGCCCCTTTCATCATAACTTCATGAAACGATAAGATGAGGCCTTGCGTGCATAATCCCGCCCCAAATCAGGAACAACATAAACGTAAACGGAGTGCGGTCATTTCGCACCCAATCGATGAGAATCCCACGAAAGGAGGAGTGCAGCAAATGACTGGCAGAAACAGCAAGCCTAAGAACGACGGCCCTTCCAGCAGCCCTGAACGTTTGGATCAATACGGGGACAAGCTGGCTTCCGAGAACGAAGAGGAGTTCACCTCCGCGGCCGAAGAGCATTGTCGGGATCAGGAATAATGGAATTGATACGGCTGTCGATGCCCATTCGATAATCACCGCAGCAAAAACACCCATCCATGCCAAGGCAATGAGATGGGTGTTTTTCCTATTCGATCATCTGGACGAACAAAATGCTCGTCGGTTATAACCATTCTGCTCCTCGCCGTCGCTACTCCGTCACCCCGCAGCGGTTGCCGTCCGGATCTGTCAGGGAAAATCCTTTGAACCCGCCAAAATCCTCAATTTCAGTCACGTCGGCTCCCTTGGCAACCAGTCGTTGATGGATTTCACTCACATTCGTGGTATGCAGGTTGAAATATTGCCCCACGCCATAATCATTCTTGGGAAATTCCGGCTGCTTCACCTGATAGGAACGCACGAGGCAAAAGGATACCTTCTCATCGTTCATTCGCATGACAACCGCATTCGGTTCATCCGTGTGAATCACTTCAAAACCGAGCATTTCCGTATACCAGGCCGTCGAACGCTTTAGATCACTCACCGGCACGAAAATGCCAACGCCGTACAATAGGGATTTTATCAAAAAATCTTCCTCCTCTTTGATTTGCTTATATAGCTTCCAACACACAAGAAACGATATTTCGAGCTAAAACCAAACAGGGTCCAAATTTTTATTCCGTAAGT
Source organism: Paenibacillus sp. Y412MC10 (assembly GCF_000024685.1). Lineage (NCBI taxonomy): Bacteria > Bacillati > Bacillota > Bacilli > Caryophanales > Paenibacillaceae > Paenibacillus > Paenibacillus sp. Y412MC10. Next base: position 5,669,276 of record NC_013406.1, read on the forward strand.
TTCCACACGTTTCCATCCGGATCTTCCATATAAAATGCAAGGACTCCGCCAACCCGGCTCAATTTGCTTATTCTGATGCGCAGCTTGGTCAGTTGAAGGTACGAAGTACAAATCGCTTGGGGATCTCTTCTTCGAAAAGCTATCACAAGCGCATCCATATCCAGTGCTGCGGCTGTACCCGCTGGGTCTCTCTCCTGTGGCTTAGGTTCATCGCCTGTTTGCTGTATGCGATGCAGCTTCTTCAGCCTGGCTCGCGCACGTCCGAGCGACACCTGAACCGTCCCTTCGGACATGGAGAGAAATTCGGCCGTCTCCCTGGCCGTGAAATCCAATACGTCCATAAGCAGCAAAATCACCATCGCACGTGGCGATAACCGGTCAGCTAAAACCTCCAAAAGCTCCCTGGTGGATAAGCCGTCATCTTCGGCCGCCCTATCTCCTAACACATTCTCGGAAACCCTCATCCCGGGCTTATCCTTCCTCAGTCGGTCCTTCCACGCGTTGCTTGCGATGCGAAACAAATAGGCATTGGACAGATGTTTTCCAGGGTCGGTTTCAACGGCCCGTATCACCTTCATCATGACATCCTGCAGCAGATCCTCCGCTTCCCATGGATCCCCCGAGATTCGCATGCAGTATCGGTGCAGCTTGGTCTGGATGTTGGATAAGTCCGGCATATACTTCGGCATCATGATTCCCACCTCGCTAACTAGTTCTGTGAGTGCCCGTGTTTTCCTGCTCAAGGTTTGCATGTTATCTTAGCCCATATCCATATCCATATCCATATCCATATCCATACCAAAAAGCCGCCTCCCGACAATATCGGGCGGCGGCTGCTTTGTTCACTCTGACAGCGTTTATTTCACCAAACTTTCCAGCACGTCATCAATGATCTGGCTGTTGGCAATCGTGCCGGTATAGAGCCAGCTTGTATCTTTTCCATATTCATAGATGTTGCCGTTCTTGACGGCCGGAATATTCGCCCAGAGCGGATCCTGAAGCACTTCGGCGCCTTCGCCGTCGCTGTTAATAAAGAACAGATGATCCGCGTCGAGCTCGGCCAATTTCTCCAGGGAAATGGAGGACCAGTTGCCGGTAGCCGATGCCGAGATTTCCTTCACCACGCCCGGTACGGTAAGTCCCAAGTCGCCGTACATAACGGCGCCGCTGGACAGCGTCTCGCTGACAACGAACAATTTGCCGCCGACAAGCCATATAGCCGCAGCGGATTCACCGCCGATCGCCTGTTGGATTTGATCCCTGGCATCCTTGGCCTTCTGCTCGTAACGATCAAGCGCCGCTTGAGCTTCCTCCTCCATGCCAAAGATTTCGCCCACTTTCTTCAACTCTTCGCGCCAATCGTTATTGACTTCGTTGCCGATGACGTAGGTAGGAGCAATCTTGCTGTACTGGCTGTATTTATTGCCTTCTACCAGAGAAGCGGAGTCCATGATCAACAGGTCCGGCTGAAAACTTGCTACCGCTTCAAAAGGAAGATCATGCTCAATGGTCGGCACGTCTTTTAACGCATCCTGCAGGTAATCCTGGACGCTTCCGCCCTTGACCGACCACTGCGCGATCGGGGTAATGCCCAATGCCACCAGGTTATCCTCCAAGTAAGAAGCGATCACCCGTTTCGGCTCAGCCGGAATTTTCACTTCATGGCCCATGGCGTCCGTCAACGTTCGTTCCGTCTTCGCTTCCGTGCTTCCTTCCTCCGGCTTGGCTTCGGTGCCGCCGTTCTGCTCGCTTGGCGTTGGCGTCCCCGTCGGCTCGTTACCGGCTGCGTCCTTGCTGTTACCGCAAGCTGCAAGCAGCGTTAAAGCCGCCAGCAGTCCTGCGATAATCCATATTTTTTTCTTGAAAAGACTCATCTTTCGTTTCCCCCTATGTATATTTTTTTGGCGCAATCACTAGCATTCTACGCATGAAGTGATATAATAACACTAACCATGATAATGAAATTCATTCTCATTTACAATACGTTATTTCAATATTTTTATCAACATAAAGGTTTAGGTGAACATGCAGGCAAATCATCCCAATCACAAAACAACCGCAAAATCCATTTACCGTCCCAAAACAGCGGCGGCCGTCATTCTCCTGGGGCTTGGTCTGCTGGCTGCCGCGATGGCATCTTCGATTATCTATGGCGCGTCGAACATTAAACTGTCCACCATATGGGAGGCGTTTGTCCGCTTCGATGCCGATTCCACCCCGCACCAGATTATCCAGAGACTTCGAATGCCAAGAGCCTTGGCGGCTGCGCTAATCGGCGGTTCCTTGGCCGTATCGGGGGCCATCATGCAGGGCATGACAAGGAATGCGCTCGCCTCCCCTTCCATTATGGGCGTCACCGCCGGTGCCTCCTTCATGATGTCGATCGGGTTTGCCTTTATGGAGTCGCCATCCATTACTGCGCTCATGCTGTTATCTTTTGCAGGCGCCGGCCTGGGGGCTGGGCTTGTGCTGCTGATCGGCTCGTTATCCAAACGGGGATTGACGCCTGTCAAGCTGGCCTTGGCCGGGTCAGCCGTTACCGCGCTGCTGAGCTCGATATCCTCGGCCATTGCCATCCGCTTTAACGTTGCCAAGGATATCAGCTTCTGGTATGCCGGTGGCGTGTCGGGCGTGCAATGGGTGAACGTGAAACTTCTGATCCCCGTCGCCATCGTCGGGCTGTTGATTGCGCTGGCGCTCAGCAGATCCATTACCGTCATGAGCCTGGGCGAGGAAGTCGCTACCGGGCTTGGCCAAAAAACGGGAACCGTCAAGTTCCTGGGCACGCTCGTTGTGCTGCTCCTGACAGGCGCAGCGGTGGCTGTAGGCGGAACGATCGGATTCGTGGGGCTTGTCATCCCGCATATCGTCCGCTTCATCGTCGGACCCGACTATCGGCTGATCATCCCTTGCTCCGCCGTCATGGGAGCACTTCTGCTGGTGTTTGCCGATGTGGGTGCGCGGATGATCAATCCTCCGTTCGAGACGCCGGTCGGCGCAATTACGGCGATGATCGGCGTTCCCTTCTTCCTCTATCTTGCACGGCGCGAAGGGAGAGGGCTGTAACGATGAATACAACGAGAAAAATCATCTCCGTCTCCTTGATTCTGCTGCTGGCTATCATTGCCGTATTCCTGGTCAGCCTGAATATGGGAACGATGAAAATCCCGCTGGCCGAAGTGGTCAAAGCGTTCAACGGGACAGGTTCCGAACAGAATTATACCGTCCTGATGCACTTTCGCCTGCCCCGCATGGTCATTGCCATCCTGATCGGTGCGGGAATCGCCGTCTCCGGCGCCATACTGCAAAGCGTTTCGCGAAACGCGCTGGCAGACCCGGGCATTCTGGGCATCAACTCCGGGGCAGGATTGGCCGTCGTACTGTATATTTTTTATTTTCAAGGAAGCTCGTTCAGTTCCGGCATATGGTCCGTCTATATCATGCCTTTTGCCGCGCTAGTCGGTGCATTTCTTGCCGCCTTCCTCATCTATTCGCTGGCCTGGAAGCAAGGCGTCACGCCGATCCGGCTGGTGCTTGTGGGGATCGGCATCAACGCGGCCTTCGGGGCGCTGATTATCGTATTCCAGCTGATGATGGACCCTAACAATTTCATGCAGGCCACCATCTGGCTGTCCGGCAGCATCTGGGGGGCAAGCTGGGAGTATGTCGTTGCGATCCTTCCGTGGATCCTGTTCCTGGTTCCTTGGGCCGTATATAAATCGCAAAATTTGAATGTGCTTAACCTCGGAGACCACACGGCAGCGGGGCTTGGGGTTACGGTCGAGCGCGAGCGAAGAACGCTGCTGTTCATCTCCGTTGCCCTGGCGGGCGCCTGCGTCGCCGTTGGCGGCGGCATCGCATTCCTCGGACTCGTAGCGCCGCATTTGGCACGCAAGCTGGTGGGGCCCCGTCATCAGGGAATGCTGCCTGTCTCCGCGCTTCTCGGCTCACTGGTGCTGCTTGTGGCCGATATGATCGGCAAGAACCTGATGGCCCCTTCCGAAATCCCGGTCGGCTTGGTCGTTTCCTGTCTCGGGGCGCCTTACTTTATCTATTTGCTGATCAAGGATTAAATTGAAATGGTTTAACAAAAAAGACGGCGATCGCCTTCCTGTCCATGCAGGAGGAAATCGCCGTTCTTTTGTATCATGCGTCAGAGCTTGAATATTAAATTGCCTGTGTGACCTACTCCCAGCCAATTGCTGGTACAACCGCTATACGTGGCTATGATTCAGCTCGGACGCAACCTTTTTGTTCGCAAGGCTCCTGGCATATGGAATGAATACGGCTAACGCCAGAGTCAGCATGATTCCCATGATCGCAATTACGAATGTTGCATGAATATGGACAGGTGCCGGGTCAATCAGCCTAAATGCATACAGCAGAACGATCCCGAGCGAAATCCCCACAATCATGCCGATACATAGGTACAGCAGCACCTGCGATAGAATGATCTGAACAAGACCCTTTTTGTCCACGGAAATGGCCCGTAATACCGCAAATTCTTTACGCTTACTATAGATGTTGTTAATCAGGGAATTAAATACGCCGATGGTAACACTTAGCATAATCACAATGATAGCACTTAGGAAAAAGGACCATACCCGCGTGTACATATTGCTTGAATTCTCCAAAGCTTGGGCGTAACTGCTGATATTGACCGTTGGAAACTGCCCCTTGATACCTTGCAGCTGCTTCAAGGCCGCATGCTCATTCTCCGGCGTTACATAAGCGGTTCCGAATACCGTAAACTTCGTATGGAAGGCGCTATTCGACCAGTCGATGTACATATCCGCCTGTTGGAATGGCTCCGTAATGGCCGCTACCGTCAATGTTCCGGCATTTTTGAAGTTCTCCGGATCCTCTTCTTGGTATACCGACAAAGCAATCGTGTCGCCGATGCTTAGCGCATGTTCGTCAGCGTAATGGTTGGATACGATAACGGCATTCCCTACCTCCGAAATTTTCGGCAGCAGCCGCTGAGCCGCCAACGCGTCCAAATCAGCCAACGCATAGTCGATAACCCTATCGTCTTGTCCCTGTTTGGCAGGGCTTAATCTGCTGACAGTGCTGACTTCCTGTATCCCCTCCAATTCCGAAATCCGCTGCTTTAATTGTTCTGGGTCAATCGATGACGAGTTCTCCAGCCGGTCGACTACCTGAATATCCGCGGCATACTGCGTCTTAATATAATTCCGTTCGTTATGCTGTATCGTATTCAGAAGAGACGAGCCGATGACGGCAATCATCATGGCAAGGCTGATCGTCAGAATAACGAAGGTGTTTTTCTTGACCTGCGGCACAAGATTTTTGACAGCAACATAAGAAACTCGCCCCCCTAGCAGCTTCAACACAGGCGACACCTTAGCCAACACACCGGGAAGGTATACGGGAACCATCGTAAACACGGACCATACGAACAATAGAAATCCCATTAAAAAGCTTAACTCCGCGTTAGCTGAAGGCGTACCCGAGAATGCGATCCCAAAGAGGATGAAAAACAGGCAGGCCGCCATCAGCACTTTCCCTAATGTTTTTCGTCCCTTCCGCCCTTTAAAATCGGTATTCTGGTTCATCTCCAGCATCTTAAGCGGCAGTATCTTGGTGCTTCTGTAAGCAGGAATCAACATAAATAACTCCAGGATGATAAAGCTTGCCACCGCTACCATCGTCGCAACTCCAACATCAAAACGGCTATCCGTCAGCGGAACCAGAAACAGTCCGGATATCCATGGGATAATGTAAGTGTAACCTAGTAGGGATACCAGCAAGCCGCTCAGAACACCGAGCCCATTCGTAACCGTGCATTGGATGAACACCATCTTAAACAACTGTTCGGTTTGCGCGCCCATAGACCTGAGAACGGCGAATTGGAAGCGGTATTTATGCAGCATGCCTTCGAAATTGGACACGATCAACAGGGAGATGACCATAACAATCAGGACCGAGATGACCAGGATGTAATTGCCCAAGATAGACAAGCCCGCCTTCAACGTTGAATTCTGCGCGGCAATTTCGATCGTTAGCCCGGGCTCCAGCTCTTGTAATTGCTCACTCAGAACCAGCAGGTCGGTATCATCCGCCGCCTGCACCATCACATAACTTGACACCGCATCATGCTGGGCTCCTGCAGCCTTAATCTGCCTGACTTCCTCCCGGTTCATAAGCAGCAGATCCGATGTGGTACCTGCAGCGGCAACCGGATCGCCAATGATCTCCGTGACTGTGTACGCTTTCCCTTCAACCTTCATCCGACTGCCCACCCGCAGCTGTAACTCCTCTGCAAGCGACTCGTTCAGAATCAACTCCTCGCGTCCCGGATATGCTGTGAAATGATATCGGCTCATCGACAACGCATCATCCTCAATACCGGCAACGGCTACAGGTGCAGCAAAATCATTAACGAACATCTGGGACAGCATGACCGGAGATGCCTGTCGTACCCCGCCTGTGGACTGCATTAAATCCATAATGCGTTGATTTGATGTCTCATGATCCACTTCGTTAGTGTATCCCACCACCATATCGACATCGCCATACTGCAACTTCACTTCGTGGTCTATGGAACGGTTGGCATTCGCCATGAATGAAGACATCGTGATCATCAGAAACACGGCCAAACTTATGCTAATCACGGAAAAGGACAGAATCGACTTGTTACGGGCCAGTATACGAAGGGCCATGCCTCGTAGAGAATGAATCATGCGGATAACTCCATCATCTTCTTGAATATGTTCAATATCGGATCCATCTTTCGCTCTCCGCTGCTCTCATACTGATCCACGATTTGACCGTCATGGAAAAATAACACCCGATCGGCATAAACCGCTACATTCGGATCATGCGTTACTATAATCATGCTTTGATTGAAGGCGCTTCTCATCTCCACCAAAGCTTCAAGAATTTCCTTTGAGGTATTGTAATCCAGATTGCCGGTAGGCTCGTCTGCCAGCAGCAGCGGCGGATTCGTAATCAGCGCCCGGCCGATGGCTACCCGCTGCTGCTGTCCCCCGGACAGCTGAACTGGCCGCTTCTTCCTCCAGCTCGCAAGTCCAAGCAGAGTGAGCATGTCCTGGACTTTGTGCTGAATCTCCGCCTCCGATGCCCCTTGCAAGATCAAGGGAATCGCCATGTTCTCTTCTACGCTTAAATCATTCAATAAATGAAAAGATTGAAATACAAAACCGATATTTTCTCGTCGGTAGCGGGTTGCATGAGGTTCCGCGAAGATATGGTCCATGACCTCTCCCTTTAACTCGATGCTGCCTGAGCTCGGGGTGTCCAAGGAGCTGATAATGTTAAGCAGGGTGCTTTTTCCGGAGCCGCTGGTTCCCATAATCGCCACCAATTCGCCCTCCGCCAGCCCAAACGAAACATTCTTTAGCGCTTGAACTTTAAATCCGTCTCCATCATAGGTCTTGTGGATATTGCGAACCGATAACAAACTCTTCTGATTCATCCAATCCCTCCACTCGATTTATTTGTCTATACCTGGATAAAATACTCTATGAGTATATCAGATTTGGTTATATATGTAATCTCATGGAATCCATGGAATGCAATTGACTAGTTTGATATCTTATTAGCATAAACATCCAAAGAAAAAAAGACCGCGTTACGCGGTCTTTCATAAGCCATGCAGCTGCGATATTAGTGAGCGCTTACCAGGATCTTCACCTGGTTTTTCTCTTTGAGCAGAGCCTCAAAGCCCTGGTCGATAACCTCATCCAGTTTGATCCGCTGGGTGACCAGCTTATCCGCCGGGAAGAAGCCTTTTTCCATCAGGCTGATCACAGCCGGGAATACGTCGCGGTAGCCGATGATTCCGGTAATGTTACGTTCCTTCATCACGATGTCATTCGGCACGATCGGAGCGGAGGTTTCGAAGATGCTGACAATCATAATCTGTCCGCCGATCTTCGTCGAGTTGATCGCTTGGGTAAGAACCGGCGGAACCCCGGTCACCTCGAATGCCACATCGACTCCGGCACCTGTACGGCGATGAAGCTCTTCTACCACATCGCAGGCCTTCGGATCAATGACGATAGCCCCCAATTCCTCGGCTTTCTGCTTGCGTTCCGGGGACAGCTCCACGGCGTAAATCTCGGATGCTCCCGCCGCCTTCAATGCTTCGATGACAAGCAGGCCGATCGGCCCGGCACCGAATACGACCGCCCGATCCCCAGCCTTTAACTGGCTTTGGCGCACGGCGTACAGCGCGACTGCCGAAGGTTCCACCAGAGCTCCCTGTTCATAAGAAACGCTGTCCGGGATTTTATGAACCATGTGCTCATCCGCGGCGACATATTCGGAGAAACCGCCACCGCCGCCGGCGAGCCCGAGAAAGCCCATTTTGTCGCACAGATTGTATTTCCCTTGTCTGCAAGCTTCGCATGATCCGCATGCAAAGACAGGCTCTACAACCACGCGGTCGCCAGCCTTGAATTTCGTAACGCCTTCGCCAACCTCTACAACCTGGCCGGAAAACTCATGTCCCATAACCACCGGAGCCTGTTCTCCGGTAAGGGCGTGAGGCGTATTCTCAGGTATAAATATAGGCCCGGCCACGTATTCATGCAGATCACTGCCACAAATCCCGCACCACTCGACCTTGATTTTCACTTTTCCGTTCGTAGCTTGCGGCTCCGCGATCGTCTCCAAACGCAGGTCCTTTACTCCATGCCAGCGCAATGCTTGCATCGTCTTCATCTCCTTATAGGTTCGAAAAAATAAAAATGAAATAGGAAACGTTTCCGAAATCAAATATGTCACAGTTTTGACAATCTGTCAAACCCGTTCCACGAAAATGTATGAAATGTCATGGACAACTACAGACTGCCGTTCCCCTGCCATTGCCATGGAAATGCAGCGATTGATGCAGCATCGCTTGCTTGATCCAGTTGTTCCCCTGCGAATCCCGTGATGGAGAGACGAGCTTAATGTTATAATATAGTTAATGGCTCCAATCCCATCTTATATTCGCACATACACAGGAAACGTTTCCGATATAGAGAGGAATTTATCGAATATGGTGAACCCCAAAAAAGTAACGATCGAAGATGTCGCCAAACAAGCGGGCGTCGGTATCGCAACCGTGTCCCGAGCCATCAACGACAGCAAGGGCATCAGCCCGAAAACGAAAGCGCGGATCATGCAGGTGATCGAGGAAATCGGCTTCAGTCCGGATACCTCCGCTCAAAGCCTGAAGGTCCGCCAGACGAATCAAATCGCTCTCGCGGTGCCCGACATCCGGAATGCGATCATCCCGGAAATCGCCTGGTCGGTCGAACAGACCGCCAAACAGCACGGCTATCGGGTCGTTCAGATCAATACGGCCGGGAACGCACGGAACGAGCTGGAAATCGTGAGGGATATCAAAAAGCTGCACGTGGACGGCCTGATTATCATGCCGCTGGCCTATCCCAAAACGCTTGGCGACCTCATTAACAAATCGAGCCTCCCCGTCTCCATCATTAATTACGGAAAACAACTGGGTGAAGAGTATAGAGCCGATATCGTCGGCCTCGCACGCCAGGAGGGCAGGCTTGTCATGGAGCATCTGCTGAAAATCGGGCGAAGCCGAATCGCCTATGCCGGTGCGCCAAAGGATAAAATCGAAGAGCGCTATTGGGCTTATGAACAGTCGCTGCAGAAAGTCGATCCGTCCCTTGTCTATTTCGGGGAGGACTTCTCGTTTGAGACAGGGGTTCGCGCGGCGGACTATTTCTATGGCCTGAGGCATATGCCGGACGCCATCTACGCGGTTAACGATATGGTTGCCATCGGCATCGTCAACCGTTTTAAGGAACTGAAGGTTCGGGTTCCCGACGATGTGGCGGTCGTCGGCATCGATAACAATGCATGGACCACCGTCACGACGCCGCAGATCAGTTCGGTGTCCATCATGGGCGATGAAGTAGCCCGGCTTGCGACGGAATTGCTGCTGAAGCGGCTTCGCGAGCAAAAGACCGGCCAATACGAGCGCGTGCAATTCGAGCCGCGGCTTATCGTCAGGGAATCGAGCGTGTCCGTGATCCGAAACGCAACAACCGACTAGGCGTGATTCGGACCCATAAAGAAGAGCCCGGAACGCGATGTTCCGGGCTCTTTTCCATTTTGAATCATGAACGCTTAATGGCTTAACGTATACAAATAATAGCCATAGTCGGTAGGCGTGCCGGGATGTCCGATTTGCCGGAGCATGGCTGTTACGTTCCCCCGATGATAGGTCCCGTGATTAATTATATGCTGGATATAATCCAGGCAGCTGGCTCTAAAATCTCCGGACGGATAGATGGCGTCCAGATTCTCGTGCTGTTCGATAAACAACCGGAAGCGCGCCGCCAGATCGTCCATTAGCTGGCCCAGTTCTTCGATGCGCTTGCCTTCCGTTTCCGCAACCAACCGAGCAATCGAATCCTTCAGACTCTCCAAGTACGCAGGCGACATTTCCGTGACTCCGCCCGCGTTAAAGAACGACAGCCAGCCGGAATCAATGACATAGATGTGCACCATCGTGTCATAAATGGATGGAAAGACGCTGACAATCTCCTTGCGGTATGCCTCTTCCGAAAGCCCCTGCAAATATTCGCAAACCTTCCGGTTTGCCCATACGTGGTAATCGTACTGCTGTAAGATCCATGTTTTCAAATCGTTGTTCCCCTTTTCATAGGCGGGGAAGCACGCAGTTTAAGGGCAATTATGCGCTAATCCCCATATAAGTTTGCCCGTGAACGATTGTTGTTTTCATCTCGAACGCCTCCTGAAATTAACTTAATCCCATTCTAGCATATATGACGTTTCCCAGATGGAACAAAATCACGGCAGGCTGCATGGACGCTTGAAAAATGATATGCGTTACAATAATTTGTCGGCTTCATTTGGCTTCCTAGCCCTTGTCCTTTTGGAAAAATCGCGGCAAAAACGAACGGTTCCGCTCCAGCATCTCATCCAGCATCGCTTCCGCGGCACCAACGGAATCGATGAGCGGATGCGCGCTGAGCGCTAGCAGCGCCTTCTCCCTGCTTCCCGTGACCGCCGCCTCGATGGCCAGGCTCTCGTAGGTCTTCACGGCTTGGATCAGGCCGATCGCCGCAACCGGCACTCGCTCGACAGGTACCGGCACCGCGCCATTCTTCGTCACGACGCAGTTCACCTCGATACTGGCATCGGCCGGCAGGAAGTCCAGCGTGTCACCGTTCATTACGTTCAATGTTTGAATCTCCCCGCTATCCGTATGAATGGCCTTCATCAGATTGACAGCCGCCTCGGAGTAATAAGCGCCGCCGCGCTGCTCAAGCTGCTGCGGCTTTTCCGCAAGTTCCGGCCGCTTGTAAATCTCAAACAGCTCGTCCTCAAGACGCTGGACCGTCTCGGCTCTTGTCTCTCCTCTGGCCGCGGCAGCCTGCTGCTCCTCCAGCATCTCGCGGTGGAGATAATAATATTTCAAATAATAGGACGGAATCGCGCCCATCGCCCGAATCAGCGTATCGTTCCAGGCAAGCTGCGGCACGTTGCGAGCTGAGTAGCTCCCTCCCGTTGCCAGCAGCTCTTCCAGCTTCGACACTCCATCGACCACGATCCGGCTGATCCAGTGCAGATGATTCAATCCGGCAAACTCGCAGTAGATTCGCTCGACCGGCACCTCGTAAAGCCCGGACAACCACTTGTAAGCGGCGATGGGGGAGTTGCACAAGCCGATGGAGCGGATGCCGGAGTGCTTCATGACGGCTTCCGTTACCATCCCGGCAGGATTGGTGAAATTCAGCAGCCAGGCATCCGGACATAATGCCTCCATGTCCTTGCATATATCCAATAGCACAGGTATCGTCCGCAGAGCCTTCATCATGCCGCCTGCTCCTGTCGTTTCCTGTCCGAGCATCCCGTATTTCAGGGGGATCGTTTCGTCCCAGCCTCTGGCCTCCAGCAGTCCGACTCGCATCTGAGTCGATACATAATGGGCATTCCTCAGTGCTTCCTGGCGGTCCAAGGTCAACGTAATGCGAATCGGCAATCCGCTTTGCTCAATCATCCGCTGGGCCAGACCGCCTACAATTTCGAGCTTACGGCGGCCTTCCGGGATATCCACGAGGACGATGTCCGTCACCGGAAACGACTCATAATGACGGATGAAACCTTCAATCAGCTCGGGGGTATACGAGGATCCGCCCCCGATAACAGCAACCTTCAATCCAGTGCCCATTCCACATTCCTCTCCTTCACGGCAAGCTCATGCTGCAATTGTTCATACACGGCCGTGCCAGGAACCACGCCGTTCTCATCCATTGCGAGCAGGACGGCACCCGCTGCGGGCTCAAGGGCCAATATACGCACCCGGCTATTCGGGGCTGCCGCAAGAACCTGAGACTCGATATACGGAACGACATAATCCCTTTCTCCCCGGGTCAGGACGCTACCGGCCAGCACGACATCGAAGGCGTCATTTCCCATGCCGAGCTTACGAATCACCGCGCTGGCGACCTTCCCCAGCTCCATGCCTTGCCTTTCCAATATCTCTCTTGCAGCTTCATCGGCGGGTGCGGCTTGAAACAGCAGTCTCGCCAGTGTATGCGGCGCCCTTCTGCCCTCGTCCAAAAATCGATGAAACATCTCTTCCACGCTGCCGAACCTAAGCGCATCCAGCGTGAGCGGCGTCAATGAAGTCGGCTTCTCGCGGCCCTCCCAGGAACGAACGACCGTCCGAAACACCTCAACGGCCAGGTCAGCGCCTCCGCCGAAATCGCCGAACGCATAACCGAATCCTCCGATCTGAATCTCCTCGCCTGCCGAATTGACGCCATAACCGTTCGTCCCGCTTCCGCATATAAGGACAACGCCGTCCCTCTGTCTTGTGCCGGCTCTCATGGCAATGACGGTATCGCAGGCGATATGGTGTTTCTTGAAGCCCATGGCGCCGATCATGGGCCGCAAAATGCGGAAATCCGCCTCGCGGTCGGCTCCCGCCAGCCCGAACGACGCGCAGGCGATGTCTTCTCGCCCGAGTCCCGCCTGCCCAAGCGCCTCTTCAACGGCCTGCCTGATGCTTGCTTCCGCACGCGCTGCGCCAAGCTGATGGTTGCCGCAGCCGCCCATTCCCTTTCCAGCGATTCGTCCTGTCCCGTCCGCCACGACTGCCAGCGTCTTGCTTCCTCCGCCGTCGACTCCCAAGTAGTAATTCAAGTATGATCTCTCCTATGATGCCCGGCTCATAAAGCCGTCCTGCCCAGCGAATGCCAGCGCATATTCCGCTAGCCCCTGAAGGAATGGACGGCTTCGCCGCGACGTTTATTTCGATGCTTTCATCTTCTGCTTATTCTCCTGCCATTTTGCTGTTTTGTACTGTAATAGCTTGTCGTAACCCGCTTTTTGCGCATCTGCCTCTGCCTTATCCAGAAGCGAGAGCACTTCCTGATCCGAGGAGGCCGAGCTGATCGCCTTGGCTCTGGCCTGCTCATAAATTTCGAACACGCGCTGCGCAATTATGCCCTCCTCGGAATCGCCTGCCGGATCGAGGTTGACGTACTCCGTCGTGTTCATCTGCGTCTTCCAGGTAATCTCCGATTGCCAATACGTTTCAAAGTTCCGCTTCTCCGGCGGCAGCGTGGATTCGAATTTCATCTTGGAATTGTCGACATACACCGTGTTGCCGTTCCACTGGAAGTTCACCGTGGCGTTCATCAACTCATCGCGCCCCTTCGCATCGCTGGTGAATTTATCGGTGAACAGCGGCATGTCCTCTTCGTCCGTCCCGTCCCAGTACAAGCCTTCAGGTCCCCACATGATCGTCCGCTGGCCCTCGGGACCGGTGAACCAATCCAGGAATGCAAAGATAGCTTCCGGATCTTTCGCCGCTTGCGTGATGACGCTGACATTCCAGCCTAGCTGCTTGTAATCGCCCGGGAAAATCTTGTCGCGATCCAATCCTTCCTTGTGTACCGGCCATATCATGATGTAACCGGCATCCGGGTCCTGCGCCTTCAGCAAATTGTTGCCCTTGGAACCGAACTCGGTCGGGCTGGAGGCTACATAAACCGCTACGTTGCCGCTCAGAATCTTCTGCTCGACTTGCTCCAGCTTCTGCGTGAAGGCATCCTGCGTAATGAGTTTCTCGCGGTACAATCGGCTCATGTATTGAAGCAGCTCGCGATAAACGGGATCCGTAAACAGCGACACGAGTTGATCCCCCTGAGGTACAGCGATCATACTGTTGAACGTATACGGGCGGTTCTCGGCAAAAGCAGATACCATGATGTCCACGCCCGCTGCCGATTGGCCAACCTCAAGAGGAACGACATCCGGATACTTTGCCTTCACTTGCTTCAAATAGGCGTACAGATCATCCGGCGTTTCCAGTTTTGGCGATCCAAGCTCCTCGTATATCTTTTTATTGACGAGATAGCCGGCATTGCCGTTCGGCTGCGTTGTATACCAGTTCGGGAATTGATAAAGCTTTCCGTCCGGCGAGCGAAGCAAATCAAGTGTGGACTCCCCGGCCCATTTTTTCAGATTCGGGTATTTATCCAGATAATCGTCGAACGGCACCAGCATGCCCTCGGCACGCAGCTTCTCGACCTCCGCGCCCCGTTCCATCCATATGACATCCGGCAGCTCCCCCGACACGATCATCGTACTGAGCTTGTTCTTGGCAACGCCGCCGGAGCTGACCGGAACCACGTTGACCTTCTTGTTCTCCTGGATCCACTTGGTTGCAAGATCCGCGCCCCAATCCGGCATCGTATACCAGTCATAGTGGCCATAGAACGAGAATTCCAGCGGCTTCTCTCCCAGCACAAAGGTATCCTCTCCGGCTGGTTTCTCATTGTTTTGCGAGCTTGGGCCTTCCTTCTCCGGGCTTGCGGCATTCCCTCCCGAACCCGAACATCCCGTTAAAGCCATAATGATGACAAGCGTGACTGACCATGCGGATAGAAGCCTTTTTCCCCTTTTTTTCATTCCAAGTGCTCCCTTCATGATTCATCTATGGTCAAAGCTGCCGCTTCAAACCCTTGGCAAGATGGCTGGTGAATTACTCCTTCAAAGAACCGATTAATACGCCCTTCACAAAATACTTCTGAACGAACGGGTATACGCACAGGATCGGGACGGTTGCCACCATCATGGTCGCCATGGACAAGGACTTGGTCGTAACGGCCTTCATCGCGCTCATCCGGCCCTGCGCCGCGGCATCCATGTTCTGCATCTGTTCCATCATGATATTGGCATTGAGGATCTGCTGAAGCTTCGTCTGTATCGGCAGCAGATCCGTGTTGGATATGTAAATGCTTGGCGCAAACCAATCATTCCAATGATACACGGCCGTGAACAACGACAGCGTCGCAATGACCGGTCCCGATAGCGGAAGCACGATTCGGAAGAATACGCCCCAGTTCGAGGAACCGTCGATATGGGCCGACTCCTCAAGGCCGGGCGGAATGCCCTTAAAGAACGTCCGGAATATAATCATATTCCACACGCTGATGATGCCTGGTACGACCATAACCCAGAACGAATTCATCAGGCCCAGCTCCCGAATAAGCAAATAATTCGGAATGAGTCCGCCGCTGAAGTACATCGTCACGATGCAGGTGATCATATAAAAATTCCGGCCCATCAACTCGCGTTTGGATATGCCATAAGCGAATATGGCGGTTGCTACAATGGAGAGAAAAGTACCGGTCACCGTACGGAGCACCGAGATGACGAACCCGTCAATGAGGCGTTCGTCCTTGAACACTACGCGGTAATTCTCCAGCGTGAATTCGCGCGGCCAGAACGTAATGCCGCCCTGCATCGTGTCGGTCCCCGAGTTAAACGAGATGACGGCAGCGTTCCAGAATGGGTACAGCGCGATAAATGCCAGCAATGCCAAAGAGCCGTAGATGAACCCAACGAATACCCGATCTCCGTTTGACAGCCTCATATGCATCTCCCCCCTTTCTGCCCTACCATAGGCTGTTCCCCGACCGTCGGGCCCAGTAGTTGGCTCCGGCCAACAACAATACGCTGATGATCGCCTTGAATAGACCTGCCGCCGTTGCGTAGGAGAATCGGCTGTTCTGAATGCCAATCCGGTAGACGTACGTGTCCAGCACGTCGCTGACATCCCGCAATACCGGATTGCCCGCCAGAAGCAAAATGTCCTCAAAACCGGCATTCAGGAAGTTGCCGATCGCCAAAATCGAGAACACGACGATGATCGGCATGATGGATGGAATGGTGATGGAGATAATCTGTTTCAGACGGCTCGCGCCGTCAATCGAAGCCGCTTCATACAACTGGGGATTGATGCCCGCGATGGCCGCCAAGTACACAATGGAGGAGAAGCCGATCTCCTTCCACACATTCGTTACCGTCAGGATGCTCCAGAAGTACTTCGGCTCCGACAGAAAATTGATCGGTTCATCGATCAGGCTCAGCTTCTGCAGCAGAATGTTCAGACTGCCGTTATCCGTCGATAGAATCGATATCGCAAAACCGGAGACGATGACCCATGACAAAAAATGGGGCAGATAACTGATCGTCTGGACGATCCGTTTGAAGGAACGCCTCCCTACTTCATTAAGCATCAACGCAAGCAGGATGGGTGCCGGGAACCCGATACACAGCTTCAGCAGGCTGATGACCAGGGTGTTCCGCATAATGGTCCAGAACTCCGGCGCTTCAAAGAACATTTCAAAATGCTTGAAGCCGACCCAGGGACTGTTCAGAAACCCCTTGAACAAACTGTAGTCCTGGAATGCCATGAGCACTCCGTACATGGGAATGTAGCTGAAGACCAGAATGAACATCATGGCCGGAAGCACCATCAGCTGTATATCCCATTGCTTCAGAAAGCGGCGCAAGCGCCCTTTCTTCACAGGTGTCTCCGCCCTGCTGTCGATCCCGATTTGCGGCATTGGCATCTCCCCCTTTTTATTTTGTGTTAGGTTTATTGACACATTCTTGAGATGCTTGCCACTTTATTGTATCGCCTGACCAGGCTCATTTCTCTGCTAAAACAAGCAAAAACCAGCACTATTTCACTGGTTTTTAGGAATGTTGCTTTTGTGAAGCCTTCGGCGTCATGCCGATGTGCTTTTTGAACAGACGATTAAAATTGGTCAGCGTGCGGAAGCCGCATTCCAGGGCGACGTCCATCACTTTCATATGGCCTCCTTCCAGCATTGTGACCGCCTGCTCCAGGCGAATGTGGATCAGGTACAAGAGGGGCGGCATGCCGACCGCGCGCTTGAATATTTCGCTGAACCTGGAAGGACTGAGATAGACCAGGGAAGCCAACTCCTCCAGCGTCCAGGGGTGAGCGAAATTTTGCTCCATCACCATGATGACTTGACGCATTTTCTCCAGCTGCCGTTCGCTGATGCTGGGTTCGCTTCCGCCCTCCCCTTCGATCCGGCACTGCCGGTTTACGGTGGCCAGGAATTGGAGCAGAAGCGAGTACACGACCGTAGCGTAAGACCGCTGTTCCCCCACATGCTCCTCCTGCAGCTCAAACAGCAGCGAACGCAGCTTCCCCATGGCCGGATGGTCGCGGGGGATCAGGTTCATGTAATGTTTGCCCATCTCGCGGAACGGGCTGAACAGTTCCGGATCGAACCGGAGGTTATGGATAAACCAAGTCGAATCAAATGAAATGACAGTCATGACCAGATCCTTCGTCTCGTAAGCGCAGTGAAGATCATTCGAGTTGATGAGAAGCACATCCCCTTGCTGGAATTCAAATTTTTGCCCGTTGATGATGTAGTAACCCATACCGGATTTAATGTAATTTATCTCCAGCACGTTGTGCCAATGAAGCTTCTGATAGGGGCTGGTCACGCCAATCGTATCGGCGACAAAAATCGGATAATTCTTGGCTAATATTACTTTTTCCTTCGGTATCGCTTCTTCCCGCATGATCGATGGCATGATAAATCCCTCCATAACCGATATTTTTTTGTAAGCGTTGCATCCATACATTTGTTGTAAAAAACTCTATCATCTATATTCCATAGTTGTAAATAAAAAGCTGCCCCAAATGTCATTTCTGACCTGGGGCAGCTTGTTGTTGGTGCGATGATTCCAGAACACTGAGCGGATGCTCATCAAAGAAACTCCAACATACCTGATAAAATCATCGGCTGAATTCCCGATAAACTAGTTGGCCGGCGTGAATTTGATCCAGTCATAGTACGCGCGTATCGGCGAACCCGGGTAATTGAATGTTCCGGTCCATATCTCAGCCGGTCCTGACCCTGACCACAGATTAACCATGATATGGCCCGGACTCGTCGGGAGCGCCCCGCGGGAGCCATTCTCCGTATGGACCAGTTGGCCGTCTACGTACCACTTGATGGATGATGGTGACCATTCGAACGCATAGTTATGAAAATCAAGTGAGGCGTCAAACCCCAAATCAATGACGGTGCTGTGCTGGCCTACGCCATTCGTAAAATAATTCGTTTCCATCTTCGTAGTGTCCTTCCCCAGAATTTCAATATCGATTTCGTCATTGGACGTGCCTGTGGCTTGACCGGAATACGTAAAGAGGCTCGTCACCAAGCCCGTTCCCTTAGCCGCTTTGATCCGCGCTTCAACCCGGCCGTAGCCGTACTTCAGATGTGTCGCATATTCACCGGAAGCATAGGATTTGCCCGAGCAGCTCGCAGGACATCCCGCATTGTCAAGCCGTAAAGCCATAATTCCGTTAGAGAACTCCTGGTTTGCCGCCTTCCAGCCCACTCCGAAATCCGGGCCGTTCGCCCAGCCGTCGGAAGTATAAAACAGATTAGGGTTCTTGCCGTTCAGCGGCTCATTAAATGCAACGTCGGCAGCCGACGCTTGAATCGGTACCAACAATCCGCATAACAAGCTGCCAGCCATAAGCATTGTCGTCATTTTCTTTCTGAACACACTTAGCTTTTTCATGAATAACACCTCTTTCTTGAAATGTAATAATAGGATGCAAGAACAAAGATACCGTGCTCCCCGTAAGCCCTGATCGTTTTAACTCCTCCCTTCATCAAAATGGATGTGATAGCCACCAAGGATGGTTGATCAATTCTATCCTACATGCAAAAGATCTGGAAATCTTAGCCATTCCAAGGATAAAACGACACTATTTAACGGCACTTGCTGCCTATACAAGCGAAAAAGACTGCAACAGGTCTTGCGGGCTTCTCCCTGTCACAGTCTTGTTATGCATACCCTTTCCTACTCAACTAGACTACATTGGTACCGGCGCATGCTGCAGCCGATACGAAGTAGGCGATATGCGATAATACTTAGCGAATGCTCTCGAAAACGTGTGGAGATTGGAATATCCCAGCGAGAACGCCACCTCCGTCACGGACACGTCGGTTTCGGTCAGCAGAACCGCTGCCCGCTCCATCCGCAGCTTCATCAAATAATGGCTCGGACTGATGCCATGCACCCGAATGAATTCGCAGTACAGATGCGTCCGGTGCACGCCGGCTTGATGGACCACATCCGTCACCGTGATCCCTTCCATGTAGTGGGAATCCATGTAGTGCACGCTTTGTTCGAGCCAGTTCGGTTTCGTTTCTCTTTTGGCCGGAGCGGCAGCCAAAAGTTCAAACAGCTGATACAACCGCTTCTGCCGTCCAAACTCGTGACCGATGGTATCGTCATCCACGCACCCGTAAATTTGATCCAGCACCGCCTGCAGCCCGCCCTTCATCACGTTATGCAGAAAGGGCGTGGAGGGGTGCAGCCCGATTCGGGTCAATGCGCTCTCCGCTGCTTCTCCGTCCAAGACGATCCACTGCATGCGCAGCGTCGGTTCGGGATCGCCGTTCGGTTCCCAATAACTGTACCTCGTATGAGGAAACAGGCAAAAGGCATCTCCTGCCGACAACGTAACCACCTTATCCCCGAATGCCAGCGAGATTTTCCCGTTCAGGACAAAATGCAGCGCATAGTTCTCGGATATTTTGGGGCCGACGCTGTAGTTGGGCCTGGCCAAACTCCGGCCTGCACGGAGAATCCAGATTCCGCCCTTTCTTTCCATGTCCGAAGGTATGCCGTACTTCATATTGGCATGCTCGAAGACCATCTCCTTCACATGAAATCCCTCCCGCCTCAAATAAAATGCTTCCTGCCAAATGCAACATGCGGAGCATGATACGCCTGCCTTCACCGCATAAAAATAACAAAGAGGCACGGCTTCATGGCCATGCCTCCAGTGATCTGGTCGACGAGCTTTGTGTTCTTTTTTGCGATGTACTCTACTTGCAAATCTGAGCTTAAGCCATTAGAACTCTTATACTCCCCATTCCTTGCGGGCTTCGGCTACGGACTTCTGCGGTGTGCGTCCCCAAGCATAATGACCTTTGGGTTTGCGGCCGATCCATCGCTCATCCACCGGTTCGGATGCAAGCTGATAACGGGTATCCGCGCTGATTCGGTAACGGTTGGTGCTGTTGTTCAGCGAGGTATGCATCATATACATTCCGAATATAATGGCGTCTCCGGCTTCAAAAGCGGTCGTCGCCCATTGCCCGCCGTAACGGTCCACAATCTCGACGGGATCCTCGGAGAACCAGCCCGTGGCAACATTGTCACGATCAACGTCCATTTCCCCGTAGGTCATCTTGATTTTCGTAAAATGCTGGGACCCGAGACACATCGCCAACGTTCCCATTTCAAGAGGGATATCCCCAAACGGCGTCCACATAGTGTACAAATCCTTCGTGCCTCTACCCATATACACAACATCGTAATGAGCGCCGGTATTGCCTCCGCGAGCGACGGCGCGCGGCCACTTGTAGTGGTATGTCATCGCGGCTCCGCCCAGCAATCGTCCAAAGAAGTCCAGCACCGCTGGCGAATTGACAACGTCCAAAAACTGGGGGAAATCCGGCTTCAATTCCTCGGTACTGCCGCCCCACATTCCGCCCTTGTTCTCCGATCCGATGATCCCGTCTTCGCCAAGGGCATGGGGATCCAGCCTGCCCATGGCCCCGAGTTTATTCAAGAACTCCATTCTTGCGTTCAAGACCTGTTCCCGCTTATGGAAACCGCGAATCAGGAGATATCCATCCTCCTGCAGCCGGTTTCGCAGCGCGACCGTATCCTCCAGCATGTCATTGCAGTCTCTTAATTCCGTGAGGTATTTACCTCCCCACTCCAATTCCCGTTGTCCGATGGTCACCTTCATAACAAACCTCCCTTTCTGTCCGTCAGGATAACCTGAAGCGAAACGCCTACGCTTCAAGTATCCTTATCCTATTGGATCCGGAAGAGGAAGTCGTTACCGAAAACCGAACCAAATTTACGCAAAACCCGTCTGCATCCGCGGTAGGCTATCGTAAGCGCGTTAGTGATGATATAGGCGCTGCCGGTTTCTCCACTCCGATGGGGGGCAGCCCTCCATTTTTTTGAACCAGAGCGAGAACGAGTGAAGCTGGGAGAAGCCGACCGATTCGGCAAGCGACTGGAGGTCTTTATCGGAGGAGCTTAAGAGCCACTTCGCTTCCGCAAGCCGGCATTGCTGCTGGTACTGCTTCGGGGTCATGCCGTATATTTTGGCGAACTGCTTGCGGAAGCCATCCTCGGACAGCCCCGCCATTTCCGCCAGGGTAGAGACATGCATTGGATCCCGGATATACTGCCGGATGTAGTCGCCGATGAACGAGATGGACAGCGCCTGATGATCGGAATGGGCGTGTTCGTTAAGAAACAATAAAAGCAGCTCCACCCAGACCGCATAATTCCGTATCGGGTCTTTCAACGGAGCAGAACGGATTCTCAGCCATTCGCGGAACAAGCGTTCATAACGGTCCCGATCCAGACGGGACAGGGCGATGATACGAGTGCGGCCATCCTGAATAAGCCTGTCGAACAGCTCCTTCACCTCAGACGGAATGCGGTCTGCCAAAAGCACGCCGAAGCGTATAGGAGACAACGCGTGGAACGAATGGGGAACCTCGGACGGAATGAGAACCACGTTCCCGGATTCCACTCTCGCATCCCTGCCGTGCGCGCAAAAGCGGCCGCTACCTTCCATTATCAACGTAATCTCAAGTTCCTGGTGGCTTCTTAAGCCGTCATCTTCCCAATGTTCATCATGCGCGCCAATAAAACTTTTACATTCCATCAAGGTTGTTACCCCCCCTTGCCGCATGTCGATTTCGAACGGTTATGATTTCAACTATACCGTCGATAAACCTTACGTCAAGTCGGGATAACCTGCGAGAAGCACCTTAACTTGCGGCAGTCTCAGCATGATCCATGATCAATCTTCACCTGCGGCAATCTCATGGTCCTTGTAGCTGATCCAATCGCTCCAGCTGCCTGCGTACAGCTTCACCTTGCGGTACCCGGCTTCCCGCAAAGCCAGCACGTTCGGGCAAGCCGACAACCCAGATCCGCAATATACAATCACTTCATCATCGAAGGACAACCCGGCAAAACGCTCCCGCTGCCGCTCGGCTCCCTTTAGCGTCCCGTCTTCATCGATCCCGTCCTTCCAATAGGCATGCGCCGCTCCCGGAATATGTCCGGCCACCGGATCCTGTGGTGCCGTTTCTCCCGTGAACTGCTTCCAATCCCTTGAATCGAGCAGGGTCACGCCGGTTTTGCCGATCTTTGCCCTCACCTCATTCACATCAGCCAGCCATTCCTCCCGCACGTTCGGCTGGAATACGCGCGGAGCCGCCTCGCTTCTTTTCGAGGTGAGCGGATATCCGGCCGACTTCCAGCCGGCGAATCCTCCATCCAATATATATGCCGAACCGTGGCCCAGGTATTTCAAAATCCACCATAACCGCGCACCTTCCGGGCGAAGGTCATCGTCATAGACAACGACGGGCCTACTCGCATCGATCCCGAGCTTGCCGAGCCTCCGGGCCAGCTCCTCCGTATGCGGCAAGGGGCTCCGGCCGCCGTGCTCGCCTGGAGAATCCGTCAAATCCTTTTTCAAATCAACGAATACGGCACCGGGCACATGCTCGCGCTGATAAGCCTCGTAGCCGTAATTCGCATCGCCCGGGCTGAATCGGACGTCCGCAACGACAAGCTGACCCGGATTCGACTGCAGCTGTTCCAGCACCCATTCCTTGCTTACGATATTTGACATAGGCTCCTCGTCCCTTCTGATATCAAGCTGCCGTTTAAATCGTAAATTCCAAATCCTCTTCCGTCTTGACGTCATAAATCGCAGCGTAGATGTCGTTCTGAATCTTCAGAAGGCTGGCATCCTCCCGCTTGCGCGGACGCTCATGGGGAACGTCGAAAATATGGTGAATGCGCCCGGGGCGCGGGGACAGCAGGACGACCCGGTCTGCGAGAAAGACGGCTTCGGATACGTCATGGGTCACAAACACCACCGTTTTCTGCTCCTCCTGCCATATGCGGAGCAGATCCTGCTGAAGCTGAAGCCGGGTAAGATGGTCCACCGCGCCGAACGGCTCGTCCATCAGGAGGATGTTGGGACTGCTCACGAGCGCCCTTGCGATCCCTGCTCGCTGCCGCATGCCACCCGATAAATGATGTGGATATTTCGAGCCGAATCCCTCCAAGCCGACCATGCTCAGATATTTGTCAACGAGCGTTTGCCGCTCCGCTTTTTTCATGCCGGCAAGCTCCAGCCCAAGGCCGACGTTCTGCGAAATGGTGCGCCACGGGTACAGGGATGCATCCTGGAATACGACCCCAGAGCTCCGCGTAGGCCCCTGAACCTTCTTGCCATCCAGCAAAATGTCGCCCTCCGTCGGAAGCTGCAATCCCGCCAGCAGCTCCAGCAGCGTGCTTTTTCCGCAGCCGCTCGGCCCGAGGATGCACAGAAATTCGCCGTCCCTCACCTGCAGGTTTATATTTTGAAGCGAGATTGTTGGAAGATCGCCGCCATAGACCTTCGAGACATTTTCAACCGTAAAGCCGGACATAGGAACGCCTCCTGCCATACTTTATTTTTTCGGAATAAACCTGAGGTCCAGAATATCCTCCACCTTGTAGATCTCATCCTGGAAGCCCAGCTCCTTCTGAATCTGCTGGGTATCATTCAACGCGTTGATGTCCACGTCCGGATTGTTCTCCCACAGCACCTCTTCGCGCTTCAGCGCCAGATCCAGCACCTCGGGATCGATCTCGATGTTGTTCAGATAGTAAGTCTTAAACTCGTCCGGATGGCTCTTCGCATACTCCTGCGATTTGAAGTAAGCTCGCAGCAGCTTCTCGACCAATTCCGGTTTCTCTTCCAGAATACCGTCGCGGGCCGCCAGGACCCCAGTGTGGAAGGTCGGCAGGTAATCCCAGCCTGTAGCGATGATATGGCCCTTTCCCTGCTTTTCAGCCAGAGAAGCGAACGGTTCATGAATGATGGTGGCGTCGACCTGTCCGGTTTCCAGACTCGCGTAAGCAGCCTGATGCGTGCTGTTGGCAATGAAGGTCACATCGTCCGGACTCAATCCGTGCTCCTTCAGGATGACCTGCGTATATACCTCCAAGCCGCTGCCGAACACGGCGATGCCCACCTTCTTGCCCTTCAGGTCTTCCACCTTTTGGATCTCCGGCGAGGCGATCAGGTAGAACGGCCCCTTGGTCCGGAACATGGAGGAGACGATTTTGACGGGAGCGCCCTTGCCCGCAGCCACGATCGCCGTCGTCGTGGCCACGTCGACCACGTCAATGTCCTTGCTGGTCAGACCGGCTATCGGGTCCTTGGTGGTGATAAATTCGACGTCGAGTCCTTCCTCCTCAAAGAAACCCTTCTCCGCCCCGAAGGACACCGCCAGTCCGCTGACCCCGCTAAGCGGCGCATACCGGATCTTCTCCAGCTTGGCGCCTGCCGCGCTCTCTCCGTCCCCGGCGGACGGTGCCGCTTCCTTCCCGTTATCTTGACCGCTTGCGCAGCCGGCCGTCATGGCGATCAGCCATAGCGCCGCAAGTGCTATTAGGTATGGACGTATTCCTCTTCTGTTCATATGGTTCTCTCCCCCTGGTAGTGGTGCTTTTGCCCGATGGTCTATGATGATTTCCATTTCAAAAAAACGCTGCGTTCCAACAAATCGATCAATGAAATGATAAGTACGGATACGACGGTAACCAGCGCTACAATGGCAAAAGCCTGCGCGGTATTGTACAGCGATGTCGCCTTCACGAGAATATTGCCAAGGCCATCCTTCGACGCCAGCATCTCCCCGAACAGCGCCCCGACCAGTCCGGTAGCGGCCGAAATTCGGAGAGCGGCAAAAATGGTGGGCGCAGCCGATGGCAATATCACCTTCATGATGGTCTGATAGCGCGTCGCCTCGAATACTTTGGCGACCTTCAGATGGTTGTCCGCCGTCTGTTTGATTCCGGTCATCGTATTGACCGTGATCGTAAAGAAACAAAACAGGAACACAATCGATATTTTATGCGTGATCCCGATCCCGAGCCAGAGCGCCAGCAGCGGGACGATCGTTACCTTCGGAATCGCCATCAGCGCCGAAAGGTACGGCCGGAAGAACCGCTCCGCCCATGGGATCAGCACCAGAGCCATGCCGACGACGAGCCCGCCAATGGCCGCAATGCCGTAGCCCGCAACGAACTCGGCCAATGTGACGTACAGGTGCTTCCAGATCTCCCCGTCACCGAACAGCTTGAGTAGTTCGCGGAATACTTGGGAAGGCGCAGGCAGATACAAGCTGCTGACGGTCTCCGTGCGAACCAGAACCTCGCAGATCCCCAGTATGACCAGCAGCAATGCCCCCTGACCTGCCCAGATGCCGGGGAATTTCTTGGCATTCCTCGTTCCCATCCGGCTCACCCCTTCGCAATCAGGTCATAACGGTTCCTTGGGCGGCTCAGTCCCAAATGCTCCCGGAAGGTGCTGCCTTCATACTCGGTGCGGAACAAGCCTCTGCGCTGAAGCTCCGGCACAACCAGCTCCAGGAACAGATCCAGACCGCCAGGCATATAGGGAGGGCAAACATTGAACCCGTCGGCCGCTTCATCCCGGAACCACTCTTCGATGATATCCGCCACCTGCTGCGCGCTGCCGACCACGAGCAGATGTCCGCGGACCGTGACGGTGAAGAAATAGAACAGGTCCCTGATCGTAATATCCTCGCGTCCGTTCGCCCCTCTGGCCAAGTCGGCCCAGTGCAGTGCGGCTTCCGAAGCGGATAGGTCAGGCAGCGGATCCTCCAGCGAATATCCCCTCAGGTCGATTCCGATCTTATCCGAAAGTGGACCCAGATCGAAATCGGTCACCACCAGTTCGTTCAGCTCCGCATATTTGGCCCGTGCTTCTTCCTCCGTCCGGCCCACGATCGGAACCAGCCCGGGGAGGACCTTCAAATCCGAAGCTTCCCTTCCATACGCCGGCAGGCGCCCTTTCACTTCCTTGTAAAATTTCACGGCGACTTCTTTGACGTTCGTTCCGGTGAAGACCATGTCGGAGTATTGGGCCGCCAGCATTTGGCTGCGCAGGGAGGTTCCTGCCGTGATCAGCGGAAGCTGTCCCTGTATCGGACGCAGAATGTTCAGCGGCCCGGCGACGGAGAAATGCTCGCCGACATGGTCCAGGGCATGCACCTTGCTGCCGTCGGCGAACACGCCGCTTGCCTTGTCCCGCGGAAGGGAGTCATCCTCCCAGGTGTCCCACAGCCCGCTGACGATCTCGATGAATTCCTCGGCATAGTCGTACCGCTTGGCGTTATCCCAATGCTTCTCCCGGCTGAAATTCAGCGCAGCCCGCGTATCGGAGCCTGTCACGACATTCCATGAGGCCCGGCCCCGACTGAGATGATCCAGCGATGCCGTGAAGCGTGCGATGTTGTAAGGCTCGGCATAGGTGGTGTTCACCGTGCCGATCAAACCGATTTTATCCGTTGCCGCTGCCAGATAGGACAGCATGGTGAACGGCTCCAGCCGCGTCATTTGGGAAGGGAATAAATGCTGCATATCCGCGCTCGTGGCCAATCGGTCCCCCAGGAAAAAGAAATCGAACTTGGCCTTTTCAAGCTTCTGGGCGACCTCCTTCAGGAACTGGGGATCGTAAGCCCCGTCCGTTTTGCCTTCGGGCAGCCTCCAGCCCGCGGGATGATAGCCCGTCCCGAATAAGAACAATCCAAGATGCAATTGACGACGTTTTGAACTCATGGTTGTGTCACCTTCCTGATCCATATTGGTTATGGTTGATCATGATCATGCCGAATAGGTACTTGCGTTATATCTGCTTTATCCGCGGGATTCCTCCGTCAAGCGGTCGATCTCCTGCAGTTCTTCCTTTGTCAGCCGTTCATCCGAATGCTTCAGCGTATCCGCGATGTGTTCTGGCTTCGATGCCCCGACAATGGCTGACGTGATGCCAGGGCGGCTGAGCACCCAATTCAGGGCGAACTGCGGAAGCGTCCATCCCCGCTGCTCGGCCAGCGGCCGGATCCCCTCCACGATGGAAAGCGCATGCCGCTGGTTCAGCAGCAATCGTAACCGCTGCTCGCCTGCAGCTAGGCGCGAGTCCGTTGGGGGAGCTTCGCCCGCCCGATATTTGCCGGACAATATGCCCCGGCCGAGCGGACTATACACGATAACCCCGACCTGCTCGGACTGGGCAAAGGGAATCAGCTCGCGTTCAATCTCTCTAGTAATGAGACTGTATTCCGGCTGTACGCTTTCGAACCGGCGAAGGCCATGCAGCGCACTGATGCCGTGGGCTTTGGCGAGCTGCCAAGCCGCATAGTTCGAGCAGCCGATGTAACGCACTTTCCCCTGCCGTACAAGATCCGTAAGCGCCTCAAGCGTCTCGTCCAGCGGGGTTAACTCATCAAACCGATGTACTTGATAGAGATCGATATAATCCGTTTGGAGCCGGGCTAGACTGTTCTCCAGCGCACGGTAAATATGATAGCGGCTTTGGCCCTGGTCATTGATGCCGGGTCCGATGCGATTATGCAGCTTGGTTGCCAGGAGAATGTCCTGTCTTCGCTCCTTCAGCAGCCTGCCCAGAATTTCTTCCGATTCCCCGAGCTGATTGACGTTTCCGTTATCCATGCCCGTGCCGTACACGTCAGCCGTATCGATCAGATTGATGCCGGAACCAAGCGCTTGATCCAATACGGCGGCCGAAGCCCTCTCATCGATCCAGCGCCCGAAAGACATCGTCCCGAGACTTACCTCCGACACTTGAACTCCGGTTTTTCCCAGTGTTCTATACTGCATAATTACAGCCCCCCACTTCCCTAGATTCATAAAAAAACAACCGGAGACACACCTCGGATCACAACTTGATCCAAGGATGCATCTCCGGTTGTCCGGTAGAATGTGCATCAATCCTACTATGGTTATAAATGATCCATGAAGCCCTTTAGAATCGAACTTCTCGTTTATCTCCGTTGGTTCGGTAGATAAACAAATCCTCTAATTCTATCATTTCCGATATGTTAAGTAGGATTATAACACCGTCTAATTTTGTCGTCAATTATTTTTCATGTTGGGTTTGCGGCCGGATCAGCCCGAGATGATCCCGTAGCGTTCTGCCCGCATAATCCTCGCGAAACAGCCCCCGCTGCTGAAGCAGCGGGACTACGCGCTCTACAAACTGTTCGAGCCCGCTCGGGAGGAGAGGGGCCATAATGTTGAATCCATCGCAGGCCATGCTGCGAAACCAATCCTCCATCATATCGGCAACTTGCTGCGCAGTGCCAACCATCGTCATATGTCCCCTCGACACCGCGTAATGCCGGCCGAGCTCCAGAATGCTCATCCCTGACTTCGCGGCCATATCCATAATCATGATCGCCCGGCTGCTGTTTCCTTCCCGCGGCAAATCGGGCAGCGGGCCGTCTACCGGATATCCGGTCAAATCCGCATTCAGCAATTGGGATAAATACTTCACCCCTGCCTCCGGCAGAATGAGCTCGCTGAATGTTCGATGATACGCCAAAGCTTCGGCTTCGCTCTCTCCGAGGAAGATCAACAATCCCGGCAAAACCTTTACCTCTTCCCTCTCCCGTCCATACTCCATGAGCAAGTCCTTAAACTCGCGGTAATACTTGATCGAATCTTCCTTACTCTCGCAGGCCGTGAACACGACATCAGCCGTTCGAGCCGCCAGCCTTCTTCCGGCAGCCGAGGTTCCCGCTTCAATGATGACAGGCCTCCCCTGCGGAGATCTCGGCATGTTTAAGGGCCCTTCCACCCTGAAGTACTCACCTTCATGATGCGCCCGATGAATCCGTGCCGTATCGGCAAAGACCGCCTTTTGCCGATCCAACACAAGGGCATCGTCCTCCCAGCCGTCCCATAATCCGGTCACGACTCGTAGAAATTCCTCCGCCCTTTCATACCGTTTTTCGTGTTCCATTAATTCTGCCGAGCCGAAATTGCGTGCCTCCGCATCCTTCGTGGAGGTCACCACATTCCATGCGGCTCTGCCGCCGCTAATATGATCCAGCGTGGACAGGCGTCTTGCCAATGCGTAGGGTTCGTTGAAGGTTGTAGATGCCGTTCCGGCTAATCCAATACGTTCCGTCACCCCGGCGAGGCCGCTCAGCATGGTGAGCGCTTCAGGCTGCAGAAAACTGACATTCGTCCGTAAATCCTCGATCAACGGGATCGAGTTGTTGTCCGCAAGGAATACCATATCGAATTTCCCGCGTTCGGCTGCTTGGGCGCAGCGTTTATAGAAATCGTAGTCCATCGCCCCGACCCCTGCCGAATCGGCATGCCGCCATGCAGCAATATGATGGCCGTAATTCATCAGAAAAGCGCCCAGGATGAATTGGCGTTGATCTGAACCCATCACGTTCACTCCCCTCCGGTTTATCTCTATAGAAACTTGATCTCGATCAGGTTTTCTACATACTCACTTACATACTTGTTATCGTGAAGACGGGCTTGTACTTCCTTCTCCCATGTCACGGCTTCCCGCAATGATGCAAGACCTGTCCCGATGCCATACCATGCCTCCACCTCGTCCCGACGGATGGTGAAAGACCGGTCTTCAAACTTGAAGATCAATGTATCCAAATTATCAATCATGGCAAAATTCGCTGTGGAATTATAGACCAGCATCTTCTTCAGTTTGTCCTCTTTCAGATCGCCGATCCTGGACTTGAACCGAAGCTCGGCCGTCAATTCTTCCGGATACAGCTGAAATGTGCGCTCAATGTCACGCATCGGAAGCGAAGCGTTCAAATTGATCAGGTTCCCGGCATTGCCCATGTATGGGCTGGCGAAGTTCAGCGAATTCCGTATATCGTGCGTCAACGGATCATTTTGCTCCGCTTCATATTGAACCGCTTGTTCATTTGCCTTGGGCTTGATGTAACCCTCCAGGGCCGTCATGCCCCCGATGCCGATCAGCAGCAGGACAACGATCAGCCAATTCTTTCTGCTCATGGTTCCTTCACCTCAAGTTGAAACGTTAGTTTATAAGCTTTCTGGACCAGCAGCGGAATGATGACCGACGTCATCGGGATCACATACCGCATGACGGTCACGTAGAACGAATAAGGCCCGTCGACCGACAGTTCTCGCCCAAACCATATATCGCTGCCGTATTGAATCACGAAGGTATACATGGAGATAACCACGATAAATATCGACCACAGCCACCAAGCCCACTTGCTCCATTGGTTCAATTTTCCTGCATTGATGACGGCTGTCTGCTTTTCATATCGCTTCAGATGCCGTGACAATGAAAGATACGCCGCACCGGTTAATGCTGCCAAACAGAGGAGGAGCGTGTTTACCCACATCCCGTTTGGCAAAAACCGGGCCGGAATGGTAGCGATCCAGGCCAGCAAAGAATAAATAAGAGCGCTCTGAAGGAGGTCATGACGGAAACGGTAGCTGTAGATTTTCTGGTTATCGTCAATCAGAGCCTCGATGTCTTCCATATTTTCGATCGCCAGACTGATCGCCGACTGATATGATATGCCGTTCTCCATATAATCCGTGACCCGCGCCTCCAAATTGCTGAGAACCTCATTCTTCAGATCCACAACTTCCTTGGTTTTGCGTTGATTCGCGAATAGGCGATCCACAAAAATCTCCAGATCATGCCTGTTGGTCATTGCTATTTCAGCTCCTTTCCGTTTCCGATCAGAACATCGATAATCTCGCGTGCCGCCTTCCATTCTTCTTGGTTGCGCAGCAAGCGCTTCATTCCCTCCTGGCTGAGATTGTAATATTTACGCCTCCCGCCCTGAGTTTCTTCTCCCCAATAGGAGCGTATCAATCCCTGCTTCTCCAGCCTCCTCAGACTTGAATACAATGTAGGCTCCTTCAGTTCAAATCGATTCCCGCTCCGGATCGCGATCTCCTTAATGATCTGATAGCCGTAATTGTCTCCGTCTGATAGCACACGCAAAATAAAGGTATCAATATTGCCGCGTATCAAGTCACTGTTATGTAAGGGTTCAATCAAATAACCGAACCTCCTAACGGATGGAATGGGTATAATATAACGCACATTACTACGCGTGTCAAAGTAATATTCCACGCATATATTCCGTTGCGAACTTCTTTGGATTGACGGTTTGCGAGCGTCTACTATATAATTCTTGAAAGTTCTTCCTATTATATATAGGATCCCATAGAATGCTGCGCAAGAGATCCCAGTATATTTATATCCCATCAGTACCTGCAGGAGGAAACGGTTTTGCTTCATAAATACATTCGACGACTGAAATACTATATTCTCCGGACCCTTCGCATGCAAAATAGCGATCATCGAATCGCTCTCGGCTTTGCCGTCGGCTTCTTTCCTTGCTGGTATCCCACCTTTGGCATCGATCTGCTGCTGGCTCCGCTGCTGGCTCGCATGGTAAGGGGAAACATCCCCTCCGCCTTCCTTGCAGCTTCCGCAGGCTCCGTCTTGTGGCCGATCCTGTTCTATCTAAACTATAGAATCGGCGTGTTTGTGCACCTGTTCACTACGTTTCCCGCAACCTTCGAAATCGAAGATGCGCTCACGGTTCCCGTTCCGGAGACGGATTATATCGTTGAAACGGACCATTTCGGCAGGTTGGGCGACATGGGCGTTAACTTTCTCGTCGGCGCCTTGATCAACAGCGTTCTATCTACGCTGATCCTTTACATTTTGCTGCGAATCATGCTCTCCGTCTACCGCAAACCTTTGCTCCACAAGATCAAAGAATCTATTCGTAGAGGAAAATCGAAGCCTTAGGCCGAAGCTCCCTCTGTAAAAACGCCCGGAATCCTATTCCGGGCGTTTTTTATTTATACCGTTCAAGCTTAATTGTCTCGGTCTATTCGTGATTTCCCCTTCAGGTATGAGCTGTTATCTCTGGAAAATTCGGTATAAGTTGCTAAAAGTACGGCATTCTAAAGAGGATGAGCCTTACTATATGCCGGCAAAGGAGGGAAGTTTCAATGAAATCGAAGGTACGGCCCGCGCTGCTCGATCCTGTTAAAATGCGGCTGGAACATTGCGAAGATGTCATCTACCAATCCTTGCGTCTCCATGGATCAACGTGTACCGTCATCTACATTGAACCTATCGTGGATATCAGCACCCTGCATGAATACATCGTCAAACCGTTGATTAAAGAAGCTGCGAAGGTTCAACATGATTTCCTTGATTTCATTGACCGCATGGATCGCGGAGATATGCTGTCGGTTCCGTTCGAGCGTTCTTCCTCGGCCGAGTATATTGCCGATATGATCGTTGAAGGCAGGGCCGTCATAATTGTGGATAAGCTGGCCGAGGCTTATTTATTCGACATTGTCTTGTATCAGAAGCGGTCGGTTTCCGAATCCCAGAACGAGTTGGTCGTGAACGGACCGCAGGAAGCGTTTATCGAAGACATCGGCACGAATCTATCGCTGCTCCGGCACAAAATCAAGCATACGGATCTCAAAACCGTGCGCTACCAGATCGGCGACTATTCCAAGACTGCCGTGTATATGGTGTATGTCGACGGCTTGTGCAAGCCGGAAATCGTTGCTCAAGTGGACCGGCAGCTAAGCAGCATGTCCATCGACGGGACGTTTGGGATCAGCACCTTGTCCGAGCAAATGAAGGACGGCGTAAAATCCCCTTTTCCTCAGTTCCAGTACACGGAACGCCCCGATTCCGTTGCGGCATCCCTGCTTGAAGGCCGGGTGGGCATCATGCAGGACGGAACGCCGTCGGCGCTGATCGTGCCCGTCACCCTATTTTCCCTGCTGCAGTCGTCCGAGGATTATTATCACAGCTTCTTCTCCTCCAGCTGGATTCGGATCGTCCGGTTCATGTTCGCGATTATTTCATTATTGATGCCTGCCCTGTATGTCGCTATCACAACATTTCAGCCATCCATCATACCAACCGATTTGCTGATCACCTTAGCCGCATCTCGTGAAAACATACCGTTCTCCGCCTTAGCGGAGGCGCTGATCATGGAATTGACCTTTGAAGCGCTGCGGGAAGCCGGGACCCGTATCCCAAAGCCCGTCGGGCAGACGATATCCATCATCGGCGCCATTGTCATCGGACAGGCCGCGGTGGAAGCGGGGATCGTATCGAACCCCATGGTCATCGTGGTTTCGATTACCGGCATCGCATCTTACATCATTCCGCACTTCGAACTGGGGCTGGCGTTCCGCTTGCTGCGCTTTCCCATCCTTATACTCGGGGGGACGCTCGGTTTGATCGGCGTATTTACGGCCGCCTTCCTGGTGTATGGACATATGGCTTCCTTGAAGTCATTTAATACGCCGTATCTGCAGCCCGTTGCGCCCCTTGTCTTATCGGAATGGAAGGACACCTTTGTGCGGGCGCCGTCCATGCTGATGAAGAACAGGCCTAAAACCTATGCATCATCCAACAATTTAAGGAGACGAAAACGATAATGCTTCTACTCAAATGGTTGAAAATTCTGCTGCCATTATCGTTGTTGACAGGCTGCGGCTTCAATATGACCAAGGTTGAGATCAATGAACAAACCTTCGTTTTTGCCATGTACGTGAATAAGGGTCCGCAAGACGATAGCGTGGAAGTGACGATCAGCGCTCCCTTGCCGAATCGGCTCACATCCGGGCGTCAAGCAGGCGGAAAGGGCGGCGGAGATCCGTATGCCATGGTAACCAAATCCTCCACCACCGTGCAGGATGCCCTCCACCTGATCCAACGGGATCTTTCACGGCGTTTCGACTTCAGCCACACTAAGGTTGTTGTCGTTGGCAAGAGCTACGCGGAAGCCGGATTAGAGGATCTGATGGATTGGCTCCAACGGGAACCCACAACGAATATGAGCATTTACATCATGGTTGCGCCCGGAGACGCGAAAAAAGTCGCCGAGCTGACGCCGGTTTTTGAACAGATGCCTTCGGAGGTGCTCATCCGGTTTGCGGACCAGCACAACATGATCACCACGAACCTGAAGGATTGCCTCTATGCCGAGTCGGGCAATCAAGGGTATGCCCTGACCTATTTGGCGGCAGGCATGAAACCCATGGTCGCTGACCAAGAGAAGCTGAAGCCGTGGACGGGAATTCAAGGCACGGCGCTGTTCCGTAATCATAAGCTGGTTGCCACCCTTCCTATGGAGGAGTCGCTTGCCGTCAGCTGGGGAGTGAACGAATTAAAAGCCCCCCTATATACCGTTTCATGGAATGAAAAAGGGAAGGCCAGCGTTTTCCTGATTTCAACCAGTTCTAGCAAATCCGTGCGCATGGTTTCTGGCCATCCAGTGTTCACAATAAAGTTAAAAGGAACGGGAGATGTCGTATACAAAAAAAATCAAAAGCAGTTGGATACCCTCCAGGCGAAAGAGATCATAGAGCATGAGCTCAATGATCAAATAGCAAGTCATCTAAGAAAGGCCCTTCATACTTCGCAACGAGTAGGAGCAGACATTCTGCAGCTCGGGATGCTGGTGGACTGGAACTATCCGGATCATTGGCATCAGGTTCGCTCCAACTGGCCCGACTATTACAAAAACGAAGTGGAGATCCAGGTGGATGCCGACATCAAGGTACGGAACTTCGGGGCCATACTCAAATCGAAACTGAAATAAGGAGGCAGACCGATGCTCGCTCTTCTGTTTCTCGTATACGCCTTGGCGGAATGGTATGTCGCGAAGAAAAAGGCAAAGGGATCCCGCGAAAAGTGGACGATGCTCATCCTGATCCTTGCATGTACCGTTTGGAATATATTCGCCTTGTTCTCTCGCGAGTGGCTGACCCCCAACCATCTGATTATGCTGCTGTTCGGTTGGCTGGATAAGTTATAAGAACTTAAAATCGGAAAGGATGTACGAACCCAACATGCGAAATACTCCCTGGCAGCTGTTTCGTTTCGGATTTGTCTATCTAAACGCCATACCTACGGGATTTCTAGTCACTCCTCTCTTGTGGAACTCGGCATATTTGGGATGGGCTGCGATTTTGGGTGGTTATGCGATGAGTTTGGTCTTCTTGTGGTTTATGTTGAAACTCGGGCTGTGGGATCCTCGGAAACCCTGGATCAATTTTGGCAGTGCCCTGGTCAGCAAATGGATTCACTTCCCGATCGTCGCTTTGGTATTCTTCTGGTCTATCAATTACATAGGGATGGATATCGAAGGTTTCACGTTATTCTTCGATACCAATTACATGCGGGAATCTCCCCAGTGGTTCATCCTCCTGATTGTGGGCCTGGTCGTTATGGTTACCGCCAGGTGGGGCAT
This sequence comes from Paenibacillus sp. Y412MC10, assembly GCF_000024685.1. NCBI lineage: Bacteria > Bacillati > Bacillota > Bacilli > Caryophanales > Paenibacillaceae > Paenibacillus > Paenibacillus sp. Y412MC10. Next base: position 5,704,879 of record NC_013406.1, read on the forward strand.
GGAGACGATGATTTATATTTCCGACGGGCTGTTTCTTGTCATCGTTGTTGCCATTGTTGCCATGAATATGTTTTTCTTCAAGGAAGCGCATTGGGATATGATGATCGCGATGGTCAGGCATCACAATTATGAGTCGGCGATCAAGGACAGTTTGTTCTGTCTTTCATTCTTCGCGGAATGGATCGTGTTCCTCTTTCTCGCTCCTTATATCCAATTCAACAAGAAATCCTTTCGCAACCTTGCTGCGGCAGGACTGTTGGTCACCATAGGCGTAATGCTCCAATGGGCATCGGCATTGCTGAATTTCGGCCCCTATCTAGGGCGCGAGATGCAGTATCCGCTCGTCGAATTAATGCGTGCAGCCAGCGGGTTCCTCGGCAATTCCGATCCGCTGATCATTGGGTTATGGAGCAGCTCGATGTTCTTCCACAGTGCCTTTCTTATCCACGTGAGCGTAAGGTGTATGGCGAAACTCCTTAACCTGAAGCAAATGGATGGTCCCCTGATCGCGATCATTGGGGGAACCGCTATCGTAATTGCGTACCAGTATTCGCAAAATCCGATCCTTTTTCAGCAAGACTTCAATTCCTTCGGGATGGCGGTATTTTTCATTCTCATGGAGTTAATCCCGATTTTCTATTGGATTGCCTCCCTGTTCCGTAAACGTAAGCGTAAACCAAAATCAAGACCAAAGCCTGACCAAAAAACCGCTTGAGAGTCTAGAACTTGTAATCCCCCCCTTCCATCCTGTTCGTCTTTGAAATTCAACATGAAAAAGAGCGGCCGTCAGCCGCTCCCATCTTATGGATCAACATGGTTAAGGAGAAATTTTCTCGGAAAGTATGATACCTAACCGATGTTTATGCTTTCTGATCTCGTCAAAAACCAACATTTTATGTAAGCGCTTCCTACAAAAAGGTTCTTTTATTGTAAGCAATTGGCATATTATATAGTACAGTAGACCAGCTAAGCAAGGGTGGCAGCAGGAGGTGATCGGCATGGGCGTGAATGAAGCTTTGGCTTTAATGATTTCGTTCGCCACTCTGGTCGTTTCGATCCTTGCCTTCCATAATAAGAAATAGACCCGTCCTGGAACAGATGAATCTATTTCTTACGTCTGGTTGCAAGCAAATATCCACCTTGCGGGCGAAGATCTGCTGTACGAGGAGTCGGCGGCAACCGGCTCCTTTTGTGATACACAAAAATATCCTATTCCGGTTTTTGCGGATTTATGACTCGGCGACATCCATTACGTCTTCAGAATCGCCTGTACATCCGCTAAAATTTTCTCCATCCGTTTGGAGCTCTCCTCATACATTTTCTTAGCTTTCTTACTTTTCGTGCTGAGACTGAACAATTCCAAATCCGCCTGGCATTTCTTTAAATTTGCGTACAAGAGCTTCCGTTCCTCATTTTGGGGCACCTGGATCTGATCGTTATACAAATCGACGGTTAATTGTCCATAGGTATCGACTTGAGCAAGGAATACGTCCTTGATCCTGGCGCCCTGCTTGTCCAGCTCTTCCACCAGCCATCCATGATTGAAGCCCGAGACGCGCAGCGGTTCATCCATGACCTCGCCATCCATGATCACAACCTGCCCAGGTTTTTCCGGGGCTACCTGTATACCTAGATCCTTGGGAGTCAAAGGCAAACTTTCGCGCTTCTGCAGGACATTGATCTCACCGCTGGATTCCATGATGGCAAATTCCACGTCGGCGACCTGAAACACGTCTTTTTTGCGTAGCTGCTGCATCAGCTCGTCGGTCGACAACCTTTCCTTCTTTAAATTTTCTTCTAATATCTTGCCGCCTTGAATGAGCACGGTTGATTTAAAATCGATAAAATCCCTTGCTTTTTTGCTCTTGATTTGCAGGAATTCGATGAGAAGCGAGCAGGCAACCCAGACGCCCAGAGCCACGAGTCCTAAATACCAGTTTGCTTCCAGATCCAAGGATATATAGGCAGCTATGCTACCGATCGTGATCCCTGTTAAATATTCAAAAAAAGATAGCTGTGTCACCTGACGCTTCCCAAGCAGTTTCGTCATCAGGAATAGCACGACCACGGCACATACGGTTCTAAGTACGATTTCCAACCATTGAGGCACAACAACGACCTTCCTTTCGATGTAATGACTTAGCAATCACTATATAGATTATTGTCAATTATCCTATTTGAAATCACACCATTATTTTCCTTGCCATGCTTCATGCATGTTCTTCTCCAAAATGCGTACATTATTACGCATGAAAGGAGTGATAAAAACCAATGACCGTAGCTTCCGATGTGAAAACATGCCTCTCATCCTTAAAAAGCGCTCAGGCCAGCCTTGAGCAATTTGCGCTGTCTACGCAAGATCAAAATGCCAAGGATCTGTTCACTACCGCGGCACAACAAACGCAGCAAGTCGTAGACCAAGTAGCCCAGCGGGTTCAGCAGCTTGAACAGGAAGAGCCTCAGTATAAAGGTTTCTAAGCATTGTTTTTTTGCTTTCTCCTATGCTGAAAGCCCATGCATACCTCCTATCTTTCCCGGATAGGAGGTTATTTACATTGTGTTATTTTTTATTGAGTTATCATCACCATCAGGGTAAAGTGTTAATAACGGAGACTGTATATAAGGGGGTAAATTCTATGAATAATGATATGCGTCCTATCGATGTCATCACGTTCGGCGAATCGATGGGATTATTATATCCCGAAGGCACACGGGGCATTGGCCAGGGAGGAACCATGGCCCAGTCCTTCGGCGGCGCCGAAAGCAACCTCGCCATCGGGCTTTCCAGGCTTGGCTGCAGCAGCGGATGGTTCGGCCAGCTCGGCAACGATCCGATCGGAACCGGCATTTTGAAAACGCTTCGAGGTGAAGGGGTCGATGTTTCCAGCGCCAGACAAACGGATGCTGCACCGACCGGTCTTATGCTGAGACAGAACGTTCGCGGTCAATCCTCCGTCTATTACTACCGCAAAGGCTCTGCCGCCAGCCAAATGACGCCGGACCATGTAGACTCCGAATACATAGCCAAGGCCCGCATCCTTCATTTCACGGGCATCACCGCCGCCTTAAGCAGCAGCTGCCTGGAGACGATACGGCATGTCATTTCCGTATGCAAAACGCATGGCGTCCAGATCAGCTTTGATCCGAACCTCAGGCTGAAGCTGTGGAACATGGAGGAGGCTCGCCCCGTATTGCTGGAGCTTGCCGAAAGCTGTGATTATTTCCTCCCTGGCTATGATGAATGCAAGCTGTTGTTCGAAACGGAGGACGAGCAGGTGATCCTGGACCGTCTGCGTCAGCTCCCCGGCATGTCCGTGATCAAGAGTTTCGACGGAAACAACGTTATTGTTCGGGAAACCGGGACCTACTCCCTTCCTTTTGAGCGTGTGGATAACGTAGTGGATACCGTTGGCGCGGGAGACGGCTTCTGCGCAGGCTTCCTGGCAGGTATCGCCAAAGGCTGGACACCGGAGGAGGCCCTGTCCCTAGGCGGATTAACCGGATCCCTGGTCATCCAAGCCCCAGGTGACTGGGAAGCGCTTCCGACCTGGGAAGAAGTTCAGCAGCGGCGAGGAAATGCCGCTCATATCGAACGTTGACCCGCTATGATTGGATACAAGCCATCATCTAATAGAATGCATAGATCAAGAAGGAGTGTATAACATGAAAAAATTGAAACTGATCGAACAGATCCATCAGGCTGGCGTTGTCGCGGTCCTGCGCGGCGATTCTCCCGATGAGGTTGTAGAGATTGCCAAACGCGCGATTGAAGGCGGGATCAAGGTCATCGAGGTGACCATGACCGTACCGTTCGCTACGGAAGCCATTACGACGTTATCCAAAATGTACTCTTCCAAAGACCCGCAAGCGGACAACTATGCCATCATCGGAGCCGGTACGGTTCTGGATGCAGAAACAGCCAGAATCACGATCCTGGCCGGTGCCGAGTTCGTGGTCTCCCCAGGGTTCGACCGCGATACGATTATGCTCTGCAACCGATATCGCATTCCGGTCATGCCGGGTGCCGTTACCGTCCATGATATCGTGGCCTCGCTTGAGCTTGGCGTCGATGTCGTTAAGCTCTTCCCGGGTAATCTGTACTCTCCGTCCGTCATACCGTCTCTGAAGGGCCCGCTGCCGCAGGCCAATATCATGCCGACCGGAGGCGTGAAACTGGACAATCTGCATGAATGGATCAAGGCCGGGGCATTCGCGGTCGGAATCGGGTCCGATCTGACCAAAGACGCGCTTAAGAGCGGAGACTTCAATTTGATTACGGAGAAGGCCCGTGCTTATATCCACGCCTTTAAGGAAGCTCAAACCTCCCATAAATAATCTTTATGCACATGCCGTAGTAGTTCATAGATGGCGTTCGCTGCATGTTTCATCTTCATAAATAACAGACAAGCCTATCAAGTCGATCTTGATAGGCTTGTCCGTTGTTTAATCCTTCTCTTTCGAAAACCATCGTTTCTGTGTAATCATGCCCGTTGTAAAACCGCCTGCAACAATCGTCAGAATGGAGTACACGAAGGTGCTTCCCGAGAGCAGAACGCCGCCGAATCCGATGATGACGGCATCCATCAGCAAAATAATGACGCCTACATTCAATGGCAAATACCTTGCCAGAAAATGAGCCAACAGATCCGTTCCGCCCGTGCTTGCATCATTCCTCAGCATCAATCCTAGCCCGGCTCCGATCAACGCACCGCCTATGGGCGCGCTGATAATCACATGGGGAGCAAAAAAACGCAAAAAATCCGTTTGCAACGGGGAGAGCAAATCGATGACAAACGAAGATATCAGCATGCCTGACAGACTATTGTAAAAGATTTCGCGATTTAACATCCAGGCGGCGATAAACATGGGGATGCTGCACAAAATGATAACGAATCCGATATGTAGGTCAAACACGTAGTTGGCGATCAGAGCAATCCCGATAACTCCGCCATCCAGAACTTTATGCGGGACAAGAAAAAAATTGGTCCCCATCGCGATCAGAAAGCTTCCGATCACAATAATGACATGTTTTCGAAATGACAGCATATCCCACATCTCCATTTATAAAGGCATGTCTTATTCATATGCTTGTCATTTCGAAAAATTGCGAACTCGCTGTCCCGCATTTGAAAAAAAATTCCATCGGAATGTCTATCGCTTATTCGGCTTTTACATAAAGCAAACGCTCGGTGCGCGCCATCACTTTGGTTTTCATATACGGATGATTCTCATAGCAATAATCCACAAAGTAGCCCGGCTTCTCTCCATTCCATGGAAAAATATCGTAATGCATCGGAATGGTCAAATCGAATGCCGACGCTGCGGCAAGTTCTGCGGCTTCCCGGAAGCCCATGTTCCCGACGATGCCGTCCTTCCGGCGGAAGGCATCTCCCCCATTGATCGGCACCATCCCGATATCAATGGAGTGCGCCTGCAGCCTTTCCACCAATCCGGGATAGACTACGGTATCTCCCGCATGGTAGATCAACACGCCCTGGATGTCCACCAGGTATCCGACGAATCGGTGTCCAAACTCTTCATGCTCATCCAAAGTCTCGTGGGCAGCCGGAATCGCCATCAGACGAAAGCCGTCAAACTGCTGCCATTCATCGCATACGGCCGCAAACAGCCGCTCCGGCGCCACGCCGGCACCTCGCATCGCTTCATGGCAGCATGCCGGCGCAACAAACGCTGTTTCCGGATTCTGTTTGGCGATGACCGCAATCGTTCCGAGATCCATATGATCATCGTGCTCATGGGTGATCAGGACCATGTTTGCATTCGTAATATGCTCCGGCTGCAGCGGAGCCGGAAACGCGCGCTGAAATCCGGCTTTGCGTTCCAGGTCGGCTGACATATAAGGGTCGATATAGATGACGACCTCCCCGCCCTTCAGAACAACGCTCTCCTGACCTAAAAACCATACGGCCGCCATCCCATCGGCTGCAGACGTCCGGTTGATTTCATCGATCAGCTGCTCCGGCCCCCGGCTGCTGCTGTTCTGTTCTCTCATCTCTGTCCTCTCTCCTTCCTGTTCCTAACATGACTAGATTATACCATGACGTACCCAGTAGAAATCCGGATATTCATAGATTCTGTTCCCCAAGAGAATCGCGGATCCTCCGTTTATTCCCGCTCGGCACACCATTCCTAAGCGTTCTTATTCAAAAAACCAGGGCCTGCCGTCATAAGAAAAAACGGGTCGAAGGTAAGCTGAATGGCTCACCCTGAACCCGTGTAATTGAGTCTATTTTCGTTCAAGCGGCTTCTTCCAAACGCCAAGCAGCACACCCGAGATCACCGAACCAATGAGAACCGAGAGCAGGAACAGGAGCGCATGATTGGCAAGAGCAGCGACAAAGATTCCCCCGTGCGGGGCCGGAACGTTGATGCTCCACAGCTGCGTCAGCCCGCCTGCCACCGCGGAACCAAGAATACAGGATGTCAGTACGCGCAGCGGGTCGGCCGCGGCGAACGGGATCGCCCCCTCCGTTATGAAGGAAAGGCCCATCACATAGTTGGTCACCCCTGATTTGCGTTCCTGCTCCGTGAACTTATGCTTGAAGAACGTCGTGGCCAGAGCAATGGCCAGCGGAGGCACCATCCCGCCGGCCATGACCGCAGCCATCATGGCTCCGTTCGTGTTGCCGCTGGATGTGAATACGCCGATCGCAAATGCATAAGCCGCTTTATTGAAGGGACCGCCCATATCAATCGACATCATCCCGCCCAGAATCAGACCGAGAATCACCGCGTTGCCGGTACCCAAATTGTTAAGAATATCAATCAGGCCGAGATTGATCCAGCTAAAGAACGGATCGAACAAGTAGAACATGATCGTTCCGGTAATAAGCAGGCCGACGACCGGGTACAAGAGAATCGGCTTTAAGCCGTCAAGCGCTCGGGGCAGCCCCGCAAACGCTTTACGCAGCAGGATAACCACGTAACCGGCCAAGAAACCTGCCGCAAGACCGCCAAGGAACCCCGAATTGGAATTGAGGGCCATCAGGCCTCCGACCATGCCGGGCATCAATGCGGGACGATCGCCGATGCTGAGCGCTATGAAGCCCGCCAGAACCGGAATCAGGAAGTGGAAGGCACCGTCTCCTCCGCCGATCGTTTGCAGAAGCTGGAAAAGCGGATGATCTTCGCCGGCAAGCTGCTCGATCAGGAAGGAGATGGCCAGAAGAATGCCGCCGCCCACGACAAACGGCAGCATGTGCGAAATACCATTCATCAGGTCCTTGTACACTTTCGTGCCTATGCTGCCCTTCTCCGCGTCCTTCGCCTTCGGCTCACCGCCGCCATCGCTGCGGTAGATCGGCGCCTCGCCGCCCATCGCCTTGCGGATCAGCTCCTCCGATTTGCGGATGCCGTCGCTGACAGGACGCTGGAGAACGGGTTTTCCGTTAAAGCGGGCCATCTCCACGTTTTTGTCGGCGGCAATAATGACGCCTGAGGCCCTGCGTATTTCCTCTTCCGTCAATACGTTCTGCGCGCCCTCCGAGCCGTTCGTCTCCACCCGGATTTCGACGCCCATCTCCTGGGCTTTCTTCTTAAGGGCGTCTTCGGCCATAAACGTATGGGCAATGCCGGTCGGGCAAGCCGTTACGGCAACCACAAACGGAGTCGAGGCCACGGCAGAAACATCCCGTTGGTCAGCTGGGGCTGCAATGTCGGATTCCCGATGCTTGTTCTTCGCTTCCTTTTGTGCGGCTTCCCTTTTTTTGGCCGCTTCCCTCTCAGCTTTGGCGGCTTCTTCAACCGCCTGCTTGGAGTCGAATAAAGCCGTTACCTCCGCCGGCGTCTCCGCCTTCATCAACTGCGCGATGAATTCCGCATCGATCAGCAGCCTCGATAACGCTGCAAGGGTACGCAGATGCGTATTCCCCGCTCCCTCGGGAGCGGCGATCATGAAAAAAACATGCGCCGCCTCACCGTCCAGCGCTTCGAAATCCACGCCCCCGCTGCTCTTGGCAAACACGACGGTCGGCTCGTTAACCGCTTTCGTCTTGGCGTGGGGCATCGCAATGCCGCCGCCGATCCCCGTACTGGATTCGGCTTCACGCTTCAGGATCATCTCTTTAAACAAAACCGGATCGTTGACCCGCCCGCTGGCGGCCAGACTCCCGATCAGTTCATCGATGGCAGCCTCCTTCGTGACCGCCTTCAGATCCATGATCATCGTTTCTTGTATCATTAAATCCGTAATTCTCATGTGATTCACACTCCCTTGAAATCTTCGTGGTGATAACCGCGCCATAACCGCCCATTACCAGTTATTTGATGTGAAGCGGCTCACCACTCCGTGATCCTAACCAGAGGAAGCAGCTCATCAATCGCTTCCCTTGCCGCCAAGTCGTCCGAGAACGCCGTAGCGCTTCCAGAGGCGACCCCCGTCCGGAATGCCTCGATCGGGCCTTGGCCCTTCGCAAGCGTGCCGACGAATCCGGCAATCATCGAATCGCCGGCACCGACCGAATTACGGACGGTACCCGGCGGAACATGGGCGTGATAGACCCGATCGGCCGTGATGAACAGCGCCCCTTCTCCGGCCATGGAAATCAGGACATGCTGCGCACCCTTCTCAAGCAGTCTCCGTCCGTACTCCACAAGCTGCTCTCTTGAGTCAATGACAACGCCGTACAATTCGGCCAACTCGTGGTGGTTCGGTTTCACAAGGAGCGGCTTATAGGCCAATGCCCTCATTAGAGCCTCACCGGTGGTATCCATGACGAATTCGGCGCCGCCCTTTCGGCACGCTTCGATCAGACGACCATAAAAGTCCGAACCCAGCGAAGGCGGCACGCTGCCTGACAGCACAACGATATCGCCGGCTTCAAGCTGTGACAGCTTATGGAGCAGCTCTTTGGTTTCGTCTTCCCGGATATCGGGTCCCAAGCCGTTGATCTCGGTCTCTCCGCCATGCTTCAGCTTAACGTTGATGCGGGTATCGTCCGCGATGTTCACGAAATCCGTGCGGATTCCTTCCTTGCCGAGCATCTCGTCGATATAACGGCCGGTGAAACCGCCAAGAAAACCGATAGCCGTATTATCGGCTCCCAGCTGGTTCAGCACACGCGATACGTTAATTCCTTTCCCGCCCGGAAACTTCATGTCCCGGGTCATTCTGTTCAATCCGCCAAGCTCGATATGCTCAACTTCCACGATGTAATCAATGGAAGGATTCAGTGTAACCGTATATATCATCATGATCCCTCAATTATTTTGGTTTTCTGTGAAATGACCTTCTTCCATGATTCCGGCAAGGACTCCGTAATCAGCGTCGCTTCGCTCAGGTCCAGCAATTTGGCAAAGGAAACCTCTCCGATTTTGCTGGAATCCGCAAGGACGTAACTGGAAGCGGACAGCTGGTGGGCCCGCCGCTTGATCAAGGCTTCTTCCGGATCGGGGGTGGTGTAGCCCATCTCCGCATCCACGCCGTTCGTGCCCAGAAAGCACCGGTCAAAACGGAAGTTGTCCATATTTTGCAGCGCGATGCTTCCGATGACGGCTTTGGTATGAATCTTCATCATGCCGCCCAGCAGATAGCTTTTGATCCGCTTGCTGACCAACGCTTCGATATGGGATAAACCGTTCGTGACAACCGTGACGTCTTTGGCGTCGATGAACGGAATCATGGCTAGCGTGGTCGTACCCGCATCCAGGTAAATGCTTTCTCCATCCTCAACCTGTGCAGCAGCCAACCGGGCAACCGCGTTTTTCTGTTGAATGTTTTTGAACGTTTTTTCCTCAATTCCAGGTTCTTGTATCTTTGGGCTCGGCAGAGCGGCTCCGCCATGAATACGCTTTAGCAATTGACGTTCTTCAAGGTCGATCAAATCCCGCCTTACCGTCGATTCCGAAGCTTCAAGGAGTTCTACCAATTCCTGCAGCTTCACGACACCGCGCTGTTGTAAGCGCTCTAATATGATTCGGTATCTTTCTTCCGTCAGCATAATGAATCCCCCTCTACAGCATATAGTATCATATCCCCCTCAAAAAACAATCTAAAACTTTCAAAAACATTCACAATCATTCAGGAAATCGATGAATGATTTACCATCCTGGCAAGCTGCCAAGCTGGATGGTTTCCTCTTATGGATGACAGTTTGCCCCATAGCAAGCCGAGAAGCGTCGAAACATCTCATAAACGTTTGTAACCTGCTGCCTCTACGCTATATACTGGTAACTAGGAAACTCTCACAGTATAGAAGAGGTGACATGAATGGACCAACTGAAAGAAGCCTATGAGCGGCTCGGTCTGCCGGAGGATGCAACCAAGGAACAGCTTGACGACCGATATACGCTGCTCATGCGCCAAACCCGTTCGCATCAAAGGCGGGAGCCGGACCGGGCGGAAGAGATCGAAGCCGAGTTTGCCGAATTCACCAAAGCCTACAAATTCATCCTTGAAGAAGAGAACCGTAAAGCTTTGGAAGAGATGAATCAGAAACGGTACGGCAAATACAAGAGGTTTGCCGGGACGGCGGAGAAAACCGACCATTTCTTCCGTTATTATAAATTCCACGTGCTCGGCGGCATTGCCCTGGTGGGCGTTCTCATTTATATCGTGATCAGCATTTTCAACCATCAGGCAGAGAAGGAACGGCTGGCCAGCCTGCCCCCGGTTGACCTGGAAGTCATGTTCCTCGGTTCTTATATGAGCCAGGATGGTGGACAGGACCTTAAACCGATCGAAGACGCGATTTTGGCCCAATTTCCCGATTGGAAACGCGTAACCGTTAACATTAACTACGTGCCTCCCCTGGATTCCAACAATCCGCAGGATGCCGCCATGCTGCAAAAGGCACTGCTGGTGCTGTCCACCGAACGTCCCGATCTGTATATCATGGATCAAACCGCCTTTGATTGGATTGGCAATCAAGGCATGGTACGCCCGCTCGAAGCTGAAGTCGAAGGCGAGCTGAAGGAACTGCTTACCCCGGAAATGCTGGTGAAGGGTACAAATGAGGAAGACGGCGCGGAGCATGTGTATGCCGTGGATATTATGGGCAGCCCGCTTGGCGAAGAACTGCCCGTCCTGAAGAAAGAAATGTTTGCGGGGATTCGCGAAGGCACGGAACGCGATGCGAACGCACTGCGATTCATTAAGCAATACTTGGAGACGTCCAAGTAACGTCGGACCCCCTCGAATATCGATACAGCCCCTGCTGCTTGGCCTTATGGCCAAACGACAGGGGCTGTTTGCATGACATTATCGATTAACAATCGAGCTCAAGGATGTAAAAGCATGTGTAGCAAATCCTTCGGAAGGTTCGCGGTGAGGGTTATTTACGCGGAAAATATAACCCTGTCCGTCAAATTCATCCACAATGTACATCTTCGTGAGGCCCTCGCCTTCGCCTATCATATACACGGATGCATCCTTCATGACTTTGTGCCTTTCACTGCCCTCAACTTCATGGACTTTGCCAACCTCCGCAAGCTCCTTCTCCGCCTCAAGCTTGAGTATGTCCGCGTTGTAATCCGAAGGCAGCTTCGTAATCTCGGCGTAATAATCCTGGTCCACATTCATGGTCAGCCTGTTGGTTTTTGCATCAAAGGAAAAAATATCGAATATATACAGCGCGTAGCCGTCACCCTCGGCCAGTTTGGCTGTTTTGGTTTCTTTCATGCCCTCCAGCTCCAACTCGAAATCCTTGGTTTCCGGAAGCTGAGCGTTCTCGGAACTCGAGCCGCCGCCTTCGTTGTCAACCGTCAATTTGATGAGGATCAACTGCTTCAAATCTTCCTCGCCTTCAACCGGCTGTTCCCTGTACTCATAGGAGACGGACTCTTCTCCCTGAAGTTTGGATATGATCTGATCCATCCCCTCGCCCAGCCGGAATGCGGTCGGACCATCGGCCGTCTCGATTTCGATCGAATTGTTGTCGATTTGACCTACGTAAGTACCGGTTCCTTGCTTAATCTCGTACTTGGGCTCCTCGACCGGATTCGGATCCGCCGGCGGCTGAGAAGTCGGGCCTTCGCCGCTGCATGCCGTCATTGCCATGAGCAGCATAGCTGCGGCAGCTGCTGTGATTATTTTGCTCCAACGCTTTCGCTTTGCCATATAACCACCTCCATTATGATTAACGGGAATCCTGGGGTTAATGTTGCACAATTCCCGCTTTTTAGGCGATTCCTTCGCATTCGCGTTCAAAACGACAAGAGCATTTCCTTTTCTGATCAAACAAGGTATTCTAGTAGTAATACAGACTCAAATAGTTGATAAAGGGAGATGTTCATGCCTGGTAAAATTAGAATTTTTGCTGACAGCACCTGCGACTTACCACCTTCGTGGATAGACGAATATAATATCGGCATCGTTCCGCTCTACGTCGTATTCGGAGAACAATCCTTACGGGATGGAGTCGACATTACACCGGAACAGTTGTATGCCAAAGTCGATCAGATCGGCAGCCTGCCCAAAACAGCGGCACCTTCTCCGTCCGACTTCATTGCGGCCTTCTCGCCTTCGATTGAACAGGGTGAGGATATCCTGTTCCTCAGCATTTCGTCAGAGCTTTCTTCCACCTACCAAAATGCGTTGATAGCTGCAGGCGAGCTGCCCGAAGGGCGGGTTACCGTGTTTGATTCGCGCAATCTTTCCTCCGGCATCGGACTGCTTGTTATGAAGGCTGTTCACGCGGCCAATGAAGGCTCGTCCATACCGCAAATTGTGGAGCTATTAAGCCGTACCGTAAACGAAGTGGAGTGCGAATTCGTTGTCGATACGCTGGATTATTTGTATAAGGGCGGACGCTGCTCCGGCATGCAAAACATCATCGGCAGCCTGCTCAAAATCCGTCCGGTGATCAAAGTCGTGGACGGCGGCATGATCCCGGCTTACAAGGTACGCGGCAAAAAAGAAAAGGCGCTGGATCAAATGATTCAGAATGCACTGGCTCAAGTGGATAAGATGGACAATGATCTGATCGTTGTTGTACATACCATGGCCGAGGAGGAAGCCCGTTTCCTGCAGAAGGAACTGCAGGAAAAGACAGGCGCACGACAGGTCAGCATTTCTACGGCCGGCTGCGTCATTTGCAGCCACTGCGGTCCTCAAACCGTCGGACTGATGTATACCAAGAAGCCATCATAAAATTGTTTATATCCGAAGACAGTTCTGCTTTGTTGTTCTCTGCTGCAGGACTGTCTTTTCTGTCCTTCGTCTAAGCAGAACGTTTAGGAACTTATTAAACGAGCCGCCAATAGGCTAAACATGTCCATCCTAGACTAAAGTCTAGGTGAAACATTCCCCGAAGGACCGAGGACACCCCATCCCTTGCATGGTATTCTTGGAATAATCAATCTATCTAAGGAAAGGAACGAAGTTTGTATGACGAAACGTACAATCTTAGCACCTCTGCTCATCCTGCTTGGCGCATACTTGCTCTTGAACCAAGGCGGTACCGTAGGCGCCGGTTCTATCTTTGCCACGTTCTGGCCTACCCTGTTCGTGATCCCGTTAGGCCTGTTTTTTCATTGGATGTACTTCTCGCTGGTCGGACGTCAGGGAATCGGGCTGTTGATACCGGGCGGCATTCTGCTCACAGCCGGTATTGTCAGCCAAATCGCTTCCTTGTTCGACTCTTGGGGGTCGATGTGGCCCGGCTTTATTCTTGCCGTTGCGGCCGGATTGTTCGAGTTCTACTGGTTCGGTTCGCGTAACAAGTGGCTGCTCATCCCGATTAACATTCTGACCGTCCTGTCGCTGCTGTTCTTCGTGGTATTCTCGATCGGACCCGTACTCAATTACCTCTCGGTCGTTCAGCCTGTCATCGCTGTGCTGCTTGTGCTTGGAGGAGCTTGGCTGATGCTCGGGCGTAAGAGGCACGGGTGAGCGCACGATTTGCCAAACCGTTAACAACGCATAAAGGCACTCCGAAGGTCGACTAACCTTGGAGTGCCTTTTATTTAGCCGATGCCGCCCATATCCATCAAGAAGATGCAGCGGCGGCTAAGGTTTCATTGCTTTGGAACAGATGATGGACGCTGCGGATATAACGGACGGTTCTCGTGCCGGAGTACATCATGACCGAATGCGTTTCGGCCCGCTGACCCGGCATATACTTCACGCCGCGCAGGAAATCGCCAGCCGTCACGCCGGTAGCCACGAACAATACGCCTTCGCGGCCTACCATATCCTCCATCGTCAGCAGCTGCTCGGGATGCTCCAACCCCATGTCCTGGCATCTGATGAAATCCTCCGGCGTCTCCGGTATGAGCCGTCCCTGGATTTCTCCGCCCAGGCATTTCAAAGCGGCGGCGGCGAGAACGCCTTCCGGAGCTCCTCCAGAGCCCACATAGAGATCGACCTCACTGTCCGTGCAGGTCTCGATCGCACCCATGACATCCCCGTGGCTCAGCAGCTTGATCCTTACCCCGGACTCTCGCAAAGCCTTAATCATCGCGCTGTGTCGCTCACGATCGAGAATGGATACCGTCATCTCCGACAGCGGTTTTGATAAGATCTCCGATGCTTTTCGAAGGGTTACTTCAATCGGATCATTCAAACTCAGCTTGCTCGCAAGCTCGGGTCCAACCGCGAGCTTATGCATGTAGATATCGGGCGCATGCAGAAGGGTGCCTCGGGGGGCTGCGGCAATTACGGACAACGCGTTGTTCAGCCCGTTTGCCACCGTTTCCGTTCCTTCGAGCGGATCCACCGCCACGTCCATCTTCGGCCCTTTGCGGTTCCCAACGCGCTCTCCAATATAGAGCATGGGCGCTTCATCCATCTCGCCTTCCCCTATGACAACGACCCCATCCATCGCTGCGGAATCAAAATGCTTGCGCATGGCTACCGTTGCGGCTTCATCAGCACTGTTCTTGTCACCTCTTCCTGTCCACCGGGCGGATTGCAGCGCCGCTTCCTCCGTTACTCTTACAAGCTCCAATGCTAATGAACTCTCCATGAATGAATCCCTCCTTCTGCTTTTTTCCTTACCGGTGCAGCTTATTTCAGATAATTCATAATCAGTCCTGCGGATTCCTCAATCGCCTTATCCGTGACATCAATGACCGGACATCCGAGCTCCTCGTACAGAGACAAGGCGTAATCCAGCTCCTCCTGGATCCGCTCCAGGGCTGCATACTGCACCTGATGCGGCAGTCCCATGACCTTTAAGCGCTCGCTGCGGATTTTGAGAAGATGCTCCGGCTCGATCGTAAGCCCGATGATCGTGCCGTTCGTGACCTCTCTGAGCTGGGAAGGCGGCGACATCTCCGGCACGATCGGAAAATTGACCGTTTTGTAGCCTTTATGTGCGAGAAACATCGACAGCGGCGTCTTTGAGATCCTGGATACGCCTAGCAGTATGATGTCCGCCTTCAAAATGGCGCTGACATCCTTGCCATCGTCATACTGGACGGCGAATTCCATCGCGTCCACCCGCCGGAAATAGCTGTCGTCCAAGCGGTGCAGCAGGCCCGGCAGCCGCTTGGGATAGTCGTTGAACGTGTCGGCAAAGGCCTGCATCATCGGCCCCATGATATCCACGGTGCGAATGTTGAGCCGGACGGCTTCTTCCCGCATGACCTCGCGAAGCTCCGGCTGAACGAGCGTATAAGCCACAAATCCTCCGCGCCTTGCCACCTCCTCCATCAATTCGGTCAATTCTTCCTCGTCGCGAACGTTCATATAACGTTTAACCTCTGTATTCGGAAGCTCGAATTGGCGCAGGGTCGCTTGAACAACCGCTTCAGCCGTCTCCCCGATGGAGTCCGAACAGATTGCTATGAAATGAGTTAATGCCTGATTCATCCGATTCCTCCCATTATTCCTCGGCTACCATGTCGAGCAGCATTTTGATAATATTCGTTTTTGTGATCCGACCGACAACCTTCCAGTGCTCC
Organism: Paenibacillus sp. Y412MC10; assembly: GCF_000024685.1. Classification (NCBI taxonomy): domain Bacteria; kingdom Bacillati; phylum Bacillota; class Bacilli; order Caryophanales; family Paenibacillaceae; genus Paenibacillus; species Paenibacillus sp. Y412MC10. The sequence goes on from NC_013406.1 coordinate 5,720,743, forward strand.
CCCGGATTTCCCGTGGTGGATGGAACGACCACTGGCAGGCTATCGATTTGATGATTAATAATTTTTCGTGCGGCATCCAGCACCGTGTCTTCCGGCTGCACCGTTGTTACGTTGGCCCGGCGGGTCATGATCAGGCTTACCGGCATGGAGGAGGCCGTCGGGTTGCCAAGCGTTACCTTGAGCAGATCCTTACGGGACACGATACCGGCCAGATGGCCGTCGGCATCGGTAACGATCAGATTTCCCACGTTCTCCAGAAACAAGGATACAACGGCTTCGTGAATCGTCGTGGTCTCACGCACAATCACCGGAACGCCGTGCAGATCGCCAACCTTCATTTTGAGAAGGCGAAACTTTTCCTCCCGGTCCCGCGTTCCCCGCTTTCCCAGAAAGTACCCGACCTTCGGCTTGGCATCAATATAATCCAGAACCACAAGCTTGGATAAATCGGTGCGAAGGGTGGCTCGGCTGACATTCAGCATCTCCGCAATCTGATCTCCTGTAATGGGTGCATGTTTTTTTACGATATCGACGATATCCTGCTGCCTTGTCGTCAGTTCGATAGTGATCCCTCCTGCGTGCATTTCCTCTACTTGCCGATATAATACGTCATATATAATATATATGCAACATATTTTCGTCTAAAAATGCATAATAAAGTATCAATAATTTTTGCTATACCCATCAAAAAAGGTTATAAATCCAAAAAAAAGCATGCTTTCAGGAAGATTCCTCCCTGAAGCATGCTCGTTATTCATTCCGCTAATCGCCACGATCATTCAGTTCTGAAAGTCCGTGCCCTTGCATTCCCCTTTTCCGCAAAATCCATAAATGATTTTCACTCCGTCGGTTGGAATCGTGTCCACCATCTCATCGCATCTGGAGCATATGATCAGGCCCCATTCCTCGTTCGCCTTGCCTTTGGCTGCCTCCGGACTTGTTAACGCTTTCATAACATTTCCTCCTCATGTTTATTCACTTTGCTGCAAGGCAGTTCCCGCTTGGATATCAAGGGGGCACAAACGATTCTCCACTTCATGCCAAAGACCGCTAACCAGCCTCCTACGCTTCAACCATCCTTTATTTTCCACTATATTCTTAATGTATTGGGCAAGAAATAAAGATATGAGTAAATCCTGTTTAATGTAACAAAAAACATGTTAAGTAATTTTTGTGTAATCTTATCTCAATCTAAAAGAGAGGGATATCCTTAATTTGGCACGATATGATAATATATACTTCGGATTCCATTAAAAATCGACATGATAGACGGAGGGTTTGGATTGAATAACACATGGCAGCTCATCAAGAAAGGAAATACCTCATCCGCCATTGCCGCACTGGGCAATACGGGATTGGCCATCATCAAGGGGATTGCCGCTTCCATCAGCGGCAGCGGGACGATGTTTGCCTCCGCCATGCATTCGGTGGCCGATGCCGTGAATCAGGGATTCGTATTCGTAGGCAGCGTCCTGGCCGAGCGGAAGCCGACCAAGAAGTTCCCCACCGGCTTCGGCAGGGTCATTAACCTGGTCTGCATGGTCGCGGTGATCGTGGTCACCATCATGGCCTATGAAACGATTCTGAAGGGCTTCAAGCTGTTAAAACATCCGGAAGAAGCCACGAATTTCTGGCTCAATTTCATTGTGCTGGCCATAGCTGTTATCATTGACGGTTCCATCCTGGTTAAAGCCATGAAAGAAATTATGAAGGAGACCCGCGCCGAAGCATCGGGACTTTCCTTGCTGCCCGCCGCTTTCAAAAATGCCGGCCGCGCCGCCCCGCCGACACGGCTTGTGTTCTATGAAGATATTGTTGCAACGCTTGGCGCCCTCTTCGCGCTGATCGCCATCGTGTTCGCGCATTTCTTCAATTTCCTCATTCTGGACGGAATCGCCACGATCCTGATCGGCTGTCTGATGGTGGGCGTAGCCTTTAAGGTCGGATATGACAACATGGTCGGTTTAATCGGGGTGGCCGCTCCGAAGGACGTGGAAGAGAAGATCTCCGGAATCATTCTTGCCGATCCGGATGTTCGTGACATCAATCGTCTGCGTATTCTGCAGGAAGGCCGTAATTATCATGTGGAAGCCTACATCGAGCTGAAGAAAGGGATGACCCTGGCCGAGGCCGGACAATCCAAAATGAGAATCAACGCCCTGTTGACCCAGGATCCGAACATCTCGGACGTGACCTTGGGCATACTGGAGGACGACGGAATCAAGCTCTGGAATCCAAGAGAGGATCTGGATCATCCGGGTCAATAAGGAAGAGGCATGCCTCAGGGTCCGTTTGGACCTCGAGCATGCCTCTTTTTTATGGGACGCTTAATGATTGCGCTTCAGGAATTCGACCATCCGTGCATAAGCGATCTTTTCGTTGGCCTTCTTCGTAATCCCATGCCCCTCGTCTTCGAACACAAGATACTCCACGTCACGGCCCTTGGCTCTCAAGGCCTCGACGATTTGGTCCGACTCCTCTTTAACGACGCGCGGATCGTTGGCTCCCTGGATGATGAGCATCGGGTTCGCCATATCATCCAGATACGTAATCGGCGAATCCTTGATGAAGCGTTCTTTATCCCGCTCGGGATCGCCTATCCAGCGCTCCATAATCGGTTTCCAGTGTTCCGGTACCGAATCGTAGAAGGTAAACAGATTGCTGACCCCGACGATGTCGATGGCCGCCTTGAAATACTCCGGATTCCGGCCCGCCAGCAGCAGGGTCATATAACCGCCGTAGCTTCCGCCCATCACGAAGAGCTTCTCGCGGCTCGAAATCCCTTGCTCGAACAGCCAATCCATGCCTGCCAAGCAGTCCTTGCGCGGTCCCTCGCCCCAATCCTGCTCCACCAATTTCACGAAGGAGCTGCCGTAACCGGTGCTTCCCCGGAAGTTTGGGCAGAAGATGTGATACCCTTTGGCCAGGATATACTGGAACATGGAGCGGAACTGCTTGCGCTCCGAGGCTTGCGGGCCGCCATGCGGCCAAAACACCGTATAACCGTTGGCCACGTTGTCTTTGGCGCGGAACAGGAGGGCCTCGATCTCCATCCCGTCAAAAGATGGATACGTCACGACATCCGGCGTCACCAAGTCCTCATCGGTCAACCCTGTCAGCACGTTCTTTGTGATCGGGCTCCATGAGCCGCCTGCATAACGGTAAATGTTAAGCGGCTTCACCGCACCTCGGGCGAGCAGGTACAGATTGCCGGACTTCGTGACGTTCAGCTGCTCCACGATGTTCGATGGAAGAGGAATGGGGGTTAACTCACCGCTGTCGAGCGAATAGGCATACAGTCGATCCTCTACCCCTTTTTCCGTAACGATGTACAGGGTTCGTGAATCCTTATGGAAGCGCAAGAGCTGGATGCTCTCCCGGTCGATGCGGCACAGGGGTTCAAACTTCCGCTGCGGGATGTCGTAACGGGCCACATAAGAAAATTCGGATTCATAGTCTGTTGCAAAAATGACCTGGTCATTGCTGACAAACAGCACATCCCCCGAAATATGCACCTGTTCAGGCGTAGGCGTCAAGCACAGCGGCTCTTCGCCCTCTCGCTTCACGTAACTAACATAGTAGGTATTGGCATACATTTTCGTATACGCGATGGTTTTCTCGTCGGGGCTCACGGCACACATTTCGGTCGATGTCGCCTCGCCCTCATGCAGCAAATGATCCTCCTTGGTGTCCAGATGATAAACGCGCGAATTCAGGAAGGACGGATTCCCCTTCGACGTGACATAATACAGTCGCTTGCCGTCCTCTGACAGATGCACGAAATAATGTTTGTCCTCCGCATCCGCCCCTTCGAACAAAGGCATCGGCTCGCCGCCGTTCCAGCGCAGCGCATGAAACTGATAATTCTCATTCCCGTCGCGGTCAAACGCCGTCAAGATATGCCGCCCTTCCGGGTCCAGCTTAATGAAGCTTGCGATCTGGTCATTGTATGTAAGCGGATAAGGGTAGGATGTCTCCCCTTCTAACTCCATGGCCCATAAATTGAACTTTCCGTTTAGACTGCTGCTGAATACAAGCCGTGACTCGTCTGCACTGATTCCGAAGGTACGAATGCCATACGTTTGAAAAAATTGCTCCACATCGGGCTTAGGAAAATCGATCATTCATTTGCCTCCCTGACCTTATCTTATTATCCATCGGTTAATAAATGGGTAAGTCTTCCAAACCGCTGGATTATTCCCATTATAACGCAAAGCATTCTGGGGGTCACCGTTACATAGTCGGGCAGGTTACTAAGTCTGCAGACCGAGATGATGCACAAATTTTGACAGAGGCCTGTATATATTCCCGGCTCCCCCTCTTCTGCCCGCATATCTGCTGCAGGATTCCATATAAATGATAAGAACCATGTTTTTAATGACGAAGGGGGGATTCTCGTGCACCAAGACGAGATCGCGGAACTGGAACGTTCCATTGCGGAGATTACCGAGATCGCTACAGGCTTCGGCCTTGATTTTTACCCTATGCGATATGAGATCTGCCCGGCAGACATCATATACACCTTCGGCGCCTACGGCATGCCTACCCGGTTCAGCCACTGGAGCTTCGGTAAAACCTTCAATAAAATGAAGATGCAGTACGACTTCGGCCTAAGCAAAATCTACGAGCTCGTGATCAACTCCAATCCGTGTTATGCGTTTCTCCTGGACGGCAACTCCCTGATCCAGAATAAACTCATTGTCGCCCACGTCCTTGCACACTGCGATTTTTTCAAAAACAACACCCGCTTCTCCGTCTCCAACCGCAATATGGTCGAGAGCATGTCTGCCACGGCCGAGCGCATCTCCCGCTATGAGATCGAACACGGCACGGAGGCGGTTGAGCAGTTCATCGACGCCGTGCTGGCGATTCAGGAGCATGTGGATCCCCATATCGTGAGGCCCGATAAACTCGATAAACAGCGCTATACGGCACGGCGGATGCAGGAGCAGAAGGAGGAAGCCAAGCGGCAGAAGCCTCCCGGCCGGTATGACGATTTATGGGAAATGGACGAAGACGGCGACAAACAAACCGATAAATCGCCGGCGGCGACCAAGCGCTTCCCGCCCGAGCCGGAAAAAGACATCATGTGGTTCATTCAGGAGCACTCCGATATTCTGGAGGATTGGCAGCGGGACATTATGAGTATGTTGCGCGAGGAGATGCTGTACTTCTGGCCGCAGATGGAAACCAAAATCATGAACGAGGGCTGGGCTTCGTATTGGCATCAGCGCATCCTGCGGGAAATGGACCTGACCAGCGAGGAAACGGTGGAGTTCGCCAAGCTCAACGCCTCGGTCGTACAGCCGTCGCGCCACAGCCTGAACCCCTACTACCTGGGTCTGAAAATCTTCGAGGATATCGAGCGCCGCTGGGATCGGGAGAAGATGTTTGATGTACGCGAATACGATTCCGATATTTCCTTCCTGCGCAATTATTTAACAAAGGAACTCGTGGAGGACCTGGACCTCTATGTCTTCGAGAAAAAAGGGCCGGAGTGGAAAATCACCGACAAGGCATGGGAGAACATCCGCGATCAGCTGGTCGTCTCCCGCGTAAACGGCGGCTCGCCGTTTCTCGTCGTGACCGACGGCGATCATCTCCGTTCCGGCGAGCTGATGATCAAGCATCTGTACGAGGGCATTGAGCTCGACCTGAAGTATATGGAGCGCACCATCCCTTATGTCTACCGGCTCTGGGGCAAACCCGTGCATCTGCACAGCATCATCGAAGGCAAACCGATTCTGTTCTCCTATGACGGCAAGAAGCTGCATCGACGGTTTATTTAACGGCGGTTGAAGCAGCAAAACAGCGGTATATATCACAGCAGCACCCGCGATGAGTAGGATTGCTCCATTCGCGGGTGCTGCTGTTCGTTTACATATAAGCACATCATCCGTTCGCTTCTTGACCCCTGTTATACGCTGACCTTCTCGGATGAGGTTTCGACCTCGATATCGTGCTTCCGAATATCATATTCGTGTTGAAGCGATTCCAAATCATCGGCCAGCTTCTCCATCATTTTCACGAAGGCGGCCAATTCCTGCGAGCTTGCTGCCTGATTACGCGCGTTCACGGACGTTTTCTCCGATTCCTGCTCCACGAGCCCCAGCTTGCGAATAATGCCGCTGACCTTGTCCTGAATCTCATCCATCGCCTTCTTGGAGTTGGTGGCCAGCTTCCGCACTTCGCCGGCAACCACCTCGAAACCTCTGCCTAACTCCCCGGCATGGGCAGCCTCGATCGCCGCGTTCAGGCCAAGCAGGTGGCTCTGATCCGAAATTTCCCGTATCAAACTTCCCATCTGCTCGATATGCGAAATTTCTTCGCCCAGCTCGGAAGTCAGCGTATGCGCCTTATCCTGCGCCTCCGCCGTTTTCATGGCGTTGTCGGCCATCAGCGCTGCGCTCTGATCCAGCTCCACGATCATCGCCGTCAATTCTTGAACAGCGGTTGTAATCGCTTCCAACATTTTTTGCTGATCCGAGGCCAGGTTGCTGATTTTCTCTTTCTCTTTCATTTCGTAAGCTTCCAGTACGAGCTGGGAGTCCAGATTAAACATCTTGCTCAGCGCATGCACCACTTGGATCCATTGATCCGGTACAAGCTGCTTCAGTAAATCGGCGGCAATATCCAAATAAACCATGTAGCTTCCAAGGTAATAGTCCGTGGTCAGGCCGATTCTGGAGTGAACTTGTCCGATCTTAATCCGTTCGGCAATATAAGCATCGTCCACTCTTCCTGAAGCAAGCGACATCCAATACACCCGCTGGGTCTCCTTAAGCCGTTCCACGGTCGAGGTGCGTCCGATAATCTGCATCAGCTGCGGCTGCGTTCCGATCTGTGCGTAAAACCGGTCCACGACCTCTTCAACCACCTTCGCAAATACCTCACGATGATTTGCGAGAAGCTCCAATCCTTGCTCGTCCAAACCGATATACTCCAACTGCTGGCGTCTTTTCGGGGAAACATCCATCATTTCGAAAAATCCACTCCTAAATAGGTGATCCATATCACAGGTTCAAGTACTTAGGGTCCATTATAGCCTATATTTACCACCTCGGCATAATCCCAAAGTCCTAATTGTGCGTAGATTTGCACAACCAGTCGGGCAATCCCCTCCAAACGAGGAGAAGCCACCCGATTCCACGGGCGGCTTCTCCAGACATTCCGCGTATCCTATTATCGTATTCGGTCTTACCGGTTTAACAGGCTGCCCACGTAACGCAGCAGCTCATTGGCGCATACCGGGCAGTACCCATGCTCCTCGATCAGCCTGGAGCTTACCTCGTTGATCCGTTTCAGCTGCACGGCATCCGGCGTTTTGGTCGAGGTCGTAATTTTGACGATGTCCTTGAGGTCCGTGAACAGCTTCTTCTCAATCGCTTCCCGAAGGCGCTCATGATTATGGTACTCGAACTTTTTGCCCTTGCGGGAATAAGCCGAGATACGAATCATGATTTCCTCCCGGAACGCCTTCTTTGCGTTCTCCGAGACGCCGATCTGCTCCTCGATCGAGCGCATTAATCTTTCGTCCGGATCCATCTCCTCGTCGGTCAACGGATCGCGGATTTTCGTCCAGTTGCAGAACGCTTCGATGTTATCCAAATAATTCTCGAACAGCGTCTTGGCGGACTCCTCGAAGGAATACACAAAAGCCTTCTGGACTTCCTTCTTGGCCAGATCGTCATACTCCTTGCGAGCGGCGGCAATGAAATTCAGGTAGCGTTCCCGCTCCTCCTTGGCAATGGACGCATGCTGATCCAGCCCATCCTTGATCGCCCGCAGCATATCCAGCGCGTTAATGCACTGAAGATCCTGCTTAATCAAAGCACTGGATATCCGGTTGATGACATAACGCGGATCGATGCCGGACATGCCTTCCTCCAAATATTCGTTCTGCATCTCCTTCAGGTCCGCTTCCTTATAACCTTCAACCTCCACCCCGTCGTACATGCGCATCTTCTTGATCAGATCCATGCCCTGCTTCTTCGTTTCCTTCAGACGCGTCAAGACGGAGAATATCGCGGCAGATCGAAGCGCGTGCGGCGCGATATGGATATGCTTCATGTCGCTTTGGCCGATCAGCTTCGAGTAGATCTTCTCCTCGTCGCTGACTCGCAGATTATACGGGATCGGCATGACAATCATCCGGGATTGCAGGGCCTCGTTTTTCTTATTGGCAATGAACGCCTTATACTCGGATTCGTTGGTATGGGCCACGATCAGCTCATCCGCGCTTATCAGCGCGAACCGGCCCGCCTTAAAGTTCCCTTCCTGGGTCAGGGAGAGCAAGTTCCATAGAAATTTTTCGTCGCATTTCAGCATCTCCTGGAATTCCATCAAACCGCGGTTCGCTTTGTTTAATTCGCCGTCGAACCGGTAGGCGCGCGGATCCGATTCGGAGCCGTATTCCGTGATGGTGGAGAAATCGATGCTGCCGGTCAAATCGGCAATATCCTGCGACTTGGGATCCGACGGACTGAATGTGCCGATGCCGACCCGGTTCTCCTCGGAGATTAATATCCGCTCGACTTCAACCTTTTCGATATCGCCGCCGTACTCGGTTTTAAGACGAAGCTGGCAGGCCGGGCACAAATTCCCCTCGATTCGGACGCCGAGCTCCTTCTCGATCTCCGGTCTTAGCTCCGTCGGAATCAAATGCAGCGGCTCTTCCTGCATCGGGCATCCGGCGATCGCGTAAACCGCTCCGCGGTCGGTACGGGAATGCTTCTCGAGGCCGCGCTTCAGCATCGTGACAAGCGTGGATTTGCCGCCGCTGACAGGTCCCATAAGCAGCAGTATGCGTTTGCGCACATCGAGTCTGCGGGCTGCCGAATGGAAGTACTCCTCCACGAGTTTCTCGACAGCCCGGTCGAGGCCGAAGATTTCCTGTTCAAAAAACTTATATTTTTTCTGGCCCCCGCTCTCTTCGAAACCGTAGGATTCGATCATGTCATATACACGGGCATGGGCCGTCATGGCTGGAGAGGGATCCTTCTTAAGTATTTCAATGTATTCCCTGAATGTGCCGCTCCACGCCAAACGGTCGCCTTCTGCCCGATACGATGCTATGCGTTCGAAAATATCCATATCGCTACCTCCTATGAGTCTGTTTATGGGGATTGGCTTCCATTCCACAGCGTCATTAGAAAACATTCCATTATCGAAAAAGTGTATTACATACCTATGCGGCTTGCTTGGAATAGTTGACCTTATTTTCGAAGTCACGCGTATGCTTTTTTATCTAACCACCGGTTCATTCTACACTCGGGTACGCCGCGAAAGCAGTCCCCATGCTATACTGAAATTACATTGACGTAACATTAGCAACTTTCGATTAAAAGGAGAGTCATCATGGCGATAAAGCATGAAGCCGAGCTGTACGCTCCCCTGAAGGCCTTTTTTGAATTAAACGGATATGAAGTCAAAGGCGAGGTACGAAATTGCGATCTGGTCGGCATGAAAGACGGCGCCGATGAACCGCTGATCGTGGAGCTGAAAAAAACGTTCAATCTGGCCCTTCTGCTCCAGGGCATTGAGCGGCTGAAGCTGACCCCGTACGTATACCTGGCCGTCGAGAAGAGCCGGGCGAAGAAAGGAGCGGTCAACCAGCGCTGGTCCGAGCTGACGGGGCTTTGCGGACGACTGGGATTGGGGCTCATCACGGTCACCTTCTACAAAACCAAGGCGCCCTTCGTCGAGGTGCTCTGCGAGCCGGAGATGGCCGTGCAGAAGGGCCGCACCGCCATTAGGCGCAAGGAACGCCTGCTGTACGAGTTTCGGGAGCGCAGCGGCGATTACAACACGGGCGGAGTGACGAGGGCCAAGCTGGTGACGGCTTACCGCGAGAAAACGCTGCGCGTTGCTGCTGCCATGAATGCAGCGGAAGCGGAGCAGCGCAGCATGCACGAAGCGGCCCCCGATGGGTGTGAGCTCCAAGAAAAAGCTGTCCCTGCAGTGCCGCCCGGCATTTCTCCCGCGGCTGTGCGGGATCGGAGCGGCGTGGGTTCGGCGGCAGACATTCTGCAGCGCAACTACTACGGCTGGTTCCGCCGGGTGAGCCGCGGACGCTACGTGCTGACGCCGGCAGGCGTGCAGGCCTTGGCAGACTATGCCACCGTATTGAAATCATAATGACTGAATATAGACCGGATCTTGAAACCCATACAAATCCGCCCATGAAAAAAAGCTGCGGATTGAGCCTATCAGCCTGGCTCGATCCGCAGCTTTGCTATGTTCAACGCGTTCGTAAAAGGAAATCTTCCATGTCTAATTCCGGGCCGTAAATTCCATCACGGCTTCGCTGATAAGATTCATGCCGAGCAGCAGCTCATCCCGCCCGGGATGCGTAAAATTCAGCCGGATGCACTCCTTGGTTCGATCTGCCGCCGAGCACATCGAGCCTGGAAGGAATGCCGCTCCCTTCAGCAAGGCCGCCCTCAGGAGCGCATCCCCGTTTAACCCTGGGGGCAGCTGCACCCAGAGAAACATCCCGCCAGGCGGTACCGCGTACCTCGAATCCTTCCATGCGCTGCGTTTCAGCAGCTCCACCATCAGCTTGAGCCTCGTTGCGTACTCCCGGTTGAGCATGTCGATATGATCCTCCAGCTTAAAATGCTTCGATTCCAGCAGATGGTGCAGCATCCGCTGGTTGAGCATGCTGGATTGCCAGTCGGCCATCTGCTTCACGGCCGTCATCATCTCGATCAATCGCCGGCTCCCGGCGGCCCATCCCGTTCGAAGCGCGGGGGCTACGGTTTTGCTGAAAGAGCCTACATACAGAACATGTCCTCCCTGCGGCTCTTCGAGCGAGAAGATGGAAGGAATGCGGGGCTTCGGATTCTTGGCATCCGCGAAATGAAGGTCGCCGTATGAATCATCCTCCACGACAAGAAGCCCATGCGAGACGCATAGCTTCAGCACCTGCTGACGCCGTTCCAAACTCCACATGACGCCGGTCGGATTGGTAAAATTAGGCGCGGCCATAAGCAGCTTCGGCTTATGCTGCCGGATCATGGCCTCCAGATGCTCGGGCAGCATCCCGTCATGATCTCCCTCCACAGGAACGATGACGGCACCTTGAAGACGCAGCACCTGAAGCAGTCCGGGGGAGGTCGGGTTCTCCACCAGCACCGGATCCCCAGGATCCACGTACACCCTGACCAGCAAATCGATGGCCTGCTGGGTGCCTGTCGTCAGCAAAATATGCTGGGGCTGAACGCTCAGGCCTTTCCGCCGGGAGAAGTCCTCGCTCAGCCACTCGCGGAGCGGCCCATAGCCTTCCGCCTCACCGTACTGCAGGGCCAGCGGGTCCTCGGACAGCACCGATGTCGCCGCCTCCGCCAGAGAATGCAAAGGGAATAACTCTTCGGCCGGCAGCTCTTCCGCCAAGGAAATAAAAGAATCCCGCTTCGCAAGTTCCCTGATATCGCGCAGCGGGGATGACAAAAGGGTCTGTGCACGGGAAGCAAAGGAATACTGCATGGAAGTCCCCCCTCTAACCGTTATCAAAACCTCGGTTTTGTATTCAGGAGCCTCTTATATAACCTCTAAAAGGTATTCCTGATATTTATATATTATAACCTTATTCCTGCATTAGGCATAAATTTGTCTGCCTTGGCGGGTGTACAGGGCATACTTCTCGATGGCCTGCGCACGGGTGGAAACCCCGAGCTTCACGTATATTTTGCGAAGGTAGTTGTCGATCGAGCGGCGGCTTACCTGAATTTCCATGGCGATTTTGTCGTACGTAATGCCCTGGACGATCCGTTCCATTATAAAAGCCTCCGTCTCGGAGAGCTGGAGCCCGCCTTCGTTCATCGCAGAGGCCGTCAGCGGCCAGATGCCTTGCCTTACCCAGTCGAGCGGCAGCGAGGCAACGCCCTCCCGAAGTCCGGTAATCATATGTATGAGCTGGAAAGTGGATGCCTGCTTGGACAACAGGCCGCTCGCGCCGCGACTGATCAAAGACTGGAGCAAGGGAAGCCCGTCATTATCGGTCATAATGACGACATGGGTCTTCGGTGACAGCAGCTTCATCTGCTCCAACACCGCTTCGGACGTATGATCCGACAAATGATAATCCAATAGTACCAAGTCAGGAAGCAAATCCTCGACCATTCGAAGCCCTTCCGAACCCGAGGATGTCATTCCCTCTACGAGCAGATCCTGCTGCTCTTCCAAAATCAATTTCGTTCCCAGCATGCTTGTAGGTTGACTTCCGACGATAACTACCCGCCAAACCTGATTCATTTTCTAATAGACCTCCTGTATCAACAAACTTGGCTCTCTAGCATCTCTATTAAGTAAGCGCCGCCAATTCCTAGCGTTACCGTCATTGCGAATTCCCGTTGTTTGCAGATATGGACAGACGCAAATTCCAGCCGTTATTCGCATAGAAAAAAGGTTAATTAATCCTATAGGCGCAGGGATTATGACGGCATGCATGGCGAATGTCTTATATGTATCCTAATTGATAATCAAATCTATACAGATTGTATCCCACTCTAACTTTCTAAGCAATCTCTTTTTCATAAAAACAAGTGCTATTGGTTCGTCTTTGCGAAAGTAATCCTGACATGATAGAATGATACCTGGAAAAAATGATAGATTTTGAGGGGTGATGAAATGCCAATGTTGGAGCCGGAAAACAATACCCCCTATAAATCCCGTGAGGAAGTGCATCAAAAGGGGCCATCCGCCAAATGGTTCTGGGTATTTTGGATTGTGCTGATCGGGCTGGGTACCACCGCAGCCTACCTATATAGCAATCATCTGAAAGAGCAAGTCGTGGTGCAGCTGCAGCAGGATACGCGCCAGGAGATGGCGGCATTCAAAGCGGAGTACGACCAAAGGTTTAACGAGCTGGTTCAGGAAATGGACGAGATGCAAAGCAAGGTTCAGTCGTTTAATGAGCTTCTGACCTTTACCAAGGATCAGGCCAGCGGCAAGACGGACAACAGCAACAAGCTGTACAGTCAATTAAGCCAAGTCGAGAAACAGCTGAAAGAGCTGGAACGCAAGATGGAGCTGCTGAAGTGAGAAAACTGAAGTATATCCGTCCCAAACAGTTAAACCGCACGTTTATGCTTGCCATTGCACCATTTATCGGGATGCTGCTGTGCATGTGGTTAATTACCGAGCCGCCGCGCCTGTCGCACGAAACCGCGGAGTACATACCGTCGGGCAGCATATCGGAACAATCCGCCGTGATCAAGCAGGATCTGGATCAAGCTGCAGTCTCAGCAGAACAGACGATATCCTCCATTGAAAAAACGGCCAAGCTCTATCGGCAGACGACCGCTACGGTAGGAACCATTCTGCAAACAGCGGAATCACAGGCCGCGCGGCCGGAGCAAATCTATAATCGCCGGATTACAGCCAAACTGGGTGTCCCGATCGAGACGGTCAACAGCGACCGGATACGAATCGAATTGTACAAGATCAATCCGGGCACCTATCATGGCTATGCGATGAAGGTCAAACTGAAGGATCCTTCCGCAATGAAGATGTCGCTCGGCAGCGAAAGCGGCAGACCCGGATCCGTCGAAACCACGATGCGCGCCGTAAGCCGGCATGGCGCCGTTGCGGGGATTAATGCCGGGGGATACGCTGACGGGAACGGGGGCAGACATCCGCTGAGCACGACCTTTTACGACGGCAAATACGTCTCGGGATTTCAACCGAGCTTTAAGGATCTGGCCTTTGTCGGCCTGAGCAAATCCGGCAAGCTGATCGGCGGCAAGTTCTACAGCCAGAGCGACCTTGATCGGCTCGATCCGATGTTCGGGGCCACCTTTGTGCCGGTGCTGCTCCAAAACGGCAGGAAAACGACGATCCCCGACAAATGGAAAACGACTCCCGGCCGGGCACCACGCACGGTCATCGGCAATTACAAGGACGATCAGCTGCTCATCCTCGTTACCGAAGGATATGATGAGAAGGGGAAATCGGGAGCCACGCTGCAAGAGCTGCAAACCAAACTGAAAAAAATGGGCGTGATCGACGCCTATAACCTGGATGGCGGCGGTTCCGCATCCCTTGTTCTGAACGGACGCGTCGTGAATAAGCCGTCGGACGGCAGTCTGCGGCCGGTACCCACGCACTTCTTGTTTTTCAAATGATAGAGTCGGCACTCATATTCTCGTTTATTTTTTGGCCTAAGGTGGTTATAATAAAGTTAGCTTAGCAGGAGGTGGCATGAATGTCGTTCTCATTAACATTTTGGATCGTCATGCTCGTATTCGCCCTTTATATGGTTGGCATTTGGACCGCGGCATACAACGATGACAAAACCAAAGGCCTGTAAGGCGACTCCCTCGTATATCGGGGGAGTTTATTTTTTTTCGGACAAAAAAGGCACCGCTCATCAGCGATGCTCAAAAGGAATTTCATCGTTCACATATAAGGACATTAGGCATGTTTAGGAAGCTGCTGCATTTCGGACATGCATTGCGAACAGATATAGCGCTCCTTAAACTCGCTTACGCCGTCCATGGAGCCACAGAAGACGCATTTCGGGCGATAGCGCTCCAATATAATATGGTCCCCCTGTACAAGGATTTCTACGGGATCCCCCTCGTTCATTTGATATCTCTTGCGCAGAGACTTAGGCAGAACGATTCTTCCCAGCTGATCAACTTTACGGACAACACCTGCAGGTTTCATAACGATTGTACACCTCTTTCATTTTCAACAAGTGATTTCTGACACCACAGTTCCAGAACTGATAACAAGGGCCTAGTATAATAGTTCGATAAAAAGTTGTCGAATCCTGCTGGATGTTAAGAATTTCTTAGTTTTTTTCAACATCAACTAGGTATACTGGATGATTTTCCCCAAAAATGCGCGATTTTTCAGCTGTTCTTATTCCATACCCGGGAAATCCAGCTGGCGCAATGCCTCATATACCATAATCGCCGCGGAGTTGGATAGATTCAACGATCGGACCTTATCCGTCATCGGCATGCGGATGCAATGCTCGGCATTTGCGGCCAGTAGTTCCCGAGGCAATCCCTTGGTTTCTTTGCCGAACACCAAAAAATCCCCATCCTGATATTCGATGTCCATGTAACGCTTGGTAGCCTTCGTCGTAGCGTAGAAATAACGCCCTTCCGGATAGAGCGCCTGCAATTCCTCAAAGGAATCGTGATATTCAATATGTACGGCGTACCAGTAATCCAGTCCGGCCCGTTTCAATGTCTTGTCGTCTGTATTAAAGCCGAGCGGACGGACCAGGTGCAGATGCGTGCCCGTGGCGGCACAGGTTCTGGCGATATTGCCCGTATTGGCTGGAATTTCCGGTTCGACTAGTACGATGTGTAATGCCATGTTGATAAGTCCACCTTTTCTTCTGTTTATTTTTATTCTTATTATAACCGATTCCCTTCCGAATTCCCGGGATATCCAGAAATAACCTTCCGCCAGCTTGGCGGAAGGTTATCGTCTTCTGATCTCATGAAATTAGCTGTGGCTGTTCTTGAACTCCTGCATGAATTCCACGAGGGCCTGAACGCTCTCGTAAGGAACGGCATTATACGCGGAAGCCCGCAAACCGCCGACGCTGCGGTGGCCCTTGAGGCCGACAAAACCTGCTTGCTCCGAAGCCTTCACGAATTCCTTCTCCAGCTCCTCGGAGGCAAGACGGAACGTAATGTTCATATCGGAACGCACCTCTGCGTTCACGCAGCCGCGGTAGAAGCCTTCGCTGCTGTCGATGGCATCATAGATCAGAGCCGCTTTCTTGCGATTCAACTGTTGAACACCCTGGAGGCCGCCCTTCTCCTCAATCCACTTCAGCACTTCGTTGATCATGTAAATGCCGAAAGAAGGCGGCGTGTTGTACAGCGAGTTATTTTTCAAATACGTATTGTAGCGAAGCATAGTCGGCAGATGTTTAGGAGAATCTGTAATCATGTCCTCTCTGACGATCACGACCGCCACGCCGGATGGTCCGAGGTTCTTCTGCGCACCCGCATACACCATCGCGAACTGGTTCATATCGAATGGACGGCTGAGAATATCGCTTGACATATCACCGATGAGCGGAACGGAACCGGTATCCGGGAATTCCTTAAACTGGGTGCCTTCAATGGTTTCATTGGAAGTCAGATGGAGATAAGCTGCATTGTCCGACAGCTTAATGTCTTGAATGCGGGGCAGAGTCATGTATTTGCTCTCTTCGGAAGATGCCGCCACATGGGTATCGCCGATCAGCTTGGCTTCTTTAATAGCCTTGTCCGCCCAGCTTCCCGTCATCACGTAGTTCGCAACCTGGCCTTGACCCAGGAAGTTCATCGGAATCATGGCGAATTGCGTGCTTGCGCCGCCCTGGATGAACAATACCTTGTACCCGGATGGATTCCCCAGCAGGGACAGCAGGCGCTCCTGCGCTTCGTTATGAACGGCTTCATAAACGGCGCCGCGATGAGACATTTCCATAATCGACATGCCGGTATTTCCGTAATTGACGAATTCGGCCTGGGCGCGCTCCAACACTTCAAGCGGCAATGCAGCAGGTCCTGCGTTAAAATTGTATGCTCTCTTGCTCAAAAGACTCTCCACCCTTTCTCTACTATGAATGCTAATTAACGCTAATCATAGCAACAATCCCATAGACCTTCAAGTGTAATTATTCACATTAAATTGTTCCGGTTACCAGCAGAAGAATTGGTACTTTCTGCTCCAAGATCTCTTTTCTCCGGGGGTCAGGCTTAATCGAACAAACACTTCCGGCGAAATAACGTGTCCGGTCCCCCACAGGGCCATATGCGCAACCGGAAAATCGCTGATCTCCCTTACCCCCGCCCTGCGGGCACTGTGCGTCAGCTCCCATGAATATGGATAATCGCCGCCGTTGAAGCCTTTCATTCTTCCATAGAAGGGCTTATGCGGTCTGGCGGTCCAGCCTATCTCGTTATCCTGGACAGACAGCAAGTCCGAGGTGTAGTCAGATTCGACCTCCGTAAACCGGACAGGAACCGGCAGCTTCAGCTTATACCCAGGTCCTACCGCTTCCTCGTTGATCCCTATGAAATTATGGACATACTCCTCCGTATCGATCCTTCGGCTTCCTTCGTTAATAAGCTCGTAATCTATCGTTAATACGGTATCCTCAATCGAGATCTTCTTCACCAATCTTGCTGCATAGCCGTTTATGCTCCTGGAACGAACCGTATAGGAGATGTTCGAGTCACCCGAAATGACATCCACATCGAAAGGCTCCGCCGGATACGCATACTGAAAGTTATACGGGGCCTCGCTGACCCGTTTAAGAAGGCCCACCCCTAATTTAGGAAACCAATCTCCAACTTCGGCCTCCGCGTACCCCATCCCTTCATGGAGTCCGAACTCGTTGCATAACCCGGACCCGGCCTGCGGGTTAAACCCTTCCGCAAACTCATGAACACAGAAGGTATGGCCGCTCTCGGTCAATTTCACCTGGGTGATGAAACCCGTGCGGTCAAAACGCGTGCCTTGATAACGTCCGACTTTCGCTATTTCGACTTCCAATCGTCCGTTCGCTAGTTGATGTCCCACAAACCATCGCTCCATTCATGATGAAGAAGCCCCGGCCGACTTGTCTGCCAGGGCTTCCGTAATTTTTATAAGTGCGAATCAGGCAAGCTCGACGTGAATCAATATCCGCTCGCTGCCGGATAACGAGGACAGCATGCTGCGATCCAGCTCGACGGCCCCGGGTTCTTGACTGCGCAGCTGTATCTTTTCACCGTTCAGCATAACCGATTGAATCGCGTAGCTTCCGTAATCCAACCGGTTTGGATTGCCGTATACGATTTGAAGCTGTTTTCCGGCAAACCCGGTAGTGACCGTGGCATGGCCGTCGGTATCGAATTGAGCAGACCTTAGTTTCGGTTCCAGGCGAAGATGTCCCCGGTTCCCTTTCACTCCAAACACCTCGGTCAGCATGGTGAGCAGCAGCCAGCTTGCCGACCCGGTAAGGTAGGGATACATCCCCCTTCCCTTCTCGTTAATGTACTCGGGAATGCCCGGATACATGCGGCTGCGTTCAAAATCCTGGCTCAGATCATAAATCGAACGCAATACCTCGTAGCCCTCTTGGACAAAACCTCTCTTATAAAGCGCATTGGCGTACATGACGCTCATATGGCTAAACATGGCCCCATTCTCTTTATGTCCGAACGCGAAGCCGAATGCCCGCCCGAGGTTTTGTTGGATCTCGCCAAAGTTCGAATTGAGGCGGTAACCGATGCTAGGGTCTTTTAAGTAACGGTCAACAGACTTCGTGATGTGCCCTACCTGTTCATCGTCCGCAATTCCTCCCATGACGGCAAAGACCTGGCCTGTTAGCGTCATGCGCACACCCAGGGGATGATCGCCTTCCACGCGGGCGCCGTCATTATTGTAATACCCGTTAAACCAGGAGTACCCTTCTTGGCTCGTGATCCATTCGTTGCAGCGCAAATTTTGAATGAGCCAATCCGCCTTCAGCTTCAAATCCTGCACAACGTCCGCAATGCTGAATTTCCGTTTGTTCCCGGTCACGGACGCCTTGACGGCCTCATAATAGCTATCCAGCAAATTCAGCTTGCCCTGCACATCCTCGTACGAGATGGGAGCCGTCACCGAATCGAGAAGCACCGCCATTTCCTCCGCTATTTCCACATGCTCGACGGCTTCCGTATCCTGCCACGCCAGCAGCAAATCGCCAAGCTGCATCAAATTGCTGGCATAAAACGCCGTGAAGGCCACGCTCTCCCCTCTGCCCGGAGCAAGGTCCAGACCGTCGTTCCAGTCGGCTCCCTCGAGTTTGATGTTGTTGTGTTCGCCGACGTTAAAGAACGGCACCAGATTTTGAAGCAGCATATGCTCCAGGACCGTACCTTCGTATACCTCGCCGCTGACGGTCAAGAGTTGATTCCCGTGCTCAGGCAGCCATCCGGCGTCCTTCTCCTGGCAGCGTTTTACGAATACGTCGCGGAAATAGGTCTGCGGCTGCTTCAGAAAATCCATATCCCCGCTCTGATCGATGTAAAGCAGCGTGGTCATGAAAGGCCAAGCGCCGTGATCCATCCATACGCGCGGAATGTTGTTCCGGTCAGCAACGAATTCGCCCGGCTTCGTGCCGATGATCGTAGCATTGCTTCCGTCAATCCGGACGCCCGCATAGTTATTGAGCAGCAGATACCGAACCTCGGCAGGCTCCATAATCATCAAGGCCAGGCAATCCTGCCACAAGTCGCGCCATCCGCGGCCACCTCGGCCGTAATCATGATAAGGCAGAAAGGAATTCCCGTATAAACGGCGCAGGATCGGCTGCAGGGTAACCCATTTCATCCATAGATCCTGCTGCGGATCGCCGGTCTGGAAGGATACCGTATTCAGTTTCTCATTCCAATAGGCTTCGTTCTGCGCAAGCAGCTCATCAAACCGCTTCTCCGATAAATACGTTTCGGACAGCCTTTCGATGTCTGCGCGATCCTTCGCTATGACCATTGCCATAACATAGGCTTTGGATTCACCGGGCCGCAGCTCCGCCTCCGCGAACCGCAGGCCGCCAAGGGCCTCGTACCCTTCCATGGAGTCTCCAGCCTGCGCATATGCCGGCTTATTGGCAATGACGGCCTCAGGCCAATCGAGAGCTCCGCCCTCCCCGATGTATTCCTCGAGCACCGGGAAATGACCGATTGGGGCTGAGCCGTCCCCCTCCGCACCCAGCACGCTGTAGGATACGCGATTGATACGGTGACCCCGTTCGTCAAACGAGAGCACGGGCTGCACTTCGACCCCTTCCCGATGGACATAAATCCGATGCAGCAGAGATGTCACATGACGATGGTCCCGCAGATCATCCGCCGAACGGCCATACAGCGGAACAGCCGCGGTAGGGGTAAGTTTAAGCGTCTGCTGGCCTACATTGGTCAGCGTTACTTTCATTAACTCGATCTGGTCATCCGTCACTGGGACGAAGCTGGTAACTTCCGTTTGCAGCCCGGCCTCCCCGTTCATCCGCTTCAGCTTGTGCCATAGGAACCCGGCTTCCAATTGGCCCTCTTCTTCCTGATGCATGAACCGGTTCGCATTCTGCTTGGCGGAGTTTCCGGATACGGACCATGCGCCATGCCCGTCGATGTGCACCCAAAAGTTGCGCGCGGACTTGGAATTATGAAGATCCTCCACCGATACCGGCGACATCAAAAACGTATTGTGGCTGCTGGTCATTTCACCGTGAAGATTCGGCGTGATGGCCGACATCATGCCCGCCTCGTTGACCAAAGGAAAATATAAATAGTTATGACGTTCAGGATGACGCAGCGTAAAGACGCCCTGATCCCCCTCGAACTTCCATCCCGTTGATTTCATATCGCTTTTTCTTCCCCTCTATGCCTTAGGATTTGACGGCTCCCGCCAGGGCACCGTCCACCAGATACTTCTGTATGAACGTATACAGAATGATCAATGGTGCGGCAACGATCGTAATTCCGCATGCAAGCAGCGGCCAGTTATTCCCGTACTGCCCTCTGAATTCTTTCAGGCCGAACGTAATGGGATAGTTGGACGGACTCGGCAGGTACATGATCGGACCGACAAAATCGTTCCAGATTCCGATGGCGGTCAGAATGACGCCCGTTGCGATCACCGGCTTCATCAGCGGCAGAATGATCTGGAACAAGTAACGGATATAGCCGGAGCCATCCATGCCTGCCGCCTCATCCAAATCGCGGCTGATCGACTTGATGTAACCGACGAACATCATGAACACCACGCCCGTCCCCGTCGTTTTCAGCAGGATATAGCCGAGCTTGGTATCATACCCGAAGAACGAAACGCTTTCCTTGAAGGACAGCATCAATTTATACTGCGCAACCATCGGGTTCGGAAGGAACTGGGACAGCAAAAAGAACATGTAGATAAAGCCGCTCCACATCACATAACCGCGTGCGACCGGAAACGCCGCAAACAACGATACGATGATGGTCAGCACCGTCGCCGTCACCGTATAGATCAGGCTATTCGCAAAATAACCCGCGAAATTGCCTTCAGACCATGCCTGGGAATAGTTGCCCCATTCGATGTTCTTCACGATTCCGATCGGGTTGAGCAAGTATTCGTTGAAGGATTTGAGCGATACATTGAAGACGAGCAGAAGCGGAACGACGTACAGAATCAGCAGCAAACCTATGACAGCATAAGAGAGAATTTGCGTGGTTTTGGAATTTCGCATCAATATTCCACCTCTCTCTTACGCGTCTGTCTGACGGCTACGACAACAAACAGGAGAATAATCAGGAACTGGATCACGGACAGTGCCGAAGGAAGGCCCATTTCCAAGCTTCCCCGGAACGTTTCCTTGTACACGTCGTAAGCCATCGTCCTAGTATTGAAACGACCGTCCGTTGTCGCCAATATGATATCGAACGTCGACATGGCGCCGATAATGGATAACAGCATATTCACCGTGAAGGACGGAGCGATCAGGGGGAAGGTGATATGGCGGAAAGACTGCCACTTGTTGGTGCCGTCAATATGACCCGCCTCGTATAAATCCTTCGGAACCGATTGGAGGCCAGCCAGAAAGATCAGCATGGAGTAGCCCATGTACATCCAGATCTGAACGAAAATAATATAACCGAACGCATGGGTAAAGCTGCCGAAGAACATGTCCTGATAGCCGAAAAGAGCGTCATAAAGGCGATTGACCGGTCCGTTCAACGGATCGAACATCATGCCCCAGATCAGCGCAACCACGGCTACGCCGAGTACGACCGGCAGGAAGAATACCGCGCGGTAGAAGTAATCGCCTTTTAGCCGCTGGTTAATGATAACGGCGATAAACAGGGCGACCCCGTTTTGCACAATCGTCACGACGAACATGAAGATCAGGGTATTTACGATCGAACGCCACCGCTCGCCTGAGTTCCCCGAGAAGAAGAGCTCCCTGTAATTATCAAGCCCGACGAATTGATAGGTGCTGCCCGGCAGGTTCTTCACATCGGTAAAGGAATAGATGACCGTCAGGATCGAAGGTCCGAAATAAAAAACGATGTATAACGCCATCGGTATCAATAGCAGCAATAACGGTATGAAGCGGTTAAACCCTTTTCCAAATGGATACATCTCTCTCACCTCGCAAATCCATTTCAATGCATGTCGGGGCCTGCTGCACAGACCCCGATTACAGTATGGTTCTTTCTATACAAGTCTCTTTATAATAGAAGAAGTTTTATTTCGGAGCGGCTGCTTCCCATTCTTTTTGCTGAATGTCAGCCAGCTCTTTCGCCGTTTTATAAGGTCCGCCCGGTGCGAGGAATTCCGTGTGAACGCCTTCTGCAGCCAGATGCTCGCCGATATTCTGGCGGTTGATCATCATGATTTCGTACGCCAATTCGAACTCGCCGAGATAAGGAGTCAGTTCATTGTCAATGAAGTCGCTTTCCGTCTGAATGTTGTCCTGCGTCGGAATGAATCCGGCTGCCTTCACGAATGTCGTGTAATTTTCCGGCTCCGAGAAGAATTCAAGCCACTTCAGGGCTCCTTCTTTGTTCGGACCTTTCTCGGCCGCATACCATGTTACGTCATACTTGCCGACAAAGGAGGCGTTCTTCGCTGCATCCTCGGTGGCCGGAAGCGGGAAGTAACCGAATTTCAACTCTGGATTAGCTGCCGCAACGGTTGGGGCATCCCAAGAGCCGTCAGCCAGCATCGCAGCTTTTCCTGTTGCAAAATAGGAAGGCGCCGTTGCATAATCGATCCCCATGAAGCCGTCGATCATGTAATTGTCTTGAAGCGTCTTCATTTTTTCCAAAACCTCGATGGCTTCTTCATCGTTATAAGCCGTCTCGCCTTTCCACACGCCCTCGATCCATTTCTGCTGGTCTCCGCCGCCCAGGATTTTGGCCTGCAGGGCGAACACCGGAAGTTTCAAAGGCCATACGTCTTTACCTGCTACAACAATCGGTGTGATGCCTTTGGCTTTCAAGTCATCGTTCAGCTTCATGAACTCCGACCACGTTTTCGGAACGCTTAAGCCGTTCTGCTCGAAGATTTCTTTATTGTAGAAGAGACCGGACATCGCAACCTTGCCTGTAGGAACGGCATATACTTTATCGTTATAAGTTCCGGCTTTTTCGATATCGTTTGCGTTATAATTCTTAATGAAGGCTTGGCCGGATAAATCCGCAATCAATCCGGTATCGATCCATTGCTGCCAATCGGGAACTTTAGCGCCCGGCGTCCATTCCTGCGGGGAGAGTCTCATTCCCGACAAATCGGCCAGGACGTCCACGTCATTGGCGGTGATTCTTGCTCTCTGCGCCTGCTTGTATTCGTCATCCGGACCCGTAGTGGTATACTCTACCGTATACTCGGGATACTTCTCTTCAAATTTCTTATTGATCTCTTCAATCGCTTTATTGATGTTATCTTGTTTCCAGTGTAAAATTTTGATGACCTTTTTATCGCCTTTGGCAGGTGCGCCTTGATCGGCTGAATCGCTGCTTCCGCAAGCTGCTAGCGAGAAGGTTAGTGCGCCAGCCAAAAGTATTGCTGATAACTTCTTAATCATTTGTTCGTTACCCCCTGAAATTAAATTGCAATTCATTATGAAACCGGATTCATGTTTCCGCTTTTTCTTGGCCTGTACAATCTTGATGCTACGAAACTATAATTATTAATTTTCGTAATTGAGCGAATTATACCGAAAGCGGTTTCGTAAGGCCTATTATTACGCATAATATTTTGTTTGTCAAAGCTTTTTTTTATCTTTTTCGCTACTTTTCTTTCACCGCACAGAGAACATCCCTTTTCTTACTCTGACAGGCTTTATGACTGTTCTCTTTCATTGACTTACCTCGCTAAAGCAGATACACTGAGTTACGAAACTGTTTCGAACCCGTGTTGTATAACATGGTAGCCGGACGGTAAATATTTGCTTGGATGAGCCCTTATGTAGAGGTGAACCGGCATTATTTCATCGGATCATGTGGAATTCATGTAAAACATACCTCGTAGTTAGACAGAAAACACGTATCTCATAACTTTTCTGTCCCTAAACTTTTCGCATAAAGGAAATTCATGATAAACATTAGCGAAAATTAACGAAAATAATGAAATGACATTATAAAAGAATAAGGGGCGTTTCGCATGACGTTAAACATCAAAACAATCGCTAAAATGGCAGGGGTCTCCGTATCGACCGTCTCCAAAATTATCAACAACTACAGTGATGTATCCGATGAGACCAAAGCTCGCGTGTTGGAAATTATGAGAGAAACGGGATACACCCCTTCCAATTCCGCGAAAACTTTAGCAACCAAAAAATCCAATCTAATCGGCGTCATCTTTGCGGGAAAGCTGAACGTTGATTTTACCCACCCGTTTTTTGTTGAGGTGCTGAATTCTTTTAAGAAGCAAATGGGGGTTCTCGGTTACGATCTGCTGTTTTTTTCGAACGAGAAATTCCAGGGGGAGGATGCCGATTATCTCGGACGGTGCCGCCATTATCAGGTAGACGGCTGCGTCATTATATCCGGAGAGGAAATCGAGCCCTCGATTAAGGAGCTGGATGAGAGCGATATTCCCTGCATCGGGGTCGATATTGAGCTGTTCGGCGAAATGTCGGGTCATATCATGTCCGACAATTACAAGATGTCCTCGAAGGTCGTGGAGCATTACTATCTCCAGGGCTTCCGAGACTTGGGCTTCATTGGCGGCAGCAAGGAGTCCGAAATCTCCAATATGCGAGAGGCGGGTTATCGCAACGCCATGGAAAGCTTCGGCCTTCCGGCCCGCGCGGAGTGGTTCCTGAACGGGGATGATTTCTATGAGGCCAGCGGATATAAAGCGATGACACGGCTGATTAAGACAGGATCCCTGCCCCGCGCCATTTTTGCGGCCTCGGATCAGATTGCCATCGGCGCCATCCAAGCGCTTCAAGAGCATGGTCTGAATGTCCCTGACGACATGTCGATCATCGGCTGCGACGATATCGAGGCTTGCAAGTACACAACGCCTAAACTAACGACGATTCGGCAAAACAAAGAGAAGATTGGCCGCTTGGCGGCACTCATGCTCTACGACCTCATCCATAAACAGTCCCCCGTCAGTTCCTTTGTCGTTGAGCCCGAACTCATCGTCCGCGAATCTTGCGGGAGCAACACGCATCACTACGGGTATTTCGGATAAACATCCGGGCAAAGGGACAGCCAGGGCGTTAAGCTCTTAATGAGCCCCTTGCCTTTCAGAGCCATCTTAGGATTGGTTCCAGTCACGAGTGTATACCGCCAAAAAGAGCCTGGGGCATGATGCCCCAGGCTCTTTTATAATCCTGTTTATTAGATATCGTAGTACAGGGAGTACTCGTGCGGATGAACGCGGATGTTAACCGCTTTGGCTTCGGCACGCTTGAAGTCGATGAAGTTCTCGAGGAATTCTTGCGTGAATACGCCGCCCTCTGTCAAGAACTCATAGTCTGCTTGAAGTGCATCCAATGCCTCGTCCAGGGAGCCCGGTACGCTGCGGATTTCCTTCTTCTCGGCGTCGGACAATTCGTAAATGTTTTTATCGAATGGCCCGTAACCGAGTGCGGTAGGATCGATTTTGCGCTTGATCCCGTCCAGACCGGCCATCAGCATAGCAGAGAATGCAAGGTAAGGGTTCGCTGTGGAGTCCGGTGTACGGAACTCGATGCGGCAGCCTTTAGGCGTTACGGCAGCGACCGGAATCCGTACTGCGGCAGAACGGTTGCCCTTGGAGAATACGAGGTTAACCGGTGCTTCATAGCCTGGTACCAGACGTTTGAAGGAGTTGGTGCTCGGATTCGTCAAAGCGATCAAGGCAGGCGCATGGTACAGAATACCGCCGATGTAGTGCAGCGCCGTTTCACTCAGGTTCGCATAAGCGCCTTTTTCGTAGAACAGCGGAGTGTCGCCGTCGAAAATGGATTGGTGAACGTGCATGCCGCTACCGTTATCCCCGAACAATGGCTTCGGCATGAACGTAGCTGTTTTGCCGTATTGGCGGGCTGTGTTATGCACGATATATTTATAGATCAACAAATTGTCAGCTGTTTTCTTCAATGTATCGAAACGGAAATTGATTTCGGCCTGGCCGGCAGTTGCCACCTCATGGTGGTGACGCTCAACGCGAAGACCTGCTTCGTCGAGGAGACGGCACATTTCGCTGCGGATATCCTGTTGAGTATCCACTGGAGCTACAGGAACATATCCGCCCTTAACCCCTACTTTGAAACCCAGGTTGCCGCCTTCTTCCTTGCGGTTCGTATTCCACTGGGCTTCCTCGGAGTCTACGAAGTAGCTGGAGCTGTTCATGGAGCTTTCATAGCGGACTTCATCGAACAGAAAGAACTCGGATTCCGGTGCGAAGAAGGCTGCTGTTCCGATGCCGGCTTCTTGAAGGTATTGCTCGGCACGAGCCGCGATTCCGCGCGGGTCACGCTCATAAGCATCGCCTTCCGGAGTATAGATGTTGCTCATAATGTTAAGTGTAGGGTGTGCTGTAAACGGATCAATATAGCAAGACACCGGATCAGGCATCATGACCATATCCGATTCTTCAATGCCGCGGAATCCTGGAATAGAAGATCCATCAAACGCTACCCCGTTCACGAAAGTTTCTTCGTCTACTTCTGAAGCCGGCAAGCTAATGTGATGCACCCGTCCCGACAAGTCTACAAAACGAAAATCGACCCACTCAATATTGTTCTCTTTAATGGTTTGCAATACTTTCTCTACCGACATGTCTCTTCCTCCCAATTTCCGAACATTAAGACTTAAACAGCTTAACAATGTTCATAATCTTTCGATTTCTTTTCGTCATTATATGCCGGGAGATAACCTGACGTCAATACCTATGTAAGGTATTTTTTAAAACGATGTCATGTTATGTGACATGAAAAACCAATTAAAGTAAATGCAGCAAAAAGACACCTGCGGTAAAAATGCAGGTGCCTTCTACTATAAATTAGGGGATGGCGAAGCCATTCATTGTGTTCTTACCGCTATGCTCGAATATATCATTATAGCATGTAACACGTGTTATACGCGCGCGAATTCAGAAGCAGGCGCTTTGGCCGTGGCAAAGCTCTTTCCTACCAATGGAGCCAGCTGCTCCAAGTCTTTAAGCAGTGCGGCGAATTGGTCCGGGAACAGGGATTGGACCCCGTCGCCTGTCATCGAGTTGTCCGGATCCGTATGCATTTCAATGATAAGACCGTCGGCTCCGGCCGCGACGGATGCCTTGGACATCGGTTCGACCAGCTCGCGCCGGCCCGTTCCGTGACTCGGGTCAGAGATGACCGGAAGGTGACTCAATCCTTGCAAAACAGGAATGGCAGATAAATCCAGCGTATTGCGGGTATAAGTTTCGAATGTTCGGATTCCGCGTTCGCAGAGCATGACATTCGGATTGCCGCCGGCCAGAATGTATTCCGCTGCGTTCAGGAATTCGTCATAAGTTGCACTGAAGCCTCTTTTCAGCAAAACCGGTTTGCCGCAGGTGCCAAGTTTCCGAAGCAGATCGAAATTTTGCATGTTGCGGGTGCCCACTTGCAGAATATCGGCGTACTCCGCGCAGATATCGACGTATTCGGGCGTCATCACCTCTGTAATGGTCAACAGGCCATGCTTTTGCCCGGCTTCCGCCATCATGATCAGACCTTCGACGCCAACGCCCTGAAAGCTGTAAGGACCCGTACGCGGCTTAAATGCGCCCCCTCTTAGCACTTGTCCGCCTGCTGCTTTCACCAGCTGCGCAATTTCATCAATCTGCTGCGCGGATTCAACGGCACATGGGCCGCCCATGACAACCAGATTGCCGCCGCCAATCTTGGTTCCCTTAATATCGATCACCGTATCATCCGGATGGAAATCACGGCTGGCAAGCTTGTAGGACTTGGAGATCTTAACTACATTCTCTACGCCCTTCATTTGGCGAAGATGCTCCGCAAGCTTCGGGTTCACGCTGCCGATCAGGCCGATCACCGTGCGATCCGCCCCCTTCGATACGTGAGCCTGGAGCCCTTCCTTCTCAATTTCGGTAACGATATGCTGAACTTGTTCCTCTGATATTTGATTGGATGTAATGACGATCATAAATAAACCTTCTTTCTGAATGAATTCCAATTTCGATGTTGATTTCAATCCATGGATAATCACTTTCGCACTTGTTCGCTTTTAAGCTTTTATGCTTTTAATCGATAAAGTAAATATACAGAAAAAATCTCCCCTCGTCAAGCCCATTCTTCATTGCTATCACGATCGGGAGATATTCCTTGCCTGTTACATCAGCGTTTTGTTGCGTCCTTCCGCTACGGTTCGCTTCACCAGCGGTATGACAATTCTTACCGTTGTCCCGATGCCGGCGCGGCTGAATAACGTGACCCCATACTCGCTGCCGTAGTGAAGCTTGATCCGTTGATCTACGTTTCGTATGCCGTAACCCGCATTGGTCAGATCCTGTCCCCCTGTATTATCCAGCACGCGGCCGGGCGGGAAACCGACGCCATTATCGATGATTTTGAATTCCAAAGCATCTTCCAGCAATCTGGCCGTTATCCGGATATGAATATAGTCTCCGGTCCACGCATGCTCGAGCACATTCTCGATAAACGGCTGCAAAATCAATTTCACGGTTTCATACCGGACCACCTCGGGCTCAAAATCATAAGTAACCTGCATCCGGTCGTCGTATTTAATCTTTTG
Organism: Paenibacillus sp. Y412MC10; assembly: GCF_000024685.1. Classification (NCBI taxonomy): domain Bacteria; kingdom Bacillati; phylum Bacillota; class Bacilli; order Caryophanales; family Paenibacillaceae; genus Paenibacillus; species Paenibacillus sp. Y412MC10. The sequence continues at coordinate 5,749,446 of NC_013406.1, forward strand.
AATGTCCACGTAAGCTTGGGCCTGTTCCAATTCATTCTTCACGGATATGATGTTCCGGCCGTCGTTGAGCGACAAACGATAAAACTTCGCCAGGTCCATTACCATGCGCTGCAGTTTATCCAGCATCCCGAACCGCGCGAGGCGGCTGATGGAGGATAGGGTATTGTATAAGAAATGCGGATTAATCTGTGCGTGCAGCGACTCCAGCTCCGCTTCCTTTTTCTGCAGGTCGGCCAGGTACACCTCATTGATCAGCTTGCCGATGTTGCTGCCCATATCGTTCAAGGCAGAGGAAATATGCGTAAATTCATCATTCCCCTTAAAGGATACCCGTTTATGGAATTCGCCTTCCTGGAAGGAGTCCAGCACAGATACGATTTTGGACACCCGGCGGCTGAAATATCTGGAGACCACGATGCTGACCACGAAGAAGATACCGATGCAGATCAGACAGATCAGATAGGTTAGATTACGTATTTTGACCGTGTCTTTTTCCACGATTTGAGCAGGCACGACGGCAATCAAATCCCAGCCGAGCTGGGGAATGGGCTTCCGAATCAGAAGGTCCCCGTTCTTGCGAAGTTCCTTCTCTTTGAAAACGTTTGTGGATTTTCCCCCTGATGAAAGAACGACCCGGCCCTGTGCATCCGATAAATACAATGCGGTCCCGTCACCGATCTTCTTGTAATCCATGCTTTCAAACAGGTCCGTCATACTGACGTTCATCCGCATGAACCCGATCTCCTGCGGTTTGATGGTCGAACTGATATCCACCAGCCGCCGCAGCAAGGATATGCGTCCGTTGCTCACATCGTCCTCAATCTGTTTCCACTGAAGGGTTACGCCGTAATTTTCTTCCTTCGGATATAATTTATACCAGGAGCGGTCCTCCAGCCTGTCATATTGATAAATATCAAACAGACGTTTGTTGGAGTCCAGCGGGTCTGTATACGTATAACTGTCATAGATCTCCCTAAGGTCGTCGTTGCGCAGGTAGATCGATAACCAGATCCTTCGGTTCGCCGTGCTTACCGCGGTCTCCAGCTTCGGAATCAGCACGTTGATCGTGGTGTCATAGCTTATCCAAGCGCTTTCGGTAAAACGCAGACGGCTGTTAAAGGTCGTATCAAAATAAAGCATATCCGATATCCGGATCATGTCCTCCATCTTATACGATATGTTCTCGCTCATCTGATGAAGCGTGCCCTGAATGTTGTTATACGTCTGCTCTCGGGTGGACTTCACGAAGACCTGATTCGCAATCTGACCGACAAGCAGCACCGGTATAATGATAAATACGCAGTACGAAAACATTAACTTGTATCCGAAAGGTATCTTGACCCGTATTCGTTCGAATTTCCCCGCCATAGCCTGTTTGACCCCATATCTAATCTGAATTTTGCAAGTTACGAGTGCTTGCGCCGGTATTCCAGAGGCGTCATTCCATACATTTCCTTAAACTGCCTGCTGAAATAAGGCAGATACTGATAACCTGTCTGTGATGCAATTTCATATATTTTGAGCTTGGTCGTCTTGAGGAGATCCCTGGCGCGCTCCATCCGGAGCTTGATTACATAATCGCTAAAGTTGTGCCCGGTTTCTTCCTTGAAGAGCACCCCGAGATAATTCGGTGAAAAAGAAAACCGGTTCGCCATATCCCGCAGCGTAATATTCTCGTGCATGCGAGCCTGGATATTCTCTATAATCTCTTCGACCAGCCTGCCATTCTTGGTTGATTTGCGGTTCTTGAGCATTTCCGAAATTTCCATTGCCTTCATGCGGAGCCATGAGAAAATATCATCCATCGTTTCGAATTGAAGCAGAATATCCAGGTTTTTGAGCTCCAGTCCTGCCATACGATATAACTCTTCGTTCATCGCTTGCAGATGTCCTTCCAGCTTCACCATGATATACACGGCCAAATTGCGTATGGTGAACTTGGATCGGATGCTGGATGCCAGCAGTTGAATCGCTTCCAGTTCGTCATAGATACGAACGATATCATACTCCGTCATGGCTGTAAATAAAGCATCCAGACGGATGTCGAGGCTTTTTACGTCTTCCCGGTCCTCGGTCGGCACCTCGCTGTACAGGATCCATTTGCCCTTGCCCCGGAACATCTTATAATCCAGCGCGTCCAAAGCTTCCATGTACGACGTGTGAAGCTGCTCCAGCTGATGGACGGCCCTGCCTTCCCCGACCGTCATCGAATAGTTATATTCCCGTTTTAATTCCTCCAGCAGGGCTTGAATCTCTTCCTTGCCCCGGCCCCCGTTAAGGAGTACGGCCGTTCGCTGATCGGTTACCTTGCATATATATTCAAAGCCGCGCTGTTCAAGCAGTTTATGCAGTCTCGTGAAATACTCCTCTATGGCACTCAGCTTTTCCTCGGAATCGAGCGAGCCGGTTCGCCAGGTGCTCACATTATCAAGCTCCAGCAGAATGACGCAGACCGGCCAATGAAGCTCTGTCAGCCGGTACTCCCGCTTGATAATGTCCAGGATGGCTCCGTCATAGGGCCGCTGAAGGATTTGCAGGAGATACTGATTTTTGAGGATGGGGATCATCTGCTGGTAAGCTTCCTCCGTCTCCTTGCGTTCATGAAGACGATCCAGCTCCATTCTAACCTTCGTTAATGCATCGATCAGCTCTTGGTCCTCCATCGGCTTTAACACATAACTGCATGCGTTCAAAGCAATCGCCTGCTTCACGTAACCAAAGTCCTGGTAACCGCTTACGAAGATAATCCGGAGCTCCTCCTGCAATTTCAGTGCCCGCTGAGCTAGCTCAAGCCCGGTCATGTTCGGCATGCGTACATCGGTAACGAGGATGTCGACCTTCTCACTTTCGAGCACCTCACAAGCAGCAAAGCCGTTATTGACCGAATCGATCACTTTCATTCCGAGATCTTCCCATGGAATAAAGCTTTTCATGCCCTCTAGGTCCAGTATTTCGTCGTCTGCCAGCAGCACTTTATACACGGGTATCATCTCCCCCATAAATTCCGATAAGGGTATACTGCATAAGCAGCATACCCTTCTTGGTTTAAGCAAAAATTAATTATTGGCCTTTCATTTTAGCAACGTTTTCTTGCCATTTCGTTGTTTTGAATGCAAGCAGCTTATCGTATCCTGCAGCTTGAGCATCGGCTTCAGCCTTGTCAAGGATTGCCAACACTTCGGCATCATCCTTCGCGTACAGGGCTTTCGCTCTGGATTCCGTAAAAATATCTTCTACGCGTTGACGAATAATTCCTTCCTCGCTGTCCGGAGCCGGATCGAGGTTAATGTACTCGGTAGCATTGGCTTGAGTTTTCCAAGTGACTTCATATTGCCAGCGAGTGGACCAGTTGCGCTGCTCTTCCGGCAACGTGCTCTCGTATTTCGCTTTCGCTGTATCAACAAACACGGTGTTACCATTCCAGTGAAGATTCGTTGTGATGGCTTGCAGCTTGCCGAGACCGGCAGCATCCGTTACATATTTCTCGGTGAACTTCGGTGTTACGCCATCCTCTTCAAATCCGTCCCAATATCCTCCTGGAGGCCCCCACATGAGAACGCTTTGGCCTTCAGGACCTGTGTACCAATCCAAGAATGCGAAAATCGCTTCGGGGTCTTTAGCGGATTTCGTAATTACGCTTACGTTCCAACCCAATTGCGTATAAGTACCAGGGAAGATCTTGTTCTTGTCCAGGCCTTCCTTGTGAATCGGCCAGATCATGAAGTAACCGGCTTCCGGATCCTTCGCCGTCAATTCAGCGTGGGCGTTCATTGCATTTTCCGTCGGGCTTGAAGCGGCATACACAGCAACGCGTCCCGTGTTCACTTTTTCTTTGACTTGGTCAGCCGTTTGGGTCATGGCATCCTGAGAAATCAATTTCTCGCGGAACAGCTTCGCGGAATACTGCATCGACTCGCGGAAAATCGGATCCGTAAAGATCGAAGTCAGCTTATCGCCGTTAGGCACGCCGCGGATGCTGATCCAACGAGTCAGAGCGTTTTCTGCAAATGCAGAGTACAGCACCTCGATACCTTGACCTTGTACGTGCGGTTCATAAGGAACCACTTGATCGCCGTATTTCGCTTTGACGGCTTTCAGGTATTCATACAGATCATCCGTCGTTTCCAGCTTCGGCTCGCCAAGCTCTTTGTAGATCTTCTTGTTTACAACATAACCCGCATTACCGTTCGGTTGGTTCGTATACCAGTTCGGGAACTGATACAGCTTGCCGTCCGGAGAGCGAAGCATATTCAGACCTTCGTCCCCCATCCACTCTTTCAGATTAGGATATTTATCAAGATATTCATCGAAAGGTACGAGCATATCGGCTTGACGCAGCTTCTCTACGTCCGGACCACGGTCCATCCACATCACATCCGGAAGCTCCGTGGATGCGATCATGGTATTGAATTTTTGCTGTGCGTTACCTTGCGAATGGATCGCGTTGACGGTTACCTTCTTGTTCTCTTTAATCCATTTCGAAGATTCGTCTTGTCCCCATGGCGGCATGGTGTACTCGTTATAATGGCCGTAGAAACTGAACTCAAGCGGTGTTTCGCCAAGCACAAACTTGTCGGATGCCTCCGTTGGAGGCGTGCTGGTTCCGTTTTCGCCTGCAGGCGCCGGATCCGCAGTCTTGGTTCCACCGCCGCCGCCGCATGCAGAAAGCATCAGCGCTGCCGCAAGCAAAGCCGTCATGGACGTGGTCAGCGATTTCTTTCTCAACCTCATTCTCTAATTTCCCCTTTCGTTTTTACACTTGATATTTATGTCTAAAGCTTAAGGCTTCAAACAACACGCATTGTTTTCCCTACTCTTTCAGGGAACCTACCAGAACACCTTTAACGAAGTGCTTCTGTACGAATGGATACACCATAATAATCGGAAGCGTTGCCACCATCATGGTTGCCATGGACAACGACTTGGAGGTTACGCTTTGCATCCGGGAGAGCACCGCCTGCGAAGCGGAATCCAGGTTGCTCATCTGTTCAGACATAATATTGGAGTTCAATATTTGACGAAGCATGGTCTGAATCGGAAGCAAGTTCTCGTTATTGATGTAGATACTCGGCAAGAACCATTCATTCCAATGGGAAACCGCCGTAAACAACGATAATGTTGCGATGACCGGACCAGACAGAGGCAGAATGATCTTAAAGAAAATGCCCCAGTTGCCGCAGCCGTCGATTTTGGCGGACTCTTCAAGACCGCTTGGGAGGCCGTTGAAGAATGTCCGGAAGATGATCATGTTCCACACGCTTACCAAACTCGGGATAATGAACACCCAGAAGGAATCCATCAGACCCAAACCGCGAACGAGCATGAACGTCGGGATCAAGCCGCCGCCGAAATACATCGTTACGATACACATAATCATGTAGTATTTGCGGCCGATCAGTTCCCTCTTAGTCATCCCGTAAGCGAAGATGGAGGTTACCAGTATGGAGGAAATCGTTCCGATCACGGTACGAAGCACCGAAATCTTGAAACCATTCAGCAACCGGTTATCCTGAAACACGATGCCGTAATTCTCAAGCGTAAAATCACGGGGCCAGAAGGTAACGCCCCCCATTGCCGTATCTGAACCTGAGTTAAATGAAATGACTAGTCCGTTCCAAAACGGATAAAACGTTACAAAGGCCAAGAAGGCCAAGAAGATATAAATGATGACCATCATCACTTTGTCACCAAATGCTAGACGTACCACTATTACCCGCTCCCTTCCTCATAATGATCTCTTACCATAAGCTGTTTCCTGATTTGCGTGCAATCAAGTTGGCAATCGTCAGAAGCATGACGCTGATCACCGCTTTAAACAAGCCTACGGCCGTTGCATATGAGAATCGGGAGTTTTCGATACCTATTCGATAGACATATGTGTCGATAACGTCGGATACCTCTCGCAATACCGGGTTCTTAGCCAAGAGCAAGATGTCTTCGAAGCCTGCAGTCAGCAAGTTACCAATGGCAAGAATCATGAAAATAACGACGACCGGCATGATCGATGGAAGCGTAATCGTGAAAATCTGCCTGAATTTGCTTGCGCCATCCATGTCAGCCGCTTCATACATGTGCGGGTCAACCCCGGCAACCGCCGCCAAGTATACGATGGAGGAGAATCCAATCTCTTTCCATACCCCTGTCGTTACGAGAATTCCCCAGAAATATTCCGGTAGCGACAGGAAGTTGATCGGCTCTTCGATCAAATTCAGCTTCTGCAGCAAAATGTTTACGCTGCCGTTATCCGTTGATAAGAGCGAAATCGCAAAGCCTGAGACGATAACCCAGGACAGAAAGTGCGGAAGATAACTGACCGTTTGCACCAGTCTCTTGAAGAACATATGCCGAACTTCGTTCAGCATAAGCGCCAGCAGAATCGGTGCCGGAAATCCAATAAGAAACTTGAGCAAGCTGATGACAATCGTGTTTCTCATGACCGTCATAAATTCCGGCGATTCAAAAAACATTTCGAAATGCTTGAATCCGGCCCACGGGCTGTCGCCCATCCCCTTGAAAATGTTAAAGTCTTGGAAAGCCATTAAAATACCGTACATCGGTATGTAGCTAAACACAAAAACGAGTGCCAGTGCAGGAAGCACCATTAACTGTATATCCCATTGTTTAGCAAAGCGAAGCAATAAGCTTTCCTTCTTCCGTTTCGGAACAGGTTCCTGTTCTACGGATATTTGCGCCATGTCCAACCCCCCGTGTGTTCTATGCCATGAAGTTCACCTGATGTCTAACATTGTAGAATAAACGATCGAATATAAACATTTGCCTATTCAACGAAAAATGATAGTATTCAATCGAGAATTGAAACGCTTACACGGCATGGAATATTTGCGAGGGTGAAATGATAGGTGCGATTGCTTTCCATAAACGTAAAAAGACCCACCGCAAACATCATTGCGATGGGTCTGAAAAATAAGCTTCTGATGGCATTAACTATGATTTGCTCTTCACCCGAACAGGCGGAAGCAATTTACTCATATTTACCGTACGCTTGATCTCCCAAGTTTCCGGCTGATCATGTTCATACTGTTCCAAATAGGCGATGACTTCCTTCGTGATCGGAGTCGGTGTTGATGCCCCTGATGTAACTGCCACTTTGCCTACTCCTTCAAGCCATTCGCGCTTGAGTTCCGTCACATCGCCAATACGGTGGGCCGGTACTCCTGCTATCTCTTCGGATACCTGCGCAAGACGGTTCGAGTTATTGCTGCGAGGATCTCCTACCACGATAACTAAATCCGCCTGACCGGCTTGTTCGGCTACCGCTTCCTGACGCACCTGCGTTGCAAGACAAATTTCATTATGAATCTCCGCTCCCGGGAATTTATCGAGCAGGCTCTTCATGATATGCTTGATGTCCCATTGACTCATCGTGGTCTGGTTCGTGATGATGATTCGGGATGTTTTCACCTGAAGCTGTTCAATTTCTTCTTCTTTCTCGATCAGATGCACGTGTTCCGGTGCGATCCCGATCGCCCCTTCCGGCTCGGGATGCCCCTTCTTTCCGATGTAAATGATCTCATATCCGTCGGCTACCTTATCCCGGATCAGATCATGGGTTTTCGTCACATCCGGGCAAGTGGCGTCGAGCGTGGTCAGCCCCTTATCCCGCGCAAGCTTGCGTACTTCGGGAGAGACCCCGTGTGCGGTAAAAATAACGGTTCCGCTCTCCACCTGGCTCAGGATTTCCATCCGATTCGGACCGTCCAGGGTAATGATGCCTTCGTCCTCAAAGGATTGTGTGACATGACTGTTATGCACAATCATGCCCAATATATAAATAGGCCGAGGAAGGTCCAGATTCTGCGCCGCCTGACGCGCCAAGACCATGGCGTCGACGACACCGTAACAATAACCTCTCGGTGATATTTTCAAGACTTCGATGATCCCCACCTGCTTTCCGTAGTAATACATAAGCGATCTAGTCTATTATACCCTATTCCAGGGGAGGAGCAAAGACGACGGGGAGCCAGACGATAAAGGTGCTGCCTTCCCCTCTTCGGGTAACGACCTCGACAGAGCCCTTATGCTCATCGATGATCCATTTGGCGATGGACAGCCCGAGTCCGGTTCCGCTCGTGATGCCTCTCGACTGATCCGCGCGGTAGAAGCGTTCGAATATGAACGGAACCTCATCCTTATCCATACCGATTCCCGTATCCGATATCCGCAAGCCCACCTGACCTTTGTACAGAACAACATCCAGACTGACCTCACCCTCAGGCGTGTACTTGAACGCATTCTCGATAAAAATGAACAGCATCTGCTGTAAATAATCCTTATTTCCTTCCACATAAACACCGTTCAGGACAGACAGCTCTCCGACATGCCACTCTGCGGTTTTCTCCAGGAAATGAGCGCGCCGTGCAACCTCTTCAACCAACGGCTGGAGCGGCACCGGGTCCAGCTCAAACGTCTGCCCTGTATCGGCCCGCGCCAGGGACAGCATATCGTTCACCAGCCGGCTCATCCGCTTCGCTTCATCGGATATATCGCCTACCGCTTCAACCGAGATCTGTTTGATCATTTCCTCGTCCATATCCGCTCTCTCGCCGGGAGCTACCGTCCACATCTTCTGCAGAAGATCCACATTCCCCCGAATGGTGGTCAGCGGGGTCCGAAGTTCATGGGAAGCGTCCGATACGAAGCGCCGCTGCGCCGCATAGGCATCCTCAAGCTCTTTATAGAAGCTCTCCGTCCTCTCAAGCATACCGTTAAACGTGCCGATTAACTGACCGATCTCGTCCTGAGGCCCGTCGTATTCGATCCGTACGCTAAGGTCGGTGCCTTTTTGGATCTGCTCCGCTGCCTCCGTGACCTTGCCGATCGGTTTCATGGATTTCCGGGCTAAGAATAATCCTAGGGTTGAAGCGATCACGAGTGTCGCTGCCGAGCCCATGATGAGGATGGATTGAAGCCGGTCCAGGGTTTGCTCGATGGTGCGTGTGTTTGCACCAACTTGTAGCCATCCCACTAGCTTACGTGAAACTTGTTCAGATACAGGGGCTTCGTATACGAGAAACGAGTTACCGTTTACGCTAACCCTTTTAAATACAGGTTTATTTGTTTTCAACGCTTTTTCTACAGAAGGTAAATCAAATTGCAAGTTATTTATGGCCATATTTTCGGACTGTATAAGCTTACCGTTATAAAAGGTATAGTTTTGCCAATAGAGATCAGCATCCTCCAGCCTATTTACCGAAGAACGGTTGAGTTGAACATCCCATGCGCTTGGATCGAAGCCAATTTTATCAGCTTGCTGCTCAATCCGCTGCTTTAACTCCTCATACGTATACAAATGGACAAAGCCATACACCGCCGAGCTGAATATCAGCAGTGTCACAAACAAAATGCCGGTATACCATGCTGTCAGTCTTAACCGAATGGACATGCTAGTTATCTCCTCTTAAAATATAGCCGGCTCCGCGGATCGTCTGGATCAGCCGTTTACCTCCATGTTCCTCGGTCTTCTGCCGGAGCATGGCGATATAAACCTCCAGCACGTTCGACTCCCCGCTGTAGTCATAGCCCCATATTTTATCCATAATCAAATCGCGGGACAGCACCCGCTTCGGGTTTTGCATAAACAGGTGCAGCAGCTCGAATTCCTTGGCCGTGAGCTCCAGTCTCTGCCCGCCGCGAATGACCTCCCTTGCGTCGGTATCCATCACGAGATCCTCGAAGGTCAGTCGGTGGTTCGAGGTATCATCCCCGGTTTTACGGCGCAGCAAAGCCCGGACGCGGGCTAGCAGCTCCTCCAGCGCAAAGGGTTTGACCAGATAATCATCCGCTCCGGTATCCAGCCCCTTTACCCGGTTCTCCACCTCATCCTTTGCCGTCAGCATCAGCACCGGTATCGTGCTTCCGCCCTCCCGGAGTCTGCGCAGCGCTTCAAATCCATCGACCTGAGGCATCATCACGTCCAGAACGACGACATCCGGGTCTTCACTCAATATCACTTTCAATCCTTCTGCTCCGTTGGATGCGGTCAGGACGTCATAGCCCTCAAACGCAAGCCCTCTGCGCAGCATGGAAATAATCTTCTCATCATCATCTACAATCAAAATCCGGGATCGCATAGCGGCATCTCCTCTATCTTCTTAGCGTTATATTTAGTACGACGTTACAATCCCATTATATCGGTCGCTTCAAGGACAAGACAAGCGGAAGGGAACGGTCCCTTCCGCTTGTTGTCACGCCTATCCAGGGTTACGGCTGCTGTTGCCGTTGTTGCTGCTGTTGTTGGGTTAGATCAAAATCGTTCTTGTCGCCGATCGTCAGCGCTAGGTCCATGTTCTTGCCGTTACGCACCACATTCAACGTGATTTTGTCTCCTACCTTCTTCGATTGAATCAATTCAATCAGGTCCTGCGCGGTCGGATACTTGGTACCATCCACACCCACAATGATGTCATATTGGCGCAGGTCCGCTTCATAAGCCGGCGAACGGAACACGACGCTGTCAACGTAAGAACCTTCCTTCACGTCCGTACCCAAGGATTGGGCTATTTGCGGAGTGACCGTTCCCAGGCTGGCCCCGATGAACGGAACCGGCTCTTTCGGCACTTCCTCGTTATTTTTCAGGTATTCCACGACTTCCTTGATCGTGCTGGACGGAATCGCAAATCCGATCCCTTGCGCTTCCGCGCTGACGGCTACGTTCATTCCGATAACCTCGCCCTTCAGATTGAGGAGCGGTCCGCCGGAGTTGCCCGGATTAATCGAAGCATCGGTCTGGAGAAGGTGCTCATAATTGCGGTCTTGTTCGCCGTTCGTGCCTTGAATATCGATCTCGCGTTCCTTCGAGCTAAGTACACCAGCGGTTACCGTGTGTTCAAAACCGTGCGGGTTGCCGATGGCAACAAGCCATTCACCAACCTTCAGCGAGTCGGAGTCACCTAGCTGTACTGATGGGAAATCCGCCCCTTCGATTTTCAAAACGGCTAAATCGAGCTCATAGCTGGAACCGAGCAGCTTCGCTTCATAAGGCTTCTTGGTACCCTGTACCGTCACTTGGATCACATCTGCGCCATGGATGACATGCTCATTCGTCAAGATGTATCCCGACTTCTCAAAGATGAAACCCGAGCCGATGCCTGAAGGCTGAAGCTGGGATTCCTGACCTCCGTTGTTGCTGCTTCCACCGTTTCCGCTGTTTCCGCCATTGCCTTCCTGGCTCGATTGACCGCCGCCGAAGAAGTACCAGAACGGATCGTTCATGTTCGGATTCGTGCTTTGTCTATTGCTGCTGTTTACAAGCGTCTCGATCAGTACGACCGCCGGACTCGCCTGATCCACCACTGCCGATACGTCGCCAGGATTCGATGGGATCATCGCTGATGCGGTAGTAGCTCCGCCGTTATCTCCACCGTTATCCTCGACGTTAGCCGAAGTTTCTTGGGCTGGCTCTGATGAGTACGCCGCATCCGGCGTAAACAGATTCGTTCGGTCAGCGGCAAACATCAGGCTCGAAATGACGAGGACGCCTGCCAAGAAAGACAATAGTACGGTCTTGACGGAATTTTTGGGCTTCTGGCTGTAGTTCCACTCTTTGTTTCTTTTCATGGAATCCACAGGCCCGCCGCCACCCTGGCTTCCGGAGGAATGGGCCTGCGAGAAGCTGGAAGATGGAATCGGTTTAACGGGCTGCGGAGCGGTAACCTCCACTTCCTGGGGTTCCCGGCTCTGGTAAGGCCGTTCCGTTTTCTCATCGTCGCGGTTATTCGATATGGACTGGAACGGTCCGTAAGAATAGTAATAAGAAGAATTCTCCGTGGATGCTTCCTCACGTCTCGTTGCTTCATTGTTATTCGTTTCGTTGTTCATTCCCTCATCATCCGGATACCCGTAACGCTTTCTTTGGTCGTCCATTGGTCTACCTCCTATTAAAATCACTTGCTTCCAAGTGGTCTAATTGATTAACTGTTCTTATTGTGTACTATAAACCTTAATAGTACCTTAAAAACAATTAAAAGGCAGATAAAAAGAAAACCGGGACGCTTCCCGGTCATACCTCACCAAAAGAACATATTGCTATATTTTGACCCAGCCCTTCCGGTGGGCATAAATCGCCAATTGCGTACGGTCCTCCAGCTCGCACTTCATCAGCAGATTGCTGACATGGGTTTTGACCGTCTTGATGCTGATATGCAGCTCTTCGCCGATCTCTTTGTTGCTCTTGCCTTCGGCAATCAGGAGCAGCACTTCCTTCTCCCGCTCGGTAAGCCCGGATTCATCCCCGTTCACCATATGCCGGCGGATTCCCCTGGTGAGTGCTTCCGACACGTCTTTGGTCATGACCGGCATCCCCCGGAACGCTCCCTGAAGGGCGTAAATGAGCTCGTCAGCCGAAACCGTCTTTAGCACGTAGCTGACTGCCCCCGCCTCAATGCACTCGACCACAAGCTCGTCTTCGAGAAAGCTGGTCAGAATCACGATCTTCTGATCCGGGAATTCGGACATAACCGCGCGCGTGGTCTCCGCCCCGTTCATCACCGGCATCATCAGGTCCATTAGAATGAGATCCGGCCGGTCGGCCTCCTCCCCGTTTCTCAGCATATCGACGACCTCTTGGCCATTCGCTGCTTCTCCGATCACTTCAAACCCCGGATCCAACGATAAATATGTTTTTAACCCCATGCGAACCATATCATGATCATCAGCCAGCAATATCCGAATCGTACCCATAATGATTGTTGTCCCCTCTCTATTCCACTGGCTCAGCCAGCACTTCCTCATCCTTGTTCTCTTCCTCCGCCGCTCCAGTATTGCCCTCGGCCTCAAATAACGGAATATTTACTCGCACCGTCGTTCCCGCGCCCTTCTTGCTTATAATATCGACCTGTCCGCCAAGCTTTTCGGCCCGTTCGCGCATCGTCGACAGCCCGTACGATCCCTGCTTGCCTGCCACCTCGTCAAAGCCGACACCGTCGTCGCTGATGCTTAAAATCACGCGTTTCTGGTCCTCGCGAAGCGACATGCTGACAAGGCCTGCACCGGCATGCTTCACGATATTAGCCACCGCTTCCTGGATGATCAGGAAGAGCTGATGCTCAATCGCATCCGACACCCCGCCGTAGAGCTCGACATCCTTCATGCCCTTCAGGCCGTTTTGGCGGCAGTAATCCGGAAACCACCGTTCCAGTGCTTCTTCAAGGGTTCTGCCTTCCAGCTCCACGGGCCGAAGCTGCGCAATCAGCGCCCGCATCTGCTTCTGCGCCACATGGGACATCTCGATCAACTGGCCGAGCACTTTGTCCCCCTGCTCCGGATTCCGCTTCAGTACCGCCGGGAGGGATGAAGCCGACATGTGGATCGCGAACAGCTGCTGACTGACCGTATCGTGCAGATCCCTTGCCATCCGGCGCCGTTCCTCGAGGACCGCGGCTTCCGCGGCAATCTCCTTCTCAATGACATCCTGCTCGCCGAGGCGCTGCAGCAGCTTCATTTTCTTCTCCAGCGCTTCCGTCATCCCGTTAAACTCATCGTATACTCTGGCAAAAGACCCGTCTTCCATGGCAGGCAGCCGCACGTTCAGATTTCCTTTGGCAACCTGCAGCATGTTCAGATGAAGCAGATCCAGCGGCCGCTGGATGCGCTGTCCCGCGATGTATCCCGCAATCCCCGTAAACAGAAGTACACCGACCGTGTAATACACCCACAGCCGGTTATCTTCAATATGTATGTAGCCGGATTGGTTTGCTGTGTACAGGAAAACAGCAACTCCGGCTCCGATCAACAGAAAATAAAACAATATCACCCATTTGGTATTTTTCAATATCCCCATCATAACGATTAACCTACCCTATTCACTTTGACGTCACCGATAAATACGCTCACGGTAATTCGAATTTTCTTGCCCGCTTCCCTGTAATGCGGGCTTTCCAGGCCGGCATTGCTCATAAAGCCGCTTCGGGACTCCTCCAGCACCTTCATATCGCCGATGAAGGAATTGGTCGTGACATGAATGCCGACGTCCGAATCGTTCGGAACGAACACCTTGACATCCCCGATAAACGCCGAGATGTTGATTTTCGTTTCGCCGTAAGGGATTTGAGCTTTGGTCAGGTCCAGTACCGTATCGCCGATGAACTGCGAAATATTCGTCGGCTTCAGCTGGAAATAATCCTTCCCCATGTGCACGTCCCCGATAAAAGAGGACTTGTTCACCGTATCATGGCTATGCCAAGATTGGTGATGATGATGATGATGTTGATGATGGTGGTGTTCATCCTTATATTCCGATCCGTCGCCGTAGCTTTTGCCGTTATCGTCAAAATCCACATGAACTCTGAACTTGCTACGATCCGGACGTTCCTGGCGCGGGCGCTCATGCTGTCCCTGCCAGCGGTACCCTTTGCTTGAATCGTGCGAGTCTCTTGATTCGAACTCCGACTCTTCATAAGCCTTGTCAGCCTTGTCTGGCTTGCCGAATCTTCGCTCGAATTCTTCGTCCAGGGAGGATTCCAGCGGACGCGCTTCAGGCGGCTCCGGGATATCGTAATCGTCCCGACGATGCGAGCCGAAATCACCCGGACTTGGCGGTGATGGCGGCGGCGTATGATCCTTCGGTTTGAAAATAACCTGCAATCCGTACCCGATCAGGATGATCGGAATCGCGTATTTGATCAAATCGCCGAAAGAGAAATGGATCATGTCCAGATTTCTTCCGAGAAAGTACGATCCGATCACGATCGGTACGATCGAGCCCCACAATGCTCCGCCACGGGCATAAATCAAGCTTTGCAGCCCGAACCAGATGATGAACACCGGCCAAAATGTCGAGAATATATAACCAAGGTCCACATGTATAATATCGAGCTGATTGAGAAGAAACACCACACCAATGCCGATGAGCAGCAATCCGTTGCTAAGCTGGCTCCATCCTTTTCTACTCATGGTCATCCCCTAGCCTTCCAGTTCTATTTTTTCTTAATTACAGTGTACAACATATTGCGATGAACGGGTTAGCGGCGGTGGAATGAAGTTGATCTCGGTCTCGAGACCGAGTCCCTGGATATAAATGGATATCATTCCATAATAAAAGACCTCCGCTTTTAAGCGGAGGTCTTATTGCTGCACGAACGGGCGTTGACATCTACACCTTAACGGTTTGCAGAATGGTCCCCTGGTGTGTTCAGATCGCCAAACTCAGCGTCAAACTTCTCGTTCGGTTTTTTGTAGTTCTCCTGTACTTTGGAGTTCCCTTTTGGGTTGCTGGCGATGCTGGTCTCTTCAGCAAACTCAGCGTTAAACTTTTCGTTAGGTGTTTTAAAGTTCTCTTGCACCTTGTTCTTTTTAGCCACAATATTCACCTCCCTGTTCATTTGCGATACCATCATCCTCTTCAGGGGTTTGGCCCCCGAAAAGTAGTATGTGATGAACAGGGTGTCATTATTCTTAAATGTTTACTGCCAAAGACGCGCAGCAAAATTACCCTAAATGGCTTCCTCCAGCACGGATGAAGGCAGGAAACGATAGGTCTCAATCGCGTCCTCCAAGGTTCTCAGCATAGCTTCCGTGCATTTGCCGCTTCCGGTTTTAATGACCTGCACCTCGACGTCCTTTTTCCCCCACTCCTTAAACACCTGCTTGGTGGTGGAGAAATAGAGGTCAATCTTCTGGCCCTTGATGGCTGATCCGATATCCGCTACGATCCCATACCCATAGCCGGGAATGTAGAGAATGCTGCCGAGCGGAAATACATCAGGATCCGCGGCAATCGTAGACAGCGTATTTCGATCCCGCTTGACCTTCACCCCGGAGTAGGTGATTCCATACTGGGGATGTCCGGGCTTCTTCCCGGTCGACTCGTAACCTGCCGTGTATCCCGTAGCGGTTACCTTCACCGTATGCAGCACCTGGTCCTCCCTCGGGGCAAGCACCGGCATGGACTCGCGTTTCTTGCCGGGCTCACTGGTCTTCGGCCCCGTACTTGGAACCTCCAAATATCTATTCATATCACTAAAACCTACCACGCGCAGCGCATAGAAGCGAGACATTTCAACGTAATCGGAGCCATGTATTTCCTCTGATGGATCATACACATTTCGGGTGTCCGTCGATTCGTAGGATTCGCTTAGAATCAAATTGCGGGCCTCTACTGCCGTAGAGCCTGCGCTGAACAAGATGGCTGATAAAATAAAACCAGCAAAAAACCTCTGCCATGTTTTCCATTGGATCATGTGAATACCTCCCCCTTACTAGCGAGGGTTCCCACTTCCCGAATAGAATATACGTCATGGCAGAGGTCTGCATGTTTCCTCGGTTACTTATCTTTTACGGCTAAACTAAACCACATGGGTGTTAATTTCTTCACGCAGCTTGAGGATGATTTCGTCCAGCGGCTGGGCCCCGATGTCCCCTTCGCCGCGCTTGCGGACGGAAACCGCTCCGGCATTTTTCTCGTTCTCGCCAACGATGAACATGTATGGAATCTTCTCGAGCTGTGCTTCGCGAATCTTGTAGCCCAGCTTCTCGTTGCGAAGATCCGGCTCTACGGAAATACCGGCGAATTGAAGCTTCTCGGCCACTTCCTTCGCGTAGTCTTCAAAGGCGTTGGATACCGGAATGACTTTGACCTGTACCGGGGAAAGCCACAACGGCAGCGCCCCTGCAAAGTTCTCAAGCAAGAATGCCGTAAAGCGTTCCATGGTGCCCAGAATCCCGCGGTGGATTACGACAGGACGGTGCTTCTGGCCATCGTCGCCGACATATTCCAGCTCAAAGCGCTCAGGCAGCAGGAAGTCGAGCTGGACGGTGGACAGCGTTTCTTCCTTGCCCAGTGCCGTGCGGATCTGAACGTCAAGCTTCGGTCCGTAGAAGGCAGCTTCGCCTTCCGCTTCATAGAACGGCATGTCCAGGCTCTCCACTACTTCACGCAGCATGCGCTGGGACATTTCCCACATTTCGTCGTTCTGGAAGTACTTCTCGGTATCCTGCGGATCCCGGTAAGACAGACGGAAGCGATAGTCGTGAATGCCGAAGTCCTTGTAGACCGTCATGATCAGCTGAATGACCCGAGCAAACTCTTCCTTGATCTGATCCGGACGGCAGAAAATATGCGAGTCGTTCAGCGTCATCGCGCGCACGCGATGCAGGCCGGTCAGTGCGCCGGACATCTCGTAGCGGTGCTGCATGCCTAGCTCCGCAATGCGGATCGGCAGATCCCGGTAGCTGTGCATATCGCTCTTATATACCATCATATGGTGAGGGCAGTTCATCGGACGCAGAACAAGCTCCTCGTTGTCCATTTCCATTTTCGGGAACATGTCCTCCTGATAGTGCTCCCAGTGACCGGAGGTTTTGTACAGCTCCACGTTTCCAAGTACAGGGGTGTACACGTGCTGGTAACCCAGGCGTTCCTCCATGTCCACGATATAACGCTCCAGGGTACGGCGCAGCTTCGCGCCGTTAGGCAGCCAGATCGGCAAGCCTTGTCCAACGAGCTGAGAGAACGTAAACATTTGCAATTCCTTGCCCAGTTTGCGATGGTCGCGCTTTTTGGCTTCCTCCAGCAGGCGAAGATGCTCGTCGAGCTGCGCTTTTTTCACAAACGCCGTACCGTAAACACGCTGAAGCATTTTGTTCTTGCTGTCGCCGCGCCAGTATGCGCCTGCCACGTTCATCAGCTTGAACACCTTGATTTTGCCGGTTGAAGGGACGTGCGGTCCACGGCAAAGGTCGAAGAATTCGCCCTGCTCGTAAATCGTGATGATGCTGTCCTCCGGCAGGGCGTTGATCAGCTCCAGTTTGTATGGATCGCCAAGCTCGCCGAAAATGCGCAGCGCGTCCGCACGGCTCACTTCCTTGCGGACGATCGGGAGGTTCTCGCCGATAATGCGTTCCATTTCCTTTTCGATCTTCTGCAGATCCTCCGGATTCAAAGGCTCTTCCAGGTCCATGTCGTAATAGAAGCCGTCTTCGATGACCGGCCCTACGCCAAGCTTGACTTCTTTCTGTCCATACAAACGCTTGGTTGCCTGAGCCAGCAAATGCGCTGTACTGTGGCGCATCACCTCAAGTCCTTCGGGCGTATCCTGCGTTACGATTTCGATCAGCGCTCCGTCCTGAAGCGGAGTGGATAGATCCACGACGATCCCGTCCATTTTTCCCGCAACGGCATTCTTTCTCAGTCCGCTGCTGATCGACGCAGCCACATCCTCGATATTGCTGCCGGCCTCATACTCCCGTACGGAGCCGTCAGGCAGTTTAATGCTAATAGCCACCTTGTATTCCTCCCCAAAAAAGTTTTCACGTTTCTTCCATATATGAAGGACGCGTTAGTCTCCCCGTGAAGCAAGGCCTTGGGCTGTTCACAAGCCCGCCTGGACTTCAGCGAAGGATACCGGAACATGCAAAAAACACCCGTCCCGCGAAGGGACGAGTGTTATACCCGTGGTTCCACCCTAATTCGATCTCTCCATCCTCTTATGTACCCGGTACATAATCGATTAAGATCCTTCATCAGCATTGAGTAACGGTCATGAACCGGTGAAGCCTACTCATCCGCATTCTTGATGACTTGCGGGTTCGACGACACAGCTACAAAGGGGTAAATCAATGGCGAACCGGAGGAAATTGCAGCCGAGGTTTCCTCTCTCTGAGCGGTCGGATCCGGATTGATTCATGTCTTTGTCAGAGCTTTTACGTGAATTTATCAGTAATTATAATCCTGACCGCTTCGGTGCGTCAAGTCATCATTCGTCCGCTTCCCAGAAGCGCGCTGCATTCCGGACAGCTGCAGCATACTTCGGCGCGGTTATCAAAGATATGGGCCAATGTCGCGATGACGGGAAGCTCCGGCTGCCTCGTGTGGATAATCATGCGGGCCGGAGATACCGAAATCAGCGTGCTGACGACCATATCCTCAATCTCCATCTCCTGGTCCAGCCTTTCCATAACCAGTCCGTCGTCACGAGGGCGTTCGATCGGGCGAAGATTGCCGTCCAGCAGCAAAAAGTCCTCTTCCCCTTTATGAATGACGTGAACCAGCGGCATTTTGGGCTCCTGAAAATAAACGAAATATTTCAGCAGGCTTACGAACTCCTCATACTGCTGATCAAGCATGAACTCATCCACCGCGTACTCGGCCATCTCGCGAAGCTCCTGTTCATAGGACTGGAGCCTGAAGGTCATGAAACCGTCCAGATTGAGCTCCGGCGCCTCGTTAAGGCATTGATAAATGCCTTCAGCCAGCTTGCGCTTGCGGCTCTGCCAGAAATCCCCGGACGGGCCTTCTTCTTTTTGCAGGAGCATCAAAAACCACTGCAAAATCCGCCCTGCTTCTTCCTCATCATCAAACTCGAATTCCGAGAACATTAACCGTGCAGCAATCTCCTGCTCCTTCTCCTCCAGAATGTAAGCCGTGACTGCTTCGGCAGCAAGCCGGCGCAGCGTGTCGGCCGATGCGGTCCACGAAGACAGCGGAAGCTTGCCGGAGCACGTCCAAATCACGCGGTCATTCGAAGCGCTGAATGTGAATTTGAGCGGCTTGCACTGTTTATGTAGCTCTTTCTGCTTGTCTGACAATATGCGGTGGAACGCCTTTTTCTCGTCTTCCGTCCGCGTACCGACAGAAATGCTGAACAGTTCCATGGAATCACTCCTTTCGAGTTCCCTTTTCAGTATATGGGGACCCGCTCGGGTATATACGGAACTCCTGCTTGGAAAAACAAGCAAGTCCGGGCGCGCATATTAAAAATGTTTATCAACGCACATTCCATGAAGGGCCTGCCGCTCTTTTCTGTAATTTTTTATTGCGATGTCAGGAAGGTTCATGTTTTGGAGTTTATACTTTCTGATATCTAAATCATGACCACCCGTCCAACGGGTGGTTTGCTCTTGGGGTATAACCCCTTGTTGCCAAACTGCGCCTAAAGACGCTAGCCTGACCACAAATCCGTTCAGGCTCAGTGTTTTTGTCACTTTCACTTACCAGTTAAACTGGTTTATTTCTTCTTGCTCCTGTTGCTACTGAACGGATCTTCGTACTCTTTTACACTCAGCTTATCTACCGCTTGGTCATGTGATATCCCATGAACGATGAGACTGCAATTTTCGGTGGGATCGCTACCAACATGTATACATGATCTGGCATCATATGCCCTTATATGATCTCTACACCTTTGTACTTGCATAAGCGCTTGAAAATTTCAATCAGATCTCTTCTCACTTGATTATAAATCTCTTTCCGTCTATACTTCGGGGTGAATACAATGTGGTATTTGCACATCCACTTTGTGTGAGCTAGGCTGTAGCTCTTGTTTGCCATCTAAGACCATTCCTTTCTTTGAGCCTGAACATCTCAAGTTTATCGGAATGGCTTAGTGGTCAAATCCTCAATCCCTCCACCCGCATAGCGGGTGGTTTTTTGTTTCGCGCGTTTCACGCACTCAACTGGCTAAAGCCAAAATAAATCATGACCACCCGTCCAACGGGTGGTTTGCTCTTGGGGTATAACCCCTTGTTGCCAAACTGCGCCTAAAGACGCTAGCCTGACCACAAATCCGTTCAGGCTCAGTGTTTTTGTCACTTTCACTTACCAGTTAAACTGGTTTATTTCTTCTTGCTCCTGTTGCTACTGAACGGATCTTCGTACTCTTTTACACTCAGCTTATCTACCGCTTGGTCATGTGCTTCTTGTTCACGAATGTACTTTCTTACCGTTGCTTCATTTAATCCTACCGTACTCACATAATATCCTTCTGCCCAGAATTTTCGATTCCCGTATTTATATTTGAGCTGGGCATGCTTCTCAAAGATCATTAGCGAACTTTTTCCTTTTAGATATCCCATGAACGATGAGACTGCAATTTTCGGTGGGATCGCTACCAACATGTGTACATGATCCGGCATCATATGACCTTCTATGATCTCTACACCTTTGTACTTGCATAAGCGCTTGAAAATTTCAATCAGATCTCTTCTCACTTGATTATAAATCTCTTTCCGTCTATACTTCGGGGTGAATACAATGTGGTATTTGCACATCCACTTTGTGTGAGCTAGGCTGTAGCTCTTGGTTGCCATCTAAGACCATTCCTTTCTTTGAGCCTGAACATCTCAAGTTTATCGGAATGGTCTTAGTGGTCAAACCCTCAATCCCTCCACCCGCATAGCGGGTGGTTTTTTGTTTCGCGCGTTTCACGCACTCAACTGGCTAAAGCCATAATAAAAAACGGGCCGAGTCGGCCCGTCTTGCGGATTATAAGTTATGCGATTAGTTCTGCATTACGAAGTCGCGCTCCACGGTGCTGTTATCCTCGAACACGCGAAGGATATCATACCGGGTGTTGCGCTGAGCCGGAATGTTGCCGGTCTCGCGGATTAATTGAATAATCGATTCAATGTTGACCTTGTACACGGCGCCTGCGGAAGACACCACGTTCTCCTCCATCATCGTGCTGCCGAAGTCGTTGCAGCCGTAACTGAGCGACAGCTTGCCGATCTCAGGCCCCATCGTTACCCAGGACGATTGCAGGTTCGGCACGTTGTCGATCGCAAGCCGGCCGATGGCTACCGTCTTCAGGTACGCTTCCGGCGTTTCGCGCTCGCGCTTGAGGTTTGTGTTGTCCGGCTGGAAGGTAAACGGGATGAAGGCCAGGAAGCCTTTGGAATCATAACCGTTCTGGATGCATTCATCCTGCGCATCACGCACGCGAAGCATATGTAGCGCACGCTCTTCCATCGTTTCGCCAAGACCGATCACCATGGTAGCCGTCGTGTTCATGCCGACCTTATGGGCCGTCTGCATGACATCCATCCATTGCCGCCATGTACCTTTCAAACGGCTGACTTTTTTGCGGATGCGATCATCCAGAATCTCCGCGCCGCCGCCAGGCAGCGAATCCAGACCGGCGCTGTGGAGCTCGCGCATCACCTCTTCTAGTGTGAGCCCGGAGATCTCCACCATCTTCATGATTTCCGCCGGGGAGAAGGAATGCATCGTAATGTTAGGGAACCGCTTCTTAATGTTGCGAAGCAGGTCCGTATAATAATTGAAAGGCAAATCCGGATTGACTCCGCCCTGCATCAAAATTTCAGTGCCGTTAACGTCCTCGGTTTCCTGAATCTTCTGGAAGATCGTCTCATCAGGCAGAACATAGCCCTCGGAAGAGCCGGGTCTGCGATAAAAAGCACAGAAACGGCAGAATACGTCACATATGTTGGTGTAGTTGATATTCCGGCCGATAACAAACGTCGTGATGGGATCCGGATGCAGGCGCTTGGTCATCACATCCGCCGCATGGCCAATCTTCTCGATCTCATCACTCTCAAAAAGGGTCACGGTATCTTCCAAATTTAAACGCTCACCGCGTAAAGCTTTATCCAATATACGGTTTACCGCACTCATTCTTGCAGCCTCCCTACTTAAAACAAAATACAAATCACCAGTAAAACTTCGTCTATCCCATCCTACCACATTCCGCCATTAAAAACGACATCCCGTCCGTGACAGGATGCCGAATTCTATGATTTGGCAAATCTTCAAATGAGGTTCATTGCTTCTTAAAAATCTTTAGTTGCTGGCAGAAAAGGCCTGGTCCAAATCGGCAATCAGGTCATCCACATCCTCCAGTCCGACCGAGAAGCGAAGCAAACCGTCGGTAATGCCGCGCTCATGCCGAACCTTCTCGCCCATGGCCGCATGGGACATCATCGCCGGATACGACAGGATGCTCTCCACTGCTCCCAGGCTGACGGCTACCAGCGGCAGCTTCACGCGGTTCAGCACCTGCTTCGCACGCTCGCCTGAGCCGACGTCAAAGGAGATGACCGCGCCGTAACCGCTCGATTGCTTCTCATGGACTTCCCGTCCCGGATGATTCAAGAGGCCGGGGTAATACACTTGCTCTATGTCGCTTCTCCCTTGCAGCCAGGCCGCCAGCTTGGCCGCGCTTTGCTCGGAGTGGGCCATCCGAGTGCTAAGCGTCTTCATGCCCCGCATAAGGAGCCAGGAATCCTGGACCCCAAGCACCGTGCCCAAACCATTTTGCAGCTGTTTCAACTGGTCTCCCAGCTCCTGGGTTCTGGCTACGGCGAGACCTGCCAGCACATCGCTGTGTCCGCCAAGGAATTTGGTTGCGCTGTGGATGACGATATCCACGCCGAACTCGATCGGGCGCTGATAGAACGGCGTCATGAACGTATTGTCCAGCAGGGTAAGCAGGCCTTGCTCCTTCGCCCAATCCGTGACGGCGCCGATGTCGGTAATTTTCAAGGTCGGGTTCGAAGGGGTTTCCATATAAACCGCTTTGGTATTCGGTTTGAGGGCTGCCTTCACCTGATCCAGATCGGTCATGTCGACGAAGGTGCTCTCGATGCCCATACGGCTCAGTATGCTGGTCAGCAGGCGGTAGGTTCCGCCGTATACGTCCTCCGTCACGATCATGTGATCGCCTGCGGACAGCAGCATGAACGAGCTGGAGATCGCCGCCATGCCGGAAGCATAAGCGAAGCCGCGCACGCCTCCTTCCAAGAGGGCGATATAATCTTCCAGCGCCTGTCGCGTCGGATTGCCGGAACGGCTGTAATCGTGCAGTGGCGGGTTAAAGACGTCTTCATGATGAAACGTCGAGGCTTGATAGATCGGAACGCTTGAGGCGCCGGTTGCCCGGTCGATTTCCCCGCCGAAATGCAATAGTTTCGTCTCGAAACGAAGTTCTTCTTGGTGTCCCTGTTTTACTGATACCTGCTTGGTTTCCGTTCCCAAGCCGGATAGACCTTTATCGATGCTCATGCTCCCGTGCTCCCTTCCACTTCTGCCATAGCCGCGCCCAGCGCAGCATCCAAATCCGCGATCAGGTCATCCGCATGCTCGATGCCGACCGAGAACCGAAGCAAGCGGTCGTCCACGCCGATCGCTTCCCGAATCTCAAGCGGGATGTCCGTATGGGTCTGGACCGCCGGGTATGTCATCAGGGACTCGACGCCTCCGAGGCTTTCCGCGAATGCAATCAGTTTGATGTGCCGCAGCACCGGTTCGACATAGCGGGCGTCCTTCACCTTGAAGGAGAAGATGCCCGTGTTGCCGCTGGATTGGCGATTCTGGATCTCATGCCCCGGATGATCCGGCAGAGCAGGGTAATACACCTCGCCGATCGCCGGGTGGGTTGTCAAAAAGGTTGCCACCGCGGTTGCATTCGATTCGTGCCGGTCCATGCGAAGCGCAAGTGTCTTCATCCCCCTCATTAACTGGTAGGAATCGGAAGGACTCAGCACCGCCCCGATGGAGTTATGAAGGAAGGCCATCTCCTCGGATAATTCCTTGCCCTTCGTCACGATGATGCCTGCCAGCACATCGTTATGCCCTCCCAGATACTTGGTGGCGCTATGTATGACGATATCCGCCCCAAGCTCGATGGGTCTCTGGAAATACGGGGTTAGCAGCGTATTATCCACGATGCTGATCAATTGATGGCGTCTTGCCCACGTACAGACGGCTTCGATATCCGTAATCATCATGAGCGGATTCGTCGGCGTTTCGATAAATACGGCCTTCGTGTTCGGTCGTCTGGATCCTTCCAGCGCATCCAAGTCGTTTGTATCCACGTAGGTTGCCGTTACCCCGAACTTGGACATGATCCGCTCCAGCAGCCGATACGTCCCTCCGTACAGATCAAGCGACACAATCAGGTGATCGCCTTGACCGAACAGCGCAAAAATCGTCTGAAGGGCCGCCATGCCCGAGCTGCAGGCAAAGCCGGCGTCACCGGATTCCAGCTCGGCGCAAGCATCCTCGAGTACCGAACGTGTCGGATTCTTGGTGCGGGCATAATCAAACCCCGTGCTCTGGCCTAATTTAGGATGGCGGTATGCCGTAGCCTGATAAATCGGAAAATTCACTGCTCCCGTTACCGGTTCCTGCACCGATCCGATCTGTGCCAGCCGGCTCTCTATATTCAAAGGTTTCTTCTCCATCACAAACTCTCCTCCCGTACGCTGTTAAATTTGCGGACCGATATCATATGGCGTTTCCTGATATACATAGTAATTGAGCCAATTAGTGAATAATAAGTTTGCATGCGCGCGCCATATGGACGGAGGCGTTCTTGTTGGATCGTCGTTCGGGTAATAGTTGCGCGGCAGCGCGATGTCCATGCCTTTGGCAACGTCCCGGTCATACTCCCATTTCAGGGAGTCCGCATCATACTCGGAATGCCCTGTGGCAAAAATCTGCTTGCCGTCCCGGCTGGATACCAAATAAATCCCTGCTTCCTCGGACTCGGACAGGATGACCAAATCATCCACGCCTGTTATGTCTTCGCGCCGAACTTCCGTATGACGGGAATGCGGAACAAAGAACATTTCGTCAAATCCGCGGAGCAGCTTGGTACACGCTTCATTGATCGTATGCGGAAATACGCCAAAGCACTTTTCCTCGAGGCTGTATTTCGGCACGCCGTAATGATAATAAAGCCCGGCTTGCGACGCCCAGCAGATATGGAGCGTGGAGGTTACATGGGTCTTGGTCCATTCAAAAATTTCAGTAAGCTCATCCCAGTAATTCACTTCTTCGAACTCCAGCTGCTCGACCGGAGCTCCTGTAATGATCATGCCGTCAAAACGACGGTTCTTCACTTCTTCAAAGGTTTTGTAAAATGATTTCAAATGCTCGGCCGACGTATTCTTCGATACGTGGGAACTCGGGTGAAGAAGGACGACATCCACCTGGAGCGGGGAGTTGCCGATCAATCGCAGCAGCTGGGTCTCCGTCGTTTCCTTGGTTGGCATCAAATTCAGGATCGCAATCCGCAGCGGGCGGATATCCTGATGAAACGCGTGACTCTCATCCATGACAAAAATGTTTTCTCCAGCCAGAACTTCCTTTGCCGGCAGGGCATCCGGAATTTTAATTGGCATCTCGGCTCACTCCTTCGAAATATGAAATGATACATCCATAAAGCTGTGAGAAAGAGCGTTAGACTGTATAAACGCAAGAAGACCTTTCTCGAAGTAGAGAAAGGTCATCATATACGTATCACAATGCGCCTCTCTCATCTGTCAGGCTATACAACGGCTTATACAATCGTCGTATCTCCTGCAAGAATTAGCACCGTGCGATGTTGCCGCCGGTTGCCGGGTTTCATAGGGCTAGTCCCTCCACCTGCTCTTGATAAGATTTCGCTTTATTCAGTTGTTTGAAATTGTTTCGTAATTGATACCTACTTTAAATCATCCTCAATTTTTCGTCAAGAACCTTTTCATGAGTTTGTCACACTTCACCAAAGGTTTCCATACCCTATATCATGGCCCTTGGACTGCTCCGGATTTCACTTGAAAGGTCCTACACCCGGCGTTATACTAGACAAGTGCTGTTTAAAACCGAGTATGAAAGAGGTGACATGGAAGATGGACGGTGACCCGAGCCAGAAACTGGATGCACAAGACGCACAACCGCATAGGATCAAGATCAGCTTACCGGCAGAGGGCAGCGTTATTTTTCATGCGCTTTTTATCGTATTCTAACCTTCCTCGATTTATGCCCGTACACCGGTGGGCTGATATCCTGTGCCTTAACTGCTTGACTTAAGCAGCTTGGATTAGACAAAGGAGTGATATCAGATGAAAATCCGGTTGGTCGATTCGGGCGTATTTACCCCTGTTGATGACATCGAAATGACGCTGACAGCTCCGGCCAGCGGCTTCTACTGGCTGGATGCGGACGTGGATGATTTAGCCGAACTGCAGCCCCTCTTCTCCCTGCATGATCTTGCCGTTGAGGATTGCCTCAGCGAAGAGGAGCAGCGTCCCAAAATTGAAATATACGAGAACCACTATTTTATCGTCGTGAACAGCATCCGGTTTGACGACGAAGAGATTTTCCTTCGGGCATTGAATGTTTTCCTGGGCAGGCATTTTATTATTACGGTGACCAAGCAAAAGATCCATGAGCTTCGCACCGTCAAACCGCTCCTCTGGGAGGATGAAGTCAGCACGCCTGACCGCTTCCTCTATCTCTTGATCGACCTCGTCACGGACAACTACTTCTCCGTAGGGGACCGAATTGAAGCGCGGATTGAAAAGCTGGAGGAAGACATTCTGATGCATACCAAAAAATCCCATCTCAGCGAAATCATCGGTCTGCGAAGCGAGATTCTTTGGTTGAAAAAGGTGCTTGGACCTCAGAAGGAAGTTATCAATACGCTCAACAAAAAAGATCTTCGGCTGATCGATGACCAGCTGCAGAAATACTTCAGCGATATCTATGAAAATGCCGTTAAAATCTCCGAAACGTTCGAGACCTATCGGGATCTCATGGGGAACCTTCGGGAAGCCTACCAATCCAGTATCGCCAATCGGGCCAATGAAATCATGCGCGTGTTTACCGCTATTACAACGATCTTTATTCCATTGACGCTGATTACGGGCATCTACGGCATGAACTTTGAGTATATGCCGGAACTTCATTGGAGATATTCCTATTATGTGGTTATCGGCATCATGGTTTTTGCTGGCGCGCTCATGTTTTATCTGTTCCGTAAAAAGGATTGGATATAAGACACCCTGGTCAAAAGGGGCGAGTATTGGCCGGATCACAACGGTTCATACGAACCGCCGCAACTCAAACTCAATCTACAAGCACGGCGAATTAGCATCAGGACGGATCTCCCTGCAACCGGGAGAATCCGTCCTGACTTTGTTTAAGGCAGATTAACCGGCATTCGCTTTGCCGGGCTGATCCCGCCGAAAGCGGATCCGTATGAGACGAAGCCGCTCATACAGCCTCTCCGTTCCGCCCAGCTCTTCTGATTCTGCGTTCTCGGCTTGTCCCTGTCCGTATACCCGCTGTAACACAGGTTTAAGAAACGTATCGCCCAACTCTTCAAACGCCTTCCATACGTTTTCCTGCTCCGCAGCCGTCATCGTGTTCAATTCGACCTGGAGCAGCTGCTCCGTATCATAGCCTTCCTTCTCAAGCCCTTCCAACTCCTCGACCAAATCCCGACGCGACAGCGAGGTACGCGCTTCAAGCTCGGTCAACGAAGCGCCCTCGGCTATGCCAATCAGCATCGCACGGCGGGTTCGGAAGCGTTCAAGTTCCTGCTGATATCTCTGTTCCTTCTGTTTATACAGCCAGGACAAGAACTCCTCTTCCGGCAGCTGCGTATACACCCAATCCAGTGGAAACGTTGTGGTTCGCTCGGTTTTCGTCGTAATCTCCAGCCATTCCACCCCGTGCTCCGAAGCCTTGCTAACCCCGATTCCCGGAAGCTGCAGCAGCTCTTCCTCACTCTGGGGAACAAAGGCGCTGATCATGCGCAGCACCCGGTTGCTGGCAATGAAATAGGGCGCTTTTCTTCCGGATGCTGCCTTTCTCCTGCGCCAGGCGCACAACTCCGTGTACAGCTCCTCCGATCCATACAGCTCGCTGTAACACTGCAGTTTCTGAGTGCCGAGATTTTTGCTCACGGTCTCCCCCGGTTCATGGAATACCCCTTTGATTAGCGGGCGGAAGCCTTCTCCGAGCTTCTTCGCAAGCTGGTGCCGATACACGCATAGCAGCTCATTCCATGAGTTGCCTTCATACCATTCGTCATCGGAAACTTCACCGTCCGGTTCCATATTCCGCCAGCCGAGTCGCCATCCTCCTTCTTCCTCGCCGATCCATACTTGGGCCGAACGGAGATGACCTGACTCATCCGCTCCGCTCATCCGATTCATGAACACAATTTGCATCCCTCGATAACCTCCCGTTTACGCAATCAGCATAAAGGCGGAACAACGCAAAAAAGCACCTCTCCTCCGCGCAGCGGCAA
This sequence comes from Paenibacillus sp. Y412MC10, assembly GCF_000024685.1. NCBI lineage: Bacteria > Bacillati > Bacillota > Bacilli > Caryophanales > Paenibacillaceae > Paenibacillus > Paenibacillus sp. Y412MC10. The sequence goes on from NC_013406.1 coordinate 5,778,218, forward strand.
GAAAGGTGCTTCCTTCGTTCCATACATTATACTGTTGAAACTATAATACCATAATCTGTAATAGAATCCAATCCATTTTGAACTTGCCCTATATAAGAAATCAGGCTAAGCTTGAATGCTTTTGGCTTCATCCACTGCCAGCTTGGCCAATGCCAATGCGCCGCAGAGACCCGCATTATCGCCGAGCATCGGCGGAACGATGAATTGATCGATCCCGTCATGAAGGCTTGGATGCTGAACATATCCTGCCAGCAGCTCTTGAAGCTTCGTGCGGATCAGCGGGAACAGCTGCTCCTGCTTCATCACGCCTCCACCCATCACGATCCGCTGAGGGGACAAGATGAGGACATAATTCATCAGCGCTTGAGCGAGATAATAAGCTTCCATCTCCCAAGCCGGATGATCCGGCGTCAATTCCACGCCGGGAACACCCCAGCGTTTGCCAAGAGACGGTCCCGCAGCAAGCCCCTCCAAACAGTCTGCATGATAAGGACAGGTCCCTTCATATTGGTCTTCCGGATGACGGCGGACGTAGATATGCCCCATCTCAGGATGGGACAGGCCGTGAATCAGTTCGCCGGATACCACGGCGCCTGCTCCCACTCCCGTTCCGATAGTGATATAAAGACAGCTGTCCAGTCCCTGGGCCGCCCCCCACGTATATTCTCCAAGAGCCGCTCCGTTTACATCCGTATCAAATCCGATCGGAACGTCAAAACGCTCTTCCAATGCTTTGACGATATTGTAATTGCTCCAATGCGGCTTCGGCGTCGTTGTAATGCAGCCATAGGTCGGGCTGCCTTTCACCGGGTCAATTGGTCCGAACGAACCGACTCCGATCGCCTCTATATCCTTATCCGCAAAAAAGTTAAAGACGTTTGCCATGGTTTCTTCAGGGGTTGTCGTCGGAAAGCTCACTCGCTCCACAACCGTTCCATCCTCCGTACCCACGCCGCAAACAAACTTGGTTCCTCCTGCTTCAATTGCTCCAAGTAAACTCATGCTTCTTCCATCCTCTCCACGATGTGCTGTGCCTTGTTCTCTATATGGTTGCTAACAAGCTCTATTCGAAGCATATGTAAACATTGTGCTCCCGTCAAGTCTGCCTGCCTCTTTCTCTGACTCTGCCCGTTCCGAGACGCGGGAGTAACAGCCATGAGAACAAAACAATAACCGTCGCCACGCCCATGCCGGCCCGCTTTCGCCATTGCTAACCGCAACGTAAATCGCCGTGGGCAGCGTTTGCGTGACGCACGGTATATTGCTTGCAACCCATCCAGGTTGCATCAAATTCGCCTAAACCTCCGGCAAAAGCCAGAAAGAACGCCGATACGCCTGCCTCGCGGACCTGCGGCAGCGCGGATCCAGCTGTTTCTGCTCAGTACCATTAGCGGACGGAAAGCCTACCACCATTGGCAGGAGCATCAGCTGCGTTTCGCCGGCCGTTCTGCCGACAAACGCGCGCCGGGACATCCAGCGTGCCACCGCTGATCCCAGTATAAAGGCACTGATGCTGGACAGCAGTGATGTTTTTATCGACTGCCATTCCGGCAACCCGAGCCGAGCATTTTCGTCATGGTCACGACGACGGCTCCACAAACACAATCCAGCCACCATGAAGACGCCGCTGATTTCAGGCTTCCTGGTGAATTGAAGAAGTGCCCCGGCCTGCTGCGGATGTCTCCGGTACGACACCTTCGACCGAAGCGGCTAGGAAACCACCGCCACCCCAAAAAGATGGCCAAGACTCTTCATTTCCAGCTCCTCCAGTTTGGTTAACGCACGTTCGTGATCCACGCTCAGGCGGCACAAATCGAGCTCGCATTCCATTGGAACCTCGCAATGAATTTCGGCCAGGGCCCGGGACAGATGCAGCATCTCCAAATCCGCTTCGATCTTGGTGCGAACCCCTTTGGTCAATGAATCGAGATTGGCAAGGATGCCTTCCACGGATTCATATTCCTGGATCAGCTTGACAGCCGTCTTCTCGCCGATCCCGCGTACGCCCGGATAATTGTCGCTCGTATCTCCCATCAGGCCTTTCACATCGATCACCTGTCTTGGAGAAAGACCCTTTTCGGCATAAAGCGTCTCCGGTGTATAGTGCATATAATTGCCATGCCCCTTTTTCATAATGATGACCGAAGTCGAATCGTTCACGAGCTGAAGCAAATCGTGGTCGCCCGACAGGATCATGACGTTCATGCTATCGCCGAACCGTCTGGCAAGCGTACCGATGCAGTCATCGGCCTCATAACCCACAACGCCCAGATTCGGGATCCCGAGGCATTCCGTCACGTCGCGAACCAGCGAGAACTGCGGAACCAAGTCATCCGGCGCTTCCGGACGATTGCCTTTATACGAGGCGAATTGCTCCGTACGGAATGTTTTTGAGCCCATATCCCAGCAGCAAGCCACATGGGTAGGCTGAAATTTATCGATAGCATCCCACATATACCGCAGGAAACCGTAAATCGCGTTGGTCGGCACGCCCGCTTTGGTACGGCGGATATAACCGCTGGACGCGGTTGCATAATAAGCACGAAATAATAAAGCCATCCCGTCGACGAGCATTAAGGATGGTTGTGGATTGGGTATCACGGTCATGATCGCTCCTAACTTTAACTTCTCTGGTATAACCTTAAAATATACCTTGTCATTATACCATATCCTTATATGGACTTGGGCTTGTCACAGGGTATTTCTTTGAATTTCCTATCGTGGGCTGTTCAAAAAAAAAAAGAACATTCCGATGGTCGAAAAACCATGGAATGCTCTGCCTTCATCAGCAGGACGACATCGTTACCGGCGAATGGCTGCCCTTCGGCAAACCGATTCCGCGACTCTCGTAATCAATCACTGCCGCAGTTTGTCTTTTGTGTCTGTCATGTCCCAAAAACGACCGTTACTTCTGCCATGCCTCCTGATATTGCTCCGCTTTGAAGCCGACGGTTACTTTGCTGCCGTCGGTCACGATCGGACGCTTGATCAATCTTCCGTTGGAAGACAACAGTTCGATCTTCTCCTCATCGGAAAGACCGGGCAGCTTGTCTTTCAGGTTCATTTCCTTGTATACCTCGCCGCTCGTATTGAAAAATTTCTTTAGCTCCAGTCCGCTCTTGGCGATCAGGTCGGCTAACTCATCCTTCTTTGGCGGTTGTTCGAAAATATGTTGAAGCTCCAGCTCATGTCCTTCGTTCTGCAGCCATTTCACGGCGTTACGGCAAGTCCCGCATTTCGGATATTGATATACTTTCAGTTTGCTCATTCAATAGGTTCTCCCTCTAATGTTGTAGTGTTACATAATGAAGTGACAGCTTCTTGCGCGAGCGCTAATCTCAATGATTTCATGTCCTCAGGTAGCGGGGCCGTGAATACCATCGTCTTCCCCTCAATCGGATGCATCAGCGTCAGGCTTGCCGCATGCAGCGCCTGCCTGTCCATATAGCCGTCCAGCCTCATGATCGTTGCGGCTAACGGATCCAAAGACCCGACGGCCCCATTGGAATCCTCATCCCTCTCCGGCGCATCCGGTAACAATCCCTGTTCGCTGTATACGGGATGCCTGTACATCTGATCTCCGATCAATGGACAACCGATGCTTAGCATATGCACCCGAATTTGATGCGTCCGGCCTGTTTCGAGCTTCAATTCCACCAAGGATGCAGAGGGGTAAGTTTCGCATACCCTATACCGCGTAAGCGAAGGATATCCTTCCGGAGTTACGATGCGCCGGTGGGGCTCCAACGGATCCCGATCAATCGGACCGTCAATATCGCCTGTCTGCGAAGAAGGTCTTCCATGCACAAAAGCGACATACCTCTTATCGACGGTGCCGGCAATCATTTGTTCGGAAACATGCTGATGAATATACGCATTCTTCGCGATTACCAGTACGCCGGAAGTCTCCTGATCGAGCCGGTGAACCGCTCTGAACCGGTAATTCCAGCCCTTCTCCTGCCAATAATGAACGACCCCGTTGGCCAGCGTGTCGGTGTAATGCCCATGCGTCGGATGCACGATGACCCCTGCCGGCTTGTTCAAGACAAGCAGATGCTCATCCTCGTACAGAATATGAAGTTCCATGGGCTGGGGCAGCATATCGTTGGAACGTTCCTGCTCCATCCGAATTTCGACCAAATCGCCCGCTTGCACTTTAACGCTAATATATACGCGGGTCCCGTTCAGCATAATGCCCTGCTCCGTCAATTTGAGGCGGGAGAGCAGCTTGCGGGATACCCCCATTCTTTTTTGCAAAATGGTCTTAAGCAGCATGCCGTCTTCGTGTGAAGGCACGACATAGCGGATTGGCGGATAGTACAGACTCATCTATTACCGGAACACCTTTCCGCTTCGCTCATATTCAACATCAGGTATCCCGGCATGCACATTGGCTGCCCGTGCGACAACAAAGAAATAATCGGACAACCGGTTCAAGTACCGGCGGACCTCCGGATTGATCTCGGTGGTTCGCTGCAGCGTAACGGTCAACCTTTCTGCGCGGCGGCATACGGTCCGGCATACATGCAGCGAAGAAGACAAGGCGCTTCCGCCCGGCAGAATAAAGCGCTCAAGCGGAGGGTTCTTCTCTTCGAATGCATCCAGCCACGCCTCCAGACGATCCACAAGCTCGGCACCGACCTTGAGTTTATCCTCCCGCGGCCTAGCATAAGCCAGATCCGAGCCGCAATCGAACAGTTCATGCTGGATTTGAACGAGCTGAAGATACAGCTCCTCAAAATCGGCTTCCTTGGCCAAGCACACGGCCTGACCGACAAAGCTGTTCAATTCATCGATCGTGCCGTACGCTTCGATGCGCGGATCATCCTTGGGCACGCGACCGCCAATAATCGAAGTCTCCCCCGCATCTCCCGTTCTTGTATATACCTTCATCACATCTTCCTCCATTTCATATCTTGAACGAACACCTTAACATCTTATTATGCTCACTATAGCATAATTTCGGATCACGTTCCCGCTGCGGCCGAATAAACCCAAGGCCGATAATGCCTGAGGGAAGTGCTTTAGGTTGGCGTTTGGATTTAAACACAAACAAGGCTGAACCACGAGTATTCTCACTCTAGGAACAGCCTTGTATTATTTAATGGTGAAATATTTTAGAGTTTCTTTTTGGGATGGGCCTTCATATATTCGTTGATCTTCAGATCCAGCAAACTGCTGATCTCGATCACAATTTCCGACGTGAAGGACTGCTCTTCCAAAAATATTTGCTCCATCTTCCGGCGGAGCATGTGAATTTCGTCTTCCAAGGTAATTTCCTGAGGAGTGGATTTGGCTGATTTAATTGACCATTTACCGTGATTATTGTCTTCAGCCGTATAATCACCACGGTAGTTTGACAATTCATAATCACAAAACACTGGTGATCCCTCCTTGGAAAGTAAAATTCTGCCCCCAAAATAAAATTATAACATAATTTTCGTCAATGAAAAGTGAATCTTTTGTTAATTCAAGGAAAAAGTTCAACGAATTCCTTGCCTACTTTATTTTTTCAACAAAATTGCCCATTCGCTCCAATGCCTCATTTAGTTGAGCAATGGATGTAGCATAAGAACAGCGAATGAAACCTTCCCCGCCAAGCCCGAAAGCAGTGCCCGGCACTGCGGCCACTTTGGCTTCGGTCAGCAATCGCTGAGCAAACTCTTCAGAGCCGAGTCCCGTTCCCTTGATGCTTGGGAAGGCGTAGAACGCTCCCTGGGGTTCGTGGCAATCCAGACCGATCTCCCGCAGCCCCTGCACAACGAGTCTGCGCCGCTGGTTATAGGATTCAACCATTCGGTCCTTCTCCCCCATGCCGTTACGCAATGCTTCAAGCGCGGCGACTTGCCCCATGGCCGGTGCACACATGACCGTATACTGATGAATTTTCAGCATGGCGGCAATGAGATCCGTATGGGCGCACACATATCCCATACGCCAGCCGGTCATAGCAAACGCCTTCGAAAAGCCGCTCACCAGTATGGTGCGGTCCATCATGCCGGGCATCGAGGCAAAGCTGACATGCTTGCCTTCATACGTGAGCTCGGCATAAATTTCATCTGAAATCACAATCAGATCGTGCTTTTCCACCACTTCCGCAATCGGAAGCCAATCCTCGTAGGTCATGATCGCCCCTGTCGGATTGCTCGGATAACAGAGAATCAGAATCTTTGATTTGGGCGTGATTTGCGCTTCCAGCGCCTCGGCCGTCAGTTTGAAATGATGCTCCGCCGTCGTTTCGATGCCGACGGGCACGCCGCCGCCGATTGAAGCGATCGGCGAATACGAAATGTAACACGGTTCCGGAATCAGAATTTCATCTCCGGGAACAATCAAGGCCCGCAGCGCCAGATCAATCGCTTCACTGCCGCCCACGGTTACGATGATTTCATTCGCAGGATTATAGGTCACATGAAAGCTGTCGTTCAAATATTCCGCGATCGCTTCCCTCAGCTCCGGCATGCCGGCATTGGACGTATAGCCCGTAAACCCGCGTTCCAATGAATATACGCACGCTTCTCGTACATGCCACGGCGTAACGAAATCAGGCTCCCCGACGCCTAGCGTGATAATATCCTTGTTTCCGCTGACGAGATCGAAAAATTTCCGGATTCCGGAGGGTTGAATATCCCTGACTCTAGGCGCCAAATAGGAGCTCATCGATTTCCTGTTATTTTCTGCAAGCTGCTGTTCGTTCAAAATCATAGCACACGCTTCCTTTACGGCGAGATCAGGAGACGATTGTCTTCTTGACGTTCTTCAAAAATAATCCCGTCTTGTTTATATTTTTTTAAAATGAAATTCGTTTTGGTCGATAATACAGAATCAATAGGCGACAGTTTCTCGGAAACAAAATTGGCCACCTCACGCAGGTTACCGCCTTCCACTTCGACCAGCAGGTCGTAGGCGCCTGACATCAAATAAACCGACTTTACCTGCGGGAACAAATAAATCCGTTCCGCGATTCCTTCAAAGCCTCTTCCGCGCTCAGGCGTTATCTGAACCTCGATCAGCGCCGTAACCTTCTCGTCCTCCACCTTGCCCCAATTGACAACGGTGGCGTACTTGACAATGACGTGATCTCGTTCAAGCTCCGCAATGGAGGTCTTTACTTCTTCCTCTTCTACACCGAGTAGAGTAGAGAGTAGAGCCGGCGATCTTCTCGCGTCCTCTTTCAGCAGGTCAAGCACCTTCAGTTTCAATTCGCTTAGCTCTTCCATGTACGTATCCTCCAGCACTTATTCCGAATAACCGCTCATGACACACGGTTTTGTCGGAACAGAGATTAATACTTATATTACAATAACTTACACGGGATGTGCAAAAGAAAAAAACCGATGCATGCCCGCAGCGAATGCTGGAGGTGTCATCGGCGAAATCGTTGCGTTAACCATAGATGGTTGGGTTACATTACATATAAGAAGCAGGGGATACATTGGTTGCATGGGGCTCAACGTTCGGATTGTGCGCATACGCGCCCATGCTTGAAGTTTTTTGATTTATCGTTTCCCGAGTTTTTTGTACGGACTGCTGCGCTTGTTTATGCTGCTTGTCCACATCGTATTTCAGCGCATGCGTGCCTGCGGTGTACATGTTCTGCTGCTTCATCATATTAAAGAATTCGCCTTGCAGACTCAGCGTATCCGTGGTCAAATTGGTAAACATTTGACGCACGTCAGGGCAAGTGGCTTCCGTCGTGGCTGTCGTATATTCTCGAACGGCCCGTTTCAGTTCTCCCAGTATCGGGCTGAGCAAATCCTCTTCGGGCAGGAATGAAGATCCGTTAGGGGTTGCCATCGTAGTTCCTCCTTTGGGTTGTAGGTTATGCACTGTCTGCTTACTGCGGCTGGTTGGGCGCAACGCTGCTGTGGGTCTGAAGGGAGTTCACCAACATATCAAGATGCTGCTCATGTCGCTTGACGAATCCGAGCAGTGCCTGCTGAATGGCAGGGTTCTGACTGGCTGCCGCCGTAGCGGCGCAATGCTTGGCCAGCATGGTCTCGTTGGAGATGCAGTCCACGATATAATCCAGCTCTTTTGAAGTGAGAGGCTGTAATTGCTGATTGGATGTCATACGGTTCGTTGTTCCCCTTTCCATTTAGGTTGACAGGACCTAGTATGCCACCGTTGTACAAATCTATGTCGCAAGATGTCATGAAATGCGGAAGGAACGACCAAACTAATTGCGATGTGACGATGGGAGGGGATGGATCATGTTACTGACCGGCGGAACAACGCCCTGGAAATATTTAAACACCGAACCGGTAAAAAAATACCCCGTGCTCTCGGACCGGCTTAGCTGCGACGTGCTGGTCGTCGGAGGCGGTATCAGCGGTGCCCTGATGGCCTATGTCCTGAGCGTGCAAGGCGTCGACGCCATTCTCCTGGAGAAAAGTCGAGTATGCGAGGGCAGCACTTCCGCCAATACGGGACTGCTGCAAATCTCCAACGACTGTCCCCTTTCGAATTTGATTCAACATTTTGGCGAGGACCGGGGTACCGCCTTCTACATGATGTGCAGAAATGCCATACGTCGGCTCACTGAAATCGCGAATACGTTGTCAAGGGATTCCGGGTTGATCTCTCGAAGCAGCCTCTACTATGCCAGCAACCCTCAAGATATCGGCTTGATTCGTCATGAGTATGACCTCCTCAAACGCAAGGGCTTCGACGTGCAGTACTGGAACCGCGATGATGTGAAGGCTAAATTTCCGTTCTCAAAGGAAGCCGCCATCTATACCCGCGGCGATGCCGAAGTCAATCCCTACCGTCTCGGACATCATCTTCTTCAAGATGCCGGCGATCAGGGACTGCGAATTTATGAAAACAGCGAAGTGAAAGAAACCAGGTATACACACAACGATGTCACCGTCATGACGGATCAGGGAAGCGTTTCAGCCAAACACGTGATCTGGGCTACCGGGTACAGCACCCAAGAATGGAAGCCGGATTATCAAGTGGATCTCCTCAATACCTATGCCATTATGACCGAGCCTGTTCACGATCTGTCTTCGTGGTATGAGCGGGCTCTCATATGGGAGACCGACCGTCCATATCTCTATTTCCGGACAACGCCGGACCGGCGGATCATGGCCGGTGGACTGGATGAGCCGCTGCCTCCTTCAGGCAAACCGGAGGAATACGCCGAGCCAAGAAGTCAGAGACTGCTGAATGAAATTCATAAGCTGTTCCCTACGATGACGGACCTGAAAATGGCATGCAGCTGGGCTGGCGTGTTTGCCTCCACCAAAGACGGCATCCCGCTGATCGGCAGACATCCGCAGTATCCGCACAGCTACTTCATCGAGGTTTATGGCGGAAACGGTATGGTTTACAGCATGATCGCCGCCGATCTCCTGGCCGAGACGATTGCCGGCAGAGAGCCCGAAGAACTGAAATGGTTCTCGCTGAGGCGTCCGATCGACCTGAACTTCACATAAATTAAGAAGGTATCCCCTAACAGGCCCTGCGGCCTTGGAGATACCTTCTTTGCATTTGTACGATTTGCCTCCGCGTCGCGGCCTTCTATTTTAAAAAACGTCGCTGACCTGCGTTATCCAACTTTCGCTCATTGCATGATCTCCCTGACTCACATCGATGCCATCAGGCTCAGGCGGCTTGTCCTTTGCTAGGAAACAGCTTTCGTATGAACAACCAAGATCCGATGGGGGATGCCCCCAGAAACAGCAGCAGCAATGTTATCGTTAACGTATCCTGCCTGAATGACAGTACAAGAATGAAAACAAGCAAGCCCGTAATTCGGCCTATCGTCAGACTGAGTTCCCGGAGCACGACCAGCTCCACCCGCTTCTCCACGTTTTCCTGATTCACGCCCATGAGATCGAAGCTGGCCGATATAGCCGGCATCATGTACAGCGGAATGAAGAGCGACGTCCCGATTCCCAGCACCAGCAGCGTAGTGTAGTTGACCGTAAATAGCAGCGGCATGATGACAATCAGCATCAATACGGAACCAACCAGCATGCCGGTTTTACGGAATTTGGGCTTGAACCATTTCCCGCAGGCCCAGTAGCTGACCAGTGAAACGGCCGAAGTAATCAACGCGAATTGCCCCAGTTTGGACTCCTGATCCGTTGCCACGAAAACAAGCAGCGTGATGAGAAAGGAGAACACGCCCTCCCGGATTCCCTGAACAGCCAAGCCTAATACCGCGTATTTCCAAACCCCGCCCTCCTTGAGGCGGCTTACCCCTTCCAGCCAGTGATAATCGCTTTGAACCGGCCTTTTGCGCAGAAAAAAGCTCATGACCACCGTTACGGCGAAGATGGCCATCGACACGGTAAAAATAAACCGATAGCCCTGATCCCCATGCATCAGCGTGATGATCCAGCCTGCCAGCCACGGACCGATAATCCCCGTTATGGAGCCCAGGAGCCCGATCCAGCCATTAAACCAGTCCCGGTTCTCCGCACTCGAAACCTCGAAGTAAACCACATTAAAGGCCAACCAGAACAATCCTAAAGACACACCGAACAGCAGGCCGAGCGGCCAAATGTAATGGACGGCGTCCCTCCCTGCCCACAGCACGCATAGATAAAACAAGCCGGACACGGCAATTCCCAGGCGAAGCGCATTCATTTTGTTATGCTCCTTCACCCATTTGCCGGCGGCCCAGAACGTCAGGCCAAGCGCCACCTGCTGCGCAATCGTGAACCAGCCGAGCATGGTGTAATCCTGGCGGCTTTTCCATAAGTATACGTTGAGGAACGTACCCGACAATGCGCTCGATAGAATAAACAACCCATGAACCGATAACAGAAGCATAGCCTGGGGGTCCTTTGTCAACTTCATATACAGTTCCTCCCTTGCCCTTTCACTTGAAGTCCAAGGTATTTTACCCCTTCGCGCTCCACTTCATGAACAAAAAAAAGGAAACCGCCGCCGGCAGTTTCCTTAAGTCATCCGCGGGATCGGCAACAGCGCCGCTCCGCAACTCTATTCCTTTTTATGGATAAAACTCTTGATCATCCGAAGCCGGTCGTTCTCTGCCAAATTGTACTGCACATGGAAGCATCCGGGACATACATAAACGTTCAGATCGTACGGTGGCTGCAGAATGGGAGCTTGGATCAAGGGTGCGTGAACCGGCTGGAAGCCTTCTCCGCTCACGTGCTGCGTTCCTGCATGGAGCATATACTCTCGGCAATGCAGACACTCGGGTACTTCCTCTTGTTGGTCCAGGATCCCCTCCACCGTCTCCTCGAATGCAAAAAGATCGTGATCTTCCCCGTACTTATCCACGGTGCGAAGCGATGACAGCGATTCATGGTCGGAGCCCCAGATGCGATGAAGATCGCGCGCCTCCTCGTCGGAAGGCTCATAAGCCTCTTCATATTCCTCCACGACGTCCTCTTCATCTTCATCTTCATCTTGCAATGCGATATTCAATGTGCGGTAGCCTTTAAGCTCATTCGCGCAGTGAGGACAGGTATCCTCGGGACCTATCTCCTCATCCCATACAATCTCACTTTGGCACCATGGGCAAACCGTCGGTTCCATCGGTCATTCATCCCTTTCTTTATTCAAACGGCCATGAATGGCCCTGTTTACGTTATTTTTATTGAGACATTAAGTATACAATACCTGCCACGAAAAAAATCATGGCTGCCGCAAACAATATCCTCGGTAAATATTTCATCGTTCTTTTCCTCCCGAAGCCCTTAAGTAATGCTCGCTCCAATAATGTAAGACAAAGATACGGTGATAAGAAGCACGATCAGGCCCACTGCCCGATTATCCTTGCCAATCTCTTCATCGACCGAAAACACAGGCGTCAAGAATTCAAGCAGCCAATAAGCCAATAAAAGCAGTATAAACCCGAAGAACGACCATTTAATCATGCCGTAAATGGACGTATTAGCCGTGATGCTATACCGCATCACGTTACAAATGCCAAAGACCTTGCCGCCGGTCGCCATGGCCGCGGCAACATTTCCTTTGCGTATTTCATCCCAGCAATTGTACTTGGTAACCAATTCAAAGCAATACAAGTAAACAATAAGTGCAAGTATCGCAACCGAGAAATAGCCGACGAGCACCCCAAGCGGATGGGTCAGCAAATGATCAATCGCTTCCGTCATTCCCTTATTTCCTCCCTGATAAACGGGATGCGGCACCTTTCGCATCCCGTCGTTCTGAACCCTATTGATGATATGTTATACGATTGAAGGAGAAAACGGTTCCTGATTTCTTATTTCAACTCGGCAATCGTAACGCCATTGCCGCCTTCGCCGTAATTGCCTAAACGATGGCTCTTGACATGTTTGTGCTTGCGCAAATAATCCTGAATGCCGGTTCGCAAAATGCCGGTTCCCTTGCCGTGAATGATGTAGATCTGTCCCAGATTCCCCAAAAACGCCTCATCAATGAACCGGTCCACCTCGATCAACGCTTCTTCCAGGTTCGCTCCCCTTAAATCCAGCTCATTCCGGATGTTGGCATCGCGGGTTCGCTTCAGGACGGTGGCATGCTGTTTCGGTGCCTGCTTGGCATTGGCCGCCGGATTCGACAGCAGCTCCAAATCGTCCAGCGCGACCTTCATCTTCATAATGCCAAGCTGAACGACGGCTTCCTTCGAGCCGGACATCTCCACGACATGCCCCTTCTGATTCAGGCTGTATACCCGAACCTCATCCCCGGGCTCGATGCTGCGCTGCTGCTTCGCAGAACGCTGGCCGCCCGTTTTCTTGCCCTGCTGCGGCTCGGCGTCATCCAGGCGCTTTCTGGCCGCGATCAGCTTGTGCTCCTTAACGGAAGCCCCTTCCTCCTGGGCAATCTTGCGCAGGTCCGCAATGATTTCCTCGGCTTCGCTCCGCGCCTTGTCCACGATCTGTCTTGCTTCCGCCCGAGCCTTATCAACGAGTTTGTCTTTCTGCTCCTCGAGCTTCTGAAGCTCCTGCTGGTGACGTTGACGCAGTTCCTCCATTTCCTTCCGGACCTGTTCCGCCTTCTCACGCTCCACTTCAGCGGTATGCCGGTTCTCCTCGAGGGACGCAATCATATGCTCCACCCGCTGATCCTCTTCCTTCACTTCCCCGCGGGCGAATTCCAGAATGGATCCCGGCAATCCCAGACGTTCTGCAATAGCAAACGCGTTACTTCTTCCAGGAACGCCCACCAGCAGCCGATAAGTCGGACTTAGGGTATTGATATCGAACTCCATGCTGGCATTGATCACGCCTTTGCGTTCATAGGCGTACGCCTTCAATTCGGAATAGTGCGTCGTCGCGATCATGCGGCAGCCCATGCGGTGGATATGCTCCAGAATGGAAATCGCCAGAGCCGAACCTTCCGCCGGGTCGGTCCCCGCCCCCACTTCATCGAGCAGGACCAGGCTCTTCGGCGTCATCTGGCTTAAGATGCGGATGATGTTGGTCATATGGCTGGAGAAGGTACTCAGGCTCTGCTCAATGCTTTGCTCATCGCCAATATCCGCGTAGATCGCATCGAACACGCACATCTGGCTGCCTTCTTCGGCCGGGATAAACAGTCCGGACATCGCCATCAGGTTTAATAAACCGATCGTTTTGAGCGTAACCGTCTTACCGCCGGTATTCGGGCCCGTGACGATGATGGAGGTATAGGAATTGCCCAATTCCACGTCCAGCGGCACGACCTGGTCCGTCGGTATGAGCGGATGTCTGCCTCTGCGCAGCTTAATATATCCTCTGTCGTTCATACGCGGGAGCGAAGCCTTCATCACATGAGCCAAACGGGCTTTGGCAAAAATAAAATCGAGCTGCCCGATCAGATCGACGTCGATGGACAGCAGTTCAGCCTGCTCGCCGACCTGGGCGGTCAGCTTCTGCAGAATCACTTCGATCTCCCGCTCTTCCCGCATCCGGGTCTCGCGCAGCTTGTTGTTCATCGCCACGATGGACTCCGGTTCGATGAACAGCGTCGCGCCCGAGCCGGACTGGTCGTGCACGATACCGCCGAAGTGGGAGCGATACTCCGCTTTGACGGGAATGACGAATCGGTCGCCGCGAATCGTAATCAGCTGGTCCTGCAGCATCTTCGCCACCGATTGCGAACGGATCATGGATTCCAGCTTCTCGCGGATGCGTACCTCTCCGCCTCGCAGCTCCCTCCGAATTTGCGACAGCTCCGCGCTTGCGGAGTCCAGCACCTCGGCCGTTTCATCGATGCAGAGCCGAATGGCATCCTCCAGCGGCTTCTGCTCCGAAATAAGATCGCTTAAATTAAAGAGAATATCAATCTTCTCATCCTCATGAATCGCAGCGATAAACCGTTTGATTCGTCGCGACCCGTGAATCGTGTTCGACGTGGCAAGCAATTCATGCGGATTCAGCGTGCCTCCGATTCGGGCCCGCTTCAAAGCATCGTTGATGTCGGTAATGCCGCGGAAGGACGGGTTGCCCTTAAGCCTGTCTACGGTGTAAGCCTGGTCGGTGGCCGCGAGCAGATCCTTCACGGCTTCGAGGTCGGTCTCTGGCATTAACCTTTCTGCCCTCAAACTTCCCATGGAGGTTTGGGTATACTGCGTCAATGTATTTAAAATTTTCCGGTATTCTAAAGTGTGCAAAATCTTGTCGTTCAAGAAGTTCACAACTCCTCTCAATCAATGCCTATATTATATCGAACGCCATGCGAAATCGCCATGGAATCCAAAATCCTTCCACACATAACCTTACGTCCGATTGAACAAAATAAATTCTGCGTAACATTCCAGTCTTATTCTAAGGAGGCAGGTACCATGCAATTTCTCGGGCATGTCGTTCGATTTATCGTAGCCGCGCTCGTCCTTATGGTCGTCGGATGGATCGTCCCTCAATTCTCCGTCGGCGGATTCGGAAGCGCCCTGCTGCTTGCACTCGTCATCGCCCTGTTTGGCTGGGCTATCGAGGGCATCTTCGGCAAAAAAGTCACGCCGTTTGGACGCGGCATCGTGGGCTTCATTGTGAGCGCGCTTGTCATTTACCTGGCCCAGTTCATCGTCGGAGGCGTTAGCGTCTCCATTCTGGGTGCTCTGCTTGCTGCACTGGTCATCGGGATCATCGATCTGTTCATTCCGATCTCCACCCCGTTTGAAGCAGGCAAAAACCGCAAAGAATAAGATAGAAGGCCGCCCGCTTCTGTCAAAGGATCCTGACGGAGTCCTGTTCCTGAACGATCCCGGTTCGCGGTTAAATCCATCGATGCATTCCCCACAACAGCCCCCTGTTGCTATATGACAGGGGGTTGTCCGTGTTCGAGCAAGTTCCCGTCCTCTGTGACTATGTTTCCCCTACATTATAACGTAAATCCATAAAATTCGTTGCAAACGCTTCACGTTCACCAATTTTTCATAACAGGCATGTGCGTCGACTCCCGTTCTGAGCTATCATAAAGATTGGAAATTAATTTTCACAATTATTTCATAGTCAGGAGAGATTATAGTGAAAAAAGGCATAGCACTACTTGTTTCATGTATGCTCCTTTTTGTATTGGCGGCCTGCGGCGGAAACCAACAAGAGTCCGAGGGCAATTCGGGGATCACGGATACCGGCGTAGCACCGGAAGCAGAACTCGTGATTAAAGGCTCCAACTTCCAATTTGACCAAGCCGAATATCACCTCAAAAAAGGGGTGCCCGTCAAGATTACTTACGAGAACGAAGACGGCAACCACGGCGTTATGATTCCTGCGCTTGGCCTGCAGCTGGACCGAAAGAACAACTCAACCGTCGTTACGCCTGACAAGGCAGGAGAATTCGAGGTTTCGTGTTCCATTATGTGCGGAGCCGGTCACAGCAAAATGATATCCAAACTGATCGTCGAAGAATAGCAGGGCTTGCTATGCAAAATGAAAACCTCCGGATCGCCAGAGTTTCCTCTCTCTGATCCGGAGGTTTTTTCAGGTTCACATCTTCGTCATGGCCTAACGCTGATCCTGCTCAATCAACTCGATCCATTCATTATATTCAACTTGGAGCTTCGCATACTCTTCCTTCAGCTTGCGGTGTTCTTCTTCAAGCTGCGCGGCTTGCTCCGCCTTCAATTCCTGTTCTGCCTGCAGCAGCCGATACTGGTGCATAACCAGCTCGTACTGTTCGCCAAGCTCGGAATACTGCTGTGCCGCTTCGCTTTTCTCGCCTTCCAGACGGTCGCAGACCTGACGCGCGGATGCAATCTCCTGCTGCCACGACTGAAGCTCTTCTTCCAGCGCAAGCTTGGTTCGTTTCCACTCATCGCGCTCTGCGGCCAGCTTCTCGCTGTCTGCAGCCAGCTGTTCCCGTTCCGCCATCCATTGCTGGTATTGGTCCTGCCAATGAACGGCGCGCTCTTCGGACTCCCTCAGCTGCTCGGCAAGTTCGCTTGCACGCTCTTCGCTGGCGGTCGCCTTCTTGCGAAGCTCATCGAGCTGATTCGACACCGTATCGTATTCTTCTTCCAGCATGGCGTAGAGTTTGCCGGTCTCTTCCTCGCGGATTCCCGCGTCCTGGGTGAGTTTCTCCAGCTCTTCGTTGCGGAGCTGGAGCTCCTTCAATTCCTCCTGGGCGCTTCGCCGCTCGGAAAGGATCCGGTCCGCTTCGTCCTTCATCACATGGATTTCATCCTGAAGCCCCTTCATTCCCTCTTCCAGGCTTTCGTTCAATTCCATCAGCTCGACGATTCTCATCTCGAGCTCGCCGGTCTCCTCCTTGCGCTGATCCGCCAGCGTCCGCCAGGATTGCAGCTCGCTGCTTAGACGCTGCAGCTCTTCCTGCTGCTTGCGGGAGGTCTGATTCGCATCCACCACAAGCTTCTGCAGACGTCGACGCTCTTCCTCCGACTTGCCGGATTCCTGCTTCAGTGCCTCGAGTTCCTTCGCCAGCCCTTCCGCCTTCGTACGGAAGGAACGCAATTCCTGCGAGGAAGCTTCAGCTTGCTGCTTGGACGAATGGAGCTCTTCCTTCAGCTTGTCCGATTCCGCTTTTACCGTGTTCAGTTCCTTCTCCGCGGTCGTTAACCGCGAGTGCAGCTGGCCGCCGCGATTGCGCTGCTCGGCAAGCTGTTTCTCCAGATCCTGCACGGTCTTCGAGTTCTGCTGCTCCAAATCCTGCAAGGTTTTCGAGTGCTCCAGCTTCAGATCCTGCACCGTCTTCGTGTACTTCTGCTCCAGATCCTGAACCGTCTTCGAATTCTGCTGCTTCAGATCCTGCACGGTCTTCGAGTGCTGCTGTTCTTTCAGAAGCGCCTCTTGTTTATAAGTGCTCTCCTGTTTCTTCAACTGCTCCGCCAGCTTCTCTTCAGCCTGCTTCGCTGAAGTCCGCAAACTCTGTTCCAGCTTCTCGACGGCCTGCTTATGCGTGAGCGCCGACTGTGAAATTTGCCCTTCATAACGGCGTTTCATATCTTCCATCGCCTGCTTGTGGCCGCTCTCCAGCTTCTCGCGCTGCTCCTTAAGACGCACCTCAAGCTGCTGCTTCTCCTTCAGAAGTTCCGCCACGCGGTCCGATTCCTTCTGGAGCAGCTCCTTCGTACGCTCCGACTCCGCCGTCAGGTTCTCCTTGGATTTCCTGTATTCTTCAGCCAGTGTTGTCTGCTCCGCCAGCTTGCGCTCCAGCTGCTCCAGCTGCTGACGATGTCTCTCCTGCTGCTCGATTTGAAGTCCCTGCACCTTGGCCAGTTCCGTTCGCAGCTCATTCCGCTCGGCCGTCATCAGCTTGGCCTCGTTCTGATACTCCAGCTTCTGCAAAGCTTCTTCAGCCATATGTACCGCGGCAAGGACGGCAATGCGCGGGGTATCCAATCGGGAGTGCGCCTTGGAGATGGTACGCATGCGATCATCCACGTAATTGGCTACCTGTCTGGTATAATCACTGCTGTTTCCAACGAGTTTATAGGAAGTTCCGTAGATGTCTACGGTAACGCTTTTACGGTCAGATGTAGTCAAAATTGTGCCCTCCTTCTATTATGTGTAAATTCTATGATGTCTGAAATGGTCTATCCTCTGCATCCATTATATATGAGATAACATCTACAGACGAACCTCTAGAGTACAGACCGAAGTGTGGTATATGATAACACAGTTTTGTGCTTATAATTATGAACCCTGCGGGCCTTCCGATGCAAATCCCAGTTCAATTTAGAGCAAAAAAGCCCGCATCGAATCTCTGATGTAATGGATTCGATGCGGACGTTCACAATTCCTGCTATTTTCTTAATTCTGCGCCAAAAGTTTGCTGAAGGGCAGCGACTGCTTTTTCCGTAACCCCGGCAACCTCTTCATCGGTCAGCGTCCGCTCCTGATGGCGGTACGTCAAGGAGATCGCAACACTCTTCTTGCCTTCTCCCAGCTTGCTGCCCGTGAAGACGTCAAACACCTGAATCTGCTGCAGAAGCTCTCCGGCGTTCTCTCTGATGACTTGCATCAGGGAACCGGCTTCTACTTCCTCATTCACCACGATGGCAAGATCCCGCTCCATGCCCGGGAATCTAGGCAGATCGCGGTAAGCGACGCGGGCATTGGTCAGATCATAGAGCGGCTCAAGCAGGATCTCGGCGGCATAGGTATCTTCCAAATCCAGCTCCTGCTGCGTCTTTGGATGAATTTGTCCGAGCACCCCGAGCAGATGTTTGTTCTCGCCCTGACCTACGTAAACGGAAGCGGAACGTCCCGGATGGAAGCCTGCCGGCCCGTTCGCTTCGTAAGCAATGTCGTCAGCGCGAATGCCGAGATAATCGAGCACCGTTTCAAGCGCACCCTTCAAATCGAAGAAATCCACTTTGGCCGGCTGGACGTTCCACTGCTTGCTGCCTTTGCGTCCTGACAGCAGCAGACCGAGAACCGGACGCTCCTGCGGCTGCTTGGTCAACGTCTCCTCCTGCGTGTGGAACAGGTTCCCTATTTCAAACAGGGCCAGGTCCGGCTGCTTGCGGTTATGGTTATACACCGCGATATCCAGCAGCTGCGGCAGCAAGCTGGTACGCAGCACGCTGCGGTCCTCGCTCATCGGCATCGCCAGCTTAACCGCCTTCCCGCCTTCCGATAGGGAAGTGAACACTTCCGCTTGCTGCGGATGAATGAAGGAGTAACCCAGAACCTCCTGGAATCCGCTGTGCGTCAACAGACGGCGAAGCGAGCGGCGGATGGCCTGCGCTTCCGTCAACGAACCCGGCGTCGTCGGTCCTTCAATCGCCGTGGTCGGAATGTTGTCATAGCCATGCAGGCGGGCAACCTCTTCGATCAGGTCTACATCGAGCATAATATCGCCGCGGCGGGAAGGCACTTGGATATCCACCAATCCCTGGCCCGCATCCCCGCTAGGGAAATGCAGTCGGGAGAAGATCGTTTTGACCTCAAGCAAAGACAGCTCCGTGCCCAGATAACGATTGAGCTTCTCCAGCGACAACGTAATCACGGACGGCTCGGTTTGCGCACTTCCTGCTTCGACGATTCCTTGATGCACGGACCCGCCGGCATATTTCGCCATCAGTGCAGCCGCTCGGTTCAAAGCAGGGATCACTGCGGCCGGATCCACTTCCTTCTCGAAGCGGGAGCTTGCCTCTGAGCGAAGTCCCAGCTGACGGGAGGTTTTGCGGACGGTGCCGCCATCGAATTTAGCGGACTCCAGGAAAATATTCACCGTTCCGTCCGTTACTTCGGAGTCCAGGCCGCCCATAACGCCAGCCAAGGCCACCGGCTTGCCGCCTGCCGTAATTACCAGCATATGCGGCTCCAGACGCCGCTCCGCGCCATCCAGCGTCACCATCGTCTCGCCGGCCTCAGCCAAGCGTACGTGAACCGCCCCGTCTTTTAGCTGATCCGCATCAAAAGCATGCAGCGGCTGGCCGTATTCCAGCATCACATAATTGGTAATATCCACGATGTTATTGATCGGACGCACGCCGGCTGCCATCAACCGGTTTTGCATCCACAGCGGGGAAGGAGCGATCGTGACCCCCGTGATATAGCGTGCAGCATAATGGCTGCACTGCTCATCCGCGCCGATCGTAACCGAGATATGATCGGCTGCTGCATCATGAACCTCCAGCATTTCCTTCTCCGGGTTCGGCAGGCTCAGCTCGCGGCCGAGGATGGCGCTCACTTCGTAAGCCGTGCCCAGCATGCTGAGGCAGTCGGAACGGTTCGGCGTCAGGTCCAGCTCCAGAATTTCATCGTTCAGGCCCAGCACATCCACAATCGGTTTGCCGATCTCCGTGTCAGCCGGGAGCACCAAAATCCCCTCCTGCAGCTCTTTGGGCAGCAGTTTGTCATTCATGCCCAGTTCCTTGGCTGAGCAAATCATGCCTTGGGACAGCACGCCGCGCAGCTTGGCTTTCTTGATATCCAGCCCGCCCGGCAGCTTCGCGCCCACAAGCGCTACCGGCACCTTCTGGCCAGCATCCACGTTTTTTGCTCCGCATACGATCTGGAGATCTTCTTCCTGGCCTGCATCGACGACGCACACGTTCAGCTTATCGGCATCGGGATGCTTCTCCTTGCTCTTGACGTAGCCTACGACCACGTTGTTAATGCCTTGATTCCGTTTCTCGATCACATCGATTTCAATGCCGGCCGATGTAATGCGGCTTGCCAAATCCTCTGAGGTTACGCCTTCGAGCGAAATATAATCGGACAACCAATCGGTTGAAACTCTCATTGTCTATTCACTTCCCTTTATCGTTAAAATTAGATCCGCGTGAACTGATTCAAGAATGCCGTATCGTTGTTGAAGAAGTGGCGGATGTCATCCACGCCGTATTTCAGCATGGCAATCCGCTCAACCCCCATACCGAAAGCAAATCCGCTGTACTTCTCAGGGTCATAGCCGCCCATTTCGAGCACCTTCGGATGAACCATGCCGCAGCCTAAAATCTCTAGCCAGCCCGTTTGCTTGCATACGCGGCAGCCGCTGCCGCCGCATTTGACGCAGGATACGTCCACTTCCGCGCTGGGCTCCGTGAATGGGAAGAAGCTTGGACGCAGACGGATCTGCGTGTTATCGCCGAACATTTCCTGAACGAATTGCAGCAGCGTCCCTTTCAAATCGCTCATGCGAATGTTCTCGCCGATCACGAGGCCCTCGATTTGATGGAACTGGAACGAATGGGTCGCGTCATCGTCGTCCCGGCGGAATACGCGTCCGGGACAGATGATTTTGACCGGCGCTTTTCCTTGCATCGACAGCATCGTCCGGGCTTGCACCGGGGAAGTCTGGGTCCGCATCAGCAGATCTTCCGTCAAATAGAAGGAATCCTGCATGTCGCGTGCCGGGTGGTTCTTCGGCAGATTGAGCGCCTCGAAATTGAAATAGTCCGTCTCCACCTCGGGTCCTTCCGCTACGCGGTATCCCATCCCGATGAAAATATCCTCGATATCCTGGATCACCTTGCTGAGCGGATGCACCGCACCTTGGCTGAGCTTGCGACCCGGAAGGGTCACGTCCACTTTCTCTGCGCGCAGACGCTCTTCGGTTTCCTGCTGCAGGAACGCTTCCTGCTTGCCGGAAATGACTTCCTCGATCGCGCCGCGAACGTCATTGGCCACCTGGCCGATAACGGGACGCTCCTCTGCGCTGAGTGCTCCCATGCCGCGCAGGATTTCCGTCAGGGCCCCTTTTTTGCCAAGGTATTTCACCCGCAAATCATTCAGCTGCTGCGGATCGTTAACATCCTGCAATTGCGCCAATGCTTCCTGCTTTAAAGCTTCCAATTTTTCCTTCATGGCTATTCGCACACCCCTTTGTAAACTCCATCATTGTTCTGAAAACAAAAAAGGCCTCTCCTCCCGAAAAGGGACGAAGAGACCGTGGTACCACCCTTGTTAACATGCATCATACTCTAACCAAGACGGTAAAAGCCTTGGGCACGAGTATGCCTCATCATGCTCACTTGACCGACGTAACGAATCGGACCCGTTATCCCCTACTCAACCGGCGGGCTGCCGTGTTCAGGGAACTGCTCCGGAGCGAACTTCACCAGCCTGATTCTTTGAGGGACACTCTCAATCCACGGCATCCCTTCCCTGTAAAGAGGCACTGGCTACTTTTCTCCATCCATGCATTTAGAACTTATGCAAATATATAGGGTTTATTATATGCAACCTTTCGGCATATGGCAAGTTTCATTTCCCCATTTTAACCTCATCGGACCGATTTTAATCGGGATCCCTGGGCTCAATCCGACAAAAGCCCGGCAAGCTCGGCCCGCAGCTCCCTAATCTCGGCAAGCCAGCTCGCCTCATCCCCGGCCTCAAGTCCATCAGCGGATAACCCCAGCAATTCCTGAATCCGGTACTCAAGCGCCATTCGGCGATTGTCCTTCTCGGTATCTCCCTTGATCACCCCGGTTCGCGCAGCCTGTTCCTCCTCCTCGCCAACGCTTCCCTCGAACCATGCGGGAGCTTCCCCGGGCTTCAGCGTAAGCAGCCGGTTCGCGATTTTGCGCACCAGATACCGGTCATGCGATACAAGCGCGATTGCGCCCGGAAAGCTTACGAGCACCTGTTCAATCACCTCTCGGGTATCCACGTCCAGGTAATTCGAGGGTTCATCCAATACGAGGAGATGCGCCCCGCTGAAATACAGCTTGAGAAAAGCCGTTCTGCACTTCTCCCCCATGCTGAGCTGTCCCATCTTCTTAAACACGTCGTCTCTCCTGAAGAGAAACGAGCCCAGCAGGGTACGCGCACGGCTCTCCGTCATGCCGGGAATGACAAGAAGGCTGTCCAGCAGCGTGGTTTCCGGTTCAAGCCCCTCAAGCTCCTGCGAAAAATAGCCGATCTTGACGGAAGGATTCCGGGTAATCCGGCCCTCCTGCGGATCGATCTCCCCCAGCAGCAGCTTGAGCAGCGTCGTTTTTCCGCTTCCGTTGGGGCCTCTTACGGCCAGCCGGTCGCCGCGTTTCAAATAGAAGGTGAGCTTATTAAAAAGCTGTTGATATCCGTATCCAAAACAGATGTCCTTCACTTGGACCAGGGTTCGGCCGCCGAATGCCTCCCCTTCCAGCTCCATGTTCAGCTTGGGCCCGCTGCGCGGCTTATCCACCCGCTCGGCTTCCAGCCGTTCCAGCGCTTTTTCCTTGGCATGGTATCTGGAGATGTTCTTCTTCGCTTTGGCCTTGTAGAAACTGGCGGTGATCTTGACTTCATTCACGTCCCCGGCCGCGTTATGCGCTTTATGGAACCATTCCTCGTATCTTCGGATCGACTCCTCAAGCGCCTTGCGGGCCAGCTCCTGCTTGCGATAAAGCGTCTCCTGCTCGCGCAGCTCGCGTTCCTTTTCGCGCCGGTAATCCGTGTATCCTCCCCGGTAACGCCGGAGTTCCTCCGACGTCAGCTCACAGACGGCGGTCGCCACCCGGTCAATGAATTCCCGATCATGGGATACAAACAGCACCGTTCCTTTATAGGTCGACACCAGCCACTGCTCCAGCCAGACCAGGCTTTCACTGTCCAGATGGTTCGTCGGCTCGTCAAGCAGCAGAAATTTCGGGGCCGACACCAGGAGCGCAGACAGCATCACCTTCGTCTTCTGGCCTCCGCTCAGCTCGCGATAGGACACCGGCCACACCTCCGGCCCGATGCCCAGCATCGTCATCGCTTTCTCCACCTCGGTCTCCCACTGGAAACCGTTCCGGGATTCATAACGCTCCAGCAGATTGCCATATAACTCAAGCAGCTGCTCCATTTCCGCAGCGCTGCCGCCGTTCATTCGCTGCTCGACTCCCGCAAGCCGAAGCTTCAGCTCCCATAACGTTGGATGACTGCGGCTGCGCACCGTATCGATCGCACTCATATCCCCTTCCTCCGGTTCATCCTGCTGTCTCAACCAGCCCCAGCGCTCTCTTGGAAGGATCGCCTCCACAACGCCGGAGGTAGGCTCAAGCTCACCGGCCAGGATGGAGAGGAGCGTTGTTTTGCCGGTACCGTTACGCCCATACAGCGCGATCCGCTCTCCTTCGGCCACTTCCAGCTGAATGCCTTCAAACAGCGGCTTTCCTTGAAGTTCCATGCTTATATCTTTCGCTTTTAGAATCATTGTCATATCGCCTCATCCTCTCTCTGTGAAAAACATCAAAAACCGCAGGCGATGGCCTGCGGCGGTTGTTATGAGAGAGGATTCGTTTGGATCTGAATAACGGGACGAATGCGCGCCACTGCTCAATTCTTCGGCTGTTCATTCCAGGCCAGCCCTGACGGTATTGAAAGGGCCTTACCCTTCGCCCGTCAACAAAAGCAGCAATCCGTTCCGTATATGTGATTGGAATTGTATCAGAGTACCGTTTCCGACATAACAAAAAGAGGCACCCCAGTCACATTGTTCAGACACGCCAAATCTCTCCCTCTACCGCCGTAGAGAAACGCCTGCAAAACTACATGCAGTTGTTTTAGAGAAAAGGGTGTCTTACTTCATTGGACTAGGTTACCTCGCATTCTTGGAATGAAATTATGGCCATTATAACAGATATTTCTAAAATGTAAAAGGGCTATCTGCGGAGCCTGCATCCTATAACAGCCAGAGATCCTTGATATCTCAAGGATTTACTACTTTGCCCCGTCTAAGATAACAAGCAGCTTTTGCAGCCTGAAGCAACAAAAAAACCCTTGATACCAAGGGTTTCTGTCTAACTATAAGCGGGTGATGGGAATCGAACCCACGCTACCAGCTTGGAAGGCTGGAGTTCTACCATTGAACTACACCCGCATATCCACCTACAAAAGTGACGCTATGCTTTGGAGCAGATGCCGATTACTATTTGCGAGGTCCTAAATCATAAGCGAATCGGGACGACACGATTTGAACATGCGACCCCCTGGTCCCAAACCAGGTGCTCTACCAAGCTGAGCTACGTCCCGATAATCAACATTTTATCTTTTGAAGACAAAAATAAATATACCATGCGTGACACGCAATTTCAACATGTATTTTATGGAAAATGTATCATAGGCAATAGAAAGCAAGCAGCACCCTTCCGAATGGGGAAAGATGCTGCTCTTTCATACACTGATATAAGATGCAAGGACGCCCTAGTCATCCTTACTTCTTTTTGTCGAACGTCACTTCCGGCGTCGTCAATTTATCGTAAAAATCCACGATTTTGTCTTTATCGTCCGAAGCGCGAAGTGCCATAGCGGAGCGCGGATGTTCGTCCAGGGTGCCTGTAATCATGTAGGGCATGATGTAACCCCACTCCTCTTTTTCGCGAAGAGGGATCATGAAGCGCTCAATAATGTCCAGTACCGGGCGCAGCTCGTACTTCGTGCCTTTCAAGTGGGTAACCAAAAGCTCGGTCGGACAGTTGCCGGCTGCGCGGCCCATGCCGTACACGGACGCATCCAGAAGCTCAACGCCGAGGTCGGCGGCTACCAGCGTGTTGGAGAACGCCAGCTGCATATTGTTATGGGTATGAACGCCAAGACGTTTGTTCGGCAGATGCGTCTTGAACTTATTTACCAGGTATTCCATGTCTTTATGATCCAGGCTTCCGTAAGAATCGACGATGTACACCACATCCACGACGCTCTCCCTGATCATCTCAAAGGCTTCCAGCAGCTCATTCTCCATCACGTTGGAGAGGGCCATAATGTTCAGCGTCGTCTCGTAACCGCGATCATGGAAGGTCTGAACCAGCGCAAGCGCCTTATCTACGTCTTTGATGTAACATGCAACGCGGATGAGATCCAGCAGGCTCTCCTCGCGCGGCAAAATATCATCCTCATCCACCCGGCCGATATCGACCAGTGCGGACAGTTTGGTTTTACCTTTATGGGGAATAACTTCTCGAAGGAATTCATCATCCAAAAAACGCCAAGGGCCGGCTTGATCAGCGCCTTTTAGCAGCTTAGGCGAATTTTTATAACCGATTTCCATATAGTCCACGCCAGCCTCATTCAGGCCTGCATATAAATTTTGCACGAATTCTACGCTAAAATCCCAGTTGTTCACCAGTCCGCCATCGCGAATGGTACAGTCTACAATCTTTGTCTGACTACTCTTAATCATTCTAAGCTAAACTCCTCTCGGCAATTTTCTCTTCATCATACTTGAATGCCGGTTGAAAAGTAAAGCATAACATGTGCATCAATCCTTGACGGCCTCGGCCTCTCGGAGTATCCAGTCGCTGATGGTTCGGACGAGCACGCCGGTTGCCCCTCTGGGATCCACTCCCCGCTCCTTGGACAAGTAAGCCGTACCTGCAATGTCGAAATGAACCCAAGGCAGCCCGTCAGCAAACGTGCCCACAAAAAGACCGCCCGTGATCGTCCCGCCTTCTCGCCCGGTTTGATTTCGCAAATCCGCCACCTCGCTCTTCAATTTATCCCAAAACTCCGGATAGGATGGGAGCGGCCATATTTTTTCGCCGGCCCTACGGGAAGAAGCGATAAGCTCCTGCAAAAAGGTTTCGTCATTGGTTACGGCCCCGGTGGCGATATCCCCAAGCGCCGAAACGACAGCCCCGGTCAACGTGGCCACATCAATTAGGCGCGAAGAGCCGAGCTGTTTAGCATGGGTTACTCCATCCGCGAGCACGATGCGGCCCTCGGCATCCGTGTTCAGCACTTCGACGGTACGGCCGCTCAGCGTCGTCACGATATCGCCTGGTTTAAAGGCGCCGCCGCTCATCACGTTCTCCGCAGACGGGATCACCATCACGACATTCGCCTTGGGACGAATACGCCCGAGAGCCTCCATAACGCCAAGCACTGTAGCCGCCCCGCCCATATCGCTGATCATATCCTCCATTCCGACTGCCCTCTTCAGCGAAACGCCGCCGGTATCAAACGTGATCCCCTTGCCTATCAGGCCGATCACATCGTCCCATGTCTCCCGTCCCTGATAACGGATCGTAATCATGCGCGGCGGATGTATGCTGCCTTTCCCTACGGCCAAGAGACCGCCCATTCCTTTCTCGACCATAGCTTCCTCATCCAGGACCTGTGCTTCGAAGCCGTACCGCTTCGCCAGCTGAAGCGCCTTCTGGGCCAAGTCTTCCGGTAACAGTTTATTGCCGGGAAGGTTCGTCAAATCTCGTGCCAGGCAGGTTGCTTCTCCAATCGCTTGGCCGAGCGACATGCCTTCCTTCCACGCGGCTTCATATTCCGCTTCCGCATTTCCTTCTATATAATAGAGGATTTCTTCTAAATCCGTATGTTCGGAAGCATCGCGTTTATAATGCGGTTTCCGGTAGCTTCCCAGTATAAAACCTTCGGTTAAAGCCTGAGCAGCGTCGCGGGGCGTCTGTTCGGCGGTGAAGCTGACCATCGTATGCGGAATTTGAATGGCCGCGCTGCGTATTCCCGATTTTACGGCCGCCTTCGCCGCTTGAGCTGCAACCAAACGCAGCTGCTCGGATGTCAGGATACCTTCGGGACGGCCTACCCATATTAACAGGCGCGATCCGCTCGAAATGCTCTCCGGCCATACGAATGACCGGTTGGCGGTGCCGTCGAACAGCCGGTTCTCCGCTAACTGCTTTAATAACGGGTCCCAGGCCGGGGAAATGCCGCCCTCCTTCGCTTGTTTTTTAGTAACGGGAACGATTATGGCATCCGCTTGTACTTGCCCGGCTGTTAAATTGCTTTCAAATGTCCATTTCATGTCTCTTCTCCTCCTAAAAAAGAAAAAGCCATTCCATTGGAACAGCTGCTCTTGTATTCAAATCGGTTGCATATCCTCTTAGACTTCCGACACGTCCAGCTTGGGAAACGTGATCACAAACTCGGTCCCGGCCCCAACCTGGCTATCCACGGCAATGGTGCCGCCATGGTTTCGGATGATGCTGTAGCTCACGGACAAACCAAGTCCCGTCCCGCTCTCTTTCGTCGTAAAAAAGGGATTAAAGAGGTGGTTCAGCGTATTCTGATCCATGCCGCCCCCGTTATCCGAAATGCAAATGTTAATATGTTTCCCCGTGTCACGGGCTGAAATATCAATCATCCCGGTAATGTTCTCGTCATGATGCTCATTTATGGCGTCGAGGGCATTTTTAATAATATTCAGAATCACCTGTTTGATCTGCTTGACATCAACGGAAATAAACGCAGGTGGGGTCTTATCGGTATGCAGATTGATCTGGCATCCCTTCATCAAGGCTTCGCTCTCTGTTAATAGAACAACTTCCTTCAATAATGAGGATACGGATACAATCTTGGTCTCTGGAGCCGAGGGTTTGGAGGAATTGAGAAATTCGTATATAATATCGTTTGCGCGATCGATCTCCGTTAGTATGATTCTGGCATACTCGTCCTTTCCCAAACTTACGAGATGCGGACGCAGCAACTGGATAAAGCCTCGAATGGATGTCAGCGGGTTTCGGATTTCATGGGCAATGGAAGCCGAGATTTTTCCCAGCATGGCCAGTTTATCGTTCTGATAAGCGGTTTGCTCAATTCGTTTGAAATCCGATACATCCTTCACGCTGATCAGGAAATCGCCTTCCATTTGGTCCCCATACGTCATCGTGATCAGCCACGATCTGCCGAATTCATCAACCAATTCATGGAATCTTCGGCGATGGAATACCGTTTCCCGAAAAATGCGAAGTATTTTTTTCTTCTTGAATCTGGAGAGCTGGGGATGACGCAATAGCTGGGTCAGCGTACAGCCTGTCAGCGATTTACGGGATACGCCTAACAGTTTTGCCATCTGCACGTTAACAAATGCCAACACTCCATCACTATCAAAGAGGATAATCCCGCTGTCGAGATTCTCCAGTATGTTCTCATACTTGTTCCTAATAAGCTGACTGGAATGAAATGAACGAATTGCCTGCAGCTCAGATTCACGGATTTGACTCAACAAGATGGCTCCCCCTTTTCTTGAAAAGTTGAACTCACCAAACCGACAAAAAACATGCGAAAAAATGAGCTTGTCCGCCTCTGAATCAGAAGCAGCCCGAATCTGCTTCCTTCCATGATAGTCATCGAAACAAAGAAACGTCAATCAGAAATCCTGTCGAAAAATGGATAATTGCATAAAAATACCATTGTCATTACTTATGTACTTTGGTTTATGTAATTGATATAACACCCGTCATTGCACAGCTAATGTAAATGATTACCCAAATCCGCCTGATTTGAAACATTAAAAAAGCCCCGGGCATTCACGAGGCTTTATTAATCCTAATTAAGGCTGCTTTTGGAGTCGGAGCCTGCGCTGGCTCATCACGGCAAGCCGTCTTTTCAGTTCGCCCTGCCACTTCTCGTCCTCCATCCATTTGGCAACCACCAGGAGATCCAGCGACATATCAATCTGACTCTGAACAACCGTGAGCGGATCCTCCGACTCCCGATTGACCACATTCTCAAAAATGGCATCCTCATCTTCCATCACGTAATCCTGAAAATCCACTTGGGATGCACCGTCACCATGGGCATATTCAGCCAATATCTCATACTCATTCTCAACCCGATGATGAACCTCGACGCGATGGCAGACCGGACAAGACAGTAGGGGAACATTATGTACTTGAGTGCGATAATGCTTCAGTGTACCCTTTGTACCCATCATACTAGCCCCACAGCAAAAACTCATATCGTTCACCCTCCTTGTGTGGATTCTCAATCGTTTCAATATTGTATTCGCTTTCAGGCAGGCTAATTCCTTCATGAAAAAAACCTTGATTTAAAATTTTGGCATGATTTCCTAATCATAAGCCGGCCAACCTATTTATTTAATTATATATTAACGCAAGCGCGGTTTCCTAAACAAAAGTCTTCCCCTATTTCATCCAATAAAACCAAGAGTGAAAAAACCCCCATTACCTGGACGTAATGTCAGGTAATGAGGGTTGCTATTCATGAAATGGAATTACAGGTTGCTGTCGCCCGGCTTCCAGTTCATTGCGCACAATCCGCCGGATTGCAGTGCTTGAAGAACGCGAAGCGTTTCTTCTACGCTGCGGCCAACGTCGTTATGGTTAACAACTTGATATTTCAATTCGCCTTCTGGATCGATGATGTACAGGCCGCGCAGAGCAACGCCTTCTTCTTCGATCAGAACGCCGTAGTCTCTAGCTACGTTCTTGGTGATGTCGGAAGCCAGCGGGAAGTTCAATGCTCCCAGACCGTTAGCTTCTTTAGCTGTGTTGATCCAAGCTTTGTGGCTGTGAATCGAGTCAACGCTCACACCCAGGATTTCCGTATCCAATGCTTTGAATTGATCGTAAGCATCGCTGAGAGCCGTGATTTCAGTTGGGCATACAAAAGTGAAATCCAGCGGATAGAAGAAGAATACGAGCCATTTGCCGCGGTAGTCGGACAGGCTGACTTTGCCAAAATCTTTACCGTCACCTGATACAGTTTCCATTGTGAAATCAGGAGCCGCTTTACCAACCAAACGTTCTGCCATGATTGAATTCCTCCTTAACATATGTAAGAAAATACGTGTATTTTCTACATGGTATGTTCTATGAACATTTAATAGAAATGTTATCATCGAGGCTAATCAAAGTCAAGATTGTAGACGTTACTTTATTATAATTATTATAAATAAGAAGTTTTCTTGAACGTACGCTTCTTCTATTAACGGATAGCCGCGGCAATCAAATCGCCCATCTCCGTGGTGCTGAGCGCCTTGCTCTTATCAACGGCAATGTCTGCCGTCCGGTGTCCGGCATCAAGCACCTCGGCAACTGCGCGTTCAATGGCGTCAGCCGCATCCTCGTATCCGAACGTGAGGCGATACATAAGCGCTACGGAAAGAATCGTTGCGATCGGGTTCGCCAAGCCTTGGCCGGCAATGTCCGGAGCCGAACCGTGTACCGGCTCGTACAGACCGAAAGCTCCTTCGCCCATGGATGCGGATGCCAGCATGCCGATGGATCCTGTCAGCATGGCTGCTTCGTCGCTCAGAATGTCACCGAACATATTCTCGGTTACGATGACATCAAAGCTGGACGGGCGGCGCAGAAGCTGCATCGCGCAGTTGTCTACCAGCACGTGCTCCAGCTCGACGTCCGGGTATTCAGGGGCGATGCGGTTTACGGTTTCGCGCCACAAGCGGGACGTTTCCAGCACGTTCGCTTTATCGACGGAAGCCAGCTTCTTCCGGCGCTTCTGTGCAATCTCGAAGGCTTGATGCACGATGCGCTCTACCTCGGCGGTATTGTATACGCAGGTATCTACCGCTTCTTCTCCGCCTGCACCTTCGCGTCTGAACTTCTCGCCGAAGTATATGCCTCCCGTCAGTTCACGAACAACCATCAAGTCGGTTCCTTCCAGAACCTCGGGCTTCAGTGTGGATGCATCCTTCAAGCAGTCAAAAATGACGGCCGGACGCAGGTTCGAGAACAGGCCAAGCTCTTTGCGGATGCCGAGCAATCCGGTTTCCGGGCGAAGCTCCTTCGCGTTGTTGTCCCATTTCGGTCCGCCTACCGCACCAAGCAATACCGCATCGGCGCTTTTGCATACGCTCAGCGTTTCTTCCGGGAGCGGCGTTCCTTTCTCGTCGATCGCAATGCCGCCAAACAACGCATGTTCCGTCGTGAATGAAAGTCCGAATACCTCTTCGGTACGTTTAATGATTTTCTCCGCTTCCGCCACTACCTCAGGACCGATGCCGTCTCCCGCGATTACCGCGATTTTTTTCGTTTCTGCCATCCTTCGTCACTCCTTATTTATATATACACTGGTCGTATTTAATCATCTAGTTACTGTTGTAACATACTTCCCCCTCGATTGACCAAGATATAGAAACTATGAACTTAATTCGTTTTGCCTATAAGTAGGGGGAATGTGATCAGGGAGACGGCGTCATAGAAGTTGTACAGAAGCTCGAAGAGCTAATTTCGCGAGAGCGACTTAATGCGAGTAAGACTTTATGCGAGAGCAGCTTAGCAAGAGCAGTTTATGCAAGGGCTTCGAAGAGTTAATGTGGGAAGCTCCGAGTACGTATCGTTCCTCCAATCGCTGTTGTCGCCGAATTTCTGGATTATATGTTAGGGGTTGAAATTCGGCTCCAAAGGCGACCGCTCCGCTTTTCCGGAATCGATTCGTCCTCTCCGCTGCTTCGAAGCTAATGGATTGGCAGGTCACTGGAGAAGAGCACATCTCCCTGACCACAAGGGTTGTGTGGGGGAGAAGAGCCGCCCTATGCAAAATGATTGGGCGGCTCTTGAAGGTTAACATCCGGAGGGTAACAACTTAAAGAGATTCTTGGTTGGTCCTAGTCTTTGTAGGTAGAGGAAGGAAAAAGGAGCAGGAACGAGACTAGCTGTAGGAACAAGGATATGGTATCGAAAAGGAGGGAGCAGAATTAGGAAGCTGATTGTAACAATTCGTTAAAATCTGGAGCCTGAATGGAATGCTTCTTCTGGAAATCGTTGAACAGCTTTTCCTGTAGCTCATAATAGCTGTCCATCCCCTTCGTGCTCTCGTCGGACAGAATATTTGCGATTAATCTACTGTTGTACAATGAGGTTTCGTAATCCTCATACACCTCCGCACTGTTCCAAAACTCTTCTTCCGTCTTACCCGAAATGCGAATTCGGTTCTCCATGATGTAAAGAATCAACCGGTGGTTGTCGTCATTGGGATCAGCTTCATCCAGCGCTGCTTTTTGAAATTCGATTTCCTCACTGACTTCTTTGGGCGTTACGACCACGCCCGACTGTCTGGCGTAATTCGCCGTTAGTTGCGTGATGACCATATCTTTCAGTAATGCGGCATCGGAAGGAATTTCTTTCACTTGGTTTAGGGCAAATATTAAGTCTCTGTTTATCCTCGCCAGAACAAATTCGCTCAGCGATATCTTCACGTCCTCTTTATCTACAACCCAAGTTGGGCTAGGATGATTTTGTAATTTGTCTTGAAGCACTTTCACCGAATCAAAGGTTTCCCTAATGATTTGTTTGTTACTTTCCGTTAGCGATATGGATTGAAGACTGGTCAGGTCAGACATGGTTTCCTTGAAATCAGTATCGACAGCAGTCTTGGGCTCTGTTTGGTTACAAGCGCTGATCATCAACGCCGAGGTTAACACAACAAGCAATGAAAGTATCCTGAAAGGAACTAATCGATTCATCCTACCCCTCCTCGTAAAATCAGTCCCTATCCATATTAACGTTTCCGAACGCCGTTAGTTACATTTTTCTGCCAATACGCTACAATAGGGGTGAATTTGCCTTATACCCTAAACGACCAAGGAGTGATCATCGATTATGAAGTACGCAGCTCTAGGTAAATCCGGCATGAAAGTAAGTCGTCTGTGTTTGGGGACGATGAATTTCGGTCCTGCCACGGATGAAAAGGAAGCCTTCCGCATCATGGATGCAGCGCTTGATGCCGGCGTCAATTTCTTTGATACGGCGAACATCTACGGCTGGGGCGAGAATTCGGGCCTGACCGAAACCATCATCGGACGCTGGTTTAACCAAGGCGGAGGCCGCCGCGAAAAAGTCGTTTTGGCTACTAAATTCTACGGTTCCATGAGTGATCCTCTGGATGGCCCCAACAATGAAGCCGGGCTGTCGAGCTATAAACTTCGCCGTCATCTCGAAGGGTCGCTGAAACGTCTGCAGACCGACCATATCGAGCTGTACCAAATGCATCACGTCGATCCTTCCGTCACTTGGGACGAGCTCTGGGGCGCTTTTGAGGTTGCGGTTCATCAAGGAAAAATCGGATATGTCGGATCCAGCAACTTTGCCGGCTGGCAGATTGCGGTTGCGCAGGCCGCGGCCCAAAGCCGTCACTTCCTCGGTCTCGTTTCCGAGCAGCACAAATACAGCCTGACCTGCCGATTGCCGGAACTCGAAGTACTCCCCGCTTCGCAGCAGCTGGGTCTCGGCGTGATTCCATGGAGTCCGCTGGACGGGGGACTGCTGGGACGCAATGCCCTTAAAAAAATCGAGGGCTCGCGCAGCGGAGGCAATGCGGAGCGCGTAGAGAAGCACCGCGCGCAGCTGGAACAGTTTGCCGCTCTCTGCCAAGAGCTGGGCGAACCGCAGGATAACGTCGCTCTTGCCTGGGTGCTGAAGAACCCGGCCGTTACCGGACCGATTATTGGGCCGCGCACGCTGGAGCAATTCGAAAGCTCCCTGCGCTCGCTTGAGATCGAACTCGATGAATCCGTGATGAAGCGCTTGGATGAAATATTCCCGGGTCCGGGCGGCGCCGCCCCGCAGGCCTACGCCTGGTAAGATCCAGGCTCCGTATCGACGCCTTAACGAAACCCTGTCTTATCTCGTTGATCAGCTGCATCAATCCGGTATCGGCCCTCTGCTATGAGGCCGTTTAAGGCTCGATGCTAGTGTCTTGATACCTGCATTCCACGTCTGGCCAACAGTTTAATAAAGCAAATAAAAGAGGAGCCGCTTCAATAGCGGCCCCTCTTTTTTTATGGCATGCACCTTCAGCGCTCATGCGGAGAGCAGATCTCCCGCCACGCCAAGTATGGATTACAGCGTAGCGCGCTCGCGCCGGCTAAACGTTTTGCGTTTCTCGATCAGGACGTTCACCGCATCGACGTAGGCACGTGCGCTCGCTTCCAGAATGTCGGTGCTCAAGCCGCGGCCTTGCGCGGCCACGTCGTTTTGGGACAGCACGACATGCACTTCACCTTGGGCATCCTTGCCGTGCGTTACCGACTTGATGGAATAGTCCGCAAGCGTAACCTCTTCTCCGGTCACCTTGTCGATCGCGTTATAGATCGCGTCCACGGAACCGTTGCCCTCGGCCTCTTCTTCAATCGTCTGATCTTCTGTTGCAATGCGCACCCGCGCCGTCGGCGTTGATTCGTTGCCGTAAGCAACAAAGATCGTTTCCAGCTTGAAGACCTCTGGCGTATCGATCAGTTTTTCCTCCAGCAGAGCCAGAAGATCCTCATCGGAAACTTCCTTCTTCTTGTCGGCCAGCACTTTGAATTTGGCGAATGCGTCATTCACCTGTTCTTCGGTCAGCTCATAACCCAGATCCAGCAGCTTCTCCCGGAAAGCATGGCGGCCGGAATGTTTGCCTAATACCAGCTTGCTTTCTTTGAGTCCGATGGACTCCGGGGTCATAATTTCGTAGGTTGTCTTCTCCTTCAGCATACCGTCCTGGTGAATGCCGGATTCATGGGCGAATGCGTTCGCGCCGACAATCGCTTTGTTGCCTGGCACGACCATGCCGGTCAGCTTGCTCACAAGGCGGCTTGTGCGGGCGATTTCGGTTAAGGCCAGCCCCGTCTTCGCTCCAAAGAATTCGGAACGCGTCTCGAGCGCCATCGCGATTTCCTCGATCGCGGTATTGCCTGCACGTTCACCGATTCCGTTGATCGTGCCTTCGATCTGATCGGCCCCGTTCAGAATGGCGGCAAGGGTGTTCGCCGTGGCCATGCCCAGATCGTTATGGCAGTGCGCACTCAGCTGAACCTTCTCGATATCCGGAAC
The DNA here is from genome assembly GCF_000024685.1 of Paenibacillus sp. Y412MC10. Lineage (NCBI taxonomy): Bacteria > Bacillati > Bacillota > Bacilli > Caryophanales > Paenibacillaceae > Paenibacillus > Paenibacillus sp. Y412MC10. Next base: position 5,813,535 of record NC_013406.1, read on the forward strand.
ATTTTCCTTCAAGTATTTGAAGATGGCCCCGTATTCCGAAGGGTTCAAATATCCCACGGTATCCGGAATGTTCACGACATTGGCGCCTTCGCGCACTGCCATGGCGACGACCTCGGCCATGAAATCAAGCTCGGTCCGGCCCGCATCCTCCAGGGAAAATTCCACTTTGGAAAAGTACTTCTTAGCGTAACGGATCGAAGCCTGCGCCGTTTCCAGCACCTGCTGCTTCTCCATCCGCAGCTTGAACTTGCGGTGAATCGGCGAAGTGGCCAGGAACACGTGAATGCACGGGTCCTGGGCACCTTGAAGCGCTTCGCGAACCGCATCGATGTCATTCTCTCTGGAGCGTGACAATCCAATGACCGTAACGTCCTTCACCGCGCGTGCCACTGCATTCACAGCTGCAAGGTCACCGGGGGACGCCGCTGGAAACCCTGCTTCCATGCGGTCGATTTTCAACTTTTCGAGCTGAAGGGCGATTTCCACCTTTTCCCGAGTGTTCAAATTCACGCCAGGAGACTGCTCACCATCTCTCAGCGTTGTATCAAAGACATAAATCTTTCGCATGTCGGCACCTCCTTGAAGTTTATCTCATGACGTAAACATCCGGCGGCAGTTGATAGAATCCCCTGCCGCCGGCTGCTTAATCTGACGGATCCGGGCAGCAGCATCATCATCTCATGCCGGGCTGCCCCAAACCCCGAAGAATTCCTTATGAATTCTATATATTCTTATTTTTTGATCCAATGCATCATTTCGCGAAGCTCTGCACCCACCACTTCGATCGGATGCTCGGACTCGTTGCGGCGAGTAGCTGTCAGGAAAGCGCGTCCCGATTGGTTCTCAAGGATAAAGTCGCGGGCGAATTTACCCTGTTGAATATCAGACAGGACTTCTTTCATTGCCTTCTTGGTATCTTCGGTTACCACGCGAGGGCCTGTTACATAGTCGCCATACTCCGCCGTGTTGCTGATGGAGTCGCGCATGCTTGCAAGACCGCCTTCATAGATCATGTCCACGATCAGCTTCAGTTCATGCAGGCACTCGAAGTATGCCATTTCCGGCGCATATCCAGCTTCGGTCAACGTTTCGAAACCTGCTTTGACCAATGCGGATACACCGCCGCACAATACCGCTTGCTCACCGAACAAGTCTGTTTCGGTTTCTTCGCGGAAAGAAGTCTCGATAACGCCTGCGCGAGTACAGCCGATGCCTTTTGCATAAGCAAGACCGATCGCCTTAGCTTGTCCAGTCGCGTCTTTCTCGATTGCGATCAATCCAGGTACGCCAAAGCCTTCAACGTACGTACGGCGAACCATGTGACCCGGGGATTTAGGAGCAACCAGAAGAACGTCGTTGTCCTTAGGAGCTACGATTTGACCGAAATGAACGTTGAAACCGTGGGAGAACATCAGTGCCGCGCCTTTTTTCAGGTTTGGCTCGATGTCGTTCTTGTACACCGCTGCTTGCGTTTCGTCCGGCATCAGGATTTGTACTACATCCGCACGGCTAACGGCTTCCGCTACAGGGAGTACTTCGAAACCGTCGTTTTTCGCTTTGTCGAACGATTTGCCTTCACGAAGACCAATGACAACCTGAAGTCCGCTGTCGCGCAGGTTTTGCGCTTGGGCATGACCTTGGCTTCCGTAGCCGATAACCGCGATTGTTTTGTCTTTCAGCACGCTGAGTTCTGCATCTTGTTCATAATAAGTAGTAATTGCCATTTGTATAAGTCCTCCTTTGATTTTAAAGACCCTTCATGATGAGCGGGTATCTCAATAGACCGCTGCTTACCCGATCTGCTGAGACACCCGCTCATGCCATGCAGGTGTCTAACGCTTATATTGCAATAACTTTGTCATCCGGATAAAAAGAATAATGTTACATCATTACGCGTTACCGCGAATCATCGCGGTAACCCCGGTACGGGAAAGCTCCTGGATGCCATAAGGCTTAAGCAGCTCGATCATCGCATCGATTTTGACGGTATCGCCGACAACCTGAACCATCAGGTTGGTCGTGCCGATATCCACGACGGATGCGCGGAAGGTTTCGACGACGCCCATAATTTCCGGTCTTGCCGACGGCTCGGCTTTTACTTTGATCAGGGCGAGCTCCCGGGCAACCATCGGCTTCGAGCTTAGATTGATGACTTTAATGACATCGATCAGCTTGTAAAGCTGCTTCTCTACCTGCTCCAGCGTCGTTTCGTCTCCAGTGGTTACGATAACCATCCGGGACAAGCCGATTTCCTCCGACTGTCCCACGGTAATGCTCTCAATGTTAAAGCCCCGGCGTCCGAATAACCCGGATACGCGCTGCAGGACACCCGGCTGGTCATTCACTAGTACGGCAATGGTATGTTTTGTACTCATCTTACGCATCCCCCATCAGCATTTGATCGATTGTCGACCCTTGCGTCACCATCGGATACACGTTCTCGCCTTTCTCTACAACGAATTCAACGAGGACGGGTCCCGGCGTTTCCATCGCTTCGGCCCAAGCACGCTGTGCTTCTTCTTTCGTGGTGGCACGAAGTCCTTTGACACCGTAGGCTTCAGCAAGCTTGACGAAATCAGGGCTGCCTGCCAGATCGATATGGCTGTAACGGTTATCGTAAATGATCTCCTGCCATTGACGAACCATCCCAAGCACCTGGTTGTTGATGACAACGATTTTTACCGGAATGTTGTTGATGGCACAGATGGCAAGTTCTTGCGAACACATCTGCATGCCGCCATCCCCGTTGATCGAAATGACCAGGCGATCCGGATGCGCCATCTGGGCACCAATCGCGGACGGGAATCCGAAGCCCATCGTTCCGAGACCGCCGGAGGTGATCCAGGAACGCGGCTGGTTGAACTTGTAATACTGCGCGGCCCACATTTGGTGCTGGCCAACGTCAGTCGTTACAATGGCTTCACCCTTTGTGGTGTCGTTCAGCATTTCGATAACCCATTGCGGCTTCAGCACCGTATCCGAATCGACATAACGGAACGGGTATTCGGCTTTCCATTTGCTGATCTGGTCTCTCCAGGCATCAGCTTTCGCTGCGTATGGAACGAGCGGATTCAGCATCTCAAGCACGGTCTTCACGTCTCCGACAATCGGGATATCGGTCGGCACGTTCTTGCCGATCTCAGCCGGGTCGATATCGATATGAACGATCTTCGCATGTGGCGCGAAACCGTCGAGCTTGCCTGTAACCCTGTCATCGAATCTTGCCCCGATGTTGATCAGCAGATCCGACTGCTGAATACCATGGTTCGATGTGTAGGTGCCGTGCATGCCCGGCATTCCTGTCCACAGATCGTTGCCTGTCGGGAAGGCGCCAAGGCCGAGAAGCGTTGTCGTGATCGGAATCCCGGTTTTGTTCACGAATTCGTACAGTCCTTCGTGAGCACCGGAGTAAATCACGCCGCCGCCGGCAAGAATCATCGGACGCTCGGCCTCCTCGATCGCGCGGGCCAGTTTATCCAACTGAAGTTTGTTCGGCACCGTCCGAGGATTATATCCTCTCAGCTGGATTCGCTCTTCCGGCTGGAACAGCGTGGTTGCCGCCGATACATCCTTCGGAATGTCGATCAGCACCGGTCCTTTGCGGCCGGTTGAGGCGATATGGAAGGCCTCATGAATCACCCTTGGCAGATCCTTAACGTCCCTTACCAGATAGCTGTGTTTCGTAATCGGCATCGTGATGCCTGTAATATCCGCTTCCTGGAAAGCATCCGTACCGATCAGGGTTGTTGCAACGTTACCGGTAATAACAACGAGCGGAACGGAATCCATGTAAGCTGTTGCGATACCGGTCACAAGGTTCGTTGCCCCCGGTCCTGAAGTTGCTATGCATACGCCGACTTTGCCGCTTGCGCGAGCGTAACCGTCAGCGGCATGAATGGCACCTTGCTCGTGTCGGGTCAAGACATGGTTGAAATCCTTAAAACCATACATCGCATCGTAGATATACAGGACGGCTCCGCCCGGATATCCGAAGACGCACTCGACACCTTCGAGCAGAAGACTCCGAAGCAAGATTTCCGAACCGGTAATCACTTCAGGCTTCAACCATTTCTCTCGTAATTGTTCTGTAGACCGCACTTCTGGAGTTTGCGCGCTCATCAGTCATCCTCCTCTCAAATATTGGCACTCTTCTCTTTCATCCATGATTCAAGCAACAAAAAAACCTTCCGTCGCCACACCCGGAGTATCTCCGTGTGAGGGACGAAAGGTTTAGCTTCCGTGGTACCACCCATATTTGCCCTACACCTCGCAGTGCAGAGCCTCAGCAGGTATGAAGAACGCATGAACACAGCTCTTCAATATCTGCAGTCCGTAACGCGGACTAAGACGATTCCCCCTAATAAACGCTGTTACGACTTAATGCGATAAAGTCATAGCGTAGCATCTTTCAGGGAAACAGCTCCGAGGTGAGCTCGTATAAAAGGGGTTTTGGTGGTGGTTTCAGCTGATCCATCCACTCTCTGAGCAAAAGAGCCCTTTAAACTTCGTCCTCATCATTGCCGATTGGATATATTCGTTAAAATGTTTAGAAACATTATATGATTCATTCAATCCAGAAGTCAACACATTTATTTTACTTCCGATGAAAGGTTTTCATTCACATTGGGCGCAATTCCTCCGCCGCCTTGAAGCAAAACACCCTATGAAACCCTGCTACATATGATAAATGGAGCAGACTTAACCGCGGTGAAGGGAGGAAACAACACGATGATCCGTTACCGAAAACCGGACCAGGATGATCCGATGATTCTGCAGCTCATCGAGTCCCAACTCGTCCCGCTTTCCCATATGACCAAAAAAGAGCTGGACCTCATCCGCAAGGATATTCCCTCTCGTTTACGGCGCGGCGTGACCCTTGTCGCTTCGCCTCAGGATAACGAAAAAATCGTTGCTTTTATCCATTTCATGATGCACGGCGAGCTGCTGTATATCGATATGCTGGCCGTCGCATCCACCGCACAGCGAAAACGGTGGGGTGTCCGTTTGATGGAACATGCCGAACGTTTCGCTGTATCCCGCGGATGCAAACGTGCCAAGGTCATGGTGGACATCGGCAACCACACCGGCCTTCATTTTTACCGAAAGCTTGGCTATACGGTGACCAGAATGATCGAACCCAGCCGATGTTATGAGTTGGAAAAGATTTGGTTCCTCTAATTACCAGAAGAAGCCTGGCCCGAATCCTGGTCCAAAACCCGGTCCAAAGCCTGGTCCAAAGCCCGGCCCGAAGCCGCCGTAACCCGGTCCAAAGCCGCCAGGGTAGCCTCCAAACCCGCCGCCATATGCATAAGGTGCCGTACCAATGGCAAGAAGATCAAACAATGCGAGCGGAATAATCGCCTTGGTTTTCACCTTTTTCCCCTTGGTTGCCGGTTCCACATAAAGGCGGTTGCCGGAGACGCGTACCAGCTTGCCCGTCACCACAGTTCCGTTTTTCTTATACGCCACGATCTCTTTGCCCACGTATGATTTCACTTTCGCCTTGCTGACAGGCTTGTGCATAAGATCCCTCCTCAGGTAATATACATTTCAATTTATTCCGGAAGGAGTTCCCTTGCTTGTTTCATGGCCCTTACGATAGCAAAAGATAGGCGACTCTCTCCATGAGCCGAGCACCCGTGCCGCCGAAATGATGCATGATAGCCCGGGGACGCAAAATAAAAAAAACCGCCGTAATATTACGGCGGTTTTTTCATACACGTATAATTAAGCGTTCACTTTTTCTTTAGCTACAGTAGCCAAGGAATTGAACGCGTTCAGGTCATTCACAGCCAGATCAGCCAGCATTTTGCGGTTGATGTCCACGCCAGCAAGCTTCAGTCCATGCATCAATTTGCTGTAGGACAGACCGTTTTGACGAGCAGCCGCGTTGATACGAACGATCCACAATTTGCGGAAGTTACGCTTCGTATTGCGACGATCGCGGTATGCATAAACGAGGGATTTCATAACCTGCTCGTTCGCTGTTTTAAAAATGCGGTGTTTGGAACCGAAATAACCTTTCGCAAGCTTCAATACTTTTTTATGTCGACGACGAACGACAAATCCGCCTTTAACTCGTGCCATATCAAAAGACCTCCCAATAATTGTTGTTTACTATTTCAAGTTAGCCAGACCTTGCTTCAAACGTTTAACATCTCCAGGCGCCATGACAGGGCTATTGGACAATACGCGCTTCGCACGCTTGGATTTGTGGGAAAGCAAGTGGTTTTTGTAAGCTTTATAACGTTTAACTTTACCAGTACCAGTAATTTTGAAGCGGCCTTTCAGGCTGCTATGTGTTTTCATTTTAGGCATTGTAGTACTTCCTCCTCTAATTTCTCTTAGGCTTTTGGAGCCAAAATCATAATCATGCTGCGGCCTTCCAATTTCGGCTGACGCTCAATGACGCAGAGATCCGCCACTTCCGTTTTCACGCGCTCCAAAATCTTCTGACCGATGTTAGCATGGGTGATTTCACGGCCGCGGAAACGCACGGAGCATTTCACTTTATCGCCGTCTTTCAAAAACTTAACGACATTGCGAAGCTTGGTTTGATAATCATGCTCCTCAATGTTGGCTCGGAACCATACTTCTTTGATGTCCACAATTTTCTGGTTCTTCCGTGCTTCCTTCTCTTTCTTCTGCTGCTCATAGCGGAATTTACCGTAGTCCATGATGCGGCATACCGGCGGTTTCGCCTGAGGGGCCACGTTCACCAGATCCAGATTGAGATCAATTGCCATTTGCAGTGCTTCACGAATCGGCTTGATCCCGATTTGCTCACCTTCGGCACCAACCAAACGTACTTCTTTGGCCCGAATCTCGTCATTGATCATATGTTCCTTACTGATAGTCCTCCACCTCCAAATTACTTGTTGTTCCTGTTTGCAAAAAAATAAAGGGATGACGGGTTAACCACCGACATCCCTATTTGATACTCATCTCACAAATGAAATTGAATCCATTCATTGATTTCGTGATCAAACCAGACAACGCATGTCGGTCAGGTGAGAAGCGGCGCTTCTGCTTGCAATCAGATATTCTGTTTAACAGACTAGAATAGTATAACAGGCCATCCTAACATCTGTCAACACAAATGGCATAAAAAACTTTGGATTAGCCTTGTTTGCTCTGAACTTCTTCAAGGCGCACAACCCGGGTATGCTCCGTATGGCTCCATTGCTTGTTGTTCTGCGTGAAGAACGCGTATACCGTGATGGGATACCACGACAGCAGATAAATCGGAAACAGCACCAGATACATATATACCTTCTTGTACTTCACCTTCTCCAGAATCATCGCAATCATGAACGTGAACACATTCGCCGCAATCGCCGTAAAGCTCAGCCACAGCGGTAAATAACCGTACAGGTTCGCGATGTTCGGACCATTGAAGAACGAGCTGTCAACCCAGATGATGGCCGTCAACAAGAAAGTCAGCAGCACGATGTAGACGTTGACTCCGTAGAGGGCCAAGTCCAGCTTCACAAGGCTGCGCTCCTTAATGGCACGCCACAACAGCGGGAAGAAATAACGGCGGGCAACCGTAAAGTGACCCTGCATCCAGCGCAGACGTTGTCTGGCGGAAGCCTTAAACGTAAGCGGCTTTTCGTCGAATACCTTCGCGTCGTAGTTGAACTTCGGATACACGCCGCGCATGACGCTGCGCATGGTGAACTCCAAGTCCTCCACCAGACTGGTTGCGCCCCAGCCGATCTCCTTCAAGAGATTGGTCTCGAAGCACATTCCCGTTCCGCCGAGGAAGTTGGCCATGTTCAGATTGCTGCGGGACAGCTGCCACAAGCGGTTGATATACCAGTAGGAAACCCCGTAAGAGGCGGTGATCCAAGAATCCTCTGGGTTCTTGGTATCGATATATCCCTGGATAACTCTTGCTCCAGAGCAAAGATCGTTGTTCATTTCATTCAAGAAATTCGGATCCGCCAGATTATCCGCATCAAACATAACGACCGCGTCATACTGGCGCGGCATCGCCCAGAGCTCTTTCAGCATCCATTCGATGGCATAGCCTTTGCCTCGAAGATTCTGATTCGTGCGCACGCAGGCGTTCATCCCGTGGGCACGGACGATCTCTGCTGTACGGTCTGTACAGTTGTCGCAAATGACAAATACGTCGTACAGATGTTTCGGATAATTTAGCTGTTTCAGGTTCTCCATTAATGCCCCGACAACCTGCTCTTCGTTATGCGCAGCAACTAACACTGCAAATGATTTATTGGGTTCAAACTGTTGTTTCTTTTTTCTTTTGACCAGACCAAACAAAGAGAATACGAACTGGTACACACCCACCGCGGCCAAGAATAGTTGGAGCGCGATAAAGATGGCGTCTGTCATGATTCTCCGTTACCCCCTTTTTATAACCCGAGAATGTTTGTTGTTTTTTTCTCTCTAAGTTCTTCGCATTTTTGTTGTTGCTATGACCCTGTGACTTGTGTCTGTCCTTCTAGTAGCCTCGGTGCCGCGGGGCAACTTCGCACGTCATACACGATTTTCCACACTTTTGAATCTTTTGTCAAAACCGTGGAATGCTCTAATTTACGGAAAAACTTATTAAAAGAGCTCAGCTTGCATTCCAGTTTGCCAGCAAGCTTCGTTTCAAACGGCTTTAGTTCTTATTTTCATCCGTTTTCTTGCTTTTTATTTCTCTTGGCTGCCCATTTTTTCTTTTTCGACTTGTCCGCCAATAAATAAACGCAACAGACAACCAAAAAGTTTTCGTTTTTTTCAGTGCTCTTTCTCTAATAAACTTTTTGACGTCCGTTTGAATCATTGTAGCGGCATCTCCTACTCAAGTCAAAAGACCACGGACCCTGATTTTCTACAAAATGCGCGCTGCTGGCTAACTCCTTAAGTAGCAAGGGTCCAGCGAGAAGCTTGCCGAATCAATTGGCCGTTTCCGGGACCAAAGTCCCTTACCTGCAAGGGGGAAGTGGTTGATTTCTCTTCCCAAAATCGATATGTTAAAGTTAAAGAATAACGCTGCAGAACGGGTGAAAAGTAGTGGCTAAAAAAAGAGTCTTGCTGTTATCTGAAGGGTTCGGCGCAGGCCATACACAGGCCGCTCATGCACTCTCCAGCAGCCTGCGCCAGTTGTCCCCTAGCGTACAGACCAAAGTTCTCGAGCTCGGGAGCTTCTTGAACCCTAAAATCGCTCCACTGATCATTTCGGCCTACAGAAAGACCATTACGACTCGCCCAAGATTGGTCGGGTACATGTACCGCCATCAAAAATCCTTTAACCGTTTTACCGCTTTAGCGCTTCACCGAATGTTCTATACAAGCACCAAGAACGTGGTCAGGCAGCTCCGACCCGACATCATTGTGTGCACCCATTTCATACCAAGTGCGGTCATCTCGCGTTTGAAACGGCTGGGCACGAACGTGCCCCTGTGTACCGTTATAACCGATTATGATGCTCACGATACATGGATCAGCCCTGAAGTCGACCGATATTTCGTGTCCACGCCGGAAGTGAAGCGAAAGCTGCTCAATCGCGGGGTTTCCCAAGCCAAAATTCAGGTCACCGGCATTCCGATCCATCCCGACTTCTGGACGCATCCGAGCAAGGAGGAAATCCGGGCGCGGTTTAACCTGTCCGATATGCCTACCGTGCTGGTGATGGGCGGAGGCTGGGGCATCATGAATGACGAAGTTGTGCATGAATTTCTGACCCGATGGCGAGAAGAAGTCCAGATCATATTTTGCCTCGGCAATAATGACAAGGGCCGCGAGGAGATGGAGAGCAATTCCAGGTTCCAGCATCCGAACATCCGGATATTGGGATTTACGCGGGAGATCGACAAGCTGATGGAGGTGTCGGATCTGCTCGTTACGAAGCCCGGCGGCATGACATGCACCGAAGGCCTGGCCAAAGGAATTCCGATGCTGTTCCATCAGCCCCTTCCGGGACAGGAAGAAGAAAACTGCCAGTACTTCACGGCGCAGGGATTGGGAGAGCCCATCCATTCCCTGGAGGTTCTGGGCAAATGGATGAACAAGCTGCTTCATCAATACGACCTGATCCAAGAACAACGGGCGCAAAACTTGCAGGACATCGAACGCTTTCATCCCATGCAAAGCGCCCGCAGCATCATCGACATGCTGGAAAACGAAAAGGTGTACTCCTGAATAAGGAGCACACCTTTTTTGCTGCGTTTTATCCCGAGCAAATCACCCGAATGGATAGATTTTCTTCTATTATAATAGTTGTAAACGCTATCACAGAGAGGAACTATCACGTATAGATGTTATTTTCCGTATTTTTCAAGGCGATTCTGATGGTATGAAGCAAGGGCTTCCTTGCCTACAATCGCCTCGCAGCGATGAATTTGCATGCCTTGGCCGACGAATTTCGTTTCGTATTCTGTCATGACATGCTCTTCGTTCAGCCCGTCACGATGCAGATCCAGCGAAATGTTCGTCATTTGCAGACCATAATCGGCAAATGCATTCAGGGAGAATTCGAAGAGCGTGACCGAATCGGTCTTAAAATGGATCTCCCCCCGCTCGTTCAGGATCCGGGAATACTTGTCCAGAAAGCGCGGATGCGTCAGACGACGGCGTGCATGCTTTGTTTTTGGCCACGGATCGCTGAAGTTCAAATATAACCGTTCAATTTCGCCGGGCTCAAAAACCTCCTCGACATTCTCGATATTAAACAGCGCCAGCTTCAGATTCGGCGGGGTATCGACTCCCTCCTGGGCCCAGACATTGCGCCCCTTCTCGCTTGCGCGGCGAATCAGCTCGTCGTACATGTCGACGCCGATGAAATTCACTTGCTGATGCTTGTAACTCATCTGGCTTATAAATTGGCCTTTGCCCATGCCGAATTCGACATGGATCGGAAGGTCGTTGCCAAATAACGAAGCCCACTTCCCTCTATATTGACCGGGGTCCAAAACGACCAGGTCTTCCTGCTGCTCCAGATTTTCCCGTATACCTTTTCTTCCGCGTAAACGCATGTCATACCTCCGAAACTTTCCAAGTAAATTTAGAATGATATCCCGATACTGCATTTATTGTGACGAAGTTGATCCCAAAAGTAAAGAGCCCCATAGAAAAAGGAACCTACGCTCTGCTCAACGCAGAGGCTTTAGGTTCCTTTTTCTTATATTTGGAATTGGGGTTCCGCGATAGTTAAACTGTGAATAGTCTACCTTTCTTCCGACGTAAAATCAAACGTCTTCTCAAAGGCAGCCCGAATCTTGCGACGTGCCGAAGCCTTGACTCCCTGGTCGGAGTTAAACTCCACGCCGGTAAGGGCTAGGGCTTCATTCGGGGTAAGCTCCACAGCGATTTTGTCTTTACTGTCATTCTTTACTGTCGATGAATTCATTCGTAATCACCTCACGGTATTATTGTATCCATGACGTCACACAAATATGAATCCTATCCGTTATATACCCATGCCAAAATTGCTTGAATCATCTTTTTATTTTTCTATTTTAAATATACCAATTATATGCAATCCATTCAAGTAACAACGTCTTAATTAGGCTTGAAGACCTGTATATAACGCAATCCTTTATTTTTTGTTACAATGGACGTAGCTGTTCATTTAAGTAAAAGGCCAGTAAATTATGGGTTGCCGGGGCCTTGGCTGAACCTGTCTCAATTCAACTTAAGCGGCTATAAAGGAGCAAATATGAGCACACCACTTATACCCGCCCCGACCTTATGGGGCGACAAACGTTTTCATACATGGAATTACGAGATGCGCGGCCAGTTCCAGGAGAAGGTATTCAAGGTTATGCTGGATGCCGGCTTTACGTGTCCGAACCGTGACGGCACGATAGCCAAGGGCGGATGCACCTTTTGCAGCGCCCGCGGCTCCGGCGATTTCGCGGGAAGGCGGCGGGATGATCTCGTTACCCAATTCAACACCATCCGTGACCGGCAGCACCAGAAATGGCCGAACGCCAAATATATCGGCTATTTCCAAGCCTATACCAACACGTATGCTCCGGTCGAAGAACTTCGCGAATATTATGAAGTCATTCTGCAGCAGCCGGGGGTTGTCGGTTTGTCGATCGCCACACGTCCCGATTGCCTGCCTGACGATGTCGTGGAATACTTGGCGGAGCTGAACGAGCGAACCTATCTGTGGGTGGAAATGGGTCTGCAAACGATCCATGATTCCACTTCCGAGCTGATCAACCGGGCCCATGATACCGAATGTTATTTGGAAGCCGTCGAGAAGCTGCGCAAACATAATATCCGGGTCTGTACACATATTATTTACGGGCTTCCGCAAGAGGATCATGACATGATGCTTGCCACCGGCCGAGCGGTCTCCAAGATGGATGTGCAGGGAATCAAAATCCATCTGCTGCACCTTATGCGCAAGACGCCGATGGTGAAGCAATACGAAGCCGGGCTGCTGCGATTCCTGGAGCAGGACGAATACATCAGCCTTATCGTGGATAGCCTGGAGTTTTTACCTCCGGAAATGATCGTCCACCGTCTAACCGGAGACGCTCCCCGGGATCTCTTGATCGGACCGACGTGGAGTCTCAAAAAATGGGAAGTGCTTAACGGCATCGACGCCGAGCTCAAGCGCCGGGATACGTGGCAGGGTAAATTGTGGGGGGTATCCTGATGGGCTTCCTCTCGGTTTTAAGTTTTGCCCACAAACTGGTGTCCGAAAGGCTCCGTCCCGGAGACATCGCGCTGGATGCAACCGCCGGAACCGGAGCCGATACGCTGTATTTAGCCAAATGCACAGGCTCAAAGGGCAAAGTGTATGCCTTCGATATTCAAGAGCAGGCGCTGCAGCTGACTCGGGAAAGGCTGGACAAGGAGCCGCCTGGCACCCTCGCAGAGGTTAGCCTTCTTCTTCAGAGCCATTCGCTTATGAGGGAGTGCGTACCTGAGATTGAGCACGGCCGCATGGGTGCGATCATGTTCAATCTCGGCTACCTTCCGGCGGATTCATCGGATAAACGGATCATGACGGAGACCGCCAGTACGCTCACGGCCCTGGAGGCTGCGATCGAGCTGCTCCGCCCCGGCGGCATTATTACCATCGTGCTGTATCCTGGCCACAAGGGCGGCGATGCCGAGGCGGACGCGGTCCAAGCTTGGGCGGGTGAATTGCCCCAGCACAAAGTGCAAACGATTTTGTATCGCGGCCTTCAGCGTTCCGAAGCGCCATATCTCATTGCACTGGAACGAAAGAAGCCGATATGATATAAGTTCTAGGAGAGGTACCGCACTTCACATCCATAGAATATTCCAAACATGATGAAAGGTAGATGATTACAATGACAAAACCATATCCATTGTTGTTCCAGCCTGAATTTAAAGAACGCGTGTGGGGAGGCCGGGCACTAGAACAGTTCGGCTTGGATATTCCTGAAGGACATATCGGAGAAGGCTGGATGATCGCCGACCATCCGAACGGCACGACCAGCATCGTGAACGGCGAGCTTGCCGGACGCGGCTTGGATGAGGTCCGGGAGCAATTCGGGCGGGAATGGTTCGGAAGCAAAGGATTCTCCGAGGTTAACGGACGTTTTCCGCTCCTGATCAAGCTGCTTGACTGCAATGACAACCTCTCCGTTCAGGTCCATCCGACCGATGACTACGAAGGGCTTCCGAAGGGCGAGCTTGGCAAGACCGAAATGTGGTATGTGCTGGATGCTAAGCCGGACGCCAAAATCATATACGGCCTGAAAGAAGGCGTGAACCGGGAAACCTTGAAGGAAGCCATGGAAAACGGCACCGTTATGGACCAGCTTCAAGAAGTGTCCGTAAAGGCCGGAGATACGTTCTACATACCTGCAGGAACCGTGCATGCGCTCTGCGCGGGCGTTGTGGTGGCGGAAATCCAGCAAAACTCGGATACGACCTACCGGATTTTCGATTATAATCGACCGGGTCTTGACGGTAAGCCGCGCGAGCTCCATATCGAAGACTCCTTGAATGTGACGGCCTATGAAGGATCGGGCGCAACCACCATGAGCACGGAAGGAACGGCGCCGGGAGAATGGCTTGAGCTTGCCAAATCCCCGTATTTCGTCGTGGAAAAAGGCGTCGTGAGCGGTGCATGGTCCTTGTCCACTTCCGCGGAAAGCTTCACGATCGTGGTTGTATGCGACGGCCAAGGAACCCTCAGCTGGGATAACGGCTCCATCGATTACACGTCAGGACAGTGCTTCCTGCTGCCTGCGAATCTGGGGGCCTATACATTGGATGGGCAATCCACGGTTCTGCGTTCATATTTGCCTTAAACAGGGTATAAATAAATGATATAAACCATTCGTTCTTGTGGAGGTGCCAGCCCTAATGATGCAAACCGACACGTTTACGATGCTGAATACGCAGGGTATGCATGTTTTTGTATATGAATGGCTGCCCGGCCCGGATGATCCCGTTCGTGCCATTGTGCAAATCGCGCATGGCATGTGCGAAACCGGCAAGCGCTACGAGGAGCTTGCCGAATTGCTCACGGAGCACGGCTATGCCGTATACTGCAACGACCATCGAGGCCATGGGCTAACGGCCGGGCTTACGCATCTCGGCGATGCCGGGGAAGACGGCTTTGAAGGAATGATTGAAGACCAGCTGCTTCTTGCTTCCGAGCTCAAGAAGCGCCATGCCGGCGTTCCGCATTATTTGATGGGGCACAGCATGGGATCCTTTTTGACGCAAAAAATCATTTGTTCGGACGGTGAATTATTCGACGGATTCATCCTGTCAGGCACTAACGGTCCCCAGGGACTGCTGACGTTCGGGATGGGCTTGGCGGCCGCGCAAATGCGCCTGCAAGGAAACACCCACCGGAGCCTGATGCTGAACGCCCTGGTGTTCGGTCCTTACAACAAAGGATTCGGTCCTATCCGCACGCCGTTCGATTGGCTATCCCGGGATGAAGCCGAAGTGGATAAGTATATCAACGACCCATACTGCGGCAAGGTGTGCACCGCTCGCTTCTTTCGCGATTTCTTCAAGCTGCTGTCACAGATCCACCAGCCTCAATTGATGAAATGTCTTCCGAAGGATAAGCCTGTCTATATTTTCTCGGGCGAGGATGATCCGGTCGGACACCGCGGCAAAGGCGTGCGGCGGTTGATCGAATTGTATCGGAAGCATGGCGTCCAGGACCTCGAATACCGTTTGTATCCGGGCGGCCGCCACGAAATGCTGCACGAGACCAACCGTGCCGAAGTGGCAGCCGATGTGCTCGACTGGCTCGAACGGCACACATCCGGCTCGGACAACGTACCGCAAGAATCGATACGAGTGATGTAACAAAGCGTGATGCCAAGACATATAAAAGGGATGCCCCGGGTTTTTGAAATCCAGGGCATCCCTTTTATTATGCTGCTAAGCAGTTCGTTAGTGTATACAGAACCTTTGAAATTGACAGCGTAAAGGCTCAATCGAAGCACCTTACTCATCATCGCTCGGCGTGCGATCGATGATCAATTGCGTGACCTGGGTGTACTCTCCTTGCGCTACCTCGTCCTCGGTAGCCTCTTCGCGCAGATCGTCATTGGTTTCCATGCCCGGTGCGATGGTCGGCTCGTCAGACGAAAGCTGTTCTTGCCCCTTCCGATTGTCGTTCATAACATCCCCTCCTCATCGGTTGATGCCAATTAGAATACCGATGCCAGGGCTGTTTTATTCCTGAAACGCCTTTAGATAGGGCTCGTTATGATCGCAAAAGGGTCGCTAAAGAGCGGGGCCGCCGGTTCCTGGCAGCGGAAATTAAGCAATTACGCCAAAACAACCAATCCGTGTCACAACCAATCTCGGAAAAGGCTTGTCCCTCGTTTCCCCTATTATGCCTGCGTCGCTATTGCGTCGCTAACTCCAAAGGCATCGTGTAGTACTGGGGCTGCCCTGTTTCGCTCTGCTGGTACAATACCAGCAGCATCGTTGCGTGTACCGCATGGTCCGGATAGCCCGTACCACCTTGAATGGCATCGTCGAGGTTAAATGGCAGCACCTCGATCATCGCATGCTTCTGAAGATCACGCTCCGTGATCCCAAGATCGGCGAAATCGGCGGATAGTGCCGCGGGGTCTTCCACGATTTTACGAACATTGGCGTTCCACTGCGCTTTGTCTTGGGCATGATCCCACCATATTTTGCGCGGCTTGTATTTATGGCCCAGGAAATAATCAAACTTCATCAGACCGGAGACCACGTTCATGTTCGGCGTGTTCCGAAACTCCAGAAAGGCCGTTAACCGCGTAAACAGGTCCTCGAGCTGATGGCCGATTTTTTGCCAGCCCTGTCCTTCCCAGTAGTCGCCAAATTCTTGGAAGAAATCAAACGGCGACGTAAACTCATGCTTCATCAAATAATTGAGGGTGTGGTCCATTCGGTGTGCATTCCAATACTTCTCCAGCACATCCTCCAGTCTCTTCAAACGGACGATATCCGAGAACGGAAGCACGTCGCTGCCAAGGATCTCATACGGAGCATGGTCCATGTAGGTGTAGTTATACTTGTCCGCATCAATCCGCAGCCCGGTTCCCCGCAGCATCTTCAGGAAGCCTAACTGCAGCTCCTCCGGTCCAAGGGCAAACACATCGTTAAACGTTTTGCGGAACGTAATGTAATCCTCCTCCGGAAGCCCTGCGATCAAATCCAAATGCTGGTCGATCTTCCGGCTCTCCTTGATCATCGTCACCGTGCGTGACAGCTTGGTGAAATTCTGGCGGCGCTTCACCAGCTCGTTGGTCGGATCATTCGTAGACTGCACGCCGATTTCAAACCGGAAAATGCCGGGAGGCGCATGGTTCGCCAAAATATTCCAGCACCTCGGGACGCATGATATCCGCCGTAATCTCAAACTGGAACACGCAGCCGCCATGATTTTCAATCAGGAACTCAAACATTTCAAGCGCGTAATCGCGCTTAATATTAAAGGTGCGGTCTACGAACTTGATCAATTTCGCTCCGTTCTCGATCAGGTAGAGGATATCCGCCTTGGTCCGTTCAATATCGTAGTAGCGAACTCCCACCTCAATGCTCGACAGGCAGAACTGGCAGCTGAAGGGACAGCCCCGGCTGGTCTCAAAATAAACAACCCGCTTCCCGAGGTGCGGGATATCCTCCGGAAAACGATGCGGGGAAGGCAGCTCGGCCAGGATGCTTTTCGGTCTTCCCGGGTTCACGATAATTTCGTCCTGCTTGCGGTATGCCACGCCATACACGAAATGGAATTTCCTGTCCCCTTCGATCGTTTGCAGCAAGTGATGGAAGGTCTCCTCGCCCTCGCCCATGACGATAAAGTCGACATGGTGCAGCCGCTTCATCCAATATTCCGTGTCGTAGGACACCTCGGGCCCGCCCAGTATGATCGTGACCTCCGGCATAATCTTCTTCACGATATCGATCACTTTAATCGTTTCTTCGATATTCCATATATAACACGAGAATCCGATCACATCCGGCTTGCGCTGGAACAGGTCGGAGACGATATTCATCACGGGATCCTTGATCGTGTACTCCGTCAATTCGATATCGAAATCCTTCTCGCTGTATGCCTTCAGGCAGCGAATGGCCAAGGAGGTATGAATGTACTTGGCATTCAAGGTTGATAGTATGACTTTCATGGTAGGGCCCACTTTCCTTCTACATAATGTTATTTATTACCGAACGGTACCGAACGCTTTTATCCTGACTGATAATACGGGAATAAGCCATGAGTTCCGCCTGACATGCAAGCCTATTCTTCATAATCATACACATCGTCACCGTCATTCGACGCGCCCTGACCATTCAGGAAAAACTCAAGGAACGGACGTCCGTATTTACGGAATTTCACTTCGCCGACCCCTTTGACGTTCAGCATCTCATCCTCGCTCTGCGGGCAGACCACGCTCATCTCGCGCAGCGTTGCATCGTTAAAAATGATGTAGGACGGCACATGCTCCTTGCTTGCCAGCTCGCGCCGAATCAAGCGCAGCTGCTCGAACACCGTCTCGTTAACGGCAGACGGCGAGTAGTCGCGGCGGCTGCCGCTGCGTTGGCTGCCTGCGGCTTTGGAAGGCCGCGGAACGCGCTGCATCACTTCGCGCTGGCCCTTTAACACGTCGGCCGCCTCGCTTTGAAGTTTCACGACGGGATATTGGCCTTCGGTCAGTGCCAGGAACCCTTCCGAGATGAGCACATTGATCGTCTCGGATATTTCCTTCTCCGTCCGGTTCGACATGACGCCATAGGTTGGAAGCCGGTCAAAGCCGTATTCCAGCACTTTTTTCGCCCGCGAGCCCTTCAACACGGAGGCGATCATCGACACGCCAAAGCGCTCGCGCATCCGGTGAATGCAGGAGAAGATTTTCTGCGCATCCACCGTGATGTCCACCAGCTCCCGGTCGTCCGTGCAGGAGCTGCACGTACCGCAGGGCTTGTCTTCGTGTTCTTCCCCGAAATAGTCCAGCATCGCGCTGCGCAGACACCTTGTGGTGTAGCAGTAATCGATCATCTGCTGCAGCTTTCGGTAGTCGTTCTGCTTCCGTTCGCCCTCCTGGGGGTTCTGTTCGATCAGAAATTTCTGCGTCATGATATCCTGGGCGCTGAACAGCAGGATGCACTGGCTGGGCTCTCCGTCCCGCCCGGCGCGGCCGGCTTCCTGGACGTAAGACTCCATATTTTTCGGCATATTGTAGTGGATGACGTACCGAACGTTGGATTTATCGATCCCCATGCCGAACGCGTTCGTTGCAACTATGACGCGAATATCGTCATACAGGAAGGCCTCCTGGCTGTCCGCTCGCTCCGCATCGCTCATGCCGGCATGATAACGTCCGGCAAGTAGCCCCTTCGCCTGCAGGCGCTGGCATAAATCATCCACCTCTTTCCGGGTGGCAGCATAGATGATGCCCGGCTGGTGGGTATGCGAGGCCGCATAATCCAGCACGAACTCCCGCTTGTTCTCGCCGCGAAGCACCGACATTTCCAGATTGTCGCGCCCAAGTCCCGTCACGAACACCTGCGGCTGCTCCAGTCGAAGCAGGCGCTGCATGTCCTCCATAACCTCCGGCGTAGCCGTCGCCGTAAAGGCCGCGACAATCGGGCGGTTCGGCAGCCCTTTTACGAAAGGAGCCACGGAGAGATAGCTGGTCCGAAAATCATGACCCCACTGGGATACGCAGTGCGCTTCGTCGACAGCAACGATCGAAATGTCGAGGCCTGCCATCTCCTCACGGAACCAGTCCAGCTCAAGCCGTTCCGGGGCGACATATAACAGCTTCAAGTCACCGCGCTTGGCCGCGCGTATGCGCTCGTTCACTTCCTTGCCGCTGAGCGTGCTGTTGATATATGCCGCCGCCACGCCCGCCGTCGTAAGTGCATCCACCTGATCCTTCATCAGGGAGATCAGAGGCGATACGACCAACGTCAGGCCCGGGCTGAGGAGTGCCGGGATCTGATAACAGATGGATTTGCCCCCGCCCGTCGGCATAATCCCGAGCGTATCCTGGCCGGTTAGCAGGCTCGCGACGATTTTCTTCTGTCCGTCCCGAAAATCGGGATAGCCGTAATATTTTTGCAGGTATTCCCGCGCTGTGTCCATAATCATCGATTCTCTATCATTTGTTTCCACATTCATGGATATAAACTCCTTATTTCACCTTGGTTTTCCGTTTTAGAAAGCCCTCATCCTTTAAGTTTAACGGCCTTTCCATGAATGGGCAACCGAATCGGGGAAGGAAATTGCATTCGACGAGCAGAATTTCATAAATGTGGAAATATGTCTCCTATCATGTAGAGCCATTAAAACGAAGTTGGTGATTCCCTAATGAACGATGAACATGCCGAAGCCGTGCGGCAGACCATTCAATATATGAAGGAGCATCTGGACGAGCCGATGACAACCGAGCTGCTCGCCGATCTCGCGGGGTACAGCCCCTACCATTTCTCCAGGATATTCAAACGGGTAACCGGCATTTCCGTCAGGCAGTACCTGTCCGCCCTCCGGGTCGAATCGGGCAAAACCGAGCTCCTTCAAAGCCCCTCCCTGCTTGTGAAAATCGGAATGAACATCGGTTTGGTAAGTCCGGGCACCTTCAACACCCGTTTTAAGCAGCTTGTCGGCCTGTCTCCGAAGAGGTTCCGCTCCACCACCGAATCCCTTCATCGTTATGTGAATCAATATGAGCATAAGCCGTTAGCCTGGGCAGGGGAAGAATCGCAGGCTTTGCCACGGATTCGCTGCCGGATCGAAGCTCCCGAGGCGTTCCGCGGCATGATTTATGTCGGTCTGTTCCCAAGACCCGTGCCCGATCAGAAGCCCGTAACCGGTACGGCCGTCAACCTCAAGAATCGGACCTGCACCTTAACCGGCATGCCGGCCGGCACGTATTACGTGCTGGCCGCGGGCATCCCCTGGAGCCTCAATCCAAAGGATTATTTTCTGCTGGGCAAATCCCTGCGCGGCAAACTGGAGGAGCCTGTCCATATCGACAGGGGAACCGATCTTGACGTGAAGATTGCCTTACGGGAGCCTCTGCCCCATGACCCGCCGATTGTGGTTAACCTGCCGCTGCTCTTGTTTGAGAAGGATCGGAATAACAGCGCAAGGTAGAAGAATTTTCGATGTGCTTGTCCATTTATAATGGAACTGCAAGAAGCGTTGTCTGGAACAATCAGCGCTATATGATGGAGGAATATACATGACCATTATTCAAGAAACCGTGATTCAGGCCGATGTGCAGCTCCTGTGGCGAGCATGGACCGAGTCCGCAAGGATAACCGAGTGGTTTGCGCCGGCTGCGGAAATCGAGCCGAGAGCGGGCGGAAAATTCGAGCTGTATTTTAACCCCGCCGATCGCGAATCGATGTGCACCGCCGGGTGTACCATTTTGCGGTATGACGAGCCACGCGTGCTTGTTTTTGAGTGGAAAGGACCCGATCCCTTCGCGGAAACGATGAATCAAGGCGAGCTGACGGCGGTTAAGGTTGCCTTTTCCCCTGAGGCGGACGGCACGAGAATTACCCTGGAGCATACAGGCTGGAAGGATTCCGAAGCGTCCCGGCAAGCCCGGGAGTGGCATATCGATGCGTGGAAGGGGATGCTGGCCAGCTTGAAATCCAATATCGAATCCGGAAACGGGATTCTGTGCTGCAATTAAAACAAATCATGAGCGGAGGAGTGCGAGCATATGCCAAACCTATGCGTTCTATCGATCAATGTAAGTGATATACAGCAAGCCAAACAGTTTTACTGCGACGTTCTGGGATTCGAAATCTCCAGGGTTTATGATGATCAGATCGTCAGCTTGAAGCATGAGGGCATGTCCCTCGTTCTGCAGAAATGCGACCGTCCAACGAATACGGAATACCCGCATGAGGCACAGGTGATCATCGGAATCGAGACCCCGGATGTAAACGAAGCCATTGCGAACTACAAATCGAAGGGCGTCGACGTCATCTTCGATACGCCCAAGCCGTGCCCTCCCGGGCTGTACAGCGCCATCCGCGACCCGTTTGGCAATGTGATCGAGCTGCTGGAATTTACGGAGTAATCCATCCGTTCGGCAGCATCAAAGTTCAAGCATATGAAGTGAATCCATATAAACGCCAGAGGGATAAGCTGCATGCAGCAGGTGTCGTTCTGATAGATAAGGCCTGCCGGAGAAATCCGGTTGGCCTTTTTGGAGTTTGGGAGCCGCCGCTGCTTCCCCTCTGGCATTCCTCCGCCTCTGTTAACGTTGAACCCGATCCGGGTAAGAACATAGTAATGCTGCTCCGGAAAGCGGAGCATGGGCAGATTAGGAATCGACGGTTTCGGAAATAATAGGTACTCGAACTGATATATTAACGACACAAGGGGAAATTTCATATGGATATGACACCAGAACAACGCGTGACCCTGCATGGGTTCAACAACTTGACGAAATCGCTCAGCTTTAATATGTATGACGTCTGCTATACGAAGACCCGGGAGGAACGGGAAGCGTACCTTGAATATATTGATGAGCAGTACAACGCGGATCGACTGACGAAAATATTGAGCCATGTGGCCGAAATCATCGGCGCGCATGTCCTGAACATTGCCAAGCAGGACTATATCCCGCAGGGCGCCAGCGTGACGGTGCTAGTCTCCGAGGGCCCCGTCGTGGAGGTGCCGGAGGAATCCTATGACGAATCGCCGGGTCCGCTGCCGGATAACGTGGTGCTCCAGCTCGACAAGAGCCATATTACCGTCCATACGTATCCGGAATTCCATCCGGACGAGGGCATCAGCACCTTCCGGGCCGATATCGACGTGTCGACCTGCGGGGAAATCTCACCGCTCAAAGCCCTGAACTACCTGATCCACTCCTTCGATACGGATATTATGACGATAGACTATAAAATCCGGGGATTCACGAGGGATATTCACG
Source organism: Paenibacillus sp. Y412MC10 (assembly GCF_000024685.1). NCBI lineage: Bacteria > Bacillati > Bacillota > Bacilli > Caryophanales > Paenibacillaceae > Paenibacillus > Paenibacillus sp. Y412MC10. Next base: position 5,835,902 of record NC_013406.1, read on the forward strand.
GACACAAGCTGTTTATCGACCATGAGATCAGCTCCATCCAGAACTATATTCCGGACGAAGCCAAGGAGCTGTTCGATATGATCGACGTCAACGTATACCAGGAGAACATCTTTCATACCAAGTGCAAGCTGAAGCAGTTCGATCTGGACAACTATCTGTTCGGTTACACGAAGGATAAGCTGTCCAAGGCCGAGCAGCAGGAAATCACCGAACGCATCAAACTGGAGATGGACGAGATTTATTACGGCAAGAACATGGACCGGAGTTACTGAATGGCTTGCTACCCTGCGGCGGCTATTCTTTTCTTGCATGTCCTTCATGCGAGTAAGCAAACAGGCCGGGCTCCCAGGAGCCCGGCCTGTTTGCTGCTTCTATGGCTTCACCCTAGAAATCGACTTTCGGAATTAGAATTCACTCTGTTTTTTAAATCAAATGGCCTGTTTTTTGTATGTTGTCATTCTCCCAGGTTCCATACAATGAAAGTGATTTACTTATTACCCCATTCCAACCAGAAAGGAGGAGCCGCTCAACCATTTGTGAAAGCGCATACGGAATGCTGCACACCAGCATCCGAACCATAAGGAGAAAGGTGGCTGAACATGAAGCATGGAAGTAAACTCGGCTTGCATCGCAAGCTGTTGGCAGCGGCTCTTACCCTCCCCATGATCATCACGGGGAGCATCGAGTCGTTAGCGGCGCCCTCGCATCAAGCGGCAAGCAGCACGCAGCAAGGTGCCACAAAAACCAGCCGGATTCAGCTGGAGTATTTGGATAGGGGGATCGTATCGGCCTCCACTTCAGAGGGCAACTTTCTGAGCTGGCGATTGCTTGCCGGAGAAGTAACCGGATATGGCGACCAAGGGCTTATCGGTCCGACCTTTCATGTCTATCGGGACGGCAACCTGATTGCCGTCGTCGAGAACAGCACCAATTACCTGGACCGATCCGGCACGTCATCATCCTCCTATTACGTATCTGCCGTCGTAAACGGAAAAGAGGTCGACCAGAGCCTCACCTCCACTCCCTGGTCCTCCCCCTATTACGATCTGAAGCTAAACAAGCCGGATGGCGGAGTCACCCCGGCTGGAGAACCTTATACTTACTCTGCCAATGACGCCAGCGTCGGCGATGTGGACGGCGATGGGCAGTACGAGCTTTTTGTCAAATGGGACCCTTCCAACTCCAAGGACGTTTCCCAAATCGGGTATACCGGCAACACGTACATTGACTGTTATACACTGGAGGGCATCCTGCTGTACCGGATCGACCTCGGCGTCAACATCCGTTCCGGCGCCCACTATACGCAGTTCATGGTGTATGACTTTGACGGGGACGGCAAAGCGGAAATGATGCTCAAAACGGCACCGGGCACCAAGATTCTTCGCTATGATCCAGCCGGCAACATGATCTCCCAGAGATACATCACGCTGCTGCCCGAGGATATGAAGGCCGGATATTCCAATCAGGACGATTACAGGCTGAGCAAAACCGGCTACTACGAGCACATGGTAAACCTGTTCATGAACTGGCATCAGCATGAAGAGGTCGTAAGCGGCCGCTGGCCGGCCACGCTCGAAGAAAGCTTCGGCATCGATAAGAAGTACCATTATCCGTTATCCCGTACCGATGCCGAAAGCCTGGTCGATCACTTCATGGACACCTATGCGCCGCAGCGAAGCGCCCGCAACAATCTCCGGGCATTCGAAGGGTTCATCTTGGATGGTCCGGAATATCTCAGCGTATTTGAAGGCGCGTCCGGCAAAGAGCTCGAGACGATCCGGTATAAACCCGGCAGGCATGACGACGGGCTCATGTGGGGCGACTACGCCATGGCCCGGATCGAACCCGGCAATCGCGTGGATCGCTTCCTTGCCGCCGTTGCTTACCTTGACGAGGAACAACCCTATGCCGTATTCGCCCGCGGTTATTACACCCGATCCACACTCGTATCCTACAAGTGGGATGGCCGGCACTTAAGCGAGCATTGGATTGTGGACAGCGGCTGGACCCCGATGACCAATCCGTTTAACGACAGTCCGCATGGCCGGGACGGGACCGATGCCGCATTCGGTACGTTAACGACGCAAGGGGCCCACTCGTTAAGCGCGGCTGACGTCGACGGCGACGGCAAACAGGAAATCGTCTACGGTTCGGCAACGATTGACCATGACGGCACGCTGCTGTACAGCTCCATGGATGTGCTCCCTCCTCAAAGCGCGGATCCGGGTGCGATGGCCCGCCTTGGACATGGGGACGCCATGCACGTCACCGACATCGATCCGGATCGGCCGGGTCTTGAGATCTTCATGGTTCATGAAGGCGGTGCCTACGCCCCTTACGGCTATTCCCTCCGTGATGCGGCAACAGGCAGGCTCCTCTACGGCGGCTATACCGGAAAAGACACCGGACGCGGCATGATCGGCGATATTGATCCCGATCAGCGGGGACTCGAAACATGGGCCGTCGGCACGTGGTCTGCAGATGGAGAACAGCTCTCTACGACCATGCCGGGCACGAACATGAACATCAAATGGTCTGCGGATATGACCACCCAGATCGTGAATGGTAACTTGGATCAGACACCGGTCATCGAAAGCTGGCGCAACAGGACGCTGCTAACTGCAGAAAGCACGCGCACCAATAACGGGACGAAGGGAAATCCTGCCCTCGTCGCCGATCTCTTCGGGGATTGGAGAGAGGAACTGGTGGTCCGGACCTCGGACAGCTCGGCCCTCCGGATTTACCTGAGCACCGAGGTCACCGACCGTAAGCTCTATACGCTCATGCATGATCCGCAGTATCGGGTCGAGGTTGCCAGACAAAATACAACGTATAACCAGCCCTCTTACACCAGCTTTTATTTCGCATCCGATACGGATTTCTCGGAGGTTCCTATCCCCGTTTATCAATCCCCGGGCATGCTGAACGTGCTGGATCAACTGGTGAGCGAGTATGCCCGCGCAGGGGAACTGGCTAACCCCCTGCTGTCCCGGTTGAGCAATGCCTTGAAGCAGGCAGAGCATCACATGAGCAAGGGCTCCAGGGAACAGGCGCTCAAATTTTTAAATACATTCGTTTCTCAGCTGGAGGAGCATAAGAAACCCGGTGCGATATCGGATAGAGCCCGGATGAACTTGTCCTATCAGGCATGGACGCTCATCATCATGTGGAAATAGCTTAATTTGCCTAAAAACAATCGCTAGCCTAAAAAGCCGCCTTCCGGATGCCAATTGCTGATCCGGAGGCGGCTTTGCTTCATGACGATATTAGAATTGAACCGAAAATCCGTTGAACCGGTGAATGCCCGTTCCAAATCGGACAAGGTCTTTTTCCCGAAGCTCCTGCACGGCTTCTTTTACTAAGTCCAGCCATGCCGGGTCCAGTCCAAGCGTATTATGAGAACCGAAGATCCGGTTTACGCCTTCGATATTCGCGATCCGCTCCAGCGAGTTAACGAGATCCTCGGGACTTGTCGTCGGGTAGAAGGCATATACCGGCGTCTCATCGTAAAGCAAATCGCCAGTGAACAAGTACCCGCGGTTGGGTTCAAATACCGCAATATGTCCGGGCGAATGGCCCGGCGTATGGTAGATGACCAGGCTTCGCCCGCCAAGCTCGATGACGTCCCCATCCCGAAGCAGGCCGGTCGGCTGCCCCCGATAAGGGGTGTACGCTGCCGGATCGAAGGAATCCGGTACGGGTTTCGTAATATCGCGTGATATATCCTTGCGGATTTGCTCAATCGAAAGCTTTTTAATGCCGCTGACCAGCCAATCCTCTTCGGCCTTATGCACATAAATCTCCCCGTACTGCCCGTGACTGCCGATATGATCTGCGTGAACATGCGTGGTCAGTACCATGATAGGCAAATCCGTCAGCTGATCGGTTATCCGCCTCATGTCGTCGATGCCAAGGCCCGTATCGATCAATGCGGCACGCTCGTCCCCTATCAACAGAAACGAATGCACCTTCTCCCAATGCCCGTACTCACTGATGGCAAACGTGCCTTCATCCAGCTGCGATACCGTAAACCACGCATCATCGATCACGATGGTATATTGATTATTGTCCATATGTATGTATCCCCCGTCCAGGATTATCGAATGGTGATATTCTCATGATCATCTTGGAATGCTATCAACGACATATAATAGCTCTTCTCCTCCTCGGAAAGCGAGCTTCTGCCGGATTCGGCACCTTCCATCGTGAAGTGTTTATCCAGAAGCCTCTTGAATTCTTCCACAAAAGCATGGAAGCTTTCCTGCGTTGCACGAAAGCGGTAGGTTCCCGCAAGATTTTTCCTGTGGTGCTCACTCGTACTGTCCAGTGCAAAAGAAGAAGCCGGGGCGGTCTCGATTTTGGCCCGCGTTACATCAAGCGTCTCCATGAATACCTGTCTTGAGGTTTCCACCAAATCCAGGCTTGGCAGCAAATGATCCTCCGGAATGAAGCGGCTTGCAACGGCGCGATAGTATTTCTGCACGATACCGTTCTTCTCTTCCTTCCTGACCACATGGATGATGCCATGCTTCTCCAGCTCCTTGAGATGAAAGTAAATATTGTTCCGCGTGATGCCGAGCATCTCGGCCAGCTGCTGTCCGGTGTAGGCATCCTTCACCAGATTCATCAGCATTTTGGTGCGGAGAGGATCCGCAATCGCTTTGAGCTGCTCATGGGTTTGAATTTTATATACACCAGTCATTTTTAATTTAACACCTCCATACATTTTACCGGTAAAATTATTTTTACTGTTGATGGATTTCATCCTACCATGACTTAGATCTATCGGTCAATCCTGACGCAGGTCTCCGGCTTATCAGACGAGCCATTCCCCTTCGCCCGGCGACTGTGATATAGTATCCACAATCGTCTATTACGGACATTAAGTTCATCAAAGGATGTGCCTCCATGTTTGACCCGACTATATTCGAAAATCTAAAGGTTGGCATCGAGAATGCGGTTTATGACCTCGACAATCTCGATGAAATCATCCGCGTTACCGATCGGAAGGACCTCCTGGATATGGCGACCTTGTCCAGAAATTTTAGCCTCCGGTTCGAGTTGGTTCAGCAATCCGCGGCTTCAGCCGAAATTTGCCTGGAGACCGGGCTGCGGGATTTAGCCGCCGAGATTTTGGAAATCCCGGAAGAGCAGCCGGGCTGCTTGCTGAAGCTCCGCTTTCATAAAAACATTGCCGATCCTGCCTACTCGTGCCCGGTTATCGCGCAGATTATTAAAGAGATATGGAATCCCGAGCTCCCGCCGGTGCAAACGATACGCTACGCCTACGGCGACGATACGGTCCCCATCCATAACGCGATCGAGCTTCGCTTTCCCCGCAAAATCAACGAAGAGCAGATGGGAGACATTCCGAATATCACGGAGTTCATGCTCCGTACGCTGGTTGAATTAAACCGGATCTAGCTTGCCAGCTTTCTGTCTAGCCTGGTCATCCTAACGGTGATGTTTCATTAAAAAAAGCCTGCCGCTAATATAGCGGACAGGCTTCTTCGTTCGTATGATATTAAGCAACAACCAACCGGATCCAGATGTCCGAAGGATCTTGAACGGCCCAGACGCCGTCTCGCTGTTCCAGGTGCAGCCCCGCTTCGCGAATACGGCCGGTTACCGCCTCAAGAGCCTCATGGCTCGGAAGCTCGATCGTATAATTCTCCATTCCCGCAGCGTTCGGCGGCGTATTCGGTACACCGATTCCCGCCCAAACATTGAGCCCGATATGGTGATGGTATCCTCCTGCGGATATAAACAACGCTGCTCCCCCATAATGGGCGGTCAGCTCAAAACCCAGCACATCGCAATAAAATGCACGGGCATCGTGCAGGTTGGACACATGGAAGTGCACGTGCCCGATGACGGTCCCTTCCGGAAGTCCAAGCCATTCCTTCTCCTTGGAGAGAGCCAGCAGTCCTTCAACATCGACCGGGTCGGTGGCCATCACATATTCCCCTTTGGCATCGCGCTTCCAGGTATCCCGTGGCCGGTCGGCATAAATCTCGATGCCGTTTCCGTCCGGATCATTAATGTACAGCGCTTCGCTGACCAGATGATCGCCTTGGCCGACCGGAATGTTATGGGCGATCAGATTGGCAAGCGCGAGCCCGAGCGATTCCCGATCCGGTACCAGGATCGCAAAGTGGTACAGGCCTGCAGTCCGGGTCTGCGGTCTTATCAGGTCCGAAACCTCCTCAATGATCAGCAGCGGCTGCTTGCCGTCAGCCGTCAATTCGGCCACCCGGCCATGCTGGCGCAGCATTTTTAATCCAACGACTTCCGTGTAAAAGCGTACCGATTGTGCCAGATTGCGAATCCGAAGAGAGACGGGTCCGAGCTTTGTGGATGGATGTATAATGGCTGTCATATTCTCACTCCTTGAATGTTGTTGTTTGATTTTTTCAAAAAATATATTCAGGTCTGCGACAGGCTTAACTTGTAATCAAAACAGTTACATCTTACTTGTAATCATTATAGTTACAGGAACATCCCGTTGTCAAACCCAGTAATTAACATATGAACGAAGGCACACCAACCAGGCCCAAAAGAAAACGCCCATCCTGCAAGGATTGAGCGTATCATGTATCATATATCATCTATTCTGAATGTTCCGTTAGCAGATGCATGGATTTTCCGGACGATTTGCTCCAAATTCACCTCATGCAGCGTATCCTCCATGGCCTTCTGGGCGGCCGAGAACACCGGAACGATCGCCGTTTGAATATGTTTGCCAACAGGACATTTCGCGTCCGAATTCTCGTGAATGCCAAACAGGGAACCCTCCTGCACGACATGAACGGCATGATAAATATCCAGCAGCGTAATCCCGGACGGAGGCTTAGCCAGCTTCGCTCCCGCTACGCCGGGTTTTACCTCGACCAGGCCCGCTTTGCTGAGCATGCCGACAATCCGCCGGATGACCACCGGATTCGTGTTCACACTCTCCGCAATATAATCTGAAGTGCTGACGCCAGCCTTATTCATCTCCAGCACGGAAAGAATATGAATGGCCACTGCAAATCGGCTGCTTATGTTCATGCGATCCCTCCTGACGGTCCAAATCTTCAGATGACTAGCATGTAACCATCATAGTTACATTAGACTCCAAAGTCAACGCTCCTGCCGTGTGCATGGAATAATAGGAAAAACTTTCGCGTCCATTATGCACATTGCGATCCTGCCCTACTTCATGAAAAAAAGCCTCCATCCCGCTTGTGGCTAAGGAGAGGCTTTCTCACCGACGTAACCCGGCCTGAACTTAGAACATCGGGAATACGTATTTGATCAGGAAGTACAAGAAACCAAAAAAGATGATCAGATAAGCAACATACTTGATCAACGTAGAAGCTACCCTGCTGGAGTCGTTACGCTCCTCGATATTGCGGGTCTCGATCTCCACGTCTCGGTCACGCGGTCTGCTCATAGTTTCCACCTCCATCCGATTCGGATTCGCAGATGATGGTTATCTCTTGACGCTTACTACTCTTTACACGCTAGTCCAAGAGTTGAACCAATCTTCCGGAGGCGAGACATCTTAAAGAAAGCCAATCATGGCAGGCAGAACGATAAAAGAAGCCAGCGTGGTCCACAGAATACACCTGGATACAAGCTTGGGCGCGGCATCGTACTCTTCGGCAAGGATGACCGCATTCACGGCTGCAGGCATCGCCGACAGAATCAGAATGACTGCAAACAAGGTTCCCTCAATGGATAACATCGCGAGCAATCCCCAAGCCACCAACGGGCCCACCAGCATTCGCATCGCCATGCCCGACCAGAATCCGCGCTTTGAGACGGCGAGCGACGCTCCACCCTCCCGAACCCCAACCATCTGGGCTCCCAGTATGACAAGAGCCAGTGGCGCATAGGTGGCGGACAGCATGGAAACACCGGTATTCAACCCTTCGGGGAGCTGGAAATCCGTCAACCGGAAGAGTACGGCAAACGCTGCGGCGTAAACCGAAGGAAGTGTAAATACGGTTTTGATCGCTTTTACGGCCGAAAAATGAGACCGCGCTGCCAAATACACGCCTAATGTATTCATGATGATGATCTGCACAATGACATACACGGAAGCCTTATCCAGCCCTGCCTGCCCGAATGCAAGCAGCACGAGGGGAAGCCCGTAATTCACGCTGTTGGTAAAAATGGTGGTCAAGGCGAGGCCCGATTTCTCCGTCTGGGACAAGCCCAGCATTTTACCTGCAAAGGCGCTGAGCGCCCAGAGGATGATCACGTTCAACAGGCAAAAGGCAACCGTCACCGTCACCTCGTTCGAGGTGATCGAAGCCTTTTCCAGCGTCTCGAAGATCAGTGCCGGGCTCAGCACATATAAAGACAGGGCCGAGAGCCCCTTGGTTTCAATTCCTTTAAATCGCTTAAGCAGCGCTCCGCCGATGACGGGCAGCGATATCGGAAGGAATACGCTGTAAATCGTAGCCAAAAAAGAAGAGATCATGAAGTCCACCCTTATACGAAGTAAAATATCATCATCTCTACATCCTAACCTAAACCTGCGGCATTCGTCCAAGATTCAAAGACTATAGGTCTAATAGGCTCAGGCTTTGATTATGCCATCTTCTTGATGACAAATGACACCGTGGTTCCTCTGTCCCTTGAGCTGTCGATCATGAGGCCCTGCCCATAAATCTGCTTCAAACGGCGGTCCGTGTTCATAAGCCCGACTCCCTTGGTGGCGCGATGTCCGCTTCCCAGCATCCTTCGGAGCTTCTCGGGATCCATCCCCGCGCCGTCATCCGCGATGATCACCTTGGCTGATTCAGCCTCTCGTACGATGCGGATGGTAACGGTCCCTCCCTGGGTCCGTGCCAATACCCCGTGAACGACCGCATTCTCCACGATGGTCTGCATCGTCAAGGGAGGAAGCTTCCATTGCTGCACGGCAACCTCGTCGGAGATATGCCAACGGACACGCAGCCGTTCCCCGAACCGCTCCCCCTCGATATACAGGTAAGAGCGAACCAAGCCAAGCTCCTGCTCCAACGGTATGAAACGGTCCAGGTTACTGATATCATAGCTGGCCCTCAGATAATGGCTGAATTCTGCGATGAGCGCAATCATCCGGGAAGGATCCACCTCGCTTAGCGAAGCGATCGAATTTAAGGTGTTGTGCAGGAAATGCGGCTGGATTTGGGCCTGGAGCCAAGCCGCTTCCATATGCAGCCTCTCCTTAATGGACCGCTTCAGCTCCAGCAAGGCGCGTACCCTCGTTTTTAATTCCAGGTGATCCACCGGTTTTATCAAGTAATCGTTAGCTCCCGAGATGAACCCCATATGTATGTCCTCCGGCCGATTTCTGGCGGTCAGCAGCAGGATGGGAAGCTCCGATAGCATATACCTCTGCCGAATCGTCCTGGACAGTTCATACCCCGACATCTGGGGCATCATCACGTCGGAAATGATAAGATCCCACTCTCCCTGCTCCAACAGCTGAAGAGCTTCCTCGGCGCGGGTAACGGTCACGATCCGATACCCCTCGTCTGCAAGCAAATGATGGATGACCTTCAGGTTAACCGGATCGTCGTCAACGATAAGCAGCCTGCCGTCGCTTGGACGGGCAAGCGCCAGAGCCTCCGATTCGGCGTCATCCTGTTCGTGCATATCTGACATATTCGATTGCGTCTCCTTCTCTTTCTCTGGATTTGAAGCCGGGGAGACCGCGATAAACTCCTGTTTATCCGCGTTCTCCTGCTTCATCATATCGTCCACTTTCAGCGTGAACGTAAAGTCGCTCCCCTGACCCGGAGCGGATGTTACGGAAATATCCCCTCCATGGAGCTCAACCAGCTGCTTGCTGATGCCCAGTCCAAGCCCCAAACCGCCTCCCGAAGCGGCAAAACCGGAATCTCCCTGCTCGTAGGGGAGGAATATTCGGCTTAACGTCTTTTCGTCCATACCGATCCCCGTGTCGCGAACGTGGACATAAGCCCTTCCTTCAATAATCTCGGCAGCCACCGTGATACGTCCGGCCTCCGTATATTTGATGGCGTTGTGAATCAGATTGAACATGATTTGAACCAAGCGGCTTTCGTCTGCCCATACCTTGGGGCCATCCTCCGCGATCTCGCATACGAGCTCGATTCGCTTGCCTTCCGCCATCGGACGGAGCATGTCCAGCACGCCTTGAACAGCCGAACCGAGGTGAACGCTCTGCACATTCAACCGAACGCGGTTGTCCTTCAATAACGAAACATCCAACAAGTCGTCCAGGAGCAGTGACATCCGTCTGCCGATGCCGGTGATCAGCTCCAACTGATTGCGATCCTCTTGCTCCAATACGCTCCCTTTGCGTTCCAGCAGCGTTTGTGCCATGTTGATGATGCCGTGCAGCGGATTTCGCAGCTCATGGGACGTATTCGCCAGAAACTCATCCTTCATCTTGTCCGCTCGCTGCAGCTGCTCGGCCTGTTCCCTAAGCATGACGCTGTTTCTGGTAAACCGGATAAACCAGAAGGAAGCAAACCCGAGAAACGCAACGATCAGGTCGATCGGGTAAAAAGGCAGTTCCTTAAAATACCGGAATCTTAAAATTCCGCTTATCATAATGTTGCAGGAAACCGCAACCGCCGACAGCAGGATGAAGATCGCTGCTTCCTTCCGCTCGCTGACCGCCTTTCTGGCTAGCGAAGGCACGAACAGCACGGCGCTTATCAATACCACCGACAAATATTTAGAGAGATGGACCATCAGATGAAACGGAAGCAGCAAATAGACTGCGGCATACGAAACCACAAACACCGTGTAAGCCCGGTAAAAGCCCTCCTTGATCCTCGGCTTTAGCAAATGCTTGGTGCACAGAATCAAGCATAAAGATATCGCGACATAAGCAATAACCTTAAGCTTCACCGCCCACTCGAAAGGAATGCCGGGCAGCCACACCAACAGAAGCTTATCATCGTCGCTCAGCGTAGCCAGCAGCGTAAACAGAATAAGCCCGGCAAAATAAAAAAGCCCTCTGCTTCGATAGCCGATCAAGTACAAAATAAAAACATAGATCACATGGAGCAATAGCACGATGCACACCAGCAGCTGCATGTTCTCGGAGAAGGCTTTTCCCCTCATCACCGCTTCCGCCGTTCCGAATTGGATCGGCAGCCGGATCCCGCCTGAATCGGCATACTGATAGTTGCTCACTTCCACGATGATATCCAGCTCATCACCGCCGGTCGGGGGGATGAGCTCCATATGGGGGATGATCCTGGCCACGTGGATCTCTGGCAGATCGGACGGATGTCCTGATTCGTGCAATAATTTCCCGTTTACATACAAACGATAGGCTGTACGGATATCGCTGATCCAGATGCCGTAAGTTTTGTTCCGATCCGGTACGAGCAGCTTGAGGCGGTAAGTCCCGTAGCCGATTTGGTTTCCATTCTCGTTCACGCCCTCCCATGGCCCCGGAACCTGTATCCAGCGCGGGTCGGCGGCAGCCGGCTCTCCTTGGGACGCTCCATCCGGGCCCTTCCATTGATTCGGATAAAAGGCCCACTCCCCGTTGAGGGCGACCCTGCTCCGATCATCCGCCGGCCAAGCCCGAAGATCCAGCACGCCTTGCCGGAATGGACGTTCCTCGGGTACCGTAATGGTGTTGAACCAGACCAAGCGCACGGAAAGTAAAATCACGATAAACAGAAAAGTAATCCCCAGCAACCTTCTGCCGGAGACGGGCTTCGATTTGATATTGGAATAGATCGACAATAGTAACAGTCCTTTATATAACGTATTGTAAGAATCAATAACACTACATAACTGTCCATTATTTTACATCGTTGCGATGCAATTGTCTGTCCCATTCCCTAAAGTTCGCATGAATCCACGGGTTCGTCAGGCCGCCTAAACAATCGAAAGCGTTTTGCCCGAACGCTGAAGAGGCTGATGCGGGCATAATTCGTCAGCGGATACATGCTTCACCGTATAGTAGGAGTAGAATCTTTTTCTCCCGGAAGCTTCATAAATCCACGAAAAAAAGTCGAATATCGAATCATCCACCCATCTTCCGTTATATTCGATTAACGACCGCAAATATGGAATCTGAAGCTTCACGCCTCCATTCCACATGAAGATAAACGTATTAAACTCGGCATTTTTTTGCAGCAAAAAATGAACGGTACGCTCATCCAGCAAAAACTTCTCCTGATCACACAGAAATACCGGTCCCTCGTCCGTAGCAACGATGCCAATCCGCTTGCCGTTGAAGTAAACATAGAAGCCTCGGCAATGCTGGACATCCTTAGTTGCATCCAGCTCGATCTCCCGAAACGTACCAAGCTCCAGCCCCATGGCTTTATGCAGCGAAGATTCCTTAAATTTCCGAATGAATTTCATAACCGAATATTGTACCTCCCGATTCTTATGGTTCACACTCTACAGTATAAGAGGCGGTCCTCTACAATTTCTGAACAGGAACCAAAAAGAACAGCCCTTCGGTTGACGCATACAAAAAAATCACCGGTCATAGCGGCCGGTGATTCCCTATCTTATGATTGCTTGGTAGATCATTTATTGTATATGGGTGATTTGGATTCCATCGCTCCACTCGTCATACCATTTCTTGATGTAAGGGCTTGGCTCCTCACCCATCTCATCCTTCAGCACTTGACGCAGCAGGCTGAATTGACGGTGTACCTGGGCTGGGTTCCCCTGCAAGCCGTATATTTTCATCAATGAAAAATAGGCCTTCTCTTCCAAGGGATGCAGCCTCTGGATCGAGGCGAAGCACAGTACCGCCTCTTCGAAGCGTTCCTGATCCACATACCATTCCGCCATGGATAACGATACGCTGAGCCACAGCTCCTTCAGTCTTTGACGCTCGCCTTCCGCCCACCAATAATCATATTCCTGCAGATAATCGCCCGTATACAGCTTCATCATTTCAAGATGGCCGTCTATCGAATCGGCCGACACCGAGGGGTTCGCCGTGAACCAGTTCTCCCACTCCTCGATGTCCAGCTGCACGTCTTCCACATTCAGCACATAGCCTTCCGTCGTGTTGGTGATTTGAAATCGGGTATCATAGGGCTCCAATGTTTTTCGGATATGATAAATGGCGGTATACAGCTGGGGATAGGCCTTATCCATGTCAAACTCCGGCCATAGCATATCGATCAGTGCCGACTTGCGCACCAGCTGCCCCCGATGCTGCAGCAAGTAAATGAATATTTCCTGGGCCCGGGTTGTCCGCCAATGAAGCATGGCGAATTGCCCCTGCTCGTTCGGCTGTTCGATCATAACCTGGCGGAACATCGTCATCCGAATTTTACGATTGGGGTTCAGGACCTCTTCCGGTCTGGACGCAATGCGACTTCGCAACCGCTCCATCGTTTTGGCTACTCGATCGATCTGGACCGGTTTGACGATATAATCGACGGCATTCAATTCAAATGCGGTAACTGCATATTCGTGATATCCCGTCACAAATACAATGCAGAGATGGGGCTTCTGCTCCAGCAGCTGCTCCGCCAGCTCGATCCCGTTCAATTCCGGCAAGCTGATATCCAAAAACACGATATCCACGTCCCTTGCAAGAATTTCCTTTCGCCCCTCAAAAGGATTCGTATACGTACCGATTACATCTATAGGCATGGTATCCAGTTTTAACAGCTGACGTTCTAAATACTTCAAGGCCAACGGTTCGTCATCTACGAGAATTACCTTCATTCATATAACTCCTTGGATTGGAAAAATACGGTCCTATGTAAACTATATTGATTCCTGCGCACGGTTGCAACAATCGAAAGCATGTTTATGACAATATTCTCTTATTTTTTCACTTGAAAAACTCATAATTCCAAGTATAATACTTGGTATAAACAGGTTATACGTTTTCTAAGGGGGCATTCAACATGGAACATGGCGATAAAGAACCGACATCTCTGTCCCTTGATGATTATCTGGATCTTCTCAATTTGGCGATTCGCTTGGAAGATCGGAAGTGGCAAGCAGACATCATTCGTACGCTTCACCACATGCAGGAATCGCTGGGCGAGGAACAAGCGAAGTCGGAGGAATGCACGGAACAGGAGCTGTGGCAATGCGTGGATCAAATCAATGAACGGATGTCTGCCCTGTATCATGAATTGAAAGCAACAGACGATAAAGATATACAGCGGAAGCTGCTGGACCAAATGTGGGAGCTGAAAATTGCCCGGGTTGAGGTTTTTCGAAAAATACGCTCGATTTATCAATAAAGAACAAAGACGATAACTCCTTAGGGGTATCGTCTTTGTTTGTTCCGGATGCCCACTGCGTCAGGATAAATCCAAATGGTAATGCACAAATTCATCGTCCCGCTTATATCCTGCGGATTCATACAGGCGTTGAGCGGCCGTGTTGTGAAGCTGCGTCGAGAGTGTCAAGCCTTTGGCCTTGGTCTGAACGGCGTGCGCACGGGCTTGATGAAGCAGTTCCCTTCCAATGCCAAGCCCGCGATATTCGGAATCCACGTACAGATCATTCAGAATCCACAACCTGGACATGGATAGCGACGAGAAGGATGGATATAATTGTAGAAAGCCTGGCGTGGCCAGGGATTCACAGCGGGTGCAGTCCGCTAAATATATGACGGAATCGCCATGGGTCAGCCTTTCCCTGATATATTCCCGGGCCCCGTCCAGATCATCTTCCCGATCATAAAATTGCCGATACTGATTCAACAGCGCTGCCGCTTTGTCCAGATCCTTCAGCTCTGCTTGATATATGCGAATCTCTGTCTTCACATCCTCCACACCCTTTTCGTCCCTTGTTTTCCCCAAGTGTACTGGATATCGGTTAAGGTTTGGAATGCAGAATACCATGAAGGGTTTGCACGTATCTTCATCTTCGCGCTGCGATGACTTCTCTTATGGACCTTAAATTTATTCTTCACGTATCGGTACTTAGATCGCACGTCCTACAATAACCAGATCCCGCTTGACTCCGTCAAGCTCCGCAACCGCTGGGAGAAGCCCCCACTGGTCGAAGCCGAACTTCTTCAACAGCTTGAGGCTTGGTTCATTATGACCGAATACGAATCCGACGAGGTTGCTGACGCGAAGACGCGGGCACTCCTCGATGGCCTTCTGGATCAATAGGCTGCCGGCACCAACGCCGCGATATTTCTCGTTAACGTAGATACTGATTTCAGCTGTCCCGTTATAGGCGGGACGGCCATAGAAGGATTGAAAGCTCATCCACGCAACCAGCCCGTCATCAGATCGCATGACCCAAAGAGGGCGAAAATCGTTGCTGTGCTCTTCAAACCAGCGTATGCGGCTCTCCACCGTGACCGGCTCCAGATCGGCCGTTACTTTTCTGCTTGAAATCGTTGAATTGTAAATGTCCACAATGGCCGGCAAATCCTCTTTGACGGCATAATCGATACGGTATGGATGCGTCACGATGCTCTACCTCCGAATAGATGTCTTTATTACGAGATCTATTGTACAAGAGGTAACGGAAAAACGCTTCTATTTTCTCAAGCCGCGATTCATTCACGAGGAAAACTTTACTTACGCGATGGAACGCGATACCCTTACATTAACGGCATGATGAACGTCTTTGAGTAAAGAAAGGAATGAACAGGATGAACGAACGATTGCAAAGTTTGCTGTTATCCATGAAGGATCAGGGCTGGGATCATGTCCTGGTGACAGACCCCAAGCATGTTTATTATTTGACCGGCTTTGCGAGCGATCCCCATGAGCGCTTTCTCGGCCTGCTCCTCTCCCCCGCCAATGATCCGGTGCTGATCGTGCCGGCATTGGACGCGAACGCGGCCGAGGCCGCTTCAACCGTGAAGAACATTGTCACGCATCAGGATACCGATAACCCTTACCTTTTGCTTAAGGAACAGATTCAAGGCAGCGCCGGAACGCTGGCGCTGGAGAAGGATCAGCTGACCGTCTCCCGCTATGAACAGCTGCGGCAACATGTGAACGCGGACCGCATCGAAGATGTCGGCATTGCGCTGCGGGATCTTCGGATTCGAAAGTCTGCCGAGGAAGTGAAGATCATCAAGAATGCGGTGAGGCTGGTCGAAGATGTTCTGACGCAAGGCATGGCCCGGGTAAAAATCGGCATCAGCGAGCTGGAGCTTGTCGCGGAACTGGAATACTTGATGAAAAAGCTTGGCGCGGACGCGCCCTCCTTCGCCACGATGGTATTATCCGGCCCCAACACCGCCTTGCCTCATGGCGTTCCGGGTGCGCGCCGAATCGAAGCAGGGGATCTGCTCATGTTCGATTTGGGAGTATACGCCGGCGGTTATGCGTCGGATATTACCCGTACCTTTGCGGTAGGCGATCTGAAGCCGGAAGCCGTTAACATCTATGAGACGGTTCTTGCTGCGAATCTGGCCGGGATTCAGGCCGTCAAACCCGGCGTGACCTATGGCTCGATCGACCAAGCGGCACGCAAAGTGATTGACGACGCAGGTTACGGCCATGCCTTCGTACATCGCCTGGGTCACGGGCTTGGCATGGATGTCCACGAATATCCATCCGTTCACGGGTTGAATCAGGACATATTGCAGCCTGGGGCGGTCTTCACCATCGAGCCCGGCATTTACCTGCAGGGCGTCGGCGGCGTGCGAATCGAGGACGATGTCATCGTGACCGGCGATGGCGTCGAGGTGCTGACCTCCTTCCCGAAAGAACTGACCGTCATCGGATAAAGCATGTTAAGCATGAAAAAAAGCCCGAATCACCGTTTCGCTTACGGTATTCGGGCTTTCTCTATTCACGCAGAAGAGCCATCTTGCAGGCAGAAACACTGCCTGCAAGATGGCTCCCCTGGATGCGTTCATTATGCCTGAACCATATCCAGTTCAATGTTGTCGTCGTTATACACGTCTTTATCCACTTCATTCATGACTTTCCCGGTAATCACGCCGGCCGTCATGGAGTCATTCACGTTCAGTGCCGTCCGTCCCATATCGATCAGCGGCTCGACGGAAATCAACAGGCCTGCCAAGGCAACCGGCAGGTTCATCGTGGAGAGCACGATGAGCGATGCGAAGGTAGCTCCGCCTCCGACACCCGCCACGCCGAAGGAACTGATCATAACGACCACGATCAAGGTCAGGATGAACGACCACGACGTCGGATCCACGCCGGCTGTCGGTGCAATCATGACGGCCAGCATGGCAGGATAAATGCCCGCGCAGCCGTTCTGTCCAATCGTGGCGCCAAACGATGCCGAAAGGTTCGCGATGCCTTCCGAGACGCCCAGCTTTTTGTTCTGGGTCTGCACGTTAAGCGGGATCGTAGCCGCGCTGGAACGCGACGTAAAGGCAAAGGTCAGCGTTGGGAACACCTTCTTGACATACTTGAACGGATTAAACCCGAATATCGCCAGCAGCACCAGATGGATAATGAACATGGCGATCAAGGCCACGTATGAAGCCAGAACGAAATCGATCAGATTCATGATCACCGCAAGATCGGTCGTGGCGATCGTTTTGGCCATCAGCGCCAGAATCCCGTAAGGCGTCAGACGAAGCACCAGCGTCACGATACGCATGACCACGCCGTATACGGCGGAGATCATGTTGCGGAAGGTCTCCGCCTGCTCCTTGTTTTTACGGTCCAACCCGAGCACGGCGATCCCGATGAATGCCGAGAATATGACGACCGCAATCGTCGAAGTTCTTCGTGCTCCCGTCATGTCGGCAAACGGATTGCTCGGAATGAAATCCAGAATTTGCTGCGGCAGCGTACGGCCCTCGACATCCCCGAGCCGTTCTTGCAGCAGCGCGCCCTGCTGCTCCTCGGCAGCGCCGCCCTGAATATTGACGGCGGACAAATCGAACGCCAGCGCGGTCGTAATTCCGACAGCGGCGGCTACCGCCGTCGTCAGAAGCAGCACCGTAATGATCAGTCCGCTCATTTTGCCCAGGTTCTTTCCGCCCTTCAGCTTCATGATGGCCGATATGATCGACACCATGATCAGCGGAATGACCATCATCTGCAGCAGTCTGACATAACCGTAGCCAACCAGATTAAACCAATCGGTGGATTTCACCACCACATCGGAGGTCGAAGTGTAGATGAGCTGCAGTGCCACTCCGAACAACACACCCAGTCCAAGTCCGGCAAACACGCGTTTGGTAAACGAGTAATGCTTTCTCTGCATCCAGTACAAAATACCGACCAGCAGAATCAGAACAAGGACATTGATGATAACCCAAAGCGTTTCCATCCTAATGATTCCTCCCATTCTATAAATAAGGATATACTGCGTCATCCTCATGTCATAAGTGCGCTAGTATGTATTCATATCCATTTCATAGCCCACTCTAAACATATCATTACCCGTTTGAGAAAATTCCTGTCAAAAACGTTATTTTTCTGTTGACGTGAATTATGTCGACTATGTTGATCGGAATACCACCGCATTGCTCTACCATCATATCATGTAAACTTCAAAAGGAGAACTACCAAAATTAACACAATCGTTTCGATCCATTCATTCAACGCCCCGTAGGTATCTCCCGTCAGTCCCCCGAGTCTTCGGCTCATCCGTTCGGCCGTCAAACTTCCAACGGCCCAGGCTGCCAACGGGATGACGAGGATTCCTCCGATTCCAATCGCCGCAAGATCCAGTGTGCTTGTCGTGCACCAGAGAAGGCCTATGACAACCAGCGTTAACAGGATCGCGACTATGCCTGCCAGCGACCTCCTTCTAACGGACAGTCCGTGAAACAAAGCTGCCAGTCCCTCGCTTCCCCGTGCCATCGGCCATCGATACATGGCGTGGACCATAAACCAGCGGCTCCAGACCGGAGCGAGCACCAGCAGCCACGCTTCTTGCTTCCATACCCCCTCAGACAAATCCCAAACGGACATGATTAAGGAAGCTTTCAGAAGGAGCAGCAGCATGCAGGCCATGACCCCCATCGCGCCTACCCGGCTATCCTTCATAATTTCAAGCATTCGTTCGCGCGACCGATGGCTCAGCAGCGCATCCGCGCTGTCCATCCAGCCATCGAGATGAAGCCCTCCGGTTAATGCTACCCATGCAGCCAGCAGGATGACGGCAGCAGGAAAGGAAGGCAGCACAAAGCTTAAGCCCAGTCCCAATGCGGCAACGATAACACCTATGACTGCCCCTACGAAAGGATAAAAAACGACGCTCCGCTGTTGAACTTCGGGTGTAAAGGGAATTTCCCTCCGCACGGGAAGCCTCGATAAAAATTGAAAAGCGGCCGCAGCCGCTTCGATCATCTTGCTCATATCCGATACTCCCTGCTCTTGATTTCCATTGGGATTCCCGCGGTCACCAGAAATACCTCGTCACAGACCTGGGCCAGTCGTTGATTCATGATCCCTGCCCAGTCGCGATAAATCCGGCCCAGCGGATATTCGGGTACAATCCCTGAACCCACTTCGTTTGTTACCAATATAACCATGCCCGGGTATACCTGAACCGCTCTTGCCAGCCTGTCGATTTGAAGCCCCAGCCGTTCTTCCATGACGGCCGTGCCTTCAGGTTCGGCCTGCAGCAGCACATTCGTAAGCCACAGCGTCAGGCAGTCCACTACCACCGCAGGGGCATCCGAGGCTGACTGGCCGAGCGTTTCCAGCAATTCGGGCAGTGCGACAGGCTCCTCCACCGTCTGCCAACCATAGGCTGAATCCTGCCTGCGGTCTTGATGAATCCGGATCCGTTCCCGCATCTCATCGTCATAGGCTTGCGCAGTCGCTATATATGTACCGGAATCGGCGCGCTTCATGCACAGCTTCTCCGCGAACGAGCTCTTCCCGCTCCTCGCTCCGCCCGTAACCAACACGCTTCCACGATGACTCATACGGCTCCTCCGCTGATGCCGGCGCTTTCAAACGTCGCCATCTCGTTCACGATCCTGCACGCCGCCTCGACCAGATGAAGGCACAGCACACCGCCCGTCCCCTCGCCAAGACGCATGTCCATTTGCAGCATCGGCTGGAGTCCCAGCTCTTTCAGCAGAAGAACATGCGCCTGTTCATGCGAAACATGGGAAGCAATCATATAAGGAAGGGCATCCGGGCAGATCGATTTGGCAACCAACGCCGCGGCACTGGATATGAATCCGTCAATGATGACAGGACATCCATGAGCAGCCGCCCCCAGAATCAATCCGGCCAATCCGCCGATTTCGAAGCCCCCGACTTTGGCCAGCACGTCGAGCGGGTCGGCGGCATGAGGCGCATTGACTTGTATCGCCCGTTCCACAACCCGAATCTTATGGTTCAGCCGTTCATCCGTCACGCCGGTTCCTCGTCCCACAACCTCGGATGGCTGCTTGCCGGACAGAACCGAGAAAATAGCCGCGCTTGGCGTCGTGTTCCCGATGCCCATCTCTCCGGTTACGAACATCTGCGTGCCTTGTTTAACCAGCTCTGCCGCCACCTCAGCTCCGGTCACTACGGATTGCAGCGCTTCTTCCCTTGTCATTGCGGGTCCTTTGGCCATATTGGCGGTTCCTCTGCCAATATTCCGGGACAGGAGCCTCTCATGGGTCAGCTCGGTCGCTACGCCGATATCCACGCAATGAACGTCTGCCCCCGCTTGACGGGCCAGCACGTTAATGGCCGCCCCTCCATTCAGGAAGTTCATCACCATTTGGGGCGTCACCTCGGCCGGAAATGCGCTGATTCCTTCATCACACACCCCATGATCGCCAGCCATGACAACCACGGATGTTTTGGTAAACGAGGGCTTCATTTTCCCCGTGATTCCCGCTAATTGGATCGCCAGCGACTCCAGCTTGCCCAAACTGCCCGGAGGCTTCGTCAACGTATCCAAATAGGCGGCGGTTTCCGCCTGCGCCTCGGCATCCAGCGGTTTAATGTTAGCGGTAATTCCCTTCAAACGACTTGTGAGTGTATCCGTCAATGAAACGGCCTCCTTCCTCTTGCTCCTAAATCTTACAACGCGGCTGAACCTGCGGCAACACCGCTTTAGGACCAGGTGCTGTTCGCCGTTAACAGCACCTGCGGAGCCCCATTCTCGGGATGGGTCACGATGGAGGGCTCCACCCGGAAAATCCGTCGGATATACGCTGCCGTCAGCACGTCCTCCGGCTTGCCCACCCCTGCGATCCGTCCCTGATCCAGAACCAGCAGCTTATCGCAGAATTGAGCAGCCAGATTGAGGTCATGCAGTACGCTGATCACCGTTATGCCGGACGAGTTCCGCCACTCCGCCACCATATCCATGAACTGAAGCTGATAGCGGATATCCAGATAGGTCGTCGGTTCGTCCAGCATCAGCAGCGAAGGCTCCTGGACCATCACCTTGCCCAAAGCGACACGCTGGCGCTGTCCTCCGCTTAACTCGGTAAGCCGGCGCTCCTCCAGGCCGTTCAGATCCAGCTTTCGAATAACGGCCTCGATAAGCGGGGCCGCATCCTTATCCTCACGGCCAAGCCAGTTCAAGAACGGGAATCGCCCCATCTCCAGCACGTCCCGGACGGTAAAATCGGTAGGGTCGAGTCCCTCCTGCTGCAGCACCGCCACGATTCGGGCCATTGCCTTCCGGTTATAGCGTCCAAGCTCCTTGCCCAGAAGCGTCACGCTTCCTTCCGTAGGACTCTCCACGCCGGATAACAGCTGCATGAGGGTGGACTTGCCGCTGCCGTTCGGTCCGATGATCCCCCACCATTCCCCTTCGGCAAT
This sequence comes from Paenibacillus sp. Y412MC10, assembly GCF_000024685.1. Lineage (NCBI taxonomy): Bacteria > Bacillati > Bacillota > Bacilli > Caryophanales > Paenibacillaceae > Paenibacillus > Paenibacillus sp. Y412MC10. Next base: position 5,857,567 of record NC_013406.1, read on the forward strand.
GTGAAGGTCCACCCCGGATAGAATCGACGCCTTGCCATAGGCTTTGCCAAGCCCTTGGGCCGTAATCATGATAACCCCTCCCTGCGCCGTTTTTTGTTCCGGTACAGCAGATAAGCAAAGAACGGAGCGCCTATGAATGCCGTGACCACCCCGAGCGGGATTTCCGTCGGCGCCAAGACGGAGCGTGCTGCCGTATCGCACCAAACCATGAAAATCGCGCCGCCCAGCGCCGACAGGGGAACAATCACGCGGTAATCGGAGCCGGTGATCAGCCGAATCATATGCGGCACTACAAGCCCGACGAACCCGATCACGCCGGAAACCGATACGGCTGCCGCGGCAAGCAGGGTAGCGACGATCAGCACGCTGGTCTTCAGACGATCGACATTCAATCCCATATGAGCGGCCTGCCGTTCCCCGAGCGACAAAATGTTAAGCGCCCGCGACCTGCTCCATAGATATACGAAACCCACTGCAAAATACGGGAAAAGGATGGCCGTATACGACCATCCGCGCATGCTCAGGCTTCCCATCGTCCAGTACAGGATTTGGTTCACCGTATCTTTGGACATCACCGTCAGAAACGAAACGACGGCGCCCAGAAATGACTGCATGACCACCCCGGACAGGATGAGCCCATGGATCGGCAGTTTTCCTTGATCCCTTGCCAGCAGCAAAACAGCCCATAGGGTGCCTGCTCCGGTCAGAAACGCTACAACCGGCAGTGTGTAACCTCCGGCAAAGGAATATTCCATTCCGAAAAAAATCAGGGATGCCGCGCCAAGCGCAGCACCCGAGGACACACCGAGCGTAAACGGATCCGCCAGCGGATTGCGAAGCACGCCTTGAAAGGCGGCTCCGGCCACCGCCAGGGAGGCTCCAACAAGCATCCCGAGCAGGATCCGCGGCAATCTCACCTTCATCAGGATTTGCTCGGAGGAAGCTTCCCAGCCTGGAACGATGGAATCGCCGATTCCCGGCAGCCGGTGCAGCAGCATCGCTCCAATCTCTCTCACAGGCAGGTGAACGGAGCCGATTCCGAGACTGACAACCAAGGTTAGCAGTAAAAGGATCAGGCCGGCCGCACCGAATCCTGCAAGTTTTTTACTCATGGATTCATCAATTCCGGATAAACGGCCTTCGCCACTTCTATCAGTCCTTGCGTCACGCGCGGGCCCGGACGGCTGAGCAGATTGGCATCCACGGAAATAACCTGATCGTTCTTGATGGCTTCGATCTGATCCCAGCCGCCGCGCTCCTTGATCAGCTGATCCAATGTTTTCTTGGTGGCTTCGTCCACCACATCGTCCGTGTACAGAATAACGTCCGGGTTCGCGGCGATGATGTTCTCCTCGCTGATTTCGAACCAGCCTTCCGCATCGCCGGCTGCATTGACGCCGCCAGCTGCGGTAATGATCTCATCCATGAACTCGCCTTTGCCGACGGTCCATCCCGGAGAGAACTCCACGTACACTTTCTTCTTGTCTTCATCCTTCACGGATTTCACGGCTTCCGTAACGGCAGCCAATTCCTGCTTCATCTGATCGACGACCGCTTTCGCCTCGGCTTGACGGTCCGTAATTTGACCGATCAGCTCGATGTTCTCCATCACCGCATCAATGGTTTTCGGATCGTTGACGAACAGGGTAACGCCAAGCTCGCGCAATTTCTCGGCATTCTGGGCATTCATCGAAGCCGCGAATACCACATCGGCGTCGGCTGCGATGATCGCCTCTTCATTCACCTGGAACCCGCCCAGTTTAGGCTTGGATTTGGCCGCTTCGGGGTAATCGTCGTTATCGGATACGCCAACGATCTCCTCATCCAGTCCCAATGCAAACAGTTTTTCCGTCTCGGACGGAGTCAGGGACGCAATCTTGGTCGGCGCTTTCTCAAACGTCATTTCCACGCCCGTTGAATCCTTGACGGTCAGCGGATACGTGGTCTTAAGCTCTTCCGCCGAATCCGCCGGCGCTTCGTTATTCTGCTCTTGCTGCTGTGCCGGCGGCGTCGCATCCTTCGGTGCTGCTTCTTCGCCGCCGCAGCCGATCAAGGCCAGGGCCATCAGTATGGCTACCAGAAGTACGGACCATGTTTTGTTTAATGCTTTCATCTCTTGGAATCCCCCTAAACATAATTGAGAACCTGGCGCAATGTGTCTAAATTCCTTCGACCGATCCTTAACTGGTAAGAAACGTTCAATCTTCATACCCCTAAGAAGCAAAAATCCCCGACTCCTCGATGACAAGGACTCAGGGATTACGTTTGTATCATAAGGACGCCGGGATAACCGTTCAACGATGGCGCCTTAAACTTCCGTCCGCATGGCTCCATGCGTCCGGTAAACGTAATCCTCTCCTCGAAGGACCGTCTTTCATTCGCTGAGGGCAGGTCTCCTGACTTGCAGGTTGTAACGACTTCTCCGCCTTCCCAAGCGCTAAAGGCTCAGTGGCATATGGAAAAGTCCCTGCTTCACAGTGGCGGGACCGTGCCGGACTTGCACCGGCTTCCCTATTAACCCGGCAGAAAACAATAACGCCCTCTGTCCGGGACCCTCGCAAATCATATGAATTTATGGATGATAGGCCAAGCATGGTTTCTCTGCACAAGATTATAGGCGATAAACCATCCCCTTACAACTGAAAGTTTCGGGCGTTTCGATTGCGTCATGACACCGATTTAGCCCGTTATCGCCTATTCCGACCGAAATCATACGTTTTCGTTTTATTCGCTTAACCGTACGCCCCGCCAGCGTGCTCCGTCCCATGTCAGCTGCAGCTTGAGCACCTCGCCCGGCATAACCGACGTCGCCCAGAATTCCGTATCCGGCACGGTAGCCGCTGCCATCTCCCGAATAACGCCGCCGTGGGTGACCACGAGCACGTCAACGCCTTCAGCGCGCGTTTCACGGCCATCATCACCACGCCTGGCCTCTGCCTCTGCCTCTGCCTCTGCCTCTGCCTCTGCCTCTGCCTCTGCCTCTGCCTCTGCCTCTGCCTCTGCCTCTGCCTCTGCCTGCGCAAGGGTATCCGGAGCTTCCTCCATATGCAATAATTCCTTCACATCCAAATGCAATCCCGACAAAAAAGCCTGGACGCGGGAACCGAAAGCTTCCCAGCTCTCCCCGCTGGGCGGCGTAACTTCCGCGGGGTTATCGATCCAGCGCCGGTAGAGGGAATCCGTCTTCAAATCCTCGTAGGTCTTTCCTTCCCAATCCCCGAAATCCAGTTCGCGCAGCCGTGGGTCATATCGTACGCCCGGTATAAACTGGCCCAATATGTCATCATCAGGAACAGCACCCCTTTTTGAATCCGATAAGATCACATGGAGCGTCTGCCGGCAGCGGAGGAGATCGCTGCAATAGATCCGGACAAAATGCCTGCAGCGAAGTTCCTCCCGCAGCGGGAGGAGCTGTTCCCTTCCCTCAGCCAGAATTCCCTGGTCCTCATGGCCGAGATAACGGCGCTCCTCGTTCCACAACGTGCGGCCGTGGCGGACCAGATGCAGGATGATCCTCATATCCATAGGCTTCCTCCTGCCGCGGCAGCAAGTCCGAGCACCGCGGTACCCAGCATCGTAAACAAAACCGATACGCCCACAAGCAGACGGTTTGTCACCCGGATATCCTCCGCTTCGAGCGGTCGGTCGGGGTCCCCCATGAAAGCCCGGAACGAGATTACGCCTTGGTACGAATTTTCGCCTCCCAGGCGAATCCCCAGGGCACCGGCAACGGCCGATTCCGGGAAGCCGCTGTTCGGACTGGGATGCTTACGCGCATCTCGTTTAACCATCTTGATCGCTTGTTTCCACTGCAGCGAAAACATCGCCGCCGCAACGGTCAACAGCCCGGCGGTCAGGCGTGCCGGTATCCAATTGGCGAGATCGTCCAGCCGGGCGGAGGCCCAGCCTAAATGCAGGTACTTCTCGTTTTTATAACCGACCATGGAATCCAGCGTATTCACGGCGCGGTAGGCCATCGCAAGCGGCGCCCCTCCGATCAAGGCAAAAAACAGCGGAGCGATGACCGCGTCCACGATATTTTCCGCAACCGTCTCCACCGTCCCCCGCACAATTTCCGGCTCATCCAAATGGGCGGTGTCCCTCCCGACCACCATGCTGAGCGCTTGCCTGGCCTCGGCGATATTCCCGGAACGAAGATGGCCGTAGACCTCCAATCCGGCCTCGCGCAGCCCCTTGATCGCAATCGTAGTCGCAATGAGAACGATCTCCGCACCCCAGGCAAGCCAAGGATGAATCGCTGCGCACAGCTCCAGCAGCAGCCAAGCCAGCACGAAGGAGCCGCCGGCCACGATCACCGGCAGCAATATCCCCGCCCGCTTCAGTCCCTGGGCGGAAGTCGTCCGCTGGCGTATCCACCCTTCGACCCGGCGGATCGCCTTCCCCATGCCGATGACGGGATGCGGCAGCCATCTCGGATCTCCGATCAGCAAGTCCAGCGCGACCGCCGCCCATATGACCCATACGACGGTCATATCCGATCCTCTCTTTCGGCGGCGATGCTCTCCGTGACGCTGTCGTAGACAAGACGTCCGATCATGCCGCCCAGATCGGTCGCGGTTCCGGCATAATGATGATTCACGTCATAGGCTGAATTGCCGCTGACCGCAAGGACCATCGCATCCGTCGTCGTTCCCGTGGCGGCGGCTCCGGTTTCATGATCCTTCACCCCCAGGTCATGCAGCGCCGCGGCTTTCGCTTCCGCTGCCGTCAGCATGGCGTTCACCATGCAAGCCGGCGTCAGCCTTCCGTCCACCGCCAGCACGACATTGATCGTGCCCGGCTGGTAAGCCGCGAAGGTCGTGCGTCTCGACCCGGCGCGGGCAGCATTGCCCACGCCCGCGGTAGTACAGCATAGAACGGAAGCTTGCTCGCCCCGAGCTTCCCGAATGGAGGCATATTTCAGTTTTACCGCCGTCATCAATCCTGCCGTGGAATCGGTCGGATAGCCGTGCCCAGCCATAAAGCTAACCATATCGTTTATCGGATCGCTGCAATCGTAATGCTTGTCGACATAACGGTTCACGATATGGTCCAAGTGCAGAAAACCGCCGCCGTATACGGCGCTGCTTATGGACGCAGCCGGACTCGGAAGCGAGATCCGAATATGCGGATGCTGCTGCTCCGAATCCAAGGACACGATGGCTCCTGGCCATGCATCCGAGTTATATGGACGATTGCTGCCTTTCAGAAAAGGTACTGCCATGTTTTTTCTCTCCCTGCTCCTTAAATATCTGAACCAACTGTACCTGTAGCGTTCTTCATATGGATCTGCTGCTAGAAATCCCTAAGTCGCGTCAGCAGAAGGATTTCCAAGGACCTCCGCGGTTATCGCCAGCAGTCTGTCGTTAGATCCGGCGTCCTTAACGGCTAACCGGATGTGGCGCTCACCAAGGCCCGGGTACATGGCGCAGCTGCGAACGAGCACGCCCCGCCTGCCCATTTCCTGCTGGAACGTCCCTGCATTCCAGGGCCGTGGAAGCTCCATCAGCAGAAAATTGGCCTCCCCCGGCGTAACGTCAAGCCCCAGCGCTCGTAAACCATGTATCAGCTTCTCGCGTTCCACGCGAATCAATTGCAGCGTATCCAGTTCATATTCCCTGCCGCTGCCAAGACAAGCCTCTCCCGCAAGCAGCGCCAGTCCATTGACGCTCCACGTCACCTGTTTGCCTGCCATGGCGCGTATCACGTCGGGGTGGGCAACCGTATACCCGAGCCGCAGGCCCGGTATCGCATAAAACTTGGTCATCGACCGGACAATGATCGTCCGCGGATAGTCCAGCAGTTCCGGCATCAACGTCTGTCTGTCCTCCGGCGGAATGAAATCGATGAAGGCCTCATCCAGCACCAGCCAGGTCCCTTCTTGCTCAGCGCATGCCGCCAGCTCGCGAATTTCCTCCAGGCTGTACTGAACCCCGTTCGGATTGTTCGGCTGTCCCACAAATACGAGATCCGTGCAGGCGATCAGCTCCATCATATCCGCCTTGTCCGCACGCCAGTCCCGCTCCGGCTGACCGCACACGGAGCGGATGTCCGAACCAAATTTCAAGGACAACTCCCGGTATTCGGAAAAACAAGGATCGACCACGCCGACCGTTCGAGGTTGCAGGCCCAGCAGCAGCAATGCCATGCACTCTGCAGCTCCATTCCCGACAAGAATGCACTGGGCATCGGTGCCCAATTCCTCTGCGAGCAGCCTCTTGAATTCGCGGTGCCCCGGATCCGGATAACGAATCACCGCGCTCATCCCTTCTTCTAACGCTGCCATGACCCCTTGTGGCGGTCCTAGCGGGTTAATATTCGCGCTGTAATCCAGAAAAGCCGAGGCTGCCCTTCCATATGCAGCCGCCGCCGTCTCCACGTCCCCGCCGTGTCCGTACACCTCGATCAAAGGTTGGTTATTATCGCTCATAAGGGTTCCTCCCGTTCCATGCCCATGGCTCTTGCAAGCCCTGCCGTTATGTAATGCCATCATTATGTCGCTACCGTCCCTGACTCGTCAACATGGAATGCTTTGTCTCTGCCTTCAAATTGGTTTACAATAGTCTGGAAGCACCACATTTTGAATTGTGACGACGGAGGATGCTATGCTATTTATCGATAATCAGGGGATTCACGACCCATCCATCAACCTAGCGATTGAAGAATATGCGCTTAAGCACTTGTCCATGGACGAGAGCTACCTTCTCTTTTATATCAACAAGCCTTCCATCATCATCGGAAAGCATCAGAATACGATCGAAGAGATCAACCAGGAATACGTTCGCGACAACAACATCCAGGTTGTGCGCCGGCTGTCGGGCGGCGGAGCCGTGTACCACGATCTCGGCAACCTGAATTTCAGCTTCATTACGAAGGACGACGGCCAGTCGTTCCACAACTTCCTGAAGTTCACGCAGCCGGTCATCGACTTCCTGCAAAAGATGGGCGTGCCAGCCGAGCTCAGCGGACGGAATGACCTGCAGGTCGGCGAGAAGAAAATTTCGGGGAACGCTCAGTTCTCGACGCGGGGACGCATGTTCAGCCACGGCACGCTCATGTTCGATCTGAATCTGGATGACGTGCAGGCCTCGCTGAATGCCAATCCGGAAAAGTTCAAATCCAAGAGCACCAAGTCCGTGCGCAGCCGCGTAGCGAACATCAAGGAGCTGCTTGGCACCGACATGACCATTGAACAGTTCCGCGCGGAGCTGCTTCGCTCGATCTTCGGGATGGAACCGGATCAAGTACCGCAATACGTGCTTCAGGAGAAGGATTGGGAGATCATCAACCAGATTTCGAAGGAACGCTACCAGAATTGGGATTGGAACTACGGGCTGTCCCCTGAGAGCAACGTGAAGCATGCGAGGAAGTTCCCGGTGGGCATCATCGATATCCGCATGGACATCCGTGAAGGGCATATCGGAGAGATTAAAATTTACGGCGATTTCTTCGGCGTCGGCGATGTCGCGGATATCGAGAATCTGCTTCGCGGCAAACGGTACGAAGAAACGGCGGTGCGCACCGCGTTATCCGGCATCGACGTCAAGCATTACTTCGGCAACCTCGAGCTCGACGATCTGATCGGCCTCATCTTTCTTGAGGAATAGATCCGGCTGAAATCTAAATAAGCCTCTCGCCCCGTATGCATTGCATAAGGGCGGGAGGCTTTTTCATTGTAAAACTGCATATCCCGGATTTAAGAAGCCATAAACACGTACCAAACAAGGGCCAGCGTCAGCACAATGCAGGCATTCTCTACCGTGCGTCCCCATTTGCTTCCGGTGCTCATGATCTTCAGCTTGATTCTCCATTTGAACGGAGGAAGCGGACGGATTCCGCGGTTGGTCAGCGCATCTGCGAGCAAATGAATCGAGTAGGATAAACCGCCGGCAAACCATAGGCTTTCCCCGCCGATCTTGCCCTGTGACGCAAAATACAGCAGGCCCGTCCATCCGGCTGCGGCGTAGACGGTATGGGTTAACCCCCGATGGGTCACCAAGGAGCCTGCAATCAGCACGCTGCCTGCGATCGTATTCCATGGGCTGAAGCCCTGCCCGAAGGAAATCAGTCCCAAGCCGATCAGGAACATGACGACATGGCGCAGCGTCCGGCTCGGCAGGTACGAAACAACCCCGATCAGCCCGGCCAGGGCGATATTCCAAGGCGCATACTCCTTGCCGTAGAATACGACGAATATGGCGGCGCCAATCATCGCCAGCTGAAGAATTCGCAGCAGCCCGGAAGGAATCGCCTTGCGCACCAGCAGGGAGTTGGGCTCGTCGATGTCGGGAAGCAGCGAGCTGACCAAAGCCACTGCCGCGGCAGGCAGCGTGACAGGCACTCCGCTCATGCCCATGACGGATAACGTGACCCCTGTGCTGATAATCAAATGAGCTCTGCCCATCATGATGACATTCTTCCTTTCTAAGCTCAATGCTGACTATGGAATCGATGGATCGCTTTCCGATCTCCACGTCCGATAGCCCAGGGTCATGAGAATATACGTTCGGTTCATTAGTATAGCAAAATCATCCTCTTTTTGTCTACCCCTTCCACTTTTGCAGGCTTAAAAATGGTTGTCCGATCCGCTCATATGGGATACAATTTGATCACTTGCCCATGGCTTACGCCCGGGGACGAAAGTACGGGAAGCTGCAATTTGAGTTTCGCATCATCGGAAAGGATGACTACCTAGTGAATCGCTCACGTATCGCCGACATCAGCCTGCTTCTGGTGGCCATGATGTGGGGCTCCACGTTCCTCATCGTTCAGTATGCGGTGCGCGTCCTCCCGCCTATGGCCTTTAATTCGGCCCGCTTTCTGGGAGCGGCCCTGCTCCTCGCATTGATCATCACCCTCTTTTACCGGAATCAGTGGAAGCTAATATCCGGCAGGATGCTGCTGCATGCTTGCCTGCTCGGTCTTTTTTTGTTTATCGGCTATGCCTTTCAAACGGCGGGCCTTCTGTACACGACCACGTCCAATGCAGGTTTCATTACCGGCTTGTCCGTCGTGCTGGTGCCTTTCATATCGTACGCGCTGTTAAAGCACTCCATCTCCAGATTCACTTGGATCAGCGCCTTGCTTGCTGCAGCGGGCCTGTACCTGCTCACCTTCGCCGGATCCGGCATGAGCCTGAACAAGGGCGATGTGCTCGTATTCGTTTGCGCCATCGGTTTTGCGCTCCATATCGGTTATACGGGCGTTTATGCCGGCCGATATCCCTCCCTGCTGCTGGCAGCGCTCCAGATGGCCGTCGTTGGGGTATTCAGCCTGATAGCTTCCGCTTTAACCGAACATGTGGGCAATGCATCGGATCTGATGGAGAAGCTGACCGAGCCGAACGTGCTGTGGGCGCTCGCTGTATCCATCGGCCCTACCAGCGCATTCGCCTTCTGGATCCAAACCGTCTGCCAAAAATACACGACGCCGTCCAGGGTAGCCATCATCTATGCAACGGAGCCCGTATTCGCGGCACTGACGGGAATTCTGTTTGCCGGAGAACGGCTTACGCTTTTCGGCGGCATCGGTTGCCTGTGCATTTTGGCGGGAATGGTGATTGCGGAATTGAAGTCTGCGCCACAGAAGGTACAATAGAGTATAGACAGAGACAGAATCAAAAAGGAGAGATACCCATGACAACTTACAAATTGATGGCCATCGACATTGACGACACCCTGATCAATGACGATAAGGAAGTAACCCCAGGCGTCCAGCAGGCGCTTGAGCAAGCGGTCGCCCACGGCGTTGTCGTGACGCTGGCAACCGGACGAGCCTATGCGTCAGCCCAGGCGATTGCCCGTCAAACCGGACTCAACGTTCCCATCATCACCTACCAAGGTGCCTTGATCAAAAATCTGCTCGACGAAAAGGTTCTTTACGAACGCTTCGTTCCCGCCGACGCTGCCGTAAAGCTGTTTGAATACTGCGTGGAGCACAATCTGCATCTGCAAACCTACATCGATGACAAGCTGTATGCCCGCGAAGAGAATCAGAAGCTGATCGATTACTGCGCCCTGAACCGGACGCCTTATTATATCGAGCCTGATTTTATGACGATGGTTCAAAAACCGACGCCGAAAATGCTCATTATTGACGATCCCGACTATCTCGACGAATTGATCCCTATATTCCGCGAGCTGCTTGGCGATGAAGTGCATATTACCAAATCCAAGCCGCATTTTCTGGAGTTCATGCATAAGGAAGGCACGAAGGGACATGCGCTGACCTTCCTGGCCGATCATTTTGGCTGCGACCTCAAGGAAACCATCGCTGTCGGCGACTCCTGGAACGATCACGAAATGCTGGAGGCAGCCGGACTTGGCGTCGCTATGGGCAATTCGATTGAACCGCTTAAGGCGATTGCCGATTACGTTACGCTGGGGAATAACGAAGACGGCGTGAAGCATGTCATTGATAAATTCGTGCTCAACCAAGGTTAATACGAAATATAACTAGCCGCGCAAACAAGCCTCCATGATATCCATGGGGGCTTGTTCCTGTCCATAAACCGGGCCAATGCGGTGCCCTAACCGGTTCCTTGGGAAGCGCAAGGCCGCCGGGGCCTGTCCATCATTCCCGATCCGGGTTAAATGTAAGAATCGGCTTCAGAAGAGCCGCATCGTCGAACTCCAGCAAGCCTACCTCCATGCACAGCTCCATCAGTTTATGAATGCCGTTGAATTGCTGCAGATTTCGTTGATGAATGACCGACAACGCTTCGCGGACCAATTTTTTGGCCTGCTCAATGCTCTGATGCTCCACGGCCTGAATAATCTCCTTGATGCTCTCCAGGTAATACACGGTCCGCCTTAGCGAGCGAATCAGCAAAATCTGCCGGACATGCGAGGGGCTGTACAGCCGATATCCATTCTCCGGGTTCCGATCGGGGGTGATCAAGCCTTCCTTCTCCCAGTGACGAATGGCGGACGACTCCACGTTGGTCAATTCAGCCACTTCGCCGATCGTCATATGAGCCTTCAGCTTTTTATCCCTGATGCTGTCAAGCTCGGGATTCTCAAGCAGGGCAAGCGTTTCGTCCGCAATGGTCTTTTCCTGCTGCAGTTTGACCTGCTCCCCGTTGACGAGCCAGAGGGCTTCATCCATCTCCCTCTTCTGGATATGGCGAATCACTTCATAAGTTACGGCATAACCGAACCCGGGGAACATGGCGCGCAGACACCGGAAATAGGCGAGATGCATCTTCGTGTATAGACGGTATCCCTTCTCGTTCCGTTCAGGTGAGGGCACCACTCCCCAAGATTCGTAATGCCTTAAAGCACTCGTACTGATATGCAGCTCTTTGGCGATGTCTTTCGGCTTGTAGTAATGCATGCCGTCCCCTCCCCGACCACGATTGAGAACCTACTTTACCAGAATCGCGGGCCATTGGCAAACCTTAAATCAAAACATTAAAGTGCTCTGATAAGGTTTGTGCACTAACAACTTGGATGCGATTGAATTTGGCGACCGGCAGCTTCTCACTTGCATCAATGTAGTATATTGGTTGGTGTAGAGGCAAGTTGAACTTATTCTTAACAGCGGGAGGCTGATCATGATGAATATGCACATAACCGAGGAAGTTCCGCAGCTTAAGGAATATATCGATCTCAGATTCGATGCAGGGCTGCCTGTACTCGAGGAATCGATCGCAGAGACGGCTCTCAACCGCAGCCTGCTCTCCCTCCTTGTCCGGGACGGCAGTAACCGGCTGATCGGTATGGGGAGGGTGATTGGCGACGGCGCTTTGTATTTTCAACTGGTAGATGTTATGGCCGCGGCCTCCGCTCGGGATTACGGGCTTGAAGAAGCAATCGTGTCCGAACTGATCGCCCGCCTGAAAAAAACAGCGCCAAGCGGAGCCGAGGTCACCGTCATCACGGACGTTCCCGGAATCAAGCTGTACCAACATGCCGGCTTCAAGCTGCTGTACCCTGAGCGATACGGCATGGCCAAACCTGTGTGAGAGATATCCCAGCATGCGACTTCAAGCGGCAATCCTGCCTTATATTCACGCTATAGGTCTCCGCACGGGGGCCGTCGGTCCGCACACATGGCTGGACTAACTACTCCATATTTTCATTTATTTAATCTCACCGTCATCCCCGCCACCGCCACACGGACTCCCTCCGGCAGAGGCAGCTCTTTCCGAACGTCGACGTCATGCGACATATGGGTATACACCGTTTGGCGAGGTTTTACCTCGGCGAGCAGCTCTGCCGCTTCCTTCATATCATAGACGGAACGGGTCTCGAATTTGGCGGTTTCATGAACAAAGCTGGTTCCCAGCACCAGGAGATCCACGCCTTTCAGCGGCTTCTTTTCCTCCAGGCTGAGATGAATCGAATCCGAATTGTATACCCATGTGTACCCGTCCTTCTGGAACCGGTAGGCGTAGGAGTACCCGTTCTTGCCATGGTTTACTTTCCAGCACGAAATCTCCCAGCCAGCTAATGTAAATCCATCATCGACTGGCGTCATCTCCATCTGCCGCGGAAGCCACGGATACTGCCGGACAATCTGGTCCAGCACCTCGGCTGGTGCGTATAGCCGGCCTTTTTCCCTCTGCCATCTGCAGGCATCGCTCCATTCCGGAAGGCCTCCGATATGATCAAAGTGGGCGTGCGTAATCAGCATGTCGCTCATTTTTCGAATCCCGAGCCCCTCCATCATGCCGCGCCAATCCGGACCGCAGTCGATCATGAAGGACGTTTCGCCGCACTCCACCATCACCGAGGAGCGCAATCGCCGGTTCACGCCCGTACTCCTCGCTTCCGTGCATACCTCGCAATCGCAATATACCCGTGGGACGCCCATCGCATCCCCGGTTCCCAGAAAAGTTAATGTATCTCCGCTCACACGTATCCCCCATTTTTATGTATTGGATTCCTTCACGGTTAAGCAAACCTTATTCCTTTATTGTATTAGCGCACGAAGAAAAAAACAAAGACCGCCGGGCTCATCCCGAACGGTCTTTCGTCATTTATGTCATACGATCGATATGGCTATGATAGCAATTCATTAAGCAAACGAGGGCTTATTATCGTCAACAGCTCCGCTGATGACCTTGACGTACTTCTTATCCACACCTTCCACGGAAGGACCGACATATACACTGCTCTTGCTTGAGCGTCTGACCGAGCGCTTCCGGGATTTCAGCGTACTCATCATCGGTACGGGCCCCCGAACCACCCAGCTGCTGCCATTGGCGGACCCCTGCGGATGACCTGACGTTCTCTTCTTCTCATTCCTGCTCACGACGAATCCCCTCCAACTAAATGCCTGATGGTACGAAGCAGCTCACGATTCTGTTCCACAACCTCCGCGAGATCTTCATCCGTAAGAATCTCATGTCCCGTAAAATGCACGGACAATACATGATTTACACCTAAAGGATAGCAGAACACATACACCTGCGCAACTTCCTCTTCGTGATAAAATGCCCATTTTCCACTATTATAGACATCAATCACGTAAATCGACTGGTTGCTTGGCGAATGATCCTTTTTCCCATCGAACGGGAAATACCGTCCTTTACCTACATTACCCCCAATTTGGGCAATGCCTTCATCTCTTCGTCCCCAAAAGGCTGCGCCGGTCACCCGGAAATCCCCTGCAGCCGGCGGGAGCAAGGAGTTTCGGACGGCTTCACTCAGTGCATGATATTTTTCCGCTTCATCGCTCACATGCACGTTTCGGTTATATTCCCAGAAAAAATGCAGCACGCTTTGCTTGCGTCTCAGCTCCGCATCCTTCTGTTCAATCAATGTGCTCGGGTTGTTATAGAACCCTTCGGTTTCGATCGCGCTCAGAATATGTCCGCAGGCGACATCGACGGCAGATTTGTAATCATCGTCGCTTCGAAGCTCGTATTCGAGCAGCGTAATGCCCTGCAGGTCGGAGAGTAGGTGATAATCCTTAACGATCACGTCTTGAACGGAACTGCTGTCTGCCTCTACCTGATCCGGAATGATGCAGTATACCCTTCGCCGCCCGAGCCTTCCCCAGTACAGCCCCATCTCAAACAACGTGTTGTCGCGGGTAACAAATACATGTTTGCCTCGAATGAGCGCCACATCATCCGGAGAAAAGACGAACACACCAAAATCACTGGACGCCAGCTGCTTCTCCAAAGCTTCCATCGTATACATATTCGCTCCGAACGTACCTCCGTACCAAGGCGTCACTTGGGCGGAGCGTTTGATCTGTTCGTGGATCGCCCTTGCATACTTGATGGCCTCTCTGGAAGAACCTATGAATAAATTCGGCTTCGGTATGGTCATAGGCACATCCTATTCTCCCTTTGTTATACATTTTAGTCTTATTCGACCATTATAACAAAGTTGCCTATTTTTGGGTGAAAATTATGGCAGGCGCATGTTGGTATAGTATATGCTACGGTTTCAAAACAGACCCCATAAATAACCATGCACCCGTGTCCCGATCTTCAATGGCAAAGAAAAAAGGGCGGTTGATATTCATGGCGATCGGCTCTGTAGGCTCGGCGCTTTCCGTTATTCCCACCGCTGTCACAGCTGCGGCCTTTGTCCCTTTTTCGCTGACATCGACAATCGTCTGGTGTGTGACATGATCGATCCAAAATCCATCTCCTTGTTCGGCCATTTTGCTAAAATCAGCCTCGGCGGCGTCGAATGCCTTGACCATGCCAAGGCTCTTAAGGGCATCCGGAAGCTCGAAGCTCTGCTCCGCCTTAAACTTGGGCAGACTGAGCTGAACCGTTTCGAACGAGTAATCGCCTTTCCAGACGGACGCATCCTTCCACAGCTGCCGATGCAGCTTATCGATCGTGGAGGATTCCTTCGGCAGGATGACCAGCATGTGCATGCGGCCATCTCCATATGGAATGCGGATGGCCTGCCAGGACTCTCCTTCTTTATAGCTGTATCTATCTTCCCTCTTCATCATCGGGACTTGTTGAGTGGTGCCGTCAGTTAGCGTAAATTCTTCATCCACGGTATTTGCCGGATCAAATTCATCCGTCCACCCGCCGTTGAAATATATGGCATTGATCAGGACCGCAACGCCCCCTGGCGGCTCATGATATATCTTAGGGATCATGCCGCTGGTTTTGTCTTTCACCCATTGGTTAATTTCATGCATCGCGTCCTCCTGCTGAAGGTCCGTCTCCCTGACCTCCGCGCCGTAACTGTCCTTTACGGCCTCCGCATAAGCCTCCTTTAGCTTAAGACCTGGCCGGTGCCAAACGGAATTGGCCACGTTCAGCACAACGCCGCCTCCGTTCTCCAGCAAGGAGCGCAGTTGGCGGTTGCCTTCATTGATGCCTGCATCATTCATGCCCCTCCAGCCCAGCATATCGGCCATCTCGGCAGCCGTATCGCCCGCGGTCCCGTTATAAGCCAGTGCCAAGGCCTGCGTGATGCTGTATGGAGAAATTATCAGGTTATCGCTCGTGTACTCAGGGTTATCCGATAACGCCTGGTGTAACCGTAAACCAAAATCATTCTGCGCTTTCACCATGCCGGCATTCACCTTGCCTAATACCTCTTTGCGTTCCTGCGCCGACAATTCCTTCACTTTGGTCTGCTTATGCATAATGCCCTGCGATTCCCCTGGCTGGATCCCGCTGTCCTGAGCGCAGGCGGTAAGCCCAACAAGCAAACATAGGCCTGTGAGTATCTTTTTTTTCCGCATCACCTTGTCCCCCTTCAATGCCAGATTTTTGATCTATCTGCTATTGACGGAATCGACACTCCTAATGTTTCATATAAAGGATCATTTATCCAAATTCAGTTGGCAATCCACTTCATCACCGCTACAATGAATAGATGAGTTCCAGCAACATACCTAAAAAGACATGCAGAGCGAAAGGAATTTCTACATATGCAAAAAATCCGTCTTGAAGGCAGCAGAGTGACGCTGCGATCCAGGAAACCCGAGGATACCCCTGTTCTATATAATCTGATCTATGGCACGAAGAACCCGGAATGGAAAAAATACGACGCCCCTTATTTCCCGCTCAAGCAGATTTCCTACGAAATTTTTGAAACGCAGTGGAATGCCGACTTCGAAACGGATCAATTTCCGAGCGATCTGCTCATCGAAGTCGAGGGCACAACGATTGGCATCGTCACGTTCTATTGGGAGCATGAGGCCTCGCGCTGGCTGGAAGCCGGCATCCTGATTTATGACCCGGGCCGTTGGAGCGGCGGGTACGGTACGGAAGCACTGTCGTTGTGGGTGGATTGCCTGTTCCAAAATCTCACCATCGCCCGTGTCGGCATTACGACCTGGTCCGGCAACCCGCGAATGATGCGCTGCGCGGAGAAGGTGGGCATGCAGCTCGAAGGCCGTATGCGAAAGTGCCGGTATTACGATGGCGTCTATTACGACTCCATTCGCATGGGCATTCTGCGAGAAGAATGGGAAGCGCGCAAAACAACCGTATAGAGCAAGATGGTACGGAATAATCTGTATGTGTGGCATATTTGCAAAATAGGAGGCGTCATTCAGACGAATGCTAATGTTCTGTACGTACAAATAAGCAAGCCGTTCAGGATATCCTGAACGGCTCGCTTTATCTCTTTTTTGTCGCCGACGGGCCATGGATGATACGCAACTCAGCACGCGACGATCCCTCATGAACCTATCAATCGCTCCATATACCACCGAGCATCACAGCCCTGCCAGCACCTGATACCAAACCCCTCGCTTCGAATACAGCGTCTCGCGCACCTGGTCCCATCCGCCCAGATACTCGATGTCGAACAGCCCCGGCGGGTTGGCAAACCGCTCCTTCGTCTGTTCAAACACCGATTCCTCGACGGGACGGAAGCCATGCTTCACGAAGATGTTCTGCGCCTCCGGCGTACGCAAGTACTCCACAAAAGCCGCCGATACATCCTCAGTGCCGTGCTTCTTCGCAAACCGCTCCACGACTGCGGCCGGATTCTCGATCAGCATGGTATGCTGCGGTACAACAATGTCATACTGGACGCCTTGGGCAATCCGGGCAAGCAGCTCGTTCTCATACGTAACGATCACATCCCCGACCCCATATTCAAAAGCCGCCATCGAAGCCCGCCCGCTTTTATCGAGCGACTCCACATTGCGGTGAACCGCTTCAAGGAATGCTTTCGCTTCGGCAGGATCACGCTTTCCATTCTCTTCCGATTGTTTCAGGCCGGCGCCGTAAATCGCGTTGATGTCCCACTGCGCCCCGCCCGAGGTCTTCGGATTCGGATACAGCACCTTGACGTCCGATCGGGTCAGATCGTCGAAATCCCGTATCCCTTTCGGATTACCGGCGCGGGTACCGAGAACGACAATCGAGCGTGTCACCATGCCGTTATACGGCTGGGATTTCCACTCCTTGTCGACGAGCCCTGCCCTGACGAGTTTATCGACATCCCCTTCCATGGCAAGCAGCGTGACGTCAGCCTCAAACCCGCCCGTAATGGCGCGCGCCTGTGTTCCGGAGGCCTCGTAGGATTCCTGAAAACGAATGATTTCTCCCGTCTGTGCCTTCCACTCGGCTTGAAAAGCGGGGATAATCTCGGACAAGGCATCCCTGGCTACGCTGTACGCGCCCAGCACGATCGTTCGCTCGCCCGGCTGCGATATCGCATCTTCATTGACGGGCTGATCATCGGCACATCCTGCGATAAGCAAACTGAAGAGAAGCGCCATGCCCACTTGCAGGAATGAGGTTCGTTTCATATTCAAGATCCGCATGAATCCACTTCCCTTCGTTATTTAGAATCATCAGATCATAATCGGCATCGGATCGACCTTCAGGCGATTTTCCTCGATCCAGCTGTGCTCGTCGTTAAAGAGGTATGCCCGGTGAACGAGGACGCGGACCTCTTGGCCCGGCTGCAGCGTTTCCTTCTCCAGCGACCGGTAGGTGATCAGTTTATGTCCCTTGACCTCCACCTCCACGAGCCACTCGCTGCCGCGGAAATGCAGATGGCGGACGATCCCCGTCTCCGTGGCGGACAGCACGCTGAAATCATGCTCGCTTCCAATCTCGATATATTCCGGGCGAATTAATGCGCGCGTCGCATTCTTGTTAGCGGCTGCCTCAAATCCCTTCAGCTCGGCAGCGCTTGAAATGACGGTGGACTCGCCTATGAAGGAAGCGACAAACGGCGTCTTCGGCTCCTTGTAAATATCCCACGGCGTTCCCTTCTGCTCGACGCGCCCCTGATTAATGATCATGATTTCGTCCGCGACTTCAATCGCCTCATCCTGGTCATGCGTAACAAAAATCGACGTGATGCCGACCCGCTCGATCAGCTCGCGAAGCCAGGAGCGCAGCTCTTGGCGGATCTTCGCATCGATGGCGGCGAACGGTTCATCCAATAAGAGCAGCTGCGGCTCGGGCGCAAGCGCTCTGGCAAAGGCTACGCGCTGGCGCTGTCCACCCGATAACTGGTGCGGATAACGGCTCTCGAAGCCTTTCAAGCCCGTCAGTTCCACCAGCTCCATCACCCGGTCTTTGATTTTGGCCTTGGCGGCCTTCTTCACCTTCAAGCCGAAAGCGATGTTGTCAAACACGGTCATATGCTTAAACAAGGCATAGTTCTGGAACACAAAGCCGATGCCGCGCTCCTGCGGCGGCAGGTCATTGACCACTTGGCCATGAAAGGAGATTTGTCCGGAATCCGGATTCTCAAGCCCGGCCAGCATGCGCAGGATGGAGGTTTTACCGCCTCCGCTGGGCCCCAGAAGCCCGATCAGATGTCCCTTTTCAATCTCGAAGCTGACATTCTTGACGGCGTGAAACGTACCGAAATGCTTGTTCAGATCGCGAACTTCCACATGCATATCAATGCACATCCTTTCTTTTTTTGGCCCATTCCATCAGCAGCAAGAGACCTACGGAGAAGGCGGCCAGTACCAGCGCCACTCCATTCGCCGCAGCCACGTTGAAATTCTCCACGTCCTGATACACAAGCGTCGTCGCCGTCTGGGTTTTGTTCATGATATTGCCGGAGACCACCAGTACGGCGCCGAACTCGCCCAATGAACGGGCAACCGTGAGCACCAGGCCGTATACGACGGCCCACCGGATGGAAGGCCACGTTACTTTCACGAACGTGGTCCACCCGTAAGCCCCAAGCGTCGCGGCCGCCTGCTCCTGATCGTTTCCGATCTCCTGCAGGACGGGCATGACCTCGCGAACCATCAGCGGGAACGTGACGAAGAGCGTCGCAATCACCATGCCGGGGAACGCATACACCACCTTAAACCCGATCCCTTCAAAAAAACCGCCGATGATGCTGTCGGGTCCCAGCAGCAGCACAATCATCAAACCGCCGATGACCGGCGAAACAGCGTATGGCAGGTCGACAATGCTGTTCAGAATGCCCTTGATCTTTCGGCTGAGCCAATTTGCCCGCACCAGATACAGCGCCATCATGATGCCAAACAACGCATTCAAAAAAGTAACGAATATCACAATCAGACCCGTCATCATCAGGGCATGCAGGGCTTCCGGCCTGAGCAGCCCCTCCGCAAACCCGTCCAGCCCCTTATCGAACGCACCGATCGCAATTCGGGACAGCGGAATGATCAGCAGGATGATAAATACGGCATACGTAAGTCCGATCCATAATCGTTTCAAGCTCGTCTCCCCCTCTGCTGCACGGCATTGATCACCCAGAGGATGATGAAGGAGAGCGTAAGAAGCAGAATCGATACGGCAGCCGCTCCGGCCGGATTATCGCTCTCCACCTCGCCAAAAATAAATACCGAAGCGATCAGCGTCCTGCCTGGAATGTTGCCGGCAACCAGGACGACGGCACCGAATTCAGCCAATGCCCTCGAGAAGGCCAGCATTCCTCCGCTGATAATTCCCGGCAGCATCGAGGGCAGGATAACTTTAAAAAAGGTTCTCGTTCTGGAAGCGCCCATCGTATATGCGGCCTCTTCCTCCAGCGGATCCAGCTCTTCCAGCAGCGGCTGAACCGCCCGGATTACAAACGGGAACGTGACAAACAGCATGGCGACCACGATCGCGGGCTGATGGAACACGATTTCAAAGCCGAGCTTCTCCGCCAGGCCTCCAAGCAAGCTCCCCGGCCCAAGCAGCAGCAAAATCATCAAGCCGCCAACGGCCGTCGGCAGCGCAAAAGGCAGATCCACCAGACTGTTCAGCAGCGTCCTTCCCGGAAATCGATACCGTATGAGCACCCAAGCAATCATCGTTCCGATAAGCACGTTGATGAAAGTAGAGATTAGGCCCAGTTTAATGGTAAGCAGCACGGCCTTCCAGGCGATCGGATCCATTACGCTTTCCGCAAAATGGCCCCATCCCGCAGAGAATGATTGCACGTACACCCCAAAGATCGGCAGTACGATCAAGGCAAGAAAATAAAGCAGTACGGTGCTTCGAAAACCCCAAGTCCAACCTTTATGACGAATCCATGTTGTCATCTCGTATCCCTCCCGCCTCCGGATGGCATTCCGGTCGACTCCTCCACAAACCATCTTTATATTTCCTATTTGTATACTTGGTTTTACTTTACACATACTTTACCAAAAGCTGAATCCGATCGTCAATCCATCTTTTGCACTTTATCGGGTAAAATAAAAGAAATGGAAAAAGTTGAGGAGGTTATTGAGATGCTGTATACCGGTGAATTGGCTACGCAAGGACGCGATGAGATGAGGGATATTACAAGGGAGATCCACTCTTTCGTGAAACAAAGCGGAGTCCAGCAAGGAACGGTCCTGATTTATTGTCCGCATACGACGGCGGGAATCGCCATCAACGAAAACGCCGATCCCGATGTGAAACGGGACGTGCTGATGTCTTTGGATGAGGTCTATCCATGGAATCATCCCAAGTATCGCCATGCGGAGGGCAACACGGCCTCCCACCTTAAATCGATCACCTGCGGCCCTTCGCAGACCGTGATCATTCAGAACGGGCACCTGCTTCTTGGACGCTGGCAGGGGATTTACTTCTGCGAATTCGACGGACCGAGGCAGCGCCAATATCATGTGAAGATCATGGAAGGATAAAACCGGCAACGGTTGCCGACAGTCAAGCGAATGAAATGAAAGCACAAAAAGCAGACAGGTGCATGCAAGGGAGCGCGGACCTGTCTGTTTTATGGTTCATTAGGTGATTGACGTTTCAACGCTAGGCCGTTGTAACGGATTGAAGTGCCAAGCTGCACGTCTTGGCAGCATGTAAACATCAGACCCTGCTGTACAGACTCCGGCATAACACTTTGATATGGGTAAGAGCGGCTGGTTTAATCTCATCAAAACCGATTCTGTCCTGAATATAATACGATATAAATCCATGCAGCGACAAAAACAAAGTCAGCGGAACGGTTCGCCGTTCTTCCTCGCTGTAATTCTCCTCCAGCAAATACTGACGGACCAGCATAGCAAACATTTCAAAACAGCGTCCCTGCTCAGAGCGACAGTAGGACAGCAGCTCTTCGTCCCGAATCATGAACATGATTTCGTACTGGTAAGGATTATCCAGACCGAAACGAACGAATTCCAGCATCAGCTGCTCCAGCTTCGATACCCCGTCACAGGGAGGCTTTACCGAGACCTCCAACAGCAAATCATTTAGATCATTAAAGTCCTTCATGACAATGGCGTAGAATAGCTCCGCCTTTTCCTTAAAGTGATAATACAAGGAGCCGTGGCTATAACCCAAATGCTGCCCGATGCTTCGCATCGAAATGGCCCTGTATCCTTTGGTTATGAACAAATGCCTGGCTGCTTCCAGTATCCGCTCTCTCGACAACTCGCGTTCGACTGCTCTTCTTGCCATATTATTTTATTCCCCTTCAATAAAATAAAGCCGCTCTCCCTCCGTGATCAAGGACTGCCCCTGTGTCAAATCCACCATCCAAGTCATAAAGCTCTCCGCATCACCATCGAGCGGCAAGCAGGTCAAAGTCACCGTGTCGGCAAAGTTTGTCTCTCCCATGCGTACGTTCCGGTTACGAAGCTCGTTCTCCACCTTACCCAGCCAGGTATAATCCAGCTCCACGAAAATCTCCCGGTGAAGAACCCTTGTAATCGGTTCGCCTGACTCGATCGCAGCCACGGCTCCGTCGGTGTACGCCCGGATTAATCCGCCCGCACCCAGCATAATGCCGCCAAAATAACGCGTGACCACGATAGCTACATTCTTCCGCCCCTGATTGCGGATCACCTCGAGAATCGGCTTGCCGGCCGTTCCGCTCGGTTCCCCGTCATCCGATTGCTTCTGAATCTCATCCCGCTCGCCAATCATGTAAGCGGAACAATTATGCGTAGCATTCCAATGTTTTTTCTTGATCTCTTCAATAAAAGCGACGGCTTCCTCTTCGGTCTCTACCGGCATCACATGCCCGATGAAACGCGATTTCTTGATGACGATCTCCTTGGAGCCCGCCTGACGCACCGTTTTGTAACGATCCAGCATGAAACAACAACCACCTCTATATTGCCAAGAAAGCAGTCCACGGCAATGATATGCCAGCGGACTGCTTCCTTCAGCGTCTTACGTCTAATCCAATGAAAGTGTCGGGTTATTCGGAAAGTCTAGCTTCCAATTCGGCCTTCTCTTTCTCGTACCCAGGTTTGCCGAGCAGAGCGAACATATTTTTCTTGTACGCCTCTACGCCCGGTTGGTCAAACGGGTTGACACCCAACAGATAGCCGCTGATACCGCAGGCCTTTTCGAAAAAGTATACCAGATATCCGAACGAATAGGGAGTGAAATCTGGAATTGTCACAATCAAATTCGGAACTTGTCCGTCTGTATGGGCCAGCATCGTGCCTTGGAACGCCTTTTTGTTGACAAAATCCAATGTTTTCCCGGTCAGGAAGTTCAATCCGTCCAGATCGTCCGGATCCGATTCGATCGTAATATGCTCGGATACGTTCTCCACCTGAATGACCGTTTCGAAGATGTTGCGGCTGCCTTCCTGGATAAATTGACCCATGGAGTGCAGATCGGTAGAGAAATCGACGGAAGCCGGGTAGATCCCCTTGTAATCCTTCCCTTCGCTCTCGCCGTACAGCTGCTTCCACCATTCCGATACAAAATGCAGGGAAGGCTCGTAGTTCACCAGGATCTCGATGCCTTTGCCTTTACGGTAAAGCGCGTTACGAACCGCTGCGTATTGGTAAGCTTCGTTCTCGGCAACGTTCGGGCTGCTGTACTCCTTGGAGGCGTCAGCCGCGCCCTGCATCATCTCTTCGATGTTGATGCCTGCCGTCGCGATCGGAAGCAGACCTACTGCGGTCAGCACGGAATAACGTCCGCCCACGTCGTCAGGAATGATAAAGGACTCGTAGCCTTCCTCGGTTGCCAGCTTCTTGAGGGCGCCCTTCGCTTGATCCGTCGTCGCGTAAATGCGTTTGCGCGCTTCTTCCTTGCCGTATTTCTTCTCCAGCTCCGCACGGAAAATACGGAAAGCGATAGCCGGCTCCGTCGTTGTGCCCGATTTGGAGATGACGTTGACGGAGAAGTCTTTGCCTTCGATCAATTGAAGCAGATGCGAGACATACGTGGAGCTGATGTTGTTGCCCGCAAAGTAGATTTCCGGCGTCTTGCGCTGGTCCTTCGACAGCTCGTTATAGAACGAATGCGACAGCATTTCGATGGCCGCGCGCGCTCCCAGGTAGGAACCTCCGATTCCGATTACGATCAGAACGTCCGAGTCGCTTTGGATTTTGGCAGCCGCTTTCTGGATGCGGGAGAATTCCTCTTTATCGTACTGAGTCGGCAGGTCGATCCAGCCCAAATAATCGGAGCCGGCTCCCGTACCGTTATGTAACTGTTCATGAGCTGTGCGGATCGGCTCAGCGAAATAATCAACTTCGTGCTGATTGACAAAGGTCAGTGCTTTACTGTAATCAAACTTGATTTTTTTAGACATGCCTTAAACCTCCTGTGAATTTAGAAATAGGATACTTTAATTTAATAAAGACCGCAAGTTTCACGGGCCAACTGTCATCTATTCTTCATGCGCGGGACTCCTTCCCGCTTCCATTCCCTGCAAAGACTGGCTTCGTTTCGGGAACCCGTGCTAAGATAGAGTGGATCAGGAATCCATAATCGAAGGTGATATAGACTATGAAAAAAATCGGGTTTATCGGACTGGGCACCATGGGCGCTCCCATGGCCTCCAATCTGCTGAAGCAGGATTACGATGTGACGGTATATAACCGCACCCACGAGAAATGCCGTCCGCTCGCCGAACAGGGAGCCTCCATCGCGGAGACGCCTCGGGAAGCGGCCGAAGGGCAAGATCTTGTCATTACGATGGTAAGCAACGACCAATCCATCCGGGATGTATTCTACGGAGAGAACGGCCTGCTTGGCTCCCTGACGAGCGGGATGACCGTCATTGACTGCAGCACGATCTCCGAAAGCCTGGTTAAGGAAATTGCCTCCGCCGTTTCCGGCCTCGGCGCTTCCTTCCTGGATGCCCCGGTAACCGGCAGCAAGCCTGCAGCGATTGATGGCACCTTGGTCTTCATGGTTGGCGGTGATGCCGCCGTCATCGAAGCGCAAGCCGACGTTTTTGACACCTTGGGCAAAAAGGTCATTCACATGGGGCCTAACGGAAGCGGCGCCGTGGCCAAGCTCGCGCACAATACGATTGTGGGCATTAACAACCTGGCACTGGCCGAAGGCTTCGCCATCGCCGCGAAATCAGGCATACCGGCAGACAACTTCCTGGAGCTCGTGCAGCTGGGATCGGCCGGCAGCAAAGCGGCGGAGCTGAAGGGACGCAAAATCATCGAAGGCGATTTCAGCAACCAGTTCTCGCTGGCGCTCATGCTCAAAGACCTGAAGCTGGCCTCTTCGCTCACCGATGGCATCGGGATGCCGTCGCCCATGCTGAACCTGGCCAAGAGCCTGTTTCAAGCCGGTGCCAGCGAAGGCTATGGCGACGAGGATCTCTCCGCCGTCGTGAAGTGCTATGAGGCTTGGATCGGTCAGAAGATCGGCGGCCAGCAGCCATAATACCAGACAAGCCATGCATCTATAACGGCTCCTTCTTTTTAGTTTTCGGTTCATCCGGACTAGGAGGAAGGAGCTATTTTTTCGGCCATTCCATCATTTCCCTCTCGGCAAGAAACTTTTTGCGTTTCACTTCCGTCTACTATGCAAAGGGAGGAATTACAACATGAAATGGACCAAACGATTAAGAGCAATGGCAGCCGCTGTCGTACTAACCGCTGTTCTGGCCCCTGCAATAGCCGTTTCGCCAGCCTCTGCAGCAGTTAAACCATCCGCTACCATTAACAACGTAACCGCAAGCGGCGACGTGCTGATCAGGCAGGGCACCACCTTTGTTACCCTTACCGATCTCAAGCCTCTGGGGAACTACGTCATGAAGTACGACAACCAGAAGAAACAGGTGACCATTCAAGGCGATAACCGAACGGTGATTCTCGCGGCCGGAAGCACCAGCATGGAAGTGAACGGTGTTAAGAAGGCGCTCCCTGCAGCCCCGCTGCTGCATAACGGCAAGACCTTGATTCCCCTAAGGGCCGTTGCCCAAGCCTTCGATGCCAGCGTCTATTGGAACGGCTCTTAAAAACAGCTTTTATCAATAAGGCAGATCCCGATATCATCGCAGACTTAAAGAGCTCCGATCTGGCCACCGCCAGGAACGCTGCAGCCAAGCTTCCTTATTCATCCGAATTGAAGAAACCTGAGCTGGACATGCTGCCCGTGGAAATGCAGGGCGTGGACTATTATTTTCCCAAAGGCCAATCCCAACGCTTTTTCCTGGTAGATAACGATATCGCCAGCTATTACGAAATCCGAGGCGGCGTCAAATATTTGAAATGGCAGGGCAAGCTGGATTATTCCGCCAAGGCACCGGCAAACCAAAAGCTGTTCTTCCTGCCTGCGTTGAAAGCGGAGATCGGCAAACAGCCGGATACCGGCAATTGGACCCTTGCCAAATTCGTATTCCGCTACCCTTCCGGCGTCACCAGCTACCGCCTGCTCGATCGCGGCCAAGAATGGGGCGAAGGATACGTAGAGCTTGACAACCGGGCTCCCGGATATAAAGGCGAGATCGTGACGATCCCCGAGGAATAAGTCCATTATATCAACCGCCGTTTACGGCCTGCGTTGACATCCGGCATTGACAGTAAAGGCTCAGAGCCATCGGCTTTGAGCCTTTTTGGCATATTCACGGATATGAATGCTTTAGGCGCCGCTTGTCCTGCTACATCGTCGGATAAGAGCAGCAATAATCCGTCACGGTGCGGATTTCCAGCTTGAAGCTTGAATTGCCCGGCACGTTAAAGGTCGCGGGCTCTTGAATCTCCAACCACTCTTGCTCCCCGGGCAGCAGAACACGCAAATCGCCGGACAGGATTTCCATAATTTCAGGGCCGTCCGTGCCGAATTCATAGCTTCCCGGCAGCATGATGCCGAGCGTGACCTTCTCCCCATTCTCCAGCAGCACCGTGCGGCTGGTTACCTTCCCCTCATAGTACACATTGGCAGCTTTCGTGACGGTCGCATTCTTGAATTGAGACATCGACAACTCTCCTCCTCCAAAATATGTATGGCTTGATATATGGACGGCACCCGCATGATGCGGGTGCCGGAAAATCAATATGGAGTTAAATCAGGGTGTTGTTACAGCAAGCCTTTTACGCGGCTAACCACGTTCTCAACGGTAAATCCGTACTCGGCAATGACGCGGTCGCCAGGAGCGGAAGCGCCAAACGTGTTGATGCCGAGAATGTCGCCTTTGTCGCCCACGTAACGCTCCCATCCGAACGGATGAGCCATTTCAATGGCAAGACGGGCTTTAACGTCAGGAAGCAGCACGGAATCTTTGTAAGCCTGATCCTGGCTGTCGAACAGATCCCAGCTTGGCATGCTGATGACGCGTACGGCAATGCCTTCTTCAGCCAATGCCGCTTGTGCTTTAACGGCAAGCTGAACCTCGGAACCCGTTGCAATGATTTGAGCCTGCACGTTTCCATCTTTTGCGTCGGAAACAACATAAGCTCCGCGTTTGATGCCTTCACGCGCATGGTCCGCCGTGCCTGCGAGGATCGGCAGATTTTGACGAGTCAGCACCAAGGCTACCGGACGATCCGTGTTCTCAACCGCATAAGCCCATGCAGCGGAAGTCTCATTGGCATCTGCCGGACGGATAACGGTCACGCCTGGAATGATGCGCAGGGAAGCCAATTGCTCGATCGGCTCATGCGTAGGGCCGTCTTCGCCGACAGCGATGCTGTCATGTGTAAGCACATACGTAACCGGCAGCTTCATGATCGCAGCCAGACGAATGGCTGGACGCAGATAATCGGTAAATACGAAGAACGTACCGCCGAAAATTTTCAATCCGCCATGGAGAGCGATACCGTTCATCGCGCCAGCCATCGCAAATTCGCGAACGCCATAATACACGTTGCGGCCTTCATAGCTCTCCGCCGTGAAAGATGCCAGGTCGTTCAAGTGAGTCATGGTGGAGCTTTCCAGGTCAGCCGATCCGCCAAGCAGCTGCGGTACGCCTGCCGTCAAACCGTTCAGCGCTTTACCGGAAGCCACGCGAGTGGAAACCGCTTTGTCGTCCGTGCTGTATTTCGGAAGGTCTTTGTCCCATCCTTCAGCCAATTCGCCGGATTCACCGCGCTCGAATTGCGCAGCCAGCTCTGGGTAAGCCTCTTTGTATTTCGCGAACTGATCCACCCACGCTTGATATGCAGCAATGCCGCGTTCTTTCACTTTGCCGAAATGCTCGCGCACTTCCTCCGGCACGTAGAAGTCCTCTTCATATACCCATTTATAGAATTCCTTGGTCAGCTTCGCTTCGTCGGCTCCGAGCGGAGAACCGTGCGTACCGCCATGGCCGCCTTTACCTTGTTTGTTCGGGCTGCCGTAACCGATGACCGTCTTCACTTCGATCAGCGTCGGGCGGTTCGAATCGCCTTTCGCTTCCTCGATCGCTTTCTCGATCGCAGGCAGATCGTTGCCGTCTTCTACGCGCAGCACTTGCCAGCCATATGCTTCAAAACGCTTCGCCACGTTCTCGGAGAAGGCCAGGTTCAGCTCGCCGTCAAGGGAGATATCGTTGGAATCGTACAACATGATCAATTTGCCAAGCTTCAGGTGACCTGCCAGGGAAGCTGCCTCGGAAGCCACGCCCTCCATCATGTCGCCGTCGCCGCAAATCGCGTACGTATAGTGATCCACCACGTTGAAGCCGTCTTTATTGTAAGTCGCGCCCAAGTGAGCCTCGGCCATTGCCATACCTACAGCCATGGCCACGCCTTGTCCGAGCGGACCTGTCGTTGCATCAACGCCGGCCGTATGGCCGAATTCCGGGTGCCCCGGCGTTTTGCTTCCCCATTGACGGAACTGTTTCAGGTCCTCAATGGACAAGTCATAGCCGCTCAGGTGGAGCAGACTGTAGAGCAGCATGGAGCCATGCCCTGCAGACAAGACGAAACGGTCGCGGTTAATCCACGCCGGCTGGTCCGGGTTATGATTCATCGTCTTCGCGAACAGCTGGTAGCCCATAGGCGCGGATCCCATCGGCATGCCCGGATGACCGGAGTTGGCTTTTTCGATCGCGTCGATCGCCAATGTCCGGATCGTTGCGATGGACAGGTTGTCGATCGTTTGGTTATGTTCAGTTGTCATGATTCGTCCTCCTCAAATCTTTTCCATAGTAAGCTTCGAAAATGAAGGCTTCTTACGTCCCTCCAGCCCCGATTCGCTTGGTATCAGAGCAGTTAGGAATGTTGAGAATATCATTTTGACTCTTATTGTATCACCACACGTCTTTCATTTCCATAACGTAATTGTCAATGTTGTGTAAAAGTCGTCAGGGCTGCCGACATCCCTCTTGCATTATTTCCCTTATTAGTCCGGTTATAACCGGATTCGACATCCGTTAAACGATTTTGAGGACATCGGCCGCATGGAAAAAGTTACTGCATTTGGGCAAAGAAAAAGCTTCGGCCTAAGCTGCACATCGACAGCCGGACCGAAGCTTGAGGGGCACATCAACGCGTGCCGCGTTTTTTGGCTTTGAGGAGGCGATCCATGGAGGAGCCTCCTTCCGGAGCCGGCCCGGTCTCCCCGGGCAGGCCGCTGCCGTCCCCCTGCGCCTTCGGC
Source organism: Paenibacillus sp. Y412MC10 (assembly GCF_000024685.1). NCBI lineage: Bacteria > Bacillati > Bacillota > Bacilli > Caryophanales > Paenibacillaceae > Paenibacillus > Paenibacillus sp. Y412MC10. The sequence continues at coordinate 5,886,680 of NC_013406.1, forward strand.
GGCGGGGGTGGCGGCGTGGGCGCGCTTCCCTTGCGCGCGCCCTGGCTTGCGGCCGGCTTCGCCTGCGCCGGCCGCTCCTCCCGCAGCGGGGCATTCGCCCGCTGCGACTCGCGCGCCTCCGGCGGGGCCTTGCGGCCCCCTGCCGGAGCTGCGCCGGGTGCCGGGGCAGGGCTTCCGCCCCCGGCACCGTGGCCCGCGCCGCTGCGCTCGCGCGCGGGCGGGGCCTTCGGCGGCGGCTTCGCGGAGCTGCCGCCGTAGAACTGGGCGGCGCGGGCTTTGCGCGCCGCCAGCCGCTCGAGGCCGGCGTCAGGCGCGGCCTCGCCGGCAGGGGCCGGCCGCCTGCGGAGCAGGGCGGCCATCCGTGCGCCGATAGCGCCCCATGGCAGAGCCAGGCGCCGCACGGCGATGTCGGCGACCCACAGCAGCAGGGCCGCCGCCAGCAGCGGGTAGCTCCAATCATGGAGCTGCATCCGCGAGGTCGCCTCCCGGTCGAACACTTCGGCCGGGTCATCCCAGGATAACACGCGGCCCCCGGTCGCTTCGGCCAGCCGTTTCATCGCTTCCTCGCCGCTGCCGGAAGATAGCCGGTATTCCGGCGAATACGGCACCACGAAGCCGGTGCCCGGCGCAGCTTGCAGCGGCTCTTCCCCGCTCGCGTCCTCAAGGGACATGAGGAAGGCTCCCGGCTTGGAGACGTTGACGAGTCCGGTATAACGGCCCGGCGCCTCCTGAATGAGCTCCACCGTCTGCTCGCCGGCCTCGTCATCCCCGATCACCGCATTCAGTTTTTCCGGCGGATTCTCCCCATTGGCGATGACCTGCAGCTTCACCTGGTTGCCGGCCGTCTCGGTAGTGACTTCATAGGGCGACGACGTAAACTGCGGGAACGTCCACTTCACGATTTCGGTCAACGTATCGGCGAACCCGGACCACGACACCCACTCCTTGGACCACTTTCCGCTTAAATCGCTCGTCCATGCCACCGTCCGGCCGGATCCGTACTGCCATCGCGACAGGATCGGGTCCGGCTCCGGACTGGACAGAACCGTCTGGGCGGAAGACTTCGGCGTTGCCGCGACATAACCATAGAGCCCCGGAACGCCCTGCTGGAACAAACTCGCCCAATCGCCCGGGTTCTGAACGGCCGGGACAAAGGGTTTATCCACGATATAGGATTTGGCCAGCATCACGGCCTCCCGGCTGAATACGGCCGGCAGCGTGGTTTCATCCTCAACGAAATAATAACGGCCCTTGGCCGCATCCGCCAAGGATTGAAGCAGGTTGGTGTCCGCATCCATCCCGACCGCCACGGAAGACATCGTGATTTTGTTCTCCACCATCGTATCGGTCAGATCCTGATATCCGGAATTCATCGCGGACTGACCGTCGGTCATGAGAATGATATGCCTGCGCTGGGCGTCAATCTTCAGCATTTCCTCCAGCGCCGAGGAAACGGCAGGATAGATGTTGGTCCCTCCGGCACTCGGAATCGACTGGATGCTGCTTAGCACCTCTTCCTTATCACCGAGCTTCTGCGGCGGTACGACCCACCACGGCTGATCGTCAAAGGCGACGACGCCGACCGTGTCCTTGGCTCTCATCAGCTCCACCGTGCGCATGGCCGATTCTTTGGCCAATTCGATCTTGTTGCCGTCCATGCTGCCCGAACGGTCGATGACCAGTATGAGGCCAAGCGATGGAATCTCCCGCTTGCCTTCCAGCTCCATCGAGACCGGCAGCGCCTTTTCGATCGGGGTTTTAAAATATCCTCCCATCCCGAAGCTGTCCTCGCCGCCCGCCATCATAAACCCGATGCCGAAGCTTCGGACCGCCTGCTCGATCAGCTCCATCTGCTTGCCGCCGACGTCACTGCCCGAAACGTTATTAAAGATAATGCTGTCGTACACGGCATACTTGGCCGCTTCCAGCGGGAGCAGCTCCGGCGGAATCACCTCGGTGCCGATCATGCCGGACTGAAGGGCTGCCGTGATATTCCCCGACGTTCCAGGGGTTCCTTCCACGATCAGCACGTTCGGCGGACCTTCCACCCGGGTGAAATCGAACGCTGCATTATTGGCCGAGGCTTCATCTCCGTCCATGAAGATTTCGGCACGGTAACGGTGGAGTCCCGGGTTCTTGGCCAGGCCCTTCACGGCGTACCGGTTCTCGCCTGGTGTTACATCCACGCGTTCCCGGCCGATCTCGCGGCTATCCTCGTAAATGCGCAGTTCGCCGGAGGTCTTGAACGTGCTGCGAACCATGACCTCCACATAGAACGACTCCGCCTGATACAGCTTGTCCGGAACCTTCAGCTCCTCCACGGCAGCATCCTGGACGGCCTGCTTCGGAGTCGGAAGCACGTCAACGGCTATCCCCCGATCCTTCAGCAGCCTTCCCGCCGCCGCCATGCTGCCCACATTCTCCTCCCCGTCGGAGATCAACACGATTCGGGAATCGCTCCTGCCCTCGAACAGGCTGCCGGCCAGCTGAAGACCGGATTCCAGCCCGGTAAACCGCTGCTCCAGGAGCGCGTTCAAGGAAGCGCCCGCATGCTCCGCAGGGGATAGACGCCGTTCCACGGCGCCTTCAAGACCCGTAGAAACAACGGCGGTGCCATCCTTCTCGCCTTTTGCCGCAAGGGAATCGTTGATCCAGCTCGTGATCCGGGCCGAATCCCCCATGCTGTCGGAACGGTCAGCCAGATACACGACCTGTTTATCCCTGAGAACGGTAAAGCCATGCAAACCCGAAATCATAAGGATTAATAATAGAATGACGCAGGTTCTAAAGAATAAGGCCAGTTTTTTGCGAAAACCGCTTAATCGGAAATCCGATTTGTAGGCATAGTAGAGAAATAAACCTGCCGGAATCAGCAGCAGCAACAACCATGGTTGGCTAAATTGAACGCCCACGCTGGTACACCCCCCATTCCGCTGCGATCACAGCCAGTGCCAAAGCGGCCAGCCATGGCATTAACGAGCCGGCACGGTTCGTCGTTTCGTTACTCCCGGATGTGCCGGAATCAGCTCCCGCTTCAGACTCACCCGCGTTCGTTGCCGCTTGACTTACCGCCGGGCCTTGATCGTTGCTCCAATCCGCCTCGTACGGGTCTGCAGTTACAGCAAGCCAAAACCTAAGCTTCTCACCCGCTTCATTCTGCTGTTCAAAAGCGTACAGCCCCGGATATTCCGGCACGAGCTGTACCGGCGATATCCCTTGCTCATTCCTCAGGACATCCGCAGCAGGGAGGCCGTCAGCCAGAGCAAGACCGCTCTTGGGGATCCATTTGGCCGCTACCGTATCCGCTGCAATCGGAATATCCGCTTGCGCGCCGGCCATATATCGGCCAAGCCCGCTTCCCTTGCCTGAGGTCATCCACTCCAGCGCATTGCTGACCATGACCGGAAATTCCGGCGATAACGGAAGGTCGCTATCCTGAAGCAGGAAATTGAAGGATAATCGAGGCCGCCCGTTTTCGCTTCCCGCATAGACGATCGGTTGATCCCCCAGCTTGATGACGGGTTCCCCCCAAGCAGGGGCCTGATCCACCAGCGTACCGAAATAGACCCCGGACAAGGTGACATAGGCAGTCACCGGATGCTTGGCAAGCACGGCGCGTCCTCCTTGGTTGCCGACTTTGTCACCTTCTCCGCCAATCGTCCATAACGGAGTCTTGGCCATCAGACCCGCCCACTTCCCTTGCCGGAATCCCTCCGGCAAATTCCCGTCGACGACAAACAGATCAAATTCGCCTTCGGGCACGGGCGGCACATCCGCAGCTGCCCTGCCCTTACCCGCCTCCTTATCCGCACTGCCGTTGTTCTCGGCGGTCTTAGCTTTGGATTCGTCCAAAGCTACCCGGGTGACTTCGGCACCGCTCAGCTGAAGCGCCTTCTCCAAGAACAGATTGCCTGAAGTCAGCAGCAGGACGCGCGAAGATCCGTGACCCAAACCGAACGCAAAGGAATGATTGTCTGCCGTATACCCGTCATCCTGAGATAACTCAAGTCGGTACACTTCAGCAAACGGCAGATCGGTAAAGGATTCGGTTAATCTCTTCCCCGGCTCCAATTCAAGCATCCTGCTGGTCAGCAGCTGTTCATCTCCGTAAAGATTTACTTCGGCCGATACGGATGCCTCGGCATTCGTGCTGAGGACGGCGACCGCCGCATAAGATGAATCCGCATTATCTCTAGGTGAAATGCCGAATTGATCAATGGACACGTTATGCGGGAGCTCGCCCTGCACCTTCTCAACGGAAACCGGAACCTGAAACGCTATGGGGGCCGTGTCCGGCTTCCAGTAGCTGTCCGTAAAAATAACGACCTCTGCATCATGCTCTTCCCGCGTCAGCGCCGAAGCGAGCGATAAGGTTTCCCTGTAGGACGCCTGTCCGTAATAGGGACGTAAACCATCCACGGCCTTATCGATGGCGGCACGGTCGCTTTCATGGGATACAAGCGTCATGGGACTTGCTCCTACGGACAGCAGGGTGATCTCGCTCCGTCTCCCTCGGTCCTTCACATATTCCTTAATTCGTTGCTGCATCAGCTCCAGCCTGGTTGCGGCTCCGCCTTCAGCGGACGGCTGCATCTGCGCGCTCATGCTGCCCGAGGTATCGGCAACGATGACCACATGGGCGCTGCCTCCGCCGGACACCTGCATAAAGGGCTGCATCAGTGCGAAGACCATCAATGCCGCAGCAAGCAGCTGGAGCCACAGCAGAAGCCGGTTCTGCAGCTTCTGCCACGGCCTGTTGGCCTCCAGGTTCCGGAGCACCCGCTCCCACAGCAAGTGGCTGGGAACGGTTGTATCCACATATTTCCGCTTGAACATATACATGAGCACGATGGCCGGCAGCGTTAAACCGAACCATAGACTCAGCCAAGATTGAATCCCCAACGTGTCCCCTCCTTACTCCCATGGACCCTGACTAACGAGACATGCCTGTACTTTCCCCGAGCATCGGATGAAGGCCTATCCATCTCTTCCTATTTTCCGAACCAGTTTTCAGCTTGTTCGTTTCTTGAGATCGCAGACAGGTCCTGGTGAAGCCTGTTAAGCAGTCGCTTGTGTACCATCTGTGTTATCCTGTCGACAAACTTCCGAAAGCACAAAGAATCCGGCAAATGCATGGACAGCGCCTCTACAGGAGTCCCGCTCTATCCAGTAACCAGACCAGCTCCCGCAAGCACCCCGAACATCGCGTCCGTAAGCGGCATATCCGCCGGAATGAGCACGTAAGACATGCCCCGTTCCGCGCATACGCGGGACAGCATCGTCCGGTATCGCTCCAGCTCCTCCTTGTAAGCATCCAGCACTTTGCCCGTCAGCGCCACTTCCTTGCCGCTCATCGTTTCGCTGTCCACCAGCCGCAGATCGCCGGATAATTTAGGCTCCAGCTCCTCCCGCGACAATACATGCACCAGCACCACTTCCTGTCCGGTACCGGACAAAAGGGAAAGCGACCTGAACAATTCCTCCTCTCCGCCCTCCAGCCAAAAATCGGAGAACACCCAGGTCATTCCCGGCTGCCGGGGCAGTGCGCCAGGAACCGCAAGCGCTGCGCCCAAGCTGCCCTCGCCTCCCGTTTCTGCCCCTTGCAGGAACGAAAACAGGCGATGGGCCGAGCCCTTTCCTCTCATGATCGGAAGACGGGCGTTAATCGAACGGCTGTAACAGGCAACCTGCAGCCTGTCGTAAGACGACAACGCCATGTAGCCGATGCTTGCGGCGAGTTGACGCGCTAGCAGCCATTTAGGGCTGCCCTTCGTTCCCGCCGGATCGGCGGCGCTTGGTTCCGTAGGCGATGACATGACGGCCCCCATCGATGCGGAGCAATCCACGAACAGGCTCACGGTCAGCTCCTGCTCGTCCATGAATTGACGAACGAAGGCTTTTCCCGTACGGGAATAGACGCCCCAATCAAACCTGCGGACATCATCCCCGGGCGAATACACGCGGTAATCGGCGAATTCGAGGGACGAGCCGAGCCGGCGGGATCGCCTCTTTCCCTGCAGCGTTCCGGCGACCCGTCGTTTGGCATCCAGGCTCAAGCGCTCCAGACGGGGGAGCCATTCCGGAGGAAGCAGGTGCGCGCCCCCGCTCACGCGGATGCCTCCAGCGCTTGCAGAACCTCCCGAATGACATGGTCCGTGGTAATGCCGAGCGCCTGCCCCTCGAAATTCAGGAACAAGCGGTGGCGCAGCGCTGATAAAGCCACGGCGCGAATATCGCCCGTGGATACATGCATCCGCCCGCTGCACAAGGCCCGGACTTTGCTTACCGAGATGATGGACTGAATGCCGCGCGGTCCGGAACCGAACTGGACGTATTTACGGACAGCCTCCGGTGCGGCCGCCTCCTCCGGATGCGTCATCATCAGCAGACGAACCGCATAATCCAGAATCTCTTCGGCGACCAGCACTTCCTTCGCCCCGCGCTGGATTTCCAGCAGCTCGTCCCCGGTCATTTGCCGTTCCACCTGGAATTCGTGTGAGGACGTCGTCCGCTTCACGATTTCCTTCAATTCGTCCGCGGTGGGATAAGATACTTCGATCTTCAATAGAAAGCGGTCAAGCTGGGCCTCCGGCAATGGATACGTCCCCTCGTTCTCCAAGGGATTTTGCGTGGCCAGAACGAAGAAAGGCTTTGGCAGCTGATGGGTTACGCCCCCCACGGTGACGGTCTTCTCCTGCATCGCCTCCAGCAAGGCGCTCTGGGTTTTGGGCGTGGCCCGGTTAATCTCATCGGCCAGCACGATGCTGCTGAACAGCGGACCCTTTTGAAAGGTCATCCCGGTGTCTCCATGCTGCCCGAACGACAGGATATTGGTGCCCGTTATATCGCTCGGCATCAAATCCGGCGTAAACTGTATGCGGGAAAAGGACAGGTCCAACGCCTCCGACACGGTGCGGACGAGCATCGTTTTGCCGAGACCCGGAATCCCTTCCAGGAGGGCATGGCCCCCCGCAAAGATACACCAAAGCATCTGCTCCACAACATCCTGCTGTCCGACAATCACCTTGCCGATATGTTCGCGCAGGCCTGATATTTTCTCCATCCATTCCTGTGGTCTCACTGCAATATCCGACATGGACGAAACCTCCATCTTCTTGGTAAAGTTCAAGTTCTCATTCTAGCTTCGGTGCTCGGCTCTTCGATCCCTTACGGGTTCGGATTGATCTGTATGAAATATTCCTCAACCAACCCTTGCATCTGGTCCGGCAGCTGATTGCGGTCTAACGTTTTGCGCGCTTCGGTTTCATAATCGCGGTACACTTCCTCATAAGGCCTGGACATGCCGGGAACCGTCGGCGATACGCCGCCCTTCTGTATATCTCCGCCGCTGCCTTTGATCTCGCCGGAATCGTTCTGCACATTGCCGCTGCCCTTATAATCCCTAGGGATGGTGACGAGCTCACGGCCGCCTGAGCCAAGACCGGCTCCGCTGCCTGTGCCGCTTCCCGATCCGCCGCTGCCGCCCGAGCCGGAACCTGCTCCTGAGCCCGAACCGCTTCCCGATCCGGAGCCGCTGCCTGTGCCGGAGCCTTGACCTTGGCCTTGACCTTGGCCTATACCGGAGCCGCCTTCACCTGGGGCTCCCTCCGAGCCCTCTCCTTGTTCGCCCGAGCCTGCACCGGAGCCGGCCTGAGCCAACGCCTCGGCACTGCCGCCGTTACTCCAGGCATCGGATACCGACATCCCTGCAGCCGCCATCTGATCGGCCAAGCTCAATCCTTGCGAAGCAAGGGAGGACGCCAGCGAGGACGCGGACTGCGACTGGCTGTCCGACGCGGCTTTGGCTTGCGCTGCTTTCGCCAGCTCCTCGGCCAGCTGCTGGAGCGCTTCTTCCAGCTCCTTCGGCAGCTTGCCCTCCTTCAGCGCATCGGCCGCATTCTGGAGCTCCTGCTCCAGCTTGCCGTCTTCCATCTGCTTGGCAGCTTCCTCAGCCAGCTTTTTCAAAGCATCGGACAGCTCGTTCTTCTCTTCCTGGGACATCTTCTTCACCTGCTCGGTGAGTTTCTTCATTTCCTGCTTCAGTTCATCGGCCATGCCCTCGGCAAGCTTTTTCCCCACCTGGGACAGCGCCTTCTCCTGCTGCATTTGCTTAGCCAGCTCCGACAGCGCCTTTGCTTTTTCCTCCTGCTGTTTCGCCAGTTTCTCCAGCTCTTTCATGGCTTCTTCCAGCTTCTCCAGCGCTTGCTCGGGATGCTTCTCCTGCTCCAGCGCTTTTTTCAGTTCATCCAGCTTTTCCTGAAGCTTTTTTCGATCGGCAGGATCCAGCGTTTCCTTCTGGAGCTCCTCCGCCAGCTGTTTGGTTTTGGCTGCCTGCTCCTTCATCCAGCTCTGCGCCTCTTTGGCAGCCTCCACCTTCTTATCCATCGGGTTCGGAACGAACACCAGGATGAGTACGGCAGCAAGCGAGGCACCGCAGATCAGAAGCTGTTTTTTTCGGCTAGGGGAAGGCAGACGCTCCGGCAGCCGTTCCGCAAAACGCGCACCGTAACGCTCCGCCTGCTCGCGCTGCCATTTGGCGGCCAACGATTCTTCCTCCTTGAACGACAGCGCCGTCACCATCATATCGCTTCGCTCCGCTCCGTCCGGAACATGGTCCATCGCTGAAGCCGCTTCTTCGATCGGCACCCGATGCAGCCAACCCCATAACAAGCCTATGAAGCCCGCCCCCACGGGAACGGCCACGGATGCGACGGGAAGCCAGGCTATAGGCACGAATCTCCCAAGCACCAGGAGCAGCAGCAGCACGGCCAACCCTGCCATAAGCCCGTATAACGCATACGTGATGACGCGGAACCGCTGCAGCCGCCGTCTTGCGGCTTCGATAAAACGCATGATGTTGTCCATTGCTCTCCCTCCTTACCGTACTCCTTGCATGATGTTACGCTTCGTTCCCGGCCGTTTCCGGCTCCTGCGGCAGCTGGGTTTCGTTCTTATCCTTGCGTTTGCGCCTTGCGACAGGACGGATATTCCGTACGGCAACCCACAGGGCAAGAACGATCACCACCGAATACACGATGAAAAATTCCAGCCACAATTCGATCGGAGCTTTGCTGTTCAGGCTTCCGCCGCGCAGCAAGAACGCGTCCCCTGAAAAAGACGGGTTGAACAAACTCATCATCGCCCCGGCCGGGTTCAGGCCCAGCACATAACCGACCCAAGAATAGGTGCCCGGTACGATCGGCTGCCCGCTTTGATACATATTCCGCTGTTCGATACCCATTAAGAACAGGTACAGCAGACCTGTAACAAGGAATATGATCAGTCCGGCCCCATAAGTGACGATAATCGCGACGATGGTTCTTTTGAATAATGTGGAAAACATCACGCCGAGCGAACCGAGCAGCAGCATCACGAATAAATAAAAGGCAAACACGGAAACGAGCTGCTTCGGCGAAATCCCGCCGTACAGGAACACAATGCTGTAGACCGGCAGGGTAGCCAGCACGATCAGCGTCATGAAGCTGAGTGCCGATACCAGCTTGCTCAGCACGATCGTAGCCGAGCTCTGCTGCGTCGTCAGCAGCATGCTCAGCGTTTGCTTCTCCCGCTCGCTGCTGATAACTCCCGCCGTAAGGGCAGGGGCCATGAACGCGATAAGGACAAGCTGGGCAAAACTCAGGACATAGAACATCATCTGGCTCATCTGCGGATCGAATCGCTGAGGCCCCTGCTGTCCCAAATATAAGAAGAGATAAATGAAGCCCATGGCTATGGCGCCTAGCGCCAATACATAAAACAACACCGACAGCATGGAACGCGTAGAACGCATCCGCAGCCGGAATTCCTTGTCGATGACCGGATTAATCAGCTTTCTGCTCCAATTCATTCGCGGGGCCCTCCTTTGGTAATTTCGAGGAATACATCCTCCAGATTGCTCTGCGCTTCCTGAAACGAGACAATCGGAATTTCCCAGGAGACCACCTGCCGAAGCAGCGCGCTTTGCTGCGCATCATCCCCGCCGTAGTGAACATGGACGCCGGTGTTGTCCGTTAATACCGACGTGACAAACGGTTCGTCCCGCAGTTTCTCGGCCAGCTCCTCTTCGCGCTCCAGCGTGCGGATATGAATGACTTTTTTCACGCGAAGACGGCTCTGAATATCGGCCACCTTGCCTTGGGCAACCATCTCGCCGTGCTCGATTACCCCGATCTCATCCACCATCTCGGCCAGCTCAGGCAAAATATGCGATGAAATGATGATGGTCTTGCCCATGAGCTTCAGTTCCTTCAATATTTCGCGCATCTCGATCCGCGCCCGCGGATCCAGCCCCGAGGCCGGCTCATCCAGGATCAATACCTCCGGGTCATGCACCAGGCACCGGGCCAGGCATAAACGCTGCTTCATCCCCCGCGAGAGACTGTCAACGTACGTATCCGCCTTGTCGCTCAGGTTGACGAGCTCCAGCAGTTGCGGAATAAGCTGCTCCCGCTCGGCGCGCGGGATGCCGTAACTCGCCCCGTAGAAATGCAGATATTCTGTAGACTTCAGCTGATCGTACACGCCGAAGAAATCGGGCATATAACCGATCCGCTTGCGGACCTCTTTGGGATGCTGGGTCACGTCATAGCCTCCGACTTTGGCAACGCCCGAGGTAGGAAGCATCAGGGTAGCCAATATGGACATCGTCGTGGATTTGCCTGCTCCGTTAGGACCGACAAATCCGAATACCGTCCCTTTTTCGATATGAAGACTGATATCTTTCAGCGCATGGAACGCTCCGTATCTTTTGCTCAGATTTCTAATCTCGATCATTGAGTGGCCTCTCCTTTCACAGACAGCTCCGGCATCATAAAGTTGGTCTGATCCTTGGCGGTGATCATGAATCGGATGCGATTCCCCACAATATACTGCTCCGGATTCTGGTTAATGGTATGCACATTGTTCGCGTCTGTAACAGGCTCCCATTCGCTCTTCTTCGAGTTCCAGATCTCCATCGTGACGTTGTTGTTGAATTTGGTGCCTTTGATGGACAATTCGGAATACTTCACTTGGCCTTCGGATATGAGCGGGAATTCAGCGATCAGATTGCCTTGTCCCATTTCAACCCCGTGCGGATAAACCCCGAACATCGGCGAATTCACCTGCGATATCTCCGGAGACAGGAAGCCGTAAGGAATGTTGATTTCCCCGTTCAGTCCCCAATCCATTTCCACCGGCTGTATCCAGAAATTGAGCTGATCGCTGTCCACCTCGGCGCCTTTCAGCGTATAATTCGTCAAATGGTCTTTGCTCCATCCCAGAATGTAAGCATCCTTGTTGACCATTCCCTTCGAGTATCCGTAGTTGGACAAAATGTCGCGTTCCCGCTGTTTCGGATCATTCTGCGAGTATGGGTACAGCATCCCGGACAAGTCACCGCCCGTAAATTTGATGATTTGTTTCGGGTCCTGAGGAATGGCAGCCGCCTCGCCCTTCTTGATATCTCCCAGCTTATAGGCACTGCCTCCGACAACCAGCACCACCTCGGTTAAATCGTTAATGGTGTCATTGGTGATCTTACCGTTTAATCCCCCTTTGGCATCCAGCTTTAAATCCATGGCAAGACGTCCCATCTCCTCCGTACCCTGATGGTCCACCCATACCTTGGCCAACGACCATTGGGACATGTCCCGAAGCTCCAGCGTCGTGGACTCCTGACCTACCCGGACAAAACTTTTGTTCTCGGCGGTTCCTCCAAACGTGTTCCGGGACTGCCCCGTTTTCAAATACGTATTCTCCCCAAACTCCAAGGCATAGTTCCCGCTTCGAGGCGTGAAGAATGCAGAAGCGGTCGATTTCACCGCATCTCCCTGGCCATTTAGTTCAATCAGATTGATGGTATGCGCGAGCTCGCGCGTCTTGTCCGACGAGCCGACCGCATAGACGGAAGCGCTCGCGATGACGGCAATGATCGGAATCAAGAACCACGCCCATTCCCGCTTGTCCGCCTTCTTCAATATATAGTAGAGCAGCGGTGCGACGACGACCGCATAAATAATGAGCATCCACAGCAGCAGCGTGAAGGAAGGCATCTTCAGCGACGGGAAATACTCCAGAACATAATTCAAATTGTCCATGAGCGAATTGTAATACATGCCATTCTGCGAATTCATCATCGGCAGGTTATTGCGCAGTACCGATGCCCACGCGTCCGGATGGCCTGCCCAAGAGCTTACCGGCTCCATCGCCAGATCGTAAGCGGCATATTGAACGCTACCCTGGCCGTAAGCCTTCGAGGCAAACAAAGGTTGTCCGTCCGCGGCAATCCCGATTTGAGCGCCTTCCACCGCTTTCGCCGTAGAAATGGTAAATGGCCCATCCAGTTTCAGCGGTTTCCCGCCAAGCTTCTCCAGTTCATCCAGCGAATTCACGGTCGCGGTGCCATTCGCAGCGACCGGCGATATGTCGGCAAACGGCGCCGCCGTTTTGGCATACCCCGCGCCCCCGGCCAGAACCAGGGTGCCGCCGCCATTGACCCAATCCGTAATCGCCTTTTGTTGAAGCTCAGACAGCGTATCGGATGCATAATTGTTCATTACGATGACGTCCAGCCCGTTCAGCAGCATCGCATCCGTAGGAATGCTTGCGTCCTTAAGCGGGAACACGTTCACGCTGCTGCCTTTGCCGTTCAGGACGTTCATGAAATTCATCGTGTCCGGATCATCGGACAAGACGGCCATGAGCGCGCCTTGATACGGAGAAGCCTGCACGTAATTTTTGCCTGTGGCAAACGGTACCTGCTTCCCCTTCGTATAAGAACCTTCATAGAAAAGGATTTGGTTATTGTCTTTATTCAGTACGGCTCCCGGAATGCCGATCACGACTTCCTTCGGCGTATCCTTCGGCAGGTCCACCTGCTGAACATAAGAAGTCTGATACCCGAAGCCGTTGTAGTTCTGAATCTGCACGACCACATCGCCGGATATATCCCGGTCGCTCGTTAGGGTGAGTTTGAGCGGGTTCCATTTCTCATGTTTGATTTTGCCTTGGTAGCCCATTTCGGATTGAATACCAATCTTCGCTCCGTCGGCGTAGACGTTTCCTGCCGGAATCGACAGAGATAACGTTGCCACAATCAGCAGAGCCACCATCGGCAGCAGCATCCACGTTTTCTTTGTATAAAACGACAACTGATGATTCCCCTCTCCGCATATAAATTGCTGTTCAAAGACAAAAGATGCATAGGTTTTAGAAGATGTATGTAAAGACTCTCTTCACAAGCTCAACTATATTGACGAGTCGAATTTATAAAAAGTTTGACGTATACTTCCATAAAAAGCTCCAAGGAACCATTTTTTCAGCTTTTGGCAAGAAATTCGTGTTATTACTTAAGTCAAATATAAAATAAAATCCCGCTCCAAGAAGAGGAGCGGGATCAAGGGGTAATCCATTGCAGCGTTAAAGTGTCAGGCTGCTCCATTATACTCTCTATGATGAATCGTCGGAATGACCGGGACTAGCTGAATACAACCGTTTTATTGTTATGGACCAGAATCCGATCCTCGACATGCCATTTGACGGCTCTTGCCAGCACCACGCGTTCGATGGTACGTCCGATGCGCTTCAGCTCATTGACGTCGTCACGGTGGCTTACGCGCTGCACGTCCTGCTCGATAATCGGTCCGCCATCGAGCTCTTCCGTTACATAGTGGGCGGTTGCCCCGATAATCTTGACGCCGCGGTTATATGCTTGCGCATAAGGCTTGCCGCCGACGAAGGCCGGGAGGAAGGAATGGTGGATATTGATAATCCGGTTCCGGTAATGATCGATAAAGGTTGGCGAAATAATCTGCATGTAACGCGCAAGGATGATCACGTCGATATCATCGCCGATCACTTCCAACTGACGCTGCTCCGCTTGAGGCTTCGTATCCGCCGTAACCGGAATGTGGTGATACGGGATACCGAAGGATTCCACGTATTCCTTCATATCCAGATGGTTGCTGACCACCAATGCGATATCCGCATCCAGGTCGCCAGCCTGCCATTGCCACAACAACTCTACAAGGCAATGATCCTCTTTCGAAACAAAAATCGCCAGGCGTTTCTTGCGGGCGGCATGGTAGATATTCCATTCCATGCGGAATTGATCGGCTACTTCCCGGAAGGATTCCTCCAGCTGGGGAAGCTTCGTGTTCAAGTCCTCCAGGTCGAACTCAACCCGCATAAAAAACATGCCGCCGGCCGGGTCCATCGTATATTGGTCAGACTGAACGATATTCGCGCCATGCTGATACAGGAACTGGGATACTGCTGCCACGATTCCCGGTCCATCCGGACAGGAGATCAGCATGCGGGCACGATTAGGGTACTGACCTGCCGCAGACGGCAGATCCTTCTTGATGTGAATTTCCATGAGACTCGGTGATCCTCCTTTTAAATCTGCAATGAACATGAACGGCACCTCTCAAGAAAAACAATCCGCAGCATGCGGACGTTTTCTTGAGAATGCCTCAGTTTCTTACTAATATGCCATTTCTAATGAAGCTTAGGATGTCAGGGAAACACCCGACAACCAAGCGATCAGGCGCTGATTGATCTGCTCCTCCGACAGGTCGGACAGCAGGCCGGCCGCCATGACCATATCGTACAGGCGCTCCATCGGTTCGCGCGGATCGGCCTTTTTGGCTTTGGCATCATTCTTCAGCAGCGTCCAGGTATCCAGTACAAATGAACGGGACTCGATGCCTTCCTTGGCAAAGAAAGCACCCAGCTCTTCCACTTGCTGCGTGAAAGCTGGACCGAAACGGCCCTCCACATCCCCGCGCAGAAGCGCAATCTCGATCTCGTACATCGGACGCTGGGTTTTTGGATCTTTACCGATCCACGGCGTTTCGAGAATGAACGGTCTGCCCTGGAGCTTCTCGTGATGAACCACTCGCTGAATGGCTTCATACCCGATCCATCCGGTTCCAATCGGCGTATGACGGTCTTTGCCCGCTCCGCGCGGGTTCTTGCTGTCGTTCACGTGGACGACCGTTAAACGGTCGAGTCCGATCAGCTTGTCGAACTGCTCCAGCACGCCGTCCAGATCATTCACGATATCATATCCCGCATCATGAATATGGCAGGTGTCCAGGCAAATGGCTAATCGGTCGTTGTACTTCACCTTATCAATAATGGAAGCAATTTCTTCAAAGCTGCGTCCCATTTCAGTACCTTTGCCGGCCATCGTCTCAAGCGCAATCTTCACTTCGGTCTCATCCGTACCGCCTAGCACTTCATTAAGACCTTCCGCAATTCGGTCGATGCCGTATTCCGCATCCTTGTCGGTATATGCGCCGGGATGGAGAACGATGTTCTTCACGCCGACCGCATGCGTGCGGCGAATCTCCTCCTGCAGAAAGCTCACCGCCAGCTCAAACGTATTCGGCTTGTACGATCCGAGGTTGATAATGTACGGCGCGTGGACCACGATTTCTTCAATCCCGCTTTCCTTCATGGCGGCTTTGCCTTCTTCGATAAACATGGAGTCGATCGGCTTGCGGCGCGTATTTTGCGGCGCGCCGGTATATATCATGAACGAGCTTGAGCCGTATGACGTGGCTTCAGCCGTCGCAGTCAGCAATCCCTTGTCCGAAAACGACACGTGGGAACCAATTTTCAACATGCTGCATCCCCCTTTTTTAACACACAATTACACCTATTTTAGCTTGTATATCGAAATAAATCTAGAAATGCGTTATAATTCTCATGAAAGTGTCATGTGACAATAATCATTGAGGTGATATACAGATGAAGAGCACAGGGGCCGTCATGGGCTATTTGTCGTCCAGTGCGCCGCCGTCATGGTTCATGAACTCCATTGCCTTCTGGGGATGGGTCATGCTCGGGCTGATGGGCATCGGCGGATTTTTCATGTTCCGCAAGTTTCTGAAAGTGCTTCCCAAGGCCGACGGCAAATCGAAGCTCGATTGGCAAAATTACTGGGTAGAGCGAAGCCGCCCGCTGTGGACGGATGAATCCAAAGCATTTCTGGACGAGCTGGTGCAGCCTGTTCCGGGACCGTTCCGGGATATCGCCAAACACTCCATTGCAGCCGAAATCGGCAAAATCGCCGTCGAATCCGGCGCAACCGAAGTAACCCGGGATCACTGCATCAAAGGTTACATCGTGGCTACGCCGAAGCGGGATTACAAATTCCTGATGAACTTCCTCCAGAAGAAGGAAATCGACTACAAGCCTTATCAGCATTTGATCAATAAGTAATGAAGTAATTATATGGAATGGCGGTACTTGTCTTAAATGAACGGACAAGCCGTTTGGTCATTTCCCCCAAGTCCTCGTACAAAGGATTAGGGGGATTCGTTTTTTAAGTCTGCTAAATTGAAGGGATACAAATCAACTTGGCTTGTTGTTTTACTCTTATATAGGAACAAAAGCGTATTCTCCTCTTGTTTATTGAAGCGAATGATAAGCTCGCGGTCCGGTTCATTATTTCTGTCCAAGGCAACTTCTTCGAGGAACTTTTTCTCTGATAGAGGAAGCGGTAGTATCTCATGAACATACGCGGTGATTTCACGCATTCGATGATAGAGTATCAGATGCTGCGTACCATATTCCCGCAAGATCATGTACGAATCCGTAACGTATTCGATCATATAGACCTCGTCTTTTTTTCCGGTAAGCTCCCCTAGATCGAATGAAGACACCACTTCTCCTTGATGATTCAGAAACTCTGCATGCTTGCCATCCGTGAACAATACTTTTCCTTGCAGATCGTACAGGCTGTACGTGTTGGTATCCGGATAATATCCCATGAATCCGAAGTGCGATTCCTTTATGATCTGTCCATCCTTCACAAAAACCTGGCCGGATCTCTTACCTAATGCGGACATCCCTACTGCTTCATATAGTCGCACGTACGAACTGTTGTCGGACAGTCTTTCCACTTGGAGATGTCTCAGCTCCTCTACCAGGATATCCAATTTTCCAATGAGCGACGGTGTCCTGTTTCCGATGGCTTGATAGAATTCACCATTCTTCCGGTTAAGCCAAAATGTAATGCCCTTATCTGTTCCCATAGCGTAACTGCTGCCAACAGATAACGTCTTCGTATCGGATTTCCACCTCACTTCCTCACTCACGGCCTCGGCAACAAACCGAAGAGGAATGTACAGCTTTCCGTTGATGACTTCCGCAGAAGTCTGGAGTTTTTTCTTTTCCTTGTTCACGTCAGCAACATCGGATCCTGGCTGCAGCGTCATTTCAAGATTTACGCCATACAGACTCGCCCTTTGCTGTCGTTGATTCCAATGCACCTTCAAACCCAAAATATCGCCGACCTCCCGAAGAGGAAGCAATACTCTTCCATCCTTCATCATTACCGGGTCTTCCAAGGTGAAGAGCGATTTGAATGGCCCATACTCCACACTTGCTTTTACGAAAGAAGAGGCGGCATGGGAGGGGCTGGGAAGCAGCAACCATAACACCAAAAACAAGGGTAACCATAATAAGCCCCTTTTTATCACATCGATCATTCTCCTTCATCTCCTTGAAATTAAATCCTATGTAATAAACCTTTATCCATGGGGATTGGTTACGGCCTGAAACAAAAAAATTCATCTCATAGCCAGATAAGATGATCCAACTGGTTGATTTCAAGAAAATCATGGAAATAAATCATGGATCACGTATAATAGATTGTTATAAGAAATCTAACCCATAGTCCTAGGAGGAGAGAATGGCGTGAAGTTAAAGTTAGCAATTATTATAGTTTTACTATTTACATGTATCGTGCCTGCCGCAGGAGCAGCACCTGCTAATATCGTCAATGTGGATGGCGTTAAAGTGGGGCTGCGTCAGGCCCCTATTTTGCGAGACGGGGTGACCCTAGTACAATTCGCTCCTATATTCAAAAGCTTGGGCCTCTCTGTAAAATGGGATCCTTCCAAACAGCAGATTACAGGAACTAAAAAAGGGATCAACCTTGTGATGACCGTTGGCAACAAAAACGCTTATGTAAACGGCTCGCGAATACTGCTCGAATCTCCTCCGGTATCCTTGAACGGAAACATTTTCGTCCCGCTTCGCTTCATTAGCGAAGCCACTGGAGCAACCTTGGCCGTAAATGGAAACATCATCAACATTACCAGTTACAAAGGGACAGAGCCCTTTGTGCCTAAGCCAACACCGATCCCGCCGGTAAAAACGAAAGCGGTAAAAATCCAAGAAGAGTTGGAATCCAAATACTCGAACCTCTCTTTCGGAAAATTGCACCTAAACAACTTAACTTATGGCATAACCGATGATTCGGATTCGCTCACCATTGCCGTAGAAATTTCGGACGAACAAACGATGCAGAACATTATCGACACCTTTGACAGCAAACCTTCAACGGGGGATCAGCTTACCAAAAACATTGCCAACCATGTACATAAAAAATATGGCTACAAAAACATCAATATCTTTATTATTACTTTTTTTATGAGTTCGTCTTATCCAAGCGGATATGATGCACAATATAATATCTTCGTTCCGGAATACAATGTGTACGTTACACGCTGGCCCTTATACGGAGGATCTTATAATTACTCAAAAAAGATCGCTAACTGGTATTTTGACCCAACTGGCGATACGGAGTACCTGATCTATTCTAGCTCGTTATAAAAATGTTGTACTCAGACTTCGTAAAGACAGAACAAAAAACCCCGGGTGTTATGTTAAAGCGGAATCGCTGCCTTTCAACCTCGGGGTTCTTTATGTACTATAAAATCTTATCCCTTACGCAGGGTAAACGTCCATCCGGCAATAATAAAGGCATCCCCCTCCGTCAGAGGGTATTCTTTATAAGGCACCATGGATTCTCCCTTCAACATCGTACCGTTTCTGGAACCCAGATCCTTCAGGACGTATCCACCGCTTTCGCGCGAAAGCTCCACATGCGCCCGTGAAGTCCCCACACCCTGAGCGACGAATTGGGCTACATCGGGAGACCTGCCGATGATGAAATGGGGCTGATGCAGTTCAATCCGCTGCGGGACGGCTGCATTCGGTTCATTTAACTCAAGATAGTCCCTGGCTGAAAGTTGTCCGGCCGGACGAGCGGCAGTATCCGGACTTAACAGCACGGTAGCTCCCCCACCACCAGAGGACGAAAGCACCTCCGTCCGTTGGGACAGCTTGGCATAATAATCCCCTTCTTCCCCAAAAGAATCTCCTTCCCCGGCGTTAGGCGAACGCGAAAAAGCCTGGTCCCGCAAAGACTGTACGGTAGATCCCGCTGAAGGGTGATCCCGCTCAAGGTTAAATGGTGATTTAGGAACCTGCCATCTCCAATGCTCCTTCCCCTCACCAAGCTCTGCTTCTGCTGCTTTCCCTGAGTCCGCTGCCTGTTTTCCCGTAAGAAGACCCGATAAGGGATCTGCCTCAAAACGCGGGACGGACTTCCACTTAGCATGCTCCTGCGGATTCAGCTCTGTGGATTCAAACACGGGCAATGAACCGGACCAATCCTCCGCTCTCCGTGAGAGCAGCCGGAGTTTGCCCGTGTAGCCGAACCAAGCGATCACGGCAAGCAGGATCGTAATCCCTACCGATAGCCCCAGCATCAGCGGACCCGGTTGATTCATATACAACATTCTCCAAGCTCCCGCTGCGGCGAGCAAACATCCTAGCAAAATATAAGTCCGAACAGGCGAAGACTTGCCATGCTCCGCTTCATCAAGATTTGAATCATCTGTGCCAGATGACCACGCAGGAAGACCTGATGGGGTGCGACCGGCGTGAGAATTACTTTCTTCGTTTTGGCCGCTCTTCCCAAACATCTCGTTGGTACGTTCCGTCAGGCTTCGAATTAAACTCTGTTTATCCGTGTTGCCGTCATTATCCATCTGCGGTGCTGCACTCCGGCTGTGAGTCGGCTCTGCAAATGAGAAGGCAGGCCTGGAGACGCTGCTGTTTGAGGGATTATCGGTATAGGGCAATCTTTCATTCACATGTGCAGGCACTGCCATCTTCGCTTGCGTTCCTGCTTGATCGCTTTCACCATCTTCTCCTGCAAGCAGTTCAATGACAAGCCGCTTAAGTCCCGGCAAATTGAAGCTCTGTTCACTGCAGAAGGACATCAATGCTTGTATCCCTCCTCCTTTCAGCTCCGAGACCGATAAGAGAAGCCTTGTCATAAGCTCCTTAAGCGTTACAGGGAGACGGTTACTGCTTGTCTCATTAACGGCAAGGGGAACATAAGTTAAATATAATGTGCCAAGATGCAGGGAACCTTCAACAAACAGAAAATCCTCATGAAGTATGTAATTCTCGGGTTGAAGCATATATAGCCTGCTATCCTCCAATGCGGTAGCGATCTGCAGCAGCAGCCCATAGTACTCGGTCAACGTCATGCGCTCGCTCTTCAATGCCTGTGACAGCATCTTTTTGCCGGTGATATCATATTCCAAGGTTACTTTGTAATCGACTTCTTTCATATGCAGCTTCAAAAAATGCGGGATTCTCGAAGAACGGATCATGCCCAGCTGCACATGATTCAGTTCTGCTGACTGGATCCCTTCATTCCGATCCAGCACCATGATCGTTCCGCCGTTTTGCATAAAATCCGCCTTTAATCCGAACATTAGCGCCGCCTCCTACATGTGCAGTACTAGATACGTGCTGATCATGCCAGGAAGGACAGCCATCATAAAGGGAAATCGCAAGTGCTCCTCCTGGCTGTTGCGCCACGGCAACCAGCTCTTCATTACAAAAACTCCGGCGATACTCTCAACGACATGGCGTACTCGCTTCATCGTCTCCCGCCGCCAGAGCAGAATGAGTAAACCGATGGCACCGGCAAAAAGGACAGAATACATAATGCCCTGCAAGGTAAACCACAAGCCGGTCCAGGCGCCGATCCCACCGAACAGCTTAACGTCGCCCGCTCCTACAGCCCCTATAAAATACATGATCAATAAGATGAGAAACCCTGCTCCAAGCCCCTTCAAAGAAAAGAGCAGGCCTTCCCACCCGTCTAGAGCGCCATGATAAACCGGACCGGACAGCATTGCCGATACGGTTAGAGCATTTGGTATCTTCATGGAACGAAGGTCTGTAATAAAGGCCGCAATCAGATAAACGGCACAAATACCAAAGGCAACGGCCACACCCATCAACCTCCCCTGCGCGACTATTCAAAGGAATAGCCTGGATAGAACTTTAACTATGGATGCACAACGAGTTTCATCTATTTAAAAAACTTTTCGTGGATATAACTTTAGAACCCTATATTTCATAACTTGCTCTTAAACCTCTCATGAATCCGACCGCGCTACCACCGTAAACGGCACCTCGATCCGCTGCCCGTCGGCCGTCTCAACCACAAACAGCCAAGTCCCCGGCGTTGTATTAAATCCCACGTTCCATTCCCAATCGATATAGCCGTTACTATCTGCGGTCTTCCAACCCAAATATTTAGCCGTGCTCTGGCCGCTCTTATAATAGACTGATAATTGAGCGCTGGCCCCTGGCTCTACTTTCACCTTCACCTTAGCCTGCTTGCTTGCGACGGCCGGATTCGGCTTCTCCAACAGCTCAATGGCTCCGTTCTCTGAGCCGTCCCCGTTCCCCGAATCGTCTCCGCCTTCTCCGGTGTCTCCAATCCACAGCCTCTCCTTGGCCTTCGCTTGCAGCACGATGCGTTTGTTCAAGAAAGGAACCCGGATTGGAAGGGCATAATTCACCTCAATGCCAAAATAAGGACTCGTGCCGATCTTCAAATTGGGTATGTGAACATTCGACACATGGATTCGGTCATAATCCAGAAGGCGGTCAGGCATGAACGGCTTCATCATCGGCTTAACCACGGGGTCGAGTACGGCTTCCACGGTTTGGTTCTTAAGCTGCTGCAGAGGCTCCTCACCTGTAGTGACGGCTTCCGTGATCCACTCCTTAGCAGGAGAAGGAAGCGAGTCGCTATATTTCGAAACCCAATCGGACAGCGATAATTTGGGTATTTCCCAATGGGACGTGCTGGGCGTGCCTTCGCTTGTTCCGTTACCGCCTGCATTCGCCTGCACGGCTAGAGAAACAGGATACATATGGGCCGCTACGGTTTTGACGGTATCGGAAACGGTGCTTTGGAGCGCCGTCGATATTAACGTCATCTGCACGATATATATGAGAAAAATGACAAAAAACATAAACATCGGCAGCACAAGCGCAGCTTCCACGACCATGCTTCCTTGCTCCGCCGACGCTTTGCTCTTACGCAAAGGCTTTCGTAATACCGATAAACATTTCATTCAAGTAACCCCTAATCCTAATAGGAAAAATCCGCCTTGCGCTTGACCAAGTACCGACTTCCTTGAACTTCATCCCCGTCGCTTCCGAATGCAACGCCGATCGACTTCGTCACTCCCGGAAGAAACCATAGACGCATGGCCGTCCTAACTTCCCCTGAAGCGTAAGTAAATCGCTCCGCAGGATTGATGCCGGTGTTTAATCGTATCAGCGCCAGCATGCGTGATAACTTCTTCTCGTTATTGCTGTGAATAAACAAAAATATTCGTAAATGATCCCTGTAGGTAAGCTCAACGG
Source organism: Paenibacillus sp. Y412MC10 (assembly GCF_000024685.1). NCBI lineage: Bacteria > Bacillati > Bacillota > Bacilli > Caryophanales > Paenibacillaceae > Paenibacillus > Paenibacillus sp. Y412MC10. Next base: position 5,909,207 of record NC_013406.1, read on the forward strand.
GTACATACTTGGAAAGCTGAACGCTTCCCTTCTGACACAGCTGGATCATATCCTCGATAGCCTTCTCGATCCCATACAGGATGGCTGCCGCCAAAACCGCCAACGGATTTCCTAATTTGCTGTTGACGACGAATCCTTCCATCGTTCGAATCGCGAGCCTGGAAGCGAAGATTTCTGCATAAGCCGCCGATATATTCCCGGCGGGGTTGTGGAATCCGTACAGAATATATTCCACTTCCTGATTCCCGATAGCGAACTCCCGCACTATCTCCTCTCCCGTGCTGGACCCGTCAACGATTCCGGATAAGTTCCCGACATCGAAATGCTGATAATAATGAACGGCGTACTCATTCTGAAACAGTTCATCCCTAACACCGCCAAGCACGTTCCCCATAAATCCAAACATACCGTCCATATTATCCATTGCTTGTTTGCCGGCATCATACGGATCGTCGTCTAGCGGCTTTCCCTTACTCATGCTGTCTGCTTCCGCATTAAATTGAAGGCTTTCGTCATAGTACTGCTGGAGTTCACGAAACTCATCCATAATGGCTTGATTCTGCCCATTCAGCCCGTTGATCGCCTCGATGGCTTTGGATGCCTGCTTCAGCTTCTGATTGGCCAGCTTCTCCATCGCTTTCCGTTCCTTATCCGATGTGCGAAACTGCTCCAATGCCGCCTGCTGCCGATCCATGATATTTCCGCTGCCTGATACCCCATAATTAGAAATGTAATTCTGCAATTCGCGGCTAGCTTCGATCACGGCTCCCTTCATCCCCTCCCCGCCCAATGAAGACTGTAGCGCGGCCACAGCTCGGACAACCTGTTGATAACGACGCTCCTGGTTGTCAATTTCTTGCCGAAAGCCGTTTAAGAAGTCATCGCCATGAATTAATTTGTCCGCTTGCTTCCGAATGGATTGGATCATCTCCGCTTCTGACCCGGAGGAATCGGCTGACCCCGGCGTTACGTCATTCGTCACTTGGTCATACCCCGCATTAGATGAACGGTTCTCGGATTCCTTGATGACCTGCTTCATCTCCTCGTTCAAACTCCTGGCTTCCTCCCATAATTGCTGCGCGTCCGCTAGGAGCTTGTCATTCTCCCGCTGAAACCGTTCGGCCTCTCTCGATATCTGCGAGCCGATGGAAGACATTCCGCTCCGGTAAGCCATGAGCAGAAGCGTATACTGTTTCTCTTTGGGGGGCCTGTCCGCGTCCTCCTGTTGTTTATCTTTATAATCCTCATACTGCGATGCCCCTTCGGCAGCGGTTTGGATGCTGCCCCCGAGCGAAGTATCGTTGATCGGTTGTCCAGGCGGATCCATAACCAGCTTCGATAGACGAATCGCATGCTCACCCGCCTTGCGCTGTTTTGCCAGCATCTCATCCAGCGCCTCTTCCCGCTTGTCATACAGCTTGCGCAGCTTCTTAAGCACATCGACCGTATTGGAAGCTTCCTTCATGGACTGCGATAACGGTTTGAACTTGCCCACTAATTCCAAAGTGAAATCGATCGGCGCTTTATACTTCATGTCCTCGATGATCTGCCGGTTGAAGATGTCATAAGTGCCCAATGGACGCTGAAATTCAAGCCCCGAGCTATCGAGTTCCATCGCCATTAACCGGAACGCATCGCTGCGGTCTCCCGGGTTCAAGCTGTCATTCAGCACATTGCCCATAATGAGATCCCCGCTGGTGCCCCCATGGGCATACAGTCCGTATTCCTTCTGCAGCTGCGGATCGTAGGATGACATCACGGAGCGTACGGCTGCTCTTGTCAGCCTCTCGCTTTGCACCTTCATGGCCGCGATACGCGAGAAATCAATGAATATGGCTACAAACATAAATACGGCTGCCAGGGCGATAATCAAAAAAACAGATACAGATCCATCGGACGATCGGCCCACCTCTCTCCTTCTCCAACTAGACCGCGCTTTCCCATGCTTCGTCATGACTATCGCGAACCTCCGAACTTTTGTAGAACTTCTCCTGCGGCTGCCTTATCCGTTCCGTTTCTCCCGCCTTGAAACTTCGATCCGTAATATCGCATCAAATCCACCGTGCGGATAAATTCAACGGGATCAACCACAATCGATTGTGAGTTGACCTTGATCTGGCCGCCATCGTCCAGCATTCGGCTGATTGGCGTCAGAGAGACCTGCTCGTTTAACGACGTCGTTACTTTTCGTACGAGCAGCTGATTCGTGTAACGCATCTCTCCAGCCATGCTGGAAGGCACGGCCGTGCCGCCCTTGGACATCTTAAGCTCGGGCAATTTTCCGCCCTCAACCTCCCCTTGCGGCAGTGCAATCGACATCGTACTGTCTCCCCCCTCCAAACCGAATAAGGTCCCGACAACGTTATCGTCGGTTAACCGCCAATATAACGCATCATGGCGTCCCTGTTCCACGGATCCCGAGGTAGCGATCTTATGGCTGTTGTCCCAGCTATACGCGGTCCTTTCGGAAGCCGCGGCCGATGCCTGAACCAGCATGGACTGCTGATAAATATACAAGCATAGAAACAGAAGCAAAACCGTCACCATCAGCACGATGGGAAGAACCAGGGAGGCTTCAACCGTGAAGCTCCCCGTATCATCCTTCCATCTTCTATGGAGCCGATTATTCAAGGAACTCTTTACTCTTGTTGTTCACGTTTTTAAACAAGTTGTTCACCAAGGCCGTAATCTGATCTTTAAATATAAGCGCGATAATCAAAATAACGACGAGGATCAGGATCATCTCAAGCGTTCCGATCCCTTTCTCATCCTTCCAAAAAGCTTTCATCCCGTTCTTCGCCATGTTTAACATCATATTTCGTACACCGGTCCCTTCTACATGTTCATCATCATAAATGCAGGCGCTCCGAGCAAAACAATCACGATCATGAAGATGACCACCATTGGCAGCACCAGCTTCGAGGAGGCTTGCTCGCCCCTTGTTCTTGCAATGGCCTTGCGCTTCTCCCACAGCACGCGGGACAAATCCCGCAGTGCCAGGACAAAGTCATTCCCGCCGCGCCGAAAATTAAGCAGGACGGTTGTTGTAAATATCGATACTTCCTGAACGCCGCACCGTTTATTGAACTGCTCGAAGGCTTGCTGGAACGGATGGCCTCCCTCCCATTCAAGCACCATTCTCTTCAGCTCAGCATACAGGGGATGGCTCGCGTCCTCGTTCCGTTCCACGCAATGAATGATCGCCCTCTGCACCGTCTCGCCGGCGCCGACAAGCAGCACAATTTTGTTCAGAAGCTCCGGCAGCTCCATCACGATATCCTGCTCACGCAGCGTAACCTTTTTATGGAGGTCCTTCACCAAAGCGACGGGCAGCAATGCCCCCAATCCGAATCCAGCCAGAAGTCCGATTACTTCCCCGGACAGCAACGACCACAAGCAGCCGCCGATCAAAATAAGCCATGTATACGCAAGGGCCTCGGCCATAAATAACAACGTCATTTCCGCGCTGTGCCGCAGACCATGGATCTTCTGAACGGAGCCCTGCATCCGGTAGAATACAATCGGGAAGCGCATCGGAACCTTCCCCCGTTCCAGCAGGAACAACACAGGCGGCGCTAACCGCTGCAGCCTGAGCCCATCCATGGACAATCTGCCAAGACGATGGTATCGTTCGCTGCACGTTTGATTCAGCACCACCCAACCACCCACAAGCAGAACCATCAGCGCGCCGGACATCCATGTCAGCATCCCCGCCTCACCTCCTTACACCTTGATATTCATCATTTTGGTGATCCATAAGAAACAGCCTCCTAAAGCCGCCAGTGCAAAAGTAGAGATCATGAACCCCGATCCGCTGTACATGGGCTCCATATAATCGGGGGAAGTCATATTCATGAACAGCAGCAGGAGGAACGGCGCGGCAAGAAGCGCCTTGGATTCGAACCGCTTCTGTGCAATCATCACGGATATCTCCTGCTGGATATCCAGCTTCTCCCCGATGACGGATGAGGTTCTGCGCACGACTTCGACCAAATCGCCGCCTGTGCGTTTGCAAGTCGAGAAGACATCGGCAAAATTCGTTAGATCCTCCATCCCCGCCCTTCGTGCAAAATCCTGCAGTGCCACTTCGATAGGCTCGCCGTACTCCAAACGGGACACAATGACCTTGAGTTCAAAGATCAGATCGCTGCTGCCTCCGGGATCCAGCAGCAGCAAGTCCTGAACGGCATCCCTGAATCCGTTCTCCACGGAGCGGCCGGCCGACAGGGACGAGGACAAGGAATAGAGAGCTTGCTTGAAGTGAAGATTCAGCGTCCTGCGTCTGCGTTCCAGCATAAACCGCCGCCATAATTTAGGGATCATCAGCCCTCCCGCTCCCAGCAGCAGCGACAATATCAGATTGTGATAAAACAGATAACCGATGAAGCAAAACAAAAGGCCGCCAAGGATCACACAAGCTGTTCTGTGCCTCATCGAGAGATGATAGACACTGTAATCCGGAAGGGCGTGGGTTCGAGCCGCGGCTGCATGCTCGGGTTTACCGGCGATTTTGCTCCTCTTGATCACTCGGCCGCCTTGGCCCTCTTTGGACATCCAGGCAGAACTGCCGGAGCGTTTCATTTATGTCACCTCCATCATCTTCTGCAGCGGCCAAGCCGTAATCCCGGCCATATGAAGCTTGTCCGCCGATTGAAGCGGATTGCCGCAAGGCTCCAGGCGCCCAATCACCCTGCCGCCCGATTCGCCCGTTTCACGGAACCGGTACAGCGGGTTCAGTACCACCTCGCCGTCGCTCATTCCAATCACTTCGCTAATCTCCGTTACGCGTCGCGATCGATCCCTTAACCGGGATAAATGCACAAATATATCAATTGCCGAGCTAATCTGCTGGCGGACTACGCTGATCGGAAGATCCGCACCGCTCAGTACCATCGTCTCCAAACGGCTGATCATGTCCTGCGTGTTGTTGGCGTGCCCTGTCGACAAACTTCCGTCATGCCCTGTATTCATGGCCTGCAGCATATCCAGCGCCTCGCTGCCCCGCACCTCGCCCACCACGATCCGATTGGGACGCATCCGCAGCGAGGAACGGATCAGATCGCGCATCGCGATCTCCCCCCGGCCTTCCGTGTTGGCATTCCGGGTCTCCAGCGACACGAGGTTCGGGACCGTCACGATCTTCAGCTCCGCCGAGTCCTCGATCGTAATGACACGTTCATCAGGCGGAATATATTGCGACAGCGCATTCAGGAAAGTCGTCTTCCCCGACCCCGTCCCGCCGCCTATAAAAATGTTATACTTGCCCTTGACCAATATCCGGAGCTGCTCTGCCGCCTCCTCCGTCAGTGCTCCCCTTCCAACCAAGTCATCCATCGTCATCGGCGATTCCGGAAACTTGCGGATCGTCATGGTCGGCCCTTTCAGCGCGATGGGCGGGAGCACGATATTCACCCGGGAGCCGTCCTTCAATCTCGCGTCAACGATGGGCGTCGATTCATTCACCACCCGGTTTACCGTACCCACAATGCTCTGAATGATATCCTCCAGCCGGCTCTGGGACTCGAATTGGAGCGGCAGCTTATTGACCTCGCCGTCCTGCTCGATGAATATATCCTGGTGGCTGTTTATCATAATTTCCGTAATCCGGGGGTTGTCCACCAGAGGTTGAAGCACATCCAGCCCGCGAAAAGAATCGAATACCCTCCGCACCAGCCTCCGCTTCTCGGCTGCGGTCAACTCCATGAGCTCGCGTCTTCTCCACACCATTTCCTCGATGCGGGCCATCAATTGCGAGTTGTTAACGCTCGCACTCATATCAAGCTCGGACCGAACCTGATCCCGAACCGATTTAAACGGATCCTCCATCATCACTTCCCACCGCCCGCATGAACCGGCATGATACCCGAGCCCTCCAGCAGCTGCTGGCAGAGCTTCAATACCTCCCTTTGATAGATCGGTGAAGACAACAGCAGATCTTCCCGATGGAGCTGCTTCCATGAAGGTATATAAGGCAGCACGCCGTCTATGCTCATATCCTTGCGGGGAAGCCCGTTAACAAGCTGACCCGTGTACCGGTTGACGATGAAGCGGCTCCGTTTCCTCACGCTTCCGAACAGGGCGGGGCTCTTAAGCTCCAATTGATCCAGCCATACGCCGCTCTTATGCATGCTGATCAAATCATCCAACAGCACCCAGATCAGCAGTCCGGCCTGTTCGAGAACCGCCTGCAATCGTTCCCCCGAGTCCCCCTCGGTATCCACCACAATGGCATCGTAATGATGGCATGCGATCAGGGAGGTCAACAGCAGGGATGTATCGTCCACGGTCATTTCCGATATTTCCTTAACGTTGAAGCTGGGCTCAAAGGAATCGCACTTCAAGCCATGATGCCTGATGATATAGGGAGCTATCGACAGCTCCGTCTCGGAAGCCGATTCTTGGGAGGCCTTAACGTCATACAGTAATCGCGAAAAGCTCCCCTCCATGCCGACGGACCCGGACGGAAACAACGCACTGCTGTTCACGCTCTCCAAATTGAGATAGAAAACTCTCAAACCGAGCACGCCAAGCTGCTTCGCCATGTTCATGGCGATCGTTGATTTCCCGCTCCCTCCCAGGGAAGAGACGATGCCGAGCACCGGTGTTGATCCCGAATTCAATTTATCCAGCGTTCCCCCGCTTCCCCTGCAGCGAGTTATCATGATGTCCAGCAGCTGAGGCAGCGGCTGGTATTTGGGGGTGCTGTCGCAGCCCTCCATAAGAGAAAGCGCTGAATGGCCCTCGCTTAGGAGCAGCCATGGAACCGATGCCTCCCCCCGGCTGAGCCAGCTCTCCAGCATATTTGCATCCCCAACGACCAAATTCGGTGTATCCCCCGCGTCCATATAATGAAGGAATGATTCTACGCGGGTAAATGCGGTCACCTGCAGAGCCGATCCGTAGGAGCTTCCATGCACATAATTCAGCAGCGGTTCGACATACCGGGAATCCTGCACTGCCAGCACAAGTCGGACCGGTATCATCATGCCAATCCCTCTCTTCTGCAACAACGCAAAAAAAGCACCGTCAAAGCCGCGAAATCGCGGACAATGAACGGTGCTTCCGTTGTCTGTTATAATTTGACAATAGAATATCACAGTTGCAGGAGAACGGCAAGATTTTATTTTTTATGTAGAGATAGCCCTTAATCACTATTGTCAAAACAAGGATAAATGTCCTACTATATAGGCTTAGAACGAGTGTTCTCTATATAGAAACTTCTTATATAGAATTAACATATATAAACTCCTAAACCATCTAAACCAATACTTCCAAGCTTGGAGAGTGACATCCATGAACAAACGTATACTAGCCGCGTTTCTAACCGCCCTGCTGTTATTATCCGGCTGCAGCCAGCCGCTGATGTCCCCGGAGACTTCGAACAAAGAAACCGCAACGTCCCGTACATCCGAAGCCGAGACAGACGCCGGCACAACGAATGCCAAGCAGACGACTTATCCCACCGATGATCTGAACCTGCCGCGGGTTGCCGTGGAATTGGTCAAAGCCGTTGACGGCGACACCATCAGCGTCATGTTCGAAGGCAAAAAAGAGAATGTTCGCATGCTGCTGGTCGACACGCCCGAGACAAGCCATCCGAAACTGGGCGTCCAGCCGTTCGGGCCCGAGGCCAAGGCTTTTACGAAGGAGCTCGTGGAGCAAGCCGATCGGCTTGAATTGGAGTTCGATATCGGTCCGAACCGGGATAAATACTCCAGGCTGCTCGCCTACGTGTATGCCGACGGGAAAATGGTCCAGGAATCGCTGCTTGAAGAAGGACTGGCCCGCGTCGCCTACATCTATCCGCCCAACACGCGCTATGTGGACAAATTCGATGATTTGCAGCGGATCAGCCGGGACAAGGGGCTCGGCATATGGAGCGTAGAGAACTACGCCCAGGAAGACGGATTCCATCCCGAGGAACAGGACGATACGAATAAGAACAACAACCATGACACCACAGCAACCCAAGCGCCTACCGAGAAATCCCAACCGTCCAAGCAAGCCTGCGACATTAAAGGCAACATCAACTCCAAGGGCGAGAAAATCTATCATACGCCCCAATCCCCGTACTATGAGCGCACGAAGCAGGAGCAGTGGTTCTGCAGCGAGGAAGAAGCCGAGCAAGCCGGTTTCCGGGCACCGCTTAAGTAGCTATGAACCTGATTGCATATGAAATGAACGCATATGTTCATCATATATAAATTTTAGCCGTATTTGAAAAGGAGCCACGAGCCATGGGGAAAAAGAAAACGCCGGCAGCCAAACCCAATGAAAATCAATCAGCAAATCCAAGTTCTGCCGCACTGTACAAAACCGTCTGGAGATGGCATTTCTATGCCGGCATCATTTTCGCTCCTTTTCTGATCATCCTGGCTGTAACCGGCTCCGTTTACTTATTTAAGCCCCAGATTGAACAAGCGTTATATCGGGACTACTACACGGTAACCCCACAAGCCGAACGGGTAACGCCCAGCAAGCTGGTCGGACAAGTGAAAGAGCTCTACCCTGACGCTACCATCACGAAATACCGCCCCGGCGAGTCGGATTCCCGCTCCACGGAAATCAGTCTGACCTCGGGCAGCGAATCCATAACCGTCTTCATGGACCCCTATACGGGAGAAAAGATGGGCGAGTTGAAAGACAAATACCGAATCATGGACAAAATCGAGGAGTTCCACGGCGAGCTGATGGTCGGGACCATCGGGGACCGGATCGTGGAGCTTGCCGCCTGCTGGGCGATCGTGCTCATCATCACCGGTTTGTTTTTATGGTTCCCGAAAAATAAAAACAAAAGCAAAAAGAAAAGAAGCCTCGCAGGGATCCTGTATCCGAGGCTCGGCAAGGGCAAGCAGATTCTTCGCCGGGACCTGCATGCCGTTCCCGCATTCTGGATCGCGGCAGGCATGCTGTTTCTCGTCATGACCGGATTACCCTGGTCAGGCCTGTGGGGCAGCAATTTCCAAACCGTGGCAACCAATACCGGTGCCGGCTATCCTCCTTCCATCTGGTCGGGCAGTGCGCCGTCCTCCCATGTGGTACAGACGAAGGAAGTGGCAGAGGTGCCTTGGGCGGCCGAAAATCTGGAGGTTCCCAACTCCACCATCTCCGACTTTATGCCGCTTCCGATTGAAGACGTCATGTACGTAGCCCGAAGCGAGGGAATGCATCCGAGTTACACCATCAGCATCCCGCAGCAAGCGGACGGGGTGTATACGTTGTCGGCCTATCCGCCGAAAGCGCAGGACGAAGCCACCCTGCATATCGACCAGTACAGCGGCGCGGTGTTGGCGGATTATCGCTATGATCATTACGGATTCGTCGGCAAAGCCGTTGCCCTGGGCATTACGCTGCACAAAGGAACCCAATTCGGCATCGTCAACCAGATTTTCAGTTTGCTGATATGCCTAGGCATCATTCTCATTGCGGTAAGCGGTTTGTACTTGTGGTGGAAACGAAAACCGGATCACGGACTGGGGGCTCCGAAAGCGCCCGAGGCAGGCGCCAAGAGCATGAGGCTGTTCCTGCTGCTGTTTATCGCTTTGGGGATTCTGTTCCCGCTTGTGGGCTTGTCCCTCATCATCGTGTGGATCATCGATTCTGTCATCGTGCGAAAGATACCGGCGATCAAGGCTTTCCTGAACGCCTGATTCGCTTAGGACTCAATCAAAAATAAGGGGTGGCGGTTTCATGATCGTAAAAGGCCGTATTATTATAACCGTACTGCTATCGGTTCTGCTGCTGAGCGCTTGTTCGGCCAGTCCCGAGGCAGCCGACCGGTATGAAAAAGAAATCCCGTTGATGGCCGAGGTGAACATCCCGGATGTATTATCCGTCCAACAGCCGGAGACCATCGAGATTATCCTTACCCAAGACGGCAAAAGAGTGCCCGGTGCGGATTTTGTCCACTACGAGCTGTGGAGCCATGACGGTTCCCTGCGGGATCCCATGACGGATGCGGTCGAGGTGGGCGATGGCGTGTATACGGTCACCAAAACCTTCGAAAAAGAGGGGCTGTATTTCATCAAGCTGCACAGCGGCAACAACGGCTCCATCATCATTCCCCAGAAACCGTTCGCCGTCGGCAAACTGTCCGCGGCCGAGCTTGCCTACCTGGAGGCGGGAACTCCGACATTCCAAGAAGGCACGGCAGAGCATCATCATTAAAACAAGCGGAATCAGGGTAGAAACCGGCGCCGAATGTCCGGCGTCGGCACCATGCATTCACTGGATTGCCCGAACCACCGGTAACGGTTCTTCGCCACCCAGCGGTACACCAGGTTCCGTAAGAAAGGGGGAATCAGGATCAGGACATACGACAGCGGCCAAGGAAAACGAAGACGCCGCGCAATCCGAAGAGCTCCCGTCGATCTGGTGTAATACCTCCCCTGTTCAATCAGCACCATCGTCTCCGGCGAATCTCCATCGAGCCCTCCCTGCCTCAACAGCTCCTGACCGATCTCGGATTGCAGCGAAGCGAACCGGAAAGCACCCGCGGGATCTCGCTTGATAATGAATTGGGTCAGCCCCTGGCACAAATGGCACACGCCATCAATCAGCACAATTGCATATTCCTCATGATTTTCGGTTGCACGATCCTTCATATTTTCTTCGCTCCCTTCACGCCATAAAAAAAGAAAAAACGCAGGAGCCCTCTCCTACGCTTGATCAAGTACGCTTATTGGTTTATTACTCAGCAGCTTTGTTCAGCCACTCGCCGTCTCTCATCTGCTGGTCGAATTCGTTCGAAAATTTCTCCATGCATTTGCATATGAAATCCTTACGACAAACCGGGCAAGGTACTTTCCCAAGTCGGCTAAGCGCAGTCAGTTTCCATTCCGGGAAGCGGTTATAGAATACGCGAATATCCGTTCCGTCAGCCGTGTGGATAATGAATTCGTAAAGCCCTTCCTTTTCATTGCTTCCAGCTGTGGTCACATTTGCAATCTGCGGTCTGTATGGCATGTTCATCACCCGTTTATTTTATTTAAATTCCTTATGACTGGTTTGTACTTTCTGGTACTTAGTCATATTAAAGAATTTTAGGGGTGATGTCAACCGAAGAACACATCCAGGATCGAGCCCAGCTGCCCCCTCTTTTTACCTTCCAATATATCCGGGTTGAAGACTTCCACATATCCGCAGTTCGTGCAGGAAACAAATAGGAAATGATTGTGCTGAATATCAAACATTTTGCTCAAGCCTGCCCCCGACATCGAGACCTCTTTCGTCTGGCAGTGGTTCCCTCCGCATTTGCTGCATACAAACCGTTCTTCGATCATTTGTTCTATTCGCATTCCAAGCGCCCCTTTCAATGCATAGCTTTAACTGAAGTACGGTGTATCATGTAAAAAGTTTCATATTGAGCGTCTTAAGCCGACAAAAAAAGGATGACCCCCATTTTAGAGAGCCATCCGAATCCTCTATCGTCAGCTTACGCTTAACTCCACGTCAATGTTGCCCCGGGTTGCTTTGGAATACGGGCAAAACGCGTGCGCTTTCTTCGCGAGATCCTCCGCCTGGCTTCGTTCGATGCCCGGCATTTCGATCTTCAGCTTCACTGCCAGCTTAAAGCCGTCAGCGCCTTCGTCTTTTCCGATCGACACCTGGGAATGGATCACGACATCTTTCAGCTCGACGCCCTCCTTGCGGGCGATGTTGGCCAAGGCGCTTTCATAGCAGGCGCCATAACCGGCCGCGAACAGCTGCTCCGGATTGGTTCCGGCTCCGCCCGGACCTCCGAGCTCTTTCGGCATGCTTAATTTGTGATTGAGAACGCCATCGGTAGATTCAACGGAGCCTTCCCGCCCTCCGACGACTTTAACATCTGCTGTGTATAATGGTTTCATGCTCGTTCATCTCCTTCATGCCCTATTATGGTCTCTACATGTACTCTTTAAACTTTCAGGACAATTTGAAACGATAAATAAGGCATTTCACCATAGTTGAGCATTATCCCGGCACGCAAAGAACATAACAAAAAAAGCCGCTTATCAAAGGGAATTCCACTTGATAAACAGCTTCTTTATGAAGTATGCGGTAGAGAGGACTCGAACCTCCACGGGTATACACCCACTACCCCCTCAAGATAGCGTGTCTGCCATTCCACCACTACCGCATGTATAAGGGATGTTCTGCAGCGAACATTCCCTATTATACTGCCCCCTTGCTCAAAAGTAAAGCGCCAAAATCTGGGCCTTAGGTCGGGCTTTTGCATCAGCTAGCTCTTGTCGCTGCGCTTGTCCTTCCGATAGGCTGAAAACTCGATGTATTCGCGGATAAATTCCTTCTCATGCTCTGCCAGACCGGACATTAAGGCAGGATCCAAAGATTCCGGATCTACTTCATATTCCCCGCGGGCTTCCTTGACACGGCTGGTCGGACTGCCTCTTCCTATAATCAGCCAATCCAGGCTGACGGAAAAAAATGCTGCAATCTCAATCAATTTATTCGTGCTCGGCGTTGTTTTTCCCCTCTTCCAGTCACCAAAATTTCCTGTGCTGATCCCGAGGGTTTCACAAAACGCCTTCTTGGTCATACCCCGGCTTTCTATGAGATGTTCGATTCGTTGGTAAATAGACTGCATCAAACAACCGCCTTCCTATTTCTCTTTAAAAGAAAAATATCTTATGTACGTATTTTTGTCTTGCATAATGACTTAATTACGTGTATAATCAAGATATATTGCCTAAATTATACCATAGTACTCATGGATCGTCGTATCTTTTACTCATGAGTCTATTCCGTACGAGGAGCGAGTAAATTGCCCTACGATACCATGACCACATCCTGGAATAATGCGGTGCACTCCTTGAATAAGGGGCTGATGGTCATTACCCCGGATGGCATCATAGACAAAATCAACGATCCGCTCATTGCCATGGCCGAAAAATACGGTGTCCCGCCTGACTTTAGGTGGCATGGAGCATCTTTTTTCGATATGACTTCCCGGCACTTGTGTTCTGTATTCGATCCATTTTCCCATGAGATGGATTTGCCATCCGTAAAGGAAGTGATACTGGGCAAGCTGCCTGATTATTCTTTTGAATATGCCGTGGAATGGAATGACCGGCAGAACTGGGTTCTGTGCGAGGTGCTGCCCTTGATGATGAACAAGGACAGCCGTGTTCACGGAGCCATGATATCGTTCACGGATATTACGAAGTTCAAGCACAAGGAACTGCTGCTGGAACAAGCGCTGGCGCACAGCTTCCCTCTTCCAGGACATATCCCGATCTGTGCCGTATGCAAATATGTTCGCCAAGCGGATGAATGGGAGCCTGTGGAGAGCTATTTGGAGAGCCGCCTCCCCATTGAGTTTACCCATGATATTTGTCCGGATTGCATTCGCAGACTATACCCGAAATATTCTTCCATTCTCGATGATCCGGAATTGCCCGATTAACGTCCCGTCTGCATTCAACACAGAATAAGCAGCTTCGATATCCCGATGATCAATGGATTCGAAGCTGCTTATTTGTACTTGAGACATTCTTTGGTTGATTACGCGTTCACAAAACGAAGCAGGGGGCTTATAAGGGTCGGCAATACCGAAACATGCCCCTCACCCTCAATTTCGTTGAAGGTCGTCTCCAGCACCTCTTCATGCCCTCTGAGAAGGGCATAGAGTTCCCTCGCGTCCTTTACCATGGACGGTTTCTCCTCGGCCCCCACGTACAGGCGGAGTGACTTGCGCTCCCCGCTCTGTCGTAAGCGGTTCTTTCCCTCTTCCCATCGCTGGTACAGCGCGTAATTCTTCCACCACACCGAGGGACATGCCGCAATATACCGCGAAAAGGCATCCGGTCTGGTGAATAAGGTATACAAGGTGAAAAATCCACCGAGCGAGTGTCCGAACAGCGCCTGCTTCGATCGGTTCACTGCATACCGCCGCTCCACGGCCGGCTTCAGCTGCTGCTCGATGAAGGTAAGGAACGCCTCCACGCCGCCCGTCTCCGGCCAATCCATGCCGTTTGGCCGGACAGGCAGTTCAGCGGGATCGGCATATTCCGTAAAGTTATAGAAGCGCTCGCTGCTCACGATAGGGTTGTCGCTGTCAAAGCCGATGCCGACGATGAGCGCCGAGGGAATGCCCCGCGGCGTACGGGATTGCAGGCGGATGGCTTCGGCCAGCGTGCCGAAGGTGGCATTGGCATCCAGCGAATATAACACGGGATAACCTCCCTCAGGAGGCGGTCCCATCGGCTCGGCGATGAAAATGCGGTATTCGCGGCCCGTCTCGTCGGACTGCATGGACCAGGTCAGCGTTCCCGGTACGGAAAACAAAGGGGCCTTTACTTGGTTATCTTGGTTATTATGCGATTCGTGCTTTTCCTGATAATCCGGATCCTCATGTTGAGCTCGCCCCTTCGCCGATGCTTGCTCCTCTGCTTCCCCGACGAACAGCCACCGCAGCGCATCCGGAAATCTTCTGGACATAAAGATAGGATCATGGGTTCCGTCAGGATCTACCGCCAGCTGCAGCCTCTCACGGCTCACCCCTTGCTCAAGCCAGAACCGATGGGCCTCCACGTTGTTCACAAACATATTTTTCTGCGCATTTTGTTTATACGCCCCTTCAAGCTGCCCGACGGACATATACACCCGCTGCTCAGCCGGCCATTTTTCCTGCTGGCGGATGTAGTCCATCACCCCCTCGTACCATAACGAAGCCGACAGCATGCCGATCCGTCCGAAGGTATCGGGACGCCAATATCCCGCGAACATCGAGATCAAACCGCCAAAGGAACCTCCGATGATGGCCGTATGATCAGGCTCTGGAAGCGTTCGGTACCGATGGTCTATGTATGCTTTGATGACATCCGCTACCTCATCGACATAAGCTCTCCCCTCCCCGCCGAAAGGAGGGTTGCTCTCCAGCAAAGGCTCAGCCGGCCAAGGCGTATACTCACGATTCCGGTTCGTTGACGAGATTCCGACCAGGATGACCTCTTCCAGCCGGCCTGCCGCAAACAAATGATTCAAATAGTTCAAGCAGTCCGTGAACATATCTCCTTCATCTTGAACATAGGCAACAGGATAGGAACGGTCAGACTCCAGATAGGAAGGAGGCAGATACAGTATAAGCTCTCTGCCCTCAACTGCCAGCTGCTTGTAACGATTCATGTGATCCTCCCGAAAGCTGCTTTTATTTTCTCATGCGAATTAATAAATAGATAAAATACGGAACCCCGATCACGGATACCACAATGCCTGCAGCAAGCTCGGCCGGAGCGAATATCGTTCTGCCGATAAAGTCGCCTATGACAACAATCGCCATGCCCGCTATGCCGCTGATCGGGATGATATGCCTGTGCCGCAGTCCGACAAGCTGCCTGGCCATATGCGGAGCAATCAGGCCGACAAACCCGATGCTGCCGGATACGGCTACGCTGGCGCTCACCAGGCCGATGCTGCACAGAAGCAATATATTTTTCTCGCGCTCGACGGATACCCCTACGCTCTTCACGCTTTCCTCGCTCAGCTGGAACAAGTCGAGCACTTGAGAGCGAAGCCAGATGACAGGCGGCAAAATAACGAGCCACGGCAGCATGGTCACCACAAACTTCCAGTTGGCGCTATGAAGGCTGCCGGCGAGCCAGGCAACCGCCATCTCATAATCTTTCGGGTTCATTTTTAGCGAAACATACATGGTAACGGCTCCAAAGCCGGATGCGATCGCAATGCCCACAAGTATGAGCCGCTGTGGATCCAGCTTTCCGTTTTCTCTCGCAAACATGTATATGGCCGTGGTCGCTGCCAAACCGCCCGCGATGCCGAACATGGGCATCATCATCACCCCGAGCCAGCCGGTCATCGTGATCTGCCCTTGCAGCAGGAACATAAACAATACGACCGCCATGCCGGCGCCTGCATTGATGCCGAGGATGCCCGGATCCGCAAGCCCGTTGCGGGTTACCCCTTGGATGACGGCACCGGCCATCCCCAACGCAAAACCGACAAGGGCGCCAAGCACGATTCGGGGGAGCCTGAATTCAAACACGACAAGATCAAAGTCCGAATTGGGCTTCATCCGAAAGAGCGTCTGGAATACTTCCTTGATGGACATGTCAAACGTTCCGTTGGTCAGACTGAAATAAACGGCTGCCAATACGACCGCTATCCCGCCTGCCAGCACCATCGGGAACCGATAAGATGTGTTATGCACGCTGAGCCCCTCCCCTCGTCTTGATCAGATAGAGGAAGAACGGCACGCCGATCAGCGAAGTGATGACACCGACCGGCGTCTCGAAAGGGCTGTTCACGAACCGGGCGAGTATGTCGCACAGCGCCAGGAACATGCCGCCAAGCACGCCCGACACCGGTACGATCCATCGGTAATCGGAGCCCGATAAGTACCGTGCAATATGAGGGACAATCAAGCCTACAAAGGCAACCTTCCCTGCCAGCGCCACCGATACGCCCGTCAAGATCACGACCGCCAGCATCGCAAGGCCTTTCACCAGCCATGTTTTGACGCCAAGCCCCTTGGCCGTCTCGTCCCCGAGGGAGAGCAGCGTGATCGATTTGGACAAAACCACGGCGAGGCACAAACCGACGATCGCAAACGGAATGCTCAGCTTGATCAGCTCGGGATCCATGGCATGCAGCCGGGCATTGTACCAAAAACTGATGCTTTGGGAGATTTGAAAATAAGCTGCCAAAGCTTCGGCCGTTCCGCTAAGAAACGTCCCGATCACGGTTCCTAGTATAGCCAGCCGAACCGGACTGAGCCCCCCTGGAATAAGCCATGCTAATCCGAACACGACGGCTGCACCGATCACGGAACCAACCAATGAACTGACAATGTACATATTGGAGCTGGCATTCGGAATGAATACCATGAACAAGGTCACCGCGAACACCGAACCGTCCGATACCCCCATAATGGAGGGGGAGGCTAGATAGTTTCTTGTCATCCCCTGCATAAGAGCGCCCGAAACCGCCAGAAAAGCACCGATCAACATAGCCCCGACGACTCGGGGCAGCCGGGAGCTCATAATGATCTGATGGTCGATGCTCTCCGGGTCAAAAGCGAAGATGGAGTCCCAGACGGTATCCATCGAAATATTCTTGGCTCCATACAGGATGGAGGCCGCTATGAGCAATAAGCAGACTGCCGGGGCCATCACAAGGATGACAGCCGGCAGCGATTTTTTGAACCCCATGAACAACACGCCTTATACGTTTATACTGAAATGTTTGATATTATTTCGTAAGATTTTCGACGGCAGCTTTCAGAAACTCGATTTTACTGTACGCGGTACCGCCTTGAGCAAGCGGGTCAACCACGTTGACAAAAGCCGTTCCGTTCTTGAACGCGTTCAGGTTTTTCATGATCGGATCATTCTGCAGCTCTTCCAGTGCGTTCGGCGTATCCTTGTTCTCGTCCGGAGAGAACTGGACAAACACGTAATCCGGATTCATCTCAGCCATTTTCTCTTTGGAGACCAGCTCCTGCGCTTGCGCGGCTTCTACCTCAGCCGGTACGGCGATTCCCAGATCCTCGTACAATACCGGATTAAAGAATACCCCAGCCGGGTAAATGTACATCTCTCCCGCACGAACCCGTAGCGCCAAAACCTTCTTGTCCTTCAGGCCGTCTCCGATGGTTGCCTTTGCGGCTTCCAGATCCTCTTTATATTTAGCGATCTCTTGCTCAGCCTGTTCCTGCTTGCCGCTCAACTCGCCCAGCAATCTCAAATTGCTCTCCCAGTTGGTGGATACATGAGAATAAGGTATCGTCGGGGCAATTTTATTCAATTGTTCCACGACCTCCGGCTTGAACTTGGAAGATCCCAAAATCACGTCCGGTTTCAGCGAGAGGATCGTTTCGAAATTCGGCTCCGTTTTCTCGCCTACCGACTGGGCATCCTTTGTAATCGACTCAAACAATGGAGGGAAAGAGCCCGAGAAGCTGATCGCTCCGACCGGATTCACTTCCAGTACAATAGAGTCCTCCATGGCTTCGACGGCACCCGTGATAACGATCCGCTCCGTTTTGGCAGGAAGCGTGTATTCCTGATCAAGATATTTCACAACTTTGGCTTCGCCCGCAGCGGGTGTTTCTTCGTTCGAAGCTTTATTCTCCTCAGCGGTGTTCGTGCTTCCTGCATTACTCGTGCTTGCTCCGTCTGTATCTTTAGCCTCGTTACCTCCGCCACAAGCAGATAGTACCAAAGCAAATACCAGCAATAACCCCAAGACCATTTTCATCCGTTTCATCTCTCTCCAGTTACCCCTTCCATGATCCATGATCATTCAATAATTGATAATGATTATCATTATTGATCATACTATCGGATTTGCTCTCTATGCACCATGGACAAATAACCGGATTCCTCATGGACATTTTCCGGAAAATAACCGGAAGGCCTCCTCCGCCATCTGCTCCATTGCAATGGGCGAATACTCACGCCAAGGATAAGAGGATAATTGATGGAACGTTCCCTCTCTCACCGCGGAGATGGTCATCCACTCCGGCGTCGCCTGCAGTCTTCTCCAATAGGCAAGCGTTTCGGAATCTTGACGGATCAGAAGAAGCAGATGGTTTGCACGGCTCTCCCTGATCTGCTCCATCGTTAAATACCCCTCATTCTGCTGATCCATAGGCAGGGCCGGCTGAAAACCGAAATCATCGAATAGTAATTCCTTCATGCCCGGATGGCTGTATGCCCGAAGTTCATCCTGATGCAGGCGCGCGGTCAAAAGCGTACGGGCTTCCCTATTGCTAGAGGGGAGCTTCTCCCGGTAAGCCGATATCTTGTGATGAAACGCTTCAATCCACTGCTCTGCTTCAGGCAGCTTGTCCAGCATTTTGGCGAGACTAAGCAAGTTGAACCGCCATCCTTCCTGCTCTCCCGGCATTTCATAGAGAGGGGCGATCTGCCGAAGCTGCTCCTTCTCCCACTCCTCGACCCCCTGCGCGCACACGATGAGCTCCGGACGTGCCGTGGCCAGCTTCTCCAGATTCGCATATTTGTTATGGTTCTGGCGGTATGCATCCAGATGGACCGGAATATCCGGGCCGAGATGGTTATAGTAATGCTGTGACCACTTTGGATGAAGCGGGGCCGCGTACGGCGTGAAATCCAGCGGCATGGCGTAACCCAAAAGGCTCGTTGAGCCGTACATCGCCAGTTTATTTTTCCTTGTCTTCATATAGGCGGAGGGCGAGATCCCAAAAGCTTTCTTAAACTTGCGGCTGAAATAAAATTCATCCTTATACCCCACCATATGGGCAACCTCACGCAGCAAGGAATCCGAACCCAGCATCAATTGTTTGGCCTTGTTCAAACGGACACCCGCCAAATAATCCATTGCGCTGTGCCCATAGGTCTTCTTATATACCTCTACAAAATACTTGGGGCTCAGCTCGGAGAGATTCGCCAGCTGCTCGATCGTTAAATCTTCATCGTAATGCTCTTCGATATACTCCTTCACCCGCTCCAGCGCTTGCCGTTTATCATTCTTGGCATATGGGCTGCATTCGGCCATCATCGTGTACAGCAGCTCTTGAAAATCCAGCTGAGCCCTCCACTGCTTCATGGGCTCCTTGCTGTGAAAATCCTTATACATCACCCTGCAGACGAGATTCAAGCGGTCCGGGGAGCTGACGACAAAGATGCCGTCATAGGGCATGAATGCGGCGCCGTCCACTTCATGCAACCGACCGCAGCCCGACATCCCTTCATAGAAGCCAAAATGAAGGATCGCAACCGCTGCCTGTTCCTGTTCCTCGGAACTCCAGTACTCGCCGCTCGTAATGCCGAAAGTAGATCCCGCCGCGCAAAAATAAACGCACCCCTTATTCATGCGGGTCACTTGCTCTGCCTGCTGCAAACAGGTCTCTCCGCTAAGAGGGACGATCAAGGCCGGTTGCACGGCCAACTGTTGTTCCAAGGACATCCCTTGCCCATGAACAATATCCATATTCCATAAACGGGCCATGAACCCGCTGTATTCTTGCAGCTCGTCCTTGCTGCTATTCATCGATAGGTTTAACATCATTGCAGACCCCAACCTTAAATGAGAATGGTTATCATTATCATATAATTATCATACACCGTATCAAATGTCCAGCACGTTCTTCGTCTTTCCCATAATGCGCCATGATAGTCAGGCTAAAAAAGAAAGCAGCCATGTCTCCCTAAAAGGAGTCATGGCTGCTGCTATTTACAAGTGTGTCTGAAGGCGGATCTTTTGAATGAGAGAGTTTCAACCCCCTCCAAGGGGAGTCTCTTCTTACATCCGCTGAATTTTCATTAATTTCCCCGTTGGCGCTGCCGGGCTCTAGCCTCGCCGCCTTTGCGGCCCGCTTCTTCACGGCTCATCTTGCCATCCCCGTTGCTGCCGCTGCCGTTTCTGGCTTCGCCGCCCTGCTGTCCAATTTCTTGGTAGAACTCGCGACCATGGGAATCCGAGGTAGCCTCGCCGCCTTTGCGGCCGATTTCCTCATAGAACTCCCTGCCATGGGAGTCGGAAGTCGCTTCGCCGCCCTTCTGGCCAATCTCTTGATAAAACTCCTTATCATGGGAGTTTGACGTGGAGTCTCCGCCTTTTTTGCCGATTTCCTGATAAAATTCTTTGTCATGGGAGCGGGACGTCGCTTCGCCGCCCTTCCGTCCGATCTCTTGGTAAAACTCTTTATCATGGTTGTTCGCTGTTGCTTCTCCACCTAAACGTCCTGCTTCTTCACGGCTCATCTTTCCATTATTGTTATTAGCCATTCTGAATCACTCCTTATAGGTTTTTGGAAGTTGTTGCTCGTCCACGATATGATATTAACCTCTTGACCAGAGATGAAACACCGGTTTTGCATAAACGCGCAATGAAAAATATCTAAAATATGGATAATCTCTATGGAAATCCTGATATATAAATAAAAAAGCTCCACGCTATGCGTGAAGCTTCTTCTTCAACATGGTATGCGGTAGAGAGGACTCGAACCTCCACGGGTATACACCCACTACCCCCTCAAGATAGCGTGTCTGCCATTCCACCACTACCGCATAATATAAGGGATACATCTCTTCGTGCTTAGTAAAAATGGTGAGCCATGAAGGACTCGAACCTTCGACACCCTGATTAAAAGTCAGGTGCTCTACCAACTGAGCTAATGGCTCTCGATGACAATCGTGCGGCTGCCATATAGAAAGTGGTTACTCGGGTTTCTCATCCCGAGGTTATATAGAAAGTGGTGACCCGTAGGGGATTCGAACCCCTGTTACCTCCGTGAAAGGGAGGTGTCTTAACCCCTTGACCAACGGGCCACTTTAACCACGTCGCCGTGACGACAAGATTGAGTATAGCATAAATTTAAAAATGCTGGCAAGCTTTTTTTTCGCGAATTTTCAAATTTATTTATTTAGCTTTTTCGGCCCATAAATCAGCCTAAAAAACCAGGTGTCAACTTCCCTTCTTGAACGCTATTTCCTTTACGCTTCACATGGTATGCATGTGCGTTTTCCCTTGAGCTTACGATTCGATGCAACCGTCCATCCATAAAATGCAATGCAACCCCGTCATCAGCAGCATATCCTGCTTTTGCTTCACCTTGAAGCACGAGTTTGTGATAGGCGGGTCTTCTTTTGCTCTCTCCATCATAATGCGGACAATGACTGCCTTGTAATATACCCAAACCCTCAAGCTTGTATAAAGGCCCGTTCAACGGGTCCGTCACCCCTTGCTCAAACCAGCAAATGGAGCCAGCGCTTAACCCGGTTAAAATGACACCCTGTTCATACGCCTCTTTGAGTATCTGATCCAGGCCCCATTCCTTCCACAAGACCAGCATATTCCGGGTATTGCCCCCGCCAACATAAATGATATCCTTCTCGAGTACAAAAGACCGAAGATCAGCAAAGTTCGGCTGGAACAGCGACAGATGACTGGGAATACACGGCAGTGTCCGGAAAGCATGATAGAAACGTTCAACATACCCATCCGCATCCCCGCTTGCCGTCGGAACAAAACACACTTCAGGCATTTCTTTCGATACTTGTGCCAAAACATAGCGATCCAGCAGCAAATTATCAGGTTCCATCGAAAAGCCGCCGCCACCCATTGCAATAATCTGTTTCATTGAGCTCTATTCCCCCATTCATGCTAAAGCGAAAGAGAGAGGGATACTCTCCCTTCGGTCGAGACTGCGAAGTATCCTAACGCTGATTATGCTCCGACGAACCCTATCCAGGGTTCTCATCCCTATGCAAAAAAAGCTCCCGATCACTTAGTGATGGGAGCTTTCTTCGATGTCATGCTAAAGCGAAAGAGAGAGGGATACTCTCCCTTCGGTCGAGACTGAGAAGTATCCCTAACGCTGATTAAGCTCCGACGAACCCTATCAGGGTTCTCATCCCTATGCAAAGAAAGCTCCCGATCACTTGGGACTGACCCCAAAGCGTGAGACAAATTAAAACACCTTCAAGAGAACTAAACCATGTCGTAAGATATGGAGATAACCTTGGAGGTGTTTTTGCGTTGGCAACAAGAGTTAGCTACCCATTCGAACTTAAGATGAAAGCTATTGAAATGAGATTAGAAGGAGTTCCGGTTAGAGAGGTCATGGAGCAACTCGGGATACGGAATAAGACACAGCTAAAGGTGTGGATGAAGTGGTATCGAGAAGGTGACGTACATCGGCTGGAGCAGCCTGTGGGTAAGCAATATAGCTACGGGAAGGGGCCAGAATACTCTTCAGAGTTAGAAAAACTACAGGCAGAAAACCGATTTTTAAAGCAGCAATTGGACCTGCTAAAAAAGTACACGGAGTTAGAAAGGAGGTGAAACCCGAGGTCGTCGTTGCTTGGATCGAGTCCATTCGAGAAGAAGTCACGGTGACGCAAGCTTGTGCATGGCTTGGGATTGCAAGAGCAACCTATTATCGCTGGAAAGCAACTGTGGAAGCAAAAGGTCCAGAACCAACGGTGGAGAAAATCCGAGAACTTTGCATTCATCATAAATTTCGGTATGGTTACCGGAAGATCACCGCGCTCCTCCGAACAGAGCAAAGTATAAATCACAAACGTGTGCAGCGTATTATGCAGCGAGAGGGGCTCCAATGTCGTGTCAGAGTGAAGAAACGCAAACCTACAGGGCAGCCAGCTTACATCGCAGAACACTTGTTAAAGCGTCAGTTTGAGGCCGATGCCCCTATGCAAAAACTCGTAACAGACATTACGTATTTGCCGTTTGGCGGAAAAACGTTATACCTGTCGAGCATCTTGGACTTGTTTAACGGAGAGATTGTGGCATACAGTATATCTGACAAGCAAGACACTGAGTTTGTCCTGGACACGTTGGCTCAACTGCCCACCCTGTCGGGCACCATGCTCCATAGCGACCAAGGCAGCGTCTACACCTCTCAGGCCTATCAAGAAGCTGTAAAGGGAAAAGGCATTACCATGAGCATGTCCCGCAAGGGTACGCCCGCTGATAATGCCCCCATCGAATCGTTTCATTCCACGCTAAAGTCTGAAACGTTCTATCTCGAAGGTTTAACCTGTACGACGACGGCAATCGTCGAGCAGACCGTTCGAGACTACATTACTTACTATAACTCAATTCGCATTCAAACAAAACTAAACAACCAGTCACCGGTTCATTTCCGGCAACTGGCTGCTTAAACTTGCAAGGTGTTTTGATCCCTGTCTCACAAACGGGGGGCAGTCCCACTTGGTGATGGGAGCTTTCTTCGATGTAATACAACGGAGAGAGAGGGATTCGAACCCTCGCACCGCTTACGCAGTCTAACCCCTTAGCAGAGGGTCCCCTTATAGCCACTTGGGTATCTCTCCATATGGCTCCCCGAACAGGACTCGAACCTGTGACAACTCGATTAACAGTCGAGTGCTCTACCAACTGAGCTATCAGGGAACGTGAAGTTGAATACTAATAATTTATCATGACTTCTTAGGGGAGTCAAGCTTCAGAAGCGTTAGACGCCCGCCGCACTTTCCGCACCGATACCGGGCCGGATCCATCTTCCGTTTACGCAGGTATTCCGTCCCGCAGTCGCCGCAGCGAAGCATGTATCGGTACGGTTCCGGTTGACGTCGGCCCGCCGCCTTGCCCTTCGGCAACGATTTGCAGAAACGGCTTCCACCAACGGCCTGCAGCAGTTTCTTGAAATCGGCATCGCGATGGCGATATCCCCTGCCCGCAATGTGGAGATGATAATGGCACAGCTCATGCTTGATGATCTTCTCCACCTCTTCCCTGCCGTGCGTGGCCAGCTGATGCGGATTGATCTCGATATGATGGCTTTTCATGAAATAGCGGCCGCCGGTCGAGGACAATCGCCGGTTAAACGTAGCCTGATGCCTGAACGGAACCCGAAAGCTCTCCAGCGAGATTTTCTCGACCCAGGCCTGCAGCTCCTCATTACTCATCTCGTTCGTTGTCACTATGTCTGATCCTTCCTTTGCCCTGATAAATGCTACTTGAATTTTAACTTCTCTCTGGGCTACACTGTCAAGTAGAAAGTATGGAGGGAGAACCTGCAATCATGCCGAACATGCGCTACGTTATTTTAAAGGGTCAGGACGAGCTGTTCTTTGTCGAAATGCCCAGTGACTATGCTTACCAGCTCAGTGCCCTGAATTTACGCCTGAACAAGGAAATCGATAAACTCACCGCAGCAGGCAAACCTCAGCTGCCTCTTGCCGTAGCCGAATGCGACCATTTGGATTTGATGCAGGAATCGCTGAGCATTCAGGGTGGTCTTGAATACATAAATGAGCTTGAGCAGGCCTTTGCTTCCCTGAACGAAAAGGAATATCCGCTCATCTCGCTGCTTACCGAAATTCGGGCCCTTCAAGCTCAGCTCGAGCAATGGTACGAGGAAGAAGCGCAATAATCGAGGTAGACCTGCACGCTTTGGGCATTTTCCCCATATGCTATCCATACAGATGGAAATAGCAAGAGGAGGAGATACCCTTGCCGCAATGGCTCTGCAATCAGTTGACACGCGCTTTCCGCAAGAAGGACAGACGTCAGATCAAGCTGCTGAACGAATGCTGGTACTTTTACCGGAATTCCCCGGGTGAAGAAAATTCGAATGCCCGTTAGGGCCTGCAATCGATCCATAAGGTTTGACAATAAGCCGGACGCTCTGTCCGGCTTATTTTTGCATGGTAATAGGTGGACTGCATCCGTCGAATCCGCTCCTATAATTCGCTTCGTCTAGCTGGCCAGGAGCCCTGAAGCTTCCGAATAAAAACGATTTGCCCCGTATGATAGGCGTCATGCATGATTAAGCTGAGTATCCGCTGCGGCGATTCTTCGATCTCGGCTTCCGTCATCCCCTCGAACTTCTGTCTTAATGTTGCATGAACCTCCTGAAGCTGCTTCCGGGCCGTATCCCAGGCCTCCTCACTGGTGTCATGGATCAGAAACGTCTCGTCGTTTCCTATCCCTTCATTATGAAGCGGTCTCCCTTCCAATCTGCCGAGCAAACGCTCCTTATAATACAGCAAATGCTGCACGTTCTCCCAAATGGAATTCGCCGCCTCCCCTTCCGGCTTCCACAATGCCTGCTCGAGCGTAACCTCCTTCAGCGCCGGTAGAATCGGAGGATACCAATCCTCCTGATCCATCGCATAATTCCAGTTTTGCAGCAGCAATTCCTTCATGTTCATGTCCATCGCCTCCGCTTTGAATGTAACTACCATAAATAAAATAGAGCGTTACATAAAAACTAACACACTTCAGATCCCAATACAAGTAACTAGCAACATATATATTTACTTGTTACAATGATGAGACAAGAAAGGATGAGCTTCATGTTATGGGATGATTTTATAAACAGCGAATGGCATGACTGGAGAGGCAGCGGCCGATCCGTGGACCGGCTCGCCCGGGAGGATTGGCTCACTGAATTTATTAGCGAGCATGAGCTCCACGTCGCCGTTCCGCTGACTTCGGATGAACTGGAACTTCTCCGGCAGCTCCGATCCTTCCTGCGATTATGCGTTCAGCGCATCGTTGCAGGTACCCTACCTTCCCGCCAGCAAGTAGAGGAATTGAACCGCTGGATGGCGACAGGGCCGGTCATTCGGCAGCTCAAGATCGAAGAGGATCAAAAAGGGGTACTTTCTTATATACCGCAAAATCCAGGCCTGCAAGCAGCCGCTGCCGAGATCGCCGGCTCCTTTGCGCAAGCCATCGAGCAAGGCGAGCTGTCCCGATTTCGCATCTGCACCAATCCGGATTGCCTCTGGGTGTATTACGACGATACGCGAAACCGCTCCAAACGTTAT
Source organism: Paenibacillus sp. Y412MC10 (assembly GCF_000024685.1). NCBI lineage: Bacteria > Bacillati > Bacillota > Bacilli > Caryophanales > Paenibacillaceae > Paenibacillus > Paenibacillus sp. Y412MC10. The sequence goes on from NC_013406.1 coordinate 5,935,468, forward strand.
TGCGACGATAAAATGTGCGGCAATCTGATGAAGGTCAGACGCTTTCGGGCGAAGAAAAAGCAGCAGTCAGAGCCCGGGAAATAGGCGTGCGTTTAAGCTGGGCAGTATATTGCAACATACATGCTTACGATAAAAACGTCCTGCTTCTAAAACTGAGTCATGACTAAACCTTCCTCCAGAATAAACTCTATTCGCAGTCGACCCAGCCAATGATGAGAAAAAGAACCCAAAAAAAGAGCCGTTTCTCCCAGAAGGAGAATACGGCTCTTTTTTAGCTCATTTTAGTTCGATCCTTGGTCTTTCGGCTTGCGCATCGTCAATCCGACGCGCCCCTTCTTCAAATCCACGTTCAGCACCCACACGGTAACATTATCCCCAACGGAGACGACATCCATCGGATGTTTAACAAATCCATCGCTCAGCTGGGAGATATGCACCAGGCCGTCGCTCTTGATGCCGATATCGACAAAGGCTCCGAAATCGATGACATTGCGTACCGTTCCCTGAAGCTCCATTCCCGGCACAAGATCCTCGATCTTCAGCACGTCCTGGCGGAAAATCGGCAGCGGCAGTTCCTCCCGCGGATCGCGTCCCGGACGCTGCAGGCTGTCCAGAATATCGCGAAGCGTCGGCACGCCCACCTCAAGCTTCACGGCCAGGCTCTCCGGTTGCTGGGCATCCAGCAGCTCAGCCAGCTCCTTGCTTCCCAGCTTGTCCAGGCCAACCTGGAGCTCCTGGAACAAACGGTCAACCACCGCATAGGATTCCGGGTGAATCGGAGTACGATCCAGGATGTTCTCGCCTTCCGAAATCCGCATGAAACCCACGCACTGCTCATAGGTCTTGGCACCGAGACGCGGAACCTTCTGGAGCTGCTTCCGGCTGACAAATTTCCCGTTCTCTTCCCGGTACTTCACGATATTTTTCGCAATGGTTGCATTGATGCCGGCCACATAAGAGAGCAGCGATGGCGATGCCGTATTCACGTCCACCCCGACATGGTTCACCGCGGACTCCACGACGGCTTTCAAGCTTTCCTCCAGATGTTTCTGGGTTACGTCATGCTGATATTGGCCCACGCCGATCGACTTCGGATCGATCTTCACCAACTCGGCCAGCGGATCCTGCACGCGGCGTGCAATAGAGGCCGCGCTGCGCTCGGCCACATCCAGATCCGGGAATTCTTCCTGCGCCAGCTTCGAGGCCGAATACACGCTTGCCCCGGCTTCGTTAACGATGAGGTAAGCAAGCTCAGGGTCGGCGAGCTCCGCAATGACTTCTTCCGCTACGAACTGCTCCGTTTCGCGGGATGCCGTACCGTTCCCGATGACAATGAGCTTGATTCCGTATTTCGCTATCAGCTCCTTGAACTTCGCGGCAGCCTCCCGCCTCTTGTTGGCCGGCGGCGTCGGATACGTGACGGCTACCTCCAGCAGCTTGCCCGTGTCATCGACTACAGCAAGCTTACATCCGGTACGGTAAGCCGGATCGACGCCCAGCACGCGGCGCCCCTTCACCGGCGGCTGCAGCAGCAAGCTGCGCAGATTCCCCGCAAAGATGGAGATCGCCTGGTTCTCCCCTTTTTCCGTCAACTCCCCGCGCACCTCGCGCTCTATCGATGGGGCTATGAGGCGCTTGTAGGAGTCCTCGATCACCGCCGTCAGAATGTCCGTCACGGCCGAGGGCCCTTTAAGCACCTGCTTTCCGATATACCCGTGTATGGATTCGGAAGGAACCTCCAGCCCCACCTTTAATATGTTCTCGCGTTCGCCCCGGTTAATGGCCAGTATCCGATGCGGCGGCATTTTCTTCGCCAATTCCCGGTAATTGTAATAGTTCTCGTACACGGATTCCGCTTCGGTATCCTTCGCCTCCGACGTCAAAATGCCATGATCCAGGCTGAACCGGCGTACCCAGGAACGAACGGCTGCATCATCGGCAATGTTCTCCGCCAATATATCCATCGCGCCTTGGAGGGCCTCTTCCGCCGAAGCCACGCCTTTCTCCTCATCGATATATTTCGCAGCCTCCACCATCGCATCGGCCTGCTTCGGCTGCGACCAGATCCACTCCGACAGCGGTTCGAGTCCCTTTTCCTTGGCGACACTCGCCCGCGTCTTTCGTTTTTGCTTATACGGACGGTAGAGATCTTCCACCTCCTGCAGCTTCACGGCCGCCGTAATCGATGCTTTCAGTTCTTCCGTCAGCTTGCCTTGCTCTTCTATGATGCGGATGACTTCCCGCTTACGGACCTCCAAATTGCGCAAATAGCCTGTCCGCTCCTCGATATCACGCAATTGGTTCTCATCCAGTTCGCCTGTCATTTCTTTACGGTAACGCGCAATAAACGGTATGGTATTGCCCTCATCCAGAAGTTCAACGGTCGTGCGCACCTGTTTCTCGGACAATTGAAGCTCCTTCGCGATCTGCTTCACGATCCGTTTCGATTCTTCCTTGCGAATCTGTTCTTCATTTACTTCCACAACAGCTTCTAATTCAGACAATGATATCCCTCTTTCTTCAATGAAACTATATTTGCTATTATCCCAAACTTAAGCGCTCATTTCCACTACATCGCTCACTTCGCAAGGCTTTAAGCTGCATTTAATGTCCAATTCATCTGATTTTAAGTTTCGGCTTATATTCTGTTACTACGAACATGCTGCTGCCGGATATCCACACTCCATTACGATCGGGAGGTCACCTTCGATGAATGACAAACATGCGATTGCCTGGTCCGTTGTCTGCCTACTGTTCATTGCAGCAGCGGTCACGACGGCATACGTGCTCATACCTACAAACGCGTAATCGATCGCCCTAAGGGATAAACGCGCCTCGCCTCCACATAAAAACCCCCAAGGAGTTATTCCTTGAGGGTTTTTTGGCCGTAACCGTTCTATGTGGAACATGCAACGCTTGGATTGAATCAAAAATCAATCAAGCCCAGACTTATTTGCAGGGAATCATCCACCTTGCTCATCATTTCATCATCAAGATGGGTGATTTTGTCGGTTAGCCGCTGCTTATCAATCGTCCGGATCTGCTCTAGCAAAATGACGGAATCCCGGTCAAATCCATGCGACGCCGCGTCGATTTCGACGTGAGTCGGCAGCTTGGCTTTTTGAATCTGTGCCGTAATGGCTGCAACAATCACAGTCGGACTAAACCGGTTGCCGATATCGTTCTGAATCACAAGGACCGGCCTTACGCCGCCTTGCTCAGAACCGACAACAGGTGATAAATCCGCAAAAAATACGTCGCCCCGTTTAACGATCACTGTCTACACCCCGCTTACTAAGCGGTCTAGAGTGTTGTCTGCATCTTCCTCCGCGTGAAACGCCTCAGAAGCCATGGTCAGGTTGATTTTGGCCATTTCCATATAACCCCGCTGCATGGATTCACGAATGTAACGTTTCTTCCGTTCATTCAGGTACAACTTCATGGCCTGCCTAATAAGCTCACTGCGGTTGGAATTTTCCAGCTGAGCGATCCCGTCCACTTCCTGCAAAAGATGATCCGGTAAACTGATCATGATTCGTTTGGTGTTCTGCATATTGGCCACCTTCTATTACACCCCCACAACCTTCTCGCCCTGTGCACCAGTATTACATTATTCAAGGAAAATTATACAAAAGAATATATATGCCGAAGGTATATCAAGTATGCTGCATATCATTATAAACTACAATCGACACTTTCGTACAGACTTAAACGACATATTCCTAATTCGGGAAGATCTGTACGTATTCCTTCTTTCCTGAATAAATAACTTATGGCGACATGCTTTTTTAAAGGTTGTTCCAGAGCGCGTTTACGGTCTTTACCGGTATATCATCGCGTATATATAGGCGCGGTACCCGGTGGGCAATCATGCAGACGACCTCATAGTGGATCGTCCCCAGCTTGGCTGCCAGCTCATCTGCCGTAATGCATTCGCCAGATTGCTGGCCGATGAGTACAACCTCTTCACCAGCTTTGATTTGTTCCGCCTCCTCGGCGAAAGATTTGAGCGATACCATACATTGGTCCATACAGATATTTCCGACTACAGGGACGCGGCGGCCGCGTATCAGCACTTCCGCTTTACCGCTCAGCATACGAGAGAAGCCATCGGCATAACCGATGGGAAGGGTTCCAATTCGTTCTTCCTGCTCCGTTACATACTTCGTCCCATAGCTGATGCCGGAATGCGGAGGTAAATTTTTGACGTAGACAAGCTTTGTCTTTAGCGTCATGACAGGGCGGAGGCTCACTGTCTTTCGATTCACCTCGTCCGAAGGATATAGTCCGTACAAGCCGATGCCGACACGAACCATATTATAGGATAGTTCAGGTGTATCGATCGCAGCAGCGCTGTTGCCCGTATGTATGATCGGGATATGGTAATCCTTATCCCGAAGAGCGTCCGCAACGCCCTGGAAACGGCGATACTGTCCCAACGTATAGTCTTTGTTCTCTTCATCCGCTCTTGCAAAATGGGTAAACATTCCTTCGACCACAACCTGAGGCAGCGAAAACGCTTCTTCTATAAAAGAAATCGCATCTTCGCCGGGAAGCAGGCCCAAACGACCCATTCCGCTGTCAATCTTGATGTGTACCTTAAGCGGCTTCTCCGGCTTGACCGGCAGTGCCTTTATCGCTTGGAGCACTTCCGAACTGAACAGGGTTATGGTTACATCATACTCGTAAGCGATCCCTACAGCCTCCGGTGGGGTATAACCGAGCACCAGGATCGGGACAGAGATGCCGCCTTGCCGAAGTTCAATCGCTTCATCAAGGAAAGCCACGCTTAAGTATGCCGCACCCAGTTGCTGAAGTTCGCGTGCCACTTCTACGGCTCCGTGACCATAGGCGTTCGCCTTCACACAAGCAAGCAATTTCATGTGATCCGGCAGCGCCTCACGAAAAGCGTTATAGTTGGCGCGCAGATGGTCCAGGTTGATTTCCGCCAGGGTAGGTCGATATATCGCTTGCAATTCCAGTCACCTTCTTACCATTTTGAAAAAAGCATTATGCTTTACAATAGATTAATGGTAATGTTCCCGGGAGCAACTGTCAATTGAGACAAACTGCTTATTTATGGAGCTCGTGGTTCCATCCGGACGGCGAAACTTGGTGAAACGTCGGAATATCTGCAAAATATCGATGAAGTCCCCTGCCCTAATTCCTTTATTTGGAGAAAATAGGCGAATGGCCTCATTGTCGGAAGATTGCCCTCCTTCAATGCTTGGTATCCGCCTACTTCGTATTATTTACCCGATTCTCCCTGCATGGAAGCAGCGACTTTCTTCATTTCTTCGACTGGCAGATTAGCGCTCGTGATCCGGTATTCCACGCCTTCCGAACTCCAAGTCAGCGTTCTTTGCTGATCGCCGGTGAGCAGGCCGACCGTCGTGAAATCAATATACACCGCTTCGCCCGGAACGAGTGAAACCGCACGATCCGACGGTCTGGATTCCATGATCGTGTATTGGTATACGCCGTCGTACTTCAGAATAACCGCATGGTCCTTGCTCTCCGGAACTTCCATGGTGTCCTTGTTCGTAACCCCTGCAGGCACATATTCCGGATAGATGATGCCGAAGGATCCCATGTCGCCGCCGGCAGCCGTTTCCGTCATGCCCTCGGTTCCCTGAGCGCCGTTCCCCTCCGTAGTGGAAGCCACCGGTACCCCGTTCTCGTCCACTTCCGCAATCGTCCCCTTCGCATCGTTCATGGCACTCAGATTCTTGTTGGTATCAAACGAATCCTTGGTTAGGTTCGTATCGAATGTAAAGGTATTGAACTTCACTTCAACGACGACATTGGCTTCCGAATCCGATACTTGTACCTGTTTCGGCGTGTAGTTGTCCTTGGCGAGCCAGATCTTCTGACGAATCAAGGAATGACTGTGGTAGTTGGCGGCTACATCAAACACGTAGCTGTCCTTGTCCTCGGCAAACTGGCGCGTATTGTCGCTCAGAATGCTGCTAAGCAGCGTTTGATACAGATATACCTGCCCCTGATTATCCGGCCAGTCGCTCTTGAAGCGGAAGCTCTTATTTAAGCTTGGCGTCAGTACGAACACGCCGTCATCGTTGCGAAGCACGATTTGCGTAATATCCTTTTGCCCGTTGGTTAAGCTGATCCGATAGTAAGATGGAGATTGGTACCATACCTCAACCTGATACTCCTGCGGCGCCGAACCGGTATGTATGGTCATAACGCCCGCTCCCTGGTAAGCGCCCTTGGCACTTTCCAGCTTATCAGCCACCTTGCCCAGATCCTTCACAACGCTGTCTGCATTTTTCTTCCCGCATCCCGCCAGTATTGTTGTTAAGCATAATACTACCGCGAGCAGCACCCATGAAATCCGGCGCATGTCATCATCCCCTTCAACACTTGTTTTGACTTGATTGATACATGTCTATGAGGGACTTGGTCACATTATGCAGACTAGCCTGACAAGCATGATTACAGCGGACTGCGGCGCGGGCTTAAGATCGGTCAATGCGTAAAAAACGAGCCAGGATGAATCCATTCGATCGCCGATTCATCCGGGGCTCGTTATTGAAATTGCAGCATGGGTTTCCCTATCCGAGACTTATTCTTCAACAAGCATCAACCTCATCCAAGTCAGCCATCTTAATGGGCAGCATGCAACGAGACGGACTTCTCAGGCGATGCATTCGTATAAGGCGCGAACCATTCCTCGTCCACTTGGTCAGGTGACGGAAGGCTGCGGGTGGTCGAGTCGAAGACCCAGAAGATTCCTACGCAGAACACGGCGATTCCGCATCCCGCGATAACGGAGGAGCTTGCCGCAACCACGCCAAGGGCACCTCCAATCAGGCTGCCAAGCGGCATGGCAATTCCGCTGAGTCCGCTTGCTGCCGCGAACACCGTGCCCAATCTTTTCTCGGGTATCGCCTTCTGAATGACCGAATTGATGATGACGTTCGTAATGCCTCCCGGAAACCATGCCAGGCCGTACACCAAAACGACAAGCCAGGTCCAAGGGGTGAACACGCTGAGGCACCAGGCAGCACCCGATAAACAAAACGCTCCGGCAAAAAGATATCCAAGCGGCAGGCGCTCCAGCTTCAAATACGGAGCCAGGATCGCTCCCAGCAAGCTTCCGCAAGCCTGGGCCATGAGCAAGATTCCGTACACGCCGGCTCCGCCGAGGCTGTCGGCGAACGCAGGCATAACCGTGAAGGTAGCGCCGCCTGCGGCATTGATGACGATAATCCCCATCTGTACCCGTGCGAGCGGGGTTGCCAGGATGTAACGGAGACCTTCTTTCATGTCGGTCCAATAATCGCCGAGAGCCTTTTGCATCGTTTTTGAAGTAACCGACTCTTTAACCGTTGTTTTATTATCGTTGTTATCAGAAGTATTGGTGGACTTCTTGATTTTCAATTGCGCAAATAACAAAGCTCCGACGAAAAATCCAATGGAATTCCATAAGTAAAGGGATACTGCGCCCAGCACGACAATCAATACACCGGATATGGCATTGCAAGCGACATCGATGCCTTGGTAGGCCAGGGAGAACAGCGAGTTGCCTTGCGTCAGCTGCTTCTTTTCGAGAATTTTAGGAAGGGCCGACATTTGGGCCGGATATACCCACATATTCAACGTCGATAGAATCGGTGTAATCGCCAGTACAAGGCCGACCGTCAGAAAGTCGAAATAAAATGCAAGCGGAACGATCAACAGAAGAAGCGCTTGAATGAACTGGGTGTACACCAGAAGCCCCCGTATGGGAACGCGGTCGATCATCGGGCCGGATAACAATTGAATGATCCGGGGGAGAATCGAGAGGAGGCCGGCAAGCCCTGTATACAGCGTCGAACCTCCCAGATCGTATACCAGCCACATGGCGGCTACAGCATACAGGCTGTCACCGATATTCGTAAGGATTCGGCCAATGAACAACAGCAGAAAATTGCGATTCTTTAAAATGTCCACAGAGAAACACTCCCTTATTTTAAATTTTATCGTTTAGGAGAAGAGGCTGTGAGGCCCCTTCCTATTTGGACGTTTCCGTCGAAACTACATTGATCCCAACGGCATACTCCTTGCTGTCTTCCCCTTTGGTCGCGATGGTCTTATTCACCCATTTTTCGAGCAGTTCCTTGAATTCCTTTGTCATCTCTTCATATTGGTCGGCGTTCAGCTGCAGCCTCAAGCTAATTCGGGTTCGGGTCGCCGCGTCGTAATCTTCGGCAAGAACCGGGTCCATCGTTTGCGTTCCCTTGGTGTTAAACCACTTCGCTTTGGATTTATAATATTTCTCAACGATGCCGCCGACCGTTCGGGTCTCCACCAAATCTATCAGTCCGCCGTCATATAACTTCTGGATATGATAGTGGATGCTTCCCGGCGAATCTCCCAATTCATCCGCGACTTGCTTGGAGGTTTTGGCCGTATCCAGCATGGTTCCGAGAATTTTCACCCGCTGGGCGCTGCCAAGCAGCTTCGCTTGTTCCACCGATATTTCGATGCTTTGATTTTGATCATGATCCATCATGCAGCTCTCCATTCTAATTGAATTATTCATTCTAAACTTGTTATTCATACGATTATTTTCGTTTGATCTAATTTAGTTTATCAATCTAATTTTCTAGATCGGTATGTCACAATAATAAACCACCTATTACCATTTGTAAATAGGCGGTTTATTAATTGTTTATTTTTTTCTACACGGGCTTGACCATATGATGATAAACATGCCCGTTAATCATGATGTCCTTATCCGTTTTATATCCTTTTCGGTCGTACAAGGAATGGGCACGATGATTGTCCGTCACCACGGCGAGGGCAATTTTATGGTACTTAAGCTCCTTCGCCCTGTTCTCCGCATGAAGTATGAGCGCCGAACCGATTCCCTTGCCTCCAAATTGCGGGGAAACGGATAACGTATCAATATAGTACTCATCCTCATCCGCTTCTTGATCCAGCGTTACGGTAGGGTCGCTCTTCAGCTTCCGCAGCCGATCCAAGATGGGACGGTCCAATTCGGCCGCTTGATCGCCGCCGTAAGCAACGATGATGCCGGCCACCTCGCCGTCGATCTCCTCCACGGCAGACTGACGGTAACTGAGCCTGCCCTCGTCCGCCCGAAAATATTGCTCCAGCACTTCAAGCGCTTTCTCTTCGCTGTCTTCCCCCGTTAACCGATGAGCTACATCGTGCAGTGCGTCATACAGCAGCCTGGCTGCCGCACCCGCATCCTGTGGTCTTGCTGATCTGATGGTCATGCTGATTCAACCTCCAATTGCCAATCCATCTTTTAAACATCCCAGTCCTCAACCTCGTAAAACAGCTCCAAGTCGGACGTTGCCGTAAATGAACGCCGTTTCACTTTGGGATCTCCGATCTTCTCATGCAATCCAAACCCTCGCGATACCTTGAACGTAAAAGACAAACCATGCGGTACCATCGCGCTTCCCCTGTAAACGCCCTCTCCGCTGTACGGAATCTCAAATCCGGCATAGATCATGGGAGAAACGGGCGTTGCAGGCGGTACCTTCACCTCAATCGCGACTTTCACGAATTCCGGAAGTTCTTCAACGATCGTAATCTCTTTATCCGCGCTTAAGCTTCCCATTTGAAGCGTAATCCGGGTGCTGCCGGGAGTTCGAGGCTTTAGCGTTCCGTCCGGCAGTATCGTGAGCAATTCCGGAGTCTCAACATGATATGTTCCATTCATCAACGTTTGAACAAATCCGCTGTCGTATGTAATGACCGGATTCAGTTGCTTGACGGGGCCGTTTACCCCTGCGACGCCGTCGCCATCCAGCTTGATCGAGACCGGTTCACCAATGTTTCCGAAAAAATACAGCAGCGGTGCGTGCGCTCTGCCTGCCCAGTCGCTTTGGCTGTGAGCTGCTCCCGGATCCAGGAACAGCATGAGATCATCCCCCGGCACAAAACCGTCCTGAACCAAGCGTTCCGCTTCCTCCCGGGCGTATTTTTCCATGAAAACACCTTCAGCACCGCCCATATCCAGCCAAATCCGAAGATTCGGGTGCGTACCGTATCTTTCATAAAAGGGATGTTCCTTCAGTTCGCCCCGTTCATCGAATTGGGCTCTGACAAAATAAGGCGACATGACCGCAATGCTGCCGAACACATCCGGCCTCCGGAAACCGATGTTGTAGGTGACGATCCCGCCCGCGGACGAACCCATCATAGCCGTATGCTCCGGGCCCCTCAACGTTCGAAAATTCTGGTTGATATAAGGCATCACTTCTTCAATGATAAAGGTTTCGTACCGTTCGCCGGCAAACGGCGGATCGAACACCTGATGCATCCGTGGGTTGTCATGGAAATACTCGTTCAGCCTTTGATGGGGAACCGTGGCGATGCCGACGATGATAATTTCCTCCATCCGCCCCTCGGAAACCAGCCGATCCGCGGTGACGTGCATATCCCATGAGCCGCCTCGCTCATCCGCTGAAAATACGTGCTGCCCGTCATGCATATAGAGTACGGCATAATGCTTCTCCGTATTCTCGTGATAACTGGGTGGAAGATATACATACAAACTCCGGGTATTGCTTAAGCTAACCGATGGAAAATCTGCGATCTCTACCATTCTTGAGGACATACTGACCATTCTAACCCCTCCTGATTATTTTTGCACCACATGTGCGGTTAACATGCGGTTTATTCGCTTAAGGCAGCGCCATATAACAAAAAAAGGCACAACCCGATAAAATCAGGTTGTACCTCTTAGGTAAGCATTGCCTTACTTCACATTATACTGGGGAATTTCCCCATATTCAAGATCAGGATTTGCCCTCAGGCGGCTCTTTCGGCACATAGTTGAAGATTTCGCCATCCACGAAAGTATCGATCAATCGCTCCAGCCATTTATAATAAGCAACAGCCTCACGCATCTTCGCCTGATCCTCTTGCAGCACCGCTACCAGCTCTTCGTCATCCTCATGGGCTTTGCGGAGCTTCTCCGTTTCGTCAAGCGCTTTGCGCAGGACCAGAATGTTGCTCTCCACCGATTTACGCCATTTAATATCGAAAAAATCAAAGAAGGTCTGATACCAATCGTATTCCACTTCATATAAATCCTTGCGGGAGCCCTTCTCCCACACCTTGTTGACCATTTTATAATCGAGCAGCGTCCGCACGCCTGTACTCATGCTCGTTTTGCTCATCTTCATTTCCTGTCCCATTTCATCCAGGTTCATCGGTTTATCCGCAAAATAAAGTAATCCGTATAAATGTCCCGTTGAGTGTGGAATGCCGTACAAGTCCATATTCCGTCCAATATTTTCAATGACACGCTTACGAATCTTCTGCACGGCTGCCTGCCGTTCATCATCTAAATGGTACAAGCCCATGCTTGCAGCCTCCTCTATACTGTAGCCATCCAAGAAGTCATGTCAACATAACAAAACTAGGTGGACTCGAAGTGTAGTGTGAACGATCTCAATGAAATCTAAACAAGCCGAATCCACACACATTCTCTGATCTATTGTAGGGAAAGCTATTTTAAAAGTAAAGAAGATCGCTTTGGAGGATATCGGAGCATATGAGAGCATTTCAAAGGATAACTTTGTACAGTTTTTACTGTACGTACTTTATGTACGGATATAACGTTTGATACTTTACGTATCGGTTGTTACAATGGGTGACATGGGTTTACGAGACGACATCGGCAAAGACTCGGACAAATGGACGCGTCTCTATACAATAAAAGGAGGAGTACTTTTGGCTATTCTGCAAGTTAACAAAGTCAGCAAATTGTTCGGCGCGAACCCGGAACAAGGGCTTCAATTGCTTGAGCAAGGCTGGAGTAAAGCGCGAATTGCAAAAGAGAAAAATATAACGGTTGGCGTTAACCGTGTCAGCTTCGATATTCAGGAAGGCGAGATCTTCGTGATTATGGGGCTATCGGGCAGCGGGAAGTCTACGCTCGTCCGTTTGCTAAATCGGTTGATTGAGCCGACATCGGGCGAAATCTTGATACACGGCAAGGACCTGCGAAAAATGAACAAGGAACAGCTGCGGGAAGTACGCCGCAAAAAAATCAGCATGGTGTTCCAGAAGTTCGCCTTGTTCCCCCATCGCACGGTTGTGGACAATGTGGAATACGGTCTGGAGATTCAGAAGGTAGACAAGAGCAAACGCCGCGAAGCGGCCATGAAGTCGCTTGAGCTTGTAGGCTTGAAGGGCTGGGAGGAAAAAATGCCCGATCAGCTCAGCGGCGGCATGCAGCAGCGCGTCGGGCTGGCCCGTGCGCTTGCCAACGATCCGGAGATTCTGCTGATGGACGAAGCCTTCAGCGCACTGGATCCCCTCATTCGCAGAGACATGCAGGACGAATTGATCGAGCTCCAGGACAAAATGAAAAAAACCATCGTGTTCATTACCCACGACCTGGACGAAGCTCTTCGGATCGGCGACCGCATTGCCTTGATGAAGGACGGCTCGATCGTGCAGATCGGCACGCCGGAGGAAATCTTGACCCAGCCTGCCAACGACTACGTCGAACGGTTCGTGGAAGACGTGGATCTATCCAAGGTGCTTACCGCTTCACGGGTTATGCGCCGTCCGGAAACCATCACGATGGATCGCGGGCCTCGGGTTGCGCTGGAGCTTATGCGTGAACGCGGCATCTCGAACCTGTTCGTGATCGACCGTTCGAAGAAGCTGCTCGGCGTCATTACGGCGGAAGATGCATCGGATGCCATGAAGAATAACCGCAAGCTTGCGGATATTCTCATCACGGACGGACCGAGCGTCGGACCCGACACGCTGCTAAATGAATTGTTTGAAATTACGAGCATGTCCAAAGTGCCATTGGCCGTTGTGGATGATACCGGCCGACTGATGGGCGTTATCGTCCGCGGTGCCGTCCTTGGTGCCTTGGCCGGAGAAACCAAGAGCGAGGAGGTGACGCAAGATGCCTAAGATCCCTCTTGCCAGCTGGGTTGATTCCTTGGTCGATTGGATGGGAGACGTGTTCTCCGGATTCTTTGACGCCATCTCTTTCATTATCGAGAACGTTGTGCAGTTGTTTACGGATTTGTTCATGCTGCCTCATCCGTATCTGTTCATCGTCATCCTGGCCGTCATTGCCTACCTGCTGGGCCGTCTGCCGTTAACCTTGTTCACGGCCATCGGTTTCCTGCTGATCGACAACTTGGGCTACTGGTCACAGACGATGAGCACGCTCAGTCTGGTCATCACGGCGGCATTGATCTCGGTCATACTGGGTGTTCCGCTGGGTATATGGGCGGCCTATAGCAAGTCCGCATCCCGCGTGATCATACCGGTTCTGGACTTTATGCAGACCATGCCGGCATTTGTGTACTTGCTGCCTGCCGTCACATTCTTCAGTCTGGGCGTGGTTCCGGGAGTTATCGCTTCGGTTATCTTCGCGATTCCGCCGACGATTCGCCTGACCCGCCTCGGCATTATGCAAGTATCCGGCGAATTGACTGAAGCTGCGGATGCATTCGGTTCGACTTCCGGGCAGAAATTGTTCAAGGTTCAGCTGCCGCTGGCCATGCCAACCTTGATGGCCGGCATTAACCAGACCATCATGCTGTCGTTGTCGATGGTGGTTATCGCTTCGATGATCGGCGCCCAAGGTATCGGTGCCGAGGTATATCGCGCGGTAACGCAGCTGCAAATCGGTAAAGGGTTTGAAGCCGGCTTGGCTGTCGTCATTTTGGCGATTGTCCTCGACCGCTTTACACAAAATATATTTAAATCGAAAAAAAGGGGTGCTTAATTTGAAGAAACAGAAGTTTTGGTTGCTGCTTAGCTTGGCCGCTATTCTGGTCCTGTCCGCTTGCGGTCAGGGCGGAAACGGCGGCTCGAATGGAACGACGGACAACGGGGCTGATGGCGGTTCCACCGCTTCCCTCGGCGATCAAGTCAAACATGAAATCATCGGTATTGATCCTGGCGCGGGTATTATGAAAGCAACGGCTGCTGCGATTGAGGAATATGGATTGACCGACTGGAAACTGATCGAAGGTTCCGGCGCGGCCATGACGGCAACTCTCGATAAAGCCATCAAGAACGAAGATCCGATCATTATTACCGGTTGGACTCCGCACTGGATGTTCGCCAAATACGATCTGAAGTATCTGGAAGATCCGAAGAAGGTTTACGGTGAAGCGGAAGAGATCCACACCGTTGCCCGCCTTGGACTTCAGGAAGATCATCCGGAAGCCTATAAGTTCCTGAGCAATTTCAAGTGGACGTCCGACGATATGGGTCAGATTATGACCGCGATCCAAGAAGGCCAAGACCCTGAGGCTGCAGCTAAAGAATGGGCGGACAGCAACGCTGAGAAAGTCGATGCTTGGCTCGAAGGCGTTCAACCGGTTGACGGCAAAAGCTTCAAATTCAGTTATGTGGCTTGGGATTCCGAAATTGCCAGCACCAACCTGCTGAAAGTGATCATGGAAGAAAAGCTGGGTTACAAAGTTGAAGCCCTTCAAGTTGAAGCAGGCCCTATGTGGACCGGCGTTGCCAACGGCGACGTGGACGCCACCGTGGCTGCTTGGCTGCCGCTGACGCATGCGGACTACTGGGATAAATTCAAGGACCAAGTGGAAGACCTTGGCGCCAACATGGAAGGCGTAAAAACCGGACTGGTGGTTCCGTCTTACGTGGAAGCCAATTCGATTGAAGATCTGAAATAACGTTGAAAGCCATCCCATGGTTTGTGGGATGGCTTTCTTTTTTGGATGTCAAGATTAGTCGGCCTGGTCTGGGGAGGATGTATCCGTTTCGGTCGCTGTTGAAACCAGGAAAACAGGATGATATTTTTGCGGTATTTTCCCGGTTTCAAAGGCGAACGCCAGGTCTCCTCCACGGATACATCCTCTTTTCTTGGGCCCGGCCTCCAATCTTTCCCGCAAACAAAGCCATCCCTTTCTTCAGGGATGGCTTTTTGGGGCGGGGCGGGGAAGGGGCTAAGCTGACCAGTTCGACACGGTCAGCTTGCCTGGTTTATGGCCGGACATGCTGTGATTCCCCTTGGGACTCACAGGCTTGCCGGCTCGGCTTCTTCGGCCTTTCAGGGGCTTTCAGCGTCCCCGATTCGGCCTCGAACAATGCTGCTGCAGGCCTTCCTTCTCTCACGAATTAAAAAAGATCATGCCCAACAGATGGGCATGATCTTTTTTAAAATTATATAAGTCTACTCTTTTATCGTGACCGTCACGGGAGAGTATTCGGCAATGACGGTTTGTCCATGCACGGATACGCTGCCCTCCGGCGTCAGGTCTTTTTCGGTCATGATGCCAAGCGCGATGGTGAATTTGTTGAACTTGATCGGGATGTTTTTCTCCCGGCGGATCTCTTCGCCGTTCACGTAGAAGATAGCTTCGTCCTCGGCACGGTTATACGTGATTTTGTACGTGTTGAATTCCCGCGGCGCAAAGTGCGTATCTTCCTCTTTGAAAATGCAGAAGTAACGGGTCTTGTCCGATTCCGGCACCTGCACGCCCGGGAACGGCAGGACCGCATACACGCTGGCGTATTTGTCGTTCGAAGCAAAAAAGTCCAGTGCCGCGCCGGTGCTGAAATCAAGCAGATTCAAAGATACGTAGCCGTCATACAAGTCGCCGGGAACCGTACCTTGGGTGCGGGCCCGAATTTGCAGCTCGAAGGTCACCTCGCCGGATTCCGGCACGTCCACTTCTTCGTTGGAATAATACATATGCTTGGCGTTATCGAGAATTTGGATCTGGTTATTCTGACGGCTCAGCGGTGCGCGTACGTACAGAATGCCATTGCGAACGATAACGACCGCATTCGGCTCGCGATATTCCCAGAATGAACCGTCCGGTAGCGGGAACCCGCCGATCTTCCAAGTCCCGCTCTCGGACAGGATGGAGTGAAAATCACCAAAAACGCGTTGTTGTTCCATCTATTTCCCCTTCTTCCTTACAAAGTCTGAATGATTCCCTGAATGATCAATGACAGGATCAGCACGCCGCCGCAGCGCATGGTGGTCATCGTTGACGCGCCCATCAGCGGTAAATACGCCTCGGAACGGTTGCTGTCCTTCAGCCTTCCATAGACAAGATACAACGGAATGATCGTAAGCAGCGCAATCAGTGCGTAAGGCGGGAGCGCTCCGGCCAATACGCAGGCTATCAAGGAGAGGCAGGCCAGCAGCAGCAGAACTCGCGAGAAGTTCAGCGCTCTCTTTTCGCCCCATACCACGACCAGGGTCTTCTTCCCGGCCTGACGGTCTGCCTGCCAATGCAAAAAGTGATGGTTGAACAAAATCAACGTTGTCAGCAGCCCGATGGGCAGTGACAGCAGCAAGGCCCGAACATCCATATGTGAGGTTTGAACGTAGTATGCGCCCATCACCGGCAAAATACCAAAGGACAGCAAAATCGCAATTTCACTGTATCCCTTGCCGCGATAACCGAATCGAATCGGCGGTGCGACGTAAAAGTAAGCGATCAACCCGCCGAGTCCACCAAAGACGAAAGCCCACCAGCCGCTGATCAAGCTGAGGATGATGCCGCTCAACGCCGCGATCCCGAACAGCGTCCAGGTGACGATCTCGAACTTACGGAGCGACCAGACCCCCTTGGTCAAAAACCCGGAGTTGGTGGAGATCGCATCTACATGCTCATGCGCTTCCGTGTCCGTTCCGTTCTTATAGTCCCATAAATCGTTCACCATATTGGAGAACAAATGGGCAGCGCCGCTCCCGATCAAGGTCAATAAAAAAAGGCCTATATGAAATGTACCCGTCCATACGTAAGCCCCGAGCGCTCCCAAAGCGACCGGAATCAGCATGACGGGGATCACTTTGATTCGGGAAGCTTTTTTAAACTGTGTAAGGGCATCCACGTTTGATATGCTCCTTTCCCTTCTATGATACAGAATAGAACGCCTGCAAATCGTGCAGACGTTTAGCGTTGTGAAACAAAGCACTTGCATAGATTAGAATATCACAATTGTCGAACTTTGTAATCCGTTTGTTATAACTTGGCTTTGCAGCCATTAGACCGACGAACGTTCAATCAGCTCGAAAGCAAGCTCCTTCCGAATCGGCTCCTTCTGCTCCCCTTGAATATGTGCATAGAGTATCCTGAACGCCTCCGTACCCATATCAAACAGGCGGTTATCGATCGTAGTAAGGCCCAGCATTTTGCCGATCGGCTGGTTGTCGAATCCGATGACGGCCAGCTCTTGCGGGATGGACAACCCTCTTTTCTCCGCTTCATAGATTAACCCGGCGGCCACATGGTCACCCGTCACCAATATGGCGCTGGGACGTTCCTCCATGCCCGACAGCCGATCCATAATCGCTGCACCGTCCTCGAGATCAATACAACCGTCCAGGATCCATTCCTCGCGGTAAGGCTCTCCGATTTCTTGAAGCACTTCTTCATAGGCCGCTTGGCGTGCTCTCGTGCTCGGACTGTCCAGTCTTCCTACGGTGAAGCCGATGCGGCGATGTCCCCGCCTTATCAAATAACGCATGGCACTGCGAAATGCCTCAGCATGGTTTATATATATAGAAGAAAATAAGCGTTCCCCTGCATCCTGACAGCATACAATCGGTCCGTAAGCGCAATAGGCTTCGATCTGTTTAGGCGTCACGGCCGACGATAGAATAATGATGCCGTCAATCTCGCGGTTGCGCAGCATCTCCAGCACTTCCACTTCCTTATCCGGCGCATACCCGGTTTGGCACAGGATGAGGCGATAGCTAGCGGCAAGCGCTTCTTGGCCGGCTCCTTCCATCAGCAAGGAGAAGTAGGCATGATTAATAAACGGCAGCATGATGGCAATATTCATCGTTTTCCCTGTAATCAGATGGACCGCATTCATATTCCGGGCGTATTTCAGCTGCTTCATCGTTTCCAGCACGCGTGCCCGCTTCTCTTCTCTGACATAAGGGTGGTTATTCAGCACCCGGGATACAGTTGATACCGACACGCCTGCAAGCTTGGCTATCTCTTTAATATTGGCCACAATCGATATGCCCCCTTCATCCACTGGTTCATCCCCTGATACTATCATGATTGCTTCCTCTATTCAAAATTAAGCCTCCAGCAGTTGAGGTCTCTGCGTTCGTATTGCGCCATATCCGTGACTTACTTTTTTTGGTACGATTGATGATATCATCCCTATGGAGGTATCGGCATGTCGAAACTGTTCAAGACGCTTGGCGCTGTATGGTTCATCGGCGGTTTTATCGGCGGAGTCATCATTCATATTATCATGGAGGGCAATTGGCTGACAGGCATCGCTTGGCTTATTGGCGGCGCAATCTTGGGCGCCTTATTCTATACGGTGGGCGAAATTCATGAAATCGTGTGGGAGAATCATGCCCTGCTTCGGGAAGTGCTTCACCGTCTGCCTCCGGAACCAGGCGACAAAAAGCCGCCGCTTGGAAATTCCCGGGCCAATCTTAGCGCTTTGAAGGATTATAAAATGAACGCAAAAGATGAACAGCGATAAAAAATTTGATCTTGATCTGGTATGCTTTTCATACATTACACTGTGATTGGGTGGAAACCTTCATTCATTGTCAGCGTGACCGGAAAGGGCGTGATGGCAAGGGCAAGGCTTCTGCCTTTTTGCCATGTTTTGCGAAACCTGCGACTTGTCCATTACGTTATCCTTCTCAAAAGGAGATGATGGATGATGGAGACGTTCGGCAGAGGCTGCCTGTACTTGATCATTGGCATGGTGGTATTGCTGCTGTTTGCCCTGCTATTGGGGACCACGATTACGATCCCATGGTTTATCTTCATTCCGCTTGTCGTTATTGCCTTTGCCGTGGCTGCATCCAAGAGCAAACGCAAGGATGATGATTGATCCGGACGACAGGCGAGCCGCCGGGCGCGAAAGAGGATGTCCATTTCATGCGCCGTTTTCAATTCGCTTGCAGGCCTTGTTGGTTCAGTCCAACGGACAATAAAACACCAAGAAGACTCCCTGACGGGAGTCTTCTGCGTTCCTTAGGATCATAACCATGCTTTTTCCAGCTTACGACTTCATTTCGAAATATTCTTGAATGCCTCTGTCTGCTGCTTGATGCCAACCTCGGTGGCAAAACGCTCGATGCTGGATGCTCCGAAGAATCCTTCCACCCCATGGGTTCTGGACAATACATACGCCGCGTCCTCAGGCTCCGCAATCGGACCGCCATGGCACAGAATCATAATGTCCGGGTTGACGGCTTTTCCGGCATCGCAGATCGCTTGAATCTTGTCCACGCAGTCGTCGAGCGTCAGTGCCGTTTTCGCGCCTATGGTGCCTTTCGTGGTAAGACCCATATGAGCAACCAGAACATCGGCTCCGGCTTCGGCCATTTTCTTCGCCTGATCGATGTTAAACACATACGGCGTGGTCACCAAATCCAGCTCATGCGCCTTCCGGATCATCTCGACCTCAAGATCATAGCCCATGCCCGTCTCTTCCAGATTCGCCCGGAATACGCCGTCAATCAAGCCCACCGTCGGAAAGTTCTGCACGCCCGCAAACCCTTGCTCCTTCAGCTGCTTCAGAAAAATATCCATGATCCGAAACGGGTCCGTGCCGCAAACCCCCGCCAACACCGGCGTATGCTTCACGACCGGCAGCACCTCGTTCCCCATGTCCACCACGATCTGATTGGCGTCTCCGTACGCCATCAATCCAGCGAGAGATCCGCGCCCGGCCATCCGGTAACGGCCCGAGTTATAAATAATGATTAAGTCTACGCCGCCCGCTTCGGCGCTCTTCGCGGAAATCCCTGTCCCTGCTCCAGCTCCCAACAACACCTTACCCGCTGCAACCTCTGATTTTAGTTTCGCTAATACTTCTGCTCTTGTTTGCATGGCCATGATATGTTCCTCCTTCAGTTTGAATGCTTGGCCCTGTGGCTTCCCCTTCTCATTGCCGCTTCATCAATTCCATCAGCTTATCGGCCGCGGCCACCGCAAAAGCTTGATCGTTAATATCGGTATTCATCTCGATCAGCTCAACGGTCTCACGGTCTATCCGTTGTCTTAACGTGTCGAACAGCATCTTATCCTCTTCCGCTCCATGGAATGCTTCGCCTTCCACATCGAGCATCGATACACCTTTCAGCGGCAGCATCAACACCGTAGGACCTTGCGACGAATTCAGTTTATCCGCAAGGATCCCGCCAAGCTGCCGGTTCTCCTCCACCGTGGTCCGCATCAGCGTAACCGAAGGGTTATGCTTGTACAGGTTTCGTCCCCGGAATGCCTCCGGCACGGTATCGTACGGACCGAAGTTGACCATATCGAGCGCCCCGGTCGATACGACCTGCGGCACCTTGCAGCGTCCGGCTGACTCCAGCCGATTCGGCCCTGCCGCCAATACGCCGCCAACCAGCTCATCGCACCATTCCGTTGTCGTCAAATCCAATACACCGTCGATGAATCCGGCCTCAATGAGGCTTTCCATCGTTCGCCCGCCCGTGCCGGTTGCATGGAACACCAGCACTTCATACCCATGCGACTCCAGATGCTCTCTGGCATAATCGATGCAGGGGGTCGTTACCCCGAACATCGTCGCTGCAATCAGCGGCTTTTTATCCATCGGCGCAGCCGATTCGAACTTAACCATGCCGGCTATCGCGTGTGCCGCGTTCGTGAATATTTTGGTGGAAAACGAGTTCAGGCCGGATACATCCACGATGGACGGAAACATGATAATGTCGCTTGTCCCTACATAAGGCGCCGTATTGCCGGAAGCGACGGTGGAGACCATCAATTTTGGTACGCCGATCGGCAATGCTCGCATGCCGGCGGTGACGATGGAAGTTCCCCCTGTACCGCCGAATGACAGTATGGCGTCGAATTTGCCCTCTGCATACAGCTTCGGCACGATTTGTTCCATCCCTTGAGCCAATACTGCAGTCCCTGCCGACCGGTCCTTCCGGGCCGCGATTTCGCGCAGATCCGCATCTGCCGCCCCTGCAACCTCGATATTGGTTACATCCGGCGTGAACATCGGCTCAAACACGCCGCTATGAATCGTAAACGTTTGTAACCCCAAGCTCTCGATCACCGATTTAACGTATAAAAACTCAGCACCCTTCGTATCAAACGTCCCCGCAATGGCTATGGTTTTCACCGTGAAGACCTCCCCATGTCTCTTCTCAGGATCGCTTGCCCCGTTCTGACTGACGGGTCCGGCATGTGATCCCTGTAAGACCATAATACAGCGCTTTCAAATAAAAAGGATCGTATCTATGTACGATCTTTATGTATATTTGTCTTTCATATGCCGACGATAGGCCTGGGGAGACATGCCTGCGTATTTTTTGAAGGTCTTGCTGAAATGAACATAGTCCGGGTAACCGACCAGCTCCGCTATTCTACTCAGGGACAGCTTGCTGTGCTTCATGATATCCTGCGCCTTGTGAATACGATATTTGGCTATGTATTCGGGAAAGCTGCACCCCACCTCTCTGTTAAAAAGCGCGCTGAGATGCGTTCTTGAAACGTGGATCCGTTCGGCCAGCTCCGTCATTGAAATCGGGACTGCATAATGCTCGGCTACGTATTCTTTCACAAAGGCAACATAGTCCATCGGTACATCGAATTGCGTCAGCTTGTCCATCAGCTGCCGGTCCTGCTCCAGATGGCCCGTTGCCTTAAACCGATGCGTCGCATCCACGATGGCTTCTTCCGTCGGCGTTCGCTCAAAGCTCGAGCCGCCCACGTAACCCATGGCGGACGTGTTGTCGTACATGTACTGGACATCGATGGGCGTATGGACCGGACCGCCATATACGAGCTTGATCGGCTGCTTGCCCGAGTCGTCACAGACGGCAAAAATTTCTCTGGCGATTTCGGCGCCCTTCTCCAGCGACCATGCTTTCGAGGTCCCCATCATCCCGCCTGCCGTAACGCCCAGATGGGCGCAGATGATATCCGCTCCCGCATCCAGCATCCATGTCGTCTGCTCCGGATTGAATACGAAGGCCATCGTAAACATATCGCGCTCATGGGCAATCCGGATGGCTTCCACCTCCTGCAGATACGTGATGCCTTCTTCCTCCAAGGCTTCGCGGAACTGTCCGTCAATCATTCCCACCGTCGGATAGTTGATGATGCCGGCAAAACCGCTTCCGCGAATGGCATCCAAGTATCCCGGCAACTGAACGGTTGGATCCGTTCCGCATAAACCGAATATCACCGGTGCGTCGCGGACCACGGAAAGAATTTCGCGCGAGCCGAAATCCATCACCATTTCATTGCAGTTCGCATAGGGCATGAAGCCCGCCAAGGAGCCCAGTCCCATCTGCCGAAAACGGCCGGAATTCAAGGCCAGTATCAGATCGGCGCCGCCTTTGACCGCATATTTTGCCGATATTCCTGCTCCTGCCGCTACCCCGATCAATCGCTCCTGGGTCTGTATCCCCCTATGTAATCGATCCAATACCTGTTCTCTGGTCGTTATCAAAGTTATTGGTCCCCTTATCTTCAATCTGACCGTCATATCTCATCGTTTCCTTATATCGCTATACCTATTATAAATGAAAATCAATAGAGACGATTCGTGTAACTGTCCTGCATTCCCCGGGCAACGATCTCCTCCGTCACGTGATCTTGATTCACATGATCCGCGATGATCTTGGACGGATTGGGCAGATGCTCGCTGGGTATCCAGGAATCGGGATCCCATGCTTGCGAACGCATGAAAGCTTTTGCACAGTGCATATAGCATTCCTCGACCGAGACCGCAATGCCAAGCCACGGGCGTTTGCCTTGTACGCTAAGCCGATCCAGGATTTCTTCGTCCCTTACCAAGACGGCGCTGCCGTTGATTCGCAAAGTCTCCTTCAAACCCGGTATGACAAACACGATCCCGACTCTCGGGTTAGACAGGATATTCCGCAGCGAATCAAACCGTCGATTGCCCGGACGCTCCGGAATGATTAAGCAGGATTCATCGATCACATGCACGAATCCCGCCGCATCTCCCCGGGGCGAAACGTCGCAGGCTCCGGATGCGTCGGAAGTAGCCATAAACAACAAGGGGCTCTTCGAAATAAAGTCTTTGCAATGATGGTCCAATCGATGAATCGTTTTATGTTTGACCACGTGATTGGAATCGCCGAACAAGTTTCGAAGCTCCTCCTCCGATGAAACGACCGATTGAAACGGAATTTTTGACATCACAACCACTCTCCTATTAGCTTCATCTTATACCTTTCTTATATCCGATACTACGCAATGATCGCCTTGCTTCCCTTCCACAGTAAGAAAAAAAGCTCCCCACAAGTTCAAGGAACCTTATGAGAAGCCTTCCCTCATTCTTATAAGAAGACAAGCAGCAAAATGCCGACAACAAAGCAATAATAAGCGAAATATTTCAGATTCCCGCGCGCCATGATATTCATGAACCATTTCATCGCAAAATAGGTGCAGATGAGCGTCGCGATAAATGCGATCAAATAGGGAATGAACAGCGGAGCAAAATCAGGATCCGATGCCATATCCGACACGCCCAGCACCATGCCGCCGAGGCTTATCGGAATGTACAGCATAAAGGAAAACCGCAGGGCCGTCTCCTGCTTCATCCCCACGGCGATCGACGTAATGACGGTCGAGCCGGATCGGCTGATCCCCGGAATCAGCGCCACCGCCTGTGCCAAACCTACGATAAGCGCGTCCTTGAACGACAAGTCATTATCCAGCTTGCGGCCGCGAAGGTTCCGAATCAGCCAAAGTGCGACTCCCGTAAATAGCAGCGCGACGCCTACCGTGCGAACCGAAGCGAATATTTCCTCAATCTGGTCTTTGAACAACAGTCCGATGATGACAGCCGGAATCGTACCCACAATAATATACAGAATGAACATGAAGTCGGATTTAAACTCCGGTCGTCGTGTCCGAACATAACTTAGGCCGTTCACAATCAATCTCTGCAAATCCTTGCGAAAGATGAACACGATCGCAATCAATGAGGCCGTATTGGTCAGTATTTCGAACGACAGCCCATTCTGCTCCATGCCCATCAGCCTTTGGGCGACAATCAAATGACCGCTGGAGGATACCGGAATCGGCTCCGTAACCCCCTGCACAATTCCCAGCAGCAGATACTTCAACCACAAGATGAAATCTTCCATTACTCTCCTACTTTCTTTGCAACATGGGTATAGCTTATAAAAAATACTAGTCTATCATATCTCATAAAAATAGGAAGAATCAAACCACGAGCAAGAGTCATCGTTGGTGCATGGAGCTGCCGGAAAGACGATAACCTCCCGTTGTTCAATTGCGCAAAAAAGATATGTAAACAAGAGAAGCCCCTCTAACCACGGAATTAGAGGGGCTCCTAATCTATTGTTAAGAGGTGATTCCATCATAAGATGCGTAGCTTAATGGAACCTTAAAGCTTCATTAGGGGGACATAAAAAGTGATGTACCTAACTTTTTGACCTTGAGCTGTCTGGACGGCAATGTTATATGCAAAGTGGTCTTACCTTTTGAGATTCTTAATAAGCAAGATCAAAAGAAAAAGCACCTTTAAGGTGCTTTTTCTTTATTCTTTATATATGACCAAAATATCATACGTTCCGTCTGCCGATGAAAGCTTAATATCCTTCACATCGTCAGGATGAATGTTATACAGGAATTCATTCACCTGATCCTGCAAATCGTCCAGATTGGAATCGCTAAAGAGCTCGACCTTCAATGTTTTTAGCATATAAGCACCCCCTAATTTCAAACTTCGACATAAAACGGGAGTTCCCTGCTGGAATCGAGTAAACGACACGTTTCATCTTTAACTTGCATTTATCTGTTTTCCACACGCACTGCTAAATAACACCCCCAAATTATGGTATATTGGTGGAGTCGTTGTTCGATTTTGAGAAATGATTATAAAAAACGTTGTGGTGGTGGACGCATTATGCAAGTTAAACACAAACGAATCATCCGGTTTGCTGCCAAACTGATATTTCTTTCGGTCGTTCTCTTCTACGCCTTCATCTATGTGATGGAACGCCCTGGCGGATTAACGGATCGGCGCATGTCGCGAGCGCTGGGGCAGGACAATATCCTTCATATCCCGCTCGGGAAGACTCCGGATAACGCGGTTGAACAGTTTAGAGGCCCATCCTCCATGCATGTCATTCACCGTGAACCCGTGAGCGGAGGCACTCTTTTATTTATGAAACGACCTTACCAAGCGGGAAGCCATAATTTGCAAGTAGAATATGTACGAAAAACTCGGATCGGTTGGAAATGGGCTTGGGGCGGCGGATATGGAATCGGCGAATCTTCACAATCCATAGCAGCGTTAAATTACATGGGCATGCCTGAATTAGACCATCTCTCTACCCCGTTTCCCATGGTGTTCGGGGATATTCTGGATCCCTCGATAAAAAAGGTAAGCGTCAAAATCAAGGGCAAAGGTAGTTATAACGCTAAGCTGACTGCTGCGGAGGCTGAAAGAATGATCTGGTTCGTATTTCTACCGTCGCCCGCTTCCACATCTTTTGATATCGAAGGTTTGGATGGTGAGGGGAATCTCATCGCCCGCAAAACAATAACCGATCCGCGCGACAGCGGCTCGGTCCATTTCGAAATGGATCGACATTAATCCGGTGAAATAGCGGATAAAAGGAAAAATTAGCACAGTCTCACTACTCGGAAGTCAGAAGTACACTCGTTTGGTAAAGAATCGTTAAAGATTATTTGGGGCAAGATAATTTTGGTACCTGCCCATGCATTTCAGACGAACAGAGAAAGGAGGTCCTTAACATGAAGAAAATCTGCATGTCTTTTCTCGCTGCTATGAGCATTGCTTGCATGTTGGTTGTCCCTGTTTCCGCCGAAAACAACAACAGGAATGCAAATGACATGAACACAAACAACGTTAACGCTAGAAGTTATAACACCAACGCAGCCACCAATGATAACGATACAGACTGGGGTTGGCTTGGATTAATTGGTCTTGCCGGTCTTGCCGGGTTAAGACGCCGTACCCCGGAGCGCCATTAATTTTTGCGATAAGCTTAGGGAACAGAAGTAAAATCCTGCTCACATAAGAGCAGGATTTTTTCTTTTCAGGTACCTTTAATTTGTAACTTTAGATCCCCATTCTTCATGTTTCACTTCACTATACAGGAACTTCCATTTTGTTACTCCGTATGAATCTTCAAGGGGTTGATTTCAATGTTATGGATGTTATTTGGCGTCGTCATCATTCTAAATAGCCGTTATAGCTACATGAATCCGGATTCGGATTGGATACGATGGAATAAACGGTTACCGGAAGACTACGAGCAGGACGATCATGATTTGTTAAAAACCCAGGTTGGTGCGGCAATAGGCGGATTTATTGGCGGCGTATTGGTCTTAATTGGGTTTGCGACGCTTGTTCAACCTGGCGGTACCCCTATGTCATGGGGGGCGCTTTTTCTGTATGCTGTGATCCTCATAGGCATGGGTCTCCTGGCCAGAAGGTATCCAACATTCGGCTGGAGCAGGGATGAAGGCTGGAAAGTCAAAGGAGATTCGGAACGAAGCGATACTTACATGGATTTAGTAAAATTCGGCGGATTGGTTTCCATATGCCTCGGATCCGCTTTTTTTGTACTTGGCCTAATCATCTTATTGGTTTGACATGTGTGCTGAGGAGAAGAGGATTTTTCTGTTTCGCGGAAAACGTTCCTTTACAGCCAACGGAGATGATAGTTAATAAAACAGCGGCAAACCAAGGCTCAAATAGCATCTTAGCTTGCCGCTTTTTTGGGTGTTTTTCAAAACGAGCATCATCTTGCTCAAAACCTTTTACGAACGGTACTTTTGTGCTTCTCACACAATTTACCCTGAAACGTTCAATGCATATAAGTGAGATCTCTATAAGGTATTTACTTAGAATCCCCAAGTACGGAGTATAATGACAAGCAGAATAAAGAGAACGAGAATAACACCAACACTACCGCCATACCCGGAACCTTCATATCCACTCATTTTCCCTTACTCCTTCCTAATTGGAATACTACATATTATGTAAGGGCGTCTGATAATGCAAAGGCATGAGGTAATAGTCAAAGGCATAATTTATATTAAAATAATAAAGCAAAGTGGATGAAACTATTATCTACCCTTGTTCATCACCTGTGTTTCCGCTATAACGATGAGCATGTGGGATCCTGCCATCTACGGTGGTATAACCTTCGAAATAATGATAGTGCCCACCGCCTGCCAATGGAATGGCGGGTCCAGTCGTTCCTCTAATCATGTGCTTGTGCTGGTCATTAAATGATGTTTGGGCATGGTAATTATGGACGTGTGGCACGCCGCTTGGAGCTGGTTCAGTTATACCCACGTAATGATGGAAATGTCCAACGTCAAAAGAGGTATCTCCTTGAAAGGGATGGACATGAACGTTTACCGGTCTTCCATCCCAAGATGTTAGAAAGAGTTGATGGGAATGACTGGAATCAGGGTTATTGGAATGAACAACAAAGCCCGTTATTTGTATTTCCATCCAATAGTGCCTCCATTCTATTAATGCATGATTTCTTTCTTGTTTACCTTCATGCCAGATAATGACCGATCGAACATGTCTAGAATAAATAAGAATCGTTCAGCTTCACGAAAAACATGATCTGCTAATAAAGGATGAATGATGCTTTTGATTCGGCACTCTTCAATTAAGTCGCGCGCAGTCTTCTTAAAATCGCGCAATGATTTGACTGAAACGCGGTTTTCATCAACAAATTGACTTAGTAATGGATGGGTTTGCGATTGTGGACGCATGGAACTTAGGTCAATGGCTTGAAACATCAACGTATCAAAATCTTGGCTAAACTCCCTTGCTTGTTCCACTAATTTTCGCTCCGATGGATCAAGCAGATGACCTATAAATTTTGCATGGTCAGCCATGATTTTTAGGAAAAAGACATTTTCATCGATAATCGCATCAGGTAATGGTTCAAGTCTCCCGTTATTGAGTTCCTCTAACCGATTTCTAAAGTAATTCGCTTCTCGGCTAACATGATCTACAAGCAAAGGGAAATTTGTTCCCCCAGGGAGCTGGCACCTTAGTATAAGCCCAAGTACCTTTCTCTTAAATGCCCAAATGTGTGCAGCAGCATTGTGAACTTCTGAATTAAACTGTCGAATCGTTTGTGGATCGGTATCTGCTTGATATGCATGTGATCTTCTTTCAATATCCTCAAAGATGGCATGAAATTGATTAGCCTCATTGATTAACTGCGTGTCTTCACATCTAAATCCTAATCGAAGAAAAAAGGAATGTTCTTTCATAATGCGAGACCAAAAACGTATTTCGTCTAATGACCTGACTACAAAAGGATCCGACAACCCTACCCCACCTTTCGGCACACGAAATAATACAACCATTTATAGCGGCTCGATAACAATGTATATGGGGATAGCATGTTTCAATATGCTATGTTAGGAAAATTATGCAAAAAAAAAAAACAAATAGGCGTTAAACCGTATAGGATATTCCTAATTGGCTTATTTGTTTATGAAGAAGTTCGGTGAATTTTAGGACAACTTGCCCCCTGTACTTATCCTTGTGATAAATTAGTCCGACTTGCCGTAAAAATGGGTTTTCTGCTATATTCACTATTTTTACTCCAGGTTTGTCCCACTGCTTCATCAAGGTTTCGGAAAGGATGGAACAGCCTACCCCTGCTTCTATCAGGGTGATCATTGATTCAATGGCATCGATTTCGATGGCTGGTCGCAGATCAATTTCCTTCAGGTTGCAGATAGAATCCAATTGATGTCGACACCGATAATTTTTAGGAAACAAAACAAGAGGGAGGTCCTTAAGAGCCTCTAAGCTTACTTCGGGCCCTTCCGCTAAGGGATGGTCGGCATTAACTACTAAATAAAGCTTTTCTTTGTACAGCAGTTGGGAAACGATACGTTCATCATGAACAGGAATAATAGTAAGAGCCAGGTCGATCTCGTTATTAAGCAAGCGTTCCGCAACATTGTCCGCGCTGATGACCCTAACCTGAACTTCGGAATAGGCCTCATGAAAATCCGGCAGCAGCCGGCAAACAAGCGCATTTAATTCGCCCGGTAAAACCCCAACCGAAAGGCGTCCCCGTTTGATATCTTGCAGTTCTTGAATTTCTTCACGTACGCTCTTGAAGCTGTGAAAAACAGTGTGGCAATGTTTTAGCAAAATGAATCCGGCTTCAGTAATAGCTATTTTTTTGCCTATCCGATCGAATAAGGGCATCCCCAATTCGTCCTCAATTGCTTTTATCTGGTGGCTTAGGGTAGGCTGCGTGACCCCCAATTTTTCGGATGCTCTTGTAAAATGCAGCTCTTGACAAACAGCCATGAAATATTCTAATTGCCGGATTTCCATATCCTGCACCCCGGTTTCTGCGAGTCTTAAAAAGCTCATTCTTCTTTATCAACGATTTGTTTCATATTCAGCATGTATTATAGATAATTTATTTTCATTAACAAAACAATCCCCGACTTCTATCCGAAGGGGATTGTTAAGATGTGCAGCTTATCCATGAATCGCTTCGCCAAAAAACTTATTCGTGCCATGGCGAATGAAGTACACTATCGCAAAAATCTTTGCGTTTGAAGCCCGGGAGTAACCGAGCGCATACATCTGCCTTGATATTGCCGTAGGTCGTTTCCGGTTTGTGAGCAAACCCCTCAAGAAACGCTGGTAAAATCTTGTTCTTAAATCCATTACGCGGATATGCCAACGTTACTTGGTTTCGCACATCTTCGGTAAATGCATCAAAATTTTCCCCAACAACGTCATAGCTAACGCCAGAGTTAATCAAGGCAACTTCCGGTTCTTTATACTGGGCTATTCCAATAGTTGTATGCAAGGCGACCGCATCCCATACGAGCCGAGCAGATTCTTCTGGCACTCCATAACTTCGTAAAAAATCACGTGCTGCGTTAGCTCCGTCCACCTCAAAACGTTTATCTGGACTGCTGTAGTGCTTGGTAAGTCCTAAGTCGTGGAACAAAGCGCTGATATACAGCAGTTCTAAATCATATTTTACATTGTTTCGTTTTCCCATAAGTGCACCAAATAGATATACCCGGTGGGAATGATTCCACAGTAAATCGTTTCCGTGCTCACGAAGCAACTCTGCGGCTGCTTTTGCCAACGTGCTGTCCGGTATTTGGATTTCTGCAACTACATGTGACATGATGGACACTCCTTACATTTTTAGAGTCGGCTTGTTGCTTACGAACTCCATTCTATGCCCCTTATAATCATTCATCAATATTATCATTTCTATGATTATCATAGATTATACGCATAATAAGACACGCACATATTAGTATGCTCGCAGATGGCAGAAGCTGATTTCATTACAATCGTGCAGTGTGCGTGGTCATGATGACACCGAAACTACTCTGAAGATATACGCAACACGCGCGCCCGTTTCGATATCATAGTATTTTTCGATTGCATTCATGCCTGATGATTTACCTGCAAGTAAGTTATCGATCATAGCTGTTGTAATGCCATCAACAACTGCCTCTGCCATAGTATGGGCTGTTAGTCTTGCAGCTACACTTCTAGTCGTAATGGAATTTGCAACTGCCGCGTGTTCAATGCATTGTAGTAAATTTTACCTACCTCTGATATACTGACATTATTACTATTGTCATGGGTGCGTGATCAATCAGATGTGGAATAAAGAACTAAAAATAGCCATTCGAGAGAAGCAAAGCGTAACCGTATACCTTACCAATGGCGAAGTATTACAAGGCATACCGGATTCTTGTACAGATCGCTTAAAGATGCGGAGTGTTTATGGGCCAGTCTGGGTGCCATTAGTTGAAGTAAAGCATGTGAGTCGATTAATACGGCTAAACATAAAAAAAGAACCTACTAGCATTAGCTAGTAGGCTTTTTTTGCTATCTAAAAATGAAATGTACTTGGGTACCGTCCGGGTATCCCTCCAAATAGTTACCTACCCAGCTGCCTGCTCCTCGATTGTCAGATGGATCTATGTATTCGATACTTGCACCGTCTCCTCCTTCGGCACACATGGCCATCGGCCACTCATCGCGATCATATCCTTTTTTCGTAGGGATTCCCTTTAGTGAAGAACTCCTGTTATCCTCTGCACCAGTTCGATCAATGGTACAAATATCGGAATGGCCGGATTCAATGGCCTTTTTTATGTGATCCGCCGTCTCAGGATATTTATCCGCTGGAAACTCTAATTCGACAACGGTACCCGGTATTGGTGGGTTTACATCACTGTCATCTAACTCCGGAAAATAATTAAGGACCAACCAAACCAGTAATAAAGATAAGACCACTGTTCCAAATTTCATGAATAACTTTTTCATACAAATTGCTCCCCCATTCAAAGAAAAACCCCTGCCAGCATAGGCCAGCAGGGATTTTCTTACCGATGCCTTCAGTTTACTTTTTTTAGTATAAGCAAGTTGGCATATATTTGTAAATCACTTCTCTGTAATTGTCGCTGTCTTGGCATGTCGTCGTTCCTCCCTGTTTATTGCTCATTATTTTAATACTTATATGGATCGCCCAATTTATTTAGGTCAAGTGTCACTATTCATTTGTACACATAATATGCACTATCTCATGATGAAAGGGAGAAGACCAAAATGAATCAACAAAGCCATAGCATTCAAGGTAATCAACAAAGGGAACCACAGCCTTATCATTACGGCCATGAGCATGACCATCACCCACATTTTCATCCATATAGTCACCCGTCAGGCCATCATATGATCCATCATCACCACCATCATCATCACCACTTTCACCACCACTACCAAATGAGGAGAGACGAAGATTAATAATAGAATAAGATAACAATAAGGCGAGAAGAGTTACGCCCTCATGCTGCCGAGCGTGTCATTCTCGCCTTTATCTATGGGGGTAGCCCCACACATATTAGTATGCTCGCGTGATTTTATAATAAAAGGCTCCCTCTCGGGAGCCTTTTAAATAGCGGTATTAAGGTTTTTAAGGCCTTACTTACATCATGCCGCCCATTCCGCCCATGCCGCCCATGTCAGGCATAGCTGGTTTTTCTGGTTCTGGCTTGTCAGCGATAACCGCTTCGGTTGTCAGGAACATGGCCGCAACGGATGCAGCGTTTTGAAGAGCGGAACGCGTTACTTTGGCAGGGTCAACGATACCTGCTTCGAACATGTTCACCCAAGTATCGGTAGCCGCGTTGTAGCCGATGCCGATCTCTTCTTTTTTCAGACGCTCTACGATGACGGAACCTTCTTGGCCAGCGTTAGCTGCAATCGTGCGGATTGGCTCTTCCAGAGCGCGCAGAACGATGTTCACGCCTGTTTTCTCGTCGCCTTCAACTTGAACTGCAGCAACAGCGTTGTATACGTTAACGAGCGCTGTACCACCACCGGATACCATACCTTCTTCAACCGCAGCGCGAGTTGCGTTCAGGGCATCTTCGATGCGCAGTTTGCGTTCTTTCAATTCCGTCTCAGTAGCCGCACCGACTTTGATAACCGCTACGCCGCCAGCCAATTTAGCCAGACGCTCTTGCAGTTTCTCTTTGTCGAAATCGGAAGTCGTTTCTTCCAATTGGTTGCGGATTTGCTTCACGCGAGCATCGATATCTTCCTTGTTGCCAGCGCCATCCACGATGATCGTGTTCTCTTTGGTTACGCGCACTTGACGAGCGGTACCCAATTGATCGATGGAAGCCGTTTTCAGGTCGAGGCCGAGCTCTTCCGTAATCACTTGGCCGCCAGTCAATGCAGCGATATCTTGCAGCATGGCTTTGCGACGGTCGCCGAAGCCAGGAGCTTTAACAGCAACAGCGTTGAACGTTCCGCGCAGTTTGTTCACGATCAGCATCGCTTGCGCTTCGCCTTCGATGTCTTCCGCGATCAGTACGAGCGGTTTGCCTTGCTGTACGATTTTTTCAAGGATCGGCAGGATCTCTTGCGTGTTGGTTACTTTTTTATCGGTAATCAGGATGTATGGATTCTCAAGAACGGCTTCCATTTTATCCGTATCGGTGATCATGTATGGAGAGATGTAGCCGCGGTCGAATTGCATACCTTCTACTACTTCAAGCTCCGTCAAGAAGCCGCGGGATTCTTCAACGGTGATAACGCCGTCTTTACCCACTTTGTCCATTGCTTCTGCAATCAGTTGACCTACTTCTTCGTCAGCTGCGGATACGGAAGCGACTTGAGCGATCTCCTGATGGTTTTTCACTTCTTTCGCGATATTCGCAAGCTCGGTTACGGCTGCTTTAACCGCTTTGTCGATACCCTTGCGGATGATCATTGGGTTTGCGCCAGCTGTAACGTTCTTCAGACCTTCACGGATCATGGCTTGTGCCAGAACCGTTGCCGTTGTTGTACCGTCACCGGCAACATCGTTGGTTTTGGTAGCTACTTCTTTAACTAGCTGAGCACCCATGTTCTCGAATGCATCTTCCAGCTCGATTTCTTTAGCGATGGTTACGCCGTCATTCGTGATGAGCGGGCTTCCGAATTTTTTCTCAAGAACCACGTTACGGCCTTTCGGTCCGAGCGTTACTTTAACTGCATTTGCCAAAGCATCTACACCGCGAAGCATGGAGCGACGGGCGTCTTCACTGAACTTAATGTCTTTTGCCATGGTATTACATACCTCCCTAGTGGATTATGGAATGGTAAAACAGGATATATTCAGGCATTCATTAGCCTAAGATCGCGTGGATGTCGCTTTCTTTCATAATCAAATATTCTTTACCTTCGTATTTGATTTCTGTTCCAGCGTATTTGGAGAAAATAACGCGGTCGCCTTCTTTAACTTCCAAAGGTACACGTGCGCCGTCTTTCAGGGAGCCGCTGCCTACAGCAATAACTTTACCTTCTTGCGGCTTTTCTTTAGCAGAGTCAGGAAGTACAATCCCGAATGCCGTAGTTTCTTCTTGTTCGATCGGTTCTACCAATACGCGTTCACCTAAAGGTCTGATCATGAAAAAATAGCCTCCTTTAAATATGTTGTGATGCTTTTTTCAAAGCTTTATGTATTAGCACTCGACAACCCTCAGTGCTAACAACCAATTTTATGATACTCAAGTTGTCTTAAAATTTCAAGTCCTTTGCATGAATTTTTGATCATTTTTTTGCAATCCGGACTTAGGGAGAGGTTGTCCCTAAACCCCCTTCACCATTGTATCCATGACCAGCCAAAATATGCCTGTGGCTTTAGGAACACTACACGAATGGAACCATAGATCTAATCATCATTCGGCAGAACAAAACAGCCCAAAGCATGCCCTTCCGCAAAAAGGTTTCATTCTTTCATAAAACTGCGGATTCGTTGATGTGAGCTGTATAATTGCCAAATTGGCCCTCTCCTTTCGTCAAACCGTGAATAACTGCGGTCCGCCGGCTCCCCAGGCTTCAACCAGCGCGTTCCGAAACAAAGCATCCAAGCTTTGGTCCAGATCCGTATCTTGATGCTTCTTATCCTTGGTCAACTGCTCATATTCGTTCAATTTCTCTTCAATGAATGCGTTAATGATAGGAAGCTTCGGTTCAATATTCATCTCTTCACCCGAACGTTTGCGAAGAAGCAATTGATCAATCTCCTGTTTCAGCGCACTTCCTTGATCTAATAAGCGATCCGTAAGCAGCTCGAATTCCATGGGAGGCATTTCGTTGTAGGTTTGAATCCAGTCGCATGCCAGGATCGGACGCAGTACATAGAAATATTTTTTGATCTTAACGTCTCCCCCTTGCAAATACATCCGGTAGTTGCCTTTTGCCATGTTCAGGTAGTGGTGCATGCATGATTTAGGCGAGAACGCAAGCGGAGATATGCTTCGGATTTGCTGGGCGATGCCAAGCGTCTCCTTATACTTGATGGGGGACTCCAGCCATTCAAGCAGGGGCGGATTCGACTTGCGAAAAAGCCCCAATGCTTTTTTCAAATCCCAACCGCTCATATCCAGCCTGTCGTTGATTGGCCGCTCAATCACATCTCGCTTGTCGAAGATCGATAAATACCACTCCACGGGTCTGATATAGATAAACCTTACGTCGTAATCGCTGTCCGTCGACGGGAACCCCCAGGCCCTGCTGCCTGATTCGCAGGCATACAGGATTAGGACCCCTTCCTCCCGCTCAATCCGCTCAAGTTCTTGTTGAATCGTCGATTTCATTTCCTGCGTTATATTCATATCCGGAATCTCTCCTTCTGTAGTTGCCGTGTAAATTTCCGATATCCTTATTGTCTTCCATGCGTTCCGATTTCAACAGGGCAAAAGTATGGCGATAACAAAACGAGTACTGCTCCCTGTGCGAACGGTGCGTGGTCCGGGGCATGCTTGGATTGGCTGTCGACCATATGAAGGTGTTACAATATCCCTCCTTTATGCGGTTCCCTATCCTTGCTACAATAGTTACAGACTGGATCACGTGCGATCTACTATATGATTTGAAGGAGGGCGCCATGGCTCGGGAAAGCTTCGATAAAGAAATCCAATTTCTTCGTATTCTGGCGCTGGCCGGCGGCGCATACAACCGGCAACAACTGGCTGATCGCCTTGGCATTTCAGTACATACCTATGACAAAACGCTCCGAAATTTAAAAAATATGATTGAATCGCTTCAGCCGCAGCTCTCCGAAGAACAAAGTCTTACCCTCTCCGAAGGTCTGCGCTATTCATACTATGAAACCGCTGATCCGCTCCTGCTGCTGCTGTTCCGCGGCAAATCGCTCAAAGCATCGGAAAGCTTGAGGCTATCCATGATCCTCACCCAGCTGCAGCATCAGCAGTTAACCGCGAAGGAACTCATCGAACGCTGCGGCGATCAATTCCCGGACGGAGAAACACTGCCCGATGAGAAGACGATACGCGGGGATCTCAAATACCTGGAAGAAGTCGGAGTCATCGTGAAGACAGGCGCAGAACGGCCGTACCGTTACAGGGGCGCCCGTGACCTCATCGATTCGTTGTCGGATGACGAGCTTCTTGATCTCTACGATTATGTGGACGTCATGTCGAACACGCAGCTCCCCTCTGTTCAGGGGTATATGCTTCGAGACAATTTAAAGAGGGCCCTGCGCAATCGTGACATCGCCGCACACTCGGTCCCGGCCTATATTTATAAGTATCATTACCATTCACGCATATTGGATGAGGCGCATCTGCACACCATTTTTCAGGCGATCTCCAAAAGGGCGAGGCTCCGTTTCCTGTATTTATCGCCAAAAAGCTCTTCACGCTATGCTTCCCGAAACACGAATCCGCTGTTCCATAGGGAATCCAGAGGGCTTCGGGAAACGGTGTTGCCGCTGCGCGTGATCTATGACCATCAATACGGCCGTTGGTACCTGATCGGTCATAACGGCAGACAGGGCCTCATGAAGTTTCGCATGGAAGGATTGACTCAAATCGAAGAAGGCGAAGTGGTTGAAGAAGAAGTATTCCAACAGCGACTCATGGAAACGCTGGCCGAATTCGAGCACAGCTGGGTTACCGATACCCGTAATCCCACCAAGGTCGTGGCCAGATTCTTTAACCCGGAGGGCAGCAAAGTGAATTTCGTGCTGAACCGGGTTAAGGCGCAAGGGCAATGGGGGACCGTTACCATGGAATCCGAGAGCTCGTTCTTATACGAAATTGAAGTGAACGGCACCAGCGAAATTAAGCCTTGGCTCCGCAGCTTCGGCTCCAGCTGCGAGGTGCTCCAGCCACGCTCCCTTCGGCAGGAGTTCATTAAGGAATGGAAGGAGATTGCCGCTTATTATGAGCCAGAATCCATTCGAGAAGATATTTAACTACCAGATCATAACAAGGCTTGAGGAAACCGACTCGATTGCCATTACCGCTCAGGAACGGGGATGGCTGAAAATGATGCTGGTGCACCCCGAGGCGGCAAACGCCTTTACGCCCGGCACCTTGGACCGGCTCAAGGAGCTCCTCCACATGGAGCATAGCGGTGCCGAGATGAAAGGGATCATTCTGGAGAAAGCCAAGGGACAGGAACGAAGCGTTTACCATCCGCATCTTCGAACCTTGCGCAGAATGATCATGCAGGATCAGGGCTTTCGCCTAAGCTACCGCACAAAACATGGAGAAGCGCGCAGCAATCAGTCCGGTTTCCCTTACAAACTGGTGTACTCCATGATCAAACGGGAATGGATGCTGATCTGGTACAGCAAAAGCCGTAGAGGACTCATGTACACGAAACTCGATCATATTTTATATATACAAGGGACTTCGCTCCCCTCCTTCCGGATCGATCGCATAAAGGAACGGCTGCAAAAGCTGATGGAAAAACAGAAAAAGCAAGCGATCATTGAAATCCACCGGCGGTACAACGGGGAATTGTCGCGGATCCTTTACGCCTTTTCCTGCTTTGACAAAACGGTGCATTATGATGAAGCTTCCGATACCTACCGCATTCAGGTCTGCTATTTGGAGGGTGAGTGCGAATTTCTGCTCTCGCGCATTCGCTTTCTCGGCCTGAGGGTGAAAGTCGTGGAAGGAAGCACGCTGCAGGCCCGAATGCAAGAAACCGCAGCGCTGGCTCTGGCGAGATATGCGCAAGATGAAGGTTAGGACGCCGCCCTGACATGATTCCCATAAAGAAGACTGAGGCAATGATGAACACTAATTTCTAATCCATCATTCATTGGACAAAAAACAACCCGCAAACCATACTCCCGAGGAGTGAAGTTTGCGGGTCATTTTTATTCTTAAAGGATCTCTTATTTTGCAAAAAACAATACGGTCAGTCCTCTTCGTCTGCCCTTACATAGCGGCTGTCCCGTTCCATGTCCGCCTCTAATTGCTTGCGATAGATCACGGAAGACAGAAACACGCTGAATTCGTATAGAAGCAGCAGCGGAATCGTGACCAGGAAATCCGATATAAAGTCCGGCGGCGTGATGACGACCGCGATAAAGACCAGCGCGAAATACGCGACCTTGCGCATCTTGCGAAGCCGCAGCGGATTCAGAATGCGAATTCTCGTTAAGAACATCACCACAAGCGGCAGCTCAAACAGCAGAGCCAGCGGCAATACGAGATTGAACATAAAATTCAAGTAATTGGTAATGCCGTAGGTTTCCTGAAGCCCCATGCCCTGCGTGATCGCCGTGGTAAACGACAGCGTCATCGGAAATACGATGTAATAACCAAACGTGATCCCGACGATGAACAGAACAAACGCATACGGCACGTAACGTATGGCCGCTTTCTGTTCTTCTTTGCGCAGCCCCGGCTTGACGAACGCCCAGAGCTGATAGAAGATCAGCGGAACGGAAATGACGAGCGAGAAAATGGCGGCGATTTTCATGTAGATTCCGATGCCATCCCAAAAAGAGAAGGCATGCAGCTCAAAGTTCTTGGCTTCTTCGGCCGCCGTCAAATAATGATAGATCGGGTCCGCAACGAAAAGCCCCCCGACCAGTCCTGCTACGAATACCACGAGCACGATTATAATTCGTTTGCGAAGCTCGCCCAAATGCTCCACAAGCGCCATATCTTTCACTTGCTCCGACAAGTTAACCACCACCCTGTATGTGACCCTGACAAAACAAAATCCCTCCCGAAGGAAGGGACTTCAAGCCTTGCTTTAATTCTATTCCGGAAGACGCTTGTCTTCAATCTTAGCTGGCTCAGCGGCAACGGCTTGCTGGGGAGCCTCTTCTTTCTTCTTCGCCGGTGCATCGTCAGCGATAATCTCCCGCGCACCGTCCTTAAACTCACGGAATGTTCTTCCGACCGCACGTCCCAGTTCAGGAAGTTTGTTCGGTCCGAACAAGAGCAGCGCCAAAATAACGAGCAAAATAATGCCCGGCACTCCAATTGTACTCATATCTGTTCTCCTCCTCGTCCTGCTTAATGCCTTCAAAAGGACTTCAGGATGACATTAATCCATCATGCCTTGCAGCTGCAACAGGTTTTTAACTAAAGAAAATCATCCGACTCCAGCAGTGAAACAAGCTCATATACCGCCATCATACCATAATGTAAATCACATATACAGTCCAGAAACGTGACAGTTTATTTACATAATTATCTAATAAGGTACTCGTTAGAGCTGCTCGCGATACTGGCCCGTTACCATCAACAGTGCCTCCGGAAGCTGATCCATGACCGCGGCCAGATTCTCGTGCACGCCTTTGGGAGAGCCCGGGAGATTGACAATCAAGGTACGGCCGCGGACGCCGCATACGCCCCGAAACAGCATCGCGCTCCGATTCTTCTGCATAACGGTAGCACGCATCGCTTCCGCAATGCCGGGCACTTCGCGTTCGATGACCCGCTTGGTCGCCTCGGGCGTAACATCCCGCACCGCCAGCTCCGTACCGCCTGTCGTGAGGACAAGGTCCACTTGATAATAATCCGTAAGCTCGATCAATGCCGCGATAATTTCGTCCTGCTCGTCCGGTACGATCCGGTATTCGATGATTTCACCGCTTAGCTCTTCCTCCACCAATTCCCGGATCACTTGAGCGCTCGTATCCTCGCGTTCCCCCCGCGAGCCTTTATCGCTCGCCGTCAGGATCGCCGTTTTCCACACCATCTGCCCTCTCTCCTTCCCACTCGTCCGAATCTCCTGTATCTATGCTATGTCGTTTCTTGTATGTAATCCCCGCTCTTGCCGCCGGTTTTGCTTACCAGCAGGGTCGGGCCGATGATCATGTCTTTCTGCAGGGCCTTGCACATGTCATAGACCGTAAGCGCAGCGGCTGAAGCAGCTGTCAAAGCTTCCATTTCAACACCGGTTTTGCCTGTGGTTTTCACGGTCGTTTCTATATATAACTCGTCTTTGGCGTTATCGCTGAACGCCACGTTCACGCCGGTCAACGGCAGCGGATGACACATCGGAATCCAGTTCGACGTGTTCTTGGCCGCCATAATGGCCGCAACCTGTGCCACGGCAAGCACATCTCCCTTGCCGATCTTCCCCTCCTGGATGCGGGCCAGCGTATCCGGATGCATACGGACCGTTGTCTTCGCTACCGCTGTCCGGGCGGTTACATCCTTATCACTGACATCCACCATTCGTGCTCTGCCTTGGTCATTAAAATGACTCAGTTCCATCTCTTATCCCTCCGCTGCAGGTCTGGTCTTCACGTTATGCCCCTGTTCCGTAACCAAACCGTCCAATACCCTATCATGTTCTTCCATAGGAACTTGTTCCAAGACCTGAACCTCGTAACCGATCCCCACCCACAAGGGCTTCTTGATCCGACGAGCGTCGGCTTGTGCTCCCTGGTTAAGCCTGTCCGACAGCCGGTCGTAATAACCGCCTCCGTATCCAAGCCTTCCGCCCATTCTGTCAAACGCAAGCCCGGGGACCCAGACGATATCCGGTCCCGGATGATTCCATTTTTGCGACCGCAACGGATCAGGCTCCGAAATGCCGTAAGCGCCGGAAACCAGCTCGTCCCATGCCTGAAGCTTATACAATTCCATCGAACGGTCTTGGGTCAAGCTCCGTGGAACGATAACCTGGATCCCCTGCTTCCATGCCCATTCGATAAGAGGCCGGGAATCCAGCTCGGAACGAAAGGGAACATAAATCATCATGCTCTGAAGATGGAGACGGTCCATGACCTCCGCAGCAAACGCGCAGGCTTGCTTCGACCGCTTGGCCCGCTCTTCCTCTGATAACTCGTCCCTTCGCAATGCCATCGTTTTGCGCAGGGCGGCTTTTGCGGATGCCCGCTTCAAATATTCCTCAGGGTTCACACGTGATCTTTCCTCTCACGCTTATAATTAAGTTTAGTTTACCACTGTTCCTTCCTTTAGCCAAGAATGACGGAAGTCGCCAATCATGGTCGATTGTTCGGTCATTTTCATGTACACTTAATTTAAGATAGAAGAAACACATAAACTCCAAAGCACGCGATCATTCAGATTGCCATAAAACAGCGTCTACGCGCGTTCTGTCGGAGCATGTACGTCGGAAGTCGTTTTTTCTTATAATGAAGAATTAATGGAAGAATCATATAGAAAGATGGAGGTTTCACATAACATGCTGCTGCAAGCCAATGGCATTACGAAATTATATGGCGTTACGCCCGTCCTGGACGGGATCAATCTGCAAGTCCTTGAACGCGAAAGAATCGGCCTCGTCGGAGTCAATGGAGCCGGGAAATCGACGCTGCTTAAAATTTTGGCCGGCGAGATGTCCTATGATGGCGGACAAATCTTCAAAGCCAAGGAAACCACCGTCGGTTATCTTGCCCAGAACAGCGGGCTTCAGTCCGATTCCTCCATATGGAACGAGATGCTGGATGTCTTTACTCCCCTGCTGGAGATGGAGCGTGAGCTTCGTCAGATGGAGGAGCAAATCGCCGACCCCAAGTCGAGCGAAGATCCGAAGAAATACCAGGAGCTTTTGGATCGTTATGCGGTCCGCTCGGACTGGTTCAAGGATCAAGGCGGATATGAGATCGAAACACGCATACGCAGCGTGCTGCACGGCATGGGATTCGGCAGCTTTTCGCCGGATACGTCCATTGCCACGTTAAGCGGCGGGCAGAAGACAAGGCTGGCCCTTGCAAAAATACTGCTGCAAGCACCCGACCTGCTGATGCTGGACGAACCGACGAACCATCTGGATATCGCAACCCTCACCTGGCTGGAGGATTATTTGCGCGGTTATTCCGGCTCGCTGCTCGTCGTATCCCATGACCGGTATTTCCTGGATCGGCTCGTGACCACCATCGTGGAGATCGAACGCTGCCATTCCAAAAAATATACCGGCAACTACAGCCGGTACATTGAGCTGAAAGCAGCCGAATACGAATCCCAGCTGAAGCAATACGAGAAGCAGCAGGATGAGATTTCCCGCATGGAGAACTTCATTCAGCGAAATCTGGTACGGGCCTCTACGACCAAGCGTGCGCAGAGCCGCCGCAAAGCGCTGGATAAAATGGAGCGGCTCGACAAACCGCTGGGCGATCTCAAGAAAGCTCATTTTTCTTTTGAAGCCGAGTATATGTCAGGGAAAGACGTCCTTCACGTACGTGATCTGTCGCTTGCGTTCGAGCAGGACAAACCGCTGTTTCGGCAAGTTTCCTTTGATCTCAGCCGCGGGGAAACCGTAGCTTTGATCGGACCCAACGGGGTGGGCAAATCGACGCTCCTGAAATGCTTGATCGGTACCATGAAGCCGACGGCGGGGTCACTGCAATGGGGTACAAAAGTGAAGATCGGCTATTACGATCAGGAGCAATCCGAGCTGAACCCAAGCAACACCGTCCTGGAAGAGCTGTGGGGCACCTATCCGCATATGGAGGAAGCCCGCATTCGTACCGTTCTGGGCAATTTCCTCTTCAGCGGCGAAGATGTCCTCAAGAAGATCAGCTCCTTAAGCGGCGGGGAAAAAGCACGCGTCTCGCTTGCCAAGCTCATGCTTCTGGAAGCCAACATGCTCATCTTGGACGAACCGACGAACCATCTTGACTTGTTTGCGAAAGAGGTGCTGGAATCGGCACTCATGGATTACGAGGGCACTTTATTGTTCATATCCCATGACCGTTACTTCCTTAATAAAATGGCGGAACGCATCATCGAGCTTCATCCGGACGGCATTCAACATTTCCTGGGTAATTATGACGACTATACGGAGAAAAAGCAGGAAATTCTTGATATGGACAACGAGCCATCCGAGCCGTTTGCCCGCCACACCCTGAAACAGGAAGGGAAAGCCGAGGCTCTGCCTGAGAAGCAAGGGGCCGTTTCCTTCGAAGCCGAGAAGCAGGCGAAACGGGAGGAACGAAACCGTCAGCGCAGGCTTGCAAGCTTGGAGGAGCAAATTCATGTCCTGGAATCGGACATTACCCAATTGGAAACCGAAATGACCTTGCCGGAGATCTATCAGGATTATATGGCGCTCCAAGAACGGCAGCAGTCGTTAGAGGAGAAAAAGAGTCAGCTTGAGCAAATATTTGCCGAATGGGA
Source organism: Paenibacillus sp. Y412MC10 (assembly GCF_000024685.1). Lineage (NCBI taxonomy): Bacteria > Bacillati > Bacillota > Bacilli > Caryophanales > Paenibacillaceae > Paenibacillus > Paenibacillus sp. Y412MC10. The sequence continues at coordinate 5,978,379 of NC_013406.1, forward strand.
GTCATTGCTGGAAGCCTAAAAAAATTCACAAAAGTGTTTCAAATGAAGATTTACGTTTATACACAAACTTATCCCCAGGAATGGTGCATAAGTTTATCATGAAAATGGCCGAAATGGCCATTTTTTTGTTGTTATACGCGGATCCCCGGTCCTATATCCAGCTTTATCCACTAAGTTATTCACATTATCCACAGTTTCCACCGGGAAATTTGAAAATCCTGTCCCCTCTTTTCAGCTTCTTGCAAAAGACCGATTTATCGACATTTTTCTCGGTTATGCACATTTTTCGGCGAATATGTGGATAACGTTGTTCACAACTTGACAGAGTTTGATGTTCTATATATTTAGCTCCTATATAGGGCCTACCTTTTATTATTTTGGAAAAAAGCGACCTTCCCCGTTCCGGGTGGAAGGTCGCTTGTGCCAATCTTAAGTAAATGTAAGCACGCTGAGGTCCCTTAATCGCTTCGATGCCTAAACCGACATTAACGCCGAGTTGCATGCCGCAACGTATGCCAAGCCTGCGGCCATGACGATATCCTGGTGAACGGCCGTGCCGCGGAAGATCTTGCCGGCCTTCTCCACCGTTACCGCCGCTTCGGCATGCGCGTCCTCGCCGCTGCTTAAAGAATGCAGCTCCAGATCGCCAAACCGGATGTCGCTGCTGATTCCTTGGCTGATCGCCGATATGACGGCTTGCACGGGACCGTCCGCCACGCTGGAGTAGGTGGCTTCCGTCTGCTCGCTCAATTGGCGCAGCGTAACCGCGGCAACCCTGCTGCTTCCCGTGCCGGAAATGACCTGCGCCTCGGCCAGTTCGTACACCTGTGCCGGCTTGCCCAATGTGCGGCTGACCATCTGCAGCAGCTGATCATCGCTGACCACCTTTTGACGGTCAGCCGTTTCCTTGAAGGTATCGTACAAGGATTCCATCTCGGCTCCCTCGAGCCGGACACCGTAACGGGCCAAGCGGTCCTTCAGAGCATGGCGGCCGGAGTGCTTGCCCAGTACGATCATGCTCCGCGGAATGCCCAGCTTCTCCGGATCCATAATCTCGTAGGTGCTACGATCCTTCAGAAGACCGTCCTGGTGAATGCCGGATTCATGCTGGAAGGCGTTCCGGCCGACCACGGGCTTATTGAAGGCGATCGGAAAATGCATCGCACCGCTGACGAGGCGGGATACCTCGTACAGCTTCTCGGCCGTAATGCCCGTCTCTCCCCGCAGCATGTCGCCCCGGGTAGATAGAGCCATGACAAGCTCTTCCAGCGCGCAGTTGCCTGTACGTTCGCCCACCCCGTTCACGGTGACCTCAATTTGACTCGCGCCGTTCTCGATCGCGGCCAGGCTGTTGGCCACGGCTAGACCGAGATCGTTATGGCAGTGGGCACTGTAGGCGACCCTCTTCCCGCCTCGGGCGCCTTCCCGCACCCGCCGGAACATCTCGCCGTATTCGTTCGGAAGCGCATATCCGACCGTATCCGGCAGATTGATGATCGTGGCTCCCTCTTCGATAACGGCCTCCACCATCTCGATCAGGTCGTCGATGCCCGTTCGGGAAGCATCCATCGCCGTGAATTCCACCACATCGCTGAATTGCCTCGCATAAGCCGTCATTTCACGCGCCCTTGCCACGACTTCCGGACGGCTCATGCGCAGCTGGTGGCGAAGATGGATGTCGGAAGAGGATATAAACAGGTGAATCCGCCTTCTCGCCGCATCCTGGGTTGCCTTGACGGCCGCATCAATATCCCCTTTTACCGCTCGCGCGAACCCGCAAATCTCCACCTGCTGCAGCTGCCTTGAAATGGCCTGCACAGCGGCGAACTCTCCGGGACTGGACACCGGAAAGCCGGGCTCCATCACGTCAACGCCCAATTCCGCCAGTTTTCCGGCCAGCACCATCTTCTGCTCGGGCTGGAGACTTGCCCCTGGTGCCTGTTCTCCGTCCCGCAATGTCGTATCGAAAATTCGGATCGTTCTCTTGGATTCATTCATCTTCCGATATTCCTCCTTCGTTAGGGTACAACCCTGATTTTCATTCGATTGGATTCTGTTGTTCTATCCAACTGGTTATGTTCAATGCACGTCCGCACGTCGACTTGCGTCCGCTTCCCACCCTGCTGCTGCCTGCAGCAAAAAAGCCCGCCATCTCTTATATCATAAGAGACGACGGGCTAAAGACCCTCCGTGGTACCACTCTAATTGACACGCCATGCTGTTCAGCGATGCTAACGCACGCACGTGTCCACTCACCGTCCATGATCTCCTCATGCCGGCCGGGTCATGAAGAGAATGGACTTCCCGATGACGGAGGAACGCCGTAAGAGAGTCCTATCTGCATTCTTGGCATTCGATCCGGGTCGATCAAATCATCCGACCTGCAGACGTTCCCTCTTCCGCTCCCGGGCGAGATTCGAAGCTTGCTGCCGCTGCGTTGCACCAAAACCGCAGCTCTCTGTAGACAGCTCCCTTCTACTGCTCCCGTTCATCGCGTTTATACGTTATGCTGTTATGCAAATACCACATGATATCCGGCTCCCTTTACCGGGTATCTTTAACTCTTTAAGCGCTGCTTCGTTGTTATACGCCTTCTTCCTGATCCGAGTTCCAAGCTGCCTCAACATGCAAAAAAGCCTGCCATCTCTTATGCAAGAGACGACAGGCTATCCTATCGCGGTACCACTCTTGTTGACTTTAAATCCTAGGTCCATTGCAAACCCGGACCTTAAAGCCCCCTCCATCGCCAAATCACAAAGGATTTGTGCGCAGCCGTTCTCACGGAGGCCATCCCGTAGCAAGGTCAAGCTCCGCAATGTCATCTATGCCTTAGAGGCATTTCATTGCGCGAGGTTCCCCTGCTCCGCTCCCAGGTGAGTTCAGGCTCCTGTCGTCTGCGTTGCACCGTCCCGCAGCTCTCTTCATCCAAGGTTCACCTTACTGGTCCTGTTCTTTGCGTTTCAACATTCTGGAATTTGATCATGATTATACGTTCTGGACCACAGACGTGTCAAGAAGCTTTAGCTTAATGTTCCGCCCAATATTCCAGCGACATTTGCGGATCAGCCTTCATATCCAGCGGCGTAAAGCTCTCCCGCTTCCATTTCAAATGCGCCGCGGCCGCAATCATCGCTCCGTTATCGGTGCAATATTGAAATGGCGGGATCGTCAGCGGGATTCCTTCCTGCCCGCACCGCTCGGACAATGCTTGACGAAGTCCGCGATTGGCGGCTACGCCCCCGCACAGCAGCAGCTGTTTGGCATCGTATGCTTTGACCGCGCGAACCGCCTTCTCCACAAGCACCTCCACGACGGATTCCTGAAAGCCCCGGGCTATCGCTTCCGTCCGAACGTCCTCTCCACGCATTTTGCTCTGATTGACGACATTTAATACAGCCGATTTCAAACCGCTGAAGCTAAAGTCATAAGAATCCGGCTCCAGCCATACGCGGGGAAGATCCACGACTTCCTCGGCTTCCAAGGCCATTCGGTCGACATGTGGGCCTCCGGGATACGGGAATCCAAGCGCCCTTGCCACCTTGTCGTACGCTTCGCCAACCGCATCATCCCGCGTCCTGCCGATTAACTCAAAGCTGCCCTCTTCTTTCATGTAGACCAGCTCGGTATGGCCGCCGGAAACAACCAGCGCCATGCAAGGATAGGCGATGTCGCCCACAAAGCGATTTGCGTAAATATGACCCGCAATATGATGCGTGCCGATCAGCGGCTTGCCCAGCGCAAAGGCCAGGCTTTTGGCCGCCATGACGCCCACGAGAAGCGCTCCGACCAAACCGGGGCCCTGCGTGACGGCGATCGCCGACAAATCCTTCATTTCGATCCCGGCCTCGGCTACGGCCTGCTCAATAATTAACGTAATGCTCTCCACATGCTTACGGGAGGCCACCTCGGGCACCACCCCACCGAATGCTTTATGCGTTTCAATCTGGCTGGCAATGACGCTGGACAATACCTCGCAGCCATCCTTTACGACGGCAACCGAGGTTTCATCGCAGCTCGTTTCTATCGCCAAAATGCAGCTGTGCTGCCGGTCTATTTTTTCATCCTTCATGATAGCCTTTGACTTCCTTCCTCGCCATCGTCCTCCCGATAAGGGGGCAGATCTGCCCACATGATGAGTGCGTCTTCCTGGTTATCGGAATAATACCCCTTCCGGACACCGGCTGGTTTAAACCCTTTTTTGATATATAAACGCTGGGCAACGTGATTGGATACCCGAACCTCGAGCGTCATTTTCTCCATCCCCATATAGGCAGCGGTCTTCATCAGTTCCGACAGCAGCCGATCGCCCCACTTGCGTCCGCGATACTGCTCCAGCAGGGCAATATTCGTGACGTGCGCTTCATCCACGATCGTCCACATACCGGCATACCCTACGGTTCGGCCTTCGTATTCCATAATCATATAACGCGCAAAATGATTCAGTTTCAGCTCATTGTGAAAAGCTTCCTCGGTCCAGGGCACGGTAAACGCTTCGCGCTCCACCTCGAGAACCTCCGGTATATCCTCCAGGGTCATCAGCCGGAAGGACAAACCTTCTTCACCGTCTGCCGGCTTCTTCTGCTCGTCCATAACGAATCCTACGCTCCCTTCACCGCTTGCGCAGCAGGTTCGCTTCCGCTTCGGAAAGCTGTGTATAATTGGGCACCAAGGTATGCACAGCATCCGCTTCCCCGGCGAGTAATCTGGCTGCTCCCAGATACCCCATCCAGCGGCCCTCCAGCGAGTACGGATGAATCCGGAGCCTGTCTCCAAACCACGGCTCAAGCCCGCGAGCGGCCTCCGCATGAAGCTCCACTTCCCCGATAAACCATATGCAGACCGGGCGCTCCTCTTCAGGCAGCTTGCTGATTCGTTCCTCTATGGCTTCCACCCAGGACTGCATCAGGCGGATGCCGTCCGTCTCCATACGTACCGGCGCTTCCGCTTGGCGTTTTGAATCGGCAGCGAACAATGCCGTATACACTTGTCCCCGTCTGGCATCCAGCAGCGGAACGACCCAGTGGACTCCCTTTTCTGCCGCCGTCTCGCTCCATCCGGATTTCAAGCCCCCCCATGCCAAAGCATGCAGGCTGGATACCCCGACGACCGGAAGCTGATTGGCCCATGCCAATGTTTTGGCTGCGGTCACCGCTATGCGGATGCCCGTATAGGAACCCGGGCCCACTCCTACGGCAATGCCGTCTACCTGGTCCATGCCGATGCCGGCTTCCGCAAGCGCCTGATCCATCACGGGGTGCAGGTGCACCGAGTGGTTGCGGTCCGCATTCGTGTTAACCTCCGACAGCAGCTTGTCCTGCTCCATCACGGATACCGCCAGCGAAGCCGTTGACGTATCCAGCGCCAAAAACCGCTGCTGCGGCTTTTTGTCATTGTTGTTCATTCATGCTACCCCATTTTTCATTCAAATCCCGGCACCACTCGCCATAAGGCCCGCCCTGGCTTGAAAGTGTGATGATCCGGTTCGTTTCGCCCGTCGTTTCTAGCTGGATATGAAGATACTGCTCAGGCATAAGCTCGGTGATCAGGCTGCTCCATTCCACGAGACAAACCCCGTCACCATAAAAATATTCGTCCAGCCCAAGCTCATCCGCCTCATCGACCGACAAGCGGTATACATCCATATGGTAGAGGGGCAGACGCCCCTCATATTCTTTAATAATGGTAAACGTCGGACTATTCACAACCCCGTTCACCCCAAGATGCCGTGCAAATTGTTGGGAGAATGCCGTTTTTCCTGCTCCAAGATCCCCGTCCAGACCGATGACGGTCCCCGGCTCCGCCCTCGCGGCCAGCCAAGCAGCAAGCTGCTCCGTCTCCTCCAGACTGCTTGAAGTCATTCGAAACCGGCCCTCCGTACGGCCATTATTCACTGATAACCCACCCTTTATTTAGTTTGCCCATATCTCAAAATGCTTGATCTTCATTATATCGGTCCTCCCAATCCGCTGCAAGAACCGGGGCGGCCATTTCGCCGCGTTGGAAACTCCTGATCTGCCGATGGATGATATCCAATTATTTTTCAGAGGGCTGCGTTAACGGTAAAATATACGCAAACCAAACACACCTTATCCGGTTTCCGACAGTACGGAACCCCGAACAAGGTGTGTTTTCATGCCATTTCAAGCTTCTGCAAGGAAGCTAAGCCCCTTTAATCAGGCTACTCGCCTTCCTTTAGCCGGTCCACATTCACCGTCAGCGTATTGGTCGGACGGGAACCAACCTGAACGGTAGCCATCCCGTTCTGCGGATCGATCTGCTCGATCCAGACAGGCTCCCCTTCCAGGTTCACCTTGTAGGTATCCTTGGAGTTAAAAATCTCCACGGCGCGCTGCATCTCCATACGTTATGATCCTCCTTCTTCCGGTTCTCTTGGCGATTCGTCCACGACCTCCATCGTGTCGGTGGTAGACGGGCCGATCAGTCCGTTATCCATCGTGACATTGCCTCCGCCAAGGCCTTCGTTAATCATCCGGTCAATATCGAACATGGTAGATTCCCGAGAGATCTCGCTCTCCTCCGAGGTCAGGCTGTTCCAATCCACCATGTCGCCGTTCACCGGTTCGGATGCGGAATGGTCCGAGGCTCTGTCCTTCTGTATCTCTTCCGACGTTTCGGTTTCTCTAGACTCCATCTTGAGAAAATTACCTCCTTTTACAGGCAGCGTTCATCGTCAATATGCCACAAACAGGTTCTAATTATGCAATCCTGAGCTATAACTCATACTAGAGTCTTTTTTTGGGCACACTAATAGAGGTAGTTCAAAAAGTCCGCTTTTGATCACGAAGCGAATCAGGAAGCAGCTCGGCATCGAATCTTGAATTCAGCCGGGCCTTCCGGTGCTCACGTACCCAAAACGTACGCTCCGCTCCTGACGTCCCTAGCTTCATCCAACCTTCTCGGTGCTGAAAACCGACCTTTTTGAACACGCACTACTAGAGGTAGTTCAAAAAATTATAGTCGTCGTTTATAACGTTTACTACACGGTCATACCCAAAACATATTAGATATTGATAGGAGGTTTCATAGAATGCATACGGTTTGGAAGGGCGCAATCAGCTTTGGTCTGGTGCACGTGCCGGTGAAGATGTTCTCGGCTACGGAAGACAAGGATATTTCGATGCGGTACATTCACAAGGAGTGCGGCAGCCCGCTCTCCTACATCCGCAAATGTCCGGTATGTGAAGAGGAGGTTGCCTGGGAGGAGATTACGAAGGGCTATGAGTACGAGAAGGGGAAATTCGTGTTGTTCGAAAAAGAAGAGCTGGAGCAGCTCGCCGAAGCGAACAGTAAAAACATCACCATTCTGGACTTTGTCGATCTGACCGAGATCGATCCGATCTACTTCCAGAAGACCTACTATCTCTCGCCGGATCAAGCAGGTGCCAATGCATACCGGCTGCTGCTGGAAGCGATGAAACAGTCCGGCAAAATCGGCATCGCCAAAATTGCCATTCGCTCCAAGAGCAGTTTGGCTGCGATTCGCGTGCTGGATGAATGCCTGTCGATCGAGACGATTTTCTACCCGGATGAAATCCGGCCGATTTCGCAGGTCCCGAATTTGCCTGAGCGAACCGAGGTCAACGCCAAGGAGCTGGATATGGCCAAACTGCTGATTGATCAGTTGTCGACTCCCTTTGACCCTGAAAAATATACGGATGATTATCGCGAACGCCTGCTGGACCTGATCAACAGCAAAGTGTCCGGCGAAGAGATCAAGATTGCCCCTGCCCGTCAGGAGACCAACGTCGTGGATCTGATGGCGGCCCTTCAGGCCAGCATCGAGGCCGTCAAGCCGATCGGAACGGACCCGGGCACCAAGCCGAAGCCGCGTAAAACGACCCGGAAGACCGCTGCCAAAGAGCCTGCAGCCAAGGTCAGCGGCGGGGAAGCTGACGCGGATGCACCGAAGCCGAAACGCCGGGCGACCAAATCCAAGAAATCCGATTCCCCATCCTAAAGCCGCATGGGACAGTTGCAAAATTTGCTGCCGAAAGAGCCGATGGCTCCGATCTCGACGGATCAGATTACGACGGGCGAAGATTGGGGTTATCAGCTGAAATGGGATGGCGTACGCATTCTGGCCGGGCTTGACCAGAACCGCGTATCCCTGTATTCCCGCAAGCTGCTCGACAAAACATCCCTGTACCCCGAAGTCGTTCAGGCATTATCCGTCCTGCAGGATCGGCGTCTTCTCCTGGATGGCGAGGTCGTGTATTTTCATCCGGAGCTTGGCCGCCCCGTCTTTCAGAAGGTTCTCCAGCGGGAGCGTTCGCGTACGGTCAGTACGAGCGCTCCTCTGTTTACTTATGTGCTGTTCGATATCTTGGTGGACGGCGACGAGGACTTGCGCAAGCTGCCTTATCTGGAACGTCATCATCGTCTCAAGGAGACGGTTTCCGACATTCCGGGCCTGCTGACCGCCGATCTGTTTCTTGAAGGCGAACCGTTATGGGACTGGGCGGAACAGCGCGGTTGGGAGGGCATTGTCATGAAGCGCCTCTCCTCGCCATACCGTGAGGGCAAAAAGCATCGGGATTGGTACAAAAAGAAAATTGCCGTGAACATGGCTGCCTCCGCCGTCGCCATGATCATCAGGGAAGGTCGCGTAGCCAGCCTCGTCATCGCAGACGACGATGGGAACTACATCGGCCGGGCTTCCCTGGGGCTCAATGAGCAAACGAAGAAGAAACTGCTGCAATATGCCGAAAGCCATCGTGCTGACGCGATATGGAGAACGCTCCATACCGACCTGAAGAAAGAACAGCTGGCCTGGCTTAACCAGCCTTTATCAGTCCAGGTCACATTTCTCGAGTGGAGCCAGGATGGCATGATGCGCCATCCCAAACTCGTATCGATTGAGGGGGTGTAAACCATATGGCTCGTACCGTTAAAGGCACCCTGACGATCGAGGGGCAAGAGATTCAAATTACGAATCCCGACAAACCGCTGTGGCCGGAGGTCGGCATTACCAAGGCAATGTATTTGCAAAAGCTTGCGGCCATCTCGCCTTTCTTGCTCCGGTACTGCCGGGGCAGGCTGCTCACGACCATCCGGTATCCGCACGGAGCCCAAGGCGAATCCTTCTACCAGAAAAATGCACCCGAGCCGCTGCCGCCTTTTGTTCAGACTTATGTGCACGAAAATATTAACTACGTGCTGCTCAACGGGCTGCCGGAACTGCTCTGGCTGGGGAATCTGGCTGCGCTTGAGTTTCACCCTTCCCTGCATCTGGCAGGCAGTCATCTGCCCTGCGAATGGATGATCGATTTGGATCCCACGCTCCCGGAGGAGCCCCGGATTATGGAGGCGACGGCCATTGTAGGGGACGTGCTGAGCTCCCTGGGCCTGTCCTCCGTCCCGAAAACCTCGGGAGCGACCGGAGTGCAGATCATCGTTCCGATTCCGGAAGGCGTAACGTTCGATGAACTTCGAACGGTTGGCCAATTCGTGGGCCAATACGTGACGGAGAAGTTCCCGAAGCTGTTCACCATCGAGCGGCTGAAGAAGAACCGCGGCGATAAAATCTACTTCGATTATCTTCAGCACTACAGCGGGAGGACGCTCGCCGCTCCTTACACCCCGCGGGCTCGGCGGCTCGGGACCGTCTCCACGCCGCTCACGTGGGACGAAGTCCGCCAGGACGTTTCTCCCACGGAGTTTCACCTGCTGAACATCGAAGAACGGCTGAGGGAAAAGGGCGACCTGCTGCAGACCCTGCCGCCCCAACCGATCGAGAATGTCATCCGGCATCTGAAGCCAAAGGGTAAGGCGGCGTCAAAAAGGAAAGGATAGCTGCTCAACAGCGGGAGTAAGCTCCTCTCCGGAAACCGGGGCCGCCGGTTGAGGAAGCTTCCTTGGACGTACAGGAGCAGCCCATTCTCTCGCAGGGTGATCGTTGGCCCCTTCATCCGATGTATCGTTCTCCGAGGCTGCAATCGGTCCGGACCGGTTGACGGCAGCAGGTGCCCCCATGGTCAATCCGCTCAGCCCATATTCGTTCAACAGCCTGGACGCCATCGACTTGAAGGAACGAACGTAATGCTCTTCCGCATAAGCGCCTTGCCCATATAACTCGCGGTAGGATTGAACCACCTCGGGGAAGTGGTGTTTCAGCGTTTCGAGGTACCATTTCTTCACGTCGCGCGACAGTCTCAGCAAGGAGATCATCGCAAAGGAAACGCCTCTTTCCTTTGCCTGGGACAAGAGCTCCTTCAGTTCCGGCTCCTCGTCCGTCAAAAAGGGCAGCACAGGCGCCACAAACAAGCCTGTTCTAATGCCAGCAGCCGATAATCTGTGGATCGCATCAAGCCTGGCCTCCGGATGAGGCGATGCCGGCTCCAGCTTCCGGATGACGTCCCCGCTCAGCGTGTTGAGACTTATGTTGACGGACACGTTCTCCATCCGGGTCAAGATATCCAAATCCCTCAATACGAGCGGAGAACGCGTCGTAATGCTGGTAGAAATGCGGTATTTAGCGAGCAGCTTCAGACATTCCCGCGTAAGGGTCTCCTTGCCCTCGATCGGCTGGTACGGGTCGGTTGCCGTTCCGATCGTCACCTGTCCGATTGATCTCCGCATCGCTTCAATATCATAGTTAAACTTCCTCGCCGCGCTCGACAGCTGCTTCTCCAGCGCTTCCGCCGCATTCGACTTCATAAAAATATGGTGCTGGAACTCGTCTTCCGCTCCCATCCCGATAAACGATTGAAATGCGCGGGCGTAGCAAAAGCTGCAGCCATGTCCGCAACCTCGATACGGATTGATGGACCAATCGAAGGGCATCCGCTCTTCCTTCACTCGGTTTAATGTTTGCTTGGTGGTTATGCGTTCATATTGCGTACGAGCCATTCCGCTTCCTCCTCCCTGGACCTGCCATGCTCTATGTCATTATTCTTTATTTTAACAAACATATGTTCTTATTATAAGTGGTTTTTACTGGATTTACAAATCCTGATTCCATGAATGCTTCATGATGACCGGATTGAAATCGGTCCAATTACTCTTTATAATCAATATATATCAAGTGATATATATTGATCGTTCTACATATGAATAACCTAAGGAGCTGTAGACATCATGGCACCAAAAACGAAGTTTACCAAACAAGATATCGTGCTAGCCGCATTCGACATTGCCAAAACGGATGGCATCGAGTCCATTACGATCCGAAAAGTAGCCGAACGTCTCGGCAGCTCCATCGCGCCGATCTATGTCAATTTCAACGACGTCCAGGAACTGCTTCAGCAGGTCGCCGAAAGAGCCTTCCATGTGGCCAGAGGAATGATCATGGAGCAGCAATCCGGACAGCCGTTCCGGGATATCGGCATGGCAAGTCTCCGCTTTGCCAAGGAATATCCCGTGCTTTATCGGGATCTCATGATGAAGGACAATCCCCATATGAAGAATACGCCGGAACAACTGGGCGAAGTTATCGCATTGATGAGGCAGGATCCGGAGCTCGCGGAATTTTCGGATCAGGAGCTGCAATCTATTTTATTGAACATGCAGGTGTTTCAGACAGGTCTCTGCGTCATGGTGGCAAACGATCTGTTCACGAAGAACGTGGATGACGAGCAGATGATGAATATGATGGACGAAGCCGCTGAAGCGTTCATACGTGCTGCGCGTGCCCGGAAACATGAGGGAAACGGAATCTAAACTGAAGGAAAGAAAAATTACGATTCATGGGAGGTAGAACGGCAATGGGAACAATCCTGAAGCAAGCGGTTCTGGATGCATGTGTGACTCAAATCGCCAATAAAAGAAATGTGTTTAGCACAGTGATGTGCGTCGAGGACCAGGAGCGGTCATTGTCCATAGTCGGCAGCGGAGGTGATATGCAGCCTGACGACCGCTATTTCATTGCCAGCGTGACCAAGTTGTACGTGACTGCCGTACTCTTGATATTACGCGCCGAGCGGCGGCTCGAGCTCCATGATCCCATTGGCAAGCACCTGCCCGAAGAGATTATGACCGGGCTCCACAGGTTTAAGAACCGGGATTACGGCGAAGAAATCACCGTTCAGCATTTGATGTCCAATACGTCCGGCATCCCGGACTATTTCTCGGGAACCGTCTTCTCGAATCTGATCGCCGGGAAGGATCGAGCTTGGAGCCTGGACCAAGTCCTGGCCGCGGCCAAAAGGAAAACGCCTAAATTCAAACCGGGACAGCAGAAAAAAGCCCAATATTCCGACACCAACTATCGGCTGCTTGGCCAAATCATCGAGAATATCAAGGGCGAATCCATTCAAGCCGTATTCCAGGAATACATCTTCGACAAGCTCAAGCTGACGCAAACCTATTTTTATCATGACCCGGAGGATGCGTCCCCCGTTCCGTTCCATTACAAGCAGAAGCGACTGGACCTTCCCTTGTATATGGCATCAGTCGGTGCGGAGGGCGGGATCGTCTCCACGGCAAGGGAAACGATGACGTTTTTGCAATCCTTTTTTAACGGGGATTTGTTTCCGCTGGGGGATTTGAGGGAGCTCCAGAGGCAGTGGAACTTCCTGTTTGCTCCCGGCCCCTTCTTCTATGGCATCGGCATTTCAAGACAGCCGCTATCTCCTTTCAGTCTGGGACGCGGACTCATCGGCCACTGGGGCCAATCCGGGGCATTTGCCTTCCATCACCCGGAGTCGGGCCTCTATTTCACCGGAACCGTGAACCAGGCCGTCGGTCAATCCGCCGCCGTCCAGGCCATGTCGCGAATCATTCGTCATTATGTGCGCGAGAAGAAGGCGCTGCGCCTGCAAGCCGATACTCTTTAAACAAAAAATGGCTCCACCCGCGCTAACTCTCGCACCGGGTGGAGCCTGAAATGATTGTATTAATGGATTGCCTTTTTCTTAAAGCGGCCGCCCTTCACATCATGGATGTTGCCGACGGCTACGAAGGCCTGGGAGTCCCAGTCTTCCACAATGGATTTGAGCTTTGCTTCTTCCAGGCGAGTGATAACCACAAAGATAACCTTCTTGCTGTCTCCGGAATAAGCGCCCTCGCCTTCGAGGTAGGTTACGCCGCGTCCCAAACGCTGGGTCAGCGCATCACCGATCTCCTTATGCTTATCACTGATAATCCAAACCGATTTGGATTGATCAATGCCTTCAATGGTAATATCGATCAATTTAAACGCAAGGTAATACGCAATCAGCGAGTACATGGCATGGTCCCAGCCGAAAATGAAACCTGCGCTGCCTAGAATGAATACGTTGATGAACATCACGATTTCGCCGACGGAGAACGGCGTTCTCTTGTTGATCAGAATGGCCACGATTTCCGTCCCGTCCAAGGAACCGCCGGACCGGATAACAAGGCCGACCCCGATTCCGAGAAGCACGCCGCCGAACACGGCTGCAAGCAGCGGATCGATCGTGATCGGATCGACGGGATGCAGGAAATAAGTGCCGACGGACATGACCAATACGGCGAACAGCGTGGATAATGCAAAGGTTTTTCCGATCTGTTTATATCCCATAAACAAAAACGGAAGGTTGAACAAAGTCAGGAATACACCCAGCGGAATATCGGTGATATGGGAAACCATAATCGAGATTCCGGTAATCCCTCCGTCAATAATCTTGTTCGGCACCAGAAAGATTTCCAGCCCTACTGCCATCAAAATCGCGCCGAAAGTTAAGAACACCAGACGGCGGAGAAGCTTCAAGGTCGCTGAGCCTGCCTTGGGATTCTCCGGCTTCTGCTGCTCCGCTTTCACTTGCGCCAGAATCTTCACATCACTTGACATAAATCTCCCCCGTTCAACTTTATGAAACCAAGCTAATATATATTTATAAGTGGATCCTATATAAATATTCTATCATATAAATAAAAGCGGGACATAGATTTTTCGCAGTTTATCCTGCTTTTTACTCGGATTTCCGTCATTCTCACATCTCATGTAAAATATACTTTTACAGCAATGGCGACAGCATCCTGCACATAATTTCGGCCGCTTTCTGCCATCTTCCGCGCTGACGGAACACCTCCGCATCAATAAGCCTGCTATGTTGCAGATCTTCCTTAAAATCCGAAACCAACCGCTCAATAGGCAGCCGATCAAACAGCACAGCCGTCAGTTCGAAGTTACAGAAGAAACTCCGCATATCCATATTCGCCGTACCGACCGAACCGAGAAGCTCGTCCACAATGAGCACCTTGGCATGGATGAACCCTTTTTCATACTCGTAGAACTTGACTCCCGCTGCCAGCAGCTCTTCCACGTAGGACAAGCTTGCCATCTTGACGAGGCGGGAATCGGCGTGATCCGGAATAATGATCCGTACGTCCACGCCGCTCACCGCAGCCGTCTTCAGAGCTTCATAAATTCCTTCATCGGGAATGAAATACGGCGTGGTAATCCATATCCGTTCTTTGGCCACGGAAATCGCCCCGAAGCACATTTCCTGAATGGCATTCCAGTTCAGATCCGGTCCGCTGCTCAATATCTGCACTTGCTCCTCCCCGGTGCATTGATGCTCCGGAAACAGCCCGAAATCCGCAATGCGCTCTCCGGACGCGAGCTTCCAATCGTGCAGAAACACATTTTGCAGAAAATAGACCGCATCCCCCTTTACTTCCAGATGCGTGTCGCGCCAGTAGCCCATATTCGGATATTCGCCAAGATAGTCGTCCCCGACGTTAATGCCGCCCAGAAAACCGATCGTGCCGTCCACGACGACGATTTTGCGGTGGTTCCGGTAATTGATTCTGCGGCTGAACATCGAGACCATGGCGGGCAGGAAGAAATAGAACTCCACTCCCGATTCTTTGAAGCGCTGAATGAATGTTTTCTTGAGTTTATAACTGCCCAGCCCGTCACAAACCAGGCGCACCTTGACGCCTTCCTGCGCTTTTCGAATCATGACGTCCTGAAACTTCGTGCCGATCCGATCATGGCGAAAGATGTAAAACTCCACGTGAATGTGATCCTTGGCCTCCTCCATGGCGTTCAGCATGGCCTCATACGTCTCTTCCCCATCGGTCAACACCCGGCTTTGATTACAGCCCGTGATGGGACTCTCCGACAAGTGATTGAGCAGATTGAACAAACGGTCATTATGATGAAAGCCGGGATTGTTCATATCTCCTTTTCTTCGGACGACCGCCGCCCGATCCCACAAATGCGCCCTGATTTCCTGAAACAAACGGGAACCCCGCTTGCGAATCTTCAATCGCTTCTGGTAATCCTGCGCCACAAAGAAATAGAGTACAAACCCGATAAAGGGGAGGCAAAATAAAATAAACAGCCATGCCACGGCCTTGGACGGATTTCGAAACTCAAGCAGCAGCACCGCAACCATCTGCAAAATAAAAGTAATAAGTGCAACCAGAAGCCACACCATATCGGCAGCCTCCTCACGATGAATAATATATTGAGCAGCCCTTTGTCAAAACGTTTGAAATGAAAGACAAGCAATTAACTACACTACATCATTGACCAATTCCATATGTATTTATTCAATTACCCAATGCGGCGCCATACTGAATAAGTTCTCTTATCTAATAATTTTTGACATGTTCTTCGAAAGAATAGAATACATACTAGATAAGGAGTTGGCCAAGTCTAGCGGGTGCCCTTGTAAACCATAAATAATGCATGGAAGGGAGATGCCATGAAAACCGCACACCGTAAACAACGCTTAACCTTGCTGGTGCTTCGGGATGCCCAGCATTCAGTCAAACAGGTCCATCTGTCCAAACCTTTGATGATAGCGGTGCCCGCGGCCGCTATTTTGTCCATCGCCGGACTGATCGTTTCCCTCCAGATCCAGTCGGCTCAGACCATCTCGGGGCTGGAGCAGCAGCTGACGCTGAAAAGCCTGGAAGCCTTAAAGATGGAAGTGACGGTCACCGATAAGAATGAAGCCATCGAACGCCTAAATAAAGCGATCATTCAGCTATCGGGTGAAGCAGAGCAAACGAAGGTCCAGATGGAGCGCGTTCAGCAGCTGGAGCAGGAGCTTCAGCAGTTTATTGAGAAGCACGGCAGCCTGTCCGGCCAGACCTCCTCCATCGCTGACGAGGATAAGCAGCATGTCGGCGGTGAATTCATTGCCGTTCATGAGAATGAAATGTTAAACCTCGCCAGGGAGACCCAGGATGATTTCGAGAACATGCAGCAGTTGATTTCACGCATGGAGCAGCATATTCCGCGTACGCTGGATCAGGCCCAGGAAACCCAGGAAAGGCGTGAGGGCACGCCTTCATTATGGCCGACCACCTCCAAGCGGCTCACCTCGAATTTTGGTTATCGAAGCGATCCTTTTACCGGCCGCTCGGCCTATCATGCCGGCATCGATATTGCCGGGAAAACCGGCGATCCTATCTATGCCGCAGGTGCCGGCGAGGTGACGGCAGCGGAACGCAGCGGGGCGCGGGGGCTGTATATTGTCATCAGGCATCCGAATGGTCTGGAGACGTGGTACATGCATCTGGACAGCCTGGACGTGTCGGCAGGCGATCATGTCGAGCAGGGCGAAACGATTGGCAAGCTGGGCTCCTCCGGGCGAAGCACGGGCCCTCACCTTCATTTCCAGGTCGTCAAAAACAATCAGACGATTGACCCTTTGCCTTATCTGCAATAAGCACACCATCCATTTTCGAATAGGAGGAATGACAGATGAAGAAGAAAAACAAGAAGAAACGGGCGTCAGAGCGGACCGATACGCTGATCGGGCCAGGAAGCGAAGTGGAGGGCGTCCTGCAATGCGAGGATGACCTGAGGATCGACGGCCGCTTTAACGGCTCCATCGAAAGCCAAGGCTGCGTCACCATAGGCGAAGCCGCGATCGCCCGCTCCAATATTTCCGCTCGGGAAGTCATCGTGGCCGGCAAGGTCTATGGGGATGTGACGGCGGAAAATAAACTGACGATTACGACAACGGGGCAAATGTACGGGGATGTTCACGCCGCTTCCCTTATCGTTATGGAGGGCGGGCTTCTTCACGGGGCAAGCCGGATGGACCAGCAGACCTCTTCTCAGGAAGCCTCGGAATCCATTGACGCCGCACTGCCCCTTCAGCGTCCGGAAGCAGGTTAACCCGGCGTATGGACGACCACCCGAATTCGAACACGATATCCGCTTCGGCCGGATCCTGCAGCCGACACAATCAAAGAGCCCCTTCTCATCCATGTGACCCACACGGCGGAAGGAGCTCTTTTCTCATCGTTATGAATTACGCTGCTACGTCTCTCTTAGTGAAGGCCAGCCACGAGACCAGCATGAACAGTAAGCAATAGACGGCCAAAATCGCTACGGAAAAGCCCAGCCCCACGCCTCCCGGCCCGACCGGCGAGCTGATGTACCCGCTCAGATCGGTGTGAAGAAAGAGCAAATACTTCGCCCATACAAACCGCTCCGGGTTAAAGATAAAACCGAAGATATCCTTGGTGAACAGGACCAGCAGCGATAATCCAATCGCAAGGCCGCCTGAACGGAATACCGTGGAGAGCATAAATGCAATCAGCGAAATGACAAACACCTGGATCGTATCCGTCAGCAGGAGCAAGAGGGAATTGCTCATGGGCGATCCATCAAATCCGTCCGAGAATCCGGCATTGCCGGAGAACAGCAGCATCGAGACAGCGATGCCCACCACCATGGTGATTCCCGCACAGAGCAGCCCGAACAGACACAAGGCGGCGAATTTGGATAACAGAATCTTCCCCCGGCTCCACGGCCGGATCAGCAGCAATTTGATGGTGCCCCCGCTAAATTCCCCGGCCACGATATCCGCGGCGATGACAACCGTGAAGATCGCGCTGAGGTATATGGTGAAACTCTCCGTCCAAGTGAACACGGTCCAGACATCCATCGGCGCATCCGTCAAGTACAGCATGACAGGCATGGCCGCATTAAATAAGACAAGTATGCCCAGCATGACCCATGTCCGCACGCGGTAGTAAATTTTCATATTCTCATTGGCAACAAGACGGGTAAAGTTATTCAACAAGAGATCCCCCTCCCGTCATTTCCAAAAATTGATCCTCCAGCGACCGGGTTACCGGCTGTATGGCATATACGCGTATGCCCGCTTCGACCAATGCCGCATTGATGTCCGCAATCATATCCCGGTCACCGCGAACAAGGACGCGATGCTCCCGGGCTGTCGCCTGGTAGTCCTGGAGGAGCGCTGCGGCGGCGTCCGCGTCGCTGACGGTAAATGCCGTCTCTTCAAACATCCGCTCTCCCCCGTCCGTGCGAAGCTGCCGGATATCGACCAGCTTGCCGTGACGGATGATGCCGACGGTATCGCACATCAGCTCCATTTCCGACAGCAGATGGCTGGATACGAAGACGGTGGTCCCTTCCTCCTGCGTCAATCGCCGCAAATAATCACGCAGCTCCCGAATGCCCTGAGGATCCAAGCCGTTCGTAGGCTCGTCCAGGATCAGAAGTTTGGGCCGGTGCAGCAGCGCCTGTGCCACCCCGAGCCGTTGGCGCATCCCCAGCGAATAGGTCTGCACCTTCTCATGGATCCGGTTCCCGAGCCCGACGAGTTCCACCACTTCGTCGATACGCTCCTTCGTAATCCCCTGCATCATGCGTGCAAAATGCTTCAAATTATTGTAACCGGATAGAAACTTGTACATTTCCGGATTCTCGACGATCGCCCCGATCTGGGCAGCAGCCTGCTCATAATTTTTCCGAATGCTGTATCCCCCGATGGTTATATCCCCTTGGGTAATGGACATCAGCCCGACCATCATGCGGATGGTTGTCGTCTTGCCTGCCCCGTTCGGCCCAAGGAAACCGAAGATTTGTCCAGGTGCGATATCAAAGGTCACATCATCTACCAGAACCTTCGACGATATTTTCTTCGTAACCCCGAGCAGTCTTACCAGCGGTTCCTGCTTCATGTGAATTCTCCTTTGCCCCTAACGAAACAAGTTCAATATTCCCCATTATACACAATACCAGGCATGAGTCTAATAGACTCCGCTCCAAGCCGTCTGAATCAGTCAATCATTCAAAGGTCCTGCGCCATGTAAAATAGCTCATTGGATGCAGCCGTTTTGCACTTTCCACATATGCCCATAGGCATATCGTATCGATAGAAACCGGTTTTAAACACGCTGACTCCCTCGATCATCGACACGATCCGACGACAACATATACAGTACATTTTCAGTTCATTTTCCATGAATGTTCCACTCCCAATGAGAAATGGCTTGATATAATGGTTGTTGATACAGAATGTATCCTAATAAATTTGCACTCTTTTGTCAAACGAAAACATAAATATTTCTTGGCTATTTAAGGACAATTAGGTGAATTGGCATCACTCCGACCGATGCTTGATCATATTTTGTATGAGGATAACATTCCGACAGATGGGAGGGTACGAAAATGCCTGTACTAAACAGTCAAGCCAATGTGAAAAATTTCGGTGCAAAAGGTGATGGCGTTTCAGATGATACGTTAGCCTTCCAACAAGCGATCCAAGCGTGTGCCTCCGGTGCATATTCCGTCATCTATATGCCTAAAGGCCGATATCGCATAACGCAAACCTTGGTATTACCGAAACAGGAAAGGCCCAACACCAACGCCACGCAAGGAATTGGACTTACCATCTACGGGGACGGAATGTATGATAGCGGTATTATTTATACGGGAACAGACTTTGCCCTATACAGTGATAAAGACATGGCCGAGACTATCTTATTTAGGGATTTTTATATTAACCACGCTGCGGGTGGTGGCATCTATCTGCCGCAGGGCGCACACCAAATGTTTGAGCGTTTCTTCTCAAGCGCATGCGGTGAAGGAAAATTCGGAGTTTATATTCAGGGGATGCGAAGCGGGACGAATCCCACCTCGGGCTATGGAGGCTATATGATCTCGTTTCGCGATTGCCGTTTCTGGCAGGAGACGGGTTACTTGGGTACGGGCTTAAAGTTAGAGGATATTGTGTTGTGCACAACGATCGATAGCTGTTTCTTCTCCAGGTCTGTGCGAAATTACCCCCATCTGGAAATTGTGAATTCGGACAGCATTCATATTACCTCAACGGCCTTTGAGAGGAGCGAACAAACCGTCCCCCCTGCTTCTCCTGCAGAGGGACGCACCGAGGAAGATGTCATGAGGGATGCGATTGCGGCGAATCAAGTGATGACCGCCCCACTCATCAAGCTGGATAATGCCCGTGCCGTTTCGATCGAAGAATGCCACGCGGAAGCGACCTATGAGAGCTTTGTGGGAATTTACGGACATACGTCAGGCGTGTGGATTGACGGATGCCGTCTGGATCACTACGCGATCACGGATTACAATCCCAATAAAGGATACATCGTCACCGTAGATCCGGGTTCTACGGCATCGCAGGATATCATCCTCGGACCGCGTAACTACCGGATTCAAGCCAATCATCCCAATACGACACACGGCACGCTTATCAAGGACCCTGTCGGCTGCGTAGTTGTCGAGAATATCGCGGACCGGACATCATTTCGGGATGCATTCTATTTAACGGAACGACGTACCGTACCTTATATCGGCTCCTCTGGCCATAACCTGCTTCGAAACCCGTCTCTCAGCGCCATGTTTACGAATGATGTCCCGTATTCCGTCGAACCTGACCCGGGTTTTGCCTTTAAACAAGCGGCTCCATCCGGCTGTATCGTCACTCAAAGTTCAACCGGCTCAAAGACCAAGCTCCGTATGAGAACCGTAGAACGTCTGCATAAGCATGAATATTACACCTTCGTGCTGTCTGGCACGAACCTGTCGGGGAAATCAACGCCGCTATTTATTGATATCGGCGGGGACACCAACGATCTGACTCTTATTCTTCCTTCCGGCTCCGAACGCTTTACCATTACGAAAACGTTCAAGAAATACTACACGGACATCGTCGACCTCGTGGTATACGAGCCGCTTAATCTCCAAGTCCATTCGATATTCGTGCTGCCGAATCTGGTAAATAACATTCCTTACGGGGAGGAAACGATCGCGAGTTCGGCTGTCTTTACCGAATTGGTTCGCTCCAGCAGCATGATCCTCAGTCCGTTGCCTGCGATACCGGCTGCTTCTGCTGCCCACCGCGGCCGAATCATCATGGTTGAGGACAGTAACGGGGTAGATTCGCTGTATATTTGCAAACAGCGTTCTAAAGGCGTCCATACCTGGATTAAGCTGGGTTAATCGACGTAGCGATGATCTATGCAATAACACGTAGAGAGGGTGAAGTCTTAACGTCTTCCCCCTCTTTTCATGCCCGCTATTTCATTGTCAGAGCCATAAAGCATAAAGCATCCATGCACTCATCGTCTCATTCGTTTCGATCCATATGCTCTTTAAGCAGTTGATGGATACGCTGGCGTTCCTTCTCGCTCACTTGATAATACCAGACACCGCCGATCTTCTGCCCGCCCCCCTGAATTTCGATCTGTTCAATGGTTTTCATATCCTGTCGATAGTCGGTTACAAACGTCTTCATTTCATCAAATCGGACGTCTGTCTTTACGCTTGACCCGACCTCCTTAAGCAAAGCTTCAAGCTTGAAGACCGTTGAAACGTCAAGCGCGTTGTTCAACACTTCTTTCACGATTTGACGCTGCCTGGAATTCCTGCCTAAATCGCCGCGGGGATCCTCATAACGCATCCGTGAAAAAGCCAATGCTTCCCGGCCGTTCAAATGCAGCCGTCCCTTGGCAAAATGATGGCCCTCATAATCAAATGCCAACGCGTTATCAATATCGACTCCGCCAAGCGCGTCTATGATGTTCGCAAAGCCCTCCATGTTGACTTTAACGTAATAATTCACCGGAAATCGGAGCCATTCCTCAACGGTCCGTACGGACATTTGGATGCCTCCGAACGCGTAGGCATGATTGATTTTATCCTCCGTGCCGCGGTCCGCGATGACTGTACGAGTGTCTCGAGGAATGTTAAACATCAGGATCGACTGTTTCGACGGATTGACGGACAGCATAATCATCGCGTCCGACCTTCCCCGGTCATTCGGACGTTCGTCTACTCCCAGCACAAGCACCGTAAAGGGCTCGCGCCGATCAATATCCGCCGTCTGGATTTCCTGCAGGATGGGATCGGCTGTTATAAAAGCGGGAGGCGATGAGGGTTCCCGCTGCTCATAAATTTGTTCAGCCGTCGCTTTGACGGACTGGTACACATACACACCATAACCGCCTGCCAACACGGTCAGACTCACGAGCGCTCCCGCCGTAATCTTCAGCCATTTTTTCATGCCTCGTCATCCTTTCCGATCTAACACTTCCCTCGGCCTCGATTTCATAGACCTCCAATATGTATATGCACTGACCAGCGTTATTCCGACCAATGCGGCAATCGAATCCAGGACAACATCCTGTGCCTTAAAGATACGGTACCCTGATGTGCTTTGATGCAGCTCGTCGCTAACGGCATACAACGCGCACAAGCACCATGACACAGGTATGACTATGCTAGCCCTGATTCGCAGCAAATTCGTCAACAGCAGCAGCAACAAGCCACCAAGGACGAAGTATTCCCCGATGTGGGCTGCCTTTCGGATAAAAAATTCAACAAAACCGGGCACACCCTTGGCATCGATGCTGACGATCTCTCCGGCATAAGTAAACGAAACCCATGAAAACCAATGTTCAATCGCCGCCTCTGGCAAGTGCTCCTGCAGCCACGGCCTTAGATCCTGCTGCTGGTACGACTGGGAGGAGAAGAAAAAAATGATGCTCATCCAAACGAAAACGATGACGATGATAAACAGGAGCCTCCTGCTCCTGTAGCTGCTTCTGTTTCTGCCCACGGCATTCTCCCCCGTCATGAAATTACCTTTGTCCTTAGACGAACTGGGTCATCTCTTCCCATTGAAAGGTTAACCGGATCGTATCCTCCTCCGATACTTCGGTACCGGATTGAACCTCAATGAATTCAAGATCTTCAAGCGCGCGAATCCCATGCAAGGTGCCGGCGGGTATTTTGAGCACATCCCCAGCCTGAACGGACTTTACCTGGTCTTGAATGCAGACTTCACCTGTACCGCTGGTGATCGTCCAGTATTCTTCGCGATGCAGATGATAATGATAGCTGGAATTCTTTCCTGCATCAATCCGAATCCGCTTGGTGAGAACCTCATGTCCGTTCTTATGCTTTTGCAGATCGAGTACACGGTACCATCCCCAGCGGCGTTCCTCATACATGGGCCGTTGTTCGATATGAGAAATAAATTCCTTCAACCGCGGGCTGGATGATTTCTCGGTAACCAGGATGCCGTCTGCGCCTGTGGCTACTACGACATTGGAGAGTCCCAGCACCGCTACCGGAATATCCAGTTCATTAATCAAATGGGTGTTGTAGCAATCGTCGCTGATGGTCCCTTTCCCGTTGATCGGCGATGGAATCTCCTCTGTAAGCGTGTTCCAAGTGCCCAGATCCTTCCAGCTCCCTTCATAAGGAACCACCACGACGCGCTGTGCCTTCTCGATCACCTCATAATCGAAGCTAATCTTCGAGAGCCTTGCATACTGTTTGGACATTTCCTCATATTGAATCGGCAGTCCCTTATCAATCAGAAGCTGGATCAGATAGTCCAGCTTAAAAGAGAACACGCCGCAGTTCCAATAAGCGGATTGAGCGATGTATTGCGAAGCCTGCTCTTCGCTTGGTTTTTCTTTAAAGCTTTTTACGTTGCGGTAACCACCCGAGGCATCCTCCGTCTGTTCAGGGAGAATATAACCGTACTTCTCCGAAGGATAGGTTGGCTTGACCCCCATAAGCGCTATATCCGCTCCGGACTCTTCCAAAACGCGATCCAAAGAAGATAATGTATGAAAGAACGGCTCCTCCACAAAAGGATCTACCGGCAGTACGGTAACGGTTTCCTGTAAATTGACGTTGGCTATGGAATACAGATACACGGCGGCTAGCGCGATCGCAGGGAACGTATCTCTGCGCTGCGGCTCTACGATGATCGGCACCCTGCCGGGAAGCTGATTTCGAATAATTTCAATCTGCGAAATGCCTGCGGCTATAAAGGATGAATCCGCCAAGTTGCTCCTCTGCAATTGCTTCCAAACGCGCTGCACCATGGACTCGGATTCTCCTTCTTCTCCAGGGAGCACCTTAAGGAACTGTTTGGAGCGAAGCTCGTTGGAGAGAGGCCACAGACGCTTACCCGAACCGCCGGACAATAAAATAATCTTCATCTTACTACTTCCCTCCATCCTTTTATCACAGCATCTATATGGACTGCAGAAGCGTCCGGTATTTGTCGATTGACTGAGCCTTAGCAAGATACCGTTCCAAATACAATCTTCCGCCACGTCCGGTCAATTCCAACGTTTCCGTACCGCATGCATACATATTCGCTATGTGCTGGGAGATTTCGCGGTATTGTTGCGGTTCCACAACGACTCCGCATCCGCTTTCCTTAATAAGGACGGCGGCTTCACTTCCTTGCTCAAGAACGCCGAGTATCGGTTTTCCGGCGGCCATGACGCCATAGATTTTGCTTGGAACCGAGACGCCCTTGATCCCTTTCTGATTGACGACCAAATGGACATCCGCAGCGCATAGAGAGTATTTGATGTTTTCTTTAGGCTGAAACGGAAGGAACCGAACATTCCGCAATCCCTTCTCCTCCACATATCGCTGCATCTCGGGCTTCATGGCGCCATCTCCGATAAAAACGAACAGGATATCCGGATGATCCTTAAAATCCGAAGCGACCCGTATAATGTTCTCCAGATCGTAATAAAGACCGAGATTCCCCGAGTACATCACGATAAATTTCCCCTGCAGATCATGATCTTTCAAAAACTTCGACACGTTAGCATCGCTGCGGGGCAGCGGCTTGATATCCTGCTCGTCGGTCCAGTTATTAATTACGCTGTTGCTCGGTACCCTGCGTCCACGAAAGCGGCTGTTCAGCGTCTCTTGCATGTCCTGTCCAACCGTGATGATATGGTCGGCTATACGGCAGCTCAAATTATCCATTCTCTTGGCCAGACGAAACAGCCATTTTCGATTCGTGTAACTGATAGCTTCGGCTTGCTCCGGATTAAAATCCATGATGTTGTAGACGAGTTTTCCGCGTTTCAGCACCTTGCCGATGGCGCCAATCAATCCGCCGATAATCGGTGGAGAAGATATCGTATAGATGACATCCACTTTCTTAATGCGAAGCAATGCGATAACAGCCAATAGAAAATAGGAGAGAATAAACAGGATGCGGCTGAATTTGCTTCGCTTATTCACTTGAGGAGTACGAAGACGGATAATCCGTATACGTTCCAGTTGATCGTATTCAAACATTCTTTTCTTCTGGACGTGATTTGCGTTTTCCGGCTGAACGGCGATAACCGTCACATCAAAATCATGCTGGAGCTCCAAACAAAGTTCAGTTAGCAGCTGCCCGGACGAAGCATAATCCGGATGAAAATAATTGGCCACAAACACGATTTCTTTTTTCATTTCATGTCCCCTTACTGTCTTGGAATGTTCTTTTCGCCGCCTGAATGAACGCTACCGGGATCCTTATGTATCAAACAGATCATGGTAAGGATCATTCCGTACGACAAGGTTTTATAGCTGACCTGAAACAACAAGCCGATAATGACAGGTACAAAGGCTGCCAGCATGTAGGGGAGCATGGTGATCGTAAACCGCTGAAGAGCCCTATACAGGATCCAGATCAGATAAATCATCAACACTGCAATCCCGATCAGCCCTCCCTTGAGCAGGAAAAAGCTAACCGCCGAATGAGTGTAGGATACAAGAATGTTGTTTACCGCCGGATCGTGAAACAGGCCTCCCCACCCCACTCCCAGCAGCATGGAATATGGAGAGGCGGACGTTTCAGCCAGTACGGCGGCGAGCTCATCCGTCTTTCCGTTCGCGCCGAAATCCTCCTGTTTGGATACCAACAATTCAAATGAGTTGGATATTTGCTCCTGGGCAAGCATCCCTGCGGCGACAAGAATGATCAGACCAATGATCAGCTTATTCATCGATTTGCGCGAGCTCACAATGAAGTAAACGGCAAAGCACAGCATAGCAAGCGCAAGCGGCGCGCGCTGCGCAACGGCCATGAGGGACCCGAGGGCCAGGAAACCGCCAGACAGCATCACGAGGCTCCCCAGCCAGCGAAACGGGCTGGAGCTTTTCCACGTATGAATCGCCATGATGGGAAGAAATACGCCGGCAAACGAAACGCTGGGATCATACGGAAGATACAAGAAATTATCAAAGTAATACATTCTGCCCACTTCGAGAGGGGAAATCTGTACAACCACGTAGAATCTGATGGATAAAATAACGCCCATTACGGAGATGATCCAAGGCAATATCGCAAGCCAATTGAGCGTTGAGCGTTTCATTGCCGGCAAGAGCAGGAGCGGAACGAATAGATACACACACGGAATCAAATCGCGAATAATATCCGTCATATCCCACCCATAAACAACACCGCCGTTCAGAAGCCCAATCCACAGCAAAAAGAAGAAGCCGGCATGAATAACGACAGGCACGGTTCCGTAATGGCGATATAACGAGAAACCGCCGCCCATCACAATGATTCCGGTCGGGATCGATACAAACAAGATCAGAAGAACAGCAATCAAAGCTTCTGTGATGCCGGGCTCCGCTGGAAAAGGGGAACTGAACAAGGCATATAACAGCAATGCTGCTATAAATCCGAATCCCCCCAAGTTGGCCACTGAGCTTCTGCCCCGATTATGCAATGTATCCGCAGGGAAACTCAGATTGTGATTCATGGGATTGACTCCTTATCTTTTAAGATCAGAACGGTGAGGAGCATTCCGTAGGAGAGCGTCTTGAAACTGGGCTGGAACAACAATCCGATCATGATCGGAACCCCGGCTCCAAGCATGTACGGGAGATTCTGCATGTTCACACGCTTTAAGCACTTCCATACAATCCAGCTCAGATAAGCCAAAAAGACTGTAATGCCGATAACCCCTCCCTTTAACAGGAAGAAGGTAAACGCCGAATGAGTAAACGAGACCTCGGACATGTAGGTCGGATCAAAAAACAGTCCCCCCCAGCCTATACCAAGCAGCAGCGTATACACCGACTTGGACGTTTCCTGAAGCACAGCCGCCAATTCATCCGTCTTCCCGTTCGCTCCGTAGTTCACCTGCTTGGATAACAGCAAATCAAACGAGCTCGTGATCTGCTCCTGGGCCAGAATCCCGGCTCCAATCAAGATCACGATAATGACGATCAACTTCCGTACAGACCTTCCGGAACTTACGCCGAAATACACCGCAAAGCATAGGGCAGCCAACCCGAGAGGTGCCCGCTGCGCTACGGCCATAAGCGAACCTAACGCCAAAAAACCGCCGATCAGCATGGCCAGGCTGCTTAGCCAACGGAGCGGATTCGTGCTTTTCCACGTATGCACGGCCATAATCGTCAGGAAGACGCCGGCAAACGAAACGCTCGGGTCATAAGGCAAATACAGAAAATTATCAAAATAATACATTTTCCCGATATCCAGCGGCGAAATGCGAACTTCCATATAGAATCTGATCGATAAAATAACGCCCATAACCGCAATGAGCCACGGAAGAATTGACAGCCATTTGAATTTGGAACGATTCATTGCGGGAAGCAGCAATAAAGGGACAAACAAATATACGCATGGAATAAGATCACGCAGGATATCCGTTGAATCCCAACGATAGATGACGCCTCCATTCAGCAGCCCCAGCCACAGCAGCACAAAAAAGCCCAGATGCAGCGGCATGGGTACGGTGTCATATCTGCGATACAGCGTAAAACCGCCGCTCATGACCAGAATTCCTGTCGGAAGCGAAACAAACAATACCAACAACGCCGCAATCACCACTTCCGTTATGCCAGGATTGGCTGGAAAGGGCGCGCTGAAGATAGCGTAAATCAAGAGGGCCAGAATAAAGGCAAGCCCCCCCATAATTCCTCCTCCAGTCGGGACCGGGGACAACTGATTACCGATAGCAGTACGGCCGTTCATGTCCCCTGGCTTACTTTCCGGAGCTCCGACATCTTGATTCCGATCTGCCAGTAATAAACCGAACGTGCGAAAGCATAGTGGAAGCCGGCGGAACCATCGAGAAACCCAAGCTTAATGATATAAGAGTGTATAAATGCAACCGCCCACTTCAAAGGCATCCGGTCGAACAGCTTCTTCTGGAGGCTTCGGATGAAAATTTGGGATTCGTTCAGGTTTCGAAAACCGCCATTGGTGCGCACCACCGCCTCCCAATCCGAATAACGGTTATGCTTCGCGAAATAATCAAACAGGGAATCATGATCATAGTGCACCATACAGCTGCTGAGCACCCCGGTACTTCCATCAATCTGAGGCTGATAATGCCCTTCCACTTCCCACATGTTCGACGCCGACAGATCGTCATGATCCAGAAATCTGCCTAACCGGCGGTGGAACAGTACCAGCTTATACATCCTGTGCCCGTGCTTCAGTACCTTGTTCATGAATACATAGTCATACGCCACGAAATAGCCTGCCGCCAAATCCCGCTTTTCTTGAAACAACCCCTCCATCTCGGCGACCAGCCGGGGGGTGGCTTCTTCATCCGCATCCACGTAAAACACGTAGTCATTGCGGAACGGCAGCTCCTCAAGGCACCATTGCTTTTTCTTCGGATATTGGCCATTCCATGTAAAATTGATGACATGTGCACCCATTTCCCGTGCAATGGCACATGTTCGATCCGTGCTGTTGGAATCCACGACGAACACCTCGTCAAAAGCGGATACCGAAGCCAAGCACTTGGCTATGTTTTTTTCCTCGTTCTTCGTCATGATAATGACGGACACCGGGATTTTATTTTTCATAGGAGAAGCGCACCCTCTTATAGAATTTAGGAAAGCTATGTTTAACCAAACGAACGCCCCATTGCAGCAGCGCGATCGCAGCGCGGAGGACGATTGGCATCCCGAGAATGGTTTTACGGATAAACCACTGGTCCCGCTGGCCTTGTTTATGCTGGGTTTGGGAGATACCGCCCTGCTCAAAAATGCATATGGGTTTACGGAGGTACGCTGCGGTCCCGCCCTGCAACAAGAGTTCCGCTGTCAGGGCATAATCCGCTCCGATCGGGTATTCCAGACGATATCTGATGCCGCTCAAACTCCCCCGCCTGAAAGCCATGGATTGGTGATGCGTAAACATGCCGTACCACATGCGCTTATGACTGCGGGCCGCCTTATACAACAGTTCACCCGACCGCGCTTCTTCAAGCGCATCGCCATACAGCAAATCGGGGAGATGATGCTGGATAGCTTGCACACGAAGCCGTTCGCCAATCGTATCATCATAAAATCGATCGCCGGAATTCATGAAGACAACATACTGACCATTGCAACATCCCAGCCCTTTATTCATCGCATCATATATCCCTTGATCCGGTTCACTGACAAAGGATACTCGTTCATCTTCAATATTCTGAAGAAAAGCCAGCGTGCCGTCATCCGAGTTGCCGTCAACGACGATCCATTCGAGCGAGCAGGATTGCGACTTCACGCTTTGCCACGTTTTGATCAGACCCTGTAGATTATTTCTGCAGACCGTGACTACGGAGAGAAAAACTTCAGATCTGTCTTCTACCCATTGAGTCCGTATCATTTGTAACTGGCTCCCTTTAATCGAACTTGCTGTTCCATGTTTTTGTTCCTGCCCGCCAGACGCATCAACTGACGTATCAGATCAACGGGGTGGAAATGCACCGAAATGCCGAGTCTTCGCCGCACCTCTACCCACATCCAACCGTTCTGCGCAAGCAAACCGCATACCATCACGACGGCAAGCGCAAACGGTCCCCATACATGAACGACCGTCACGGCCGCAATTACCGTCACGACACTGGTCATCAGCGTGATTCTCAGCATGGCCCGCTCATGGCCGGTTAAGGTCAGAAGGAGTCCTGAAGGGCCTGCGAATAAATTGATGAGCTGACCCAGCGACAAGACGGCCAGAATGGCATGACCTGAGCCATAGGCAGATCCAAATGCCAATTGAAGCACTTGCTCGCCCATCAACATAAAAACCATTCCAATGACGATTGCGGGCAGCGTAGATATGCCAACAATGATCCGGCCGGCATTTTGAATGCTCGGGAACTGGCCGCTGCCGAAATACTTGGAAATGATGCTTGTCATCAGCGTATTCATCAACACGACGAAGAAATTAAGCACGGCCATTAAGCGTACGGCTGCACCATAAATCGCCACTTCGCTCTCATCGTAAAAAACGCCCAGAATCCAGATATCGCTAGAGGTGAGCATGAACAGCGCGACGTTCGAAGCCATCATCGGGAGAGAGACGGCAAGCAGCTGCCTGGCGTTTGGCCCATGATCTGCGGCCGGCTCATTCGTTGGGTTCCGGAACCCTCCCTGGAGAAGCTTCAGCAATCTCCAACCGGCGACGAAGCAGCTAATCCCCATGCAGACCGTAACCAAGATGAGCGCATGCTCCAACGATAAGGATGAACGCCCCAGCCACATCAACAACCCTAAACCTGCCAGCATGAGAAAGTTGGACAAAACGCCGCTAAACAATGTAGCCTGCCTCACATCACCGTGTCCCCGAAAGGTTTCGGCCATTACATTTTGCAGAACCGTTAACATGATCCACAGCCCGGTCCATAACGCAGCCGATGCCATAATTTCCGAGCCCAAAACCCCTCGAAGCAGCGTCAGCTGCAGGAATGTATACAGTATGCCTGTACCGGCTGCTCCGATCATCGCAATCTTCAGAGACAGCAGCGCGGTTTTACGGGCCCATGTCTGCTTTCCTTTCTCCCTCTGCTCGGCCAAAAAACGTATGATGCTCTGGTTCAAACCCAGCGTGCCCACCACGCCGCCAAAAAAGGCGATATTGAAAGCCATCAAATAGGCGCCGAAGGCTGCCGTATTCAGTACCCTGGACAGTAAGATATTAATGAGCAGCGCGGACCCCGCAAAGAATGCCCGCCCTGCAAATATCCACAAACCGCCGTTGACCGTTCGATTACGGGTGAGTTTGCGAAGATCGTGAAACCTTTCTAACTTATGCCGCGTGCTGGACGATCGTTTGCTTCTCACACGTATGCCGCCGACAGCGCTTCTTGGTATTTGATCTCTGCGCGCACCCGCTTCATGTCCTCGTCTACCATCATCTTAATCAGCTGTTCAAAGCTGACCTCAAGCTCCCACCCGAGCTGCTCTTTAGCTTTTGTGCAATCGCCAAGGAGCAGGTCAACCTCTGCAGGACGCACGAATTCGGGATCAATGACGACGTAATCCTCGTAATGCAAGCCCACGTAAGAGAAGGCTACCTCGAGGAGTTCCCTTACGGTGTGCATTTCGCCCGTTGATATCACGAAATCGTCGGGCTGTTCTTGCTGGAGCATGAGCCACATGGCTTTGATATAATCCCCTGCAAACCCCCAATCCCTCAATGCATCCAGATTCCCCATTCGCAGCTCCTGCTGCAAACCATGTTTGATCCGGGCAACGGCATCCGTGACCTTCCTGGTAACGAACTCCAATCCCCTTCTGGGCGACTCATGATTAAATAAAATGCCGGAGCATGCGAACATCCCGAAGCTTTCGCGATAATTCACCGTAATCCAATGGCCGTATACCTTTGCTACGCCATAAGGGCTCCGGGGATAGAAAGGCGTTGTCTCTTTCTGAGGCGTTTCCACGACCTTGCCAAACATTTCGCTGCTGGACGCCTGATAGAAACGCGCCTCCGGCTTCACCAGCCGGACCGCCTCCAGCATATTGGTTACGCTGATCGCCGTCATTTGGCCCGTTGCCAGCGGCTGCGGCCAAGAAGCGGCTACATAGGACTGGGCTGCCAGGTTATACACTTCGTGCGGATCGGCGATACGGACCGCTTCGATTAACGAGGCGAGATCGGTCAGATCCCCGGATATCCAGTGAATCTTATCTTTAATATGGGTCACGTTCTCGTAATTGGGTGTGCTGGTCCGGCGGCGCAATCCAAAAACCTCGTACCCTTTGCTTAGAAGAAACTCAGCCAAATACGAACCGTCTTGACCGGTAACGCCAGTGATTAATGCTCTTTTCATATTGATCCTCCAACGGATTTACTGTAGATCTGTTGCGATTCTAAATAGTGCTCATAGGTTCGGGCCAATCCTTGCTCAAGGCTGATCGACGGCTTCCAGCCGAGGGCTGTCAGCTTGCTGACATCCACCAGCTTTCTGGGTGTACCGTCGGGCTTAGAGGCGTTATAGACAAAACTTCCGTCATAACCGACAGTGGAGGCTATGCTCTCTGCAAGTTCCCGGATGGACACATCCTCTCCGCAACCGATATTGACGATTGTATTCTCCTCGTAATGCTTCATCAGGAACAAACAGGCATCGGCAAGATCGTCAGCGTAAAGGAATTCGCGCTTCGGCTGACCGGTACCCCAAATTTCCACCTCGCGTTGACCTGTCTCCTTAGCCTCATGTATCTTGCGCAGCAGCGCGGGAAGAACATGGGAGGTTTCCAGATCGTAGTTATCGTTCGGGCCGTATAAGTTCGTAGGCATAGCCGAAATGAACCGGGTACCATACTGCCGATTGTACGATTGGCACATCGTGATTCCCGCGATTTTGGCAACGGCATAGGGCTCATTGGTAGGCTCCAGGGCGCCGGTCATCAAATATTCTTCCTTCATTGGCTGCGGAGCCAGTTTGGGGTAGATGCAGGTAGATCCGAGAAAGAGCAGTTTTTTTACCCCGTACCGATAGGAAAGATCAATGATATTATTCTGGATTAGAAGATTGTCCCGTATGAAATCCGCTGGGTAATCCCGGTTCGCAATGATACCGCCGACTTTGGCGGCAGCTAGAAACACATACTCTATCCCTTCACTGCTGAAGAAGCGTTCCACGCGATCACGTTCACGCAAGTCCAGCTCCTGGCTGGTACGGGTAACCAGGTTGCGATATCCTTGCAACTCCAATGCCCTGACAATGGCAGATCCCACGAGACCGCGATGACCAGCCACATATATTCGGGAATCCAAATTCATTACCGCCATCTCCCTTTTAAGAGGTTGTTCAAAAAGCATCTTTGGACCCCATGAACACCCGGACCGTCTTGAACAGGATCCGAATGTCCTGGGTCGTGGATTGTTCACGGATGTACCTTAAATCCAGCTCCACCATTTCGCGGAACCCCAGGGCGTTTCTGCCGCTTACCTGCCACAAGCCGGTACAGCCCGGAACCACGCTCAGCCGCTGCATGTCGTAAGGGGTGTAGGCTTCTACTTCCGCAGGCAGTGGCGGCCGCGGTCCGACCAGGCTCATCTCGCCTTTCAGTACGTTCCACAGCTGCGGGAGTTCATCCAGGCTCGTTTTTCGAAGAATGCGTCCCACCTTCGTGATCCGTGGGTCGTTCTTCATTTTAAACATGGCACCTTCAACCTCATTTAGGTGAACCAGCTTCTGTTGAAGCTGTTCGGCATTAACGACCATGGAGCGAATTTTGTACATTTTGAACGTTTTTCCGTTCTTGCCTACCCGAATCTGCGAGAACAGCATCGGTCCTCGGGGGCTCTCCACCTTCATGCACACGAAGATGATCATAAACAGAGGCAGAAGAAGAATAAGGCCAACAGCGGATAGCACGGCATCCGTCGTTCGTTTCAACCGGAAGTACCCTAAACGGGGCTTCACCGGGAAAGAGCTCGCACCTGTCATCACGGGAAACTCTTCGGCTGCAGCGGTTTCCAACGTTCTTGTTTCAATCGTTTCGATATTCATGGCTTGATTCAATCTCCTATCTAGCCAACGTTCGGTTCTTATGTATCATTTGCTCAAGTCCGTGCAAAAGGGGAAGCCGCAGCTCCTCTTTCATCAACGCGAATTCAACCGATGTAAGAATGAACCCGAGCTTTTCCCCGACATCATAGCGCGTACCTTCATATTGGTAGGCATACACTTCCTCGATTTCAGTCATTCGCTGAATGGCATCCGTTAGTTGGATCTCTCCGCCGATTCCTTCCTCCATCTGCTCCAGGTAAGAGAAAATCGCCGGGGTCAGAATATAACGTCCCATGATCGCCAGATTGGAAGGTGCGTCCTCGGCTTTCGGTTTTTCTACCATTCCTTGCACTCTGGACAGTCCTCCGATGGTGGGCACCGGATACGGATCAATGATTCCATATCGGTGTACTTCTTCAGGAGATACGTACTTAACGCCAATCACGGAACTCCGGGTCTGTTCATACTGTTCGATTAACTGCTTGATGCACGGTTTCTCGGCACGAACAATATCATCCCCGAGCAGGACGGCAAACGGTTCGTTGCCTATGAATTTTCGCGCGCACCATACGGCATGCCCCAACCCTTTGGGTTCTTTCTGGCGAATATAATGAATGTCCGCCATGCGAGAGGGCCGCTGCACCTCATGAAGCAATTCAAGCTTCTTGGTCTGCCTAAGCTTATGCTCCAGTTCAAATGCATGGTCGAAATGGTCCTCAATCGCCCGCTTGCCTTTGCCTGTAACGATAATGATGTCCTCGATACCGGACTCAATCGCTTCTTCCACAATGTACTGGATCGTAGGCTTATCCACGATCGGAAGCATCTCTTTGGGCATTGCTTTTGTAGCTGGCAAGAATCGAGTACCCAGTCCGGCAGCAGGAATGATAGCCTTTTTAATGGTTGCCATTGTCCGTTCCTCCTCTATCCTAATTCGTTCGTTTTACCGGAAAATTGGGTATTCCATGTGAAGCTCTATGTAAACAAGAGAGGGCATCTAACCCTTCCTCACTTTACGCCATCGACGATGAACGTCTAAGCCATCCTGTTTGACGGATGCCCACAGCATAATCGAGTGCCTACGGTGGTAGAGGTTCAGTAGGCATTACCTGATGTATGCTTTAAGTAACAACGTTTATTCGGACGCGTTAACGATGGCCTTTCCGGAACCGGGCGGTTCAACCGGACTGCGTCTTGACACGGAGCTGCCTCTCGCTTTGAAGTCACTTGACTTGAAGTGCTGTATGACGGCCAGTGTCGGAAGTCCGAGAACCAGTTCAACCTCTTTGTCGGTGCGGATGGAATCATCCAAATATTCGAGCAAGAAACAGAAACCTATCGACAGCATCAGCGACACAACGAAAGCAATCACGACATACAGCAGAGGACTTGGAGTGACCGGTCTGGGATCGGCGTTATTCTCGTAGAGGATGGTGATGTTCCCGCCGGGAATGATAGAGGATATTTCGGATTTGAATACGTCGGCAACGGCCGTCGCTACTTTGAGCGCGCCATCGTAACTATAATCCCTGACGGATATCGTCATGACAGGTGTATCCTGTACGGTATCGACCACCATCATATCCATCAGGTCTTTCACGGTCAGCTTCAATTCCGGGTGCTGTTCCACCACTTTTTCCAGAATCACGCTAGTTCCGATAATTTCTTTGTATGTATAAACCAGACGCATCCCCATATCCATATCATCTGAACTAAGGACAGACTTTTTTTCTTCGGTCTTATTGGTCACGATCATCTTGTTGCTTGCTTCGTACTGGGGTTCAACCATTCGATAACTGTAAAATCCAACGAGTACGCAGACTACGGCAACCACGAGGAGAATTAACCACAGCCTTTTCTTCAACACGGTTGCATACTCTTTAATTTCAAGTTCCACTGAATTTCCTCCGTCCATAAGCAAATGTGCTTCCGTAGATACATTTTGTATCATTTAGCATCTTCAATTTACGATACAATTCGTATCGTGTCAATACTGATTTGGTCTTATTTACCTACAAACGATACATTTTGTTACACAATCAGAAAGTAAATTCAGATCTTTCAACATGATTTCTAGGCATGTAAGCGTACACAAATATAAATGCATGGCCGAAACAAAAAAGAAAAACGCCCCCATTCGGCAGGCGTTTACATTTTTTGGTACTCTATTCTCTCATTTGTGAGTCGTTATAACTAATTGATCTTATTCCAATAGAGCTTGCTCTGTTTGTCGAGACGTGTAACATCGCGGAGGACGTATCGTCTGCCCTCCGTATCCTTGATTGTATAATCATTCTCCGAGAGGAAATCGATGCTCTCTTGCGGCTGGTCTATGCGAAATGAGATC
This sequence comes from Paenibacillus sp. Y412MC10, assembly GCF_000024685.1. Lineage (NCBI taxonomy): Bacteria > Bacillati > Bacillota > Bacilli > Caryophanales > Paenibacillaceae > Paenibacillus > Paenibacillus sp. Y412MC10. The sequence continues at coordinate 6,014,497 of NC_013406.1, forward strand.
CTGCCATACGTCGTCTCCACTTCCCATAGCCAATTCCTGCCCCGGCGCTTGATTCCCATAATTTTCAATATTTCGGGAATCAAATAGCTTCGCTGCAGTTCTTCCCTGGCAGCCGACTGGCTTTTCTTATCCAGTTCATCCAGCGAAAGGATAAAATGAACCTCTTGATCCAATGCAGAGCGTACAGAAACGTACCCCTCCGGCTTCGTGACCGGAAATGTCAGAACAAGGCGCACTTTACCGATTGTCTCTCGGTTTTTTTCCGCCTCTAGTTCGCCTCTCCCGTTGCGATAGAGTCGAAGACTTTGGTCCTGAGCCCATACTTCCCTTCTCGCTACCATCATGTAGCAACCTCCTGCATCGGTATCCATTCGTCTTTCGGGGCTTTCGCCTGCGCTGCATGAAGCAAACGATGATATACCCCTTGGCGTCTCAGAAGCTCTTCATGGCTTCCACTCTCGACTAGCCTCCCTCCTTCAAGAACCAGAAGCCGATCCGCTCGCCGAAGAGTCGACAGCCGATGAGCAATGACAAGAGTCGTTCTGCCTTGAACCACCGTATCCAGCGCCTCCTGAATGACAGCTTCGGTCTCCACATCGACCGAGGAGGTCGCCTCATCCAAGATCAGAATCGGAGGATCGAGCAGCACGGCTCTGGCAATCGCTATACGCTGCCTCTCTCCTCCGGACAACCGATGCCCTCTCTCTCCTACCTTTGTCTCATAGCCGTCAGGGAGGCGGCATATAAAGTCATGCGCATTTGCGGTCCTTGCCGCTTGAATAATGTCCTCTGTACTGGCTTCGGGGCATCCATAAGCGATATTCTGCGCTATGGTCCCATCGAAGAGGAAGGTTTCCTGAAACACTACCCCAATATTTCTCCTTAACTCCTCCTGCTTAATGCTGGTAAGCCTTCGTCCGTCCACATAGATGTCCCCCTCGTCCGGATCATAAAATCGGCACAACAGATGGATCAAGGTCGACTTCCCCGCTCCTGACGGACCGATGATGCCTATCATCTCGCCAGGTGCTATTCGTAGGTTGATCCCTTGGAGAATTCGTCGATCTTGCGTATAGCCGAAAGCCACCTGATCATAGACGATTTCGCCTTGAACGTTGTTAAAGCTCGGAGCTTTCTCGTCATCCTTCACTTCAGCAGGCGTTTGAATCACCTCAAAGATTCGTTCGGCCGATCCCAGCACCTCATTGATCCAGCTGGCGGATTGCGCCAGCCATTTGACAGGACCGAAGAACATGATCAAATACGATGCATATGCGCTTAATGTTCCGACAGTCATGCTGCCTTCCAGCACGCTCCGTCCTCCGGCAAACCATACGAGGGCTGCAAACAGTGAAATGAATAACGTGAGTACCGGCGTCATGAACATCCATAAGTTTTGAATTGAAATCATGCGATGAACATATTTTTGATTGACCTGATCAAAGCGTGCTTTTTCAGCATGTTCCTTGGAGAAGGCTTTTATGATTCGTATTCCCTGAAGAGCCTCCCCTACCATATTTTGAACGTGAATGGACGACTGCCACTGGGCATACCACATGTCCCGGACTTTCGGCCACAGTCGCATCACAACGATTCCAAGCGGCGGCAGCGGCAGAAGGATCATCAGGGTCAAGCGCCAATCCAAATAGAACAGCATTCCCATAATAAAAATAGCGGATAAAAATTGAGAGGTCAGGTGAACAATCCCTTGGGACATAAAATTCTTGAGCGCATCCGTATCCTGATTAATGCGTCCGATATATTGAGATACCTGCCGATTATCAAAAAAACGCATCGATTGTTTCATCAGGGCATGAAACATATCTCTGCGAATCTCCCCAAGGAAGCGTCCACCGATCCTAATGGCCGTATAACCTTCGATCATCTGAAGCAATGCCTGCAGAATATACAAACCGGCGAGCATTGCGGCCAACCATATCAATGACGCGGAATCCCCGTCTGAGCGAGTAAGCGATGATATTTCATCAATGATCCATTTGATTACGTAGGGTGGTGCCAGGGATACAAGAACGGTAACGATTACGATGATCCCCATCATCATGATAGAAGATCGATAGGCTCTGCTCCGCTGAAGAAGATGGGACACCGTACTCCATTTCGGATTGCAGCGCATGCAGAAAGCGGAAGCTGTCCGTTTTGCGCGGCCGCAGCGGTCACATTTTCCCTTCTTTTCATCCAAATCGCCGCATTGGTCCATACGATGCGGCGATGAATCCGTTATCCACTGTTCGACTTGCGGCAGAGCCTTGCGACAGGACTCAAGGTACGGTTCCGTGAATCGTAAAATTTCAACCGGGCCATCCGCAGTGCCAGCGACAAGACAACCACCGCCGATGACCTCAACCAGGTCGATCTTCATCATTTTACGCTTGGGAATCTCCAGCAATTCCCTTCCTTCCCGATCCAGCACCTGCAGCCTGGAAGCTGTAAACACAAGCTGCAACGGTTCAAAACGCACATCACGATTCAAGTCTCCGTGCAATATTAGCCAGGGCATCTCTTTGCCATGCGTTTCCAATCGTTCCGAAATCCTCGATCCTCGTTTTCGTAATATCCTCATATCATCACATCTTTCTATTTAAAGCCTTCTTAACGACAAATACCGCCTTACCATCTTTGGCCACAGCGGTATGTTGAGCGTTATCCAGGTTAGAATCGACAATTTCCAATGATCGGCAGGAATCCAACCCTTCCTTTTATAAGTTCCGGTAAACCGTCCCAAGATTTGTTCTTTCCGTACCGGCTCATCCGGGACAATGTTGGTGTCCCCTTTAAATATGTATCGTTTCAAGCTGCCTTCGCCATGAATGTCATGAAGCCGATGACAGACGAGGCTTCCCGCTCCTGTAACAAAGAGATAGACTTCACCGATTCTGGCTTCCTCATGATTGAGCTTTTCAAAAGAACTTAGCTCCCCCTCCACCATGAAGGGGTACATGCTGCGCCCCAAGGAGGGAAGTTGGATCCCCCCGCGTCTTTCCATCCATTCGTTGGCGATTCTGGCCTCATCCAGCATACGTCAGAAGGCCGCTGCCCAACAGTTCTTCAATAAATGGTTTTACGTCCTGCTCAGCAGTATGACGGTCAATGTCATACTCCTCCGCAATTTTTTCAATGATTCCTTCCATGTGCCCATATTCCGGGATGATGCTCCAGATATACCCCCCGAGTTCATTCAGCTTGGTTGCCACATGCTCCTTCATGTTCAGCAGTATCCATTCGTTTCCGATCATTTCGCTTTCAACATGCTCGTTTCTTATCAGCAGCCTCGTTTGTGTTTGGCTCATGAAATCCTCTCCCAAAACGTATCATTTTTCTGAAAATAGAGCTGATAGGAAGGTACTTGCTGCACTACCTTCTTGCATAAAGCAATCATATTTCTTGTTTCCTCAGGATCATGACGCCAATAAAACACCTTATCCAGCATTAGCGCGAATCCATCCAACGGCGTTATGGACACACGCTCCACTTCAGGGGATTGAATAATGTAATGGATGCCGGATAATTCGGCTTCCTCAAGTTCACAGGGATTCTCCATCTCGCTGCGAAATGGAGAATCGAACACGGTTACACGTCCGTTTTCTTCTATGTACAGAAACGTAGCTTCATCAGATAAAATCGGACGGGGACGCGACAGCTCAGCGACAGTCGACTTACCTGCACCGGATTGGCCTGCGAACATCCACGCTTTGCCGTCTTGAACCACACAAGAGGAATGGATCAGCAGTCCGCGCTCTCCATGGATTAGCCATGAGCTGTACAAATTAATTAATGCATGCTTCAGGGCAAACTCGTCATAGACATGGATTTCCGCCGAACTGTAATCCCGGGATGAAATCATATGATAATCACAGCGTTTGAAGTTAATTAGATGTTCGGATACAGAAATCTGGACAGGTCCATCATCAAATGGCTCTCCGTACCCACCTCGAATACGAACATACAAATCAGCCTGAGGATCCTGACCAGAAATGGCGGATACCCTAAATCGCTTGGCGACAAATTCGGCTATCCGTTTCGATTCGGTTTTAAAGGACACCCGGGACTTTCCGACTATTGCCGTTGCTACATACATATGATCAACCTCGACTTCCACCTATAATAATTCAATTCCAGCGAAGCGCTTTATGGAACGATGAACAAAGGAATGTATAAATACTACCAAATAGGGTTTCCGCCGCCGCCCGGGTTGCTGGGACGAGTCGTGCCAAACTCCACTTTGCCCTGTGCCAAAATTTTTGGAGCCTCGTAGGTCTTTTTCATACTTAACACCTCCTTCTTGAGCATTAGTTTATGATACAATTTGTATCATGTCAACTAGATAATGCTACATATCACAACCAAAAAATAGTAAAAATATCCTATCTGAAAATTTCACGTTTTCTTATCCACAACAGCGGCAAATTCCAAATAAGGAATCCTACCTGGGACCAGCGCTGCCTCCAAGTATCATGGACCGTGAAGGCGGTCATCATTCTAAACCATGAGTAACTAAAGCCCTTGCGACCCTGCATAACTTTACGCGCCTTTTCAAGATTCCATCCTGGATATTTAAACTTGTATGAAAGCAGCGGCAGCGGCCATCGTGCCTGAAGATGCGGGAACATGCTGTAAACCAGATTCAAAGCGATCCATACCTTCGAGAGATTTCGATCCACAGCGGCCATATCCAACAGTTTCTCGTAATCCAGCCTTGTATCAAGGGAATGTATAAGCGTTGCAATGTCTACAAAGTATTTCATCGACATCATATGATGGTTCATGCCGTGCAGACAAATATGGTAAAAGGTGTGCAACGGGCTTAGCTCGTAAATGTAATTAAAATCGCTCATCACGCAAGCTTCGTCCCACAAACGGGACACATCCGTAGCCGTAAAATCCTCTCTGCTGATATTCCAATGCAATTCAATGGTTAGCGAGGGAAAATTATCGTTATCCAATGATTTGACGTATTCTTCATGAAAATGTGTAGCATCGCCCGCAGCTTTAACAAATCCAGCATTCGTCAACAGCGTGGCGGCTCGATGCAAGTCCTCCTTGCCCACAAGCAGGTCGATATCTGTTGTGCCGCGTGCTGCGAGACCGCCAAAATAGCGTTCTGCAAGCAGCGTTCCCTTGAGAGGGATCGCTTCTATACAGGACGCTTCGAAGGTCTGCAGGATCTTTTTGAGCTCGATTTTTATAAAAAGGTTCTGTAAGAGTACGGTATTTGCATCAGAGCTTAATTTGCGCCGGAATTTTTCCGGGATTTGAAGAAGAAGTTGTTTTCGCTCAAGCCCTGAGAAAACCTGGGGCCCGATATCAAACAATTCGACATCTTCCATCAGTTTGTCATATTGAGATTCACTCAGGGAAGGAAGCCTCCCCTGGTACAACTCATCCAGAAACATAACCAGAATGTCGCGGTTCTTCATTTCAACCACTTACTACCGTAATAAAGCTGCTCTGCTTCATTTTCTCTGATCGTTATATTGTTAAGCACTACCCCAAGAAGATGGGCCTTAACATGCTCAAGTTGAGTTTTGGCTTTTCTCACCTGGGATTTCTTCACCTTCCCACCCAGTACAACTAAAACGACGCCATCGCATAAAGCACTGACAATAAGCGCATCGCTCACTGCCAATATGGGAGGGGTATCAAACAAAATCATGTCGTAGCGTTGCTTAAGATCGTGAACTAACATTTGCATGTTGTGGGAACCTAGCATTTCGGAAGGGTTGTATGGAATAGAGCCGGAAGTTATGACGGAGAGATTCGTAACCGCCGTCGGCCGAATGACGTCTTCAACATCTACCTGCTGGGCCAAGACATTGGTCAATCCGGTATCGTTCGAAACGCCGAATACGTGATGCAGTGAGGGTTTGCGCAAATCCGCTTCAATCAACAGCACATTTTTGCCTTCATGCGCATAGGCGACGGCCAAGTTGCTAACTGTGGTTGTTTTGCCTTCGTTCATTTGAGCCGAGCCAACCATGATCACCCTAACCTGTTTGTCATGAACGGAAAATTGAATGTTCGTCCTTAGCCCCCGATACGATTCCGCTGCCGGAGATTTCGGGTTAATGACGGTAACCAGAGGATTTTTGTATTTTCTCGCCATTTAACTCACCTGCCTATTAAAATAGTCCGATCCCTGTGAAAAGAGTGAGCGGATTTAAGGTAAAAGAACTAATGACCAAGCATCTTAAATATAGTAAAATGTCTGTATCTAGTTTGTTACTGTATGATTAGCTTTTTATTATATTGGCCTGGCGAACGATATATGTAATTTTGATAAACGGCATGGCTAAACGCCACATGACTGCTTATCATCCGGTTAAGCATGCCCGTTATCCGTGCTTTTTGATCACGATCCGTACATATTTGAACCTGATACAACCGATAATCATGCAATGGCTCTTGAGTCTGTATCCTCCCATAAACCTGAATATGATCAAACATGTCATCGATTTCATAACGCAGCTTTATCTTGGGACTCATGGGGATATCCCAGGGACACAGGAAAACAAGCTTCTCCGGACCCAGCTCGATCGGCGTCACATCGTGGCTTCTGCCGTGCAGGCTCAGGGGACCAATCTCCATGACTCTAATCCCTACCTTAATAAGATGCTTCGTTTCGCTTGACATCAGGAATTTAATTCTCCTTTATTTCTATAAATTCTGGTATGGGACATTTTATCGATGGATAAAATGATACTAAGTGTCACTCAAAAAATGATAACAGATACAAATTGTATCGTTTTATTTTCCAATTTTACGATACATATCGTATCGAGTCAATAGAAAAATCGTCATTTTCTACCTTCCGTGTGTAAATTTAGGATGTTGCGTAATTTTACGATCCTCTCATCACCAAACCGTGACTTTACGTACATTAAGCTGCTTTATATAGAATCGACGCATTTTTCTAATCACACCATCAGGTATGCCAAGCAATTGAAAGGGGGATCAAAGCATGAACTACGGAGAACGAATTGCAGAACTACGTGAACAGCGCGGGTGGACTCAAGAAGAACTCGCTACCTCTGTCGGCATTACTCGTGCTGCACTATCCCATTACGAAAAAAACCGGCGCAAGCCGGATTTTGAAACATTGACCCGCCTGGCAGACCTCTTTGACGTATCCATAGACTATCTGATCGGGAGAACAACATTGGAGAAATCGGTGCTTGACCCGGAGGTTCGCTCATTTGTGGACGGACTTGAGCTTTCGGACCAGGATTTGCTGGAGCGGTTCAATCTCACGGTGGATGGCCGCAAGTTAACCGAAGAGGAAGCCAAAAGATTTATTGCTTTTGTTCGCATGGAACGCTCCATGAAATAATGCAGATCATGAAGATGGAAATCCCCGTTACTCACTATGTCCAACATAGCGGTATCGGGGATTTTCACTAGAGTCATGTTTAGCAATGACAAATGTATTAATCGTTATGAGTTTCCTCCATTTGCAGCCATTTATCAGGATGGATTCCCAATTGAGTCATGAGCTTATTGATGTCGATGTTCGTCTTCTGCTGGTCAAGCCGCTGCTCGGTGCTTCCGGAGCCTCTCTCCTTGTCCACACTCATTTCTTCAACTACCTCGCTTATCTATAGTTTCATCTCCATCCCTGCTGCATGAACACGATGATAACGCATATCTTCCCAACAACTTACTTACCAATATTATAACGAATGAAATCACATGATGCTGTCGTCTTGTGGAGCCTTTGTCCTATGCTTCCGGTTCTAATTTTGTCGAATTTTCTTTTGGTGAATCCTGTCATCACCATAGAAGATTCTTAAACCCTTGTAATTTATTTATATATGAAGAAAAACCACATTGCATTCATTAAAGAATACAATGTGGTTTCCCGTCATACGTTTTGGATTCTAGTTCCCTGTACGTGCCAACTCTTTCATATTCGCCTCGAAGGCGGCGAGGAGCGCTGCTTCCCCTGTCAGGCCTTGATCTTGTACCTTCTCGATATGCAGCAGCATGCGTTTGTAATCCTTCGGAATGATACGGACAAAGCGGCTGAGCGCTTGATCCCAGTCTCCCAGAATTTGCTGTGCCGGCACGCTGCCGGTATACTGCTCATGCTGCCGGACAAGACGGTGGAGGGCTTCCGCTTCCGTTCCATCCTCGACGCGTTCCAGAAGCACCATCTCCAGATTGCAGCGATCCACGAAAGTTCCCTCAGGATCATAGACGTAGGCTATGCCGCCGGACATCCCGGCCGCGAAGTTGCGTCCGGTTTCCCCGAGAACGACCACCCGGCCGCCGGTCATATATTCGCAACCATGATCGCCGACGCCTTCAACGACAATGTTCGCGCCCGAATTACGTACGGCAAAACGCTCGCCGGCAATGCCTCTTACATAGGCTTCTCCGCCTGTAGCCCCATAGAATGCGGTATTCCCCGCAATAATGTTCTCCTCGGCTTTGAAGGTTGCTTTAGGTGAAGGTTTTACGATCAGCTTGCCGCCGGAAAGGCCTTTACCGATATAGTCGTTGGCATCCCCTTCAACCGTCAGCGTCATCCCTTTCGGCACAAATGCGCCGAAGCTCTGCCCTGCGGAACCCACGAAGTCGAATTGAATGGTGTCTTCCGGCAATCCGGCAGCACCATACTTGCGCGTGACTTCGCTTCCCAGGATGGTTCCCACGGCACGGTCCACGTTCGTGATCGGGAAGGTGCCCTTCACCGCAGCTCCCGATTCCAATGCCGGTGCCGCGGTGCCCAGCAGCGAACGCATATCCAGCGTCTGTTCCAGACCATGATTCTGTCTTTGGGTACGGTAGCGCGTGCTGCCCTCCGGCAGCTCCGGCGTATACAGCAATGCCGAAATATCCACGCCTTTCTTCTTCCAGTGATGTTCCGCTTTGACGGCATCCAGGCAATCCGTACGACCAATCATCTCGTTAATGGTACGGAAGCCAAGCTCAGCCATCAGCTCGCGCATGTCTTGAGCGACAAAGCGCATAAAGTTGGCGACATGCTCCGGATCTCCCGTAAAGTTCTTGCGCAGCTCCGGATTCTGCGTGGCCACGCCAACCGGGCAGGTGTCCATTTGGCAGACGCGCATCATAATGCATCCGACGGCAATCAATGGTGCCGTTGAGAATCCATACTCTTCGGCTCCGAGCAGAGCCGCCACCACCAAATCGCGCCCGTTCAGCATTTTGCCGTCGGTCTCCAGCACCACGCGGTCACGCAGATTGTTCATGATGAGGGTTTGATGGGTCTCGGCCAGGCCAAGCTCCCATGGCATGCCTGCATGACGGATGGAGCCTTGCGGCGAAGCACCCGTGCCGCCATCGTAACCGCTGATCAGGATGATGTCCGCGCGGCCCTTCGCAACGCCTGCGGCAATCGTGCCTACGCCCACTTCGGATACGAGCTTCACGTTGATATCCGCACGTGGATTGGAATTTTTCAGGTCATAGATCAGCTCCGCCAAATCCTCGATGGAGTAAATATCATGATGCGGCGGCGGCGAGATCAGCCCTACGCCCGGCGTCGAACCGCGGACCTCGGCCACCCAAGGGTATACCTTGCGGCCCGGCAGCTGTCCGCCTTCACCCGGCTTCGCTCCCTGCGCCATCTTGATCTGGATTTCGTCCGCATTCACCAGGTAATTGGAGGTGACGCCGAAACGTCCCGACGCCACCTGCTTGATGGCACTTCGGCGGGAATCGCCGTTGGCATCCGGAATGAAGCGGGCCGGATCCTCTCCGCCTTCACCCGTGTTGCTCTTACCGCCGATGCGGTTCATCCCGATCGCGAGGCTTTCATGCGCTTCCTTGCTGATGGAGCCAAAGGACATCGCGCCCGTTTTGAATCGGCGCATGATGGACTCCGCGGATTCAACCTCATCGAGCGGCACCGGTTTGCCGGCCGGCTTGATTTTGAGCAGGGCGCGCAGCGTCAGATGCTGCTCATTCTCACCCTGCACGAGCTCGGCGTACTTCTTGTAAGTTGCGTAGTCATTGGTCCGGACGGCCTGCTGCAGCAAATGGATGGTTCTCGGATTGAACAAATGCTCTTCCCCGTCCGCTCTCCATTGGTATTCGCCGGCTGAATCCAGCGCTTTATCGTTGCCGTCCTTATCGGTAAAGGCACGCTCGTGATGGGCCAGCGTTTCCCTGGCCACTTCCTCCAGGCCGATGCCGCCGATGCGGGACGGCGTCCGCGTGAAGTAGCTCTCCACGAAATCTTCCTTCAGGCCGACGGCTTCAAAGATTTGTGCGCCGCGATAGGACTGAATCGTGGAGATCCCCATCTTCGACAACACTTTCACGACGCTTTTGCTTGCCGCTTTAATGTAATTTTTCACAGCCTTCTCATGCGAGATGCCGCGAAGCATGCCTTCCTGAATCATGTCGTCCAGCGTTTCGAACGCAAGATACGGGTTGACCGCGCTCACGCCGTAACCGAGCAGCAGAGCGTAATGATGGACTTCGCGAGGTTCGCCGGATTCAAGCAGGATCGCCACCTTGGTCCGGGTTCCCTGACGAATCAGGTGATGATGGAGCGACGAAACGGCTAGCAGCGAAGGAATCGCCGCATTGTCCTTATCCACGCCGCGGTCGGACAGGATCAGGATGTTATGCCCCTTGGCGATGACTCGATCCGCGGCTTCGCAGAGGGTGTCGATCGCCTTGCGAAGCCCTTCGGCTCCTTCGGCCGCCGGGAAGAAGATCGGAATCGTCATGGACTTGAAGCCCGGACGGCGGACATGGCGCAGCTTCGCAAACTCTTCGTTGGACAGCACCGGCGAATCCAGGCGGATGTGGCGGCAGCTTTCCGGTTCCGGCTTCAGCAGATTGCGCTCCGGGCCGATCGTCGTCGCCGTCGAAGTGACCAGCTCCTCGCGGATCGCATCGATCGGCGGATTCGTTACTTGGGCGAACATCTGCTTGAAGTAGTTGAACAGCCGCTGCGGGCGGTCGGACAGCACTGCAAGCGGTGCGTCATATCCCATGGAAGCGATCGCTTCCGCGCCGGTGATCGCCATCGGCTCGATCACTTTGCGCAGTTCCTCGTACGTGTAGCCGAACGCTTGCTGCAGCTGACGTACATTTTCATGCTTCGGATCCGGCAGTTCCGGCGCGTCAGGGAGATCATGAAGCTCTACCAGATGCTCATCCAGCCACTCAGAATATGGAAGTTCCGCGGCGATACTTGCTTTGACTTCTTCATCGGAGATGATCCGACCTTCCTTCGTATCAACAAGGAGCATCCGACCAGGACGCAAGCGGTCCTTGTACAGCACGTTTTCCGGCGGAATATCCAGAACACCCGCTTCGGAGGACAGAATGATCAGATCATCCTTCGTTACGTAATAACGGGATGGACGCAGTCCGTTCCGGTCCAGGGTAGCCCCGATCTGAACACCGTCCGTGAACGCCATTGCTGCCGGGCCGTCCCATGGCTCCATCAGCGTGCTGTGGTATTCATAGAATGCTTTTTTGGTCTTATCCATGCTCTCATGGTTGCTCCACGGCTCAGGGACCATCATCATGGCCACATGCGGCAGGGAACGACCGCTGAGATACAGGAATTCAAATGTATTATCGAACATCCCGGTATCGGATCCGTCCGGGTTGATGACAGGTTTCACCTTCTCCAAATCGCTTCCGAACAGTTCATGCTCGAATAGCGATTGACGGGCGTGCATCCAGTTTACATTTCCGCGCAGAGTGTTGATCTCGCCGTTGTGGATCATAAAGCGGTACGGATGCGCGCGTTCCCAGCTTGGGAACGTGTTCGTACTGAAACGGGAGTGAATCAGCGCAATAGCGGATTCCAATCCCTCTTGCTGCAGATCCAGGTAAAATTCCCCAACCTGCTCCGTCGTTAACATGCCTTTGTACACGATTTTCCGGCAGGACAGGCTGGATACATAGAAGCTGTCGCCTTCGGGCTTGCCGCTGTAACGGATCGCCAGCTCGGCGCGGCGGCGGATCACATACAGCTTGCGCTCGAACGAGAGATCATCCTGAATGTCGGAACTTCGTCCGATGAACACTTGGCGGACATACGGCTTTGCCGCTTTTGCGGACTTGCCCAGCATTTCATCATGGGTAGGCACATCGCGGAAGCCAAGCAGGGTCTGGCCTTCTTCGGCAATAATCGAAGCCAATTGCTCCTCATGCGCCGAACGGACGGCAGGATCATGGGAAAGGAACAGCATGCCTGCACCGTAATGCCCGGCTTCGGGAAGCTCAAAGCCCAGTTTCGCCGCTTCGGCAGCAAAGAAGGAATGAGGAATCTGCAACATGATCCCCGCACCGTCACCGGAGTTCGGCTCGCTGCCCTGACCGCCGCGATGCTCCATATTGGCAAGCATGGTCAGCGCGCTGCTGACGATTTCATGGGATGGCTTACCCTTGATATGGGCAACGAAACCCATACCGCAAGCATCTTTTTCGAACTGCGGATCATAGAGGCCCTGTTTCTGGGGAAAATCAGTATGTTTCATAAGATGCAACCTTTCTTTTTATAGAATAAAATGCTGCTGATCAATAACAGAAAACATAAAGTGCGTGTTCAAAAAGGTCGGTTTTCAGCACCGAGAAGATTGGATGAAGCTAGGGACTGAGGAGTGGAGCGTACGTTTTGGTACGTGAGCACCGGAAGGCCCGGCTGAATTCAAGATTCGATGTCGAGTGGCTTCCTGATTCACTTCGTGATCAAAAGCGGACTTTTTGAACAACCTCGTAAAGGTTGGACATCAATCCTCTCCTGCAGTGGAGACACTGTCTTGAGGCGATGCAGTATTGTGCAAAATCGACAAGGGTTAACATTTACCTAACACGTAAGATTAATTAGTTCTATATATTTTATCACCGTCATACAATGCAGGCAATTCAAAGTTTTTATGAATTTGATAAGAATTGTTTTTGTGAGAGTAATCACAAAAGTTAGTTAAATATTATGTAGAATAGTGCAAAAAAACATGCAAATAGAACATTCCGAACAAGCGGTTTTCATCACTTTTTTCGTAATTCGTTATCATATCGCTCCGCTTTGGCCGCTCACTCCTCTCTCCGGCAGTGAAGCCGTGATCATCCTGACCATCCATCCTATATACAATGAAGCTCCTTCATGATCGATTCTCGGGAATATTTCCAGCGGCAGGTTGAGGGGAGCCGATGAACCTTGACGCAACATACCCGGTATCGCGTCGATGATCGCCACGTTATGTCGGCTCATCAAAAAAAGGACCTCCCCTGGATCTGTTCGATCCTTCGGGGAAGTCCTTTTCCTTACATATTATATAGAAGTTCTTCTTACGCAGTCACCGCTGTATCGGCGTCTGCTGCTTGCTTGTTGTTTCGGATTGCCAGGAAGTACACCGCGGTCAACACTAGGAACACCAGGCCGAATCCGGCCAGTACGCCCACGTTGGCCCACATGCCGTCGAAGCTTCCCGTGGAAATGACGTCTTTGTAGCCTTTTACGCTGTAGGTCATCGGCAGCAGCGGATTCAAAGCCTTCATCCAGTTCGGAATCAGCTCTACCGGGAACGTGCCCGCGCTCGTTGTCAATTGAAGGATCAGGATTACGATGACGACGAAGCGTCCAGGCTGATCCAGCCATGTGACGAACATTTGCACCAGGAACATGAACGACAAGCTGGTAATGATGGAGAAGAGATAGAAGAGCGGAACGCTCTGAACCTCTAGCTTCAATCCGTACAACATGACAACCGAAGCCAGCAGCGCTTGAATCAATCCCATGCCGGCAAAGGACAGCGTACGGCTGACAAACCGGTTCCAGCCCGATGCGTTCGGTACCGATGCCTCGCGGATCGGCAGAATAATCGTGCAGAGCAGGGCTCCGACAAACAAGCCGAGCGACAGGAAGTATGGCGCGAATCCGGTACCGTAGTTCGGTACTTCGTTCACTTTATGCTCATCTACCTGAACCGGTCCGGCAAACATCGTGACCGTTTCGTCGGTGGTTTGGATACCGCCAGTCTTGTCGGCAGCCTCGTTCAGCTTGCCTGCAAGCTCCCCGCTGCCTTCCTTCAATTCGTTCATTCCGTTGACCAGCTCGCCAGCCCCGGAATCCAGCTGTTTCGAGCCGTCGGCGAGGGTCGTTACGCCGCTTCCCAGCTTGCCGGCTCCGCCTGCCAGCTGCTGCGTGCCCTGCGACAGGGCGGCCGCGCCGCTGGCAAGCTCCTTGCCGCCGGCTGCCGCTTCGCTCAGCTTCGTGCCGAACAGCTTCATGCCGTCGGCCAATTGGTTTTGGCCGGCGTTCAGCTGTTTGGCGCCGGCCAGCAGCTCTTGGCCGCCCGCGGCGAGCTGTTTGCCGCCGTCAGCGAGCTGGTTCGCGCCGGCGCTCAGCTTGCCTGCGCCTTCCTGCAGCTGCTGCGTGCCTTGGTTCAGCTCCGCTGCGCCTTGCGCCAGCTGCTTCTGACCGGCATTCAGCTCATTCGTGCCGGAGGCGACGGACTGGCTCGCGGCCAGCAGCTTCTGAACCTCCGGACTTTGCATCAGCTCCGGATTGCCTTCGGCCAGCTGCTTCAGGCCGTCCGCAACGGCCTTTGCGCCTTGCTCCAGCGCAGCCGTGGCTTCCAGCGATTGATTCAGGCCGGCCTTCAGGCTGCCGCTGCCATCATGAGCGCTCTTCGCGCCAGCGGCAAGCTGGGCTGCCCCTGCCTGGTTGGCTTGCAGGCCTTCATTCAAGGCCGTGCTGCCGGCTGCAGCAGATTCAATGCCCGCCTGCAGCTTGGCACCGCCCTTGGCGGCCTCTTCTGCCCCTGCTTGCAGCTGGCTGTGAGCCGCCTTAAGCTGATCCAGGCCGGAGGCGAGGGAGCCCGCTCCCGTGTTCAGCTTGCCGGCACCGTTATTCAGCTCCTGCACGCCCTGCGTCAATGGCGCGATGCCGTCTTGCAGCTCCTGCGTGCCGCTGACGAGTTTAGCCAGGTTCTCTTTGAGCTTCACTGCGCCGTCGTCCAGCTTCACGGCACCTTCGGACAGCTTCGTGGCGCCGTCCCCCGCTTCGCTTAGGCCGTCAGATACTTTGGCCACTTGGTCGAACAGGGTTTCCGTGTAGGCTTCCGTCACTTTCGCCGACACCTTGGACTGAATCTGCTTCACGGCAGATCCGCCGATCTGTGCCGCAAGAAAGTTGTAGCCTTCGTTCGGCTCGAAGACGATTTGCGCAGGCTGCGGATGTTCATCCATTAACGTTGTCGCCTGCTGCGAGAAATTTTCCGGAATGCTGATGGTCATGTAGTATTTGTTATCCTGCATGCCCTGTTCAGCTTCACTCCGGTTAACGAACTGCCAATTAAAATCTTTTCCCTTCTTCAGCTCGGCCACCAAATCCTCGCCGGCGTGAAGCGTCTTTCCTTCAAAAACAGCGCCCTGGTCGTTATTGACGACCGCTACGGGCAAATCCTCCATCTTTCCGTACGGGTCCCAGAAGGCCCCGAGGAACATACCGCTGTACATGACCGGTATGAACAGCACCGCGATGATCGGAATCAATATTTTTTTATTCCGAACGGCGGCACCAAGATCTTTGGCAAACACAGATAATGACTTCATCCAGTCTCTCTCCTTTTTTTTCTATAGATACAGCAGTTAACCAGCCGACATGAATCTGCTCTTACGGCAAATCACATCTTCATTCCAGTACACAATGACCAATATGCTCATTCGGTCAGTTTAGACCAAAAAAAACGATCCCTGGCAAGGAAGGCGATCCCTCAAGCCAAGAGAGTCCGCCTTCCTCATCACAAAGGAGATTGCATCTTTCTCTTACGAGGAGGCTTTGAGCCCGTCAGCCAAGAACACCATCATATATTCCTTGATCTGTTCCTTGCTGAGCGGCTTGTGAAGCTGATTGAAGTCGGTCGTGAGCGCAACGTACAGCTTCAGCATCACAAAGGATACCACCTGAGCATCCAGCGGCTTGATCTCACCGATCGAAATGGCATTCTCCACGATTCCCTTGAGATACCCGACGATTCCGTTCTCCACTTTCGTCAATCCCTCATGCGCCTTAGGCGTGCCGATGTCCCGAACTTCCTGCGACAGCTTGATGAACAGCTCATGCTCGCTTCGGAATTCAAGCAACGCATCCAGCACCCGGTAGAGATTGTCAAAGAAATCCCTGTCCTTCCGTATCTCCCGTTCGGCCAGACGTTTCATCTCCATGATGGCCGATAGCAGGATCTCGTCGAACAGCTCATCCTTATTCGTGAAAAACGTGTAGATCGTGCCTTTCCCAACATTTGCAATCTTCGCCACCTGTTCCATCGTCGTCGCTTTGTATCCGAACAAAGCAAACGACTTGGAGGCAGCATCTAGCACCTGCTTCCGTCGGTCCACAGCTGGCATGCTTACCCCTCCTTCTACGATCTTCTTTTGATTGGCCTTTTCTTTCGAAAATGACCAAAATACAATTCTGGTCATTCGGTCAAAAATCACTTTACCAGATTATCGGATGCGTTGCAATATCTTTCGTTAATTTTTTTTGAAAATGCGGATGCAGGGTTCAAATCTTATCATAACGTCTAATGAAAGAAAAAGTCCGCCGGTAAAATAAATTGAAATGCTTTTCCCTTTTGCGCGTATACTTAGGATGCATACTCTTTTTTTTCGCGCCGCTCTTCAAAAAATGATTCCTGTTTTGTAAGATAGAGGGAGAAAGAAGTAGGTGAAACCATGCGATATACAAGAGTGCTCCTCTTCTCAGAGGGTTTCGGCACAGGACATACGCAAGCGGCGTATGCGCTGGCTGAAGGTATACAGCGGATGAATCCCCGCATCCACTGCCGCGTCATTGAACTTGGCAATTTTTTGAATCCCACCGTGGGGCCGTTGATTTTGTCCGCTTATCGAAAAACCGTCAGCACCCGGCCGCGCCTTGTCGGCATGCTGTACCGTTCGCAATATAAGAAATCGTTAAACCGTCTGACGCGGCTCGCGCTGCATCGGATTTTCTATGCGCAGGCCCAGCGCGTCATCGAGGAGCTGAAACCGGATCTGATCATATGCACCCACCCGTTTCCCAACGCCGTGGTCTCCCGCCTGAAGCGCCAGGGGCTTGATGTTCCGCTCTATACGCTGATTACCGACTATGATGCGCACGGCACCTGGGTCAATCCGGAGGTTGATGAATATCTCGTATCGACGCCTCATGTGAAAAAGATGCTCATGCTGCGGGAGATTGAGCCGGAATTCATCCATGTGACCGGCATTCCGGTGCATCCGAAGTTCTGGGAAAGAGGCAGCCGGGTTGCGCTGCAGGCCGAGCTTGAATTAAAGAACATGCCCACCGTGCTGATCATGGGGGGCGGATGGGGCCTCGTATTCAACAAGGAGCTGCTCAGCAAGCTGGCCGGCAGGGCCGATGATATCCAGCTGGTCTTCTGTATGGGACAGAACGATAAGCTGGTTGCCAGCATGCGCGAAGATCCGATCTTCCAGCATCCCAACATTCATGTTCTCGGTTATCGGGACGATATACATAAACTGATGGACGTGTCCGATCTTCTCATCACGAAGCCCGGCGGGATGACATGCACGGAAGGAGCCGCCAAGGGAATTCCGATGCTGTTCTATGAGCCTATCCCGGGACAGGAAGAAGTGAATTCCCACTTCTTTGTCAGCGAAGGCTACGGGGAAATTCTCGACTCCCCTGCCGTGATCGACAAGTGGTTGAACCTGCTGTCCGATCATTATGACCAGGTGGAGAAGAAGCGTAACGGAGCGGGCCGGCAGCGCACGCCTCATCTGGAGCCCGACCACTGCGCCGGCCAGGTGATGGGATTGCTGACCGAAGGACGCATACCCGTTTATCCCGAAGATGCCGTCAAAATATTGGCGGACCAGCCCTAATATGCATCCTGTTCCAAGAACGCGCTTATGCACTTATCCTCTACCAAAAAGCTTCCCTGTCCTATGTGACAGGGAAGCTTTTTTAAGTATAAATCGATCTATATTTCCAGCGTTTCTCCTGCTTTCAACGGATGACCCTGAATGCCCGTTTGGGCCAGTTCGTCGCAGAAGGCCCTTGCATCCTGTTTAATGCCCGGGAACGTGTCATAGTGCACCGGGATGACATGCTTCGCACGAATCCACTGTGCGGCCAACAGGGCGTCCTGCGGGCCCATCGTTAACATATCCCCGATCGGCAGCGCGGCTGCATCGATGTTGTTCATCTCTCCGATCAGGCGCATATCGCCAAACAAACTTGTGTCGCCAGCATGATAGAACGTTTTTCCGCCCATGGTCAGAATGACGCCTCCAGGCTGCCCCGCATAGATCCAGGTATCCCCCACCGAGATGGAGGAAGAATGGAAGGCCGGGGTAAACTTCACCTTAAAACCGTCGAACTGCGCGCTTCCGCCGATATTCATTCCATGGGATTTGGCTCCCTGCTGGCCGCAATACACGGCGAGTTCGTACACGGCGATAATCGGACAATCATTCTGTTTCGCAATTTCGATGCAGTCGCCAAAGTGGTCGGAGTGCCCATGCGTCAGAACCACTGCATCCACTTTCACGTCACTGGGTTCGATGCCGGAACCGGGATTACCGGACAGCAACGGGTCGATGATGACACGAACGCCGCCTTCCTCCACCAATATGCTGGAATGGCCATAATACGTAATATTCATGGTTAAACACACCTCCTACATCCTAGTTTACCCTTATGGGCACTACTTGTAAAAAGAGTGATTTCCTATTTTTTTAACAAAAGTCCTGGAATGATGCACCGTGAGATCCTGAGCCAGCTTCAAAGACAGGAAGAAGTACGTATCGTCCTTCACCTCTTTTTGGCCATGAAGCGCCGCATTCACGGACTTAATCGTCTCTTCGTTCGGCTGGACACGTTTAAGACGCCCGTTCGCTACAGGACTAAATTGATGCTTTTGATAGATGACATCGGTAATCGTATCGGGAAAATTGGCTGACCGCAGCCGGTTTAAGACAACGTTGGCAACTGCCACCTTGCCTTCGTACGGTTCGCCTTCCGCCTCTGCCATGACAATCTTCTGGAGCAGAAGCAGTTCTTCAGCTGACAAATCATAGGTCCAGGTCGCTTTGTCTTTTTGGTCCTGGGTTAACGTATTTGTTCTTGTGAAGAATAAAGTTGTGGGGGGTGATAGGCTTTCCGCCTTGGATTTGACGACATGAGTCCCCTTTTGTTTTGCCGGTTTCCCGTCCGCAGCCTGAGATTTGGTTGCTTTCTTCTTCTCATCTGCAGTCTTCAATGATGCTTTCGAGTTGATATTCCCGGAGGCTAAACCAATGCCTTTTGCGTTTGAAAAAGCATGAACCTTGCTCCCCGGCTTATTCCACTCTTGGAAAACAATTGAAGACAAAATGTTGACAGGTTCCCTATCCTGCTGCCTACTCTCAGCTTTAACGTAGTGATCAGGGTCGCCTTCCGGAACCGGAGCAGCCGTTACAAATTTGGGCATGTCCTGCTTTGGCTCTTTCCCTTCCGTCGTTTTCGATTGCATTCCAAGCAAACTTATAAGAGACAAACTCACAAAGAGCGCTCCGATGAGCAGCGCAACCCAGCGATTTTGCCGTAGCACTTTCATAACCATATTTTTCCTCCTATGATGTCGGCACATTTCTACACTATGTAACCACATTTTTAGGCGTTGAAAACATGGTAATTTTATGAACATTCTATTTTCAATTTCAAAAAATGGTCGAAAGCCGCGCCACACCTACGGTTTCGTACATCGGGCTCGCCTGTAAATTTGTTCGAAAAAGAACCATTTCTAGCACGTCCCACTGGATAGGTTCGGGTCCTTTTCCGATAACATCCAAAGAAAATGTTTGATTTCCTTGAAATTTCCGGCCAACCGTAATATGCGGTCGAAAGGGACGCTCCTCCGGTACGAATCCGAAAGATTCCATCCGCGACACGACCGATTGCTGCAGCTCAGCGAGCGCATTCAGATCCCCGCCGACCCCAGCCCATAGAATCCTTGGGGAGCCGCTTGCCCCGAACACGCCGGCATCATAAAGACTGAGCTTGAAGGGCTTGCGTTCCTTGGCTACCTCCTGGAGCGCACCGGTAAGCTCCGCTATGCGATGAGAGGGCGTATCGCCCAGAAACTGTAAGGTAATGTGGTAATCCTGCGGATGAACCCATTTTTTGAAATTGGCATGCTTCCTCAATGTTTCCGTCCAATCCTGTATCCGGGAGGAGACCTCCGATGGCAGACGCACGGCAACAAACAAACGATCCATAGCTCCCTCAGCCGAATGGCTCAACTACGACACTTCCTTCCAATCATCTTTTATCGCTAGCAGTCTAAGCACTGCCACCATGTTTTCCTGGTTCGTTTATAGTTTGAGCAAGAACATCTGAAAATAGTATGAGGGGTACATCAAATTCGCCTAAAAATATGATGAAGCTTCAATTTACCATAAATCGGACAATAATTCATGTACAATTTTACCAATCGCGTCCGTTCGTTCATGCGCAAAGCGATGATTTCTGATAATATGTTCCCTAAGAGATTTTCGCTATGATTCTGGTTGAACATCATATTCCTTAGGAGGTAGTACCATGCCGAACATCGTGGCCATACACGACTTAACCGCCGAGCAGCAGCAAAAAATCAAGGAGATTGCCCCCGACTATGACCTGTTGGTGACAAAAGCGAAAGAGCTGACGGGAAGCATCGTTCGGAATGCCGAGATCATGATCGGCTGGTCACGCTCCATGCAGGACGAGGT
Organism: Paenibacillus sp. Y412MC10; assembly: GCF_000024685.1. Lineage (NCBI taxonomy): Bacteria > Bacillati > Bacillota > Bacilli > Caryophanales > Paenibacillaceae > Paenibacillus > Paenibacillus sp. Y412MC10. The sequence continues at coordinate 6,035,230 of NC_013406.1, forward strand.
ATTGTCCGCCGACAGTAAACTCAAATGGATTCAAGCCTGGTCGGCCGGGGTGGATAAAATGCCGCTCCGGGAACTTGAGGAAAAAGGCATTCAGTTGACCAACGCCAGCGGCGTACATAGCGTTCCGATCACGGAGCATATTTTTGCGATGATCCTGGCCTTCAACCGCAACCTTCATCTCGCGATCCGCCAGCAGTCGAACAACAAGTGGGATACGTCCGGCACGTTCACGGAATTGACCGGCAAAACCATCGTCATCGTCGGCGTCGGCCAAATCGGCAGCCATACGGCACGCGTGGCCCAGGCGTTCGGCATGCGGACCGTCGGGGTCCGCAACTCCGGCAAGTCCGATCCTTACGTGGAATCGATGTATAAGGTCGATCAGCTCGATGAAGCGCTGGCGCAAGGCGATTATATCGTCAATATCCTGCCGCTGACCGATGAAACCCGCGGACTGTTCAATACGGCAAGATTCTCGGCGATGAAGGTCTCCGCCTTCTTCGTGAACGTAGGCCGAGGCCAGACCGTAGTCACGGACGACATGGTTCAAGCGCTGCAATCCGGAGGTTTGGCAGGCGCGGGACTGGATGTCTTCGAGGAAGAGCCGCTTCCTGCGGACCATCCGCTATGGAACCTGGACAACGTCATCATGACGCCTCACATGGCAGGCGATACGGATCGATACGGCGAGCGTGCCGTGGATATTTTCCTGGAGAATTTAAAGCGTTATGTAAACGGAGAGCCGTTGTCCCGCAATGTGGTCGATTACAGCAAGTCGTACTAAGACTAGGCAACAAGTCGTTAAGCATATTATGATCCACGCGTTGGTTTAAGGAGCTTGTCAAAAAAAAGGAACGTCCCGAGGTTTTCCATGCCTGTCGGGACGCCCTTTTTATTTATATGGAAAATGGAGTGAGCACACATAAATGCAGCCGTTTACAAAACGCGTCATTGAAGTGATTCAGAGCATCCCGGAAGGATACGTGATGACTTATGGACAAGTGGCCAGACTGGCCGGCAGCCCAAGGGGCGCCCGGCAGGTCGTCAGAATACTTCACACCCTCAGTCATATTCACAAGCTACCGTGGCATCGGGTCATCAACGCCAAAGGAGAAATTGCGATCCAAGACGATGAGTCCAGGCTCATGCAGGAGCTGTATCTGCAGGACGAAGGCGTTGCCGTCAATCACAAAGGCATCATTGATTTGGAGAAGTATCGATATGATCCTGCCGAATAAATCGGGTAGCCGTTTATTCGCACAGCCAAATATCCCTTACAAAGCTCCCCTTGCGGGTCGTGCAATGAGAAAGCACCTTCCACCCCGTGTCCGTCAGCTGCTCTCTTAGCGGCTCCGTACTGACGATGACAGCACGATCTGACAAGCGGCGTAAGCTTTTCAGCATCCGCAACTGCTCATCCTCTGGAAAGACGGAGCACAGATTATACGGCAAATCCAGTACAGCGGCATCATAATGTCCATGCAGCGTGTTCATGTCCTGGACGGCAACTTTATTGTCATCATAACCGTAGTGCCGGAGATTCACCCTCGCTCCGCGAATCGCGAGCGGATTGATGTCACGGCCCTCGGCCGGGATTCCCATCGAGAATGCCTCGATCAATACATTTCCCATTCCGCAGCAGGGATCCATGAGCGTGGCACCGTTTATCCGAGGCACGGCCAGATTGACCAGCGCCCTGGCCACCCTCGAGCTGAGCCCTGTCGAATAATTTTGCGGCTTCCGCTTATGCTCCAGCCAGGCACGTTCAGGCTCGTGCAATCCCCCCAATCGCCAGATTCCGTTTAGGGATATCAGGCCGAGCGTGACATCCGGAGATTTCATCTGCGCCGTTCCTTCGATTCGGCCACCTACCATACGTTCGAAACCGCGCAATTGATCATAGCTGAAACGATCGCCCGCCTTAAGGCAGACGACTTTGAAGGTCGTTTGGTTAAGTCGAATGCGGCCTGCTTGCTCGGCGATGCTTTCGATGGATTCTCCAGTCATCTTGACGTCAAGGCAGGCCGATAGGAACGGGCTGCGATTCGGATCGACCCGCCGCTCGCTTTCCAGCCAGTCCGCTCCGTCAGGCCCCTGACCGAACAGCTCCGTCAGCTCCATCAAGCATAGCGCCCGCTCGGTTTCATGACAGGCATACGTATACAGATAAGATGATATATCGCTCATGGAGGACGGACCGAAGGTCATGTCATAGTCGTTCGTATTCATCATGTATTTCGTCTCTCTTCTATTATATATGTGCAGCAGTGTGCAGCAGTCGCTACTGCCCCATTAACAGCCGATACGATTCCAGCCGCGCACTGTAATCGCTCACGGGGGTAACGACCAGGAACTCGTCGCACCGGTATTTTTCCGCCATCATCTGCAGCTTATCTCGCACGCTTGCAGGCGTGCCGATGATTAGCCTCCGGGATGGACCGGCAGAATCGGAATCCGTCGGTTCCGAAGGAAGGGTGCTCTCCCCAGGCCGTGGAATTAACGCGGCCAGCTTCCTTGCTTGCTCCTCCGTCTCCGCGCAAATCACGCTCACCGCCACCATCGCACGCGGTTCTCTCAAATCAGCGCTTGCCTGAAAGCCTTCCCTGTAAGAACGGAGAATCTCCGTCCCGTCCGTATCGCTCATAAACTGTCCGAATACATAGCCCGTCCCGAATTCGGCTGCATACCCGGCACCTTTCGTATTCGTGCCCAGCATCCACAACACCGGCTGCGCTGCGGGTACCGGTTTGGCTGCCACCGGCACATCGTCGTAGCGATACCGGTCCTCCAGCAGTTCGGTCAAAGCCTGAATCCGCTGCGGCAAATCCGCCACATGCCCCAAGAAATTCCCGCTAAGCGCCATGCTCGTATGGGCCGAACCTCCCGGCGCCCGCCCGATCCCGAGATCGATGCGACCGGGATACAGCGCCGCCAGCATGCGGAAACTCTCCGCCACTTTCAGCGGGCTGTAATGGGGCAGCAGCACGGCCCCGGAACCGAGCCGGATGCGCGTTGTTCGGGCGCCGATATGGGACAGCAGGATCTCGGGCGACGCACAGGACAGGTGCTCCAGATCATGATGCTCCGCTGCCCAGTATCGCCCGTAGCCCCATTGTTCAGCAGACTGCGCCAATATCACCGCTTGCTGCAAGGCTTCTTCGAACGAGCTCTCTCCCCATCGCGGAACCAGATCAAGCACGCTCAGTTTCAATTGGCTATTCATGCAATCCCCCTTGTATCGCGGTTACTAATCCAAATCATAGATCGAACCCACCTTGAGTCCATATAACTCGTTATAGATTTTCTCGGCAAAAGCGTCCGTCATCCCTGCGATATAATCAATCACCATATGCTCCCACGTCCAGATCGGCTGGGCCCGCTTCTGATCCGCCTCATAACGCTGTAGCCAATCGGATGGAATGATCGCCGTTGAAGCGACAGGATCCAGAAAGGCATCCCACAATCGCTTGATGATCCATTCGCTGCGCTTCTGCAGGCGCTGAACCCGCAGGTCGCGAATCATGGTCACCCAGGCGAAACTTTTCAGGACGCTGACGGTACGCAGCATATCCTCGTCTTCGACGCCGTCTTTGACAAACGTGACCTTTTTCCAATCCCCGTTCGCGATCACGCCAAGGCTGCCCACAAACAGGCTGACCCAGTAGGCCTTGACCTCGCGCCGTGTACGTGAATAATCATTCTCGCAGGTCGGCATTTTTTCGTTCCATATTTTCAGAAACTCGTCCAGCACCAAATCCACCTTCGGCTGGATCTGCTCCTTGGTCCATCCCTTCCACACCTCGTCTTCCAGCGTCATGATCTTCTGCACGATCAATTTGTTGAGATGGCTGTCCCGCAGAAAGTGCTCATGCACCTCAATCTTCCCGGCTTTGATGCCATCTTCCAGATCATGCGCGGAATACGCGATGTCATCGCACAGATCCATAAGCTGCGCTTCCAGCGTTCTGTGCGTGCCAGGGATTTGCCACTCCTTCCGGATATGAGAGATGTATTCCCATTCATGCCGGTACATCCCCTTGGGATTAACCAGGCCGGAGAACGGATATTTGTTGATGCCAAGCAGCACCGCATCCGACAGGTTGAGGCCGTTTACGTTCTCTCTTTTCTCCAAAAACATGATCAGCCGGAAATTGTGCGCGTTCCCTTCAAAATGTTCATATTTGCGCCGCATGGCCTGCTGCACCTCGGCCGCCTGCTCCGGTGTCGGCGTGCCGGGCTGGCGCGTCAGTTCCTTCTCGGTCCTGCGGTCAATGAGCTTCTCCAGAATGCCCTGCAGCACCTCTTCGCCCTTATGGCCGAACGGAGGATGCCCGAAATCGTGGGCGATCGCCGCGCATTCCACCACCTCGGGATCAATCATCAGCCCTGCGTTCTCGGCCTGCTCCGGCAGCACTTCGGGATAAAGACGCGTCAGGCTCCGTGCAGCTTCTCTCGCAATCTGCGCCACCTCAAGCGAATGCGTTAAGCGCGTCCGGTAGTAATCGCCGGTGCCGGCGCCGAATACCTGCGATTTTCCTTGCAGCCTGCGGAACGTCGGCGAATGGATCAGGCGCGAATAATCCCGCTCGTATACCGCGCGTGAAGCATCCGACTTCGTTTGCTCCGGATATTGGCGATGCTCTCTAAGCTCCTTCAGTGTCATTTGTCCCACTCCTGTTTTTTTATCTATTTAGGGTCGATTCGGAATCGTTCGTTCTTTAGATTATATGCCATACGGCATCCGAAGAAAAATGTTATTCCCTTTCCGCCTGTTCCCTCATTGTATACCCGGCTCATCATATCCGTTATCGCCATGCAAGATATTTCCTGTCCGAGTCAGGTGTGGCGAAATCCAAATACACGATGCTTCATCATCCAGGAAAGCTGCTTGGAAGCAGAAGGCGCAATAAATCCTCCCATTATGCAAAAATACCAAGTACTTATAGGATTAACACAAGACCTGTGCGCACATTCTTGCTACGTTTTAGGTAAGCGCTGTCATACCAGTCTGAAGCGCACCGCAGAAAGGAGGGAAATGATATTTATTAACGATTACATCAACCTACGGGAGGGATCGCCGTGAAACGAAGGTTTGCTTTACCCAAAAGAATAACCTTCTGCCTGATCAGTGCAGCCATGCTGCTTGCTCCTTTGTTTGAAGGACAGAGCATGGCAGCTAATGAGAGCAAGTACCCGGCTTCCGCATCGGCCAGCAGCTACGACACCCGCTGTGCTTGCGATGCATCGAAAGCGGTGGACGGCAATCTTAGCACACGCTGGTCCGGTGAAGGCAACGGCACTTGGCTAAGACTGGATCTTGGGTCCGCCCAAACGGTTTCATTGGTCAAGATCGCGTTTTACAACGGAGATTCGCGCACATTCACCTTCGATATCCAAACCTCATCGGATGGCTCCAACTGGCTTCAAGCCCGGAACGCTGTCACTAGCGCTCTAAACAACCAGCTGCAATCCTTCTCCATCCCCGTCGCGGAAGCCCGGTATGTACGCATTGTGGGCTACGGCAACACCTCCAATGACTGGAACAGTTATACGGAGGTCGAAATTTGGGGAGACCCTACGGATGGAGGAGGCGGGGCCCTTGACCCGGCTAAACCCCCTTCGGGCAATTTTGACCTAACCAAGTGGAAAATCACCCTGCCTGACGCGTCCGAGATTCCAGCTAGCGCACTCGCCGGCGGCTATGAGCATCCGGGCTGGTTCTATACCGATCCCGTCAACGGCGGCATGGTATTCACATCCCCTAATATCGGCGAGACCACCACGAACAGCACCTACACCCGCTCCGAGCTTCGGGAAATGCTGAATCCGTCGACGAACAGCGCCTCCTCATGGGCCAATAATTGGGTAACCTCTACCTCCTCCCCATCCATAAAGTCGCAGGCCGGCGGCGTGGATGGAACGATGAAGGCTACCTTACGCGTGGATCGTGTATCCGTCAGCGGTAACGAAGCCGATAAAATCGGCCGCGTCGTGGTCGGGCAAATCCATGGCCCCAGCACCGAGCCGATACGGCTTTATTACCACAAGCGTCCTTCGGACAGCAGGGGTGCGGTTTATTTTGGGACCGATGATCTGGACAACAACAACACCTGGGTGAACATACTCGGCGGACCGAACCAGCTTAACCCTGTAAACGGCATTGCCCTCGGCCAGAAATGGAGCTATGAAATCAAGGTGACCGGACTGTTCATGACGGTAAAAGTAATCCCGGAGGGCGGATCGGCCACCACCGTGAACCATACCCTCCCAAGCGGTTACAACGATAAATATCTTTACTTCAAGGCAGGCGTCTATAACCAGAACAAATCCGATACCACCTCCGATCAATCCGACCATGTCAAAGCCACTTTCTTCTCACTAACGCACATGCATCCGTAGCTTCCACTTGTCCATCCGATGCCCGGACAGTCCAGCGCCTGCTTCCGGGCGTTCTTAAACACGCTTCAACTACCAATCGAAAAGCGAGGGATGAAACGTTGAAGAAGAAACTTTACCGGTTCTCATGCCTAGTCCTCTGCCTGCTGATAACCATGAGCGTCATGGCATCCCCAGGGCAGCTTCCTGTTATATCTGCACAATCTGTTGCAGAATTCGATCTTGCGGCAGAATCTGTTGCCTCAGCTTCCGATCTCCTACCGGAACCAGAAGGTCCGGATATTCTGTTCTTCTCCGATAACTTCGATTCGGAGCGATACGGCACCGCCGGAGGGGTCGTCGTTCCCCTGCCCTGGGTTCAAACCGGGGAAGGCGGAAGCAAAGCCAAGACCTCCGTATCCGGCAGCGCGCCGTCCACGCCGAACCTCATGAAAATCGACGTGACCGATTCCGTCTATCTGCCCGTCAATACGACGGGTTACGGCAACATCAAGCTGAGTTATTATACGAGAGCCTCCTCTTATGTCAGCGGAAGCATCGTGGCAGAGTGGTCCGGCGACGAAGGTTCAACCTGGAGCCTGTTGGAGGATTTCAAGCTGGCCCCGGGAACTCCTGAAGCGCCGCGCAGCGAATCCAACACGTTAAAAACCTGGACGCTGCCGCCGGAAGCGAACAGCAATCCGAACGTGCGAATCCAGTTCCGGGTAGGTGATCCGATGAACGCCAATATGTATATCGACAGCGTCTCGCTGTCTGGTCAGGCCATCCCGGGCATTCCGCCTGCGATCAATCCCGTGCCTGAACCCCCGCCGGCCGAAACCGGCCCATACCCTGCTCCGGAAGGCGTAACCCTCTATGAGGACGTTTTGATTGGCAAAGCCGGCGACCGGGACCTCTATACGTCCATCGCCGTTCCGAGCACTCCGCCGGCCGAGCCTATGCCGGTCATGATCTACATTCACGGGGGAGGCTGGAACAAGGGCGACCGCAAAAACGCCCTGGGCAGCATCTGCAACTATGTCCTTAAACGCGGGTATATCGGCGTTTCCTTAAGCTACCGTCTAACTCCCGAAGCGCCTTACCCGGCCCAAATTCAAGACGTGAAGCTGGCCATCCGTTATTTGCGCGCCCACGCCGAGCAATACCACATCGATCCGAGCCGAATCGGCGTCTGGGGCACTTCGGCGGGAGGGCATCTCGCTTCCCTGCTCGGAACGACGGGAGACCTGACTCTGGAGGACACGGTCACGCTGGATACCGGGGATACGGTGCATCTTCCCGATATCGAAGGCGCCGGTGGCTGGCCGGAATACTCCACCAAGGTGCAGGCCGTGGTGGACTGGTATGGACCTGCCGATTTCACGACCGATTTTGCCGACCGGTACAGTTCGGTCACGAAGCTGCTCGGCGGGCATAACGCCCTGTCCGTCCCGATTGAAGCACGGCTTGCCATGCCCGGAACGTACGCCACTCCCGATGATCCGCCGTTCTGGATTCGGCATGGAGACGCGGACGCCACCATCCCTTATACCGACAGCGTCACCTTCGCCAATCAATTGATGTCTGCCGGCGTTCCTGTGGTCGATTTCGAAATCGTTCCCGGCCAAGGCCACGGCTTTACCGGAGAAGCCAAAACAACCGCGGATGCGGAAGCTTGGGCCTTCATGGAGCAGCACGTAAAGAATCTGGAGGTCACGACGCCGATTCTCTACAAAGACGGCTACACGCCTCCTGATCCGACGGATCCGACCGATCCCACCGACCCGACTGATCCTTCAACGGGCATCCCCGTTGAGGTTGGCCGTTTGGAGCCCTCGGACGATGCGTTGATCGACAGCTCCAAACCGGACGCCAATATCAATTCCGCTACAGGCACAAGCGTCGGTCTGTTTAGCGTTTCATCCGGTACAACCAACAAAAGGTATGTCTATTTCAAATTCGATGCTTCCACTCTGAGCGATCCCGATTACCGCTACGAATTCCAGGTCGCCGCGAAAAAAGGCACCAGCAACACGGATCTTGAGCTCTCCCTCTACGGGATCGAGGATACAGCCTGGAGCGAAAGACAACTGACTTGGAACAATGCACCCGTGAACGTTCTCGATCCAAATGCTTATATTGGATCGTTTACCGTACAGGCCGAGAATGGCGGCCGGCCGGAGGTATACAGCGTCGATGTGACGGACTATGTCCGCAGTCACCTAACAGATGGCAGCGTATCGTTTCTCCTGGCGGATGCGGCCCATACCGGTGTCAGCGTCAATATCTATACCAAGGAAGCCAACGGCTCCAGCAATCCGAGACCTGCCATGGTCGTGAGCGAATGGGTGGATTCCAGTCAGGATACAACGCCGCCGTCCTGGCCGGACGGAAGCCGCCTGTCCATCGGCAGCATTGGCGAAGATTATGTGCATTTGTCATGGCCGACGGCGGAAGACAACAAGATCGTCGCGAAGTATAACGTTTATCAAAACGGCGTCAAAGTCATGGAGCTGGACTCCGACATCACCCGCCATGAAGCGGAAGAGCTATCTCCGCACACGGAGTACAGCTATAAGGTCGAGGCCGTGGATGCCGCCGGAAACGTCAGTCCGGTTCCGCTTACGCTGCAGGTTACGACGCTTAGCGCTCCCTTAGCGCCTTGGCCAGTGGTCTCGGTCACGGCAAGCGGCAGCGACGGCAACATCGAGGATAATACCCTGGACCAGAATCTGTACACCCGCTGGTCTGCCGCCGGCGACGGTCCGTGGATCATGTACGATCTCGGCGAGGCCCGGGACATCGGTTATCTGGGCATCGCCTTCTATAAAGGGGACACTCGCGCTACGGAGATCGATATCGAAACCTCCGATGACGGCGTGACCTGGTCTCCGCTCTTCAACGGTTCGAGCAGCGGAACCACCACCGCGATGCAGCCTTTTGACGTTACGGACACGAGTGCGCGTTACGTGAAGCTGACCGGGCGCGGAAATTCGGACGGCAGTGCCTATACGAGCCTAACGGAAGTTCATATCTATCCGCCTTTCGCTAACGGGGATACGCCCGTGGCGATCATTCCGGATTTTGTGCCGCTGCCGCCGGAGGGTACCGTTCCTTTTACCGCCCCAGGCATGAAGAATGCGGACGGCAGCGACCATCCGGTGCATCAGGCTTTTGCTGCTACCGGAAGGACGTTGAACGTGGTCGATTACGGGGCTGATCCTGCAGACAATGCAACGGACGATCGACCGGCGATACAACGAGCAATGGATGAAGCGCTCCCGGGCGACGAGGTGTTTTTCCCGAATGGGGTTTACAACTTAAACAGCACGCCCGATGGACTGACCAATCTGATGCTGAAATCCAAGGTCAATTTACGCGGGGAAAGCCAGAACGGCGCGATTCTAAAGACCTCGCTGAACAAGGTCCGCAACAGCACGATGCTGAGATCCGCCAAACAGCATGATCTGACCATCTCCAACCTGACGCTGACATCTGCCTGGGATGGCCAGTACACGACGGATCACAGAATCAACAACCCGGATGCCGGCGGGCCCGACATGATGATCATTGCCGCTAATTATGGCGAGGCGCCATCGTACAACATCACGATCGACGGCGTGACGATCGAGAAATTCAGCCGCATGGGCGTCCGCATCGAGAACAGCCATGACATCGTTGTCCGCAACACGACGTTCCGAAATGCCACGGACCTCGGTCCGGGCGGTGCCGGGTACGGCGTATCCATTCAGGGCGTGCCGAAGGTCGACCGCAACGGGTTTGCCAACGATACCAGGTGGAATCTGGTCGAGGACTCCTCCTTCGAGGGGCCTTACCTGCGACACGGCGCACTCATTCAATATGTGGCCCATAACAATGTGATCCGGCACAACGAATTCCGCCAGGTCCGGCTGGATGCGATTGATCTGCATGGGGAGCTGGAGTATTTTAACGAGATCCACGATAACCTGATCACCGACATGCCGTATGGCGGCGGCATCGGCATCGGGAATACCGGGGGGACCGCCCCGACCAATCACAGCAAATCCGGTCCGCAAAACTATATCCACGACAACACGATCCGCAATGCGCGGGAAGGCATCGTCGTATCGATGGGCTCGCCGGATACCATCATCGAGAACAACCGGATCGAGAATACCCTCGATATTCCTAACGCGGCAGGCATCAATATTTTGAACGGCCCGGGCACGATCATCAAAGGCAACACGATCCGCCAGAATACGGCCGAGCATTATTGGGGCATCCTGCTCGAGCATGACAACGGGGACACCAACGCGGGCGGCATCGGAGCCGGAGACCCGGAGAACGTGCAGATTCTGGACAATACCATCACCGGCAACAGCAACGGAATTCAGCTCCAGGCAGGCAAGAATATCAAGCTAAGCGGCAATACGCTGGACAATATCGGCGAGAACTTCACGGCGGCACCTGGCGTCACGTATACCGATTTCACCGTGGGCCTGGAGTACAGCACGACGGCCCCGACAAATGGAGACGTTATAGCAGCCTTGGTGTCGGAGAGTCCGATTACCGTTACGAATAACGGCGGATCTCCAACTTACAGGTTTACGGAGAACGGTTCGTTTACCTTCGAATATGCGGATGAGGACGGCAACGAAGGCACCCTAACGGCAACCGTGTCGAATATCGATAAAATCGCCCCAGTTCTTAAGGTTACGCTCTCGCCTTCCGTATTGAAGGCGCCGAATCACAAAATGGTCGATATTCGCGCCAGCCTCGAATCCAGCGATGAAGGCTCTGGCGTTGCGTCCATCGTGCTAACCTCCATCACCATTGAGAGTGCAGGCGGCAAGGGGGGTAGCCGGGATAGCCAGGAGATTTCCATTGAGAAAGATAAGGACGCGAGTAACAGCGAAAGCAAAGGCAAGGGAGGTGATCGAGGACCGGATGTTCAGGATGCCGAATTCGGTACCCATGACACTCATTTCCGGCTGCGAGCGGAGAAATCGGCACGCGGCCAAAGCCGAATCTACACGGTGACCTATACCGTTACGGATCATGCGGGGAATCAAGCAAATGCGGTGGGGACGGTGAGGGTGAAGTGAGGTAAGGTGAGGTGAGGTGAGGTGAGGTGAGGTATAATGCCTGGCAACGCGTGGGGAGGCACGTTATTTTACCTTTTACGTCGAGAAATTAGTTGGTTTCCTAGTTGGTTAAACATATTGACTGATAAATATTACATTATGGCAACCCGGAGTAGAAAAATCATCGAAAACTGCATCGCTGCTTTATTTTAGTCGCCGCTAGGCGACTTTTCTTTTTTCAGGCTATTCCTGCTTGGTTAAACATATAGACCGATAAATATTACATATAAGCGGTAATTTATATCGCGCCTACCGCCAATGCGCCAGCTCCTTCTACAACGGGGCAATAATCCAGCGAATATGCCGGGCGGGGATCGTATTCTGCACAAAAGTCAGCAGTCCCAGCGTGACGGAATCACCGAAGCGGTCCTTCTGACCGTCGGCGTAGACATAATTTCCGTTCACACCGCTAGTCAAGGGAATGGTACGGATATACAATGCCTTTGATTCCATGTAAGCATGAATATCCCCATCGAATTCCTCCACACCCGGATAAGCTTTCTCCCCTTCTACATGCGTTAACAGATACTTTGCCATCATGATTGTTCTCCTTCTGGTTTATATAATCAGGGATTTTCCCTGTAAAACCCGTGCCAAATAAAAAGGCCGCCTATTGGCGACCAAGCGGTTTCTTATTTTGTTTTCCTTATACTTCAAGTTCAAGTTGTATCCAAAGTCATTCAAAAGAATAAACCCCTGCCATGTTAATTAGATGGAACCGTCTCCTACAGAAAACTCAGATTTCAATTGCTCTCTTTATTGATAATCCCCAGACGATAAAGCACGGTCATGATCCGGTAAAAATCGAAGCTGCCCTCAGGGTCATGAAGTACTCCTGCCTGTTTTGCAGCTTGTACCGCCGGTTCCGCCCAAGATGGAACCTTCGCAGGCTTATCCGTCTCCGCCGCCTTAAGCCTGGCATTCATCTGCTTGATGGCATTGCCCTGCTCGGTTAGCAGTTTCATTGCCGAGGCATATTGCTCGTTAAGCTGCCGAACCTGGTCCTGTGTTTTTTGCAGCTCGGCCGTTAATTGTTCGATTTTCATGCGTTCCTCCTCCTCCGGACTTGGCACATCATATTGATGGAGCGAATGCTGCTCCATAATGGAAATGAGCTTTTTGGGATAATTGGGGTCTGTGGCATAGCCGCCTCTCCAAATCTCCGTTGCCGCCGTTTTATAATCCGCCCATAACACGCCATGGTAGCGCTGCGGCTTGTCACGCGTACCGTTCAGGATCAGCCGGGTATGATCGGCAACCGATTCATGCCAATGGTTGTATTTTCGAAATGAGGCTTGAGTCGTATAGGGCGTCTGTCCCCGGTATTCCGTTGTCTGCATGGTCACGCTGCCCGCCGGGCCGGTTCCTTTGATGCCGAACAGATTGTTCGCCTTTTGCGTCAGGCCGCTCGTTCCCCAGTTGGATTCCAGAATTGCCTGGGCAAGCGTAAGCGAAGCGGGTACCCCGTACTGACGCATGTCCTGAGCAGCTATAGGTGCCAGCTTGGCTATAAAATCAGAGGGCTTCATCCTTTTTCTCCTCCTTTCCTGCGGTTGGCTCTTCCCCTTCTTCGGATTTGATCTGGAATACCTGTACCACATTACGCAGGGACTGGGGGATCGGTACCCCCATTCTTCCTACGTTCTCAATAATGGACAGCAGCTCATTCGCGAGATAGAAGAAGATCACCGTATTCTGAAAATAATTCATCTCCCCCAGCACCCGGTCCACCAGATGCATCAGGGCGATGATGAGAAAAATGGTCATTTTGCGTGCGATTCCAGTATAACCCATACGGCTGCGCAGCTCGCCGTTCATCCAGGCCGCGCCCCATCCGGTCAACCAATCGATCACCACGAACCACAACAGCAGATGCAGCGGCAGCGACCATCCGCCCCAGACGTACCCCGTTACGGCCCCCGTCCCCGCCACCAGCATCTTAAAAAACTGACCGATGTGCTCATACATAATTCTTCCTCCTTTGATATGGTTTTGAAGGTGTGATAAAGCCCTCGGGGGAGCCGAGGGCTTGGATTGAGGTTATTCATAGTTGTTTTAACAGAAATACACAGATACACCTTTTAAGCAGTACATCACTTCGCATGCGGATCATGCTTCCGATCGCTGTTGCCCCCAGATTTTTTTGTACCTTTATAGATAGGGTTAAAATCCGTGGACAAAGGCGACCGCTCCGCTTCTCCAGCACGATTCCGCCTTCTACGTTGAAGCCCTTCATGCTAGGCCTTTCAATGCAGCGTTTAATATGCCTCGCCAGTGATGACTTCATATTCATCCGAGGTGATTACGCCAAACGCAACATACTGTCTCATTTGAGACTTCTGTGCCCACTTTTTTTCATAGTAATACTTCAAGCGTTCAAAATCGTTCTCGAACATCGTCTCCCGCTCCTTTCGATCAGCTATTTTCAAGTGACAGCAACCGCAATTCAAGTCCCACGATTTGAGCGCCCTGTGCCTCGTTCTGTTGACGCAGCTCCAAGGCCTCCAGTTCCCGCGCTACCATCTCGCTCCCTAAGCGATCCATTTCATTAGGCTCTATTGGTTGAGGTCTGGTTAGCTCCTCGATTTCCTCTGGGGTTAACCCTTCTACCCAAAGTATCGGCTGAGTCGGAGACTCCAGCACCGGCATGTCGCCGCGCTGCTCTTCAGGGAGTGCGTGCCACTTTGACAAGGCTTGTTGGAATGAATCTTGTGCTGCGCTTACGGCAGACTCGTATGCATTCCAGGCTGCGAGATCAAAGCGTGGGCGGAACAAGCCGGGAGTCACCGGGATGCCGATGATGTAACCGGTGATATTGGATTCATAATCGTTGGGTGCTTCGCCATCTGGTTGAGTTACGTTTTCTGTTGTCGTTAGCACATCTAATATTCCTTGTTCCATGTTGGAATAAAAAGGGACGACACCAGAAAAGGTATCGTCCACAAGCGTGTCCTCTAAATAGAGGCCGTCTATATTTACTTTGGGTACTGCTTTCATGTGGTGCCTCCTTTATTGTTCGGCTAGAAAAGCAACGTTATTGAGCCATACAATAGTTGCCACAGTCATATCATTCTGCGAAAACAAAGTGACTGTACCATCTGGATGGATTAGGAATCGGAGCATACCGTACCCTGTAGTTCCTGTGCCATTCCTAGCAGACACAGGAAAGTATAGGACCTGCTTCGGACGGTATCCAACTGGCAATGTCAATAACGGTATTGTTGAGGACAATGTCCCATTTCCAACATTTCCTCGAAATATTACCATCCCATTCGACATTTTTTGATAAGCAAAATTATCCCCACGAGTCCATCCATTCAACAATGTCGGTGTAATCCATCCTGGCGCGTCCTTATCCACCTTTTTATTCATAAGCACGGAAACAGCGGTCGCATTCTGTTGCACAGTATCGGTTAATTCTTGGAGCATGGCCTTTTCGTTAGCCGCATACGATCCGATGAATGGAACGATTGGTGATGTGTCCAACATCAGATACGTGATGGAATAGGATGCGGAAGGATCAAAGAGTTCGATTTCAATCCTTGTTTGAACGAGTCCGTATGTGTCATAATAGCCCGCATCTACCGGACTATTAACCCACCCCACATTATGCAGATTGTTCTTGTAAATGTGTAATATTCTGCTCGGTCTATTTTTCAGGGGATAACTTGGAGTAGTCCTCCCGTTGATCCAATAGTATCCGTTCCCCGAAACGACAGGTATCGCACTTTCACGTACCACAAGCCCCGTCCTAACTTCGACCTGATTATCGCCTTCATTAAACGTCAGCATACCTTCGGAAACGATAGACTCGACAGTTGGTTTTGCGAGTTGGTATACGAGTTGGTAGGACGGAACAGAGGGAACCTTTGTTGTCGGTAAAACTTGAACACCGCTTGTACTTCTATCGATAGGGCACCACCATTTACCTACACCGTCATTACGGTTATAAACACCGCCACCAGTCGGGTCTACGTTCACGTCGTACATCTTCCATCCCATAAAATACGCCTTAATCTCGTCGACTGTCGGCGTGTAGTTGTCGCCCCAACCACTGTCAGCGTTGGAAACAGAAATATAAAATCTTCCATCTATTGCTGTTTCCATCGTATCCGGGCCATTTGCTGCCCAAGCTCCACCAAAAGTTGCTGTTTTTAATACTTTTCCATCATGCTTTACCGCTACTCCAGAATAATTAATCCATCTCGGAAGCGGATGCGGGTATTGGTCAGTCTGAAGGACTTTAAATCCTGCAAAATGTGCTGCGATGCCCAACGTTATTGATCCATCCAATGAAACCTTCTTCCATTTCGCCAACTTGAAATACTGCCCGTCCTTTTCAAAAACTTCGTCAGCATTCGCACCTGTCAGCGGATCGGCGAATAAGTCCGTTTGCAGCGCGAGCATGGAGTCTTCGCGTGGTTTAAACGGTTTGGTGGTGGGGCCAGCGGATAACATTACATTCGCAAACTCGTAGTTACCAACCCCCGTTGTGGTACATACAACCTGAGCGTAAACTGCATTGGCAGGGGAATGAATCTTCCTAGGACTTCCCCCGGTGTATATTTCGCCTTCCCACGAAATAAAAGTAGTACCCGTAGCGTCGACCCAACCAACAGTTATATAACCACCCGTTGTCGACGTACCTCCGGTAACAACTCCGGAAAGCACATAATCAGTATTCGGCATAACTGGGATGTTTATATAAGTGTTCTGTGTAGTTGCTGTGCTTGCTAGGGAAAGAGTATACGGGCCGCTGGCCTTTGCTTGTGCGTGAATATTCCATTCATAAAATGATGGCAACAAATTCTCCCCGTACCGGATCGCATACGGATTACGTACAGGCTGAACGCTATTGACATACGTATACTTTGCCGCCAGCTCGTCATCTGTCAATCCGAGATCCTGTGTCGCCACAACATATAGGGCAGCTTGTGAGTATACAGCTACCGTATCCTTAGCAGCTGCAGCGCTGGTATGCTGTGCCACAAGTATAAAACCAGTTGTCCCCCAGTTATCGACGAGGTGCTGCGTAACCGTAAAGCTCTTATAAAGCGCGTACGGTTTATCCACCGTTGGGGAACTTAAGATGATTTCCCCGTGTCTTGTGCCTATTGGCGTACTGATGTATAAGTAAGCTCTCAGGCTTTCACAGGCGCTTTTCGTCTTTGCAATAGCCCGAATAAACAGCTTGTCGCCTACTTTGGGAACTGAAGCCGCTTTTAAATTTCTGCTGATTTGCGGGTTTGTGGTTTCACCCGATCCGATAACAGTAATCTCGTTATTGAAGACTGTAGGCGTTCCCTTGACTGAATAAGCCTTCCACGGATTAACATATTCAAAATCCCCATCCCGCCCCAACAAATTCACCAACGTCCGCCCCTTAATCCCACTCAACTTAAAAGGCGCGCTCCGCTCCGCATTCACGATCTGAAGCCCAGGCTGAAGTAGGACTTCCCTGCGCTCTTCTGTATCCAGACGCTTCTCTAGAGCGCCGATGGCCTCACTGCTTTCACCCGCGAACCGATCTACAGCATCCGCGTTCTGATCAATATACTTCTCCAGATCGAAATACGTCGTGGACGGCGAGGTTCGATCGATTTTGTTCAACCCGATATTCGGCGTAACCGGATTCGTCATTTAAGCTCCTCCTCCCAACAATCTGTCTTGTGTCGTTGCTGATATTTCCTCGAACGTCATGCTCTCTACCTCGGCAATGGTGAGATAACGCAAAGCGTAATCGACCGCCATATGGGCGGGTTTGATCTCCTCAATGGCCGACTTCAAATCGCTCAGATTTGGCGGAATGCCCAGCGTATCTCGAAAATGAATCGTCACTTTATACTCCGCCGGCTGGACGGATACCTCGATGCTGCCCCGCTCATAGGCTTGTGCCACATTTTTGAGCATGCTGGCAGACACCTTCCCGCTCCCCCGCATTTTCGAGATAATCACCGACCGCCGCTGTTCAATCGGCTTGGATAAATTCACCGGAATGTTCAGGTCCTGCTCATATCGAGACAGCGCCCAGGTAGCGGTTTCGGGGTAATACTGGTCTAACTGATCCTCCAATTGCTGCGTCAGCTTGTCCAACTCAGCCCCTTCGGCTCCGGCAATGGCTTTCATTTCTCGAACATCGTGATAAAAGGACGGCAAGTAACCCAGCCAGGCTTCGGCTTTACTCATCGGACCGTCACCGTCCCCAGGACAGCTACCGCTTCCTGTTGGATCGGAATGCTGTCCGTTCCTCCGTTCACGGTCAATACCTCGTAGTCGATGACAGCCGGAGTATCCAAAATCACGTTGGCGATCCGGTTATACCGAACCAACGGGTCGGACATGGCGAGGTCTTTCAAATACTGGCGAACGCCCTGCTCAATCGCTTCTTGCACGCCATCTATACCTGCCCCATTGAGCAGCGTAACCTGCACTTCGATATTTACAGGCACTTCAGCCGCCCCTACAACGGTGACCACCGAACCGACGGGAGCTGCCCCTTCCCCCATGCCATCCATGGTCGGATCAATATGCTGCTGCACCGATTCCACTACGGAAGGCGTAGGCGAACGCATCTCGTTATCCAGCAGCACCACCTTGACCGTGCCGGGTCCGTCCCATAACGGAAAAGCCTTGGCCTTGCCGACCCCGGCTTTCTCCCTCGCCCATAACTCATACTGATTCCGGTTCGCGCTGGTTACGGGCCGGGAGATTTTTTCACGGTAACGGTCATATAACGCTTCATCCGATTCGGTGTCTTCGCCAGGTACCCAGAGCTCCACCAGCTCGGCCTTTACCAAGCCTTCTACGTATTCCAGCGGAAGCAGCGAACCGAATCGGCGGTTGCCTTCCTTCCCGCTTGTCTCGCATTCCAGCACATACTGCCCCGCACCCAGCCGGGTCATGACTTTGTAATTCAGCGGATCCAATGAAAAACGGCTCCCTATGGGCACATCCACCGGGGCGCCGTTACTGCCCGAAAATTGCCCCAGCAGCTGTGCTTTTGTAGCCTGCTTTCGGGTCAGTCCCGACCAGGCAATGCTCCGATCCAAAAATTCGCCCGATGCCGTAGCGGCAAATTTCAGGTTCATGGAATACTCCAATTCCACATACATCTGGGCAAGCTCAGCCGCAGAAGGCGCCAACGCATCGTAGATGATGCTGCCCTCTCTTTTGTCCATACCCTCCGGGATGCGCTCCAGCATCCGCTCCAGAATGGCTTCATACGTCTGTTCCTCAACCATCCTCCCTCACCTCCTTGGTCATACTGTAAGTGCCATACACGCTTCGGACCGTAAACTCTGCCATGGCCAACTCGCCAGTAAACGTAATATTCATGTCATCCACCGACAACACGCGATCATCCTGCAGCAGCGCTTCCTTGATATGCCGCTCGATTTCAGAATAGGCCCACAGCGGGTCGCGGCCAATGACGGAGTCCAGCTCCTGCCCATAGTTGCTGCTGTAGATCAGATGCTCAAATCGGCGAGTCTGAAGGATTTTGACGACAGCCTGTTTAACGGCCTCAAGCCCGTCAATGTGACCGGATATCGTCCCTTCCTCCAGATTCAAATCATATGTCAAACTAGGCTGCTCCAAGGTTTCCACGATCTCGCTACCCGGCTGCAGCGTTCCTCCTTGCGGGATCATGACGGCTTCACCAACCGATCCAGCACGAGATACGTTTGCCCGCCCTGGTAACGTATGAGCAGCACCGTGTCTCCCGTTTCCAGCCCTTTTCGAATCACATACTCCGCGCCGCCAATGTTCAGCTTGTACTCGGTCATCGACTCTCCGATAACTAAAAAATCCTCCGTCAGGCTGAAACGCTGATCCACGTTCACCTCCAGAGGATAGATTGATGTTACTGTGCCGTACAGCACCGCCATCGGGTTTGTGCTACCCACGGCGCTGAGACTGGCTTTTTTGATAATATCCAGCATCCCTGCTTACACCACCTTCATATTCAGCGACATCGTGTGCGTACCGTCCGAGAATTTATGCGTACACTCATCGATGAGATACGGCTTCAAGCCTTCTTCCGGCAGATTCACATAGATCGTGTTTCCGGCACGGACCCGTAAATCCCCGATAGCCTCGATGGACAGCGTCTGCTGCTCCCTGTTCTTCAGCTCCAGCAAATTTTGCGCTAACTGCTTCAACTGAGCCGGATTCATGTTCTCGTCAGCGACTTCGTATAACTGGAGCAGGCCCCACTGGGCAATGTTTTGTCCGTGCTGATATAGGTAAACGTCCCGCTTGCCCGTCTGCTTGTTGTCCCGCACGACTTTGATGCGGTTGTACGTCTCGTTGTCGATGCTTTTTTTATATGAAAAATCCGTCATGAGGCTGTCTTCTCCCACCGCAAGCATGAGCAGCATGTCGTTGATGTTAGTCAACGTCAGTTCGCCGTACCGGTCGTAAAACATATAGTACTGCTTAGTCGCGATCAATGTGGAATCCAGAGCCTTGCAGATGATATCGATCAGTTTCTTGTCCGCTTCCAGCATGGCAGGTATCGTATGGCCCGTATCGGCCAGCGTTCCTGTCTTCAGATTGAAATCCTTGGCGATCTTCCGGATGATATCCTCCACCTTGGCATTCGTAAACCGGTAGGTGTCGTTGCTGGACAGGTAGCGCAGCTGGTCGTAAGCCATCACCTTGACCTGGGCGTCCATGCCCCACTCTTTGGAAAAAACATACCCATAAAACAGATCCTTGTTATCCTTGCGGAAGCGCACAATGTCGCCGTTCTCCACTTCGAATGCCTTGCTCTGCGCCAGGCCATCGTTCACATAGTTGATATCCAGACTTGCCGGCTTCGCCTGACGGCTTGTTTTCCATGTGATGTCGGTTACGATCTGCACCAAATCCCACACGCTTCCGTTCTTGCGGTCAATCATCAGTTCGATCATGGCGCCACCTCTTTAAGGAATTTTCAGAACCCGGCCGACGGCCAGCTTCCGGACCTCATGGTCCTTGATTCCGTTTAGTTTTTGGATGTCCGCATGACGGGAACCGCTGCCGAGCAGCTTTTGAGCAATACTCCACAGGGTGTCGCCTTTGGTAACCGTATAAGAGGTTGGTTTTTTGCGGTCATCCGGCCTGTCTTTGGTTTTCACCGCAGCGGCCTTTTTGTCCTTAACCGGCATAACCTTGCGTGCCCCATAGAACACATAGCGCTTAAGCGTGATCGAGAATTCGATATCTTCCGGCGATCCGGACATCGTATTCCAATTGAAACTTTCGATGGAGGCCGCCATGTTGATGCCAAAAGACTTCATCGCCCGCACCACATTCTTGCCATCCGTACCGCTCAGCGGATCGGGAACAAGCCCCGTCATAACAAAGCGAACAGGTCGGCGGGACTCCATCCAGCCTTTAATGGTATTTACGTATTCAATCGGAAGCTTCAGCTTTTGGTCAGAGCCTAGATGTACAAAGGGGTACACTCTCCCCGGAAAAAAGCTTTCAAACGAGATCTCCGTCAGCTTTGGATGCAGAATCGCATTCACTTCGCCTAGCCCCGCGACCGTATAGGATTTGCCTTCACCGCTATCCTTGACGTCAATCCGCTCAGGGTTCACCGGAAATCGGAAAACCTCCTCCTGGTTATTGAAGCTCAGAAAAAATCCGTAATCGCTCATGCTACAAGTACACCCCCTCGGCACTAGACACAAACTGCTCCTCCAGCGTCCGGTTAATTCTCGACATGATCGTATCCAGATCGGCCCCGGAATTAATATCTCCCGTCGTCATCTGCACAGTCGGCGTCAGGGTGATCATATTGCTGATCGCATTCACTTCCGCCAAATCGCGCATCACTTTCAGATCCTCGCTCGCCACGTCCACCGAGTTATCCACTTTACCAATGGAATCGATGCTGCCGCCCGCAGGGGCTACCGGGATTGGGGCCGTTGGCATGGCGGGCATGGACGGGGTTGGGGTGGTTTTCGGAACGGTAACATCGTATCCGGTTTTGCCGTTGTTGTATTGTTTTAAAAGATCCTCGTTGTTCTTGCCCAAGTTCTTATCCGGCATGAATTTATCCTTGAAGGTATCCATCGAAAAATCTTCTATCGCTTTCTGTCCCGTATCCTTAAAATTCGTAAAGTCTGCTTTATACTCAATCTCGGCGATTTGCTTGGTATCTACGCCTAGAACTTTACCGAAAAAGCCCGCTACCGCGTTCACACCTTTAATGATCCCGTTAATGACGGAAATGACCGTGTTGACCGTGTTTTGCGCCAGATCGACAATGAAGCCGAACACGTTACTAAAGACCTTTTTCAGTCCTTGTGTGACTACACTCCAAACACCGAATGCTGAAATCACGGCGATAATTAAAGCAATTAAATACATAAGTGGATTCGCATTAATAATCATATTAAGAATCCTCATTGCTCCGGCTTGGATGCTGGTTGCTGCCGTTAAGAGATTCGTTTTCATAGCTGCAGCTAGTTGAGCGGCTCCATAACCTAAAGCAACGATTCTACTGGTTATTAGCCCAATATTGAGGATTCCTAGTAATACAGCTGCAAACGTAATGATGGGCAGTAA
This sequence comes from Paenibacillus sp. Y412MC10, assembly GCF_000024685.1. Classification (NCBI taxonomy): domain Bacteria; kingdom Bacillati; phylum Bacillota; class Bacilli; order Caryophanales; family Paenibacillaceae; genus Paenibacillus; species Paenibacillus sp. Y412MC10. The sequence goes on from NC_013406.1 coordinate 6,057,288, forward strand.
CCCCATAAATATGCTGATAACGTTCCAGATTGCCATTCCTACGCCAGAAATCGCACCTTTAATAAATTCCCATGCCGGTGGCACCAGTTCTGCAATCCACATAAACACTTGGACCAATACAGATAACCCAATTGTTAAAGCATCAATGAACGGCTGAAATGTTCCTGATTCAAATGCGGCACTTATCATTTCCATTAACGGCATAATGGCTGCCAAAGCTCCAGTTCCAATCTGAACAAACGAGTTATCCACTAGTCCCAGCAGCTTCTGCCACTTGTTAACGGGAGAATCCATCATTGAGCCTAATGCTTCTTGCGTCATGCCGGATTTTTGAAGCAGCTTATCCATGGATGAGAGAAACGCAGTAAAATTGCCCTTAGATGAGGTAATTTCCGCATTGAAACTTTTGATTTGGGCATCAGGAATATTAAAATTTTTCGCTAAAGAACTAGTATCTCCGCGCATTGCACTCATAATTGCCTCTGTTGCATCTTTAGAACTCTTGTTTCCTGACGACATCATGCTCATTCGATCGGCAAAGCCAGTAAGCTGCGTGAGTTGATCCGAATTTTTGGTTGCCGACATAAAGGTCAGTGCGTTTTCTAGAGATTGATTAACATCCGAGCCCGTCTTCAGCGCATTATTCTTAAAAGTCTGAAACATCGCAGTTCCCACTTCTGCATTGCCTGATTTTACTTTAAATAGATCTTCTAGCTTCTGTTCCTGAGCAGCAGGAGCAATAGTCGCCTTGACGACAATTGCTCCCGCTTTATATGCCGATTTGGCAAATTTTAAAGCTTTGCTAAGGGCGCTCGCTTTCTTCTCGCCTTCTCCCATTTTTTGATTCATTTGTTCGATTCCATCCACGACTTTTTCGGTCATCTGAAGCATTTTTTCTTTATACGAGACAGATTTTGCCGTTGAACGCGTTAATTTTTCTTGCTCTTCCTTAGCCTTAGTAATCTGTTTGACAACCTGTTCGTATCCCTTTTCAAACTGCAGCCATTGACCAACCAACACATCATTGGCCATGTTGTTAAAGTACGACAGCGCATCCTTTACACTCGCCATTCCTTCACCCCCTTCTTCTACAACCTATCTCCGCTTCCGGACTCGCTCCAGCTTCTCCTTCTCCACCCGCATCGAGATCATGGCATAGATGGCGGCCCGTTCCCGGACCGACATCGCCATGAGCTGGTGAGGAAGGATGTGCAATTCGTGGAGGGCGTAGTACGCATAGTTCGCGTCTCCGTCGCCCTCTTTGATTAGTTTTTTACATCATCCACCAGATCGTTCATATCGCGGTCAAAACCGTTCAGGGCTTGCACCCGCTCGCCAAGCGCGGCGAACTCGCCGGGCAGCAGCATTTTGCGGAGCAGGGATTCCGCACCGAGCACGCCGTAGGATTTTTGCAGCTCGCTGTTTTTCAAATCCGGGTAAATGACGCTCGATACCATCAGCTTCGCCATATAGTCGTTCGGGTCGATTTCCGGCGTGAAGACGCCATTCTTACCCTTGACCTTACGCGTAGCCGCTTTGCGGCACTCCTGGTTCTCCTCCTCCGTGATGCTGCGCAGCTTCCAAGGAACGGGGCTCCCTTCTGCGTTCTTAAAACGAACAGAGACCACGAATTCCTCCGTGATCTCCGCAGACGACTGGCCAGCAAAAAACATACTAAAATCGCTCATATTCCTTCCTCCTCATATATGAATAAGTATTAAGCCAATGGGTTAAACGGCGTCTCAATCCGCACATTCTCAAACGTGAAGGCCACTTCTTCCTCCAGTGCCTCCGCTTCCGTGTCTAGAGATGCCATAATCACGCTGTCCAGGTTGACCCCTTCCAAAATCACCGTCTGACGTCCCGTCGACGAGCCCGGATCCTCGTTGCGCACTTCGATCATGAAGTAGGCGTCTTTGCCGGTCTGAATGTATTCCATCATCAGCTCGCGGAACAGCGTGGTCACGTAATAAATGGTCATCGTGCCACTGCCCTTCCAGCCAATGGCTTTGTGCTGCACAGCGCGTTGGCCCATCGTTTTCAGCTCAGCTTTTTCCTTCTCCACCGTAGCTTCCAGTGTTTTAATGTAGAACATTTCCTCCATACGGTCGCCAATCTTGACGAATGCCTTGCCCTCTTGCCCCGAAATCGTGTCGCTTGCCCGCAAAAATGCCATCTTAGACCACCTTCACTTTCATGTATACTTTTTCAATCGCATCCACCGGCTGTACCTTGATATCCACAAATAGCACATCGCCTTCCGTGCCCGGCGTCACCACAATATCTTCGTTCGCATCGAAATTTTGGATAGCCCCGATGTTATGCAAAGACGCAAAATACGCCGCGCATTCCGCCCAAAACAGCGTCCGGCCATCCACATTGTTGTCTACCTTCCCGATATAGGACTTCTCGAAAATCAGCTTCAGATCATTCGCAATGCCATCCAGGACGCGGACCACACGGTTTTTGGAAAAATGGCGCGCTTTGGCCGGCTCAATCGATGTAAAACTGTTAATATCCTGCTCGACCACGGCTTTGCCGCCGCTGTAGCTGAACAAGAACTCGCCCTTCGTGAGTGCCGCTTCAATCTCCGTATGGCTTAGACGAACATCGGTATCCACCGCTTCATCGTAAGCCGCATACGTCAAGGATTCGTTGACCGCTGCCGCAGCGGTGGCTCCTGTGACCCAAGCCACCGCCTTCACCTTGTCTAATATGGTGCCGTCGGTGAGAACAACGCCATTTTTCACGGAGATGATTCCTTCATAATCCGCAGTTGGATAGTCTGGCAATACAGCTTGTACCTTCTTGCCGTCCTGCTCGCGAAGCCTCTTGACGAAAGCGGTATACAAGGACTTGAGCGTTGGGTCTGCAGACAACAGGCCAACGGTCTGGAAGTCTTGGACCTCAAGCGCGGCAAGGAAGTCCACATGCTCTTGGTTCGTCACGGTGCCGTTTGCGCCGCCAGTCAGTGCAAAACCTGCCGTTGCCGCCAAATCGCCGGTATCCGGTGTGAAGGTTACGTACAGGTTCGGCTGCAGTTCGGCTGCACTAGCTACAAGCTGCTTGTCCACGGCTTTGCCGCTCAGCAGCGTGCTGACCACAAACTTGCGGGGATCATCCACCGCGTGCTCAACAACGATCTGGATGTCATTCCCACGCTCTCCGCCGTAAAGAGCAGTTGCTTTCAGTCCGGCCACAGAACCGGCCGCCTGTACGCCACTGTTCAAGCGGTACAACAGAAGTGTGCCAGCACGCTTGAGGTTTTCTTTTACCGAAAGCAGCTGCGGTGCCGTGATATCATAACCCAGCACATCAACCAGATTGGTACCTGGTTTGATCGTCAGAATCTTTTGCGGCTCTCCCCATGGAAGGGACAAGCCCAGTGCGGCAATCCCCCTTTCACCTACTCGCCCGATCGGCTGCTCCTGCGATGAGATTTGGGTGTAAACGCCTGGTCTTACTTTGTTGGGTGTTGTCCATGTTCCTCCGGCCATTTAGATGACCTCCTTTTTCAAAAATGTGGTGAGTTGCTCTTTCGCTTGCTGAACGGTGTACGTTTTGCCCACTTCGAGAATGGCGCTAAGCACATCCTTTTCGCGATTACTAAATTGATTGGATTGTACCAGCTGGTGTTTGTTGAACGTCGGTGCTGTTTCTTTTTTACTCATTTCAAACCGCCTCCCTGTTTCAATGTTTGCATCTTGCTTTCCGTTTCGACCTGATCGGTCGTCAGCTGAATAACGTACTCTGCACGAAAATATCCTTCTCCCGATGTCCCATCATTCCCCGTTGGCTGCTCCCAAGCCACTGATGAGGCGCGGCATGGACGGCCTTCAACATCTAGTGAAGTCAACGATTCAAGCATCTCGTCCATGATCGTAGCCACTGGCTTCCCAGTTACCGGAACATAATGGATCTTGAAACGAAAACGAGCCGTATATCGTCGTTGCGATATCGGCTCGAACTCGGCTAGGGTTAGCTCGGTTTGGAAGTATGGGGCTGGTGGTAATAGTTCATTGTCTTCTCTCAATTGCGTTGTGATATCTGAAAACTTTGTCTGTAAGGTTCTTTTCAGTGAACTCTGCATTTCCAGCAAGATCATACTAAATCACCTCCCTCTTCAGGTCGAAATGCCGATGTTTTAATAATCCCAAGTTTTCACAAACTCATTTTCATGTTAATGGAAGTGCGACGAGATCCAACAGTTACTCTTCGAAATGTTCCATCTGGACCTCAGTCGAATTAGTATTTGCTTCTTCCTGATCTCTCAGAGTAAGAAAACCATTAATAATTCTAGCTTCTTCGCTCAGTACGTACATTTGCGCGTGAATTTCCTGCAATCGCAGCTTAGCAAGCTGTCGGATATCCTGCGTGTTTTCCTCCATGCTTCTTCCTCCTTAAATACCAGACCATTCATTTGCCTGGTCAGTTCCAATAAGTGATAACGTTTCCTGATATTCATTTTCAGTAATTCTTTCAGTAGAAAGTGCACCGTCGATCTTGTCCTTTCCAAAATTAGCGGCTGCATATGCCTTAATGTCCTCGTGGTAGCTGTGTCCTACGGAATTGAATTTTCGAGTACCATCTTCAAAGATTGCGAATCCATAACCTCGTACCATGCGTTGTCTTGCTGTCAGCAAAAAAATCACCTCCCAGATATTTAAATAATGCCTGCAGTTGCGAGTGCTTCGAGTATAAAAAGTTGGTCGTCTTGCATTGCTGCATTGCGTTGTTTTAACTCGTCAGCTATGATTTGCAATTCAGAGTTTTTCTTTTTTAGAACTTCCAGGGAATCTTCTGGTTGAACAGCGAATTTTTCAAATATAACCATATCGGTTAACTCGTCCGCGTGACGCTCAATGTATTCAAGCGCATTCTCCTCCGTAATCGGAACAATTCCCATTTCAAATGGTGCATGAGGTTGAAGAAACGTCCTGTCTCCGACCTGTAATACATAATAACGTGCGTTATCATTTCCAGTCGGGTTATGAATAAACTGTCCATTGAACTTGTCAGTGAACTTATACACTTGATGCATAACGGTTAACCCAACGATAAACTGTTGAAGCTCCTCTTCTGTACAGATTAATTCTCTACCCTTGTATTCCATTTGGTACCTCCCTACCCCATTGTGTATTCCAACGTTTGATATGAAAACGTGCCATTATTGGCGTTCACACCTCCTGGAATGTAAGCTTTATTCCCGACAACTGCTGCTTTTGTTCCGTAGATGGACTGTCCACTTGGTGAAACATCCGGCGAAGTTACCCATGAATTTGTTACTGGATCATAGACATCAAGTTGATTCCATAATCGATATACATAAATTTTATTGTTATATGTCCATGCGCATGGCCGCTCATTGGCAAACAACGCGTTCGCCTTTTGCATCCAGGTATTGGTGCTTGGTGTAAACTGATACACGTAGTTCGTCCAACGGTTCCCAGACGTCATACCACCGATAGTGTAAAGACTATTGTTTACTACGGCAGAGGCTCCATATGCCATGGCATTAGGCATATTTGCCATTCTCGTAGAGCTATTTGTTGCTGGATTGTACTGGAATGTATATGAGTAGAGAGCACCATCAAGACCACCTGCTGTATACCCAAATGAACCGATAGTGCCGGAAAACTGTGATTCTCCAGATACTGTTGCTTGATAATTTCGGTACGTATTCGTTATTGGACTATAGACAACCCCTACGTAGTAGTCAGCGTTGCCACCCTGCATATAAATCTCATTATTAATAACGAAAGACGCCCCATTTACCTTTCTATAAGGCATGTCCGCCATAAATGACCATGTGTTCGTTAATGGATCGTATCGCTCATTACGTTTTGATTCATATCCATCCGCAATAGCTCCAGCGAATCCACCAATTGTATAAACATAGTTTCCTACAGAATTTACATAGCCCCAGACATGAGTCGTATTCATATTAGCCAATACTTTAAATCCTTGACCTGTCCAAACTTGTTTCCAAACGCCTCCGACTCTTACCCATACTTGAGTTGCTTTCCGCCATGTTCCGCCTACACGAGTATGAACGTTTGAAACGTTCCGAAATGTGCCTCCGACGTGTATACTTAGCGCCATGAAATAGCCCTCCTCTCCTTATGAGTATTGAATCCATATTTGACCGTCGAACCCACCTGATGGAGTGGCTGTTGATTTGATGACATGCGACTCCGTCATAATATCGCCGCCGCCTTTATTCCAATTTAGCTTTATATCAATTAAGGCGTTATCACTTGGTCGAGTAGCTCGAAAAATAAGACCTGCCCCCCCATAAGCATCATTAACACTATTAATAATCGCTTTATTACGCCATCCATTTAACGGTATATTTCCAGCATTTAAGAAAACATAAGCATCTTGGGACGTCGAGACGCCCATGGCTCCGGTGGTTACTGTAAAGGATCCGTCTGTACCGAAAGCTGCGCGCCGTGTTTTACCAACAACAATAGAAAGTTCCTGAGCCGTTGCAGTTCCGATAATTAGACCCGGATTACATCCGTAGAATCCTGAATCATGAACGGCAAGAACCCCCTGCGATTGATCCGTCCGAAGCGTAAGATTTAGGTTACCTGTTCGATAAATGTCAACTACCTTGGACCATCCTTCGGTATTCCATGCCTCTGTTTGGCTCCCTATCATGATGTGTCCAGATGTATCGATTCCAAACATTCGTGTACCGGTACCGTAATTGCCGTTATAGACTCGTAAGGCAGGCTTTGAGGACACATCATCTGAGACAAGGTGGAAGTTTTTCGCTGCCATTGCATCCTGTCCGATCTGCATACCGGCACGGCTGGTCAAAATACGATCCAGCCATACAAAAGAACCGGACGCTGTAACTCGACCGCGCACTTGATTATTCGTGATGAATCGAAAATCATTATTCGTTGGCGTACCGATCCATGGATCATTTGCATCGGAACCGAGTCGAAGAATACGTGTTCCGTCGGTTACATCTATCATTCCCGCATCTAGTACCCCGCCCTTCTTAGGCATTACTTTGCTATCGATATCTTCCGCTAGAGCGTTCAGATCTCTGACAACGTTCGCCGTCATTGTGTCATCAATGAGCGGTAGTCCTAAAGCTGCTGTTAGTGCCATATGTTACATCAGCCCCCTATTATAAATTGCCCCATATGTTTTTCCCGTTGTCACCACATCTCCATATGTCAGGCCACTCTCTACAAGCTCAACATAAGTATAGAAGCGGAACGCATACGCCACCGCCAGATGCGCCGGCTTGATCTCCTCGATCGCCGACTTCAAGTCCTCCAGATTCGGCGGGATGCCGAGCGTATCCACGAATTTAACCGTAAAGCCCCATTCCTCGGGCTGAAAAGATACCTCGACCGTGCCGCCGTCGTAGGCCTCCGCCACATTTTTCACGAGCGCACCGGAGAAGGTTCCCGCTCCGCGCAGTTTGGACTCCAACACCGCCCGCCGCTGTTCGATCGGCTTGTTCCGGTCGGTGGGAATGCCGAGCTCCATCTCCCAGCGCTCCAGGCCCCAGGTTGCTGTACGGACAAAAAACTGATCTGCGGCTGAGTTCAGCGCTTGGTAAAGAGCGTCCAACTCGCTGCCCTTGGCATCCATATCGGCTTGCATGACGCGGGAGTTCTCGTAATAAGCCGGAAGATAAGAAAACAGCTCGCGTCCGCGCAAGCTGTTCATTCGGGCATTATTCACTTACGCTCACCGTCCCCAGCACCGCGACCTGACCGGAGCCAATTTCGATGTTTTGCTGCTCGGTATGGCCGTTAATGGTCAAATCCGAGTAGTCGACGATAATCGGGATATCCAGCAGTACGGCAGCTATTCTTGTGTATCTTACCAACGGATCTTTCCTATTAAAAGCAATCTGCTGTAAATACGTCCGAACGCCATCCTCGATCAGCTTCCGAATTTCGTCCATCGTCGAAGGCTGCTCCTGCGTACGCTGCACTTTGACGGAGATATCAATCGGAACTTCCGCCGCTGGCATCACGGTAATAACGGGACCCGCCGGGGCTACGCCTTCTCCCTGTCCATCCTGCGACGGGTCAATGTGCTGCTGAACGGCATCCACGATATCCGCGCTTGCCGCTCGCTTGTCCGTATCCAGTAGATACAGCCCAACGGTGCCGGGCCCTTTCCACAACGGCGCCACTTCCACGCCGCCAACGCCGGCAATCTCATTGGCCCACTGCATGTACTGCGCTTTGTTGCCGCTCGTTCCCTGACTTCGGACTTTGGCGTAAAAACGCTCCAGGAGCGACTGGTCGCTTTCGGTATCCGTCCCGCTCCGCGTCGGTTCCGGGTTCGTAACCGATGTTACGCCGCTGACCGACGTCATCATCAGCTGAATGACGCCTGCAGGTACATTGCCGCTGCTGCCCGGCATGACAGCACGGATCGGCGCCGTGCCGGCACCCAAATCACTTAGCGTCACCCCTGACGTGGTCACATACTCCACGGAGGATTCCCCGGAGCCCTCATCGGCTGGTGTAGCTACGTAGGTTCCGGCAGGCACGGTCGTCCCCGGCTTCCCCGTAAACAGAACGCTACCTGACGATGCGACCGCTTCCCGCCGGGTAATCCCATGCTCTGCCGTCCTCAGATCGAGTTCGGCAGACCGGATATCCGGGTGATCGCTTGCCACCGTGCTCGCAAAGCCACGACGCAGCAGCTCCTGCGCCCACAAGGCAGCCTCAGACAGCATAAACGCAACCGGCGCCTGCGCATCCCAAATAAAAGAGCCCTCCGACTTGTCGATGTCCGAAGGCACTTTGTTCAGCATGCGGTTCATAATGTTCTCTTCCGTCTGATCCAACAAATATAACGGCAAATCTGCCATCAGATCACCACGCTTTCTATGATTTCCGTCTCATCCCGAACGCTCGTAATACGGCAGCTGAAACGACAGGCTTCTCCTTCCCATTCAAAAACAAATTGATCCACGCTCTCCGTCCGTGCGTCCGACAGCAGCGTCTCGGTTACCATGCGCTGAATTTCGCTCTCTTGCAGAGATCGGTCGTAGCCTTTGCCGACCAGCTCCTCCAGCTCGCTGCCGTAATCGGGCGTATAGATCAAATGGCGGTAACGCGGCGTACGGATCGCTTTTTCGCACCAGATGACCCAGGCTTCCTTCTCATCCGCAACCGGAATCTTCCGGGTGGGAGTCATCACGAACTCGCCGGCTTCAAAATCATACCGCCAGCTCCGTCCAAAAACGGCACCTTCACCCTCCAGTACCTCCGGATCCGTGGCATCCGTCCAAACCATATCCTCGTTTTCGGGAAACAAATTAGCCACCGCTGCTCACCACCTTGCATACAACCACCACGTCATTGCCGCTGTTGACCCGAACGGCCAGCACGCGGTCCCCCGGTTTCAAGCCTTTTCCCAGCTCAAAAAGGGTATCTTCGACTTCATTTTCTTCCACATCAAATGTCATTTCCTGCGGCTGTCCTCCCAAAGTGGCGGTACCAACAGCCGTATAACGGGGTAAGGACAACATTCCAGGCAGCTCTGCCACCATATAGTCCTGCAGCTCATGCTTGAAATCATCCAGCTTAAGTCCCGTCGAGGTTATCGTGCCGAGAACGGCCCCTACACCGCCCATGGCTTGACGGGTTTGCTTGTTTAATGAAGCATATAAGGAGGACGCCAATTGTCCATAGGGGTCTTTATTCAAGGTAAAACCTCCTTTTTACATCGTCATAACTCCCCAGCTCCAGCATCATGCTCCCGGGGTTTCCCAGCTCCCGGCTGACGGAAATCACGAGCAGCTTCATCGAGCCAAGCATTACCGCATCTCCGGCGCGAATCGTATTGACATCAGGTGCATTAAGGGAGATCGTCTCCCGGATCCCCCTCAGTTTGCTTCGGGCCAGCTGGCGGGCAGCCGCAGGCGACTTCACTTCATCATCCTGAATGATCGCTTGGAGTTGGCCGTATTTGGCGATATCCTTCTCCTCGATGGCCATCACCTTGGAAGGAACCTCTTGCCCGGTCTCGCTGGCGGCTGTCGCCAGCACCTTGACCTTGGTCGCCGCGCCCTCCAACGTCCGCGATTGCGTGGTATCCGTGATAGCCTCCAAGATGTAGACTTCTTTATTCGTTCCCAACTCATACAGCTCAAGACCTGAAGAGATCATCCGCGGATGATACAGCTTGCCGCCGGCTTTGGCCGTCTCGCGCAAATCAGCGAACATACTGGCATAAATCGACTGCGTCCGGTAAACGGAACGCCCCAGCTGCTTCTCGGTATCCGGCAAAACGGCAATTTTCAGGTTCCAGTCCGCCGCATACTTTTTGAATCTCTGGGTGGCGGTCTGCTTCGCCGGGAACAGATATTCATCCTCCGACTTGTCGAGATATACCGTCCGATCGTACAGCGTGAGGGTCATCCGCTTCACCCCATTGTTGGAGGTTTCCACTTCCCACACGACAGCCGGGTGCAGCAGGGGGACATCATCTTTTTTACCGTATGGAATTCCGCTGATCCGGATCGCCATTCCCGGCGAGATCGGCGGCAAATCCGGCGTGACAACCAGATTGACGGTTCCCTGATAAGCGACTTGTTCAAGCGAATCCCGCAGGTTGATAGCTTCCACCAAGGGAGAAAGATCGTATTGATCCTGCAAAATCACCTTGTAACTCATGACAGCACCAGCTTCTGGCCGGGTTTGATGGCGTTCGGGTCTTTGCCGATCGTCTTCTGGTTCAGCTTGTAGATCTGGTTCCATTTCGAGCTGTCCCCGAGCTCCAGCTTGGCGATTTTGGAAAGCGAGTCTCCTGCCTTCACGATATACGTCTTGTTCTTGTCCTTCATGTCGGCCCGGGGCTTTTTATTGGTTCCTGCTGCCCCGCTGCTGCCTGCCGTTTTGGCCACCTTCATGTCACTCCATGTCCGGAGCGTGATGTCAAAATACACATCCCCAACCTCTCCGCCCCGGAACGTGGACTGATGGGAGGCAACGTACACCGGAACGTTCACCGCCGTCTTGGTAATGACAAATTGCAGCGGTGTTTTATACGCCAGAAACTCATTGAGTTTGTTCATCGCGGTTTGCGGTTTGATATGATCTCTCTCATGGCCTTTACAAAAAGCTGCATCATACTCTTGCGGGAAAAAGGAAGAGAACGATATCTCCTTAATCCGATTCCCTTGCGGAAAATCAAACTCTCCATAGTTGAGAATCGTGGCCGTTTCCAGGCCCTTTTGCCGCGATATGGTCACCTCTTCGGGATTGACCGGGAATCGGAATGTCATGCCTTTGCCGTTCTTCAAAATAAACTCCACCTTGGGCCCCTCCTTTCTGTATGGATGCCTTCGGACCCGCTTCATACTGCCGTTAACCATCATCTTCAATAGGCCATCGGAGTCGGCTTCCGGTTCTGGGCTGCTTTGCTGAATTCGGCTCTCAGCCGCTGCCCGATTAGAAGAATCAATCCTTCTACATCGATCGGGTGCTCCTCATGCACCGTTACCTGCACCGCGCCTGAAGGTAGATTGTAATTCACGGTTGTCTCTGTTTTGAAATCCATCAGCAGGCCGGATATCGTGCTCATCTGCTCTGGGCTGATCTGAACGGATTGCGGGGACGTCGGCTTCCCTGCAAAAGCTTGGTTTTGCGCTGCACTCGCGGGTGGCCCAATAGTACTTATGCTTGTAGCATGGCTAGGCGGCATATAGGGGCCGTATGTCGGGTTCAATGCTGGATTCGGCAGCAGCGGCTTGCTGAAATCAGCTGGCGCTGGTTTCGGGATGATGGGAGCCGGAAGGGCAGCTGCACTCGAAGGGGGTTCCTTCGGTTGAGCAGCTTCCTTGTCTTTTTTCCCGAAGGAAAACGTCTTAGAGAACCATTTTGACACCGTCTTCTTACCCTCGTTGAATTTATCACCGATACCGGTAATGGCGCCGCCCACCTTCTCGCCAATATAGCTTCCTACGGTGCCGCCGAGCGTTGAGCCGATCATCGTACCTGCAACTGGAATCACGGAGCCAACGATGCCGCCGATCGTGCTTCCGATGCCGCCGCCGACGGTAGAGCCTATCGCTTGGTTTCGTTCCTTCCCAGGCTTAGCGGTAGCGATTGCGGTCGCATCGGCTATATAACTTAATGGGCCAAGGGCGCGTTTGCCAAGCCCCTTCATTAAGCCGGAGCCTAGGCCGCTTTTGCCGGCATTTTTCACTGCATTTGCTCCAGTGCTACCGTCAGCTGCCTGTTTTACTGCATCTGATCCTGCACCCGTCTTGGCAACGCTCGCCGCGCCTCCGGATACGATGCCGCTGGAAGCGCCGCCGCCAAACATTCCTTTTGTGATACCCACGGCATCCTTGAGTAATTGCACAGCTCCCTTCCCCGTGTTGCCTAAAGTTTCTATAAAATCTCCCGTTGTTTCCGCTTTGTTAAACGCCTTGCCCCACTTCGTTAGAGGCTTATTGGCTGGTTCCGACTTGGGAGCAGCCGTCGTGCTTTGATTGGAGTTGGATCCACGGCCGCCTCCCCTTCTGACCCCATTGGGCCTAGGCGCCGTCCTGGGGGCAGGTTCAGGGCCCGGTTTATCTTTACCCCATGCTTCGCGCATCTTTGTTCCTTTTCCATATAGTTGGCCCCCATTTTTCATGGTGGCGCCTACGGTGATAACACCGCCTAAAATGCCTAGAGCAGTATCCCATCCCGATTTTTTACCGCTCCCGCCGCCTCCAAGCTGAAGCGATCCAAGCGCATCCGTAAGCTTATCCACCGCAATCGTATTCGCATTCAGCGCAGCGATCATCGGAGAAAAATCAAGCCCTGCCGCTCGCAAATCCACCTGAACACTCGCCTCGATCTGCTTCTGCACGCTCAGGTTTAGATTCGTATCAATCTGCTTCTGCACATTCAGCTTCACATTCGCCGAGGCTTGGATGACTTGCGACTTCACCCGCTGCATTTTGGCGAGCAGGTTGTCCAGCCCCTTCGAGGCGCTGTCCTTCAGCACGATTTCAGGCGCCATGCGGGTTCGTCCGATTCGCATGACGCGTCCCTGGATCCGTTCAAAATAACGCTCCATCGCCCGCAGCTCGCGGTTGGCCTTGATCACGTTTTTCGGATCGATGACCAGATTCATGCGGTAGTTCATGGCTTCAGCCATTTCGTTTCACCTCCTGTTCACTTCAAACTCTGACCGGCCATGCCCTCGATCTCCTCCTGGGAGAAAGCGAGCAGCAGCAGGCGCTCGCCTCGCGGGAGCCGCCAAAAATCTCCGGGACGAAGGTGATGCCGGACCCACAGATGATACAGCATCGTCGTCATTCCCCCGGAGCCGATCAGTTTTTTAGGTCAGCAATCTCAACCCCGAAGCCGGACAGCTCCAGTACTTTATCGCCTACGGCATCCAGCTCTCCGGCCAGCAGCATGCGGCGGACCGCCTGCTCTCCGCCCGACAGCTTCAAGCGGCTTGTAATTCGCGGATCGCCCCAGCCGCTAAGCGTCAAGCCCTTCACCGACAGACTGCTCGTCGCTTCGGAGATGAGCAGCGCATTAAAGGTTTCGGTATCCACCTTCTCGTCCACTGTGCCCTTCACCGTCCGGCGAACCGTGCAGCGCTCGCGGATGCTGTCCACCTTGCTTGAAGTCAAACCCTGCAGCACCATCTGCATATCCAGCCGCTTAATGCGTACCGTTTCCTCCGGCAATCTTTCCGCCGCCTCGAACAGACTGTCCAGAATTTGCTCCTCGCTCATGTTCTCGTGTAAGCTCATGTGTATATCTATCTCCTTCACTCATAAAATAGTAGCCCTAAACTCAGCGGGCGACGTTCGCCCGAACCAGACACGCCATGCCGGGCGAAGCCCCGCTTATTGACCGCTCTCAAGCCGTGCTTAAGGTAAACAGCCCTTAATCCCCCTGAATCGGATCCAACAGCTCGTACCCCTCAAAGGTAAACGAGGTTTCCTCCTGCACTTCCTCGCCGGCCGTCCAGTTGGCCAGCTGGATTTTGTCCGGCATGCAGCGAATCAGGCGAACGCGCTCATGGCCGTAGGATTCGGGATCGTCCAGCTTGGAGATGATATCGAATTTGGTGAAGCCGCGGGAGATCATATCGGAAGTGACCTTGTACCCGCTCATCGTGCCGGTTCCTTTTTTGCTGCCGTTTTTGTGCACCGTCCAGTCGTTGCCGACCAGCTTCAGTTCGCGCTTCTCCAATTCCACGCTGGCTTCCAGCTTATTAATGTGCGTCTGCCATACCCCGTCGATATATGCCTGGCCGTATGTCCCCATAATGACTCTTGAAGCATCCAACATATTAAGTTCCTCCTCGATTTCGTTAAGTTTTTAAGAAAAACGTTTATGGACGTGCATCCACAAAAAGGCAATTCGGTTCTCATCTTAAATGTACTGATCGCTCTTCTCGTTATTGCACGTAAAACGTACCGAACAGCTGCTCCATCACGTCGGTCAGCTTTACGTTCCATTGCAGGAAAACCTGGTCCGGCTCCGGCGTGTTCACGGCGGAATCGCCATAGTACGCTGGATCGAGAATGACGTCATAACCGTCCGGCTCGATGACATTGCTCAGCGACAACGAAGCGAGATATTCCTTCACGGCGCCGATCAGCGCGAGTCGTCCTTCCTCGGTGTTGTTCACCTTGCCGATGTAGGTCTGTTCCGCGGCCAGCTGCAAATCGGCATGGATCGCATCCATCACGCGGATGGAACGGATTTTTTTCCAGGCATTGTTTTGGCCTTCCGCCGGATTCACCAGCGTGTTGATGCCGCGGAGCGCCTTTACCTGACGACCGTCGTAGAACAGGACGAATACGCCATTGCGTACGGCCTGCTCCTGCTCGGAGCGCGTCCAGCGGCGGGTCACATCTTCGAATGGCGTTACCGCATATGTAGCGGATTGGTTCAAGCGTTGACCGGCAATAAGCCCGGCCACATAAGCAGCCGTCTGCGCGGAACTGTAGTTCACGCCGGATAGACGCACGCCCGTCCCCACATTGATGATCCCTTCATGGTTCAATGCAAGCGACCGGTCTGCGGCCAGTTTGGCTGCATCCTTGGAGATGTCGTCCGCCGCGCTGCCGCCGAATACGGCCATCACGCCGCGTCCTTCTTGACGGAGACGCTTTACCCAAGCCGCAAAGCTCTGCAGCAGAGCCATATCCGCAGCGTAATCCAGGGCGAGTACATTAAATTCCTGGCCTTCGACTGCATCCAACATCTCGATATAATCGGCATTCGTCAGACCGCCGTTGCCGCTCTTGCCTCCGGACAGCGCGGCTCCGTTCACGTCAGCGGGAACGCCGGACGTTTCCAGTGCGGTTGCCGTCACCCAGAGGTTCTCGGCATCTTCGTTGATCTGCGCCGCCATCGACGCAGCGGATCCGTCCGGGCTGGAATATGTGCCAAGCAGCTTGGCGCCTTCATAGAGGCGAAGCTCGCGTGCGGCCGGGTCGATCAGCGACGGCTGCACCGTTACGGAGAAGCCGTTGCCGCGGCTGCCCGGGTATTTGGCCTCAAGCTTCAGCACGTCCGAAGGCGCAGCTTCCGCATTTTGAAGCGTCACGCTAGCCGCTGCTGCCGTGTTGTCCGCCAAACGATAAGCCAGCAGCTTTTTCGGACCACCGAGCAATGCCAGATAAAGCGTCTCGTAAGCGGTAGCGCCATCCTGGCTATCCGCGGAATACAGCTCGGAAATCGCGAACTCGCTTCCGATCTCCACGAACTCCTGCACCGGTCCCCAATTGGCTTTGACCGGCACGACGACCGTACCGCGACTGCCACCCTGAACAGCCGACGCGGCTGCTGCCTTGAAATTCATATACAAACCCGGCAGTACCGGTTTATTCGTGCTTTCCCATGTTCCACCTGCCATGATTAGACCACCTTCGCTTTCATGAATTGTTGGATTCTTTCTTTGACCTCGGTTACCGTGAACTGCTCTCCATCTGCCCCATACATGGCACCCGCAAGCACTTCCGCCCGAACCTGAAACAGTTCATGGGCGTGTGCTTCAAGTTCCGTCAAGGAATATCGGGGAGCGCTGCTCCCGGGAGCTTCGGATTTGAGTGTTTTTTTCACAGCCATATTGGCCACCTCACTTTAAGATAGGATGAATGTTAACGCGCCTGATCAAGGCGGCTTCCTCCGGCGAACGGTTCTTCCGCTGGGCCAGGGTTAGCTTAATCTGACCGTCCAGAATGGGATCGGCCTGCATATCGGAGGAAATTTCCGCAACGGATAAATAACGGCGTTCCTGTAAGTCCAGAACCAGCTGGACCTGGGTGCCAAGCTCCTCCACCAGCCTTGCAGCCGTAAGCTGCTCGTCCGCGGAATCCAGGGAGGCGATATGCCCGATAAAGGTTTTGCGGACCTCGAACATCGAAGCTCCCGCCATTCGGGTCTCGCAGCCGGTCATCCGCCATAATACGGCGTGATCCTCCCGCCCCGCAGGCCATGCCGTATGGTAGATGCGCCAAGGACCACCCAGCATATCTCCTGTCCAGGCTGTCAGCGTATCCAGCCATTCATCCGGCTGTCCGACGGAGCCTGCCCCGGATGCCTGCGGCATATAGATCCCGAATCGCAAGACCCGGATCATTCTGCCTGAAACAGGATCAAGCTTGTCAGCCTCAGGAACACCCAAATAATGAAGCTTGAATGCATTTCCGTCGGCTCCGGCAACCCGCTTGCGGTGAAGTCCCTGAATGAGTAAATCCGCCCATCGATCCAATTGCGGCAGATCGGAACGATCCCCATGCAGCTTCAATCGCACCACCTGCCGGTACCCGGCCCATGAGGATTTCCAGACGTCCTCGCCGAGCGTGATCACGGCATATAGCGGGTCGCTTACCCCCTCCTCCGGCGGATGCACGTCATATACATGGCCTTCAAGCTCCGGAATGAGGAATGCGACGGCCTGTTTGACCGCCCCTCTCATTCCGCAGTTTGCCGGACGCTCTCCGGTCGGCCATAGGACAGCCAGCTGCTCAGAACGATCACATGCTTATGCAATATGACCCCCTCCTTTCTTTTCATATAAAGAATCGGAAATGAGACGCCCCAGGCATCAACCGCAACAAAAAACCGGTCCTTCTCAAGGCCGGCTCACATCGACTGTGTGTGTGTGTTCGGTACGCTCTGTTTTGCTTCATTTCCGATAATACAATCTTACACCCCTAAATCGGATGCGCTGACGCCTTATGGGACGATTCATGCTGAACTTTAAGCGGAATGACGGCGGAAAATAGCACGAACTTATGTTCTCATTTATGTTTGGATTCCCAGCCTTATCTTGTTCTTTCTCGTGAAATGCGGCCTTTCTATTTAGAATCAAAAAACCGGAGGACCTCCATTCTGAGGTCCTCCGGTTTTGCTCGATGTGATGATCCGTGCTCGCGCTTGTCAGCTCATTTTGCTCTTGGCGGCTTTCTCTAATTCCTGCAGCTTCAGCAGTCCTCTGTCCGCCAAAGCCAAGGCCAATTTATAAAAAGCCCGGGTTCGGATCTTCGTGTACGTGTCCTTGCTGACCGGCGGCTCGAGGATATGGTTGTACACTTTGTAATCGAATACGTCGTCCTGTTTCATGTACCGTTCCCGAATCAGGGTCTGCTCCCGCTCGCCAAGCCGTTCCACGATCGATTCGATCGTTTCGCAATACTGCTTCCTGGCCGCCGGCATATCTACATTATATATGGCAACCGCTGCCGTTTGGTCCGAGGTGACGTTGGTCGGTCCATGGAACCGCTCCGTGTAGGATGCGGTCACGCTCATCTCCCTGACTTCGAATGTAATGGTTTTATAGATGCGATATTTTTCGAATATCGCTTCAACGGCGCTTTGGGTCTTTCTACGATCCAATTCCGGTAACAATGGATTCATTCGGAAACACTCCCCTTTTATTGTCATGGTCAAGCTTACAATTTGCCATTTGGCAGAAGCCGGTTCTTCATCTTATGTTCGCATATTGTTCGTATTTTTCATTAATATACCACTATTTGGAGACCGGCGTAAACCTTCAAATGGACGAACTATATAGAGGTATATGGGACATCCCTCTCGTTTTCTTGCCTTTTGGCAATGATGCTCTCTTTTATTTTACCTGTTGGCAAAGGATGAGGGTGCGTTTATACTATAAGTAGATGTTTCAGATGGACTATGGTGAGGAGTGGCCGGAACGTGGAACGCATATTTGGATCGTACTTGAAAGAGATGAGGGAGAACAAAGGCTGGAGCATCAATCAGCTGGCCCAGGCCGCCGACATCAGCGGATCGCAGATCTCGCGGATCGAGAATGGGCTGCGGGGCATACCCAAGCCGCAAACGCTGCGCAAAATGGCGGAGGCGCTCGAGGTTCCCTATGAAGAGCTGATGAACAAAGCAGGTTATCTGCAGCAGGATGCCGCCAAGCACGAAGAGATACCGGCTCCCGCTTGGGCAACCTCCAGGGATAAACGGGATTTCAAGAAAATGCTCGAGGATGACGGCGAGCTCATGTTTGACGGGGTCCCTCTGAGCGGGGAGGACAAGCAGCGCATCAAGGATGTCTTGACCGGACTGTTCTGGGAAGCCAAGCAGATGAACAAACGCAAGAAATAAATCCACATGCATAAGGAGATACATAACGATTCTTACGATTCAACCAAAACCAATATTGCAGGTGAACTGCCATGGATGATCATTTACAACCTTTAATCCGTCAGCTGATCAAAAAACATCACACCAACTGCCCCTTTGAAATAGCGGCTTCCTTGGGCATACATATTCGGTTCGCAGATTTAGGCCAGACGACCAAAGGACTGTATTTCCGTAAACTAAGACGGAGATTCATCGTCATCCACAATCAGCTGCCGCCGCCGTGGCAGCGCTTCGTATGCGCGCATGAGCTGGGGCATGACCGTCTTCATAAGGGAATCAGCCGTTTTTTTCTGGAGGAGCATTCCTATTTCAGCCCGGGTAAACTGGAGCGGCAGGCGAACCGCTTTGCCATTGCCCTGTTGACCGCAGGTCTCGCGCCCGGAGCGGGAGAGTCCCTGCACGAATTCTACCTGAGAGCCGGCATTCCGCAAGAAATGCTATATTTTTTTAGATTTTAGACGAACATACGTTCCTGATTAGCATCCATTCTTTATTTTCATTCAACCACCGATGGGCAAAAAAGAACCCGCCTTTGGCTTGTCGCCAAAAGCGGGCTGCTTGGTGAAAACTCATTCAAGAGGTTAGCGGGAGAGGATGCCGGCGGGCTCTTTCTATAATCCGGTCCGTTTAACTGCGCTCATAACGGTTCAAAGATGGCAACCTGCCGCTTGCCAATCTTCAGATGCTGAATTCTTTTAAACCGGTCATGCTTTAATTTCTGGCCTTTGTCGGATATGACGGCAACCACCGAACGGACGGGATCCAGGATCGCATGTATGCCGTTAAAAAAATCCTCCACCGGCTCCTGGCTTCCGCCGCTCCAACTAACCATGTCCCCGTAAGGGAGATCGGTCATGACGATCTGGGTCCCCTTGCAG
Organism: Paenibacillus sp. Y412MC10; assembly: GCF_000024685.1. Taxonomy (NCBI): domain Bacteria; kingdom Bacillati; phylum Bacillota; class Bacilli; order Caryophanales; family Paenibacillaceae; genus Paenibacillus; species Paenibacillus sp. Y412MC10. The sequence goes on from NC_013406.1 coordinate 6,076,804, forward strand.
GAGGCCAGGCTTTCCTCCGGTTGGGGCTGGGTAATATCGGCTTGAAAACAAAACGTTTCTTCCAAACGGGACATTCTTATCAGCTCCCGCAGTCGGTCAGCGCTTTCCAGCGCATCCTGATGGGATGGCTTATGATAGAGCGCGAGCAGCTCTTTCAGCTGTTCGGTGCGTTGTTCCAGCCCCTCTTCACGGAGCAGCGACAGGTTCTTCCCGGCGATGCCGAGCACCTCCGCGTTAATGTCCGAGCCGATCACGCGGCGAATGCGCCGCCCGTGCAGCAGGCCCACCACCGTCAACAGATACGCCCCGCCGCAGCAGGGATCGTATAAGGTATAAGGCCCCTGTACGCCTTTTTCCTCTAATATATGAAAGCACCGCTGGGCAATCTCGCTGGCCAGCCTGACGGGAAACGACGTCGTTCCCTGCGCATTATACAGTACCCGGCCGCTGGCGAAATCCTCGTAGCTGCGCTGGGCTGATTCATAGATATATTCCATTCGAACGATTCCTTCCATCCGGCTAAAGCCTGAGTAGTTTCTAATGATTCCACATACAGATTAACATCCCTTGGCCCTATCTCAAAATCCGGTTACGGCTCCCTGCTCACAGTTTCAACGAACGGCTTACCTTTCCCTTCGATAAGGCCGAATGACGGTTCGGCATGCGTAAAACCGCAATAATGTCGCGGTGGAAGCATGATCACAGCTAACAGAAGCTTCAGCCTGCCGCCTCTACTTATCCAGATGGGACATATAATCAAACGCCGTCGTGCCGTACACGTTCTTGAAATGCCGGTTCAAATGGGCAAGATCCGTGAAGCCGCATTGGGTCACGGCTTGATAAACATCCCGGCTGTCCTCGATCAGGTGCTTGGCGCGCTCCACTTTACAGTTCAGATAATACTGATAGGGCGACAGCCCCGTATTCGCTTTGAAGGTACGGATGAACTGATACTTCGACATCCCGAACTCCCCGCTCAATTCGTCCAAACGGAGGACATGCTCCAGATGATCCTGCATCATGTCTTTCGCCTTCCGCGTAAATACGCTGTCCTTCCGGCTGTCCGGGTTCAGAATATCCTCGTTAAAATGCCCCGCCAGGCCCAGCAGCAGCTCGCTGCTCTTAGCCTCCGGCTGACCTGTGAAGATCGACCTCGTCACATTGAGAATGCTCTGCCGCAGTCCCGCATGATATACGATCGGAGATTGGAACCGCACGATATCCTTTTTCTGAGTCAATTCCAGGAAGAGCTCCGGATGAATATAGATCATCACATAGTCGATGCCCGTTCGTTCCTGGGACCAGCCATCATGATTCTGCTCCGGATGGAACAGCATGACCCCGCTTTGGTAAGAAGCCTGCTGGCTGCCGTCAAGGGAGTACTTCTGTATGCCGCGCAGCGTAACGCCGAGGGCATACTCTTCGTGGTAATGCTTCTTGTATTTGAAATCCGTCAGGCTCGCGGACAATGCGGTAATGCCCACCGCTTTTTTGTAAATAAACTGCTCCATCTTCCTTCACCCCTTTATGAGCTCCGGTATGCCGGATACGACGATGGCCGAATACAGCAGAAACAAAGCCAGGATCGTGTTGGTCGTCCTCCGATATTTTTGCATAATTCCTTGAAAAAGGCTACCGCACACGGCCCAGGTCATATACGCGGACAGCCCGATTAACGATACCGCGACCACAAACGCCGAAACGACAGGGCCTGCCGTATAATACGGCATCACGTAGCTGGGAATGACCGTCAGCGTGAACATTACCACCTTCGGATTGATAAACTGCATCAGAAATCCGGACGTAAAAGAAGCCGTTTGGTTAACGCCGGACTTGGATACGTCCATATTATACACTTGATACGCAAGATACAGCATGAACAGGCAGCCGGCTACCCGCATGATCGGCAGAATGATCGGCATGCCGGAGGACAGCAGCTGGCCTAATACGACCGAAGCGGCGATTAATATGAAAAAAGCGATGGAGGCACCGGCGATGTAGCGCAAGGTCTTCTTCATGCCGGAGTTCTGGACCGAAGACAGAATGACGATATTGGACGGTCCCGGTGAGAAAGCCACGATAAAACAGTAAATAAAAAACGAAGACAGGTTCATGATGATAGCTCCTAACAAAGGAATTTCCTTTGTCATTATAGAGCCGGACGCGAAGTGGGGCATAGTACATTATTGCAGCAGAACAAGAGCCGTGACGATTACGGCCCTTAAGCGAAAATCATTTCATGATACTGTCCTTAATGACCGGACTGGTGCGTCTTCGGTTGCTCCTGCGCATGCGCGCTGCCGGATAAATTGAGCAGCACGACCCCTGCGATGATCAGCAGGATCGAGAATACCTTGAGCCCGTTGATCTGCTCCGCAAAGAACATGTAACCGATCAGCGTAATGATCATGATGCCGAGTCCCGACCAGATCGCGTAAGCCACGGATATTTCAATCTGCTTCAGGCTCAATGTCAGGAAGCTCAAGCTGCAAATATAGAACACGACCAGCAGCACGCTTGGCAGCGGTTTGCTGAATCCTTCCGACAGCTTCATGTTCAGCGTGCCCGCCACCTCGAACAGAATAGCCAAACTTAGATAGACCCAATGCATAATCTCAAGACCCCTTCCGTTTCTCAGCGGCAATGCCGAACAATAAAATATCCATGACGGACTGCAGCAGCTCCCCCAGCGGCAGTTGATGCTTCACCGTCGCCCTCGAATCGTAAATCTGATGGAGCGATCCGAGGTACAGGTCGATGAACAGCGGCATATGAATCCGTTTGATGCTGCCCTCGGCCATACCCTGCTCCATCAGCTCGGTGACAATGCCCCATTCTTCTCGAAAAAAGGTGTCCAGCTTCTCCCACTGCGGATAATGCGACCGCTTCAGATCCGGCAGCATCCCCAAATCCATCTTCTCCATCTCCTGAGGCAGGCAGATCAGGATCTGATGGATTTTCTCCAGAACGGTAAGCGTCTCGTCCGCCGCAATTTCGCGTTCGCGCTGCTGGATGTGACGAATCATCCCGTCAATGATATGCTCAACGATTTCTTCCTTGGATGAAAAATGCTCATATATCGTCCGTTTGCTAATCGCAAGGCCGCGGGCCAGATCACTGACCGTAAACGTAAACCCCTGCCGCTGAATCAAACGGATCGTTTCATTCAATATTCGCTCGCGCAAGTGGCCAAACCCTCCTTCTGGTACTGAAAATACTTCATTGGTACCATTAGTATTATAACGCTTCAATCAGCATAAAATCCAGAGTTTTCTATAAAAAAAGAGCCTGCTTACAAGCCGTAAGCAGGCTCTTGTCCGGAGAACAACGGTTTAATCAAACCGCACGTCGCCAATGCCGAACCAAGGAAAATATCCGGCCGCCATATAAGCGCAGCAGGCGGCGGATGCCAGTAAACCGACGACCAGAAGATCGTAGCGGGAATATCGTGACGGGTAATAATACGTTCGGGCCTTCGCCCGTTCCCCGTCAAATTGCTTCGCCTCCATCGCCGCAGCCACCCGGTGTGCCCGGCGGATGCTTTGCGCCAGGAGCGGCACCACATACATGCCTGCACGGTTCACCATGCCGCGAACTCCCCGAATCGGGCGGACTCCCCGTACCTTCAAGGCCTGGCGGCGGATCACATATTCCTCCCAGACCATCGGCAGCAGCCGGATCGAAGCCATGAAGCTGTATGCATACTTCGGCGCCAGCCTCAGCTTCTGCATCAGGCTGTAGAACAGATCCACCGAGGACGTTGTCGTCACGAGCAGCAGTCCCTCCGATGCAAAGGCAATCCCCTTAAAGCCCAGATGCAGCCCCCGATAGAAGCTTTCTTCCGATACCCGGAACAATCCCCATTCCCACCAGATCGTCTCCCCCTTACCGAACAGCATCATGGAAGAGGCTGACGATATAAAGGCAAGCAGGAACGGAATGAAAAACAGCAGCATCTTCCACGGCTTCACCCCGCTGAGCACCACGAGGCAAATCATAAAGATAAAGGCCTGATACATGACAAAATCAAGATCATGGGTCAGCACCGTCATAAAAAACAGCGCACAGATCAGTCCCAGCTTCACCACCGGATTCGCCCGGTGCAGCCAAGTGATCCGCACAGGATTCCATATATTCATGCGTTCACCCCCGTATGGAGATGACCGGATGCAGCCAGCGTATCCCGCAACGCATCGGCGTGATTCGCTTTGCCCGTCTCCCGTCCGGATTCGGTCCCGCTACACCAGCGCGGGGAAGGCAAACTTGACGTCAACCGCCCTTCCCGAATCTCCCAGATGTGCGTGGCCGCCCGCTGCGCGATCTCCATTTCATGGGTCACCATGAGAATGGCGGTTCCGGAGCGGCGCAGCCGTTCGCACATCTCCAGAATCGCGAACGTGTTCCGCGCATCCTGTCCGAAGGTCGGTTCATCCAGGAGCAGGACGGCCGGCTGCCTTGCCATGGCCGTGGCAACGCTCAGCCGGCGCTTCTGGCCTGTCGACAGCTGGTACGGGTGCCTGTTATCCATGCCGTCCAGCCCAAAGCGTTCCAGGCAGCGGTCGGCCCGTGCCTTCGCTTCATCCGGCGGCATTTGGTCCACCAGCAGCGAGTACATCACCTCATCGCCGATACGTTCCGTCAGAAACTGAAGCTCCGGATTCTGAAACACGAATCCGATTTGGCGCAGCTGCCGCTCTCTCTTCTTCCGCACTTTCCTGCGCTTGCCCTGGATGACCTCCTCCCCGCAGAGCACATAGGTCCCTTCGGCGCGCAGGAGCCCCATCAAACTGAGCAGCAGCGAGCTTTTGCCTGCGCCGTTCGGCCCGATCACCGCAATGAAATCTCCGGGGTATACCTCAGCCGAAGGAAGAGAGACGACCGGTTTCTCCCATCGCAGTCCCCGGAAATCATCTAACCGAATGACAGGCTCCCCAAGGTGGGCATACGTTGAGTCTGCCTCAGGTATGAGACTTCCCAGCTCATCGCCTGGCGCGTCTACCGGAGCAAACAGCTCCCGTCCTACCCGAGACTCCGCATAATCCTCCCATACGCCGGGATACCAGATGCCATACGCCTGAAGCTCGCGCGCATACTCGGCGAATATCGCTGCCGGCGGACCATCGCCCAGAATGGCGCCATCCGGGGTGAACAGCACCACGCGGTCCACGTATTGGGCCATTTCTTCAATCCGGTGCTCCACGATAATCAGCGTACGCCCTTCCGATACGGCCTTCACCGCTGACCAGATTTGCTCCCTGCCTTCCGGGTCGAGCAGGGCGGACGGCTCATCGAGGAACAGCACCTCCGGCTCCAGCAGAAGGGCCGAAGCCAGCGCAAGCCTCTGCTTCATCCCCTGCGACAGATGACCGATCGGCATATGCAGCTCCTGAAGGTCAAGCCCAACCTCATGCAGGACGGCTTGCATTCGCTCCTTCATCTCGTCGCGGGGAACGCTGAGGTTCTCCAGCACGAAGGCCAGCTCTTCATCCACGTACGGCATGCAGAACTGGGTATCCGGATCTTGGAATACATATCCCCAAGAGCGAGGCACCAGCTGGGCTTCGCATTTCATCGGCACCTCCGTGGCGCGGGGAATCATCCCGCTAAGCACCTGAAGCAGCGTAGATTTGCCGCAGCCGCTCGGACCGAGCAGCAGCACCTTTTCCCCGCGGGCAGCCGAGAAGGACAAGTCCTTAAACATCAAACGCTCCTCGCCCGGATACTTCAGGCGCAATCCCTCCACATGCACGGCCTGCTCCGTAACCGCCTCGGCGGTTGAAGACGAAACCAAGCGGGCGGCGGTTTTAGACATGGCGCGGATCATCCAGTGCTTCATAATCCTTCTTGGACGCAGGGCGCAGCAGGGATGTGACGCCCGTACGGTCCAACGCTTTGGCCAGCAGCAGCATGAGCAAGCCGGCAATGACGGCGCCGCTGAGAATCCGCATGCCATACTTGGCAAGGAACATCCAGGTCTGAAGATCATCGGTATAACTGTAATAGAAGTCCATCACCATCGAGCCGACCGCCGCGCCGGCCCCGGCAATCGCCACCGTCCACGCCGAGGTGCTCCGGTAACGGAACGCCGCGAATACCAATTCCGCGCCCAGCCCTTGAATGAGACCGTACAGCAGCAGCGTCAGTCCCCAGCCGCTCCCGAACAGCACTTCCACGTGGGCCGCCGCCACCTCCGCGATGATGGCCACTCCCGGCTTGCGGATCAGCAGGTAAGCGAGCGTGGCCGCTGCGAACCACATGCCGTATAACAGTTCATCCGCTTCGAAGAACAGCGGTTTCAGCAGATTGTAAACCGATCCCCAGAAGTGATAAATGACGCCAAGCACCAGCGATACCAGCACCGTCACCAAAATATCGCTTAATCGCAGCCCTTTTCTAGGCTGTACCCCCAATTTCTCTTGCACAGACGTTCCCATAACAACACATTCCCCTCTCCACCGCTTTTTTTGTATAAACACAACAAAAAACCGTCTGGAAAAACGCGCAGACGGAAAAATAGGCCCTATGTAGGCAGGGTCGGATATTCTCTACGCTGGCATTACCCAGTTCAGATTAACGGTCAACAGCGGATAGCAGCTGCAATCTCAGCCTGATTCACTCAAGCCCCCGTATTCCCTATTCGGTTTCATGTTAATCTTAAAATACACATTCGTTCCCCAATTAGCAAGAACCTTTTTTCAAAAATGGCTATTTATTGATTTCCGGCTCATTCTATGTCAATATCAGAGTGATTGGCTTTTCCACCAACGTTTTATTGCCGACACCTATGCACAAAGGAGAATGACATGGCTAAACAATTGCTGCGTCTGATGACCGAGCTGTCCTCCCGCAAGTGGCTGTCCCGCATCATGGGGCATTGTTCCCACAGCCGGCTGAGCCGTCATCTAATACCTGCATTTATACGAATCTACCAAATCCCGGCGCATGAAGCGGAGAAGGAGATCCACGAATACCGTTCGCTGAACGAATTCTTTTCCCGCCGGTTAAAAATAGGCCTCCGCGCCATAGACGACACCGCCGATGCCATGGTAAGCCCCGTCGATGCCACGATTTCGGCGATGTGCGCCGTCAACGCCGGCACCATCCTCAGCGTCAAGGGACAGGATTATACCCTGAGCGAGCTGCTCGCCAAGTCACCGAGAATGGAGAATTATATCAACGGTTATGCATTCGTATTGTATTTAAGCCCCACCGACTATCATCGCATACATTCCCCGGTAACCGGCATTCAAGCGGAAAGCGAGCATTTGAAGGGCCGGGTATACCCCGTGAACGATTTTGCGATGACCCATATCCGGAACGTGCTCAGCCGCAACGAGCGCCTCATTACCTATATTGCCCATGAATTCGGCGAAGTTGCGGTCGTGAAGGTCGGAGCCATGAACGTAAGCAGCATCCGTTATGCCGACGAGAGCGTGAAGAAATACGACATTGGCGACGAACTTGCGTACTTTGAATTCGGCTCTACCGTCGTGCTCTTGACGGAGAACGGCACGTTTACACCCCGCGGTGACTTGGAACCGGGCTCCAAGGTGAAGATGGGAGAACTGCTCGGTTTGCTGCACCCTTCCACAGCCCGAAAAGGGTAATTCCTTTCAGCTTCCAAGCATGCGCTTTAAGCTAAGTCCATGAAACATTCGACGGATGAAGGATTACCGCCTGCTCAGCAGCCGGTAAATGATCCGCTGAAACAGCCGATCTGGCAGCAGTCCCTTGATCCGCGCGGTCAGCCGCGTGCCTCGGGGCAGCGTATAGCGGAACCTCGGTTTGGTCATGGACGATATGCTTGCCACAAGACGGGCTACCTCCTGCGGATCCCCGCTTTCCTTGGCCGTCCGCTCGGAATAGTCCAGCACGCCCTTCAGCAGATCGCTGTAGGGTGATCCTTCCTTGACCGCCAGCTCCCCAAAACTCTTGTTCCAGATCGGCGTGCCGTAGGCACCGGGCTGGACCAGCACGACGTCGATCCCAAAGGGCATCAACTCCATGGACAGGCTCTCGCCGAACCCCTCCAGCGCAAATTTGGAAGCGGCATAGGGACCATAACCCGGAAAGCCGACCCTGCCGCTAATGCTGCTCATGAGAATGATTTTAGACCGTCCGGTCTTGCGCAGCAGCGGGAGCATATGCTGCGTCACCGATACGGTCCCGATGAAATTCGTCTCCATCTGCTTTCGCCAGCCCCCCAGCGGCACTTCCTCCACCATGCCGCCCACCGCCTCGCCGGCGTTGTTCACCAGCACGTCCAAGCGGCCGAACTTCTGCTCCAGCGCCGAAGCAGCAGCCTTGACCTGCTCCTCGGCACTTATATCCAATCGGAAGATGTGAATACGCCCGGTAACATCTGCTTGTTCAGCCTGAGCCAACAGCTCTGCTGCCGCCTCAGGTCTGCGAAGACCCGCGGCCACGTCATAACCTGCTTTTGCCAGCTCCAGACTGATCAGCAGTCCGAACCCGCTTGACGCGCCCGTGACCAGCGCAACCTTCCCTGCTCCCGCCGTTACCACCGGATCACCGCCGGCTCCGTCGATGCCGTTATTCCTCTCACATGCCAACATCCTTCCTTTATCCAAATGCCTAATCCCTTACTTTTTCGAGCTCTGCTCTTAAGCGTTTTATGTATATTCCCAATATATCAAATGTTTGCAATGTCAACAGAGTCTATCGCAGCTGCATCCCTTTACAACGTAATCAGACAAACTCCCTGTCCGTATAGGCACCCACTAAATAGCCCCACAAAGCGGAGCCTATGCTTCGATGCTTATTCCAAATACTTTGCGGGGACTCCAAAACATATCGAAAAAAAGGGAGCTTGTCAGCTCCCTTTTGCGTGTTTCCAGCGAAATGCGTATATGATAACGGGATTCAACATCACCCGTATGTAGGCCAAGGTCCTTTAAAACCAAACGTCCTGATGATTCGGATTCGTTGTCTTCATGCGGCGCAAGCGATTTCTGAAAATACCGCAGCCGCCACGACTGAAGAAACGTCCACGCACCCGTCTTCTTGGGCTCATTCCCCTCTCCCCCCTTCATAAGAAAAACGTCTATCGACGTACTCGCATAGAAGACAGACCGCATTTAGCGGAAGTTTTTCTTGCGATATCAGGAAGGCTCATGCTTCGAATTTATACTTTCTGATATCTTAAAATGAAACTGTACGTCGTTTTTACCCTAAATCGCTTGCTATGAAACCCATAGGCCCCTTCCACCAAGCAGGTAAGTTATGGAAGGGCGGGGAATCACCGAATTTCGGATGGGCTCTTGCCCGTATACTGCTTAAATTGTCGGCTGAAGAAGAAAATATCCCGATAACCCAGCGCGTCGGCCACTTCCGTTACGTTCATCCCTTGATGCAGCAGCAGATGCTGCGCCCGCTCGATCCGCATCTGAATGATATAGGATTGCACCGGCGTGCCGATCAGCTCCTTGAACTTGATCGAGAAGTAGCGGGGAGACAACCCCGCTCTGGCCGCCAAATCCTCGACCCGATGGGGAACCCCCGGGTGCTGGCGGACGTAATTCGCGATTTCATGGATCGCCTCGGACAGCTGATTGCTTGCTTTTTTGACCACCGGAGCATCCAGATCCGAGCGCAGCAGATGAATCATCAGCTGCTTCAGAATGAGCTGGCCCTCTTCCAGTGAACCATAGGGCTTGTCCAGATACAAACGCACATAGCGTGCAAGCAAATATTCGAAATCCATCGTTTCCGTCAGCTTGCGATAAGATGCCGGAATCTCTTCGACCGGGTCGGTCACGTCAAAATGGATATATGTCAATACGAGCGGCTTCTGCGGATTGTGCGTCGCGCTCGTATGATCTCCGGGTCGGAACAGGAAGCAGCTTCCCTTTCCCACGGTAAAGGGCTCGTCATTTAGCTCGACCGTGCCTTCGCCGCTCCATACATAGAACAAATCGTAGTTCTGCATGGGCCTTTCGCGTTTTTGCCATTTCCAGCCCGGCTCGCAAACGATTTTGGCAAGCGCAGGCATGATTATAAACGAAGACGGCGATGCATTCAGCATCTCGTCATAACCCCCTCATCTCATTCAAAAATTGACCTCTTTCCCATCATACCCGTTTTTTATGTTTTTTGCATGTCCCGCCATGCCTGCGCCATCCGGGCAACCCCTTCTTCGATGCTGGATATGCCGAGATGCGAGAAGCCGAAGCAGGCGGCAGGCGGCCCGGGCGTACGATGATAGGCCGCCGCATCCCGAAACATGACGCCGCGCTTGCGGGCAGCCTCCTGGAACAGGGCGTACTCTTCCGCGGAGCGCAGCCAGTTCGCGTAAACGTGCAGGCCGGCATCGCCGGGGTGAAGGCGAAACAAGCCCGAGGCGTGGGTTTCCATCCCATGGCGAAGCGCCTCATACCGCGCGCCGTACAGCCGGGTCATTCTTCTGAGATGCCGCCCGTAACCTCCCCTTACAATAAAGCGGGCCAAGGCACGCTGCTCCAATACGGCTGGCGAGATCGGCTCGTACAGAGCCTTGGCCTGAACGACCGCCTCAACCAGGCTCGGGGGAAGCACGGCATAACCGATGCGGAGGCCGGTGAACATCGTTTTGGAGAATGAACCGACAAAGATGACGCGCCCCTCGTCGTCCAGCATTTTCAGAGGTTCGATCGGCTTGCCGCCCCAGCGGAATTCGCTGTCGTAATCATCCTCGATAATGAAGGCCTGGCGGCTTCGCGCCCAATTCAGCAGCGCCCTTCTTCGCTCCAGCGGCAGCACCGCGCCGGTCGGGTATTGACGGCTGGGGCTTACGACAAGCAGGCCGGCGTCCCATTCGCACGGAATCAATCCGGCATCGTCGACAGGGGACGGCAGCGGAATCCCGCCGCTCAAGCTTATGCCCCGGTGGATTCCCTGATAACCCGGATCCTCCATCACCACGTGATCGCCGGGATCAACCAGCAGCTGAAACATCAGGACAAGCCCCTGCATGGAACCGCTGAAAACCACGATATGCTCGGGATCCGCCTGTATGCCCCGCGTGAACCGGAGGTGTCCGGCTATCGCCCGGCGCAGTTCGATATCCCCCTCCGGCGGCGCTCCATTCTGCAGCTCGGCTCCCCCGCTTCCGCCTGCATAGGATAACGCGCTCCGCCACTCCGAATAAGGGAAATCCTCCATGGGCATCCTCGCATTCGCGAAAGAGATCGTACCCGGGGGAGGCTCCTTCAGCAGCAGCTGTGCCGAGACATATTCCCCGCTCTGGCTCATCAGTCGCTGCCCCCAAGCGGAGAGCGCCGGCGCCCGCTCGGCCAATGGCGGCTGGCCTGCCGTGGCAGCGATTCCCTCGGCCACGTATGTTCCGCTGCCCTGCCGGGATACGACGTAGCCCTCGGCCATGAGCATGTCATAACACTGCGCGGCCGATCCCCTGGACACCCCGTAGAGCCTGGCCAGCTCGCGGGTTGCGGGAAGCCTCGTGCCTTCCGGCAGCTTGCCGCTATGAATCGCGGCGCGAATCGCGTGGTACAGAGCCAAATATTTATATCGATATTGTTCCACATAGGTCTCGAACGGCAATCCAAGCTCCATGACGATGTCTCCTCTATTTTGGGATTACGATCAAATTGGACTATACAAATTACTCTAAATTGGCGCTTTTTCCTTGTCAATGAACATCGTATGCTGTTATTCAAAATGATAGGGGGAGCATGTAACCATGAGAAGAGACGAATTTGCGATGGAGGATCCCCAAGAGATCGAGGACTTCCTTCGCGGGATGAGCTTTGGTTTCCTTGGAACAGCCGATGAAGAGGGAATCCCGCGTGTAACGCCTTTGAATTTTGCCTATGTCAACGGAGCGTTCTATTTTCACGGCAGCCGGATGGGTGAGAAAATGGACCATCTCCGCCGGACGCCCGCCGTATGCTTCACCATTGCGGATGAGTATGCCCTCATCCCTTCCTATTTCTCCGACCCCGAGATGGCATGCCCGGCCACGGCCTATTTCAAAAGCGTAACCGCTATCGGCGAGGCCGTGATCGTAGACGATCTGGAGGAAAAAGCGCTTGCGATGGAAGCGCTGATGCAAAAGCTGCAGCCTGAAGGCGGATACCGCGCCATCGACGCGAACGACCGGGCTTATATCTCCAGGCTGAAAGGGGTAGCCGTCATCCGGCTGACTCCGCAGCGAATGAGCGCCAAGTTCAAGTTCGGCCAGAACCTGAAGCCCGATCGGCTCCAAGCCGTCATCGAAGGCCTGGAATGCCGCGGCAAGAATCGGGACGAGGAGACGGCAGGACTGATTTGCAAGTATCACCCTGGACCGCGTTAAAGCATTACATTTATCCGTGACGGTTCCTGGGGTAGGTGGTATAATGTTAGGCAATGAAAACGTAAAGGCAACTTGTCACCTGCTCTTACCTTAACCAAAAGTATTCGGAAGGAAGGAATCAGTTCATGAACCCATTGGTTGGTCAATTGAATGGAAAAATGCAAGCTGGCAATCCGCATGTGTACGACATGCTCTCCACACTCGGCAGGGAAATCTACTTCCCGAAGGAAGGCATCCTGAGTCAATCCGCGGAAGCGACGAGCCATGCGAAAAAATATAACGCTACGATCGGCATTGCAACCGAGGGCGGAATCCCGATGCATCTGGGCGTCATCCAAGACAAACTTTCGGCATACCAGCCGAAGGATCTGTACCCGTATGCCCCTCCGGCCGGCAAGCCGGAGCTTCGCTCCGTATGGCGGAACAAGATGATCCAGGAGAATCCTTCGCTTGAAGGCAAGAGCTTCAGCAATCCGATCGTCACGAATGCGCTGACGCATGGACTTAGCATCGTAGCCGATTTGTTCGTGGATGAAGGGGATGCCGTCATTTATCCCGACAAAAACTGGGAAAATTACGAGCTGACCTTCGGCATTCGCCGCCATGGCATTCATGTAACCTATCCTCTCTTCACGGACGATATGAAATTTAACGCCGACGGACTTCGTCAGGCTCTGCTGAGCCAGAAGGATAAAGGCAAAGCCGTCGTTCTGCTGAACTTCCCGAACAACCCGACGGGTTACACGCCCGGCGCGGAGGAAGGTGCGGCCATCGTGTCCGCGATTCAGGAAGCTGCCGAGGCCGGCATGAACGTTGTCGTCGTAACGGATGATGCGTATTTCGGCTTGTTCTTTGAAGATTCGCTGAAGGAATCGCTCTTCGGACGCCTGGCGGGCCTTCATCCTCGCGTGCTTCCCGTGAAAGTCGACGGTGCTACGAAGGAAGAATTCGTATGGGGATTCCGGGTCGGCTTCATTACGTATGCGGCTGAAGATAAAGACGTGCTGGACGCTCTGGAGCAGAAAACGCTCGGCATTATCCGCGCAACGATATCCAGTGCCTCCCACCCTTCGCAGACCTTTGTTCTGGAGGCGCTGAAATCGCCGGAATTCCACGAGCAGAAGGAAGAGAAATTCGTCATCATGAAGGGCCGAGCCAACAAAGTGAAGTCCATCCTCGACAGCGGCAAATACGGCGATGTTTGGGAGTACTATCCGTTCAACTCCGGCTACTTCATGTGCCTTAAGCTGAACACGGTAAACGCCGAGGAGCTCCGCTCCCATCTCATTCATGAGTATGGCGTAGGAACCATCGCCCTCGGCGAGCATGATCTCCGGATCGCCTTCTCTTGTATTGACGAGGAGTATTTGGAGGATCTGTTCGACCTGGTCTACAAAGGGATTCAGGATCTGCAGAAGGCTTGATGATCCATGCATCCGAATATATAAACGTTTAGGTAAAATAAAGACCGGGAATTCTCCCCGGTCTTTATTTTTTCTTCTGCCATATCTAAACGCTCGCCCATACACATAGACCAATAGCTACATACAATACCGTGTACTATAAATCATCGAACTGAAAGGGGAATGAACATGGGTGCAGTTGAAGAAGTAAGACACGGTGGATACGGCGGATACGGCGGTGGATACGGAGTCGGAGCAATCCTGGTTCTCTTTATCCTGCTCGTTATCATCACTCGTTCTTTCTGGGTGTAATGACAACCAGATAACAGCTATACTAGAAATCGCAGGTCGCCACACGACGCACTGCGATTTCTGCAGCCAACCCTAACCCATACGATAACCACCGATAGAAGGCCGGGACGCTAACGTCCCGGCCTCTTCCCGTTATATTCTATTCGTCGTCGTCATCGTCTTCGCGCCGGCTCTTTCGGGCAGCGGCGCTTCGGAACAGGAACACAATCGCGATGCCTGCAGCCATCGTACCGAGTATCCGCCCTGGCGCGCTAAGGATGCCCGGAACGAGCGGAAGCCACAGCAGTACGGCCCAGAACAGCTGTACCTGGAAGATCAGCTTGCCTTCATTGTCGCGGCGAGTTCCTTCCGGAAGCGGATAGACGTGCAGCCAGAACGATTCCGGATGCAGCTTGCGCAGCGCAGACAATTGGAGCCCGACAATCATCAGGCTGATCAGATATACAAGCGCAGATACCAGGCTATCCCGGGTGGCCCATACGATAAAGGCTCCAAGCAGTCCGACACGGATCAGAATGCCCAGAATATCGCTGCGTGTCAGGCTCTTGATAAGAAGAAAGCGATAGGCGCTCTCCTTCTTCCACGCCAATCCTTTCCCCCATCCGGACAGCCATTTCCGCGCATGGACGCGCTGCTCCCGCTGAGGCACATTCACGAACCAGCTCAGCACCATCATAACCCGGCTTGCCTGCCGCTGCTCAACGGCGATTAATCGCTCCCAGGCGACCAAGTGTTTGACGGGAACGGATAACGCGGCAACATACGTGAGGCCGAGCAGCGCCATGAATAGGAGGGCACGGCCCGTTGGATGCCATAGCCAGGCAGCCAGGCTCAGTGCCGGAACGATCCAGCGGAGTGCCCGATAGGCTGCTGCCGCGTTCCGTGACACCATAAGCTGCTCCTTCCAGCTGCCATAGCTGGACAGCAGCTTGAACACGGTCAGGACAGCAAACGTAGCCAGCAGCGTCTTTGGCGAAACATCGCTGCGTATGTATAGAGGCCATAGAATGAGCAGGACCAATCCCAAGCCGATGATTTTATATATGACTCCGCTAAACCATGCTTTGCGGAAATATTCCTTCATTCGGGATTCCTGCGGAATGAGGAACACCGTATCCGCCGTGCGCAGATACGTGCGAATGCTGCTGTTGATCATGAGGGGCGCAAGGAAAATCAGCATGATCCAGCGTATCGGCAGATCTGGCGGAACTTGCTGCAGAAGTGCGGTATACCATGCCGCGAATGCAATCAGCAGGAACAGGAATACGACGGCGACCCCGCTCTGTATGACATAACCCAGATAGGGAAGGATTTCACCCCAGAACTGCCCGCGTCGTTTGACATACAGCTCACGCAGATTCATTCGCCCTTACCGTCCTGAATCAGCACATTGAACAGCTCTTCCAGGGACATGCCCGGTCTTCCCGCTTGATCCTGGATTTCCTTCAGCGTCCCCTGAGCAATGATGCTGCCGCGGTGCAGCACGATGAACCGGTCGCAATAATTCTCGATCGTCGAGAGAATATGGGAGCTTAGCAATACGGAAGCACCGGATGCTTTCAATTCCAGCATAAAGTCAAGCAGCGAGCGGATCCCGAGCGGATCAAGCCCAAGGAAGGGCTCGTCGATGATGTACAGCGACGGTCTCGCGACGAATGCGCACATGATCATCACTTTTTGGCGCATGCCCTTGGACAAATGCGTGGACAGGCTGTCCATCTTTTCTTCCATTCGGAACATCTTCGACAGCTGCGCCGAGCGCGTCTCATAATCCTCGCGGGACACGCCGTAGGAACGAGCCGTAAATTCCAAATGCTCGCGCACCGTCATTTCCTCATACAGCAGCGGGGATTCGGGAACGAAAGCCAAGGCGCTGTGATACGCTTCCGAATGCTCCGAGCGGCTCTTCCCCTGGACCTGGATGATCCCCTTTTGCGGATTCATCAGACCCAGGATATGCTTCATCGTCGTACTCTTGCCCGCGCCGTTCAGGCCGATCAAACCTACCATTTCCCCCGGTTCCACCTGAAAGGTTACGTCATGCAGAACCGGTCGGTTTATGCTATATCCGCCGCTTAATCCTTGAACAGACAATACCGGCTGTTCGCTCATTATCGATCACCTCTTATTCTGAAAAGAGTCCAATCCACACGGATGATGACCTTACCGAATCCGCATAAATCGGACCCAAAAAACAACATCATCGCTGCAAGCCCCTACGCTCGCGGAGGCCTCAGCTTTAGCCCCGTGGAGGCTTGTTCTTCAACCATTTCGGAGCGCCCTTGTTCTTGCGGTCACGCTCCCGTTCACTTTGACGCTCGCCCGATGCCTTGCCGTTTCCGGACTTGCCATTGACGCTGATGGAAGCGGGCTTTCGGGCAGGCTTGTCTTTGCGGGCAGCCCCCGCAGCCGACCCGCGGGGACCTTGACCCCGATCGGTTGGAGCGGAACGCGGGGTTCTTACCTTGCCGCCATACAGGGCGCGTTCTTCGATCGATATGCCCAGCTCGCGATTGAACTTGCGCATGATGAACGTTTGACGGTCCGTGACAAGCGTAATCGCCATGCCGCTCCGCCCCATGCGTCCCGTGCGGCCTGCGCGGTGCGTGTAATGCTCGGCATCAATAGGCGGATCGTAATTGATCACCATGCCGAGCCCTTCAATATCGAGCCCCCGGGCGGCGACATCGCTAGCCACCAGAAGCTTGGTGCGCCCTTCTCTAAACGCGTTCAAAACCCGACTCCGGGTCATCTTGTCGGCGTCCCCGTATAGGGCAGCTGCGTTTAATCCAAGGTAATTCAGCTTCGCCTCCACCTCTGCCAAGTCCTCGGTGGCATTGACGAACACGATCGCACGGTCGGGATTGTAATGCCGTACCACGCGGCGAAGCATGTCCAGCTTGTCGCGCTCTTCCGAGACGAAATAATAATGCTCCAGCGCGGACGGCGTCCGACGCTCCGGATCGATCCCGATTTCAACGGGCTGATCCATCTCCTTCTTCACGAGCTCGGCCGTCTCCGGACTCACCGTTGCGGATAAGAATACCAATTGACGGTCGCGCAAGGCACTGCGCAGGATGCGATCCACATCGCCGGCGCCGCCTAGATTAAACACCTGGTCCACCTCGTCAACCACGATCGTGGTCACTTGGTGCATTTTCAGCTTCCGGATTTCGATCAGTTCCCGCACGCGTCCCGGCGTTCCCACGATCAGCTGCGGATGCAGCCGCAGCTTCTCAATCTGACGCTTGGCCGCGGCACCGCCGATCAGGCCGAGCACGCCGATTCCGCGGGCTTCCCCGTAGCGCTCGCTCTCTCTCACGATCTGAACGGCGAGCTCCTGCGTCGGAGCGAGAATCAATTTCTGGGCTCCCTTGATCTCCGGATCGATGCCCTGAAGAACGGGCAGCAAATAAGCAAGCGTCTTTCCCGTGCCCGTCTGGGAAGTCGCCAGCACGTCCTTGCCTTCGAGTATGGGAGGAATCGCCTCAGCCTGAACGGGAGAAGGCGTGGCAATGCCGAACTCCGCCAATCGGGAGGACAAATCCTCCGCTATTCCTAATGTATGAAATGTAGTTCCAGTCATATGTTAGTCCATCCTTTTTTTAGATATCAGAAGTCTATGATTCCAAAGCGCGTCTGCCTGATATCGCTGGAGAAACTTCCGTTACGTGCAGTTTGTTTGCTTTATTGAAAGTACAGCAGGCGTTTTTTCGAACGAGTCTTGTTCACTCTTTCTCATTATATGCCAAAACAGGAGTTGCCACCAAATCAAACATGAGAAATGGCCTTACTCTGCGTTTCATGCAGGTTATTTCTGCTATGCTTGATGGTCATGCCTAGGGCAGTAGAGCGAGAAACGACTTGGCCGCTGCAGATAGCGGAATGCCTCGAAGCGTTGCAATTCCGATGCTGCGCTCGGGAATCGGCGGATCGAGCGGCACCTCGATCAGCTGGCCTGTTTGCATTTCGTCTTTGGCATAGTCGCGAATGACAAAAGCCAGTCCGAAGCCGCTTCGGGCAAACTGTACCAGCAGCTCGATGCTGCCAAGCTCGAACTCCGGTTTTAGCTTTACGCCCTGGAGCTCGGCGTATTGATCCACGTACATCCTCGTGCTTCCGCCAGTCTCCAGCATAAGCAGCGGGTAGTTCCCGATATCGTGAAGGGACAACGGGTTCGGTAATCCGGCCCGCTCCGCATACGACCTGCCAGCCACTAAACAATCATGGATCGGCGAGCTTGGGCGAAAGTCGATTTGTTTATCGGAAGCCGGTAAATGGACGATGCCGAAATCAATCTTCCCTTCCTTAAGAAGCGACAGCGTTTCCGGGGTGGTGCGGTTGGTGATGCGGATGCGAATATCCGGATAGGCGGCGTGGAAATACTCCAAATGCGGCAGCAGGTAATACTTGCACAGCGTATCGCTTGCCCCGATATTGATTTCGCCGCTGTGCAAATTATGCATGTCCGCGATCGCCTTCTCGCCGATTTCGATCAAACCGAAGGCTTGCTCGATATAGCGAAACAGCACATCGCCCTCGGACGTGAGTTTCACTCCCTTGGTGGTCCGAAAGAATAGCGGACCTCCGATCGTTTCCTCCAAATGCTTAACGGTATGGCTGACGGCTGGCTGGGTGATATGCAGATGATCCGCTGCCCTCGATAAACTGCCGAGCCGCGCAGTCCAATAAAAGACGCGATACCACTCCATATTGATTTCCATCATGATGACCTCGATTTTATCAAATGATAACAGGAACCTTGGATCGAAATTCGAGAGTTCATCTTCGAATCCCTCCGTTACCCGTATTCTTCTCTAAAGAATCGTATAACATAAGTGAAACTAATGTCTACTATTACAAATATCAATTTTATTTATAATCAAGCAGCTCATATAATGAGCCATGTACAAGAAAATGATCGTAGGAGGCGAACATGTTTTGACAGTCACAGCCATTGTAGGAGCCAATTGGGGAGATGAAGGCAAAGGTAAAATGACGGATGTTCTTGCGGCGCAATCGTCGTATGTCGTTCGATTTCAGGGAGGGAGTAACGCGGGGCATACCATTATCAACGATTACGGGAAATTTTCGCTGCATATGCTGCCATCGGGTGTATTCTATCCAAACGTAACGAATATCATCGGTCCGGGAACGGCTTTGGATATGGAGGTTTTGATCGGGGAGCTTCAGGAACTGGAAGCCAGACACGTTCCCGCTCCGAAGCTGTTTATATCCGAGCGCGCCCAGGTCGTGCTTCCCATTCATCGGCTGCTGGATGAACTCGAGGAAGAACGGCTCGGCGCCCGGGGATTCGGTTCCACGAAACGCGGAATCGCGCCCTTCTACGCGGATAAATATGCCAAGCTGGGCATTCAGGTCGCTGATCTGTTACACCCCGATCGGCTTCGTGAACGGCTCGAGCAGATGCTTGACATCAAGAATGTGCAGCTGCAGCATCTTTACGGAAGGGACCCGCTGAACGTTGATGAGATGGTCAAGCAGCTATTGGAGCCCTTCCAGTTCCTGTCCCCGTATATTCAGGATACGACCACGCTGCTGCAGCAAGCTTATATGAAAGGCGATCCGATCCTTGTGGAGGGCCAGTTAGGAGCCCTGCGCGACCCGGATCACGGGATCTACCCGTTTTCCACCTCCTCCTCCACGATGGCAGGCTATGCACCGGTCGGGGCAGGACTTCCGCCGTACGCTATCAGCCAAGTCATTGCCGTTGTTAAAGCATACTCAAGCTGCGTCGGCGCAGGCCCCTTCGTGACCGAACTGCATGGGGATGAGGCGGATGAACTCCGCCGCCTTGGCGGCGATGCAGGCGAATACGGAGTTACGACCGGCCGGCCAAGACGAATGGGATGGTTTGATACGGTAGCCACCCGTTACGGCTGCATGATTCAGGGAGCTACCGAAGCCGTTCTCACCAACCTTGACGTACTGGGGTATCTGGATGACATTCCGGTATGCGTCGGCTATGAATTAGAGGATGGAAGCATCATTGACCATTTTCCGGTAACGGCCGATCTGCATTCCGCAAAGCCTGTCCTGCGAACGCTGAAGGGCTGGAAATGCGACCTGTCGCACATCCGCTCCTTCGACGAGCTCCCGGAAGCCGCGCAGCGATACGTGCAGTTTATTGAATCGTCCATTGGCGTACCCGTCAAGACGATCTCCGTCGGCCCGAGACGGGATCAGATTATGATGAGATAGCTGATTCACGGCTTGTTTTCACTTGGCCAACGAAGCCTTCCAGAATCCGCCGGACACCAAGGGGATCGCTCAGCATCGGCAGATGGCCGGTGCTGAGGCTCTCCACCCTGTCCGCCGACAGATTGGCTGCCATGCGCTCTTGCAAGGATTCTCCGAACTCCTTGTCTTGGGTGAGCTTCACGTAAAGCTTAGGCACTTGGGGTGCGGATGCTTGAACGCGATCCGTATAGACCCTACGGGATTCCGGGATGAACTCTGCTGCGATGCGGGAGGCCTGCTCCTCCGGCAAATCGCTGCACAGCCCCTTGCGGATCACGGATTCAGGCGGCTTCGTTCCGGCCATTTTTAATAAAACCGGCATGATGATCCTCTGGGGAAACGGAAGCGCCGAAACAAACGAACCGCCGCTCTTAGGTATGGCGGCACCGATGGCAACGAATCCGGCTACCCGTTCGGATAACCTGGCAGCCAGCTCCATGGCCAACACCCCGCCCAGGGAATGCGCCACAAGGACGAACTTGTCCGTATCCCATCTTCTCACCTGCTCCGCCATATGGGTTACATAATCCTCCAGCGTCAAATGATGCCCGGGCATCCCTGCAGCCTCTTCCCGCGACGGGTAATCAACCTTCAAACACGGATAGCCCAGTCCTTCCGCAACGATATCCCACACGCCTCCGTTCATTCCGGCCCCATGTAAAAAAACAAACCCCAGTTCTTCCTGCATCATTTTTTGTTGTTTAGTCATGCATATTCCCCTTTCATAATGTACCTCTGTTCCAAGGATTCAATGGAACCCTTGCTGCTTGAGAACATCATATCCGTTAAATAAGACAAATGTTGTCTTATTTAGAGAATAAGATAAAATAAATAATCAAGAGACTGGGGGTTCGTAATGCAGAAATCGCAGCGCCTGATTCAATTAATGATGATGATCAATGCAAAAAAGTCGTTTACCGTAAGAGAGCTGGCCGACGAATTCGGACTCTCCGTTCGAACGATATCAAGAGATCTGGATGAGCTGAGCGGGCTCGGCGTCCCCATTTACTCTGTGCAAGGACGAGGCGGCGGCTACAGATTGCTGCAGGAACGGATGCTGCCACCGATCAGTTTCACGGAAAGCGAAGCGATTGCCGTCTTTTTTGCCTGCCAATCCCTGAGCTACTTCAGTACGCTGCCCTTCGGTGAGGGAGCCGCCACGGCGCTCCATAAGTTCTATCATTACTTGCCGGCAGATATTAAGGAGCAAATCGAACGTCTTAAGGATCGCGTCATGATTCACAGCCCGTTCCGGCCGATGTCGGCCGATATTTTACAAACGTTAATGCAAGCCGTCATGGTCCGGCAAGCGGTCACGATCTCCTATCGTTCTTCCGCCGGAAGCAGCCAGCGGCATATTCAGCCGATCGGGCTGTATGCAAGCTCGGGGTACTGGTATTGTCCCGCCTACTGTTTTACGCAAGAGGACATCAGGCAATTCAGGGTAGACCGGATGACGGCGGCCAGCCCCAATGAATCCTTATCGATCCGTGAAGATATCGCGAGCCAAACGCTGCAGGACATGCCCGGGATCGGGGATGTCGAGATGAAGTTTTTTGAGGTAGAATTAACTTCCAAAGGGGTCTGGCTGCTTGAGACGGATACACGGCTCGGTCCCCATATCCATCGGAACACGGACGGCAGCGGCGTCGTTCGGCTTGAAATACCGGCAACCGACGTCAACTTTTATGCGGACTATGTGTGGCGTCTCGGAGAGGAGGCAGTCATCACCTCGCCAGCCGAAGCGGTTCAATGGACCCGGGAGAAAATTGAATCCATGAGATTAAGGTATACATAAGGACAACTCAATCCCAGTTGGGAGAAATGAAGGAGAGAATATGCATGACTTCACAAGTGGATCACTTAATTGAGCGGATAACGGAAGAGCTTCGCGGGGTACCCGGCGTTACAGGAGTCGTTCTCGGGGGATCCAGGGCCAAAGGAACCGCCAGACCGGATTCCGATATCGATATCGGCATTTATTATGATGAAGCCCAAGGTTTCAAGGTGGAGGACATCGCCAAAATCGCGAAGAAATTAGATGATGAGCATCGGGACGGGATTATCACTTCATTGGGCGAATGGGGAGCCTGGGTTAACGGGGGCGGATGGTTAGTGATCGAGGGGTATCATGTGGATTTCTTATTCCGGGATGTGCACCGCGTGTCTAGCATCATCGACGACTGTTCGGCAGGAAAGGTGTCCGCGCATTACCAAACCGGACATCCGCATGCCTATCTGAATGTAATGTACATGGGGGAAATTGCGATCTGCCGCATATTATGGGACTCGGATAACCGCATACAGACTCTGAAAGCCAAAACGTCTCCCTATCCGAAGCCTCTGCAGGATGCGATGATCGGCTATTTCACTTTCGAGGCATCTTTCTCTTTGATGTTGGCGAATAAAACGGCTTCCAGCGATGACATCACGTATGTTACAGGTCACTGCTTCCGCTCCATTTCGTGCTTGAACCAAGTGCTCTTTGCCAAAAATGAAATGTACTGTATCAATGAGAAGCGTGCGGTGGCCATGATCGAGACCTTCTCCCGCAAACCGGCGAATTACAAGGAACGCCTGGACCAAGTGATCACGCTGCTCTCATCGGATACAGAAAAAACAAAACAAGCCACTGCGCTGCTTCAGGACCTTATAGCTGAAACGGAAGCTTTGTAGCGCGCATAGTCCTCATTTCTTATTCATCCATTTGTAAGACACACGGTCTGCAAACCGCGGAAACAGCTGATACAGCCTTATGCCAAAGGAGGCCAGTCTCGGAAGATTCAGTTCTTCCTTGCGTTTATGAACCAGCTTTACTACCTGATCCGCAACATAATCCGCCTTCATCATGAACCAGCTTACATTCTTGACATACCCGCCGGTCGGATCGGCCAAGGAAAAGAACGGCGTATCGATCGGCCCGGGGTTTACGGTCGATACGGTTATGCCCGTGTTCCGCAGCTCCTGGCGGAGTGAATTGCTGAACCCTAGCACGGCATGCTTGGTAGCCGAATAAGCCGTGGATTTGGCCGTTCCGATCTTCCCCGCCATGGATGCAATGTTGACGATTTGACCGTCCCCTTGCTTCAGCATGCCCGGCAGCACCGCTTGCGTACAGCGTACAATGCCCATATAGTTGACGTCCATCATATCCTGAAACTCTTCCTGTGGCATGTCCATAATACTTTCAAACTTGCCGTATCCGGCGTTGTTAATCAGCACATCGATTCTGCCGTGCCGATGAAATACGGCCTCCATGACAGACGATACCTGATCAGAGTTCTGAACATCCATGGTTGCCAGCTCGTGGGGACCGGATAAACGCGCACCTACCTCCTGCAGACGATCGGCCGAACGGGCGCACAGAACAACGTAAGCCCCCTGAGCGGAGAGCTTCTCCGCGATCAAGGCACCGATTCCGCTGGATGCTCCCGTAACAACTACAACTTTATGATTCAGCATGATTTCATTATCCCTTTCCTCACCGGCGCAGCCCTCCATTCTAAAATATCCATAGAGCAGCTTTACGCACGGAATTGGGTTCATTACTCCTATTTTATGAAATCATGACTTGAATATCCAGCTCTCCGATTCCTTCCATTCGAAGCGGAATACATAGCGCCTTCTTCTGAATAAGACTAGAGGTGCTATCCGACTTCATTACCTTGGGAGGTGTGATATCCACGCTGACGCCCTGGTTCGATAAAATGGTGCTGGCATTGCCGCTGATCATGTTGCCGAGCTCTGAAATCGCGCTTTGCCCCATCTCATCCATTTCGGTAATGACATAGCCGCCCATCATCACCGATACCATCTGCAGCGCTACCTGCTCCTGAATTCCAAATACGATGTCACCGTTCATTTGGCCTGTCATGCCGATTTGGATCCAGATATGATTCTCCATATATCCGATCTCTTTGACCCCAAGATTCCCCGTGGAGGGTGAAACCTGTATGACTTGTTCGATAACGTGTCGTGCGGACTCTAAAAAAGGATTGATGACTTCCGCTTTCATTCCTCATTACGCCCCTTTCACTGGGTTGTTGGTCAGGGTCCCAAAGTCCCACCTATATATTTAAACATTATAATGGATACCTTGTAATAAATCATCACAAAATAGCGACAGCACTCATTCCGACCACTGTCTTACAATGTCAGCTATCGCTTGAAACGCTTTAGTACGAAGATATTCCTTTCGCTTAAACGGGCCTTAGGTCTCACCTTTTTTCTATGTCTACTTTACTATTATCGGATGGTTTCCCCATCTTTTAATAATAATTAAAATGAAAATAAAAATGTTTTTCATCTTTTTCGGCCGAAAACCATCCGGTTTGCTCCCTTCGTTGCTCCACCGGGGAGAATAACCTATAATTTATAACATACAGGTTGCACGCGATAGATGAGCGGAAGAATATATCAAGAAGGAGGAAGGCTATGAACATCAGCCAATTGGAAACGCTTATTACCATCTCCAAAACGATGAGCTTTCGCAAAGCGGGAGAGCTTCTTAATCTGACACAACCGGCGGTATCCGCCCAGATCAAGAGCCTGGAAGAAGAATTTAAGACGGTGCTGGTGGACCGGAGCCAACCCGTGACGTTAACGGACCGGGGCCAGGTCTTCGTGGATCATGCCGAGCAGATCCTCGGCATCGTGGATGAGTTGAAGCAGCGGCTGTCCGACCTTGATCAAACCCCCCAGGGTCATATCCAGCTGGGCACAACCACTTCCATAGCGATTCAGATCCTGCCGCGGGTACTTTCCTACTTCCAGGATCAATTCCCTCACATAAAAACAACCATTCAATCCATGGCCTCTTCCCAAATCTACCACAGCGTGGAGAACGGGCTCATCGACATCGGAATCGGCTATCTGATCGAGCGCAATCCCAACTTAAGCACATCCGTTCTGTATTACGATACCTTTGAGCTGGTCGTATCACCCCAGCATCCGCTGGCCAAGCTTTCCACGGCCAACATGGATGTGCTGGCCGGAACCCCCCTTATTTTGCTAACGCGCGACACCGTCGGCCGCCGCTTCGCCGATGAAGTCATGAAGAAGCACGGCGTCGATCCTCAGGTAGTCATGGAACTGTCCAGCAGCGAAGAAATCAAGCGGATGGTCGAGATCAATCTGGGCGCAGCGATTATTTCGAAGCAGTCCGTCGCGACGGAGCTGCGCAACGGCACCCTGCAGATCGTTCCCCTAAGCGAGCTTGAAGTCAGCCACCCTGTCGGCGTAATCTATAAGAGCGGGCGTTATGTCAGCTCGGCCATGCGCCAATTCCTTAGTGATCTGAAGGGCATGCCCGAGACCCAATTCATCAGCAGTGAATAATGCCGACCGTCCCATAGAACCATAACCAATCAAGCGACATGAAGGAGGTCAATATGAAATTCGATCTGCATACCCATCACTTTCGCTGCGGCCACGCCGACGGCAATATCCGGGATTACATCGAGGCTGCGATCGCAGCAGATTTAAAGGTCATCGGGATCTCCGACCATACGCCATACTTTGGAAGCCCGGAAGAACAGCCCTTCCCGGCCATCTCCATGGGGAAAGCGGACTTTGCGGCCTACGTGCAAGAGGTTCTGGACTTAAAGCGGGAATATGAGGGGAAAATCAAGGTCCTGCTGGGCATCGAATCCGATTATTTCCCGAACCATGCCCAGGTTTACCAGCAGGCGTTATCGGCCTATCCTTTTGACTACATCATCGGCTCCATCCATCACGTCAGGGATGTCAGCATCTTCAACAAGAACCGCTGGAAGAAGCTGACGCCTCAGCAGCAGGTTGCGGATAAAGAGGAATACTTCAATCTGATCCGCCAATCCGCCCGAAGTGGAATGTTCCAGATCATTGCCCATATGGATGCTATGAAGGGCAATTATCCGCTATTCTCCGAGATCAAAGCCGATGAAGCGATTGAGGAAACACTGAAAGTCATTGCGGAATCGGGCCTTGCCATCGAAATCAATACGTCCGGCAAAACCAAGCTGTGCGGCGGCTGGTATCCGTCGAACGCCATATTGGAAGTAGCGCACCATCATGGCGTCGAGGTCACCTTCGGCTCCGATGCCCACAAACCGTCCCGGGTCGGAGATGAATTTGACGAAGTGGCCAAGGTGCTTAAGGAAATCGGATACACGGAATGGGTCTATTTCGAACAAAAACAGAAGGTGCCCGTACCTCTTTAACGGGGTACTCCTTCTGTTTTTTTGCATTTACATGGGTATTGGCGGCAAAATGGGCAAAAAAAGTGGACCCGTTACCGGGTCCGAAACATAATATATATTCTCAAAAGGGGGTCATGTGATAAGTTTAACCCGCGGCTGTTAGAGTTTGATAACAGGTATATTTCAATTGTGTAACAAATTCCTAGTGATCCTTTCAACTTGAAATTTTCAGATTACATATCAGATTACATATCCCGCTTTCGCTTAAACCATGGACCGCAGCGTAAGCACGGTAAGCTCCGGCTTGCATAGGAAACGAAAAGGCAGATGCGTCGTGCCGATTCCCCTGTTTACATAGAGCTGCATGCCTTGGGAACCCACGGTGTACAGGCCCTGCACGTAACGTTTGGCTCCAGGCGGCGTGATCACCTCGCCCATCCAAGGCAGGCGGATCTGTCCTCCGTGGCTGTGTCCGGATAGCTGAAGATGAAAGGGATAGACTGCCACAGTATCTGCATAATCCGGCTCGTGCATCAGCAGCAGCTTGAACATGCCTTCAGGCAGATCCCGAATGGCAGCTTCCGGATCCGGCGTTCCCCAGATGCCATCGTCCAAGCCCGCAACGGCGAAGACGGCACCCTCCCGCCTAAGCTTCACGGCGTCGTTGCGCAGCACCTGAAACCCGGCCTCCTCCTCCAGAGCAATCAGCTTCTTCACGTCCCCGTAATCATGGTTGCCTAATATAGAGAATAAGCCTAACGGGGCTTTCAGCTGAGCGAGCGGTTGAATGGCAGCCCTCATATCTTCCGCATTGCCGTCCACCATATCTCCCGTAAAACAGATCATATCCGGTTTTTCATGATGAATGGCTTGCACCACACGAGCCGCGTTGTCCGCCCCTGCATGAAAGCCCAGGTGCAAATCGCTAAACTGGACGATCTTCATGCCATCAAAAGCCTTGGGCAGCGAAGGAAACGTTAGCGTGTGTCTCGTAATATCCAATTGACGAGGCTCCCATAACGACGCATAAGCACCGCCCGCAAGGCCAGCTGCGGCCAAGACGGAAACGCCGATCTTCAGAAATCGGCGGCGCGACATCCTCTTCTGTTTAAGTTCTCGCTTCGCCTCGCCGCCGGCTGTACCCTGGGGCATCTCCGAGGATAGATTTCTCATAGGGGGACATCCTCCTATATAATAATGAAAGAATTCAAGTATTAACGCTCTTATGTTTATTCATATACATGAAATAACAAGAGAAAGGGGTTTATGTATGACTGTTAACGATTCGATCGCAGCCATAGTTTCGGCACAGCGGCATTTTTTTCATAAAGACATCACCAAGGAAGTGGATTTCCGTCTCCAGCAGCTGACCAAGCTGCGCCAAATCCTGATTGCCAGAGAGAACGATATCATGGAGGCGCTGCGCAGGGACCTGAACAAGAGTGAACAGGAAGCCTTCACGACCGAGATCGGAATCGTCTACAAAGAGCTCTCCTTTATCATAAAGAATTTGAAGCGCTGGGCCAAGCCGCAGCGCGTCAAAACCGCGCTCACGCATGTGGGCAGCAAGGGAATGGTCTATCCTGAGCCCTATGGGACGGTTCTGATTATCGCTCCCTGGAATTATCCTTGGCAGCTGGCCATCTCTCCGCTGATCGGAGCCTTGGCCGCCGGAAACACGGCCATTGTGAAGCCATCCGAACTGACGCCTAATGTATCCGCACTCCTTACGGCCATCATGGAAGAGACGTTTGAGCCGGAATACGTGGTTTCTGTAGAGGGAGGACCCGAGGTTAGCACGAGCCTGCTGGAGCAGCCTTTGGATTATGTCTTTTTTACCGGCAGCACCCACGTCGGCAAAATCGTCATGGAAGCCGCCGCCAAGCAGCTGACACCGGTAACGCTGGAGCTGGGGGGCAAGAGCCCTTGCATCGTCCACGAGGATGCGCCCCTTGCCCTGGCGGCTTCGCGTATCGCATTCGGCAAGTTTACGAATGCAGGCCAGACGTGCGTCGCTCCCGATTATGTGCTCGTGCACAGCAAGGTGAAAGAGAAGTTCATCGCGCACCTGAAAGATGCCATCACTTCATTCTACGGCGAGAACCCGTTAACCAATCCCGATTATGGGCGCATCGTTTCGGAGAAGCATTTTGACCGGCTTTCCAACTTTCTGGACAACGGAACCCTCCGCCACGGCGGGGGCACGTCGCGGGATAAATTGCTCATCGAGCCCGCCGTGCTGGACGATATCACCTGGGATATGCCGATCATGGAGGAAGAAATCTTCGGCCCGCTGTGTCCGATCCTGACTTATGAGGATCTGCACGAGGCGGTCCAAGCGATTCAAGCCCGTCCCAAACCGCTCGCGCTTTACCTGTTTACCGAGAATGAAGATGTACAGGATTACGTGCTCTCCTCGGTTTCTTTTGGCGGGGGTTGCGTCAACGACACGCTGATGCACCTGGCAACCCCCTTCCTTCCGTTCGGAGGCGTCGGGGAGAGCGGGATCGGCTCGTATCACGGGGAATACAGCTTCCATTCGTTCTCCCATAGAAAAAGCGTGCTTAAGCAAACCAACCGGTTTGATTTTAAATTCCGTTATCCTTCCAAGAACGGGCTGGGCATTTTAAAAAAGCTGATGAAGCCTTAGCTTTCATCCAGCCTTCGCTTTCCTGCCCCGTTAGCTATAACTAATAAAGGCGCACCGTTGTCGGCGCGCCTGTTTCACTTGGATGAATGTTTTCTGCGATGCGGCATATTGCCCTTTGTCTTCACTTCGCCGCCTTCCGTCTCCAGTCCGTCGTCGCCGGGCTTAAAGATCCGGCGCAGCGTCCCCAGCATGGACAGCGCATAAGCAACGGTAACGAAGCTGAAAGCAATCTCCAGCACCACGACAAGCCGGGACGTATTATCGACAGGGGCTACATCGCCATACCCGACCGTGACAAACGTCGCCATGCTGAAATACAGGAAGGTAATGAACTGGCTCAGCAAATCCTGACCGAGGTTCTCGCCTTCGAAGGAAACGCCTCCGAACAGCTTATAAATCGACATATACACCACCGTGAAAAATAGAATGCACATCCCCGCCGCCATGCTGATCCGAACCAGGGTCGTTTTCATATCGACATGCTGATGGACAGAGTCTGCAATCTTATCGAAGATATACAGCACATAGAAAATAACGGAACATAATGAAAACAGCAGGATCAAGGCCCGCATGCCACCTTCGCCGGGTACGACATGCATGAGATCAATCCAGCCGAGCAAATCCTCGACCGATATCAGGACATAAATGAGCAGCGGCGCCAACAGCAAAGGCCTGCTGGACCACTTCTTGTCCATGCTGTAAAACAGATAGATCAACGACAGCAAGCCCGCCAAATTGAGCAGCCACATCCACCAAGACATCTCTAGTCCCTCCTTGAGGCCCGCAACCTGCAGGCCGTGCCATTACGTCCTATTACCCTCGAAACGGCACCTCTGCACCTGGAGGTCATTGGCAGCTTGGCAGCTGGCAAGAGCTGACTTTAGTCCTGGTCGAAGTCTGGATATCTTGCGCTGCGTCGGCTCCAACACACGCCTGCGGTAATTCCGAAAGCTTGTGCGATGCGCCGCTAACATTTAACGGTTCTTCTCCATCCACGACACGGCATAATCCACCATGGCCCGCTGTTCAGCCAATATGCAGTCGGCCTTTCCTACGCGTCCATGGATATACGCATCGGGGCACTGCGCTTCGAACGAAGCCCCCAATGCCTCGAAGTCGTCCGAATGATAGTTGATATCCTGAAACGCCTCCCACACTGTCACTCCCTGCACCCTGCGGACTGGCGCGTGGGCGGTGACCGCCTCCTTGCCCTTCCAATTCGCGCGGTATTCGCTGAGGTGGAACGACGTATTGTTGCCATAACCACTGCCCAGAATAAGCACGTACGCGCCCGCCTCATACAAGCGTGCCAGCGGAGAAGCTTCGCCTAAGCTATGGTCCAGCGGATGGGATTGCATTAGGGCCCTGGCCTCCCTGCCGCGTGCCGCAAACGACACATGCGGATGAGCGCTTCGGATAACCCCTTCTTGTTTACGGAACACTTCCGGAATGATCCCCATCCCCGAAGTGACCGTCAGATCCGGATCATAGGGCGGCATGCCCTCGCGAATCAGATTCCACCATTTTGGATCGGCCGGCGGATTTCCCCATGTCTTTGGATCGGTTAAGTTCGCGGATTGGGTCGGCATCACCAGCGTCCCTTCTTCCCCCAGCACGTCTTCGAGTGCCAGTATGACGGCCTCCGGACCGCCGACGATCCACCCGCCCACACTCTTGAGCGAAGAATGGACGAGCAAGGTCATGCCCTTCCGGACGCCCAAAGCGGCCAAATCATCGCTAATATCCTTTATCGTAATCGGTCTTTCTATGATCAAGTGACTCACCTCAGATTCAATTCGAAGATTTCCTATCCTATAAAAAAAACACATAAATTATAGCACACAACAAAAAGCGCCTGTACCGAAGCCCATGCCCCGGTCAGACGCCTTGGTATTGAAGTTAACCGATTAAACGCCAAGCCAGCGCTTAAACAGGTGTTTGGTCGTATCCTTGTTCATTTCCGCAATGGACGTTGTCAGCGGAATGCCCTTCGGACAAGAACGCACGCAGTTCTGCGAGTTGCCGCAGCCCTCGATGCCTCCGTCCTGCATCAGCGCTTCCAAACGCTCCTCCTTGTTCATCTCGCCTGTCGGGTGAGCATTGAACAAGCGAACCTGGGAGATCGCGGCCGGTCCGATAAAGTCCGTTTTTTCGTTGACGTTCGGGCAAGCCTCCAGGCATACGCCGCAGGTCATGCATTTGGACAGCTCGTAAGCCCACTGACGCTTCTTCTCCGCCATTTTGGGGCCGGGACCAAGGTCATAGGTGCCGTCGATCGGAATCCACGCTTTCACGCGCTTGAGGGCCGTGAACATGCGGCTGCGGTCGATCACCAAGTCTCTCACGACCGGGAACGTCTTCATCGGCTGAATCCGAATCGGCTGCTCCAGCTTATCGATCAAGGCCGCGCATGCTTGGCGCGGCTTCCCGTTGATGACCATGGAGCAAGCTCCGCACACTTCTTCCAGGCAGTTGGAGTCCCAGCATACGGGGGCGGTGGTTTGGCCCTGCGCATTTTTGGGATTGCGCTGAATTTCCATCAGCGCACTAATGACGTTCATGCCGGGACGGTACGGAATTTCGAATTCCTCGGTATAGGAATTCGTCTCCGGATTGTCCTGACGTGTAATGATAAATTTAACGCTCTTTGAGGCAGCTGCCGTTTGAGACATCGTAAATCCCCCTTCCTTCTTACTTGTCTTTCGAATAGTCGCGAATCCGCGGCGGGATTAAGGAAACATCCACTTCTTCATATGAAATCTGTGGTCCATCCGGCGTCCAGGTTGCTTTGGTTGTCTTGAGGAAGTCTTCATCGTTACGATCCGGGAATTCCGGCTTGTAGTGAGCGCCCCTGCTTTCGTTCCGGAGAAGCGCACCCAGCGTCATGGCCTCGGACAGCTCCAGCATGTTCCACAGCTGACGCGTGAACGCCACGCCCTGGTTGTTCCAGCGGGAGGTATCCGTCATATTGATATTGCGGTAACGCTGCTTCAATTCCTTGATTTTGCCGATGGTTGCTTCAAGCTTGTCATTGTAACGAACAACCGTCATGTTGTTGGTCATCCATTCACCGAGCTCTTTATGGATCACGTAAGCATTCTCGGTTCCTTCCATCTTGAGCAGGCCTTCGTACTTGGTGGTTTGCTCTTTCGCTGCGCGGTCAAATACCGTGGAGGATACATCCTCTGCGGATTTCTTCAGTCCTTTGACGTATTCGATCGCTTTCGGTCCGGCCACCATGCCGCCGTAAATGGCGGATACCAGGGAGTTGGCTCCCAGACGGTTCGCGCCGTGATATTGATACTCGCATTCGCCGGCTGCGAACAGCCCAGGAATGTTGGTCATTTGGTTGTAATCGACCCACATGCCGCCCATGGAGTAATGGACTGCCGGGAAGATTTTCATCGGGATTTTGCGCGGATCGTCGCCCATGAATTTCTCATAGATTTCGATGATGCCGCCGAGCTTGACGTCCAGCTCTTTCGGATCCTTATGGGAGAGGTCCAGGTAAACCATGTTCTCGCCGTTGATGCCGAGTCCCATATCAACGCAGACGGAGAAGATTTCGCGCGTAGCGATATCGCGCGGCACCAGGTTTCCGTAAGCAGGGTATTTCTCTTCGAGGAAATACCAAGGCTTGCCGTCTTTATAGGTCCAAATCCGTCCGCCTTCGCCGCGTGCCGACTCGGACATCAAGCGGAGCTTGTCGTCGCCCGGAATGGCCGTCGGGTGAATCTGGATGAACTCGCCGTTCGCATAATGAACGCCTTGCTGATACACGGCACTAGCCGCTGTTCCCGTATTGATCACCGAGTTGGTTGTTTTTCCGAAAATAATGCCGGGACCGCCGCTGGCGAGAATGACGGCTTCAGCCTTGAACGACTTGATCTCCATCGAGCGCAGATCCTGGGCGGCAATACCGCGGCATACGCCTTCGTCGTCGATGACCGCATTCAGGAACTCCCAGTTCTCGTATTTGGTCACAAGACCCGCGGTTTCCCAGCGGCGAACCTGCTCGTCAAGCGCGTACAGCAGCTGCTGGCCGGTGGTCGCGCCGGCAAACGCGGTACGGTGGCGCTTCGTTCCGCCGAAGCGGCGGAAATCGAGCAGGCCTTCCGGCGTGCGGTTAAACATAACGCCCATGCGGTCCATCAAGTGGATGATGCCCGGCGCCGCCTCGCACATCGCTTTGACCGGAGGCTGATTCGCAAGGAAGTCGCCGCCGTAAACGGTATCGTCAAAGTGTTCCCAAGGAGAGTCACCTTCACCTTTCGTATTTACGGCTCCATTGATGCCGCCTTGCGCGCACACGGAGTGAGAGCGTTTAACGGGTACAAGCGAGAATAGATGAACGTGAGCGCCTGCTTCCGCCGCTTTGATGGTTGCCATCAGCCCGGCGAGGCCGCCGCCCACTACGATAATATTAGATGCCATTTTTCGTTCACTCCCCTTTAACTTAAGACTGTCTTAACTACATCGATCGCTGCCGTCGCCGCCTGGAATTCGGAACCGCGGAATGCTGTCATGGCAAGAACGAACAGCACGCTCATCAATACGAACAAGCCCATGCAGATGTAAGTGGATACCTTCTGCGCGCGCGGACCGACGGTGATGCCCCAGCTGACGAGGAACGCCCACAGGCCGTTAGCGAAGTGGAAGGTAGCGGAAACAACGCCGATGACGTACAGAATAAACAGAACCGGATTGTTCATGATGCCGTGCATCGTGGCGCCCAAATCGTCATGCGTGATTTTGCCGATCATGATTTGGAAGCGCGTATCGTACATATGCCAGATGACAAAAACGAACGTAATAACGCCGGTGATCCGTTGGATGGTGAAGCGGATGTTCCGTTCATAGTTGTAGTTGCCCACGTTGTTATTCGCCTGGTAAGCGATGTATAACCCGTAGACGCCGTGATATAGCAATGGCAGCCAGATCAGGAACAGCTCCAGGAAAAAAATCAGCGGCATGCTGTTCAAAAAATGCACCGCGCTCGCGAAGCCTTCCTTTCCACCCTCGAAAGCCTTAAAGTTGGAAATCATATGGCTGAGCAAAAATGCCCCAAGCGGTATGACACCGAGCAAAGAATGCAGCTTTCTGGAATAATACCCTTTCATCAGTTGACGTTCCCCTTTCCAATGTACAGCGTTTTCATTTTCAATCTTTCCTATTTTCAGAACAATTACACTTCCCCTGCCCTAAAAGAGGTTGTTCAAAAAGCCTTGCAACGACAAAAAGTTGCCTATTTCAGCAATCGTGTGAACAACTTGTGTCATGTTTCATGTTACTCCTTTTTTTCTTATAATGGAATTGCAATATAATTATTAATCGTTATAATCTATACGCATAAGCAACGTTTTGCACGCATGTCTATTTTAATAGGAGGATTTCCATGTTCGAAGAACTGGACGTGTTCGCCGTCGTCGTGGAGCAATCCAGCATCAATCAAGCCTCCAAGCTGCTCAACCTGTCACAGCCGGCCCTGTCCCGAAAAATAGCCAAACTGGAGGACCAGCTCGGACTGCAGCTGTTCAACCGCCGCGGCAAAAGGCTGGAGCTTACCTCCATCGGGCAGATTGTGTATACCTTCGCCCTGGAGCAGCGCCAGCAGCAGATCAAATTCTTGCAGACCTTGGCCCATTACCGGGAAGGGGACCAAATCTCGATTAACCTGGGCGCCAGTCTGACCACGCTGCAGACCACCCTGCCCCCGCTGGTCAATGCCTTCATGGAACGTCATCCGTCAGCCGAAATCAAGCTCATCACCGGCAAGACCCACGAAATCGTGTCTTATGTAAGGGATAAACGGGTGGATGTCGGCATTGTTGCTTCATCCATCAACCAGCCGGGCTTGAACTGCATCCCGCTGTTCGATGACCACCTGGAGCTTGTCATCCCGTCTTCACATCCGCTGGCGGAAATCGAGGATGTGGGCATCGAACAGCTTCAAGGCTTGCCGATGATCATATTTTCGACCGGAACCTGGTACCGCAAGCTGACGGACGATCTGTTTCACCGCTGGGGCATCATGCCCGATATCCGGATGGAGATCGACTCCTTCGAAGCGATCGTCAGGCTGATCCCGACCTGCAAGGCGGCCGCACTGCTGCCCAAATCCTATCTGAGGCCGCAGCTGCTGTCCGATAACGGGCTCGTCGACATTCATATTCCGGCACTCATCGAAACCCGGCGAACGACTTCGCTGATCTACGGTCAAGCCTCGGAGCTGAGCAAGGCGGCCAGCCGCTGGATCGAAGAAACGGAGATCCTGTTCCGCAAGCTGGAGGAAGATAAATCGAAAAAAAACTGACGATATTTCGCAATCGTCAGTTTTTTTCTACTATATTTATTTTTCGAGCATATTCACGACTTCGGACTCAAAGCGGTCCACATTGTCATTGGAGCCGATCACAACCATAATGTCGCCGGAGTTCACGACGTCCATGGCCGTCGGAGCTACGATAATGCCGGACTGTTTATTCAGCGCCACCACGCTGACGCCGTACCGGACCCTCGTATTAAGCTCGCTCAGCGTTTTTCCGTCCATGCAGTCCGTGACCGTCATCTCCACAATCAGATAATCCTTGGATAATTCGATATAATCAAGCAGGTTCGGCGTCACGAGCTGGTGCGCTACCCGGATCCCCATATCCCGCTCGGGAAAGATGACCCGGTCCACGCCAAGCTTCTCCAGCGCCCGGCCGTGCAGCACCGATATCGCCTTGGCAACGACCATCGCGACACCCAGCTCTTTCAACAGGATGGCGGAGAGGATGCTCATCTGAATGTCGTTCCCGATCGCAACGATCCCGCAGTCGAAGTTGCGGATGCCGAGCGATTTAAGCACTTCCTCATCCGTCGCGTCCGCCACCACCGTATGCGTCAGCAGCTCGCTCATGTCCTCGACGACCTCTTCGTTCCGGTCGATGCCGAGCACCTCATATCCCTGTTCCATCAGCTCCAGCGCCAGACTGGCGCCAAATCGCCCCAAACCGATGATTGCAAATTGCTTTGGTTTCATGTCTCTCCTATACCCCTTATCCAATTATCATTTTGCCTTCCGGATGACGATATAATTCTTTACCCTTTTTCGGCCCCAATGCATAAGCAAGCGTCAATGGCCCCAATCGACCCGCAAACATCGTAAGGCTGATCAGGATCTTCCCGAACACGGTCAAATCGGGCGTTAAGCCCATGGAGAGACCTACCGTACCGAAGGCGGATGTCGTTTCGAATAGAATCTCCAGGAAGTCCCCTTCCTCTGTCGTCGACAGAATCATCGAGACGGTTAGAACGAGCAGCAGGGCCAGCAAGGCAATGGTCAGTGCCTTCAGCACCCGCTCCTGGGCCAGGCGATAACGGAACATAACGATGTCTTCCCGCCCGCGCATCATCGCAATGACCGCCCCTACCATAATGGTAAAGGTCGTGGTTTTGATGCCGCCGCCGGTTGACCCTGGAGATGCTCCGATAAACATCAGGATGACGATAAAAAATTGCGTTGCCTGTCTGAGCCCCGTAATATCTATAGTATTCGCGCCCGCCGTACGCGGCGTTACGGATTGGAATAACGCGCCGAAGAATTTTCCGCCCCAGTTCAGGGAACCCAGCGTTCTCGGATTGGTAAATTCAAATATGAGAATGACGATAAATCCGACCGCAAGCAAGGCAGCCGTCATCGTGAGCACCACCTTGGAGTGCAGGGAGAGCCTCCGCTGTTTTCGATAATCGATCAGATCGGACAGCACAATAAATCCAATGCCCCCGGAAACAATCAAGAACATCACAACGAAGTTGACTACCGGATCGTATACATACCCGGTCAAACTCCGAAAATCGCCAAACAAATCGAAGCCGGCGTTGTTAAACATCGTCACCGCATGAAAAACACCGTAATAGATCGCCCGGCCCAGCGGCATATCAAACGCCCAACGAACCGATAAAAGGACTGCGCCGCAGGCCTCGATGACGAGCGAGTACAGCAATACTCTGCGTATCAGCCTTACGATGCCTTCCATCGAGGACTGATTCATCGCTTCCTGCAAGATTAGACGGTCTTTGAGCGATATGCGTCTCTTCAGAACCAAGGCGAATAAAGTAGCCATCGTCATGAATCCGAGCCCGCCGATTTGAATCAGCAGCATGATCACGACTTCTCCGAAGGAACTGAATGTCGTTCCCGTATCCACTACGACCAGGCCCGTTACGCACGTTGCCGAGGTCGAAGTGAACAAGGCGTCAGTAAATCCAAGCGGTTCGCCCGTCGTCGTCGAGATTGGCAGCATTAACAGCCCGGTCCCGATGAAGATGATGGCCGCAAAACCAAGCACGAGAATTTGGGGCGGAGACAATGTAAGCCAGTTTAATTTAGCGTTCAATCGGACACCTTCTTTAAAAAAATCAACGAAAAAAGACACTGGAAAACGCAGTGCCTTTCGGTCTGGTTCCTGTGCAACAGCCTACGAGGTTAGCTGACGGATTCGGGCATTTCCACAGGTCGCCCTATTCATTATTCCGGGAATAATGAAATTCACCCCAATTACATGGTTCCCCCATTTTCATTACGAAATTCGGCTGGAATATTCGGTTCCTTCAAGCATGATGTGATTATAACTCAATCCGTTACGTAACCCAATGCTGTTTTTCGCCCGAAATATCTTTAAAAGAGCGCGAATTGGGCATATTCAAGAATACAAGCGTAGGGTTCTCTAACGTTTTCGAAACCTTTCATTCATTTTCATCGATTTATTTCAATATTCCGATAATTGGGATAAGCTGCTTATGGCTTTCATACTATGTTATATTGACTCTATGCGTTCTTAATCAGGCATATCGAATACCAGTGGGAGTATCAACTTTCTTAGAGGAGGAATTTCATGAATCGTGCAAGAGAGCCCTTGAAGCTGAAGCCCAATCTGAAGCAGCTCATCGCGCCTGCCGCAGTCGGCCTGATTCTGTTCCTATTATTTCAGGTATTTCCGTGGGCGAATCCGGAAGATACCGAGATGGCCTCACCGGATATCATTTCCAAGGAGCAGGCTCGGCAGGCAGCTTCAAGGTTTGCTCAGGAGCATCTGCAGTTTGCGGCTGCGGACACGGACGAAACCTTGGTTACATATCAATCCAAATCGGAACTTTACGGATATCTGGCGAAGGAGAAGAGACTTTCGGAATATAACAAAACCTATGAAGCCAAATATCCCTATGACGTATACCGCGTTCGCTTCAGCGAGCCTGGAGGGGATGCCCTCAATGTGGACGTTCACATGCAAAATTCCGGCATCGTCGGATTCTCGTATGATTATGCCCGTTCCAGCTTTGATCGGATCGAGCTAAACAAGGGCGAGATTCAGAGGCAGATGCTGCTCGTCGTTGAGGACGGCATGACATTGGCCGAGAAGCAGGCGCTGGCGGAGCCATGGCTTCAGCGGGCGGGTTATGACCTGTCGAATCTGGAGCTGGTTACGAAGGAGGGGGATCCCCGTCTCAAATATGTGGACCCTGAATCCAGGATCGGGGACTCCAGGCTGGAGCACCGCTTCACCTTCGAGCAGGGGAAATTGCGCTCTTATGAGCCCTCCTTCTCGGTGCCAGCCGCCCACTCTGCTTATGTCAACAAGCAGACGCAGGATGCCACCCTGCTGACGCTCGCAGGGTACGGCCTGTTCACCCTAATCCTGGGCATTCTTGCGATTGTGTACAGCGTGAAGACCAGGGCCTACACCTCGTTTAAGCGCGGCCTGTTCTTATCGGCGCTGCTGTTCGTCATTCAGATGCTGAATACGTACAATCTGATTCCCGTTTTCAAATCCGAAGGCATGTCGCAAACCGGCGTGCTCGGGATGATGATTTTCTATGCCGTCTATTCGCTCGTCTTCTCCGCCCTGCTCTATTTCTCCCTTGTCGGCGGCAGCGGGCTGTGGCATAAAGAAGACGGGCTCAATCCATGGCCGCGCGCCAAAGAACCCGGATACGGGCATTACGTGCTGGACAGCATGAAGCTGGGGTATATGTGGGCCTTCATCCTGCTTGGCGTCCAATCCGTCATCTTTATCGGTCTTGGTCTGACCCTGAATACATGGTCCACCACGGATGCGACGCAATCGCCTTACAACATGCTGTATCCTTGGCTGTTTCCGTTGATGGCCTGGCTGGCCGGCATATCCGAGGAGGCCGTGTACCGGCTGTTCGGCATCAAGATGGTGAAAAAGATCGTCCGCAATACCTTTGTCGCAAGCTTGATCACCTCGCTCATCTGGGCGCTGGGACATACGCTCTATCCGATATACCCCGTGATCTCCCGGCCGATTGAGCTGGTCATCATCGGTTTGCTGTTCAGCTACATCTTTTTGAAATACGGGTATTTGGCTGCGATGTTCTCCCATGTCATCTTCAACAGCATCCTGATGGGCATCAGCCTGATCATGCTCAAAGATGCCGCCAACCTGCTGACCGGCGCTTTTTACATGGTGCTTCCGGCGATTGTCGCCTATGCGATTTACCGTTTCAACCCGACAAAAAAAGAGAAGCCGTATGTCACGACTCCTCCTCACGAAGTGCATTAAGAATATCCGTTGCTAATTTTTCACCGATGGAAAGGGGCTTGAAGTCTTCGACTGAAGCCTCTTTTATTTTTTTGACCGAGCCAAAATGCTTCAACAGCATTTTGCGGCGCTTCTCCCCGATGCCCGGAATCGAATCCAGCTTGGACGTCACCATCGATTTCCCGCGCTGCTCGCGGTGGAAGGAAATCGCGAAACGGTGAACCTCATCCTGAATGCGCTGGAGCAAATAGAACTCCTGACTGTCCCGAGGCAGCGACACCGGCTCCGGCGGATCTCCGACCATCAGCTGCGCCGTTTTATGCTTGGCATCCTTCACAAGCCCGCAGACCGGGACGAACAGCCCGAGTTCATTCTCCAGCACGTCGATGGCTGCTGAGATCTGTCCCTTCCCCCCATCGACGACAATGAGGTCCGGAAGCGGCAGGTTCTCCTTCAATACACGCTCATACCGCCGCCGGATCACTTCACGCATCGTATCGTAATCGTCCGGCCCCTGCACGGTACGGATCTTATATTTGCGATATTCCTTCTTATCCGGTTTTCCGTTGGTGAATACCACCATGGCCGATACCGGGTTGGAGCCCTGAATGTTCGAGTTATCAAACGCCTCGATCCGGTTAAGCGACTGGAGGCCAATCACCTCGCCCAGATTGGCCGCTGCAACCGAGGTCCGTTCTTCATCGCGCTCAATCAAGCGGAATTTCTCGTCCAGGGACACCTTCGCGTTATCCGACGCCATGCCGACCATCTGTTTCTTCAAGCCCCGCTGCGGCACGTGAACCTTCACGCCCAGCCATTCCTGCAAGGCAGCAGCGCCCCCGGCAGCATCCACGAGACCCGCGGCCTCCGCCTGCTCCGCCTGGGCTTGGACAAGGACTTCATGCTGTTCTTCGGATATATCCGTGGTCAGCTTCTTCTCCGTTTCCGCGGCTTCGCCTGCGTTACGGGCACCTTGTTCCCCGGCGCTTCCGGTTGCCGTCTCGGAGCCGGCCTCCTCTGCCAGCAGCGGCCCCGGCAGCAGAATTTCCTGCGGCAATGCGGGATTATCGCTGTAATACTGGGCTATGAACGACATGAAATCACTGTGCGCATCCCCGTAGAACGGAAAAACGGACTTGTTGCGCTGCACCATTTTGCCTTGGCGCATGTACAGAATCTGCACGCACATCCAGCCTTTGTCCACGGCATAACCGAATACGTCGCGATCCCGGGTATCCGTTGTCGTGATCTTCTGTTTCTCCATCAGGGTATCGATATGGATGATTTGGTCCCGCAGCTCCTTGGCACGCTCGAAGTACAAATCCTCCGCGGCCTCCTGCATCTTTCGCTGCAGTTCCTTCTTGATCTCTTCGTGCCCGCCGCTCAGGAATGAAGTAATCTCTCCTGTAATCTGTTCATAGGCGGATTTCGGCACTTCCTTCACGCATGGAGCCAAGCATTGTCCCATATGGTAATACAAGCAGACCTCTTTGGGCATAACGCCGCATTTGCGCAGTGGATACATCCGGTCCAGTAGCTTTTTGGTCTGCTGCGCCGCATACGCGTTCGGATAAGGACCGAAGTATTTGGCTTTATCTTTAAGCACCCTTCTGGTCACTTCCAGGCGGGGATGCTCTTCATTCGTTATTTTAAGGTAGGGATAGGTTTTATCGTCCTTCAGCAGCACATTGAATCTCGGCTGATGGGTTTTGATCAGATTGCACTCCAGAATTAACGCTTCCATGTTGCTGCCCGTCACGATGTATTCGAAATCGCGGATTTCCGAAACGAGCATCTGGGTCTTCCCGTTATGGCTCCCGGTAAAATACGAGCGCACCCGGTTCTTCAGCACTTTGGCCTTGCCCACGTAAATAATCGTGCCTTCATGGTTCTTCATCAGGTAGCAGCCCGGCTGATCCGGCAGCAATGCCAGCTTGTGGCGAATATTCTCCTGCGCCTTCTCTTGCTCCTGAAGCCGTTTGGCAGAATCGTCCATGCTATTCCTCCTCTCCAAGGAGATTTATAATATTAACGTTATAAATATATACCATGATAATGAACCACACAAAGCGCCTCCGGGTTACACCGAAGGCGCTGTATGAAAGCGGATTGCAGTCTATGGGCAAATCCTGCTTATTGATGTTTTGCAATGATGCCCTTCAAGGCTTCTTTGGAGTTCAGACCTACGACTTTATCGACAGGCTGGCCGTCTTTAA
This sequence comes from Paenibacillus sp. Y412MC10, assembly GCF_000024685.1. Classification (NCBI taxonomy): domain Bacteria; kingdom Bacillati; phylum Bacillota; class Bacilli; order Caryophanales; family Paenibacillaceae; genus Paenibacillus; species Paenibacillus sp. Y412MC10. Next base: position 6,118,685 of record NC_013406.1, read on the forward strand.
AGAAGATCATGGTCGGAATGCTCATGACGCCGAAGCGTGCTGCGGATTCCGGATTCTCATCCACGTTCACCTTTGCAATTTTTACATCATCGCCGAGTTCTGAAGACAATTCGTCCAGAATCGGAGCAAGCATTTTACAAGGGCCGCACCATGGCGCCCAGAAATCAACTACAACCGTGCCTTGTCCTTCTACTTCATTGACGAAGGTTTGGTCGGTAACATTGACGATAGCCATTGTATTCTCCTCCTCACAGGATAAGATCGAGTAAAGTGCGAATCATAATTGTCGAATGGGTCGACGAATTTAGTATACCACAATCGGCCGGAAAAAGTGAAATATACTCACCTAAAGAAAGAGGTTTTCACGGGATTTTTATGCAATCTTTACAAATGATTTGCGCATTGGGTATACTACTAGTAACAAGTCGGGTGACTGTCAAGTTTTTCGTTCGCACGGCATGTTCACCTTTTGAGGAGGCAAGCACCATGGATGTAAACGTACGCGTTAACGATCCACGGGAGCACATCAATGAAGAACCACGCAATGACTTTGGCGATTTGATGATGGGCTTCGTGGGGATGTTCGGTTTCATGACCATCATCTTTTTCGGATTCGTCATTATCAAGTTCTTGGTCGGTTAATATTTGATGATTCCTTGTGCACAGATAAAAAGTCTGATCCTGCCGCGCTCCATGCGCAAGCGGGATCAGACTTTTTACGCTTCAAGGGACGTTTGTCCACTCTGTTCATGTGCTCGTTGCAAACGTCTAGAACTTCCCTCTCTGGTTCTCTCCGAACAAATGAACGACATCCACGAAAGGCGCGATCCGGTTCATCAACCGCTGCCCTTTGTGAAGCTCCTCGCCGTCCTTGCTCGTGAAGCTGAGATGCTGCTCCAGCCCGTCGAGCGGATAGTTCGACGTATAAAAGGTCGGCAGCCGGTTCATCCTGAAATTCAGAATGGAGCCGAGGACATGATCCCGTACCCACGGATTCAAATTCTCCGCTCCAATGTCGTCAAAGATCAGCAGGTCGCAATGCTTCATCGTCTCGACCATGTCCTTCAGCTTCTGGCCGTCCTGCATCATGGTTTTCAGATCTTCCACGAAATCGGGCATATAGACGATCACGCCGGAGTGGCCCGCTTTGGCAAGCTCATGCATCAGGTAGCCCATCAGGTACGTTTTCCCGGTACCGAACGAACCGGTCAGATACAAGCCGCGCGGGGACAAGCCGTTCTCCTTCGTATCCCGGATATATTTGAAGACCTGGTGCACCGCAGGTGCCCGCAAGCGGTCCTTCGCCATAATCTCCATGTTGTCGTACCCTTCGCTCAAGGCATGCTCGTCAACATAAAAGCTGCGAATCCGCTTCTTGATCTGATCCTCATTGGTTTTTGCAATCTGCAGGGAGCACGGCGCCTTCCGTTCATAGATCTCCACCGTGCCGTTCATCCGCTGGATATCCAGCTTGCTGAAATGTCCCTGGAAATCATTCGGACACCGGTCCAGACCCGGGCATGCCTGGCAGTGGGCCTGGTCTCCCGCATATTGATACAGCTTGCTTAAATTCAATCGTATGACCCGGTCATCGATCTCCGGATATTCGCTTCGCAGTGCTTGAATCAGCGGATTCCTGAGCAAATCCTCCGTAATCTGCTCGGTTCTGCGCAGGAGCGCAGTACTTTTCATGCTTTCCAGCAGTTCACCAAGGGACTCCATCACCTGTTCCCTCCTCTCTTAAGCGGGATTTTCCTTATCCGCCCTTCTTGTTGCCAGCCTGCATTTCTGCCGCAAACCGCATCATCTCTTCGAACTCCTCATCCGATACGGCCTCCGCCTGATCGGTCTCCAAAGCCACTGGAATTTCCGGCTTCGCCTTTCCGCCTTTAGCGTATGTACGCGTGCGCTGCGAGGCTGCCTTCTGCTTGCCTTTCATTTTGGCTTGATCCCGTATATACTGAACGGCTTTCTCATAGCTGTTTACTTGCTTCAGCAGCATGTTGGAAGCGATGGCTTCCACAAAGTTGCGGTTGATCCGCTGCTCTCCGCCTGCGGCAATGAGCGACATCAAATAATGAATGAGCACGTTGATGACTTCGCCCGGCAGCTTGTAGCTCAGGTCAATCTTTTCGAAGATGTCCAGAAACTGCGCGGGAACCGAGCCCGGGAAGAACGTCTGCAGGAGCCGTGTATAAGGCTCGTTGCGAAGCATCATATTATATTGGTGAATATCGCATTTGGATTGGAACTGGGCCGGAACCTCGACATAATATTCCATCTGTACGGCATGCTCCTGCGCAGGCTCGTCCGGATCGGCCGTCATCTCCTGATGCAGGGCAACCACCTTGCCCGCCGTAATCTGCCGCTTCTCCTGCATCTTCATTCCCTGCCTAAAGTGAAGGCTGGCTTTGTGCTGCAAATCGTCCAGGACAACCTCGCCGTGCTCGGTAAAGATGCCGTCCTCGTCAAGCAGGCGGCACAAATCCTGCGTGCTGAGATCGTACTTGCGTACGACGTAATTCACGATGCCCATCTGTTCATGGTCATAGCGAAGACGCTCCACAAAGACGCGATTGCGGGATTCGCGCGGGAATCGCAGAATAATGTCCGCGTAGTTCAGACCTTCTCCCTGCGGATTCGGCGGCAGCACCGACTTCCTTGATACCGCTACCTCTTCCAGCGCCTGCTCCAGTTCATAATCAATGACATGCGTGTTCAACTCGAAAATATCGTAAAAGGGAACCGAGATGTTCTCCTTGTTCAGGGAAATGCCGGACCATTCCAGGGGTTCCTTGCTCCAAAGCTCTTCCCTCAGCGACAGGACGGCGAATTTCCCCACCTTGTCGCGAAGCAGCAGCGTCAGATGCTGGGTATTGAAGAACTCCGCCGGACTGAGCGGCGCCTGCAGCTCATATTCATAGACATGGTCGTCCGTTTCCGGGACGAACATCCGGCTGGTCTGCAGCAATCCTACCGCTTCCAGCTTGGAGGTTTGCTCAATGAGATAGCGGCGTCCTTTTTCGCTGGGCTCAAGCCCTAATGTCAAGAATAATCTTCGCTGCTGTTCAATGGCCGAATAACCCACCTTCTCCAGCGGCACATGCGATACGAGAAGACGGTACAAGCTGACCGCAAACGCGCCGACCATCGGTTGATATATCGAACCAAGCATTTTGTCGTCCAGGCCGCTTAAGCAGAAGTCACGGTATACGCAGTAACGGTGATTCTCTGTAAAATGTAAAAAATTAGTCATGCGCATCGTTTATGCTCCCCCTGTCGCCCAAAAATAGACTTCCTCTATTCTATCATAAATCCGATGCTCAGAAGTCGGTTCTTTCGCATCAAAAATTATGGAATTCTTGCATCTGCCTTTTGGCAGAGCTTCCATAAATATAAATGACGGCCCCCAGGTATCGAAGAGCCGCCATTAACATTACATTCAATTTGCGCCAAGCGCGATTAAAACATTCTAAACCCTTTAATACGCAATGTCTTAATGGTCCATCCGCTCATGTAAGCCCCGATCAGACCCGCAACTCCCGTTAAGTAATCCACCAACTGGAACGATCCGACGTGAGTCCAGAACGACATTTGGCCCCGATCCCACAAGCTGTATACAACGACCGGCAGAATGACAATCACGAACAGAAAGCACGGAAACCAGGTCGTCTTCATCAACATATTTAGGATAAAACCGATACCGAACATCATGACAAAAAACAAAATCATCAGCACGAGCACAGGAATAAATTGAAGCATGATCGCTGTTTTCACCTCTTCTTTATCACCTACGCATAGCAGCTATCCTACTTTATTGCAGCAAGAAACAGCACACCAAGCTTTAGCTAATAGCTAGTTTACTAAAAATCATGTCACAGATCAACGAACAATCGTGAATACATTGTGTCGGCGTTTGCCCTTCCGACTGCGCTTACAGTACAATATAGGAAGTTAATGCAAGCGGCCATCCGCTTCAATTATAACGAACATAATGTTTAGGAGTGATCACATGAACGAAGCTGCAATGACGCTCGAGGGCTGGTATGCGCTGCATGATTTCCGCACCATCAATTGGCCGGCCTGGAAAGCTGCAGACGAAGAAGTACGCGCATTTGCGCTGGACGAGCTGAATGCGTTCCTTGCGGAATGGGATGCCGTCGAGACCGCCAAGCAGGGCAGCACCGCCGTATATACCATCGTCGGCCAGAAAGCCGATTTTGTTTTCATGCATTTGCGCGAGACGCTGGAAGAGCTGAACGCGATCGAGAACGCTTTTAACAAAACGACGTTCGCCCAGTTCACCACCAAGGCTTATTCCTATGTCAGCATCGTCGAGCTGAGCAATTACTTGGCCGGCTCCTCCGATGAGGATCCGATGCAGAACCCGCATGTCATTGCCCGCTTGAAGCCGGTCCTGCCAAAATCGAAGCATATCTGCTTCTACCCGATGAACAAAAAGAGGGATTTGGCGGACAACTGGTACATGCTGAGCATGGATGACCGCAAATCCATGATGAAGAGCCACGGAATGATCGGCCGCGGTTATGCCGGCAAGGTCAAGCAGATCATCACCGGTTCCGTCGGCTTCGACGATTGGGAATGGGGCGTTACCTTGTTCAGCGACGATGCGCTTCAATTCAAAAAGCTCGTGTACGAAATGAGATTTGACGAAGTGAGCGCGCGCTTCGGCGAATTCGGTCCTTTCTATGTCGGCAACCTGCTCGACCAAGCTTCTTTCACCGACTTGATGAAGGTATAATTCCTTCTGCACATAAATGGCATATCAAAAAAAGGGATGCTCTTCCGAATGAGAGCATCCCTTCTTCTGTTATTCGCCGTCTTCCTCATCTTGCTCTTGCTTGCGCAAGGTTTCAAGATATTCAGCGGTGGCCCGGTCCCGGGCCCGCCCTTTATCCTTGAGGCGCTCAATGGCAGGAAGAATGAGAATGTCGACTTCCTGCTGAACGGTATAAGCCAGATCGTACCGCTCTTGCGACTCCAGGTAGGAGCCGACCTCCATCAGGGCGTTGTAGCGATCCAGTTCATCTCTTGTGAGCAGCCCCCGTACTTGAACGCTGCAATGTCTCATTTATAGGAACCTGCCTTTTTTCAGGACGAGCGGAATGCCTCCGATAATGAAGAGGTAGCGAAGATCAACCAATTTTTTCAGCTGGGCCGCTTTCCATCCCTGATATTTCTTATCCCCTACAACCGCAATGCCTTCGCCCCGGCCGAGGGAAGCGACCGTGCCTTTATTATGGAACTCGAATTTGCGCATGGACTTGTCCCGGATCGCCGCAACGATATTCTGGGCACAACATACGCCCTGCTGCATCGCCATTTGGGCGGTCGGCGGATAAGGTCTGCCTTCTTCGTTAAAAATGAGGGAGTTATCGCCGATAATATAAATGTTCTCGTATCCCGGAGCGCGTAAATATTCATCAACTTTCACGCGGCCCCTCATCGTTTCGAAGCCGGCCGACTCAACCAGGCGGTTCCCGCGGATGCCGCCGGTCCATACGACCGTTGCCGCCCGGATTTCTTCGCCGTTGTTCAGCACGACCCCGCCCGGCAGGCATTCCTTGATCGCAATGCCCATCTTGAAGGTAACGCCCTTCTTCTCGAGAACGTTCATGGCGTACTCCACCAGCTCGGGGGCAAACCCCGGCAGCGCCGACGGCGCGGCTTCTACGTTATAAATGTTCACCAATGTCGGATCGACGTCATACTCCTTGCACAGTCTCGGAATGCGGTCCGCCAGCTCGGCTACAAACTCGATGCCGCTGAACCCGGCTCCGCCAACCACGAAGTTGATGCGCTCTTGCGGTCTGCGTTCATTCTTATATAAAGCAAATTGATATTCAATATGCTCTCGAATCAATCGTACCGAGTTGATGCTTCGGATCGTCATCGCATGCTCTGCGAGTCCCGGGATCCCGAAGGTCTCCGGCTCGCCGCCGAGTCCAATGACAAGATAGTCATAGGATAACGTTCCATCTTCAAGGATAACCTTCTTATCGTGAAGGCGGATTTCCTGAACCGAGGATTTGACCAAATCGATTTTGAACTCGTCTATCAACTTGGATATGGATACCCGGGTATTCTCAATGCTGTCGGTTCCTGCTGCCGGCATATGCAAATGCGTTGTAATATAATGATAATCATGGCGATTCACCAATGTAACATCGGCCTCATTATAATTCAGCTCTTTTTGCAGCCGCTGCGCTGTCAATATGCCCCCGTAACCCGCGCCAAGGATTACGATCTTCGGTATGCTGCTCATTCTACTGCTCCTTCCAGCTTACTCTTTATATATACAGTATGGTACACATGTTAACATTCTGTGAAATTGCATCCAAAAAAAGAGAAGAGCCCTTATCAGAGCCCGTTTCATCATTTGACCTGATGGTTCATTACGGTTCAAAAACAGCTGTAATCCTGCGGTTTCCTTATGATTGCTGCCGTAACCAATCGATATGAGAACCCTGCAATGAACACAAGTTATCACGTTAATCATATGCATAAACCATGCAAATATCAAGAATTTTTTTGCCATTAAATATGCAAATCATTCCGCCATTTCCCCCCCTGCTTGCTAAGTAAGCGCAACCATTCCAATGTTAGGTATTTTAACTCAATTCTCGTCTTTTCATGCCGGTTCGGGACGATTATAATAGGTAAGGAATTCATGAATCAGCTTTATCCGGACAAGAACGTCTGTCTGATTCGAATATAAACTCATTTTATGGAGGTGCTTACCGCATGACAACGATGCCACAAGACAACAATATGACGGATCTTTTGATTATCGGTGGCGGACCTGCAGGCATGTTTGCCGCTTTTTACGGCGGAATGCGCCAAGCCTCGGTTAAACTTATCGAGAGCATGCCCCAGCTCGGAGGCCAATTGGCTGCGCTGTATCCCGAAAAATATATCTATGACGTAGCAGGCTTCCCAAAGGTTACCGCTCAGGAGCTTGTGAACAATCTGTCCGCGCAAATGGAGCTCTTTAAAACGGACATCCGTCTTGAAGAGAAAGTCCAAGCTGTGGAAAAGCTTGAAGAACGCCATTTTGTCGTGAAAACGAATCTGGGGGAACACCATGCCAAAGCCGTCATCATTACGGCCGGCGTCGGGGCGTTCCAACCCCGCCGACTGGAGATAGAAGGTGCCGAGAAGTACGAGAAGGCGAACCTTCATTATTTCGTCAACGATCTCAGCCGCTTTAAAGGCAAGAAGGTTCTCATCAGCGGCGGCGGCGATTCCGCGGTAGACTGGGCGCTCATGATCGAACCGATCGCCGAGCAGGTTACGCTGGTTCACCGCCGCGACAAGTTCCGTGCCCACGAGCATAGCGTGGAGCAGCTGATGGCCTCGAAGGTGAACATCGTGACACCAACCGAAATCACGGAACTGCATGGTGAAGATGCCATTACGAAGGTGACGCTGTCGCATATTAAGACCAAAGAGACGCAAGAGATTGAAGTTGACGATGTCATTGTCAATTTCGGTTTCGTTTCCTCCCTTGGTCCGATCTCCGAGTGGGGCATCGCCATCGAAAGCAACTCCATCGTCGTGGACTCCCGCATGGAAACCAGCATCCCGGGTATTTTTGCGGCGGGCGATATCACGACCTATCCTGGCAAGGTCAAGCTCATTGCCGTCGGATTCGGCGAAGCGCCAACCGCCGTCAACAATGCCAAAGTATACTTTGATCCTGAAGCCAGATTGGCTCCGGGACACAGCAGCAACATGAAATTGTAGAGGTACTCGGAATTTCCTAACACTTCGACATACAGAAAAAAAGGTATCTAACGTTCCAGAGGGCGATGCGCCGCTCAGAACGGAAGATACCTTTTCTAATTCTTCTTCAAACCATATGTAGAACTTGGTTGAAAGCTCCCACATTATATGCGTATCATGTCGTAAGTTATCTATTCTATATACGAAAATCTGATTAATGCAGGATGCTGCCGGAATCGGTGTCCAAGTTCCGTTTATGAATTTCGGCCAGCAGTAGAGTGATGAACTCTCGTTCCAACTTCAATTCAACAGCCATATGATAGGAATCGAGAAGCATCTCATCCGTCAACATAGCCATCCCCTCACACCCCTTCCTCATATTTCCTGAATCTATCATATCAGACATGCGAAAACGGAACAACTGTTCGCTTATCCACAACCTCTTGTGGAAATCCTGTGTATAATTTGTTGGTAAGTGTAAGAAACAAGGTCATATCAAAGTGGATTATGGGGATAAATGTTATACACAGGATATGGGGTAAATCTACCATAAAAAAAATTGATCAATTATTATATCGGTAGATTACGGTTATTTTTTTATTACCCTATTAAAAAATCATATAAACGACTTCTGTTGGGAATATTAAACAAAAATTCAGCTCGGTCTTGTATTTACTTCCAAAATCCATATCTTTCCTTCGACGTCGAGTCCGTAATCGAATCCCAGTTCCCCGATCCCGGGAAAGCGCGATTCCAGGATCGTGATGCACTGTCTGGTTAAGTAGCGCATTTCATTACGCTTCTCCCTGGCATTGATATGGGGCAGCGACAGCCTCAGAGCATGGCGGCAACGAAGCAGCGTCCCCCCTTTGCAAATGTTCGTCACAAACAGCCCCGGACTCGCGAGCCGTCCTAGCATGGCCCGGAATTCCCATCTTCCTCTTTCCTTGACTACCTTGACGCGGTAATCCAGCGGACGTCCCTGAATTTTAGCCAGATGAATCCCCTGTTGTATCATGTAGCGCCGTTTCAGTTTCATTCTGTTCAATACGTGCAACAGGGAATTCAATGTATCTACATGAACAGTACGCCTCTTATGGGTTACCAAGTATCCCGTTCCGTCTTTCTGTATTCGGATGACTCCGTTACCACCGGTGCCTACAATCGGCTTGATCACGACCATTTCGTGTTCATCCAGCATTGAGACCAGGGTATCCCCTCCATACGACTGGGTCGCCGGAATGTAGGGAGCAACCTGCGGATCGGTCAGCAGCGCTTCCGTCTTCAGCCACTTGCTGGCCAATTGTCTTCCCGCCATGCTGCTTTCGCCTCCTTTTATTCATGACATACGTTATCCTATTCTCTTATCCGCACTTTGTCTTGGATGATTGTCCGGGATCGTTATGCCTAATAATTTGACGTATTCATGGCCGCGAAGCGAGCTTCCCTTTGCAAATGAGGTGATCTATCGTATAGTAAGAGCAGAGCTTTGTCCGTAATAAATCCATCCATGGATAACCATAAAGGAGGCTTTGTCACCTTGGCAGCATTGTTTGAAGTTTTGTACTGGATTGCCATTGTCGGCATGTCGGTTGCCCTTGCAGCCATCACCGTTCTGATCTTTGTCATGGGCTTCAAGTTCATCAAAGACAAGCGCCGCGGACTCGGGGCCGGCTGCATCGTGTTCTCGCTCGTAGCTGCCGGCATGATCGTGCTGATGCTGAACGATACCTTCTTCTTCCCGGTCTGATTCGGATAGGAAGAACAACAAAATGCAGCTGCCCCGTTTGGGAGTCCGCTGCATTTTTTCATTTTCTTATGGGCGGCAGCAAAAAAAGGACCCCCGCGACAACAGGGTCGCAGAGGTCTTTTTATATGCTGGATTCAGAGTTCACTCCCCGAAAACCCGCTGCTTAGCAAGGCTCTTCGTTCGGTTTGCCCGCATCCGTTGCCGTGCGGAAGGATGATCCGCAGCCGCAAGTTACGGTCGCGTTCGGGTTGTGGATGGTGAACCCGCCCGTCATGCCGGATTCCTCGAAGTCGATTTCGAGACCGTTCAGGTATTTCAGATCGTCCTTCTCGACAACGACTTTCATATCCTGCAGGTCCATATATACGTCCGCTTCCGTTTCTTGATCGTCGAAGCCCATTGCATATGAAAAACCACTGCATCCGCCGGCAGTGACACCCAGTCGAAGGAACATATTGGGCGTTTCCTGTTCAGCAAGCATTTCTTTCAAACGTTCTGCAGCTGTTTCGCTGATTGATATCATAGGTCACCCTCCTTTTCGTTCATTCTTTAAGTATACTCCTCTTCGCGAATTCGCTCAAGGTTGAGATGATGGCCATTTTACCATATGGTCAATAACCTATTTCAATTCCTCTATATGTATTGCTACCCCGAGGGGTCAGGTTTATAATAGGGAAGGAACATGGGCGGCAACTGTTGGATAATTGTCACATCCCCCGGCTAAAATGCGGCAAAGGTTATGGCTGGTCCACAGTTGTATATTTTTTCACAAAGTTATTTATTTATTCAGCCCATTCATTGATTTCGTTGTTACACGACTATAAAAGGACCGTTCCCCGCGGGGAGTGATCCACTTTATGATCACTTGATCTGCCGAATATTCGGCAGATCAAAGTGTGAACAGGAGGATTGAACATGTCCACGATTGTGACACCATTTACCGATCAGAGAATGGCCGAGATCGTTGCGAAAGTCCAACGCGGCGAACGCCTGAATCTTGAAGACGGTGTGTATTTGTATCAAACCGATGACCTGCTGACCCTCGGGCAGCTGGCTAATGAAGCCAATTTGCGCAAGAACGGGAAAAAAGTTTACTTCATTGAGAACATGAGTCTCTATTTTACCAATGTATGCGAATCCCGCTGCGCTTTTTGCAATTTCCGGAAAGACCAAGGCGAGGAAGGCTCCTATACCCTCTCCGGCGCGGAAATGATCGAGTATGTGGAACAGCATATTCACCCCGGCATCCGTGAATTTCATATCGTTGGCGGACATAATAACCATGTCCCGTTCCAGTACTATGTAGATTCGCTGAAGGCATTGAAGGAACGTTTCCCTGAAGTTACCCTGAAAGCCTATACCGCGGCGGAGATCGAATTCTTCACCCGCATCAGCGGACTCAGCACGAAGGAAGTGCTGCAGGAGCTGCAGAAGGCTGGTCTTCAATCCTTGACGGGCGGCGGAGCCGAAATCTTGTCTGACCAGTACCGTCAGAAGATGAAAGTGGATAAAGCCAACGTGGATCAATACCTCGACGTTCATCGTACCGCGCATAAGCTCGGCATGAAGACGCACACGACCATGCTGTACGGCTCGATCGAGAGCCATGAGGACCGGATCCGCCATATGCTGCAAATTCGGGATCTTCAAGATGAAACGAACGGATTCATGGTATTCATTCCGCTGTCCATGCAGCCGAAGAATAAGAATGCGGGCATCATGCGCCGCAATTCGGCTTACGAAGATTTGAAAACCATTGCCATCAGCCGATTGATGCTGGATAATATCGACCACATCAAGGCTTACTTCATTAATATCGGGCCGCAATTGACGCAGGTCGCTCTCAGCTTCGGCGCATCGGACGTCCATGGCACGATCCTGAAGGAACGCATCAGCCATGCCGCAGGAGCGCTGACGCCAGAAGGGCTGACCCGCAAAGAGCTTGTGTGGCTCATCCAAGGCGCCGGCCGCATTCCGGTCGAACGCGATACCTTCTATAACGAGATCAAGGTTTACGAATAAGTCATACCAGCAAAGACGCAAGCAAAGCAGACGTTCCAAAAAACGGAAAACAGGTTAAAGAGATAATATAGCGTGGGTAACCTAAGCCGCTTTCAGCGGCGTTTTTCTTGCGAATCGGCGCTCACCTTCTTATCTCTTGAGAAAGGAAGAAATTTATGAAAAAGCTCGTCATTCTCGGCGGAGGCTATGGTGGTCTTGCCCTAATTCAAGAATTGTTCAGCGGCTATCTTCCTCCGGACGTGGAGGTCGTGCTCATCGACCGCATGCCGTACCAAGGACTCAAAACCGAATATTACGCGCTGGCAGCAGGTACCGTGGCCGATACCGCTGTTCGTGTTAAATTCCCGGTGTATGACCGCCTCCATGTTGTATACGGTGAAGTCCTATCCATTGATCTTGAGAAGAAGCTTGTGAACCTGACGAACAACGATCCGGTGGAATACGATCAGCTGGCCATTGCCCTGGGATGTACGGACCGTTATCATGGGGTACCGGGCGCTGAAGAATTCACGTTCAGCCTGCAATCTTTTGCGGCATCCCGGGAAACCTATTTGAACCTGAACAACCTCAGACCATATGGTCAAGTTCATATCATTGGCGGAGGCTTAAGCGGCATCGAGCTCGCTGCCGATCTTCGGGAAAGCCGGCCTGACCTGAATATCGCCATTTTGGACCGGGGACAACGGGTGCTTTCTTCTTTTCCTAACCGTTTGTCTGCTTATATTCATCGCTGGTTTGAGGAGCACCACGTGGACATCCACAGCGGCGTATCCGTATCCCGAGTGGAGAAGGACGCCGTGTACAATCTGGATGTGCCGATCGCAACCGATCTGGCGGTATGGACGGCCGGCATTCAGCCCGTAAAGGTCGTGCAGGATCTGGATCTGCCAAAAGACCGCAGCGGACGCATTCTGCTGAACGAATGGTACCAGGTTCCGTCCCATCCCGAGGTATATGTGATCGGCGACTGCGCCAGCCTCCCCTTCGTCCCGAGCGCGCAAGCGGCAGGGGCTCAGGCCGAGCAAGTGGGACATGTCATGAAAGCTTTATGGCGCGACGATACGCCTAAGGTATCTCCGCTGAAGCTGAAGGGAACGCTGGGTTCCCTCGGCAAACATGCGGGCTTTGGACTCATGGGCAGCACGTCGGTCATGGGCCGGGTACCAAGGATATTAAAGAGCGGCGTGCTCTGGAAATCCAAGCGTCATTACTAGTCGGACGGTTATGGGCGCTTATGATGCTCCTGTGGAGGGGGACGACAGTGGAGGAGATCGGAAAGTCAGCTTTCCTCTCCGCCGTCCCGAAAGCTTTCGAGCTTGCGGATGACAACCTCAAGCAGCTCTTCAGCCGTAGGGGCTTCAACCCAATCGCCATCCACGTAAGCGAAGGGCATCAAATAGCACTGGCCGCAGCTGGTCAGGCAGCCATATTCGATGACTTGGCAATCGTACTTGCCTTCAAGCGTCTGCAGCACTTTATCCGTGCCGAAATAGGAATTGCTTGTGCAAAACTCAATGATAATGGACATTGTTATTAGACCTGCCTTAAGATTGGCATTTTATTTTGCCGGTTTATGTACTATAATATAGGGAGGAAAGGAGTTGAACAAGATGAGTGAAAACACGCAAACCACTGTATATGATGAAGTGGCTGAAGTGCTTGATAAACTTCGTCCGTTCCTGCAGCGCGACGGCGGTGACGTGGAACTGGTTGACGTTGAAGACGGCATCGTTAAGCTGAAATTGATGGGTGCATGCGGTAGCTGCCCAAGCTCCACCATTACTCTGAAAGCAGGGATCGAGCGCGCCCTGGTTGAAGAAGTAGAAGGCATCCAAGAAGTAGTTCAAGTATTCTAAATCTTCTTTAACTATAAAGAGTCTTGGTTTCCCTCGCGGGACCAAGACTCTTTTTTTGAGATTAAAGAAGGTATAAGTTTTCAGCGAAGCGTTAGCAATTCTTGAGTCGCATTTATATGTTATGGGTCTCCGCAAAGTATTGGGAATAAGCATCGAAGCATAGACTCCACTTTGTGGGGATGTTTTATTCCGGCTTGATTAACGGGCGAATCGGGTCCAGCCCGCCGGATATATCCATAATATTGCCGGTAATGAAATCCGATTTATCCAGGCATAAATATTCGATCACCCTGGCAACGTCCTCGCCGCTGCCCGATCGTCCACGAGGAGTCAACCCGTCCTGAATGCCGGATACTTCATCGATGGTTTTCTCTTTGTTGGCCCCGCGGATATCCCCCGGACAGATCATATTCACGGTGATCCCATACGGCCCTTCTTCCACGGCCAGCGTCTTCGTAAAGGAGACCAGGCCCACTTTCGCAGCCGCGTAGGCGGAGCGTTGAGGCCATGCGCGGGCTTCACCGGCATGCCCGAAACCAAAGTGGATGATGCGCCCCCATTTTTTCTCCCGCATGGCAGGCAGAACGCGATGGTCCAGCAGCATGACGCCGGTTAAATTGCCATTCACCATATGTACGATTTCGTCGCGGCTGTACTCCGAGAACAGACGGCGTTCCCGAATGAACGGTCCTGCATTGTTAACCAGGATATCGACGCTGCCCAGCCGCTCCTCCGTCTGATCCACCAATGAATACAGCTCAGGCTCGCTGGCGATATCGGCTTTAATCGCGATGGATTTCACGCCAAACCCCTCGATTTCACGGGAAAGCGCCTCCGCTTCATCCTTGCTGTTTACATAATTTATGGCTATATGACATCCCTGCCGGGCTAACGACAGTGCCGTCATTTTCCCCAAACCTGTCGCACTGCCTGTAATCAGCGCCACTTTTCCCTTCAAGGCTTTCCCTCCTCAGATGGATATCCTTCCTTCAGTATAAAAGATTTGATAAGGCCGAACAACTTGCTTCCGACCAGGAATGGCCCTTCGACAGAAAAAGAAAGAAAAAAGGGCCTATCCGCAAAGACCGATGGGTCTCTTGGATAATGCCCTTTCTTTACATATACGATGAATTCATATACAGCATATCGAGCTTTACTGCTGAATTAGAATGCCGGGATGACGGCACCTTTGTACTCTTCTTCAATGAAAGTTTTCACGTCCTCGGAAGTCAGCGCCTTCGCCAGTTTTTGGATGGCGTCGGAGTCCTTGTTGTCCGGACGGGCTACCAGCAGGTTGGCATAAGGATTGTCCTTGTCTTCGATGAAGAGCGCGTCCTTCGTTGGGTCCAGTCCCGCTTCCAGCGCGTAGTTCGTGTTGATGACAGCCAGATCCAGCTCATCCAGCATACGAGGCAGCATGGCGGCTTCAACTTCCTTGAACTCCAGGTTCTTCGGATTTTCTACGATATCCTTGGCGGTTGCTTCCAGCTTGCTTTCGTCGTTCAGCTTAATCACGCCGTTCTTGGACAGCAGCGTCAATGCTCGGCCAGCATTAGAAGGATCATTCGGAATGGCTACAACCGCTCCATCCTTCAGCTCATCCACAGATGTAATGGTTTTGGAGTACGCACCCAGCGGCTCCACGTGCACGGCGATCACGGACTCCAGGTCCAGCTTGCGCTCTTTGATTTCGTTATCCAGGTAAGGCTTGTGCTGGAAGAAATTCGCGTCGATTTCTTTGGAATCCACTTGCGTATTCGGCAGCACATAATCCGTGAATTCTACGATTTCCAGGTTTACGCCCTCTTTTTCAAGCGCAGGCTTGATATGCTCGAGAATCTTGGCATGCGGTGATGGCGAAGCCCCTACTTTCAAGGTCACGGTCTCTTGACCGCCGCCTCCCGTTGTTCCCCCTGGCTCGGATGCGTTATCCGCAGGCTTGCTGCCGCATGCAGCCAGCAACGTAACCAAGGTCAAGCTGATCAATGCCAATGTCCATTTTTTCATTCTAAAACTCTCCCTCCGAAAAATATATTATTTATATATTGTCTTTCTTGAAGCCTCATCAATCCGTTATTTTCTTGTAAAATGCCGCACCAGACGATCTCCTGCCATCTGCAGCAGCTGGACCAGGACAATCATCAGCACGACAGCCAGAATCATGATCTCGGTCTCATAACGGTAATAGCCATACTTAATGGCCAAATCCCCTAAACCGCCGCCCCCGACTTGACCGGACATCGCGGTGTAAGATACCAGGGTTACAATCGTGATGGTCATCCCGGCCAGCAGACCCGGACGCGCCTCCGGAAGGAGCACCCTCCATACGATTTGGCTTGTCGAAGAGCCCATGGCATGAGCCGCCTCAATCACGCCTTTATCCACTTCATTCAAAGCCGTTTCCACGAGCCTTGCAAAGAATGGAGCAGCGCCGATCACGAGCGGCGGAATGGTGCCCAGCACGCCGTACGAAACTCCTACGATCGACTTCGTAATCGGGATCATCGCCACGATCAGGATGATGAACGGAACCGAGCGCAGAATGTTTACAATGAACGACAGAATCGTGTAGCCGAAGCGTACCAACCCGGACGTGGACCTTGCGGCCATGTAGAGCAGCACGCCGACAGGAAGTCCGATGATGAAGCTGAACAAGGCCGAAGCTCCCAGCATCCGCAGGGTATCCAATGTTGCCGTCCATATCTCTTTCCAGTCGATCTGGGTAAAATCAAGTCCGAACATCAATGAATCACCTCCACGTCTAGTCCTTGTTCAAGCAGCTTCCGGATCGTATCTTCAATCGCGCGCTCTTCCCCTTCGAAACGGACGATGAGCTGGCCGTACGGCGTATCTTTGATCGTAGAGATCGTACCCTGCAGAATCGCAAAATTCACGCCTGTCTCATGAACGGTATGGGACAGGATCGATTCGTACGTTTTCGACCCTAGGAACGTGATTTGAACCGCTCTTGAAGGGCCGTTTACCTGACCCTGCATAGCCAGCCGCAGCGCTTCGCCGCTGTCCATCTCCTGGCGGATGAATTCCTGCGTCACTTCATGCTTCGGCTTCAGGAACACTTCCGCTACCGGTCCTTGCTCTACGATGCCGCCCTGATGAATAACGGCGACCCGGTCGCAAATGCTCTGGATTACATGCATCTCATGGGTAATCAGTACGATCGTCAGATGAAACTTTTTGTTAATGTCCAGCAGCAGGCGCAGAATCGAATCCGTCGTCTGCGGGTCAAGGGCCGAAGTGGCCTCGTCGCACAGCAGCACTTCGGGATCGCTCGCGAGCGCCCTGGCGATGCCTACCCGCTGCTTCTGGCCCCCTGACAGCTGGGACGGGTATTTGTCGCGATGCGCCTCCAAGCCGACCAAAGCCAGCAGCTCGGATACTTTGCGCTCCAGTTCGGCCTTCGGCGTCTTGATCAGACGCAGCGGAAACGCAATGTTATCGTACACCGTCGCGGAAGACAGCAGGTTAAAGTGCTGAAAGATCATGCCGATTCTACGGCGCTCCGCCTGAAGCTGCTTCTTGCCGAGCGACGTCAAATTTTTGCCGTTCACCCACACCTCGCCCGAGGTGGGACGCTCCAGTAAATTGATGCAGCGGATCAATGTACTTTTCCCTGCACCGGAGTGTCCGATCACTCCGAAAATTTCTCCTTTTTCAATCGACAAATCCAATTCGGACAACGCAGTTGTTAATGACCCGGCTTTTCCGTACTGCTTCGTCAATTGCTTGAGCTCAATCAATCCGATAATCCTCCTTTTTCCTTAGCTTCATATCTATTTACCCAAAAGAAAAGAGCCTCTTTTTGTAGAATCAAAAAGGGCCCTCTTTACGTAAAAGTCAACGCCTTTTCTCATCTGTCAAAGCTGAAGGTATTCCATAGCTTTGAAGGAATTAGCACCATGTCACTCCAAGCGTCATCGCATTAAGCAATGGTGCGCAAGAAGTCGGTTGCCGGGCTTCATCGGGCCTGTCCCTCCGCCTCTCTCGATAAGAAAACATCGATATGAAATTTTTCCGATTAAATTGATCTGATTTGATAACATTTAATGAATGCAATAGTTAGTATAGATTCTTTTCAGGCTTTTGTCAAAAGGAATTTCATGGCGATTTTGTGCCTAAGCCCGCACTCCATTTTCAGTCCACAGCTTGTTCGTATATTTATACGAGGCGGCCAGGCTGCGGCATACCATATCGATGCCCTGTTGGAGATCGTCCAGGTGCTTGTCGATATCCTCCAGCTCGATTTTGTCGGACAGCCCTTGATGGCGCTGCCACAAATCATCCTGCATCTCGGAGTTCATGTAGTGAATTTCAGCGTTGCGCCTTTTCCTGAGCGCGTTCAGCGGTGCTTTGTAGCGATCCTTGATCGCTTCCAGCTCTTCAGCCAGCTCACCGTGGGCCTTCAAAAATCTGAACTGCCGCAGGACCGTAAAATAAGAAAAATGCGCCTTAACCTTGGAGGTATGCAGATCAAACAAATCGTTCAGCACCGTGCCCAGCTTGTCAAGGATCGAGAATACGCGGATGAAGCCGTTTTTGTAAAAATACACATATCGTTGATATTCCCCTTGCTCCTGAATCGACATATCATCGATGTAACCCGATTGGACCGATTGACTGAAATGCTTGGCCGCATTCCAGCTCTGCTCCAGCTCATCCAGGGAGACGATCAGTCCCCGGGTCCAAATCTCCAGCTTGCGAAAATCATGCGTCGGATCTTGATTTTTATCCATTTCCTTCTGCAGCAGCCGGGTTGTCTTCACCATCGATTCGATGGCTTCCTCAAGCAGGCCGTTATTCTGCCGGGGCTGTTCCCCAAGTAACATTCGAAGCATGGCGGTACCCCCTCGCGTCATCAGATTAACCTTGGTTCTTGATCTCGATTGTGCTAATGCCAATATACTCATTCCAGCGCTCAGCGGCCGTCTTCACGGCGATATCCTCGCGCGGGGGCAACTCATCCGGATCGCCATCAGGCCCTTCGGCATCCCATGACTATCAGATGACCCATCATCTGCTGCGCCAATCTGGGTTCGTCCTGTTAGGATGCCCCCGAAACGGGAAGACAACTCCATAGCATGGAGCATGGAGCGACTTGTGATTTCTCCGGTGTTATTAAATATAAACAAATTCGTTGCCTTATCAAACCTTTTCGATACCGCTGCCGGCAGCTCCTTTCTATACAACAAAGCCCTCGAACTCCGGTCCGGGGACTTTGCATGCATGTATGCTATAGAATATTGGATTTTCTTTACGGAATGATCGGCGTTCTTCCTTATACGATCTTTTCGCGGGGCACGTCGTGGCCCTTCCGTATTTCGGCTTCAAGCGGCTTGCTGAGCTGCCATACCCGGACGCTTAAATAACAGAGTACGCCGAACAGCGCCGAGATCAGCAGCGTATGCCCCAGTGCGGAGAATACGTAAACTTCCTCGTTATGCATCGTAGCCATAATGAGAGCGCCGCTGAACACCTGCAGCAGGCACAGCATGGTTGCCGAAATGCCCAGCATCTGGATTTCACGGTTATCGCGATTGCGCCAATATGCAAAATGTCCCATCACCGCCACCACGATCAGCAGCAGAAGCGCGGCCACGCGGTGCATAAAGGCGATGCCGACCCCTCCGCTCAGCTCCGGTATCACTTCTCCGTTACATAACGGCCAGCCGGAGCAGCCTTCCCGGGAATCGGTATGGCTGACGAATGCACCGATATACACCACGATGTAGCTGTACAACGTTGTGCCCCAGACCAAATTGCGGAAGCCCTTGCCCACCCGCGGCAAACGCTCCAGGTCAACGGGCCCCTTCGCTTGTTCGATTCGGCGCATGCCCAAAGCCAGCATGACCGAACTGGCAAAAGCAATCAGCGAGAAGCCAAAATGCAGCGCCATGATCGCAGCCGACTGAGGTTTAACCACCGCGAGGGCCCCCATGATGGCTTGTACCACGACGAATATCGAGGTTCCGATGACGTAAGCCATCAAATCCCGGCGGTCCCGCTTGTACTTCCAGAACGCGATCAGCGAAGCCAAGGCGGCCAAGCCGGCCATTCCGCTTACGGCCCGGTGGGAATACTCGATCATCGAGGACACCGTGTAAGCGGGAACAAATTTACCGTTGCACAGCGGCCACTCTTGGCCGCAGCCAAGCCCCGACCCCGTCTTTGTCACAACCATGCCCCCGAAAGTCGCGCAGAACATAATTAAGCATGTTATGTAACTCAGCCACTTTAATTGTTTATCGTTCACTTATCTCACCTGCTGCTCATAATCATTCACTATTCAAAACCTATACAGGATCGCATCATATACAGTCCACATTTCATTATACCTGATTCTGCAGCCCCGGTCACTTGAGCGATTGTGACAAAATGTTCAAAAATGAACAAAACCTTCATGCTCAAGGTACTTGACTCCGCAATTCCCCCATAATATCCAATGCTAAAAACAACACCGCCGCCCGTTATAGCTCAAAGGCGGCGGTGCTATCGTCACTGCTCACTTGTGAATCGTACCGTATACGTCCACGGCACGCTGCAGGAAATCTTCAATCTCCTCGCGCAATTTGCGGAGTTTGTTAACGTAGCGAACCAGCTCGCGTCCGTCAGAGTATGCAACAAAGCTAGGGATGCCCAGAATATTTTGCTGCTGACTCACGTCACCGACAGCATCGACGTCAACTTCCACCAGAGTCAATTGGTTGGAGAACTTCGTCTCAACCTCCGGCATGAATGGATCGATAAACTTGCAATCGCCGCACCAGTCCGCTTTAAATACGGCAACGGTCAGTCGTGGAGACTGGATTGCAACCTGAAATTCTGCTTCTGAAGTGATTTTTTCCATTGATTATCTCCCCTTTACGTCGAATTCCTTCCCCCCTAGTGAATCAAATTGTTGAGTGGAAGTCAAATTTTAGAGCATACTGACTGTATGAGGTTCACGGTCTGGAATTATCATCAGAAAGTGCAGGTGACAACCGGCATGCACTCGCACGGAGCCAAGGACAAACCAAATCGGGGCAGGAATTACGAGTCATGGACGGCCGCCATTCCGCAGGCCCTGGCAGAATCGTGGTCGGGTATGATGGCAGCTTGGCGATATTCCTTAAAGCTTCGGACAAACAGGCATGAATTGCAGTGGGATCCTACAGCCGTTAGGGCCATTCGCAGGCAGCTCAAGAACATTCTCTCCTCCCATCCCTATCTGCCGCAGGGCATTTCTTCGTTTCTCCCTCTGCAAGAAGGTCACAGCGATATTCGCGGTCATGAACCGGACCTGCAGCCAACGGATGAGGAGCAAGAGCTGGTTCATCGCATTCAGGAGGCCGCTGCCGTCGCCAATCGAAGCAACGTGACCCGAACAGAGGCCTATTTGGACTGTTACGAGTCGCATCCGGAGCTGCATTGGGCCTTGCTCGCCCATATGGTATCACGCAATGCCGGATGGAATATGAGCGATCTGAAGGGCGGGCTGATGTCGGATCTCATCGCCCCCCCATTCCAAAACCATCTGTACAGTTTCCTGGAGCGCTGCAATGCGCTGATTTTTCAGGATGCCTATCCGCAGCTGCTTCTCTATATGCACAGTCGAAAAATAGGAAAGCCCTTATTCCATTTGCTCCCCCGCTTCCATGTTTCATCGTTCATGACGCCGTTCTGGGAACGGTTCTGGCACGACCAAGGCAGTTCGCTGCTTACGGTCGCCCTCATCATTAATGAACAGAACTATATTGAGGGGCGCGTGGCAAGACATCCTTTTTACCGTCAGCATATTTTGCAGGATCCCCTCTTCCGGGTGCATGAGCTGTCTCGGTTGAATCAAATCGTGTTCCCGCTGGGTCAAAGCCATCAGACAAGCACAGACTCTGCCGATTATCCCGTTTCCCCTACCCGGCCGCTGGCCGGACTCACCATCCCCAAGTTTGACGACCTGTCCATCCGGATCAAGGCAGGCCGCTCGCTGTACGCTTTACTGTTCGGTTACGAGGATATCTACCATGCCGTGCTGGCATTCGCTCGTTCCACCAAGCATCAGGGCTCGCGCGCTGAATATTGGCCGGCGTTATTTACGCCGACGCGGGATCAAGCCATGAATCACGGCCACGAGGGGCTTGAGCTTATCCAATCGGAATGGCTGCCGGACGGCCGTCGTCTGTATAGCCCCCGTCTCGAGGAGATCTGGCAGGATGAACCCCCGGAACCGATTCCCCGGTACGACTGGTATCAGGGCCACGCGATGTTTAAGTTTATTCGCAAACCGAAACCGCCGATGTTGCCGGATATCACCCACGCCCATCGGGCCGTTCTGGAGAAAACCTCCATCGCCCATGACGTATCCGATCCGTTCCACCGGCAATAAAAGAAGACCATTCCGATACGGCCGGAATGGTCTCTTCTCTAACGGATGAATGAATAGATGTGCTGTTCTTGAATCATAGGTTTATCCCCGTTCCCGCATACGCGCAGGCTGCAGTCTCATCAGCGGACGGAATACCTTCTGCAAAGGACGCGGGTAACTGCTAAGCTCCGATTGCCGCAGTACGCCAAACACCACCAGCAGCACAAGATATATAATGACTACGGCTACGCCTACAACCAGACAGGTCAGCAGGAATGCCAAACGTGCCGGCATGACATCGACCATCTGAATACCCGCCAGATTCAGGCCGTAACCGATCCCTCCTGCGGCAGCAACCGTTAGTATGAAGCCCATCCAGCGTTTGCCCAGGATCGAGAAGGATACAATCGCCTTGATCGATCTGACGTTCAGCATCGTAATGACAAGGAAACAGAGAGCCGTGCTCCCGATGATGCCGTAAATGCCAAACAACGGAGCAAGCAGGAAGCTGGCAACAAGCTTGACCGCTATCCCGATCATCACGTGAACCATCGAGAGCTTGGCCTTGCCGATTCCAAGAAGAATGGAGTTCGTTGTCATCATCGTGATCTGAAAAATCGTACCGAATGTCAGGAACCCGATGATCCCGCTTCCGCCGAGGGAACTAAACAGCAATCCGTTGATGGAATAGGATGCAACGCAGAGCGCAATCACCATCGGCATACCCGTCAATATGGCAACTCGCATGGCCAGCGATACTTGCTGTTCCAAATGTTCCTGATCTTTCCTCGCAAAAGCGGCAGAGATGATCGGAATGAGCGAGGTGCTGAGGGCAATGGCTAGAATCGGCGGAATGCCCGCTACGCTTTGCGCTCGGTTTCCTAATACCGCGAGGGCTGCAGTAGCCTCTCCCAGACCAACCTGCCCGATCAACAGCGGCTTCACAATGGAGCTGTCAATGAAGTTGACCGCCGGAACAGCCAGGGAAGACAGCACAATCGGTATAGACAGCGTGAATATATCCCGGTATATCCCGCCAAGCGGAATCGAGCGGTCCGCCGCCGGCATTTTGAGCTCACGATCGTTTCGGCGAAGCTTCACCGTAAAATACAGCATGACCGCAAATGCCCCGATACTGCCGAGGACGCCCCCGAAGGAGGCACCTGCCGCGATCCAGGTATCGTCATATCCCAAACGCAGCAGCACATAGGCCAAGCCGATCGCTGTCAGAACCCGTGCAATCTGCTCGATAATTTGCGATATGCCGCCAGCCGTCATATTATTGCGCCCTTGGAAGTATCCCCGCATCATGGCGATGGCCGGAAACAGCAGCAGCGCCGGAGCGAGCGCTTGAATGGCAGCGGCGGCCTCCGGCTGCTTGGCTATATGAGTGGCATAAAAAGGAGCTCCGAAGTAAAGGAGCAGCGTCATGACAACGCCCGCTGCCCCGGCAAAAATAAGCGCAGCATGATAGACGCGCCGAGCCTCCGCAGGCTTGTTCAAAGCATGGCGCTCCGATACCATTTTACTGAGCGTGCTGGGAATGCCGGCCGTTGCTACCGTTAACAGCATTAGATATACGTTATTGGCGATCGTAAACGAGGCATCCCCGATATCATTCAGCATATGCTCCAGCGGCACCCGCTGAGCAAGGCCCAGCACCCGGGCTACCAGCGCAGCAGCGGCCAAGATGATGGTGCCTTTAATAAATGACTCTTTCTTAGACAAAACCGTACCCTTCTTTCTCCTCCAAAGCGCCTCTTACAGCGATTGCTATGCTCTATTAGAAAATCCAGATGAAGAAAATGATGATCATCGCAAGCTGCAATATAATCTTCACCACAATGCTGCTAAACAATCCAACTACCGATCCGAAGCCAACCTTCATGGATTTGCTTGCTCCCGAGCCTGCCAGCATTTCACCCAAAAATGCGCCGAGGAACGGTCCGATAATCAACCCGAAGGCCGGTATCACGAACGGTCCGATAATAAGTCCGATCGTGCTGCCCCAGATCGAGGCTTTGGAACCGCCGAGCTTCTTGACTCCCCAGGCATTAACCGCATAATCGGCAATGAAGAGCACCACCAGAATGATGGTCTGGATAATCCAGAACCATGCATTGTAATGCTCGAATGTAAAGAACCAGCCGTAAACGAACAACGCCAGGTAAATGGCGACAACCCCCGGCAGAATAGGGTATATCGCTCCGGCCATCCCAATGATAAACAGAGCGATGACGATAATCCAGCCCAATACGTCCATCAACATCTCACCCTTCGATCAAAATATGATCCCTGATGACTTCGACGATGCCGTCCTCATTGTTGCTGGAAACCACAAGATCCGCCTCATCCTTCACGGTCTGCTGGGCATTGCCCATGGCCACGCCGAGGCCGGCCTGCTGGATGACGGCCAGGTCGTTCAGGCTGTCTCCTACGGCTACAACCTCGGACATGCTGATACCGAGCAGCTCGCACACCTGTCCGATCCCGGTTGCTTTGTTGACGCCCTGCGGATTGATTTCCAGGTTGTCCGGCGAAGAGTTCGTGATCTCCAGTCCGCCCATATCCTGCAGTCGCATCATGATATTGTGGCGTACCTCATGATCATTCGTGTTATATCCGAATTTCAGCCACTCCTGATTCGCGACATCGTCGGTCCAGTTCTCAGAGTTATACAATCTATCTACTGAATACGCCCAGAACCACGATCCGGTTTCAACCGCGAGTGCATGCATTTGTTCCACGAGCTTGCTGTCGAGCAGCGCGCGGCGATGCAATTCATACGGCGCACGCCATACTTCGCCGCCGTTCACCGTTACCATCGGCGTCGTCAGTTCAAGCTGCTTGGCATACGGATAAGCATCCTGAAACGGCCGGCCCGTCGAGAGGCAGACGTGAATGCCGTGCCGCACCGCCTCCTTGATCCACTTCACCGTTTCCTCGGATACTTCATGGTCGTCCTGAAGCAGCGTACCGTCCATATCCAGTGCCAACAACCGATATTTATGTTTCATGGTATTAACCCCCTTACGAATCAAAGCAAACATAACGACATTTTACCACAAAAGGCCGGGCGTCAAAACATTCCCCTGAATGAGCAGCCCCTCGATGCATGCCAAACCAGGCAGAACCCGGCCTGACGCAAGATTTCCTCGAGGGTGCTCGAACAAACGACAAGCCCCTTGAAATAAATAAGCAATGTAAAAGAAAGAATACTCATTACGGTATGCTAGGATGAGTATGAAGACAACCCCGAAAGGAGTTATGCACCCCAATGACCAAGCTCAATCAGAATCCCGTCGTCACGGCAGAGATGTTGATTCGTAGACCCGTTTCAGAAGTTTTCGAGGCTTTCATCGACCCTGATATCACAACCAAGTTCTGGTTTACCAAAAGCAGCGGCAGACTTGAGAAGGGCCGGCATATCCGCTGGGATTGGGAAATGTATGGCGTGTTTGATGACTTGTATGTGCACGATATCGAGGAGAACCGCCGCATCGCCATCGAATCTTCCGATCAAACCAGGACCGAGTGGATATTCACCCCGCGGGGCGAACATGAGACCTTCGTTGCCATTACCCATTCCGGATTTACAGGAAATGATGATGAGATGTTGCATGGGGCCATTGATTCCATGGGAGGATACACCATGGTGCTCTGCGGCCTCAAAGCGCTGCTGGAGTTTGGCGTTGTTCTGAATCTCGTGGCGGACAAGGCCCCGGACGCCCATGTATGACAAAAAAACGGCAGCCAACCCTGCAGGGCTATTGGCTGCCGTTTGTCGATTATTCGTTCGTACTGCCGTCCTCATTCTCACCCTCGGTTTTTTTAGGGTGCGGCGTACCGTCCAGTCCGTAAATCTCGTCATAAGCGTCGAAAATTTTACGTGCAACCGGCGCGGCACTCTGAGAACCGAAGCCTGCTTCCGGAATGACTACGGCAACGGCCAGTTTCGGGTTTTGTCGCGGTGCAAAGGCGATGAACACCCCGTTTTCCACCCGGATCCGAGTGCCGTTTTTATAAATATCCTGCTCGGATGTTCCTGTTTTCCGCGCAAAATCATATTTGAAATCCTCGAAAGCCCGAAGTCCCTGCGTGTTCATCCCTGCAATGACTTCATTCCAGTACTGCTGCGGGAATTCCTCTTTATTCAATACTTCGCGCTTGAACTCCTTGATCACATTGCCGTCCTGATCCACAATCTTGCTGGCGAGCTGCGGACGGATGCGTTCTCCCCGATTGGCAAGCGTGCTGGCATACTGCGCCAATTGGAGCGTCGTATATTTGCCCGACTGTCCGAAGGAGGCGTACGCCATGGCAGCCAAATAACTTCCCGCCTGCTCGATGTTGGTATATTCGATGATGCCTTTATGCTCCTTTGGCAGACCGGATTCGGTGGATACCCCAAGCCCGAATTTCTTCATGTATCTATCCCATACCTCAACGGATTCGGAGCCATACTTGTTGTACAGCTTTTCCCCGATCCAATCAACCATAAAGGCATTGGAGGAATGCTCGATCGCTTTTCTTGCGTTCAGGGACCCGTAGGCTTTACCGC
The DNA here is from genome assembly GCF_000024685.1 of Paenibacillus sp. Y412MC10. Lineage (NCBI taxonomy): Bacteria > Bacillati > Bacillota > Bacilli > Caryophanales > Paenibacillaceae > Paenibacillus > Paenibacillus sp. Y412MC10. The sequence goes on from NC_013406.1 coordinate 6,144,976, forward strand.
CGGAGTTCCGAACCCTCGTATTATCCTTACCGAAGAATGCCGCGCCGCCGTCATAATAGTAATCGTTCGGCCCGAACAAGTTTTCGTTAAGCCCGATCAGCACCGACAAAGGTTTCATCGTCGAGCCAAGCAGCACGACCGATTCCAGATTGTTGCCGGAGCGCCCGGAACTGTACGGAGAGATCGTACCGTTACCGTAATACTTCATGACGGATTCCCAATCGTCGGTTCCATTCTCCCATACATTGGGGTCATAATCTGGCATACTGGCCATGGCGACAATGTTGCCGGTATCCACTTCCATCGCTACCGCATAACCCGTGAGCGCATTCGGATGCGTTTTGCCGGAAACCGGATTGGCGTGCAGCCATTTCAGCTGATCGATGATCGCCTGCTGCGTAGCTTTTTGGATATCCTTATGAATCGTCGTATGGATGTTGTAACCCTTCTCCGGGGCAATCATGGTCGGTACCCCGTCCGCCATGTTCTGCGGATTAATCGGAATGCCGATATATCCGTTCTTGCCGCGCAGCTCATCTTGGAACATCATTTCGAGTCCGTCTACGCCGACCTTCTCCTGCTCCGTGTAGATGAGTCCCGGATCCTTTTGCTTCTTGTTCTGCTCATCAATCTCTTTATATTTGTCCAGTGTCTTAATGCCGCGGAACTCTTTCAAATATCCAATCGTTTGAACGGCGATTTTGTCCGGGTTGTATTGACGCTGGCTCTCTTCCACGACCTCGACTCCGGGATACTCGTTCTTATGCTCCATAAAGTAAGCCACTTCTTTAGTCGAGAGATCCGCTTTGATGCGTCTCGGCTCATAACCCGGCTGCTTGTTAAATTCCAGGTCCATCGCTTTGATTACATCATCCACCGTTAATTTCTCTGCTTTCGGATCACCGTATTGATCGAAGACCCTGACCATTTCCTCGGCCAGCTTTTCGATTTCCGGACGGTTCTTCTTCCCTCGTTCGGATGAACTGTAATCCTTTAACAGCGTTAAATACAGGGCTTGGGAGGGTGTCGAGTAGGCAATCGGCGTTCCGGAAGCATCGATGATGCTGCCCCGAATCGGCTGAAGCGGGAAATTTTTAACCTGCCCGCCGGTTTCGAGCTCTTTCAGCTCAGGACCTTCCACGAACTGCAGTATGGCAAGACGTATAATAATGACGCAGAATATAATAAACGTGCTGAAAAAAAATAGATTAACCCGCAAGTTAAACTGACTGCCGGCATCTTGTTCTTCTTGTTTGCGCTTGTCCGGCCTAAACCCTTTCACGTAAGCTTCTCCCCTTTATCCACAATCACATAAACCCATATTAACATAAACGCCCCCCCACTTCATCTGAAGGCACATCGGATAGGCAAGGGCGGACTTCCTTGCTAGAAAGCCGCCCCTGCCTCTATCACTCTATTAAAATACCTGCTCTTTAATATGCGTCTCATTAAATCGCGGCGGATTAAACCAGTTGCCGCTCTGTGCCCAGGTCGGGTCAAGAGGGATCCAGCGCTTCTCTTCGCTCAAGTAGACTTCATTCCATGCGTGCGGACCATAACCGCCTTGTCCGTTATATCCCCTGCCGGTAACCACTCTGACTTTAAGATCCTGCGACCTCGCCATCATGGCATACAACCGGGCGTAATCAATGCATACCCCTAACCTCGTATCGTAGGTATTCTGCGGCGTCTGCTCTTTCCATATCCGCTGCTCTTCATACAGCGTCACTTTGTCGTGGTCGTATGCGATCCGGCTGCCTACCCAATCATAAAGCTTTCGCGCTTTCTCTTCATCGGTTGATGCCCCCTTCACGACATGGGCAGCCGTCTGCTCGATGCCCTCGGGGATTTGATGGTCGATGACCTCGTACTTTCGCTGAATGATCCCATTCAATTCTTCCTGAACCGACTGGGTAAACACCGGCAGCTTTTCCTTGACGAGAGAACCCGACAAGGGCTCGATCACAGCCCGCGCCCCCTGCTGATAAACCGGAGAAGCCTCGACATACCGGCTGAAGCCGTGATCAGGATTCAGACTGACGAAGATGAATAAGATAGCAATCACAATAATGCTCCGCGCTGCGCCCATGACGACGCCGATTCCGGCACCGGTCAGCCGGCTCAGCAGCGATGCCGAGGTTTCTTTTTTCGTTCCGAAGAGTCCCAGCCCGCCTCCCATGATCAGGGAAACCAGCAGCCGCAGCATAAACACGATAACGGCATAACTCAGCATAAAGAGGACCGCAAACCGAAGCAGCGGGAAATCCGCCAGCGATTTTACGGCCGTATAATAAATCTGCTCCCAGAAGCGCAGCTCCCGATTCGGTAAACCGGAGACCGTGCCCAGCCAATCGCCTGCCTTAGGCGACAGCCATAATGTAAAAGGAACGGAGATCGCAAGCCCGACCAGGCGAAGCACCGCGTCCCCCAGAAAAAAAACAAGCTTCCCGGCTGAGCGGGAGGCTCCGCGACTCCATCCCTGAATGAGTGAAAAAGCCACAATCAGCAGCAGCAAGATGGTGATTCCGTTCCCATCCAGCACACTTTCCTTCCATGCCGACATCAAACGGTATCCCCTCCTATCCCATGATGTCTTGTCAACGGACGTAAGCTTAACCGCTCATGGACATGCTGCCAGCTTACATCCGCATCCGATTGCGTTCATCATTTGTTATTTCGATGCCGAATTGCTCTTGGCATCATCGATAAAGCTCTGAATCGTATCGTTGATGTCCCACTTCCCTACCGAAACACCGCGGAAGGTGACTTCCACCTCTTTCGAACCGGCGCTTCCTTTCAACTCGAGATTGGGCGCTTTAATGGAGTACGTGCCGTCTCCATTCGAAGTATATTGTGCTTCCTTCGCTTCCTTCATCATCATGTTCAGCGCTTCTTTTTTTATCGTATCCACCGTCTCTTCCTTGACCGTGGTTACAACCTCGCCGATTTTGTCCAGGGAAATTCCGCTGTACACCAACAATCCCCCGATGATGAGCACGGCAAGTGCCCACTTAATGACGGTTCTCACCACGTTCAGCACGATAAACAAGATGATTAAGGCGATGGCGATGACCAGCCAATTTTGTTTAAGAAATTCAATCCAGACCTGAGTATCCAATTCGTTTTCACTCCCGTCAATCGTTTCAAAAGCGGCGGTTTATGGCCGTCTTGTTAATTATACATGATACCCCGCAAAGCTGTCAGCCAACCGGGTCTTTTCACAAAAAGGTCTAAGCTTGACCTTTCGTACGTACAAGTAGTAGTACCATATCAACTTTAGCCGGATAGGAGGGTGCCATATTGAAAACCGCTTTATGGCTCTATATGTTTTTGTTTCTGGCGTTTTTTGATTTGCATGCTCAGTATCCTGTACTGACGCCCTTTGCCATTTCACTTGGAGCAGCCCCTACGTTTATCGGCTGGATGATGGGCATTTATGCTCTAACCCATCTGCCCGGCAACCTGCTTGCGGGCAGTCTGATCGATCGTCACGGCAGCAGACGCTACATTATTTTCAGCCTAACCGCCGCCGGTATCATTCTGCTTCTTCAGGCCCATGTCCAATTGCCCTGGCAGCTGCTCGTGCTCCGCTCGATCAGCGGCTTCGTGCTGGCCTTTCTGTCACCGGCCTGCCTGGCGCTGCTGGCGTCGCTCTCCCGGGATCCCGTTACGCAGGGCAAATATATGTCCGGTCATGGCGTGATCCACACCCTTGCCTCTGTCTTGTCGCCGGCTGCAGGAGCTTTCATCGTCGCCAATGCGGGATTTTCCGGCACATTCCAGAGTCTGGGCTGGCTTTTGATTTTCACAGGCTTGATGGCGTTTCTCAGTCTCCCGAAGCCGATGTCGGCCGCTGCTAAACATAAGGATCAGCAGGCTGAACCGATCAACAACGAGAAGCCGGCACGGCTTCCGTTTAGCTTGCGCTTATATTTGATTCCTTTTGCGATCGCTTGCTCTCAGGGAATCCTGTTCTTTGAAATACCGCTTCGGGAAAGCGGGCTGGCAAGCATTATGTCCACCGGGCTTCTCTTCTCCGTCATTAGCCTTGGAGCCCTGGTCACGCTAAGCATGCTGTTCCTCAACCGTTATGCGCCTCATATCAGGGTGACCATCGGCGTATTCGGGCTGGCCATATGCTTCTACGCCCTCGCTGCAGCAGACCATGTACCGATTATGATTATCCTGTTTACGCTCGGACTTGCCAAAGGTTTGCTATTCCCGGCTTTATCCTCTTTGTTCATTCAGCTCAGCGGCGGAGGCAGGCTTGGCAAAGTGTTCTCATTTCAGTCCATCGCCATGTCGCTGGGATCCTTTGTCGGCCCGATCGCGGCTGGACAACTGCGCACGGTGATATCCCCTTATTTTGTTGCGTTTCTTATGCTGATGACGGTCCTGCTGCTGCTCCCCAAACGCAATCGTGAAGCACCTTTGACAGCCATCTCGCCCGAAACCCCAATCTCAACCGTCTGATGAATTTGTACCATGCTAAAAACAGCGCCCAAATCAACGCGGATGGGCCAATACACAGTCCATATGGGTAAACCCACATAAGATACAGTGTGGCAAATGACCACGAACATTTAACCAAGGGGTGAAGTAATCATGAGTCATGTTCATCATAAACATTGCCATGGGGGCCATGGAAATTCCGTAGGAATGATTCTTGTATTGTACATTCTGCTCGTCATCATTCTGAGCTGTTTCTAACTAGAATACATGGATTAATCTTATTGCGGCCATCCACTGGATGGCCGTTTATTATGCCTCCTTTTGCATGATCGGCAGAAAACAAGTTACACTATACCTACATCATTCGACGGCAGATCAACATTTCCCGGGGAATGCTGCCAAGGATCTCCGTATCATGACAGAGGTGATAAAAAGATGCCGATATTTCTTATTGTAGAGGGCAAGAACGACCGGAGCCGGCTGCGTCGGCTGCTGACTTCGGATATAACCATCCTGTGCACATTCGGAACGTTAAACACCGCCAAGCTTGAGAGTCTGCATAAACAGGTGAAGGATCAAGAGGTGTACCTTTTTATGGATAACGACAGCTCCGGCAAAAAAATTCGCGGGGCTCTGCGCGACGTCTTTCCAGATGCCGAACAAATCTATACCCGCCGGGGATATGCCGGCGTTGAAGGAACTCCCGACGAATACTTGATTGCCCAGCTGGAGAAGGCAGGGCTGGAGGAATTCATCATCTACCCGCCCCCTGACGTATTTTGATGAACCGTGTCTATTGTCAAGGATCACAAGAGCATCTTGAATGGCTTCAATTTTCGCTATTTAAATAAAAAAGGCGTCCTCCATCTTTAACGATAGAGCGCGCCTTTTGGTTTTACCTGCAATTTATTCCTTAATCAAAGCCTTGATGTCCTTCACGATATCCTCGGTCTTCACTTCGGATGGATCCGCAGCATTATAGGTCTTCCGGATATTATTGTCCCGGTCCACCAAGGCAATGGAATTGCCATGCGTGAAATTCGTCGAATTGTTGCCCAGCAGCGGAATTTTGAAAGACTCCTGCATCAGCTTCCGCGTTTCCTCCTGGTCTCCACGCAGGAAGTACCAGCCGCTGTAATCGGCATAGAATCGGTCTCCGAACTCCTTAATCTTCTCTTTCGTATCGGTCTCCGGATCAAAGGAGATGGACACAAAGTTAACTTCTTTACCGAATAAACCTTCTTTTTTCAAGTCCTCCTGGATCTGAGACAGAACCAGCGTCGTAATCGGGCACACATCCGGGCAGCTGGTGAAATAGAAGTACATAAGCTTCACCTTGCCTTTGGTATCCTCCGACGTGATCGTTTTCCCATCTACATTCTCCATGGAATAGGCAGCAACCTCACGAACGATCGGAAACTTCTCCTTTCCGAATCCAAGCGAGTTGTATACCAGGTAGATGGCTGCTATTACGCATATAGCGAGCAGTACCCAAGTCCATTTGTAACGTTTGAATGCATTCATGACCTTCCCCGTTCTCCCTTCGTCTCAGGCAATCCCTGTTCTATCAGGTTTTAGTGTATCGCTAAAAGCCCAGCCACCTGTTAAAAGGTGGTATTGAGTATGAGAACGATCAGGCTCAAGGTCAAGTAGTTGATGGAGATAATGAATACTTTTTTGGACCAAGCTTCATCGTCCTTGGCACGGAAACCTTGGAGTGCGGCGTAGAGCCACCAAATAGCCAGAAGGAGTCCGATGACCAGAAAGAATATACCGGCATATCCGTATGCATACATCAGGATGGGGATCGGTATGAGAAGCACCAGGTAAGGAATCATCTGATACTTCGTGCGTTTAATTCCTTTGACAACCGGCAACAAAGGGAATCCCGCTGCACGGTATTCTTCCACCCGGCGAATGCCCAGCGCCCAGAAATGCGGCGGCTGCCAGAGAAACAGCAGGGCGAAGAGCAGGACGGCTGCCATATCTACGCTTCCGGTTACGGCCACATAGCCGATTACCGGAGGCATGGCACCGGAGATCGCTCCGACCGACGTGCTCCATGTAGAAGAACGTTTAAGCCAGAGAGTGTACACCACAACGTAAACGAACATTCCGACGGCTCCGAATAGGCCTGCCAGCACGCCTGAGAACAGGAACAGCACGGCTAGTCCCACGACCCCCAGAATGACGGCATACCAAAGAACAACCTTGGGTGTCAAACGCCCGGTTGGAAGGGAGCGATTCCGGGTACGCTCCATCTTCATGTCGAGCTCCCGGTCGAAATAGTTATTGAAAACACAGGACGAAGCCATGACAAGCACAGTTCCGAGAAGTGTCATAATCATCAATCCAAATTGGATATCCCAACGCGATGCCAGCCAAAATCCGGCAAAAGCCGCTATCAAATTTGACCGGATGATTCCGGGTTTCGTCACCGTGATAAAATCTTTCCAAGTCCCCGCCTTATCGGGAGGTGCAGGCGCTGCCGAGGCCAGTGCTGCGGATTCTGAAGGAGCCTGGTATCTCAAGTGATTATCCACGTGTTAACGTTCCTCCTTGTATCTGTCGTTATGGAGGAAGTACTGCCTCCGCTATAAAGTTTATCATATCATTAGTAAAAAGTGTTTAGCAATCCTTCGGAATTCATTCCATCTATATGACAATTCAGTGACATTTGGAAGGGATATCACCTTGACGTTTCGCCGTTGTTTAAGGCACAATTTGTCTATGTAGCAGGATGCCTGTCGGGCCCCTGATATGAATACAAAGCCCGGAGCGCTGACATAGCGCTCCGGGCTTCCATACTCACGTTATGAGAGAGAAATTACAGCGTGCGGCCAGACCCCGAAAGAGCCTGTTCAGCTTGCTGTACCAAACGTTTAGTAATGTATCCGCCCAGGGATCCTGTTTCACGGGAAGTATAGTTACCATAGTAACCGTCCTGAGGAATCGTTACGCCTAGTTCTTGAGCAGCCTCGAGTTTCAAACGTTGTAATGCTGCAGTAGCTTGAGGTACAACCAAATTGTTGCTGCGACGTGCCATATTAAAAATCTCCCTTCACTGAATGTCTGTTTTCCAGTGCAAGCTTGCAAACTTATTATGGCTCCTTCTTGCAACGTTATACGTATTTTTAAAATTTTAATCTTTGGAGGTTTTTTTCATAATGAGTAAAGGCTTATCCCTATGGTTTGCGGTCTCTTCCATCGTCCTGTTGACCGCCTCCGCCATATCCATCAGCTACAACGGATTTCTGGCCGTCGGTCTGGCGCTGCTCTCCATCCTCAACATAGGCTGGGGATTCATTATTAAATCCAAGCGCAAGCCTTCCTAGAAGACCCTTGTTTATTTAGGAGCCAGAAATCCCATCTTGTCCTTCACGCCATCGAGTATTTGGGCAGCGGTCTTCTGCGCCTGCTCGGCTCCCTTGGCGAGAATGTCATGAATTTCACCGGTTTGGCGAATTTCGTGGTATCTGTTCTGAAGCGGCTCCAGAGCGGCTACGACAACTTCGCCAAGCTCCTTCTTGAATGCCCCGTACATCTTTCCTTCGAAACGAGACTGCACTTCCTGCAAAGACACCCCAGCACACTCCGAATAGATGCTCATCAGATTGCTCACCTCAGGCTTAGCGGAAGGATCATACACCACTTCGGCTCCGGAGTCGGTTGTAGCCCGGCTGATTTTCTTGCGAATTTGATCCGGCGTATCCAGCATCGCGATATAACTGCCCTCAACCGGATTGCTCTTGCTCATCTTTTTGGAGGCGTCGTCCAGCGACATGATTCGCGCACCGACTTCAGGGATGAACGGCTCCGGAATATTGAAATACGGACCGAACCGATGATTGAAGCGTGCAGCCAAATCGCGCGTGATTTCCAAATGCTGCTTCTGGTCGTCTCCCACCGGCACAAGATTTGCATTATACAGCAAAATGTCTGCGGCCATGAGCGCAGGATAAACGAACAAGCCGGCCCCAACCGATTCCTTGCCTTCCGATTTGTCCTTGAACTGGGTCATCCGTTCCAGCTCGCCCATATTCACCAGGGTGGTCATGATCCATCCCAGCTCGGCGTGTTGAGGAACATGGGACTGCAAAAAGATATTGGCGCGGTTCGGGTCGATTCCGGCGGCAACGTACAGGGCCGCGACCGATTCCGAGCGATCCCGCAGCGAGCTAGGCTCCTGCGGTACCGTTATTGCGTGCAGATCGACCACCATAAAATAACAGTCATGCTCGTTTTGCAGCTTCACAAAATTTTTAATGGCTCCGATGTAGTTGCCGAGCGTTAGATTACCGCTTGGCTGAATTCCCGATAATACGGTTTTCATGACTAGCCCTCCATTTATTTATATTGTCATTTAATCCAAGTCTGCCCCGTCCTGCGGGAGCATATAGGAACGCAAAAAAGCCTCACATCCGCAAGGGACGTGAGACCGTGGTGCCACCCTTATTCGCTGCAAGCATCATCCTACGCAGGCTGCAGCCTTCCATTCTTGTAACGGAGAATACCCGGCCGGCATATTAAGGAATAACAGCATTATCCCGTTCAGCCCGGCACTCGAAGGGCCATTCAGCAAAGCGGATCCGCCGGTTCGCATCAACCACCGGCTTTCTGAAGGATGGGCCGCACCTGCTTACTTGTCCTTGTCATCGTGTTTCAATCATCATGGATCACTATTACATGCAATGATAAAACTCTTGCTCTGCCTTGTCAATTCCAATTTGGAATCAAGATGTCCGGGCCTATTTGAAGCATTTCTTTTACCCTTTCCACAAAAATCTGTTATGATGTGGTTAATCGTCCAGACCATGATTTCTGTTAGTAAAGGAGCATCGATATGAATCAAGTGACCAAAGGCCAGTGGAATGGTTACGACACCTATATTTTAAACAGCGGCCGTCTTGAAGTGACTCTCCTTCCTCGTCTAGGTAATAACGTCATTGGGATTAAAGACAATGAAAACTCACGCGAAATCCTCCGAAAACCAGATGAAAGCGAGCTTGCATTCTATCTACAGAAGCCTTACCACTTCGGCATTCCGATGCTCATACCGCCAGGCCGGATTTCCAAGGGCCATTTCGAATATGGCGGAACGTCGTATCAATTTGACCAAAATACCGCGAACGACAATCATATCCACGGCCTCCACCGATCACAGGCTTGGTGTGTCAGCGACATAGAGGAGGAGGATGACGGCTGCGCCGTTTCGACCGAGTTCATCTCATCGGATGATCCGAAATGGATTGCCCAATTTCCTGTGCCGCTGAAGCTGGAGATGACCTTCCGTCTTCAGGGGACACGCTTAACGCAGAGCCTTCGCGTAACGAATCTTGGCGCTAGCCCCATTCCGTTCGGCATGGGTTACCATACGTGGTTCCTGCTGGACGGCGAACCGCATCGCTGGACGCTGGATCTGCCAGTTGAAGGCATTTATACTTTGAATAACGAACTGATCCCGACCGGCGATCTTTCACCTCTCGGCCATTTGGAACAACTGAATTCGGGACTAAACCTGAAGGATGCCGACCTGGATACGATATTAAAGATCCCTGAGGGCAAACCTGCCGAGGCCTTGCTGAAGCGGGACGATGGTTACCAAATTCATTATTCGGCAGACCGTGCCTTCTTCAAGCATTGGGTGCTCTATACCAAAGGTGTTGCCGAGCAGTTCCTCTGCATCGAACCGTACACCTGGCTTCCCAACGCACCCAATTTGAATCTCCCGAACGAAGAAACCGGGCTGATTCATTTGGAACCGGGACAGACCGTGAATCTGACGACCAAGATCAGCATTCAGAATACGTCACCGGAGGCAGAGCAAGACTAAGCCAGTGTCTCCATTGACACATAACATCCTCATATACTTAACTTTTCAGCAAGAGCAGCCCTTTGAATATCAAAGGGTTGCTTTTATTTGATCTATGAACAATGCCTACGGGTAATTTTACCAGCAGACGATCTGCCTCCTGCACGAATGAGATCCCTATCAATCAGGTCATAATATCCTCATACAACACCAAAGGAGGTGACATGACATGGCTCAAGGTCGTTCTTCTAACAATCTTGTCGTACCTCAAGCAACTGCAGCTCTTCAACAATTGAAGATGGAAGCTGCTCAAGAACTGGGCGTAACGATTCCACAAGACGGTTACTACGGAAACTATACTTCCCGTGAAACCGGTTCTTTGGGAGGTTACATCACCAAACGTCTGGTACAATTGGCTGAGCAGCAATTATCGGGTCGTTCGAACCTGTAATTAGCATCTCTTCCCTCCAGCCGTAAATAGAAAGAGGCGATCTTCTCCCCAAAGATCGCCTCTTTCGTTATATGTTCTATATAATAAATGATTTCAGGATTCCGAAGCAGCTTCGGCATATGTATTACGAGGGTACCGTATCATCAAGTTGGCCATGTTATAGTTGGATTCAAGCACAGCATCCACAACGACGATGCCTTGTCGTACCATGAATTCATAACTGATTTCGCCATGTGTCCAATGGCGTTTATGTTTCAGACTTTCAAGCGCCATCGAACGAAAAGAGAATTGTTGAGCCTCACTTAGCCCCTCCTCTTGCGGAGCTATGATCCCGTTACGCCCAGACAATGGATTATGCCGTATGCCAAATTTACCAATTACATTGTTTCGTATTTGTACAAAAACCGTCCCCGAGCTTAGACCTCCCAACTCTTCTTCCAGCTCTTTAAACACGATGTCCAGCTGCCTAGCCAGTGATAATTGATCTAGTTTTACCATCCCTTCTCCCCTCCTTTATTAGTAAATCTTCCCTATTATTAGGGCTTATGACTCATTATAGGGGATAGAAATCATTGGATCAACAATATTCAACACATTTGGGTATTTATTACTAAAATTGCACAAATATTTTAGTTTTCCGCTCCTTTATTGCGTCAACTTTCTTTCTTTTACGACAAAAAAAGAAGCCCCGAAGGAGCTTCTTTCGAATATGGGAGTAAATCTGCAGTCGGAGATCAAACGCCATAACAGAAACTGCATTTTTAACTGTTTTTTCGAGGATAACCAACAATTTATGCTAAATGCTCTGTCATTTGTAAGAACTGCTTAATATCGCTTACGCAGGAGTCCGCCGCGCTTTGCCAGAAGTCGCGCTGGGTCAGATCTACATTCAGATGTTTCTTTGCCAGGTTCTCCACGGACATTACGCCTGTGTCTCGAAGCAAAGCATCATATTTGTCCGCAAAGGTCGGACCTTCTTCCAATGCCCGAACATAGAGGCCCGTACTGAACATATAACCGAAGGTATACGGGAAGTTATAGAACGGGGTGCCCGTGATATAGAAATGAAGCTTGGATGCCCAGAAATGCGGATGGTACGATGTCAGGGCATCACAGTATGCTTCCTTCTGTGCCTCCACCATCAAATCGGAGATCTCCTCGCTGCTCAGCAGACCGTTCTTCCGCTTGTCATAGAAGCGGGTTTCGAACAAGAAACGTGCATGAATGTTCATAAAGAAGGCCACGCTGTTCTGAATTTTCTCTTCCAACAGAGCCAGCTTCTCCTCTTCGCTGCCTGCCCCCTTCACCATCGCATCAAAAACAATCATCTCGGCGAAGGTGGATGCCGTCTCGGCGACATTCATCGCATACTTTTGGTTAAGCACCGGAATTCCGCCCATCAGATGCTGATGATAGGCATGACCCAGCTCATGAGCCAGGGTCGAGACGTTCGAGGCCGTTCCGCCAAACGTCATGAAAATCCGCGTCTGGCCGCTTGCCGGGAAGGAGGTGCAGAAACCGCCAGGTCGCTTCCCGGATCGGTCCTCGACCTCAATCCAGCTCTTGTCGAACGCCATCTGCGAAAAATCAGCCAATCTCGGGCTAAACTTACGGAATTGCTCCACGATGTTAACAGCGGCATCGTCATACGAGATCTTGGTTGCCGAAGTACGGAGCGGAGCATCCACATCGGTCCAGGACAACCCGTCCAGACCGAGCAGCTTCGCTTTGCGGTTCAGGTACTCCACAAGCACCGACTTCGTATCCTGGATGACGGCCCACATCGTGTCCAACGTCTCGCGGCTCATCCGGCCAATCGCCAGCGGTTCTTTCAGGACATCGTTCCAGCCGCGGTTCTCGTACAGTTTCAGGCGGTAGCCGGATAGATGGTTCAAGGTATCCGCGCAGTAATCAGCGGAATCTCCCCAAGCCTTCTCCCACTTCTCAAACATGGATTGGCGCACTTCCCGGCGTGGATCATGCATTTTATTGAATGCTTGCCCTGCCGACAGCATGACCGTCTCTCCGTCTTCCTCATACGGAATTTGGATTTTCTTCACGATGGTGTCGTAGAACTCCCCCCATCCGTGATAACCGTCTACCCCCAGCGACAGAGCCAGGCTTTCCAGCTCGGGACTCATCTTATCCTTCGCGAGATTGCGGCTTTCGTTCAGGACGAATTCCAGCTCGGACACCTTATCCGTACCGGTCCATGCGGTCCAGAGCTCATCGTTCATTCCGCGAAGCACGTTATCGAACTGGTTCTTCACCGACTGCAGGGCCGCAGACATCGTAGTTACCCGCCCGGACAATTGTACCGCCTTCTTGTCATTCACGTTCTGTGCGGTCAGGCAGCCTACGAAGGCAGAAACCTCGCGGATCCTTGCATAGGCGCTCTGGAACTGCTCAAGGAAGCGCTCCAGACTGGATGCGCTCTCGATGGTCTCTGGAACAGCCAATGCCTTGACGTCTTGCTGAAGTTGATGTACATCCTGCTCCAAAGCCTCAATAAAGCTCCCGAGCTGCGGCGAGGAGGAGCCTCCTGGAAATATCGATTCCAAATCCCAAGTTTGTTGAAGTGCCATCGAACATTCATCACCTTTCGAGATAAAATATGAATTCAAACGGAATACCATTTGTGTGGACTTAGGGAAAAGTGTATAACTATATATAACTAAAATACTGTTTTCCCTCTTGATCAAACAAATTACTGCTGGAGGAGCTAGAAGCCATGAGACCTTTGCAAATTTCACCGGAGACGGCGGTTACACTGTCCAAGCAGCTGGGCGTTCCGCTGGAACAGCTGATGCATATGCCTCAGCATATATTAATGCAGAAGATTGCCGAGCTTGCCAAGAATGAGGAAGCGAAAGCAACCCCGAAAGACGATGAGTCCCATTCATCGGAGAACTCATGATTCCTTTTTCGAATACGTGGCCTTATGATGTCGTTGGCAACGACGTATATGTACACAGCTGCCCCTTCTGCGGGACAGACAATGTCTTGCTTCCCATGAAGCCTAAGGAGCTTGTGAGCGTTAGGGAAGGGAAAAAGAAGCTGCTCATCTTCCCCTGCTGCCACAACAAAGTTACCGTGCTGGACAGCGACATCGACTATTTGCTCACGGATCAGCGATTGCGCTGACTCTATCTTAAAGCAAGCCATCGCTGCAAATTGCAAATCAACAGCCTGCTGGCCCACCGTTCAGCGGGCTGTTTGCATTTATGACTCCGCCTGAATCGCCGCGTTCTTCTGCTCCCGGATCTGTTCGGCTATCAGCTTCCACTGCTCTCTGGAGGCTCGGATCATGGCAGCATCCATGATCTTCTCGTCCTGGACCACTCTGGAGAACCACTGGACCGCCTCCTGGAACTGTCCCAGCCTGCGATGAATCTCTCCGATCAGGTACAGCAGACGGGCATCATTCGCCCCTACCCCTTCCAACTCAAACACCCGGATATAGGATTCCAGGCTATACCCCAAAAACCGCTTCTCTTGATCCTCGTTGCCCTGATACCGGTACAGCCATGCGATATGGTGCAGCAGGCTGGCCACGATGCGGTCCCGCTCCCCGATCACCTGGGCGCAGAGGAGAGCCAGCTTGTACGACTCCAGGGCATCCTCCAGATTGCGGGGACCTCCCATATCCCTCTTCTCCCAGCGGCATCCAACCTGGTCATAGAAGAGCGTCTTCTGCCGTTCATTCAATTTCAGGGTCGAGTGTTCCGTCGAAGCAAATCCGCATTCGGGACAGACCCGAACCACGTAAAAATCGGGGTTCTCCGATTTGTAGTAAGCGCAGAAATCCGTATCCGTACGGAATGCTTTCTTAAAGCTTGGTCTCACCCTGGACGTTAAGTATTCATGCTCACAGTGCGCACAAGCCACCTTGATGGAATACAAGGGTTCCAATTTCACGCCATTCGCCATCCCTTCATTCGCGTCTAATTCCTGTCCGTTTCTAGATCTAAGGCACTACGGAGTATTCACGAAATGGTGGGCGGGACCCGAAAGACGCTGCAGCACAAAATCACGTAAATCATCCTCCACGCCGATTTCGATTAAGGCTCCGGCCATGCAGCCAAGCCATTCTTCGGCATGACGGTCGGTAATCGGGAATTTCATGTGCCTGGCCCGCATCATCGGATGTCCGAACGCTTCCGAGAACAAGGCCGGCCCCCCGAAAAACTGGCTCAAAAACATATATTGCTTCTCCATCACCGGCAAGATATCTTCCGGAAACAATGGCGAAAGCAGTTCATTTTGCTGCACTCTCGGATAAAAAGCTTCGACGAGCGATCGTACACCCTCGGCACCCCCGAGGTTATCATAGATGCTTAAGTTCGGATTCATATCCGCTAATTCTCCCATCTGTTTATGATTCGCTTTCGATTGGATGTACCTGTCCATTATAGCAAAAAACAACAAAAAAAGGCGCTAAGCGATGGTTAGCACCTTTTAGAACTTATTAATAACTGCGCCAGTCCTCTTCACTCTGGACGAGAGAAGCACGTATAACATAAACGAAGGCGCATACCAGGATACCTGCGACTATGCTCATGATCATCACTCCATCCAAACATAATACGAAAGATGTGCTTTGATGGTTTTTATTATAGCACAATATCCCCGAAAATAAAGCACAAATGTAACCGCTTTCTCATGTTTTTTATACTGTTTGTCCTATATGCTGCATAGATTTTAAATATCGGACCATATTCTATCATTCACAACGATGCCAGGGGGCGTATTCCTTATATGACCATGAAAAAAATGGGCTGGCTCATGCTCGTATCGGCTCTGATCAGCGTGATTGTCCTGATGGCTTTGTTTCCCGAAGCGGCGCTCCAATCCGCACTCCGCGGCCTGGCGATATGGTGGGACGTGCTGTTTCCATCCCTGTTCCCGTTCTTTGTCATTTCAGAGGTGCTGTTGGGGTTTGGCGTGGTGCATCTGATCGGCACGCTCCTGGACCCCATGATGCGACCGTTGTTCCGAATTCCGGGCGCAGGGGGATTCGTGGCCGCGATGGGATATGTTTCAGGTTACCCCGTCGGAGCCAAATTAACCGCCAAATTGTGGGAGCAAAAAATGGTAAATCGGGAGGAAGGTGAACGACTTGTTGCCTTTACCACCTCCTCGGATCCCATATTTCTGATAGGAGCGGTATCCATCGGCTTCTTTCACGATCCCAAAATAGGTCTCATTCTGGCCCTGGCCCACTATGGCGGAGGATTCCTCGTAGGACTGTTAATGAGATTTCATGGCAAGCGCGAGTCCAATACATCAACCGATTCGCTCCTCCTGTCCCAAACGAAGACAAGCCGGCTCAAGTCCGCCTTTCAGGCCATGCATGCTGCGCGGGAGCAGGACGGCCGTGATCTCGGCACGCTGCTGAGACAAGCGATTCAATCATCGCTTCAGCTGATTATCGTTGTCGGCGGTCTTGTGGTTTTCTTCTCCGTGTTTCTTGAACTCTGGACCCGGGCCGGCGTCATGCCCGCGCTAACGGAGGTCATCAGCTTGCTGTTATCCCTCGTTGGCATGCCCGAATCCTTATCCACTGCCATCGTGGGGGGACTGTTTGAAGTGACGCTGGGCGCACGCTATGCCGGGGAAGCGGGTGCCGCTATTCCTCTGCCATACAAAGCGGCCGCGGCAGCCTTTATCTTGTCTTGGGGCGGCCTGTCCGTTCATGCCCAGATCATCAGCATCCTGAACTCTACCAACCTTAGGTATTTTCCGTTTGTCGTAGCCAGGCTGATCCACGGCATTATTGCGGCCACCGCCGTGTTGCTGTTGTGGAGAAGCGTCATGGGGTCTTCGATACCGACGCTGGCGGTGCCGTCTGTTTCGGATTCCGCCCTAAACGGGTATACCCATATTATGGCGGCTTTCTGCATCCTGCTCGGTTTCCTGATTGCAGTTGCGTTGTTTATTCAGATCCTTCGAGGACTGCAGCAGAAATTCCGCTAATTCCCAAGGTGAACATTGTGTTCTTCTCCAAGATTGATTATCATCTTTATATAACCTTACAAAGGAGCTTATCAACTTGAGATATTATGTTCTGGACCGCGGTGACCCATTGTCTGTCGAGCTGACCCAGCAGTTTCACAAGCTGGCGGAACAGCGGGGGTTTGTGCTGGATGCAGAATCTCCGGAGATTGTGGTCTCGATCGGTGGAGACGGCACGATGCTGCACGCCTTCCATACGTTTATAGACCGTATTCCCGACCTCGCCTTCGTCGGCGTCCATACGGGCCACTTGGGATTCTATGCTGACTGGAAGGCGGATGAACTGACGGAGCTAATTGATCATATGAGCGGAGAAGGCGAACACGGCAACGTGAAGCCGCGCCTCGTCAAGTATCCCCTGGTTCAACTGGAAATCCATAAGAAATCAGGAACGTCCTCTTACATTGCCTTAAACGAATTTACGCTTAAAGGCGTTGACGGTACCGTTGTCGCGCAAATTGACATCAACGACGTGACCTTTGAGATGTTCAGGGGAGACGGCATTTGCGTATCCACGCCGTCCGGCAGCACGGCGTATAACAAGAGTGTCGGCGGCGCCATGGTTCATCCCTCGATCGATGCGCTTCAAATTGCGGAAATCGCCTCGATTAACAACCGGATTTTCCGTACGCTGGGCTCGCCGCTGCTTCTGCCCAAGCATCATCATTGTGATATATTCTCGCGAAAAGAACAGCGTTTGCTGCTTACCATCGATCACGTTAATATCTCGATTGACGACCTCGTATCCGTGCGCTGTCAGGTGGCGGAGCAGCAGGTCAGTTTCGCACGTTATCGGCCGTTTCCGTTCTGGAACCGCGTCCGCGATGCATTCCTTGGTTAATATGAAGAGGACCTCTTTCTTACATTTACCAGGAGGGCCAACGCTTCACGAAGTCTTTCCTTTACCAATACCCGAAAAAAAGAACGGTCTACCTGCCAAAATACAGGTGACCGTTCTTTGGTTATTGCGGCTGCTCTGAAGGGACATGAGACTCCTTGGAAGGCTTTGCTTCCTTCTCCTTGGGGGCCTTGGCTTCGCGCGGCTCGCGTCTTGAATCCTTGCCTTCGCGCCGCTCACGCTGGTCCTTGTGCTCCTTGCCCGGTTTTGGACCCTCTTGGGGTTCCTTGCCCCCCTGTGCTTCCCCCTCAGCCCGGTTATCCTTAGGGGATGTTTCTCGAACCTCTACAGGCTCTTTCGTATTGGAGGCATGCTCTTTCGTTTCCTTCTGCTCCTTCGTTTTCTGAAGCACAAAGTGAGCACAGCCAAAATTGCAATATTCGTTAATGTAATCGGACATGCTGGAAAAGGTTGAATCCTTGGCAGCCTTGGGATGATTGTCCCGATAGAAGCCTTTAAGCCGAAGCTGATTGTAACCCCAGTCTCCCACGATGTAATCATAGCGGTCCAGCACCTCGCTGTACCGCTCCCGGAAAGCTTCCAGATTCCAGCCGTTTCGATGGTCCTTTATCACTTCATAGCTTTTGTTTCCGATAACGATCATTGAAAGCTTCCCCTGCCTTTCCAATAGGTTAAGACTGCACCGTCTCTTCCTTGTTGCGTTCCGCAGACTTCACTTGCTCGTGTGCATGATAGGAGCTGCGCACAAGAGGACCGGACTCCACGTGGCTGAATCCGCGCTTCATTCCTTCTTCCTTCAAGATCGCAAACTCTTCCGGCGTGTAGTATTTTTCAACATTCAGATGTTTCGGCGAAGGCTGCAGGTATTGGCCGATCGTCATGATATCGCATCCCACCGAACGCAAGTCGTCCATCGCCTCCAGAATTTCATGCCATTGTTCCCCGACGCCCAGCATGATGCTGGATTTGGTCGGAATGTCAGGCTGCATCGCCTTGGCATTCTTCAGCAGCTGCAATGAGCGGGAATACTTGGCTTTGGCACGTACGCGATCAGACATACGCTCCACCGTCTCAATGTTGTGGTTCAGAATATCCGGCTTTACGTCCATCACGATTTTCAGCGATTCTTCGTCTCCCATGAAATCCGGGATCAGCACTTCCACCGAGCACAGCGGCAGGCGTCGGCGAATGGCTTTGACGGTTTCGGCGAATATGTAGGCACCGCCATCCTTCAGATCATCCCGTGCCACGCTTGTTACCACGCAGTGGCGCAGGTTCATTTGCTCGGCTGCCTCCGCTACCCGTTCCGGTTCCTGCAGGTCCAGCTCCGTTGGAAGCCCCGTATTCACGGCGCAGAATCGGCAAGCGCGGGTACAAATGTCACCCAGAATCATGAAGGTTGCCGTACGGTTAGCCCAGCATTCGTAAATATTTGGACAGCGAGCCTCTTCACACACCGTATGAAGTGTTTTGGATCGCATCATGCTTTTGATTTCTTTATAATTATCGCCAGTAGTCAGCTTGATTCGAATCCAGTCAGGTTTTGGCTGTTTGGTTTTAGACAAAGAAAAAACCTTCTTTCGAATGTAATGATGTAACTCAAGACATACCCCATCGTTTGCTGTCCCATATTATATCATGAAAACCATCATATTACTTGTTTCGCATCGATATGAGATTAATCTAGTTGCGGCATGGATAAAAATCCTTGTTTCGATTCACCCTACAGGTAGGCATGACTGTCCGTCCTTAATTACGACTATCGAAAAAGGGAGGAGAAGGACAATATGAGGATTTTACAACCATTGCGCGCAAGGGGCATCATGTATCGGTCCACGGCTGCAGTCATGGCGGCCTTGATGGCTGCCTGCTGCATATGCGGGCCTGCGTCCGCATCCGCCTCCATGGCAGTCAGCGCGGCTGACGATGCGGCTAAAGCAACGGATGCTGCAGCGAATTTTGCGGACCGGAAATCTTTATACGATCAGGTTTCCACCGTTACCCAAATTCCTTGGCACCGCCTAGCGGCCATTGACCAGTATGAACGAACGCTGACCCGGGTTC
The DNA here is from genome assembly GCF_000024685.1 of Paenibacillus sp. Y412MC10. Taxonomy (NCBI): domain Bacteria; kingdom Bacillati; phylum Bacillota; class Bacilli; order Caryophanales; family Paenibacillaceae; genus Paenibacillus; species Paenibacillus sp. Y412MC10. Next base: position 6,164,629 of record NC_013406.1, read on the forward strand.
ATCCCAAGGATCGAAAGCATCCGGACCGCACCCTCGGTATCTTTATCCCTTCCACCCGATGGGCTGGCCCGTTGAATCCCAATCAGGAAGACGTGAATCCCACGTCGATCAGCGTGTTCTCCGGGATCGGGCTCGATGGGGACGGGGATGGCAAGGCAGACCCCAATAATGATATCGACCTGCTCTACACGGTTGCGACAAGACTTTCCCCTTATGGGCATGCCGCTGATGATTTCAGCATCGGCCTATGGTCATACTACCAGAACACGCGGGCCGTACAGCGCATCATGCAGTATGCCAAACTGTACGAGACCTTCGGGAAGCTGGACCTGTTCGACCATGCGTTTCCCCTTCCCGTCAAGAGCAACTATTCCTACCGAAGCACCTTTGGCATGGGGCGCAACTGGGGAGGTAAAAGGGTTCACGAGGGAACGGATTTGTTTGCTTCATACGGAGTCCCCGTTCGAAGCACCTGTTACGGCGTCGTCGAAATTAAAGGCTGGAATAAATACGGCGGCTGGCGCATCGGCATCCGTGACTTGAACAATCATTACCATTATTACGCCCATCTGCAGGGCTTTGATAAAGGGATTTCGCTCGGGGATGTCGTTACGCCAGGTCAAACCCTCGGCTGGGTCGGCAGTTCGGGCTACGGCAAGCCCGGAACCCAGGGCAAATTCCCACCGCACCTGCATTACGGCATCTACCGGGACACCGGATTGACCGAATGGGCTTTCGATCCTTACCCGCTGCTGAAGCACTGGGAACTGGAAGAAAAACGCTCGAAGAAAAAAACGCGCTCCTGAATTCAAACCAGGGGCGCGTTTTTCCTTTAAGGACATCCCTCATGACACATAAACGGCCAATCCATGCTACACGTACACAATCCAGTTTGGGAATGAGCGAGAATGAGCGTCTTACTCGCCTGTTGCGCTTCCCTCCGTATGCCCTGACATGTCGGCGCCGCCCGGCGTAGGCACAAGAGGCGTCGTCGTTCCCTGGGCAGGAGGGTCCGGCGTCGTTGCAGGCGGAATCTCCTGCTGCCCGTCATGGGTGTTCTCGTCCGTTACCGGCGGCGGTATCGCGATGCTCGGTGCGCTTGCCTTATTCTCGCCGACCGCCTTTCCTTGGCCGTCGTAATAATACATCGGCACATCGCCTACCACGAGCAGATACGAGATCGGAATATCGGTCTCCACGATTTGCGGCTCCATGTCAAAAGGAACGACAACCGCTACCTCCGTCACGATGTGGACGAATACCTCCACCAGGATCATATTGATGCCGGCCCCCTGCTGCCTCGTATCCAGCTGAACCTTTACCGCTCCTTGGGGTTCGATCTTTAAAGGTATTTGCGGACCGAATGAAGCGATGATCGGGCTTTTTAACACCTGTCCCAGCGGAATTTGCTCTTTGCGCTTATGGATTTCGTCCAGCGTGCTCTGCACGACCTGCGTCGTATGGGACGTGATTTTTAAATGCTCGGCATAATTCAGCATGAATCCGGTCACTTTGCCCGAGCTGTCCGTTTTCCAGTTGACCAGATTATCAAAATCCTTGCCCTGCGTCACCTGGGAGGTGATCGCTTTATTGATGGCTTCGGTAGCGATCTGCTTAACCCGGATTTGGGCTAAATGCATGATCGGCGGCCGCAGATTCTGCTCGATATACATAAAAAACTCAACGATCCCAAACACAAGGAGCAGAGCGCCGATCAGCCACCATTTTTTTGTGCTTCGCCGTTTGGTAGCCTGAGGACGCCCCCGGCTCTGCGGTACGGGCCGAAAGCCTCTGCGCGGTGGTTTGTAAGCTCTCCTTGGTTTTGGCCACGACAGCGACGGAAAGGCCAAACGCCTGCTTCCCCATCTCTTTCGTCTCATGCTTGGTCCCCCCTATTTACGCCCCGAGGAGCATGTTTACCATGGCAAGCTCTCCTGTATAGAAGGTATGCGGACAAACGGCAAAAAAGAAGAGCAAGGATGGCTTATCCTCACTCTTCTTCCTTAGCGTTCTTTGGATCGTCTTCTTGATCTTCCACGTAGTATTTCAGCATCGACAGTTTGTTCTCCCAGAAGCGGTCGAAATAAGACAGCCAATCCTTCAATTCCTTAAGCGGCTCTGCTTGCAGGCGATAGCGGGTCTCGCGTCCAACCTTGCGGTCCTGCACCAGACCCGCTTCCTCCAAAATTCGGAGATGCTTGGACACGGCGGTTCGCGTCATGGAGAAATATCCCGTAATTTCCTTAACCGGCATTTCCTTATCGCTTAACAAGCCGAGCAGCTTACGACGAGTCGGATCTGCGATGGCTTGGTAGACATCATGCTTCGGAGCGGCCTGCGACATCGGTTAAGCCTCGACGTATCCCGCAAGCTTCTGAACAATGCCAGCCCAGCCGTTGTCCATGCGGCCTCGAACGATGTCATGCGCTTCCCCGAACTCGGTTACTTGATCCGCTGTCCATCCGCCGTGGATGAGCGTGAATTCCGTATGATCTCCCTGCTCCACCAGTTCGAAGGTAACGCTCCAATCCTTGCCCCAGTTAAAAGACAACCGGTTAGGCTCATCAATAAGCGTCACCTTGCATGGTGAATTTCCGAAGGGGCCGGCATTCAATTGAAACTCGAACCCTTCCACCGGTTCAAAATTGTTGGGCATGAACCACGACGAAATCCCTTCAGCCGTGGCTACGGCTTTCCACACCTTCTGGATGGGCGCTTTCAGCACAAGCGTATGACGAATATCCGGCAGCTTGCCGTTTGTTGCGTTGTCCATATCAGTTTCATCCCTCGCTTAAACTTGAAATTATGAAACCATTTGGTTTCCCTTCATGCATTATAGGACACCAAATGGTTTTACGTCAAATCCCAATATTCACCTGTTCGGCGTCACCCTTAGGTCAATCAGCCGACTAATCGGCGCAAAGCAGGCACCTTGCCAGCACACCGCACTACTTAACCTCACGTTAGGGTTGATCCGGATACGTCTTTTTCAGGAACGCGATCGATTCGCGAATCAGCTGCTTCAGCACCTCAACATCAATGTCCGCCACTTTATTGATGTACACGCAGCCTTTCCCCGCCGTATGCTTGCCGAAATTCGTCAGCAGCTCCTCCCGCTGATCATCGCCTGGCGCAAAATACAGGCTGATCTTCGCTTTTCGCGGCGAGAATCCTACAAACGGCGCATCTCCCTCATGTCCGGAGGCGTAACGATAATGATAGGAGCCGAAACCAATGATGCTCGGCCCCCACATTTTGGCCGCAAAACCGCTCGTTTCTTCAAAAATCTCCAGCAAACGATAGGCATCCTCCCGTTTTTTGGGCGAATCCACTTGCTCGATAAACTCCACCACGCTGTGATCCGTTTCTTTGGTTTTTTGCTTGTACACGGGTTTAACTCCTTTCGAACACGCTTGTTATTATGACCATCCCTGCCAAAAATAAAAAAAGGCCGGTTATGATCAGCAACGTTATCTAATCATTCCCCGCCTAATCTTGCCATTTCTGTCTTTATAGTTCAGCAGCGTACTCCCTCTGCCTTAAAGCCTCGTACATCAATACGGAAGCGGCCATAGCGGCATTCAGCGATTCGGCACGCCCCGGCATAGGGATACGGATGGCATCGTCCACGAGTGCCGCGACCTCAGGCGAGACGCCGCGTCCTTCGCTGCCGATGACGATCCAGCTTGTCCCTTTGAAGTCGTACTCGAAGCATGAGCGCTGTCCTTCCAGCATGGTGGTCACCAATCTGGCTCCCCGTTCCCTCGCTTCCGGCAGGATGCTCAGCAGATCACCCTCCAGCACCGGCAGATGGAACAGAGATCCCATGGTGGAGCGCAGTGTCTTGGGATTGTACAAATCCGCACAGCCTCGCCCCAGGACCACGCCGGCAGCCCCTACGGCATCTGCGCTTCGTATGATGGTCCCCACATTGCCCGGATCCTGGAGACCGTCGAGAACAACGACCATACCGTTCTCGCGCAGGATCAGGTCCTGCCATTGCCGCGCTTCCTTGCGAATGACGGCAAACACCTGCTGCGGCGACGGCGTATCGCTGACCTTCGATATGACGGCATGGGATACGCCGATCCATTCGGCACCTTGTCCTGTATCCGTAATATGACGAAGCTCTTGGGGGATGCCCTTGTCCACGTCATAAGCCACGCACTCGATGTCCGCGCCGGATGACAGGGCTTCCTGTACGAGATGGATGCCTTCCACCACATACTTGTTCTGCTTGTCCCGGTGTTTTTTCTCCTGCAGCTGTGCCCAGCCCTTCACTCTGGCATTCTGCGGCGATAATATCTCCATTGTTAATCCATCCGTTCTTTTACATATATACTCATCAGAGCCCAGGTTCGGCACGGTATCCGAAGCTGACGGCTTTATTTGGGGTAAGCAAGCTCCAGCTTCGTTAAGTCATTCTTATGTCCCACGATGACAAGCACATCGCCTTCCTCAATCCGGTCATCCGGACTCGGCGAAATGTTCATGTCCGCATCGCTTCGAATCGCCATGACATTGCACCCGAATCGTGCGCGAATATCCAGCTCTCTCAAATTGTGGCCAATCAGCTCGCCTGTAGCCAGCATCTCCATAATGCTGTAGTCGTCCGACAAATCGATATAGTCCAGAATATTCGGCGAGACCAGATGGTGGGCAACCCGAAGCCCCATGTCCCGCTCTGGGAAAATCACCTTGTCCGCGCCGATTTTGTTAAGCACTTTTCCGTGCAGCTCATTCTTCGCTTTAACGATAATAGCCGGTACGCCAAGATCCTTCAGAATCAGCGTTGTCAAAATGCTGGATTGAATATCCTCCCCGATAGCCACGACAACCACATCAAAATTCCGAATGCCGAGCGCCCGGAGCGCCTCTTCATCGGTCGAATCCGCCGAAACGGCATGCGTGACCATGCTGGCAGTTTCCTGAATACGCTGTTCGCTCGCATCAACGGCTAATACGTCAAATCCCATGCTGCTCAATTCCTTGGCAACACTTGTGCCAAAACGCCCCATACCGATTACTGCGTACTGCTTCTTAGCCATTTATATATCCCCCCACGAGCCTAGGTCGATCCTTAATCATCAATGATAACAGTATATCATACTGTCCAGAATACTTGAATGTAACTCCCCTGGAACGGGCACATTACACAATGACCCTTATATAACAAGGAGGAACATTTCGATGTCCATATTGTTAGATCTAAGGCAAGCCGTCATTCATAAAGTCCACAATCAGGACGAAGAAGAGCTGCGCTCCATGATCGAGGGTTCCGTTGACGGGCCTGAAGCCGCCCTGCCGGGACTCGGCGTGATGTTTGAAATGATGTGGAAAGACATGGATGCTGCCCAGCAGAACACCCTCGTCTCTTCCCTTCACGACCATTTGAAAACCGTTACGCCTGGCAATCTTCAGGGATAATCCCGCGCTCAACAAAAAAGAACAATCCCCTTAGCCCTTAAAGCTGAGGGGATTGTTCTTTATATTGCATATTTATGCCATCGCTTACGGAGCGGTCTCAAGAAACTTGGCGGTTGGGTTCTTGTCTATGGCGGTTCTCATCGCATACTCATTTTCGAAGAGAACGACATAATTATCCTTCTTGTCTTTCACCAGGGTCGAGTTAATCCGGAACTTGGACGGATCAATGTTGTCGTCCACGAGCCAGCGGGCGAACTGATACGGCATTCGTTGCAGCTGGACATCGACGCCGTACTCCCCTTTCATCCGATACTCGAAGACTTCGAACTGGAGCTGGCCGACCACCCCGAGAATGGTCTCGTCGAAGCTAACGGTGCGGAATACCTGGATGGTCCCTTCTTCCGTCAATTGGTCAATCCCCTTCTGATATTGCTTATGCTTCAGCGCATTCTTCACGGTTACTTTGGCAAAGATCTCCGGGGAAAACGTCGGAAGCTCGTCGAATACAACCTCGCGTCCTTGGCTGAGGGAATCCCCGATCCGGAAAATCCCCGGGTCAAACAGACCGATAATATCGCCAGGGTATGCCTCCTGCACAATATCTCGATCCTGCGCCAAAAATTGCTGCGGCTGCGCCAGCTTGATTTCCTTGCCTACCCGCACATGCTTCACGCTCATACCGCGTTCGAACTTGCCCGATACGATTCGAAGGAAAGCGATACGGTCCCGGTGAGCCGGATTCATGTTGGCTTGGATCTTAAATACGTAACCGGAGAATTTCTCATCGGTCGGTTCCACTACGCCTTCCGTGCTGCGGCGCGGCTCGGGCTTCGGCGCAAGCTGGAGGAAGTTTTCAAGAAAGGTCTGGACGCCGAAATTGTTGATCGCACTGCCGAAAAATACAGGCGTTAACTGACCCTGCATCACTTTCTCCAGATCAAACGGGTCGCCGGCAACATCCAGCAGCTCCAGATCTTGACATAACTGGTCATGCAGATAGTCGCCAGCCATCTCGCGGATGAGCGAATCTTCATACCCTTCGACCTTCTGCACTTTAATCGTGGAATGGTCGTCCCCTTGGAACAATTCCACCTGATTCTTCACCCGGTCGTACACGCCGCACAGGTCGCGGCCGGAACCGATCGGCCAATTCATCGGTACGGAGCGGATGCCCAGCACCTGCTCAAGTTCCTCCATCAGGTCAAACGGACTGCGTCCTTCGCGGTCGAGTTTGTTGATGAAGGTGAAAATCGGAATGCCCCGCTTCGCGCAGACCTGAAACAGCTTGATGGTCTGGGCCTCGACCCCTTTGGCTACGTCAATCAACATGACGGCGCTGTCGGCAGCCGTCAACGTACGATAGGTATCCTCACTGAAGTCTTGGTGACCCGGCGTATCCAATATATTAATCCGATGCCCTAAATAATCAAATTGCATCACGGACGACGTGACGGAGATTCCCCGCTGCTTCTCGATCTCCATCCAGTCACTCGTTGCATGCTTGCTCGCTTTACGAGCTTTAACCGATCCGGCCAGACGAATGGCGCCCCCGAACAAGAGCAGCTTCTCGGTCAGCGTCGTCTTACCGGCGTCAGGGTGGGAAATAATCGCGAACGTGCGACGCTTATCCACTTCCTGCTGCAGTTCATCTATTAGCTTTGCCATTTCACTTATCCCTTCGTAACTAAAGTCATGTATATCATTGTACCACAATTCATACGCAAATCATCCCCATGCGCCGTGCGCATGAGGATGATTTTTATCGCATAAATTTTAGCTAATCTTCTATTTTTTCAACCACACTACGTTATCCTCAAGCTGACCGTTAACCGGCCACCAGTGGAAGCCGTCTTCCTTCAGCAGCTCATCCGCTTTGTCAGGTCCCCAGGAGCCGGCAGGATACGATTCCAGCTCGCCCTGGTTCTCTCTCCAAGCGCTAGCGATGCGATCCACGAAGGACCAAGCGGAAGCCACTTCGTCCCAACGCGTAAAGTAGGTGGAATCCCCGCGGGCAGCATCATGCAGCAGACGCTCATACGCTTCAGGAGAGTTAATGCCCACGATGCAGCTTTGGCAGAAGTCCATCGCAACCGGAGCGATCTCGGACTCGGAGCCCGGCTTCTTCGCGTTGATCTTTACGTAGATGCCTTCCATCGGGTTAACCCGGATAACGAGCAGGTTAGGCTCCAGGGAATGCTTTTGGCCCAAGTATACGTTGGTTGGCATCCGTTTGAACTCTACGACCACCTCGGTCGTCTTAACCGGAAGGCGTTTGCCCGTGCGGATATAGAACGGTACGCCCGCCCAGCGGAAATTATCCACGAAGACTCTGGCCGCAAAATAGGTTTCCGTATTGGATTCCGGATTTACCTTGTCCTCTTCACGGTAAGCCGGCAGATCTTTGCCGCCTGCGGAACCGCTCGTATACTGACCGCGAACCACGTTGTTCTTGACTTCTTCGTTTGAGGCATATGGACGCAGGGAGCGAAGCACCTTCACCTTCTCATCGCGAATATCTTCTGCGAGCAGACGGCTAGGCGGCTCCATAGCAATCATGGTCAGCAGCTGCAGCATATGGTTTTGACCCATATCCCTGAGTGCCCCCGCATGGTCGTAATAACCCCCGCGCTCCTCGACGCCAACCGTTTCACCAAGCGTAATTTGGATGTTGGCAATATGCTTATTGTTCCACAGAGGCTCGAAGAAAGCATTCGCAAAACGGATAACCTCGATGTTCTGCACCATTTCCTTCCCGAGGTAATGGTCGATCCGATAGATCTCCTCTTCCTTGAACACTTTACGAATCTCTTCGTTCAGCTTGGCAGCGGACTCCAGATCGTAGCCGAACGGCTTCTCGATCACAAGACGGTTCCAGCCCTCTCCGTCAAGCATGCCGCCCTTCATCAGGTTGAACGATACGCTGCCGAACAATTCCGGTGCAAGCGCGAGATAGAACAAGCGGTTGCCCGGTATATTAAATTTCGTTTCCAATTGCTCCGTTTGTTCGCGGAGCTCACGGAAACCGTCAATATTGTTGATATCTAAAGATTTATATTCAAAATGCTGTGCAAATGCATTCCATTCACTATCCTGTTCCGAACTATATCGGCAGAATTCCTGAATCGAACGATACACGTCCTCCCGAAACTCCTCTTGGGTGCGCGGACGCCGCGCCACGCCGATTACAGCAAAATCCTCATCCAGTTTTCCTTCACGATAAAGACTGTAGATCGCCGGAAACAACTTACGTCTTGCCAAATCACCAGTCGCTCCAAAGATGAAAAATACAGCTCCCGGTGTCTTCATTGTATCTAGATTTTGATTTTCAGCCATGGCTCCTCATTCTTTCTATGAATTATAGTGTATTTTTATGCATCGGCACTTAACTCGATGTGATGACATTTTAGCATATTCATTTCAAGTATGCTATCTCATTCCGTATTTTTTCATCGGAGTTTCAGATATTATTTTCAATATTCTATTGTAATGACGGGAAATCCGATCGTTATTCTACTGCTTTTCTTCACCGAATCTTCATGCACCGCAATCTGCATATGAATCGGCGTGTCGCCGCTCTTCACAAAAGCCCCCAGCAAAGGCGCTTCATAGGATCGGCTGATCGTTGTAACATCCGCATAATCCTCAACGGAACGAAGCGGAAGCTTTCGGGCTACGGCCTCTTCTACTTGGGCCATCGTTCCATCCACGCCGCCTGACTTCGTTGCATATCCTTGAATGGACGCATTCCACGTATTCGGTATGCCTGCTTGCTCCATCCGTTCTTGAACATGCTGCTGAAGGCTCACCATTTCCCGAGCCTGCGCTGCCGCCTCTCCGACAAGCATGACTCTGACATAACTATGGCCTTGCTTCGTGAGGGCCCAATCCAAATTCACGGAGACGCCCGATCGATCGCCTTCCGCTTGGAAAACGTCATTTCCTTGAAGCTCGTTTGAGGTAATGCCGGAAAGCCCCATTGCGCGAGCCAATTCTTCGGCTGCTGTCTTAGCTTGATCCTTAGAAATCGAATTTATCATTTCGCCTTGAATTTTTACCGTGAGGAGTGCGGAAGGATCCATATGTTCCTGTCCAAGGGCTGCAAGAAGCTCCAAATTGCTTTCGGCTGTGGTCCCTGCTTCCGATGCTCCATTCGCCGTTCCCTTCCAAACTGACGCCTCTGCCGTTTGCGGAACCGCTTCCTCCCCATTGCGTTCTGTTGTTCCCGCAAAACCCGCCATCATCCCTGCTGCCCCGCACAGCAACAACATCATCACAATCAGCTGTAAACGTATCTTCCGCATCGTCAGCCACGCCTCCTCGTACGAATCTATCAATCTAGTAAAAGGATGGCCGGCTCACTGCAGATTTATACATCGCCATATAAAATGATCCTGCTATTACCGTTTTAAAAATCTCTCTTCCCCTTACCTAAATAAAAAAAGCCTCCCGATTAGGGAGTCTTTAAGCCTGCCTATCATTGTTTACATGGATATGTTGATCCCCGACGCGTCGCATCACGGATCTGTTTAGAACCGCGCTCAGCATCTCAAAACTGTTTATTTCACGTTCATAAGCATAAAAAAAGAGCCGGCACTCCTTACTCAGCCAGCCCATTTTTATAAGCGTAGATGGCAGCTTGGGTCCGATCCTCTACCCCCAGCTTGCCCAAAATATTAGTCACGTGAAACTTCACGGTTTTGATGCCTATAATCAAATCATCGGCAATGTCCTGATTGGATTTGCCCTGTGCCAGCAATCGCAGCACTTCCATCTCCCGGTCCGTCAGGTCATTATGCGCGGGCGCTTCATTTTGCGGATGGCGGAAACGATTCATCATCTTCGAAGCGACCTGGGACTCCAGAACCGACTGGCCCCGTGCGGCGGCACGTATAGCATCGGCGACCTCGGAAGCCCGGGAGGTCTTCAGCAGATAACTGAATGCGCCTGCTTCAATGACCGGATACATCTTCTCATCGTCCAGATAGCTGGTCAGTACGATCACCTTAAGATTCGGAAATTGCTTCATCAGCTCCCGCGTGGTCTCAATGCCGTCCATCCCATCCATGACCAGATCCATCAGCACCACGTCAGGATGATATTCCTGCGCCAGGCGTATGCCTTCCTCGCCGCTGCCCGCTTCGCCTACCACCTCAATGCCGTCTTCTGTGCCAAGCACGGCAGCCAAGCCGATCCGCACCATCTCATGATCATCCACCAGCAGTACCTTAATCGGTGCTTCCATCTCCATCCCCCCGTTTGCGTTCTTCGTTTATGAGCGGCACGATAATCTCAATCCGCGTCCCTTTACCCGGGGCCGTGATGAATTGTAACGAGCCGCCGATTTCCGTCACCCGTTCCTGCATGGTCGAAAGACCGTAGGAAGTCTGTTTCTTGTCGTCCAGTTCGAACCCGACCCCGTCATCTCGCAGCATTACCCGAACGGTGTTCTGCCTGCGATGAATCCGGATGTCCATTTTTTCCGCCTTCGAGTGCCGAAGCGTATTCGACATGGCCTCCTGAATAATGCGGAACAGATGATTTTCAATCCCTTTAAGCAAATGTATGTCATCGTCCATCTCAAACGTAATTTCCATAGGCACTTTGATCCGCAATTCCGTGATCAAATCCCGCAGCCCCTGTTCCAGTGCTTTTCCTTCGAGATATACCGGCCGCAGATGAAGGAGTAGCGCCCTCATCTCGGACTGTGCCACAGCCGACATTTCCTCAATCAGAGCCACCTGGCGCTGCGCTTTGTCAAAATCCTTATCCAGCGTCCTGCCCACAGCTGTTGCCGTCATCGAGATGGCAAACAGCTGCTGAGAAACCGCATCATGGAGCTCGCGCGCCAGACGCTGTCTCTCTTCCACGATCGCCGTAACCCTGGCCTGCTCGGCTAGCTGGGCATTGTTCGTGGATAACCGCTGCAGGGAAGACACCTGATCCTCCCAGCGCTTGCTGATCTTCACCAGCTGTTCTCCAAGCCGGCCCACTTCGTCTTCGCCGATGTCCGGCATGACGTCCGTCAGACTCCCTTTTTCCCAGTTCACGAGTGTTTCCCTAACGAGATCGACCCGCCGTTTTACCCGGTATCCCTGGAAGAAGCCATAAATCGCTCCCAGCCCGATCGGCAGCAATACCAGGGTTATGCCTGCCTCGATCCGGTTCTTCCACGTCTCAAACGGTTGAAGATAACCATATGTATATAATAAATAAAGGACAACGAGCATGACAACCAATCCCAGAAGGGTCCCCTCACGCATACTTCGGGTAATGATATTTGCTTTCTTTTCCGTTTCCACGGGGCAACCCTCCTGAATGGTTTACACAAAACAATAAGTTTATTATGTCATTCTTATATTCAAATCTCCGCCTAAATAAGAAACGATAAATTTCACTTTATATTCGCTGGTCTCATAATTGGGCGATTGATATTTCACTCGGTTCAATATGCCGGTTTCCTTCCGGTCGTCCATATGAATCGATCCAAACAAGATGAATGCTTCGATCTCCACCCCGTAATAGTCCGGGATCATCAGATCGATATCACCGAGCATTCCGTGGAACATGAGCACCGTTTGGCGTTCTTCGGGAAGCGCCAGGGACAGATCCACATCCGCTTCCCCGAGCACATGCCACACGCTCAAGCTGCGCATCACCCAGGGTGCACGGTCCCAGTCAAAGTTGGACATAAAGTTCTGCTTCTGAATATATCTGGTCGTGGTATGGGCCCGTTTGGACTTGCCGTAGAAAATACCCAGCGATATCAAACTGACGCCAATAATCAACATAAGATGCTCGAGCAGCAGCAGCACGGCTCCGACGCCGAGCAGAATGTACCCCTTCTTCACATGGCCTTGCCTGATCTGAAGGACGCCCGCGAAGATGAGCAATAGGGCGACAATGGTGAAGAAACCAAACCATCGGCCGAAAAGCATAATAAAACCCAAGCTGATTAAACCTACTGCTATCCAGCGGTTTCTGTCCATGTCGCACCTCCTTGATGACCAAGATATAAGCTCGGAAAAGCCATATCAGTGAGATGTTCCCCACTGTATGGCTTTGCCTGTACTATACGACAATCTCATTCGTATAGCATATCATATGAACACGGTATTCGAATACGCTTTGTTCTTATTTTGCTGACTTGCTAAGGAATTACTCGGATTTCGAGGATTTCCCCATTTTGTTTTTCAACGCTTGCAGCTGCTCATCCACCTTCAGTTGCTTCTCAGCATCCACTGGACTTGTGTATGCTGCGTTGTTAGGGCGGTATGGTGCGCGAAGCACATCAGCTTCAGCTTCCATTTGCATGATTTTTTCTTCCATGCGGTGGAAGCCCATCGAAGCACTGCCGCTTTCAATGGTATGCAGGCTGCTCACTTGAGACATTTGCTTCTTCGCTTTCGCCATTTGAGCGCGAGCTACAAGCTCATTGCGCTTGTTGCGCATTTTGTAGAACTCGTCTTTCATTTCATGCAGCTGAGCAACAAGCTCTTTCGCTTGAGCCTCGGATTGCAGGTGCAGTTCCACGTACTCGGTTTCTTTTTGATCGAAATAGATCTTTTCTTCAAGCAGCTTGCGAGCCACTTCTTCTTGACCGTTTTTCAGAGCCAATTCCGCCTGAGCTTCACGTTGTGCCGCCATCTTCACAGCCTCATCGACGCGCTGCTTCATGCGACGCTCATTTGCCATTTGCTTTGCAACCGTTACCTCTGCTTCATGAATTTCTGCCTCCATGTCGCGCAGGTACTGGTTCAGCATTACGATCGGATCCTCCACTTTATCCAGCAGCTCGTTCACCGATGCTTTCGTCATATCCTTAATTCTTTTAAATACTCCCATGTTATTTATCTCCCTTCTCATAGTTCGAAAGTTTTTTCTTCAATTCTTCGATTTCTTTTTGCATGGCTTTTCTTTCAATATCCTTCATCATCGCATCCAGATCGGAATCGGTGGACGCGTTCGTTCTTGTGCCGTTGGGACGGTCATATTTGGGACCAAAGCTTCCATGCTCATTAGGGTTAGGATAGCCTTGATGACGTCCATAAGCATCATTGTAGCTGTTGTAGCCTGGCCCCGGGCCCGGATGGTCGTTGTAACGGTATCCGCCGGCATGTCTTCCTTGCGGTCCGTACGGATCGTGATAATACGGCTCTTTAGGAACGACGAGGGTTGCAATCAGATAGATCAACAGCGTTGTACCGCCTGTGAAAAAGATACTGACTACAAATATGATTCTAAGTAGGGTAGATTCGACTCCGAAATGATCGGATATACCGCCGATCAACCCTGTGAACATCTTGTCTCGGGTGGAACGGTACAATCTTGTCATGGTTACTCCTTTCCGCTGTTATTCAGCTTTTGCTTCAAGCGGGCAAGTTCCTTTTCCAATACCGTGGAGACGGATTCTCCAGCCTGATCCATGTATTCCTGCCCCATGCGGCGTAAATCGCGAAGGCTTCTGGCTTCCAGTTCCCAGTCGCTGATACGGTCCTCGAGGCGATTGAACATCTTCGGTACATCATGACCCCCGCCATAGGACCCCGTACGTTCATTCATTTTTTGCTGAAGACGAAGGGTTTCCACTCGGGCAACATAATACTGGCGTTTGCTGTAGACCGTCTGATATTCCATCCGCAGCTCACCGAGCTGCTCCTCGATTTCTTTCAACGACTCCAGACTTGAGGATAACAGGCCTTGATACTGTTCAATCTTTTCCTCATAAATCAGCTTCTCCTGCAATGCCAGCTTGGCAAGATGCTCTTCGCCGGCCTTCAAGGCAAGCAGTGCCTGCTCTTCGCGTTTAAATCGCATGGTTTCCGCTTGATCCACCTGCTGTTTCAGCTGTCTGGAATGTACTTGGCATTGCTGCTGCAGCTTTTCGGCCTCAGCAATGTCCTGTCTGGTTGAATGTAGGAACTGGTCAATCAATCGAACCGGATCCTGGCTCTGCTCGAGCTTTTCATTCAATGTTGCTACGGTTATGTCTCTTATCCGCCGGAAAACACTCATATCGGCTTAGCCCTCCTCATCTATCATGATCTGATCTGTTGTTTATGCAGGTTATATAATGTAGTGGTTCCTTATCAATAACGGGGTCTTCCATTCTTCAATCGGGACACTCCGTAGATGATTAAGATGACACCAAGGATCGGACCGATCAGCCAAGACAGTTTACCCATCAACCAGATGATCCCGATACCGAGAATGATCCATCCCATCAAGGTATTGCCTCTTCGAATTCCGTAATATCCCAAAGCAACCATCAGTATCGGAATTAGAAGACTGAACAACCATCCAAGCAGAGGACCGAATACTCCCAGAAGAACCAAGATCCCTAAACCAATCAACAGGATACTCATTCCATTGCCTTTTGAATTCCTCATTTATACACCGCCTTTCTGTTGTTTGATCGTTGTTTCATTTGTTCAACCTTATGACTCTATTCTAGGTAATTTCGAGTTTGACTAAAACGGCCTGTGGACGGTTTTTGGACCTAGACCTAAGGCGGGGCTTCCTATAGACCTACGTCCAACCCCTGGACTGGTCTGCAGTTTTTTGCGTTTTATCCGTGGACGGACATCCTCCTGCTACCAGTATCACTTATATCACTTATTATAAGGAACATCGATTTACAGGAGAACGATCTTCAGCAGCTGTGATTGGGAGTGGACTTGTCGTGTGGATGCTTCGATGGAGAGACAACAAAAAAAGGAATGCAGACGTTGATCGTCTACATTCCTTTTGATTGATGCCGGTGAAGGGACTCGAACCCCCACGGTTTCCCTCACGATTTTGAGTCGCGCGCGTCTGCCAATTCCGCCACACCGGCTTACACAATGGCGTGCCCTAAGAGATTCGAACTCCTGACCTTTTGATTCGTAGTCAAACGCTCTATCCAGCTGAGCTAAGGGCACATATGTTTGTTATGGAGGCGCCACCCAG
>NC_013406.1:6187500-6402500 GCF_000024685.1 Paenibacillus sp. Y412MC10
TCAGGAGTTCCCGATGCAATTCGTCCAAGCCGATGCTTAACACCTGACAGCGTTCCCCGCCTACGATAGAATGCTGGATGGGAGGCTCATCAGGCGTTCCGTCATACACGACAACAATATTGACCTCAAAATCGTGAACTAGTGATCCTCGCTGCATTTTGTCCGAATTACGGTATGCTATCGCTCCTACAGCTTCCTCATCAACCGTATTTCCATAATAAAAAGAAAAGTTGGTTAATTCCACGTTTCCCTCCATACATTCCTTGGCGAATTTCAGCCATTTCAGTTATAATGTAATTCTACATGTCCATGTAAGTTCCTTCTTTTAGGAGATAAGATCTTATAAGATGACAAACGGAATTCAAGATTTCATTTCTTGTTTCGCCTTATTCCATAAACAACTATTTGAATGGACAGGAGTTTTCGAGCATGATCTTTAAGAATGCAAAAATCAACGCCTTCCGCACATGGGGATTGCTGCTGACAATGCTCGGCATGGGCCTTATGGTGCTTGGCACAGCCGGTATCGTATTCTTTGGACAAGCAGGCAAAATATTTGCCGGTATCGGATTGGTGTTTGGCCTGATTATGATGCTGGGAAGTCTCGGCATTTACTTTTGGGCAGGCATGCTGTCCACGAGCGCCGTCCAAATCCAGTGCCCGGAGTGCAATAAACTGACCAAAATGCTGGGCAAAACCGACCGCTGCATGTTCTGTCATACGATTTTGACGCTGGATCCAAGCCAAGCCAACATCACAGCAGAAGAGCTTGAAGCCCAGCAGACCAAATCCTAACAAGGATTTGCAGAACCTGCTTATTATGTAGGATTCGCAACGCTTAAGACGAATAAACACAAAGAACCCGGTTATCCTCGCGATAACCGGGTTCTTTGTGTTTAGGATGAGAATGATAAGTTCATGGATCCCTAATCGTGTATCGTCTTAAGAACATGCCAGGTTTCCGGGACGGCAAAGCTTCGATTCCAGGAAGCAATGCCGCCAAGCTCCAGCTTTTTGGCCATTTTGACCCGGGATTGCAATGAAGTGCCGTCTTCCATCCATATCTTCTTAATGGACTCTCCCTCCGTGAATTGGACATAATTCTGTCCGGTCCCGGCATCCAGCGAGCCTTTCACCTTCTGCTCCTTCAGCAGGGCCTGCAGCTTCTCCATACCAATCGCTTTGGAGGACACCTTCGTCTCTCCCGCTTCGCTCGTTTCCGTCCAGACCCTTGTATATAACGGTACGCCCAACACCAGCTTGGATGGCGGTACTGCATCCTCTTCCATGATTCGCCTTACCGACTGCTCAGCCCATGGCAGTGAGGAGACCGATCCAGCTTTCGGACTGGTGGCCCAGTGCTCGTCGTAGGCCATCACCATCATGTAATCAACGGTTTCGCCGAGTCGTTTCCGGTCGAGAAAGAGCGACCACATCTCGCTGTTCGATTTGGGCGTAACATCGATGGACACAACCAAACCTCTGGCTTTGGCCAGCGGCTTCATTTCCCGCACGAATTGTACGACATGATCTTTATCCTTGGTGTAGACATTTTCAAAGTCGATATTGATACCGTCGAGATTGTATTGCTTGGCATAAGCCAGCATCTGTTCAATGATATGGGATCTTCTATCGAACGTAGACAGCGCTTCAGTTGTCAGGTCAGGGTCAAAGCTGTTGTCCATAAGACCCCAAACTTCCTTGTTCCTGTTATGCGCCCAACTCACATAATGCTTAACCGCTTTGGACTTGACTGTTCCTTCTCCGTCCACGATGCTGAACCAGGTCGGACTGACCACGTTGACACCGGGCAGTTCGCCAATGCTATCCGTGCTTGGATTCTTGGTGTAAACGGCTTCCCATACCAGGTTGACCGACTTGTCCTTCCATTCCAGCTCAGCCCGCGAAGGGGTCTGCTTCAGAGCCGGAATTTCCTTCAGTTCCCCAAGCTCGATCTGCTCTTTAAGAACATATCCGGTATACCCGTTATCCGCCTGAACGAATAACCATCCCTCCTCTTCGCGCCATACCCGAATCCGCTCACCGGCCGGCATGTCCAGTACAATCGGGGACTTCTTCTCCCCGCTCTCGCGCAGAGCCACGGTGTCCTCAGGTTTACCGGGAGCCGCCTTCGCAAGCTGAATCGCATCCCCGGCGCGCATCAAAATGATCGCGCCTGTTACCGAGTCTTCGTGAACGGCCACGCCATAATGCTGTTTGAGCGGCTTCAGCGGAACATAAGCAATGCCGTTAACCAGTTCAGGCGCATACGGCAGGGTCACCGTTTTGCCGTTCAGTTCCCCCTTCGTGCTATCCATCTTCATGCGAAAAACCGATTCGGAAGTCGTGATAATAATGGATTCCGTTTCCTGCTCGTAACGGATGTTGGCATCCACGCTCTCCTGAATCACCGTGATCGGCAGCAGCAGCTCTTCGCCAGACCCCAGAGCAGGATGCTCCTTCAATTCGCCCTGAACGAAAATCGGCTTGTCCATTCCGCGCCAGTCCGGTACGGTATAGGTCTGGTTCGGAAACAACGTGGTGACAACCCACCAAACCCCCGCCGCAATCAGCATCAGCCCCAGATAAAAAGAGCTTCTGTTTGTACGCCTCTTTTTTCCCCGATATCTTCTTCTTGCCAAACTGCTCCCCCATTTCACTTTCGCACCCAATGCCATCGCGAAAAAATAAGCCCTTAAAAATAAAAACGTGTGGAATGGTTCATTCCGCACGTTCATCATCTATAACAACCGGCGTCTATTGACAGGACTTGCAGAGCCCATACAGCTCCATTCTCAGTCCTTTTACTTCAAATCCGGTGCTTTTCTCAGCCTGCACTCCCACATCTTCGAGGGACGGATAGCTGAAATCTTCGATTTTGCCGCAACTTTGACAGATGACATGATGATGGTCGGAGACGTTGGCGTCAAAACGACTCGAATTGTCTCCGTACGTCAGCTCACGCACCATGCCGGCTTCAATAAACATTTTTAAATTGTTATATACTGTGGCTACGCTCATACTAGGAAAATTAGGTTCCAGAGCCCGATAAATTTCATCCGCTGTCGGATGGCCCATAGATTCCACCAGATACGTTAAAATCGCATGACGTTGCGGCGTGATACGGACACCGGTCGTTTTCAGTTGTTCCAGCGCATGCTGTACGGACGTTCCCATGGTTGCCCACCGCCTTCAAGGTTAACTGGTTTTTACAAAGCTTAGATCGCTCTTACGCTTTATTGTACGGCGTTTCTTGGATTGTTGTCAATCCGGCAGAGGCGTCCAGCCCCCGCTGTTCCGGCCTTCCTCCTGTTCCGGGTAGCTCCGGTAAATGTTCAGGTTACTGTTACCTTCAATCCGAATGGAATGCTCGCCGGTGCCGGATTCCCCGGAAATGGTTTTCTGCTCGATCTTAAGATTAGGCAGCGTGGTCAGAATTCTTCCATAACTAATCGTCCCTTCAAGCTTGTAATCGCCCTCTAGAGGAACGTGAAGATTCATCTCTCCAACCGCGCTATATACATTCCAATCGCCTCCGATCCGAGGGGAACGAATGGCTACTCCGCCATTAAGGGACTCGGCGCTTAATTGCGACTCCGCGCCGCTGATCAGAATATTGCCGTTCCTCGTCTGGACCCGGATATGATCCGTCGTTCGTTTTACCGTCATGTTTCCTACTTGCGTGGTCAAGTCGGTCTCGCCCGTGATGTCGACGGCCAGCATATTCCCGCGGTTGGTGGACATTTTAATATTACCGATAACGCCGCGCGCGGTTATTTCGCCGTTCAGCGTTTTGCCTGTGACATTCCCGTAGACCCGATCCATCGTGATGGGCCCATTCCCGCTCTCCAGCAAAATATTCTCAATCGCCTCCACGCGGTTTAAGGTAATCGCTCCGTTCATCGTCCGTATCTCAAAATTGAACCGGCGATCATCCGGGACCTCGATATTCAAATTCATTCGGGGCTGCCGTTTACCCGATTCTCCATAGGCTTTTCCCTTGGACCGAATCGTGATCGTCTTGCCTTCCCCGACCTCGATCGTCGACTGCTCGGCGATCGCCTCCGCTACACCGGGCTGCTCTCGGTCGACCCACACTACCGCTTCGACCCGGATATCGTCGACATCCTGTCGCGTGATGGAGATATCTCCGTTCAAGTGATCGACGATGATCTTCTCGGTGTCGAGCTCCACCGGTATATCCAGTGCCGGCTTCTGGAACCGGTTATCTTCCGCTTCGCTGTAATCCACGCCCGCTGCCGTCAAATTCAGGCTCACCCGGTTCCAGAGATGAAGGAAATGCTCCTGCTGGGAAATCACGAATACGGACGCCGTAACGGCGACTGCCAGCAGAATTCCCCGAATATCCGGCCGAAACCGAAATTCCCTGCGCCGGCCCAGGGCGCGGGACAGCGTATACCTGACTATATATTCAACGCCGAGCAGGATAAACAGCAGCGGCCACCAACGCTGGAGCATGAATATATAATCCGTCCCTCTCCACTCGTCAAGCAGCAGCAAAGCGCCCGTACTGACAAGCAGCAAGGCGGCCGTATATCGCCCAACTCTGATTTTATGTTTCATCCGTCTCCTCCCCTCGTCTGATTACGCGGCTTTCACCCATGTGCCGCTGTACGTGTACTATAGGGATTCTCTCTTGTCTTTATGATGCCTGAGAGCTTCCCGGATCCCGGCCCAAATCCCGATAACGATGAGCACGACGGCGGAGGCCTCCGCACCGTAGTCGCGAATCCCCTGCTGCAGCCAAGGCGGCTTCTGGTGAAACAAAATGAGCAGGGACCCGGTAACAACCAGCATCAAGCCAAAAGCGATTCCCCGTTCGCCGCGGAACAGATGATTCGCCCCGTTCCCTCTTCCGTCACCTCCGGAAGCAGCGGCTGCCTCGCCGCGTCTTTTTCGGGAAATAATATATTCGGCTGCCTGCAGCACGTCATACACGTTATAGAAATAACCGACCGGAATCAGAAGCCCCAGCACGACAAGCAGCGGAACGTTGATCTGCATGCCGATGGAAGAGAAATATAGAAGCGCCGATATATCCAGCAGCAGTAGCATGATGAACGTGATTCCCTTACGGTACATGCCGAGGTACAGATGACCCAAACCTGGAATGAGAGCGGCTAATAAAAGCGCGTAGAGTTTCCGTCTTTTTCGCTGAAGTCCGGGATGCCGCTTCATCCGAATCGAGCGCCTTTTTTTCTTGCGGACTGCGGTTTGCATTTCGGTGGTTGGATTCATAACCTTCTCGCCTCCTTCCAAACATCAAGGGACTGGCGTTGTTTACCGATGTTTTTCTTTGATAGTACCCCAATGCGAAGCCGAAGTAACTGGCAAAAAACTGGATAGGCCGTTCAGGAGAAGCTGATAAGCCTACAAAAAAACGGCCCTGCCGGTAATTCAGCAGATGCCGTTTGGTTATGATGATGGAAACCGGTTACTCAGCCGTTACCATCGTTACGTGGCCGATTCCCCGCAACTGCCGGGTGATCTCCATCGGTTCGAATTTGCGATCGGTCAAAACCTGCAGCGAGATTTCGAGGCCTAATACCGCAGGCTGCAGCTCCCCGTATGCCGCACTGCTTCGTTCGTTAACGATAAGCTTCTTGATCACGAATTCCTGTTCCTCCAGAACAGCGGATATGTCATCCAAAATATTCGGCGTATTCGCTGCATGGACAGTAATCAGATGCAGTTTGCTGCCGCGGATGTAACGCTGCTCCAGCTTATTGAAGACAACCAGATTAAGAAGAATCAGCACCGTCGATACGATCGAGGCAAAATAAAAGCCGGCACCAATCGCTAACCCCACGGCCCCCACAACCCAGATGGATGCAGCAGTGGTTAGTCCGGTAATGGATTTACCTGTAAACAGAATGGTACCGGCACCCAAGAAACCGATCCCTGTAATGACGGCCGTTGCCAAGCGCGCTGGATCAATCCGAACGTTAATCTCGTCTACAAAGTCGGAGAAGCCGTAAATGGATAACAGCATAATAAGCGTAGAACCCAAACATACCAATATATGCGTGCGCAGTCCTGCAGCATGGTTGGAACGTTCCCGTTCGAAACCGATCAAGCCGCCAAGCAGCATAGCCAGCAGCAATCTTAATAAAATGGATACATTATCTATCACCCAAGGATTATTCAAAAGAACGATACTCCCCTCACATCTGCTTCAATCGCTTATGCTTGATCATTCATTGTATATGAAGATGGAACTCGGTCAATTCCACACCCGGAGCTACCTCAAAAGCGTGATTTTTAACAAACCCGAATTTCTCGTACAAGGTTACCGCAGGTGTATTACGAGTCCCTGTCGAGACCACGAACATGGGCGCCTCCTTATAAGATTCCAACACGTGGCGAATTAAACTCCCCGCGATACCCTTGCGAAAATGACCGGGATGGACCATCATCCGCGATATGGTAACCTGATCCTCTTCGGGCTCTACCGCTATGGCTCCGATAAGATCCCCTTCTTCATTTATATAACCAAAAAAGGTTTCCCCGCTCGCACGGATCGTCTCAAAGGTGTCCAGCAGCGGAGGAATTTCGGAGAATCCGATCAATTCGGCTTCCAAAGGGTACGCCATGTGCTGCAGGCTCCATATCTGCTGTACGGTATCCCGATCCTCCAAGGATAGTTCCTTAATCATCCGTTCATCCCCTAACCGAGTTATTGTAAGAAAAAAGTCATCGGCGTTCTCTCAAAGAAGACAGGCCGCGTTTAACGGTATCTTTTCTGGCGATATCAGGCAGCAGCCTCTCCGAAGTTCATACTTTCTGATATCTTAAAAAGGAACTTGCCCCGATTTCGGGACAAGCTCCACATCTTCTAAAAACATGATTCGAGGAAACCCCCGGATCGTTTAATTATCCGTTCAGCACCTCAACCAGCAGTTTGTTGGCGAGGGCCGGGTTGGCTTTCCCTTTGCTCTCTTTCATCACTTGACCAACCAGGAAGCCGATCGCCTTCTGTTTGCCTGCCTTGTAATCCTCCACGGATTGCGGATTGTTCGCGACCACCTGCTCGACGATGCCTTTGATCGCACCTTCATCGCTGATTTGGACAAGTCCCTTTTCCTCAACGATTTGCGCAGGCAGCTTGCCGCTTTCCAGCATCTCCTTAAAGACGGTTTTCGCGATTTTGCTGCTGATGGTCCCCTTCTCGATCAAGCCGATCATCTCGCCCAAGCCTTGGCCCGTAATCTTCACTTCAGACAGTTCCAGATTGTTCGAGTTCAAATAACCCAGCAGATCGCCCATGATCCAGTTGGATACGGATTTGGCATCCTTCGTGTAGCTCAAGCTGTCCTCAAAAAAGTCGGCGAGCAGCTTGGATGACGTAATGACCGCAGCATCATAGTCCGGCAAGCCGTACTCGGAAGCATAGCGGGCCTTGCGAGCATCCGGAAGCTCGGGGATCGTCGCGCGAACCGCCTCTTTCCACTCTTCGCTGATATGCACCGATACCAGATCCGGGTCCGGGAAATAGCGGTAGTCGTGCGCCTGCTCCTTGCCTCGCATGGAGAAGGTCTTCGCCTGGGCTTCGTCCCAGCGCCGCGTTTCCTGTACGATCACGCCGCCTTCATCAAGGATTTCCGCTTGACGGAACTGCTCATATTCCAATCCGCGCTGCACGCCGCGGAAGGAGTTCATGTTCTTCAGCTCGGCTTTCGTTCCGAATTCCTTCTGTCCCCATGGACGAAGGCTGATGTTGGCGTCGCAGCGAAGCGAGCCCTCTTCCATCTTCACGTCGGATACGTCGCAATACTGCATAATCGCGCGCATTTTCTCCAAGTAAGCCTTGGCTTCCTCTGGCGTTGAGATCTCCGGTTCGGACACGATCTCAACGAGCGGCGTTCCGACCCGGTTAAAGTCGACCAGCGATGCATAACCTCCGTCGACATGCGTGAGCTTGCCGGCATCTTCCTCCAGGTGCAGGCGGGTAATGCCGATCCGCTTCGTCTTCCCGTCCACCTCAATATCGATCCAGCCGTTTTCGCCGATCGGCTGATCGTACTGTGAAATCTGGTATGCTTTCGGGGAATCCGGGTAGAAATAGTTCTTGCGGTCGAATTTGCTGACATCGCCGATGGTGCAGTTCAGCGCCATGGCAGCCTTTATGGCATATTCCACAGCCTGGCGGTTCAATACGGGCAGTACGCCGGGATGGCCAAGGCAGATGGGACATGTATGCGTGTTCGGCGGAGCTCCGAACGCAGTGGAGCAGCCGCAAAAAATTTTGGAATGGGTATGCAGCTCTACGTGAACTTCCAATCCGATAACCGTTTCATATTTAGATGTAGACATCGATTGTTTCCCTCCTTCTCTGCCGCCGGTTTACAGTTCAGGGCGCCGTTTATGATGATCTGTATTTTGCTCGTAGGCATGCGCGACGCGCAGCACGGTCGACTCATCAAAAGCTTTCCCGATAATTTGCATTCCTACGGGCAGTCCGTCCGCGAATCCGCAAGGGACGCTTACTGCCGGCACTCCCGCCAGGCTGACAGGAATCGTCAGGATATCGTTCAAATACATCGTCAGTGGATCATCGACTTGCGTCCCCAGCTTGAAAGCCGTAGTCGGAGCCGTAGGTCCGATGATGACATCATATTGCTCGAATACTTTATCGAAGTCCTGCTTGATGAGGGTGCGGGCTTTCTGCGCCTTCAAATAATAGGCATCGTAATAGCCCGAGCTGAGCGCGTAAGTCCCCAGCATGATGCGGCGTTTCACCTCATCCCCGAAGCCTTGGCTGCGGGATTCGTGATACAGGTCGATCAGGCTGCCTGCATTGTCGGAACGAACGCCGTAACGCACGCCGTCAAAGCGGGCCAGATTCGAGGAAGCCTCCGAAGAAGCAAGCAGATAATACGTAGCGACCGCATAATCGGTATGCGGGAGGGAAACTTCGTCCCAGGTAGCGCCCAGCGATTCAAGCACCTTCAGCGCGTTCAGGACGGTTTCCTTCACTTCGGCATCAACGCCCTCGCCCAAATATTCTTTAGGCACGGCGATGCGCAGACCGGCAACGTCTCCGGACAACGCGCTCAGATAGTCGGGCACGTCCACTTTGGCGGATGTCGAATCCATCGGGTCATAACCGGCGATGGCTTGAAGAACATAGGCAGAATCTTCTACGTTTTTCGTCAAAGGCCCGATCTGATCCAGCGATGAAGCGAAGGCGACAAGGCCAAACCGGGATACGAGTCCGTAGGTCGGCTTAAGTCCCACGACGCCGCAGTAAGAAGCCGGCTGCCGAATGGAGCCGCCGGTATCCGAGCCCAGCGCGAAGTAAGCTTCGCCGGCAGCTACGGCCGCAGCCGAGCCGCCGCTCGATCCGCCTGGTACACGGTCCAAGTCCCATGGGTTGCGTACGGGATAAAAGCTGGAGTTCTCATTGGAGCCTCCCATTGCAAATTCATCCATGTTCAGCTTGCCGATCGTTACGGTGTCCGCCGCGCGCAATTTACCGACAACCGTCGCATCGTAAACCGGCGTGAAATTAGACAGAAACTGACTTGCACATGTGGTGCGAAGCCCTTCCGTTACGATATTGTCCTTAATTCCGACAGGAAGTCCGAACAACAGTCCGCGCGTCTCCCCAGCAGCCAGCTTGTCGTCCAAAGCCTTGGCCGATGTACGCGCGCCTTCCTCGTCCAGCGTAATAAATGCCTTTACCCGATCCTCACGTTCGGAAATACGGGTAAACGCTTGGTCGACCAGATCGGTTACGGAAAGCTCCTTATTCTGCAGCTTATTATGTATCTCCGATAACTTGTAATCAAACAGACTCAAGTGTGTATCCTCCCTCCAGGCTATTCCAAAACAGCAGGTACTTTAATTTGATCGTCTTCTTCATCCGGTGCGTTGAGCAGCACTTTCTCGATCGGCAGGCTCTCGCGCACTTCGTCTTCCCGCATGACATTGCTGAGGTGCAGCACGTGCGTAGTCGGCTCAACGCCGTCTGTATCCAATTCGTTTAATTTCTCGGCATATTGTAAAATCGCATTCAGTTGGCCGGTAAACATCTGCTCTTCTTCAGGCGTCAAATTTAATCGGGCCAGCTTTGCTACATGCTGAACATCCTTATCGGTAATGCTCATGGCTTTGTGTCCTCCTTCATGCCCCTATCCAGTTAAAGGGGTAAAGTCTGTCTCGATAACTTTTCTCATTATATTGTAGAAGCATGGAAGATTCAATCCAATGGCTTGAAGCGTGGAGCTTTCTGGAACTGCTTGCCCGTCACTTCAAAAAAGAGTCGGCCTCAGCCGACTCTTCTAGATCCAAGCGCGAAGATTCACCTGTTTGATGAAGTCCGCCTGGGACATTGCTTCCTTGGTTTCCTCTTCCTCTTCAACACTTTCCAACTCGCCGTTCATCACTTGACGAAACAGCTTCTCATTATATGTCGACAGGGCGAAATCGATGAGCGCTTCCCGCTCGACCCGCTCGGCTTCCTGTTTCAACACGATTGATTCCAGCTCTACATCATCCGCCGGAACAAAAAAATTACGGTTGAGGCTCGGAATCCGAATGACGTAATCGAACGCATTGTCCGGATTTCGGTCATACGCGATGATATAACCGTATTGACCGATTGGAAGATTCTGCTCAAAGGCATCCGCAACGATTGTGATCTTTTCCCCTAAACGCAGCATCGTCTACCTCCTGAGTTGTCTATCCTTTTTCAAGCGATAAGAAAGTATAAACTTCTACAGCTAATCATCCTTATTTCCCAAGAAAACTTCCGCTATATGCGGTCTGTCTTCCGAAAAGTAAGTCGATTGCCATTTTCTTATCTTCATAGTCTACTAAAAAAAGATAGAGATGTCCATGTGATTCAGATAAAACCTGAATCTCCCATGGAAACTAGGATTGCGGGGACAATGGGCTCCGTCTGAGCAGCCTCGCGGCAACGATAATCGACAGCACCATGAGCAGTATCGCCACGATGATCGGAGACCAGACGCTGCTCACTTCGCCGACAATCCGCTCCGCGGCCATGCTGCTTAATCGGCCCGGGTTCCATTGAAGGCGGGAGGGCAGCAAACCGGACAAGAGCGAAAGCGCGCCGGCCACCGCCAAGCTGATGAAAGCAGCAGCAGGGCCGCGGAGGACGGCGCCGAGCGGCAAGGCAAGCGTTACGATCCAAGCCAGCCATACGACATACAATCCCCCGCCGCTGGCCACCGCTCCCCATTCCAAGGGACCGATGAGCAGATGCGTATAATACGCTGCGCCGCCAAGCCCAAGCGCAAAGGATGCGGCTATCAAAGTCATCATGGCGGCCCATTTGGCAGCCATCATGGGAATCGTGGATACCGAGCGGGCAAGAACAAGCTCAGCCGTGCCGGTGGCCCTTTCCCCAGCTACCGTGTTCATCCCCGCAAGCACAAGCACCAGCAGGCCGATGACGCTGAACTGGCTTAAGGCTGACGCCATCACGCTCTCGGCGGACGGGACGGTAAATAACGCCGCTGCTTCCGGCGGCACTTCTCCGGCCATGGTCAGGATTTCCGGCAAATAATAGGTCGATACCGGCTGCATAATGCCAAGCAGCAGAAAAACGGCGGGGACCCAAATCCATTTATAGGTCCGGCCGGACTCAAGCATCTCTTTTTGATAATAGATCCAGAACGGCTTCATGAGCCCACCACCTTCATAAACATATCCTCGAGCGTAGACGTGCCGGCTTCAAAACGAAGCAGCTCGATTCCGCCGTCGGCAAGCTCTTGGATTAAAGCGGCACGCGCCACCTCCATATCCGTCACCATCAGCTTGGCGCCGCGTTTGCCGAGCTCGATCTCTTGCACATAAGGACGGTTCGCGAGACTGTCGAGCCAAGCAACTTCCCGCTCCCCCGGTTCAACATCAATCGATAAGACCGGCTGGCGGTATTTCGTGCGTAGTTCGCTAAGCGCGCCCTTCTCCGCAATCTCCCCGTCTACCATCAGTATCATGTCATCGCAAATTTCTTCCGCATCATGAAGCACATGGGTCGAGAACAGAACGGTGACTTCCCCCCGCAGGCGGTCGAGCAGGTCCATAACCTCCCGGCGTCCGATTGGGTCCAGCGCCGATACCGGCTCGTCCAGCATGATCAGCTCCGGCTCGTGCACAAGCGCCTGTGCGATGCCAAGCCGCTGCTTCATTCCGCCGGAATAACCGGATATCCGGCGTTTGGCAGCCTGCTGCAGGCCCACCATCTCGATCACTTCCCGACTTCGCCGAAGGGCCTCTTTTCCGGATAATCCCGACAGCTTGGCGCTAAACGACAAATATTCCATACCTGACATCCAGCTATAAAACTTCGGATACTGCGGCAAGTAACCAATCCGGTGACGCCAACTGTCCGTATGGCCATCTCCCGATCCATATCGGATCTCGCCCCGGGTCGGAGGAATCAATCCTGCCAGCATTCGCAGCGTTGTCGTCTTCCCTGCGCCGTTCGGTCCCAGCAGTGCCGTACAGCCTCCGCGCTTCAATTCAAACGAGATGCCTTTAACCGGCATGATGCTTCCGATGCTTTTGGTCAGTTCATGAATGCTAAGAAGTTTCTCCGTCAAGCCTCTCGCCTCCCCGCAATAAAATAAGCAATGCTGCCAAGAATGTTACCCAGCAATATAATCAACACCCACATCCATCTCGGCCCACGTATGTTTGCCGGCTCTGCCCGAAACAAAGATATAAGACCCGTGACCGCAAGAATCGCTTGCAGTGCAAGAATCGGCCAGATCAATCCCCAGTTAATATCCATAACAATCCCCCATGTTCCATATTTAATGAAGAAGCTTAAGACTCGCTGCCGTCTTTACGAATGACGAATATCCAGTAAAAGAGCAGCGGCAACGGCATCGTCGTAGACCCCCATATCCCCCAGAACCAAGCCATCTTGCCAAGCCCCCGCTTCCTTGCATCCAGGAAAAGCCATGTCCCTTGGATCAGCACCAGCACAACGGCAAGGACGATCACTACCAGCGGGCTCTCGTTCACTTCATTCATCGGATTCCCTTCTTTCCGGCAGATCTCAGACTCTTGGAAAATACAAGGACGGAAATTCCCGCGACCATGCCGAACCCGTGAATAAACAGCAGGATCATCGGCGCTGCCAAGGCAGCCATCAATCCCCCACCGACGATAAAGAGCGCAACCAGAAGAAAGAGAAGCAACTCGTATTTCATCCGCTTCCGTTTGCGTTCCAAGGTATGAACGGCCAACGCATGCAGTCCTTCCAGGGATGGGGATGGCGCATCTTCAAACAATTGATCCACCCGCTTCATTTCCTGGTTCAATTCTTCAATCCATTTTTCATCCTCATGTTCAGGTCCTCTGACCATCGTCACCCATCTCCTTTCGCAGCTGTTTAATGCCGTAGGCGGTCCGCGATTTCACCGTTCCTTCGGGAATGCCGAGCATCGTTCCGATTTCCTCGTAGCTGTAGCCGTAATAGTGCTTCAGCAGGATGGCAATCCGATGATCCTCGGATAATCGGGACAATCCATCCAGCATATCCGTCCAGTCTTCTCCCCGCCGCTCCATCTGCCAGCGCATCCGCCTTGCCGACTGAACCGCCTCCTGCTCCAGCCATTTCTTCTCCCGTTTCTTTCGCCGGGTATTATCGATGAACAAACGGGTAGCAATGGTAATCATCCAAGAGGAGAAGGACGAAGTCCCGTTGTAACGGTTCATATTCTCCATGCATCGAACGATGGTATCCTGCGCGGTATCTTCGGCAAGCATCGGGTCCATCGTCACTTTCAGCAAATATTTATAAAGGAAGGAGTAATGCTGCTTGAACAGCAGCGCCATGGCAGCAGCATCTCCTAACTGCGCTTGTCGTATCAAATCCTCTTCGCCAGGGATCATGATTGAAATCATCACCTTCTTTCGCCTTCGCCTGTAGTACGAATAACTGCAGCCAATCGTTCAAACGGTTATTATATTTATCGTGTACCAAATGATGTAATTTATATAGATGCCTCCGGATGCTTCAGAAATTTCTTATGGTATCCGTAAAAAAACAAAAAAAAGCAGCCGGTTGACCCGGCTGCAGTCTCCAATCGGAGGATCATTGTTTCTCACTTCATAATGAGGGTGTCATGGTAGCGGTCCACCTATTGATTCAATCTGATACCCTGCAGCCGATGATGCCATGGCTGCTGCGCGATCCCTTCATCCTTCACCAGCCTGTCCCAGACAACGGATGAAATATCCGTCTGGCCCCGCCGGCGGAACTCCGGTTGCCGATCAATCGCTTCGCTTCTTGTAACATTCCCGTTCAGCAGCGATAGATGATCTTTTCTCACTGGCGCTTCCCCCTAATCACGTCCATGCCAAAAAAACTCCCCATAAAATAAAAGAACGCAAACCGGGATAAATTCCACAGTCTGCGTGCTTCGCAATGGGTAACATTTAATTAACCGTATTGTATCAATCTTGTCTATATTTGTCCAGACAAAGTTTCCCGATTTATGTCGGATGTTATCCTACCTGCTCGCAGGAACATAAGGATTCCGCTGCTTTTCATAGCCAATGGTTGTTCGAGGCCCGTGGCCGGAGTACACAACGACCTCATCCGCAAACGTATACAGCGTGTTCTGAATGGAATCAACCAAATCGCGTTCACGGCCGCCCGGAAGATCCGTTCGCCCAACGCCTAGACGGAACAGCACATCGCCGGAAAACAGATCATTTCCGCATTTGAAGCTCACGCTTCCCGGCGAATGGCCCGGTGTATGAAAGACCTTGAAGGTATGCCCGATCAGTTGCAGCTCCAGTCCATCGGCCAAATCGTACTCCGCCGGCTCGGTGGACAGCGGTCCGGTGACCTGAGGCCACATCAGCGAACCGTTAAGCTTTGGACTGGCCAGCCATTCGCTCTCCAAGGTGTGGAGATAAACAGGACAGTCCTTCAGCTTGCGGATCTCCTCGACGCCCCCCATGTGGTCAAAATGCGCATGGGTCAGCAGGATCGCTTCAATCTCCAAATCCGCTATTCGCTTCACGAGCGGCCCCGGGTTCATGCCAGGATCGATAATGATCGCTTTGCCTTCTACAGGCCCTGTCAGTAAATATGCATTCGTCTGAAGCGGTCCTAAATTAAAGGTCTCAATATGAAGTGTCATGATTAAAACCCTGACATCAGTTCACGCAATTCCTTAATGATGGCAGCGTGAAACTCATACCCTTCCCCGTAGGCTTGAATGATGCTTTGCCGCGTGACGGCAAGGTTGTCCTGATAGTCCGTTGCTTCACGATCCGGATTGTTCTGCTTGAACTCAATCATAAACTTCTGAACATGCGCCGGACGCGGTCCCCATGTGCCGAGGACATGTCCCCCGGTATCCGAAATGATCACAACCGGAATGGAACGGGCGCCCATGGTCAGGAACTGATCCATGACGTCCAGATTCTCTTCCATAATCAGCACTTCCGTCTCAATCCCCGCGGTCTCCATCGCACGGAATACGACAGGGATATTGCGCGCAACATCGCCGCACCAATCCGCTGCCAGAATGAGGACCCGTAGATCATCCCTGAAATTGAGGCTTTCAAAAAACGCTTTATCCTCTTCATTCTCCCATTTAAACTGCTCGTAGCCTGCCTTGAACGTATCCTGGTTCTTCTGCATGCCGTCCATGAATTGCTGCGGAGATATGCCCGTACCCAAATGATTTGCCATATTCATACTCATTCGTTATTTCGACCTCGCCTTCGCTGATTTTATCCATTTTATCAAAAAATAAAGAATCATGACGGCTAATGCGCCCAGCAGAATTTCCCGAACGTAAGGCCCTGCCTTCTCGTCGATATGCTCCCACTGGTCGCCCAGAAGCAATCCGAGGTATAAGAATAATGCCGTCCACGGAATAACCGCAAGGGTGGTCAACAGCGTAAACCTGCCCACATGCATTTTGGATATGCCCGCCGGGATGGAAATCGCATGTCTTACCACCGGTACAAACCGAGCCGTAAATATAACGCCGGTACCATACTTGCCGAACCATTCCTCGGCGTAGTCGATATGCTTCTTCTTAATCAGTATGTACTTCCCGTACTTCTCCAGAAAGGGTCTGCCCCCGTAACGGCCGATCCAATAAATGAATAATTGGGCGAGCACGCCGCCAACGGTACCAAAAATCATGGCACCGATAAAATGAACCTCACCCATGGAAACCAGATAACCGCCATAGGCGAGTACGATC
Organism: Paenibacillus sp. Y412MC10; assembly: GCF_000024685.1. Taxonomy (NCBI): domain Bacteria; kingdom Bacillati; phylum Bacillota; class Bacilli; order Caryophanales; family Paenibacillaceae; genus Paenibacillus; species Paenibacillus sp. Y412MC10. The sequence continues at coordinate 6,203,733 of NC_013406.1, forward strand.
TCGCTTGGGATGACCTCCACCATTAATCCGAGCATGATTCCGAAATAGCCCAGCTGCTGGATCCATTCAAACAGTCGGCCCACAGCCTCGTAAAAGAATTCCACGCTTGTCCCCCGCCTTCCTACTGCGTTGATTTCTAGTACTAGCCTATTCTAACACAGCCCGGGACATGCCTTCTACATGCCTTATAATGCGCCCAATTATGGGCGGTGCAGTGACTTTCGCCCGTTTCGGGACATATGGTGAAGCAAAGGAGTGAGTTAAAGCATGCATTCTCCCCATGCCAAACGACCGGGCAGCAAGCCCCCCTCCCCGCGCGGGATACGGCGGGCCTGCAGCAAAGAATTATACCGTACGACCAAGCGGCTCAAGCTGTACCTTCCTCCGGAAACCTTAAAGCAAGGAGAGGAATTGTATTATCGGAAGGTCATCGGAAACCTGATCTGGATTCACGAAAACTACAGCAACAAAAAACTGCTGTGCGACTGGTGGGAAAAAGACGTCTGCAGCGAGCTTGCCGAGCTCTGGCAGGTTCCGGAGCGCCAGCTGGCCTCCGCCTTTCGGGATGCCTTCGGGGGATGACATGGCCCCCCTCTTCCCCCTGTCACACCGTGAGAAATTACGACAAAAGGCTGCATTTGGATCGTCAACCGTAGATTGATAGGTCGGTCCATTCTACACCGTTCGTTCTAAGGCGAACCAGCAAAGCGTCGTCAACGCCATGCCGCCCTTCATGGTACCGCGTAATGTGGGGCAAGGTAAGTCGCCGCAATCGGTTGCGATTCGGCATGATTCGCCATAGGCTGTGCGGGGATAACGGATATCAGGGCTGCCTTGCGGCATGCTCCCGTTCTCCCCATGTCATCGTGTTATCGAAGCGGTTGGCCTGCCGAGCCGCAAGCACGGACAGATGAAAGCCACGGTCATTTCGAAAAGGATCAAGCTCATGAAGGGCAGCCGCAAGGAAGCGATAGCGCTTCAAGGTATCCCATCCGGCCCGGGCCGCCTCAACCGCTCCGGCGGAGTCTCCCGCCCTGCGGTGCCAGTCCGCAAGGGCGGCCAGCTTCAGCACGGCCCGGGTTTGCTTGACCGGATTGAAACGATCCAGTTCGATGCCCCTTTTGAACCATGCCGCCGCTTCCTCCGATTCGCCTCTTAGGGAATAACCTTCTGCCAGCTTCCAGCTTAAACCCGGGTGATTCGGCGCATGCACCATGCTTCGTTTCAGCAGCGGAATCTGCTCGCTTGGGGGAAGCCATGCCGAGAGCTTTATGGCCGCATCCGTATTGGCGGGGTTCCACTTTAACGAGGATCGGAGGAGCAGGATCTGCCGGCCTGGCGGCTCTGATACGGCCCATCGCTCTTGAAGCTCGCTGATGCCCAGCGCCGCGGCGAGAAAAGTCCAAGCCACGAGCGGGAGAATCGCCATAACCCTGAGCCGTCGCAGCAGGGAAGGGGCCCGCCCCCCTTCATAGCCGGCTTGCAGTTGATTCCATCGTTTGAACGGCCGGGTTAGCCGAGTTGCCATAGATCCATGCTGCGGCGCCTCATCGGGGGAACCCCCGGCCAAGCCCATTACCGTAAGCCACAATAGGAGCAGCCATACCAACCCGAAGCCCCAATCGAAATCCACTGACGCATGTCCGATCAGCACGAGGGCGGGGGGCATGAATCGGGAGCTTGCCGCGATGAGCCTCGCAACCATAAAGATAACCAAAATAAGGACAAGCAGCAGCCCAATGATTCCCGTATTCAACAGGATATCCATATATCCATTATGCACCTCGGCACCCACATAGGGCTGGGACTGAATGGCAAGGTAGGATTGCCGCCACGTCTCCCCTCCCCGTCCCAGCCACGGCGACGACCGGGCCAGCTGCCAGGCGTCGCTGTACATGAGGCGGCGCGCGCTGAGCGTTGCCGCGCCGCCCAGGGTCCGATCCTGCACCTGGAGCAGGATCACGACAACCGCTGCGGCTGCCAGCAAGGCCGCAGCTCCCAGGGCCCCGGGCGCGGCGTAACGCCGCCCGGGCCCCCCGCTGTGCCGCCAGCGGCACAGCAGCAGGCCGGCGAGGACGCCGCCGGCCCAAAGCCCGGCCAGCCACAGCAGGCCGGGCAGCACGGCTGGCGCCAGCCTGGCATCCGCCAGCTGGCGGTACAGCAGCGCCGCGCTCGCCACAGGCGCGGCGGCAGCCACAAGGAGCGGCGCCAAGGCACGCCGCTCCTTGGCGAAGCCGGCCGCGCACGCAAGAGCGGCCGCGAGCCAGGCGCCGCGCGACTCCGTCAGGAGCAGCGCGGCGGTATAGGGCGCAAGCGGCAGAAGCGCAGCCGCTGCGCGGAGCGTGCCCGTCCGGTTCCGCAGGACCGACGGCAGCGCGAACAGCCGCTCCAGCAAAAAGGCGGCCATCACCGCCCCGAACGTGTTCGGGTACTGAAGCAGGCCGCCGAGCCTCGCGCCGGTCGCGCTAATGTCCGCATCCGCCGTATGATAGATCCCATACGGCAGCTCCATAAGCCCGTATACGGCAAGCAAGGCGCTGCCGCACAGCACGGCGCCCAGCAGATGCCAGCCGGCATGCATGATGCGTAAGCCGGGGCCTGTACGGCACGCGCGCCAAGCAGCAATGGCAAAAGAACCATAGCTTCCCCACAGGATGATCTCCTTCATCGTGCCTTCCAGAGAGAGGGGGCGCCCTATCCCGTGAATGACGTAGATGAGAAGGATTGCGCAGATGCAGCCAAGAACCACCCGCAATTCTCTGTCCGAAGGAACCGCCTCCGGCAGTTTTCCCATGCCATGATTCTTCCCGCCTTGAACGGCACCGTGCCAAACGGCTCCCGTCATGAGCAGCAGAAGCACGCCGAAACCTGCTCCGATCCAATATATATCCTCGTCAAAAAACATTCCGCTCCGGATACTGGCCGCAAGCCCCAGCCCGATCAGCATCATCCCGCAAACACGATGCAGGGTATTCGATGCCATTACACCACGCCCCGTTCAAGAAAGAATGCGTAACCCTTCTCCGTTTCTGCCACTTGCACGCTCCCGCTCCTCCGCGTGCTGAACATGAAACCCGCCTAATAGCCATTGTGGACAAGGACGGTCGGCGTTATTCTTGATTCAATGTTGGCGATCACATCTGGTGCTGTAAGGGCCACACGATTCCCTGGATTAAGGCTTTGATTGCCATCGCAAGAAAAACTTCTATCGACGACGCACGTTCTTAGAAGAATGACCGCGTTTAGATGTTGATTTTGTTGCGATAACCGGAAGGCCGGCTCCGAAGTTCCTATTTTCCATTAAAAAAGCGATGAACGTGCGCGCTCGCACGTTCATCGCCAATCCGGTTCAACGCGATTCCATTTCCGTATTCGGGAGCAGGTCCTTGCAAGCCCGTTCAAGGTACGGCGAGGCGCTTAAAAAATCGCGAAACGCAGTATACTCCTGCCATAGTTTATTCCGGTCTCCGGCAGAACCGCTGACCGCACGGATCAAAATATTCTTGGGCGTATGTTCCATATCGATAAACTCCAGCAGCTGCGTCTTGTATCCCATCAGGTCGAGAAGCTTGGCCCGAATGGCGTCCGTGGCCAGCGCCGAGAAGCGTTCCTTCAGTATGCCGTGGGACATCAGCGGCTCCATGACTGGGCTCTGGACTTGGGCGAACAGCTCGTGCTGGCAGCAAGGCACCGACAGAATCACCGAAGCCCCCCAGCGGACCGCTTTTTCCAGCGCCGCATCGGTTGCGGTGTCGCATGCATGCAGCGTGACCACCATATCCACCTGCTCCAGTTCGTCATAATCCGCAATGTCGCCGACAAGAAACCGCAATTGGGTATAATTCAGTTTTTTCGCCAGCATACTGCAGTGTTCGATGACATTCGCCTTGAGATCCAATCCGACAATATTCAGCTTTCTGCGCGCGGTTACCGCCAAATAGTGATACAAGGCGAAGGTCAGATAGGATTTGCCGCAGCCGAAATCGACGATCGTAAGCGGACGGTCCTCCGGCAGATGAGGGAGGACATCCTCCACCATCTCCAAGAAGCGGTTGATCTGTTTAAATTTATCGTATCTGCGGGCAAATACTTTGCCATCCTCGCTCATGATGCCCAGCTCCACCAGAAACGGAACCGGCTCTCCCTCTTCAAGAATGTAGGTCTTTTTCCGGTTATGCGACAAATCCGTTTTGGTCTTCGAAGCGGATTTGGTCAGAATCGAAACCTTGTATTTCTTCGAAATCAGAACCTGATAGTCCGCTTCCGGCGTATAGATCATCGCTTGCCGGAATACATTTTCGAACATATCCAACAGTACGGCCTCCGCCTCATCCGCCGGCACATTCTGATGAGTGACCTTGGTTGCGGAATAATAAGCGAACTGATAGTGCAGCTTGTTCTTGAGCTCTACGGGCTTAACCGTTACTTTGCTGTAGGTCATGCCTTCCCGCTTGCGAAGCTGGCTTAGCGTAGCCGTAATCAATGATGCTTCTTCCATGATGTTATGAATCAATTTTCTTAATGCATCCAAAAGAGTACATCTCGCTTTCTTTTATGTTATAGACAGGTTAATCGAGGCCGGGAAACGATTTGTCTCCGTCCGCAACCGCATGTGGAAAACGGCGGCGGAGCTCGTCCATTCCTTCCTCGACTTCCTCCAGCGGAAGCCCGCCTTTTGCCAAATCCTCGGGCCGTTTCTGCTGCAATCTTTGATAGAACCTTACGCCTTCGTCATATTCGATCTTACGGCTATCCAGCAACTGGTACAGGGTATTCTCCGCTTCCGCGAACATCCCCTGCTGCTCCGTATACGCATAATAATCCAGCATCGCCGTTTCGGGCCACGCGTAAGCCCTTAAACGTTCTTTCAGCAGACCGATCCGTTCCGTCAACCCGATCAGTTTCGGATCCGCCCCTTGCAGGGCTGACTTCAAATATAACTGAAAGACCTTGGTATAGAGCATAACGGCTTCTTCTTCGCGCTCAAGCTCGAGCAGCAGCGATGCTTCCTCTTCCATCAGCCTTGCGGCACTCTGCAGCTTGTCCGCTTCCAGATAACCATGATTGCGAAAGAGCTGCTCGATATCGGCTGCGGACAAGGAGCGAAGCAGCCCTGAATTCAGCCGGAACTGCCGTTTAAAAAGCTCATCCAGCTCCCATAAAGCTTCGGTATGCTTGCGCTCCTGCTTGAGCGAAAACACTTTGGCTATCATCTGTGTCATATCCTCAATAAGCCGCACAAGATAATCCCTACGAAACATGCACTCGCCCCCAATCTGCATCCGTGCCGGATGCAGCAAATTGTTGACCTCATCTTTAACCTTCCGGCAATTCCCACTGCCGAGGACTTAGGACCGGCATGCCAGGCAGCTTCGGTGAATCCCCTGCAGGTGCATTCATGCCGGGTCTATTCCAATCCGGATCACGATTAAATTGTAGGCTATCCGGGACCAGAATTCCAGTAGCCGCCCTCCTGCCCGTTCACGCTTTGTTCAGGGCGGGGTCCGGAAACGATGGAGGGTCCACTGCAACTGCAGCCCGCAATGCAATAAACGGATACCCCGCAATAGGAGTATCCGTTTATTATAAACGATATGGATTTATTCTTGCTCCAGCCGTCCCATGAAAGAGGAAATGACTTCGCCGAGCTTCTCGGGCGTCTCCATCATACTCATATGACCCGCGCCCTCGATCACGATCCGGGTTACGTTGTCATGGTCTGTGGTAAAGGTGCGCTCCGCCGGAATCAAGCCGTCCTTCTCTCCTGCTACAAGCAGGATCGGCAGCGTGGATGCCGAGAGCACATCGCGCCGGTCCGGACGCTCGCGCATGGCCAGCGCCGCCCCTATCGCACCTTGCGGTGGCGTAAGGTAACCGATCTCCTTCGCCCGCTGAATGCATTCCGGCTTGGTTTCCTTCGTATCCGGAGCAAACAGGCCCGGCACCAATCCGTCAACAAAAGCCGTAATGCCCTCCCCTTGGATGGTGCTGACCGCTTTCACCCGTTTCTCCTTCGCTTCATCCGAATCCGGATAGCCCGTAGAATGGATCAGGCCAAAGCCGTTCAATCGAGAAGCGTAGCGCTGGGCGAAGGAGAGCGCTATATATCCTCCGAGGGAATGACCGAGCAACGCCGCCTTCGGAATATCGAGCTCATCCATCAATAGCAGGACGTCGTCCGCCATTTGTTCGATGGTATACGATCCCATCGGTGCATCAGACCGCCCGTGACCCCGGAGATCCGGTACAATGACTCTGAAACCTTGAAGATATGGCAGTACCTGTTCCCAATAGGCGGAGCTTCCGCAGAAACCGTGAAGCAGAATGACCGGCTCACCTTGTCCCTGATCCACGTAGCAAATCGTGCTGCCGTTGCATTGTACTTTTTCCATAGCGATACCCTTCTTTCTATTCAGCGATGCCCTAGGATAGACACCCATTATTTTATAAAGAATGAACTATTATTAAACAAAAACAACCCCGGTTGAAACGCGTGTCTTACGGCCTAAGGCCAAAGGCCGCAGCGGCTTGCTTCGCTATCTGCTCCGCCATTCCCATGACCTGGTAAAGGGACGTCACTTGGAGGGTCCAATACGGCTTCGGTCCATGAACGTTCACGACCGCCGCCACGCTGTAGTCTCCCACTGCCGGCAACTTCCCGCCGACGGATTGGGCCGGCGCCAGCGGACCTTCGCTTGCAAAGAAATAACCGACGGAAGAGGATTGTCCCAAGCAAGCATCAATGGCAATAACCACCTGATCCTCGGGTATGCCTTGAAGCTTTGCCTCAAGATTGAAAGCATCACAGGGTTCGGGCAGCGTTCCGATCACCTGCGGAAAACCGTATTCCACAAGCCGGCTTCCAGTCAACGGACCGAGCGCATCACCTGTGGAACGGTCGGTGCCAATACATAAAAATACGATGCTGCCCAGCGCATGGCGCCGCGAAATCCCCAGAAAAAAACCGGCCAGTTCATGGCCCGACATCTTGGCTTTGGCAGCATGCACGCTTGGCGTCTTGCCGGCTTGTTCGCTCATGACGGACCTCCTTGATTAAATGGTTCGATGATTAGCATCGCTGACGGTGAAGCGTTTTTTTCTGATTTTAACCTATCTTCCTCACCGATGGCAAAAACATTGGTCGAGCCGCACGCTAACATGTTACAATACAGGGATGAAAATCGTAAATCCGCCTAAGAGAGGATGGTGTTATTCCATGGATTTGAGTGAAAAATCCCAAGCCAATGTCGAGTATATGATCGAACAGATTAAAACGAAGCTACGGATGGCTACAGGCGCTGCCATGCAGGCCTCTGCCTTCTCGGTTAACCAATATGATGATATTTATGATCTGTACGATATGGTCATGAATAAACAGAATCTTAGTATTTCGGAAGTGGAAGCCGTTGTATCCGAGCTTGGACAGCTCCGCGGAAACCAGTAGGACTGTATCTTCACGTACTTTGAGTGTATTCTTTAGAAGCGCTTTTGTCATGACAAAAGCCCCGGGTACTTGCGAATCTCGCAAATCCCGGGGCTTTCTGTTTACGTTATGGCATATCGATAAGGACCATTTCCGAGCTCCCCTCACTGGAGTTCCCCCGGAAGGTCAACTCATGACGACGCTGTATCCTTGCCGCATCGCCCGCCTTAATATCGAATACGCCGTCTTCCGATGATATTTCGACATGACCGTTTATGACATATAGATGCATTCTACGATCCCCGGCCAGACTGTACGTCAGTTCTTGTCCGGTCTCCAGTATGCTGCTGTACATCACAACATCCAGCGACTGGGGCAGGCTCGACTTACCATTGCCTGAACCGATGATCGGAAGCATCTGGTTCAATTGCTGTTCTTTTGTAAAATTGCTTTGGTGGTGACTGGTCTCAAGGCCCGGCTCCGCGGGCAGAAACCACATTTCCAGATAGCGTACGTCCTCCGAAGAGGAGGCATTCCTCTCGGCATGGTACACGCCGGAGCCTGTATTCACGACATGAATCGTACCGGGCGTAAGCTCCATGAGCTTCCCTGTATCATCTTCATACGTCAACGTGCCTTCCAGCACCAAATGCACAATCACCAAATCATGATGAAACCTTCGATCAAACCCCTCCATCGGTTGGAGAACATATTCATTATGCGCCAGAAGGCTTCCAAAGTGCTCGTTATGCGGGTCTATATAATCACCAAAAGAAAAGCTGAATTCGCTGTGAATACCGTCTTCATGGGTAGTATGTCTTTCCGCTGCCGTCATGATTTTAATCATGGCCGGTCACCTCCGCCTTTTTTACTATTCAATACCCCGGCGGTTTCCGGTCTAATCAGTCGCCTTTAAGCGTGGAGCAGCTTAAATCCGGTTTCTACCCTGCCTACTCGAAGACCCTCATCATTATATAAATCCTTAGGATATGCAGCTTTCAGCCGTTCGATGGTCGCTTTGCTGCCATAGCCGATTTGTTCCAATATGGACTCCGCGATCCAGCCCCATTCTTCCTCGGAGCCGTCCGAAATTTTGAAAGAGATGCCGAGCCGCTCCTTCTTAAGACCGAAACAGTACACTCCCTTGAAGCCGCCCTTGGCCACAATATTAGGATCTTCCAGAAGAAGGGTATCCACTTTGTGTTTACCCGCCACCATATAAGGGGCTGCATGCATGGCCTTCGTGATTTGCATGACCGCTTTTCGCGTCGGCTCGTCCTCTATGAGGTCCGGGCATGCAAGCTTCATGTAGGCTGTTGCCAAAGCGCGGAGCGGCATGGCGAATACCGGCAGTCCGCATCCATCGGTTCCCAGTTTAACATCGCCGGGAGCCAATCCCGCCAAATAGGCGACCGTCCGAAGGATTTCCTGCTGCAGCGGATGTTCCGGCTGATCGTATCCCGTCAACGGATATCCCGCCATCTGGCAGTAGGCCAGCATGCCATAATGCTTGCCGGAGCAGTTATGGTACCATTTACTTTTATCGCCGCCGCCTCGCAAAAGTGTTTCTTTGCTTCCTTCGTCCAGCGGCCAGCTGGATGCGCACACCATGTGGGTTTCGCTGATGCCCGCCTTGCGTGCAAAACGCTCCAACACTTCCACATGAGCCTGCTCCGCACGATGCGAAGCCGTCATGATCGCAATTTCCTCATCGGACAGTCCGTAATGATCGGCCAGCCCGCCGCGAATAGAAGGAATCGCCTGCATCGGCTTGGCCGAAGAACGCGTAAATGCGACATAATCCGGATCTCCCGCATAAGCCTCGACCTTACCTTGTTCATTCACAATACATATATGTCCATTGTGGACGCACTCCAAGATGTCCGCCCGATATTCCTTCACCAATACACTGTCCATGTTGAATAACTCCTTCTATATACCGTCTGTTACGTATGATGCCTTGAGAAGCCTGTATGCTTGCATCTCTCCGAGATCACGCTTATTCGAGAATGATTGCAAATCTGTATTCAGTATAGTACAAAAAACTGCAATTGACAGCAGGATACGTTCCATAGAGGACGGACATTTCATTTATCTCCCGTTTTGCACGTCTCCTGTTTCATGGTGTGGCCTTGCGTTTAATTACGAGATAAGCAAGCCCACTCGAAACACATTGCTCTGAAAAAGGAGGCGATCGTATGTGGGGAATCATCATCAGCATCGTGATGGCAATCATCATCGGGATAATCGGGGATGCGCTGGTCGGTCATGAAATGCCGGGCGGAATTATCGGTTCCATGATCGCAGGTTTCATAGGCGCATGGCTCGGACCGTGGCTCTTCGGAGCATGGGGTCCTGTCATAGGCGGATTTGCCATTGTACCCGCAATCATCGGTACGGCCATCTTTGTATTCCTGCTCGGTCTTGTTGCCAAGTTGTTTAGACGCACAGCCTGATTCTCGTGTTTATATTCATTTTTATATTAACTAAAAGGAGTGAAAGTTATGAATAACGCAGAACAAGAATACCCAGTACAAAGCGGTTCCACATTCTTCAAAGGTGCTTTTATCGGTGCCTTGGTCGGAGCGGCGGCAGCTCTGTTGTTCGCTCCAAAGCCAGGCCGCGAGCTTCGCGGGGATTTATCCGAGAAGCTGAGCATGGTGTCGGATAAAACCAAAGAAGTCGCTTATACCGTAGGCGATAAAGCTTCTGAACTGGCAAAAACGGTAGGAAGCAAAGCCTCCGATGTCATGGCCACCGTGAACGAAGGCCGCCAAAGCATTATGTCCAGCGTCAAGGAAGCATCGGCAGACGTGTCGAGCGAGGTTTCAAGTGCTTCCAAAGATGTGAAGGATAAAGCGATGGACACCTCTTCCGAAGTCAGCCGTGAAATGAAAACGACAACGAATTATTAATTCGTAGGGTCACGAATAGCCAGCTGACGCAGCTGGCTATTTTTGTGCCAGATCCGGCACGTTGTCTTATCAACATCGTATGGATTCCGAAGTGAAATGAAACGGCGCATCTGCCTGGAAAGCGGGGATATTTCATGAGTAAAGCAAACCCATATCATGGCGGCTCCGGCTTCTCAACCCGAAGCGGCAGTCGTTCGACACGAAACGAGGAACAACGAGTGCAATCCGAATCATCCAGGGAAAGACACTCGAAAGAGGCGGATGAGGTGCAGGAGCATCCCTTTGAGCTTAGGCACGAAGTGAAGAAATTGAACACGCGACTGGACAAAATCGCCGCTACGCTGGAGAAGTCCGAAATGAAGGACATGATCGATAATTACATGAATCCCAAGAAACGCATCATTGCCAACCTCACTGCCGGCCTGGCCCGGGGGTTGGGCTTAACCCTTGGCACGGCTCTCGTGCTGGGTCTTCTGGGTTATATTCTCAGCTTCTTTGTCAATGTGCCGATGATAGGGGATTTCATCTCGAACCTGCAGGGATATATTGAACAATCCAAATCCTAATTCGTCTCTTTTACCTGAACAAGCCCGGTACCTTTAACGGTTACCGGGCGATTGTGATGAGTTATTGCTGCACTGCTTATGCAAGCGTGTACTTCGTACTCAAATATTCCTGTTTTTGGACTTTACTTGAAGCAGGTCCCCCGTCCATCCCTTCGCACGCATCCAAAGGTACATCCCTCCGGTCCAGAGCAGGGTGAAGCCAATGACTGCCGTGAAGCCCCAGAACGTCTTAATGCCGGGCAAGTTCTCGAAATTCATGCCCCATACGGCTCCGATCACGGTTGCCGGTGTGAATACGACCGTAAAGATGGTCAAGGTCTTCATGATTTCATTGCCGCGGAACGCCGAGATGGCATCATCTATGGATACCAGCGTATCGATTTCGCGCTCATAGTGATAAATCAGCCTTTCCATTCTTTCTACTCGATGCAGGAGCTGTTGAAACGAGCGGCTGGCATCCAGCTCGCCGTGATACCCCTCCTTCGCCGCAGCGATCAGCTCCTGAAAAGGAATAAACAGGTTGCTCCATTCCAGCAGCTCAAACCTTGACGAGAGAATGTTATCCATTAAAGATCTTCGGTTGCGTGTACGCATATCCTTTTCGACAAGACGCAGGTTATGTTCGAATTGATCCATTCCTGCATGGTAATAATGCAGAATGGCCCGGGCTAATACAAACAGGCCGTCTACGGGCCGCTCGCATTGATGAAGCATCGAGGCTCTATCGGCCTTGGCCATCACGCTGCGGGTATGCCCATCCAAATTAATGGTGATCAGCACTTGAGCATCCACATAGAAATAGAACTGTTCCGACTTATGATGCTCGTGTTCATTCGTAACCTTATAAAGCATGGACCCCATAATGACCGCCTCCACCCCATCCTTGAAACGAACGGATAAGTAATTCCGGTCCTTTAACGACGGTGCCAGATTAAACCATTCGGCTGTATAAGGATAGCGTGACCGAAGCTCGCCGATCCAGGAGGATTGCCAGTTATCGGTTCGGACATCGTGCCATTGCCACCCCCCTGCAAAATCATAAATATCCTGACCTTCTGTCGTATCCGGCCCAAGCATGATTTCCTTGCCACTCCCTTCGATAAATACGGATATTAGGTTCAAAAAAGGCACGCATTCCCGTGATGGAGGAAGCGTGCCTTATGTTGCTATACGTCTGTCTCTACGAAGCTTGTCCATATCAATACGAAGAATTGGACATGATTTGCTTCAGTTTTTCCGTTGCCCGCTTCTGGATACGCGAGACACTCATTTGCGACACGCCTAACCTTTGAGCGATCGCTCGTTGGGACTGCCCCTCCTGAAATGCCAGCAGCAGCACCTTCTGCTCCTGCTCCTTCAGCTGGCTCATCGCCTGTTGAAGATCCATGCGCTTCTCGACGGAATCAAAGTCATTCACGTCCGAACTGATCAGCTCTCCAAGCGTTGCCCCGGTTTCTTCCTGAGACAATGGGGAATCCAATGATACATAATGATAGCATTCCCTTCCCGCCAACACTTCAACGGTTTCCTCAACGGAAAGATCCAGGTAGGATGCAATCTCATTCACATCAGGAGATCGTTCAAGCTTCACCATTAATTCATCAATCGCTTGCTGGACCAAGGCCCCCTTCTCCTTGATTCGTCTTGGCACTTGAATGTACCATGATTTATCGCGGAGGAAGTTTTTCATATGCCCGATCATACTCTTCATGGCGTAGGGCTCAAACGGAATCCCCAGGCTAATGTCGTATTGCTGAAGCAAACGGATTAATGCCATTTGACCAACCTGATATAAATCCTCATACAGATCGGGCCGATTCCGGGCAATTTTGCCTGCTGCCATCTTGACCATCGGTTCATATTTTTTAATCAGCACCGTTGCGATATCGTTATCCTTCGTCTGCTGATACTGTTCTATTAAATGAACTGCTTCATCTCTGGACTCTTGGGGAGTCGCCTTATCACTCATACTGGCTCCTCGCTTCTTGCGAGCCGCTTCGTCAGCGTAACCTCGGTTCCCTTTCCAGCCTGGTTTGTCACGCTCACCTCGTCCATAAGCGCCTCCATCAGGTAGAAGCCAAGTCCTCCGATTTGGACCTCGCTGAGATCTTTATCATGAAGTGTACGATCGCCAACCGCCCCCACACTGTCGAAACTCTCCCCTTCGTCTCTGACCGTAATGGATAGCGACTCGCCGGTCACTTGAAATAAAACCTCTACCATTCCGCCTTCCTGGCTATAAGCATATAGAACCGAGTTGTTACAGGCCTCCGACACCGCAACCTTCATATCTTCGATCTCTTCATAGGAAAAGCCCATCTTGGAAGCTATCCCGTATAGATTCAATCTTACAATATCCACGTATTCAGCACTGGCAGGCAAATTAAGTGTTATTCTTTGTACATCTGAATTCATTCTTTTCGATCCTTTCCTATTGGGAATTCTTCTTACGACTGAAAGAACTTCGCAATACCCGTCATATCGAACAGCTTTTGAATTTGCGGCGGAACTTCCTCAACTGCAAAGCGTGCTTCCATGCCATGTCTGGCTTTCAGTATCGACAGAAGAATACCAATGCCCGTACTATCAATATATGTCATGTCCTTCATGTTGACGATCAAGTCTACTTCGGAATTGCCGACAAGAGGCTCCATTACCAATCGAAAATCCGGAGCGACGGACAAATCAAGTTCACCGCTCAAAAATACAGTGCATACGCCCTCGTTCATTTGGGTCTTGGCATTGAACTTATCATTCGTTTTTGTATTCATAGACACTCTCTCCCAATAATTTGTTTTCCCTTTACATAACCCGTTATCTCGCTTGTTGAAACAGGTTAACGAGGGATAAAGACGCGCTAATATATGGAAAACGATACATTCACTAGCCGTTGATGATCCGGACTTGGCTTGGGCTGATGCCCCACCCGTCCGGCTCTACCGGCATATAACGGGATATCAGGTGCTTTACACAGCTGATTTTGACCGGTTTGCTGATATATTCATTCATGCCGGCATCAAAGCAGCGCTTCTGAATCCCGTCCATGACATTGGCTGTCATCGCAATGAGTACGGGAGCGTCCGCTTCCGGCTTCATCTGGCGGATGAGGCGAGCGGCCTCCAAACCGTCCATGACCGGCATTTGCAAATCCATAAAGATCATGTCGTAAGCTTTAGGCCCGGCAGCCATCTCAACGGCCTGCCTGCCGTCTTCGGCCATATCCGCAATCATTCCCATCTTTTCAAGCATGCTCTCCATCAGCTTTCGATTAATCGGATGGTCGTCCACGATCAGAATGTTCGGCTGTCTTCCCCCATGCACCCGATATTTGTCCGAATGTTCCTCTTCCCGTAGCCGAGGATGCTCCTCCTCATGCGTGTGAACGCAGATCGTGAATACGAAGGTGGCTCCCTCCCCTTCCTTGGAGTCAACCTCGATCTCTCCGCCCATCATCTGCACAAGCGATTTACAGATCGCTAGCCCCAGACCTGTTCCGCCGTAGCGTCTGGTCATCGAGGAATCCAGTTGAGAGAACGGCTTGAACAGCCGGTCAAGCTTCTTCGATGAGATACCGATTCCCGTATCTTTTACCGTGAATTCAAGCGTTAATCGATTCTCTTCAGCCTTGGCAAGCGAAACAACCAAATACACGCCGCCCTCATTCGTAAATTTTACGGCATTGGATACCAAATTCACCAATACTTGACGCAGGCGCCCCATATCGCCGAATACCATCGAAGGGATTTGATCCTCGATATAATACGTAAGCTCCAGGTTTTTCTTGGAGGCTTCTCCGGAGAACAAACCGAACACTTCCTGAACGCAGGACTTAAGATCAAACGGATATTCCTCCAGCTCCATTTTGCCGGATTCCATCTTGGAGAAATCCAGAATGTCATTAATGATGTTAACCAAGGCATCCGCACTGTTGCGGATAATCGTGGCATATTCACGCTGTTCATCCTGAAGCTCGCTGTCCATCAGCAAATCAATCATCCCGATGACGCCATTCATCGGCGTTCGGATCTCATGACTCATCATCGCCAGAAACTCGGTTTTGGCTTTGGCGGCAATCTCGGCTTCTTCCTTGGCCAGCACTAGCTCTTGATTAATCTTTTCCAGTTCCTGAGTCTTCTGGTGTAATTGCGCGGACTGGATCTTCAGCCTGTTATTGGTCCGATACATATCGACAAAACCCTCGATCTTGGATTTCAAGATTTGAGGGATGAAGGGTTTAACCATATAGTCGATTGCACCGGCGGAGTATCCCGCAAAAAGATGCTCCGCGTCCTTGCTGTTTGCGGAAATGAATATTATCGGAATATCCTTTGTCTTGTCTCTCGCCTTGATCAGCCTTGCCGTTTCAATGCCGTCCATGCCGGGCATTTGGACATCAAGAACAATCACGGCAAAATCATACTTCAAGAGATATCGCAAAGCCTCTTCGCCCGAAGTAGCTTTAATGAGCGTGTATTGTTCGCTGTCCAGAACAGCTTCGAGTGCAAGTAAGTTTTCAGGGCGGTCATCTACCAACAGAATATGAATCGGTTCGTGAAACCCCATGAGATCCTCCTACAAAACTTCTATTTAATCTTTCGATAAATTTTCTCGACGCGGTCCAGTGT
This sequence comes from Paenibacillus sp. Y412MC10, assembly GCF_000024685.1. Taxonomy (NCBI): domain Bacteria; kingdom Bacillati; phylum Bacillota; class Bacilli; order Caryophanales; family Paenibacillaceae; genus Paenibacillus; species Paenibacillus sp. Y412MC10. The sequence continues at coordinate 6,219,262 of NC_013406.1, forward strand.
CTCATAAGCTTCGCTATAATTCGTAAAGTGTATGGACTCTTTGGCGCCCAGGACGAGAATACCGAAATGGCTTAGACTCTCGTGAAACAATCCGTGCACGTGATCCCGCAGCTGGTCATTAAAATAAATCATGACATTCCGGCAAAAAATCACGTTAAACTCGTTAAAGGAACGGTCCGTTGCCAAATTGTGCTCGGCAAATATCATGTTTTTCTTCAAAAACGGCTGAAAAATAACCGAGTTGTACTTCGCGGTATAGTATTCGGAGAACGAGCGGGTACCGCCCGCCTCCAAGTAATTCTTCGTATATTGCTTCATGCGTTTGATATCGAATACGCCTTCCTTGGCCTGCTGGAGCGAACGCGAATTCATGTCCGTCGCATAAATCCGGGATTTTTCATACAACCCCTCTTCATGAAGCAAAATGGCCATGGAATACACTTCTTCTCCGGTTGAGCAGCCTGCATGCCAAATCCGTATATACGGATACGTACGAAGCAATGGAACCACCGACTGCCTGAATGTCAGGAATAGTTTCGGATCCCTGAACATTTCCGTAACAGGAATCGACAAATTATATATGAGCCGCTCAAAACATGAACGGTCGTGCAGTACTTTGTCTTGGAGGGCAGAAATCGTGGAAACACCCTCTGCATGAACATGATGCCAGATTCTCCGCCTCAACGAAGGAATGGCGTAATTTCGAAAATCGTAACCATAGAATCGATGAATGCCATCCAAAAGAAGTTCAATCTCGATTTGTTCCAGTTCACGCTCGCTATTCTCTGTCAACAACAGTTGTTCTGATTCCATATGGTCACTAGATGACATTACGCTTGCACCGCTTTCCGAGTGTTTATTTGCTACTTGTACTTTACCCACAAAAGCGGCTTACGAATACAACCAAACCCTCATTAGGGAAAGAAGTTGCTCTGTCTGAATCGGCTTCTTCATATAATCGGAAGCACCCGCTTCAATGCATTTCGCGCGGTCCTCTTTCATGGCTTTGGCCGTCAGGGCAATAATCGGCAATTTGTCGAATTCCGGCATTTCGCGTAAGCGGCGCATCGCCTCATAACCGTCCATCTCCGGCATCATCATATCCATTAACACCAGATCGAAATCCGGATTCTGCTGAAGGAGCTCGATCGCTTCCCGGCCGTTCTCGGCAAAGGTTACTTCCATATTGTATCCCTCCAGCACGCTGGAGAGGGCAAACACGTTGCGGATATCGTCATCCACAAGCAGAATTTTCTTGCCCTCAAACAGTTCTTCCTTGTTGTGCAGCTTCTGCAGGATTTTACGTTTGTCCTCCGGCAAATCGGCCTCAACCCGATGCAGGAACAGCGTCGTTTCATCCAAAAGCCGTTCCGGGGACTTCACGTCCTTAATGATGATGGACTCCGCATATTTGCGAAGCTGCATCTCTTCCTTCGAATCCAAATCCTTGCCGGTGTAGATAATAATAGGCAGATCCACCAGGTTCTCGTCATCGCGAATTTGGTCAAGCAGTTCAAAGCCTGTCATATCCGTCAGCATCAGATCAAGCACCATGCAATCATAGCGCTGCTTACGCAGCTCGCTGAGCGCCTCGGCGCCTGTGGATGCCGCCGTAATCGACACATCGTCATGGCCGATCAATTCGATAATGGAATTCCGCTGAATATCGTCATCCTCGACAATCAAGAGATGTTTCATCGATTTTTCCGCATAGGATTGGATATGCGTAAACGCGTCCTCCAGCGCTTCCCGGCTTGAAGGTTTCTTCAGGTAAGCGATCGCTCCCATCATTAAGCCTTGCTTCACTTCATCCACAACGGAGATGACATGCACCGGAATATGGCGGGTAACCGCAGAGCTCTTCAGCTCGCCCATGACGGACCAGCCGTCGATTACCGGGAGCTGGATATCCAGAATGATGGCATCCGGTCTGTACGACTTGGCCATCTCCAGTCCGATGTCACCCTGCAGTGCGACCAAAGCCTTGAAGCCGCGGCCTCTGGCCATATCGAGCAGGATTCTGGCAAACTTCACGTCATCCTCAATGATGAGCAGCACTTTATCCGTCGGCCCGAGCTGGTTACGATCATCGTCTACCTGTATGGCAGGCTGAACCTCTTTCGTAACCATCTTGGCTTTCGGTACGATCAGAGAGCTCTCCGGCGGTGCCTCCATCGCTGCGGCCGCTTCCTTCGCACCGTCAGCCACTTCTGGATGGCTTGCCGGCAGGAAGAGGGTGAAGCAGCTTCCTTTGCCTTCCTCCGATTCAACCGTAATGCCCCCGCCCAACAGGCGGGAAAGCTCGCGGCTGATGGAAAGGCCAAGCCCGGTCCCGCCGTATTTGCGGCTAGTGGTACCGTCTACCTGCTGGAAGGCTTCAAAGATCAGATCCGTTTTGTCTGCCGGAATGCCGATTCCGGTATCTTTGACAGCGAAGGCCACATAGTCCGATTCGGCATTTAGGTAAACCGGAAGCTTGTCCTTGTCGGCCTTTTCCACCTGCAGCTCGACAGAGCCGCTATTCGTAAACTTGAAAGCATTCGATAACAGGTTGCGCAGAATTTGCTTCACGCGATGACTGTCCGTCACGATGCTTTGCGGGATATCCTCTTCAATATGCACGCCCAAATTGATATGCTTGCGCGATGCCACCGCGGCGAAATTCTGCTCCACGAAGGCTTCGATATCCGGAAGCTGGACGTCTTCATAGTTGATTTTCATTTTCCCGGCGTCCACTTTCGATAAGTCGAGAATTTCATCAATCATTTTGAGAAGGTCGGAGCCCGACATGTAAATCGTCTGTGCATATTCAATCTGCTTGGAGCTTAGGTTCCCATCCTTGTTCTCAGACAGAAGCTGCGACAATATCAGCAGGCTGTTAAGAGGGGTGCGCAGCTCGTGGGACATGTTCGCCATGAACTCCGACTTGTATTTGGTTGTAATCGAGAGCTGCTTCGCTTGCTGCTCGAGCTGCACTCGCGCCTTCTCGATTTCATCGTTCTTCTCTTCCACTTCCTGCACTTGCTCCTCAAGCGCACGCGTCTTGGCAACAAGCTCGGTATTGTAGTGCTCCAGCTCTTCCTGCTGGCGCTGCAGCAGGTCCTCGGAACGCTTGAGGGCATTGGTCTGCTCCTCCAGATTCTCGTTGGTACGGCGAAGCTCTTCCTGCTGCGTCTGCAGTTCTTCGGATTGAACCTGAAGCTCCTCGGTCATGGCCTGGGATTCGCGCAGCAGCTGCTCTACCCGCAGTCGGCCTGTGATGTTGTTCAGAATGATCCCGAGGGACTGGCTTAGCTGAGACATCAACTGCTCCTGCAAAGATGTCGTTTCCTCGAACGAAGCCAACTCGACGACGCCCAGCACTTCATTCTCGAACAGAATCGGGTAGATCATAATGGATACGGGCTTGGAAGCTCCCCAAGCGGATTCCACCTTCATGTAGTCATCCGGCGCGCTTTTCAGTACGACCGGTTTCTTGTCGAGCGCCGCCTGGCCTACAAGCCCTTCCCCGATCATGAACGCAACCTTCGGCTCTTCTCCGCCTTCATGGGCATAGGAGCCTTTCATCTCCAATTTGTTCGGATGTTTGTCTTCCTGACGGATATAGATGGCTCCGTAATGAGCTCCCAAGATCGGCGTGAATTCGCTGATGAACCGCTGGCCGACCTCTTCCAGGGAATTGATTCCTTCCAGCAGCTCGGTGACTCTGGCCATGTTAGAGTTCAGCCAGGATTGATCACGCTGCGCCTGGAGATAGGTCTCCTCGATGCGCTGCTTCTCGATGATGTCTTCGGACAAGTCTTTGAATACTCGAGCTACGTCCCCAAACTCGTCCTTGGACGTAACCTTGATACGGCGGATGGCCTTCAGCCTGCCTTCGCCGAAGCTCTTCAGCATCATGGAGACCACGTTGATGCCCCGGGTAATGCTTGGGAGAATCCATAGAATGACCAACATTCCGATAAGAAGCCCGCCGGCCATGATGTAGATGAATATTTGCACGGAGCGGTCGTAAGCGGCTTTCGCTGCGGCTATATCATCATTGATCTTCTGATTCTCGTAGCTGCTAAGCTCGTTCAGGCTGATCAGCATCTCCTCCTGGACTGATTGCCCGGTGGAATTACGGAGTGCGTTGGCCCCATCTGCGTCGCTGGTAGAGAGCAGTTCCAGCGTCTTGTTCTGATACACAATATATTCGTTAACCGCACGCTCGATCCGGACCAGCAATTGCTGTTCCTCTGCAGTATTTACGCTTTCCTTGATGGCCCTAAAATACTCCTCCGTCTGCGCCGTCATCGTCTCGATTTCCTGTTTGGACACCGTATACGTAGACGGATCGTTGCTCAGGATCATATTCGTAAGCTCTCGCGCCATATTGTTGACTTCTCCGCGCATGCCGCTGGAGTTTCGCACCTTCTGGTAACGCTCCTGATAGATTTGGTCCATCTGGTTGTTCATATAACTGATCCGGTCGTACCCGATCAGAGTCAATACCAGCATAAGCGCCAGTAATGTTGTAAACCCAATGACTAACTTGCTCTTAAGCTTCATTGATTGGTTTCCTCTCCTTTTTTAAGAGATATCCAAACCAGGCATTTATCGTCCTCTCGCTCCTGCGATGGATCATCCACAAAATACTGTTCCTTCATTTCGTCTTCTCTCCAATGGTGAGGGCCGCCCAAATGCGTCTTCAGGTAATCCAGTTTCTCGTCATGTCCGCCCTCTACCAGTTCGAGCAGGCCATCCGTATACATAACCAAATGACCTTCGCCTTCATAATGAAAGCTTCTTGGCTCCATGTCCTCGATCCGGTCGAACAAGCCAACCGGGCAGCAACCTTGATCCAGCGTCATGACCTCGCCGTCCTCTTTGAAGAACAGAGCCGGGGGATGTCCTGCGTTGACATAGTCCACCCGCTTCAAACGAGTGTCCACGACAAGATAGATGGCCGTAAAATAGTACTGAATCAGCTGTTCGCCCAGGTTCAACTGATTGAATCTGCGATTCAATTCTTGAACCACCTTCTCCGGTTCAACATAAGTCGTCACCGTATCCTTCAGCACCGAAGCGATGAACATGCAAAACAGGGACGAAGTAATCCCGTGTCCCATCATATCCAGCAGAATCACGCCATAACGTCCGTCGCCTAGCGGAAACCATGCATACAAATCTCCAGCAAGCTCTGCCGAGGGCTGGTACAGGGCATGAATCTCCAGCTGTTCATCTTCGATGGGCGAGCTTAACACGGCATTCTGAACCATGGCCGCAAGCTTCAATTCCGCCTGGACCCGCTGTTCCCTTTCAATATGCCAGTCTTTCTCGTGCTTCAACCGAAGCGCGAGGCGTATCCGCGCCATCAGCTCCACCTTGTTGATCGGTTTCGTGACGTAATCGACGGCACCGGCATCCAGCGCTTCCGCCAGCTTCTTCGAATCTCCGACGGCGGTGACCATAATGATCGGTATATCTTTCAAATGCTCGTATTGCTGAACAATACGGCAAGCTTCTATTCCATCCATCTCAGGCATCATCATATCGAGCAGCACCAAATCGATATCCGCCCTACGGGGATTCGGATCATGGCTGCGATCGCCGATCCCCAAGTGTTCCAGCATTTCCAGGGCTGAAGATGCAGATAGTGTATTTTGATAATTTTCCTTCTTCAAGATTTCTCGAATAATAATGACGTTAGTCGGATTGTCATCTACGATTAATATTCTCATTGCCCTCTCCTTTAACGTTACGGCTTATGCGGCAGAAATCCTTTTCCTACTATTATACTATAATAACCCTATGATCATTTGCCATAGAAAAAGGTTCTCAAGCTTGAATCTTCCACTTTTAATAGATATATGGAACATTCTTTTAAAACATAGATAAGGAATGAGACGTCAATAGTCTCATTCCTTATCTATGTTTTAAGTCCTATAACTCCTATGTCGAATCAGTGCCAGGCTGAACGTTCAATGCTTCCTCAATCCTTCTTAGCAATCACGAGCACTTTGCCAAGGTCCAATTGTTTCTCGTAAAATCCCGCCTCGGCTTCGGTAAAGCCAAGCGATACGATTTTGGCACGCAGCTCATCCCCGCGGGACCGGAACAGATTCGCCAGGGCATCAAACACGCCTTCTTCCTTAATGCCTACATTATTGGCATCGGCTGCTTCCACAATCCGGCTCGTCTTGTCCGAATCATGGGCCAATACATAAATGTGATCCAGATCGTAACCGGACTGCCGTAGATTCTGAACCTCCTGAACCGCTTGCGTCCCGTTTTCCACGACTTTGGCATATGACTTCGTATTGGTGAATTCCATTGTGAAAACCTCCCCTAATAGTGTTAAACCTCAATTTAGGTTATAGTCCATTGGTTATTAACCGTAATTCTCAAGGTTGAAACAAATTTATTCACTATAATCGAAAAATAAATCGACGCCTTCAATTTCACCGGTATCCCGGTCAATGTATACCTTAAGCGCATGATGGTTCTCAAGGTATACATCTCCGTCCTCCGCCTTAAAATACGGCTTACCCAGGGATGACCGGACATGATCGGTTGACATGCCTATATGCTGGCCTTCAACCTGAAAGGACTCGGCAGAGGGCTTGACATGAACATATTCCGTGTAGCCGTTGCGGACTCCAACTTCCATATCTTTATAAAGAAGCTTAGTGGTTCCGCTCAGCCCGTCCTGCTCGATTCGTGCAGGCGTTCCCAGCTTGCGGACGATATCACGCTTGGTATCCGCAAGCGATATCCCGTTTAACGTCCCATAGCCCTCTGAAGAGTTGTCGCCGGTGTGTGCTTGTCCAACATCCGCAGCGGCATGAACTACAGGCGGTTGCCATATCTCGGCAGCAGGCTGCTGCGCTGCCGCAGCACCTCCACCTCCGGAGTAAACCATGAGCCCGACCATCAACAGTGCGACATTCCACATGCGACCTCCTCCTTTCATCATCTTGCCGTGTTATACCCTGGCTTGGCTTAAACCTGTTATCTGGCTTTTTGACGACGGAAACTGTTCCACAGGCCAACTGCCGTGTCCACGTAGGACAGCCAGTTCCGGCTGCGGAATTTTTCTTCCGCTTCCGTCTTCTGATAGACGGCTTCATACGACTGGAACGTGCGATCTTGTGCCGTCAAAGGCACTTCCATGCGGGCGGGCTGCTCTTTCTTCTGCTCTATCCGGGATTGCTTAAAGCGGCTAACCATGCCGGCGGATATTTGCTTCACCGCATAAGTGACTTCGCTTAAAGCTTCTCCCAGGTTTTTGACGGTATCCATAACCGGATCAATTTGTTTCATCTTATGCTGAACATCCACCGTAATATCGTTCGTATTTCGAATGGTCTGCTTCACTTCATAACTCAATTCGTCGACCGTCTTTTGTACTTCCTGAAGCGTTTGTGTTACCTTTTCGAGCGATTGCGTGGCCGCCTTCAATGTCTTGATCAAGAAGAATACGAGAACCGCAAATGCCACGGCAATAATGGCAACACTGATTTGAGTTAGCATACGTTGTCCCTCGCTTTCAAGTTATGTTTGGTTTCGGATACGCAATAGTTACCCTATCCCCCACCTCACGAAACAAAGGGTTCCTTGCCATCCATGCCACTGTTCTCCAGCTTGTTTCATCCCCTGCCGCCCCGGTTAAAGAACACTACGAAGGGCGCTGCGGCAACGCCGATGGCCCCTACCGATCTTCAAATTGGATAAGAGCTCCTTACTTGGAGCAGCATGCGATGACATGCCATATATCCAATAAAATCGATGAAGAAAGCAGGGTGAATATGATGTTAAAATGGTCCGTAATTTTTCTGGTGGTTGCACTGATTGCAGGGATCTTCGGCTTCTTCGGCATCGTTGAGGCTGCAGCCAGTATCGCGAAGGTTCTGTTCTTCGTCTTCGTTGTCCTGTTTGTGATCTCTCTCTTTACCGGACGCAGACGAAGTATGTGACGGCGTCACATGTTGTTAAAGCCCGTGCATTGAATATACACATAGGAATATGAAAAAGGGTGTCCCTCCGTTGTTAAACGGATGGGACACCCTTTTTATGGCGTGCTTGAATTCGAGGCGGCTTAAGCGTTCGTTGCTGCGGCCTCCCGGCTTCCGGCTGCCTTCGGCTCTTCCGCCGGCTTCGTCTTCTTGATGAAGAAAGCCAGAATCAAGGAAACCACGCTGATCCAGGTGGCAATAACAAAGGCATAGTTAATGCCATAAATCGTTGCTTCGTTGCCCAGCTTAAGCAGGTCGGCCTGATTCTTCGGATCGAACAGCCCCGACTGCATCAAGGCTTCTCCTCGACTCTCCGCCTGGGTGGACATGACGGTAACGAGAATCGCGGTTCCGATCGAGCCGGAAACCATGCGGAGTGTATTCGACATGGCCGTACCATGGGCGTTCAAGCTCCGCGGCAGCTGATTCAATCCCGCGGTCTGAATCGGCATCATGAGCATCGACATACCGAACATGCGGGCCGTATAGATAATCATGATCTGGCCGTAAGACATCGTTTCGGTCAGATTACTGAACTCCCACGTCGTAATGACCGTAATCGCCAGACCGATAACAGCCAGCCATCTTGCGCCAACCTTATCGAATATCGCGCCCGTGATGGGTGACATAATTCCCATCAGAATAGCGCCGGGAAGCATGAGCAGACCGGATTCCACCGGCGTGAACCCGCGAATCTGCTGCAGATAAATCGGCAGCAGGATCATCCCGGCATACATCGCCATCGTGACGATGACATTGATCAAGGTCGTTAACGTAAACATGTTGTACTTAAATATACGGAATTCCAGCATCGGATTGTCGGCCTTCATTTCCCGCCATACAAACAGGATGAGGGCAACCGTGCCGACAGCAAGGGTCGTCACAACCGGCGTGCTGGACCAGCCGTCGTTCCCGGCGTCGCTGAAACCGTAGAGCAAGCCGCCGAAGCCGAGCGTCGACAAAATGATAGCGATCATGTCCAGCTTGGGCCGGCTGACCTCGGTCACGTTTTTAAGGAAGAAGACCCCGATTAACGTAGCGATAACAGAGAAAGGCAGGATCATGTAGAACAGCACCCGCCAATCGTAATGCTCCACGATATATCCGGAAAGCGTAGGACCGATCGCAGGAGCAAAAATCATGGCGATCCCCATCATCCCCATGGCTTTACCGCGGTTCTCGATAGGGAAAATGTTCAGAAATACGACGGTCATAAGCGGCATGAGAATTCCTGCACCCGCTGCCTGGACGAGGCGTCCGGTTAGAAGGAATGCGAAGTTAGGGCTGATGGCACACAGCAAGGTGCCGATCGTAAACAGCGTCATGGCGCTGATGAACAGCTGCCTGGTCGAGAATCGCGCGATCAGGTAGGCGGTAACCGGAATCAGCACCCCGTTCACCAGCATAAAGCCTGTGGTCAGCCACTGGGCTACCGTCGGTTTGATGCTTAAATTTTCCATGATGCTCGGCAAAGCAACATTCATCAAAGTCTGGTTAAGAATGGCGACAAAAGCGCCAATCATTAATGCGGCAATGATGGGGCCTTTCTTGACAGGCTCGCCGGGGCGAGCAGCAGTATGGGTATTCATCGGAAGCTTTCACTCTCTTTCTAAGTAAGTTCGTTCATATCAATAGCATGTTTGTTCTATGTGGACAGCTGACCTTGGATATACTCAACATTCGTCAAAATTTTGCGGTACAGGGAACTCAACTGCTTAACCTCTTCATCTGTTAGAAAACCATATAACAAATCGCTCAGTTCGGCGCGTTTATTGGCCAACTGCTCGATCAGCTCCCGCCCGAGCGGCGTAATCTCCAGATGAATGACCCTGCGGTCGGTTGTATCCCTTACGCGTCGCGCGAATCCGCCTTCGATCAATTTATCGGATATGCCCGTGACCGCACCGCACGTCACATGAATGGAATCCGCCAAGTCAGACAATCTCAAAGCACCCTGTTCGTGGAGCTTCTCCAAGGCGGTGTACTGAGTTCTCCCCAGCTTAGGGAACCCCTCCTTCTGCCATTCATTCTGCACAGTCCGAAGCATCTTCTTAAATAGCATCTCCAACTCCAGAATTTCATTCCGCATGGACATGTATTTTTTACACTCCTTTAATGGTCCAGCACTCCTTCAATAGAGACACCCTCTCCTTCGCCTCTAAATACTTTAGTACTAAAACATTTATTTCTAAACATTTACTGATTATAGTAGGGTATCATTTCAGTGTCAATGTTTACATATATATTTTTTTCATAATTATTTTCTGAAAATAATGCTGTCTCATGAAAGAAAATGCAAAAAGACCCAGACATCATTTCCTTGTCTGAGTCTTTAGCCGATTCTTTTGTTTTACTTAAACAACGAAGGAATCGACATCCAATCCATCGTAAAGTTCAATTCCAGGCCATCGGACAGAAACTTAACATTCTTCACGGTTACCAAATCCGGCAAATAGTCCTTCAGCGAAATTTGAATGGGGTCAAGCCGGAACACATTCAGCGGAATCTCAACGCCACGAATCGTTGTCGATTCATGCGTCAGGTGAAGATAGCTTCCCTCGGCTGACATCTGGAAGCGCAGGACGGCTCCAAACGGCAATACGCCCCATTTTCCGTTCATGCGGGCTGTCATGGTGGTACCGTTCATTACGAAATCGGCACCGGTTATATCGACGCCAAGGTTATGCGTGCTCATATATTTCACCATGTTCTTCTTGCTGAGTTCCCCGACTTCCTCCGTGCTTAGTTTCATGCGGGTATCCCGGTTCGACACCATGGTCATCAATTTGTCCTTGAAATCAACGGATCGATAGCGCATGTCCAGGGATTGCGTAGGATAAACAAACCAGACTGCCGCACCGATGATCACAAGCAACAAGACAAGTATTCCCAATAGGAATCGCCCGGTTCGTTTCTTTCGGCGTACCATCCAAAGATCCCTCCTCCCTAAGGATTTCCCTGCTGGAGCAGGGCTTTTCCCATCCCCAAAGTATATAGGAATCCTGGAAACTTGTCACGATTTGAGAATTGTACCCAACTTTCTTGGTTCAAAACATCCAAATGGTGGTTATTACGATATTGTCAAATACTACTTCGGTCCCAAGGAGGAATCATTCCATGAAAAAAACGCTAAGCATTACTGCAGCCCTAGCACTCACCCTGTCCCTAACCGCCGTAGCAAGCGCGGATCCGATTAACGGTACGGTATCCAACACTTCAGGACCGGCTCCGATCTCGGTGGAAGACCCGATCATCAAACCTGAAGAAGTCGTGATCGTACCGACGCCGATGATTGAGCTTACAAGCAAAACTTACTTCTACAACGCTCCAAACGGCGAAAAGCTTGGTGCCTTGGCTCCGCAAAAGCTCGACACCACCGGCAATCGTTACGATGTCATGCTTGGCGGGGAATGGGTTGAAGTATATACATGGCTCGGTAAAGCTTGGATTTATGTAGAGTAATCGTGTATGGCTATCGGGCTTCATGATCCTTCATGCACCCCGGCATGTTAAATGGCAGGTCAAGAGAATCTTGGCCTGCCATTTGTATACCTGCACATTCGGTATCCCTTAGGAGGATCCCTTAGGCTCCACATGAATATGGACGCTCATAATATTATGAATCTTCTCCATCTGCTCTTCGATTCGGTCACTGATCTGATGCCCCTCCAAAACGCTGATATCCGGGTCTACCTCGATGACGACATCCACCAATACATGATTGCCGTGGATTCGGGCTTTCATATCCTTGATTCCCTCGACACCGGGCGTACGGGCAATCGTGCTGCGCAAATCCGACAAACGGTTTTCATCAAAGCCGTCCGTGAGGCTATAGGTACAATCCCTGAATATTTCCCAAGCCGTTTTGCAAATAATGACGCCAACCGCTACGGCCGCCACGGTATCCAGCCAGGGCAGGCCGAATTGTGCGCCGATGATGCCGACAGCGGCCCCAACGCTGACGAGCGCATCGGACAAGTTATCCTTGGCCGCTGCCATCAGCGCCTGGTTATCGATGCGCCGCGCAAGGTTCCGATTGTAACGATATACGCCCAGCATCGCAACGGCACAGATGCCGGCTACGCCGGCAGACCATAAATTCGGCACTTCCTTGGAGCCTTCAAAAAAAGAACGGACGGCTTCAACCAGCACTTGGATGCCCACGACCGCCATGATGAAGGAGGCCACCAGCGCCGCGATCGTCTCCGCCCTCAAGTGTCCGTACGCATGATCGGAATCCGGCGGCTTCTGGGAAATCCGCAGCCCGATCAATACGGCGAGCGATGCCACGATATCCGTCAGGTTGTTGAAACCGTCGGCGAGCAAAGCACTGGATGCAAACAAGTATCCGCAGAATATTTTAAACGATGACAATACGAGGTAGGCCGCAATGCTGATCCAGGCCCCTCGCTCCCCTTGTTTGATGTTATCATAGGCATTCACTATACGCGTCTCTCCTTTGCTTGCTCCGTGCAGACTTCAAGCGATATCCATCATTATCCATATTTAATCCTAGCAAAGGTCTTTCGTGTGGGTCTAGAGAAACATAATTGCTTCGATCAAAGAACCATGGACGTAGAAAATGGTATTAATCATTGTTACCCTTGCCGGACGATTTAAAAACGAATAAAATGAGGACAAGCGAACACGAAGAGGAGGGTGATTTCTATGCCCGAGAATAATGAGCCACGCAAAGTGAATTTGGCTGATGCGATCAAGCAAAAGCTGGAACAAAAGAAACAGCAAAATACATCCGCGAACAAGCCGGGACAATTCCAAGCCGGTTCAGCGCAAAAAATGAAAAGCCAAAACAACAAAAAACCAAACAACCAGCGTCGTCGTACCGGCGGTTCGTAAAGAGCCGATCCGTAACGCACGCCAAAAAATGCTGCACCTCCCATACCTGGGAGGTGCAGCATTTTTAATGAACAAAAGGCGGGATGACAGCTTGTTGCCATCATCCCGCCGCTTAATTTCTTTAAACTTCAACCGGGTACATGCTTTCGCGAAGCCCCTTGATCTCTTCACTCTCCAGATACTCGTCATAACTCATGCTGCGGTCGATGATGCCGTTAGGCGTAATCTCGATAATCCGGTTGGCAATCGTCTGAATGAACTGATGGTCATGCGAGGTGAACAGAATCGTTCCGTCGAAATCGATCAAGCCGTTGTTGAGTGCCGTGATGGACTCCAGATCCAAGTGGTTCGTCGGCTCATCGAAGATCAGCACGTTCGCGCCGTTCAGCATCATTTTGGCCAGCATGCAGCGAACCTTCTCGCCTCCGGACAATACGCTCGCTTTCTTCAGCGCTTCCTCGCCCGAGAACAGCATGCGGCCAAGGAATCCGCGCAGGAACGTTTCGTCCTGATCCTTGGAATATTGGCGCAGCCATTCCACGAGGTTGATATCAACACCGTCAAAATAGGCAGAGTTGTCTTTTGGGAAATACGCCTGGGTTGTTGTTACCCCCCAGCTGTATTCACCGGCATCCGCCTCGGTTTCACCGGTTATGATCTGGAACAGCGTCGTTTTCGGCATCCCGTTCGGTCCAACAAATGCGATTTTGTCGCCTTTGTTTACAACAAAGCTGACATTATCCAGCACTTTTTCCCCATCCATCGACTTGGTGATGCCATCAATCGTAAGCAGCTGCTTGCCCGCCTCGCGTTCAGGTTTGAAATGAAGAAACGGATATTTACGGTTCGAAGGACGAAGATCCTCCAACGTGATTTTGTCGAGCTGTTTCTTACGGGAAGTCGCCTGCTTCGATTTGGAAGCATTCGCCGAGAAGCGTTGAATAAATGCCTGCAATTCCTTGATCTTCTCTTCCTTCTTCTTGTTGGCATCCCGCTGAAGTTCAAGCGCCAGCTTGCTGGATTCATACCAGAAGTCGTAGTTGCCGACATACAGCTGAATTTTACCGAAATCGATATCCGCAATATGCGTACACACCTTGTTCAGGAAGTGACGGTCATGGGATACCACGATAACGGTGCCTTCATAATCCATCAGGAAGTTCTCGAGCCACTGAATCGATTCCAGGTCCAAGTGGTTGGTAGGCTCATCGAGCAGAAGGTTATGCGGACGGCCAAACAACGCCTGCGCCAAGAGAACGCGCACCTTCTCGTTACCGCTCAGCTCAGACATCTTCTTATCGTGCAGCTCACGTGGAATGCCGAGACCGATCAGGAGCGCCGCCGCATCCGGCTCTGCATCCCATCCGTTCAGCTCTGCAAATTCGCCTTCCAGCTCACCCGCACGCATGCCGTCTTCTTCGGAGAAATCGGATTTCGCATACAGCTCATCCTTCTCTTTCATGATGTTGTACAGCCGGGCATGACCCATTATAACCGTCTCCAGGACGGGATACTGATCGTATTCATAGTGGTTCTGCTTCAGAACCGCCATCCGCTCATTCGGTGTCATATGAACTTCGCCTTGGTTCGGTTCAATCTCACCGGAGAGGATTTTCAGAAATGTAGACTTACCCGCCCCGTTGGCGCCGATGAGGCCGTAGCAGTTGCCCGGGGTGAATTTTATATTGACATCTTCAAATAGTGCTCGTTTGCCATAGCGGAGCGTTACGCCGCTTGTACTGATCATTAAGCATTACCATCCTTTATCACTATTGGTTTCAGCACATTATAGCATAAGTACGACGGTTATCGAAGCTTCTGGACGATATAAAACGGTTTTAAACAAATATAACCTCCTGCATGGGCCATTTCATGCTGACCAGCCACAGGAGGCCGACGATCAAAGATTACCTTTCTCCAAGTTTCATAGAACCGAGGCGTTTCTATTAATTTAGAAGAAACCAGTCGGACCGGATCCGCTGTCTTACCATAGACTTCACCGGGAATCGATTGACGATCTCGTGCGGTTGGCTAAGAAAAGCGCTGCTGCCGCAAGAGCGGTCGGTATTTTGCCCAAAACGATGACGATTAGAAGCAACTAATAAATGGGCCCGAAAGGTTATACGACCTTTCGGGCCTTTTTAGGCAGTCTGTAGTGTGTATGCCGATCGGAATCGCTTCTTGGGTTTCCGTTACGAAGTCACGCTTCTTCGTTCCGGCTGAACCTTGAAGGTTTCCCCGTACTTCAAGACGCGAATCCGCTCCTTGGCAATCCCGAGCCGCTTTCGTTCCGCTTCCATCCGGTCCAGCGCTTCCCTGGCCGTATCATCGGCCAGCTTGAAGGTCCCGTAATGCATCGGAATCATCGTCTCCGCCTTCACGTCCTGAAACGCCTGCAGCGCCTCTTCCGGATTGACGTGCTGAGACGTCATGAACCACTCCGGCTCGTATGCCCCGATCGGCATTAAAGCGAGGTGAATGTTGAACCGTTCGCCGATCAGCTTAAAACCCTCGAAATAACCGCTGTCTCCGGCAAAATACAAATTCGGCGGAAGCAGTCGGGTGCCGTCCTCTGCGACGGGTTCGTTAATGCATGGCGATTCATCGGAAGAACTCGAATCCGTCTTTCCATCCTGCAGCACGGGCTCCATCACGAATCCTCCCCAATGGGACGTATTCGTATCAAACGGTGTGCGCCGCGTCCAATGCTGTGTCGGCACGAAGGAGAATTTCACGCCTTTTATGGCGACCGATTCCCACCACTGCAGTTCGATCACGCGGCGAAAGCCTTTATTGATCATTTTCCGACGCAGACCAACCGGTACAATGATGGTGGTATCGGCACGGTACAGCTTACGGATCGAGGAAACATGCATATGGTCATAGTGGGAATGCGATATCAAAATGACATCGATCGGGGGGATCTCATGAATGGGAAGTCCAGGTTCCCCAAGGCGCTTATTAAACCCCATTCTCCGCGCCCATACGGGATCAGTCACAATATTCATGCCTTCGTATTGAATGAAGAACGTGGCGTGCCCGATCCAGGTAACGGAGGTTTCGTGCCGGTTGCTATGCAAATACTGAAGATCCGGCGTCAGGTTCGGAATGCAGTAGGAATAATCCTTCTTCTTCTGACGACGTTCGTCGCGCCACTGCTTGAACTGTTTAAGCGTTTTGTCCGTGCTGACGTTATCGATATTGTTATAGCGAATTCTTGGCATGCAGCCTCCTCCTTCCATTACCCTGTATTTTACCCGTATTGAGCTATCCGCTCAACTTTGCGCTTTGTTGTTCTTTTTACACCGAATGATTCTTGGCGAAACAGCCCGGATTTATTTTGTCCATCCCTCAATCCGAAGGGTCTTTATACTTGACGACGTAAATCGCCATAAAGGCTACGGCAGCCAGTACCGTGAGCAGCGGTGCTATGAAAATGCCGAAGTCCTCCACTTGCCTCACCCCTTCTTCGCGGATTTGCCGCGAATGTAGTTCGCATCGAACAGAAACAATCGCATCAGCAGGATCAGGGAAGGCACCAGCACGCAGAAGCCGAGAATAAACGCGGTAATCAAAGCGATGGCCATCGTATCGTTGGTGATGCTCTCATGAATGTGGATGTAATCATAGAGAATGTACGGCAGATGCGAGCGACCATATCCGTACCAGGCAAAAGCGAATTGAAGGATGACCATGATAAATGCGATGCCAAGGCGGGTGCGTTTCCACACGAGGTATACCGCGATCACGAAGCAGACGAACGACGCGATAAACATCCAGGCGATATCCAGCATTTGCCCAAAATGGACCGGATTCTGATGGTTGATCTGGAAAAACGCGAAAACCGAAGCCAGGATCGTCGGCCCGCTCCACCCCAGTGCATAACCCCGGACCACGCCGAACGCCGCCTCATCCCCGGCACGCTGCGCGTAATAGGACAGGAACATCGCCGAGATGTACAGAACGCTGACAAGGGCAAGCAGAATGACCGACCACGTGTACGGATTCGTGAAGAACGTGTACCAGTGAAGCTCCACCTTCCCGCCGTCCATATAGATGATGCCGCCTTCGGAGATGGCCAATATCGTCGACAAGGCGGCAGGAATGAGCAGCCCCGTCGCTCCGTATAGTCCCATGTATACGATATTGTTGCCCGTCTGGCTGCCATACGTATGATAGGCGTAGTAAGCGCCTCGGATGGCGAGCAGCACTAGCGCCAAGCTGCCCGGGACAAGCAGCGCGGTACCATAATAATACGCGGCATCGGGAAAGAATCCGACGAGCCCGACCACAAAAAAGATCAGGAACACATTGGTCACTTCCCAAACGGGGGACAGATATCGCTGGATGATATTGTGGATCTTGTTCTCATGTCCGGTAAGCACGCTATAGAAGCTGAAGAATCCGGCACCGAAATCAATCGAGGCCACCAGCAAATAGCCGAACAGGAACGTCCATAGAACGGTTATGGCTACCATGGCATAGCTCACTTGCGGTCTCCTCCTTCGATTTCGAGTCCCAGCAGCCGGATTTCCTCTTCCGCGCTTTTATTCCGGAACAATTGGCTCAGCACGCGGATTGCGGATACGGACAAGACCAAATACAGTAGAATAAACAGCACCAGCATCCAGCCGACGCTCGATGAAGTGGTCGCCGCATCCGATACCTTCATATATCCCCGCACAATCCACGGCTGCCTTCCGATCTCGGCAAGGAACCAGCCCAGCCATATGGCTGACATCGATAAAGGCCCTAAAGCCAATATACTGAGCAGCAGCCACTTTGGGTAAGGCTTTTTGCCAGGAAGTTTCCTTCGGAACATATACAGGAGAGGAATCAGGACGATCACGGCGCCACTGGTCACCTTCAAATCAAAAAAATAATGCACGGACATCGGCGGTCTCTCGTTCTCTGGAAATTCATTCAGGCCGATGACCTCCGTACTGGGGCTGTTCCCTGCCAGTATGCTAAGCGCGTACGGAATCTTTAACGCATACTTGATTTCGTTATTCTCATCCAGAAAGCCGCCGTAAATGAGCGGGGCTTGTCTCATCGTTTCAAAATGCCACTCGGCTGCCGCCAGTTTCTCGGGCTGGAATTTGGCCAGGAATTTGCCGGAAAAGTCACCGATCATCACGGTGGCCACGGCAAAAACAAAGGTGGAAACGACGGTAAGCTTCAGCGCTTTCTTAAAATAGACGTGCCTGCTTCCCCGAAGTAAGCTGAAAGCCGCGATGCTGGCCAGCGCCGCTGCGCTTGTCGTAAACGCCGACGCCAGCACATGGCTCACCTTGGTCGGCGTCGCCGGATTGAACATGGCCACGAACGGATTCACGTTCGTAAATACCCCGTCCACCAGCTCAAAGCCCTGCGGCTGGTTCATAAATGCATTCATGCTCGTGATAAAGAATGCAGAAGCGGAGGAGCCGATCGCCACGGGAATTAGCAGCAGCAAGTGGGTCCATTTGTTTTTGAACCGATCCCACGTATAGAGATAAATGCCAAGAAAGATCGCCTCCACAAAAAAAGCGAAGGTTTCCATGAACAGCGGCAGCGCAATGGCTTTACCGGCTACGCGCATAAAGGTGGGCCACAGCAGGCTGAGCTGCAAGCCGATAGCGGTTCCTGTCACGACGCCAACAGCCACGGTAATCACATATCCCCGCGCCCAGCGCCTAGCGAGCAAGGTATAATGGTCGTCCCCCGTCCGAATCCCCCTCCATTCCGCCAGAGCCAGCATAATGGGAATCCCGACGCCGATGGTTGCCAGAACAATATGTACAAACAGGGTCAGTCCGGTCAGTATCCGGCTCATCAGTACTGGATCCAGTGATGACATCAGGTTCACTCCTCGGGTGTGTTATCCAAAATGATGCATGTAGCGCAAATATCCTTTCACGGCTCCGTACAGCATAATGGCCGCCACGATAAAACATAGAATCGCAAGCTTTTTCTCCTGCTTCCTGTACATCGACAGCCTAGCCTCCCTTATGTATTTCGGACTTCCTGCAAGGGGTGCCGCCCTTCGCCGTAATTCTTTGAAAAACATGAATGAATTCCATCCAACATTATCAGTTTTACAAACCCTTCCTCTTTTTATCCAAAGTCCGGTCAATTTGTTGGAATCCTGTGCATGATGTTTTTTCCGGCATGGAAAAGAGGTACAATAAGAGGATAAGGAGGCGATAAAAACCCATGAAAATTACATTCATTGAACCAACCCCGAGCCCGAACTCCATGATGCTTCATCTTGACGAAACCCTGGAGTCCGGAATTCGCAGAACATATACACTAGACAACGAACGGTCGGCTCCTCCCTGGATCAGACAGCTGCTCCATATCCCTGGCGTAAAGAGCGTGTTCCACACCCTCGATTTCATCGCGCTCGACCGTAAAGGCAACGCCGATTGGCCTTCCATTCTGGGAGCCGTTCAAGAAATATTCGGCCAGGAGGGACTCGCCGCCGGACTCAAGGAAGGCGCGGATGATATCGCATTTGGGGAAGCCCAGGTGTTCGTGCAATATTTCCGCAATATTCCGATGCAAATTCGTGTCAAAAGCGGGAATCAGGAAGAACGTATCGGTCTGTCGGAGCGCTTCTCCCAAGCCGTAGCCGCCGTAGGGACTTCGACGCTTATCAAGGAACGCAAACTCAAGGAGTACGGCGTACGCTACGGCCAGCTGGAAGACATCGCCCGTGACGTGGAGCAGGAGCTGGAAGCCGCATTCCCGCAGGAGCGCCTCGATAAGGTCATTGCCCAGGCGATTGCCCACGGTGCCAGCGACGAGGATTTCGTCGAGCAGCGCCGGAAGCTGACGGACGAGGAAACCGAGGCCGCGATGCAGGATGAGGACTGGCGCGTACGTTATGCCGCGCTGGATGCGCTGGAGCCGACGGAGAAACACATTCCGCTGCTTCGCAAAGCGCTTCGGGATCCGAAGATGCAGATCCGCCGGCTCGTCGTCGTGTACTTGGGCGACCTTCGGACGCCTGAAGCGATGGAGCTCCTGTATGAAGCCATGCGCGACGAAACGCCGGCCGTTCGCCGTACCGCTGGAGATACCTTGTCCGATATCGGCGATGCCGCCGCTACCCCGGTCATGGTCGAATCGCTCAAAGACAGCAGCAAGATCGTTCGCTGGCGTGCAGCCCGCTTCCTGTATGAAGTCGGTACGGAGGAAGCGCGTTCCGCCCTTGAAGAAGCCGCCAACGATCCGGAATTCGAAGTAAGCCTGCAGGCGCGAATGGCGCTGGAGCGCATCGAATCCGGCGAAGAAGCTGCCGGAACCGTCTGGCAGCAAATGGCTAAACGGAATCAATCGTAATCGCTCGGCGGAAACCGCCTTGAACCGTAAAAATTAACCATTGCTTCTGACATGGAATGTGATTTATACTTAGGACTCTCTTGTTAGAAATTGAATATACAGATAGCCTCATCATTCCAAGATGAGGTAGAGGTTGCAGACATGATCAGTAGTTGTGCCGAGGCAAAGAGAAGCCGGTGAAGCACAGTGAAAGGCATGAATGCCGAAGTGCAGGGTATCCTCTTGTATCCTGTGCTGGGGCCGTTGTCGAAAGAGACGGAACTGTCACGGGGATTTCCCCGTGTTGTGCTATCTTCATGGAGGGTATGATGCGGATACGATCAAGACCGCAGGTATAGGACCTGCGGTCTTTTTGTTCTAACAGGGTATATTTTAAATATCATTTCTTAATGTATAGAAGGAGTGTTCGACCTTGAATCGCAAAAAAGCACCGGCTGCTTCGCTTAAGCAGAGCTTTAAAGCCCGTCATATGACGATGATCGCCCTTGGCGGATCAATCGGTACGGGCCTGTTCCTGGCAAGCGGAACGGCCATCGCCTCTGCCGGTCCGGGCGGAGCGCTTATCGCGTATGCCGCCGTAGGCCTCATGGTTTACTTTCTGATGACCAGCCTGGGCGAACTCGCTACGTATCTTCCGGATTCCGGCTCATTCAGCACCTACGCCTCCCGGTTTGTCAGTCCCGCCTTCGGATTTGCCGTCGGCTGGAACTTCTGGTACAACTGGGCCGTTACCATTGCCGCCGAACTCGCGGCGGCGACGGTTATAATCAAGTTCTGGTTCCCGGACAGCCCGTCATTTCTGTGGAGCCTTCTGTTCCTGGCGATTATGTTCGGCTTAAACATTCTATCCGCCAAAGGATACGGCGAATCGGAATATTGGTTTGCTATCATTAAAGTAGCGACTGTCATTGTTTTCCTTATCATCGGCGTCATGATGATTTTCGGCATTCTTGGCGGCGAAGCGGTCGGATTCAGCAACTTTAGCCTAGGCGACGGGCCGGTACACGGCGGATTCTTCGCGCTGGTCGGCGTGTTTATGGCTGCAGGCTTCTCCTTTCAGGGAACCGAGCTGATCGGGGTAGCCGCTGGCGAAAGCGAGAATCCGAGAAAACATGTGCCCAAAGCCATTCGTCAGGTTTTCTGGCGCATCCTGATCTTCTATATTTTCGCCATTTTTGTTATCGGTATGCTGATCCCATACACCCATCCGAGCTTGCTTCAATCCGGGGTCGACAATATCGGTGTCAGCCCATTCACCCTGGTGTTTGAGAAAGCCGGCCTTGCGTTTGCGGCTTCCGTAATGAATGCGGTCATTCTCAGCTCCGTGCTGTCGGCCGGCAACTCCGGGATGTATGCCTCGACCCGCGTCCTGTATGCCATGGCGAAGCAGGGCATGGCTCCGAAATGGCTGAGCCGCCTGAACAGCCGCGGCGTGCCGGTTGCAGCCCTGATCGTAACCTCCGCCGTGGGCATGCTGGCGTTCCTGGCCTCCTTCTTCGGCGATGGCGTCGTTTACGTGTGGCTTCTGAACGCCTCCGGGATGTGCGGATTCATTAACTGGCTGGCGATTGCGGTGAGTCATTACCGCTTCCGCAAAGCCTACGTTGCCCAAGGCAAGGACCTGAAGGATCTTCCGTTCCGTGCGCGCTGGTTCCCCTTCGGCCCCATCTTCGCTTTCCTGCTCTGTCTCGTGGCCATTATCGGTCAAGGCAATTTCAGCGGGGAGATCGACTGGTTAACGATCATTGCCACGTATGTCAGCATTCCGTTGTTTCTCTCCATCTGGTTCGGCTACCGCTTGATTAAGAAGAGCCGCATCGTGCCATTGGATGAGTGCGATTTGAGCACGGATGCCAAATCATAATAAAGACGAACATGCAAAAAAAACAGCTTCCTCCCGTTGTCGGGAGGAAGCTGTTTTTCATTTGCACGGACATCTACCATATGATCTGCACTCTAAGATCACCCGTGTTTTCAAAAGCATTGTGATAATACTTGATGGACCCCAGATTGTTCTTTAACTGCAGCTGCTGGAGCACGCTCACAAGCTCTCGCTCGCTCCCGTCAAACCGGAATACCAGCTTACGGCTGCCTTCCGCCTTCGCTGCCTTCACCAGCGGCTGAAGCTGAAGGTGGGAGCTGACGATGGCGCGGGCATCGTATAACTGATACTCCAGATCCTTCTTAATCGCTTCATATGATCCCGCTTTCGAACGATCCTTCGCGGCCAGCCCGGCCAGCGTGTTGCGGTAAAGCGTATTCGCCTTCGGATAGGATTTCACCCAGGTATGATCCCGGCCCATCTGCTCATCCGTTCGGAGGTAATACGTGTAGGATACCTCGTTGTCACGATCAGGAACGGGATCGTTCCACGTCGTGTCCAGGTGGTACCATTTGCCGTCCAAAAGGACCAAATTCCAGGCATGGAGCTGGCCCTCTGGATTGTCGGAGGCGTAAGCCGTACCCTCCACGATTTTGTTCTGAATCCCGGCTTCCTTCAGCAGCTTATGCGTTAATAGAGAATAACCCTGGCATACCGTGCTCCCCGTGTAAAGCCCGTCATAGGCCGTATATTTCGTAAGCGTCGTATCGTATTTCAAGTTGCGGACAACCCAATCATGGATGGCTTTCACCTTCTCATGATCATTCATGCCCGGCTTGATGATCTGCTTCAAAATGCGGTCGGTATGCTGGTTCACGTAGTTCGTCTGCTCCGCGGTCTCGCGATAGCTCAACCGGACGGTAACATTGGCGGAACTGGATGTTCCACGATAGTCGTAGCTATAGCTGGCGATGGTGTAATGGATATAAGGATCACTGGCCATCGCCTGATCAAGTGCGTCTTTTAGCTGCGATTTCAGCGATTTGGTCTCGCCCTGGTAAACAAAACGCACCGTCGATTGCCTGTCGCTCATCGCTGTCAGCAGTTTCTGCTGTATCGCATGGACCGACTTCACGACCGCTTTGTTGGAAGTGGCATAGACATCACTGAGATTAGCTGGTTCTGGTACTGCTGCAACGGTTACCGCCAAAGTCCCTATGAACAGTAATTTAACGATCGTTCCTCGGCTTCGTTTCATCGGTACACCCGCCCTTCATCTTCCTCATCCGTATGCACCATCATTGTAACACATAACATCAGGGCTTAAGGGTTCTAGTTTTGTCGACCGGGCACGAATATTAAATACTACCAATAGAATGAGGACAAGAAGGAATCGCTTCGTCCCGCTAGCTTCGACATACGGACCAGAACCTCAGCCGCTTCCGCGCGCGTCACTTCGCGATTAGGCAGGAACTTGCCATCCACCGCCGGAAGAAGTCCCAGCTTGAGCGCGATCAGGGCTGCGCCTTTGTTCGTCACGGCGTCGGCATCGGATATCCCCTGCACATCGGTTGGAAGAATAAAGGCTTTGGACAGCTTCTCGTAATTCAAAATCCGGGTCAGCGAGCTTGCCAGTTCATCCCTGGTCAGCTTACGGTCCAGCTGCAGCGGGCTGTCCGGGTCATACGGAATCCAGTTCTGCCCGATCAGCACTTGGATGGCCTGGTAATACGGATGGTCCGGCTGCAGGCCCGCGTACGGATCCATGGTGGATCTTCCGTACACCTGCTCGTAGGACGGGCTAACCGAAGCCGCTACCAGCTGATACCATTCTCCAAGGGTGATCTGACGATCCGGGTACACCTTGCCGTCCTTGTCCGGAACCAATACCCGATATTTCACCAGCTCCTTGAGAGCCGCTTCGGCTGAATGCCCCGCCGCGTCAGTCACTGGCGGAATATCCTTCCGGTTCATTTCCGGCATGATATCGCGCCATTCTCCGCTCTTGGCATCGAGCGGTACCTGCATGCCGCCTAAAGCCTGCTGTTTATGTGTCGGATAATAAATCAGCTTGATGAAAGGCTTGGTGATTTCATTATTGGCAGACAGGTAACCGCCGTAATAGCCGTATTTCAGCTTCAGGTCAATCTCCTTCAAATACTGCGCTCTTGCCTGCTCCTCGGTAATGGCCGGCTTTACGTCCGTTGGCAGCTTGGAGAGGACGCCTTCCGAATTCACGCTAAAGCCCTGGATTTGCCCGTTGGCCTCAATCGTGAGGTTCAGGGAATCGCCCATGACGCGAATATCGCCGACATAGCGCTGGAATGAAAATTGATAGTTGAGGGTTTTCGTGTCCTTACCCATTTTATCAACCGATGTCAGCTTCCATTCCTCGGAAGCATTGGGCACCAGCTTGCTTACCGTCTTGAAAGCAAGATCCTGCGCAGCCTGCTGCGAAATCGGGTTCTTCACTTCCGCAGTTTCGGTCCGGTCATAACGATATCGGTTGTACGAGTAGATCTGTCCGGTCTTGGCGTCCACCTCGGCGGATACCATCTCTCCTCCGCCCATGGCGGAGATCGCATGTTCGCCCCATCTGATGTTCCACGTCTTAACCTCTTTGTTGTTCCATCTTGTACCCAGACTCTTGGATTCTGTCTTCAAGCCTGACGGCAGCTTGATCTGCGACTCCACCCATCGGGCTGCCGCATCACCGCCGGCGAATGGACCCGCGATCGGCTTAAAGGTTTCTTCGGTTGCCGGAATCGTGCCGTCCTCAACGGAGACAAGCCCGCTCTCTTCCCCCGTGAAACTGATGAATTTGCCGGTATTGGCATCCATTGAATAACCTGACAGATCATTAGGTATGTAACCTAAAAAATATTCGCCTTTGGCATTGTTATATAAATTTTCCGGCACATAGGCCAAGGATACTTGGAATTGATCTTCAAACAATTTGCGGATCGAGGCCTCGTTCAATTTCGGCGTAGATGAAGGAAACTCCTCACTGACTTGATTGCGGGAATATTGAATCGTATTGCCCTGTCCATCCAGCGTGATCGTAATGCTGTTCACATCCGATTCAATTCCGTTCACCGAGGTCTGGAAATAAAAATCAAACCGGGGCGGACTGAACAAAGCAGCTTGCATACCGAGATACGCTTCATTCTCCTTAAGCTCGCTTGCCTTCACGTCCGACACGTGGGTGCTGATCCATTTCAGCGCCTTCTCCTTGGCTGCTTCCCGGGTTAACGCCGGTTTGTCGCTATCCTGCTTCAACAAAGAGTTAGGGAGATAGATATGAATAAGTTCACCCGTAACCGCATTGACCTGGGCATTGAAGCCGGAGCTTGAGTTCCCTTTGGTCAGCACCAATTGCAGATCCCATGCAAGCGCACTTGATCTCATGTCGTCATTCTCCAGGAACTGCACGTTCGACACCTTTACATTCTTGAGTTCAGGAAAAGCCTTCTTCACGATTTCTTCCGCCTGTTTGGACGAAATTTTTGCACCCTTCGGTATTTCGTTATCCGTAACGCTTTCGGAACCGGCTTGACCACTGCTGTCGACGGAAGTTACCGTTTCGGATACAGCGACTCCGCTGCCCGGAACAGAATTATCCCCCCATACCGGCTGCGCCAAACAAAGCATGGCCGTAGCCGTAACCGCACAAACGGTCTTTTTTACCCTTACTTTCTTCTTCCCCGATGAATTCACTTGATTCGCTCCCTTCCATTTCTTGAACCTAACCATGCATTACTTACACACGATGCTATCCTCAACAAGTGCCTGTACACGGCAGCAATGACATAACCAAGCTACCTAAATAATACCATAACTTGTCTATATATTCCTTATGTAGTAAGCTTCCAAAACATAACCTGCGTGGTTAAGGATGAACAAAGTGTAACTATTTCGCCGCTTCCACAAAAGCCGCTGCACGGCGCTGGATCTCGTCCGAATTCCCGGACGCAAGCGCATCCTTCGGAAGCAGCGCGCTCCCTAAACCCACCGCTGCCGCGCCTGCGTTAAAATAATCCGGAAGATTGCCCAGCGTAACTCCGCCCGTGGCAAGCAGCGGAATGTGATTCAGCGGGCCCTGAAGCTCCCGGATAAACGACAAGCCGAGGCTTGCCATAGGAAACAGCTTCACGATCTCCGCCCCGGCGGCGTACGCCGCAACGATCTCCGTTGGAGTCATAGCCCCGGGCCATACGTCGACTCCCTGCTCCAGGGCAAATTCGATGACGGAAAGATCCGTGTTCGGCGAGATCAGGAACTGGGCTCCCGCAGAGACCGCTTCCTTGGCCATCTCCACATCAAGGACGGTACCCGCGCCGACATACACGTCACCGTCATAGCGGGCGCGCCAATCCTGGATCATATGTAAAGCGCCCTTCGTATTCATCGTCACTTCCATAAACCGGATTCCGCCCCTGCTTAATCCTTCCCCCACGAAGCCCGCTTGTTCTTTTGTAATGCCGCGCACGATAGCAACGATTTTCTCGCGTTTCAGTTCGGCTGTCAGTTTCATTGACGTCCCCCCATCTCTTTTTTTACACTTTCCGCGCCATCCTTAATCGGATTGGCCGCAGATGTTACACAATGATCACAGGCCATCCAATAAAGGGAACCTGAAAATCGATATCCAAACCGGTTCTCATCGAATAGGGTCAACCCTCATTCCCCGGCGTAACCTGCTTATGACTTCAACCTGCTTCAAGTATATGCGGTCCGGAGCGTTCACGCAAAAAAAGCAGGCCGGGAGAATGTCTTCCCGACCTGCTCTTCAACATCTGTAGGTTATCCGCGGAATTCGGACAACTCCGCGCCAAGTTCACGCGTGGCTCCGTATACGCTTTGATAGAGTCCAAACAATTTGTCATAGGCCTGAACCGCTTGCGGGTTTGGAGAATACGAGCGTGCCGGACGCAAAAACGCCTTCGCGCAGCCCTGAAGGCTTGGGAACCAGCCGCAGCCGTAAGCTGCAAGCATCGCCGCGCCCATGGCCGGGCCTTGCTCGCTTTCCAGCTTCACGATTTCCGCGTTGAACACATCCGCCTGCATTTGCAGCCAGGTCTCGTTCTTGGCTCCGCCGCCAATGGAAATCACGCGGTCGATCTGCTTGCCCGATGCCCGGAGGATATCGATGGATTCGCGGAGAGAGAACGTGATCCCCTCGAGTACCGAACGCGCAAAGTGAGGCAGCTTATGCCCGGCGTCCATGCCAATGAAGCTGCCGCGGATGGTGGCGTCCGGATGGGGCGTGCGTTCGCCGACAATATACGGCGTGAACAGCAGCCCGCCGCTGCCTACCGGGATATTCCCGATATCGCTTAACAGCGCGTCAAAGGAAACATCCGGAGCAAAGGTATCCTTGAACCAGGTCAGGCTGTATCCCGCTGCGAGGGTTACCCCCATGATATAATAAGCGTCTTTCTCGCTATGGTTAAAGAAATGGACCTTTCCTTCAAAATCCACCTCATGGCGCTCCTCATAGGACAGCACCACGCCCGATGTACCAATGCTGCACATCGTTTGCCCTTCTTCGAGAATGCCGGCGCCGATAGCGCCGCAGGCGTTGTCCGCCCCGCCGGCAAATACCTTCGTCTCCGGCAGCAGAGCGGCTTGCTCGGCAATCTCGGGGAGCAGCGTGCCGCATTCGTCGAAGGATTCGACCAACGGCGGGCATAAGGTGTGCGGCAGCTGGAAAGCATCCAAAATGTCGGTGCTCCAGGATTTCCCGGCCACGTCCAGCAGCAGCGTGCCGGCTGCATCGGAGTAGTCCATCGCGTATTGTCCGGTCAAGCGGAAACGCACGTAATCCTTAGGCAGCAGGAACAGGGCAGCCCGTTCCAGCAGCTCCGGCTCAAACTCCTGAACCCAGAGAATCTTCGGCAGAGTGAAGCCTTCCAGCGCGCGATTGCGTGCAATGCCGAGCAGCTTCTCCTGCAATGTCTCCTCGATGCGGCGGCATTGCGCCGTTGTCCGGGTGTCGTTCCACAGGATCGCCGGCCGCAGCACGGCGCCCTCTCCGTCTACCAGGACCAAACCATGCATTTGGCCGGAGAAACTCAATCCCTCAACCTCGGATGGATTTATGTTGTTTCCTTTCATTAATTGTCGTAACGACAATACCGTTTTGTCCACCCAGTCCTCCGGCCGCTGTTCGCTGTAACCGGGCTTCGGCTGGCTCAGCGGGTATGACTCCGAATGCTCGGCAACCACCGTGCCGCTGCGGTCCACCAGCACGGTCTTCACGGCACTGGTCCCCAAATCAACTCCGATAACGTAACTCATCTATATCCTCCTTCGTCTCCTCATGAACCGAACATGAAAACATCGTTGGCATTCTCCCTGGGCGCATCGTCTAGTCCGGGGCATGCCGCCAATGACTGCCGACCATCGCTCGCGCCATCGTTTCCGGTTTGAAATAAGTACACCGGCATCCCTGGAGGGAGCCGGTGAAGGTTTTGGATTTCATGGAACAAGCTTAAACAGCCGAACCGTTATGAATTAATTCGCAAGAATGTACTGATTCAGAATCGCCTTCAGCATTTCTTGGCGTCCGGACTCGTTTTTGCGAGGGGACTCGTTGTTCAGCGCGTATTCCGCAAGGGAAGCCAGCGTAGCCTTACCGGATACGACGTCTGCGCCGATGCCTTCATTAAAGCTGCTGTAGCGCTTCGCGATGAAGTCCTCGAATACGCGGTCTTCGATCAGCTTCGCTGCCACTTTCAAGCCTTTTGCGTAAGTATCCATACCGGCGATGTGCGCATGGAACAGATCTTCCGGCTCGAAGGATGGACGGCGAACCTTCGCGTCGAAGTTCACGCCGCCGCGGCCGAGGCCGCCGTTCATCAGCACTTCGTACAGCGTCAATGTAGCGTCATAGATGTTAACCGGGAATTCGTCCGTATCCCATCCGATAAGCATATCGCCTTGGTTCGCGTCGAGGGAACCGAGCATGCCGTTGATTCGTGCTACGCGAAGCTCATGTTCGAAGGTATGACCGGCCAGCGTGGCGTGGTTTGCTTCGAGATTCAATTTAAAGTGCTTGTCGAGACCGTATTTCTGCAGGAATGCAATCGTAGTAGCCGCATCGAAGTCATATTGGTGCTTGGTCGGCTCCTTCGGTTTAGGCTCGATCAGGAACTGAGCGTCAAAGCCGATTTCCTTCGCGTAATCCACCGCCATATGGAACAGGCGCGCCAGATTATCCAGTTCAAGGCCCATATCCGTGTTCAGCAGGGTCTCGTAGCCTTCACGGCCTCCCCAGAACACGTAGTTCTCGGCGCCGAGGCGTTTGCCGACTTCGAGGCCCTTCTTGATTTGCGCTGCCGCATGAGCGTATACATCCGCGTTGCACGTTGTGCCCGCACCATGCATGAAACGAGGATTCGTGAACATGTTGGCCGTGTTCCACAGCAATTTTTTGCCGGTGGACTTCATATGGTCTTCAATCGAGTCCACAATCGTATCGATGTTGCTGTAGAACTCGCGCAGGCTGCTGCCTTCCGGCGCAATGTCCACGTCGTGGAAGCAGAAATACGGAAGGTTCATCTTCTCCATGAATTCAAAGCCTGCCTCAACGCGTGCTTTGGCAAGGTCCATGCCGGAGTAGTTGCCCCAAGGACGAACCGCCGTGTCGGCACCGAACGGATCGGAGCCGCCTGCAGTCAATGTATGCCAGTAAGCCATCGCGAAACGGAGATGCTCTTCCATCGTTTTGCCGGCTACGACTTCTGTCGGATTATAAAATTTAAAAGCATAAGGGTTGGTCGATTTGCTGCCTTCGTACTCGACTTTGCTAATGTTGTTAAAATAGGCCATGAATAAATCCTCCTATACCTTGTTAAGGTGTGGTTAACGCTTACAAGGTTATCCTATCACAGCTCCACCACTTTGTCTATTGGTTAAACAAAGTTATTCCTTTACAAGTTTTTCAAAACCGATTCCGCCTGCCGTTGTGACGGTTTCGCTCTGCGGCAAAGGACATGTTCCACGTCTAATCCAGGGTACACCCTTCCTCCACATTCGGATGAAGACATCGCCCACCGGACCCGGCTCATTAAAGATTCCGTGACTTAAGCTGCGTTACGGGCTGTTGCATTTTCCCGGCTTTGCCCCTAGACTATGAGCATATCAAGTCTCACAAGCCTAACTGGATTAGGAAAGCAAGACTAAAAGGATGAATACACATGACGAATATTACCGGTGACCAGGCTCTGGTCAAAAAAATAAACACTTCCATCATTCTCGATACGATACGTCAACACGCGCCGGTCTCCCGGGCGAAGGTGTCCAAGCTGACAGGCCTGAACAAGGCTACCGTCTCCAATCTTGTGCAGGAGCTGTGCAGCAACCACCTGGTCCAGGAAATCGGGCCCGGCGAATCCAGCGGCGGCAGGAAGCCGCAGCTGCTGCTGTTTAACGGACAAGCCGGGTATGCCATCGGCGTCGAGCTGCGCGTGAAGCAGATAACCGCCGTGCTTACCGATCTGGAAGGACGGATCCTTGCCGAAGAGGACACGGCGCTTGAAGCGCACGGCGTTGAATCGGTGACGAGGCTGATGGTGGGCATGATCCACGGCCTGATGCGTCAGGCCCCTCCCTCCCCGTACGGCATCATCGGGATCGGCGTGGGCGTCCCGGGAATGGTCGACGGCGACGGCACCGTCCTCTTCGCCCCCAACCTGGGGTGGGACATGGTTCCGCTGCAGGAGCAGCTCGAGCTCGAGCTCGGACTCCCCGTCACCATCGACAATGAAGCGAACGCGGGTGCCCAGGGCGAGCTCCGCTTCGGAGCCGGCCGGGACGCCCGCCATCTCCTCTATATCAGTGCCGGCAGCGGTATCGGCTCCGGCATCATCATCAATGGCGAGCTCTATAAGGGAGCCCGCGGATATGCCGGCGAAAGCGGCCATATGTCCATCGAAGCCGAGGGACGGGAATGCAGCTGCGGCAACCGCGGCTGCTGGGAGCTGTACGCCTCGGAGAAATCCTACGACGGCAAAGATGCCGTTCTTCCGTCCAGGCGGACATCCGAGCTTGTGCATCATGCCGAGCTCGGCCATAAGGATACGATCCGGCATTTCGAGGAGCTTGGACGCTATCTCGGCATTGGCATAACCAATCTTGTCAACGGATTCAATCCGCAATCGGTCATCATTGGCGGTCCGCTGTCCGACGCCCGGGCTTGGATCGAAGAAACGCTCCAGCAGGTCGTTGCCCAGCGCACGCTACCTTACCACCGCGAGCGGATGGAGATCCGGTTTGCGGAGCTGGGCAGCCGTTCTACCATGATCGGTGCGGCCTACTCTGCCATTTCGCAATTTCTTGGCCCGGTACGGGTTTCCATGCCGATTCATTAAAATTGACGATATTTTGTCGTAATTAGCGACCAGCATCTTAAGGAAAATCCAGCGATTTTCCGCTATAATTAATCTCATCCTGTAATTTAAATCACGATTCTCTTCGTGAGAAACGTGCGATCGTTATACTAAAGGGAGAGGAAACGCTCAAATGACCTATGTAAGCACTGCGGAAATATCGGCGGAAATGTTTGTGACCGTATTGCTGTGTCTCCTAGTTATCGCACCTTTGTTCAGTCTCGCCATCATGCGTTTTTTTCAAGGCAAGAAAAAAGCCGGCTTCATTCTCCTCGGCTCCGGCGTGGCCGCATACGTTGTATTCCAGTTCATCATGAGTCTGTTTTTCAGCAAGTGAACATGATTTGTACGAACGTGTGGCAGCATAGCTCGGCAACACAAAAAGCTCCTTCCCGAACCTCGGGAAGGAGCTTTTTATCATAAGCAAGCGATTGGCTTGCCATCTGCTGATGAGATTAAGCTTCCGGATTCAACGCTTTGTTGAACTGGAGCTTGTTCATGCCAAGAATTCGGTGCTCACCGATGATGGTGAGAGGTACCGCGCGAACGCCCATATCCCATACTTGCTGCGCGAATTCGTCGTTCTGCTCGATGTTGCGCTCTTCAAACTCGATGCCTTGATCGGACAAGAAGCCTTTTACTTGTTTGCAGTGCGGGCAGTTGTTCGAAGTGTATACAATCACGTTTTCCATGGTCGGTCAGTCTCCTCTACTCATGATTTGGGCTGCTTACAGCCGGTTCGATCTCTATCTATCAGTTTACAACACGACAGCGCTGTGTTCCAAGCTCTCGATGTATTTCTCCGCATCCATAGCCGCCATACAGCCGCTTCCCGCTGCCGTGATCGCTTGTCTGTAACGGGTGTCCTGAACGTCGCCGCAAGCAAATACGCCTTGGATATTCGTTTCGGATGTTCCCGGTGTCGTTACGATATAACCGTTCGGGTCGGTCGTAATGCTTCCGCCAAGGAAACCGGTGTTCGGATGGTGGCCGATCGCCACGAACACGCCGCTGACCGCGATCGTCTCTTCTTCACCGGTCTCATTGTTGAGCACTTTGATGCCCTTAACGCCTGTCTCGTCCGCAATGACTTCCTGCGGCGTGCGGTTCAATGCCCATTCGATTTTCTCGTTGGCGCGGGCGCGATCCTGCATGATTTTCGATGCACGAAGCTCCTCCCGACGGTGAACCAGCGTTACTTTGGATGCAAAGCGGGTCAGGAAGTTGGCTTCCTCCAACGCGGAATCGCCGCCGCCGACAACAACAATCTCTTTCCCGCGGAAGAAGAATCCGTCGCAGGTTGCGCAAGTGCTGACGCCGCGTCCCACATTGTCCTGCTCTCCTGGAATGCCGAGATATTTGGCGGTTGCGCCCGTAGAGATGATCAGCGTCTCGGCAACCACCTCGCCCATTCCGTCAACGTCCAACTTGAACGGACGCTCTCCGAATTCCACGCTGTTCACCCAGCCTGTACGAAATTCCGCGCCAAAACGTTCCGCCTGCTGACGCATATTGTCCATCAGCTCAGGACCCATGATGCCTTCGGGAAACCCCGGGAAATTTTCAACTTCGGTCGTGGTTGTCAGCTGTCCGCCAGGTTGCGGACCTTCAATGACGAGCGGGCTCAAATTCGCGCGAGCCAGATAAATGGCAGCCGTAAGCCCGGCAGGGCCTGTGCCTATAATAACGGATTTGTACATATCGTTTCCCTCCTATATATGGAACACTTAATTATAATCATTATAAATTAATATTAATTATGGTTATATCGGAGCCGTCTGTCAATATGTCACATCACACCCCAACTGCAAATATTGTTAATCCATTCTTCATAAACCGCTGGGGAATTTACTATTTTGAATAAATGAATCTCGTGCTCGAAAGAACACCTCGTTGTAAAACGTTTACTTCGAGGTCAGGAGTGCGCTGAGATCAGGTTAGAAGAATTTTGGGTTGCGAAAAGACTTCCACCACACGATTAACGGTGGGAAGATGAATGTTTGATGAAGTTCCGAAGCAAAACGCGATACTGCACAAATCCCCCTGTACTCGCCATGCGAGCTCAGAGGGATTCTTAGCTAGGTCATTATTTTCCAGATGCTCCGATTATTCAGTGTAATCACCCCAATGCTGATTTTGAGGACTTGGGTTATACCGGTTATCCGACAGATTAACATACGAAAGTCCCGTCAGTTTCTCTATGAATTCCGGCTCGCTCTGGAGTTGGTTTCTGCTTAGGTCAAGGAAACTCAGATTCTGCAGCTGCCCCATCTCCATGGGAAGTTCCATAATCCCCGTGTAATTAATACTAAGCAGCTCCAGCAACCTCAATCGTCCGATCTCGGGAGGGAGCCGCGTGAGCGATACTTCCTCTCTCCGGATCACATGATCTGTAGGTCCATGATAACTCCCGCACGCGATATTCAAGCGTTTTAACTTGGTCAAATCACCGATCTCCGCCGGAATCTCCACCAGATCCTCCGTATATACCGTCAAATCCTCTAATTCCGTAAGACCAAACAGGGCCGCAGGCAGTCTGGTGACGTAACTTTCATGGATCATAAGTTCCTTCAGCTCCTTCAGCTCTCCGATGCTTTCAGGAATCTCCTGGATGCCAAAACCGAAAATTTCAAGCTTGCGCGGTTTGTGAAACAATACATCCTGCCAGAATAATTCAAACTTCTTATGTTCCGGACGGCTTAGAAACAGGCCTGGAACCATGGCCGATATGTTCTCGGCTTCTTCTTGGCCGATCTGAAGCCCGCCCATTCGTTCATGAGCTACATGATGTAAGAGGTCCTGTCCATCATGATCCCAAAAGTTTAAATCCTCCGGCAGATGGGGATGCTGCCATGCAAACAGATCATCCGCCGCCTGCTTCAACACAACAGCGGCTTCCTCGCAGCATTTATAAATATAGTAAGTGCCCGCTCCGTATTCAATCCCGTTGCCACGCACGGTCTCCTCATCCAATCGCTTCATGATATCGTGCTCGCTAATCTTGCGTTCTTCGATCAGATAAGGCTCAAGCAGCGAAAACACACGCTCGGCTTCCTCCATGAGCCGGAACTCTCCACGCCTTGCTAACACGAATACCGCCGACCGCTCCATCGCATAATCAATCAGCCAGGAATAAGCAGCTCCCCTTGGAGAGTCGTAAAAGAATGCCATATTGCTGATCACCTCTCATCTTCCACGATTTCAAGCAGCCTGTTTATTTCGCTGCCCACAGTAAAATCCCCTTCTTCTCCAGCAAGGAAAAGAAGGGGACGCTTTGTCATTGCAGACGATGCTCAGTCCATTAACGGCTGCTGCGCAGGAGGCGCAGCCCGTTCAGGATGACCAGAATCGTGCTTCCTTCGTGGCCGATGACCCCGAGCGGCAGCGCTACGCCTTCGATGAAATTGGCTGCAATCAGTGTCAAGATGACGATAATGGCAAAGATCATGTTTTGCTTCACGATGCGTTGAACCTTGCGTGCCACTTTGACGGTACCGGCGATTTCATCGATGTTGTCGTTCATCAGCACCGCATCCGCTACCTCCAGCGCGGTTCCGCTTCCCGAAACGCCCATGCCGATGCCGACGGTTGCCGTGGCCAGCGCCGGCGCATCGTTCACGCCATCCCCTACCATGACCACATGGCCGTAACGGGCACGCAGGTCCTTAATATGGGTAACCTTATCTTCCGGCAGCAGGTCGGAGAACACCATGTCGACGCCGCTTTGCTTGGCGATGACTTCTGCCGTCGCCTTACGGTCCCCCGTCAGCATCGCTACCTTGATGCCCAGCTGCTGGAGCCGCTTCACAGCCATGGCTGCCTGAGGACGGACCGCGTCCTGCAGCGCGATCATGCCCACGATGCTGTCCCCTTTCAGGATAACGGATACCGTTTTGCCTTCGGATTCCAGCGTGTTCCGAATGGACAGCCAGTGCTGGCGACTCTCTTGAACCGCGCCCAACCTTTCATCTTGATCGGAAATCGCACCCGAACGCGGATCTCCGGTCCCTTCATCCAGAATATCGCTTTTGCCTATTTTCCAGGTGACTCCTGCAACTTCCGCCTGCATGCCCCAGCCAGTGATGGACTGACCGTTCTCTACCTGCTGCAGCGGTGCTCCCTCTTTCTCGGCTGATTGGACAATCGCTAAAGCCAGCGGGTGCTTCGACATCCGTTCGATGGAAGCGCTGATGCCAAGCAGTTCGTGCCGATCCCATCCCTCACCTGCAATAAAATCCGTAACCACGGGTGAGCCGAGCGTCAAGGTACCGGTCTTATCAAATGCGACAACGGCCGTGCGCGCCATATTCTCGATGTGGGCGCCGCCCTTGAACAAGACACCCTTTCGGGCGCGATTGGAAATCGCCGACAGCATCGCTGGCATAATGGAAGACACCAGCGCGCAAGGGGATGCCACTACGAGAAACACCATCGCTTTATAAAAGGTAGTATCCCAATCCCATCCCAGAACGGGAGTGGCCAGAACGATCAGCGCCACGGTCGCAATGACTACGACGCGGGCATAAATCGATTCGAACCGCTTGATGAACCGCTGCGATTCCGGCACCTCGTTCTCCGCTTCTTCCACCAGCCGGACGATCTTGGCGAACAAAGTAGATTCCGCCGATTGGGTAACCTCAATGTACAGGACCCCTTCCCCGTTTAAGGTGCCTGTGAACACTTCATCGCCTACGGACTTATCGACCGGCACGGATTCGCCGGTAATGGAGGCCTGGTTAACGGAGGAACTGCCGCGATAGATTTTGCCGTCTGCCGGAATCAGCTCGCCCGGCTTCACCAGGATGAGATCGCCGATCTCCAGCTTGTTGATGGATACCGACACCATTTCCCCCTTCTCGATGCGAAGGGCCGTCTCCGGCTGCAGCTCCATCAAGGACGAGATGTCCTTGCGGCTTCTCTCCATCGTATAACTCTCAAGCGCTCCGCTGAGGGCAAAGATAAAGATCAGCATCGCGCCTTCGTTCCAATATCCGATCGCCGCAGCCCCCATAGCGGCAGCGATCATCAGCAGGTTCACATCCAGATCGCGTTCCTTGAGAAGGGTCTCGACGCCTTCTTTGGCTTTCACCCATCCGCCTACGGCGTAGGATATCACGTATAACACAACCGAGAGCGGCTCAGACCATTGGCTGGTCAGCCAGGCCACCAGCATCAGCAGACCGCTGCCAAGCGCAGCCACTACCTCCGCATTGCTCAGGAGGCTGCGGATATCCCATTTCCCCGGCTGCCTCGGCTCACGCGGATCAGCTCCATTTTCTATCGTCGATATGCGTCCAGTTGTCGTTTGATTTTGTATCCATTGCATAACCAATCACCTTCCTAGTTGAGAATGAAATCCATTATTACTACCCTTAAAATGACACATGCTGCCCCGGCTAGGCCGGAGCAGCATGCTAAATGAGAATGAGAATCATTTTTGAACTTATACAATTTATTTTCCTTCGTACAACTTTATATGTATCATACTCACTTTGCTTTCATTTGTAAACCATATTTTTCACGTCATCTTAATTTCTGAAGAGCAATATCGGAGTTGTTGTCCACACATATGAGGCAGATGAGCTTCCAAACGTAAAAAAGGTCCTAGCGATTTCTTCGCAAGGACCTCTCTTATGAACCACGCCGTATAAAGCGCTCTCATTCCCTCAATCGACGATCGTGGAACATCTGCGCCGCATTTCCAATCTCGCGCCGGTTATCCGTATGGCCGCAAGTTCCGAAGGATGACAGCATACCTCGTGTATGCCCTGCCGGTACACCATCCGCAAATCCGCAGTGCCCACGCCATTGATCCGGAGCGTCAACTGCGGCTTCGTTCGTCTGATTCGACTGATCATATCCGAGAACGCCGAGACCTTCTGACCTGCTTCATCCGACGATTCGTAATTCCCTATGCCTTCGCAATCGAATACCAACACATCGGCCAAACGGGCAATCTCCGCCGCAACCGACGGACTCATTCCTTCGCCAAGCAGCGCCCCGTAACGGATTCGGACAAAACGCTTCTGATCCATCAAGGTCTGCTCCGCCACTTCTTCGATAAAATTATGGATCGATATAAACTCATCCGCATGTGCCGGACGCACAGCCAAAAGCTCTAAATGGCAGTCTATGCCTTCCGCCCCGCACTGCTCCATCGCCCGGAACAAGGACTCGAGCTGAGCATCCTGCGCCTCGCGTAAATCCATCGTATTGGAAAGCCGGGCATCTTGCAGCAAACTGATCGCGCATCGGGCTCCGGCTGCCGCTTGAAACACCAACACCCAATACGTCACCCATAACATAATGAGTCTCCGTCTTAACAAAGCGCTCTTCTCCGCGCTCCGTGAATTCAGCCATGCCGAATATACCTCCTGCAGCAGGCCATGCTGCAAAGCATCCTCACCGCGTATCAGTCCGATTCCCTGAGCACCCTGCTCGAGATCACGTGTGATGGATTCAGGATCCGCGGATCGGCTCATGACTTTCAGTCTTCGGTTCCTGTCACTCCACCCCAGCAGTCGGGTCAAGGAAGGTCTGTCCGTGCCGTTATGACGAATCCCCGAAACCCTGAGGGCTTCTTCAATGTCGTCAGGCGATGCCAGTAACAGCAATACCTCCTCATGGGTGACTCCTCCTGCCATAGCAAAATGCTTCAGCAGATCCGTCTCGGGAGAAAAATCGTTTGCCGTGATGTCCTCTGCTTATAAACTTCTTATCTTCCCATAAACGCTCTCCCAATTCACTGCCTGCTCCCCAATGCCTTTCCGTCATGGTTATCCTTCTACTCCCTTTCACCTTGAATTGGATAAACGCTTCTTTACAGGTTATTATGAAACAATTGGAAATATACAGCGCACGGGATAAACGCCGATCGAAAAAATATCCACTCCCGACCATTTCCCGACCATATATAATGGAGGAACGGGCCGAAGCGAGAGAACAAAGAGGAGGCATGGACATGCGAACCGATTATGACCATTGGGAACCCGTCAGCGTATCGGAGGCTGCCGGGATTTTTGCGGAAATTCCTGTTCACTGGTATATCGCAGGAGGATGGGCGTTAGATTTGCATTTGGGAGAGCAGACCAGAGAACACAGCGATACCGATATCCTGATCCATCGCGAAGAGCAGGCCGATGTTTACGCCGCCTTAACCAAAGCTTGGACGCTGTACAAAGCCGATCAAGGAAACTTGTCGTTATGGGAAGAAGGCGAGTATCTGCATTCCGTCGGGGACGTATGGGTCAGCAGGAATGACAAAACTCCATTTGCATTCCAGCTCATGTTGACGGAAACCGAACAGGATTGCTGGGTCTATCACCGGCAACCGTCGATCCGAAGACCGCTTCGCGATATCTTGTTGAAGACAGACCAAGGAATCCCCTACCTGAAGCCGGAAATACAACTCCTGTGTAAAGGAGGCAGCAGGAACATCCGCGATAAAGACGAGCGGGATTTCAGGACGGTCCTACCCACCCTGGACCATGAGGCTATAGAGTGGCTGGCCCAATCGCTCCGCACGCAATTTCCGGAAGGTCATCCCTGGATCGACTACATCGAATCAACGGGGTAACTGCCGTGTGGCATCACAAAAATAGGGCGCCTTCCCCCCAAGAGGGAAAGCGCCCTTTGTCTTACCTATCGATATAGCAGGATTGTCTTACTTCTGGCTGGCCGCAATCGCTTGTTCCAGATCGTACAAAATATCGTCGATGGACTCGGTCCCGATCGACAGACGCAGCAGTTCCGGATTGACGCCTGCCGTAAGCTGCTCGTCTTCGGACAGCTGCTGATGCGTCGTGCTGGCCGGATGAATGATAAGCGACTTGGAATCGCCAACATTGGCAAGGTGTGAGAACAGCTTCACGTTCTCGATCACCTTCTGCCCTGCTGCTGCCCCGCCTTTAATGCCAAAGGTCAGAATGGCGCCTTGGCCCTTCGGCAGGTACTTTTGCGCCAGCTCATACGAAGGGTGGCTCGGCAGCCCTGCATAGCTGACCCATTCCACGGCTTCGTGATTCTCCAGATACTTGGCAACCTTCAGCGCATTCTCGCTATGTCGCTCCACCCGGAGATGCAGCGTTTCCAGTCCTTGCAGCAGCAGCCAGGAATTGAACGGGGACAGCGACGCGCCGATATCCCGCAGCAGCTGCACACGCGCTTTGATAATGTAAGCGATCGGGCCTACGGCTTCTGTATACACGACGCCATGATAGCTTGGATCCGGCTGCGTCAATCCCGGGAACTTGTCATTAGCCGTCCAATCGAATTTACCGCTATCGACAATGACCCCGCCGATGGAAGTGCCGTGGCCGCCGATGAATTTGGTCGCGGAATGAACGACGATATCCGCTCCATATTCAATCGGACGCAGCAGATACGGGCTAGGGAACGTATTGTCGACGATCAGCGGAATGCCGTTCTCATGCGCGATGGCCGCAACGGCTTCCACGTCCAGCACATTCCCCTGCGGGTTGCCGATCGTTTCGGCGAACAGCGCCTTCGTCTTGCCGTTGATCGCTTGGCGGAAATTCTCCGGATCCGTGGAATCCACGAAGTGGACCTTGATGCCCAGCTTCGCCAGCGTATTGGAAAATAAATTATAAGTACCGCCATACAAACTCGAGGAGGAAACGATTTCATCACCTGCACCCGCGATGTTCAGAATGGAGAAGGTGATAGCTGCCTGCCCGGAAGATGTCGCCAGTGCTCCGGCCCCGCCTTCAAGCGCTGCAATCCGTTTCTCGAATACATCCGTGGTCGGGTTCATGATACGCGTATAGATGTTGCCGAATTCTTTAAGCGCAAACAGATTAGCTGCGTGCTCGCTGTCTTTAAACCCGTAGGAAGTGGTCTGGTAAAGAGGGACCGCGCGGGATAATGTGGTCGGGTCAAGCTCCTGACCGGCGTGAACCGCTAGCGTTTCAATGGAAAATTGGCGTTCTTCTGACATGGGTATTTCCTCCCTTTTCTTCATATGGAAAGTATGATCATTTCATAATTGCTCCCATTCTCTCATACTTTCCTTCGTTTGAAAAGAGCTATACCCAACTAATTACATCGGAATATAATATTTTATTTTGCATGAGGTTTGAAAACCCCTTCATTCCTTCTCCTCTTGATAAACTTTACCCCATCCATATCCGGCTTCCGGGGACGTATCCTCCGGCATGCCCGGCAAGATCAGGCCGCCGTCAATACGAAGGTTAATGCCGGTAATGTAGGAAGCCGCATCCGAGCACAGCCAAGCGATGGCTTCCCCGATGTCCGACGGCGTGCCGAGCCTTCCTAGCGGAATTTTTCTTCCCAGCGGCTCGTCCTCTGCTGATTGGTCCGGCTTGTGAACGGTTGCCCCCGGTGCCACGCAGTTTACGCGGATGCCATGCGGCGCCCATTCCAGCGCCAGCGATTGCGCCGCGCGGATCAGTGCCGCCTTCATGCCGCCGTAGATGCTGTCCTTCGGATAGGCTCTCTCTCCCCGGGAGGACGTAATGAAAATGACATTTCCCGGAATTCCTTGGGCGATCATCTCCCGAACCGCATATTTGCTGAGCAGCATCGGCGCCCGGAAATCAAGATGAATCGTCATGTCCAGCGCATCCTCTTCAAGCTCTGTCAGCTCGTCGTATAGACCGATACCGGCATTGTTCACCAGCAAATCGATCCGGCCGAATTCCTCCAGCGTCTTTCGTATCGTATTCTCCGCTTCGCTGCGAACGGTTAAATCGCTCTGAATAATAAGCGGCTCCTTGCCATAGGTATGGCCGATGTCCTCCGCTACATCCACGATTCCTTCTTTGCTCGAATTGTAGGTCATCGCCAGCCGGTAGCCTTTTTCAGCCAGCACCTTGGCAATGCCTCGTCCGATTCCCGCGCCAGCGCCCGTTACCAGCGCCACCTTCTCCGTTCCCTGTTTACTTACGGTTCCCATGATTTCTCGCTCCCTTCCGAATTCATCCTTTCATGCCACAGTCGCTTGCCGCCGTTCAACGATGACGCGCACCGTGCCTACCCTTCCTTACCCTGTTCTGAAACGGATGATTGGCTTTCGATAGATAAAATCGGCATGACGGGCGTTCATATGGTAAATATTTGAATCCATTCCGAGATTTATACGTAGTGTATATTAATATGGCTTTCCATATACGATAAACCAAAGGAGCGTGTACGTATGAGTTCTGAGATGTGGATTATTGCGGGCGTTTTGGTCGCCGCATTCCTGATCATGATTCCCGTACAGTACCGGTATATTGCAGCGTTAAAGGAAGATCCCCGAAAGCAGGGGGTCGATCAGGAAACGTATTACAACAACATGTCGTTTCAAGAAGAACAGCTCCACTACAATACGCAAGTCTTGTTTTTGCCTTCCACCATGGTTGCTTCGTGGATTTATAATTGGAGGCATAAGAGCGGAAAAACGACCAAGTAGGCGAATTTAAACGAATGAAAACGCAAAAATCATCGCCCGAATGAAGGCGATGATTTTTCATGATCCAAGCTATACTCAGCCGCGTCTGGCTAAGGCGTTCATATGCAGGAAAAAGGTGTCCTCCAGTGTAGGCGCCTTCTCCATGAACTCGGGACCCGGCTGCTTTTTCCCCATCAGCCTGACTCTCATCCGATGCTCCGTCATTTGAAAATGAATCAGCAGCTCCTGCGGTATCCGCTCAAAGTCTTCCAAATCGATCTCGCCTTCCCAGACGCTGGAGGCCACATTCAGCTTCCATTGGGTCGGCGAACCGATAAACCGGAGGCGGCCGCGGTGTATCCAGATCACGGTATCCGCCGCCTCTTCCCATTCGTTCAGCTCGTGGGCCGCAACGATCACCATACGGCCCCGGGCGTATTTGGTCAGATACGTGATGAGAAATTTGCGCTCCTCCGCGTCCATGCCGTTCAAAGGCTCATCCAAGAACAGAAAAGACGGCGAGGCCAACAGCGCTTGTACGACGGCAATGCGCCGCTGCACCCCTTGCGACAAATTCTTGAGCTTGCTCTTGCGGAAAGGCTCCAGCCGAAAGTCCGCCATCAGCCTGTCAATAGCCTCCGGGTTAAACACGCCCTTCAATTCGGCCATATAGGTCAGCAGCTTGCCGACCTTCATATCTCCATACAGCTCGATATCCGCCGGAACATACCCGATTTGACTGCGGATCAGCGGCAAATGATCCCCTGCCCTGCGCCCGCTGTACAGGATCTCGCCTGCATCGGGTGCCTGCAGCGTGGTCAGCAGCTCGATCAGGGTTGTTTTTCCGGCGCCGTTCGCCCCCACGATGAGGTTCAGGCCGGATTGAATCTCCGCTTTCTCGATTTCAAGCCGGTACGTACCTGCCTGCCGTTCCAGTCCTTCCAGCCTAATCATTCGCCAATCTCCAGGCTCCGTTCAGCTTCAAGCTGCGTCCGTAGGAAGAAATCAGCAGAATCAAGCCGATCACAAGCAGGGACATGTCTGTCAGCATCTTGCCGCTCATGGAAACGCCGTGGTCCACGATCTGGCCCTGTATCACGATCCACATGCCGTACACCAACACCGCCGAGATCAGCGAATAGACCATGCCTTTGCGAAACAGCATATACATCGCGGCCCCTCCCGTCACCAGCAGAATGCCCATCCACTCCAGAATAAACGGTCCGAATAAAAAGCGGGAGGATTCTGCTTGGATGGATCGAAGCCCGAGCGCAAGGGTACTGAGCAAGGCCATTCCGACGACGATGCCTGTCACGAGAAGCAGGCGGGTATACAAGACCAGTGCCGGCGGGTAAGGGGTCAGCGTCTCCACGGCCCGCATCCCTTTATCCCAGGTTCGGCTGCTGAACAGCATCGATACGATCAGCAGCAGAGGGGTAATCAATGGAAAAATGCCGCCGGGCAATCCGGCAAATTGATCAAGCGGATATTCCGGATCGATCAGCATGACCAGCATGCAGAATACCGCGCCTGCCGTGAGCAGAATGGATCTTTGATTCAATCGAATCTGGCTCCGAAGGATCTGTTTCAATGAGGGCGGGTCGACCTGCGGATTAAAATCCAGCTTGGGAGACTCGGGCTCAATCCGGAGCTGATTGAACTCCCCCTGAAGGGACGCGATGAGCTGGGCCGTCTCATCCGGCGTCGGCGACGGAAGAGCCGCGCGTCTGAGCGGGCCGCGAAGCTCGTCTTCAAGTCTTCTCAATTCATTATCGAATGGATGATCCATGGAGATACACCTCACTTTCTTTTACTTTGCTCTGCGAATCAGACTCTTCCGACTTGGAGCGGTTCCGTACCTGTTCCTGAGGATTCTTCTCCCGCGTCCTTCGGGACGAATGGACGGGAACCAAATCGGAATGCTCCGTGGACAATGTTTTCTTTAGCTTTCTCAAGCCGTTATATAAATGCGTTTTGACCGTACTCAAGGGGAGGTCGACCAGGTCGGCGATTTCCTGCAGCTTCAGGTCATGAAAGAACCGAAGCGATATGACTTCCTGTTGTATATCGGGCAAGGTCTCGAGCGACGCCGCAATTTCGAGGGAAGTTTCCTGTCTTTCCACAAGCTCCTCCGCGCCCGGTTCAGGGTCG
Organism: Paenibacillus sp. Y412MC10; assembly: GCF_000024685.1. Lineage (NCBI taxonomy): Bacteria > Bacillati > Bacillota > Bacilli > Caryophanales > Paenibacillaceae > Paenibacillus > Paenibacillus sp. Y412MC10. The sequence goes on from NC_013406.1 coordinate 6,263,218, forward strand.
TATGCATCCGGCATTTCCTCACCCGCAAGACCTTCGGACCTGTAGGATGCGCTTTTCCAATAATCCTTGCACATATTCAGAGCGACGCGGTACAACCAGGAGCGAACATGCTCGAGCGTCCCGTGCTGCTTCAGATGCCGGATGAGCCGGATAAAGGTTTCCTGAACGATATCCTGGGCCTTTTGCCTGTCGGCCAGCCTCTGGGTCGTATAACTGAGCAGCGGACCATGGTACCTCGTCACCAGCATTTCAAACGCTTCCTGGTCGCCGGCAGCCATGCGTTCGGACAGCTGCTGATCGGAAATCATGCCTTCCCCCCCTTTCTACATGCATTCTCATCTTCCGTTATAACTATTTCTCAATTATAACCGACCGCGTGCAGGTGCATAGTCGTCATTATTTGACATTCATCATGGCATCCCACTTCTGCTGCCACTCTTTGTACGTGATCGGCTTCTCCGGTCGTAAGGACGGGTTGCGTTCGGTGTCGGGAAGCATCAGTCCCTGCCCATAAAACTGCACCAGCAGCTCTTTGACCTGATTCCCTCTGCCTTCCTCCAGCGCCTTTCTAACCTGTCTGGCCATACTTATGCCTATTTGGTTCTGGGGATCCTCCCCGCTTCCGTTTTTGAACAACAGCTGCTGTACCGACCGGAGATTTCCGTAGGCCGATCTTAATTGTTTATCGCTAAGCCCTTTCTCCTCCACGTAATATACATACCAGAAAAGACTGCTGATCTTTCCGCGCACGTCTTGTTCCGGATGCTCAAAATTATAATGGAACGCACCCTGGTTGCCGAACAGAATCGAGTTCATCCATTCGCCGGGCAAATTCGCGAAGTTATAGGTGTAGTGGTTCGAGGACAGAATCAGGCGATGATTCACCTGAGGGTAATCAAAACCTTGGCCCAAATACAAGATCTTCTCGACGCTGCTGTTGAACTCGGGTATCCACTCGGAAAAATAGTCATATTTCTTTTTCATATCCCTCAGCAGCGTTACGGATGCCTTCTCCAGATAAGGCGTTGTCACGATGGTAATCGGGAGATCATTCCGGTGGATTTCCTTCCAGAATTGTCCCCCGTACAGAGAGATATTCTGCTCGATCTCCCTGTCCTCAAACCGCTGGTAGCCCGGCTTCCGCTCCAGCTCTTTCATTCCCGTATACAAGGGTTGCGGATACCCCTCCACAACCAGCTTCATCTCTCCGTCAGAGTAGCGCAGCTTGCCGTATTGCCAGCCCAGATAAACGTATTTCGACGAAAGGTCTCCATTATCACTCTTTAAATATACCTCCTGATGACCGGGAAGCGGATACCAGGCCATATGCCCCTCCAGCTTAACTTCAGGCCCCACGCTATAGGCCGCAAATTCTTCATTGGAGTACCCGGACATAAAATCCATCACCTTGCCCCTATATTCCAGCTCGGCTTGAAGGTTCCCTCCCTTGGCATCGCCAACCATCCTGATCGATATCCGCTCTCCCTGTCTGCGATAAGGAGCATCGATGCCCTGGAGTTGGACACGTTCAAGCTTGAACATCCGGTTCAAGGTTAACGGCAGCTGCCTCATGCCCGATATTTCGGAGGCTGGTATCGTTAGCTTCGCCGTCACGCGTAGCTCGTCGTTTGGCAGCCGTTTCAGCTTGATGTCATAGGAAGACACATGATAGAAGGCTATATTTTCAGGATCATCGACATAAGAAATCGTCGGGTCCTCCAGCTTCGCATCAATTTGGGCATATCGTTCCGCCCAAAGCGTGCCATAGGGCACGGCGGCGGCTGCCGTCAACACGACAGCCCCCAGCACGCCCAGCCACCCTGCCTTTTTCAGCATCGTAGGGCGCTTCGAGTTTAACAAGAACAAACACACCGTCAGCAGCAGGAAGGTGAAGGCCAGCACGAACCAACGGGACAGTTGAATATCCTTGGATAGTAGGCCGTACCCCCAATTCTCATATTCAAACCGATTGGATTGAAGGAAGAATTGGTTAAGGTGAAACACTTGGGCCGGCATCCATCTTAATTCGCTGATGAAATAAATTTCCATGAAAAACGTTCCAAACATCCATGCACAGAAACCGATCAAATACACGATCCGGTTCGGTATGCTTGCCCCGAGGAGCATCGCTAGCGCGAGCGTCACCATATAGGAAACCTCATACTGCACCGCGAATTGCATCGTATGCACCATCGCGATATCACCGGCTATCCCCTGGCTGATCGACAGGATATAGAATATAACCGACGTCGAGAGGGTAAACAGGGAAAAGTACAGCAAGCTGACCGCATATTTCGACGACAGCAGGGTGAAGAAGGACACAGGCAGGCTGTGGTTCCATTCAAACGACCGACGGCGGACATCCCGCCGGATGGACAAGATGCCGATTAACATCGCCGGACCCAGCGTCATCGTATGACCCAGCATATGAAAGGAATACGCAGCCGAATACAGGTTATGATTCGGTCCGTTTCCGCTTGCCGCCTGCAGCATGATGACGATGAACAGGATCGCGTAGAGGACCGGAAGCGAGGCAAACAAGGGATTGCCGAACAAAAGCCGCAGCTCCAGCAGACTATGCCTCCACCACTTATGCATGGCGATCCCTCCGCAGCAGAGCCAGATAGCCGTCCTCCAGGGTCGGATCCGCCGGAAACGCGCCGGTCACGGGGGCCGCTGCACTGATAAACCGGCAAAGCACGCCTTCCGGTACCGTTCGAGTGGACACGACGGACATGGGATCCATCAAGGCAAATTCTTCATGACCCATCACCGCTTCCCACACTTGTCCCTTCCCGCAGGCCTGCAGTTCGGGCAGGCTGCCGTTCATGGCCAATCTCCCCTTGTTCATTACGGCGATGCGACGGCAGTTGCTCTCGATATCCGCTACGATATGAGTGGACAACAGGACCGTCCGGTCGATGCTGAAACGGGTTAACACATTCCGGAACCGGACACGCTCCTGGGGATCCAGCCCCGACGTCGGCTCGTCTACGATCAAAATATCCGGGGAACCGAGCAGCGCTTGGGCTATGCCCAATCTTTGCTTCATGCCCCCCGAGTACGTGCGCACTTTTTTGTCCGCCTTCTCCTGAAGGTTGACCATCTCAAGCAGCCTGGAGATCTCCTTCAGCCTGGCGTTCCGGTCCGTGATCCCCTTCATGGCCGCCACATAATCCAGATAATCTCTGCCGGTCAGCTGTGGGTAAATGTGAAAATGCTGCGGCAAATAACCGATCATCTGCCGAATCTCCTCCGGCCGTCCAAGGGATATTCCGTTCACCCTCACCTGCCCGGAGGTCGGCGTCAATAAGGTTGCCAGGATGCGCATTAAGGTTGTTTTGCCGGCGCCATTGGGTCCTAGCAGACCCGTCATGCCTTTATCCAATTGTAATGAAACATCCAAGAGCGCCCAAGCGCCCTTGCGATAGGTTTTTGATAGATGCTCAATGGTAATCATTCTAGAATCCTTTCACCATGTACGATTATGGCATAAGCCGCGCGGTTTACGTTCCTTGGAACGAACCATCGCTTCAAAAAGTTTGACATTCCCCAAGGTTTGACGCCAATTTATTGATAAAGTACAAATAAGGTACAAAAAAGCCCGTGATCCTAAAGCGGATTGCGGGCATGAACTATTTCGCCTGACGTCAGGCTCTTATCCAGTTATTATAACATGCGGGAATGCGGTTCATCCGTAAATCTTCAGGCCATAAATATTTCATGCCCCAAAAGATTAACGGGATAGACCATTCACACGCTTATCGCTCCCGGAGTTACCGATGTGCCTCATATTGGTTGGCGCGGCTGATCGCCTGGATCGATTGGATGTCCTGAGGAGATAAAGCTTCCATATCCCCCGCAGCCAGGTTATGCAGCAGCTGTTCAAGCGAGCTTGCTCCGGGAATGGTGCAGGCAACAGCGGCATGGGCCAAAGCATAACGAATCGCCAGCTGGGACAAATCCCGGCCTCTTCCGAACGCTTCGAGCCTCTTGAGCACGTCGAGCAGCTCTTGTTTGCTGTAATCCAGGTATCCCTTCTCGGCTTTGGCTTGTCCTCGGTCCGACAAGATGCCGCGGGCAACGGGACCCCGGGCAATCGCGGATATTCCGTTCTCCTCAAGCAGATCAAGGACCGTTTCCTCCGGTCTCCGGTCCAGGATGCTGTACTGGCTCATGACGCTGACGATATGGGATTTCGCGACATACTCGCGGATGACGTTCGGCCGGATGGACGATATGCCGTAATATCGAATCCACCCTTCCCGCTTCAATTCTTCAAAAGCTTCAATCGTCTCTTCGATCGGATCATCCAGCGTCCCCCCGTGAAGCTGGTACAGATCGATATAATCCGTACCCAGCCTGCGCAGACTGTCCTTAACGGCTGATTTGATGTAGTCCTTCGAAGGATCCCATACCCAGCCCTCCTGTCCCGGCACGCGGCGGTTGCCCACTTTGGTGGCGATGATGACGTCCTCGCGCCGACCCTGAATCGCTTTGCCTACCAGTTCCTCGTTGCGGCCTGCATCATATAAGTCCGCCGTATCCAGAAAATTCACGCCCTGATCCAACGCTTCATGAATAAGCTTCACCGCTTGTCCTTCGTCCGTACCCAGCGACATGCAGCCCAGCCCGATTTCGCTTACATACAATTCCGAAGAGCCCAGCCGATTGGTTTTCATCGTTCATCTCCTCCTCTTCCATCATGATGAATAAGGTTCTACCTCTTTACTTACCCTAAAATATCGATCCAGATCTTGACCGCCGTCACCGCAATGAGAAGAGCCAAGGCGTACCTCAGCAGGCGGACGTTCATCTTGCGGCTGATAATCGCGCCGATGGGGGCACCCATCAAGCTTCCGACAACGGCAAACAGGGACGGCCAAATCGGAATGTCGCCCGAGGCGATTTTGCCGATAACGCCCCCGACCGCGGACAGAAAGACAATCGCGAGCGAGGATGCGATGGTGATTCGCGTCGGGATCTTAAGAACCGTCAGCATAATGGGGATCAGGATAAAGGCGCCCCCGGCCCCGACGATTCCGGCAATGCCGCCGACAATAAAGGCAGCTCCCATTGCAATCCATGCATGGTAAGTCACCTCGCTCACCGATCTGTTCTCCATGGATGCCCGGGTCGGCACAATCATCAATAACACCGCGATTACCGCCAGAAATCCATAAATCACGTTAATCGTTCCGCTCGTCATAAGCATCGAGGACAGGCTCCCGATCAGACTGCCAATCAGGGTACTGGCCCCCATCTGGATAACCAATCGCTTGTGAACGTACGACTCACCGCCGCGCGAACTCATCCGATTGGTTAGCATGCCTGACAAGGAAGCAAAAAATACCTGCAGCATACTGATGGACGCGACCTCCTTGGAGGTGAAGGCCTCCAGTCCAAACCAGGACGGTACATATAGAAGCAGGGGGAAATTAATGATCGCCCCGCCTATTCCCAGCAGCCCTGAGAAAAAAGAACCGATGATACCTATAAAGACCATGACTACAAGTTGCACTATCAAGGTGATCGATCTCCGTTCATTTGATATCGTTGCCGGGGCACATTGCTATTGAATGTGCCTCGCTCTTGATTTATAATAAACCCAAGTATTTGTATCGGAAATTAAGGAGGTGTGTGGTGATCATGTTGAATAAGCTGAAATTTCTTTTCCAGGACCGCTGTCCCGACTGCGAGCAGAAGCTGATCTCCAGGCAAGAAGACATGGCAACGATCAAGCACTGCCCGGATCACCACTACACCGAAGAAATATATAACCAGCTGGGCGTTACGATCGTGTATCATCCCAGCAAAGACAATGGTTCAACATGATTGATTTCATAATCGTTAACAAACCTGGGTATAGCGCTTTATTCCTAAATCTCGGTCGATTCCCGTACGGCAAGCCTGACCAGGAGCAGAACCGCGATCTCGGCCGCCATTACGATAAGCGAGCACAGAAAGAACACAAGGAACATATCGCCCGAATCCAGATTTAAAAAGAATGGGTACACGATCAGCCACAGGAGCTGTCCCGCCATAAATAAGTGCAGCCGGAAGCTTGCCTTATGATCCAGTCCGGACGCGTTACCCGCGAAATGCGCCTGGATGCCTCTGCAAATTCCGTAAATCAATACGGTATGCAAGCAGAGGGCAGGCAGCTGGATCCATACATCCTTCGCGGATTGCACGGGTAAGCCGTCTATCCCCGCTTCGGTAAACCAAAACAATTGTAACACCGACCAGGCCATCAGCAGCCAAGCCGACAGATGCCCTGCCTTAAAATATCCGTTCAACTTCTGGAGCCGCCATAGTCCCGAAGCGATCAGCAGGTACCCGAGCATATCGGGCAACATATCCACCGAGTCCAGCTTAAAGTCGACAATTACAAACAACAGGCCCCAGCCCATACGCCCGTAAGCCCTAGTCATGGTGTCCTCCTGCTATCCCGGACAAATTCCGACAATTCTTGATCTGTCGGTCTCGGGTGATAGGGAATTACCGTTTCTCCATGCCACTGGCGACCGCTTTCCTCCATAAAGGTTGTTTTCAATAGGAGCTGGTAAACCTGCAAACTCTTCTCAAGCGACGGCATATCAAATTGGTGGCTGATTCTAATGGAATCCCCTTTATGAATGTTAAGTGGAAGCTGAATCTCATCGATGGGCTCGCCTCTTAACTCGATGTGCGCTTCCGAAGGCTGCGACCGGTAGCTGGTACCTGGTATTTGACTTGAAATGTCGGCATAGATTCGGAGATGCCCCTCTAGAGCGATATCCAGCAGTTTCGAGGAGAACGCCGTTAACTGTACCGGACGCTTCAAAACAGCGGAGTCGTATCCCGAATGATCGGAGGAAGATCCGCCGGATGTCCACGATATCGGATCTTGCTCTTCCTGACGATATACGCCGGGCCAAACGTATATTTCCCCGACATTCACTTGCTCCGAGCTTCCGTCGGAATAAAGCGCGGTAGCTTCCCGAATGAGAACCGGCTCCTCCAGCTTCTCTCCCGTCCCTTTTTTCTCAGGGGCATTTAAGTTCACCATCATTTTTCCTAAATACTGCCTCTGATACTCCGCATATTGGGGATAGGGCGTGACGATCTGTCCAGGGTAACCTTCGATCCGGATGGAGCTCAGCCTCTTATCTGCTTGTTTGTCCTCCACATAATACAAGTCGAATACGCGGCCTCCCCCTTCCCTTGTCTCCACATGATGCTCGAGGAATACGGTTCTTCCCAGTTGGTTGGCTTCGTAATACCAGACATTCCCGATCCAGCTGCAGGCTGCGAGCAGGATGGCGAGCACGTAATACCATTTCTTGCTCATAGCCCCTCCATATGTAGCATGCGTTTGTTCCATATTCTTTAACTATCTTAACACGTAATATCGAAGAAGAGGGTTTGAACTGCGTTAATTTTTCCGTCGACTTCCTGCGGGAGAAACCCGGTCCGAATTGAAATAACGAACCCTATTCGTGGACAGACTAGTTGAAGCCACCCTAAAATCAAGGAAGGTGTCCATGATGAATCCATCGATCGAAGAGGTTACGAACTGGCTTCAATCCAATAGCAACCGCACGCTGCACATATCCAAGCAAGAAGAGAAGGATCAAGACCAGGTTGAATTACGGCTGGAACGATTTGAACATCAGCAGCAGCAAGCGCAGTCCATCGACGGGTATGGAGATCGCCACGCTCTTCTGCTGCACGGCCCCGGCGTGGTCATTACGGCAGGCCACGAAGCCCCGCTGCCAAGCAATGCCTTCGTCATCGGGCTGGACGGGTTAACGGCCGCGGAGATTCAAGACCGTCAAGTGGTGCTCACAACGGAACGCGGCATTTATTCCATCACGGCGACCTGAAAGCAGCCGGTTATAGAAACAGCAAGAACCGCCAGAGAGTGCTTCTCTGGCGGTTCTTTTGGCTTCTATACAGCTTGATGCTGGATCAACCTTGATATAACGTTGCGCTATGGACACAGATAGCTTCCGCAGGCTTTTAGTAAACAACTTATACCCGTTCGAATCTCCAGATAAAGCTTTGGAAATCGCCGTGCATCGGCGGAACGGCCAAGCCGGCGTTCATCAGCCGGTCTCCGCCGTAGATGTTCCCGTCCTCCAGGCAGTTGTAATCCCCTTCCGGATCCAGCCCCATCGTACGCAGCCACCGAATCGGCTCATTCGCCTCGCTTAAGATGCGGAAATAATACAGCACCGCTTCCGAGCGATCCTCGGAGACGATCGTCCAGGCCGCTTCATTCCCTTCGAACGGGTTCCGAAGACGGTAGAAATCCCCGAACTGCACAAGATGCCGAATCTCTTTGTATAGCATTACCTGCTCGCGGACCTCCTCCTTCTCCTGTTCGCTGAAGGCCGTCAGATCCAGCTCATAACCGAAATTGCCCGACATTGCCGCGTGTCCTCTCGTCCGCAGCGAAGTATTCCGGTGCACCTGATGATTCGGAACGGCGGACACATGCGCTCCCATGGAGCTAAGCGGATAAACCAGGCTCGTTCCGTATTGGATCTTCAATCGGCTGACGGCATCGGAGTTATCGCTTGTCCACGTCTGCGGCATGTAATACAGCATTCCCGGATCATAGCGTCCGCCGCCCCCGGAGCAGCTCTCGAACAAAATATGCGGGAACTCCGTCGTCAGCTGTTCCATCACCCTGTACAGACCCAGCATATAGCGATGGGCCGTTTCCCGCTGGCGCTCAGGCGGCAGCGCAGCCGAGCCGATCTCCGTCATGTTCCGGTTCATGTCCCATTTCACGTAGGTGATCGGGGCGCTTCTCAGGATGCCGCGAACCATATCGGCCACCGCGTCGCCTACTTCCTGGCGGGAGAAATCCAGGATCAGCTGCTGTCTCCCTTCCGTCCGCCGGCGCCCTTCGACGTGCAGGCACCAGTCGGGATGCTGACGGTACAGATCGCTGTCCGGCGATATCATTTCAGGCTCAAACCACAAGCCGAACTGCATATCCAGACCGCGGACCCTCTTCACGAGATCCTCGAGGCCGTCGGGCAGCTTGTTCTTGTCAACGACCCAATCCCCGAGGGAAGTCGTATCGTCGTTGCGCTTGCCGAACCATCCGTCGTCCAGCACGAACAGCTCGATGCCGAGATCCCGTCCCGCGCTTGCAATCTGCTCGATTTTATCGGCATTGAAATTGAAGTAGGTTGCTTCCCAATTGTTCACCAGCACCGGGCGCGTGGCATCCCGGAATTGCCCCCGGCACAGCCTTGTGCGGTACATTTTATGATAGCGTCTGGACATGCCGCCCAGGCCCTCCGCCGAGAAGACCATCACCGCTTCCGGCGTCTGGAACGACTGTCCCGGCTCCAGCAGCCACGTGAAATCGAACGGATTCAATCCCATCGTGACCCGGGCCGTATCGTATTGGTCCACCTCGACCTGTGCGGAGAAGCTGCCGCTGTATACCAGACTGAAGCCGTACACCTCGCCGAACTCTTCGCCTGCCCCCTCGGACAGCAGCGCTAGGAACGGATTGTGGTTATGGCTGCTTGACCCCCTGCGGCTCTCGATGCCCTGCATGCCCGGGGATAGTCTTCTGCGCTGCACATGGCGCTCTCTCGCCCATGCCCCATGGAGATGCAGCAGGTCATAACGGCTGTGATCCATATCCACGCTAGCGCTCATGGCACGCAGCAGCGTCATGTTCTCCTTGCTGTCGTTGCGGAAGGATACGGAGCGGGAAATAGCATCAAACGTCTTCATGACTGTATAAGACAAATAAATCGTCAAACCGCTTATCCGATCAAACAGTTCCAGCTCCAGCGTATCCGCCTCGTCATCCTGTTCCGTGTATACGGCAGGCAAGCCCTCAAGCTTCGGCTTGCCGCTGTAGATCCGGTGACGGACATATTCCGCCTCGGTGACCGTGGTCCCGTTAGCCAGCTGCACCTGATATGCAGGCTGCCGAAAATCGCCGCTGCCATAGCCCGGGTATTCCTGAGGCAAACTGTCCAGGGAGAAGGAAGCATCCTCGCGAAACGGCGTCGGCGAAAAGGATGCTCTTCCCCTCCGTTCCAGCAATCCTAGGACGCGGTTATCGCGAATCCGGCGTCCCCAATAGGCATGCGCCGGATATACGCCGCGCACCAGCTCAATCACATAACTTGACTGATCGCTCTGGAGATGGAATATCCCCAGATCCTCATGAAAATGTATACTCACTGTTTATTGCCCCCTAACCAAGGTCCGAGTAAGATCTCCTTGCTCTCTTTAAGACCGGGCGGCGGCAGCCCGTTCCAGAATCATGACGTCCCTTCCCGGAATCGTGACATGGCCCGTAACCTGCCGGCTGCCCAGGAGATCGAATGAATTGGCAGAACCTGCATCAAACGTCATCTCTTCGGCATTGTGGTTCAATATGAACAGATAGGAGTTTCCGTCCTTCACCCGTTCCACCACCTCTACCCCTTGTGGCGTATCCAGCAGCGGCTTCACGCCTTGTTCTTCGCACAGATTGGCAAGAAACCCTTGCAGGAACTGCGCATCCGGACTGCTGGCCACATAATAGGCCTGCCCTTCGCCAAACGCATTCTTCGTTAAAACAGGCGTGCCTTTGTAGAAGTCGGATCCGTACTCAGCCAGAACCTCCGCCGTCTCCGCATGGATGACATCGCACAAAATTCCACATGGATAACTTCCACGCAGCGATCCCCAATCCTGCTTCATGTCGATCTGATTTTGCATTCCGGGCAGCAGGGCATCGATTTCCTCAGCCCATATGCCGGTCACGTTGCGCAGCTCGCCCGGATGACCTCCGAGCGTCACCAGATCGTTCTCATTGACGATGCCGCTGAAGAAGGTGGTCACAAAGGTACCGCCCTGCGATACGAACTGCTCCACGCGCTGGGCAACGCCCGGCTTCACCATGTACATCACGGGGGCAATCACGATATCATACTTGCTTAGATCCTCTTCGACGCTGATGATATCGGTCTGGATATTCTGCTGATACAGCGCGTCATAATATTTATGAACCTCATCCACGTAGTTCAGGGCTTTGGAAGGCCCGCTGGACAGCTCCAGCGCCCAGCGGTTCTCCCAGTCGTACATGATCGCCACCTTGGCGTCCGAACGAGAGTCGAGCAGCTTGTCTCCGAGCTGCTGCAGCTCTTGCCCCAGCTCCGCGCACTCCCGGAAGACCCGGGTATGCTCATGTCCGACATGCTCGATCAATGCGCCGTGGAATTTCTCGCACGCCCCCACGGAGCGGCGGAGCTGGAAGAACATGACCGTATCCGCGCCGTGCGCTACGGCCTGATAACTCCACAGCCGCATGACGCCGGGACGCTTCGCGGAGTTATAGGGCGACCAGTTCTGAACGCTCGGGGTCTGCTCCATCAGCATGAACGGCTGTCCGCTTCTCAGCCCGCGCATCAGGTTATGCGACATCGCCGTAAAGCTCACCGGCGTATCGATCGCGGGATAGTTGTCCCAGGACACCACATCCATATGCTTCGCCCACTCGAAGTAATCAAGCTCCGGATAAAAGCCCATCAGATTGGTGGTGACCGGAATATCCGGCGTGACCTTCTTCAGCTCATCTCTTTCCAGCCGGTAACATTGCAGCAGGCTGTCGGACTGGAAACGGCGGTAATCCAGCGATATTCCCTGGAAGAACGACCGGTTTCCGCCGAATTCCTCGCTGAGCGCATTCGGTACCACGATCTCGTCCCACTCGTAGAAGGTATGGCCCCAAAACCCGGTATTCCATGCGGCGTTCAGCTTATCTAGCGACCCGTAACGCTCTTTCAGCCAGACGCGGAACTGACGCTCGCAGTTGTCGCAATAACAATACCCGCCATACTCATTGGAGACGTGCCAGATGACCAGCGCCGGGTGATCCTTGTACCGTTCAGCCAGCTTGCGCGCCATCAGCACGGAGTATTTGCGATAGGTCGGGCTGTTCGGACATGAATTATGGCGGCCGCCGAATTTGCGTTTGCGTCCATCGTAATCGACGCGCAGGATGTCCGGGTATTTCTTGGCCATCCAAGCAGGGTGCGCCCCCGTGCTGGTTGCCAAACAGACGTGAACCTGCTCCTCCGCCAGGCGGTCCATAATTTCATCAAGCCACGCGAAATCATAGCTTTCCTCATCGCGCTGCGTTTTGGCCCAGGAGAATACATTGAGGGTCGCCACGTCGACGCCCGCCAGCTCGAACATCCGCAGGTCCTCTTCCATCGTTGCCTTGTCCCATTGCTCGGGGTTGTAATCCCCGCCATACCATATCTTAGGAAAACGTTGATTAATCATAGAATTGCCTCCTTCGTAGACTCTGCTATAGAAAAGAGGTACCACCCCCTATCTTGTCGGACAAGGGATCATACCTCTTATGAACGGTCTGCTAACTTAAATTTTGCATGGCTCCTTACTTGCTCAAGCTATCCCAGGATGTCTGCATATCTTCAAGCATTTTGTTCGTATCGGATTTGCCGGCGAAGAATGCCTGCATCGCGCCGGAGAATTCCTGTGCCGCGCCGTCCGGGAACTTCGCGGATTGTCTTGGCAGCACTTTGCCTGCCTGCACGTACTCCCATACGGCCGAACCCAAATCGCCCATATCCTCAGGCGTTGCTTCGATGGTCTTCAAGGCCGGGATGAATTTGAATTTTTTCACGATGTACTCTTTGCCGATATCGGATGTGACAAACCAGTTCAGGAAGATCTTCGCTTCTTCCTTCGACGCGGAATCTTTGTTAATGACCAGGTTCGCAGGTACGCCGACGTTCAGCTTGTCGTTTTGCTCCGCATTGTCGCCAAGCGGCATCGGCAGGTAGCCGAGATTCAGATCCGGATTGATGGCATCGATCTCGGTTTGAGCCCAGTTCCCGTTCTGCATCATGGCCGCTTTACCTGTAGCCAGCAGGGAAATGGCCGTATTGTAGTCGGTGGTCAGCGGGTTCTTGTTGCCGTGGTCCAATGTCAGCTGCATCAGCTTGGTCCACTCTTCGAACTTCCCATTGCCCACGAATTTTTGCGTGCCGTCGTTCAAGCCCTGGATAAACGCATTCGGGTCATCCTGCTGGGCGAATGCCGGGTTAATGCCCTGGTTGCCGATCAACCACCATTCCTGGTAAGCGTTCGCAAAAGGAGTTATGCCTGCGGCTTCCAGCTTCTTCGCGGCATCTGCCAGCTGAGTATATGTTTTTGGAAGCTCGGTAATGCCGGCCTGCTCAAACAAATCCTTATTGTAGATGTAACCCCATCCTTCAAGGTTCATCGGCATGCCGTATACTTTACCGTCTTTGGTCATCGGCTCTTTCGCCATGTCGACCAGATCGTTCACCCAAGGCTGATCGGACAGATCCTCGAGACGGTCGATCCACATCTCCATCTCGGCGTCGCCGCCATTGGAGAAAATATCCGGCGCATCGTTGGATGCGAATTTGGTTTTCAATGCAGCACCATAGTCAGCGCCGCCGCCTACCGTTTGAATATCCAGCTTGATGTTCGGGTATTCCTTCTCGAATTCGACTTTAAGCTCATTCAAGCCGTCCACGATCTCGGTTTTGAATTGAAAAATCTTGACCGTTTTGACTTCGCCGGAAGCTCCATTCGAGCTTCCGCCCTGGCCTTCTTCCGACTTGCCGCCGCAAGCTGCAAGCAGCAGCGAGAAAGCCAGCAGCATCACGAGTGATAATTTCATTTTGTTCATCTTTACTACCCCCTGATAATGATTATATATAAAGATGGAAAAACCGGTTATGGGCGAGGCGCCCGCTGCCCTTACCCCTTAACGGAGCCGGCAGCGACGCCCTCAACGATGTACTTCTGCAGTGACAGGAAGAAGATGATGATCGGCGTAATGCCCAGCACGAGCGCCGGCAGCGCCATATCCCACTGCTTCGAATACTGCCCGAAGAACGCAAAGGTCGCAAGCGGAATCGTCCGCAGTTCCGGACTTTGCAGGATCAAGGATGGCAGCAGATAGTCGTTCCAGACCCACAGGCAGTTCAGGATGATGACCGTTACCATCATAGGTTTCAGCATCGGCATAACGATGCGGGCAAATACCCTGAACGGAGAAGCGCCGTCGACCGTGGCGGCCTCTTCGATCTCCAGCGGAATGCCTTTCACGAAACCGTGGAACAGGAAGACCGACAGCGGGATGCCGAGTCCGAGATAACTGAGAATCAGACCCACGATGCTGTTGTTGACGCCTAGAAAGTTAATGACCTGCAGCAATGGAATCATAATGGATTGGAACGGAATGACCATGGCCGATACGAACAGCATGAACACGATTCGATTGAATCTCGTATTGGACCGGACCATCCGGTAAGCTGCCATCGCGCTCAGCAGGGCTATGATCAGATTGCTGATGACCGTAATGATGATGGAGTTCGTGAATGCTTCCGGAAAGCGGGTCATTTCCCAAGCCTTGCTGTAGTTGTCAAAGTGAAAGGCCGTTGGCCAGTTGGCCGCGTCGACCATAATATCGCCCAGCGATTTGACCGAGTTTACCAGCAGGAAGTAGAACGGTGCCAAGAAGATCAAGGCAACAATGACCATCACAATCTGCAATACGATCGTGGAGGCCGACATGGGAGGTTTCTTCGATCTCATTAAGCTTCAACCTCCTTCTGCTTCGTTAAACGGACTTGAATGAGCGTAATGACGGCGACGACCAGGAAGAAGATCAAGGACTTGGCCGTCCCGAGACCGTACCGGTTGTTCAGGAACGCCTCGTTGTACACGTTCATTGCCAGCGATTCCGTGGAACGGTAAGGTCCGCCCTTAGTCAGCGATAGGTTCAGGTCGAACATTTTGAAGGACCAGGAAATCGCCAGGAACAAACATACGGTAACCGCCGGCATAATAAGCGGAACGATGATGCTCTTGAGCACTTGGAACCGGTTGGCCCCATCAATCTCGGCAGCTTCCATGACTTCCTTGGACACGTTCGTAATGGAGGCGATGTAGATGACCATCAGATAGCCTGACGACTGCCATACGAATACCATGATGATGCCCCAGAAGCCGGTTACTTCGTCTCCCAGCCACGGAAGATTAAAAAACGGAATTCCCGTCGCTTCGCCAACGGTTGCAAAGCCTTTTATGAAGATAAACTGCCAGATGAAGCCGAGCAGCAATCCGCCGATCACGTTCGGCATGAAGAATATCGTCCGCAGCCAATTGCGCGCCCGAATGTTTTTCGTTAAGAAGTAGGCCAGGAAGAATCCGACCAAATTCGTGAGAAGCACCCCGACGATCGTAAATTTGGTGGTGAACCAGAAGGATTGGGCGAATGCGCTGTCATTTGTGAAAATCTGTTTGAAATTGTCCAGCCCGACCCATTCGACGTTCCCGGAAACGCCATTCCAGTCGGTAAACGAGTAATACATCCCCATCACAAATGGGATAATGATCGTAATACCGAAAAACAGCAGCGCGGGTCCGATATAAACCAACTGCTGAGTCAAAGCAGCCGTTCTCTTGCTGTTCATGTTAATCCCCCTCCGCTTGTCCTATCGTTTCTCTATCCATTTCTCTATGATTTAATTATGCTAAGATGAAGACCTTGGGACTACCATAGGATGTGAACTAATTGGTATAGAAAATTGATCGGCGGTGAAAATATTGAACTGGAACTGGAACAGCATCCGCACCAAACTGATTACCTTCATGATCATGGCGACCATCATTCCGACCACCATTTCCATGATCATCAGTTATGTCATGACAACGAACTCGCTCAAGGAACGGGCCGTTGTTGAGAATATGAATCTTCTCTATCAGGGACGGTTAAATTTGGAGAGTTATTTGGAAGAGATGAACCGTAGTTCCCTTACGGTCTACTCGGATCCGGATTTTTTCCGCAGCCTCTATTACAGTCATGAGAACATCAACGCCAGCGGCAGGCAATCCGCCACGCTGCAATCCATTCAAAAAGCCATCAGCGGCTCCAGGCAGGTCTATCTTTACGTCGACGGCAAACGGGAAGCCACGTTATTCGCGCAGGATATCGCCAGAAAAACAAGCGAGGTCAACCTCTATCCCGAGATTCCCGATCTTCGTAACGATACGGTGGTCCTTCAGCCGCCGCATCCCCTTCATACGTACGGGTTTCAGTTAGCTTATCCCTATGAAGCCGATCAACAAGTATTCACGATGTACCGGGTCATTGAACGGGTCCCTTCAACCGAACGATTGGGCATTCTCGCCATCGATCTGGACATGGATTTCCTGAGCCGGATCAGCGGCCAGCTGTTCCAACCTGATCATGAACAGCTGTACATTGCCAATGAAGACGGGTATATCATGTATTCCGGCGATGACGAAATGCTGGGACAACAAGTCCAGGCGGATTGGTACGCCAGCATCAAGCAATCCGGCAAGAAGGAAGGCCATTTCGAGTATAACAACAAAATCTATTTATATAACAATATCAAGACGTCGGTCAGCGACTGGACGATGATCAAGGAGATTCCTTCCTCCTATATTTTAAGCAGCGCGGACAAAGCTGCCTTCGTCAATATTTTGCTGATCGGCGTGTCCCTTATTCTCATCATCGCCGCCACGATCTGGATTTCGGTCTATATCACGGCCCCGATCCGCGAATTGGTTGGCCTCATGAGCCAGGTCAAAAGCGGACGAATGACCGTGGATATCTCCTCCAATCGCAAAGACGAAATCGGAGCCCTCCATCGCAGGTTCGGCAGCATGATGGATACGATCAACAACCTCATCCTGCAGGAATACAAGCTGAAGCTGGCGAACCGGACTAACCAGCTCCGGGCGCTGCAGGCGCAGGTGAATCCGCATTTCATGAACAATGCGCTGCAGACCATCGGCACCCTTGCGCTGGAGCATGGCATGAAGAGGATATACTCCCTGATCTCCGCTCTGGCCCGGATGATGAGATACAGCATGTACAATACCGACAAGCCGGTCACGCTGGCCACGGAGCTCGATCATATCAAGGATTACGTGGAACTGCAGAAGGAACGATTTGAGAATCAGTTCGACTTCCGTTACGATGTGGATGAGTCGACTCTGCAGGTGTTGATTCCGAAGATGCTGGTTCAGCCGCTGATCGAGAACTTTTTCAAGCATGGCATGAACCCCTTGGAGCAAGACAATTTCATTGCGCTCACAAGCCGGCGCCTATCGGCCTCGATCGTGCAGATCACGGTCGAAGATAACGGAAACGGGATGCAGGAGGAGCCGTTCCAAACCCTTCAGGAGCATTTGCTTCGGATGGAAGAGTTGGATCTGGAACAGCTTCAGGTTGTGTCCGAGCTGGAGACGGAAGACAGCAGCGGAATCGGACTTATCAACATCATGACGAGGCTGAGGCTGTACTATCGTGGAAAATCCAAATTCAACATCGAAAACAACCAGCCGCACGGCTTTCGTGTAGTGCTGACTATAAATGTGGAAGGTGAAACGGATGAAGGCATTGATCGTGGATGACGAGTCTCGCGTGCGCAAAGCCATCCGCCTGCTGGTCCAGTGGGAAGCGCACGGGATTACCGATATAGAGGAAGCGGCCAACGGGCTGGAGGCGATGGAGCTGATCCCGGCGTTTCGGCCCCATCTTGTGCTGATGGACATGCTGATGCCCCTCAAAAACGGCGTGGATCTCATGGAATGGATTCACAAGCATTACCCGGACATCAAATTCATCGTCATCAGCGGGCATGACGATTTCGAATTCGTGCGCAACACCATCTGGTACAGCGGCACGGATTATATCCTGAAACCCATCGAGGAGGACGTCATCAACCAAGCGGTCGCCAAGGCGACCGCGGCCTGGATGGCGGAGGAACAAGAACGCCTTGCGGCGCGGCAGCAGCATGTTCAGGTGAACGAGTACCGGCCGGTCTATTCGGAGAAGCTGTTATCCAGCCTTATCGATGACAGGAGCGCCCATTCCCAGGTGGTTAACCGCCTCAGGGATGAAGGCATCGTGCCGGCGCAGACCAACGCAATACGCCTGGCCGTCATGCAAATCGACAAGTCGGATCATGTGCTGTACAGCCGCTTCGGCCATCATCAGGATCTGCTGATGTTCGCCCTGTTGAATATTTGCAATGAATTTCTGCAAAAGGACCGGATCGGGATTGCTTTCCGTCCATTCGGATCGCCGCATCAACTGGTTCTCTTATTGTGGGAACAACTCGCCACGGTCCCTACGCTGCTTCAAGAGATCAATAGCGGGATGTTTCGGACGCTGTCGCGCCAGATGCATTTTGGCATAAGTCCGGAAGGCAAATATCCGGTAGACGTTCCCGAGCTCTATGCCCAATGCTCGAATGCCCTGCGTTCGCGTGATTTAACGGTCCTGAACCATTTCATCCACGATGCCGAGCAGCTGCGACGATCCGGAATGGATCATCATCGGGGCGTCCAGTTCAGCGGGTTCGAGGATACCTGGAAGCTCGCTGTGCTTAGCGGTCAGCCTGCTCCCATTGGCGAGGCCGTCGATTCGTTCCTTGCCGCCATCCGAAAAAGCGGCGTTCTCACGCCGGAGCTTCTGGAGCGATGGGACCGCGAAATTGATCGGTTCGCCAATCACGTCATTCATGAAACCGCGAACCCGTCGTCTGAGGCTTTGTTGAAATTGTACAAAGAGGAAAGCGCCACCATCGAGCGGCCAAGCCCGGACAAATATGTATGCTCCCTGGCAGAATGGCAGCAGTATTGGGATCAATTAATGAGCCTGCTGGCCTCGGCGCTGCAGTCCCAGAAGCAGACGGGGCAGGACCTGATCTACGACATTACGGCGTTTATCGAGCAAAACTATCAGAACGACGTGTCTCTGTACGATATTGCAAACCGGTTTCACGTCAGCCGGGAGTATATCTCCCGCAAATTCAAGCAGAAGCACGGGATTAATATCCCCGAGCATCTGAACCGGATCCGCATCTCGAAGGCCAAAATCCTCCTGCAAAATCCGGGGCTGAAAATGGCCGCGATTTCCGAGATGGTCGGCTTTAAGAACGAAAAATATTTCAGTCTTGTTTTTAAGAAACAAGAGGGCATTTCTCCCAAGGAATTCCGAAAGCTGCACGAGAAGGAAGCTTAGAATGGGCAGCGGTCGACACCCTGGGTCGGTTGTGATGGAGTGGTTGTGGGATCAAGAGGATAAGCTTCAGATTAAAAATAAAGCAGAGAAGGCCGGAGTCCCCGCCTTCTCTGCTTTTTGTTGAGAGCGCTCCAAGCTATTCACTCTTCTTGGAAAGCCCTTATTTTATCTCTATCCCAACCGCTTCTCTAATATCATCACGCCTCGTGCCGGCACTTCGCAGGTATCCCGAAACTCCTCCCCTGTCAGCAGGTCAACATAGGTTTCCCCATCCAAGGACACGGATTTGCGCTCGGGCATGTGATTGAGCACAAAAGTAAACTCCGCGCCCTCCTTCACCCGCTTTGTCACCTCAACGCCTTCGGGAGCGTTCAGAACAGGCTCAATGCCATGGTCGCTGCATATCGATTGCATCAAATCTCGCAGGAATTTAGGCTCCGGGCTCGTGGCCACATACCAGGCCTTCCCTTGTCCGAATGCGTTCACGGTCAACGATGGCATGCCTTGATAGTAGTCCGAGCCGTATTCGGCAACGACCTCTGCTCCCTCGGCATGGATCACGTCGCACAGAATGCCGCAGTCGTAGGTGCCTTCCAGCTGGCCCTTCCGGCCCCGCATTACCATCTGATTCTGCTGGCCAGGAAGCAGCGCATCAATCTCCTCGGCCCAAATTCCCATGACGTTGCGCAGCTCGCCCGGATAACCGCCAAGCGTCACAAGATCATTCTCGTTCACAATGCCGCTGAAGAAGGTCGTCACAAAGGTGCCGCCTTGCGATACAAAGGCCTCCACGCGTTCTGCAAATCCCAGTTTTGCCATATACATCACCGGCGCGATGACAACGTCATACTTCCGGAAGTCCTCTTCGACGCTGATCATATCGGTCTGAATATGCAGCCGGTGCAGGGCATCGTAATATTTATGCACCTCGTTCACGTAATTGAGGGCGACGCTCGGACCGCTCGACAGGTCAATGCCCCACCGGTTCTCCCAGTCGTAGATGATCGCGACTTTGGCGTCGGAACGGGCATCCAGGATCCGGTCTCCCAGCTGCTGCAGCTCCTTGCCCAGCTCGGCGCACTCGCGGAATACGCGGGTATGTTCATGTCCGACATGCTCGATGACCGCGCCGTGATACTTCTCGCAGGCTCCGATCGAACGGCGCAGTTGGAAGAACATCACCGTATCCGCGCCGTGGGCGACCGCTTGGTAGCTCCACAATCGCATTACCCCAGGGCGCTTGGCCGAGTTATACGGCTGCCAGTTCTGAACGCTCGGCGTCTGCTCCATCAGCATAAAGGGCTGACCGCCCTTAAGCCCCCGCATCAGGGCATGCGCCATGGCGGTATAGCTGTACGGGGTATCCAGCGACGGATAGTTGTCCCAGGATACGACATCCATCTCCTTGGCCCATTTGAAATAGTCCAGTTCCGGATAAAAACCCATAAGATTCGTGGTCACCGGTATATCCGGCGTGATCCGCTTCAATTCATCCCGCTCCAGCTTGTAGCAGTCCAGCAGGCTGTCGGACTGAAAACGGCGGTAATCCAGGGATATGCCTTGGAAATTCGTCCGGTTGCCGGACCACTCCTCGCTTAAAGCGTTAGGAACGACGATGTCCTCCCAGTCATAGAAGGTGTGGCCCCAGAAGCGGGTATTCCATGCCTTGTTTACGGCATCCAGCGTGCCATATCGCTGCTCGAGCCAAGTCCGGAATGCCGCGGCGCAATTGTCGCAGTAGCAGTACCCGCCATATTCGTTCGATACGTGCCAGATCAGGACGGCCGGATGATCCTTATAGCGTTCCGCCAGCTTGCCTGCCATGATTTTGGCGTATTTTCGGTAGGTGGGGCTGTTCGGACAGGAGTTATGGCGTCCGCCGAATTTGCGTTTGCGGCCCTCGTAGTCGACGCGCAGCACATCCGGGTATTTGCGCGCCATCCAGGCCGGATGGGCTCCCGTGCTCGTTGCCAAACAGATATACACCCCGTTCCGGTACAGCCGGTCAATCGTCTCGTCCATCCAAGCAAAATCGTACGTATCCTCATTCGGCTGACTCAAAGCCCAGGAGAATACATTTATGGTGGCTACATCGATGCCCGCCAGCTTAAACATGCGGTCATCTTCCTTCCACGCTTCCGCATCCCACTGCTCGGGATTATAATCCCCGCCGTACCACATTTTCGGCAGCTTTTCGTTAATCATCAGCATTCAGCTCCTTTAGCCTTCATCAATTCGTATCCGGTTATCGTTCATCCAGCCATGCTCGAGATTAGCCCTTATTCACAATGCCTTCATGGCAGCCAATGCAATCTGGTAGGTCATGCCGCTCACCGTCTCAAAAGAAAGCCGATCTCCCGTCGTCACAACGCTCCCGTCTTCCCTTAGAACGGCGAGAGGCTCGGAATATTGAATTCTGCAGATCCGGCCATGCGTAGAGGTTATGCTTGCGGACGCAAGAATGCCGTCCTTCCATTCCATATCCACGATAAATCCTCCGCGGGCCTTCAATCCCCGCACGGAGCCTTCCGCCCACGCTTTCGGCAGCGCCGGCAGCAGCTGAATGGCATCCAAATGACTCTGGAGCAGCATTTCTACAAGTCCGGCGCTGCCTCCAAAATTCGCATCGATCTGGAACGGGGGATGGTCCCCGAGCAGATTGGGGTGCATGGAGCGGGAAATCAGGGTCCGGACATAAACATAAGCCTTGTCCGGCTGCTGCAGTCGGGCAAACAGGTTAATCAGCCATACGCAGCTCCAGCCCGTATGCCCCCCTCCGTGATCGATGCGCGACATAAGCGTGCGATAAGCGGCTTCCGCAAGCTGCGGCGTATCTTGGAGGGTAATATCAGAGCCGGGGTACAATCCGTACAAATGGGATACGTGCCGATGTCCGGGCTCCGCTTCCGGATACGGCTTGCTCCATTCCATGAGCCTGCCCTCGTCATCGATGGCGTAAGGCAGCAGGCGCGCGACCGCTGCTTTCCATTCCTCCCGCAGTTCATCATCTTGCTCCAACAGCTGCGAAGCTTCGATGCAGTTATGGAATAAATCGCGAATGATGGCCATATCCATGGTCGAGCCTGCCGACACGCTGCAAGGCAGACCTTCCGCGGTAAGAAACTGATTCTCCGGCGATGTCGATGGGCTGGTCACCAGATGCCCTTCCCCGTCTTCAATCAGCAAATCCAGGCAAAACAAAGCGGCTCCACGCATCAGCGGATACGCCGTTTCCCGCAAGTATTCAAGATCCGGTTGGAATTGGTAACGCTCCCATAGATGCCGGCACAGCCAAGCACCACCCATTGGCCAGAAGGCCCACATGGCTCTGCCATCGCTCGGACTGGCCATTCGCCATAAATCCACGTTATGATGGGCGACCCATCCACGGGCGCCATAGTGAATCTTCGCGGTCCGGGCACCGCTTACGCTAAGCTCCCGGATCATTTGGATTAGCGGCTCGTGGCACTCGTTCAGACGCGTCGTTTCCGCCGGCCAATAATTCATCTCGGTATTGATATTCGTTGTGTAATCGCTGTTCCATGGCGGCTGGACATGGGGATTCCATATACCCTGCAGATGGGCGGGCTGTGTACCCGGCCGGGAGCTGGCAATGAGCAAATATCTTCCGAATTGAAACATCAGCGCTTCGAGCGCAGAATCCTCCCGTCCCTCCCGGTACGCTTCCATCCGCTCGTCGGTGGCTAAAGCTGCTATGGAACGCTCATTCTCTGGACGGCCAAGCTGAAGCTCCACGCGTCTGAACAAGGCTTGATGGTCCTGGACGTGCCGTGAGCGCAATTGTTCAAAACCATGCCGCATGGCGTCCTGAAGTCTCTCCCTGCATATGCCGGACGGATCGGTACCGCCAGAACCCGGAGAACGATCGAAGCCTTCAAAATTCGTAGCAGCCGCAATCAGCAGCGTAACCGAGCCTGCCGCGCAAATGCGCATGCCGCTGTCATCGACCGTCACCTGACCGCTGTCCGTCAAGGCCAGCAGCCTCATTTCGTACCGAATGCCCAGCCCATCCTCATAAAGCACCGACCCAGGATGATCGCCCCTGTAATTATCAGCAATATGAGTCGGAGCATGCCCATGCAACACCAGCGTCCCGTCTTCCTCTGTACGTGTGCGATGCTGAAGCGGTGAACGTAACCCGATCTCCAATTGGATGGATCCGCTCCCCGAGCATTCATAACGGATAACCCCGACCTGGTCAACCGCACTGATGAACATATCCCTGCTGAAAATATGATTGGAGCCGCCACCTTGAAAACGAGTGGAAGCAATCCCCATATCCAGGTTCAGTTCGCGCCTGTATTCCGAGCATGAATCCCCTATTCCCGACTGTCGGATCAACAGATCTCCCAGCGGCAAAAAGGACTCCGTATTTCTGCCAACCATCCTGCCCTCGATCAACTGTTCCGCTTCAGCATACTTGCCGGACGCAATCAGTTCCCTCGCCTTTGCCAGATACCGGAGAGCCTCGTAATTATTCGTGTCCCGGGGAAAGCCGGACCAGAGCGTATCTTCGTTCCATTGCATGCATTCTTCCTGCACGCCTCCGAACACCATGGCGCCAAGGCGGCCGTTTCCAAGCGGAAGCGCTTCTTCCCACTTGGCCGCAGGCTTCCGGTACCACAGGGTTGTGTTCCTATGCTCTGCTGAATACAGCGTAATCCCCCCTTATGTCCAATGATTTATAAAGGTCTTCTCGAAGAGCACCTGAAATCCTTCATCTATGGTTGTATTTCTTCTAATAAATCGAGGTCTGCGATTATAACAGCAGCCTGCCTTGAATAGCGGCAAAAGAGGCCGCATATTGCCGGCCCCTTCGATTCGCCTCTACCTTAATTATTCCAGAGTTCCACGCGTTCGCGTACCAATTGGGTGTATTCCTGCTCCATTTTCTCGGCGCCGGCATCATTCAGTTCTTTGATGAACTGGTCATACAGTGCATCGAATTTCGCCGGATCGGCAAGAATGACTTCCGGAATCCGCTTCCGGGTAATCTCTTCCACCTTTTTGTACGTGATATTGATATTGGAGTCGCTCGGTACCGGAATGTTGTAAGCAACGCCCCACGGCTTCACATCAAATTCCTCTTGTTTCGGCCACAGGTCTTTCCACATTTCCGCGCCGTACGCTTTCAGCGTTTCCTTCGCGGCCGGCGTATAATTCTCGATGATCGTCTCCGGGAAGTTCGTCGTGTAATAGTTATCCGTCGAATCCTTCACGCCGTCGCCGTAACGAGGGAACATCGCATTGTACAAGCCGATTCCTGTTTCCTTCGTGAAGTTGGCGTTGTCATAGGTTTTACGCTCTTGGACGTCTTCAGGAATAACTCGCTTGCCGTCCACCACGTTGTAATGCTCGCCTTCAATACCCCAATTCATCAAAACTTGCCCTTCTTCGGAAGCCAGATAATCCAGGAACTTGATGATTCGAACCGGATCCTTGGCGGATGTCGTAATGCCTACGCCCCATCCGGCGACGTAACCCGTGTCTTGGAACGTTGCATCCTTCGTGGACTCATCCAGCTGGATCGGGAATCTCGCATAGGTGCGGTTTTCCTTGCCGGCAGTTCTCAGTGCGTTCGTTGCATTGCCGAAGCCCCACTCCTGATCAATGACGCCAAGGACGCGGCCGGAGGAAATTTTCGCTTCGTATTGGTCCGTCTTCTGCACGAACGTTTCTTTATCCAACAAGCCCTCGGCGTTCATATGATTCAGCCAGCGGAAGTATTCCTTCTCTTCCGGCCGCTTGTAATGAAGCTTCGCCTCGGTTGTTTCCGGGTCGATATAGTACTCACCGTCATCCGATACGCCTGTCGCGATAAACGCCGGGTTCGTTACCGAGATCATGATTCTCCATCCGTCCGCATTTAACGTCAGCGGAATCGTCGGCTGACCGTCAATGGTCGGGTGTTTCTCGGCATAGTCTTTCAGCGCTTTCTCATAATCCTTCACCGTTTTCAGCTCAGGGTATCCGAGTTCTTTCAGCACCTCATGCTGGATCTGGAACGTGCCGCCGGCATCGAGTGCCTGATGATCCACTGCCGCAAGCGTCGGAAGGACATAGATGGCCTCATCCTCGTTGCTCCATTTCAGGCGACTCATATATTCTCCGTACACCTTCTTGATGTTTGGCGCATGCTCTTCGATCAGATCCGTCAGATCGATAAACGCCCCGGAATCCACGAACAGATTGGCGTCCCCCTTGGCAAATACCAAGTCAGGGTACTCCCCGCTCGCCACCATCAGCGGAAGCTTCTGATTAGAGCCGTCCACCGCATATTCGGCTTGGATCGTAATGCCGGTCTTCTCGGTCAGCTTCTTCCCGACCGCATCCTGCATGTTGGCCCAGTTCGCATTGGAATCCGCGCTGTAATACGTCATGGTGATCGGCTCGAGCTTCTCTTCCTGCTGCGTATCGCTTCCGCCGCTGCCCTCATCGCTGCCGTTTGCGCTATTGTTGCTGTCGCCGTTGCCGCACGCCGCCAGAACGAATGTAGCCATCATCATGATCGCGAGCAGGAGCGACAATCTCTTCTTATGTTTCATTGCTATACCCCCTAAATCGATTTTTGATCATCTATCGTATAACAGGACGTTGTGCCTGCTGATACCGTTACATGCGCCTAGCTTTTTACCGCTCCAAGCGTCATACCTTTCACAAAATACCGCTGCAGGAACGGATACACGAGCAATATTGGAACCGTTACCACGATCGTGATTGCCATTTTGATCGACTCCGGCGACACCTGCTTCACGATCTCGGCCATATTCTGCCCGGTCATCATGCCGCTGGTTTGCCCTTGGGTGCTCTGCAGCACTTTCATCAGCTCGAATTGGAGCGTGGTGAGATGGGGTGCGTTGCCGTTGTAAAGATACGTATCGAGCCAAGAGTTCCACTGCCCGACAGCCAGGAACAGGGCGATGGTAGCCAACACGGGCTTACAGAGCGGAAGAATGATTTTGTAATAGATCGTAAAATCGTTGGCCCCGTCAAGCTTTGCCGATTCCTGCAGCGAGTACGGCAGGCTGTCGATGAAAGACCGGATGACGAATACGTTAAACGCGCTCACCATGCCCGGAATGATGTAGACCAGAAACGAATTCATCATGTTCAGGTCGCGGATCAGGATGAACACCGGAATCATTCCGCCGGAGAAATACATCGTCAGCGCAAGAAAGGTCGACATGAACTTTCTTCCCTGAAAATCTACCCTGCTGAGGACGTAGCCCAGCATCGTGCCGCTGAGCAAGCCCAGAAAGGTCCCTGCAAGCGTACGGAGAATCGTGTTTTTGGCCCCGGTGACCAAGCCGTCGTATTTAAAAATCTGCACGTAGTTATCCAGCGTGAACTCCCTCGGCCAGATGTAGATTCCCCCGCGCACCGTATCAACGGAATCGTTCAGCGATATCGCCAGAACGTTCAGGAACGGGTAGAGTGTGACAATCATGACCAGTGCCATGATGGTAAAATTCGCGATATCAAACACCCGATCGGAGAGCGAGGGCTTGAATGCTGCTTTGGTTCGTGCCATGCTGTTTCCCTCCCCTTACATAATCGATTGCTTCGTGAATTTTTTGAACACGCCGTTGGCTAGCAGCAGCAGGATGATGCTTACGACCGAGTTGAACATTCCGATGGCCGTACCGAATGAAAAACGTCCCATGCCAAGTCCATAATTCAGCGCATACAGGTCAAGCACCTCGGAATAATCCACCACCAGCGGATTACCCAGCAGGAACTGCTTCTCGAAACCGATGCTGATCAAATGACCGATGGACATGATCAGCAGGATAGCAATCGTAGGGGCGATGCTCGGCAGCGTAATGTGCCATATTTGGCGAATCCGGCTCGCGCCGTCAACCTTGGCTGCTTCGAACTGCTCCTGATCAATCCCTGTAATCGCTGCCAAATAAATGATCGCGCTCCAGCCCATTTCCTTCCATATATCGGAGCCCGTTACGATGTACCAGAACAGGTTCCCCTGAGCCATGAACTGTATCGGCTGATCAATGAGCCCCAGCCACATCAGCAGCTGATTGACAGCGCCTCCATCCGTGGACAGCATTTTGGTCACGATACCGGCGACTACGACCCAGGACACAAAATGCGGCAGATAAGATATCGTCTGTACGGTCCTCTTGAATACGCTTCCACGAAGCTCATTCAACAAGACTGCGAATAGGATCGGAATCGTGAATCCAACGATCAATCCCATGAAACTCATGGCGAGTGTATTTCGCAACACCAGATAAAACTTATCGTCCGCGAAAAGTGCTGCGAAATGGTCCAGGCCCACCCATTTTTGCTCGAATATCCCTTTGCCCGGCTTGTAATTCTGGAATGCCATCAGCCAGCCCCACACCGGCAAATAACTGAAGATGAATACAATGACGATGAATGGAAGCGACATTCCGTACAGTACTTTCTGCTCTTTGAAAGTGGTCCAAAAGCCTTTCTTTTTCTTTGCGGCAGGTTGGATGCTGCTTTCCGTTTTTGTTACCGCTTTCAAACCAACCCCTCCTCTCTTGTATATCCTGATGATAAACCAAGCTGGGGCGGTGAAGTACCCGAAGGATTGGCTTAAAAATCATATAAAAATTAGACATTACACAGGGAGAAAAGAATGCTCGAAAACAACTATGGCCGCTCCGTGTCCGGATCGTATCTCCGATCGCTGTTAAACCCGGGAAACCTCGGATGATAGGGTAAGGTTTGTTTCCCGGCTTTAAAGGCGAGCGCTGGCGCTTCTCCGATACGATTCCGGCCCCTCCGCTCTTTGCTTCGCAGCATTTGGATTCCCCGCTAATGCCTTGGGGAAGGAAAGGGGAAAACAAAAAGACGCGTACCTTAGTCGCGTCTTATAGGGTAGCGATATGGAAGTACTTATGTGTAGTCTAGTTGTAAGGTAAGTGAACGCTATTGGAGAAACTATCATTAACCATTAAATACGGCATCAGACGGCGCGGAGCTGCTTGCACCCTATTTGCTGTGCGCCAGCTCCCGCGGTTCCCTCATGTGATGCTCTGGTCATGATAGGCTTTATGACCTCGGTGCCGCATCCATGGCTCGATCACGTTGTGCGAATCCGCGTTACGGCACGGCTAAATTACAGGTCCAGCTCCTTGCGAAAATTGGACGGAGACGTGCCGACGTATTTTTTGAATTTGCTATGAAAATAATCGACGTTCGTATAACCGACCTTCTCCGCAACCTGATACACCTTCATGCCCTGCTTCAAAAAATCTTTGGCTTTGTCAATCCGGACCTTATCGAGATACGTATTGAAATATTCCCCGGTCGTATTCTTGAACATTTTTCCGAGGTAAGCGCTGTTGTAATTAAATATCGAAGCCAGCGTTTCCAGCTTAATGTTCTCGTTGTAATTGCGCTGAATCAGATCCATGATCCGCTTCATCTCCTGATCCCGTCCGCCATTGCCCGCCTGCCAGATCAGCTCCTCCAGGAATTGGGACGAATGGCGGCACAGATCATAGGCCGTTCGCTGTCGGAATATTGCCGCAATCCGATCCGAGTATTCCTTCGTGCGGGACTGCAGCTCCGTATGATGCTGCATCAGTTTGTTGTGCACCCCGGTCAGGAGCTCCACGAAGGCGCGTTTCATCCTCTCCTCCGTGTATTCTTCCTTCACCATGGCTGAGGCTGCCGTATACAGCAGTTTCTGCTGCACCTCCACGTTGCCCACATCCACCGCATAATAGAGCTGTTCCATCAGCTGCTCCGGATCATAGGGCTGCCGTTCTTCATCCGTGTTGCCGCCGGCAAACCGCTCGGATTCAGGAAACAGCATCTCCCCGGGAGCATAGAAGAACCGTTCGCGAATCCGTTCTTTGGCACAACGGTACGAATCCGCTACATCCTCCAGACGGTGGACCTGACGTCCCAAAGAGGCCGTTATCGCCGTGCCGGCCCGGCTTGCGGCTTCCTCTACCAACTGCAGCAATTCCTTACGTCCACCTGCCGTCAAGACAGGCGTGGGCATTAGGATACCGAGCTGTCCATGCAAGGAAAACACCGCGCCGCGGCCGTTCTCTTCAAAAGCTTCGATCAGCTGGTTTTTCAACCGGTCGTCGGTTTCCTCACCGGATTCATCGCTGCCGTTATGATGAAAAAGCAGCACTTGGTAATGGTTCCATAACAGTCCCGACCGCTCGGCCATATGCCGCAAAGCGGCTGAATCGGGCTTGCTCTCCGGGTTGAACCACGTCTGAATGAACTGCTCGCGGCTCATTTCGGAGGCTGCCCTGTTCAGTGCCTTCCTCTCCTGCTCCTGCTCGATGGCTTCTTTAATCTGAAGCAAATACTTGCTCAGCTCGTCCTCATCCACCGGCTTTAAAAGGTATCCGTCCACACGGTGGGAGATCGCCCGCTTGGCATAATCAAAATCGGCATATCCGCTCAGGATGAGCAGATGAATCTCGGCATCCAGGTTTCGGATGGCTTCGATCAGCTGCAATCCGTCCATTCCCGGCATCCGGATATCAATCAGCATCAAATCCGGGTCGTACTTCCCGTGCTTCTCCAGCGCTTCGTTCCCGTTCGCTGCGGTATCAACAACCTGATACCCAAGCTCGGTCCATGGCACAATGCTCTTCAGCCCTTCGCGCAGTTTGGGTTCGTCATCCACGATCAACACTTTCATCATCGCTCTCTCCTCCTGTCGGAATACTGAATTCAATACGCGTTCCTATGCCCGGTTCGCTATAAATGATCAGACCCGCTTCAGGGCCGTACGTGAGCTGCAGACGGACATGTACGTTACGGAGCCCGATCCGTCCGCCGTCCTTCTCGTCGGTATCGTTCAAATAGCCGTAGATCATCTGCAATTTGTCCAGGGATATGCCTGCACCATTGTCCTCGGTCATGACGTGCAGCTTCCCTTCGCTGGCCGTGACCCTGACCTTTATGGAGGTTCCCTCTTCCTTGTGATCCATCCCGTGTATGACCGCATTCTCCACAAGCGGCTGGATGATCAAGGGCGGGATTCTTACCCGGTTCGCTTCAGGGTCCACCTGAAGTTCATATTTCAGGCGGTCCTCATAGCGGAACTTCTGAATGTCGAGATAGCACTGTACCATCTCGATTTCGTCCTTGATTGTGGTTTTTCCGCTGCCCACCTCCAGATTGCTCCGCATCATTTTGCCGAGCAGCCGCACGATCCGGGCAATTTCGGTCTCGCCCTTGAGATGGGCCTCCATGCGAATGGACTCCAGCGCATTAAAGAGAAAATGCGGATTGATCTGGCTGGCCATCATTTTGAACTTGATTTCGTTTTGCTTCTGCTCCATTAACCGCTTCTGTTCGTTGGACTCCTGCACTTCGTTCATCAGGTCGTTAACGTTGCCCACCATGGAGTTGAATTGACGGGACAGCTGGCCGATCTCATCCTTGCCGTCGATCTCCATGGCAACGCCGAGATTACCGGTACCTACCTTCGTAATATGTTTGCTTAGACGCAGCAGCCGGTTCGAGATCAGTGAAGAAAAGCTGTAGATCAGAAGAACAGCCAGCAGCAGGCTGATGATGATGACGGTCATCGCCAGCTTGCTGATCCGGTTGGCATCCGCCACGATGCTATCGATCGAGAATATCGAAATAATGCGCAAGCCGTTCACTCCGGACTCCGTATTCAGCGGTTCGATCAGCACCTTGGAGGCTTCGTCATGGATGACCGACTCGTAGCTGCCGCTCGCGTGGTAAACGGCCCCGCTGGCATCTTCAATCTCGGCTAACGTTTTCCCGTACAGCTCCGGGCGGTTAGCCGCAACAATATTGTTGCTGCTGTCCACGATAATCGTGTCGAACGCTTCCTGGCTCAGGATTGTATTGAGCATGCCGGTGTTGACATTGATCACCAGCACGCCGCGGTTGTCCTTGCTTCCAAGATCAACCCCCTTGATCAAGCTGAGGTACACCTTCTGATCACGCTCATCCTCAATGTAGTCCCAATAGATGACCCCGATATCGTCCTCCGCCCGCCGATACCATTCCGTACTCCTGATTTCATCCTTGGGATAAAGGAACTCCCAATTGTTCAGCATGGTCGGATTGTCGCTGTAGAAGCGGATATTCGATATTTCCTTGTACATCCGTATCGCCTGCTGCAAATCGGGATACTCCCTGTAAGCCACGAACACGTCGTATACGCTTTCATATTGCCGGTTGGCCAGATTCCTCAGACGCTCGTCGTAGGACAAGCGGTACGATAAATCATCCGCCACGTTGATGACTTCGGTCGACCGTTTCTTGACCCGGTCCACGTTCTGATAGGCTTGTTCCAACGCATTGTCGAATGCAAATTTACGGAGCTCTCCCGTAAGGAATATCCCTACGATGGCTACCGGTACAAAGACCACGACCACAAATGACAATATCAATTTATTGCGGATTTTCATGTCATTTATAAGCTGAATGAAATTCGATAACATCGGACCGTCGACGCTCCTGTCCTTTAATCTTCGGCAAGTAAAAGTAAACGGTTACATTCCATCGAAAAAGCCTGCCTCAGGCCTATTATATCAGCACAGCCTCCCTTTCAAGGCCAGCTAAAATATGGAAGAAGCCCGACTCCAGCACAAAGCTGGTCCGGGCTCATCTTCACTATGTTTTTACCCGCTTAACAGCAGGGGGAACCCGAGCTTATCCTTCGAGCGCAACGCTGAAGGCCATTGCTTGTTGACCGGCTTCCACTTGAATTTTTCCTTCCTGCAGGCTCACTCCCGAGCCCTCCACGGAAGAAACGTTTCCTGTGTCATGCAGCTTCACCGAGAATGGCTTGCCGCTGCCTTCCACCGTAAAATGGATCCGGCTGCCTGCACGCACAGCCCGTACAACCAGCTCGCTCTCTCCGTTCATGTTGCGAACGATGGCGGAAGCTTCGCTGCCGTCTTCCAATGCATACAAGCCAAGCTCTACTCCGTCTGCATAGTCATATTCCGGAAGGGCGTCGCTCGCACCCAAGGCGAGGAACGAGTTGCCGCGTACGAACAACGGCAGTCCGAGGAAACCGTACGTTTCCTTGCGCCAGGTTCCGCCATCCACCGTTTCTCCGGTTAACAGATGCGTCCAGCGGCCCTTCGGCAGATAATACTTCACGTCGCCTTTCTCGCTGAATACCGGTGCTACGAGCAGGGAATCGCCCAGCATGTACTGACGATCCAGCATTTCGACTGCAGGATCCTCCGGGAATTCCAAGAACATGGCGCGCATGCTCGGCACGCCTTGCTCCGATGCCTGTACCGCGGTATGGAACAGATACGGCATCAGACGGCTCTTCAGCTTCGTGAAGAAGCGCGTAACGTCTACGGCCTCTTCGTCGTAAGACCATGGCACCCTGTAAGAGCTGCTGCCATGGAGACGGCTGTGGCTGGACAGCAAGCCGAATGCCAGCCAGCGCTTGAACACATGCGCCGGAGCCGTATTTTCGAAGCCGCCGATGTCATGGCTCCAGAAGCCGAAGCCCCCGAGACCGAGGGACAAGCCGCCGCGCAGGCTCTCCGCCATCGATTCATAATCCGCATAACAATCGCCGCCCCAGTGAACAGGGAACTGCTGTCCGCCAACGGTTGCGGAGCGTGCGAATACCGCCGCCTGATTCTTGCCGAATTTCTCGACCAGCACGTCAAAGACCACTTTGTTGTACAGCTGGGTGTAATAGTTGTGCATTTTATGAGGATCGGAGCCGTCAAAATACACAACGTCCGTCGGAATGCGCTCGCCGAAGTCCGTTTTGAAGCTGTCCACGCCCATATCAGCCAGCTCGCGCAGGTACCCTGCATACCATTCGCAAGCATCCGGATTCGTAAAGTCCACCAGCGCCATGCCCGGCTGCCACAAATTCCACTGCCAAACATCGCCATTGGCTTTCTTCACGAGATAGCCCTTCTCACGGCCTTCCTCGAAGAGGCGCGAACGCTGCGCGATATACGGATTGATCCATACGCAGATTTTCAAGCCTTTTTCTTTCAGTCGCTTCAGCATGCCTTCAGGATCCGGGAATACCTCTTCATCCCATTGGAAGTCCGTCCAGTTGAGGCCCTTCATCCAGAAGCAGTCAAAATGGAACACTTGCAGCGGAATGTCGCGCTCCAGCATACCGTCCACGAAGGAGTTTACGGTCGCTTCGTCATATTGGGTCGTAAAGGAGGTCGATAGCCACAAACCGAAGGTCCAAGCCGGCGGCAGCGCCGGTTTGCCTGTCAGGCTTGTATATTTGTCCAGAACGCCTTTCGGGTCGGGCCCGTCAATCACGAAATACTCCAGCGACTCGCCCGGCACGCTGAACTGAACCTTCTTCACCTTCTCTGAAGCTACTTCAAAGGATACGAGGTCCGGCTGGTTGACAAACACGCCATAGCCTTTGTTGGTCACGTAGAACGGAATATTTTTATAGGCTTGCTCGGAGCTTGTGCCGCCATCCTGATTCCAAATATCCACAACCTGGCCGTTCTTCACAAACGAAGTGAATCGCTCGCCAAGGCCGTACACCCACTCGCCCACGCCAAGATCGAGCTCTTCGCGCATGTAGGTCTGTCCGCCGTCCTCCACGATATGCGCCATGGATTTGGCTCTGCTGCCGGTGATGCGCTCTTCTCCTCTATAGAAGTGGACCGACCATTCCGGGCCTTTCTTGATCACGACGCTCAGATTGCCGCTCCGAAGAACAGCCTGTTGATCGTTCTCTTCGATGACCGTATGGTCACCCTCCTGTTTGTACAATTCGAATGCAGGTCCACGATCTCTTACGCCCGCATAGTGAACCAGCTTCACGCCGATGACGCCGGGTGCCGGGGAATGAAACTGCACGGTGATCAGCTGCGCATTGATGGTCGCTCCTCTGCCCGGAATCGGTGCCGTGGAAGCATAAGCCGTCAACGTATCTCCTTTTACCGCAAAATCATAGGCCTGAACCGCTCCCGAAACGGAATATCCTTCCCGGATTAGCCAGTTGCCGTCTGTAAATTTCATCGTTACTTCCGCCCTTCTATATTTTTAAAATTGAACTTTCAGATGTAAGCGTTATAATATCATTATACTGATCCGTTTTTACCTATTCTAACAATATCCGATTGTTTTATAGCACAATTTTGATATCAGAAAGCAGTGTTCAGGGACATTTCACATCCCAAGGAGGTACATCATGGATCAATCCTTCCGCCAGTCGTTAAAAGAAAGCACCGTCCACGGGAATGAGCGTTTCCCATTCGGTGCCTATTGGTATCAATTTGCCCCCGGCGCCCATGTGGTAGACTCCCATTGGCATAAGGAAGCGGAGATTTTTTACGTGATGGAAGGCGAGGTGCTGTTTCAGATCGATTCGGAATATATCCCCGTCCGTGCGGGCGAGGCGATATTTATCGATGGGGGAGATCTGCATACTGGCCACGCCCAAGGCAATGAAGGGTGCAGCTTCTGCGCCATGGTGTTCGATGTCGGCATGCTCGCCAGCAGCAGCTATGATCTTGTGCAGGAAGGGATGATCGTTCCCTTCCAGGAGCGGAGAGCCGCCTTTCCAAGACGGATGACCTCCGGGACCGATGAGCGCCTGCTCGAGCATATAAAAGAAATGATGCTGCTGTCCAAGCACAAACCGGCTGGATATGAGGCTGCCATTAAGGGGCATCTGTTTCTCATGCTGTTTCAGGCCGCATCCTCCGGCAGGCTTGCCAACCGCAGCCGGAGCGAAGCGGCGGACATGACGAGAACGGAACGCTTAAAGAAGGTCATTCTCTACATCCAGAGTCATTACCATCGTCCTATTCGTCTAAGTGAGCTGGCTGACCTGATTCCGATGAGCGAAGGCCAATTCTGCCGCTTCTTCAAATCCATGACCGGGCAAACGCCCGTCGACTATATGAATTCCTATCGCGTTCGCCAGGCGGCCGAGCTCCTTCGTTCGCCGGACAATAAAATATCCGACATCGCACTCGATGTCGGATTTGGACACATCAGTTATTTTGTTCGGGTATTCCGCAAAATCATGAACTGCACGCCTTCTGAATATCGGAAGAAATTATAATTTCGGCAGGCTTGGTATGACCTGATTGCAGTCCCCTTGGAGCGGCAGGTTCCGGCATACGTATTGGCCGGCGCTGTTCTCGTTCGCCGCGCCTGACGGGGCTGGCTGATGAACCCGCTGTTTCCAGAGCTGCCACAGCATGAATCCGTCGTTCGCTCTTCCCTTATTCTTGATGTAGTTTACCATCGTTTCTACATTATAATATGCCGTCGCGATGTTATTCTGGCCGTTCATCATATCGGCATCGTATACCGTTCCCGGTGCGGCATTCAACTGCAGGACGGCCCCGCCGGATCCCTCCGGCGCAATCTGCATGCCCATATTGATGGGTCCGTTGTATATCGCCTTGTAGGATTCATAACCTTCGCGCGGGTCGTAGTAAATACCGCCGTCGTAGGACATCAGATTGATAAAGTCGATCTTGCTGCCATGATCCTTAACCACGCGGTACATGGTACCGCCAAAAGGAGAACCCCATTGGACCTTGCCTTCCTCAAACGGCGTCCCCTTCACATAATAGGCGCCCGTGGACCAGCCGGCGATGGAAATCTGTAAATTCGCGTTCCTGGCTTGGATTTCATTGTAGAGGCTCGTTATAATGCCTGCGATCTCGCCATCCTTGGTACAGCTGAACTGGGCAGCCGTTCCTTTGTTGCAGTTGCTGCCGCTGGATTCCCAGTCAATGTCGACGCCGGCTGCGCCAAGATCCAGGGCCAAATCGACGATGTTCTTGGCATTGAATCTGGACCACTGCGATCCTTGGCTGTACGACCAGCCTCCTACCGAGAGGAACGCTTTCGTTCCGCGGGCTCTCAGTGCGGCGATGTTGTTGCGCAGATCCTGCGACTGCTGGGCCGTAAATTTACGCTGCCCATTCGGCGTCGTGGCTCCTTCCACGAATTCCAAGCCCGCTACGGCTTGATCAAACGCATACGACCCTTGCGTATACGTGGTGTCCGGCCTTACGAATGCTAGATTGAGATGCGTGATGTAATTGGGAATGTTCGCAGTCGTCAAATCGTAGATACTGGTGTTCCATGAGCTGGCGTAAGCGACGTACATCCGATCACCAGTCCCCGGAGGATCTACCGGCGGGTCTACTGGCGGATCCACCGGGGGATCTACCGGTGGTGTCCCTGGATTGCACGCTCCCAGATCCTCCCATACTCCCCACTGTCCCGTCGTTCCGGGCATCTCACCCTGAGTCCACCATTTTGCTTTCCAGGCCTTACCTCCGTGGGATACGATATTGCCCCCGCCATATACGGCAGAACTGCTCCAAGCAGGCTCAGCGCAGGCCTCGGCGGCTTGAACCTGGGACGTAGGAAAGACACTGAACACCAGTACGGCGATAAGTCCGAGAATCCATCCTTTCATCGTTCTGGACAGCCTTGTCATTCATTAAACAACTCCTTCTCCATGGGTATTCGGCTCATTAAAGCGTTTTCAAATCTGGTGAAAGCTCCGTACCTTATACACCTCCTGACGCATTGGGATGAAATCGAATGAAACACTTTAAGTGTAACTTGGTCATTTTTTGTACAACAAGGATAAGATTTACTAATTCAGGGGCAAAATCCTATACCTTGTCACAGCAGCGCATCTTCGCAAAAAAAAGCCGACACCCTGCGGATGATCGCATAAGTGGCAGCTTTTGAAATGGAATGCCTGTTAACCCTTACTCCAATTTAGGGTATGATGATAGAAGCATGTTATTTTTCTATTTATGAGTCTCTTTGTGCAGCCTTGCAAACGGACATTTCGACAGAGACTCCTCGTTATCCCGCAGGAAATATTGCTTCCATTCATAATTGTCCTCCGCCCCGTAGAACTTCAAGTCCGGGTGCGGGGGGACTGGATCATATTCGGTCAACCGCTTGCGTATCAGCACTTTGGTATGTTCAGCTTGCCTGGCCCGGGCATTGAACTGCTTCAGAACCCAACGAGGCGTAAAAGCAAGCATCATGTAGGGGAAATACCTGCTCTGGCGAAGCTCATGTGCCGGCGTTCCGCAATATACGAAATAAGGCTCGCCTGCATAACAAAATTCCCACAGATGATCGTCTGGTTCCCCCGGCAGGTCCGCCGGCCAAGGCTCCGTATCGTATTCGGTGGTCCGGCTCAGCAGCTGCCAGAACAAACGCTCATAATACTCCACGCCCTCGAGGCTATCTCGGCCATGTTCCGTATTTATAAATACGACAAGGGAAGTATACGGGCCGAAGCCCCTGGAGCCGAGCCCGAACTCATGCAGCAGTGCGGCCAATTGCCCCGCCGCCTCCTGCGATTCGCCGCGGTTGATAAAACCGTATCTAAAATGATTCAGCGCATGTCCTTGCACTGCCGGAATGCAGGGGAATTTGGCGGAACGATCCGTCATTTTCTCAGTCAGCTTAACGTTCGCTTCCCGCTGCCATTCCTCCGGCAATCCATAGGCTGCATCCATATCGTCCAACCTCATTAAACCGCTCATCACCAGTCCTCCTCTTCTACAGCATATAAGAGTGGGTAAAAATAGGTGACTGTCACGGACGAAATGCACATGAATTTTGAAAAGCGTTTCCCAAAAGCTTGAACTTTCTGATATCTTAAGTAGAGAAGAAATTAAAATACCAGGCTTATGCCTTAATTACCATAGAGAGGATTCTTTCACATTATGTCTAAACCCCTGCTAACCGATAAGATTCAAACTGCCAAACCCGCCAAAAAACCGAGGCCGTCCGCTCCTCCCGTGCGCATCTTTGCGCTGGGGGGGCTTGGCGAGATCGGAAAGAACATGTACGGCGTCGAATTCAAAAACGAGATCATTATCATCGATGCCGGACTGAAATTCCCGGATGCCGAAATGAGCGGCGTCGATTACATTATTCCGGATATCCGTTACTTGCTCGATAATAAGCACAAAGTAAAGGGTATGTTCCTGACCCATGGCCATGAAGACCATATCGGGGCTATTCCTTACGTGCTTCGTCAAATTCAGATGCCGATCTATGGCGGAGCCCTGACCATCGGCCTGGTTCGTGCGAAGCTGGAAGAGCATCGCCTGCTGGATCAGAGTGATCTGCGCATATTCCATGAAGACGAGACGATTGCATTCCGTCATCTTTCCGTTCATTTTTTCAGAACCACCCACAGCATTCCGGATGCCTTCGGGGTCGTTGTCGAAACTCCGTACGGACCGATCGTACATACCGGGGACTTTAAATTTGATTTTACGCCGGAGGACAAGCCTGCCAATCTGCACAAAATTCTGCATATCGGCGGACGGGGCGTCCTGGCCCTGATGGCCGACAGCACCAATAGCGAACGCGACGGCTTTACCCCTTCGGAGCGCACCGTCGGCGATTCCATTCTGCGCCTGTTCCAGGAGTGTCCCGGGCGGATCCTGTTTGCGACCTTTGCATCCAACGTTCATCGTCTGCAGCAGGTGGTCGAAGCCGCCATTCGAACCGGCCGCAAAATCGCCATCGTCGGCCGCAGCATGGAAAAGGTGTTTGTGATCGGCCAGGAGCTTGGTTATATTCGCGTGCCGGACGGCATGATGATTGACGTCAAAGCCGTTAACCGCTATCGCGACGACCAGGTGCTGATTATTTGCACGGGCAGTCAGGGCGAACCTAATGCGGCGCTGACGCGCATCGCTTCGGGTGCCCATCGTTCGATCCAGATTCATCCGGAGGACACCGTCATTTTCTCGTCATCGCCGATTCCCGGAAACACCCAGAACGTTAACCGCAGCATCGATCTCTTAATGCGGGCCGGGGCCGAAGTTAAATACGGCTCCATTCTCGATATCCACACCTCGGGCCACGGCTGCCGCGAAGATTTGAAGCTCATGATCAGCAGCTTGCGTCCCAAATACTTTGTGCCGATTCACGGAGAATACCGGATGATGCTCAATCACCGTCATCTTGCCGTGCAGGTCGGGGTTCCCGACAGCAACGTCTACTTGATGAACATCGGCAACACGCTGTCCCTTTTCCGCAATTATGCGCGCAAAGGCCGGAACATCCCTTCGGGTGACGTCTATATTAACAATGGTGAACTGCGCACCCATGAGAAGGAGCTGCTTGAGGAACGCGTTCAGCTCGCTCACGATGGCGTGGTGATCGTCGCGATTACCATCAACCGGGAAACGCGCAAGCTGCTCTCCGGACCGGAGCTGATTACCCGCGGGTTCGTGTATATGCAGGACTCCAAGCCGCTTCTGCGCCGGGCCGAAGCGATGCTCCGCAAACAGCTGAACAAAGCCGGCGAACAGCGGGAATACAATCGTGCTGCCTGGGAGCAGATGACCAACAACACGCTCAACCGCTATTTCAAGCGGGAGCTTGGCAGAAGCCCGTACATTATGCCTTCCATCATGGAGGTATAATGCTTCGATCTCGCTGACGCTTGACGCTGTACACTAAAATAAGGGTGGACCCAAAGTCATTGAACCTTGGGATCCACCCTTTTTTAGTCATATTAGAAAGCATGAATTTCGAAGCCTATCGCCCTTCCTGTAAATCAAGCCATAAAGCACGGGCCTGCTTTAGTCTGCAAGCTCCAGGCCTTTCGTTTCCTTGCCAAGCACCAGTACCCCCAGCGCCCCGATCAGGATGGTTACGAAAAACATCACGAAAATGATTTCGATGCGGGTACCATTCTGCTTCAGCACGCCGACGAGCAGCGGCGCGATCACGCCGCCGATCCGACCGAACGATGTGGCAAGCCCGACCCCCGTTGAACGAACCTTCGTCGGATAAAGCTCCGGACTGTACGCATACAAGCCTCCCCATGCTCCCAGATTGAAGAAGGACAAGGATATGCCTGCGGCGAGCAGCGAGCCTTCCGTATTGGCGTAGCCAAACCAAATTGCGCTCAGCGCCGTAAGCACCAAATAAGTAACCAACACGAACTTACGTCCGAACTTCTCGATAAAATACGCCGCCGTGAAATACCCCGGCAATTGGGCAAGCGTCATAATCAGCACGTACTGGAAGCTTCGAACCAAGCTGAATCCTTTATCGACCATGACGGTGGGAAGCCACAGGAACATCCCGTAATATGAAAATACGACCGTAAACCACAATATCCACAGCATAATGCTCGTACGCCGATGTTCGACCGACCAGACCGAGGCCACACGCTGCCCGAAGGTCAGCTTCCGGACGGCCTTGGCCTTCTGCTCGATATACCTTGGCGAATCCTCGATGGCTCGCCGCAGGTAGAGAGCATAGAACGCGGGCAAAGCCCCGATGACAAAGGCTGTCCGCCAGCCGTAATCCGGAATGACGAAGTAAGCAATAAGCGCGGATAGTATCCAGCCTGCCGCCCAAAAGCTTTCCAGCAGCACCACCGCTCTTCCCCGTTCATGAACGGGCATGCTTTCGGATACCAGCGTTGAAGCTACCGGAAGCTCTCCGCCAAGTCCGAATCCGGCGATAAAGCGCATCAAGCACAGCATGACAAAACCGGTAGCCAGAGCGGAAAGCCCGCTCGCTATCGAGAATATGAGCAGTGTCCACAGCAGAATATTTTTCCGTCCATATTTATCCGCCAGAAATCCGGCCATGGCCGCGCCGAATACCATTCCGATCGATGTGGTGCTTGTCAGAATGCCGACCTGCTGCGAGCTTAGCGACCATTCTGCTGCCAACGCCGCAACAACAAACGAAATCATGCCGACATCCATCGCATCGAACATCCAGCTGGCACCCGCGCTGAACAGCAGCTTGCGCCGTTTGGGCTCTTTTAACAATTGCATGTTGCCCATTTTAACCGCCCCCTCTCCTATATCTTTCTATAATGTAGAGCGAACCATACGTCCGGTCAAGCTAGATTATGCTTAGCGGTAACATGACCGTTATGGTCGTTCCCTCCTGAAGCTTGCTGGTCACATACACCTGCCCTCTGTGATCCTCGATCATTTTTTTGCTGATCATGAACCCTAAGCCGTTGCCCTTCTCCTTCGTTGTGAAGAACGGTTCCCCGAGACGGGATAGGATCGATTCCGGGATTCCGCATCCGTTATCCGTGAAATGGATGGCCACGGTCTCGTCGCTACCTCTCTCCAGTCGTATGGTCAACTCGCCGCCGTCCGGCATCGATTCCACCGCATTTTTTATAAAGTTGATGAAGACCTGCTTCAGATGGTTCACGTCACCGTCCACATTGGCCTCTTGCTCTCCAAAATCGGTTATGATCTCTACGTTATGTATAATCGCCTGCGTATTTAATAACGTAATCACTTGTTCCAGCAGCTGCCGGATATCGGCACGCTCGAATTTCACGCTTTGCGGCTTCGCCAAGAACAGAAGCTCACTGACGATCAGTTCGATCCTTTCAATCTCCGAAGAGATAATATCGAAATATTCATCCTTCCGTCCGGCGCCGGAGCGAATCAGCTGCACGAACCCTTTGATGGACGTCATCGGGTTTCGGATTTCATGGGCGATTCCTGCGGCAAGCTGCCCGGCCATGGACAGCTTGTCGGACTGGATCAGCCGCTTCTCTTCCTGATCGGCCGCTCTCTTCATGTCGGTGATATCCGTCAAATGCGCTACATAGCCCAGCGCCCTTCCCTCTCTGCTGCGGGCTGTGCTAAGCCTGCACGATACCCACCTGATATCTCCCTGTTTATGTATCAATCTCTTTTCCATTTGCAAGGAAGAGATCCGGCCCGTTTTAAATTTTTCCATCATTTCCCTGTCCTTATTTACGTCCTCCGGATAAACCCAATCGTTATAGGGATGATGCAGACATTCGTCCTCCTCATATCCGAGCATCGTGCAAGCGGCCGGATTGATTCGGATAATGCTCCCCTCTGAATCGATGAATACCGTTCCTATCGGCGCAACTTCTATCGCCTGAACCATAAAATCATAGCTGAGACATTCACTATTCATCATCGTTTGGAGATCCTCCTGTCTTTCATTGTTCAAATCGGTTTTACCTAATTTCTAGATATGGGATTGCTTCTCCTTTAGCCTATATGGAATATAAATAAAACAATCCAAAGGATAATTCGGACATGAAGCGAATATATTGGATATGAGGTTTCTAATATTTGGTGTCTATCCCAGCGCTATTCTAGTGAAATTGAGAGAAAATGGTTTTTTTTGACTTGAACGCCATGGCTTTTTCGTTTATTGTGAAAGAAAGCAAGTCATTTACAATTGCTAGTCGTTAGGATCGTTAACAAAGGAGTTTGCGAGTATGTACACGGAACAAGATATTTGGATTGTGCTTACAGGCACGGGCACCTGGTTCAGCAGAATGATCCAATATTTCACGAAGGCCCCACTTAACCATGCATCCATAGCGTTTGATTCCGAGTTACGCGAAGTGTACAGCTTTGGGCGAAAGAAGGCGAACAATCCGTTTGACGGCGGTTTGGTTCGCGAGAACCTGCGTGACCCTTTCTTCTACACTTCGGAGTGCGCGGTATATCGCTTCCGCGTCAGTAATGAAGACTATCAGCGCATGCACAATCTTGTCAAAGAGATGATGCGTGATCAGGACCGCTACAAATATAATCTGCTAGGGCTGCTGGGTATATTGTTTCGGATTCATATCGATCGTGATGATGCTTTTTTCTGCTCCCACTTTGTCGCGACGGTGCTGGAGCAAGCAGGCCTGCGGCCTGTGAACAAGCCTTGTCATCTTGTAACGCCGGAAGATTTCTCCCACTCCCCCCAGTTGAATGAAGTCTATCGCGGGCCTCTCCACGGTTATCTTGCTCAAGATAT
The DNA here is from genome assembly GCF_000024685.1 of Paenibacillus sp. Y412MC10. Taxonomy (NCBI): domain Bacteria; kingdom Bacillati; phylum Bacillota; class Bacilli; order Caryophanales; family Paenibacillaceae; genus Paenibacillus; species Paenibacillus sp. Y412MC10. The sequence goes on from NC_013406.1 coordinate 6,306,083, forward strand.
GCCAGCCCCGTTGTCCCCGTCGCCGACGTTTGTTCCTGTGACCACGAAAGGCCGAGGCAAGTTCTTCAGAATCGGAAAAACGGGTTAATACCGAGAATATGTAGCTATGATATAAATATGTTTCTCTGATACCTTGGAAAAAAGCAGCCGGGCTCGCACCCGGCTGCTTTTTTTAAATAAGTTTTTTGGGGTCCCCGCAAAGTATTTGGAATAAGCATCGAAGCATAGGCTCCACTTTGTGGGGTTATTTTATATGTTCCTCGCGGGGGTTAACCCCCGGCGTCATTCTCTAGCGTTAGGCCGATGGAGTCTGATCCGACGCCTGCTCCAGAACCGCCTTCTCCACCACGACAGGACCGGATTCAGCCAGCTTTTGCTGCTCCATTTTCTTGCGCTTGCGTTTGCGGTTGAAGTACACGCCGATCAACAGAAGCGGAACGGCGATCAGCGCAATATATAACGATACATCCTTAACCATGCCCTCCGCGGCGTTACCGTACAGATAGAACAGGGTACCCACCACATAAAACTTGGTAGCCCGGCCAAGCGCGGCATATGCCAACAGTCTCCATAGCGGGAATTTCAAACATCCCGACAGAATCGTAAACACTTTAAAGGGAACCGGCGTAAAGGAGCCGATCAGTATGGCGGCTTCGCCGTTTTTTTGAAACATGTTCGTTGCAGCGTCAATCCACTCTTTTTTCAGTATCTTGTATAATACCGACTTCCCAAGCAGCTTTCCGATCAAATAGCCCAGCGGCGTCCCCAGCAAGCATCCGATAAAACCATACGTTGCCAGCCACAGTGCATTCTGCGGGTGCATGATGCTAAGCGAAACCTGCAGAAAAAAGGCGGGAACCGGAAAAATGACAGCATCCGCAAACGAATGAATAAACAATCCCCATGGACCAAACTTCATCAAAAAATCCAAAATGTCCTGAAACATGTCTCAACCCCTAAACATTTTCTTCCTGTTTCTATCAGACCCTTTATAAAGTATAGCACATAATTATACTGGAAAGGACCTAGGCCGCTTGATCCCTGCCGAAAAAACGCGCAGAACGAAGCATGCCTTTGCACCTATATACTATATGCAGCAGGTTCGACTAACAACAAAAAAACCTTTCTTCCAGGAAGAAAGGTTTTCGGTCGCTCCTCGCAAGCCGAATTTCAAACATGAATAAGCTTGCAAAGAAATGCATCTTGTTTAATTTGCAGATAAACTGCGGTGTGCGGAATGCCTTGTCGGACCTACGAATTCATTCAGCGGGAAGCCGTTCGAAATCGCCTGGGTAATGAAGGCTTTCGCTTGCTGTACCGACTCGCGAACGCTCAAGCCCTTGGCAAGATTGGCCGTGATGGAAGCGGATGACGTGCAGCCCGCACCGTGGGTGTACTTGGTAATGATGGCGTCGGCCTCGAACCATTCGAAGCTGTTTCCGTCATAGAGCAGATCCATGGCTTTACCTTCGCGGATTTTGCCTCTGTCTTTAATCAGCACGTTCTTTGCGCCGCGCTCGTGAATGATGGCGGCAGCCTCCTGCATTTGATCCAGGGACGTGATCGGACCGGATTTGGCCAGCTGAGACGCCTCGAACAGATTTGGCGTTACCAAATCGGCGCGCGGGAGAAGGAATTCCAGCATCGCTTCCGTATTTTCGGGCTGCAGCACTTCATCCGTGCCTTTGCAGACCATCACCGGATCGATGACGATCCGTTTCAGATCATAGCGGTCGATATACTGGGAAACGAGCTCGATGATCTCTACGGATCCAAGCATGCCGGTCTTCATGGCATCGATGCCGATGCCCTCGAGCACGGTTTTCAGCTGCGTTTCAACGATATCCAAAGCTACCGGGAAAACCTGGTGATCCCATGTTTTTGGTTCCATGCAGACAATCGTGGTCAGTGCGGTCATTCCGTATACGTCAAATTCCTGAAAGGTTTTCAGATCGGCCTGGATGCCAGCGCCGCCGCTTGTATCCGAGCCGGCTACGGTTAATGCTTTTCGTATCGTCATGTTCCATGTTCCCTTCGCTTGTAAAATGATTACTCTATTATAAGAAAAACTGGGATTGACGTCTATTCGCAGATGTCGAATCCTTCTTTAGCGGTTGTTTTTCTTGCGAGATCAAGTCGATTGAGCTTCGATGCCTTCTCTTCCTGATCTCTAAAGAAAAACTGGGATTGACGTCTATTCGTAGATGTCGAAATTTGCTTGATCACGCATCACTCCGCCTGCGGATTGTTCTTCCGATCGCTGTTGCCCCCAAATTTCCTTTGAACCACGATATCTATCGTTGGAATTCGGGGGCAAAGGCGACCACTCCGTTTCTACAGAACAATTCCGCCTGCTTCGTTGGAGTTTATCTTTAAAACCCTTTAAAACAAAATCAATTTAACGTGATTCGTAGATGTCGAATCCTTCATGGTAACGCATCACTTCGCCTGCGGATTGTTACTCTGATCGCTGTTGCCCCAGATTCCTTTGAACCACGATATCAATCGTTGGAATTCGGGGGCAAAGGCGACCACTCCGTTTCTACAGAACAATTCCGCCTGCTTCGTTGGAGTTTATCTTTACAACCCTTTAAGACAAATTCAATTTAGCGTGATTCGTTGATGTTGAATTTTGCATGGTAACGCATCACTCCGCCTGCGGATTATTCTTCCGATCGCTGTTGCCCCCAAATTTCCTTTGAACCACGATATCTATCGTTGGAATTCGGGGGCAAAGGCGACCACTACCGTTTCTACAGAACAATTCCGCCTGCTTCGTTGGAGTTTATCTTTATAATCCTTAAAGACAAATTCAATTCAGCATGATTCGCTGATGTTGAATTTTGCATGGTCACGCATCACTTCGCCTGCGGATTGTTCTTCCGATCGCTGTTGCCCCCAGATTCCTTTGAACGACAATATCAATCATTGGAATCCGGGGGCAAAGGCGAACGCTTCGCTTCTACAGAATAATTCCGCCTGCTTCGTCGGAGTCCTTTGTCTAGGCTCACACTATGGAGTCGCCACTTATTGTTCCGTCAGGATCACCGGGCCATCCTTCGTGATGGCGAGCGTGTGCTCATACTGCGCGGACCATTTCCCGTCCACGGTTCTGGCGGTCCATCCGTCCGAATCGATCTTGCATTGATATGTTCCCAGGTTCAGCATCGGTTCGATGGTGATGACCATGCCCTCTTTAAGCCGAGTCCCGCGGTTGGGTGGCCCGTAATGCGGAACCTGCGGTTCCTCATGCATATTTTCGCCGATGGCGTGCCCCACAAAGTGGCGGACAACCGATAAATTCTGTGCTTCCGCATAGGATTGAATCGCATGGGAAATATCGCCGATCCGGTTGCCGATCACCGCTTGCTCAATTCCGAGGTACAGAGCTTTCTTCGTCACGTCCAGCAGATGCTGCGCTTCCTCGGAGACGTTTCCGACCGGATAGGACCAAGCCGAGTCGGCGAGCCAGCCATCATACTTCACCACCATATCAATGGTAACGATATCCCCGTCCTTCAGCGGCTCATGGCTCGGGAAACCATGGCAGATCACGTCGTTGACCGACGCGCAGGTCGCAAACGGATAACCATGATACCCCTTCTGCTCCGGCGTCGCGCCGCGCTCCGCCAGGAACCGTTCGACAAACTGATCAATCTCCAGCGTCGTTACGCCCGGCTTGATCATGTTGGCGATCTGACGATGGCATTCGGCGAGAATATCGCCGGCTTTATTCATCTTGGCGATTTGTTCTTGTGTTTTGAGGATTATCAATCCTGCTCACTCCTTTTCATGGCTGTTATCTCCTACTCAAATCAAAAAGCCTTAGCTGACCGAAGGAGCTTCAGGACAGGCATCTGCGTCCTCCTCACTCCCCGGCCAATAAGGCTGATTCACAATCACAAGGTGTATCTGCTTTCTTGTCTTGTATCCAAAAAAGAAAAGCTAATAGCGCCCTACATGATCTTATTCTACTCTTAAGCCAAGGTAACCTCAATGATTTCCGTTAGGAATTTCTGCCTTTCGGTCAAATGCGGACAGGTACGGATGCCGCGGCATAACCGTTTTGCATTCTCCGGAGGCATCTTTAACTCGGCGGTAACCCAGAAAGTCATATGACTCTCAATGACCATGAACAGAATCAGGGCGGGCAGCATTTTATCCAGTTTTAACCTTCATTTATCCAATGACAATCGTTTCTCCTCATATCTATATATTAAAGGTTGCGCAGAAACGATAATTTTACACGCGAGATCACGATTCCTTTCTTTTTCTATGTTCATTATATCAAAAGGGGCCGTTGCTTTAGCTTTCCACTTGTTTCCGTTCCTTCTGGGTCATATCGCTCTTCTCCTTGGATAAGAACCAGCCGAGGACCGCGATCAGGATCAATACGCCCCAGAATATGAGCTTCCAGCCGGCGCTCTTGGGAAACGTCTTCTCTAATACCGCGATATCCGGGTGCGCGAGCGTATAGACGGCCAGCTTGATTCCTACCCATCCCACGATCAGGAATGCAGCCGTTTCCAAGCCGGGCCTTCTTACGAGCAGCCTGCCGAAATACGATGCCGCGAACCGCATGATCACCAAGCCGATAATTCCGCCTGCCAGGATAACCAGGAATTGTCCGCCGTCCATGCCTCCGATATTCGGAAGGCCGGTTTCGGGCAGCGTCAAGGCAAGGGCTACGGCAGCCAAAATCGCATCAACCGCAAACGCAATATCCGCAAGCTCTACCTTTAACACGGTAACCCAGAATTTTTCTTGCTTCATTTCCGCTTCCTTCAGATGTTTCTTCTTCTTTACAAAGAACTGCTTCACCATATGATTGATACTGATATACAGCAGGTAGAAGGCTCCAATCGCCTGTACGTACCAGACATCCGCCAGAAAAGAGATAATGAAGAGGGATGCGAAACGGAACACAAACGCACCGGCCAATCCGTAAAATAACGCCTTCTTCCTTTTGTCCTCCGGCAAATGTTTAACCATGATGGACATCACCAGGGCATTATCGGCTGCGAGAATCCCCTCGAGTCCAATCAACACCAGCAGCACCCACCCATATTCGAGCAACAGTCCCATTTCCAAACGCAATCTCTCCTTCATGTATAGGATGATCCGATTTACGTTTCAAAGGCGTATAAAACAAAAAAACCTTTATCCCGAAAATCGGCGATAAAGGTATCTACCCAGAAATAGGCTGTAGGAATAAGCACCTTTACCGAATCGGCAAAGGTCTCGCAAACAACTTTCGTTGCCAACAAAGCCGGAGACACGTTCGTGTCACGAATTGACGACTTTGCTGCGACTGCTACTCCCCTTTACTTGAATACATGAATTATAGCATGGCCGTTTACCACCGCCAATAGACTTTCAAAAATTTTACATTCACTTTACATTTCTTTTTTTCTTCCTCCAAAAATAGAGCCATAGTCCAGCTGCCAGCAGCACGACGACAGCCCCCCACAGGAAAGGCCTCTGCATAAATGTCTGATCTGCAGCCTCACCTTCACTTGGAAGCATTCCCTCAGCAAGCGTATCAGACCCCGTTTCGCCCGGTGGAGGCGCAGCTTTCGGAGGATATCCGGCCCCTAGCTCGGATAGCTCCTTGCCGGCGGCGGTGAGCGGCTTCGTTCCGTCACAAAGCCCTGTTATCAGCCGGCCCGACTCCGCGGACGCGAACACCAGATATTCGCTGCCTACGGCAAACTGGTCATAACCGCAGCTGGCCGATGACATGGCCGTGGTAAGCTCCGTTACGGGGTTCAGCTCACCTTTCCATATTTCCGTTACCTCTAACGTAACATGAACCGGATCAGCCGAGGACATGACCTGCTTCCGCGGCGGGCCCGCGATCTGAGTCACCTTGCCTGCGAATATCGCTGCGCTCCGTTCCAGGCTTTCCGCAACCTCAGGCGGTCCGGCACATGAGCAAGCAAATACGTCGGATGGTTGTATCGTATACAGGCTGACGAGCAAGAGCAAACAGCTAAGCATGATCATAACCTTGGATTTTCTCATCATGGGTCACCTCAATCCTTAGACGGCCCTTCCCTCTAAAATGTTCCAGCTCTATCCATAAATGCGCCGATCCACTCCAAAAATGAGGGAGGGATAACGGCGCATTTCGGCTGCCGATCTAAGGAAGCACCCCCGCAAGAAGCTGCCAACGTCATGAACTACTTGCTGGCGATGATCAGGTAGTGACGATCCGTGGGATACCGGATTCCGTCAACCTGCAGCCCTGCTTGCTCCAACATAGCCTTTAGCACCTGCGGGTCAACCCGGTTCGGCCTCGGAACCCGCTTCTCGGACGGGTCTTCCTGCCATTCCAGACACAAGCAGCGCCCGCCTGGCCGTAACACTCTTGCGATTTGGGAGATCGACTCCTCCAGCTGGTCGGTGATGTGAAGGATCAAGGAGGCGATGACTCGATCCACGGTTTCATCCTGGAAAGGAAGCTGTTCCAACACGCCTTCCATGACCTTCACATTCGTGATTCCTTGTTCCTGTGCACGCCCGCGCATCATGTCGAGCATGGCTGGCTCGGTATCCAGCGCGTAAACGGTGCCTGTCGTTAATGAGGCTGCCGGTATGGAAAAATAGCCGGTGCCCGCCCCGATATCCAGCACATCCACCTCGCCATTCACCTGAAGCATCTTAAGCAGCGAAGAAGCCGGCAGCTCTTTTTTCCTTTCCGGACTTTCCAATCGCTCGATGAGTGACGGATCAAAACTCTCTTTCATGTTATCGCTCTCCTCCTCGATGAATCGCATTTCATGGCATGTTGCAATATGTATTTGTATCAAATGTGATAAGGAATCCTCCCTGTGGGTCTACCATACCTTTGATTGGGAACGATGTAAACCGGTTCGTTGATCTATAACGATTACCGCCGATCCTCTTCCGCTAGGCATGTCTCAGATAGCCTCTTGATGCTACGCGAACTGTACGAAAGAACCATGCAAGAGATCGTTGGATTGGAATAGGAACTGCGGCCATAATAAGGAGTTGAACCAGAAAAGGGCATTTCCCTGATCATGTTGACCATGGAAATGCCCCGATTCGTTACTCGCCCTTATCCTCAATCCATACCTGCCCTGCCAGAAAATCGGCAAGATGAACGGCCTCGATGCCGCGTTGTTTCCCGGCACGCTCGATGCCCCACTTCATCTGCAGCAGGCAGCCCGGATTCGAGGTCACGATGACCTCGGCCCCTGTTGCCTCCACATGCTCCATCTTATGATCGAGCAGCGTTGTCGACATTTCCGTCTGGGTCAGATTGTAAATGCCTGCAGACCCGCAGCATACCTCTGCCCCCTGAAGCTCGCACATGTCTACGCCCGGAAGCTGCTGCATCAGCTGGCGAGGCTCTCCTTGCACCCGCATGACGTTGCGCAGATGGCAAGAATCCTGGTAGGTGACCTTGACGGTCTTATTCGCGCTTTCCGCTTGAATCGGCGTAAGCGGCCGTCCCGGGCTGCTCAGCAGCTCCGAGATGTCCTTTACCTGTTCTGCGAAACGAACGGCCGCTTGCTGAAGCCGCTCATCCTGTTCGGCATGCATCAGATGATCGTATTCCTTCAGCAGGGCGCCGCAGCCCCCCGCATTGCTTGCAATGTAATCCACGTTCGCTTCCCCAAAAGCCCATATATTCTGGCCGGCCAGCTGTTTGGCATCGTCCATTTCACCGGCATGGGCATGCAGCGCACCGCAGCATACCTGCTCCTCCGGAATGACAATCTCGAACCCGGCCTGGCGCAGCAGCCGCACGGTGTTCACGTTCGTAGAAGCAAACATGACATCCATAATGCAGCCCCGGAACATGCCGACCCGGCCGACCTTGGCCCCGGACGCGGGGATCACCATAAGCTTGGAACCGCTCCCTGTCGTCTCGCGGCGGTAGGGTAAGCCGGCCTTGCCCCACAGTTCTTCCAGACCATCGCCCGTTACGTCAGGCAGCGCCTTTTCCAGCTGCTGAAGATGGTCGGGAAGCAGCTTCATGGCCCCGGAGTTGCGCGCAAACTTCTGCAGCCCGGATTTCTGATAGAACGAAAGCGTCTTGCCGATCAGCTTCAGTCTTCCGCGATGCGGGAAAATCCCTTGCAGGAACGTCTTGCGGACGACTCGTACCGGCAGCGAATAAGGCTTCTCCGCCGCAATGGCCGCCCGGGTCTGCTCGATCAATTGGCCGTATTTCACGTCGGACGGACATGCCGGCTCGCATGCCCTGCACCCCAGACAGAGATCCATTTGGCTCCGAAAGCTCTCATCCGGTTCCATCAAACCATCAACAACCGCTTTCATGAGGGCGATCCGCCCGCGTGGGGAGGCAGCCTCGAGCCCGGTTTCGATGAATGTCGGACATGCGGTCTGACAGAACCCGCAGCGCATACAGTTCGTCAATTGATCCTCGTCCAGCGTCAGCTTCAGCGATTGTGCAAGCTTCTCATGGGTTGAATTCATGCGCGATCGCCTCCTCTCACGATGTTTCGATCTTCCGATCCTGATCCTGATCCTGATCCGAGGCTGAGTCCCGCCCAGCTTGCTCCGTCCGCTCCTGGAATACGATGCGCTTTCGGGTTTCCGCAAACAGCTTGCCCGGATTCATGATCTGGTGCGGGTCGATTGCATCCTTGATGGATTTCATCATCCGGATGCCGGCTTCCCCCACCTTCCATTCCAGGTAAGGCGCCTTCACGATACCGACGCCATGCTCGCCGGTAATCGTGCCGCCCATGGCAATCGCCGCCTCAAAGATTTCGGCGAATGCCTCTTCCACGCGATGAATCTCTTCCGGGTCGCGGGCATCCGTCATCGCGGTCGGATGCAGATTGCCGTCCCCGGCATGGCCAAACGTGCAGATCTGCACATCGTATTTCTGGGCAATGCGCTGAACTTCAAGCACCATGTCCGCAATCTTCGAACGCGGAACCGTTGCGTCCTCCAAGATCGTGGTCGGCCGCAGACGGGACAGCGCAGCGAGCGCGCTCCGTCTCGCCTCCATCACCTTCGCCCCTTCTTCCGGGGTCTTGGCGATATTCAGCTGCACCGCGCCGGAAGCAAGACATATCTCCTCCAGCTTCTTCAGATCCCGCTCCACATCCTCCACGCTGCCGTCCTGCTCGATCGCCAGCATCGCTTTGGCGTGAACCGGGAGCCCGATTTTGGCAAAATCCTCAACCACCTGAAGAGTCGGCTGATCCATGAACTCCAAGGTGCACGGGAATATATGATTGGCTATAATGTTGGATACCGTTCGAGCCGCCGCTTGAAGGTCATCATATACAGCGACCATGGCCTTTCTGTATGAAGGCTTCGGAATTAACTTCACCGTGGCTTCCGTCAGTATGGCTAACGTTCCGCCCGATCCCACCAATAATCGGGTCAAATCATACCCGGCGGCATCCTTCACCAGCTTGCCGCCCGTGCGCAGGATACTGCCGTCCGGCAATACGGCCTCCAGGCCGAGTACGTAATCCTTGGTCGTTCCATACTTCAATCCGCGCAGCCCGCCGGCTCCCAAGGCAATATTGCCGCCCATCGTGCAGATGATCATGCTGCTCGGATCCGGAGGATAGAACAGCCCCGTCCGCTCGACCGCCAGATGAAACTGCTTTGTATTCAGACCCGTCTGGAAGGTCGCGGTTAGATTATCCGCATCGATCTCCAGCAGCTTGTTCATACGGGTCATAACCACGATCAGACCGCCCTGAAGCGGGATGGTGCCGCCGCACAGATTGCTGCCCGCTCCCCGCGTAATAACGGGTATCCGGTGCTTCGAGCAAATTTTGACGATGTCGGAGACCTCCTGCGTGCTTCCAGGAAAGATAACTCCGTCCGGCATCGCTTGATACAGCGGCGTAGCATCATAACTGTATGAGACGAGACTTTCCGGATCATCCTTGAACCACTTCCCGCCAACCACGGCGGCCAGCTGCTCGCGAATGACAGATTCCAGCATGTTGTTTCTCCCCCTCCCCTTTACGGGTTTGACTACTAAGATAATCCCTTTACTTACCGCCAAATCGCTGCCTAACATTATCTATGTGCCAACGCCTGTTACTTCCGTTTGCTGGCTTTAGTGAATGGTCTATGGCAGCGCCAGCTTTCCCATAACGGTCGGCCTGCGAGCACCGGTTGCCGCTGGCAAATGGTTAGGAACGCCGAGCATGAAATCATTGCCCAGCAGCGCAAAAATCACGGCTTCCTTGGCATCGTCATCGAAGCCCAGTGCCTTGGAGGTCATGACCTTCTGCTCCGGCAGCAGCTCCCCTAACATCGAGAGCAGCGTCTTGTTATGAGCCCCTCCACCAGTTACGATCACCTCATCCATTCTGTGGTGAGGAAACACATAGTTCACATAGCTATCGGCAATGGAATGCGCCGTAAACGCCGTGGCGGTGGCCATCACGTCCTCATCCGAGAGGCGCCTGAGCCTGGCTTGCTCCAGAAAAGAAACCGCATAGTTGTGACCGAACAGCTCCCTGCCCGTTGATTTCGGCGGCTCTGCTTGAAAATAGGGATGCGCCATCATCTCCCTTAATAAGACCTGATCCGGGTTCCCCCGAGCAGCCCATGTGCCGCCCTCATCATAGGATAATCGCCCTTCGGTCAGCATATGGGCCACCGCATCCATGATCATATTGCCGGGTCCGGTATCAAAGGCCATCACATCCGAAGGATCCGCCCCTGCGGGCAGCGCCGTACAATTACCGATCCCGCCGATGTTCTGCAGCAGCCTCCCCCGCTCCGGATGCCGAAACAGGATCAAGTCTCCGTAAGGCGCAAACGGCGCCCCTTGGCCCCCAACCGCCATATCCGCGGGCCGGAAGTCTCCTACCGTAAGTTTGCCGGTGTGCTTGGCGATAACGGAAATATCGCCAATCTGTAGAGTCGAAGCGACAGCATAGGGATCCCCTTGTTCGGGTACGGGCTGATGCCAAATCGTCTGTCCATGAGAGCTTACCAAATCCACCTCATCGATTCGCATGCCGGCATCGGCAACCGCTTCCAGGACTGCGGCTCCAAACTGATACCCCAAGTATGCATTCATGCTGCAGACAGCAGCGCTGTTCGAATTCTCCTCACTGCACAAATCGCGCAGCCGCTGACGGAGCTCCGGTTCGTAAGGCTTGCTATAGTAATGCAGCAGCTCAACCGATGCCTCGAAACCGCTTCCCTGTATGCGGACGATGGCCGCATCAATGCCGTCCAGCGAAGTACCGGACATCAGGCCGACCACAATGGCCGGCCTGCCCTCCTTCCATGGCGAGAACATCATATTTTACGCCTCCCCGTACAGCAGATACGGAGCCCGCATCGTTCTCCACTGCTCCGCGTCCTTGCCCCACTCCGCAACCAGACGCTGGAGTCCGGCTTCTTCGTGGATGTGCCGGCGGACATCCTCGCTTCCCGTCAGCAAATCAATGAAGTACCGGCTTCGCCCTTCCGGCGGGCTAAGCCACTGGAACTGATCCGGGTACATCCGGCTGACAAGATGCAGGAGCACAAGCCCTGTGCGCACAGCCTCTACTTCTGCCGGATGGGTCACAAACAGCATGACCCCGCCGCAGCCTTCGCCCTGATGCTTCGAGAAGGTAGGGGTCATGTACATGGAATGGGCATGGACGCCGGGCAGTCCGTATGCGTTGAACGCCTGGGCCAGCTCCTCCCCGTTGACCCATGGAGCGCCGATCCATTCAAACGGCCGGGTCGTCCCCCGACCTTCCGAAAGATTGGTCCCTTCGAAGAAACAGGTCCCGCTGTACAGCCGCACCGTATCCATCGTGGGAATGTTCGGCGAAGGCAGCACCCACGGCAAGCCCGTGTCGGTATATTCCATGCCGCGCGTCCAGCCTTCCAGCCTAATGACATCCAGATCGCAGCCGGTTCCCCGCATGTCATTGGCCATGCGCGCAAATTCGCCGATGGTCATCCCGGTGTTAATCGGAATGTGCCATCCGCCCACCATGGATTCATATCCCGGCTTAAGGAAACCTCCTTCGCAGCGCTCGCCGCCCAGCGGATTCGGTCGATCCAGGACAAGCAGGCTCTTGCCATGTTCGGCGCATGCCTCCATAACATACAGCAGCGTCGTCATATACGTATAAAAGCGCACGCCAAGATCTTGAATGTCGAAGATGACCGTGTCCACGTTCTTCAGCATGTCAGCATCCGGCTTGCGCCGCGAACCGTACAGACTGTACACCGGCACGCCGAATACCGGATCCACTTCGTCATCCACGTGCTTGCCTGCCTGCAGCTGGCCGCGCAGCCCGTGCTCACAGGCGAACAAAGCCGTCAGTTCCGACTCTGGCAAGCCTGCAACCACCTCGATAGATGAACGAAAATCCGACGTGAGCCCCGTCGGATTCGTAATGACGCCAAGGCGACGACCCGTGATTTTCTCGTGCTTGATGCCCGGCAGCACATCAATGCCGCTTCGCACATTGACTTTTATCATATGCTCACACCTCTCGCTTCGGAGGCTACCACACCGTCTTCCGCCGGCTTGGCCTCTTCCGGATTCAGTACATTATACGTAACCTTATGCTGGTATATGGCCCACATGCCGTTAAATAAGAATCCAAAGCCAACAACCGTGACGAGCAGCGGAATGGCGACGCAGAAGGCTTGGAAGCACGCGCCCAGCGTATAGGCCGGAAACTTCAAGAACAGCTTGACGCTGTGCGCCATGGCCTTGAAGATCCCCATCCCTTCCTGAAGGACAAGCTGAAAGGTGTAGAATTGGGAGATGAGCGCCATGATGACAAAATAGGTTTGGAACACGCCGATCGCAAGATAGCCGATCCCTTCTTTTCCCCCGTAATACCACCAGGTGGACCATAGGATCAATGTCATCACGACGAAGAAGAAACCCATCACGACGGCGGGGCCAAGCCCTTTCAGCGCACCTTGAAACACGTCCTTCAGTCTGGACCTGCCCCGCTCCGTCTTGCGGTGATAGGCATAACAAACACCATAGAAGAGCGGCATATACAGAACCGGCAGCAGCACCAGCGCTGCCCACAGCGGAACGAACATGACCACCGTCACGAGCACCAGTGAGGTAATCATGCTGTACAAGGCCACCGCCGTAATCTCACGGTAAATCTCAACCCCGGTCTTCTTTAACACATCATTCAGCTTGCGCATAGCTTTCCTCTCCTCTTCGTCGTTGTTTACCAATCGATACGCTGCTCCGTCTCAGGATCGAAGAAATGCACTTTATCGAAATTGAAAATGAAGGTTTTGTCCATGCCCGGATAACCCGTCGTTTCCGGATGAACCTTCGCGGTCACGGTCCGGTTGCCTACGCGGAAGTACACCAGATTCTCCGAGCCGAGATGTTCAACGACCTGAACCTTGGTGGAATATTTGTAATCCAGATTGGTTGTGCCTGGCATATCCTCGCCGGTAATATGCTCGGGGCGAATCCCCAGAATCAGATGCCTGTTGTCGTATTTGCTTAGGGCACCTGCCATCGAATCCGGAATGGTGAATGTCCCGCCTTCCATCCGGAGAACATTTCCTTCCTTCTGCACGTCGATGAAGTTCATTGGCGGGGATCCGATAAAGCCGGCTACGAACATATTCTGCGGATTCGCATACAGCTCGGTCGGTGAGGCGATCTGCTGGATAATGCCGTTATTCATTACAACGATACGCTCACCGAGGGTCATCGCTTCAACCTGATCATGCGTGACGTATACGATGGTAGCTTCCAGGCGCTTGTGCAGCTCGGACAGCTCTACCCGCATTTGCACGCGAAGTTTCGCATCCAGGTTCGACAGCGGCTCGTCAAACAGGAACACCTGCGGGTCGCGCACGATCGCCCGCCCTACCGCAACACGCTGACGCTGTCCGCCGGACAGCTCGCGCGGCTTCCGGTCGATCATCGACTCCAGGCCGAGTATGGAGGCTGCCTGCGATACCTTTTGCTCGATGTAAGCCTTGGGCTTCTTCAGGTTCTTCAAACCGAAGGAGAGGTTCTCGCGGATCGTCATATGCGGATACAGCGCATAATCCTGGAACACCATGGCGATGTCGCGGTCTTTCGGATGCAGATTGTTGACCACCCGGTCGCCGATGATGATGTCGCCGGACGTTTGACGTTCAAGCCCCGCAATCATGCGCAGCGAGGTGGTTTTGCCGCAGCCGGACGGACCGACGAATACCACGAACTCTTTATCATTGATCACAAAGTCCGACCCCGCTACAGCGGTAAACGTCCCTTTGTTGTCGTCTACAAATTCTTTTCGTATATTTCGGAATTCTACGCGTGCCATAACTTTGCCTCCTTCTAGCCTTTAACGGCTCCAATGGTGATGCCTTGCAGGAAATAGCGCTGAAGCGAGAAGAACAGGATCATCATCGGCAGTGCCGCGACGGTTGCTCCAGCCATAAGTGCGCCGAAATCGGTCGTGTCCGCATAGACAAAGGAAGCAAGACCGACCTGAATCGTCCTCATTTCCGTCGAGTTGGTCACGAGGAAGGGCCAGAAGAAATCATTCCATGATGCAACGAACGTGAATATCGCAAGCACGGCAAGACCCGGCTTCGCCATCGGAAGAATGACCTTCCAGAAGATGCCGAATTCGCCGCAAGCGTCGATGCGCGCCGCATGTATCAAAGAGGTAGGCAGCGATGACATGTACTGCTTCATCAAGAAAATGTTGCCCACGCTTACGATTCCGGGAAGAAGAATCGCCGTGTATGTATTCCCGAGATCAAATACGTCGATCATCAAAATGTAAAGCGGAATCAGCGTCACCTGCGCCGGGATCATCATCGTGCTGAGCAAAATCCAGAATACCGCTTTGTTCCCCGGAAACTTCAGCTTCGCAAAAGCATACCCTGCGAGCGAAGCCAGGAATACGTTGGTCACCGTTAGGATGGATGAGATCAATAAGGAGTTAAAGAGCCACCTCATGACGTCGGTTTTGCCAAAAAAACGCTCGTACGGGGCTACGGAGAATACCTCCGGTATCATTTTCGGGATAAACGATGCCGCTGACTTGGTGTCCTGTACAGAGCCGATCAGCATCCAGTACATCGGAATGATCGTCAGAACGCTCCATACCACCAGGATGACCGAGGCCACAATCAGCATGATCACTTTTGATCTTGATTTCATAGGTGCACCCCCTTAGCTTCAAAAATAGGCCTTAGTACTCCACGTCGGACGAGAAGTATTTGAATTGAATGATGGAAATGACAATAATCAAGGCAGCCAGGACAAAAGATTGCGCCGCCGCAAGTCCGAATTCATAGAAATTGAACGCCGTGCTGTAAATCAGATAGGCGATGGTTGTCGTCGCGAAGTTCGGTCCGCCCTGCGTCATCAGGTACACCGAGATAAACACCTGGAAAGACGTAATGACGCCCGTCACCAGCAGGTACAGGGTGGTTGGTTTCATCAGCGGCCACGTAATGCGCCAGAATTTGGACCAACCGCTGGCATGGTCGATGTCCGCGGCTTCATAGAGCGATTTCGGAATCCCGCCCATGGCGGCCAAATAGAGAATAATGCCCGCGCCATGCGAACCGAGCCAGTTCATCAGAATGAGCGAAAAGAGCGCCGTGTTCGATTTGCCGAGCCATATGACCGGATCGAATCCGAACAAACCGATGAAACGGTTCAGCAGCCCGGCTTGGGTCGGATCGTAGATCGCGAGCCATACCACCGAAATGGTGACCCCGGAGGCAACGGCCGGCAAATACATCGTAGCCTTGAAGAAGGTCTGCCATTTATTTTTCATCTGAAAAATAAAAAAGGATAATGCATACGTAATGACAATGTTGACCGGAACGGTACCGATCGTGAAGATGACCGTATTCCTCATGGATTTCCAGAACACTTCATCCTGTACCATCCGTGTGTAGTTGTCTGCTCCAATCCATTCGGAGCCCATCACGCTGTATTCCTGAAAACTCATCAGAAAAGCGGAGGCGACAGGGTAGAGCGTGAATATCAAAAACAACAGTACGGGAGCCAGAATGAATAAATACGCCCATCCATATTCTCGTATGTACCCCTTCATGGGGGGACGTGATGGCCGGGCTTGCGCCGGGGCAGTCTGCATTTGATTTCCTCCTTTGCGCACAGGTGAAGTATTTTCATGAAGCCTTATTGAGCCTGGAGCAATTGGTTTAAAAAGGGAGTGCCCCGATCGTTCCTGCTAAGGACAACGGGACACCCCCTTATAACTTCAATTACTGTCCTAAAATTTGTTTGCCTTTGTCCTTGAAGTCTTGTGCGATCTGCTCCGGCGTCTTCTCGCCCGAGAACAGCGCTTGAATGTTCGGCTTCACCACTTGCTCCTTGAATTTCTTCTGGTTGCCCGAAGCATCCGCATCGAGATTCAAAGTCACCGGAATTTCCTTGAAGTTCGCGAAAATTTCCGCTGCTTTAATAGTAGATTCCGTACCGAGCCCTTTGCCTTCATAAAACTCCGCTTGGGATTTACGAACGAAAGGCAGCACCAGTTCATTCGCGGAATTACCGGCTTTCGCGCCGCTCAGTCCTTCCATGATCAGGAACGTGTTCTTTGCATGCTCTTCGCCTTTATCCTTCTTCTGTTTGAATGCTACGTAGCCTTCGCCAAACATGGAGGTCTTGCGCTCAGCCCCGTCATTATGCGGAACCGGCAGCAGGACGAAGTCGATTTTCGCGCCTTGGACCGTACCGCTGTCAATATCCTTCGCGCGGTTCTGCAGCATCACGTCATAGTAAGGGATCGCCTTGGACACGATCGCGGCTTCCTCGGCATAGAACAGGTCCATCCGTTTCGCCGGCGTAATCGCGGCAGTCTCGGCAGGCAGATGTCCGGCTTTCATAAGATCGGACACGAACGTCATCGTATCCAGGATCCGCTCGTCATTCCATTGGAATTCGCCTTTGTCGTTCAGAACGTCAGGCATGCCGTTGCTGCGCGTCAGCATTTCCATGAAGTCCAGGGAAGTACCGTCCGTCACCAGCGCATACTGCGTATTGCCGTTCGGAAGTTTCTTGGTCAGCTTCTCGGCAGCAGCCTTGAACTCGGTCCAAGTCCAGCCGTTCTCTTGAATAGCCTTCCAGTCGATGCCTGCTTCTTCGAGAATCTTCTTGTTGCCGCCCCAAGCCCAGAGGGATTGGTACAGCGGGAGACCATACTGCTTGCCCTGGATTTGGCCCAGCTCAAGCGTTCCCGGCAGGTAGTCGTTCTTGATTTCATCCGTAATATAAGGGGTCAGTTCCAGTGCCAGGCCCGTATCCACATAAGCTCCATCCACCGCGTGGAAGTATAGGTCAGGCGGGTTGCCGGCATTCAAGGCGACGTCGAACTTCTTCGGGCCTTCCGCCCAGGAGAGCACTTCGGTTTGTACGGTAATATGCGGATATTTCTCCTTCAAATCCGCCACATGCTCTTTCAATTCATCTTCGTATTTACCATGTACCGGATAAGTCCAGACAACGACCGTGTCCTGCTTCGGCGCAGCTTCGCCGTTTCCTTCCGAAGCCGTCCCGCTTCCGCCTTCCGGTGCCTTCGCTCCGCCGGAACCGCCGCAGGCCGCGGTAAACACGAGCATCAAAGAAGCCAACAATGTAAGCCAACCTTTTTTCTTCATGTACTACTCCCCTTATCATTTATATATTTGTGGTTTCGCTATGAACTACAACCGCTTGATCGCTCGCCGGCTTTCATCCAGGTATTTCACTGAATTCTCGTAATTCCGGCTGGCGACGCCAAGATATAAAATATCGATAAGATTAAGCTGCGTAATACGAGAGGACATCGCGCCACTGCGAATCTCGTTCTCCGTCGAGGAGGTGTACAAAGGGATGTCGACCGATCGGCTCAAGGTAGAATCGCCATACTTGGTAATGCCAATCGTCTTGCATCCCTTCTCCTTGGCAATGGCTGCTGCGCGGATCACCTCGTCCGTTTCACCGGAATAGGAAATGCATACGGCCGCATCATCCGGAGTCAGCAGCACCGCCGAGGTGAGCTGAACATGAGGGTCCGGAAAAGATATGCATACCTTATTGATCCGCAAAAATTTCTGTTGGGCATCCATCCCGATCAGATTGGAAGCCCCTACCCCAAACATGAAAATGCGCTTCGACTGATCGAGGGCCAGAACGGCCTCTTCCACCATCCCTTCCTCCATAATCTTCATCGTATCCCGAATCGATTGAATGTTATTGTTCGAGACGTTCTGTATAATTGCAGAAATACTGTCATTGGGCCGGATATCCTGATATCCGGTGGCTAATGGCTCCTGCAAGTCTCCGGCTACCTTCAGCTTCAGATCCTGATAGCCTTTGAATCCCATCGTTTTGCACAGGCGCACAATCGCTGCCTGACTGGAGCCGCTTCGGACAGCAAGATCCGCCACCGACATTTGTATCATCTCTGCCGGCTCCTGCAAAATGAAGGCTGCAACCTTGCGCTCGGACGGATTTAATGAATCATACACCTCGCGCAATCGAACCAATCCGCCGTTCATTTCTTGCCCCCCTTTTCAAATCATCCTCTGATGGTCACTACTATGTAATATTACTTTACACATCTTGAATGAAAGCATGACTGGTATCGCTTTCACTATCAGTGGATTGAGTTTATTATAAATTGTATGAAATTATATTTCAATACATAATTCATTATTTAAAATTTTATTTTACAACACCTGGTTTTTCTCCTATACTGGATATAGAAAGCGAAGTGGTTCAATATGGAAATTTTTATCGGTGTCGATGGCGGCGGTACAAAGACCGAAGCAACCGCTATCAATAACGCTGGAGAAGTGTTGTCCCGTTTTACCGGAGGTTCCACCAATCCTTACATTGTAACATTCGATAAAGCGATGGAGGAACTCCGAACCGTGTTGGATGAGCTCCTGTCCCCCCTTTTTAATAAGTCGTTTTTATTAACATCAATATGTCTTGGTATGTCAGGTATAAGTTCGGTTGAGGAGCGGCAACGTGTACAATCTCACCTGCATTCCTACTTCCGGCAGCGGCAGCTCTCGCTGCGTATTTACATGCGTTCGGAAGCCGAAATTTCATTGATGGCGGTACTGGGGCGTCAGCATGGAATACTCGCAATCTCAGGAACAGGCTCCAATACCTACGGCATCACCCAATCGGGAGACATCCACCGCGTCGGTGGTTGGGGACATCTTCTCGGAGATGAAGGCAGCGGTTATCAGATCGGACTTCAGACTCTGAAATCCGTGATCAAGAGCCATGAAGGCATAACGCCCCCCACCCTCATGAGCAGCCTGATCGTTGCATCCTACCCGATCCGGCATATTACCGACCTCAAATCTTACATTTACCAGCCCGCTATAACGAAACAGGATATCGCCTCCTTCGCCCGCTGCTGCATCGAGGCAGCCGACGCCGGCGATGAAACGGCACTACGCATTATCAGGCAGCAGGCCGAAGAGCTGGCCGATACCACTTGCGCGCTCATTCGACAGAACGCCGAATTCGCCGAGAGCGAGCTTGTGGGAATCGGCTCGATTTTCAAGCATTCACGATGGTTCCGGGAGACGTACACCAGCCTTATGCTTACACGTTACCCCCTGCTCCGTTTCCCTGAAGGAAACCGTGAGCGAACGCCCGCGCAGGGCGGGGCCCTGTTGGCCTGCAAGCTATTTACTGACGGCGTCTCTGACTTGCTGTAGCTTCCACACATCAGTGCCCGTCCATATTCCAAGGCAAAAAAGGAGACCTGTCTCATGACGAATATTCTAAGTCAATTGACAACCGAACAGCCTCATGAAAATACCCAGAACATTGATCAGTTGAGCTCGGAACAAATCATGATCCTCATCAACAATGAGGATAGCCTGATCACCGATGCGATTCGCGAACTCATTCCTCTGATAGCCAGGGCAGCCGATCACGTCGTCGAAGCTTTCCAGAAGGGCGGCAGATTGTTTTACATCGGTGCGGGGACCAGCGGTCGCATCGGGATTCTGGACGCATCCGAGTGCCCGCCTACCTATGGAACGGACCCGTCCATGGTGCAGGGGTTGATTGCCGGCGGCTTCAAGGCCGTCAAAGAGGCCATCGAAGGCGCTGAGGATAGCGAAGAGCTTGGCGAGCAGGATATCAATGAAAACGGTATCAACGAGAAGGACGTCGTTCTTGGCATCGCTGCAAGCGGACGCACGCCGTATGTCCTTGGCGCCATGAGACGCGCCAAGGAAAGAGGGGCCGTTGTTATCGGTCTGTGCAACAATTACGAATCGCCGATGCATCAGTATGCCGAATTCGTGATCGAGGCCGTCGTAGGCCCTGAGGTCATCATGGGCTCCACGCGCATGAAGGCCGGCACCTCTCAGAAGCTGATTCTGAACATGCTGACGACCACCGCCATGATTCGGATCGGCAAGGTGTACAAAAACCTGATGGTTGACCTCAACCCGTCGAACAATAAGCTGGTCCATCGCGCCAAGCGCATCATTACCCTGGCAACGGGAGCATCGGAGGAGGCCGTGGAGAAGGCCTACCATGAAGCCGGCGCCCATGTCAAAACCGCGATCGTGATGCTGCTTGCCAACGTCAGTGCCGCGGAAGCCTCCAAGCTTCTTGACGGTACCAGCGGGTTTGTGCGCAGCGCGATCGATATGAAAACAACGAAATAACATAACGTGTGCTTATGTGCGAACTATGGCACCCATCGTGAAATGTTAAACGGGATATCCCAGGTCCGGTCGATCTGGAGGATATCCCGTTTATTTGTTTGCCAGCCTTGGACCCTTATGTACGGATAGACGTCACCTTATTGATGGGCCGACGGGTTTCATCGTTCATGGATGCCCGTTCTGCCCCATCGGATCGTTCGCTTCAGCCCCTCGCGAAACCTGGACTTCTTGTAAACAACCGTGGGTTCATCACTCCTTGCCCGATGCCCAGCCGACCTGTTGTTCGCTCCATTCCCACAGGCGCGCAGCCAGCTTCGGATCCCTTGCCTTCTCGGTCGTTTTGGCCGGTTTGCATTTGACGTAATATTCCCCTGTTACATGCTCCACTTCAGGGCTTGACGCCAAATAAATCGCTGTCCGGGCTCCTTCGAGCGGGGTTAAGAAGAACGGACGAAGCAGCTTGTGGACGGCTTTGCCGAAGCCTGTATCCCGGTTCACGCCGATGCTGGTGCTAACGGCGCCGGGATGAAGCGCATTAACCGTTATCCTTGTCGGCTGCAGCCTGCGGGCCAGCTCTTTGGTGAATAAGATGTTAGCCAGTTTGGACTGCGCGTAACCCTTGGCCACATTGAATCCCTTCCCAAGATTTGGATCATCGAAGTGGATGCTGCCCACCTTGTGCGCTCCGGAGGAAACGTTTACGACCCTCCCCTGCCGGGCACGCTGAAGGGGCTCCAGCAACTCGTTCGTTAGCAAAAAATGCCCCAGATGGTTGACTCCGATCATCGCTTCGAATCCGTCCTTCGTCAGTTCCCGCTGAATGGTGACCACGCCGGCGTTATTCACCAGAACGTCAAGCTGCTCGTATTTGGCCTTATATTCGGAAGCAAATGCCCTAATGCTGTCAAAAGACCCCAAATCCAGCGACATCAGCTCAATGTTCGAGCTGCCGCTCTCCTGCTGCGCCTGCCGAAGAGCCGCTTCGCCCCTGGCTTGACTACGGCAGGCCATAATCACGTGCGCTCCGCTTTTTGCCAGCTCCGACGTCGTTGCCAGGCCCATGCCGGAGTTGGCCCCTGTTACGATGACGATCTTTCCTGTCATGTCATTCATCCCGCTGACCTCCTGTTCGTATCCTTCTACCATTGTAATAAAAAAAACGTCTATCGACGTACTTTCTCAGAAGACAGACCGCATTTAGAGGAAGTTTTTCTTGCGGGATTAGGATGGTAAGCCTCTGAAGTTTATACTTTCTTATCTCTAAAAAAAAGTCCCGCCACCAACATCGATCTGGAGACGAGACTTCAATTACGTACTAAAGAAAGCTTATGCCAGGCTTATACGCCTCAAGCACCGCCGTTCATGGCGAGTATGATCGCAGCCAGTCCGAAGCACAGATTCAGCAGGCACAGGAATACCAGCGTCTGCTTCTGGTTGAGCCCTGTTGCCAGCAAACGATAATGGGCCTGGGAAGCATCGGCCTGATAGATCGGCTTGGATTGAAGCATTCTGCGGATGACCACGATGATATTATCGAAGATCGGCACGCCCAGCGCAAAGATGGGAACGAACAAGGACGCCAGGGTTGCACCCTTAAACGCGCCGTCCAGAGCAATGATCCCAAGGATGAACCCGAGGAAGGTAGCGCCGGCATCCCCCATGAACACTCTGGCCGGCGGCTTGTTGTACCTTAAATATCCCAGCGCGGCTCCTACGAGTATGACGGCGAGCAAGGCGGATTCGCCTCGGCCCATCGTAATCGCGACAACAAACAGCGTACCTCCGGATATGGCGGATAGCCCTCCTGCCAGACCATCGATGCCGTCCGAGAAGTTAATAACCGTCGTAACCCCGAAGATCCACAGAATCGTTAAGATCAGCTGCAGCCATTCCGGCAAGTTAATATAGTGACCCGTAAACGGATTGTTGAATCCTTCGAACGCGATGCCGTAGCTGTATACAACGACGGCTGCGCTGACCTGTACAATGAGCTTCGGCAGCGAAGCCAGCTCCTTGCCCTGGGACTTATACCAATCGTCCACGAGGCCGATCCCAAGAATCAACGCGCTACCGATAAAGATACCTACAGCTTCCCTTGAGATGGTACCTGTAAGCGCAAAATAAGTGATGAAAAATCCGATGAATATGGCGACTCCCGCCGTCAGCGGTATCGGCTCGCGGTGTATTTTCCGCTCGCTGTCCGGCCTTGGCTTGTCCACAAAATCAATCTTGATCGCAAGTTTGCGAAATGGCGGAATCAATACCAACACCAGCACCATGGATATGACAAACGCTGCAAAATAGAGCATGGTTTCCTCCCAATGAATGATGAATAATGGAGAACATTGCAATCTAAGTATATGACTTATAGCGAATCCTATCAACCTATCAAAAAGAAAAAGACCGCCGCATCCGTAGAATTTCTACTTAGCAGCAGCCCTTTTCGGACTCATCGGTTAAGACTCCTTCTTCACCGCAAGCCCAATGATCATAACGATAAGTGCCAGCAAAGCAATCAACTGATCGATGGTCATGGCCAAAAGCCTCCTTGAATGGCAGGATGGCTCTTGCCGGACTACGCATCTCCCTCTCCCGTTAAATGCCTTACGTTTTCCCCATTACCATCCTATGAGGGTTCATCCCCCGTTTATGACGATAACCGCCAAAAAACCTGCCCCGTTCAGATAACTTTCGAGGGCAGGTTTGCATCTCACGCAGGCACGGGGGAAGAGCAGCGCACAAGGTGCTAGGTACTCATTCCGGACAGCGTACGAGGCACTCATTCCAAACAGCGCCAGCGTTCAGGTTATGGCTCGCTTCGGATCGAAGTTCGCCTTATTCCGTCACGATGTCATAAATCAATACAGGCGCATCCGCATGATCAGCGATTCGAATGCTTTCATACAGCTTCTGCTTCACGTCGTCCACGTTCTCGCGGTTGGCATGGATCGTGACAAGGGAATCGCCCTTCTTCACGGTATCGCCGACCTTCTTGTTCAGCATCAGGCCTACCGCCAAATCAATTTCGGATTCCTTCGTCGCGCGGCCGGCCCCGAGCAGCATCGCTGCCGTACCGATCTCATCCGCTACCAGCTCGGCGACAACGCCGTCCTGCTGTGCGGGAAGCTCAATGAGATACTGTGCCTTCGGCAGACGGTCCGGATGATCCACCACGGACGGATCTCCGCCCTGGTTCTGGATGAATTCCTTGAACTTCTCCAGTGCCTTGCCGTTGCGAATCACCTCTTTTAGCTTCTCTTCGGCATCTTCAAGCGAGTCCGCCTTCTGGGCCAGGTACACCATCTGTCTGCCCAGCGCCAGGCACAGCTCTTCCAGATCCTTCGGACCCTCGCCGCGAAGCGCATCGATCGCTTCCTGCACTTCCAGCGAGTTGCCGATCGCGGCCCCAAGCGGTTGGCTCATATCGGAAATGACCGCCATCGTTTTGCGGCCGACGTTGTTGCCGATGCTGACCATGGCGTGTGCCAGTTCCTTGGCATCCTCCACCGTTTTCATGAACGCGCCTGCGCCGGTTTTAACGTCCAGCACAATCGCATCCGAGCCGGCGGCAATCTTCTTGCTCATGATCGAGCTTGCAATCAGTGGAATGGAATTGACGGTGGCCGTCACATCCCGGAGCGCGTACAGTTTTTTGTCCGCCGGCGTGAGGTTCCCGGTTTGGCCGATGACGGCGATTTTATGTTGATTCACAAGGTTCACAAATTCGTCTTTGCTGATCTCCACATGGAAGCCTTCGATGGATTCCAGCTTGTCGATCGTTCCTCCGGTATGGCCTAGGCCGCGTCCCGACATCTTCGCTACCGGAATATCCAGAGCCGCTACGAGCGGAGCCAGCACCAGCGTCGTCGTGTCCCCTACGCCCCCGGTGGAATGCTTATCGACCTTGATTCCCTCAATTGCGGACAGATCAATCGTTTCGCCGGAGTTTACCATCGCCATCGTCAAGTCCGCCCGCTCCCGGTCGGACATGTCCTGGAAATAAATCGCCATGTTCATGGCGCTCACCTGATAGTCGGGAATATCTCCCTTGGTATATCCGTCGATAAAGAAATTGATCTCTTCTGTTGTCAGTTCCTTGCCGTCGCGTTTCTTCGCAATTAAATCAACCATTCTCATCGTACATTCTCCTCACTGTTTGCGATGATTGTATTCCTTCCACGGGAATCACTACAAATACGGACTGTTCTTCCGATCGCCGCTGCCCCCAGATTCCTTGATTATTGGAATCCGTGGGCAAAGGTGACGGGGTCGCTTCTCCAAAACAATTCCGCCTTCTGCGCTCAGGGCAGTTTCTTTACAATGAAATCGCCGTATCCAGCGCGACTTCCATCATCTCGTTAAACGTCGTTTGCCGCTCCTCGGAAGAAGTCTCTTCCCCTGTGAGCAAGTGATCGCTAACGGTCAGGATCGTCAGGGCATTCACGCCGAATCGTGCCGCGATCGTGTAGAGCGCCGTCGTCTCCATTTCCACGCCGAGCACGCCGTGCTGCATCAGCTTCTCCACGACGGATTTGTCCTCGCGGTAGAACACATCGGACGTGAACACGTTGCCGACATGCATCTTCAGGCCTTTCTCCTTGCCTCGCTCATACGCGCCGAGCAGCAGCGGGAAGCTGGCAATCGGGGAGAAGTCATAACCGTTGAAGTGGTGACGGTTCATGCCGGAATCCGAGCAAGCCGCCTGGGCCAGAATGACGTCGCGCACCTGGACGTGCTCCTGCATCGCGCCGCAGGTTCCGACGCGGAACAGGTTTTTGACGCCATATTCCCGAATGAGTTCATTAACATAAATCCCGATGGAAGGCACGCCCATGCCCGAACCCTGAACGGAAATGCGTTTTCCTTTATAGGTTCCCGTAAATCCAAGCATCCCCCGCACTTCGTTGTAGCAGGTCACGTCCTCCAAATACGTCTCGGCAATGAATTTAGCCCGCAGCGGGTCGCCTGGCAGAAGAATCGACTCCGCGATATCTCCCGGTTTCGCTCCAATATGTGTACTCATGTCCCATTCCTCCACTTGTTCGATTATTTCAAGTCATTCAAAAAGCTGGTTCCGTGCTCCGGCAGCTTCACGCCGAAGTTGTCGGCAACCGTGGCGCCGATGTCGGCAAAGGTCTTGCGAAGCGGCAGTTCCTTGCCTTCCGCAAAGCGAGGGGAATATACAAGCAGCGGCACGTATTCTCGCGTATGGTCCGTGCCCTTGTAAGTAGGATCATTCCCGTGGTCTGCCGTGATGATCAGGAGATCGTTCTCCGTCATTCTTTCGAACACCTCGGGGAGGCGCCGATCGTAATCCTCCAACGCTTGGCCGTATCCTTTCGGATCGCGACGGTGTCCGTACACGGCATCGAAATCCACGAGGTTAAGGAAGCTCAGACCCTTGAAGGATTCACCCAGGGTTTGCACCATTTTATCCATGCCGTCCATATTCGATACGGTTCTGACAGCCTTCGTAATGCCTTCGCCATCATAAATATCGGAGATTTTCCCGAGGGCGATGACGTCAAGACCAGCATCTTTCATCTCGTTCATCGTGGTACGTCCGAAAGGCTTCAAGGCATAGTCATGCCGATTCGCCGTACGCTTGAAGCTCCCTGCCTCGCCAATAAAAGGACGGGCAATGATCCGGCCGAGCATATAAGGATCTTCCAGCGTAATTTCGCGGCAGAACTCGCAGATTTCGTACAGCTCCTTGAGAGGAACCACATCTTCATGTGCAGCGATTTGAAGCACGGAATCGGCAGAGGTATAGATGATCAAGGCCCCAGTTTTTACATGCTCTTCGCCAAGCTCTTCGATAATCTCCGTTCCGCTGGCCGGCTTGTTGCCGATAACCTTCCGTCCGGTTTTCTCTTCGATGCGCTGAATCAGCTCGTCAGGGAACCCGTCCGGGAATACGCGAAATGGCGTATCGATATACAAGCCCATGATTTCCCAATGGCCTGTCATGGTGTCTTTGCCATTCGAAGCTTCCTGCATTTTCGTATAGTAAGCCCGAGGTTGATCCGTTGCAGGGACGCCCTCGATCTCCCGGATGTTGGACAGCCCGAGCGCTGCCATGTTCGGCATGTTCAGCCCGCCGCATTCGCGGGCGATATGCCCCAGCGTGTCGGAGCCGATATCGTCGAAATCAGCCGCATCCGGTGCTTCCCCGATTCCCACGGAGTCCAATACGATCAAGTGAATTCGGTCAAAACGTTCCATATTCATTGCTCCCCCTCATATATGAGTTTTTCAATCAAACTATCCATAAGGCTCGCTTGTAGTAGTTCGTTTCCTGCCAGGCTTACAGGAACAGTCCGGTAATGGTGGCCGACAGCACGCTTACCAGTGTCGCCCCGTACAGCAGCTTTAAGCCGAAGCGGGCCACCACGTTCCCCTGCTTCTCGTTCAGGCCTTTGACCGCGCCGGCAATGATGCCGATGGAGGAGAAGTTGGCGAAGGACACCAGGAATACCGATACGATACCTACGGTTCGTTCGGACATATTCGTGAAGTTGGCCAGATCAAGCATCGCCACGAACTCATTCGATACCAGCTTGGTAGCCATGATGCTGCCTGCATCCACCGCCTCTTTCCAAGGCACGCCCATCACAAAAGCGAATGGAGCAAAGATGTAACCTAACAGCTCCTGGAAGGTGATTCCGAAAATCATATCAAAAATGCCGTTGATCATTGCGATCAAAGCAACGAAGCCGAGGAGCATCGCCGCAACGGTAATCGCGACCTTGAAACCATCCATGATGTATTCGCCCAGCATTTCGAAGAAGGATTGCTTCTCCTCCTCCTGGACCTCCAAAATATCCTCTTCCTTCTCCACCTTGTAGGGATTGACGATGGAAGCAATGATAAATCCGCCAAACAGGTTCAATACAAGCGCGGTCACCACATACCGCGGCTCGATCATGGTCATGTATGCGCCGACGATCGACATCGATACCGTGGACATCGCGGAAGCGCAGAGCGTATACATGCGGTGCTTCGGAATTAAGGCGATCTGTTTTTTGACCGAGATAAACACCTCGGATTGCCCCAGGATCGCGGAAGCTACCGCATTGTAAGACTCCAGCTTACCCATGCCGTTGACTTTACTCAAGACGAGGCCGATATATCTTACGATAAACGGCAGTACCTTAATATATTGAAGTATACCAATCAACGCGGAAATAAACACGATTGGCAGCAGGACATTCAAGAAGAACGGACCTGCACCTTCATTGGCAATGCCGCCAAATACAAACTCGATTCCGGCTCCGGCATAGCCAAGCAGCGCTTCAAACGTGCTGGCTATCCCTTTAACAAGATACTCGCCGATGCTTGTGTTCAGCAGAACGAATCCAAGGATCAGCTGCAGCACAATCATGACGACCAGCGGGCGATAACGAATGTTGCGCTTATCATTGCTGATAAGGAACGCAAGACCGAATACGACCAGCAAACCTAGTATGGCGATTAGAAATTTCATCGTCGATGTTCCCCCATAGGTGAATTTTTTTGATAGATGGCATGGCTACCGAATCATTGAAAACCTTATACTCCAATAAACGATTTAGTAGGAAGAGCTGGATTGGCCGCCCTCCATAATTTTCACGCCGGAGCTGGCTCCGATACGCGTTGCGCCCGCTTCAATCATGCGATCCATGTCTTCCTTGCTGCGCACGCCGCCGGAAGCCTTAACGCCCGTGTTCTCACCGACCGTCTTGCGCATCAAGGCGACATCCTCCGGAGTAGCTCCGCCCGTGGAGAATCCTGTGGAGGTTTTGACAAAATCGGCTCCGGCTTTCACGGACAGCTGGCACGCACGCACCTTTTCTTCTTCTGTCAGAAGGCTTGTCTCAATGATGACCTTGACCAGGGCTTTGCCCTTGGCTGCATCCACGACAGCCTGAATATCTTGCTGCACCAGCTCATCGTTCCGGTCTTTCAGCGCCCCGATGTTGATGACCATATCAACCTCCGTAGCCCCGTTAGCGATGGCATCCTTCGCTTCAAAAGCTTTTACGGCCGTCGTGTTAGCTCCCAGCGGGAAGCCGATAACGGTGCATACTTTGACGCTCGTGCCCGCAAGCTGCTCAGCACAGTAGGATACCCAAGTCGGGTTCACGCAAACCGAAGCAAATCCGTACTTTTTGGCCTCATCCGTAATTTTCGTGATCTCGGCCTGGGTTGCATCCGCCTTCAACAGCGTGTGGTCGATCATTCCTGCTATATTCATCTGGTTAAAACACTCCTTATATTGTTTTATGCAATCTTGTAAAAGCGCTATCATAACGCTTAATCCTTTAGACGGGACCATCATATCATAGCCTTGAACATATGTAAAACATATATTGAAAATATGTTCATTCCGATTTATGGCAATGATATTTATCATTGTTCGCTGAAGAACTATTCATCATTCAGGAATAATCTAACAATTCACGCCGTTTACTATGCTCTATACCCTGTCAGCGTAAACATAAACAGAGAATCGGCCTCCCATGCGGCTTGGGGAAGCTGATTTCCAATACGCAATAATACGCAAAAAAACACCCCATCCAGACAGAGGAAGCTGATTGCCGCTTCGACCTTCCGGAACGAGGTGCCGTAAAACTGCACAATATGTTGGACATTTCATGGAAGCAAGGCTTGCGCCGTAAACTGGTCCGTTACCAGGATGTTTGCATACTTGCCGATCAGCGCAGCTCGGATGGCCTCCACCTTGCGCTGCCCGCCTGCCACGAGAATCGATTTCTCCTTGTGGCGCAAATCGTCCAAATCTATGCCCACCGTACGCTTGTTAATATCCTCGCTGCACACCCTGCCCTCCGCATCGAAAAACCGGGAGCAAATATCTCCCGCGCCGATCCGCTGGAGCAGCTTCTGTTCTTCCTTGCTCAGATAACCGAGCCGGAACAGCAGGGCGTCTTCATGAACGGTACCCACCGTAAACATGGCGATATTGGCTTGTTTGCCTAATTGGATGATCCGCTGGATATGCCGGTCCCTCTCCACCATTTCCTTCAGCTCCGTGGTGTCGAAGATGACCGGCAGCGGCAAATATCTCGCCATCGTGTGGTACGCCTCGGCGAACAGATTGACGATCTCGGCGGCATACGTGTTCACATGCGAATGGCTGACGCCGCCTTTCAACTGCACGACCTCGACGCCCCGAACGGGCTTCTGCTGCAGCTGAAGCGCCACGGCATGCATGGTCGTTCCCCAGGTAACGCCGATGATATCCGCATCCTGGACCGTTTCCTGCAGGTAATCGGCTGCCTTTTTGCTGATATGCTTCTGGATTTCGCGGTATTCGTTGACGGGAGAATAACTCACCTGCACGTGTTCCAAACCGTAAGCCTTCTTCACCCTTTCGGCCAAAGCGCCCAGGTCCTCGAGAGGGTCCACGATGCTGATCTGCACATACCCCTGCTCCTTGGCGTGCTGAAGAAGCCTGGAGACCGTAGGGCGGGAAACGCCGAGTCTCGTGGCGATATCCTGCTGGCTGTAATCCGACATATAGTACAATCTTGCCGCCTCAATGCTGAGGCGCTGTTTATCCTGATCCATGATCCAACCCACTTTTATTATGTCGTAATCGAATTGGGTCCATTATACATCGTTATGCTGCGGATTTCGATAGCCGCATTAATTCCATGAATGTCAGCGTGCTTATGGACAGAACCATTAAACATCGGTTGATTTTGCGGGATGCCGCTCCTCTTGATCGATGGGTTTCTTTTTTTCAAGGAGAACGAGCAATGCCGGCAGCAAAAAGCCGCGAATGATAAACGTATCCATAAGAATGCCCACCGCCACGATAAATCCGAATACGAACAGCACCTCGACCGGCTGCGTCATTAAAACCGCAAAGGTAGCAGCAAGAATAATACCGGCGGATGAAATGACTCCGCCTGTGCTCGCAACCGAAATTTCTACCGCTTTGGCAAGCGGGTATTTCCTGCGCTCTTCCAGAAATCTGGAGATCAGAATGATGTTATAATCGATGCCTAGTGCGACCAGGAATACAAAGGAATAGATCGGAACCCGGTTGCTGATGGAGTCGATACCGAACAGCATCTGCGTAAGAAACATCCCTAGACCAAGTGCTGCCAGAAAGGACACCAGGATCGTCCCGACCATGTAAAGGGGGATACGGATCGATTGGGTCATCACGATAAGGAGAATCAGAATCATGATCGTCTCAAGGATCACAATGACCACCAGATCCCGGTTATTGACCAAGCGATCATCCACTTGGGATGCCGTTTCCCCGGCAAAGTACAGCTTGCCCTCCATCCCGCTTTGCTTAACCAACTCCTCCGCGCGGTCACGAATATCGCTCAACGCATCCATCGAGCGGGTATCGTAAGGACTTTCGTCGAACGTAAGGCTGTACCGCACAGCGTCACCAGAATCCGTCATTCCGTTCATCCGAATGTTTGCGACAAGCGGTTGCCCCTCCAGAATAGCCATCAGTTCCCGGATGTCGTCCTCTTTCATTGGACCTGCAGATTCGAACAATACCGTGGTAGGAGCTAAATCGCCTTTATCGAACCCACTCTCCAACGCCTCATAGCCTACTCTCGATGACATGTCCTCTGGAAAGGATTTGATGTTGTCAAAGGAGTAGTTCAAATTGAATAGATTGCTAATCGATAATAGTAAAATGATGCCCACAAGAATAACGGATTGTAAAGGTCTCTTGACTACCAAGCGACCGATACTCCCCCAGGCGGAGCTTTGCGCTACTGTCGGATCGCCGACTTTCGGAATTTTTGGCCAGAATGATCTTCTTCCGAACAAGGTAAACAACGCAGGAATCAGTGTCACGGACGCCAGCATGATAACAACCATAGCCGTCCCGAAAATCGGAGCGAAATTCCGATATTCTCCATAGTTCGCGAAAAAGAGGATCAGCATGGCAGCCAGCACGGTACCGCCCGAGAAAAATACGGGCAGGCCAACTTCTCTCATCGCTGACTTCATCGCTTCATATTTGTTGTCGCAGCGTTTCAGTTCCTCCCTGAACCGGGAAAACACAAACAGCGAATAATCGATGACGGCCGCGAACAACAGTATCATCATAATGGACAAAGATTGATTGTTTAGGAGAAGCCCCGCTTTCCCCAATAGCCCAAGCGATTGGTTGACCACTTCATAAACAAAAGCGACGGCCAGCAGCGGAATGAAGGCCAGCAAGGGCGAGCGGTAAATCACGATCAGGAGGACCAGCACCAGTCCCACCGTTGAAAGAAGGAGAACCACATCCGCTCTTGAGAACAGATCCAGCGAATCAGCCGAGATTCCGGCAGGTCCCGTAACGTACACAGCCAGCCCCGAGCTGTGCTCAACCTCATCCTTGATCTTGTTAAGGATATCCCTAAGCTCCTTGGATTCCAAAGAAGAGACAAACTGCATAGGGATAGCTACTGTCTTCCTATCCTTCGAGTAAAGGCTTTCCCATGCCTGCGGCGGCAGTTTATCCAGCGGAACAGACTCTTGTATGGCCTCTTGATGGTTATGCTCGATCCCTTCCATCATCTTTTGGATTTCTGCTTGATCAATCTCTCCTTGTTTAGATTGAAAGACGAATACGGCCGGCATGCTGTCTTCGTCCGGGAAATATTCACCAAGTTTATCTTTGGCAATTACAGACGGCATGTCTTTAGGAAGCGAGTCTATTCGAGTGACCTCGTATTCTTTGGCGCCTGGAGCAAGGGCACCCAGCAGCATTGCGGCAGCAAACCAAATGATCAGGGTAACCCACATCCCTTGTCTTGTCGCCACGCGGTCGGTTAGCCAGTTTAACCATGACTTCACGGGTAATCTTCCTCCTTCACATCAATCTGAGGGCCGTAATCAGAACGACCCCGAGGGCGAGTACAGCCGAACTGATAATCGTTGTCCGATAATACCCAAGTAACGAAGACTTTTTGTCAACATTAACGGCTTTAGATATTTTGCGGCTCAACACGCTGAGGACGATAATGCTGAGCAGCACAATCATCGAACCTGCCATCTCCATCAAAGACAAGTAGAACGGAAGATTGCCCCTTTCAAATTGACTGATCATGTAAGATCCGCTGAGTACAATCATAATGGAGCTGGGAAGAATGACCCGGTTAACGATTTTGCGGATTTGATCGCCCGTTCGAAGTGCGTCCCCCTTCTTGATCATGCCTGTCAACAGTAAACCAAAGCTAAAAAAAGCCCCTATCCACAAAATAATTCCTGCAATGTGGATAAAATAAGAAAGCTCATACATTAGGAAACCCTCACTTTCATCGAGTAGTGGTATTTAGCTGCAAGTGACACATGTGTCACTTTGGAGATAGAATCGCTTCTATTCCCGCGTTGAAGACAATGACTCCAATATGACATAAGTGTCACTTTTATGAGCGTCATGGAAATCATGCTTCCTTGTGTCACATGGACAGTATCCCGCAAAGTGACACAAGTGTCAATTAATTATTTTTGTAGATTCCGTGACAAATCATCAGCTGAATAGCATCTAGCCACTCTGTTTTGGGGAGGCCCTCATGATTGGGGATATTGATCGTTTGGAATATCATCCCCAGGACCAACTGATCCGGAAGCCCGGGATTCAGCAGATCTTCGTCCCGCCCCTGCTTAATAAAACCCTGAAATCGTCCATACATCTCCATATGGAGTTTCTCCAGCAGTTCTTTATTCGATCTGACCTTATCGCCCGCTTCGGCCGGTATCTGTTGATTCATACCAAGTATCTGGTGGATGTTGCTATGTTTATGGATGATGTTCAGCAGTTCCCTTAGTTGCTTCTCAAAGCCCTCAGATTTCTCAAAATCCCCCAGATCCTTCAAAAATCGACGCATTTCATATACCATATAGTCCATAATAAATTCTTCTTTATTCTCGTAGTATTTATAAATCGTTCCCCTGGCTACCTTCAACCGGTCCGCCAGCATGCCGAACGTGAACCCTTCATATCCATGCCGCAGCAGCAGGTCCTTCCCCGTTTGAAACAATAACTGCGTTGAAAATTTCCGTTCCCGTGCCATCTGCTCACCTCTTACGAATAAACGACTCTTTAGCTAAGGATAGCTAAAGAGCCCGTAAGGTGCAACCACCATCTGTTGCGACAGGTCCTAACACGTCAAATCGCGAAGAAAGCACGATTCCTTCCGGCAACTTGATGTTAACTCAGGTATCGGGCTCGATCGCCAAATAAGCGCTGACCAAATTTGCACGCAAATAAAAAACGAAGCAGCCGTCAGGACACGCTGCTTCGTTATGAAGGTAAACTTCCCACGAATTCATCAAAAGCTTAGAGCCTATACCGGCTGTACGTATTCGAGCGGAGATACCCGGCCATAGGACGCCTTCGCACCTTGAATCGGTGCCGCCCAAGCCACGGCATTGGCAATCACCTGCTGAATTTCAGGCTGGTGATAGGTAGGGAACGCTTCATGACCCGGTCTGAAATAGAAGAGCTTGCCGCGTCCGCGCTTGTAGCAGCAGCCGCTGCGGAACACCTCGCCGCCTTCGAACCAGGAGACAAACACCAGCTCATCCGGCGCCGGAATCTCAAAACGCTCCCCGTACATTTCCTCCTGCGGAATCTCGATATACTCACCGAGCCCGCTGACGATCGGATGGCCGGGATCGATGACCCACAACCGTTCCTTCTCGCCGTCGTCGCGCCATTTCAGCGCGCCGGTGTTCGTGCCGAGAAGGCGCTGGAAAATCTTCGAGCCGTGGCCGGAATGCAGCACGATGATCCCCATGCCGTCCAATACGCGCTGGCGCACTTTTTCCACGATATCATCCCGTACTTCACTGTGCGCCACATGCCCCCACCAGATCAGAACGTCCGTTGAAGCGAGCACGTCGTCCGTCAATCCGTGTTCCGGATCATCCAGCACGGCGGTGCGTACGACGAACTGTGCATCCTTCCCCAGAAAATCGGCAATCGTCCGGTGGATGCCTTCGGGGTAAATCTTCGCGATCTGTTCATTATGTCTTTCGTGCCGGTATTCGTTCCATACCGTTACATTGATATTAGCCAAGGATGGCGGCCTCCTTTAAATTGAAATCCAAAGACCTCTTATACATTCACCCCAAGTATAGGCTGTGTTACAATGAACGGGAATGTGTGAAAGTTACTCTTTTTGTACAAAAACGACTTCGCGTTTTTTAAGGAGAGAGGGTGGAACTCGTGCTATCGATGAACGCTGACTATGTGCCTAGAATCAAACTGATGGGCTTCGTCTCCTATAAGAACCCCTGGATTCATTTCAAACGGAACACCCACGAGCATATTCTGTATTTCGTGAAGAGCGGCGAGCTTCATATGCGGGAGAACGGCGAATCCCATGTGCTCCGAAAAGGCGACATGCTGGTGCTTGAGCCGCATCTGGACCATGAGGGAACCCAGAAGCATCCCTGCGACTACTACTATATTCATTTTGAGCATCCCGATATTCAGCAGGCGCCCGAACGTCCCTTGTCCCTGCTGGCCAAGCAGTGGATCATGAGCGAGAATCAGCCGGCAGGCAAGGATGACGGCAGGCCGCTGTACTT
The DNA here is from genome assembly GCF_000024685.1 of Paenibacillus sp. Y412MC10. NCBI lineage: Bacteria > Bacillati > Bacillota > Bacilli > Caryophanales > Paenibacillaceae > Paenibacillus > Paenibacillus sp. Y412MC10. The sequence goes on from NC_013406.1 coordinate 6,341,294, forward strand.
TCCGAAGACATGCACGTTAACCCAAAGAAAAAGTCTTCATCACATGTACCATGCCCTCAGTGAAATGCTGCAGCTTTACAGAAGAAAGCACTTTAACCGCAGTTTGACCGCGCTCAAATTCATGGAAATGCTGATCGAGCTGTCCCGCGAAAGCCTGTTCGATGAACTGGAGAAGAACAGCCCGCACACCAAGTCCTATATGAAAGTGCATGCGCTGCTCGACTACATCCACGAACATTATGCCGAGAAAATCATCAGCTCGGATATCGAACAGCGCTTCGAATGCAACTATGACTATATCAATCGGGTGTTTGCCAAACTCACGGGCCATACGATCATGCGATACGTGAATCAGGTCCGGATCAATCATGCCAAAGAGTTAATCGAGGCCACCCATCTCAGCTTCGGGGAGATCGGATATCTGACCGGCCTGGATGATCCCTTTTATTTCAGCAAGGTGTTCAAAAAATACGTCGGCATGTCGCCGAACCAATACTATAAGCAGGTTCGCGACAAGGAATAAGGCGGGGGACCTGTGGCCAGCGTCCGGCATCATGGTTGGCGCATCGTGGATAAGTTATAGCGAACGTTCCGGGCGCCCCTCCTTCCTTGGGGATAACCCGCCGCCCCACCAAGTTAATAGGAAGTTATCCTTGCACTTCTCCACATTTGTTCACAAACGCTGGATAACTCCCCTGGAATCAGGGAGCAAAATGCAGCTTGCGCTGAAAGAATGGGGATGATGTTCATAACTCTGTGTATAAACGAAATTATGACTAGGTTATGCACAGTTCATGCTGACTCCATTCGTTTTATAGAATGCAATTATCCACGTCCGGAGATTTGGATTTTTTCGCATATTCCGGGACAGGATCATTCTTTTATTTGCGCCCGTAGTCTGCCTTAATCTCTCCCCAGCTCTTCGTTTGCCATTTCAGCACCTTGTTCTCGTATGTATTGGTTCGAAGCCAGTGCTCGGCCCGGTCCACGAGATCCCAAATCTCTTTGGTTGACGCGTCGCGCGGCAACGTGGAGACCACCTTCTTCTGCTTCAGCCATTTGAGCGCATTCATGGAATCGCTGTACACCGTTTTGGTGCTGCCGATTTTCTTCAAATAAGCCAGCGCATGGACGATCGCCAGGAACTCGCCGAGATTGTTCGTCCCCTTCTGGATCGGCCCGCACGAGAACAGAATATCCCCCGTCTGCGTATCCACGCCTTTATATTCCACCGGTCCCGGGTTTCCCCGCGTTCCCACATCCACGGAGATGCTGTCATAATCAATCTCTCCCGGATCCTCGGCCGCGGAGCTGCTGCTGCGCTTAAAGCTCTTGCTCTTGGAGCCCGAGCTGCTTGATCCGCTTCCGGACTGCGCCCAGTAATTTTTATACCCTGCCGCATAGGCCTGTTCCGCTTCGCTTCGGGATTCGAACGCCTTGAATTTCGCACCTGTAAATTGGTTCACCTGCTGCTGGCATTCGCCCCAGCTTGTATAAATTCCGGGTACTTTGCCTACCCAGACTACGTAATATTTTTGCTTTGCCATCATAAACCTCCATCCTGAACTAACCTCTCTAGCGTACTATATCACATCCTCCGAAACCAACAAAAAAAGCGCCATCGTCTCCGATCCGCTTTCTATGTTTGACCTTATTCAATTGTTCCTGTTTCGTCGGCTTCACTCTCACATGCTGTGACAGGGCGCTATAATCCTCGTTGGTCTTTCTCATCGAGACGGCTGACCATATGCCGGCGCGTTCCGCTTTGCGGAGCGCTTTTTGCGTTTTGGTACGGGCCATGAGGCTCACACTCCTTCTATTATAGAACTCCCTATATTGTACGGCAAAATTGAAGGGAATGGAACCCGAGCCGCTCGGGCTCCGCCACCCATTTGACCCCCGTTTATTCCCATCCCTTAAATGTGAGGATTTTATCTCGGTATTGTACTTCCACTCCTTCATGCGTCCGGTATTTCAGTGCATCCAGCTTCGCTGCGGCGTCCGTCTCCGTCTCATCGCTGCCGATCGTGACCTTATCCTGTTCCACGGCGGTGATGATCCAGGCCCCCTCCGTCTTGTCTAGAGAATACCTGCGGTTCATTTGAGTCAGCGTTTTTCCTTTCAGTTCCCTGGATTCCGATGCATATACAAACACCTCCCCACTTTGTTCACTCTCATAAGGGTCCGAAATGCGAATCGCGGCCTTCTCTTCGTTCATTCCCATTGATTTGACCAGCCCCCGCATATGCTCCTTATGCTTTTCGTACTCTTCGGCGGACATTCCCATCATGTCGCTTGCACGATATTCCTTCTCGTTATATCCGAAAATAATCCGGTCGCTCATAGCCTGCATGTAAGACTCGCTGACAATCCCGTCCACCTCGGCCAAATATGCCGGATAATCCATTTGAAAATGCAGCAGCTTATATTCCGCCGGCTCCAGCTTCTCGACCTGGTTCACAATCTGCTCCCGTTCGTTCTCCGACAAGCCCGAGCCGCCGCAAGCGGACATTCCCGCAACCGATAATACGATCAACCCTAATAGTAGTAGTTTTTTCATGTTCCGGCCCATCCTTAAATCCTCTCCCTCCTGTAAACCTATGATATAATACGGAATCATTGGAGAATAGATCCAATTATGATAGGAGAGTGTACCGATGAAACTGGAGCGGCTCATATCCATGATTTACATGCTGCTGAACAATGAGATTCTGTCCGCGTCAGCCCTGGCAGAGAAATATAACGTGTCCCAGCGAACCATCTACCGCGACATCGATGCCATCTGCGCCGCCGGCATTCCGGTCGTATCCTATCAAGGGGTAAACGGCGGATACGGCATTATGGAGCAATACAAGATGGATAAAAGCCTGCTCGGTTCCTACGATGTCAGCGCCCTGATCACCATCCTGCACAGCATGTCTACGGTGTTCGAGGATGAACGGGCCCTGGATACGATTCAGCGCCTGCAGACCATTGACCGTTCCGCCAACACCGCTTCGCAGGGATTGTCCATGGATATCGGGAGCTGGCGGTCTTACAATGAAATCCTTCGTCTTCTTCGCCGCGCCATTACGGACAGGCATGTGATCTCCTTTCAATACATAAGCGCCAAGAATGAACGCATTTATCGAAAAGTCGAGCCCCTGCGACTCATGTATAAATTCGGATCCTGGTACTTGTACGGCTTCTGCAGAACGAGGAACGATTACCGCGAATTCCGGATCTCGAGAATGTCGGAGCTGTCCCCCTCCGCCGAGCCCTTTATGCGCCAGCACTCCGAGGAGCATACGCACGGACCTCAGCTTCAAGAGCAACATCCATATGGGCGGAGCGAACGGCATAACTGGGAATCATCGCCCGATGCCGTAGAAGTCGTGCTTCACGTGTCCCCCGGAGCCCTGGCCAAAGCCATGGATCAATTCTATGACGTACAGCGGGAATTTCATGAAGACGGCTCCCTCCGTCTCACGTTCAAGGTCAATGATCCGGATTCCTGGTGGTTCTGGTCTACCCTGCTGAGCTTTGGCGAGGAGATCGAGATTGTGGAGCCGGCCGACTTAAGGATCCGCATGCAAGCCAAATTAGAAAAAATGCTGCAAGTGTACGCAAAAGTATGACAGTCCGCTGTCATACTTTTTTATTTACAATGTTCCCAAGAAGGAAGATAACACGAAGCCAAAGGGGACGATCTTAATGAACTATCCTGTAAAAATGTATGAATACCATGTATGGGCCAACCAGGCCATATTCAACCGTCTGCTGGAACTTCCGGGCGAATTGTACAATCGGACCATCACGAGTATCTTTCCGACCGTATCGGAAGCGTTGATTCATATCTACACGGTGGATCTCGGCTGGATGAACATTTTATCCGGGAAGGACATGAGCTCTGCATTGGCTGAGGCCTACCAGCTTCGGGAAGAGCTTGAAGCGATTTCGCTGGAAGACCTGAACCTGCGGTTTATCGAATTGTCGGATCGATACGCTGCGTTTCTCCGCCAGCAGCCTGACCTGGAGCGGATGATCCGATTGGATAATCCTTATGCCGGCATCCGGGATACCCGTCTATCCGAGATCGTGCTGCATGTCGTGAACCACGGCACTTACCATCGTGGAAATATTGCCGCCATGCTGCGCCAGCTCGGAAGCTCCTCCGCGATGACCGATTACGCTTTTTTTTGGTACCAGAATAAACCGGAGCCCGCCTTCGCCTGATGGTGCTCAGAACAGCCGCGGAAGTCCAGGATCTCTGAAATTCCATGCCGGTATCTGCCCGACAAAAACCAAAAAGCCTGCTTCAGAAACCCGGTTCCGAAGCAGGCTTTCTATCCTACATCCCGTTTATACGCTTGTTACAATTTGCGACCTTCCGTCAATCGCACCCAGAAGCCGCCTTTGAAGCTTTTCGGTTCATGGGAGATAATGAACGCTTGCGGCGACATTTTGGAAAGTGACTCCATCAGCCGCCGCTCATTCTTCCGTTTCACAAGCACTTGCAGCACCAGCCGCTTGCCATCCTTGCCGTCCGCTTCCCAAGCGGTCACGCCGTATCCCTTCTCCCGCAGGTTCATGGCCAGGTTCGTCTCAACGGAATTGACGATCACCTGCACCACGATGTATCCGAGTGCCAGATACTCTTCAATTCGGCTGCCGGCATACACGCCTAGCCCAAAGCCCAGGCAGTAGGCCGCCATATTAAAGGGATTGTCCAGATTTTGCAGGACGAGATTGAGGCCGAGCAAGTACACGAATACCTCCAGCATGGCCAGAAGGGAAGCTATCCCTCTCCTGCCTTTGATCATCAGAATCAGCCGCAGCGAAAAAATCGAGACATAAACCACGTTGATGCCGATGATGGAGCCGATCAGCGACAGCGAGATCATAGAGAATCACGGGTGGCGATATACTCCGGTCTTGGCTTCTGGCCCGAATACGGCTGCTTGACCTTGTTCTCCACGCTGTTATGGACCATGAATATATTGCTTCGCGGCATCGGCGTGATGTTGCTGTTCGAGCCGTGCATAATGTTGCAGTCAAAAATCACGATCGAGCCCGCCTTGCCGACCGGCGTGTCGATCCCGCCCTCCTTCACCATCCGCGTCAGGCTGTCATGATCCGGAACGCCGTACTCCTGCTTGCGCAGGGAATCCTTGAAATGATCCTCCGGCGTTTGGCCGATGCAGGCCACGAATTCCTTATGCGATCCGGGCACCACCATAAGGGGACCGTTATAAGGATAGTTATCTTCCAGGGCAATGGAACAGCTTAGCGCTCTCATGCGCGGCATGCCGTCCTCGACATGCCACGTTTCGAAATCGGAGTGCCAGTAGAACTCCTTGCCCGTAAATCCCGGCTTGTAATTAATCCGGGATTGATGGATATACGTCTCGCTTCCCAAGAGGTATTCCATGATTGCCAGGAGCCTCGGATGCTGGGAGAGCTGCTTGAATACTTCATGGCTCTCATGCACCGCAAATACCGACCGCACTTCGTCTCCGCCGGGCTCCCGGATCACTTCATCTTTCTCCGATTCCCGTGCCGTTATTTGCAGCCTGCGAGCTTCTTCCTGATATCGCGAAAGCTCCTCCCGATCAAAGAAGCCTTCCAGAAATAAATATCCGTTGCGCTCGTAGAAGTCGGATTGCTCCTGCGTTAGGGGCGCATCCGGCGTCCACTCCGAATGTACGACCGGATCCTGCCTTTTTAAGATCCGGGGCTCCGCATGCACTCTTGAAGGGTAGACGTCCATTTCTTTTTCCTGAAGGGCCGACGCATGATTCTTACTCATCGCATATCATCTCCTTAATCCGTAATGGGGGCAAGCAGCGGGTAGGTTCCTTCCTCATCGTGAACTTCCGCGCCGGTTAACGGCGGATTGAATACGCAGACCATCCGCATCTGCGAACGGGCTCTCAAATAATGCTTCTCGTGTCCGTCCAGCGCATACATCATGCCAGGGGTGATGGGATAGGTCTCGCCGCCGACAACCTCGATTTCTCCCTCCCCCTCGATGCAGTACACGGCCTCGACATGGTTTTTGTACCAGATCAGCGTCTCCGTTCCGGCCTTGATCAGGGTGTCGTTAAGAGAGAAGCCCATGCCGTCTTTGGTCAGCAGCAGCCTTCTCGAATTCCATGTCGTTGTATCGATGTCGTCTTTCGTATCCACGATTTCTTCCAAATGTTTAACGATCATGACAACCTCTCCTCTGCAGCTAATTGTTTCATGCTGTTCTCAAAAATCCCCAATCCCTCTGCCAGCGTGTTCATTTCAATGGTCAGGGGCGGCATCAGCTTGGCAACTTCGCTATGCGGTCCTGACGTTTCCATAATCAGTCCTTGTTCAAAGGCGATTTCGGATAGTCTTCCTGCGTGCTCCGGCTTATCAAAGGCTACCCCCTGGATCATGCCCCTGCCGCGGATTTCGCCCTTAAGCCGGGGATAATCCCTCACGACGTCTTCGAGCGATTGGCGAATCCGATGTTCGCGAATGCCGATATCGAGCTGAAAATCCTCCGTCTTCCAATAACTCAGCGCTTCGGCAGCGGCAACGAATCCGAGATTGTTGCCCCGGAAGGTGCCGTTATGCTCTCCCGGCTCCCAGATGTCGATCTCCGGCTTGATCAGCGTGATGGCCATCGGCAAGCCGAAGCCGCCGATCGATTTCGAGAGGCACACGATGTCCGGCTCGATGCCCGCATCATCGAAGCTGAAGAACGAACCGGTTCTGCCGCAGCCCATCTGGATATCGTCCAGAATGAGCAGCATCCCCTTATCCTTGCAGATGCGCGCCAGCTTCTGCAGCCATTGGCGGCTGGCGGCGTTCAATCCGCCTTCCCCCTGAACCGCCTCGACGATGACCGCTGCCGGCAGCGGAATGCCGCTTCCCGGATCATCCAGAAGCTTCTCCATATATGCCATCGTATCCACGTCGCTGCCAAAGTAACCGTCATACGGCATAAATACCGAGTGGCTCAGATCCACGCCGGCGCCCTGGCGCTTGAAGGCATTGCCGGTCACCGCCAGCGATCCCAGCGACATGCCGTGAAAGGCATTCGTGAAACACAGAACGGTGCTGCGCCCCGTCACTTTTCTGGCGATTTTGAGCGCGGCCTCCACGGCATTGGTTCCGGTCGGTCCGGGAAACATCACCTTGTGATCCCACCCGCGCGGCTTCAGAATAATCTCCTGAAAGCGGGTCAGAAACGTTTCCTTCGCTCCCGTAGCCATGTCCAGGCTGTGCGTAACGCCGTCCTGCAGGATGTAGTCGACCAGCTTTTCGCGAATCCTCTCATTGTTGTGCCCGTAATTCAAGGCGCCGGCGCCGGCAAAAAAATCAATGTATTCATTGCCCTGCGTATCCCACAGCTTGGCATTCCGGGCTTTGTCAAAGACCGTCTGAAAGCTCCGGCAATAACTTCTCACTTCCGATTCCAGCTTGTTAAACACGGTAAGCTTCGGTTTCTCCATGACTTGGTTGTCCATAGTTCCCTCCATTTGTTTAAATGTCATTGAAAAAGGGGCCAATCACGAATAACGGCTCATCTTCATGTGTCGTACCATCCGGAAACATCTCTGCTCCATAACCCACCGTTACGGTGCTCGGAATGGATTTCTCCTCGGCATAACCGAGAAACAGTCGGCGTGATGCCATATTGCTGGGCGATACCGTCGTTTCAATGAAACGGACGCCATGACAGGCCTTCTGGTTCATGAGGCCTGTAAGCATCGCCTTCGCGATCCCCTGCCTCCGGTGCGAGCTTGCAACCGCCACCTGCCATACAAAGAGCGTCTCCGGATTGCGCGGAGAACGGAAAGCGGAGATAAAACCGACGATGTCTCCTTCATGCTCCGCAATCATGCAGGTATCGTTGAAGTAATCCCCTAGCAGCATGTAGCAATAAGGCGAGTTCAGATCAAGCGATCCGGTGTCGCGTATGAGCTCCCATACCCGGGTGCCGTCCCGCGCCTCCGGTCTTCGGTAAACCACTTCGGTTCCGGTATCCACAGCCATCTACATAAACACCTCTTTCCAGACTAATTTCCGTTCGAGCGGAACCGCTGCAGAAAGCTCTGCAGCCGCTCGCTCTTCGGATGATCGAATATTTCCTCGGGTGTTCCTTGCTCAACGATCCTGCCGTCGGCTCCGAAGATGACCCGGTCCGCGATTTCCTTCGCAAAATCCATCTCGTGCGTAATCAGCATCATGGCCATTTCGCCTTCTTCGGCGATTTCCCGGATCACCTCCAGCACCTCGCCGACCAGCTCAGGATCCAGCGCCGAGGTTACCTCGTCAAACACCATCACCTTCGGCCGCATGACCAGCGCTCTAGCGATGGCGACGCGCTGCTTCTGGCCTCCCGACAAATTGGACGGGTGCATCTTCAGCTTATCGGCCAAACCGACCTTGCCCAGCATCGAGACGGCCCGCTCCTCCGCTTCCTCCTTGGACAACCCCAGCACCTTGCGCGGGGCTTCCGTCACGTTGCGAAGCACATTCATGTGCGGGAACAGATTGAAATGCTGGAAGACCATGCCGACGTTGCACCGCATCCGATGCAGATGCTTCTCGTTTGCCCGGACCAGCTTGCCCTTCTCCTCCATATGCCAGAGCAGCTCGCCATCAACCTCGATGATCCCCTCGGTCGGTTCCTCCAGCGTCATCAGCATCCGGCCCATCGTCGTTTTGCCAGATCCGCTCGGACCGATCACGGCCACCTTTTCTCCCGGCTGCATCTCCAAATCGATGCCCTTCAGCACCTGCAGGTCGCCATACGACTTGGTCACGCCCGCAAATTTCACGATCGGCTGTGAACCCGTAACGGGATTTCTTTCCCGCTCCGGCTTCTTCGCCTCTTCAGCCTGCTCATCGATTACAACGGCATTCAATAGACTCCCTCCTTATTTTCCACGCTGCAAATTCAAACGCTTCTCCAGCCTTTGCACCAGCAACGACGCGATATAACTGATGATCAGGAACAGAATCCCGACCAGCGTGTACGGTTCGAAAGCGCGAAATGATTGCGACACGATATTTTTGGCTGTCAGCATCATCTCGACCAGCGTAATGGCGCATAGAATCGGCGTTTCCTTAAACATGACAATCAAATAATTCCCCAGCACCGGGATGATCGGCGGCACCGCTTGCGGCAGTATAATGCTCCGCCAGGTCTGGGATTTCGTGTAGTTCAGTGCGGTTGCGGCTTCCCACTGTCCTTTCGGCACCCCTTCAATCCCGGAACGGTACACCTCCGACAGATACGTGCTGTAATGCAGCCCCAGGCCGATGACCCCCGCATAGAAGGCCGGAATCGAAATGCCAGTCAGCAGCGGCAAGCTGTAATACAGGAAGAACACCTGTACCAGCAAGGGGGTATTGCGAATAAATTCTATGATTCCTTTGGTGATGAGTGACAAGGGCTTAAATTTGCTCCGCGCGGCAAAGGCAAGCAGCAGTCCGATAATCAATGCCACCACAAAAGCACAGAGCGTGACCCATACCGTCATTTTTAATGCGCTCAGAAGCTGCGGCAGTATTTCAAACACATATTTCCAATCCCACATCCGCTACAGCCTCCCCGCGGTCAGTTTGCGCTCCAGCAGTCGAACCGCCATCGAGACGAGCGTGGCGATGACAAAATACATGAAGAGCAGCAGCACCAGAATCTCGGTCGTCCAGGAGATGTAATTGTTGCGGAGCACCATCGCCTGATACGTTAAATCCGCCATCGTGATGAAATAAACGAGCGAGGTGGATTTGATGAGTTCCACAAGTTGATTCCCGAACGGGGGAAGCATTCGCAGGGATGCTTGGGGCAGTATAACGTTCCACAGCCTCTGCCAAGGCTTCATATTAAGCGCCACGGCAGCTTCCCACTGTCCTTTCGGAACGGCCAGCACCGCGCTGCGAACAATCTCGGAGCCGTATGCGCCGAAGTTAAGTCCGATCGCGAGAATCGCCGCCAGCATTTTCGGAAGCTCGATGCCGATGAACGGAAGGGCAAAATACAACCAGAAGAGCTGCACCAGCAAGGAGGTTCCCCGAAAGATTTCGACGTACACGGCCGTCGCCGTGCGGACGATCCAGAGCTTCGACAGCCGGCACAATCCGGCTGCAAAGGACATCGCGATAGCCAGGATGGCTGAAAAGAACGCGACGATAATCGTGATCTCTGCTCCTTTGAGCAGCGTCGGAAGAAAATCGATCCAAGAATTCGGCATACTATTCCCCGCAGAGCGCAGCGGCTGTCATCTCACCCGGGAGCTCTTCTTCCGTGAACCCGAACTCTTGCAAAATTTCCAGCAGCTCGCCCGACTCCTTCATCTTTTCAAGCTCGGCATTATAAGCCTCCTGGAACTCGGTATCCGCTTGGCGGAAAGCCGTAGCCCCGTAACCGCGAACGCTTTCGCCGTCGATGACCGGCTGCTCGAAATCAGCCACGCGTTCGATGCTGTCGTCGCTGGCTGAATCCAGCATCGCCTGCAGGGACGGCCCCGTCATGGTAATCGCCTGCACCCGATCGGCCTGGAGGGCGCTAATCGCCGAAGCCTGGTCAGGGACCTGTACGATCCGGTCCGCAGGAATGCCCGACTTCTCCATGTAGCCGATTTCGACCGCACCGGTCATGACGGCCACCTTGGCCTGCTCATTCTTGGCAATGTCCTCATAGCTTCCAAGTTCCATCGGATTCCCTTGCTTTACCGCAAGGGCTTCCCCGATGCTGTACTCCGGATTCGCGAACAGGACGGCAGAGCAGCGGTCCGGATTAATGAACATGCCTGCCGTGATCAGATCAAACCGATCGGCCTGCAATCCGGCGACCAGCGAACCGAATTCCGTTAGCTCCCCTCTCATCTCCTTGATGCCAAGACGCTCCAGAATAACGCGGGCAATCTCAACCGCTTCGCCCGTGAGCTCCCCATTGGCTTCTTTGTAGGCATACGGTTTCTCGTTCGCAAACCCTACGGTGATATATCCCTGCTCAATGGCTCGATCCAGCGTACTTCCTTTGTCGCCGCAAGCCGCGAGCAATACCACCATCATCACGGACAACACCAGCACAACCACTTTCTTCAAAACCTTCCACAACCTTTCGTAATAGCTTTTCACTTTCTTAAAAAAACGGCATGACGAAATTATCCGTGTTAGCACATGTGTTAACTTGGATAAATAGACATTCAGATACCCGTGCATGGGACGAGGCTTCAGGGAAGATGATTCATCCGCTTCCTTGCACGCTTTGACCCAATGCCGTCTGACTGATTCAATTCGTTCCACAATTGCAGGCGCTGCCCCTCCTCCGTAACAGAATGCAAAAAGACCACCAAACAGGGGATCTAGACATAGCTCCGCCAGCAGGGGGTCAAAAAATAGAGAAAAGGCCCCTATAGAGAATAAAGGGCCTTTTGTATGAACATCCATTATGTATGCAAGACCCATCCACTGCTGACGAGGTTAGCTGACGGACTCGGGTAAGATGGTACCCTACACTCGTGAATTCCAAGTGACTCGCCCCTGGTGAAACTGGTTCCCCCGCTTTCCGGAATATGTATGCCGGAAACTAAGCGTGTGTTCATGATAAAGGGAAGCTCAGGAAAAGTCAAACCCCTTTAACCGCTTTTTCTGGAAATTCAGAAGTAAAAAACACCGTTTTTGCAACGAGAATATTGAGCCTTTTGAACACTTTATTTAAGGCTGTCCATACACCGGATTGGTCATGGAATCCATGCTCCATTTTCCGCTATATAGCAGGCATTTGACGGGTCTTGCGGAAATCGTTCATGCCATATATGTTTTATGCCATGAATGAGCCCCGGATCAGGAAGTCTGCCCGTATGAAATACGGGACCGAAAAAAAATTTTTGAAACACTCCATAATAAGTCTGATAACAACGCCTGGAATGACTTGAAAAAAAGCCCCGATGCTTAGCATCAGGGCTTTTCTCATCATACCGCGGTATAGCCGCCATCCACCAGCAGGCTCGTGCCCGTAATGAAGGAGGCATCTTCACTGGCGAGGAACAACACGGCTTTGGCCACTTCTTCCGGCTGTCCCAAACGGCCCATCGGATGAAGGCCGACCAGGTGCTGCGTGATCGCTTCCGTTCTTCCCTTGATCAGCGGCGTATCGATATATCCCGGACACACGGCATTGATTCGGATTCCTTTGGAGGCATAGTCTGCGCTGAGCGACTGGGTTAACAGCTTGACGCCTCCCTTGGCCGAAGCATAGGCGGTTACCCCTGCTTTTCCGACATGGCTATGGATCGAGCCGCAGTTTACGATTGCCCCTCCGGTTCCTTGGGACAGCATTTGCTGAATAACATATTTATCGCACAGGAAGACCCCTGTCAGATTAATATTAATCGTTCTCTGCCAGTTATCCATCGTTAACTGATCGGCAGGAGCATCATGGGCAATGCCTGCGTTGGCAAACAATACATCGACACGGCCAAAATGCTGCACCGTCTGATTCACCATATTCGTGACTTCCTGCTCTTGGGTTACATCCGTTTTGACGAACAGCGCTTCAAAGCCGGCTCCTCTCAATTCGTCGGAAACCGCTTGGCCCTGGTCGGAATAATCCGCGATAACGACCTTGGCTCCCTCTTTTGCAAAAAGTCTGACTGCCGCTTCGCCAATCCCGCTGGCGCCCCCCGTCACGATGACAACCTTGGAATCAAATTTCATGCGTTGATCACTCCTATGTTGTAAATTCATCAACCGGCTATCCATTCATGTAGAATAGGCAAATACCGACCATGATATTCCAATACCCCGTTTCCTAATGAATGACCAGCAACCTATCGAAGAAAAAGAATGTTCGCTAAAAATAGTCGCAAAGCAATAACCCTATTCAAGCTCAAGCCCTGTCAGACCGGACGCTCAATCGTAAACATCTCTCCCAGGGTCGAATAGATATTTCCTGCCATGCGGCTCACAGGTTTCAACTTCGATGCGTCAATCCGGCCATGCTCGTAGAGCTCCTCGGACACGTGAAATCGGACGACGCGGGCAATCAATAGATCAGCGGCAGGCAGCTGATCCGCGCCATCCAACGTGACGACCTGCTCCAGCACGCATTCCATGCGGATCTTGGATTGCAGAACGCCGGGAACCTTTACAACGTCACTAACGACCGGGGTTAAACGGGTTCGGTCAAGCTCACTTTCGTCCGGAGGCAGATTCGCCGCCGTTTCGTTCACGGCTGCAACGGTATCTTCATCCACGATGTGGATGACAAGCTCGCCGCTCTGCATGGCATTTCTCGCCGTGTCCTTAGGTGCACTGTTCTTTCGCTGAACGGAAACCGACAGCAAAGGGGGATTGCTCGACACAATGGAAAAGTAACTGAACGGCGCCGCATTCAGCACGCCATCCGCCGATAATGTCGTAACGAAAGCGACCGGACGCGGAACGACGCTTCCAATCAGCAGCTTGTATGTGTCCCGTTCGCTTTGGGTATTCGGGTCAATGGATATCACTTGAGTTGCCCCTCTCCAGTATTTTTGACTTGTATAGGCTCCAACCCCTGCTCGATTCGGGCACGCTCCGGTTCGAACCAGGCAGGAAGCTTTAATTGTTCCCCCAGCGAGTGCAGGTCTTCGTCCACCGTAAATCCGGGCGGATCGGTTGCGATCTCAAACAGGATCCCCCCACGTTCCCTGAAATATAACGCTTTGAAATAGTTACGGTTCCTGATATCCGTAGGGCGAAATCCCTGCTCCTTCACCCATTCATGCCATTTGCCGTGCTCCTCATCATTTTGGGCCCGCCATGCGATATGATGGGTCGTTCCGGCACCTCCGGCTCCCAAAGGAATATCCCGCATCGGCAGATCAATCACGTTGCCGAAGGGGCCCGCAGCTTGAAACCGGGCATAATTGACGTCCTCTCCAATGTAGGTCAGTCCCATGACGTTCTCCAGCGCCTTCTTCGTTTCCTCCCATTTGCTGCTGAACAGAACCGCGCCGCCGAATCCCTTAATGGCTGTATCCGGAGTTATATCGTCCACGGACCAGCTGTTATTCGGACCGCCTTCCCGCTCCACCAACTCTAGCGAAAGCCCGTCCCGATCGGAGAATTGAAGATATTGTTCGTTAAACCGGAAAGCCTTCATGACGGGAACGCCAAAGCTCCGCAGCCGCTGTTCCCAATAAGGCAGGGCCCCTACAGGAACCGCAAAGGTCGTATATCCTGCCTGTCCTCCTCCACGCAGCCCTCTTCGCGAAGCGGAGGAAGGGAAGAAAGTGATGATCGTTCCGGGTTGTCCTCCCTCATCCCCGAAATACAGATGATATACCTCGGGCGCATCGTAATTCACGGTCTTCTTTACCATTCTGAGTCCTAGCACGCCTGTATAAAAATCAACGTTCTTCTGCGGATCCTGCGCATAAGCGGTAATATGATGAATGCCTGCCGTATGTAATGTCATATCCCATCTCTCCCTCACCGTTTCGTGTCGAAACCCTTTATTTCCGTTCATGATCCGTTTTGCATGATGGATGAGCCATAAACCATAAATAATTAAATAATCTTTAAATTTAATATCTTTATTTTAAGATTATATAATTTTCTTATCGTTGTCAAGCTCCTGTGCACCCCAAATATATAAAAAGCCGCCAAGAACGATTCCTCGCTCTTGGGCGGCTTTAATATGCGGCTAAAAGCCGTCTCCCTATCCCACGGCTTAAGCCTTTTTCCATTTCTCCTTAAAGAACAGCTGGTACACTCTGGTTACGATAATTTTAATGATCATATAGATCGGTACGATCAGCAGAATTCCGATAATCCCGCCAAGATCCTGCCCTACCAGCACCAGGATAATGATGGTAATGGGATGGATCGCCAGCTGTTTGCCGAAGATATACGGACCAATCAGGTTATCCTGAATCTGCTGGGCCGCCAGAATGACGACAAGGGACCAGATCGCGGTTCCCGGGGACTGAATAAAGCCGATAATCACGATCGGGATCGCGGATAGAATGGCGCCGATAAACGGTATGAAATTCGCGATGACCGCCACGACCGTCAACAACAGCGCATAAGGCAGGCCGATAATCAGGAATCCGATATACATCAAAACCCCCAGCGCCAAATTGACGAGAACCCGGCCTACGATAAAGCCTTTGAGTGCATTGTTGATTTCATCCAGCACCGAGGCTCCCTCGCCCTTGAATCGGTCAGGCAAAAAGCTGACCACCATCTTCCCGAATTTCCCGCCTTCCTTCAGCATGTAATACAGGAGAATCGGGAACGTAAACAATACGATGGCAAAATTCGACACGAACGAGAACAGATTCATAATATAATTCGTCAGGAACGTGAAGCCTTGATTCAAATAATCGGTGAGCTGTGTAAGCGGGTTGGCGTTCTCCGGAAAAATATCCTGGAAAAAGCCGTTATTCTCCAATTCCTGAAGCTGCTCGCCAAGCTTGGCAAACAAGGCTGGAGCGTTCTGTACGAGAGCCACGATCTGATCGCGCAGCGATGGCCATACGCCCAGGATAAAGCCGGTAAGGATGCCCGCGAACACGACATACAGGAGCAGGATGGCCAGCGAGCGATTTAGCTTGCGTTTTTCGAGGAGATCAACCAGCGGTCTGAGCAGGTAATAGAAGAATCCCGACAGCATCAACGGCACGAGGATGATGGAGAAGAACGAAAGTACGGGTCTGAATATAAAATCCACCAGCGATCCCAAATAAATGATGGTCAGCACCAGGATCACGGCAAGACACAATTTGAAAAACTTGTTCATTTTCAGCAAAAAGCATGCCCCTTCTCCTATTTTTTCACCATCGTATCATGACAACGAGTACGGATTCAAATGGCTCCTTCTATATTCGTTACAAGAGGCCTTATCCTAGCCGCCAACGTTTTAGGACCTTTCGGTTTCACTCCATGCCGCCGATATATACTTCTTCTAACGCCTCACGTATAATATGAAGGATTGCTAGGGCAAGGCTATAGTGTAGGAGGATATCATAAACATGCATGTTACATCCATCATTCTTGGTCTGATCATCGTTCTGAATATCGTGTTCTCCATGTTCGTGGTTTTCAGGGAACGGCGGGATGCCGGCTCCACCTGGGCATGGCTGCTGGTGCTATCCTTTATCCCGATTCTGGGCTTTGTGCTGTACTTGCTGTTCGCCCAGAATTTAAGAAGAATCCGTCTCTTTCATTGGGACGATCTGCAAAAAACCGGCATCGAGAAAGTATTGCTGTCCCAAATGGAAGGGATGAACAACGGCGAATACCCGTTTACCAATCAAGCGGCGGCGGACAACAGCGATTTGATCCATATGCATATCAATGAGAACCAGGCGATCCTTACGGACGACAACCATGTTGAAATTTTTACGGATGGACGCAGGAAGTTTGAACGGTTGTTTCAGGATATCGAGGAAGCCAAAGACTATATACATATTCAGTACTACATTATCCGCCGCGACGAGCTTGGCAAGAAGCTAATCTCCCTGTTGACCCAAAAGGCTAATGAAGGCGTGAAGGTCCGTGTTCTATACGATGAGCTGGGATCGCGTCAACTAACCAAAGGCTTCTTCAAGGCATTCCGCGAAGCCGGCGGAGAAGCCGAGGCCTTCTTCCCGTCCAAGCTGCGCTTCATTAACCTGCGGCTGAATTACCGGAATCACCGAAAGCTGGCGATCATCGACGGCAATATCGGGTATGTCGGCGGTTTCAACGTCGGGGACGAGTACCTGGGCCTCAACTCCAGGTTCGGGTATTGGCGGGATACGCATCTGCGCATCCAAGGCGAGGCCGTTTATGCGATGCAGGTTCGCTTCATTCTGGACTGGAATCAGGCTTCGCATCATAACGATATCACTTACGAATCGAATCTGTTTCCCAAGATCAATTCGCCCGGCAATGTCGGGATTCAGATTGTTACCAGCGGTCCGGATTCCCGATATGAACACATCAAGAACGGTTATATCAAAATGATTTCGTCCGCCAAGAAATCGATTCATATTCAGACGCCTTATTTTATCCCGGACGCCAGCCTCCTGGATGCACTGCGTATTGCGGCGCTTTCCGGCGTAGAGGTGCATCTGATGATTCCGGATAAACCGGATCATCCCTTCGTGTATTGGGCTACCTTATCTTATATCGGGGAAATGCTGGGTACCGGGGCTAATGTGTATCTCTACAATAATGGCTTTATTCATGCCAAGACGATCATCATCGATGAGAAGATTTCATCCGTGGGCACGGCGAATATCGACGTTCGAAGCTTCAAGCTGAATTTCGAAGTGAACGCATTCCTGTACGATGAGCATATATCGAAACAGTTGACCCACATCTTCCACCAGGATCTGCGGGTATCCAGCCAGCTTACGATGAAGCAGTATCTGGAGCGTTCACGGTGGATCAAGTTCAAGGAGTCCATCTCCCGCCTGTTGTCGCCTATTCTATAGGACAACCCCGAGACGCTGCCGTATCATTTAGCAATCCAGAAGAAATGTGAGGGCCAGAGACCATTTATACTAAAACCAAGGAAAACGAATCGATCATATTAAAACCTGGGAAGGATGTTGAACGTGGCTAAACTGACACCGTATATTTTCTCTGAGGATGCAAAAGCGCAGGCTGAATTTTATACCCAAGCACTGGGAGGGGAAATCTTATCCGTGCAAACCCATGGCGAGGTTCCCGGAACCAAGGAAGAATTGAAAGACAAGGTTATGCATCTGAGTCTGGTAGCCGGAGGAATCCCGATCTTTATGTCGGACTCGATCTTCCAAACCCTGGAGCGTGGGAACGGAATTCATCTAAGCCTGTCGTTTGAGAGCGATGCCGAAGCCCATGAAGCTTTTGACCGCTTGGCCGAGGGCGGCAAGGTGATTGATGCGCTGAAGACTCAATTCTGGGGAGCGCTGTTCGGGGTGCTGGAAGACAAGTTCGGCGTGTTATGGCAGGTCACGACGGAAGTCCAAGCCAATTAATCTTAGAAAAGGCCCTTCAAGTTTGGCTTGAAGGGCCTTTTTTGCGTTCAGTCCTTATTCTCTAATCGATCGCTGACCTCGTATAGACGCAGGGATAATTCATCCCCTTGGGCATTGCCTAAAATATCGCCGTATCGACTACGCAGATTGTTCCAGCACTCGTGTATTACTTTCTCAAGAGCCTTTCCTTTATCGGTCGTATAGATCAGCGACATCCTTCCTTCCACCCGATTGTATACCAGCCCTTTAGCGGCCAGCTTCTCAATCAGTCGGGTTACGGTGGATGGCTGGAGGTGAAGAATTTCGCCTAATTCCTTCTGCGAGATTCCTTCCTTCTCATATACAGCCATAAGCAGATATGCATACGTAGGCGACAATCCGCTTGCGGCAAACTCGTCTTCGGCCATCTTGGTAATGACCCGGCTAAGGCGATTGGCTGTGAAGTAAAGGCATTCCTTGATATACGTATTGAGCATAACGGTTACCTCTTTCGCTGAAGTTCATCATGTTGAAACACCACATATTGTTTGCACATACAAATATAGTGGATTTCGAAATAAAAGTAAAGCGGCAGTTTCCCCCCGTCTCTTGGAGTCATCTGCCGCTTCATTCTATTAGGATATGTCGTTCAGGTTGCGATCCTGCTTAGGATAACGCTGCTTTATTCAACATGGCTCTGATCCATGTACATGACTTCCCATAGATGTCCGTCCGGATCCTGGAAGCTCCATCCGTACATAAAACCGTGATCCACCGGGTCGTTGGAAGGCGATCCCCCAGCAGCCAGCGCAGCGTTCACGATGTCATCCACCTGCTCCCGGCTTTCTGCCGACAGCGCCAGAATCACTTCCGTTGTGTTGGCCGCATTCGACAGATCTTTCTTGGTGAACGTCTTGAAATAATCCTCGGTGAGCAGCATGGCAAAGATGTTATCGCCTATGACCAGGCAGGCCGCATTCTTATCCGTAAACTGCTCATTAAACTCAAAACCGATTTTCGAGAAAAAGTCTTTCGTTTTCTCCAGATCCTTAACCGGAAGATTCACAAAAATATTATCGATTTTCAATGCCATCTACGATCACCTCATCCATTTGATAGATTCATCTTAGCATGGGCAGCGGCATGGCATTTCTTTTCGCTTGCTATGTTCAAGCCAGTATTCGTCCAATTCCGTGAAAAACACATCCGTAAAATGGCCTCCGCTCTCTTATACCGTCATATTAGTTCGATAACTCCGCTGCACGCAGTAATCTCATAACCGTTACGACCGTTTGAGCTTTGGTTACGTGAGATTGCGGATCCAGCTTGGTAGCAGACACCCCCAGCATTATCTTCTGTTCTACGACAAAGGCGACAGAAGACTTCGCATAGGACGAAACCCTGGAGTGATCCTTGAATTTGTTTAACAGGCCTTTGTTAGCTTCATCATTCTTCTTACCGGCATACTCCAGCACATTGCTTAGAATAACCGCCAATTCCTCGCGCGTAATCAAGCTGTTGGGATCAAAGATATCGCCTGTGCGTCCCTTCACCAGTCCTGCAGCTTTGGCAGCCGCGATTTCTCTGGCATATCGGGATTTCGGATCCACATCCTTGAAGCTGGAATCCTTGTCGTCAGGCAATAGACCCAGCGCTTTCACCAGGATGGAGATGATCTCGGCACGGCTAATGTTTTTATTTGCACCGAACGAACCGTTATTTTCTCCGGATACGATCATTTTGGCGGTAGCTTGCGCCACGTCTTCCCGTGCCCATGAAGGAATCGCGTCACTAAATCGGATGTCCTGCTGTACCAGCGCATAAACGCCGCTGCCGGTTTTCTTGATTTCAACGGTCACCGTGCCGTCCGTATTCACTTTAAACAATGTCGGAACGGATCGAAGCTCGTTTGTACCCGGTATATAGACCACTCCGGTCGCACGTTTTATATTTATCTTTTTCGCATCCAAGGTAACAAACTCGCTGACATGGGATTTCCCGAAGCGTGTCAGCTCGGTTGCCGTTTTATCCGCGTGTACTTGCTCAAGCTTGAACTGCAGCGGACTCGCCAGTGTTTCTTTCCCTTGAAGCAAGGCGGCTAGGCTTGCTGCGTCCTTATTATCTGGAGCCACAATCGAGACTCTCACCGGCCCGGAAACCGAGATGAGCGAAGCCGGAATCCGGTATTCCGTACCGTTTAGGAATACGGACAGACTGGCTTTGGCCCCTTTTTTCGCAATGGCCGCAATCACTTCTTGCGGAATTTCCAGCACCGCCTGCTTCGCGCCCGCACCCGCATGGAGCTGGAAGTTGGAGGATTGCGAATGGTTAATGCTGTTAACTGCCGCAGCCGCAGGCACGGTAACTAGAGCCTTATCTCCTTCAAGCACAACGTTTGCTTCGAGTTGATCCTTGCCTTTAGGCGGCTGTGGCGTCGATGGCGTTGTAGAACCGGATCCGCCGGAGCCTCCTCCGCCTTCAGAGCCACCGGAGCCGTTGCCCGAAGTCGTGATGCTCAGCTGATTCGAAGCGCTGGAGACGCGGTTGATCTCATCTCCCGTTCGATCCACGGCAAGCACATGGATCTTGTAATTCGTTAGGGGGCTGAGGCCCTTCACGGTATAACCGTTCGTTGCTACCGAGCCGGACAACGCATGATTCACGTACACTTCATATCCCGTTGCTCCCGTCACGGCATCCCATTTCAGCTGGATGGAGCCGGAATCGGCGCTTACCTTGGACAGATTCCCTGGAGCTGGGAGTGCCGATGCATTGGCTTTGCCGTTGATCGGCAGATCGTGAACGAGTTGGGTCGTCAGCGTCTTATTGCGGTCGCCGCTGATATCCCAGCTCATGACGCCTGCGATATCCAGCGATTTCACGATGGAAGCCGTATACTTCATGGTGTCCTTATCGTTGTAAGTGATGAACACTTTATTTTGCTCATTGTACAGGTATGGAACTTTGGCGGATTCGTTCCAGTATCTCTTATAACCGTTCTTGTCGATGTAGTTATTCTCGAGATCGCTGAAATCGAAAATGCCCGCTTCCCATGTCTTTAATGCGGATCCGCCTTTGCAAGTCTGATATTGGCCGGTAGGCGGGCAATCATCCCAGCCTTTACCGTAATATGGCACCCCGGCGATCAGCTTGTGCGTTGGCACCCCGCCGTTCAGATGGCCCAACAAACCGCCGAGCACATGATTTCTCGGAGCGGAGGAGGCGGCTCTTGGATGCTTGTGGTCAAAGAACAGCGGTGCATTATGGTGACCCAACGTCTCCCAGCTGCCGCTGTAATCATAAGTCATGATATTGATGAAATCGAGATACGTCACGGAATTCGCAAGATCGGCATTTTTAACGAAATTATCGCCCTGCCCGGAAGCAATCGTCAGCAGATAGTACTTCCCGTCTTCTGATCCGGCAGCATCCAGCGCCTCGCGAACGGTCTTCATTAACAATGTGAAGTTTTCCGTATCCTCCGGTCCTCGGGAGTTGTCGTCTTCCCCGCCTTCAACAGGATACTCCCAATCGATATCCAAACCATCGAATTTGTATTCTCGGAGGAAATCCACCGCGGAATTCGCAAAGGCCCGGCGTGTTTCTTCGGTCTTGGCCATGTTGGAGAAATGATTGGACCAGGACCAGCCGCCAACCGATATCATAAGCTTCAAATGCGGATTAGCGGCTTTGACGGATTCGAAAGCTTGGAAATTTTCGAAATCCTTTTCGGGATCGCCAAGTATCATCTCGCCATCATACACGTATCGATTTTGCAGCGGAACCTTCGGGTCTTCACATGCTCTTACCGTGCTTCCGAACTTCTTCCAACACAAATCAGCAAACGCATAATTGATATGCGTGATTTGAGAAACGTCAAGATCGGACGGATAGAAATTCCGTTCGGCTGGTAGTGCTGACCAAGAGGTGTAGTAGGTAATATTATTATAATTGCTGCCTGGTATAACAATAATCGCTTGACTGATCGGCGATGTCCATAAACGATTTACAGCGATGATCTGGAACGAATACGTTTTACCTTCCTGCAATCCGGCAGCCACAAACCGGTTCTCGCTGCTTGTCGCCACCTTATTTCCGTCCTGATAAATATGATAGCCCGTTGCTCCCGGAACCGGAGCCCATCCCAAGGAGACGGTAGACCTTGTAGCTGTAACAGCCTGCAGCCCCTTTGGTGCAGCGAGCTCTCCCCATTTTAAATGTACAGCGTTACTCTTCACCGAAGTTTCCGGGTTCTGTCCCTGCAATGCTTTTTGAGCAGTAACTTCAAAGATATAATCGCGATTGGCTGTTGGGTCCAGGGAGTACGTGACCGACGTCACCGTTTCCAAAGTATCGACTTTATGGCCGTCCACATACAGCTCGTATCCGGTAGCTCCTGAGCTTGCTCCCCAATTTAATGTCACCGATTTCTGGGAAACGTCCGTTACTTTCAGGTAACTCGGAGGTGAAATCGGAGCTTGTTCATATACGGTTTGATCCGCGGTGGTCGTGAATTCAAGAATATTGCTCTTCATATCCTTTGAGGGCCTGTGGTCATACCAGGTAATATATATGCGGTAGGTTGTCTCGGGCTTAAGCCCTGTAACAGCATGCGTGGTTAAATTTCCCCACGTGATATAAGCATCCGTATCTGCATTCCAGACATCGATATCGTTCTTGTCTCCCTTGAGGAAATCCCATTCAAAGGTAGCCTGGTTATGCGTTACCTCCACTAATCGCAGATTCTGGGGAGCGGACGTTTTTGGAGGCTTAACCTCGCCATCCAGCGTAGTAAACTCGATTACATTACTCTTATGCCGTTGGTCCGGACCTTGAGACGGTCTCTCATACCATGTAATGTATAATTTATAGGTTGTGTTGGGTTTCAAATCATCCAGGGTCCGGCTTCCGCCGTTCCCCCATGTATACCATGCATCATCCACGGCGTTCCAGACATCAATATCAAACGTATGCTGCGGATTATTTTTGTCGTAATCCCATAGTATCGTTGCTTCGGTGGCCGTGATGGAGTCTTGCACAATTCGCAGATTCTGCGGTGCCAGCCGATCCTGGGAGCCATAGGTCGAGCTAGTTACCGTCACCGGATCGATGCCGGAGCTCGTTGCGGCAATTTCTGAAGGAGATGCGCCTTCTGCTGCATAGGATGCAGGCGCATGAAGCAGTGGGGTAAACATGAGAATAAGGGCCAAAAAACACAGTACCCATTTTGGGCGTCTCTTCGTGATATAGGGTATCACCGTTTTCACCTCTGTCGATTAAATTTCGATTGCAAATGATACAGCATTTCCATGAATGTCTGTTCCTCTTGGTGTCACCCGGGTGGTATCCTTGATGACTTGCCCAGCTTCGCATATCGCTCGAAATCCATTCGTTTTTGAAAGCGGTTACCAATCCAGGTGAACTTAACTATGTAAAATTCATCCCTCCCCCTTGTCGCTCCATACCTACACTCACTTGCTCGATCGCTCTACTACGGCCCCCTTTCAATGAAATCCATGTTGTTCAATCCATATTCATATAGTTGTATCATGGAACCTGCGCCATCGATTGAGAAGGGATACATTTCCATAGACATGGGATAAATTCTTGTAATTTTATATTCTGTTAATAAATTCAATCTACAAAAAAGAGCCCTCCAAAGGCTCTTCTTCTGTTTCCTATGTAACAGGTGACGGCCGATTCATCCCATTGAACTTAGATGCTCATGCTTTAATTTCCATGCGCCGTCGGCATCTCGAACGAATACGTTCGTTGCTCTCCCGCTCCCGGTCGTGAATTCCCCCTGAAAATACCCCTCGTAGCGATAAGTATAAATACAAACAGCCGAATGTACATCAGTCGCAATCCACACCACGTCCTCCGCCCGGTACACCTCATCTCGAATGACGTCCCAAGCGTGCTCGAAATAGGCCCTGATTTCCTCCAGGCAACAGCAGCTCCGGTCCGAGAACCAATACACCGCTCCCTCATCCAGCAGCCGGGCTACCTGATCAAAATCATGCGTATTCGTAGCCGCTATGTAGGCCTCAAATGCTTTTTGATATGACATTGTTTCGCACCTCCCTATCTTATATCCTACGTATTCTTCAGGATCCACGCCACGATTCTAGCAATCTTTATGGTATGATATGTAGGCAATTTTATTCTCAAAAAACAACAGGTGAACGCCCATGATGAGCATCGCTCAATTCGCAGAACGCACCGGCATGGTCCCCAGTGCGCTTCGTTTCTATGAATCTAAAGGAGTTCCACACCTACGATCCATATGGCAACCAGATCAATGTATGGTGTTACGAAGACTGTTAGTTCATGATTGGACACATCCATGAGTGATTCCGCGTGTATGGTTATTAGTTGAATGATCAACAAAATCTGACCAATCGTCATGATCGGATCCCTTAATAATAGGGCTGCGAGCATCCCTAAAGATATCGCAGCCCTTATCGTATCGTTCACATACTTTTACTTTAACACTTGGTTTGAAAATTCGCCTTTCCTTCCAAGACGGCATTCAAGAATGTCTTCGACTTTTTCAATCGCTTCTGGATCTCTTCAATTTCTTTGATTTTTTGTTCTACCATTTTCGTCTTTGCCTCGTATGACAGGTTAAGTTGTTGATTGACTAACAAACTTAATTCTTCTATAGAAAAATCTACCGATAAAAGTACCTTCACATCATCTAGAAACTCCACAATCTCTTCGGAATAAATTCGATAATTATTTGCATCTCGTTTAACAAATGTGTCCGGAATTAGGTTCTTACGTTCATAGAATCTCAACGTCGATATGGGCAGACCCGTTAATTTTGAAACCTCGTTTATTTTCATAATAGGACCTCTTTTATTTCTTGCTATAAACCTAGGTTCATAGTTCATAATACGAAATATGATAACGAACGACATCCACAATGTCAAAAAAAATCAATGTTATCAAAAGGAGAGGTTCTATGTTTAACCATATTCAAAACAACGATTTCGCCAATATCGTTATGGGCCGACGTTCTGTCCGTAATTATGATGAGAACTTTAAAATATCGAAAGAAGAGATGAGCGACATGATTTCGGAAGCCAGTTTGGCTCCATCCTCTGCTAATATGCAGCCTTGGCGTGTAATTGTGGTCGATACTCCGGAAGGAAAAGAAAAGCTAAGACCTCTTGTGAGGTTCAATACGTTACAGAATGATACTTCATCAGCCATGTTATTGATTTTTGGCGATACCCAAAGCTATTTATATGCTGAAGAAATTTACAATACGGCTGTGGAACAAGGAAAAATGCCGGCAGAAGTACGAGATCGTCAACTCGAAACCATTCTATCCCTGTTTCCGACTCTATCAAGAGAAATGAAAGTTGAAATTGCAAAAATCGATAGCAGCCTCTTTGCCATGCAGTTCATGTTAGTAGCTCGTGCGCATGGGTATGACACGAATCCAATGGCAGGCTTTGAAGCTGATCAGTTAGCCAAAGCATTCGATTTAGATGAAGAACGCTATGCTCCAGTCATGATTATTTCATTAGGAAAAGCCAAGGAAGATGGGCATGAGTCCGTTCGATTAGTGCCTGACAAGATTACATTCTGGAGATAACCATGATCCGTAGTCGATTCCTCTTCAAAATAACATCAGACTCAAACCGTAGGTTTATGCAAACCGAAAAACTCAATCTAAAAGAAAACGGCAGCCGGTCATTGTGATCGGCTGCTTATGATGGTTAAACAAGCAGCCGAGGTAACATCGTTGGGTCCTCATTCGTAATATCCTTGCACAGCAGGCAATTGCTTATACTCCTCCCGCTCCTCCACCATGCCGATGATATCATCAACCAGCATGGTCATCCGTTTACCGTCTTCGCTCTTATCGCATTCGCTCCATGCAAAGTGGTAACTTCCATTCGCTATCTTGACCGTCAGGTCAAAGCTCTCATGCGGCTTTTTATTGCATGCAGTTATTAAGGATTTGTCCTCTTGATAATCGGCAAGCACCAACGCCTTATAGATGCTCTGACGGTCCTTATCGGTGAATTCGAAATTGCGGATCGTCGCAGTCTCTCCATTCTGAAGATCCTTCACGACGGTTCGTTCCTTTGTATTGATTTCGTTCCTCTGATTAACGCCGAACCTCAATTCCATGTCGAACGTTACCTTCGGCCTAAGCTCATACTCCATTCGCAGGATATCCACCTCAGAACGTTCACCGTCACAACCAGTCAGCGTATAACTCAGATAAGTATCCGTCTCGACTCGCTTCAGTTCGCTGCACATACGGGTAGTAACTTGTTGATTCCCTTCCCTGTCCCACCTATTGTCATAACGCAGCTCAATTCGATCTCCGATATGATTCAATTCATGAAATACAGGATCGCCCTCAATCGTATAATGTACAACTCGCTGCGTTCCCTCCGGCTGATCGATAAAGGCATCCAGTTTCCCCCGATTTTTCACGTTCACACCATGTTGGCTGATCACATCCATGGCCTCATCTATGATCGGAACTGCCTGTTCCTTCTCGAAACAACCTAACACGATCCATACCGCTAAAAGTGCTGCAGCAACCAGGCCTTTTCTCATCCTTCTATTCCCTCCTAATAGAAATACGTCGGAGACGGCGTAACTATTAGACGGATGTTTATCCTATTTTGTTCCACCCGCTGCATGAACAAACAACAAGCAAGCCAATATTTCATGCCATGAATTATATTTTGTTTGTATACATGATTTTGCCCACATCGTGTCTAACGGTTTTATGACCTTGTTTAATTCCTTTCCCAATGGCTATAAGCATCACATCTTCATACCTGTCAGAAATCTGTAAGGTTGACTTTAATTGTTCGGAATCATACCCGGACATGGTAATCGTATGGAGACCCGCCTCGTTCGCCAGTAAGACTAACGACATAGACGCCAGGCTTGCGTCTCTTACTAATTCGAGCTTTAAATCTTCTTTGGATTTATTTAGATAATATTGAATAGCCGCGCTGGCTAAATAATCTTTTAATGATGCGTCAAAATAACCCTTTTGAAATCCTTCTTCATGGATATGTATAATATTCTCTTTTTCAAATGCTTGATAATCGCCCAGTACAACGATTAGAGCCGACGCTTCTATTACCTGTTGCTGATGAAAGGCAATGGGGAGTAACACGTTTTTTAAATTCGGTTCGTCGATAACCAGGTACCGTGTGGCTTGTATATTGTTTCCGTTGGGCGATTTACTGGCTCCTTCAATCAAAGCCGCCAACGTTTCCGATTCCATTTTATAATGGGGGTCATAATGCCTGACAGAACGTCTTTGCTCTAATATATCTCTCACACTCATTGTGCTCACTCCATATGTTTTATTTGCTTCACATTCCGATTATAATGGACCGTACAGTGGCAGAAAATAACGCACAATAAAGTGGGTTAGCCACCTTTATGTGCCTATTCAGGAGGAATACATAATGAACAGCCTCAACACGGGAATCAATATTTTTATGAACACGGTAGGAGGAAAGTGGAAATGCTTAATTCTCTTCTTTCTGAGTCAAAAGCCAAGGAGAACTAAGGAGTTCTACCTGCTCATGCCGACCATTACGCAGAAAGTCTTAACCGAGCAATTAAAGCAGCTGGAAAAAGATGAGCTTGTCCGAAGAGAAGTATTTAAAGAAGTACCGCCTAAGGTAGAATACAGTTTAACTGAGCTGGGCCAATCCTTCGTGCCTGTACTACATACCATGTGTGAATGGGGCAACACCTACGCAACCTTACAAAACCTCGAAAGAGAAGAACAAATCTGTCGCCAGCATGAATAAGTGGTCGTGCATACATAGTGGCGCGAAAAAAAACGAGCAGACAATCATTCGTCTGCTCGTTCTATGTTCAAACTCCTTCATCCGTCTCATTCTCGGGAGTCTGCTCTTGCTCCTCCGAAAGCGCGCTTTCGGAGGACAGCTCATACGAGACGCCATCCACTACGACCTTCTCGACTAGGGATACGTCAAGCGCCTGATCCAGCTTCACGGTGACCTGACTCGTACCAGCCGGGTTTGCCGGAACGGTGCCAAGGTCATCCGAGGTCTCCACATCCTCACCTTCAACAGGATCAGACGTGTTTTCCCCTTCTGTTGTCCCGCTATTCGGATCCGCTTGGTTCCCGGATGAATCCGTCTCGGATCCTGACGGATCAGCAGCATCGGCTTCCCCTGTGGCTTCATCCGCGCACACCCGCGATAATTCAGGACTGGCCTCTTCAAGCAGCGTGCTTCCATCCTTGCCTATAATCTGTAATTTGTCCACACTGAAATCCCGGCAAGCCGCCGGCTGTTTAAAATGGAAATTCAGCTCGGTGCTTCCCGCCTGCTCACCTTCCTCCACCACCGTCGCCGTTAATAAAGGCTGCTCATCTATGGTCTCGGAAGAAGCCGGCGGTACCGTAACCGGCGGCGTAACGGCCGGATTCGGATTGGCATCGCCGTCCGCGGGACCTTTGCCGTTTTGGATCATCATGAAGGCAGCGCCAGCAACAACGATTACCACAAGCAAGGAAGAAGTGATTTTTACGAACCGCGAATGCCGGCGAAACCATTGCACCAACGGCGAAGCCAACTCGGCCTTAACCTGCGCATACACCGGTTTGAGGATGGGTGCAGGCGAACTGAAATAAGTTTTTACGTAATCCTTATTTTTAAAGGCTTCGCGGTCGTGGATTTTGAAATAATCGATGATGGCGGCGGCATAAGCGGGAACAAGTCCGCGCGGTCTAACGAATACCGGCTGCTCGGCAGACCACTGAATATATTGGTATACCACGTCCGGGCTCTTGCCGTATCTGTGCAAGTAATCCAGCAAGCTCCGATAGTCTACCGCACTGGAATTGATATCCGTGCAGAAAGCCAAGGTTATGCTCTCGAAATTGGACGGCTCCACATGATGCTGCAGCCACTTCCGCATGATATGCTGGGTGCGCTCCCGTTCCTCTGCCGAGAGTTCCGCCAGCACTTCCGCTCTAACCTCTTCATGGCCGGACCACTGGTGAAGGGCCAGCATGACCGCGGCTTTGGACCGAATCCGGGAATCGAACCGCTCTACCCAGCCTTTGAACTCCTTCGGCATTTGCAGGAACCCGATATCCATCAGCTGCTTCTGGCTTAATTGCTCAGGCTCCAGCTCACGCAAGAGAAAGAGATTGGCTGCATAGATCATCCGGTCCGCAAAGGCACGCCCGCCTTGATAACGGCCGATTCCCTTTTGCGGATCGCGTTCCAGCGCATCCAATTGATCCAGTACGGCATTGACCGTTCTCACAGGGTCGGAATCCTGCTGAAGCTTATCGATAAGCTGGGCTTCCGCAAGCCGTACATAATTCTCCTGCTCCAGCAGGAGAGGGTGATTCCGAACCCACAAGCCGATCAAATCCACGAGGTCTGCAGGCGTTGCCGCTTGCTTCATGCGCGTTTTCATGTAGGGATCGAACATCAGCGCCGGCAGCCCCGGACTGGTCAGCACCCTCGCATAAAAGGCTCGGCTTAAAGACGGGCTGCTCTCCAACAGCTCGTAAATCGCCATAGTCGTATCCTGACGCTGCTTCGATAAGGCATTATTTAAGGAGCGGATAAAATATTCCACGATCCAATCGTTATGCTGCCGGGGATTGATGCCATGATAATCCTTCAGGAATCCCGCGATCGCGGCATCCGGAACATGCCCGCCTTTGACGAGCTCGAACTCCTTGGCAAACAGGGCAAGAAACAGCTGATCCAGACGTTGCTTCGCATCCAGTGCGCCTGCCGGCTGCAGATAGAGCAGCGAAGCACGCAGCACGGCATGTTTATGCTCATGGTACAGGCCTTCATGGCCTTCTTCGATCTGGAACAGCATACATAAATCATCATAGCTGTCCAGCGAGATCTGATGTATCGGCTCCATGTCCGTAAGCATTTGCTCGGCGAAGGCAAAAAAACGTTCGGACCGATCCGGGTCCAGCAGCGTATCCCAAGCAAAATCAAGATAAGGCTGCTCGGACCATTTCAGATCGGCATTGATGACCCGGCCGGCAGCGAGTTCAAACAAGTAATCCTTCTCGATGCTCCGGTCATTCAGGCGCAGGCTGCCCTTCTCCACGAACATGAGATGAAGCCCCTTCTTGCTC
Organism: Paenibacillus sp. Y412MC10; assembly: GCF_000024685.1. Taxonomy (NCBI): domain Bacteria; kingdom Bacillati; phylum Bacillota; class Bacilli; order Caryophanales; family Paenibacillaceae; genus Paenibacillus; species Paenibacillus sp. Y412MC10. The sequence goes on from NC_013406.1 coordinate 6,371,387, forward strand.
TGCGGCTCCTTGGCATAAGTTACGAATCCAAGCACCCGGCGCAGCGCATAGGGCAATCGGCCAAACAGCACAAAGAGCAGCTGCTCCGCCTTCGCGGACAACTGTTCCACCGGGACATCCAGAACGATGTATACCTTTTTCTTCCCGGCAGCCGCGGATATGCAGGCATAGATCAGCTGCTTGAATACTTTCTCGTCGATTCCAAGCTCCTGCAGCAAGGCTGGCGTCCTCTCGGACGAGACAGCGGCCCGGGAATCGGCCTGTACCGGAATCGCAGGAAGCTGCGGCAGATCGACGCCTTCTTCGATATCGTAATGATCGGCAAAAGCGGCCTGAAGCCATGTCCGGTAAGCGTTATGATCATCTCGATGGAAGCCTTCCGGAATGACGTAATGATGCGTAAAAAAGGCGCTGCGCAGCCCCGTGAAATCCGCAGGCTGAAACACGCTTCGGCCCAGCACCGTTTCCCCTGATTCGGTATGGAACAGATGAAGGGCAGCCGGATAAGACGCAGCGTCCCGTTCACTGCGCGCCGTCAGCTCGGCAGGTGCTTCGTATTGGCAGAAGGGATGCAGCACCTTTTTAATAAAGGAAGCCTCCAATCCGGACGAACGGGCCACCGTGTCAAAACCTTCGGCCGAGCGGAATATGCCTCGCCGCTCACGCGTGTACATCTGCTGCTGTATGTTTCGGGTTGGGAATTCCGGCACTAGTCTTCCCTCCCCTGAATGTACTTCAGCTTGTACAGAAGCCAGATGAACGGTTCATCCACCCGAATCGGGCTGACCACGCTCTGCAGCTTCTGATCGACAGGGTTGCTGCCCAGCGCCGACACGGCAAAATAGGCGGTATTCGAAAAGTATACATCCATCGTCCCTTTGAACGGACGGTCGACCTTTTCGATAAAACGGCGGATTTCGCCGTCAATATTTTCGAACTCGGTCAAATTCAAAAACTTGCGGTGCACCACATTGTTAAAAATATTGCTGTTCAGCTTCACATATTCGCCATCCTCATCCTTAAGCGCGTGAAGCATGTCGCTCTTGGTCAAGACGACTGCGGTTGGAATATCCGTCTTGCCCTTGTCCTCATACGCGATGAAATCGCCGAACATGGTCAGCACGACATCCCGCGGCTCATCATACTGGGATACCCACTCTCCGGGCTGATCGCCGAATTTCAAACGGATTTTTTCCCGAATGGAGCGAATTTGGAGCGGATCCACCATAAACAGAATGCCCGCGGAATTCTTGATATGCTGTCCGTGCAGCCCCAAATAATCCTCATCCACCATGCCCTCGCCCGCCACGTCAAAAAATACGAGCGTCAAAGGCGGCTTCGACTCATCCTTGAACACGAATTGGAAAATAAAAGGCTCCTGCATTTTCTCCTTCTGCGTAGACGCCAGCAAATCCCCGCGTTCAAACAACGGCTCCTCATAGCCGGTGCGGAACTTGCGGCTGATCTCGGCATTCAGCGGCATGCAGGCCGCATCGAAATGATCTGCCGTCGTATGCTGCAGCGTATGAATCAGCGAAGTCATATAAACCGATTTGCCCACTTGCGAAGCACCGATAATCGAGATAATGTTGCTTGGCACCTTCCCGGCGGTAACCGGCAGCTCATTGTGGCATTTCGGGCACAGCCGTCTGCGCGTGACGATGCCGTAACGGTCATTCAATCCAACCAGGACGTGTTCCGAATAAATGTGCTGCTCCTCCGGGATATCGCTCGGAAGGATGATCGCTTCGATATCATACACCGAATCCAGCCCGAATCGTTCACGGTACCGATTCAGCTCCTCATCTTCCCCAAGCGCATAATCCTCGTCATCCTCGCGGTCGTGGGCAGCCCGGAAGACAACCTCCTTCGGAGCGAACTTACTGAAACAGTAAGGGCAGACAATATCATAGAACAGCGGCCTTGGCTCCGGCTCCGGTTTTTTCTTGAATATATCAAAAATGCCCATCTTTCGTACCTCCCTCTGAACCCTATGAAATCCACACGGACGTTCATCGATGTTAACCGTGTGTTCTTCGGTCTCTATCTATCTGTACACCAGCTCATATCGTTGTCCGTATTTCTTGCCGTCCGTAAAAAACAGGCGAACGTAATCGTTTTTGCCCACCTCGATCGCAGGCAAATCGTTGCGTCCGGCAGCAAAATCCCTCACGAACGGGTACAAGATGCCGTCTTCCTTGTTGACCGGATAAGCGCCCTGCTTCTTCACGTAACATAAAGCTTCCTTCGGTACCGGCACCTCTGCCGTCACCTGGATTTCGATCGTCTTATAGGGCTGCAGCCAGCGGCTTTTTTCGCGAATGGAGTAGACCAGTTTCGCTTTGCCGGTACTGAACCGAATGCGGTTCGATTCATCCTCCTGCCTGATTAACGCCATCTCTCCGTCTTCGGAAGACAAGGCGTAGACCGTGTACGTGATCTGACCGATCCCGTCAAGCCGGTCGCGGTACCCGTTGTTAGCCTTATACTCGTCACGGGTGTATAAACGCATCCCGCCTGGCTGCGAATCGCCTGCAGGCTGGCCGAATCCGTCGTCCATCGCACGGTGGATGTATACCGCTTGAAGACCCGGCGGCCAGCTCCAGCGGAGCGTGCAGTAACCATCGTCTAGTTGATAGCTTAATCCCTGAATGACCCATTCTCCGGGCTCCGCATGTTTAAACCGCATCTCGAACGCCCCCTGCTTTAAAATCCTCGGCTTGTTGAATCATTCGGCCGCTGCCCTCTTCCCGTTCGGCCCGGCCGCTGCACGTTGCGGATGATCTTGCTGCTCTCCTTAACCGGAATCACCAGCGTGAACAAAGCGATGATCCCCGCGAGCAAAAGGCAGGCAATCAGACGAACGGAGGCATCCCCGATTTCCTCGCCGGAGAGGCCGTATTCCAGAACCACGCCTGCCAGTACGCCCGATACCGCGCCGCCGATGCTGAAGCTCAGCGCAAGATGGCGATTGTCAAACACCGTGCCGAGGGCCAGGCCCATGGCAGCGCCGATGAGCAGCATCGCAGCGATTCTTCCGATCTGATGATACACGCTGTCTTCCATAGCGCCCGTACGTTTCGTCAACAGCGAACGGTCTCCAACGTCGTCATAGATTTTCTGGAAAACGAAAGACAAATCCTCCGCATGCTGAACGTCGTAATATTGTCCGCCCGTTTCCGCCGCAATCGTCTGAAGAAGCTGTGCACCGTCCGGGTTGACAAGGCTGAGGCCAATCGTATTTACCGCGATTTGCTGCTGTTTGTACTCCGCAAGCACACGATCATGGTCGGTTTCGCTAAATCCGTCCGACAGCATGATGACCATGGCGCTTCGGCCGGCATCCCGGCTTTCCTGAATATGCGACATGGTATCCTCCAGCGCAAGACTGATGTCCGTACCGCCATCGTTCGTTGCCAAACCGTCGATTTCCGCGATGATCTCATCCTTGGTTTCTTGGTTCTTCACGCGCGTGAACGGCTGCAGTAACGTTGTTGCATGATCAAACACCATCACGGATACGCGGTTATCCCGATCCATGCGGTTGATCAGATTTTTGGCTGCCGTGTACCGGTCCTGATTCGGGTCCGTCTCATTCATGCTGCCCGAATTGTCAATGACCAGCACGATATCCTTCACGGGCTTGGCGCTGCCCGGGTTCAACTGGTACGCCCATTCAAACAGCATGCCAAGGAGGAACAGGGCCACCAACGTGGATGGAATCAGCAGCTTCCATGATGTGCCCGTGTACCGCTGTCTCCATGAGCTTCCGCTCAAACGGGGGGAGATCAGTTCTGCGATTAAACAGGCCAAGCCGATGCATAAGGCCAGAATCCCGAAATAAATCCCCGTAACCACGATGACAGGAAGCCCTGTCCCCCACTGGCGAAGCAAAAACTCCCCAATGGCAAATCCGAGTCCCCCACCGACCAGGCTAAGCAGCAGCAGGAGAGGGTTTAATTTTCGTTGCACAATACACGCCTACTCTCTGTATCAGAATCTAAGAACGCTAACGCAGCTCGGGAAGCTGCGCCGGTTCCATGCCATGAAATTCGTAACCATTTGCCGTGTAGGTCTCGTAGTAGGTTCTGCCATTCCGGTAATACATCAGATCCTCCAGATGGAAACCTCCCATCAGGTTCAGCTTCTCGACCCCGCTGGAGCGCTTCTCGTGCACGATGCCCAGCTTGTACACCCGTAAAGCTTCATCGGCATGGATCGCATAGCGGACGAATTCGCTGTCGGCATCGCCGAAGAAATATTTTTCCTCATATCGATGCTCCTGCGTATAATCAAGCAGCCTGACCAGCGTAACGGAGTTTTCCTCCAGCATCCGGTATAACACCTTAAACAGGTCTTCCTTGGCCAGCACCTGCTTGTTATTGTAGTCGATGGTGACGTTCGCCCGCCGCAGCAGTTCTTCCTCGAAGGTCTGCACGAACGGCTCTGCCGTCAATAGATCCCTCAGACAGACCCGGATCATGTTCGACAGCATCGGTTCGATCCCTTCATGCGTAACAATGGAGAGATTGCCGACATACCGTTCCTCGAAGAACACGCCTTCGCCGCGCTTGCTCTCCAGCTCCAGCATCAGCTCCTCCGTCACGAGGCCGTAATACTCCATCAGGTTCTGGCCGATATAATCGTCTGCGGCACGGATGCTGGAACGGGCCGCCTCCAGCAGCTCCGCCTCCAGCTGATCCAGCATGCCTGCCTGCTGTTTGTACTGACGGTGAATACGTTCAAGCTCCGTCTCATACAGCCTGTAGAGCTCAAGCTCCGTCTCCAGCTGCAGCAGCTCATATTTGCGCCGATAGACCTCGCCCACGAAATATCGAATGAAATGGTGCACATTCTGTTTATCCCGAAAAGGAAGCTTCTTAAACGGCTGGCTTTCGACGCTTTCCTCATAATAGCGGTTTAGTTCGTCCTGCTCGGTCTTAAGCAAGCTGCCGAGATCCCGGATCCGGGATCGAACCGCTTCAAGCACAATGCCCGCTCCGGCCTTGTCGCTCGTCCACGCTGCAATTTGATAACAACCGATTTGCGGGTGAGTCGCCAAAGAGCGGAGCAGCGCATCATGCAGTTCTTCTGCGGTGCTCATATCGCTCAGTCTCTTTCGGGCCGCCAGCTCGTAATTGTCGCGAAAAAACTGCCGGCAGCCATCTCCGAAGAGCGCCTCTTCCGCCTCGCGAATATTCATTCGCTTCAGCCCGGCATAACTGACGGGATGCGACATCATGCCTTTCAGTCCGTCCAGATGCTCGGGGGCCGGCAGCATCCGGTCCGCTCTTGCCGTTACGGCCTCCGAGTCGAGACCGAAATAGGCCAGGCATTCATGAACCTCCGGCTCCGGCCTGTTCTTCATGCGAAGCAGCAGTCCGCGGCACAGATGGTAAAGGACCGTTAGCGCAATCGGCTCATTGGGCCTCTTCACCCGGGCAAATCCGGCGGAGACAAAGCCTTGGCGGCCGGATTCGGTCATGATATTGCTTTTGAATGACGTATTGTTGTAAATGCCTCGGATTCCGTCATAGGTCTCATCCTTCTGCTTCCGGTTCTTGAGCAGGCCCAGGTGGCAGATGATATCGTAGATATCCTGCATGCCGGCGTAACCCGAAATGCCGCGTTCATTCTTGTCGGACAGCACATAGACGAGATCAAACAATGGGGATGCCGGGTGGACGACCGGAATCTTCAGCCCGTCCTCCGTTACCTGCAGCGGCGCGGAGAAGCTGTATTCCCTGCTCTGCATCAGCTCCAGTTCCCGCAGAAACGCAACGCCTACGGAGCTCGCATAACCGTATGAATCAATCTGCTCCCTTTCATTAATGAGCGCATACAAATCCATTTGCACCGACTTGAACGACTGCTGGAATATGGATTCGGCCAGCAATGAAATTTCCGGGATAAATACATTAAACGGGTCATCGACCCGTGTAATGACAGACAGATGAACCCGGTCAAACGAAGCATAGCTGCGTCCAAAGTCTGAAATATGGTGGCTTAACTTCCGAATCGCTTGATTCAACCCGGACAGATGAGGCGGGTTCCGATAGAAGCTCCGGTACAGCTCCTTCCGCATCGATTTGGATGGAGTGTCCGACACCGGCAGCTGCAGGTGGTATCGGTGAAGCCGACCGGAGAGTCCGGAGCCTTGGGGCTCTCGTCCTTCGCTCCGGTCCGTGCCTACATGAAAATAAACGACGCTGGCGCTGTTATCCCATTTGCGATCCTGAATTTCCATGATCGGTTCGATGGCGGACGCTGTCTTATCGCCAATGAACAAGTATACCTCCGGATAGTGGATGCTGCTCTGATCATCCTCCATCAAGGTAAGCTGCTCTTCCGACTTGGCATAGCCGGCAGCATACTGGCGAAGAATCTCCCTCATCGTCTATTTCAACCTTCTTCGGATGTCATTTAATTTCGAAGATACCTGTCTGTAGAACTGGTATCGCTCTTCGCCGTCCGCAAGCTCCACCTTCTCGTATTCCAGCCGGTCGCGCGTTTCCAGGAACCGTTCGGCCAATTCTTCCAGCTTCGTGAGCAGCGGCGTAATATCCTCGGAAGCGGTCAGCTCCTGATCGCGGCGGGAGGATTTGCGAAGCAGCGTGCTGCGGCTTTTCTCGTCCAGCTGACGGAAGTGCTTGTAGACTTCATACTCCACGTCGTTCACGCTTTTCAGCAGGTTGGCAAACGGCTCCCAGGAATCTTCCTCCGGATCGCGATCATAAACGAAGAGCGCACCCTTCTTGGTGATCGTCCCGGTGTACAACGCCTCGATGAATTGATCAAGCCATTTCTCTTCATTCTGATTGTCGCTGATCAAGAGCTCGAATTCCGTGATTTTGGCCGCGATGGCAGCATATTTCTTCAGCTCTTCCCGCACGATGCGGATCATTTCCGGCGAACGGATCAAATTCTCCTTGGCCATTTCCTCGTGGATGCTGTTGAAAATATCCTTGGAGCCTACCCGCTCCAGCCCCTCGTTCATCAATCGCTTCAGCTCGGTCCATGCCCGCTTGACCTCGCCAAGGTTAGGCTTGGGACTATCGAGCTGCAGATCATAAGCGCGAAGCAGCTCATTCAGGTCAAACGGCTTCGTAAACACGACCGCATAACGGCTGCTCGTATTCTGGTCAACGTCCTTCTGGATGACGACCTTATACTCAAGCGCTTGGCTGAATTCGGACCGAACCCGGGCATTGTACTCCTGAACCCGCGGGTTGACGTAGGTATCCCCCCAGGATTTTTCGGGAATCGGCGACGGCAGGTACGTCCAATTGTTGCCGTCGGTCTGCACCAAATGGCGTCCAACGCCTTCCTTGTCCATGATCGTGCGTTCGTAGCTCTCCTCATAAACCTTCAGCGGCGTGTAGACGAACAGCGGCACGCCGTTCTTCGTATTCAGCCAGAAGATCCGGTTCTTCACTTCGCTTTCCTTCACCGTGAAATGGGATTTACCGACCGAATTGTTCTGATAATTGCGAATCCCCTTCAGAATGCTCGGTGCCTGTACCGGCACGGACACGAAGCCCCAGGAAGGGAAGTACAGATTGCCTGCGCTGTTGCTCAGATGGAAGACCGGCACGGCTTCGTCATCCAGCTTGCTGGCGATACTGCGCTCAACGAATTTTTCGATGGAATCCTCCTGACCGAATTTCATGACCAGGAAATCCTCCATCGAACGGGTGATCAGATCGCCGAATTTATCGGTAAGAAACTCCGAAATGGAACGGACGACATCGATCTCCTGCTCCCGGGTCCAACGATTGGCATGACTCAGCAGCTCCTGGGCGAAATCGCGGATAAGATCGTCCACATCCTTCTGATCCATGATTTTGTTGATGACGTCGGAAATGTCGGGCACGCTCACCAGGTTCCAGTAATACGTCTTGTTCCCTTTATGATCCTGCTGTTCTTCCCCGTTCACGAGAATGTCGCCGTTCTTGGCGAAAATCGAATTCAGCGCATTCAGAATCTCCGTATATACGCTATAAATCCGGTTATTCTCCTGGTTCAGCAGATCGTATAAATCCTCGTAAAATTCAATCATCTGCTCGGTGCGTTCCACATCGGCTTCCAGCCAATATTCGTTGATTTTGGCTTCGATATAGATGTTTTTCTTCTTGTCCTTCGAGACAAAAGCACTCTTTGCATCGCCCAGACGATCGATCGCCTGTTCTCTGGCCGACTCGATGTCCCGCGGTATGCGGGTCAGATTCTCCCGCAGCGCTTCGATGTAGGACAGCAGCATCTTCAGCAGGCTAAAGCCCTTCTCCGTATAGATCAACCGCGATACGTAAAACGGTCCTTGCTGCGGATGCAGGAACATCCGGCGGATTTGATCGCTGAACTGAGCCACGATCTCGCCCGGCAGCTGCTTCTTCGCTTTGATGTATTCCTCGCGGGCTCTGGCCAGAAAATTCTGTTCCAGCTCCGTGTCCATATTAATGACCTGGTTTTTCACCACGTTCGCGTAGCTGAGTCGCTCGCTGTTCTGGTATCCGGGCAGCGGCTCCGGTACGCGGGATTCGAAGTTCTTGGTCATCGAGTCCAGGTCGATGCCCAGCTTGCTCGCAAATTTCTCGACGTCCTCCTGGCTCGGCGCTTTCTCGAACATGGTTTGCATTTTGCCGAAGACGCGGTATGCCAGATACGTCGTCATCTCTTCGATCGGCAGCACAGCCGAAGATGCGCCGATGATGTTGTAGTCGTAATTGGCAGGATACGCCTTGTTCATCTGCGCAATATTGGTGCGGATGTTGCTGATATAGTCATGGATCGCAAATTCTTCGCCGGACTGTTTTTCCTCGCTGGCCATGAAATTCGTGATGTTCTCCGCGGTAACGTTCATGCAGTAATCGTAGGCATTCTCCAGCAGCTTGCCTTCCGTATTCGTAGCGGATATCAGATGACATAGATTAAATGGAGGCAGCGGAGAATTCACGTTCAGAATGTTGCCGTACTGCTGCTTGAACCGTTCGCCTCTGGCATCCACGTTCATCCAGTAGTCCAGCTCTTTGAGCGCGGCATAACCGTTCTTCTTGATGTACTCGCGCGTGTGCTCGCTCAAGCTTTTGTTCGCCAGATTGATATCCGGCGTAAACAGATAGCCGAGCGTGTTCACGCGGTCGATGCCGGCAGAGCCGTGATCGCGTTCGATAATGCCGCGGACGATATAGGCGATGTCCAAGAAGCAGCCGCTGCCCGTACCGCCGGAGAGCCCCGTCAGCAGGAAGACCATCAGCTTTTTGTTCGTGCCGACCGACAGCGTTTTGATCTTCTTGTCGATCGCCTGCACCACTTGGGTAATCTTCGTGAACAGGAGCAAGCGGCCCGCCTGGCGTACGCCTGCGGCCCCGTTCATGCCGTCGGTAATGCTCAGCTCGGGCGACAGCCAATCCGTAATGTAAGGCTCCAGGATGCTGCGGTTCTGGAGAAGGCCTCCGATCTCGGCATTGGAGAGAAGCACGAATTCATTGATCGGATCCAGTCCGATCCCCTTGTAGCGCTTATTCTTATCCTGTTCGTTGGTCTCAAAAGCCAGAAACTCCACGTTATCCGGCTTGTCCATTCTTTTCTTGGACAACGGATCCTCAGGCAGCTTGAAACGGCGGTTAATCTGATATTTCAGGCGCAGCAGCGCATCGATCCCCGTCCCTCCAAGTCCGATGATGAGGATCGGATTGTCGATGGTATCCACCCGTATTTTCTCGCTGACAATGCCGCCACCGAGTGAAACGTCAAGCTGTTGTATATGTTCTCTAACTACCGGTTTCATAACTTCCCCTCCTGATAGGTCATGGCATTAAGAGGTTGTTCAAAAAGTCCGCTTTTGATAAGAAAACCAATCGAGGTCAATTCAGGGACGAGCGACCGCGATTTAAAGGTAGGTTTTCTTGCGATACAGAATTTCATCAGCGTAACAAGATAACTTATAAATTCTATATCTAACACGAAGTGAATCAGGAAGCAGCTCGGCATCGAATCTTGAATTCTGCCGGGACTTCCGGTGCTCACGTACCCAAAACGTACGCTCCGCTCCTCACTCCCTAGCTTCATCCAACCTTCTCGGTGCTGAAAATCCGACTTTTTGAACTCGCACTTTAAGCCAAATATTCAAATAATATCGTTTTGTCCGCCTGCTGAAGGGAAACTCTCAGCCGGTCTCCGTTCTTCAGCTCCGTCCCGTTCGTTGCATCCAGAGCCCGTCCGGACTTCTCGATGACGGCTGAAGAAAGGTTCTTAAGTATGATGCGGTCGTTCTTGCCCGGCATGAACAGGATTTTCTCCGTTTCCTTGAGCTCCGGAGCAAGCTGCAGAAGCTGATGCAGATTGAACTTCCCTCTGAAGGAAGTCAGCTTCTTGTATTGCGGGGACGTCTTCTCGCCGGTGTTCTCGTCCCTGATCTCAATCACGATCTGGCCGACAAAGCCCTTGTTCGCTTTCTTGATCGCGCCGAGAATGAAATAAGCTGCCGCTCCAACAATGAGCAGCGATGCGATGCCAATGATTACGGGCCATAATGGAAAAGGTTTCGCATCCTCGCCCGCGGTCATCTCCTTGCCGCCATTGCCGGAGCCGGAGGCTGCCGCCTTCGCGCTAATCTTCACAGGCGGGCTTTCACGGTAGAAGCTCTGCTCCTCCGCACGTACCCTCAGCTCGTAGTCATGCTTCTGCGGAATCTTGTAATCCCCTACAAAGCTGCCTTCTTTGTTCTCTAGTTCGACCTCCGACTCGTCCCCGGTGTCCAGGTCCTTGATCAACAGCTTGGCCGTCATATTGCCGTACTGTTCTTGGTCTTGCAGCTTCTGTCCATTGCTGACAAGGTACGCGTTAATGTCAATCGTATCCCCTGCCTTTACCTTGGAAGATGGCGGAGGATCCATAGCCAGCTCCAGGTCGTAGTTGAACACAAGGTTGATGTCGATTTTGTCCTTCGATACGCCCTTCACCTGCAGCTTCCAGTCGCCCTGCTGCGGCTTCAGCAGCTTGAGCAGCGAATAGGAATTGGACGTGGAGCGCAGCACACTAGCGGAAGGAATGCTCTGCTCAGCACCGGTGGGATCAACCAGCTTCACGTCCACGGGGCTGGAGGACATAATGGAAATGTTCGCTTCCAATACGTTGGCATTCGGCACGCGGACCGTAACCTCCTGATAGCTTCCGTTGCCGGTAATCGACTGTACCGGAACGATCTTGAGCTGCTGGTGGCTGGCAAAAATCTCGCTTAATATTTGCGGAAGGTCATCCGCCGAACTGGTCGTAAAGGATTTACCGCCCGTTTGTTTAGCCAGCTCAGCCAACGTTTCTTTGTTCAGCTTCCCGTCGGCATTGAGTCCGATCGTATAAATCGGAATACCGCTTCCCTTGGCCTCCTTGACGGCTTGGTTCAACTGCTCTGACGCTTCCTTGCTCGTCCTGCCCGTGTTGGGGTCCAGATCATTGTTACCGTCGGCCAAAACAACGATCATCGGCGCATGAGCCGGGTCCATCCCCTGCTTCAGCACCTTCACGGCTTCATCGAGACCGACAGACATATCGGTGTACGGTCCGCGATCCAGCTGATCGATAAATTCCTTCAGCGCGGTTTTGTCCGCCTCCGACTGAATTTCAAGCAAGGCTTTCTCCCGCTGAATCCGGTCGGTATAGGAAACGATGCCGACCTTGTCGCCGGTTGTCGCCAGCATGTCGATGAACATCTTCATCGCTTCGCCGCTAATCCGCTCCGGATCGCTATTTTTCATCGAATTGCTGGCATCCATCACCAGTACGGCATCGATGTTGGAGCCTTGGGAGGCAGCCGCTGCCTTAGGCAAGGCTCCTCCGCTCCAGGTCATGATCAGCAGCACCGCTGCCATCAGAGAGAGCAGCCATTTATTTTTACGTTGCATAGATTTACTCCTTCATCCATTTAGTCGAGCATCGGCGGATGTCTCGGTTCGTTCGTCAGAGACTAGTCTAACTGTAGGCAAAAAGTCTTAAAATTACATGAAAGGAAGCTTAAAATAATCATCGGAATATCCATATTCCTACTGTGTTTATATAGAAAATACCATGTCAGTCACTAAAATATCCCAGCACTATGTCCATATGATATAATTATACCTGCCAAAGTTCAACATCATCAGTCGTGCCACCCGGACTTAGGACACAAGGCTCACCCGCATTTTCGAACAAATTTCGATACCGAAAGGAACCGACATATGATTACATACGGATGTCTCGGGATTTTGTTTCTTTTTGTCATCATCAAGATCACGGCCTATTCCAAGCGTAAGAAGAACGCCCCGACACCGGAGCAGCTGCAGCAAACTTTGCTTGAAGCGGCCAACTCAAAGAGGGAACAGCATGGATAAGAAAAAGCCGGTACAACTTCGTCCCTATTCTAAAACGAGATATGTCTACCAAAAGTTAAGGGTTTGCAAACATTGCCACAATTTCACGATTCTTTGGGAAGACAGCTGCGCTCACTGTAAACGCCAGACCCTGGTCCCCGTTATGGAACTTGCAGAGAAAATGGCCAAACGGTCCATGCAGAGCGATCGGCTTCTTTTCTACATTATAGGACTCTCCGCCGTGCTTCTCGGTCAGACCTTCTTGCAGATCGCGATCGCCTTTGCCTGCATGTTGGCCCTGCTCGTATGGTTATGGCTGACCCAGCGGCGAATGCTGCATACCGAGACCCTGCACGCGCTGGACAAGCTTATAAGAAGTCATCGAGAACAGATTCTGGAAGGCCTCGATCTGAACAAAGCGACGGCCGCCGCCGCCATCAAGGAAGATGCTCAGCTAGGCTTTGAGATCGTCAGGGAAATTGCTTCGTTGGTCCGGAATGACCGGATTCGCCTGCAGCAGATCGTCCTTCTGCAAAGCTTCAGCCTCCGCAAGGATATGGATCTTGAACTCGAGCCCTTGCTTCTGGACGAGTTTGATCCGGACCTGGCCGCCTATATCGGAGAAATCGCCAAAATTAAACGCGAGCTGATCAACAGCAAAGCCATTTCTTACCTGCTCGATCATGAAGCTGACATTTTACGGATGGAGCATGGCAGGCAGATTATGATCGACGCTGTCGGAGCAGCGGTACGGAAGAAAAAATATATCGATACGTTTCCTGATTTCATTAGCCGCTATGCGGATGGATTGCCAAGGTATCGCTTCCTCCGCCTGTATCAGATCGTGCGCCGCAATCCCGGCTTGTCGTGGAACGGCCTGCGGGATCGGGTATCGGCGATTTATAATGAACACTACCGCTCGGACCCTGACTTTCAAAAATGGGATTAGAGGGGCTATACCGTTATGACGATGAAAAACACGCTAACCCTGCGAAATTTGTATCTTTTTTTATGTATCGTCCTTCTGCTGCTGATCGGGTATAAGGGAATTCACATCTATCAAAAAATCGAGGCGATGACGCAAGCCGAGTCGTTGTATGCCCAGAAAAAGCTCGTTCAGGCAGAAGAGTGGTATCAGAAGGCCCGGAATAACCGTTCCCTTCTATATAAAGAAGATCTGCTTGCTTCAAGGCTGCAAGAGCTTGCGCCCATTACGTCCATGAGGGAAAGTCTCTCCTCTCTTGATCATCGATTAAGCCAGGTCGGGGAGGCCGGAGATTTCTCCGGCTTCATGAACGTATATGCCGAATTGCTTGAGGCGGAGAAGAAGTTCTCGGAACAACAGGGCTCCCTCGCCTCGTATTACGACGAAATTGCGGCGTTCTATGGCATACCCGATGATGTGAAACGGACATTCCTGCAATTCATCGATTTGTTTACGCGCAGGGCCGACGAGCTGCTTGAAGAGCAGCAGTACGAGGATAACAGCTTTAAATGGAATCTACTTCGCATTCCGGATTCCTTCTACGGCAACGAGAAACAGAAGGATGAGAAGCTGCTCCGCCTGTTCCAGCGATACGACGAGATGGTTTTGACCCGCCTGGCAGGGGCCGGGCAGTATGCCGACCTGTTGAATTGGTCGCAATCCATGGGTTCCGAGTATGCCAGCCGGTCGATATCGGCTGCCTGGTTGAACGGCAAGACCGATGAACTTGTGTATGCCATGCTGCAAAGGGATGTGCAGCGGGAACAACCGGCCGTTTTTGCAGCTCACGCCTCAGGCTACAGAAAGTACCTGGAACGGAACGAGCGGAAGAACGCGGAGATCATGGCGTATATTCAGAATGAGATCAACCGCTGGGTCGCAGCGGCCGATGGGATGGTACAAAGCCAGAACTACGAGGAAGCGGTCGCACTCTATGTGGCCTTGTCGGGGTACCAGGATATGAGCGGTAAACGGCAAGCTGCCGAATTGGCCTGGACGATCCACGATCCGATTCGTTTGTTCCACATGGCCGGTCTGAAAGGCAGCTTCAGCTACGTCAGCGGAGGCGGCAATCGTTTCGGAGGATTGGCATATGCCATTGGGGTCGTCGAGGGGAGCATCATCTACTTAGCGGTCTTGAATGCCGATGAAACGGTGCAATTATTCCAAAACCACGATTACCCGTCCGATGTCGCGATCCATGAGGTTTCAGTCGAGGAATCGCTTAGCACCGAGAAGAATCCGGTCATCCTTGTGGAGGGCTCTGCGGGGACCGACTTGGTATTCTATTCAGCATATGAAGCCAGAGATTCTAATCTGACGCCGCTGTTCCAATTTACGGCCGAAGGCTACCAGGTGCTGCCGGACAAATCTTTGCTGGTCACGAATCTGGAAGGAGTCAGTCCGGACGAGATCGCCATCTTTGAGCGTCAAGGAGACCAATACGGATTCACTGGGTATCAGGTTCAATATACCGACATCAATATCGCTAATATCGAGGGTTATCCGAATGAGAAAGTACGCTTCTCTGTCCATATCCCGCAAGGCGGCTATGGCGAAGTCATGGCAGAACGTAATGGATACTATATCGTCTTAAGGGGAGACTTGGATTTCCCTGCGGGGAGCCCGACGCTAATCGGAACGTTCAATGGCGAGTATCAGAAGCGGGAGATCCCGGTAAGCAGCCAACCACCTGCGTCTCCGGACCCTGCCGAGCCGGAGACCGGACAAGTTGACGGAGATCACCTGGATGAAACTGAGAATCCAAGCGATCCCGTCACTTCCGAGGAGATCAATCCGGATGATGTTCAACAAGACCATAGCGGAAGCAGCGAAAGCGCCGCATCCGGTCAGATCACGAAGGTGCCGGTCATTCAGGTGGAATCGATCGAGTAAGTTATTGAATCTTTAATCACTTTAATATCTTGAATCCTTCTAAACATGACAAAAGGCTTCGCCCCTAATCACCAGGGGCGAAGCCTTTTCATTAATAAATTCAAGCGAGATGAATCCTAAATTTCATTAACAGAACAACTAGAGCAGAGATCTTAATTGCCCGCTCCTGCCTTACTCCACCGTCACGCTCTTCGCCAGGTTGCGCGGCTTATCCACGTCGTTGCCACGGGCAAGCGATGCGTAGTAGGCAAGCAGCTGCAGCGGTACGACAGACAAAGCTGCCGTCAAGATCGGCAAGGTCTTCGGAATGGCAAAGGCTTGATCCACGGATTTCAGCAGGCCGGCCACATGCTCTTCATGCGTAATGGCCATCACTTCCGCGCCGCGGGCCTTCACTTCCTTGATATTGCTTACCGTTTTTTCAAGAACGGTTTCTTGGGTTGCCAAGGCAATGACCGGAATTCCCTCTTCTATCAGGGCAAGCGTACCATGCTTCAGTTCGCCGGCAGCATAAGCCTCGGAGTGAATGTAAGAGATCTCCTTCAGCTTGAGGGAGCCTTCCTGAGCTACGGCGTAGTCTTGGCCGCGGCCGATGAAGAACAGGTTCTCATGCTCAGCAATCTGCTCGGCATATCCCTTGATCGATTCCGCGTTGGTCAGCATGGACTCTACCTGTTCAGGCAGTGCTTCCATCGCTGCAATCACTTCAGCAACGGCGTCTTCTGTCATCGTACCGCGCACTTGAGCCAGGTACAGACCAAACAGATAGAACGCAATCAACTGCGAGGTGTAAGCCTTCGTGGAGGCTA
Organism: Paenibacillus sp. Y412MC10; assembly: GCF_000024685.1. Classification (NCBI taxonomy): domain Bacteria; kingdom Bacillati; phylum Bacillota; class Bacilli; order Caryophanales; family Paenibacillaceae; genus Paenibacillus; species Paenibacillus sp. Y412MC10. The sequence continues at coordinate 6,387,421 of NC_013406.1, forward strand.
CCGCAATCTCCGGACCAGCCAGGGTGCCAAGCACATCGTTGGCTTCACGGGCAATCGAGCTGCCTACCACGTTCGTGATGGCCAGAACATGAGCGCCATGGCTTTGCGCTTCACGAAGCGCAGCCAAGGTATCTGCCGTCTCGCCGGATTGGCTCACAACGATGACAAGGGTTTCCGGCGTAACGATCGGCGAGCGGTAACGGTACTCGGACGCCACGTCATTTTCGACCGGAATGCGTACCATCTCTTCGATCACGCTGCGTCCCACCAGCCCTGCATGGTAAGCCGTACCGCAGGCGACGATCTGAACATTGCGAATGTTCTTGATCTGTTCCTGTGTCAGCTTCAGCTCAGGCAGAACGACTTTACGTCCGCTCTCATCCACACGGCCCAGCATCGTATCCCGGTATGCTTTTGGCTGCTCGTGGATCTCCTTCAGCATGAAATGATCGAATCCGCCTTTTTCCGCTGTAACGGCATCCCAGTCGACACGAATCATTTCCCGAGAAATAAAGTTCCCCTCAATGGTCATTAATTCGACAGCATCTGCCGTCAGCAGGGCCATCTCTCCATCGTTGAGAATATAAACGTTACGCGTATATTTCAAAATAGCCGGAATATCAGAACCGATGAAGTTCTCTCCTTCGCCAAGACCGATAATAAGCGGGCTTGCTTGACGCACAGCCATTAATCGATCCGGCTCATACTCGGTCAATACGCCAAGGGCAAATGCGCCTCTCATGTAAGAGATCGCCTTCTGCACGGCCTTAACGATATCTCCGTCATATTCTCGCGCAATGAGATGGGAAATAACTTCCGTATCGGTCTCGGAAGCAAACTGGTGTCCTTGACTGATCAGCTCTTCCTTCAGCTCCAGATAGTTCTCAACGATCCCGTTATGAACAACGGAGAACTTCTGGCTTTCGTCCGTATGCGGATGCGAATTCACGTCCGATGGACGGCCATGGGTTGCCCAGCGGGTATGACCGATACCTGCGGTCCCTACCAGGGGTGCAGACTCCAGTCGCTCCTCCAGATTGGCAAGACGTCCTTGTGCCTTCGCAACGCGCAGGCCTTCATTCGTAAAGACGGCAATCCCTGCTGAATCGTATCCACGATACTCAAGCTTTCTCAATCCCTCGATCAACACCGCTTGCGTTTTCTGATTTCCAATATATCCGACAATACCACACATTGTATGATTCCTCCGTTCGATTTCCCTATAATAGTTAGGCGGAAATAGAACACGGCAGCATCTGTGCGGCATCAGGAAAGAAGAATGATCTATTCAATTATCAACGTTCAAGAAACTCAGCAGTTCGTTAGGCTGTTTAGTTGAACAGACATGAATGCACTCTTCTTCCACCGCGCTGCCCTGTTCTAGATCGCACATTCATGTTTTGTATATAAGTGATGAATACGCATCTGCGAATACGTTGTAAGAACGGTCGCCCATTCCTTTTCCGTTATCCGCTTACGGTTGATGCATAACCGAGAGGTCCCCGCCGAATAATCCGAACACCTCTACCTCGTCAACTTGCGTTCTGCCGTTTGGTTATCCTTAGCATGGCTATAACCAATCCCCGCGCAGGTACAAGCTCTGGCGCTTATAAAGCTTGAAGTAACCTCACGATCCTCGCTTTCTATTCTTGAATGACATCCTTTATTATATTCATGCCCTATCACTTTGGCAACTCGGCTGGTTCCTGACAATGCCAAGCCCTACCTAGGATGAACCCCATGAATGACACCGAATGGCCTATTTTCGCAAGCGATGCCGGACAAGCACCTCTTTGCAGGCAGGACAGGGGGTGTTGCGCTTTCATTCGACCGGCATTCTGGAAAACAGCGGGCCAGTGAACCGAAACTTCATAGTTCACTGGCCCTGACAGAAATTAGTCTGCTTTCCTTAAAAAATACACCCTTAGTCTTACGCCAATTCCCGCTTCACCACGTCTGCAATCTGTGTTACATAACGGTCAAGCTCATCTTTGTCCGGGCCTTCCGCCATGACGCGAATGAGGGATTCCGTTCCCGATGGGCGCACCAGGACACGACCGTTATCCCCCAGAATGCCTTCAACTTCAGCAATCGCAGACTCGATAACGGTATTGCCTTGGTACTTGCTCTTATCGCCAACGCGGACATTAACGAGTACTTGCGGATACTTACGCATGCTGCTCTTCAGCTCATGCAGTGGCTTGCCGGAGGCTACCAGCGTATCCACCAATTGAATCCCGGTCAGAATGCCGTCTCCTGTGGTGTTGTGGTCCAGGAAAATGACATGTCCCGACTGCTCGCCGCCCAGGTTGTATCCGCCGCGGCGCATTTCTTCCATGACGTAGCGGTCGCCGACTGCCGTTTTTGCCGTCTTCAGCTTCAGGCTGTCGCATGCTTTATAGAAACCGATGTTGCTCATCACGGTCGAAACGATCGTACCTTCCTTCAGCTTGCCGGCACGGTTCATGGCATCCCCGCAAATGCACAGGATGAAATCGCCGTCCACTTCCTCGCCTTTAGCATCGATGGCAATCAGGCGATCCGCATCTCCGTCAAAGGCCAGTCCGAGGTCAGCGCCATGCTGGAGTACGGCCTCAACGAGTTTCTCCGGGTGAGTCGATCCGCAGTGATCATTGATATTCAGGCCATTCGGCTCAGCGCCGATGGTGATCACATCCGCACCCAATTCACGGAACAGTTTCGGAGCGAGCTCATACGCAGCCCCGTTTGCACAGTCCAGCACGATTTTCAGGCCGTCGAACCGGTTGCTGATCGTCGTTTTCAAATATTCCAGGTATTTATACTTAGATTCGTTATCTACCAGCAATTCACCTAAATCAGCCCCGATCGGTCGCGGCAGATTGTCGGTTTCCGCATCCATCAGCTCTTCAATCTTGAGCTCGGTTTCATCCGACAGCTTGAAGCCGTCGCCACCGAAGAACTTGATGCCGTTATCCTGCACCGGGTTATGCGAAGCCGAGATCATAACGCCCGCATCAGCCTTCAAAAGTCTTGTAATATAAGCCACCGCCGGCGTACTTACGACGCCAAGGCGAATGACGTGTGCGCCAATGGACAGCAGGCCTGCAACCAGAGCCGACTCCAGCATAGCGCCGGATACCCGGGTATCCATCCCGATGATAACGGTTGGCTTCTCTTTATCGCCCGTAAGCACATAGCCGCCGCAGCGGCCGATGCTGTAAGCCATTTCCGCCGTCAATTCTTGATTCGCAACCCCTCTTACTCCATCTGTACCAAAATATTTCCCCATGTTTTATATACTCCTTTATCTACTCTTCGATATTATCCATCATTGGATGTTTCTGTGCCCGTTGTTCCATCGCTTGATCCGTCTCCCGGCGGATGTGATGGGTTTTCTCCTGACCCGGAGTTATCCGTGCCCTCATTCGCGGGAGGCGTCTCTGGATCCTCCCCTTGATCATTGCCCGTCCCTGTTCCGGTTCCAGTGCCCGTTCCCGTCCCCGGTACATCAGGCTTGTCTTTGTCGGTTCCCTCGTTGTTCGAAGTACCCGGGTTCGTTGTCACGGGTTTCGAATTATCCTTGAGCTCTATCTTTATCACAGGGCGATCCTGGTCCGTGCGGTTGATGAAATTAGGCAGCGTAATCTGCAGCGGAATTTCATGAACGCCGGCTTTCAAGCCGGTCGCGTTCGCTTCAACTCCAATATCCGTTGGCTCCAGACTATTAAGCAAGTCAGGCGCACCGGTGAGCGTCAGGGAGATCGTCTTCGTCTTTGGATCCGTAATGACGGCATCCAGGCCGGAGGCGACACCTTTTAACGTGATCGGAATGCCGGTAATCTCCCGTTCTCCATGCGATACAGCCGTAACTTCAACCGTTACAGAGCTCGGCTCGATTTTCTCAAAACCTTCAGGCGGCGTCAAGTCGGCCGTAAGCACTGTTGTTCCCGAATTTCTAACTTCTCCCAGATTGATGGCGGCTTCGATATAGGTCTCAGCTCCTGCCAGTACCTCTTTGCTGCCGAACAGCTTCACTTCTTTGACCTTCTGTTCTACCTTGGATAAGACAAACCCTTCCGGCAGCCTTCCGGTATATTGAAGCTCCAGCGGCAAGGTGACAAATGCAGGCTCAATCGGTACTTCAGCCGCTACCGTAGCAGGCTCAATGACCGCATCCTCCATTTCGGCGCCTTCTTTATCATATGCTGTTAGCTTGACTCGTTTCTCCGTAATCTTCTCTTTGGCTCCATCAAGCTCCACGTTACCTTTGACCTGCCCTAAATTTGCCATCGACGATTCCGGCAGGGTAACCGTGACTTGCCTTGGGTCAATCAGCACGGGCGTTCCGGCCCGGTAATCTTTAGCAGGCTCGCCCTTCGTGCCAATACTTACCGTCACGGATTTCGACACTCTCGGCTCTACGGTCACCGTAACAACGGATGGTTCCATCGATACCATCTCCACGCCGCTTGGGATGGAGTAGGTCAGGGGAAGTGTGTGCGTACCCGGTTCTTTGACGTTGCTCAGATCGAGTTTTACTTTATATTCGTCGGTCAAAAGCGAAATATTGGATTTCTTCCCCCGCACCTCGAGATTCACGCGATCTTGATCAATGCCGGTTAGCACATATTCGCCGTCATCAAATCCATAGGTTTGAATCTTAACGCCTTCAATGATCTTGGTATCATAAAAGGTCGTGGGCGGTGCGGGCGTGCCGCTGTCCATATGAACCATTGCCCATAACAGAATGCTGACAGCGAGTGCAATGAGCTTGCTTGCCGTGTTGTTCTTGATCCATTTATCCATTGCTGCCGTCCCCCTTCCGTTTCCAGAAGAACGTGCGTTTCTCCTTGATGGACGCGGCAGGTCTGAGCTCCTCATACAATTTCGATATCAGAGACTCTTCCTTAATATCCCGAACCACTTGTCCATTTAAGGCCAGCGATACTTGCCCAGTCTCCTCGGATACGACAACCGAAATCGCATCCCCCACTTCACTGATTCCGATAGCGGCACGGTGCCGCGTCCCCAGTTCCTTACTGATGAAAGGATTCTCCGATAGCGGTAAATAACAGCCAGCGGCCGCGATTTGGCCGTTCTGAATAATGACGGCTCCGTCATGGAGAGGCGTATTCGGTATAAAAATGTTGATGAACAATTCCGAGCTGATCACCGATCCCATCGGAATTCCCGATTCTACGTATTCATTTAGGCCTGTCGTTCGCTCAAACACGATCAGCGCCCCGATTTTGCGCCGCGACAAATAATTAACCGCCTTAATGGTTTCGCTGATTAACTTATTCGTTTCCTCGTCAATATCCGCGGTCCGCCCGAACAGCTTGCCTCGGCCGAGCTGCTCCAGACCGCGTCTGAGCTCAGGCTGGAAGATAATAAAGATCGCCAGCACCCCAAAGGTAAAGATCTGGTTCATCAGCCACTTGAGCGTATACAGATCAAACCAGGTGCTCAGCGCCCAGATGACCACCAGCACCAAAATTCCTTTGAGCAGCTGGACCGCCCGCGTGCCGCGGACGAGCAGAATCATCTGGTATATTATATAAGTAACGATAAGGATATCGATGATATCTTTAATGGATTCACCCCAGGTCATATCTGTGAAATACTCCACCATACAGCAACCCCCGTCATTTCCTTTAAGTGCGGGCCCAAAAAATCCGGTTCCTTCGAAGATGAACGCCCTGGTTTGAAACCGAGCCTGCTTTCCATCATCCTTCTAATCACGCGGAGATTCTTGAACATCCTCTTTAATAACGCATGAGACTATATATGTAGTATGTACTCTACACTCTCTAGGTTATAACGTTAATCTTTCCGATGCAAGCGGACTCCCTCCGCTTTCCATGCAAATCCGCATAAAATCAACAAAAGAAGCGCCGTCTTTTCACTGAAAAGAGGCGCCTTTGCTTCGTAATTGCGGTTTTCACCTAGCGGTAAGCGGCATCTGTAAACAGAGTGGAGATCTTATACCATATCCAATCCATGGCTCTATCTATATCCTTCACTTGACCCGCTATATGCGCGGTGGAAGCCTGAAATAATTCTCCGTCGATAACGGTCACATTGCCATTAACCTGACCGTAAACCTTAGTCTTTCCGTTCTCGACCGTAATATCTCCCGTGATGATCTGATCCGGTGGAATAATGACCGTATCCCCTTCAATCACCAGCTTTTCGAATTCATCGCTCTTTACAACCAGCTGAGTGTCCTGACTCCAGAAACTGATCGTGCTAAAGAGCATGACGACCAAAAACAAAGCTGCAGCCGTGATCGCAGGATGATTCTTAACCCATTTGACCCAAGCTTTTTGTTTCTTGGGCTGCGGCAGCATGCCCATTATACGTTCCGTTAAATCATCGGATGGCTTGGTCGCATGATGAGTTAAGGAAAAAAGAAGCATATCGGTATGCTCCAGCTTCTCGAAGTAATTCCGACAGTCAGCACAATCCAGCAAATGCTTCTGCAATTCTAGCTGCTGCGGGTCGGACAAGTCATTATCCAGATAATCATGCATCAAAGAGACGGCTAATTTGCAATCCATTTGTGAGCCAATCCTTTCATTCAATCTCTTTGCTGGGTCTATCCCCCTAGGGGCATAAGACTTGCTTATTGTTCATACGTGCCGGAATCGGGGATGTTTCAACTTTTTTAAAAGAAAATCAGAAAAAAATTACGGGCACTGACTCTCTGATTTCCGCAAGAAAAAAAGCGCCCTTAAACGCGGTCTCTCTTCCTCAAAGAACGGCGATAGGCGTTTTTTCCTCACAATTTGTACTCTAATTTTTTCCGCAAAAATTCGCGTCCGCGATGTACGCGCGTTTTGATCGTTGTTACAGGCAGGTCCAAAATCTCGCTGATCTCTTGCAGGGATAAATCCTGGATGTACCTTAAAATCATAATGGTCTTGTACTTAGCAGGAAGTCCGTCAATGGCCTGATGGATAATGCGCTGCGTTTCCGATAGCAGCATCTCGCTCTCAGGCGTACGGTTATCGCTTGGGATCAGGGAGTAGCCGTCCATACCTTCGCTTTCGTTCAGGTCGGCGTCCAACGAGAAAGAAGGCTTGCGCTTGCGCAGCCGATCAATGCTAAGATTCGTGCCAATTCGGTATATCCAAGTTGAGAACTTCTGGTTCTCGTCATATCGGTCAAGGTTCTTGTAAACACGCAAAAAAGTCTCTTGTACGACATCCTCGGCCTCATGGCGGTTGCTCAGCATCCGGTAAGCCAAATGAAAAATCTTGTCTTTATAAAGCTCTACGATTTCGGCAAATGCCCTTTGGTCCCCTTTTCGGGCCAGTTTTGCCAGTCTTACATCCAAATTGTCCACCATAATTCCCCCAGAATGGTCTGATGGGTAACGTCTAAAAACGCATCATTCAAATCGTAATTCAACTGTTTCTAAAAATCAACAATAATTCAAAAAGAATCCCATTCGTGTATCAAAGACAATTCACCTGCAGCCGATACATTAATCATTAGGACGCAAGCTGCGCATAGATGAAAAAAACGAGGTCCCTCTAGGGAACCTCGCCTTATACTATCCCTTTCAAACAGCTTTAGCTTCTGCAGGGATCAGCCTGTATTGCGAAGCCCGGCGGCAATGCCGTTGATGGTCAGCAGTACTTCCCGAAGCAGATCCGGATCATCCTGCTCCTGCTCCCTTAGTTCACGCAGCTCGTTAAGCAGTTGAACCTGCAGATAGCTGAGCGGATCCACGTAAGGGTTGCGGAGTCTTATCGATTCCTGCAGAACCGGCTGGTTATCCAGAATATCCTGTTGTCCTGTAATCTTAAGAACCAGCTCTTTCGTCAATTTGAATTCTTCCTGAATCAGACCGAAGATGCGCTCGCGTGCTTGATCATCCTTCGTCATCAAGGAATACTCCTTGGCGATGATCAGATCTGCCTTGGCAAGTGCCATCTGAAGGGTATCGATCAGGGACGTAAAGAACGGATAGCTCGTGTACATCTGTTGAAGCACCTTCATATTCTCTTCCTTGCCTTGGTAGAAGCTCTGTAAGCCCGTACCAGCCGCGTACCATGCCGGAAGCAGGTAACGGCTCTGCGTCCATGCAAACACCCAAGGAATGGCTCTCAGGTCCTCGAAACGGTCGCTGTTCTTGCGCTTGGAAGGCCGGGAACCAATATTCAGCTCGCCCACCTCAGGAAGCGGCGTGGATTCCTTGAAGAAAGTAAGGAAATCCGGATCGCGGAATATCAGATCCTGATATTTTTTCTGAGAAACGGCCGAAATGCTGGAGGAAATCACTTCCCACTCTTTTTCGGTCGATTCTTTTTCAGGGTAACGGGCATTCAGGGAAGCCGTAATCAGTGCTGAGGTCGCCTGATCCAAACTCCGGTAGGCAATGCCCTTCAAGGAGTAACGGGACGAAATAACCTCGCCCTGCTCCGTAATTTTGATGCCGCCTGCAATGGTCGATGCCGGCTGAGCCAAAATGCTGCGGTTCAGAGGCATACCGCCGCGTCCGAGCGATCCGCCGCGTCCATGGAAGTATTTTACCTTGATGCCGAATTCATTGGCTACGGCCGTAATCTCTTTGAGTGCTACCTGGAGCTCCCAGTTCGCCGTAATGGCTCCGCCGTCCTTGTTGCTGTCAGAGTAGCCCAGCATGATCTCCTGCAGTTCGTTCATGGCGCTCACCGCTTCACGGTAGATCGGCAGGCTGAAGAGCTTGCGCATGATATCCGGGGCGGCATGAAGATCGTCAATCGTCTCGAATAATGGCGCAGCCTGCAGCGTAGCGATTACGGAACCGTCGTTATCCTTCCGGAACAGCCCGACTTCTTTGGCAAATACCATCACTTCCAGAATGTCGCTTGCGCCCTCGGCCATACTGATCAAATAACTGGAGATGCATTTCACGCCGAATTCCTGCTGCGCACGGAAAACGGTACGGTATACTTCGAGGCATTCCTCGGTGCTGTCGCTATACTCCTGATAAGGCGTAGTCAACGGACGCGGATCGTTAAGCAAGTTATTGAGCAGTTCGATCTTCTCGTCTTCGCTCAATTGGGCGTAGTCCTGCGTCACGTTCATTTTCCGCAGAATTTCGGCCATGGCATTCTCATGCTCTTGGCTATGCTGTCTGATATCCAGCGTTGCGGTATGGAAACCAAACAACTCCGCCTGGCGAATCAGCTTTTGAATATAGGTGTCTGCAACATAGTCAGCAAAATGGAAACGCAGGCTTCGATCAATGATTTTCAAATCCTCGATGAATTCCTCGGGGGTCTGATAACGCTCGCCGCCCGTCATGTTCTCATCCAGAATGTGACTCATTTTAGCCAGCATATATACCAGTTTTACACGATAAGGCTCTTTCTCATTGTGCCAAATTTCCATCTTCTTCAGTGTTACATGCTCGCGGTCTTTTTCAATGGATTGAAGCAATTCATCCGAAACGTTAACGATTGACGAGCTGAAGCTCAGGTATTTCATGAATTCACGCAAAATCCGTTGGTACTCACGAATCGCCAGCTTCCGCTGCATTTCAAGCGTTCTCCATGTTACGTCCGCCGTCACTGAAGGATTTCCGTCCCGATCGCCACCGATCCACGAACCGAAACGCAAATAGGTTGGAACGTGCCAATGGTGACCCGGATAATATTTAGTTAGGCAGCGCTCCAGTTCTTGATAAACCTCTGGCAGAATGTGAAACAGGGTTTCGTGAAAATAATACATACCGTTTCTGACTTCATCCAGAACAGTAGGTTTACGGTCACGAAGCTCATCGGTTTGCCATAGCGTAATCACTTCATTCAGTAGTTTCTCCCGAAGCTGCTCCCGTTCGCGGAACGTCAGTGTCGGATTGTCCAGCTGCATCACATCGTCCGCTATCCGTTTATGGATATCCAGAATAGCCCGACGCATCGCTTCTGTTGGATGAGCGGTCATCACCAGCTCAAGGGATAGACTTTCGAGAATTTCTTGAACTTCTTCAAACGTAATATTGCGCTCTTTCAAATCCTGGACTGCACTTTCGATGGAACCTGGTTGAACACTTTCCCCGGCGGAACGCTCGTAATCGCGTTTACGCCGTATGCGATGATTCTGTTCGGCGATGTTAACCAATTGAAAGTAAATGGCAAACGCGCGAATCACCTGATGGCGAATGTCGGGTTCCAGCGTGCTGATGATCCTTTTGAAATCTGCAAACAATTCTGGCAAGAATACGGATCGCAACGATTTACTCGTTTCGCGAATTTTCTCAACTATATCTAAAAGCTCATTGCCTCCTTGATGGACAAGAACTTCTCCAAGAATATTGCCAAGGAACCGTACATCTCGCCGCAGCAGATTGTTGGAATTGCTTTTTGCGGTTACTGTAAGTTCAGTCATGCTACTCCTCCCATCTCAACCCGTTTCAGCAGTTTATCTATAGGACGTAACGCCTTCCTAACATCATACAATAAAAGCGAATGAAAATCTGCATTTTTCAGGCGAAAAAATTAGCCAAATCGACAAAACTCATGGTCATGTTATACCCATAGCCCACGGACATTAGTCCTATAAACCGTTGATACGACAAGCATTCTTTATTGCATTAACACTTCGCAGGATAGTCGTATGAATATGTAAAAAAAACATCACACACGGTGATGTCCTGCTTATGTATGGAGCGGGTGATGGGAATCGAACCCACGCTACCAGCTTGGAAGGCTGGAGTTCTACCATTGAACTACACCCGCATATCAACCCACAAAAGTGACGTTATGCTTCAAAGCATATTCGGTTACTTTTGCCGGGCCTCAATTCTTAAGCAAATCGGGATGACACGATTTGAACATGCGACCCCCTGGTCCCAAACCAGGTGCTCTACCAAGCTGAGCTACATCCCGATATTAATCTTTTTAAAAAATGGCACGCCCTGAGAGATTCGAACTCCCGACCTTTTGATTCGTAGTCAAACGCTCTATCCAGCTGAGCTAAGGGCGCAAATGGAGCGGACGACGGGAATCGAACCCGCGACCCTCGCCTTGGCAAGGCGATGCTCTACCGCTGAGCCACGTCCGCATTAATGGTGCGCGTGGAGGGACTTGAACCCCCACGTCAAAGACGCTAGATCCTAAGTCTAGTGCGTCTGCCAATTCCGCCACACGCGCACAAGATGAAACAATGGTGAGCCATGAAGGACTCGAACCTTCGACACCCTGATTAAAAGTCAGGTGCTCTACCAACTGAGCTAATGGCTCGCATTTCAGGCCACCGAAAATACTCGGAATCACCTTCAAAGCGTAACTTTACTATTTGGAGTAAAGTGGCTGGGGATATAGGATTCGAACCTATGCATGACGGAGTCAAAGTCCGTTGCCTTACCGCTTGGCTAATCCCCAAAATCGTTGAGTTACTTCTATCTTGCCGATTCTCGTTAGAATCATGCATGAAATGGTGGAGGCTGAGGGGATCGAACCCCCGACCCTCTGCTTGTAAGGCAGATGCTCTCCCAGCTGAGCTAAGCCTCCGTATAAACTCATGGGGTTCTCATCCCCTGATGCAATAAAATAGTGGTGACCCGTAGGGGATTCGAACCCCTGTTACCTCCGTGAAAGGGAGGTGTCTTAACCCCTTGACCAACGGGCCACATTTTCATGATGCATGTCCAAACCAAAAGCGAATCTGGAGCTTCCAACCGGGATCGAACCGGTGACCTCATCCTTACCATGGATGCACTCTACCTACTGAGCTATGGAAGCAAGTGGCTCCCCGAACAGGACTCGAACCTGTGACAACTCGATTAACAGTCGAGTGCTCTACCAACTGAGCTATCAGGGAATATGTACCGCTTGGCGACGTCCTACTCTCCCGGGACCCTTCGGTCCAAGTACCATCGGCGCTGGAAGGCTTAACGGTCGTGTTCGGTATGGGAACGCGTGGAACCCTTCCGCCATCGCCACCAAACGGTTCAGATGCTTGATCACCTGAAAACTAGATACGAAACGATATTTGCAGCACATTGAAATATATTTTGGATAAGCCCTCGACCGATTAGTATTGGTCAGCTCCATGCATTGCTGCACTTCCACCTCCAACCTATCTACCTCGTCGTCTTCAAGGGGTCTTACATACTGGGAAATCTCATCTTGAGGGGGGCTTCACGCTTAGATGCTTTCAGCGCTTATCCCGTCCGTACGTAGCTACCCAGCCATGCTCCTGGCGGAACAACTGGTGCACCAGCGGTACGTCCATCCCGGTCCTCTCGTACTAAGGACAGCTCCTCTCAAATTTCCTACGCCCACGACAGATAGGGACCGAACTGTCTCACGACGTTCTGAACCCAGCTCGCGTACCGCTTTAATGGGCGAACAGCCCAACCCTTGGGACCTACTTCAGCCCCAGGATGCGATGAGCCGACATCGAGGTGCCAAACCTCCCCGTCGATGTGGACTCTTGGGGGAGATAAGCCTGTTATCCCCAGGGTAGCTTTTATCCGTTGAGCGATGGCCCTTCCATGCGGTACCACCGGATCACTAAGCCCGACTTTCGTCCCTGCTCGACTTGTAGGTCTCGCAGTCAAGCTCCCTTATGCCTTTGCACTCTTCGAATGATTTCCAACCATTCTGAGGGAACCTTGGGGCGCCTCCGTTACTCTTTAGGAGGCGACCGCCCCAGTCAAACTGCCCGCCTGACACTGTCCCCGTACCGGATTACGGTACCAGGTTAGAACCTAGATACGATCAGGGTGGTATCCCAACGTCGCCTCCACACAAGCTGGCGCTCATGCTTCTTAGGCTCCCACCTATCCTGTACAGATCGTACCCAAATCCAATATCAAGCTGCAGTAAAGCTCCATGGGGTCTTTCCGTCTTGTCGCGGGTAACCTGCATCTTCACAGGTATTAAAATTTCACCGGATCTCTCGTTGAGACAGCGCCCAAGTCGTTACGCCATTCGTGCGGGTCAGAATTTACCTGACAAGGAATTTCGCTACCTTAGGACCGTTATAGTTACGGCCGCCGTTTACTGGGGCTTCGGTTCACAGCTTCGGGTTTAACCCCTAACCGCTCCCCTTAACCTTCCAGCACCGGGCAGGCGTCAGCCCGTATACTTCGCCTTACGGCTTCGCACAGACCTGTGTTTTTGCTAAACAGTCGCTTGGGCCTTTTCACTGCGGCCCCCTCGGGCTATTCACCCTACCGAGGCACCCCTTCTCCCGAAGTTACGGGGTCATTTTGCCGAGTTCCTTAACGAGAGTTCTTCCGCGCGCCTTAGAATTCTCTTCTCGCCTACCTGTGTCGGTTTGCGGTACGGGCACCTTCACCTGACTAGAGGCTTTTCTTGGCAGTGTGAGATCATGACCTTCGCTACTGTAATTTTCACTCCCCATCACAGCCCAGCCTTACGATGTGCGGATTTGCCTACACATCAGCCTCACTGCTTGGACGGACATCCATCAGTCCGCGTCACTACCCTCCTGCGTCACCCCATCGTTCATAACGGTTTACGGTGGTACAGGAATTTCAACCTGTTGTCCTTCGATTACGCCTTTCGGCCTCACCTTAGGTCCCGACTTACCCTGAGCGGACGAGCCTTCCTCAGGAAACCTTGGGCTTTCGGCGGATCAGATTCTCACTGATCTTTTCGTTACTCATACCGGCATTCTCACTTGTATGCTGTCCAGCGCTCCTTACGGTACACCTTCAACCTGCATACAACGCTCCCCTACCCCTGATGCATACGCATCAAGCCATAGCTTCGGTGGTGTGTTTAGCCCCGTTACATTTTCGGCGCAGAGTCACTCGACCAGTGAGCTATTACGCACTCTTTAAATGGTGGCTGCTTCTAAGCCAACATCCTGGTTGTCTGTGCAACTCCACATCCTTTCCCACTTAACACACACTTGGGGACCTTAGCTGATGGTCTGGGCTGTTTCCCTTTTGACAATGGATCTTAGCACTCACTGTCTGACTCCCGGATATAAGTCTATGGCATTCGGAGTTTGACTGAGCTTGGTAACCCTTGCGGGCCCCGCACCCAATCAGTGCTCTACCTCCACGACTCTTCATTCCGAGGCTAGCCCTAAAGCTATTTCGGGGAGAACCAGCTATCTCCGAGTTCGATTGGAATTTCTCCGCTACCCCCACCTCATCCCCGCATTTTTCAACATACGTGGGTTCGGGCCTCCAGTGCGTGTTACCGCACCTTCACCCTGGACAGGGGTAGATCACACGGTTTCGGGTCTACGCCCACATACTAAGTCGCCCTATTCAGACTCGCTTTCGCTGCGGCTACGGCTTCTCGCCTTAACCTTGCATGGGAACGTAACTCGCCGGTTCATTCTACAAAAGGCACGCCATCACCCATAAATAGGGCTCTGACTTCTTGTAAGCACACGGTTTCAGGTTCTATTTCACTCCCCTTCCGGGGTGCTTTTCACCTTTCCCTCACGGTACTGCTTCACTATCGGTCGCTAGGGAGTATTTAGCCTTAGCAGATGGTCCTGCTGGATTCATACGGGGTTTCACGTGCCCCGCACTACTCGGGATCCGTCTCGGAGGGAATATACTTTCGGCTACAGGGCTTTTACCTCTTATAGCGGGCCTTTCCAGACCTCTTCGCCTAATATGTTCCTTTGTAACTCCATGTGAGACGTCCCACAACCCCAGAGAGCAAGCTCTCTGGTTTAGGCTGTTCCGCGTTCGCTCGCCGCTACTGACGGAATCACTCTTGTTTTCTCTTCCTCCAGGTACTTAGATGTTTCAGTTCCCTGGGTATGCCTCCTCGCATCCTATGTATTCAGATACGGGTAACTGACTATTACATCAGCTGGGTTTCCCCATTCGGACATCCCCGGATCGAAGCTTGCTTACAGCTCCCCGAGGCAGTATCGTTGTTCGCCACGTCCTTCTTCGGCTCCTAGCGCCTAGGCATCCTCCGTGTGCTCTTAGTAGCTTAACCAACTGCTCCGGTTATTGTGCTCATCGCTCTGTTGTTCGTTTGTTTCCTGATCTATTAAACGAGTCAATAGGTAGAAACAAACTTCCAAAGGATCGATGATCCCAAAACCTTCGCGCTACTTTTTATTAAACTTGTTTGACACAAGTTCAGCTAAAAGGATAT
>NC_013406.1:6405000-6482500 GCF_000024685.1 Paenibacillus sp. Y412MC10
ATTTGCGGAAACTTCCCGTTACGCGCATATTTGGAGAGTTCTTTCTGCGGGGCAAACCGGGCATACATGCGAAATACCGTTTTATACCGGTTGGCGATCGCCTGCCTGATATTTTGGTCCAATCGTTGGTCGCTCAAATCCAGCAGCATTTCATCCAGTTCTTTTCGCAGTACATAATCAAGCTCTTTGCACTCTTTCTCATTGAATAGCATTCCCAGCATGATAGGACCTCCTTATATATTTAAGCGAACATGTCACGTCTCTTCAATCGGATTAAAGCTGCACTTGCCTATGTAATGGTGATTAACCGTTTTGGCGGGATCTCTAAACCGAATGTAAGCTGTCTGCACATCATGATGAACGCCCTGTCCACGCAGCTCTCTCTTTGCTCTGCCAAGCTGCTTTATTAGGTATGCACAATTTCCGGGAAAATTATGACATCAGCCACAACGTAATTGTACTTTCGATCATAGCGGCCACGAGCAACAGCACGACAACCCATAAGGAAGCAGTACCCAGCTTCCGCCAAAAGCCGCGCCACTCCGCGCCTATCCCGCTTCTGCGTTCCCCTGTTGCCACAACGCTTCTCAATACCAGCCCGCCAAAAGCCAGGCCGTACCCGCAGGCAATCACAATAACCGGTATCTCAATGATGCCATGAGGCAGCAGCCCCTTCACGATCAGGTCGAACAGACTCTCTCCGCTCTCCCCCACGACTTTCACCAGGAAACCAATCACCATGCCGTTAACGACCAGGAAGAAAAATGGAATCACTCCCAGCAGCAAGCCCGAAAACATAACCAGCACGCTTTTAATGCTGTTGTTCAGAAAGATGAAAACAAAAAAGTTCCATTCCGGATGATCGGAGGAACCTAGCTGCTGGCTAATCTCCCCCAGCCCTTGAAGCTGACCCAGAAGGAATTGTTCAAATCCCTCTGAGCTTGCTCCCGCTGCGATTCCGGCTATGAATAGAACGGCCGCCAAGAGCAATGCCTTCCGGATGGATCTTAAATCTCTAAGAAAAATGCTAAAACGTAACATTCGAGAACCTCCTAAATTGGTATAACTCGCAAGTACGAGCATATGTTGAAAGTAAACAAGCTATTGCACACTGAAGGGAGAGGGGCGCACGTATTATGAATTCTTTTTATGTATTCAACGGCAGAAAGATTAAGCGGTTTTTCTTCGTTCTTGCCGCGGCGATCTTTGCAATCGGCGTTATTTATGTGGAGAGTGACAACATCTCGGTCTTCTCCGAGGACAACCCGTCAGCGATTTACAGCGTGTCTACGGACAAGAAACAGATTGCGTTGACCTTTGACATCAGCTGGGGCGAAAAACGCGCAGAGCCCATTTTACAGGCTTTAAAGGACAATGGAGTTCAAAAGGCAACCTTCTTCCTGTCTGCGCCATGGAGCAAAACGCATCCCGATATCGTGAATGCCATCAAGGAAAGCGGATATGAAATCGGGAGCCACGGCTTCAAGCACGATAATTACAGCACGCTCACCGACGAGGAAATACGCAAGCAGATTTCTTCGGCACACACTATTTTAACCGCAATGACCGGACAAGAACCCAAATTGATACGGATGCCGAACGGGGATTTTGACAAAAGAGTCCTCAGCATCGCCCAAAGCCTGAACTACACGGTGATCCAGTGGGATACCGACTCCAGGGATTGGAAGAACATCGGCGTCGAGAAAATCGTCGATCGCGTCGTCTCCAAAGCCCATCCGGGAGATATCGTGCTGATGCACGCCAGCGATTCGGTGAAGCAAACCCATGAAGCGCTGCCTCTCATCATCAAGGAACTTCGCAATCAAGGCTACGAGTTCGTCACGGTCACCGATCTGCTTCAACAGGGCAGCACCCAAGGCACCGAGGTCCGCGATCACGCTTCATTGCAGAAGAGCATCGAAGACGCAGGCGGGCTATGACTCATGAAGACCCTTAACATTAAATAATGCTTAACAAAAAAAGAGCTAAGGCGTTAGCTCTTTTTTTCGTCTTGTGTAACTTTATGAAGCGTCAGAATCTGGTATGCATTACAGATCAGCAACGGTACAACCATAAAAATCGTGGCGTTGCTCACTCCGATTTGCAGCACGCCGATAATCTCTACGATGGAAATGGCCATCATGAAGAACAGCGTCGGGATCCATGCGTTGGCATTTGTGCTCTTTACTTTGAGGTAAGCAACGACAATGGCAATGACCAGTATGGAGATACCCAAAATCAAATCCTGCTGCAGGCTGGTGGATCCGCCGACAAACGTACGGAAGAACATCAGCTCCAGCAATGCCAGTACAGCCAACACAATCTGAATGTATTGCCAAGTCTTTCTTCGGAATATGCCAATCCCCATATAATTTAACGTCAGGTATGCAAAAAAGCCCATCTGGGAGTATACGCTCACCAGCGCCCCAGAGCCTAACAAAATCAGCGGGTATATCAATAAATCGGCCATTCCCGTGAACTCGATAGCGCCATTAAACAACTGCAGGATCAGACCTACGATCAATGCCGCCACTGCCCCGACGAGCAGCGTTTTCAAAAACAATTTGGACCACTTACGTAAGCTCAACTAACTTCCACCCCCACAGATCATTATTTTACCAACGTTCACAATAAAAAACCATTCTGAATCCGACATATTTCTGCAAATCCATCGCATACTATGCGAAGACCCGTAAGAAAAATGACAATCAACTTACTTTCACGAAAAGACAGACCGCATGCAGAAGGATTTTTCTTACGAAAAAAGGAGGACAACGGTAATGAAGTGGCCGTTATTTCGTTTATGTATTATCGTCTTCGTTGCTGCCATGGTGCTTACCGCTTGTGGCGTAGAACAAAGCTCGTCCCCGCAGCTTGGCTATAAAGAAATCAAGTCTATGGTGGTCGACATTCTGAAAACCGACGAAGGCAAAAAAGCGGTGGAAGAAGCGCTAGGCGGCGGATCCGGCGGTTCCTCAGGCAGCGGAGGCTCAATGGGAATGCGGATGATGTCCGCCCAATCTGGCGATCAAATTCGGATGGCTGTTAAGGATACGCTGGTATCGGATGAATATAAGAAGGAAATTGAGAAGATCATGACCGATCCGCAATTCGCCGGCGATTTTGCCAAAGCCATTAATTCCGAGAGCAAGCAGCTGCATATGCAGCTGATCAAGGACCCTACGTATCAAAAGGCTATTCAGGATATGTTAAAATCACCGGATGTGATGAAATCGTTTCTTGAATTGACCAATACGCCGGACTACCGCAAACAGTCCATGACCGTGATGCAGGAAGCTATGCAAAATCCGCTGTTCCGCATGGAGGTTCTGGAACTGCTCAAAACGGTCGTGAAAGATGAACTTCAGCCTAAAGTGGAAAAGAAAAAACAAGGCGAGGAAAAAGGCCAAGAAGAGCAAGGCGGCGGTGAAGGCGGCAGTGAAAGCGGCGGCGGTGAGGAAGGCGGCGGCGATGGCGGCGGCGGTTAAAGCATCCATTCCGAAAAATAGAACAAGCTCCCTGCAGAGGGAGCTTGTTTCGTCATATTATGACTGGTCTTAAACGGATCCTTCAAGCTTAGCCGCGATTCGTGAGGCGATCTCTTCGTAAATCGCTGCGCTCTCGGTCCCCGGTTTATAAACCGATGGCGAGAAATCCGGCTCCGAAGGGTGATTATCCGGGGCCCCCAACGGAAGCTGCGCGAGAAGCTCCGTATGAAGCGTCTCGGCAAGCTTGCCTCCGCCTCCACGACCGAACACATAATCCTTCTCTCCGCCATGGGAGCAGACATAATAGGACATGTTCTCGACGACGCCCAGAATTTCATGATCGGTCTGCAAGGCCATCGCACCCGCTCTGGCGGCAACAAACGCCGCCGTAGCATGCGGGGTGGTTACGATGATCTCTTTGCTCTGCGGAATCATCTGATGCACGTCCAGCGCCACGTCACCGGTTCCTGGCGGCAGATCAAGCAGCATGTAGTCCAAATCCCCCCAAGCGACATCGGTGAAAAATTGACGCAGCATTTTGCCAAGCATCGGTCCGCGCCAAATCACCGGACTGTTCTCACGGATGAAGAAGCCCATCGACATGACCTTGACGCCAAAGCGCTCAACCGGGTGAATGACGCCGTCTTCGGTTACGGAGGGCCCTTCCTCAATACCCATCATGTCCGGCACGCTGAATCCGTAAATATCCGCGTCGATCAGACCGACCCTCTTCCCTTGCCGGGCCAAAGCCGCGGCTAAATTCACCGTAACGGTGGATTTGCCGACGCCGCCTTTGCCGCTTGCGATCGCAATGAAATGAACGCCGGATTGTTCGCTTAGAAGCGTATTCTGCTCCATGCCGGCAGCATGCCCTTTTGTCAGCTTGTCGCGATCGTTGGCTTCCTCGCGGTTCGCTTGGTTTGAGGCATTGTCCAGGGGACGCATGCGGATATGAATATCCTCTGCCCCCATCGCCTCCAGAATTTCTCTGATCTGCGCTTCCAGGGAAGCGCGTACATCTTCGCTGCTGTACGTCACGGATAGTCGAACCGTGCGTTCCTTGACTACAATATCTCGAATACGCTGGAGCTCCATCAGGCTCTTCCCGGTTTCGGGATCACGTAAAGGCTGGAGTATCTCCTGTACCGTTTCTCTAGTCAGCATATAAGCACCTCTGCTCTATGTAATGGAATAGACAATGTTTCGATATTCGTGTCTATTATACCATTACTCTGCAGCTTGTGACGACTCGCTGGTGGACTCTCCGGAGGTATACCGCAAAATGCCGTTATACACGGAAGCTGCGACCTTCCTCTGGTATTTCTCGTCCCGAAGCAATTCGGATTCCTGCGGATGGGACAAGAAACCGACCTCGACCAGGGCGGATGGCATGCGCAGGGCTCGGAGCAAATATATCTTGTCGTCCGTTTTGGCCAGACGCTGCGTATTCTCCAGGTTATGCCTAATTTCAGCTTGGATCAATTCGGCAAGTTTCTTGCTGTCCTCGTTATTCGGCGGGAAAAAGGTCTGCGCGCCTCTCCACCGATTGGACGGAATGCTGTTCAGATGCATGCTGATAAACAGGTCGGCCTTGCTGTCCTCAATCATCCGCACGCGTTGTTTGAGATCTTCCGTTTTCCGCTTGGAATATCCCTTGGTGCTTTCCGCCGCCAGGTCGTAGTCTCCTTCTCTTGTCATAATGACAAGCGCGCCTGCCTGCTGCAAGTAATCACGTAGATACAAGGTGATGGCCAGGTTTACATCCTTCTCTATGACGCCTTGGCGGCTTACTGCTCCCCCGTCTGGCCCGCCATGGCCTGCATCAAGGGCAATGACTTTGCCGGCAAGCGGTAGGCTCCAGGTATTGGACGTTTTGGCAGAGGGGATTTCGTACGTCACTACGATAATGAGCAGTGCCAGTAGTACGGCACCAATCAGGGTTTGTTTGATTCTCTTCAACGATATCCATACCGTAACCTTGTCCGTTCTCCGCCTGGACATAACAAAACCACCTCGTCCCATGAGTTGTTCTACTCCATCATATGGGACAAGGCGGTTATTTATGCCTTCGTTATACCGTGATCTGCTCTTTCATGCCTTCGATCAGTACTTGCGCAACTTCCGGGCGCGTAAATTCCGGCGGCGGGCACTGCCCCTCGCGAAGCAAGCCGCGAACCTTCGTTCCCGACAAGGTCAGATGGTCCTCCTTAGGATGCGGGCATGTTTTGCTCGAGGCCATGTTTCCGCATGTTGTGCAGAAGAAGCTGTGCTCGAAGAACAGCGGGGTAATGCCTAGCTCTTCCGCAGTGAAATTCTTGAAAATTTCCTGTGCCTCATAAGTGCCGTAGTAGTCGCCGACTCCGGCGTGATCCCGGCCCACGATAAAATGAGTGCATCCATAATTTTTACGAACCATGGCATGGAATATGGCTTCCCTTGGGCCTGCATAACGCATGGCAGCCGGAAATACGCCCAGGAAGGTACGATCCGCGGGGTAATAGTTCTCCAGCAAGGTCAGGTAGCTCTTCATCCGCACGTTGGCAGGAACGTCATCCGATTTGGTCTCTCCCACGAGCGGATTGAGGAATAGCGCATCTACGATTTCCATTGCGCTTTTCTGAATGTACTCATGTGCACGGTGGACCGGATTTCGGGTCTGAAAGCCGACAACCGTATTCCAGCCCTTGGCTTTAAAATGTGCGCGTGTTTCTGCCGGATCAAAATAAAACTCGCCAAACCGTTCCGGTTGCGGACGATTCAATACTTGAATCGGACCTCCAACATACGTCGCAGGTCGTTCCAAAAGCTTTTTCACGCCTGGATGCTCCGGATCATCGGTCTTGAATACTTGTACAGCCTCGACTTGCTGATCGACCTGGTAGACACTCTCGACATCGATGACGCCATAAACGACGCCATCTTCTTCTCCTACAAGCGCCGCCTTCTCGCCGACTACGAGCTTCGCCGCCGTGTCTTCATCTACGGCCAGCGTGACCGGTATGCTCCACACCGTTCCGTCAGATAAACGCATATTGGAAACGACGGATTTGTAGTCCTGCTCGTTCAGAAATCCCTGCAATGGCGAAAATGCTCCGACCCCGATTAGATCCAAGTCCGAAATGCTCCAGGCGTTTACAGGGATCTTATGAAAGGTGTCAACCTGCTTCAACAAAGCTTCACGTTCTTCTCCTTGGGCTACCCGCTGTACCAGCGTACCGCCATGAGGGAGTATGGCTGTCATGAATAATTCCTCCTTCTTATGCTGCAACTGTGATAAGGCAAGTGGTTCTTATCTGTTTATTTATGAAGCCCGCACTCCGTCTTCTCATGCCCGGACCAGCGTCCTGCACGTGGATCTTCTCCCGGCATGACCTGCCGCGTGCAGTATTCGCAGCCAATGCTCGGATAATTCTGATCATGCAGCGGGTTGTAGATGATCTCGTTCGTGCGGATGTAATTCCACACATCCTCACTCGTCCAGCCCGCGATCGGATTGAACTTCACCAAACCAAACTTGGTATCATATTCAATCTTCTTCGAGTTCGCCCGGGTAGGGGCTTGATCTCTTCGTATGCCTGTGATCCAAGCCTCGTATTGAGACAGAATCCGGGTCAACGGCTCTACCTTGCGGATGTTGCAGCATTCGTTCGGGCTGACGCTCCATAATGCTTCGCCATGCTGAGCCGCTTGCTCTTCCGGCGTGATGAGCGGAGATACGCGCACAAATTCCAGGCCATAGCGTTCTGCCATACGATCCCGCGTTTCGTATGTCTCCTTGAAATGAAAGTCGGTATCCAGATAAAAAATATCCGTCGACGGACTGATCTTCTGAATCATATCGACCAATACCACATCTTCTGCTCCAAAGCTGCAAGCAAACGTTATGTTAGGAAACGTCTTGATTGCAAATTCGATGACTTCCTCAGCCGATGCGTGCTCAAGCTCTTCAGCTTGCACTCTGATCAGATCTTCTTTCTCCAGCAAATTCATGATTGGATGCCTCCCCCATTTTCATTAATCCCGATAATCCTACTGAAATAATATGAATTAAATACAGTATAAAACATTCCTAATAAATGTCAACCATCAAATCGTTACCATAAAAAACGAAAAAACCCTTCCTGCGCAAGCAGAAAGGGTCTTCTTTCTCTTCGATTTCCAAACATTTTGACAAATGCCAATCTTAGTCTGTAGTTGCCACCGATACCTCTTTAGCTCTAGTACCAGCGCCAGCACTTTTCCCTTCCGAGTCCTCGGATTTGGGAGCGGATGCCTGATTCGTCGTTCGCAGCGGAATCTCCTTTAAGAAGAATACGAGCAGCAACGCGACTACGAGGACTAACGTACCTGTGAGGAACACCATGGACAATGTATTTCCAAGTGCATCGCGGATACTGTCGATCATTTGCGCGAACAAAGGCTGTACATCAGCAGGAAGACTTGCCTGCGTTTGCTCGATCAGCGGTTTATTCATCAGTGTCTGCGGATTAGCGAAGGACAACATCTGCTGGGCTAGCTGCGGATCCACCGAGCTAAAATCCGGTGCATTAGTCGACTGAAGTGCTTCCTTCAAATTCTTCGTCAGATTGTTCGACATAACCGTTCCCATAACCGCAATCCCGATTGTACCGCCGAGATTACGGAACAATTGAGATGAAGCCGTTGCTACACCGAGCTCATTGTGGGGTACGGCATTCTGCGTAGCCAGCGAGAATACCGGCATACCCAAACCAAGACCGATACCGAAAATAATGGTACTAACGACAGTAAGCCAAATGTTGTCCATAAACACCATAATGCCCATACCGACCATCATAATTGGAACTCCAAGAAGTGCGTACCGTTTGTACTTTCCGCTCTTAGCAATGAGTTGACCTGCTATAGCACTCGTACCCATCATGAAAATCGACATGGGTATGGTTACATAACCCGCATAGGTTGGTGAGATGCCAAGCACACCTTGAACATAGAAGGAAATATAAATCATGGCACCCATCAAACCAAAGTTCATAAAAAATCCAATCAGATTAGAAACCGTAACGACACTATTTTTGAACAAACTAAGTGGCAATACCGGTTCCTTCGCCTTCATCTCTACCAAGATAAAGATTAAAGCTGATACGACTGAAGCTGCGATGAGACCAATAATCTGAGGTGATCCCCAAGCATATTCCGTACCTGCCCAAGAAAAGGCCAGCAGTAAAGGAACGATGGACGTTGTAAGGAACAGGGAGCCCAGATAGTCAATGGATTGGCCAGGTTTGCGTTCAACCTTCGGAAACAACGTCCATATCATAATAAAGGCTACTACACCCAGCGGCAGGAAGATCCAGAATAACCAACGCCATTCGATGTTATCGACCAGGTATCCGCCTAGCGTAGGGCCAAGGACACTGGAAAAACCGAATACCGCGGTCATCAGTCCCATCCATTTGCCGCGTTCGCGCGGCGGGAATAAGTCCCCGACCGACATAAATGCCGTTGACTGGATAATGCCGGCACCGATACCTTGAATACCGCGATAAATGATAAACTGATACACGTCTGTTGAAGTACCCGTCAGGAAAGCTCCTAACATGAAAAATAATATACCTATCAAGATAAACGGCTTACGTCCGAACATATCGGACAGCTTGCCAACCAGTATGGTAGCGATCGTTGATGTTAACAAATAAATGTTGATGGTCCATGTGTAATAATCCATGCCATCAAGAATGGCGATAATCCGCGGCATCGCGGTGCTTGTTATCGTCTGGTTAATGGCTGCGAAGAACATCGCAGCCATGATCGCGATCATAATCGAAACTTTACGTTTAAGCGTTAAATGCTCCATGCTCCACCTCTACCCGTTGTGATTGTCTTTATCTATGTTTGACAGCATCAAGGAGAAGATTCTTCTTAAATGCTGAATGTCTTCCTCAGAGAGGAAGTCAAAAAATCCCTGGATCATTTCTTTTTGATCCTTCTTCACTTTCTTAATGATCTCAAGCCCCGGTTCCAAGAGCGTGATGTTGACAACTCTGCGGTCATCCTCGGCGCGTTCTTTCTGCAGATATCCTTCTGCAACCAATTTATCCGTCAGTCCGGTTATAGCCGGCGGCGTCAAAGACAAAACTTCAGCAAGCTCCGAGACCTTAAGAGGTCCTCTCATCTTTAATACATACAGCACCTGAAATTGAGGGAAACTTAAATTGTATTTCCCGGCGCTCGACTTGTTCCATTCTTGAGAAATGTTCTTCAGCAGCGCCCGAAACATCGACGACACCTTAAAAATCTCTTCATTGCGATCCAACCATATCACCCCTTACTGCTCCTAGAAATTACTTATCTAATTAATGATTAAATATTAATTATTTAAGTGCTTAATTAATTTGCAATTAATAATATATCTCTATTTACATATGAAGTCAAGTGGTTAACGATGTCAGATGATCATGCTCGGAAGCCAGCTTCATTCTTTCTATCCTCAACCTGTGCACATGATGTGAACAACATGCCCCAAAACACGCGAACGTATTCCAAATGTGCTCACCATGATGTGCATATCTTTGTGGACAACCTGACTACAAACGTCTTGTCCACTTAATATTCAGTAGACAGACTTCGTGCAGAGGACGGTGTATTGCGATAACCGGGAGACCTATGCTTCGAGAATTATGCTTTCAGACACCACAAAAAAGCCCTTGACCGTAATGGCCAAGGGCTTGGTAAATCGAATATTAACGTTTGGAGAACTGAGGCGCGCGACGAGCTGCTTTAAGACCGTATTTCTTACGTTCTTTCATACGAGGGTCGCGAGTCAGGAATCCAGCTCTTTTCAGAGAAGGACGGAATTCAGGATCTGCTTTCAGAAGAGCACGGGAGATACCGTGACGGATTGCTCCAGCTTGACCGGAGATGCCGCCACCGTGAGCGATGACAAGCACGTCATATTTGCCCAGTGTTTCTGTCAGATTCAAAGGTTGTTTAACGATCAGTTTGAGTGTTTCCAAACCGAAATATTCATTGATATCACGTTTATTGATGACAATGCGTCCTTCACCCGGTACGAGGCGTACACGTGCTACCGAGTGTTTACGACGACCTGTCCCATAGTATTGTACTTGTGCCATGAAACTGTCCTCCTTTTTAATTAACCGCGAAGTTCGTAAACTTCTGGTTTTTGTGCTTCATGTGGATGTGCCGTGCCTGCGTATGCTTTCAGTCTCAGCTTCATTTTCTCGCCCATGCGAGTTTTAGGAAGCATGCCGTGAACCGCGCTTTCGATTACACGCTCTGGGAATTTAGCAATCAGGTCTTGAGCTGAAGTTACTTTCAATCCACCTGGATGCAGGGAGTGACGATAATATTTCTTGTTCTCCATCTTTTTGCCAGTGAGGTGGATTTTCTCGGCGTTGATAACAACCACGAAATCCCCTGTGTCAACATGTGGAGTGAATTGAGGCTTATGTTTGCCGCGGATCAGAGCCGCAACTTCACTTGCCAAACGGCCAAGCGTTTTGCCTTCGGCATCAACGATGTACCATTTGCGCTCAACTTCATTTGGCTTCGCCATATAGGTGGTACGCATGTATAGTTCCTCCTTGTATTCGTCCGAAAATCATCATTAATTTTCATCATTTATCTTCGTTCATGTGTAAAGCATTTTCATGGTGATGCTGTCTTGCTATTGGCATTCTCTTAACCGGGGCTGTGGGAGAGCCGTTAAGAAAACACAACTTATATAATACAGGATTACACCCACTTCCGCAAGTGTTTTTTGCTTTTCTACCTTACACCATGCGGTTTGATTCAAACAAGCCGCCAAACGCATCCCGAACGCTTTCCGGTTCTTTGGGGAACAGCCGTCTGCGTGATACGTATCGCATCAGTCATTGCGGCTTCTCTTGGCTGGCGATATCGTAATCCACTTCCCATAACATCAAACCCTTGCCCATCGCTGTGGGACCGGCTGCTGCCCGATTTTGGGCTTCCAATATGACCTTCATATCATCCGGATGGCGCTTGCCTTCCCCTACTTCAATCAACGTTCCCATAATGATCCGGACCATGTGCTGCAGAAACCCGTTCCCGGATACATACGTATGAATGATTCCTTGATCTCTGGTGCCCGGACGGCACATGGATGTATCCTTCTCGATCCAAGCATCAAAAATCGTACGGACATGGGACGGCTTCGTCGACTTTCGTGACGCAAACGTCGTAAAGTCGTGCGTTCCGATCAGATGAGAAAGTCCCTGCTCCATCGCTGCGATATCCAGCTTTCCATGATGATGGATCTGGTACCGCCGGTTGAATAGATCCGGATATTGATTCGCATTGATGGTAAAACGATAGGTTTTGCGTTTCGCTGCATGGCGTGAATGGAATTCCATCGGTACCTCCATTGCATCCGAAACCACGATATCTTCCGGCAGCCAAGTGTTTAATGCCATGCACCAACGCTCCACGGGAATGGGGGAAGCCGTGTAAAAATTAAATACCTGGGCACGGGCATGCACCCCGGCATCTGTCCGGCCGGAAGCCGTAATCTTGAGCTGCTCTCCGGACAAGCGGCGAATGGCTTCCTCCAAATAGTCCTGAATCGTGTGGCCACCGGGCTGGGTCTGAAAGCCGTTATAATCGGTACCGTCGTAACTGACCTTCATCAGAAGATTACGCATTGCTTGCCTCCTGCGTGCTTTCATCGAATGACTCCGCAACGAAACTTGCGATATAGAATCTCATTAACCTCGCTGATAACTCATAGGTTCTATATCTATCAAAAAAAGAGCCCCATAGGAGCTCCTTTTCATCATGTGAAGCCGAACCCTTCGAGTCAGCCACATGACTAGAAGGTCCCCGTTATCGTAGCCCATGGAGTAGTCGAGACGAGTCGAACCAAATGATCGACTATATCTCGCACCACTTCCCGTTCATGGCTCCTAGAATAAACATCTGAAGAGCCGGGCATACATAACTTCAGTCACTTCAATGGAACAAAACGAAATTACGCGCGATCTACCAGTTCCAAATAAACCATTGGAGCTGCGTCACCACGACGAGGACCCAGTTTCAGGATACGCGTGTATCCGCCTGGACGCTCTACGTAGCGAGGAGCGATTTCGGAGAACAATTTTTGGATTGCATCTTGTTCACCGTCAACCGTTTCACGACGCACGAATGCAGCTACTTGACGACGAGCGTGCAGATCACCTTTTTTTGCTTTTGTGATCAGTCTCTCAGCGATCGAACGAACTTCTTTCGCTTTGGCTTCAGTCGTTTGAATACGCTCATATAAGAAAAGGTCGGTTACCAGGTCACGGAACAACGCTTTACGCGCACTGGAATCGCGGCCCAACTTTTGGTATGCCATGTGTTTTTCCCTCCTTTGCTAAGCTAAGCCGAATCTGCTATTCTTCCGTACGAAGTCCCAGGCCCAACTCTTCGAGCTTCTCTTGAACTTCCTCCAAGGATTTGCGTCCGAGGTTCCGGACTTTCATCATATCCTCTTCGGTTTTCGTAGTCAGCTCTTGTACCGTATTAATGCCGGCACGTTTCAAGCAGTTGTAGGAACGAACGGAAAGATCCAGCTCTTCGATCGTCATTTCAAGCACTTTTTCTTTCTTGTCTTCTTCTTTCTCGACCATGATCTCCGCATCCTTCGCTTCGTCGGTCAGACCCACGAAGAGGAACAGATGCTCAGTCAAGATTTTCGCGCCGAGACTAACGGCT
Source organism: Paenibacillus sp. Y412MC10 (assembly GCF_000024685.1). Lineage (NCBI taxonomy): Bacteria > Bacillati > Bacillota > Bacilli > Caryophanales > Paenibacillaceae > Paenibacillus > Paenibacillus sp. Y412MC10. The sequence continues at coordinate 6,418,203 of NC_013406.1, forward strand.
TCTTCTGGGCGGATGCTGCCATCCGTCCAAATTTCGAGCGTCAGTTTGTCGTAGTTGGTTACTTGGCCAACACGCGTATTTTCCACGCCGTAGTTAACACGGCTAATCGGAGTGTAGATCGAATCGACGGGAATGACGCCGATAGGCTGGTCATCGCGTTTGTTCCGATCCGCCTGGACATAGCCACGACCGCGACTGGCAAAAATACGCATATGAAGTCTTGCACCAGGGCCCAGCGTCGCAATATGAAGATCCGGATTCAGAATCTCCACATCACTATCCGCACGGATGTCACCAGCAGTAACAACCCCTTCACCCTCCGCATCAATCTCGAACACTTTCTCTTCATCGGAATGAATTTTCAGAGACAAAGCTTTCAGGTTCAGGATGACCTCGGTCACGTCTTCCATGACACCCGGAATCGTGGAGAATTCATGAAGCACGCCATCGATTTGAATCGATGTGACGGCTGCACCCGGGAGTGAGGATAACAAGATGCGGCGAAGCGAGTTCCCCAGCGTCGTGCCATATCCTCTCTCTAGAGGCTCAACAACGAATTTCCCATAGGTTCCTTCTTCATTGACATCAACGGTCTCAATTTTCGGCTTTTCGATTTCAATCACGCAAGTACCCCTCCTTCAAACGTCGCTCCTATATGAAACTGTCATCTTATCCAGTAATCCATGTAGTAGTATGCCTAAACAACCATTATTAGCAGATTGCAACGGATTTATACCACATTAACAGGATGACTTCATTATACGCGACGACGTTTTGGTGGGCGGCATCCGTTATGTGGAATTGGTGTTACGTCTTTGATCAGGTTAACTTCGAGACCTGCTGCTTGCAGGGAACGAATTGCTGCTTCACGACCAGCACCAGGACCTTTAACCATGACTTCCACCGCTTTCATACCGTGTTCCATAGCCGCTTTGGCAGCTGTTTCAGCAGCCATTTGCGCAGCGAACGGGGTCGACTTACGGGAACCTTTAAATCCAAGGCCGCCGGAGCTTGCCCAAGAAATCGCGTTTCCGTGAGGATCCGTAATCGTTACGATTGTATTGTTGAACGTGGAGCGGATATGAGCCACGCCACTTTCAATATTTTTGCGGTCACGACGTTTAGTACGTACGACTTTTTTTGGTTTAGCCATTGTCTATTATCCCCCTTTCTTATTTCTTCTTGTTCGCTACGGTACGACGAGGACCTTTACGTGTACGAGCATTCGTTTTAGTACGTTGACCACGAACAGGCAATCCACGACGGTGACGAATACCGCGGTAGCAGCCGATCTCCGTGAGACGTTTAATATTTAAGGAAATTTCACGACGCAGGTCACCTTCTACCTTAACCATACCATCGATCGTTTCGCGCAATTTGCTGACTTCATCTTCTGTCAAATCACGGACACGAGTGTCTGCATTGATTCCAGTTTCTTTCAATACTTTCTGGGAAGTCGTTTTACCGATTCCGAAAATGTAAGTCAAGGCGATCTCAACGCGTTTGTCACGTGGCAAATCCACACCAGCTATACGAGCCATTTTACGCTACACCCCCTTCTTTAACCTTGTTTTTGTTTGTGTTTCGGATTTTCACAGATAACCATTACGTTCCCTTTGCGGCGAATGACTTTGCATTTTTCGCAAATAGGCTTTACAGAAGGTCTTACCTTCATGCTAATTACCTCCTCCAAGTTTTACGTTGTAAAACCAGCTTCGAAACTAAAGTAGTTTGTTACCGCTGCTGAGTTTTACGTCAGTAAAACCGCTTCGCAGCTTTCCTTGATTCCCCGGGGGGAACCTTGAATCTATTTACGGTACGTGATACGACCCTTGGTTAAATCGTACGGCGAGAGTTGAACAACCACTTTGTCTCCTGTAAGGATACGGATAAAGTGCATCCGCAGCTTTCCGGAAACATGAGCGAGAATCTGGTGACCATTCTCCAGCTCGACTTTAAAGGTAGCATTCGGCAACGGCTCGATGACCGTTCCTTCGACTTCAATGACATCTTCTTTAGCCACAGTTAGTCTCCTTTCTGATCTGCCTTGGATTTATCGGATACAAATTGGCCAAGTGCGAAACGCAGTTTACCGTTTGTAACCCGACCGCTTTCTTGCAAACTGTTTACCACTTCACTGCTAATGTAGGATTGAGGTTCAAGATGAAGAACATTCTTCTTCTTGGCCCCGTCAAACTTGCGTTTGTCCCCATCCGCGATCCACACGAACCTGCTGTCCTCAATCGAAACGATAACGGCATACTGTCCGGCATCTCTGCCCTTCAGTATCTTAACAATCTGACCGGGTTGTAGCGTGATTTCATGATTCAATGTCATCACCCTATTCCGGCAGCTTCGTCAAAATTTCCATGCCATCCGGCGTGACTGCTACCGTATGCTCGAAGTGAGCACATAGTGAGCCGTCAACCGTTACAACCGTCCAGTTGTCTTCCAGCGTCTTGACATGCCGTTTCCCGGCATTGACCATCGGCTCAATCGCGAGCACCATGCCCGGTTTGAGTCTTGGTCCGCGGTCAGGGATGCCATAGTTCGGAATTTGCGGATCCTCATGCAGATCGGTACCCACGCCATGACCAACGTACTCCCGGACGACAGAGAAACCTGCATCCTCGATATGACGCTGAATGGCATGAGAGATTGTAAACAAGCGGACATCGGGTTTGACTAGCGCAAGTCCAGCATAGAGCGATCCTTCCGTAACGTCCAGCAAACGCTGGGCCTCTTCGGAAATTTCTCCTACAGCGTAGGTCCATGCCGAGTCACCATGGTAACCCTGGTATTGCGCGCCGATATCAAACGTAACGATATCGCCCTCGATCAATTTGCGTTTGCCTGGAAATCCATGCACCAATTCTTCGTTGACTGATGCGCAAATGCTGGAAGGAAATCCGTTGTAGCCTTTAAAAGATGGCACAGCGCCTTGGCTTCGAATGAACTTGTCGGCCATCAGGTCCAGTTCCCCGGTCGTAATGCCCGGTTCAACATGAGCGGCAAGGAGTTTGTGGCATTCCGCCACGATCCTTCCTGCTTCTCTCATCAAGCTCAGTTCCGTTTCGGATTTACAAATGATCATTATACTTAACCTCTCAGTATAGACGCAATTTGTGATGAAACCGCGTCGATTTCCTGATCACCATCGATTTGACGCAAAAGACCTTTGTTCTCATAAAACGTGAGGAGTGGTGCTGTTTTGTTGATATATTCGTCTAAACGAATGCCGACGCTCTCTTCGTTATCATCGGAGCGCTGGTACAATTCGCCGCCGCATTTATCACAAATGCCTTCCTGTTTAGGAGGATTAAAGATCACATGATAAGTCGAACCGCAGTTTTTGCAAATCCGGCGGCCGGTTAGGCGGGCCAGAAGCTTTTCCCGATCCACTTTCAGGTTGATGACGTGATCGAGACCAGTATTCAAGCGGGCGAGAATGTCATCCAGCGCTTCCGCTTGCGAAAGGGTTCTTGGAAAGCCGTCCAATAAAAAACCTTTTTCGCAATCGGACTGCTGCAGACGCTCTTCCACAATACCAATCGTTACGTCATCGGGTACCAGCAGACCCTGATCCATGAATTCCTTCGCTTTGATCCCGATGGGAGTTCCTTGTTTAATCGCGAGACGAAATGCATCGCCCGTAGAAATATGAGGAATACCGAATTCATTCACGATGTTTTCTGCTTGCGTTCCTTTTCCTGCCCCAGGAGGACCCATGAATAAGATGTTCACCTTACGTCACTCCCTCCCCTTGATTGACTAGCAAGAACAACACAATAGGCGCCGGGAAGCGATACAGACCACTCGCCGGAACCTATCGCCTATTTATTGATGAAACCTTTGTAATGACGTTTGATCAGTTGGCTTTCGATCTGCTTCATCGTATCCAGTGCAACACCGACGACGATCAAGAGGGACGTACCACCAATCTGAACCGTACGAGGAAGACCTGCAAGTGATCCGAAGAACACCGGAAGTACGGAGATCACGGCCAGGAACAGAGCTCCTGTCATGGTCAAACGGGTCATAACCCGTGTCAGATACTTCTCGGTAGCTTTACCAGGACGAATGCCCGGCACATAGCCGCCGTTCTTCTTCATATTATCAGCCATTTGGTTCGGATTCATCTGCACGAAGGTGTAGAAGAACGTGAAACCAATGATCATGAGTACATACAGTACCATTCCAAGCGGGCTGTCATAAGCCAGGTTCGCCGTAATCCATTTCGCCCAATTCTGGTGAGCCCAGAAGCTGGCCAGGATAACCGGGAACTGCAGCAATGACATCGCAAAGATTACCGGAATAACGCCTGCTCCGTTAATCTTGAGCGGAATGTGTGTGTTCTGTCCGCCGTACATTTTGTTTCCTACAACACGCTTCGCGTATTGAACCGGAATTTTACGGATACCTTGCTGAATGAATACAACACCGGTAATGATCAGAACCAAAATCAGGAGGATGATGACACCCTTCAGAATGTTCATGAAGACCTGACCATCCTGAATGAAGTTCGATTCAATCGTTGTCCGAATGTGCATCGGAATACCAGCAGCGATACCTGCAAAGATAATGATCGAAATACCGTTACCGATTCCGCGTTCCGTAATCTGTTCCCCGAGCCACATCAAGAATGATGTACCTGCAGTAAGAACGATCGCGATCACGACGAAGTCGATAAAGGTTGCTCCAGGAACCATTTCGGCGCCATACAAGCGGTTAAACCCGATGGACATACCGAACGCCTGAATCAGACCCAGTATTACCGTACCATAACGAGTAATTTGAGCCAACTGCTTCTTCCCGTGTTCCCCTTGTTTGTTCCATTCCGCGAACTTTGGAATGACGTCCATCGACAGCAACTGCACGATAATGGACGAAGTAATATATGGAAATATCGAAAGGGCGAAGATCGAAAACTGCGATAACGCGCCCCCCGAGAACGTGTTAAGAAGACCGAACAACTCATTGCCTGCCTGATTCGTCTGGGTAAAGACATCCTTGTTAACACCGGGAACCGGTACAAAGGATCCGATACGGAAGATGATCAGAACGAATAAGGTGAACAAAATACGCTTGCGAAGGTCCTCGACACGCCATATATTTTTCAGGGTCTTAAACATTAGATCACCTCGGTTTTACCGCCGGCAGCCTCGATCTTCTCTACCGCAGATTGAGAAAACTTATTAGCTTTTACAGTCAAAGAAACGGTAACTTCACCGTTGCCAAGAATTTTGATTCCGCTCTTTGTATTGTTAACAATACCGCTCTCAACCAAAACTTCTGGAGTCACTTCAGTACCTGCTGCAAAGCTGTTAAGTTCTTCGATGTTCACAATCGCGTACTCTTTCCGAGTTGGGTTTACGAAACCGCGCTTCGGAAGACGACGATACAATGGGTTCTGTCCACCTTCGAAGCCTGGACGTACACCACCGCCGGAACGAGAGTTTTGTCCTTTGTGACCGCGACCCGACGTTTTACCCGTACCGCTACTAGTACCGCGTCCAACGCGCTTGCGCTCTTTGCGGGATCCAGGTGCTGGGCTCAGCTCATGTAACTTCATCGTTCGTTGCACCTCCTTAATATGTCCGGGGATAAACTGCCCGGGATTAACCTTCGATTTCTTTAACAGAAACCAGGTGATTTACTTTCTTGATCATTCCGCGAATTGCAGCATTGTCGCTTTGAACCACGGAATGGTTGATTTTGCGAAGTCCGAGTGTTTTCACGGTTGCACGCTGATCCTCTGGACGACCAATCACGCTGCGTACGAGGGTGATTTCAAGTTTAGCCATGAGATTCCCTCCTTAACCCAACAGCTCTTCGACGGATTTGCCGCGAAGCTTGGCAACATCTTCAACACGCTTCAGGCGGGACAAGCCTTCCAAAGTCGCATTGACCATGTTCATGGAGTTCGAAGAACCTAGAGATTTTGTCAAAATGTCGCCTACGCCAGCCAGCTCGAGTACTGCACGAACCGGTCCGCCAGCGATAACCCCAGTACCTTCAGATGCCGGCTTCAACAATACGCGGCCTGCTCCGAAGTGCCCTGTTACGAGGTGAGGAATAGTGGTTCCAACAAGTGGAATGTGAATCAGGTTTTTCTTAGCATCTTCAATACCTTTGCGGATTGCATCCGGTACTTCGCCTGCTTTACCGATACCTGCTCCTACCCAACCTTTGCCATCACCGACAACTACCAGTGCGCTAAAGCTAAAGCGACGTCCGCCTTTTACAACTTTAGCAACGCGGTTAATGTTTACTACTCTTTCAGTCAGTTCTAAAGTGTTAGGATCTACACGCAAGTCGTTTACCTCCTTTTGAAAATATCTTAGAATTCAAGGCCTGCCTCGCGAGCTGCCTCTGCAAGTGCTTGAATACGTCCATGGTACAAATATCCACCACGATCGAATACGATCGATTTATAACCTTTGTCTGCTGCACGTTTTGCAACGAGTTCGCCGACTTTACGAGCGGATTCAACGCTTCCGCCGTTCTTGATGTCGTTAACCAGTTCTTTGTCCAGCGTAGAAGCTGATGCCAAAGTCACGCCAGCCACGTCGTCGATCAATTGAGCATAAATGTGTTTCGAAGAACGGAACACGTTCAAACGTGGACGTTCTGCAGTGCCTTGGATTTTCTTACGGACACGCAGGTGTCTTTTCAGACGAGCTTTGTTCTTGTCTTGTTTCGTGATCATGCTTCCATTTCCTCCCTTCAGTTTTGCCTTAAGAGCTTCACTTTTAGACGCATCGGGTAAGTATGGGAGAAGAGGCAAGTTATCCACCAGGTGAATCCCCAGTCAGCTAACCTTACTTCTTCTTACCAGCTTTACCTTCCTTACGGATAATGCGTTCACCTTCGTATTTAATCCCTTTACCTTTATAAGGCTCAGGCTCACGTACGGAACGGATCTTAGCAGCGTATGCACCTACGCGCTCTTTATCGATACCGCGAACCGTGATTTTCGTGTTAGCCGGTACGTCGAATTCAATACCTGGCTCCGGTGTAATTTCAACTGGGTGGGAGTAACCCACGTTCAGAACGATTTTATCTCCGGATTTGCTTGCACGGTATCCGACACCAACCAACTCAAGGTTTTTCGAGAATCCTTCAGTTACACCGTTGACCATATTCGAGACAACGCTGCGGGTCGTGCCGTGAAGAGAGCGATGTGTTTTGTTGTCGGAAGGACGAACAACATTGATCTCGTTGTTTTCTACTGTAATTTGCATGTCTTTATGCAATTCACGAGTCAAGGTACCTTTAGGTCCTTTTACAGTGATTACAGCGTTATCCAGTGTGACTTCCACACCGTTAGGAATAGCAATTGGTTTACGACCAATACGGGACATTCATTACACCTCCTATCTTGTGACGTTGATTACCATACGTAGCAGAGAACTTCTCCGCCAGCTTTGGATTGACGAGCTTCTTTGTCGGTCATAACTCCCTTAGACGTGGAGATGATCGCAATACCCAAACCACCAAGTACGCGAGGTACTTCGTTGCTCTTCGTGTAAACGCGAAGACCTGGTTTGCTGATTCTTTTCAGACCTGTGATTACGCGCTCGTTGTTGGAACCATATTTCAGGAATACACGAATGATCCCTTGTTTATTGTCTTCCACAAACTCTGCATCACGGATGAAGCCTTCACGCTTCAAGATGTCAGCGATTTGTTTTTTAATCGTCGAAGCAGGCATTTCTACTGTTTCGTGGCGAACCGTGTTCGCGTTACGAATACGAGTTAGCATATCTGCAATTGGATCGGACATAGTCATGTAGGATAAACCTCCTTCCCGTTTATAAACTTCTTACCAGCTTGCTTTTTTCACGCCAGGAATCTGGCCTTTATAAGCTAATTCACGGAAACAAATTCTGCAAATTTTAAACTTCTGCAGTACCGAATGTGGGCGACCACAACGTTCACAACGGGTATATGCCCGTACTTTGAATTTCGGTGTACGTTGTTGTTTAACTTTCATCGAAGTTTTTGCCACTTAGCCTGACACCTCCTAAATAGTTTCGGAGAAAAGGACAACCGTCTTATTTCGCGAAAGGCATGCCCAGTTGAGCAAGCAGTTCACGGGATTCTTCGTCGGTTTTAGCAGTCGTTACGATAACGATGTCCATACCGCGAACCTTATCCACTTTGTCATACTCAATTTCAGGGAAAATGAGCTGCTCTTTCAGACCGAGCGTATAGTTACCGCGTCCGTCAAATGCTTTGGTGGACACGCCTTGGAAGTCACGTACACGTGGGAGTGTAACGTTGAACAGCTTGTCGAGGAAGTAGTACATACGCTCACCGCGCAGCGTTACCTTCACACCGATTGGCATGTTCTCACGCAGTTTGAATCCCGCGATGGATTTCTTTGCACGGGTGATAACCGGTTTTTGACCAGCAATCAGCTGCATGTCGTTCACAGCGGAATCAAGCACTTTCGAGTTGGCTACAGCGTCACCCACACCCATGTTGATGACAACCTTCTCGATTTTTGGTACTTGCATTACTGTCTTATAGCTAAACTTCTGCATCAGAGCAGGAGTTACTTCGTTCAAAAAACGCTCTTTCATTCTTGCTGCCATGATTCAAGGACCTCCTTTCTAAACCGTCTTATTTATCGATAACTTCTCCGGATCTTTTAGCTACGCGAACTTTTTTACCGTTGTCCAGTACTTTGTAACCGATACGAGTTACTTTTCCGCTCTTCGGATCAACGTGCATAACGTTCGATACATGGATCGGAGCTTCCTTCTCGATGATACCGCCTTGTGGGTTCATTTGGTTTGGCTTCTGGTGTTTCTTGATCATGTTCACACCTTCAACCAAAACACGATTTTCACGAGGGTACGCTGCGATGACACGGCCTTTTTTGCCTTTGTCTTTACCGCTGATGACGATAACTGTATCATCTTTTTTCACGTGCAGTTTGTTGCTATGGGATTCCAGAACTTTTTTCACTTTAGGCATTCGTTACACCTCCTATGACTAGCCAGTTCAACTATTTATCGGGTTCCCGAAAAGTTACGTCACTTTTTGGGGTGTTATTAGATTACTTCCGGAGCCAAGGAAACGATTTTCATGTAGTCTCTTTCGCGAAGTTCGCGAGCAACTGGTCCGAAAATACGAGTTCCGCGTGGGCTTCTGTCGTCTTTAACAACAACAGCTGCATTCTCGTCAAATGAGATGTAAGATCCGTCTTTACGACGTACAGAACGCTTCGTACGAACGATTACCGCTCTTACTACATCACCCTTTTTGACAACGCCGCCTGGTGTTGCTTGTTTGACGGAACATACGATCAAATCACCGATTTGAGCTGTACGACGACCAGTACCACCCAATACGCGGATACACATCAGTTCCTTCGCACCGGAGTTGTCAGCAACAGCTAAACGTGTAAATGGTTGAATCATTTAAATTTCCTCCTTCCATCAAAAACTGATCATATCTTAGATGATAACCGCTTTTTCAACCACTTCTACCAGTCTCCAGCGCTTGTCTTTGGAGAGAGGGCGAGTTTCCATGATTTTAACGGTATCTCCGATTTGAGCTTGATTGTTCTCATCATGCGCTTTAAATTTTTTCGTGTATTTAATGCGTTTGTGATACAAGTCATGCTTCTTATAAGTTTCAACAGCTACAACAATGGTTTTATCCATTTTATCGCTGACAACTTTACCGATTTGCACTTTACGAGCATTGCGTTCTTCGCTCATTTGTTAGCCTCCTTCCTGAATACAGAACATGACGTTCCATTTCATTAACTAATCCCAAGTTCTCTTTCACGGATAACGGTTTTAGCACGAGCTATTTCTTTGCGAACGTCACGGATCCGAGTCGGGTTATCAAGCTGGCCAGTGGCCAATTGAAAACGGAGGTTAAAGAGTTCCTCTTTAAATCCGGCGATTTTTTGCTCGATTTCTGCAGTGGTTAAGTTGCGCAGTTCATTAGCTTTCATTTGCTTCACCACCCACTTCTTCTCGTTTCACAAACTTCGTTTTTACAGGCAGCTTGTGAGCGGCGAGACGCATCGCTTCGCGGGCGATTTCCTCGGACACGCCTCCAAGTTCAAACATGATCTTGCCTGGTTTTACAACGGCAACCCATTTCTCAACGTTACCTTTACCGCTACCCATCCGCACTTCGAGAGGCTTTTGAGTAATCGGCTTATCTGGGAAAATCTTGATCCATACTTTACCGCCACGACGGATGTAACGAGTCATCGCGATACGAGCAGCTTCGATCTGACGGTTCGTGATCCAGCCTGGTTCTGTAGCTTGCAGACCGAATTCGCCGAAGTTCAGTTCAGTACCGCCTTTCGCTTGGCCTCTCATATGGCCGCGCTGTTGTTTGCGGTGTTTTACACGTTTTGGTACCAACATGATTAGTTGCCTCCTTCCTGAGCAGCTTGTTTCTTAGCCGTAGGAAGAACCTCTCCACGATAGATCCATACTTTCACGCCGATACGGCCGTAAGTCGTATGCGCTTCTGCTGTACCATAGTCGATGTCTGCACGAAGCGTATGAAGTGGAACAGTTCCTTCACTGTAGCCTTCCGTACGAGCAATCTCGGCTCCGCCAAGACGTCCGCTGACCGATGTTTTAATCCCTTTCGCTCCAGAGCGCATAGTTCTTTGAATCGCTTGTTTCAGTGCACGACGGAAAGATACACGACGTTCCAGCTGTTGTGCAATGCTTTCAGCAACAAGAATTGCGTCCAGTTCAGGGTTTTTGATTTCAGAAATGTTGATGTGAACTTTTTTACCGCCGGCGATTTTAGTCACTTGTCCGCGCAGTACTTCTACTTCGGAACCACCTTTACCGATAACCATACCTGGCTTCGCAGTGTGGATCGTCACGTTCACACGATTAGCCGCTCTCTCGATTTCGATACGGGATACAGCGGAGTCTTTCAATTTATTTTTCAGGTATTCACGGATTTTCACGTCTTCCAGCAAAAGATCACCGAAATCTTTGCCTGCATACCATTTGGATTCCCAATCACGGATAATACCGATACGGAGTCCTACTGGATTTACCTTTTGGCCCACACGTTTTCCCTCCTTATTTTTCAGCTACCACCAAAGTAATGTGGCTGGTGCGTTTATTGATCCGGCTTGCACGTCCCATCGCACGAGGGCGGAAACGTTTCATAGTCGGTCCCTGGTTGACATAAGCTTGCGTCACAACCAATTTAGTTACATCCAAAGAGTAGTTATGCTCAGCGTTTGCGATAGCCGAGTTCAAAAGCTTCTCAACAACCGGAGATGCAGCTTTCGGAGTGTGACGAAGAATTGCGATCGCTTCGCCGACTTGCTTACCGCGGATCAAGTCAACAACGAGTTGAGCTTTACGAGGAGCAATACGAATCGATCTAGCATGTGCTTTTGCTTCCATATGTTTAACCTCCTCTCAAACAAAGAGCTTCGTTAATTATCTTCTTGTTTTCTTATCGTCTTCATGACCTTTGTAAGTACGGGTTGGAGCGAACTCACCCAACTTATGTCCTACCATGTCCTCAGTTACATATACAGGTACATGTTTACGGCCATCGTATACACCGAACGTGTGACCGATAAATTGCGGGAAAATAGTGGAGCGGCGGGACCAAGTTTTGATCACAGCCTTTTTGCTTGCGGCGTTCATATCCTCCACTTTTTTGAGCAGATATCCGTCAATAAAAGGTCCTTTTTTCAAACTACGGCTCATATTGAAATCCTCCCTTCATCAAATTGTCGTTACCTTCGGGCCTGACACGAAGTTATGCACTTAAGCGCGCATTACTTCGTGCGGCGGCGAACGATATATTTGTCAGAAGCTTTGCCTTTTTTACGAGTCTTAGCACCAAGGGTTGGTTTACCCCATGGAGACATAGGAGACTTACGTCCGATTGGAGCGCGGCCTTCACCACCACCGTGAGGGTGATCGTTAGGGTTCATGACGACACCGCGTACTTCAGGACGTTGTCCGAGCCAGCGGCTGCGGCCTGCTTTACCGATTTTGATCAACTCATGGTCTTGGTTACCCACAGAACCGATGGTTGCACGGCAAACTTTCAGGATGCGGCGAACTTCACCGGAAGAAAGACGAACCGTTACGTACTTGTCTTCTTTACCGAGAAGCTGAGCTTCTGTACCAGCAGCACGAACCAATTGTCCGCCTTTGCCTGGTTTCAATTCGATGTTGTGGATAACGGTACCTACTGGAATGTTTTCCAGAGGAAGCGCGTTACCGATCTTGATGTCAGCACCTACTCCAGATACTACTTGGTCTCCAACTTTCAGACCTTTAGGAGCGATGATATAACGCTTTTCACCATCTACATAGTGAATCAGAGCGATGTTGGAAGTACGGTTCGGGTCGTATTCGATTGTAGCAACGCGACCTGGAATGCCGTCTTTATTCCGTTTGAAGTCGATGATACGGTATTTACGTTTGTGTCCGCCGCCATGGTGACGAACCGTAATTTTACCTTGGTTGTTGCGGCCAGCTGTTTTGCTCAGTGGAGCCAGCAACGATTTCTCCGGCTGATTCGTGGTGATTTCTTCGAAAGTCGACACGGACATGTTGCGTCGAGCCGGGGATGTCGGTTTATACTTTTTAATAGGCACTGAATTTTCCCTCCTTACTTAAGAAATTCTTATTCAACCGATTCAAAGAACTCGAGCGGTTTGCTGTCTGGTGCCAAAGTCACGATTGCCTTTTTCCATTCGGTTGTGTAACCGGAATAACGGCCGTAACGTTTTGGTTTAGCAGGGACACGCATCGTATTCACGTTCGATACTTTAACTTTAAAAATAGATTCGACAGCTTGCTTGATCTCGGTCTTGTTAGCACGGATATCCACTTCAAAAGCATATTTCAGCTCTGCCATGTAGTCAGCCGTACGTTCCGTGATCACCGGGCGCTTGATTATATCGCGTGGGTCTTTCATTACGCGAGCACCTCCTCTACCTTCTGAACTGCTTCCTTCGTAATGATCAGTTGATCGTACGACAGTACGTCAAGAACATTAATGCCGTCAGCCGCTACGAATTTCACACCAGGAATATTACGTGCGGAAAGGGCTACATTATCATCATAGCTTGGAGCAACGATCAGAGCTTTACGGCCTACTTTCAGGTTGCTAAGGATGTTAGCAAACTCTTTCGTTTTCGGCGTGTTCAGCGTCAGTTGATCCAATACGATAATTGCGTTGTCAATCACTTTGGAAGACAAAGCGGATTTGATAGCCAATCGACGAACTTTCTTAGGAAGTTTAAACGTGTAGCTGCGCGGAGTCGGTCCAAATACCACGCCGCCGCCTTTCCATTGTGGAGAACGGATCGAACCTTGACGAGCACGGCCGGTACCTTTTTGTTTCCAAGGCTTACGTCCGCCGCCGCGTACTTCAGAACGTCCTTTTACTTTGTGGGTACCACGACGAAGGGAAGCGCGCTGCAGCAATACTGCGCTGTGCAGTACGTGAGCGTTCGGCTCGATGCCGAATACAGCTTCATTCAATTCTACTTCGCCAACCTGGCTACCGCTGACATTATAAAGTGCTACTTTAGGCATTGTTTGTTCCTCCTTTCTTTAGGCGATTATTTCTTCACCGTTTCTTTGATTTGAACGAAACCTTTTTTAGGTCCTGGAATGGAGCCTTTAACAAGGATTACGTTACGCTCTGCGTCGACTTTAACAACTTCGAGCTTTTGGATCGTAACTGTCTCATTGCCCATGTGACCTGGCAGACGTTTTCCTTTAGGAACACGGTTTGCCTGGATCGAACCCATGGAACCTGGTCTACGGTGATAACGGGAACCGTGAGACATTGGTCCGCGGCTTTGGCCCCAACGCTTGATTACGCCTTGGAATCCTTTACCTTTGGAAATACCCGTTACGTCAACAAATTCGCCTTCTGCGAAGACATCAGCCTTCAGCTCTTGTCCAACCTCGACACTCGCGAGGTCAACACCGCGAATTTCGCGAACGTAGCGCTTAGGCGCAGTGTTTGCTTTTTTCGCATGGCCTGCTTCTGGTTTGTTAGATCTGTTCTCTTTCTTATCGGAGAAACCAACTTGGATCGCTTCGTATCCGTCGTTTTCCAGATCTTTCTTTTGAAGAACAACACAAGGACCTGCTTCGATAACCGTTACAGGAATTACAACACCCTCAGGGGTAAATACTTGAGTCATTCCGAGCTTTCTACCTAAGATACCTTTCATGTTGACACCTCTTTTCTCTTCTCTAATTCGTTATGCAATGCTTACAGTTTGATTTCGATATCTACACCGGACGGCAGGTCCAAGCGCATCAAGGCATCCACAGTTTGTGGAGTCGGGTTCACGATGTCGATCAAGCGTTTATGTGTACGCATTTCGAACTGTTCCCGAGAATCCTTATACTTGTGCACCGCACGGAGAATGGTAATTACTTGTTTCTCAGTTGGAAGCGGGATCGGACCGGATACACCAGCACCCGAACGTTTTGCTGTCTCAACAATTTTCTCAGCGGATTGATCAAGAACTCTGTGGTCGTATGCTTTCAAGCGAATACGAATTTTTTGCTTTGCCATTTTATTCCCTCCTTCTATCGCCCAATTTGGTATCGGACATACTCCGTGAAAATTTTCCAACCACCCACCTCATGGCAAAGGGGCCGGGTGTGTCGGTAACCTCTCACATCATCGCAACGTCGCAGAACAACATTCACTATTATATATAAAAGATAGGCGCATTGCAAGCACTAATTCATATTTGATATGTATTTACATTCGCTCCGTGCTTTCCTTGAAATTTTCGGCAGAAACCGCAGCTTCGGACGTGGCTTCCCGGATGCTTCCGATCGTCATGGAGAGCAGTTTCATTTCTTTCTCCGCCCTCATCATTCGATCTGCACTGGACTGTACGGACATCAGAATGCTGGAGAACAGCTTGCTGGATTCCTCGGACTGTCTCTTCCCTTGCATCGTTAGCCCTTGAACCTGGTTAATAGATTCTACCACTTCAGCCGTGATGGATTTCGACTTGGATACGATATCTGCAATTCGGTTCACGGTCGTCCTCGTGTCCTCCGACAGGC
Organism: Paenibacillus sp. Y412MC10; assembly: GCF_000024685.1. Lineage (NCBI taxonomy): Bacteria > Bacillati > Bacillota > Bacilli > Caryophanales > Paenibacillaceae > Paenibacillus > Paenibacillus sp. Y412MC10. The sequence continues at coordinate 6,433,283 of NC_013406.1, forward strand.
GGCTTACCTCTTGGGCTACAACGGCAAAACCCTTTCCATGCTCTCCGGCGCGTGCTGCTTCTATGGTGGCATTTAAGGAAAGCAGCTTGATCTGGGAGGCTATTTCCTGAACACTCACCGCTATAACGGAAATTTGCTTGGAGGATTCCTGAAGTTCTTGCACCGCATGATGCATCCCGGCCGCGCTTTGGTCAATCGCATTCATTTGATCCTCCAACTCTGCTATTTTTGCTTCACCGGCCCTTGCATCCGATATCGAGCCCTGCGTTGTGGTTGAAGTGCGTTCAAATGTATCAGCCATCTCGCTACTGCTAGTCATCAGGCGTTCTACAGCCTCATTAATATCCAGCGTCAGCCCGGATAATTCGCTAACAAAAGCAGCAATGTTCTGTTTCAGCTCTTTTCTTACCCTATCATACTGGAACTGCTTCTCACTTAAGTTTACTCTCTCGTAAGCTTCCAACACTAGCTGCTGCTCCAGGCTAAGCAACTTGGTAATCGTCGACACTAGCCGTATTTGTTGTTCTTCTCCTACAACCTCTCTATAGATCATCTTGAAGAATTCGTTCTGTAAGTTCTGGAAAGCGGACAAGTACCATTTAGGCTCAAGCCCCACGCGCTTATGCACCTCGGCAATGCGCAGCCTTTTTGCTACATAAGCTTCATTGATTTCTCCATTCCATATTTCGAGAGGATGATCGCGACAGACTGATAAAATGCTTCTGTTATCTCCTCAAGCCTCTCCTCCATTTGCGGACGGAGCTGCCTCAAAAGCTGAAGATCACCCTCGGTAAGGCTAATCATCCGCATTTGATCATTCAGCTCGCCTAATGGTTCTTGATACACATAACGGGCATCTTCTGAATTGCGCAGTTCTACTGCAGGCTGAACTTCATCTTCCAAACTCCTCTTCATCCATGCAAACGGACATTTCATACAGTCAGTGATCTCCATTCTATATAATAGATAAATCTAATTCCTTAACTGACTTCAATCAAAGATTGTAATCATACTGGAACCAAATAAATAGAATGAATCCTTGAATATATGGCATATTCTGTACAGTAAGCTTGACTAATTTTCTACAAATCCTACACTTAAGGTTTTAGTTTAGCCGCAAAGATCACAGTGGGGTATCACTACAAATAGAAAAAGAGCCCGATCCAAGGGATCAGACTCTTTTATCAGGACATCACACTGTTGCTCGTTACAATACACTGTTGCTATATGCAAGGCTGTTCGAAGCCTTAATTATTTAATGATGGAAGCAACGGAACCAGCACCTACGGTACGGCCGCCTTCACGAATGGAGAACTTAGTTCCTTCTTCGATCGCGATTGGGCTGATCAGGTTAACCGTTACAGTGATGTTATCACCAGGCATAACCATTTCAGAACCTTCTGGCAAGTTGATCACGCCAGTTACGTCCGTAGTACGGAAGTAGAACTGTGGACGGTAGCCAGTGAAGAAAGGCTTATGACGTCCGCCTTCTTCTTTGCTCAGTACGTATACTTGAGCTGTGAACTCAGTGTGTGGTTTAACGGAAGCAGGCTTAGCAAGTACTTGACCGCGCTCGATTTGAGTACGCTCAACACCACGAAGCAATGCACCGATGTTGTCACCAGCTTGTGCGGAATCCAGCAATTTACGGAACATTTCAACGCCCGTAACAACGGATTTCTTAGTTTCTTCAGCGATACCAACGATTTCGATCTCGTCACCAACTTTGATCGTACCACGCTCTACACGACCTGTAGCAACGGTACCACGACCAGTGATGGAGAATACGTCCTCGACAGGCATCAAGAAAGGCTTGTCAGTGTCGCGCTCAGGCAATGGGATGTACTCGTCGATTGTTTTGAACATTTCAACGATTTTTTGTGCCCATTCGCCTTCTGGGTTTTGCAGAGCTTCACGAGCGGAACCACGAGTGATCGGAGTGTCGTCGCCTGGGAAGTCATACTCGCTCAGAAGGTCGCGAACTTCCATTTCAACCAATTCCAAGAGCTCTTCGTCTTCAACCATGTCGCATTTGTTCAAGAATACAACGATGTAAGGAACGCCTACTTGACGGGACAACAGGATGTGCTCGCGAGTTTGCGGCATTGGGCCGTCAGCTGCGGATACAACCAGGATTGCTCCGTCCATTTGAGCAGCACCAGTGATCATGTTTTTAACATAGTCAGCGTGACCTGGGCAGTCAACGTGTGCATAGTGACGAGCATCAGTTTCATACTCTACGTGGGAAGTAGAGATTGTGATACCGCGTTCGCGCTCTTCTGGAGCTTTGTCGATTTGATCGAAGGACATTGCTGCGCCACCGTAAGTTTTGGACAATACAGATGTAATTGCAGCAGTCAAAGTTGTTTTACCATGGTCAACGTGACCGATAGTACCGATGTTAACATGGGGTTTCGTACGTTCGTATTTAGCCTTTGCCATTTGAACAATTCCTCCTTAAGGGGATTATATATGTTGGGCCGGAAGCGGAGTTAACGGGATGTTTGGTCCCGCCTCCTATCCAGCAGGTAAAACGTTATTATTCTCCGCCTTTGATCTTGGACACAATTTCATCGGAGATATTCTTAGGAACTTCTTCGTAGTGGGAGAGTTCCATGGAGAACACGCCGCGTCCTTGTGTACCGGAGCGAAGCGTAGTGGAGTAACCGAACATTTCGGAAAGAGGCACTTTCGCACGGATAATTTGAGTACCGCCACGGGAGTCCATACCTTCGATACGTCCACGGCGGGAGTTCAGCATACCCATTACGTCGCCCATGTATTCCTCAGGCACGGTAACTTCAACTTTCATGATTGGCTCGAGCAGGACAGGCTTACACTTGTCTTTAGCTGCTTTCAGAGCCATGGAACCGGCGATTTTAAACGCCATTTCATTGGAGTCAACATCATGGTAAGAACCGTCGACGATTGTTGCTTTAACGTCAACAAGCGGGAAGCCGGCGAGTACACCGTTCTTCATTTGCTCTTCAATACCTTGTTGTGCTGGACCAATGTATTCTCTTGGTACCGAACCACCGACAACTTTGCTGTCGAATTGGTTACCGCTACCAGGTTCCAGAGGTTCGAACTCAACCCATACGTGACCGTATTGTCCACGACCACCGGACTGACGAACGAATTTACCTTCAACGCGAGCTGGTGCACGGAATGTTTCGCGGTAAGCTACTTGTGGTTTACCCACGTTAGTTTCTACCTTGAACTCACGACGCATACGGTCGATGATGATGTCCAAATGAAGCTCACCCATACCTGCCAGGATCGTTTGGCCTGTTTCTTCATCAGTATGTGCACGAAGAGTTGGATCCTCTTCCGTCAACTTACCGAGAGCCACACCCATTTTATCTTGGTCAGCTTTTGTCTTAGGTTCTACTGCGATTTCGATAACCGGATCAGGGAAGTTCATGGACTCCAGGATAACCGGGTTTTTCTCATCACATAGTGTATCACCTGTGCCCGTATCTTTCAAACCTACGGCAGCTGCGATATCTCCGGCGAATACTTCGGAAATTTCTTGACGGCTGTTCGCATGCATTTGAAGGATACGACCAATGCGCTCACGCTTGCCTTTCGTTGCATTCAGTACGTAAGAGCCGGATTGCAGTACACCGGAGTATACGCGGAAGAATGTCAGCTTACCAACATAAGGGTCCGTAGCGATTTTGAATGCCAAAGCCGAGAACGGCTCTTCATCGGAGGAATGACGGATAGCTTCAGTTCCGTCTTCAAGGGTACCCTTGATGTCTGGAACGTCAGTTGGAGCCGGCAAATAATCGATTACGGCATCAAGCATCAGCTGAACGCCTTTGTTACGGTAAGAAGATCCACAGATAACCGGGAAGATCTTAACTTCGACAACACCTTTACGCAGAGCAGCTTTCAACTCAGCGATGGTGATTTCTTCACCTTCAAGATATTTCATTGTCAAGTCTTCGTCAAGTTCTGCTACCTTCTCAACCAACTCGTTGCGAAGCTCTTCCACTTGATCCTTGAATTCTGCTGGAATTTCGGTTTCTTCGATATTTTGACCGAGGTCATCCTTATACATATAAGCTTTTTCCTCGATAATATCGATGATGCCAACGAAATCGTTCTCTGCACCGATCGGAAGCTGAATTGCTACCGCATTCGCCTGCAGGCGCTCTCTCATATCTTTAACTACGTTCAAGTAGTCGGCACCGATAATATCCATTTTGTTTACGTATGCGATCCGCGGAACTCCGTAACGGTCTGCTTGTCTCCAAACAGTCTCCGACTGAGGTTCAACGCCCTCTTTCGCACTGAATACACCTACTGCCCCATCCAATACACGAAGGGAACGTTCAACTTCTACTGTGAAGTCAACGTGCCCCGGGGTGTCGATAATATTAACGCGATGACCCTTCCAAGAAGCGGTAGTCGCAGCGGACGTAATCGTGATACCGCGCTCCTGCTCCTGTTCCATCCAGTCCATTGTAGCTGCACCCTCGTGAACTTCCCCGATTTTGTGCGTACGGCCTGTATAGAACAAAATCCGCTCTGTAGTGGTCGTTTTACCAGCGTCAATATGCGCCATGATCCCGATATTACGTGTATTTTTCAAGGAGAACTCTCTTGTCGCCATGCGAATAGTCTCCCTTCAAAATTTGAAGTATAAATTAGTTGCTGAATCCTACCAACGGTAGTGAGCAAACGCTTTGTTCGCTTCAGCCATTTTGTGCGTGTCTTCACGTTTCTTAACGGAAGCGCCTGTGTTGTTGGAAGCGTCGATGATCTCAGCCGCCAAACGCTCTTCCATCGTCTTCTCACCGCGGTTGCGGGAGTAGTTTACGAGCCAACGTAATCCAAGGGATGTACGTCTCTCTGGTTTAACTTCGATCGGAACCTGGTAGTTAGCACCGCCGACACGACGAGCTTTAACTTCCAATACTGGCATGATGTTCTTGATAGCTGCTTCAAACACTTCCATCGGATCATTACCAGTACGTTCCTTGATGATGTTGAACGAATTGTAAAGGATGCTTTGAGCAACACCTCTTTTACCATCCAACATGATGCGGTTGATCAGACGAGTTACCAGTTTGCTGTTATACACCGGATCTGGCAGCACGTCTCTTTTAGTTACTGGACCTTTGCGTGGCATGGATATCCCCCTTTCTTCAGTCATGAGTCATGTTACGAATACATGAGCATCAATTAGCTTTTTGCTTTAGGACGCTTCGTGCCGTATTTGGAACGAGCTTGCATCCGGTTGTTTACACCAGCGGTATCAAGTGCGCCGCGAACGATATGGTAACGTACACCCGGAAGGTCTTTTACCCGTCCACCGCGAACCAATACAACACTGTGCTCTTGCAAGTTATGTCCGATACCCGGAATGTAAGCCGTCACCTCAATGCGGTTCGTCAAGCGAACACGAGCATATTTACGAAGTGCGGAGTTCGGTTTTTTCGGCGTCATTGTGCCTACACGAGTGCATACACCGCGTTTTTGCGGAGCGCTCAAGTCGGTCTCCTCACGTTTCAAAGCGTTAAAACCTTTTTGAAGAGCTGGAGATTTCGATTTGTAAACTTTAGCTTGACGGCCCTTGCGAACCAGTTGGTTAATTGTTGGCATGCTAGCCACCCCCTTCCCGTATTTATCATTCAATTACAAACCCCGTTTAAGTCCACAGACCCAGGCGGTTCATAAAAGAACAAATGAAAAGTTTTTGCCGAAAGAAGTAACGTCTTCTCCAACAAAAACGATTTCTCAAATCATGATTTCAAGACAGCTACCATAGCTGCACCAACTTCAATACCGCATGCTTCTCCAAGCTCTATCATCGTGGGTACATAGTTGATATGCACGCCATTCTTATCACACTCGGATACGACTTTTGAAATCAAACGTTGGTCGCAATCTTCAGCCACATAAACCTCTGTAGCCAAACCGGATTCAACGGCCTTCATCGTTTGTTTGGTGCCAATCTTGATGTGTGCATCCTGTAATCCTTTATCATTAGACACAAGTCATTCCTCCAAAAGAACAGGGAACAAAGAAACTATTCACGCACCTTTGCTATATTAGCATCTGCCCTAATCGATGTCAAGCTATTAAATCAGAAAAAAAGAAACTTTGGGACGAGGAGGGCTTCCGCATCTTAAGACACGGAAATCTCCTCATCACCTGACTGTTTCTTAATCTATAGAAGCTGTTTCGAGTTCCTGACTTTCGTCATTCACATCATTTTGTCCCGCGAACTTCACGCTGCGATAACGGTTCATACCGGTACCTGCAGGGATCAGTTTACCAATGATAACATTCTCTTTCAGACCAAGCAGCTGATCGACTTTACCTTTAATGGCAGCGTCGGTCAACACGCGAGTTGTCTCCTGGAAGGAGGCCGCTGACAAGAACGAATCGGTTTCGAGAGATGCCTTCGTAATACCGAGGAGAACCGGTTTGGCAACCGCTGGTTCTTTCCCGGAAAGAATAGCGTCTTTATTCGCTGTCTCGTATTCATGCATATCCACGAAGGAGCCTGGCAGCAGGTTCGTATCTCCCGCATCAACGATACGGAATTTACGCAGCATCTGTCTGATCATAACTTCAACGTGTTTATCGTTAATTTCTACGCCTTGGTTACGGTATACGCGTTGAACTTCCTGAAGGATGTAGTTCTGCACGCCACGGATACCTTTGATGCGAAGCATTTCCTTCGGATCAATGGAACCATCGGTCAGTTCATCCCCGGCTTCAATATGCTTGCCTTCGCTTACGCGCAGACGGGAGCCATAGGTAACCGCGTAAACTTTGGTTTCAGCTTCACCTTGAATTTCGATTTCACGACGGTCTTTCGTTTCACGGATCTCCTTAACTACGCCGTCGATCTCACTAATGGTCGCTTGACCTTTAGGATTACGGGCTTCAAAGAGCTCCTGGATACGCGGAAGACCTTGTGTAATATCATCACCGGCAACACCGCCTGTGTGGAACGTACGCATCGTGAGCTGTGTTCCCGGTTCGCCGATGGATTGAGCTGCGATAATACCAACCGCTTCACCAATCTCAACATGCTTACCAGTAGCCAGGTTACGGCCGTAACATTTTTTGCAGACGCCATAACGTGCACGGCAGCTCAAGATGGAACGAATTTGAAGCTTCTCAACTCCAGCTGCCACGATTTCCTCAGCTTTGTCGGAATCAATCAATTCGTTACGATTAACGATGATCTCTTTCGTTTCCGGATGACGAACGGTCTCAAATGCATAACGTCCCTCAATACGGTCGTAGAGATCCTCGATAACTTCTTTACCGTCCTGAATACGGCTAACGGTAAAGCCTTTATCCGTGCTGCACTCGTCTTCGCGAACGATGACATCCTGGGCCACGTCGACAAGTCGACGAGTCAAGTAACCGGAGTCAGCGGTACGAAGCGCTGTATCGGCAAGACCTTTACGCGCACCGTGCGTGGACAGGAAGTACTCGAGTACCGTCAGTCCTTCACGGAAGTTCGATTTGATCGGGAGTTCGATGATACGGCCCGACGGGTTCGCCATCAGACCCCGCATGCCACCGAGCTGGGTGATCTGCGATTTGTTACCCCGCGCCTTGGAATCCACCATGAGCATGATGGAGTTAAAGCGATCCATCGACTTCATGAGTACATCCGTAATATCGTCTTTGGTCTTGGACCAGATGTCGATAACGCGGTCATAACGTTCTTCGTTCGTGATCAAGCCGCGGCGATATTGGTTCGTTACCACTTTAACCTTCTCGTCTGACTCTTTCAGAATTTCATTCTTCTCGTCAGGTACGATAACGTCGGATACCGCAACGGTTACGCCTGCACGGGTAGAGTATGTGAAACCGATCTGCTTGATTTTATCCAAAATCACAGAGGTTTCCGTTGTATGGTACGTTTCGAAACAGCGCGCAATGATGGAACCCAGGTATTCCTTGCCAACGGCTCCGCTGACCGGCAGTTCCTGGATCACTTTTTGGATATCTGCACCCTTCTCGTATACGAAATACTTCTCAGGCGTGCCTTGCAGTAGGTTCGTACGAGTCGCTTCATTGATGTACGGGAAGCTGGCAGGGAAAATCTCGTTAAAGATAATCCGGCCGATCGTCGTAATCAAAATCGCATCCTGCTGTTTGTCGGTGAAGCTGGTTTTGCCAAGGGCTTTAACCGGAATCGCTACGCGTGCATGCAGACCGGCTGCTTCACGCTGATAAGCGGAAACCGCTTCGTTCACGCTGCCCAGAATCATGCCGGTACCTTTCTCTTCCTTGTTATCCATTGTCAGATAGAAGGAACCCAGTACCATATCCTGAGACGGCGTAACAACCGGTTTACCGTCTTTCGGGTTCAAAATGTTGCCCGATGCCAGCATCAACAGACGCGCTTCAGCTTGAGCCTCAGCGGACAAAGGAACGTGAACCGCCATTTGGTCACCGTCAAAGTCAGCGTTATACGCCGTACATACGAGCGGGTGAAGACGGATCGCATGGCCCTCAACCAGAATCGGCTCAAATGCTTGAATACCGAGTCTGTGAAGCGTCGGTGCACGGTTCAGAAGAACCGGATGCTCTTTAATGACTTCCTCGAGCACATCCCATACTTCTGGACTTACACGTTCTACTTTGCGTTTCGCACTCTTGATATTATGTGCCAGGCCTTTGTTGACCAGTTCTTTCATCACGAACGGCTTGAAGAGCTCGAGCGCCATTTTCTTAGGCAGACCGCATTGGTACATTTTCAGGTAAGGACCTACGACGATAACGGAACGACCAGAATAGTCAACCCGTTTACCGAGCAAGTTCTGACGGAAACGCCCTTGTTTACCCTTCAGCATGTGGCTGAGGGATTTAAGCGGACGGTTACCCGGACCTGTTACCGGACGGCCGCGGCGGCCGTTGTCGATCAGTGCATCGACAGCTTCCTGCAGCATGCGCTTCTCGTTTTGAACAATGATATCCGGCGCGCCGAGATCCAGCAGTCTTTTCAGACGGTTGTTCCGGTTAATAACACGGCGGTACAGATCGTTCAAGTCGGAAGTCGCAAAGCGTCCGCCATCAAGTTGAACCATCGGACGAAGCTCCGGCGGAATGACCGGCAGCACATCCATGATCATCCATTCCGGATTGTTGCCGGAGTTGCGGAACGCCTCAATCACTTCCAGGCGTTTGATCGCCCGGTTGCGGCGCTGACCTTGTGCAGTGCGCAGTTCTTCCTTAAGGAATTCAAGCTCTTTCTCAATATCAATGTCTTGTAGAAGTTTCTTGACCGCTTCAGCACCCATGCCGGCTTGGAAGCCGTAGCCGTACTTCTCACGGTAGCTGCGGTATTCCTTCTCGGACAGCAATTGCTTCTTCTCCAGCGGCGTATCTCCTGGATCGGTTACAACATAAGATGCGAAGTAAATGATCTCCTCAAGAGATCTTGGGGACATATCCAGAGCCAGGCCCATGCGGCTTGGAATGCCTTTGAAATACCAAATGTGCGATACAGGAGCTGCGAGCTCAATATGGCCCATCCGTTCGCGGCGGACCTTGGCGCGCGTAACTTCAACGCCACAGCGATCGCAGACTACTCCTTTATAACGGACACGCTTATACTTACCGCAATGACATTCCCAGTCCTTCTGAGGACCGAAAATACGCTCGCAGAAGAGGCCTTCTTTCTCCGGCTTCAATGTACGGTAGTTAATCGTTTCCGGCTTCTTCACCTCTCCGCGAGACCAAGAACGGATTTTTTCCGGTGAAGCAAGACCGATTTTCATGTACTCAAAATTGTTAACGTCCAACAAGGAGCAACCCTCCTCAACCTAGTCCTATTTATGTGCTGTACGACCATAACACCACCGCCGACTAATCAGCCGACGGGGGTGAATGATTGACCGTTATTCCACTCCGACTTCAGCGCCTTCCAAGTTAAGGCTCAGTTTATCACCTTGAGCATCGTCTTCGTCATCGAGTTCTTTCATCTCGATTTCCTCTTCGTTCTCGCTCAGGATTTTAACGTCCATACCGAGAGACTGAAGCTCTTTAATCAATACCTTGAACGATTCAGGAACACCCGGTTCCGGAACGTTCTCGCCTTTGACGATCGATTCGTAGGTTTTCACCCGGCCGACCACGTCATCGGACTTGACGGTAAGAATTTCTTGCAGCGTATAGGCAGCACCGTAAGCTTCAAGCGCCCATACTTCCATCTCACCGAAGCGCTGTCCGCCGAACTGGGCTTTACCACCCAGCGGCTGCTGCGTAACGAGGGAGTATGGTCCCGTGGAACGGGCGTGAATTTTATCGTCAACCATGTGCGCGAGCTTGATCATGTGCATGACGCCGACGGTAACTTCACGTTCAAAACGTTCGCCCGTCCGTCCGTCGTACAACACGGTCTTACCATTGCGCTGCATGCCTGCTTCTTCCATCGTATCAAACACGTCATACTCGCTTGCACCGTCGAATACCGGTGAAGCCACGTGAATGCCGAGCTGGAGCGCAGCCATACCCAAGTGAACCTCAAGCACCTGACCGATGTTCATCCGTGATGGAACCCCCAGAGGGTTCAACACAACTTGAACCGGCGTGCCATCCGGCAGGAACGGCATGTCTTCTTCCGGCAGAATACGGGCAACGACACCTTTGTTACCGTGACGTCCGGCCATTTTGTCGCCTTCGGAGATTTTGCGTTTCTGTGCGATGTAGACGCGAACCAATTGGTTGACGCCCGGCGGCAATTCATCGCCGTTCTCACGCGTAAACACCTTCACGTCCACGATGATTCCGTCACTACCGTGAGGAACGCGCAGCGAGGTATCGCGCACTTCGCGAGCCTTCTCACCGAAGATCGCATGCAGGAGACGCTCCTCTGCCGTCAGCTCGGTTACGCCCTTAGGCGTTACTTTACCAACGAGAATGTCGCCAGCGCTGATTTCGGCACCGATGCGGATGATTCCGCGCTCGTCTAGGTTCTTGAGTGCTTCTTCCCCTACGTTAGGAATATCACGCGTGATTTCTTCCGGACCGAGCTTCGTGTCACGAGCTTCGGATTCGTACTCCTCGATATGAATCGAAGTGTACACGTCCTCTTTGACCAGCTTCTCGGACAGAAGAATCGCATCCTCGTAGTTGTAGCCTTCCCAAGTCATGAACGCAACGACGACGTTGCGGCCCAGTGCCAATTCGCCCATCTCGGTGGATGGTCCGTCTGCCAGGATGTCACCTTTTTTGATCACATCGCCGCGCTTGACGATCGGACGCTGATTGATGCATGTTCCTTGGTTCGAACGCATAAATTTGTGTAATTTATATTTAACAATATCGCCTTTGACTTCTTGTCCGTCGATATTTTCCACGCGGCGGAGCCAGATTTCGTTGGCGGATGAACGTTCAATAATCCCGTCGTATTTGGATACAATACATACACCGGAGTCTTTCGCAGACTTATGCTCCATCCCGGTTCCGACGAGCGGAGCCTTAGGAATAAGAAGCGGAACAGCCTGCCGCTGCATGTTCGATCCCATCAGCGCGCGGTTGGAGTCATCGTTCTCGAGGAACGGAATGAGCGCCGTCGCTACCGACACGACCTGCTTAGGCGATACGTCCATGTAGTCTACACGGTCGCTCGGCATCGGAAGGATGTTGTCGGATTGCTTGTTATAACGGACGATTACCATTTCGTCAGCGAAGGTACCGTCTTCGTTGAGTTCGGCGTTTGCCTGGGCAACGATGTAGTTATCCTCTTCGTCTGCAGTCAGGTAATCGATTTGGTCCGTGACTTTACCGGTCTTCGGATCCACCCAACGATACGGAGCTTCGATGAAGCCATACTCGTTGATGCGCGCAAACGTCGACAAGGAGTTGATCAGACCGATGTTCGGTCCCTCCGGCGTCTCGATCGGACACATACGGCCATAGTGACTGTGGTGAACGTCCCGCACTTCAAAGCCTGCGCGCTCACGCGTCAAACCGCCCGGTCCGAGTGCAGACAGACGACGTTTGTGCGTCAGTTCCGCTAGCGGGTTCGTCTGATCCATGAACTGGGACAACTGGGAGCTACCGAAGAACTCTTTGATCGATGCGATAACAGGACGGATGTTGATGAGCGCCTGCGGCGTAATCACGTTCGCATCCTGGATCGACATTCTCTCACGAACAACGCGCTCCATCCGGGACAAACCGATACGGAACTGATTCTGGAGCAATTCGCCCACGGAACGCAGACGACGGTTACCCAGGTGATCGATATCATCCGTATTGCCGATTCCATGCAGCAGGTTGATGAAGTAGCTGATGGAGGAGATGATATCCGCCTGCGTAATATGCTTCACGGATTTATCGATGTTTGCGTTCGCGATGACTTTCACGACTTTTCCGTCCTCGATCGGAGAGAATACGTCGATCGTTTGCAGCGGGATATCCTCGCTGTCCATCACGCCGCCGGCAACATGATAATTCTTGAAGCCTACGCTCTTCTCAAGGTAAGGCATAATCTCGTCCAAAAGACGACGGTCTACGGTTTGACCGGCTTCCGCCACGATCTCACCCGTATCGATGTCTATCAAACTTTCTGCCAAACGTTGATTAAAGAGACGGTTCTTAATATGAAGCTTCTTGTTGATCTTGTAACGACCAACGTTAGCCAAATCATAACGCTTCGGATCGAAGAAACGGGCAACGAGAAGGCTCTTCGCATTCTCCAGTGTTGGCGGCTCGCCCGGACGAAGGCGTTCATAGATTTCAATGAGCGCTTTTTCCGTGGAGTCCGTGTTGTCTTTATCCAGCGTATTTTGAATATATTCATCATTGCCCAGAAGATCCAAAATCTCGGCATCCGTGCCAAAACCAAGTGCACGTAAAAGCACCGTTACAGGGATTTTACGGGTGCGGTCGATCCGGACATAAATAATGTCCTTCGCGTCCATCTCCAGTTCCAGCCAAGCGCCGCGGTTAGGGATCACTGTTGCAGTGTACGTCGTCTTACCGTTTTTATCCACTTTCGTGCTGAAATAGACGCTGGGAGAGCGAACCAACTGGCTGACAATAACCCGTTCGGCACCATTGATAATGAATGTTCCGGTTTCCGTCATTAACGGGAAGTCTCCCATGAACACTTCCTGCTCCTTGACCTCGCCGGTCTCCTTGTTAATGAGCCGGACTTTCACGCGGAGCGGCGCCGCATAAGTAACGTCGCGTTCTTTCGCGTCATCGACGGTGTATTTCGGTTCTCCAAGGCTGTAGTCAATGAACTCTAGCACCAAATTGCCTGTGAAATCCTGAATCGGCGAGATGTCCTGGAACATTTCGCGGAGTCCTTCCTCCAAAAACCATTCATAAGATTTTTGTTGGATTTCAATCAGGTTCGGAACTTCGAGTACCTCGTTAATACGAGCATAACTTCGCCGAGTGCGTCGACCATATTGAACAAGATGTCCTGCCAACTTAAACTCACCCCTCATGTCTACTCACTTTAAAAATTTCATTGCGAACCTCTGTTTGTAACACTATAATGGAACATACAGAGGACACTCCCATAAATAGAGAAAAGCCCTTATCGAATACCTTTTCGAAAAAAGAGCAGCTTATCCATGGTTATGATAATCATCTCATATCCTGTAGATTTGCCCAAAATGTACATATTATACGTCAATATGACCGACTTTATGCATGTTTTCGCATAATAAGTCTTGACATTTCAGCCAACTAAAGACAAAGAGACCATCCTAATACTGACATTTTATAATAATACCATACCAGCATACCCAAGTCAACAGCCTAGTCGAACTATTTTAAGAAGATTTCGTCGCTTTGAATATTCGGTACCCTTTATCCTTCGTTACTTCCTCAACCTGGTAAAACAGACTCTCCAGTTTCGCTTTCGCCGAAGGCGCACCCTGCTTCTTCTGAATCACAACCCACAACTGTCCATTCTCGCGCAGATGTTTCCACGATTCCTCGAATATGGCATGCACCGTTTCTTTTCCCGCACGAATCGGCGGATTGGTCAGAACCACATCAAATTGCTGATCCTTCACCGCCTCAAACAAGTCGCTTTCTAAGATCGTAACGTTGATTATACCGTTGCGCTTCGCATTCTCTTTGGCCAATTCGACAGCCCGGCTATTGATGTCGATCATCGTCACATGGCCTTGCGAGGCCATTCTTGCCGCCGTTAGGCCGATCGGGCCGTACCCGCACCCTACATCCAGCACTTGGGCATCCTGCCCGAAATCCATGGCGTCTATTAACACCTTGCTGCCATAATCCACGCCGCCCTTGGAGAACACGCCGGCGTCGCTGACCAAACTAAATGACTGCCCCCGAAGTTCCGTCTTTAGCTCCTTACGATCATGAGCAATCTCCGGCTGGTTTGAGTAATAATGTTGATTCGGCATCATTTCCTCCGTCTTGAATCAAATTCTGCCCGTCTAAGGCATATCGGCCTTAGGCGCTCCATTATTCCAGTATAACCTTTCCTGCGGAGAATCAGTACGCGTTGAGCTCCCCGCCACAATAACAAACCCCTTGAACAAATATTCAAGGGGTTTGCTTCTTGCTGACATTCATCTAGAGAAGTAATTACTTCACTTCTACGGATGCGCCTGCTTCTTCCAATTTAGCTTTAACAGCTTCAGCTTCTTCTTTAGCTACTTTTTCTTTCAATGGTTTTGGAGCGTTGTCAACCAGTTCTTTTGCTTCTTTCAAGCCAAGACCTGTGATTTCGCGAACCACTTTGATTACGTTGATTTTGGACGCGCCTGCGCTTGTCAGGATTACGTCGAATTCGGATTGCTCTGCTTCAGCAGCTGCACCAGCGCCACCTACAACAGCTACTGGAGCTGCAGCAGTCACACCAAATTCTTCTTCGATTGCTTTTACGAGATCGTTCAGTTCCAGAACAGACATACCTTTAATTGCTTCCAAGATTTGCTCTTTGCTCATTTAAGTTGAACCTCCATTTATTATTAAGATTTTATAGTTGTTGTTACACAGCTTCAGCAAGACAAGGCTTATGCGCCTTGTTCTTCCTTCTCAGCAACGGCTTTAACTGCAAGCGCGAAGTTGCGCACTGGAGCTTGAAGCACGCTGAGGAGCATGGAGAGGAGACCTTCGCGGGACGGAAGTTCTGCCAGAGCTTTGATTTCGCTCTCTCCGATTACACGGCCTTCTACTACGCCGCCTTTCAATTTCAACGCGTCGTTTTTCTTAGCAAAATCGTTGAGGATTTTTGCTGGAGCGACAGCGTCATTGGTACCAAAAGCAACAGCTGTAGGACCAGTCAGGACTTCGTCCAGATCAGTCAGCTCTGCTGCCGCAGTTGCACGGCGAAGCAGCGTGTTTTTCAGTACTTGGAACTCGACGCCAGCTTCGCGAAGCTGCTTACGAAGTTCAGTTACTTGCGCAACGTTCAGTCCGCGATAGTCAGCAACTACTGTAGATACGCTCTCGCGCAGCTTAGCAGCAACGACATCAACCGCTTCTTGTTTCGCTTGAATCACTTTTGCGTTTGCCAATGATTACACCTCCTGGTTGTATTAGTAGCGTAAGAGCACCAAGCTCTCCGCTCTTCCTACGGGCACTAAAAAAGCCTCCGTAGAATCACGAAGGCCTGATGAATCATCATTTGGCCGGTACAACCGGACAAATTGTTGACGTTCTATCATAACACCTCGGTAGGAAATTAAGCCTGCTTAGGGCACCTACTGTCTACGGTAAGCATATTCAACTTTAAAGGTCAGTCTCGAAGACTCACAACTGTTACATAATATCAAACCTCATTGACTAAAGTCAATGGTAATATTATCTGTAAACGGTTGTGTTCACGCGAGCGCTTGGTCCCATCGTCGAGGAAACAGCGATACCTTTCAGGTATACACCTTTAGCGGCTGCTGGCTTCGCACGATTCAATGCATCGATGAGAGCTTTGAGGTTCTCATTCAATTGAGCTGCATCGAAAGACACTTTACCGATTGGCGCGTGAATTTGACCTGCTTTGTCCAGACGGTACTCGATTTTACCGGCTTTGATTTCTTGAACAGCCTTGGCAACATCGAATGTAACCGTACCAGCTTTAGGGTTAGGCATCAGGCCTTTACCACCGAGCAGACGGCCAAGTTTACCGACTTCACTCATCATATCAGGTGTAGCTACGCAGACATCGAACTCGAACCAGCCTTGTTGGATTTTGTTGATCATATCCTGATCGCCAACAAAATCAGCGCCAGCCGCTTCAGCCTCTTTCGCTTTTTCACCTTTTGCAAATACCAGAACGCGTTGTGTTTTACCTGTGCCGTGAGGCAAGACAACAACACACGAACAGCCTGGTCTTGTTTACGTGGGTCTACGCCCAAACGTACAGCCGCTTCAACAGTTTCGTCGAATTTGGCAGTTGCAGCCTTCTTCACAAGCTCTACAGCTTCCAAAGGCTCATAAGTTGCTTCGCTGTCAATCAGCTTGGCAGCTTCAACGTATTTCTTACCGTGTTTAGCCATGTTTGTTTTCCTCCTTTGTGGTGTTAGCGGAAATTCCTCCCACATAATCCGGACCTCGTCCGGTTTCAACCGAAAGACGATTAGTCTTCGATTGTGATACCCATACTACGGGCAGTACCTTCTACCATCTTCATTGCAGCTTCAACAGATGCAGCGTTCAGGTCAGGCATTTTTTGCTCAGCGATTTGACGAACAGCGTCACGCTTAACGGTAGCCACTTTCTTCTTGTTAGGCTCGCCGGATCCTTTTTCGATCTTAGCAGCCACACGAAGCAGAACAGCAGCCGGTGGAGTTTTCGTGATGAACGTAAAGGAACGATCTTCAAACACCGAAATTTCAACCGGAATGATCAGACCAGCTTGATCAGCAGTACGTGCGTTGAATTCTTTACAGAATGCCATGATGTTGACACCCGCTTGACCCAATGCAGGACCTACTGGAGGAGCCGGATTCGCTTTACCTGCAGGAATTTGCAGTTTCACAATTTTGATAACTTTTTTAGCCATGGTTGACACCTCCTTGCATCAATAGTGGTAGACGGACGCGTATTTACGCCCTCCCACAAGAAACCTGAAGAATCAGATCTTCTCCACTTGAGTATAATCCAACTCCAGCGGGGTTTCCCGTCCAAACATGTTGACGTGAACTTTCAACTTGCTCTTTTCAGCCAAAATCTCTTCCACGGAGCCCACAAAATTCGCAAAAGGACCAACCTTGATACGAACGGATTCCTTGATGTCGAATTCGATCTTCGGTTTCGGCTCTTCCATGCCCATATGCTTCAGAATCTGTTCCACTTCTTCCGGAAGCAAAGGCGTCGGTTTAGAACCGGACCCTGTCGAACCAACAAAACCGGTCACTCCTGGCGTATTGCGGACAACATACCAAGAATCATCGGTCTGAATCATTTCGACCAAGACATATCCCGGGTAAACTTTACGCATGACGGTTTTTTTCTTGCCGTCTTTGTTTACGATTTCTTCTTCCATCGGAACAAGAACGCGGAATATTTTGTCCTCCATGCCCATGGACTCGACACGTTTTTCCAAATTGGCTTTGACTTTATTCTCATACCCAGAATAGGTATGAACTACGTACCATCTTTTTTCCATATCAAGCCACCTGGGACCCTTCTAAATTATCGCTTCGATCACAGCGGAAATACCGATGTCTACAACCCAAAAATAAATCGTGACAAACACAATGGTGCCTAGAACAATGAGAGTATAGTTCGTCAGTTCTTTACGATTGGGCCAGCGAACTTTTTTAAGTTCCGCCCAGCTTTCAGAGAAAAAGGAAAACAGAGACTTGAAACCACGTTTCACGCCGACTACACCTCCAAAAGAAAACTATCTGGTTTCGCGATGAGGAGTTTGCTCGTTACAGAACTTGCAAAATTTCTTCATCTCCATGCGGTCGGGGTGATTTCGCTTGTTTTTGGTGGTTGTGTAGTTTCTTTGTTTGCAGCTTGTACAAGCCAAAGTGATAATTACCCGCATGATGTGCACCTCCCGAAGACGTCCTTCTTTGTCAGAAGAATCGATATTGATCCTAGTAGAAACAACCTTGTTCTCATCGAAACCCGGTTATTTCTGCGAGATGAATAAAACCGTTGTTCCAAAAGCTGTAACAACGATCCATTCATAAAACACGCGAATTTAGGCCTACCTAAAACACTTTATCACAAGGGTAGCGCCATTTCAAGCCTTTTTCTCTCTGATTGCGGGCTGCAATAAATGCCATTGCCAGCTAAACCAGGGAATAAGTCCCCGGCTTATTGTACACCTTCCGCTGTAAAAAACTGTGGCGTTTCACAGTCTTTGTCCATCTTGCATAGCATTTAGCCTATATCCAGTATGTTCAATCTTCCAACAGATGAAACACCAAATATTACACATTATGCGAAAATGGACATCTCTGAATTGCATCCTATCACGTCTGCCGACAAAAGATCATGGCGGTGAAGCATGCAAAGATCCTTCACCGGCCATCCCGAAATACGATGTTGCAATTAAAAAAAGGCTCTGATTGAGCCTTCTGCTTCTTGTCCGACATTTGCTTTAATTATCCCTGACCTCCAGATAACGCTCAAGCTTTCGCTTTACCCGCTGGAGGGCATTGTCAATCGATTTCACGTGACGCCTCAAATCTACCGCGATTTCTTGATAGGAACGACCGTCCAAATAAAGCATCAAGACTTTCCGTTCCAGATCGCTTAAGATCTCTGACATCTTGTCTTCCAGGCCGACAAACTCCTCTTGATTGATGATCAGTTCCTCCGGATCGCTTACCGCTGTACCACAAATGACATCCAGCAGCGTACGGTCCGAGTCCTCGTCATAAATCGGCTTGTCCAAAGAGACATACGAATTGAGCGGAATATGCTTCTGTCTCGTAGCGGTCTTGATCGCCGTAATGATCTGCCTGGTAATGCAGAGCTCGGCAAAGGCCTTGAACGAGGACAGCTTATCCCCTTTAAAATCACGAATTGCCTTGTACAGCCCGATCATGCCTTCCTGGACGATATCCTCCCGGTCGGCGCCAATCAGAAAATAGGAACGGGCTTTAGCACGTACAAAATTCCGGTACTTATTGATCAAATACTCCAGCGCCCCGCTGTCACCCTCGCGGACCGCCTCGACAATGTCTTCATCGCTTATCACATCATACCCTGACAACATGACTTCCTTGAGGTCCACACTCAATAGAATCCCTCCGGCCCGGAACGCACGGTAGCCCGTCACTCGCTTGAAATATATGACAAGTATATATGATGTCTACTAGACCGTCAACCACGTTCTACCTAAAATAGACCGATAATAACATTTAATGTAAACTATTTCGTAGATTCATATACTGTTTCATTTTCCAAATGAGCCGACCTTTCGTCCCTCATGGTGTAAAACTGTGTTACTCCCTTCGCCAGCGCTCGAACGCCTGTCTCACATCAGGCGGCAGCTTCCCGTCAAGCGTATTTCTGCTCTTGGTATGCTCTTTCGTAATCTTCTGCTTCACTTCGCGCTCGCTCTGCTCGACCTCGCTCAGCAATTCCCGGGCGGACAGCCGGAGTGCTCCTCTAGCAAAAATGACGTGCTGTTCGATTAGATCACTGGTTGCCACATAAATTTTACGCCGTCGATGGCTAAACTCGCCGACAAGCCGCTCAATACACTCATCGGCGGTTTCCTTCTCTTTCGTAAAAAACACCTGCACCTTGCCTTGCGTGTAGGATTTCCCCAAGCCGGGGACCCGGTACGCGTCAAAAATCACCACGACTCTGAGGCCTGAATACGCTTGGTAATCCGCTAATTTCTCAAGCAGCAAGTCCCGCGCTTCGTGCATGCTGCTGTTGGCAAGCTTCGCAAGATGCGGCCAGCCGCCGATCATGTTATAACCGTCGACCAGCAGCACATCCCGCCAATCGGCCATCATCGCTAACCTTGCAGGCGGCGACGGCGAAGCACTTCGTACATGACGACGCCTGCGGCAACCGAGGCGTTAAGCGAATTGATTTTTCCGGCCATCGGCAGTTTCACAAGCACATCGCATTTCTCGCGGATCAGACGCCCCATCCCTTTATTCTCATTGCCGATAACGATGGCGACCGGCCCGTCAAAAACCTCGGTATCATACAATTCCTGAACGGCATCGACCACGGTTCCGACAACCCACACGCCCATTTCCTTCAGTTGATCGATGGTTTGGCCCAGATTGGTCACTCTGGCTACAGGCACATACTCCACCGCGCCGGCCGATGTTTTGGATACCGTTGCCGTTATCTGCGCGGATCTGCGCTTAGGCAATATGACGCCGTGAGCGCCCGTGCAGTCGGCCGTTCGGAGAATCGATCCCAGATTGTGCGGATCCTCGATCTCGTCCAGAAGCAGCAGGAAAGGCGGCTCGCCTTTTTCCTCCGCGGCCTTCAGCAAATCGTCCACTTCCACATAAGCGTAGGGTGCCGCCTGGGCAACCACGCCTTGATGCTGGACTCCCGGAACCATCTGATCCAGCTTCCGTTTGTCCACATGCTGAATGACGATGCCCAGCTTCTTCGCTTCCGCGATGATCGGCAGGGTCAGATGCTTTTGCGCGTTTTCGGCAATCCATATTTTATTGATCGTGCGTCCGGATTTGAGCGCTTCCGTGACGGAATGCTTACCGGCTACTACTTCCTCTTCTTGCATCATGTAGGTCTCCTCCTGCATATCAGCCTGCGTCCCCCTCGCTTGGGAAAAACCGGCTGTATCGTTTCATGTTGATGCCTATATTGCCACATGGTTTATTTAACGGACCCCTCGATAAACTCGATGCTCTTTCCGATGAGTTCACGGAGACGGTCCTGCTCTCCCGCATAATATAAATACCCAACCAGCGTCTCGAATGCCGTTGCATGCCGATATTCCAGCACGTCGGCATTCTTCGGTATGCTGCCTGATTTGGCATTGCGCCCCTGACGCACCACATCGCGCTCTTCCTCCGTCAGCTCCGGATCCAGAAAAGCCAATATCCGGCTCTGCGCCTTCGCCGACACGAAGCTCGTGGCCGAACGGTGCAAGTGATGGGGACGGAGATTGGCCCGTGATATCAGAAACTGCCTCACCGCCACCTCATAAATGGCATCCCCGATATAAGCGAGCACGATGGGCGGGATTAAACGGGCCGGCTTCGACGGCGGAAAATCAAACCAGCCTACTGCAGGATCCTGATGCTTATCCCCGCTCATTTACGCCGCCAGCGCATGCCCTGCGCCGTATCCTCCAGCACGATGCCTTCGTCCGCCAGCTTGTCGCGGATTTCGTCCGCTCGGGCCCAGTTTTTATTCTTGCGGGCTTCGACACGTTCGGCAATCAGCGCTTCGATTTCCTCATCCAGCAATTCATCCGTACCATTGTTCACGATGCGGAGCACGCCGTTCATTTCGTTGAAAGCACGCAGCACTTCATGCAGATCCGCGGCAGGAATCGATGCTTCCTTCAGCAGCTGATTCGCCTCGCTGGCCCATTGGAACATCGCGGTGATGGCGTCCGGCGTGTTGAAATCGTCCTGCATTTTCTCGTGAAATTCGACAAGCACGGCCGATATTTTGTCGGCTACGTCCTGGCTGACTTGATCGTCCTTGGAGCCGATCGCCGTGCCCAATCGATGTTCGACGTTTGCCGCCGCATTCGCGAGGCGTTCCACGCTGTTCTGTGCCTGTTCCATCACCTCGTCGCTGTAATTCAGCGGGTTGCGGTAGTGGGTGGACAACATGAAATAGCGCACGGCTTCTTTCGTATATTGTTCGCGAAGTTCCTTAACCAATACGCCGTTGCCCAGCGATTTCGACATTTTCTCGTTGTTGATGCGGATATATCCATTATGCATCCAATAGTTCGCGAGCGGTTTGCCCGTCAATGCCTCGGACTGCGCCACTTCGCATTCATGGTGCGGGAACTGCAGATCCTGGCCGCCGCCGTGGATATCCAAGGTATCCCCGAGATAGCGGCGAGCCATGGCGGAGCACTCGATATGCCAGCCCGGGCGGCCGTCGCCCCATGGACTGCTCCAGTAGATCTCTCCCGGCTTCGCGGCTTTCCACAGCACGAAGTCCTCCGGATTTTCCTTCCGCTTATCCACTTCGATCCGGATCCCGAACTGCAGCTCATCGAGGTTCTGCTGGGACAGCTTACCGTAGTCGTCGAACTTGCGGGTCCGGTAGAATACGTCTCCGCCGTTCTCATAAGCAAAGTCGCGATCAATGAGCTCCTGGATGAATTCGATGATGCTCTCCATATTGTCCGTTACCCGCGGATTCAATGTCGCTCTGGGTATGCCGAGACCGTCCAAATCCTCGTAATAGGCGTTGATGAACTTCTCCGCAACCTCCGGAACGGTCGTCCCGGTTTGCTCCGCTTTCCGAATCATTTTGTCATCCACATCCGTGAAGTTCACTACGTAATTCACGTCGTTGCCCTGATTCTCGAAGTACGCTCGAACCACGTCGAAAAAAATCATCGGGCGGGCATTGCCGATATGGATATAGTCGTACACGGTAGGACCGCATACGTAGATCTTTACCTTTCCGGGTTCCTGGGCAACAAACGTTTCTTTCATGCGGGTTAGCGTGTTATAGATTTGCAGTGCCATATTGTATCATCTCAATCCTTTCGTTCCATCGCTTATTGTCTTTTACTTCAAAAGCCTGCGTAACGCATTGATTCATGTTGAAGATGATGTATCGAAATCGCTATATGAAGTCAGGCTATGCATCGTCCAAGGCTTCCAAGGTTACGGGAGTTCTTCTATTCTTCCTTGGCCGAAGACACGACAGCCTCGGAAACCATCGCTTGATGCCGGCCTCCCTTGCTCTCATCCAGTTCCGCCCGGAGCTGATCGATCTCCTTCTGCATCGAACGGAGCGTATCGACAATCGGATCGGGCAGATTCGTGTGATCCAGCCGGTCGCGCACCCGCTCCCCGTTCTGTTTCACGACTTTGCCGGGATTGCCGACAACGGTGCTGTTCGGGGGTACGGGCCTTAATACGACCGCGTTGGATCCGATGTTACAGTTATCCCCAATCGTAAAAGAACCTAGCACTTTCGCTCCGGATCCGATGACCACGTTGTTGCCGATGGTCGGATGCCGCTTGCCTTTTTCCTTACCGGTTCCGCCAAGGGTCACCCCCTGGTAGATCACCACGTCGTCTCCAATCTCGCAGGTCTCTCCAATGACAACCCCCATGCCATGGTCGATGAACAGCCGACTCCCGATACGGGCGCCCGGATGAATCTCGATGCCTGTCATGAACCGGCTGATCTGAGATATGATCCGTGCCAGCGTATACCACCGCCGCTTAAATAATGCATGAGCCACCCGGTGCGCCCACAGGGCGTGAAGTCCCGAGTAGGTGAATACCACTTCAAAAAGTCCCCGGGCGGCCGGGTCATTCTCGAACACTGTCCGAATATCCGATTTCATCTGTTTAAACATGAACGCTCCCTCTTTCCCCTCTTCCAATCGCGCATGCAACTTGCTATCCATCGTTATTCCTGTAATAAAAAACGCCCCTGCAGCTTATCGCTGCAGAGGCGCTAGACCGCGGTTCCACTCTGCTTCGAACCGGCACAAGACTCCTCCCTTCGTCAGGGACGGATTCTACCGATTCTCTTCATGTCATTAACGGCAGACGACCGGCATGATCTAACGATTGCGTTCGCTTCAACCATGCAGCTCACAGGTGCATTTCCGCTGCAGGCGACGGGACAACTCTCAGCCGGCAGATTCAAGTGGTTCTTGTCTTCTGCCGATTGTCCTCTCTGGAACGTGCCTGTTTTACGCGTACTTCTCCTGATCGTAGCTTTTAAAACGTTTATATTTGTTGATCTAAGTCAGTGATTAATGAGCGCTTCGTTTGCGGATCCTTCTTCCGATCGCTGTTGCCCTCCGATTTCTTTAACGATATTAATTAGGTTGAAATCGGAAGGCAAAGGCGAACGCTTCGCTTCTCCAGAACGATTCCGCCTCCTCCGCTGGCCTTATAATCCATGAACCCTTAGATCAAAGAATATTTCACTTATAGTTTGGTGTAATTATAACTGATGATATACGGGCTGACAAGGAACGTTTATTGCGGATGCCGCCCGAGTTATGCGCCCTTGATCTGGGAACGCAAACGGTCAAGCACGCGGTCCCTGCCAAGCAGCCAGATCGTCTGGTTCAAGTCGCGGCCATGGGTTTGTCCCGTCAAGGCTACGCGGATCGGCATGAAGAGCTGTTTGCCCTTAAACCCGGTCTCCTTCTGCACTTCCTTGATCATGGCAGCGATCTTCTGCGCGTTAAACTCATCGGACTGTTCGATCTTCGCCAGGAATGCGGACAGTACGGCAGGCACCTGCTCGCCGCCCATCACTTCGATCCCCTCGGCATCCAGCTCCAGGTGCGTGCGGAAGAACACTTCCGACAGATCCACGATATCCGAAGCCGCCGTCATCTGCTCCTGATAGAGCGCCACGAGCGCGCGTGCCCATTCCTCTTGCTCGGCCGTAAGCTCGGACGGCAAACGGCTGGCTTTCTGCAAATGCGGAATGGCCAAATCGGCGATCCGGTCCGGATCCGCGTTCTTAATGTACGTGTTATTCATATGAGCCAGCTTGTTCGTGTCGAATACCGCCGGGCTCTTGGACAGGCGATGCTCATCGAAGATCGAGATCAGCTGCTCTTGGGAGAACACTTCCTCTTCCCCTTCCGGAGACCAGCCCAGCAGCGAGATGAAGTTGAACAGCGCTTCAGGCAAATAACCAAGCTGGTCATACTGCTCGATGAACTGGATGATCGATTCGTTGCGCTTGCTCAGCTTCTTGTGGTCCTCGCCCACGATCAGGGTCATATGCCCGAACTGAGGGGGCTCCCACCCGAAGGCTTCATAGATCATCAGCTGACGCGGCGTATTGGAGATATGATCCTCCCCGCGCAGCACATGGCTGATCTTCATGAGATGATCATCCAAAGCTACCGCGAAATTGTAGGTAGGAATGCCGTCTTTTTTGACGATGACGAAGTCGCCCGTCTCTTTGCTGTTAAACGAAATCGTGCCCTTCACCATATCGTCGAACGTGTAGACGCGGTCTTCCGGCACGCGGAAGCGGATGCTCGCCACGCGGCCTTCAGCCTCAAGCGCCTGGCGCTGCTCTTCGGTCAAATCGCGATGCTTCCCGGAATAGCGCGGCGTTTCGCCCCGAGCCATCTGCTCTTCCCGCTCCTGCTCCAGCTCTTCCTCCGTGCAGTAGCAGCGGTAAGCAAGCCCGCGATCCAGAAGGTCCTGCCAATATTCTTTATAAATATCAAGACGCTCGGTCTGGCGATAAGGTCCGTACTCGCCCCCGACATCCACGCTCTCGTCCCAATCCATGCCCAGCCACTTCAAGTACTTCAGCTGGCTCTGCTCGCCGCCTTCCACGTTGCGTTTCACATCCGTATCCTCGATGCGGATAATGAATTTCCCGTTGTTCTTGCGGGCGAATAAATAATTGAATAATGCCGTTCTGGCATTGCCGATATGTAAATGTCCCGTTGGACTCGGTGCATAGCGCACGCGGACTTCTCCGGTCATTGTAACCCCTCCGCTTCCCTATTCTACAAAGTTTCCCAGTTCAAAAACTCCCTTTTTGAACGCATACTTCAAGATGATAGCACACCTTTTACAAGGCAGACAACCGACTGGGCGGCGATTCCTTCGCCCCTGCCGGTAAACCCGAGCTGCTCGGTGGTGGTCGCCTTCACGTTCACCTGATCCACCTCGGCATCCAGCGCTTTGGCGATCACTTCCGCCATTTGCGGAATGTATGGCGCCATCTTCGGCTTCTGGGCAATAATCGTGGAATCGATGTTACCCAGTCTATACCCGCGTTCCTTCGCCATGACCCACACCTGCTCCAAAAGCTTCAGGCTGTCGGCGTCTTTAAAGGCAGGGTCGTTATCGGGAAAATGGCGTCCAATGTCGCCAAGCCCCAGCGCCCCCAGGATCGCATCCGTCACGGCATGCAGCAGCACGTCGGCGTCGGAGTGCCCAAGCAGACCTTTGTCATACGGAATCGTGACGCCTCCGATGATGCACGGCCTTCCTTCTACGAGCTGATGTACGTCAAACCCTTGTCCTACTCGAATCATTCCATGTCCTCTCCCTTACGTTTCTGTAAAAAAGCCGCATATTCCAGATCCTCCGGCGTGGTGATTTTGATGTTGCTGTATTTCCCCTCCACCACGGTGACCGGATGCCCTGCCCGCTCCATCAGCATGGCGTCGTCGGTACCGGCAAATCCCTCCTTCGCCGCAGCTTCATGCGCGGACAGCAGGTCGGAAAGACGAAAAGCCTGTGGGGTCTGGACGGCCCACAGACTTTGACGGTCCGGGGTACCTGTAATCAGCCCCTTACCGTTCACCTGCTTAATCGTATCCTTCACGGGAACCCCGAGTACCGAGGCGCCTTCGCGGATCGCCGCATCGCGGCAGGCTTCAATTTCCTCTTGCGTTACGAACGGCCTTACGCCGTCATGTATCATTACCCATTCTGAAGAGATTTGCTTGATGCCTTGATATACGGACTGTTGTCTCTCGCTTCCGCCAGGGATTACGGTCGATACCTTACCCAAACCGTATTCCTGCACCCAGGACTGGCAGCGAGGAACATCCTCCATCCCCGTTACAAGCACAATTTCCTGCAGCCATGGTATCCGGCTGAATGCTTCAAGCGTATGAACGATAATGGGCTTACCGTCCAGAACCAAGTACTGCTTGCTCTCCCGGGTGCCCATCCTCGTTCCTTTTCCCGCCGCTACGATGACGGCGCCGAAGTTACTCATCACACACCAAACTCCTGTCTCACCCAAAACGCCACAAAAGGACGAATACCGGATATGTATATCCCCATCATACCCCTTTACTGGGCTTTTTCCAACAGTTTTGGTTTCGCGAAGATCATCCGGCCCGCCGAGGTTTGCAGTACGCTGGTAACCAGCACCTCCATCATCGTGCCGATATACTCGCGTCCGCCCTCCACTACGATCATCGTGCCGTCATCCAGATATGCGACGCCCTGACCATGCTCTTTGCCGTCCTTGATAATCTGCACCAGAATTTCTTCCCCTGGCAGAACCACCGGCTTCACCGCGTTGGCCAGGTCGTTAATGTTCAACACCGACACGCCCTGCAGCTCGCAAACCTTGTTCAAGTTGAAATCATTCGTGACCACTTTGCCTTGAAGCACTTTGGCGAGTTTCACCAGCTTGCTGTCCACTTCGGATATCTCCTCAAAGTCGCCTTCGTAGATAAGCACCTTTACATCCAGTTCCTTCTGGATTTTGTTCAAGATATCAAGCCCGCGCCGGCCGCGATTTCGCTTTAAAAGATCCGAGGAATCCGCAATATGCTGAAGCTCCTCCAGAACGAATTCGGGAATGACAATCGTTCCTTCAATAAATCCGGTTTTGCAAATATCTGCGATCCTGCCATCAATAATGACGCTTGTATCCAGAATTTTATGTTCCTCCACGCGCCGGCCTTCCGGCTCGGCGGTTTGGCTCCACTTCCCCGACATCCATAGGGAAGCCAGCTCATCCTTCTTCTCCAATCCAATGCGCAAACCGATGTAGCCGCCGAGCAGCGTGATGCCAACCTGCAGCAGCTGCCCTGCTTGTCCGAGCAAGGATAACCCCGGTGAGAGCAATAAAGACAGCAGCAAACCGCTTAACAATCCCGCCGTTCCCGCAGCCAGCTCATTCATCGGGATCCGGGAGAACGAAGAGATCAGGCTGTGCAGCCATCTCGTTACCCGATCCGCCGACAGCACGCCGATCATGCCAAACAATAATCCTCCAAGCACCGCGAAGGCTCCGCTTCCCGCTGCAAATATTCCTTGTCCAAACATAGGCGAGAGCCCTGAGAAAGACCGTTCCATTGTATGATATAACGTATACCCGCCCCATGCTCCGCATAATACCGTAAATGCTAAGATAGCTTTTTTTAACATGAGCTTCCGCACACCTCCTTTTTATACCTGATAATCTTGGCTTCTATTTCCAGTATGGTCCAATTTGCAAAGTCGTAATCGTGCCGATTGAAGTTTTTCTTATAAAGTTTCCGGATGCGATGACCTGCCTGTTTTTACCTACACCCATCAGGCTTTGACGTGTACGGACATCGACCTCACAACTGGAATTGACCACCTTTACACGCCTGAAACTGGTTGAAATCGGCTGAAGTAGTGGAATATAATGAACTCAATTCATAATATCGAGGTGGATGTATAAATGAGCGCTCCTAGTTTACAGGCTTTTCAGGACCAAGTTTCCGAATTGTTGCTCCGTCACCGCAGTCTCTTGGATGTTCTGTCTAAAAATGGTCAAAGCAATGCTTCAGTCAACCGGGCCGTCACCAAGGCCATCACAGAATGCGGATGCATCGAGCTCCACGCCACGAAGCAAACCTTCGATATCGGCGCTGATCTCGAATCAGCCCGGGAATTGGCAGGCACGCATGTCGAAGGCCATCTGTGCGAGAATTGCCGCGAAGCGGTAAGCACCGAGCTTGGCCGCAACCTATTTTATATGTCTGCCCTTGCGAATCTTCTGGACATTCAACTGGATGAGGTTGTTGTCAAGGAGTCGCAGAAATGCTCCACATTGGGTCTCTTCAACCTGTCGTAAAGCCGCTTACATACCGAAACGGACCTTAACGGCAAGGTGCTCCATGCATACAAAAAAAGCATTTATCTCGCTGCTCCTGGCAGGGAAATAAATGCTTTTTATTTGGATATATGTCCTTGCATCCGTTTACCGGTCCGAAGACTGATAGGCTTCATCGGAATTGCGGTCATCTTTTTTGCGACGGTTTTTACGGTTAAGCCTACGGAAATTCTGCTTCAATCCGTAACCAGCATACAACACCAAAGGCACGAAGATCAGCATGGAAGTCTGCTCCGGAAAGAACACGGCTACCATCACGGCGCCAATGATGACCAAAGGCGTAAATTTAATCGCTGTTTTCGGAATGCCAATCTTTTTGAAATTCGGGTACTTGACTGAGCTAACCATAAGGTAAGAAAGCAATAATACGGCAAAAATCATATAAGGTGCTGTAATCTCTTCATGGAACAACGCCAGGGTGGCGAGCACGCCTCCCGCTGCGGGGATCGGCAGGCCGATAAAATATCCCGGGATGCCCGGACGAACATTGAATCTTGCAAGCCGCAGTGCGCCGCACATCGGAAATATGGCGGTCACTGTCCAAGCCAATGCGGTATTAATATCCGTAAACGCTACGGTATACATAATAAGTGCCGGTGCTACGCCAAATGAAATCACATCGGACAAGGAGTCAAGTTCCTTGCCGAATTCGCTTTGGGCATTCAATGCCCGAGCTACCCGACCATCCAGTCCGTCAAGGAGCATGGCAATGATAATCATAATGGCAGCCATACTCGTTCGACCTTCCGTCGCCAAGATGATACCAATCATTCCGAGAAACAGATTACCTAAAGTAAACATGTTCGGAATTGATTTCGTCATTTTTATATTCACCTCGTTCATGTACGTTCGAACATCGATTGTAGGCCTTTTAGATTTGTCTGTCAATGAATACTTGTTCCTGCAAGCGTTTCAAGCCTTCTTTGATGGTGCGTGCCCGAACCTCACCGATCCCGTCTACTTCATCCAGCTCATGGATGGAAGCGGTCATAATGCTGGATAAGTCATGGAACTGGTCCACCAGGTTGCGGATGATCACATTCGGAAGGCGCGGGATTTTGTTCAAAATCCGGTAACCTCGCGGCAGTATTTCTTCCTCCGAAGCAGCGGCGGAAGCCGGGTATCCAAGAAGCCGTACGATATGATGAATGTCCAGCAGCTCCTCATCCGTTGAACGCTTGAGCGCGAGAATGATCTCGCGGATCTTCTCCTCGCTGTACTCCCGGGCATAGTCTGCATATAGCAGCCAAGCCTCTTCCTCCATATTGCTCACAAGCTCATCCATCTGCATGCTGATCAGTCGGCCTTCGTTGCCGAGCTCGTTGATGTAGCGTTTAATTTCCTTCTTGATGCGGAGCACCATCTCCACCCGCTGAATGACGTTCACGACTTCCGGGATGGTGACCAGCTCTTCGAATTCGGATGCCGAGAGGTTGGTCAGCGATTGGTTAAGCACCACGCGGTATCGCTCCAGCGTCTGTATGGCCTGATTCGCCTTGGTTAAGATGACGCCGATTTCCTTCAATGCATACCGCAGCGAGCCTTGGTACAGCGTAATAATGTTGCGGCGCTGCGAGATCGACACAACCAGCTTGCCCGTCTGCTTCGCCACCCGCTCCGCCGTTCTGTGCCGTATCCCTGTCTCGATGGAAGAGATCGAGGAATCCGGGATCAGCTGGGTATTCGCATATAAGATTCGTTTTAAGTCTTCACTCAAGATGATGGCGCCGTCCATCTTAGCGAGCTCGTATAAATAGTTTGGCGAAAAATCGCAGTTAATGGAGAAGCCGCCGTCGACAACTTCCATTACCTCCGGGCTGTAGCCTACAACGATCAGGGCGCCCGTCTTCGCCCGCAGCACGTTCTCCAGTCCGTCGCGAAACGGCGTTCCCGGTGCTACCAGCTTTAGCAAATCATTCATTTTGTCCAGTTGGCTCGTTTCTTTCACCTTCGTATGCCCCCTAATCTAACGCAACCGCTAATGCATCTGCAACGGTGTTGACTCCGATAATTTGTATTCCTTTCGGATGCTTCCATCCCTTCAAACTCTTCTCCGGCATGAGAACGCGCTTAAAACCCAGCTTCTCGGCTTCTCTTACCCTCTGCTCCGCTCTTGAAACGGCGCGAACCTCGCCGGTCAGCCCCACCTCGCCAAAAATAACGTCATACGGCTTGGTCGGTATGTCGCGGAAGCTGGATGCGATACTGACCGCTATGGCCAGATCCACCGCAGGTTCATCGAGCTTCACGCCGCCCGCTACGTTCAGGTAGGCGTCTTGGGTTTGCAGGTACATCCCCATCCGTTTCTCCAGCACGGCAATGATCAGGTTCATGCGGTGATGGTCCACCCCTGTGCCCATCCGGCGCGGTGACGGGAAGTGCGTCGTGGAGATGAGCGCCTGCAGCTCTACCAGAACCGGGCGCGTACCCTCCATGCTTGCAACTACGGTCGAACCCGCTACGCCCAAAGGCCGTTCAGATAAAAAGAGCTCCGATGGATTCCCGACTTCCCGAAGCCCATCCTCACCCATCTCAAAAATGCCAATCTCATTCGTCGAACCGAAACGATTCTTCACCGCGCGAAGCAAGCGGTAAGTATGATGACGCTCTCCTTCAAAATAAAGCACACAATCCACCATGTGCTCCAGCATCCTTGGACCTGCAATGGCGCCTTCTTTTGTCACATGTCCGACAAGGACGGTCGCAATGCCTTTCACCTTCGCCAGCCGCATAAAGCGGGCCGTGCATTCCCGAACCTGGGATACGCTGCCCGGCGCGCTGGTTACCTCAGGCAAGTACACCGTCTGAATGGAGTCGATGACAACGAAGCCAGGCTGTACGTTCTCAATGGCTTCCTCGATCGATTCCAGATTGGTTTCGCAGAGGACAAACAGCTCCGGGGACAGCGCCCCGAGCCGGTCAGCGCGCAGTTTGGTCTGGCGCACGGATTCCTCACCGGAAATGTACAGAACGCGAATGCCGTTCTGGGCCAGTCGGTTGGAGGCTTGAAGCAGGAGCGTGGATTTCCCGATGCCGGGATCGCCGCCGACTAGCACGAGCGAGCCCGGGACCAGCCCGCCCCCGAGCACCCGGTTCAATTCCGCAATGCCCGTCTGGATTCTGGGTTCTTTACCGCTTTCTATATTTATGATCGAAAGGGGTTTTTCTTTACTATGAAAAAGAGGGGAATTCATCCCCTGGGTCTTGATTACCGTCTCGGTCTCCTCTACCATGGAATTCCATGATTGGCAGCCCGGACATTTTCCGAACCATTTGGGCGCTTCATAGCCGCATTCGGTACAGAAAAATTTCGTCTTAGTTTTTGCCATGTGAGTCTCCTTTATGTCGCGCATCATTTGTCGGATTCCGTAAAACCCTGCAAATTCAGGCATTACTCAAAGTTTACCATTTCTTATAATTCAACGTAAAGGTTAATTGGAAACTTTACGCGGGATGAGATGGAATTGTTTCAAATTTGAAGGAGCAGGTGGTGAACATGCGTTAATTGCTGCTGAAAAACCGCGTCCGCTTCGCTGCCGGATCTTTCTTACGATCGCTGTTAAAACCAGGAAACTGGAACAAAATCAAAGTGGTTTCCCGGTTTTAAAGGCGACCGCTGGCGCTTCTTCAGAACGATTCATCCTCTCCGCTGGGTTGATACATGAGGGATCTGTTTTCGTAATATGCCATTCATCTTATATAACTTCTAAGCATCCATGTATCTGCCCCATACAAAGCCTTCATCTTCCGTTAACATTTAAATCAAAAAACCCGCCGGATGTAACTCCGGCGGGGCTGTATACCATTCTTATTCCGTTTCGGCCGATGCGGCCGTTACACCTTCACTTTTGTTCACAACCAGTTCGCCGTTCGCTTCATCGATGACAAGCGAGTCGCCCTTGGTCACATTGCCTTTCAGCAGTTCCTCGGAAAGGCGATCCTCGATGTGCTTCTGGATAGCCCGGCGCAGCGGACGGGCACCGAAGGCCGGATCGTATCCTTCCTTCGCTATGAAGGCCTTCGCCTTGTCCGTGAGTTCGAAATGCACCTCGAATTCTTTCAGGCGTTTACGCAGCTCGTCGGACATCAGCGTCACGATTTCGGCAATGTGTTTCTCTTCCAGAGAGTGGAACACGATGATCTCGTCGATCCGGTTCAAGAACTCCGGACGGAAGCTCTTCTTGAGCTCATCCATCACTTTGCCTTTCATGTTGTTATAATCGCGGCCTGCATCCGTCACGGCGGTAAATCCAAGCGTGGAGTTCTTCTTGATCGCCTCTGCCCCGACGTTGGAAGTCAGGATGATCAGGGTATTCCGGAAATCCACCACGCGGCCCTTCGAATCGGTCAGGCGTCCGTCTTCCAGCACTTGAAGCAGGATATTGAATACTTCAGGGTGGGCCTTCTCGATTTCATCGAGGAGGACAACGGAATACGGCTTGCGGCGTACTTTCTCGGTCAACTGACCGCCTTCCTCGTAGCCGACATATCCCGGAGGCGCTCCGACGAGACGCGACGTGGAATGCTTCTCCATGTACTCGGACATGTCGATCCGCACGACTGCATTCTCATCCCCGAACATGGCCTCGGCAAGAGCACGTGCCAGCTCGGTTTTACCTACCCCGGTAGGACCCAGGAAGATGAAGGAGCCCATTGGGCGCTTCGGATCCTTCAGTCCTGCGCGTGCCCGGCGAACCGCACGGCTGACGGCTTTGACGGCTTCCTCTTGACCGATTACGCGGCTGTGAAGAATTTCTTCCAGATTCAGAAGACGCTCGGTCTCTTCTTCCTTCAGTTTATTGACGGGAATACCGGTCCAGTTGGCGACAACGTCGGCAATGTCCTCCGGCGTTACCTCGGAATCGGTACGTCCTTGTTTTTCTTTCCATTGATTCTTCGTGACCTCGAGCTCTTCGCGAAGCTTCTGCTCCGTATCGCGCAGCGCTGCCGCTTTCTCGAATTCCTGGCTTTGGACGGCCGCGTCTTTCTCCTTGCGGATGTCCTCCAGATGCGCTTCCTGATCTTTCAGATTTGGCGGTATGGTATACGTATGAAGACGAACTTTCGAACCGGCCTCGTCAATCAGGTCAATCGCTTTATCCGGCAGGAAGCGGTCCGTAATGTAGCGGTCGGACAATTTCACGGCCTGTTCAATCGCTTCGTCGGTAATTTTCACGCGGTGATGCGCTTCGTAACGGTCACGCAGTCCATACAGGATCTGAATGGCTTCCTCCGGCGACGGTTGATCCACCGTAATCGGCTGGAAGCGGCGCTCGAGTGCAGCGTCTTTTTCAATGTATTTGCGGTATTCGTCCAGCGTGGTTGCCCCGATGCACTGAAGCTCTCCGCGTGCCAATGAAGGCTTAAGGATGTTGGAAGCGTCGATGGCTCCTTCTGCTCCGCCTGCGCCGATCAAGGTATGCAGCTCATCGATGAACAGAATGATGTTGCCGGCTTGACGAATCTCATCCATGATTTTTTTCAGGCGGTCCTCAAACTCGCCGCGGTATTTCGTGCCCGCTACGACTGAGCCCATATCCAGCGTCATTACGCGTTTGTCGCGCAGCGTTTCCGGTATTTCATTGTTAATGATGCGCTGTGCCAAGCCTTCCGCGATCGCCGTCTTACCGACCCCCGGTTCACCGATCAGTACCGGGTTGTTCTTCGTCCGGCGGCTAAGCACCTGAATCACGCGCTCGATTTCTTTGCTGCGGCCGATGACCGGATCCAGATTGCCTTCCTTGGCAATGGCGGTCAGATCCCGAGCGAGACTGTCCAGTGTAGGCGTGCTCACGTTCTGCGGCGTGCCGTGATGGCTTGACACCGCCTCGCTGCTGCCCAGCAGCTGCAGCACCTGTTGACGGGCTTTGTTCAGGCTGATGCCCAGGTTGTTCAGCACGCGTGCCGCAACCCCTTCGCCCTCGCGAATCAACCCCAGCAGAATATGCTCGGTTCCCACATAGGTATGGCCAAGCTTACGGGCTTCGTCCATGGAGAGCTCAATCACTTTTTTCGCTCTAGGCGTGTAAGCAATGTTGGTTGGCTGCTCCTGTCCGCGTCCGATTAATGTCTCCACTTCGTCCTGGATTTTCTCAAGACCAAGTCCAAGTCCGATCAGCGCTTTGGCTGCAATGCCGTCTCCCTCACGAATAAGTCCAAGCAGGATATGTTCTGTGCCGATATTGTTGTGACCCAGGCGTACCGCTTCTTCCTGAGCCAATGCAAGCACCTTTTGTGCGCGTTCCGTAAATCTGCCAAACATCATAGTATTGCACCTCCACGTTTCAATTAATATATTGAACCTCGCGGATTTCGGTGTATCGCCAGCTAAGACGTTTATACCGTCATCCAACTGTAAAGCGAGAAATAATAACTAACAACTTCTTAACGGTTGCCCAATGTCTCCCGAATGAGCTTAGCCCTGTACATATCGCGTTCGGAAGGATTCATGCCCTCTCCATAGGTCTTCTGGAGAAATCCCGGCTGCGTCTTCACGTTCAGCTCGTTCATGACCGGAATTTCCGGCCCTTCCAGCAGGCCGAGATCCACGCCTAGCCGAACATCGGACAAGCGCTGAGCCGCTTCCTTGGAATCCATGACCGCTGCATAGGACAGGATGCCGTATGAACGCATGACCCGGTCCGTAATACGGAGCTTGGATTCACTGAGGAGCCGCGCCCTGGCATTCTTCTCATGCTCGATGATTTGCAGCGCTACGCTGTGCAGATTCTCGATGATCTCCGACTCGGTTTGCCCGAGCGTAATCTGATTCGAGATTTGAAACAGGTTGCCTAAAGCTTCGCTGCCCTCGCCGTAAATTCCTCTAACGGTCAAGCCTACCTGCGATACGGCCGAGAGAATCCGATTGATCTGCTGCGTCATGACGAGCGCGGGCAGATGCATCATGACCGAAGCGCGAAGGCCGGTGCCGACATTGGTCGGACAGCTCGTTAGGTAACCCCGTTTGTCATCAAAAGCATAATCGATCTCGGATTCGAAGATATCATCCAGCGCCGTCGCGCGGCTCCATGCCTCCCGAACCTGGAATCCGGGATACAGACACTGTATGCGCAGGTGATCCTCTTCGTTGATCATAATGCTGACGGATTCATCTTCGGTAAGGATGACGGCACCGTTCCGGGATTCATTAGCCAGATTGGGACTGATCAGATGCTTCTCGACGAGAACCTTCTTATCCAGCTCATCAATCTCACTTAATTTAATTACATGCAAATGCCCGAAATCCTGCAAATCCTCCTTATCCTTTAACACATGGGTCAGGCGCTCTAGCACTTCTCCCGACTGCTGATCCGTTGCAAGCAGCGGGAAAGGAAGATGCTGCAGGTTGCGCGCCACCCTCACGCGGGTGCTGATGACAATGTCGGAATCCTGACCGTTCCCGCGCATCCACTCGCTCAGCGCCGAATCGGTAAACCGGAGATTAGACATCACGCATTCCTCCTACTAAAGTGCAAAATGTAACGATCTTATCCCTGAGCAATGTTACGCTCCAGCTCACGGATTTGGTCCCGGATCTCGGCAGCCGCTTCAAATTCCTCCTGCAGGATCCTCATTTGAAGCTCCTTTTTAAGCTCATCGATCCGGCGTTTGATCTGAATCCGGCCGCCGGTACGCTTCGGCACTTTGCCCACATGGGAAGTTCCCCCATGGACTCGCTTGAACAACGGATCCAATCGATCCGAGAAATATTTATAACACGAGCTGCAGCCGAACCGGCCAAGCTTGCTGAACTGGGAATACGTCATGCCGCATTCCTCGCATTGCAGCGTCTGGGCCGTTTTCGCACCGGGGGTCTGGCCCTTGCCTGAAGGATCCAGATCCAGCAGGCCTGACAGCAAACTGTGTATAGAAAAACCATTCGACGTACCGGGGATCAATTCCCCTTTTTCGCGGGCACAAGTTTCACAAAAATGAAACTCCGTTTTCTCCCCGTTCACAATTTTGGTGAAATGAAGTGTCGCCGGCCGTTTACCGCATTCTTGGCATAACATACTCCGATGCCTCCTTACACAGACTCACTTACCTAATAAAGAAATAAGCATCGCCTTCATAATCCTTGCGCGCAGCTCATCCCGATAAGGAAGCTTCACATTCAGGCATTCCCTTGAAACGGCGGCCCGCATCAGGCTGGCCTCCCGCTTTGTCAAAAACCGGGATTCCTCCAGCTGGTAGATCAAGCCTTCCGCTACCGTCTGGTCAATCATGCTGCCGATGGTATGATGAAGGTGCTGCTGGAGTGCAGTATGCTGGGGAAGCTCGATACGCTGGATGCGTATGTATCCGCCTCCGCCGCGCTTGCTCTCGACAAGAAAGCCCTTCTCCAGCGTGAACCGAGTGCTGATCACGTAATTGATCTGGGAAGGAACGCAAGAAAATTGCTCCGCCAAATCGTTGCGTTGAATTTCGACGGTTCCTTCCGGACTTTCTTGCAAAATGCTCTTCAGGTATTGTTCGATAATATCAGAGATATTACGCATGGTCTGTTCATCCTCCACTGTTTGAAACGTTAAGACGGATAGTGATCTTACACGTCCGCACAGAGCCTTGCTTATACGTTGATTAACCATAATCAAAATCAGCGAACCCTCTCGTTGACTTTGACTTTCTTTGACTTTGATCTCATTATAGCACATTTTTTCATTTTGCCAAGAGGGTACTTCTCAAATGTTCGCGCTATGCATGTATTCTTATTGTACCCACTTCTTCGATCGCTTATAGCCCTTCTCCGAAGAACAATTCAACCGAAGGAATAAAAAAAGAAGCAGCCACCGTACCGGATTAAAACCAGTCTCTCTTGGCCACTTCTTCCTGTTGTTTCTGTATCTTAAGCATCATAACTGATCAAATAATGCTGCAGCTCCGTATTGTAATACCCGATGCTGTATTCAATGATGCTGCCCGTCTGGTCGTAGGAGGATCTCAACCGCTTCAGTAACGGGGTCCCGGCGCTTACGCCCAGCAGTGAGGCAATCTCCTCATTAGCCACGGTCGCCAGGAAACGGTCCCGGAAATTCTCCAGCGTGATTTGACTCTCCTCGATACGTTCATACAAGGACGGCAGTTCGCTTGAATCGAACTCCTCCCCCATGTCCACCAGGGACGATACGTAATGGGTGTAGTAGATAAACGGGCTCCCGTCCAGCAAATACAGCCGCTCGATCAGCAGGCACCGCTCACCGAATTTCAGGAACAATTCGCTGTCCGGTTCATTGTGCACCCATTCCGTCTTCAGATGGCGCTTCCGGATCTGGTGGCCCTCTTCAACCAAAATCTCGGTAAACAGCTTCCCCTTGGACAGCTTGGAAAAGGACGTGTTCCGGGTCACGATCGTCCCCACACCGCTCCGCTTCTCAACATACCCTTCCTGGTACAATTCCTGGATCGCATTGCGAACCGTCATTTTGCTGACGTTAAATTCCTGTTCCAGCTGCGGCTCGGAAGGAATATGGGAACCAAGTGGATATACCCCATGCAGAATCCGATCTTTAATGATCTTCTTGATTTGCAAGTATAATGGACCGTTCTTCCGCGTGATCGACATGCTTCCTCCTACCTTTCCACGTCAGACATATGATGACTCATCGCCTGAAGCACTTCGCGTTCGTTTGCCGTCGGCGTATCTCCCGTCACGGTATGGGCAAGCATCGCCGCCGCTGCGGCAAAATCAACCGTCCGGCCCGGCTCATATCCCTCCGAGATCCCATGAATCACACCGCTGGCATAGGCATCGCCCGCCCCGATGCGGTCATGGACGGAGAACGTCAACGTTTGGGAAAAATGAAACGCTCCATCCGTGTAAAGATAGCCTTGCAGGGAATGGGTATTGTCCCCGTTGATCTTGCGGTGGGTACCCGACGCAACCGTAATATTATACTTCGCCGCCACCTTCGGAATCAACTCCTGCAGCTGTTCGTGCTGATCCTCCCGGGTTGTTTCCATGCCAAGGATATGGATGGCATCCTTCTCGTTCATGAAGACGATATCCGCCAAAGACAGCATTTCCTCGTAGTGCGGCTTGGCAAAATCGTAGCGGTCCGCTCCCCATAAGGAAGGACGGTAGTTGCAGTCGAACACAACCGTTCCGCCGCTTTGCTTGACCTTGCGAGCCAAGACCTTCATCTGGCCCCGCACGGTGTCGTTCATGGAAAGGGTGATGCCGCAAAAATGGATCATGTCGATCTTTTCGGCAATCGCATCGAAATCGTACATGGCATCCTCCGCCGTATTAAAGCTGCTGCCCAGGCGATCCGTATAGGTCACACGACCGGGTCTGACGCCAAACCCATTCTCCAGGAAGTACATGCCGACATATTTGCCCCCGCGGCTAATGAGCGAAGTGCCGATCCCAAGCTTGCGCAGATATGAGATCGCCGCTTCGCCAAGCGGGTTGTCGGGAAGCGTGCTGACGAGGTACCCGGCATGTCCGAACCTTGCCACGGCCGACGCGATGTTGACGCCCGTCCCGGAAAAGGAATAGTTCAGGTGGCTCTCTTGTGCCAAGGAAGCGTACCCCGGTACTTGAAGACGCATCATCACTTCGCCAAATGCAGCGATCGTCTTAGGCATATTGATCAACCAGCGCTTTTAACTTAAGGTGCAGCTCTTGCACGTCGCTAATGATCGTATCCCCGCTGGCCGAGTCGATGATCGAGGAGTATACGTGAGGGATGACCTGCTGTACTCCTGCCTCGAACGCAATGCGCACGATGGCTTCAAAATTCTCTTTATCGATCCCGCCCGTCGGCTCTAACGCGAATCCTTCCTCCGCGCATGCCTTCGCTACCGCACGATACTCCTCTTCCAGCTTCAAGCCCTGCATCGGGAAATACTTCAGTGCGTTGCCGCCCATATCGCGTACAAGCGCGATTGCCGATTTTACGGGGACGACGGCTTTGTCCGATCCGGCAGCGCTCACCGGTCCCGTAGATATGTTTACGTAGCCCACTTGTCCCGAAGGGGACACGAGGCTGTTGATCCAGCTTTCTTCGACGCCCAGGTTGGCACGGGTTGCACCGACCGCCGGAAACACCTGATTGATGTGCGTGCCCGGGTAGCTCTTCACGATCTCCGCGACCACTGCCGCTTGACGGTTATCGCCGGCGCCCAAGCCGATGGATACCGCATCCTCGATGACGGCCCCGTACTCCTTCATCGCGATGACGGCTTCCTGCGCATTCGGGTAATTTTTCGACAATACGCCGACCAGAACATGCCCTTCCGAAGCTTCGAATATTTCCTTCGCATTCTGAATGCTGCCTGCAAGAACGTTTAATGCCGCGCGGTTTCTGTAGAGACGTTTCTCCATGTTTGCCATCTTAGTTTCCCCCTGCAATCTGCTGTATTCTCGTTATAATGACTTGCAAATCATCGCCGGAAAGCGAGCGAGGATCGATATCAAAATACCCCTGGCGTACGCCGTAATCCCGGGTATACACCGCAATGTCGCCTTCGCGCAACTGATCGTTCATGGATTTGGCGCTTACCCCGGCCGCCTCCTCATTGACCTTCACGCGTCCCCGGAAGATCGCTCTTCCCGCTTCGTCCTGCACGATCGTAACCTCAATGCCCGGCAATTTCGATAAGGACTTCATTTCCTCGAGTGCCGCCTTCTCCAACTCACTCTTATCTTCCTTCACCATATACTCATCCAGCGCCTGAAGCAATCCAAACGTCGTTTCCTTGCCGACCTTCATGCTCCGCCCAATGCCATGCAGCTGCGCCTTCACCCACTCCACGTATTGGCGCTTGCCGCCTACTATACCGGAGGTCGGACCCTCGATTGCCTTAGAACCGCTGTAAATAGCCAGATCTCCGTACTTCACATACTTCTGGATATCCTCCTCGGCAGCGGCATCCACGATCAGCGGTATTCCATGTGCCTGGGCCACTTCTGCCGCTTCTTCCACCGAAATCATGTTTTTCTGCACGCAGTGATGGGATTTCACGTATAAAATGGCAGCGGTCCGTTCATTTATCGCCTCTGCGATATGCTCCTTACGCCCTTCGTTGGCGTACCCTACCTCTACGACCTTGCCGCCTCCGAGATACACCATCGTTTCGACGGGAGCTCCATACTGCACATTATGCCCCTTGAACATGATGATTTCGTTCTTCGCAATCGGCTCCTGATGCAGTCGGTCACTGCGTCTGCGATTGCCCTCGGTGACGATTCCAGCTACGGATAGAGCGATGCCGCTGGAAGCGGAGTTGACAACAACCGCCGCTTCGGAACCGAGAATGCGCGCCATGTAATCGCCTGCTTTATCTACCAGATCCGCGATTTCCACGTAACTCTGCCCACCGATCCGCATGGCTTCCATGACGGTATCCGTCGGTGCCGACACGCCAAGAATGCTCATGCGCCCGCTGGCGTTCACCACGCGTTTCAACCCGTATTTAGCATGTAATGAATGATCCATTGACTACCACTCCTTTGGCTTCGATATATCGGTCAGCGATTCGGGTCTCCCCTTCGGAATCGGTCAAACTCATCGGTCCCTGCCGCACCGCGAACAGGGTAAGGTGGGCAGCGTCGCCGACTTGAATTCGGCCCAGCTCCGGACGGCCCAGCCATGCGGCTGCATGGTCCGTTACCGCAGCGACCACTTCCTGCAAGCCGTATCCTAGATACAGAAACTTACTCATGACATTGGCCAGGCTGTACACCGGACCATGGATGCGATTGCCGCGATAAATATCGGTGCTGATCGTATCCGGCTTAATCCCTTGTGCTTTTGCATACTCCGCCACCAGGAACGAGAAGCTCGCCGTACCATGGCCGACATCCAGATGAACGCCGCGGGCAATCGCTTCGGTCAGGGCAGGAATCGGCTTCCCGTCCGAATCGAATAAATTGTTGGCCTTCCCGTTCAAATAATGAGTGATTATGTCGTCCTTCTGAAGCAGCTCCAGCACTTCCTCAATCGGAGGAGGTCCTGATCCGATATGAACCATCAGCGGCAGGGACGTTTTCCCGGACAGTTTCCTTGCGAGTCGAAGCGGCTCTACGCCATTGTCCTTCACTACGCTTTTGCTGATTCTTGCCTTGAGCCCGATGATCAGGTCAGGATACGTCAAGACCGCTTTTGCTGCCTTCTCGGGATCGATCCATTCCAAACTGGAAAGCTCGTCGATCCGCTGAAGTCCAATATGGGAAATATTCAAAAAAGCAAACACGTTTGTCTTGGCCTTGGCAACCTCGGCTGCCAATTCTCCAATCGTATCCGAGCCGCAGCTTCCTGCATCGATAATCGTGGCGACGCCTTGCTGAACGCCGATCTCGTCGATGGCATCGCCGTAGGGCTCCAGCTTGGCGACCGCATGGACGTGCATATCGATCCAACCGCTGGACACATATAATCCCGTACCGTCAAAACCGTTGTCACCCGATGCCGTATTCGCATCCGTTATTTCGGTAATGAACCCGTTCTCCATGACAATGTCAAAAGGCTTCTCATTATGCACCGTCTGTACGTTGCGCAAAACAAAACGCTGTTCCAATATCTTCATCGTTTCACCCCTTCAGCCTTGCCGGACCAGCCTTATATCTTCTTCGTGCCACAGATTTGCATTGCTTTGTCTAAATACTATGGTTATAGCATAGCACAGAAAGCACTGAACGTGAATATAACGTTATAATGTTTAAATCATATTTCAAATTTTATCCGCTATCTCTTGCCTATAAATCGGAGTCCTTGAATGGTTGCGCCATAATGCTAAGGTTCTAGTTCTGTGTTCCTAGCGGGAGTTCCTTCTCGCTTCATACCAAAAAAAACTGCCTTGGATAGGCAGTTTCTTTGGTCCGTTTATCGTATTAAATCCTCATATTCCTTGATGTTAAACCTCAACCTTCCGATCAACGAGATACACCGTGGCATAGAGGATCAAGGCCGCCACAATGACCTCAAAAACAAATGCCCCCCAAGCTAACGTATACTGTGCGGCAGATACGGTAAAATCCGCCTCATTCTCGAAGGAAATGGTCGCCATCGGTCCGACCCATGCTGCTTCTTCTCCGAAGAACAGCTGGCTGATCCAGGACAGGACATTATGCAATACAAAGAACACCAGAATGCCGATCCATACGCTGCCTTTCTTCGTGATGCTGTTGGCCACGGCAATGGCAAAAAATATCGTAATCATCAGGAAGATGAATTTCCATGCCGTCAGCAGGGCGAGGCCAACATAATACATAACAGGATAATCGGAAAAACGGATCATCTCCCATGGGATGCCGGCAGCGTTCCAATAGTACCACAAATGCAGCGCCATCAGTAGACACAGCGCCAGTAAACTCGCGCACGCCAGAATGAGGGAGGAAACCACGCTCCAGACGGAACGGACGGGGAGCAGACGCCGGTGATATGCCTTGATGTTATAGTCGAAGGTC
Organism: Paenibacillus sp. Y412MC10; assembly: GCF_000024685.1. Lineage (NCBI taxonomy): Bacteria > Bacillati > Bacillota > Bacilli > Caryophanales > Paenibacillaceae > Paenibacillus > Paenibacillus sp. Y412MC10. Next base: position 6,476,394 of record NC_013406.1, read on the forward strand.
TTGCTGGCAACAACCAGCAGCAAGACGCTCACCGAGCCATAGGCCAGCATGCTTAAACCCAAACTCAATCCTAGCTCCCAATCCCTTATCGAACCTGTCACCGTGATCGCGATCTGCACGATAAGAAGAATCGCAAAAGCGCCGAGCAGCGTGGTCGAGCTTCTCTTCCAGTCGTATTTCAGCAGTCTCATCATTCCGCATACACCTCTTTAAACATCTCATCCACGCTTTTTCCGTGTTTTAGGCGGATGTTCTCCACTTCGTCATGCATGGCAACCTCGCCGTTGCGAATGAAGATCACTTCATCAAATATCCGTTCGATGTCCCGGACCAGATGGGTCGAAACCATGATGCTGCTGTCCTCGTTGTAGAATTCAACGATGGCATCCAAAATTTTTCCACGGGCTACGGGATCCACCCCGCCGATGGGTTCATCCAGCATATACAGCTTCGCTTCGCGGGACAATGCGAGCGTTAACTGCAGGCGCTCATTCATCCCTTTGGACAGGGAGCTGATGCGATCATTGGTCTTTAAATTCATGAAGTCCAGCATTCTGTTTGCCTTCTCTACATTAAAATCCTCATAAAAATCCTTGAAGTACGCCACCGCATCCGAGACCTTCATCCAGGATTCCGTCATTGGCCGGTCCGGCATGAAGGACACGCTGGCTTTGGTCTCCAGCCCCACGGGTTTGCCGTTCACGTAAACGGCACCTGCCGTGGGCTGGATCAAACCGGCTGCAATCTTCATCAGCGTGCTCTTGCCGCTGCCGTTGGTACCCAGCAAGCCGATGATTTTGCCTCTGCTGATATCCAGATTGACATCATGCAGCGCTCTGCGTTTACCGGCATACGTTTTGGTCACGCTTCGTACCTGTAACAGATTTTCCACCATGGTCTCACCTCCGCTTTTTGGATCATGGCTGCTTCACAGCATCTTCCACGATCGTAATGATATCCTGATCTTTAAAGCCGAGCTCCTGCATGCCGCGTATAAACCGTTCCAGCAGATCGCCGGCCATTTCTTTTTTGATTTCCATGATTTTCGATTCCTCGCTTGTTACGTATCGGCCCAATCCCCGCCGCGTCTCCACAATACCCTCACGCTCCAATTCCTGAAAAGTTCGCTGCACCGTGTTTGGATTTATTTGAAGCTCACTCGCTAATTCTCGAACCGATGGGATTTTATCACCGGGCAAAAGTTTGCCGATGATGATTTCTTTCTTCAGATACGTCATGATCTGTAAATAGATCGGCAGATTATTGTCAAATTCGATACTCACTGTCGGGTTGCTCCTTTCCGCCGCTCTACCTCGAACTCAGGCTCCTTATGCGACATCCCGTTTTTTAAACGTAACAAAGCCTGCCGCAAGAAACAAGAGGAGATATACAGCGAGCACAATAATTGAGAACGTTAAGCTCATGCCTGGTACCGGGGAGCTTGCGCCTCCGCTGTAGAGGGAAAGATCCACATTCAGGAACAGCAGGTACTTGGACCAGGAATAACGTGCAAGCAGTTGGACCACCATGCTTTCCATAATGACCATGAACATGCCGATACCGATTGCAGGACCGGTGGATCTCGTTAGAATGCCTACCATAAAGGTTAGCGTTACATAAACGATCGTATACACCAGGTTGTTCACCGCTCCAATGAGCACATCGCCAAGCGTAACGGAGCCGACATCCATGCCGAACGTAATTTGACCTGTCAGCACGGCTACAGCAAACATGAAGGCCACCAGTGTTAAGATGTAGATCAATACGGCCACATATTTCGATGCCAAAATTTTGGTGCGGCTCTGTGCACGTATAAGCAGCAATTTGATGGTTCCCATGCTGTGTTCCTTCGCTACAGCTCCTGCCGTAACAACAATGGCAAGCAGGGTCAGCACTTGCCCCATTCCCTTGGTGGTTACAGCGATCTGGGCAAATTCATAGCCGGTGCTGCCGCCATCAGAAAATTTATAGAGCAAGAACGCCGTGAAGATTACCATCCCAGCCAAAAGCACATATGGCAAGAAGAAGCTGCGTTTCTTAAACATTTTGAGCCATTCGTTCCAGACGAGATTTCCAAAGCTACGCAATGCGGTTGCCTCCTGTCCATTTCAAGAATTCTTCTTCAAGCGACGACTTCATCTCTTCCACCCGGTAAATCCGTACGCGTGCATCGCACAGTGACTGGATCAGCGTAGGTATATCCTCTTCGTGAAGTTGAAGGGTGATCATCCCCTCCTCCTCTGAGGAGTTGATTAGAATGATGTCTTTGAGATGTTGAACCGTTTGTTCCGCCATGGCTGTATCATTTACGCGGAGACTTACCGTCGTTAAATCTTCATTCACGACCGTCCCCCCGATTGAGCGCTCAGTGACGAACTTGCCTTCCTGGATGACAACCACGCGGCTGCACATCAGCTCCATCTCCGACAGCAGATGGCTGGATACGAGAATGGCAATCCCCTCATCTCTGGCGATTTGTTTCAAATAATCCCGCATCTCGCGAATACCGGCAGGATCCAGGCCGTTAGTTGGCTCGTCAAGAATGAGGATGGATGGATTGTGGAGCAGAGCCTGTGCGATTCCTAATCGTTGGCGCATACCAAGGGAATAAGCACGAACCTTCTTGTGGATGGCGTCTTGCAGCCCGACAAGCTTGACAACCTCCATGATTCTTGTGATCGTCACTCCCTCGGACATCCGCTGGTACTGTCTCAAGTTGTCATAACCGCTCATGTACGGGTAAAATTCCGGATTCTCGATGATGCCCCCGATATGGCGAACGGCTTGAACGAAGTCCTTCTTGATGCTGTGCCCCTTTACCAGTACATCGCCTTGGCTCATATCGATCAACCCTACAATCATTCGAATGGTTGTTGTTTTGCCCGCGCCGTTCGGTCCAAGCAAACCAACGATTTCGCCACGATGAATGTCAAAGGATAGGTTATCGACGATGTTCTTCTTACCTATCGTCTTGGTGACCTGATTGACGGTAAGCACGATGGGCCCTTTCTTGTCATCTTTCCTATTCATGGAGGCCGATCCGCTAATTCCATCAATTAATTCCCCCGAGGCATTCTCTATATTCGTTGTTACGTCATTTGAATCATTTCCGACCATTTGTTGGTTCCACTCCTTTTTGTATCGGTGTTATAGTTAAATAGTACACTAGTGGTTTGGTTCTGTAAAGCCTAATTTTTCAGTGTGGAAATTTGGAGTTCACATACAGTTTGAGATATACGTGAGGTATGGCAGGAGGTACAGTATTGTGGTACTAAAGATCAGCAGCTCTATCCAGAAAGTTCCAGCACAAACTTGTGCGATCAGGGAACTGCACCCTGTTATGGTGATATGAGGCAATTGCGAAAATGCGAGAGGATGAATCTTGGCGAACAAAAAAAGACGACCCTGGAGGATCGTCTTTTAGGACAGTATAGAAAACGGAGTTCACCGATACGGTTTCCTATAGGAAAAGACCGCTATCGATTACTCGATAACGGTCTTTATGGTTGTTCGCTTGGCGACGTCCTACTCTCCCGGGACCCTTCGGTCCAAGTACCATCGGCGCTGGAAGGCTTAACGGTCGTGTTCGGTATGGGAACGCGTGGAACCCTTCCGCCATCGCCACCAAACGGTTCAGATGTTTGATCACCTGAAAACTAGATACGAAACGAATTTGCACTTTGAAATATTTTTGGATAAGCCCTCGACCGATTAGTATTGGTCAGCTCCATGCATTGCTGCACTTCCACCTCCAACCTATCTACCTCGTCGTCTTCAAGGGGTCTTACTGATTGGGAAATCTCATCTTGAGGGGGGCTTCACGCTTAGATGCTTTCAGCGCTTATCCCGTCCGTACGTAGCTACCCAGCCATGCTCCTGGCGGAACAACTGGTGCACCAGCGGTACGTCCATCCCGGTCCTCTCGTACTAAGGACAGCTCCTCTCAAATTTCCTACGCCCACGACAGATAGGGACCGAACTGTCTCACGACGTTCTGAACCCAGCTCGCGTACCGCTTTAATGGGCGAACAGCCCAACCCTTGGGACCTACTTCAGCCCCAGGATGCGATGAGCCGACATCGAGGTGCCAAACCTCCCCGTCGATGTGGACTCTTGGGGGAGATAAGCCTGTTATCCCCAGGGTAGCTTTTATCCGTTGAGCGATGGCCCTTCCATGCGGTACCACCGGATCACTAAGCCCGACTTTCGTCCCTGCTCGACTTGTAGGTCTCGCAGTCAAGCTCCCTTATGCCTTTGCACTCTTCGAATGATTTCCAACCATTCTGAGGGAACCTTGGGGCGCCTCCGTTACTCTTTAGGAGGCGACCGCCCCAGTCAAACTGCCCGCCTGACACTGTCCCCGTACCGGATTACGGTACCAGGTTAGAACCTAGATACGATCAGGGTGGTATCCCAACGTCGCCTCCACACAAGCTGGCGCTCATGCTTCTTAGGCTCCCACCTATCCTGTACAGATCGTACCCAAATCCAATATCAAGCTGCAGTAAAGCTCCATGGGGTCTTTCCGTCTTGTCGCGGGTAACCTGCATCTTCACAGGTATTAAAATTTCACCGGATCTCTCGTTGAGACAGCGCCCAAGTCGTTACGCCATTCGTGCGGGTCAGAATTTACCTGACAAGGAATTTCGCTACCTTAGGACCGTTATAGTTACGGCCGCCGTTTACTGGGGCTTCGGTTCACAGCTTCGGATTGCTCCTAACCGCTCCCCTTAACCTTCCAGCACCGGGCAGGCGTCAGCCCGTATACTTCGCCTTACGGCTTCGCACAGACCTGTGTTTTTGCTAAACAGTCGCTTGGGCCTTTTCACTGCGGCCCCCTCGGGCTATTCACCCTACCGAGGCACCCCTTCTCCCGAAGTTACGGGGTCATTTTGCCGAGTTCCTTAACGAGAGTTCTTCCGCGCGCCTTAGAATTCTCTTCTCGCCTACCTGTGTCGGTTTGCGGTACGGGCACCTTCACCTGACTAGAGGCTTTTCTTGGCAGTGTGAGATCATGACCTTCGCTACTGTAATTTTCACTCCCCATCACAGCCCAGCCTTACGATGTGCGGATTTGCCTACACATCAGCCTCACTGCTTGGACGGACATCCATCAGTCCGCGTCACTACCCTCCTGCGTCACCCCATCGTTCATAACGGTTTACGGTGGTACAGGAATTTCAACCTGTTGTCCTTCGATTACGCCTTTCGGCCTCACCTTAGGTCCCGACTTACCCTGAGCGGACGAGCCTTCCTCAGGAAACCTTGGGCTTTCGGCGGATCAGATTCTCACTGATCTTTTCGTTACTCATACCGGCATTCTCACTTGTATGCTGTCCAGCGCTCCTTACGGTACACCTTCAACCTACATACAACGCTCCCCTACCCCTGATGCAAAGCATCAAGCCATAGCTTCGGTGGTGTGTTTAGCCCCGTTACATTTTCGGCGCAGAGTCACTCGACCAGTGAGCTATTACGCACTCTTTAAATGGTGGCTGCTTCTAAGCCAACATCCTGGTTGTCTGTGCAACTCCACATCCTTTCCCACTTAACACACACTTGGGGACCTTAGCTGATGGTCTGGGCTGTTTCCCTTTTGACAATGGATCTTAGCACTCACTGTCTGACTCCCGGATATAAGTCTATGGCATTCGGAGTTTGACTGAGCTTGGTAACCCTTGCGGGCCCCGCACCCAATCAGTGCTCTACCTCCACGACTCTTCATTCCGAGGCTAGCCCTAAAGCTATTTCGGGGAGAACCAGCTATCTCCGAGTTCGATTGGAATTTCTCCGCTACCCCCACCTCATCCCCGCATTTTTCAACATACGTGGGTTCGGGCCTCCAGTGCGTGTTACCGCACCTTCACCCTGGACAGGGGTAGATCACACGGTTTCGGGTCTACGTCCACATACTAATGTCGCCCTATTCAGACTCGCTTTCGCTGCGGCTACGGCTTCTCGCCTTAACCTTGCATGGGAACGTAACTCGCCGGTTCATTCTACAAAAGGCACGCCATCACCCATAGATCGGGCTCTGACTTCTTGTAAGCACACGGTTTCAGGTTCTATTTCACTCCCCTTCCGGGGTGCTTTTCACCTTTCCCTCA
>NC_013406.1:6485000-7121665 GCF_000024685.1 Paenibacillus sp. Y412MC10
TTCAAAGCTAACGTATTAACGTTTGCTTGTATTACATTGACGTGATCCATTTGTTCAGTTTTCAAGGAACTTGTTGGCTGCTTTGCCGATCAAATCTCAATCAGCAGCGCAGGTTTATATCTTATCAAGTATTTAACTTGATGTCAACACTTTTTTTCGACGCCGTTCGACAAGCTTCAAAAGCTTTCGTCAAAAGCGACAGTTAGTAATATACCACGGCCCAAAAGATATAGCAAGCATTTTTAAAAGAAAATATGTAAAGTTTCGCATAACATCGTTGATGACATGATTAATGCCTGTTGGAGATCAATATTCATTCGAGTCTGTCTACCTCTCCCGTATACATTTGCTTAAGCATGGAGCTCATTTTGATTTAAGTATCATCTCGAAATGTAATTGATTTCCTAAACAAAAGGTTTTAAGGTTAGTTCATCGCTTTTTCACAGACCGACTACATCTAATAAGAAAGGAGTTCGCCGCATGGCAGACAAAAGCATCGCTCTCCAAAAGCCCAAAGATACTCCAAGTCCTGCGCATGGAGAGGCAAATCAGGCTACAGTATATAAAATTCTAATCGCCATCAGTTTCGTTCATTTGTTTAATGATTCGATTCAGTCCGTGATCCCTGCTATCTTTCCCATATTAAAGGATAATCTGCTGCTTACCTTTACGCAGATCGGTTGGATCTCCTTTGCCATTAATTTTACTTCATCCATCATTCAGCCGGTCATCGGGTACGCCGCGGATCGAAGGCCGACACCGATTCTGCTTCCGATCGGGATGTGTTTTACCTTTGCAGGCGTATTCATTCTTGCATATGCACATACATATATCCTGGTTCTGTTCGCTGTCGTTCTGATCGGATTAGGCTCGGCTACCTTTCATCCTGAGGGAATGCGGGTCGCTCATATGGCTGCAGGCATGCGAAAAGGGTTGTCCCAATCGATCTTTCAAGTAGGGGGCAATGCCGGGCAGTCACTGGCTCCGCTTCTGACACGATACATTTTCGTACCGTTCGGACAATTTGGCGCGATCGGCTTCACCTTCGTTGCCGCTGCTGGTATCATCGTGCAATCCTATGTTGCCCATTGGTACCACGGCATGCTGAAAGCCGGTTACACGTTTAAAAAGAAAGCGGCCGGACGCATGCTTGATCCCGCTCGCCGGAAAAGCGTACGCAATGCCACGCTGGTTCTCGTCATTCTCGTGTTTATCCGCTCCTGGTATGGCGCAGCCATTAGCAGCTATTATGCCTTCTACCTCATGGATGCATACAAAATCACGATTGATAATGCTCAGATCTATATTTTTCTGTTTCTTGCATCCGGAGCCGTGGGCACCTTCTTCGGCGGTCCGCTGGCCGACCGCTTTGGCCGTCGCAACATGATCATGCTCTCCATGATCGGCACGGCGCCCATTGCGTTGATTCTCCCGTTCGCCTCCCCGTTCTGGGCGGCCGTGTTGCTGCTGATCGGCGGGTTTGTCCTATTGTCCAGTTTCTCGGTCACCGTTGTGTATGCCCAAATGCTGCATCCGGGCAATATCGGTACGGTATCCGGGCTGATCACCGGGTTTGCTTTTGGCATGGGCGGGGTCGGTTCGCTTGTGCTCGGTAATCTCGGGGATGCTTGGGGAATCGGCAATGTTATGATCGCCATCGGCTTCTTGCCGTTGCTAGGTCTGCTTGCCCTGCTTCTTCCGGGTGATGACAAGCTGGATCAGTGGTCAAGGGAATAGTCGTACTATGGAAAAAGACACTCATCGGGCTGCACAATGGTGCTGGTGAGTGTCTTTTTATTTCATTTTTTTGACGAGTTTTATGAACCAGTATAGGAATATCCATGGGAGCACGTATTTAGTCACCCACTCGAAGCTCAACTGAATAGCTCCGGCTTCTGATCCCTCAACCAGATTCCCCACTACAGAAACCATAACGAAAAATAGCACGATGGCAATGGTTGCATAGAACACTGTTCTATATCTCATGTCCTCCCCCTTCATCGAATTCAGTCGTTACCAAAATATTACACACCCCAGAATGTCGAATCAACCTATTTGTTGAATGTAAATAGCAGCGAGCGTATTAAAAAGAGGAGATGCCCCGTCACGTCGATGACATGGAGCAGCTCCTCTTTAGCTCAACCAGAATTGTATTGAAGCAGCTTAGCCTTCATTAGATTTTATTCAGATAATCCAGTAAACGGTACACAATGACGGATACCTGTGCCCGAGTGGAAGTCTCGCCCGGTGCGAAGCGGTTCCCGCTCACTCCCTTCACCAGACCTTCGTTTACGGCAAAGGCTACGGCCGCTCGTGCATCCTCCGAAATCAGATTCGTGTCGCTAAATGACAAGGATGCCGTTTCGGAATCCATCTTCAACGCTTCCGCAATCATGACTACCATGTCCTCGCGGGTCAGCGGATGCTTCGCCCCCGCTTCTTTGCTGCGTGTTTCCCAATCGATGCCTGTCTCGAAAATACGATCAAGGAGCGTCGCAAATTCGGCACGGGTTACCGCATTGTTCGGCGAGAAACGTCCCGCACCGGTACCGTTCGTGATATGCTGCGAGGCAGCAACCTCAATCTCATCCTTAGCCCAGTGGCTGACGATGTCGTTAAAGGTCACGTTATTCTCGGCGGCCACATAAGAGCCCGGTCCGTCGATACGGAACGTGATCGATCCGCGCTCAGCCGATTGCAGCAATCCTGCGGATTGCAGGTCACCTTTTTCCGACTGAACGTAGGCACCCACCTTGCGGGCATCCTTCACTTTGGCCGGGTCGTAGTTCAATGTCAGTAAAAGCGGATGTTTGAACTTGTCCCCGTGTTTGACCGAAACGATCGAGGATACAGCGTTCAAGGTGTTTCCAGATCCCGCTTTGCTTGCAGCTACGGAAACCGTCAGGCTGAATCCGCTGCTCGTCGTGAAATCATCCAAAGCTTCGGCAGGCACCGTCAAGGTAAAACCGTTACCCGTGATAACAAGCGGTTTGCCTGATGCTTTTAGCTTATCGACGGTTGCCTTGCCGAGGGTCAGAGCTACGTCGCTGTATTTGCTGAAATCCAGCTTGGATACGTCCAGTTTCACTTCCTTACTGTCACTAGTAATTCCTGTAGTAACCGCTGCTTCAGACAAAGCTGCCGTTGCGGATTCGGTTCCATCCGCATTTTTCTTGGTGGTTACTTTAGCATCCCCTGATACTTCAGGAGCCGGAGTGGACGGTGTTCCCGTGGAACCGCCGCCGGAGGACGAGCCGCCGCCATTACCCGGGTCCGGGTTGCCCGGTCCAGGTGCACCTGTCAATTGCAGGTTTACCGTCGCTTTACCTTCAAGACCTTGGCGATCCTTGACTGAAAGCTCGACGGTATAGTTGCCCGAAGCCAATCCGTCCAGTGCGATGGTAAAGGCGCCATCCTGCTCGACATCAAAGCTGCCTTCCTTCGCTACCGTTTTATTGGCTCTTTTAATAACATAAGTGGCATCCAGCCATTCGCTGACATCAAAATCAATCGTCCATTCATCCCACATTGCTGGAACTACCGTTACATAGAGGTCATCGATCGTGCCGGTTAGTGCAGGCTTGTTCTTGCCGGAGATTTTGACATCTGCATTCGTATTAATATTAGGTGCCTTGGTTTTGACGAAGAATGGAATAGTCGCGTAATCGGAATAAACGATTCCATCCGTACCAAGAGATAAAAGCTCAACCGAGTACAGACCGTCTTTAATCAACTCATATTTTAGAGTGGTATAGTTACCGAATACACCATCCCAAGGGAGCTCGAATTCAGTGTTTGCATCAAAATCTAGTTCATCATAATATATCCGCCCAATCCGCCCGTCACCATCTGGCCCTGATTCAGGATGAAGGCTATCGTATAGATCAATTTGTACAGCTAACATAGGATTATAGAATTCAAAACCTATATTCAGTTCGCCCAGCTCTCCTTGTTCATTCAAAGGGAAATGCGGCAGATAGTTCTCGTTCTCACTGTAGACCTTCGTATATTTGACGCCGGTCATCTCGAGATTGAAGTAAGCTACGTATGGTACAGAGTAAGTGCGGGTTTCGTTTTTAAAAGTAATGTAGCCTTGCTGTTCCGAAACTCCTGATACACCTGCCGGAACTTGAAGCGTTACAACCAGTTCTTTCTCTCCATTTAGATCAAAGGAAGATTGATCCACTGTAACAGCTACTCCAGGGGTTGATTGCGTTGTAGTAACCTCGACCTCAAACCGTCCGCCAATGTCACCAATCTGTTCTACTTTTACTTTCTTCTGAACGGTTTGTTCGGTTGCTCCTGTAAAATTACCAAAGTTAATGCTTCCAGTAATATTATCCTGCTCTTTACTTGTTCCGTTCTCTTGATACGAAGTCTTGTCCAACACCTTCACCAGCGCCTCTGCCTGGATGGTCTGGAGCGCCTGTACGCGCCCGGCCCCTTGATCCGTCACATCGTAGGATTCGGTATTCAGCACTTTGGCATTATTCATCAAGGCGACTTTGACATCGAACGGAGTCCAGTCGTTGTGCTTCTCCAGGATGAGAGCCGCAAGCCCTGCCACATGCGGGGACGCCATACTGGTGCCTGTTAAACGGTCATAGGACTGACTGTAATCTGCACCAGCAATGTCCTTCCCGTATGCCGGAACGGATGACAAAATGCTCGTACCCGGCGCTACCACGTCAGGCTTGATATCCAGTGTCTTCTTGGCTGGGCCTCTGGAACTGGAATCATTAATCTCATCGCCTGCGGTTCGGTTTTTAATAAAATCGGTGAAATTCACTTTCAGATCCGGGTTGGCATCGAGCAGCGATTTGATATAATCGCCGTCTTCTTTGCTCATACTAAAGGTTGGAATGAAGGCAAAGCTGTCACCTAGCAAGACGCCAATCGGGCCAGGGTTCTGGTTGAATACGATGGCACCCGTCGCGCCTGCTGCCTTAGCATTCGCAATTTTTTCGACGAAGGCGAGTTCGCCGCGTTTAATCAATGCGATTTTGCCCGCTACGTCTTTGCCAGCGAAATCCTCTGGTTTACCCAGATCCGCATAAACCAGTCCGAAATCTCCATTCAGGACGACTTCAGGGTCCTCGGCCAGATTCCACGCCATTAATTCAAGCTTATACGTAGCATCTACCACGGTAACCGGAGCGGCATCGTCAGCCTGAGGGGCTACTTCATCGTCGGCAGATTCAACAGGCACTTCATCAGTGGCTGGCTCCTCTGCTGCGCCGTCACCCGATTGAACTAAGTTTGAATCCTGCTCCGGATTAACGGAAGGCGCCGTGTCATCGGTCGATGATGCCTGGGCAGCTTCATCGAGCTGTACTTCTGCCTGCTCGTCAGGCGTGACGGATGGTGTTGGCCCTGCTCCAAGCTCAACCGTTCCCTCATTGTTTTCAATGGGCTCGCCCGGCAATTCCGCGTCCGTGAAAAAGTGCGATGTTGCCGCCATTTCGTCGCTTGGACCCGTGGAGTTTCCTACCGTAATCGGAAATGCCGCCGCCCCCGGCGATCCAACCGTCCAGCGGTTTGGTCCTGTATTGCCGCTTGCAACAACCGGCGTGACACCAGCCAGCGCAGCATTGTTAAGTGCTACGGACGTTACATAATCCGGATCATTTCGGGAATTGCCCAGGGAGAGGTTGATTATATCCATTCCGTCCTGAACGGAACGGTCAATACCTCCAAGTACCCAGCTGGAATAGCCGCTTCCGTACGGCCCAAGAACGCGGTAAGCATAGATATCCGCTTCGGGTGCAATGCCCACGACTCCATATTCGCCGGCATCGCGGGCTCCGATGGTACCCGCTACGTGCGTTCCATGATCGGTCCAATACGTGCTCCCCCTGTCATCGACCTGCGGGGGATTGGAGGGATCATTCTCCCAGTCGAGCGGAGTCGTCTCATAAGGATCATTATCATTGTCGACAAAGTCGTACCCGCCCTTATAAGCATCCTTCAAAACCGGGTGAGCGTAGTCAATACCTGTATCAATAACACCGACTTTAATGCCTTTGCCCGTATATCCGAGATCCCAGACATCAGGAGCACCGATGAACGGCCCCGTGTCTTTCATGTATGGATTCACTTCGCCCTTCGGGCCAACCGTTACCTCCAGATCGGGATAAACGCCTAGAACGCCAGGGATATCCAGCAGCGCTTCAACCTTGCTGCCATCGATCTCCATGGACACCCCGTTGAATGCGTAGCTATATTGATCGGAGATTTCATGCGTGATGTTCTTCGTGTTCAGGCTGCGTATAAAAGTCTGCTGCTCCAGTTGTACCTGTGCCTCGACCTTCGCCTCCGCGGAAGAACTAAAGGATTGGCCCTGAATCGAGGAAAGCCCTTTGGCCAGAGCCACTGGTTCGGTCGACAATTCTACGATAACCCTTGTAGGCCCCCCGGCCGATCTTTGCAGGCTTTGATCAAGCGCGGGAAACTCCGCAAGCTTAGCTCGCTGTTTCAGCATATCCTTTAACTGCCTAGCTTCTTCGGCACTGAGCGGGTTGTCCAGCTCGATCTGCCGTTCTGACGGAGCCGCCCCGGCCGCTGGTACAACCAATGATAGCGTTAAAATAAAACTTAGTAGTGCAGACCATAACTTTTTACTCAAGGCTTTGCCCCTCCCATAAGATAGATTTCCCAATCAAATTAGGGTCCGGGATGTCATCAGCATATCTGCGCTGCCTAACGATGGTATCCACTCCTTTCCGCATAAGACTGACCCGTGGTAAATTATTCTAGAATCCAAAATTAGATTCCTTCATCCTTTTCTGTATGTTTTTGTTAAATTCAGTCGAATGTTTAGGAGCTTTTGACGAATGACCGAAAACGTCATAGATTCAAGGAAAATATGGCTTACATCGCAAGTAAGGGAGGAGAAAGGAATTCGGGAAAAAGAAAAAACCGAGGCTATCGATAGCCTCGGTTCTTATGGGTTCAACTGATATTGCAAAATATATCCAGGGTATGCTGTTATTCGTTTAGCAACCGCACGAACTCTTCTTCGTCCTCCAGGATGTCGATGCCGAGCTGCTGGGCTTTGGCCAGCTTGCTGCCGGCTTTTTCGCCTGCAATGAGGAGGTCGGTTTTCTTGGATACGCTGCCTGTGACTTTGGCGCCGAGCGCTTCCAAGCGTTCGGTTGCCTCTTCGCGGGTCAGCAGATGGAGTGTGCCTGTCAGCACGACCGTTTTTCCGCTGAAGTAGGAATCCGTGCTGACCGGCTTCGGCGCTTCCGGCGCTTTCGCTTGGACGCCCAGCGAGAGCATCTTCTGGATGCTTGCTTGGGCAAACGGGTCGGCGAAGTATCCCGCGATGCTTTCGGCCACGATGCCGCCCACGTCCGGCAGCTCGACCAATTCTTCCGCGGTCGCCGCCATCACGCGATTCAGATCACGGTAGTGATCTGCCAGCATTTTGGTAGTGGATTTGCCGGTATTCGGAATCCCCAGCGCAAAGAGGAACGATGCAAGATCCCGCTCCTTGCTCTTCTCGATGGCATCCAGCAGATTCTGGGCTTTTTTCTCGCCGAAGCGCTCCAGCTTCAGCAAACTGTCAAACGACAGCGTATAAAGATCAGCCGGTTCTCTTACACCCAGTTCATCATATAACTGGATCGCGGTTTTATCGCTGAACGTCTCAATGTCCATGGCGTCCCTGGAGGCAAAATGCGTGATCCGGGCCACGATTTGCGGCTTGCACCCCGTCTTGTTGTTGCAGAAGAGGTGGGCGCCGCGCTGTTCCAGCGGAAATCCGCAGGATGGACACTGTTCCGGATACAGGATCTCTTCGCCATCCTGCTCCTCCGTCACTTTGCCGAGGATCTCGGGAATGACGTCATTCGAACGGCGAATGAAGACCCGCGAACCCAGCGCGAACTTGAGATTTTTGCGCTCAATATCCCCGATATTGTTCAGCGTACAATTTTGCACCGTAACTCCGGCAAGCTCAACAGGCTCTACACGGGCTAGTGGCGTGATTTTTCCGGTCCGTCCTACATTCCAGGTAACCGACTGCAGCACGGTCGTGGTTTCTTCCGCTTCGAATTTGTAAGCGACCGCCCAGCGCGGGAACTTGTCGGTATATCCGAGCACCTCGCGGATGCGGAAATCGGTCACCTTCACAACCGCCCCGTCAATGAGGTAATCGAGCTCGGAGCGGCGTTTTTCGATATCGGCCAGCTGCTCCATCACATCATCAAACTGCTCGAAATAGAAAATGTACGGGTTGACCTTGAGCCGGTTCTCGCGCAGGAAATCCATCATTTCCTTGTGGTCGGCAAAAGTGATTCCATCCGAGTAGCCGACATTGTAGAAGTACGCGTTCAGCTTACGCTCGGCCGTCACCTTCGGATTCAGATTGCGAAGCGCTCCTGCAGCAGCATTGCGCGCGTTCTTGAGCGGCTCGGCCGCGGTTTGATTGTATTGTTCCAGCACGGACAGGTTCATGATGCCCTCGCCCTGCACTTCGATCGTGCCTTCCGCGTACGGGATCGTCATTGGCACCGACTTGATGGTCTTCACCTGAGCCAAAATGCCTTCGCCTACCGTTCCGTTCCCCCGAGTCGATGCTTGAACCAGCTTGCCGTCCTGATAGGTCAGATTCAGCGTCAGCCCGTCAAACTTCAGCTCCAGTGCATAACAAGGCGACGGCAGAGGATTGCCGGGATTCTTCGTATTATAGTCATTGACCAGCCTGACCACGCGATCATGCCAGGTACGGAGCTGCTCGATGTTCTGGGCTTTATCGAGACTCCATAACGGAGCCAAATGACGGTGCGGGGCAAAACCCTTCAGAATCTCCCCGCCCACCCGCTGGGTCGGAGAATCCGGGAGCGTCACTCCGGTCTCTGCCTCCAACGCTACCAGCTGGTCGTACAGGGCGTCATACTCCTTGTCGCTTACAAGCGGCTGATCCAGCGTGTAGTAATGGTAATTGTAATTGTTCAGCTCCGCAATGAGCTTCTCCATCTTTTCCTTGAAATCCATGCAGGGGCAATCCTCCTTCAATATAATAAGGCCATCGTGGGTTGCGTTTCGTTATGCATATTTACCTAGTTCTATCCCTTATTCCACCTTCGTAATCGGCGCAAAGCCGGCAAGCAGGCGTTTCACGCCCACAGGCGCCGGGAATGCAATCTGCAATTCCATGTCGTTGCCGCTGCCCTTCACCGCTACGATCGTGCCAGTCCCCCATTTGCCATGGGCGACTTTGTCGCCGGCCTTAAAATCGCCGCTGCCCGAGGCAGCCGCTGGACGGGATGACCCACCGGTTGTCATCGTCACCCGGCTCTTAGGCGCGGCTTGCGCGGAAGCGGTCGATCCGCTGAGGGAGAGGTCTACGCTGCGGCTGCCGCCAAAGTTGCTGCCTCCACCGCCGCCGAAGCCGCGTCCCGCATAGGATCCGCCCACATTGCTTCCGCCGCCTCGGCGGTAGCGGTCATGCGCCATCTGGGTGTCTTCCTTCAGCTCTTCCGGGATCTCCTCCAGGAATCGCGATGGCATGTTCGCCGTCGTGCGGCCAAATAAGGTACGCATGCGCGCACAGGATAAGAACAACTGCTTCTCGGCGCGCGTGATGCCTACATAAGCAAGTCGGCGTTCTTCTTCCAGCTCCTCGTTATCCATAAAGGCACGGCTGTGCGGGAATACTCCTTCCTCCATGCCGATGATGAATACCACCGGGAACTCCAGGCCTTTGGCGCTGTGCATGGTCATGAGCACGACGGCATCGTCACGGTCTTCCTCGTCATCGTTCATCGAGTCGATGTCCGCGATCAGCGCAAGATCCGTGAGGAAGGAGACGAGCGACTTATCCTCGTTGTTCTTCTCGAACTCTTGCGTCACCGACAGGAACTCGTCGATGTTCTCGAGGCGTGATCTGGATTCGATCGTATTCTCGTTTTGCAGTTCGAGCCGGTATTCGGACATCTCGAGAATTTTTTCCGTAAGCTCTGTCACCGACAGAAACTCGACCATTCGGCTGAGCGCGGCGATCATGTCGTAGAAGCCCACCAGCGCATTGCGCGTCCGACCGGCAAAACCGAGGTCGTCCACGATTTCCAGCACGCGGAAGATCGAGATGCCCCGCTCTCCGGCTGCAGCAGCCAGCTTCGCCACGGTTGTGTCGCCGATGCTTCTTTTGGGCACGTTAATGATCCGCGTCAAGCTGATATCGTCGTCCGGGTTGGAAATCAGGCGCAGATAAGCAAGCATGTCCTTGATCTCTTTGCGATCGTAGAACTTGATGCCGCCGACGATCTGGTACGGAATATCCGACTTGATCAGAATTTCCTCGATCACCCGGGACTGCGCGTTGGTCCGATACAGAATCGCGTGGTCCTGATAGCTCTTGCCGTCCTTGATGTTCTTGCTAATTTCCGAGGTGACAAAATACCCCTCATCATGCTCCGTATCCCCACGGAACACCTTGATCTTCGGTCCTTCGCCCTGCTCGGTCCACAGATTCTTCGGCTTGCGGCCCGTGTTCAGGCCAATAACATTGTTGGCAGCGTTCAAAATGTTCGCTGTCGAACGGTAATTCTGCTCCAGCAGAATCGTTCGCGCCTCCGGGTAATCCTGCTCAAAATTCAGGATGTTCGTGATATCCGCGCCGCGCCAGCGGTAGATCGACTGATCGCTGTCCCCGACAACGCAGATGCGGTGGTGGCTGTCCGCGAGCATGCGGCAGAGCATGTACTGCGCCCGGTTGGTATCCTGGTATTCATCCACGTGGATGTACTGGAATTTGCGCTGGTAGAAGTCGAGTACCTCCGGCACTTCCTTAAACAGCTGGATCGTGGTCATGATCAGATCGTCGAAATCAAGCGAATTGTTGCTCTTCAAGCGCTTCTGGTATTCGGTGTAAACCTTGGCTACAAGGGTTTCAAAATAGTCTCCGGCTTTCTGTTCATACTGCTGCGGGGAGATCAGTTCATTCTTCGCGGCGCTCATGGCCGCTTGAACCGCCTTCGGCTCGAATTTCTTCGGATCGATGTTGTGCTGCTTCATCACGTTCCGAATAACGGACAACTGGTCTGTCGAATCCAAAATACTAAAGTTCGAAGTGAAGCCGATCCGTTCAATGTCTCTGCGCAAAATCCGTACGCACATGGAGTGGAACGTTGATACCCAGATGTCCTGGCCTTCCCGGCCGACCAGCTTGGATACCCGCTCCTGCATCTCGCGGGCCGCTTTATTCGTAAACGTAATCGCCAGGATGCTCCATGGTGCGGCTTTGCGCGTGGCGATCAGGTACGCGATCCGGTGCGTCAGCACCCGCGTCTTGCCGGAACCGGCTCCGGCCATAATGAGCAGCGGTCCGTCGGTTGCTTCAACGGCCTGGCGCTGCTGCGGATTGAGACGTCTGACGGCGTCGTGTATGTCAATGGAATGCATAAACATTGCCTCCTAATAGGTGTAGATTTGATAAGGGGGAAACTTGAGTAAAGGTAAAAATCCAATAAAAAATGGGATATAGTCAAGCAGATCGAATTGATTAAAGATGATGAATCGTACTGAATGCTGCCTGTCTAAGGCACATTGCGTTCTGCATGGATATTCAATGAATAAATACATGCTTACCGCAGAGGAATTGAAAAAGCGACTATAGAGTCTGATCTGGCTGACTTAACGCGCCTCTATATTTTTCAGCAGATCAGTTAATAGCCCCATCAGCCCTTCACGGCCTTGACCGTCTCGAGCGCCTGCTCCAGATGATCGTACACCACGTTGCCCACAACGATCGTATCCGAGACAGCTGCAGCCGCCAACGCCTGCTCGGCATTGGTTATTCCGCCGCCGTAGAACAAACGGGCGTTATCCAGCGACCTTCGAACCGTGCGGACCGTTTCCATATCCCCAAACGCGCCGCTGTATTCCAGATACACGATCGGCAGATTCATCAGCTTGTCCGCAATCTGGGCATAAGCGGCAGCCGCACTCGCTTCAATCGAAGTCTCTGCACCGGTCAATTTCGCCACCGCAGCGTTCTCGTTCAACACGATATACCCCTCGGTCACGACCAGATCCCACGGGATCATGTACCCGTAGCGTTCGATTCCCTCGCGATGACGGCCCATGATCCAGGTCGGATCCTGCGTATTCATAACCATCGGGACCATATATAGATCAAATCCGGGTACAACGGCTTCCAGATCGGATACTTCCTGCACGCACGGCAGCTCGTAACGCCGAACTCGGGATAGCAGATCCACGGTATTTTCATAGGTGACTCCGGTTGAGCCTCCGACCATAATGGCATCGGTTCCTGACAAGCATACCGCATCCAGGGTCTCGTCATCGATCTCCTTGTCGGGGTCCAGCTTAAACACATGCTTCCAGGATTGTATCATCTCGTTCAAGCGTCATTCCTCCACGTTCACGGGTTACTATCATACTAAAATAAGTCTATGCTAGCACGGTAAGCAAGTCAATTTATGTTCGCATAAAATACGAACATTTTTTTGGTAATTGCGGCTTATCGGTTCAGCCGATATACGAACCGCGCCGCTGGGAAGAGATTTGGGCGGATACCTCGTTAAGAAAAACGTCTACCGACGTACAATCCCAGACCGCATGACGCACAATCCCAGACATATAAATGGTGCCTTCTGTGATATCAAGTAGGCCAAGCTTCGAAGTTTATGCTTTCTGATAGCTTGAAAAAGCCCGCGATCTCTTATGGAGATCACGGACTTCCATGCTCAGCATTATTATGGATGCAAACTCAAACTTTTCCACATACGGACGCGATATGAGGCGTGCCTTGTAAGGTACATCTACTCCAGTCGCTTTGTCATCGTATATCTCAAGCTGTTCCGCTCCAGCTCCGGCTCTGTCAGCAGATCCGAGTAGACGCCGTACACGCCCCATTTTTCATAATTGTTCACGGTGTTCGTGTCATTGATGGTGTGGACATAGGTCACGGCTCCGGCTTGCCTTAGCTTGGCTACGAAATTCGGACTGACCTTGTACTCCGGCATGGTAACCGCGTCAATGTGGTTCTCCTGTACGAAGGCCGTGATCTCAGCGGGTGAGTCCTGCGTGGCATACAGCGTATATATAATCGATTGAAACGGGTAGATGTCCTGAACCATATCAAGCATCGGCTCGTTGTAAATTTGGACGACAACCCGATCCAGAAGTTTCGGATCCCGTTCTTTAGCAGCGTTTACAATCTCCGCGAACAGGTACTGTATATCCCGGTCCTTCTGCTCCTTCGTATCCGTCACGATGTAGATATCGGGATGACGCTCCATCATATCCATAATCCCCTCAATATCCATCGGCTGGTATTGTTCCAAAATCGGCGTGTTAATAAACTCCTCATGGCTCAGGCGGGCGGCCTGCTTATCGTCCGGAAGCTTCTCCCTCTGACCCAGCTGCTGCGTCATGCTCTCCGTCCACTCATGCCTGGCTACGACTTTGCGATCCTCCGTCAGCATCAAATCAATCTCGAATACCCGGGTGCCTTTCTCGTAGTTAACAACCATGGCTTCATAAGCGTTCGTATAGGGCTGTTCGCCGATGCTTCCCATGGCATGGGCAATCAAGCGATAGGCCGCGAATCCTTGCGGCGCTTCCTCATCCATCTCCAGATGGGTCAGAAGCAGTATCATAATGGCGGAAAATAATAGAAGGACAGCTGCGATCCGTTTCATGGTATCCCCACCCTTTGTTTCGTTCATTGCTGTTGCTAGGTAAATACCCGGTTAATGGAGTGGCCAAACAAAAAAAACGCCACTCGGCTGCTGCCAAATGACGGAACGATTTTTATGATGCTACGGATCACTAGCTCTTGGCCTTCAAAAGGTGAATATACCATTTCAATCCCGCGTTGTGGTTAAACACGCTGACTTTATCTACGACGTCAAACCCATCACAGCTTTCGATTTCGCCGATCTTATGCTCTACCATGAGATAATCGGGATCCTGGGTGTTCTTATGTGAATATAGAGAAGAGATGATGACGCCATCCGGGGTCAGGTAACGCGCATATTTCAACAGCTTGCTAGCGGTATTGGGCACGTACTGCAGCGATTCATTAAAAACGATGACGTCGTAGCTTTTATGAGGAACATAATGATTGATGTCCGCGCGCTGAAATAAGTTCCTTGACGTTTTGCCGGATGCGATTCTGATCGCTTCCTCGGACAAGTCTACACCGTTATAATTCGACTTTTCATCGTCCAAGAGCATGTCATACAACAGGCCGGCCCCGCATCCCATATCCAGAATGCCCTCTTCCCCAAGAAACTTTCGGATGTATCCGTACACGACCGAGTATCTGGCATATTCCGTGATGTCCGATAAATAATCCCACATGCGGGATCTGTATTCTTCGTCCCATTGCGCTTGGCTGCTTTCGATGAAATCCTGGACCTTGGCGTTTTCCATATCGATTCCTCCCATAATGCGTATTGGATGTGATCCTTCCGTTAGGCAAATGAAGCGGCAAGATGAAAACACGGTTATTTCGGAAACATTAGAAATCTGCATAACACTGAGATTGGACCATCATAACCAACCTGCGACTCTACGTAATAGACAACTCTAGCAATGTATCGATGAGTCCAGTATTTCATTATAATAGTATTACAGTTATATTTTGTAAATCATTCCAGACTACTATTCCCGCTTTATTGACATGCATCTTTAAGTGAGAGGAATGGCTCGAATGTCCGAAGTTTTTCTCGGGTATGTCACAGACTTACAGGAAGCGACAGCATTCGGTATCTCTATAAGAGGCGAGGTGGACTTGGCAAGCAGCTTTAGTCGAAATATGCTTATAGGACAGGTAAATAAAAGACGCCATCCGGCTCATGCCGGATGACGTCATCACAAAATTACAATCAATATGCGTTTTTGAATCCGTTACGGATCGTGCGCAGAATGATTTTGATATCAAACAGAATGGACCAATTCTCGATGTAGAAAATATCGTGCTTGATCCGCTCTTCAATCGAAGTGTCCCCGCGCAGGCCGTTGCTCTGCGCCCATCCCGTGATGCCCGGGCGTACGTGGTGTTTCACCATGTACTTCGGAATCTCCTCTTTGAACTGTTCAACGTAATAAGGTCGTTCTGGTCTTGGGCCCACCACGCTCATATGTCCGAACAGGACATTAAAGAACTGCGGCAGCTCATCCAGACTGGTCTTCCGGAGAAATGAGCCGAACTTGGTGCGGCGCGGATCATTCTCCACCGTCCAGCCCGTATCCGGCGCCCCTTCCGGCAGCAGCTTCATCGAACGGAATTTATACATATAAAAGTTTCGGCGGTTCAGCCCGACCCGCTCCTGCTTGAAAATGACCGGTCCCCGGGAGGTCAATCGGACACCGAGATAAATCCCGATCATCACCGGCAGGGTTAGGATAATCGCCACTAATGAGAATACGATATCAAACGCCCGCTTGAACAGTCGGTTTGCCGCTAGATCCAGCGGGATATCGCGCACGTTGATCATCGGCATACCCGCAAAGTTATCAAACACCGGCCGTGCCGGGAGATAATCGAAAAAGTCCGGGATAATTAGCGTTCGGACACCGGCTTTTTCACAAGCAGCAATGATCTCCGGATATTTGTGGTGCGCATTTAGAGGAAGTGCCAGTACGACCTCATCGACAAGCTTTTCGTTTAGCACCTTATGTAGATCGCCAACCGAGCCCAAAATGGGTTTAAGCCGTCTCGCCTCGATGTCATCCCACTGCTGGTAATCATCCAGGAAACCGATGACTTCATACCCCAGCTCCGGGTATTGCTTCAGGTTTTTGAAGAAACGCTTGCCCAGCGACCCTGCACCCACGATGAGCACGAATTGGCGGTTGTAGCCTTTTTCCCGAAAATGCTTGAGGGATTTCTTGAGGAAATAACGGTATAGGATAATGAAGGCTACATTGAAAATCATGTAGATGGCGAGATACCAACGGGAGATATCCACCTCTTTAACAAAAAACATAATACTGAGGAGAATGAACATCCCGATGAAATGCATCTGGAAGATCTTCATGAACTCGTCGGCAAAACGCTTTTTCCGCTTCGGCGAGTACAATGTAATCATGATGCCGACAACCACCGCAACCGCTCCGTACACCAGACTCCACAAAGCATAGGTTTCGAGAGGTAGCGGCTCTTCATAGGGAAACCAGCCACTCTCGAATTTCACCCACCATGCGAGCAGAAAAGCCAACTGGATAAAGGCAAAATCGGTCAACATATACAATTTGGTCAGAAAGCCCTGATTTTGGCGGATCATGATTTCACCTCCACTCCACCTGAAGATTGCGTTATCGTTGCTGGACGAATGGGCTTAAGCCGGTTCGTGAGCAGGGACAGGAGCAATTTCAGACCAACGCCCGCATACACGGCTCCATTAACGAATATGTTGTATTTCTGCCGGTAATGCTTCCGATGGAAAAGAATCATCGCCCGATGGAACTCATAAATGATCTTGAACGGCCGGCGCCGGGCGCTGCCGCCTTTATAATGGATGATCGTCGTACGAGGATAATAGTGAATGCCCCATCCCGCTTGCTTGATGCGATAACACCAGTCGATATCCTCCCCGTACATAAAAAAGGTCTCGTCCAGCCCGCCCACCTGCTCAATCGTCTCGCGGCGTACCAGCATAAACGCACCGACCAAACAATCCACCGGATACTCTACGTCCGGATTCAAATACCCCAGCTGATACTGGTTAAACTCCGGCTTGTTCGGGAACAGCTTGCTGAGCCCAAAAGCATAATAGAAGGACGCCGAAGGCGTCGGGAACCCTCTTTTGCAGGCCTTATCCAGCGAGCCGTCCGGGAGGACGATTTTGCAGCCGGAAGCGCCTATGATCGGATTGTAGTCCATAAAAGCGACCATCGTCTGGATCGTATCCTGCTGGATAATCGTGTCGGAATTTAGCAGTAGCATATAGCGACCTTCCGCCACTTCCATCCCCTGATTGTTGGCTTTGGCAAAGCCGGTATTCTCCGTGTTCTCGATTAGCTTAACCTGCGGAAATAACTCTCGGATGGTCTGAACGGACTCGTCCTTCGAGTTGTTATCTATCAGAATCACTTCATATGTATATTCCGTCTCCGATGCAAACACGGATCGCAAACAATCCACCGTCAGCTGACAGGTATTGTAGTTCACGATTAAAATGCTTAAATCCATTGCATAACGTCTCCTGACAAATATAGTAATCTATCGACATTATAGCATAGTTCGTAGGGAAATAAGGAATATCAATAAGTTTAAATAAAAGAAGTCCGATCTTATGACCAGACTCCTTGACGTTCTTCTTGTGCTCGATTTCAGTATAGTTTAGGGTCATCCTTCATTTTCGCAATAAATCGTTTCAAGGCATCTTGCCAGTGAGGTAAGTCAGCAAATCCATTCGTTCGAATGGACATATGCTCCAGTACAGAGTTCGCTGGTCTTGGAGCAGCACGAGGGAACTGATCAGTTGTACATGGCGAAAGTTCGGCTTTTATAGGCAAACCAAGTTCTTTACGGGCCTCTTGAAAAATTGCCTGTGTAAACTCATACCATGTGCATTCACCTTGATTAGAAGCATGGTAAACTCCATACTTCTCTGTATCGGCAAGCTCTAGCAAGAATGAAGCGAGATCAATTGTAAAAGTAGGCGATCCCTTCTGATCATTAACAACCTGCAATGACGTTCTTTCTTGACCCAGACGTAGCATGGTTTTCACAAAGTTGTTTCCATTTAAGCCAAAAGCCCACGAGGTTCGAACAATAAACCATTTCGAGCAAAGTGTTTGAGTGAGGATTTCACCTGCGAGCTTGGACTTCCCGTACACACTTTGAGGATCGGTTCGATCATATTCCACATAAGGATAATCACTTCGACCATTAAATACATAATCGCTACTAATATAAATCAGCTTGGAGCCAACTGATTCTGCAGCTATGGCAAGGTTTCGAGTTCCGATTGCATTAATTTGATAGGCTTGGTCACTGTCCGACTCAGCTGCATCGACTGCAGTATAGGCAGCACAATGAATAATACAATCCGGTTGGTATTCCTTAATTATTTTGTGACACTGTTCAAGATTATTAATATCCAGTTCATTTCTACCGCACCCGAGTACATCATGTTTGGAGCCTTTAAAAATACTTACTACATCCTTCCCAAGCTGTCCTTGCGCCCCGGTTACAAGCACCTTCATGAATGACCACCCAAACGCTTTCCGTATTGCTTAGTTACATATTCCCTGTAAACACCTGACTGAATACGTTGCCACCATTCTTTGTTATCCAGATACCACTGAATCGTTTCTTTGATACCCGTTTCGAAATTATGTTTCGGTTTCCAACCAAGTTCATTCATTATTTTCGTTGGATCAATTCCATAACGACGATCATGTCCTGGGCGATCATCTACATAAGAAATCAGAGACTCCGGCTTCCCGAGCTCCTGAAGTATCTTTTGAACGATATGAACATTGGTGCGTTCATTATTCCCACCGATGTTATACACCTCACCGCTAACGCCTTTGTGAATAACCAAGTCAATAGCACTACAATGATCTTCAACGTACAACCAATCCCGGATATTCAACCCATCGCCGTAGACAGGTAGCGCTTCATCATTAAGCGCACGGGAGATCATAAGCGGGATTAGCTTCTCTGGAAATTGAAGAGGGCCGTAGTTGTTAGAACAGCGGGTAATATTGACCGGGAGTCCAAAGGTCTCGTGATAAGCTCTAACCAGCAGATCTCCTCCTGCTTTACTAGCGGAATACGGGCTGTTAGGAGCTAGAGGCGTCTCCTCAGTAAAAAGTCCCGTTTCACCCAGTGACCCATAAACCTCATCGGTTGATACTTGTACAAACTTCGTTACGTTATGTTTCTTGGCCGCATCCAACAAAACCTGAGTTCCAAGCACATTAGTGTTCACAAATACTTCCGGCTCTAAAATGCTTCGGTCCACATGAGACTCAGCAGCAAAGTTAACCACAACTTCAATCTGATGCTGTTCAAAAATTTGTTCAACCGCTTCTTTATTCGCGATGTCCGCATTAATAAACGTATAGTTAGCGTTATTTTCAACGGATTTGAGGTTCTCTAAATTCCCTGCATAAGTTAAGGCATCCATGTTGACGATCTCATATTTGGGGTATTGTTGTAACATGTATATAACAAAATTGCTTCCTATAAATCCGGCGCCGCCAGTAACAAGTAGTTTCACGCTTGGTGATCCTCCTATTCGAAGTTAAGCTCTGCATTCTTTAATAAAGGATGATTTTGGTCTTTTTCAGATAATATCGGGTTTGACATTGGCCAGTCAATCGCCAATTCTGGATCATTCCAAAGAATTCCTCTGTCATGTTCAGGAGAATAATAGTCGTCTACTTTATATAAAACTTCAGTATCGGGAACTAACGTACAAAACCCATGTGCAAAACCCTTAGGAACCAGAAGTTGACGATGATTATGTTCGCTCAAAATTACACCTATCCATTGTCCATAAGTTGCTGAGTTTTTCCTAATATCTACAATTACATCATAAATGGCTCCTGAAAGTACTCGAATCAATTTCGTCTGCGCTTTAGGATTTAATTGATAATGAAGACCTCTTACAACTCCAGCATCTTTAGACAGAGACTGATTATCCTGTATAAAAGAGCAGTCTAGTTGATTTTGTTCAAACAAATGCTGGTTATAACTTTCCATAAAAAAACCACGGTTATCATTATGCACAATAGGTTCAATAAGTGAAGCACCTAGTAACTTCAGTGGAGTAACTTTCATTCTATCGTTCTCCTTACAATTTTAATTTCCCCATTTCCTCTCCGAATGTAAGATCCTTTGCTAACTCATTAGCTCGAGACAAGGAAGCGTGGGTTCCCGCATCTGTCCACCATCCTTCAAGGATATCAAAGGTGAGCTGCCCTTTTTTAATATATGCATTATTCACGTCTGTTATTTCCAATTCCCCGCGGTTAGATGGCTTTAACGTTTTGACGATATCAAATACATGATGATCAAACATATAAATTCCTGTAACGGCATAATTGCTTTTAGGCTCACTAGGCTTTTCCTCAATGGAGATAATTTTATCTCCAGCTAATTCCGCAACTCCGAAACGTTGAGGGTCTTCAACTCTTTGAAGTAACAATTTAGCCCCATGATCTTGTTCAATGAACTTTTCAACAAATGGCGAAATATTGTCCCCAAACACATTGTCTCCTAATATAACAAGCATCTTATCGTCACCTACAAACTGCTCAGCTAAATCTAAAGCCTGGGCAATCCCCCCTGCTTCATCCTGAACTTTATATGTAAAGCTAACCCCCATATCACGCCCGCTTCCTAGAAGGTTAACTACATCTCCCATATGATCTTTACCTGTAACAACTAAAATATCCGTAATCTTTGCTTCTTTCAACTTATGAATGGCATGGAAAATCATGGGGTATTTCCCAACCGGGAGCAAATGCTTATTTGTTACTTTAGTTAATGGATACAACCTGGAGCCTGTCCCACCTGCTAGTATTATGCCTTTCATCCTAAAAACGCCCTTTCATTTTCCTTTAATAATAATCTTTGAGATTAAGAAAGTAATCGGAATAGTGCAAACTATGATAAGTATTGGAACAACAACGGGTGAAACATGTAATTGTTCAACTAACACAAACATCAAGGCCATATTAATTAAATATTGAATTAAGTACACAACAGGAAACTTTATGAATTTCTTGAGTTTCAGTTTCTCCTTAAACACAAAAATGGTATTTAAATAATAAGATAAAAATATACCGATAACATATGAAATTGTATACGAAAAAGAGTAGTTCATAAACAAATATAGAAGTAAATACAGCAAATATGTAACTACTGTATTAACTGCGCCACTGACAATAAACTTTAAAAACTCTTTATTCAAAAGTTTCGTCAACCACATAGGATGGCCTGTCTCTACTTTCATCTAGAATCCTCCAAAGGTATTCTCCTATTATTCCGAGCATAATCATAATGATACCAAGCAAAAAGGTAATAAGAGATATAATGGTAGTCCAACCTTGAAGCTCTATGATCCCGAATAAAGTACTTACAACAACAAATACACCATAAATAAAACTCAAAACCGCAGTCAAAACTCCAATCAAT
Organism: Paenibacillus sp. Y412MC10; assembly: GCF_000024685.1. NCBI lineage: Bacteria > Bacillati > Bacillota > Bacilli > Caryophanales > Paenibacillaceae > Paenibacillus > Paenibacillus sp. Y412MC10. The sequence goes on from NC_013406.1 coordinate 6,506,137, forward strand.
GACATGAATCTAATAGGAGTATATGAAAAACTAACAAACGAATCGATAAACAATTTAATCTTCTTTGAAAGTGTCCATCGGGACTTTCCTAACTTACGTTCCTGTCTAACGTAAGGAATATACTCTCTTTCATGGCCCAACCAATAAATAAGACTCATGATGTTTGTGTTCTTCTCCCGGATTTCTAGGATTTCATTAACAACCTGGCGGTCGACCAATAAAAAGTCAAAACCACCTTCCGGGTATCCTTTTAGAGCAAATTTCCTCAATAAATAGTAATAAGTATTGGAAAATATTTTTTGTGATATTGACTCTTCACGGTCAGACCTAGTTCCGAGTACAACTTTTTTACCCGATTTCCAATACTCTAGCATTTTCTCAAATAGCTCTGGAGGGTCTTGTAAATCAGCAGCAATAATACCTACGCAATCACCGGTCGCATACTTCAAACCTGCTTGAATCGCTGACATGGACCCAAAATTTTTACTTAATTTTATTACTTTAATTCTTTGATCTTTTTCCCGTGCTTCAATTAGAAGCTGTAAAGATTTATCCTTAGATCCATCGTCAACAAATACATACTCAAAGTCACAGTTAGGTATTACTTGCTCTAAACGCTGCAATCTCGGAATAGTGTGAGGAATGTTCGGCTCATTAAAATAAATAGGGACGACAATTGAAAACTTAACACGTTCTGAATTCATTTACTACCTCCACAACACGCAAAACGTCGGTATGATCCATAACAGGACTAATAGGGAGGCTAACTACTTCCGAATGTATCTTTTCTGATATCGGATAACTTCTATCGTTCCATTCTTTATAGGCCTCCTGCTTATGAGGAGGAATCGGATAATGGATCATTGTTTGCACACCATTATCAAGCATATGCTCAATAAACTCGTTACGATAAAGTGTTCTTATAACAAACACATGCCATACATGTGATGGATCGCCATTTTCAATAACAGGGAGAATTATATCTTCATTTTTGATATTTTCTAGATAATATTGAGCAATTCCAGCTCTGTATTCATTGTCGGAATCAAGGAATTTAAGTTTCTCACGTAATATTGGGGCCTGAAATTCATCAAGTCTACTATTGTAACCTTTATATATATTTTCATACTTTTTGTGTGAACCATAATTTCTCAAAGCTTTTAAATTGTTATATAAAGTAGCATCATTAGTGGTGATAGCTCCAGCATCACCAAGAGCACCCAAATTCTTGCCTGGGTAAAAACTAAAGGCTGCCGCATCCCCTAGATTCCCCACTCTTTTATTTTTATAGATGGCTCCGTGGGATTGAGCGCAGTCCTCAATAATTTTTAAGTTGTATTTTTCTGCAATCATAGTAATTGGATCCATATTACATGTCTGACCATATAAATGAACAACTAATATAGCCTTCGTTCTATGTGTAATACTCGCCTCTATTTTTTTGGGATCTATATTATACGTTAGAAGGTCGGGTTCTACTAGAATAGGGGTTGCCCCATTTGCTGAAATAGATAGTATGGTCGCAATATACGTATTTGAAGGTACTATAACTTCATCGCCTTCTCCAATATTATATGCTCTTATGATTAACTCAAGTGCATCTAATCCATTTGCGACTCCTAAAGCATATTCTGTTCCACAATACTCTGCAAATTCATATTCGAATTGCTCTACTTCTTTACCGAGAATGTACCATCCGGAATGTAGCACCTTTCTCATTCCCTCAATAATTGCTTCTTCATGCCTTAGGTTAATTTTTTTCAAATCAAGAAACGGAATCATTTACTCACCTTTTCCTGTAAAGTCTTATCATCGGTGAATTGGTATTTTTTGTCACATGATACACATTCCAAACGATCATTTAGTTTTTCACCGCAGTTACAGATATATGCTTTAAATCTGGCTGGATTCCCATACCAGAGGGTGTTATTAGGGATATCCTTCGAAACCAATGAGCCTGCTCCAATCATCGCATAACTGCCAATAGAAACACCAGCAATAATTGTGGAATTAGCACCAATCGAAGCCCATTCATCGACACTAGTCTTCAAAAATTCCAATGGATATTGTTTCGATCTTGGTCTTAAATCATTGGTAAAGGTTACGTTCGGTCCAATAAACACATTATCTTTTATCCTTAGACCATCCCAAATATAAACACCCGATTTAACTGTAACATTGTTACCAATAACAACATCGTTCTCGATAAATGTATGATCATTAATATTACAATTAGATCCAATAACCGCCCCAGGGAGCACATGAGCAAACGCCCATACCCTAGTGTTCTCTCCAATATTTGAAGTCTCAACTATAGCCTGTGGGTGTGTGAAAAAGTTGCTCATGCTCCGTACACCTCAATAAACTTATTGTAATCACGAATATAATCTTCAGGATCATATAGATGCGATGAAAGTACAAGTAATACACTGTCTGGAGAAAAATCATACATCTCATGCCAATCATTTGGTTCTAAAATCAGGACTTTAGTTGGGGAATCCAACAAAACATCCGTTTTTCTTTTTACATTATCTAAATGAACCCTACAACTACCAGATACACATATTAGAGCTTGTCTTGTCTTATAGTGAGCATGATAACCCCTACGGACTTCAGGTAAAGTTCCATAGATATAGAAAACTCGCTTTATCTCAAAGGGAATTGTTTTATGCTCCTCGATTACGGTTAAAAGCCCTCTACGATCGCCCAGTTCATTAATATTTATTAGCTCACTACTTCTTTTTTCCATAATATTCACGTATTCCTCCTTCCTTTCTACTTCTTTTTTTTATAAAAAGCACACTACCAAAGATGGCCAACAATATCCATGTTAGGAAAGTTACCCATGCGGCTATAATTGTTAATCTTGGTTTAAACTCAAATACAATAATATTTACTCCGGAATCAACCTTAATTCCCATTACGCCACCATCAATTTCATAAATAGGAGTTTGTCTATTATTTACATAGGCCGTCCACCCTTTGAAAATTGATTGTTCCAATATGACATAACTTGGTTTATCCAATTCTATTTCAACACTAAATTTATTCGGAGAATATTTAATGAGTTCAGGTACTAATGCCCCTCCACTATTTACCGTTAATATGCCATCAGTTTTAGTTGAAACACTACCTTCATTAACAGCAAATAACAACGGATCACCTGGCTCAGGCTCTTTACCTGCTTCGTAAGCCTCCTTGAATTTGTTTAACTCAAAACTCCCAATGTAACCTCCGGTTTGAAATTCACTTTTAAATATCCCATAACCTAAAACATTTACATCAGGCTCTGTAAAAATATTTTTAATATTGAGTGCATCAGTATTATATTTGGAATTTACTTCTTGTTGGAATGATAGAGGACGTACAGGAGTACCGATTGTAAATTCTGCATTCCGTAACACCCCTAAAAAACTAAAGATGATTATACTTGAACAGAAAAGCAGCAAATTTGTTCTTCTATTTGTTGATAAAAAATTGAATAGAATTAATAAAACTAACAGACTTCCTATTAACTCCATTACAGAGTACCTTGGGATATTTACGGTGTTAATCTTAAAAACGCTAATAATCACCAAAGAACCTAAAGTAAAGCTGACCATAATGGCTACCCACTTAATAAGTGTCCTTAGCCGCTTTAAAAACTCTGGATTATTTCCCTCTACAAATTTATGCAAATTATAACTTGCATAGAAAGTTACGTAGTAAAAGAAAATAAAACGGAACCCTGCTGGGAACTTAAAAGAGTCTATGCTAGGAATAGTTTCATAGAACACCCTGTAAATAAACCCATATTTACCCATAACCGTTAATACTGCAATAAGTATAATTACAACCATAGCGATCTCTTTTTTTCTTTTTGGAACCCTTGCTAGTGCAAGCAATATAATCGGCAATGCGATATAGACATTATTCATAGATAAATCAATATCTAATCTTGAAGAGTGAATAACCTGTGTTAGCATTGGGGTTATTAATCCAAACCAATACCAATGATTTAATGAGGAGTCTGTTGCCAGTTCCCAAGATAATTCACCTCTTGTTATCTGAGAAATTATCTCTAAAGTTGTAGTAATACTTACGAAACCGGTTAAACATGAAATTGTTAGAGCAACTAGGAGATGTTTAGTGTGTTCAAATAAAACAGTTCGCTTATTATCACTCTTAAAGAAAACTCTGATTTCAAATAAGTATTCAAATAGTATAAAAACAGCACTAATAAATAAGAAAGGTGGGTAATTATTCAAAATCAACATTCCAAAACAAACACCTATTAAGATGCTCCATCTATATTTATACTCTTTTACCCATCTTTTGTAAGCAAAATGTAGTAGTGGGAATACAACCATAGGAAACAAAAACGTTAAATGCTCTGCATTACTTACAAACTGGCCACAAGTTGCATATGCGACACCAGCCACCATAGCTATCCAGGGATTTTTAAATGAATGATATATGGATATATACATAAAAATAGCAGCTAGCAGAATCAATATTAAATATTGTATTTGCATTAAATACTGAGTAAATCCAAATAAACCTAGAATAATAGTCAATGGAGACCAGACTGATACCCCTATTAAATGAGATAATGGAACACCTCTAAAAGAAAATGGCTCCCAAAGTGGTAACTCACCCTTGATTAACGCATCAGAAATTGCAACTGATAATGGGAATGCAGCATCGTACACATCCCACTTCAGCCACAACTTACCCGTTAATATCTGAAAATAAGTTAATAGTAAAATTAGTACCATGAAGGTAAAACTATAAAGCACAGACTTTTCTTTTACATGGGTAATAAATTTTCTCAAGTTTTATCTCTCGTTTCAATTAAAAATAAAAAGCGGAATGACTTTGCTCGATTTAACTAATCAAAGCAATTAATACAATTTGCCACTTTATTGAGTTATTAATATCTCAAGTTTTTCAAAAGTTTCAATTACTTCTTGATCGGATAATTTACTGATATCAATATTGTTGCTAGAATAAATATAATCATCATCAATGATTAATTTATAATCAAAATAAAATTGCGCCAATGATCTCAACATTAATTGAGGATTATATCTAAATCGGATATACTCTTGTTCCTTTTTATTCCTCTCCTCGTCAAACATTATATGATGATGAATTAATAGGGAGTTTGGAGAATTAACAAGTCGCTTCCCTGAATTCCGCAATAAGTATGAAATTGCAGAATCTTCATAGACATTTGGGTAACCTTCAACCTCTGGGAACCACCCCTTGAACAATGTTGCCCCTACCGGATTCCAATCTGTATCATATCTCTCTAATGTTGAGAGGTCATACACTGATTTGTTAATATTGTACAACTTGAATTGAACTCTATTTCCTGATATTTCTTCATATCCGCCTGTAAATTGTAGTACATCACTTGGAAATGTCACTCTACAAGTTACCGAGCCTATATCATCTGATTCTTCAGCACGAACTAACAATTCCTCAAGCCAACCTTCAGTAACTTCTATGTCGTTATCAAGGGAGATATAGTATGAATTTGGTGTTGCATATTTCATCGCTTCTTTTCTTCCGCCAGCTGGGCCTAAATTTGATGAATTGTATATAACTTTTACGCCCGGTATGCCCTCGATATGTTCTTTTATAAATGAAACGCATGATTCGGAAGAGCCATTTTCGAATAGAATAATCTCATGTGGAATCTTGACTGTATTCTTAATAGATTGGATACATTGTAAAGTCTGATCTTCTTTACCAAAAGAGATTATTATAAATGATATTAATTTATGAAAAACACCATCTCTAATTGACCGACGCAGTTTTGCTTGATCGGAGATGACGATAGACATATTTTTCTGCTTATCGTTAGATTTTATTGATTTTTGATTGGTATGGATACGATGTTTATATAGGAATTCTGGTACATGAACAAATGCGGAGTTCGGATAATGAAACGCTACTCTCAGTACCATGTCATAATCTTGTGCACCATCATATTCCGAATTAAAAACCCCTACTTTTAGAAACACATCCCTACTAATCATTTTGAAGTGTGACGCATACATTCTAACATCCAAATGATCTTCGAATATATTATCTTTCGGTAAGTGGTCACAAGAAAACCTTCCAATTTCCTCCGAATCCTCATTAATATGAATTCTATTTGTGAAGGAATATTTAGTTCCAGGTTCCCAATACTCTAAGCACTTCTCGATAGCATTCAACTCCAAAATATCATCACAGTCCAAAAAAGCTATAATGCTCCCTTCTGATTTTGCCATACAGATATTTTGTGTCTTTGAAATGCCTTGATTATATTCATTCTTAAATAATCTAACCTTCTTATTATTTTTGTAGGTGTTTAATATCGAGCTTACTTTTGGATCTGGTGAGCAATCATCCACAATAACAACTTCAATATGTCGATACGTTTGATTGATTGCTGAGTCAATGCAAGAAGCTAAGTATTCGACATTATTATAGACGGGAATAATAATTGATACTAAAGGATACTCATTTTTTTCACTTGTATTAACTTGTGTAACTAAATTTGCCTCAGGTTTATATTTTATTTTTGTTTTAAGGGAGAGCATTTTATAATATGTTTTCTTAAATTGTGATCTAAATGGTTCAGGTGTTCTTCTCATGACGTTGAAAAATTTCCCATGAGCCTTTCTTATTGTTTTTGAATTCTCTGCTTTTACTATCACTGGTTTTATGATACTTTTAATTGCACTATTCGACTTTCTATAAAGAGCTTTATTATATTCATTAATTACTCTTAAAGGTTTGGTGAACTTCCAAGACGTGGAGTTCAATAGTTGATTGACTAATATATTCCCTTCCCGATTAGCTTCAACCAAAATTTCATTAACTTCTTCGACTTCGTTCACTTTTTCCGCTAGTTCATTTTTTTCATTCAGCAAGACTTCCTTTGTGACAGTTAATTCATTAATTAGACTTCTATTTCGGACGATTATCTCACTTAACTCTTTTTCCTTAAGTTGATGTGTTTCTTTTAACGAGGCGATTTCATTTTGATGTATTTCTTTTAACGATGTAATTTCACTCTTCTGCGATGCAACCTCTTCCATAATGCAGTTTACTTCCCCGGCAATTGATGTTGGAATATCTTCAGACAAACAAAGTGTGATTTTAAATATACCCTTTATCATTTTAATATCTAGAAAATCACAAATGAACTGGGTAGACTCATCCATAATCAGAAATCTCTGTGTTTGCATACTTGGCAGCTTAATTGTACCTTCGCTAAATTTAAGTAATAAGTCTGTATTAGCTGGACTCATCCAATTTAATATAGGATTATCGTTCTCATCCAGTAATTCAAGCTTAGTTATTTCTAAAAACGCCGGTGCAATGCACTCTATAAGGATACTCAATTGATCTGTTTCTGATCCCGAGAGAGTAAAACTAAATTCGGTATAGCCACCATTACTAGGCAAAGATACTACTTCTGTTTCGCCTTGAAAATCGGGTGTAAATTTCAGCGATGCTTGATGGTACGGATTTACTTCGTTCACATAATTATTTACTTCCTTGGAATTGACAATCTTTTTCCTGGATACGTTAATAAATTGATACACATCGCTATCAGATTTCCTTTGAAGATATTTTTGCAAACTAATAGGAAAATCACTATATCGTTGCCTTAACTCTGTTTCTTCAGGTTTTAGAACTGACTCGTAAGAATCAACAATCTCTAATCCCGCACGTTCCATAAGGCTGTGTACGCTTTTTCTTGTAAAAAAACGGATATGGGTGTTATCTAACAGCCCTAAATTGGTATAATCAAATTCACCAAGGAGCAGTTTCATGATTACAGCATTATGTCCTATATTGGGAATAGATGTTAAGACCTTCCCCTCTTCATCAAGAAATTTTTTGGAGTATGTCAATACATTCCATGGATCCCTTAAATGTTCTAGCACATCCGCAAATATAAGAAAGTCAAATTGCTGTTCTCCTAACTGAGAACCCCAATGTTCTAGTTCATCCAAATCTGCCACAATCATTTTATCGCAAAACTGAGAAGCGATAGAAGCTGCATCAGGATCTATCTCCACACAATATACGATGCATCCAAGTTCCTCTTTGAGATACTGGGTCATATATCCAAGTGCAGGTCCAAACTCTAGAATACGTGATCCAGGCTTAACTTGTCTCAATATTAATGAAAGAGAATTGTCACTCGACATATCAATGTTATATTTATACTTCATTGCTGATTGCTACCACCTTACTTTGCCAATTATGATCTAGCAAAACTAAACCTTCCGCAACATACTCCGGATGTTCAACCCAAAATGAATTCACACGACTTTTATAGTCATATCTAATAAGAGCTGAACTCTCAAAAAAGCCTACATCAACTAGGTACGTACCCGGTAACAAGTTTAATTCCTTATACTCAAGAATTAATTTATAGGTTCCACAACTTCCTTCTAAAGCTTTTTCATCAATCTTAGTGTTTAGTCCGCAAATGTAAGTGCCCTGATTATCGAAAATTGCAACACCGCCTACAAGACCATCAATTGGTTTGTGGATTGTGTATGTTACTTCAACAAATATATTCCCACCCATTTTAAACTTCGAGTTAACTGTACCTGTCTTATCAAGAAAAACAACTTGATCGATGGAAAGATGCTCTTTCCTTTCAATTGCTTCTACTTTTTCATTAGACTCTTCTACTTTTTCAAGTCCATATTTTACGAAGTCTTCATACTGTTCAATTACAGTATTCACATCACCTCGCGCATGAACTTGACCATCCATCATCCAAATTACCTCATCACAAAAATTCCTAATCGAATATGAATCATGACTAACAAACAGTATCGTTTTCCCCTGTTCTTTAAATGATTTCATTTTCTCAATACATTTTAGTTGAAATTGCATATCGCCTACAGCTAATGCCTCATCAACAATTAAAATGTCAGGGTCTACATGCACTGCACAGGCAAAAGCCAACCTAACCAACATTCCTGATGAGTAAGTTTTAATTGGTTGTTCAATGAATTCACCTATCCCTGCAAATTTTTCGATTGATTCCATTTGATCAAGGATTTGTTTTTTTGTTAATCCCATAATTGTACCTTGCATAATAACATTATCTCTTCCTGTAAATTCCGGATTAAAGCCACTCCCCAGTTCTAGTAAAGCAGCTATTCTACCGTTTATCGTTTTTTCTCCGGATGTTGGGTTAAGTGTTCCTGCTATAATTTGGAGTATTGTGCTTTTTCCCGAACCATTCTTACCGATTATACCTATAGTGGTGCCTCTCTTTACCTTGAAAGACACATCTCTCAGCGCCCAGAATTCATCATATTTTTTTTTGTTTTTCGAGAAACTCTGGATAATCCGATCTTGTGGCCTATTATAAATTCTATAACATTTGTTTATATTTGAAAGTTCAATTGCGTTATCAAAGAACATCTGCAAACGCTCCTTTAGTTTTTCTAAACCAAGCAATACCCAACATAAATATAATCAGACCTACCAATGTCCCCACTAAGCACCATGTCCAATTAGGAGTAGATCCCCAAATTAAGATATTACGCATATCTTCGACAACATAACCTATAGGATTAATGTAATAAATCGGCCTTAATGTTTCAGGAATTATACTGATAGGATAGAATATTGGACTCAGAAACATAAGTGCTTGGACTACGACCACTAAAATATGTTGAATATCTCTAAAAAAGACACCTACAGAAGAAAGAAACCAAGCAATGCCCAACGATAGCAACACAAGAGGTAAAAGGACAAGCGGCAGGAAGACAACAGTCCAATAAATTACCCCATTTATGATTAAATTTCCAATCATAAGAATAACTAAGCTAATTATTAGTTGAACAAATGCAGAAAAAAGAGAGACGACTGGGAGTACCTCTAAAGGGAAAACTACCTTTTTTACATAATTCACATTACTTAAGATCAAAGAAGGAGACTTGGTGACAATCTCAGAAAAAAAATTAAACGTAGAAATACCGCAGAATAATATTAGTGCAAAGTCAAGTGTACTCGTTCCTTGTTGCCCCCAACGAGACTGGAGAACAAAGCTGAAGAAATAGGTATAAATGACTAACATAAATAAAGGGTTCAAAATAGACCACACCACTCCGAGATAGGATCCTTTATATCTAAGCAATAAATCTCGTTTAGTTAGTTCCATTATTAAATCTTTCTTATCCATAAAATAAGTGATAGGATTTCTCATGATTCCTCCATAAATTAAATCTGTTAAATGTGTATTAGAATAATTATTATGCTAAAATATTGTCGTATCTACAAGAAAAGGAGCTAATTACGTTGTCGAATCCAGTATACGGTAAAAAAGCCGCTGAGTCGAGGATAGAAGGAAAGAGACCAGCTTTGTTTTGGGTGTTAATATCAGGAATTATCTTGTTTCTGTTTTGGACGCCTTTTCAAACGGCTCTATTTAACGGTCAAGAGTTACAATTTGAAAAACCGATTTTTTGGGCTGCTATACTAGCAACACTATTATTATTCCTTTGGATTGCACAGTACTATAAAAGCATCCAACTCAAGGATGAAAGAGATTGGCTTGCTGTGGGTGTGCTTTTACTACCTCTAACTTACATTCTCTCACTCATCAGTGCAGTTTCTCATAGTCTTGCCATGAATATGGTCGTCATAAATTGCATTTATGCCATGATGTTCATCATTGGATTGTACGTACTTCGTGACAAGTTAGGAAACCGAATCATTCAAAGTACCATCATGGCTATCGCATATCTTATTGTTGGTTTCGGTCTACTCCATTGGTTTGGCCAAGGCAAGACAGCAGGAGCTATTGTAAAATGGTTTTCTAACACGGTGTTAAACGGTACATATACTCATGCTGTAATGACTGATTCTAATGGTCTTCGTCTGACTTCAGTATTCCAGTACGCAAATACTTATGCAGCTTTTCTTATGGCTTTCTTGTTCGCAGCAGTCTTTTTTGCTACAACATCCAGAAAATGGTATGGACAAGCCTTTCATAGCTTCATGCTGGTACCCATTATTGTATCGTTGCTTCTAACGTTATCTCGGAGCGGTCTTGTGCTGTTACCTGTTGTGTTTGTTCTGTTACTCCTATTCCTGAAGCCGGCTAAACAATTATTGTGGATTCTTTATTGTGGTATAGCCGGTGTAGCTTCGCTGATCATTTCCAAACCGGTAACAGAGTTAGGGTTGGATCTGAATGAAACCTTCAACAGCGGTGGCGCCCTTAAGGGCTGGGGCATTTTGCTCGGCACGTCCGCTATTGTAGGACTTCTTGGATGGGTCATTCAAAGTTTCATTGCTCCAAAACTGGAGAAAGCATTAAGCAATTGGTCCGCTAAAAAGGCCTCCAACATGTGGATTCCCATCAGTTCCTTAGTTTTGGGTGGCTTGCTGATCTTCCTATTCATCGGCACCAATCTCAAAAATGTATTGCCACAAAATATCAGCGTCCGGCTCGAAAACATTAATTTCAACCAACATAGTGTCCTTGAACGGTTCACATTCTACAAGGATGCCATGAAAGTGCTGGCAGACTACCCTATCATCGGTGCTGGTGGCGGCGCTTGGGCTTCACTGTATGAGCAGTATCAGAACAACCCCTATACAAGTACTCAGGCCCATAACTTTTTCCTTCAGTACTTAATAGAGGTTGGTCTTATTGGATTTCTAATATTTATGTCATTCATTGCGTATGTCTTCTATAAATACGTCCGGGGGTATATTCGAGCTGATGATGAGGGACGCAACAATCATTTCCTATATCTCATCTTAGTACTGTCAATTTTGATTCACAGTATTTTGGACTTTAACATGAGTTATGTATTCATGGGAATCCTTGTGTTCCTTGGACTCGGTGGCATGGCATCCGTAATGGATAGCAAACCAATCAAAAAGTGGAATATGCAAGATTCGACAGCAAGAAATATCTACTCTGCTGTTGTAGGCCTTGCCTCTATTATTATACTAATTACTTCAATACGTTATGTGCAGGCTGCTGAAGCTGGTTTGGAGGCTCGAAAAATTGTCCAGGTCAGTACATCGTTTGAAGAGATTAAAGCACCACTGGACAAAGATCTCAGCATTCGACCTAGCCACCCGGAATCCGTCCTTCTATTAAACTCATTGTATCAATCTCTTTACCAACAGAGTCAGGATGAAGGCTTTTTCCGACTATCTACTAATCTCTTAAATCAAGTTCTTGAAGATGAGCCTCATAACAAATCTATGCTGAATCAATTAGTAAAGAGTTATGAAATGAACAAACAGCCTGAACAAGCTTATGAAATTCTTATCAATAATGCCTATAAATTTAAATGGGACATTAATTGGTATGAGCAGATCATCAATAAAGGGTATGACCTGGGAATGAAAGCCTTAGGAGAAGGGGATACTGCCGGAAAAGAGAAGTACTTTAATTTTGCAACTGAGGCCTTTGTTAAAGTTCAAGAAGGTATTAAGCATTTAGCTACATTACCGGAAGGGCAATTCCAAGGTAATCCTTTCGAAAACACGCCCGACATGATTCTCCATGCAGGCAAAATGTACTTCATGATGAATCAGCCGGAGCAAGCAGCGGAAGCACTTAAGCTTGGCATACAAGAAGATCTCTCGCAAACAACCCAACAAGAAATTGTTCGTTGGTATCTGGCAGCATTGCAAAAGCAAAACTTAAGCGATGATGCCCTTATGGGGAAACTAACTCAAGTTGATCCGAATGCGAAGCAAAATGTTCAACAGCTTGCTGATCTACAATTCTAATTAAAAAGGGACAGTTCGTGGTAGAAAACCTCTACCCAACTGTCCCTTATTTCATATGTTATGTCTTATTAGATTACTCTACTGCACCTTCGCCAAAACCCCACTCAAATAAGCAAGCAAATCCTCCCTTAACTCTTCCCGCTGCAATGCATAATGAATGCTCGTTTCGATAAAGCCTAACTTCTCGCCGACATCATGACGCATCCCGTCAAAGTGATACGCGTAGATGGGGCTACGATGAGCTAAGGTGGAAAGCGCATCAGTCAGCTGGATTTCTCCGTTCTTCCCAACCTCTTGATTCTCCAGCAAATCGAAGATATCCGGCGGCAAAATATACCGCCCCATAATGGCCAAATTGGAGGGTGCCTCATCTCGAGAAGGTTTTTCAACGAGTCGCGATGTTTCATAGATCCGGTCTGATTTCTGAGATCCGTCTACGATCCCGTAACGATCGACTTCGTTCCAATCGACGGGCTGAACGCCCACAATGGTAGATTGGTAGGTGTCGTAGACCTTCATCATCTGTTTTAGGCAGGGGACTTCCGACTCCACGATGTCATCGCCGAGCAGCACAGCAAACGGCTCGTCCCCGATGAATTTGCGTGCGCACCAAATGGCATGGCCCAGCCCCTTGGGCTCTTTTTGCCGAATATAGTGGATATCCGCCATGTTGGAGGGTTTACGCACTTCTTCGAGAAGTCCCCACTTACCCTTCTCCGCTAAATTATGTTCCAGCTCAAAGGAAGAATCAAAATGGTCCTCAATCGCCCGCTTCCCCTTACCCGTTACAATGATAATGTCCTCTATACCGGAAGCGACCGCTTCTTCGATAATGTATTGTATGGTCGGCTTGTCCACAATGGGTAGCATCTCCTTCGGCATCGCTTTCGTAGCCGGCAGGAACCGCGTGCCAAGCCCTGCAGCCGGTATGATCGCTTTACGAATGTTCATCCTATCTTCTCCATTCCCGTAAATCTCCCAATATATTGATGCCATTGTACCATGAGTCTGACCAACCTTCGATTAAAATCGGTTTTTGTCAAAATCAGACGACTTATGATACGTGACTTTGCCGCTTTGGCCGCGTTGCCCCTCTCTTCGCCAAGTTTAACGTTACTACAGTCGTTAAATTGGTTATTGGAACAGGACATGCCTAACGTCTGTGAAGAAGGCGCTATTGAGAAGCTGGAATCCGTATCGGCCATATCCTCCTTGGTAATTAGCGGTCCGCCGGACATCAGCCGCTTGTGTACTGCTAAATATCTCTCCCATCTTAAGTCGTATTTCGAGCAGCCCAGAATGACTCCCTCGGTCTTTTATCGGTTGCCGGCACAGCTTTCACAAGCTGAATCCGATAACTCTAGATAGCCCAATCCAGTTTTATCCATGGAAATGACCAAGACCCCTCCGATATACTAGTACGAAACTTCGATGGACCAAAAAGCCAAAGGAGCTGGTTGCTGATGAAAGAGAGAGACGCCTATTTCGATAATCTCAAATTCATACTGATCCTGTTGGTGGTCGTGGGGCATCTCATCGAGCCGTTTAACGGCGAAGCAGCGATGGGAGCGATCTATCAGTTCATTTACTCGTTTCATATGCCGTTGTTTATTTTTGCGGTCGGTTATTTTGCCAAATGCATTCAATCTCCCAAACAATACGTCGGCCTGCTGTCGGGACTGGTCGTGCCGTATTTCATATTCGAGACGCTCTATACCCTGTTCGACTACTACATGCAAGGCTTGGATCGGTTCGACTTCACGTACTTTTACCCCAATTGGATCCTGTGGTTCCTGTTCAGCATGATGCTGTGGAAAATGCTTCTGCCGTACCTGCTGATGCTCAAATACCCGCTCGTCGTCTGTTTCGCGATGTCCATCATGCTCGGGTACTCGATCGATGTCGACTATTATGCAAGCATTTCGCGCACACTGTACTTCCTGCCCTTTTTTCTCATCGGATATGTTTTCAAAAGGGAATGGCTGGATATTATCAAGGCCCGGCCATTTCAACTGCTATCGATCATCCTGCTCTCCGCCGGATTTGTCTTGCTGTACGTCATATCGCCGATCCTGCCAACTAACTGGTTCTACGGGGCGATGCCTTACCTGGAGTTTGGCTTGGACTCGTGGTATGCAGGCCTCTACCGTATGATCACCTACGCCTTCACCGTCATCATGGGACTATGCGTCCTCTCCCTCATTCCGAGGTCGGATACGCCCTTCACGGACCGTGGGGTGAATACCATGTACGTCTTTTTGCTTCACGGGTTCATCGTCAAAACGATGCAGCATCTGGGCTGGTTCGAAGCGTTCCGGTCCACGGGAGGCAAGCTGCTGCTGATTCTGCTCGGCGCAGTCATAACCTGGCTGCTATCCTCGTCCTGGATCAAACGCGGCTTCGGGTGGATCGTCGAGCCGAACGTCGGGTTTCTATTCCATTATCGATCCAAGCACCGCCATGAACGAGTTGAAACGAAGCGTTCCGACGCAAAAAGGAGTGATGCCTAACTTGGCATCACTCCTTCATATTATCTCGGTAAAAACGCAATACGCGTGCTGCTTCCTTACTTCACCAACTGCCCCCGCGTAACGCCAAGCTGGTTGGTCGCCTTCAGCTTCTTCCACACTTGGGTTCCGCTGATCTCGCCGCGCAAGGCGCGGTTGTAGAGATCGATGACCTCGTGGACTTGCTCCGGCGTTTCCTCGAGAAACTCTACGCGGTAGCTGGATACGCCCAGCTCCATGAAGTTAGCCAGGTACTCGGCGCCGGATTGCTCGATAGCATTGTACACGGTGTTACGGCAGCCTTCGTCGACCCGTACCGGGTGGGACATGCCGATCCGGTCCTGCAAGGATACGCGGCTCTCTTCACAAGGACGTCCACAGTTCGTGAAGTCCGTTCCTTCGCTGAGGAACGTACAGTACACGCAGTGCTCCGTATGGAACATCGGCAGATGCTGATGGATGACGATCTCCATCTTGGACGTGTCGGCCTTCCCGAGAAGATCCACCATCTGCTGGATGTTCAGGTCATAGGAAGGCGTGACGGCGTCGCATCCGGCTTCGACGAACAGGTCAACCGCCTTGTGGTTGGCAATGTTCAGGGAGAAGTCGCCGATCAGCCGGGGATGCTTCGCCCCCGGGTTCTCCATCCGGTGGCGCAGGTAGAAATACAGCGCACCGGTGTTGCGCACCAGCACGGCGTCCGGCTGGAGGCGCAGGATGTTGTTGTGGTAGCCGTTCTCGCCCGGCATGTGAATGCGCGGCGTTGCCAGCGCAATCTGCTTGCCGGCTGCACGCACGGCTTCCACCGCTGCCGGGAACTGCTTGATGAACTCGAAGTCGGCGTAGATCATCTCGACGCCGGCCGCAAGCGCAGCCTCCACCTGCGGGAGGCTGCGGCACAGCGCGGTGAGCTTCGCCTCACCGCGGGCCACGGGCGCTGCGGGCACAGCCGCATCGCCATACACCGACACCGCCCGTTTCACGTACACGGGCGGCTTCGGCCGCTCGCCGGCGAGCAGCTCCACCGCACGGCGGCGGATGCTGTTGAGCTCGCGAATCGGCACGATGACGTCGCCGTACAGGTCGACGTCGAGTGCCTCGAGCTGGAACACCGTTCCGCCCAGGCGGCCAAGCTGCTCCTCCAGGATCTCCTGGCTGAGCGGCCGCTTCTGGGCGATCTCCAGTTCCAGCTCCGAATCCACCTGGACCGTCGTGCCCTTCTGCTCATCGGTCCACCAGGTCGACAGCGGCTGTCCGGGACGGCCGCTGACACGCACATGTACCGGGAATACCCGGTACGGCTTCTCCGTCTCGTACGTCTGACGGAGGCGCTTATCCAGCGCCGGATCGTTGGTCTTCCAGATCCGGTCGCCGACATGCAGCTTGCGCAGGTCCACGTCGCTCCGGCCGGGAACGATATCGACGATCCAGCCTTCCTGCGCCTCGCCCTCAAGCTTGACGCCTTTGCGGCGCACGTCGTAGACGCGTCCGCCTTCTTCTTTTTTCGTTGGGTCCCCGGCATCAAACACGATGCCGTCCCCACGCTTCAGCGGTGCATCCAGCTTGCAGACGACGCCGTCGCGCAGAATCTGCTCCACCCGGCCGAGATACACGCCGCGGCTTTTCGGGAACGTGCCTTCAACCAGCTTTTTATTGTTCGTTCCATCCAGGAAACCATGGGTGAAGCCGCGGGAGAAGCTCTGCTGCAGCTCACGCACCTCTTCCTTGCTCGGTCTTGCATCCTCGCCGTCAAAATACCGGTCGATCGCCTTCCGGTACTTGCTCACGACGTTCGCCACGTATTCCGGGCTCTTCAAACGGCCCTCGATCTTGAACGAGGTGACGCCCGCTTCAATCAGCTCCGGCATGAGATCGATCGCGGCCAGATCTTTTGGCGAGAGCAAGTAGGCAACGTCGCCCATCGGCTTCTGCTCGCCATCCACGATCAGATCGTACGGCAGACGGCAAGCCTGCGCGCACTCTCCGCGGTTGGCGGACCGGCCGCCCCACATTTCGGAAGTCAGGCATTGGCCCGAGTAGGATACGCATAGCGCACCATGCACGAATACCTCCATCGGCAGCTTCGCTTGCTCCCCGATCTTCTGGATTTGCTTCAGATTGTTCTCACGCCCGAGCACGACGCGTTCCATGTTAAACGGCTTCGTAAACTCAACGGCCTCCGGCGAAGTAATCGTCATCTGCGTAGAGCCGTGGATCGGGAAATCCGGGGAAATCTCGCGAATCATTTTCACCAGACCCAGATCCTGCACGATCACTGCGTCGACGCCTGCATCCACGCAGGCATCGATCAGCTCCTTGGCATCCTCCAGCTCGTTCTCGAACACGAGTATATTGAAGGTCAGGAACCCCTTAACCCCATAACTGTGCAAAAAGGCCATAATTTCGGACAGCTCGTCCATCCGGAAATTGTTCGCCCGTGCGCGCGCATTGAATTTTTCGACCCCAAAAAAGATCGCGTCCGCCCCGTTCGCCACCGCGGCCCGCATGCAATCCCAATCCCCTGCCGGCGCCAGCAGCTCCACGTCTTCTCTTCGTAATGCTTTCGTGTCCATCTATATCCTCCCAGACCGGTCCAAGCCGGCGTGCTGTGTACTACTATTCTTCCATTGAAACCTGCTAGCCATACTCTACGTTCATAGAACAGGGCATCCGACATCTATATCAATTGTTTGTAAATACTTTGAAAGCTTTTCAACTTATCTAGTGTACCAAAAGTCCGGCTTCTCTTCTACCTGCTAACTTGATTTCCACACATTTGATAGTGTTGCCATAATCCGCATGGCACTCGGCTTTTGTGCAAAAACAAAAACAAGCCCTCCCATCGGAAAGCTTGCCCCTTACATTATCCTCTGCGGCTATTACTTGCGCATAATCACCGTGCAGGGTTGTGTTGTTATCTCTCTCTTTTGCATATAGGGTTTCTTCCCCTTTCCTTTACCAAGGATATGCATTACCAAAACTCCGAATCCTTTAGTCAGAGCCTTCTTAACATCTCATCGGTCGACAGCCATCCAAGAATGCCCCAACGACCACGCACCGTGCGCACAGGGAGCAGTGCACACGATGTACAAAACTTTAGATCGGAATCGTCCCGTACCGTCATCTGGTTCAGGATTCCTTCACCACAGGTTCGTCCGTGCACGACCTACGACCTGCCCCCAGGTTTGCCAGCACAGTACATCGTCCTGCACCACGCCCCTACTCTTACTCCGCGCCCTCCAGCACAAAATCCATGCTCGCCAACCGCTTGCCGTTCACAACGATGTGAAGGCGGTGATCGCCGGAATAGAAACGGCGGGTGGAGATCGGCTTAAACGATTGCTTCTTCTCGACCTTCCAGCATCCCGGCGCATAAATCTTGTCCGAGCATTTATAGCGTTTCGGCGCAAGCTTGCCGCTTGCCTTCATATAATCGATCTCGTAATCGATGCGGAGCGCCATCGGATAGCCGGTTTCGTTGACTACCTGAAAAGCGAACTCCAAATCGTCCCCCATCGTAATCACGGAACGTTTGATGCGCAGCTCGCGCACTTCCAGTCCTTCCAGCTTCTCAAGCTCCTCGTATCCGAAAATAGCCAGTGCCCGGATATCCCCTTTTCGCAGCAGCGAACGCAGCGCATGCCGTACGATCCAATCCGTTAGCGGATGGCGGCCGTACCATTTGGCGGCGATCTCCAGCACAAGCTCCGGGTGATCCTTGGAGATATCGTTCAAGTGATTGGCGACGCTTTTTCTAACATACAAGGAGGAGTCCTCTTTCAGCTGCTCCAGAATCGGCAGCGCCGGGCGCGGATCCTTGATCAGGGCCGGCAGCTGCGGCGCCCAAGGCAGGCGCGGTCTGCAGCCTTCGCTCGCCAATCGGCGCAGATGCTCGTCATCGGATTGCGCCCATGCCATCATCTGGGCCAGCATCTGATCCTGGTCCCGGATGATAAATGGCCGGACGGCAAACTCCGCTGTGGAAGAATGCGTGAATACCGCCAAAGCTTCCATCGACGTCTCCAGATCATCCATGCCGTTCACCTCGACATAGTCGGGAAAAAATACGTATTCCACGCCTCTGAAATGCGGAGCCACCTGCTTCAGGATCCCGGCGGCTTCCGGGTAAGAAGCAGGCAGCGTGTCCGTTAAGGCCAGCGTAATATGCCGGATGCGCTGCTTGAACTCCTCCTGCTCCCAGGCTTCATTATGAATCAGCGTCATGAACCGGTCCGCATCGAATGCCGGATAAGCCTCCTTCAGCCGGTCGGTCACTTGCTGGAACAACGTATTCGAATATAGATCCTTCAGCGTTTCTCTCATATCAGATCTCCCCAAAAAATAATTTTTACGATCTTGCATCCACGTCTCATGGAATCCTGAAAGCCCTTTATTTATGCGATAAACCGGCGGTTCCGCCTCATTCCCAAATGAGCCGCCGGCCGCTCTAACCCCATTCCCCGCCTCTTCCCAATCCAAAACATGTGGTGTAGGATGAAGTTGCACGCCTTTCGCTTTAGTGCGGTAGTCTGGTTGATTCCAGTTTACCAAATTGGGGGGGCGTTTTGCTTTATCCGCAGCCGGATTGCCTTGTTGGGACCTCAACCGATGCACGGATGGACTGAACACCAATCGAGACCGCAAAGTCATACGTTTATCGACGTACTTACTCAAGTGAAAGATCCACATGTAAAGGAAGCGTTTCTTCCAAAAATAAGGTTGGTAAGCCCATGAAGCTTACACTTTCTTATTTCTGATACATGTAATACATACACCATTACTTATTTAAAAAGACAGGAGGCGAAGCTCGAAGGAGTACAACAAATCGCACATCAGGAGATGAAGAAGACATGGAAAGTTGGAAAAAGAATTTATGGATACTATGGTTCGGCTCATTTATCGTTTCATCAAGCTTCTCGATGGTCATACCATTTCTCCCGCTTTTTCTGATTGAGCTCGGCGTTACCAAGCATACGGAATTGTGGTCGGGACTGCTGTTCAGTTCCGCTTTTTTTGCGGGCGCCTTGTCCTCTCCCTTCTGGGGAGCCGTCGGCGATAAATATGGACGCAAACCGATGATTATCCGCGCGGGCCTGGTGCTCTTTGTCATCTATGTACTGATGGCATTCGTCACGAACGAGTATCAAGTGCTAATTCTCCGCCTGCTGCAAGGCCTTCTCTCCGGCTTTATTCCGGGCGCGATCGCGATCGTAGGCACCAATACCCCCGAGAAAAAAGTCGGCTACGCCCTCTCCATGATGTCCACGGCCACCGCAACCGGCGGCATCATGGGTCCAATGATCGGAGGCACTCTGGCCTCCCTGTTCAGCAACCGGATGGCATTCGGATTGGCAGGGATGCTGTGCTTTGCAGCCACGCTGCTCGTCATATTCTGGGTCAAAGAAGAGAAATTCGTACCGAGCAAAGAGCGCGTCTCCGTCATGAACACGTTTAAGGTCGCCGGACACAACAAGGCGCTGATGACCGTGCTCATGCTTACGGTACTGACGCAGTTCTCCGTCATGACGATCGAGCCCGTCCTGCCGCTGTATATCGCTCAGATCGGCGGCTCTTCATCGCATACCTCGATGATTGCCGGCTTTGTGTTCTCCATCGTCGGGATCGCCAGCATCCTGTTTGCGGCCCGCTGGGGACGCCTGGCCGATAAAATCGGGTTCCAAAAGGTGCTGCTGATCGGCCTGCTCGCCAGCGGAATCGGATCGCTCGCCCAGATCCTGTTCAGCAACATTTGGGCATTCTCGGCCATCCGCTTTGCTTACGGCGCGTTCTTCTGTGCCGTGTTCCCAGCGCTTAACGGCCTTGTGGTCAAACATACGCCAAGCGAATTCCGCGGGCGCGCGTTCAGCCTCAACCAAACCGCCAACCAAATCGGCGGGATGGCCGGGCCGCTCGCGGGCGGCATGATCAGCGGCATCTTTAACATTCACTCGGTCTTCTTAATGACAGGCGTCTTAATGCTGATTACGACCGCCATTACGTATTGGACGATGCGGCCGTCTCGCGGGCAGCCTGTAGAAAAAGGCACCCTATCTTCATAAATGCCTCCCGTATGCGCACGCGTTAAGTTTTGATATGACGCGTGCGCAATTCATTACGGATATCAATAAACCCTCTCCCCGGTTCTTTTCGAGAAGACCCTCTTCATGAACCAGCATGTACATACATGAATCCCACAGCTATTTTCAATCACACCTTATTGAATCCATCGTCTCCCTTACAACCGCGAACCTCTTGCCTAACCCCTTAACCGTCTATTCGCTTTCACATTACACCGCATCACACATGCATGTGGCGATCCGCTTCATCCCAAGGCACCGCATAACCGCTGCGCTTGGCGCAGAATATCGAAGAGGAGCTGTATTCCGGGTCTGCGTTCTTGTCGTATCCTTTGCGTTCGATGACCTCTGCCTCGTTATGGCACCGGTCATATCCGCCGTATACCAGCGATATCGTACCTCTTCCTTTGGTGTACGCAGCTAATTCCATTCCATATTTCATCATGGTGGATACGGGTGCCGATCCCGTGACCGTCACCTTGTCTCCGACCGTTTCCGGAGGATCGAAGCTTGCTTTGGCCTGGGTCAAATCCGACATTAACCGTCCGATAAACTCGGCATCCACCTTTACCTTGAAATGATAGTATGGCTCCAACAGCAGACTGGTTGTTTTCTCCAGCCCCTGTCGCAAAGCGCGATACGTGGCTTCCCTGAAATCGCCGCCATGCGTATGCTTGTTGTGCGCCCGTCCCTTCAGCAGGGTAATTTTCATATCAGTGACCGGCGAACCTGTAAGCAGCCCATGATGATCCCTCTCGCCAACATGCTGGGCAACCAGATGCTGATAATTAACCGGCAGCATATCCGGATGGCACGCATTGGCAAACAAGATTCCGCTGTTCCGCTCTCCCGGCTCCAGCCGGAGGTGCACCTCCGCGTAATGCTTCAGCGGTTCAAAATGGCCGCTTCCCACAACAGCCTCCGTTATGGTCTCTTTATATAAAATCTCCGGCTCGCCGAACGCAATGCGGTAACCGAACCGCTCAAACACGATTCGTTCCAGCACTTCAAGCTGAATGATGCCCATCACATGAATATGAATCGCCTGTGCCGGCTCGTCCCACTGCACGGACAGGGAAGGATCTTCCGCATCCAGCAGCCGGAAGCAGCGCAGCATATCCTTGGGATGAATCGAGGACTCGAATTGCACCTTGGACTTCAGCGTCGGCACCAGCTCGTATACCGTCCGGCCGCTAAGATCCCCCATCCCGACTCCTGCCGCAGCAGCGGAAATGCCGGTAACCGCAAACAGGTCGCCCGCATGCACACGGTCAACAGGGGTTGCCCGTCCCCCATTGATCAAGCGGATATGCGTCACCTTTTCCGTGATCGTCTCCGTTCCGGAGACATACGTGATTTCATCCCGCACCTGCAGCGTGCCGCCAGTGGCCTTGATATAGGTCAGCCGGGCGCCCTGTTCATCATGGCGAATCTTATAAGCCCTCCCGGCAAATGCCGCCTCGGGATCGTAATCCGTTACCGTCAGCAGATCCAACTGATGCATGAAATGGGTTACGCCCACGTTCTGCAGGGCGGATCCGCTGAAGCACGGAAACAGCTCCCCCTTCCGCACCATTGCGGTCATCGCATCCAGCCACCGCGAAGCCTCATATCCCTCTCCCATATAGAGCTCCAGCAGCTTCTCGTTCCGCTCCGCAATAAACTCAATGAGCGAAGACTGCATCAGGCCTTCCTGCAGCACATCCTCCTCGGTGATCCAACAGACGTCTTCGGCAAGCTCGCTGCGAATCTCCGCCAGCACGCGCGGCACGTCTGCGCCTACCCGGTCGATTTTATTGATAAACAGGAACGACGGCACGCCATGCTTGCGCAGTAACTGCCATACCGTCTCCGTATGCCCCTCGACACCTTCCACGGCGCTGATGACGACAACGGCGGCATCCATGACTTGTATGGCCCGCTCCATTTCCGGCGAGAAGTCGACGTGACCCGGCGTATCGATTAAATAATACGTGGAACCGTTAAAATGCATGGTCGCCTGATCGGCAAATACGGTAATGCCCCGTTCTTTTTCAATGTCATGACGATCAAGATATGCGCTCTGGTGATCCACCCGGCCGCGCTCCTGAATCGTATGGGTCGTATATAACAACTGCTCCGCCAGCGTGGTCTTGCCCGCATCCACGTGGGCGAACATGCCTATCGTTTTTTTCATCAGCTTATCCCTCTTCTGTAAGCCGGTTTCATGAATGATCCATTTGCTCTCACTTTTTAATTTTAACATATCAGGCTCCCTGATCGGCACATATGTTCTACATTATTCGGATGAGGGCCCGTCATTCCGCTGCCTAAACCAAAATAGCTGCCCATCCGCACCATGAGTGCAGCAGGACAGCTATAGGTGTTATCAAACATTCGCTTTATTCCATATGATGTGAGTTCATAATTCCATTCTGCGGGTTATTTCACGAGCTCAAACGAGGAGAGCGTACGCGCCAGCGCCGCTTGCTGCACTTCCGTTGCATTGGCATCATTCAGCGTGGTCATGATCGTGTACGCGATATCCCCGCTTTCAAAGACGATCTCCTCGGTCGTATAACCAACGCCGTTCTTCACCTGATGCACCTTGAACGACACCGCAGGCACGCCGGCAAACGTGATCTTATCGACGCCCAGCAATTTCACCGTCGAAGCTGCGCTGGCCTCGTTATAATACCGTTTCAGATTGCTGATGATGACTTCGGCTGCTGTATCCTTTTGGGCGGTAATTTCAAAGCCGCCCCCGGCAAAGCCGTACTCCACGATTCCCTGCTCGAACTGATCGTTCAGCGGCTCCCAGTACCTTGGAATATCGATATGATAACGGTACGTCTCGGAGCTTTTGCTTCTCATCTGGGTTTTATCGGTCAGGTAGCCCTCTTCGCCGATGCGGCCGAAATTCGCCGGTACCACATCGTAATCGATCTCGATCGATTCGAGAACCTTTTTCCAGTTGGAAGCCGTCCGTTCCTGCCCATCCGGTATCGCATACTCCAGATAATAGCGGTAGCCGTTCTTCTGGACCATCACTTCATATTCCGTTATCCATTTATTCCCGAAGTTGTAGCGTACCTCTTGAATCTGCCCTTTGACGCCGGAAATCTCCACAGGCGTAAGTCCGATGTATTCGTACGATTCCTCGACAAAGGATTCGGCCAGCCAGTCTTTAAGGCGCTGCCCCCAAGCGGCGAGGGCACCATCGGCCCCCTTCGGAGCGGATGTCACCGAGACGGACAGATAGCCCTCTCCTTCGCTGCCGTATAACATATCCTTGTTGTTGATTTCCCAGCCTGCCGGAATGCTGAACCATATGCCGTATTCTTCGTTTCCTGCCTCGCGGAACCCATCCACGATGGAGGATACGTCTTTTACCGATTTGTCTCCTGCCCGATAGGCCGTTCTGAAAGAGCCCAGCAAGCTCGCGTGTTGGTCCATATCTTTATAGTGAACCGCTTCGGCATCGGCAAAATACAGTTCATAGACGCGGTCGTTGGCATAGTACTGCCGACCTTCCCACAAGACGCCGTCGACATCGCGGGAGACCACTCTGGCATACGGAACCGCTGCGCTTGTGACCGTCTCTTGGTGAAGCACAACGTCTCCGGAGTCGCCCACTTCCTTCAGGAGCCGTTCCAGCAGATCATCTGGACTCAGCTTCACCTTGTGGGAGGATGCATGCACCTCCAGGTAATAGCGGCCCGTAGCATCATTGAAAGCCGAACCGCTCTCATCGTCCGTGCCTCTTCCAACCATCATCCAGGAGGGATAATTCAAACTCCATTCATAATAGCTGTTCCCGATTCGGGTCTTCCCGGTTGTATTGTTGATTTCGCCCTCGTCCTGCTTCTCTTCCTTATCCGTGACCATGAGGCTGATGGCCAGCTTGCCCTGGGAGGAGCTTACCTTGGCGCCGATTCCCGCCGCAACCGGGCGCAGCGGCACCATCAGCGTACCGGACACCATGGTCGGTTCTACCGGCAGCTGCACCTTTTTCCCGTCGATCCATGCCGTCTTGTTGTCCATGACGAGCACGACCGTATGCGGCCCTTGCAGCAGACGTATCCGGTTCTCGCCCTCCAGCCTGATCTCGCTGCCAAACGCTTTCTTGAATACGCCCAGCGGTACCATCAATACGCCATGCTTCAGCTGCGGCTTGGCAATCGTGTAGGAAGTGCCATTGACCGAAGCTGTGCTGCTGCCGTTTTGCACGGTCAGTATACGCTTCTCCGGCACAACCGCTTCATCTCCCCATACGGGAAGCGACAACGTCGTAAATAACATCAGCGCCGATAAGGTTCCGGCTGTCACCTGCCGCAAGCGCCGGCTAGTTTCCGTTCTTTCTCTCTTGTCCATTTACTCGGCCTCCCCAACGCTTGACGAAGCAGCTCCGTTACCGTCCTGGCTGAGCGTCAGTTTTACGTTCACGATATCCCCATCCCGCTGCATTAACAGCTGAACCCGCTGACCAGGTATATAAGGCTTTAACCGTTCATTGATATCAACAACGGAATAAATGCGCTTGCCGTTAATCGCATATAATACGTCATCCTCTTGAATGCCGGCCTGCTTAGCCTGCTCGGACAACACCTTCGTAACGGTCAACGGATCGTCCGAAGGGAGACCCACGATGGCGGACCAGCTTTCCTCCAGCTCCAATCCGAGTCCGGCTCTAATAACCTCGCCGTATTTCAATAAATGGCCCACAACATAGCGGACCGTTTCCGCAGGTATGGAGAAGCCCATATTTTCAATGCCGACGGCGGCGAACTTCTTGCTGTTGATCCCGATGACCTCGCCATTCAAGTTGACGAGCGGACCCCCGCTGTTGCCCGGGTTAATGGCGGTATCGGTCTGAATCAGGCGATAAGAGCCGTCTACGCTCCGGTTTAGCCCGCTTACCACGCCCACCGAGGCCGAGTTTCGCAACGAGAACGAGATCGGCGTGCCAATGGCAACAACCGTTTCCCCGACCAGCGCATGCTGCGCTGTTGCCGCAAATTTGGCCGGCTTCAGGGACTTGGCATTGATTTTGACCAACGCAATATCGCTCTTGGGATCGCTGTATACGCCCTTGGCTTTATAGGATTTGCCGTCTGCGGTCACGACCGTGATTCCGGTAAGCCCGTCCACCACATGGGCGTTCGTCACGATCCAGCCGTCCGACTTCCAGATGACTCCTGTGCCATGCGCCAGGTTGTATCTGTCGTCCACTTCGCCGCTTCCTTGAGCGGCCTTCCCGATAATGCCGACCACCGACGGCGACATCCGGCTGATGACTTGAGGCACTTCGTTCTGCTCATATGTATTCTTAGGCTTTGCGCTTGCTGCATCCGCAACCTCTGCCTGTGTGAGCATGCCGCTGCTTCCTGCCAAAATGACGGTCCCCAGCAGCATGGCCGCGGATCTTTTTTGCCATTGTACGTTTTTCAATTGGTATGTTCCTCCCCCGGTTCCATCCTCTACCCAACTTGTACTCCTCAATTTATCATGTTTTTCCATTTGTAACCATTGCTGATAGACCTATTTCTTTTACGTTTTTCCTGCGGATCGTGTAACTTGCCCTCGAAGAAACAAAAAGACGCCTTCACACTGCTGGTAGCAGAAGGGCGTCTTGTTTGTATGTATTTCATTCCATTCGTCATGAAGCCGCTTTAATAGCGTGCATCACGCCTACCTAATTGTTAAACCATCCTGTAATCATGGCATAGTCAGAATACAAGAACACAAATAAGCTGACGAGACCGAAAGCGATTGCGAATTTATTTTTTTGACGGGCCATCAACAGGCGAACCACGCCAACAAAGATCAGAATCGTAAACAAAATCATGAAAATATCAAATGTCTTAAATGTCGCGGTCGCATCCGATGCTGCTGCAAGGATCATGAAACGTACCTCCTCGTGGGTTTCTTCTCGGGCAAATTTACATATCTTCTTCTATGTTATCCATGTGCCCGTCCAGATGCAAGCCCTCCGCCCCTAAAAATGAAAAAAAGTCATAGAAATTTCTCATTTTTAACCAAATTGTCAGACATTAGCATGACTTTCATCATGGCAGGGACTAGATCAAGCCTACGAAATGGAGCCTAACACAGGTTGTTCCGTTATCCAAGAGGTACCCGGGTGGGATCGAGAATGGGATCCTCATACTCCTCCTGATCCTCCTGATCCTCCTGATCCTTTTGTTCCTCTGGAGCCGACTCCTGCTCGGTTACCGTCTCCTCCGCCAGATCCTCGCTTGGCAAAGCCACGGAAGGATCCATGATCGTGATCCGATCCACGGGGTCCTTTCTGACATCCAAAGCCACCTCGTTGGACGGTTCGCTGCGGATATGCCATTCGTTCACTGCGACCACATGGATCGTATACCGGCCGGGCAGACCTGCCAGCATATGGAGATTCGGAATGAGATAGGCCGGACTCTCTAACGGTTCATCGTTCAAACGTGCCCCAGCTCCGTCGGGTCCTGTGTAGTATACATGATAGGTTACGCCTTCCTGTGCATCTGACCAGGTTAAAGCAATGGATTCATCTTCCTCATTTAGGATGGCCTGAAGGCCCGACACTTTATTCGGGCGGCTCGAAACTTCGTTAGAGTAACCGCTCTTGCCGAAGCTGTTCACAGCCTCGATCACATAGTAAGAAGGCTCTTGAAAACGTACATCCGATATGGCATAAGAACCTGCGTCCACATTCGATCCCTCAGCTAATAAGGCATACCCCGCTCCCGATTGTCCGCTGGAATAAATATTGTAGGTTACGCCCTGCTGATGCGTCCAGGTTAATTGAGCCTGCCCCTTCACATTGTGGAACCTCAGATCATTCGGAGCTGATGGTGCCGTTGTTGGCAAAGCCTCCGATACGGTAGCTGAAGGTCCCGTCTCTGTCGGAGCTTGCGTTGGTCCGGAATGAACAGGAGTTGCCGAGGTTGATCCCGATGAAGTAGCAACGACGCCATGAATGACCGGAAGAGGGCTTTTCGGCGGTGTTTCCGTTTCGCCAACGTCAGCATTCAAATCGATTGACGCCACGGATTCCAGCCATTTGGCTGTAGCCCAGACAGCTTCTTCCCTAGTGACGATACCCTTGGGGTCCAAACCGTCAATGCTGGATTCGCGAAACAGTCCTAATTCCAAGGCCAGTGCCATAGCTTCCTTGGCATCATTGCTGGAGGACCCCTCCTGTAAATTCTGCTGAGAAGGTTCCGCGCCGGATCCGATCTTATCGGAAATCCCTCGCAGAGCTCTTTGATACAGCATCGCCATATCCTGGCGCGTCAGCGGCAATCCAAGCCCGAATCTCCCGTTGCCGACCCCTTTTACCAGCCCTTCCTGAACCGCAGCTTCGATTGCGGTGAAGGCAAAATGATCCTTAGGCACATCCTTAAAGGTAATGACTTCCGGAGGACTATCCGCATTCAGGTTTAACGTATGGACGATGAATATGACAAAATCCTGCCGGCTTATAGCCTCTGTCGAGCTAGACTCCCCCTGTCCGTCTAGGGGAAGGAACCCTTTATTTAATCGGGTAAGGGCTTCCTGTGCATCGAAGTGTTTCACACCCGAAACGGATACCCCCATCTCTGCCTGCACGCGATCCGAAACGGGTATCCCTACCTCTGCCTGTACACCGTCGGTTGAGTTTATGTATAAAGCACTTGCTGCCAAAACGATCAGAATGGAACAGGTGATCCTCTTCATACAATCCCTCCGTTTTATCGAAATCACCAAGATCATACCATATCCTGGAATGCGAGGATATTGGAGGATAGCATGAAAATAACACCGGACATAGGTGCATTCCTTGAAGGTTTCTCTAAATGACTTGCTCGCACCACTCCCTGTCCGCAGGGCTCGTGGTCCGGGGCATGCTTCGATGGCTGTCGACCATCACAAAAAAAGAGCCCCTGGCAATTCCGCCAGGGACTCCTCTCATTTTTATACCGATACCGGCATTGAAAATGGCAATGCGCCATTCCATGGCTAGGCAATTCCCATGCCGACAAGGAACAGATTCACGTCCGCTGACGTTTATTAGCGGGCTGCTTCCACCTTGTTCAATTCCTCGGTTCGCTTCGTATCGCGTTCCAGAATCGGCTTCAGATATTTGCCTGTGTAAGACTCAGGCACCTTGACCAGATCCTCAGGCGTTCCCGTAGCGATAATGGTACCGCCGCCGCTGCCGCCCTCCGGACCCAGGTCGATCAGATAATCCGCGGTCTTAATGACATCGAGATTATGCTCGATGACGAGGACGGACTCCCCGGATTCCACCAGGCGGTGAAGCACGACGAGCAGACGATCGATATCGTCCACGTGCAGGCCGGTGGTCGGCTCATCCAGGATATACATCGTTTTGCCTGTGCTGCGGCGGTACAGCTCGGAAGCCAGCTTCACGCGCTGCGCCTCGCCGCCGGACAGCGTGGTGGCAGGCTGACCCAGCGTAATGTAGCCCAGGCCCACATCCATCAGCGTCTGCATCTTGCGGTGAATTTTCGGAATGTTCTGGAAGAACTCCGTTGCATTCTCCACCGTCATCTCCAGGACTTCGGCAATGTTCTTGCCTTTATATTTGACTTCCAGCGTTTCGCGGTTGTAACGCTTGCCCTTGCACACTTCGCAAGGCACGTAGATATCCGGCAGGAAGTGCATCTCAATCTTGATAATGCCGTCTCCGCGGCAGGCCTCGCAGCGTCCGCCCTTCACGTTAAAGCTGAAACGGCCCTTCTTGTATCCGCGAATCTTCGCTTCATTCGTCTGGGAATAGATATCCCGGATATCGTCGAAGACGCCTGTATAGGTTGCAGGGTTGGAACGCGGCGTACGGCCGATCGGAGATTGGTCGATGTCGATGACCTTCTCGATGTGCTCCAGACCTTTCATTTCACGGTATTGTCCCGGACGTACCTTCGCCCTGTTCAAATCCCGAGCGAGCGTCTTGTACAGGATCTCGTTGACCAGCGTCGACTTGCCGGATCCGGACACGCCCGTTACTGCCGTGAACACGCCAATCGGAATTTTCACGTTAATATTTTTCAGATTGTTTTCCTTCGCGCCCTTAATCTCCAGCCAGCGTCCATCGGTCTTGCGGCGCTTGCTGCTGACCGGAATGAACTTACGGCCGCTCAGGTATTGGCCCGTCAGCGAGTTGGGGTCGTTCATAATCTCCTTCGGCGTTCCTTCCGCAATGACCTGGCCGCCATGAATGCCTGCGCCCGGGCCGATGTCGATGATATAGTCCGCGGCCATCATCGTGTCTTCGTCATGCTCGACCACAATCAGCGTATTGCCCAAATTCCGCATATGCTCCAGCGTGGAGATCAGGCGGTCGTTATCCCGCTGATGCAGCCCGATGCTCGGCTCGTCCAGAATGTACAGCACGCCCATGAGGCTCGATCCGATCTGAGTGGCTAACCGGATCCGCTGCGCTTCTCCGCCGGACAGCGTTCCCGCCGAACGGCTGAGGGTCAGGTAATCCAGCCCGACATTAACCAGGAAGCCCAGGCGGCTGTGAATCTCCTTCAGAATGAGATTGGCAATCTGTTTTTCTTTTTCGCTAAGCTCCAGATGATCGAAGAATTTCAGGGACTCTCCGATCGACAAGCTGGTAACATAGGCCATGTTGCGATCATTGATCGTAACGGCCAAGCTTTCCTTGCGGAGACGATGGCCTTTGCATACATCGCACGGCTTGCTGCTCATATAGCCTTCGATGTATTCGCGGATACCCTCGGAGTTCGTATCGCGGTAGCGGCGTTCCAGATTGGGAATGATGCCTTCGAAGGTGACGTGCGCTTCCTTCCGCTGACCGAAGTCATTCTCATAACGGAAGTGAACCTTCTCTTTGCCCGTGCCGTACAACAGTTTATTCATCTGTTCCTGGCTAAAGGTACTGACCGGCTTGTCCAGCGGAATGCCGAAATGCGCGCAGACCGATTTCAGAAACTGCGGATAATACGTGGATGTGCCCCCGCTCCATGCGGCAAAGGCGCCTTCCTCGACGCTTTTGCTCATATCTGGCACAAGCAGCTCTGGATCCACGATCATCTCCACGCCCAAACCGTCGCAATCCGGGCAAGCACCGAAAGGCGTATTGAAGGAGAACATTCTCGGCGTCAGCTCTTCCATGCTGAAGCCGCAGATCGGACAGGCAAAGTTGGAGCTGAACCGCAGCTCCTCCTGACCCATGATATCGACCAGGAGCTGGCCGCCTGACAGGTTCAGTGCCGTCTCGATCGAATCGGCGAGGCGGGCCTCGATATCTTCTTTAACCACGATCCGGTCCACAACCACCTCGATCGTATGCTTTTTATTCTTCTCGAGCTCGATGTTCTCCGACAGATCGCGAAGCTCCCCATCGACGCGCACCCGAACGAAGCCCTGCTTCGCAATGTCGGCAAACAGGTTCTTGTGCTCGCCCTTGCGGCCGGAAATGACCGGCGCGAGAATTTGCAGCCTCGTCTTCTCGGGATACTGCATGATGCGGTCTACCATCTGCTCGACCGTCTGGGAGGTAATTTCCACCCCATGGTCCGGACAGTGCGGGTGTCCGACCCGGGCGAACAGCAGACGCAAATAATCGTAAATTTCCGTCACGGTGCCTACCGTCGAGCGCGGATTGCGGCTCGTGGTTTTCTGGTCAATCGATATCGCCGGCGACAGGCCTTCAATGGAATCGACATCCGGCTTCTCCATCTGTCCGAGGAACTGGCGCGCATAAGCGGACAAGGATTCCACGTAACGGCGCTGAC
Source organism: Paenibacillus sp. Y412MC10 (assembly GCF_000024685.1). Taxonomy (NCBI): domain Bacteria; kingdom Bacillati; phylum Bacillota; class Bacilli; order Caryophanales; family Paenibacillaceae; genus Paenibacillus; species Paenibacillus sp. Y412MC10. The sequence continues at coordinate 6,538,243 of NC_013406.1, forward strand.
CCTCGGCATAAATCGTATCGAATGCGAGGGAGGATTTGCCCGAGCCGCTAAGCCCCGTCAGAACGACAAACTTGTCACGCGGTATCGTGACGTCGATATTTTTCAGATTGTGTGCGCGGGCGCCTTTGATCACAATTTTTTCACTGGCCAAACGATATCATCTCCTACTCCATATGGCATGCATGTGGTGCTTATATTTCACAAAGAGAACGACCGCATAGGCCGTCCCCCTTGTCATTCGTCTCTCCATATTACTCGACCTGCAGTTCCAGCAGCGCGTCACGAAGCTCGGCCGCACGCTCGAATTGCAAATTCTTCGCCGCTTCCTTCATCTCGGCCTCGAGGCGCTGGATCAGCTTCTGACGCTCTTTCTTCGACATCTTCTGTCCTTCGCCCACCAGGTAATCCGCCTTGCCCTCGGCGACCTTTGTCGCTTCGATGACATCGCGTACCTTCTTGCGGATCGTCTGCGGCGTGATGCCGTGCTCCTCGTTGTAAGCAACCTGGATGCTGCGGCGGCGCTCGGTTTCCTTGATCGCCCGATCCATCGAATCGGTGATCTTGTCGCCGTACATGATAACCTTGCCTTCCGAGTTCCGGGCCGCCCGTCCGATCGTCTGGATGAGCGAGCGGTCGGAACGCAGGAAACCTTCCTTGTCCGCATCCAGAATCGCTACGAGGGAAACCTCCGGCAGGTCAAGACCCTCCCGTAGAAGGTTAATACCCACCAGCACGTGGAATGTACCAAGCCGCAGATCGCGCAGGATCTGCATCCGCTCCAGCGTCTTGATATCGGAGTGCATGTAACGGACCTTGATTCCGATTTCCTTCAGGTAATCGGTCAGATCCTCGGCCATTTTCTTCGTGAGCGTGGTCACTAGCACGCGCTCGTCCCGGTCCACACGGTCATGGATCTCGCCGATCAAGTCATCGATCTGCCCTTCGGTCGGGCGCACGTCGATGATCGGATCGAGCAGGCCTGTCGGCCGGATGATCTGTTCGACCATCGTATCGCAGTGCTCCATCTCATACGGTCCCGGCGTGGCCGATACATAGATGATCTGGTTCACCTTCTCCTCGAATTCCTCGAACTTCAGCGGCCGGTTATCGAGCGCGGACGGCAAGCGGAAGCCATGATCAACCAGCACCGTTTTACGTGCCCGGTCACCGTTGTACATCGCGCGGATTTGCGGCAGCGTAACGTGCGACTCGTCAATGACGAACAGCATGTCGTCCGGGAAGTAATCGAGAAGCGTATATGGCGTAGCCCCAGGCTCCCTGAAGGTCAGGGGACCCGAATAGTTCTCGATCCCGGAGCAGAATCCGACTTCCTTCATCATCTCGATGTCGTAACGGGTGCGCTGCTCCAGCCGCTGAGCCTCCAGCAGCTTGCCTTCCGAGCGCAGCAGTTCAAGGCGCTCTTCCAGTTCGCGTTCGATATTCACGAGCGCTACCCGCATCGTCTCTTCGCGGGTGACGAAGTGAGACGCCGGGAAAATGGCGATATGCTCGCGTTCCCCGACCAGCTCGCCCGTCAAAACGTCGATCTCCGTGATCCGTTCGATCTCGTCGCCGAACAGCTCGACGCGGACGGCATGCTCTCCCTTCGAGGCCGGGAAAATCTCGACGACATCCCCGCGCACGCGGAACGTGCCGCGCACGAAGTTGATATCGTTCCGCTGGTATTGGATATCGACCAGCCGCGACAGAATCTCGTTGCGAGGCTTCTCCATGCCCACCCGGAGCGAAAGCAGCATTTCCCCGTACTCGTGCGGCGAACCCAAACCGTATATGCAGGATACGCTCGCCACGATGATGACGTCGCGCCGTTCGAACAGCGAGCTCGTGGCGGAGTGGCGAAGCTTATCGATCTCTTCATTAATGCTGGAATCCTTCTCGATATACGTATCAGAGGAAGGAATGTAGGCTTCCGGCTGATAGTAATCGTAATAACTCACGAAATAATCCACCGAGTTGTTCGGGAAGAATTCCTTAAACTCGCTGGCCAGCTGCGCAGCCAGCGTCTTGTTATGCGCGATGACGAGTGTGGGACGGTTTACCTTGGCGATTGTCTGCGCGATCGTAAACGTCTTACCCGTTCCTGTTGCACCTAGCAGCGTCTGATGTTTTTTCCCTTGGCGGAGTCCTTCGACCAACGCATCAATAGCCGTGGGCTGATCGCCCTGCGGCTGGAATTCAGACTGGATCTCAAAGGATTTGGTACTGACAACTAAATCGCTCATTGCCCTTCATCACCCTCATACTCTAAAATGAAATTCATGCTAAAAGATATGTCGAAACTTCCCGATGATATACTATGGGAAATTAGTGGTGTCTGCGTAAGGAATAAGAATATTTGTTCCCGTCTCATTATACCCTTTACGTTTTTTTGATGCAAACAGTTTAATGAAAATTTCAATAAGTTCCAGGGCAAATGTTTAAGTCCACGGCTTCCACGACTTCGGGAGCCTTCAGCGTTCATGTCGAACGGGCAACATACGAGCCGATGATCTTAATTAACTTCCTTAAGGAGATGATACAGCGTTATGGATATTACGATTATTCTTGGCATTCTCGCCGGTCTGGCCGCGTTGATCGGAGGGTTTTTATGGGAAGGCGGGCATCTGAGCGGCCTGCTGCAAGGCGCGGCTGCGCTCATCGTATTCGGCGGGACCTTCGCCGCCGTCATCGTCAGTTTCCCCGCCACCCGGCTCCGCACGATCCCCGCTGCGCTCAAGCTGGCCTTCGGCCGCAGCAACCGTTCGACGGACGAGCTGATCGATGCCATCGTCGACATGTCGGTAACGGCCAGAAGAGACGGGGTGCTGGCGCTCGAGCGCATCTCGGCCGAACACGAGGATCCGTTCCTGCGGGAAGGCATGCAGATGGTCGTGGACGGCAACGACCCGGAAATGGTGCGTCAAATCCTGGAGCTCGATATTAATGCCGCCGAGCAGAAGCACGAAGGCTATGCCAAAATTTTCGAGTCCGCCGGGGGCTATGCCCCTACCATGGGGATCATCGGTACCGTCATGGGATTGATCCACGTGCTGGGCAGCCTGCAGGACCCGACCGGTCTCGGCCCGTCCATCGCTGTCGCGTTTACCGCCACTTTATACGGCGTCGCAAGTGCCAATATTATCTTTTTGCCCATTGCGTCCAAGATTAAAGCACGTTCCGAAGAAGAAATTGTAAAAATGGAGCTGCTGCTCGAAGGAATCATGGCCGTTCAGAACGGAGAGCACCCGCTGTTGGTTCGCAAAAAGCTCGCCTCCTTCGCTTCCGCAGGCAACACGGACATTCCGTCCTCAAGGGGGATCGCGCATGAGACAGCCGAATAGACGGCGGCGTCAGCGCAAGCAGGCCGAAGGCGAACAGCGCGACCGCTGGATGATCACTTATGCCGACCTGATTACGCTGCTTCTGATCTTTTTTGTTGTGATGTATGCCATGAGCCGGCTCGACACGGAAAAATACAAGCTCGTCACCCAATCTCTCCAGGCCACCTTCCAGAGCGGGGACAGCATCCTGGAGATGGGCTCGGGGATTACCGGCACTGCCGACACGGAGAACCATAAGAATCCTCCGCCGAAGCCTGCTGCCGATGAGGAGGGCGAGGACAAGGATAACGGGCAGGAACCCCTAACGGAGCGCGAGCTCGCTTTCCGTGCCCAGGAGGAAGAGCTGGCGAACTTTATGGGGCTCATTCAGCAATACGTGAAGGATAACCAGCTCGAAGAGGACATCTTCATCTCGGACGAGCCGCAGGGGATTGCCATTACGTTAAGCGACCGCTTCCTGTTCGATGTCGGCAAGGCCGAGCTTAAACCTGGCGCCGCTCCGGTTCTGGGCAAATTAGCCAGCCTGTTCGGCGATTTAAACACCACGGTGAGCATCGAGGGGCATACAGACAACGTGCCGATCGGCCGCTACTCCAGCTATAAGGACAACTGGGAGCTTTCCGGCGCCCGAGCGATGTCGGTGCTGCGATTCTTCCTCGAGCACAGCAAGCTGGACCCGGCAGGCTTCCAGTATGCAGGCTATGCCGATACGAGGCCGGCCGCGGACAACGCGACCGCCGAAGGCAAGCAGAAGAACCGCCGGGTTGAAATCACGGTGTTACGGCAGCTGAAGGAGTAGGCAATTGCCGCAATGACCGGCCCATGTACTTCCATGCTTTGCGTTGAAGGAAATCGTAACACATCCGCATAAACCGAATAAGCGCCCGGCAGACTGAATCGGCATGGATTCAGATCTGGCCGGGCGCTTTTGCATATATAAACAATGGTTGGATCACTAATAACAAACCTGGGCCTCACGATACGGCACCAGGATATGCAACTTCCGGTCGAATCTTCAAGATTTTTATTACGTAGGAACTCCTGGAGCGAATAATTTAAGCGCCGTGCCCAACCCCGCTCTCGCTCGGCCGCAGGACAGCGGAACCGACGGCCAGCAGAATGACCGCCATCAGGCCCAGCACGGCCAGCGGCAGTGCGATATCGGATAACGTGCCGCCCGTAGCCGCGGTCTCCACCGCCTCAATGGCCCATTTTTGCGGGATGAAATTGGCGATCTTCTGCATGAATTCCGGCATGATGGCAAGCGGCCAGAAGCACCCGCCCAGCATGCAGGTCGGCGTGACAATCATGGAATTGATCATGGCCGCATTTTGCCCATTCCGGATCAGCCCGGCGACCGTGCTTGCCACGCCTAACGATACGAGCATGAAGGCCATCAGAATAAGGAAATGCAGCATGAACGGAACTCCGTAATCGTAGCGAAGGACATACCGGCTGAGCACGAGCACGATGATCACCTGCAGCGAGCCTACCACCAGGCTGCCCAGAAAATTACCTAAAGCGATCTGATAGGCACGCACCGGCGCCGTATACATGCGGGACAGCGTTCGCTGCCTGCGGTCATCAATCATCATCGACACCACGCTGGAGATAAGGGTCATCATGAACATCAGAGTAAATCCCGTTACGTTCGAGAGCCCCGGCTTCGCATACAGATTCAAATCCGTGACTTCGGTGTCCACCCGATTCAGGGCGGATTGCTTGAGCACCTCTTGCAGCGCCAGCATACGATCCGCGTCCGGCTCCGAGGTTTCCCGGATCAAGGCAGCCGTACCGCTCAGGCGCGTAACCGCGGAGTCCGCCGTCATTCGGATCATTACCGAGGCCTCCGAGGTGGAGACTTCGTATATTTTAACCACCGGCCGTTGGCCTTCTATTAATCCGTCGCTGAACCCCTGCGGAATATAAACGCCCACCGTGCTTTTATTCTCCACCAGGTCTTCCCTTAGCATATTCTCGGACCCGGACTCCTTGAGCACGTATTGGCCGCTTCGCTCCAGTTCATTCATCAAGTACCGCCCTGCAGGTCCCTCATCCTCGTTCACGTAAGAGACCAGAATGCTCGCGGCCGTGGTCTGCCCCAGAAGAAACACCGTCAAGGTAACGACCACGCAAGGAACCAACAGATAGACGATCCAGCCTCTTTTTCGTCCCAGCGTGCGTCTCACCATATGCCAGGCAATGGTTAAGCTATGCATGGTATCCCACCTTCCTGTACGTAATCATGGCTGCAGCCGACAGGGCCGCGGTAATGGCCGCCAGCATGCCCACGCAAGTGACAATCAAATGCACGTCGCTGTCCAGCATCATCCGCAGCATGCTCTGCATTGCCCAATGGTTGACGGTGAAGGCGCCGAGCTTCTGGAAGAACTCCACCGGCAGCGGCATGAACCCTCCGCTGACAAACGTCATGGCGATAATGATCGCCTGCATCAGCCCTCTGGCTCCTGCTGCCGTTGAGGAGACCAGGGTTATGAACGTGGCTATGGTCATGGACGATAACGTGATTAATACGCAGACTATGATGAGCAGCAAGGGGTGCGGCCCCCATTTGACGCCGTACAGCCACATGGATCCTAGGACGATAGCGGCTGCCTGTGCCAGCGTGATCAGGCTGCATCCGATAATTTTTCCGGCAAACACGGTTCCGGGGTTAACGGGCGCGCTTTGCAAGCGATACAGGGTCCGGCTTTCCCGCTCGCCCAGCAGGCTGCTGCTGGCCATCAGACCGGAATACAGCAAGAACATGATCAGCATGGAGGCTGCGTAATATTGGGCTGCGGAGTACGTCGCTCCTTTCTCGCTCAGCTGCCCGATCGTAACGTTGGGTCCGTCCGACGCATCGACAGGCGCTGCCGCTTGAGCCGCAAGAACTTGGTCTCCGCCCATAACGACTACCTCCGCCTGTTTGTGATTCGCATCTGCGATAAAGGTCTTGAAGACAGTGTCTGCCACGAGGTTTAGTTCACGGTCTCTTCCAGGTAGCAGCTCAAGCTTCACGTCCGCTCCCTGGCTCATTCGTTCATCAAAGGAAGCAGGAACCACCACCGCGTAATCGACCTCGCCCCGGCGCAGCTTTTCTTCGGCTTCTTCGCGGCTGGATACCACCTCAGGTTCCAGTAGGTCCTGAATCTGCGGCAAGCCGGTCAACGCCTGCATGCTCCCCGGCAGCTGTCCTCCAGCCTCGGCATCCAACACCAATCCCACTCGGACCGATGGCTGTTTAAATTCCTGATCATTGCCAAACCAGCCCGACAGCGCATTTCCCAATATGAAAATAAGGATCAGCGGCAGCAAAAATTGGTTGATCAGCACCGATCGGCTGGTGGCCATCCGCTTCAGCTCGAACCAGGCGATAATCATCGTATTCATCTTCGATATTCCTCCTTCATGGATCCCTCTGCTCGTGTCGGTTATGATCAATCGCGAAGCGTTCGCCCGGTCAGGCTGAGAAACAGCGTTTCAAGCCCCGGCTCCTCGCACTGCAGGGAGCGAAGCGTCGTATGGTGTTTACTGCAGATAAAGAGGATATCCTGCAGCTCATCCTGAGCTGACGGTACATAGACTTCGACCTCGTTATCATTCTGCGCGACGCGCCTAACGCGCGGGTGAATGGTCAGTTCCTCCACCAGATCCGGTGTGATCCCATCTGCAGTAAGAATGATTTTTTCCTCATGCGCCACGCGTGCCCGAAGCTCCTGCTGCGTCCCGCAGGCGATAACATGACCCTGATCCATGATGGCCACCCGGTCGCTGATCGCGGCAACTTCCTCCATGTAATGACTTGTATAAATAACGGTAGAACCCATGCGGTTCAACGTCTTCACCGATTCCAGGATATGATTCCGGGACTGCGGATCAATCCCCACCGTCGGCTCATCCATAATAATCAGCTTTGGACGATGCGTAATCGAGCAGGCAATATTCAGTCTTCGTTTCATTCCTCCGGAGAAGGTGGACGGCCTTTCTTTTGCCCGATCCTGCAGGCCGACAAACGCCAGCGCCTCCTCCACCCGTTCCTTCAGCAGATGGCCGCGCAGGCCGTACAATTTGGCAAAAAAAGCGACATTGTCCCAGGCCGACATCTCTTCGTACAGCGCCAGATCCTGAGGCACCAGCCCAATTCTCCGTTTCACTTCCAGCGGCTGCTCCTCGATGGAGATACCGTCTATTTTGATGATGCCCTGATCCTTCGCCAGAAGGCCGCAGATCATATTGATGGACGTGCTCTTGCCCGCTCCGTTCGGTCCCAATAATCCAAAAATCTCGCCTTCGTGCACTTCCAGGTTCATATGATCCACCGACAGCTTGCTTCCATATCGTTTTACGACATCCTTCATCTCCAGAAAGACCGTCATCATCATCATCTCCATTTCCCTCGTATCCATCTGTTGATTACATTTTATCTGGAATCGCCGGATTTTTGAGGTAGAGGAAGTCACCTTATAGGGTGACGAAAGTCATCTCCTTGCCGAAAACATCCATGTGCTATAATGAAGCCAATCGTTTGAACGGTTTGACTTTACAATGGAAAAGGGTTGGATCGCACGTGACATCTCCACTTGCCTATCTCAGGTACGGCCTCATTCTCCTGCCCGCCGCAGCGGACATCTTTTTGCAGCAGCTCGACGATTACGGGGAGTATATGGTGTACTTCCTGCTTTTTCTGGCGATTGCGGTGCTGAGCCGCTTCCTGCCTTCGCCTGCTTACCGGAAAGCAGCCATACTGCTGGAAATCCCGTTGTCCCTATGGCTATGCCACCAATACGGCTTCATGATGGTATTCCTGTCCTTATCCTCCCTATGCGTCTATCTGCCCTTGTTCGAGCGGCCTGGCAAGCTGTGGCTGGCATTCGGTCACCTTGCGCTGCTCAACATCGCGATTACCGATTACGATGCGCTACTGCATACGACGGCCAATCTGCTGTTTCTGTTCTTGGCGGTCACATTCCACCGCATCCATGAAATGAACCAGAAGGAATTGGATCACATTCATTTATACGATGAGCTTAAAAGACTGCATTTCCAGCAGGACGAAGCAGGCAGGCAGCTGCTGCAGTTCGCCCATCAGGTGGAAAGCGCGGCGCAGGCCGAGGAGCGTAACCGCATCTCCCGCCAGCTGCATGACGATATCGGCCATCGGCTGATTCGCGTCAAAATGATGATGGAAGCCGCTCTTCATATCGTGCCGCAGGATACCGCCCGGGGCATGGATATGCTCCATCAAATCCGCGACCAGCTGGGGGAGAGCATGGAGCAGATGCGGACCGCCGTGAAACAGATGAATCCGTCCAGGCGGATCACGGACGATTATTCCCTGGATCGGCTGCTGGAGGAGACCGGCAGGGAGACCGGAATCGAGACCGAGCTTGTGCTGCAGGGAATTCCTTATCCGCTTTATCCGAGCCAACAGGTGGTGTTATACAAAAATGCCCGCGAAGCCATCACCAACGCCATACGCCACGGCGAGGCCAAGCAGGTCCAAATTTTTCTCCAGTACGGAGACGAGGAAGTTCGAATGGAGGTCTCCAACGATGGCATGGTCCAAGAGGAGGCGAAGCCGATCGCTGCGGCAGACCGTCATGGCATCGGGATAAGCGGCATGCTCGAACGAACCAAGGTGGTGGGAGGAGCGCTGGAGGTCAGAAAATCCGTGCCTTTTACCGTCATCACCCGGCTGCCTGTCTACCGGAAGCGCGAGATTATGTAACTGACATGACGGCAGCACCCTAACTTAGAAAGGATCGTGGCTATCCATGATATCCGTATTGATTGCAGATGATGACCCGTTCATTCGGGAAAGCTTGAAACTGTTGGTGGGGATGGATCCGGATATCGAAGTATCGGCTGTCGCGGAACACGGGGAGGAGGCTCTATCGTTATTGATGGACGGACTTCATGCCGACGTCGTGCTCATGGACATCCGGATGCCGGTATGCGATGGCGTGGAAGGAACCCGGCGTATTCGTGAGCGATACCCTGATGTACGGGTGCTGATGCTGACTACCTTCGATGACGATGATTATATCGTGGAGGCGCTGCGGAACGGGGCCAGCGGTTATCTGCTGAAGAACATTCCGCCCGATCGCATCATTCAGGGGATCAAAACGGTGCATGACGGTAACATGCTGATACATCCCGATATCGCCCGCAAGCTGACCGGCATGCTTCGTCCAACCCCGCAGCCGGTCCCGAGATCCGCTGAGCTGGAACAGTTCGGGCTCACCCCTGCCGAGAAAAGGGTCGTCGCCCTTATCGCGGAGGGCCTGTCCAACAAGGAAATTGCCGCGCAGCTTTACCTAAGCGAAGGCACCGTCAAAAACTACGTCACCGAAATTCTGGGCAAGCTGAATCTTCGGGATCGGACGCAAATCGCTATCTTTTATTTAAAAAAGGTGCAGGGCTAGTCCTGCCTATCCATTACATAACGGCATGAAGCTAAAAAACGGGCCCTTGTCCATATTGGACAAAGGCCCGTTTGCCGTATCACGATGAAGGGAATCCGGCTTCTTCGGAACCGCCGGACGTCTTGCTGCCGGAGGCCCCCCGCTTGCTGCGAATATGAAGTTTATTCGCCAGCAGCGTGATCAAGCTTACCGGCTTCAACCCCACTGCAATGCCATCCCTCGGGTCTGGCGCCACGATAGCTCCCAGCTGATGATGATCCCCTGCGTAGATCGCACGCTGGAGAAATTTGCTCTCCCCTTGATGGTTCTGAACCTCCAGCTTGCAGAAGGCCGGATTCTGTCGCAAGGCGCTGTGCAGCTGCTCCTTGCTGTGAATCAGCTTACCGTTCACCTTGAGGATCGTCTCCCCTGCCAAAATGCCGAGCTCGCTTGCCGGACTGTCCGGCAGCACGGCGAGAACTCGCAGTCCACGTACCGGATGCACAAACATCGGGCTGCGCTGCTGTTCTTCGTATCTGCTGTACCATACCAAGCCCTCATGCAGCAGCAGCGCCGCTAATGCGGCTACGATGGTAAGCGGCGACCACCACTCGGCCAGCAGGCTCAACGCCAGTACAATCGCTCCATAGAATATGAGACGCTTCGACGTGATCCCTGCCTTCTCCTGCGGGAGCATGCTCTGCGTCATCTCTCCGAATCCGATCACGACCGGAAGGGCCATCATGGTAAAGCCCGTACTCCAAGCATCGCCGCCAAAGAACGGTGTCCACGGCAGCACGCTGCCCCCGCCAACCGCCGGAACGAGCAGGAACAACGGCAGGGGCCAGAAGCTCTGCATATGATAGCCGCCGACAAGCTTGCCGCGCTTGCCCTCCAGAAACAGCGGGGTGGCAAATCCCGACCCTTGTAACTTTACCAGCAAAGCTTCCGCAAAATGCAGGACGGCGGACAACGCCAGCAAGGCCGGAATGTCCAAACCAAGGATCGTTGCCGTTACCTGATGAATCCAGCCTTCCGGCTGCCAATTCGGAAACCAGCCCAACACAAACTGAATGATCCCGAGCAGACCGATGGAATAGGCAAAGCATAAGTACCGGATATGAAACAGCATCAGGATCAGCGAAGTCACCCATATGCATATAATGGCTTCCAAGCTTAATGATATCCCCAAGAAGGCCACCACGATGGACACGCCGATGCCTGCCGCCAGTCCCCCTAGAAACGTACGCCAGGTCTGCAATCCCCAGGAATGCAGCTTCACATGGAACAGCTTGCGCTCCACCAATACCTGCCTCCGGTAAAACAGCATGACAAACAAAATCGAAATATAATAAAAGGGCTGCGTCAGCAGTTGTATGCCTGCATCTATCCCATACATCAGCAGTTGTTTCAATGTCTCCAACGGCTTGCCACGCTCCTTTCGGTTCCAAGATGCTTCGAAGTGTACGCTTTCTGATATCTCCAAAGAAAAAAGAAGGCTAACGTTCAGCCTTCTTACTTGTTCGACGCCTTAGCGGCGATTTCCTTCCGAACCTCGGCAATTCCGCGATTCATTTGGTTATCCTCTTTCGGATCCTGAATCTTCTCGATCAATGCCGCTTCCAATGCCTCGGCTGTAGCGCTGTTAATGATGCCGTCCGCTTTCAGCTTGTGCTTGCTCTGGAAGCTCTTGACCGCCTTCTCCGTATTCCGGTCGAAGTAACCATCCGTGCGTCCTGCCGCGTAACCAACCGCTTCAAGCATAATCTGCGCGTTCTTCACATCCGTGCTGTTCGTGTCGTACGCATAGGTTTTCTTCTTATCGATCGGCGCAACGGTAAAGTATTCAGGCTGCGACACCTTAATATCCGGCTCGATTCCCTTCTCATGGATCCAGGTACCGTTTGGCGTCAGCCATTTGGCAATGGTTACCTTGAGCAGGCTTCCGTCGCCAAACTGCTTGTCAAAGCTCGTTTGCACGGTCCCTTTTCCGAAGGAGTGCTCGCCCATCAGGGTAGCTCCGGCGGACTGCTGCAAGGCGCCTGCCAAAATCTCGGAAGCGCTGGCGCTGCCCTTGTTCATCAGCACCGTAATCGGGTACGATTTCGCCACGCCATTGGAAGGATGCTTCTCCCGCTTCTTATCCTTGTCTTCGACCTGAACGATCAGCTCGCCTTTAGGCACGAACTGCTCTGCAATGTCAATGACAACGGACAGCACGCCGCCGGGATTGTTCCGGACGTCGATCAGCAGTCCCTTCATGCCTTGGCTTTCCAGCTTCTTGAGCTCTTCCTTAAAGCGTTCGCCCGTATTCAGCGAGAATTGGGAAATCTCGATAACGCCGATTCCGCCCTTCTCCATCCGTGCCGACACGGTTTCCAGATCGACGTCATCCCGAACGATAACATACTCGATCGGCTGCTCGGATCCTGCCCGCTTGATCTGAAGGACGGCCTTGGAGCCCTTCGGACCGCGAATCTTGTTAACGGCCGCATTCAGCTCAAGGCCCTGCAAGGATTCGCCATTGACGGAAAGGATGGTATCCTTGGCCCGAATGCCGGCTTTATCCGCAGGCGATCCCTTGATCGGGGATACAACGACGACGCTGCCGTCTACGGAGGACACTTCCGCGCCAATCCCCGTGAAGGAGCCCTCAATGCTTTCTTCAAACTGGGCCGCCGTTTCTTTGCCCATATAGTTGGAATACGGATCTTCCAGCGCTTCCATCATCCCGTTGATGGCGCCGTCGATCAGCTTCGACCGATCGATATCCTTGTAATAATTGCTTTCGATGAGGTCAATCGCTGTCCCCAGTTTCTTCGCTTCAGACTGCTCCAGTCCATTCCTGTTCGCGATGCTGGCCAGCAATCCCTCGCCGCCGTCTCCGGTCTGACTTGGAGCAGGCAGCTGGGTCAAAGCCATCGTTAACAGTCCGCCGCACAGCATGGCAGCGATGACCAGAAAGACAGCCGTTCGTTTTTTCAGCAAGTACTTCACCGCCTTTGTACGTTTCAACTGCTACACACAGGGGAATCCCGTCCACCTAGTATATGATTGGCTTGCCGGGAATATTTATACAGCGGTATTGAAGGTTATATGGTTTGCGTCATCATTTCTGTTACAGATAAGGCGAAGGATTCACCGGCGATCCGTTGACCCGAACCTCAAAATGAAGATGCGGTCCCGTGCTCTGACCCGTGGAGCCTACTTCGGCAATCTTCTGCCCTCTGGACACCTTGTCGCCTTCGCTGACTTTAATGCCGCCGTTGCGGATATGACCATACAAGGTCCATACGCCGCCCCCATGATCAACAATAACACAGTTTCCGTAACCGCTCCACCACTCGGCCAAGATGACCGTGCCGCTCTCGGCTGCCCGGATCTCGGTCCCCTGCGGAACCGCGAAATCCTGACCCGTGTGCATCTTGCCAACCTCGCCCGTTACCGGATGGACGCGCGGTCCGTAACCGGAGGAGAGTCTGGCCCCGGAGACCGGTATCGCAAACGGTCCGCCGTTGCCGGTATACCCGCCGCCGCCTTTGCTGCCGCCGAGGGTTGTCGCCTTCGCTCTCTTCGCCGCCGCCGCTTTGGCAGCCGCTGCTTTACGGGCCGCTTCTTCGGCAGCAAGCTTATTCTTTTCCTTCTGCAGGTCCGAGCGCTTGCTTGCCAAGGCAACTAGCATTCTATCCTGCTCTTCGGTCAAGATGTCCGCATCCTCGATATCCTGATCGTACTGGGCCAGCAGAACGCGCTTCTCCTGTTCCTTCTCGTTCAGGATGCTCTTGCGGTCCTCCATCTGGCCGTACAGGTCCTTAGCGGTTGCGTACTGCCCTTCTAGTTCTTTCTTCTTGTCGATAACCAGCAGCTTGTCCTGCTTATGCTGTACCAGCAAATCCTGGTCCTGATCGACGATGGTCTTCAAGGAATCGGCACGCTCAATAAAATCGCTGAAGCTGGTTGCGGAGAGCAGCACATCCAGATACGATACTTGCCCATCCATATAGATGAGGCGAATCCGGGATTCCAGCAGCTTCTCGCGGGATGCGATGCGCTCCTCCGCCGCTTCAAGCTCCTTGGTCGTTGTTCTCAGCAAATCCTCCGTCTCCTCGATCTTGACGGAAATCTTCGTCAATTCATTACTGACGATGCTGATTTGCTCCATTACGTATTTCAGGTTCTTCGTCGTTTTATTCTTATAATGCTGGGCTTCTTGTTTATCATCCGCAGCCTTGCTCTTCTGCGCCCGCGCTTTCTTGACCTGCTCCTGAAGCACCCTCAGCTCTTTGTCTACATCGGCTGAAGTCTTCTTCTCGGCTTGTCCGACGGTCGGTTGGATCATAACAGTGGCCAGTAATAAGGCTGCTACTCCTGCGGCGATTTTCTTCAAGTTTCGCTCCCCATCCTTTACCTTGTTTTATACTTTCAAAAATTTACGTATCGACATGGTGCTGCCCCAAATGCCAATGACGATGCCCAGGGCCACGATGATGGTCCCGAGCAGCAGCCACAGATCTCCCAATGGAATCAGGCTCTGCGCCAGCGTCAAATCCGTCTGCGACGCGGCGTACAGGCGATTGTAGCCTATAAACAGCAGCGTAACCGTAATGATCGAGCCCAGGAGGCCGATCATGGCTCCTTCCACGAAGAACGGCCAGCGGATGAAGTTGTTGGTCGCGCCAACAAGCTTCATGATGCCGATCTCGCGGCGACGGGCCAAAATCGTTACCCGAATGGTGTTCGAAATCAGAAACATGGACATCAAGCCGAGTCCCGCTACGAAAATAAAGCCGATATTCCGCACCGTTTTCGTAATCTTGAACAAGGTTTCTACCGTGCCCTCCCCGTATTTGACCCGCAGGATCGGCTCTTCCGCATACTTCTCGTTCAGCGCGGTAATCTTGTCGGCAACGAACCCGACCGTGGTCGGTTCGATAACGGAAACCTCGAATGCGTCCGGAAGCGGATTCTGGTCCGCTTCGCTGAAGCCTTCCACCCATTCGGAGCCGAGGCTTTCCTCAAGCTCCTTCATGCCCTCTTCCTTGGACACGAATTTGATGGCGTTGACTTCCGGCATGGCCTCGATCTCGCCTTTGATGGTTTCGCGCAGCTTCTCGTCCACATTGAGATTCAAGTACGTATTGATTTGCACGTTGCTATCTGCTTTATCGGCTAATGCGTTCACATTCATGACTAACAGCATGAAAACGCCCAGTATAAATAATGACACCACGATGGACGTAATCGATGCGACCGACATCCATCCATTCCGGAAAACGCTCTTCGCCCCTTCCCGCAAGTGCCGCAAGAAGGTTCTAAAATTCATACCCGTACTCTCCTCTCTGCTGGTCGCGGACGATCTGTCCGTGCTCAATCGCAAGTACGCGCTTACGCATCGTGTTCACGATATCCCTGTTGTGGGTAGCCATTACGATGGTGGTTCCCCTGAAATTGATTTCGTCCAGCAGCTGCATGATGCCCCAGGAGGTTTCCGGGTCCAGGTTGCCCGTAGGCTCGTCCGCAATAATGACGGACGGGTTGTTCACGATCGCCCTGGCGATTGCGATCCGCTGCTGCTCCCCGCCGGAGAGCTGGGAAGGCTCGCGGTTCGCCTTGGCTTTCAGGCCCACCAGATCCAGCACCTCCATAACCCGTCTCTTGATGAGACGCTGCGGCGCTTCGATAACCTCCATGGCAAAAGCTACATTTTCGTAAGCAGTCAGCTTGGGCAGCAGACGATAGTCCTGAAAAATAACCCCGATATTTCGGCGAACATAGGGGATTTTGCGCTGCTTCAGCTTCCCGATATTAAATCCGTTAACGGAAATTTGGCCTTTGGTCGGCACTTCTTCTCTATAGATAAGTTTCATGAATGTCGATTTGCCGGCACCCGACGGTCCGACAACATAGACGAATTCATTGCGGTTAATGGTAACGGAAACTCCTTGAAGCGCATGGGCGCCGCTTGGATAAGTCTTCCATACGTCCTGCATTTCGATCACTTCATCACTTCCCAATCCATAATTAGCCATTATACTTTCGACAGTTTCCATCGAATTCCTTTAAAATCCAAGAAAAATCCTCACGACATCGTCTATTGTAACAAATTTGTTACCTTTTGAGTACCCGAAAGTTTAAGCCCACCGTGACATATACATGAACAAGTGCATGTACTGCGGCCAATACGAAGTTAAGAAGGTGGTTTCAAATGAAAAAAATTCATCTCGGTCTCATCTTTGTCATCAGTATCGCTCTTCTCCTCTCCGTCGGTTTCGGTCTATTGACGATGTACGCGAACCAAAAGGAGCTGCCGAAGGGAGTCGTTCTCTCCGGCTGGCAGGTAGGGGGGCAACCCGCCGACGAGGTATTGTCCGAGCTGGAACAGCGGCTCCATGCCATGACTAGCATCAAGGTGACGCTGGAGTCGGAGGCCCTGAAAGGGCACGCGGAAAACTTCAGTCTCCAAGAAGCCGGCGTTCGGTTCAGCGCAGCCGATTTCAGGGAAGCCATCGCCAAGCTGTCCGAAGGATCGCTATGGGAACAGGTTCTTTACCGGCGGCAGTTTCAGCTGGAATGGCATATATCCACCGACTGGAATCGCGACGTATTGAAAGGGCGGTTAAACGAAGACTGGCAAAAAGAACGCTTTGGAGAGCCTGTCAACGCAGTGCGGAGCATTTCCGAAGACGATGTGGTCCGGTATACCCCGGAGAAAACCGCGTACCGCATCGATTGGCCTGCGTTCTATGAAGGGTTCAGCGCAGCGCTTCCGAACGAGTCCCACTTCACGGAACCGTATCCGGAAGAAGCCATTGCGGTGCAGCTGCCTCTTATCCGTCAAAAGCCCCCCGTTACCGTAAAGTCGCTGCAGGACGAGGGCATTGAGCGAAAAATCGTTGAATTCTCCACCGGTCTTGGATCCAGCGGGCCCGGACGCGTACATAACGTAACCGCTGCCGCCAAAGCCGTGGACGGCATGATTCTGAAGCCCGGCGATGAGTTCAATTATGCTCATATCATTGATGTTGCGAAGAAGGAGTATGGATTTGAGGAAGCTCCCGTCATCGTGAACGGCAAGCTGGTGCCCGGTATCGGGGGCGGGATCTGCCAGGTATCCAGCACAGTGTATCATGCCGCCCTGCTGATCGGGCTGGAGATCACCGAAAGGCGGAATCATTCCCTTCCGGTCAGCTACTTGCCCAAGGGACAGGACGCCACCTTTGCCGAAGGGGCGATCAACTTTCGCTTCCGAAACAATACAGGCAAGCATCTGCTGATCCTGTCCGAGGTATCGCACGGCAATTTAACGCTGAAGATGTTCGGCACCTTCCCGGAAAATACGGAATACGAACTGGTATCCACCACGATCGAAACCTTGCCTTCGCCGGAAAAGGTCATCCACAACAACTCGCTGCCGCCGGGATTGAAGCAGGTGGTTCAGAACGGAAAACCAGGTTATGTGGTAGAAACCTACCGAACCAAGAAAGTGAACGGGAAAGTCGTGGAGAACGTGAAAATATCCAAGGATACCTACCGCCCCCAGAACAGCATCGTTGCCATCAATCCGACGAACGAGGTCCCGCTGCCGGATGCGAACGAAACGCCCAAAGAGGAAGTCGTTGAGGACGGTATCAGCGCCCCGTAAATCGAAGCTGACACGAAACAGCCCGCATTCGCGAATCGAACCGCGAATACGGGCTGTTTTCCTTGCCGTTATTTTAATGTCGTGCATCGATTTTATAATAGCTTCCGATTTCCGCCTGGGCATCTGCGCTGAACGTCTCGGTATATTCCACCCGGCCGATGGAGCAGCCCTTTCCGATATGGACTCTCCTGCCCCTGACAATGGCCGCGCTCGTATTCTCCAGACGGATATCCTCGCCTTCAACCAGCTCGACATTCAGATATCCGATCCGTGAGGAACGGAACCATTTGGCCAGCACCGTTGGAGCTATGAAGACCGTGCGGCTTCGGAGTTCGTTGACGCGCGAGGCTTGCGCAACGAGCCTCAGCGTCAATTCCCGAGCTATCACGGATCCGCTCACGCGTAGTATGCCGCGGACCGTCATCTCTTCGGCTTCCAGGTTGCCGCCAACATCCAGGGTACCGTTCACGACGCCTTTTACCGCAAACAGATCGGCTCCCGTGCTCAAGCCGCCATTGATTCCGATGCGGCTGATTCTAACGCTTCCGCCGGCATCCAAGCTTCCATTCACCCGGACGTGCTCCATCTGGACATGATGGGACACCTTCACATGGCCGTTCACTCTAGCCTGCCTTCCGAGCAGGCTTCCGTTTATGACCGCGCTCCCGTTGCAGCTTAGCAGATGGCAATCCGTGTCGCCATGAATGACGCCTTCACCGTTTATCCGAAGCTTGCCGACAATACCGCTGCCAACGACACCGTCACCCGTTATGGAAACACCGGGTCTTTCTACGGCTGTTCCGTCATGCACCATATCGCTGCCTCCTTGCCATCTATTCGGCCTATGCCCGGATGCTCGGCCCGATGTCGCCCTTAAAACCGCCGGGATGCTCTGACCTGGGCTTCCGGATGCTGCGTCAATTCATCCCGGTATTCCACTTGCCGAATCTCGCACCCTGGGCCGAGAATCACCCGGTTGCCGCGGACGATATCGGCTTCGACATGCTCTAGATCCAGAACATCGCCCTCAATAATGCGTGCCTCCAGCCGCGTTCCCCGTAATGGCAGGGACAGCATCTCCCAGAGACGCTTTCCTTTTTTGCGGATCGTGATCCGGTCTCCGACGATTTCCTGCGCAAGGCAGCGGCCCAACAGCCGAATATCCGCTGTTCCTACATGCAGGCGGCCATCGATCTTGAAGCCCCCATGAAACGTGGCCGTCTCACTCCGCACGTCACCATGGCTTCTCAAGTTTCCGGTTACATCAAGCCTCTTCGATTCGGAATCACCGTGAATGCTGCAATGCCCCCCGATAAAAATGGACCGGCTGCGCACGCCTCTCTTCACGCTCAGGCTGCCGGCTACATGCAGCTCCTCAGCGTCCACCGTCCCCTTAATGGTTCCCGAACCGTTCACGCGAATCTTGTCGGCAGCTACGTCGCCGTTCAAACTCATCGTTCCGTTGCCTGTTAATTCCCGGCAATCCAGATCTCCATTCACCTGCCCGGCACCATCGATTCGCACCTTGCCGTATTGGCCGCCGCTTGAGCTGCCGGTTCCCGTAATCTTCAGATCGGACAGTTTATCGTCATGTGGTATCATGAGCATACTCCTCCAGATTCACAAATAGGATCATCATGCTATATCTTAACTGGACACTCGCTAAACTTCTAAATCTATGCCATTGAATCCTCCACCAGATGGAGCCATAATCTCCCTCTAAGATAACACAACGCAGCGCATCATAGAACAGCCCGATGGCTGAACCTCGCCTCGGTCTGAAGACCGAGGCGTTTTATGCACGGATTCATTCCATCCGTTTCAATTCGGTCGCTGACACCGCCTTTATGCTCCTGGAGAATGGCGAAGCTTCCGAACGCAGCAGACTTTAAATCCGTTTTCGCCCGCCGCAGACGATGACTTAGATTTACTTGGAGCAAGGGAGATCGATTGTGATATGATCCTAATAGGCTCGTCATTTTGATCTCTCATTTTCAAAAATGAAAGGGGATACATAATCCATGGCTCTTATGCAATGTCACTTTTACTCGGAGGTGCTCGGTCTCAGCACGTCCATGACCGTCATTCTCCCTCAGCAAACCTCTTCACAAATCGGCATGACGAATCATGCCAAAAGCGGTCTGCATCCGACGCTCTTCCTCCTGCACGGCCTGTCCGACGACGATTCCATCTGGCTGCGCAGAACCTCCATCGAACGCTACGTGGCCGAGATGGGCATTGCCGTCGTTATGCCGCAAGTGCATCGCAGCTTCTATACGGACATGGAATACGGCGGCAAATACTGGACCTTTATCAGCCAGGAGCTGCCGACCATCGCCCGCTCCTTCTTCCCGTTATCCCACGCGAGGGAAGATAACTTCGTCGCCGGGTTGTCCATGGGCGGCTACGGGGCGTTCAAGCTTGCCCTTCGCTGTCCCGAATCCTTCGCCGCTGCTGCCAGCCTGTCGGGCGCGCTCGACATGGCGGGTCATATTAATAGGAACGAGGCTTTGTTTGAGCATCGTTTAGTCTACGGAGATCGGGACATTACCGGCACCGACAATGACCTGTTGCGGCTGCTTCAGGAAGTGGACCGCTCGGAGGGACCGAAACCGCTGCTGTATCAATGCTGCGGAACGGAAGACTTCCTCTACCAAGACAATCAAGCGTTCCGCAAAGCCTGCGAAGCAACCTCCCTGGATCTCACGTATCAGGAAGGGCCGGGCGGCCACGATTGGGGATATTGGGATACCCATATCCAGGATGTTCTAAAATGGCTTCCGTTGAAAGCCTGATGAACCCATAATATGCACGCCATGAACGAGCCAGCGGTACATTCTCGGTTCCATGGGGTGTACTGGGTGTACTTCTCTTCGTGAGAGGATTTTAGGCAATCCCTCATTCAACGGATCTCATCGTTACACAACAAAAGGTGGATCGGCAAATGTAACATTTGCCGATCCACCTTTATTTTTGCTGCGTCAGGTTTTCTGTATCCTTACTCTACATTCCCCTGACGGAGACCCAGCCATTCTTCTGTGACCTGAAGGGTCTGCACGCTGCGGTCAATCGCCGCCTTCACCTGCTCGGTTGCCGTGCCGCCGTAAACGTTACGCGCATTGACCACCGCCTCGGGTTGAAGCACGCCGTAGATGGAGTCGTCAAACAGCTCGGAGAACTGCTTGAATTCATCCAGCGTCAGGTCCAGCAGGTATTTGTTGTTCTGGATGCAGTACAATACGGTCTTGCCGATCACTTCGTGGGCCTGGCGGAAAGGAAGCCCTTTGCCGACCAGGAAGTCCGCAATATCCGTTGCATTGGAGAAGTCGGTGTTCACTGCTTCGCGCATGCGGCCTTTGTTGACCTTCATCGTGGCGATCATCGGCGCGAACAGCTGCAATGCGCCTTCCAGCGTGGCTACCGTGTCGAACATGCCCTCTTTGTCTTCCTGCATGTCCTTGTTATAAGCAAGCGGCAGCGACTTCAGCACGGTAAGCAGACCCATCAGGTTGCCGTATACCCGCCCGGTTTTGCCGCGGACAAGCTCGGGCACGTCCGGGTTCTTCTTCTGCGGCATAATGCTGCTGCCCGTGCAGAACGCATCATCCAGCTCGACGAAGTTGAACTCGGTGCTGCTCCAAAGCACCAGCTCCTCGCTCAGGCGGGACAAGTGCATCATGATGATGGAAGCATCCGAGAGGAATTCCAGGATAAAGTCGCGGTCGCTGACCGCATCCAGGCTGTTCTCGTAAACGCCGTCGAAACCGAGCTGCTCGGCCACGAAATGGCGGTCGATCGGGAACGTTGTGCCCGCAAGCGCGCCTGCCCCGAGCGGCAGCACGTTAATGCGCTTATAGCTGTCGATCAGACGGTCGATATCCCGCTGGAACATGGACACGTAAGCCATCAGATGATGCGCGAACAGAATCGGCTGCGCACGCTGAAGATGCGTATACCCCGGAATAATCGTATCCAGGTTATCCTTCGCTTGCCCGATCAACGCGGTCTGCAGCTCGTGCAGCATGCCGGTCAACGCCACGACGCGGTTGCGCAAATACAAGTGCATGTCCGTTGCCACCTGGTCGTTTCGGCTGCGGCCCGTGTGGAGCTTGCCGCCGACAGGTCCGATTTCCTCGATCAGATTCTTCTCGATGTTCATATGGATATCCTCATCCGATACGGAGAACTCGATGCTGCCCTCACGGATGCGCTCCAGCACTTTGCCCAATCCTGCCTTGATCGTCTCTACGTCTTCCGCCGGCACGATGCCGCATTTGCCCAGCATGGACACATGCGCAAGGCTTCCCTGGATGTCCTCCTCGGCCAGCTGCTTGTCAAAACCGATGGATGCCGTATATTCCTCCACCAATGCGTTGGTCTGCTTCGTAAAGCGTCCGCCCCATAACTTGCTCACAACACTTGCCCCTCTCTGATTTAAGGCAGAGGGCCGCTTCCCGCTTAAGAGGTCCCGTTCATCCCGTTGCACGAGAATCGACGGAGCTCTCCAGCATGAAAACGGCCTTCAGCCTGTTCATTACTAGTACGTCCATATCCATACGCTTATATTCGAACAATTACCGGATATAAGACATAAGGCTTCATATCATGTATCCTTCGGCCGCGTTGTTACCGCGCTCTATCCGATGCGCTTGTTCCGTTAAACGGGCCCTCAGACTGTTTTATTGATTTTGATTCACGCCGGTTGCCACTTTCAAACGCAATGCGTTCAAGCGGATAAAGCCGGTAGCATCGCCTTGATCGTAAGCTTGCGTCGGATCGGCTTCCATCGTGGCGATGTCCGGGTTGTACAGGCTCACCGGACTCTTCACGCCTGCGCCGATCACATTGCCCTTGTACAGCTTCACGCGCACCGTTCCCGTAACGTTCTTCTGGCTCTCGGTCACCAGCGCCTGCAATGCCAGACGCTCCGGCGCAAACCAGAAGCCGTTATAAACCAAGGTGCTGTAGCGGGTAATCAGGCTGTCGCGCAGGTTCATCACTTCACGGTCCATCGTGATGGACTCCATCTTGCGATGAGCGGTGAACAGGATCGTGCCGCCAGGAGTCTCATAGACGCCGCGGCTCTTCATGCCGACAAAGCGGTTCTCCACCATATCCACGCGACCGATGCCGTGCTTGCCGCCCAGCTCGTTCAGCTTCTCCATCACTTGCAGCGGGCTCATCGACTCGCCGTTCAGCGCAACGACATTCCCTTGCTCGAACGTAAGCTCGAGGTATTCCGCCTCATCCGGCGCATCCTCAGGCGATACGCTGAGCAGGTACATATCCTTGCTGTCCTCCGCGCTTGCATCGAACCAAGGATCCTCCAGCACGCCGCTCTCGTAACTGATATGGAGCAGGTTGCGGTCCATGGAGTAGGATTTCGCAGCGGATGCTGTTACCGGAATGCCGTGCGCTTCCGCGTAAGCGATCATCTCCGCGCGTCCCGGGAAGGAGTTGCGGAACTCCTCGATGCGCCAAGGCGCGATCACTTCAATGTCCGGTGCCAAGCCGGCAACGCCCAGCTCAAAACGAACCTGGTCATTCCCTTTACCCGTAGCGCCGTGCGCAATCGCCGTCGCGCCTTCGGCACGTGCGATATCCACCATGCGTTTCGCGATCAACGGACGCGCGATGCTGGTGCCGAGCAGGTACTGCCCTTCGTACATGGCACCCGCCTGGAACATCGGGAAGATGAAATCATTCGCAAATTCGTCTCGCAGATCGTCGATGTATACTTTGGAGGCGCCGGTCGCCAGCGCTTTTTCCTCAAGTCCGTCCAGCTCTTCCTTTTGGCCGATATCGGCCGTGAAGGCAATGATCTCCGCATCGTAGGTTTCTTTCAGCCACTTCAGAATGACGGACGTATCCAAACCGCCGGAATACGCCAGTACGATTTTTTGTTTTGCCATGGTTAAACTCCCTCTCTTTGTTACTAACAACCCTGTCCTTCATTATACTAAAGATAACGTCCATTGACGCATTTTCATAGAGAATGTTCGCTGGTCATCGGCGGCTTTATGCCATCAAAGCAACCATCAAAGCCTTCTGGGCATGAAGACGGTTCTCTGCCTGATCGAAAATGACGGAATTGGCACCGTCGATCACGCCTTCGCTGACCTCTTCGCCGCGGTGGGCCGGAAGGCAGTGCAGGAACAAGTAATCCGGCTTAGCTGCTTTCACCAGCTCCTCATTCACCTGATAGTCCGCAAAGGCGGCTTCCCGCTGTGCCTGCTCCTCTTCAAAGCCCATGCTTGCCCATACATCCGTGTAGATCACGTCCGCATCCTTCGCGGCTTCGAGCGGGTCTTGGGTAATCGTGATTTTGCCGCCCGTTTGCGCCGCGATTTCCTCGCTCAGCTTCACGATGCTGGCATCCGCCTCGTAGCCCTTCGGACTGGCCACGGCCACATGCATGCCCATCTTGGCACCGCCGATCAGGAGCGAATGCGCCATGTTGTTGCCATCGCCGATAAAGGCCATTTTGAGGCCTTTCAGCTTGCCCTTGTGCTCCAGCACCGTCTGCAAATCAGCCAGCACCTGACATGGATGCGCCATGTCGCTCAGGCCGTTGATGACCGGAATCGAAGCATATTTCGCAAGGTTGACCACGTTGTCGTGCCCGAAGGTACGGATCATCAGGCCGTCCAGATAACGGGACATCACCTGCGCCGTATCGCTGATCGGCTCGCCGCGTCCGAGCTGAATATCGTTTTTGCTCAAAAAGAGTGCATGTCCGCCCAGCTGGAACATCCCAGCCTCGAACGAAACCCGCGTCCGCGTGGACGACTTCTCAAAAATCAAGCCGATCGTCTTGCCTTTCAGCGGCTGATAGACTTCGCCGTTCTTCTGCTTGCGCTTGATCTCGATTGCCGAATCGAGCAAGAACTGAATCTCTTCCGTCGAGTATTCGTCCAGCTCGATCATATCCCGCCCTTTCAGGCTTAATTCCTTCAATTGTCCGCTAGCGGCCATATTCTTCAGTCCTCCTTAACCATGCTGTTATTATCCAAAATGCTGCTGCACGATTCTTCTATGCTTGGCTAACCGCCGTGTGCTCATGTATAAGTTCCGTAACGATCGATACCGCCTGGTCGATCTCTTGTTTCGTGACGTACAGATTCGGAAGCAGCCGGATCACGTTCGGTCCTGCCGTTACGAACAGCAGCCCGCGGCTCTGCCCTTTCAGCACCAGTTCGCCAACCGGTTCGACGCATTCGATGCCGATCAGCAGGCCTTTCCCCCGGATCGCCTTCACAAAAGGATGATTCCCCAGGCTCTCATTCAGCTTCGTCATCAAATATTCTCCGGCTTCGGCCGCGCGCTGCGGCACGTCGTCCTCCAGCATCGTCTCGATGGTGGCCTGGATGACGGCGCTGGCAATCGGCGTGCCGCCAAACGTCGTGGCATGGCTTCCTGCCGTGAAGGCTTCGCGCAAGTAAGCCTTGCCCAGCATCGCGCCGACCGGGAACCCGGAGCCGAGCCCTTTGGCCACGGTGAAAATATCCGGCTCGATGCCGTAATGCTCGTGCGCAAACAGCTTGCCGGTCCGGCCCATGCCCGTTTGCACCTCGTCCACGATCAGCAGCAGTCCGTGCTTCTTGCACAGCCCGGTGACGGCTTGAAGGAATTCCGGTTCCACCGGATGCACGCCGCCCTCCGCCTGCACCATCTCGATCATGATGGCTGCGGTATTGTCGTTAATGGCTGCTTCCAGCGCCGGAAGGTCATGCAGGGGAACGCTTTTGAAGCCTGCCGGAAGCGGAAGGAAGCCTTCCTTCACCTTATCCTGGCCGGTGGCCGTCAGCGTAGCCAGCGTCCGACCATGGAAGGACTGGGTAAACGTAATGACCTCGTAGCGTCCCGTTCCCTTCACCTTCTGATGGTAGCGGCGTGCCAGCTTAATGGCAGCTTCGTTCGCTTCGGCCCCGCTGTTGCAGAAGAAGACCGCATCCGCGCAGGTGTTGGCTGTCAGCAGCTCGGCTGCTTTTTCCTGGCCCGGAATGTGGAACAGGTTCGAGACATGCCACAATTCATCCAGCTGGGCTTTCAGCTTCTCTTTCACTTTTACCGGGGCATGGCCGAGATTCGTTACCGCCAGACCGGCCATAAAATCAAGATACTTGTTGCCTTGATCATCCCATAGCCAGCTGCCCTCCCCTTTGACCAGGGCGATTGGGTATCTGGCGTACGTTTGGAACAACGAGCTTTCATTAGCTGCTTTGATACCGCCTGCTGCTTCTTTTCCCATAGCCTTCACACACTCCTTTGCATTTGGCATTGCTTCGTGTTTCACGTTTGAACCGTCCTACGATATGAACATCCATTAAGCTTAACCAGCACTGCGAATTCGGATCATTCCTCCGATCCCTGTTGCCCACAGATTTTCATGGAATCATGCAATCAAGGATAAATTCCGTGGACAAAGGGGCCCGCTTCGCTTCTCCGGAATGATGCCGCCTTCTCCGTTGAAGTTTTTTATAGTTCCGGTTTGACCATCAAACCGAACCTGATTACATCCGCACGATGCGCGTGCCCAGCACTTCGCCGCCAAGCACCCGGCTCAGCACGTTCGGCTCGCTTCCGTCCACGATGACGACCTCGCTCACTTTGCCGTGAATGCAACTGATGGCTGCTCTTACCTTCGGTATCATGCCGCCATAGATTTCGCCCGTTCCGATCATATCCTCGATCTCCTGCACCGTCACGGTCGGAAGCACCCGCTTCTCGCCGCCCGATCCCTTCATGATCCCCGGCACGTCGGTGACAACGATCATCCGGTTAACGCCCAGATGAGAAGCCACTGCACCAGCTGCGGTATCGGCATTGATGTTATAGCGCTGACCGGATGAATCCACGCCGATCGGCGCAACCACCGGCATGTATCCCATCCCCAGCACGCCGCTCAGGATCGATGACTTCACCAACGTAACGTCGCCGACCCAGCCAACCTCCGCATGGTTCGTCACCGGTTTGGCCTCGATCAGCCCGCCGTCCGAACCGGACAAGCCGATGGCAGAACCGCCCACGCTTTGAATCCGTCGTACGATCTGTTTATTGATGGTGCCCGCAAGCACCATCTCCACGACGTCCAGCACATCCTCCGTCGTCTTCCGCAGCCCGTTCACAAACTCGGTCTCGATGCCGAGTTTCTCCAGGTTGCCGGAAATTGCGGGACCGCCGCCGTGCACGATAACAGGGTTAACCCCCTTTACCTGCAGATTCTTCAAATCCTCGAAGAAGCTGTCCGGAAGGGCCGCGAGCGTGCTGCCGCCGCATTTCATCACAAACGTATCCGCGCTTGAGGTTTGAACCGGCTGCGAATTCTCTTGATCGATCGTGCTCTTCATATCCATCTCCTCCGTCCTGATTTTTTGTTATCTAAGTACGATAAGCCGCATTAATGCGGACGTAGTCATAGGTTAAATCACAGCCCCAAGCCGTAGCCGACCCGCTGCCGATATGCAGCTTCACGTCGATATCCACGGTGTCGCCTTGAAGGTAAGCCAGCGCCGCATCTTCGTCAAAAGCAACGGGCCTTGACTGCTCCAGCACCGAAATCGGGCCAATGGCAATATCCACCGTCTCCGGATTGACCGGACGGCCTGCGCGGCCCACAGCCGCAATGATCCGTCCCCAGTTGGCATCCGCACCGAACACCGCCGATTTGACCAGGCTGGAGCCGATGATGGTCTTGGCGATCGCTTGCGCGTCATCGTCGCTTTCGGCGCCGTCCACGCGAACCTCGATCAAGCGGGAAGCTCCCTCTCCGTCACGCGCGATCGCCTTCGCCAGCTGCTGGCACACATAGTGGAAACCGGCAGCGAATGCATCCCAATCCGGATGCTCCGGCGTAAGCACGTCGTGCCCCGCCAAGCCGCTGGCCATCGCAACCAGCATATCGTTGGTGCTTGTATCGCCGTCCACCGTAATCATATTAAAGGTCAGGTTGGTCGTTTGGCGCAGCAGCAGCTGCAGCGCTTCCTGACCAATGACCGCATCCGTCGTCATGAATCCGAGCATGGTCGCCATGTTCGGATGAATCATCCCCGATCCCTTCGCCGTGCCGGCGATGGTCACCTTCGTGCCGTCAACCTGTACGGTAACGCAGGCTTCCTTTTTTACCAGATCGGTTGTCAAAATCGCTTGGCTGAAGCTTTCAGCCCCTTCGCTTTCGCCGCTGAGCCGTGCAGGCAAGCCGGCAATACCGGAGGATACTCGGTCCATCTTCAGCAGCTCCCCGATGACACCCGTCGAAGCAACGGCCACATCGTTCACGTCCAGGCCGAATTGCGCAGCCGTATCGGCGCGCATCGTGTAAGCATCCTCTTCGCCCTGCTTGCCCGTGCAGGCATTGGCATTCCCGCTGTTCACCACAATCGCGCGAAGCTTGCCGTCCTCTAAGCTTTCACGCGTTACCTTCAGCGGTGCCGCTTGGAACAGGTTCGTCGTATAGACGGCAGCCGCCACGGCAGGCACATCGCATACAATGACGCCCAGGTCGTTACGGTCGGTCTTCTTAAGTCCACAGTGGAGCCCGGCAGCCTTGAAGCCTTGCGGCGTTACGATGCTGCCCCCATCGATAATCGCAAACGTATTCTCTCCCATGTCTGTATCCCCAGCCGCTTACGGATAAATCGGCGTAAACGTAAGTCCGAGGCTCTCCTCCCATCCCATCATCAAATTCAGGTTCTGGATCGCCTGCCCGGCCGCACCCTTCACCACATTATCAATGACCGATATAATGGTCACCCTGTTCGTGCGCGCATCCACCGCAAAGCCGATATCGCAGAAGTTCGACCCGCTGACTTCTTTTGTTGCAGGCCATACGCCCAGGTCGCGAATTCTCACAAATTTACGATCCTTGAAATACTGGCGGTACAGTTCAATGAAATCCTCTTCCGTGTAAGGACCGTTCAGCGTGGCATACATGGTGCTCATGATCCCCCGCGTCATCGGTACCAGATGCGTCGTAAAGGTGACCGTGATCGGTTCGCCCGCTACCTGAGTCAATACCTGCTCGACCTCGGGAATATGCTGATGCTTATTCACCTTGTAGGCTTTGAAGTTCTCGTTGATTTCAGCATAATGCGTCATCAGGCTCGTTCCCCGTCCTGCACCGGACACGCCGGATTTGGCGTCGATAATAAGGGATGAAGCATCGATCCAGCCCGCGCTGATGGCCGGAATCAGGCCCAGCAGCGTCGCGGTCGGATAACAGCCCGGATTGGAGATGAAATCCACATCGCGGACCTCTTCGCCAAACACTTCGCACAGGCCGTATACGGCCTTTTCCAACAGCTCCGCGCTCGGAGCCGTGTGTTTATACCACTGTTCATATACGGCTCCATCTTTCAAGCGAAAATCGCCCGAGAGATCAATGACCTTCAAGCCTGCATCCAGCAGCTCCGGTACCAGCTTGGCACTGACGCCCGAAGGCGTAGCCGCAAATACCAAGTCGGCCACCTCGGCGATTTCCGCCGGGTTAACGCCATCCAGGTTGCGTGTGATGATATTGGTCAAATGCGGAAATCCGTCCGATATCGGTACGCCTGCCGTCGATGAAGAGATTACCGATGTAATCTCAACGCGCGGGTGCGCTTGCAGCAAGCGGATCAATTCCACGCCACCGTAGCCGGTAGATCCAACAATAGCAACTCTTACTGTATTTGTGTCCGTCATATCCTCATCCCTCTCCCCAAGGAACAGCTGAAGGACCTTATGCAAGGTCCCATTCATCCATCCTTCATCTCTACGCCATGCTCTTCCGTTTCCTGCGTCAAAAGCGATATGTGCTTCCAAGGTATTCATTGACTTTATCCGTCTCATAAATATGTATTATTATACGACCGAATTTATATAAATACAATGGATTATTCAAATTTGGTCCAAACTGCTAACGAGCTCCGAGGCAATGTCTATCGAGATGGATCGAACTCTTCTTTCAGAATGGAATAGAGCTTGAGGTCCCAATGCTGCCCCTTAACCTTGATCCCCTTCCTCACCGTCCCCTCATAGGACATGCCGATCTTCTCCATTACGCGCTGAGAGCCGATATTCCCCACTAAACATCGAGCCTGAACGCGTACAAGCTCCATACGGCCGAAACCAAGCTTGAGCAGCGCGGAGGCCGCCTCGGTCATGATGCCTTGCCCCCAACAATCCCGTGCCAGTACATAACCGATCTCCGCGGCCTGCTGCTCGGGCTTCCACCATACAAAATCAACCGTCCCGACCAGTCGCCCGCTCTCCTTCAGCTCGATCCCCCACGGGGCAATATCATGCTTGGCATACTGAGCCAGTATGAATTGAATAAACCGCTTGCTGTCATCGATCGAGCGATGGGTCTCCCAAGTAACGTATTTCGCTACCTCATCGTCTGAGGCATAGGCATACATCTGATCGGCATCCTGCATCGATACTCTGCGAAGGCGCAGACGGTCGGTTTCCAGCACCGGCAAACTGCCGTAGATCTGTTCGATTTCCATTCGTAAGTCCCCCTTACTTGTTCTATAAACTAAGACTCAACGCTCCCTATTACTTTTAACCTAATAAATATGACTATCGACCTAAACGGTGCTTTGATATAATCCTCTTTAGGAAATATGTTCCTACAACTTAGATTCCTGGAGGTAAAACCATGATATTCAAAAGAACGACGGGCCTATTATGTCTTCTCTTACTGATCTGCCTCACGTGGCAGGCTCCTCATCCCAGTTTCGCTGCCGCTTCAACCACCCAAGCCAAAACCAAACCTGCGCCAATGTTAATCCTCAACAAGAACACGGCGGCTTATTTGAAAAAGGGAGTCATCCCGGGCTTTGGCGGCGTCCAATTCGGCATGACCCAAAATCAGATCGCTTCCAAATTGGGAAAACCTGTGAGTTCATTCTACCACTACGGCGGCGAGTTTTGGAAATTCAAAAATATTTCGTATGCCGGATTTAATTTCGAAAACCCTTATACAGGCTCTAACGGCATGTGGTGTTTGTTGATAGGTAAAGAAGGCTTCCCGAACCAAACCTTTGCAGACGTCAAAAAGCATTTAGGCAGCGCCTACGAAATGTATTATAACGACATGGAAGAGGCGTACGAGATGGTCTACACATTCGGCAAGACCCGCATCTCCTTCATGGCGGACACCTCCAAGGCAAAGATTACGCTGGTTCAGATCCGTCGGTAACACTCCCAGTGCATAAAAAAAAGAAGTAACCCAGGTTCAGACTAAACCGTCTGACAAATGGTTACTTCTTTTTTTATAGAGAGTATGCTGACGAGCCGCGAGGCTACGCCTTAATATTGCGGAATCCTTCGCCCAATACCTCATGGGCATTGCTAATGATGACGAAGGCATTCGGATCCACCGATTGGACCACCGTTTTGAGACGGGGAATTTCGCTCTGTCCGACGACGACCATCAGGACCGTCCGGTGTTCGCCCGTATAGCCTCCCTCTGCGGTAAGCTTGGTTAAACCGCGGTCAAGGTCCTCGAGAATGGCCTTGGTAATCGGCTCCGTATGATCGGATATAATGTAGGCCACCTTGGTGAAGCTAAAGCCCAGCTCAATGGCATCAATCACTTTGCCTGTCACGTACAGTCCGATCAGCGCGTATAACGCCTGCTCCAGTGAAAGCACGAGGGCTGCCGACGAGATTACGATCGCATCCAGCAGTACGACGCAGACGGAAAAGCTCAGGCCGCTGTATTTTTGCAGGAGCTGTGCCACGATGGTCAACCCGCCGGTTGACCCCCTGCCGCGATAGACCAGCCCCATGCCGATACCGACGCCGATACCGCCATAAATGGAAGCCAGCAGCGGGTTAGAGGTTGGAATCGGCCAGTCCTTGGTCAAAAAGACGAACAGCGGCAAAATCACGCTTCCCAGCAGGGAGCGGATGCCGTAGTCGCGTCCAAGCAGCCAAAAGCCAAGCACGAACAACGGAATGTTCAGCGCCCACTGCGTAAAGGCCGGTTCAATGCCGAGCCATGCTTGCGCAAGAACGGACAAACCCGACACGCCGCCCGAGGCGATGTGATTGGGCAGGAAAAACAGATTAAACGACAGCGCCATAATAAAGGAGCCGACGATAATAAAGATTGCGTCCACCGTCTGCCGAAGCGGACCGTTGATCGGAATCAAGGGTTCTCTTTTTCGATTGTTGATCGATGGATTGCCAGCGGATTGCGCCATAGTTCTATAAATCTCTCCTCAACGTCCTACTCGACTTCCTGCTTGATCTGGCTGCGCAAATATCCGTCGATGAATCCGTCCAAATCTCCGTCCATGACGGCGCCGACATTACCGGTCTCCACTTGCGTCCGATGATCCTTGACCATGCTGTACGGATGGAATACATACGAACGGATCTGGCTGCCCCAAGCAATATCGGACTGCTCGCCGCGGATTTCCGCCAATTCCTTCTGCTGCTCCTCGATTTTGCGTTCGTAGAGCTTGGAACGAAGCATCGTCATCGCCCGCTCGCGGTTCTTGATCTGGGAGCGTTCATTCTGGCACGTCACCACCACGCCGGTTGGCAAGTGCGTAATCCGAACGGCCGAGTCCGTCGTATTGATATGCTGACCGCCGGCGCCGCTCGCCCGGTACGTGTCGATCTTCAAATCCTCGGTACGGATGTCGATCTCCACGTCATCCGTAATTTCCGGTACGACGTCACAAGACACGAAGGACGTATGCCGTCTGCCCGACGAATCGAACGGAGAGATCCGAACCAGTCGATGGACCCCTTTTTCAGCCTTCAAATATCCGTAGGCATTAAAGCCTTTGATCAACAGGGTTACGCTTTTGATTCCCGCTTCATCGCCAGGGAGATAATCCAGCGTCTCCACCTTGAAGCCGCGCTTCTCGGCCCATCGCGTGTACATGCGGTGCAGCATTTGGCCCCAGTCTTGAGATTCGGTACCCCCCGCGCCGGGATGCAGCTCAAGAATCGCATTCATTTTATCGTAAGGCTGGTTCAGCAGCAGCTGAAGCTCAAATTCCTCCACGCGCCCAACCAGGTCCTTGATCGTCTCACCGATCTCTCCCGCAAGGGAGTCATCGCCCTCTTCATCCGCCAGCTCGATCATCACGACGGCATCATCGTAATCCGCCTGCAGCTTCTGATATTGATCCACGGATGACTTCACGGCATTCATCTCGGCGATTAGCGCCTGAGCCTTCTCATTATCGTCCCAGAAATCGGGAGCTGCCATCTTTTCCTCAAAATTCTCAATCATTTCCTGCTTGAGATCTAAGTCAAAGAGACCCCCTAAGATTGGTTAGTTTCTTGCTGATTTCACGCAGGTCCTGCTTCACACTTGGATCGATCATGAGTCCTCGTCCTTTCTTATCTACACGTAATAATTTCAGTATACCCTCTCCTCCATGGAAAACGTTCCATTTCAAGAGAAATTTACGTTGCCGTACCAGGAATTTCGCTGTTTATTCAGATAAACTCCCTTAAGCGCGGCAGTGGTATTCGGATCACCGTGGAAAAGACCACCGTCACCCGGTTCATCTGTCGCTCTTAAGGGAGCCAGAAAAATCCGCGCCCATCACCTGGACGGGCTATTCTATACGATTCATCGCATTTGGGCCGAATCGCTTACGCGTTCTGTCCATGGCAATGCTTGTACTTCTTGCCGCTGCCGCAAGGGCATGGATCGTTCCGGCCGATCTGTTCAGCCACCTGCACTGGGCGCTTCTCGGCAGGTTCGCTGCTGCTGTTCGTGGAGACTTTGTTCTCGTCCACGACCGCTTGACGCTCCTGGTTCGTTGCGATTTGAGCCTTCATGATGTAGGTCGCCACTTCTTCCTGGATCGTAGCGATCATCGCATTAAACATTTCGAAGCCTTCGAATTGGTATTCACGAAGCGGATCGGTACCGCCGTATGCACGGAGGTGGATACCTTGACGCAGCTGGTCCATCGCATCGATGTGATCCATCCACTTGCTGTCTACCGCACGCAGCACGATAACCTTCTCGAACTCGCGTACCATTTCTTCGCCGATGGCTTGCTCGCGCTCTTCGTATTTCTTCATCACGCGATCGAAGAGATACTCCGTAAGCTCTTCGGCTTCTTTGCCCCACAGATCCTCGCGGGTAACGGCACCCTCGTCCAGCAGCTTGCTGTTCACGTAGTCTGCCACTTCCTGCAGTTCCCAGTTCTCCGGAATGTCATCGCTGCAGTGAGCCTGCACGACGCGGTCAATGACCGGCTTGATCATCTCTACAACGATTTGCTTGATGTCTTGGGATTCCAAGATCTCGCGGCGCTGCTTGTAGATGATTTCGCGCTGCTGGTTCATGACGTCATCGTATTGGAGAACGACTTTACGCATGTCGAAGTTGTTGCCTTCTACCCGCTTCTGCGCGGATTCAACCGCACGGGTAATCATTTTGCTCTCGATCGGCTGATCTTCTTCAAAACCAAGACGCTCCATCATGTTCAGCACGTTGTCCGTACCAAAACGCTTCATCAGCTCATCGCCGAGGGACAGGTAGAACTGGGTAGAACCCGGGTCACCCTGACGACCGGCACGGCCGCGCAGCTGGTTATCGATCCGGCGCGATTCGTGACGCTCCGTACCGATAATGTGAAGTCCGCCAATATCCTGTACGCCTTCGCCAAGCAAAATATCCGTACCGCGTCCCGCCATGTTCGTCGCGATCGTTACCGATCCCGGCTGTCCGGCGCGCGAGATGATTTCCGCTTCCTCCGCATGATACTTCGCGTTCAGAACTTTATGCTGAACGCCTTTGCGTTTCAGCATTTCAGACAAACGCTCGGAGTTCTCGATGGACACCGTACCCACCAGAATCGGCTGGTTCTTTTTATGGCGTTCCACGATCTCGGCTACTACCGCCTTAAACTTGCCTTCTTCGCTCTTGTAAACCACATCCGGCATGTCGACACGCTGATTCGGTTTGTTCGTAGGAATTTGAAGCACTTCAAGACCGTAAATCTTCTTGAATTCTTCTTCCTCCGTCTTCGCCGTACCGGTCATGCCCGCCAGCTTGCGATACATCCGGAAGTAGTTCTGGAAGGTAATCGTTGCAAGAGTCATGCTCTCGTTCTGAACCTCAATGCCTTCCTTCGCTTCGATCGCCTGGTGGAGACCGTCGCTGTAGCGGCGTCCAGCCATCAGACGACCCGTAAATTCGTCAACGATGACCACTTCGTCGTCGGTAACAACATAATCCACATCGCGGCGCATGATCACGTTCGCTTTCAGCGCTTGTACAATGTGGTGGTTTAATGTTACGTGATTGTGGTCATACAGGTTTTCGATCCCGAAGGAACGCTCCGCAAGCGCCACGCCTTTCTCCGTCAAGGCTACGGATTTGACCTTAATGTCTACCGTATAATCCTCTTCTGCCGTCAGACGCTTCACGAACCGGTCGGCTGCAAAATACAGCTCGGTCGATTTCTGAGCTTGTCCCGAGATGATGAGCGGCGTACGCGCTTCGTCAACCAGAATCGAATCCACTTCATCAATGATACAGAAATAAAGCGGACGCTGAACCATCTGCTCTTTGTAGAGGACCATGTTGTCCCGCAGATAGTCAAAGCCGAACTCATTGTTCGTTCCATACGTAATATCGCAAGCATAGGCCTGCTGTTTATCCGGGTGCTCCATGCCGCTCAGGTTAACCCCGACCGTCATTCCCAGGAAGTTATATATTTGCGCCATCTCTTGGCTGTCACGTTGTGCCAGATAATCATTGACCGTTACAACGTGAACCCCTTTGCCAAGCAGGGCATTTAAGTAAACCGGTAGCGTACCTACAAGGGTCTTACCTTCACCGGTCTTCATCTCTGCAATTCTGCCTTCGTGGAGGGCCATCCCCCCGATCAACTGCACGTCATAGTGACGTTTGCCAAGCGTCCGTCTGGAAGCCTCGCGGACTGTCGCAAACGCTTCGGGAAGCAATTCCTCCAGCGTCTCACCTTTCTCGATCCGCGCACGGAACTCCTCGGTTTTGGCTTGCAGCTGCTCATCGGAGAGCTTCTCAAAATCCGGTTCCATTTTGTTGATTACATCGACCGTCTTCATGAGACGTTTGACATCACGCTCGTTGGTGTCGCCGAAAATCTTTTTGACAAGTCCTAGCATGGTTAACCCCTTTCGTGCAAAACAAGTGATAGAATCAACTTCATTAAATGCCAAAGGGTTAAATGATGAAATCGATTCATTGATTCCTTATGATGGTCCCATTTCATGCAGGCTAAAAAGCCCGTCCCATAAAATGAGGGTTTGCATAAATTGTAACAGTTTGTAAGGGATGCCGCAACAATATGTGCTATTACAAGAGGTGTCTGTTACGCGAAGCCTTACTGTATGAGACGCAGAGAAGCCCAAAAAAGTTGCGTGGAGCATTTCCTCGGCGCGCAGCAATGGAATTATCTTCATCCCCGAAATGAAATTCTACATCTAATGAGGAAGGAAAATCGATGTCCATTGTACGGAGTAAACAGAGGATGAAGCCTGGAGCCATCGACTGGAGCTATCGCTGAATTATCGGCTAAATGGGCTTTAATCCACCTATAGAGGAAGTTCCTAACCGTGGTTGTGTCTGGTGCTGTTTAAGGCGGCCCCCGTAGTCCACTAAATACCCTTTCATCTAAAAAAAGGTTGCACTATTCAGCATACTCCGATGGGGTTACCATCAAATGCCATCCTTTTTACGATCCTTACGCGTCTCGAAGCCTTATATCCAAATAAAGAGCCCCACCCGCTTGCACGGATGAAGGCTCATCTTACATTTCGATTTCATTTTAAAATTCGAACCGGGCCAGTTGCCTCCGCATTCCCTTAGGAATGCTGCCGCTTAAAACTCAGTCCCGCTCGATCAATCCGTACTTGCCGTCATCACGTTTGTAGACGACATTTACTTCTTGTGTGTCAATGTTGGAAAATACAAAGAAATTATGGCCTACCATGTTCATCTGCAGGATCGCTTCTTCCACGTCCATCGGCTTCATGGTAAAACGTTTCGTACGGACGACTTCGTATTCGTCCTCGTCATACTCCACTTGCTCTGCATCCACCTGACTGGTAGCCGCTGCGCCGTTCTCCGCAATGAGCGTCTTCAGTCCGCCCTCTTGCTTGATCTTGCGGTTCAGCTTGGTTTTGTGCTTGCGAATCTGACGTTCCAACTTGTCCACAACGGCGTCAATGGAAGCGTACATATCATCGCTTCGGTCTTCCGCACGAAGTACCACACCGGTAAGCGGAATGGTCACTTCCACCGTGTGCAATCCTCGAATGACACTCAGGGTGACGTATCCTTCGGAGGTGGGGGGTGCATCAAAATACTTATCTAGCCTGCTGAGTTTCTTGTCAACATAGTCTTTCAAAGCATCGGTCACTTCAATTTGTTGACCTCGGATAGTGAATTGCATTGGGCACTCCTCCTTTGCACCCTCATTATACCATTTTGTTATGGCTATGTAAAAAGACAGAATTGTGAATTTCAGCACAATATTTTTCGGAGGTCGGATACAAAAAAAAGACCCCGGAAGTTCCGGAGTCTTGGGCTAGCGAATCTCCAATTGTTAACCATCGATTACCGTTTATGTAGGTCGGCTATGCCGGGATGATTATAATTTGATTACGTTAGCTGCTTGCGGGCCACGAGCGCCTTCAACGATCTCGAATTCTACGGATTGTCCTTCTTCCAGAGTCTTGAAGCCCTCGGATTGGATCGCGGAGAAATGTACGAATACGTCGCCGCCGTCCTCAGTCTCGATGAAGCCATAACCTTTCTCTGCGTTGAACCATTTCACTTTACCTTGCATGCACTAACATTCCCTTCATTGTCAAATAAAGTGTGACACTAATTGTCCACATTTCCGACTATAGCACCCGACTTATCCAGTGTCAATTACCAAGGAAAAGGTTTTCTTTTGCAGAAAACCGGGAAAAATGTCGACTTGGCTTCACGACTGAGTTGGCGAGCGCAAATAGTCTGCGGACAAAATATGTTTATCGTTATTTAACCAGGGAGGGAGGGGGTGAAACAACTAATTGCCAATAAATCTGGTAAAGGAATCAAGCTATGGTTCGCACGCCACCGACCATCATCTGCCACTGAAAATCCGTCTCCTGGAAAAAGGAACATTCTTCAAGGAAATTGAAGAGTCTGTACCTTTTTTGCTGTATAATCAAGATATCCTGAAAAGCAAGTGAGAGCGGATGAAACGATGACTATATCTACGTCTCATCCGCTACCATCCTTTCCGCAAGCAAATCGGTGCTAAAATTTTCGGAACCTGTGCAATCCCGGATTTAGTTTAATGCTGCATTAGTTTGTTGAGAATACTCGCTTATGTTCCACCTTAAAATCGTGGAACGTGACTACTTAAATGTAACTTAAGTTTTTAAAAGTATTTTGGAGGAAATGACCTCCCCGAAAGAATGTTTGACTTAAGACCATAGAAATATAGCTCAACAGGAGGATATATGGAGAATTTGATTTCATTGTGCATGATCGTAAAAGACGAGGAAGAGGTGATTTCACGCTGTTTAGATAGCGTGCAAGGACTTGTCGATGAGATCATCATTATTGATACCGGTTCCGTT
Organism: Paenibacillus sp. Y412MC10; assembly: GCF_000024685.1. Classification (NCBI taxonomy): domain Bacteria; kingdom Bacillati; phylum Bacillota; class Bacilli; order Caryophanales; family Paenibacillaceae; genus Paenibacillus; species Paenibacillus sp. Y412MC10. Next base: position 6,576,222 of record NC_013406.1, read on the forward strand.
GATAATACAAAGACAGTCGCTCGAAGGTATACTAACCATGTCTATGACTTTGAATGGATCAACGATTTTTCTGCCGCCAGAAATGAATCATTACGTAATGCCACCGGAAAATGGATATTGGTACTAGATGCAGATGAATACATGAACTCATCCGATATCGAGGGATTAATAACCGACCTGCGGGCAACGCCCACTGACAAGGATTCTCTTAAGTCATTCATGCTGCCTATCCATAATTTTACCGGACAAACCGTTGATCCCTCCAGAGTAATGATCTCGCAAGGGGCTCGAATATTCGAGAATCAAAAAGGGATATACTACAGCAACCCTATTCACGAGCAACTCACCTCGGATCACCGTAAAATTACATTTAATAATCTCCCTTATCCGATCTTTCACGACGGATACACAGAAATACGAGTGGAGAATCACAACAAGACAGAGCGCAACCTGTCCATTCTAGAGTCTATGAAGACAGAAGAAAAACTTCGCGATCCTTACTTTTGTTTTATATTGGGAAATGCCTGTACGAGCGACAATCAACTGGAAAGAGCCATCCAGCTTTATCGAACAAGTATTGCTTCGAGCGCTCCTAGTCATTCATGGTATGTCCATCTGCTAGATAGCTTAATTTCCACTGAAATAAAATTAAATAATTATGTCGAGGCATACCATCTCATTCTACAGGCAATGACAGAATACCCCGAAATTTCCGATTATTATTGCCATCTTGGTATTCTTTACGAACAATTCGGGATGTTTCAACAAGCTATCCATAATTTCGAACAAGCTTTAACCCTCGCCGAAATGGCTGTCCGTCAAAATCGTCCCTATTGGAATGTTCAACCTTCCTACGGTTCTTCAGTTCCGCTGCAAATGTTGTTCAATTTGCATGTTCAATTAGGAAACAAGACGGACGCTGTTCGATACGGTGTCCAATTGCTTCAAATTCAGCCTAAAAACTATACGATTCTGCAACAAATATGGGAGCTGCTTATCCAGGCTGAGCAAGACGAAGAAGCCATTATCCGATTGTTTCAAATGGTTTATCCTAATCCTACAGCCATTGAATACGCCGCCTTATTTCTCGTTGCACTACGAACCGGCTCTCGATCGCTAAGTTCATATTATCATAAGAAACTGGTAATAGATGTTTCTCCTAATGATGCTTTGGCCTATCATTTACTACAACATGAAGAAAAACCGTTCAAACTTACGATTGAAATGAAGTTAGATGCTTCCATCGCCTTAATGGCCGCCGTTCTATATAATGATCCACAATATTTAACAGCTATTACTGAATACCGGGAGTCTGCACTAGAGCTTTGGAGCCATCACAATGCGCTTCTAGCAAGTCCGGATATTCCTCCTCAATTAACGGATGCCGCATCCGAGTTGCTTGCTAAGACACTTTTCATTTTATTAAGATATTCATATAACGACATTTATTTTCACTGGCTTCAATCGATGGCAACCGCAGATACAATTAATATACTTGCTAATCTAATGTACGAATATGGCTACTATGAACCAGCAGTTGAATTGTATGCGATTCTATTGGATAACGAGGCATTATCAAACAAAAGTATGGTTAATATTGGACAATGGCATTTTATCAGTAATAATTCTGATGATGGCTATTTGTTCGTAAATACTGCGTTTGATCATGAAGAAGATTTATCTATAATTGGCTGGGTTTTTAACTATTGTTCCAAAAACCAATATGAACAGTTTCTTAAACGATATCTCGAAACTTTTCCTAACTTTAATCTTCCATTCTTGATACAACCAGCAAAGAATTTATAGTACCACCGAACAAAGAAGATCGGGTTGAGGTATTTACCTCAACCCGATCTTCTTGTGTTGTACGTTATTAATTATAAGTATAAGTTACGGTATTGCTCTCGAGCGTGTCTGGATTTACAACCTTCACTAAAACTTCACCTGTGTTGCCGGTTGGTACTGTAACTCGAATTGTAGTCGAACTCGTGTATACGACAGTAGTCGCTTCTACAGATCCGAAATACACTTTTGGTTTATTCTTAAAGTATGTTCCATAAATGTATACGACGTTGCCTGCTTTGCCTGTTACAGAAGAGAGACTAGTAATAACTGGAGCAGCTGCGGCCGGAAGATCAGTATAAGTAAATGCAAAAGTAGCTGATTGCCCACTCGACAAGCTCACAACTAATGGCACTTGTCCCACCGTTGAGCTAGCCGGCACTGTCACTCTTAAACTAGTTGAGTTAACATAAGCAGTGGTTGCGTTGACGCCATTAATACTTACGGCAGCGGATGTATCGAAATTGTTGCCGTTAACATAGATAGTCGCCCCGCCTGCACGGCTTGCACTTGCAGGAGAAATGCTAGTGATCTCAGGCAAGATTGGTAAGTACTCAAATCCGCCTGCCAATGTTTCCGTTCCGCCATCCTTATTCGTAACAGTAACATCAACAACTCCAGTCAATGCTGTCGCCGGGACTACTATTTTAAGCTGGCCCGAATTAATATAAGTTACGCTAGCATTTATACCGCCAAGGGTTACAGTTGCGCCACCACTAAAATTCTCACCGTCGATATAAGCTATATAACCACCTTTGATGGATCCTTGATTAGGGGTCACAGCTGTAATATGAGGTTCAGAGATGATCGGCATCGTATATTCATAACCCTCTGGTAATAATGCAGCTTGATCATTATTCGATACTATAATATCAACCTTCCCTGCCGTTGCAACAGCTGGTACAGTTAGGCGGAGGGTCGTTGAATTCACATAAGTCGCATTGACTTCCTTTGTACCAAACGTAACTTTAGTTACGCCATTTACGAAATTGGTGCCGTTAACATATACCGTATTCCCGCCTGTTATTAAACCAGTGTTCGGTGTTACTGATGTGATCGTAGGTGTCGGATATTCAATTGCGGTATAAGTATAGCTTTGTGATTTTGTGTACACTGCTCCTTCAGCAGTACGAACGGAAACATCTACTGTTCCTGCTGCATCGCCTGCCGGAACAGTCACTCTCAATTGAGTTGCCGATATATAAGAGGTTGATGCATCTTTTGAACCAATAACAACTTTCATACCGCTTTTAAAGTTTTTGCCGTTCACATAAATCGTATTTCCACCTGTTACCACACCATTGTCAGGTGATATCGAAACGATTTCCGGATCTGTTGATGGCGGAGCATCATAGGTAAATCCTCCTGTCACAGTAACGGTAGTTCCATCCGGATTCGTAAGCGTAACGTCAACTGGACCAGCCTCTGCGCCAATCGGCGATTTGACAGAAATTTGATCGGATCCATAATAATAGAAGAGTGGAGCCGTTTTATCGCCAAATTTCACAGTCAGGCCACTCATGAAATACTGTCCCTTAATCGAAACGATCGTTCCACCTACAAGCGGTCCATTAGCGGGAGTTATAGAAGTAATAATCGGATCAGTCTTATATTGATATTGCGCTTTCGCAACTTGATTATCCGGGTTTGTTACACTTACATCTACCATCCCTTGCTTCCCTGCAGGCACAGTTGCCGTAATTTCAGTGCTGCTGACAAAAGCTACATTTGTAGCAGCAGTAGAGCCAAATTTCACTGTTGCTCCAGACACGAAATTTTGACCTGTAATGGTAACTGTCTCACCGCCGTTCGGATGTCCGAAAGGTTCTGTTACAGCGGTTATTACTGGGGCTGGCAGTTTAACCGTAATATTAACGCTTGGAATGCTCTTCGTCCGGTTAGCTCCAGCATAATCTTTGTAAGTGATACTTGAGGTATTCAACGAAGCCGGGAAAGTGCCCGCTTTCATTTTATCGACTGGACGGATCTTGTACTTGAATGTTAATGCGCTATTTTTCAATTCATTGAATTTCCATGTCAATGTATTGCCTGTCACCGTAGGTTTGGGAATATTATCCTCGAAGGATCCAGGTACAATCTCAAAATCGTTACCAACTATATCTGTCACAGTAACATCATAAGCGCTCGCCATGCCAATTTCTTTAACGATAGCTGCATAAATCTGGTTAAGTCCTTTTGAACCAAGAACAAAGTGATGATGAGTTGCCGTTGTAGCCATATTTTTCATAAGGACGTTCGGAGCACTAGTAATAGGATCTTCGTTAGGATTCAGAAGAGCAATTGTATAGAATATAACCCCTGCATCCTTTGCAGCTTGTGCCCTCTGAAGCGCGTAATCAAACGGATCCGTGTTCTTCGGCGATTCCGTCGCCGCTCCATCCGTCATCAGTACAATTACCGGCTGAGCTTCTGTACGGTGGTCAGCCAGCAATGCGACCGCTGCATCGATTGCATTCCCTGTAGCGGTTCCTCCCCCAGAATTAATTGTATTAATATAGGATTTGGCTGCATCTTTATCCACCGTGAATGGAAATGAACTTGCGGAGGAGGAGAAATCAACAACCGCTACTCTATGCTTAGTCATATCCATCAGATCGACGAACCCTTTTGCCGCTTCTTTAGCATTCGTCATTTTGTCTTCCCCATTATTAGGGCCATACGTCGGGGCCATACTGCCCGATTTGTCAATAATAAGTACAACGTCATTAGGCATGACTACATTAGCAGGCGGAGTTCCTGTAATGTTGAGTGCAATTTCCGTTTCCTCTTGTGTTGTGATTTTTGTTGGATTTGCTGATTTGGTAACCGATACATAATCATTGATCGCAGCCTCCCCTTGTTGCGGAGCGGCGATTAATCCATATAACGCGAACCACACAGCGAAGATGATCGTGAAGCATTGTTTAAACTTCTTCATAGGCGTTTTCTCCTCTATTTAAAAAAGTAATAGCAAAAGGTTCGATGTTTACTTATTGCTGGCTATCGATAAAGTATCCCACATGCTGCCTATATTCGCCAAGATAAGTATTTTTAGACTTTCGACTCTCATTAATTCGGTTTAGTTCCATTCTCGCTGCCTGTCGTTTCTGCGCGAAGGCTTCATTATTCATCTTCTCTAATTCGATGCATTCCAGTAGAATGCTCTTATCTGACTCCGTATATGAGAAGCCTTTCATTTGAGACAACTGATCGATCTGCTCTCTTAGTTGGGCTTGATCATATTGAAGAGAATGAAGCGATTCATAGTCCGCTTCATTCTCTAGATCCAAATCGCTTATCGCTCGAGTTATGTCCCTTAATTCCAACAACAAATTCTCCGCGGCGCTCGATTTCATTGAACTCCCACCTGCTCGCCATTCGAAATTAATTTCAGGGCTTCAGCCCAAGTATCTCGAAGCTCGGTAAGAAGTTGGATGCAATCCTCTGCCGATTTAACGTCAAGCTTGACATTCGCTTCGAATAGTTTCTCATTGATATAGGTGTATAAGCTGTACAACTGCTTCGATATTTCATACTCCATGTTTAGAGTCGATTGAAGTTCATCTATAATGTTTTGCGCTTTCACGAAATTCAAGTGCTTCCCTTCCATATCATGAATCTCTATACTCTGAACAGCCAACTTTAAATACTTTATACAACCGGTATAGAGCATTAATGTGAGTTGACCCGGCGACGAAGTTTGAATTTTCGTATGCAGATAGTTGTATTGTGCCTGTAAGTTAATTTTTCTCACCTTTTTTCGTCAATGATTGCCCCAACTGAAAGCTCCTTCAATTTCTCAACAAGATCGATAAACTTCTCAGAAGGTATTTCGTGAATGACCTCTTTGTTCTTGTCCAAAATTTGGACAATTACTTGATTCGTACTTTCATGCACTTTGAATTGAAACGAGTGTTCGGTACCTTGAGCTGCCCGGTTTGCTTTGTCAATCGCATTAACGAGGGCTTGCTCACTAACCGACAAAATGGTGTTCTTGCTCTTTGACTTCAACTCTTGATACTCTCCACTAACACGAACAATTGGAACAGTTTCTTTTATCTTTGATGACTGAACTGGCTGCGCATGAGTTGTTATCTCCATTCCCTCACAGCCTTCCTTTTATGCAAATTGTTGTGCTAACCAACTAGACTGAGCATTGCTTTGCGATATCGCCTTTTCCATTGCAGCGAACATTTGATAGTAGCGATCTTCACGTTTATTAAGTTGTTCGTTTTTACGCTCGACTTGGTTATCAATTTTGTTCATTTGAGAAATCAATCCCATGCTAGTTACATTACCACCGCTTATCTTCCTCGTAACAGAGGCGACCGCTGTGTTCATTGCATCATATGCACGTTGAAATATCCCTTTTCCTTGAGGATCAGTACCTTGTGCCGAGAACAGAGAAATAACCGCTTCCGGGTTCTTCTCTACCGCTTCGCGCAGTTTGTTCTCGTCTAGGATTAGCTTACTATTCGTTTCTGATGATGCACCAACAATGTACTTAGGCGTTGTAATTCCGATCTCACTCAATGTATCAAATTCAGGATCAACTCCCGATACTACCGCCGAAGTCAAACCTTTCAAATCACTTAATGCACTTTTCAAAGCATCATCTTTACGCAGGATCCCGCTCTTTGCTTTGGTTTCCCAGTTTTTAATATCCGTTTCGCTTAACGCCGCCTTCTCTTCGGAAGTGAGCGGTTGAAAACCACGGTTCACTTTTTCTGTCAATGCCCCGCTAATGGATGAAATCGTGTCGTTATATTTGCTTACAAAGTCTTTGGCCTTGGCAATGATCTCATCCGTACTTAAACGTACCGTATTGCCATTTCCGTCAGATTTATTCCATCCACCAGAAAACCGCAAAGAAGATACCGATTCGCGCAAGGTAGAGAACTGTAAATTGAAGCTGGTATACTTCTCCACCTTCCACTCCATCGTCTGCTTCTTCTGTAATAGTTTGTTAACAGGGATTCGTTCAGCCTTCATGAGCTCTTTAATCATTGTATCGGTGTCTAGTCCTGAAGCTATTCCGCTAAGGCGTATTGGCATATGTATACCCCCTCTTGTTTATTGAATTGACCTCTAACTCTATATATCGAATGAACTTACTATAAAATTTAGATTTGCATAAAATATATCTGTTCTATTTATGTTCAGCCTCTTACAGAAAAAGAGGTCCACAAATCTCGTGGACCTCTTCCGGTATCAAGCAGAATCTTAACGAAGCAATTGCAATACGCCTTGCGGTGCTTGATTCGCTTGTGCCAGCATTGCCGTGGAAGCTTGTTGCAGGATGTTGAATTTCGTATACTTCATCATCTCTGCAGCCATATCCGTATCACGAACACGCGATTCTGCAGCTTGCAGGTTCTCGGCATTAACGCTTGTGTTGTTGAATGCATGCTCCAGACGGTTCTGGTAAGCCCCCAGCGTGGAACGAGCTGTGTTAACTGCTGTGATCGCAGCATCTACTACTCCACGTTCAGTTGCACCAGTCGCTTGGTCAGTAATGGTACCGAAAGTAAGGGCAGTAAGGTCAATACCAGACAAATCAAGAACGATTGCATCTGCGTCACTGCCAGCGCTTTGAATCGTAACATTACCAGCAGATCCGTCAAGCAGCGTAATTCCGTTGAACGAGAAGTTCGTCGCATTGCGGTTAATCTCTTCGCCTAATGCTGCATACTCAAGTTGAATAGCTGCGATATCATCGGTGCTATACGTTCCGTTGGACGCTTGAGTAGCAAGTTCCTTCATACGAGTCAGCATGTCGGAAACCTCGTTCATCGCGCCCTCAGCCGCTTGAACCATCGAAATACCGTCTTGCGTATTACGCATACCTTGATTCATGCCTTTGATTTGCGCACGCATTGTTTCAGAAATCGAAAGACCTGCAGCGTCGTCAGCAGCACGGTTAATACGGAAACCGGAAGACAATTTCTCACTGGACTTACCTTGTTGAATGTTGTTGAAGGACAGGTTGCGGTGAGAGTTCATCGCGTTAAGATTGTGGTTGATAATCATTGATTATTCCTCCTTGAAATATGGATTTCACATCCTTGTGAATTGGGCTTTTCGCCCTACAATATTTATCGGAGCTTTCTTTGGAATGTTTATAGCAAATTTCAGATTTTTTATTGTTTTTTTATTGTTTTTAATAAATTTACGTTTTTCACAGTTGCACTGGCTTCTAAATTGGTAGCCTGGACCTCTTCAGCAAGCTCTTTTCTCAAAATAGAGACTTCCGCTGGCGCGCTGATCCCTAACTTTACGCTTTCTCCATCAATGGAGGAGACAAAAATTTCAATCTCATTGTTTATTAAAATGGTTTGCCCACGCTTTCGGGAAAGTACCAGCATTATTTTTCTCCCCCTTCTCCTTGATCATCCGCGAACAATGGACTGTTCGTCTTGTACGCTGTTTGTTCATGAAACACATGCTGTAAACCGACTCTTCTGGAAACATTAATTATGAGAGGAGCCATTAGATTTATTGTAGACGCTTGCTGGGGATCCCGGATAGTAACAATAGATAACACTAAAATTTCTTCAGGTCTTTCTGTATTCAATCTTTTCTTTAACAAATCACTTAACTGTAATTCATAGTTTTTATACCATTGAAATGGGGGCGTGACAAGAAAAGATAATTCCGGATTTTCAATGCTATTTAAATAGGCAAACGGCGTTTCTTCCACTGCTTCCATGACAAAAGTGTCCAATTCATCAAACCCTAGGATGCTTCCTTGGAAGGAAACTTGAATCCCGTTAAACTGACTAAGCATTTGATCGCCTCCTATAAAAAAAGCTACAGCCTATAAGCTATAGCTTTATTTTAACTATAAAAGTCATACTCATTCACCCACATACTCAGTGAATTTTTGTTTCTCATATAAATATTAGCAACAGCCGCTTCAAAGGATGCTTGGGGACGTTGCGGCGTATATTCAATTTGCGTAACTTGATCGCTCCATTGAACATCCAGTTCAGTTGGAGCGTAATGAACGTCAACATTTGCAACAGAAGCTTGCCCATTATACTCAATGGTTGACTTCTCTTGGATTCGGTCTGCCATCATATCAGCAATCCTACTTCCCGGTTTTGTAAATTGGGCTAATCGGTTCCCTTCCTCCACAATTCGTGACACGTTGGTAAGGTACTCCTGATCCATCTGACTAAATACCATATTGCACCAGTCAAAATGATTCCCTTTCCCTAAAGCCATCCAGGCTTTTGAACTATCCACCGTCAACTTCGCTGGAGTACGTTGAATGTCCATTTTTGCCGTTTCTGTCTCGATCTTCAAATCGCCGGGGGGAGACTCGATACTTAACTTCGCTTTACTCGTCTCTATACCGATGGAAGCATAGGTTTGGCGAATTGAAAGCCTTAATAAATCCATCTTCCTACCCCCGTTTCTCTATATAATAATATTATTACCGAAGATAGTCTAGCAAGCTTATCTGCATGATCTTCGCGCTAGTTGCTAGTGATGCTTGATACACGCTTTCATCTTGCTTAAGCTTCATAATTGTTTCAGCGTAATCAGCATCTTCTACCTTTGCTTGCATAGCGGTTAGATTTATCTCCAGATCGCCTAATCGATTGAAAATAAGGTCCACCCTGTTTGTCTTGGCTCCAATCTCTGATCTCGCCTCGTTAATCTTTGATAAGCGGCTGGATAAGTTATCCAATTCTGTTCGAGCGGCAGCTTTATCATCGATAGTTAATGCAGCTTGAACTCTATTCAAAATACTGAATAGATTATCTGGGTCTGATGGTTCCCCAAATACATCCTGACCTGTAACGTTAATATTTAAGGTTGCCCCTTCTGTAAACTTATATGTGATTCCATGAAGATCTGTACCCTGAGTAGGTGCTAGAACTTTGTCGTATGGCGCTTGATCAGTTAACTGGCCATTAAAGATATACTTATCGTTAAATTTACTATTGCCTAATGAAATGAGTTGCTCGTAAATTTGTTTCAGTTCAATGTTAATTGCATCTAATCCCTCTTGGGGATTAGTTCCATTGACAGCATTAACAATTAATTCATTGGCCCTTTGAGAAATCTCATTAACTTGACCGATCACCGTATCCGTATATTCCAGCCAAGAAAGTGCCGTGTCCGCATTTTTCTGATATTGATCATTAAACGATAACTCGCTCCGATATCTTAATGAATATGTAATCCCTACAGGATCGTCAGACGGCTTATTTAGCTTCATGCCTGTAGAAAGCACATTCATATTGCCGTCCATTCTCACTAAATTCGTATTAATATTTCGGATCATTTGCAGGTTCATCATACCTGGTGTAACGCGTAAAGCCATGAACTATCGCCTCCTCTATCTACCTACAACGCCCATGCTGTTAATGATTTTATCCAGGTTTTGATCCACAGTGGTCATAAAACGGGAAGCAGCTCCATAAGAGTGCTGCAACTTGATCAGGTTCGACATTTCTTCATCCAAAGAAACTCCGCTTACCGATTGTCTTCTGGAATCAACCTGATCTACTAGCAGCTGGTTATTATCTTGTTGTCTTAAGGCTTCCCGGCTCTGTACGCCTAATTGCCCCATAACAGCCCGGTAGTAATCGTCTACGGTACCTGTCGTTATACCATTGTTACTTGCTATGGCGTTAAATGTAAACGGCCTTTCTCTGAGCTGAGACATCAATAAAGCAAGCGTATTATTACCTTTCACTACTTCATCCCCATTAGTGCCCGCAACAACTCGCAGTGAGGAAGCAATTTTATTAGGATCCTGGACAATGGCATTATTAACGCTAAACGAGGCAGCCGTGATAGGCCCACCATCCTTCGAGCTAAAGAAGTCTCCGGCAGCCTGAGCGGGTGAAGTAAATAGATACCCAAGTTTATGAAGTCCATTCAAGCCTTTGACAGTTACTGTCGTATCCGCGGTTAATGTTCTTGTAGTCCCGCTATAGGTTACACCATTTAATACGGTTCCTTCAGGAAGTACCGAACCTGCTGGAATCGTAATGCTTACATCCCCGTTAGCTATCGTATTGGCCAGCTCGTTCAATTGGTCCAAGTAATCCTTTACGATACCGTCCCTGGATTTAATGATGCCGAAAAGTTCCCCACTATTCAGAGTATTACCGGCATATGCGGTCTCTAGTTGAGCAGGGGTAACGGGAACAGCTGCATCCCCTGCAACAAGTTCAAGTCCCCCAACGGTAACCCGATAGCCCGTCTCTTCCTCTACCACAGTGACGTTAGCCATGCGAGAAAGCTCGTCGATAATGAGGTCTCTTTGATCCCTAAGATCATTGGCATTATCACGAAAACCTTCAATGCGGTTAATCTCATAATTCAGCTGCGCCACTTGAGTGGTCAGGGTATTAATATGATCTGCATTTACAGCAATCCCTTGGGTTAGATCAGCCTGCATATCCGTAATTTTCTTGCTGGTTTCGTTAAAAGCTTCTGCCATCGCCAAAGCATTTTCCCTGACAATCTTTCTTGAAGTTACGTTCTCAGGGTCTTTACTGAATTCAGACCAAGCCTTCCAAAAGTTATCAATAACCGTTGTTAACCCAGACTCAGAAGGTTCGTTAAAAATCGTTTCCAGTTTAGAGAGCGTTCCTGCTTGTACTTCCCAATCACCAAGAGAGCGATTGGCGTTCCAGTATTGTTGATCCAAAAACTGATCTCTTACACGTTTGATATAATTAACTTCGACACCTGTGCCCAGCTGGCCAGGAGATATCTGATTATACATCCCTGGCATAGCCAGCGGACGTGAAGCGATCAAGCCTACAACTTGCCGTGAGTACCCCGGAGTGCTGGCATTTGCTATGTTATGACCGGTCGTGTTCATACCTGCCATCTGAGCAAAGAGACTGCGCTTCGCGGTTTCAATCCCGTGAAATGTAGATACCATGTGTTCTCTCCTTAATAAGTGCCACGCTACGCTTTGGCATCAAAAAAATTGTTTTTATTCGAAAGAGCCGGTGGAGTGTCCGTAGGCTTCTTATAGATCATTTCCTCATCCACACCAACGATTATATTTAAAGAGAAGTCAATAAAATGCAGAGACTGCTCAAGCAACTGGGTCGTTAATTCATTCTGCCTTTTTAATATCATGGCGTTACTCAGCAAGCTATCACGGATTTGCATAAGCTCTTGCTTTTCGTTCGGATCAAATACAAGCCGCGATAGCTCGGTTACGCTTAGACTCAATTGGGAACGTATTCCCTTTTCCTGCAAGAAAAAATTCACTTGCTCCACGCGTTGCTGTTCCAGTTCGTTCATCTGTCTTAACAACCGATTTTCAATCGTCATCAGCCGAGTCAAGTTCGACGAATCATTATCAATGATTGCCTGTTGTTTCTCTTTACCAACGTCTATCATTTCAAGATGGACATCATTTAACTTCGTCATTGCTAGAATGACATTCTGTACACTCACTTGGACTCACCTGATTTATTGTAGGATTGAAAATACGGGAGTAATTTGTCTGCCAAACGATCAACCGGCACTTCATATGTGCCGTTGGTTACAGCTTCCTTCAAACGCTGGATTTTCTCCGCGCGTTCCGGATCCTGTACTTTACTCTGTGCACTCAGTTCCATCGCCTCCGGGGAGATTGATACTTCATCCTTGCGGCGTTTCTTCTTATCGATATGCTGCATCTCCCGAGATTCAATATTCCGTTGATACGAATTGATGCCGTTCACACGTCCCGATTCGTTAATCTTCACGCCCTATTCACCTCACTTAAAATAAAAGACCGATAAGCTTTACTAAGTTTATCGGCCGGATATGAAACATTGTTAATAGTTCAAAAGTTAGTATTTGCGCAGTTTATCGACTGCACTATAAGTCTCTCTGTCTTTGCGGGACCCAGGCTGATGTTCCTGGTCGCCAGCAGCCGCCTGCCTTAGCTCCCTCGTTAATCGGGTCCGGCATGACTCGCACATATTGCTCTCGCGAATCAACGTTCCGCACACTTCGCAAGGATACGCCAGGTTCGGCGCGTTCGCAATCGAGATCCGGCCTTCCTTGATAAACTTCGTAATCTGTCGCACGGATACTTCCGTAGCCTCAGATACCTCATGGATGGTTGCGCCTTTTTGCTCACGCAGGAAGGTTGCGCATTTCTCGTATTCCTTCTCAATCACTTTCATGCATTCGGGACACATTTCCCGAATATTCACCGTATATAACTTGCCGCACCGAGGGCAATTCCCCAAATTCATGCTCAACAACCTCCATGCCACATAGAACCTTTGATACCCCTAGATTACATTATCTGAGGGCTTACGTCTATCATTCGAAAGGAGAATCCACATATTTTTCCTATTTCGGTTGTTTATGAGCGGGCCCAGGTTAAACTATGAATCTCGATGGGCATTTCCAAGAAGGATTCATATCCTCGCAAAACCTGCGCGCAAGCGTTAATCGTACTCCCGGTGGTATAGATATCATCGACGAGTAATATACGAAGAGGCCCTATGATCGGTAATATCTCCTCTGGAGAACCGATATTCGCTGCGCCCCGCTTACTTATAGACCACAACACTTCAGGTGCGTGCTGTAACGCGCCAAAAACACCCTCCATATCCTTTAGCCGGTCCACCCGGCTCTTAAAACTCTGTTTATTCGTGTGACGGTTACGTTCCAGCAGCGGAGCATAAGGAGTTTTAATACTAGCGGCAAGCCCCATAGCCAGCACTTCCGCTTGATTGAACCCCCTCTCCCGCAGCCTTTCCTGGCTAACCGGAACCGAAGTAACCGCATGTATGCTCCAGGTTACACTACGAGCGTTCCGCAAACGATGATCAAGCATATAGACGTTCGCCTCTCGATGGAACATCGTATAGGCTCGCAGCAGCATCTCGACCAAAAGAGGCGCGTACCGCTCATTCCCCCTATATTTATACTGGGCCAGCCACTCCCTCATCTGCGCGTCATAGGTTACCGCACTCCGATTCAAAACAAAGCTCCGATTGTTCACGCCTAATCGAGTACAGTCAGGACAACCGATTCCCCGCCCGCATCGCAAGCATCGGGGTTTGAAAATCCATGGGATCTGCCGATAACAAGCATGGCATATGCCCGGAAGTTCCTGGTTACATGAACCCGTTTTCCCGCAAGTGAGACAGATTTCGTCAATTGGTTTTAGCAAACGATGCATGTGTCCGATCAACTGACTAAAAACGTTGGATATCAAATACAAACCTTCCTTTCTTGGTTAGATTGAAAAAAGAATGCCCCTCAGCGGATAAAAGACTGCAGAGTGGACAAACAGTACGTACATATCGCCATTGCGGCCACTGATATAACCTTTATTTCGCTTATTATTGAATGAGTTAAATGATTCAGGATTAATATTTACTTTCGCTTTGACAGCGAACTCTCGATTCGGATGTAAATTAGTCACTAAATCCCCCATGCACAGGAGCTGTTGAAGCTCTCGATCCATTACCATGTCCCCAACAGTCATCTCGGTCATCTATTATCCCGTTATGTAAGGTGGTTTGGAATTATAGGAATCTGAGAACTATGAGAAGCACTGGGAATCTAAGGGGATCTAAGAGAATCTAAGAAATCCAATAGACTATAAGAGTCTATGGAAGACTACGAGTATCCATGAGAGACGAGAATGTATGGGAGCTAAAAGTATCTATGTGAATCTATTAGATTCCATAAGGTACCCTGAGATTACATCAGGAGGACGAGAACTATAATTAACGCCCACACGCTTACTCCCAGTCACCCCTCCTATTTACCCGTCAACTCTTGAACTGTACGTAAATACCCGCCTTTACCAGCGATTCGGTTCATCGCCTTGATTTGCCGAACTGCCGAGCTTTGGCACCTGGTCCATTGCGGCGCAGCAAACACTACCCTACCTGCTGGATCATCCTTGGATCGGCCCGCACGTCCAGCCATCTGTATCAAGGCCGCTTCATCAAATAGCTCGCTATCTGCATCCAAAATATAAACATCACTCTTAGGAACCGTTACCCCACGTTCAAGAATGGTTGTTGTCACCAGCAAGCGAATCTCGCGGTTTCTGAAGGACATCACTTTGCCCGCCCGCTCCGGGTCGATGGATGAAGTCCCTTCAATCGGCATATTGGCAATCGCCTTGCGGAGCAGTTCCAGAATAGGATCAATATGCTTGATCCGGGAAACGAACAGGAACACTTGAGCTCCGCGTCTCAGAGAGGCGCTCAGGCTGCGAACCAGGAGTGGGGAAAGCTTTTTTTCTTGAAGACAGCGGCTCACCGCAAACATTTTCAGTTTCTGAGGAACGGGTAACGGATGACCATGGAAGCGTGCGGGAACTTTCGCATGTGGCAATCGGCCCGCAGCTGCCTCTCGTTGTAGAGGTGTTGGCGGGGTGGCTGACAGATAGATATATCTCCCCCCTGGTTTGCAAGCACCCTTGGCCGCGTAATCCAGCATCGGATCGTTATGGTAGGGAAAGGCATCAATCTCGTCGATCACGACCAGATCAAAAGCTCCCCTGAATCGCAGCAGCTGATGCGTCGTTGCCAGCGTGATGCTCCCCCGCTTCCAACGCTCCGGACTTCCGCCATATAACGTGACCACCGTCTCTTGGGGAAATGCCTTGGATAACCGAGGTGCCAACTCCAGCACCACATCCCGCCTTGGCGCGGCGACCAAGACGCGCCCGTCCGCATCCAAAATGGACTGCAGCAGCGGAAAGATCATTTCGGTCTTTCCGGCACCGGTCACCGCCCAGATGAGAAACCGGGCGGCAGCCCCCGCGGAGCCCCCTGCGGGCGGCTCCGCCAAAAACCGCAGCGCAGCGCCAGCAGCGGCGCTCTGCGCTGCGCTAAGCCCCCACCGGCCCAAGGCCGCGGTGGGGGAACCCCCGGCCGTGCCCCGCACGGCCGACCCTGCTGTGCCATGCAGCAGCAGGGCACAAGCGCGGCTGCGCCCCATTGCGAGGCAGGCCTCGCAATAGGCGCAAGCCGCCGAGCCGCACGCGGCGCATGCCGTGCGGCTCTTGGCCTCGCTGCCGCAACGCCGGCAGCGTAGGGCCATGGCCCGGCGGCGGAGCCAGCCGGGCCCTCTGCGCGGGGCGGGCTGTGCCAGCCCCGCTTCCAAGCGCAGGCGGCCCAACAGGACGCCAAGCTGGGCCGCAGCGCGCCAGTCGCCGGTGCCCACGGCGACCTCCCCTAGCAATGCCTCGACCTCGCCAGCAAGCAAGGCTCGTCCGGCCATGCACTCGATCAGCAGCTCAGCCTGCTGCACCAGTGCATCCCAGCCCACTAGCTCGGCTCCCTTTTCGATCAGGGAACTTAGATATGTCCCATCCAACAGTTGGGTTTCCTGCAACAAGGCGCTCCATTTCGACCTATTTCCCTCCGGCTCTTGCAGTAAAAACGGGCTTAATGCCTGATACATATATCTCAGCCAATCTGGCCTCTCCCATCGATCCATGTCTGGAATCGGCTGAAATCTCGCTTGGATTTCAACGGCCCATCCCAGTGGTACTCGAGAGGACAGCAGCACCAATAACGGTGTACCAACCCTTTCGTCCGCCTTTCTCATTCTTCCATACCACCATTGAAGATCCACCCTCATATCCAGCGAGAGATAGCATTTCCATTTCTCTGCTTCTCGAATGGCATAAATGGCAATCTGCATGACATCAACTCCAATATTGAGACGTATAAACAGCTCAAAAGATCATGTATGGATACTGGAACTTGGTAGTTCACAACATGCTTCAGTTGCTTTTCAGATCTTTTTATAAAAAATTTGGTGGATCTAATACCAGTCGGGGAAGCATTGTATGAAAGATTCGATAGAGTTCCGTGAATAACTATTTAATTAGGTTTCTTTCTCAAATACCTATCTTCCATTATCCTCAACCACTCCAAACCATTAGCCCGCACTGCTAATAGAAGATAGATTCTCAAACCCGAGTTTGAGTTAGTTCCAAATCAATATAGATGCACAATCGTCCTGATCTAACTGCAGTGACTTCCATTTCATATTTGTTTCTCTCCTCAACGCTCAGATCACCCAACTTAAACAGTTCCGTTTCACAACGCCTTTTGTCGAATACTGTCATAACTACGATTTATAAGCATCTAATCTCTACATCTTCCACCCCAATACGCCAATAAACGCAAAAAGCACACCCCTCGCTATACGCTCGGAGTGTGCTTCACGCCTTCAACAATATGAGTATCCTCCCGGGAACCAAAACAACTTGCCGATGTTTATCCCTGTACATATGGAATCTGAACAGCCTCCATCGGGTTTCTCAGATCGACCCGTATGACTTCGTCTTCATTCGGATCGACATCCGTTTCTTGTGATGCCGGATCACCGGATCTCCAAGTCCCGTACACCAGTTCAATTCCGGACAAATGAGTCAATCTCTTGACAATCTTTAACGTATCATCATACGACTGGTCATCAAGGACGGTAACGCGCACGCGCGTCCCGCTCAGCAGGGCATACCAGGAAAGGGCTCTCAAATACCATTCCACCTGCCGCTCATGGTTGGACGTGATCAGCACATAATGTCTGCGCCGCCCCGTGCCTTCACTAGCTCTTCGGAGATGACGGGCATGCACGATATGAACCAGAGCAACAGCGATCCCGTACACCGCGAGTATCCACAGCAATTGGGCAACCATGAGACTCACCTCCTTCTCTTATCAACAATATATGCTGACCAGGAAAGGACGGTGACAGTTATGTAACCGGTGCCCACACGGAACTTGTCGGGAACGGCTTATTGCCATAAGGAAGACGTTTCGACATTCCCTCTACAAGATAGTCCACCGTTCTTGCGATACCTATAAAGCCCTCGCACTTTAATCAATAACAGGCAGCGGTATAAGCAGTTCTTTATTATGTATGCTAGTTACCGAAAGAGTTCAGCCATGCTGTAAACCCCTAATGATCATAACAAAAAGGAACCGCCCTTGGCAGTTCCCTCCCTATGTAAGACGCGTCCGTGCATTCGGATCGGCGATTACAACGTCACCCAGCCATACTTGATCGAGTTGATAACCGCTTGCGTACGGTCGTCCACTTCCATCTTCTGCAGGATGCTGCTGACGTGGTTTTTTACAGTTTTTTCACTAATGAACAGGTATTCTCCAATCATCTTGTTGCTCTTGCCTTCGGCCATTAGTCTAAGCACTTCCGCTTCGCGCCTTGTCAATGGGTTGTTCTCGCCTGCCACAAACTTGACTCCAGCTTCACGCGAACCGCTCTCCGCCATCGCGCCTGCTTCGTTTACATACGTCATCCGGCGGAGCTGGTGGATCAGCTTGCCCGTTACTTTCGGATGGATAAATGCATATCCCTCATGTACCGAACGAATCGCATTAATCAGTGACTCGGCTTCCATATCCTTTAGGAGGTAACCGTTCGCTCCCTTACGGAGCGTTTCGAACACATAACTTTCGTCGTCATGAATCGACAGAATAATAACTTTGATCTCAGGAAACATTTCACGTAGTTTCTCGGTCGCTTGAACGCCGTTTTCGGTCGGCATGTTGATGTCCATCAGCACGATATCCGGCTTCACTTCGTTGCAGAACTCAAGCACTTGAATGCCGTCGCCGCATTCGCCGATCACGTCAATGTCGTCCTCCATATTCAGTATGCGTTTCAGACCCTCCCTAAACAGCTGGTGGTCATCCGCTAATAATACTTTGATAATCGTGTTCTCTTTCTCCAAATGTTCCATCCGATTACTCCTTTCTCTTTTCTACGTTCGTCGGGATATGAATCACGATCTTGGTTCCTTGATTCTCGGCTGAATCGATCTCCATTCTCCCTTCGAGCAGCTCAACCCTCTCCCGCATGCCAATTAACCCAAAGTGGTCCTTGCTTTTCTGCTCCAGCAAATCGACATTGAATCCCAGGCCATTGTCCTGTACCACGATTTTGACCAATTGCGCCTGGTACGTGATTTCAACAAGCACATAAGTCGGGTAAGCATGTTTTGCAGCATTCGAAAGTGCTTCCTGCACCAACCGGTAGATGGCCGCCTCCATCGCAGAAGAGAGACGATGCTCTTTCCCCCGTGTCTCGAAGATCGTGCGGATTTTCGATTTCTCTTCATAATCATGCACATATTTACGCAGTGTGGGGATTAATCCTAGATCATCGAGTGCCATTGGACGCAGATTGAAGATAACTTTTCGCATTTCCTCCAGGCTCGAACGCACCTGGCCCTTCAAATCTACTATTTCGTCCTGCACCATCTTAAATTCCTGCTTTGCAAGCATTCTTTCTACAATTTCCGTCCTAAGAACCAGATTCGCCAGCAATTGCGCAGGTCCATCATGAATCTCTCTGGATATACGCTTCCGTTCCTCTTCCTGCGCCAGAATAATTTTGAGTCCAATGACCTGCCTGTTCTTCGCAGATTCGATGATTCGGGATACCTGGCCCAGCTCGCCGGACAAGTATTCCAACACCACGCCCATCTGAGATCCGATCGATTCTGCGCGCTCCACCGAGTTCTCGACATTGCGAACCCGCTTCTGCAGCTCATCTCGTCTTGCCTTCAGATACATTTCCTTCTCCCGGTAGATCATGAGGTCAAGCTGAAGCTGCGTTGCTTTCTCATACGCCTGCTTGATGTCCTCTTCCTTGTACCGGACGAAATCCCGGCTGACCTCGGTCAGCCGGATCCGGGATCGGCGGTAGTTCAGCTCCAGCTGATCCACCTTTTCTAAGGTTTCCGTCGTTTCTTTTAATGTCCGCTGCAGTTCATGATTGAGAGACGCGAGCTCCTGCCGCGACGCCTCCAATATTTCGAACATTTGGTATTTGCTGTCCTCCATCACTTTGATGGCATTTTTTATGACACGGTCGATGGCATCGGCTTGATAATCCACGCACTCTACTCCATTTCTAACGTTTCATATACATATCATACCATATCATGATTCGATCGTAACGGTCTTCGTGTTCTTGTCCCATTTTACTTTAAGGCCTAATTGCTCGGAAACGAGACGAAGAGGGACCAAAGTCCTACCGCCTTGAACCATAGGTGCCACAGCCGCCGAACTGCGTTTACCGTTGAGGATGAATTCCTTTTTGCCTACCGTCAATTCCATGAGCATGCCGCCTCTCAGGACGCCTACCCGCTGTGCGGATTGGTTCCAGGTCGCTTGCCCGCCGAAGGCGTCGAGCACATGCTTAATCGGAACATAGGTCGTTCCGTTTTTCAGGATTGGCGCGGAATCGATTGCCACTTTCGAACCATTCAGCATAAGCGATTTTTGCCCAATGGTCATGACCGCTTTACCGGTTGGAAGTCCTTCATTTCCTGACAGGGACGGCATCGTGAAGCGAATATCGTCAAAAGACACGGCCCCAGTCAATGCACGCTCATCCTGACTCTCTTCCACGTTCACGACATACAGCCGCTTCATCTGAGCCGGGAACGCAATGTTATATCCGCTCAAATCGATGCTCAGCGTCTTCCAGCCGCTCCAATCAATCGCCTTAGCCAGATCAACGTAGACGGTTTTTCCGTTATTGTCCTTGAGCTCGGCACGCAGCCAGTTTAGGCTGTTATCTCCTTCCACGTCAATCGTCATCGACGTTGCCTGTGCAGGAATCGTTTTGCCTGTCGTGCCATTCAGCTCGGCATAAGCGTACATTTTT
The DNA here is from genome assembly GCF_000024685.1 of Paenibacillus sp. Y412MC10. Lineage (NCBI taxonomy): Bacteria > Bacillati > Bacillota > Bacilli > Caryophanales > Paenibacillaceae > Paenibacillus > Paenibacillus sp. Y412MC10. Next base: position 6,596,724 of record NC_013406.1, read on the forward strand.
TGTCCCAGCCCGCCAGTCATATCATAGGTTAGGTTCAAGACTTTGGAGGTTGCCTTTGTTCCGCTGCCATTTTGGATCGCTGCCGTCCCGGTAACTGCTGGCACGTTGGTCGTAAACTTCACCGGGTAATTGACATTCTCGAAGTTCTCCCATGTACTCTCGCCTGCTGCCGACAAAATAACGACCGTGCTAAATCCGTCATATCGTGCAATGGCATAACCGACTTTTGTATTGCTGTTCACGGAGGAGACGGTCAGGCGGCCGTCTTTGACACTGCCTTTGAAGCCGATAAACTCCCATTTCAGCGCGCTGCTCGGAACCTCCAAGCTTTGGCCGCTGCTCGTTACGGCGGTTACCGGTACGGAAACGCTCGTTCCAGCCTGCAGCGGTGCACTGGAAACGCCTGTAGTCAAGGCAACGAGATCATCTGCACCCAGCACCTTCACTTGCATCGTTGCTTTCGTGCTGCCGCTTACCGCCGTCAGGGTCGATGTGCCCGGCTTCGTTGCTTTTATGCTCTGACCGTTAACCGCAAGGTTGCCATTGCTGGATTTCCAGGTCGGTTTAATCGAGCCAGCCTCAATGGGATTATAGTAGGTATCATAGCCCTTGAGTTCATACGTGCCGATTTGCCCAATCAGCAGTGTGTTGCTGCCGCTTACCTTCAAGCCCTTCAAGCTGCCTTGAGGTGCCGTCGAGAACACGCCGAGTGCATTAACGATGCTTCGCTGCGTCGTTCCGTACTCCGTGTTGAAGGTCAGCTGGGTATTCATCTCGGCTAACGGTCGGTTGACCATCGTTGTCGATCCGCCGCCGTCGAGGTTCATTCCCTTCCAAACGCCAACCTTCGTCATGAAATCCTGGAGCTGCTGCAGCGTCATGCCTTTGCTGTTATCGTTGCTCTCCGTAGCGATCAGGTAGGCGTAACGTCCGTCTTTGGAGTAACCCACCGCCGTACGCGCACGATTGCCTCCAAGATCATTCACGTTTCTTGAAAAAGACGTCGCTTTGCCGTTATCCACCAGTATCGTATGTCCGCCAATCATCATCTGCAGATTCGTAGGATCCAGCTTTTGACCGGTCTTTTTCGATACGAGCGCATAATCCGCTTCTAACCTCTGGCCTACGGCCAGGTTGTTCTTCACGAACTCGGCTGCGGCGCCATGCGTACGAAGAATGTAGCTTCCTTCCGGAACTGCCGTAGGTATTCCGGCCATCACCGAAATATCCGTAATGACCCCGTCGGTCACCATCACTTCGGTCGGTGTGCTTGAGCTGTTTTTCGGACGCTCCAGAGCCTTCCATGCACTTGTGTATATATAAGCTGCGTTCACATGGCTGTAATTCGATCCGGTACCTTCCGGTGTATATGCTGTTTTGTTCATGCCTGCCAGCGGGAATGTGGTTCCGTTCTCAGCGGTAATGCTTCCCGAAAAAGCAAACTCATCCAGGATCGGCTTTCCGTCATTCGTCACGGCAAAAGCATACATGCCTTTAAGATCCGAAGGCGACGACATCATAAGACCATTCGAGACCTGAGCGCCCATCGGCGCACCTTCTCTGCCGGTGTTAAAGAAATCCCCGTTAATCGCTGCTACTGCCCCGTTTTCCTTCGCCATTCCGCCCGTGCTTTGTCTTGTTGTAAATTGATTGCCTTGCCCTGTCATGACATCCAGCTTCACATATTTGTTGTTGAGATCCACCCGGATGACATTCGCCAGCGATTTCGCGCCGGCACTGTTGATGTACTGATACTTCATCAAAACCGCACCGGACGTAATGATTTCCTCATCCAGCTTCTTCGCTGATGTGGTTGCCGCGTATGCTACCGAAGAAGTTGATAGATTCCCTATCACCGGTATCCCGCTGCTCAGCACAGGGCCCACCCAGATGACCCCGGCCAATGTGATAATCAACCATTTCTTGCCCACGCCTGATTTTGCAGACTTCAGTGTTTTCCCCTGACTAACCATGTAATCGTAACTCTCCCATCTCTCGTTCAACACGGATGCCGAACATATAAAGTCTCTATTTAATAGACTTCATTTTTGAGGAAAAGTTACGAATTTGTTATAAAAAAAACACTTTCGCGTATCGTACACCAAGTCTTAACAAAATTGTAGCGGCATTTTTTAGGAGCCTATGTAAATCAATCCTATGTTACTATATTTTCATCTAAAAGTAACTAGTTTGTCATAAAACATATTCCTTTATTACCATTTATTAATCAAAAATAGCCAGCGCCTATACTAGGCATCGGATTTATAATTATTGCATTTTTGTCATAAATCTAATTCCATCTCCAGTTTCATCACTACATCTTGAGAGGATTTTAAACACAAAAAGGCATGTGCCTTTTTCAAAAGAAAAATGGAATGGCACATGCCTAAACTTTATATCCGGAACATATCTTAAAAATACCTTAGTTTACGCCAGCTTGTTCTTTCAGCGCTTCGGCTTTGTCAACGCGTTCCCAAGGCAGATCCAGGTCGGTACGTCCAAAATGTCCGTACGCCGCCGTTTGCTTGTAGATCGGACGACGAAGATCCAGCATGCGGATGATTCCAGCCGGACGCAGGTCAAAGTTGTTGCGCACAAGCTCAACCAGCTTCTCTTCGCTTACTTTACCTGTACCATATGTGTCGACACTGATCGACACTGGGTTAGCGACACCGATGGCGTAAGCCAATTGGATTTCGCACTTGTCCGCGAGTCCTGCGGCAACCAGGTTTTTAGCCACGTAGCGCGCCGCGTAAGCAGCGGAACGGTCGACTTTTGTAGGATCCTTACCGGAGAATGCACCGCCGCCATGACGAGCGTAGCCGCCATAGGTGTCCACGATGATTTTGCGGCCTGTCAGACCAGCATCGCCTTGAGGACCACCGATGACGAAACGGCCGGTAGGGTTGATGAAATATTTAGTTTCGGCGTCCAGCAATTCAGCCGGTACGACAGGAAGAATAACTTGTTCTTTAATATCCTTCTGGATTTGCTCCAGCGTTGCTTCTTCAGCATGTTGAGTCGATACCACGATCGTATCCACGCGGACCGGCGTATTGCCGTCATACTCGATCGTTACCTGGGTTTTACCGTCCGGACGCAGGTAATCCAGCGTACCGTCTTTACGAACCTCGGACAAACGACGAGCGATACGGTGAGACAATGCAATTGGAAGAGGCATCAGTTCTGGCGTCTCGTTCGTTGCAAAACCAAACATCAGACCTTGGTCACCAGCACCGATGTTCTCGGTTTCCTTGTCCACTTGGGAAGGATCACGATTCTCCAGTGCAGCGTTTACCCCCTGTGCAATATCGGCCGATTGCTCATTCAGCGATGTCAGCACCGCGCATGTATTGGAATCAAAACCGTATTTTGCACGGGTATACCCGATTTCCTTCACGGTATTGCGTACGATGGATGGAATATCCACGTATTCAGATTTAGTGCTAATTTCACCAATGACCAAAACAAGACCAGTCGCAACGGAAACTTCACAAGCTACGCGCGCGTTCGGATCGTTAGCCAAAAAAGCATCGAGTACCGCATCAGAAATCTGGTCACAGATTTTATCCGGATGTCCTTCAGTTACGGACTCAGATGTAAATAAACGTCGCCCTGTTAAAGACATGAGATCAACCTCCCATATGAATAGTATGTGATATATCAAGAGGTCCTACACAAAAAATGAACCTTTTCCGACAGGAAAAGGTTTGAAATGTACAATCCTCAACATGCATATTAACTTATTTGTTACCAGGTGTCAATCCAGTTAGTGAGCTGTTTTTCAAGGATTTTCTTGGGTTTTTCAATCGGTTATTCATGAATAAGTTCCGTCTTATATCGAAAAATGACTACAGTCTGCCGAAGAGGCTTTGCTCGGCGTTTTGAACCAAACGCTTCGTGATCTCTCCGCCAACGGATCCGTTCTCGCGGGATGTCAGATGCCCCCATCCAGCACGACGACTGGAGGAACCACCTCCGATGGCTCCAAGCTCAGAACCGAATTCTGTATCCGCTCCATATGAGCTGCTGCCATATCCCACCGGTAATCCAAACTCTGCTGCGATTTCGTATTTCATTTGCTTCAGCATTTCACGACTCTCCGGAACCACTTGACGATTACGACTGCTGCGTGCCATGAAAATACACCTCCTGTATTGGTTTTTACAGAAGTAGTATGAGTCGATTTCAAAGCACTCACACGTATAAAACGTTGTCACAACTGGCAATAATTATAAGAGGATTATACCGGACAAAAGTTATTCGCAATGCCGTCGGTGGAAGACGCAATATTAACAGGGTGCTAACCGCCCCTAGTTGATGACACTATTTAATGGTGTACCCGCCGCGTACCATGACAATCAGATTGCTTGTCTGCCCTTCTTTCACCTGGATACCGCGACCTTCACGCGGGAAGGAAAGCAGATGGTTCTTAGGCGCCGTTTCTCCGTTTAACAAGTCTTTACCATCCGTAAGGTCCGCAACGCCGCTAGCGACTTCTGTGTAGATCACAGCGTTGCCTGAACGCACGATGAACTCGGTCCCTGCGTCGGCGATTAGAATCTTGCCTGGCTTCAGCGCCACGTTCTTCACTTCATCAGCACCTTGGGATGGTTGTGTAGGATTGGTTGGGTTGGTATTCCCTCCACCACCGCCATTCAGTGCTTGCTGGATTTGTTGGTCTACGTAGCTTTTGGTGACGACCGGGTCGTCAGTGGTGCCTGGGGTGGTGCCTGCGCCGGTTACTTGGAAATTCAGAAGCGAACCTAGAAAAATACTGCTTCCTACAATAAGCACTCCAAGTCCCATTTTGTAAGCTTTCCGCATATTATTTCTCCTTTAAAGCATGTAATAAAAAACTGTCCGGAAAATAATTCCGGACAGTTCTTTTAAACAGACAGATTATTACTTGTTAATTTCTTTGTAAACAGCGTCTGCCGCGTTGTCGTTTCCATCAACGATGTACTTACCTTTTGCAACGGAAACTTGACCACCTTCAGTTGGATTGTATGGTTTGGCAAGTTCTACACGAACAACTCTCGCGTTAAGGTTTGTAGCACCTTTTACAGTAACTGTGCTACCGTCAACATACACTTTAAATGCATCTGGAGTGTAGTAAACTGTAACATCTTCGTTGAATTCAATATCTACATAGACAGATCCAACTACAGATGTTGCTTTAACTGCTTCTGGTACGATACCATCGCCGATAGCTTTATTATCCGCGGTATTAATTACTGCAATCTTGTGGCCAAGATTATCAGAACTTTGAGGAGTTCCAACAGTTGTCAAAAGACCTAAGTTTGCTGGATCCAATTTACCATTCAATGTGAACTCAACTGTTGTTACACCATTATCGAATGTTGGCTCTCCAGCTGTTCCAGTACGCTGTACTGAACCTGTTCCGAAGTAAAAGTCGCTTGAAACAACAGATGTAATGTTCCCGTTGAATTCAACTTTCACTTTGTCAAGAGCAGTTGCTTTAACTGACTTCACTGGAATAGCTACGCTCGCAGAAATTGGAATTTGAAGATCAGTCAGATAATTCCCGTTAAGATCAGCAACGTTTACTACGCGCAGATCGGCACCAGTCAGCTTAGCAGGATCAAAGTCTTTCTTAGGAATAGTAAGACGAACTGTTTCAGCATTTCTCAAAGCTGGAGCTGAAGCATTTTTAGTAGGGAATGCACTGTAAACATTACCAGTTACGTAGCTGTACTTGTTAATATCCAATGCAGAACCGTTTCCTTCTACTGCAACAGCTCTGTTAAATTGAACATCAATGTACACATCATCATTATCAGAATCTTTGTCTACCCATGCTCTTACAAGTTGAAGTGCATCGGAGTTAGTAACATCAACCGAAAGAGTTTGTGGCAACATCGTGTTTCCGATGGAAGCAGTATCACGAATGTTGGCTACATCCAAAGTGTATTTACCAGCCGGCAATTTGCCAATGGATTTAATAACTACACGGTTGTTGTAAGTCTTACTTCCGCTCACTTCAAAGCTAGGAACATTGACAGGCTTACCGCTGTTAAAGCCTTTATCAGTTACAACTTCACCTTTAGAATTTTTCAGGACGAAGTTGTCACGGTTTTGAATGTCGCTCAATTTAACATCTTTAGAGAACTCGACAGTCAAGAGGGTGTTGTTATCTTTCACGTCTACTTTGACATCTGTAACTGTAGGACGTGTAGTATCCAGTACTGGAGTAACTTTCGCCTCACGGTTTGCAGAGTTATCACTGTAGTCTCTTACACCATCAAGATAGATCGTGTTTTCACCCAAGCTCAACTTTTTGCTTTCAGTGCTGAAAGTCAGAATAACAACATTATCCTTGATTTCAACTTTATCAGCAGTTTTGCCGGAAGAAGTATGATAAGCCTTATCTACAGATTTAACGGACTCATTGAATTCAACTTCAACTTTAGTCAAATCTTTAGTTTTTACAGATACCACTTCTGGAGCTGTTTTATCTTCAGCTACCGTGAACTTAACATCTGTAGGGCTCACTTTGAAACTCGCAAAGTCAGTTACGCCTTGAATGTTCAATGTATGCTCGCCTACAGCAAGATCAGTAGTGATGAAAGCTACGTTAGGATAAGTGAATTTCACCCAGCCAGATACTGCTTTACCATCGATTTTGTAGTTAGAAATGTTGGAAGCTGTTGTAGCTTGAACTGGCTCGGAGAATACTACTTTAAATGCTTTTGTTCCGAGACCTACAACTTCAGTTACTTCTGGAAGTTGAGTATCAACCGCTCTGATAGTTACAGTTTCTTTGAAAGTTCTGGAACCGTCAGAGTTTTTCACGCCATTGATTTCAAACTTAGCATCTTTTTGCTCAGGAAGTTTGCCACCGTCTTGAGCAACTAGCAAAGATACACTGCGCTTGTCAGCAGACAATGTAGCAGATTCGAAAGTTACGCCAGTAACTTTGTAGTTATCTTCGTTCTCTGCAGTTTTAGCTTCAACTTCACCATCGAACTTAACAGTAACTTCTTTGTAGTTGGTAGCAGTTACGGAATCGATCTTAGTAGCTGCAGTTACAACCCAAGTTACGCTTTCAGTGTAGTCGTAGCTGTTGTGGGAGAACTTAACTTCTGTAGCTGTGTTAGCTTTCAAAGCAGTTTCCAAAGTTACTTTAACAACTTCGTTGTTAGCAAGTTTGAACTCAACTACTTTGCCGTCTTCCTTAACTTCGTAAGAAACTACGGCTGGTTTTTGTTGAGCCAGGTAGATGGAGTAAGCAACGTCAACCAGTTGGGAACGGGAAGCGTTCGCTTTAGGGTTCGCTTTAGCGTCTACCAGACCAGCGTTGATTGCTGCTTGCACATAACCTTTAGCCCAGTCAGAAGCGTTGTTGTTCGTTTCAGTTGGGATTTCGAGTTTTTGTGCAGTAACGAGAACCTTCGCCATTTCTTGAACGGTGATTTTACCGTTGAAGTCGAAGATCATTTTCGTTGTGTTTTTACCTTCCATCAGACCTGCAGCGTAAACTGCTTCTACGTAAGGAGCTGGCCATTTGTCAGCTTTGTAGTTTTTGTCTTTGAAAGATGCTTTGCCTTCGATTGGCTCAAGACCCATGATACCAACCAGGACTTTAGCGAACTCAGCGCGAGTCATTTCTTTGTCCAGGCCAGCAGTTCCGTCTGGATAACCAGTGAAGATCCCTTTTTCTTTCAGTACATCAAATTTCTGTTGAGTGTTGAGTGCGTCGTCACCGAATGCAACAGAAGCAAACATGGAGAATGCCATTGCTGTAGACAGTGCTACGGATAAAATTTTCTTCATAACCTTTTTTTCTCCTCCTTGAATCATCACTTGATTATTTTCTTTAATTTGGTAGCTCTTATCACTCATTTGTCCTGCACCTCCTTTCCCGAGTTGAGCATAAATCATAAATGATGTCTGTGACGATATCACAGAATCTTGTTAACGAGAGAACACTACATACTAGAATAGATTCCTAATCCTACCTAGGTATTATACAACGAGTCCCCAACACCGTAAAGAACATTTTTCTAATTAATAGACAATCTTCTTGCATCGGATAATCTTGGTTACTTCGTTGGGCTCTACATTATAAACGTTTGATTTTCCAAAAAGTTGCGGCAGTTGCAAAGTTTTTTTAAAAAAATTTTTTAAAGTTCCCCCGCTTCATATAACAGGCCTTCATTTACATATTGCGACAACAAAAAAAGACGCCTTATCGGCGTCCTTTGTAGAATGCTAGCGAATCTTCATAGCGAGCTGGATAATCCGCGCGCGCATCTCCGGATTGCTGTGCAGCGTGCTGTACATCTGATCGATCTCCGCTTTATTCGTACGATATGTCTTATCATGTTTAATTGTAGTATGTGACCATTGGATCAACGCATTCTCAGCCGCTGTCATTTCGTTAAATGAATCATGAAAGCCTGTCTCAACAACGAGTCCCTCCATGACTTCCTGAGTTATCTCATCATGAGTGGCACGAGCCAGCTCAATCTTCTTCTCCATCACTTTGGCTTTTTCCTCGAACTTGGTCTTCGCCTTCATGTAGTCGAGCTGCGCTTTTGATAATATCGGCTTCATAAATTCATCTTCACCCTCTAAAAATAGTATGTGCTTCCGCTATTGTAGCGTATTCTACATGAAATTACAAAACAATAGATATTGGTAAACGGTTTCCGCGGGGCATATAAGGCCCATAAGATCTTGTTAATTATGACATATATAACCTGTTCCTTAAAAGCTGCGCAGGAAAAAACGAGAGCAATGCCAATAGAAATTGGGCATCGGCTCTCGTTCCTTTTGTCATGCAAATCCTAACTTATGAATAATGGCTTACAGCATTTTCAGCTTGCTCATCATGCGTTTAACGACGGTTGCCGTATCGGCACGATTCAGCACCGCATCCGGGTTGAAGTTGTAAGTCGGCTTTCTCTCGCCTTCCTTCAGGCTGTTTGCAACGCCGGTCAGAATGCCGGCCTTGCTTACGGCAAGAATGGCTGGGTAGGAGTAGTTCGACTTGATATTGCCCACATCTTCGAATTGCTTCTGAAGCGCTGCTTTATCTTTTTCGATTTCACCCATCTTCAGGTTCAGTGCGCGTGCGATCATATTGGCCGCTTCCTCGCGGGTCAGCTCCATATTCGGAGCAAAGCTTCGAGGCGCAATGCCGCGGATGATCCCTTTTCTGGCTGCCGTCTCGATGTAACGGTAATCCCACTGCATGCTGTTGACGACACTTTCCTGATAAATGTCATCAAAGGTCAGCTTGTTCTTGTCGGTATCGTAATCCAACGGAATATCCAGCAGCTTCACGATAATCGTAGCAAATTCGCCGCGAGTCATCGGATCGTATACGCCGAACGCATCCTGCTTGGACGCTTTCATGTATCCTCTGGCCAGCATCAATTCGATATCGTTGCGGGCCGTCTTATGCGAGATCGCATCGGAATAGCTGTAACGCAAGGATTTAACGGCATAGTAACCGAAGCCCTTGAATGGAGCGGTAATGGTTTTCTTCTTGGCGTCTACTTTTCCGCCGATGTTGATCCAGGTTCCTTGGGACGGGTTGTACCACCAGATGCCCAGGTTGCTGGAAGCCGAATTCACCAGCGCGGAGTCGTATTTCAAGGTAATCGTACCTTTTTGGGAGAGCTCCATCCAGTTCTGCGGAATCAAGCGTTGATGGAATTCGTGCCCTTTTGCGTACGGATGCGTTGCCGCTTTTACATTGAAGTCTTCCACGTTGCTGCTGTAGGCATTAAGCGAACCTGCATCCAGCCAGTAAAGCGGAGACGCATATCCGAAATGCGCAGCCGGCGTGAAACGGAACGCATTGTTGTTATCCCCAGGAATCAGGGACAGGCGTCCGTCCATTTCTACGCCGTTCTCGATTTCGCCGATCCGGTTGTAGGCTTTGATCGTACGTCCGTCGATCTGGTTGGCAATGCCGAACAGGATGTCATGCTCGCCGAGCAGGTTGATCGTTGGCACTTCAGCCGTAGGGCTTGATTTCGCCTGCTGAAGCACGGTGCCTTTCGGCAAGGACAGCGATACGCCGCCTTTAAATACGGACACTTTACCGGACTTCGAAATATTCGTTTTATACTGGGAGCCTTCCGTTGCATCGTCTGTGTACGTTACGACGAATTGGCCGTTTGTCTTTTTGGTGCCTTGTTCGATCGTAAACTTGATGGTGTTTTTGCCGTTTTTCAGGTTTTTGACCTCAAGACGGAAAATGTCGCTGATTTCGGATTTCACCATTGGCGTTTTGCCAATCAGAATGGCGTCGGCGCCTTCAGCCTTGATGCTTACCTCTACAAAGTTCTGTTTCAGCACGCCTTCGTTCGGCAGTTTAGGAGACAGCACTTGATAAGGTGCACGTTCGCGCGTAATTTCGATGGTATCGGTTGTTGTAACCGACTGATAACGCGAACCGATGCTGATTGCCTGCAAACCAACCTCTGGTAGTGCGAGCTCTTTGAACACCACGCGGGCCGAGCTGGAGTTTGCACCATTGCCAATGGTAAAGTACCGGTCGTAATCCGCCGGATTAATGGGATCCAATTGCGTCTTCAGGGCACCGCCCGAAAGAGTCCAGGTTCCTTGGTTATTTTTGGTAAATACTGCAAAGATGGTTGGCGTAGGATGACTGAGGTTCACCGTAATCTCATCCGTGTATTCCACTTCAAAGCGAAGACCCAAAGCTTTTTCATATGTGTTATACGCATTCTCAGCCGTTTCTCGGAACAATCCGTCCGGATCGGATTCCGTTGCGGAGCCAACCGGGAATGGGATCATGTTTTTGATAACCGAACGGGTATCGCTAAAATAAAGCAGGGTCAGCTTCGTCGAGATTTTCCCGCTCTTGTCGGCGACCACCAACGTATTCGGACCTGGAATCAGCTGCAGGAACGTCGTATCCGTAAAGCTGAATTCCCCGTTGCCGTTCACGTTCAGATCGCGAGTGTTACCGTTCAGGGAAATCGTAAGTCCTGTAGTCCCTGTGTAGTTGACAATGCGTCCTGTCACTTGGTTGAAATCCGAGCTGTTCTTAAATACCTGGTTGTTGTACAAATTGAAAATATCAATATAAGAAGAAGACAAGAACGTCACCGGGATGACTTTGGTATCGGAAACGCCCGACCCATTGCTGACCTTGATGATCAGATTTTGCTGACCTGTCGGCAGGTTCGTGATTTTGAAAACCGTGTGGCTGTTATAGGTAAACTTCTGAGCGATCGTGCCGCCGCCCTTGCTGGACTCTATCTCGACATTGCCTGCGTTCACTTGCTCGACCATTAAATAGATCGGCAGTTCATTCAGGACGGTGTTGTTACTGCTTGGGAAAATGGATTGGGAGGTAGCCGATACCGTTCCCCCGCTCTCCGTTACGCCGTACAATTGGTACACCTGCTTGATGGTAGGCGCACTGACATCGCGGTAAGTAAAAGAATTCTTCACATCAAAGCCCGTGGTAGTATCCTTAGTGAGTACAAAATAATCCCCACTCTGAGTGATGCTGGTAGTGCCGGTCGTTGTAAAAGGATACATCAAGGTATTGCCCAGCAAGCTTGCCGCACCTACGGTTGCCGGCGAGGTCATGATCGGATTTGTGGCTCCTACCGAAAATACGGATACTTCAAGGATCGGGGGAACCGCTGGGGTACCAGCCGGAGGAGCATCCACGATCACATAACCGGAGATGACGCCGTTCACCGTACCGGTAACAACCGCCTGTCCATCGATATTTGTGCCGCCAATCTTCAGTTGATTGACAGTTATAGAACCTGTCGGATGATAAACGACCTGTCTATTGATGGTCTGGGATTTCGATTCGGAGTTCACGACGATCACCAGATCATTGACGCCCTTCTGCAGCAGGATCCCTGCGGAGTAATACGTATCGCCGCCGCCGGCATACATATTCTGCCCATTGACGGTAACACCCTTGGATCCATTCGTCGCTTTGACGGAAATGCTGACGGTCTGCGTAGTAACGACAACCGGCTTGGAAGCATTCTCTTCCAGAACGCGTCCATCACTGAGCGCTACTTCGTAAACAGCCGGTACATCGGAGAACTTCACGTAGGCCGTAGCACTCATCTGCTGGCCTTGCGTGCTCATGCCGGACACGATGATTTTGTTCACGCCTTGGTTCAGCTGCACGCTCAGGAACTCGAACGTATTCGCTGCTTCGTCCAGGATCGGCTTGACGCCGGTGCCGCCCGTGGTTGTGTCATCGAACCGTTTGATTTCATACGAGATGGTGTTCGGATTAATGCCGTTGTAGGTACCCGAAACCGAAATGGAGCTCCGGTTCTCCGGCGTTGGAGAATTCGGATCCGTACTTAGATTGGAAAAGTGAAAAAACAAGGCTCCATTTGCAGCTGAAGCCGGTAATGCCGGAATAAGGGAAAAGAACATAGCAATGGCCAATAACAGGCTTGCTATTGTACGGAAATTTTTCTTCAACGGTTGTGCCTCCTTGATCATTCGGACGTTGGCGTCCGTTTTGGGTGTTGCGTCGTTCACTGGGTCCCCTCGCTTTCACTGACAGATTGGTACTTGCGCATAGTTCATATATCGGTCCCAGACATTCAATTATTTAGAAAAAAGCACAAAAAAGCCTCACCCTTTTTGGGCGAGGCTGGCATGTCCATACCGGACGCATAATGAAAAAGAATAAGTTCTATTTGGTGCGGCTTTCGGGATTTGCCTTCATCCGCATCCGGTTAATCAACCCGAGAATCGGCCGTTTGGTCTTGCCGACCAGTCCAATGACTTCGGCACCGATTTGCATGAAACACATCATGACGCAGATGACCACAAACGTCACCCAGTTCGCTTCATACATGGCAGCCGACGATTGAATGACGGCCAATACGCCGAAAAACGCGGCAATGACATAAATGATCAACACGGTCTGGCGATGGCTGAATCCAAGCTCGCGCAGGCAGTGATGCAAATGTCCTTTGTCCGGAGCAAAGATCGGTTTTTTCTGGATTTTGCGGCGAATGATCGCGAAGAACGTATCCGACAGCGGAACGCCGATAATGATCAGCGGCGTAATAAAGGATACAATCGCAATCTGCTTAAATCCAAGCAGGGACAGCATGGCCAAACTGAATCCAAGGAATAATGACCCCGTATCTCCCATGAAAATCTTCGCCGGGTGGAAGTTGAAAAACAGGAAACCGATAATGCTGCCGAGGAGCAGCAGGCAGAGCAGGGCTACGGTTGTGTTGCCCATCAAGACGGCCATGACCAGGATCGTGCCGATCGCAATGCCGGATACGCCGGCTGCAAGTCCGTCAAGCCCGTCAATCAAATTAATCGCGTTCGTTACGCCGACGATCCAGAAGATCGTGAGCGGAATCGATACCCAGCTCTCCAGCATGGAGTAACGGTCCTGGAACGGTATATTTACAAAGTCCACGGTAATATTAAATCCGAATACAACCACGCAAGCGGCTGCAATCTGAGCCAAAAACTTCACTTTGGCCGAAAGTTCAAATCGATCATCCAAGGCTCCGATCAATACGATCATGGAACCGCCGATCAGAAATGCCTTCATGAAGTTGGCATCACGAGGCGACAGGCTATCCGGCAAAAAAGGAAGAACCGCAATCAGTCCAAGAATAAAAGCCAGATAAATGCCGAGTCCCCCGAGTCGGGGCATGATCCGGGTATGAACCTTGCGGGCATTAGGAACGTCAACGGCACCAATCTTAACCGCAAACTTCTTTACAAGCGGCGTTAAGAACAGAGCGAGCGCCAGCGATACGATAAACCCGATGATGTATATCATTAACATGTAATCATTCGACCCCCAATAAAAGTCTACCGGTTGAATTATACTCCCTTCGGGTCCGAAAACCAATGCCAATTTCCGGTGATTTCCCGGATTTTACCCACAGAAATGAGCCATTTAGCTCGATTTCGTTACGTTTTCTTTCTCGCGCAGCACTTTCACTACGAATTTCGGCAGCGCAAGCATTCTTTTGTAACGGGTGGGCTCCTTCAGAAGGCGATAAAACCATTCGAGGCGTAGCTTTTGGAACACCTTCGGTGCCCGCTTCAGTTTGCCGGAGATAATATCGAATGATCCCCCGACGCCCATCACGACCGGAACCTGGAGCGCCTGTTTATGCTGGGCAATCCAAGGCTCCTGGTTATCCGCACCGCGCGCCACAAACAAAATATCCGGTGAAGCCGCCCGTATCTGTTCGATGACGGCAGCATCTTCATCAGGCCCAAAAAAGCCGTCCCGGTAGCCGCATATAATAGCAGCCGGATATTGCATTTGTAACCTTTCGGCAGCTTCCTGAATCACTTCGGCGGTAGTTCCCAGCAGAAAGAACTTCCATCTATAGGTTTCCCCGACCTTCAACAATTCATGTAAAAGCTCGAAGCCGGTTACGCGTCCCTCCAACGGATCGCCGCCCACACCGGCGGCCCAGACGATTCCGGTGCCGTCCGGAACGATGATTTCAGCGCCTTGCATCATCCGTTTATACTCCGGATTGTTGACGGCCGTCATCACCATGATCGGATTCGCCGTGATCACATGGTGGGGCTGCCCCGACTGCACAGCCTCTGTCAGGTATTTCACCGTATCTTTCATGCTTAGCTTGGAAAACGGAATGTCGAATACCGATACGGTAGGAAATGGATAGGTCTGTTTCATGTTTATCATCCTCTATGGCGTAAATATTGGGCAATGTGGCGTGCAGGCATGGCAGCCTCGCGTTTCAGCAAGGCAATCTGCTCGCCATGCTCCGCCTTCCATGCCGCTGCATCGTCCAACAGCTTCAGCATCTGATCCTTTAATACGCTCGGGTCAAGAGATTCACTGCTTCCGACAGGCTCGCTGCCAAGCCGCCTCAAGAAGTGGTTGATTTTCGGATCATAAGAAATTCCGAGCAGCGGCACGCTCTGATTCGCGGCATAGATCAGGCTATGCAGGCGCATGCCCAATATCATATCACAACGGCTAACCTCGCGCAGCATGTCCTGCGGCTGCTTCTCATCGCGGTAGAAACTCAAGGCAGAGCCATTCTTGGAAACATCACCCATGGCATCCGCTATAAACTGCGAAGCCTCAATATCATCCGGCTGATGAAAAGGAAGAAAGCGAAGATGCACCGGTCGTTGTTCGGCCAACGCCTTTAAACCTTCCGCTACAGCCTTCAGCTCTTTTCGTTCCGGATGCCAATACCGAACCGAAATGCCAATGACCGGCAGAGACCCTTTCGTGTCTCCGCTTGATAACGAGGATGGCTTTACAGGTTCTTCGGATGATTCGCGCTGCTCTTCTATAGAAGAAACTGATGCAGCTTCATTCTCTTTCAACGCTGATCCCAGTCTGGAATCCCTGTGGATACCCTCTCCGTTTGGCAGCGGCAACCCCATCACCGGATCCGGCACGACGTGCACGGCTTCCCCCGAAATTCCCATGGACTGAAGCAGTTCGCCCGACTGCATGTCCCGCACCGAGATATACGTGCATTTACGGAAGATCGAGCGAATCATCGGATAAAACAGTTTACGGTTCACCGGGCCAACGCCCTGGGCATAAATAAACGTCGGTTTACCGAGCCACTGCGCGATCTTGAGAACGCCCAGATAATAAGGAATGGTCTTCGGACTGGTAGCATCCTGCAGCAGGCTTCCTCCGCCGCTGATCAAACCGTCGCTGTCCTTGATCGCCTGTCGAACCTCGCCGAGCTTCATCCGATGAACGGATTTAACCCCGTAGGCAGCCGAAGTCCATTCCGGATCAATGGAAAGCACAACGGGGTTGATATCGACCCCCGCTGCCTGTCCTTCCTGCTCTAATGCGGTCAGAATCGATTTCAGTACCGCTTCGTCACCGCTATTTTTAAATCCGTAATATCCGGAAATGACTATTGTCTTAGAAGTGGAGACCATCGTTTCCAGATCCTTTCTGCCACTTGCCATACCAATATCGCGATCAATCCGATGATCAGGCCGAGTCCAAGGCCCAATACCACCCGAATCGCCGAAATATAGAGAGGCGTGTGAATATGGGTGAATGTTCCGACCATCGACAGCTGTCCCATCACGCCGATAATGAGAAGGTATACGGCATGACGGTATTTAAATGACAGGAACACGCCGAGTACCATCATCGGATGAGCAAGCAAGAATTCCTTGTTACGCGGACGTACGCCAAACGTATTTTCCAGGAATGTACGGAATGCCATTTCGATCGAAGATACGGAGCCTGCATTACCAGTACGGGTGAGATAGTACCAGCCAACGATGGCCACAATACCGGCTGCTATGACCCATGTCAGTGAGATCGGGGCTTTAAGCAACTTCAGAATTGCGCTGTAAGTCGACCCACCGCGATACAGAACCACGTAAATCGCAATAAGCCCAATCGGAGCTGCGGCCAGCAAGCTCACGCCACGGAACTGATCCAGCACGAGCATATAGGTCACATTGTTCAATAACGCAACAACGATCGGTACAGCCGCAAGCGACAGGATTGAGGTCTTGACCAGCAATACGATCGAATGAGTCACTCTTCTGCCAGGGCTCATGTCCGGAATGCTCTTCTGCGTTTCATTGACTTTGCGAATGGCCAATATGACGGCAACCGTTGGAGCGCTGATCGCGGCAAATAAAGCCAAAGCCTGTTCAAGCAATGTCGGCTTTAGAACATACAATCCGGCGCTGCCCACAAGCCCGATCAGGAAGGCTGCAATCGTCAAGAACGGAATGTAATAGGAAATCATGAGCGAAATCAGCGCGATGGCTCCGACGACCGCCCCAAGCTTGAAGTAACGCTGCAAGGACGAGTCGGTTACCTTAAACGGCTCTGCAGGGCCCATAGTGAAGCCATTGTCCTCGATCTGCTTGATGGCTTGGCCCGACCCGGTCAAGCTGTCAATCAGATTATCCAGCGGATGGGTAACGGAAGCCTTGGTCATATCCCGGCTAGGCTCTGCATTCAAATAGAACATCCGAATGTTACGGTCTTTGGATGCCAGGGCAAAGCGGTCCCCGATAACCTCGGGCTCCAGATTAGCATCCCGCTCGCTTAAGGAATAAATACGGGTTACGTTGTAATCCGTTAAATAGGCAAGTTTCGTAAAGCCTTTTTGCGGACGCTTGATATTCTCAATCGCCACGAGGCCGATCCCATGCTGGTTCAACAGCTGGCCAAAGGAATCCAGGCTTTTCATTTCGGCTTGATCATTAAAACCTCTGGCGGAATCCCCTTCAAACAGAATGCGTTTCACGCCGTTATCCGCGAAGTACGCCATCAGCTTCTCCATGTAAGCCTGGTCATACGGAAGACTGTCCGACAGACGCGGCACAATGTTAAAGCCCTTCTCCCTCAGCATGCTGATTGTAATCGGGTCTGGAGACAACGGTTTAATGACCGAATTGGAACGCGGAGTTTCCAGCACCAATCCGTCCACTGCGCGCTCGAACTGCCATGATCTTACCGGAATCCCCAGTCTCGTGAACGTGTCTTGAATGATGGGTTTAATTAAAGCTGCGCTTTCCTCGTTCAGGAATGCAACATACGTAAAATTCTCGTTCGGGGAGACCGTCGTACCTGTCAGATCGGCGACCTGCTGCCCGTCATATACCGATATCCGCCGCGATTTCGCCAGCTCGTCCAGCGTGCTTTCATAAAGCGCCATACTGATCACGCCAGCGTCTTTCAGGCGATCCAGCTGCTCGGATATAAAATCCTGCGGCTTGGATTGATACACCGCGACATCCAACAAATCCCGATAATCAAACACCAACTCGACGTTCTTTGATGTTGATTCTGTTTGCAGTCGGTCATAACCTACAGGCAGGGCCGCTGCAACGCCAAGAACAACCAGAATCCACAGCCACTTGCGGGCTGCCGTGTTCCAGCGTTTCCATTTCTGAACCACGAAAGTACCTCCTCATCGAACCTGCGGGGATTTACGATGGAGGGCAACAGCTATTTGATGCCTTGCGCAACCATCGTAAATCCCCTTCGTTCTCTTCTCTCATTAAAATGTATCTATGGTTAAGCGTCTACCCGGGCCATGACTTGATCCGAGAGCGATTGAATTTTGGCCTTCGCATCGCCGAGAGATTCGCCGCGCACGGCAAAATACACTTTGATCTTCGGCTCGGTGCCCGAAGGTCTCAGGCAGAACCAAGAACCGTCTTCAAGCAAATATTTTAACACGTTTTCCTTCGGCAATCCGTCCAAGCCCTCCGCATAGTCAAGGACCTGCTTAACCGATTGGCCCCCGACCTTCTGGGGCGGATTGTCGCGCCAATCGGACATCTTGGCTTGAATCTGGGCAACGCCATCCTTGCCTTTGAGCGTCCGGGATTCCAGCGTCTCGAGGAAATAACCGAACTGCTCGTAAAGCTCCTGCAGCACATCGTACAGCGTCTTGCCTTGTCCTTTATAGTAGGCGGCGGCTTCGCAAATCAGCATCGAGGCCAGCACAGCATCCTTATCGCGCGCATAGTTGCCTGCCAAATAGCCGTAACTCTCCTCATAGCCGAACAGATACGTATGGCTGCCGGACTCCTCGAACTGGGTCATTTTCTCGCCAATGTACTTGAAGCCCGTCAATGTATTCAACACGGCGGCACCATAATGCTCGGCAATCGCGGCTCCCATCTCGCTTGTTACGATGGTCTTGATTACGGCACCATTGTTAGGGAGCTTACCCGCTTCCTTCAATTGACCCAGCAAATAGTGGATCATAATCGCGCCCGATTGATTGCCTGTCAGCACGACGTATTCACCTTGGCCGTTCTTCACGACAGCCCCCATGCGATCCGCGTCGGGATCCGTCCCGATCAAAATGTCGGCTCCTACTTCCTCGCCAAGCTTCATCGCAAGCGTGAACGCTTCACGTTCCTCCGGATTCGGAGATTTCACGGTGGAGAAATTGCCGTCCGGCTGTGCTTGCTCAGGAACGACATGGATATGCTTAAAGCCGATGTTCCGAAGCACCCGCTCGACCGGGGCTTGCCCTGTTCCGTGGAGCGGCGTGAATACGATTTTGAAATCCTCGCCCAGCTTGGACGCGATAAGCTCCCGATTCACGCTGACATCGGTCACCGTATCCACAAAAGCCTGGTCCTCCGCTTCGCCCAGCCAAACCAACAGACCCTGTGCCTCGGCATCCGCCTGCGACAGCCTCTTCACGGCGGAGAAAGAATCCACCTCCTGAATCCGGGCAATCACGTTTTCCGCTTCGTCCGGCACCAGCTGGCCGCCTTCACGGTTGTACACCTTATAACCGTTATATTCCGGCGGATTATGGCTTGCCGTGATGACAATCCCTCCGGTAGCACCCAAGTGGCGCACGCTGAATGACAATTGCGGCGTAGAACGCAAGGAAGGGTACAGCTTGGCTACAATCCCGTTGCCGGCCAGAACCAAAGCAGCCTCCAACGCAAACTCCGGCGAGAAATGCCGGGAATCATGGGCAATGACAACGGAAGGCTTGCCCTCCGCATCGCCGTGAGCCTCCAGAATATACTGCGCAAAGCCTTGCGTTGCGCGACCTACCGTATATTTATTAATCCGGTTGCTGCCTGCACCGATGACGCCGCGCAGACCGCCCGTTCCAAATTCCAGATCACGATAAAACCGCTCCTCCAGCTCTTTGGCATCGTGCTCGAGTGAACGCAGCTCCTGTTTCGTCTCCTCATCTACATAAGGATCATTCAACCAACGCTGTACCGTATCGATTGTTCTCTGACTCATCTCTGACATGAAAAAAAGTCTCCCTTCCTCATCCAAACAAGAATAGTCTGAAAATTACTCCTTATCCGCGAGAGCAAACATAATTTCTCCCTCGGCCACTACGCGTCCATCCACTGTTGCGGTCGCTTTCCCTTTGCCGATCATGCCCTTCAGGCGAATGATCTCGACTTCCAGGCGCAGCGTGTCTCCCGGCACCACTTGTCCACGGAAACGGAAACCGTCAATGCCCGCCAAAAAGCCGAGCTTGCCCCGATTGCTCTCTACGTTGAGAATCGCCACAGCGCCGACTTGCGCCAAAGCTTCTACAATCAGGACTCCCGGCATAACGGCATATTCAGGGAAATGCCCGACAAAAAACGGTTCGTTGATCGTCACGTTCTTGATGCCGACCGCCCGTTTGCCATCCTCGATCTCCACGATCTTATCGACGAGCAAAAACGGGGGACGATGCGGAATAATCTCTTGGATCTGTTTGATGTTCAACATAGTATTAAATCCTCCTTATGTACGTACCCGCCAAGCATAGCGTTTGAAAAGGGGAGTTCGTTCCAGTTGCGACGCTATGCCGATTTCTCAAGCAGCGGAAGGTATTGCCGATGGTTGTATCATGCTTCATCTTCGAGGTTCTTTAACGAATTTCGGATCATTTGCATAAAAAGAAGGAGTTGCGGAAAAAATGATGGATATCCTTCACCGCTGCAGAAGTGAAGGTTTCAGATAAGGGGCTTTCTCCTTCGGACATTCCGTGTACGAGGAGAGGGCCCTTTTACAAGTTTTTGGGGTCCCCGCAAAGTATTTGGAATAAGCATCGCAGCATAGGCTCCACTTTGTGGGGTTATTTTATATACATCCGTCCATTGTCATGAAATGACAAAGTTAATACGCAAGTCCCATCCCATTATACCGTTTAACCCTAAAAAAAGAAAACTCCCTTCCAGGGAGTTTGGCATCTTATCAACAACGTTGTATGTCACCCCGACCTTCGTCACGGTGCGAAAATCAAATCAAAAACATGCTTCCATGTGCCCCATTCAAACACTTCACTAAGCTCCTGATCCCCCAGGACAACATATCCGAAGACCATACCCCCAAATAATGCCAGTACGAGCAATACAGGAATCATGATACGGACGGCGATTTTCCATCCGGATGTCTTGGAGCGTTTTTTGGCGTTTGATTCACTCATGATGCCCACCTACCCTCGCATTGTGTTGGCAAGGTTCATCATGGTATCGCTGGAACTAAGCGCGCGTGCCGTCAGCTGGTAGGCCCGCTGAACTTCCATCATCTTGGTCAATTCATCGGTCAGGTTCACGTTGGATTGCTCCACAAATCCGGACAGCACCTTGGATTTAGGAGGCTCGCCCGGAGCAGGCGGCGTCGTATCGAATACGTCGCCTTCCGCTAAACCGTTCCCTAAGACAAACAGGTTATCCCCTACAGCGACCAGTCCCTCCGGACGCTCAAGCTCAACCAGCTTCAAGGTAGCATAAGGAGCCGTACGGCCACCCGTTGGGGTCTCCACGATAATCTGACCTCTCTCATTGATGGCAACTTTCCCTTTCGCCGGAAGAGAGATCGGATTATCGTTCACGTCAAGCACAGGATAGCCTTGTGAATTGACCAGCAGCAGGTTGTTCGGATTACGGGCGTCCGGGGATACGTGAAATCCGCCTTCACGGGTATATCCGATCGCGCCGTCTCCCTGAACCGCAAACATGGCTTGCCCGTCAATCATCAGATCGAGCGGGTTGCCGGTTTCCTTCATGGCGCCCTGCTCCATGTTTGGCACAACGGAAGATAATCTCATGCCGTACCCGAGTGTATAGCCAAGCGGCGTCGCACGGCCCGTCCGGTCGAAATCCTTGTGATGGCCCTGAACCTGAGTCAGCACATCCTCAAAGGATGCCTCCTTTTTCTTATAACCAGCCGTGTTGACGTTTGCCATATTGTCCGCAATGACATCCAATCGCTGCTGGAGGGCATTCATCGACACCATGGCGCTAATCATCGAGTTGTTCATTACTTACCTCCCGTGGGCTCCCATTATTCCGGCAGCAGTGTGCTGCCTACCTGCTTACAGACGTTAGCTTAGACGCGGCCAATTTCATTGACCGCCTTCTCCAGCGTTCTGTCGTAATATTGAACGATTTTCTGATTCGTTTCATACGCGCGCAGCGCAGCGGTCAATTCCACCATCGACTGCGTTGGATCCACGTTGGACCCTTCGATGAATCCCTGTCGGACCACTCCGTTATCGGCCGGCGTCATAAAACGCACTTCACCGTCCGGATCAGCCATGCGGAACACGCCATGCCCTTCTCGAATCAGTCCATGAGGCTGGCTCACGATGCTGACGCCGAGAATGATGCCCGTCCCTCTGCCAGCGGCGTCCATGATTTCTCCTTGCTCATTCACTGTAAAGTCACTCGCCGGACCTGTCAATACAATCGGTCTGTTATTGTTATCCAGAACCTGATAGCCGCTCTCGCTCAGCAGGTTGCCTTCGGGGCTGACCCGGAAGCTGCCGTTGCGGGTGTACCGGACATCTCCGTTCTCGTTCTGAACCGTGAAAAATCCTTCCGGCCGGTAAATCACCTCGCCGTTCTCATCCACGTATCTGCCCGAAGCGTCAAACGGATAAGCCTGGCCCGTTGCCGGATTCTGTACCGTAAACGAGGATACCAGCGCAAAGTCCGTTGTCTTGTTCGTTTCCCGGAGCGCGCCTTCCGTATAGAGCGAAATGCTCTCCTCCGCGTATACGCCCGTGTTGAACTTGCCGAGCTTCCGTCCCACATTCGACGACTCGTTGCCGCCGATCATCGAGACCAGAACTTCAGGGAACGAGCGCTGTACGCTGTTCGTTGCCTTATAGCCTGTCGTGTTAACGTTGGCGATATTCTGCGTCACCGTATTATGTCGCTGCTCCTGGGTCATCATCCCTGAAGCCGCTGTATATAGACCTCTTAACAATGAAGGCACTTCCCTTCCAAAATAGATCCGTGAATGGCCGCTTCACTGACGGATTGTATTTCCAATCGCTGTTGTTTTCGGATTTCTCGTTAGAACTTCTCACATGTCGAAATCCGAAATCAAAGGCGACCACTCCGTTTTTCCAATACAATTCCGTCCTCTTCGCTGCTGCTGCGCTTGACCATTGTATACTGCAGACTTATGTAGCTGCATCGTATGGATACAGATTTATAATCAAAAATCACGTTCCTATCATCTATATCGGAAGGTTAGAACTTTTTCTTAACGACCTTGTCCAAATTATCGAGCATAATTCCCGTTCCCTTAACCACACAGTGCATCGGATCTTCAGCGACAAGCACCGGCACCCGAAGCTCGTCCGTCAACAGCTCGTCCAATCCATGAAGCAGCGCGCCGCCGCCCGTTAGAATAACGCCGCGATCGATGATGTCCGCCGACAGCTCAGGCGGAGTACGCTCCAATACGGATTTGGCTGCGAGCACGATCGATGACACGGGATCCCACAGGGCTTCCTGCACTTCCTCTGACGACACCGTGACGGTAAACGGCAATCCCGATACCATATCGCGTCCGCGAATATCCATCTCAGCTTGTCTGCCGCCCGGACGAACCGTTCCGATCGCCATCTTCAAATCTTCTGCCGTCCGTTCCCCGATCAGCAATTTATATTTATGCTTCACGTACTTCGTGATCGCCTCGTCGAACTTGTCCCCTGCCATTTTAATCGAAGAAGCGGTGACCACATCGCCCATGGACAGGACGGCCACATCCGTGGTGCCGCCCCCGATGTCCACAACCATGTTACCGCTCGGTTGGAAAATATCCATTCCTGCGCCAATTGCCGCCGCCTTCGGTTCTTCTTCCAGGAACACATCCCTTGCGCCGCTGCGCTCAGCCGCTTCCCGGATCGCTTTCTGCTCCACCGAAGTAATGTTCGTCGGTGCACAGATCAGGATTCGGGGCCGGCTGTGCCAACTGCGCGCGCCCACGCGATCAATAAAGTACTTCAGCATCGCTTCCGTAATTTCGAAGTCGGCGATGACCCCGTCCCTCAGCGGGCGGATCGCCGTAATGTTGCCGGGAGTACGCCCGACCATGCGCCGTGCTTCCTCACCGACGGCAAGGACTCGTTTGGTGTCGGTCTCAATAGTGACAACGGAAGGTTCGTCTAACACTACCCCCTTCCCCTTTACGTGAATGAGCACGTTCGCCGTTCCGAGATCGATTCCAATATCCTTGCTCAACATCATGAAAAGCCCCCAAAGTGTTATTTTATGGTAAAAGAGTCTGTTCGCTGTACCGTACCACCCTTCGACATAATCTAGCAATCGATGATGATCTTCGGCAAAACAGGTCCCATATTTCGATCCTATACCAGCTTTTAACATATCATACTTTAGGGGAGGGATTCAACGCCAATCTAGCGACCAAAGCCCTAAAAAATCAGGATTTTGCCGTGGCCACCGGTTCACGGTTGCTGCCGGTTTTTTTGTACTTGATCTTGGTAGCTTCTCCGCCTCTCAGATGGCGGATGGATTTGTGGTATTCGAGAATGTGCTTTACCTGATCCGCCAGGTCCGGGTTGATCTCCGGCAGACGTTCGGTTAAGTCCTTATGCACCGTGCTCTTCGACACGCCAAATTCTTTGGCTATAGTTCGAACCGTATGCCTCGTTTCCACGATACAGCGTCCGATCTTAATGGTCCGCTCTTTGATGTAATCGTGCACGCTCCCGCCTCCCTACTGTGTGGATAGTTTGGTACATTATATGAGGGGCCTGACGGGATATTCGCGGTTTCAAGTGCTGACAAGCTTACTTGGACCCATTTATTTTCTGGACATGCCGGTCGCGGACAAGCAGAGAAACTCCATAAAATAAGGCGCTGCAAGGGTTGGACTTGCCATCCGAACCCGCAGCAAAAAAAAAGACAGGATCCCAAGATCCTGCCCTCTTCAAGTGCGCGGTGGGCGCATATGACGAAGAAATGAAATTATTTTTGCGGAAGCACGCTCACAGGGTTGACCAGTTTCCCGCCCTCATACACTTCAAAGTGCACGTGGTTGCCGAGATCCTTCTCAAGCTCGCTGCGTCCGGCCGTCGCGATGGAATCGCCCTGCTTCACTTCTGCGCCTTCCTTCACTTTCACTTCGTTCAAGCTTTGGTACACGGTTTTCGTATCGCCGGAGGTAATCTCCACGACGTTGCCGTTGACCGGATGATTCTCGACCCGGGTCACTTTACCCGTAAGCGCGGCTCTGACTTCGAACATCGTGTCATCGGCGGCAGCCAAGTCGATTCCCAGATTCGGCGTGAAGGTGTCGTTATATTGCACCATCGCCTCTTGATGGGTCTCCGGATTCGTCTCGTCAAAGTAAGGTTTGACGATGCTCACCGCCACGTCGTCCGCTACCGGCCAGATCATCGCTTGCGCATTAGCCGTCACTTCTACAGCCTCTCCGTCATTACCTTCGGTTGCAGCAGGCTTCTCCGAGCCTTGAACCGATTCCGATACGGTTGTTGCTTCCTCTTGTGGGTTCAGCGTCTTTTGGCTGGCGTCCTGGTAGACCCACACGAGGGTTAGTATAATTGCCGCTGCTGCTAAGTATGCTGCCGGGAACACCCACCGTTTGGATAATGCTTTCTTCCACGAAGATGACGTTACCGCCGAATCTCCTTGCACAGTTTTAGGAGTTTCTTCGTGGGGTTTACTATTTTTGTTCTGTTCATTCATTTGCAATCACCTCAGTAACCATTGTTACCGGGGCCAACTCTTTTATACGTTATCTCACTATTATTTTTTTGAGAGGTTGTTCCAAAAGTCGTCTTTTGATCACGGAGTGAATCAAGGGGCAACTCGGCATCGAATCTTGAATTCAGCCGGTCCTTCCAATGCTCACGTACCCAAAACGTACGCTCCGCTTCTCAGTCCCTAGCTTTATTCAACCTTCTCGGTGTTGAAAAACCGATTTTTTGAACTTGTATTTAAAGAGAGAAGATTTGAAGTTTTGTCAAAAGAAATATTCGTATAATAGTGCTCCAGAATCGCTTTCGCTTCATATCCCTCGCGGGCCATGCCCTCTGCTCCGTACTGGCTCATGCCGACTCCGTGGCCGTTGCCGTAGGTCGTAATCTCAATCTCTCCGTCTTTCATATGAAGGGTGAATTGGCTGGACCGGAGCCCCAGCTTCTCTCTCACCTCGCGACCGGTGAACTTCTTGCCGCCGACCCGTACGCTCTCAATGCGATGGCCTTGCGTATACGAGAGCACTTTCAAAAAAGAAGAACCCCCGTCCCCGCCCGCCGATACCGGTACGGCTCCATCCGCCAGGCCAAGCTTTCCGATAAACTCCGACCTTGGCATCGTGACCGTTGTCTTGTATTTGGGCGAAATCTGTTTATCCCATGGACTCTCCACGCTGCGCAGGTAGGGAATCTCGTTCTTCCAATAATCCTCTGAATTTTCGGTATACCCGTTGCTGGTGGAGAAAAAAGAAGCCGTAA
This sequence comes from Paenibacillus sp. Y412MC10, assembly GCF_000024685.1. Lineage (NCBI taxonomy): Bacteria > Bacillati > Bacillota > Bacilli > Caryophanales > Paenibacillaceae > Paenibacillus > Paenibacillus sp. Y412MC10. The sequence continues at coordinate 6,622,973 of NC_013406.1, forward strand.
TCGGCTTACCTTCATACGTCATCACCACACCCGCCGTTTCCTTAACCGCCTGCCGCAGCTTCGTCAGCTCGGCTTCCTTCCCTAGCCGACGCCATTCCTTCGTCAGCTCGTCTTGAGCGATATAAGCCTGGTGACTGACCGTGTCGGTCACCAGGGCCTTCCCGTCCGGCACGCCGCTGCGGTCGCCGGACGCCAGCCGCTGCACGATATAGGTTCGTGCCGCGATGGCCTGGGCCTTGAGCGCCTCCAGCTGGAACTCCGCCGGCATCTCGGCGGCCAGGACGCCGACGAGGTACTGTTCCAGCGGCAGCTCTTCCACGGTATCCGTCTTGGTTACATAGACGGATACCGTGGGCTCTTCCGCCGCCTGCGGCTCGGCGGAAGGCAGCGGGGCCGGCCCGGGCGGCAGCGGCTCTGGTGCGTTGTTGCCGGGGGCAACCACCAGCAGAGGCAGCGCCAGCGCCAAGGCCAGCAGCCCGGCCACCGCCCAGACGGCGGGGTGCACCCGCACCCGCCGCTTCCCGGCGGCCGGGCGCCGCGCGGCAAAGCCGCGACGCCCCCAGCGCGCAGGCCGCACACGGAACGTGCGGCCGCCGCGCGGCACGCGGCCCGGTGCCGCTTGCGCGAAGCGCTGCGGCTCGGCCGCGGAATGCGGGCCCTGCGGCATGGCCGCCGGCCCGCCGGGGGCTGGCCCGGCGCCATGCGCAGGCGCGCCGGCAGGACGTTCGGGCGGCTGCGTATGTGCCGCCCGCGGGCCATGGCCGGACTCGCCGAAGGCGTCCGGCCTGCTCCTCGGGCCGCGGTGCCCGCGCGGCCCTTCCTGCATATCCTCTGTATCCGGTATCGAACGACGGCTTTGTTCTTCAGTCAGCCCGCCCTTCGTCTCAAGCCCCTCAGGAAATTTCCACTTCAACACGGGAGCCGCCGATCCTTCGGACGGCACCTGATAAGGCTCAGCACTTCCTTCTTTCCGAACGTCTTTTGAATCGACCGCTCGTTTGTTCCCTGCGGTGCTCACATTCACACGAACCTTCGAATCTTTCATTGCGTTTCCCTCCTGTGCCTTTTCCCCTGGTATAGGCTCTCGTTCATGCTCCATCACGCTCTACTTATACTTATGAGATACGGGTATTTGATAGAACTATTCTAAGAGAACGGGAAAATTCATATGGATGAAGAAACGCTGAGGCTGACTGCAAGCAAGCTAGCAAAAAGTCTCCTATTGATCCGGAATCCCAACATAAGAGAAGGAGGGATAGCTGCCATGATGATGGCATACCCAAAAAAGAAGAGGCCTTGCCTCCATCGGCAAAGCCCCTTCTATGACTTAATGCGGTCTAACCTTAATGAACAGATCCAGCCTCCAGGTTATACCCAGGTTGGCTGCACTTTAAAATGTTTGGCGTCCTCTGCTTCAGTTGCCGCTTTCTTCGAAACCTTCTCCGTGCTCGGTTCCTCCGTCGAAATACGCCAGATATCCGCGCCAAGTCCGGACAGCTTCTCCGCCAAATGAACATAACCGCGATCAATATGCTGAACGCCGCCAACTTCGGTAGTCCCCTCAGAAACAAGACCGGCTAAAATCAAGGCGGCCCCTGCACGCAGATCCGTTGCCGTTACTTTGGCTCCTTTCAGCTTCGCGCCGCCGGTCACGATGGCAGAACGTCCCTCCACCTTGATCTCCGCATTCATCAATTGGAATTCGTCCACGTGCATAAAGCGGTTTTCAAATACGGTTTCGGTCACGACACTTGTACCTTCCGACACCAGCAAGAGCGCCATCATCTGCGATTGCATGTCGGTTGGGAATCCAGGGTAAGGCAAGGTTTTCACATCCACCGACTTTAACGGCTTGTCAGCGATGACGCGAATCCCGTTCTCGTCCGGCTCGACGGTGATCCCCATCTCCTCCATCTTGGAGATGACAGGGCCGAGATGATCGGCGATGGCTCCTTCCACGTATACGTCCCCGCCGGTAATCGCAGCGGCAGCCATGAAGGTGCCTGCTTCGATCCGGTCAGGAATCACGTTATGCTTCACGCCATGCATCTTCTCAACGCCTTCGATGCGGATCACGCCCGTGCCCGCACCGCGAACTTTGGCTCCCATTGCATTCAGGTAATTCGCTAAATCGACAATTTCCGGCTCTTTCGCCGCATTTTCGATAACCGTTGTCCCTTCAGCCAATGTGGCAGCCATCATAATATTTTCAGTAGCACCTACGCTGGCAACGTCCAAATAGACCTTTGCCCCGCGCAATCTGCCATTGCTCTTAGCTTCAATATATCCTTGTCCGAGGCTGATTTCCGCCCCGAGAGCTTCAAATCCTTTTAGATGCTGATCGATGGGTCTTGTGCCGATAGCACATCCCCCGGGAAGCGAAATCCGGGTTCGTCCACAACGTGCCAATAAAGGTCCCATGACCAGAAAAGACGCCCGCATCTTCCGCACCCATTCATAAGGCGCTTCACATGTCGTTATGTGCTCTGCATTCACACGTATCACTTCATCCTGATATGTAATGCCCGCACCAAGCGACTCCAATACTTTGCTGATTGTAATTACATCGTCAAGAGGAGGCGCGTCAATAATAACACTTTCCCCAACTTCCCCTAGTAGAGAGGCAGCGATGATCGGAAGAACTGAATTTTTTGCTCCGCTGACTTTGACGCTTCCGGTCAGTCTTTTGCCACCGCGGACGATAAATTTGCTCATCATGGTTTCCCTCCGCGTCCATAATTTTCCTGATTGCGTGTGTTAGTAATTAGGTGTTGCTAATTCCCTAACTTTCATCTTAACATTAGTGTTTTCCGCTAAACAAGCGATTTTTGAACTATTTATGACATCTGATACGGTGTCTACATCAGGAATCGAACAATCCATGATGCCACCTTATGAAGCATCTGTTATCCGCAGTATGGACCTACGAAAGGTACCATGACCGACCAGCACTTGTCAATGCGCAACAATTACCGGGTGAACATTATAGTCCGGAAGTCATAGCGTCCGCCCGATCCGTTTCTTGATTTAAGTGTTAACATAATAAAATGCGTTTATTCGACATCTTCTTCTGAAGCAACCTAACAGAGATATAACCATTCATACCGCAATTAAAACAGACACGTAAAAAGATTGCCGAACACATAACCATCCTACAACTCATGTCTTAAAAACAAGCTGCTCCAACACGTTATGTACCACGCCCGTCATTCGCGTTTAAAACATATATCGGATCATTTGACTCCATGTAATATAGTCAATTAGGAATTCAGCAACGAATCGTCCAAGCACCACCGCCAGCAGCAAATGCAGCAGCTTTCCCTGCGGCCCTTTCGGATGACGGACAACCAAATCCAGCTTTACTTGTTGTAATGCCCACCAAGCCAGTGCGATACAGACCAGTGAAACAACAATCGATATCAATCCGCTAACACCGACGGCACCGATTGAATTGGATAAATCCTGATTCATACTCCCTCCTCCTTCGTGAATTTGTCAGCCCTATTCAGGACCGACTCTTCTATAATACTTGGCTGGAGGCTAAGAATCCAGCACTTTCTATACGACATTTCCTCGGAAATAATAAAATTTATCGACATTGCCCAAAAACGATCAGGAACACGCCATTAGCCGAAGTCCAAAATGCTGTTCTTATCGCAATCATGAACCAATGAAACACCAGGAATGGATATAGTTTCATTCCCCATGCTCCTATTTATACTTATTATATTACAAAAAATTACCGGACCCTAACTTAGCGGCCGGTAAAGCTTCCAGATGGTTAATTCTTGGAATGACCTTTCTCTCTTAGACGCTATATGTTGTGCTGCGACTCTATAAAAGCAAGGGTTAGATACTTGGGATATCCAACATTTCATAGAATCGCAGGCTCCATAAGCTTCATATGACACTGTTAGAGAGCTGCTTTAGCGAATTCATCCTACTATTCTGACCCTTTAAACGATGAAAAAATTAACTATAATCGACGCGATTTTCAGAAAACGGCCCTTGTTTTCCCCGCTTATCGAACTTCACAGCAACATGATTCAGATTCTCTGAAATCCTATGCTTGCTGTAAACAAAAAAACAGCTTGGCTGCAATCTTGCAGCCAAGCTGTCTTGGTTCAACGATTAGTTCCGCGTCACTTTAATCCGGTTCATCGCTCTTTGCAGAGCCAATTCCGCGCGACGATGGTCAACTTCATCTTGTCTTCCCTTCGCATGCAGGCGAGTCTCTGCTCTTTCCTTCGCGGCTTCCGCACGCTCCAGATCGATTTCTCCCGCTCTCTCTGCGCTTTCCGCCAGGATGACAATCTTATCTTTGCGGACTTCGACGAAACCGCCCTGTACCGCAAACGGGGTTCTCTCGTTGCCGATCTTCACAAAGACTGGCGCTATTTGAAGCGGCGTAACGAAGGAAATATGACCAGGCAAAATGCCCAGCTCTCCCTCAACCCCACGCACCGTAACACTGTTCACCTGCTCCGAGTAAACCAAGCGGTCCGGCGTTACGATTTCCAACAAAATGGTGCTCACTTCCATCCCTCCTCACCGTTTTCCGCAGAAAACTCGCGCAGCAGACCTCACAGTCCCACTGTGAGCACTGTTTCGGTCTGCCGATCACGGAGCGTCAGCTTACAATGTTTTTGCTTTTTCAACTGCCTCTTCAATCGTACCTACGAACAGGAAAGCGGCTTCCGGAAGGTGGTCGTGCTTGCCTTCCAGGATCTCTTTAAAGCTGCGTACGGTTTCTTTAACCGGCACATATTTACCAGGAATGCCGTTAAACTGCTCGGCAACGTGGAAAGCCTGGGAAAGGAAACGCTGAACACGACGAGCACGTCCAACGATCGCTTTATCTTCCTCGCTCAGCTCATCCATACCGAGGATTGCAATGATATCTTGAAGCTCGTTGTAGCGAGCCAAAATTTTCTTAACGCCTTGAGCCACATTGTAATGCTCTTCACCAACGATTTCCGGAGCCAAGATACGGGAGCTGGATGCCAGCGGATCTACCGCAGGATAGATACCCATCTCGGAAATTTTACGCTCCAGGTTCGTCGTTGCATCCAAGTGAGCAAACGTCGTAGCAGGAGCCGGATCCGTATAGTCATCCGCAGGTACATAGATCGCCTGGATGGATGTTACAGAACCTTTTTTCGTGGAGGTAATCCGCTCTTGCAAGCGACCCATTTCGGATGCCAGCGTTGGCTGGTAACCTACCGCGGAAGGCATACGTCCCAGGAGGGCGGATACTTCGGAACCCGCTTGAGTAAAGCGGAAGATGTTGTCGATAAAGAGAAGTACGTCTTTACCTTCTTGGTCACGGAAATATTCCGCCATCGTCAATCCGGTCAACGCTACGCGAAGACGGGCACCCGGAGGCTCGTTCATCTGTCCGAATACCATCGCGGTTTTGTTGATAACGCCGGAATCGCTCATCTCGTGGTAAAGGTCATTACCTTCACGAGTACGCTCACCTACGCCGGCAAATACGGAGATACCGCCGTGTTCTTGAGCGATGTTGTTGATCAATTCCTGGATCGCAACGGTTTTACCTACGCCGGCACCACCGAAGAGACCGATTTTACCGCCTTTTTGGTATGGAGCAAGCAAGTCGATAACTTTAATCCCCGTTTCAAGCATTTCTGCTTGCGTGGAGAGCTCATCGTATGCAGGAGCTTCACGGTGGATCGGGTTATTAACTTCGGACACTACGGCACCTGCATTATCGATCGGCTCACCCAATACGTTAAATACGCGACCGAGTGTAGCGGAACCTACAGGAACCGTGATTGGTCTGCCCAAATCCACAGCTTCGATGCCGCGAACGAGACCGTCCGTGGATGACATCGCGATACAACGAACCAGGTTATCACCCAAATGATTGGATACTTCCAAAGTCAAATCAACCGAGCGGCCGCCTTCCAACGTAGCTTCAATCTTGACAGCATTAAAAATCTCGGGAAGATGACCGCGCTCAAATTCAATGTCAACTACAGCACCTGTAATGCTGACAACGCGTCCTTTTTTCATTGATTCGTTTTCCCTCCTACCCGTTCACCTCTGGCGGTGAACGATGATCGTAAAAGCGGCTGTTCATCACATCGCCGCATATCCGTTAAATACTAAGTTAAGAATTCAAACGTGCATTATTGCTGAGCGTTGGCTCCGCCCACAATCTCGGAAATTTCCTGCGTGATGGCAGCCTGACGAGCACGGTTGTAAGTCAGGTTCAACTCGTTGATCAACTTGCTCGCATTCTTCGTTGCTGCTCCCATCGCGGTCATCTTCGCTCCAAGCTCACTTGCCTTCGCATTGAGCATTGCGCTGAAAATCAGCGTTTCCGCATATTTCGGAAGCAGAACCTCCAGCACGCCTTCCGGAGACGGCTCATACTCATAACCAGTCAGGTTCTCCCCGCCGCCAATGTTCTCCATCGGCAGAAGTTTGGAGATTTCCTGAAGCTGAGTCAAGGCATTCACGAATTGGTTATAGCACAGGTATAACTCATCAATCTGACCCAGCTCGTATTGGTGAACCGCCGCGTTAGCGATGGTCTTAATATCCGCATAGGTCGGACTGTCGGATAAATCGGTGAGCTCCTCAACAACCGGAAGTCCACGACGGCGGAAATAATCCCGTCCTTTACGTCCGATCACAAACAGGCAATACTCGTCCTTGGACTGATGGCGTTCTGCGATAAAATTCGATACTTTACGCAAAATATTGGAGTTCGAAGCACCCGCAAGACCACGGTCTGAAGTGATCACCAGATAACCGGTTTTCTTCACTTCGCGCTTCTCCAGCATCGGATGGCTGATTCCCTTGGTTCCAGCAGCGATGCTGCCAACCACTTCTTTCAGCTTCTCGGAGTATGGAAGCGCGGAGGTCGCCTTCTCTTGAGCTCTTCTCAGCTTGGCAGCAGCAACCATTTCCATCGCCTTGGTGATCTGCCTTGTGTTCTGAACACTCTTGATCTGCCGTTTAATATCACGTAATCCTCTTGCCATGTTTTCACCACCTTAAAGCTTTGGCGAAGCCAAAGCTAACTTCGTAAGCATCAGCCTAGCTTTGGCGAAGCCAAAGCTAACTTCGTAAGCAATCACCTAACTTCGGCAAAACCAAAGTTACTTCGTAAGCAATTCGCGCTTTGGCTGGGGCCAAAATTACTTCGTACGGGTAGACTAAGCTTTGGCTAGGACCAAAGCCACATCTGTTGTAAAAACCACTTTGGTCACAGCCAAAGCTACATTCCATATGATGAAAGAGGATGCCGGGCTTACCCCGGCTCCCCTCCTATTACTTGCCTGAGGAGCTTAGACCGAAGCGGCAAAGCCCTTCTTAAATTGATCGATTGCCGCTTTCAACGCGTTTTCGTTGTCGGACGTCAAATCCTTCGTATCCGTAATGGATTGAAGAATTTCCGGTTTATTGCTTCCAATAAACGCGAGGAACTCGCTCTCGAAACGACGCACGTCAGCAACCTCGATATCATCGATATATCCTTTAACGGCTGCGTACAAGCTAACCACCTGTTGTTCAACGGACAACGGCTGGTTTACGCCCTGTTTCAGGATTTCCATCAATCTTGCACCACGGTTCAAACGAGCCAAGGTTGATTTGTCCAGATCGGATCCGAACTGGGAGAACGCCTGGAGCTCACGGTATTGCGCAAGATCCAGCTTCATGCCGCCCGCAACCTTTTTCATCGCCTTGATCTGCGCGGAACCGCCGACACGGGATACCGAAATACCGACGTTAATCGCTGGGCGTTGTCCGGAGTAGAACAGCTCGGACTCCAGGAAGATCTGTCCATCCGTAATCGAAATTACGTTGGTTGGAATGTAAGCAGATACGTCAGAAGCCTGTGTTTCAATAAATGGCAGTGCGGTTAATGAACCACCACCAAGCTCATCGTTGAGCTTCGCTGCACGCTCCAGCAAACGGGAATGCAGGTAGAAAACGTCACCCGGATAAGCTTCCCGACCCGGAGGACGACGGAGGAGCAAGGACAATTCACGGTATGCTGCCGCTTGCTTCGACAAGTCATCATAGATGATGAGTGCATGCTCGCCTTTGTACATGAAGTACTCGCCCATTGCGCAGCCTGCGTATGGAGCGATGTACTGCAGCGGAGCCGGCTCGGAAGCCGAAGCCGTAACAACGATCGTGTACTCCAGCGCGCCATGACGGCGAAGAGTTTCAACAACCTGTGCTACAGTGGACTGCTTTTGCCCGATGGCTACATAAATACATTTAACGCCGCTGCCTTTTTGGTTCAGGATCGTATCGATGGCTACGGTCGTTTTACCTGTTTGGCGGTCACCGATGATCAGCTCGCGCTGACCGCGGCCGATAGGTACCATCGCGTCGATCGCTTTAATACCGGTTTGCATCGGCTCATGAACGGATTTACGGTCGATAACGCCTGGTGCACTGCTCTCAACCGGACGGAATGCAGTCGCTTCGATCGGGCCTTTGCCGTCAAGCGGCTGACCCAGCGGATTCACGACGCGTCCAAGCAGAGCTTCGCCTACAGGAACCTCCATGATACGTCCTGTACGCTTTACCTGATCGCCTTCCTTGATTTCGGAGTAAGGTCCCAGGATAACGACACCGACATTGCTCTCCTCAAGGTTCAGCGCCAGACCGAACACGCCGTTTTGGAACTCCAAAAGTTCCCCGGACATCGCGTTCTCCAGGCCGTACACGCGAGCAATACCGTCACTTACTTGAATTACCGTACCTACTTCAGAGACAGTGATATCGGATTTATATTCTTCAATTTGACTTTTGATTAAAGTACTGATTTCTTCAGGTCTGATACTCAACGTTTTCACCCCTATCTACTATGCTCGTCTATTAAAAGACTTTTCGAGACGTTCCAGCTTCCCGGCAATGCTTCCGTCATACAGCTTGTCGCCAATGACAACTTTCAGGCCGCCGAGCAAACTTTCGTCCACAACATTGGTCACGCGGATCTTCTGATGTGCTAACTGTCCGAATTCCGAAGCAACCTGTTCTTTTTCCTGATCGCTAAGCGGGTAGGTGGAGTACACAGTGGCGTCTGCCAATCCCAAGCTCGCACCTTGTATCTTCACATAGCTGTTCAGCAGTTCTGCGAACATCTCTGCACGCCCTCTGTCGAGAAGCAATTCGATCGTGTTCAATACAGGCTGCGATACCTTCCCTGCCAACGCCTGGCTGATTACGTTCATCTTCACGGACTGGGGAACATTCGGCGTGGCGATGAATTTCTGGATGTCGGCATCGCCTTCAATGGCATGCACGACAGCCCGCAATTCTTCTTCCACTTCCAGACCCTTCTGCTGCTGAGCCGCCACTTCGAACAGCGCCCGCGCATACCGCTTGGCTGCTACCGTATTTTGGCTCATGGTCTGCCTCCTACCTCTTTAAGGTATTGATCCACCAGTTCTTCTTGAGCTTGGTCATTCTTGACTTCACGTTCGATCAGCTTGGTCGCGATCTTCACGGAAACGCTGCCGATTTCGCTGCGAAGCTCTTCGACCGCTTTCTTCTTCTCATTCTCGATATCACGAACAGCTTCGGATTTCAGGCGAATCGCCTCTTCCTTAGCTTGTTCCATAATTTGCTCTGCTTGTTTGTTGCTAGTTTGTCTGGAACGCTCGATGATTTCGTGAGCATCTTGACGCGCTTGCTCCAGTGCCTTCTTCTGCTCTTCTACATATGCAGTCGCCTGCTGGCGGGTCTGTGCCGCTTCGTTCATCTGGCTCATGACCAGCTCACGACGCTGCTCCATGATGCCGAACAATTTGCTGAACGCAAACTTTTGAAGCAAAAGGTAAAGAATAACAAACGCGATAATAGTGATTACCATATTTTCCCAAAGAATTGTCATTGAGGTCACTCCTTTCCATCAACACGAAGTGCGGTGCCTAACAAAACGAAGGCGCGGATGGCATCGGCCCTCCCCGCCAAACCGTTGTATTGTTATTAAGAGAACATGATCAAGAACGCGATTACAGTAGCTGCCAAAGGAATAACCTCTACGATACCAACACCGATAAACATCGTTGTTTGCAATTGACCACGTGCTTCTGGTTGACGAGCGATAGACTCAACTGTTCTGCTTACGATCATACCGTTACCCAAACCTGCGCCAAGGGCGCCCAGACCTACTGCAATAGCTGCTGCCAAAAATTCCATTGTTAAATATCCTCCTTAAAATTGTTTCAAAATTGAAATTTGGTGAAACTATAGAAAATATCTCTTTCGAAAAACACCGCTGTTACGGCGGATTCGTCCGAGTTGATCAATGCTCTTCGTGAATCGTCGTTTGCGAGATGTATACCATTGTCAAAATCGTAAAGATAAACGCCTGCAATGCACCAATGAAGATACTGAAACCTTGCCATGCGGCCATGAACGGAATGCCGTAGAAGCCGGTTTTCAGAATCACCGTGATCAGTACCTCGCCGGCAAATATGTTGGCGTAAAGCCGGATTGCCAGAGCGATAGGTTTTGCCAGGTTCTCAATGATATTGAGCGGCAGGAAGATCGGGAACGGTTCGATGTAATGCTTCAGGTAATGCTTGCGATTCAGCTTCAGGCCCAGGTAGTTCATGAGCACGAATACAACGATCGCAAGACCGGCCGTAACGGAAATGTCCGCTGTTGGCGACTTCCACCACAATACGTGAGCATAGTGGCCATGTTCAAGTCCGAGTGTAGCCAGAATTGGCTGTCCAAAGACTGTGAAGTTCTCCGGCAAGTCGGTGATAATTGAGAACGGCAAGCCCAGCAAGTTGGCTACAAAGATGAACAGGATCAGAGTAAGCCCCAACGATATGTAAGCTTTCCCTTTCTTCAGATCCATCGCACTCGCTACGACGCCTTGCACAAATTCCACTACCCATTCCATGAAGTTTTGCAGTTTGGAAGGGTTTTCGACAGATAGACTACGTACCGCCAGCCGGCATAATACGAACACCACCACACAGGTGACAAGAAGCATTATGACCGCCGATAGGTCAATATTCAATCCGCCAAGTTTGATAATCGGTGAATCATGCATATAATTGTTTTCACCCCTTTCCAAGTTAGCGCTGATCAATGATTGTTTCTCAAACTGAACACAATGCTGACAGGAATGGTCAACAATTGGGGTATGAACAGACCGGCGATTGCACCGCCGAGGGATACCTGTTCGAGTTTCACGGCGAAGATCACAATCAGAAGCCCGATGCACAATCTCGTAATGAAGCCGAAGTTGTACTTTTTCGGTTCCGGATCGACAGCCAATTGCGCCAGCTGCTGCACTTTCATGGAGAGGAAGCGTACATTAAACAAGCCCGCCGCCATGCCCATGATCAACCCCATAATTATCGGGCGGAATTCCGGATAGAGAGCCCATCCGAGAAACAAGGCAGACAATAAGAGTAGCGATACTCTAAATACAGCGTTCACAATGGAAGTCAAATCATTCACGCCTGCGCCCCCAAAAACTTTTTAATGAGAAGAGCGATATTCAAAATCCCTACAAAGAGCCCCGAAAGCGTACCAATGGCAAGCCACACTCTGGGCCCGTCCAATTGATTCATGAGCCATCGCCCGGTAAAAAAACCGATGAGAATGTAAGCGGCAAGCAAACCGCCCGCCCCGCTAATGTATAGCGCTATCAACCAAGGGTTATCTTGACTTTTCGGATTTTTCATATGAACCTCTAATCCCAACTCATTTTACTGAATATAGCAAGAGTTTGTCAATGAATCGATTTGATGGATTTCCCGTGTAAAATCGGCGTTTTGAGCAGTCTAAATTGCGCAAAACGCCGCGGTAACCGTACAGTTCAACTGTATGCTGTCCCCTTGCCAATCAGAATACGGTAAACTATGCCTTTGTGAACATTCTGTGAAATTCCTCAGGACGCTCTTTTCGAATGCCAAAATGGTGCAAAATCGCATTGACAATTCGCTGGGAAGCTTGCCCATCCCCGTAAGGATTAGCTGCTTTGCTCATCTTGTCATAGAGCTCCTGATCGGTCAGCAGAGCCTTAATGCGTTCGTACACATTCTCTTCCTGGGTGCCTACCAGCTCCAGGGTGCCGGCTTCAATGCCCTCCGGACGTTCCGTCGTGTCCCGAAGCACCAGCGTCGGCACGCCGAAGGACGGAGCTTCCTCTTGCATGCCGCCCGAATCCGTAATGATGAAATGCGTACGTGTGTAGATATTATTCATATCCACGACATCCAGCGGTTCAATCAGCTTGATGCGCGGGTGGTTCCCCAAAATGCGGTGAGCCGGCTCTTTGACGGCAGGGCTCGGATGCACAGGGTAGACGATGGCGATATCCTCGAACTCGTCGGCAATGCGCTTCACCGCTTCAAAAATCTGACGGTGCGGCTCCCCTTGGGATTCGCGGCGGTGCGCCGTCATCAGGATCAGGCGCTTGTCCTGTGCCCAATCCAGAACCGGATGGGTATATCCTTCCCGCACCGTATACTGGAACACGTCCGTGGCGGTGTTGCCCGTCACGTAAATGCGGGATTCCGGCTTGTTCTCCTTGCGGAGATTCTCGGCAGACCAGTCCGTCGGCGCAAAGTGCAGATCGGCCAGCACGCCGGTCAGCTGACGGTTCATTTCTTCAGGATAAGGATTCAGCTTGTTCCATGTGCGAAGACCGGCCTCTACATGGCCGACCTGAATCTGCTGCAGGAAGGCTGCATAGCTGGCCAGGAACGTTGTCAGCGTGTCGCCGTGCACCAGCACGATATCCGGCTTGGCCTCGCGCAGGACAGGCTCAAGCCCCTCCAGAACGCGTACGGTGATCTCATTCAGCGTCTGACGGTCTTTCATCACGTCCAAGTCGTAGTCCGGAACAATCTTGAACACGTCAAGCACCTGATCCAGCATTTGCCGATGCTGCGCAGTTACACAAACCACCGATTCGATATGCTCCGGATGGCGCTGAAGTTCCAGAATAAGCGGCGCCATCTTGATCGCTTCGGGGCGGACCCCAAATATCGTCATCACTTTCACTTTTGACATGTTTGAAATTACCCCTCTTTGCATGCTTGTTTTTTCAAATATTCAAGTGGTACGAATGACAGGCAGGGCTCTTATTTCGTGCCGTACAGCCGATCTCCTGCATCACCCAGGCCCGGTACGATGTAGCCGTGGTCGTTGAGCCCTTCATCCAGAGCAGCAACGTAAATATCCACGTCCGGATGAGCGTCATGCACGGCCTTCACGCCTTCCGGCGCAGCCACGAGATTCATCATTTTGATCTGGGTGCAGCCGCGCTTCTTCAGCACGTCGATCGCAGCGATGGCCGATCCGCCCGTTGCCAGCATCGGATCGATGACGATCAATTCCCGCTCCGTCACGTCGGTTGGAAGCTTCGTATAATATTCCACGGGCTGAAGCGTTTCCGGGTCGCGGAACAATCCGACATGCCCTACCTTGGCAGCGGGAAGCAGCTTGACCACGCCGTCCAGCATGCCAAGACCCGCACGCAGGATCGGCACGAGGCCGAGCATCCGGCCGGAAATGACTTTCCCTTGGGTTTCGGCTACCGGCGTCTGAACAGATATCGATTCAAGGGGAACCTCCCGCGTAATTTCATAAGCCATCAAAGTCGCGACTTCATCTACCAATTCGCGAAAGTCTTTTGTGTTAGTCCGCATATCGCGTATAAATGTAAGTTTGTGTTGAATCAACGGGTGATCACAAATCACCAATTTTCCCATGTCTGGTCCCTCCGGTTTGAATGCAAATGTTATTTCAATATGGGCGTAAATACTTGTGAGCTCCATAAATCCTGTCTATTATATCATTCCCTCTAGTCAATTGACACCTGCACGAGTCATGTTTATTTCCGTGAGTTTTGACCTTATAACCGGATCTGCGTCAGCCCTGCACCTAGGTTTTCCATTTTCGCCTGTATTGATCCTCACCGCGAAGCGACCCGACCGGGAACATGCGAGCATAGCAATCTGGCCAGAATGTGACAGCTCCTAAAAGAGGACCCCACCTTCAGGTGGGGTCCTCTTATCATAGGCCTCTTATGCTGACGAAACTGTGATTAATATTTCATTTCGGCATAAAGAGGATATTGATCCGTAAGCTCAGCCACCAAACGGCCCGCTTTTTCCAGCGTTGCTTCGTCTTTAGGCTGCTTCAAGGTCATGGCAATAATCTTCGCGATTTTCACCATCGCCTGCTCATCCATGCCGCGGGAGGTTACCGCCGGCGTACCGATACGGATACCGCTCGTGACGAACGGGCTCGTCGGATCAAACGGGATGGCGTTCTTGTTGACGGTAATCCCGATGGAATCCAGCACCTTCTCTGCGTCTTTGCCGGTGATGTCCAGATTGCGGGTATCGACCAGCATCAGATGGTTATCGGTTCCGCCGGAAACGATGTTCAGGCCTTCCTCGATCAGGGTGTCAGCCAGCACTTTCGCGTTCTTCACGACGTTCTCTGCATACGTCTTGAAGGACGGATCCAATGCTTCGCCAAGCGCAACGGCCTTGGAAGCAATGACATGCATGAGCGGTCCGCCCTGGGAGCCTGGGAACACCGCTTTGTCGATCGCCTGTGCCCATGCCTTCTTGCACAGAATCATGCCGCCGCGAGGTCCGCGAAGGGTCTTGTGCGTCGTGGTGGTTACGAAATGGGCATGCGGAACCGGATTCGGGTGAAGACCCGCGGCAACGAGACCCGCAATATGAGCCATATCGACCATGAACAATGCGCCTACGTCGTTCGCGATGGCAGCAAGCTTCTCGAAATCAATGATGCGAGGATATGCACTTGCACCCGCCACGATCAGACGAGGACGGTGTTTGAAAGCCGCTTTGCGGACTTCGTCGTAATCGATAAGGAACGTGTCTTCCTGCACGCCGTATGCAACGAAATTGTACAGAAGGCCGGACGCGTTAACCGGGCTTCCGTGAGTCAAATGGCCGCCGTGGGCCAGGTTCATGCCGAGCACGGTATCTCCAGGCTTGAGCGCAGCCAAATACACCGCCATGTTCGCTTGGGCGCCGGAGTGCGGCTGAACGTTGGCATGCTCGGCACCGAACAATTCCTTCGCGCGGTCGCGGGCGATATCCTCCACGATATCCACTCGCTCACAGCCGCCGTAATAACGCTTGCCAGGGTAGCCTTCCGCATATTTATTCGTCAGCACCGTCCCCATGGCTTCCATAACCGCTTCGCTGACGATGTTCTCGGAGGCAATCAGCTCAATGTTGCTGCGTTGACGCTTCAGTTCCAAATCCATCGCTTCCAATACAGCCGGGTCATTCTTCCGCAAATGTTCCATCATGTTCATATCCTCCCATAATCAATCGTTATTTTCTCTTGCCAAGTCAAGACTACAAGTTTACCTAATGACTAAAGCGAGCTCTCATTCGAATCAATCGCACATTGTGGAATCATCCCGCTGCTCAAGCCGGTACACGGCGCGTTCCCCACCGATCAGCTTCGGCCGGGTGTAAGCCGCCGTTACGCGCGCATCGCCGATATAACGCTCGCTCGGCCTGAACGGAACCGCCACTCTCCGCAAATGCATGCCGATCAGCGTCTCGCCGATATCGACACCCGCATGGGCCTCAATGGATTCCGCAAGGCAGGGCTCCTTCATACTCCGATACGCCGCCGAGGCCATGGAGCCTCCCGCCCCCGGAATCGGTACAGCCGCCACTTCCGTCAGGCGCAGCTCTTCAAGCAGTCCCCGCTCCATGACTAGCGCCCGGTTCAAATGCTCACAGCATTGATAGGCTACAGCGAAGCCGAATTCCGCTTGAACCTCGGCAATGCCCTGAAGAAGCTGCTGCGCCGTTTCAAGAGCGCCGCCTGTGCCGATCCGGCGTCCGACCACTTCACTGGTGCTGGCTCCGATGACCAGCACCTTGCCCGGTCCTAAGGCTGCCGCTTCGGCCAGCTCGCGGACGATCCGCGCCGTCTGTTCGCTCAAGGAAACCTTGGAGATATCCGTCATGTCACAGTCCTCCCGATGAATTTTTTCACAGAAGATGCTTCATTCCATACGCAATAACCGCAGCAGCTTTACGCGTCGACCTATCGCGATTCGCTCTTCAGGTAACGCTCCTCGATGGCCTTGATCTTGTTTACGCGGCCGACATGACGTTCGCCCTGGCTGAAATCCGTTGTCAGCCATGCGCTGACGATCTCGGCAGCAAGCCCGGGGCCGACGACGCGCTCGCCCAGCGCAATCACGTTGCTGTCATTATGCTCACGCGTGGCTTTGGCCGAAAATACATCATGCGTCAGCGCGCAGCGGATGCCCGGCACCTTGTTGGCGGCAATGCTCATGCCGATTCCCGTTCCGCAGATCAGGATGCCCCGATCCGCTTCACCCGAGACCACCTTCTCGCACACCGGAAGCGCGTAATCGGGATAATCCACGGAATCGGAACAGCCGCAGCCAAGATCCTCCACCTCGTGTCCAAGACCCCGAATGACCTCCACGATCTCCTCTTTCAGACGAATGCCGGCATGATCGGTACCCAATGCAATTTTCATCTATGAAAAACCCCCTCGAATGTTCGCTTTTGCGTTTTAGCTTGTTTCATTATAACCCAAACTCCACGCAAAAGACGAAAAAAGAGCAGTCGGCGCACGTATTGTGCTCCAAATGCTCTTTGCCCAGGCGACCGGCCGTATATTCCGATGCTCCATCGTGGTTTCATCCACTTCGTCGCCAGTTACATCGGATTCATGTTTTTCACCTTCATCTTAAAGCAATACCCTGCGAAAGGCAAGCGGCTTTTTTAGCCATATTGAGCCCGGATCCAGATTTACTCTTCGCTTCCGTGGAAGCCGATCCTATTTATGCTGATCCGCTTCCAGCTTGTCCAGCAGGCGGAAGAGCGCCGTCCGAATCTCCGCCGCCGTCGCCTCGTACTCCTCCCGCGAGCCGCCGAAGGGATCGGAGATATCGAAGCTCGGAATGCGCTGGCGCAGCTCGATCAGACGCTCCCGGTCGCGGTCGCTGACATCGCGGCCCAGCGATCTGGCCAGCTCGAGCGTTGCGTACAGGCTGTCCTGCTCCCGCAGATCATCCAGCACCCGCCGGTCATCCTCCACAAATTCCTTCAGCGTGTGCATCTTGTCGGCGGCATGCGGGAACTGCCGAATCGCATACTGCTTATGCGACTGGGTCAGCGTCAGAATCAGGTCTGCCCATTCCACCAGATTCGCGGTCAGCGGCTTAGATACCAAGCGATCTTGAATATCCTGGTCCCGCAGTATCGATTCCGCATGACGGGATACCGGCATGCCGTCTACGGCCGAGACGCCGGCGGATTGCGTTTCCAGCGGAATGCCCCGCTGTTTGGCGAGCTTGCGCAGCATTCCTTCCGCCATCGGACTGCGGCAGGTATTCCCCGTGCAGACAAACAATATATTTTTCACGGTCCCGTACCTCCCCGTTGTAGGTTGTTTTGGGATTATTGTAACAAATATTGCGTCAAAAGATAAACATCACGCCAAAGATGATCAAAATCAGTCCGCCCAGCATTTCGCCGTACTCTCCCAGCTTGTTGCTCACCTGACGGCCGAGCAGCAGGCCGAGAATGGACAGCAAACCGCCCACGACGCCGAAGGAGATCACGATCAGCAGCACATCATCCACGAACATCCCGAGCGAAACGCCTACCGAGAAGGAGTCGATGCTGACGCTTAGCGAAAACAACAGCATGCCCAAGAACGCGGTAGGATGAATGCGCTGACCTTCCCCGCCCCGCCAAGCATTATACAGCATATGCCCGCCCAGCAGGAGGAGCAGCCCGCCTGCCGCAAACCCTGTGACGTGCCCCAGCAGCATGCCTACATAGCGGCCGGCAAACAAGCCGGCCAGCGGCATAAGCATGTGAAACAACGCGATCATGAAGCTGATGCCCAGCATATGGCCTAAACGCATGCCGCCTCTCATTCCGACTCCGATACCAAGCGAAAATGCGTCTAGCCCGAGTGCAACCGCCATCAGCAGAATCGCCGCAAGCTGTCCCGATTGGACAGACGCCTCCAACATCCCCATTCCCCCAAGTCCCATGGTCTTGTACACCATATGCGGACAAGGGGGAAATCATGCTAAAACCGTTTAATCGGCATCTTCATGGACGTGGATGATGTGATGTCCCGCGGCCTTCAGCAGCCGGTTCATGACGGCTGCGCCAAGCCCCTGGTCCGGGCACGCTTCGGCCAGGATGAAGGTCGCGCCTTCTTCATCGAAGCGGCGCAGGCCGGCGTACAGCCGGCGGGCCGCTTCCTCCGGCGCAGCCAGGCTGCCGAGCGAGACGGCAACGTCCGCAGCGTAGTGACCGATGTGCTCGTCGAACGACAGCACGCCGGTCACCTCCCCGCGCCGGGCCGCCGCCTCGAGCTCGGCCGCGATGCGTGCCGACACCGTATCGGCACGCGGGCCCTGGACCACGCACATCGCACCTTTCGGTGCGTAGTGCGTGTATTTCATGCCCGGCGAGCGCGGCGCCGGGCTCTCCGCCTCCCCGGCGGCGCGCTGCAGCGCCGGGTCCTGGCGCACGCTTGCCGCCACCGCGGCAAGCTGCTCGGCCGTGACGCCGCCCGGGCGGAGCACCGTGACGGCACCGTCTTCGCCGACCTGCACCACCGTCGACTCGACGCCCACCCCGGCCGGGCCGCCGTCGAGCACGCCGTCGATCGCCCCCGCCAGATCCTCCAGCACATGGCTGGCCAGCGTCGGGCTTGGCCGGCCGGAGCGATTCGCGCTCGGTGCGGCGAGCGGACAACCGGCGGCGCTGATCAGAGCCAGCGCCACGCGGTGATCCGGCATCCGCACGGCAACCGTATCGAGCCCGGCCGTCACGCGAGGCGATACGGCGCCCGGTTTCACGGGCAGCACCAGCGACAGCGGTCCGGGCCAGAACGACGCCATCAGCGCCCGCTCCGTCTCGTTCACCTGTTGGACCAAGCCGTCAAGCTGAGCCAGCTCCGAGATATGCACGATTAATGGATTGTCCGATGGCCGACCCTTGGCGGCGAAGATGCGCTCGACCGCCTCCGTATTGCCGGCGTCAGCACCAAGTCCGTACACCGTTTCCGTCGGAAAAGCCACCGTACCGCCCTGTGCAAGCACCTGTCCTGCTTCGTGCAGCGCCTGCTTCGCTTCCTTCTCGGACCCGAGGTTCTCCTTGGAGAGGGAGCTTAAGACGTGCCACACTTTGGTTGGTTTCGATGCAGCATTCCGGGAGCCTTGTTCCCGCTGCAGGTTGCGTTCCTTGCCATTCCCGTTCTGTTCCATACCTATCCCAAGCTTTCTGTATATGAAATATATAAACACCCAAACTCGTTTTGCCTATGATCCAAAAGAAAAAGCGCTTCTCGTTCTTCAGTCCCGTGCCGGTTCCCATTCAAACCAGTCGCGCCAAAGAGAAAGCACTCTTCTTCATCCAAGTTTATCATACCCGATCCGTATTGGAAATCCATACGCGGGATCATCCTAAAACAAGCTTACCACCCAGTTCCAAATGCCAAGGAACATATCCCACAGGAAGAAGCGGACCTCCGGCTCGCTTTCGCTTGCCTTCTTCGGCGCTTCCTCCGGAGAAGCGTCGTCGCCCGCATCGGCGGACACCGTTTGGATCCCCGTCTCGACAGGCTGCGCCGCCGCATCCCCGCTGCCGCCGTCGATGAAGCAAAGCGGCGGGAACAGGACGCACCACCAGTTTTGTCCTTGGCCTTCGCCTAGCGTAATCCGCAGCGCATCGTAATCGCCCGCCGGATACACTGTGCCCCCGTACAATTTGGTCGGAAACGGCACAACGCCAAGCTCTACATCGTAATTGTAGGTAATTCCTCTTTTTCTCAGCTCTTCACCCACCAGCTGGCGGATTTCGGGAAGATGCTGCCGGGTTAATGCTTTGGCGTCTTCCAGGCTTTGCGGGTTCTCCAGCTGCAGGACCCACAGCTGCATTTGCTCAACGACCGCGTCACGAATCTCTCTTTTGACGAGCTGATCGGACGGGTTATCTGAATTCGCGAGAATGCGAAGCCGTATCGATTCTTGAGGGATTGGACCGCCAACAACGGAAGTATCGATCTGCTGTCCCTCCCAAGCCATGATGACCATAAACATGCAGGATAAGAGCACAACCATTTTTTTTACGATAATACGGAGGGTTTCACTATAATTTGTCATCTCGGACAACCGCCTCTCTATGAACGAAACTCTATGATGCTATCAGTATGTCCGCCCCAAAAAGATATAAACGTGGAATCTAGCAAATTGAAAAAAATTCATAGATTGATGCATCATGACTAACAAAAAAGATGCCGTCCCCATGGGAACGGCATCTTCTCATACTAATGACGATTCGGTTTTGGTTATATTCATAATAACTGCACCCAGACCGCGGCAAAGTTCCACCCGACCATCATCTAAGCCTGCTGCTTAGCGGCCGCCGGGCGATACGCATGCGGATCCGGCATATCTTCCTCCACTTCCTGACCATGCAGCTTGACGCTCATGGCGACCCCGAGACTCGCCATACTAATCACAAGGGACGTTCCCCCGTAACTGATGAAGGGCAGCGTAATCCCCGTCAGCGGCATCAAGCCGATAAACATCCCGATATTCTCGAAGATCTGATATAAAAACATGGCCACGATTCCTATGATTAGAAACGGTCCCGCACGCTCCCGGGATTCCAGGGAGATCAGGATCAGCCGATGGATCAGGATGAAATACAACAGCAGCAGGACGGAGGAACCAATAAAGCCAAACTCCTCGGCAATCTGCACAAAGATGGAGTCGGAGTACGCATAAGGCACCCGGCCCGACTGTATCGACGACCCCTGCATGTAGCCTTCGCCGCTCATGCCGCCGGAGGCGATGGCAAGCTTCGCATTCGTCGTATGATAACTGGCCTTGGCGGTCGCTTTCTCCGGATACAGCCACGGATCAATCCGTTCCACCCAGTGCGGCTTCAGTATTTTCGATTCCAGCAGTTCATCATGATAATGAATGTAAGCCTGGGCGCCGCCGAAGGCCACTCCTGCCACCAATACAAGCCCGATCAGCGCATGGGAGAACTTGACGTTCCCGATCCATAGCAGTCCCAGCAAAATGATGACATAGCTAAGCGCGTTCCCCAGGTCATTCTGAGCCATGACGAGCACGAAAGGCACGAACGCCAACAGTCCGATCGGAACGACGTCCTTCCAGAAGGACAGCAGCGGTTTGTTTTTTCGCACCAATACAAAAGAAAGAAATATGATCAGGATCAGCTTGAACAATTCAGCAGGCTGTATACTTAAACTGCCAATGTAAATCCAGCCTTGGGCGCCGTTAATATCCTTACCGATAAACATCACGAGGACCAGCACGGCTAGACCGCCTAAGTATATATATTTGGCATATTTAATCAGTAGCCGATAATCCAGCAGGCTAATTCCGAAAAAAGCCATGAAGCCGACAATATAAAAAGCAACCATGCGGAGATGAGAGCCTTCAAATTTGGTGTCGACGGTCGTGCTGTATATGGACGTAATGCTGATACCCATCATCAAAACCAGTACGAAAACAATAACGTAATCCATCTTCTTGAATTTCTGAAGCATGCTTTGATCCCCCTGTGCCCGGAGACACGAACCCCCGGTTTGCCTATACAGGCATATAACGATTATTCGAAAAGAAAGTTTGCCTTGGCCTTATCGTCGTTGATACTCATCTTTCCATAAACCCTAATCTGAAGGTGGCATTACGGTCAAGATTTTCAGGGATCCTGCCATGCAAGCCCCTAATGAATTATTCTAAAAGATTTTCACCCCTAACACAATTCGCGATCCTCTTTCCAGAATACCGGAGAAAAAACAAAAGAGATGCTGCTTTCGATAGCATCTCTCCGATTCTAAACCCTAATTAACCGCATTAAGCCTGTTTGCTTGGCGCGGAACGGTATGTTTGCGGATTCGGCATATCCTCCTCCACTTCCTGTCCGTGCAGCTTCACGCTCATGGCAACCCCGAGGCACGCCATATTAATGATAAGCGATGTTCCGCCGTAACTGATGAAGGGCAAGGTGATTCCCGTCAAAGGCATCAAGCCGATAAACATGCCGATGTTCTCAAAGATTTGGTACAGCAGCATGGCAACGATGCCGATGATCAGAAACGGACCCGCTTTTTCCCGACTTTCCAGCGAAATCAGGATCATCCTGTGAATGAGTATGAAATATAACAGCAACAGAACGGAAGAGCCGATAAAGCCGTATTCCTCCGCAATTTGCACAAAAATCGAATCCGAATACGTATAAGGTACGCGCGAAGATTGCACGGAGCTGCCTTCCAAGTACCCCTCTCCGCTCATACCGCCTGAAGCAATGGCCAGCTTTGCATTGTTCGTATGATAACTGGCCTTCGCGGTAGCTTTTTCGGGCACCAGCCATGGATCGATCCGTTCCATCCAATGACCGCGGCTCTCCATGATTTTCGATTCTTTAATTTCATCATGAAAGTGGATGTAGGCCTGTGCTCCGCCAAAGGCAATGCCGGCTACCAGCAGCAGTCCGATCAGCGCGTGCGAAAACTTCACGTTGCCGATCCATAACAACCCGAGCAGTATGACAATATAACTGAGTCCGTTCCCCAAGTCATTCTGAACCATGACGATGGCAAACGGAATGAACGTCAGAAAACCAATCGGTACGATATCCCGCCAGAAAGACAGCCTCGATTTGTCCTTGCGAATAAGGACATAGGTAATAAATATGATCAATACCAGCTTAAATAATTCGGCAGGCTGAATATCCACGATGCCGAGATTGATCCAGCCCGTGGCATTATTTTTGGTTTGACCGATGAAGGAAGGCAGCAACAGCGTGATTAACCCTCCGATATAGATGTGCAGCGCATATTTATTCCATATTCGATAATCAATCAAACTAAGCCCGAAAAAAGCCGCGAAACCGAGGATATAAAATACTGCCATTTTAATATGGTGACCCTCGAACCCGGCGGTATCGAACGTGGCGCTATATATCGACGTGATGCTGACGACCATTAGCATCAGCAGCACAAACACAATGACAAAATCTATCTTCTTGAACTTCTGAAGCATGCTTTCGGTCCCCCTGTGCCCGGAGCCCGTAAACCCCGATGTACCCATTCAGGCAGAATAACCATCTGTTCGAACAAACCAACGTTCATTCTGCAGCCCATCCTCTATTTTAAAAGAAATCGGACCCGAATACAATTAACGGAAAATTCCCAGAACATGCCGGTCAATCCCCGCCAAATCGGGTACCGTGACGATTTCCTCCCAGTATCCTGCCTTCCGCAGCAGTTCCGCTACATCCCCGGCCTGGCCCATGCCCAGCTCAAAAGCGATCAGGCGCGGCGGCGCCGATAGAAAGGGCAGCTGCGCCATCATGATCCGGTACGGATTCAATCCGTCCGGCCCGCCATCCAGAGCCGTGCGCGGTTCATAGTCCCGGACTTCCGGCTGCAGCTCTTCGATATCCTCCGCCGGAATGTACGGCGGATTGGAGACAAGGATGTCCGGCCCCATGCCGGCGAACGGCTCCAGCAGGTTCCCCTGCCGGAACTCAACCTGGGCGCCCAGCTTCTTCGCGTTCCGCGCGGCAACCTCCAGCGCATCGGGCGAAATATCGCTCGCAAACACATCCCATCCCTTTGACTGCAAAGCCAACGTGATGGCGATGGCCCCGCTGCCGGTGCCGATGTCGACGACCTTCAGCCCTCCATCCGGTTGCGGGGTAAGCTCCTGTCCGTACTTCAGCACCGCTTCCACGAGCAGCTCCGTTTCGGGGCGCGGAATAAGAACCGCCGGCGTGACGTCGAACGGCCGGCCGTAAAACTCCTGTTCGCCGATAATGTACTGCGCCGGAACGCCCTCCGCTTTGCGAGTGATTGCTTCTTCCAAAGCGAGGCGGCGGCCCTCAGGAAACGGATCCGTGAGCGCCATGTAATATGAGGTTCCCGACAGTCCGAGCACATGCTCCAGCAGCAGCTGCGCATTCCGCTGCGGCTCCATCACCCGCATGCGGTCTAAAAAAGAAGAAGCCTCCACAAAGGCTTCCCTGATGCTGCGCTTCGGCGTCAATTCAAATATCGTCCGCTTCAAAGCGTTATACTCCTTTTTCCATCGCTTCAGCCTGCTCCGCAAGGGTCAGCGCCGAAACGATCTCTTCAATCTCCCCGTTCATCACTTGATCCAGCTTGTGAACGGTAAGTCCGATCCGATGGTCGGTCACGCGGCTTTGCGGGAAGTTGTACGTCCGGATCCGCTCGCTGCGGTCACCGGTGCCGACTTTGCTCTTGCGCTCCCCGGCGTACTTCGCTTCTTCCTCTTGACGCATCATATCGAAGATACGGGCGCGAAGCACCTGCAGCGCCTTCTCCTTGTTGGAGTTCTGCGATTTGCCGTCTTGGCATGTAGCCACGATGCCGGTCGGAATATGCGTTACGCGCACCGCCGACTTGGTGGTGTTAACGGACTGACCGCCTGCGCCGCTGGAGCAGAAGGTGTCCACGCGGATATCCTTGTCATGAATCTCGATATCCACTTCTTCCGCCTCCGGCATAACCGCCACGGTGGATGTTGAGGTATGGATGCGGCCTCCGGACTCCGTGGTCGGAATACGCTGCACACGGTGAGCGCCGCTCTCGAATTTCATTTTGCTGTATGCGCCGCGGCCGTTGATCATGAAGATGACTTCCTTGAATCCGCCCAGGTCGTTCGTGTTGACGTCCATCAGTTCAACCTTCCAGCCCTGGGTATCGGCATAACGGGTATACATCCGGTACAGGTCAGAAGCGAATAGCGCCGCCTCGTCGCCACCGGCCGCGCCGCGAATCTCGATGATGACGTTCTTGTCATCGTTCGGGTCCTTCGGCAGCAGCAGGATTCGAATTCTCTCCGCCAGCTCTTGCTCGCGCTGGGTGAGCTCCTCGATCTCCATTTTCACCATTTCGCGCATCTCGTCGTCCATCTTTTCGCCCTGCATGGTTTTGGCAGCTTCGAGTTCTTCAATGACGTTTTTATATTCAACATAAGCCTCATAAGCAGGCTGTAAATCGGATTGTTCTTTGGAATAATCCCTGAGCTTCTTGGAGTCATTAGCGACATCGGGATCGCACAACAGCTCGCTTAACTTCTCGTAACGGTCCGCAAGGGATTGTAATCGGTCCAACAAAGGAATTCACCTCTCTAAGATATATTCCTGAAGATATGCCATTTCGCACTCCATCTCGCATGAGTTATGAAGTGTAAACGACTTTTTATTTTACCATGAAACGACACGTTTGACTAGCAGGCATTTGACCGATGAAAGGGTACTCGTCTTTCCGATCGCTTCAAAAAAACCACGGTCCCATGCACAGAGCGACATGGAGCCATGGTCTTTGAAACCTTCATCGATTACACGTTAAAACGGAAGTGCATAACGTCGCCGTCGTTCACGACGTACTCTTTGCCCTCCAGACGAAGCTGTCCGCGCTCTTTCGCGCCGTTCATCGAGCCTGCCGCAACCAGGTCATCGTATGCGACGACTTCCGCACGAATGAAGCCGCGTTCGAAGTCGGTATGGATGACACCGGCCGCTTGCGGCGCCTTCGTTCCCTTGCGGATCGTCCAGGCACGCACTTCCTGCACGCCGGCCGTAAAGTAGGTATACAATCCCAAAAGACTGTATGCCGCCTTGATCAGACGGTTCAAACCGGACTCTTCCAGTCCCAGCTCCTCAAGGAACATCGCTTTATCCTCGCCTTCAAGCTCGGCGATCTCGGCCTCAACCTTCGCGCTGATCGGCACAACGATCGCGTTCTCCGCGGCCGCGAAATCGCGAACCTGCTGCACATAAGGATTGCTGTCGGCTTCCGCAACGCCGTCTTCGCTCAGGTTCGCCGCGTATAATACCGGCTTCAGCGTCAGCAGGTGCAGATCGCGCACGATCAATTTCTCATCGTCGCTCAGTTCCACGCTGCGTGCCGGCTGGTCGTTGTACAGGGCTTCCTTCAGGCGCTCCAGCAGCTCCACTTCCTGAGCATACTGCTTGTTGCCGCCCTTCATGTTCTTCTTCGCGCGGTCGATCCGCTTCTCAACGCTGTCGAGATCCGCAAGGATCAGCTCCAGATTGATCGTCTGGATGTCGCTGACCGGGTTCACTTTACCGTCGACGTGGGTAATGTTCTCGTCTTCAAAGCAGCGGACTACATGAACGATTGCATCCACTTCCCGAATATGGGCCAGAAACTTGTTCCCAAGACCTTCCCCTTTGCTCGCGCCGCGAACCAGGCCCGCGATGTCGACGAATTCGAAAGCGGTCGGCACCGTCTTGTTCGGCTGAACCAGTTCCGTCAATTTGTCAAGGCGCTCATCCGGCACTTCCACGACGCCGACGTTAGGATCAATCGTACAGAACGGGTAGTTGGCCGACTCGGCGCCCGCTTGCGTAATCGCATTAAACAATGTAGATTTGCCGACGTTCGGCAAACCGACGATTCCAGCTTTTAAAGCCATTTATGTGACAACTCCTTATCAGGTTTACTCTTATTTATAAGTATACGCTTGGGATCTATTCGCCGAAGCCCCTATCACCAGCTAAACAATCTTATTAATTATAGCAGATACCCCATAGACTTCAACACGAATATACTGCCATCGTCGAGCCCCGGTTCTGGCGGTATTCTCCCCTGTTTAGGCACGAATCAGCCGCCTGGTGGACTTCAGGGCTTCGATATTCCCCGCGCCGATGCCGAACATAGCCGTCCGCAGCTCCAGCTCCACCTGAGCAAGCCGCTGATCGAGCGCTTCAACCGAATCGACCGCCGAGCCCAGAAGTCCGCGGCCGAAGCCTGCCAGATCGGCGCCCAGAGCAAGTGCTTTGGCCGCATCGACGCCGCTCTGCAGCCCGCCGCTGCCGATCAGCGCGCAGGCAGGCGCGGCTTCGCGCACCTCCGCGATGCATTCCGCGGTAGGATTGCCCCACCCGGCAAAAGCCTCGGCCGCTGCGCGGCGGACCGGATCCGGGCTGCGGAATTTCTCGACCTGGCTCCATGAGGTGCCACCCGCACCGGCCACGTCGATGAATGCCGCCCCGACGTCCAGCAGAGTCTGCGCCGTTTCGCCATCGATTCCCCAGCCCACTTCTTTAATCCCGACCGGTATCGAAAGCGTGCGGCACAAATCCTCGATACGCCCCAGCAGACGGCCGAACCGGGTGTTTCCTTCCGGCTGAAACACCTCTTGCAGCCCGTTTAGATGGAGAACCAGCATATCCGCGCCCGCGATATCCACCGCCCGCTGACAATCGTCAAGGCCAAAGCCATAGTTCAGCTGCACCGCTCCTAGGTTCGCGATCACCGGCACGCTCGGCGCGCTCTCGCGCACGCGGAATGTCGAAGCAAGCTCCTCCTTCTCCACCGCAGCCCGCACGGAGCCGACACCAAGCGCCCAGCCGCGCCGTTCCGCCGCTTCCGCAAGACGCATATTGATCTCTCCGGTGGCCTTGCTTCCGCCAGTCATGGAGCTGATCAGGAATGGCGTGCGTACGGAAAAATCAAGAAACGTCGTATCCAGCTTAATCTCTCCAAAGTCGATCTCCGGCAGTGCGGCGTGACGAAAACGGTATCGTTCAAAACCGGTGGTTACCCCCACGGAGCCCACTTCTTCGTCCAGGCATAATCGAACATGCTCGATCTTCCGCTCGCCGGTGGGCACTTCCGGCATCAGTCTGCCCCCAAATCTTCCTGATCCTCCGCCTGAAACGGTTGCAGGTTTGCCCGCAGTCTGTTCATGTTCTGAGTTCATTCCGTGCCTCCTTATCCGATTCACTCATCCTTAATAAAGCCGTATCTAAAGCATATCATTGACATCGCAGGTTGTCCCAGCTGCATGATATGTACATCCTTTGACAATTTAAATACCGATGTTCTCACGATCTCCCGTATGTTCGAAACCCAGCAACCTTCCCAAATAGCATTCTGCCCCGGCCTCCCGGGATCATCCCCAAAAGCGGTGCTTGCCGAATTGCAAAAACTGGGGTGCGTCAGGGCAGCACTTTCATGTTAATTAACGTTATACGACCTACGAATAGAAAAGATAGGAGGATGGGCGATCTTGGACTTCCGCCGTTTGTTCCATAACCGCAATTCAGCTAAACCACCTGCACCGGGTCCAGACACGCAGCCCCTGCCAGAAAACCCTCATGCCAAAAGCTCCCGAATGCGAAAAACAATATTCATGGGTCTTGCCCTTCTCATGCTATGGCTTATCGGCGTGATGGTCTATCAGACTCATAAACCTCTTCCGAGTGGAATTTCCTATGAAAGTCCGCTCTACCAAAGCGACGTGAAGATGTGGATCGACCTGACCTATCCCGGACCGGACGGCCAGCCTGTCCACGATCAAGAAATCGGAGCGCGCATCGGCCAAATTATCGACGAATCGCGAAAATTCCTGGTGATCGATATGTTTCTGTTCAACGGATATGCCCATAAGGACCAAACATTCCCGGAAGTCAGCGAAGAGCTTGCCCGTCGCCTGGTTACCCATAAGAAGAACCATCCCGATATGGATATCTTCTTTATCACCGACGAAGTGAATACCGGGTACGGCTCCTATACGCCGCCGGAGTTCGAGTCCATGAAGGCGGCAGGCATTCATGTGATTTTAACCGATGTCAACCGGCTGCGGGACTCCACGCCCGCTTATTCCGCCGTATGGCGCACGTTCATTCAGTGGTTCGGCCAGTCCGGCAAAGGCACGCTCCCCAATCTCATGGCAACCGAAGCACCCGATATTACCGTTCGCTCCTATCTGAAGCTGCTGAACGTGAAAGCCAATCACCGCAAAGTCGTGATCAGCGAGAACGCCGCGCTGGTGACTTCGGCCAACATGCATGACGCCAGCGCCTTCCACTCGAACATCGCCTTCGAAACGAGCGGGGACATCATCGGCGATATGCTTGCGGCGGAGCAAGCCGCCGTTAACCTTACAAACCCGATCAAGCTGCCGGAATACGAGCCCGGCTCCAAGCCGGCGGTGCAGCCTTTAGGTCAACCAAACGGCGTCGATGTTCGTTATTTGACGGAAGGAAAAATCTATAAATATGTGCTGGAGGGCATTGAGCAGTCGCAGCCCGGGGACACGCTCTGGATGGGGATGTTCTACCTGGCCGACAGTAAAGTCATGGAACGGCTTCTGCAAGCCTCGGACCGAGGCGTTGATATCCGTCTCATTCTGGATCCGAACCAGAACGCCTTCGGCCGGGACAAAATCGGCATCCCCAACCGTCCGGCTGCAGCCGAGCTCATCCAGAAATCCCAAGGAAAAATATCCATTCGCTGGTACAACACCGGCACCGAACAGTACCATACCAAGCTCATGTACATTGCCAAACCGACAGGCAAATCGATTATTACCGGCGGGTCAACCAATTTCACCCAGCGGAATCTGGACGATCTGAATTTGGAGAACAATCTGTGGATCGCTGCCCCTCAGAATCATCCGCTCACCCGGGATTTGGACCGTTACTTTCATCGGATATGGTTCAACGAAGATGCCCCGTTCAGTCTGGACGTCGACGCTTACTTGGGAAAGACCACATGGATGAAGGACATCCTGTTTAAATTGCAAAAAAGCTTGGGTTTCACTACCTTTTAAAATTTTTACAAATAGAAGAAACGAACAGGCTTAGGGATACGGCCGGTCCCGGCTTCTTCCGCTGCGTTTACAACAGGGGAGACATCAGCCGGGCAGCGGATTCAAGCAGCCGTGTCATGATTCTCTTTTTGCGGGTATGATGGCGGTCGTACACGATGGCGGATTCCAGGTCATGCTCGAAATCGGATACCAGCTTGCTTACGCTGTCCGTGTGTACGAGCAATGCATTGACTTCAAAATTAAGATGGAAGCTCCGCATGTCCATATTGGCCGTGCCGATGGTGGCCACCTCGCCGTCGACGATCAGCAGCTTGGAGTGCATGAACCCTTTTTCGTATTCATAGACCCTCACCCCAACATCCAGCAGGGCCGGGAAATAGGAATGGGACGCGAGGAAGGGCAGCCACTTGTCCGGCTTTGACGGAAACAGAATGCGCACGTCAAGACCCGATAAGGCGGCAACCCTGAGCGCGGTAAGAATGTCCTCATCCGGTATAAAATAAGGCGTAGCAAGCCACACCGACTTACGAGCCGACACAATCATGGAGAAAAAAATGTTCTTGAGGGCTCTCCGTTCATTATCCGGACCGCTTGCGATAATCTGTACGGCACCGCTGCGGTTCTCCAGCAAATCCGGGGAGTAATAGATCGGCTCGTTCGGCTGCTCCCCCGTCATATACTGCCAATCCTGCAAAAATACAACCTGGAGCGTCCGAACCGCTTCTCCCCGGACAAGCATATGGGTGTCGCGCCAGAAACCGAATGCTTTGCTGCGGCTTAAATACTCGTCACCCACATTCAAGCCGCCAACGAACCCGACGCTGCCGTCGATCACGACGATTTTGCGATGATTGCGGTAATTCACGCGGCTCGTGAAGAAGATCGTCTTGGGACTGCCGAACACGGCCACCTGCACGCCCGCATCCCGCATCTCCTGCAGGAAGGAAGGCGGAAGCTGCAGGCTGCCGACGGCGTCTACCATAAATCGCACGGCAATCCCTTGCCTCGCCTTCCGTATCAAAATTTCCTGGATCTGCGTTCCGATCGCATCCGGGCGGTAAATGTAATATTCCATATGAATATGGTGCGCCGCTTGCTCCAGCTCCGCAATCAATGCAGCAAAGGTCTCTTCCCCATCGGTCAGCACCTTCGTGTCGCTTGAGAACGATATCGGCGTGCGCGCAAGCCGGGTGGACAGCTGAAGCAGCTGCTGCACTTCCGGTTTGAAGCAGGAGACGTCGGGTGTGTTCTTGCGCAGGACCTCGCTGGTGTAGACCAGGCCGTCCTTCCTCGCCTTTTTATCGTATTTTCTCCGTTTGAAATAGTTCTGTCCGAACAAAAAATAAAAGACGAGCCCGACGATGGGGACAAGCGCCAGCAGCAGGATCCAAGCCATGGTGCTGGAAGGATGGCGATTCTCCATAAAAATCATGAATCCGATGGATACGACGGTCAGCGTAGAGAATATCCCGATAACCGTCCCTGTCGTCTTCCCGAAATAATGCATGCCAAAATAATAAAACGCGAACAATAGCGCGGTGATCAGTACAGCCTCTATTCCCTTTCTCATATCCATTTACCCCTTGTTCTTCATCGTTTCTGTCTCTGTATGCACGATGCTGGTCACACATATTCTACATGATCTCCCCCAGGAACTAAAGACTGTTCTCCTTGGGTCGGCAAGTGCCCCATGTCCCAGAAAAAAGAGATTGACAATGCTGACGCCATTTGATAGAAATATAACTAACGATCGTTAGTTAGGAGGAATTCAATGAGTGCCGCCGACATTAAACAGTCCGCTCTTGCCCACTTTGCCAAAAACGGTTATGAAGGGGCATCGCTAAAACATATCGCCGACGATTGCGGTATCAAGAAACCGTCGATATACGCCCATTTTTCGAGTAAGAAGGATTTGTTTCTGCAAGTGCTCCAGGACGTATTCCAACGTCAGGAGGAAATGATGGTAGCCTATTTCCTTGACCATTCCGATTGGCCGCTGGAGCAGCAGCTGCACGGATTTCTTGAGAATCGTCTCCAAGCTTATCAAATGGATGACGAGGTCCAGTTCTTCATGCGGATGGCCTTCTTCCCGCCTAGCACGCTGTATGACGAAGTGATGGCGATGGTGTATCCGCTGCTGGATCAACAGGAGCAGAACCTGTCGAAGCTGCTTGCCGCGGGCTGCCCGGAGCAGGGCCGCATCATCCGTCATCCGCGCAATGCGGCGATAGCCTTTATGACCTTGGTGGACGGGATCCATCTGGAAACCGTGTACGGCGGGGAAGAGCGGGCCTCAAGACGCCTTACAGCTGCTTGGCCTGTGTATTGGTTAGGGGTAACGAAGCAAAGATATAACCACAAGAGTTAAATCCTGATGGAATGACGCATCCTAAGCAGGAAGTTGTAGTCGAAAGAATTTGTAATGTAAGGTTACCGTTCTTTTCGTAAAAGGAGTGACAAACATAATGAATCGCAACTGGGGTTACGTGCTGCTGGCTGGATTGGTTGAAATCATATGGGTGATGGGGTTGAAGCATTCCTCCAACATCTGGGAATGGCTTGGGACCTTGGCCGCCATCGCAGCGAGCTTCTATCTTATTATCGAGGCGGCCAAACGGCTGCCGGTCGGAACCGTATATGCCGTCTTTACGGGGATCGGCACCGCCGGAACGGTCGCGTCCGAAATGCTGTTCTTCGGAGAGCCGTTTAAACTGGTCAAGGTGCTTCTGATCTGCGTGCTGCTTGCCGGCGTTATCGGCCTTAAGCTTGTTACGGCTGATCACGCCGAACCGGAGGTGAGTAAATAATGGCTTGGATTGCGCTTATATTTGCCGGATTATTCGAAATCGGCGGCGTCGTCGGCATCAAAGGCGTGTCGGATCGCAAAGGCTGGCGTTATGTACTGATTTTGGCCTTATCCTTCGCCGCCAGCTTCTCCCTCCTCTCCTACGCCATGACCGAGCTGCCCATGGGGACCGCTTATGCGATCTGGACGGGGATCGGTACGGTCGGCGGGGCCTTGACCGGCATGTTTCTGTTCGGGGAGCCCAAGGAATGGCGGAGAGTGCTGTTTATCGCCATGATCCTGTGCTCTGCCGTGGGCCTGAAATTGATCAGCTAATATTTTTTCAAGAAAAATCGCAAGTTTTCAGAACCTAACGAAAAGGACGACCGTAGTAAAGTTGAAACGGTCGTTCTTTTTTGTATATAATAGTTCTTGACCTTATGGTCAATCCAAGAACCGACAAGTTCTTAAGCGAGGTGAGCTATTGATTGGCTGATAAAACGGCAGAAAAACGACAGCAAATTCTCATCACTGCGATGCAGCTGTTTTCCGCGAAGGGCTCTTCGGTTACCTCCATGCAGGAAATCGCCGAAGTATGCGGGATGTCGAAAGGCAGCCTCTATCTTCATTTCAAGTCCAAAGAGGAATTGGAAAAGAGCATTTACGAGCATATCGCAGGCCGGATCAAAGACGAGATTCTCCGGGTCGATCACGATCCGCTGCTAGCGCCTAAAGAACAGCTGCGTAAACAGACGGAAGTGCTTCTGATCCATTTTCTAGAGATCCGGGAATTTCTCCTGAAGCAAATCCATGATCAGATGCCGGGAAAACCGCCTTTTGACAAGGAAAACATGCGACTGGAGATGCTTGCTGCATTGCAGTGGTTTAACAATAAGCTGAAAACCATTTATGGACCGGACGTTGAGCCGTATACGATTGAGATCGGCATGTTTATGGCCAGCATGCTGGGCTCGTATATCCGTTTTCTGTTCATGCCGGAATTCCATTTGAACGTGGGAATCACGGCAGATCACCAGATCCAGCTGCTCGATGATATCGTAGCCAGCATTCTTCGCAGACGGCCGGAGCCGCTGATCCCGATGGAGGCGGTTGGCCAATTGGGCCAATTATGCCAGACCGACGTTCCCAAACAGCGCCATCCGCTGATCGTCATTAAGGCAATGAAAAGCGAGCTGAAGAAGGTTCAGGCCGAGCCGGAAGAGCGGGAAGATGCGATGGAATCCCTCAATATTATGGAGAAAGAGCTGCTTGGTCTCCAGCCCAGCCGGGCCGTTCTGAAAGGAATGCTTGCTAACTTGGAGGGGATCGAGGAAATCGAAGCATTGTATACCGAGCTCAAGGGCACCATTTCGACTGTGCTTGAAAGCTATCTTACGCCCGGCGGCATGATGCAGGGGAATTCGTTCAAATTAGAGACATAGAGTTTGGAGAGGAGAGAGAATCGCCTAATGAAAGGAATTATCAATTTCTCGCTGCGCAACAAGTTTGCGATCTGGCTGCTGACCATCATCGTCAGCTTCGGTGGATTGTACGGCGGACTGACGATGAAGCAAGAAACCATTCCGGATATTAACGTTCCGTTCTTGAGTGTCACCGCCATCTATCCTGGTGCATCTCCCGAAGGCGTTGTGGAGGATGTAACCAAACCGCTCGAGACGAGACTCCGCAATATCGACGGCGTCAAAACCGTAACCTCCACTTCCATGGAGAATGCAGCGAATGTCATGGTTGAGTTTGATTATGGTAGTGATCTGGACAACGCTACGGCGGCTGTTCGCGAAGCCATCAACGAGGTAAAGCTGCCTGACGACGCCCAGAAACCTACCATATCCAAATTCAGCATGAGCTCCATGCCGGTTGTCTCGTTAAGCATTGCTAACAAGGACAACATGGAATTGGATGAATTGACTCGCATCACGGAGAATGACATCGTTCCCGAGCTGGAGGATTTGGACGGGGTTGCTTCCATCCAGGTAGCCGGCCAATTCGTGAATGAGGTACAGCTTAAGTTTAACCAGGACAAAATGAGCGAGCTTGGCCTGACCGAGGATACCGTCAAAGGTATCGTGCAAGGTTCGGCGCTGTACGCTCCGCTCGGCATGTTCGAAATGGAAAAGTCCCAAAAAGCCGTTGCCGTTGATGGCGGCATCATCGGCATCGACGATCTGAAGAATATCGCCATTCCGGTCATTCCGGGTGGCGGCGGGGCGGATGCGTCTGCCGGCGCCGGTGCTCCGAATGCCGGTGCAGGCCAGCAGCAACAGCCGCCTGGCGATGCTGCAGGGACCGGCCAGCAAACTGTGCCTGGTGCTGGCGCTGGTGGACAAAATAGTGCTCCTGGTATGCCAGCCGGCATTCCAACCGTCAAACTGAGCGAGATTGCCAAAATTGAAGTGATCGGCTCCTCGGAATCCATCTCCCGCACCAACGGGAAGGAATCGATCGGTATCCAAATCGTAAAAGCAAACGATGCCAACACGGTTGACGTCGTGAACCAGGTCAAAGACAAGGCCGAAGAATTGAGAGGCCTGTATCCTGGCATGGATCTGACGATCATGCTGGACCAAGGCAAGCCGATTGAGGACTCTGTCCATACGATGCTTTCCAAGGCATTATTCGGTGCGTTGTTCGCCGTTCTGATCATTATGGTCTTCCTGCGCAACATCCGTTCGACGATTATTTCGATCATTTCGATCCCGCTCTCCCTGCTGATTGCGGTTCTGTGCCTGAAGCAAATGGATATCACCCTGAACATGATGTCGCTCGGCGCCATGACCGTTGCCATCGGCCGGGTTGTCGATGACTCCATCGTGGTTATCGAGAATATTTACCGGCGCATGTCCCTTTCGACCGAGAAATTGAAGGGCCGAGAGCTCATCAGCGCCGCTACGCGCGAAATGTTTGTGCCGATCATGTCCTCCACCATCGTGACCATCGCGGTATTCCTGCCGCTTACATTGGTCAGCGGCATGGTAGGAGAGCTGTTCATGCCGTTTGCATTGACGATGGTCTTTGCCCTGCTTGCTTCCCTGGTCGTGGCGATTACGCTCGTACCTGCCATGGCGCACAGCCTGTTCCGCAAAGGCTTGAAGAACACACATGATCATGAAGAGAAGCCGGGTGCCATGGCCCGCGGCTATCGCTCCATTTTGAAGTGGACCTTGAATCACAAAGCGATTACCTTCCTGGCAGCCATCGTGCTGCTCGTTGGAAGCTTGTTCTTGACCAAGTACCTGGGCGTAAGCTTTATTCCGGAACAGGAAGACAAATACGCGATGGTCACCTATTCACCTGAGCCTGGCGTAATGCTGGAGGATGTTGAGGATCGAGCCTTAAAAGCCGAGAAGCTGATCCTGGATCAACCAGGCGTGCAATCGATGCAATACTCCATCGGCGGAAGCAATCCGCTGGGCATGGGCTCCGCCAATTCAGGATTGTTCTACGTTATGTATGATCCGGACACGAAAAACTTCGAAGACGTCAAAAAGACGCTCATCGAAGATCTTGCCAAGGAAGTGCCGGACGGCACTTGGTCCAATATGGACATGGCAGCCGGCGGCTTTGGGGGCAGCCAGCTGACGGTGAACGTCTTCGGCGACTCGCTGGAGCAGATCAAGCCGGTGGCCGATCAAATCGCAGAGCTTGCGAACAAGGATACCGCGACGTTTGAAAATGCGGAAACCAGCTTGTCCGAAGCGTTTGAGCAGTACACGCTGGTAGCCGATCAAGAGAAGCTCAGCTCACTGGGCCTGACGGCCGGACAGCTGGCCATGAAGCTGGCCCCGGTACGGGAACGTCCGGTCTTGACCGAAGTCAAGATCGAAGACAAAACCTACAATGTTTACATTGAAGCGGACAGCAAAACCTATAAGAGCATTAAGGAAATCGAGAACGAAACCGTGACCTCCCCGCTTGGCATCGAAGTACCGATCAAGGATGTGGCCAAGGTGGAAAAAGGAACCACTCCGGATTCCATTACGCGCATCGACGGTAAAATGGTTGTGAGTGTCACAGCCGACATCCTGTCCAGCGACGTAGGCTCGGCTTCGACCAACCTGGAGGCCGAAGTGAACAAGCTTGAGCTTCCAGACGGCGTGTCCGTCCAATTCGGAGGCGTCACCGAGCAAATTAACGAAACCTTCGGACAGCTCGGGCTCGCCATGCTGGCGGCCATCGCTATCGTATACTTTGTACTCGTGGTTACGTTTGGCGGGGGACTCGCTCCATTCGCCATCCTGTTCTCGCTGCCGTTCATTGTCATCGGCGCTATCATAGGCCTGCTCGTCACGGGCGAAACACTGAACGTGTCTGCACTGATGGGCGTGCTCATGCTGATCGGTATCGTGGTGACGAACGCGATCGTGTTGATCGACCGCGTGATCCATATGGAACGCGAAGGAATGAGCACGCGCGAAGCCCTGCTCGAAGCCGGCGCTACCCGTCTTCGTCCGATTCTGATGACGGCACTGGCAACCATCGGCGCGCTCCTGCCTCTCGTATTCGGCTGGGAGAGCAGCGCAGGCATCATCTCGAAAGGACTCGGCATCACGGTTATTGGCGGCCTGATCAGTTCCACGCTGCTGACACTCGTGGTTGTACCGATCGTGTACGAGTTCCTGATGAAGTTCAGCAAGAAGAGAATCGAAGATTAATTAGAAAACCAAACGCCCCGGCCTCCTACATTAGGAGGCCGGGGCGTTGTTCTGTTTGTTGACGATGATATGATTCTGGCGCTAATGCACCAGCATGGCTTCCTTGGAATGCTTCCAGGTCTTCAGCATGTTCAGATCCTGTGCGAGGAATTCCTCCAACAGGCTGAATAACGACTGGTATAGCGGGCTTTGCGTGGACCCCTTCAGATCCTTGCAGAGGGATGGCACCCATGACAACAGATGCTCCTCCAGAAATTTCTCTTGTACCTCCATTAATTGCAACATGCTATCTTCACAATACGTATTGTTCAGCATACGGTCATGAAGCAGCGTCATAAATTCCAGTTCAATGGCTATATGATCGTCCGCTTCGCCATGCAGTTTATTAAAGGCAACACCGGCGGATGCATAACACTCGGCCAAATCCTGAGCGCATCCATCCTTCGTATAATGGGATTCCGCGGCCTGGCGAGGTTTGGACAGCTGAAGCAGACGACGGTATTCCGCCCCCTCATATTCGCAAATCCGAACCAATTCCTCAGGCGAGCGTCCGCATAAATATTTCATCAGTTCCGTACCGGCCTTCGAACACTCCGCCGCCTTGCTAATTCCGCTCCCGCGGCTCCATTCCGCAATCATAGACAAGCTGGGCCAATTTCCCAAAAAATCAATCAGCAACTCGTAGACCGTCCCCCGGTTTTCAAGCCACCTGTGACAGACGTCAGGCACCTCCAAAGTTTGAACAGGTGATATCGCCATATCGAACCTCCTATTGGTAACCTTTCTTGTTGGATGTGATATCCTTGACAGTATATCTTAGATGAACGTCTAATGAAAGCAGTTTGAAATGATTTCCGAAAATTTCGGAAAAATCAGGAAACTTTCGGAAATCTAGAATGTCACTACTCGCTTTCAAGGGGAGAAAGCTTTGGTCCACAGGTTCAATATACCTGATTTAGAAAGCGTTTTCTGTGATACTTCTCACAAATCCTTGAACTTATCCGTGCGGCTTGTCCGGCTGACATGACCCTTACAACGCATTGACTCCTGTTCGGGGAATGGCTACAATGTGACCATGCACGCTAGTAAAAGGGGGATTTCCATGATCGAACCGCTTAAAGATTCCTTCGGTCGTGTCCATGATTATATTCGAATCTCGGTGACGGATCGGTGCAATCTTCGTTGTGTATATTGTATGCCGGAAGAAGGGATGGAATTCCAACCTCACGATCAGATTATGAGCTATGAAGAGATCGCCTCGATCATGCGCGTTCTGGCCCCCATGGGCGTCTCCAAAGTACGCCTTACCGGCGGCGAGCCGCTTGTGCGCAAGGATCTGGAAACCTTGGTCCATCAGATTGCTTCCATTGAAGGAGTTCAAGATATATCCCTCACCACCAACGGGATCATGCTCCCATCCAAGGCCCGCCTGCTGAAGGAAGCGGGACTCACCCGCATCAACATCAGCCTGGATTCGCTCCAGGAAGAGCGTTACGCTCGCATCACGCGCGGCGGCCGGGTGCATAAAGTGCTGGAAGGCATTGAAGCCGCTTATGAAGCCGGCCTGAATCCGATCAAGCTGAACATGGTGTTAATGAAGGGCTTCAATGAGGACGAGATTCGCGACTTTATCGCCCTGACGCTTGATCGTCCCCTTCATGTCCGCTTTATTGAATACATGCCGATCGGCCAAGCATCCGATACCTGGCGGGATTCGTACCTGCCGCTGAGCCGGGTATCCGAAGTGTGCCAAGAGGCCGGCTGGGCCATTCAAGAAGAGCAGGGCCCTTCCGGCAACGGTCCTTCGCGCAATATGAAGGTGGTTGGAGCAACGGGAACGTTCGGTTTGATCCATCCGGTCAGCGATCATTTCTGCGATTCCTGCAACCGGCTCAGGTTGACGGCCGACGGCCATATCAAGGCCTGCCTGTATTGGTCGGACGAATTTAACGTGCGCCGCGTCATCGATGACCCTTCAGCGGTGGCGAACCTGTTCCGCAAAGCGCTCGGCGCCAAGCCGCTGAACCATGAAATGGCGCTCGCCCTGGAGAAAAAGGCCCAAAGCCATACTCCTACGGTCCGGCGCATGTCGCAGATCGGCGGATGAGCTTCTGCTCCGCGCATGAGAGCAGAATCAGCATAACCAAAGCAAACTGCCTTTTATATACTAGAAAGCCCTGCCAAGCATTCGAATGGCGGGGCTATTTTTATAGGATGCGTGCAGGGGACGATCATTCTTCCGTATTCAGCAGACCGCCTGCGGCCTCGTAATCCCCGGGCGTGTTCATGTTAAATAAGATTCGGCGCGGATCAAGGCCGCTGACCTCCGCTAATTCCTTCTCATTCGCAAAGACGGCATTCAGCTCCTGCACCCACTCCACCATGCGGAGCTGCCCCCGGATCAGCCTGCGCTCAAGGCTTTCCGCGGTCTCTCTGCGATACGCTGCCAGCAGCGGGTGCATCCTTCCTTCCACGACCGGGATTACGGCCTCAGCCGTGTCCTGCTTGTTCGCCAGATCCAGCAGCCCCTGGAGAAACCGCTCGTGGATATAAGGCATATCGCAAGCTGCGACCAGATTCCATGTGCTCCGGGAAGACTTCAGGGCGGCGTGAAGGCCCGCCATCGGACCTTGTCCGACATAGAGGTCGGGGACGCATTCCAAGCCGAGGAATTGATAAGATTCCGGGTCATTGGTAGACAGGATCACCCTTCCGCTGACTTTGTCCAGCGCGCGGACCGTCCGTTCAATCAAACTCATCCCCTCCATGGGCAGCAGCGCCTTGTTTCTCCCCATTCTCCGGGAGGCTCCTCCAGCAAGGGCGATTCCCGTCACTTGACCCGATGGCAGACGAACATCTTGGGAGTGAACGCTCATATGCTCCACCAGCCTTTCTTCAAGTTATAAAAAATCGGATTCAGTTTATAGGTTAATATCCAGAATAATGGAAAATCATTTAAAAGATGGTTTGTATCCCTTTTCAATGCGTGATACATTGAAAGGAAAGCGGCTTTTTTTCTTATACCGCGATTATGGATTGTATTCGGTTTGAAAGGAATGACCTACTTGCGGAATATGGACAATGCTCAACCTTCGCTGACATCGCTCAAGCTGTTCAACTTCTTCATTTACGGAACCATGGTCATCTTCACCGGTTTCTTCCAGTTGTATTTGCAAGATATCGGCATGAGCAAAATCGAAATCGGCAGCCTGATGGCGATTGCGCCATTTGTGTCCATCTTCGCCAATCCGTTCTGGGGATTCTGGAGTGACCGGGCGGCCAACATCAAACGCGTGCTGCTGATCATGATGACCGGTACGCTGCTGCTGGTTCAGCTTGTTTTTCAGGCGAATACCTATGCAATGATATACATGACGATGATTTTCTTTTATTTTTTTCAGACGCCGATGTTCTCGCAGACGAATTCGCTGATTCTCACCTATATTGATGGAACTCAGCAAAAATTCGGCTCGTTCCGGCTGTGGGGCTCGCTCGGATGGGCGCTGACGGCCATCGCTGCCGGGCCTGTCATCGACCGGCTCGGGTCGGGACGCATCGCCATCGTGTTCTCGATCATGCTGCTGGTGGCGGCCGTGTTCATGTTTACGCTGCCCTCCATTCAGAAAACGGCGGCATCGGCATCGGTCAGCCTCAGGGGGCTCAGCAGGCTGTTCCTGAACTCCTATTTTGTCTGGTTCATCCTGTTAGGCATCATGGTATCCATCCCGAACACGGCGAACAATACCTTTATGTCCCTATACATTCTGGAGCTGGGCGGGACCAAGCAGACGGTCGGCCTCGCCATCTTCTTCTCATCGATATTCGAAGTGCTGATCTTCATTCTGTTTGACCGCTTCCTGAAGCGGA
Organism: Paenibacillus sp. Y412MC10; assembly: GCF_000024685.1. Classification (NCBI taxonomy): domain Bacteria; kingdom Bacillati; phylum Bacillota; class Bacilli; order Caryophanales; family Paenibacillaceae; genus Paenibacillus; species Paenibacillus sp. Y412MC10. Next base: position 6,663,978 of record NC_013406.1, read on the forward strand.
AAATCAACGTCCTGGTCGGCTGCCTGACGATTGTCAGCCTGCTCTTCGCGCTCCGCTGGCTGCTTATGGCCGAAGCCAACAGCCCGCTGGAGGTCGCCTTCATCCAGCTGCTGCACTGCGTTACCTTCGGCGGCTACTTCTATGTCGGCGTTCAGCTGACAATGCTGTTTGTTCCGACGCCGTACCGCGCCTCCGGCCAAGCGATCTATACCTTAAGCTGGAGCGGCATATCCGGTGTCATCGGCGGCCTTGCCGGCGGCTGGATGTTCCAGAACTTCGGAGCGCAGGCCATGTACCGGACCGGTACGATGCTTGCCATCGTGGGTGCCATCGGCTTTGGCTGGATGTGGTATAACCTGCGCAGGCACGGATACCAGCCGCTGCACCCGGACGATCCCGAAGACGACGAGATCGAGGAGTACGCTGCGAGTTAACACGAAGTTATCTCCCGTACGATTTCACTTCCAAGATGATATCACCGTAAATATAACAAGACTCGAATGAATCCTGGAACGGAATCTTCGAGTCTTGTTTACGTTTAGGGGCCAGGTCGACCTGATCAGCACCTACCCGTGCCTTTTTTTATTCTCTGGCTTGTTTAGTTCTTCGGAAGCTGGAACGAGCTCTTCAGGGAAACCACGCGGTTAAATACCGGACGTCCTGGCTGCGAATACTTCGAGTCGACGTTGAAATATCCGTGGCGGAAGAACTGGAACTTGTCCTGCGGCGCTGCATCCTTCATATTCGGCTCCACGAAGCCTTGCACGATTTGCAGCGAATTTGGATTGATGTCGTCCAAGAAGGACTTCTCGGCAGCTGCCTCCTCCGCTTCGCCTGCAACCTCGTGTACCAATTCCGCTTCTTCGTCTTCGTCCTTGAACAGCGGCTCGAACAGACGGAATTCGGCAGGCACGGCCTGCGTGGCCTCCACCCAGTGAATCGTCCCCTTCACCTTGCGTCCGGTAAAGCCGCTGCCGCTCTTCGTCTCCGGATCGTATGTGCAGTGAATTTCGACGACCTTGCCGTTCTCGTCTTTGATCACGTCATTGCACTTGATGAAATACGCATGCTTCAACCGGACCTCATTGCCCGGGAACAAGCGGAAATATTTGCTCGGCGGATCTTCCATGAAATCCTCTTGCTCAATATAAATCTCACGCGAGAACGGAATCTGGCGGATCCCCATCTCCGGATTCTCCGTGTTGTTCTCGGCATCCAGCCATTCGACCTGACCTTCAGGGTAGTTCGTAATAACCACCTTCAGCGGGTCCAGCACGGCCATCGTGCGGGGAGCCTTCAGCTTCAGGTCTTCACGGATAAAGTGCTCCATCACTTGGCGGTCCACCGTGCCGTAAGCCTTCGAGATTCCCGTCTCAAACACAAAATTACGAATGGCTTCCGGCGTATAGCCCAGACGGCGAAGTCCGGAGATCGTCGGCATGCGCGGATCGTCCCAGCCGTCTACAATGTTCTCGTCTACGAGCTGCTTCAGCTTGCGTTTGCTGGTTACCGTCTGCGCCACGTTCAGACGCCCGAATTCGTACTGACGCGGCGTGCTGTCCATCTCGCATTCCGCCACGACCCAATCATAGAACGGGCGCTGATCTTCAAACTCCAGGGAGCACAGGGAATGCGTAACCCCTTCGATGGCATCCTCCAGCGGATGGGCAAAAGCATACATCGGATAGATGCACCACTTATCCCCTGTATTGTGATGATGCGCGTGGGAGATCCGGTAGATGACCGGATCCCGCAGATTGATATTCGGGGAAGCCATATCGATCTTGGCGCGCAGCACGCGTTCACCGTTGGCGAATTCCCCTTTGCGCATCCGCTCGAACAGATCCAGGTTCTCTTCCACGCTGCGGTCCCGGTATGGACTGTTCTGTCCAGGCTCGGTCAAGGTTCCGCGCGTTTCGCGGATTTGGTCAGCGGACTGGTCGTCCACGTAAGCCTTCCCTTTCTTAATCAGCAGCACCGCGCGGTTGTACATCTCTTCAAAATAATCGGACGCGAACCGCAGCTCTTCCCAATCGAAGCCAAGCCACTTCACGTCTTCCTTGATGGAGTTCACGTACTCGATGTCTTCCTTCACCGGGTTCGTGTCATCAAACCGCAAGTGTGTCCGTCCGCCGAATTCATCGGCCAGCGTAAAATTGATCCAAATGGCCTTGGCATGTCCAATATGCAGGTAACCGTTCGGCTCCGGCGGGAAACGGGTAACGATCTCCTTGACTTTACCGGACTTCAGGTCTTCGGTAATAACATTCTTTATGAAATTGGAGGGGGTGCCCCGATGGTTCTCCACGTTGATCAACCTTTCGTCCTGTAATTTCTGTCTATCTCCTGTATAAACGTGTTTCTCTTAAATATACCTGTAATGACGCGATTGTTCAAGGAATTCGGCACTCCCGCGCAGTTAGCCCGCGACTTGGGACAGGGGGGCCGGGAGGCAATAACTACAAGTCCTCAACCTGCTTGCAGAGGTTCCTCCCTTAGCCGGATATAGCGGCAAAAATCATTTTGACGGGGGCTTTTTAATAGGGTAGCATGGAGAGAAAAACAGTGTTTGAAGGAGGCCGGCCATCATCTTATGAAGCCCAGCAAATTCCCAAAAGAACAGCGCGAACAGCTGATTGAATTGGTGCAGGAATACTTTGAAACGGAACGCGGCGAAACCCTCGGAAATCTGGCCGCAGAGAGTGTTCTTGATTTTTTCGTGGAGACCTTGGGGCCTCATCTATACAACCAAGCGCTCAGCGATTGCAGAACGGTTGTCAGCCAGCGCATGATTTCCCTGGAAGAAGATATTTACGCATTGGAGCAAAAAGTGAAGCGAACTCGTTAGAGGTACATATACTTAATACTTCGCGATGGAGAACAAAGGAGATACCGTATGTTTGGATACACATTGGACGATCATGTTGAATTGCGCCCGCTTGCCATCGAACATGCACGGGCGATGTTCGAGATTACCGACCGGTCGCGCGACCGTCTCCGCAAGTGGCTTCCGTGGGTGGATGCCGTCACCGAGGTTAACGATACCCTCAACTATATCAAGGGTGCCATGAAGCAAGCAGCCGACAATGGCGGCTTCTCGGCAGGCATCTGGGTGCGCGAGGAGTTGGCGGGCACGATCTCGTTTCACGAGATCGATTGGAACAACCGCTCGGTCGGCATCGGCTACTGGCTGGATCAGCATTTTACGGGGCAAGGCCTGATGACAAGCGCATGCCGCGCGTTCACGGATCACGCGCTGATGCGCATGGGCCTGAACCGGGTGGAGATTCGATGCGCAACGGCTAACCATCGCAGCCGGGCGATTCCGGAACGTCTGGGCTTTGTCCTTGAGGGAGTCATACGGGAAGCTGAGAAGCTGCCCCAAGGCTATGTCAACCATGCGGTCTACGGCATGATTCAGAGCGAATGGAAGCGGATGAGGTAACGCATACGGTTTAGCTTCGCCGGTACTGGCATTTTCTATAATTCCAATAAAAAAAACGGCTTGTATCCTACCAAAAGGACGCAAGCCCTTTTTGTTGTCCGTATGTGTTCTAGAACGCGGGCTAACCTTGGCTTAGAGCTTGGCAAGAGTCCGTGCGACTTCAATCCTGATGGCTTCGAAGGGTCGCCAGCCATGTCCCGAATTGCGACTTCAAGCTTGAGGCGAGTTCGTCGATCTCCAGCATGCGCTCAAGCCCTTGTTCATCCTTTCGCCCGTCCTTCATCATGCGAAGCACTTCCAGCACCGTGATGCCGGAAGCTTGGGAATCAAGCCGGGTAACGGGGGAGTCTGCGCTGATGCTTCCTTCCTCGAGCACGCGGAAATAAAAACCGCTGTAACCCGTGTTCAGCACCCTTGCCGGCATGTCCTTGACGCCATGCTTTTGCGACAGCTTAAAGCAGGGATATCGGGGCTGGCTGACCTGCAGTACCGCCTCCCCTACCCGGTATACGTCTCCGATGCGGACTTCATCCTCCAGCAGCCCTCGCAGCGTCAGATTTTCGCCGAATGCGGCATACGGCATCGGTTTGCCCAAGGACCGTTCCCAATACGGATAATGCTCCGAAGGATACGCGCACACCGCCTTATCCAAGCCGCCGTGATTGATGAGATCGGCTTGCCCGTCCCCTTCGAAATTCAATGAACTTAGAAACAAGGAGCCTTCCACAGGCTGCTTATAAATTCCGGTAGACAGGTCCTTCCCCTGGTAATCCACCGTTACAGGCTTTCCCACATTCAGCGATACAATGCCCATGGTCATGGAAAAACAACCTCCGCTATCTTTCTTTTCATCTACTATATGCAATCGGGTATGCCCTTGTCCAGAAGCCGTTTCAGTGGGAGGACCCCAAAAACAAAAAGGCCAACCAGAACTCTCTGGTTGACCTAATCATACGAACAACCCGGCAAAACCGCCGGACTGTTCAAGCCTATGATCTCATCTCTTTCGCATCCGTGAACCGGACCAGGGTGATATCCTGAGGGGAATCATGATAAGAAGTAACACATTAAAATATCATCAACGTAACGTCCATCCACGTAGAACTCCCGAATCAGCCGCCCCTCTTCCTTAAACCCGCAGTTTCTGTAAAAGGAGAGCGCGCCCGGGTTGCTGGACAGCACCCGCAGCCTCAGCTTCGCAATGCCTTCCACCCGCGCCATATCCTTCGCCGCCTCGATCAACCGCTGTCCGATGCCCTGCCGCTGATGGGCAGGGTGGACCGCGATGTTCAGCTCGAGCACATGGCGATTGCTGTTAAGGCCTGTGGGCGAACGGAAGCCGACGTAACCGCACAGCTCCCCTTCATGCAGCGCAACAAGCTGCGTGCCTGGCGGGCACTGCAGAAGATAATGGTCCCGCGAGCTCCATTTCAGGGGCTCCGGGGCCGTATTACGATCCCATACCAGTTCGTCGAGTTCCATAAGCGCAGCGGCATCCTTCATTTCCGAGAACCGGATCGTCACTGTCTCTTGACGGGTCTTCATCGACATCCCTCGCTTCGATAACCATTCCCTCCATTATAACAGACCGGTTCGGTTCCTGCAGACGAGTTTCACGGGTTACGATTTATTGTTCATGAACGCCTCCGTAAATATCCACGACGCAGCCTTGTTCGTCATTTCCGGTCAACCGCTTGAAATCTTCGCCCGAGATGCGAACGCCTCCCGTGCGGTAGCGGTTCTGGACCGTATTCGCGGATACATCCTGCCCGTTGATCGTGACACGGGTCCGCTCGGCGCCATCCATATGATAAACGAATGTTACCGGCACGCCGGCATAGTTGAATTGGAACTCCAAACCATCCAGCGCCTTCGGCAGAACCGGGTCGATCACCAGGTCGCCACCCGCTTCGCGGATGCCCAGCGCATTGGAGATCAGCTGATTCATGTAGATCCCCGGACCGCTGGAATAAATCCGCCATCCCCCTTTGACAGGTATGTCTCCGCCGCGCAGCGCATCAAACGATTCCTGGGCTTCGTAGCGCGTGTTGAACTTTCCGTCCGAGCTGCTGAAATAAGCATTGCTCTGGCGCAGCTCCGCATTCGGCACCACCTCGGTGATGCCGATCGGGTTGATGCGCTCAAGCCCGCTCCAAACCTCGCTGCTCTTGCCGAGCTTGGCCATGGCTTCGACAAAGCGGATATGCGCATGCACATATTGAAGGCCAACCTCCCGGCCGAAATTCGCCGCTTGCTCCGCCCGCTTAAAGTGCGTGCTGACGCCGCCGGCATATACCGCCGGGCGGTTCATCAGCCTTACGCCGTCCGGACAGAACAGCTGCTCCCGAATAATCTCATAATGGCTGGCCGCCTGCTCCGGGGTCAACAGCTCGCTGATCATGCTGCGGGTCATCGGCAGCAGGCGGTACTGGATCCCCGTTTCCTGATCGGAAGGATGCAGCAGGAATCTGCTCTGCTCCTTGCTCTCCATATAGACAAAGCCCGGAATGACTTCGGAATTCAGGATATAGGTATTGAAATCCCGCTGAATTCCTTCAGCGAGTTCCCCCATCGCACCCGACATCGCTTGATCCACGCTTTCCATGACGCGGGAGAACTGGTTCAAGGTCTGATACGTCAAGGCGACCGTCCAGCTGCTGACCATGAACTGCTTCAACTGGGCGTTAGCCGGCTGCAGCGTATCGTCCCAGTCCCCGTCCCCATACGAAGACAGATGGGTACCATGAAGGAAATGCTCCTGAATATAGGCTATTTGCTTCTTCACGTGTTCAAGCACGGTGTACGTCCGCTCCGTAAAATCGAAGCTGTGCTTTCTCGTGTAAGGAACGGCCGACTCCAGGATGCTGTAATCGTTGGTAACGGCCAAATAATCGCCCAGCACCTTCAGCGGCCATACGATGATGTCGCCGTGGCTCTCTTCCTGCTGGATATGGGCATACTTATCAAACATGAACCACTGCGGCCAGTTTCCGTCATCCTCATATTGGTGGGAATACACCTCAAGCAGGATGTCGCGGACCTGCTCGTATTTATGCGTGGCCATGAAGTATTCCACGGGCCCCTGGCATACATCGCGCGTTCCCCACGCCGCACCGCCGTACTGTTCCAACCCGTGCGGCACCGAATAATGGACGAGCATATTGTGCGTATACCACCAGGCAAGCGCATTGACTTTGAATAAGCCGTCATCCTGCCCGTTGTTCAAGCTCAGATGGAACCCGTTCATAACGGATGCGTAAAACGAACGATAGTTTGCAATCTCCTCATCCGCATTCCGCGCCTCGATTGGAGCATCCGCTGCATCAAGGCTGCCTTGCACCGTCATGGCCCACTCGACACTCTCGGCGAGCTCAAGCACCGTTAAGGAAGCGCTCCCTGGCGCGATGTTGCTTGCCAGACAGGTTTCGTCCGTCACCTGCATATCGGCTCCCGTCACCCCAAGCCGATAATGCAGATCCTTGTACACGGACGCGCTCAGCGAAGCCGAGTCGGCACGGAACGTGAGGACGCCGTCTTCCTGGACCACATGATACGGCACTTCATATTCGTTGACATCCATCGTCATCTGCATGGTCACCAGATAACGGTAGGCTCTTCCGCTTTCGGAACGGACCTGAAGCGTAACCTCCGGTGCCGCGGCGGACGTGAAGTTCGTGATGATCAGCTTGTCGTTTTCGGTTTTGTAATACCAGCGTACATAGTTAAAACCGATCTCGAACACGGACGGCATCGTCAAGAGGCGGTACTGTCCGTCCATCTCGACATAGATCCGCTGTCCGGAAGTCTTGGGCACGTTCAGCGCGTTCCGCGCATGACTCATCATTTTGTTAAAGTTCGTGTTTCCCGTCACCAGCTGGGAATTAAACACGCCATACATGTAGGAGGTGGTCGTGATGACCGGGCTGCCCAGTTTGACGTTGTTGCCGCTCATCAAGATATGGCCGTGCGGACGCTCCACGCGAAGCTCCTTCTCCTTCAAGACGATATGCTCATAGGTGTCCGTGAAGAACGAAAGCAGCGTTTCCCCGTCTCTCTCCTCTTGGCGGCGTACAGGATACAGTGCGTTCAGTTCGTCTGCCGTCAGCGGCACGGTCTGCAGAGGTTCGCCGAAGCGGTCGGAACGTTCCATCTGCGGCAGCTTATTGCCCGTATCGGTCAAACGGCGTGCTTCCGCCTGCTGCCAGGCGGCCTGGAGCTCCTCCTGGTATTCGAGCGCAGTGACGGCATCCGGATGATCCTCCTTAAACAAACCGTAGAATACGAACCGGGCCGTCCCGTTCAACGTTACGCGAGGGGACTGCAGAGCCGTATAGGCAAACTCGTATTGATATACCTCATTCGGGAGGCTCTCTTTGAATAAAGCCTCTGCCCGATTCGTCTCTTTATAGGAAAGACCGAAGAACTGAAAGCCGTCCGTGGCATACCCGACCGCCGATGTCAGCGATCCCTGCTGAAGATAAGGGAATGCGCCACCCTGCGGCTGATTTTGGCGGGAGCACACGACATAACCCCGATCTTCCTGACGGAACACGGCATGGTCGATGTATTGGGACAGGTACGCTTCATTGTTTCGAACGGCGCCCGGAAGGGCAATCCCGATATCCTGCCCGTAGACGACGTCGGCTTGTATTCCTTCCCCTTGGAGTTCGATATCCCAAAACCACGCACCGGCATCCGTTGGGGTAAACCGTATCGTATAGACCACTCCCTTGACGCTGCCTTCCCACATCATCCGGTTATCCGCATGCGTGACCACGCTTCGGGAATGCACCCCGAGCATGGGAACGGCCTCGATGCCGTCTTCGGTATGGATTCTTAGAAACAAATTGTTGAGGGCGCCGTCAATCGAATTGGAGAGCAGTTGATTGATCATCGTCGTGCCGTAAGCAGCTTGATAAAGATCCCCGCTCGGCAAAAAGGTAAACGTCAATTCTCCCGCCTGGAGTACAACTTTCGCATCGTTCATTACATGATTGGCTGTCACAAGTTTCACTTCCTATTCTGCATAAATGATGTTGGTCGCGTTATTTCCGAAGCCGAAAACGTCTGATCTCCGTATCCCGGCTATTCCTTCCGACCATGAGGTCGAACTCGCCGGCATCGCTCGTGAAGGACAGGTCCGAATGGTGATAACGCAGCTGTTCTTCGGTCAGGATAAAGGTGATTTCCTGCCGTTCTCCCGGCTGCAGCAGCACCTTGCGGAAATCCTTCAGTTCCCGGACCGGTCTGACGACCTCGCCGGAACAGTCGCGGACGTACAGCTGGACGACTTCTTCCCCGGCCATATCGCCGGCATTCGTAACAGATACTTTGATCTCAAGCGGCTGTTCCGAAGACATCTCTTCCGCTGAAAGCTCCATGTTTCCGTATTCGAATTCGGTATAGCTTAGGCCGAATCCAAAGGGCAGCAGCGGCTCATTCGGAATGTCCAAATACTGCGATACATAGCGCACCTGCGCATCCGGCGCACCCTTCGGCCGCCCGGTATTATAATGGTTGTAATAGACCGGCACCTGTCCGACGGAATAAGGGAACGACATGCTGAGACGGCCGGAAGGATTGATCTGGCCCGTCAGCAGCGAAGCGATGGCCGCCCCGCCTTCGCTTCCCGGGAACCAGGCTTCCAGCACGGCATCGGCCTCATCCAGCACGCCGTGCAAATCCAGCGGGCGGCCGTTGAACAAGACGGCTGCCATCGGCTTCCCCAGCGTTTTCAAATGGCAGATCAATTCGAGCTGCGGCTGCGGCAGCGTGATAAACCCGCGGCTGCCGGCTTCGCCGCTCATCTCGGAATCCTCGCCCAGTGCCAGCACGATCACATCGGCTTCCTTCGCGGTTCCCATCGCCTCTTCCAGCTGCTGACCGGTCATAGCGCTCACGCTGCAGCCCTCGGCCACCGTCAGCGCACCGGAAGGCAGCTTGGACCCCAGTCCCTGCTCCAGCGTGACGGCATCTTCTTTAGCGCCTGTCCAGGACCATGGGCCGAGTATGTCGCCGCTGGCAGCGAACGGGCCGATCAAGGCTACCCGCTGACCGCCTCTCAGCGGCAGCAGGGAGTCGTTCTTCAGGAGCACGCAGGATTTCGCGGCGGCTTCACGGGCCGCCTGACGGTGCTCCTCGCAGAACACGATCTCCCGTTCGGCTTGCGGGTCGGCTCCCCGCACAGGACGCTCGAACAGTCCAAGACGCTTTTTCAATGACAGAATACGCAGCACCGCTTCATCGATCAGGCTCTCATCCACCCGTCCATCGCGTACCATTTGCGGCAAATGATGCACGTAGCTGGAGGTCATCATCTCGATGTCCACGCCAGCCTCGATGGCTCTTAACGCTGCTTCTGCCTCGTCCTCGGCAACTCCGTGAGGGATCAGCTCTTTGACCGCTCCCCAGTCGGAAATCAACACGCCGTCGAATCCCCATTCGCGACGCAGCAAATCGCGCATCAGCCGCTTATTGCCTGTAGCCGGTATGCCATCGACGGTATTAAAGGCGGTCATGACCATCTCGACTCCCTCATCCAGCGCGGCCTTGTACGCAGGCAAGTAATACTCCCGAAGCTGGCGCTCGGACATGTCCACCGTGTTGTAATCACGGCCGCCTTCACCGGCTCCATAGGCGGCAAAATGCTTCACGCACGCAGCCAGCCGGTTTACATCGCCACTTAAGTCGTCGCCTTGAAAACCTCTGACAAACGCTCTTGCAAATTCACTGTTCAGATAGGGATCTTCACCGGTCGACTCCATCACGCGTCCCCAGCGCGGATCGCGCACAAGGTCCACCATCGGCGCAAATGTCACGTGGAGGCCGGATACCGCTGCTTCGCGCGCGGCGATTTCTGCGCTCCGCTCCGCAAGGACAGGGTCCCACGAGCTTCCCATGGCCAGCGGCACCGGGAAGATCGTTTTGAAGCCGTGTACGATATCGGCCATCATGAGCAGCGGAATTTTTAATCGATTTTTGCGCATATGCGCTTCTTGGACGGCTATCACTTCCTCCGCCCCCGCCAAGCCCAGCACCGAGCCTGCATTGCTTACGATCTCATCGGTGATGCCCAGCGACTCCATCGGTCCTGTAATTTGCCCCGATTCTTGAGCTCCTTCGAAAAAAGGGACGGCCAGTTGTATAAGCTGCGCAATTTTTTCCTCCAGCGTCATCTGCTCGACCAGAGAAGTCAGTTGTTGATCTGCCATTTCCCATCCTCCTATGTCTTAACCTTCACGATCTAGTCAATTCGAAACGTTTTGATTCTTGCTCAAACCATGAAATATATTCATAAAACCTTATATTTAATAGGATTTTCTACCTATACATCCATTGTTTAAAAAGCGAGAAAATCAGCCTGTGTCTGTGACATAATCGAAACGTTTCAATAAAAACGGACGAAAAAATCAGGGCAGTGGCAGCCAATCCAGCACACGCTGAATTTTACGGTCCCAATATCCCCATTCATGTCCGCCCGGTTCTTCCTCGTATGTCATCGGAATCCCCAGACTGTCCGCATATCGTCTAAACGTTTGGTTATCATGATATAAAAAGTCTTCCGTTCCGCAGCACTGATACAGCATCGGTTTGTTACCCCCATATGCTGCGAATTCCGAAGCTAAATACAGCAAGTCGTCCCGGCTTCCCCGCAATCGGTCGACGCTTCCGAACAGGGTACGGATTTCGTGTTCCTGGAAGCCCGGTCCTGCAGCCCGGCTGGCGAGATCCAGCCCTCCCGACAGGCTTGCGCCGGCCGCATAACGCTCCGGATAACTCATGGCCAGCTTAAATGCGCCATACCCGCCCATGGAAATTCCGGCGACAAAGGTATCTTCCCTGCGTCCGGACACCGGAAAGAACGACTGAACCAGCTGCGGAAGCTCTTCGCTCAGGAAGGTAAAGTAAGACGGACCGTTGGCCATGTCCATATAATAGCTTCGTCCGACTCCCGGCATCACGAGTGCGATGCCTTTATCCTCGGCGTACCGCTCGATGGACGATCTGCGCATCCATTCGGTCTGGTCCGCGCCGCGGCCGTGAAGCAAATAAAGCACCGGCAGCTTCGAAGAAGAACCGTATGGCATCAGCGCGGCTTGCGGTATAAAAACCTCGATGCCGGTAGACAGCTGTAGTGTTTCGGAATAAAAATCACACGTGATCCATGCCAAGTTCCTCATCTCCGATCCGGTAACATTAACTTTCTACTTTGCTCTTCCCTGCAGATGCACGCTCCATCATTTCCGTTGTCAGCATGTACGACTGCTTTACGGATTCGCCGCCCAATATCTGAAACAGCAGATGGGCTGCAAGCGATCCCGCTTCGCTCTTGGGCTGCCTGATGGTCGTCAGCGGCGGATTCACGTATTCGGCTAATTGGATATCGTCGAACCCGATGACGGACACATCATCCGGCACCGAAATTCCGCTTTCCTCGAATGCCTTCAGCCCTCCGATGGCCATCTCGTCGTTGCCGTAAAATACGGCCGTTGGGAGCGACCCCTGCATAATCATCATCTTGGTGGCATTGTAACCACCCTCGCGCACAAAGTTGCCGCTAAGGCGCCACTTCGACTGCTCCTCCAGCCCCGCCTCCGCGAGTGCCCTTAAATACCCTTGATAACGCAAATGATTATCGTACGAGTCCGAGGAACCGCTAATATAGGCTACGTGCCGATGTCCGTTCTCCAGCAGGTAACGCGTAGCCGTGTATCCTCCCTGCTCCCCGTCGACCAGCACATTGACCAGGAATTCGCTGCATAATGGACGATCCATCACGACGATCGGAAATTGAGGCCCGGAGGTCTCGATTAGAACTTCATCGCGAATATTGGGCGCGAGAATGATGGCACCGTCGGCCCTCTTCTCCCGCAAAAATTTAACCGCCGTCGAATCCCTGCCGCCCATCGAGCTGCAGGCTATCAGATCATACCCGTTGGTCAAAGCAACTTCCTGCACGCTTCGGATCAACTCGGAATAATAGGGCCCGGATAAATCCGTCAGAATTAGAGCGATGGTCTTGGTGCGGCTCCGCTTCAAATCCATGGCAAATCCGTTCTTCCGATAATTCAGCTGTCTTGCTGCCTCGAGCACCTTTGATCTTGTCTTGGAACTCACTCTGCTGTCGCCACTTAACGCGTATGAAGCCGTCGACAAGGCGACTCCAGCGAGCTTTGCCACATCCTTTATCGTTGCCATTTCCTTTCGCCCCTTCTACTACTTAAAAACTCTATACTATCTTATTTCATGCCAGAGATCGTATATCCTTCAATAATATGTTTTTGGAAGAAAGAAAATACGATGATGATCGGAACAACCATAAATGCAGCACCTGCCATTTGCAGACCGAAATCGGATCCATGCTGTCCTTTCAGAAGCTGCAAACCTACCGAAAGCGTATAAAGCTTTTGGTCGTTTGCCATAATGAGAGGCCACAAGAAGCTGTTCCAGGCGCCGATGAAGGCTAATATTCCCTGCACCGCAAATACCGGCTTCGTGATCGGAACGATCAAACGGAAGAAAATCCGCAGCTCTCCCGCGCCATCCAGTCTTGATGCCTCGATCAGATCCGTCGGGATCGTCGACATGAACTGACGGAACAGGAAAATACCGAAAGCGCCGACCAAACCGGGGAGCACGATACCTGCCATCGTATTGGTCAAGCCCATGGCGTTAATCAGCAGATACACCGGAATCATGGTCACCTGTCCCGGAATCATCATCGTGGCGAGCACGAGATAAAACAATTTTTTGTTGCCCGGAAACTCAAACTTGGCGAATGCATATCCTGCAAGCGCGTTGAGGAACAGACCCACAAAGGACCAGAACACAATAATAAGCGTATTTTTGAGGTAAACCATAAAGTCCAGCTTCGTAAATAAATCCACATAATTTTTCATGGTAAATTCTTTGGGCAATAACGTCGGCGGAACCGCCGTAAATTCATTCTCCGGCTTGAACGAGGACGTGATCATCCAGATAAACGGGATCATCATCAGCAGTCCCCCTGCAATGAGCAGCACCGTCATGACCGTCTTTTCTATTCTTTTCGCTGCCATACCCTAAAGCCTCCTTCAGTTACGATACGGAACATCGCTTGCATCTTAATACTCGACATCTTTTTTCTTGACTGCGAATTGCGCGATCGTCACAACAATGATAATGAAGAAGAGCACAAACGATCCTGCGGCCGCATAACCGAAATTACTGAGCTGGAAGCCATTGTTGTATATGAAAAGGGCCATCGACATCGTGGAATTCAGCGGTCCGCCCTTGGTCATAACCAGCGGCTCTTCGAAGAACTGAATCCAGCCGATCAGCGTTGTAATGGTGACAAAGAAGGTCGCAAAGCTGAGCAGCGGAACGGTGATGTACAACAGCTTCTTCCACTTGCTCGCGCCATCGATCTCCGCCGCTTCATAATAGGAACGCGGAATGCCTTGAAGGGCGGCAAGGAATATAATCATGTTAAGACCGATCGATTTCCATACAGCCAGAAGGATCAGCGATAACTTGGCAAGCGTGGGATCATTCAGCCACTGCTGCGCGGGAATACCAAACCAGGATAACATATGGTTAAAGAGGCCATAATGGCTGTTATAGAGGTAACCCCAAACAACCGCGACCGCCACAATATTCGTAATGGAAGGCATGTAATAAACAACGCGGAACGTCTTGAACAGCCATCCCGTGCCATAGTTAAGCAGCAATGCAGCGCCCATGGCAAGCATAACGACAAGCGGAACTCCGATAATAACATAGAACATGGTGTTAAACATGGATTTCAGGAAAACCGGATCTTTAAATACATTCATGAAGTTATCGAAGCCGACGGCTTCAATATTGGAGTAATTGGCGAGACCCGCCAGGTCGATGTTCGTGAAGCTGATGACAAGCGCAATGATGATCGGAATGATTGAGAACGTCAGAAGCAGCACCAGCGCGGGCGCAATAAACATATAAGGGTACTTATAGCGGTTAAAGCGCTTGATAAAGTTCTGCAATGTCATTCACCTCCTGCAAAAATGGGTTTCGATGATACGCTATGGAAGCAGTCAGGCTTGTTTCATCATCGTCTGAAGAAACAAGCCGGGCTGCGTTACACGCTTTTGTTATTTGGATAGAATTTCGGTAGCCTTCGCGTTCAACTGATCCATTTCGGTCTTGATGTCCGCACCGCCCACCGTGATTCTTTCAAAGGCAGCGATGGCTTCTTGGGAAACCGCATCCCACTCTTTGATGAACGGAACAGGTCTGGCGTTCTCAAGCTGTTTTCCGAATGTAGCGAAGATTGGATCTTCAAAGCGTTTGTCTTCCCATGCGCTCTTAATGGCAGGCAAGTTTTTGGATACATCGTAGTTGGTCAGCTGCGATTCTTGTTCGCTCATGAAGGAGATGAATTTAACGGCTTCATCTGCATTTTTGGTGCTGCTGAATACGGACATGTTAGCTCCGCCAAGGAACGATGCGTTGTTTTCTTTTGCAGGAAGGGTTGTGGTTGCCCATTTACCCTCAATCTCAGGCGCTTTATCCTTCACGCCTTGAATCATCCAAGGACCGCTGATGAACATCGGGAACTGTCCGTCCTTAAATGCGGCAAACAGATCCAAATCGCTCGCAAGCGGCGTCATGCCTGTGTCGTAGAAGCTCTTCAGGTATTCCATGGCTCCCATGAATTCCGGCTCGTTGAAATGAGGCTTGCGGTTCTCGTCGATCATAGCGCTTCCATTCTGCCAAGCAAACATGGACAGGTAGTTCATGTCTTTGGCATCGATGGTGATTGCGTAATTGCCATTACCTCTGGCTGCCAGTTTCTGGCCGGCATCCTTCATCTCATCCCAAGTCTTAGGACCTTCAGGATAGCCTACTTCAGCAAGAATATCGGTACGGTAGAACAATACGCGTGTTTCCACGTACCACGGAATGCCGACAACCTTGTCGTCGTAACTCATCGTTTGAACGGCACCGTCGAAATAATTCTCCGGCTTCAAATTCGGATATTGCTCAAGATACGGCGTCAGGTCAAGCAAAGCGCCGGCTTGCGCGAATTCAGGGATCCAGGTTGTACCCATCTGCACGACGTCCGGGCCGCTCTTCGAGGCAACCGCCGTCAACAGCTTGTCATGCGCGCTTCCCCAAGGAATGGATTGAACGCTTACCTTCACGCCGGGATTCTTCTCTTCGTATTGCTTAATCAAGGTTTCGTCCGTTTCGTCACCCATCAACCATACTTTCAGTTCCTTCTTGCCACCGCCGCCTTCGCTGCCTCCGTCTGCTTTCTCAGACCCGCCCGAGCATCCGGCTAATACGACCGAGAACACCAGCAAAGCTGCCAACGTCCACAATATTGATTTTTTTCTCATTCTACATTCACCCCGTTTTTAATGTTTACCAGCATGCGAAACGTAATGCAAAACATAAATTGAAAGCACTTACTTCGAAACGTTTCGATTTTATTCGAAAAAATAAAGACGCCGGATAAAGGTTGTTTCTATAATCCCAATGTCTCTTCATTCCCCCTATGGAGCACCTTTCCATGGTTATCCTTAGGATAATCATGCTCTTGTGTAAACCTAATAAGAAGATTTCTTGCTTGATAACTTCAAAAAACGCATTTCGTTTTGAAACGTTTCGACACGTTCATTATAGCTCCCCCTGAGAGCGATTTCAATATCCTTTTTATTTTTTTTGTAAGGCGTTTCTTTGACAACGGCTGTAAGCTATGAACCGCAGGCAAAAAAGCAGCAGGCTCCGAAGCATGCCTGCTGCTTAATATGATTCTGCCGTGATCCGTCACTTTATTAGTGCGCTAAGCGTTAAGTTGGCGTTCCTTCTTGTCATGACGGTCATGGCCCAGCCCCCAGTCCCTGCTAAGCCGGGCATGCACCGCAAACGACAGGAATGACAATACGGCAACTCCCGCGGCCAACCACGCCACCGGAGTCAGCCCGCCGCCGTCATACATCGTTCCCATGGCATAAGGCCCGATCACCCGGCCAGCGGCTCCCATGCCGCCGGTCACGCCGATATAGAACGGAGCGGCTTGTCCCGCGCGTTCCGAAATAAAAGCCGGGATCGCTGGCGAAATGAGCATTTCGCCCAATGTGGCCAGCACCATCGCAAGGATCATGCCCGGATAGCTGTGCATCGCCACGATGACGACATAAGCCGCCAGGTAGAACAAGGCGCTCGCGGTCATCTGGCTGCTCTCCGTGCGGGCCGCCCATCGCTTGATGGCATTGGTCAGCGGCTGGGCGGCAAAGATCAGGATCCCGTTCAGCGTCCACAAATAACCGTAAGCCGTCTTGGACATCCCCTCCGAGATGATAAACGGAGACACGCCCGTGTTCCAGATGGAATTGCCGAACCATAGGAACAGCGAGCCCAGTCCCATAAAGAGATAGATGCGGGTGTCCCCAAGCAGTGCCCAAGCGCCGGGCCCCGCCGGAAGCGGACTCTTGGGCTGCGGATGATGCGACCCGTCGGACGCACCCGTTCCGCCCAGCTTCGTCAGGTAAGACAGGAAGAAAATCGCAAAGCCGAAGGACGTGACGCCGTTTAAGACAAAGCTTAAATGATACGATATCTCCGCCAGGAACCCGCTCATGGCCGTTCCCAAGGCTACGCCGATATTATTGGCAACATAGATGACGTTAAACAATTCGCCCCGCCGATCGGCAAACCGGAAGCCGATAAAGGCCTGGATGGCCGGCATCGATACGGCGTTGCAGAATCCGATGAAGCCCATCATCGCGATGAACAAGCCCCATAATCCGTTAATGAACGGGAGGGTGAACAATCCGAGGGCGTTCAGCAGGAGCGAGCCTACGATCAGCTTCTTCACCCCGACCCGGTGATATAACGCGCCGCCAAGGAGCTGACCCGCGATGCCCCCCATGGACTGAATCAAGATGACAAAGCCCGCATCCTGCATGCTGCGTCCCAGCTCGTCGAATACGTACATCGTTGTCAGCGGCCACATCAAGGAGCCGCCTGCGGAGGCAACGAGACTTGCAACAAGAAAACCTTTTACTTCCTTAGGGTACTGCTCCAACCATTTCATGTTTATTATCTCCCAGCAGCCTCGCAGCAGTATATTTACGCATAAAACCTAAAATAGCCCCACAAAGTGGAGCCTATGCTCCGATGCTTATTCCAAATACTTTGCGGGGACCCCAAAAAACTTTATAAATTCTAATATATTAAAAAAAGCCCATGCGGGCTTTTATAAATTCTTCTTAAAGGAAAGAGGCAAAGGCCTTCTATTTTGATACTCCTATAACCTGAATGAATGCACAATGCTTGTCATTTCTTATCGCCCAAATCCTAGTATCGCTTGAGAGATCCATTTTTAGCAAGCACACTCATTGACGCTTTACCTTAACAGCGAACAGGCGCTAAAAAGCGGATCCCCGCTTCACGAGGAACCGCTCTGGTCCGGGGCTCCCGTCTATCCCCCTCTCTTATCCGGGTTAGCATTTCTCGCTCTTGCAGGTATGCGTATTTGAACCGAGGTCCCGATTCCGACTTTGCTGAAGATGGAAACGCCGTACTCGCTCCCGTAATGCAGCTTCACCCGCTGATCAATGTTGCGGATGCCGCAGCCCGTATGGCTGTTATCCCGGGGATCGAATATCTCCTGTATTCGCTCCTGCTTCATGCCTAGACCATCATCTATGATCCGGTACAGAATATCGTCGCCTTCCTTGTGAACCGAAATCCGAATATGAATGCGATCTCCACTCCAAGCATGCTTCAGCACATTCTCAATAAAGGGCTGGAGGATCAGCTTAATGGTCTCGTAAGGCCATATATTCGTATCGATATCAAAAGTGACTTCCATGCGCTGGCCATATTTTACCTTCTGGATGTCCAGATACGCGTTCGCCTGCTCCACCTCCACCGCTACCGGAATCAGCGTCTTCCCCGAATTTAAGGTAAGGCGATAGAATTGGGCCAGCTCCACCACCATCTTCTGCAGCTTCTCGTTCTCCCCGAACTTGGCCAGCTGGTTGATCGATGACAACGTGTTGTACAGAAAATGTGGGTTGATCTGAGTCTGCAGCATCTCAAGCTCCGCCTCTTTCTTCTGGATCTGGGTCAGATAGACCTTATTAATCAGCGCTTCAAAATCTTCTCCCATCTCATTCAAGGCATTGGCGATTTGGGAAAACTCTCCCTTCCCCTTATCCGGCATGCGCTTATGCAGATCTCCTTCCCGGAAGGAGTTGAGCACCGATACAATTTTATTGATCCGCTTGGAGAAATAGCGCGAAATAATAAAGCCGGCTCCGATTAATAATGCTACGCACAGCAAGCAGATCGTAATGAAATACGTCCGAACCCGCACGGCTTCCTGTTCAATGATCGTCAGCGGCACATGGGCAATGATTTTCCAGTCCAGCTGCGGAAGACGCTCCTCGATGGTGAGGTATTCCGGATCCGGAAAGCCGCCAGGGGAGACGTATCGGTTCGTACCGGCGATGCTCGCCGTTCCGCCTTTATTCAGCAGCTTGCCCGAAGTAAAGACAGCCTCCCCCGCACCATCCAGCACAATCAACTCGCTGCCCGCGCCCAGCTTCTTGAAGTTCACGCTGTCGAACAACTCGCTCTTGCGAACGCTAAAGCGCATAATGCCCACTTCGGCGATCGCCAGCGGATTGTTCATATCGACGATTCGGCGAATCAGCGATATTCTGCCGTCACGCTCATCCTCTTCCACCTGCTTCCACAACATGGTCTCGTTATACTGCTCAGCCGGAATGTCCCGATACCACGCCGTGTCCACGATGCGGCCCATATGATAGATATCCGCCGTTTGCTCGTTGAAGTCGCGGGTGCTGTCGTCACGCCATACCTTGTATCTTTCATTCACGGACTCATTATGAAAATAAACGGACATCCTCAAGTTCAAGCCGATCGCCTTCGAGGCGCTTTCCAGCTTGGGAATGATCACCTGATTCATCCGGTTGTAGCCCTCGACGCCTTCTTCAAACGAACGCAGACTAAGCACCAGAGTGCGGTTATCGTACAGCGTCGCCGAGGTCTGAACGATATCGTTCATTTTGTAGGTCACATTGTCCTTTATCTGCAGCAGCGTCCCTTGAATGTTCAAGCGGGTCTGCTTGCGCATGGAAGCATCGTACATCGAATGGGAGACGTAAAAGTTCACGGCCACCAGAATCAGGATGAACAAGATATAGGACAGCATGAGTTTTAAACCGATCGGCACGTATCTCGCGCTTGCTTTCTTCTCCCGGACCGATTGCATCATGGACCTCCTTAATCCTCCCGCTTCCGGAATTCGAGAGGGGTCATGCCGTATCGCTCCTTGAACTGCCTGCTGAAATAGGGGAGATACCGATACCCTACCTGATCGGCCACTTCGTATATTTTCAGCCCCGGCTGCTTCAGCAGCTCTTGCGCCTTCTCCATACGCAGCTGCACCAACAGCTCGTTAAAGGTGCTCCCCGATTTCTCCTTGATCAGAAAGCCGATATGGCTCGGGGAAAAAGAAAAATGCTGGGCGATATCCTTAATGGTGATATTCTCGCTCATTCGTTCACGGATGGTATGAATCACGTTACGGATGAATTTGCTGTCCTTCGAGTTGTTTTTTTCATACAGCCGTTCGGAAATTTCGAATATCCGCTGCACAAACCAAGAACGGATATCGTTGATGGTGTCGAATTGCATCAAGATATCCAAATGGTGGATCTCCATGCCGAGCAGCTCGAACAGATCCTCGTTCCGGCTGCTGAGATACTGATCCAGGCGCCAAATGATGTAATTGGACATGTTGTGAACCGAGAAGCGGGAACGCAGATTCGTAATGGAGCCGAACAGCCCCTCTACTTCGTCGCAGATGCGGACGAGCTCATAGCCTTCCATCGCGGCAAGCAGCTTGTTCATGTGCGCATCCAGCATTCTGGAATCCAGCATGCCCGGCTCCGCGCGCACATCCTCGTATTTGATCAGGCTGCCCTTGCCGAGGAACATCTTCCCTTCTACGGCTTCGATCGCCTGCCGATACGATGACTGAAGCTCCTCCATCGCATATGCCAGCCCGCTGATGCCCGTAGTAATGGAGGCCGGCGTCAGCTGCTGGATGGCGTCATATACCTTATGTACGGTCGGCTCGACGGCCTCGTCCTCCAGCAGCAGCGCCACTCGCTGGGAAGACAGCTTGCAGTAAGGCACGATGCCTTGCCTCGCGATCACATCGTGAATCTGCTGCAGAAATATGCGCGAGACTTCCCGCTGCGAGGTGAAGCTCCCTCCCTGCCTCCACAGTAGATTATCCAATTCCATCACCACGACGCGAATGGGCCAGTTCATGCGGTCCAGCCCGCAGGAAACCGTCAGCTTGGATAACGATTCGTTGTCCTCCGTCTCTTCCTCCCGGAGCAGACGAATGAGCAAATCGCTCTTCACGATCGGAATCATTCGCTGGTAAGCCATCTCCACCTCGCGCTGCTTGGTCTCATCGTCCAAATCCCGCTTTACCTTGAGCAGGGAGGTGACCAATTCGCTGTCGTTCATCGGCTTTAGGACATAGCTGTAGGCTTTCAAGGACATGGCCTGCTGAACGTAGCTGAATTCCTGATACCCGCTCACAAATATAATGCGCATGTTGGGCCTGCGCTCAAGTGCAATGCGCGCCAGCTCCAGTCCCGACATATAGGGCATGTTCACGTCGCTGACCAATATATCGATGGGCTCTTCCTCCATGATTTCGCAGGCAGCCAGCGCATTGTTTACGCTCCCCCTCACTTCCATGCCCAGATCAGACCAGGGAATAAAGCGTTTCATGCCCTCCAGATCAAGCTCTTCGTCATCCACTAACAGGACCTTATACATAGCCATCCCTCCATCCGTTTGCCGATGATCACCAAAACAGAGAGATCCCAAAGGATCTCCTGGAATCCCTTGGGATAGATATACTCGGTTTTCTTTGTGAACACCGATAGGTTATTCCTGATTCATCTTCTTCAGGTTCTCCTGCCACCTTGCCGTCCGCCATTCCAACAGCTTGCCGTAACCGATCGCCATGAGATCCTCATTACCCTGATCGAGGATTTTATCCACATCCTCATCACTTTTCGCCATGACCGAATTGGCATAAATCTCGAGGAACAATTCATCCACCGAGGTTTGGATGATGCCTTCCTCGGACTCCGGCGGCGGATTCAGGTTCACGAACTCCGTCACGTTATATTGGGTCGGCCAGGTGATCGTCTGCTGATACTTCGTTCTCCAATCCTGCTCTTCAAACGGCAGCTCAGCCATGTATTTGTATTTGGCCGGGTCGATGTAACTGGTATTGCCGACAAACATGATCGGTTCGTTCTTCGTCTGAATATCGGCTACCTCTGCCGGGTCGTAGTCCGCTGTAAAGTTCGGTTTCCCTTCTTCATCGAAGCCCTCCCAGTTGTCGCCCTCGGGGCCGAAGAACTGAAGGTTCATGCCCTCCGGACCGGTGTACCAATCCAGGAAGGCGAAGATGGCTTCCGGATCCTTGGCAGCCGTCGTAATGTAAGCGGCATTCCAGCCAAAGCTGGTATAGGTGCCCGGATAGATCTTGTTCTTATCCAGACCCGGCTTGTGGATCGGCCAGATCATGAAATATCCGCCGTCCGGATCCTCCTTGATAAGCTCAGGCTGCGCGTCTCCCGCCATCGTGGTCGGACTGGAGCCGGCAAATACGGCAACCCGGCCGGTCATTACCTTCTCCAGCACCTGATCCTCCGTCTGGGTAAAGGCATCCTGGGAAATCAGCTTCTCGCGGTACAGCTTGGCGATGTACTTCTGTGCCTCGCGAAACACCGGGTCGGTGAACACCGAGGTGAGCTTGCCGTCCTTCGGCACGGCGCGCATGGAGCTGTTCAGGTAGGTATACAGCGTGCCTTCGCCGAACGCCGTGTAGAGCACGCCCAAACCCTGCATATCTCTTGCACGATGCGGTTCAAACGGAATCACGCTGCTGCCGTACTTTTCCTTCACTTTGACCAGGTAGTTATAGAGATCGTCCGTCGTTTCCAGCGGGGGAGCGCCCAATTCGTCGTATATTTTCTTGTTGACCACATATCCCGCATTGCCCGCCGGCCTTGACGTGTACCAGTTCGGGAACATATACAGCTTGCCGTCGTCGTGGCGAAGCATGTTCAAATTATCGCTCATCCACGTCTTCAAGTTCGGGTACTTATCCAGATAGTCGTCAAAAGCGACCAGCTTTCCTGCCTCGCGGAGCCTCTCCAGATCCGGGTGATTGCGATCCGTCCAGATCATGTCGGGGAGCTGATCGGAGGCCATCAGGGCGCTCAGCTTCTGCGTATGGGCACCGGCCGCCGCGATCATGCTGATCTTAACGCCCTTGTTCTCGCTCAGCCATTTGCCCGCCGGCGTACTCTCCCATGCAGGGAAATTCGTGTTTTCATAGTGGGCATAGGCCGTGAATTCAAGCGGCTTCTCCCCCAGCACCCATTTTCCGTCAGGATTTCCCGGCTGCTCTGCCTTCGGTGTTCCCCCGTTATCGGTTTGGGCCGTCTTCGGCGTCGTCTCAGGCGATGCGCCGCTTGTGCCGGACTTGCCGCTGCAGCCCGTGAGCGCAGCGGTCAGTACCAGCATGACCGATAACGTCAGCAGCATGGGTCTTGACTTTTTTTTCATAAACCTAACCCCTCTCCATTTAACTTCTAATGCACTTCAAGCCGTCAACCTGTTCCTTATATGTCCAAAGCGGATCTTCCGCCCTAAACCAAAACCGATTATTCCTTAAGGGAACCGACCAGCACCCCTTTGACAAAATACTTCTGCAGGAAGGGATACACCATGATAATGGGCATCGTAACCACGATCATGATCGCCATCTGCAACGATTTGGACGTGATCTGTTTCGTCTTCTCCATCAGGGCAATGGAGCTGGTATCCAGCAGCGCGGTCTGCTCGCTCACGATATTGGCATTCAGCGTCTCCCGCAGGATCGTCTGGATGGGCATCAGGTTGCCGTTCGTGATATAGATGCTCGGCAGGAACCAGTCGTTCCAGTGCGCCACCGCCGTCAGCAAAGCCAGCGTAGCGATGACCGGACCCGAAAGCGGGAGAATGATCCGAAAGAAGATGCCCCAGGTGCTGCAGCCATCAATATGAGCGGACTCCTCAAGCCCGTTCGGAAGCCCCTTGAAGAACGTCCGAAAGATGATCATGTTCCACACGCTGATCAGCGAAGGAATGATAAAGACCAGGAAGGAATCCATCAGACCGAGCGAGCGGATCAGCAGATAGGTTGGAATCAGGCCTCCGCCGAAATACATCGTGAAGACAAAGAACACCATGTAAAATCCCCTGCCGATCAAGTAAGTCCGCGTCATGCCGTAGGCTAGAAGGGCTGTCATGAAGATGGAGGCCACCGTACCGATGACCGCCCGGCTGATTGATACGGCAAATCCGTTCAGCAGCCGGCTGTCGCCCAAAATAATTTCGTAATTCTGCAGGGTAAACTCCCGGGGCCAGAAGGTAATGCCACCCTTGGCGGTATCGACCCCCACATTGAACGATACAACGATGGCATTCCAGAACGGGTAGAATGCTGAAAAAGCAAGTAAGGATAACAGACTATAAATGATGACCAGCATCATTCGGTCGCTAAAGCTGAGTCTTTTTAACATACAGGGCCCCCTACCATAAACTATTGCCGGACCTTCGGGCGATGTAATTGGCGATGGTGAGCAGCCCGATACTGATAATGGCTTTGAACAATCCGATGGCCACGCCGTAGGAATAACGGTGACTGCCGATCCCTACGCGGTATACGTAAGTGTCGATGACGTCCGATACCGGCCTCAGAACGGGATTGGTCGCCAGCAGCAAAATATCTTCGAAGCCGGCATTGAGCAGGTTGCCGATGGCCAGAATCATGAAGATGACCACAACCGGCAGGATGGAAGGCAGGGTGATGAGATAAATTTGCTTGAACTTACTCGCCCCATCCATATCCGCAGCCTCATACAGATGCGGATCTACGCTTGCGATGGCGGCCAAATACACGATGGAACCGAATCCGATCTCCTTCCAAACGTTGGCCGAGATGAGAATCGACAGGAAATACTCCTTGAGGGACAGGAAGTTGATAGGCTCCTGAATCGTGCCGATTTTTTGAAGGAGCATGTTGACGCTTCCGTTCTCCGTTGCCAGCAGGGCCGTCGTGAGACCCGCTACGATAACCCAGCTCATAAAATGCGGCAGGTAGGTAATCGTCTGAACGACCCGCTTGAAGAACATGTGACGGACTTCGTTCAGCATCAGAGCGAGAATGATCGGAGCCGGAAAGCCGATAAGAAATTTCAATAAACTGATCACGATCGTGTTGCGGATCAAGCGTTCGAATTCCGGCGCGGCAAAAAAAGCTTCAAAGTGCTTGAATCCGACCCAGGGATTCTCCCAAATTCGCGAGCCCGTAAACAGGTTGTAGTCCATAAAACCTGTCAGCACCCCGTACATGGGCAGATAAGAAAAGATCAAGACGAGGATGATGCCCGGAATGACCATCAGCTGGGCATCCCATTGCTTCATCAAGCGCCTCAGGAAGCTCCGGCTGTAAACCTTACCTTTCGAAGACAGCCCTTCAGGCTGCGGTTTCGGTGCGGTTGGGGACATTTTCTTCCTCCCATCTATCTAAATTCATTCGTGCTTTTAGCATTTGCCCCGTTCACATGAACTGGTGGGCCGATTACCGCTATGCTGCGGGCTTAAGGACATTCTACCTTTGACAAATGTGTGAAACTATATAACAAACACGCGATTTTTGATACTTCGGACGGATTCTGGCTATTGACAGTTCCGCAAAAAGTATAAGAAATGCCGGCAATGAAAAAGGCCTGTAAGATCCGGGGATCTTACAGGCCTTTTTGTTTCACGTGCACTATACAAAAAAGAAGCCCCCTGAGGGGGCCTCTTCTGCGTCATCTGTCCTTGGGCCATCCGTCTGCCTAGGATGGGTCTATCGCTTTATTGCTTCCGCTTCACCTCGACCACCGTCGAGAAGAAGGTAGCCCCTTCACCCAAGTCGGACAGCCTGTCCGGCGTAAGGGCATTGGCGCGCTGCTTGCGGCCCTCGCCTTCCCACCACAGGCCTTGGCTGACTACGGTGCCCGGCAGCATTTTATCCGTCACCTTCGCCCGGACTTCATAGGTTCCGCGGTCATTATATACGATGACCATCTCGCCGTCCTGGAGCCCGCGTTCCTCGGCATCCGCCGGGTGAATCTGCAGGGCCGGCTCCTTCTCCAGCTTCTGATGCTTCTCCACGTTCGCAAAGGTCGAGTTCAGGAAGTTATGGTTCGGCGGCGAAATGAACATGAGCGGGTATTGGTGCCCGCGGCCGCGCCTTACCCCGTCATATCCTTCCTTCAGCGGCACGTAGGTCGGAAGGGGCGGCAGACCTGCTTCCTCCAGCTGCGCAGAGTATAACTCGATGCGTCCCGAAGGTGTCGGCAAACGATCCAGATACGTGTCAAGCGGCGTCATATCGAGCTTCACATGGCGGTGTTCCCTCAGCTTGTCCAGCGTGACGCCGTTTAGATAAGGGTTATCCGGGAAGTCGAGCGCTCTTGCGATCATCTCTTCCTCGGTCTCATGAAAAGCCGGTTCCTGGAATCCCATAGCCCGTCCCAGCAAGGAGAACAGCTCTACGTTGCCCTTGCTTTCCCCAAGTGCCGGAATGACCGGCTCCTGCAGCTGAACGTACTGATGCCAGTAGGAAGCGTACAGGTCCGTATTCTCGAACGAAGAGGTTGCCGGGAGCACGATATCGGCATACTTGGCCGTATCCGTCATAAACAGGTCATGCACAACCGTAAACAGATCTTCCCGTGCAAACCCTTCCCTGACCCGCTCGGTATCGGGAGCCACAACCAGCGGATTGCTGCAATAAACGAAGAGCGACTTAATCGGCTGTTCGGTCATGGCAAGCGCTTCGCCGATCCGGTTCATGTTAATCGTGCGCGCTTCGGGATTCGGCCGGAGATCGGGACGCTCAAGCGCGTCGCTATCCATGCTGTTGTAACCGCCGTTCGACTTGGCGGCCCCTCCGCCCCGCTTCAGCCATTGTCCGGTCAATGCGGGAAGCGCGGCAATGCTTCGCACCGTCAAGCCGCCGTTGTCGTGATGCTGAAGTCCGTTGCCGATATGGATGTAGGAGGTATCGGCCCGGCCGTAGAGCTCGGCCAATTTCTCGATATCCTCGATCGAGATGCCGGTAATGGAAGAAACGTGCTCCGGCGTGTATTCTTTGACGTGCTCGCGCAAGGCTTCATGGCCAATCGTATACTTCCGGAGAAATTCCTCATTCACCATGCCGTCGCGGAACATGATGTGCATGAGACCGACGGCCAGCGCCGCATCCGTGCCTGGATACAGCGGAATGAACCAGTCGGCCCATTGCCCCGTCTGGTTCTTGTGGACATCGATCACAACGACCTTGGCACCGGCTTTGCGCGCTTTCTCTGCAATCACCATCTGGTGCATATTGGTGCTGACGATGTTGCCGCCCCAGACGAGGATGACGTCGGCTCGTACGGTGTCCTCCGGAACGGTTCCCCCATTAAACCCCATCACGGATTTCCAGCCCTCATTGCCCGCGGAATTGCAGATCGACTGCTTCAGGCGGCTGGCACCCAGCCTGTTGAAGAATCTGCGGTCCATGCCGTCGACGCTCAATATCCCCATATTGCCGTAGAAGCTGTAGGGCAGGATGCTCTCGGAGCCGTATTCCTCGATCAAGCCCTTATAGCGTCCGGCAATCTCCTGAATGGCTTCGTCCCAGCTGATCCGCTCGAAGGCGCCCTCACCCTTGGGACCTACTCTTCGCAGCGGATAGAGCACGCGTTCCGGATGATACACCCGGTGTGCCATATTACGGACTTTATTGCAGATGGCTCCCTGCGTAATCGGATGCTCCGGATTACCGGTCACCTTGACGATTTTTCCGTTCTCTTTATGCAGCAGCAGGCCGCATGTATCGGGACAATCCAACGGACATACCGCCGGAAATACGCCGTTTTCCTGATGAATCATCGCTTGAGTCATTTCGTACTTCCCCCCTATGCTCGGCTGCATCATATCCCTTTATCTTAAAAGAAAATCGGGGTTCCAGTAAAGTCATACATTTTTTTCTAATCAGGTGATTCACTTTTCTCCCCCCCGGGTATATTCCTATCAAGAGCAAAGAAGAGGAAACCAGACCCTTTCTCTTCCTTGCCGAATCATGGACCACTCCCAAAAAAATTCGCCATGCCAGTGTCTCCTCCCCCGAGACCGGCATGGCGAATTTGTTCCCCACTCCTAATCCTCCATATTATAGAAACTCGTGATTTTCGCAGTAAACATGCAAAATAAAAAGCCTGTCAAAGCCACGTCTTTATGTAAGCGCTTATCTGTCATTTTTTATAAATAATTCTGTTCGAATGATCGTTGGAGGATGTTTTACAAACGATTGGAGCAGGCGTAATATACTATTCAGCTTCGAAAACATTCTTCATATTCACATGACATTCGCTTAATTTCCATGATGGAAAGCGGGGGAACCAACCGTATGGAGGGATACCTATAGGATCCTTCAACCATACTATGGGGTGAATCCTGATGCGTCGCGTACGTACGCCGCGATGGAATCAGGTAGGGCGACTCTCACCGCCCGAATCCGACAGCTAACCTCGTCAGCGTTGATCGGGAGGGTTGTGAACTTGTGATCAAACACAGGGTTCTAACCTGTGTTTTTTGTTTGCCAAAAATCAGCATAGGCATGGTGACCGTTCCTATGTCCAGCATATAAAAAACACCGATAGAAGTCCGTTCCGGGAGCTTCTACCATGAACTTAATCTTAAGCGGCGGTGAAAAACAACCATGTTATCCTCAATCAAGCGCTTCCTCATCGGAAGACCGCTTAAATCAACGGAATTAGGCGAACAAAAGCTGAATAAAACCAAGGCGCTGGCCATCCTGTCATCCGATGCGCTATCGTCCGTGGCCTATGGCCCGGAACAAATCCTCATTGTGTTGATGACCGTAGGGGCAGCTGCCTATTGGTATTCCATACCGATTGCCGTCGGCGTCCTGGTCTTATTGCTGGCACTTATCCTGTCGTACAGACAAATTATTTTCTCCTATCCGCACGGCGGCGGCGCATATGTCGTGTCCAAACGGAATTTGGGCATGTACCCGGGGCTGGTGGCCGGCGGTTCCTTGCTCGTGGACTATATCCTGACGGTTTCGGTCAGCGTGTCGGCCGGGACGGATGCGATCACGTCGGCTTTTCCGGAATTACACGCCTATAATCTGCCGATCTCCATCGTGTTCGTTCTATGCTTGACCGTATTGAATTTAAGAGGAGTTACGGAGTCGGCCTCCATATTGGCTTATCCGGTTTACCTGTTCGTGCTTGCGTTATTTATCCTGATCGGGGTAGGGATATTCAACATTGCCACAGGCCATGCGTCTCCGGAGCTTCATACGCCGATCGGCACGCCCGTAGCCGGGCTGAGCTTGTTCCTGCTCCTGCGCGCATTTGCCTCGGGCAGCTCCGCCCTGACCGGCGTGGAGGCGATTTCCAATGCCATTCCGAATTTCAAAGACCCGGCCCCGAATAACGCCGCCAAAACTCTGGTGGCGATGGGATCGCTGCTGGCCCTGTTATTTTCGGGCATCGTTTTCCTGGCTTATTACTATGGGGTCAGTCCCAGCGAACAAGTCACGGTCGTTTCCCAAATTGCCGAGCATACCTTCGGGCGAAATGCGCTTTATTACTTCATACAAGGGACAACGGCCTTAATTCTGATCCTCGCCGCCAACACGGGGTATTCCGCTTTTCCCCTGCTGGCCGTCAATCTGGCGAAGGATAAGTTCATTCCTAGAATGTTCACCGTCCGCGGCGACCGTCTGGGATACTCGAACGGAATCATTATTCTTGGATTTTTCTCCATTCTGCTGCTGCTGGCTTTTGAAGGCAAAACCGAGCATCTGATTCCGCTGTATGCCGTCGGCGTGTTTATCCCGTTTACCCTCTCCCAGACGGGGATGATGGTGAAATGGATTCGGGAAAAGCCTGAAGGCTGGATCGTCAAGCTGATCATTAACACCACCGGCGCATGCATCAGCTTTATCGTGACCATGATCTTCTTCTTTACGAAATTCGCCCAGGTGTGGACCGTGCTGATATTCCTGCCGCTGATCATCTGGATTTTCACCCGGATCCGCAAGCATTACGAGGCGGTAGCGGACCAGCTCCGGATTACGACTTGCGAGCCGGTTAAGCCGATTGAGGGGAATGTCATCATCCTGCCTGTGGCAGGAATCACGCATGTGGTGGAGAACTCGCTGAATTACGCCAAATCGCTGGGAGCGGGCCAAATCATCGCGGTGTACGTGCCGTTCGAGCGGGAGGAGGAAGTCGCCTTCCAGGAAAAATGGAAAAAGTGGCAGCCGGACATCCGGCTGGTGACGCTGCACTCGCCTTATCGGAGCATCATTCAGCCGCTGACGAAATTCATCGATACCGTGCAGCGCAAGGCCAGCGAATCCGACTATCAGGTTACCGTCGTCATTCCGCAGTTCATCCCCAAGAAGGGCTGGCATAATTTCCTGCACAATCAATCCAGCCTGCTCATCCGGGCACATCTCCTGTATCGGAGAGACGTGATCATCACGACGGTTCCCTACCATTTAAAAAAATAGCGGGCTTGTTCCCTGCTTGATTCATTACTGGGAACAGCCTCGCCCATCACGACAAAAAAACTGCGATCAACCGCTGCCTTTCATCAAGGACGGTTGAACGCAGCTTTTTTTGCCCAGACGCTTGCCAGGCCTCCGGCATTAGGAAACGTTCTGCGCGGAATGAACCTGTTGAGGGGAGCTAGCCGATGGCACAGGCGTCTGCTCGCCGCGCGGAGCGGCTGCGGCTTGATTCTCCTGCTTTAAATAAACGGTTCCGTATGTCGCTCCCACAAATAACGCGCCGCCAACGAAATTGCCCAGCCATACCGGAATGAAGTTCATCAGATACTCGCCCCAGCTGTAATAGCCTTCAAAAATCGCGGCCGGGATGAGAAACATGTTGGCCACCACGTGCTGAAACCCGATGGCGACAAACGCCATGGTCGGAAACCAGATCCCGAGAATTTTGCCGCTCATCTGATCCGATCCGTAGGACAGCCATACGGCGAGGGCTACGAGCCAGTTGCACCCGATGCCCGACAGGAAGGCTTGCAGGAAGCTGTCGTCCAGCTTATGCCCGGCCATATCCACCAGTTTCTCCAGGTAAACGCCGCTGCCTGTCATACCGGTCACATGTCCGAAGAAGTAAGCGACGAATAACGCTCCCAACATATTGCTGACCGTGACAAGCGCTAAATTCCGCATCATCTCCTTCGTGGAAATTCGCCGCTTGAATCTGGCCAAGGACACGGCCATCATGTTGCCCGTCAGCAGCTCCCCGCCTGCAAGCAGGACAAGAATCAATCCGACGGGGAATACCGCAGCGCCTATAAAACCGGCAATCCCTCCCCATTCTGGAGACGCTCCGGCAATCACGCGTATGTCAAGCAAAAAGCCGAGCGCAATAAATGCCCCCGCAAGGAATCCTAATATCATCACGTTTATGGCGGAGTTATGCGCTTTTTTTACCCCGTTCTCCACGGTAATCTCCGCAATGCGCTCAGGTTTATGGTAAGCCATGGTCACTCCCTCATTTCTTCCGCATCCGCCTTGTCTACCTATCCGAATGCAGCTCATGATATTCGTGTTATCGTTACCAACATTGTAACGCAGCTTCTTTGGCAAGAACGTGAATTATATCACGATTGTGTCCTAAGGGACGGACAGGTACAGATGTGATGTTCCGTATGCCTTGATCTGCTGACCACGCTGCAGCGAATAACATGGATCGGATTCGGTGTGGCCATTTAAGCGATATATGGATATAGGCACAGCACCTTGTCCATGGGTGGAGCTTCGGATCAGCTTTAGCGGGGTGACTGCCTTTCGCTTCCTTCGAGGAATCGCATATGCCGAAAAAGCGGTGCCCGGGTTTCTCCCCGGCACCGCTCTTTTGGATTGTCTTTACCAGTACGAAGCCCGTTCGCGCTTGATACCATTCTGCCAGATTCGGCTTAAATGTATAGATTTTTACTCACCCGCTAGGCTTTGGCCGCAGTCTCTACCCTGACAGGCGCCTCCGTTTCCTGCACCGGCACCTTGGCGATCGGCAGCTTCATGCTGATGAACGACGACAGCAGGAAGAGCGCGCCTGCCGTGAAATACACCACGACAATGGAGGTTACCGACATATACCAGCCCGTCAGCCCGGAGCCAATGAGCAGCATGCCGGTAAATATCGGCGTCATCACGCCGTTCAGCCGGCCAATGAATTTCTCTTCCACCTGCTGCATCATCACCGCCATCAGGACCGTCTGGGCCATGGCCATCAGCACCCCGGTGACGAAGCGCATCGAGCCGGTCAGGATCGGCCACTGGGACAGCACCTCGACAAAGGTCGAGAGTCCAAGGAAGGCCAGCCCCGCAAACAGCAAGTAGGAACCTTTCACTTTGCCTGCAATCACCGCTGCGATCACACCGCCGATCAACATGCCCAAGCCCTCAAGCGCGGTGAACCACTGGACGCTGGACATCTCCAGCTGAAGACGCTCGGTGATGACGAAGATGTCGAGCGGCTGTACGAGTCCGCTGCCCAGCGCCAACAAAACGTAGACTACCAGCAGCACCTTCAACAGCCGGCTGGAACCGATGTAGGCGAAGCCTGCCTTCATGTCCTTCACGAACGAACCGGCTGATTCCGAGTCCTTGGAAGGTTCGTCCACGGTGGAAGGCAGAAAGGCCAACACGATCGCCGAAGCGCCGAACAGAATCAGCAAGCTGATTAAAGAGGCCTGCAATCCAAATGCTTGATAAATCGTCGTGCCTACCATAGGTCCCAAAATGATAAACAGCGACATCGAGGTCTGGGATAACGCCGTGGCCGCGGGCACATGCTCATCCGGCAAACACCGCTTGATGATCTTCATGGACGATGGCTGCGAGAATTGCGATACGACGGCCGAGACCAGCGTCACCGCAAACACGGCCTGCCAATATCCCGCATACACAACAAACAAAATAAGCAGAATGGATATGAAGCTTAAAATATCCCCCCATATCATCGTTCGCTTGGGACGCCAACGGTCAGCCAGTACGCCGCCAACCATGGAAATCACGAAGATCGGCGCGTATTCAATCACGGTCAGCAGCGATACGGCGACCGGGTCATGGTTGCTCTGCTCCATAATAAAGAACAACAGCGCCATATTGCGGATCCAGATCCCGATATTTTGCATAAAATCAGATACCATCAACAGCACGAACGCGCGGTTGCCAAACAAATGCTTCATACTCCATCCCCCTGTTAAAACCGACTATTCGGTTTATTTATAATTGCGAAAACGCCCTTTCCTGTTAGCTAAGAAAAGCGTTTTCGATAAATCCTCCTACCGCACCGTACGTTATGAACCTTCACCCGATAACACACCGTTCAAAAAGTACATCACGCTCTTGCGGTACAGCTGCCTTAATTCCTCCTGGGACCGTTCGAAGTACGAAACCGACAACCCGTCCAGCAGCGATCCGAAAATAACGGCTATTTCGTCGATATTCTCTGCCGCTATGCGTCCCTCGTCCGCTCCCTCTGCCAGAATTTCGCGGTAGAGCATACGCGGACCTTGCAGTATCGCCAGCATTTCGCCCACAATCGTCTTATTTTCCGGCTGGTTGATATAGAATTCCTCCGCGATTTTGGTGAGCGGATTCTGGAAGTCGTCAACCATGTGATCGGCGATCCCGTACAGCTTCTCCTCAAAGCTGGCATAACCGGCTTTTTTGTCGTCCCAGGCTTCCATCCATTCCCGATTCTGTTTTGTCAGCAGCTTGACGAATAAATCTTCCTTGCTCTCGAAGTGATAATAGATGCTTCCCTTGCTGGCCCCCGTATACTTGACCAGTTCATCCATTGACGTTGCCGCATATCCCCGCTGGATGAACAGCTCCTTGGCTTTATCCAGAATCAAATCCCGCTTTCGCTGCGCTTTTTCTGATGACATCGGTGTTAGCACTCCTTGCGTTGGATTCAACAGTCCGCATCAACCAGCGGAAATCCGTGATCCGTAATAAAAAATGTATTCTGTCATGAATGAACTTCATCCCTCGTTAAAAAACCGACTGTACGGTTTAATCATACTGAAAACCTCCTCCCATGTAAAGGACGCTCTTCCGAATGCAACGAAAAAAGGACTTTGCCGAAGCAAAATCCTTGTCCATCTCGCATATTCCAAAATAACAACATGCGATGTATTGCTGCATTATTCCACTGCCCAAATGGCTCTTCCTTCTTTCATCGGATCGCCGTAACTCAGCTGCAGCCCCTGAACGTCCTGCTTCACCTCGTACGGAATCTCGCCCGTCAGCTCGCCGCCCGGAGGAATGGTGCCGTCCAGCATCTTCACGTCATCCGTTATAGGAACCGTATAGTTAAGATCGCTTGAATCCGTCATGGAAAAAGACAGTGCCGAAGAGATGACCAACGGCTCCAGGCCGTTGTTCTTCACGGTAATGTCGACCACCTTAAACGTATGGCCGGGCTGGGGCTTCAAGTACTCGTCGCCTTCGGAGTCGCGTACGCCGTTCAGCGTGATGACCGCGCCGTGATAATCGACCGTATCGCCTACTGCGGCAGGCTCATCAATCGGTTTCGTCTCTCCATCGGCAGGTTGACCCTCCCCTTGGGATGGTTCTGCCGGCGGTTCCTCTTCAGCCGCCCCCGTCTGATCCGTTTCCTCGCTATCCACGACAGCCGGCGGAGTCTCTGCCGGCGGGTCCGCCTGATTGCTGGAACAAGCAGCCGTCAGCAGCATGGAGAACAACACAGCCGAGACCAGCATTATTTTTTTATTCATACTTTATCCTACCTCCTGAAAGTCGATATCGATATGTCCGGATATTTTCCAATTCGCTGTCAAAATCCATATTCCTTCTAAAACAAGAAAAAGACCCCCGAATCAGGGGGTCTTCGTTATTGCCTAGAATGAATTAAGCGTGTACCGGCGCTTTGGTCTCCACCGCCGGCAGAGCCTGCAGGCCGGCCGTGTTAAGGAAATTCCACGGCTTGTTGTAATGCGGCTGGAAGAAGAAATCGATGAAGGCCAGCTGGTCGATCGTCATGCGGTTCTGGATGCACACCGACAGGGTGTTGATGGACTGCGTCATGTCCGCCTTGGAGATCACCTGTGCACCGAGCATCCGGCGGCTTTCCTGTTCATACACCACCTTCAGCGTAACTTCCTCGAAGGTAGGCATGAACTCCGGACGGTAATGGTCCGTAATGGTGACCGTATCCACCTTCAAACCTTCATCCTTGGCCGCTCCCTCGGTTAATCCCGTCGAGGCAATGTTGTGTTCGTATATTTTCAATCCGGACGTACCCTGGGTTCCCATATATGGCGTTGTGGGCTGCACCAAATTCCGTGCAACGAGCGTACCCATCCGGACAGCGTTGGTCGCCAGCGGAATGTACATCATTTTACCCGTCGGGTTATAGAGCACCGAGCAGCAATCGCCCGCTGCATAGACATCCTGCTTGCTGCTTTGCATATATTGGTCCACGACGATGGCGCCGTTCTTCAGCATATCGACCTGCCCCTTCAGCAGCTCCGTATTCGGTCGGAAGCCGATGCAGAGAATGACCAGATCCGTGTCGATCTCCCCTTTGTCGGTGATGACCTTATTCACCTTGCCATCCTGGCCTTGGAAGGACGTCACGGTCTGCCCCATGGCCATCTCGATTCCTTTTTCACGGAACGATTCCTCGATCTTGCCGCTGAACTCAGGATCCAGGTATTTGTTCAGAATCCGATCGGCACTGTCGATCAAAGTTACCTGCTTGCCGTTTTGTTCGAAGGCCTCCACCAGCTCCACACCGATGTAACCGGCGCCGACAACGGTAATATGTTTGGCTCCTTGCGCTTTATCAATGATCGCGTTGGAATGATCGTAGTTTTTGCAGAGCAAAATATTATTCAAATCGATGCCTTCAAGCTTCGGTACGATCGGCCAGGATCCGGTGGTAACAATCAGTTTGTCATAGGTATCTTCAAACGTATCTTCCGTGGCCAGATTGCGGACCTTTAAGGTTTTCCGGTCCGTATCCACCGAGATGATCTCATGCTTCATCTTGGTTTCGACACCAAGCTCGTCGAGTTTCTGCGGCGAAGAATAGAACAACCCGTCCGGATCCTTCACAACGCCCCCGACGTAAAGCGCAATGCCGCACGACAAGAATGAGATGTTATCATTGCGTTCGTAAACGGTAATCTGTGCATCGGGATAAAGTTTGGCGGTATTCACGATGGCGGACGTTCCTGCATGGGTACAACCGATAACTGCAACTTTCATGGTTTTTCCTCCTCCAAGTATGAAGCTTTATATTGGTTTAAGATGAGCATTTTTGCCTGGATTCATGCTTGGTAACGCTTGTTGAGCATGAACGGGTGACTGGTAATATTGATTGTGAATAATTTCACTTCATGACCTTATTATAATGTGATTTATTTCACAGTTCAATAGGCGAATTGCGTTATTCACATATTGTTCATAATTTCACATAGTGGGAATGATGAATGATCTTGACTCCAAGATTAATGTCTTGATGCCACCGAATAAGGCGAGATCGAGAATATGGGTACGGGATCCGGGGAAGCTAAAAGGGGCCCGCTTGCCAACATTCTCGAGATACCAAAATAGGTTTTTCTTATTAATAACGGATTATTCCCTTTTTGAAACAATCGGCTGCGGGTAATGTTGTGCAGGAGGTGCTTTATCATGACAACCGTATTTGTTGCCGGAGCGCATGGAAAGACCGGGAGACGGATCGCGAAGCTTCTCGCCGAGAAGGGGTATCAAGTCCGCGGCCTGATCCCCGATGAGATTCATAAACGGAAGATGGAGCAGGAGGGTGCCGAGGGAATTGTCGGTGATTTGACGCAGTCTTATTCCGATGGTTTAAGGGACGTAGACGCCGTCATCTGCGCAGTTGGCGCCGGGGTAACGGAAGATCCGCAGGAGACGGATCATGTCGGCACCGTGAGGCTGATCGAGCAGTGCGTGCTTCTAGGAATCGATCGCTTCATTATGATTAGCTGCATGGAGACCAAGCACCCGGAGCACTTCTCCGAACTAAAGCCCTATTTGCTTGCCAAACATAAAGCTGAGACCATTCTTGAAGAAAGCACGCTGACTCACACGATCATAAGGGTCGGCGAGTTAACGGATGACGCTCCTGCCGGCAGGGTTCAGGCACATCCCGATCTCCGGGAAACCGGATCCATATCCCGTCAAGATGTCGCTCAAGCAGCCGTGCTGTGTCTCTCCACGCCAGAGACGGGACTTAAGGCGTTCGATCTGATTCAAGGTGGTCATCCCATACAAGATGCCTTGAAGAGTCTTGATTCGGGCTGAATGGACGAAATGGCGAGGGATTTCCCATAAAAAAACAGGACTGTTTCTCCTCCGGGGCAAATCCCCCGACGAAACAGCCCTGTTATGTGCTCATTACTTCCTGGCATTAACCCAGCAGGGATTCAATGGCGCCCTTCATGGATTCAGGCGATTCCTTCGGCTCAAACCGCTGGACCACCTTGCCTGCGCGGTCCACCAGGAACTTCGTAAAATTCCAAGCGATCTCTCCGCCTTCATTCGGTCCGGGCTGCTCCGATTTCAGATACTGAAATAACGGATGAGCATGCTCCCCATTCACGTCAATCTTCTGGAAAACCGGAAAGTTCACGCCATAGTTCAATTGACAGAACGATTCAGCCTCTTCGCTCGTACCCGGCTCCTGTCCGCCAAACTGATTGCACGGAAAGCCAAGAACCTGAAGCCCTTGCTGGCCGTATTGGTCGTACAGCTGTTGAAGCTCTCCATATTGCGGCGTTAGGCCGCATTGGCTTGCCGTATTCGCGATGATCAAGACCTTGCCCGAATACTGATCGAGCGAGACTTCCTGCCCCTTGGTATTGGTTGCATGATATTCATAAACTGACATCCTCGAATCTCCTCTCCAGCTTGTATTGATTGAATCGCTTGCTTCCAAGCTTCTCAGCCTGGCCCATCTTCTTACATCATACCGAATATACGCCCCTAAACCAAATTTTCGATTCCAATGCCTCTACCCCGCCATCCGTAAATCCATTATGATAAACGTATATCCGCTTCAAGCAAGAGCTACATAGACTCTTGACAGCTGTTTAGTCAGCAAGTCAGCAGGGTAATGATTTAGGGTTTGGCAAAATATTGCATGATCCCGCATTTCAACAACAGTAAGCGAGGAAACGAAATGAAATTGTATCCCGAAATGTTCTTGTCTCCATGGCATCTCATCGTCGTTGTCCTGGCCCTGATTGCCTTCATCGGATTGATCAAAGGGGGGTATGACCGAAGGACCGTGCTTCGCAGCACAGGGCTGTCGACACTGGTTTTCTATTTTATTCTGACGATCCCCATTGGCCTGATCACCCAGGAATCGCTTTACAAAGAAGAAACGATGCTAACCGACCTGGATCAGAACTTTGAGGACAAGAAGGCAGATTCCCAGCTGCAGAGCTTGAAAGACTACGTCGTACTTCACGTTGGAGCGTATAAAAATGAGGATGATGCCGACATCGTCGTCTATGCCGGCAATTATCATGAAAGCCAAACGTTCAACGGTCATATTACCTTGTTCGTGTACGACAAGAACGATGAGGAAGTCTTTACCGAGATGTACAGGGACATCACCCTCGCCCCCGGCGAGAAGAAAAAGCTGGACACCTCTTTTACCAGCCAGCCCATGGATACCTACAGGTACCGATACGAAACGCACCCCCAAATGTGAAGGGTGCGTTTCTTTCGTTTTCGTATTAGGTTGACAGCCGGTCTCCAGACTCGAACCCTGGCTTATCGTTTTCCGTAAGAGGCTGGTACGGCCCCGGCATCGGCGGAAGATTCTTCGCATCCCGCCCTTTGCGCACATACCGGATTCCCAAATAGAAGAGAGCCGCCACAGGCAGCGACAGCATGGCTATCGCAAGGAGCATGCTGGACATTTGGTAGGAAGGATCGGTCTCGATCTCCGAGAAGTCCAGAAACATAAACGATATAAAAGTAACCAGCGAGAACATGATGATCTGTAACCAGCGCATCCATTTCACCAGGAAGAAGAACAGGATCGCCGACAGCGCAACAAGAAGAATGGGGTACAGCGGCTGTTCCGGGTCCGCGTTACCCAGCTCCGCCTGGCGCGTCAGCCAAAAACCGACGGCGAACTGAACCGGGAAAACCAGCCAAGCAAGCAAACCGGTTCCACGAAAAGCCGATCTTCGCTTTTGCAGCGCTTCTTCGTATTCGAGGAGCTTCATCTCGTATTCCAGCTGATCCAGTTCCTCCTCCGTCAGCTCCCTGTCTTCCTCCTCGTTCTCCTGTACCAGGCGATCCAGATACGGACGGAATTGTCGCTCGATATTCCCGTCAAATTCGGCACGCTCTAAATCCTCGTCCTCGCGAAGCAATGACGCCACCGATTCATCCCCCAA
This sequence comes from Paenibacillus sp. Y412MC10, assembly GCF_000024685.1. Taxonomy (NCBI): domain Bacteria; kingdom Bacillati; phylum Bacillota; class Bacilli; order Caryophanales; family Paenibacillaceae; genus Paenibacillus; species Paenibacillus sp. Y412MC10. The sequence goes on from NC_013406.1 coordinate 6,703,084, forward strand.
ATCTTGGATGATAACGGATGTCAGATATAAAGGAATCCCTCGTCTGCCGACGACCTCCAGCCAGCGGTTCGCCTCCATCGGATCCGTGAAAGGAACGGCCACTGCCCGTTCAGCCGTCCCTTCCCCAGCAACAAGGTACATGATGGGCATTAACTCCGCCATAGGCACCGACTCGGTCATTTTGCTGTTTTTATAGGCATAACTGAATTGAAAAATATATCGCCCGTAATATATTTCCTTTACGTCGCCAATCCGAAGGCTCCCCTTCAAGGAGTCTTTCGTCTCGGGATTCCATCGCTCATATTCAATGTGGTCTTCGTATAACAAATATTCGTCCAGATGCGTATTATTCCAGATATGCCCTTTCAGACTCTTGGATAGTCGAATCACCATAAAGATACCGGCGGGTATAGCCGCCAGACTCATCCACGTCCAGACGTTGGCCCAGAAGTACAGCAGAATCAAAGGCCCCATCGTAAACGCCAGGCCCAGCAAAATGCCCAGCACATGCATTTCGAACGTAAGCACCCAATAAAAAGGCTGCATTTTGGGTTTTCTCTGCTCATGAATCACCAGAGACATTCAGGCAGCGCCTCCTCCTTTAATCTTTCGATGTTACCCAATCCAACAGATGGAATAAAGACATTGGAAATCATATTATGTATAAAGCCTAATATCAAGCCCTTCATCCTATAGTTATGTTCATTCCTGCCTTCGAACCAAAAAAACCTTCCCCGGCAAGTCGGCCGGGGAAGGACCCTCATCTCACGCTTCGCCTTATTGAGCCGTACGGTTTTGAGCCAGCTTAACCAGCAGATGAGCCAGCTGATGCTGTTCCGCTTGCGTTCCGACCTTCCATAACTCCTGAAGAAGTTTCTCCTCGGAATTGCGGGGCTCCTCGTTAGCGGCGAGGTATCCGGCTACCTTCTCTGCCGCCTGCGCCAGCTGCTCTTCATTCAAGCCAATGCTCTCGGCAAGCTGAATTCGTTTGTTCAAATAGGATTGAAAGGCATCGAAGTCAGCCAGGATCCGTTCCTTCTCCTTGTCGTCAATCCGGTCCATAGCGTCATCGACCTTACTCACATCCAGCTCACCGTTCTTGTTCACCACATGATTATGTTCAGACATGGTAACGCCTCCTTGTCATTGACTGGGTAACGATCTCTACTTAAACGTGATCCTTCGGATTGAAACAGAGGACTTCCTAAAATTTACCTTGAACTCCCTAGCGGCTCCGACCGCCACGTCGTCCACCGCTTTGGCCTCTGGCAGCGCGGCCTTCGGAGGATCGGGTTCCGCCTTGTCCGCCGCGGCCGGCGAGATTCCCCCGCCCCTCGGTTCTGGACGGTCCGCGGCTGCTGCCTCGTGCTCCGGCTTGCGGTCCGCGGCCCTCGCCTGCACGACCGCCTTCACGCGCGCCGCTGCCTCGGCCTCCGGCCGCCGATGGTCCTCGACCCTCTCCGGTACGGCCTCCTGTCCGGCCCGAATCGCGGTCATCCCTGCGCGATGATCCTGCCCTTCCCCTACCCTGCTCGTTACCGCGGCTACGCCCGGAACCCGTGCCCCGATCGGCACGGCTTCTGCCTTGACCACGTTCATTATCGGATTCAAGTGACGAGACATTTCTTGCTTTCTTCGGTCGGCCCGTATCCCTGCCCGAGCCGCCAGAGCTTTCCCGAAGGCTTCCGGCGGCAGAGTCATAGCGTACTCGCTTCAACCGCTGGGAGATCCCTTCTTCGATGCGCTGCAGATCATTAAGGTCTTTTCCGGCCGCAAACGTGATGGCCATACCGCTACCCCCCGCCCGTCCGGTCCGGCCGATACGATGGATGTAACTTTCAACATCATGGGGCATATCGTAGTTAAAGACATGGGTAACGCCTTCGACGTCCAGCCCCCTCGCGGCAACATCCGTTGCAACGAGCAGCTGCAGCTTGGCTTCCCGGAATCGCTTCATTACCGCTTCCCGTTTCGCCTGGGACAGATCCCCGTGCAGCTCGTCCGATTGATAGCCATGGGCCAACAGCGCCTCGTTCAACGTGGTGGCTCTGCGCTTCGTCCGGCAGAAGATGATCGCGAGGAAGGGATTATGCTCTTCGATCATTGCACGCAAGGCATCCTGCTTGGAGCGGTCCGTACACTCGACCACCACCTGCTGGATCTGCTCCAGCGGGATCGGGGAAGCCCCTTTAATCACGATATCGACAGGTTGATTCATATAATTGCCGGCAAGCTGCTTCACGCCGGCAGGCATCGTCGCCGAGAAGAGCATCGTTTGGCGCCGATACGGAAGCGCATGGATCAGCGCCTCCACCTCATCCAAAAAGCCCATATGCAGCATCTGGTCGGCTTCGTCCAGCACCAGCTGCTTCACGCCGCCAAGCTCTAACGTGCCCCGGCGCAAATGATCCAGCAGCCGGCCCGGCGTACCGATGATCAATTGGCGTCCGCCTTCAAGCTTGCGCAGCTGTTTCTCCACGTCCTGCCCGCCATAGACCGCCAGAATTTTGATGCCGTCCGGCTCTCCTGCCGTCAGCTTCTTGGCTTCTTCCGTAATTTGCAATGCCAATTCCCGTGTCGGCGCAACGATGAGCGCCTGCGGGTACGCCCGCTTGGGATCGATATGCTGCAGAATCGGCAGCATGAAAGCCAGCGTCTTGCCTGTGCCGGTCTTCGCCCGGGCAATGACGTCCTTTCCCTGCAGCAGCAGCGGAATGCTCTCTTGCTGTACCGGAGTCGGTTCCGTAATTCCCTGCTCCTTCAGTTTTCGTACTCTTTGTTCGTCAATGCCCAGCTGTTGAAAGTTCGGCAAACGTTCCACCTCATTTAATTTATTTAGCATCTTATGGTCTCAATCCATTCGATTCAGCAAACAAAACCAATATATTTTCATTACAAAAATCCCAACAAAAGGCCGATACCATTCGTTCTTAGAAGAACAGGGCGCTTCCCTTATGTGTCCAGTGAATGAAGATATGGTTTGAATCCATTCACTATTTTCGCCAGAAAACTGACAAACGACCCTGACTTTGGTAATGTCAATGATATAGAAATCCAGTATACACCAGCGAGGAGGTGTCCCCGATATGCATATCCTACAGCTCATCCTGACAGCCTTGATCTTGATGATCCTATTCGGCCTTATCAATCTAATGATGAATTATATTTCAAGACGCGACGGGGAGCCCATCGTTCCCTTCCGGAAGAAGCTGTGGCTCATTCCGCTGTTGTCGGCCTTTATCATTATGCCATTGGAGCTCTTTTCCATGCTGTATGCCCAGTGGTTCCCCATGCCCGATCCTTCAAGAACAGGCGAAACGCTTGCATACGACGGCCAAGGCGTGCTGCTCGGCTTTTCGCTTTTCGTCCTGGTCGGGTTCCTGATCTTCGAAGGTCTCATACATCCATTGGTCATCGCCCTGCTGCGGCTTCTGCTTCGCAAGGATACCTCCATCTATATGAAACAGGCAGTGACGGTCGTGACCGATACGATGTTGCTGTACATAGCCTCTCTGATCGTGCCCGCCATTCCCGTGGAGGGCTGGCTGCAATCGTTGGTCATCGCCGTATTTTTCCATCTCATAGAGTGGATCCTGATCGGTGTCCAGGCCTGGATGCAGCAGCGCAAACGGACAAGAGCCGAATCGGCAGGCTAGAACCTGCCGGATTTGAATATGGCGTACAGCAGCCATGCCACCATCAGCAGGGCTACGATGAATCCGACTTCAATCACCGGGAAGCTCCATATCATCATCGGCTCCCGGCTGAGCGACGATCCGATAATCAGCCCTACCATGATGATGCTGAAAGCCAGAAGCACGATGCTGAAGGACAGCCGGTTACTGATCTGATCCAACTTGCGCATCAGCATTTTCAGTTCCGGAACGCTGATCTCCACCCGCAGTTTCCCTTTGCTGATCAGGGCCGACAGCTGCCGGGCTTGACCGGGCAGATCGAGCAAACTCTCGGCAAGCCCCGCCACCCCATCCAGCACCTTCCTGCTGATCCGGCGGGTATTGTACCGCTTCTTCAGCAGCTTCCTTCCGAAAGGCTCCGCCATATCGATAATGCTCAGGCTCGGGTCCAACATCTCGATGACCCCTTCCAGGGTCAGCAATGATTTGCCAAGAAGCGTCATATCGGGAGGCAGCATAATCTGGTGCCGCTGGGCAACGGCAAACAGATCGGTCAATGCCTTGCCGATGCGCACTTGAGCAAAAGGCACGTCATAATACTCTTCCCGCAGACGGTCCATATCCGACCGCAGCGCATCCATATCGCAATCGTCCGGAATCAAACCCATTCTGGAAATCGCCCGGATCATCCCTTCCGAATTCCTCCGCATCAATGCAATAATAAGTCCTGACAGATGATCCTTCATATCTTCGCTGAGGTGACCCACCAGCCCGAAATCCAGAAAGACCAGCTTGCCGTCCTCCCTGACCAGCAGGTTCCCCGGATGAGGGTCGGCATGAAAGAAGCCCTCAATAAAAATCTGCTGCAGCATGCCGTCGGTCAAATGCTCGGCGATCGCCTTGAGATCATGCCCCTTGGCCACAATCTCCTGCCTGCGGCTTAAGGTAAGACCCTCGGCATACTCCATCATCAGCACCTTCGATGACGTATAATCCCAATAAATCCGCGGGATATGGACAAATTCCTGCTCCGTCATCCGGGATGCGATCTTCTCCGCATTCCGGGCTTCATGGCTGTAATCCAGCTCCGCCATCATCGCTCTGGCAAACTCGTCGACGATCCGATCCACGCGGTACTGCTTCACCCATTCCCAATGGCGCTCGGCAATCGAAATTAAATCCCGCAGGATTTCCAAGTCGCGGCCGATCATGCGGGCCACGCCCGGACGCTGCACCTTGATCGCTACAAGCTCTCCGGATTTCAGCCTCCCGGCGTGAACCTGCCCGATCGAGGCGGCAGCCAACGGCTTGTCCCCAAACTCACTCAACACGTCATCGATCGGCATGCCCCATTCTTGTTCAATCAGCTCCCGTGCGCTGGCGGAAGGGAACGGAGGCACCCGTTCCTGCAGCTTGACCAGTTCCTGGATAATATGGTCTGGCAGCAGGTCCGATCGGGTACTCGCCAATTGGCCCAGCTTCACAAAGGCAGGCCCCAGATCCTCCAGCACTCGCCGAATGCGTTCCCCAAGCGTAATCGTCTCCGGCTGCTCCTTGGAGCTCCAGCGGACAGGCAGCGACAGAACATGGAACAGTCCCATCTCCTCCACCATATAGCCAAAGCCATGACGCATGAGCGCCATGGCGATTTCCCGGTAACGTCCGGCATGTCGAATTCGGACCGCCATCTATTCCTGCCGCGATCCTTCCAGCTCTACAACCTTCTTCTCCAGAGCGGCAATGCGCTGTTCCAGGCTGGCGACATCGCTCTCTTTGGGAACATCCAGATCGGACAACACGCGCTGCACCTGCTCATAAATATATGACTTGATCTGGGATTGCTCCTCTTCGCCCCGCTCGACGAGGCGGTTCACCAGCGCTTTGGATTCCGCAGGAGCCAGCTCCCCGCGTTTGACCAGATCATCCACGATTTTCTCTACTTTTTCCTTGCTGACCACGGTAAGGCCCAATCCTAACGAGATGGCTTTCTTAAAAAGATCACTCACGATATATCCCTCCCGGTCGTTGTCTGGTTCCATTATAACCTTTAACGCTGGCAAAAACATCTATCCTTGGACTTGCTTTCTAAGTATCGAGAAGCTCCCTTATCAATTTCCCCTGATTTTACATGAAATATGAGGGCCAACCGGATGGGACGGCGGGAATGCACTAATGCCATGACAAAAAAGCGAACAGCCGGGTTAAAACCCGTGCTGTTCGCTGGTACGGCTATCCTACGCAGATGAAGAACGGTTTAATCGTCATCCCGATCATCATCGTGATCATCATGGTCCCAATCATCATGGTCATCGTGGTCGTCATCGTCATGGTCGTCGTATTTCTCGTATTCTGCCTTGATCACTTTGCCGCTGACCGCGTTGATCTCAACCTCGGACGAGCCTTTGGCCGTCTTCACTTCGACGTCATACACCCACCGGCCGTCATCGTGGTCCAGATCAACCTCTACGGCTGTCCCGCTCTTGACGTGTTTGACAGCGATCGCGGATGCCTTGCCGGCACCGATCAGATTCCCCGGAATGCTGTCACGGTCATCATCGTCATCATCCCGATCTACTATTACGCCAAGGGATTTGCCTGTGTAGGCATCAATCCATACATCGACATCCCGGTTGCTCTGTTGAATCTCAACATCATACACCAACTTGCCCTTTTTACGGTCAATGTCAATGCTCTCCACTTTACCGTTGGCAGCAGCGAGTGCCAATTGTTCGGCTTTTTCCATTCCAATGAGCTGCTTCTGTTGTTTGGCCGCTGCTTGGGTTCCTGCCGGCGTTGTTTGTCCTGATCCTGCAGCCTGCACGGCGCTATAGCCGTATACTCCACTTGCCGCGATCGCTACGGACAGCGCGCCTGCCCACAATGTTCTTTTGTTCATCATCTTACGCCTCCTCAAACTCTCTGTGTGATCTCTACAAACCCAATATACCGTCTCAACATGAGAGCTTTCGGAGAGAAAGATTAGAAAACGATGAGAAAATGCAAATAGGCCTCTAATCTATTCATCGTCATCCTCGTCATCCCAAGTCACCGTCATGATCTTGCCGGTAATCGCGTGGACCTGAATGGTCGCCTCACGCCCATCTTCCCGCTCGATCTCGACCAGATAGTAACGGCTGCTCTTGTTCTCGCGATATTCCACGTCTTCTACCGTTCCCGGTACCTTCTCTAAAGAAAGCTTGATCGCGTACTCTTTGGTGATCATCGTTGCAGGCGGCTCCGCAGTTCCGCTTTCACCATCCGCTGATCCCTTCTCGCCATTCTCAGCGGGCTCCGCAGGAGTCGTGCTTGGATTGTCGGTCGGCTGCTTGGTTTCGCCGGGCTCCGGCTCTGGCTTCGCTGGCGCTTTGTCCAGCTGCTTGATGGACACGATATCGCCTTGACGGGCATCCACCGTCATCTCATACCTTCCGGAATTGGACTCCAGCTCCATCCGGTACATCTCCCCATCCAGCGTTGCCTTTGTAATCTCACCGTCCGGATATTGTTTCAATACTCCGCTTACGGCTTCCTCCTGCGACATCGCCTCCGTCGAACGGGTAAACGGACTCCATACCGCATTCACGATGATCATGACGGCCACCACGATAATGACGCCCAGCAGCACACTCACTTTTTTACGCATTGAATCACCTCGCAACCCATTCGGTCTTTACCGTCAGTATAGCGCAGCATGGTTAGAATTCGATGAGAAAACGGTGGGCTGCTGACGGTTATTTCGATTTTTGGAGCCGAATGGTGGCCGTTGTGCCCACGCCGGGCAGGCTTTCCAGCTCCAGCTCAGCAGAGATGGCCTCCGCGATATCCTTGGCCAACGACAATCCAAGGCCGGCTCCCCCGCCCCGGCGGGTACGGGCTTCGTCCACCCGGTAGAAACGGTCGAAGACGTGCTCCAGCTCTTCTTTGGCAATGCCGATTCCGCGGTCGATGACCCGGATATATACCTCCGACGGCTTTCTGCCCACCTGGATGACGATATGTTCGTCACTGTATTTGCGTGCATTATCTAGCAGAATGAACAAGAGCTGCTTGAGCCTGCGGCTGTCCGTCCAGCCCAGAACCTCGCCGTCGGCTTCAACCTCGACCGTGCGGTTATAGGCATCGCGAAATGCGCGAGCGGAAGACTCCGATAATGCTGCGAGATCCACCTGCTCCATCTCGACCTGCCATTGGTCCTGGTTGCGGGCAAGCAGCAGCAGCTGCTCCGTCATCTCCTTCATCCGGATCGCTTCCGAATGGATCGCTTCAACGGACTCCATGAACAGCTCCGGCCGATCCAGGCCTCGCCGCTTCAACAAACTGGCGTAACTCTCGATGATGGTGAGCGGTGTCTTTAACTCATGGGAAGCGTTGGACACGAATTGTTCCTGCCTGGCATGGTTGCTCTCCAGCAGCGTGATCATGTCATTGAACGCAGCTCCCATCTCCACCAGCTCATCCTTGGATGTTTCCTTCAGCTCGATCCGACGGAACCGTCCGCTCTGCCGAATCTCCCGCATCGTACGGATCAAGGCCGTAATCGGCTGCACGATTAAACGCCCCAATATCCGCGTCGAAATGATCACCGGAACCAAAGCAATCGCGGTTACGGCCACCAGCACAATGCGCAGCACCTGCAGCGTCTCCATCGTAGCGGCAAGGCTGCGGGAAATTTGGATGTTGTATACCGCCCCGTCGCTCCAAATGACAGGCAGGGACACCAGCACATAACGCATTCCTTCATATCGGATCTGCTCGACCTGCTTATTGGCGTTATAAGGCAGCTTCAGCTCATCCATATCCTCGCCGGAGGAGGTCACGTAAGGAGACTTGGCCTTGCTGTCAGCCGGGACGAATTGAATCTTTCCGTCAGCCGGGACATAACTTCGCAGCAGATCGTCAATGGGAATGGTCGCGGCAGAATGCGCAATGCTTCTGACGATGCTTCCCGCCTCGGCTTCCGCCTGCTCCAGCTGGCTGTCCACCGTCATTTTGCTGAACACGTAATACACGGATAAATTCATGACAATCAGGATGGCGGCCATCAGCACCGACGAATAGAGATGGATTTTGCTGCTCAGCTTCATAGGGTTTCTTTCAGCACGTAGCCGACGCCGCGAACGGTGTGGATGAGCTCTTGCGTGCCGCCATAATCGATTTTCTTGCGGACGTAACGTATGTATACATCAACGACGTTGGTATCGCCGTAATAATCGTACCCCCACACGGCAGCAAGAATCTGCTCGCGGTTCAGCACCTGCCGCTTGTTCTTCAGCAAATAGACGAGCAAGTCAAATTCACGCGGCGTCAGATCGATCCTTCTGCCGTCGCGAATCACTTCCCGCGTGCCTTCATTCAATTTCAAATCCGCGGCCGTAAGCCACTCCCCAGCCGGTTCCTCTTCCGGATGAGGCTTTCCTTGAAGCCGTAGTGCAGCACGAATCCGAGCCAGCAGCTCTTCGATCTGAAACGGCTTCGTAATATAATCATTGGCTCCAAGATCCAGCCCCGATACCTTATCTTCAACGGAGCTCTTCGCCGTAAGCAGCAGCACGGCCGTATGGGAATCATGGGCACGAATCCGCCGCAGCAGCTCGATGCCGCTCATACCCGGAAGCATGACATCCAGCAGAATGAGATCCACCTCCTGGCTGCGGTATGCCTCAAGCGCATCCACTCCGTTATCCGCCTTGGTGACCTGGTATCCTTCACTCTCCAGCTCGATTTCAAGCAAACGGGATATTTTCGCTTCATCCTCAACAATTAGTATCTTCCCGCTCACGCGCGTCCCTCCTGCCCGATCATTTCGAAATGCCTTAACCCGGAACGCGCGCCGCCCACTTGGCCGCTTGCGTAATCATTAAACGCAGCTGAGGCTGGAGAAAGGACGGCTCATGATGGCCCGGCATCAAGAAGACCACGCGTCCAATGCCATACGTATGGCACCAGGCGGCAGGCCACTGCTTGCCTTCGTAATCATAATGCAGCAGCACGGTTTTTTCCGTGAACGGACTGAATACGAACCGGTAAGGCTCCTCGTCCAGCACAAACGGCTCAACGCCCTCCGTAATATCGTGATCGGTCTCCCCCGGAACGAAATACAGCTTCTCCATCGGCGGGTGCCCGTCAAAACGGGCGCCAATCAGCTGTGCCAGCTCATAACGGTTTGCCAAGGTAACGCCATTATGAATCACGAGCAAGCCGCCGCCTCCGCTAACGTAGGACAGCAGGCCTGCGGTCTGCCGCGGCGAAACCCGCTCGTCCCACAAGTCGCTATAGGCGATGCACAGCTCGTAAGGGTAGAGATTGCTTTCATGAAGCATTTTATGGTTTTCCGTGCACTGCACGGTGAACATGTCGTTCAGCAGATGCGTGATCTGTTTGTCTATGCCTTGCAGCGGATGAAACTTCGGGTGCGTGTAGCTGCCGAGCAGCAATGCTTTTCTCTTATCCATCGGTCATCCTCCTATTTACTACTCAATATTTCACATGAACCTGAGGAACATGCATCGACGAGCTGGAATGGATCGAAATCCTTAGCTTCGTTACGTTATATCATGACATTATTCTTAATTTTGAGCAAAATAACGGCCAAGCGTCACCATCATGCTGCCCATTCGCTCTTCCTCGGGAACCACCATGCGTTCAATGCCTTCCTCCCGGAGTCCCTGAGCCGTCACCTTGCCGACAGCCGCCGCCACGACCGGTCCGCGGAACGCCTCCAGCACGGCTTCCAGCTTGCCATGGGCACGAGCATAATCCGCAAGAAAACGAAACTGTGGCGCACTTGTAAAAGCAACCGCATGAACCTTGCCGCCAACGATTTCGTCAACGAGCAGGGAAATATCCTCCTCCAGCGGCGGAATGTGCTTATAAGGCAGAATCTGCTGCACCTCCGCTCCCCGTTGCTGAAGCCAATCGACCAGCTTAGGCGCAGACTCGCCATGCAGCTGCAGAATGACGCGTTGACCCGACAAGTCATGCGGCGCAAGCGACCGGATCAGTCCGGACGTGCTGCCGTCATCGTCTCTGACGACCGGTGCCAAACCGCGTTTTTTCAGAGCATTCGCGGTCTTGTACCCTCTTGCCGCAATCGAGGTGCGCTCCAGCGTTTCATTCAATGTATCCAACAGGCCCATCTGCTCGGCCGTATCGTAAATGGCCTCCAGGCCGATTCCCGTCGTAAAAATCGCCCACGGCGCAGGCGCCTCGAGCCAAGCTTCGATGGAACGCCGGAGCACTTCATCATCCAAAAATACCGTCCCCTGCGCCGGGCGAAGCACCGCCGTGCCTCCCATCTTCTCCACCAGCTTGGCCATGTCCGCCGCTTTGCGCGGGCCTGCCAAGGCTACAACCCGATCTTTCATATGCTGTGCCATGATATATGCCTCACTCTCTTAAATTCTAGCTTGTGCAACCTTCATGCCGTATAGCTTCTAGCAGCTGACTCCAGTATAAAGGCCATGATCCCATAGATAAAGCCACTAAGGTCTTATTCTTCCAAAAAGCCCCCCTTTCCTGCCGCATGCAAAAAAGCAGCAAAGGAATAGTCGTTCCTCTGCTGCTCCACTTATATATTTCAGTGGATGAAAAAAAAAGGCACCCATTTATGCGGGTACCTCTTTTGGCCGGCGACCTTGGATCGCCGTCTATATAAAGGCCTTCCATCCTGCACAGCGGAAACCGGATGGCGGGCTCTTATATGCTTGCATGGTGTTACTTCGGCTGACCGGCCGGGATGAATCCGCTCAGGTCTACGCCAAGCCCTGCGGCAAGTCTTGCGCCATATTCGGCGTCTGCACGGTAAAAATTGCATACGGCACGGAGCTGGATGTCGGATTTGACCTGGCTCAGGTCATCAACCAGATTGCGAAGCAGATGATCCTTCTGCTGCTCCGTAAACGAACGGTACAATTCGCCAGCTTGGGTGAAGTCATCCGTTTTCTCGATGCGCTGGCGAACGACATGACCGCTCAGCGGAGCTTCGCTCTCTTTAGCGGACGGATCTTCCACAGGACCCGTTGTATAGCTGTTCGGTTCATAGTTCACCGGCGACGGATCTTGATTCACGTTCATCAAGCCGTCGCGTTGATGATTGCGCACAGGGGCATACGGGCAGTTGATCGGAATCTGCAAATAATTGGCGCCCAGACGATGACGCTGCGTATCCGGGTAAGAGAATAACCGGCCCTGCAGCAATTTATCCTCGGACGGCTCAATGCCAGGCACCAATGCGCTTGGGGAGAAAGCCGCCTGCTCCACCTCGGCGAAGAAATTCTGCGGGTTACGGTTCAGGGTCATCGTACCCACGGTTATGAACGGGAAGCGATCTTCCGGCCAAGTCTTGGTCGGATCCAGGGGATCAAAGGACAAATCATCCATTTCTTCCGGAGACATCAGCTGCACCTGCAGGCGCCATTTCGGGAAATTCCCGTTAGCGATGTGTTCGCGAAGATCACGGGTGGCATGATTGAAGTCCTTGCCCTGCACCGCGCCCACTTCGTCTGCGTTCAGCGTGTTGATGCCTTGCACGGATTCCCATTTGTATTTAATGTAGGTCACTTTGCCTTCGCTGTTCACCCACTTGAACGCATGGACGCTGAAGCCGTCCAACTCGCGATAGTTCGCCGGCGTGCCATGGTCCGAGAACAGCCAGGTCATCATATGGGTGGATTCCGGGGACAGCGTCATGAAATCCCAATACCGGCCGGGCTCTTGAATGTTGCTCTCCGGCGAAGGCTTCAAGGAATGCACCATATCGGGGAATTTGATCGCGTCCCGAATGAAGAAGACCGGGAGATGATTGCCTACAATGTCATAGTTCCCTTCCTCCGTATAGAACTTCACGGCGAAGCCGCGCGGATCCCGTGCCGTTTCGGGCGACCCTGTTCCATGGATAACCGTGGAGAACCGGACGAACACGGGGGTTTCCTGACCGATTTCCTGCAGGAATGCCGCTTTGGTATACGGCTTCATGTCATGCTCGACCACAAATACGCCGTGGGCACCTGCTCCGCGTGCATGAACGACGCGCTCCGGAATCCGTTCACGGTCGAAGTGGGCGATTTTTTCGATGAGATGATAATCCTCAAGCAGTGTCGGTCCGCGGCGGCCCGCCGTTTTGGAATTTTGGTTATCTCCTACGGGAGCACCTTGGTTGGTTGTCAATCTATCCATCTATGAACCCTCCATCATTTCTATAATTGATTCTAGACTGAATCTAAATTTATGAAATGATTGTATCATCGGAGGTTCCCTCGGATCATGATTGTCGCGTGAGCGTTATGTGACCCTTCCATGAGCCTTATATGAAGTTCGGATGAATCATTGCAGCAATCGCGAATGAACAAAAAAAGGGAGGGGATTAATCCGCCAGGCGGTATCCCACTCCTCTAACCGTTGCGATATAGCGCGGGGCACCCGCGTTGTCGTTCAGCTTTTTGCGCAAGCTTTTGATGTGGACGTCCACCACGTTGCTGCCGCCCATAAAATCGGTATCCCAAATTTTGCACATCAGGTCCTCACGCGTGCATACGGCCCCTTCGCTGTCCAGCAGCAGCATCAGCAGATGATACTCCGTCTTGGTCAAGTGAATCGGGGTGCTGCCGCGATGGATGGTCATTTTATCCCGGTCGATCGACAAATCTTTATAGATCAGGCCCCGCATGACCTCTTCTCCACCCGACAAACCCGCTGCCGGGGAGAACAAGCGAATCGTCCGCTGCACCTGATACATCATCGTATCTTTGGAACGGGCCGGCCATACCATCAGCTCTTCATCCAACAGGCTTGATCCTGCATTGCTCATGAGCTCCTCGCCTACAAGATACAGGATCGGAATCGTGGTATGTTCCGGCAGCAGAAGCTCCTTCTCCTTGTTGAATGCCGCCATATTCCGGCAGCCCGTCATGTCGGCGATAATCAGTCCCGTGTTCAGAGCAGACTGCAGTCGCGGTTCCCATTTACGGAACATCATGACCTCGAAGCAGTTCTCCGTCAAGGTTATGAACATTTCGTTCACGCGCCCCGGAGAACGGCTGATCAATGCGGCCCGCAGCGTGGTGGGACAAGCATCTCCAATCGCCATCGGCGTCGTGGGACGCACATACAGATTGCCGGATTGGAAATCCGGAAACGCATAGACTTTCCCGAGCTCCGTCATTTCTTCCGTTTGATTTGACATTCTGGACACACCCCCCCGAATACGACGTGAGCATGATGGATAACGTAGTTGGTTTCACCGGCTACCGTAGCAGCCCAATCCTCTGGCACCTCCGTCATGACCTCGTCCACTTTGCCGCAGACTTCACAAATAATATGCTGGTGCTCGTCGGTACGGGCATCGTATCGACTCGCGCTCTCGCCCAGCTTCAATTCCCGGATCAGCTGTTTATCCGTCAAGTAACGCAGGGAATTATAAACGGTCCCGTACGCGAGATTATATCCTTTCTCCACCAGCCGGTTCATGATATCCGCAGCAGTCGGATGATCATGCGATTCCCGAAGGACATCATACACCGCTTGGCGTTGCGTCGTCAGATTTAAAGATTTCAAGGTATTCACCCTTTTAATTTATTTTTAGATCAAGTATAAATCTTATTCGCCTCAAGGTCAATATCCCGCACCAAAAACGCTGCTGGTAATCTTTAAGATTTCTTTAGATTCAATTAAAAATTACTTTAGTTTGTCTGGCTAGACTTAGAACATACATAAATGAGACGCATAACCAGTCAAAGGAGACGATAGAGCGCCATGGAATCCATAACCAAGCATCCCCGCAAAGCACCTCCAGCCCCTGAAACATCCCGGCAGCAAACCGGCACGCTTCGGCATCAACGTGCGAACCGCCGCAAGGGACGCGCGAAATTAAGTCTGTTGCTGCTGCTGTTCGGCGTCATTCTGATAGCCGTGTTCATAGCGAGGGTATTTATCCCCCCTCCCATCAAAGCGAGCTCGGCCATCCTGATTCATGCGGACACGGGCCGCGTGCTCTATGCGATGCATGCCGATCTCCCCCTTCCTCCCGCAAGCATGTCCAAAATGATGACCGAGCTGCTGGTGCTGGATGCTGTTCGTTCCGGGCAGCATGCCTGGGACGAGAACGTGCCGGTCAGCCGATATGCCGCAGAGGTACCCGGTTCGGCCATCGGCATGCATGAAGGCGAACGTTACACGCTGAAGCAGCTGTTCGAAGCACTCATCATCCATTCGGCCAATGATGCGGCCGTTGCTATTGCGGAGCACCTCGGCGGGTCGGAGGCCCGATTCGTGGAGACCATGAATGCCCGGGCGAAGGAAATCGGCCTCTCTGACCGCACCGTATTCGCCAACGCTTCCGGTTTGCCTGCGGCCGACCTGGTTCCTTTTGCCGAGGCGGCCTCCGAAGGGGACACCGTCATGACGGCCCGGGACTCGGCCATGCTCGCCAGATGGCTGGTGAACAAACACCCGGATCTGCTTGAGGTAACCAGCCAGCGGGATTTGCCCGTCCCGCAGAAGGAACTCTCCCTGCACACCACGAATCTCATGCTGCCCGGCGAGCCGCATGCTTACCAAGGTAATGACGGCTTTAAGACCGGGTATACGGCCTCGGCCGGATATTGCTTCACGGGAACCGCGTCACGGGGCGGAAACCGGCTGATTTCCGTCGTGATGGGAACCGGGGACGCCGATCAGCGGTTTACGGAAACCCGGAAGCTGATGGATTACGGATTCGATCGGCAAGGCATCCTTTCGAATCTCGTATCCGGCCTTTTTAAATAGCTATTGTGCAGGTACTCCCTATTTTTGAAGGCAAAGCTGCACTTTATGCGGTTGATTTAGGGTACACTGTTCCTAAAGGAATCATAGTTTTCATGGGAGATGTACGGGAGGATATCAATGAGAAGCGTATTAATCGTAGATGACGATAAAGAAATATCCGGGCTGATCTCCATTTATCTGGAGAATGAGGGATACCGCGTAATCCAAGCCCACGACGGGGAAGAAGCCCTGCAGGCCATGACCTCGAACAACGGAATGATAGATCTCGTGATTCTGGACGTCATGATGCCCAAGCTGAACGGGATCGACACCTGCCGCAGAATCCGGGAAAACTCGTCCATTCCCATTCTAATGCTGAGCGCGAAGAGCGAGGATATGGATAAAATACTGGGGCTCATGACAGGCGCGGATGATTATATGATTAAACCGTTCAATCCGCTGGAACTGACGACGCGAGTCAAAACGCTGCTGCGGCGCTCCACCCAGTACAACGTGGACCTTCACCAGGGGGACAGCGACCGGATCCGGATCGACGGGCTCGACATTAACCGGACAACGCACGAAGTAACGGCCAATGGCCATGCGATCTCCCTGACGGCCAGGGAATTCGAGATTTTGTACTTGCTTGCCCGTCAGCCGGGGAGAATCTTTAGCGCCGAGGATATCTTCCAGCAGGTCTGGAAGGAAAAATATTACGTCTCCAACAATACGGTCATGGTTCATATCAGCAACCTGCGGGACAAGCTCGAGAAGGAACTCGGTTATAAACTCATCCAAACGGTATGGGGCGTCGGGTACAAAATCCATGCGTAAGCTGCAGTGGAAGATCATCACGTTGTTCTTCGCCAGCGGTGCCTTGACCTTGTCCATATTGTTCATCGCACAGCAGATCATGCGATTGATCGGCCGGGAGTATTGGAAGGAGCCCTGGGTAGACACCCTTTTCAGAGTGGAACGCACGCTGTCGAGTTTCTTCGGCTTTCCGGTCGTCCCGACGATCATCGGCATCGTGCTGTTTATCTGCATGGTGCTTCTCTTAAGTCAAGGCACCATTCGCCAAATCAATCAATTGATGCAGGGGACGCAGCGTTTGGCGAAGGGCGAGTTGGACCAGGCGATCATCGTTAGCTCGAACGACGAGCTGGGGCAGATGGCCGTGCAAATCAATCAAATGGCCCAGCAGCTCAAGCTGTCGCTGGCAGAGGAGCGGATGGCGGTCCAGTCCAAAAACGAGCTCATCAGCAACGTATCGCATGATCTGCGCACCCCGCTCACCTCCATCATCGGGTACTTGCGGCTGGTCAACGAAGACCATTACAAGGATGAGGTCGAACTCCGCTATTACACCGATATCGCCTACGATAAATCGCTGCGTCTGGGCGGCCTCGTGAATGATTTGTTTGAGTACACCCGGATGGGGTATTCCCCGATTAACCGTGTGGACATCAATTTGGTTGAGCTGCTTGCCCAATTGGCCGTGGACTTTTCATTGACCGGGCAGCATGAAGGAGTACAGGTCGTGTTTACGCCTGCCGCGGAGAAAATCATGATCTCATCGGACGGGGATAAGCTGATGCGCACCTTCGAGAATCTGCTGTCCAATGCGGTAAGGCACGGACGGGAGGCCGGGCGTGTGGATTTAAAAGTATCGCAGGATCCCAAGTTTGCCATCGTGCAGGTGATCAACTACGGTCCTCCGATTCCCCAGCATGCCATCCCCCACTTGTTCGAGCGGTTTTACAGGGCAGATGAATCGCGGACCGATCAAACCGGCGGCTCGGGGCTTGGCCTGGCCATCGTAAAAACCATCGTCGATGCCCATCATGGCACGATCCAGGTGACCAGTACGACAGAGTTGACGATGTTCGAGGTTCGCCTACCATTGCAGGTCCCAGAAAATTAACAAAAATTACGTTTATCATTCGACATACAATTCCATTTTCCGATAAAATAGGGGTGAATGTCTTCATCGCTCTGTCGTTCCTACCGCAGGGTACGTGAAAGGAATGATCCCCTATGACCAATATACTATTTATCAATTTTTGTATATTCGTAACGTTCTTATACTTATCCGGACTGCTGTCCCAAAAATATGTCGCAGGTGTCGTGGTGCCCTCCTTCACCGTCAAGATCAACGCCGGGCTGCTCTTTGGCATCTATGGGATCATTTTAATGTACTACTCGTTCCCCATCGACCCGCGGTTTTTTGCCGATTTGCGGCATCTGGCCATTATGGTGATCGCCACCTACCTGGGATGGCTTCCGTCCTTGATTGCCGGCATGCTGATTGCACTTGGACGGCTGATCCTGTTCGGCATGTCCGCTTCCTCGGCCATTGCAGGTGCGGGCATGCTGCTGATCAGCGTCGTCTGCGGGATCCTCTCCCGCACCCATTGGAATCGTCTGAGCAAAATGCTGCTAATGAGCCTATCCAGCATGTTGGTCATCTTGTTCATTATGTGGATGAACATCCCGAACCATCAAAAGGTGTTTACCGTCTTCACGCAGCAGCTCGTCATATCGGTGCTGGCCACGGTGGTCATCTACATGCTGACCGAGTATATCAACACCTCAAATAAACTGTTCCTGCAGATGAAAAAGAACGCGGAAACGGATTACCTGACCAGCCTGCACAATTTGCGCCAGTTCGAGCAGCTGTTGTCGGAACGCTTCCTCGAAGCCCAGCATTTCAGCGAGCGGCTGGGTGTCCTGGTCGTGGACATCGATCATTTCAAACAAATAAACGACACCTACGGCCATGCGGCCGGAGATGTCGTTTTGCAGCAGCTCAGCAAAGTGCTGAGGGATCATTCCCGTTCTTTTGATGAGGTATCCCGCAACGGCGGGGAGGAATTCTCGGTACTGGTCCCGGAAGCCACCATCGACGAGACGGCCGCGATCGCGGAACGAATCCGAGCCGCGGTAGAGGACCACGTCTTCACCCTCGAAGACGGAGCCAAGCTTCGAATCACCGTGTCCATCGGCGCTGCCGTGCACCCCGATACGATCCGGTCCAAAAATGCCAAGGAGCTGCTCCAGCAAGCGGACCGCGAGCTGTACCGCGCCAAGGAAAGCGGGCGCAACCGCGTATGCTCCGCACCCGAAATCAATGACCTGATTCTCTCCTAATTCGGATCCGCCTTCAGGATGTCCTCGATGACAGCCACCGTATCCGAGGACAATTTCATACCGGAAGCCTTCACGTTTTCTTCCACCTGCTCCGGACGGCTGGCGCCCACCAGCGCGCTGGCTACGTTGTTCTGGCGCAGTATCCAGGCCAAGGCCAATTGGCCGACGGTCATGTCCAGCTCGCTTGCGACAAGGCTCAGCGCCTGCACCTTCTGTATGCGACCTTCGTTTATTTTGAGCCGGTCGGCTCCAAGCTTCGACGCGCGGCTGTTCTCCGGCACGTCCTGCTTCGAGGCGTACTTGCCGGTCAGAAGCCCTTGAGCGAGCGGGGAGTATACGACCTGTCCAATCCCCTTCTTCTCGCCAAGCGGGATAATCTCCTCCTCGATCTTGCGCTCGAACATGTTATACAGCGGCTGATTCACCACGATGCGGTCCAGTAAATACCGATCCGCAACGGCTAAGGCCGCTTCCATCTGGGCCGCCGTCCACATACTGACGCCGACATAGAGCACCTTGCCTTGGCGGACAAGATCATCCAGCGCGCGAAGCGTCTCCTCAAGCGGCGTTTCCTCATGATATCGATGGCAGTAGTAGATGTCGATGTAATCGGTGCCCAGCCGCTTTAGACTGGCATCGCACTGCTCTTTGATATGCTTGCGGGACAGCCCCTGATCATTCGGTCCGTCTCCCATCTTGCCGAACACCTTTGTGGCCAGCACATAGGATTCCCTCGGAAATGCCCTTAACGTCTCGCCCACGACGACTTCGGCCGCTCCTTGAGCATAGACGTTCGCCGTATCGAAAAAATTGACGCCGAGTCCATAGGCGGTCTGAATCGACTTGACCGCATTTTCCCGTTCCACGTATCCCCCGTAGGTCAGCCAGCTCCCGAGACTGATATCGCTAACCTTCAGTCCGCTTCCGCCCAATCTTCTGAATTCCATATGTGAAACCTCCTTCATACAAGATAGATGCTTATCCTTATTGTAACATCTTCCTGTACGATAAACAGATATCCCCCGCCTAGCGTTTGTAGCCGGTAGACTTTATTTTTACCTTGACCGATACATTAAATTTGGCATGCGGATAAATGGCAGCCCACTCCTCCATCTCCGTCCGGTTGTTCCAATGCGTGCCGCCATACCGGAGGCCGAAACCCAGCGGATCCAGTCCTGTTTTTTGGATTTTCTCCAGAACGTTTTTGACCGCTTGAGATAATTCCTTGTTGAATTGCGCTTCGATGTTGTCCAGATCCCTCGGATCCAGCTGCGCGGGATCCTCTTTCTCCTCCAATATCGCCGTGATCCTTATCTTATAATCAATCGTTTCTTCCCCCCGTTTATCCGTTACGATCTTGTATCTGGCCCGGGTTCTGTCCGTGTTCACTTCAAGCAACTTGCCGCCAATCTTCGTTCCGAAATTCGTGCTTAAATTCCGGAGGTCCAGCAGATTATACAGCCTGGTTTCATCCGGGGTCAGGATGTACTTTACTTTGTTCTTGTCCATCAAGGCTACTTTATCGATATTCAGAACCTGGTCTTCGGTCGTTTCCACGACGGGCATAACCGGGTCCTCCCCCTCCTCCAACATTCGGCGGCTCAGATCGAAGGAATAGGTCTTCGAGATAAAAGGGGATTCGGTGCCATCCTCGCTGAGCGCCAGAAATATGGCGTTCCCGGCGATCCGCTCCGTGGGGGGTTCCGCTTTCAATACGGCTTCTGCGGTAGGAACGGCAACAGCCGGATACATGAGCAGCTGCATGTCCCGTCTCCGAACGGTCCAGTCCTGGATTTTGCTGATATCTGTCCGCGCGAAAGCCTCGCCGTACATCACACCCTTGCAATGTCCGAAGTCAAGCTCCTTATCCACCTTGGATTTGACCTCCCGGATCGCCTCCGCAATGCTTGTCGATTCCTGCGTAATGAGCAGGGATTTTTTGTCCCCGGTCTTCGGATCACCCGAAGGAATGGCGATTTTGAAGCTGAAACGGTGCATTTCGGGATTTTTCTCCGAGACATCGATCCCTATGGATACTACGAATAGCCTTAGATCGATATCCCGAAATTCGCAGCCCGACAGAAACAAAAAAGAGCAGCACATGAGACAGAGCAGCCCTCGTTTCAGGCCATTCATGCTCTCTTCCTCCTTTTCTTCCATACCGCATAGATTAACATGGCAATAAGCAGGAACTCGCCCCCAAACCGAACGTCCAGGAATACGATCGCCATATCGTTCAATATGTATTGATTCACAATTAACGACGTTCCGAAGGTAATAAGGGAAAAGAGCAACAGGACCCACCATTCGACTTTTCGCTTTTTATCTATCGATTTGCCCTGATCCCCCGTTAAACCGAAGCCCCCCAGGATCAATTCCTTGCCAACATGCCAGTGTATGATGGAATTCACGAGGGAAAGGCACATATAGGCCACGTAGAAGACGTAAATCATCCGTTCAACGATGAAATAACGAATCCGGAGTGCGTCTATCGTCGAAAAGGCCGGATACACGTGTCCTCCGGCTCCTGCGGCTCCCAATATCCCGATGGGCGCAAACATCGAAACGAGAAGGGTCAGTATGCTGACTACCACGATCGCCCAAATATGGCGGACTCGGAATCGGTGAAAGATCCGGTTGAATACCACCATGTTCACGTACCCCGTAAAAATATAGGTTGCTGCCGCAACCGTCCCGTAATTAGGTAAATTCCAGGCATAGGTAATGATCTGCCTCACGGCATCCCAGCTGAAATACGGATTGCTGAAGACGCGCCATGACATATAAGCAATCAGGGGAACGGTGATGTACAAAATCATTTCCAACCCGTAAAGAATCGACTCGGAATCGAGCCTGGCGCTAAGCGCCACAACCACCAGAAAGCCCATCAGAACGATATAGGGAGACACGTCCGGACTGATGTAACGGTTGGTAATATCCACGAAGCTGGTCAAGGTAATGACGCTGGAGAAATACCACGCAAGTCCGTATAACACAAGCAGGATGCCGGATATCCCTTTCGGCATCACCGATTGGAAAATCTCCGGCAGCCCTTGTCCCGGAAATTTCTGAATCAGTTTGATGAAGCCGAACATAATCAGGGTCCCGATCGGGATGGATACGAGGATCGACATCATCGCACCGTCAAAGCGATCCGTAATCAAGATGCGGGGGACATAATTAATCAGGTTGATGGTTGCGTTGAGCAGGAAGAGGTAATAAAAATATTTGTTTCTAACCACTTCGCTGGTCCCCTTTCTTGTTCCGATCCACGGCGAACATCTTCAAGTAAGGTTTGCCGAAGGAACGTAGGCTCGTGAGGTACATGATCATGGCCACCACACCCAGCACGATGCCAACCAAGCCGAAGAAGGTCGCAAGCACGATGAACAGATACTTCGTAACGCGGATGCCGGAGCTCATCATCGTGATCGGGATGACGAAGTTAGTAATGGCAACCGCGGACACCAGAATGATCATGATGTTGCTGACCAGTCCGGCCTCCGTAGCGGCGGTTCCCAGAATGAGACCCCCGACCGTGGTTGCTGTCTGGCCAATCGCTTTGGGCAGCCGAACGCTGGCCTCCGTCAGAAATTCCATCGCGAGCAGCATAAAGATCACTTCGAAGAAGGACGGGTACGGTACCGTGGCCCGGCTTCCTGCAATGAGAAGCGTAACTTGCATCCTCAATATTTCCGGGTTATACGAAGTGAATGCCACGTATAGACTTGGCATCAGCACGGTTACAAACAAGGCGATATACCGAATGGCCTTGAGAAACCAGCCGATCGGAGGAAGCTGGATTTTATCGTCCATCGCGGTAAAGAAATCATTGAATATGGCCGGCAGCAGAAGGGCATACCCCGTTGAATCCATCAACACGGCGATCTTTCCCTGCGATATATTCAGGACAGTCCGGTCTGGGCGCTCGGTCAGCATCAGCGTCGGATACAACCGAAATCGGGGGTGCATCGTGTGTCTCTCGATTTCGGATGCCGACTGCACAATATCCGCTTTGAGCTCGGACAGTCGCTTTTTAAGCTCCTGCAGCACCGTTTCTTCCACTTTGAGCGCATCGTACATAATGATGATCCGGGTCTGCGATATTTTGCCGACGGTCATGAATTCCGTCTTCAAATCGGTGGTTTGGTATCGATGGCGAACCAGGTTCAGGTTCACCTCGATATTCTCCGTAAACGAATCATCGGGTCCCTGAATGACGTTCTCCGTACTGGCTGGTTGGATAAAACTGGCATTAACCAAGACAGCGTCAAAAAGCAGCACGGTGTCCCGTATGAATATGGCAACGCAGCCCCTCAGTATATTGCGGAGCAATTCCTGTTCATCTTTCGGCTCCGTGCTCGATGGAAAGGAGCGGATGAATTGCTCGTATAAGTCCAAGGAATTCAGCTCATAAAAGCGATTAATCAAATTATCGTTGATCATGGCAGGATCGCACATGCTCTTTAAATAGACCAGCAGCGCGTGTTCATCCTCGTTCTTCAGCTCGCGCTGCTCGATATCACCGATGCGGTTTAGCTGCTCCTTCAGGCAGTTCTTGGCTTGGTCCGCGTTAAGATACTGTTCGCTGGTCATGATACCATCCCCCATTTTCTTATATTTCCGAGAACTCCCTCTTGTTTCCCTAGGTTCTGCACAAATGTCCCAAAATATTTACATTCCTCCAGAAAACTTCGAAGAGCATCATTCCGAGCAGCATAGTTTCTAATCATTCCCATGTGGTAATAATGAAGACAAGAGACTGAGTTTATGGGGGATACCCATAGTAACCAAGGAGGAATCGTGAATGAACCCATCCAATTCATCGCATCAGGAACTGCCGCAATTTCCGGAGTCGCTGTGGGTAGCGACAACCGATCTGCCTGCCTTTCCCCGCTTGGCCGAAGATATTGAGACGGATGTGGCCGTAGTCGGGGCCGGCATAACCGGCATCACGACCGCTTATCTGCTGGCCAAGGCAGGTAAAGATGTCGTGCTGATCGAGGCAGGGCAAATCCTGAACGGGACCACCGGCCATACAACAGCCAAAGTCACAGCCCAGCACGGGCTGATTTATCATGAATTCCTGAATCATTTCGGGGATGAGAAGACAAGGCTCTATTACGAAGGGAATCGGGAAGCGATTGAATTCATTAGGGACATTGTTGGCGGAGACGAGGAGAAGTTTGGGCTGAAGCTGGAGGATGCCTATATTTACGCTCAAACGGAAGACAAATACCTCTCCAAGCTGGAGGACGAAATCAAAGCCTACGAGAAGCTCGGCATTCCGGGAGAATGGCAGGAAAGCCTTCCTCTGCCTATGCCCGTCCGTGGAGCGATCAAGATGCCGGGGCAATATCAGTTCCATCCCCTGCAATATCTTAAGCATCTGACGGAACAATTCCTGAAGCTCGGTGGACGAATCTATGAGAATACGACCATGGATGAAAAAGTCGAAACCGACGGACCGATCACGCTGCTCACCAAACGGGGCGGCCACCGGATTACTTGCAACCACGCCGTATCCGCGTCTCATTTTCCGTTCTATGACGGGAAAGGGCTGTTCTTCACGCGGCTGCATGTGGAACGTTCCTATGCGGTTGCCGTCAAACCCGAAACCGCTTATCCCGGCGGGATGTTCTTGAGCGTGGATCAGCCGACCCGTTCCCTGCGGTCGGCTACCTATAACGGCGAGGAGTTGGTTATCGTCGGCGGCGAGAACCATCCGACGGGCCGGAGCATTTGCACCCATCAGCATTACGAGAACCTGGAGCTTTTTGCAGGAAATCTGTTGGGCGCTTCCGCCATTCCTTATCGCTGGTCGACCCAGGACCTGATCACGCTGGACAACATGCCTTATATCGGGCCGATCACGTCCAATCAGGACCGGATCTTTGTCGCGACAGGCTTTCGGAAATGGGGGATGACAACGGGAACATTGGCGGCAAAGATCATTTGCGATCAAATACTGGAGAAAGATAACCGTTATGCCGACGTCTTTAACCCGTCCCGTTTCAAGGCAGACCCGAGCATCAAAACATTCGTCGCGCAAAATGCCATGGTTGCGAAGGATTTCGTTGCCGGCAAGTTCGAAATGGCCCACGCCGATATTACCGAGCTGAAGCCAGGCGAAGGCGCCGTCGTCCGCCATAACGGGCAGCGTGCCGGGGCCTACAAGGATGATCAAGGAAACCTCTATCTTGTGGATACCACCTGTACCCATCTCGGCTGCGAGGTGGAATGGAACGAGGGCGAACGCTCTTGGGATTGCCCTTGCCACGGATCACGCTTCCGCCATAACGGCGAGGTGCTGGAAGGACCGGCTATTGAGCCGTTGAAGCAATTGGACCCGGAGAGCTGATCCTTAGCCCACCGATCCTTAAGAGGACCCCAAACAAAAAAGAAGTGAAGCCACCGGGCTTCACTTCTTTTTATACATCACCTGCGAAATTAGTATTCCCTGAAAGATTCGGACGACAAGTCTCTAAAGATTTATTCTTTCATTCAAAAAGGCACCCTGACGGGTGCCTGTGTCTTGATATGGCGAAGATGCTCTTTGCACGACAGCCTAAGCGATTTCCGGCGCCAGCTCCTCGCGGTATGCCGCAAGTGACTGATCCACGATGACCTGTATGAAATTGGGATCGATATCCTGGATCCAAGGCATGGCGTTATTCCAAGCATTTTCCTCGATTTGAAGCGCGAGCTGCCTCTGATCCCATTCATCCACCGTTTGATCCATCCGGTCGCACAGCTCTGTCAGGGTCATGTCCATTGAATGGCCCAGCTCATGTGCGAATACCACCGCAAAATAGGCATGGAACGGCTCAAGCGTGCCAAACAGCTGCAAGCACTGCTGGCGTATGACTTCGGTATACATCGTCACGCTGTGCGAATGCATCACATATTTTCCGCCGATTAACCGGCCCCCTGGAAAATACGCCTCCATCTCCACGGTGACACTGCTGCCCGACCGACGTAGAAGCTCTTGCGTAATTCGGTTCAGTTCGGACTTATTCAATAATGATCATGGCTCCCTTTAAAGATATAAACATAAACATCATTATAAAAGAACCATATGAAATTGCAATATCAAATATGCCTGCCGGCTTACTCCGAGCCTGTCAAAAACCTTAAGCGGCGCGGCTTGACGGATACGGCCGCAGGCGTCTCCATATATATCTCCCCATCCGTGTCGGCCTTCATGGGCTCATCCGTTATCAGCTTGATTGAAGCGGCCCTCACATACGAGATGCTCTCGTTGGCCGGCTTCCACTCCCCCTCGACTTTACGGCTCAGCAGCTCTTTTAATAGGGGTAATCCGGCTTCGCGAATGATGAGCACATCCAGCAAACCGTCCGTCAACGAATCGAATGTAAAAGGCAGCGGGCGGGTTCCCAAGTATCGGCCATTCGATATGTAAATCATAATCGCTTCACCTTCACTGGAATGGCCGTCATATTCCATCCTGTAGGAGAACGGCTCGGCCGATCGCACGGTTTGCAGCATGCTGATGAAATAACTGAGCCTGCCAAGCGCTCCTTTCAGATCCGGGTTGATGTTCTCGGAAGTGGCCGTTATGAGCCCGACGCCAAAAAAATTCGTAAACACCCTGTCATGCGCCATGCCGATATCCAATGCGCGGACTTGTCCCTTCATTAATGCTTGAGCTGCCAATGTCAGCTCAACCGGCAGATTCATGGAGCGGGCAAAGTCGTTGCAGGTCCCCACGGGCAGAATCCCGATAAGGGGCGGTTGTTCCAGCGCGGCAATGCCGTTCACGCACTCATGGACCGACCCGTCTCCCCCCATAACCAGGATGAGCTCATACGCCTCCCCCTGCTCCCTGCACACGGCTTCCCCTTCTCCCGGCGCCGAGGTCTGAAACAATACCAGCTCCTTGATGCCTTCCGCCAGTATCGGGATGACAGCCGCAAGCTGCTGCAGGGTCTCCTGCTGACCCGCACTGCGGTTATACACCAACAAAACCCGATGATACATCATTCCCGCCTCCCTCTGATCCGTGCCTGATTGGCTTGCTTCTATTATTACCCTTTGTTATGAAGCGATTAATCAATCATGACCACCCGTCCAACGGGTGGTTTGCTCTTGGGGTATAACCCCTTGTTGCCAAACTGCGCCTAAAGACGCTAGCCTGACCACAAATCCGTTCAGGCTCAGTGTTTTTGTCACTTTCACTTACCAGTTAAACTGGTTTATTTCTTCTTGCTCCTGTTGCTACTGAACGGATCTTCGTACTCTTTTACACTCAGCTTATCTACCGCTTGGTCATGTGCTTCTTGTTCACGAATGTACTTTCTTACCGTTGCTTCATTTAATCCTACCGTACTCACATAATATCCTTCTGCCCAGAATTTTCGATTCCCGTATTTATATTTGAGCTGGGCATGCTTCTCAAAGATCATTAGCGAACTTTTTCCTTTTAGATATCCCATGAACGATGAGACTGCAATTTTCGGTGGGATCGCTACCAACATGTGTACATGATCCGGCATCATATGACCTTCTATGATCTCTACACCTTTGTACTTGCATAAGCGCTTGAAAATTTCAATCAGATCTCTTCTCACTTGATTATAAATCTCTTTCCGTCTATACTTCGGGGTGAATACAATGTGGTATTTGCACATCCACTTTGTGTGAGCTAGGCTGTAGCTCTTGGTTGCCATCTAAGACCATTCCTTTCTTTGAGCCTGAACATCTCAAGTTTATCGGAATGGTCTTAGTGGTCAAACCCTCAATCCCTCCACCCGCATAGCGGGTGGTTTTTTGTTTCGCGCGTTTCACGCACTCAACTGGCTAAAGCCATAACAAAAAGAAGACCCGCTTCGCAATCGAAGGGGTCTTCTTGTCATAGCTTTCCTTGCCTCGTTATCCGGCTTCATGCTGTTCGCTGAATTGGCTGTTGTACAGGTCTGCGTAGAAGCCGCCTTGGGACAGCAGCTCTTCATGGGTTCCCTGCTCGATGATGCTGCCCTTGTTCATGACCAGAATCAGGTCGGCATCCCGGATCGTGGACAACCGATGAGCGATGACAAAGCTGGTCCGGTCCTTCATCAGCTCATTCATCGCTTTCTGGATATAAAGCTCCGTCCGCGTATCCACGCTGCTGGTGGCCTCATCAAGGATGAGAATCGACGGGTTGGCGAGAATGGCCCGCGCAATCGTCAGAAGCTGCTTCTGTCCTTGCGAAATGTTGGAGGCTTCCTCGTTCAGAACGGTATCGTAGCCTTCCGGGAGCGTCCGGATGAAATGATCCGCGTGAGCCGCTTCCGCCGCCCGGATGATCTCTTGTTCCGTGGCGCCTTCCCGTCCGTATCCGATATTATCCCGGATCGTTCCGTTAAAGAGCCAGGTATCCTGCAGTACCATCCCGAACAGGCTGCGCAGTTCACTGCGCCGAAGAGCCGTAATATCCGTGCCGTCTATCGTAATCTTTCCCTGATTCAGCTCATAGAACCGCATCAGCAGATTGATGAGCGTGGTCTTCCCTGCACCGGTCGGTCCGACGATGGCGACCGTTTGACCGTGCTTCACATCCACATTCATATCTTCGATGAGAAGCTGGTCTGCTTTATAGCCGAAACTCACATTCTCGAAGGTCACGTCGCCAAGCGGCTTCTTGAGCGCTGCCGGAGCTGTATGCTCCGACACCTCTTCTTCCTCATCCAGCACTTCGAATACGCGCTCTGCCGAGGCTATAGTAGATTGAATGACGTTTGCGATGTTCGCAAGCTGAGTAATCGGCTGCGTAAATTGGCGCGAATATTGAATGAAGGCCTGAATATCCCCAATCTCAATCGCTCTGCGGGTAACCAGTACACCGCCGACAACGCTGACGATCACATATCCGATATTGCCGACAAAACCCATCAGCGGCATAATGGTACCCGATATAAACTGGGCTCTCCAACCGGCATCGTAGAGTTTGTCGTTGACCTCATCAAATTGCTCCATGGACTGTCGTTCCCGGCCAAAGGCCTTCACCACTTTATGACCCGTGTACATTTCTTCCACATGTCCGTTCAGCTCACCCAAATGCTTCTGCTGAGCCACAAAATGCTTCTGCGAGCGCTTGGCAACCACAATCGTGACCACCACGCTAAGCGGCAAGGTCAGAATAACCACCAACGTCAGCAGCGGGCTGATCGTGAGCATCATGACGATGACGCCGACCAGCGTCACCACGGAAGTAATCATCTGGGTCAAGCTCTGCTGAAGCGTGCCGCTGATATTGTCCATATCGTTGGTCACCCGGCTCAGCGTTTCCCCATGCGTGCGGGCGTCGAAATATTTCAGCGGCAATCGGCCGAGCTTGTTGTACACGTCCTTGCGCAAATCATAGACGGTACGCTGGGCCACGCCGGCCATGACATACTGCTGGATGTACGCAAACAGCGAGCTTAAGAGATATAAGCCTGCAAGCCAGAGCATGATCGTCCGAATGGCGTCAAAATCGATCCCGGCACCCGGCACGCCTTGCATCTTGGCCATGAAGCCTTTAAACAGGATCGTGGTGGCATCCCCCAATATTTTCGGGCTCACGATGCTGAATATCGTACTGAGGATAGCTGCGATCAGAACGATCAGCAGCTTGCCGGTATGCGGCTTGAGATATCGCGTTAACCGACGAAACGTGCCTTTGAAGTCCTTGGCTTTCTCCCCTGCCATCCCGGGCCCGTGCGGGCCGCCGCCAAAGGGACCGCCCGGTCCCCGGGGATGTCCTCCCCGTTTCTTCTCACTCATGCGATCTCCTCCTCTGACAGCTGCGAGGTGACGATTTCGCGGTACACATCGCTGGAAGCCATGAGCTCCTCATGCGTGCCGATGCCGGCAATGCGTCCCTCGTCCAGCACGATAATCCGATCGGCGTCCATGACAGTGCTGATCCGCTGAGCGACGATCAGAACGGTGGCGTCCGTCGTTTCCTCGCGAAGCGCTGCGCGAAGATTGGCGTCCGTCTTGAAATCCAGCGCCGAGAAGCTGTCGTCAAACACATAAATCTCGGGTCTGCGAACCAGTGCCCTTGCAATCGAGAGCCGCTGCTTCTGGCCGCCGGATACGTTGCTGCCGCCCTGCGAAATCTCGGCATCGTAACCGCCTTCCATGGAGGAGATAAAGTCGGCGGCCTGGGCAACCTTCGCTGCATGCCGGATCTCCTCGTCCGTTGCATCCTCTTTGCCGTAGCGGATATTCTCCGCGATGGTTCCAGTGAAGAGCAGCGCCTTCTGCGGCACGAATCCGATCCGGTTCCGCAGATCCTCCTGCATCATGTCGCGGATATCGGTCCCATTGACGAGAATCCGTCCCGACGTCACGTCATAGAAACGCGGGATCAGGCTGATCAGGGTGGATTTGCCCGAGCCGGTTCCGCCGATGATCGCCGTAACTTCACCCGGCCCGGCATGGAAGGAGATATCGGATATGGCGGGCTCCTCCGCGCCAGGGTAATAGAAGGTCACATCCTGAAATTCGATCGATCCCTGCTGCACGCTCGCAGCGCGCGGCTGTTTCGGATCGTGGATCTCAGGCATCATGTTCAACACCTCATTGATCCGGACCGCCGATGCCTGTGCACGCGGAATCATGACAAACATGACGGATAGCATGATCAGTGAGAACATGATCATCATCGCGTATTGAAGAAACGCCATGAGGTCGCCGACCTTCATATGTTCGGCGTCTATGCGGTGGGCTCCGAACCAGACAATCGCCAGTGTGGCAAAGTTCATGACCAGCATCATGACGGGCATCATCGCCCCCATGATTTTATTGACTTTGATCGAAGTGGCCGTCAGGTCCTCGTTCGCGTCGTTAAAGCGGACGGTTTCATGGTCCATCCGGTTGAAGGAGCGGATGACCCGGATTCCGGTCAGATTCTCCCGCAGCACGCGGCTCAGCGTATCGATCTTTACCTGAATCGCTTTGAAGAGCGGTATGCCTTTTTTGGCGATGAGGAAAATAGCCAGTGCCAGAATCGGCAGGACGATCAGAAGCACCGTAGTCAGTCCCGGGTCTCTTGATACGGCCATCACAATGCCCCCGATACACATCATCGGTGCTATCGCCATCATGCGCAGGATCATGATCGTGACCTGCTGTACCTGCGTAATATCGTTCGTTGTACGGGTAATCAGGGATGCCGTACCAATCTTATCGAATTCCTGCAGCGTGAAGTTCTCCACATGGGAGAAGACGCGTCCCCGAACAATTTTCCCGAATCCCGTAGCGGATTTGGATGCCAAATAACTCGCGGCAATAGAGCACACCATGCCCCCTGCTGCTACCAGGAGCATAAAGCCGCCCACACGCCAAATGTAAGGCACATCTCCCTCAACGATGCCATAATCCACGATGTCCGCCATCAAGGTCGGCAAGTACAGATCAGACAGACATTGGAAAAATGTGAACAGCAGGACAAAAATGACCGCGGTCCGGTACGGTTTCATGTAGTGAAACAGTTTTAACAAATCCCCCACCCCTACTCGTTGTCTGAAGTCGTTTCATTCGTTTTGCGTTTTTGCTCGTGAAAATGATATACCTTCGTTAACAGCTCCGTCAGTTTGACGCTGTCCTCTTCTCCCAGAAAATCCACCAGCTCGTTAAAGCTGTTCTTGACGTTCTGATAGGTTTGCTGGACAACGCGGTTCCCTTCCTCCGTCAGCTGCACGCGGACCGCTCGCCGATCCTGGGCATCCATCACCCGCTCCACCAGCCCCTTGCTCTCCAGTGCATTAATGAATTGCGTGATCGTCGGTGACGTAACATTCATCATGCTGCTGATTTCGGACACTTTCATGCCGGGACCAGCAGGCTCGATATGATGTTTGAGTCCCATCAGAACGCGAATCTCACCTGGCGTATACCCTGAAATCAAGTGCTGATCCCACTCCTGCTTGTGGAACATGCGTATGCTGTACAAGAGCCTGCCAGCAACGCTGTCCTCCCGCCTGCCGCCCTTCATGCATGGTCCTTCCCGCGAATGTTGGTCCTCGTTGCCGTTCATTTCTTTATGTAAATCTGGATGTTGATCCTCTGCCATGGTCCACCTCTTTTCGGCAACAGCTCGAATAAATAGATAGATTGCCTATTTATTTGGTTACCTAACTATATACCCGGAAGATGACCGAAGTCAAATCGACTCCGGCCTTCCCTTAGCCTCAATTATTCATCATCGTACAGCTGCTGATACGCCCCTTTGCGGCCTCGGTCGTTCTTGCGGGACGACTTGCCCGAGCTCTTGTTTTGACGGCGGGTGCTTACCCTCTCTTTACGGGCGATATGGGCCAGCTCCCGCTCCGTTTTCTTGTAATTCGCATATCGTTTAGCATCCAGAGTTCCGTCCTGCAGCGCTTCCCGGACCGCACAGCCGGCCTCCGTTTCATGACGGCAATCATGGAACCGGCACTGCTGCGCCAACGCGGAAATATCCGCGAAGGTCGCCTCGAAGCCTTCTTCCGAATCCCACAGCTGCAGCTCCCGCATGCCCGGCGTATCCACCATGATCGCGCCTCCCGGCAGCACGAAAAGCTCCCGGTGCGTCGTGGTGTGCCGTCCTCTTGCGTCCTCTTCGCGTATCCCTTGAACCCGCTGCATTTCCTGGCCGGACAGCCAGTTCAGCAGCGTCGATTTGCCGGCACCGGAGGTACCCGTTATGGCCACCGTTTTCCCTTGCACCAGATACTCCCCAAGCTGCTCCTTCCCTAGATCCATCAAAGAGCTTACCGCATGGACCGGCACGCCTGGAGCAACCGCCTCTACCTCCGCGACGTACGCTTCCGGCGATTCGCATAGGTCCGCCTTGGTGAGCAGCACGACCGGTGCGGCTCCGCTCTCCCAGACCGCAATCAGATAGCGTTCAATCCGGCGAACATTAAAATCCTTGTTGAGCGCGTTAATGATAAACACGGTATCCATGTTGGCCGCAATGATCTGCTCATCCGGCACGCTTCCTGCCTCCCTGCGCGTGACGGCGGATTGGCGGGGCAGCAGATGATGAATGACGGCACGGGCTTCGCCCTGCAGCGGCTCCACCATGACCCAATCGCCGACTGCGGGAAAGTCGCTTTTGCTGCCCGCTTCGTATTCATACTTGCCTGTGACAATGGCCGTCTGCTCACCCTCTTGGGTGATAATGCGGTACTGCTTCGAGAATTGGGCCGTAATGCGGGCCGGAACCAGCGCCTTGTCCTGCTTCGGGATCTGAGCGGCCATCAAACGCCAATGTTCATTCCATCCATAGGCTTGCAACGTTGTCATGTCTTGTTTCGTCAAATTCGTGATATCCCCTTATCGTTGTTGGATTGGTTGTTAACAAATGATCAAACACAAAAAAAACCGCAGATTTGTATCCGCGGCTGATCTGAAACTATGCAGGAAGAAGGCATCGATCCTCGGCGGCCAAACCGCCAAAGATCATACCGGAGCCTTGCATAGACACAAAAAACCCGCAGGATACCAAGCACGGTCTCCTGCGGGTTCTTAGGTACGGAGATGAAGACATGTTAAACCCAATGCCTTACACCCCGGTTACCATTAGAATTTCCCGTCCAAAGAGACCAACGTCAATGCGACCCATCCACTATGCATCATAACCATTTGACATCAGCCTCCTTCAGCTTAATTAATATATCCGTATTATAGGGGTCGTATTTCCAGGTGTCAACATCCCATGAAAAAATTAGATGCGCCTGTAATGCCTCCACTCCTCCGGCAGCAGCATTCCGTACTGTCGATTCAGAAAGCGGTCATCGACGAGCGTCAGCGTCCCGCTGTCCTGCTCGGATCGGATCAAGCGCCCTCCGGCCTGCAGCACTTTGTTCATGCCGGGGTACACGTAGGCGTAATCGTATCCCCTCTTGCCGGTACGATCAAAATAATCCTTGATGATATCATTCTCGAAGGAAAGCTGCGGCAATCCTACGCCGATGACCACGACGCTCGAAAGCCGTTCTCCCTTCAAATCGATGCCTTCGGAGAAAATACCGCCCATCACGGCAAAGCCGATCAGCGGATCTTCAGCATCCGCCTGGAATGCATTCAGGAACGCCTCCCGCTCCTCCTCGCTCATTCCATGCCCCTGGAGCAAGGTACGGGCTTCCGGGTTCATTCTGGCAAACGCCTCATGAATATCCTGCATGTAGGGATAGGACGGCAGGAAGATCAGGGTATTTGCCGGTTTTTCCTGAACCAGTGCACTCAGCATCCGAACGATGGCCTCGCTATTGCGCTCCCGATCCTTGAATCTCGTCGATAACGGCATAATCCGAACATCCAATTGCTCGGAAGAGAAGGGCGAGGGAATCGAGAGGCTGTAATCCTCTTCCTCGGCTCCGAGCATGTCGCGGTAATATCCGAGCGGCATGAGTGTTGCCGAGAAAAATACGCTAGAGCGGTAGTTTTTACCCGCCTGCTGGAGCAAATAAGAGGGGTCCAGGCAAAACAGCTTGAGAAACACCTCGCTCCCGCTCATCTCCGCATACGTGACAAAGCGGTCGTCATACAGCTTGGAGATGCGCAGATACCCCTGCACGGCAAAATAACATTCCAAAAGCGCATCGGCCTCATCCCCGCTCTTGCCGGTCATCAGTTCGGCCTCTGCCTGGAGCGAGAAATCCTCCAGCAGCTCGACCATCATCTCCGGCTGCTGGGACCCGACGATCCGCTCTTCCTCCTCGCTGACCTTGCGCAGCACCTTAAAGCGGTTATTCACCCGCTTCGCCGTGTTGTAAAGCCCGGGATTGCTCTCTTTGTACGCCCTTTGCAGCTCCAGGAACGCGGACTTATTCAGCTCGGCCGAGAACATCCCCCGCGCCCGGTCGACCAGGTTGTGCGCCTCGTCAATGAGCAGCACGCTGCGCTTCTTCACGTCCTCCGGCATCCGCTTGAAGGAGACGCGCGGGTCGAACACGTAGTTGTAATCGCAGATGACGGCATCGGCGGCGTACGCGGCATCCAGCGAGAATTCAAACGGGCATACCGTATGCTTGCGGGCATACTCTTCAACGACGGGCCTCGTGATCAACGTTTCATTCGAGAGCAAATCCAGTATGGCGTCATTAATCCGGTCATAGTAGCCCTCCGAGAACGCGCAGCCCATCTGGCTGCAGCCTTCCGCTTCGCTGAAACAGATCTTGTCCTTCGCCGTCAGCGTAACCGTATGCATGCAGAGCCCTTGACGCTCCATGCGCGCCATGGCTTCCTCCGCGGTGGTTCGGGTAATCGTCTTGGCCGTCAGGTAAAAAATCCGGGATAACAGGCCCTCGCCGATCGCTTTGACCGAAGGAAACAGCGTGGATATGGTTTTGCCGATGCCCGTAGGGGCTTTGGCAAACAATCTTCGTCCTTCCCCGATGCTTTTATACACGGCTCCGGCCAGCTTCCGCTGTCCCTCGCGGTAGGCGGGAAAAGGAAACTTCAGTTCGCGGATGCTCCGGTCCCTCCGCTCGCCATGCTCCCGCAGCAGGTTGGCGTAAGGCGCGTAGGCCGCCACAACCTCGAGCACAAAGGATTCCAGCTGAGCGAAGCTCCATTCCTGCACGAACTGCTTCCGCTCTCCGCTCGGGACCTGGAAGTAGGTCAGTCTCACGGCCATCGCCGGAATTTCATGCAACTTCGCATACATATAGGCATACATTTTGGCCTGAGCCCAATGAACCGGGTACGTATGCTCCGTAATCTCGCCCAAATCGCCGGAGGTCGACTTGATCTCGTCGATCATGATCCGCTCGTCCTCTTGAATCAGGCCGTCGCAGCGACCTTCCACCACAAACAGCAGATCCTCGTAAGGAATCTCCGCTTCAAGCTGAACTTCCTTCTGATCGTTCTCGCCATAATCGCGCTGTACCTGTTGATGCGCACGGGTTCCCTCGGTCAGGGACGTCGCCGTGCGAAAACCGGAGGTAATGCTGCCGCTGCGAAAGACATATTCCACCAGCGGCCTGACGGATATTTGGATAGTATGAGGCATGATGGTCTCCTTCGTTCATGTTCTATATGAAGGGTATTATACCAAACATTCGTTCCGGAATGCGAAGCATCCGCGGGCATTCGATAACAAAAAAAGCGTGCAGACGGCCTCCTGGCAGGATGGCGTCTGCACGCTGTAAGCATATGCGGCATATGCTTACGGGGATTTCTTTTGCATCTGATCGAGGCTCTTGAACTCGTAGCCCCGGTTCCTTGCTTCGTCAATGATCCGTCCCAGCGCCTCCGTGTTGTCCTTGGAGATGGAGTGCAGCAGGATTACGGCGCCGGGGTGGAGCTGCGCGGTCACTTTATCGTAAGCATACTGCGCGCCGCGCTGGGACTTCACGTCCCAATCCATATACGCGAGCGACCAGAAGACATTGGTGTACCCCAGCTGCTTGCTGGTCGCCAGGGACCGCTCATCGAAGATGCCGCGGGGCGTGCGCAAATACTTCATGTCCGGCTGGCCGGTGATGCGCATAACCTCCTTCTTCACCCGTTCCAGCTCCTCGGTCAGCTTCTCTGCCGAGATTGTGGTCACGTCCGGATGATTCCAGGAATGGTTGCCGATAATATGGCCTTCCGCCGTCATCCGTTTCAGCAGATCTTCCTGTGTCTTCACATAATGTCCGGTCACGAAAAAGGTGGCAGGCACCTTCTTTTCTTTAAGCGTATCCAGAATACGGGAGGTATACCCGTTCTCATACCCGTTATCAAACGTAAGATAAAGCTCCTTCTGCTCGGCATCGCCCATGAAGACGGCATCGTATTTTTGCAGAAGCTCCTTGAAGCCCTCCTCATTGATCGAGGGCAGCTGGCCGTTGACGCTTTTCTTAAATCCAAAGTGAAACGGACCGCTTCCGCCTGCCAAAGCTGCTCCGGAGATGGACAGCATCACCGCCAAGCTCACAAGAAGCATAAGGGCCGGCCGAAGGATACCACGTTTCTTCATATCCGTTCTCTCTCCTTCATTGTTGTGATATGGATCGACTCCCCTGATGAAAGACGTACCAAGGGTGGTATCACCTAATATCCCACAAATCGGAGCAAACTATGTGTCAATCCAGGACAGTCCTCTTTTCGGATGCGGCGGCATGTTTACGTGATCTTGATCAACCGGCCCTTCTGATGGCTCTGCAGCGCATATTCGATCATCCGAATGACATTGCGGGCTTCTTCAGGCTGGACAGGCAGCGAACCGCCTTTAAGGATTGCTTCGGCCAATCCCTGGTAAAAAGCTTGATAGCGTCCCGGCAGCGTCTCAATCTCCCCTTGCACCGCCAACCCGCTCAGCTCGGTAGCTAACTCCCCGTATTGGTCCGGCTGGTCTTCGCCCCAGCCCGCGTCTCCGGGATGCATGCCCTGCTTCAGCTGGCCTTCCTGCGGATCCATTCCATATTTCAGGAAGCTTCCCTTATCGCCATGCAGCTCGAATTTCGGCCCTGCCTGCCGTACCAGCGAACCGGAATGCAGAATGACGCGAAACGTCTTATAACCCAGCACCAAATGAAAATAATCATGGGCTTTGGACCCTTTGCGCTCCGTTCTCAAGTCCGCCCAGAGCGTCTCCGGCAGGCCGAACAGGAAAAGCGCCTGATCGATCAAATGCGAACCTAAGTCATACAAGATCCCGGATCCGGCAATCGCTTGCTCCCTCCACCGCTCCGACTGAACTTCCGGACGGTAGCGGCTGAACTGCGACTGATAGATGGAAAGCTTGCCTAAGGCTCCCGTCTCCAGCAGATTGCGGACGGTCAGAAAATCATTGTCCCAGCGGCGGTTGTGGTACACCGTCAGCAGCACGCCCTTCTGCTTGGCCAGATCAATCAGCTCGTCCGCTTCGGCGGATGTTACGGTAAACGGCTTCTCGACGACCACATGCTTTCCGGCCTCGATAGCTAACCGGGTATATTCATAATGCGTTGCATTCGGACTCGTAATGATGACAACATCGATATCCGGAATGGACAAGAGCTCATCCACGCTGTCGACAACGGCCGTATCGGGCATATCCTGGTGGACCTTGTCCGGATCCGATGATACAACCGTGTGCACCCTGTAATCCGGCACGCTTCTAAGGATAGGTGCATGAAACACCGACCCGGACAGGCCGTAGCCGATGATTCCCGCTTGTATTGCCATAACGCAAGCCTCCTCTTCCCATGGTTCTATGATGATTCGATATGTATCGCTTGGTTTCCTTGCAACATCTTAACATTCCGCAAATATTTTACAACCTTATAAGGGAAAGCCGCCTGCACGTCATTCTTGTGCAGGCGGCTTCGCCATTCCGTGCTGTCCGCGTTTGCGGGACGGCGTCTCTAAGGCCAGCAAAGCATCAATAAGGGTCTGCCTCGTGGCCCATACGGTTTGCATCCTCTACGGCCTGCTCCCGGACGGTCTCGTTCGAGCCCTTCCTTGCCTGCTCGAGTCCTTCCCGCACTCGGCGCCCATAGTCCTCGTCCGCATTCGTGAAATATTCCACCATCTTGTCTTGAATCCGTATATCGCATTGGATCAGCGCACCCACGAGGTTGTTGATCAGGTCGTTTCGCTCCCAATCCTCAAACGCTCTGTACGTATCCCCGGCCTGCTTGAAATCCAGCGTGCGATCCAGCTTCTGCCGCACGAGGTTGGCATCGTAATGCGGCTGATGCGGCTTCGCCGTCTGCGATGCTTCCACCAGCCCATCCGTCATGGACGGCTCGTAATCGACATGCGGGCTTTGGCCAGGCGCCTTATCCACGAAAAAGGACATCTGCCCGCCCCGCTGATTGGTAGCAACCCGTTTCTTCGGCGCATTGATCGGCAGCTGCAGGTAGTTCGTGCCCACCCGGTGCCGCTGGGTATCCGAGTAGGAGAAGGTACGCCCCTGCAGCAGCTTGTCGTCCGAGAAATCAAGCCCGTCAACCAGCACGCCCGTGCCGAAGGCCGCCTGCTCCACTTCGTTGTAGTAGTTCTCCGGATTTTTGTTCAGCACCATTTTGCCTACCTTAAGGAATGGGAATTGATCCTCCGGCCACAGCTTCGTCGGATCCAGCGGATCGAATTCCAGCTCGGGATGCTCGTCGTCGCTCATAATCTGCACGCACAGCTCCCACTCCGGGAAATCCCCGCGTTCAATGGCTTCGTACAGGTCCTGCGTCGCATGGCTGTCATTCATGCCCTGAATCTTGTTCGCCTCTTCCTGCGTGAGATTCTTAATGCCCTGTTTCAGCGGCTCCCAATGATATTTGACCAGCACGCCAGTGCCTTCTGCATTGACCCATTTGTATGTATTCACACCGGAGCCCTGCATTTGGCGGTAGTTGGCCGGGATGCCCCAAGGGGAAAAGACAAACGTAATCATATGCGTCGCTTCGGGGGAACGGGAAACGAAATCGAACATGCCGACAGGACCCGGAACATTGGATACCGGATCCGGCTTGAACGCGTGGACCATATCCGGAAATTTGAGCGGATCGCGGATAAAGAATATTTTCAGGTTGTTGCCGACCAGATCCCAGTTGCCCTCCTCGGTGTAGAATTTCACGGCAAACCCGCGCGGATCCCGAAGCGTTTCAGGCGAGCCGGAACCGTGGATTACGGTTGAGAACCGGACAAACACCGGCGTGCGCTTGCCTTCAACCTGGAACAGCTTGGCCCGGGTATACTTCGAAACGGGCTCATCGCCCACCTTCCCGTACGCTTCGAAGTAACCGTGCGCTCCCGCACCCCGTGCATGCACAACGCGCTCCGGAATGCGCTCCCGGTCAAAATGCGTGATTTTCTCCAAAAAATGATAGTTCTCCAGGGTCATCGGCCCCCGATTCCCGACCGTTCTCACATTCTGATTATCCGAAATAGGATGTCCCTGCCGGTTGGTCAGCGTATCCTCCCGCTCCGTCTCGCCGCGGTTCTGCGCAAAGTCTTCCCGTCCCTGGTTCGTTCCATTATTACCATCATGCTCTTGGCCACTCACGACTGTCATTCCTCCTTGGATATAAGGCTTGTAAATTGGTTCTATTACTATGGATATTATGTCCAAGGCGTGAAAATGTATGAAATGCCCTTCATTTTATAACAAACTTAATCATGCTCGCCCAGCAGGGAACGCGTAAAGCTGATCCATTCCCTGACGGCAAAGGACAGGTAGCGGTCTTTCCTCCAGATCATCCCGAGCTGCCACGGGATCGATGGATTGTCCAGCGGCAATATCGTCACCCGCGAAGAATCGATCTCTTTGCATATCGTTTCGGGAAGCAGCGCGATCCCCAGATTGGCGGCAACCATGCCGCTGATGAGATCCCACTGCGAGCTTTCATAGACCACCCGCGGCTCGAAGCCGGCGCTGACGCATTCGCGGATAATCCGGTCATGGAGCGTAAAGTCTTCCCGGAACAACACAAACGCCTCGTCAGCAAGCTCACTCAGGTGT
This sequence comes from Paenibacillus sp. Y412MC10, assembly GCF_000024685.1. Lineage (NCBI taxonomy): Bacteria > Bacillati > Bacillota > Bacilli > Caryophanales > Paenibacillaceae > Paenibacillus > Paenibacillus sp. Y412MC10. Next base: position 6,743,014 of record NC_013406.1, read on the forward strand.
ACATGCTCCCTTCCGGCCAACCGATGGGATGGATGGAGTAGCAGATTCAGCTTCTCTTTCACGAAGGAATAATAGTGGAATACGTCTTCATTGACAGGCAGCACGGCGACGCCGATGTCCGTCTGGCCGCTCTCCACGTCCGCCTCCACCTTCTTGGCGCCGTCCTCGATCAGCTGAATGGTAATCTTCGGATATTCCCGGTGGAACTGCCCGATTACTTCGGGAAAAAAGCTTGAGCCCACCATGGGCGGAAGCCCGATGCGCAGATGGCCGCGCTTCAGGTTCATGAGATCTTCCAGTTCGGCCGATACCCGCTGGAAGGATTCCACCATCTGCTGGGCCTGCTGATACATGATTTGGCCGGCGTCGGTCAGCTCAATCCGTTTGCCCTGACGATAGAACAAGGTAACGCCCCACTCGTCCTCCATGTTGCGAATCGTTTTGCTGATCGTCGGCTGCGTAATGTACAGCTTCTCTGCGGCCTTGGTGAAGCTCTGGTTCCTCGCTACCTCAAGAAAATACTCCAGGTGCCGTATGTCCATTCCCTTGCTCCCTTCATTTTGGCTATGTATAGATAAATGGAATACTTATCATTCGATATATGCATTTTACCTATGAAAATTATCGTTGTAAAATTTCAATACCAATGAAAATAAGGAGGCCGGTCATGGTCAACATGTTGAAAGGAACGCTTCAAGTGGCCGGATTCATGCTTCTTTCCTTAGGGATGGATCAACTGGCCGCCTGGCTGAATATAGGAATTCCGGGCAGCATACTCGGAATCGTTGTTGTGTTTATCCTTCTCGAAACCAAGATCCTCCGTCTGGAGTGGATCGAGCTCGGCGCCAATTGGCTTCTCGCCGAACTGCTGCTGTTCTTTATCCCCGCCGCGGTCGGGATCATGAAATATTTCCCGATGCTGGAGGCCGAAGGGCTCCAGATTCTGGCCGTCGTTTTGTTCAGCACCGTCATCGTGATGGTAAGCTCTGGGCTGACGGCCGGCTTCATCTCATCCAGAAAGGGGCGTAAAACGCCATGAACATCCTGCTGACCGTCATCCTCGGCCTGCTGTTAACGATCGGGATTTACGGGGGAGCCAAAAGGCTGTATCGCCGCCTGCCGAAGGTTTATTTATCGCCGCTCCTGATCACGCCGGTGCTGATTGTTGTGATATTGACACAAACTGGCGTATCCTATGAATCATACAATGAAGGTGCGCAGTGGATCAGCAAGCTGCTCGGACCGGCCACGATCGCTTTTGCCGTGCCGCTGTACAAGAACTTCCAGACCCTGAAGAAACACGCGGCCGAGATTATGCTCAGCGTGCTGACGGGATCGGTGCTGGCGATGTTATCTTCCGCGTTTCTCGCAAAGTGGATGCACCTGAACAGCTCTCTGGCTACCAGCCTGGTGCCGCGCTCCATCACGACGCCTATCGCCATGAACGTATCCGAGGTGATCGGGGGCGTGCCGAACATGACCGCCGTCTTCGTCATTATGACCGGGATTCTCGGGTCCATGATCGGACCCGCCGTCATGCGGATCTTCCGGATCCGGGGCGATATCGCGAGAGGGGTTCTGTTTGGGACCAGCGCCCACGGAACCGGCACCTCCAAAGCATTCGAATTCAGTTCCCTCTCGGGAACCATATCCAGCATTTCGATGATCGTCGCCGCGCTCTTCACCCTCGGAACCGCACCGCTGATCATGTCCTTTCTTTATTAATATTTGCTAAAACTCTGACAAAACCGGCGATGACCGGTTTTTTCGTCGTCTTTTTGTGTTGTTATAGGAAATTTCGGGACTTACTTTAACTCTTTGACAACCTCCTCCGAAGAGGTCATAATAAATTCTGTTCATTAGTTTTGTTAAATAAATGGTATACGGAACGTAAATCTACAGTAAGAATAACGTCTATGTATTCTTAAAAAACGAATAGCCGCCGAAGTTTTGCGAACAGGTCTGTGGCGGCCCTGAAAGGAAGGCGATACAGGTGTTCTCCACCTCGCGGTTTCGGTTAACGATTACGAAGCCATTTATATTTTTCTCTGTTATTATGCTGCTCAAAAGCTACCTGGCCTGGACGGTCATTTTTGATGATGTCATGCCATGGAAACCGCTGATTACGGAAATTCCCTTTATCTGGCTTGTGTTCAGCTTGATCGAATGGTTTGCTTCCAAGCGAAAGCTGACGGCTTATATGAGCGTTAATCTGCTGCTGACCGCCATCTTCTTTGCAGCCATTATGTATTATAAATATTACGGTGTCATCGTTACCTATCACGCGTTAGAGCAGGTGAACCAGGTAACGGCGGTAAGCAACAGCGTATTCTCCTTGATGGACCCTTACTATCTGCTGATCTTCACGGATATCATCGTGATGTTCGTTCTGTTGTGGCGCAGCGACCGCGTTAAGAACTGGAAGATTCGGCATGCGAAAAAAGAAAAACGCAAAATCATCCCGATTGTTTTTGTTGTCTCTTTAATGCTGTGCCTGTTCCAGATCATGCCGAACCGCGCAAGCATGAACGAAATCGTGAAGGCGCAGGAAATGGGGATTCTGAACTACGAGGCCTACACGATTTTCCAACAGGAGAATAAAGAGCTCGTGGATGCCAAAACCATTACCCAGGATAAAGTCAACGCATTGAAAGGCCTGGAAGCGTCGGATAAGGAGGCTCTCCTTACAGGTGTCGCCAAAGGCAAGAATCTGATCATCATCCAAATGGAGTCCTTCCAGAAGTTCTTGGTCGACCTCACGATTGACGGCAAGGAAATTACGCCTAACATCAACAAGCTGGCCCGCGAGAGCAATTACTTTCCGAACTTCTACCAGAATGTCGGTCAAGGCAATACCTCGGATGCCGAGTTTGTTGTGAATACTTCCTTCTACATTCCGCCGCGGGGTGCGGCTACGCAGCATTATGCGGACAGGGTTCTGCCAAGCCTGCCGAGACTGCTGCAAGGGGAAGGATATGATACGGCGACCTTCCACACCAACGTCGTGGAGTTCTGGAACCGTGGGGAGCTGTACAAGGCGCTCGGTTTCAACCGTTATTACGATAAAGCGTTCTTCGGTGAAGACGATAAGCTGTTCTTCGGCGCTTCGGATGACGCTCTGTACTCCAAAACGGCCGCCGAGCTGAAGAAAATGAACGATGCCGGTAAACCTTTCTATACCCAGGTCATTTCCATGTCGGCTCACCATCCGTTCACGATTCCTGAGGATAAATATCGGATGACCCTGCCGGAGCGGTATGAAGGCACCTTTGTCGGCGACTACATCCGTTCCCAGAATTATGCCGATGACGCACTCGGCAAATTCATCGAGCAGCTGAAGAAAGACGGCGTATGGGATAACAGCTTGATCGTTCTCTACGGCGATCATCTTGGACTGCCGATTTACTCCCTGGACCACAAGGATAAAGAGCTGATGCACGAAATTTACGGCCGCGAATATACCTCCGGAGATATGATCAACATTCCGCTTATCATCCATGGCGAGGGAATTCAGCCCGAAGTGAAGGAGCAGGTCGGCGGACAAATCGACCTCTTGCCGACGGTGGCCAACCTGCTGGGCGTATCGATGGACCATCAGCTACACTTTGGCCAGGATCTGCTCAATCACACCGATAATAATTTGCTGCCGGAGCGGTATTACCTGCCTTCGGGCACGTTTATCAACAATACGACCCTGTACATTCCAGGCATCGGTTTTGAGGACGGAACCAAGCATCCGCTTCCAAATTCGGACGTGAAGAAGACCCAGGCTACCAAGGAAGAATTCGAACGCGCGCTGAAGCTGCTTCATCTGTCCGACAGCTATATCAGACAACAGCCATACCATAAATAGTCCGTTGCAGCATGGGACAACTCTCCGGAAATCTTGGAGGGTTGTCTTTTTTTGTATGCCTGGCGATCATCCGAAACCCTTGATATATAAGGATTTATATAGCCGATTGCGACTGTTATTTGACATAGTGGCTTACTTTTTCTTATGATTAATAGCAATATACCTTGTTTTGAAGACCGCGTTCGTGGTGAAATTACGTACAACTACTCAAATCACTTCATATTCATACGCTGACAATTAAGCCATATATTTTTTAGAGCAAATCGATTACGAATTGTAGGAGTGACGATCCGACTTGGACCCCATACGAAGGATAAACAGAATTATATGTTCCACACTTGGCTTACTGCTGATTGCTTCCGTTTGTAATGTTCCCCTGGTGGACATCACCGATTCCGCTGCGGCGACGCAGGGAATGGAAGCCTCTGAAGGCACTCTGCCAGCGCCGACGCCGGTACCTAAAAGTCCGGAACCCGTTCGGTTGATGCTGGAGTCACAACGCCATGTGTCTCTGCTTTCCTTGCATAACGTTACATGCAACACGGATACCGATATGTTTCTCCTCCTCAAGCACATGAAGCTAGAACCTTTAAAATTCCGGTCGAATTACGTTGACAGCCATGCATAGTAATTGATGGTTATTAAAAAACTAATTCGGATCAGATAAAAAAGGATGTGTTTTGTTTGGACGACAATATAGGCTTAAATTTATTCTTAGTCGCTGTGCTTATCGCAGCTACCGCTTTTTTCGTTATGACGGAATTTGCTATCATAAGACTTCGTCCCAGCCGGGTAGACCAATTGGTGATGGAAGGGCGCAAAGGTGCTCTCGCCGTCAAAAAGGTAACATCGAATCTCGACGGATATCTGTCCGCGTGTCAGCTCGGGATTACCATCACGGCGCTCGGTCTCGGTTGGCTCGGGGAACCGACCATCGAGAAGATTCTGCACCCGGTGTTTGACAGCCTTTCGATTCCTGCGGCGATCGCTTCGCTGATCTCTTTCTTGCTTGCATTTATTATCATGACTTACATTCACGTCGTAATCGGCGAACTTGCACCGAAAACGATCGCTATCAATAAGGCTGAAGCCGTGTCGTTCCTGTGTGCGACGCCGATTATCTGGTTTAACCGCATTATGTATCCATTCATCTGGCTCTTGAACGGATCGGCCAACAAGATTGTCCGTCTGTTCGGCATGCATCCTGCCAGCGAACATGAAGAGGCTCACTCGGAAGAAGAACTCCGCATGATTCTGAGCGACAGCTATGAGAGCGGAAAGATTAACCAAGCCGAATACGGTTATGTAAGCCGAATTTTTGCTTTTGACGATATGCTTGCCAAAGAGATTATGGTACCCCGTACCGATATGATCTGTCTGTATGTTGACAAGCCGCTTGCCGCCAACCTGCAGATTATCAAGCGCGAGCAGTACACCCGGTTCCCGGTTGTTCGCGGAGACAAGGATCAGATCGTCGGCATGGTGAACACCAAACAGTTCTTCCTGGAGTTCGATGACAATTCCAATATCGACTTGACCAAGCTGATTCATCCGGCCATGACGGTATCCGAAGCGATTCCGATCAAGAAGCTGCTTCGGAAAATGCAGCAGGAAGGCACACATATGGCCATCCTGATCGACGAATACGGCGGTACTTCCGGGATGATCACCATCGAGGATATTCTGGAGGAGATCGTCGGCGAGATCCGCGACGAATTCGACGAGGATGAAGAACGCGAGCTGACCCAGCCTGAGCCGAACCGCATCATCGCAGACGGCAAGGTATCCATTAACCGGATCAACGACCTGCTTCATACGGACCTGAGCACCGATGACCTGGATACGATCGGCGGCTGGCTGTACGGTCATAACTCCGAACTCGCCAAAGGCGATACGTGGAGGTACAATGACCTGACGTTCACCGTCATCGAGAAGAAGACCCACCGCTATACGAAGCTGCAAATCGTCAAAGAAACGCCTGAAGAAGCGGCAGAAGAAGCCTCTGCCGTTGCAGCGGCCAGCGAAAGCAACGAATAGATAACAGGATGACCAAGTCGCCATGCAGCCCTTACCGGGTATGCATGGCGGCTTTTGGTTTGGCGGGATCGCATTTTAACACTTTAACAAGTTATAACTCTGCTGTAATATAGAAATTATCTAATTTCTAATGTATTGGGGGCAGCAATCATGAATCGTCAAATCGCCATCATCGGAAGCAGCGGCGGCAATCTGTACAATCTCGGCGGCAAAGACCCGCGCAAGCTGCTGGATGAGATATTGATGCAGCTCGATAGCGCCGGCCTGTCCTGCGGGGCCCTGCAGTTTATCGCTGCCCAGGTCTCCATGGACGCAGCCAAGGATACGACGCCTGCGGCTCTTTACAGCTGGAGCTCTTCCCAAGGAGAGCCCATCATTGTCGCTGAAGGCACCCTTCAGCAGATCAATCAGGCGGCCGAGCGGCTGGACCGGGAGATTGCCGAGCAGATTGAACTCGGCGAAATTGACGGCATCATCGTCATGAGCGCCGACCCGGAGGGCAGCAACCGGCATGCCATTGAGGCCGCTGCCAAATTCCGCCTGCCGGTGACCGGTACGGGCGGAACCTCCATGGCCATCATCCAAACCAAAGGCGCGCATGTCATTGCGGCTTCGGGCACAACCGGAACAACCAACAGAACGCGTGCGGTCACCTTTGTCACATCCCTCAGCAAGCATTGGCGGCTTACGTACCGGCCGGTCATCGGGAATGCGACCGCCAATATCCATGCGGTGTCGGGCAGCTCGTCTCCATGGCGAAGAATCAATATTCGGGGCATCATGATGGCGTCCCTCCCCGGTTTCATCGGCATGGCCCTGATCCTGGCGGTCAGCAAAATCCCGGGGTTATCTTCGTTGACCGAAGTGTTTGACCTGCTGATCAAGGCGCTGCCGGTCATCGTTGCCGTCATTGCAGCCAAACAGGTATCCGAGCTGGACGAGGTATCCATCGTGGCGGGCATCGTGGCAGGCGTCCTGTCCGTCGAAGGAGGCATTATCGGCGGCATCATCGGCGGGATCGGCGCAGGCATTATCGTCCATTACATATTCCGTCAATGCGTGGAGTGGCGTTTCCCCGCTACGACGGTCAACATTGTTGCCGGCGGCGTGTCGGGACTGATTGCCGGTTTGCTGGTCTACTTCCTCATTGCGCCGATTGCGCTGAGCGCAGGGCAAGGCATCCGCTTCCTGATCGAGACCCTTGTCTCCTGGAGCCCGGCCATGGCCGGATTGATTGCCGGCCTGCTGATCTGGCCTGCCATCATCGGCGGCGTCTATCATGCGGCCATCCTGCCGATTGTGCTGCTGGAGATGGAAACAACCAGCAACAGCTTCCTCGGCGCGGTCGATATGGTCGGCTTGGTGATGGTATCCGCAGGCATCACGCTAGCCAATATTATCGCTCCGCGGGATAAGGGAGAAGCCGCCGTCGCAGCCCCCGGATTCGCCATCAACATGGGGTTTGGCACCTTCGTTGAAGCCGCCTATCCGTTCATGTTTTCGAACAAGCTTGTATTTGCCGGAGCGATTGCCTCGGCTGGACTTGGCGGCATGCTCGTCGGTTTGTTCGGGGTCCGGGGGACGGCCTATGTGCCCTCCTTCATCGGGCCCATTACATCGAATAACACGATGGGCTTCCTGATCTCGATGGCAGCCAGCCTGCTCTGTTCGTTCCTTATCACCTTCTTCGTTAACAAGTTGTCGGGTTACCGGGATGCCAGGAATACCGTGAGCATGTAATGCGAAGCCGGTTCAACCCTATGCATTGGTGCTTCTCCATGACATAAGAAGCCAGCCCCACAATAAAAGGACGGATCAAGCGCATCAGCTTGATCCGTCCTTTTATCATGCATGCTATCTGCCTCCCCCATCGGCTTCCCCATAATGGCGTCAATACCGGATCATTGCGGTGCTGGATTCCTTGCTGACAGCTGCAGGCCAGCCTGAATCAAGGTTCCTAAAGAGCTTACATTCGCAGGCTTGTCCTTATTTTCTTACGAAAACGGGCTAACCAATGGATCGGAAAAAGAGTCTATATAGTAGATAGGCTCCCCATTCGGCTTCCTAACACCCATTCGATATGCAAGGAGGTTATGACGATCGAGAAATTCAGAAGGATATCGCTCTTCGCGCTGACCAGCGTCCTGTTAGCCGCTTCCCTCATCTGGCAGGGCGAGCAAGCAGCCGCTAACGAAGCGGAAGGCTATTACGTAAACGTCGGCGGCACCCATATAAAGGACGTCCATGTTCGCAAAGGCAAGGCGTACGTTCCGCTCAAATCCTTAGCCGATGCAATGGGATACGAAATCTCGTATACGCTGCAGGAGGAGCTGGACAACTTTCATCAATATGACCTGAAAGCGGCAAGCGGTCCCCCAGTATCGGTATGGGGAAACGACAGCTGGGGATATACGATCGTACGGCGGGCTACGCAAGAGATGAGCGTGAACGATATCGACATTTATAAACCGGCGAGGCTGTGTGCCGAAGAATCGGACCACTGCAAGCTGGACAAGAGCAAGTACGACGGTCCCCTGTTCATAAAGAACACCCTCTACGTCCCTGTCCGCGACATGGCCAAGGCCTTGAACTTAAAGCTGACCATGACGAAGACGCCGAAAGGACGCAGCATCCAGCTGTCCCTGCATTAACGAAGGCTCCCTTCACCTGTTGGATCATGATTCATCAACAAGAAGCCAGGCGGAGTTATCCACTCCGCCTGGCTTCTGAATCTAGAATCGATTTTATACTCCTGCAAAATTCCTCATTCCAGCCCCCTGATCTCGATGTCTTCCGCGGACGTAATGTCCGAAATGTCGAACACCCTGAAGCTGTAAGTACTGGTTTTCCCCTTCATATAATCGATATCCTGCTCCACCTTCTTTACGCTCTCCGCCGTCTTCAAATCCGCAGCATAATAATCGATGGCAAGATCCGTCTCCCCCGGCACCGTCACCGAAGGCAGCCGCCGAATCAGCTCCAGCACCCGTTCCTTCTCCTGCGCCAGATTATCCGCCGTCAAATCCGCGAATACGATCAATCTGATGTTCTGACTGACATCACCCTCGGCGCTATTCGCCAGTTGGCTATAATCACGCTCTAGTGTTTCGGCACCGGCGTTCACATACGCCTCCCCAAACGCCTGGCCCGGATAAAGCTCATCCAGCAGAGGTTTCAGCCGGTCCCTCAGCTGCTGTCCCCAGAGCCGGTTCAGGTAGGTATCATTCGATATGACGGGAGGGCTGGCTTCATTGCTGCTCAGCGTAAATTCAAGCTCTGGCGCCTGCTCCGGATGGGCCGTAAGATGATACGAGCCTATGGCCCAGGTATAATCCACGTCCGTGACCTTAAAGGGTTCGTTGTACTTCTGTTCCAGATAGGACTCCGCCGCTTCCTGAACCTCGCGTTTCTCCGCAGCCGTCTTCATGAACGGGGCGGATCCCCAGGTGTACCCGGCGTAAATCGACCCTGCGAACAAGGCCAGTCCGATGATCGTCCGCACGACGATTTTCCAAGGGGAGGCGAGCTGACGCCGCCGCTTCTCGTCGAACATCGGTTTCCTTGGCGATCGGTAGCTGAAGTAGATGACCGGTATGATCAAACCTATAATATGAATCCCAATTGCTAGCGGACCGATAATCAAGCCCAAGTATCCCAGTGTCATGAAAAAAATAAACAAAGCCGCTCCCTGCAGCGCCATGAGCAGCATTCCGCCTATGATCATGCCCGGCGTCCCGATATAAAACATCCCGAGCCCGGTGCATATCAGAGAGAGCAGCGTAGCCATCCATTGATGTTTCTTCAAATTATCATCCATCCTTCTTACGTTTGTTTGTGAAGTATTGTCAGATGCTGTCACCATATTATAACCGCTGCGAAGCCGGAGATAAACGATTGAAGCACTTTCGCGGCAGACGAGCGGCTTTCCGTGATGTTTTTCTTGCGATGATCGAATGCGTTCGGCTCGGCGGGTAACAAGCTCTAATCAACAAAAGCCCACTTCACCGTGGTGAAATGGGCCCTTGGTTCAACGGGAAACCTGCCTAGAAATAAAGCTCAAAAGAAAACTCCCCTATTCCTTCGGATGTATCATTTCTTCCGGACGGACGATCCGGTCAAAATCCTCTCCGCTAAGCAGACCGCTTGCCAGCGCCGCTTCGCGAAGCGTTGTCCCTTCTTTATGCGCACGTTTCGCGATGGCGGCGGCATTCTCGTATCCGATATGCGGATTCAGCGCCGTCACCAGCATTAGCGACCGCTCCATGTTCGCGCGGATCACGTCCAGATTGGCTTCGATGCCGATGGCGCAATTCTGGTCGAACGAATCCATGGCATCCGCCAGCAGACGCACGGACTGCAAGAAATTATAAATGATGACCGGCTTGAAGACGTTCAGCTCAAAATTGCCCTGGCTTGCCGCAAAACCGATCGTGGCATCGTTGCCCATCACTTGGCAGACCACCATCGTCAGCGCTTCGCTCTGGGTTGGATTTACTTTCCCCGGCATGATGGAGCTTCCCGGTTCGTTGGCAGGGATCGTGAGCTCACCGATGCCGGAACGGGGACCGCTTGCCAGCCAGCGAACATCGTTGGCGATCTTCATCAGATCGGCAGCCAGCGCCTTCAGCGCCCCATGGGCAAATACGATCTCGTCATGGCTGGTCAGCGAATGGAACTTGTTGCTGGCGGACGTGTAGCTTTTTCCGATCTGCAGGCTGATTTCGGCCGCCGTCATTTCTCCGAATTTCGGATGCGCGTTAATGCCGGTACCCACGGCGGTGCCGCCAATAGCCAGCTCGCGCAGCGGTTCTACGGCCGAAGCCAGCATCAATTCGCACTTCTCCAGCATCCGGTGCCAGCCGCTGATTTCCTGTCCGAGCGTCAGCGGCGTTGCATCCTGAAGGTGCGTACGGCCGATTTTGATCAGGTCCTTATATTCATCGCTTTTCTTCTCGAACGTTTTCTTCAAACGGCGGAGCGCAGGCATCACCTGATCTTCCATGGCCACGACCGCAGCCATGTGCATCGCCGTCGGAAACGTATCGTTGGAGCTTTGGGATTTGTTGACGTCATCGTTGGGATGAACGCGCAGCGTGCTGTCTTTTCGCTCGAGCAGCTGATTGGCCCGATTCGCAATGACTTCGTTCACGTTCATGTTGGACTGCGTGCCGCTGCCGGTCTGCCAAACCACCAGCGGAAAATGCTCATCCCACTTGCCGTCCACGATCTCATCGGCCGCGGTTGTGATCGCATCCACCTTATCTGCATCCAGCTTGCCGAGCTTGCCGTTGACGATGGCCGCGCTCTTCTTCAATATCGCGAACGCCCGAATGATCTCCTTCGGCATCGTTTCGGTTCCTATCCGGAAATTCTCGGAACTGCGCTGTGTCTGCGCTGCCCATAACTTATCCGCAGGCACTTTAATCTCACCCAGGGTATCCTTCTCAATACGATAATCCATCCCAACTTCCTCCTTTGGTCTCCTTGAATGCTGCCATGCCCTGAACGAGAGCCCTTCCACCATGGAAGAGCCCGATCCTCGGGTTCAATCGCATAGCATAAAGCGCTTTATATTCCATCTCTCCTATTATGACACAGACTTGCCCAATAAAAAAATATACGCGATGAAGGCTGCGGCTGTTGTTCTCTAAGTCTCAGCCCGGCTGCCTTCCGGGCTCGCGGTCGTTTACGGGCAAATGACGTAACGAACGGCCATCACCGTTCTGTTCGCCGTCCTTATTCAGGCTAAGTCAATCATCTCCCTGCCTTATAACAGCCACTCGAACCAGCGCGCATGCCCATCCGTGCGTGCCGCCGTAAACTTGCTCGGCACGCCCCCGAGGATATAATCGGCATGCAGATCCTCATCCTGCATATTGTTGTAGACGTGCACAATATCGCGCTTGCTTCCAATCTCGCTCAGATGCCGCAGCAATATTTGCTTGGACGCCTCCGGAATCTGGTTGGCCACATGCGTATGAAACACGCAGATCACGGCCTCTTCCGGAATCTCCTTCACGATGTCAGGCAGCAGCACCGTCCCATCCCCCTCCCGGAAACGTACGTCTGACTGCTGCTTCAACGCCTCCGCCGCATGCTCCAGCATGGACACCCGATCGTGATTGCCCGGCCAAATCAAAGCTCGCAGCCATAAGAAATGCTCCGAGTTCCGTACGTCATTCACATGCAGATCGATCCCCATCCGGTAAACAACCGGCGGACTGGTGGCCGGCAGGAACGGTTTGCGGTCTCCCCTGATCTCCGATGTAATGCGCACCTTCGATTCCGTAAGGCCGTAACTCGCCGTGTCTCCATAGGAATAACTGTATTGATCCCACAGCAGCTGCAATCCGGCACTCGTTCCAAGCTCCACCAGGGCAAGCGGCTTCCGGACCTTGTCATAAATGGAGCAGAACACCGGATACAGGTACGCGCAGCGACGGACTTCGTTCGTCTGTACCCGTTTGCGCTTCAGGATTCCGATAATGGCTGCTTCATGCTCCAGCACGAATGCCCGGAAATGGGGATAACAGGAGGCCATCTCCTTCGGGTGCAACGCAAGGCCGGGGTAATACGCCCTCAGCTCCGGACCCTCGCCCTGAAGCAGCAAGTATTGAACCGCTCCGAACAGCATATTGGGCACGGGCTGGCCGGACGGAACCAACGCAGCCACCTGCAGCACCTCTTCATCATCGGCAATATGCCGGGCCAAATACTCATAGAACACGCTGGAACCCGGACATTCCCGCTCGGCAAAATGACGAAATACGTTAACCAACCGTTTCGAATCCACCCTATACCACACCCCTAACGTTGTAATGAACCCTTGATCCTGCTTAAGACTAATGTTACATCTTTCCAGAAGCCGCGTGGATTCCGATCTTTTATCGGACTTATAAGAAAAAAGAACGCAACAAAAAGAAGAACCAACCTCCTGAAAGGCCGGTTCTTCTGCTGGTAAATCGCCTCAGCTGTCTATACCGCCGGACGATCCAAACGGTACAAGTTCCGATACCGCGGATATCGCTCCATCAGCTCATCATGGGTGCCCCGCATAACGATTCGACCGTCTTCCATGAAGAGGATCTCATCCATGCGCTCCACGCCGACCAGATGATGCGTCACCCAAATCAAGGTGCGGTCCTGCAGGCTGGCGAATATGGTGGACAGCAGTTCCCGCTCGGTCTTGGGATCCAGCCCGACCGTGGGCTCATCCAGAATGACAACGGGCGTCCTCTGCAGCAGGATTCGGGCCAAAGCCACGCGCTGGCGCTCTCCTCCGGAGAAACGCTGCCCGGCTTCCTGCATGCGGGTGCCAAGTCCTGCCGGAAGGGAGGCTACCAGCGGTTCAAGCCGTGCCATGGCGGCGGCGTCCCGGATTTCAGCCTCCGTGGCGTCCGGGGATCCAAGCCGAATATTGTTCGCAAGCGTTGTGTCGAACAAGTGCGGACTCTGGTTCAATACCGAAATGACGGAAGAGATCTCATCGCCGAAACGCGCAGACTCCACGCCGCCTAGGGTAAGGCTTCCTCCCGATGGCGCCAACACGCCCTGGATCAGCTGCAGCAGGGTCGATTTGCCGGCACCGGAGCGTCCGATGACGGCTACCTTGGCGCCGGGAGCAATATCCAGCGACACATCGGTTAATACAGACGCCTCCCTGTCCACGCCGGATGGTTCCAGCCTCGATGGGCCGTCTGCCCCCTGATCATAGCGGAAGCTGACGCCGTCCGCCTTCACATGAACGCCGCGGCTTATGATGGATTCCACCTCTGCCTTATCCAGCATCTGCGGCAGGTCCTGCCGCCCTTCGGAGGCATCCGCGCTTTCAATCGCCCGGAGCCTTGCGACCGATTGGCCGTACTGCGGAATCCGCTCAACGGCTTCGGACACCGGCAGGAATGCATCCATTAACGGGAACACAACCAGCACAAAAGCCGCGATCAGCGTAACGTCGATGGCACCGTCCGCATACTGCCGTCCCGACCAATACACCACCGAGACCACCGTCACGGCAACCACGCCTTGACCGATAAAGGCGCGCAAGCGCGACCAGCGCTTAAGCGAGCGGTCGGTCCGGTCCACCTCGGCTTCATCCGCCTCATAACCGGTCAGGAATTCCGCCTGCCGGCCGCTGACGTACCATTCATGAATGCCCAGCACCGCGTCGGTCAGCTTCCGGTAGAGGTGGCTGCGGGCCTGTTTCACTTCCCGATTCTTCCGTTTGGTGAGCAGCAGCGAGATCAGCGGCAGCACCAGAATCAGCACCGCTATATACAGTGCGAGCAGAAGGGCGAATGCCGGATCAAACTGGCCGACGGCCAGAATGACCCCGGCATATAACACAAGCGCAACAATCGATGGAAAGACCGTCCGGATGTAGACGTCCTGCAAATACTCGATATCATCGGACAGCACGCCCAGCAGATCCCCGGTGCGATACCGGGAGGATAAACGGAGGGCTTGCGGTTCCAGAATGCGGTACAGCCGAAGCCTCATGCGGGACAGGATGCGAAGAATCGTATCATGCCCCACCAGGCGCTCCACGTAATGGATCACCGCCCGTCCGATGCCGAAGGTGCGAACCCCTACGGTCGGCACGTACACCATCAGGATGTTTTCCGGACGCAGGGCGGATTTGGAGATCAAATAACCGGATGTGAACATGAGCATCCCGGCAAACAAAATGGTGAGCACGCCCAGCGTGACAATGAGCAAAAAGCGCCAGAAATTTGCCGTTACATAGGGTCGAAACCACGATTCCTGCTTCATTGTACTCCCTCCATCTGCGATGTCATCAGTCCGTAATAGACGCCCTGTCGTGCCATAAGCTCCTCGTGGGTTCCCGTTTCCGCAACGCGCCCCTGGTGCAGAACGATGATATAATCCATATCCTGCATCCAGTGAAGCCTGTGCGTCGCCAGAAATACCCATTTGTCTTGAAAAAGGGACAGCATCGTCTCCTTCAGCTCGTATTCCGTCTCAATATCCAGATGCGCCGTCGGCTCATCCAGCAGCAGAACCTGCCGGCCGCCGAGCAGCGCCCTGGCCAAAGCCACGCGTTGTGCCTGGCCGCCGCTCAAAGCGCGTCCGCCGCCGCCGATCATCTCCGCAAGTCCGCCCGGCAAGCTTTTTACCAGCTCCGACAGACCAGCCGCCTGTACCGCCGCCTCCACTTGAGCCCTGGACGCCTCCGGCGCGTAAAAGCGCACGTTCTCCTCCAAGGTTGCCCCGAACAAATACGGCTGCTGCGGCATATAGGTGACCTCCGACCGCCACTCGCGTCGGTTCGATTCTTCAAGCATCATGCCATTCAGCGCTACCGCTCCGGATGTTGGCGCCATGAAGCCGCCTAACAGCTCGATCAGCGTGGATTTGCCGGCTCCGCTCTCCCCGACGATGCCGATCTTGCGTTGTCCCGGTATTCGGAAGGTGACGTCCTCCAATGACGCCGGCCCTTGTTCTTCGTGTCTGAGACCGATGCCGGAGAGCTCCAGCACGCTGCCCTTTTCCCATCGGAATGGTGGCTGCGGTCTGCGGCTGGGATCCGAGAAATTATTTTGAATTTTAAATGTTAGGCCCGTTGGGGTCCGTTTCATCGTTTCTGCCGCCGGGGTTTTAAGCACGCCCGTTGGCTCAAATAGACCCGTTCCGCTGACCGAACTCTCCGCAGCAACAGGACCCGTGCTTCCGTCCGAATGCCCCTTCCGGGCTTCCCGGATGATGGATTGCATCGCTTCCCCTGCCTGCTTGCCGTCCAGCGTGGCGTGGAAGTCCGCACCGACCATGCGCACCGGCAGGAAATACTCCGGTGCGAGGATCAGGATGAGCAGCGCGGGCAGCAGCTCCAGGCTGCCGTTAATGAGGCGCAGGCCCAGGTTGACCGCAACCGACGCCACGGACAGCATCGTAAAGAAATCCAGCGCAAAAGAGGACAGAAACGCCACGCGCAGCGTCCGCATGGTAGCTGCACGATACCCCTCGCTGACCTGCTGTATGCTCGCGCCGTGCTTGCGGCTCTGTCCCAGAAACTTCAGGGTGGTCAGCCCTCTCAGCGAATCCACGAAATGATTGGACAGCATCCGGTAGGAATCCAGCTGCCGCTCGGTCTGCTTTCTCGCGGCAAGTCCCACGAGAATGAGAAACACGATCAGGATCGGCATGGTCACCAGCAGAATAATGCCCGAGATCCGGTCCGTCATGAAAACGTACAGCCATACCAGCGCCGGGGTAATGCCCGCCCCCATCATGCGAGGTATGGTCAGCTCCGCATATTTGCGGAACTTGCCGATGCCCTCCAGCACAAGCGTAACCACATTGCCTGTTCCTTCCGACCGGACAAAGGACGGCCCGTTCCGAAACAGCTCCTCCAGCAGCTGCTTTCTCAGGCTCGTCCCCGTCTCCTCGGCAAAGCGCTGCGCGATTCCTTGCTGCACGACCGAGACCCCGTGGCGTGCCAGAAATGCAAGCAGGAACAAGGCAATGGTCTCCCCCTGCTCATGCAGCGTTGATCCCGCAAACAGGGCGGAAATGGCTTCCGCCAGCCATTTGGCTTGCAGAAGGATGGCCATGCTCTGTGCCAGGGTACATGCGGCGACAAGGAAGAATACCGTCTTGGCGCCTTTGTATCCCAGCAGATCTTTTCCCATCAGTACTCCAGATGCTCCTTCTCATGTACCCGTTTGTGGAAAACGAAGTAACTCCAAATTTGATAGCCCAAAACAAACGGCAGCAGCGATACGGCCACAATCGTCATGATCTTGAGGGAATACGGTCCGGAGGCCGCATTATAAATGGTCAGGTCAAATGCAGCGTTGATGGAGCTGACCATCACGCGCGGGAACAAGCCCACGAACACGGACGTTACCAAGAGTGCGATGACCGCGCCGGTCATCCCGAAAGCCCAGCCGTCCCGCTTGACGTTCATGAAATATCCGCCCAGCAGGAATGCAAGCAGGGCCAGCACCAGCAGGACGGTTAACCCCACGCCGCGCTTCTCGAAGATATCGGTCATGAAATACGTCATCACCCCGAACGCCACGAACAGGGCCGCAACAGGAATCAGGAGTCTCCGGGCCATGCGGCGCGCCCGTTCCTGGAGATCCCCCAGCGTGCGCAGCGTCGTGAACATCAAGCCATGCAGCAGGCAGAGCATCACCATCGTCAACCCGCCGACCACGGTATAGAGATTCACGACATCGAAGAATCCGGCATGCAGCTGCATCTCTTCGTTAATCGGAAGCCCCTGGATCAGGCAGGCAAACACTACGCCGAGCAGGAATGGCGGAAGCACGCTTCCGGTGAAGATTGCTCCGTCCCATACCCGTTTCCAGCGGACATCGCCCACCTTGCCGCGGAATTCAAATGCCACGCCGCGCCCGATCAAGGCCAGCAGAAGAAAGACAAGCGGAATGTAGAACCCGCTGAACAGCGTGGCATACCAGTTCGGGAAGGCCGCGAACATCGCGCCGCCCGCCGTCAGCAGCCAGACCTCGTTGGCGTCCCAGAACGGGCCGATCGAGTTGATCAGCACCCGGCGCTGGGTATCGTTTTTGGCCAGCAGCTGCGTGGACATCCCGACTCCGAAATCGAAGCCCTCCAAGAAGAAGAACCCGATAAACAACACGGCGACGAGCACAAACCACAGTTCGTTAAGAGACAGCATTGTAGTCCTCCTTATTAAACGGATCGCTTGCGTGGTGATCGTCTTCCTCCGCCGCATACGGTCCTTTCTTAATGACTTTGATGAACAGATAGGCCATCACGGCTGCCAGCACCGCATAAATGGCGGTAAACATGATGAGCGAGAACAGGATCGAGCCTGCGCTTACGTTCGGCGAAACGCTGTTCTCCGTGGTGATCAGCCCGAATACCGTCCAAGGCTGGCGGCCGATCTCCGTCATGATCCATCCCGACGTGTTGGCGATGAACGGCAGGGAAATGCCAAACAGCATCAGTCTGAGGAACCATTTGCCGGCCTTCTCGACTTTTTTGCGCAGCATCAGCCACGCTCCGTACAATCCCATGAGGATCATGACGCTGCCGGCGGCCACCATAATCCGGAAGCTCCAGAAGGTGGTGCGGACCGGCGGAATATAGTCTCCAGGGCCGTATTCCTGCTCATACTGGGCTTGCAGCTCCTTCATCCCGATGACTTCGCCGGAAAATTTGCTGTAGGACAAGAAGCTGAGCAGATACGGGATTTTGAATTCTATCGTGTTCTCCTGCTTATCCGGATCGATGGCCGCAATGACCGTCCAAGGCGCGGGATCGTCGCTCGTTTCCCACAAGCTCTCGGCGGCGGCCATCTTCATCGGCTGCGTATCCACCAGATACTGCGCCTGCTGGTGGCCGAATACCGCAACCAGAATGGAGGTGATGAGACCCACCACGATGGCGATGTGGAATGATTTTTTGAAGAAATCCAAATCCTGCTTCTTCAGCAGTTTATACGCGCTTACCCCCGCTACCAGGAAAGCCCCGGTTGCCAGTGCCCCGAAGATCGTGTGCGGAAATTCCACCAGCAGCTGACCGTTCGTGATCAGCGCGAAGAAATCGTTCATCTCCGCCCGTCCATTGTTGATCTCAAAACCGACCGGACGCTGCATGAACGAGTTCGCTGCCAGGATCCAGAAGGCGGACATCAGGGTGCCGAAGGACACCAGCCAGATGCTGAGCAGATGGACCTTCTTGGATAACCGGTCCCACCCGAATATCCATAGCCCGATAAACGTCGACTCAAGGAAAAACGCCAGCAGGGCTTCGATCGCAAGCGGTGCGCCGAACACGTCCCCGACAAAGCGCGAGTAATCCGACCAGTTCATCCCGAACTGGAATTCCTGCAGAATCCCTGTCACAACCCCGACTGCAAAGTTGATCAGGAACAGCTTTCCCCAGAACTTGGCCATTTTCTTGTAGACTTCCTGGCCCTTGACAACATACATCGTCTCCATGATGGCGATCAGAAACGCCAATCCGATGGATAACGGTACGAAAATAAAGTGAAAAATGGTTGTCGATGCGAATTGAATTCGCGCCAGCATAACCGGATCCATAAAAGATACCCCTTCCTTTAGCTCACGTGATCACTTCAAATTTGATTCTTTTTGTATTGTCGCAGACCGCGTCCTAAAGGATTGTGATAAACATCACAATATAATGGCCGAAATAGGTGAAAAAGTTATCAATTTGTGACGAAAATCACTAAGTAGGTAATGGATTATGTGAGGATTATCCATGGGAGCGTGGCTTGCGGCATCCACTCACAGGCTAAGCCCAGTATTTACGCACCAAAAAAGCAGGTTAGCTATGTAGGCCAACCTGCTTTAATGTATGTGCCACCTTATTGAACCGGACCGATCTCCGTCTCGATGAGCTTGAATTCAGTCACGTCCGCGATCCCGCGATTGGTAATGCGGATCTCCGGAATGACCGGAAGCGCAATGAGCGAGAACGTCATGAACGGCGCATGGATGGAGCAGCCGAGCTGTTTCCACGCTTCCTCCAGGGCAGCGACTTCCTCGGCCACGACCTCGACTGGACGGTCCGCCAGCAAGCCCGCAATCGGCATCGCCACCTTCGCCAGCACCTGGCCGTTCTGCACCACGATCATGCCGCCTCCGCATGCTGCCAGCTCGTTCGCCGCAAGCGCCATATCCTCGGCGTTCGTGCCCATCACAAGCAGGTTGTGGCTATCGTGCGCCACCGTGGAAGCAACCGCGCCGGACTGTAGTGCGAAGCCGCTCGCAAAGCCGAGCGAGATTTGCCCGGTTGCGCCGTGGCGCTCGATGCATGCCAGCTGAACCACGTCTTGGCCCAGGTCCGGCTGGATGACGCCCTGCTCCACGGCGAGCACCGCGGTCATTTTGGCGGTACGGGCACTGTTCTCGATGACGCGCACCACGTTCACTTCCGTACGCGCCGCATCGAACTTGCTGCGCAGCAAAAAGTCGTCGGCGGTAAGCGAACGCTGCAGCCGAACCGATTGAAAGGCCTTTTCCGGATACGAATACGCCGGGAACGCCTTCACGAGACGGCCGTTCTCCGCGACCACTTCGCCGTCCGTGATCACCACCGAAGGCACCATGCTCTTCAGATCGTCAATGAGCAAAATATCAGCCGTTTTGCCTGGTGAAATGCTGCCGAGCTCCATATCCATGCCGAAATATCGAGCCACGTTGATCGTGCCCATCTGGATCGCCGTAACCGGGTCCACGCCCTCCTCCATGGCGCGGCGGACCACATGGTTCATATGGCCGAGCCGCAGCAGCGTCTGCGGATACACATCATCCGTGACCAAGGAGATATTGTCGGTACGTACCTTGTCCTCCGTTACCACCTTAATCACTTCCTTCACATCCTGCCAAGCCGAACCTTCGCGGATCATCAGATGCATACCGAGGCGAACCTTTTCCAAAGCCTGCTCTCTCGTTACGGTCTCATGATCGGAGCTGACGCCGGTTGCCAGATAGGCTTGTAGCATCCGGTCGTCCTCTGCCGGAAAATGCCCCGTCACCGTCTTGCCCGCACGCAGCGTGGCTTCGATCTCTCCGCTCATGGTCGGATCGCCGTATACGACGCCCGGGAAGTTCATCACTTCGCCAAGCCCCGCGACGCCGGGCCAGGTCAGCCCTTCCTCGATATCGGCTACGCCCAACTGCGCCCCGGCATCCTCCAGATCGAACGTCGCCGGTACGCAGGAAGGAATGGTGGTGAACACCTTCATCGGCAGCTGCTGCCCTTCCTCGTGCATCCAGCGCACGCCCTCCATGCCGAACACGTTGGCGATCTCATGGGGATCCATATAAACCCCGGTCGTTCCCGTAACGATGGCCGCTTTGGCAAACTCCGTTACGGTCAGCATCGTGCTCTCCACATGCATATGGCCGTCCAGCAGACCCGGCGAGATGAAGCGCCCATTCGCTTCGATCACCTGCGTCCCCTCTCCGATCGTATGATCGGCGCTGCCGATATAAGCGATGCGCCCGCACGCCATCGCCACGTCTATCCGTTCCTGAAGCTCGCCCGTAAACACATTGACCAGCGTGCCGTTTTTGATGACCAGATCGGCTGGCTCTTGTCCTAAAGCAACCTTCCCCAGCTGCCGGCTGACCTCGTATCGTTTCTGTCTCTGGATTGAACTCATGATGATTGCACGCTCCCCTTTTTTTAGATATCAGAAAGTATAAACTCGGAAGCTTGTGACTTCCTAATCTCGCAATAAAAACTTCTTCTTACTGCGGTCGTCGGTAGACGTTTTTCTTATAATGAACCTGTAAAAGCACAAAATCGATCTTGCGTAACACGCCAAACAACCCGGACAGCGTATCTGCCCGGGTTGCCTGCAACTATATCCATTGAGGAAGAGAAGTCCGCGCGGCAGCCATGCATTGCTAATAGTCTGCACATCACCCCATCCGTTAAAACGTGCTTAGATCCCATTTCAGGCGATCTTGCAGCCCGGCTTCGATGTTTATGCAAAGCCGGGCTTGGGGAGCGGATTCTCAACCTTCATGTAGTCAAGTCATTTACGGTAACCTGGTAGAAACGCCTGGGCCCTATTCCCCGGCATATACATCAAGATTTGATTTTGAACACATGACCCATTCAATTCTTTGGTCGTTTCATTTGTTGTATGAATTATAATCCTCCTGCCCGAGAAGTCAAGCCATTGGAAGGAACTGCACATCGCCCCTACTACCCGATCAAGCCAATTTCCGTCCCATTCTCTGCACGCGCCTGAGCCATTGGCTTCTTGCCGTCTCGGGCATTTTGCGAAGCTGGGTAATGTTCGTGGCACGGACGGTACCCACGCCGCAGAACTTCAGAATGGAATGCTTCATCATCTGATGTCCCGGCTGTCCGAGATAGAACCGGTAGTAAACGTACGGCGAATCCATCGTGACGATCAGACGGGCCGTCTTCCCTTTGAGCAGCTGCTCCGGCAAAGGCGAGTTCCGGCGGTACTTAAAGGCGAATCCCGGCAGAAAAACCCTGTCGATGAACCCTTTGAGCAGCGCCGGCATGCCGCCCCACCAATTCGGGTACACAAACACCAGATGGTCCGCCCAGGCAATCAGCTCCTGTGCTTCTTGCAGATCGGGTTCGAGCGGTTGCTTGCCCTTATAACCGCCGGACAGGTTCAGGTCAAACTCCATCTCCGCAAGCACCAGCTTCCGCACCTCCGCTCCGGATTCGCCCGCCCCCCTTGCATAGGCCTCCGCCAGGTGACGGCCATAGCTGTTTTCAATGGGATTGCCTTGGATGATTAAAACCTTTTTCATATGCGTCCTCCCCCTAATAATTTGGTTAACATTCACTAACCTGATGGCAAAAAGAAAAGGTCACGCCTGACCTTTTTCCAAACCGGTTAATGCCAATAAATGCGCCGTTACTTCAGGTGCCAGCGGAGACAGCGGTTCTTCCAGCTCCCCCTGCATCGTGGATATCGCAAGCTGACTGAATGCACCGATGATCAGAATAGCCGTTAACCGTGTATTCTGCGGCGGAATATCCCGCTGCAGCACCGCTTGCTCGAGCAGCTCCTCCAAAGCATCAAGCGGTTGGCGTCCCCTGCTCTTGACTACCTCGGTAAACAGCTCGTGATGCTGAGACAATAGCAGCAAGCCGTATTTATCCTCGTCATACGATTCCAGTACTCGGTTTACGAGAGCCGATAGCCTCTCCGCGAACGGGCCGGGCCGGGTAGCATATTCATCCACCAAGCGCGTATAACTGCCGCAATATTCGTCGAACGCCTCCGCGGCAACGGCATCCTTATTCGTAAAATGCTTATAAATCGCCGCATCCGTCACGCCTGCCGCCGCGCCGATCTCCTTCACCGATACGCCGTCCACGCCCTTCTCGGCAAAGAGCTTCATGGCTGCCTGCAAAATTTCCTTCTTCTTGCTGTCGAAATGAGGTTTCTTTTTCATGCTCATATCATAAGTGAACACTAACCAAATTGCAATAAGTGGCACAAAAAAAGACCCCCAAGACTTAGGGCGCCTCTCTTCGTGCGTACTCTTTACGTTTCGTATATATCGCTAAAGACGCATGCCCGTCTTGGGCTTGGCCCTCCTATCCAAGCTAAACCCCCGCTTCGATGGGAGCGGCCTTTACCTTGTTGCTGTACAGCAGCATGAGCGGAATGCTGATGACAAATGCGCCGGCCACGAGCAGGAACGGTATTCTCGGATCGATGCCGTACGCCCAGCCGCCAATGATGCCGGAAGGCGAAATGACGATGAGGATGAGCACCTGGAGCAGCGCGAATATTTTGGCGCGGTTCTCGTCGTCGATGGCATTGGCCACCGCCGTCTCCAGATACGGATATGTCATCATCGTGCCGAATGCGGCAATGACGGTGCTCAGGCTCAGCACCAGCAGATCTCCTTGCGGTGCAAACACCAGCATGACATTGGACAATACCGAGATGACAAAGCCCCATACCATCGTCCGGTGCACGTGCCGCTCCCCGATCCGGGGCATGATCCACCGCATGAATATCAGCATAATGACGGAGGAGAAGGCTGGAAAAACGGAGATCAGGCCGCTGCCCAAATGCAAATATTCCACCATGAAGATGGAGACGTAGGTTGTCTTCACCGTCATCTGAAAATTAAACAGGATATAAACGCCGAAGATCATCAGCAGCAGCGGGTTTCCCAGCATGCTCTTCATCACCTGGACATAGTCGGACATCCCTTCCCGCAGGCCCATCGCCTTCGTTTCCTTCATTTTGCGGTATCCGATCTCCGTCTCCCTTGTCGCATAATGGCGTCCGATGAACTGGATCGTCATCAGGATGCAGGCAAGGACGAACATGATGCGCACCCCGGGCACAAGCGAGAAATGATACACCAGCAGCCCGCCGAGCGGTGCAAACAATCCGCCGACGACGCTAATCAGCTGCAGCAGCGTAAAGACATAGGTACGCTCCTTCGGCGCCGTATCCTCCACCAGCAAACAGTAAAAGGCGGTATGCGGCACCTTTTGAAAGCCGTTGATGACGGCGGCGATCACAAAAAACCAGAAGTTCTGGGAGACTGCCCAGAGCAGCGTGGCCACGCTCCAGCTCAGCACATCGAAGTAAAGGAGCGCTTTTTTTCGGCCCAAACGGTCCGTTAAATACCCGCTGAGAAACGAGGACAGCACCTGCACAAGCAGACCGATCGAGGTAATCCAGCCGATCCCCGTCTCGGTTACCCCCAGTTGGTACATGTAGATGGAGGTGTACGTCGTGAACATGCTGTAAGGGATTAGAAACAGCGGCTCGTAGACGAGACAGCCCCGCGCATTGCCGGTCAATTGCCGAAACGAAGTTGAACCCATAATATCCTCCGGACATGAAGTATAATCGTTGCCTAGCCATTATAGCGCACCCGGGGCGGGAGCAGGATAGGAAAGTTGCAGGATTTTTGAAGCGATTGGAAATCTGCGGATCCAAGCCCCAGGCTACGCTACCCGCGCGAACTCGGCCCCTCATCTTCTTGCGCCGCAGCCTCAGGCAAAAGAACGGTAATGGTGGTTCCCCTGCCCACCTCCGACCATACGCTTACACGGCCCCGATGCGCCTCGACAATCGCTTTCGCAATGCTCATCCCGAGTCCCGAGCCGTCCATGCTCTCTTCGGTATTCGTTCCCCGGTAGTAACGCTCGAACAGATTGCAGCGGGTCTCTTCATCCATCCCCACGCCTTGGTCCGCAACCACGATCGCCGCGCCGCGGGGACGCCTTTCCACCCGGACCTCAACATTTACCCCATCCGGATTATGCTTCACGGCATTCGTGATCAGGTTATCCATTAACCGCTGCAGCCACTTGGCATTGCCGTCGACGGGCAGCTCCTCCTCGCCGCCGATATAGTTGAAGTTGGCATCCAGCGTGGCATCGTTGACGTATTTCAGCACGCAGCGGCGCACCAGCTCATTCAGGTCAAGCCGGATCAGCTCTTGCGGCCGGATTTCGCTTCTCAGACGGAAGACGAGCGAGAAGTCATTGATCAGCTCCAGCATGTAGTCGCCTTTCTCCCGGATCACGGTTCCCATCTCCCGCAATTCTTCCTGGCTCCAATCCTGCGGCGCGCTCTCCAGCATATAACCGTAGCCCTGAATGGAGGATAACGGCGTGCGCAGGTCATGCGATATCCCGGACATCCATTCTTCCCGATTTCGATCGAGCCGCTCCCGTTCCCGTTCGGTTTCAGCCAGCTGCTCCGCCATTTTATAAAAGGAATGGATGACTTCCTTGTACAGCTTGTAGCGCATGCGCAGCTTTCCACTCTTGCGGAATACCCGCTTCCGGTCCTTCGGCGTCAGCACTTCCTCATAAGCTCCGCTGCCCATCCGCTCGAACCATCCGGTAAACAGCAGCAGCGGACGGCTGTACCGGTATCCATGCCATATCGCCACCCCAAGCGACAGCACAAGCACGCAGATCATCGTCCAGAGCGCCACGCGGATCAGCTCGTTCATCATTGGCCGTTTCTCCAGCGCCCCGTCCTGAGGCGTGTGATATACCCAGGTGTTGCCGCTGTCCGCATCGCGGTAAACCGCGATATGCGTGGAATACGTGCCCGGCTGCTCCTGCATGGTGATGATCTCCAGCGGGTGGTAGCTCGCCTTATTGTCGGAACCCGTCCCAATCGCTTGGACAACGCGTCCGTCCCGATCAATCACATGCAAATAACCGCCTAGATCGGCCAATTCGCGTCCCAACTCGGCCTCATCCTCCGGTCTCACCTTTCCGCCGTCCTGAAAACGGGCAACCCATTCCCGAAGATGATCCGAGCTCTCATCGATGCGTCCGATCAGAAACAATAGCGGCTCCTCATAGGTCAGATCCATCTGCCAATCCATCGTGTACTCGCCGAGGCGGCGTTTCTCCTTGATCTCAAGCAAGGTGCTCACCGAGTACGCCAACGGAACATCCGAAGCCGTGTTCGTGGAGTGAATCACGTTTCCCTCCATATCCACCACCTGAAGCCACATGTCCTTCTCCTGGAGCAGAAGCTTCCAATATTCCTCCAGCTGCACCTCGCCATTCTCCGTCACCGTCTCGGTCACGATGCTGTTCAAGACGCCTGTCGGAAAGTTGCGCTTGATCTCATCGTCGCTGATATGTTTGATCAGGAAGAATAAGAGCACGATTAGAAAGCAAAACATAAACGCCGAGAATGCAATTAATTGGTATGTAAAATGGAAGGCAAGCCTTCTGCGCAGCCTCATCGCGCTTTCTCCTTGATCAGCTTGTAGCCAAGCCCCCGGACCGTCAGCAGATACTGCGGGTTGCTCGGATCCTCCTCGATGCGCTCGCGGATGCGGCGGATATGCACCATGACGGTGTT
This sequence comes from Paenibacillus sp. Y412MC10, assembly GCF_000024685.1. Classification (NCBI taxonomy): domain Bacteria; kingdom Bacillati; phylum Bacillota; class Bacilli; order Caryophanales; family Paenibacillaceae; genus Paenibacillus; species Paenibacillus sp. Y412MC10. Next base: position 6,769,251 of record NC_013406.1, read on the forward strand.
GTCCTCGCCCATGCCGTCGATGCCCCACACCGCTTCGTACAGCTGCGACTTGGAGAATACGACCCCGGGATGCTTGCAAAAATACAGCAGCAGCTGAAAGACCTGCGCCGGACAAGGCACGGGCTCTCCCAGCACCGTCAGTTCGCCTGCGGATTCGTCGACTTTGAACCGGCCGAAATCCCATGCGCGCTGAATCGCCTGCTGCTCTGCCGCAGCAGCCGGTCCAAAGCCGCCCCGGCGCAGACGCGCCTTGATCCTTGCAGCGATCTCCAGCGGATTAAAGGGCTTGGTGACATAATCGTCCCCGCCCATCGCAAAACCGGTCAGCACATCCAGATCCGACGCCTTGGCCGTCAGGAACAGGATGTGCGGACTGCCATAGGAACGGATCTGCGGACAGAGGTCAAATCCCGTGCCGTCCGGCAGCATGACATCCAGCAGCACGATATCCGCTCCGTGCGCAGCGATTTCGCTGAGCGCTTCCTTGCAGCTGGAAGCCGTGTATATTCGGTTAAAGCCTTCCTTGCGCAGCACCATCTGCAGCATTTTCACAATGGAAGGTTCGTCGTCTACGATTAGAATTCGCGTTTGATCCATTTTATCCTCACCCGACATTTATGCTAGCACAGCAACCTTAACAGGAGTTAAACAAATGCTGGAAGTGTTAAGAAAAAGTTAGGATGCCGTTTCCGAGTTATTTCGTTTGGAGCTTTATACTTGGTGTCAGAGGTGATTGACATGAATTCAAATAAACGTTCGACCGCCGTGGATGCGATTCGCGGCTTGAGCTTGCTCGGCATCCTGATGGCCAATATGCTTATTTTCCAGTACGGCATGTTCGGCAAAGACGAGCTGCATTTCTTCCAGCCTTCCACGCTGGACCTGATCAGCCATGACATGCTCAAGGTATTCGTAGAGGGCAGCTTCATGCCTATCTTTACGTTCCTGTTCGGCTACAGCATAATCAAGATGCGGGAAAGCCTGATCGGCAAGGGGCTTAAATACGGACGCAGCTTCTTTCGCAGGTCGGTTCTTCTGATCGTACTCGGACTGCTGCATTCCATATTCATCTGGGAAGGCGATATTCTGCTGTTCTATGGGGGGATCGGCCTCTTCCTGGTGCTGTTTGTGAAACGGAAGGCCAAAACGATTTTGATCTGGGGCATTCTCTTGCTCGCGCTGATGGCCGTCTTGGGGTACGGCTCCATGGAGCCTGCGGCAGGCGAAGCGGAGCGCATGGAGAACTATGTGAAGCAGTCCATCGAAGTCTACGGCAGCGGCACGTATAGCGAGATCCTAAACTTCCGGTCAACCGAGGAAATGCCCATCGACCTCCCGGACTGGCTGATGCTGCTGGTGATCCTGATTGCCCCTCTCATGAGCGCGCCGATGTTCCTGTTTGGCATGGTCGCCGCGAAACGCGGGCGCTTCCTCCATCCGTCCATGGAGATCAAGCTGTATTTAAGATGGTCGCTGCTCATTCCGGTCGGGCTTGGACTGAAAACCGCAGGCGTTATGCTCGAATCCACGAACAACTGGAGCGGCGTCCTGATGATGCTCGGCGGCCCCCTGCTCGCGCTGGGGTATCTGCACCTGTTCGCCTCCCTGTACGCCTTCTCGTCCAAACAATCGGTGGTGATTCGGGCGTTTGAAGCGGTGGGACGAATGTCGTTAACGAACTATCTGACCCAAAGCGTTGTATGCGTGTTGATATTTTACGGATTCGGATTGGGCATGTTCGGCAAACTCGGCGTGCTGCAAGGAGCGCTGCTGGCGATCCTCATCTATGCCGTACTGGCAACGGCCAGCCTGCTCTGGTTGAAACGGTTCCGCAGCGGACCGGTTGAACGGCTGCTCCGTATAGGCACCTACTGGTCGTGGAGCGGAAGGGCACAACTTAAAACGGCGGCCCCGGCTTCCGCCGTACCTGCGGCAGAGCTCCCGGCTGAAGGTCCCCCCGCGAACTGAGCTTTCCTTCTCTTCGGGCATGAAGCCAGGTTATCCCGGTCCCCTGAGATGAAATCGGTTCCTTCGTTCATGTATAATGGACGTACAAGAAAGAACAAGACATGTCGGGAATTATTCCGTTCATAAACCGAAGGAGGATCACGTATATGCTGGTTGTTACAAACTCGATCAAGGTCAAACCGGGCTTCGGACAAGAAATCGCGCAGCGCTTCACTGAAGCGAAGGGCGTTCAGGAGATTGAAGGATTCGTGCGGATGGAAGTATGGCATGAAGCCAAGGAAGGTGCAGAGGCCGAGGAACTGAAGATCTCTACGGTATGGGAAGACGAGGAAGCGTTCAAGCGCTGGACTTCCAGCGAATCGTTCCGGCAATCCCACGGTCAGGGCCGCAACGAGAATATTTTGGGTGCATCCTTGAACAAATACGAGCTGCTGATCAGTCACAAGAAGTAAGCGAGACGTTGGATCCGGCAGCCGGATTCAGGCTGTCTTTAGACCCCTGCGAACAAGATGCAGCCCGGGCATTGGCCCGGCTGGATCTTTTTTTTGCGTATAATTGACCGTTTGGCATCCATTCCGCAAGCTGACGGATTCGCGGCAAAGCTCCCCACGGGGAAGTTATTCGTTAAACGTTAATCCCGGCAGCAATTCGGGGTTATGGGAGCGTCCCAGCTCCACCATGTACGCGTTCAGTTCGGGCAGCTCCGGGCCTGCCAATATATACGACTCCCCATCCACCTCAAACTCGCTCGCCACGCGAATCTGCTGCTCGCCCTGCACGACATCCATAAAGAACAGAAACCCTGGTTCCTCGTTACCCGCCATCCGTTTGGCTTGAAGGGTATCCACCCGCTTCATGATCGGCTCAATGTCCTGTTCCTGGTCGAGCACCATCCGCGTGCCATCCCCATACACGACTTGAATGGCTTTTACCTTCGCTGCGTCCAGCTTCATCAGTTTCTTGACCGAATACAGTCGTTGGTCCGCGGATCCGGTATCCTCGTTAATTCCGCTGCAGCCGGCGATACCCAGAACAACGAGCATTCCCACCATGATCAACACGAGTTTACTGGACATCCTTCATCCCCCCAATACGAAAATCTCACAATCCCTACCCGTTCCAGAGTCTTCAAAATCTTCAAATAGGATCACAACGAAATGGTTATATTAAGCACGATCAGGCAAGCAACATTCTATATGAAAGGAGTCTATATCCTATGGAAAGCACGCATGATTTCGTGGAAAAAATGAATGAGAACGCGGAGAAAGCCCGTCGCAACAAAGAGAATCACGGCAAAGGAACGCCAAGCGACAAGCTGCCAACCAAACAGCACGGCACCAAGAAATAGAATGACGTTTACCGCGATCCTCCTAGGATCGCGGCTTTAGATGCCGGGGCGCTCCTGCGGTACGGTTACTACCCGTGTCGCACCCCTACTACATATGGATTACAGGCCTACGGATGCCTGCTTCAGCAAGGAAGCCAGCGCTGCATAGTCGACCTGCTGCCCGGCCGATATTTTGATGGTCTTCCGCTCAGGCGGCCCCTCGAACAGCGTCTCGGGCCATTCCAGCCCTTCCGCATTGAAAATCGTAAAGCTCACGGCGCTCTTGGCGACGCTGATCACCGCCGCGTATTTTCCGTTTTTCAGAAAATGCGGCTTTTTATATTGAAGCCGTTCCGCGACGTCCGGGATCGTATTGTGCACGAGCTCCCGAAGCCGCTCGCTGACTTCGACCTTCCAGGTATCGCTGATGGCTGCCATGTAATCCGTTACCTCTTGATTCATCTTATTGGCTCCTTCTGTATCGTAGTATGGTATTTTTCAAATGGATATGGATTTCCGTTTCGGATTGCTGCTTCCGGGAGCTCTAGTACTCAAGCCCGATGAACCATCTGCCAGGTCATGCCGTACCGGTCTACCACTTCGCCGTAATAGGCTCCCCAAGGCTGCAGGGCAAAAGGATACTTCTCGGTCCCCCCGTCGCTGAGATTGCGATAAGCTGCGCGGGCTTCTTCCTCGTTATCGAACGTGATGGCCAGCCCCATGCTCGTGCTCTTGCCGGTTTCTTGAAAAGCGTCGGAGAGAATCAGCTGATTGCCGCCGGCCAGCGTTAACGACATATGCATGACTTTATCCTGATGGGCTTCCGGTATTCCCGGCATGTCTTTGAATGTAGTCAATAAACCGATCTCTCCGCCAATCGCCTGCATGTAGAATTCGGCCTGGCCTCTTGCATCCTCGGAAATAATAAAAGGTACCATTTGTGCTTGCATGTTCATCTTCCTCTCGGTTCGATTTTTTTGTTTTATATCTAAATGACGAACGGGATTTGACGTAATCGACATGAATTTCATATTTTTTTCGGAATTTTTTAAAAATTTTTCTGAAGCGCATCTTAAGAGCCTGCTGACAGGCATTCTGCCGCTCGGTCAAGGAGCAGCGCCCGCTCCCTCTGGTTATCCGTCAGCGATGCGGCCAGCTTGAACTCCGCGCCGGCTTCGTTCAGGCGACCCAGCTTAAAGAGCAAGTCACCCCTCACGCTCGGGAGAAGATGATACCCCTTCAAGGCAGGCTCGCTTCGCAAAACGTCCACGATCTCAAGCCCGATCTCCGGGCCGAAAGCCATGGAGAGGGCCACGGCCCGGTTCAATTCCACGATCGGCGAGGGAGAAACCTGCGCCAATGCCTCGTACAGCGCGGAGATCCGAATCCAGTCGGTCTCTGCGGCACTCGGCGCTCCGGCATGGCATGCGGAGATGGCTGCCTGAATAGCGTAAGGCCCGGTCATTCCGCCCAACCGCTCGATTCGCTCCAGAGCGGCAAACCCGCGCCGGATCAATAAATAATCCCATAATGCCCGGTTCTGGTCCATGAGCAGCACAGGCTCGCCCTGCGCATTGACCCGTGACTTGAACCGGGAGGACTGAAATTCCATCAACGCGACCAATCCGTGCACCTCGGCCTCCGTCGGCGCAATCTCCGCCAGCACCCGTCCGATCCGAAGCGCTTCCTGGCACAGCAGCGGACGAATCCACTGGCTGCCCGATGAGGCGGCGTATCCCTCATTAAACATGAGGTAGATGACCTCGAGGACTGATGCTAATCGCTGCTTCAGTTCGGTTCCCTGGGGAATCTCGAATGCAACCCGGGTCGCGGACAGCGTCCGTTTGGCACGAACGATTCGCTGCGCGATCGTCGGTTCCGGCACAAGATAAGCGCGGGCGATCTCCGATGTCGTCAATCCGCCGAGCAGACGCAGCGTCAGGGCTACGCGCGCCTCGGGGGACAGAACCGGATGGCAGGTCATAAAGATCAGCCGCAGAAGATCGTCGTTCACTTCTCCCGCCTCCGGCACCTCCATATCCGAATCCATTCGGGAATCCATTTCGCGTCCCAACAGCTCATACTTCCGATCGCGCACCTTATTCCGGCGCAGCAGGTCCAGCGCTTTGCGCTTTGCCGCGGTCATAAGCCATCCGCCGGGGTTATCCGGTATTCCGTCATTCGGCCACCGTTCCAGCGCGGCAATGAGCGCATCCTGAGCCAGATCCTCGGCGAGGCCGATGTCACGGACCATCCGGGTCAGGTAGGCAATGATTTTGGAAGATTCGATTCTCCAGATGGCCTCGATCGTACGATGGGTATCGGCCGCCGACATTACGTATTCTGCCTTTGGATGTGTTCGCGCATTTCAAATTGTTTGGCCTGCGCTTCCGGGTCCTGCGTTAACTCTGTCGGTTCGAATACCTGACGGAGCTCGATCTGCCCCGCGCCGAAGCCGTGCGGATCGGGCATGCGTTTGGCCCACTCGATCGCCTCTTCCCTCGTTTTCACTTCGATCAAGGTGTACCCCGCGATCAGTTCCTTCGCTTCCGTAAAGGGACCATCGGTGATTTTCGGCTTGCCTCCCGGCTCCGGATAAGAAATCCGGATGGCGCCCGAGCTTGGATGGAGCCCATCCGCAGCAAGCAGCACGCCGGCCCTCGCCAGCTCCATGTTGTACCTCATCATGGCATCCAATTGCTCTGCGCTTGGCAGCACGCCGGCCTCGGAATCCTCGGTTGCTTTCACGATCATCATAAATCTCATGTTTCTTCCCCTCCTGGTTATCGTTGCTTTCGCTTAAATTTTTCGTCCTATGTTTAACCAACGAATAGAGTTTCCCCTAATCGACAAACGCTTCACATTTTTCAATAAAAAAAATAATAAGTAACAACCATTTCGTTATTGGACCGTGTATTCCTGTTGAAAACGTTCGACTCCACGAAAAAAAGACCGATCAAGACAAACGCTTGATTGGTCGATGGAGGGGCGATGATCCTTATCCAAGCCCGTTCCTATGGCAGGCAGTTCATCCCATGGACTTCGCCCGCTCCCGATACGTCTTATTTTTTGCCCGATTGCCGCAGGCCTTCATTGAGCACCACTTGCCCGTTCCCGGCCTGGAGCGGTCAACGAATACCCACTGGCAATCCGCGGCTGTGCACACTCTCAATCTGTTCCACACGTTGTTCTCACGAAGCCGGAATACCAGAATCAGCAGCCGGGCCAAGCCCCCTCTTCCTTGTGCATCCACTGGCTCAATGGCGTCAGAGGCTTCACTGAAGCGATAGGCGAACCGGAATCGGCCGGCTGCACGGTTTAACGCTTGAAAGCCGGCTTCCTTATGGTCATGTATATTATTCGGAATGGCTGCCCTTAAGCCGCCACGCAGATCGCGGGCCAAAGCCAGATCCTCTTCGGATATGGTGTCCCGTTTCAGAATAAAGCCGTTTTTTAACAGCCATGTACGCAGATCGTCCGCGGTAGAAAGCAGCTCCAAACCCGGGTCCCCCTCATACCGCATCCGTTTATCATGGGTGTTGATAAAATCGGCGATGATTTCGAGCTGCTCAAATTCATTTCCCACAACAAACAAACCTCCTATTGATTTCCCTATAACAAACCAGTAAAGTGTATTTATCGGTTAGCTAACCATTTATAATATTTTAATGGTCATCACATTAAAAGAAAGCACCCCTGCTCCATTTTTATCTATTCTGCTGCAAGTCTGCTGGTATCAGTATACCAGACTCCCATTCTTCCTAAGAGGTGAAGCGAATGAATATCCAACCGTTTTCTTTTCAAATCGAGTCCGCTGCCATCGACGATTTATATCGGCGCCTGGACATGACCCGGTGGCCTGACGAAATCCCCGGCGGAAATTGGAATTATGGCATCCCCCTTGATTTCATGAAGGACATGGTCGCCTACTGGAGGCATGAATTCGATTGGGGAGCCTTCCGGCGCTCCATTCAGGCTTATCCGAATTATATCGCCCAAATCGATGGAATCGATATTCACTTTATACATATCAAAGGCAGCGGCGAACACTCCGTCCCGCTCCTCATTGCTCATGGTTGGCCGAGCTCCTTCTATGAAATGCTGGAACTTATCCCATATCTTATGAATCCTGGGCAATTCGGCGGTCATGCGGAAATTTCCTTTGACGTTGTCATACCGTCTATCCCGGGCCATGGGTTCTCCGGCATTCCTCTGCGTCCGGGCTTTGAGGACCGTCAGGCCGGGGAACTGCTCATGAAATTAATGACAGGGCTTGGTTATGAACGATTCGGCGCACATGGCTACGATATCGGTGCCAGCATCCTCGGACTTATGTGTCTTGACCATCCCGACCGGTTCATCGGCTATCATACCACCTCGCCTGGGAACCCAAGTCCCTATGCGGATTCGTCTTCCACGCTGTCCGACGAGGAGACCGCGTTCCTCGAATATCAGAAGCAATGGGAACGCGAGGAGGGCGCTTACGCCCATATCCTGGGCACACGTCCGCAGACCGCGGCCTATGGTTTGCATGATTCGCCCGTAGCGCTGGCCGCGTTCATTCTGGAAAAATGGCACTACTGGACCTCTCCCGAGGATGATAACGTCTTGCAGCATTTCAGCAAGGAGCAGCTCATGGCCAACGTCTCCATTTACTGGCTGACCCAGAACATCAATGCCTCGAACCGTTATTATTATGAAGGCAAGCATACGAGATGGCCGGGGCCCGAAGAGTTTTCGCCTGTACCGCACGGAGTCACCTTAACCGCTCAGCGGAATGAGCGTCCGCCCCGGACATTCGTGGAGCGGATATTTCCGAATGTGATCCGCTGGAAGGACCTGAATGCGGGTGGGCATTTCATTGCCGCGGAACAACCCTCCTGGATTGCCGAGCAAATCACAGCCTTCTTCAAGCAGATTTGCGATACGCCGCAGGAGGCACTATAATTTTACGACTAACGAAACAAGGACATCCCCGCTCCGGTACCGAAATGATTAACTACCATTTCTCATGAATGCGGTGATCTCTTATGGACACTAAGATCCCGAACCGGATCCATATTATCGGCTCCGTCGGCAGCGGCAAGACAACGCTTGCCCGGAAGCTGTCCGCCCAGTTTAATCTCCCTTATTACGAGCTCGACAATGTCTTATGGGAGCGGGCCCAGCCGGACGATATCAGGAGGAGTGAGGCGGATCGGGACGCGCTATTGCTAAGCATCGTGAACACGAATGGCTGGATCATCGAGGGCGCTCATCTGAAATGGGTCAGCCCCAGCTTCCGCCATGCGGATCTCATCGTTTTTCTGAACCCGTCCTACTCCACCATAACCTACCGGATCATCACAAGGTTCATCAAGCAACGACTGCGACTTGAACAAGCGCACTATACTCCTACTTGGGACATGCTCAAAAAAATGTTCGATTGGAGCGCCTCCTATCAGCGGGAGGGCAGATATCAGATCCAGGACACGCTTGCGGATTATCCCGGCAAAGTGGTCGTCGTGAGGAGCCATGAACAACTCATGCAGGAGCTTAAGCAGCGGATGCCCTCCATAGAACACCAAGAAAGGACCTCCGGTTAACCGGAGGTCCTTCCCGCTTAGAAAATATCCATGCTGAGATACCGTTCTCCCGTATCCGGGGCAATGCAGACAACCCGCTTCCCTTCCCCCAGCCGCTTCGCTACGCGAAGGGCCGCGAATACCGATGCGCCGGAGGATGGGCCTACCAGTATTCCTTCCTTGCGGGCCAAATTCCGAGCGGTCTGCAATGCATCCTCGTCGGCGATCTGGATAATCTCGTCATATACGCTTGTATTCAGGATCTTTGGTACGAAGCCCGGGCTTGTGCCCACGAGCTTGTGCGGTCCCGGCTGTCCGCCGGAGAGCACAGGCGAGCCCTGCGGCTCGACCACCGCGATATGGAGGTTCGGCAAAGACTTCCTCAGCTCTTCCCCGGTTCCGGTTACGGTGCCGCCCGTTCCCGCCGTCGCCACGAAGGCGTCCAGCCGCCCTTCCATCTGTTCCATTATTTCCGGTGCTGTCGTCACCCTGTGAATGTCCGGGTTGGCCGCATTCTCGAACTGCTGCGGAATGAAGCTGCCCGGAATCTGCTCCCTAAGCTCGAGCGCCTTGGCAATCGAGCCCGGCATGCGTTCGCTGCTCGGTGTCAGCACGACCTCCGCACCGTAGGCCTTCAAGATATTAATCCGTTCCTTGGACATGTTGTCCGGCATAATCAAGATGGCCCGATAGCCCTTGGCGGCTGCAATCATCGCCAAGCCGATGCCGGTATTCCCGCTCGTCGGCTCGATAATGGTGCCCCCCGGTTGGAGCAGGCCCTGCTCCTCCGCGGTATGAATCAGATTGTAGGCCGCACGGTCCTTCACGCTGCCGGAAGGATTGAATCTCTCAAGCTTTACATAGACGTCGGCTGATCCTTCTGGCACTAGCCGCCGAAGTTTCACCATTGGCGTCTGGCCGATCATATCAACCACACTATTATAGATCTCCATGATGTTGATCTTCTCCTTTTATATATGAAGTGAAGTCATTCTCCGTTATACCATATGACTCATAAAGACAATAAGCTTACTCGGATTATAACAAAAACGTCGATCGACGTACATTCGCAGATGACAGACCGCAGTTAGATGAAGTTTTTCTTGCGATATCAGGAAGAACATGCTTTTGAAGTTTATACGCTCTGATATCTAAACAAAAACGTCGATCGACGTACATTCGCAGATGACAGACCGCATTTAAAGGAAGTTTTTCTTGCGATATCAGGAAGAACATGCTTCGAAGTTTATACTCTCTGATATCTAAACAAAAACGTTGATCGACGTACATTCGCAGATGACAGACCGCGGTTAGATGAAGTTTTTCTTGCGATATCAGGAAGAACATGCTTTTGAAGTTTATACGCTCTGATATCTAAACAAAAACGTCGATCGACGTACATTCGCAGATGACAGACCGCAGTTAGATGAAGTTTTTCTTGCGATATCAGGAAGAACATGAATTTATGGTATGCTGTTCATGGAACAAGATTTGATCGGGCTTTACTTTACCCTTTCCCTATTAAGGAGGCGCAACAAGCGTGAACATTCCGCTGATACTACCAGAAGACCAACCCGTCCTGCTGCTTGACCGGACCGATAATTTAGCGCATCAGGACGTGCTGTATCATTTTGCGCTGGACGAGCTTTTATGCAGGCTGACCGGAGAAGGCGGGCCCGCAATCTGCCATCTGTGGCGGCATCCGCGCGCCTTTGTCATGGGCGTGCGCGACAGCCGCCTGCCCCAGGCGCTGCAAGGGGAGGCCCACCTTCGTTACCTCGGCTATGACACTGCCGTTCGCCATTCGGGCGGTGCCGCGGTACCCTTGGACGCGGGCGTGGTGAACCTCTCCCTCATCCTCCCCTTTGCCTCCGCCGGACCGGCGCCTGATTTCCATCAGGACTTTGAAATTATGGTGGAGCTGATCCGGGAAGCCCTCCGCGGTACGGGCCAAAACGTCGATACCGGCGAAATTGCCGGCGCTTTCTGCCCCGGTACGTTTGATCTCAGCATCGGCGGCCTCAAATTTTGCGGCATTGCCCAGCGGCGGCAGCGGAGAGCCTTCATTATCCAGGCTTTTATCATTGCCGAAGGTTCGGGCAGCGAACGCGCCCGGCTGGTTCGTTCCTTCTATGATATCGCAGCTGAGGGAGCCGATCCCAAGCATTATCCTCTAGTAGAAGCTGACAGCACCGCGAGCCTCGAGGAACTGACCAACATCGGCATCGGCTTCGACGCGGTGCGTCAATTCACCGCAGCCGTTAAAGGGGTCATTCGAGGATGGCAGGCAGGCAAGGATTTGGCCGAAGCGGCTTCCAGGTTTACGATGCCTGGGGCCGAGGATATCCGCATTATGGCCGATCAGATGCGTCAGCGGTATAAACGCACCCCCATTTGAGGCAAACCAATAAAGCGGATTTAGCTTCGATCCCGCAACCATGAAGGAGGTGCTCCTCTGGACGATACAGAAAATCGGTGCGCTTGCTGCGGCAGGACCGGAGTGGAAACCACCGTTCACCATCTGACTCCCCGGGAATATGGCGGCGCTCGCCTTCCCACCGCCCTGTTGTGCATTCCATGCCACAAGCAAATCCATCATCTCTATACCAATAAACAGCTCGTCGATCAAGGCTTAACGACCCTGGCGGCACTCAAACAGGATCCGGCCATGCAGTCCTTCATCCGCTGGATCCACAAAACTCCCCCTGAAACGATCCCCAGATCCCGCAAATCCAAAAATGTTCGGGGGCGGCGATAGCCTCCCCTAATTTACTTCATTTTTACATTTCCACCATTCACCGATGATATTCCCATAACATTTCCCCTATAAACTTGTCCTGATGGCAATTTATACATTAGGGGTGGATAAGCTTGAATAAAACGATGGATCGCAAAACGTTTCTGTCTTATCTGGGTACGGGCGCAACCGCATTGGCAGCCGCTTCCGCTGGCTTAGGCGTATTGGAAGGAAAGGCCTCCGCCATGTCCGGAACCGCAAATCATCTGTTCGGATTCAAAACGAATCGGGTCAGCGGCTACTTCGAGCCAATCGAACCAACCAAAGCAGACCAGCTCGTCCTGCCTAAAAATTTTAAATATGATGTCATTGCGGCATTCGACGACGTAATCAATCCGGCTGGCGAAAAATTCGGCTCCGGCTGCGATTACAACGCATTTTTCCCGCTCAAGGGCTCCAATGTCCGCGGCCTCCTGGTCAACAATCATGAGTATTCCACCATCTTCTCGATCGGACCTGTGAAGGACGGGAAAATGACGGCGGATCAAATCCATAAAAACCTGTATTACCAAGGCATGTCGGTCATTGAGGTATACCGCGACGAGAAGGGCGTATGGAAAATGGACACCACCTCCACCCATGCCCGCCGCATCAACGGCTTCAGCAAATTCGACATCACCGGTCCGGCCAAGGGCATCCCTGCCCTGAAAGGCGCCACGACGGCGACCGGCACGTTTGCCAACTGCTCCGGCGGCGTAACGCTGTGGAACACGGTTTTGTCCTGCGAAGAGAATTTCGAAGACACGGCGGCAGTCTCGAACCTGCCGGATACGCACTACGGCTGGGTCGTCGAGGTGGACCCGTTCGATAAATCCTTCTTGAAGAAGCACACCGCCCTCGGCAGATTCAATCATGAGAACACCGCCATGGGCCTTGCCGCAGACGGCCGGGTCGTTGTCTATATGGGCGACGACAAGAAGGATGCCTGCGTCTATAAATTCATCAGCAAGCACAAATACGATAAGAGCAAAGGGCGCGCCAACTCTGCGCTTCTGGAAGACGGAACCCTGTACGTTGCCAACCTGAAATCGGGTAAGTGGCAGCCGGTCACCCTTGAAGCCGTAGCCAAGGCCACTGCAGAAGATAAAGAGCTCAAGGCCAAATTCAAGTCCCAAGGCGATGTGGTGACTTACTGTCAGGAAGCTGCCCGTCTTGTCGGCGGAACGCCGACGGACCGTCCGGAAGACATCGAAATCTCGCCGTTCGACAACACCGTGTTTGTCTGCCATACGAACAACGACAATCACGGCAACATCCACGGTCATATCACGCGTATCTTTGAAGCGGGCAACGATCTGGCCGCCATGGAGTTCGACTTTGAGATCTTTGCTGCCGGCGGACGCCAATCCGGCTTCAGCTCGCCGGACAACCTGGCGTTCGACTCGAACGGCGACCTGTGGGTCGTGACGGACATCTCCAGCAGCAGCCAGAACAAAGGCGTTCATAAATCCTTTATGAACAACGGACTGTTCGTGATTCCAACCAGCGGGCCGGAACAAGGAGTTGCGCTGCAATTCGCTTCCGGACCGGTAGAGTCCGAGCTTACAGGTCCTTTCTTCACTCCCGACGAGCAGACGCTCTTCCTGTCCGTTCAACACCCGGGCGAGAATACGGAAGACCTCAGCAAACCAACCAGTACATGGCCTCACCGCTCCGGCGAAAAGATGGCACGCTGCGCGGTCGTGGCGATTAGCGGCTTCAAACTGGAATAATACCAATCGAAAGGAGCGAGGATCATGCCGTTTGGCAACATTGGAATCGGTGGTTTAATTCTTATTTTGATTATCGCACTCATCATATTCGGTCCCTCCAAGCTTCCAGAGCTCGGTCGCGCTTTCGGGCGAACCTTAAGCGAATTTAAGGGCGCAACCCGCGGCTTGATGAACGGAGACGACGAGAATGGGAAAAAAGACGATGCTCCGCAGACTGCTGCAGCGGTCGATAAGCAGCACAGCTAATCCGAACGACCAAAGCGCGATCGAACATCTGGAAGAAATGCGGAAGCGCCTGATCCGCACGTTGATTGCGTTTCTGGTCGCGATGGTGGCCGCCTTCATCTACGTCGAGAAGATCTATCACTGGCTGGTACGCGGGATGGACGAGCAGCTCGTTCTGCTCGGTCCCTCCGAAGTGATGTGGGTGTATATGATCATTGCAGGCGTGGTGGCCGTCACCGTCACGCTTCCCATTGCCGCTTACCAAATATGGCGGTTCGTGCAGCCGGCGCTGCCGGACGGAACCCACCGCTCCGCCATGCTGCTCATTCCCGTCATCAGCGTGTTATTCATTACCGGCATCTGCTTCGGATACTTCGTGCTGTTCCCGATGGTGCTGCAGTTCATGCAGCGCATGGCCGAAGGGGCCTTCCAAACGATGTATACCGCGCAAAAATACTTCACGTTCATGATTCATATGACCGTACCGTTCGGATTTCTGTTCGAAATGCCCGCCATCGTCGTTTTTCTGACGAAGCTCGGCATCGTGAATCCGCACCGGCTGGCCAAGATGCGCAAATCAGCCTACTTCCTGCTCTGCATCGTGGCCGTGACCATTACGCCGCCGGATATCATGTCCGATCTGATCGTGATCGTCCCGCTGTTCCTGCTGTACGAAATCAGCGTTTCGATCTCCAGATTCATCTATCGCAAGCAGCTGCAGCTCGCTCAAACGGAGGGCAGCGCAACCTAATTCCACGTCCGTTTCCCCCGAAGTTGGACGGAACCTTCAAGAACCCGTGACTAGACAGCCTAAGCAAGCAGGTTGTCGTGAACACGGGTTCTATTTTGTGTAAGATTATCTTACATAATTTTTTATCGAAATCTCATAAAATGATTGACACCTTCAAAAAAAACCATTAACTTTACTAATTAACAAAGAATCCAACACCACTTCGTCATTAAAATGTTATGAATCAGGAGGTGAAATGTTCTAAATCACTTAGAGATTGTCATATTCATGTTATTAATACTTACATTCTTGCAGTTCAGTTCCTTGATAGTCTCTAAGATCGCATGGGAGATGCGAAAAAACGACGAATGGGGGAAATGATGAATGATGAAAAAACAAACCAAGATATTCAAACGCGTGTTGTCCATGGCACTCCTGCTTGGATTGGCCATGAACAGCATAACCGCTGCGGCAGCTGAACGGTTTCCCTATGAGGAAATTACATTGAAGGAGCTTGAGAAGGGTTACGCGGAAGGAACGTTCAAAACCGAAGAGGTTGTGAAGGCCTACCTCGACCGGATCGGCATCTATGAATCCAATTACAATGCGTTTACCATGATGAATGCGGGCGCGCTTCAGGAAGCCCGCGAGGCTGACCGGCGCCGGGCGGCCGGCGAGAAGCTCGGCCCCCTTGCAGGTGTGCCGATTGTCATCAAGGAAGCCGTCGACGTCGCCGGCTTCCCGTCCACCTTCGGCTGGGGCCCGCTCAGCAAAGAGCTCGGCGGAATCGAGCTGATTCCGGAGAAGGACGCCCCCGTCGTTGCCCGCTTGAAGGCGGCCGGCGCCATTATACTGGGCAAGACCAATATCCCGGCATTCAGCTCCGACGGTACGCGCGCCAGCTCCAGCTGGGCCGGCGACACCTATAACGCCATCGACCGGAAGCTGGTCCCGGGCGCCAGCAGCTCCGGAACGGCGATGTCCATATCAGGCAACTTTGCCGTGCTCGGCATTGCCGAAGAAACCGGCGGATCGATCCAGAATCCGGCGGCTGCCCAAGCGCTGGTCGGCATCAAGCCAACCTTCGGATTGGTGCCGAATGCCGGGGTCGTGCCTCTCGCCGGAAGCACCAGAGACGTTGTCGGCCCGCATGCCCGTACGGTTCACGACGCCGCCGTCATGCTGGACGTCATCGCAGGCTACACGGCCGAGGATGCCAAGACCGTTGCATCGATCGGCAACATTCCCAAGAAAGGCTACACCTCCAAGCTGAATCCGTTGGCCCTCAAGAACAAACGCATCGGTCTCTATGGCCCGGGGTGGCTTGGCGAAGAGCTGACGGCGGAGACCCAGAAACTATATGACCGGGCCGTGAAGGAACTGGAGGGTCAGGGAGCCATCGTGGTTACCGATCCGTTCGCCGATTCGGAATTCGCCGAATTCGCCAAGTCGTCAGGCTCCATCGGCATTGAATCGATCGTGTACGATATGGAGCAGTATCTGAAGCGCCTGGGTCCGAATGCCGCCATTCAGTCGGTGGATGAACTGATCGTGAAGACGGGCGAGACCCCATCGGCGCTCGCCAGGTACCCGGAAGCCTTGAAAAATCCTGGCTCCGTCCCTGATCTCTCGAAATTCACGGAAATCAGAACGAAGTATCTCCATATTTTTAACGACGTGCTGGATCAACACAAGCTGGATGCACTCGTCTTCCCTCAGATGTATAAGGAAACGCCGCTGCTTCACAGCGAGGACAAAATCGCCGACACTACCGTTCCCGAGATCAACATCGCGGGCGTTCCTCTCGTCACGGTGCCGGCTGGATATTATAAGAGCGGTTCTCCGTTCTCCATCGCCTTTGTCGGCAAAATGTGGAGCGAAGCCGACTTGCTCGGCATGGCCTACGACTACGAGCAGGCAACGAAGCATCGCGTCGCCCCAACGCTTGTCGCCAAGCCTTAATACCTGCCTGATCAGCCTAGTCCAAATCAACCGGAGCCGCAGCGGCTCCGGTTTTTTCAAGCAACGTAGGCAATGATAAGACATGCGCGTCCATAGAAGCCCGGCAACGGCCTATAAGTACCCATTACCTTCGTTATTTACATTGCGATTTTGAAATTTTGCATGTCTCCAATTAATTTTAGTCATGATCCATTGATTTATTAGTCAAGTTCTCCTAGTATTTTCATTAGGAACATCCGGCGGCTAATCATGAAAGCCATAGCCTTGCCTTTATTTATGATAGCGCTATCAGACGGCGCAAAAGGTCAAACGTCTATCGACGTACCTTCGCAGATGATAGACTTATGCCCAGAGGAGATTTTCTTGCGATTATCGAATGGTTCAGCTCTGCTGTAAACTTATCATTCCATAATCTTAAAATACCGGGAGGTTGCAGATATGAAATGGAATCACTTCAAGTCCAAGCTTCTGCTTAAATACACACTGTCCTACATATCCATTTTCCTGATACCTCTTGTTATATTAACCATCATCATTTACCACAATGCCGTGGATACGCTCCGTTCCGAGATCGAGCAGACCAACGTCAATCAGCTGACCCAGGCCAAAACCGTCATCGATGAGCGCATGAAGGAACTGCAGGACATCGCGTTTCGAATTGCCTACGACGAGCAACTGACCCGCTATTGGACCCACCATCCGTACTACAGCCGGGAATCCATCGGGGCCTTGGTCAAATACAAAGCCACTAGCTCCATCATCGATGAACTGTTCCTCTTCTTCCGCGGAGATAACAGCATTTACTCGTCCCAGGGCTTCGAGAACCTAAACGTATTTACCGACCGCTACAAATTCAACAGCTGGAACGAAACGGAGATGGTCCGGGATTTAAACTCCGTCCAAATCCCGACCATGCGTCCGGCGGAACAAGTCGTGCAAGGGACCAAAACCCAGAATTCCATGCTGGCATACCTTGTGCCGATCGCACCCAACAATACGCCGGCTCACGGCACCGTCATGTATTTCATCCACGAATCGAATCTGACGGGATTGATCGACTCCATCCTCAGCGATTATCATGGGATGACTTATATTTTCGATAATTACGGACAAGTGCTGGCCGCCAATTACAAAGGCGAGACCATTACCGAGCAGGAGGTCAACGCGCTGTTCTCGCTTGAGCCGGGAACGCACAGCCTTTCGTTGAACCAAGAGCCCCATTCGGTTGTATCCGTCAAATCCGACACGGGCTGGACTTATGTCACCGCGATGCCAAGCAACCAATTTTTCGGCCGCATCGTGCATATCCGCACTTTTATCGTTCTGGTATTCTCCTTCGTGGTGATGATGGGCACCATTCTGGCGATCATGCTGGCTCGCAGGCAATACCATCCGATTTCGGATTTGATGGAGTTCATTCGCTTGAAGAATGATCCCGAACCGTCCACTCCCAGCAACGAGCTGGAATGGATCAAGAAGACGCTGCATGATTACAGCCAGCGCGTCGACCTTCAAGAGCCCTATGCCCGAAATCATATACTGCTCATGCTGCTGAAGCACGGCCACACCGGGGAATTCCCCGCCGAGTATACGGAGAAGCTGGGCATCCGCTTCAGCCGATCCCACTATTTTGTCGTGACCATGGGCTGGGAGTCGCATGCCCTTCCCATCGGCGACAATCCGGAACGGCGGCCTGTCATGCAGCTGATGAACGATGTGGAGCTGACCGCTTTTTCCGCCTATGCTTATGGCGTGGAGCTGCCGCAGCCCGATCAGCTGGCCCTCATCGTCGGATTCGATGCGGAAACCGGCCATGAAGCGAGCCTTAACGCACGCATGGAGCCCATCGCCCTGGCGCTGCAATCGATCGCGGCCGAGCACACGGGCGTATCTCCCGCGATCGGGGTAGGCAACCGCTACAGCTATCCGGAACAGCTGAATCAGTCCTTCATCGAGGCAACGACCGCGCTGGAAGCATCCATGCTGCATGGACAGGGGAGCAGCACCTTCTTTAACGCTCTTTCAGGCTCCGGTGCGCAGGATTCCTCCTTCTGGGTCCCTAAGGATGTGCTGCTGAAACTGGTACAAAGCTTGAAGCAGGGCAGCTACGACGTGGCGGTTCAGATGGTATCCACCGCATTGAATAACCTGAAGGCGGAAATGCCGTCCGTACCGCTGCTGCGCTGCATATGCTTTGATATCCTGAACACGATGCTGAAGACGGCTTCGGAGCTGGGCATCCATCATGTGGTTAATCAGCTGCCGCGCGTTACTTCCTATGACTCGCTGGAGGATTTGGAGAAGAAGCTGGCAGGCCTCGCCGCCGAAATCTGCGCCCATGTCGAGGCGAAGAGCGAGACGGAAGAAAGCTCCCTGATGGACGAAATCGTCGCTTACATCGATGGCAATTTCACGGATTATGACCTGAGTCTCGGCACGATTTCGTCCAAGTTCTCCATCTCCTCGTCGTATTTCAGCCGCTCCTTCAAAGAGAAGATCGGCATGAACTTTACCCAGTACATCTGGCAGAAGCGGATGGACGAGGTCATCCGGCAGCTGCTGCACACATCCGACCCGTTAAAGGATATCATTACGCGGGTCGGTTACCTGGATACACCGAACTTCATCCGCAAATTCAAGAAAGAGACGGGTTACACGCCGGGCCAATACCGCAAAATGCACAGTCCCAACGCCGCCGATTCCACGGACGATGACGACGATGAGTGCATCGGGTAACGGTTTCGCCGGATAAATGAAAACCTCCCTTGGGCCCTAGGGTCCAAGGGAGGTTTTCGTATGTTTTAAGGCGTTATCAGCCAGCCGTCGCGCAGCGGCGGCATCTTCTATTTCCCGGCCGGGATGCTCTGAAGTCCTTGATGCATGGCCGTCAGCAGGCGACGGGTCGGGTCGCATCCGTATTCCCAGAACATGATCCCGGCCAAGCCTTGCTCCTTCACGTATTGGCATTTGCACCGAATCGATTCCTCATCGTCATAAGAAATCAGGCTGGAGCCGTTAAACAGATACGGCGCACAAGCCTCCTCATCCCAATAACGGATGTAGCCGTTCTTGTTGATGTACTCGGCAGCCAGCTCCGCGAACGCCGGACCATAACCGCCCGTGCTGCCGGCCATTTGGTGAAGGCCGTTGTTCCGGTCCGGCACTTCATTCCATACGCGCGAATAAAATGCGGCACCGATGACAATCTTCTCCTTCGGAACGCCGGCTTGGACGAACAGGTTCACGGAAGCATCCGTGCTGATTCGGAACAGATCGCCGGTGGGCGTGTACAGATTCGTATGATGTCCGGTCAGGATCTGAAACCCGCCGCGCATGTCATAGGTCATCAACTGGACAAAATCCAGGTACTTCTGCACCTCCGCCATCTCCGTGCCGTCTACATAGTACTGGTCGGCCCCCGCAGCTATCGTAAGCAGGTAGTGACGCCCGTCTTGCGAGCCCTTGGCATCAAGAGCCTCCCGGATCGTCTTGAGCAGAAGGGTAAAATTCCGTTTATCGTCCGGACTTGACGCTATGCCGGCCTCCCCGTAGCAAGGATATTCCCAGTCCAGATCGATCCCGTCAAAAGGGTATTCCTCCAGCACCCGTATGGCGGATGCGGCCATGCGTTCCCTTCCCCCCTCAGTTGAGGCGGCTTCCGAGAAACCGCCCGCACTCCAGCCGCCAACGGACAGCAGCACCGTAAGATCGGGGTGATCCCGTTTGATGTTCCGGACAACCTCGCCATTCTTCAGATGCTCGGTCGTGATCTCATCGTTTTTGACATGGCCGAAGGCCACGTTCAGATGCGTCAATTTCGTCAAATCCTCATGCGTCATGTCGGGAAGAGCCGAATCGACGGCGTATCCCGCCGCAATGTACTTCGTCATTACACTTCACTCCGATCCATTCTAGGGTTGTGATATCGCGGCTGCAATTTGCAGCGCTTCTTTCCCGGTGCCGATCTTGTATCCCGAAGCCGCATAACGGATCTGGTCCTGGCCGTCCAGGACGAACAAATGAGGGTAACCGGCTTCATGCGCGGCAGGATCCGGGATGAAGCCCGATAAGGAAGCATAACCGGAATCCCGCAAGAATACCGTGCGTGCCGGCAGCTTGGGATAGCCGGCCGGATCAAAGGAAGCCGTCCATTCCGCATCTCCGATTGCCAGCACAATCGGCAATCCCAGCTTGTCGAGCGGCTCAGCCAACTCGCTCAGCTCGCGAAGCAGATGCTTGGTCGGCTCCCGCTCCGGTTCGATCCAGGCAGCGATGGCTCCCTCTGATCCCAACAGCCCCTTCAGAACGGCCCCGGTTCCATCCAGCCGGGTCAAAACGCCGCCCGTCTCGAGCTTGCCCAGCACGGGAATGTCGACCGCCGTTTCCCGATACGTCAGCGCTACCGCTACGGTATCATCCGCTCGCACGGTAAAGTACGTAAAGCGCACGCTTACCGTTCCGTCCTTCAGCCGGACGCCCGAAGTCAAGCGGTAAGAACCCGGCTCCACCTCATACGGCCCATCGTAAACATCGGTCATGCCATAAGGGTATACCAGCGTCTTGTACACGCCTTCTTCCAAGCGGGCGAAGGTAAAATTCTCGGCATAGGATACGGCTGGCGCGTCCTTCGAAACCTCCGTATCCCTGAGGAGCTGCAGCATCCCCCAGCTCGATCCCTCCTGGTTCCGATGGGAAGCCAGACGGAATACGGCATCTTCCCAACCGCCATCACCTAGGTACTGCGGCTTCTGCTCGCTCGGATGCAGCCGGGCAGGAATTCCCAGACTGCGGCATACCGCCACGAACAGGATATCCAGCGACTGCTGGTCTCCCTTCATCAGGCTGTACGTGCCGGCCGGATTCCCCTTGCCCTTCAAGTTGGGAAGATCTTCATGATACGCATAGCCTTGCTCCAAATGACCGGCAAGCTTCGATGGACTTTCCCTGAACGCTTCTGCCTCCGCGGCCGTAAAGGCATGGTCGAATACGCGTCGATACGGAACCAGCATTTCATAAGAGACCCGCGGGCACAGGATGTACTTCACGAAGGTATCCTCATCCCACGATCCGCGCCGGGAGATCGCGCCCATCAGATGATCATCCAGCGTTTGCCGGAAGGTATCAATCAAATCCTTTTCGTTCAGCGACTCCAGCAGCCGCAGCGGCCACTCGCCATATTCGCCCGATCGCTCCTCCAGGAAAGCGGCGATTTCGCGGCTGTTGCCCCTGGCCTTTTGCAGAACGCCCCACACCCGTTCGGGTGGCAGCCCTAGCGTCTTGGCCACCGCGAATGCCTTTTCCTCGCTCAGGAATGTCCCCTCGTAGTCGGTCCGGATCTTTGACCCTTCCTCCAGACGGCGATTATGAGCCCGGATCATCTCTTCCGGCAGCGCCGACGCGGCATCTCCTTCTCCTTCGGGCGGAGGAACCATATCGAAATCCACGATTCCTGCCGGCTGTTCGGATGAAGCAAGCACTAGCTCAATACGTTCGTTATCGTGGGCCTTATATAAGATTTCGCTCCACTTGCCTTCGCTGACCGCTCGAATCAAGAGATCGCCATAACCCGTCTTAAAGGAGGCCACTCCCCGTTCATCCGTCCTGATCTCGGCAATGGGATAAAATTCGGCCATATTGTACAGCTCAAACCGCACGCTTGCACCGGATACGGGCTCTCCCTGCTCGTTCCTCACGATCACGTCAAGGGTGCGAGCCGGCGCATAGTTCTCCAGCAAATTGATTTCCGTAAATCCCTTCTCATTCAGGGTAATATCCTCCGGCCCCGGGTAATCGGCAAAAATTCGCGTATTGATCAGCATGGCCCTGCGCGCCGGCGGACTGAACCACCCTTGGTTCAACCGAGCTTCCGGTTCGCATGCCCCGATGTAATACCACTGGCCGTCCGCCCATGCTTCCACCCAGGCATGATTGCTGTCGCAATGGGCCCAGCGCGGCGTATACACCTGACGCGCGGGAATGCCGATGCTTCGCAGCGCGGCCACCGCCAGCGTAGACTCCTCGCCGCAGCGTCCGCGCGCATTCCGGATCATCGTCAGCGGCGAAATCGTTCGCAGATCGCTGCCGATGTAGGTGGCCTTCTCATGACACCAGTAATTGGTCTCCAGAATGGCGTCTGCCATCGATAACCGCGCCGTCCGTTCGGCCAGCTCGTTGTAAAGGATACCGCGGAAATCCTCAATATTTTCCGTATTGACCCGATATGGAAGCACAAAATGCAGGAACAGATGATCCGGCACACGCTCGCCCCAAGGCACGCGCTTACGGATGTCCAAGGCTTGGCGCACATGGTTTAAGAACAATGCACCATCGTAGTCGGCCAAGTCGTTCACCGGCATATAAGCAAACAAATATTTCAAAGCCCAAATCTCTTCTTCCGTCAGTTCCTGCTCAAATACGTGAAACAGCTGATCCTTGCGGGCCTCCGCAAAAACGATTTTCTCCTGAAACTTCTGCTCGATCCGCTCCAGCGTTTGCGAATCCAGCGAGAACACCATGGTTTGGCTGGTCATCCTCCGCTCACTCCCTCCATAGCTTTCCGTCTTCCCGAATGCAGATCAGAGCCGTGCCGTCGGAAGAAGGCGCGCTCATCTGGAACAGGCTGCGGGTCGTTTCAATCACGGGTTGGATGCTCCACGAATCCTCGCCCATGAGCTCCTTCATTTCCCGCGCAAATTCACCGTGGGCTTCATAGTGATTACGCTGCCGGTAATAGAGCCTGCGCAGCTCCCATTTGATCCGCTCGTCTTCCGGAAGCGTGAACGCTTGATGCCCCTCCTCGCCGTCGGCGAATACGACATAACCCCACAGCTCCGGGTAATGCATATTGATGATGCCCATGGGCGACCATACCCAGTTGTCCTCGGGGAAAGGCTTGCCTGTCTCCGGATTCACCACCTTGCGATACTCCCCATCTTGCACTTCGGTCTGCCATTCGACGCGCGAGAAGTTGACGCGCCAGAACTCGCCCGGCAACGGCGGGCGGCCGTCTTCGGCGCATTCCTTCAGACTGGCCCAAGGAATCGCCACCTCCACGCTCCATTTCCGGTTATCGGCGCCAGGTCGGTTCAGCTCCCCATCGATAAACACCGCCGTCTTGAGACCGCTGATATCCCAGCCGTTGACCGGCGGCCCGCCATCCCGGTACGGTTTCACCAGCAGCAGATCCCATACCGTATTCAGTGCATTGATCTCGAATTCGTAATATTGATGGCTGTCCCCGTCCGGATCAATGAATATTTCAAAGTCATTATCATAGAAAATAACCGAATCGCGTTCCGTCAAGGTCGCCCAAATCTGATCCTCGATCAGCTCGGCGACAAAATAAAAATAGTCGTCATCCCACAGCATTTTGACCCGGGTCCGTTTGGCCGGCTTCGGGCGAAGATCCCCTTCGATATCAACGAAATCGTCGGTCCATTCCGCCGCATCCCAAAAAGCCTTGTCCACGCGGCCGTCCAGCACGAGCGGCTGTCCCGCACGCCTGCATATGTAATGCTTGGGAGCATACTCTATCCTCGGCTCCGGCACTCCACTTCTGTTCATGTCATTCTCTCCGCTTCGTGAGGGAGGCTAAGCGCCTATCAAGCGTTTGTCTCCCCGTGATATGGTTAGTTATGGGTGACGACGGCTCCCGAGCCGCCATACATCTCCAGCTCTTCGTCAAACTCCAGCTTAAGGACCGTCACCTGCTCATGCGTATCTTCCGGCGTCATTTTGATCCACGTCGTCCCCGGGATGTTGAACCAAGGCACGCCTCCATGGATTTCATGTTCAAGCTCTTTGCCCGAGTGCAGCACGGTAATTTTCTTGATCGGATTGCACAGTCCCTTGATGCACACATTCTCCTTCGGGTCGTCATAGACAAATAAATACAATGTCTTTCGATCCTCGGAGATCGTGCTTCCTCCCAGATAATAGCGGGTCATAATGCCTTCGCCCGTTCCGAATACGGCCTCCTCATGAGTTCGGATCCAAGCTCCCAGCCCAAGCAGAATGTCCTCCTGCCTAGGATCGATGGTGCCGTCCTCGCGGGGACCGATATCCAAGAGCATATTGCCCCCCATGGAGATGCAGTCGCAGAACATCCGAATGATCTGGTTCAATGATTTGTATTTATGGTCTGTAGGCACGTAGCCCCATGAGGTGTTGATCGTGGTGCAGAATTCCCACGGTCCCTCCGGTCTCGTGATCGGAATGCCCTGCTCAGGCGTTTTATAATCGCCGTGGCCCTGAAGCCGCGAGTTGATGATGATATCCGGATTGAAGGATTGCAGATAATGCTTGAACTCCGGCAGATTCCACTGCTCGGCGCTGCGTTCCCAATCGCCGTCGAACCACAGCAGATCCACCTTCCCGTAATTCGTCAGGATTTCCCGCAGCTGATTGTTGTTGAACTCCAGGAATTTCTGCCACTTCTCCTGATCCTGAACGCCGTCCACGGGGCTGGTGTGCGGGTTGACGCCGCTGAGATCCTCCGGTACCCTGCCTCCTTCGAACACGCTCGGATAATCCGGATGCGACCAATCGATCAGAGAGAAATACATGCCCAGGTGAATCCCCTTCTCCCTGATCGCTTCCGCATACTCCCGCACGATGTCCCGATTGGCCGGCGTCCGCTTGACCACGTTGAGATCGCTGTACTGCGTATCCCACAGGGCAACGCCGTCATGGTGCTTCGTGGTCAGCACGGCATACCGGGCACCGGACTTCTCGATCAAGTCCGCCCATTTCTCCGCATTGAATTTCGACGCCGTAAAGCCGTCCAGCTGCTTCATGTACTCGTCGTACGTGATCCTCCCGTTATAGAAGGACCAGGATTCCGAGACCCCGTCCACGGCATAGATGCCGTAGTGAATGAAGATCCCCAGCTTGGCTTCTTCGAACCATTTCTGCATATCTGTCCACACCTCTTCTTGAAGTCGTTATAACATTAGAGAAATCGTTTATGCAGCCCGCCTCTTAACGAAACCGCAATACATGCGCGATCGGCGCCAGCCCCTGACGCTCCTGATCCGGAAGTCGGACCGCGACGCCATCGTCCGTGTGGCGATAATCCAGCGCCTCCTGACCCCCGACCAGATCTATGCGGCTGAACGCCGTCTGAATCGGAATGAACAGCTCCTCAGGAACGGCTTCTTGCTCATTTCGATACAGATAGATGGCGTAGGTCGTATCGCCTTTTTGGGTAAACTGGACCGCGCCGGAGGAATACGGCTCACAGACACGAGTCCCATAGATGGCCTCTCCGTAGACTTTCAGCCACTCTCCCATACCCTTCATTCGTGAAATGGCCGTCTCGGGCAGCCTTCCGTCCGGCTGCGGGCCCACATTGAGCGCTAGATTTCCGCCTTTGGCCACGATTTCGGCCAGCAGGTGAATAAGCTGGCGCACCGTTTTGTAACGATCCTCGTAGCGGAAGGAGAAGGAGGTTCCCATCGTGATGCAGCTCTCCCAAGGCACATGAAGGGCACGCTCAGGAAGGGTCTGCTCCGGCGTGATCAGATTCTCGTAAGGCCCGCCGACCGTGCGGTCCGCCGAAAGAAGCCAAGGCTGAATCTCACGCGCCTTCTCTACCACTTCGCCCAATCGGATATTCTGGTCCCGGTAATCGTTCACCCAGCCTGCATCCAGCCACAGCACATCGATGCGGCCGTAACGGGTCATCAGTTCCATGATCTGCTCATGGGTAAACTGGACGAACTGTTCCCACAGCCAAGGATATTTCTTCGGATCGTAGCTTGGGCCGCGAGAAGTGAAGCTCCCCGCTTCCATTCCCGGCGCCCAGTAGTATGGGGTATGCCAATCGGCCTTGGAGAAATAGGCGGAGATGCCGAGCCCCTTGGCACGGAAGGCATCGAACAGCTCCTTCGTGATATCGGCGTGTTTATGCCTATGGAACGGACATTCCGGTCCCGTAACGCGATAATCGGTCGTATGCGTATCCCACATGCAGAATCCGTCATGATGCTTGGTGGTAAAGTTCAAATATTTGAAGCCGTTATCGGCTGCCAGGTCAGCCCACAGATCAGGCTGAAAGCGAAGCGGGTTGAACGTCTTGTTCAAATCGAAATACTGCCGTTTAAGCTCCTCCGCATCGATGTCCCAGTCAATGCCGTCACGTGACCAGTCCGCGTCTTTATCGCTCAGCGCCCACGATTCAACAAGGCCCAGCTGGGAATACGGCCCCCAGTGCATCATCAGGCCCAGCTTCTGGTCCTTGAACCATTCCAATCGCTCCAGAAGCAGCGGATCCTCCGGCTTGACCCATTTGTCCTCACTGCTGAAATTGTGCACGCCCTGCTCCACTACCGCTTGCTCTTCCTCAACCAGCTTGTTCTCCGACATGGTGTACCTCCAATAGTCATTTGTGATAACGATATCTTTGAAGATCATTAGAAAGGGCTTTGCCTGCCCTTTAAAAACAATAGCCAACCCCCGGTCATGAAGCGACCGGGATACGTTGGCTCTTTGTTTTTCATATATGCATCTGATTATTGCTCAGCGTTCCAGCGATCATATGCGCCTTGGTAAAGCTCGACGAGACGGTCGCTGCCCATTTTCTTGACTTGCGCGACGTATTTATCCCAATTCTCAAGCGGCTCTTGGCCTGTTACGAATTTGGCTTCCATCTGTTTCACGTACGTTTCCAAATCGGACAACAGCGCAGTTGCTTCACTCTGCTCCTCATTCGTCAAGTAGACGTTAGGGAACGGCGATTTGCCGATCGGCACCAGTTTCTCTTGATTCTGCTGATCGATCCACTCATCGAATTCGGTGCGTAGACCTTTCGCAACATCCGGATCATTGACGCCAGGTGTCAAAATACCGTAGTTCGGCGTGATTTTGCCGCGATACTCCTCACGATCGCCGCCGCCCGGCACTGGGAGCCATTCTTTCACGCGGTTTGCCTCATCCTTGAATTTCCACAGGGTGCCTTCCGGTCCTTGGTTAAACAGCGTGGCGCCCTCATAGCTGTACAGGTAATCGATCCAGCGCATGGTCGCTTCCGGAGCCGGGTTGCTGCTCGAAATGGCGAATGTGCCTCTTGCCGACATACCAGGGTGCATGCCGTATACCGGAGAGTCGGCGATTTCACTCTTCACCGGCGTCATGAGCGGATGCTCGCTGCTAGGCTCGCCGCCGAGCGTGAAGTACGCATGGTAGTCGTTAAACAGAGCCAGCTGATTGTTTTCTCCCTTGGCTTTTTTCTGATCGCCTGTTTGCGAGAAGGTTTCATGATCCAGCAGTTCTTCCTTCCACAGACGGTTCATGAACGTCAGATAGCCTTTGTAGCCTTCTTCCTGATAAGGGTAGTGTACTTTCCCATCCTTGTCGGAATAGATTCCTTCGTTGTACATGCCCCAGAAGCCGAAGAAGTACATACGCAGGTCATCGAGCTTGACGGAAGTCAGCGGAATCTCGTCTTTCTTTCCGTTTCCGTTAGGATCTTCTTCCTTGACGCGTTTCAAGAATGTATATAATTCCTCAGTAGTCTTTGGCTCGGACACGTTTAGCGCTTTTAGGAACTTGCCGTTGTACCACATCGGGCCTCTGTACCATACGGCAGCCTTGTCAACGAACGGCAGGGCGTAGATATGTCCGTCCGGGGTCGTGAAGGATTTGCGGACATCCGGGTTTTCGTCAAAAATCTTTTTGATGTTCGGTGCATAGCCTTCGTCAATGTACTTCTCCAGCGGAATGAGGATACCTTGGCTGCCGTAAGTTACCTGCTCAGCAGGCTTCAGATCCGCAGCATAGAACATATCGGGCAAATCGCCGCTCGCAAACACCAGATTTTTCTTCGTTTCAAAGCTGTCAATCGGAGAAAGCTGATATTCCAGCTTGATGCCTGACAATTTCTCCATCTCTTGTAGTACGGGCATCGTATTCCAATCGGCTACACCGGCATCCTGTGACATGACCGTCAGAGTGATCGGCTCATCCACAATCGGGAAACCTTCCTTCTTTACCCCTTCCGTGCTGGCTGTCCCGGACGGTGCTGTAGCAGCGCCATCTCCTTTAGGTGAACCACAGGCTGCAAGCATTGTTGCTGAGAGGGTGAGGCAGAGTAAAATAGATGATGCCTTGCGAAGCTTTTTCATGACAACAACTCCCCTTTTTTGGTGTGGATTGTATGGTTTAAGATCAGCCCTTAACGGAACCAATCATAACACCCTGCACAAAGTAACGCTGAAGGAACGGATAAACAGCAATAACCGGAAGTGTCGCAACGATAATGACCGCATATTTGACCAGTGCGGCAATTTCCGCTTTGGAATTCATCGCTGCTGCGGATGAGGCGTCAATCGCCCCTCCGCCCTGTGCCGCCATCTCCTGAAGCACCAGGATTTGACGCAGGAAGAGCTGCAGCGGATACTTCGCCGCATCGTTCAGATAAATCATGGCACTGAAGTAACTGTTCCAATGTCCGACGCCGTAGAAAAGTGCCATGACGGCAATAATCGGCATCGAGAGCGGCAATACGATTTTGACGAATAACCGGAAGTTCGTACAGCCGTCGATATGGGCCGCTTCCTGAAGCTCCTTCGGAATGGTCGATTGGAAGAACGTCCGGGACACAATTATATTCCATATGGACGCAGCTCCCGGCAGTATAAGAGCCCACATGCTGTTGACCATGCCAAGATCTTTAACGAGCAGGTAACTCGGAATCAGTCCCCCACCGAAAAACATCGTAACCAGGAACACCGCCATAAAAAATCCTCTGCCCACAAAATCCGAGCGACTGAGCGCATAGGCTGCTGGCAGCGTGACAATCAGATTCACGATCGTACCTATCACTGTATAAATAATCGTGTTCTTATAGCCAATCCAAATGTTGGCATTCTCGAACACCCTGGCATATCCATCAAAAGTTATCCCTTTCGGAATCAGCCACATTTCACCTGAGCTTACGTACTTCGGATCACTGATAGAGGCGCTGACAATGTACAGCAGCGGGTACAGTACGATGATCAGTGCAATCGTCAAATAGATGTAGTTGCATAGCAGGAATAATTTATCCCCCTTGCTTTCCCTTACCGTGGATGACATATGTTATTCCCCCTTCTACCACAGGCTGTTTTCGCTGGTGCGACGAGCGATTTGGTTCACCGCTATCAGCAGAATCGCATTAATGACCGAATTGAACAATCCGACAGCGGTAGAGAAGCTGTACTGTGCGTCAACCAGACCAGAGCGATAAACGAAAGTCGAGATGACATCGGAAGAGCTCATATTCAGCGGGTTCTGCAGGAGCAGGATTTTCTCGAATCCGACGCCCAAAATGCTGCCCATGTTCAGGATCAACAGGATGGTGATCGTAGGTACGATCGCCGGAATATTGATGTGCAGAATGCGCTTGAACCTGCTCGCACCGTCCACGACGGCTGCCTCGTGCAGCTGCGGATCGACACCCGATAATGCGGCCAGATAGATGATGGTACCCCAGCCCGCACTCTGCCATACGCCGGACAACACGTATACGGTCTTAAACCAGGCAGGGTCCGTCAAGAATTGCGGCGGCTGAAAGCCCAGAATTTCCACAAAATTTACGATCATGCCGGACGAAGGCGACAAGAAGGTAATGATCATACCGGACATAACAACGACTGAAATAAAATGCGGCGCATACGTGACGGTCTGTACCGTACGCTTGAAGAATGAATCCTTCACTTCATTGAAGGCCAATGCCAGAATGATGGGCAGCGGAAACCCTATGGCCAGCTCATACAAGCTGATGCTCAAGGTATTCCAGAGCAAGTCCCAGAAGTAATAAGAGTTAAAGAAGCGTTCGAAATGGTCGAATCCGACCCACGGACTTCCCGTTATTCCCAACGTCGGGATGAAGTTTTTGAAGGCGATTTGGATCCCGTACATCGGGCCATAATGGAAAATGACAAAATACAGAAATGCCGGAGCGATAAACAAATACAGCTCCCAGTTTCGAATCATCCTCCTCCATAATGTATTTTTTTTACGATTCGGAATCGTATTCACCGATAAGTTTGGCGACAGGGCGGACTTACCACTTTGCTGCATCGGTTTCTCCCTCCTTCTCTAATGAAAAATCCGGCCATTTTTTTCGGAAAAGCACCCCTGTTCAATGGATAAGAAAGAGCCTTCCTGACCACTCCTTAGCGTGCGGCTTTCGCCAGCCTCAGAATTGTTAACGCTTACATCCCAAGTGTATGGATCGCGGCATCATCCGTAAATATGTCATTTTCAATTGTCCGGTTGTAACGGCTCCATCCATTGGTATGACGGGCTTTTCACGTCCTTCCCAGTCTTGTCATTGTCGTTTTCGGGCAGGAAAACATGTGGTTTTTGACCCCTCCCCCTACGATAAATTGTCATCTTCGTTAACGGGATGATCCTTGACAGATGTCATATCTGACCGTAAGTTGGAAAAATAAACCGTAAAAGCAAAACTGACATATTCTAAAAGAAATGAGGTATTACGCATGCAGCCATCATCCTGGATTTTAGCCGGCTACGCAGGGCGCAAAGTCTTATCCGAGATCACGGCCGAAGATGCCCGGCGGCTCACTCACTTGAACATCGCTTTTGCCCATATCCAAGAAGACAAGATTACGTATACCGACACGAACACCATTCACGAGATCCAACGCTTGAAAGCCGTCAATCCCGAATTAACCATACTGTTGTCCGTTGGCGGCTGGGGCTCCGACGGATTCTCGAAAGCGGCAGCCACGTCCGAAGGTAGACAAAGCGTGTGCGAATCGGCGATCAAGCTGCTGCAAGAGTTTCCCTTCGACGGCATTGACCTGGACTGGGAGTATCCATGCTACTCGATCGCCGGAACGGCGGCATCGCCAAACGACAAGGAGAACTTTACGCTGCTGCTGAAGGAGCTCCGGGAATCGCTGGATCAGTACGGGCGGGGCAAGACACACTATCTGTTGACCATCGCGGCCGGAGCCGATCAATATTATATCGACGGCACCGAAATCAATGACATCCACCCCTATCTCGACTTCATTCAGCTGATGACGTACGACATGCGCGGCGGATTCCAGACGCTGACGGGCCACCATACCAACCTGTACACCTCCACCGGCGATCTGTTCCGAATCAGCGTCGACGCATCCGTCCGTCTGTTTACCCTAGCCGGTGTGCCGCACGAAAAAATCGTGATCGGGGCCGCATTCTACTCCAGGAAGTGGAACGATGTGCCGGACGTGAACAACGGATACCTCCAGGTCGCTCCCTCCCCCGGAGGTTACGGCCCGACCTATACCCAGCTCGCTGCCGAGTATTTTAGCAATCCTTCCTATAAGAGGTACTGGGACGACGAAGCCAAAGCGCCTTATTTATTCGACGGCAGCAGCTTCATCACATACGATGACGCCGAATCCCTGACCCATAAATGCAAATACATACAGGAGCAGGGGCTGGCCGGCATCATGTTCTGGGAATACAGCTGCGATGCGACGCACAGCCTGGTGGATGCCTTGTACAAAGCATTGCGTTCTTAAGCGGGACTGAGCTAGCACGAGCTGCAGCAGATTCACTCCCTTCATCATGTCTTAGAAAAGCTGATGATAGATGAGCTACACGTTAATTTATATAACATGCAGTTGAATTCATCTTCTTGCGCTGCAATGACTTGGCTTCATTCTATGGGTTCCTTCCGGATCCCGTAAATATGTCGTTTTTATCTATAACTATAGAGCACGAAAACCCTTATTTATACTGGGAAATTCATACTGCATATGTTGAATTTGCACCTCACATAAGCATGCCGCCACACGGACAGTTTCAAAGTTTTGGACATTAAAAAAAGCCGGTCCCCAATAGGGACCGGCTTTTTGGCTTATGCAAACCCAGGCATTTCTTGTCATTCGCGTTATGTTTATGTCACTAAATATAACCTATTTAGCTGTTGAACGGTCGTCATTCGTAACGTCACCGAAGAAGCGGATCGAGTACAGTGCACACAGTCCGACAATCGTATAGATGATGCGGGAGCCTACAGAGCTCTGCCCACCAAACAATGCAGCGACCAGGTCGTATTGAAACAGACCCACGAGCAGCCAGTTGATGCCTCCGATAATCAATAACAGCAATGCGATGGTATTAAATGTTCTCATCGTTTAACCCTCCTTACGCCCTTTTTTTCACGTCATTTCTTATATGGTTTATTCAATAGATTATGGTAACTATTTTTAACCAACAATTGCATTTATAATCATGACCGGACAAAAAAACATCCCTAAGCGGGATGTCCTTGATACTCGATTCGAAATCGCCTTCTTCCCCTACACTTCCTTAGGAAACCCGCGCTGTTGACGCAGAAGCTCCAGAAAGATCTCAACGGCCTTGGTGTGATAAGGCGTTTTCTGCGTAACCCATGAGAACTGGCGCGCCACCGGCTTGCCATCCGGTACCAGCATATGCAGCGTTCCAAGTCGAATCTCCTTGCGCACCGCCCACCTCGACAACAGCGTGACGCCAAGGCCTGCCTCCACGGATTCCTTGATCAGCTGGGTGCTTCCGAACTCCACGATATGCTTAGGATGAACATGATACCGGGAGAACATCCGCTCCGTTGCCTCGCGGGTGCCCGAACCGGCTTCCCTGACAATCCAGGTCTCATCCGCCAGCTCGGACAGCGGTACCTCCTGCAGATGGTCGTACCGCCCGTCACGGGGGACCATCACCACCATTTCATCCTCCGCGAAAGCCTCGATAAGCAGCTTCTCATCCTGATAGTCGCCCTCGACGATCCCGATATCCGCCTCATGTCGCAATATCATCTCCGCCACCTCCTTGGTGTTCCCGATCGTAATCGACGGGCGGATCAAGGGATAACGCTCCCTCATATAAGCGATCAAATGCGGCAGCATGTACTCCCCGAAGGTATAGCTGGAGCCGATGGACAGATGGCCGCTTGCCCGATGCATCAAATCGTCCACAAGGGCGTTCATGCGGCTGTACAGGCCCAAAATGTCCTTCGCATGATGGTATACGATCTCTCCCGCTTTCGTAAGCCGGACGTATTTATTGGTTCTCTCCAGCAGCTTGGTGCCAACGGAACGCTCCAACGCCTGGATATACTGGCTTACCGCCGGCTGTGTCATAAGCAGTTCCTCGGCCGCGCGGGTAAAATTCCCCTTATCTACGACGGCTACGAATACTTCCAGTGCTTGATCCACGCTTTTAGCCCCCTTCAATTCTAGATCCACAAATGGTTATGCGTTATATTACCATAATTAATTACTTATGATGATTATCATAATGATTTATTTTTCTTATTCTAAGCAATGGGATACGATGGGTTCAGACCAACCGAACGAATCGGAGGTTATGTCTTATGGCTGAACCCGCATATTCCAAATCTCAAGAGCATGTCCATCGTCTGGTTCGATGGACGCAGCATTCGCTGCCCGCCACTGCTGGCGGCGTAGCCTTTACCTTTGTCATCGCCCTTATCGGTTACGGATTAGCCAGCGTGCCGGGCCTTGGCTATCTTGGCCAGCTTGCCTGGGCAATTCTGATCGCCGCTGTATACCGGCAGCTGCGCGGTTACCCGGAGAGACTGCGCACCGGGATCCAATTCACGGCCAAGCGTCTGCTGCGCCTAGCGATCATTCTATATGGCTTAAAGCTGAATATCGGCGTCGTATTCCAGCAAGGCTTGGGGTTAATGCTGAGAGATGTCATCAGCGTCGTGTTTGCGATCGGGCTTACGCTGCTGATTGCCAAATGGCTGAAGGCCGATATGTCCCTGTCCCTTCTGCTCGGTATTGGAACCGGTGTATGCGGCGCGGCGGCCATCGCCGCCGTGTCTCCGATCGTGAAAGCCAAGGAAAAGGACACCGCGCTTGGAGCAGGGCTTATCGCCTTTCTTGGAACCATCGTCGCGATCGGCTACACCCTCGTCCAGCCGCTGCTTCCTTTAACCGACACCCAATATGGCGTTTGGTCGGGCGTAAGTCTTCACGAAATCGCCCATGTGGCACTCGCAGCCGCGCCGGCAGGCGAAGAAGCCCTTGCGATCAGTCTGCTTGCCAAGCTTGGCCGCGTATTTCTGCTCGTGCCGCTCAGCATCGTGCTAATGGTCTGGATGAAGCGGACCGGACGTTTGCAGAGCCAAACGCGGATGGAGTTTCCCTGGTTCCTGCTTGGCTTCATCGCAGCGAGCTTGCTGGGAAGCTGGGAATTTACCGGACAAACGATCATTCCCCTGCCGATCAAGGATACGATATCCCAGGCAGCCTCCTTCATCCTTGCCATGGCGATGGTGGGACTTGGCCTGAATGTCCACTTGAAGGACATACGCGGCGCCTGGCGGCCGCTGCTGGCCATGGCCATTACCACCGTGCTGCTGATCCTGCTGACTTATGCCATGGCATAAGCAATCAGGTGACGGCCCAGCGCACGAAACGAAAAGCCATTCCCTGCTCGCGGGGATGGCTTTTTGGCGGTGAATGCCTCCAATCCCTTTCCATCCTTCGGGCTTTGGATTCAGACCGACTCAGGTTTTTCAGCATGGCCAGCCCCGTCTTTTTCTTTCCATTTTTGGGCAAAACTAAAAGGGCGGGATCTGCCCATTTCGGGGGGACGGTTTAGCTCCCCCGCTTTCTTGGGTATTTGAGCTTAGTATGCACTCATCATGCAGAGCGATCAGGATAGAGGAGATGGAAGTATGCAGCGAAATCATACGATTATGCAGTTCTTCGAATGGCATGTGGCCGCCGACGGATCGCATTGGAAGCGGCTCAAGAACGCAGCGCCGGAGCTGAGCAAGGCGGGGATCGACGCGGTTTGGATTCCTCCGGTGACGAAGGCATCGTCCGCCGAGGACAATGGTTACGGCGTTTACGACCTGTATGATCTGGGGGAATTCGATCAGAAGGGAACGGTTCGCACGAAGTACGGAACCAAGCAGGAATTGATCGATGCCATCGCGGCCTGCCAGAAGAACGGGATCGCGGTCTATGTGGATCTGGTGATGAACCATAAGGCGGGCGCCGATGAGACCGAGCGTTTCCGGGTGGTACAGGTCGACGAGATGGATCGGACCAAGGATATATCGAAGCCGTTCGAGATCGAGGGATGGACCAAATTCACGTTCCCCGGCCGGGGGGACCAATACTCTGCCTTCCAATGGAATTTCACTCATTTCAACGGGGCCGATTACGACGAAATCAACAAACGTTCCGGCATTTACCGCATCGTCGGCGAGAATAAATCGTGGAGCGATAAGGTGGACCATGAATTCGGCAATTACGACTACCTGATGTTTGCCAACATTGATTACAGCCATCCGGATGTGCGCAAGGAAATGATTGCATGGGGGAAATGGCTGGTGGATACGCTGCAATGCAGCGGATTCCGGCTGGATGCGATCAAACACATCAATCATGATTTCATCAAAGAATTTGCGACCGCCATGAAAAAAAAGCGCGGCGATGATTTTTACATCGTGGGGGAGTTCTGGAACCCCGAGCTTCAGGACTGCCGGAATTTCCTGGATACGGTGGATTATAAAATCGATCTGTTCGACGTGTCTCTTCACTATAAACTCCAAGCAGCTTCGAAAGCCGGGCGTTCCTTCGATCTGCGGACGATTTTCGACGATACGCTCGTGCAATCGCATCCGATGAATGCCGTCACGTTTGTGGACAATCACGACTCGCAGCCGCAGGAATCGCTGGAATCCTGGGTGGAGGATTGGTTCAAGCAGAGCGCTTATGCGTTGATCCTGCTGCGGAAGGACGGTTATCCTTCGGTCTTCTACGGCGATTATTACGGAATCGGCGGCGAGAACCCCATTCCCGGCAAACGGGAAGCGATTGATCCGCTGCTCTACGCCAGGGCGAATCGGGCGTACGGCGAGCAGGATGATTATTTTGACCACCCGAATACGATAGGCTGGGTCCGCCGCGGCATTCCGGAAATCGAATGTTCCGGCTGCGCGGTGATCATCGCCAACGGCGAAGCCGGGGATAAGCGAATGTTTGTCGGCGAGCATCGCGCCGGAGAGGTATGGGTGGATCTCACCCGCACCCGGAAGGATCGCGTAACGATCGGCGAGGACGGCTTCGGGCTGTTCCCGGTGAACGGCGGCAGCGTGTCCGTATGGGCTCACCCGGATATCCCCGTAGAAGCGTGACAAACCGCATTCGGCATGGACATAAAAAGACCGGAAGAAATCGGCTTCGGCAGAAGCTTGCCTCCTTATGGGAAGCACCTGCATAAGCTTTCATTCTTCCGGTTTTTTTGCGTTAACATTCAGCCCTTGACCTGAAAACGGCGGCGCAGACCCTCGCCTAACAGGTTGAACGTGATGATCAGCAGCATCATGGCAAATGCCGGATAGACCACGAATTGGAACTTCCCAAGCCAGATGTCTGCCCGATGCTTGGACAGAATCGTTGCCCAGTTATATCCGGTCTCCACGAATTCCATGACGTAATAATTAACTTCCTTCCACTCATGACCAAGGAAGATGTTCACGATCGCAAGCTGGCCGAGCAGGAGCATGACCTTTCCCATATCCAAACAGAAGTTGACGATCACTTCGGGGAACATGACCGGGATATAGTAATTCTTCGTCAACGTCCTCGTGCGAAGACCTAAAGCGGTTCCGGCCTCCATATAGGGCTCGCTTGCCATCTTATGGGCCTGCTGCTGAATCGTGATGGCCACCCGCCCGGCTTCGACGCTAGCCAGAATCAGAATGGCCCAGCCCATCCGCTGCTGGGAGAAGAGAAAGAACGGAAGCGCAAGCAGCAGCGCGGATGCAAAGACCGGCGGCAAATAGGAGCACAACTGGTTCCAAAAGGTGATCAGCCGGTGGGTGAACCCCTTTTTCTTGCGGGCAATCAATCCCAGGGGCACCCCGATCGCATATCGGACAGCCGTAATCGCGAGCACCAGCAGGATCGTATCCTTGGCGGTCACAACCAGCTTGCTCAGGTTATCGACCCCTCGCTTGTCCGATCCAAGCCAATTCTTCGAGGAAGGCTTATAGGGCGGAAGGGTCAGCTTCTGCTTCCCGTCCTTCATGACCCATCTGGAGGGTTCCTTCTTCAAATCCTTATCAATGAAGGGCATATAAGGCCCCGCCAGCATAACGAAAACAAAGAAAGCAAGCAAAATACTGCCTATCCATAAAGGGAAATTCTTCAAGACGGCTCACCTCGTATCTTTATCGTGGATCAAAGTACTTGCGTGCCGAATGACTAATCCATTGGACGATCATGAACAGCACCATGAAGGAAAATGCGATATAAATAATGACACCCGGTTCATAATTGCCGCCGGTGCCGCTGAACGTATTGAAATCCAGTGCCAGAAACAATCTCCACGCCGCCCCTGGATAGTTGCGGTAATATTCCACCACGAGCAGGTTGGACAAGATGAAGACAAGCAGGCCCGGAAGATGGGTCAGGATGGTCGCGATGCCGTTGCGCAGCATATGTTTGTAGACAACC
This sequence comes from Paenibacillus sp. Y412MC10, assembly GCF_000024685.1. Classification (NCBI taxonomy): domain Bacteria; kingdom Bacillati; phylum Bacillota; class Bacilli; order Caryophanales; family Paenibacillaceae; genus Paenibacillus; species Paenibacillus sp. Y412MC10. The sequence continues at coordinate 6,807,021 of NC_013406.1, forward strand.
TTTCGGTCGCTCAGGCCTTTGGCTTTAGCCAGCAGTATGTACATCTTGCCTTCCTGTGCGAGCAGCGAGGCCGACGTGATTCGGGCAATGAAGAAAATCGGGTAAATCGAGACAAGCAGCGAAGGCAGCACGAAGGCCTCCCAACCGTCAACCGCAAAATAACGGATAGCCGGAACATGCTTAATAAGCACCCACTGGGCGATCAGCATCAGGAAAAAATCCGGAATGGACTGGAACAGCCATGTCGTCCAGTGCCCCAGCGCGCTAAATTTGGTCTTGGACAATTTGTAGTCCAGGACTCCCTTCAGAATGCCGAACACGAATCCTATGAATAAAGCGGATACAATAACGAGCAGGCTTTTGCCGACGGCTCCGAAAGCGGCCGCTTCCGAAGACTGGCCGTTATATCGCGATTCCCCCAGCGTACCGTTCTGAATCGCCGCTGCAAAATAATCCCGGATATGCGTTACATACTCACCCAGATCAAAGGAATAATTTGTCACCCATAAATTGCTGTCCAGCGACAGATTCAGATCCCTTGGAACCAGGACGATGAGGACGATGAACATAAAAGCCAGCAGGCTGGTCACCGTCGTTTTGAGCATTTGCGTTTTTAATCTCATACCGTCCTCCCACACATGATTTCAGTAGTACCCCTCTTGGTTCATTCGATTAAGCACTTATTCTACTACTATCATACATCTCCTAAATAAGTCCAGATGAAAATACAAAATTTTACTTTTGATATTTCCGCATCAGGTATTGAAATTCATATATGGCCATGTACCCGCTCGCATAAACCCTGGATGTCGCCCTATCAAATTGCAATCCGCCGTAAAAGGATATACTCTGAACTTAATACATCTCATTGGAGGAGGTTTCTACGGCGATGTCGATCTATGAATATGAAGTAAAAACGATACGCGGCGAATCCCAAACGCTGGAATCTTATAAAGGCGACGTCATGCTGATCGTCAATACGGCGACCAAATGCGGCTTTGCCCCTCAATTCGACGGTCTGGAGAAGCTGCACCAAACCTACCGCGACCAGGGATTGGCCGTTCTCGGCTTCCCCAGCAGCCAATTCATGAATCAAGAGCTGGAGGAGGATGCCGCGATCGAAGAGGCCTGCAAGCTTAATCACGGCGTCACCTTCCCGCTGTTTTCCAAGATCGATGTGAACGGCACGAACGCTCATCCGCTTTACAAATATCTGACCAGCGAAGCCCCCGGCGCACTGGGCATCAAGGCGATCAAATGGAACTTTACCAAATTTCTGGTGGACCGCAGCGGCAAGGTGATCAAGCGCTTTGCACCGACGGACACTCCGGAGAAGATGGAAGAGGATATCAAGAAGCTGTTGTAAATCGATGCAGGACAGGATCCATTCTCCGATTGCTTTTCACTAAAAAAGGGCTTGCCCGAGGTCCATCGACCTTGGGCAAGCCCTTATGTTATGATGCTTGGCATCATCACGGGTATGATATGCAGCATTTTCCGGCTGTGCTTCCAATCTACTCTATCCGGATGGGCCGCCAGTACCCCATCCTTATACCGTGCGCGGCAGCTCGCGCACCCAGACGGCCATTTCATTCTCGCCGCGGTTGCCCCATAAATAATACGGAATGGCCTTCAATGATACGGGAAGCATCTTTTGGGGAGAAGAACGATACAGCTGCTCATCGCCCCAATCGTCAGACTTTTCACGCCACCCTTCCCCTTCAATGACAACCGCTCCGCCGAGTAGATTCGGATCAAATCGTGAACGAAGCTTCGGATCGCCCGCAAGCGATAGCGAGGATACAGGCACTCCATGATCGACGCTTTCTAGGCAGTATACGAGCGGCCCGCGCTGAATCGCGGCCTTGCCGGCATTCCCCCGTATATTCGGATTGGCTCTGACCTGATGGATCTCCATGGAGAATGCCAACTCCACGGTGTCTCCCGGCGCCCATACTCTCTTCACGCAGGCATAGCCGTCTTGAGTAATATCCTCCACGTTCATTTCTTGCCCGTTCACGCGCAAGCCGGCTTTGCCGCGCGACCAATCCGGAATGCGAAGCGCCACCGTCCACTCGACAGCCTGTTCAGGCTGAAGCGTAAACGTAACGTCCCCGTCCCAAGGCAGCGTGCTGTTCTGCATTACCTTCACAGGCACGTCCCCGAACCGCACCTCCGCTTCGCCGCCGATGTACAGATGGGCATACAGCGTATCGTCATTCATTGTATACACGTATTCGCCCAGCGATGACAGAAGCCTTGCCACGTTAGGCGGGCAGCAGGCGCAGGCGAACCACCCCGGCCGAACCGGCTTCACATGGGCCTTGCCCGGATTATGGCGGCAGGCCGCAGGCCATACCTCTAGCGGGTTTACATAGAAGAAATGCCGCCCGTCCTGAGCCATGCTGCCAATGACCGTGTTAAACAGCGCGCGCTCCATCACGTCCGCATACTCCGATTTGGGCGACAGCTGCAGCATGCGCTGGGCAAAAAAGATCAGCCCAATGGATGCGCAGGTTTCCGAGTAAACGGTATCGTTCGGCAGATCATAATCCGTCGTAAACGCCTCGCCGTGATGAGTGGACCCGATCCCTCCGGTAATGTACATCTGTTTATGGACCATGTTGCGCCACAAAGTATCGCAAGCCTCAAGCAGAGCCGGGTCCTTCGTTCTGGCGGCCAGATCCGCCATCGCCGTGTACATATATACGGCCCGGACCGAGTGCCCGACGGCCTCCTTCTGCTCCCTAACGGGCAGATGGCTCTGATGATAAGCCAAATGCGGGGCGTGCAGCACCGAGCGATAGAAGGATTTCTTCCCGCGCTGTTCCCACTCCTGAAGGAAGAAGTGGGGTTCCGTCCCGCGCTCATCGATAAAATATTGGCTCAGGCTCAAATATCTCGGCTCTTGAGTCACCTCATACAATTTCACCAGGGCCAGCTCAATCTCCTGATGGCCGTCAAACCCATGGATTTTCCCATCTTCGGGTCCAAAAACGGTATCGATATGATCCGCCAAGCGGCACACCACGTCCAGCAGTTTCCGCTTGCCCGTCGCCCTGTAGTGAGCAACTCCGGCTTCAATCATATGACCGGCGCAGTACAGCTCATGGCAGTCCGTCAGATTGGTCCAGCGTTTTTCCGGCTCCTTCACCGTAAAATACGTATTCAGATAGCCATCCGGCTGCTGGGCGTCGGCAACCAGATCAATCAGCTCATCCACCTGTTCTTCCAGCTTGGGATCCCGATGAGTGGCCAGCGAATAAGCCGCAGCCTCAAGCCATTTGGCGACATCGCTGTCCTGAAACACCATGCCCCCGTATTCACCCTCGTCCCTGCCGGCAGCGATGCGAAAATTGGATACGCCATGGCTCGGCTCAATGCCCGGAATTCGATCATGGAGGGCCTCGTATTGGTAGGGAATCACCACTTCCCTTACCAGTTCTATGTAACTCGACCAGAAGGGATCGGTCAGTTTCACTTGCTTAAGAGGCACGGCAGCTGAACGCGTAGTAAGAGTCATCATCTCGGATATACACTCCTTTTGGGGTTCGAATAGGATAAAGCCTCGACACTTCCCATTCTACGATCTATGATAGGATGAAAACGATAACAGAATCGACCTAATTTCTTATACGATTTCACACTTCCTTGGAGGTGTTACCATGTCGGAACAAAGCGTGCTTTCCTTCACCTCTCTGCCGCTGCCCTACTTCCTTGAATCCGGTAAAACGCACTACATGCCGGGCGAATCGCATCCGAACCGGAGAAACCTTGGCGTCTTCGACCTCATCCTCGTTCAACGCGGCTGCTTGTTTCTGGGCGAGGAGAACCTGCAGTGGGCACTACGTGCCGGGGATATGGCCGTATTGATGCCGGACGCGCACCACTACGCTGTGCAAGAGTGCCGGGAGGAAACCTCCTTTTATTGGCTGCATTTTCAATCGGCGGCAACGAGCACAACCGATCATGCGTCGATCTCACACAATATCAAGCTGCCCAGGCAAGGACATATCCCTTATCCGGAGCAAGCCTATCAGCTGTTCGATTCCTTGCACCTTCAGGCTACGGAGCCGAGATCTACGGCGTTTTGGCGCGAACAGACCCTGTTTATCGAGCTGCTGGAGCTGCTGGATCCGTCGCGGTCCGATCAGGAGCAATCGCGGGTACGCAAAGTCGCGGAGCAAGTGGAATCCTATATCAAAATGCATTACCGCGAGCCCATCAGCAACGCACGTTTATCGTCTGACCTGCATTTCCACTACAATTACCTGACGCGCTGCATGAAGGCCTCGCACGGCTTGACGCCAACGGAATACCTGCTGCAGTACCGCCTGGACCAGGCGAAGCGGCTGCTTCTGACCACCCAGTGGTCCATGGCCCGGATCGCGGAGCATGTGGGATTTCAATACCCGCCCTATTTCTCCCGCCGCTTCTCCGCCCGTTTCGGCCTGTCGCCGCTGCAATTCCGAAAGCAGTACACGGAATAAGCAGCATACGCAGCGGCATGGGATTTGCGGCTGCGCATTGCTATATTCTTCCGTTGGGCTGGCGATGAGGGAGAGCACGGCTCTTGATCGAGAGCATCAAGCTGCGCAATGCCTTCCTTGCAGCGCAGCGCAAAAAGGGACAGGCCCCTTCCGGGCCCGTCCCTAGATTAATCAACTGCTAAAGGTTACGCTTCGCTTGGCAGATTAAGCTGCCAGGATACGCCGAACTTGTCCGCGATCCAGCCGAACTTTTGGCTGAATCCATAGTTGTCCAGCGGCATCATCGCACCTCCGCCATCGACCAAAGCACCGTACACCTTCTCGATCTCGGCTTCGGATTCGCAAGTCAGATAGATGGAGAAGGAAGGCGTGAACGTAAACTCATGCTTCACGTTGCTGTCGATGCACATGAACGTTTGTCCCTTCAACGAAAAGACCGCATGCATGACGCTTCCCTCGGCTCCCGGCTGATTGGGTCCATAACGGGTAATGCTGATGATTTCGGAATCCTCAATAATGGAAATGTAATGGTTCATAGCTTCTTCCGCGTTGCCCTGAAACATTAAAAACGGGGTCACACTCTTCATCGATAACACACGCTCCCTTATTCATCGGTTTAAGATGGGTAGTTTATCGTTCCTGTCTCTAACAGCTGCTTCAGCCCCTCAAACATATAACCCCAGCCATGCTCGGTTTGGTCATGGTATTCGGTCAGCGCTTTTTCAATATCCTCTGCGGTCCAGTCTTCCTCATGAGGGACAACGATCTCCTGGGAGAACGTCATTTCGCACCCCGCGTCTACGGCTTTGAACTCCACCGTAATGCGGTCCACGGTGTCGCTGAACTGGGGCATCTTGAAGGTGAGCACCAGCTTGCGCGGCCGGTCTATGACCAGATACTCTCCAATGGCCCGGTACTCCTTGCCTTCCCTCACGTCAACAATCTCCCAGCTTCCGCCCACGCGCGGATCGTTGCGGGCGATTTTGTTCGTTGTTTCCATCGTAAACAACCATTTCCTCATCATGTCGGGATTTAACCAGGCATCAAATACTCTTTCCGGTGCTGCCTCAAATTGGCGTTTCATGATCAGCGTGGTAGTGGAGGCGTTATCCAATGTTAATCATCCTTCTCTTATCAAAAGTGGTATTGCGTTTATTTCCCTACGTTACTCATCCTTGTCCAGGATGTTCAGCGGTATTCCTAAGGATTCTTCTAGTGCTCCTCCCTCTTCGCTTTGTTCAGCTCGCGTTCAAGCGCATCAAATTGCCGGTTCCAGAATCGTTCGTAGAATTGCAGCCATTCCATCGCTCTTGACATGACGTTCGGATTCAGACGACAGGTATGCGTCCGTCCATGGATGGACCGTTCGAGCAGGCCGGAGCGCTCCAGTACCTTGATATGCTTGGAGGCTGCCGCAAGCGACATGTCAAACGGTTCAGCCAGCTCAGATACCGTCCGTTCCTGCGATGCGATCATGCGCACCATCTCTCTTCGGGTCGGGTCAGCCAGAGCATGGAAGATGTGATCCAGTTGTTCTTCATTATTTTGTTCAACCATATGGTTAACTATAATGGGCAAATTTCATAAAGTCAACCATTCGGTTGAATATAGAACAAAAAAAGCCAAGCCCTTCGTTTAAAGAGCCTGACCATAGCCTTTCGAATAATGCGGCAGCAGCCCGCTTGGGCAGCGGATCAGGGGGACTGCCCATTTTGTTATCCGATAATCTCTTCCAGCAGCCGCTCGAGCTCTTCGTAACTCGCAACGGTATGCTGCGGCCGCTGCTCCGATTCCGGCCCGACGCTCCGGTGATTGAACCAAATTACATGCCAGCCCGCAGCCAGGGCTCCGACCACGTCATTGCGCCATGAGTCCCCGACGTAATAAGAGTTCTCCGGCTTCGTCCCGGTCTGCCTGTTCACATGGTGGAAGATCCGCGGATCGGGCTTGTCCCAGCCGACGGCACCGGATACGAATAGCCGATCCTCCGGTATCAGGCCGCCCAGCTTCATCGCCGCGATTTTGTTCATCTGATGTTCGGCCGGGCCATTGGTAATCAGGCCTACGACATGCCCGGCATCCGCCAGTTTCATCAGAAGCTCCCGGGCGCCCTCAAACATCGTGATGTTATACTGCAGGTCCAGATACGTCTGCTGTACCGCTTCGGCCTCCTCAAGAGTCAGTCGCACGCCGAATTCGGCCAACGCTAACTGGAACCGGCGTCTGCGCATATCCTCGACCGCATCCCCGTAAGCTGCCGTTCCGGCTCCTCCCAGCTCGACGGACAGCTTGTCGCTGTAATAGCGCATCCGATGGTAGGCGGCCTCATAAGGAAACGTCTCATCGGGACTGGCAATCTCCTGCACGGCCTCGCGAAAAGGCGCCAGATGGTCATACAATGTATCATCCACATCGAAGAAGATCCCCTTCGGTGCTGTTGGTGTCTTCATGTTCATCCCTCTTCCTCATTCGATTCCTCTATTGTACCCGCATCGGCACTACCCGGGTCAAGCCCGTCTGTTAATAAGTTCCTTTCCTATGATATGATGGCATTACAGCGGCAGAAAACGGCGATTGGAGCCTTCGTCCGTAATTGTGCAAGCCAAGAAAGCACCTTTTGTTATGCCTGATGCCTGATTCATGTACCCGGATAAGGAGATGAGTAACGATGACCAAGGATATGACCGAAGTGTGGAGCAAGGATTTTGTTCCCGAGGGAAACCGTGCCAGCAACGTGGATCGTTTTACCGGCTTTGAGGATACCTACGACCAGCATCGCCCCGAAGCCCCCCAGGAGGTTGTCGCCCTGCTGACAGGCTATTTGGAACGCAAGCCCTCTGTCGTCGTCGACTTGGGATGCGGAACGGGGCTTTCCTCCTTTGCATGGAAAGACGCTGCGGATCAAGTCATCGGGGTTGAGCCGAATGATGATATGCGCGGCAAAGCCGTCGCCAAATTGCAAACGCTGGAACAGGAAGCACGCAGCAGCGGCGCGGATATCGCCGACATCAAGTTCGTCTCGGGCTATTCCAACCAATTGGCGCTTAAGGATCAGTCCGCCGACATCATCACCTGTTCCCAATCCTTTCACTGGATGGACCCGGCCAGCACATTGAAGGAGGTCTCCCGCGTTCTGCGTGACGAAGGGATATTCGCGGTATATGATTGCGATTGGCCGCCGAGCCTGACCTGGAGAGTGGAGCAAGCCTATCATGGGCTGATTGAACGGGCAGAGGCCATCATCGACGACCATGTGGAGCCTCAGGAGCAGGCCTATAAAGGAAATAAGAACGAGCATCTGAAGCATATAAGGGAAAGCGGACTGTTCCGGTTCTCCAAAGAGATCGTGTTCCACCATATGGAGCCGTTCACCGCCGACCGGTATACCGGCCTCGCCGTCAGTCAAGGCGGCATCCAGACCGTATTCAAGCTGAAACCAAACGAATTGAACGACAACATCGCGCAGTTCCATGCGCTGGTCGAGGAGCATTTCCAGGGGCGGACGCTTCCCGTGATGCTCAGCTACCGCATGCGGCTTGGCATTAAATAAACAGAAGGGGCAGCCCAAGGTCTATCGACGCTTGGAACTGCCCTTTTGAACGTGAAGAACGAAGAATACGGGGCGGTAATCATCCACAAAAGATTGTGGAGGTAAAAGCCGCCCATGCTTGAGCAGCCATCACCTTCTCCACATCAACCCGCACAGCAATTCAAACAGATCCAGCACATGGCGCGGATTTTTGCCAGTCAGCTGCTTGATCCGGTTTAAGCGGTAGTTCAAGGTGTTCCGGTGAATGTTGAGTCTTTTGACCGTGCTGTTATGATCACCGTTCTCGGCAATGTAGACCTGAAGCGTCTCTATCAGATCCAGCTTGTCTCCGCCCTGCTCCAGCAACGGATACAGCGAGGCATGAGCATCATCCGAAATATGGGACAGGCCGATCAGAAACCTTAAATCCTTATAAAAATTCACCTTGCGATGGGGATCGATGTTCATTCCCAGCTCCAGGGCGGATACCGCCTGCTCCAGCGAGGTAGAAGCGAGTTCCTCCTGCTCCCCGATCCCCATGCGAAGGACTTCGTCCAGGTCGATCAGCCTGTCCAGAAGACTCCCGAATCTTAAGACATCCGTCATGAAAAATACGGTTTTGTCATTCTCCAAGTTCCAGCTTTGGGGGTACGCTTGCTGCAAATGGCGGAACGCCTTTTCGCCCATCGAGCTCTGCACTAACAGCACCCGGCATTTGCGCGTCAGGTCAAGCCCATAGGCTTCAGCACGCTCCATAAAAGGCTCATCATAAGGAGCCTTGCGATAGGATAGCTCATGATAGAACTTCTCCCGGTTTTGACGTTGGTTTAACATCGCCTTGTTCTGACGCTCCTGCTCGATCAATAACACAACGGTCACCTGGAGCAAATTGCTGAGCGGTCTCACCTCATCCGGATGACCTGTAATGCCAACAACGCCGATCACCTCATCATCCACCACAATGGGTTCGTTCACACCGGGCTTCATGCCGCCGCCGGCTTCATAAACCTCATAGATCCGTCCGGTTTGTATGGCTTTCTGTGCACCTGTGTGCAGCGTGCCGAGCCGCGCGGGGTCCCCGCTGCCCATAATGATTCCGTTCTCATCCATCACGTTAATGTTGTAAGGAATGACGCGCATCATTTCTCTTGCGATATTTTCCGCCAAAGGTCGTGATAGTTTCATGCATGATGCCCCTCCTAACATGCCTGTCATGTGTTACCAATATGATGACATTGTAGACTCCATAGAAAAAAAAATCTTTCCTATAGTGTGCACATCCGGCTGCCGATCCATATCCCGCCCGCAGAGAAAAAAGAAGCCGCCCCCGGCAGGTCAGCTCCCTTGCATCCTCTTTAAGAAGTGTATGATTACTTGTTCAAAGAAGCCATGAGACGGACGATATTCTCGGATGTTCTCTCCACGTTCTGCACGCCGTTCGCCAGCGCCTCCGACAGCGTGGCAGCACCCGGCATGATGCCGAAAATCGCGTCCATTCCTTGATCATACAGCACATCGATCCCGTCACCAACCCGGCCGGCCAGAGCAACGACAGGCTTTCCATGCTTCTTCGCCACCCTCGCGACACCCAGCGGAGTTTTGCCATACTGCGTCTGGAAGTCCATCCCGCCTTCGCCGGTCCACACCATATCCGCCTGGCGCACTTTCTCTTCAAGTCCCGTATAGTCAACGACCATATCGATCCCTTTCTTCAGCGTCCCGTTCAGGAAGGCCATCAGCCCGCCGCCAAGACCACCGGCCGCGCCGGCGCCTGGATAGTCTATGATATCCTTGCCCAGCTGCTGCTTCATTACCCCGGCGTAATTCCGGAGATTTCTGTCCAGCTGCTCGATCATCTCCGGCGTAGCGCCCTTCTGCGGTCCGAATACTTGAGAGGCTCCCGTTTCGCCGCAGAGCGGGTTGGTCACGTCGCAGGCCACTTCGACCTCGACATCCTGAAGCCGCGGATCAAAGCCGCTTAAGTCCAAGCGCGCAAGACGACCCAGCTCCCCTCCGCCAAAAGCAAGCTCCTTCCCTTCCGCATCCAGCAGCTTGCCGCCGAGCGCCTGAACCACCCCGGCACCGCCGTCATTCGTCGCGCTGCCGCCGATCCCGATCAGCAGCCGGCTTACGCCGTGGTCAAGGCAAGCCTTGATCAGCTCGCCCGTCCCGTAGGTGGTGGTCACCAGCGGATCCCGCTGTGCGATCGGGACCAGATGAATTCCGCTGGCGCTGGCCATTTCCAGTACCCCGGTGCTGCCATCGCCTGAAATGCCGTAGGATGCCTCCACCTGATCGCCCAACGGACCCGTCACGGTGACGGTATGGACCGAACCGCCCGTAGCATCCACAAGGGATTGCATCGTACCTTCACCCCCGTCAGCCATGGGCACATGGATACACGTCACATTCGGGTTTCCCTTCTTGATGCCGCGTTCCATCGCTTCGCAGACTTCCTTTGCGGTCATGCTCTCTTTAAATGAATCGGGCGCGAGTACAATAACATAATCCTGCTTCATGGTTATCCCCTGCCTATCCTTATATATTTCACTCCACAGTACGATCTCTTAAAATATAAATCCGTACAATATCGTAGCGACAATGGCCATGGTCAATCCGACAATGCTTTCGTAAGGAATCAGCTTCATCCGTTCTTTAATGCTCATCTTCACCGATTCCGCGGTGACGTGGAAGAAGTTTCCGTGCGGCAAATGGTCAATGACCGTTGCCCCGGTGTGGACCATAACGGCTGCGGCGAGCGGTGCCGTTCCCATGGACAGGATGGCTTCACCAAACGAACCTGCGGCCACAATGGACGCCGTCGATGTGGATGCGGTTGCCGCTCCCATCAGAATGCCGGCGAGAGGCGCCAGGAACGTACCCGATACGCCCATGACCTCAATGCCCTGCACCACAACGGCACTCAGATCGGATTTGGAGATAATTCCGGCAATGGCGCCGGCACCGATCAGGATAATCGCCGTACCCGTCATTTTATTCAGACCGGAGGTGGTATAGGCAATGATGTTCTTCGTCTGCCGCATGGCAATCAAACCGATGATGCCGGCAACCGGCAGAATGATCATGGAGTCAATCTTGATGGCCTGAAGAGCTTCGATGCCCAGTATGCTGCCCACCGGGTTCAGTGCGAGCAAGACAATGGCTACGACAGGGGCAACCATTGCCCGCCCGAAGCTCGGCTTGCCCTTCCTGCCCGTTTCCTCCGTCACTTGATCGCTATCCGACACCATGACCCCTTTGTTCGTCAGCATCTTGGCCACGATGATCGTGACAATCAATCCGGCAACGGCCGGCAAAAAACCGTTAATCATGACTTGGGCAAGGTCGACGTCGAATCCCTTGGCTACAGCAATCGTATTCGGGTTCGGGGAGATGATGTTTCCCGCTTTGCCTCCCCCGACAAGCGCGAGCAGCAGGGCGGTTTTGGAAATGCCGATCTTCTTGCCGACGGACAAGGCAATCGGTGCCACGATAATAATGGCAACGGTAATGAATACCCCGACCGCCGTAATGATCATCGTTGCCAGAGCGATGGATAGAAGCGCTTTCTTCTCGCCCAGCTTGGCAACAATCGTCTCGGCAATGCGTTCGGCGGCCCCCGATTCGATCAAGATCCCGGCCAGCACGCCTGCGGCCAAGACCCGAACGACAGCCCCCATGACACTGTTAGTGCCCTCGATAATATACTGCACGGTCAGATCAATGGTAGCTCCGCCCAGCAGGCCTCCAATGACAGCGCCTCCAAACAAGGCATAGACCGGGTTCACCTTTCTAAAAATCAAGACAATAGCGATAATCAGTCCGACAACGGCTCCGCCCCAATGTATAACTGTCCCATCCATGTTGTGAATGCCTCCTTAAGCAATATAGCTAGTGAACAATGATGTAATCATGCCTTATGAAACTATGATTGCGCTTACAGGATACAGTATAACCGGAATGTCGCGTTCAATCCTATTGACGCCATAACGGTATTTATTGTGCAGATGCACAATGAATGGTACAGGGAAACGATCGTGGCCCAAACTAAAATTCATATGTAATTAGCTGTTATCCCAATTCGCGGGAACTGTTTTCACCCGGCGCGACATGGGCAACGGCCTGCATATGCTCGAAATGGCCGCTCGAACCCCGTTTACGCGATAGCAGGGTGCCGACGATGCCGCCGGCGAACCCAATCGGAATGGAGACGATGCCCGGATGCTTAAGCGGGAAGATTGCTTCCGCTCGAATCCAGCCTGCCACTGGGTCCATTACATTGGGCCCGACAGCCATGAGCAGCAAAGAAGACGAGAGGCCGGCCGTAATGCTCGATATGGCGCCTTGCGTATTAAATTTCCGCCAAAATAGCGTGAACAGCAGCACCGGCAGGTTAGCCGAGGCGGCAACCGCGAAAGCAAACGACACGAGGAACGCCACATTCAGCGTCTGTGCCCCGAGCGCTAGCACGATCGAAGCCGCGCCAACGACGATGGCCGAAAGCTTGGCCACCCTCATCTGCTGCGCCTCGGTCGCCCGTCCGCTGCGGAAGATGCTGCTGTAGACGTCATGGGCAAACGCCGAGGAGGCCGTGAGCACAAGCCCGGAGATCACGGCCAGTATCGTTGCGAAGGCAACGGCGGATACGAAGGCCATTAAGAATTCGCCGCCTAGCTCGCTTGCGAGCAGCGGGGCCGCCAGCTCTACCCGCTCGGACAATATGGACCAATCAACAAAGGCAGCCGCTCCAAAGCCAAGAAAAATCGTCATGGCGTAAAAGACGCCGATCGTAAACGTCGCCGTTCTGACCGAAGCACGGACCGTACGCGGGTCCCTTACCGTGTAAAAGCGCGCAATAATATGCGGCAGTCCCGCTGTCCCTAACACCAGCGCCATATTAAACGACAGCATGTCCAGCGGGTGGTCAAACATGTTGCCCGCCATTAGAAACCGCTCCTGTAATGGGGTCGCCCTCTTCATGGATTCGAATAAACCGAGCAGATCCCAATCGAACCTTGCCAGCACGATGAGGCTCACGATAAAGGTGCTGCTCACCAGCAAAATGGATTTGACGATCTGCACCCAGGAAGTCGCGAGCATGCCGCCAAACGTGACGTAGACGGTCATTAAGCCGCCGACCAGCATGATGGCGAGCGACGTCTCCAGCCCGAACAGCAAATGGACGAGCCACCCGGCGCCGACGAGCTGGGCGATCATATAGAAGATGGTGATCATCATGTTATTGACGGCGATGCATCCGCGCAGCCGTTTCTCGCCGAACCGGACCGCCACCGCATCCGCCATCGTATACCTGCCCAGGTTATGAAGGGGCTCGGCTATGATGTACTGCACGATCACATAGGAGGCAAGGAAGCCGATCGAATAGAAAAAGCCGTCGAAGCCGTACACCGCAATGGAGCCCGCGATGCCAAGGAAAGACGCCGCGCTCATATAGTCGCCGGAAATGGCTAGGCCGTTTTGCAGCCCGCTCAGGCGATTGCCCGCTGCATAGAAATCGTTCGTGCTTGTTGTTCGCTTGGCGGCATAATACGTAATCATTAACGTGCCGACCACAATCGCCAGAAAAAAAACGATGCCGGATATGTTCACTTGCCTGCCTCCTTCCGCCATGGCCCCAAAATGTTGTTGCTTTTTATTTTACGATAGAATGGCAAAAAAAGGGCGACTCCCTTCGCTGTTAACCAGCGGAGTTCACCCTTTTTTTCATAAGAAGCCGTTGTTGGGTTTACGCGCCCGTATTCGCTTTGACCAGCACTTCGGCATACTTCGCCTCATCCTTGGAAGAGGAGAGCAGCGTGCCGACATAGGCTGCCAGGAAGCCAAGCGGAATGGAGACGATGCCCGGGTTGCTCATCGGGAAGATCGGATCGCCTACCAAAATCGCTTTGCCGGCCGGATCCCATATATTCGGGCTAAGGGCCACGAGAATCACCGTGCTGATCAAACCCGTCAGCATCCCTGTGACCGCGCCCGTCGTATTGAATCTCTTCCAGAACACTGTGAACAGAATGACCGGCAAATTCGCGCTGGCTGCAACGGCGAAGGCCAACGAGACCAGAAACGCCACGTTCATCTTCTGGGCGAACAACGCTAGCAGGATCGAGACGACGGATACGCCGATCGAAGCGTACCGTGCCATCTTCAGCTGCTCCTTCTCGGACGATTCGCCGCGGCGCACGATTTGGCCGTAGAAATCATGGGCGAAGGCCGATGCGGCGGACAGCACAAGCCCCGTCACCACCGCAAGGATCGTCGCGAAGGCAACCGCCGAGATGAGCGCGAACAGGAAGTCGCCGCCGATCGCTTTGGCCAGGAGCGGCGCTGCCATGTTGCCCGCTTTATCGACCTCGGTAATATCTGCCGCGCCTACGAAGGCGGCTGCCCCGAACCCGAGAAAGATCGTCATCACATAGAAGATGCCGATAATCCAGGTGGCGTACACCACGGAGCTGCGCGCCGTCTTCGCATCCTTAACGGTAAAGAAGCGGGTCAAAATATGCGGCAGACCTGCCGTGCCGAGTACCAGGGCAAGGTTGAGGGACAGCGTCTCGAGCGGGATTTTGTATTTATTCCCCGGATTCAGGAAGTCCTCCTGCAGCGGGGTGGCCGTCTTCATATGGTGGAACATCTGGGTCAGGCTGAAATCGAATTTGGCGAATACGATCAGCGAGATGATGAACGTGCCGGCCATGAGCAGCACGGCTTTCGAGATTTGAACCCAGCTTGTCGCATGCATGCCCCCGAAGACAACATAGATGGTCATGAGCACGCCCACAATCAATACGGACGTGACATAGTCCAGCCCTAACAACAGCTTAATCAGCGCGCCCGCTCCAACCAGCTGCGCAATCATGTAGAAGATGGAGATGGAGATCGTATTCAGCGCAGCCACGCCCCGCACCTTCTTGTCGGAGAAACGGGCGGCAATCATGTCCGCCACCGTATACTTGCCGAGGTTCCGGAGCGGCTCGGCGACAAGGTACAGCACCACCAGGTAAGCCACGAGGAAGCCGATGCTGTAGAAGAAGCCGTCAAAGCCGACTAACGCGATCGAGCCTGCGATCCCGAGGAAGGAGGCCGCAGACATATAGTCGCCGGCAATGGCTGTCCCGTTCTGCCAGCCCTTGAGTCCTCCCCCTGCCGTATAGAAATCGCTCGTGTTGGTCGTTTTCTTGGCAGCGTAATACGTAATGATCAGCGTAAGCAGTACAATTCCGCAAAACAACGCAATAGCCATATCGATTACGCCCCCATATCCTTTTTGATATCGTCTACCATTCGGTCAAACTGGGCCGCCTTGCGGGAGTAGAGAATGCACAGAACCCATGTCATGACGAATTGGGCGAAGGCAAATACCCATGCCCACGTGATCGGGCCGATCGCCGGGTGATTCAACACGTCGGTGTACGAAGTAAGGATCGGCAGCGCAAAATAAAACAGAAGAAAAAAGACGGTCATGGGAATAATGAACCGTTTCTTGCGGGAGAGCAGCGTTTTGAATTTTTCGGAATGCCATACTTCGGTATAGCTTTTTTCTTCCATTGCCTTTCCCTCCATTAACGATCAGGATCTATTGCGTCTTCCATCAATGAAAGCGCTTTAGAATGATTATATACGGGAGGATTGCCATCGACCACAGCTCCTGCGCGAAACGTCGGGCAGGGTGCGCGAAAGGGCGGATATGCCGCCCGAACCGGGAGGAAACCGCCATACTTGAGCGCTATTCTTTGTCCTTTTTCAAGCCTCCCTAAGCAACCGGAACAAATCCCGTGCAGCCTCCCGGGACAATGGAATCATCGACCGCTGCTCACCCTTCAGCACGATGTTGTAAGCTCCGTTCTGCCAAGGGGAGAGCTCCGCGATCCAGTTCACGTTAACCAGATAACTGCGATGAGGGCGAAAGAAGGAGTAACCCGCAAGCTTCTCCTCCAGCTCCTGCAAGGTGCTTTTGCTCGTAATCCGCTGGCCTTCCGCCGTCCATACGCGAATGACACGTTCCTCGCGCACCGCGTACAGGATCGCCTCGGGATCAACCAGCACATGTTTATCCCCGTCGTCGAACAGAAGTTTGCCGCGCATGCTGCGGGCGGCAGCCTCCGTGGATGGATAAGGAGCGGCCTGAATAGCATCGTGAGCCTCCTGTTTCGGGAAGGCATTCCCTTCCTGAATCCTGCTTCTAATTCGCTGCAGGGTTTCCTTCAACCGCATATGGCTATAAGGCTTCAGCAGGTAATCGATCGCGTTCAGGCCAAACGCTTCAACGGCATACTCGTCGTAGGCCGTCGTAAACACAATCAAGGGCGAGATCGGGGAGGCCTTCAGCATGCGCGCCGCCTGCAACCCTTCCAGCTCCGGCATATGAACGTCGAGAAAGACGACATCCGGCTGCCGCAAGGGGACAAGCTCCAGCAGCTCCCGTCCGTTCGCGGCATGCGGAAGCAGCTCGATATCGGGCTCCTGTTCCAGCAGGTAAGCCAGCTCCTCCCTTGCCAATCGTTCGTCTTCCGCTATCATCGTTTTAATTCGCTTCACGGTACCGGCTCCCTTCCGACAAGCTGCAGGGGATGCTGAAGGATATGCTGCAGCCGCCCTCTGCGAGATTCTCCACGATAAGTCTGGCCTCTTTGCCAAACATGCTGATTAAACGCTGATTGATATTGTAAATGCCGTTTCCCGTACCCTCGCTGCCGATGATCGGTTGATCGCCTAAGCTGTCCAGCACTTCCGGCGAAATGCCGATCCCGTTGTCCCGCAGTTGAACAACCGCCATATCACCGGCCCGGCTTAGGCTCAGCCGAATGACGCCTCCGCTCGCTTTGTCGCGCAGGCCGTGCTTAATGCTGTTCTCCACCAGCATTTGCAGCGTTGCCGGCGGAATCATAAGCTCGCCAAGCGCGGGATCGAGCTGGCACTCAAACGCGAACTGATCCTCGAACCGGATCTGTATAATGTCCAGATAGGCATTCAACAGCTCCATCTCCTCGCGAATGGTCGTTCTGCGGGACGCCATGACCTTGACGTTCAGGCGCATGAATGCCCCCAGCTGCATCGTGGCATGTCGTGCCAGCAGCGGATCGGTGCGAATCAACGAATGAATCGCGTTGAGGGTATTGAATAGAAAGTGCGGATTGATCTGCGCCTGCAGCAGCTTGAGTTCCGCCTCTTTCATTAAATGGCTCATCTTCTCGTGTGCGGTGGCCCCGAGCTGATAGGAAATCAGCTGTCCCAGCCCCTGGGCCATCACCAGCTCGACGCGCCGGATATCCTCCGGCCGCTTGAAGTAGAACTGAATGACGCCCACGACCTGGCCTGCCTCAATGATCGGGACAAGGATGGCGGCCCCGAGCGCCGGATGCCGGGGCTGGATCTCTTCCGCATTCTCGATGATCCGAAGCTCGCCTGTCGCGATGACGTTCTTGGTCAAGTCCGATTGGATCTCTTCTCCGGGATCAAGGGTACGGCTCCCGGCGCCGGCATGAGCCAGGAACCGCTCCGTATCGGTAATGGCGACGGCCGCTGTTTTCAGCTCTCGCAGCAGCAAGGCCGCCACGGCCTGAGCCGTACGGTACGTCAGCCCCTGCTTCAGATGCGGGAGCGCCGATTCCGCGATATGGAATGCCTTCTCCGTCTCATACGCGGCTGCCCGTTCCTCCTCGGTGAGCGCAACCCGCAGCATCGTCGTAAAGATTGCAATGGAGATGCTATTCGTCAGCACCATCGGCAGGCCGATCAGGTTGACCAGTTCCACTGCACGATCCGGCTCATCCGCACAGATCAAAATCATCCCCATGAGCAGGATCGGAGCGAACATGCCGACGAATAACGCTTTCGTCGGCGAGATGACCCGCTCCTGCGAGAAGAATCGGGCCACGCCTCCAGCCAGCGCTCCCGTTAATGGCACGGCGATTGCGCCTGCCAGCCCCGTGGCACCGCCGATATACAGGAGGTGGGCGCCCGCCAGGAGCCCGCCCCCGATGCCTACGCGGGGACCGCCAATCAGTCCGCCGATCACCACCCCGACCAGGGCGGAGTGGGCCAGGGCCTGCTCTCCGGTCAGCCGCATCAGCCAGAAGGAGGAACTGGACTCGCCGTTCTCCACGACAACGCCCGCATAAGTCCCGAGGATGCCGAAGAGCCCGAACAGGCCGGAATAGATGAACATCCGCATGCCGGACATCTCTTTGCGGTCCAGCAATTGGCGGAACAGCGGAATTCTCGTCAGTATAAAAGTCAGGATGAGCAGCATGCCCATCCGTTCGAACAAATGCAGCGTCAGCTCCTGCATGGACATCCCTCTTTTTTGATGGACTGCGAATCGAATCTTCACCTGACGTTCGGTAACGCTGTGGATACGGAAAGAACACCTGTGAATACGGTTTCATTTTTGCAAGAAAGATTATATAGCATGTCGAGGATTTGGACAATAAAAAGGCATAACATGAAACTAATGTAAAAAAATGCATGAAGGAGGGGAGGATATTCACGCCTTGGCGAGCGCGCAAAAAACCGCATCCCGCAAAAATGCGTACATACGGCTGGTTCATCAATTCAATTACACACGCATAGGTGTCCCTCCCCCGGATACCAACGAGTCGGAGCATGGGCATTTCCCGTCGGATCGAAGCGCATGCTTCGCATATAAACGGGTTCGTTTCGGGTTGCCGGGGTCCGGATTTCAGGGTGCAGGATTACTGGTTTATCGGTTTATCGGGTGATCGACCATTTCCTTATGACCTGATTGGTCACCTCCGACAGCAGCAACCCCAGCGCGATGGCGCCTGAAATCATGAACGCTTGGGCCCCCAGCTGGACGGCCTGATCGAATTGATTCTGGGCCACATGGCGAAGGGCATTATAGGCGACACCGCCCGGTACGAGCGGAATAATCCCCGACACGCTGAACACGATGATGGGAGTCTTGTACTTTTTGGCGAAAAAATGACTGATCATCGTCACGCAAAAAGCCGCAACTACGGTGGCCGTCACCGGCTCAACCCTCATATCCTGAAGCATGATGTAGAGCAGCCAGCCCACCATGCCGGCAAACCCGCACTGCAGCAGTGCTTTTTTGGGTACGTTAAAGATGATCCCGAATGCCGCCGAAGCAACGAAACTCGTAATGAGCTGCTGTATATAAAAGGTTGCCACCATTATCCCTCCATACTTCCCATCTCTTAGAATGACAAAGTAAACGCAATGCCCGCGCCGATGGCAAAGGACGTAACAAAAGCCTCCGCCCCTTTGGACAAGCCGGATATCAGATGCCCTGCCATCAGATCGCGAATGGCATTCGTGATCAGCAAGCCCGGTACCAGCGGCATCACGGAACTGATGATGATCGTATCCAGCTGATGGCCGAATCCGAATCTGACCATCCAAACGGAGGTTATGCCGATGACGAGCGCACCCGAGAATTCGGCGAAGAACCGGACGGGAATGACCCGATGCATGAATACGAAGCAGGAGAAGCCCAGGCCGCCCGCAACGGCCGCCGGTACGAAATCCGGCCAGATGCCGCGAAACATGATGAGAAAGCACCCGCTTGCGATCGCTGACAGTAGAATCAGCACCCATGTCGGATAAATGGCCTGCTCATGCTCGATTCGCTCCAGGGCCCGGTAAGCCTCTTCCATCGTCAGCTCGCCGAGGCTGACGCTCCGGGACACGCTGTTGACCTGATCGATCTTATGGAGATTGGTTGTCCGATCCGAAATACGAATAAGCCGCGTAATATGCTGCGGCTCCTCCACCGAGAAGATAATGCCCGTCGGGGTCATATAGCTGTGGCTGTTCTCCACGCCGAAAGCCGCGGCGATCCGCATCATCGTATCCTCGACCCGATAGGTCTCCGCGCCGCTCTGCAGCATGATTTTGCCTGCTAACAAGCAGACCTTGATAATGTCATGCTCCCGCTTCAACAAATCATTCAAATCGACAATCCTCCTGCTGAACACATTCCGATTCAGAATCTTTGCCTATATTATAGTATCATTTCCATGATAAAGCATAGGATATGCTTTAAAGCAGCGCTGCAGCAGCTTCCGTTCGTTTGATTCCATCTCATCGCCCTAAACAAGAAGCCTCCCGATGACCGGGAGGCTTCTCTCCTATTATTCTCGAAATCGGCTTAATAGGCGCCGCGGATGTGCATGGCTACCTGCTCCTGATAGAAAAGCGCAAGGCGTTCTTTCTCCTCCATGCTGAACGAAGGCACGTCCAGCGTGCCCAGGTTGTCTTCGATCTGGCGGACGTTGCGGAAGCCGGGAATCACGGCAGTGACCTCCGGGCAATCCAGAATCCAGCGCATGGATGCACGAGCCATGTCGCCTCGGCCCTCGGCAATCCAGGCGAGCTCTCTGGCGAGCTCGACACCTTTTTCAAATCGGAGGCCGGCAAAAGTCTCGCCTACGTTAAACTGCTCGCCGTTCGCGTTGAAATTCCGGTGATCCCCCTCGCTGAAGGTAGTGCTCTCCGTAAATTTTCCGGTTAGCAAACCGCTGGCGAGCGGCAAGCGCACCAATATGCCGACGCCCGACGCTTTGGCCTTCGGGAGCAGTTGGGCCAGCGGTTTTTGGCGGAACAGATTGAAAATCACCTGCAGGGACTTCACCCCCGGTACCCCAAGACAGAACAATCCTTCCTCCACCGTTTCCACGCTGACGCCGTAATGTCGGATTTTCCCCTCGGCCTGCAGCTTGTCCAGCACTTCAAACACTCGTCCGTCCTTCAACACCTCGAAGGGAGGGCAGTGAACCTGATAAAGATCAATCCGCTCCCGCTGCAGCCGCTTCAGACTGCCCTCGCAATAACGGCGGATCGACGCCTCGGAATAGGTCTGAAGATCATGAATATCACCGGCGCGGCAAAACTTGGTGGCCACATGCACGGTATCTTCTTTCCCTTTGGTTGCGCGCGCGAGCAAATCCTCGGCATGCCCGTCTCCATAGACGTCGGCCGTATCGAAGAAGTTTACGCCCTCGCCGATGGCGCGGTCCAATCCCTTCAAGGCTTCCTGATCATCGGTCTGCCCCCATGAGCCTCCGATCGCCCATGTGCCGAAGCTGACCTCGCTAATGTGAAGCTCCGTATTTCCCAATTGTCTGTAATTCATCGACGTTATAGCCTCCTCATCCAACTGCCATACTAGTTCACACTACTAGACTAAACGTTAAATCGCTTTCATTCAATCCATATGTCATATATCTATTTCATCGGGGATCGTTGACAAATGATTCCATCGTCTTTATAATTACAATCATCGAATAACCAACGTTGGATATTCAGTAATGGAATTCATAATTCTACACACACATCCTAAGGAAGTGATCCTACATGACCAACCTCATCCTGCTTTCATTTCTTCGACAGCGTCCTATGCACGGATATGAAATCCAGCAGCTCATTCAGGCCAGCCGTATGGACCTGTGGACGAATATCCTGTCCGGTTCGATCTATTACGCGCTGAACAAGATGGAAAGCGACGGGTTGATTGCAGCCACTGCCGAAGAGCGAACCGGCGCGAGACTCCGCAAAATTTACAGCATCACGGATGAAGGTGAGAAGCTATTCCAGCAGATGATTCGCGAGACGTTGACGCTTCCTCCCCACACCGTCAAATCCGACTTTTCGCTCGGTTTGGTCTGGATCGAGGACATTCCTAAGGAGGAAGCGGTGGAATTGCTGGAGAAGAATCTCAAGCAAGTGGAGGAATCGCTGGCCCAGTGGCGTTCGGGTAAGGAAATCAAGGGCCAGTACGGCTTATCGAAGATTGCCCTTGCCACCTTCGATAATGCGATTTCGATCCTGGAACAGGACATCGCCTTTCTCCACAAGATCATTGCACTCGTTCAAGAATAAGCCTCAGCTTCAGCTGCGGCTTTCATTTTCGGCTAATATCCAACATTGGATATATAACATTGGTCAAATAAGGAGCGTGAAACGCAAAATGACGTCAACTACACTCATTCAAGCAAGGGGATTAAGAAAAACCTATGAGCAGCGGAGGGTCGTACAGGATGTGACTCTAAACATACGGGAAGGCGAAGTGCTGGCGATCATCGGGCCGAACGGCGCGGGGAAGTCGACGACGCTGGATCTGGTGCTGGGTCTGCGCTGCCCCGATGCCGGCTCGGTCACCTACTGGACATCCGATCCTTCGCCGCATATCGGGCTTCAGCTGCAGTCCACTCCCTTCTTTCCCGGATTTACCGCCATAGAGAATCTGCGCATGTTCGCCGCCTTCTACGGCAAACGTCTCAGCGGCGCGGAGCTGATCCGGCACCTGGACCGCTGCGGACTTGCGGAGGCTGCCAGAACCGATGCGCTCACACTCTCCGGGGGGCAGCAGAAACGGCTCGCCATTGCCATGACGCTGGTCCATGACCCCAAGCTGCTGTTCCTCGACGAGCCCACCGCTGCGCTGGACCCGCGGGCCCGCCGGGATATCCGGGAGCTGATCCGTTCACTGGCGGATATCGGCACCTCCATCGTGTTCACCTCGCATGACATGGAGGAGGTCCATAAGCTTGCCACCCGGTTGGTGCTTATCTGCGGTGGAAAGGTGAAGGCCTCCGGCACGCCGGATGAGCTGCTCAGTCGTTACGGTACGGACAGCCTGGAACAGCTGTATATCCAATTGACCGATGAACTCGAAAATGGAGAATGCAAGTAAAAAGAAACCTTAGGAGGAATCGATATGCGTATGATTATGGCAACGATGCTGCGGAGCATGTTCCGCGACACCCACACCCTGGTTTGGAACATCGTTTTTCCAATCGCCATACTGGTCGGATTGGGTCTTTATTTCCATGATGCGACCTACTCCCACCGACTCCTCGCAGGCGTGCTGACAACCAACATCCTGTTCGGGGCCACTATGGTCACCGCTTTTAACGTCATGGCCCAGCGCAACCGGGGCATCTACAAGCTGCTGCGGGCGACGCCCTTTCGAACCGTCTCCTTCATTGCCGCAATGACAGGGGCACGAACCGTGCTGGCCCTGCTCGTCAGCGCCTGCGCGATTCTCATGAGCCTGCTTCTGCTTGGGGTGCAGTTGAGCCTCACGGGACTGGCGCTGATGCTGCTCGTACTGCTGATCGGCTCCGCGTGTTTTACCGCGCTCGGTTTTCTGGCTGCCAATCTGTCCAGGGACGAAGGCAATGTCAACATGATCTCGAACTTGATGAGCTTTCCGATGCTGCTGACCAGCGAAGCCTTCTACTCCTTGGAACATGCCCCATCATGGGTCGTCACCCTGGGGCAGCTGCAGCCGTTTCACCATCTGGTCGATGCCATGGCGATCGCTGTCCATCCGCAGGGAGATATCGCCGGCATATGGATGCCGCTCCTCATCCTGACCGGCTTTACGATCCTCATTCTCGGAGCGGCGGCGTGGACTTTCCGCTGGGACGCAGAGCAGCCTGTCAGCTGGAGGCAGGGATCCGCGAAGAAAGCGGCGTCGACGTAACGGCGTACAAAAATCCGGTTAACCCCTTGTATAAAAGACATCTCATGCGGTATACTGAACAACAATATCAGCATCAGGCCGATGATGAGCTTCCAACTCTGAGGCGTTCTCGTCAAGGGGATTCGATCTACACCCGATCAGCCGTCCCCCTAAGTTAACCGGACCCGCCCGTTATCGCGGAATCAAAGTGGATTGAACGCAGGCCGACATGTTCCCTGGTCAGGTTACGGTTCAATCAATTTGGGTGGCACCGCGAGCGCATAAGCGTCCCTCGTCCCATATGGACTAGGACGCTTTTTTATTTTTTTAGGGCAAAGGAGCGCGGTGATTATGTTAGATATGAAATGGATCCGGGAGAGCACGGATCATCAGGAAGAATTGCAGCAAGTGGCTGACCGGAAAGGCATCGCCCTTTCGGTTGCCGAGCTTGTCCGGCTGGATGACCAGCGGCGTACGCTGCTGTTGGCCGTGGAAGCATTGCGTCAGCAGCGTAATGCCATCTCGCAGGAGATCAGTGCCCTGGTGCGGCAAGGCAAACCGGATGAAGCGGAACGGCAAAAACAGCAGGTCAAAACCATCAACGAGGAACTAGACCAGCAGGAAACGTTATACCGGGAGGTTAACGAAGCTTATAACGAGCTGCTTATACTCGTGCCGAATATCGTGTCGCCGGACACGCCTGTGGGAGCCTCGGATGAGGACAACGTGGAGATCAGACGAGTCGGCGAGCTCCCCGTGTTTGATTATGAATTCAGGGACCATGTCACGCTCGGGGAACTGCACCGCATGGTCGACATTCCCCGCGGCGTCAAAACCGCTGGCACGCGCAGCTACTACCTGACAGGCATCGGCGCAATGCTCCATCGGGCCGTTCAGCAGCTGGCGGTGGATATGCTGGTCGCCAAGGGTTTCGCCCTTATGGATGTACCGTTAACCGTAAGGACGGAGGCCATGCAGAATACCGCCTTCTTCCCGCTCGGTCAGGATCAGGCCTTTCAAATTACGGAGCAAGATAAATGGCTCGTCGGTACCTCGGAGGTGCCGTTGGTATCGTTCTACAGCGGGGAAATCGTCGATGTAGCGGAGCCGATTCGCCTGGCAGCAGCATCGCTTTGCTTCCGGAGCGAGGTTGGCTCGGGCGGCCGGGACGTCCACGGCCTCTATCGGGTGCACCAGTTCGCGAAGGTGGAACAGGTCGTTCTCTGCGAAGCCAGCACGGAGGCCTCGGAGCAGCTTCTGCAAGAGATTACGGCCAATGCCGAGGAACTACTGCAGAAGCTCGAATTGCCTTACCGGGTCGTTGCCGTCTGTACCGGGGACATGTCGCAGAAAACATACAAACAATACGACATTGAGACATGGATGCCAAGCCGCGGAGCTTATGGGGAGACCCACTCGTCGTCGAATCTGCTCGACTTCCAGGCGCGCCGCTCGAACATCCGCTACCGGGACGCGGAAGGCAAGCTGCGCTACTGTCACACCCTGAACAATACGGCCGTGGCTTCGCCGCGAATTCTCATCCCGCTGCTGGAGAACCACCAGCAGCCCGACGGTTCGATCCTCATTCCGAAGGCGCTCAGGCCTTACATGAACGGGATGGAGCGGATTGAGCTGCCCAACGGAGCGGAATAAGGACACCATCAGCTTATTATCTAACGTTCAACAACGCAGCCATGTGATGGCTGCGTTGTTTGGTGTTTTTGAACTCATATTATGTGAGAAGCTGTGCATCGAAACTCCTTCATTAAAAATGCATGAATAGGGTTTGGCGATACTTAGACCAGCTTAAAAAGCATATACTATATGGATGAGCTGCATGCCGATTTCGAATCTACAAGCTTTCAGCAAAGCTGGACCTTTCGATCATCGCAAGAAAAATTTCCGCTAAACGCGGTCTGGCTTCTCTGGGGATTCTTCGATGTACATTTTTCTTTAGATTATCGAATCTACAAGCTTTCAGCAAAGCGACCATTCGATCATCGCAAGAAAAATTTCCGCTAAACGCGGTCTGGCTTCTGTGAAAGTACATCGATGTACATTTTTCTTTAGATGATCGAATCTACAAGCTTTCAGCAAAGCGACCATTCGATCATCGCAAGAAAAATTTCCGCTAAACGCGGTCTGGCTTCTGTGAAAGTACATCGATGTACATTTTTCTTTAGATGATCGAATTTGCAAGCTTTCAGCAAAGCCGGACCATTCGATCATCGCAAGAAAAAATTCCGCTAAACGCGGTCTGGCTTCTGTGAAAGTACATCGATGTACATTTTTCTTATGGATTAAGTAGGTATATAATGTTCGTTATATAGAGATACCATTTTTCGATAGATGGATTTCATGCCCGGCGTCCGTTCGACCGGGTGCCCGTCTCTATATAGAATACTTACCGTGCCGTGCACAAATAAGGAGGTCATTCCGTATGACAGAAGCAAATCTTGACCATACAGCGTCCAAAACGCTTCGCGATATCCCGATTTCCATCCTCGATCTGGCGCCGATTACAGCGGGCAGCACAGCTGCACAGTCGCTGCGGAATACGCTTGATCTGGCTCAGCATGCCGAGAAGTGGGGCTATAACCGCTACTGGCTTGCCGAACATCACAACATGCCGGGGATCGCCAGCTCGGCCACTTCGGTGGTCATAGGCCATGTGGCCGGAGGCACCAGCAAGATCCGCGTCGGATCCGGCGGCATTATGCTGCCGAACCATGCTCCGCTTGTCATTGCCGAGCAGTTCGGCACCCTCGAATCCTTGTATCCCGGCCGGATCGATCTAGGTCTTGGCCGTGCGCCGGGTTCAGATCAGCTGACCTCCCGGGCGCTCCGCCGCGGCCCGGGCAGCGACGGCCAGGACTTCCCGGACCGCCTCGGCGAGCTGCGGAATTACTTCCAGCCTACCTCCGGCTCGTCCATGCGCATCCGGGCGATTCCGGGGGAAGGCCTGCATGTTCCGATCTGGCTGCTCGGCTCCAGCGGTTTCAGTGCGCAGCTTGCGGGTCAGCTGGGGCTTCCGTTCTCTTTTGCTAGCCACTTTGCTCCGGACTATCTAATGGCTGCGCTCGATCTGTACCGGACCAGCTTCCGCCCTTCATCCGAGTTGAGCAAGCCGTATGCCATGATCGGCGTGAACGTGATCTGCGCCGACACGGATGAGGAAGCGCAGCGCCTGGCTACCTCGCCGTACCAGCAGTTCCTGAACATCATCCGGGGCCGCACGGGCCAGCTGAGTCCGCCGGTGGACAGCATGGATGATCTGTGGAACCTGCAGGAGCAGGCCATCGTGAAGCGCCAGCTCAGTTTTTCCGCCATCGGCAGTCCCGAAACCGTCCGCGCGCAGCTGGAGCAGTTCCAGCAGTCGACGGACGCGGACGAAATCATTGTCGCGGCCGCGATCTATGATCATCAGGCGCGCCTCCGTTCTTATGAGCTGCTGGCGGAAGTCGTCGGCATCAAATAAACGTCATGCCAAAAAGACCAGTCAAGCCCGGAATCCCGGTGCCTGACTGGTCTTGTTTTCAATCCGGATATTACAGCGTCAGCCCGCCATCAATCGTAACCAGCGAGCCTGTCATGTAGCTGGAGCCCGGGGAAGCCAGGAAGGCAACCACGTTTGCGATTTCGTCCGCCTCAGCCGGACGGCCCATCCGCATGTTGCCCACTTCCTCAGGCACGTAGCCGCCTTCCATGAAGGACTTGGCCACCGCTGCGGTCAGCGGCGTCTGAACGCCGCCCGGGCAGATGGCGTTCACGCGAATGCCCTGCTTCACGTATTCCAGCGCAGCTGCCTTGGTCAAGCCCACAACCGCGTGCTTGCTTGCCGAATATGCGGCGGCACTGTGTTCGCTGCGGATGCCCGCCGTGGAAGCCGTGTTCACGATATGTCCGCTGCCCTGTTCCTTCATGACCTTCAAAACATACTTCATGCCAAGGAAAGCGCCCTTCACATTCACGGACATTTGACGGTCAAATTCGTTCTCGTCGATATCGTCCAGCATGGAGAACTTCTGCACGATACCTGCATTATTGAAGAAGAAATCGATTCGGCCGTAAGCTTCAACCGCCTTGTTCACATAGTTCTGAACATCCTCGGTTTTTGTCACATCCGCCTGCACGAAGATTCCCTCTCCGCCCTGCTCCTTAATCAAGCGCAGCGTCTCTTCGCCGGCTTCCTTGTTGAAATCCACGAGCACAACCGCGGCACCGTTCTCAGCCAATTTCAGGCTGGCGGCTCTGCCGATCCCGCTGGCCGCGCCGGTAATGACAGCAATCTGTTGGTTATCGGACATGAAACAACACTCCCCTTGATGAAAATAAATATAACGTCTGACTGCGCTTGTGTCCTTCTGATTGAAAACATCGACAGCTTATGAACAAGCCGAATGGATGTCTGGCTTACTTCGCGTAATACCCGCCGTCGATCGGCAGCTCGACGCCCGTAATGTAAGAGGACTCGTCGGATGCCAGGAACAGCACGCCGCGTGCGATATCTTCCGCTTTGCCGAGTCGTGGCAACGGCGTCTGGGACTGGAACCACTGCATCATTTTTTCGTCCTTGAAGAGATCCACGGTCATTGGCGTTTCGATGTAGCCCGGGTGCACCGAGTTGCAGCGGATGTTATGCTTCGCAAAGTCAACGGCCGTGGCTTTGGTCAGCATGCGTACCGCGCCTTTGCTTGCCGTGTAAGGACCGGCGCCGCTTCCGCCCGTCAGGCCGGCAATGGAGGAGATGTTGACGATGGAACCGCCGCCGGCTTCGATCATGTGCGGTATGACATATTTTTGGCCGAGGAATATGCTCGTAACGTTGATCGACATCGTCTTCTCCCAGCCTTCGACCGTCAAATCCATGAACGGCGTTGCATTGGAGACACCGGCATTGTTGACCAGAATGTCGATTTTGCCGAATTTTTGAACCGTTTCGTCCACGACGCGGACCCAATCTTCTTCGGAAGCAACATTATGCTTGATCCCCAGCGCTTCGCCGCCGAGCGCTTCAATCTCAGCGACGACGTCTTTGATTTTATCCTCCTGAAGGTCCGTAATCGCTACCTTGGCCCCCTCTTGCGCAAACAAAAGAGCGTCAGCCTTACCCATGCCTCCAGCCGCACCCGTAATAATCGCTACTTTATTGTCTAATCTCCCCATATAAATACCTCCTAATGTTAGCCGTTGGATTGGCTGTCCATATGGGACTGCCCGATCTTAAGCTGCAAATGCTCGGTCATCTTCTCGTACGAAGCGATCAAGACATCCATCTCCTGATCCGAGAAATCCGACCATAAGCCTTCATTCAAGTCACGGTACTTCGCAATCATCCGGGCTTCCACCTCGCGTCCCTGCTCCGTGATCCTAAGATAGACTTGACGCCTGTCCTCGCTCGACGCTACCCGTTCAATATAACCCTTGCTTACCAGCTTGTTGCTCAAGTTGGTGACAGCCGACAGCGTAACATTCAGGGCATTGGCAAAATATGAGCTGGTCTGCTGCCCCTCATACGCCAAGGTCTGAAGCACGTAATACTGGGGGCCGGTCAAATCATTGTCCAGAATCTTGGCATAGTTCGCCACAAGCGTCATCATCTGACGGGCTACCATGTTAGATAAATGCTCCCGCTTATCCAGTTTCATCACCTCGATGCTTAACGAAGTCCCTCACTTATATATTACAAATTTAAATAGTTAAAAGCTTTTAACAATTCAAATTGTATACCCTTTCACATGGCTCGTCAACCACGATAAAATGCCCGATTTGGTGGTTATTCCCACAAACACCACACCCGCAGGAAACAACCAGTCTATATTAAAAAAGATGGGCAAAGATGCTGCTGCACTACAAATCGGCCAATAAAAAAAGAGCACCCGCAGGTGCTCTTGAAAGTATATCCATCGTTGCTTCGGCGTAACCCTCTAAACTACACATGTTACCTTGAAGAATAAAGAAGATGTCATGGTGGCGCCGAGCTGGACTCCGACGGATGGGAAGAACTCCAGTGTTCAGCCTCCACCAACAAAAAAAGGCACCACCCTGAGGGACTGACCCCCGTTTGTGAGACAGGGATCAAAACACCTTGCAAGTTTAAGCAGCCAGTTGCCGGAAATGAAGCGGCGACTGGTTGTTTAGTTTTGTTTGAATGCGAATTGAGTTATAGTAAGTAATGTAGTCTCGAACGGTCTGCTCGACGATGGCTGTCGTCGTACAGGTTAAACCTTCGAGATAGAACGTTTCAGACTTTAGCGTGGAATGAAACGATTCAATGGGGGCATTATCAGCGGGCGTACCCTTGCGGGACATGCTCATGGTAATGCCTTTTCCCTTCACAGCTTCTTGATAGGCCTGAGATGTGAAGACGCTGCCCTGGTCGCTATGGAGCATAGTGCCTGGCAGAGTGGGCAGCTGACCCAGCGTGTCCAGGACAAACCCGGTGTCTTGCTTGTCAGAAATACTGTACGCCACAATCTCTCCGTTAAACAAGTCCAAGATACTCGACAGGTATAACGTTTTTCCGCCAAACGGCAAATACGTAATATCTGTAACGAGTTTTTGCATGGGGGCATCGGCTGCAAACTGGCGCTTTAACAAGTGCTCTGCGATATAAGCTGGCTGCCCAGTAGGTTTGCGTTTCTTCACTTTGACACGACATTGGAGCCCCTCGCGCTGCATAATCCGCTGCACGCGTTTATGGTTTATCTTACGCTCCATCCGAAGCAGAGCCGTGATCTTCCGGTATCCATAACGAAATTTATGCTGACTACAGAGTTCTCGAATCGTCTCTACCATGTGATCTTTACATGGGTTCTTGTAGGCGTTCTTCCAGCGATAGTAGGTGGAGCGAGAAAGCCCGATCCATGCACACGCTTGAGTTACACTGATTTCTCCTCGAACAGACTCCACCCACTCCACTACAGCCTTTGGCGACACCTCCTTTGCATTTCCACGAACTTTTTTAGCAGATCTAATTGTTGCTTCAGAAACCGATTTTCCGCCTGTACCTTCTCGAGTTCTGACGTATATTCAGGGCCTTTACCGTAGCTGTATTGTTTACCGACAGGTTGCTCCAACCGGTTCCATTGGCCGCTGCGATACCATCTCATCCAGGTCTCCACTTGTGTCTTATTTCGTATGTTCAGTTGGTCCATGACTTCTTTCACTGGAATGCCATCCAACCTCATTTCAATAGCTTTCTTTTTCACTTCTACTGGATAGCTGACTCTTGTTGCCAACGCAAAAACACCTCCAAAGTTGTCCCCATATCTTACGACATGGTTGCATTCTCTTGAAGGTGTTTTTTAATTTGTCTCACGTTATGGGGTCAGTCCCCTGAGGTGATGCCTTTCATTGTCCTTCGTTCATCCTGCCGTATCCATCCGCGCTTCCAGCGTGGATTGGCGGAGATGATCCAGTGTCATGCGCTCAACGAAACGCGAGAACCTCTCTTTTTTCTTACCGTGCTCCTGATAGATGGCGATCAGCTTCAGGATGATCGGGGCCAGCTGATCCGGCGTTAAATCCGCATGCAGCTGCTTCGCCAGCGAAGCCTTCAAGCCTCTCGGCTCCCCGCCTACATAGATATCGTAGGTATTTCGCATCTTGATAACGGCAATATCCTTCAGCAGCGGCTCGCTGGTGCCGAGCGCGCAGCCTGCGTACCCGATCTTTAGCGGATTGGGTACGGGATGGTCGGCGATAGCTTCATCCAGCATCTTTGCAACATCCAGTCCCGAATCCTCCGCCCCCCGGCAAAAGTTGCAGGTAATCAGGCTCTTGGAGACGAAGCCGGCGGGATGTACCTCCAGTCCGGCGGCTTCCAGCTTCGCCTTGGCTTCCTCCACCCGCTCTTCATCCATCTCCACGTACAGCTGCTTGAAGGTTGTCATCTCGATGCGGGCATCATCGCCTACGATGGACCCCAATACGGCCAGCTGATCCGGGCGGAACAGCGTTCCGCCCACTTCAAAGCCGGGGGTCACAGCAAATTTTTGCATGGCCAAATGTCTACACTCCCATCAAGTCACCCTAATATCGTTTTCTTGCTTGGCTACCAACATATTCTATATAAAAGGCCTGCCTGCTTCCCGTTATACCTTCATCCGCTGCAGACGAAGGGCATTCAGCACGACCGATACGGAGCTAAGTGCCATGGCGGCCCCGGCCACCCAAGGCGCCAGAAGCCCAATGGCGGCAATCGGAATGCCGAGCGAGTTGTAGCCCAAGGCCCAGAACAGGTTCTGACGGATGTTGCTCATCGTCTTGCGGCTCATGTAAATGGCGTCCGGAATGCTGTTCAGGTCGCCCTTCATCAGCGTAACGTCGGCGGCTTCCATGGCCACATCCGTACCTGTGCCGATGGCCATGCCGATATCGGCAACCGCAAGGGCCGGCGCATCGTTAATGCCGTCGCCGACCATGGCGACCTTCTTGCCCTGCTGCTGGAGTTTCTTCACTTCATCCGCTTTGCCCTCCGGCAGTACCTCGGCAAGCACATGGTCAATGCCAACCTGTTTGGCAATGGCCTGAGCCGTGCGTTCGTTGTCGCCGGTAATCATGATCACTTCAATACCCATTTGCTTCAGCCTAGCAACGGCAGCCTTAGACGTCTCCTTGATGGTATCCGCTACGGCCACAAGACCGGCATATCGGCCGTCTACCGCGGTAAGCATAGCGGTCTTACCCTCGGTTTCCAGCTCCGACATTCTGGCCAGGACCGCATCGACCGGCACGTTATGCAGTGCCATCAGCTTGCGAGTACCGACTAGAACTTCGTGTCCTTCCACGCTGGCCTGGATGCCGTAGCCTGGAATCGCCTCAAAATGCTCGGCAGTCGGAAGCTTCGTCCCTTTCGCCTCAATCCCGGCCACGATCGCTTCGGCAAGCGGATGCTCGGAGCTCTTCTCGGCAGCTCCGACCAAACGCAGGAACAGCTCCTGATCGATGTTATCAACTTCCACATCGGTCAGTTCAGGCTTGCCTTTCGTGACCGTTCCTGTTTTGTCCAGAATAATCGCGTCGATTTTGTGCGTGGACTCCAAATGCTCCCCGCCCTTGAACAGAACGCCCAGCTCTGCAGCGCGGCCCGAACCGGCCATGATCGAGGTCGGCGTAGCCAGACCCAGCGCGCACGGACAAGCAATAACCAGGATTGCAATGGCAATTTCTAACGATTGCGCGAAATTACCAGGCGTTACCCAGAAGTACCATACGAGGAAAGCAACAATCGCAATGCCGACCACGATCGGAACGAAAATGCCGGAGATGACATCGGCCACCCGCTGAATCGGGGCCTTGGAGCCCTGCGCTTCCTCAACCACCTTGATAATTTGGGCTAGAGCGGTCTCTTTGCCCACCTTCGTTGCTTCAAGCGTCAAGCGTCCGTTCTTGTTAATCGTGGCGCCGATGACGGCATCGCCCGCTTTTTTCTCAACCGGAATGCTCTCACCGGTCAGCATCGACTCGTCTACCGCCGAAGTGCCCTCCACGACTTTACCGTCCACCGGAATTTTCTCACCCGGCTTTACCAGTACGAAATCACCCACCAGGACCTGTTCCACCGGGATGGTCATCTCCTGACCGTCACGAACGACCAGCGCCGTTTTGGCTTGAAGACCCATCAGGGTTTTAATGGCCTCTGAGGTACGGCCTTTGGCCAGAGATTCGAACAGTTTCCCCATAATGACCAGCGTGATCAGCACCGCACTCGTTTCATAGTACATTTCAGGCCCATGGTGTGCGTTTGCTCCGGCAGCGGCCCAATCGATCGTTAAATACAGGCTGTAGAAATAGGCTGCCGAGGTACCGAGTGCGACCAGAACGTCCATATTGGCGCTTTTGTTGCGGAGAGCCTTGTAGGCTCCCACATAGAACTGTTTCCCGATAAAAAACTGTACCGGCGTTGCCAGGATCAGCTGGAACCAAGGGTTCATGAACAGATCCGGCATCCAGATCCAGGAGGTGAAGGAGAAATGGCTCACCATGGCCCAGAGCAGCGGCAGCGACAGAATCGCCGACAGGAGCAGCTTCCGCTTTTGCTTGGTGATGGCCTCCTTGCGGTGACCTTCCTGATCAAGCGTCTCCTGTTTGGAAACCGCCTGATACCCAAGCTTCTCCACGCGCTGTTGAATATCGCTAAGGCTTACCTCGGCGGGATTGAATTCCACCCGGGCCGTCTCCAGTGCAAAATTGACGTTGGCCTGATTAACACCTGGCATCCGGCTAACCACTTTCTCGATTTTCGTAGCACAGGCCGCACAGTACATGCCAATCAGCTGCAGGTCCACCGTTTCCTTTGCTGTTCCGTAACCCAGCTTTTCGATTTTCTCTTCCATCTGCTGGACGGTAACCACATTCGGATCAAATGTAACCGACGCTTTTTCCAGCGCAAAATTCACATTTGCTTCCTGGACGCCCTCCATTTTGCTAAGACCCTTCTCAATCCGATTCGCACAGGCGGCACATGTCATACCCGTTAACTGCAGCGACGTTTTCTTCTGTTCCATTGTTGCTTCTGCTCCCATCTTCTCCTCACCCCTCTTCATCCTCGTGCCGTTTGGTTAAACTACGTTATATCCTTGTTCCTCGATAATTTCTTTGATTTGATCCAAATTGACTTTGCCTGTGTCATATTTCACGGAGACCGTGCCTGCCTTCAAATCCACGTGCCCCTCGATGTTCTCATTCTTTAAAGCTCCTTCGATGGAATTAACGCAATGCATGCAGGACATGCCTTCTACTTTGATTGTTACCTGTTCCATAATCAATCTCTCCTTTTGGTATTGGATTTATTAGGGCCCTGTAATAGCCAAGCCCGAATGAGTTATCAAACTCGTTGTTCTCATTTCTTGATGTTAGTATACCCCCCTACCCTATAATTAGTCAATGGGTTTTCTCATTTTTTTTGAAAAACATAACCGCGCTATGATGAAACCGCATAACCGTGCGGTATTTCTGGCACTTCAACAAACAATTACTGCCACCTTCCCAAGGTGGCAGCTCCATGGATATTCATCGCAATTGGGTAGTCCCAGCAGGAACTTTCGTTACTTCATCAGCTTGTTCATGGTGGTTAACAGCTCGGTAATGACCTCATCGTCGCCTTCCTGCAGGCGCTCCACCACGCAGCTCTTCATATGATGCTCGAGCAGCAATTTGCTGACGCCGTTCAAGGCCGACTGGATCGAGGAGATCTGGTTTAACACATCGTCACAGTACGTATCCTTCTCAATTAAGCCCTTCACGCCGCGGATCTGCCCTTCAATCCGGTTCAACCGGCTGATGAGATTGCTTTTCGTTTTGTCCGAATGATGGCTCTTCCGTTCACCGGTTACTGCGCATGCATCATGTACATGGTTCTCGGTTGTCATACCCATTCCCCCCTTGATCACGTTACTTCTTCTTATTCTAACCCTAGTATATCATATAGCCCCCCACCCTATAAAGCCCAGCTTATGGAATGAGATTGCGGATCATTTTGCCGTGGGGGCATGTCATCTACAGTATATGCTTGTACCCGCGATAATTTTCGGCCCATGAAAAAGGGTGCCCCATCAGGCCAGCAGCCTGATGGGGCACCCCCCTATATTTCCGCATGCGGAAAACCTGAGCTCCATTAATAAATCGTCCGCCCCTGCGCATCCGGCACGCCGGATTTGCGGTAAAAATACGTATTGATCACGTCCCGCCAATGCTTGGCATGCTCGGCCTGGTCAGCTAACCGTTCGGTGACTTGGGTTAAACGCTCCAGATCGACCTTGCCTTCGAGCGATGTCCAGGCTTTCAGGAGCCCGGCCGCAGCTTCCGCACCTTCGAAGTGCGTGTCATAGATATGCTGAATCACCGTTTTGCCCGATTTCAGCACATGCGAGTACGGCACATGATGGAAGAACAGCAGCAGCTCGTCAGGACACTCCTCCAGCGAATCATATCGGGCCGCATTCGGCTCGAAATACTGTGCGGTGTACCCCGTGCCCGTCGCCACCGTGCGGTCCACCCCAATACCGTCCCGATCCGCGAAATGGTAGGTGCCCCACCTTGAATATTCATAACCGTCCACATCCGGTCCGTAATGCGTATGCGGCGTAATCATCCAGCCCACCCCGAGCGGCGACGTGTAGCTTTCATAGATCGGCCACGATTGCATCAGCATGCCGCACACCACGGCGACCACCGTCTCATCATTGCCGAAGGTCAGCCTCGTCCATTCCTCCGCGATCCCTTCGGCGGACATATCCGGATTCCAGACCAGCCGGCCGAATCCATACAGATTCGCCTGCGCTAAGGTGTGACCCGTCCAGTTCTCATCATTCCCGATGTTGGAAACGGCGGCGATCCCGCTGTATTTCATGCCGTGCAGCGAACCGTCCACGATCTTCTTAACCTCGGACCCCGTTCCGTTCGCGTAGGTATCGAAATCCAGCACCTCTTTCCACTGCGGCACCAAATAGCATACGTGGCGCTGCTGTCCGGTATATTCCTGGGCGATCTGGAACTCCAGCACCTGATTGGTCTCTTTCATGCTGCCGAACAGCGGGGATACCGGCTCCCTTACTTGGAAGTCCATCGGACCGTTCTTGATCTGCAGCAGCACATTGTCCTTAAACCGTCCGTCCAGCGGGGTAAAATGATCATAGGCCGCCCGCGCGCGGTCCGTGCTGCGGTCCCGCCAATCCTGCATGCAGTTGTAGACGAAGCAGCGCCAGATGACAAGCCCGCCATGCGGTTCCAGCGCTTCGGCCAGCATATTGGCGCCATCGGCGTGGTCTCTGCCATAGGCGAACGGGCCCGGACGGTGCTCCGAATCCGCCTTGACCACAAAGCCGCCGAAGTCCGGTATATGATCGTAGATCTCATCCGCCGTATCCTTCCACCACTGCCGAACCTCTTCGTTCAGCGGGTCCGACGTGGGTACGCCGCCGATATGCAGCGGAGCGGCGAAGTTTATGCTCAGGTACAGCGTGATGCCATATTCCCGGAAGATATCCGCAATCTTTGCAATCGTCGGCAAATATTCCGCGGTAATGAACTTCGTCTCGATTTCATGCACATTGACGTTATTAATGGAGATGGCATTCAGGCCCACGGAAGCTAACAGACGGGCGTAGTCTCTTACGCGATCCAGATTTTCGGTGAACCGTCCGTTTTCGTAAAAAATCGAGTTGCCCGAGTACCCCCGTTCAACCGAGCCGTCGGCATTATCCCATTGATTTATCATCCGCACTCCGTTCACAGGCTGCTCGGTTATGTTCAGACCGGTCAACGGCTGGTGGGATGCCAGCAATCTCAATAAATGAAACACCCCGTATAACACGCCTTTCCCGGATCCGCCGGTCAGGATCAGCTTCTCCTGCTGCCCATGGCCTGTATGCTCCAGCCGAAAACCCTCTGCGCCCAGCCGGGCTTTCCCCGCTCCCATCAAATCTTCCCCAATCTCTTCCGTGCCCTCTTCGGCGTCTGCCGCATGAATACGCACCTCGAAATAGGATGAAGCCTTGGCCTCGGATGTGATGGGCGGTACGATGCCGAGCATGGATCGACATGCATTCCTCAGTTCCTGGATCGCAGCGTTTGCCACCCGCGACTGCTGCAGATCCGCAACCACGGTGCCTAACAGTCGGCTGTAAGCGGCAGCAAGCTCCTCGTCCTTAATGGGCGCATACTGCAGCCACGCTTGATATAAAGTACTGTTCAACGTAATTTCCCCCTTCTTGGGCCAAGGTTAACGTTTCTCCCCAGCATCTCACTGTTTTCGACTCCTGCTTCCTTAAGGACTAACATGCAGACGCCGGTCACAAGGACCGGCTAGATGACAAGCTGATGGCGTCTTCTGCCGCCTATATTATCGCTGTCGTTATCTAAAATGATGGGTTCAACCCCTAAAATCCTTACACTTTGACCATACGCTCCACCAAGCGATGAAACGCCGGTTTCGGCTGATGCCGCTCATCGAACAGGAAAGGCCAATTCTTCCGCCCCCGTACCGGGAAATTGTCCAACCAGGTGTAATCATCAGCAGCACCCCAGAAGGTCACGGACGTAATATAATCCCGGTATTCCTTCAATATGCCGAACATCGCCTCATACCGCTTGGCTTGAGCCTCCAGCAGCTCCTCCGGCGCCTCGGTCAGATCCTTCCGCTTGTCGTCGAACCGGAACATCGACACATCGAGCTCCGTGAGTTGAAGCTGCAGGCCGAGCGACGCGTACTTCTCGATCGCCGCCCGGATATCGTCAAGATCCGGATCGTACAGATTCCAGTGGGCCTGCAAGCCAACGCCGTGAACAGGAGTTCCTTGATCCAGCAAAGACTTGACCAGCGTGTAGATTTTGTCCTGTTTATTCGGGTGGGACTCATTGTAATCGTTATAGAACAAGAGGGCTGACGGATCGGCTTCATGCGCATACTCGAATGCCTTGGAGATAAAGTCGGGACCCGCAATGTCCAGCCATTTGGACGGACGAAGAAGTTCAGCGCCTTCATCGGCGATTACCTCATTCACGACGTCCCAGGCGTAAATATCGTCCTTGTACCGCTTCACGACCGTGTCGGTATGCGACTTTAGCCGTTCGTACAGCGTGTCTTTATCCACCAGGCCCCCGTTCTTGTCCTCGAACAGCCAGTCGGTCGTTTGGTTATGCCATACCAGCGTATGGCCGCGCATCTTCATGCCATGCTTCCGGGCGAAAGCGGCAAGCCGGTCCGCGTCCTCGAACGTGTACGTATCCTCCGCCGGGTGCACGCTGACAAACTTCATTTCATTTTCCGCCGTAATGCTGTTGAAATGGTACGCTAGCAATTCCTCCTGCGTTTCGATCGTCCTCGGGTTCACGGCCGCTCCAATGAGAAAGTCATCCGCGAACATCTCCTTAAGCCTGGGTTCACTTCGCTGCGTGTTGGACATATCCAATCCCTCCTTAGAATTAAAGATAATAGCAAGATTGATGGTTGATGATCGTGATGCGGCGGCATCCGTTGGTCGACGGGCATCCAGACATGCCGCGGACCACGCACCGTGTGCACCATGGAGCAGTGCGCACGACGTACATCTTTAGCAACTCCCGCGGCTTAACCTTTCACCCCGCCAAGGGTCATCCCTTGCACGAAGTATTTTTGCAGGAACGGGTACACCAGAATGATCGGCACGCTGGCCACAATGGTCATCGTCGCCCGAATGGAGGTCGGCGTAACCTGATTCGCGCCGCTTTCCGAGCTTGCAAACTGGCTTGCATAATCGTTGCCCGAATTCAGCGAGGAGTTGGAATTCTGAAGTATCTTCATCAGCTCGTATTGCAGGGTGCTAAGCTCGCCGTACGAGGAGTTGTACAAGAACACGTCGAACCAGGAGTTCCACTGGGATACTGCCGTAAACAGCGATACCGTGGCCAGCACGGGCACGCACAGCGGAAGCACGATTTTCAGGAAGGTCGTGAATTCGCCGGCGCCGTCGATCCGGGCCGATTCCAGGATCCCCTCAGGCAATCCCTCGATGAAGGAGCGGATGACGATGACGTTGAATACGCCGATCAGGCCCGGAATGATGTACACCGAGAAGGTGCCCAGCATGCCCAATTCGCGAATCAGCAGGAAATTCGGAATCAAACCGCCGCTGAAATACATGGTCAAAATGAAGGCGATCGACACGAATTTGCGCAGCACGTATTCCGGACGGCTGATCGTGTAGGCCACCATGGCACAGCAAAATACGGAAGTAACCGTACCGATCAGCGTACGCAGAACCGAGATGAAGGTAGCGTGGAATATCGTGGCTTCGTTAAATACATATTTATAATTCTCCCACGTGAAATCCCGCGGCCATAAATAAATGCCGCCTTTCACCGAATCCGTCGCATTGTTGAAGGAAACCGCGAGCGTATTGATGAACGGGTACAGCGTGACAATCATGAGACAGATCATGAAGACTATGTTAAAGGTATCGAATAACCGGTCCGCGGGAGACTTGAACCGGGCATGGGCTCGCGGTGCATCTGAAATCTTCGCCATATGAATCCTCCTGTACGTTTTCTGATAGAGAACGGTCCTCGCAAGCTTTCGCTTAGAACAATCGATCTTCGCCCAGTCTCTTCGCGATATGGTTAGCCGTGAACAAGAGTATGAAGCTGACGACCGTCTTGAACATGCCGGCTGCAATCGAGAGCGAGAAGTTGCCCATCTGAATACCGTATTTCAGCACGAAAATATCCAGGTTCTCGGAATAATCCACGTTCATGCCGTTGCCAAGCAAGTATTGCGGTTCAAAACCGGATTCGAGCAGGTTGCCGATATTCATGATCAGCAGGATGATGAATACCGGCTTCAGACCCGGCAAGGTGATGTTCCAGATCCGTTGAAAGCGCCCGGCGCCATCGATTTCCGCCGCCTCGTACTGCGAGGGATCGATCATCGTCATGGCTGCCAAATATATAATGGTGTTCCAGCCGACATTCTTCCATACTTCCGAAACACCGAGTATTCCCCAGAAATATTCCCCTTCCCCAAGCCATAGGATCGGTTCCTTAATGATCCCGAACCACATGAGGAGTTCATTGATAATCCCGCCGTCTGCGGACAAGGCCGTCGAAATAATGCTCGCAGCCACAACCCAAGAGATGAAATGGGGCAAATAACTGATCGTCTGCACGACCCGTTTGAACATCAAATTACGCAGTTCATTAAGCAGAATCGCTAACACAATCGCCGTCACGAACCCTAAGACAAGGTTGATGAAGCTCATGGCGAGCGTGTTGCGCATGACCCGGAGGAAGTGTTCGTCCTGAAACAGGAAGGTAAAATGCTGCAGGCCTACCCATTCCTGATCGAATATCTTCTTCGCCGGTTTAAAATCCTGAAACGCGATGGTCCAGCCCCACAGCGGCATGTACTTAAAGACAAACAACCATATCAAAAAAGGAATCGACATGAAGACCAGCGCCTTCTGCTGCAGCAGCTTCCGGAAGAAGCTTTTTTCGCCTGATGGCCGTTCATGATTCAAACCAGTATCGTTTTTTCGTTGTTTATTGAAGAAACCTTTCGATACCGCCGGCGTTTCACGTAGCGCCGTGGTCTCTGCAGGTCCAATCGGGTTCGCCTTATCCACGGTTTCTTCTCCTTCCTATCCAGCCCTAGAAGAGGAGGGACGGATCTGGGCCATTTCGGCGGTCCGCCCTTGTTCGCCTCTCCTTCATCTATTATTGTCCTTGGGCATTTGCGATTTTCTTGGCTACTTCCTCGGTGATCAGATCCTCGTATCCCTTCACGTCCAGCTTGCCGAACTCGCCCACGTATTCGTTCCAGATGCCGTCAAACTCTGCAGGGCTGGCAAGAACCAGTTTCGGGAAGTATTTACGCTGCAAATCGCTTTTCTTCTGCGTGAAGATTTGGGCCGGCGAGCCCTGATCGATCGGAATGCTCCAAGCCGGGTACCAAGGACGGTCGTCCGGTGCCGCAAACAATTGCGAGAAGGAATCGATGTCGTATGCTTCAAGCAATGTCTTGTCCGGTTCGGAGTAGGACATTTTGGCAACCTCAGGCTGGCGTCCCGCACCCACGGAATTACCGTCAGGAAGCGTAGATCCGTTGCCGTAACGAGGCCAGTTGTATTCAAAGTACTTGAAACCGAACGATTCGCGGAAGGCTTCCGTATTGGTCTGTGCAATCTGCTCTTCCGTACGGTAGAAGCGGCCGTTCTCATCGACGGAATACGTCTCGTCCTTGATGCCCCAGTTCGACAGAATCTGGTTCTCGTCCGTCAGCAGGTTGTTGAAATACTTCACAATGCGCTCCGGATCCTTCGCGCTGACGGAGATCCCGACGCCGCGGTTGTTCACAAAGGATGGCGGATCCAGATACTGATCCTTGGTATTCTCATCGTATACGATCGGCAGCGCCATATATTCAAGATCGTCGTTACCCGATTTACTGGCTGTTTCGCGCAGATTGTTCATCGCTTGGCCTACCTGCCATCGATAATCGAAGAAGCCAAGCACCTTACCGGAAGTCAGTTTGGCAAGGTATTGATCATAGTTGTCCACGAAAGAGGATTTATCGAACAGGCCTTCCGCATTCAGCTTGTTCAGCTCCTGCAGGTACCGCTTCGTAATGTCGTCGTCGGCGTAATCATTCGCTACGTGAGTCTCCATGTCGATGATGATGCCGCCGTCGTTCGGATAGCCGGCCAAGTGCATCGGGGCATTGGTCAGGGCAAAAAATTTATCCTGCGTCGTCAGTGCCAGATATCCGGTCAAGCCTTCCTCCGGATGTTTCTTCACGTAGTCGCGAATCAGGGCCAGGTACTCGTCGAAGGTCTTGATTTTCGGATAACCCGCTTCCTTCAGGACGCGGCGTTGAATCCAGAATGCTCCTTGCTCGATATTCGGAGCCGACGTGTACTCTCCAACAACCGCGCTCAGCGGCAGGAAGTAAATGTTGCCGTCCTCGGCTTTCATCAGGTTGTAATAAGGCTCGTACACCCGCTTGATGTTAGGGCCGTACTTATCGATCAGGTCATTGAGCGGAATGAAGGCGCCCGCCCCGACCAGCTTATCGATTGAGCTCCCCGGCACAATCACATCGGGATAGTCGTTACTGGCAATGAAGGTTCCCACCTTGGTGTTCTCGTCTCCTACCAAATGCTCCATTTTAAAATTCACGCCGGTTTGGTCTTCGAAAATTTTACCGATGGTGGTTTCGTTCGTATTTTTGTCTTTACCGGCTGCCGCGTTGAAATAGGTGAAGGTGACCTTCTCTTCTTTCTTCTCGCCTTCGCCGCCGGCTGCCGGTGTATTATCCGCTGCCTCTTTACTGCCGCCGCATGCTGCCAGAAGCGATACCATCATAACCACGGTCAGACAGCTCAGCCAAAATTTCTTGTTCATGCTCTTGACCTACCCCTTTCGGTCTCGTTAATTTGTAAGCACTTTCATTATAAGAGAGCTCTGGGACGATTTTCACCCGTCAATCTTTAGGTGATACTTTGAAAACTATAGAACCGTATCCTTAGCCGTGAAAAATGGCAGCTCCGCAGCCAGCCTTCTCCCCTGCACTTCCGCCGACTAACGAACAAATCCTGCTAGGGTCACTCCGATTCGGAATGCCACAGCAGGATTTGCCGTCCTTATGATTCAATGGGAATGGACAGTTTGACCCGTGTGCCCTGTCCAGGCGAGCTGTCAATTTCAAACCGGAACCGGCTGCCGTAGTAGAGCTTTAACCGGTAAATCACATTCTGTATGCCGATCCGCTCTCCCATCTCGTCCTCGGTCTCGAGATAACGGTAGATGCGTTCCACCTTCTCCGCGGGCATGCCTGCCCCGTTATCCTGAATGGTACAGAACAGGGATTGGCCCTCGCGCACAACCCGAACTTCAATGCGCCCCCCGTGCTTGAGCGGCTCGATGCCGTGAATGCTGGCATTTTCCACAAACGTGACGATGGCCATTTTCGGTATTTGCAGGTGACCCTCTTCGGCTGGAGCATGAACCGAATAATCGATTTTGTCGCCAAACCGGTATCTCTGGATTTCAAGGAAACAATGGATGAACTCCACTTCCTCCTTGAGCGTCACCATGTCTTTTTTCCAAACGAGCGAATTGCGGAAGATCTTCGCCATATTATGAATGATCCTTGCCGTCTCATCCTCATCCTTCATCAGGCTGCGCATGCGGATCGTCTCCAGGGCATTAAAGAGGAAGTGCGGATTAATCTGGCTCTGCAGCGCATTCAATTGCGCGTGCCGCCGCTGCAGCTCCAAATTCTTCTTCTGGATATCCGCCACGTACACGTCATTGATCAGACTCTTGAGCTGCAAGGTCATCCGGTTGAATTCACCCGTCAGCTGACCGATCTCGTCACGCGCCTCAGCCTCTTGGATGGTGTCGTAATTCTGGTTCTTAACCTTCCTCATATGTTTGAGAATCCGTACAAGTCGTACGTTAAGGGAACGGCTGATCCAAACAATCACCAGGCTCGGAAGCAGAAAATTCAGGCAGGTCAGCACAATGACGAACCGCAAGGACTGATGCACATCGCGCAGCACCACATCCTCCGGCGTCACCGCCATGATCGTCCAGGTGTTCAGATTGTTGGTCGTGAACGTATCGGTATGAAACTCCAGAAACCTGTCGCCATGCGCGATGCTGCTGTACGGTACAGCGCCCTGCGTGACATCGACCTTCGGATCCGTAGTGTATTCGATATTTCCGGCGCCGCTCAGCAGATACACTTTGCCCTGCACATTCAGATTGCTCATGATCTGCCGGATCGAGGGCATCCGCATATCAATCTTGAGATACTTGGTATGGTCATCCTGGGAGCTGAAATAATTCATGCTCCGGATGATGCTGAAGCTGTCCAATTGACCGTTCTTGCCCGTACGCATCACGATCGGCTGGGTTACGTTCTTGCCCGCGATCGCCTTGTACCAAGCCTCTTCCTTCACCTGGCCATCGATATAATTGATGCCGCCGGAATACAGCAGGGTCGGATTGTCGACATACACCGCAATTTCGCTGACCGAATTGTATACGGCGCTGCCCGAATTCAATATGCGGCGGAGATAAGTATCATACGCCTCGATATAATCGGCTGGATGATCGTACACCGTTTCCACGATCTCGTTCAATTGAACGTCCGTGTAGAAGACCGAGGAGATCTCCAGGGCGTCCTCGACTTCACGGCGGAACTCGTTCTTCATCTGTTCAAGCGCTACGGTAATATCCTGGATCCGCTGCTCCCTTACGCTGCCGGACGTCACATTGTAGAAGATGAGGTTGGTAATCAGGATCGGCAAAAAGACGGCCAGGAAATAAAGCAGCAGCATCTTGTCCCGCAGACGGACATTATTCAGGCTCGGCTTCATGCATTCGTCCCTTCGGACGCGGCCTCCTTCATCAAGCGGTTCCGGTACTCGCTTGGCGTCATCCGCTCAATCTTCTCGAATTGCGTCACGAAATAGTCCGGATTGCCGAAGCCGACCCGCT
Organism: Paenibacillus sp. Y412MC10; assembly: GCF_000024685.1. Taxonomy (NCBI): domain Bacteria; kingdom Bacillati; phylum Bacillota; class Bacilli; order Caryophanales; family Paenibacillaceae; genus Paenibacillus; species Paenibacillus sp. Y412MC10. The sequence continues at coordinate 6,851,488 of NC_013406.1, forward strand.
CCGCCACCTCATAGATGCGCAGATCCGTCTGGCGCAGCAAGCGCTTGGCTTCGTTCACGCGCAGCTGGAGCAAAAAATCATTAAAATACATGCCGTACGCTTTTTTGAACAGCTGACCCAGATAAACCGGGTTCATGTAAAACTTCCCGGCGATGCCCTTCAGACTGATATTCTCATGATAATGGGCCTCGATATAAGCCCGGATCTTCTGGATTCCGCCCTTGTGCTGTTCCTTGCGAAGCTGTCCGATATAGTTCGCGCTCTCAATCGCGAAATCCGTGAATAACCGCTTCAGCCCCTGAAGCGACAAGTTGCGGTCATGCCACTCGGTCATCGGCTCGAGACTGGACAGCCGGCTCTGATCCCCGTCCATGCTGCTGAGCACACGGACCACGCCCAGGACGCATTGGTTGATCGCCGTCTTCACCGCTTCGGGAGCATACAACTTCTCCTGGAAGGATTCGAACAGCGAACGAATCGTCTCCTCCAGCTTCTCGAAATGCAGCTCCTCGATCTGCTCCAGCAGCTGCTGGTAAAGACGCTCCTCCAGCCCGATGTATTGCAGATCATGCACCGCGGCTTCTTCATGGATCACGATGCCGCTCTCATCGTAGATGTACTTGTATAGGAGTGATTGCTTGGCCGTTTCGTAGGCATCCTGGACGAGGGACAGACGTGAAACCGGCCGGCCAAAATAGACGAAGATTCTTTCGTGCTTCGAATCGGCGAGCGATTGCTGAAGGCGCCTAGCAAATCCCCGCTGACACCCCTGGAACGATTGCAGGATGCTTCCCGGAACGATGATGCCGATCCGGTTCCGGTGCTCATGCAGATAGAAGGGCTGTTCTCCATTAGAAATCGCAAGAAGGGCCGATTCCACCCTGTCCTTGAAGTCGCCTCCGTCGTTGTCGTTAGCCGAAGCCGGCGGATGGTCGTTCCGTTCGACAAAGACATAGAACAGACGGTCTTCCGGCCGGAGTTCAAGACGCAACTCCCATTCCTGCAGCAGACTCTCATCCGCCTCCCCTATAATGAGCGATTCCATCAAGGCGCCCGACAACAGCTTCTCTTCCCGCGAGCGTGCCTCGCGGTCCGACTCCAGCCGTTCGCTGAGCCGGACCAGCGCCTGACTGAATTCCGTCTCGTCAATCGGTTTCAGAATGAAATCATGCACCCCGTAACGGACAGCCTGCTGGGCATAGTTGAAGTCATCGTATCCGCTTACAATAATGAAATACGGCTTCACGATATCGTCCGTGACGACGCGTCGGATCAGCTCGAGTCCATCCAGCACCGGCATGCGGATATCGGTGATGACCACATCCGGCCGAAGCCGTTCAATCAGTTCCAGCGCGTCTTCCCCGTTATCCGCCTCATCCACAATGTGAAAGCCGCAGGCTTCCCAATCAATCAGCTTCAGAAGCCCTTTGCGCGTAAACACCTCGTCATCCACCAATATCGCCCGGTTCCCTTGCACGGTATGTCCCCCTCGCCTTTTCGCGCACATCTGCCTGTAACAGATCTTCTATCGGTTCATCAGCAAACGCTTTCATATAGTAAATCTATTGTTCATGCTCTGCACGCAATTGTCAATGAATTTGAAAATATCGCTCGGCATTGTGGTAGCAAATATCCTGGATGATGGCACCGATATATTCATAATCCGCGGGCAGTTCCCCTTCCTTGATCCAATCGCCGAACAGGCGGCACAGCACTCTCCGGAAATATTCATGCCGCGGGAACGACATAAAGCTCCTGGAATCGGTCAGCATGCCGACAAAGGTGCTGATCAGCCCCATGGAAGACAGCGCGGTGAGCTGCTTCAGCATCCCTTCCTTCTGATCGTGGAACCACCAAGCGGAACCGAGCTGAAGCTTGCCCTCGACGCCGGCCGACTGGAAATTCCCGATCGTGGTAGCGATCATTTCGTAATGCGAGGAATACAGGCTGTACACAATGGTTTTCGGCAGCTGATCGTTCCTGTCGAGCCTGCTCAGGAATCCGTTCAGGCTTTCCGCCAGATGGAAATCGAGAATCGAGTCATACCCGCTGTCCTTGCCGATCTTCGCGAACATGCGCGCATTATTGTTCCGAGTCGCCCCAATGTGCAGCTGCATGGTCCAGCCCTTGGCATAATACATCTCCCCCAGCTTGAGCAGGGTATGGGTGCGGTATTTCCGTTCCTCGAGCGGGGTTAAGCTGCCTCCGTCGATGGCTTTGCCGTAAATGTCCGCAACTTCTTTAACGTCGGCCTGTTCATAAGGAAAAACGCCAAAGCCGTGATCCGACAGGCGGCAGCCATGGTCATGGAAATATTGGGTCCGATCCTGCAGGGCATCCAGCAATCCCTGATAGGTGTCCACGGCTATACCGGCCGTTGTTCCCAGCGTCCGTGCATAGGAGGGGAAGTCCGCGTTCGCGATATCCAGTACCCGGTCCGGCCGAAATGCAGGGGCCACGACGGTGGACAATTCCCCCTGATCCCGAATGGCCCGGTGAAACTCCAGCGAATCGACGGGATCATCCGTCGTGCAGGCCACGTTGACCTTGAATTTTTCCAAAATTCCGCCTGCCCGCAAGGCAGGAACCTTCAGCTGCTCATTGCAAGCGTCCCAGATCTCCTTGGCATTCTCCGCAGTCAACCGCTCTTGAATCCCGAAATAGCGGGTCAGCTCCAGATGGGTCCAGTGATAGAGCGGATTGCCGACCAATCGCGGAACGCATGCCGCCCAGGCCATAAACTTCGCTTCAGGACTGACGCTGCCTGTAATCAGCTCTTCGTCGACGCCAAGCCAGCGCATTGCCCTCCATTTGTAATGGTCCCCCTCCAGCCATAGCTCCGTCAGGTTATCAAACTGCCGGTTGATGGCAATATCCTTCGGGTTCAGATGGTTGTGGTAATCGAATATCGGCATCCCTTCCGCATAATCATAATAAAGTTTCTTCGCGCTGTTGCTGTTCAGCAGCAGATTCTCCGTGTCCAAACGGCTCATGTGGTTCCCCTCCGATTCTTATTTCGATTTTCAGTTCCATACTACCATACAAGTATGGTAGTATGGAATACATTAGGAGGTGATGCAGTGGTAGAATCTTTGCGATTACAGCCAGGATCGGCCGGACATATCGTGTACTCCCGGCTGAAGCAGCAGATTGTCAGTCTCGAGCTGCCCCCGGGAACGGCTCTGTCCGAGAAGGAGGTTTCCCTTTCCTTCGAAGTCAGCCGGACGCCGGTGCGGGAAAGCTTCGTCCGCCTGGCCCAGGAGGACCTTGTGGTCGTGCTTCCCCAGCGCGGCACGCGCGTCTCGCTCATCGATTCGGAGCTGGTCGAGGAAGCGCGCTTCATGCGCGAGCAGCTGGAGAAGGCCGTCGTCCGGCTTGCCTGCGAAAGCTTCCCCGAAGAGAAATTCGCCGAGCTGGAGCGAAATCTGTCCGAGCAGCGCGAGAGCATCGAGAAGCATGACGGCAAGCACATGTTTGAGCTGGATGAGGCCTTCCACCGTATTCTGTTTGAAGGCTGCCGCAAGGTCGGCACATGGAACGTGCTGCAGCAGATGAACGCTCATCTGAACCGGAGCCGGATGTTATGGCTGTCTGCCGATCCGAATTGGACCAACCTGTACGAGCAGCATCGGGAGATCGCGGACGCGATTTCGCGTCATGACGCCGATCATGCCGAACGTGAAATGCAGCAGCATCTGAGCCTGATTATCTCCAATCTGGCCGTGCTGAAAGAGAAGCATCCCGATTATTTCAAATAAGCCGTTACCCGCAAAAGACCCTTATTCGTCACGGCTTCATCTTGGCGTTACACTCGTAACTGCAAAATTCCCAGCAGTGCGTTAACTCCTTAAACTTGTAAAGGACGGTGAAGAAATGCGCATGGTATTCAGATGGTTCGGCGAGGGCAACGATACGGTCTCGCTGGATCAGATTAGACAAATCCCCGGCGTGGAGGGCATCGTATGGGCACTTCACGATATTCCTGTCGGCGAGGAATGGCCGATGGAGCGAATTGAGGAAATTGCGGACCAGGCCAAAGCGTACGGGCTTCATATTGACGTCGTGGAAAGCGTGAATGTGCACGAAGACATCAAACTCGGCCTTCCTTCCCGGGATCAGTACATAGCCAACTACATCCGGACGATTGAGAAATTGGGCCAGGTCGGTGTCAAAGTCATCTGCTACAATTTCATGCCGGTCTTCGATTGGGCTAGAACCGATCTTCATAAACAGACCCCCGATGGTTCGACAGCCCTCTTCTTCGAGAAGGCCAAAATCCACGGCATCGATCCGATGGAGCTGGTTCAGACGATCAACCGGAACAGCGCGCTTACCATGCCGGGCTGGGAGCCGGAGCGTTTGGCGCATCTGACCTCCCTGTTCGAAGCGTACCGCGGCGTTACCGAGGAGGACTTGTGGAGCAACCTCGAATATTTCTTGAGCGCCGTCATCCCGGCTGCCGAGAAGAACGGCATCCGAATGGCCATTCACCCGGATGATCCGCCTTGGCCGATCTTCGGCCTGCCGCGGGTCATCACCAGCCAGGAAAATCTCCGGAGATTCCTGCAGCTGTATGATAGCCCGGCGAACAGCCTGACCCTGTGCAGCGGCTCGCTAGGCGCCAATCCTGACAATGACATCGTCTCCATGATCCATGAGTTCCACGACCGGATTCCGTTCGCGCATATCCGGAACGTACGCGTCTACGAGAACGGCGATTTCATCGAAACGTCCCATCGTACCGAGGACGGCACCGTCGATATTTCCGGCATTGTGCAGGCCTATCATGACAACGGTTTCACCGGATACGTAAGGCCCGATCACGGGCGGCATATCTGGGGCGAGCAGTGCCGTCCGGGTTACGGCCTGTATGACCGCGCCTTGGGCATTATGTATCTCTGGGGGCTGTGGGACGCTTACAGCCGGGAGCGCGCGGGAAGTCCAGCCGAGCTGAAGGAGGCCGTACAATGAGTGAGGTAAATATCCGTGCAGCAGGTACATCCGAAGCCGAATCAAGCGGAGCTTCTGTTGAATCCGCACCGCAAGCGACGCCATCCCTTCCCATTCATCCGTCATTAAACGGGAAGACGGTTGTCATTACGGGCGGCTCCGGCGTATTGTGCCGGGCGATGGCTCTTGAGCTGGGGCGGCAAAGTGCCAAGGTGGCCGTCTTGAACCGTACGGCCGAGAAAGGGCAGCAGGTGGCCGATGAAATTACGGCTGCCGGCGGTACGGCGATTGCCGTTCCCTGCGATGTAACGGATGTGGAAAGCGTTCGGCAAGCGGAAAAAGCTGTGCGCGAGTCTTTCGGACCCTGCGATATCCTGATTAACGGAGCCGGCGGCAATCGGAAAGACGCGAATACAACCAACGAGATTTTCCGTCCGGAAGATGTGGGGCAGTCCGATGTGACAACCTTCTTCGGGTTAAGCGTACCGGGCTTCCGCAGCGTATTCGATTTGAACTTCATCGGCACGCTGATACCGACGCAAGTCTTTGCGGAAGGGATGCTGGGACGTCCCGGGGCCGTCGTGCTGAATATCTCGTCCATGAGCGCACCCAGCCCGATGACCAAGGTCCCGGCTTACAGTGCAGCCAAAGCGGCCATCAACAACTTTACGCAGTGGCTGTCCGTACATCTCGCGGAATCCGGCATTCGCGTGAACGCGATTGCGCCGGGCTTCTTCCTGACCGAGCAGAACCGCAATCTGCTGACCCATAGCGACGGTTCATTAACCGAGCGGTCTCATAAAATCATCTCCCATACCCCCATGAGGCGGTTCGGCGTGCCGGAGGATCTGCTCGGCACCCTGCTCTGGCTCGTGGACGATCAGACCTCCGGCTTCGTTACGGGAACGGTCATTCCCGTGGACGGCGGCTTCATGGCATATTCAGGCGTATAACGGATGGCAGCGCTGGCCGCGTGAATCGATCTGCGGCACCGATCTTCGGACCGCGGCATTCCGCTGCTGTCCGTCAGTCTTAGAGGTTAAGCCTGCAAGGAAAACATAAAAAACGAGCTTCAGCGCCATGCTGAGGCTCGTTTTTTATGTTTTCACTTTATGTTGCCCTGGATATCTTGTTACACCACGGCCTCCGGATTAAAAAAAGCCGGCAAGTATTTTTTGTTCGCCTCCAGCATTTCATCGAGCAGCTGCTTCGCTACGGTCACGGACGGCACCAGCGGATGATGCACCAGCGCCTGCAGCGCAATGCCGCGATCGCCGGTAATGGCAGCTTCGATCGTCAATTGTTCGTACACTTTCACCGCATGCATCAGTCCCTTCACATGGGAAGGAACCTTTTGCGGCGCCAGCGGTATTGGCCCTTGGCCCGTAACCACGCAGTTGATCTCGATGCTGGCATCCGCAGGCAGGAAGTCGTAGATATTGCCGTTGGAAACGTTCAGCGTCTGAATATCATGGCGGTCATTATAAATGGACGTCATCAGGTTGACGGCCGCTTCGGAATAATAAGCGCCGCCGCGCTGCTCCAGCTGCTTCGGCTTCACGGCCAAATTCTCGTCCTTGTAGAGCTCGAACAGCTCCTCCTCTACCCGGCTGACCACGTCCGCCCGGGTTCCGTCCTTCTCCAGCGAGGATTTCATGTCCGCGAACATCGTATCGGTCATGTAGAAATATTTAAGATAATAGGTCGGAATCGCCCCAAGGGAACGGATAAAATCCGCGTCCCAGCCGAAGGTCGGCACGTTCTTCGCCGTATACGATTTCCCGCCGTCCAGCAGCTCCGGCATTTTCTCTTCGCCGTTGACGATCGCCGACGTCACCCAATGGAGATGGTTGATCCCGACGAACTCGGCCAGAACGTCCCTCTCCGACACGCGGTACTCCGCCGCCAGGAACTTCTGAAAGTTAATCGGGGAGTTGCACAGACCGACGGATTTGACCTTGCTGTGCTTCGCAACCGCCTCGGTGACGATGCCTGCCGGATTCGTGAAGTTCAGCATCCACGCATTCGGTGCCAGCTCTTCGATATCGCTGCAAATGTCCAGAATCACCGGTACCGTGCGCAGCGCCTTCAGCATGCCTCCCGGGCCCGTCGTCTCCTGGCCGATGACGCCGTGTTTAATCGGAATATGCTCATCCTGCTTGCGTGCCGCCAGCAAGCCGACGCGCATCTGGGTCGTCACGAAATCGGCACCCGCAATCGCCTGCCTCCGATCCAGCGTCAGGTGAACCTCGATCGGCAGACCCGACTCCTTGACCATGCGTTTGGCCAAATTGCCCACGATCTCCAGCTTATGCTTACCTTCTTCAATATCAACGAACCATAGTTCGCGAATCGGCATTTGCTCATAATTGCGAATGAAACCTTCTACAATTTCCGGGGTATAGGAGGAACCTCCCCCGATGACCGCTATCTTCAATCCTGCTGCCACGTTAATCGCCTCCAAGGTATGATATCAATCCGTTTCGATCCGGATCTATTGCGCTCTATTACCACAATCTGCTGATCAGGCTGTGGTTGCCTGCTCAAACGTAAATGCTTTCAGTTTGGCCTCCGTCTCAACATCAACGGCATGACCGTCGGCATCCATCGCGCACAGCAGCGCGCCGGAAACCGGATCGGATGTCAGCCTTACGCAGGATGCATGGGGTGCCCGGACCGCAACGATCCGTTCGATTGCATCCGTCAGGATCGAGCTGTTCGGCCTGTTCAGCACGCTGCCGATGTAAACGATGTCGAAGGCTTCGTCCGCCATGTCCAGCCGCCGGATCAGCGTGCATACCGCATTGGCCAGCTCCTCGCCTTCGTTCTCGAGAATCCAGGTAGCCACCTCGTCGCCCGCTTCAGCCGCCTGAAACAGTGTCTTCACCAGACTTGGCGGAACCTTCGTCCTGCCGTAGAGGACATCCTCATACATCGGTTCGACGGACGTATATCCCATCTGCTCCAGAACGAGCGACGTCAACAAGGTTGCCGGTCCCCGCTCATCCCAGGCCCGAATAACCGCCCGGAAGGCAAGCGTAGCAAACCCCGATCCGCCAGCGTATCCATCCCCGTACAAGAAACCGAAGCCGCCATACTGCAGCTCTTCCCCCGCACGGTTACGGGCGGCGCTGTTGAAGCCCGTACCGCAGATCAATGCGGCGCCATACGGACGGCTCGTTCCCGCCCTCATCCCGATGATGGTATCGCATGCGATAGCATGTCTCGGATATCCGAGCGCCCCGATCATCGGGCGCAGGATCTCGTAATCGGCTTCCCGATCGGCTCCGGCCAGGCCGAAATAGGCATAACTGATATCTTCCTTGGCAGCTCCAGCCTCTTGAAGCGCCCGGTTGCAGGCCTCCTCAATGTTACGGGCCGCATGCTCACGGTGAATCTGGTGATTGCCGTTGCCGGACGCTCCCTTGCCAAGGATATTCCCTTGTTCATCGCAGATGACGGCGTGTGTTTTGCTGCCGCCGGCATCCACGCCCAGATACAAACTCATGGACTTCACTCCTACCCGCCTAACGGCGGCGTCATGTGGTGGTATATGTTTAAGATACCGCTTCCACAGGTTGCCATCTACTGTTATACGATCAAGGAGTGATACTATCTTACTGTTTCTTGGAACTCGTGGCGGAGGGGATCATGGGACTGCCTGCATAAGCGCGCTCCCGGATCTCGCTTGGCGAAGCCCCGACATGCTGCTTGAACAGACGATTGAAATTGGACAGATTCCGGAACCCGCAGGTTTCCGCGATCTCGATAATCTTCTGGTCCGTCGTCTCCAACAGGTGCACGGCATGGGTCAAGCGCAGCTGGATCAGATAATGATGCGGTGAGGTTCCGACCGCCTGCTGGAACAGGGCGCTGAACCGGGAAGGGCTCAGATGCGTTAAATCCGACAGCTCCTGCAGCGTCCAGCCGTAGTCCAGATGAAGCTCCATCGTGCGCAGTACTTCTTTTAACGCGTGCATCCCCCTGCCCTTGATCGGCCTGTGCTCCTGAGCCGGAGACGACAGATGGCGGTTCGCCAAGCTCAGGAAACGAATGAGATCCGAACGGATCAGGCTCATATAAGAGGTCCCCCGGGCTTTATACTCCTCCATCATGCGCCGAAGCAGCCGGGCCAGTTCATCGTGCACCGGAGATTGCCTGTCTACGTTTCCGAGCGAGCGGAAGGGAGCCATCAGGTCCGGATCGAACTTGAGATCGATGGACAGCAGGGAGGGCTCGAACATAATGACGTCCATGACCAGGTTCTCGGTCTCATACGCGCGATGCAGATCATTACTGTTGATGAATATGATATCCCCCTGCCGAAACGGGAGCTTCATCCCGTTGATCAGAATAAAACCGGTTCCGCCTTGAATATAGTTAAGCTCCAACGCATGATGCCAATGCAGGCGCTGGGCTCCGGCGAATATGCCGTGCGTGGTCGACGCGGTAAACGGAAAGGCAGCGTTCGAAAAATCTATGGCGTCCGGAACGACGCTTTGCGGACGATTCACTTCAATTGCACCTCCATGCCTCGTAAATAACGTGTCAACGATGTACTCACATCGTAACATGAGCGCCTCTCTTAAGAAAAACATGGAGCGACGTTTACGCTCAGATGATTAAACCGCAAGCTGCGGCGAGATAGAAGGTAAACCACGGAAGCCTTATTCTTGCCCGTGAAAAAAAAGGATCCGCCCCCAAGTATGCCTGGGGCGGATCCTTACAGGTGCATTAAGATAATGGAAGTTCAACCGTCCAGCCGAACGGATCCTCAACGGTTCCGAGCTGGATGCCCGTGATGGCATCATAAACGCGTTTGGAAAGCTCGCCGGTCGCTCCCTCGCCAATCACCAATTGCTCCTCCTGCCATTCCAGTGAACCGATCGGCGATATCACCGCTGCCGTGCCGGTGCCGAAAGCCTCGGTCAACAAGCCGCTGCGGTGAGCCTCCACGATTTCATCGATGGAAAGGGCCCGCTCTTCCACGGGGATGTTCCAATGCTGCAGCAGCTGGATGACGGAGTTCCGGGTAACCCCATCCAGGATGCTTCCGTTCAGCGCAGGCGTTATCACCTTATCGCCGATCTTGAAGAACACGTTCATGCTGCCGACTTCCTCGATATATTTGCGGTGCACGCCATCGAGCCACAGCACCTGCGAATACCCTTTTAGGGTGGCTTCATCCTGCGCTTTCAAACCTGCCGCATAGTTGCCGGCCGTCTTGGCATTGCCCACGCCCCCGGCAACGGCACGCACGTATTTCGGCTCCACGTAGATGCTGACCGGATTGATGCCTTCCGCATAATACGAACCGACCACCGACAGGATGATCATGAACTTGTATTGCAGCGACGGCGCTACGCCGAGCACGGGCTCGGTTGCGATGACAAACGGACGGATATAGAGCGATGTGCCCGGCTCGGAAGGAATCCAGTCGCGATCCACGAGCACGAGCTGCTTGAGCGCTTCCATCACAAGCCCTTCGTCCAATGTCGGAATGCTCAGGCGCTGGTTGGACAGGTTCAGCCGCTGAATATTTTTGTTCGGACGGAACATGAGAATTCGCTGATCTTCCGTCAGGTAAGCCTTCAGGCCTTCGAATACGGTCTGGCCGTAGTGAAATACTTTGGCGGCAGGGTCAAGTTCGATCGGTTGGTACGGGACGACGCGCGGGTCGTGCCAGCCTTTGCCGGCGTCATAGTCCAGAATAAACATATGATCCGTAAATACCGTGCCGAAAGCCTGTTTATGATGGCTCGGCTTCTCCTTCGGGGTGGTCGTTAATTCCACGGATATCGCGTAAGTCATGTGCACACATCTCCTTATTTTGCAAACGTTATTAGTTGAATCATATCAATCGATGCCCTATATTAAAAATATCTGATTTATAGGGATACCATACCTTTAAGGTATGGAGAGGGGGTATGAAAAATGGACATTCGGCAGCTGCGATATTTCCTGACGATCGCCCAGGAAGGACAGATCACGCGTGCGGCTAAACAGCTTAACATGGAGCAGCCTCCATTAAGCCGTCAGCTGAAGCTGATGGAGGAAGAACTCGGCGTCCTGCTGTTTGAACGCAGCGGCAAGCAGCTTCAGCTCACCCACGCAGGCGAGCTGCTGCAGAGCAGGGCCGCCTCCCTGCTGAACCAGTTCAATGAAACGCTGACCGAGGTGAAAGAGATCCACGCGGGAGTCCGCGGCATGCTCTCCATCGGTGCCGTCGTCTCCTGCATTTCGCTCCTGCCTCAGCGCATCCATATCTTCCGGCAGCAATATCCCGAGGTCACCTTCAAGATTCGGGAAGGCGACCATTCCCTGCTGGCCGATCAGCTCGACAAGCGCAATATCGAGCTCGCAGTGACCCGGCTTCCGTTCGAATCCAGCTTCGGGCCCGAGCGTTATGCCGTTCAGCCCCTGCCCTCCGACCCGTTCGTCGCGGTCATTCCAAGCAGCTGGGAGAGCATTGCCTCCCATTCGGAAATCTCGATGCGCGAGCTGGCGGAATATCCGTTCCTGTCCTTAAAAACCGATCAGACGATCGGGATGCATGAGCGGGTCATTCAAGAATTCAAACGCGGCGAACTTGAGCCGCGCGTCATATGCGAATGCTCCAGCGTTGCCATTATCGTCGCTTTGGTAGCCGAAGGCATTGGCGCCACCATTTTGCCCGAGTCGGTCATGTCCTCCTTCGCGATTCCCGACATCCGGACGCTGTCCATTACAAGCGCTGATTTCCAATCGGACGTGGGCATTGTTTGGCTCAGGGATCATGTCCTGTCCAATCGGGCCCGGCATTTTCTAGCTACCTTTATAGAATAACACTTGTTGAGGCCCCTCGTCTTCCCCAGCTTTGTCCAAGCCTTGCCGCATCGGGGCTTCGTTATCCATTGTGGACAAACTTGAGGTCGCTAATCGTCCCGCATCGGGTAAACCCGATATGTTGATACAGCCGGTTGGAGTCCGGGTTGGCCTGGTCGGCGTACAGCATGGGAACCAATCCTTCCTGCAGCAGGATAGATCCAAGGTCTGCAACCAATGCGCTGGCATACCCTTTTTTTCGTTCCTCCTTGGGCGTGTACACCGCGTTGATGCGGCCGTGTCTTGGCGACCGGTGCGCAATGTTGGCCATCGATACCGTGTGGCTGCCGGCCATCCATACATATAACCCGCCCTGCTGAATGAGTCGTTCGGCGGTCTCGACCTGGCTTGCCGCATTCGCTCGGACCCCATAAGCATCTTCCGAGAATCCGACCAGAAACCGGGCCACCTTCTGCGTATCTTCCACAGCGGCTCGTCTGATCCTCCCCTCTACGCCTAAAGGGCTCTTGACGGTGGGGGCATGGTAAGACTCCATCGTCATCTGATGACGGTAGGCTCCATGGCGCTCCTCTGCGTAGCAGCTGGCGAACTGCTCGGCCACGCCCGGTTCTCCCGTTACGCCCGGCAGAGCTGCTTCCCCCAGCTCGCTGACCAGTTCTCGAAGCAGAAACTGCCGCCGATCCATGGTAACGTCCCGGGATATCCATAACCAGGCGTTCCCGCGGGGCGACTGCGCATAGATCATGCGTCCGTCCGGCGATTTCAGGCCAATACGCTGCGGCGACCCGGCAATGAGATGGATCAGGTTGTACGATACCTCATCCCGAATAAATTCTTCCCGGCACAGCGCCTCGTCCTGTGGCATCAGCTTCGTTAACATGATTCATCCCTCTCTCTTCCCATGATCTTTCCCTGCCCGACCCAAGTGGTGGACCGATCGACGGCCCCGCCGCCTTTTGGCGTCTCCGGCATCCCAAAGCACAAAAAAGCCCCGTCCCCTGTAGGGACGGAGCCTTGTCTCCGCGTTACCACCCTGATTCGTGCCGGCTAGCCGGGCACGCACTCTTGTCATCATCCATCAATGATGCCCCATGGTAACGGCTGGGTAAACCCGGATACGCCTCAACATAAATCGGCGGATCTGCTCCAAGGTGATGGCCAATTCATCGCCGCTGACTGCTTCGCACCGCCCAGCAGTTCTCTGATTCAGCTTCCTTTGCGATCTTGGCGTCCTCATCCAAGCATTTTTCGAAAAATTTAACTCAGTTTATCCCGGCATCATCCGGCTGTCAAGCCCTATTCCAACTAGGATGCTTAAGTCCCCGTCTTATTTGTTATTAAAACGGAAGACCAGCATATCCCCCTTCTCCGGATGGACGCCATCATGTTCCGTATACCGTCCGCCCGTGTACGTGTTTAACGTTTTGCGCCAAAAAATCTGGGTGCTCATATTGCGCTCGGTCGGATTCGTCTGAAGCTCCCATGCGCCTTGGAACTGATCGAACACAAGCTCAGCCGCTCGTTGGGCTACACCTTGTCTTCGAAAAGTCCGAAGCACAAAAAAATCATTCAAGTAGTACTGGATATTCGGCGATGGAATGTATGGCGTGGTCGCCACCAGGGCCAACCCTGCCGCAATGCCATCTACGGATATCAGATAAGGAAAAAGAACCGACGGCTGCTCCCACCACACATCGAGCTGCTTGCTCTGCTCGCTTAAGGTCGGCACATCCTCTTTTTCAAATACACCGAACCGGTTAGGACGGACCCCCCATATCTCAGCAATGTCATGCAAGTACAGCGGATATATGTTATGCAGAATAAATGACTGTTCCTTCGGGCATAAACGTACCTCAATATTCACGGTCAATCCCTCCTTAATGAATGATGTATGTAAGTTTAGTATGTCTAGGATAACATATTTACTCTTCCAAGAGGTTTACAGGTATGTAAATTGCGTTACGAAATGGAGTAAAATACGTTAAACCTACTCCTTATTTCACCACGATTTCATTATATGTCCTACGGCTCATCCAAAATTATGTTGAATTCTGTTATTTATATCATGCAAAGAGCCAACCGAATGTATGCGTCGGTTGGCTCTTTAATTTCTGCGGAATCAGGGTGGATCGGATCGAGCACCTCGCCCCTCCCCGTCCTCTTAATTCGAACCAGCTTGCTCCGTCAAGCCCAGCGCATTCCGCGCCATCGTCATATATTCCTCCTGACCCGTAAGGAGCGCGAACTGGGCGATCAGCACGGGATAAGCCGCATGCTGCTCGACAATATGGTCGAACATGCGCGGCCATACCTTTCCTCCCGCTTGTTCATACCGATCCAACAGGACACGAAGATTATGCTCGCCGTATATGGCGTAATACAGCACGAAATCTTTGGCGGGACTGGCTACCTCCGACTCCGTCCAATCCAGCAGCCCGGTAACCCGCACGCGCTCATCAATCAGGATATGCGGCGGATGAAGATCTCCGTGGATCAGCGCGGAATGCGTTGGCCAGTAAGAATCGTCTCCCAGCCACTTCTGCCACCTCTCCCAGAGCGTTTCGGAAACGCCTAGGCGGGCCTTGATGTCGTCCATGTTTCGGGCAGTCTCCTCGCGAACTTCTTGGGGGCTTTTTACCCGCAGGCCTGCGGCTCGGGCTGCATCGTGGTCGATTCCGTGCAGGGCGACCAGTGCCTCAGCCAGGGAGTGAACGAACGGCTCACCCGGATTCTCGGCATCCATATTAAATGCATATCCTTCCATGCTGACGGAAGCGGCAGGCTGCCCGCCGAGCAGCGGGTAGGCGATGAGCTCCGGCGTATATATGCGCCAATCCGGCACGTCGACCGGCAGATGGGACTGGATCAGCTTCAGGACTCGTGCCTCATTATCCGCCCTGTCCAGCACATCCGTTCTTCTCGGCTTCCGCAGGATCCACCTTGCCCCGGTCTTGGCCTCCTCCGCAAATCCAACGAGAAAGTCCATCCCGGATTCATTCATCTCAATGCCTTCGGGATTCAAATTCACCCCGTGCTTACCGGCTATCTCCAGCATCTCTTGGATCACTTGCGTATAATCGTCATTGGGCTTAGCTATTGTCATAAGGAATCCATCCCTTCCATATTTCATTGATATCGTAATAGGCCGTCATCACAACAAAAAAAGCACAGGCAACGAGCTGCCTGTGCTGGGTAACCGAAACGGGACCTTACCGTCCACCGTTCCTGGAAATGCCTACTCGAATACACGTTCAAATACGGGAAGGTGAAGACACCTCTTGTCCCGCACATGAAAAAACATGCACTCCTATAGACATATCATAAAAATGGGTTACGTAAAAATGACGGACCCATCCCGATTACCCTGCAACTGTGCAGGTCTCTTTAGCGCTATTTCATTAGCCGCGAAAAGATCTCAATCGGGAATAATCCAACATACGTAACCCTCCGTTCATCCTAAGTTGTGTATAACTTTACCAAAACCACGAAATCTTTGCAAGAACTTCTTGAGCAGTTTGCTGCCTTTATAAGGTGACGCATAACACGCAAGTTCACACGGGATGAGCAATGAAGCCCTCAATGGCGCTTTTCTAACCGCATCATCATGCCTTAGGCTTCTTCCTGCAAATGCTCCCTGCAAAAAGCCGTGAGTTCTTCCTCTTCCTCGGGCTCCATATCAAAATCCAGATACTGATCCGTTGTGCGCTCATAGAAATCGTATTTGACGATACGCGAAGCATCCTCATCATCCAGGTAGATCACTCGCAGGTAGACGCCATGCTCCGAATAGAGCTCGTCATCCTCCGGCACGTCCAAATCGCATACAAACTCAAAGCGTTTGCCGGTCAGGATTCCAAACGGGTCCTTCACCAGCTCGACGCTGTATTCTTTGATCGTTAACATATTCCCACCCTTTCTATCACTCTGCTTATTATACACAAGAGAGCGCCCATCCCTACACTCTTTCTAATTGCTCAAAGACTGCCTCTGCCGGAACCCGAGGCCGTTCCCCAATTTACGATTCTATCAGCGCATACCTTTAACGAGCTGCACCGAATTGACTTACGGTAAAAAAAGAAGACCACCCAAGAAGAGCACGTATTAGGAAGACAAAATGACCCTCGCAGGGGTCATTTTGCTGATTCGGGTTATAAAAATATCCCTGAAGCCGATCACTTGCCGTCCTCTTGACCGGTCCGTTCCTTCCCCTTCGCGGTTGCGGCGAACGATCGGGTCATCGTCTTGATCAGCTCCGCTTTGCGGTAACGCAAGGCGGACCAATCCTCGTCGATGGCGATCTGCCGAACGGGCTCGTAGCCTTCGTCGGCAAGGATGCCCGTAACGCTCTCCCGGCTGCAATCGGAGTTCTTGTACGTCTTGGACGTCTTCTTGGGGTAACACAGCCAGAGCAGGCCGTTATCCGCCACGGAGCCGGCTGCAATCTCGGCCAGCCGCCGTAATTCTTCATTGCTTGTCCCAAAGGCCTGCACGAAGTCGTACGGTGCTTGCACAGGCTCCGTATGAACATCTCCCTGCAGGGAACTGATGACCTCTTGATAGGCCTGCGGTGCGTTAAGCATCAGAACCGGCTGGCCGAGGTCCTTGTACTGCAGCTTTTTGATGATTGGATGAATCTCCGGCATTTCTGCTCATTCCTCTCGCGATGGATTCGTATAGGCCACCTACCGGACCCAATTTAAGAAGAGCATACCCATACGAATGGATACGCCCTTACTTCTCGGCAACCCATGGTGCGTTGGTAATGCCTCCAAGAGATGCCCGTTGTCTGCTTGTTACTGAGCCTTCTTGATCTGCTTGCTGCGCAGCTGTCCGCAGGCTGCGTCGATATCCGTGCCATGCTCCAGCCGCACGCTGCAGCTGATGCCCTGTTTCTTTAAGGTATCGTAAAATGCGGTGATCGATTCTTTGGTGCTGCGCTGGTACTGGCTGTGCTCATCCACCGGGTTGTACGGAATGAGGTTCACGTTCGCCAGATTGCGGCGCTCGCCCACGAGCTCGGCCAGCTCGAGCGCATGCTCCCGCTGATCGTTCACATCCTTCAGCAGAATGTACTCCAGCGTGATGCGGCGATTCGTTTTTTCCAAATAGTAATCAATCGCTGCCATCAGTTTCTCGATCGGAATCGCTTTGTTGATCTTCATGATGCGGGTCCGGATCTCGTCGTTCGGCGCATGCAGGGAAATGGCGAGATTCACGCCCAGATCGCTGTCCGCGAACTCGACGATTTTGTTAGCCAGCCCGCTGGTCGATACCGTAATATGACGAGGGCCAATCGCAAGCCCTTTATGATCCTTGATCACGCGGATGAAATCCGACATGTTCTCATAATTGTCAAAAGGCTCCCCGATCCCCATTACGACGAGATGGCTGACCCGTTCGCTGCTGCCTCTCCGATCCAAGTGAAGCTGAACCTGCATGACCTGCTCCACGATTTCCGCTGCGGACAAATCCCGGCTCTTCTTCAGCAACCCGCTGGCACAGAAGCTGCAGCCGATATTGCACCCGACCTGTGTGGTCACGCACACCGACAATCCGAATTTATGCCGCATCAATACGGTCTCGATCAGGTTGCCGTCCACCAGCTTGAACAGAAACTTAACCGTGCCGTCCAGAGACTCCTGCTTGGTATGCTCCTCCAAGGTCAGGATCGTATAATGTTCCTCGAGCAGCTGCAGACATTCCGGATGCACATCCGTCATATCGGAAAAAGACGTTACCCGCTTCCGATACAGCCATTCCCACACCTGCGTTGCCCGAAATTTTTTATGTCCACGCTCGCCTAGCCAAGCCGTCAACTGATCTAATGTTAATCCATAAATGGATGGTTTGTTCATTGATTGGTCCTCTTTCTATTCATAGTCCACTCCTTATTGTCCCAAAATTCCGAGGGGAACACAAGGGGAGTTATAGGCAATTCACGCTTCTTTGACACAAAACGGGATTGACATATCCAGGAAATCCCTTTATCTTATTATTGACTGACTGAATCAATCATAATTTAGGGAGACGGAAAGAACTACAACTTCTCGTTTATTCTTAGGGAGCTCACTCCCAGTCAGTCCGTCACCTTCGTCCAAGTCAGAAAACCAGATGGTATTTTTTCGTTTAAGATTGACTGATTAAATCAATCTACATTGGAGGTAAACAAATGAATTCCAAAGGAAAAGCCCTGATTCTTGGTGGAGGCATAGCCGGACTATTCACCGCCAACGTGTTATCGAGGCATTATGAGGAGGTGGTCATCGCCGATCGGGATGAATTTCCCGCAGGTCCGGAGAATCGAGCCGGTACGCCGCAGGCTTATCATCCCCACCGTTTTCTTGAACGCGGCAAAATGATCGTTGAACGATGGTTCCCTGGCATAACCGAGGAACTGCTTCAGCAGGGTGCTCACCCCCGAGCGCAAAAGTCCGTTAAAATGACCAACCGTTTCGGCACGCTGGAACTGCCCGATGAGCCTAATGCGGGATGCAGCCGATCCCTCCTGGAGTGGACCCTTCGCAGCAGAGTGGCCAAACTGCCAAACGTTACTCTCTTACCGAAACTGACGGCGCAACAATTGCTGTTTGACGCCGGCAAGAAGGCCGTTACCGGCGTTGTGTTCCGGGACAGGAACGTCAAGGAGCCGGCGTTCCTTCATATGAATGCGGATATCGTCGTGGATGCAAGCGGTCGCGGGTCCAAGCTGGCTGATTGGCTGCAGGACCTCGGTTATGCGATACCGGAGGCTGAACGGCTGCACATCTCTCTCGGCTATAGCACGCGGCATTATAAGGTGCCTGAGGAAATCCATGCGGCGTGGAGCACCATCGTGAACGAAGGAGACCCCGCTCTCGGCATCGGCACGGCCGTCTTCAATCCGATCGAGAATCAGCTTGCTGAGATCGTGCTGTATCGAGCGGGAGGGGCATCTTATCCGACAACCGAAAGCGACCTGTACAATCAGGAAGCCCAAGATCTATTCGGACCCGCCATCGGAAACTTCCTTGAGCAGTTGGAGCCTGTTTCGAGTCCGCGAGGCTACCGGATCGAAGAGTACGTGAGACAGCATTTCGAGGAAATGGAAGACTGGCCCTCCGGTCTTCTAGTGCTTGGCGATGCCTTCTGCAGCTTCGATCCGATATTCGGCCAAGGCATGACGGTGGCGGCTATCCAGGCAGACACGCTGGACCGCTGCTTGCAGTCTAAGCAGGAAGGAGTCCTGCTTGAACAGGGATTCGAGCGTTCGGCACTTCAGGAGATTCAATCCGCCATAGAACCTGCATGGTGGCTTAGTGCAGCGGCCGATCTAAGATGGGCAGGCGTGAAATACGAAGGCCGCTTGTCCGCCCAAGGGTTTTCTTTTGCCCAGAGGCTGTTCGACATATGCCAGGAACTGGCTTACAGCCATCACGACATGGCCGTATTTGAGCAGTACATGATGGTCACCGGCCTGCTCGCTTCGCCTAATGATCTGTTTAATGCTAAAAGCATCACCGCCATCGTGAATGCGGATCGTTCCGGACAGGGCAACGCTTGGCTCCATCAAGCGCTGGAAGAGGCCGGCGTGCCGCTGGAAGAGCTATTGGAACAGATCATCCCCGCTTTCAATACGGAATTCCTGCCCTTAACCATGGGATTGCCCGAATAATTCAAATGCGTTATTGTGGATATCAGCAAGAGAATACCATGGTGAGGGATTGACAAGAAATGGCCCCGTTGAATGAAGAACAACTGCATCAAATACGCGACGAACGAAAAGAACAAATCATGCGAGCAGCCATCAAAGTATTCTCAAAAAGAGGTATTTTCGGAACCAAAATGAGCATGATCGCCGGCGAAGCCGGGGTCAGTCACGGCCTGCTTTATCATTACTTCAAATCCAAAGACGAGTTGTTCATTACGCTCGTACAATGGTCAATGGATGAGGCACGGCACGCGCTCTCCGACATCTATGACGTGCCCGGTACCCCTCTTGAGAAAATTACATTGCTGACCTCCATGATTCTTCAAGAGGACGATAATTCGCACTTCATGCTGATTCAGCAAGCACGCACCTCGGATGGCGTGCCGGAAGAGGCCAAACGGATTATCGAGAGCTATTCCATCCATGCCTTCGTGGATCAGCTCATGCCGCTGTTCGAAGCCGGACAGCAGGCAGGAGAGATCGCGGCTGGCGATCTGAGAGAACTGGCGGCCTGTTATTTATCCGTGCTGTCGGGATTAATGACGCTGAAGTCCCAGGAGGATCCGAGCTATACGCCTCCTAGAGCGGAGCTGCTGCTGCGCATGCTTACGAACGGACAGGGAAAATAACGCAAACAGACACACCTCTCATGAAATGGCCGGGTTCATAACCGCCATGTTCATAAGAGGTGTGTTTGTTACTGCCGTGCGTGTCGTGTATCAGTCAGACGTCCCGGGTTCATGCTTCTCCTGCTCCCGGATCTGCGAGCCGTCGCTCAGCGTGATCCAGGTGTCGAACTGCCGCTGTCCTTCATGCAGGCGAATGACCCTTGCCCCCCGGAGCATGCCTTCGCGGCCATATGTGCCATACCCGGTCGCTCTGCCGTAGCAGAGGCGGATGCCGTGCAGTTCGCCCCAATAATCATTGATGTGATCATGTCCTGCGAACGTGCCCATTACATCCCCTCGCTCGAGCATCGCCGCGAACAGCCCGGTATTCACCTCCGGACAACATACCCTCTCAAACTTGCTGCCATAACACGTCCTCCGCTCCCACACCTCGCGATACTCCGGCAGCGGGATATGGAAAAAAGCCAATGACGGCAGCGGGTTCCCCTGATGCTTGGCGCTGTATGCCCGGGACGCCATTTCATACCACTGGATCTGGTCGCGCCGGATCCAATCGTACCCCGGAACGGCAGGGTGTTCAGATTCTCTCCCTGAGTCGAAGAAGTACAAAACGGCCGCCGTCTCTTCTCCGTTACTTCCGTATAAAGGCAGCGTATAATTCCCTACGCCATGAATATCCGGCGAGCCGTGCTCTGCGCAATTATAAGCGTGCTGCATGGCGACATCCATCAGCTCTTCGCGCGTGATCTCGCCCTCCGTATCATGGTTCCCGAATACGAAGGCCCAGCGGATTCCGCGGGACTCCACCGCAGACACGGCATCCTTGAAGGCCTGCGCCGGATCCTGGCACTTTCTATAACCGGTGTCGGCTTCGCCGGAATAAATAAGATCGCCCGTAAACACCACCAGATCGGGCTGCTCCAGGTCGAGCACCGTCTCCATGCAGCGCCGGCTCATCAGATCCTCCGGCTCCCCATTCTTCCAATGAATATCTGTAAACTGCACGATCTTGAAGGTATGATCGTCTCCGAATCGAAGAATCGGCTTCATCGCACATTGCCTCCTTTTACTTGGACATGTGGTTTTCATGTTGGTTGTTGTGGTTTTATGTGTATATTAGAGGAGAAAACGCCCCAAAGTCAATGATTTTTGTTGACATTGTCAATTATCCATCCTAATATAGGATCGAATCCACAACTTCGGTCATCATCAGTCATATATCACATGGAGGCGAATGCATTTATGTCCGTAACCTATGAGGAGCGCAGAGGGAAGATTTTGAATCAATTGGAGCTTGAAGGCAAGGTGAAAGTCCACGCCTTGGCAGAGCAGCTGGAGGTATCCGCCGAAACGATCCGGAGGGATTTGGACCGGTTAGAGAAAGAAGGCCAACTGCGCAAGGTTTACGGCGGTGCCGTCAAATCGCGTTCCGGACATATCGAGCCGTCCTTCACCAGCCGTTCTCAGACATGCGCGGAAGAAAAAGCCGCGATCGGCAAACTCGCCGCCTCCCTTGTCAAGGATGGCGAAACCGTTCTGCTCGATAACGGGACGACCACGATTGAGGTCATGCGCTATCTTAAAGACCGGCCTGATGTCACGGTCATCACCCATTCGCTGCCTATATTGAACCTCGCGATGGAGATGTTTCAGGGGAGGATTATTTTTATCGGCGGAGATATGGATCGGACCAAGCAAGCGTCAACCGGACCTCTTACCGAAATGCTGCTGGAGCAGTTCAAGGTGAATAAAGCGTTTATCTCGGTTGGCGGGATCTCGTTAACCGATGGCATTACCGATTATGATCTGGACGAAGCTTATATCTCGCGAAAAATGCTTGCGCGTGCGGAGGAAGGCATCGTTCTGGCGGACCATACGAAGCTTGGGGTAACCACGTTCTCGAAGCTCGCCAAGCTGGATGATATCTCCATGGTCATCACGGATCAAGGATGTTCACGGGAATGGATGGATAATCTGTCCGCCCGCGGCATCGAAGTGCTCATAGGACAATAGCTGATGGAGCTGCTGTCACTGCTGCTGGTGCTGTCTTCCGGACTGACCCATGCCCTCTGGAATCTGTTTACGAAGCGAAGCATTCATAAATCGGTATTTCTGTGGTGCATCCACTCCGTCACGTTAGTCTTTCTGATGCCTTATTTTGTCGTGGAGATGTCGGGGCTGCGGTTGGAACTGCCCGTTTACGGTCTTATGCTGCTGTCCATGACCATTCAAGGCTGCTATATCACGCTGCTCTCCAAAGCCTATACCCATGGCGACATGTCTCAAGTGTATCCGTTCATGCGGGGGCTTGGCGCGATGTTGACTTCGCTGTGCAGCCTCGTGTTGTTTCATGAACAATTAAGCACGGCAGGCTATATGGGGCTGAGTCTTATCATTTTTTCGCTGTTTGCTTTATCGGGTTTGAGACTCAGGGGCCAATCCAGCGTAAACCCCAAAGCCTTGTTATATGCTTGTCTGGTCGGGCTTTGCATTTCCGGATATACCTTGACCGACAAAGCCATTCTGGATGCAGGGGTCTCCCCCGTCTCGCTGATCCAGTTATCCAACATCAGTTACTTCGTCGCCCTGGTCGTTCCCGTGGCGCTGTCCAGGCAGCTGACACGAGAATGGTCGGTGAACTGGCGCACGATTCTGCTGGGCTCCATCCTGGCACCGGGTTCATACTTGCTGTTCCTGTTTGCCATGCGGCTCACACCGCTTGCCCACATTGCCCCGGTCCGTGAAATCAGCACGGTGTTCGGCACCGTTCTGGGCATCATCGTGCTGCGCGAACAGCAAGGCTGGCGGCGAATCGTCATGTCTGCGCTCATCACGATAGGCATCATCACGATTGCCCTATGGGGGTAGGAATCGTCTGCATGAATTCATGAAGATCAAAATGTTCATACCGAGGAGGATCTATCGATGGCTAACCGTGTCGTTATTCTTGGAATTGATGGAGCAGGCGGGTTCATTCAAAACGCGGACGCTCCGCATATTCACGCTCTGCTGAAGGCAGGAGCATACTCTTACGATGCTCAGACCGTATATCCGAGCATTAGTGCCGAATGTTGGGGCTCGTTGTTATACGGCGTAAAACCGGATCGACATGGTCTTGATAATGACCGGGCGATCCACGGAAGGATTCCGGTGGACTTCCCCTATGCCTCGCTGTTCAAGCTGGCTCGCCGGCAATGGCCGGATGCCCCTTTGTCTGCATTCAGCTGCTGGGCACCGATCAACACGGGAATCATTGAGAATACGATTAACGTTCATA
Source organism: Paenibacillus sp. Y412MC10 (assembly GCF_000024685.1). Taxonomy (NCBI): domain Bacteria; kingdom Bacillati; phylum Bacillota; class Bacilli; order Caryophanales; family Paenibacillaceae; genus Paenibacillus; species Paenibacillus sp. Y412MC10. The sequence continues at coordinate 6,874,856 of NC_013406.1, forward strand.
TGGAATCCAAACCGGACCCCGAGCTGGCGGAGGCCATCGTCGATTATATTCATCAACAGCCCGAGTTCAAGCTGATGTTCATTCAGCTGGATCACCCCGACGGCGCCGGCCACAAGCACGGATTCGCTACGGATCAGCAGCTGGAGCAAATTGCCGTAACCGATCAGTACGTAGGCATGATAGTCAAAGCACTCGAAGATCAGCAGCTGCTGGAAGACACCTGGATCCTTACGGTCACGGATCACGGCGGAGGAGGCGCACATCCTAACGATCACGGAAGTGATCACCCCATGGATATGACCATTACTTGGGGAATTACGGGCCCAGACGTAAAGCCCGGCCTTATCGAAGCACCGATCAGCATCATGGACACGACCGTCGTCATCGGTCACGTCCTGGGACTGCCCGCTCAGGCTTGCTGGGAGGGAAAAGTGCCCGAAGGCATACTCTAACTCCAAATAAAAAGCCGGCATTTACGCGCCGGCTTCTTCTGTACAAAGGGCATCTTCCGTTGTCTTGATGTCCGCAAACCATCTTAGCGTTGCATTCACGTGATCAATGATCTGCTGCGCCGTTAACGCCGAATTGTTCCAGGTGCTGTGGGCATCGGACACCAGCGTGACATCATAGCCCAAACTGGATGCTCTCCGGCAGGTGGTATCCACGCATAATTCGCTTTGCATGCCCGCAAGGATTACATGCTCGATGCCCTGCCTCTTCAATTCCTCCTCAAGCGTCGTATGGTAGAAGGAATCCGGTCTTGTCTTCTGAATGACGGTATCCGACATCGCAGGCGTGATCTCAGGATTAATCTTCCACGCCTCCGAACCTGCCTTCAACCCTTCGTCATTATGCTGGATGTAAATAACAGGAATGCCGCCGCTTCTCGCTTTTGCGATCAGCTGCTTGAGATTATGGAGCAATCGATCTCCTTCGTACACCGGATCATTTACTTGAAACATCTCATTCTGCACATCAATGACCAACAGCGCGCTCTTCTTCAACTATAACAACCTCCCGTACAGATCATAATCATCCCTTTCCATTATAGAACGTTTGTTCCCGACTTGTATATCAAAATTTGTGTCTCATTCTTAAGGAGGGAGTACCCTTCCACGCAAAAAAAGGAATCCGCTCTTAAGGGGACTCCTTATCATGGCTGATCGCCCATCCGGGTATCGCTATAAGAGCAGTGATGGTTCCTCTCCGCTACTCTTCTTCGACGCGAATCCGAGGGTTTGCCGACTTCTTCTTTAAGTTATACTGATGGAGCTTTCTCATGGTCTTGTAAAGCTGCTGTAATTCTTGGTCATCCAAAATATCAAACATGGAGGTTTGAAAATCCGACAGCAGCGGGATAATTTCTTCCAGCAAGGCTTGTCCCTTCTCGGTTAGCGAGATGTACTTCACCTTCCAATCCTGCTTGCGGACAATCAGGCCCAGCTTCTCCAGCCGTTTCACCATGTGGGAAACGCCGCCGCCGCTGATGGACAGGTATTCGGCCAGCTCCTGCTGAGATAGAGGTTGGTGGGCCATGACCTGGATCAGCACGTCGAATTGGGCAACGGTAATGCAGAAAGGCTGCAAAAACTCATTCGAGATGTGATTGCCGATCTGCTGAAACCGGGTGATCCGAATCCATGACAGCATGGCTAACCGGTTCTCCTGATGAAATCCCAATTGCTTCATTGATTCCATTGACCTCCTCTATCGTAATCACAGTCAATTTATCACTCAAATGATAAGCTGTCAAATCATGTACATAAAGCTGATACCAGCAAGCATCAAGGCTGCCAAGATGCAATATGCCAAGGGTCAGCATGATTACGGGAATAATAAATGTGCCGGATGCAGGTCCTCCGCTGAATACATACAGCTTATATTCGATATATCAAATATCCCTTATTTTTGATCAAAGGACATATCATTTAATCGATATTTCAGTGCTCATCTTCTCTATTTAGCGGCTCGGCGCACGTTTCATTCCGAAGTATGACCAGGGAGACTATCCTTATAATAGCAACCATACTTTAATAACCCCGTCTGACACATATCGGGAATTCCCACTCCAGCCGCTCAACCATAACAACCGTATCATCTTATTCAAATACATCTTTAAACTTTGACATTCTTCCTGAAAAATGATATATCAAATTTAGCGAGGTGATCTCATATGGAACAAATTCCACTATATCAACATATCGTCAACGCTCTAACAGCCAAGATTGAATCCGGAGAGCTTCAGGCTGGAGACCAGCTTCCGACCGAAGCCGAGATTTCCAAGGAATATAAGGTCAGCCGGATTACATCGAAGAGAGCGCTGAACGAGCTGGAGAATGCCAAGCTGATTTACCGGATCCAGGGCAAAGGGAGCTTCGTAAGCGACGCTAAGGCTGATCACCGACCATTGAGCAAGACTGGCAAAGAGATTCTGCTGATTCTCCCGTTCGCCCATAATCCGGGACTCGGCGATTACGAGAAAGGCATCAATGAATATCTCGCAACGACCGACTATAGCTTGAACATTCAGTCCAACACGATTGTCGGGCAGCGCAAGCTGTTGGAGTCTGCGCTTCAAAGCGCCTATTCCGGATTGATCCTCTACCCGATCAGCAGCATCTCGGACCTTGGGATTCTGTATCAATATCACCTGGCAAAGTACCCGCTTGTGACGATGGACAAGTGCATTGAAGGCATCCCCTTCCTGTCGGTCGTCTCCGATAACTTTGGCGGCGGATACCAAGCCTCCAAACATCTGATTGAGAACAATCACAAAAAAATCGCCTTTATCTCCTCCTTGAAGGTAGAGAATTCCTCTTCCATCCGGGAGCGTTATTTCGGTTACTTGAAGGCTCTGTATGATTACAGCCTGATCGATTACAGCGTCAATGACTTGACCGACCGTTACTTAACCCATGACCACGACAACGGCAGAGAATACTATATTCAGTTTCTTCAGTCCGTCGTGAACCAAGGAATTACGGGGATTGTGGCAGAGAATGACCTCATTGCGATCGAGATCATTCAAATCGCCAAGGAGTTGGGCTTGTCCGTTCCGGACGATTTCTCCGTGGTCGGTTTTGACGACATTCATCTCGCGAGCTTCGTTGAACCCAAGCTGACCACCATATCGCAGGATTTTGGACAGATGGGATATCAGGCTGCACGGAACCTCATATCCCTCATAGAGCACCCTCTGGAACACCCTCTTGAGAATGTGGTGATTCCCGTTCGGCTCATGGAACGCCAGACCGTGAAGAAGTTATAATCCGCCTATTCCTCAATAACAAAGGAGACTTTTACATGTTGAACTATGTCGATACCAGACAGGGCACCAACAATCAATATACCTTTTCCAACGGGAATGCACTCCCTTACACGGGTGTGCCGTTCGGTATGAACCACTATGTCGTGCAGACCAAAAACGAAGGAAGCTGGTTCTTCAACCCCAATGACCGGATCTTCCAAGGCATTCGCTTGACGCACCAGCCGAGCCCGTGGATGGGCGACTTCGCCCACTTCCTGATGACTCCGATCGCAGACGACAAAATCAGGGGCTCCGTCTTCACCTGCCAAAGCTCCTATCGGCCGGAGGAAGCGATATTCAAGCCTCATTATCTCAAAGTGAAGCAGCAGCGCTACAACATCACCACGGAGCTGGTACCGAGCTGCTATGGCGCGTCGCTGCGCATCAAATACAATTCCGGGCAGCAGGCTGGCCTCGTGCTAAACATCCATAACCAAAGCGAGTTTCGGGTGGATGCTGCCCAGCGCCGAATCACCGGCTATGTCAGCAACTTCGCAGACTGTCACGATAAAGGATTCCGCATGTACGTGGCCATGAGCTTCAGCAAGGACGTGGATCTCTCTGCGACCGGTTACTACGACGCCGAAGGCCAGTTCTTCCCGGAGGTCGCTTTCGTCAATGCGGACCAGCATGTCGTCATTCGCTTCAAAGACTGTGAAAGGGGCACGCTGGATGTTAAGCTGGCGACCTCTTTCATCAGCCAGGAGCAAGCGGAGCTTAATCTGACGCGCGAGCTCGACACAACCTTGGACGAACAGAAAGAATTGGCGGCGGAAGCCTGGAATCATTACCTGAACAAAATCCGGGTCACTCACCCGAACGAGGAATATATGCGCACTTTCTATACCTGCCTTTACCGCATGTTCTTGTTCCCGCAGAAGTTCTATGAGCTCGATGCCGATATGGAGCCGGTTCATTACGACACAACGGCCCGATCCGTCAAGAAGGGCGTGCTCTATACCAATAACGGCTTCTGGGATACTTACAAGACCGTATATCCGCTCTATTCCATCATCGCGCCGAAGGAATATGAGGAAATGCTGGAAGGTTTCCTGAATTCTTACCGCGAGACCGGCTTCTTGCCAAAATGGCTGTCCCCGGATGAGCGCGGACTGATGCCGGGCACGCTTATTGACGCGGTCATCGCGGATGCGGCGGCTAAGGGACTCGCCCAGCATCTGCTGCCGGAACTGCTGGAGGCCATGCTGACCGCAGCCACCACGCAGAGCGGACAGAATTGTTATGGACGTCAAGGAACGCTGGACTACATCAAGTACGGTTACGTTCCGAGCAGCTATCATGAGAGCGTAAACCACACGCTGGATTACGCATACAGCGACTACTGCATCAGCCGCGTGGCCGATGTGTTGGGCCGGTCGGACATAGCCGCGCAGTACAGACAAAGCGCGCTCAACTATCAGAATATTTTTGATGCGGAGACCGGCTTCATGCGGGCCAAAGATCAGAACGGCCAGTTCCGTCCGAATTTCAACGACACGAGCTGGGGACTCGATTATGCCGAGGGAAGCGCTTGGCAAACCAGCTTTGCCGTATTCCAGGATTTCCAAGGCTTGATCGAAGCGTATGGTTCGAAAGAACGCTTTTTCGACAAAATTACCGAATTGTGCAACAAAGCGCCAGACTTCGACGTCCGGGGCTACGGCTTTGAAATTCATGAGATGAGCGAGATGGCCGCCATCGATTATGGCCAGCTGGCGATTTCCAACCAGCCGAGCTTCCATATTCCTTATCTGTTCAACTATGTAGGGCAGCCCGCATCATCCCAGGTGATCCTCAAACAGCTGATGTCGAACCTGTTCAACAGCGGCTTTGACGGCTTCCCGGGCGACGAGGATAACGGCAGCATGTCCGGCTGGTATGTGTTCAGCTCCATGGGCTTCTATCCGGTATGTCCGGGCAGCAATGAATATGTGCTCGGCATCCCGCTGTTCGACAGCGTGAGCATTGAGCTGCCAAACGGCAAACAGATGTTGATTCATACCGACAACAACAATCCGCAGTCCAATTTCGTGGCGAACGTGCAATTGGAGGGACAGGATTACACTAAACTGTACATTACGCATGAGGATATTCTGGCAGGCAAATCCCTCGATTTCCGTCTTGGATTGGCTCCAAGCTACCGTCATTACAGTGCGGAGGAACTGCCGTTCTCGATATCGAAGAAGTAAGAGCTTCAGCTTAACTCGCATCATAAGGGCATCCATCAGGTCAGCGGCCTGGGGGATGCCTTTTTTTTGCGTATCCAGTTTTCCAGCGCAATTCGTCATCATTGGAAGGCAGACCCGTGGGTCCCCTTCTCTAATATTGAAAATACAGGAATTTTCAAGATCACCTCGGGTAACAATACACATGATTCGCATTATGACCCAATTGCTAAGAAACTGCGGGGTGATTATCGGTGTGGTCCGTCATTGCGTCTTATATTCCGAAGTGGACGATATTTTTCCAAGCCTTTCTGCTCTTTTTTGTCCCCGTCGTGATGCTGATGTTCTCCAAATGGTTTCACAAGTCAATCAACTCAAGCTTTTCCCTAAAGCCTAACATCCCCTCTTCACCCGTGAGGGAGGATAGCGTCTCGCCAGACGCTTCCCTAACGGGACTTTACGACACGGATATCACGTCGGTTCGCCAAGCGATCGGTGACAATGCGGACGTGGAAATCAGAGAATTTACGATACGGGGCACGCGAACGCGGGCGGTCGTCGTATATGTGGACGGATTGCTGGATAGCGACCTCATCGACACCCATCTTATAAGACCCCTGATGCTGGAGGGGGTTCCGGAAACGGAGCACGACAACTTTAATGATTCGAGCGATGCCATCAAAGCCTACATCAGCAGCCAGATGCTGCCGGTATGTGAGATTAAGCATGTTCGTCAATTATTGGACCTTGTACAAGCCGTTCTTGCAGGCACGCCCTGTTTATTGGTGGATGGAATGCAAGGAGCCTTTTTGGTGGGGTCGGCGAAGGGAAAAAGCCGAAACGTAGAAGAGCCTCTATCGGAAGCCCTTCTTCGAGGTCCCCGTATCGGATTTACCGAAAGATTGTCAGACAATACAGGCCTGCTTAGGCTTCATGGAAAAAATGAAAGTCTTCAGCTCACCCGATTCGAGGTCGGAAACCGGGTAAAGAAAGATCTGGTCGTCGCCTACATGAAGGACATCGCCGACCCCAATCTGGTGGATGAAGTCGTTACGCGCATCCGGAAAATCGAAATCGACGACCCGCTGGAATCGGGATACATCGAGCAATTGATTGAAGAAAACGTCATGAGTCCTTTTCAGCAAATCCAAAATACCGAGAGACCGGACAGGGTCATCGGCGCTTTGCTGGAGGGGCGGGTAGCCATCCTTCTTGACGGCACGCCCTACGCGTTAATCGTGCCGGTCACGTTCAGCATGCTGCTCCAATCGCCTGAAGACTATTACGAGAGATGGATCTCGGGCTCCTTTGTCCGCTTATTGCGCTTTCTCTCCGCCCTTCTGGCGCTGCTGGCACCCGCACTGTACATTTCGTTTATTTCGTTTAATCCCGGGCTGATACCCACCAAGCTGGCGTTGACTATTATCGGGACGAGGCAGGGCGTGCCCTTTCCCTCGATCATCGAAGCGCTCATCATGGAGATCGCCATTGAAATTTTGCGGGAGGCCGGGATCCGGCTTCCGAAACCCATTGGACCTGCGATGGGCATCGTGGGCGGTCTGATTATTGGCGATGCTGCCGTAAATGCCGGAATTGTCAGTCCGTTTCTCGTTATTGTCGTAGCTGTAACCGCGATCTCCTCCTTCACGATCCCGGTCTACAGTGCCGGCATTACACTGCGCGTCCTCCGGTTTACCGCGATGTTCTTTGCGGCAGTGCTCGGTTTGTTCGGCGTCGTGATGTTCTTCCTTTTGCTGTGCAGTCATCTGGTCAGATTGAAGAGCTTTGGCGTGCCTTACGCAAGCCCCATGGTGCCTTACGGTATCAACGACTTGAAGGATTTCCTCATCCGCTTCCCCTTGAAGGTGATGAAGAAACGCCCCCAACTGTTAAAACCGCAGGATCCCGATCGTCGAAACTAATCATTCCAAGCACGAAATGAGGTGAGGACCATGAGCAGCTCCAGTTTACAGACCAAAGACCAAATTACCACTTCCCAGGCTGCCGTCATGATCATTAACTACATGCTGGGCGCCGGTATTCTCACGCTCCCGAGAACGACGGTAGAGGCTGCCAAAACCCCGGATGTATGGATATCCATTCTAATCTCCGGCATGATCATCATGCTGGCCGGATTCATCGTCGTGACGCTATGCCGCAGATTTCAGGGAAAAACCTATTTTCAATTCGTGCCCGAAATCACTGGTAAATGGGTGGCCTTCCTGTTGAGCTTGCTGGTCATTGCTTATCTCATTACCATTTCTGCTTTTGAAATCCGGGTGATGGCGGAAGTTACGGGGCTCTACCTGCTTGAGGGCACACCCGTATGGATCATCGTGATGACGTTTATGTGGATCGGTCTGTATTTGACCACAGGAGGGATCAACTGCATCGCCAGAATGTACGAGATCATTTTGCCCATTACGCTGTTGTTCTTCATTATTGCAATTATGCTGAGCAGCAGCATATTCGACGTCAAAAATTTAAGGCCGGTGCTTGGCTCGGGCATCATGCCCGTGCTGAAAGGGATTAAACCCTCGCTGTTATCGTTCACCGGTTACGAGATCATGTTTGTTGCCATGGCGTTCATGAAGTCGCCCAAGAAAGGCACCAAGGCTATGCTCGTCGGTATTACGGTTCCCATGGTGATCTATTTGATCACCGTCATCATGGTCATTGGCGGGCTCTCCATTCACGGCGTACAGAAGAGAACCTGGCCCACGCTGGACTTAATGCGGAGTTTCGAGATGCAGGGCTTGATATTCGAGCGCTTTGAATCCCTGCTGCTTGTCATCTGGATCATGCAAATATTCTCGACCTTTACGGTCGCGCATTACGCAGCCTCTCTAGGGCTCTCCCAGCTGCTGAAGAAGAATATACGCCCCATCCTCTTCATCATGCTTCCGGTGATCTTCCTGATCGCCATGGTGCCGAAGGATGTGTCGGAGACGTTCAAGCTGGGAGATACCGTAGGTTATATGTCGATATATTTATTCGGAGGACTGCCACTCATCCTATTATTGATCAGTAAGGCCCGCAAGAAAGGGGGGAAGCCGAAATGAACAGATATAAACGATGCGTGTCGATAGTAACGGCCAGCGTCCTGCTGCTGCTGACAACCGGATGCTGGAGCAGCAACGAGATCGAGGATGTCAGCGTCTATGTAGGTTTAGGACTGGATGCAGCGAATGAATCCCGATTCGAACGGGAGATCAACCAACAAGGGGCATCTTACCCCAAAAGGAAAGTGCTGACGGCGACGGTCCAGATCGTGCCCCCGATTACGAGCAAGAGCGAGAAACAAGGCGGATCCAGCTCGTCACCCCCAAGCAAGGCCTACCTGAATGAACAATTAACGGGAGATTCCCTTATTCAGATCTTCCGCCAATTTGCTCTGCGACGAGACCGTCCGCTGATCGGCCATCATCTCAAGGTCATCGTCGTTTCAAGCGAACTCGCCAAACGGTACAGCCTAGAGCAGATCCTTGATTTTATTCTCCGCGATAATGATATCCGCCCCAGCTGCATGGTGGTGGTGAGCCACCGGAGTGCACTTGAAGCATTGAGCTCCACCGAGCCCGGGGAAATTCCCGCTTTCTACTTGATGGGACTTGTGGACAACCGATATCGTTCCAACAAAATCCTTCCCCCGATGTCACTCATAAAGCTGGATAGCACCATGCAGTCGGGAGAGAGCTTCCTGCTGCAAAATGTCGTTACCGCGCAAAGCGAGCATAAATTCTCGGGTGCCGCCGTATTCAAAGGCAACACCAAGAAATTTATCGGGGAACTAAGCCAATATGATCTTGAAGGCTTATCCTGGATCAAGGAGGACGTGAAGGGAGGGGCGCTGAAAACGTACGCGCATAAAACCGGACATACCGTTATTTATGAGCCCAAGAATTCCCACAGCACCATTATCCCCAAGATTCAGGGAGACGAAATATCATTTCATATCAAGGTCCGTTCGGAAGGCAGATTAATTGAGGATTGGAGCTTTCCGGAGATTCCCACAACCGAGCAATATATGAGAGAGTTGGAACGACTGTTTGAAGAAGAAGCCCGTAAACAGATCGAACAGGTTCTGGATAAAATGCAGCATGTCTATCATGTAGACGTTGGGGGCTTTGCCGATCAGATCCGAATCAAATATCCAAAATTGTGGAAAAAAGTAGAGAAGGATTGGGATGAAACCTTTAGCCATATCCCAATTACGTATGAAGTCGACATGAAGATCACGGACTTCGGTTCCTCAACGGATTAAAGAGCGCTGACGCAATACCGTCAGCGCTCTTTTGCCTTGGCTTACACCAGAAACATTGCTACGACCGTGGTAACGGCAAGGCCCAGCAGCACCGGCTTCAGATTCCGTCTTGCCAGTTCGAACGGGCTGACCCCGCAGATGGCGGCGGCCGGAATCAGTGCCCACGGAATGAGCGTCCCGCCGCCTACCCAGATGGCGGCAACCTGGCCGAGCGCGGTCAGGGTAGCCGCCCCTGAGCCGATGGCCGTGGCAAACAACTGCGCGATCGAGCCGGCGAGCGATATGCCGGAGAAGCCCGAACCGTCCAGACCCGTAATGGCACCGGTGATCGTCAACGTCACCGAACCCACGGCGCCGTTCAGCGGTACTGCATTCGCAAGGGCAACCCCCAGGTCGTTCACGATCCCATGGGATGCTTCCGGAAGCACTTTGCCGAACAGATCGCTGAACGCAGCATCCCCCAGATAGAAGAAAGCCGCAATGGGAATGACGGGACCGAACACCTTAAATCCGAACATGAAGCCCTCAATCAAATACGAGGTGACCTTCTCCAAACCGCGGTTGCGATGAGCGACCAGCGCAATGACGCCGAGGATCAGGACGGCTGTTCCGCCTACCAGGGCCGTCGCATCTCCGCCTTGCAGCTTCAAGATGAACATGGCCGCGACGTCTGCCGCGAACAGGAGCAGGATCGCGATGGCCAGCCATTTTTTCATGCCGGGAGAAACGGCTGCAACGGTATCATCCTCATCGGTACGCGTGGTCAGCGCGTCTCCCGTGCTTTTGATGGAGACCAATCCATCCCTCCAGCTGCCATTGCGCTGATCTCTCTTCATCATCCAAAATGCCGCCACCGTCGTCACCAGCCCCATCACGATCACGAGCGGCACACTCGCGGCCATGACGCTGGCTACAGGCAATCCGGCTGCATCGGCAGTCAATTTAGGCGCGCCTTGAATGATATAATCTCCCGATAGCGCGATGCCGTGCCCGAACAGATTCATCGCCACGGCTGCTCCCAGGGCAGGCAAGCCGACCCGGATGGCAACGGGAAGCAGGACCGCTCCGATCAACGCCACCGCCGGTGACGGCCAGAAGAAAAAGGAGGTGACCATCATGATGATCCCGATGCCCCAGTAAGCCATAGCCGGAGTTCGGAGAAAACGGGTTAACGGGGCTACCATCGTCTCGTTGATCCCCGTCTTGATCAAGACCCGGCTCATCGCCACGATAATGGAAATAATCATGATCGTGCCCATCAGCTCTTTGGTCGCGTAGATAAATGAATTAAATACGCCGGAGACCGAGCCGCTCAGCGTCTCCGTTGCCAGAATGCCAAGCGCGAATATTCCGGTAATGCAAACCAGCGTCGTATCGCGCCGCCGGATCAACAGCGTCATGATCAATACGATAAACGCCAGGTAAACCCAGTGAATCGCGGTTAGATGAATTCCCATATGAAGCCACGCCCTTTCCCAGGCAGCAGGTTTTGTGTGACTACATCTTATGCATGGGCCTGGGCAAGGGTTCATGACCCGTACTTATCATACGCTTACGGATCTCCGGGAAGGGTGTGGTATAGTGAATGCAAGCCCCTGCTTTGCGTTAAAGGAGTTGATGACATGTATACCATTCTGATTGTGGAAGACGATGAACGAATCGCGGATAAACTAAGGTCAGCGATCTCCAAATATGATTTCAACGTACGGATTATCGAAGATTTCAACCGCGTGATGGACATTTTTGCGGAGACGAAGCCGGATCTGGTTCTGCTGGACGTCAATCTGCCGAAATACGACGGATTCTACTGGTGCCGGCAAATCCGCACCCAATCCCACTGCCCGATCATCTTCATCTCGGCACGCGACAGCGGCATGGACCAGATCATGGCGCTCGAAAACGGGGCCGATGATTATATTACGAAGCCGTTTGACATGGAGCTTGTCCTGGCCAAAGTCCGCAGCCACCTGCGCCGCGCGGTCGGCGCCTATGCCTCCGGCCAGGAGGAGGAGCCTACCGTTGAAAGCGCCGGCCTCCTCCTGTATCCCGAGCGACTCCTCGTGACCTATGGAGACCGTTCGGCCGAGTTAACTCAGAAGGAAGCTGCCCTGCTGACGATGCTCATGGAAAAAGACGGCCGCGTGGTCAGCCGCGAGCGGCTCCTGGACCTAATGTGGGAAGATCAGCACTTCATTGACGACAATACGTTGAATGTTTATATTACGAGGGTTCGCCGCAAGCTTCGTGAACTCGGAGCCGGGGATCTCATCGAAACCGTCCGGGGAGCAGGCTACCGGTTCATGACAGGCAAGGAGACCCTATGAAACTTTTTTTGAGGGAGCACCTCCCGCTCATGCTGTTTTTTGCCGTTCAAATGCTGCTTGTCCCCCTGCTGTACTGGCTTACCGGTGAAGGCAGACCCTTTACTGTCGTACTATACGGGGTACTGTTGAGCAGCGTCGTGCTGCTGGTCTATCTGGTGTACCGGTATCTCTCTCATCGCACGATGTATCAAGAGCTTTCCAGCCAGGAACTTTCGGAGGAGTTCTCCAATCCTCCTCTGGGCGATGCGCCGCTGCCGGAAGCGATCCACGAGCGGATCAGCCATTATGAACGCTTATACCGGGAACAGCTGCATCGGCATCAAAGCGGAACCGACCAGCATCTGGCCTTCGTCAACCGCTGGGTTCATCAGATGAAGACCCCGCTGTCGGTGATTCAATTAACGCTCGATGAAGTCGAAGAAGCACCCGCCGAACATATACGGGAAGAGCTTGAACGAATACGCAAAGGCCTCGAAATGGTGCTCTATACCGCACGCCTGGACCGGTTCGAGCAGGACTTCGCGGTAGAAGCCGTCGGACTCCGTGCCGCGGTCAGCGAATCCGTCGTGGAGAACCGAAAGCTATTCATTCGCAAAGGGATTACCCCGGTGTTTCGCATCGATGATCGGATCTCCGTCTACACGGATGCCAAATGGTTTCGATTTATGCTGGGTCAAATTCTGACAAACGCCGTGAACTACTCCGGCAGCCCCGGCAAGAAGATTCAATTCACTGCAGAAGAAGCAGGGAAACACATCAAACTTCGTATCCGCGATGAGGGGATCGGCATTGCACCGGAGGACATCAACCGGGTATTCCATCCCTACTTCACCGGCGAGCGCGGCCGGCAATATCATGAATCCACCGGCATGGGCCTGTATCTAGTCCGTGAAATCGCCCATAAGCTTGACCATTCCGTCGAACTGGAATCCACGCTCGGTGAGGGAACCACCGTTATCTTAACGCTGCGCACTGCAGCAATCCAAGGCACATCTTTTTCATAGGTGTGCCTTATTTTCATGGGGCGGTTAAGCTTAAACTTCATGCCGGCATCTCAGGATACGAACAGAATATGCGAACATAACCTTATGGCAGATGTAAGCTCCGTTTCACCTAAATCCATAGCAGGAGCATGTCGGTATGCGGTAGAGTTAGGCTACACTGAGAGGTTGTTCAAAAAATTCGCCTTTTGATAAGAAAACCAATCGAGGCCAATCAAGGATGAGCGACCGCGATTCAAAGGTAGGTTTTCTTGCGATATAGAATTTCATCAGCTCTGCTGATAACGAATAAATTCTATATCTAACACGAAGGGAGTCAAGAAGTAACTCGGCATCGAATCTTGAATTCAGCCGGGCCTTCCGGTGCTCACGTACCCAAAACGTACGCTCCGCTCCTCACTCCCTAGTTTCATCCAACCTTCTCGGTGCTGAAAATCCGACTTTTTGAACTCGCACAATAACAAGGTTATAGAAAGGAGCCTATGGATTTATGGATATTCTTGAAGTAAAGGCTTTAAACAAAGTATATGCGGGCAAAGTGGCGACACAAGCTCTTACCGATATTCATCTCACCATCAAAGAAGGAGAATTCGTCGGCATCATGGGGCCATCCGGCAGCGGCAAAACCACCCTGCTGAACATGGTATCCACCATCGATCGCCCCAGCTCGGGCGAGGTCAAGATCGGGGGAAGCAATCCTTACGCCATGAAAAAAAGCGAGCTTGCCCATTTCCGCCGCAGACAGCTCGGCTTTGTGTTCCAGGATTTCAATCTGCTCGACACGCTAACGGTTGCCGAGAATATCGTGCTCCCGCTTACGCTGGACCGCCGTCCACTAAAGGACATGGAATCGCTGCTGCAGCAAACCGCTTCGCGGCTTGGCATCCGGGAAATTCTGAATAAACGCGTGTACGAAATTTCGGGGGGCCAAAGGCAACGCACCGCGATTGCCCGGGCGATCATCGGCTCGCCCCTGTTACTGCTTGCGGATGAGCCTACGGGAGCGCTCGATTCCAACTCCTCTCGGATCGTGATGGAGTCGCTCGCCGAGATCAATGAGCGGGATCGTACCACTTTAATGCTGGTTACGCATGATCCCCTGGCCGCAAGCTATTGCAACCGCATCGTTTTTATTAAAGACGGCAAGCTTGCCGCCGAGATTCACCGCGGAGAGAACCGGCAGGCCTTTTTCCAAAAAATCATCGATACGCTATCGTTCTGGGGAGGGAATACAAGTGAGCTTTCCTCAATTCGCGTTTAATAACGTCCGGCGGAATGCTCGCCAATACTTCGCTTACCTGCTGAGCAGCTCATTCATGGTCATGATTTTCTTTACGTACGCGGTATTCATCTACCATCCGGCCATCGAGAATTCGCCCATGGGCGCGATGACGCGTACGGGAATGACGATTGCCACGGTGATCGTCTATGTGTTTGCCTTCTTGTTCGTTCTGTATTCGATCAGCGTATTCCTGAAGTCGAGAAATCGGGAATTCGGCATTCTGACGATTCTGGGAGCGGAAGCCAAACAGATCAATTGGCTGATTTTCCTGGAGAACATTCTGATTGGCGCCATTGCCATCGTAACGGGCATCGCCAGCGGAATGCTGTTATCCAAGGTGTTCCTGCTCATCAGCACCAAGGTGATCGATATGGACGAGCTGCCATTCTATTGGCCGGTCAAAGCGATGCTGCTGACCGCAGGTGCGTTCGCTGCGCTGTTTCTCGTCATTTCGCTCTTTACCTTGTTATTTATCCGGAAGAATCAAGTTCTGGAGCTTCTCAAAGGCACCAGCAAACCGAAAACCGAACCGAAAGCCAATCTGTTCCTGGCCCTCTTGGGCGTGGTGCTGCTTACCATCGGCTTTACCGTCCTTCGTGTCAAAGCGTTAGACCCTGCGGGATTGATAATCGCTGCGGCAACCGGAATTATGGGCACGTATTTCTTCTACTCCCAGCTATCCGTGTGGATTGTCCGCATGCTGCAGCGAAATCGCAGGACCACCTGGAAAGGAACAAACCTGCTGTGGATTTCCGAAATGAGTTACAAGATTAAGGATAATGCCCGCATGCTGTTTCTGGTCACGGTTGTGGTAGCGCTGGCTTCCATGAGCACCGGATTCGTACTGGCCATGCAGCAATCGATCAAATCGGTATATTTGGATAACCCGTACGCGCTTAGCTACAGCTACTATAACAATGACGACGAGACTAAGGTGCAGGACGAATTGGCCCTGATTGAAAATCGTCTGCAAATAGAAGGGCTGGAGTATAAACGGGCGGAGGTCGGAACCATCTACTATCGCTTGTCAGCGAATGGGGAGGACTCCTTACACATCATGCCGCAATCCCAATACGACCGTTTGGCTGCTATGTTGAATACCAAGCCGGCCGGGACACTCGGCGAGAATGAAGCCTTATTGACGGAAACCCCGAATGCAGCGAGGAAGAGTAAAGGGAAGCTAACGGAAGCAGATATCGAACTATCCGGCCAACCCTACTCCTTCATCTTGGAAAACCGCACAGACCGGATTGCGGCTCTGGTATATAGCGGCAGGTTGCTGGTCGTTACGGACACCATGTTTGAAGAGCTGAAGGGCGGGAACAAAGCAAATAAAATCAGTGTGAATCATACGTATCCGTTTATTCTTCCCGATTCCCAAGGACTCCCCGAGAAGGATGATCCCGAAACCAAGCTCGGCCTTGAGCTGTCGGAGTGGAACGGAAGTGCAATCAGAGAAGGTTATATAGAATCCAGGGCGGAGAACTATTACGTCAATAAACAGGGATTTTCGTTATTCAGCTTTATCGGGGTGTTTGTCGCCCTGATCTTCTCGATCTCAACCGCAAGCTTCCTGTATTTCAAACTGCATACAGAGCTTTCGGCCGATCAGGCGATGTACCGTTCCCTGTCCAAGATCGGACTCAGCGCGCGAGAGATGAACATCTCCGCAACCATACAGATTGCCGTGCTATTCTTTATTCCCATCCTTGTTGCAGCCCTGCAGTCCTTGGTCGTGCTCGACCCGATTCTAGGCTACCTGGATGTCCCGAATGTAAACGGACCTGTAATGGCAGCATCATCGGCATTCTTAGCCGCCCAAATGATATATTTCCTGATCGCCAGAGCCCGTTATATTAAATCCGTGAACAGGATGATGGTGTGATCATGCATGCAGGACAACACGACGCTGCGACTCGGTATCGCCCTGCCCTTGAAAAGACACGCTTGCACTTTTTGGACCAATTCAGGGGGTTTGCCCTCCTTGGACTGCCGTTTGTCAACGTGTTGGGACTCTGGCTCATCGACACACCCGAAACGGCAGCTGATTATTGGCTCCAGCGAGGACTTAACTTTTTTGTGGAAGCCCGATTTTATACCATCTTCACGTTTCTGTTCGGACTTGGATTCTACATGTTTCTATCACGAAGCGCTACAATGGGCGGAAAGCCAAGACTTCGGCTGTATATTCGCCGGTTAGCGATTCTGGTGCTGATCGGCTTCATCCATCAGCAGTATCAATCGGGGGAAGCATTATTCTATTATGCGGTTGTTGGCCTGCTTACGGTTCCTCTCTACTGGGCTCCGCGGAGGGTTAACCTTCTCATCGGATTGGCGGGGTTTGTTCTGGCGGCCGTTACGGGCGTCAAACTCCTCACCATCCCTTTCCTGATCGTATTAGGTCTAGCTGCTGGCCAATATCGATTACTTGATGCGATCAACAAGGGATTAAGATTAAGATTACGCTCGTTGCGCATGATTTGGATACCGTCTCTGTTAGGAACGATTTTGGCCATCGGTATCATGTGGTGGGTAGCGCCTTCCGAGCCGATGCCATCGTTTCTGTTCGAGGTAGCAGGCGAGTCGCCGTCGCCAACCATGGAAGCCGCCTTCACTCTGGCACATATCGGGGTGGCGACAGGCCCTCTCGTATCCGTATTTTATCTAAGCTCTCTCTTAATGCTTGGACGTACCCGCGTAGGTGCGAAGATGCTGTATCCGTTACAGGCATACGGGCGCATGGCGCTTACCAACTACATTGGGCAAACCGTCTTTCTGGTAGGCATTCAGCGCTTCATGCTGAACACCACACCGACGACTTATGCCGTGTCCTCGCTCGTTTCCCTGGGGATTGTGATATTTCAGATCATAGCCAGCCAAGTGTGGATGCGTTGGTTCCAATATGGACCTTTGGAATGGTTGTGGCGATGCGGTACCTATTGGACCCTCGTGCCGATTCGCAAACAAACAGGAGACCTATAGGTCCCCTGTTTTTTGGTTTGTCTTTGCCCGATGACGGAATCGATGATAATCCTTAATTTCGGAAGCAGCCGTGCTGCAAGGTTTTCCAAGTATTCTCCCCACGCTGCTGCCCAGCTTGATCCGCCATTCCTTCTACCTCATCCGCCGCTCTAAACGCCGTATTTCCTCCTCGATCACAATCATACCCGCCTCGATTCGGGGTTTCTCCACCCCGATGATACATAACCGAATCCGGTCATTGCCCTGATTCTCAGGCAGCAGATGTTGATCCACGTTCGTAACCGAGATACCTCTCTGCAGCAAGCGATCCTGAAGTGCGGATGCCTTTACATACTGGGGCAGCCGGATGGTGATGAACACGCCGGAGGAGGGGCACGTATAGTGAATGCCGCTGCCGAAGACACGGGCACATACCTCGATGGCATAGCGCATCTTCTCCCGGTAATGCTCCCGGATGCGGGCTGCATGGCGTTTGTACATGCCGCTCTTGATATAAAGTTCAAGCGCGCCTTGGGAGAGGATCGGCGACGATATGTCTGCGGCGTTTTTATGCCTAATAAACGGATCCAACAGCCGATCCGGAAGAAGGACGGCGCCCATTCGAATGCCTGGCAGGATCGTCTTCGAGAAGCTTTTGACATAGATGACATGGTCCGACTGATCCAGTGCGTACAAAGGGTCTGCCTTCGAATCCTCCTCCAGGTCCGCCAGATAATCGTCCTCCACGATATAGACATCATACTGCCGGGCGAGATCCGCGATACGCCTCTTCTGCTCCAGCGAATACGAGGTGCCTAACGGGTTGAGGAATCGCGGCACCGTGTAGAACAGCTTGATCTGTCCGCTGCGAAAATAAGACTCCAGCACCTCCAGGTCGATACCATGCTCATCCCGATGGATGCCGATCACCGGACAGCCTGCAACGTGCGCCGCCGCCAAGAAACCGAAATACGTCGGCTGCTCCACCAGGACCGCCCGTCCCTCGCCCGGGAAAGGCATGCGCGTCAGGATCGAGAAGGCCTGCTGAGCCCCGGTCACCACAGCGATCTGATCAGGTTTAGCGAACATTTGCTGCGCGTGGAAATACCTGCTCAGTTCGTTCCTTAACGAAAAGATCCCCTGTGGATCGGTGTAACCGAACAGTTCCTCCTTGTATAAGGAAATCGCCTTACGCAGGCAGTGCTCCATCTCCTGAAACGGCAAAAAATCGCCCCGGGGCGTCGTTGAGGCGAAATCAATCGGCCCGCTTTCCGTCCGCGCAGAGGCTCGGCCCCTCCCCTCCACGAGATAGTATCCGCTTTTGGGCACCGGGTAAATGATATCATCGTGCTCCAAGGTCTGATACGCACGAACGACCGTATTGGGACTGCAGGAGAACATTTTGGCCAAGGCTCTGACCGATGGCAGCTTATGACCTGATCGGATATGCCCCCTCTCCACTTCACGGATCATATGGGCAACAATTTGTTCGTGCTTCGTGTCCATCCCGCTTATCCCCCTGTATTGATACAGTTGCTCTAAATTGTCCTGTTCATTTCCGACTCCATGATTAAAATTAGCTTATTGCATGACATAGCGGAAGTAAAGACTTGGGAGAGGGGCTGACGGGGTTGCGATGAAAAGAGACCGGGGTTATGCATGGGTCATTCTCATATTTCTATGGATGCTAGGGTTTGCGGCGGCCATCAGCCGGTTTGTCATGTCTTATTACCAGCACGAAATGGCAAGGGATTTAAGCGTCGACCTCACCTTTATCAGCTTCACCTGGTCCGTTAACATTGCCGTTGCCGCCATCTGTTCTCCGCTCGGCGGATGGTTGACCGATCGATACGGTCCCAAAAAAATGATGCTCCTGAACGCCCTGTTTGGCGTGATGTCCATGCTGACCGTGCTTACGTTTCGTCATCCGGCGGGATTCTTCCTGGGGCTCGGGCTGCTCTCCGGCCTCTCCGGCATGGCTGCAAGTACAGGTTATGTCGTGGTCACAAGCTGGTTCAGCCGCCATAAAGCGAAGGCACTCATGATCATGACCAGCGCGAGCTCGCTCGGCCTGGCCATTCTGACGCCTCTATTTGTAAGCAACCGGGACTGGCTCGATTGGACAACGGCATTCACGTTCACCTTATGGATCACGCTTGTATCCATACCGCTCACCTTGCTTATCATGAAAGAACGAAAGCGCGAAGAGCACGAAGCCGACCCCTCCGCTGCTGAATTGCCCCCATCGGCTGGGAGGCCACGGATCCTCCCGATCGCCAAGGAGATGGTAACCAGCCGCACCGTACTTCTGGTGATCTTCGCTTTGTTCACATGCGGCTTCAGCATGGGAACGGTTGAAATGCACCTGATGGCCATCCATCGCCATCATCAGATCAGTTCGGTAATGTTCACGTCCTCACTGAGTATTCTCGGTTTGCTTGAGCTGACAGGCGGACTGCTGTTTGCCTTCCTCCTGGACCGGATGTCGAGGAGTTTGGCCTTGTCCTTCCTGTACGTATTTCGAATCGTGGCCTTTATGGTGCTGTATCTGCACTTCAGCGCCTCTCCGATCCTCTTCTCGTTCATCTTCGGAGCCAGCTATTTAGGCGCCATTCCGGGCGGTATTCTGGTAGCCGGCGAGGCCATGGGCCATCGCTCCGTTGGATTGCAGGCCGGAACGCTGCTTATTTTCCATCAGGCGGGCGCCGTTCTCGGCTCCTTCTCCGGCGGATTCCTGTATGACCTTACGAACAGCTACCAAGCGCTGATCGGGATCAACTTGATATTCAGCGTTCTGTCGGCCACGGGCTATTACCAGATTCATCGTGCGTCGAATCGAAGGCGTTCCGTTCCAGGCCAGCCGGGCGGCGCCAGCTTAAAAAAATCACTATAGGCAGGTGTTCTTGATGAAAATGGCTTTCATTCTATTCCATGGCATGACGGCCCTGGACCTGATCGGCTTCACCGAAGTCATGACCCGGCTTGCCCGCATCCGTCCCGAAGCGGATATATCCTGGGATTATTGCGCGCTGAGCACGCAAATTACCGATGATCGCGGATTGGCGTATGTCGTATCCCGGGTCAAACCGGATCTTTCGGAATACGATCTGGTCTTCGTGCCTGGCGGCTTTACCACGAGGGAGCTGAGATATGACCCCGATGTGCTGACTTGGCTCCAGACCGCCCGGGAAGCCAAACATCTCGTATCCGTCTGCACCGGATCGCTGCTTCTGGGCGCGGCCGGCTTGCTGGAGGGCAAGCGGGCTACCACCAACGCTTCGGCTTACGAACTGTTGACACCCTACTGCAAGGAAGTTGTTCAAGCACGCATTGTACAGGACGGCCGTCTCTTTACGGGCAGCGGAGTGTCATCGTCTATTGATCTCGGCTTATATGTGCTCGAAAGGCTAACCGATGCAGCGACAGCAGAACGGGTCCAGACGGATATGAGCTACCCCTATTACCGGACGGGAACTTCATCCGCCGTATATCATGCGAAGACAGGCATGTAAATCCGGATGCGGCGACCGGGGAACTTGCCCTATATTATGGAAGCCGCTCTCCCCCCGCAGGAGTCACGATTTCATTACGCATAAGCACGGAGCCGGTCATCAATCAGTCCGAGCAGCCAATCTCTTTCCCCGGGAACATCCTCTCTCAGCCTGGCCGCCGCTACGGGCAGCATCCACCGGTCGATATCCTCCAGCTTCGCACGGGATAATCGGCAGTACTCGTTCAGGTATACTTTATTCCACAGCATGCGGGCCATCCGAAGCGGAAGCACCAGGATGCCCGGCTGATCGACCGGGTTAAACGGCGATTGGAACATGAGCGATGTCCTGGCGACGTCGCATAGCGGGTTACCCACATGGGCATTGTTCCAGTCGATCGCCCGGCATCCGTTCTCCGCGACGATCACATTGTCCGGGTGAAAGTCGCCATGGCAGATGGAATCGCCTTCCGGAAATGAATCCAGCACCTTGCATATGGCCTGCGCTTTTTCTTGCAGGATGCCGCTTGCATCAAGAATCGCGTGTTCCAGCTTTTCTTTTTGCGGCGGCAGCAGGCTGGTCGTGCAGCAGTGCGTCGCATGTTGGAGCTGCGCCATATCCCGGGCGCACTTCGTTAGCTGAAACGGTGCCGATTGAACCTGACGCAGCATCGAAGGGCCCGTAATCCGTTCATACACCAGCCCCGTACGTCCTTCAATATCCACCATGTCAAAGACGGAAGGGGCGGGAACCCCCGCTTCCGCAACGATGCGTCCCATCTCCGCCTCATACGTCACCCATTCCGGGCGATACCCTTCATAATACAGCTTTAGTGCCTGAGACTCTCCCCATTCATAGACCTCTGCACTCCTGCCTTTTCCAATCAGCGCACCCTTCTTCAAAAGCTCATCCTCCACATCTTTAATCAGCTGGATTTTGAATTCGAACGCATCATCATCCGCTGAATCCAGCCTGGCTTCTGAATCCGGCAGTTATGAAATGCCGATATCTTCCACTCTCCGTTCACTTTGACCAGCACGTTGGTATTAATGGAGAAGCGGCTGGTGGGCGGCTTCTTATGGAATCTCAGCTGCACCGCTCCCGTAGCCTGGGCTATCGCAAGCTCCGGGGTCAGGAAACGCAGCTGCGTCGGGGTTGGCCCCGCTACCAGTTTGGAGTCGCGGAGCACCCCGTCCCACAGCTTCTGATGAACCTCATCGATCTCTTGGCGGCCCTTCAAGTGCTGCCCGCTAAACGTCACGTAATCCGCATCAACCGTAAAGCATTCCGCATAAGCCCGGCCATTCCCTTCTCCCCACGCCTTGGACAGCGAATCGAATAACGTTTGGATCGCCTGGCGATCCTCGTGCGTTCCGTTCATCAACCTTATCTCCTTTCTTGCTCTGAAGCGGGATCACGAATCTTCTTTGAACACATTGTACGATAATCCGGCCGAAATGAATTCCCGCCCCGGGATGAAAACAGACTCGGTCTTGGGACCGAGTTGTTCCTTCAGTTCCGGCGAGTTGCGTTCTTTACGTAGGCAGGAGAGCGGGATATGATATCGTTATCCACGAGAGACCGAATCGTAAAGGAGGTAGCAAACGGTATGATGAAGATCAGCGTTTTTGCCAAGGTCAGCGGCATTTCCATCAAAGCATTGCGTTATTATGATGAGCTGGGCCTGTTAAGGCCGGCCCATGTTGATGAGCAAAGCGGATACCGTTACTATTCCGAGGAGCAGCTTCTGACCGTCAAGCGGATTGCCGCCTACAAGGAACAGGGGTTTACCTTGGAACAGCTCAAGGATTTTTTTGCAGAGGATATAGGAACCGATGCCGTAAAGAACAAACTTGCGGATAAAATGACGGAGCTTCGACATGCGATGCAGACCCTCCAGCTGCAGCTGGATGAGGTGAACAGCAGAATGTCGCGCTTGGAGCCATCGGAAGCCGGTGATCCGGCAGGCTTCATCCGTATCCGGGAAGTCCCATCCCAGCTCGCCGCATCGATTCGCGACCAAGTCCCCCGCAGCCAGCTATGTCTCTTGCTTGATGAGATTACGAAATATGCTTCCTCTTATGGAGAAGAGGAAGCTAGCCAGTTAACCATCCTTTGGCATGATCACGGCAGCGAGAATGCCGACATCGCCGACATCGAAGTCGCAATCCCCGTAACCAGGGACATACCTGTTAATGGCCGTGTTCGTGTGGACTACCTGCCGATGCTTCAATCCGCCGCATCTCTTGTACATCGTTGTGATCCGTACGGCTATAGCTGTCCCGTTGCAAGCGAGCTCAAAGCATGGATTTCGTCCCAAGGCCTCGTTCAATCGGATCGGGAGCCGATCCGCGAAATCTATCTCACCTCGGATAAAGATATCTATGGCAAGAAGCGCCCCGCGGAATTGCTTATCCCCTTACAAGGCAACGCGTTGTAACCCATCCATAGGCTGCCGGAGCAGGCTTCTGCCCAGCCTCCATCGCCTCCATCCGTACTTGTAGCAGCAGTAATCGCCATGTCTTTGTTGTTCATGAATAACTCTCGAAAAATTCTAAATCAACCTCTTGACTCTCCCCCTAACCGGAGAGTGTACAGTAGTTTTAAATCAAACAAGAGGAGTGGAGTTTCATGAAACGATTGGAAAACAAAGTTGCATTGGTTACAGGCGGAAGCCGAGGAATCGGTAAAGGAATCGCGCTTCGGTTGGCGGAAGAAGGGGCACTGGTCGTTGTTCATTACGGAAACCGCCGGGATGCTGCGGATGAGGTTGTGCAGACCATACAGGTTCAAGGCGGGCAAGCTATCGCCTTAGGTGCTGGGCTGGAATCGGTAGATGGAGCCAAGGGGCTTATTCATTCGCTGAAGAAGGAGCTGCTGCGTGTAACGCGGGACCAGCATTTTGATATTCTGGTGAATAACGCAGGCATCGGAACCTCAAAGACCTTTGAAGAGACGACCGAGGAGAGCTTCGACGAGCTGCTTGCCGTTAATGTAAAAGCACCGTTCTTCCTGGTCCAACAGGCTCTGCCGCTCCTGCGTGACGGCGGGCGTATCGTCAACATCTCCTCCGGTGTGACGCGTATCGCCTATCCGCATATTATGGCTTACAACATCACCAAGGGAGCCATCAATACGTTCACCTTGCACCTCGCCAAGCTGCTGGGTCCACGAGGGATCACGGTGAATGCGGTTCTTCCGGGCATCGTGGATACGGACGTGAATGCTGCATGGCTTCATACTCCGGAAGGGCAGCAGCATGCCGCAGAGATGTCCGCGCTTGGCCGAATCGGTCAGCCGTCGGATATTGCGGACGTCGTAGCGTTTCTGTCATCAATTGACGGGCGCTGGGTCACGGGACAGATGGTCGATGCAACCGGCGGCTCTCATCTGTAACTATGAAAAGAGCTATCCTTGCTTGGCATTAACGCCAGAAAGGATAGCTCTTTTGCTGTATTCTACTGTTAATCAGATTCGTCACTCTGCTCAATATCGCTCTTTCCTATGTCTTCGGTTAATCGGCTTCAGCTATCCGCACAACCGACTTCCGCTCCGGGTTCCAGCGCCATAACGGATCCTTCCCCCTTACCTGCAAGCCTCCTACCCATTTATCGATCGTTGCGGCGCAGGCATAGTCGGTCTTACCGGCCAGCACCTCATGCCCCAAACTCGTCACTTGCAGCACCCGCTCTTGAAAATGGGGTACAGCCAGTTTGAAGTCAGGAAACAGTGCTGTACCATCGATAACCAGCAAGGAATCCGGCCCCTCAATCATCTTCGCCAGGTAATACCAGAATTCCAGGTCTCCCATTCCGAGTGTATGAAGCCGGTCACCTACTGTGCGGAATAACTCATAAGGCGTATGAATTCCGCCCGCTACAGCTTCTAACGTCGTCTGCTCGATGATCCCGAGGCCATGGCTCACAGAGGGCAGCCGTGCCAGATGGGCCTCGAACGCATCCCTCGCAAAAGGCAGTGCCGAGGAATCCATTTCCAGCATACGCTGATGTTTCTCCGGCAGGTCCGAGGCATAGGCTTCCCACAACATGCTGCCCAGCATAAGCTCTTCGTCTCCAATCGCATGCCATGTGCCCGATAAAGTCTCGAGCTGCTCTGTGCTAAGCTGCCCCAGCCCGCGAAAAAGCTCGATGCCCGGGTATGCGCCAATGCACAGCAGACTCAGCCTCGTATTCCCCAGTGACTGTTCCTTAAACCAATGCAGCAAGTAGGCCAGCATGGTCTGGTCAAACAGGTCATGCTCAAACCAGAGCACAACTTCGTCATATTTCCGAAAATCCTGGAGCTTCCTCTCCTGCGACTCGCAGGTCCCGATATATTCCTTCTGTGGAATCCCCAGCGTTTGCTCCAAATACTGAGCTCTTGTTCTCCGATGATCCGGCTCGTCCATCTTCGTATAAACCGGACCAAACGAATAAAGCTCCCTCCACACCAGGATATCTCCTTGAATGTTCCCTTGCTTCAGCTTATCCCCTACCGAATCCCCGTTAACGATATGCAGCATGCGTTTTCCTCCCTCATACAGATCGGTGAACACCGATACAAAGTCGGCTACGTGCAGCGTGTTCTTCAGCTTCCGCCGGGCATCAAAAAGTCGCTTCTTCAAAGCCGGCAAAGAAATGTCCAAATATTGCGAGATCTCACGCAGGTTGTAGCCTTGAAAATAATAGAGCTGGACCGCAATCCTCATGCCCGATGGCAAGTCCGCGATCGTGGCATGCAGCTGACCGATCAGCTCTCTCTTTTCCACGACCGACTCCAAGCTTCGCTGATCTCCCATCGGCAATTCTATCTCATGCAGCGGAAACGTCTGCAATTGCTTGCGGCGCAAGTCTCTGTAACACTGCCGTTCCACGATCACTTTGAACCATCCGGGGAAACGCCGGGGATCCTGCAGCTTATGCAGATTCGCAAAGGCCTCCGTAAAGGCCTCCTGCACGGCGTCCTCCGCCAAATGGGAATCCTGCAGCTTATCGTAGGCCACGGCCAGCGCCATGCCGGTAAAATGCCGGACCAAGCTTTCCTGAGCTTCGGCACTGCCCCTCCGGGCTTCCTCAATCCACTGGATCACGCTCACTTCACCTCCCTCTCGGTGTCTCTATCCCTTAAGTGCCGATCTAAATGAAAAAAGTTACCTCTCTTCAGGAAATGATCGTCTGCACCGGATGGATGATATATCGAAAATTCTCCATAGCCTTCGCCGGGGCCTCCGAAACACGGTTCCAATGATGGTAGAAACTGAACGGAAATTTGAACAGATGGCCGAAGTCCCAATCGATGACAGCCCCGTCGATACCCGCCCAGTACTCCGGCTGGTGCGGCAGCCAAGCCGATCTTGGAGTCCCCACGAGTGGCAGCCGATCCACCGGAGACACGATTCGGATCGGCTCTGCAGGATCCAGCTGACTGCTGGCACGGAGCACCTTCACGATTTTGAGCAGACCCGGCAAGCCTCTGTGGAAATAATCATGATGGCCAAGATCGTACAAGATGTTTAAGGCATGCGAGTACGTCAGCATATGCCCCATCAAGTCATGATGGGCTTCTGCGCGGTAGATCACCGAATAAGAGGCCAGCTCGTTTAAAATTAAGGCCGACAGCTGATCGCCGTCCGTTATTTCTGATATCCCGTCAAGTTCATCCAGGGTCAACCGTTTGACCTCGGCAGCAGAATATCCGATCCAGGACCTTCCCGGAATCGTCTTCGTGAAAGAGGCTATTAATTCCGCGATATCGGCTGCTTCATGCCGTAGACCGCCTCCAAGCTCGTGGAGTGCAGCCAGGCTTATTGCGGCATAGATCACATTGTGCCCGACCCAGTGCAGCCCATCAATCGTATCGTCAAGGGCCGCAAGAATCCTTGATTCGGCACTTTTCACACTCAAGCTTTCCCCTGTCACCGTTCCCGACTGCAAATACTTGGCGATCATCCTTTGGTTCTCCGCCGTAACGGCCTCCTCGACCTTCCCGGGCAAATGGTTTGCCTTTACAAAAAAATAACCCGCGATCGCGGCCGCTCCGTAATGAGCCTGCCAAATATCCCCTGTTAGCATTCTGCACTGCGACAGTATGGATAATCCGTCCCCAAGAATCGCTCTGTCCTTATCGCTCATCCTGCCCCCCCGATCCCTCTTGACATTCACCTAACATCTGTGTGATGATACTCATCAAATCATCTTGTTCTCTATTCACATTCGAACAGAGCTGCACAGATGAATTTAAGAACAACATACCACACGGCTATGAGAAGAAATAGTAGCTTATCTCTTGAGGTCCAAGCGAACCGGCGATTGGTGCGAGGCCCGGTACTCCGGAATAAGTGAATGGATCTTCTCGCTTCAACCCGAACCTCCGATCTCTGCCGGAGCAGTAGGCCTTGACGGCTCTCCACCGTTACTTTGGGAGATATGGCAGGGAAAATGGTGCGTTTCCCCATTTCCGCGTCATGCTAAAGAGCGACCGTACAGTCGAATTTGGGTGGTACCGCGAAAGTTACACTTCGTCCCATACAGGGATGAGGTGTTTTTGTGTTGTTCGCAAACAAATTAGGAGGTGGTTATTATGCAACGATTATTGTCAGGCATCAAGCCGAGCGGAGATTTGAATATTGGCGGATATGGAGGTGCCCTCCGTCAATATGTGAAGCTGCAGCATGAGTATGAGTCCTATTTCTTCGTGCCGGATCTGCATGCGATCACGGTCTATCAGGATCCCATGGAGCTGCACCAGCGCACGCGCGACATTGCCGCGCTGTACATTGCGTCGGGCATTGACCCCGATAAAGCGACGATCTTTCTGCAATCGCAGGTCCCCGCGCATGTAGAGCTCGGGTGGTTGCTGGAGACGCAGGCGCATTTTGGTGAATTAAAACGCATGACCCAATTCAAGGAGAAATCGGACGGAAAGGATACCGTAAGCTCCGCGTTGTTTACGTATCCGGTCCTGATGGCTGCCGATGTGCTGCTCTACCAGGCAACGCACGTGCCTGTCGGCGACGACCAGAAGCAGCATCTGGAACTGACCCGCGATGTGGCCGAGCGCTTCAACAACCGGTATGGCCGCACGTTTGCGGTGCCTGAGCCGATCATTCAGGATATTGGCTCCCGCGTCATGGGGCTTGACGATCCGTCCAAGAAGATGAGCAAAAGCAACCCGAATAAGAACAGCTGCGTCCACATGATGGATACGCCGGAGGATATCCGCAAGAAGTTCTCCAGGGCCGTTACCGACTCCGATGGCCAGGTCCGGCACGACTGGGAGCAGAAGCCGGCGGTCAGCAATCTGATTGAAATATATTCCGTATTCTCCGAGGAAGCCATCTCCGTCATCGAGAAACGGTATGAAGGCCAAGGATACGGTACGTTCAAGAAGGAATTAGCCGAAGTGGTCATCGAGAAACTTCAACCGATCCAGGAGAGGTTCCATGAAATCGTGAATTCCTCCGAGCTTGATCGCATTTTGATGGACGGAGCGCAGCGGGCTTCCGAAACCGCAGTCCCGACACTCCTTGCCGCCAAGAAAGCGATGGGATTGGTCACGTTCTGAAAGAACCGAGAGGGCGTCCCCTTAATTACTGATCCTTATCGGGAATCAGAACAAGGGACGCCCTGCTTATTTTTGTCGGCTGGCCTTTTTATGTTGTACATAAGCGTCTACACCGCTTTAGTCTGTCCTGCCTCACTATAACCCATGGTTCTTCTGATTCCCGACTTGTTTATTGAGATGCCTGCCATGTCGCTGTCGCCCCTTGACATCATCTCCCTATCTTAACCGTAATTGGAACGCTCGGTATCGACCACCAGGTCATATGAGGCCGATGATATCCGTGTAATACTTCAAGAACACATTGTGGATGAGCACTCCCCCGACTGACAGGATCGGACCAGGAAGAGCCAGACGCCATTTCTCCCCTAGAGTCAGTCCGGTAGCAGTGAAGCGAAAGGCTTGCCGCAAGGCACTTCGCGCTTTACCTAACATTTACCATCCCCCGATCGTTCAACGTTTCAACCAGATCCTGTATCTTGAACTCATTGTAAACCATGGAGTAACTCCAGATGAAATAGCTTTGTTCATTTTTTCCAATAGATTTTTCGCCGGAAGAACGGGTTTTAGACTAATGAAAAAAAAGGAGCCTTGCTGTTCAAGCAAGCCCCTGATCGCTTATAGCCGGCCATCCTATGTGCAGTACAAGGAGACCCTGCCATTAAATTTAAATATAGCTCTGCGTATCTCTATTTCTTGCGAACTTGTAGGTTGCAATCAGCGATAAGGCCAAGGCAAAAGCCAGCAGAATCGCCACGTTCAGAATCACGTCGGTCAGGCCGCTTCCCTGCTGAAGCTTGCCGAACGTATCGAGCAGCCAATACTGCGGCAGGAAATCGGCGATTCGCTGAATCGCTTCGGGCATCACGGAGAGCGGGAATACACACCCCGCCAGCAGCGATGTCGGCATGATCACCATCGTCTGGATTCCGTTAGCCATCATGGTGCTGTCCGAGAACGCGACAATGACCTGCGATAAACTAACCGCGACCAGAGCGAACAGCGACAGAATCAGAAACATCTGCCATAATGGAATGCCTGGCTCGATATGAAAGAACCGGGTCATGACGAACAAGGTGGCCGCAATCTGGATCATCATCAGAATGATGTTCACGATGGCATTCGAGAAGACGTAACTGCGGGCCGTAATAGGCGACGATAAGAGTCTATAGTACGTACGGTTCTCGCGATCCCGGATCGTCAATGCCGATAGATTCACGGCGGAGAATAGCATGAACACAACCAAGTAACCAATCGTCCGGTTGGTCATATCATGATTGGCCGATTGATCCGCAACCATAGTCGTGGACAATTGAAACGTAGAACTGCGGTAACCGCTGTATAATTCGTTAAACGCGGCGGCGTCGCCACCCGCTATAACCCCCATGGATGAAATATTCTGGACGTACGCGTTCAGATACGATTTGACATACCCCGTAACCTGAGCGCCCTTAATCGACTCGATCCGGACCGGCTCGGGTGTCCCCTGAATTACGCCTTTCGCAAACCCTTCGGGGAAGATCAGCACCGCATCCAGCTCACCCGACACAACCAAGTCATCCGCTTCCGATTCCCTAATGACCGATGCCTCGGTATGCTCCAATTGAGCAACAAAATCGATCGTATCTTGCGTGACCTTCTGTTCAATATCGTGATTCACGATGCCAAGGGTAACGGAGGTATCGCCGGAGCCCTTGTAGATTAAGGTGGATAGCAGAATGCCGACAATGGGAAGCGCAATAACGAGCAGCAGATTTTTATAATCCTTCAACGAGGTCAATATCGTTTTTCGAATGAGCCAGAGCATATCCTTCGACATTACAGCCCCTCCCTTCTTCGCATCGAAATCATGGCTACCGCCAGCAGCAGGATGGAAAAACCGATATTCAGCATCATCGCCTGCATGGCTGCCGACCCACTGCCTGAATAAATGAGCTGCAGCAGAGCTTCATTGGACCAATGCAAGGGAGAATACGTTGCGGCCTCCCTCATGAATCCCGTTGTGCTTGCAACCGGCGTATATCCTCCGCCAAAGAACGCAGCCAGTTGAATAATGACCATGATGACAGCTCCGGCTGCATTGCCCTTCAGCACGTAACTGATACCGAGCCCAAGGCTGAGCGCAAACAGGATCTCGGTGAACAACACCAGGAATACCATGACGGGGTTCTCCCCCCAGTAGGCATTGAACATATATTTGCTGATCAGCACGACGATGATGACAAATACGGCATTGATTGCGAGCGTGCCCGTTATTTTTCCGGCAAAAATCTCGGCTTTCGTCACCGGTGAAGCCAATAGGCGCTGTGCGGTGTTTCGCTTTCGCTCACTATCGATGAGTCCGCCTGCCGTCAAGGCGCTGTACAGGATGATCATCGTGGTGACCGCAATCGAAAAATAATCAAGCGAACCCGGCTGCCTCGCTCCCTGAATGGAAGATTCCAGCACATAGCTCCCTCCATCATCAACAATCGGCTTGCTCTGATATTCCGGATCGATCTTCGCGGCTTCGGCTGACAGCCGGTACCGGTCGGTAAATGCGGACAGCATCCCCTGCACAATCCCGTTCTCCATACTGCTGCGGCTGTTCCCCTCATATCGGATGCCTTGGCCGTCTATTTCCACGTAACCGGTGTACCGGTTGTTTCTCACTTCCCGCCCTCCGTCCATGCCTTCCTCGATCTGCTCAAAGGCCATGCCCGATGAGCGCTCCGCCTCCTGCATGAATGCCTGCCATTGCTCCGTAAGCGCGGGTTCTGCTCCATTGTTATGGTATAGCACCCGAATGTCTCCAATCGTGGTACTGCCGTTAAAAGCATTCGAAAGCGCCGTCCCTAGGATCAGAATGAGCAGCACCGGGGTTGCCAGCATAAATACCAGCATCCGCGGCTCCCGGACGATCTTCATCTCCTTCAGCGCGATTCTCAGCACATTCATGTACTTCCACCTCCCTCTTCCTAAATCAGCTAATCCCGAAGGCTCCGGCCGGTCAGCGTCAGGAACACCGTTTCCAAATTCGGCTCGGACGCTTGAACGGAACGAATTTCAATGCCTTGCGCCATGAATTGCTGAATGATTTTATTCAGGTTATTGACCCCTGCGTCGGAGCTGATGTGCACGATATTCTCCTTCACTTCAACCGATTTGACGCCCGCGATCTCCTTCAACTTGTTCGCTTCAAGATGGGCGGCCGTTTGCACTTCGATCCCGATATCCTTCTGGTCCGTAATAATGGCCTTCAGCTGTGCCTGCGTGCCCTCCGCTATGACCTTGCCGTGGTCGATAATGGCAATCCGGGTGCAGAGCTCCTCCACTTCCTCCATATAATGGCTCGTGTACAGGATCGTGCTGCCCATCTCGTTCAGCTTCCTAACCGAGTTTAGGATATAGTTCCTCG
Organism: Paenibacillus sp. Y412MC10; assembly: GCF_000024685.1. NCBI lineage: Bacteria > Bacillati > Bacillota > Bacilli > Caryophanales > Paenibacillaceae > Paenibacillus > Paenibacillus sp. Y412MC10. The sequence continues at coordinate 6,906,608 of NC_013406.1, forward strand.
ATTGGGGATCGATGCCGACGGTCGGCTCATCCATGATGATCAGCTTCGGTCTGTGGGCAATCGCGCAAGCGATATTCAATCGTCTCTTCATGCCGCCGGAGAAGCTTTTCGGGTACATCTTATGTTTGTCGCTAAGTCCGACGAAGGTAAGCGCCTCTTCAGTCCTGCTCCTAAGCTCCGATCCTCTCAGTCCATACAATCCGGCAAAAAAATGAACATTCTCATAGGCGGTCAGATCCTCATAAATCGCAACCTCCTGCGGAACCATGCCGATCTGCTGCTTCGCGAACTTTCGATGCTTCGTCAGATTCTTGCCCAGGACATGAACCTCTCCCTTGGTCATGGGCATGAGCGATGATATGATATTGATGGTTGTGCTCTTGCCTGCTCCGTTCGCGCCCAGGAAGCCGAAAATCTCGCCTTCCCGTATGTTCAACGACAGCTGGTCTACCGCTATGAAATCCCCAAACTTCTTCGTGAGCCCTTTGATCTCCAGCACGTTCATACGTTTTTCGCCTCCATATTCCATCCACGCATCAACCGGTGGACTTGATCTGCATTTATCGTACGAAAAAAGGATGCCCTTGCGATAGTGCACAAGTTCATCCTTACCCATGAGAATATTCATGTTGTTGACGATCCAAATCTTCACCCTTGTGGGGAATGTCTTGTTTGACCCGGTATCCCTAACCCGCCAAATGCGCTTACCAGCTTTAGCTATAAGGAATTAAAGTGGTCACCGAGAAGCCGCTGGAGCCATCCACGATCACGGTTCCATTCACGACCGCGGCGCGTTCCTCCATGCCTATAATCCCAAGGCCCTTGATTACCTTCTGCATGCCCTTGCCGTTGTCGCTGACTTTGGCCTTGATCATGGTGCCCAGAACTTCGATATGTAACGAGACTGCCGTTGCATTCGCATACTTCATCGTATTGGTTAACGCTTCCTGGGTATTATCCTGAATGATTTTCCACTGAAGCGGCGTAATCACATCCATATTGCCCTCATGCGTTAGTACGGTCTTGATCGAGTGCTGGGCGGAGAACTCCTCCAGAAACAAACGCATTCGGTTGATGCCGAGCTGCTCCGTCGGAGGCTTTACGTTCTTTAGAACCAGCCTGATGCTCTCAATGCCTTCTTTGGAGATGGATATGGCATTTTGCAGCAGCTCGGCGGATTTGTCCGGATTCGATGTCATCAAGCGCTTGGCCGCTTCCATCTGAATCAACGCTCCCGTCATGGAATGCCCGATCTTGTCATGAATTTCCTGGGACAGCCGATTTCGCTCTTCCAGCTTGAACATATATTCAAACTGCCGGATGTACTCATTATTTTCGCTCAGTCGCTGGGTCAACCGATCGAGTTCGCGATGCATCTGCTCGTTCTGCTCCTGGTAGGATGCGGCTCGGTTAACAAAGGTTCTGAGCATCGTAAGATAAATATAGGATAGAACGGATGTAGAAACATAGGTCATAACAAACCCCTGAGGCACGATAAGCGCTGGAACCAGCAGAGGGATCAGGATCATCCAGCTCCTGCGAACGTAAAGCGACAACAGCTCGTACAGATTCACGGGAAGCAGTATGAGGAGCAGCGGATGGATGTAGAACGAGGAAGCCGCGACAACAAGAACCGCAAGCAGCATGAGGTACGGCTGTATGCTTCGGCTCTTGAAAATATAGACGGATACATTCACGGACAGGTAGAGAAGAATGACAAGTATATACCATGGCGTTATCGCAAGATCAGAGGCATAGGACTGGCTGATCACATACAGGAACAGCATGCTTTTGAACCCGATGACCCACAGTTCGGCATAGTTTCGGCGTTCGCTCACTTATTCACTTCTCCCGTCAGATAAAAAATCGCAATCTGGGTTCGATGCTCCAGACCTGTCTTGCTGAGAACCGAAGTGATGTGATTGGCAATCGTGCCTTCGGAAATAAACAGCTTCTTCGAGATTTCCTTGTTGGCCAGCCCTTTGGCGATGAGCGCCATAATATCCAGTTCCCTTTCGGTGAATAAGCTTCGGTCGAACTTGTCTGCCTTGTCTGTCTTATCAGGATTTCCGGGAGACAGCCCGGATTTGATTTTATCCAGTACGACGTCCTGCAGCACATGATGGCCGTGGTATACGGTTTTGATCGCATCGCGAATCCGTTCCGGGTCGTTATTCTTTAGCAGATAACCCTTGGCGCCATTCAGGATCGCATCGGTAATGTATTCATCGTCGTCAAACGTCGTTAAGATCAGCGTCTTGGTCTTGGTACGCTCCGTGAGCTGTTTCGTGGCCTCAACGCCATTCAGGTTCGGCATCCGGACATCCATCAGCGCCACATCCACTTCATGCGCTTCGCAATAGGCGACCGCTTCTTGTCCGTCTTCAACGGTTGCCACCACGTCGAACTCATCAAACGTCGCCAGAATGATCTTCATGCCTTCCCTGATAAATGAGTTATCGTCCGCAATGATCACTTTAATCTTCAATTTACGCTCACGCTCCCTTATTCAGGATTATACAGGCTGCCATCCTGAAGAACGATAGTATTTTATTTACTTGAATAAAGGGAGAAACGTCCTGATGCTGCGACTTTGGCCATGATCCCTTCCACATGAACCGGTCGGCTTGAGCAAACTATAAAAAGCAGTGCAGGGATAAACCCCGCACTGCTTAGGCGCCAACCTATTCTATTAAGAAGCGGCCATCGATTTTCTTGGGTCTGAACGACTCCCTTTCTTGAATGTCGAGGCCAGCAGCAGAACAAGAAAACCTCCGGCTATGAACCACATTACCGCAGAATGCGAAGAAGATGGCGCGTACCCGTCAAAATACATCACATCCCGGAGAGCGGAAGCGGCAAAACGCAGCGGCGTCCAGGAGTACAGCCAATCCTGCGTCGCCTGCGGCAGAAACTCCGGCGCCATATTGAGAAGCGGCATCGAGAAGAACATCAGGAGCACCAAGATGCCCATGGCCGGTAGCCCGATCCAGTTCAACAAGGTCGACTGAAGAAGGAAAAATGCCGACCCGGCCAGCCACAGCATCAGCCATACGCTGCCTCCGTTCGCAAGCTCCATGCCATACCAGGAGGAAGCCATCCATACCAGAAAACCGGAGACCAGACCCGCCAGCAGCAAACCGGCAGCGCCTTGCAGCACAATCGCGATTCCCCTGCTGCTGCCGTCATTCACTGCTTTCTGCAGCGCCTGGAACAGGAACACGCTAAGGATCAGGCAGCCGATCCATAGAATCTGTATCAGCATTCCCGGCGCATTGCCGCTTGCGTGGTTCGCACCTACAGGATGAACGACTTCCTCATGAACCTCGAACGGGATGAGCAGAGCCTGCGCGGTTGTGACCGGCAGCATATCCGTCTGCGAGCCGATCATGGTCAACGCCTGCTTGGAGAGCTCCGCTCCCGCCATTTTCATCGCTTGCCCCAGCATCTGTCTCACCGCAGTGGATGCCTGCGTGCTCATCCCCTCATTCGCCAGCACCTGCACCACAGCGGGCTTCGGAGCAGGCGACTGCAGCGACAAGATGCCGGCGCTTAAGTCCTCAGGCAGCACAAGGGCACCGTAATACTTCTGGCTGTCGAGTCCTTCCCGCGCTTCCGCTTCCGAATTCACGATCTCCCAATGAATGGGCAGCTGCGAGTTTGCCTGCAGCATTCCTTTCATCATGTCACCGACAGCGAGGGTTTCGCCGCTTGGTAACTCAACCGGCTGATCCAAGGCAACAAGCGCAACGGGAAGCGACTTCGGCTTCGCTCCCGCGATCGACCCCATCATGGCTACGCCGAAGATGGCCAGCACCAGAAGGACAACCAATGCGCCGATCCACAGCATTTTTTGTCTTAAGAACCCCATATCCACCACTCCTCGTTAATGAACAGACTGTTGATTAATGATCACAGCGTTAATTATAATGAAGGGAGTGATTTGTTCAATCATCAGCTTTCAGCGGAGTGTTCATTACTCATCAGTGTACGAGCCTTCTGTTGATTAAGTCTTCACATTCGTACTGGGGGGAATTCCTTGACAAAAAAGACGGATCGCCGGCAAATCCGGACCAACCAGCTGTTGCGGCAAACCCTGTTTGAACTTATGGAGGAGAAACGGATAGATGCCATTACCGTGACCGATATCGCCAATCGCGCCAATATCAACCGTGGTACCTTCTACCTGCATTATCGGGATGTGCCGGATATGCTGGATAAGATCAAAGAAGAGGTGCTTCAAAAGATTGAGAACATCGTGGTTCATATCGATCCCAGGGATTCCAGGGACTATGCGGAAAAGGGAGAGCCTTATCCGGCGTCAGAACAAATATTCGAGGAGCTCGTCCGGCACGCCGACTTCTTCAAGGCTATTGTCGGCCCGAATGGGGACATTTCCTTCGTTCGGCAATTCAGGGAGTTCATGAAGGAGCATATGTTTGCCAAGCATGCGTTCAGAATGCCCACAGGCGGGAATCAGATCATTCCGAGCGATTACCTGATCGCTTATATGATCTCCGCCAATATCGGCTTGGTCATACACTGGATCGAGTCCGGGATGAACAAGTCCGCAAGAGAGATGGGCATCATGATGACGCAGCTGATCAATTACGGCCCGTTGATAACTTCAGGGATTATCCAAAAACAATAAGGGCACGCAAAAAAAGAGAAGCGGAGGTTTCCTCGCTTCTCTTCTATCGTTACATGCATGTACACGCATGCCCTGTTCTAATTGATTAATTGCTTCACTAATTCGCGATTGCGCTCCTTGAATACCTCGTTATGCGAAGAGACCATCGCGTACTTCCTGGCATCCGGCTCAATGAACTGCTTCGCGCTGTTCACCGCGTTCGCGGCATCCTGGAAGGCGCCTGCAATCAGGTGCAGCTTCCCGTCAAAATGCAGGATGTCGCCGGCAGCGTACAGTCCCGGTATGGAAGAATTACAGCTTGCGTTGCCCGCGATATAGTAGTCATCCACCCGGTGAATATCAAGGTTGCTGTTCTCCAGCAGCGACATATCCCGTTCATAGCCATGGTTAATGATGACCTCGTCTACCGCTAAATAGGAAACTTCCCCTGTGGCATTATTGGTCAATTCTACCCGCTCAATCACCTCATGATTATCCGAAGCAATGAGCTTCGTGATCGATGTATTAAGATAGCAGGTCGCCTTACTGTTCATCAGCTGCTCGACCTGGGCTTCATGGCCTGACAATTCGTCCTTGCGATAGGCCAGGTAGACCTTCTTCGCCACAGGCTCCAGCTCGTTCGCCCAATCTACGGCTGAATTCCCTCCGCCGGACACAATGACGGTTTTGCCCTTGAAATGCTGCAGGGATTTCACGGTGTAGTTCAGGTTCGACACTTCGAACCGCTCGGCTCCTTCAATCTCCAGCTTCTGCGGATTCAAGATGCCTCCGCCGACCGCCACGATGACCGTTTTGGACAAATGCACGCCGGAATTCGCGGTATGTAATTCGAACAGTCCTTCCTCATTGCAGGCGATCGATTCAACCTTCTCGTTTAACAGCACTTCGGGATTGAACGTCAGGCCTTGCTGAACCATTTGCTCGATCAGCTTCGCGCCCGGAATCGGCGTCAATCCGCCGACGTCCCATATCATTTTCTCCGGATACACGTGAACCTTTCCGCCAAGCATGGGCTGATATTCTATTATCTTGGTTTTCATGCCACGCAGTCCACTATAAAAAGCGGAATACAATCCCGCTGGTCCTCCGCCAATAACCGTTACATCAAATATCTCATTCCCACTCATGCGTTTCACTCCCGGTCTATAAATTAAAAGGCTGTTTGTGATCACCTTGTAACGTAAATGATTATCATTATCAATTAGTATACGTTGCCTTTGCCCTTTTTACAATCAAACATTTAGAAAAAATTCATTTTGTCACAATTTCGCCTAGATGTAGGCCTGTAATATTCCACTGAACTATATATGGGTATTTTTCGGCTGAAACATGAATATTATTTAAAATTTCCATTAAGATATTTATTGACAACGGTGCGGCCTCACATTATATTTATGGATGAAATTGAGAATCATTATCGTTTGATAGCTAACTACTCTGGAGGTGAAATGATGATTCGCCTAAGTACAGATCGAATAAGCGTCGGTTATGGCGAGAATCTGATATTGAATCGTCTTAACGTAGATATTCCCGATAAAAGAATCACGACCATCATTGGGCCTAATGGCTGCGGCAAATCCACTCTTTTGAAGGCTGTTACCCGCATCATTCCTTATCAATCCGGTGCAGCCATTCTGGACGGGGAAGAAATCGCCAAGATGAACACCAAGCTGCTGGCGAAGAAGCTGGCCATTCTGCCCCAGACTCCGGAAGGTCCGGGCGGATTAACGGTGGGCGAACTCGTATCCTACGGGCGCTATCCCCATCAGCGCGGTTTTGGCCGCTTGACCAAGCAGGATATGGACGTCATCGACTGGGCACTCGAGGTTACCGGCACCCAGGATTATAAATACCGTTCGGTGGATGCCCTGTCCGGCGGACAGCGCCAGCGGGTATGGATTGCGATGGCACTCGCGCAGGAGACCGAAATGATCTTCCTCGACGAGCCGACCACGTATCTGGATATGGCGCATCAGCTGGAGATTCTGGAACTGCTCGAGAGGCTCAATATCGAACAAGAGCGGACCATCGTCATGGTTCTGCACGATTTGAACCAGGCTGCCCGATTCGCGGATTACATTATCGCAATGAAGGATGGAGATATCATTCAGGCCGGCGATCCGGAAGCCGTCATTTCGCACGAAGTATTAAAGAAAGTATTCCATATCGACGCAGAGATCGGCCGCGATCCGCGCACGGCGAAGCCGATCTGCATCACTTATAATCTATTAAAAGGGGAAAAAGAGGACATACTCAAAACGGCGGAGCATAACGACAACTACGACGAAGCTGCTCATCCCGTTTATCGTACTGCTGTTCATTCCTAGCGCTTGCGGCAATCCCAGAACCATTACATATGAGTCCGAGAACGGTCCCGCTTGAGGTGCCCGCCAATTCGCCGCGCGTGAGATTGTGTTATCCTCCAACGCGGGCGATCTGCTTGCACTCGGGTCAACATGGATTTACGGATACTTTATGCCGAACTTCCAAAGCTCTCATTGCACGCCCGCGGGTGTGATGCGGGCTTTTTCGATTCTGTGTTATATGGGTTTGGTTATGGCTGCTGTCATATCCGGGCTCATTTTCATAAAAATAAAGAGGACACCGCATGAGTGCCCTCTTGAATCCAATTCTTCTGAACTTTGCTGTACCTCGCGCTTGTCTCACTTCTTCCCACGGTTTGCTGCCTCTTCGAGACGGCGAAACCGTTTCAGATCGGCTTTGCGAATCGGAAGCGGCTCTCGGCTCAGCAGTTTCACTACCGCAACGATCATCAGAAGCAGCAGTACGGTGAACGGCAATGCCGCAATCAGCGAAGCGGTCTGTAGGGCTTCAAGGCCACCTGCATACAGCAGGACGCCGGCAATGGCTGCCATCAGCGTGCCCCACACGATTTTTGCCGTTTGGGGAGGGTTCAAGCTGCCATAAGTGGTCATGCTGGCTAATATATACGTTGCCGAATCCGCGGACGTTACCAGGAACGTCAGTATAAGTATAATCGCCAGCACGTTCATGACGGAAGCGAAAGGCAATTGGTTGAACAATTGGAACAGCGCCGACGTGACATCTGCGTTAACGGCTGCCGCTATCCCGGTGTTCTCGTGCAGGTCAAACCAGATGGCCGTTCCGCCGAACACGGCGATCCAGAGACAGGCAATGACCGGCGGTACAACCATCACGCCCACAATGAATTCGCGAACCGTTCTTCCCTTGGATACCCTCGCCACGAAGGCTCCCACATACGGCGACCAAGCAATGGCCCACGCCCAGTAGAATATCGTCCATTCCCGTACCCACGTGCCTTCCGCATAGGGTTGGAGCCTTAAACTGTACGAGACAAAATTCGTAATGTAGTCGCCAAGCGCTAATGTGAACGTCTCCAAGATGAATACGGAGGGTCCGCAGATAAACACAAACAATAAAAAGGCTAGCGCCATCCCGAGGTTCAGGTTGCTTAAGTATTTAATCCCCTTGTCCAATCCCGTTGTCGACGAGATCATGTAAGCGACAAAAATAATCCCCAGCATCAATAACTGCAGCCCTACGCCATTGTTAATTCCCATAATGGTATTCAACCCGCCGCTCATTTGCAGAACGCCAAGTCCGATCGAAGTAGCGATACCCATGACCGTTGCAATGACCGCCAGGATATCAATCATATTCTTCACGCTGCGCTTTGAACCGGTAACAGGCTCAAGCGCGGTAGACACCAGCCCATCCTTCTGCTTACGGAACTGCAGAAACGCAATCACAAGCCCGACTAGGGCAAACACGGACCATTGACTTATCCCCCAGTGAAAAAAAGAATAGCCCATAGCCACGCGTGCCGCTTCGACGCCTTGTGCTTCGACGCCTCCGAAGGGCGTCTTAAAAAAGTGGCTCATGGGTTCGGCCACGCCCCAAAACACCAGCCCGACGCCAAATCCTGCGGAGAACAGCATGCCGATCCAGGTAAAGAACGGGTACTCGGGCTTCTCCTTATCTCCGCCAAGGCGAATGGTGCCGTATTTGCTGGCCGCAACCCAGATCAGAAATATGATAATCGCAAAGATCGAGAGCATATAGAACCAGCCGAACGTATTCGTTGTAAATCTGTACAGATACCCTGCCACTTCACCGAAAGCCCCGGGCTTGACGGCCCCCAGAATAGCCAACACGGCAATAATGACAGCTGATACCGAAAACACGATATTCTTCAGTAAACTTCCTTTCACAAGCTCCACCTCAACAGATAAGTCATCGTTTTCCCATACAGTATTTGTATTTAAACCAGAATTGATGTACTTAATCGCTGAATGTGTGCTGCATCGGGTACTCATCTGATCAAAGCTATCGTTATCGTTACTTCTCCTTAAAATCTTGTTGAGATCCGATATACTGCTGGCCCAAAATGACCATTTGCTCCAGTACCGCTTCAAACTGTCGGCCAAACTCCGTGATCGAATACTCCACCTTGGGAGGCAGCTCATGAAACACCGTCCGCTTCACAATGCCGTTCTCCTCCAACTCCCGTAATTGCAAGGTCAGCACGTGCCGCGATACTTCAGGAATTCTCCGGTGTAACTCACCGAAACGGCGGGTTTCCTGAAACAGCTCATATAGTATTCGAGGCTTCCACTTTCCGCTAATCATGTGGAGGCCGACTTCAGCCGGACACCCAAAACTCTCATCCTGATAGGGCATATTGCTATTCCTCAACTCCCTTGGTCATGAATAGATGACTAGGTCACCATATTCTGCGTACTTACCATGGCTTTCTTTTTCAGATAGGCTATTGATTATCATCTTACAGAAAGAGGAGATACAATGAAACCATCAAATCCTTCAAAACCAGTCCGGAGGCCGGAAGATATGAATGCAGCTTTTGCAGACGCGTATAATAGCGGGGATATCGATCAACTGCTGGCACTGTATGAACCGAACGGCGTTCATGTCCACCGAAACGGAAGCCTGGAAATCGGAATCCATTCCTTCCGCCATACGTTGGAGGAACTGCTGCGGCTCAAAGGCACCATGGTCTCCACCAATGTATATTGTATTCCGTTTGAAAATATCGCTTTGCTGCGCGCTCGGTTCACCCTGCAAACGACCGACCCGGATGGCCAACCGCTGGTGCTGCAAGGACATACCTCCGAGATCGTGAGACAACAGCCCGATGGAAGCTGGCTGTACATCGTAGACCATCCATTCGGTTCGGATACATGGGAATGACCGTAAAATCCGTGATTTCGGTGGCACAAAAAAAGCAATCCGCCCTTGTCATGAACAAGCGGATTGCTTCTTGAGATTCATTGCATCATTCCTTCACGAATTCCTTCGTGCTGCGCACCGTATCGATCGGGCGAACCATGCTCTCGATCTGCTCGCGCTTCGGCTCCAGGAATGGAGGCAGGGACAATTTTTCGCCCAGCGTTTCATACGGCTCATCCCCCATGAAGCCCGGACCGTCGGTAGCAAACTCGAACAGAATTTGCGGCGCGACGCGTGCGTACAGGGACTGGAAGAAAAAGCGGTCGACAAAGCCCGACGTATGGAATTGGAAGTCGTCCAGACGCTTGATCCAGTGCTCCAGCACCGAACGGTCCTCTACCCGGAAGGCCGCGTGGTGAACGGTACCGAAGCCCTGCTGGGCCCGTGGGAGCACGGCGTTGTACTCGACAACCACCTGCGCGCCATTGCCGCCTTCACCAACCTCAAACAGATGAAGCGAGCCTTCCTTGCCGATTTCCTTAAACTGAAGCACCTTCTCCATCACTTCTTTGAAATGATCGAAATTGGACACCCGCACAAAGACCGGGCCAAGTCCTGTAATCGCATGCTCCAAGGGAATCGGCCCCTTCTGCCAAGGCGTTCCCGAAGCCACGCCTTCATTGTTCTCGTCGGAGATGAGTTGATATTGCTGATCGTCGAAATCAACAAAAGCGAGTGTTTTTTTGCCGAATAACTCTTGAATGCCTTGATGCTTCACGTCCATCCGATCAAATCGCTTGACCCAATATTCCAGCGCGGCATCGTTAGGAACACGGAACGAGGTTTTGTAAATCTCGTCCGTACCGTGTCGGCCCTTCGGGATACCCGGGAAGTCGAAGAAGGTCATATCCGTGCCTGCACTGCCCTTGTCATCCGCAAAGAACAGGTGGTAGGTCTGAATATCGTCCTGGTTAACCGTCTTCTTCACGAGCCGCATGCCCAGCACATAGGTGAAGAACTCGTAGTTCTTCTCGGCACTGCTCGTAATGGCTGTTACGTGGTGAATTCCTTTTAATCCGTTCATAGTTAACGCCTCCGTCTCTTATATTGTAAAGTGTGTGTCGAATCTGTTTCATTTATTATTTCGATTTAGAATATCTTAAATTTAAGATAATAATATCACGACTTTCCTCTTCCGTCAAGCATCAACATTCGCAGCCATAACCAATAAAAAAACAGCCGGACATCAGATCCGGCCGTTCTATTCATTTCGCCTTGGTCTCTACATGGACGCTATGAACCTGTATTGGATAATCCAATGACGGGTAACAGCTCGATGCGTCGATGCGTCTCCTCATGATACAACCATCCATCCCGAACATGGTCCACAAACAAAATGCCGTTCAGGTGATCAATCTCATGCTGCATGCATCTGGCCAGATAATCCTCGCCCTTCAGGATTACCGTCTGGCCTTGCCGGTTCAATGTCTTCACCGTCACTTTGTCGGCTCTCTTCACGTATCCGTAATAGCCCGGATAGGAGAGGCACGCTTCAGGGCCCATTTGTTCCCCGTCCATCTCCACGATTTCAGGATTAATCAGTTCGATCAGCCCTTCTCCGCAGTCCATGACAATAAGCCGTCGCAAAATGCCGATTTGCGGTGCGGCAAGGCCGGCGCGCCCATCGCTGTCGTACAGCGTCTCGACCATATCATCCAGTATCTTTAACACTCTGGCATTCACGGAATCGACCGGCCGAGCAATCTTGCGCAGGATGGGATCGCCGAATGGCACAATAGGTTTCACCGTCATTCACTTAAGCCCCCTTAGTTTTGGAAGGAGGTGTATGCACCCATAAGTCACTTGGAGTACACTCTAAGGTTGTGCAAAGGGCATCTAACGTCTCTGCCTTCATCTGCCTGGGCTGGTTCGTCAGCAATGCGCTAATGGAAGCAGCCGACAGGCTGTAACCCGCCTTCTCTTTCATCAGCCGCGCCAAAGCCGCTCCCGACCATATCCCTCTCTCTGCCATCACGTTACGCAACATCCATTCGAGCAAAGGGTCACCCTCCCGTTCATCAAAATATTAGTTCACACCTAATTTTATTAGGTAGTGCCTAATATCTCAAGCCCATTTCTATAGGGACTGACAAAAGTGGTTCTCCAGAGCTCGCGATGACCCTTCGCTGACAAATTTATTGGAAGAGACCCTTCTAGCATAATACTCGTTGATGAAGTTCTACAATTTCTCTACAGCTTGCAGCAGCCCGGATTAAGCAGGCTTGGATTCGTTCCGGGCCAGCCGTTTCTTAGCGTTCCGGGCTCTGCCTGCAAGGCTGGTCCCGATCACGCCGATAATCACGAGCACTGCCCCGATGACATGATAGTAAGCCAGCTGTTCATTCAGGAAAGCGACGCCTCCAAAAATCGTGACAACGGTAGCCAGATTGTTAAAGATGCCCATCCGGGACGCCTCGATCTGGGACAAGGCATAGTTGGACAGGAGCGATGTTCCCAGGGAGGACAAGACGCCGAGATAAAGAACCGACCACACGAAGGATGAGTGCATAAACGGGTCAAAATAATGGACCAGCGTCCCTTGCGCCGCATGCTGAGAAACGGACATCAGGTTAAACAGCACGAATCCGATCATCGACATGATGAAGGTGATATCCAGTACCGACTGCTTCTGCGTCATCTTGCGGGCCATCACGCTGTAAATGGCATTGGATAGCGCAGAGAGCAGAATCAGCACAATCCCGAGGGTGCTCGATTGCTCGAAGGACACGCCTTTCAACACAAAGATGGAGATGATCCCTGTCACCGACAGCACGGTAAACAGCTTTTGTGCCCAGCTGGAGCGCTCCTTTAAGAACAGCGACGCCAAGAGCAGCGTAAAGATCGGTACGGTAGCGTGAATAATCCCGGCCTCGGCCGAACTGGTATAGACTAATCCGAAGGTTTGCAGCGTAAAGAACAGGAACGGATAGAATATGGCCAGCGGCACGATGGTCAGCAGCCGCTTCAGGTCCATCGGGACCTTTCTGCGGGCAATGAGGAGCCCCAGCGATGCGGCTAAGAACGAAAGGGTAAACCGATGCGCCAGCGTATCCAGCGGGTTAGCATGGACCAGGGCCAGCTTTACGAACATAAACGAAAAACCAATGATGGCCGTATATCCCAAAGCGGCGGCATAGGCACGGCTTGTATGCGGTAGATTCATGATATGTGTATCTCCTTCATCTTCTCTTTTTTATGTCCAACCGGGAGGGCCGGAGCATTTGCTATTTATCTTACGGCACGAAGGACTTCGTTACGATTTGAAATAACGCTAACTGTACCGGTACAGTTAGCGCGATGAAGGAGAACGACAAAAAGGCTGTTTCCCGTCATCCCCGGATGAGAGGAAACAGCCCCGTTATATATACTTCAACTTGCATTCTTTCATAACAGCATCGGCATTGCCGACCGTTATCGATAAAAATTATCGTTAATCGCGTTCGACCGATATCCAGCCATCTCCCTCGAGATAAAGCGTTGCGCCGAGCGCTTCGGCCATAAACCGGAGCGGAACGTAGGTAGATCCGTTGCTATGAACGAATGGCGCTTCCGGCAGCGTCACGCTTTTACCGCCAACGCTGGCTTTTTTGGAGCCTACGGTCACCACGATTTCTTCTCCCGTCAAATCATTGATGACTATAATTTTATTCGAGCCTTTGGTCCACTTCACTTCGGCATCCAGCTGATCTGCCAGGTAACGGAGCGGAACGAAGCTCTGATGGTTCTTCTTGATGGCGCCGTATCCAAAATCCTCGTTCGAGATATTCAAATACATCGACTTTTGAGTAATCTTCAGATCATCCTTCAGCACGTTGTAGATGAGGGAATCCTTCTCGAAGTTCCGCAGCACTTGACCCGGCGTCACGGAATCATTCAGGACATCGAGCACGCCTTTGGACGTATCGACCTTATTGGCTTTCACTGCGCCGCCGATATTCCAGACCTCACCTTCGGAATACACCTTGACGGCCTTCAATGGCAGGTCCTCGGATGCCGGAAGCGCGACGGTCAGCTCCAGCGCATTCTTGCGCGTATTCAGCTGCTCGTCGAAATAGTAGTCCAATTTAAGGGTCGTATCCTTGCCGAAGACGGTTTCGGATCCCGGAAGCTCCTCCAATAATTGTTCCTTCTGCTCATCATAGTTCTCCGTGAATTCGGTAAGCGCGCCGTGCACGATCTCGTAAAGCGACGCAACGACCTCTTCCTTGGATTCCTGCGGCAGGAGTTCAACGTCTTCGCCGTATGCCTCGCCGATGCTGGTCATCATCGGATAAATGGCATCATAAGCATCACCGATTACCTGCTTCAAGCCGGCTTCGTCTTTAAGCAGACTTTCGGCAAAAGGCTTAACCATGTTCAAAATCTCTTCGCCCGTAAGCTCCATCTGAAGATGCGTCAGGTTCAAGCTCTCTCCGTTCACCTTCTCCTGGACCGGCTTCACCGAAACTTTGGACGGGTTCGGGAAATGCTTCAGCACAAGTCCTGCCGCCTTCTTCACGACATCTTGAATCGCCTGCTCATACTGGCTGGTGTCAGGCATTCCCGGAACGGTTGTATCCATCGACAGATAGAACGGCTGCTTCGCCCCGTCCAGTTGAATCGCCATTCCCTTGGCATCCATGGACAGATGAAGCGGAACCTTCTTGTCCGAATAATGAACGCTGCCTTGCATGGACACCGTATTGCTATCCTCCACGATGGCATGGTCAATATTTAAGGATAAGGAATTAATAAGATCAATCGCTTCTTTATCTTCAGACGATAGGGCCTTGTCCGCAGGCACCACCTCGAATCGAATACTTGCGCTGGATTCGCTGGATTTCACATCAAGACTGGTCAGCATCGCCTTGTTGATATCCAGTCCCCCGACGGCCTGACATCCTGTCATAACGACCAACACGGCTGCAATGAGTACGGTCAACCATTTGAACTTCTTATACATTTTGATATTCGTCCCCTCCCAGGTCATAGGCTCATTTCTATTATGGGAAGGGAGGAAATGTTTGTAAATAGGTATTTAAGCCTCGTCATGTATGCACATGGGAAGGCGCCTCAAGATAGCATATATCGACTTTTTGCTATACACTGGGGAATGAAAATCATGACGGAACAGCGCACATTCATGAAGTGCGGCTTGAACAACCTATAAAGCGTGGTGAATCTCTTGTTTAAAATTATGCTGATCGAAGACGACGCGACCCTGTTCCATGAAGTGCAGGAGCGCCTCTCGCAATGGTCGTATGACGTTTATGGCGTCCACGATTTCAGCGCCGTACTCCAGGAGTTCACGGCGATTCAGCCCGACCTGGTCATTATCGACATCCAGCTGCCGAAGTTTGACGGGTTCCATTGGTGCCGAATGATTCGTTCCCACTCCAACGTCCCGATTATATTCCTGTCTTCCCGGGATCATCCCACCGATATGGTGATGTCGATGCAGCTGGGTGCGGATGATTTCATTCAGAAGCCGTTTCACTTCGATGTCCTGATTGCCAAAATCCAGGCCACCCTGCGCCGGGTATACAATTACAACACCGAGCGGACCGAGCTGAGAACATGGCGGGGAGCCACTGTCGAATTCGGCAAAAATACGATAAGCAGCCCTCAGGGCACCGCTGAACTGACAAAGAATGAAATGTTCATTCTGAAGATCCTCATGGAGCGCAAGAACCAGATCGTCAGCCGGGAGGACCTGATCAAGAGCCTGTGGGACAACGAGCATTTTGTCAGCGATAATACGTTAACGGTCAACGTGAATCGTCTTCGCAAGAAGCTGGAGCCCTTGGGACTTGACCCTTACATCGAAACCAAGGTGGGACAAGGTTATATCGCCACGGAAGAGGTCCATGCATGATCATGGCCTATATCCGGGAACGGCTAAGCTGGATTCTGTTATTCGTGTTCTTGCAGCTGATGCTTCTGTTTATAGCTGCGGTGGACGCCCAAATCCCGTTCCTGCCCATCCTCTATATCGTGTTTCTGTCGACGCTGTTCTTCCTGGTGTTTCTGTTCGTCAGATACAACCGGGAAACCAAGTTCTACAAAAGTCTCCAGGCATGGGACGATACCTACGACTTAGCCGCCATCAGCGAGCCGGAGCGCCCCTTTGAAGGGATTGCCATGGACATGCTCTCCCTGCAGACCGAGCGTTTCAAGAAGGAATCCTCCATGCGCCTGATGGAGATGCAAGGGGAGAAGGACGAGCTGTTATCCTGGATTCATGAAGTGAAAACGCCGCTCACCACGATGCAATTAATGATCGAACGCATGGAAGACGAAACGTTGAAAGCGCAGCTCCAGTATGAATGGCTCCGCATTCACCTACTGCTTGACCAGCAGCTGCACCAGAAGCGCATCCCTTTTATTCAGAACGATCTGCTGATCGAGGTGTCCGCCCTTGAGCCGATCATCTTTCAGGAGATCCGCGGGCTCAAAACCTGGTGCATGCAAAAGGGCATCGGCTTTGACGTTTCCCTGCAGGCAGCGGAAGTGCTGAGCGACGCCAAATGGCTGGGCTTTATCATCCGCCAGCTGTTGACCAACGCGGTCAAATACAGCTCCGCTTCGGACATTAACATCGAGAGCGATCTCGTGGCCAAACATGTCAGACTCATCATTCGGGATGCCGGACGCGGCATTGATCCGAAGGACATGCCCCGGATTTTCGATAAAGGCTTCACGTCCACCACCTCGCATCAGGATCGTGCCGCAACCGGCATGGGGCTCTATCTGACGAAAAAAGTAGCCGAGGCCTTGATGATCCGGATCCAGGTAGAATCAAAGCCCGGCATCGGCACAACCTTTACCTTGATCTTTCCGAAACGGAATGATTTCGTAAGCATTACCGGCATGTGACAACAATGTCACATGCTTTTGCGCTTTGTTCGGCGAATCGAAGGAAAAGGGCCCTCGACTCCTTTATGATAAGGACAGATAACAAAGGAGTGAGTGAAATTGGCAATTCTTGAAGCAAACCAAATTCATAAAAGCTACGGCAACAAATTCAATAAACAGGAAGTGCTGAAGGGCATCGACATCCGCGTGGACAAAGGCGAGTTCGTCAGCATCATGGGCGCTTCGGGCTCCGGGAAAACCACGCTGCTGAACGTGCTCTCCTCGATCGACAAAGTGAGCCTCGGCAGCATCAAAATCGAGGGCAAAGAGTTTACGGGCCTCAAGGAGAAGGAGCTGGCCGAGTTCCGCAAGCATCATCTCGGGTTTATTTTCCAAGAGTATAACTTGCTGGATACGCTGACCGTCAAAGAAAACGTCCTGCTGCCGCTCTCCATTAAGAAGGTATCCAAAAAAGAAGCCGATCAGAAATTCCAAAGAATCGCGACCGAGCTTGGCATCTACGAAATCAAGGATAAATATCCGAACCAAATCTCCGGGGGACAGAAGCAGCGGACCTCCGCGGCCCGCGCATTCATCCATGATCCGAGCATTATTTTTGCTGATGAGCCGACGGGTGCGCTGGACTCGAAGTCTGCATCCGATCTGTTGAACAAGCTGAGCGAATTAAATCAGAAGATCGACTCCACGATCATCATGGTTACCCATGACCCCGTAGCGGCCAGCTATTGCACCCGGGTGGTCTTCATCAAGGACGGACAGATCTACACCCAGCTGAACAAGGGTGAGCAATCCCGGCAGGCCTTCTTCAACGACATCATCAAGACTCAAGGCGTGCTAGGCGGTGTTCAGAATGAACATTAATTATCTGATCTACCGGAATTTGAAGAAGAATATCAAGAACTATTATCTGTATGTATTTGCGCTGATCTTCAGCGTGGGTCTGTACTTCGCGTTTGTCACGCTGCAGTATGATCCCGCAATGGATGAAGCGAAGGGCTCCATAAAGGGAGCGGCTGCGCTTGGAGCCGCCTCCGTGCTGCTCGTGGCCATCGTGGCGATCTTCCTGCTGTATGCCAACACGATTTTCATCAAACGGCGCAGCAAGGAAATCGGACTGTTTCAGCTCATCGGACTGACCAAGGGCAAGATCTTCCGGATCCTCAGTGCGGAGAACCTGATTCTGTACTTCGGCTCCATGGTCATCGGCATCTTTGCCGGCTTCGCGGCTTCGCGCTTAATTCTGATGATCCTGTTCAAGGTGACCGGCGTAGACACCGAAGCAGCCCTCTCCTTCTCGACCGAGGCGCTCATCCAGACCGTGATTGTGTTTGCCGTCATCTATGTGCTGATCATGATCATGAATTATACGTTCATCAAAAGGCAGAGCATTCTATCCCTCTTCCGCGCGGTATCGACGACCGAGAACCAAATTAAGAAAATGTCCTTCGCCGAAATGCTGTTCGGCCTGCTCGGCATCGGACTCATACTTCTTGGCTACTATGTGTCGACCAAGCTGTTCAGCGGAGATTTCACCACCATGAACGAGCTGTTCATGGCCATGATCCTGATCCTGGGGGCGGTGATCATCGGGACTTATCTGTTCTATAAAGGGTCGGTCAGCTTTATATTCAACGCGATCCGGAAGAGCAAGGGCGGTTACTTGTCCCTGAATAATGTGCTGTCCCTGTCCTCCATCATGTTCCGCATGAAATCGAACGCGCTGCTGTTAACGATCATTACGACCGTGTCCGCACTCGCGATCGGACTGCTGTCTCTTAGTTATATTTCGTACTATTCCGCTGAGAAATCGGCCGAGCAGAACGTGCCCAATCATTTTGCGGTAGCGGATCAGAAGGATTTTTCCACATTTATTCAGGCACTTACAGATGAAGATATCGAATTTAAGAAGACCCAACGGGACGTAATCCAGGTGAATGCGGACCTATCCGACATTATCGGCGCCAGCCTGGAGGTATCTGGGCAAGTGGATTCCGGTTCCATGATCATCCCGGTAATCAGTGATGCCAGCGTGAAGGACAAGGATGTTTCCCCCGGCGAGACGTTGTTCACGGGGTACAGTGACGCGATCCAGCAATTCATGGCGATTCAGACCACAGGGGAAATTGAACTCATAAGCCCTAAACAAAGCTTTAAGCAGAAGCTGATCGGCTTGGACAAGGAGGCCTACGTTTCCTATTATTATGCAAGCGGCGGACTGCCGACGGCGATTGTGGACCAGACCGTATTTGATCAGCTGGTTCAGGATCTGGATCCGAAGATCCAGAAGAAAACCAATGTCTATCACGGCATCGATATTGTGGATCCGACCGCTATTAATCAAGCCAATCAGATTTTTAAGAGCCTCGGCATTAGCGAGAAAACCGGGAACCTCTCTCAGACGGAAATGGCTTTCAACCAGAAGAGCAATATGGGTTTGATGATGTTCATCGTGGGATTCCTGGGGCTCACCTTCCTGATCACTTCAGGATGCATCCTGTACTTTAAGCAGATGGACGAAGGCGAAGAGGAGAAGCCGAATTACACGATCCTTCGGAAACTGGGATTCACTCAAGGGAACCTGCTGACGGGGATTCAGATCAAGCAGCTGTTCAACTTCGGCATACCGCTGGTCGTCGGCTTGTCCCACAGTTACTTTGCCGTTAAATCCGGCTGGTTCTTCTTTGGAACCGAGCTGTGGCTGCCGATGGTTATGGTAATGCTCCTGTATACGGCGCTGTACTCCATATTCGGTTTGTTGTCGGTCATGTTCTATAAACGGGTAATTAAAGAAGCGTTATAAACGAGGTGCATGGTTGGGCCCAGGGATGATTCGGGTACCATCCATGCATTTTTTCGTGCGCAGGCGTGAAAAAACCGCGGATTACCATTCCAACGGGCTGCAGCTCTTCTGCAGCTTCCGGATATACACGATTTGACCGATATGATAAGCATTGTGCGTGGCCGCATTACTCACCAATTCCCACCACTTGGCCGGTACTGGGAATCCGTTCACTTCCTGCTCAAGCTTGGCCGCCGACAACAGCTCCTGCCATTGCAGCAAAACCTCAAGCAGCCGATCCCTTAACTCGGCAAAAGTCGCGTTATCCGGAATCATGAAGCTATTGTGGTTGTCTCCAATCGAAGGAACGGCATCTACCTGCGATTCGCGGTACCGCGTCTGCCACGTTTCGTTCCAATACAGCAGATGCTGCATGATCTCCGCAATGCTGTGGCTGCCATTGGCCGGCGTCCAGAACGCTTCGTCCTCCGTCAGTTTCTCCACGGATTGCTGGAACGGGACGTGCCAGCTGGGATCGTTCGCGTTCGCTAACAGCTGATTCATTAATACATCATTTGCATGCGCCATGGGTCATTCACTCCTTCATGTGCCCGGTTATGAGCAGCATCACAAATCATGACTAATTTTACTATAGGATGAAGCCCTGTGATTCGCAAAAAATGATTAAAGTCATTCTTTCTCGGCTCGCCCCCAAGTAAAAAAGACTGCCTTGAAGGCAGTCTTTCATTAGTTTAAATCGTTGATGAATGAACGATCGCATGTCCGTCGTTCCCGTCGTTTTCTTTTTTCCCAACCAGTATATGATACAGCACGATTCCCGCAGCTAGCAGGACCGCCATCGCGATATACATGCCCCGGAAACCGACAAGCGGCGTCAGGAAGCCAAGTATAAAGGGGCCGAACCCGATGCCCACGTCCACGAAAATATAAAAGGTCGATGTTGCAAGCCCGATTCGGTGCGCCGGCGAACGCTTAATAGCCAGGGCCTGAGCGCTGGACTGCGTCGTCCCGTAGCCCAGACCGACGAATACGGCCGAGAGCAGCAAGGTCAGGCCGTGGTGGGCTTGGCTGAGCAGAACCATCCCAATCGCAAACGATAGAATGGCCGGGTACATCACCACATTGGCCCCTCTCTGGTCAAACCAGCGACCCGTGAACGGTCTCGACAGAATGACCACAATCGCATAGACAATAAAGAAATAACTTGCCACTTGGGCCAGACTGATCTGCCCGGCAAAAATCATCAGGTACGTTAAAATGCTGGAATACCCGAACCCCATGACAAAGCTGACCAGCGAAATCGGCACCGCCTTCGGCTCAATAAAGTTGGATAGCTTCAACCCTTGCAGATCCTTCTTCTGCTCCGCGGTCAGTTTCAGTTTCGGTATGTTCATAAAGAAAGCCGACAGCAGCGAAAGCACCCCTAGCGCGGCGCACAGCGTAAAGTTAGCCATCATCGAAGCATGCTCGTTAATCATCAGGCCGATAAAAGGGCCAATTGCCGAAGCGATAATAATGCTCACGCCATAGTAACCTGTGCCCTCGCCTCTTCTCGAATTCGGAATCAGGCTGGCCGCAATCGTGCCTGTTGCCGTTGAGGCAAGGGCGAAGGCGATACCGTGAAAGAAACGGACAACGAGCAGCATGCTCAAGCTGTTTACGACGAAGTACAAACCGATGAGAACGCTGAAGGCGATCAGACCGGTAAACAACAGTTTTTTGCGGCCGACCCGCTCGATGATGCTGCCTCCGACCAACCGTCCAATCAATGCGCCGACGACAAAAATGCTGGATGCCAGGCCAGCCATTCCCGTCGATGCGTGAAACTCATTCTTTGCATATGAGGACATGATCACCACTAATAAGTAAAAACATAAAAAGAGCAGGAAATTGACGCCGAACACAATCAAAAAGTCCTTGCTCCACAATCGTTCTCGCGAGTCTGCTTGCTCCAAGTTAATCACCTTTTCTAATAATGTTGTCCCTGACCGTCTCCATCACGCGGATGACCGCATTTTGATCCTCTTCAGAAACGCCTTCCATAATCTCCTGTTCATATCGGTCAAATATCTTGCGAATTTGCAGGAAGACGTCAGCTCCGGCCTTGGATAGCTGAATGCGCTTCTCCCGTTTATCCCGCACCGGGATTTGCTCCACATATTCCAGCTTAATCAGCGCGTTGACGGTTCGGGTGACGGTGGGCTTCTCCACGTACAGCATTCTGGACAGCTCCACCAAAGTCATCGACTGATAAAAATCCAGATAGTACATGATGGACCACTGGGCATAATACAGGTTGTAGTCTTCGAGCTTACGATTAAGCTCATTGACGAAAGGGCGATACAACGTAAAGTATTTATGAAAAAAGTGTCTGTGGGCGTCCATTCGAGACCTCCGTTCAAATTAGTTACCTTGGGTAACTATTTATTGATTATAAAGAAGATCCTTCTGCTTGTCCATCCGGAATGATTTCCAAATCCAAGTTCGAACTGATGCGGACGGCATACCGACGCTTATTCTCCCTGTTTAGGAATGGCTCTATTCACGTTTCTGCCGCTTATTACAAGTAGCGGTGGACAAAAAAAATCGCCCTGGGGCGATGGAAGGTGGTGCTGCCATCTCAAGGGCGATTCGAACCAGGTATGCGATCTATGCGGCAATTTCAATTGGGTATCAAATCTGTTGTGAATTCTATCCAATATCACTGAACGAATCGGAAATCGGCCCGGATACATCAAGCAGTCTGCCCGTATAATCGCTCAGCAGGATACCGTCCGGGTCCAGCTCTTGCCGAACCGCGCTGAATGCTTCCCACATGGGATACAGCTCCTTCAATTGAGCAGCCTCGAGATGATGCATTTTTCCCCAATGCGGCCTGCCGCCGTACCGCAGGAAGATGTGCTCCATCGCACTGAAGTAATCTTCATACGGCATGCCTTTGTACATATGGATCGCAATATAGGCGGAATCCCGGTCGTAGGCGGGGCTTAACCAAATATCATCGCCCTTGGCATAACGGCATTCTACGGGGAAATGCACATGGTACTTGTTTCGCGACATTTCTTCACGCATCTCTTCAATGACCGCATTCATCGACTCCGCGGGAATGTTATACTCCATTTCGTTGAAACGAACGAGCCGCCGGGTCGCGAATAACCGGTGGCTGTAATTCACTTTGCGACCCAGCGGAACCTGCGACGCCGAGAGACGGCTCACATACGGGCTTGCTTTGGGCAGCTTGCGGCACAGCTCCGAGATCAGACCAAAGAAGGTGTTCTCCACCAACACGTCGCTGATATAATCCTTGATCCGATGCTCCCTCAACTCTTGGTCCGACTTGTTCATCAGCTTGATCTGGCACGGCTCTGCGTAAGGAAACCAATAAAACTCGAAATGACGGTTCTCCTCCGCCAATCGCGCCTGCTGTTTCAAGCATTCGCCGAGCGGTATTCTCCGGCTTTCATATTCGATTTTGTAAGCCGGCTCAAGCCTCAACGTCACTTGCACGATAATGCCGAGTGTACCTAAGGATACCTGCAGCGCCTTGAACCAATCGGGGTGCGACTCCCCGCTGCACTCCAGCACCTCGCCCGTACCGGTGACCACCGCCATTCCGACAACCTGCGTGGATATATTCCCGAAGGCCCGGCCCGTACCATGCGTCCCTGTACTAATGGCGCCGGCAATGGACTGGACATCAATATCCCCCAGGTTCTCCTGTGCCAGCCCCTGCCGAAACAACAGCTCGCCCAACAGCTTCAGCTTCGTCCCTGCCCACACGGTGGCGGTTCGGGCTTCGGCGTCGACATGGACCAGGCCCTGCATCCTGTCCAAGGAGATCAGGCAGTCCTCGGATGCCGCAATGGGGGTAAAAGAGTGCCCTGAACCGACCACTCGCAGCCGCCTGCCCTCTTGCCGGCACATCCGGACCACTTTTTCGACTTCCGCTATGGAGGCAGGATACAACACCGTTCTTGGATTGGCTCGTACCGATCCCGACCAATTCGACCACTGGACCTGCTTCATAGAAAACACTCCCCCATTCCGCGATAGGTTGCATATTCGCCTACGATGCGGCCTTGCGAGACCGCATACAGCACCTTGAACCGTTCGCACAGCTCGCCGGCCTTCGCATGGCGGAAGAACACCGGGTCTCCCAGGCCAAGCTCCACATGGGCAGGCAGACGCAGCGGTGTCTGCACTTCCCCGGCCCCTTCAAGCGGGAACAGCTTCAATCCCGAAGGCAAGTAAGGTTTCGCAAGTTTATCCTTGTCTGCCGTACCCGATGCCGTGTAGCCGCCTCCCATGCAGGTCACGATCCCTGCCTTCGGGATGCGAACCACCTCTACGGCATAGGCCGCTGCCGGCTTATAACGGAACGAGGCATAATGATCGAACAAACCCGGCGCATAGAAGCCTGACCCGGCCGTAATTTCGGTTACCCAAGCTTCCTCCCGGGAGCTGTCCAAACTTCCGGTTCCCCCTGCATTCATGAAGCGGAGCCGAAGGTCCATGGCGGCAAGCCGCTCCACGGCTTCTTTCCTCCGCTTGGCCGCTTCAACGATGGAGCGGCTTTTCAGCCACCGGACCATGGTATTCTTCATATGCTTACCGGCTGCGTTATCCCCAACGCCTGCTACCTGCGCCTCGTACCCCATGATGCCGTCCAGGCGGAGCCATGGAGAGCGGATAATCTGCTCCACTATCGGGTACATGCCCTCCCACGAATGGACGGGCGATCGCCATACACCGAAGTGCAGACCCGGATATTGGACCGACATATCCACATCGATGCATAGTGGAATCACGGTCCGCTGTTGTTTGGCGAACTGTTCGATGTGCTCGACATGCTCCACGCTGTCCACCATTAAGGTAATCCTGCGACCTTCGCCGACCAGATTCACGATGGAGCGAATGGCTTCCGGCTGCCACTGCGGATATCCCAGCAGCAGATCGTCAAAGCCCTGTTCCGCCAGAAATACGGCCTCCGCTGCCGTATAACACATGATTCCTTGAAAGATCGGGTTCGTACGAAGGATACGGTTCAACACGTCCACGGAGCGGATGGACTTGCTGGCCAGCCGCACTTTCTTACCCCCAGCCGCTTGTGCAATCGCTTCGGCATTGTCGTCCAGCATGTCCAGATCCACCAAGGCGAACGGCTTCGGAATCTCCGCGAAAATCTCTTTATAATACTCGTATGTCGACACCCCTACATCAACACCTTCCCGTTTCCCTCACGCCTATGCCACATGATATTCTCGAAGGTAGCGGATTATCCTTCCGCACACCACTATCCGCGCAAATAAAAAGAGCCCAGCCTTTGGTTGGCTGGACCCGAATCTTAATCGGCTAATTTGATGAGGGTTAGGGAAGCGCCGTTGCCTTGTGCAAGGGTTGCAGCACCTAATGCACCATACAATTGAAGACTAAGCGCATCTCCTGCATCCAATCGCTCTATAAACTGGGCGTGGTAATGTGACTTGTACTTAATTGGAGCTTCGTCACTCTGTATGATAGAGACACCGTTTCGAGTAATCCTTGAGCCCGCAAGCAAATCTGATGCTAAATTAATCGTATAAGAAATATAATATGTCCCTGTTTCATGAACCGTAAACAATGTTGAACTTCCATCTGCCATGATTCCTGCTACTTTCGGATTGTCCGGCAGCGGAACCGGGGTCCCGCCGAGCAGTACTGGAATAACGCCTCCCGACGTATTCCCTGCGTATGCATAAGTTCCTGTGGAGCTCCCTCCTGCAGGTCCAACAGGCCCCGCTGGACCTGCGGGGCCTTGGGGTCCCTGAGCTCCTTGTATCCCTTGCGGACCTTGTGGCCCTACCGGGCCGAGGTCGCCCTTATCGCCCTGGATTCCCTGAGGTCCAGGATCCCCTTGATCCCCCTTTTCACCCTGCGGACCTGCCGGGCCTTGTTCGCCTTGATCTCCTTTATCGCCTTTCGGACCCGGGGATCCCGTGGGGCCTGGATCGCCCTTAGGCCCGGATGGCCCTGCTGGTCCAGTTGGACCTTGGGAGCCCGAAGATCCTGAAGACCCGGACGGACCTTGCGGACCTTGGGGCCCTTGAGGCCCCTGTGGACCCTGCGGGCCCTTTTCGCCAGGTTCGCCTTTTGGACCTTGCGGGCCGGCCGGACCCGGCTGCCCCTGCTCCTGAGTTCCCCCGCCACTGCCATACGCAATGCTAACCAGCTGCTTTTGTTGGTTCCACTGCACCTTGGCCTCAAACACTTCCGCCAAAAAACGAAGCGGAACCATCACCCTGTTATCCTGCAGTTTGGCGGGCTGGTCCAGCTTCACTTTTGTGACGATAGTATCTTTTCTTACCGTAGCCACATCACTGCCCATAACCAGCTCGGCAGAGATATCGCCCCGAACGGCTGTGATCTTCTTGGCAGAAGCATCCCACCGAATGGAAAGGCCCAATATTTCGGTTACATGCTTAATGGGCACCAGCACTTTGCCTTTGACCATAACCGGGGCAACATCCAAAGGCTTGGTTATCCCGTTGACTTGCATCGTGATGCCTGCCGCTTGCGTGACGGGTGCGATCGCTAAACTCAAGGTGAGCAACATTGCTGCCGCAAAATACAGCCGTTTTTTCTTCAACACAATTACCTCCTTATCGATCTTGGATTAATTAATTTATCGGTCGAACCTACTCGCGAGTTAATATAAATAATTACACGAGAATCATGATATTTCCTGTGTACGATCGCGGAATACTAAACATTTTTTGTTAATTTTAGCCTAAGCAAAAAAGGATGAGGAATTCCCCCATCCTAAGTAAATCCATTTTCCATATCATGTTTGGAGACAGTTAGTCATTCGCTTGGATAACGCACCTACACACTCGCTACCGCATATAACCGCCCGAGCGCCGTCAGACGTTCCGCAATCGCGCGCTCGATCTGCTCATCCAGCGGCAATTGTTCCGAGGCGTACGGCGCGAGCTGCGGATGCTCGCCGATCATCACCGCGTGCAGCGCATGCCGGAACATCGAGATATCGTTGGCATCGTTGCCGAAGGCGATATACTCTCTCTCCTTCACGCCCAGCTGCTGGAGCCCGCTCCATTTATGGATCCCCTTTGGGCTAATATCCAGCACCCCTTCCCCTCCGTGCGCGTGAACGACTACATCCAGCTGTCTCAGCCGCTCCTCCAGCTCTGCCATATGATCCGAGGTCAGCATCAATATTTTTACAATGGATTCAAGTTCCTGCAGCGGCACATTTCTGGCCAGTTTGTGCGGGTCCAAGTGAAGCCGGATCGGATGGTCCGCAGGACCCCTATAGGCATAGTCCCACTCCCCATCGATCAAGTAGCTCACGTTATACGTGGTTAACAGCTGAAGAAGAACCGGAAGCACCTCGCCGTCAAAGCCGACCGTAGAGATCCGCGCTCCCCCTGCCGCCACCATCGAGCCGTTCCCCCCGACCATCGGGTAGTGATGAACACGCTCATGAAGGACGGGAAGCAAATCGCGAATCGGCCGGGCGGAAGCAAAAACAACCTCATGCCCCTGTGCTACCAGCTCCTCCAATGCCTTCAACAACGCGTCCGAAACCGGCTGACCTTTAAAACAGATCGTTCCGTCCAGATCGAATACGAATTTCATGTCCAGTTCCCCCTGTATCTTCTCATTGCTCTTATCATAGCAGTTGGTCGTATAATGAGAAGGACATTTGTCCAGATGAGAAGGGAGCGCAAAAGAAACCCGTGAAACGACTTCATGATGCACCATTGCTGAAAGCCAAGCTGGAGCAATTTCAATTCGGAAACATGCTGGATTTGGGCAAGCCTGCGCCCTTTACCTTGCAACAATACGAGCCCGGCGAGATCATTCTGCATGAGGGTTTTGCCATGCAGTCCCTGTTGTTCCTAGTGCAAGGGAAAATCAAGGTGACCTCCAGCATCGAAACCGGAAAGTCGCTGCTTCTGCGTTTTGGCCATCCCTTTTCCATCATCGGGGATATTGAATTGATTCGAGACGTTCCTGTCCAATCCCAGATTGAAGCCGTTAACGAATGCCTGTTCATCGGGCTGTCGTTTGATTATATCAGGCTGCATGAAATGACGAACGCCCGCTTTACCTCCACCTTGCTGGATCACCTGAGCTACAAACTCCAGACCTGCACGACCGCTTCACGCGTCAATCTGTTGGCTTCCGTGGAGAACCGGTTTGCCAGCTATCTGATGTCCACCATGTCGCCTGGATCGGATCCTTCCTTCGGGATGGAGTTGAAAACCGACCATATCGGGGAGATTGCCAGCTTGCTTGGCACCACGCACCGACATTTGAATAGGGTAATGTTTGCCTTCGCCCAAAAGGGGATCCTGGAACGAAACGGACAGACTATCCGCATTCTGGACTGGACCGCGCTGGAGACCGCCTCGAACGGCATCCGTTATGAGTAGATCACTAACCTGAATATTTTTTTCGCGGATTTTTGTAACGAATCGGCCATGACCCGGTCATATAGGCAAGGAGGTGAACAGGTGACGGATTTGCACCAGATCTACCATCAACACTTTCAAGACGTGTATCGGTTTCTGCTGTCGCTCAGCAGAGACGAGCATGTTGCGGAAGAACTCACGCAGGAGACGTTTTTCAAAGCGCTGAAGCATATCGATTCGTTTCAAGGCACATGCAAGCTGAGCGTGTGGCTATGCCAAATCGCTAAACATACATACTTCTCCTATCTTGATAAACAAAAGCGGTATGAGCCTGCCCCGCAGATCGACCACGGCAGCGGTCAGGATATCGCATTTCAAACCGTGGAAAGGGCTGAGGCTTTTCGCATCCATCAAATCCTGCACCGGATGGACGAGCCGTATAAAGAGGTGTTTACGCTGCGAGTGTTCGGGGAATTGTCTTTTGGCGAAATCAGCCGGCTGTTTGGAAAAACCGAGAGCTGGGCAAGAGTCACCTTCTTTCGAGCCAAGCAAAAAATCCAAAGCCTATACAAGGAGGGGAATCAATCGTGAGCCGAATATCGTGCGAGATTATTCAAGATTTGCTGCCTTTGCACCATGATGATGTATGCAGCGCAGACACCAAAACCTTGGTAGAAGAGCATCTGGCGGATTGCCCGCCTTGCCGGGAGGTGCTGAGCCATATGAGCTCCCCGATGTCGCTGCCCACCCAAACGATGGAGCAAAACAAGGATGAGGGAGCCGGCTTGCGGCAAGTTGCGGCCCAGTGGTCGCGCACCAAATGGATCTCGTTTACCAAAGGTCTATTGATCAGCTGCTTAGCAGTCGGTCTCTTGTTCCTGGCATATGCGGGTCTGTTCGAATGGAACATTACAAGCGTGCCGACCCGCGTGATGCAGGTATCCGATATAAGCCAGCTGAAGGATGGGCGCATTGCTTATCACGTGAAGATGACCGACGGCTATAATGTTAACCAAGCCAGCTACGATACGGATGAGGAAGGAAACTTCTATGTGACACCCAAGCGTCCCATCATTAAATCTAAAAAATTCGCGGATATGGGACTGTCCAATATGTACTATACGAACGATATTGAAGAGCGAAATGCCTACGAGAAGAGCTTTGGCGACGGCGTACAGATCAAGGCCCTCTACTTAGGGACGCCGGATGACCGGGTTCTGATCTGGGAACAAGGCATGGAGCTGCCGCCGGCAAGCGAGTCTGTCGAGATGCAGTTCAGTAGCGGCGAGTAAATTTTATTTTTAATAAAAAGACCATCGGATGCCCTAATGGCTTCCCATGGTCTTTTCTTGAACCTTAAACCGAGCCGGCCGGATGATTACGCAGAACCTTCCGCTCGATCCCGCCGTAGATCAAGCCGATTACCCCAAACAGAAAGACTGCGGTGCTGACATGTAGTTCATATTCCTGTATGAATCGATCATCATAGCTTTCGTAGAACAGCACTGTCCCGACCGCAGCCCACATCACGGCATACAGCAGGGCATACAGGATGAGTGAAGCTCTGACCCATCGAATCATGCCCATGAACCACGATAAAGGGAGCACGATCACCGGGTATAGAAGCGAGGATATGAGAATCGGAATGATCATCAGAACAAAACCCGCATTACGAAGGCCGAAATATTCCGTCGTCGTGATCTTGTATCCTTCGATATACTCCAAGCCTACGACAGCACCGGTAAACAGAAACATAAAGACGAACCACAACACAAAATATCTGGCCACCCGCAAGATGTACACCGCCCCGCCCGATTATGTCATAGACGAACTCGTGCCGGAAAAAGTTACATGCGTCTTCATTTCATATCGTCAAAAAGTAAGTCTGCTTACTCCGCAGGCTCCCCAGCGGCTTCCCAGCGGTCGATTTCCTTGCGAACCCGAGGGGCGACTTCGGTTCCCAGCAGTTCGATGGCTCTCATGACTTCGTCGTGAGGCATCGTTCCCACAGGCACATGCAGCATAAAGCGGGTAATGCCCACATGCTTGCGCAGGTGAATGATCTTCTCGGCCACCGTCTCAGGATCCCCTACATACAGCGCACCTTCGAAGCTGCGGGCCGCATCGAATCTTGCCCGGTCATAGTACCCCCAGCCCCGCTCCCGTCCCAGCACGTTCATGCTGGCTTGGGTCGAAGGGAAGAACTTGTCCGCTGCCAGCTCGGTTTCTTCCGCAATGAATCCGTGGGAATGCGAGCCGATCGGCAGCTTTGACA
Organism: Paenibacillus sp. Y412MC10; assembly: GCF_000024685.1. Classification (NCBI taxonomy): domain Bacteria; kingdom Bacillati; phylum Bacillota; class Bacilli; order Caryophanales; family Paenibacillaceae; genus Paenibacillus; species Paenibacillus sp. Y412MC10. The sequence goes on from NC_013406.1 coordinate 6,936,853, forward strand.
CATCATGCCCGGCATGAGCTGCCGCTTCTTTATACAGCTTGACCAGCGGCGCAAACTGCAGGGGACTGCCGCCGATAATCGCCAGCACCAGCGGGAGGCCGAGCAGGCCTGCGCGCACAACCGATTCCGAATTGCCCCCGCTTCCGATCCACACCGGCAGCGGATTCTGAACCGGACGCGGATAGACGCCCAAGTTATGGATCGCCGGGCGATGCTCGCCCTGCCAGGTGACTTTTTCCGACTCTCGGATTTTGAGCAGCAGCTCCAGCTTCTCCTCGAACAGCTCGTCATAATGACTCAGATCATAGCCGAATAACGGGAACGATTCGATGAACGAACCCCTGCCGGCCATAATCTCCGCGCGTCCGTTCGAAATCGCGTCCAAGGTGGCAAAATCCTGAAAGACCCGTACCGGATCCGCGGAAGACAGCACCGTCACCGCGCTGGTCAGCCGAATCCACTTCGTCTGCGACGCAGCCGCGGCAAGAACGACCGCAGGCGAAGACGCCGCATAATCCTTGCGATGATGCTCCCCTACGCCATACACATCCAATCCCACCTGATCGGCCAGGACGATTTCCTCAACCACCTCGCGCAGCCGCTGCGCATGGCTCATCACTTCGCCGGTCTTCACATCCGGCCACGTCTCCACGAACGAGCTAACCCCAATTTCCATTATGTTTTCCTCCTATTATCCTTTGCCGCGGTCAGAACCGCAGGCAAAGGTTATCGATGCTTTCCGCCTAGGGCAGTCCGTATCGTTAATCATCTTGCAATTATCTTTATATTGAACTTTTGGTTCGGATTTTTCAAGTTACAAGTTAACTGATAACGTGAAATCGGTGGATTCGATTCATATGGAATCCAAAAATGGCCGGGATCCATACGGATTCCGGCCATTCTTTTTGCCTTTTAACCATGCATTTGAAATGGGCTTATTGTTTCGATGCCAAGTATTCCTCCAAGCGATCCCAGGTTTGGGTAATGCCTTCTTCCATTCCCATATCCAATACCGTTTGGAGCGCTTCAGCGGATTCATATACCCCTCGATTGACCAGCTTGGTCTTTCCATCCACTTCCTCAAACGTCATCGTCACCGTGGTTGCGGGCATGCCCTCCGCAATATTGCCTTCCGCATCCGAGAAATAGTCGATGTAGACGATTTTCTCCGGCTCCTCAATTTCCTGGTAGACCGATTTGCCCCAGGATTCCATGCCGTAGAAATCCCCTTGATTCTGATCCATGCACTTCATGCAGTAATGCCATTGGCCGCCGGGACGGAAATCCATGTCGGATACGGTTACGTCCCATCCGCGAGGCCCCCACCACTGCTTCAGATGCTCTCCATCAGAGAACACCTTGAATACCAGCTCTCTTGGTGCATTAAATACGCGCTCCAGTACGATCACTTGACCTTCTACCCGTGTAATCATTTTGCTTGTCATTATATATTCCTCCTCGAATTAGATGGTGCTTACTCCTGTTTCTTCATATCCGATTGCAGCTTCTCCAAGTAATCATCCAAGTTGTCATACCGTTCGTTCCATATGCGGCGGTAATTATCGAGCCAACGGTCCAATTCCTGAAACGGCTCCGACCGCAGCATGTAATTCCGTCGGTTCGCATCCGCCCTTACCTCGACCAGTCCGGCATCCAGCAGCACCTTCAAATGCTTCGAGGCTTGAGGCTGCCGAATGTCGAGACGTTCGGCGATTTCCCCTACCGTAAGCGGTCCCTTCTGCAGGAGATTCACGATACGAAAACGGCTTGGTTCGGCTAGTGCGTTAAATGTGGTCAGTTCCATCTTGTCGTGATGACTGGTACAGACCCGCTGTTATAGCGTTTACGGTGATTGTCTGTTCTCTCTGTTCCCGTCACCATCATCACCTCTTTTTTCGGCTTCTTTTTTGCTGCCGTTCTTCTTGTTTCGAATATACCACAAAGGGAATATTCCTGTAAAGGAATATTTAGATTTTTTTTTCAATTTATTTTTATCACAGCGCAAAAAAAGCAACAAACGCGGCTCCTTACCTGACCTCGCTTATTGCTCCTCTTCGCTTTACCGTTCGTATTCCTTATCGAAAGAACACCTTGTCCACATTGTATTTGGCCTTGAATTCATTAATGATATAGGTTTCATATATCTCTCTATGCACGGCGTCTTCAATGACGCAAACCTCGATGCTCGTCACCTCATTCCGATGCTCCTTGATCGGGGAGACGCTATCTTCAAAATGCTTCTTGATCCGCGGTCTCAGCTTTCTAGCTTTGCCAACGAATAGAAGCTCCTCCTTGCTGTTGTAGAACATGAAAATCCCGCCCCGGTCTCTCGGAATCAGGTGGAAATCCGTAAATCCGTAAATATGGCTCAGTTCCGGAGCATCCTGCTTGGTTATGGTGACGTCCGGCTTGGGGATGGTTATATCGATCACGACTAACGTTCACTTCCTCTATTCATGTATTGATCTAAATCGTATCACTGATCGGCTTATTTGCCCATGCAGAAAATTCCGCAGCCCTTATCACCCCTCTCTGGGCGTTCGCATAGGATGGGACTATGTATGACTAATTCACGATGGGGGTCTTTTCCATATGAGCATTCAATATCCCGGACACCAGGAACAAACCTTATATCAAGCCGAACCCAGCATGAAGCACAACATCAAATCGGTACGCGATCATATCCACCAACTATGCAAACGGCATGCGAATCAGCTAGTTCGCGTCGAAACGCTTGACGGCGATGTTTTCGAAGGGACTATTATGCATTGCGAAAAAGGGATTCTGTACTTGAGCATGCCCGGATACGGAAACCAGCGCGGCTTCGGTCCCAGTTACTATAACAATGTCATCCTGCCACTTGTCCTCTTCGAACTGCTTGTCATCACCTTGCTTTACATCTAGAAGAAGGGCTTACATTGTTACTCGGCAAGCCTCCCGCGCACTTCAAACCTAATAACCCGATTAAGGAGTGAATCCATTATGGCATTTATGCCGCCGCAAGGACCCCAGGGACCGATGCAAGGGCCCTCATCCCCGCCTCCAACATCTGTCCCCCAACAGCCTATGGCCAGTACCTTCGCAGTTGATCCAGGAGCGATTAGGGGCTGTTTGTTCAGAAATACCTATATTTGGCCGACACGTGGACCCGGCTTCTGGTTTTACCCGACTTTTGTTGGCCGCACCTCGGTTGCCGGCTTCCGATGGACGGGATGGATGTGGGTATATTCAGGGCTCGACTTAAGAAGTATCGAGTCGTTCACCTGTTTCTGATGCTCTTATATCAAGAGGAATGGATCAATCCGCTCCCATAGGCCACCTCATTAGCGCCTGCTTACGGGAAGAGTGCCCACAAGGGCGCTCTTCAGCTCTTACGTGACGGACAAGCTCTCCTGTTCATGGAGAGTCTGCCTTAACAGGGTGCCCATGTTTCCCAAAAATAAAGTTCTTGATTATCAGCCAGCTACGTTAAATAATATGTAACAGTCCCTCTTTAAAACCGATAATGGAGATTGGGATTATATCTTTAACATACAGAGCAGAAAGGTTGACTTGAACACCATGGATATTTCGCAACACGCCACTGGGAAACAAAGCGGCAAAGAACCCTTTCCCATCTCTATACTGTCTCTCACCGTGGGTGCATTTGCCATAGGCATGACGGAGTTTGTCATTATGGGGATTCTCCCCAATGTGGCCGATGATCTGAATGTCAGCATCGCGTCTGCCGGGCAGCTGATTACGATGTATGCCCTCGGGGTAGCCGTAGGAGCCCCTATTCTGACCGTCCTTACTAACCAAATTCCGCAGAAAAAGCTGTTACTGCTGCTCATGGGCCTGTTCATCCTGGGCAACGGCATCTCGGTCTTCGCTCCGAACTATGCCGTTCTGATGGGCGCACGGATGTTGACCGCGCTGACGCACGGGACCTTCTTTGGCGTGGGCGCTGTCATCGCATCCAATCTGGTGCGGCCGGACAAGCGTGCCGGAGCGGTGTCCATCATGATGGCCGGATTAACGATAGCCAACATCATCGGGGTTCCGATCGGTACCTTCATCGGCCAAACGATGGGCTGGCGCGCTTCATTCGGCGCGATTGCCGTCATGGGCGTGTTGGCCTTGATCGGCATCCTGATCTTCATACCGAAGATACGGCAGGAGCAAGCGACAAGCATCGTTCAGCAGATCACGGCCATCATTAGACCCCAACTTCTTCTCTTCCTGTTGATTGGAGCGCTTGGCAATGCCGGCCTGTTCGCCGTCTTCACTTATATCGCGCCCCTGCTGATTGAGATCACGGGCTTTGCGGAACCCAGCGTCACCTGGATTCTGATCCTGTTCGGTATCGGCGTGACCGTCGGCAACATCGTAGGCGGCAGGCTGGCGGACTGGAAGCTGCTGCCCTCCATCCTGGGCGTTTACTTTGCGACGGCCGTCATTCTGACCATCCTCACGGCGACCATCCATCACCCGGTCACGGCTGTGCTGACCATCGTGCTGTGGGGAGCCGCCTCTTTCGCCGTTATGCCGGGAATGCAGGTGCGCGTGATGAGTCTGGCCCAATCTGCTCCTGCACTGGCCTCCACAGCAACCCATTCCGCGGGCAATCTCGGAAATGCGGCGGGCGCTTTTATCGGGGGATTGGTCATTACGCATTTAAGCTTAACGGCCCTGCCTTGGGTGGGCGCCGGATTGGTAGGGCTCGCCTTCATTCTGGGAGCAGCCTGCTATATGTATGAGCGCAAGGCCGTGATGGCTAATGCTTAAAGGGCTCCAACAGGCATGAAAAGCCGATCCCTTAACCGGGACGAGCATAAGAAAGGCGTAACCGGACATGTGGCACCCGGTTACGCCTTTTGCATCTATATATTCGTTGATCCATCGGCGATTACAGCGCCTTGATCTCCAGCAATTCGTATTTCACGATGCCCATGGGCGCTTCCACATGGACCTGGTCGCCTACCGCTTTGCCCATCAGCGCTTTGCCGAGCGGGCTTTCATAGGAGACTTTGTTATTGGATACGTCGGCTTCAGCGGGGCCTACCACCTGATATTCAAGCTTCTCGCCAAATTCGATGTCGTTCAAGACGACGTTCGAACCGACGTTGACCGTGGTCGAGCTTACATCCTTAGCGTCGACGATCCGGGCGCTGTTAAGCGTTTTTTCCAGGATGATGATGCGCGTTTCCATAAATGCCTGGTCGTTCTTGGCTGAGTGGTACTCGCTGTTCTCCTTCAAGTCACCATAGCTGATCGCGAGCTTGATCCGTTCCGCTAATTCTTTGCGTTTTACATACTTGAGATCGTCAAGTTCCTCCTGGAGTTTGTCATAGCCCTCCTGGGTCAAGATCAATTCTTCTGCCATGCTCATCACATCCATTTTGTAGTTTCTTACTTCTAGTGTACTCTTTATTTCGAAAATAAGCGAAAATTTTCTGAAATATTATGGATGGAATATTTGGTATTTAATACCTAATGATAGTTTCAACCGATCAGCGCCAACGAAGCGAACACATTCTGAAGCATGTGGCACTGCCCGCTATGCATAAAGCCCCTGATATCTCCGCGAGGAGGATCAGGGGCTTATCATTATATTTCCAGTGATTATGCATTCGCTTCGAGCTCGGCCTTCAAGACCTCATACTGCTCCATTACTTCACCCATGATGGGATGCTCTCCGGCAATGCCGGTATATTGGGAAGCCGTGTCGCTTACGCCAATATCCCGAACGGAGGCTTGGAGCTCAACGCTTTCCGGATCTTCCGGAACATCGAACAGCAGGGCCGCCGCCATGGATTTCGCCAGGCTCTTATATGCGAGTCCGCTCTCGAAAGCCAGCATGGCCGGCGACACCAGGCGATCGCCCGGGGACAGCTTCCGGATTGGGGAGCGGCCAACGCGGGACACCTCGTCGGTCAGCGCGGGATTGCGGAACCGCTCCAGGATCGTGTCAATATATGCTTGGTGCTCGGAAGGATCGAAGGCGTGCTTGTGTATGAGCGCAGCTCCCGTTTCCTCGAGCACCGCGCGGACATGGCCTGCCACCGCCTCGTCCTTCATGGCGTCCTGGATCGTTTCATAGCCTTTCAGAAAGCCTACATACGCAGCCGAGCAGTGTCCGGTATTCACCGTGAACAGCTTGCGTTCAATGTACGGCTCCAGGCGGTCCACGTAGTGAATGCCTTCAACGGAGACATAATCCTCAAACATCTGCGAGCGATCCACAGCCCACTCATAGAACGGCTCCACCACGACTTTCAGACGGTCCTCATGCTGCTGCAGCGGCACGATCCGGTCTACGGCTGCATCCGGGAAAGCCACGAGCCGGTCAGCCTTACGCTTCGTCTCGTCATCAAGCTTCCCATAGACATGCTCTTTCAGCTGCGAGCTGCCGCCGATGGCGTTCTCGCATGCAATAATATGAAGCGGCGATGCCGAGTCCGTTTGCAGCCGAAGCTTCAGCCCCTCGGCAATGGTGCCGGCGATAAATTTCAAGATGTTGACGCCGACCGCCGTCGTGACGAGATCCGCTTCCGCTACCGCACGCGCGGCAGCTTCCGGTTCCGAGGCGCTATTGAGAGCGGTGATGCCTTTGACCACCGTGGTCTCCTGCCCTTCGCTGGCCAGGGTTACGGGATACTCCCCGCGCGCCTTCAGCTCTGATACCAGCTCTTCGTTTACGTCGACAAAACAAACCTCATAACCGGCCTGCGACAACAAGAGCCCTATAAAACCGCGTCCGATGTTGCCCGCTCCGAAATGGACTGCCTTCATGCGCCCATTCCTCCCTCGAAGATGGCCAGAATCTCCTCCTCGCTGGAAGCATTCATGACCTTCTCGATGCTCTCGTCATCCGTGAAAATCATGGCCACATTCGTCAGAATCTCCATATGGTCGCCGCCGGCAGCCGCGATGCCAATGACGATGAACGCCGGCTCGTCTCCGCCAAAATCCACGCCTTCCGGGAAGCGGACGATCGACAATCCCGTGGAGATGACCATGCCTTTCGCTTCTTTCGTGCCATGGGGAATCGCAAGTCCCCCGCCCATGTAAGTGGACGCAATTTCTTCGCGTTCCAGCATTTTATCCACGTAATCGGCCGATACATGGCCTGCCTGCACAAGCAGATTCCCGGCCATGCGGATGGCTTCGCTCTTGCTGTCAGCCTTTGCGTTCAGTACGACTTTATCTTTGGACAGTATGTTATTCATGTTAGTCTCCCTCTTTCTATGGTCTGTGATTGAAAAAATGCTGCAGCTCTTCCGCCAAATAGGATCGAATCTCTTCCTCGCCGCCCCGCTCCATCAGCTCGATCAGCTCGGAGCGAAGCAGCATGGCGCTGATTTCGCTGAGCACCTCCAGACTCTCCTTCGGAAGCTGCTTCGGTGCCAGCATCAGCAGAATGACGCCCGCCTGGGCCCCATCCTCAAGCGGCGCTTGATGCGCCAGCCTGAACAGGGACAGCGAAGGCCAGGTGATATAGCGGCTTCGCGTATGGAATAAAGCCAGCGTCGTGTCGGGAATAAGCTGGGTACCCATCCTTTCGCGTTCAAGCAGGCGCTCCTTCACCATCTCCGCATCACGGAGAGCCCCTTGCTCATATACCTTAACCAAAGCCTCGTTCAAAGTGCCCTGCAAATCATTCTGAAGATTATCCAGATGGTAGACATGGAAGCCGTCCAGAAGCGATACGATTTCGTTCATCAGGGCGGCCTGCATGCGGAGCCGCTCGAAAGATGCAGCTTTACGATCTTCCTCGATTCGGCTGACGGCAGCCCTGCTGCTGGCCGGTTCGAAGGATGTGCTCTGGATGAATCGAAGCAGCGCCTCTTTATCATCCGCCGTCAGCAGCGGGCTTAGTCTTACATATCGATCCTTCGGCAGCGGCAGATCAATGGTCGATATGATGAGATCATATTGCTCCTTCGGGATCCGCGCCGCTTCATACCACGATACGTTGCCGAGCACCTCGATCTGCGGCATCTCCTTATTCAGCCTTGTCCCGAGAAGCCTTGAGGAGCTGAGTCCGCTGGAGCATACCAGGATGGCCTTCAGATGGTGTTCCGGCTGGTTCAGCCGTTCGCTCGATGCTCCGAAATGCATAACCAGAAACCCGATTTCTTCATCCGGGATGCTTAAATCCAGCTTCAGCTCGTCGACCGAGCGCCGGACGATCCCGAACAATTCCTCATAATCCTTCCGAATCGGACTGAGCAGCGGGTTTCGGATCCGGGTCCCTTCCCGAATCCGTTTCAGTGCAGCCCCGATGTGCTCCACCAGACCTGCCCGCAGCGTGCGGTCCTCCTGGAACGGAATGCCGGTGCGCCCCTGAACCCGTTCGATCAGGCGATGGGCGATCTCCACCATTTCCACGTCCGCATGAACCAGTTCGCTGACCTCGGACATGTTCTTCGCCGCCTCAAACAATTGGGCGATATAGATCATTTCAGATTCGCGGAAATTCATTTCCAGTGTCTCGCCGAGGCGACCCACAAAATCTCCCGCCTCCTCGACGGAAACAGGGGAAGGAGGGTACCCGGCGATATCGGCAGCTTCCATGCCCCGTCCCCGCTTGATCCTGTTTACGGAAACCGATAACGCGATCAGCGTCGAAGTGTAGGCACTCTCGCTAAGATCCTCCGTCCAATCCCAATTCATATCCCACAAGGTTTTCTCTACATCCAGCAAAGCCGGTTTATCGATCATGGACAGCAGCCGGGCCGTCACCGGTTCCCGCGTGTCGCTGTATCCGTCACCGACAAGATCGGAATAATCCAGATATTCCTCGGCGAGCCTGCCAATCGCCCTTCGCCTTACGCCTTCCGCGCCGTCGATTTCGATGCCGTAGCCCCGGCGCCGTATGAGTTTCAGGTTAAACCGCTTCATCCACGGCTCCAGTTCATCCAGATCATTGCTCACAGTCGGAACGGTAACCTTCAAACTATGGGCCAAAGCAAACAATTTGATAGGCTCATCCGCCTCAAGCAAAGCGCACAGCATGAGGATTTTGCGTTCTTCCACGGAATAATCGGCCGGCTTCCCCGCAAGCAGGGATCGTCGCAGCAGGGACAACCCCTCGGGCTTCTCTTCTTCCAGCCGGATGCCCGTTCCCGACTTTTTGAGAAGCACAACGCCCGTACCTTGCAGGTCCTTCTCGATCTCCTCCATTTCCCGGTGAACCGTCCTGACGCTGACCCCAACGTCAGCGGCTATTTCTGCAGCCGTCATGCCATCGGTCCTGCTCATGAGGAGCAGAAGGATTTGTCGCTGGCGGGCAGTAATGTGTCCCAGATCCATGGCTCCCTTCTTCATGAAATGGAGACAACGCCGGCGTAAATACGCCAGCGTGTCATATGGTTCAAGCTTATGTTAGTCTTTGAGTCGTTCCACCAGCTCGTCATATCTCGGACTCTTCAGGAAGTTGTCGATCGAGATATGCTCGGCATTCGGATTCTTGGCGATGGCCCGCTCGGTGAGAGTCTTCTGGGTAATGACGATATCCGCGTCATCCGGTATTTCGCTTACCGCCGAGTTCACAACGGTAATGTTGACGCCTGCTTGCTGAAGTTTCTTACGCAATACCGAGGCGCCCATCGCGCTGGAACCCATGCCGGCATCGCAAGCGAACACGATTTTGTTCACGTTGTCTTTGTCCAGATTAGCCACAGCCGCAGAAGCTGGGGCAACTTGGTCGTTCATGCCGCCGGTTTTCATTTCTTTCATCTTGGCGGATGCTTCTTCCAAATTCGGCTCTTCTTCTGTTTGTTTACCCGTTTTGAGCAGCAATGCCGCAATCACGAAGGAAACGACCGTTGCAGCAAGGACACCGGCCAGCACCGGAACCAGGCCGCCCTTAGGCGCCATGGCGAAATAAGCAAGGATACTGCCTGGCGACGCAGGTCCCACGAGTCCCGCTCCAAGAATCTGGAAGGTGAAGGTTCCGGCCACGCCGCCCGCAATAGCGGCCAGGATGAGGACCGGCTTCATCAAAATATAAGGGAAGTAGATCTCATGGATACCGCCCAGGAAGTGAATCACAACCGCCCCCGGCGCGGAGGATCTGGCAGAACCGCGTCCAAAGAACCAAAAGGCGAGAAGAATGCCCAGCCCGGGTCCCGGATTGGATTCCAGCATATACAGGACGGATTGGCCGATCCGAGCCGATTCCTCTGTAGCGAGAGGACTGAAAATCCCGTGGTTAATCGCATTGTTGAGGAATAATACCTTCGCCGGTTCAATGATAATGTTGACCAGCGGCAGAAGGTTGGCATCGACCAGTACGTCAACGCCGGCTGAAAGAACTTTGGTAATGCCCTGCACAAGGGGACCAATTCCGGTGTAGGCCAGCAGCGTCAGCGCACCGCCGATAATCCCCAGCGAGAAGTTGTTCACCAGCATCTCGAAGCCGGATTTGATTTTGCCGTCGATCAGCTTGTCGAACTGCTTTAATACCCATGCAGCCAGAGGGCCGACAATCATGGCGCCAAGGAACATCGGAATACTTGCACCGACGATAACGCCGACCGTGGCAACCGCACCGATAACCGCACCTCGTTTGCCGTGGATCATCTGTCCGCCCGTATAACCGATCAAGAGCGGAAGCAGATACTTGATCATCGGGTCAACCAGAGCTCCCAACTTCTCGTTCGGGAACCAGCCGGTCGGGATGAACAGAGCCGTAATCAGGCCCCAAGCGATAAACGCGCCGATATTCGGCATCACCATGCCGCTAAGGAGCCGGCCGAGCTGCTGAACCCTTACGCGAATGCCTTTGGAAGCGTTTGTATTTGTCTCGTTGGACATCGTACTGACCTCCTAGTCATATTTGAAAATAAAGCTGAATGTTGTAGTGTTGCTTTCATCTGACACCTCTATGTTAAGTCAGCCCGGCAAAAGGCTCAACGAAAGGAAAAGCGGGTTTCGTCAAGAATATTGTTGACAAATTTTAAATGGATCATGTCATCATTATGAAAATGCAGTCCTGACGCGGTTTCATTCGTAGAACAAGCCCGCTCCTTGATCCTGTATATTCCAAGTTTCAAGCCGAAGCGGCGTAATTTCACGGATTGCGTATACCCTCGTCATAAGTTCACAACATGCCTTCGGTAAACTAAAACCATCTCGGCTAACATCGGGAATCTAAAATTCAAGGTTACGGAGGTAAATTGCGAGATGAACATACAAAGAAGAAATAACAACGGCTTGCCGATGCTCTCAATCATACTTCTGGCATTGCTCGGCGTTCCCCGCGTCATTGCCCACGATTTGCAATGGGTCGATCCCCACGGGATCATCAATCGGCTGCTTGTCTTCATTCCCCCGATCGTCTGGATACTCTATGTACTCCGCAAGCGGCATCACGTTCAACACCCTTTTCTGCCCTTAATGGCCGTCGGAGCCGTCTATGGGCTGTTTCTTGGCATCACGCATCAGCTGTTATGGAATATGGCCTTCGAAACGCCGCCGGCTCTAGGGGGCAACCTGGCCGACCTCCCTGCAGCAGCCAACAGCTTTTTGACCAGAACCTTCGCCTTCATCAGCAGCATCGTGACCGGTACCGTCGTCGGCATCGTCTGCGGCATTGCTGCCACGGTGCTTCATCCGCTGGTGAAGGGGAAATTAAGAGGCTAGCATCCAAACCTATCATCTGCAGCTGCATAGAATAGATAGGAAATGATGCAGCGACAGCACGGTCATTTCCCACGTTGGCCATGAATGGAGGGAGCGTACACCATGAGAACAACGCAATCGGATCGAATGGAAAATCAAGTTTACTCCAACCGCGTCTTGAGATCGGAGTTTGACGGCAACTGGAGAACCGTGCTTTCGAAAAGCGGTTATGTCGTTTATATCGCTACTTCGAACCATGCCAAAGTCGAGGTGCTGCTGGCAGGCGGACTAACCAAGCTGCTGGTGTTTAGAAGAGGAGGAAAAGTTCTGGTTGGCGGGGGCGGAACAAGCCATTACAGCAAGCCTCACCGAGCGATCACGATAAATTAAGCCCATGCTTTACTCGACTCTTTGGAGATGGAAGAATCCTCAGTCCATTACAAAAAAAGAAACGTCAAGAATCTCTCGGCGTTTCTTTTTCTATGTAATGCTCTTTCTATACAAAATGAGAAAGTACGAACACGGCCGGCGAGTTCCAATAAATAGCCACCTCATTGGTGGAATAGCTCTCCATCACATCGGCAAAAGAGGCTGCGGGCGCCCTGCCGGCCAAGTGCTCACGCGCATAATCGTCGTGAAGCCCCTTGTTCGGACCGCCGGAGACGAGGCCCGGAACCGGCTCCTCCACGTCGTCGCCTTCGGAAGGACGGTGATGGGGATGCCGGATCGGCCTCGCCCCATATCCGGTAACATAACTTGTCCCCATCACGTTCGCCCCGAATACATAGTGCACATGCTCGTGCACATGCCGCTCAAAGTCCTCGGACCCCGACAGTCTTCCCGCCACCAACAGGAGCATCGCGTGGTTCATGACCAGCATATTGCTGCCCCAGATATATTGATCCGGCAGAAGCGAGAGGCCATAGCCGTCCCGATCGCTGACAGCAGCAAGCTCACCCGCACGCCGCAGCAGGCCCGCCATCAATTCTTGCGCCAGCTCGGGCTCTTCTTCCTGCTCCGACATCAGATAGGCAAACGTCCCGTAACCGCCCATGTCCGCCCATCCCAGCTCGTACTTTCCGAAAGAGTCCTGCATGGCTAAAGCTTGGAAAGCCTCATGATATGGCGTCTCCCCCGTTGTACGGTATAACTCTGCCGCTGCCCAGTACCGTTCGTCCGCATCCTGGCCGTCGCCATATTCGCCTGTAGCAATATCAGCCGGATTGCGGAAGCCCGGCTCGTCGGGATGCTCCTCCAGCCATGCCCAAGCCCGAACCGCTGCCTTCAGGCAGCTCGCGGCGAAGGCTTCATCATAGGGAGAATAGATCCGTGCCGACATGGCCATGATACCAGCAAAACAGCCGGTTGCCGTTGCCGAGATCGGCGACAAGTACAGCGGGGCCGTATCGTCCTCCGGCATGACGTCTCCCGCCGGAAACTGCCGCGTCGTGAGCTTATGGAACACGCCCCCCCGATTCCTCATCCTGCATGCGCTGCAGCCAGTCCAGCTCATACCGGCATTCATGCAGCACATCCGGCATGCGGCCGTCGCTTTCCGGCAGCGGCAGCGGCTGGGCAAACGCTTCGGGGTACAGCTCGAAGGCCAGCAGCAAGTCGGCGGCGGCTTTGGCGCCAGGCACGACGTACTTGCCATAATCCCCGGCATCATGCCATCCTCCGCAAGCATCCACCCGCCGCGATTCATGTCCATGAACGATGGCCTGCGTGAGATGGCAGGCTTCATGTTTCCAAGGCCCCGCATGCGGCTCATCCAAAGCCGTCCCGCACCGGAAATAATAAAACGCTTTCAATATTGCTCGGTGGGCATCCTCATATACATCGTCGGCAATGACAAAAGGTACCGACGACTGCCCAGCCTCCGTCTCGATTCGATAGGTACCGGGTGCTTCCCATGCCGTAAAATCCCCTCTGCTTACCGTCTGCCCGCTGGACGCATCCTCTATGGCAGGCGCCGTCTGCCCCTGCCATACGACCTCGCCGTTTCGCGCATTGACGATGCGAAACCGTCCGCCCTGACCGGCAATGACGGCAATCTTGGCGTCCCGGCCCCGATAACCTAGCTGGTTAACGGCAATGCCGTTTTGCTGCACGTGCTCCATATTCATCTGCTCTGCACATCCCCTTCGATTGTCGTTTCATTCGAAACTTCCATGCTATAACAGTTCGCTGGGGCCTGCCATTTCCCTCTCACCGCCATCGAATTTGTCCTGTTCATGCAAGCAAGCCCTTCCTGCATGGAGGAAGGGCTTGCCGTTTGCATGGTTCCTTAGATTTCATTGCGTTTTTGTTTTTGCGATCGTCATTCAGCCGTCGACTGCAAAATATAGCCTTTTCCCCGGATGCTCTCAATGGCCAAAATATCCCTCGTCTTCTTGCGGACCCGGTAGATCAGCGCATTCAGCTCCTCCGAGCTCACATCGGGCACTTCGTCCGTCCCGTAGCTTCGCTCGGGCCAAACGTATGCCTTGAGCTGCTCCTTGGACACGAACTGTCCTTGGTGATTGACGAGCAGCTCCATGCACTTGTACTCTTTTTCCGAAAAAACGTATACGTCCTCGCCGTATACCAGCTCCTGCTTGAAAGGATTCAGCTTAAGCCCGCCGGAGCCCTCAACCGCCGCCAGTTGCTTGATCAGCGGGGTAATGTCCATCGTCTCATCCATGCTGAGGATGGAGAAGGACAGCACGATCAGATCTCCTGCAAGCACGATGGTATCTCCATGCTGAAGGGGTATTTCATCATGGGGAGCCAGCCGTGCCTGATTAACGAAGGTGCCATGCTTGCTGTTCAGATCCTTGATGCTGAACTTCCCGTTTCGATGCAGCAGCGCCGCATGCCGCCGGGACACAAAAATATTGTCAAACGCGATATCCGGATCAAAATGCTGGCCCTTGCGGCCAAGCACCGTGATCGGTTTGGTCAAAGCTATAACGTCCCCGCGTTCGTAGGGATTTCCCCGCTCCACCATCAAAAAGGAGGATTTGTCCATCATGCTCCCTCCTGTTCCCATATACTCGCTCATTCGTATTTGTTAGTTCGTTATTATGCAATTGTTATGTTCCAGCCATTGAGTATGCGCCCAAAATCACTAAGATTGAATAAAGAAGGATATAAATAGAGAACTTCGTTTAGAGAAAGAGAAAAATATAAATCTACTATTGCATATTGTATACGATTTTGGGGGATTGGATCATGCGAAAACTAAGATGGAAGAAAATCATACTGTTTTTTGTTGTGTTGCTCGTGTTTTTGTTCGTTAACAATTCATCCCTGTTCACCAAAGACCGTGACGGCGAGCCGCTTCTGCTGGCACATCGCGGGCTTGGGCAGACCTTCACGATGGAAGGCATTGAAGCCGACACGTGTACCGCCTCCCGCATTTATGTGCCGGAGCACGCATACCTGGAGAACACTATTCCGTCCATGAAAGCCGCCTTCGAGGCAGGCGCCGATATTGTGGAGCTGGATATCAAACCGACCAAGGACGGCCAGTTCGCCGTGTTCCATGACTGGACGCTGGAATGCCGCACCAACGTGGAGGGCTCGGTCAAGGATTATACCATGGACGAGCTGAAAAACATAGACATCGGGTACGGCTACACGGCCGACCAGGGAGCGACTTATCCTTTTCGGGGAAAGGGAGTCGGGCTGATTCCGTCGTTAGGCGAGGTGTTGGAGGCATTCCCGGACGGCGCGTTTCTGATCCACATCAAAAGCACGGACCCTGAAGAGGGAAAACAATTGGCCGATTATCTGTCCGGTCTGCCGGTGAAGCGTCTCAGCCAACTGACCGTTTACGGGGACGACCAGCCGATCCGCACGTTAAAATCGCAGCTCCCCTCGCTGCGCGTCATGTCCAGGGATACGCTCAAAAGCTGTCTCGTATCCTACGCCGGGGCCGGCTGGAGCGGCTACCTTCCATCGGTTTGCCGCAACACCCAGCTCCATATACCAGAGAAATATGCCCGTTATTTATGGGGATGGCCGGATAAATTCCTAAACCGGATGGACAGCATCAATACGCGGGTCATCCTCGTGGCCGGGGACGGCGGCTGGTCGGAGGGCTTTGACTCCGTAGCGGATTTGGAAAGGCTGCCGGACGACTACAGCGGCGGGATTTGGACGAACCGGGTCGACGTTATCGCCCCGGAGCTGACCATAAAGAAGACGGAATAAGTCGAAGCATCGCGTTCGTTTCAATTCATGAATATAGGCGGGTCGAAAGGCCGCATAAACCGGAAGATCCGCCCTCTAAAAAGACCCCTCTCGCTTGCGGGGCTTTTTTTTATTTTCATAGGGTCAAAGGGCAAAGTTTTTAGGGTGTTTTTACCGATGACTATTAATAGGGTCTTTTATCCTAAATTCATGCTGCATTCATTGAAATATATAGGAGTTGATATTTTGGCCAGGGAAACAGAAAAAAAGGGAATGGCCTGGTTTAAGAATGCCCGCTCGAACCAGAACCAACCCGAGAAGAACAGTGCCGAACACCAGGAAATTGCCGTAACCGTCGAAGAAGAGCCGGCATATTCCGCGGAGCCTGAACTTCCCGCCGCGGAGAGCAGCAAGCATCTTTTCTCCAAGGACAACCAGGACAAAATCGGCCTCGACGTCATCGTTTCGATCGAGAACATGCTGAAGGAGCGGCAATTGCTGTCCTATAAGAACAAGGGCCTGGAGGATCAGCTATTTACCGCCAACGAGACGATCAACCGGTATAAGCACGAACAGATCAAGCGCGATCAGCTGGTCCAGGAGAAGAACAAGGAAATCCGCGAGCTCGAGAACGTGCTGACCAACAAACAGATGAGTTACGACCAGCTGTTGGAGGATTACAAGGAATACCAGCTGACATCGAACCTGGCGTACGAGAAGCTCTCCAACCAGCTGGAGACCGAAACCGCCAAGTACAACAAGCTCTACGAAGAGTCTAACAACACCCAATATCAGAGCATGCTCAAGATCAACGCGCTTGAAGAGAAGGTGCGCGAGCTGGAGATTGCAAACCAGAAGTATGCGGAGCAGTACCAGAACATTCTGGACGATAAAGCCAAATTGATGCAGACCATCAATGATTTTACCGAGAAGATGTCCTTCTCCTTCTCACCAAAAACATCGGCTCCCAACACACCATCGGAATAAGCATAATCACTGCATGAACATCTAGAGAAAGGAGGGCCGTCATGTCTGACTCCTATGGAAAAGTCATTGAGCTGCTGGCGATCGAGAGGGATACCGAGGCTTTTGCTCTGCGAATCAAGCTATCCTTATCGGAATCGGCGGAGCTGTTGTGGTTAACCGATCATGAAACCATAGCGAATATAGCGACCGTATCGGAATTTGACGGGGTTCACAAATACCGGTTATCTTTACATACAACATGGGATGCCATCCAACACAAATACATAGGCTCCATTACGCGTACATATCGTGACCATGGCGAGCGATTTTCATTTGCTTGCTCCGTTCACTTCAGGAACGAATTAGAGGCGATCAAGGCTATCCGGCATTTGGACGTTGTATCTACCCTGCCCTTCCTGTCTGCGCCTCCATCCGAACCGGGTCTGGCCGAAGAGGTACAGACCGATGGAAATCTAAACACCACGCACTCTGCAAGAAAGCGGCATCGGCTTCCGCTTAAGCTGGCAAGCGCAACCTTAATGAGCTTGATTTTTGTGGTATTGCTAAGTTCATTTAATTACTCGTACCCGAGTGATATCGGGCATGAAGCTGCGATAACCGCCGCAGCGGAGGTTGAAACGGTCATCCAATTGCTTGCCGAGAACCGGAATGCGATGATCGCCAAACCTGTAGCCGCCTCCGTGGAGAAGGAAGCGGATAGCAAACCGAGGAAGGAGATCAAGACTTCGGCTGCCGTTCCACAGCTGGAGCTTAAGGATTTCATCTCCTACAGCATCCCTAAAGGGTATGTCGCCCTTACGTTCGATGACGGGCCATCCAAGCACTCCATGGATATCATGAACGTCTTGAAGAAACACGAGGTTGGCGGGACGTTCTTCTTTGTCGGCACCAATGTGAAAAAACATCCGGACTACGTCAAGGCCATCCATGCCAACGGATACTCCGTCGGCAGCCACTCGATGACCCATAGCCAGATGCCAAGCCTTACTTATGAAGAACAAAAGGCGGAATTGACCCGCGCGGCCGATCTCATTGAGCATATTACCGATGAGAAGCTGGTGCTCTTCCGTCCGCCTTACGGTGCCTTTGATGACCGGACCGAGGCGTTAAGCCGCCAGCAAGGCAATAAAGTGGTGCTCTGGAACCGGGATCCCGAGGATTGGCTGACCCGCGACGAGGGCAAAATCCTGGATTATGTCCAGCACATCGAAGCTTCCGGCTCCATTATTCTCCTGCATGAATCCCAGGCGGTCGTGGATGCGTTACCGAAAATCATTAAGAGCCTGCAGGATCAGGGACTTACCATCGTCAGTTTGCAATAATCGCTATTCCTTATACGAGAAGGGCTGTACCTTAGATGGCTTGGAGCTTCCAACATCAGGTACAGCCTTTTTTAGTGAAGTATAACCGTTCCTACAGCCAGGGGGCTATGTTCACCGCCGCCCAGTCTTCCTTGAAGGCTTTAACCTGTTGAATATCGAAATAGTATCGTCGAGGTGAACCTATGACAAACCGGATTTCAACGCGCAAGAAAGCCATTCTTGCGATCATCGTCGTTCTTGCCCTTGGCGGCATCGTCCTCATAGCCTGCTGGATCATCCAGAACAAGGAGAATCCTGATTTGACCGCAGCGTTCATTGAAGAGCATATGACAAACGATAACGGTACCATTGCCACCTATCTTAAACCCGCTGCTTCCGAGAATCCGGACATCGTTGCCGGTCGGGAAGCGTTATCCGAGTCGCTCGGGCTTTGGATGCAGACTGCCGTGGTATCCGGCAATCGAGCCCGGTTCGACGACAGCGTCCAGCTTCTTACCACCTATTTTCTTAATCAGGAGCAAGAGCCTTATATCCAATGGAAGCTCAGACCGGACGGTCAATCCGAGGTCACAACCAATGCGCTGGGCGATGATCTGCGAATCCTCGATGCCCTGCTGAAGGCGTTCGATCGCTGGGGCGAGGAAGAATACCTTCAATTGGCAAAAAGGATCGGGTCTGCACTCCTTGCGATTCAAACCGAAGGTTACCTCGTCGATTATCATGATTTTGCACGGGATGAATCCGCCGCCGCGTTAAGCCTGGTCTACGTTGACTTATCGGCACTGCGCGAAATGCATGATAACGGAATCCTACCCTCCCAGGATTATGAACGATATCAAAACCTGCTCGCTCATATGCCTTCGGACGGCGTTTTCTATCCCAAAACCTATCACATCGGCTCCGGCCAATATGAGTACGACGCATCGGTCAATCTGATCGATCAATTGATCGTTGGCGTCCATCTCGCCGAGATGAATCATCCGCCGACAGATCTTATAGCGTTCCTGAAGGGAGAATTCCGCCAGCATCAGCGGCTGGCAGGCCGCTACACCCGTGAAAGCCGCAAACCGGACGCGGACTACGAGTCGCCTGCCGTTTACGGTCTGGCCATCATTCTGGCGCTGCAAACCAATGACCTCCCATGGGCGCAGCAGCTGCATGAAAGCATGCTCCAATTCCGGGATCAGGATCCCGCTTATCCGGGAGGATACGTGTTTGACGGGAATACGCATGCTTTTGATAACCTGTTTCCCTTGCTGGCCGAGACGCTGTTCGAGCAGTCCAAATGATGATCCTGCCATCTTCTTTGGCATGGCTACAAGCTTTCGATCAGCATATACACACCGGTAAAGATCAAAATGATATAGGTAAAGATCTGAAACACGCGCTGGTTGATGACGTTGAATAAACGTTGTCCGATAAACAGCCCGATGAATACCAGCGGCAGCGCGATTCCGCTCGATACCCAGACCGTCTTGGACGTTCCCGCCACAATCACCTGAATGATCAAACTCAGGGAGTAGATGAACAAATAGAAGGCCAGGGTCGTCCCTCTCAGTTTGGCCTTCTGCGTATCGGTGCCCGAAAAATATAACAGCAGGGGCGGACCCGGCATGCCGATGCTCGTCGTTAGAGAGCCTGAGAGTCCTCCCACCGCCAAGTCCCTGCCGCGGCTTTGGTTTATTCTAAACTTCAGCATCAGCATGACGGTCAGGGCCAATATGATCAGACTGACGCCCAGCTTCAGATAGCCGATATCGATGAGCGAAAAAACAACGATGCCCAGAGGGAGACCTGCCGCGCTTCCGATCACCAATCGTTTAAGGATGCCGTAGTCGATGTCTTTGCGGATTTTGGCAACCAGGGCAGCCGATATGACAAGCGATAAAATCAGATTAATCTGAATGGCCTCGGCGGGCCGGAACAACAACAGCAGAAACGGCGTAGCCAGGATGGAGAACCCAAAACCGGTACTGGTCTGGAGAATCGACGCCACGAATATAATAACCGCAAATAGTATGATATCCACGCTGCACCTGCTTTCTTCACCTATTCGGGGAGCTCCTATACGAAGCAAGCCCATCCTGTCATTGTACCATAAGGCCATCACAAGACTGCTCCTCATTTGTTGTCGCAATAGGCTGCAAAAGCCCTGGTTAGACGAGAAAAACCCTCCTTGATGGAGGGTTTTTGCTGCTGCTATTCATGATGGAACCGTGCTAACACATCTTAACTCTTTTTAACGAATTCCGATTTCAATTTCATGGCCCCGAATCCTTCGATCTTGCAATCGATATCGTGGTCGCCGTCGACCAAACGTATATTTTTCACTTTCGTGCCTATTTTTAATACGGATGAGCTGCCTTTTACTTTAAGATCTTTGATTACCGTTACGGAATCGCCGTCGGCCAATACATTTCCGTTCGCGTCTTTAATGACCCTCGCATCTTCATCATGCTCCGCTTGGGACCCCGGGGTCCATTCATGAGCGCATTCGGGGCAAATCAGGAGGTTCCCATCCTCATACGTATATTCTGAATTACATTTCGGGCAATTCGGCAAAGTAGACATCGTTTCGTTTCTCCATTCGTTTTACAATAACTATACCCTATATTCGAAACAGATGTCCGCTAATACTTCCGCCTCTGAAAGATTAAGCCTTACCCCGTAATGATCGACTTGGCCTTTTCCAGCGCGGAGATGACCTTATCGCACCACGCATCAAACTCTGCGTCCTCCCGCTGATGTTCCGGGTGGGCTAAAATATAGTCCACGGTCTGCTTGATCCCTTGATCGGCACGGATGGTTGCCACGAATTCAGGGACCAGCCGCTTCAGCTTGCTGTTATCGAACACCACCGTATTCGCTTTGTCTCCCAGTAACGAGCCGCGGAAATCCTGCGTGCTGGTAGCATCCAGGAACTCGGAAGACACATGCACCGCATTCAGCTGTACGCCAAGTGCATCCGCAATGATTTCATAGATTTGATTCCAGGTGAGCGACTCGTCAGAGGTAATATGCACCGACTCCCCGATGGCATGGATATTGCCCATCAGGCCGATGAAGCCTTTAGCAAAATCGCGGTTATGCGTCAGGGTCCACAGCGATGTCCCGTCTCCATGAATAAGGACCGGTTTATTCTCCAGCATGCGCTTCACGACCTGCCAGCTTCCCTGGCTGCCGTGCACGCCGAGCGGAATGGACCGCTCATCGTACGTATGGCTTGGCCTTACAATGGTCACCGGGAAGCCATGCTCCCGATACTGATTCATCAGATAATCTTCGCATGCTATTTTGTTTCGGGAATACGCCCAGTATGGATTGGATAAAGGCGTCCCTTCCGTAATGCGATAATCGGATAGGGGCGTTTGATAGGCTGAAGCCGAGCTGATAAAGATGAACTGTTTGGTTTTTCCTGCAAATAGGCGGTAATCCCTCTCCAGATGGGCGGGCTCGAATGCAATAAAGTCGGCTACAACATCAAAATCGAGATGCTCAATCAGTTTCGCTACTTGGTCTTCGTCATGAATATCGGCTTGCAAAATATGTGCGCCCTCGGGCAACGTGTCGTTTCGGTTCCCTCGATTGAGCAAGTATAACTCGCAACCTTGTTCCAGCAGCTGCTTCGTAATCGCCGTGCTGATCGTTCCGGTTCCTCCAATAAACAACGCTTTCATAAACTGCACCTCCGGTAGCAATAATGAGAAGACTGACTGCAACTTGACCTTCTATCCTTTACGATAGCATGGGCACGGGTGCATTACAATTTCCAAAAAGGGTTGAACCGCACAGGACTTTGAGCAGAGGGTGGAGCAGGAAGCATTGCAGAGGTCGTGCGTGAACCGGCATGAGGCTAACATGCTGTTTTGTAACGCGCAGAAAGACTCCCGTCTGCTTGCGGCAAGCGGGAGTCTTTTCGTTTCTAATAATGTCGCATGCTTAGGTTATTTCACCCACTTATGCAGCAGAGGCCCTTCCTCTCCAAAGACAGGATCCGTATCCGGTACAGGCACGCTTTGGATTTCGTTGATCGCCTGGGCCCGATCCGTCGGGTTCCGCTCCCTCATGTTCGGCGTATTCCCTTCGGGATAGGCACCAATCACTTCGAAGTCGGGCGTACTGGTAAGCTTCATATGTGCAGTACCCGCCGGCAAGACGATCACGTCACCTGTAGCAAGCTCCAACCGCTCCCCTGCATCCCCGCCCACAAGGACGGTCGCGCTTCCGGACCGCACGCCCAGGACTTCGTGCGTATTGCTGTGATAATGATGGTAATCGTATACGCCGCCTGACCAGCTGCCGCTCCAGCGATGCCGGTTAAAGGCTGCCTCCAACCCGCTCGGGTCATCCGCGAATACCCCATTGTACACAATGACGGGCAGGTCGGGATTGTTGGGAACCTCTCCATCATCATTCACGAAAAATGATCTGACATGTACTTCCACGGTCATCCGCTCCTTTCGACTCGTTGTTCACTCGTGTACCAGTACCCGGACCGAGCGTGTCTCAAACAATCTTCTTGCAAGAAAACCGATATTGCCGATATCTCGTCATACCCGCTGCTCTAACGCCTGTTTCAACCGATTCAGCTGTCGAATATGATGACGATAATGCATCTCAATGAGTAAAAACCACTCTTGGGCATGCAATCCTCCGAACCTCGGATGGGGGACGGTATGCTGCAGGGATGCCTCACCAAGCTTCGGTTCGGTTTCTTTCACCCGATGGAGGACGGCGTTCAAGCCTTGAATCAGCTGCTCCTTGTCTGCGGGCTGTTCCGGCGTGTAGTGCGGAGACGGCGGAACCTGAATGCGGATGGGCGGGAAACTGCCCTGCTCGAATATCGCCGCTCCCACTTCCGTTTTTCCGGCCGGAGAAGCTGCCGCATCTCCATTCATGTTCAAGCACTGGTCGATGTTCCTCAGATGCATGTACAGCGCGGATTGAATCAAGTGCTGGTACATTTGCCCGATCGACCACTCGTC
The DNA here is from genome assembly GCF_000024685.1 of Paenibacillus sp. Y412MC10. Lineage (NCBI taxonomy): Bacteria > Bacillati > Bacillota > Bacilli > Caryophanales > Paenibacillaceae > Paenibacillus > Paenibacillus sp. Y412MC10. The sequence continues at coordinate 6,959,933 of NC_013406.1, forward strand.
CTCCGCCGGCTTATATCTTAATTGCTCCACGCTGAATCCATCCAGTTCCTGTACATAAACCTTCACCGTCTCTTCAAAACGCTGCAATGCTTCCTTTGTATTCATATCAACAGCTCCTTCATCTTTTGTACCGAATATACAAAAACGCTACTGACAACGTCATGTCAGTAGCGTTTAAACATCTTCTCCGCTTCGTCGCGGATTCGGTCACGGAAGGATTGCGGCTCAAGCACAACGACATCCGATCCCCAGCCGAGAACCCAATGCAGGATCTCCTCCGGACGGCGGACGCGAAAGCTCACAAGCAATCCTTCCTCGCATTCCTCTAAAGTCTCGATATAATAGTTGCCGGCTTCCTTCACTCGATCCGCGATGCCATGAATTGCCAGAATCCGAACCAGCAGATTGCGGTCATCCGGTGGCCGATAATTCTCCAAATGAAAATCCGGCGGCATCTCAAAGCGCTCCTCAAGGATCGTCAGATCCTTCATGCGGGACAACCGAAAATGGCGAATGCCTTGCCGGAGGTCGCACCAGGCAATCAATGTCCATGAGCCTTGAAGAAAGGCCAGGCCATAAGGGGCCGCCGAGCGAAAGCTCTTTCGGTTGCCTTTGGAATCCGGCATGTTCTTCACGTAATGGAATTCTAGCTTCCGCTCCTCAAGTATGGCCCTACGAACCAATTCCAGATAATCCCTCTCTTCTCCTAAAGCTGCCTTGCTGCCGGGAGCAAGGAGCCGCATGGTCTTTCGAACCCGGGCAGCGTCTGCGCGGACACGGTCCGGCAGAATGGACTCTATCTTCTTGCGGGAAGCCCTAGCCTTCTCGCCATAGTCTGCGTCAAAGCGCTGCTCGACGAAATCCGTTCCTATGAGCAGCGCCACGGCTTCCTCTGCCGTGAACATGATGGGAGGCAGAAAGTACCCCTCCATTAACGAGTATCCTTGCCCGGGGGCTCCGATCACGGGTACGCCTGCTTCGCTAAGAGCCTGAATATCCCGGTAGATGGTCCGGACACTCGTTTCGAATAGGGATGCCAAATCTTCGGCCCGCATAACCTTGCGCTGCTGCAGCTCAAGCAGGATGGCCAGTAATCGATCGGTCTTGTTCATTCTATGTTTACCTCCGAAAGGACTTAAACCTCTCCCCAGTACACCTTCGTCTCGTAGTCAAAAAACACGCAGCCATCCTGCTCATTCCGTTCATAGATGGTTTGAAGCTCCTTCATCATCGGCTCGTAGTTCGGATGCCCGGGCAGGGGAGCATAAGATGACGAGTGAAGACGGCCGCATAGTCCATTATAATCGAATGTCTGCCGATTGAAGAATTTCGCCTCCTTCATATCTCCTGACCGGAAAAAGGCCGCCAGCGTTTCATGCCCAATATTCTTCTGGTCCACTTCTTTATAGTCGGTGCCATAGGTAAGGAGCAACTGCTCATATGCCTCCAAGAACGGCGTTCCCTCCGTGAGCCTGGAATTCCATATCAGGGCAACCTTCCCGCCCGGCCTCAGAATCCGCCGAAACTCCGCCTGGGCCGCATGACGGTCAAACCAGTGAAAAGCCTGGGCGCTCACGATATGATCCACCGATTGATCGGGCAAACCCGTCATTTCGGCCGAACCGGAAACCATGCGGAAGCCGGGCTCGCTGCCAAGGTCCGACTCGGCGGCTTCCCGCATCGCCTGATTGGGCTCCACGGCGGTCACATGACTCCCCCGTTTCAGCAGCAGCTTCGTGAATATCCCCGTCCCTGCGCCAATATCGGCGATCTCGCCATCCAGTCCCACCGTGCCATACAGATAATCCATGACCTCCTGCGGATAACTCGGGCGATACTTCGTGTACGAATCCACGCGATTCGAAAACCGTTCCTTGCTGTTCATCCTAAACCACGCTCCCATCCAAGATATAAGCGAATCCTGACACCGACGGTCTATCGTTTCATTAGATGAAACTGTATTTCATTTTTTATAACTCCATTTTATAGCAAATGCTGTTTAATCTCCAGTACTTGCTGCTGGGAGGGGCCCCCGACCTTCATATCCACGAACTGCAAAAAGCCCAGCCTCATCTGGATGCAGACTAAGCGGGCTTTTCCTTAGCTCGTGGTCATTCGGATGGAACAAGCTGACGCTGCTGCCGCATGAAGCTGAATGTCTTGGCAACCGTCCCCCGTACAGCTTGGCCATGTCCGCCGGAATCCGGCAATGCCTTGTGAAGTTCAAGGCTCATACTCGCTCAGCCTCCCTTCATATATCAACTGCAGGCGCTCGCTTTGGCGAAAATCGTCCGGCGTCACCAAGGCAGGCAGCTTATCCCATAACCTTACTCCGGAACGCTGCAGAATCTCGGCCACGAATTGCGAACAGAAATAGGAATTGCTGAATTCGATCGGTTCCTTCAGGGCGATGCCCAGGACACCCAATATGTTATAAAAATACTTTTTATCCTTTCGAATAAAAGCCTGCAGGACCCGCTTCATCTTCGCGATGTCGCGTTCGGATACCTGCAGCTCATAGATCACGCAGGTCGTGTTGGGGTACTTGCTGAACGTTCCCGTCTTCAAATCTTCCTTTACAAACCCGCCGTTCAGGGGGTTGTTCGGATTCTTCCTCCCAAAACTATATAACTCCGACAGCTCCCGGTTAAAGGAGATCGAAGCATGATTATAAGGCGCTCTCGTATAGCCCTGAATGACTTTCGTAAAGAGCGTTCCGGTATTGGTAAGCAATATAAAGACCGATTGATCGTCTACCATTTACGAAATTTCCCCTTATCCGTATTGAATTATTCCTTCATAATAACATATGATTCTTTTAGTAGAACAAGAATCGTACCCCGTGACAAGTTGGTGATGACAGGCATATGGAAAGCTCGCTTTTAACCTTGATCCTTATATTCTCCGTCTTATCGGTCATCCAGCTCCTGTATTACGTGATGAGTAAGACGCAGCCGAATATCGACTATACCGAAGTAGGATTCCGCATCAAAACCTGGTGGGGCATGCTCGTCATCTTCTGTTTGGCGACGCTTTTGAATCCCGTCGTATCCCTGCTATCCCTTATGGTGCTGACCTTCTTTACGCTCAAAGAATATTTCTCGATGATCAAAACCCGGAAGGCCGACCGCCGTTTATTTCTGTGGGCTTATCTAACGATCCCCGTCCAATTCTACTGGATCTATATCGAATGGTACGGGATGTTCATCGTATTCATTCCAATCTATGTATTCCTGGTGCTGCCGCTTCCGCGGTTAATCAACAAAGGCACCGTCGGATTTATGCGCAGCGTCAGCTCGACCCAGTGGGGACTCATGCTCATGGTATTCGGTCTCAGCCACCTGGCTTATTTTCAATTTGCCACGCCCCAGTATGGAGCAGGGCTCGTGCTGTTTCTCGTCGTCTTAACGCAGTTGAACGATGTGGTGCACACTATAGCTTCCCTCTATTTTGGCAAACGACGAATCGTCCCGACATCGAACCCGAATCTGACCTGGGAAGGCTTTGCGTGCGCGTTTCTCGTCACCACCGGATGCTCCTATCTTATCTATCCCTATCTGACGCCGCTTAGCCCGACCTTTGGGCTCTTATCCGGCATGCTGATCAGCCTCGCCGGCTTCTTCGGCAGCTTGACGGTTTCCGTGCTGAAGCGCGATTTATTAATCGGGGATGACGGACGTTTCGATGCTTTAAAGAAAAGCTACCTGAGCCGCGTGGATAGCCTGACCTATACCTCGCCGATCTTTTTTCATTTCATCCGTTACTTCTACGATTTTATGTAGTTTCGATCCTCACGCAAAAAATAGGTAAAGGAGGCACTGAGGCCTGAACCTCTATAAGCCATAACCATGCGAGCTTAGGCTCAACTTGGTTATGGCTTTTTCATGGATAAAGAATGTATTAATGCGAATATCCCCGAAGCCTCAAATCGTCATAATGGGTAACCTGGTTTCGTCCGTTTTGCTTGGAGGCATAGAGGGCTTCGTCCGCTTTCTGCAGGAGCGTCGCTTCATTGTCGTCCGGATTGGCCGTGATGATGCCGATACTGATCGTCATGCTGCCCGTTTTCCAGCTGAAATCCTGGACTGCCCGCCGTAACCGCTCCGCGCCGGCCTTTGCCTTCTCCGCATCCGTTTCCGGCAGGATCATGACAAACTCCTCTCCGCCATACCGGGCCACCGTCTCTCCTTCGAGGGCGTGGGTCTTCAGAATGGTTGCTACATCAAACAGAACCTCATCCCCATACCCATGTCCCCAAGTATCGTTCACGCGCTTAAAATGATCAATGTCGATGATGAACAACGAGAGCGGAATCCGGTTATGGTTATACTGCATCAGCTGCTCTTCCAGCCTCTCCTGAAAGAATCTTCGGTTCTTCAGTCCGGTCAGCTTGTCGGTATTCGACAGCTCCAACAGAACCGCGTTAATCTCCATGAGCTCCGTCTGCTTCCGTTCAATCTCGGCATGGATCTGCTGCAGCTCGGCCAATGCCTGGTCTTTTTCCCAATAAGCCTCTTCAATCTGCTTGTTGGCCATCCGAAGCTCCATTTCATAATCGATGCGTTTCCCCATCTGCACCAATACGCAGTCCAGCCGTTCCTGGCCCTCACGCTCAAATTTGCGTCCATTCAATATTAACGGCACCGATTCCCCCCGGCTGTTCTTGAGCCGGATAAACAGCTCCTCCACATGCCCGTCCAGATTGATATGCGGATAGAAGTAAGAGTGGAATATAAGCTTGTTCGCCGTCGACATCATAGCTTCAAAATGCTTCTGCAACACGTCTTCCAGCCGATACCCCATCATGTCGAGAAAGGTCTGGTTCACCTCCGCCACCATGCCTTCGTGAGTGATGGAGACATAGCCGCATGGCGCATAGTTCAATCGTTCATCCATTGCTTATCGATCGATCCTTTCCAAGTACATTCCCGCTAGCCTGTATACGCCGCTTCAGATTTCAGATAGTCATTTATCAACGTAATCGTCTCCTCGGGATGGCTGATATGCGGATAATGCCCCTTCGCTTCCATCAAGCGGAACGTGCTGTTATCCAGATGACTGTGCAAATACTCGCCTGCGGCAATAGGGACGATGCTGTCATCCGAGCATTGCAGGATCAGCGAGGGAACCGTGGCTTGGGATAACGCCTGCCGGCAGTCCGAGAAAAAGGTCACCTCGGCGAACTCCCTCGTAATCGCCGGATCCGCCGAAATAAAGCTGCGCTCCAGCTCTTGGGTCAGCTTCGGCATCTCCGGGTTCTTCATCGCGATCGGCGCCAGGAAGCTTGCCCATCCGGCAAAATTCATCTCCATCATATCCAGCAGCTCCGTCACATCGCTTTTATCAAATCCTCCGACGTACCCCTCATCATTCAGATATCGCGGAGACGGCCCGATCATGATCAATTGAGCGAAATACTCCGGACGTTCGATCGACGCCAGCATCCCGATCATGGAGCTGACCGAATGGCCTATAAAAATCACGTCCCTAAGCTCGAGCGCCTCCACAATGTCCAGCACATCCTGCACATAACCGCGAAGGCTGCCGTACCTCTCCGATGTATACCCCGATAAATCGGAACCACCCGAGCCTACGTAATCGAACAGCACGATACGATAAAACGGTTCGAAGGCAGGCAGAATATATTTCCACATGCTCTGGTCGCAGCCGAAGCCGTGCGCCAGCATGAGCGTACGCTCCCCTGTCCCCCGCACCTTCACGTGATTCCGTGCAATAACCTCATTCATGACATAAACTCCTCTATGCTCTTCCTTCTTTCTCCATTCTAAGGGACCCTATGTAAATTTCAAGTCATTTTGCCGAATGTTTGTCGATTTAAGACGAGTTGAATCGAAGTTAGGCGAAAGATGAACGGGCTCCATGTACATAGATGCTTAATCGCTTTAGCCGCCTAAAATATAGAAAGACGAACCTATGCAGAGACTGTTCTCGAAAAGCATCTATGTATTCGTTTTCTTGATCCATGGAGCGGGTTTACATTACTAGCACGATTGCGATAGTTTATTACATAAGATGTAATTTGTATTTATATGGAATTAGAGGTTATAAATGTATGATTTTATCCCTCTATGCCCGATTTTATCCCTTGACATCGAATGGACAGAAAAAGCGCTCTAATCCGCACCCCATAGAGCAGGCCCAAAGCGCATCATACTAGTCTTCATCACAAAAAGATAGAGAAAGAGAGGAGTGAGGAGTTTGCAGTACTTTTTTTATGGATTAGCCGGCGTGTTTCTCGTGTTTCAGGCCCTCTACACGTTCATACCGCTGCTGTGCAGCAAGGTGAAAAAACTGAATTCCGATCTCGCCGAAAAATCAATCACGGTGCTCGTCCCCGCTTACAACGAAGAACTGACGATCCGGAATTGCATCGATGCCATGGCGGGCTTGCGCTACAGCAACTATGAGATCATGATCATCAACGACGGCTCCAAGGACGGAACCTTATCCGCCCTAGACGAGCTCTTGGATTTGGAGCCGAGTGCCAGGACGGCCGACAGCAAGCTGAACTATAAGTCAATAAAAGGATTCTATCGTTCCAATCGATACCGCCATATTTACGTTATCGATAAGATGAATGGCGGGAAAGCCGACTCGCTGAATGCTGGCATCGATTATGCCGTCTCCGACATCGTCATCACCCTGGATGCGGACAGCATGCTGGAAGCCGACTCGCTCAAGTATGTGAATCAATATTTTCACGATGACGATATCATTGCGCTAGGCGGTACGGTCAAAATCGTGCAGGGGGCCGTCCGGGACAAGAACGGTGCCGTCGTCGAGAAATTTCGCGGAAAAGGGCTCATCAAAAGCCAGATCATCAATTATACGCACGGCTTCTACGTCCGCAAGCTCACGCAATCGTATTTTAATTCGATCGTGGTGATTTCAGGCGCCTTTGGGGCCTTCTATAAAGAAATCCTCGTTCATGTCGACGGCTTCCGCAGCACGGTAGGCGAGGATATCGACATTACCCTGAAAATCCATGAATACATCAAGGCCCATCGGCTGAAGAAAAAACTCGTCTATGCCCCCGAAGCGGTATGTTACACCGAATGTCCGGAGAATCTTCAGAACTTCTATAAACAGCGCATTCGCTGGCAGAAGGCCTTCATTGACTGCATCCTGATCTATTGGTCCAGGCTGTCCCGGAAGTTCAGCGTCAGCGTGAGCCTGTTCTTTGCCATTGACGGATTTATGCTGGGGACGCTCTCGGCGTTTACCACGATATTTTATCTGGGGCAGACGCTGGTTGTGGGTGGGAACCTGTGGCATGCCATTATCTTTCTGCTGATGAGCGTGGTGCTGAATGCCGCGCAGATCGTCATCTCTCTGTACTTATGCCGTAAATATGGCAGCACCTATGCCTTTAGCGATTACGTGAGGATGTTCCTGTTCAGCCAGGCGGAGCTGCTAACCTACCGGAATTTGCTGCTGTACATCAACATTGCGGGCACGTTCAAATATTTTGACAATGATGAGGGCTGGGGATTCGTGGAGCGCAAAGGTGTGGCCGCCATCAGCCAGAACATTGCCGCTGGATCGAACTAAATTATAGTGAAGGAGACTGCCGAAACCGCATGGTTCCCAACAAACGAATTGTCTATGTCGATATTCTAAGAATTCTATCTATCGTAGCCGTCATTATCCTGCACTACACGGCGGAGGTGCTGACCAGCACGAATGATTTCCACTCCTCCTCATGGTGGATCAGCAATGGATTCAACTCCATCTCCCGCTTTGCCGTCCCGGTTTTCTTCATGATCAGCGGAGCGATGATTCTGCGGACGAAGATAACCTCCTACCGTGAGTTTTATACGAAGCGCGTCGTGCCGCTGCTCATCCCCCTCCTGACCTGGTCGCTCATCTACGGCTTGTACAATCAATACTATCTGATGCGAAGCAAGCTGAGTGCGTACGAGTTCGTTATCGACTTCGGCTACCGGCTGCTGACCGACCGAAATTACGTCCATCTCTGGTTCCTGTACGCTATTATTGCCATCTATATGACGGTGCCGCTGATCAGCAAATTCATCAAATCGTGCAGCGAGAAGGATCTGCGGTATTATCTGCTGCTCTGGTTCATCGTCAGCATCGCCTATCGTTTCATCTCGGATGCCGTCTTCCGCGCAACCGATCAATACATCAACATTCCGATCATGAACATCCCGTTCTTCATGGGATTCTTGGGTTATTTCATACTAGGGTACTATCTCTTCCATTTCGATCTGCCGCTCAAAGCCAAGAATATCCTGTACAATTTGGGCATCATCTCGTTTTTTATCACGCCGGTTGCCACCTACTTCGTTTCGCTGCGCAGCGGCGTGCTGGATGAGATGTTCTATGGCAATTACTCCATCACCACGTTCTTCATGGCTGTCGGGTTGTTTATCTTCTTCAAGGAGAAGGAATCCAGGATCAGCGATCAAGTGAACTATAAAATCCAGAAATTGATCAGCTCGCTCTCCCGGGCCAGCTTCAGCATCTACCTGGTTCACCTGCTGGTAGAAATGATGCTATCCGGCCGAACCGAAATCGAGGCCACGTTCCTGGAAGCCTCCCTTAGTCTGATCGTGAATATCACCATTATCTTCGCCATCAGCTATATCACCGTCAAGGTGTTAAACCTAAGCAAAACGGCAACCTACATTCTATTCGGCGGGCGGGGTTAAAGGACGATGCGAATAACGATATATACGAAAATATTCATTGTGGTGCTGCTTGCAGGCATGGGTCTTTACTTCTATCAGATCTCCGCGGCGGAGGAACGGAAAATTACGGCGGTCTACGTGGAGGCCTGGCAGGATTACCGAAACATCAAGCTATCGGAGAAAGGCGTGGACATTGCGTTTATCGCTTTTGCGAAGATCAAGGGAACGGAGCTCTACTTCCATGAAGACAGCACGACCAACAACCAGATCAAAGAAAACATCAAGCAGTTGAAGGCGGCGAATCCGAAGACCCAAATGGTGCTGGCCGTAGGCGGCTACGGAGCAGACGGCTTCTCCGACGCTTCGCTGGACGGCAACCGGTACCTCTTCACCGAGAGCATCATCAACCTGGTCAAGGAGCTGGACCTGGACGGCGTGGATATCGACTGGGAGTATCCGGCGTTCCATGCCTGGAACACGCAGAAGGCACGGCCGGAGGATACGAAGAATTTTACCAGTCTGATGAAGGAGCTGCGGGAGAAGCTGTACAGGCTGCCTCACAAGAACAAGAAGTATCTGCTTACCTTCGCTTCCGGAACGCAGGACTGGTACTTCCAGAACGTCGAGGTCAAAAAAGTGGAGAAATACGTGGATTTCATCAACGTCATGACCTACGACCTGACAGGCAAGTGGTCGGATACCACGGGCTTTAACTCCAATCTGTACGCGGACAGCCAGGGGAAATCCAAACACTCCATTGACGGCATCATCTCCATGTACCTGGACCACGACATCGACAGCAGGAAGCTGCTGCTCGGCATCCCTGCCTACTCGTACGGCTGGAAGAACGTGAAGGAAAACAAGGGGGCCAAGAACGGCCTCTTTGCTCCCGGAACGCCCATCGACATCGACAAGGTAAATCTCCATTATAAGCAGATCGAGAAAGCGTACCTGAACAAAAATGGCTTCAAGCGCTACTATGACAACAAAGCCAAGGCTGCCTACCTCTATGACGGCCATACCTTCATCAGTTACGAGGATCAGGAGGCCTTGAAGGAGAAGGTGAGCTACATCCAAAGCAAGAATCTCGCGGGCGCGATGGTCTGGCAGTATTCGCAGGATGCAGAGGATGGCATCGTGAACTACTTGAGTGAGCATTTGAACGAGCGTCAGCAAGACGCCAAACGGTAACATCGGTGACTGCCTTAAGCGGAGCTGCACCCCCGTCTTGAGAAGAGCGTAGGTCTGGTAGCAACCAACTCTATACGTGAAAAAAGCCGGTGATCCTCGCAGTCGTATGCGGATCATCGGCTTTTTATATGTAGGCAAGACTCCCGCGGTGCTTACCCGCGGCCGTATTGAGGGTAGGGCCTGCCGATTGACATCATTCTCGCCTGTTCAGAATTCCCAAATACTCGATCCATGGGCCCACGTCATGCCGGTAACGCTCGGCCAAGACCCGCACGATTTGAGACGTATGCGTTAAATCGTGAACCACCCACGTCGACAGCAGTTCTCTTAATTTCACCACGCCGAATGCCGGGTGCAGACCCGTCCGTTCGAAATCAGGCGCCGAATCCATCAGAACCTTCAGTTTAGCCAGATTTTGAGCACGGATAGCCTTGAACGCCTGCAGCTTTTGATCGATGGATTGCTCAGTTGCCTCGTTCAAGTGGGCGTAACGGTCAAAGGGTGGGAACGGCTTACCCTCCCCTTCCTGCAGCATAAACTCCAGCCGCGGTATCCAGTTGGTCCGCTCAGCTTCCATAAGATGCTCGATCACCTCCATGGCATTCCAGGTGCCTTCCCCTTCATGGCTCCTAAGCCATCCATCCGATAAACCGGATAACATGTGCTCCAAGGTGACGGGGGTTCGTTCCAGAATCTCAACGGCTTCCCTGATATCAAAATTCATGCTCCCTCAGCTCCTTTCCCTTCATCCCGTATAAATATCCAACAGGCTGTTTGCTACATTTTTTTCGAATCTTCTCGCTGGTTTAGCCTAATTATACTAAACAACTCTCCCCCATAAAAAATAGATATTGACTTGGTGTGAACACCAAGTTGTACGATAACGTTGCAACCCGTTACGAGCTGCAGAAAAGAGGTGATCCTATGGGAGAAACATTCTCCATCAAACAAGTGTCTGAACGAACCGGATTGACCGAGGATGCCATTCGCTATTACGAAAAAATCGGGCTCCTCCCCTCTCCCAAAAGAAAGGATAACGGCCACCGTGTCTATCACATAGAGGATGCCGAAATTATGGAGTTGATCACATGCCTGAAGAAGACAGGAATGTCGCTGGAGGATATGAAAGCCTATGTGCATCTTCCCTTTAAGGAAAATATTCAATCCGTTCCGGAGCTGAATGCCATGCTCCAGAATTACCGTCAAAAAATTACCGGTCAGATTTCGGACCTGCAGCGCATTCTGCGGTTCATCGATGACAAGTTGAACCAAAATCAGTCCCTGCTTAATCCCGACAAGGCGGCCAGCAAAGAATCCGAAGTATAGGAGATTTACACATGACAGAGAAAAGAATGAATAACGTCGCCTTGATCACGGGCGCAAGCTCCGGCATTGGCTTGGAGCTAACCAAGCGATTGTTATCCGAAGGCTGGCAAGTCCTCGCTTTGATCCGTTCTGCCTTTCCAACGGACGATGCACGGATTCAAGATGCACTGCGATTGCGGCAGCTCAGAACGTACAAGGCTGATTTGTCGGATTTCACGGATCTCCAAGCCTCGCTGGATCAGATCAAGAAATACGAGGGTCATATTGACTTGCTGTTCAATAACGCAGGCGTCTCCTTCGGCGAATTATCCTACTCCCAACAAGGGCGGGAGATGCATTTTGAAGTAAACTCCGTGGTCCCGTATATCATCTTAATGGAACTGAAAGAGCTTCTTGGGAAGGGCAGCTTCAAGACGGTAATCAATACGTCTTCGAATGCGTTGTTGTATCTCAAACAGTTCGATCACCGTACCTTGGCGTCCCCTGTCGGGTTCAAGAAGCTGATTGGGCCTTATGCGAGGAGCAAATTAGCCTTATCGTTGTGGACTCAGGAGATCGCCCCTTCCATGCAGGCAGATGGCATTACGATCCGAAGTGTCTGTCCGGGAGGGAATAAAACAACCATGACCAAAAACGCCGGGATGCCAAAATTTATGATTCCGATCCGCAACCTGTTCTTCTCCCATCCCAGTGAAGGAGCCTCACGCCTGTATGAAGCAGCGCTAGGCCGCTCCCGACAATCGACGGGAGTCTTTCTCAACAAGGGCAAAGCAACGCCTTTGAAATTCTCAAGCCAAGGTGCAGAGCTGCTTAGCACGATCGAGCTAATCTATAAGCAGGAGTTTGCAGTCAAATCTTAGAACCTATGCAGCGGAGAGTTCGTGATGTTTTCAGCCTATCTCTTGAGGGCTAGTTATCGAGCTGCCATTCCTCCATGAATCGTAGGGTGTTGCGCGCATGATAATCAGCCAAATTCGAAGCAAAGACCTGATCCGGAAATCCACGGTGAAGCAGCTTCAAGCCGCCCGAGGTTAATGAGATATAGTGATGCAGACGGTAAAATAGCATCCGATTCGGATCAAGTTCGTTTTGTTCGAAATACCGATAATGCTTCCCGAATCGCAGCTCCAGAAATGTATGCTCATGCTCGATGTCGAAGAATTGCGCACCTTCAATATCAATGAGATAGGGCTCTAAACGGTCTGTGACCAGGACATGGTCGGGTCCCAACTCGCCGTGGATAAAGCCATATCGCTTGCGTGAATCTATCCTGGTTTCCAGCTCATCCAACACAGCGAGCAGCCTGTCGTGATTCTTCCGGATACTCTCGTTATGCAGGACGATGTAGGACAGCTGTTCCTTGGCATTTTCCAGCTGTACAAGGTGGCATCGCTCCGGTTGATTCCCGCTTTGATCGGGCTTTCCGTAACTCTGCCTGTGGTTTGCATGCATGCGTTCGATCATGCTGCCTATCCGCTCCAGGACCTCATCCCGGACCCGTTGATCCGGGTCCTGAAAGTAAGCTTCTGCCTTCTGTCCTTCAATACATTCAACAAGAGCATAGTCAAACGGGTAACGGTCCTGTCCCGTGTGAAGATCATATAGAGTAGGCGTAGAAATACCATGATTCCTTAACCATCTGTTATTGGTTTCGAACGAATGGCCGCCAAAGGATCGTTCATGCACACTCTCATTCGCTATTTCTTCTTGAAAATAATTCTTCGTCAAATCCCACACATACAGCACGCAGGCAAATCCATTGCGACAGTGAATTTTATAGACCACCTTTTGCGCTCCGCCATGCATCTTCGTTACATCCGCCACAGTATATCCGGTACCCAAAACCTTCCCGACATACTCCTGTACATCTGTTTCATCGAGGTGACAAGTCCAACTCATGAAACCACGCTCCGTTCCATTGTTTTTGCCGGCTCCCCCACTCTATGGCATTTCCGGGGAAAAATATAGACTATTTCTTTCGGCTCTGCTATGATGTTGAATTAGGTCTTGAATAAAATAGCCATACGATTTATAGCCCTTGGATGCTTGGTCCAGGGGCTTTTTTGATGTGTTTTATATATAAAAAAGACCAAGCAGGGTCATTCTTGCTTGGTCTACTTGAGGATCTCGGTTTTCACATCCGTTTCCTGTGATACACGATAATCAACGGATGGGGATCGTTATAATCAGGCGAACGACGGAGCCCCCATACTATCCATCTAATAATCTTCGGGACGTTCCACGGGGTGGCAATCCTTCCCTTACGTGCCGCAGAAGGTTCGGTAAGGACGGGACCACTCGGGCACGATCGCATATTCCGCTTGTTCCGGGGAATGCGCGTAGGGATTAGACAGAACGTTCAGCAGCTCTTTCATCACGCTGTAGTCCCCTTCGTTCTCGGCGGCTTCCAGCGCTTCCTCCACCCGGTGGTTCCGCGGAATGACCGCAGGATTGCTGCTGCGCATCAGCTGATGGGATTGGTCCCTGGATTCCTGCTGACTGCCAAGTCTTGCTTGCCAGCGCTCGTACCAGGAAGCTAATTCCGGCGTGCCGTTTAGAGGCGTGTCCTCCAGCTTGTCAAACGTTAACGCACGGAAGGTATTGGTATAGTCTGCCTGGTAATTTTTCATCATTTTGAGCAGGTCTTCGATCAGGGATTCGTCGTCCTCCTCTTCATGGAAGATCCCCAGCTTGGCTCTCATGCCTGCAAGCCACTGCTCGTGATACAGATCGTTGAAGGACCCAATCGCACCCTCGGCCAGCTTGACGGCTTGTTCCTCTTCCTCATGCAGCAGAGGCAACAGGGATTCGGCCAATCTTGCGAGATTCCAAGCCGCAATATACGGTTGGTTCACATAGGCATAGCGGCCTTGAGAGTCGATGGAGCTGAATACCGTATTCGGGTCAAAGGTATCCATGAAGGCACAAGGCCCATAATCTATCGTTTCGCCGCTGAGGGTCATATTATCGGTATTCATCACCCCGTGGATAAAACCGACAAGCTGCCATTTGGCGATCAAGGCCGCCTGACGCTTGATGACCTCCTGAAGCAAGACCAGATAACGGTTGGCACCGTCACCAAGGTCTGCCTTCGAGTAATGCCGCTGCAGGGTGTAGTCCGCCAAAGCCCGTAAATCTTCGGTTGTGCCCGCTCCCCTAACGTATTGAAACGTCCCCACTCTCACGTGACTTGCAGCCACGCGGGTCAGAATGGCGCCCGGCAGATCTCTTTCACGAGTGACAGGCTGACCCGTCGCCACAACCGCCAGGCTGCGGGTCGTCGGAATGCCCAGCGCATGCATGGCTTCGCTGATGATATACTCGCGCAGCATCGGACCCAGGGCAGCCCGGCCATCGCCTCCCCGGGAATACGGCGTCCGGCCCGAGCCCTTGAGCTGAATATCCAGGCGTTCCCCCTGCGGCGTGATTTGTTCGCCCAGCAGAATCGCACGGCCGTCGCCAAGCATCGTAAAATATCCGAATTGGTGCCCGGCATATGCCTGGGCGAGCGGCTCGGCCCCCTCAGGTATCTCGTTGCCAGCGAGCATTGCCGCTCCTTCCGGGCTTTTCAGAACATCGACGTCCAATCCCAACGACGCTGCCAGCGGTTCGTTTAGAACAATCAGCTCCGGCGAGCGCACAGGCGTGGGATCTTGCTTGGTAAAAAAAGATGCCGGCAATTTCGCGTAACTATTGTCGAAATTCCATCCTATATCGTTTAAAGCTTTCCGGTTGGTCATGGGATCTCCTTCTTCAAGCAGTTTGATGGTGACGTTATTCACTTATTATTTAAACACAAGTCGCTCTTTGTAGGGTTTACTGAAGGAAATTTATTATTCTGCTGGTTAATTGCTGCATTCATAAAAAAAATCGCCATCGAGAATCCCTCGACAGCGATGTTTGGTTCATACGAATCGTTAGTCCCGATTCGCCAGCTTCGCCAACAACCGGATAATTTCGATATACAGCCAGACGAGTGTTACCAGCAAACCAAACGAGCCGTACCACTCCATATACTTAGGTGCACCGTGTTGCGCGCCCTCTTCAATAAAGTTAAAATCCAGCACGAAATTCAGAGCGGCAATGATGATGATCACAACGGAAATTCCGATACCGATCGGGGTGCTGTCATGCAGGTAAGGTACCGTTACGCCGAACAGGCCGAGAACCATGCTAAACAGGTAGACAAGCGCAATGCCGATCGTTGCCGCGATAATCCCCTTTTTGAAGCCTGGCGTCGCCCGGATCAGACCTGTCCTATAAGCGAGCAGCATGCCCAGGAATATGCACATCGTCAGTAAAGCCGCCTGCAAAGTGATGCCATAGTACAGATATTCGTAATGCGCGGATAATGCACCCAGGAAGAAGCCTTCCAGGATCGCGTAGATCGGCGCCAGATACGGTGCTGCCTTCGGCACGAAGCTGATGATCAGCGCCAGGACAAAACCGCCGATCGCTCCGCCGATCATGAACGGGAATACCTCATACCCGTTAAAAAACATAACCCAAGAAATGACCGCTGCCCCGATTAGCAGCGCGAGCAGCATGAACGATTTGTTCACCGTTCCGCCAATCGTCATCGTTTCTTGGTTGTTGTAATACCCACTCTTCTCAAAGGTTTCTTCGTTGAGTGTCGGATTTCCACTGCGCCCTATCAAATAAATTGCCTCCCTAACTGTCTGTTTTATATCCATTTTAACATAGCTTGGAATATTTTAGGATACGCAAAATATTGCATTACGGACGAATCTAAACGAACTAGAAACTAGCTATGATGACGATAACTGTATGCAAAAAGAAAAAGCATCTCCTGCAGGGGATGCTTTCTTTGTTAGAAGCGAGATCATGGATCGTGAATTCGCCTTGCCTATCTTTTTACTCCAATCCACTAATGAAGGCCTCGAAGTTCGCGGCAAGACGGGTGATCTTGTAATCGCTGGCCTTGTCCACATGAATAACCTCCGGCTCCCCATCGTTCCCCGATGAACGGTAATCCAGCATCACGACCTCGGACGGGGACGGACAATCGCAGATCACCACGCCAATCTCAGGATACCCGCCGTTCTCGATCATAAAGCGGCTGCCCAGGCTTCCGCATAGGGATTTTTTCTTGTCTCGTCCGATTCCCAGAACACCTGATATTTCAATAAAATCCTGTGCTCCATCCTCTATAGGGAATTTCCGGTTTCGGGGAATACCCCCGTTATGTATTTTCATGGCTTGAATATAAGATGCCGGCAGCTTGAAGACCAGCGTTTCCTCCACGGATTCGATCAGCTCGTCCGTAGGCGGAGCCGAGACGTATTTGTCAGCTTTCGGGGCGTCGTCATCCCAGAAATTCAGTACGTCAGGATCCGTATAAGACACGGCGGCACTGGACTTCTCTGCTGGCTTCGGAGCCGTTTTGTTCCGGATCCATTCCAGAAACTCCAGCGTATCCTCATCTCCAGGTTCTAAATGATCGGCCACTTCAAACGCTCTCCGAGCATCTTCGTAACGGTCCAAATAGTAATACGCGAGCCCAATGCGGTAATGCCACAGCGGATCGTCCTTGCCCTCTTCCTGAATGGACAGAAATTGCTCAACCGCCTCTTCGTAACGTTCGAGATTGTTCAGCGCCCGGCCCAAATGGCTGATCAGCGCATAATCCCGCTCTTCCTCCGGGATCTCCGTAATCGCATCTACGATTTCTTCAAACTCGTCCTCTTCATGCCACTCTTCCAGCTGCTCCAAAAGCTCCTCACTCATCGTTCATGCCTCCCACTCTATTCATCCTTTCTGAAATTATACCATTCCAGCATAGCCCTCTCCAGCATGGAAGCCAGAGAACGGATCAAGTATATGACAACAAGCAAGCACACTTGCGGTTTATTACGCTCAATGCGAATACAGAGGACACCTTATCGGTGTCCTCTGTATTCGTCGTTATCTTTATTGGGATTGACCCAACATGTTCATCAGAACGATTACGGCCTCTGCTCTTGTGGTTTGAGCGCTTGGATTAAATTCGCCTGCGCCTACTCCCTTAACAATGCCAAGTTCCTTCAGCGCTTTAACAGAGCTTTTCGCCCAAGCAGGAATAGCCTTGTCATCTGTAAAAGAGGTGGTGGGGATTTCCTTGGTGGATAGCTCGAGTGCATTTGCAATCATTGCTGCCATCTCAGCGCGCGTCATTTTCGCATTTGGACGGAAAGATCCATCCTGATAGCCATGAATAATGCCCGCCTGCACAGCCTGCGAAACTGCCTTCTTGGCCCACTCCCCAATCCATGCTGTATCCGTGAATATCAACTCCGCTTCAGCATCGGTTGACTTCAGTGCATTCATCAGCATGACGGAAAATTCAGCGCGCGTCACGGTATTGCCCGGCTTAAACGTTTCATCGGGATATCCCGTTACGATACCCTCACGTATCGCTTCCTTAATGCTGACTTCGGCCCAATGTCCGGAAATATCGGTAAAGGAAATTTCCGTTGTCGGGTCTGTTGTTTTGTCGACTACGGGCATTCCGTTGGCTTTATTTACTACGAGTGCTGCATACTTCGAAAAGTGATTGACCTCTACGGATATATCATTCTCCTGTTTCATGCCGCCCTCGACTTTCACCCATGCCTTTTTCACTTCATCAAAATAAAAGACGGCCGCCGTTTGATCGCTCTTTAAGTTTGCAGCGTCGTAAGCTAGAGTCAGTTTCACCGGTTTGCTAAAGTTCCCTGAGACGTTTGTTAGAACATCAAACACCGGGCTTGCCAAAACCTCGTTGTTCTTTAAGAGAGCTTCGGTATTTCGAATTTTCTGAATTGATAATTTCAGCTCCTGAGATGTGGCGCCCGCCGGAATGGAAATGATGATTTCTTTCCCCAGGCTAACCAACCCAGCTCTTCCTGTTGGCAGCGTGATTTTTCCATCGGATGATGTAACTGTATTGTCTATGAGAGCCGGTGGCGTAGACGAACCGCTGTCAGTGGATGAACCTCCCCCATTAGAAGGACCACCACCGGTAGAGGAACTATTCTCACGGGTCACAGTGATCGTATAGGTTCTCGTCGATTGATCGCTTGCCGTTACAACAATCACAATCGTATTGGATCCTACGTTCAGCAGTATATTGGAACTTGTTTGCCCGCTTATTACTAAATTACCGTTAACCGTCATCGTGGCACGACTATCGAGTGCAGTCGCGGTTACGGTCAGCGAGGAAACGGAATTAGGCACGCTTGACGTGTACACTTCTGTTCCAGAAGCAAAGACAGGGCTTAGTGTCCCGTTCGATAACGTCACACTGCTTAAATCCGCAGATGCCGGCACCGTGAACACTGAGTACGAATTGGATTCCGTCAAGCCTGCTCCCGCATTACCTGCGTAATCGGTCACCCCCGAGTTATCAAGCGTGATGGTATTCGTCGCCGAGTCTACATTGGAATTCGGCGTGAGCGTTGCTGTCCATGTCATGTTGTCAGTTGAACTAACGCTGCTTAACGCACCGTTTGCCACCGTCAGGTCCCCATTGGCGAAGCCACTAACCGCTTCCGAGAATGTAATGGTCACCAATGAAGTTTCCCCAATAGATAACGCCGTGTCCGCAACTACAATGGTAGCGGTCGGCCGCTGTGTATCGATCGCGTAATTGTTCGAATCGGAGGTACCCTTACCCGCTTTACCTGCTGCATTCTGTACGCCCGTATTGTCGAGCGTAATGATATTGGTTGCATCTGTGATGCCAGGGACTGGCGTCAACGTCGCCGCCCATGTGATCCCGCCATCGGACGTACTCAAACCGCTTAATGTGCCATTCGCTACCGTCAGGTCTGCTAGCGTAAAGCCTGTTACCGCTTCCGAGAACGTGATCGTTACCAATGAAGTTTCACCAATCGATAGCGTCGTATCGGCAACCACGATCGTGGCTGTCAGCTGTGTCGTATCAATCGCATAATTGTTGGAACTGGTGATACCAGTACCCGCATTGCCCGCCAAATCGGCCACACCCGTATTATCAAGCGTGATGATGTTGGTTGCATCTATGATGCCAGAAGTTGGCGTCAACGTCGCCGTCCATGTGATCCCACCATCGGACGAGCTCACGGCACTCAGCGTACCGTTTGCCACCGTCAGATCTGCATTCGTGAAGCCTATTACCGCTTCCGAGAATGTAATGGTCACCGTTGAAGTTTCGCCGATGGATAACGCCGTGTCGGCAACTACAATAGTAGCGGTTGGTCTCAGTGTATCGATTGCGTAATTGTTGGAACTGGTGATACCAGTACCCGCATTGCCCGCCAAATCGGCCACGCCCGTGTTATCCAGCGTAATGACATTGGTTGCATCTGTGATGCCGGTGTCTGGCGTTAACGTCACCGTATACGTGATATTGTCGGACGTGCTCAAACCGCTTAATGTGCCATTCGCTACTGTCAGGTCTGCTAGCGTAAAGCCTGTTACTGCTTCCGAGAACGTGATCGTTACCAATGAAGTTTCACCAATCGATAGCGTCGTATCGGCAACCACGATCGTGGCCGTCGGAGACGATGCATAGACTACACCGGTCGGCTTAAGAAACAACAGCCCAGCTACAATAGATACGATTAGAGATAACAGCCCTATTTTCTTGACAATATGCATATGTGCCTCCCCTAATGAGTGGTGTCAAATTCCTTAACCTATCCAATTATGTACGTACCGTCGGAATTATCGCAGTTTACGCCATATTCCATATGATGTGAATTACTTTTATCGACAAATTCCAACCGCCTTCTATTGTATATCGTCCATTTCTTTCAAAATAGTGACTGCTGTCATGAAAATCGTCATTTTACATCCCCATATCATAAAAATGATAGCTCCTATCGTGTTAACCAAATACTCCGGCGCTTAGAAAAAACCAAAACACTGACATAAAGGCGTCAGTCATCACCACTCATAATAGCCATAAAACCAATCTTAAACGTCTTAGGAGGTAAATAAATGATGAACAGAAACCAAACATTGCGGGGATTTGCGACCATCAGTTACTGGGCAGATGATATGGAAGCGGCAAAGGCTTGGTATTCCGATCTGCTGGGTATGGGGCCATACTTCGAAAGGTCAGGTCCCGACGGGAAACTGGCTTACGCCGAATTTCGGATTGGAGACTACCAGCACGAGCTGGGTCTCATCGATCGCCGTTTTGCCCCTGGTCAGCCAACCTCCGGCCCCGGCGGATCGATCATGTACTGGCATGTCGATGATATAGAAGCCACCTTCGGCCGATTGAAATCCATGGGAGCCAAAGAGTACGAACCGCTCATCCACCGTGGGGAAGGATTCATCACGGCATCCGTCACCGATCCATTCGGCAACATACTTGGCATCATGTACAATGCTCATTACCTAGAAATACTGAATTCCGGAATGCAGGGGTAACCAAAAACATGCTTCTTCACTCTTCGATCCAGCAAAAAAGGAGCAGCCTAAGCTGCTCCTAATCATAACGGCATCCGCATGAACTTACACAACATAATCCGCCATAATATGCTCAATATCGAACGGGGTCACCCCATGTTCCACCGAGAAGATCGTTTCCGCCTGTTCCGCATGGTCTACGGACTCTCCTCTTGCCTTGGCATGCAGCATGAACAGATCGTACAGATCGGGCTTCCGCAGGGCTGTCATGGCTTTGCCCATCAAGACCATCCCCTTCTGATTCCCCTCTACATTGTTGTAGTAGTGTGGATGTCTGGTTAGGGACAGATCGGTCCAGATGACCGTACGCTCCACCAAATCCAGGATAACGGGAATAGCGATCTGCGTATCGGCGGCGACATCGATTTTATTAGCCACCGTCGAGGGCTCGAATATTTCACCGGAACCGGGTTTCTTCCGCATCATCCAGCCCACGAAGCACTCCGGCAGGTTGCAGTACGGTTGATTTGTATACGAATGAAGAGTCGCCACAATATATCGTCCGCCGTATTGGACGATGGTTGGAATATGCAGATCAATGAATTCGCATGCTCCTTGAGGAGCTGACACGATATCCCCGCTGTGCACGGCCCTGTAATGGGAGGACCGCAGATTCGTATAAGAAATATGCTCGACGTACTGCCAGTCGTGATCATACATGACGGCGGACAGGTCAATATCCACGCGGCCAGTAGGCTCCCCGTTCACGCGTCCTTCCTTCCACCAGCTGAAGAAACGGATGGTATCCCCTTCCGCCATCGGCACGCGGCTTCCCCGAACCAACGTATGCAGGGCTTTGCTTGCCGATCTATGCGAGAACGGCACATGATAATCCTTCAATCGCTTATCGACATAGGCCTTCCCCAAGGGCGGCAGCGAGGCGAACCGCTGGACCAGCACCTGCTCGCATACCTGCACGATGTCTCGGCATGCCGCTTCATCGATCTCCGGAAGAGTGTGGGGTACGGCAAAGGCTTTAGCCACATTTCCTTTCGGGAAAAAGACGCGCAGCTCTTGAGGTTCACGGCGACGGGCAAAATGATTATTCACTTGCAGCAAGACCGGCGTCGATACTTGATTCGCCACCTCGCCAAACGCCAGAACGACATACTCCGTATGTTCGGTGGATCGCAGCAACTGATCCAATCTGCGGGCAAATTCGCCCGGACGCTGCATCAATAAATCGATCAAATTCCAGACCTGGTTGTACTGAAATGCAAGCTCGACACTCCCGTTATAGGTGGTAAAGGGCTTATGATTCCGCAAAATATCAAAGGCTTCCTCGCAGCGTTTATACCGGTGCTTATATTCGGAAGGATGGAGGATTTCGCCCAAACGAATCCAGCGGTCCTTAAATCTGAGCATATCCTCCGTTATCGGATGGCAGCGTTCCAGCAATCCCAGAAGCAGCCGTCTTTCGCGCCGCTTAAATTTGCGAAACCGGGTGGCTTCCGCCAGACTGACATCTCCGCCTGACCATGCCACCGCCAGTCGAAGGACATCGGTTGCGGTTTTGAAATAACGCCCGATCCGCTCGACATTCCCCTTGTCATGCTTCATTAACGCAGCTGCCACGAATCCCGCATTCTCCTTGAACGGAATCTCGGGAGGGAGAATGACATCCAGTTCCTCGGGGTCGAGAAGCTCAATAACGGTCTCAATATCCTCTTTATCCGTTGGGGAGATGGAGCCTTTAGCTTGGATCAGCTGGCGTATCATGGCATAGAAACCCGCCTTGCTTCCCAGATCAATGGTTTTCAGGTTGACTTCATCCTGCAACGGAGGTCTCTCTTCATGCTCATATGCAGGCAAATCCCAAGTCAGATAATGATAGATGGCATTCAGGTACAGCTCCGCATCAGCCTCCCCCATCACCTGCATCGGGAACGCGGGATACATCGGCTCATATTTTACATGCGCGCCTACCATCACCCGTAAATCGTTAATCAGCGGTTGATAAAGCGCTTCGAACTGCTCTCTGGATAAGGCTCGCACGGCGTGCAGCAATGGATACGAGAACGTATACCCAAGCTGCTCGATATTCTTCGCGGCCGTCGCAAGATAAGCTTTTGGGAGACGATCCGATTCATTCTCTGCATCAACCATCAATTTGTTCGCTCTACGTAAATAAATCGAGTTCATCATATTAAAGAGTCCAGGAAAGCCATATCCCTAATGTCATTGAAAGAATAATAGAAGGAAGGAATATGATAGCCTGGACGCCTCCTCTCTTGAATCAAACTCCCTCAGGAAAGCTGCGACCCTAGGTTCGCCAATTGAAATAGAAGGAAGGATCGCAATAGCCTGAAGGCCAAAGGTTCAAAGTCCATGACCTCAAATCTTTGATGAACCCATCATCCCATACCTTGCAGCCGGCCAACAGGGCGAAAGTATTACGACTTTGGAAAATGAGGAATGATTTCACTCTTATAGATGATAAAAAAAAGCGAAACGCCTGGACTTATCTTTTTTGTTAAAATAAACTTAAAATGGAAGCCGTGCGATTTTAGAATTCCGATTATGATTGGAAAGCGAGGTGCAGCCATTGACGACCCTTATTGTGATCATCGTCATTTTCTCACTGATCACGCCGTCCTTCTTCATCGCGAAATTCACCAAGGAATTACGGGCGTACAACAACCGAAACGTGCAGCGCAAGACGATTCTCGCGAGCGGTACGCCCGCTCAAGCACAGATCAACTCGATCCGGCAAACGAATGTGCAGGTTAACGATCAACCTGAAGTGTTGCTCGACCTAAGCGTCACCAAACCGGATGGTGGGACGATCCATACCGTCGTAAGAACCGTTATCCCGATCATAAGCATCCCCACGTTCCAACGAGGCAATATCATCGAAGTAAGGCATATGACCATAGATAATGAGTTGAAATTCGAGGTCGTAGGCGCCTATATACCTTGACCCTGAATTCTCGATTACAGCTCTCCCTCAAGATAAGGGATGAGGTACGATTCAGGCTGCGCAAGGAACTCGGTAAAGCTGCATAGATCGGCATACGTCTGATGCTCCACATCGTAACAGCCAATCAGGCCCTTTTTCTTCGGATTCCATACGAGCTGCAGATCGGAGTAATTGTCAATGTCGGCTGACAGGCGCAGAAACTTTTGTCGGCCGACTTTCATCTCGATCGTATCTGTCAGGGTGAAGAAATCGATATACCCGATTTCATATTCATTCTCCGGCAGCTTAAGCCGCAGCTGGTCTCCTGTCAGAAAACGGACCAATTCATCGGTCAATTTATACTTTTTCAGCGCATACTTCTTGTTCTCTAAGCTATGAAACTCGGCCGGCTCCAGCGATTTCAAGTAGTCGGCCAGGACGGTATCCTTATTGCCGACCGCAATCGTATACGGCCGCTCGCCGTCCTTTTCCGCCAACGTCACGTCAGCGCCGCGCTCAATCAGATGCTTGACCATGCGCTGATTCCCCCTCCGCGTGGCCACGGTTAGCGGAGTCGCTTGATAAGGATAGACCATATCGGGCTGATTATAATTGATGTCCGCCCCATGATCGAGTAGATAATCGAGTGTCTTATAATCATGGTCCGACACGGCTTGGCGCAGCACCGCGCTGCCATGCAGCTTGAGATCCAATCCCAGCTCATGAATGAGCGGGATGTTTTTTTTGTTGCCGTAATAGGCCTGTGCATATGCGCCTGACCCGGTTTGATTGAGTTTATCCAGCTCGGCGCCCTGCGCTGCGATATAACGAACGATATCTTCCTTGCCGTACCGCACCGCTCGCAAAAAAGCCGGATTATGATGGACATTCAGGTTAACGCCGTGCTCGACCAGCAGCTTCACAACATCCATGCGCTGTGAGATCAACGCCAGATCGAGCGGGCTTACCGTCGTGTATTTGCTTAGTACGATGCCATCCTCTATATCCCAGCCTGCGGTTATTGCCTCCTGCAAAGCCGGAATGTTCCCTTTGTAGATGTGCATCGCAATCTCCGGCAGTTCCTCGAATTTACCGATATCTTTCAGAACGATCATCGATATTCCTCCCTGCGTAAATCCTGTGTATGTATGCTTCTTCCTTATTTCAATAATTGGAACGAATTTTCCTTTCACATGATGTGTAAGGCAGGAATGCCTCCGGCAGGCGTTGAATATGGCATAAACGATCAAATCAAAGGAGTTGTTCAAGGCAATGAGTGCATATGATATGCAGATCGGCAAACTAATCAGTGGAACTATGAAGCGTACGAGCAGCTGATCGAGCTCGGCGAAACGGCTGTCCCTTACATCGGGGAGCATTTGAATGACAAGCTTAAGGAAGATACGCGGCTGATCTTGGAGACGGCAGTTCGAGATTTGGGACAGCTCTAGCCCTGTCGCTTGATACGCTCCTATCACACGAACAGCTCCGCTCCTTAGGCGCCTACAAAGGATATGGCGGGGCTTTTCCTGCTGCGATGTTATCGGGATGAACGTCTGCAGGCTCATGTCCATTCATGCGGAGATACATATATTCCACTTCTTCCAGCGGCATTTGCAGCGTTCGGCTGATTTCATAGAGGTCGATGTCCTGCGCCAGAAGCTCCCGTGCCTGATGGATTTTTCCATGCAGCCAACCGTGTTCGAGCATCCATTCTTTCACCCGGTCCAGCAGCTGTTTTTGGGTCTCCGCATCTGCGTGCTTTTTATATTTAGCAACGGACTCCGACAGATAGTCGTAGAGATAACTCCCCAGTGCCTCGCGCTGCTCGTGTTTGGACATTCGTTGGTACTGCTCATAACTTAAACTGATATCCAAGTCGAGGGTATGATCCCTGCTATCCAAACGTCTGGATGTTTTTCGGCCATAACTTTCCGGCAAAACGTGAAATACAACAAAGATATCGAACGGAAACTTCCAGGCGGCAGCCAGTTCCCCTAACGGCAGCAGCTCGTCCCTTAATTGACCTACGCACGTTCCGTGTGCATCCAGCGAAAAAGCCAGCTTCATCCCATGTCCCCCCTTATCTTAAACGCAGTTCCCCACTTGATGAGTACCGATATGGATCTAAGTGTTATGATACCCTTTCGCACCCTTTCGACAGGAGCCATGCCTCTATAACGGCAAATGCCTGCCCTGCATCCTGTTCATAGAAGACGGCTACCTCTTGCTGATAAGCATAATTGAATCGTACATATCCGCCCAGTTCCCGATAGAACAAGCTGCATGTATATTCGTTTTCCACGCACAGATCCGGCGGAAAGGACGCTTGACACATACCGGCCAGCTCGAGCAACGAAGGCTGATCCTCCCCTGGCGGCAAACGCAAAAAGAGATGGCTCCGCGTACCCGTCCACGGTTCGTAATAGACGACTCCCTCTTGGCTGCTTCCATACACCTGACGGTATATTTCATCCAGCACCGCGGCGTACAGGCCTTCATCGTTCCGCTCCCGTGACTGCAGCAAGATTGCTTGTATATGCTCCGCATGCCGAGGCAGCCAGAGCAACTGAGCCGTCTGGGGATGCACCGCCAGAAAATCACCGTCCACCGTTGTGCCTATAGCGATACACTCTGCAATCTGCGGCTCCGTAATGGGACTGTCATCGTCATGCTCCCATAACCCGTACTCGGCAAAAGGCTGCAGCACCTCCCTATCCGGCTGCTGGACATTCATCCACCCGCGGTAAGTCCCTTCGCCGAATCGCTGCATAAACCGGACGTAGCCCGGCGGATAAACCCCCTCTTCCTCTCTTCCAAGCACTTGACTCTGGCCATCCGACAGCGGCCTCGGTCCCGATACGATGTACATGATCACTCCTCCTGTTTTCTTCTATTATTCCACAATTTTCAAGCCATGACGAGAACCCCATCCGACTTCTTCCGTTCGTTCTCCCTGCTTTTATGACACGTGTCATACGGATCTCTTTACAGGTGTGAATGTTGCGCCAGGGAGATCGTACCTACAATAAAAAGACAAGAGAACCTAGAAGAAAGAAGGAATGGAAGAATGGAACAACGAACGGGCAGAATTCGCCTGCTGGATATTTTGCGGGGCTTCGCGATCCTGGGAACGCTCGGGACGAATATTTGGATCTTCGCACATGCGGGGGATCTACGCTACATTACCACCTTTGATCACTCCGGCTGGTGGGGAGCGGACGATCTTCTCCGGATGATCGTCTTGTTTCTGGTAAACGGGAAGCTGCTCGGACTGCTGACGATCATGTTCGGGGTCGGTCTGGAAATGAAGTACCGGCAGGCCAAGCGCAAAGGAAAGCCGTGGCCTGGTGTTTATTTATGGGCCGTTCTGTTTTTAATCCTCGAAGGCCTGCTGCATTTTATATTAGTCATGGAGTATGACATCTTGATGAGTTACGGGATTACCGCCATCATTGCAGCCTTTATCGTAAAGGGCGGCGACCGGCTCATCGCCCGCACGATGAACATAATCGGCAGCGTCTTCGCTATTGCGATTCTGGCCCTCGCAGGACTGATGCTGGCGAGCGGCGCAAACGTATCGCTGGGCAGTTTTGGCGATATCGTTGCTCTTTATCAAGAAGGAACTTGGATGGAGCAAGTCCAATATCGGCTGGCGAACTTCCTTCCGCTGCGAATGGAAGCCATCCTCGTGATTCCGACCAATGTGTTTCTGTTCCTGCTAGGGGTTCGCTTTATGCGCTCAGGCGTATTCGCCCCAGATGACAACGGCAAAAGGCTGCGAAAAAGGCTATTCAAGCTGGGTATATATGTCGGCGTGCCACTCAACCTGCTCATATTCGTTCCCGGCGGCGCTTTCGATCTACCGGTGCGCTATTTATTCGCTCCACTTATGTCTATGGGGTATATAGCAATCATTGCGAGAATGATACAATATACGAAATGGGAATGGCTATGGTGCCGTCTGGAGAACGTCGGAAAAATGTCACTGAGCTGCTATGTGCTCCAGAACATCATCGCATCCACCATCTTTTACGGCTGGGGGTTGGGGCTTGCCGGCAAGCTGAATTCAGCGGCCATTATCGCCATCTGGCTGGTTATCTCCGCATTTCTGCTGGGCATGGCGTCCCTATGGCTCCGCCGCTTTAAGCTTGGGCCCATGGAGACCGCCCGCAAACAGGCGATAGGTTTCTTCGAATCAAGATAGCCGAAATTGGGGGCTTGATATGTTCTATAAGTTGTACCCGAGGGATCAGATCAAAAGTTATTTGCTCATCGATATCATACTGACCGTATTCTTATGCTACCAGGTGTTTCGTTCGGATACGGCGCTGGGACTGTGGGGCAGCCTTTTGCTGCTCCTGCTGTTCCTTGTTTCATTCTATGTCGCATTATGGCGTCGGGGCGGCTGGCTGCTGGCTGCCGTGCTGGCGGGCCTGTTCGCTGTAGGCGTACTCGGGGTGTATACGGGGCCGAGCACCCTGCTGTTCGGGATCATTTTTGCCGATTTGCTGGGCCGGTCCAAGTCCAAGGTACATATCGCCATCGGCTGTGCGGCCATTGCCCTATCATTCCTGCTCGTGTTCGTTTTCCGAAAGGAACCGCTGCTCGAAACGTCCAATGCCATTTACCTTCCGATCATGATCATACAGTCGGTATATCCGATCGTCATCTACATCAAGGAGAAAGCAAAAAGCCTGCAGGGGGAGCTGGATGAAGCCAATGAGCAGATCGCAAAGTATATCCAGCAGGAGGAGCGGCAGCGAATCGCCAGGGATCTCCATGATACCTTGGGTCAGACCCTCATGATGATCAAAATGAAGAGCGAGCTGGCAACGAAATGGGTGGATAAGGATCCGAGCCAGGCCAAACGGGAGCTTAGCGAGATTCTGGATACCTCCAGAACCGCCCTCAAGCAGGTGAGGGAGCTGGTATCCGATATGAAGTTCATCTCGCTGGCAAGCGAGCTGGAGCATTCGGCCAAGCTGCTGCATACGGCAGGAATTGCGCTGAGCATCGAGAATCCGGAGAAGCCTCCACTGTTATCCAGCGTGGAAGAAACGATGCTGGCGCTCTGCGTCCGGGAAGCCATGACCAATATTATCAAGCATAGCAGGGCCGACCGGTGCACCGTCAAACTGGAAACGAAGGATCATGCCTTCGGGATCCATATCGCGGATGACGGCGTGGGTCTTGCGGGGAACGCCGGCGGAAACGGCCTTCCGTCGATCATGGAGCGGATGAAGACGCTGGGCGGGTCCTCCGCCATCGACCCGTTGCCTCAGGGGGGCACCAAGGTGTCCCTGAAACTCCCGCTTCGCCGGCATGAAAAGGAGGACGCATCATGATTCGAATCGTCATTGCAGAAGATCAGCAAATGCTTCGCGGCGCATTCGCCTCACTGCTCAATTTCGAAGACGACATCGAGGTGGTGGCCGAGGTGCCGGACGGGCAGCTCGCCTGGGACGCGATTCGGCAGCATCAGCCGGACGTGTGCCTGCTCGACATCGAGATGCCTCATATTAACGGCCTGGAATTGGCCGAGTCCATACGTCAAGCAGGCCTATCCTGCAAAATCGTGATCGTCACGACCTTCGCACGTCCCGGTTATTTGCAAAAAGCGATGGAGGCGCAGGTGGAGGGCTATCTGTTAAAGGACGAGCCCATCGATTTCTTGATTGAGGCCATCCGGCGGGTCATGAAGGGCGAGCGGGTCGTGAGCACCGACTTGGCGGCCGCGCTCTTCATGAAGGAGGAGAATCCGCTCAGCGAACGGGAAATCGAAATGCTCCGGTTAACCAAGGAAGGCATGACTACCGGCGACATCAGCAAAGCCTTGTTTCTGACAAGGGGAACCGTGCGCAACTACCTGTCCTCCGCCATCCAGAAGCTGGAGGCGGATTCCCGGCAGCAGGCCGTCACGATCGCGGAAGATAAAGGGTGGCTGTAAACTCCCCGGGATACATATGTAGGAGGTGAAGGAGATGAACGCTTTGACCCATACGACAGCCAGCGTGCCGTGGCAGCGGTTGACGACAGCCTATGGAAGAGGTACGGATATTCCTCGGCTATTGGAAACACGACAATATAAAGAATTGGCCAGCCTGATCGAGCACCAAGGCACCCTGTGGCAGACGACACCATGGGCCCTGCTTATGCTCCTGCGGGAGCTTGCCAAACAGAAACCGGAGCAGGTCTCTTCAGAGGAAATGGAATTATACTTATCCGTAGCTTCAGCCATAACCGTGGAATATATGGATTCGGCACAAACGGTTGAAACGATGGATAAGCTGCTGGACGAAAGATACTTATGGCCGGAAGACGACGAAGAAGACGATTTGCGATGGGAAGAAGAGGAACCCCCCGGTTATGAAGCGGAAATCTTCATCAGTTATTATTACTTCAGTTATGTGCTGCTGCAGGAAGCGGCTCCTGTATTCAAAGCAATTATGAACGGCAGCGATCAGCATGCCGACTCCATTTCGGAGCTGCTGGCACTGCTCGAGCCGAAAGATGCCGATATGTAGAAACATGCAGGTTTGGCAAAAAGCGCGAGCCTCCGGTACCGACACCGGAGAATCCTACATAGGACAGCACGGATTTAAACCTTTTTTAAACGAAACCATCCGCTCGTTTTAACCTTGATCCGTTATCATACAAATAATTGCGATAACAAGGAGCGAGCGTGCGTATGAGAGTTCTGGAAATGTTGTGGGTTGCAGCCTGCGTTGCGATGCTGATAATACTGTTGAGCCGTAACACAATAAATCGGAAGGCTGGCGCGATCGTCTGCATCGCTGGCGGTTTGCTGTTCGCCGTGCAGCTGCTGGTTGAGGGATACAGGTGGCAGATGATTCCGGCCTACATCGTCACCGCTTTGCTCTTTGTGTTGGTTCTGTTCAAACGCCGAACGGTCAAGAAACCGCTGCGGTACACGATATGGGGCCTTTCGGTCGTTTTGCTGGGCGGATCGGTTGCCTTATCGGCACTGCTGCCGGTTTTCCATTTACCGAAGCCCTCGGGCGAGTTCAGGGTGGGAACGGATACGCTCCATTTCGTTGATGCGGACCGGGAAGAAACGTTTACCGAACAAAAAGGCGACAAACGTGAGCTTATCGTTCAGGTATGGTATCCGGCCGCAGCGTCTGGCCATGACGCCGAGAAAGCTACGGTGTTTCCTAAGGATAAACGGCTCTTTCATACCTATATGCAAGCATATTCCGAATATCTGGGCCTTCCCGCGGCCGCGTTAGACTATTGGAAATACAGCCGGGCCAACGCTAACGGCCATGCCGATTTGCGGCTGGCGGAGAATCCGTATCCGGTGGTGCTGTTGTCGCACGGAATGGGGGTCGGCAGAATTTTGCATTCGTCCCAGGCTGAACATCTTGCCAGCCACGGCTATATCGTATTTGCCATCGATCATACGTACAGCACGGCCGCCACCGCATTTCCCGATGGGCGCGTAACCGGTTTTCTCACGGAACAATCCCAGGAGCGATTATTCGAGGACAGCCGCACTATTTTGAAGGTGTGGAATGAGGATATCGCCTTTGTCACGGATCAGTTGGAGAGGCTTCAATCAGGCGCCGTCGCCAGCAAGTTTAAAGGAGCCTTAGATCTGGACAACATCGGCATGATGGGCCATTCCTTCGGCGGGGCTGCAGCCTTTGAAGCCGTTTATTCCAACCCGCGGATCAAAGCCGGTGTGAATATGGACGGAACGTTATTCATAACGAAGGACCGGGACGACATGGAGAAACCGTTTATGTTCATGGAATCGGAGGATTTTATGAAGGTGAACGAACAGCAGGCGAAGTATCGCCAAACCCCGGCTACGGAAGCCGAGCTCCAAGCACTGGGGTTAACGCGAGAACAATTCGACATGATTCTGGCGAATCGGGAATTGGAACTGAAGCTAATGGATCGCTTATCTCAACAGGGACTAGGACGGACCGTTTATATCGAAGGCGCAGGACACTATAATTTCACCGATCTTCAGCTGTACTCTCCGCTTACCCGCCTGACCGGCATGACCGGAAGCATGAATGGATCAAGGGGAGCCGAAATCGTCAACCGCTACGTGCTGGAATTCTTTAATCAGCATTTGCGCGGAATGGAGAGTAAGCTTCTAACCGGCCCCTCGGAGGAATACCCGGAAGTGAAGTATCCGGACCGGGTGTTTCTGGAAGGCTAGATTGCCTTACGCTCTATACGTGCCTGATATGTCCTTCTAGTTGTTCATAACCAGCCCATATTTCTTAACGATCCACGAGTCAATCAGATCATTCACCGCTTGTTGACTTATGCGAACAGCCGGCTTCTGCTCTTGCATAGCGTTTGCGGCTTGTACCGAGAAACGAAGCGGCTTGGTCATTTTTTTCATGGATGCTGCCATTTCTTCGAAAAAAACATACGTCAACGGCCGGTGTCCCCGAATATCCTCATACAGATAATACTTTCCTCGTTCATCCTCTGCATCGATTCGAATTCCCTTTGGAAGGGAGAGCAAGATATAGGGTAATTCATCTTCTGCCCACTGTCCCCGGAAGGGGAATGAGACACCTTCATTTCTGACAAAGAATCCGGAGCTTTCATCCCCCTCAGCAATCGAAATAGAATAGACAAAGAAAGGGTGGTAATCGGGCCGTTCTTGCGCCGTAAAATACTGATAATAGGTACGATACGCCTCAGTCACCTGATCCAGATCATGCTGGGTCATGGCATGATTCGTACGGTGAAATTTGGCTTGTTTTTGCTCAAAACATGTCAACATTTGGTTGAATTCTTCCGGCGTTATTAGAAATTTCAGTTTATAAAATCCGCTGTTTTTCAATCTCTCCATTCATCTCACCGCCTGATATCGTTTTATCCCGAGGTTTAGATGCGTGCATGAAAAGTTACCCGGGTTCCTTCGCCTAACCTGCTCTGAATATGAAGCCCTGTTCCGAAATGCCGTTTTAATCGCTGGTCCGTATTGATCAATCCGACCCCGGACTGATGGTTTGCTGTTCTCTCTAGGATTCGCTGCAATTGAGCTTCTTCCATTCCGATCCCATCGTCCTGAACGGTTATCTCGGCATGCGCGGCATGGACGGAAATTCGAATATGTATGGTTCCCCCATAAGTGTGCTTCATGACGCCATGCCTTATCGCATTTTCGACCAAGGGCTGGATCGAAAGGAACGGAATTTGCAAGGCTCCGCAGTCGTCTACCTCCCAAACCACCTGCAGCCGCTCTTCAAACCGAACCTGCTCGATATAAAGATACGAGCGCACCAGACTCAGCTCCTCCTCGATCGGTACAAGTCCAGCCGTGTCTTGGAATCTGAATTTATATCTCAGAAAGTTGCTGAACTCCTCAAGCAGATTCCGCATCTTGTCCAAATCAACGTCGCTTAGGGCCGTCACCGCATTTAATGCATTGAATAAAAAATGAGGCTGGATTTGCGCTTGCAGCCATGCCGCTTCCAGTCGGAGTTGCTCCCGGACCGTTTGTTTAATCGTCGTTAAGGCCTCAATCCTCGACCTGATTTCCAAGGCCTCCACCGGCTTGGTCACATAATCGTTGGCCCCCGCCAGAAACCCACTTTGGATGTCTTTCGGTTGGCTTCTTGCAGTAAGCAGCAGCACAGGGAGCTCCGTGAGCGTAAACCGCTCGCGAATCCTCCGCGTCAGCTCATACCCGGACATCTGCGGCATCATAATATCGGAGATGACCAAATCCCACTCCTTCGCATCCAGTACCGCCAACGCTTCTTTACCGCTTGTTGCCATCGTCACCTCGTATTCGTCAGGAGGCAGTATGGCTTCAAGCACCTGAAGGTTGACGGGATCGTCGTCAATGATGAGCAGGGTCGGCCGGTTACTTCTCCTTTCGGGTAAAGCTCCTTGTATCGCGGCTGGCGGGAAGATCTCCTCTTTTTGCAAACCGGCCCCAATGGTATCCTGCATCGGCATGGACGGCAATGTCGGCGGTCCGTTAGAGTTAGAATCACGCTGAACTTCCTCTGTTTCGAACCCTGCCAGCTTTAATGAAAACGTAAATCTCGAGCCCTCCCCTGGAACGGAGGCCACCTCAAGCGTACCCCGATGAAGCTCAATGAGCTGCTTGCTTATGCTTAGACCTAACCCAAATCCGCCTTCGATCATGGTCTCGCTGGCGCTCGCCTGCTCATACGGAAGGAACAAGCGCTTCAGCATGGTTTCGTCCATTCCGATCCCCGTATCGGCAATCGCGATATAGGCTCTGTCGTCCTCTGTAAAAGCTTGAATCGAAATATACCCTTCATTCGTGTATTTTACGGCATTATGCAGCAGATTGAACACGACTTGAATCATCCGGTTCTCGTCCGCCAAGACGGGAGGGAAATCCTCCGGGATCTGATTGACGATGCTGACCGACTTCACTTCCGCGTTAAATTGCAGCATATCCATCACCCCCGTCACGATGGGCTGGATCGATACGGCTTTTTTCTGCAGCCGCGGATTGCCATCCCGCAGACTCATGACGTCCATCAAATCGTTTAATATTAGTGTTAGACGACGTCCGACGGTCAGAATCGTTTCAAGCTCTTTCACACTCCTGTCCTGCAGCAAAGGCCGTTCCCGGTTCAACACGGATTGCGACATGTTAAGCATGCTGTGCAGCGGATTTTTGAATTCATGGGACGTGTTCGCCAGGAATTGATCCTTATGGTCATTCACTCTTTGCAAGGTTGCGGCAATCTCTTTCGTGTTCGCATGCATCTTGAAATAACCCTTAAACCATACAGCGGCCAAACATCCCATCGAAAGGATCAGGTCAAACGGATAATGGGCAACACTTAAGGCGCTTTCCCGCAAGAACAACGCCCACAGGAAATGATGGACCAACGCAACCATGGAAAAAAGCAGCAGCAAATGGTCTTTAATGCCCTTCATTATGGTTTTGGTGATTGCAATGATCGTGATGACGGCCGTTACGCAGCCGAGCAAAAAATAAACCGGGAAAAGCATGATCACCTGCGGCGGAGCCAAGAACAATGTAATGCCGGCAGTTCCTAAGATCGTGACGGCATAAACGGGATGAACCCTGTTCCAATAAGAGAGTTCGCGATGATTCGTGCATTCCAGCAACGCATAGCATCCAATCATAAAGGCGGCATTGGACAACCGAAAATCCCAATCGCTGCTGATGTATATGAATTGATGGAACAGCTTCTCATCCGTGCTCAATATGCTCGAAAGGGTTACGCAGAGGGTCAGCAAGGAAAAATACAGCAGCCTCTTTTCCCTATTCCCCAGTAAAAATAAAATGAGTGCATAAACGGAATGCATAAGAAAGATAACGGCTCCCAGCGTTTGCATCGAAACCGAGAGTTTCATTTCTTTGGCCACGGCTTCCTCTGAACCCAATTTAATGGACCTGGCTATGCCGCTGCTTCGGCTATCCACATAATTGGCCGCCTGAATTACTAATTCGATGACGCCGTTGCCGTCCGCCGTAAAGCTTGCAGAATACGGCAGGTTCTTCGCGGTATAGGCTTCCTTCGTGTCCGCCACCCGCCCGGATTCGGCAAGCAAACGGCCATTGACATATAATTCGGATGACGAACGTACGCTAGGCACGCGAATGCTATAATTCAGCTTCTCCTCGGGATTCACTAGAATACGCAGGCGATAGGAAGCAAATCCATATGGAGACGCTTTGCCATTACCATGCAGAGCTTGATTCCATCCCCCCGGAACCGCAATCAGCTTCGGCGGCTTCGGCCCGCCTGATGCATCCTGCCCGCTCCCATCCAGCAGCCACTGCATGGGATAAAACTCCCACTCTCCGTCAAGCAACAGAATGCCGCCTTCTTCGGCATCCCATTCGCGCAAATCGAGATACCCCTTCTTTATCGTCACCTGCTGTTGATCAGGGAACACTTCCACCCACAGCAGGCGCATGCTCGATAGAATCACTATGAGTAATCCTATTAACCATAAAATGTGGCTCTTTCTTATTTGGTGACTTGGTGGGCTCTTTGCCAAGAGATATTCCTCTCCTAATCCACTTTAACGTAAGCATAGCTCCATTATTTACAATTGCAAACCCAAATGAAAGAACAACCATTGATGACTACCATGCCATCAATGGTTGTTTGCGTTACTCTTATTTATCGGTCAGACCGGTCACTTTCAGCATTCTTGCCATCAATGCCGTCCTCAGCACGCGTCATTTGCGCAGCATCCATATAGTGTCCTACATCAGATTAACAACCCTATCTATACAAAATCTATACACGACGCGCTGGCTCAGGGCCTAAACGGCGATTCTATGACCGATCGGGGCGATATAAATAACCAAAAAAGAGTGTTCCCCAATTAAGGGAAACACTCTTTCTAGTCATCCGCATTATTTCAAGCCCAGCACTTCTACATCGTAAATCCGTGCAGCCGTGTCCCCGCCCTGTGTCGCCTTCTCGATCTGAAGACGCACGTACCGTGCGGAGGTAAGTTCGATGGCATGGCTGCTGATCCCTTGCGTGTTGTCCTTGACCGAGACGGCATCCTTCCACGCCTTGCCGTCCGAGCTTACTTGAATGGAGAAGGCCCGCGTGTTGAACGCGGCCGGCTCGCCTCCGGCTTCCGCGTGCTTGATCACGAATTCGCTGACCTTGTGCTCGGCTCCCAAGTCTATCGTCAACCAGTGCGGTCCGCCTCCGACGGCACACCATTTGGTGGCGACATTGCCGTCCACTGCAAATGGCGGCGCTTCCTTCTCGTTCACAAAGCTGGATGCGGACGCGCTTTTGCCTAGAGCAAGGTTGCCGACGCCGTTCTCGGCTTCCCGGGTTACCGTGATGAGCTTCTTCTGGATCCGATCCTCGCCAACGCTATTTTTAGCGGTCAGCGTGACCTCATACGTTCCTTCCTCGGGATAGGTCACTTTAGGATGCTGGTCCGTGCTGAACGCCGGCTGCCCGCCAGGGAAGCTCCAGCTCCAGGACTCCGTCACTTCCGAGGAAAGATCCGTGAATTGCACCGTTTCTCCCGGCGCAATCAGGGTTTTATCCGCCTTGAAGGCTGCCGTCGGCTTCGGATATTCCGGCCAGTCGAAGCTGGCTGATGCCGCTTTTCCTTGCTGGTAGTGGCGGTTTACCGGAATCACAACCATTTTGGTTGCCTCCTCCTTAAGCGAACGCTTCATTTCCGGTACGTAATAAACGGTATTTCCCGTCATGCCCATCAGTTCGTACTTGCCGTCCGGATGGACGCGGTAAACCTGATAGTACAGAACGTCTTCATTCTGTTTCGGCGCTTCCCACGACAAGCGCGCATCCCCATATATTCCATCGCGGAAATCATTCTCGGTTACCTTCAAATCGTTCACCGCGTGCGGTTTCTTCGCCTTGTCGTTCACCTGCGTAACCGCCAGGCGGCCGATGTTGGCCCGATAATCCGCCTGATCCGCCGCGGACTCGAATTGAAGCGAGATTCCGGTGATCGTACGGCCTTTATACTTGTTCAGCTTGACGCTTCCCTGCTTCCAATCCTGATTCGCGCCCGTCGCGGTCCACTTGCCAGGCTCGAAAAATTCGTACCGATCCGGCGCATCGGAGAATGCCAAGCCGATCTTCACCTTGGCGTCCTTGGCATTGTCGGCATACACGAGCGATACTTCCGTGGTCGCTTCCACCGGGATATTCGCCTTGTACAGCTTGAGATGGGTGGAGGAGCCTTTGCTTACGGCACCCGCCACTTGAAGCGAGCTGCCGCCGTAATAGGACTTGCCGAAATCAAATCCCGGTTTCAGGGCCTCGCCTTTGCCGTTAGTCTCCGTGATCCATCGCCAGGTCGGCAAAATATCCTGCAGGCTCCGGTTGCTCCAATCGCGGCTTCGCATCACTTTGCCGTCCACCGCAAACAAATGGCCGTTGCCCGTATTGAAATGGGTGACGAATTCGGAGTCGGTCAGCACGGTTTTTGCAACGACATCATGGGCAATCCCTCTCCAGGCAAGCGGATCGGTCCCTTCGGGTTGTGACGTGTTCGCCGGATTCATTCCGGGTCCCACCCAGAAAATCTGCTCCTTATTCATGTACTCCTCATGGGTTTCGGAGCTGTTGTACGCCCAATCCGGACGGTAAATTCCCAGGGAGGTCGTGGCTTTCTTCCCGTCCGGGAACAGAACCGGCCAATTGAACCTACCTTCGTAGCCCTTCGCCTCCACGTCGATGCCGGCATATAGATCATACGGACTGCGGCCAAGCTCCGCCGCTTTGGCCGGGGAGTTCAAGAACGGAGTAATGTAATCGTATTGGCCGTTCTTCTCGTCTTTGAACTGCCATCGGAAATCGAGGAACATATTGTCGGAAACCCGCTGATTTCCCTGTTGGAAGAACATTTCGTTCTTATCCGTCAAAGCCCCCTGCCACTTCACCGGCCCCTCCTCGATCATGGAATCGTACCAGATCACTTCCATGCCGGGCGCTTGGTTCTGCTGCAGGTAAGTCAGAAACTCAGCCATCTTGGCCGCATCTTCCGGCGTTCCGCCCTGCGTTTCCTGATTGATGAACCAGCCGTCGAAGCCGTAGTACGTCGCTACCTCGATCAGCTTATCCGCAACCGGGAAAGAACCGTCCTCCCGCTGCTTTAACAGATCATGCAGCCACTGGATTTTGCCTCCGTGCTCGGTTTGCGGCAAGAAAACGGTTCCAAAAACAGGAACCCCATTCTTATGGGCCGCATCGATGACGTCGCTGCTTGGCGGAACGATTAATCCTTCGCCTGCGGAGCCGCCCCACATGACCAGCTTGTCGATGTACTGCCAATTGCTGAACGTATAGGTATGGAACTTCTCAGAGCCTTGCGAAGGAGCTCCGCTTGTGCTCGGATACATGGAAGCGATCGATAGCACCTTCACTTCTTCCTTGGCGTTGCCGTTTACTTTGCTTCCTTGGATGCGCTGATCCTCCAGCTTCACCGTTCCCCGGTTAAAACGGGCATCCTTGTCCTTGGACGGCGACCATTCCAGCAGCGTGTTCGGATACCAATACGACGAATGCGGCTGGGCCGCTTCGGCTTCTCCGGCAAAGCCCGTCAGGGATGCAGCAAGCAAAGCCGTGCTCATCCATGCCGCCATTCTGCGCTTCCACTGGGTTCTTGCGTAATAATCCGGTTTGATTCGTTTCATGGAAAAACCTCCTATTATTCGAAGATCATTTCGCTTACGCACATTGGAGCCTTTTTCGGTGAAGAAAGAAAGGACAGAGAGAAACGGCCGTAAGGAACAGCCGCTTCTACCCTTCATCCCCTTTACGGATTACTTGTTTTGAGCCTTCCACTCATCGAACTG
The DNA here is from genome assembly GCF_000024685.1 of Paenibacillus sp. Y412MC10. Lineage (NCBI taxonomy): Bacteria > Bacillati > Bacillota > Bacilli > Caryophanales > Paenibacillaceae > Paenibacillus > Paenibacillus sp. Y412MC10. Next base: position 6,998,784 of record NC_013406.1, read on the forward strand.
CTTTTGAGCTTCGGCGATCACTTTGTCGATGCCGGCATCCTGAAACTTTTGTTTAGCTTTCGGCAGATATTCTTCAGGATCGACGGAGCCGGTGTACAGCGCCGGAATAAATTCCTTGGCTACGTTCGTGATGGCGGCAACCTCCGTTTTGACCGGAGCCGTGTCGAAATTAAAGCCGAACGTAGGCGCCACTACGGCAGAGGTGTTGAATTTCTCGAATGCTTCCCATTTGTCCTTCGGCTCGCCTTCGTGAAGGTACGTCAGGAACATGTTGCCGAGCGCGAAACCAGGCATCGCGTAGTTCTCCTGCATGGCAGGCATATCCTCGATATACGGCTCTTCAAGCTTCTTGTAGTGCGTTCCTTCCAAGCCGTATTGAATCATGTTCCGGAGTTTCACGTCCGTGTTCAGCAGGTTCAGGAACATCATCGCCCGCTCCGAATTTTTGGAGTAAGAAGAAATGGCCATCATCGAACCTGCTGCGGAGCTGGTGTAAATGACAGGATCATGCATCGGTCTGGTCACGATGTCATAGCCCGCGTTTCTGGACCAGCCAAGCTCTGCGTATGGCTGCGTAATTTCGCGGTCCACGAGCCATTTGCCGGTTTTGATGTTGTCGATGCCGTCCAGCGTTGCGATGTCCTCACGCACATAGCCCGCTTTATAGTATTTGCGCATGGTCTCAAGCGCCGATTTCAATTCAGGCGAATCCAGCAAATTCACGAATTTAAAGTCCTCGGTGTCCAGATACATGCCGATCGGAATTTCATCGCCGAGCGGGTAGTCAAACGGCATGTACGGTTTAAAGCCTTTCGGTACGGCAAGCGGCGTAATTTCCGCAGGCTCGTTCTCTTTAATCGTTTTGAGAAGCGGTTCCAGATCTTCAAGCGTGGTCACCTTGGAAATGTCCAGGTTGTACTTATCCAGATACTTTTTGTTGAAGCGCCATACAAATTGCTGTGCCAGTTCCTTGTTGGCCGGGATGCCATAGTTGACGCCGTTAACCTTCGTTCCTTCCAGGAAACGGGGATCCAGTACTTCTTTAATGCCTTTTCCGTACTGATCAAGCAGTTCGTTCAGCGGCTTAAACGCGCCTTTTGCCGCATTTGGAAGGTAATCGAACGCCCACGAGCTGGTGAAGGCGATGTCGTAATTCTCGCCGGAGCTCGTAATCACCTGCATCCGCTGGCTATAATCGCCCCAGTCGATCATGCTGATTTCGATTGTTGCATTGATTTTTTCCGTCAAATATTTATTGATTTCCTCTTGAACCATAGGCAGGTCTTTCTGGTTTGGCCCGATCATGTACATTTTCAGTTTGACCGGATCCAGTTTGGAGGCATCAATGGTGCCGTCGCTTTGGACAGCCGCCTCTTCCTTCGCTGGTTCACTTGGCTTACTGCCGCCTTCCTTGCTGCCGCAGGCCGACAGTACAACGGTCAGCAGAAGCACGAGAGCAAGGGACAGTAAAGAAATCTTCTTCTTAAACATGAGTTTTTCCCCCTGTGTCACTTAATGGTTATTGCTATATTGATACCGCTTACACACCCGAGACATGAAAGCCGGATTTCTCCGGCAGTGTGCGCTTGCGGGTTCAACCTTATGAAATTATCCTTTGACCGAGCCTACGGTCAGACCCTGGACAAAATACCGCTGGAAGAACGGATACGCCATGACGATCGGCAGCGTGGCCAATACGACCATCGCCATCCTTACCGTCTCCGTCGGCAGGCCGGCGGCCACATCGAACGAGCCGATATTCTGCGCATTCTTCGTCAGGAAGTCCATGTTCTTCTCGATCTGCATGAGCATGAACTGCAGCGGTGGCGTTGCCTGCGGATTGTTATAATACAGCAAGGCGTTAAACCAGTCGTTCCAGTAGCCCAATGAGCTGAACAAGCCGATGGTGGCGATCCCCGGCAGCGAGACCGGCAGGACGATACGGATAAAGGTCAGAAATTCGCCGGCGCCATCGATTTTGGCGGACTCGATAATCTCATCCGGAATCGTCGTTTGAAAAAAGGTCCTCATGACGATGATGGAGAACGCGCTCAAGGATAGCGGAAAGATCAGCGCCCAGATCGTGTTCTGCAGATGCAGGAACTGGGTCATCACGATATAACCCGGTACCATGCCGCCCGAGAACAACATGGTGAAGAACGCCAGAAAGCTGAAAAACCCTCTAAATTCAAAGTTTCGGCGGGACAAGGCATACGCATAGGTCGTAACCAGCGCCAGACTCACCAGCGTTCCCAGTACCGTGACCAGGAGCGTCAAGCCGAATGAGGACAGCAATTCGCTTCCCGTTTTGAAAATATACTCGTACGCGGCCGTGCTGAACTGACTCGGCAGCAGCCTAAAGCCTTCCAGGACCAGCGTCTGTTCGTCCGTCAGGGAAATAATGATAACAAATAGGAACGGAAAGATACAGGAGAACGAGAAGAGCCCGATCACGATATTGAAAATCGTATTCCACAAAGGGGAGATGGCATTATAGTCTCTCTTCCTTGAACGCTTGGCCGACTGGCGGGCGGTTTGCGTTGATAGCTGCGACATTGATGTTACACCTCCCTCGGATTAGAAAATCGCATGATCTTTTTCGATTTTTCGAACGATATAATTGGCAACCAGAATCAGAACCAGTCCGACAAACGATTGGTACAAGCCCGCTGCCGTGCTCATGCCGATGTCTCCCATGTTGATCAGCCCGCGGTAGACGAAGGTATCGATGACGTTCGTAACCGGGTACAGCGCCCCCGAATCCTTCGGAAGCTGGTAGAACAATCCGAAATCGGAACGGAAGATGCCGCCGATTGCCAGTATGGTCAGGATGATCATGAGCGGCTTCAACAGCGGAATGGTGATGTACCGCACCTGCTTCCACTTGCTGGCGCCGTCGATGACGGCCGCTTCATAATAAGACTTGTCGATCCCTGTGATAGCCGCAAGATAAATAACGCTGTTGTAGCCTACGCCTTTCCAGATGCCGACAAAAATGATGATGAAGGGCCAATACTTCGCTTCCGAATACCAGCTGATCGGCTCTCCTCCGAAATAGGTAATGATTTGGTTCAGCGTTCCTTTGTCCACGCTCAGAAAGGTGAACGCAAAATAACTGATGATGACCCACGACAAAAAATGCGGCAGAAACATGCCGGTCTGATATACCTTGGCCGTCCGCTTGTTGACAAGCTCGCTCAGCATGATCGCAAATCCGACCGCAATGACCAGGCCCAGAATGATAAAGGCGAGGTTATAAAGAATCGTATTTCTCGTAATGATATAGGCATCATTGGTCGTAAACAGATACTCGAAGTTTTTGAATCCTACCCATTCGCTGTTGAACACGCTGGCGAAGAAACCGTCCGGGCTGATGCGGAAATCCTTAAACGCGAGCACGGTACCGAACATGGGCAAGTATGCAAAGATCAGAAACCAAATGGTTCCGGGCAGTATCATCAGCAGCATGAACCGGTTGCGTATAACCTTTTTGATGAACCCCGACATGGGCACTCCTCCTCTTCCCTGTTAAATGCAAGCGATGCGACCGAAGCTTTAAAATCTCCCATGATCGTTGTCAATGCGGCTTTATCCAAGAGCCGGCCGTTATCTTCTCACTCGTCCTTTAACTACTTTCATTGTGCCAAGTAAGCGCTGCCGCCCTCAAGTTGAAAAATACTAGAACGGGATGGATAAATTAAAGAATCCTCCACAAACAACAAGAAAAACAGGCCAAAGCGGATTCGCCTTGAGCCTGTCGCAAAGAGAAACGTTGGTGTTAGATCCGATACATGGACCTCATCTCGGTTGGAGAAACGCCCGTATATTTTTTGAACTGCCTGTAAAAGTACGAGCTGTCCGTGTAACCTACGCTGAAAGCAATATCCGCCGTCTTCTGATCGGTATGCAGCAGGAGCTGCGTCGCTTTCTCGATGCGGTACTGGTTCAAATAATCCGAAAAGCTTGCGCCGACCTCCTGCTGAAAGAGCTGCCCCAAATAATTCGGATGCATCTGCAGCCGCTGGCTCAGCGTCTTCAAGGATAGCTCTTCCGGATAATGGTGCTGCACCTGCTCGACAAGGAACGATACATGGAGGCTGTACCCCTGTTCTGCTTCCTGCAGGCGCTGGAGGCTGCGCTCGACAATGCGCCATACATGGCTTCGGAGCCCCTGGAGCGTATTGATCCGGTGCATTGGCGTGAACACCTCGCTGTAGTCGGGGCTTTTCTCCACGTCCTTTGCCGCTATCATCAGTTGGACTGCCGCATTCATGCAGGCTCCCCTGGGTACCGTCTGCGCCCCGCTGCCGCCGTCAAGAACGGATTCGATGTAGGCCTGCAAGGACGAAACATCGCCTTCGATCAGCAGCTTCGCAAAAGCATCGGGGCGAACCGACGGCGAAGATGCCGGATCGGACTCCGGTTCCGCAGGCGGATGGTACAAGGTCTCTTCATCTCCTGCAATCAGGCAGGCGTTGAAATGGCCTTTCGCTAGCCTGTAGCTCTCCTGAATATCTTTAAAATCATGGACAGCCGCATGACCTTCGGCGCACCACATACGCAAGCCGGTCAACTGCCGCAGCTTGGCCATGGCTCCTCGCATCCCCTCCCGCGCAGCATCCTTCCGCTCCTTCATCGAGGCCGTCAAAACAACGATGTCGTCATCCGCATCGGGAAAACAAATGACCTCATGATCTCCCCCAAGCTCCTCCGAAAGAGCTTGGCAGCATTCATCCGCCAGGCTGGTCAGGCGGAAGAGCTGAGATACCGAGCGCTCGTCGGATATGAGCCGCAGCACGTTAACCTGGTATGACGGATAATGCAGCGGAATGCCGAGAAGTTCGGCTCTTTGCTTGAGCTCCGAGCTTTTGATTTCGCCACTCACCCATCGCTGCAAAATATTGCTGCGGAGAACCTTCCAATCCTCCTCGGAGCGAAACCGCTTCAGCTCCTCGCGTTCCCAATCGCCCCGGATATGCTTGATCGTTGCTTCCAGCTCCTCGATGTTGATCGGCTTCAAAATGTAATTTTGGATGCCGAGCGTGATCCCTATCTTCACATATTCGAATTCCTCATACCCGCTAAGCACAATGAACTTGGTGCGGGGATGCATGGCTTTCACCTTCTTAATGAGCTCGAGTCCGTTCATTCTTGGCATCATAATATCCGTGATCAGCAGATCCACAGGCTCTTCCCTCAATTTCTCTAACGCCTGCAGCCCATCGTTGGCCGAACCGGACACGTGCAGATCGTATTCCTGCCAATCCACAATCGTGGCCAATCCCTGAGCAATCAAAGGCTCATCATCAACAAAAAACACGCTCCTCATGTCGTCTCCCCCTTGCGAAGCTTCGGTATTTCCATGCGGACCTCGGTTCCCCGCCCCTCCGTGCTGCAGATGGTCACGCCGTAATCGCTTCCGTAATTCAGAACGATCCGTTCATGCACGTTCATCAGCCCGATCGACCGGTAGCCCTTGTCCGGAGGCTGGAGAACCTTGTCCAGCGTCTGGCGGATCTGGATCAGCTTGTCCTCCGGTATCCCCGTTCCATTGTCCGAGACGGTAATCACGACCCGGTCCTCTGTCCCATGGGCCCGGACTGAAATTTTATTGTTGTCCTCGAGCGGACGGAATCCGTGAACGATATAGTTTTCCACGATCGGCTGGACGAGCAGCTTGATAATGCTAAGGTTTTGGATTTCCGGGTCGACCTCAATTTCCGTCTCCAGCCGCCCTTCATAGCGGATGCGGAACAAGTCGAGGTAAACCGAGCACATATCAATCTCCTCTTCAACGGTAACCATCGTGCTCTTCTTCACCATGTTCTTGAACATGACCGACAGGCTGTATATCATTTGGCCCACTTCCTTCGCTCCCACGAAATACGCCTTCATGCGAATGGATTCCAGCGTATTGTATAAAAAATGGGGATTGATCTGCGACTGCAGGGCAACCAGCTCCGCGTTTTTTTGCTTGATTTCCGAGGTGTACATCTTATCGATGTACTGCTCCAAACGGTCGCCCATGTCGTTGAATCGGCGGGAAATTTGCTGCAGCTCGTCTTCGCCGGACATCTGGATGCGCGTCGACAGATCGCCTTCGCCGATGCGGTTCATCGAGCGGATGATACGCTGCACTTTTTTGGAGAATTTTCGAACGATCGTGAACGTAATTGCAAAGCTGGCCGCCATAAATACAAGCGTGACCAGGATCAGTCCGGTCCTCAAACTCTCCGTATTCTCCTCGATCGAGGATTTCGACACGATACCCACCACCGACAAGCCCGCATTCCCGACATTCAACATGTTCACCTTGGAGGGTTCGTCCAGCTCCACCCAGTCTCCGGCTTTTTCCGGTTCCAAGTGGTAGGGATAGGTTTGACCGTAATACACATCCTCCGAGTCGTAAATCACGGTTCCCTGGGCGTTCAACACCATGATCCGGCCTTTAACCGAAGCTCTGCTCTCTAGCCAGGTCGATATTTGCCGGGCGTCGAACTCCACGTTCAACATGCCTACCCGTTCCAGGGTCCAAGGGTCCTTCAGCTCTCGCGAATAGGAATAGGACCTTGCACTGGAGCCTGCGACTGAACCTGAAAGCTCGTTTAGCGGCATGGTATCCCAGCTGTGCTGCTCCCGGCGGGCGAACCAGTTCTCCCACTTGCTTTTGGAACCGGATTCATTATTCAGCTGCTGGTTGGTCCGGCTGATGTGCATATAAAAATCGTTCGGATAACTGTAGATGGACACGCTTTTGGCGCTGGGCTCCTGCTCCAGGTAATTCTTCAGCAGGGTATTGAAGGACCGCAAACGCTGCTCCCCCGTCTTGGTGTACAAATCCAGGCGGTATTTGAGGTAACTTTCATATTCGTTGTTCAAAAAATAGATCAGCTCGTCGCTCAGCGTGGCGTCGCCGTAAATCTGCTGGAATATATTTTGGATGCTCTCATACTGCCGGCTCAAATAGATATTCAGGACATGCGCGGATTTGAGATTGGCGTCCGTCTGCTCGCGGAGTATGCGCTGCGTCTGGTATTGATAGACCAAGGTCGCCGCAATCGCAAACAGCACGATCATGACGGCCGAATACAGCACGACGATTTTGTTGAACATTTTTCGCTTCAGATGGTTTAAATAAAATTGGCGCAGTCTGAAAATATGTAACACACCCTGTTCTATAATGGTCACTTCGGCACCCAGTGTACACCGTTTCCGTAAACCCGGCAATTGCATTCTGCATCTCTGTGAACGAGCACTGCTGTACTGGGACGGCATGGATGGGCTGTGCCGGAAACGGCAGGCTGGATTCCGTTCGTCCCCACCGAACGTGTTATTGAGACGATCTGCATGATACTGGATGTGGCGAATCCCTCAACTGGTCCGCATAGGATATCCAGAGACTAGCAGGAGGTTTTGCTGAAGAGAACGTAAAAGGAGGGCACCGCAGGTTTTTGAGGATCCGCCGCTTATGAAGAAGGCATGGCATGTCGCTGCTTTCAGATAATGTCCATCTGTCGCGAAACTAGAGGAATGCCCTGCTGGATGTTGAATATTTATTAAGGATCCGTGTTAGCTACTGTCGTGTTCATGATGAATGAAACCCTTACGAACCGAGGATATGACTGATGAAACTTCAATTCCTATATAATGAATATCTGAATCTGAAATTCAATCGAGGATTACCGTCCACTCCGATAGGCGGCTTTGCATACGGCCTTCTTGAGGACGGTGGCGCTGCATTATTCTTTGCCGAGCGTAACGATGAGGCTTTTGTGGAGTGGACGTATGAATTGCAGCCGAGGGACGCCCATTATGTTGCGATCCCGGATTGGAAGCCTGTGCTGTCCGATTCTTTTAAACAGCTGGACGTCTATGATGAATTGGTATTCTATTATCTGCTGTTTACGATCAATGCAACGACGTCCATAGCCAAGATCAACCCGTACAATGCCATGAATGATTTCATGAAGAACTATGCTTTCTTTCAGTTGTCTCAATTAAACGGTGTCACCCGCTTGAACGAGGAACAGAAGCTGCAATTAAGAGACTTTTTCTTCTTTTTCTACCTTTACGCGCACCCTGTGAATGAGGAGACCCTCTACGCCTTTTCATTCCGCGGGCAGGATTTGATCCATACGAAAACCAACATTCATGTTGAGCATTATGTAACTACATATCACGATTACTACAGCGAGCATCTCGACAAGCACAAAGATCAAATATTCATTGCTCCCCCTGAAATTCAGGCATGCCAGGATCTTATGTTGGAGCTGTTAAGGTCCATCGAGGGCAAATCGGCCAAGCTGGAGATGCCACCGGAAGAAGGATTAGAGGCCCTACTACGGCTGATCAATGACGCGGATGGTTTTATGCACATGCATTCGGTGGATAAAACGACGCTATTCGGGATCATGAGCGATTTCCTCTCGGACGCTCGCTCCACCCCTTACCGCGATCATTGCTTCCGTATGCTGCTTCAGAATTATGCCTGTTATGTCCTTTATTTTGAGTTTGAGCAAATTCATCATTTGGTGGATTATTTTAAAGATACGCCGGTATGGTGCGAGAGAATGATTAATTCCCTTTTTACGGATGCTATCTTTATGCAGAAGATCCTGCGGCATCATCGTATCGAGATTGCCGATTATACGAACGTGATTGCGTTCTTTAATGAGGAGGCTCGGAGGATTTATTTGTAATCGCTAAGGGAGATGGGCACCGACTGCATGGTGAGAACCGACATCTAACCTACTCTCAGTAAGGGGGAGAACAGACACTTGGAAAAGGAATTCATACTGACACATAAGCTGTTGACCCTGCTCGATTCCGAATATCGGTGGTTCACCCTTGCCGAGATTGAAGAGCAAATTGGCGTATCGGACAAAACCATTCGTAAAATTATCGATGAAGCCAAGCAGGAGCTTCCTCCTTCCATTCATTTTGAAATTTCGCGGGGAAAAGGCGTTATTCTCCATTACGATAAACGAAATGTCGCGATTGGCGAGGTCATCTCTTCCATGTACAGGCAGAGAACCTTCTACCAGCTGCTGGCTGTGCTTTTTGCCGAGGGAGGGCGCTACTCGCTGGAAGAACTGGCCGACAAGCTGTATATGAGTTCTTCCTCGCTGAAAAAGCTGATCATCCGGCTGAACAACCATGAATTGAAGCCATACCATTTGCGCATTGCGTATTCCATGCCAGAGGTCAAAGGCAGTGAAATCAGTATCCGTTATTTTTACTGGAAAATGTTTTACGATGCCTATGAATTCTCCGGCTGGCCATTTGCCGACATCGACCAAGCTCAGATCCATGAGTACATAACGGCAATCGAGTCGGAGAATGACATCGTGTATTTCCTTAACGCTAAGCGGAGCTTGTCTTTTCTGGCGGCGATCATGATTACCCGAGTGCTGCAGGGCAAATATGCGGATGTTCCGAGCGGACCATATGACTGGGAGAAACGCATGCTTCACGCCTCTGTTGCCGCATTAGCCAGAGGGCTGGAACAGCGGTACGCTATTCATTTGCCGCTGGACGAAATCCGGTTTCTGCAGGCCATGTTCAGCTTGGGCCAATACAATTATTATGATGAAGCGAAAGTCAGCTCGATGATATCGAGGGAGAAAGCAAATCTCGTGGAAATCACGGAGGAAAAATATCAAATCCTCAATCATTTCCTCATGCTGGCGCTTGCAGCGTTCCCTGCGATTGAAATGAACGACCGGTTCATCTGGGAAATCGGAGATTTCTTCGAGAAGCTCCGGCTGGAAAATGCGCTTCCCGATCTGATCGCCGTCTCGGCAAGCAGCCTGACGGAATATGTCCTAAGGGATTGCCGCCCCATGTACCAGGTCGTAAAGAGCTGCATGCAGGAATGGAGCCAGCGCTATCCGGGCATTCAGTATAACGACTATCATCTGACGAAGCTGACGCTGTTGATCAGCTCCAGCCTGCGCTATAACAGCAAAAAGGCTTTCCTGCTGATCGGCGAGGAATTCTCCATCCGCCATTACGTCGCCAAGCTCATCAAGAATGAAATCGGTGACGAGCTGATCATCAACACCTCCATTATGGAGGGGCTTACCGATGAAATGATTCAGAAGCACGGCATCGATTTCGTGATCAGCACGTTCCCCGTTGAGCTGCATACGGTGCCCGTGGTCATTATTTCAACGATACCGACCAAACGGGATTTAGAAAATATCCGCAAGGAATTAATGCAACCATGAGACCTCATGGTTGCATTTTTCCGTTAAGCTCCGTAACTTTCTGGTCTTGGTTATCCCTCCGATTCTGACTATGATGAAGGCATACAATATTAAAGCGCTTTCTTAAGAGGGAGGCCAGTAAGCAGGAGGAGCAAGATGAGCATACATTTGGGAGCACAACAGGGAGATATCGCAGAACGCGTGCTGCTGCCCGGCGATCCGCTGCGGGCGAAGTTTGTGGCAGAGCACTTTTTGGAGGAGGTATATTGTTACAACGAAGTGAGAGGCATGTACGGGTACACCGGCCTTTATAAAGGAGTTCCCGTTTCTGTCCAAGGTACGGGAATGGGCAACCCGACCATGAGCATATATGCGACGGAGCTGATTCAGGATTACGGGGTCAAAAAGCTGATCCGCATCGGTACTTGCGGCGCCATGCAAAAAGAGCTTCAGGTCCGCGACATCGTACTGGCCCAAGCCGTATCCTCGGACAGCAATCTGATGGAAAAAATATTTCATGGCTGCAATTACGCGCCAACCGCCGATTACGGCATGTTAAGCAAAGCCCATCAACTGGCTCAGGAGAAGCAGGTGAATGTCTTTGTCGGTAACATCTATAATTCCGATGAATTTTATAGGGAAACTTTGGACCGTCTTCATAAATTCATGGAGTTCGGCGTGCTCGCGGTCGAGATGGAAAGTGCCGCCCTATACACGCTGGCAGCTAAATACGGTGTCAGGGCCCTATCCATATTGACGGTAGGCAGTCATCTGCTGACCAATGAACGCTCGTCCCATCAAGACAGCGAGAAGTCCTTCCACGACATGGTCGAGGTCGCGCTCCATACCATCTTAGCGGACGAATAGGGATTGCTTGAAAACTAACTATGCTCTAGGGGGAAAAATCAATGGGAATCAAACGCGGATTTAAATATGATTTTTCGTTGTTGGCCATTTTGTTGATCCCGATCGGGATCGCCATCAACTTTGTCGGTGCGCAAATCATACTGCTGCTCAAGCTGCCGATTTACCTGAACACCATCGGGACGATTCTGACGGCCATGATCGCCGGTCCTTGGGTCGGTATGATTACGGGGGCGAGCACCAATCTTGTTGTCGGCATAACGAACCCGGTCTCGTTCGCATTTACGCCTGTACAAATGGCCGTCGGTCTGGTGGTCGGCCTGCTCTCCATGAGAGGCATGTATACGAAGCTGTGGAAAGTCATCTTGTCTTCATTCGCTGTCGTACTGACCGTTCTGATCGTGGCCTCTCCGATCCAGGTGCTGATGTTCGGCGGAGCGACCGGCAACTCTTCGGATGCCGTGGTTGCTACATTCCTGGCCTCCGGTCAGCAGATCTGGACAGCGGTATTCTCAACCAAAATCCTGGTGGAAAGCGTCGACAAAATCATCAGCAACGTCATTGCCTTTGTCATCGTGATGAAGATGTCCCCAAGGTACTTGTCCAAGCTCAATTACGGTGCAGCTTTTATCAAAAAGAAATGACGTATAGTCCGTAATGGATACGCTTTCATAAAGGAGGGGTTCTTGTGAATAACGAACGGTCCTTGTTGAGCCGTCTTTATCCAACAACCAAGTTTATGATTATCATCGCTTTATGTTTGGCCGCATTTATCGTGCCCGGCTACGGGTTCAGCTACGCGGTTCTGCCGATTTGCATGGTGCTGGCCTACTTCGCCGGCAGCTTTAAGGAGTTTTCCAATCTGGCGATTAAGGCTCTGCTGATGATTGTTGTGTTCATCTTTATCCTGCAGAGCTTCTTCTATCCCGGCAACGACATTCTGTGGAGCTGGAGCATCTTCTCCATCAAGCGGGAAGGACTGGAATTCGCCCTGTTCCTGACATCCAAAATCGTGGCGGTCGCATCGGCCTTCATTCTGTTCTTCCGCATCACCAAGGTCAAGGATTTGGTGCATTCCCTGGAACAGATCGGCCTGCCGTCCAAAGTAACCTATGTCATCTTGTCCACCTTGCAGCTCATCCCGGAGATGAAAAAGCTGACCCACGTCATCATGGATGCCCAAAAAACACGAGGCGTTGAAACCGAAGGCAAGCTGCTTGTCCGCATGAAGGCCTTCCTGCCGACCCTTAGTCCGCTTATTCTCGGATCCGTGGCTAGCACGGAGGAACGGGTACTGACGCTGGAGTCGAGAGCCTTCTCGGCCAATGTCAAAAAAAGCAGCATCTACAAACTGGAGAAAACAAAGCATGATCGGCTGGTTCGAATTCTGCTGGTCGTACTGCTTGCTATCTTAATCGTCTGGAGAGTTGCGCTATGAGTATCATTACGATCAAGAATTTATCCTACCAATATCCGATCAGCGAGTCCGATGCACTCAAGAACGTGAACGTAACGATCGAAAGAGGCAAGCTGTATGCGCTGATCGGGGCCAACGGAGGCGGAAAAACAACCCTGTGCAACGTCATTCGCGGGTTTATCCCTCACTTCTATAAGGGAGATCTGCGCGGCGAGGTGCTGATCGAAGGCAAGGATATCCGCGAATGGGAAATGGGCGAGCTCTCCCAAAAAATCGGCTATGTGTTCCAGAATCCTTTTACACAGATCAGTGGCGTGAAGGATAACGTGTTTGAAGAGATTGCATTCGGCCTGGAAAATCTGGGCATGGAGCCCGCACTGATCCGGGAGAAGGTAGATCAGGTCATCAACATGCTGGAGATCGGTTATTTGCGGGACAAAAACCCGTTCGAGCTCTCCGGCGGCCAGAAGCAGCGGGTTGCGCTCGCCTCCATCATCGTCATGGAGCCGGATGTACTGGTCATTGACGAGCCGACCTCGCAGCTTGATCCGAAGGGAACGGAAGAAGTGTTCAAGATTATCGAGCTGATGAAGAAAAAGGGGAAAACGATCATTCTCGTCGAACATAAAATTGAGCTGATCGCCGAATATGCCGACAATGTCATCCTGCTGAACGAGGGTGAAGTGGCCATGCAAGGCAGCTCACAGGAGATTCTTACCGATGAGCGTGCCCTGGCATTCGGAGCCGCGCTCCCCCAATACTCGCTGTTCGGCCTGGACATGCGCAAACGGGGGATGGATCTCGGGAGCATCCCCTTAACGGAAAAAGAAGCCCTTGAGGCCGTGAAGACATGGATGAAGAAGGGGGTTAACGCATGAGCTTTCTGACTTTGACGAATGTTTCCTTTGCCTATCCGAACGGCTACAAAGCGGTGGATGGCGTCAACATGTCCTTCCGAAAGGGGGAATCCGTTGCCATTGTCGGCCAGAACGGGGCAGGTAAAACGACCACCGTCAAGATGATGAACGGGCTCCTCAAGCCTTCCGAGGGGGATGTCGTCATTGACGGCTGGAATACGCGGGATTATACCACCGCGCAAATATCGCGGAAGGTCGGCTACGTGTTCCAGAACCCAGACGACCAGATTTTTCATAACGATGTGTACAGCGAGATTGAATTCGGCCCCCGCAAGCTGGGCCTACCGGAAGAACAGGTCAAAGCGAATGTCATGAAGGCGGCGGAGCTGGCAGGCGTCGTTCCGTTTCTAAAGGACAATCCTTACAATTTGCCCTATTCCATGCGTAAATTCGTAACGATTGCCTCCGTCATTGCGATGGATTCCAGCGTCATCATTCTGGATGAGCCGACGGCAGGTCAGGATCTTCCGGCCATGGCGCGGCTCGCCCATCTGATCGAGGCTTTAAACCAGGAAGGAAAAACCATCATCACCATCACGCATGATATGGAATTTGTCGTGAACAACTTCCAGCGGGTCATCGTCATGGCGAACCGTCAGGTCATTGCGGACGACGACAAGCGGGCCATCTTCTGGAATCCGGATGTGCTGGAGCAGGCGATGCTGAAGCAGCCGCATATCAGCAGGCTCAGCCACTCCCTGAATATCGGCGATAACATCCTGGCGATACCGGAGCTTGCGGACGAGCTTGCCAAGCATAAGTGATGGAGTAAGGGAGTGACAAGAATATGGAGCAGGAGCAGGTTAAACACATCCTCTTGGATGTGGATACCGGCGTGGATGATGCCCTGGCGCTCATCTTTGCCGTGAAGTCCAATAAGCTGCATATAGAAGGCATTACAACGGTATTCGGCAATGTGGACGTGAAGCAGGCGACGAAGAATACGCTCCAGGTGCTCGAATTGGCTCAGCCCCGGTACGAAATTCCCGTTGCCATGGGAGCGGATGCCCCTTTGTTTCGCCCTCGCCGGGAGAACGTAACCGCCATTCATGGAGCCAACGGCCTGGCCGGATATGAACTGCCGGAGGCGCGCCGATCGCCGGTGAACGAGAGGGCATCCGATTTCATCGTGCGGAAGGTGCGGGAACAAGCGCATGACATTACGCTGGTCTTCACCGGCAGGCTGACTAATTTGGCGGTGGCGCTCGCCAAGGACCCGTCGATCGCGCAGAAAGCCAAGCTGGTGCTGATGGGAGGGGCCATCAAAGTGCCGGGCAATATAACGCCCGTGTCCGAGGCCAACATCCACGGCGATCCCGAAGCGGCGCACCGGGTGTTCGAGTCCGGGATTCCGATTACGATGGTGGGCCTGGACGTGACCGGAAAGGCCAGGTTCGGCGAAGCTCATTATCAACAGCTCATGAGCGGCTTCACGGAGGAACAGGCAGAGTTAAAAGCTTTCATGCAGCATATATTCACCTTCAGCTTTGAGGCAAGCGACCGCTTGAACGAGGGCAGATACCGGCTGATGCATGATCCGCTGGCGCTGGCTGTCGTCGAGGACGCTTCCCTGGTGGAGATGGAGGATTATTACGTCTATATCGAGACAAAAGGACAGGTATCTTCCGGCGCAACGCTGGTCGACTTCAGACGCCCGCAGTCACGGACTAATGCCTCCGTCTGCATGCAGGTCCGTGAAGAGGTATTCCTGCAACATTATATCCAAACGGTGCTATCGTAACCGTCAGAGGAAGGAGCATGATTGATGCATCGAATCGTCTTGGATGTGGATACCGGCGTTGACGACGCGCTGGCGATTGCCTACGCTGTCCGGTCTTCGGCTCTCGATATCCTTGGAATAACGACTTGCTTCGGAAACGTACCGGTGGAGGATGCAACCCGGAATACGCTCCATGTGCTGGAACGGCTTGGCGCAGCCGGGGTTCCAGTCGCCATGGGGGAAGCCGCCCCCTTGTTCCATCCCTCGATGAAGTCCTATCCCGTCCAGTTTCATGGCGAGAATGGGCTCGGCAACTTGGCATTTCCCGATCCTGCAGCCAAGCCGGTCTCAACATCCGCCGCGGCCTTTATGGTGGATCAGGTCCGGCGATATCCGAAGCAGGTAACGCTCATCTGTGTCGGCCCGTTGACCAATCTGGCTGCGGCCATTCTGCAGGCGCCGGAGATAGCGTCGCTGGTCCGTCAGATTATCGTGATGGGCGGAGCCGTGGGCGTGGCGGGCAACCGCCGGATGCATGCGGAAGCGAATGTATACTCCGACCCGGAAGCGGCCCAGCTCGTTTTCCAATCCGGAGCTCCGATTACGCTGGTCGGACTGGATGTGACCATGCAGACCGAGCTCAGTCTAAAGGATATCCAGCGCTGGAGAGATCTGGATTCGGACCTGACCCGCTTTTTGGCGGACATGACTTCCTACTATATCGGAGGCTACCGGGAAGCCTATGGCGACCGGACCGGTTGTGCCCTGCATGATCCGCTGGCGGTAGCCGTGGCGATCGACCCGACCCTGGTCGAGGTCCAGCCGATGGTGCTCCAGGTAGATCTGGAAGGCATCCACTCCTATGGCAGAACCATTGCCGATCTGCGTCCGCGTTGTACCGACCAGCCGAACGTTAACGTCTGCATCGGCGTCGACGCCAAGCGGTTTCAGGAACATTTTATGGAGACCTTGATGAAATAAGCTGCAGCAAAAGGAGCGAACGCCGGGTGCGTTCGCTCCTTTTTATGTCCCCCTCCCTGCTCTCTCCTCCCACTTCGCCCTCAAACCTTTCAAATCCTCGACAAAGAATCTTAGCAAATTGAGTCTTCTTCTAACGGCCAGCGGATGATAGGTAAAGCCAATCGGGATTCCTTCAAATTCATGCCAGCTCCCCCGCAGCTCCTTGACGGTGGCATTCTCCTTCTGCGGGAATAATCCTTCGACTACGACATTGCCAAAGCCAAATAATAATAGCGGCTGCTTCTGAAGGAGCTGCGACTGCAAATGCGGAAGGCATGCGGCTCGGGTTGCAGGCTTATCGTAAGCACGGGTTGGCCGGCGTTTCAGCAAATAGGCGACGTAAACCGAGTGGATATCCATGCCCGCTTCCCTCATGCCGAGTTGGAGGGTTTCCCGGGTCCCGTACAAGAACGGATTTCCTTCCCGGTCTTCCCGGTCTTCCCGGGCTCCCGGATTATCCAGGATCATCATCAGCGAGCCTTGCGGATTGCCTTCACCCCAGATGAAGCGATTCCGTTGTTTGCACAATTCGCAGCGTTCGCAATGCTTCATATCTTCGGGCGCTTGCGATGAAAGTCCTCGTCTAAACGTTATGCATGGTATGGTCCAAGGGTTGATTATCCGAGAACAAATCCGGATTGTCCTTGAGCATTTCCGTTATGACATCCGCCACCGCGGCCGCATCGCATACCCGGACGACGGCATCGCCAAGATGCCCCTTATGCATCGCGCCCCGACTTTCCAGGACCTCCTCGACCTTCCAAAAATGCTCCGACCACGACAACCCGCAATGTCTGCGGGAAGGCACCGGGATTTCCGTTCCATCCGGTAAAACCGTGTACAGCTTCTCATGGCCATCCGTTAACCTGCCCGGGATGTCCACCCACTCCTCGACTCCATGAATAAAAGTGTTGCGCTTTAAATCGACACCCACTAACAAAATCGTCGCCTTGCGGTCAAGCAGCTTGCCCCAAGCGGATCCTCTAGCGCAGGGCGTGTCGAAACGATGATCGTCGTTTGTGAACGGGATGGCATCCTGGCCCAGTGCCGCCACGGAATGCGTGGGGTGCAGCGAACGCACCACACCCGCACGTTTGCGAAACAGCTCGGGCAGGATGCCGACGCAAGATGGGGATTGGTCCACGTAAAACTTCGGATTATCCGCATTGATATAAGACCACGTGTGGGTGGGCAGCACCAGCAGCCCCTCTTTCATATACGCTGTCAGCGCATCGAGGACCGTGTCCGCGCCGCCTTCGACCGGCCCCATGCTCTTCATGGAAGAATGGACCAGCAAGGTCCCTTTTCCGTCAATGCCCAGCTGCTCTAATTGCTTCATTAAACTTTCCCATGTGTGCATGTTCTTCTCCTCCCGGGCCAGGATATCTAAACTGGCTGTCACTATTATTTTTTGATGATTTCCCAGTGCATTTAAGCGGATGTATCTCTTTTGATAGGCTTTTTACATAAGATAGGTCCATCATATAGAGGACTGGGAATATTTGCAATGTTCCTATGCATGTTGGTTCTAACGTTCCAAGCTTTACCTCTTTGCCCTCATCGGTTACACATACTTTCTTCTATACATCAAGGTAATCTGATCCGCAATGTATTCGGCGCTATGCTCGGTACCATCCTTAATCCACCACATAATAATCCCCAGAAGCGATGCTGCCACAATATCAACGGAGGCAACCCGACTTGTGGAATGGATGTTTCTTGCGTCTCTGCGTTGTTCTATCGTGTTTTTCAATAGGTTCGACAAGTGGATTTTGAAGCCCGTATGCTCAACTAACACGGCGAAAATTTTTCGGTATTCATAAAAATAATATAAAAATGTAATTAGCTGCTCCCGTTCGTTTCTGCTCTTCACTTGTAATAACGGCTCGACTTTCATGGACAGGTCGTCAAAGATCTCATGCACGATCTGGCGCAGCAAATCATTAATATCCTCATAATGCAAATAAAACGTGGCGCGATTTAGCTCTGCGCGGGTTGCAATTTTTTGGACGGTCAATTGAGAGATTTCCAGATTGTCGGCCAGTAATGAAAAAACGGCCTGTTTCAGCAGCTTTTTGGAGCGAACGGCTCGTGGATCCACTCTTTTATGTTCAGGCATGTCATCCCTCGATTATCGTTTATTTGACAGTTCATCGACCGATCTTCCCATACTGTCGTTTAGTCGACAGTTTCAGCAGAATTGTAAATAGGAATCGCTCTTCAATGCTGTTAAGATATATTTTATTGACACTGTGTCGAAAAAGCAATGAAGAGAGGACCGCAGCCATGCAAGAAGACATAAAGAACATAAATAAAGGGATATTACTAACCATCTTAATCCTTGGTTGTTTCTTATCCACGCTCAATCAAACGCTGTTAAATGTCGCCTTAAGCAATCTAATGGATGTATTTGATGTCACGGCAGCCACCGTCCAATGGATTTCAACGGGATTTATGCTGGTCAACGGGATATTGATCCCGATTACGGCCTATTTAATGAAACGCTTTACCACGCGGCAATTATTTATAAGCGCCATGTCGTTTTTATTGATCGGTTCAGTCATCTGCGCGGCGGCGCCAAGCTTTGTTGTGCTCTTGTTAGGACGGATGGTCCAAGCAGCCGGTGCAGGAATCGTGATGCCCCTCATGATGAGTGTTGTGCTCGCCATCTTTCCCGTTGAAAAACGCGGCAGTGCTATGGGGCTGCTGGGACTGGCCATGATTTTCGCTCCGGCCATTGGGCCGACGCTCGCGGGATTTATTGTCGAATACCACTCTTGGCGGTGGTTATTTATCGGTCTCATCCCACTTGTCATCATGGTCATCGCATTGGCATTCAAATATTTGGTCAATGTCTCCGAAACGGCCAAGTCAAAGCTTGATGTGGGAAGCGTTCTTCTATCAACCATCGGATTCGGCTTTATTTTATACGGCTTCAGCAGTGCAGGCAGTAAAGGCTGGGACGATGCCATGGTCATCCTGTCCTTAGGCATCGGGATCGTGGTCACGGCCATATTCTGTATGCGACAAGTCAAGTCCGATGATCCCCTGTTGAACCTATCTGTCTTCAAAAACAAAATCTTTACGTTAACGTCCCTAATTAACGTATTAGTCACGATGTTGATGTACGCGGACATGATCTTACTGCCTATTTATCTGCAGGATGGTCGTGGTTTTACGGCATTCGATGCAGGACTGCTCTTATTGCCGGGTGCGGTTGTCAATGCGCTGATGTCACCCGTCACCGGCAGGTTATACGACCGATTCGGTGCGAGGCCGCTGTTCATCATTGGTTTGCTGTTTATTATTCCATCCATGTGGGCGGTAACAGATTTATCTGAGTCGACCACGTATATGTATTTGATGATTCGTACCATTGGCCTGCGGATCGGATTAAGCTTCATTACCATGCCGCTCAATACGGCCGGTCTCAATGCGCTGCCCAAACACCTCGGTACGCACGGTACCGCGGTGAACAATACCGTTCGCCAAATAGCCGGCGCCATTGGTACTGCCGTTGTGATCACGATTTATACCGTGCAAGCAACCAGCCATGCAGCTGATGTGATGCAGAACAATCCTACAACGACTGCTGAGCTCCTTAAATCCCTTACTTCCATTTTAGGGGCAAGCGACGCCTATTCCTTCATGATGATCCTGGCCGTCATCGCGTTAGTTATCACATTATTTATGCCGATGAAAAGTAAAACCAGGATCGAACAAAAGCAAGCGCTATAAACCAAAAAAGCTCTTCGAAGCCCGCCCGCATGCGAGAATCGAAGAGTCTTTCTTATTGGCTTCTCAGGGCATGCTCGATTCGCTTATCGGGCATGAACCAGATTACGGCAACAAGTACGAAAAAGAAGCCGGATATCCAAACACTCACATATGCGGTCAAGGCCGCCGTCAAGTAGAGTAAAGGAGAGAGTTTCCCCTTCCGATTTTTACCCATCGTTCCAACGAATGAGGAATCGCCGGAATGCTGGTTCATAATCATGCGCTGAAGCAGCCAGTACGAGAGCGCAGCTAGGAATAGAATGATCCCGTACAGCGCCGTGGGTGTAGGTGCAAAATGGCTTTCCCCCATCCAAGCTGTCGTGAAAGGCACAAGGGATAGCCAGAATAGGAGCAGCAAGTTGAGCCACATCAACCTTCCGTTCATCGTTCGAACCATATGCAGCAGGTGATGATGATTGTTCCAGTAGATGCCGACATAGACGAAACTGAAAATATAACTAATTATTTTGGGGCCAAGCTCGACTAGCGCATGCCAGTCATGGCCTTCCGGCACTTTGAATTCCAGCACCATGATCGTAATAATAATGGCCAACACGCCATCGCTGAATGCTTCCATCCGATTTGCTTTCAAATCGTCTCACCTTTTCCCCTCGCAACATATGTCTCTTATTCCATTATAGAGATCGTTTGTCCTGAGTCTACCTACTTTTCACCTGAATTTTCAGGTCGGCGAACAATAAATCATGACCACCCGTCCGAGCTCGCACTTCAATCCTATACAGCTTATTGGAAGGATCAAAAGAAAAAGGGGATAGTACCGCAAGAGCTTGAGCCTGAACTTCTAGCACTGGCATTAACCGCTCTAACGACGTATCCCATTATCTTCAGCAATATTGCCAACATCATTACTGGAGTCGAGTCGACTGACCCCGAATTTCAAGCGAGATGGTCAACATTTCTTACCAAACTAAGTGAATATATTTTAACAAGTAGCGACTGAAGGTTGCGATAGCCGGCTAATATCGGTTATATAATTCTTCGATACCCGACTTTAAGCGAGAGCATTCAAATTCGGTTGTGCTCACGGCTCAGCTGACGGAGAAATCAGCAAAGGAAGATCCGCCTTGATAGGCGCTACAGATCTCTACCGGTGCCTTCCGTTACTAAAACAAAAATCGCCGTCCGATTCCCCGGCAGGGATCGTGAACGGCGACCATTTTAGAGTCATCACCTAGGCAGCAGTCATTTCGGGTCAATGCGATATCACTTTACAAAGCTAGTCGGCCAATTCCGCCAGCACCTTGCCAAGTCGGTCAAGCAGCTGTTCATTAGCTTCTACGCAGATGGGCTTAGCTTTTTCAAAATCCTCTTGTTTCTTGAAACGTTGACGGAAGGTGACCTTGGTGCGGCCATCGAAGCCCTCAAAGGTAGCCGTCACCCGAAATTCGTGAACGTTTAGATGATCAATCACGACCCGCTCCGTCGGCACGAACTCAACAAAGACATTATGGTTAGGATAATCCACGCCATCCGGTCCGTGCATGGTGAACTTCCACGTACCTCCCGGCCTCATATCGCACTCGTGAAACGTATTGCTGAAGCCTTTGGGCCCCCACCATTTTGCTAATAAATCAGGGGTTGTCCATGCCCGATACACAATCTCCTGCGGGACATCGTACTCGCGCGAAGCGATAAATTCATTCTCACCTATGGTCATGTTCCTACTCCCCTTCTACTACCTTGCCCAGTGTCTCCAACATGATGTTAGTCCCGTGTTCCCGTATTTCTGGCGTATCGTGTCCGTCAAAGAATGCACCTTGCTCTGTGAAAATCAACTTCGTACCACCCTCTACCTTGATAAGCTCGACCGTTGTGATCGAGACGGAGACACGTACGTCACCTGAATCCAATGTGTACGTATAGACAATACGCTGCTCTGGAACAAGCTCCTGGTAGCTGGCATCGAAGGTAAAGACCGGCCCTTCCGGCGGCCCGCCGCGGCTGTACTCCCGTCCCCCAACCTGGAAATCGAAGATCTCCGGCTTCGAAAACCACTTGGCTTTAGCAATCGGGTCGGCCCATGCTTGATAAACCCTCTCCGGTGTAGCCGCATAAATCCGTTCTACGACGAAGGTTCCATGCTTGACGAATCGTTCGTTCATTCATTTTCCTCCTTATGTTTCGAAATTCCATTCTCTTCGGCAAGAAAATCTCCCAACAGGTCCAAATGTCGCTCCCAACCCGTTTGCCGCTCAATGACCGGTTTCTCAAATCTCATCTTCATCGCCTGCAGAAGGCTCGTGAAATCTTCAACCGTTAATTCCGCCTTGCCCTGCATAAGCTTGGATACATATCTTAGCTGCTCCAATAGTTTCTGCTGCAGTTTAATCTGTTCTTTGATTTGGTCGATCTGCAGTTCCACGATCTCAAGCGGACTGATCTGCCCGCCATTCAAGGCCGATTTAATCTCCTCCAGAGATAATCCCAGCTCCTTAAGCGATAATATCTGGTGCAAACGCGACAAATCCGATTCATTGTACAGCCTGTGGCCGGATTCCGTTTGCCCCGACGGAGAGAACAACCCGATTTGATCATAAAACCGCAGGGTTCGGACGGTAAGCCCCGTCAGCTTGGCGAGATCCCCGACCTTCCAATGTCTCTTCATGAACCATCTCCACTCTTTGGCGCTAGCTATGTACCGGTAGCTCTATTGTAAAACATTACGTTACGTAAGGTTCAAGTGAAATCGTGACGCTCTGCCAGAATTTTTGGCTGTCCTAATTTTGAATAGTCCAAACTTGTAACAATCCTCCAGAATAGAAACAGCCTTTGCTAATTCCCAGTGTTAGCAAAGGCTGTCTATCTCATTTTCTACTTCCCTTACTTGGACTCAATACGCCCCAGCGGGATGGCGCTCTCTTCCAGAGCTGCACAAGCTGCCGACCAGCTGGAATCTTCAAGGTCGAGCGCGTTGCGAAGGTAGGCCAACGTGAGCCGCTGGATCAAGGCAACTCGTTCGGGGCTCTCATCCGTCGTCTCCGCGACGCTATAGCCGGAGATCCCGCCGAGCGAGTGCTCTGCCCCGAAGAGAGTGAGCAGGCTCTTGCTGCCCGTGCTCAGGAAGTACGGGTCGGTGAACCAGTCCGGCCCCCGAGTGGACAGTCTGGACTGGTCATGGTCCCCCGCTACCACGAGGGTCGGCGTGCTCATCTCCGCGAAGCTCGGGTTCATGAAGGGAAAGTGCTCTGCCGCGAACGGACTCAAGTCAGCTCCACCCTTGCCAGTCGTGGCAAGCAGCACGCCCGCCTTGATGCGCGAGTCGGACATATCCTCTCCCGGCTCGCCGTTGTGATCGAGGACTCGCGCGCCGAGCAGCATGCTCACCGTCTGGCCTCCCCAGGAGTGGCCGGCTGCGGCGATGCGGCTCCGATCGAGGCGCCCACTAAGACCGGGAACGGAAGCTTCGATAAGATCAAGCTGATCGAGGATGCGCTTCAGGTCCTCGACTCGGAAACGCCAGATCCGTGGCGTGCGGGGATCGTCAGGAGGAAGGTTCAGCGTCCTCGAGTCGAGATGAGTGGGTTGAATGACCACGAAGCCGTGAGCAGCCCAGTAGTCGGCCAACGGGCCGTAGCCGTCCAGCGACCAGCCAAAGCCGTGCGAGAAAACAATAATAGGCAATTCACTTCCTGCCGCGGGTGCAGACACTCGCACTTGCAGATCCTCGCCGCGCCCTGGTGCCGATAGAACTACCGGTTTCACCGAGATGACCGGAGCAGACATACTAATGTTGATTTCCATAATAGATGTTCCTTTCTTGGAGAAAGATTGGCCCAACCGTTGAAGGGAAGAAGCGGTCAAGCAGTATCCTGATAAAAACCGAATTTACAGGTTGATGCGTCAACCAAAGTAACGATAACACATTGTAGTTGACACGTCAACCATGCTATGATGTTCCTATGGATAAGAACGAGCTGAACGAAGAGGAAATGCGAATATGGCACATGTGGAAAGGCTCCTTTCAGAGCATTTTCGGTCGTGTCATAAAAGAGATGTCTGAGCATACAGGACTATCTGAGGGTGATTATGGGGTATTGGATCGGTTAGACCTCTTGGGGAACGGAAGCCTTCGCCAACAGGAATTGGCCGACTCGATGAACTGGGATAAGAGTCGATTGTCACATCATCTGACGCGAATGGAAAAACGCAGACTTGTGATGAGGAAACCATTAGACACGGATCGTGGTGTCCAAGTCGTCATCACTCCCGCCGGAAAATCGGCATTGGATGATGCCCGTCCCATAGTCTCCAAGGCAATACGCAAACATTTCCTTGACCAATTAACGGATCAAGACATTGAGTCGATTACGAAGCTTGCGGAAAGGACAAAATCAGGGTCTTCAGCGTCTTGTGAAGCCCCGTCGACATGACCGCGTTTTTAAGATTCATGAAGTGGATAAGTGGATCGGTACTCAATGAAAGAAAAGAACTCTCCAGGTTTGGAGGGTTCTTTCATTTTTTATCCACATACTTCGCCCATATCGACAGTACGCTGGTATTCCGCCTAGTAGACGTTATTGTGCGCTTGTGCGTCGATTCCGTTTTTGCTTCCGGGCAAAAAAAACCGCGTCCTCCAAGGGAAGAACGCGATATAAAACAACTTGATTTCCTGTTTCAACATCGTCATAAACGCTTTCGGGCGACCACCGCTAACCGGCCGTTTTCGGTCGAGTACTCGCACGTGGACAGTACAATAAGCTTGTCGCCATACCGGGCTGTTACGCCCGTGTCATAAAGAGCGAGTTTTTTGATGTTGTGAACATACGAATCGAACTCGGCGGGCGTACTTACATTCTCAATCTGGTAGTATTTAAAAACGTCGTCCGATTTGCGATAAACTTGTGACAGAATGACGGCAACAATCTCATACTCTTCCTTTTCGTAAAGCGTGCTGAACTGGAACGTGGCATGCTCTCTATAAAAGCTTTCGTTCTTGTACTTCATTAAATCTTTAAACATCCAGCCGCTTTTCATGTGATGGCCATGAATCAGCAAAATGTCCGAACCATTGGTCCGGCTATGCGCGTCCAAAAAGGGGAGGCCGCCTTGGTTTTCCTTTTTATCGAAATCATGATTGAGATAGTAATCCGCATCCTGTGGATTCTGCATGACCGGGTACTCAATTCGGGTGCCGTCCATCTTCAGCCAGCCGACGATGTCCGAGTTCCTCTCGTAAAGCTCTCGAAATTCGGGAAGCATGACCGGCTCATTCGCCTTATTGAACAAAACGGAGGGGGATGCAGCCCCTCCGCCTTTGTCCGACCCTTCCTCCCAAGCTGTTGCCAGCTCTTCGATTTTCTGCTGCTCCGCATAATCCCGCAAGAGAGTTCTCGAAAAATTAAAGAGCGAAAATACCAATACAAGGAAAGAAACGGCGATAAGAATTTTTTTGGTTTTGCTCATTTCTTACCGCCTTTCCGGTCACTGGATGTGCGTTTTCTTTTTGTTACCGAGTAGACAGAGCCCGATCGTCATCAAGGACATCAGCGCCAAAGCCAGATAGAAGATTGGCGACACGCTGTTGTCTCCGGTTTTCGGAGCATCGTCCAGCTCGTTAATTCCATTGCCCGCACCCTTATCGGCCAAGTCGCTGACATCAGGCACGTTGTCGTTGTTATTCCCATTGTTGACGTTGCCAGGCTCGGAATTGCCAGGCTGGTCAGGAACAGGGCTGACAGGGCCTGGATTCTCCGGCTCTGGAACAGGGTTAACAGGACCCGGATTCTCCGGCTCCGGGGCTGGGCTGACAGGACCTGGATTCTCCGGCTCTGGGACTGGGTTGACAGGACCTGGATTCTCCGGCTCTGGGGCTGGGTTAACAGGACCTGGATTCTCCGGCTCTGGGGCTGGGTTAACAGGACCTGGATTCTCCGGCTCTGGCGTTGGAGTAACTGGGCCTGGATTCTCCGGCTCTGGAGCTGGGTTGACAGGGCCTGGTCCGCCGCCGGTGTTGATCGGCTTCATCGGCACATCGTATTTCACAATGTCGAAGTCGACAGAAATCGTATCACTTCTGTGCGTCTCGTATCCGTCCTTCGTTACGATCAGATAATAATCCGCTTCAGGAAACACCATATATGCATAGAAGCCATTTGCGTCGCTATCCTGCTCCGGGCTCTTGTTGTCATGCGGCGCAAAATTCGGAACCGGAGGAAGCGTTACCTTCGTATCCGGAGTACGGCCTTTATCTCTGTTCCGCTGTGTATCCGCATAATACAGTGTCACTGTGGCTCCTTCAATTTTCTTGCCAGTGACGGCATCACCTGTCGTTTCATCATAAACCGTACCGTAAGGGTCGACCAATGCCTCGGAAATATTCAGCTCTCCGTTAGCCTTCACGTCCAGCTGCGTTACTTTGAAGAGCAGTTCCTCGCCGGTTTCAGCTTGATAGCGAACTTCCATGGTGTACTGCTGCGCACTCAGCTGTTCGTCTTCTATGGAGAAGGTGCCTTTCGAAGCCAGCGGGAACGCCTTAGGACGACCGTTCTCCTGAATATATTTGCCGTCCTTGTCCTTCAAGTAGATGCGCATCTGACTGGTAAGCGAAGGGTTGAACAGCTCTGTTGTTCCGTCCATCTGCTTGAACAGAACGATCCCTACGGCCGTAATATCCGCCGGCACGGTCTCGCCTGTCACACTGCTGTCCACATTTGCTTTTTGCGTGAATTCGATAGGCACTTCTTTTCCGCCTACCGTGTACACCTTCGTATACGTGATCGTATAGTCGGTATCCGCCTCGGCAGGGACGGAATATTCACCCTTCTCATTCGTCTGAATCGTCTGCTTCTCACCTGACTTCAGATTGGTCACCGTGATGGATGCATTCGGAATGACTTCTCCTGTGTTGTTGTCACGCAGTATGCCTTCCAGATAAGGGCGAATATTGACAAAATGCGCTTCAGCCTTTGTTTTCTCCGGAATGGTGCCTGTGTGTTCCAGACTTTCAGGATCCGTCACATAGCCGTCCTTCGAATAATCATCCTGGGTCACCGTATACTTGAGATACGTCGGAAGATCTTCGATAACGAGCGTCTGACCGTCGGTAAGCTCGAAGGTATCTCCGCTCGTGATCGTTCCTGTGCTGCCGTCCGACTTCTCATAAGCGTAGGATTTGTCCGCTCCCTCGCCTGTGAAGGTGAGCGTGTACTTGAACGGCTTCGTCTTGTCGTTGTCTTTGCCTTCAACTTTGTTGCTGATGATCAGGCCGCCTTCGATAACTCGCACGTTCGTGAATGGAGCAGCTTCATTCTTGCCCTCCATAATCCCGGTATAATGCCGTTCGATAGGCAGGGTCACGTATTCGTCCGTTGTGTAGTCTTTCTGCGTCACTGTGTATTTCAGATCCTTAGGCAGACCCACAACTTCCAGCTTCTCTCCATCCTTAAGGGTGAAGGATTCGCCAGACTTGATCGTGCCCGGTGTACTCGTCGCGCCGTCCGACTTCGTATACGCGTAGCTTCCATCCTTGCCTGCTTCTTCAAAGATGACAGTGTACTCGAACGGCTTCGTCTTGGCGCCGCCATTGCCCATGACCGTATTGCTGACGGTCAGCTTGTTTACGATCCGATCATTGATGAAGTCTGCATTGCGATCGGCCCCTGCCATGATTCCCTCATCAGACAATCCTGCAGGGGTGGTTGCGTAGCCGTCGTTCGCGTAACCGTCCTGGGTGATCATATACTTCAAATTTTCTGGTAGATCCTTAATTATAATGATCTCACCATGTTTGAGCTCGAAGGTATCGCCGGATTTGATCGTGCCGGTCGTGCCGTCTGAATGCTCGTAATTGTAAGCTTGACCTTTACCTGCACCGTCGAAGATCACCGTGTATTTAAACGGCTTGTCCGGTTCTGCGCCGTCCCCCGTGACGGTATTGCTTACGGTCAGATTGTTAACGTAGCGCTTGTTGACGAAATCCGCCTTATGGTCGCCTTTATTCACGATTGTACCGGAAAGCTCTCTTGTCTCCGGCATGGTCATGTAACCGTCAACGGTCGTATAATCCGCCTCGGTTACGGTATAGGCCAGATCCGCGGGCAGGGCCGGAAGGACAACAGATTCCCCATGCTTGAGGATAATCTTGTCTCCGCTCTTGAGCGTGCCAAACGTATTATCCGGCTTCTTATATGTGTACTCTCCGTCCTCGCCCTCGCCGGTGAAGGTCACCGTGTATTCAAAAGCTTTAGAAGCATCGCTTCCGTTGCCTTCCACTTTATTGCTGATGGTCAGTTTACCTTGGGCAGGCGTAGGTACGACCAGCGGATTTTTACTATCTACCAGATTGCCGTCCACCCAGATAGGGTTAAATGGTGTACTGGACACACGCACGTTATAAACTCGCTCGGTAGGCAGATAGGTCGTCTCGTCGATCCAGGTTTCTTTCAGATCGTACAGCCCTACCTCAACATTAAAAATCAGCTCGCCTTTGCTGTCGGTAAATCCCTTGATCGGATCGCCATTCTTGTCGCGAGCTACCGAACCGTCCTTGTTGTACAGCGTAAACTCTACGCCTTGCAGCGGCTTGCCGTCCGGATCGACCTTTTTCAGCATCAGAATAGGCTGCCATCCGGCGCCTCCGCTAATATCCGCACTTTCTACCATGTATTCTGCATGGCTGCCGACATCCTTGGCGGCATCGTCGCCCATCATCTGCACATTGTTGCCGGCTTTGTCGCCGACACCCAGTACAGTGCCGTCGATTTCAGTTTGGTAGACGAACAGATACAGCTTGTTCGGGTTCGCCATCTTGAAGGTCAGAGTCGTTGTCCCGTCTGTCTCCTTGTTCGCCTCCACCTTGACCTCGCTGTCTGGAGCGTACAGATCAAGAGCCTCACCATCCTTCGCCAAAGCTCCGCTAGCCGTTAGCTTGGCAGGATAGACCGCCATATCGGGAGCCCGGAGTGAGAGTCGGTCAAATTCATCATTGCGCAGTTTAAGTCCTTTGCCTAACGTATCCTGCAAGTAGGCGGTATCCTTCACGGTAAATGGCGTGGCATATTCCACGGTCCACTCCAGCACGCCAGGCGCTGCTTTTTTCACAGTTTTGTTTATGGACTTTGACGGAGGAACGATGACTTTACGTTGAATGGGCGTCTTGTTATCCCGCTCGACGTCGACTACCGTATCCTCGTCTCCCCATTTGATGCGCAGCTCCGCCTTGTTATATACCGTCTGTTCTGTCTGACCGGCATCGGCATAATGCTTGAGGGTTGCCGCCGTTGGACCCGCCTTCACCAAAATCACGTAAGGCTGTTCCAACTTCGTAAAGCTAAATGTCCCCACGTTGCCTGCGGCAGAAAAGCTTACCAGATTTTCGGGATCGGCAATAGGTACAGCAGGTGCAGTAGCGTCGACCCTTAACCCATAATCGGCTCTTGCCCCTTTATAAATCTCAAATGCTTTCCCCTCGGAATAAGGTTTAAACTCCCAGCCTTCGGGGAGTATGTCGACCACCTGAATATTTTGTGCGACATGCGTGCCGCCATGCTGCGCCATTTCCTCGGTTTTGATTCCGTTGGCATTGACCGACAGACGGAAGGTTACGGAATTGGTCGACCGGTCATAGGCCGCTCTTGTCCAATAGTCCTTCTCATTTCCAGAGTAGATAAAACTGTTGACCTGATTTGGCGCAACATTATCTTCCACGCCGGTTGTCGGATTCGCCGGTTTTGACGCAAAGAGCATCCCCTTGGATAGCATTCCGCTGTTGAAAGCGTTAGCGTTCGAGCCTGCACCCATTACATAAGTTCCAGCGTCGAACAGAGATACCTGATTATAGAAATTACTCCCTAAATTGTGTGCAAAGTGCTTCCAGTTCGTCAAGAAAGTATTAAAGGTATACGTATGTACCTTTTCTCCGGTTGTAAGGCTGGTGACGGCCAGAATATCGGCGACTGCCTTGCCATCTTGGGTAATGGTATAGACTTTTTCAGTTAACCCATCGGCAGAGCTAAAGGAACCCGGCTTATACCGCTGCCAGTACCTTGGATTTGCCGTACTTTTGGTTCGTATTGCTGTCAAGAGTTCCGAATCGATGGGCGGACTGACCTGAACGTTATTCCAGTCTATGTCGCTTCCATCTCCATACACGAGCAGGTCATAAATGTTCCCGTCCGGCATCGCGTCCAGCGGCTTAACGGTCACCTTCCATCCTAAAGTACCTGATGTCAAATCACCGCCGTTGGCCGTCTTGCTCAGGCTATTGGTCGCTTTGTTGACCGTTGCCTGGTCTGTTACCCCGATATCGTTGTTTTGCCCGTTCCCGTCTGTCTGATCCAGATTCCACTTGGCGGTAGCCTTGTTAGTAAAGCTAGTTTGAGTGCCGGTAATGTCGGTGACAATGACCAGCCTCACCGGGCCTTCCACTTGTCCGAAGGAATAGACATCGTCTGCGGGCCTTGTCGTAATCGTATTGATATCCGACCATACATTTGCTTCAGACTTCTGAAACGTTGCCGACTTGAAGGAGAGCCCTACAGGGATGATATCCGTTATTGACAAGTCTTGCAGAGGCTTCCTGTTGTATTTGCCATTATGGTTGACCGTAATGGTCCATGTGATGGTGTTATCCTTGTAGTTCTGCACGCCGTCCTTCTGAATCCAGACGGGCTTGAGCGCAACAGTCCACAGATTACTTGTTGCCAGCTCCGTATTGTCCGCTTTCAGCAATTTTACTGCGCTTGTTGCCGTACCAGTTGTTGCACCATTGCTTACTTGTTGTGTTGAGCTGAAGTCCCAGCTACTATCATTATACCGATATTGTTTGTAATATTTTTCCTTCGGGATCCAGGTTTCGAAGTTGATGGTTGCCGTATCGCCGATATTGTCAGGGAAGGTGTAGGTCAGCTCGCTCCCGTTATAGTTCGGCGTTGCTCCTGTCACGACGTTGTTGGCGGCATCCTTTACCTCGAAAGAACCTGTCACATAATTGCCTACATTAGTCAAATCATTGGAAAATATCGTTCCGTCCAGCGGCAGCTTGATGTTCACGTCGTCCATATCGGTAGCTGTGATGATCGCTTCCCATTTAACTTTGCCGGCTTGGAAATCGGTGCTGGATATCTCAACCCTGCCTCGCTGCTGCGTATAGCTCACAAAGCTGTCCGTGTTACTGTTGGAGCGTAAGCTGATGTTATACTTCGCTGTAACTTCCGGGTTTTCCAGCATGTAGCCGCTCCCGAATAAGGCGAGGGGCTTCGTCGTGCCGTAGCCCATTCCCGCCACATCGGCCTTAGCCGTGGTGTCAAAGCGGAAGTAAACATTTTTCCCTTGGAGGAATAAGCTATCATCGCCGTCAAAAACGACCTTGATGCTGGTCTCGGTGAAATAGGCGGTGCCCAGCTTGTAGTTTTGCCCGAACAGGGTGACGTTCAGAACTGTTGTGGCGTTCGTCAAGGTTACGCCCTCGAACCAATCCGCTTGCGTTAACTCAATGAAGTCGCCTTTTTGGATGTATGTGTTCGGTTCATTCACATCAATGCCTTCATCGCTCCGCATCGGCACACGGAGACTTTCCGACGTGATTGTAAAAGTCTGCCTGCCGTTGATCTTGTCAACGTTCGGGTCGTAGCCAGGGGCTGTAGTAGACTTTATCTCACTCGAAGGAGCCCCTTGGGAAACCGTCAGCGGAAAAGGGTCATTTTTACCCATAAATAAACTCGTCTTATCCGTTGGCCCAGCCGCTAAGGCCATCGGGGCGGAAGCCGGCACATCGTACACTGCCTCAGTTACTGACGTCGGTTCGTCCGCGCTCGGCAAATCCGCTTCGATAACAGCCGCCGGCCCGGAATCGCTTGGCGCGCTATCCGCATATCCAGTGACAGAGAATGCCACCGTCTGCAAGACAAGCATGATTGCCAAGCATAAAGAGAGTATTGCTTTACCTATACTGCGTTTTCGTTTCAAGAAACATTTCTCCTCCATTCCCGAAACTGCTGAAATTTAGCGACAGTAAGATCATCGACCCGATTACGCTCAAGTCGAGTAGACATCTTCCGTTTGCTTAATCCCAGCAGCCCTTTGCATCATCGAAATCTTGCGGAGTTCCCTCCTTTTATACCTCCTCCCTTATTCCGAATTTCCACACTTTCTTTTTCATAGTTTAAAAACCTAATCTCTACAAAATCTCTACAATGTGAAGAAGTGCCTCTCTTTACAAATCTCAATAATAGATTGGGAGGGTTATCATGAGGGAGGATATTCCTGAAACGATCTCAGTTATCGGAACGGAGGCTTGTTCAAAAAGTAATAAGTTTACTTGCGGAGATAAAAGAAAATGAGCCCGTATCATTACCGGACTCATTTCATTCAACTGCCTAATACTTATGGTGCCGTTCAAACGATCTCATGGCTTGCTCCCGCCATGAAGGCAGGAGGGTGCGGCATCCGGTTCGCGATCCCCCGCTCTCCCGTTCCTACTAAGGCTGAAGAAGTGAGTGGAAGCGTGACTTCCGCATCCACGCCCCCCTCCATATCGATTTGCTTCTGAGCCGAGATTTTTAGCTCATAGGATGCAATCAAGCCATCATACTCTGCCGTAATGAGCACGGTTCCTTCCGACTTGGCTGTTACTACACCGCTAGCGCTAATCTCCGCTATACTTGGATCACTGCTTGTGTAGATAATGTTTGTGTCTACCTTTTCACGACTTCCATTACTATATACTGCGGTAGTCACCGTATGAGCACTCTCTCCAACGACCAGTACAGCAGGCCCTTCGAATTCAAGCTCAGTCAGAGTAACCAATTCCACTTCGTTGCCTTCTGATACCGATTGTAAAACAGGCCGTTTAACAATACCGTCCCATCTCCAAACAGCGTTAAAGTCCCACCCTAATCTGTCCGTATAGGTGGATGGAGTCTCTATTTCAGTTTCAGACAGCCCTAATCCTTTAAGGGTTGTTAATGCTCCCTCAGTGACACCTTCTTTATTCACCATCATGCCGTCAAACGCATAATTATTTTCGAGCGTGGCGGTGTGCCCCGCAAGAACTCGTCCCATCACCCGGTTCGCCATCGTTGGCGCCGTAACCGAAGGGCCGAGGGCTATGACATTTCTGACGACCGTATCATTGTATCCGTATCCAGTCACTCCGCCCGCATTGCTCGTCATCGCTCGAACGGTTCCAGACGCATACACGTTTTCTGTTAGGCTGCCCGAGTTCGTAATTCCGATTAGGCCGCCGGCCTGACTTACCTGAGCGGTTACATCTGCGGTAGAATAGCTATTTGTTACAATGCCATTAGAATAGCCCACTAGGCCGCCTACTGTGCTGGAGCCTGTAATGGAGCCTGTTGAAAGACTATTCTCTATCTCGCCATTGTTCGTGTTGACGAGTATGCCAATTCTGCTCCCGCCAGTGACGCCGGCATCGATCATGGCTATATTTTTAATCACTCCGCCATTAAGATGGACTAAGCCGCCGCTCGAGGAATTAAAGTTGACTATTTTCTTCCCGTCGCCATCCAAAACACCGGTGAACGAAACATCTTTAAAAAGTGACTCAGCCGGTTGTCCTGCGTAATCCAAATCATGGTCCAAAATATACTTTTCTGCCGGGAAGGCTTCCATAACATTCAGATCAGCAATGGACTTGATTCGGTAATAACCAGCTTCATTTCTTTCCAAAGGCACGACAGGCTCGCTTGCCTCTTCAGGGTTACTGCTCAATACCGGACGCTTTAAAGCATCATTCCACATCCAAACCGACTCAAAATCCCAGTTCAGTCGATCGGTATACGTGTTAGGGTCTTCAACCTGCTGCTGAGAAAGCCCCAAACCCTTTCTGTTGTCAGCAGCGGCAATACTCTCGCCTTCTTTATCCACAATCATGCCATCGAACGCATAATTATTCTGAAGCGTTGCGGTATGCCCGGCAAGGACTCGTCCCACCACGCGGTTCGCCATCGTCGGCGTCACGACGGAAGGGTTAAGAGCAATCACGTTTC
Organism: Paenibacillus sp. Y412MC10; assembly: GCF_000024685.1. Classification (NCBI taxonomy): domain Bacteria; kingdom Bacillati; phylum Bacillota; class Bacilli; order Caryophanales; family Paenibacillaceae; genus Paenibacillus; species Paenibacillus sp. Y412MC10. The sequence continues at coordinate 7,032,674 of NC_013406.1, forward strand.
TAACAACCGTATCATTATAACCGTAGCCAGTCACTCCGCCTGCGTTGCTTCTAAGCGCCTGGACAGCCCCGGATGCATACACGTTTTCCGTTAAGCTGCCTGAGTTCGTAATTCCGATTAGACCTCCAGCTTGGTTCAGTTGGGCCGTTACATCTGCCGTAGAATAGCTGTTTCTCACGATGCCATTGGAATAGCCCGCTAGACCGCCCACGGTACTGGAGCCTTCGATTGAGCCCGTGACATAACTATTCTCTACCGCTCCGTTGTTCGTATTAACGAGTATGCCGATATTACTTCCGCCAGTGACGCTTGCATCTACCATAGCTATGTTTTTAATGGTTCCGCCATTGAGATGAAATAAGCCGCCATTTTCTGATTTAAAATTGGTTAAGGATTTATTGTTCCCATCAAACGTGCCAAGGAATGGCGTCGCTTTAAATAAAGGTTCAAATAGCCGCCCTTCAAAATCAAGATCATCCTCCAATATATAATTCTCATTTGGGAATTCGGATATCGTTTTTAATTCTTGAATCGAGCGGATGATGTAGTACCCCTCTTCATTCCGATCAAGCTTCGGCTTCGGAATATGATCTTCGTCAATTTGTTCCAAATTACTTTGCAGTAATGGACGTTTGGCATCTTCATTCCAGATCCAGATCGTATCAAAATCCCAACCGAGAGTCTCAATGAAAAAAGATGGCTCCGTGAATGTTTCTGCACCGACCCCCTGTCCTTTCTCATTGTTCGGATCATTCACCGTAACGTTCTCACTGCTAACAAACATATTTTCATCAGCGTAATTATTGACTAAAGTTGCCGTCTCCCCAGCTAGTACTCTGCCGACAATTCGATTCGATGCAGTACCTGTAACAATAGATGGATTTAATGCCATACTATTTCGAATGACCGTATGGTTATATCCGTATCCGCTGATGCCGCCAGCATTTGATTCTTCTGCTATTACGGCTCCGGTTGCATAGACCTGTTCTGTTGTACTCCCCCGATTCGTAATCCCGATCAAGCCGCCGGCTTGCTTGCCTCGCGCATGGACTCGAGCTGTTGAATAACTGTTTCTAACGGTACCGTTCGAGTAGCCCACAAGACCGCCAACTGTAGAATTACCTCGAATAGATCCGGTACTGTAGGCATTTTCCACGATCCCATCATTCTGATCAACCAGGATCCCAATATTACTTCGGCGAACATCAATATCGGCATGGGTGATTCCTACATTACGAATCGTCCCTTCATTAATAGCAAAGAGACCGGCGCCGCCCGAGGAGACCATAACACCTGTAATCGTATGCCCTTGCCCATCAAACGTACCCGTAAATGGAGTGCCATTCGCGCCAATGGCTTCAAAAAACATGCCATTACCGTCAATGTCTTGAGCTAAAATAAAATGTTTGTCCGGGAACTCATGCATTTTATTGAGTCCACTGGCACTTTTGATTTGATAGGGGTTGCCTTCCGAACCATCGCCCAGCATGCCTTCTTTAGCTATGAACGGTTCCGTTAACGGCTCTTGATCGATTGGATTATTAACCACTCTTACGACGATCGTATGTTCATCGCCAAATGCAAGCGGGTTATCAAATAAGATGATTTGTTCACGTCCGAGATGTTCTAGCGTTGCTTCTTGAATAACCGTTTCCAGCAGTTGTTCACCTGTATGATCCCGCTTTTCCCCGATAACGGTGACACGTTCAAGGGAGCTCGGGTAATTCAGGACCCCGACGCCCTTCAAGACGTTATTTTCTATTATTGCGCTTGTTAAGTTCATATAATTTGCAGGTTGTTTAATCGTAAATGAATCAATTTCATCACCGTCGCTGTTGTAGGCTTTCAACGTAAGAGATTGATCGTTTGATTCTAAAATAACACCCGTCTGCTTATTTTCATCATATACGATATGATCCCAGTCAAACGATTTGTTATCATAGAACGTTGGACCTGATGAACCAACTGTCACAAAAGTTGTACCTAGATTCATCGCTTCTTCCGATATATCTTTTACACCGTTTCGTATGGTTGTCCGTTTATACAAATGATCATGACCGCCAATGTACAGACTGACACCAAGCCGTTCAAAGGCTTGAGACAATTTCACTCTCATCATGTCCATACCGGTCTCATCACCTGATTGACCGCCATAATAAGGATAGTGCCCCATAACGATTTTCCACTTCTTGTCGGTTGCCCGCAAATCTTTTTCCAGCCATGACAGCTGCTTGTCGAAATCCACCACGGAATTCAGAACAGCAATGTGCATATCGCCATAATCAAACGAATAATTCGTTTCCCGGTAACTGCCTTCACCGTTCTTCGGCAGGTTGAAAAACCCGGAGTACGGTCCGATTTTCCGTTCCGTCGCACGTTCACGGTCCCCGACAATGTGAGCAGAAACTAGACCCATATCATTGTTGTAAATGTTGCTAAACACATCATCCCATGCATACATATTGCCGCCGTTCTCGACCAAGTCTCCGACTTGAATCACCGTCTGTCCGTTTGAATTCTTCTCCTGCAGAACGTCCAGCATATTTTTAAAGAGCTGGAAGCTTTCCGGATTTCGATCCGGAACGCCAAGATCCCCCATCACATACATAACGGCTTCCTCTGAAGCTGGCGCGGTCCTATAGCTGTAACTGTCGCTCCAAGGTCCAGTCGGTGACATTCCATACCGATAGTCATACGTAGTCCCTAAGTCGAGACCTGTTATATTCGCTTCATGAGCTGCAAGCACGCGATAGTTACTTTTGGCAAATGTATCGCCATACGCGACTTGAAAATAAGAGACTCCCGCTTGTACCACTTCCGCATTGTCCCACGTCGCCTCTGACTCCGGTTTATACTGAACATATGACGTTTCTAACGCCTTATCCGTCACCAAATTTATTCCTACTTCACGTTCATTCCCACCTACATTAACAATGGGCTGAAATTCATTTAGAACTTTATCGGCATCCAGATTTTGTTGATCAACAAGGATTCGAATAAGTTCAACACGCGTATTTCCTTGGGCGTCGGTTGCTACATACTTAATGAAATACTCTCCATACATGTCGACCTTGAAATGCTGATTTAGAGCCGCCACTTCTCCCTTATCATTTAGAACGATGGCTTCCACCGATAAAGATTGACCGCTGTGATCTGTCGCCGAAGCGCCCAGCACTTCTACTTGATCCCCAAGCTTAATAGTATCCGGATATTGTCCATGAACCTTAATTTCAGGCGCATGCACCGTGCCCCTCGTCTCATCACCAATCCATATTGGAGCACTTATAGCCTCTTCACCGTCCACTTGGAAAGCTCTTACGAGGAAGTAGTCCCCATCTTTACTCGCTAAGGATACTTCCTGATTAAATTGATTGCCGGCAATATTGCCGTACTCCTTGATGATTTCACCGCTGTTTTTGTAAACAACGACTTTATCCAACACATCGTTAGCATCAGGGTCACTTATCTGTATCTTGAGATTAATTTTCTTTGTTTTGGCCGGAAGAATCGACCCCATCATCTGACCTTTGGCTGAAACCGCCATTTCTAAGTTGCGATCAAATGATACATAGGTGCGGTGGTTTCGCATCGCCTCGTAAAGGCCTTCTCTAGTAAGCTTTTTTCCCCACATACCGGTCACATGGGGCTGAACCATTCCCCAATTCCCTTTGTGCTCGTCCCCGCCAAACACGGGAGAAACATGCCAGCCTCGATCTAATGCTTTGGTATAGATTGCAAAATCATTGGAGGATTTGTATTCGATCAGATTAAGGTTTCTGTCAACTTCCCGGTTATAGTGTTTAAATTCATTGAAACTCCAATTTCCTGACGAACGTGGATGATTAAATTGCGCAATCGCATTCGGATCTTGGGCAAGTCTTGCGTAAAAGGTTGGCAGATCATATTTGATGTCGCTCCAGCCCCAAGTGCCATCCGCACCTACTCCATGTGTTCTTGCAAACCATGGAGCATTAAATAAATTGATATGGCCCGCTTCATCATACCAAGTCACTTCCGTGCCCGGCAGCGTAATAAATTCGTGATCACGATTGTGAGCATCGGATTGCTCATGCAGCAGCTTGTATTCTTCTGAATAAGAGTCTTGAACATTCGTAATAAAGTCACTGCCCGTACTGATATCATAAGTCACGTCGTGTTCCGTCACTGCAAAAAAATCAAAATCTGTATTACTTTTCACAAAATTATAAGCATCATTAGGCAGCAATATCCCGTCACTGAGAGAAGTATGGGAATGCATGTGACCTTTGAACAGTGAATTTCCTAAGTACTTAGCTCTATCTTTTTTAGAGACAACATTCTCTGTCTCTGAAGACGCCGCGAATACATTAATGCCGTAATAAAGACTAACAACCCCCGCAATCATACAAGCCACCACAATAAAAGGCAGACTTCTTCTTTGGGACTTCAATTAAAATCCTCTCCTTTTTCGGCTTAAATGGTAAGACAGGTGTCTGACTGATAAACAAACAGCCCCTAAACCAAAAAATGCAGTCTGAAGGCTGTTCATATCATCTGTCTTGTTCATCACAGTCTCAACAATCGCTTAATGATAGGTGCAAGCGACTGTGCCATGCGCAAAAATCCGAGGTCCGTTGGATGTGTTCCGTCAACCGTACAATCATTGACGAAATCATCGCCCAGCAGCTTAAAACCGTCAACGAAATGGATATTAGCGTCTCCTTCTGTCCGCCTCTGCTCCACATTCTCGATCTGGATCAGCCTGCGGCGGTCATTAAGATCCCTCCTCTCTATATAGAATTGGTCTTCGGCAGTACTAATCCTGGAGACTACCAATATAGGAACCTCTGGATGCCGGTCTCTCAGAATTTGGATGAAGGCAGGCAGCGTTCGTGCGATGTTTCCGGCCTCCCCCGTATTCCCTTCATAATCAAGAATGAATAGAGCCGGATCATCGATTTCCGACATGATATGCGCGAGTTCCGGCTCGCCCTTTCCATTCCCCGAGAAGCCAAGATTGACGAACTCCACCGGAATCATACGGCTGAGAATATTAGAATAAGCCATACCCGGTCGGGAGGCGCATCCCCCTTGCGTAATCGAAGTTCCATATATAATAACGGGTCTACTGCTAGCATAGGCAGGTGCATCGCTTATGACAGCATCCTTATCTACACCGATCCACACCTCTTCTACCCCTTGATAGAGCGGTAAATTTAAGGTGACGGCCACATCTTTTTTTGAATCCCACTGATAAAGCTGGGATTCATATTCACTTTCCGTTGGTTTGAATCTAGCCGTGGTGATAAAGCTCTGCTCTCCCGGCTCTCCAAGATAGCAGTCAACCCCGCACTGCCCTGTAGGCGGCATATGATACATATTGGCCGGTCCGGCAAGACGTACCCTTATGACCAGCCTTGAAGAATTGGTGCGAAAGCGAATTTGTCCGCCTGCCGTACAATAAGCAAGCGTATCAACCGCGGGCGACAAGACAGCCCCGGAAGCCAAGGGCAGGCGTCTGTATATCCCATCCTGCGCAAGCCAAGGGAAGCCCGCGATGTGAAAGGGCGCTTCCAGCGGAGAATGCCATCTCAACTGTTCGCCATTTGTTGTCTCCGGGTATATCGTTCCGCCCAGTTGATCTAAGTTTATCTCTTTCGATTGTACGGCCATCTATATCTACTCCCTCACTATATTTACTAGAGGTTGTTCAAAAAGTCGCCTTTTGATCACGAAGTGAGCCAAGAAGTAACTCGGCATCGAATCTTGAATTCAGCCGGGCCTTCCGGTGCTCACGTACCCAAAACGTACGCTCCGCTCCTCACTCCCTACCTTCATCCAACCTTCTCGGTGCTGAAAATCCTACTTTTTGAACTCGCACTATTAGAATACCTTTGATGGGTTTACTCCATTTGGAATACATATTTCCGAATCGCCTGAGCAACGCCGTTCTCGTTGTTGGTAGCCGTGATTACGTCCGCTATGGATTTGATATGCTCTTCACCGTTGGCCATCGCCACACCGAGACCTGCCGCCTTCAGGAGCTTCGCGTCATTATCACTGTCCCCCATAGCAATGACATCGGACATCGAGAAGCCCAGCGTCTGACAAACCTCGCGCACTCCGCTTTCCTTTGTAATGCCTTTAACTGAAATCTCCATATTAGTAGGAGCCGAATGGGTAACCTCGAGCGTGCCCCAACTGAGCAGCTCTTCCTTAATTTCCGCAAGCTTCCGCTGATCATTACTGCCAATGCCGAATTTCATCCAATCCCGTTCGAACATCTCCGGCGTCCAATCCTTGTCGCCCGTCAAGCTTTCCACGCTGTAGCCCCAGTACCACTCGCCCCGCTTGGCAGCAATGGCGTGCATATCGCGGACCGCGTCCCGAGGGAGGAAGACTCGCTTTTTAAGCCTGCCCGGTCCCTCCCAAACTTCTGCTCCATTGAGCAGCACCATGGGGGAATCGAGCCCAAGCTCATCCCAAAAGCCCTTGGCAGTTTGCAAGCCTCTCCCGGTGGAGAACATGACTTTAACACCCTGATCTACTGCATATTGAAGCCACTTTTTGGTCTCATCCGTAATGTGCTTTTCATCCGTCAGAAGCGTCCCGTCCAGATCCAATGCAATCAGCTTATATTTCGCCTTCACTTGTTCTGCAGTATTCATCCCTTCACCGCCCCCATGGTCGCGCCTTCCATAAGAAGTTTTTGGAAAAGGATATAAATAATAATGGACGGTACCATCGCAATGGTTACACCGGCAAACAAAGTTACCCAATCCGCAGTAAACTCCATTTGCTTATTCGCAGAATACATTTGCACCGCAATGGGATATTTCTTGGGATCGCTCAAATAGATAAACGGCGCTAAGAAATTGTTATAGAACCCTAAGAACTTGAATACGCCAACGGTTACAATTCCCGGTGTAGACAAAGGAACGATAACACGCCAAAACTTTTGGAATAATGTAGCGCCATCCATCGTTGCGCTCTCTTCAAGCTCCATCGGCAGAGAGCTCATAAACCCTCCGAGCAGCATAAGATAGAACACGCTTTCACCCAGACTGGACAGAAGAATTAATCCGGTCAAGCTATTGGTCAAACTCAGTTCCCGCATAATGACATACTGGGGTACAAGCGCATTGATGCCAGGCAGGAACAGGGACAACATAATCAAGCCCCAAATCAATTTTCTGCCTTTGAACTGCATTCGAGTAAGCGCATAGGCGTTAATTGTCGTAAAGAAAAGCCCAAGCACCAGACTTCCGCCAACATAATAAAGGGTATTTAAGAGTGATTGCCCAAAACCGTATTGATTCCAAGCCTTCGAATAATTCTGCCATCTTAGTTCCGAAGGCAGCGCCCATATATCTTTAAAAAACTCAGGATTGCTTTTTAACGATTCATAGATAACCCAGACTAAAGGAAATAATATGGTCAGCGACCAAGCATAAAGCAGCACACGCCACACAACGTCCATAAACGTTCGTTTTTCCTTCAAACTTTATCCCTCCGAACTTCATATGGAAACTAATACTCGTAGCCTTTGTTCGGCACAAATTTATCGATTAACAGCTTTGCCGTTACTAATATGACGAACAGGATCATACCGACTGCGGAAGCGTAGCCGTAATTCCGATACTCTACGCCAAAAGCCAAGTTAAACATGTAGAGGCCGATGACATCCGTCGACCCGAATGGGCCCCCATTTGTCATAATGAGGATGATTTCAAAGCCCTTCATCGTGCCAACGACCAGGAACAAAGCGCTGACCCGAATAATGGGCATAACAAGCGGCATTGTAATTTTAAACAAACGCGTCATATGTCCGGCCCCTTCAAGAATCGCCGCCTCGTACAATGACTTTGGAATCGCCAGCATCGCATTGGCAAAGATAATGACGTACAAGCCGACGCCGCCCCATACCCATGCCGGGATAATCGACGCAAGCGCCGTATTTTCATTGCCCAACCAATAGAAATTACCGGTATCAATGCCAATGAACTTTAGTAGCCCATTCAGCAAACCGTACGATCCGTCATAAATAAAAGCCCAGAGGAGCGCGACTACGACCGTAGATAAAACATTCGGAAAGAAAAACAATATCTTCAAAAACTTATTTTCTTTATACGATTTATTTGTAATTAAATAGGCAAGTATCAAAGAGATGATAATAACAAAGAAGGGCACCGTTATCATTAAAATCAAGTTGTGGGTAAGCGCGCGCCACACGTATTTATCTTGAAATGCGTTGACGAAATTGGACACCCCGACGAACGTTGCATCCGTAAACCCGTCCCAATTAAGCAGCGCATAATAAACGGATAAAATGTTCGGAAACAACGTGAAAAGCAAATATCCGCCAAAGGGAGGCACAATGGCTATGAACAGAAATATCCACTTCTGCGTATTCGCTTTATCAAGACCCAGTTTGCGCAGCACAGAGGGCCTTGGTGTCTTCACAGCGGTTGAATCAGACACGAGAGATCAACTCCTATCTTACTGGAAGTGAAAATCCGACTTTTTGAACACGTACTATTAGTCATTTTCAGCGTGTAGCCTATGGGGTCGCAGAAGTTAAAACGGAGGAGCGGAGATGAATCCTCCCCGCTCCATCACGTCTTATTTTTTCTTTTCAGCCTCTACAGCTTTCTTCAGCAGCTCTTCGGCTTGCTCCAGAATCGGTTTCGGATCCTGCATACCCATAGCAAATTTAACAATATTCTCATTCAATAATTTTTCCGCTTGAGCAAGATTCGGATCCGAAATACTGATAGACCGGCTTGCTTTATAAGTTTGAGCATTATTATCCGCAATGTACTTCAGAACAGATTGGGCGGAACTGGAAAGGTTAGCCGTTCTGGCAGGGTCTTCCGTCAAATCCTTGCGCATTGGCAAAGCGCCTGCTTTTTCAGCAGCAAATTGTTGATTTTCAAGCGTAACCATCCACGTGATCAATTCTTTGGCCCACTTTTTGTTAAGCTCCGGCTTAGCTGCCCAGATATAGTTGAAGTTTGAAGTTCCGCTTCGAATCCAAAGCGTTTGATTTGTGTTATCTCTGAAAGGAACAGCCATGAAGCCCCAATCGAAATCCTCGGGTGTTGCTTCCTTCATCTCATTCTCGACATGAGTCCCTGTCGATACCATCGCCGCTTGCCCCTGAATAACCTGCATTTGCGATTGCGTATGGTTCAATGCCGGAAGTCCTTCTGCAAAATATCCTTGTTGGCCAAGCTCATAGATGCGCGTCCAGGTTTCAACTGTCTCCGGATTTGTGTATTGCGGCAGAGCATAGGTTCTATAATTTTCGATAAATTCATCGACATGGCCATTGATATCAGCCAGCTCAAAATTTTTAGCTGTTCCGAAAGCCCAGTTATGGTAGCTTGGATGAATACCCGGGAACGTTATGGGAGCAATGCCGTCCGCTTTAATGTCTGCGAGAAGTGCTTTAAATTCATCCCATGTGTTCGGGTTTTGGTTCCAGCCATGCTCTTCGAATAGCTTTTTGTTAAAAAACAACCCGCCAAAGCTGCTCGCCGTCGTAAATTCATACCTTTTCCCATTGATCAGTTGCGTTGACTCGTACATGCCCGGCATCATAAGATCTTTGACCTTTTTGTCCGGCACATCTGGAAGAGGGTATTCCCAAATGTCATCCATTGGTTCAAGCTTGCCGGCTTCAGCGAGCCCCACAATACCTCCCGCTGGATCTGTATTAAATAGATCAAACATGTCATTATCATTGCCCGCAGAGATTTTTGTAGAAAGAATCGTCTTCATATCAGCTGAAGCCGTGATGTCTATTTTGACATTTGGATACTTGGCTGTGAACGATTCAACTGCATAATCGAACCACTCCCGGCCATATCCTCCTACAAAAAAGCCTACCTTTAGCGTTACTTCCTCATTCTTCGGCAATCCATTCTCATAAACTTCTACTTCTGCAGATACACCCGGCTTATCCGAACCAGCAGGAGTTGTACTTGGACTAGCCCCGTTCTTTCCGCTGTTTCCACCGCAACCAGCCAGCATGGTTAAAGATAATACCGCTGCCACACCCGTGCTCATGAATCGTTTCATTTTTCCATTCAACATTATTTCACTCCCCCGTTAATTAATAAATAAATTGGATTAACTATTTAAGCATAACTATGTTTTGTTAATCAGCAATCAAGTCAGGGTAAATAATTTGTAAATAAGTACTGGCTTTAGACTGCTAAGCCTCACCTCCATAATATGCTGTAAACGCTTTCATTTTAATTACGAATTGGTCATTTGTCAACCTTTTTGTCAATTGTTTTGATCATTAATGACCCTCTTAATAATGGGGAGAGTTAATCGAAATGCCCGAATCTCCAAAAAGGTTAATTTAAGCTGGAATTCCACAATGCTTCTAAGGCTTCGATTAGCGTAGAATCCGCCTTTTATGCCAAGACGATGCATAATATACTTCGTGCGGCGGACATGAAATAAATTGGTTATGATAACAAAAGATTTTAGCTGGTACTGCTCCATCAATTGCTTGCTAAAGATTAAATTTTGAACGGTGTTGTTTGACTTGTCTTCTTTTAATACTCTTTTTGCTGGGATGCCCTTCTCAACCAGGTACTTCTTCATCAGCTCCGCTTCCGAGCGACGTGAACCAACCGCTCCCCCCGATACAATAATATATTCGTGCCCATATTGCCGAAATTGTTTGCAAGCTTCATCCAGTCTTTCTTTAAGCAACGGGTGTATTCGGCCGTCTTTAGATACATAGCCAAGTACAATAAGTGCATCTGCTTTACCAGGTTGTAACATAACTGCATGCAGCCAGCATATGTAAGTCAGCACCGTCATCGCTGCTATTGCAATGATCCATCCAATCCATACCATCACTTACTCCTCTAGGCGTCAAATTGTTGTATTTAATCAAATCAGTTTACAAATATAATATCCTTTTTTATTACAATGTCAATACAATTCGCTGCGTTTTTTTCAGTGTTTTTGGATTGAAAGCTTTCGTACTGATTGTATCATGCTGCATAAAGCCGCCATTTATCATCGTTTTTAAGAAATTTAAAAATGTACGTTAGTTGAATTAAACGAACTTGCAACTTTTATTCGCCTCGTATTAATGCTACACTTGAAGCAAAGTATGTTCCTAATTTGTCAAATGTTTTGAATCTATATTATATAAAACGTTATTGGAAAGAGGATGCATATTGTGAGTGATTCGGTTAAACAAACCAGCCATATGTTATTAAAATCAATAAATCAGCAGAAGGTTCTTTTTCTCATTTATTCAGAGGGGCCGATCTCTCGCGTAGAGCTTGCGGAAAAGACTGGACTAAGCAGACAAACGGTAACCAATATCGTGAATCGCCTGTTGAAGGAAAAAATAATCGTGACAGGGGAGCTTATCGACTTGGAGGCAGGCAGCGGAAGGAAAAGAGTCGGCCTTCATATCAACAGCGGCCATTTTTATGCCATCGGGCTTGAGCTCGCCGGCAAATACATTCGCGGAAAAGTGTTCAACCTGCGTCAAGAAGCTGTCGCATCCGCAGAACGCACGAGCAACAAATATGGTTCTATAGATGTGCTGATGCAGCTGTTGCATGAAGTTATCGATGAGCTGCTCACCCAGGTACCCAACACCTCCAAAGTAAAAGGGATCGGAATCAGTATGCAGGGCCTGGTCGATTCTCAGCATGGCATCGTTCTGCGCACACCTGGCATAGGCGTTCATCGCCTGCCGCTCAAGCAGCTGCTTGAAGACAAATATGACATACCCGTGTATATCGAGAACGATGTCAATCTTCTCTCTGTCAACGAGAATATGAACGGCTGCTTGAAGGATTCCAATAACAATATCACCATCAAGTTTGATTATGGTACAGGCGGCGCGATCGTCCATGATAAACAAATTATTGCAGGATCAAGCTTTGTTGCAGGTGAATTCGGGCATTATAAAGGCTTCTATGGAGAAGATGCCTATCCATGCCATTGCGGCAGATCCGGATGCTTAACGACGCTGGCTTCCAGCAGCGGACTTAGTGTTTCCATCAAATGCACACTAGAGGAGTTCGCAGAAGGCATAAGAACAGGAGATCCTAAGTTCCTTGGTTTATACGAAAAAATTGTCGATGGCATCGCGATCGCCGTTACTAATATTATTACATTTATCAATCCAGACAGTCTGCTTATGACTGGCCGAGTCATTCCTACCATCAGTCCCGAAATGTTCAACGAGATTAAAGCTAGAGTGATGCACCAGTTGCCTGTGACAGTTAATAACGTACAATTGATCCACCTTCAGGACAAACCGGATGAAACCAAGCTTGCTGCCGGGTTAGTTATTAAACGTGCATTTGAAATACCGCTGGATACGTTATCTCTTTAATTGCGCCCCTTCATGAATTCTCTCCCCCTTGGATGGAGTTCTCCGGTTAGATTTTTGCACGGTAGGATACCTTGATTTCTGGACTATAAGTAAAAGCAGGCCCTCTGTAAACTTGCAGATGGCCTGCTTCAATAACCTTTATCCTTATGCCTTTTTCTTCAGATCAGGAACAATCCTGCAAGCAGCAGGATGCATCAGCCAACAAATAGCTGTGCATATTCGTAGCCGTATTTGGTACCTTGTTGTTCTTAAATACGATATTATTAAAGTACAGTAATCCCACTCTCAAAAATGACTTTCAAATAGTCACCTTCAACGTGAAACTCAACGCTCAAAGTCAAATCATTAGGTTCGCCATCGGTCGTCAATGCATATTCGTAAGCAATTCCGCTTCCATCGTTAAAGTGATAGAAAGATTCTTGTTGATAAACACTGCCATCTTTATAAACAGGCCTAAAGGTGCATTCTACATCAAACCTATCGATCTGTTCGAACTCATTATCTTCCTTAAAACTCTCGATGACCTCTTTTAACAGCTCAATGTCCCAATTCTGCATATCATCAACGTTTCGGGCAATTTCCTCATATCGTCCATCTGCGATGGAGTCAACAATCTCTTTTGCGAACGCCCGAATCATATCTTCCTCTTTGCCTAACACCCGTTTAAGCATACCACGGCTCCTTTATCTCCAGAATAATATGTATCTTACGGAGAGCGCCCTTTCACTACTCCATCACGATGTCTTACTCACTCTGCAGCAACTCGTCCCGCGCTTCGGTCAGCGCGAACCCCAGCAGGTTTCGGCCCCGCCATTTCACGGGATTCTCCGCATCCGGATTGGACTGGCCCATGCCGATCCCCCATATACGGTCCCGCGGGCTGGCTTCGACGAGGATGCGGTTCTTCGTCGACTTGAGATAATCGCCTAGCTCCGGATTCTGCGAAAACTTGGCCAAGCTGGCTCTTTTGACGATGCCGTAGCATTCCTTGTCCCAAGTATCCTTGTCAAAGTTTCGGACCGCGCGCCCATAAGCCTTCATCTCCTTGGGATGCTTAGCCGTAAGGATCGACTCCAGCATTTCGTTGTCGCCGAACAGCCTTGCCTTCTCGGCCATCATAAACTGCTCGGCACAGGAATACTCCGTCCCCTCTACCGTGAACGGGCACATCCACCACTGGCTGAAGCAGCTTTTGTCGACGCTCCCGTCCTTAGGCGGCGTATGGCCCCAAAAGAATACATATTTGAACGTTTTTCCTTCGTTATAAGCTTTTCTTAGCTCATCGAGATTGTAAATCATCCGTTAATCCTCCAGTTTTCTCCGATACAACCGGGATGGCCGATGTCCCGCATTTTCGGTGTAATGATCGGTCTCCGCCACGAGATCGGCCACCTTGCGCCGGAAGGCCGCCTTCAATAGCTCTTTATCCATAATAACCTCATAAACCTGCTGCAGTTCCGTCAAGGTAAAAAGCTTTGGCATTAAGTGCAGCGCAATATCGGTATAATTCACTTTTCCCCGCAGCCGCTCGATCGCGCACGCTATAATCTTCGCATGGTCGAAGGCCAATCCGTCATTCGATACGATCTTATACTCCGTGCTAGTCGATGTCGTCTTCACTGTCAACGTTCTGGCCACGACCGCCGAAAGCTCCTCTTCACCGCTTAGCTTGAGTTCATACTCCAGCGTCTTGACGTATCCGTCCTCCATCAACTCTTTCTGCTCCCGCAGCAGCCGATAGGAGACCTTGAACCAAGAGGCGTCGGCCGCATCGTCTCCCGCTCTAAGCTCCAACTTGTCGCTGTTGATCAGAGCCATGTAGCTGCAGCTCATCACCCAGGTTCGGGGATCTCGCCCGATATCGCTGAACGTATACAACTGCTCCAAATAAACGTCGTCCACGCTGGTTTCCTCACGCAATTCCCTTGCAGCTGCCTGCTCAGTCGTCTCGCTCGGCTGGACAAAGCCGCCAGGCAGCGCCCATTTCCCCAGGAAGGGGTGACCTCCCCGGCGGATGAGCAGGATGCGGAGCTCCTTTTCCGGTAATTTCCGATAGCTGTCAGCTTCCTCATCCGTAACCGTGAAGATCACCATATCGGCTGCCACCGAAGGCCGCTCGTAATCTCCTGCCCGGTACTGCTCCAAAAATTCGCGTTCCGTAAGTCCGTTCCGATCCAACAAATCCAATGGGTGCGCCTCCTTGTTTTTTGATTCTAATGAGCTGTGGTTATGGGTTCATTTTACTCCCTGCCTGCATCGAATTCTAACCGTTCAGCTCCCCGAAGTAGTTCCGGTAGGGCTCGAACTTCGCCAGCACCTCGTCTACCTTGCGCATACGCTCCTCCAGGCTCCCCCGCAGCGTAATGTAGGGAATGCGCCGCTCCTTCAAATCCGCGATGATCTGTTTATGAAAAACATGCCGCTTCTGATCCCCGCTTCGATCCCACGTATCGTCGTAAGGAATATCATCGTCGCACAAGAAGAACAGATCGTAGCGCTGCGCGTTCTCCAGAGCAATTCGGGTCAATAGCTCCGGGGCCCGGCCGTGGTAATCCAAGGCGAACATATATGTCGTAATCGCATTGGTATCAACGAACAGGAATCGATTCGCCGCAAGCAAAGCCTGCTCTTCACGCTCGATATGACCCACTGCGATTTCATCGAACGCCTCTAGGCCGATTCTGCGGTCCACCTGATGCTCGGTCCAGTAATCGCGTCCGTATTCGCTCGCGTAGGTCGTGTTATACCGTCTTGCCAGCGCTTCGGTGATCGTCGACTTCCCCGTCGACATCGCCCCAACAAATACCACCTTCGTGATTAAGTCCCGGTACACAATATCACTTATGAACTCCCTGTACTTATATGGGTCGGAACGGATCATGGTTGCAGAGATCGGAACCCGCTTTCGGGCTTCATCGACCCGCCGGTCGACCGAGCCCAAAGCGAGACTCATATGCCTGCCGTAAAACTCGCTCGAGTAAAAATGCGTGACTTGCTCGCCGTTCAATAAACCGAGTATATACTGTTCTTCCCGAACCTCATGCTCTCGGTCATCCGAATACCCGTCCGGTCCGTCCCAAGCTTCGATAACCCGGACTGCCGGGTATAGTCGCCGTATCCAATTCGCCCGGATATGAAGCGGGATCGGAGTGACCGGCGTCTCGTAAATGACCACGATTAATTCATCGACCTCTTGCAGCGCCGTTTCGATCATGAACTGATGGCCTTTATGCAGCGGGGCAAACTTCCCCAGCGTTAATCCGAGCGTTTTCATGCCGCCACCTCCTTGGCCCCTTTGTTCCAATTGTAATACCCGTATACCGCATTGACCAAATACGCGCTCCACATGACGATCATCAGCATGCCTTCGCTGCTGCCCTCCAGCAATCGAATTGCCCACAGCAGCACCGTAAACAAATTCAACACAATATAGACCAGCCATTGTTCCTTGAATCTGCGGACCATTAAAAAGGTGGCCACAACGGACAGCACCGTCGTAGTCGCATCGATGTAAGGCGAGTTCTGTCCCGGGATGAACGATAGCCCATATCCCAGCAGCAAACAGCCTAATACACAGACTGCCCCAACGAGAAGCAGACCTCTAAGCTCCATTTGGCGCATGATCAGCTTGCCGTCTTGGCGGTGATTTTTCCACATGTAGAAGCCAATGACGTTCATCGGAACGAAGAACAGCAGATTCAGCATAACCTCTCCAAACAACCCGTTAATATAGGCGAGATAAGCGTAACCGATGGTATTGTACATGCCGAAAACATAGCTCATCAGGTTGCCCTTCGCCGCAAGCACCACGCATAGCACCCCGGTAATAAAAACGGTAAATCCGAATAAAGAATCCTTGGACATCACCGTAAATCCCACCGCAATCGAGGTAAACAGCGCCAACCAAGCGATTTCGAACAGGTTCCAGCCGCGCGCAACCATCTTCACAATACATCCCTCTGCTTTCTTCACTGGTTTATAGAGCGAAACCACTCAGTCAATACTTAGTATCATTTTGTTAATAACATTTTGTTACTATCAAAAATAACAGAAAAGCCTGCGCAGGGCAAGTGAAATCTGCCCATTTATCGCAGGTTTGATTTTTACCTTCTGTAGCCCGGTCAACAGATAACGAAAAACATGGGAGAGGACGAACACCACTTGTTACAACACGGAATATACAAATATATAGGCACTTATCCCAATCATGCTTATTCTGTAAACTTGGCAAATCGGAATAGGCACAAAGGAGTGTGTAGGTTGGTACTACAATCATCTCACTATTTTGCCCACGGCAACACTGCGCGCGGGGCTCATTTCTTGTATACATCCGCATTTGGTGGGCTGAACAAGATATTTGTCCTTACGGGGCCCCAAGGCACGGGGAAATCGACGGTCATGCAAAGCTTGGCGGATAGCCTGCTTGATCAAGGCTTGCATGTGCAGTGCTTCCACTCCCCTCTCCGTCCCGACGAACTGGATGGCATCATTTTTACGGAATTGAAGGTGGGTATTGTCGACGGGCGAGTCTGTAAGGGGATATCGGATAGCGGGGCTAGGGAAATCGCCTTTATCCATTTCGAGGAAGCGTTTGATAACAGCCTTATTTCATCGGAAGACTTCATCACGATAGAAGATCTTAGAGGCAAGCTTGAGAGTGCCTACTCAAATGCGTATGAAACGTTCGCAACGGCATTGCGGATTCATGACGAGTGGGAAAAATATTATATCGAAAATATGGATTTCGCGAAGGCCGACCAGATTGCGCAGGATTTGATTCAAGAATTATACGCCGGTCATGAAAGCGATACGCCAACCGCTTCGCGTCACTTATTTTTCGGAGCTGCGACTCCGAGGGGGGCATTCGATTTTATTCAAAGCTTGACCGCTCAGCTGGAAAGACGGATTTTCATCAAAGGAAGGGCGGGATCCGGCAAATCGACGCTGCTGAAAAAGCTTGCCTCCGCTGCCGAACAGAAAGGAATCGACGTTCAAGTGTTTCATTGCGGCTTTGATCCGAACAGTCTGGATATGCTGATATTCCCGGAGCTGCGAACAGCTATCTTCGACAGTACTGCTCCGCATGAATACTTTCCGGATCGGGACGGGGATGAGATCCTAGATATGTATATACGGACTATAGCTCCTGGTACCGATGAAGCCCATGCTGACGAAATTGCCGGTATCAAAGCACGCTATTCGGCAAAAATGAAAGAGGCCACCTCCTATCTGGCGGAAGCCGAAGCCATCGATTCTCAAATTAAGGCCTATTATGTTGCGGCCACCGATTTTTCGATCGTGAAGAAACTCCATCTGCAATTACAGTCCGAATTGAATGAACTGATTGGCTTCATTCAGCCTTCAAAATAAGATACTACCCAAAAGCATTCGATTTCAGACGGGGCTCAGCAGGCTAAAACAAGCTGAGCCCCGTTTTGAAATTGAATCTCCTACCACTTCTCGGTTACCGATTTGCATCCAATTTCCGCCGTTACTTATACTTACGGCTTACCGCGTTGCCTGTTACGGCAAGTTTGAAGGCCAGCCTTACTGCCCGTCAATGTCTACCTCTAAACCGTTTAATCGCATCCTCGGTCACCGGCTCGAAGAGGTTAAGTAGGTTGCCATCGGGATCGCGGAACAGCATAGAACGGTTTCCCCACGGCATCATGGTCGGTTCCTTTACCCAATGATCGACAAGTGGCTTCAAGCGCACATATTCGGCTTCGACATCGTCGACCCGGAACTCAATAATGACCGTGCGATTATTGGCGCCCACTACAGAATCGGTGCCGAATAGCTGCGTCGTCTGGGAGTGGCCGATGGCAAGGGTGCATGATGGCAAGGCGAGTTCGGCAAATACGGGCGCGGGTCGCTCCGCCGAAACCCCCATGACTTTCTCATAGAACTCGATGAGACGATCCACGTCGTCAGTAATGATGCGTACAGAAGCGAAATTCACAAGATATCATCCTTCCTAATAATAGGTTTGACTGTGTCCCACAGCCGTTGTAAAACAAACTTTTTCCTTATCTATCTCCTTTACATTTACATGTCCAATTATAAAAAAACGCTACTGACAACGTTATGTCAGTAGCGTACTAGAATTCTTTGGCTTCCTCATGAGTTCGATTTCGGAATGATTCGGGTTCCAACACTGTTACGCCCGCTCCCCGACCAAGCACCCATTGAGCAATTCATCCAGCTGGCGAACACGTAAGACCACATCCAATCCATCTTGATGCTCTTTCATATCCTCTACGTAATGATAGTTCGATTCCTTCACCTTATCTGCGATGTCATGGTTAAATCGAAGGCATACTCGCAAGTGGCGATCATCTAAAGGTGTATATTCCCTTAAGTCAAAATGCTCCCTGTCATCAAATCGTTGCTCGATAAATTCTGTTCCTATAAGCAAGATCACAGCTTCCTCTATTGTAAAACTGATCGGAGGTAGAAATAATCCCTCCATTAAGGAATACCCTGTGCCTGTAGTGCCTGTAATCGGAAGGCCTGCTTCGCTGAGCGCCTGAATGTCGCGATAGATGGTCCTCACACTGGTTTCAAATCGTGCCGCCAAATCTTCGGCACGTACCACTTGCCTGTATTGCAGCTCCAGCACGATGGCCAACAAACGATCTGTTTTGTTCATTGACTGCTCCCTTGAAACGTAATACTGTACAACAGAAACTTACCGCTATTTATGATACGGTTCACCGTATCACCCTATCAGCGAATATTCGAACGGTGTGTGACTGCACAGTCACCACCAGTCCTAAAGGCTAGTCCCATTGGAATTGAATTTGCTAAATAATAATTTACTCAAGCTCCTAGCTTCCAAGCCTCAACTACCGACTGAAAGAACTCTTTGTATTCAGGGTAGATTAGATCAAATGAAAAGAAGAATTCAAGAATATTATGAGTTGCTTGGGATTAATAGACTAGATAAACGAGATGCATCCGCATCCCTAACTTATAATTACTGTTTCTAATAGTCCTTCTTCTTTTCTCCAACGTTTAATAATATCTGAAAAGGTTACCTGTTTCCAAGGCTGCTCCCATTCTTGAATGAATGGGACACTTTGCGATTTCGGTTCCGGTATCGGTTTCTCCATCTTTATAACAGTAGGCATTATTATTGAATCACCTACGACTATGCACTCACCCTGCCCAAGGTTCGGGAGTATTTCCCCAAGATTTTTTGTACTATCTGGCATGAGGTTTTTCACAAAATTTTGATCATTTGGATTTGTTAAACGAAGTGAAACAAAATTATTGCACTGCGCTAGTATTGTTTCCGATACTTCAGAAGGCCTTTGACTTACAACCATTAAACTTAGCCCATATTTTCTCCCTTCTTTGGCAATTCTCTCAATAGATTTTTTTGATGAATTGTATTCTGCGCCACCGTTACGTGGAATATAATTATGAGCTTCTTCGCAAACAATCATTACCGGGATATCATTAAGTAACTCTCTATCATGTTGTATTTTTGAATAATGGAAGCTAAAATCAAATACTAATCTTGCAACCAAACTAACTGTTATACTCAGAACTTCGAAGGGCACTCCACTAAGATCAACTATTGTGACATTTGCTTTATTTAGATATCCTAAAAACTGCTTCATTAGTTCTTCAAAGTCATTAGTCGAATATAATCCACCATCTTCTTTGGTTGGATTCAATAAAAAATTCAACCTTTTATCGGTAAGTTTCGTTTCTAATCTGGACAAAAATCGATTAAACTCACCATGAAATGGACCGTTAGAAGCTTTAGTTGCAGCGGCTGTAGATTGTGGCACAAATTCATATACATCATCAAAGTAGAGTTGTTTTCGATTTCTCACCAACGTATTGTCTGCTAATTTTGGGCAATTTTCAGTTTCAAGCTTACTAATCACTTCTCTGTTCATATTTTCGATATAATTAAATACTTCTTTAATATCAAAATAGACAGGCGTATCATATGTAATATCGTTAATTGTAGGATTATGTTTCTCCTTGTTAAAGATAACGGCATTTTTAAACATTGAGATCTGATTGTGGGAATTATTTTCATTGCTCTCTATAAATAATGATTCCAACTCCTCAGAATTCATTAGCCAATAAGGTAGTTTCATTTTATCCACGGAAAGATTATTTAATGTGAATTTCTGCTCTTGCGCTAGTGTAAAAGCAGCGGAATATTCAGAGTGAATATCGAAAATTATAATATGAGAATTCTTTTGTTCCTCTGAATAAATATTTAATGAATTATTAATACCCACAGCTCCTTGTAGTATTTTTGCTACTGTACATGATTTACCTGCGCCAGTAGAGCCTACAATAGCAATATGTTTCCCAAAAAACTTGTCACCATTTACTTTTACTTGAATGTTCTCATTCTGAGACAGAACACCCATAGGAAAATTATATTCTGCACCTGCTCCAAAAATACGATCAAGCATTCCAGCATCTAATACATATACGGGTTCTGTTGGAACAGGTAAATTTTTAGTTCCCCTGCGGAAACCATCCTCAATTATACTGCCTATTGGTTGCGTTTCAATTATTAGTTTAATGTCATCCTCAATACTATAATCCATCGCTTTAATATTATTTATCACGCTCACAATGTAATTGCTGTTTCCATCTGCTATTTTTAAATATTGTCCAATTTGTAATTTGTCCTTGTTATCTTCAAGGGCCTTTAAATTTTGTATTGTCACAACAATACTATCAGGAGAACTAGACAATACTTTACCAATTACATTACTCATAAGTGTCCACCATTCCCATAACAAATTTAATTTGATTGATTTCGTTTAGATTTATATGCTCCACGTTTACATCTTGAAAATCTAAATCGGGTACAGTATCTGTAAATAAGAAGAAATCATCAGATTTTATTTGATTTAATATTCCGATTTCATTCTCATCATATCGTAGAAGTCGTACTTGAAACTCAGAATAAAATTGTTTCCCTATTTTGGATCTTACAGGTCCTGTCAGAAATTTATTCTTATCAAAGTATTCGTCAGTCACTAATCCATCATTATATCTAATATTCTTTTTATGTAACCTTACTCGTATCTCTTTAAAAACTTCCTGTGAACAATCTATACAAATTAGTGGCGTTTTATCGTGCACCTCTTTAAAATGGTACTTATTCACAAAATCAGATATGAAATTTACTATTTCATCATTGAAATTATTGATAGATTGTTGGGATAAAAATAAGTATCGCAACCTAGAGTTCTTATCAAGATTAGTTTTCAACTGTTTTCTTCTGAATGTCAAAATTCTATCCAATGTTCTCAATGATCTTGTCCATCTTGTAATTGCAGTTTTCCTAATTTGCTGTAGATCCTCTAACATTGAGGATTTCTTGATTATCCTCTGTTGAGCCTCATGAAGTATACTCAGGTCTGCAATCATCTGGATGGCATTAGGGTAAAATAAAGTATCTATGTCATCCCTTGGTAGACCGTTTCTCTCCAGAGACATAGTGATACGTTCAATAATTACCTGCAGAGAAGCACCAAATTCCAAAGTAAAGCGTTTAAGAAAACCTGGAATATCAACATTTCCATTTATTTTATTAATAATTCTCTGAAACCTCTGATCGCGTGATTGAAGTATTGTCTTTATATGTTCCTCATTTATCTCAAAATTACTACCCTCACTTTCATTTGGAAAATGCGCATAGAGTTTATACTCTATATCCTTGTCAATGTTATCAAAATAATGTTCCATCATCTGAAGAATAGGTTTGTACACATTACCTAGGGTGAACTTCTCTTGTTCCTCATGGTATTTACACTGTATTGCCCTTGTTGTGAGGGCAGTGGCGATTTCTATATCCTCAATGATGCCTTCAATTGAAATTAATGAATCATCTTCATCATTTAATATTTCTAGTAATGTTTTATTAAACTGATAAATAAAACCTTGTATAGTATAGTCGGCGCTTCGTGACAAGGTACCCACAACCCATCTTCCTAAATTTCCATCATATTCCTATTATACAGAATGCCTATTACAATTGTATATAAATTAACTCTTCTTTCGACATACTTCCACTCAATTCATCATATTAAATTCTTAGAGGTAACCGAGTTAACAAACAATAAAGGCACCCTATCGGATGCCCATGAAATCATTATATTTACTTGGTTATTACTTGTCATTCACCATTTGAAAACCTATTATTTAACTGATTATTAAGATTCAACAGGTTTCTCTTAATAAATTTCGCTTACTGGATGATACGGTTCACCGTATCATCCAGTAAGCGAAAAGGCACTCAGTGTTGAGTGCCTTGTTTTATTTGTTAAACCAAACTTCAAAAAATTCTGAGCTGTTGTTCAATTCTATAAAGTCTATCTCTTTTTAAACTAAGTGAGCTATATTGCTGTTCAAAAACATTATTTTTAACACTTAGGTAATTCATAATATTTCTTGTGTTTGTACTAGATGCATTATACTCAACATCACCTAAAGGCGAATCTGCTAAAATACTCCTAATTTCGTTTAGCAACAATGGATCTTCTAAATCAATCTCAAAAAAATAAAATAAGATTGCTAAAATCATCGAAACTCCAACATGAAACTTAGCTAATCTCTTATCAAATTCTTTATATATACTGCTTGAAAAAGGGTAATCCATATTATCCGATAATTTAAGAATAAACTCGTTAAAATTATCAAATTCAGTTTTCAAAAAATCTAGTCTCTCATCTTCATCCGCTTTGAATAAATCAGCTTTTCTTCTCAGGAGATTGGTAGAAGCTTCTACCCCATCCTTAGCTTTAAAATCTGGACCTTCATCAAGGATACTGATTATAATACACATTTCTTGGTGATTTTTTTGTTTGTTCTTTCTATCCGGGGTAATATTATAAACTTTTATTAGTCTTTCATATTTAGCAGAAGTTTCTTTCTCGTCCGTAATCCTATTTATGAAATTACCGATATACTGACTGGTTTTAGAGTAATAAGTAGCCATTGCAATTTCATGTTT
This sequence comes from Paenibacillus sp. Y412MC10, assembly GCF_000024685.1. Classification (NCBI taxonomy): domain Bacteria; kingdom Bacillati; phylum Bacillota; class Bacilli; order Caryophanales; family Paenibacillaceae; genus Paenibacillus; species Paenibacillus sp. Y412MC10. The sequence continues at coordinate 7,056,040 of NC_013406.1, forward strand.
CTCTAGAGGTTTTGTATTTCTGTTATATCTCTTAAATAATTCAATTTCTATATCATCATCTTCAAAAGGAAGAAATTCTAATATTGACAAATGGCTACCTAGAATTTTTATTTTATCTTCTCTATCTAATTCTGAAAATTTCCTATTGCTGTACCTTAAATCTGGACCTAATATTTCTAAATTTTTCAAGGGGAACTTATCCTTAATATATCGATAAATAGCAGTTAGTCTATGTTGACCATCCATTACATGTCTTAATTGAATTCCCTTGTTACTTGTTCTTACTAAGAATATTTCCGGTATAGGAATATTAAGCAGTAAAGATTCAATAATTGATATTTCTTCCTGAGGTGTTGAACGATACTGCCTTTGATAATCTGGGCTTAGTACAATTCCGTGTAGTACTTCCAGTTGTTCAGCATCATTCAGACCTTCTAGCCCACTTTTTATATATTTTTCGCCTTTATCTATAAAATTCACAGCATCTTGGACTGAAACAAGTGGCCTTGAATATTTGATTTCCAAAATCGGTTCCCCTCCTTATCATATTTCTTCGTTGATAAATTTAATTGTTTTGACCATGTTATCTTTGTCTGGATATATATTTTCGAAGGTAATTCCTAAATTAAACAGTTCTGTAAGTATTGTCTTCTTTGAATTCCGATCAATAATTGCAACTTTTGTATAATTTTGAAGCATACTACTTAGCGAGTCATTCGGCTCAACTTTTAGAAAACACCCCTTTTGGAAATGAATTCTCTCACTCGAATTTCCAACCTTGATAAAATAAGATTTATCAGAGTAATTCTTCTCCTTTGTCGCCTTCAGCTCTCTATCTGAGAAATCAACTAATTTTATTTCATCTTTTATAGCTTCTTTATTATGTGCTAGCGCATCGACGAAATAAACAATAGAATGGTTTTCTGTATACCTATAATCCTCCACTGCGAATAACAAAGATATTAAGTGTGCTTCAGTGAAATCTAAATAGTTGGTTGGTAATCCAAAATGCTGGCCATACGCGCGTAATTCCTCAGCATCCTTATTTTCCAAGGAACTATCATAGAAAGCTACCTTTTGTTTGAATAAAGACTCATATATTGAAGAGTGACTCTTATAGCTTGATTTATATAATCTATGAAGAGATGGTATCAAGTCATATTGGCAATTTTTCTGCCCTCTTGAAACATAATTAATATTTTCAAATCCTGAAATAAACTCAATATACTTACTTACACTATCTATGTAAGATATATTTACAACTGGTACTCTATACTTATTAGAAAAAGTTTCAATTACATTTTCGGTAGACCACGAATTTAGTTCTTGGATTTTATCCTTGAATCTACTACCATCTGAAAAGTTTATGTTCATTACTAACCTATCTTTTTCTAAAGATAATTCAAGTTCATCAAATGGAATATTTGACTCATTAAAATACTCTTTTATTGACGATAATAGATCATCTCCCTCAGTATTATCTCCTTTTGTCTCATTTTCAATTTTAGCAACTGACAGAGTATTCTTAACACGTGTCAAAAACATTAAATATTTCTCTCGCTCTTTATCACTATAACTAGCCGTTAAATAATCTTTTATATCTTGATCAGAATATTCAATTAACCCGTCAATATCTTTATTATCTGAGGATATTACAGCAATATTCTCATCAAAGTTATTGAAAAAACCATCGGGGTCATCTCTAAAATAAAGCAGGACTTTTTCTAGTAACTCTTCCAAAGTTCCCTCCACTCCCTAAATGTTTTATTTAAATCACCAACATTTTATCAGTAAAATTGACAAATTAATATAAATACTTTGGGGCTTTCGCCCTACTTATGATAGGGTTCCCCCCGATTAATCTTCACCGCCCGGTAAATCTGCTCCACCAGCACCAGGCGCATCAGCTGGTGCGGAAGAGTCATCCGACCGAAGCTGAGCTTCGTCTGGGCACGCTTCAGGACGTCCTCGGACAGGCCGTTAGAGCCGCCGATGACAAAAGCCACGTTGCTGGTCCCGTACGTGCCCAGCTTGTCCATATGGGCCGCCAGGTCCTCGCTGGACCACAGCTGGCCACCGATCGCCAAGGCGATGACGTGGGTGTCCGGCTTGATGTGGCCGAGAATGCCGGCGCCCTCCTTCTCCTGCACTTGGCGCATCTCGGCTTCGCTCATGTTCTCGGGCGCCTTCTCATCCGGCACCTCGTGCACGGTCAGGCGCACATAAGGCGCAAGACGCTTGCTGTACTCCGCAATGCCCTGAACCAGGTACTTCTCCTTCAACTTGCCTACGCATACCATCTGTATATTCATGGCGTATTTTCGCTCCTTAAACTCGACTTTATGACGTTCATTCTAACATGGTACCGCTGCCAATTTAAGGACATACCATACGCATCCCACCTCCTAAGAGAGCTCTCACCCTCTTTCGATTCCACTAAACTCAAGCCGTATATTAAAAAAGAGCCCTCTCCAACGGGAGCGACTCTTCTTCACTTCCTATCTATTTTAAAATAACCGGCAGCTCTTTCAGCGCAAACATCATCGTGCTGTCCATCCGTGCCAGTTCTACGGAGCGATCACGACGAAATTGGGGATAACGGTCCAGCAAAGTCTGAAGGGCAATCCGGGTCTCCATACGTGCCAGCTGGGAGCCCATGCAGTAATGGATGCCGCTTCCCAGACCCAGATGCGGGTTCGGGTTGCGGTGGATGTTGAATACATCCGGCTGATCGAACACATCCTCGTCATGGTTGGCCGAGGCCATCCAGATATAAACGAACTGTCCCTGCTTCAGCTCCTGCCCCCGCAGCACCGTGTCCTGCTTCAAGCTACGGAACATCAGCTGAACGGGCGAGAAGTAGCGGAAGACTTCCTCAATGGCCCCAGGAAGCAGCTGTGAATCTCCAAGCACCGCTGCACGGACCTCAGGCAGGCTGTCGAAGGCGAGCACGGCCGAAGAGATCAGGTTGGTCGTCGTTTCGTTGCCGGCTACGAGAAGAAGAATGCAGAACCCGATAATCTCCAGTTCGGTCAGGTGTTCATTGTCGATACGGGCCTCGACCAGCTTCGTGATCAAATCGTCCTGAGGATGCCGGCGACGGTCTTCTGCGATCTCGGAGAAGTATTCGCTCATCTCGCGCTGGCATTGGTAATAGGCATCGGCATTGTCACCCACCAGAGCATCCGACCAGGCCTTGAACCGTTCCCGATACTCCATCGATACGCCGAGCATTTCCGCGATCACCGTGATCGGTAACGGACTTGCGAGATCGGCCACAATATCCATCTTCCCCTTCTTCTCGGCTTCGTCCAGCAAAGAGGTCGTGATCTCCTGGATCTTAGGGGCAAGCGATTCGATCATGCGAGGCGTAAAAGCATGGGATACCAGCTTGCGGAGCTGGCGGTGCTTCGGCGGATCCTGCCGCAGCACACTGGATTCAATAGGGTCATCGGAGGAAGAGGAGCCCTGGGAAGAGAACACTTCGTAATTCGTGAAGACCGCTTTAACATCCTCGTATTTAAATACGTTCCAGGCTCCGCCACCATCAATGGCCGTCACCGGAGATTCCGTCCGCATCTGGCGAAACCATTCCAGCGGGAGTAAACCGTTCTTATTCCATTCCATGCTTAACACCTTCGCTTTCCTCATCAAATTTGAACTGACTGGTCAGTTACACACATGTAAAAAAAGAAGGCCTTGCTTATTCAAGCGATATAAACAGGCCTTGGGTAATCATCGTGAATGCAAACCGCTCCAGATCCTCGCGCGAATACCGATCTTGATGATTCAAGTAGTAATTGCAAGTGCTCTCCAGCGTACCGACGATGCTGGCAGCGGCCAGGTTGGGATCCACGGCACGGCACAGGTTCTCCTCACACTGTCCTTCTTCAATCATGCTTGCCAGAAAGCTTAAATAATTTCGCTTAAGCTCCTTTAACTCATCCAGGACATCCTGCTCGATACCGTTCGAAATCTCATTGAATACGATATGCGAGAAATGTCGGGATTCAAGAAACAAATCCAAATGATGGCGAATCGTCCGCTCAATCTTCTCCTTCATCGGCAGCGAGGAATTCAGATCCGCTTCCGTCCGCTGCATGATATCCTCAAAGCCCTGCTTCACCACCGTCTTGAAGAGCTGGGATTTGCCCGGGAAGTTGTAGTACAGCGTCCCCTTGGCAACCTGGGCGCGGGCGGCAATCTCGTCCATGCTTGCGCGGTGGTATCCGTTCTCGGAGAATACTTCAATGGCTGCTTGGATAATTTTTTCTTTGCTCACAATAGGGTTGGCCCTTTCACAGCTAAATTTAGTTCACTGTTCTTATTCTGACTGGTCAGTTCAAAAATAAGATACCATGCTGGCAAAAATTAGTCAACGGATACGCCTTCCCTCCATATGAATGTTGGATTCCATCTCGATCTATTTCGATTCTTAGGTTTATTTCCGTGGTATCCTATACATATGGACAAATACGGTGTATATTTCAACAGGGCTGGTAAAGAATCAGCATATAGGAACAAGAATATACCGTAACGGAGTGATGGGTTGAGTAAATCCAAGGGCAAGGGCGGAACAGGCAGAGGCACGGGCAAGAAAGGCTGGAGCCGATGGGATGCAAGCGCAAGAAGAGCCAAGAGTAAACCCAAACCTTATACCAGTAAAGGGACCAAGCAGGCGGACAATACAGCGGACGCCGATAATCATAAAGGTACCCCATAATGAACATATGGTTTTAAGAACCCCTGATACAACCTAATGAAGGAGATGAACGGATTGGACAATCAAGAAGTTTTGACGGACATGCCGTCGAATTATGAGGAATTGAAAAGCTCCGCCAACCGAAACGCCAATTGGAGAGAACGCTTAAACGCCGTTGAAGAGCTGGGAAAATGGAAAAATCAAAAATCCATCGATATTTTGCTGCATAGACTGAATACGGATGCGGTTCACCAAGTACGGGAGGCTGCCTATCATAAACTCCTGGCCTTTGGCGAGGACGTGCAGATGCCCGAAAGACGCAAAGGCGAGCTGATGAAAGACGTTTCGAAGGTGCTCCTGCGCATCAAAAAGAGCCTTCCCCGTGACCACACGTATGAAGACTTCAAAGAGAAGCTGAAGAAGATGAGAATCGACATCTACGATACGTACGAGGGCGACAAAGGCGCCGATTTCGACAGCTGGCTGGAGCAAACCTGGTCTTCCTTGTTAAGAAGATAACGGTGCGCCCAGCCTTCCGGATGCTCACCATGTATATGAGAATTCCGGTTATGTTATACTGAACACAAATATTAATTTATAGGAGTGGTACTCTGAGAAAGCAAAAGCCCATGTCGTTTGATGATCTGCTGAAGGAATTGCAAGGCCAAAAATCGGTACAGGAGGATCCGGATAACATTTCTCTGGAAAAGCTGTTCAATGAATCGTTTATGCGTAAGCATTCTTCCCATACCAGCTTTGGGGATTTTGTCGTAAAAGGTAACTTCCAAGTGGAAACGCACGAAGATATCGATAACATTCCGGACGAACTGTTTGACCGTCATGTTTCCAGAGAAACCGATTTCCCGGATTGGAAATCGATGCTGGAGCAGGCCAAAGCCGATCATGCGGCTGCCATGAAGTAATATCGCTGCTATGACGCAGCTATGATCAGGGGCCGAAGGCCCCTTTTTCTATTCCATCCTTTTAACGTGGTATGCATTTCGACATCGACTTGCTTACTTCGACTCGGACTTGGATTCCGAATCCGATTCCGTCTCGGCCTTCTCCCTGAATTTCTTATAGAGCTTTGTAATATTCGCCGTATTGATCTCGATGTTGTGCTCGTAAGCGTATTTCACTGCATATCCCAGCGCCAGGGTCGTAGCACCCGCTACCGTCGCTCCGGCGACAGATCCAGCGCCAGGGAACACCTTCACGATCTGCCGGAAAATGCTCTTCCCGATATTCCCGAATATCGTGGCAATGACAAGCTCCTTGGCCGTCTCCTTGCTGATCGGCTTATTGTACAGCACCGCAAGCCGGGTAAGCAGACTCACTTGAATGCCGGTAATCGGAATGATATCCGACCCCGGGATGGGAGATGCGCCTACCGCTCCTGCCGAGATCGAGGCACCGATGATCCACCCGTTGGCGGTCGCCGACTTTTCCTTGATGCTTTTGGCAAAGAGGATGTCTTTAGACTTTTTTTTAAGTATCTCCAGAATGCTGCTCCGCAGCCGATCGATGTTCTGGCCCGTCCGTGAGGACACCGGCACAACCTCATAGCGCCCTCCGGTCTCCTTCCGGATACGCGCCACCAGGCGATCGATTTCATCCGCGGCGTCGATTTTGTTCAGCACGATCAGGATGTTCGAGTTAACGCCTTGAATTTTCTCATACGACTTCTTCTCCGCCTCCGAGAAGACGGTGCCTGCAGCGTTCAGAAAGAACAGCACGATATCCGCCTGTTTATAGTACTTCAAGGTCACCTCCGAATTGGCGGTGTTCACATCATTCAACCCGGGTGTATCAATGAAGGATATATTGTCCTTGTACTTGTGTGGATGAATCACCGTCGTTTCCCCGGGCTCGGCCCCGACGCCGGCCACCTCTTCGCCCACGATCCGGTTCATGGTGGAGGACTTGCCCGTATTCACGTCGCCAATCAGCGCAATGAGGATTTCCTGCTTCAGCTGGCGGTTGATTTCATCCATTTCCTTCTCGTAGGCCTCATCGGCTGCCCGCTTGATCTCTTCTTCCCAAGCTTTTCCGTAGTCATCCATGTCTGATCGTCTCCATTCACGATAGGTTTTCGCGCCTCCGTGCAATCTATACATTCATCATACACTACGCAGGACTGTCCACCGAAGCTGCGTTTCTTCGATTCCCTTCATGATTCTCTTAAACAAAAAAAGCGTGAATTCATCACGCTTTCCCATTCGCATTATTTATTGAATTAAAAAATTCACATTACACAATTAAAAATTCAGCATGCTTCTCGCACTCCGCGCACTTCACCGGTGGGTCCCAGTCCGAAAACTCGGTCTCCTTCAGATCAACAATATCCGGGGCATCCTCATATTCATCCACGAAATTTTCGATCGCTAGTTCCACATGTTCCTTGCATACGACGTACATTCTATGCATCCTTTCTATCTTTCGCCTCATGTTGTGTTTACCTTCAAACCTGTATAGCCACTCTTCTGTTCTACCACACTCTACGAGAAAAAGAAATGTTTTTAACCCAATTGCCCATCCCCGCTGTATTTCAACCCATAAAAGCTTCCGACCCATCCATGGATTTCACATCCCAAGGCCTTCCGCCCAACTTAATTACAGGTGAGCAGCAAAAAAAGAGCGTGTTTCACGCTCTTCTTTCGCGGCCGTTTCAACGGCTCGTATCTAACCTTTTTCAATCTCTCTATATATGGATACTATTCCATGCTAACGATAATATATACCCGCTATTTGTTTCTATAAACAACGAACAAGCACATCTTTGTTGAAAAATGGTACACTCGCGGATTGTCCGCCAAGGGCAGCCTGCGTTATTCTCCAGGCTTCTCTTCCAGCTTGACCTTCAGCGACTGCAGCTTGCCGTCACGATAGAAGGTCACGTTCAGGTCTCCGCCCACCTTCGTGTTGTAGTACAGGTGCTTGCGGAGCTCGAGCGTCGTTGTAATCGGTTTGCCATCCAGCTTCACGATCACGTCGTTCAGCTGCAGACCGGCATCCAGCGCAGGTCCAAGCGCATCCAGCACGACCACGCCTTCGGTTACCGTCTTCGGCAGCTTGAGGTCCTCCTTCTCCTTCTTGCTCAGCGGAGCATACGGATTGCTCAAGTCGACGGTGTATACGCCGAGATAAGGGCGGGCAATATGCCCCTTCAGCATCAGCTCGGTTACGACCTCCGTAATTTCGTTGACCGGAATCGCGAACCCGAGTCCTTCGACGCCGGTGTCGGCAATCTTCATCGTGTTGATGCCGATGACTTTACCGTTCAGGTCTACCAAAGCGCCTCCGCTGTTGCCCTCGTTAATGGCTGCGTCGGTCTGGATGACCTCCTGCTCCCAGTCGTAAATGCCGTCCTGGTTCAGGGATACCGGAATGATGCGGTTGGTATAGCTGACAATCCCGGAGGTCAGCGTATCGCCCAAACCCAGCGGGTTACCGATAGCGATGACCGTTTCGCCGAGACGAAGCTTGGAGGAGTCTCCAAATTCGGCAACCTCGCCGATGCCTTTGCTGTCAATCGACAGAACGGCAATATCGCTAACGTTGTCCGTGCCGACCAAGGTCGCTTTTTTCTTCTCGCCGCCTACCAGCACAACCTCCAGGGAATCGGCGCCTTCCACCACATGGTTATTCGTAATCACGAAGGCTTTGCCCTCGAGTTTCTTGAAGATTACGCCGGATCCAAGGGCATCCTCTTGCGAGCCGCCGAAATCTTCACCGAAATCAAAATCATCGCCGAAGTCGAACCCTTCCGGAAGCTCGAAGTCGCCCTCATCCTCAGGCAGCGTGCCGGATTCCTCTTCCAGCCCTTCACCCTCGATCCCTTCCTCTTCAGGCAGCGGAGTCTCTTTATGCGTCAATACGCTGACAACCGCAGGACGCACCTTCTGGGCAGCGCTAATAATCCGTTCATAAGGATCCCCATCCGACGTGGACAGCTGATGACTGCCATTGATCATGGTAATCGGTGACGACGTCGCAGGATGACCTGTAATGAAGCTGAACAGCATCACCGCAATCAAGGCGCTGCACACGGAACTGATCGCGGAAATCTGGAATGTGGATAAACCCTTCCTGCGGCGGGTGGACCGCCACTTCGTTCGCTCAGATCGGTCCTCGCTGGTATTTTTGCTCCGTCTGGAAATTTTAGTTGAATAGAAATCATCGTCAAACAATCCCATTGCGATCCCTCTCTCCCCTTGGTTGCTACGCGTCAAGATACTTTACCAGCTTCAGACCTACCGCCATTACCGACTGACCTACTAAAATCATCTTGTCGTCATAACAACCGCCTTGCACCGCATGTATCTATCTTTCTATGAATCGGCAGCGTGCCACCTGTTAAATATCTCTCTAATGTATGACTCTTCTGCGGCTCAAAAAGTTGCATTTTTGAGCACGGTCTTTGAACTTTTAGTGAAATATCGCTCCTTATCCAATATTTGAACCCACAGCCAGCAATCTAGTTCCAGAAAAGGTATGTATTGACACCCGATCGTTCAAAAAAGACCCTGTATCCTTCTATTACCACAAACAGGGCGTTTTAAGCGCGAAACATCCGTTTTTTTCTAAAAAAGATGGAAATACCTGGGTCGGCTGCATTTGGCGTATATAAGCACCCCGTGCTCTAGTTCGTTGCTGGTGCTTAACCACAGCCCTCGGACCTTCCGGTGCTCCTATTGTACCACACGAACACAGGTTCACGTCAGCTTTCTTTGGTAAAAACAAATGCTAAATTGATGGCAATTTTAAGAGTCTGTGTAAAGTGAGATTTTACATTCGATCCATAGCGATTGTCCGGGTGAACACAATACCCTTGTATACGAGCCAGACAGCCAAAAGGTTCCATATTTCGAGGATATCCATGATCCCTCTTCCGGCATACCCGCAATCCTGGCAGCGGCAGCCCTTGATTCGTGCATTCCCCCTTTAAAGACTATACCGAACAAATGTGTTAAGAAAATGGCAACAGGGTTGGTCTTCCTGGCCAAAAATGTTCATTTCGGAATGCCGCGCCGCAGCTCTCCGGCGACCCACACATCATTCCTATTTGGGTTCATCGTCACTTATTCTTTCCTAAGCTCTCCACTGCAAAAATACTTCCCCGTCCCCTCTGCAGTGCACCTGCAGACAAGGCTCGTCTACCCTGTTTGGCCTATCAAAAAAGCACATTGCCTGCGCAAGCCATAGGATTTCGACCTGCTTCTCCGCTTTCTGGCACTGGTTAGGTTATCCATTCATCTGCAGGTTGCCCGCAGGGAATGTTATGAAGGGGGAAACCATATGCAAGGAGGGTTAAGGATGGCAAGAAGATCACGGCGGCACCGGAGTCCCGAAATGCAGCAGTTCATGACAAACGTGATGCGAAACGAAGGCTATCAAGTCGACCCGCAGCGGCAGCAGGACCTCAAATACGAGGTGGCCAAATCACTCGGCGTACCGCTGAAACCCGGCGACAACAGAGACCTGACCACCGAACAGGCGGGTAAAGTCGGTGGTGCCATCGGCGGTTCCATGGTTCGGGAAATGGTTCGTATGGCGCAAGAAAGCCTCAGCAAGCGTTAGGACGAGCCGTTTCTCAGCATGTGATGCGTCCGTCCGCAACAGCAAAACAGCCCCACGTCATCATGGGGCTGTTTTGCTCATGCCTATTTTAAGATATCCATGTTATGAATGCTGAATTCGTCCAAGGCAAGCTGTCTCACTAAACTATTCCCCGACTTTATCCCAAGGGGTCGGACGGTCATAATACGTATCGCACAATTTAAACTCGCTGTCCTTGAAGAAGCAGCCGCGGTCTTCCATCGTATCGCGTACGGTCATTCTTGCCAGGTCCATCATGTTGTGATCCAGGCTGAGATGGGCCAGATACGTCCGTTTGGTGTCGCCCGTCAGCAATTCGCTTAAAGCATCGCCTGCCGAGTTATTCGACAAATGCCCCATATCGCCGAGAATCCGGCGCTTGGTATTCCACGGATACCGTCCCATCCGGAGCATCTCGATATCGTGATTGGCTTCCAGCACCAGCACATCCGACCCATCCAGCGCTTTCTTCACCTTGTCGCTGACATAACCGAGGTCCGTGGCAACGCCCAGTTTCTCGTCGCCGTCATAGAAGCAGTAACCGACCGGTGCCGCAGCGTCATGGGATATTTCAAACGGCTCTACCCGCAGGGTGCCAAAATCCTTGACCTCATGACTCTCCAGCACAATCCGGTTCTCTTCCGCAATCTTGCCCAGCGACTTGCTCATCGCTTCCCACGTCTTCTCATTCGCATAGATCGGCAGATTGTATTTGCGCGCCACCGCGCCAAGCCCCCGGATATGATCCGAATGCTCATGCGTGACCAGGATTCCGTCGATTTCTTCTCCCATCATTTCGCGTTCCTTCAACAGCTCATCGATGCGCCTTGCACTTAGGCCCGCATCGATCAGCAGTGTCGTATCCTCATTGCGGACAATGGTCGCATTGCCCGTCGAGCCGCTCGACAGCACGGAAAATGAAATCCCCATAGTCTTGTTACTCCTTTGTCGTATCGCTTTTTGGCGTCAGCACGTCCCCGCTGATGCCCTGCACATAGATCATCTCGCCATGATCCAGTGTAAACCGCCAGGTCGGTGCTGCCAACTGATCCTCTGTATTAAACAACTGCCCATAATAACCAAGCTGAATATCGCGTACCGCCGAATCAGGCGGGATGAAATTACGTTCGATAAGGGTTTCCAAGGCCTTCGATGCAGGCAGAACCTTCTGTTCCTCCATATCGCTGCTTGGCAGAATCTCAAACACGGGTTCGCGAAACGCATGGATCTTCTGGGCTTCATGGATAAACTCCAACTCCACGTTAAACAGCGGCCATTCCTTCTGCACCAACGGCCGGAATATGAAGACATTCTCCTTGTCTGACGGCTCGTCATGGCGATAGTTCCCGAGATCCGCAATCTTGCCTTCCAGCGCATTGCGCAATTCCTTCTCATCGGCATAAATCAGCTTCGTGTCCACCGGCTGCTCCAGCCCTACCGGCTCGCCCTGGGCTTCCGCGCTGTAGATATAATTAATCTTGGGCAGCTGCGGCGTTTCCGTCGGGATCGGACTCAGCAATTGAATCCCATTCTCCTCCATCACCTGCTGGGTGCTCTCGGAAAGCGAGGTGAAATCCAGATTGGAGCCGACCTGCTCGCGGTAGTCCATCCAGAGCTGATAGCCCAGCACCAGATTCAGCAGCAAAAACGCGTAAATCAGAACATTTTTGGCACGGCCCCAATCCATGAATATCCCTCCTTGTGATTCAATGTACCCCGTATGATTACTCGAGTATGACAACCGAGCCGTTCTGGAGCTTTAAAGCCCATACAGGCTTCAGCAGCAGCCCTTCTCCCGTCAGCACCGGTAAATAGGCGGGATCCAGACCTGTAACCACACTCTCCTCGTAAGGCTTCAGCTTCGCTTCCAAGGCCTCGCCTCCCGTAAGCTTTACCATCTGTTTCTTCAAAGAGGCCGGCTCGAGATATAACAGCGAGCGCTCATAGGAGGTTACCGTTCCCTGCTGCAAGTCCAATTCCATGACGCCATATTGGAAGCCTGACGTATTCAGGATCGGAAATCCGCCGTAGTATTGCTGGAATTTCACCAGCGTCCGATCTTCGGATTCACCCGCTTTAGCCAGCCTGTATGTGCCATTCCAGCCCCCGTGCTGATTCACGAAATCAATGGCGGACAGCACATCCTTGCCGGGACTGCTCTCTCCGGATGGCGGTGCAGCCGGATCGGTATAGCTGATCCATTTCTGTCCCTGGTCTACCTGGAGGCTCCGCTTACTGTCCGTATAAATCTCGGAGCCGTCTTTTTCCCGGATGTTGCGGGTGATGCTCGGGTCAAAAAACAGGCTGCGCTGCATTTGATCAACCGTATATTCCCCGATCGGCAGCTCAATGCTGACCATATTCAGCTCCTTCTCGGGGGTATAATACCGGCCATCCACCATCTTATACGGCGTCCAGCTCAGCCCGAAGTCCACCAGCTGATCCACGTCCTGTACGGTCAAATCCGCCTGGGCGGCTTCATAGACGACATCGCCCTCCGTACTGAAAAACATGACATGGATCTTCGCTTCGCCTTCCACGCTGTACAGCCACATTTTGTTGATGCTTTCCCCTTCAAACAGGGTGTCCGGGACGATTTGCATCACTCTCTGGAGCAGCGTTACCGGAATGCCTGAATCAAAGCTCAGCTCAATGCCTCGATTCTCGGAACGAACCTTGGCCCAATCGATGTTGCTGACCATCCGCCGCTGGAAATTATCAAAGGTCCGGCCTTTAAGCCGGTTATACACGAGATTATAGAACGTATCGTTCGGATAGAACACCGTATGCTTGTCTTCGCCCAGATGAATGACCATTTTGTCGGGAAAGAGCAGATTCTCTGGCTTCTCTTCCGGTCCCATCTCCTCGGTTCGGATATAGGCGTCCTTCGATTGCACAACCGAGTCGCTGCCCGGAAAACGGAAAATCAACACATAACTCTGTACCAAGCTGCCAACGACCAACAGGACCAGCAGCACGGTCTTCAATCGCTCCTTCACGCTAACACCCTCCCCTCATCGTCCAGGGGCAAGGTAAAGGTCACCGTGGTGCCCTTCTCCAATTCGGATTGAAGCGTAATGAAACCTCCATGTGCCCTGACAATTTCCCGGGCAATGGACAAACCGAGGCCCGTTCCGCCCAAATTGCGCGTCCGTGCTTTATCCACCCGATAGAAGCGCTCAAAGATCCGGTCCAGATCCTTCTTCGGAATACCGATCCCGGTATCCTTAACGGATAAGGATAACATGCCTTCCTCCGTTATGCTTGCATCCATGGTGATGGTGCCTCCGTCCGGCGTATATTTAAGGGCGTTGGATATCAGGTTATCGAGAACCTGGTCAATGCCGTCCCGGTCCAGCATCGCCGTGGATACGCCCGGCTTCACTTCGATAATGGTGCGAATATGCTTTTGCTTCATTTGGAAAGAGAATCGGTCCTCTACGTCCTCCAGCATTTCCACGATGTCCGTCCGCTCCTTATGCAGAGCGGCCTCCTTGGAATCCAGCCGGGACAAATGCAGCAGGTCCGTCACCAGCCGGATCATCCGGCCGGTCTCATTCTGGATGACGCCGACGAATCGCGGCCCCATCTGTTTATCCTCCAGCGCGCCATCCTCCAACGCCTCGGTATAACTCTTGATGGTGGTCAGCGGCGTGCGCAGCTCATGGGATACATTCGCCACGAACTCCCGTCGGGATGCCTCCAGCTTCTCCTGCTCGGTAACGTCCTGCAGCACGGCAATCGTGCCCGTGATGCCGATCTCCCGCCGGTGAATCGGCGTGAAGGTCACGCGCATCATGAACGGCTCGCCGCCCTCGCGCGGCGTAATCTCTAGCAGCTTCGAATCATGGCCTTCGCCGCGTGCCAAGGCTTCGGATTCGGATTCTTCCAGGCCCAGCAGGGACACGATATCGTGCCCTGCCAGTTCTTCCCCCTCCACGCCCAACATTTCACCGGCGCGCCGGTTCATCAGGATGACACGCCCCGCCTCATCGGTTGCGATCACGCCGTCGCTCATATTCGTCAGGATCGAAGCAAGCTTCTCCTTCTCTTCTTCGTTCTGCGAGAGAGCTTCGCGCAGACGGCTGGTCATATAGTTGAACGCCTGGCTGAGCTGGCCGATCTCATCGCTGCCGAATACCGGCGTTTTCTCGGTAAACCGGCCATCTGCGACAGCCCGGGCATGCTTGGTCAGCTCCTTGATCGGATGGGTAATCGTATGTGACAGGATTACGCCAAGCACCGCGGTCAAGCCGAGGGCCAAAAGAATGCCCGATATAAAAATATTGTTGATCCGCTGCATCGTGCTGTACAGCTCGCTCATGCTGGCTACGATATATATCGCGCCGACGATTTTCTCGTTGTACATGACGGGCTTGGCCACCACTTTTTTGCGGATATTATCATCGTCGATGATGTACTCTTCATTATCCTGTATTCCCTGCAAGGCCCGACTGACAACCGTCTGCGTGTTCTTGGTGCTCACATAATCGGCGTGGGAGGGCAGCGAGGTGGTCAGCACCCGCCCGGTGGAATCCAGCACCTGAATCTCGGCGCCGTTCAGGTTGAACAGGTTGTTCACCATGACGCGCAGGCTCTCGATCGGATCCTCCTCGGTATCGTTCTCGCCGCCAAGGGTTTTGGCGGCCAAAACCGACATCAGTTCGGCGCGTTCCTGCAAGTCCTTCGTGAAGTTGCTGGTCAGCGAGTTCTTCATCGCACTAACAAAATACACCCCGATCAGCTGCATCGCGATCAGAATGAGAAGGACATAAATGATGATGACCTTCGCCTGGATGGTGCGGAAGAAGGACAGCCACTTCATTACAGGCCTCCGTTTTTCGCGCTGCGCATCAGGTAGCCCAGTCCGCGCCGAGTCAGGATATATTCCGGTTTGCTCGGATTCTCTTCAATCTTCTCGCGAAGCCGGCGGATCGTCACGTCCACGGTTCGCACGTCGCCAAAGTATTCAAAGCCCCATACCGCCTGCAGCAAATGTTCCCGAGTCATCACTTTGCCGGCATTACGGGCCAAATAATAAACCAATTCATATTCGCGGTGCGTCAGATCGAGCGCTTCCCCGCTTTTGTATACCATGTACATGTCCGTATCAATAAACAGCTCAAACAGCCGCAGGCCTTGTCCGCCTGCACTTGTGCCGCCTGTGTTATCCGCCGAGTTATCCGGCTTCTGCTGACGTCGCAGATGCGCCTTCACGCGTGCGAGTATTTCTCTCGTGCTGAACGGCTTCGTCACGTAATCATCCGCCCCGAGCTCAAGCCCAAGCACCTTGTCGATCTCTCCGTCCTTCGCCGTCAGCATGATGATCGGGATCTGCAGGTTAGCGGCACGTACCTCGCGGCACACGTCCATTCCGTCTTTGCCGGGCAGCATCAAATCAAGCAGCATCAAATCCGGCCGCTGCGTGAGCGCAATCTCCACGGCGCTGATGCCGTCAAAGGCGCAGATGACCTCATAGCCCTCTTTTTCCAAGTTAAACTTTAAAATATCGGCGATGGGCTGTTCGTCATCCACCACCAGAATGGTTCCCTGCATCTTCCTGTTCACCTCATACCTTCTTAAAGAGGATGTTCAAAAAGTCCCTTTTTGAACTCACACTTAAACGGTCTTCTTTTCATTTTACCACACCTGCCGCCGCTACACACCCACTGGTCCGCCATTCGGAGAGCGGCAGCGATCGCCTTTGGATTCGGAAAATCTCATCGTAAGCGGCATTCCTATTTTCCGAATTCAACAGCGACGGAGAAGGACACCGCTTGCGCCTCCACTGCAAACTATTTTCCTGTTCGGTCCCACATCCCCAAATCACCGCCTGCAAGACGCAAAGATGGCCGCCCCCGTTAAGGAGCGGCCATCTTCACTATTATGATATATGAACCAATAATGGCTTATGTCGCATTGGTTTACCTAGTATAACACAGAACTACAGATATTTCATCGGATTTTGGGCAACTCCATTTTTTTGCACTTCGAAATGCAGATGCGTTCCGGTGGAACGGCCCGTATTACCCATGACGCCCAGCTTGGAGCCTTGTCCAACAGACTGGCCGTTGCCGACGGAAATCTTGCTCATATGCCCATACAGCGTGCGATATCCATTGCCGTGATCGACAATGACGACGTTGCCGTAACCGCTCTGCTGACCCGCGAAGACCACTCTTCCGGAAGCCGCTGCCATAATGGTGCTTCCGCCAACCATATCAATACCCTCATGGCTTCTTCCCCAGCGATGTCCGAAGGAGCTCGTAATGCGCGCCCCGCTCACCGGCCAAGCGAACATGCTGCCGCTGGACTTCTGGGTCACCGCTGCCGCTTTTTTCTTTGGTGCTACCTTGGTGCCTTTATACACAACTTCCGGCAGCGATTCCTGAACCACCTCTTGGCCCGTCCATTGCTTGGAGATGACCTTGCCGTTCTCTTTGGTCACGATGTAATCCACCGTCTTCACGCCGTCCCGTCCGGGACGGACAACCTTCCGTTTGCCCAGCGCGAGCTCGCTGCTCTTGCGAACGATCGTCTCTGGTTTGCTCGGCTGCTTCACCGACACCGTCTCCACCGTTCTGACCGTCAGCGGCGCTTCCGGCTTCGTCACCTGCAGCTCGGCCCCGATCTGAACGTATTTCTCTTCGAGCCCGGGATTGAGCGCCATGACGTCAGCAGACTTCATGCCAAAATGCTGTGCGATCGAGGAAATCGTATCTCCCTCTTTCACCGTGTACACCACCGGCTTGTCCTTCGTGCCGGTCAGCACCTTGACCGCTTCTTCCACGTCCAGCACCTTGTTCGGGTCAGCCTTCGTGTTGGCAAGCGAAATCTTCTCCTTGATGTCCACGGACTCGAGCCCGCTTGCGTCATCCTTCTTCTTGCTCGATGCCGATGCGGACGTTCTCGTGAAAGCGACTCTCTGCGTCTTCTCCTTCTGCGCAGCAGCCGGAGCGAACTTCAGCTTAGCCGCTTCGACGGCAGCCTTGGCCGTCTGTTGATCCTTCACGATCGCCACCGTCTTGCCATCCACCTTCAGCTCCACGCCGCGGGCATATGCTTTCAGCATGCCATCCAGCTTATGAAGCGTCTCCTCGCTGTTCACGACCGGTTTATAGGAACGGTCGGCCTTCGTGGTGATGCCGTCGGTATGAAGCACCATGGGCACATCAGGGTACTTCTCCTGATATTCCTTTTGCTTCGCTTTCAGCAGCTGGTCAAGTTGGGCATCTTCTTGAATGGTACCGATCGATTTCCCATCGACATACACATGATAGAACGGAATTGTATTCGCGTTCACGTAAGCTTTTCCGCCGGTATATATCGATCCTGCTATGAGCAATACCCCTGCCGACATCCAAATCCATCTGCGCGGTGATGTCCACCCCCGCTTTGGCGGATTCGACGACATTGGGGACTCCTGATTTGAGTTGTGATTGAGGGTAGACTGATCGGCCGCTTGCTTGCGCAAGATGCTGTCCATCCACCGTTTCCCCTTAGAACCTTTCATGTCTCTCTCCTTTAAGCCTTGTCCATATGTAAGAATCCGTTATTCGTTCATCTGAACTTGCTGACTTAGCATTGAATGTGACACAACCTGTCAAAAGGTATCAAAATTTTAACCTTTTCGATCTTCGTATACTTTAACATAGCCTTTACAATCATTTCAAGTTTACGAAAATAGCGAAAAACCCGCGCCCCGCGCGGGTTTCCTGATATTTTCCAATATGGGGCTTTTGCATGTCGGTGACAAAACGGTGACAGAGCCTGCCTGAAACCCGTCATACCGTTATTCTTTGAGCATGGTGATCAGTTTATCGAATTCTTCCGGATTCAAATATTTGGATATGCCCTGCTCGATCTCCGCAAGCTCCGCAGCGGTCAGACCGTCCTCCATCGCCTCAGAGATCTTCTGCATTTCGGATTGGGGCAGCTTGTTCATCAGCATGGTGAAAATCTCTTCCTTCTCCTCCGTTGGCAAACGGTCCTTCCGGTCCACGATGTCCCCCGGTGTCATGACAATCTCCTGATCTTCCAGGGAGGAGTCGCCAGACTCTGTCGTATTCGTGCCCATGACGGGCAGGGAATTATCCGGTGCCTCTTCATCGTTCGAAGTCTCCCCTGACGTTCCCGTTGATCCTGAACTCGTCTCTTCGTCCTCCTTGGCCCCTCCATTCGTTTCGGTTCCGGCTTCCGATACATCGTCCGCAGCGCCCTGATCTTCTTCCAACTGGCGATTGCCCTTCGCGGCATTGACGCTGCCCGCATCCGGCTTGGTGCCGGAGCCCACGCCCAGCATCGACTTCATAATACCTCCCACCCCCATCGGCTCCGCTTCCAGCTGAATATTAAAGCTGGATAACACCGATTGAATATAGGCATTCACGACGATGCCCGTGGTCACAATCGTAAGCGTGCTCACCAGAATGGCGGTCAAGCTGATTTTCAGCAGCCATTTCATCCACTTCATCCGTATCTCCTCCTTCCTCATGCATGCTGCAATGACATGACGATGATTGCTTTCTTTTTCCAGTATTGACCGCTCGGGATCGCTTCAATCGTGGGGATCGCCAATTTTTCTACTTCGATCTGATATATTTCATGATTCGGTTCCTTTTAGGCCACACTACTTCCATGCGATAGAGCGCTCCATCGACCGCACCAGGGAATGTATGATACATATATAGTCATTGGAACGCTTATGAAGGAGGTCAATCTAGCAATGATTCATATATTGATCGCAGATGACGACGCGCATATTCGAGAGCTCCTGCTATATCATCTTCAAACCGAAGGATACACGGTATTCACTGCAGCTGACGGGGAAGAAGCTTCTGCCCTTTTGGCGGAAGAACAGGTTCACCTGGCTGTCGTGGATGTCATGATGCCGAACAAGGACGGGTATCAGCTCTGCGAAGAAATCCGGCGTTATTATGATGTTCCCGTCATTCTGCTGACCGCCAAGGATCAGCTTGTAGACAAGGAGAGAGGTTTTGCCGTCGGCACGGATGATTACTTAACCAAGCCGTTTGAACCAAGGGAGCTGCTGTTTCGAATCAAAGCCCTGCTGCGGCGGTATCAAATGGTCAGCGCAGACAAAATCCGTCTGAACGAAACGACCATCGACCGCAAAAGCTACGAGGTTCAAGGACACGGAAAGGTACTGATGCTGCCGATGAAAGAGTTTGAGCTGCTCTCTCAGCTTGCGAGCTATCCGGACCGGACATTCTCGCGCGAGGAGCTGATTCAGCTCATCTGGGGAACGGATTTTGACGGAGATGACCGGACCGTGGACGTTCATATCAAACGACTCCGGGAACGCTTCGCTGACCGAAGCGGCGATTTCCGGATACGGACCGTCCGGGGCGTAGGATATAAATTGGAGGGGGCGCCGCAGTGAAAACCCTCTATTCGCGCATCGTCCTCACCACCATCGCCATCATGGTGATCAGCAGCTTGATAGCTTTTGTGCTGTCTAATCTGTACTACCAATACAATCTCAAGCCCTTTAACGATCAGAAGGTCACCACCATGGCCAAGGATATCGGGGACTTTTATGACAGCCACCCGGAGACGGACATCCATGATTATCTCCATCACATCGGTCAGCTCGGTTATCAATTCTATTTGGTGAACGATCAAGGCAAGGAGTGGTTCTACGGCGGCATGTTCCGTGAACAGGACCTCTCGCCCGAAACGGTGCGGCAAGTGCTGAACGGGAAGGTGTACCATGGCATTGCGGAGTTTCCGTCGGAGCTGTTCATTACCGGCTTTTTCGACAATGTCCTAAGCAACTCCATCGGCATCCCCATACAGGTAGAAGGCAGCCCTCACGCACTCTTCCTCAGGCCCGATATTACCGTCCAGTTCGGGGAGATGCGTATCTTCTTCTCCATCATTATGGTCATTGCCATCCTGCTGAGCATCCTGCTTGTCGGCATTATTACGCGCTATATCGTGAAACCGATCGTGAAGTTAACCGAGGCCACCCAGAGCGTGGCGCAGGGCCAATATGACATTAAGCTGAACGTTACCCGGCGTGACGAGCTGGGGCAGCTTGCTGACCATTTTTCCCAGATGGCCAAAGGGCTAGCGCAGTTGGAGCAAATGCGTCAGGAGTTTGTATCCAATGTCTCGCATGAAATCCAGTCGCCGCTGGCCTCCATTCAGGGCTTCTCGCAGACGCTGCAAACCAAGCGCTTGTCCGAGGAACAGCAGCAGCATTATTTATCGATCATTGAGGCGGAGAGCCGCCGGATGTCGCAGCTCAGCAAACAGCTGCTTATGCTGGCATCCCTGGATAAGGAAGAGAACATTCTCGATAAATCCACCTTCGACGTGGCCGAGCAAATCAAGCAAGTGCTGTTCCACACCGAATGGAACTGGCGCAGCAAAGATTTGACCATCGATATGTCGCTGCCGCCGACCTATGTCTACGGCGATCAGCAGCTGCTGCATCAGGTATGGACGAACCTCATCACCAACAGCATTAAATTCACCGCACCTGAGGGCGCCATCTCCCTGCGTGTGATCGAACACAACACACAATGCCGCATCGAGATCTCCGATACGGGCATTGGCATTCCGCAGGAGCATCTGCCCCACATCTTCAACCGGTTCTACCGCGTGGATGAGGCCCGCGACCGCTCCGAGGGCAGCAGCGGATTGGGTTTATCCATTACCCAGAAAATTGTCGAACTGCATGGCGGACGTATTGAGGTCACGAGTCAGCCTGGAAAGGGAACCACCTTCACCGTGATCCTTCCTAACGTATAATGCTGCCTAATCTCAAGTTCATGCTCTGTTCATATTCCATTCCTATACTTGGGGCATATCCCGCAGAGATTAAAAACCGAGGGATGTGCTGCTTAATGATCAGGAATGGAGATGAGAAACATGTTTCTTGCACTGCGTGAACTTCAACATGCGAAGCTGCGCTATCTGCTGATTGGCTTCATTATGGTACTGATTGCCTGGCTCGTCCTGTTCGTCACGGGATTGGCCCAGGGTCTTTCCTCCGATAACGCCTCTTCCATACAAAATATGAAAGCCGACTACCTGGTGCTTCAGGAGGAGTCCGATCATCGGATCAATCGTTCCGTACTAACCGGCGAGATCTGGAACGAAGTGCAGAGCCGCCCGGGTGGAAACCCGGCCACTCCGCTCGGAGTACACATGAACACCTTGACCAAGGAAGGCTCCTCAGCCAAATTCGATGCGGCTTTTTTTGCCATTGATGTGGAGAGCATGCTGGCACCCCGAGTCGTTGAAGGCACCATGATTAGCAATACGGATGCCGACCTTGTGATGGCCGACCGCTCCTTGAAAGAGGACGGGTACCGGCTGGGCGACCGGATCGTGGATCAGGCTACAGGCGCCACGTTTACGATTGCTGCCTTTACGGAGGGACAATCCTTCAGTCATGCCCCGGTCATTCACATGAACTTTGAGGGGTGGAAGACGCTTCAGCCAAACCCGGCGAAGCCAGCGCCTATCTATAATGCCATCGCTTGGAATGGAACTCCGGAGCAGAAGGAAGCCTTGGTCCGGGACGTATCCGGCATCGAGATGATCACGAAAGAGGAAGCCCTGCAGGGGATTCCCGGTTTTCAGGAGGAGCAGGGTTCTCTCATCATGATGATTGTGTTCCTGTTTGTGATTGCAGCCTTCGTGCTGGCCGTGTTCTTCTACGTCATGACGATTCAGAAAATGAATCAGTTCGGGGTCCTGAAAGCCATCGGCGCGGGGACCGGCTATCTGGTGAGGAGTCTGATCTTTCAGGTCCTGACCCTCACCATCGTCAGTCTTGCGATCAGCATCGGCTTGACGTACGGGGTTTCGCTCCTGTTGTCCGGCATCGTGCCGTTTTCGTTAACGCCTTCGGTCGTTCTGCTCTGTTCCTTGCTGTTCCTGGCGGTTTCCCTGATGGGATCGCTATTATCGCTATATCGGGTCATCAAGATCGATGCAATCGAAGCTATCGGGAGGGCTGCATAATGACATCATCCAAGCTGTTGATGGATCAGGTAAGCAAAGAATTCGGTGACGGGGACACCTCAGCTAAAGTACTGGACAACATTTCACTGGATATCAAGGGTGGGGAATTTGTCGCGGTGGTCGGACCTTCCGGGTCGGGCAAAAGCACCTTTCTCTCCATTGCCGGGGCACTGCTATCCCCTACCCGGGGACGAATATGGATGGGCGATCAAGAGGTCACCCGGCTCCCCGCCAAACAAATGAATCAGCTGCGGCTGCGCCATATCGGATTTGTCTTTCAATCTTCCAATCTCATTCCGTATCTTACGGTCCGCGATCAGCTGCTCTTGATGGCCAAGCTGGCTAACCAGCACGGCCAGGAGCCGCAGCGGCTGGCAGATGATCTGCTTCACCGGCTGGGCTTGTCGCATCGCAAGTCTCGGTATCCCGAGAGCCTGTCCGGCGGCGAACGGCAGCGGGTTGCCATTGCCCGGGCATGGATGAACGATCCGGAGCTCATATTGGCTGACGAGCCGACGGCAAGTCTGGATTCCGAGCGCGGCCGGACGGTCGTTCAAATGCTCGCCGATGAGGTGAAGCTGCGCCGGAAAGCTGCCATCATGGTCACGCATGACAAGCGCATGCTGGATCTATGTGACCGGGTCGTCTATATCGAGGACGGCAAGCTGTCCGAACGGACGCAGCCGATTGTGTTGTAGCATGACAAAAACCGGATTCATCCCTAGGCAACCTAGTCGATGAATCCGGTTTTTTACTATGCTGGACCGCCGTGTACCTTGTCCAGCGCTCAAGAAGGCCATACGTCTATTCGAAGGTTCGTATGGCTTCTGTCCCCCCTACATGGATCTGACTGCATTCATCCGCTGTTTTTAGCCCCAATTCCAAATGATCAGCGTGCTGCCCTCTATGTCTATCTCCATTATAGGGTGGATGGGCGGATGACTAGGGGATAATATTCTTTAGCTGAAGGGACAAATTCTTCTACCTATTGAACAGCGATGGTATGCTCGAAAGCCATCTCCTATCCCGGATCTTCTACAGCCATAAAAAAGCCCGCCGACCCCTATCTTCGGCGGGTGTATTTCACATAACTTAAAGTTGAACTTTCACTCTCTCTATTCTTGGTCCAACGCTTGATTACTTCTCATAAATCGGCAGCACTTGATTCGTCTGCTCCCGGTTGCGGCCGACGGAGAAGATGGCAATCGGAATGCCGGTCAGCTCGGATACCCGCTCAACATAACGGCGAGTGTTCTCCGGCAGATCCTCCAGCGTCTTCGCGCCGGTAATGTCTTCGCTCCAGCCCGGCAGCTCTTCATAGATGGCTTCGCACTCGGCTAACATCTTCAAGCTGGCCGGGTAGTGCGTAATCTCCTCACCGCGGAATTTATATGCGGTACAGATCTTCACCGTCTCCAGTCCGCTGAGCACGTCCAGCGAGTTCAGGGACAGGCCGGTAATTCCGCTTACGCGACGGGCATGGCGCACAACTACGCTGTCGAACCAGCCTACGCGGCGAGCGCGCCCGGTTACCGTGCCGTACTCATGTCCTTTTTCACGGATATATTCGCCGATTTCATTATCCAGCTCCGTCGGAAATGGTCCGTCTCCTACACGCGTCGTATAGGATTTGGCCACGCCGATGACCTGTTGAATCTTCGACGGCCCTACGCCGGAACCGATGCAGACGCCGCCTGCAGAAGGATTCGAAGACGTAACAAACGGGTACGTCCCTTGGTCGATATCCAGCATGACGCCCTGCGCGCCTTCGAACAATACCTTTTGATTCTCATCGATGGCATCATTCAAGACAACGGAAGTGTCGCGCACATATTTACGAATAACTTCGGCGTACTCCAGGTATTGCGTTAGAATCTCTTCAACATCAAGCGCTTCCCCGCCGTACACCTGGGTAATCACTTGGTTCTTCTCCTTCACCAGATGGCGAAGCTTCAATTCGAACTCTTCCGCATCCATCAGATCTGCGATCCGGATGCCGTTGCGTGCCGCTTTATCCATGTAGCAAGGGCCGATCCCCTTGCGCGTTGTACCGATTTTGTTCGGACCTTTGCGGTCCTCTTCCAGAGCATCCAATACCATATGATAAGGCATGATAACATGAGCACGATCGCTGATTACCAGATTGTCGGTGCTGAACCCGTTATCATGAATATAATTAATCTCTTCAATGAGTGCAGCCGGGTTAACGACCATACCGTTACCGATTACACAGGTTTTATCTTTATAGAATACTCCGGATGGAATCAAGCTAAGCTTGAATTTTTTACCGTCAATCAGAATGGTGTGGCCGGCATTGTTGCCGCCTTGGTAACGGGCTACCACGTCGGCGCTTTCCGCCAAATAATCCGTGATTTTCCCTTTCCCTTCATCTCCCCATTGTGTTCCCACAACGACTACCGTTGACATATTCATTCCTCCGCCCGGGCTGTTACACCCTTATGATTTCGCGTAACACTGATGAAATAAATCTCTGCAAGCTGATTATAGTTCAACCTCACTGCACTAAAGCAGCAATACCAGTGTAACAGTCCCCATTTTTAAAGTCAAATACAAAAACGAACAATCGCACATGAGTGTGTACGATTGTTCGGAATTAGGACGAGATTATAGATGGATAACCGTATTATTCGGGGAACTGCCATAAGAAAAACGACTGTCGACGTACTTTCTCAGAAGACAGACCTCGGTTAGAGGAAGTTTTTCTTGCGATATCAGGAAGGCTCAAGCTTCGAAGTTTATACTTGATATCTTAAGAAATGCCCTATACTTACAGCGAGCGGCAGGTATTGGCCCGATCTCCGAACTTTAGTTTAGAAGCTTCCTGTTTCATTAAGCAAACATGAAAGCCCGGCTAAGGGTGAATACCGTCGTTACCCGGCGGCAAAGGCATCGGCATGCGTTCGCTCGTAATTGACGAATTTATTAAAGTTCTTCAGGAAGACCAATTCCACTGTGCCTACCGGACCATTACGCTGTTTGGCAATGATGATCTCGATGATATTCTTCTTCTCGGTTTCCTGATTGTAATAATCATCCCGGTATAAGAACGCAACGATATCGGCATCCTGCTCGATCGAACCGGATTCCCGGAGGTCACTCATCATCGGACGCTTGTCCTGACGCTGCTCCACGCCCCGGCTGAGCTGCGACAGCGCGATGACCGGCACTTCGAGCTCACGGGCAATTTGTTTGAGCGTACGCGAAATCTCGGATACCTCCTGCTGCCGGTTCTCTCCGGGCTTGCCGCGCCCATGAATGAGCTGGAGGTAATCGATCAGAATCATGCCGAGCCCCTTCTCTTTTTTCAAACGGCGGCATTTCGCACGGATATCGGCTACCGTGACGCCAGGTGTATCATCAATGTAAATCTCCGCCTCGGATAAAGCGGCGATGCCCATCGTTAGCTTGGACCAATCTTCGTCGCCTTTGAAATCGCCATTCCGCATCACGCCCGCATCGAGGTTCGCCTCGGCACAGATCATACGCTGAACGAGCTGTGGCGCGGACATCTCCAGACTGAAGATGGCTACCGTTTCTTTGGCGCGAATGGCCACGTTCTGGGCGATATTCAGTGCGAAGGCCGTTTTACCTACGGAAGGACGGGCCGCCACGATAATCAAGTCGTTGCGCTGGAATCCGCTTGTCATTTTGTCCAGATCCACAAAGCCGGAAGGAATCCCTGTCGTATTCCCCCGGTTCTGATGAAGGACCTCCACCTTCTCGAAGACTTCCATCAGCACGTCGCGAATCGCAATAAACCCGCTGCCCGTGCGTCGATTGGAGATCTCGAGTATGCGGCGCTCCGCCTCGCTGAGCATACCGGATACATCTTCTCCTCCGGTATAGCCTTCACTGACAATCTGGGTTGCCGTTCGGATCAAACGCCGCAGCATCGATTTCTCTTCGATGATTTGGGCGTAATAATCCACGTTCGCAGCCGTCGGGACGGCATGAGCCAGCTTCGCTAAATAGCTGACTCCACCGATCTCTTCCAGCTGTCCTTTATCTTGCAGAAGAGATGTAAGGGTCACCAGATCGATCGGTTGATTGCCTTCCCCGAGCTGCACCATGACTTCATAAATCATCTGATGTGATTTATCGTAGAAGTCCTCAGCCTGCACCCGCTCCATCGCCGTGATCAGCGCTTCACTCTGCAGCAAAATGGCACCGAGCACGGCCTGCTCTGCCTCAAGGTTCTGCGGGGGGACCCGATCGAAATAGAGTTCTCCTCCCATATTACTCCTCCGTAATTTGAACCTTGAGCGTCGCCTTGACGTCAGGATGCAGCTTCACCGGAACCTGGGTAACGCCCAGGCTGCGGATCGGATCGCTAAGCTCAATTTTGCGTTTGTCGATTTTGATCTTCTGTCCTGCCAATGCTTCCGCAATTTGTTTGCTGGTAATGGCGCCGAACAGACGTCCGCCCTCTCCAGCTTTGGCTTTCAGGACCACCGTCATCTCTTCCAGCTTCTTGCCGAGCGCCTGCGCCTCTTCCTTCTCCTGCGCCTTGCGCTTCTCCTCGGAGGCCTGCTGCTGCTCCAGCGTTTTCATGTTCCCGTCGGTAGCCGGACGAGCGACTCCCCGCGGAATCAGGAAGTTTGTTGCATATCCTTCCGAAACTTCCTTCACTTCGCCTTTCTTGCCTTGGCCCTTCATATCTTTTATGAAAATGACTTTCATTCAAATAACCCCTCTTTCGCTTCGATGTCCTTCAGTACCTCCATCAACTTCTCCTCGGCTTTCTCAGGCGTCGTATCCAGTTGTACTGCGGCGTTCGTTAAATGTCCGCCTCCCCCGAGACGTTCCATAATCATCTGAACATTCATCTTGCCCATCGAACGGGCGCTAATGCCAATCTTGCCGTCGGTGCGCTCGCTAATGACAAAGGATGCCTGCACATCCGTCATATTCAGCAGCATATCCGCCACTTGAGCAATGAGCAGCTGCGGCATGGGCTCCCCGCTCTTCGCCACCGCGATAGCGATATGGTCAAATACCATTTTAGCATGTTTCACGATTTCTGCCTTCGCTATAAATTCTGTCAGATCTTCCTTGAGCACCCGCTGAATCATCATGGTGTCAGCTCCGTGACGCCGCAGGAACCCGGCCGCCTCGAACGTTCTCGATCCCGTGTGGAGGGCAAAATGCTTGGTATCCACCGTAATCCCTGCCAGCAATGCCGTGGCCTCAACCGGAGTAAGGGATACCCGGTCGTGAATATACTGCAGCACCTCCGTCACCAGCTCGCAGGTTGAAGAGGCATACGGCTCAAGATAGATCAGCACCGCGTCATTAATAAATTCTTCGCCGCGCCGGTGATGATCCATCACGACCACCCGGCTTGCGCGATGAACCAGCCTCGGCTCCATCGTCATGGAGGCTTTATGGGTATCCACGACAACGAGCAGCGTGTGCTCCGTCATCATCTGCATCGATTGTTCGGTCGAGATGAATCGGCTCATCAAGGCTTCATCCTTGCGGACCTCTTCCATAATCCTCGAAATGGACGGATTCATTCCCTCCATCACGATATAAGCCTCGACTTTATACATTTGGGCTGCTTTCAGGATGCCGATCGCAGCGCCGACCACGTCCATATCCGGCAGCTTGTGGCCCATGATGATCACTTTGTCGCTCTCCTGCATCAAATCGCGCAGCGCATGGGAAATGACTCGCGCTCTTACGCGCGTTCGTTTCTCTACCGCGTTGGATTTACCGCCATAGAAGGAGAGCCTTTGGCCGGCTTTGACAGCGGCCTGATCTCCGCCCCGGCCCAGTGCCATATCCAGACTGGATTGGGCAAGCTGCCCCAGCTCCGTGATATCGTCTGAACCGAAGGCAAGACCGACGCTCAGCGTAAGCGGTACCTTCAGATCGGCCGTCATCTCCCGGACTTCGTCCAGGATGAGAAAACGGCTATTCTCCAGCGCATCGAGCGACCTGTGGTTCAGCATCATCAAATAGCGGTCCGAGGAGAGCCTCCGTAAGTAGACGTTGAACTCCCGGGCCCAATTCGTAATCTCGCTGGTGACCTTTGCAATGAGTGCCGTCCGCTGTTGATCATCCATTCCCTGCGAGGCCTCATCGATGTTATCCATCATGATAATGCCCAAGGCCAGCCGCTCATCCTCGTACCGCTGCCTGAGCACTGCCAGCTCGGTGATCTCATCCAGATAAATGAGTCGCTCATCCGGAATGACCGTGGCTCCATAGTACTTATCCTCATGGGAAATCTCCAGCCGAATTTCCTTCGGCGGCTTCTCTTTGCCATCCTTCTTCTCCTGGATTTCCTTTAGCGCTGTCACCAGCTCGGGGAACAGCTCCTGCAAGGAAGCGCCCACCAGCGGCTGTTGGGGAAACATATTGACTACGAATCGGTTATGCCATTCCACGGTCTTATCCTCGCTGTACAGCACAATGCCAAATGGCAGCACGCTGACCGCTTCGCCCTCGACCCGCTGAATCCGAAACGACAGATCTCCGATATAATCCACCAGCTCGCGGCGAAACTTCATCTCCGCCTTCAGCATCGCGTAGCCGCCTACCACCGCAAGCAGCAGCCCGACCAGCCCCAGAATCGTATTGTAGAACGATAGAAAAATAACAAGCAGAAGCACCAGCGCAAACGCCCAGACGGTATGATAGCCGTGCCAGCGTTTCTGCAGAAATTTAGGCATGACTCATCACCCTATCTTTTGTTTTTACTAAATGCCTGACGAAGTGGGAACGCCAGATCCAGGATTCCGATAATCATTGCCGGCGGGAACAGAACAATCGGTATGGCCGTCAAAAGCGGCGCGATCGGATGCCACTTCCGCTCGTGTGCCAGATAATAGAAGAAGCTTAGCGCTTGAATCATGAAGCAGATCTGCAGCAACGGCGTAGCGTTGGCTACTATCATCTTCATGAAGGTATTGTCCGAATTGACGGTTGCTATGTTGATGAAGAAAATGAGCAGGTAGTACCAGATCAGGGAACGCGGGAGCATCCATTCTCTGGCCGGCTTCAGCCGCGGCACGGATAAGCCCATGCTGTTGAGGGTGGGCCGTGCCAAAGCATGTGTGACCACCGTCATAAGGAACGAGCTGATAATCATCGCGAACGGAACCAAACGCATCGTTTGATCTTTAATGAGTTGTGTATCGAGTTCGGTGCCAAGGAACTGGCCGCCCAGGCCGCCTTCAACACCCATCTCGGTGAGCGGAGCGGTCGTCATCTTTACGATCTCATCCACATATTCCGACAGATTCAATTGGAAGAAGGCCGTGCTGATCATCAGCAGGACAAGCAGTTCCACCAGCATGACGGCCATGCCATACTTCAACACCTGCATGGCTGCCTTCCGTTTCCGGTATAAATACCCCATCACGATCCCCGGAATCGCAAAATAGATCGCAAGCAGTAAATAAATGGGATGAATCAGAAGAGCAATCAGCCACACCGGCACCACATGCATGATAAATGATTTTGTATTCAAAGCCGTAAACAGAATCGCAACCGGCAGAACCAATAAGAAAGCCGTTACGATCGAAAAGGGTGTGAGTAGTGACAGCAGCAGCAGCAAATATACAACGCTCCATACCGCCGTAGTCCAGCGCAATTTCAATATGTTCACCTCTTACGCAAATGTTCTTCGAGCGCGGAAATATCCTGGTACCAATCCTCCAGCTGATGTCCTTCCTGCTTATGCTTTTTCAATTTCTCCAACAAGAGATCGTCCAAATCCCGATAGGTCAAGCCGAGCCTTCGGCCCAGTATGTAGGAGCTCATCATCAGGCTTGCCAAACTGTCTCCAACCTTTGTAGTGCTGCCTTCCCATAGAGCTTTGAATAACCGGGATACATGATCAATTACTTCGGTTTTAAGCCATTCAATCACTTTGGCGCGTTTCGCTACATCCAAGTCCTTCGGCATATTCGGCATATCCATCTCTCCCTGAAAACAGCTTTATTCTCAATTATAGCATAAAAAAAAGCCGCCCACACAAAGGCCCCGGGGCACCCTGTCCAACCTTAGTCCCCGTGGCGGAGATAACTTACCTTCTCTTTGTACTCCAAATGGCCACCGGTTATTCCCCCTGCATGCCGGCTGCAGCCCCGTCTCTATAGAAATAGGACGTGTTACCCACGATGTCCCCGTGGTCCCACGCCCTTTGTTGTTTGCGTTCCTACATGATTATGTTGCCCCTTGGGATTCCATCGTCTCCTTGGAAACAAAGCGTTCACAGTACTCGATGATAAGGCTTCTGCGGACAATCCCGATAAATCGGTTCATGTCGTCCACCACCGGCACAAAGTTCTGTACCTTGGCCAAATTAATCAGATCCTCCATCCGGGCATCAATCGATACCGGCTTGATATCCATGCGGAACGGAACATCCTTCAGCAAAAATTTCGAAGCGTTCTCAAAAGTGATTTTGCCTTCCGAGTTCTTCATATGCCATAACAGATCTCCTTCGGTTACGGTGCCTGCATATTGACCGTTCTTATCCAGCACGGGCACCGCCGTGTACCGGTGAAACTCCATCCGTTCCAGCGTCTGCCTGAGCGTGGAGTCCAGCGTTAAACAAATCACTTCCTGCTTCGGTAATAGAAAAAAAGCGATATTCATAATGCATTATCCTCCTTATGACTCCAACCTCATGGAGTCATGTTAAGTAACCTTCCTGATCCAAAAGCTTGGTATGCAGGTTACTCCTTCCCCTATCCATACTCATACATACGTTAACTCCGTCGTTTCGATTCCCTTGTATAGGGCACAAAATCAGCAGCCAGGCAATCCGGACTGCTGATTGAGATGAAGCAACGTACTATGACATCATCCGGATGTACCGGTGTTTATGTTATTGCAATTTCTGTTTCTCTGCATCTTTAGGCTGCAGCAGCTGGTCTGCCGGCGTATCCGGGTTCATCCAGTTGTCGATTAGGTCGCGGGCTTCCTGCACGTCCTCCATGTCGGCCTCATTATAATAGATGCCGTTAATTTTCATGCCTTCTCCCATGATCGTATAGCTGGTCATATCCACTTTGCCCCCGGTCAGCATCTGCTTCGCCAGGTCGATAATGAATTTAGGCTGCATATCGGTTTGGAAATTATCTCCCATAATCTCGATCAGTTCAGGCACCTTGCCGATCTGATCCAGCTTCATGACCCGCTTAGCCGCTACATCCAAAAATACCTGCTGTCTCTTCGCCCGATTAAAGTCGCTATCTTCACGATAACGGACATAATTCAAGGCTTCCTCGCCATTGTAAATCGGTTTGTTGGCTTCAATCGTGAACTTCTCATGATCCCTGCCTTTGTTGACGATATCCTTGCGGATCGGCAGCTCAACGCCGCCAAGGGCGTCAACGACATCCTTCAAACCTTGAAAATTAATGGAGGCATAATAATCAAGTTCCTCATCGAAAAATGCTTCCATCGTATCTTTCGCCATTTGATGACCGCCATATGCAAACGCATGGTTGATCTTGTCTTTCTTGTCCTTGCCGATAATATCGACGTACGTATCCCGCGGTACCGAGATTAGGAGCACTTTGGACTCCATGGGACGTACAACCGCATAGATCAACGTGTCCGAACGGGCTGGCTCGTCTTCCCGCTGGTCGCTTCCCAGCAGCATGACCGAGAACGGCTTGCTCTGGAGTACGACCGGTTCAGGCGTCTTGTCGCTCTGGAGCGGCTTATACGATTTCTGTAACGATTCCTCTACGTCCTTTGCCATAAACAGATCAAATGCCACGACCGCAAGCTGCGTTCTAAACAGAAATGCGGATGAGCCCAGCAATATGACAATAGCGAGCGTAATATATAATGATTTCCTCTTCATGAGTTCAATTCCTTCTTTATTATAAAATAAATTAATGGATAAGTCAGATCGTTAAAGGCCTTTGCTTGCACCCTAAGCTGTTTGGCTCACCCTCCTCTCTTATTAAACGGGAACTCCTCCCGTTGACTCACTTCATACTAGTAGGCCAGTTGCAACACATCATCTATTGTAAACCAGAATATTGTCAAATGTGAACCCTTCACGGGCAGTTCTATAAATCTACCAAATCTTCATTGATCCGTTAAACCGGTCTGTTCTCATGCTGAAGAGCGGCTGCGGTTCCCGAATATTGGAACCAGTCGTCCAGCCGCTCTCTCCACGTCAAGGTCTTGGAAAATCCGTAATCGAACAGCTTTCGCGTCTCTTCAAACCTTGCTTCTTTGGATTCGGTACCCATGACAACGGCAATAAGCCGGCTGCCTTGCTTCTCGGCTGTTCCCGTAAAGCAGTACCCTGCATTCGCCGTGTACCCTGCTTTTAATCCATCGGTGCCTTCGTAGGAATAAGGGCCGCCAAGCGAGGGCAGCATCCAATTGGTGTTGCTCAAATATAAATTGCGTCCGCTTATCTTCGTCTGCGTTTTGCTGGAAGTGCTTAGTATATCCGGATGGCTTCTAATGAGATGCGCGGCTAGTTTAGCCGTATCTTCTGCGGTCATTACCGTTTCTCCATCCGAGGACCAGGCGTGACCATTGGCAGTGCCCTGCTCGACGCCTGATGCGTTCACGAAACGGGTCGCGCTGGATAAGCCAATCTCTTTGGCCTTGGCATTCATCTTCCGAACGAACGCTTCCTCGGAGCCCGCAAAATGCTCGGCAAGCGCCACGGACGCATCATTGGCGGAATAAACCGTTATGCTCTGGAACAATTCGCGAACCGTCAATATTTCGCCGGACTTCAAGGCGATTTTAACGCCTCTGACGTCGCTTGCCGTATCGCTTATCTTGACTTCATCGTCCCAGGATCTCTTCCCGGTCTTAATATCATCGAGGATGACCAATTCGGTCATCAGCTTGGACATGCTAGCAGGCGGTAAGGGTACGTCGCCATTCTCGCTGAGCAAAATACGCCCGGTGTTTAAATCCATTAAGACGACGGCTCGCGCGTCAACCTTCGGTTTAAACCCCGCTCGTTCTATATTTCCTATGACAACCGCCCCTATGGGGACGATAATTAGCAACATCATGACCAGCCAAAGCCACCGTTTTTTCATAGAATTAGCCCTCCATAGTTATAGACGGTTGAAAGAGGCATTTGGTCTGCTTTTTTTTAAAATTTTCTGTTTAGAAATTTTTGTAAATAAAACGAATGTGTCAGGAAAACGAAAAAGACCTCCAACCGTCCGCAGACGATAGGAAGTCCTTCTATGAATCTGTAAATCTTCTATTCATCACGCTGATTGCTGTCAGAAAACCTGGATATGAAGAGTCCTATTAAGCGTAGTGACAAGCAACAAAGTGATCATTTCCTACATTGCGGTATTCCGGCACTTGCTGTTTGCACAGGTCTGAAGCCAGCGGGCAGCGCGTGTGGAATTTGCAGCCTGAAGGCGGGTTTGCCGGGCTTGGAATGTCGCCTTTCAGTACGATCCGGTCACGCTTCAGCGTTGGATCCGGTACCGGCACGGCAGACAGCAAAGCTTTCGTATAAGGATGCAGCGGGTTGCGGAACAGCTCTTCCTTGCTTGCCAATTCTACCATCGATCCCAGATACATTACCCCAATTCGGTTGCACAAATGCTCTACAACACTGAGATCATGAGAAATGAACAAGTAAGTCAGCTGCTTCTCGCGCTGCAAATCACTTAACAAGTTGATGATTTGAGCTTGAATCGATACATCCAGTGCAGATACCGGCTCATCCGCGACGATAAAGTCGGGATTCAGAATCAACGCGCGGGCAATCCCGATCCGTTGACGCTGTCCGCCGGAGAATTCATGCGGATACCGATCGTAATGATAGGCGGCAAGGCCGCAAATTTCCAGCGTTTCAATCACGCGGTCTTTAAGTTCCTTACGATTAACCAACCCATGGTCAATGAGTGCTTCGCCGATGGCTTCGCCCACTTTGATTCTTGGATTCAGCGAGCTGAATGGATCCTGGAATACGATCTGCATCTTCGGACGCAAGGCACGCATCTTCTCCTTGGACAAGGAATGGATGTCGGTACCATTAAAGATGACTTTGCCTTCCGTTTTTTCCAGCAATCGAAGAATGGTTCGTCCAATGGTGCTCTTGCCGCAGCCCGATTCACCTACGAGCCCGAAGGATTCGCCTTTGTTGATGGTAAAGCTGACTCCGTCAACGGCCCTTACATTGCCCACGGTTCGTTGAAATACGCCGCCGGTGATGGGAAAGTATTTCTTCAAACCGTCTATTTCGATCAGTGCTTGACTCATTAGGCTTTCCCCTCCTCTTCATACAGCCAGCAAGCGACCTTATGGCCGTTAGGATCCGTACCGAGCGGAGGCGTTTTCTCCTTGCAGATCTGCATGCAGAATTCGCAGCGATCATGGAAATGACAGTTGTCTCCAAGATCTACCGGGTTAGGCACTTGTCCCGGAATCGAATACAGACGTTCTTGCGTCTGATTAATGACCGGCTTGGCCTTCAGAAGACCTTTGGTATATGGATGCTTCGGTTGTTTGAACAGCTCGATGACCGGCGCTTCTTCTATGACTTTGCCTGCATACATAACAACAACATAATCCGCCATCTCGGCAACAACGCCTAGGTCATGCGTAATAAGCATAATCGAAGTGTTGAGTTTACCCTTAATGTCACGCATCAAATCCAAGATCTGGGCCTGAATCGTAACGTCAAGCGCGGTTGTAGGCTCATCCGCGATCAGCAGCTTCGGATTACAGCTAAGGGCAATCGCGATCATGATCCGTTGACGCATACCGCCGCTGAGCTCATGCGGATAAGAGTCGAAAATCTTCTCCGCACGCGGGATTCCAACCAAATTAATCAGATCGATGGCGCGTTGTTTTGCTTCTTTACGGTTAACGAGCTGATGAAGCAGGATCGGCTCCACAATCTGCTCCCCGATCGTTAATACCGGGTTGAGCGAGGTCATGGGTTCCTGGAAGATCATGGCGATATCGTTGCCGCGAATCAAGCTCATCTCGCGCTTGCTCATCTTCAGCAGATCCTTGCCTTCATACAGGATTTCTCCTCCCACCGGAGGTGTATCGATCAAACGCATAAGAGACATGGCTGTTACGCTCTTACCACAGCCCGACTCACCCACCACGCACAGTGTTTCACCTTCACGGATTTTGAAGCTAACATCGTCGACGGCTTTCACGGTGCCTGCGGAGGTTTGAAAATGCGTTTTTAAATTGCGGAATTCTACTAATTCTTTTGCCATATTCGCATCTCCTACTTCTTCATTTTCGGGTCAAGTGCGTCGCGAAGCCCGTCACCGATCAAGTTGATTGCAACTACGGTAACAAGAATACACATGCCTGGCGGTATCCACAGCCACGGCCGCTTACGGAAATCAATCAAACTGTTTGCGGCCGAGATCATGTTCCCCCAAGAAGGTGTTGGCGGAACGACCCCAACTCCCAAGAAGCTTAACGCCGATTCGTAAATAATGGCTCCGGCTACGCCAAGCGTTGCGGATACGATAATAATCGGAATTGTATTCGGCAGCAGATGGCGGAAAATTTTGCGTCGGTCTTTAAGTCCCAGCGCTTCCGTTGCCTGCATAAACTCTTGTTCACGTAGCGTCAATATTTGTCCGCGTACAAGGCGGGAAATTCCACTCCAGCCTAAGATACCTATAATCAACATCAAGAAATAGATTCGCTCAGAAGGATCAACCTTTAAGTCTGACAGCACCGCGCCCAAAATGATCAGGATCGGGAGCGTCGGAATCGCCATAAATATATCGGCAATACGCATAATCAGAGTATCGACCCATTTTCGATAGAACCCGGCCAGCGCGCCAAGCGTCGCCCCCACGATGACCGAGATACCCGTTGCGACAAGACCGACCGTCAGGGAAATCCGGCCTGCAAGCATCATACGCAGAAGAACGTCGCGGCCGAGCTTATCCGTGCCTAGCCAATATTTGGAGCTTGGAGGCAAGTTTTTATCTTTTACACTGTAGTCATACAGTGAGTATGGCGAGAACAATGGACCAATAAAACACAGCAAAAACATAAATACGATTATGATAAGTCCGATGACAGCAAGACGGTTTCTGGAAAAACGGCGAATAGCGATCCGCCACGGGGAATCCGGCTGCTTCTTCGGTACTGGTAGATTCGTTTTTAATGGTGCAGCCTCTGCGGACAAATGAATCTCCTCCTACTTTAAGCGAATTCTTGGATCTGCAGTTCCATACAGAACGTCAGACAACAGGTTGCCCAGAAGTGTCAGTACGGATATGAACACCGTGAAACCAAGCATGAACGGATAGTCCCGCATATTGATCGATTCCAGATAAACTTGACCGACCCCTGGCCAAATGAAAATTTTCTCCATGATGATGGCGCCGCCAAACAAAGCTGGCAGCTCAAAGCCCATCAGGGTGATCGCAGGAAGCATTGCATTACGCAGAGCATGCTTGAAAATTACCGTACGTTCTTTCAGCCCCTTAGCACGAGCCGTCCGGATGTAATCCTGACGAATAACCTCCAGCATGCTTGTACGGAAATACCGCGTCAAGCTGCCTGTGCTAAGCATCGTGAGTACCGTAACCGGCAAGAACATATGCCAAGCGATATCAACCAATTGTTCCCACGTATTTCCATTCATTCCGGATGTCTTCATACCGCCAACCGGGAACCACCCTAGATCCAACGCCAAAAATTTGATGAGAAGAAGTCCGATGAAGAAAGAGGGCAGTGACATACATAAAAAGATTAATAGCGTAATGATTTTATCGAATAAAGAATACTGGAATTTAGCCGAGAATACGCCGGCAAAAATAGCAATAACCCAACTCAATATCAAACTGAAAATAGCGATGAAAAAGGAGTTCCATACATAATTGCCCATAACGGTTGTAACAGGTTGTTTGTGCACAAGGGAATCTCCGAGATTACCCTTCAGCATATTGCCGACCCATGTAAGATAACGCTCTACTGGCGGCTTATCTAAACCATAAATTTCCCGAAGCTGAGCTGCCTTCTCAGCAGTCATCGTCGGGTTATTCACTGCAGTGATATAGTCACCTGGAACCAATGCTGATATTGCAAATATGATAATCGAAATCCCGATCATTGTCGGGATAATCTGCAGCAGCCTCCGGATAATGTACTGCTTCATAATATTCCTCCCGGCTTATAAGTGGATATGCCCAGCTCTTGCGAGCTGAGCATATGTTTCCTGCTGTTATTGTTGAATTTCGGCTTTATAGAGATCGATGGTGAAGTCTTTGTATGGAGTGATGTCCATGCCTTTGATTCTGCTGTTAATACCCCACATATCGCGTCTTTGATAGATCAAGAGATCCGGAACGTTTTGGTTCAGCACTTGATATGCTTCAGCGTAAGCTGCTTTACGTTCTTCAAGATCAAACGCGTTCAGACCTTTTTTCATAGCTGCATCGTAATCTGGATTGGAGAAGCCGATATCGTTCTGCTGTCCATCTGTAATGTAAACCGTGGAATCCGGATCCGGAGTCAAGCCCCAAGCTGCGAAGAACATTTCGAACTCGCCTTTGTCCTTCTTATCCATGATAGCGTTGAAATCCAACGTTTCAGCAGTCAATTTGATGCCAAGTTCTTGGTAGTTTTGCGTCATAACCGGAATCAGAGCATCGATTACCGGGTTGTCAGCTGTTGCAGAGAAATGAATTTCGAATTTCTTGCCGTCTTTTTCGCGAGTACCGTCTGCGCCGGCTACCCAACCTGCTTCATCAAGAAGCTGCTTCGCTTTTTCCATGTCGAACTCGTACGGCTCAATGCCTTCGTCCGTGTAAGCCCAGGAAACGCTGGATTGTGGAATATTCAATACGTTCGCATAAGGACCATAGATGATTTCTACTACTTCTGCACGGTTCAAACCGTACATCAATGCTTGACGAACCTTAACGTCTTGGAATTTAGGATCATTGTGGTTCATGGCAACATATCCGTAACCGTTGGTTGGGAAGATGTTGACATCCAGGAAGCCCATGCCTTTCAATTCTTCTACGTTGTCTTCGTTAACGGTAACCATATCCATATCGATTTCGCCGGATTGGAACATGGCCAATCTGGTTTCTTCAGTTGTAGTCTTGTAAATAACGTTCTTGATTTTCGGTGCGCCCAGGAAGTAGTTAGCGTTAGCTTCGAGTACTACCTCTTGACCTGGGGAGTAGCTCTTCAATACATATTGACCGCTTCCGATTGGTTTAGCGTGCAGATCTTTCATGTACTCCAGGTTGCCTTGCTTGTAACCTTTGCCATAGTAGGCTTCTGGTGCAAAAGCAACCGTACCGAGGTTATCCTTTGTCATTGCATTTGCTTCGGTAACTTCGATTTCAATGGTATTGTCGTCGATGACTTTAATACCGGAGATATCGGTAGCTTTGCCTTCGTTGTACTCTTTACCGCCTTTGATATGAACGGACAACAGATCGGATTGGCCGTCATAGCTGGAATCATGGTAAACTTTCATTGCAAAAGCATAGTCTTTTACAGTAACAGGAGTGCCGTCGGAATACGTCACGCCTGGCTTCAATTTGAACGTGTACTTCAATTTATCCTCGGAAACTTCTACGCTTTCCGCCAAACGGTTCTGGTACGTTCCGTCGCCTTGAACTGCGAAGAAAGAATCAAAGATAGCGTCTACGACATATTTGTCATAAGCAGTCTGCCAGTAGAACGGGTTAAATACCCCTTTAGGTGCAGTCATACCGACAACAAGCGTGTCTTTACGATTCAATGCAGTTGCTGGATTCAAAGATGGGTCTTCAGCTTCAAAATAGCCTTGGCTTTCGTCACCAGATTCAGCTGGCGGTTCTGTAGTTTCTTCGCCATCGCCTTCAGCTGGTGGAGTTTGCTCCGTTTGATCCCCTTGACTTGGTGGCTGTTCTGCTGTTCCTCCGCCTCCGCAAGCTGCTAATACCGTGATGGCCAGAAGCATGATTGCCAGCAGGAGTGACATTCTTTTCTTCATGCGAATCCTCCTC
Source organism: Paenibacillus sp. Y412MC10 (assembly GCF_000024685.1). Lineage (NCBI taxonomy): Bacteria > Bacillati > Bacillota > Bacilli > Caryophanales > Paenibacillaceae > Paenibacillus > Paenibacillus sp. Y412MC10. Next base: position 7,095,322 of record NC_013406.1, read on the forward strand.
TTAAAAAATGTTGTTGCAATATAAATTATCAGGACGAATATTGAAATCATCCTTAAATAATTTCGGTACTGAACGTTACGTTCTCTAGGATGTCATTGCATGATGTGAAATAACTTGAAAGTTTTACAGAAAATATACCATTGGTCAATTAGTGCCAAAGTCTCTAGCAATATCTTCTTGCCTATAAAATTAATGTTATGATACGTGTAAATTTAGGTAACGTCAATTACTTTTTTTCATATTTCTCAAAAATCATGTTTTTATCGTCGTTTTCGAGGTTAATAATTAAGTTTATCTCCGTTGTATATCCTTAGTTTACTGAAAATGTATGTAATATCAAGATTTATTTACAATTTATAACTATAATCGCTTTCGGTTTTCTTGAAATGATGTAATGTTATATTACAAATAATTTTAATTCAGATTTAAAACCTTGATTAAAAGTGCTAAAAGGTAAGTTTCATGTTAAATTATATCACACTTTTCTAGTCTATCTCTGCTCAATCTAGATAAAGCCCATTTTTATGTAATATTTCATCCTAACCGTAAGCTTCAATTCCGTATTAGATGACGCCTGTTTGGAGGTATTACCTTTCATGGTTTCGTTCCTCTACTGCACTAAAACCTAAAAAGCAATCCGGAGGCATCTTCCGGATTGCTTTCATGTTCTGTTTCATGTCAGATAAATCAACCACGTTCTTTCATACTTACGAACTACAGGTTCTTCACCCAAGCAAGCTTCAAATCCATTTCTTCAATGCACTGCTGATGATCATGCGTATCGTCGGCCACCAAAGGCGTTACCGGATATATGCGCATCTGTCCGCGGTAAGTATGAAGCAGCGGATGAACCGCATGCCTTCCCTGGATTTCCGGGTCCAGCCACTTAGCCATGTTATCTTCCGACAAGATTGCCGGCATCCGTGTTTCGAACTCCGATATCGCTTCATTTGCATCCGTCATCAGAACCGTGCAGGTTCTCATTTCATTTCCTCTGGCATCCCGCCATGTCTCGTATAGGCCCGCCATACCGAATATTTCATTCTCTCCGATCACGGTCCGTACGGCATAACTCCGTTTGCCGACCGTCCTCCAGTAATATAGTCCGTTGCAAGGTATAACGCAGCGTCTCGTATCAATCGCTTTGCGATAAGTGGGATTCTGATCAACTGTCGTAATATCGGCATTGACCGCGTCTTTTCCCCAATATGGAACCAAGCCCCACCGATACTCATCGAGTACCCGCTCCCCCTGTTCCTGTACAATGACCGGCATGGTTTGGGTAGGACTAATGTTGTACCGGCTCTTGTAGTAATACATGACCCGATGGATGCCAAAGCGTTGATTCACTTCTTCGAGCCCTGCGGACAGCGAAAATCTTCTGCACATACGACTACCTCCTTTTTCCTTTATCGTTTGGATAATGGAGGAGGAATATGCATAATAAGACTAACATCATGGAGCTTCCACTCTATGTACGCTTGTATCCCTGGAGAGGACATCATCAGATTGAAAAATTTCTGCAATTTTAATGTAATCGCATTATTAAATTTTCCTTACCTCACGGTTCGTGGCCATGCTCGTATACCATGTTTGTACACGATAGACATCAAACTTCATACGAGAATAAGAAATAGGCTCGTACCATTCTCTTTTTTCGATATATGAAAAGGATCGCATTCTATATACTAGACAAATATCATTCCACCCTTCATGCTAAAAGGCTACAGATACCTATATATAATAGAAGGAATTTTTTCAGCCTACTTTGCGATCGGCCTACATTTAAGGATTCCTTTATAGTAGGAACATCCATTGTTCTTATCGTTGTATTGCTTACAATAGACACTGTCCTTTCGAAGTAGACATGATTTCAGGGCTTTAAAACTGGAAAGCTTTACACCAGGCTTGTATTTATCGATCGCTGCTACTCTTTAACAATGTACACTCTGAGGAGACACGATTCTTCCGTGAAGACATTATATCCCAACATTTGGTTAAGCCTGTTTGAAACCGAAGTGGTTTGTCCCTGCTCTTGTTTCATATATGATTTAACCTCTGCCACTCAACATGGATGCTTTCACGATTTCGCAATGGACAGCGACGTGGTCTTGCAAGCATCTGCCGACATTGCTTACTCGACGACAGACCGCATATGGCCGAGGTAACCCTTGTGAGATGTTGAAGTAAGCACTTGAGTTTGTACCTAATAAAAAAGCGGCCCAGCCTATGATTAGGCTGAACCGCTTTACACACAAAGGATTACTCCGTTGTGTATGGAAGCAATGCGATTTGACGGGAGCGTTTGATCGCAATCGTCAGGGCACGCTGATATTTAGCGCTAGTACCTGTTACACGACGAGGCAGGATTTTTCCGCGCTCGCTGATGAATTTCTTGAGCAGGTCTGTATCTTTATAGTCAATGTGAGTAATTTTGTTCACAGTGAAGAAACATACTTTACGACGCTTGTTGCGGCCGCCGCGGCGTGCCGGTCTTTTGTCGTTGTCTCCGCCTTCTCTTTGTTTAAAAGCCATGTGTTGTCAGTCCTTTCCGTATTAAAATGGCAAATCATCATCCGAAATATCGATCGGTTTTCCTTCATCGGAAAAAGGATCCTGATTGTTGTTTCGCGAGTAGTTATTGTTCCCCCGGTTTCCGCCACCGCTATTGCCGTTGCTTCCTCCGTTAAACGATGATTCCTCACGATTTCCTCCGCCACCGCTTGTTTCACGGTTTGACTCCAAGAAGCGAACATTATCGGCAATGACTTCGGTGACGTATACACGCTTACCTTCGTTATTCTCGTAATTCCGCACTTGAATGCGCCCTTCTACAGCCGTCAGACGGCCTTTGCGCAGATAGTTTGCACAAGTCTCCGCAAGCTGTCTCCAGGTCACGACCGGAATGAAATCCGCTTCGCGCTCCCCGCCTTGTCCGGTAAACGGACGATCAACAGCAAGTGTAAATTGCGTTACAGCAACACCTGAAGGAGTATATCGCAGCTCGGGATCCTTAGTCAGTCGGCCAATCAAAATGACACGGTTCAACAATCCAATCCCCTCCTTAGAACGAAATCAATTACAAAGTTTGGTCCGTATTAAGCAACGTCGTTCGTGATGAGATAACGAATGACTTCGTCAGAAATCTTCATGAGACGCTCAAGCTCAGCTACAACTTCAGGTGTTGCGTTGAAGTTTACCAGAACGTAGACGCCATCACGGAATTTCTTGATCTCATACGCAAGACGGCGTTTACCCATTACGTCATGCTTTGTAATTTCTCCGCCGTTGGAGATGATGCCTTGGAATTTATCGACTGCAGCTTGAACAGCTTCTTGTTCAATGTCAGGACGAATAATGTACATCACTTCATATTTGCGCATATGTTTCACCTCCTTATGGACTTCGGCCCTCAATCGATGTTGAGAGCAAGGAGCGAGTCTAACTCGCACCATAATACTATATCAGAACGGATGATCGGATGCAAGTTTCTTTTCGAAACCAAACATGCCCTCTTCCCTTTATTACCGCGCCTTTCTCTCTTTCCCTGCAATGATTTAAGGTCTGTTGGCGCATGATAATACATGCAGTCCATCCATCATAATGAGGAGGAATTCCACAATGGGAGAACAGACCGAATTTCGTGCAGGCGACAAAGCGCCAAACAACGGCATTTATATGGAAGTTGGCGTTAGAGACCATATTATGGGCATTGAGAACCCGCGTCAAATTAAAATGAGCAAGGGCGACACCTTCCCTGAAACTCAAAATGATGATCGCGTATGGTTAAACAAGCGTCGGGTGCAGCCTAAGTAACAGCCTGGAGTGTTCCAGACGCATGGTATTGTTCGGCGTCCGTCCTATTGCATCCTGAGCACTGCCCCACGATCGAGCTTTGCCTATATGGCTGTCGTTCAAGCAATGAAGGCTGACCATTTACTCTAAATTGTCATTCGTTGAAATTAGCATGTATACAAACAGCCCTTTATGCGCACATTATAATCAGGCGGTGCATGAGAGAGGTGTGGTTCCGTTGAACGTTGCAACTGAACAACGCAGAAGGTTTCTGATCGTCGCACGAATTGCAAGCTGAGGAAATGAGCCGAGTGCTTGACCTTTAGGACAAGTGAAGCTGTTGACAAGGTTCGCAGAAGTGCTGATAAAATGATTCCAATTCACAAGCACCGCCTACCCAGAAAGAAGGGCCCATTAGGGCCCTTCTTTTTATGTCCGCTTCCTGATCTGGAGTCATCCTCTCGACAACGAAAAACACCCTCGGCAGATCATCTGACCTGCATGAGGGTGTTTTATTCAAAGGCGTCCGTACAGCTTAACGCCTCGGTTTATGTAACAATATCGTCTGCATCCATAACAGCGGAACTTAGAACGATTGGTGGCGGAAAGGGTGGGATTCGAACCCACGCACGCCTTGCGACGCCTAGCTGATTTCGAGTCAGCCCCCTTGGGCCTCTTGGGTACCTTTCCACAGCAAGATTGATTATATCATGGAAACGTTATCTGGTCAATAGCTTGTCTCCATCTCTTTTTAACTGCTCGATCAGATTCGCCTTACCGGCTTCATGAACACTGGCTTGGGAAGCTTCCGGGGAGGAAATATTAAGGTGTATCCCCTGCCCCTTCCGCTTCCTGCGCCGAACGTAAAACCTTCTTCATATTCTTCTCGAACTTTACACGGGGGATCAACACGCTGTGCTGACACTTCGTGCATTTAATCCGAATATCCATCCCCATGCGAATAATCTCCATCTCATTATTTCCACAAGGATGGGGCTTCTTCATCTGAACGATATCCCCTAACTGAAAAACCTTGCGCTCCATGGTTACCGCTCCCTTTTGTTTCGTCGCTTCATTATCTATTATATAACATCGGATCACCGAATAGATCAACCCTGAGCGCGTTCTTGCCCCAGCTCGCGTGCTTCAATGGCCTGTTTGATATCGGTAAAAATCTGGCGTTCCACGGCTTCCCTGGCATTCGGATTACACTCGGCTACGATGCGAACCACATATTCCGACGTTGTCAAAGACTGGATCCCAAGCACATCCGGCGTACGCTGCACCTCGGGCCGGCGGTCCATGATTCCCGTAAGTGCCGATTGAATCAATGTGATCGTATCCTTCACCTGCTGATCGTTCTTCACAGGCAGATCCACTATCGCGAGCGAGTTGGAAAGAGAGTAGTTCGTAACGCTGGTAATCATCCCGTTCGGAATAATATAGGTTTCCCCGTTCAGCCCCCTGACACGCGATGTGCGCAGTCCGATCATTTCGACCGTTCCCCGGTACTCGCCGCTCTTGATCACGTCACCTACGGCGAACTGATCCTCGAATATAATGAAGAATCCGGTAATAACGTCCTTCACCAAACTCTGTGCACCGAAACCGATGGCAAGACCCAGTACACCGGCACCAGCCAACAGTGGTCCTAGCTTGAAGTTGAACTCCGACAGAATGATTAAGATCATGACAAAATTACATACGACGGAGGTTACATTTTTTAACAATTCCCCTACTGTAACAAAGCGTCTTGAGTTCACCTGGATTCGGCTCTTCTCCTGCCGGAGCAGGAACTGATCAATCATTTTATACACAACCCGGATCACGAGACGCGTCAGAATAAATATGATGATTACCCGAATGCCGGATGACAGAATATTCATCCACATCTCCTCATTCGTTAACCATCCCCAGATCTTATCTTTCAAACCCTCTGCCTCCTCAGCTATCGTTTGCAAGTCTACACCATCTTCTGTAGTTTCCCCAGACAAGTAACCAAAGCCCCTCATCCCTGATGTCCTCCCTTACTCTTCGATGTTGATATACCTCTCGTTGTCATCAAGCGCAAAAATGCCCCGGATCTCCACATGCTCCAGCCGGATAATCTCTTGAACATCCTTTAACGCATCAGAGGGGAATTGAATCGATAATGCACAGCCAGCCGTAATCTCTTTCGGCGTAGGGAACAGATCTATTTCGATATCCGCATACTCCAGCAGCATTTCCGCGCGCAGCGCCTGCTGGGTGGAATCGAATGCGATCACCATCGCACCTTCCACTGCCAAATCCTCCTTCATGCTGCCTATCATTTTAGTTGTATATATCTCTCATTATCATGTCCGGCAAACAAGGGTTTTATATAAAACTCTTAAAATAAATCAACATTTCATAGAACACCTGCGGGTCCATGTCCTATACATATTCAAAGCACGGCTACCGCTCGAAATGATTAAATCGCATTTTAAGCAAAACGCAAAGTATAAAAACAGTCTTTCATCCATATACTGATACTACCAAATGCAGACGAAAGGAAGATTCTATGAACCGTCTATCTAAAATCACGTCTCGCCCGGAGGCTTCCAGCTTAAAAATACCACACACGGACCCTAATATCCATTCTGCTATTATACATCGCTTGCTCTTTCATCTCTCCGACGCCCGTATTCAGCACCGGCCGCTTGTCATTGTCTGCATCGGCACCGACCGGTCCACCGGTGACTGCCTGGGACCGCTGGTCGGCACTTCGCTTGCCCGCTACAACAGTTCGCTGTTTCATCTATACGGGACGCTGGACGAGCCTGTCCACGCCATGAATCTGAAGGATACGCTGACCGCCATATATGAGAAATTCGATAACCCTTTTGTGATCGGGATTGACGCCTGCTTAGGCCAATCAACCAGCGTAGGCTCCATTCAGATCGCCGATGGCCCTCTTAAGCCTGGAGCCGGCGTACATAAAGAATTACCGCCGGTTGGCGATATCCACGTCACGGGAATCGTCAATGTCGGCGGCTTTATGGAATACTTCGTATTGCAGAACACTCGATTAAGCTTGGTCATGCGGTTATCTGATATTATTGCAACCTGCCTGTTTGTAGGGATCAAGGAGTGGAACCGTTCTTCCCTTCTTGCAGCGCAAGAGTAACGGCCTCCTTTTCTTCCGGAGACAATGGATATTTGGATTGCCCATCCTTCAATGGTTTGGCGTACACATAGGAGCTCTCCCGGTTATGCAGACCGGTCAGAACGATTCCTTCCTCCTCCTCACTCAGGATAGCCAGGGAGAAGCTCATTTCGTTCCCCCGCTCGCCAAATGCATTATATCTGACGATGCCAACTTTGGATTTCATTCCTTTCAAGCTGCCGTTGATGGAATCCAGCATTTTTTGATGACTGGCATGCCCTTCTTCAATTTCATCCATTTGGATTTTCAATTGGACCAGCAGCGATTCGATATCTTCTACCCCGCTGCCTGCCATCATCGCATCGTATCTTCGCTTCATCTTGCGCAATTTTGCCCCTTGAACAATTAAGGTTATCCATAAGATCAAGATGATCATGACCATTCCGACGACAAACCAATGAAGCTGCTCCATGATCAATTCATTTAATTCAGACATGCTTTCTTCCTTCCTCTTCTCCATCTTGATCTGTTTGTTTAACTGTGAATTTCCTTGATCGCTTTTCGCATGAATTCGATTTCGTCACGGCTCGTAGAAATCCCAACGCTCGCTCTGACTGCACCCGTATGTTCCGTTCCTGATGCCATATGGGCAAGCGGTGTACAATGATAACCGGCACGCACGGCAATCCCATATTCCCGGTCCAGTCGAAAAGCTATTTCGGACGCATCGAATTTTTCAGACACAAAAGCCACGATGCCTGTCCGTGCTTTTCCAAGAGCAGGGCCGAGTATACGAAGGCCTCTCACCTCTTGCAGGCCGTCCATCATATATTGCGTTAATTCCCATTCATGCCGGTATATATGCTGTGGCGTCCATTCAAGCACCTTCTGCACACCCGCTTGCAATCCCGCATATCCAATCGTATTCGGCGTTCCTGCCTCATATCGATCCGGACGCACCGTCGGCTGTTCAATAGCCTCCGATTGACTGCCGGTACCTCCATGCAGCAATGGTTCCAGATCAATATCAGGCGAGATATACAGCCCCCCTGTTCCTTGTGGCCCCAGAAGCCCTTTATGCCCGGGGAACGCCAGCATACCCACATGCATCTTCTCTACATGAATATCCAGCATACCGGCACTCTGGGCAGCATCCACGAGCAGTATAGCCCCTTTCTTCTTCGCCAGTTCTCCTATCTCAACAAGTGGAATAATGGAACCAAGCAGATTGGAACTATGACTGCACACAACAAGCCTGGTATTAGAACGAAAGGCTCCCTCGATTCGTTGCAGATCAAGCTGACCTTCCTCATCAACGGGAACATAGTCTACTTGTATGCCTCGGGTGCGCTTCAAATATTCCAGCGGCCTACGCACAGAATTATGCTCAATCATCGTCGCAATGACATGATCGCCTTCACGCAAACACCCTTTGATGGCTAAATTAAGCGCTTCGGTCGTATTCGATGTCAACGCAATATCGTTGGGGTTCTTCACTCCAAACAAATCTGCCAGCGTCTTCCTAGTCCCGTAAAGGACTCGGGATGCCTTCACCGCCATTCGGTGACTGCCTCGCCCCGGGTTTGCAGCCGCCTCTTCCATGGCCCTCTTCATTGCCTCAAACACTTCAGGAGGCTTGGGCCACGAAGTCGCGGCATGATCCAGATAAACGATCGGGTCCATGATGTTTCCCCTTCATTTTTCCGTAGTATTTTCCCTTTACAATACACATTCAAGCATTCTCAACTTCCGCTGCCAAACGAGGCACCTCACGTTTAGTTAAATAAAGACATATCTCATTCCCTTTCAGGAACGTCGACATGTCTTTGGTTTTAATCTAACTCACTTTTTAACCAGCCACTCATCAACGGAGCCTTCAGATACCAAGCCTGCTCTTATTGAAGAAGTTCCAACAACCGCTCCAAATCCTGCTTGCTATAATAATTAAGCTCAATCTTCCCTTTATCCTTATTGTGCTTAATTTTGACGGTCGTTTTAAACCGTTCTCTAAGATCCTCTTCCAGATGATCGATATAAGGATCTCGATTCTTGACCTTAGGCTTCGCTTTATCCGCTGGTTTGCGGTCCAGATTCTTAACCGCTTCCTCCAATTCGCGGACACTCCATTCCTGCTCCACGCATTGTTTCGCCAGCTGTTTAACAAGAATCGGATCCTTAATTCCCACGATCGCTCTAGCATGTCCCATCGACAATGTTCCACGTGAAACATTTTCCTTCACTTCTTCTGGTAACGAAAGCAATCGCAAAAAGTTAGCGATATGGGAACGGGATTTACCGACCTTCAATGACAACTCTTCTTGAGTTAAGGAAAATTGTTCCATGAGCCCTTGATAAGCTACTGCAATCTCCATGGCATTCAGATTCTCGCGCTGCAAGTTCTCAATGAGGGCGATTTCCATTACTTGTTGGTCGCTGAAGGAACGAACCACCGCCGGAATCGTTGCTTTGCCGCAATATTGGGATGCCCGGAATCTTCGCTCCCCGGCAATAATCTCATAACCCTTCAGCACGCTGCGGACAATAATCGGTTGAATCACACCATGCTGACGGATTGATTCCGCCAGCTCCTGGATCGCCTCATCGTTAAAAGTCTTTCGCGGCTGATACGGATTCGCTCGCAATTGACTGAGCGGAATTTCCACTACCTTGTCATCATCATGAATAGACAAAGATGGAATCAGCGCATCCAGCCCTTTTCCCAAACGTTTACTCATAAGAGATCACTTCCTTTGCCAGCTCCAAGTATACTTCCGCTCCCTTTGAACGGGGATCATACGTAATGATCGACTGCCCATGAGACGGTGCCTCACTCAAACGAATATTTCTCGGGATAATCGTTTTGTACACTTTTTCCTGAAAATACTTCTTCACTTCTTCAATCACCTGAATGCCCAGATTCGTGCGCGCATCCAGCATCGTCAGCAATACGCCTTCTATCTTGAGTGATGTATTCAGATGTTTCTGAACGAGGCGAACCGTATTCAGCAGCTGACTCAAACCTTCCAATGCGTAATATTCACATTGAATCGGGATGATGACCGAATCGGCCGCGGTCAATGAATTGATCGTTAAAATGCCAAGCGATGGAGGACAATCAATCAAAATATAATCATACTGGGGTTTGACTAATTGGAGTGATTTCTTCAATCGTACTTCACGAGAAATCGTAGGAACAAGCTCAATCTCGGCACCAGCCAATTGAATGGTGGCCGGAATGATGTCCAAACCTTCGATATTAGTCCCACAGATGGCGTCCTTCGGGTGTACTTCATTGATGATAATATCGTAAATGCAATTTGCAACATCGGCTTTGTTAATGCCAACCCCACTCGTTGTGTTACCTTGGGGGTCTATATCCACCAAAAGCACCCGTTTGCCTAGCGAAGCCAATCCAGCTCCCAGATTGACGGAAGTCGTCGTTTTGCCGACACCGCCCTTTTGATTTGCTATGGCAATTATCTTTGACACTCATTTCACCTCAATGTAGGAAGACTCTTCTAAGTAGTCGCAATAGATGATATACAGCGAAAGGCTGTATATGTAATATGTGAACGATCCCGTAAAATACGGGATGCCCAGGATATAGCGCTCGATGAAAATGAGTAATAATAAAATTACATATTTCTCATCTGCAGCATAAAACCTAATAAGCAAAGATATCGCTGCTGCAGAGAATCTTGATCTCTTGATCAACAGAAAAAGCGGTACGATGCATACCGCTTCACACCATATCTTAACGTTTAGGTATTTTTATAACGATTTCATAGTGATCTTCGTGATCATTCTCCGTTGTTTTGATCGCCATCCCGGAACCGGATACCATATCAATCGATTGACGAATCGTATTCAGGGCCAGGCGAACATCCTTACTATACGATATGCGCTTGGCCTTCTTCATTGTCGTTACTTCTTTATAAAAGGCGATACGTGCTTCCGTCTGTTTCACATTCAGTTCTTTGGTTATGATTTCGTCCAGCACTTTAAGCTGGGTTTCTTCATTATCCAAGGAAAGCAGTGCACGCGCATGACGCTCAGTGACCTTGCGTTCCATTAAAGCCACTTTGGCCGCTTCCGGCAGCTGCAGCAAACGAATCTTGTTTGCAATCGTGGACTGGCTTTTGCCTAGTCGCTGTGCCAAGCTCTCCTGCGTTAATTGGTGAAGATCGATCAGCTTCTGGTAAGCTACTGCCTCTTCAATCGAGGTAAGACCTTCACGCTGCAGATTCTCGATTAACGCAATGGAGGCTGCTTGTGAATCGTTGAACTCCCGAACAATGGCCGGAATCGTGTCCAGACCCAGCTTCTTAACCGCACGCCAGCGGCGTTCCCCTGCAATGATCTCATACACGCCATTTCGAACGCGAACGACGATAGGCTGAATAACTCCATGGGTTTTAATCGTCTGAAGCAGCTCATCAATCTTCTCGTCATCAAAAATCGTCCGTGGCTGGTATGGGCTGCTGACAACCTCGTTTACCGGGATTTGTTTCACTTCATCCCCTTGGTTCCGCTCTGCCGCTAAGCCAAACAATCTCGAAAATTGTTCTTTCATTCCGTATATTACCACCTAATTTCATGATAGCACGGATAAGCCTCCGGTTTATCCCGGAATCGGTTAAACGATTGAACAACCACAATGTGGAGCATACACGGATCGTTCCAGCCACCATGTAGAACTAGTCATTTAAGTTGTTACGGTGCTGGTAATCATTGTGATGTCAGGCATTTCCCTGCAAAAACAGATTTCATGCTGATTAGAGAAAAACGTCTGTGTCGATAGCCGTGTTTTCTCTGATCGAACCCGCTGCATGAAGCGGTTGCTTCTTGAGAGATAGATCAGGAGGCAATATCATGATGTTTACTATCAATCGATATCTCACAAGCGGTATATATTTTGTTCTACTTCGTATGAGGCCAAGAACCCACTTGGGTTAACCTGGCACTTCCAAAAAACAGCAGTCACAACAATCGAAGGTTGTTGACTGCACGAAGCAAGGATGGAAAAGTCACCAAGCCAGGATTTATACTCTTTCATCCCTTCAAGGATCGGGCAATAGGGCCCGCCAGCTCAAATGGATACTACGATTCTATTCTACCACTTTTTGTCCTATAACTCTATTCTCCAATATCACCTTTTTTCCTGCATTTCTCGCTTGCTTTATACAGGATTTGTGCACAGTTCCAAAGTTTATCCGTCAAAATGATGCTCTTGAACCGCATCTCCCCTTCCATAGCCTTATCTATGATCACAGCATTCATAATAATTGTGGGATTTGCCAATTCAAGAACTCGCTTCTATCCTCATCTGCAAAGAAAGCAATTGACTCTTTCTTAAACGATTAATAAAATGGGAAGCTTTCATTCAAGAGAGTTCCATCCAACTTATTCCTTAAGAAATATCTTGGCGCAGATCACAACTCTAGCAGGAAATATAATCCTACCATAGATATCATTTATTCAGCGCACCTCAAACATTTGAAATGTTTCACGTGAAACATTCAAAGCTTAACAGATATATCCAAGGGACAAAAGTTTAGTAGCCAATGTGTTACAACTGTTTTAGAAACAACACATTTCCGAACTCAGCCTTTCGCTATCCAACGAATGACACTTCCTATCATTCAAGACGATGGCTAGCCAACTAAACACCCGGAATTAATTGAGAGCCTCACGATATACTCCATATAAGGATGAATGAATGCATCAAGTTCACTAACATGCCCTCTCTTAATCAATAATACAGTAAATAAAAAAGAGGAGAACTCTTATAAGAGTTCTCCCCTAAATCCGTTCGTATCTCATTTCCGAAGTCGCTTTTGCTTACACGATCGGCGTTTTGCTGGCCGTACCCGCTTTACGGGGGTACTTGGAAGGCGTGGCTCCCTTTTTATCGATCACCACGATATGACGGCCAGATTCCTCTACAGGCAAAGAGAACGAATGAACCTTGTTCAACGCCCCTCTCAGCTCTTTCAAACTGCGAGCCGCCTCCTTCACCTCATCCGTAGGGTCACTGCCCTTCATCGCCGCAAATTGTCCCCCTACCTTCGTGAAAGGCAGGCAGAACTCATTCAATACAGCCATTCGAGCTACCGCTCTTGCCGTGACCAGGTCGAACCCGTCACGGTACCCATGTTTGCGGGCAACCTCTTCCGCTCGCCCATGGATCAGCTCAATCCCGGACAGCCCGAGGGTATCCGCAACATGCTTCAGAAACGTAATCCGTTTATTCAGCGAATCTACAATCGTCAGCTTGAGATGGGGAAAGCAGATTTTTAACGGAATTCCCGGGAAGCCGGCACCTGATCCGATATCCGCCAGATTGCCGATCTTGTTCATATCCACATAAAAGGCAAGCGTAATCGAATCATAAAAATGCTTCGTATAAACCTGCTCCCGTTCGGTTATCCCGGTTAAATTCATTTTCTCATTCCATTCCACCAGCACTTCGTAATACATCTCAAACTGATGAAGCTGTTTCTCGTCAATCGTGATCCCGTGCTCGCCGAGCCGGTCAACAAAAGCTTTCTGAATGTCGTCCATTCCTTATCCTTTCGCTGCGGTTACCCGGTTATAATGCTCCAGGTAAACGAGAAGTATCGAAATATCCGCTGGCGTTACGCCGGCAATGCGCGATGCCTGGCCGATGGAAATCGGGCGGATCTTGTTCAGCTTCTGCCGAGCCTCCATGGCCAGTCCGTTGATCTCGTCGTAAACGATATCCTCCGGAATGCGTTTCTTCTCCATCTTCTGCAGCTTTTCCACATGTCCCAGCTGTTTCTCAATATAACCCGCATATTTGATTTGAATTTCGACTTGCTCCTTCATTTCCTCATCCAGCTCGTAAGGAGACGGCGAGAGTGACTCCACCATGGCAAACGTAATCTCCGGACGACGCAAAATGGTCAGCATATTGCTTCCGTCCACGATCGGTGCTGACCCGGCGGCTTCCAGCATCGCATTCACCTCAACCGGTTTCACCTTCGTTTGACGAAGACGTTCGATCTCCTGCTCAACGAGCTGCTTCTTCAGCACGAATTTGGCATAACGTTCTTCCGAGATCAGTCCGATGTCATGACCGATTTCGGTAAGGCGCAGATCGGCATTGTCATGACGGAGCAGCAGACGGTATTCTGCACGGGAGGTGAGCAAACGATACGGCTCATTCGTCCCTTTAGTCACCAGATCATCGATCAGCACTCCAATATAACCCTGGGAGCGATCCAGAATGACTGGCTCTTTCCCCTGCACTTTACGAGCCGCATTGATCCCTGCCATAATACCTTGGCCTGCCGCCTCTTCATATCCCGAGGTGCCATTGATCTGACCTGCCGTGAACAGGCCCGGCAGCTTCTTGGTTTCCAGAGAAGGCCACAGCTGCGTTGGCACCATGGCATCATACTCAATCGCATAACCGTTACGCATCATTTCTACCTTCTCCATTCCGGGAATGGAACGAAGCACCGCAAGCTGAACATCCTCAGGCATGCTGGTGGATAGGCCTTGCACATAGTATTCTTTTGTATTTTTACCTTCAGGCTCCAGGAAAATCTGATGTTTCGGCTTGTCGGCAAAACGAACGATCTTGTCCTCGATGGACGGGCAATAACGCGGACCCGTTCCTTCTATAACGCCAGAGAACATCGGCGCGCGATGAAGGTTGTCATTGATGATCTTATGCGTATCCACCGACGTATACGTCAACCAGCAAGGAAGCTGCTCATTGTCGGAGGATTTCGTTTCGTAAGAGAAGAACTTAGGCTTCTCGTCCCCAGGCTGAATTTCGGTCTTGGAGAAATCAATCGTATCCTTATGCACCCGCGGCGGCGTACCTGTTTTGAAGCGAACAAGGTCGAACCCAAGCTCGCGCAGGTTATGCGCAAGTTTGACCGAAGGCTGTTGATTGTTCGGACCGCTCTCATACATGAGTTCGCCCATAATGACTTTACCGCGCAAATACGTACCCGTTGTCAGCACAACGGCCTTCGCGCGATATTCCGTACCCGTCTGCGTCACGATTCCCACGCACACGCCATCCTCCACGATGAGCTGATCCACCATACCCTGACGAAGGGTAAGCTTCTCTTCCTTCTCCATCGTTTCTTTCATCGTATGCTGATAAGAAAACTTGTCCGCTTGAGCGCGCAGCGCGTGGACGGCCGGGCCTTTACCCGTATTCAACATGCGCATTTGAATGAAGGTTTTATCGATATTGCGGCCCATTTCTCCGCCCAGCGCGTCGATTTCGCGTACGACATGTCCTTTGGCAGGACCTCCTATGGACGGGTTACAAGGCATAAAAGCAACCATATCCAGGTTGATGGTAACCATCAACGTTTCAGCACCCATACGCGCGGACGCCAGTGCAGCCTCGCAACCGGCATGGCCCGCACCGACTACAATCACGTCATAAGTGCCACCCATATAACTCATAGCTCACCCTCCTGTTCTTATTGTGTTATATACGTTATCAAGGGGCATCCACCTCGGATATCCCTGAAATTGTTGAGCTGTTCCTACTCTATATAGTAAGCCCTGGAGCTTATTTACCCAAGCAAAACTGTGAAAAAATTTGATCGATGAGCGAATCGCCAACCGCTTCGCCCAGGATCTCGCTTAACTGTTCCCAGGCCATTCTCACATCGATTTGAATCATATCGATCGGAATGAGCTGTTCGGCCGCGTCGTAGGCATCCTGCAGGGACTGCTTGGATTTCTTCAACAAGGCGATATGCCGCACGTTGCTCACATAAGTCAAATCCCCGCCTTCAATCTGGCCGCTGAAGAACAGGTTCGATATGGCCTCTTCCAGCCGGTCAATCCCCTCCTGCGCCTTCACCGACATCGGAACGATCAATTCATCGGGATAATACCGATGGAGAATGTCCAGATCGAGATTAGACGGTAAGTCCATTTTATTCATAATGACAATGCATTGTCTACCGCGTATTTGTTCCATCAATTCCAATTCATCCTGATGAAGCGGCTCGCTGGCATTCAGCACGAGCAGAATGAGATCCGCCTCGTTTACCGCATGCTTGGATCGTTCCACGCCGATCTGCTCCACCACATCCATCGTCTCCCGAATGCCTGCGGTATCCAGCAGCTTCAACGGAATGTTGTTAATGGTGACAAATTCCTCGATCACATCGCGAGTCGTGCCCGGTATGTCCGTGACAATCGCCCGATTATCCTGGGCTAGCGTGTTCAGAAGCGAGGATTTGCCCACGTTAGGACGTCCGACAATGGCAGTCGTAATCCCTTCCCGCAGAATTTTCCCTTCTTGCGCGGTCTTGAGCAGTTTATCGATTTCCCCCATCACCAGTTTGCTTTTCTCTTTAATGAATTCCGAGGTGAGCGACTCCACGTCATGCTCTGGATAATCGATATTCACTTCGATATGGGCCAGCGTTTCGACCAGGGTATGGCGCAGCTCGTTGATTTTGCGGGATAACGTACCTTCGACCTGCTTGAGGGCAACGGAGAAGGCACGGTCCGATTTCGAACGGATCAGGTCCATAACGGCTTCGGCCTGAGACAAATCTATCCGGCCATTTAAGAAGGCCCGCTTCGTAAATTCTCCGGGCTCTGCCAAACGGATGTTTAATTGAAGCAGCAGGTCCATGACCCGCTTCACGGAGATGACGCCGCCATGGGCGCTGATCTCCACGACATCCTCGGTCGTGAACGAACGAGGGGCACGCATTACGGTCACGAGCACCTCTTCAAGGTTTTCCCCCGTTTTCGGATCCACAATATGACCATAATGAACGGTATGGGACTCCTCCTGCGTTAGCTTGTTTTTACTTTTGAATATACGCTCCACTTCCCGAACGGAGTCCGGCCCGCTGACGCGAATAATCGCGATGCCGCCTTCACCGACTGCCGTAGAAATGGCTGCAATCGTATCGCTAAACATCGTTTCCTTCACCTCTTTCTATTTAAAAAACCTCGGGATTACACCTCAAACGGTGTACTCCCCCGCTGCTTGATCTATCATCTTAAACAAAAACCTCCTGCGGAAGTCTTGCGTATAGGTCTCTCTAAAAAACAATGACTCCCTCTTGAAGCTTAAGGAGTCATTGTTTATATAGGCTCTTCAACTCATTTAGGACGACTTGGGCGTGATGACAACCCGCCGGTTCGGCTCTTCGCCCTTGCTGTACGTCTTCACGGCTCCATGGGACTGAAGCTTGGCGTGAATCACCTTCCGCTCCGCAGCAGGCATAGGCTCTAGCACAATCTCTTTGCGGGTCTTCAGAACCCGTCCCGCCAATCGATCGGCCAGATCCTCCAGCGTCTTCTTGCGGCGGTCGCGGAAGTTCTCGGCATCCAGTACGATGCGCAGATAACTATCGGAGTACCGATTCGCTACGATATTCGCCAAATACTGAAGTGCATCCAACGTCTGGCCCCGGCGGCCGATCATCAGTCCGAGTCCGGCTCCGGAAATTTGAAGCGTCGTAAAGTCTTTTCCCTTCTCCATCTCAACGGAGATATCAAGCCCCATGGCTTGTCCAGTTTCGATAAGAAAGGCGATGGCTTCCTGGTAAGGGTCCTTGCCTTCAAGGGAAGCTGTCCCGGGGCTCTCGGCAATCGCGGTGCCCGCAGGCGCTGCCTGCGTCGCCACGGAGGCATGAGAGACCTGAACCGTTTTGGCCGGAACAGCTTGCGTACCCGAAGGAGAAACTTCCTTCACAGATGGTTCGCCGCCGGCACCGTCAGGCAGGAGCGTTAGTTCGACTTTCGCTTCCTTGACCCCGAACAGGCCCAGGAATCCTCTTGATGGCTGACTCAATACTTCAACCGATACACGGTCTTGACTTACACCCAAGCGGGCCAGCCCTTGTGCGACAGCATCTTCAATGGTTTTTCCTGTTGCGACGATTTTACTCATCTCGACTTCTTGGCTCCCTTCGAACCTTTTTTCCCGCCTTTGCTGCCACTCTTCTTCCCGCCCTTGTTACCGCTCTTGTTGCTCTTATGACCTTCGGTTGCGCTGGCAACGCTTGCCACGACTGCAGCCTTGTCATTGTTTCGGTACAAGAAGTAGTTCTGCACGATCGTGTAGAGGTTACTGTAGAACCAGTACAACGGAAGTGCGGATGGGAACTGGAAGGACATTACAAAGATCAGAATCGGATAAACGAACAGCATGAACTGCATCATCCCCATTTGCGGAGACGGGTTCATCTTCATCATCATTTTCGTTTGGAAATAAGTGGTTGCAGCCGCAAGCACCGGCAAAATAAACAGCTTGTCCGGTTGACCCAATTGCAGCCACAGGAATTCGTGATCACGAAGGAGATTGTTATAGTAAATCGAATGATAGAGTGCGATAAATATCGGCATTTGTACGATCAGCGGCAAACATCCCGCCATCGGATTAACCTTATTCTCCTGGAAGAGCTTCATCGTTTCCATTTGAACTTTTTCAGGCTGATCTTTATATTTCTCGCGAATTTTCTGAATTTCAGGCTGGATGGCCTGCATTGCCTTCGAGCTTCTGACCTGTTTCAGAGTCAGCGGTAAAATCAAGGTACGGACGATAAGCACCATCACGAGTACGGACAATCCGTATTCGCCGTTAAACCATGTCGCAAACGTATCAAGTGCCCATGTAAAGTAATAAACAACGTTGCTCTGCCAAAAGCCTCCATTTTTCAAGTCTTCAATGGTACGCGTTTGGTCAGCTCCAGGCGCACAACCTGATATAACGGCCACTGCGAGTATTACAGCGGTGAGGAGGAACCATTTTCCTCGTCTTGTCTTCATGAACGACACTTCAAAACCCCTCTCTTCGCCATTCCATTCCACGGTAAATCATAACATATTTATATGGACAAATAAACACATGGTTCAGCCCCTCTTCGCTTTCAAAAGGGACGATTTCCTCAATACATGAAGCACGCTTTTCTCCAGCTCCTGATAGGACTTGTCGAGCGCTCCCTTTCGAACGATAAAGATCAGGTCGATATGCTCGATAATCTGGTGCTGATGGTGCCTGACAATCTCTTTAACCAGCCGTCTCATCCGGTTGCGGACAACCGCATTGCCGATCTTTTTGCTGCACGAAACGCCGACGCGAAACTGCTCTACCTCTTTTTTGCGCGACCAATAGACAACAAATTGATGATTGGCGAAGGACTTTCCGTGTCGATATACCCGGCTGAAATCAGCGCGGTTCCGTAAACGAAGTTTTCTATGCACAAGTTTCTACCGCCCTGCCGTTAATCAAGTTCATTACATCCTGCGCTGCTGTGACATCCCTACTATTATAATAGTATAGGCATGCCAAAACCGCGCTAAACACCCGATTGCGAACCTTTACCACTCAATGTAGCTTATATTCTGCCGGTTTCAAAGGAAACTCCTCACACCGCAGCAGATATTACGAAAAAAAGACCACCTCGGTGGTCTTCGTGGCACAATATTAAGCGCTCAGTACTTTTCTGCCTTTTTGACGGCGGTTAGCCAATACTTTGCGTCCGTTCTTCGTGCTCATTCTTTTACGGAAGCCGTGTACCTTTTTGCGTTTGCTTACATTCGGTTTGAAAGTCGGTCTCATGAATTAATGCACCCCCTTACAGGAATATCGCTTACCCATATTTTAAGATCAAAACGTCAATCGACGCACTTTCACGGAAGAATAGACCGCGATTTGTTGAACCGACGTCTATGGACGTATCTCTTGTAAACAGACCGCTATTGGCTAGCGGATAATGTTCTCATCTTCACAGAAAATGCCTTTATACATTTAATCACGTTCGGGCCCAAAAGTCAAACCAAACTTGACTTCGATCAGCTCATAAGTTTTCCACAAGTAGTCATTATTGCTAGTTTTGAATTATCCACATGGGGATAACCTATTTGAACACGTTGTGGATGGTCCCTTTTAGGTCAACATCACGCCCTCCAGCCCTCTTAATCCCCCATGTTTACACCAGAGCCATAAAAGAGTAGTATAAAAATTGAATTTAAGTTGTATACAAGTATACACCTAAGAAGGAGCTGCATTGTTTTATGAAAATAGGCATGATCGGTCTGGGGAAAATGGGTCTCAACCTGGTTCAGAATCTGATTCACCATCAGCATCAGGTCGTAGCTTACGACTTAAATACGGAACTGGTCGCTCAAGCCGCCGAGTGCGGCGCGGAAGCTGCGGCATCCACCGAATTGCTCGTAGCCAAACTGGATAAACCACGCATCGTTTGGATGATGGTGCCGGCCGGTAAGGTCGTGGATTCGGTCATCGAATCGCTTACGCCCCTGCTCGAGTCCGGCGATATTTTGATTGACGGCGGCAATTCGCATTATAAAGATTCCATCGCCCGTGCAGCACGCCTGGCGGAGCAGGGCATTCATTATTTCGATGCCGGCACTTCCGGCGGCATGGAAGGCGCGCATAATGGAGGCTGCTTCATGATTGGGGGCAACCGCGACGTATTTAGCGGCATCGAGCCCTTGTTTAAGGATATGGCTGTCGAGAATGGTTACTTGTATGCCGGTGAAAGCGGCAGCGGCCATTTTCTGAAGATGGTCCATAACGGCATCGAATACGGCATGATGCAGTCCATTGCGGAAGGTTTTGAAGTGTTGGAAAAGAGCGCGTTTGATTTTAACTATGAGGATGTTGCGCGGGTATGGTCGAAGGGCTCCGTCATTCGCAGCTGGCTCATGGAACTGACGCAAAACGCTTTTTCCAAGGATCCGAAGCTCGAAGGCATTAAAGGCGTGATGAAATCATCCGGCGAAGGCAAATGGACGGTGGAAACGGCACTCGAGGTTCAAGCCAGCGCGCCGGTCATCGCCATGTCGCTGTTCATGCGCTATCGCTCCCTTGATCAAGATACGTTCCACGGCAAAGTCGTTGCCGCGCTTCGCAATGAATTCGGCGGCCATGCCGTTGAGAAATCGGAATAACATATATTCTCTTTCATGCACCCTGCTGTTTCTTTAGGGCATGTTCCCTGCAGGCATTATTACCAGGCTGGGCATGGTCCCCCTTTCATTCCTTGTGGTATGATGATCACTGGAGAACTTCAAGAATCAGTACTGGATTGGAGAATTATGCTATGAAATTTCCCTCAACGTGGCTTCAGGGAGCCTCTCTCGGAGAGGCCATTGCCAGCGAACTGAGATTGCAGATTATCAGCGGCACCATCAAGCGCGGAGAAATCCTATCCGAGAACCGGATCGCGGGTGAATTCGGCACGAGCCGATCCCCTGTGCGGGAAGCGATGAAAACGCTGTCCAGCGAAGGGTTGATTCAATTGGAGCGCATGGGAGCCGTCGTCATGGGCTTATCGCTCAAGGAAGTCGAGGAATTATACGATGTCCGTTTTCTTATCGAGAGCTTTGTGCAAGGACATGTGTTTGCGAATCCGCAGCCGGAACTGATCCAGCATTTAAAGCAAATCGTCGATCGGATGGAGCTTGCCGCCAAACATCAGGATCCGGTGGAATTCTCCTATCAGGATTTGGCTTTTCATGAACGGATTATAACGGAAGCGAACCATAAACGAATTCTTCATCTGTGGAAGAGCATTCGCCCCATCGTGATCACGGTGATGCTCATTACGACGCGGCAGGTATTCGGTGGCGGGGGCGCCAAGGTTCGCTATGTCATGGACAAGCATCTTCAGCTTATTGCGGAGATGGAATCCCTGGATCCGGCACGGATCCAAACGGCGGTTCAGCATTACTTCGATGATTCCCGTCAGACGCTTCATCTTAGTTTTCCGGAGGGTTAATATAATCCTCCCTTCCTCCGCACTGACATTACATGTGTACGCTCTAAGTTGTCGACAAGTATACAATAGAATTCGCTTTTGTTTTGGGTATACTACCGCAGAACAGCCCGATGATATTAACCATTTCCCAATTCAAATGGGTAATCTATAGGAGGAAGCAAGATATGAATTCACTATTCGGTCTCAGTCATAACGCTACCTTAATGATCTGGACACTGCTGACGATCGTCTTCCTGATCGTGCTGATTTCCAAATATAAATGGAATCCTTTCGTTACCTTACTGATCTCCGCACTGATCCTCGGTCTATTGACGGGCATGCAGCCTGCGGATGTGATTACTTCGATAACCGGCGGTCTTGGCGGAACGCTCGGAACGATTGCGATCGTTATCGCCCTCGGTACCATGTTGGGAAAAATGATGGCCGAATCCGGCGGTGCCGAACAAATCGCCACCACCCTCGTGGACCGCTTCGGCGAGAAGCGCGTCCACTGGGCGATGATGATCGTCGGCTTTATTGTCGGTATTCCCGTATTTTTCGAGGTTGGCGTCATCCTGCTGATTCCTATTGTGTTCACGGTTGCACGCAAAACGAAAATGTCCCTGCTGCACATCGGCATTCCGATTCTGGCCGGATTGTCTACCGTTCACGGGCTGGTGCCTCCGCATCCCGCCCCGATGATTGCCATTGAAGCTTATGATGCGGACCTTGGCATGACCATTCTCTATTCGTTCCTGGTCGGAATTCCTGCAGCGATACTCGCCGGTCCGGTGTTCGGTAAATTTATCGGCAAACGGATTCGAACCGAACCGCCCGAAGAGCTGGCCGAGCAGTTTTCAAGCAAAGCGGAACGAGGCTTGCCAGGCTTCGGCATCACCTTGTTTACGATCCTGCTGCCGGTCATTCTGATGCTTATCGGATCCGCGGCCGACATTATCGATCCGGAGTCCACCAGCTTCATTTCCGTGTTCTGCAAATTTATCGGTCATGAAATCATTGCCCTGCTCATTGCTGCGGTCTTCTCCTTCTTCTCGCTTGGATTCGCCCGCGGCTTTAATAAACATGATCTTTCCCGCTTCACCAGCGAATGCCTCGCTCCGATCGCCACGATTATTCTGATCATCGGTGCAGGCGGCGCTTTCAAGCAGGTTCTGATCAACAGCGGCGTCGGCAATGCCATCGCCGAAATTGCAACCGGCGCCAATATCAACGTGATTCTGTTCGCATGGCTTGTCGCGGCGCTCATTCGCATCGCAACCGGTTCTGCAACCGTAGCCATGACAACCGCCGCTGGAATCGTTGCTCCCGTGCTTGCGATGACGCCGGGCGCCAATGTGGAGCTAGTGGTGCTCGCTACCGGAGCAGGCTCCATCGTACTGTCCCACGTGAACGACGCAGGCTTCTGGATGGTAAAAGAATTCTTTAATATGACCGTAGCCCAGACGCTAAAATCCTGGACCGTGCTGGAAACGATTCTGTCCGTAACCGGGCTCGTGTTGGCTCTGGTTCTGAATGTAATTGTATAATGAAGCAATAAGACACATGAGGGCTCCCGAAGCGCTGTTTTTTAAGCAGCTGCCGGGTGCCCTTACGTAGAAAGAAGGTAGGTCTCTTGAGTACACATAACTATATGATGGGCGTCGATATCGGAACAACAAGCACCAAAGCGGTCCTTTTCAAGGAGAACGGTGAGGTCGTTGCCAAGGCCGGCGGCGAATATCCGCTGCTTACACCGACTCCCTCTACGGCCGAACAAGACCCGGAACAAATCTTTCAAACCGTCATCGCCTCGGTTCAAGGCGTCATGACGCAGAGCGGGATCGATCCGGCTCAAGTGCTGTTCGTATCCTTTAGCGCAGCCATGCACAGCGTCATTGCCGTGGACAGCCAAGGCACCCCGCTTACCCGCTGCATTACCTGGGCGGATAACCGCAGTGCAGCCTGGTCGGCGAAGCTCAAAAAGGAACTTGGCGGCATGGAGCTGTACCTTAGAACCGGAACTCCGATACATCCCATGTCACCCGTAACCAAACTGATGTGGATGCGGCATGAGCTGCCCTCCCTCTTTTCGCAAGCAGCTAAATTCATTTCGATCAAAGAATACGTTTATTTCAAGCTGTTCGGCCAATATGTCGTTGACCATTCCATTGCTTCCAGCACCGGGATGATGAACCTCGAGGCGTTGGCATGGGATCCGCAGGCGCTGGAGCTCGCCGGCATCACCGAGGACCATTTGTCGACCATCGTCCCTACTACACATATCATGGAGGGCTTAAAAAGCGAGTATGCTGCAGCCATGGGGCTCTCCGTCTCCACGCCGTTCGTGCTCGGCGCTGCCGACGGAGTTCTGTCGAACCTGGGCGTGAACGCCATCCAGCCGGGCGTCGTTGCAGCCACGATCGGTACGAGCGGCGCCATCCGTACGGTCGTCGACAAGCCGATGACCGATCCGAAAGGACGTATTTTCTGCTATGCATTGACGGAGAAGCATTGGGTCATCGGAGGCGCGGTCAATAACGGGGGCATGATTTTCCGCTGGGTTCGCGATGAATTTGCCGCCTCCGAGATCGAAACGGCCAAGCGTCTGGGCATCAATCCCTATGATGTGCTGACCAAAATCGCGGACCGTATTCCGCCCGGCTCGAACGGACTCCTATTTCACCCGTACCTGACGGGAGAACGCGCGCCATTATGGGATCCGAATGCCCGCGGCTCGTTCTTTGGTTTAACGCTCAATCATAAAAAAGAGCATATGATCCGCTCCGTGCTGGAGGGCGTGATCTTTAATATGTATACCGTTCTGCTGGCGATGGAGGAACAAATCGGCCGGCCGGCCAAAATTCATGCCACAGGCGGTTTCGCCCGTTCACCGATCTGGCGTCAGATGATGGCGGATATTTTTGACCAGCAGGTGATCGTGCCGGAAAGCTACGAGAGCTCTTGCCTTGGCGCAGTGGTCCTTGGACTGTATGCCACAGGCAGAGTGGAGTCGCTCGATATCGTCGAGACGATGGTCGGCGGCACCCATGAACACCAGCCCGTGAAAGAAAGCGCCGATATTTATAAAGCGCTTCTGCCGATTTTTATACGCATTTCCCGGAAGCTGGAGGAAGATTATGAGGCCATTACCGAATTCCAGCGCCGATTCGAGAACGCGTAAGCTTACTATAGTAAGAAAAACACCGTTCGACGTACCTTCTCAGAAAACAGCAGGCATCCGATGTGGTTTTCTTCGATAATAGTCAGGTAGGCGATGCTTCGAAGTTCTAAACATTCGTATATCTTAAAGAAAAGCCCGTTTTCGCTGGATCCGATCCATGACGAAAACGGGCTTTTTTTGTCATAATGCATGAGCAAAAAATATCCACAATGAGAATCCCATACCGAAAATCCCCCCTGCCTTGCACATAAAGAAGTAGAAATCGCTGGGCTCCGGATTATCATACATCCAATTTGATGGCGAAATATGAAACATAAACCGCTGGAAAGGCTCATATCTGAAGAAGCACCAGTTCATGATCCCTATCCCGAGCGCCAACAAAAAGAATCCTATGCTGCCATTCGGGTCATGAAACCGCTCGTCAGCAGCCTTGGCCAGCTCCGTGGGGAAATAGCGGGGCTCATCCGGATCGGATCGATAAACTTGGCCGCTGCCGTCCATGAACCTCATGCCGGGTATCACCATCTCCCCCTTCTCGTCGTATGCAAGAAAGCTCCGGTCTCCAAACGGTTCCACGCGGTAGACTTTCCCGTCAGGATAGATCACTTCATATGACGCCGAATGTCCCGATCCGTTACCATATGCCCGTATTTCATATATTTCGCCGGCAATCTCAACCCTTTTCCCCTCTTCATCGGCATGGACATAGACCGGCTCCCCGCGGCCAAATGATCCTCTGTACTCGATGGTCCAGTTTCCCGAATCGGCATATTTCGCGTACTTAATGTCTTCCATATGAAACACTTTCTTCGAATAATAGCTCTGAGCCCATACCGCGATCAGAACCAATAGGGCGGCCAGTGCAAGCAGCATCCCTATTTTTCTCCAGCTCAAGCCCTTCCCTTCGGTCCGCATCCGTGGTTCCCCCGCTCCATTTTTCCTTATAGTACGGTCGTTCGCAAAGAAGGTTGCAATGGAACAGCCTATAACCAGATGTTTTTAGACTTCTGCTCAAACGGCGCAGGTGCCGTCCGAGTCATTCTTGGGGTCGCCGACCATTCGCCGCCATAAGGGTTCTGAATCTATCATTTGAGATCGACTAGAGAGCCATTATTAAGTTGAGTCACAAAAAAAGCCCTCGAAAGGAAACTCGGAGATTCCGTTTGAGGACTTTGGATGACTATCCACAGCCATTTTTCACCTTTGGTCGATTGTGCGGCTGCTAGAACATTCAACCAGAAGTTATGAACAGATGGTGAGAGAAGAAAATTCTGCTTGCCAATCGGACAAGCTGTGAATAATTTTTCGCGCTTTGAGGCCAATGATGTCGAATGCCGAACAGATTATAAACAATATATAGTGGTGTGAATAATAATTATGCACAACGTATTGAATTTGTGGATAAATTAGCGACATACATTGAAAATAAGGCCTTCTTTTGCTATGATGATATTACTTTTGGTTGTGAATATGTGAATGAAGCTATAA